>CAVQSN010000003.1:0-2638896 GCA_963715965.1 uncultured Acidobacteriaceae bacterium | reverse complement strand
GTGACGCAGGGCCCGGGATCGGAGCCGACCGAATTTGAGAAGCGGGCTTTCGTGCGCTTGTTCCTGGAACGTTATCTGAACTTTTCGCCCACGAATGTAAGCCGCAACTGGGCGGACAGCCTGAACATGATGACCGCCAATCTGCGCCGCACCGCATACACAGGGATGCAGAAGGATGACTTCATTGGAAAGATTCAGGACGATCAAACAACGTCGGAATTTCAGATGCGTTCGCTTGAGGTCTCCAAGGAAGATCCACTCACTTATACCGCATTCGGGGTCAAAGAAGTCCATCACATTCACGACCACAACGAGACCATCGATAAGGTCGTCAGCGAATTCCACGTGAGGCTACTAGTCGAGAAACGGTCGGAGCAGAACCCCAGCGGTTTGCTGGTTGGAGAGTATTGGGAGCGCGCGATCGAAGGTGAAAAACGCGATTGGGTGTTGCAGCAGGCCGGTCTGAATAGCCCGCAATGAGGTAGATGGGAGGAGTTGGAAACATGGAAACCAAAACACCAGATAGTTCTGCGACGCCAGCGATCACAAGCGTCAGTGGTACAAATGCACGCCGCAGGCACCGTAATGGCAGTGACCCAAATCTTCGGTACTTTCTCCCCAAATCAGGGTCCTCTCCGGCCAAGCCGGAGTTGGGCCAGGAGATGGCCAGCGAGGGCGAAGCCCTGATCGAAGCTTTCAAGAACGGCCAGCCGTTCTATACGTTGACGGCTTGGAAAGCGGCTCCGGAGATGAGTGGCGGTAGTCCTGTGATCGTGAAACAGGCTGTCGCGCAGAAGCCGACTCAAAGTTAGTTCGAAAAGATCAGCACGAAGAGTTCTCAGATGACCAAACGTTTGTGTTGGTCCTTTGAGCGCCCCGCGGCTTTATGTGGGGAAATGTGCTGACCGGGGCTTTTTCACTTGAAGGCCTGGCCGAGCGAACCCTAAATGGGGGCCAGACTAGAGCGAGAAAGCTTGCGGTCACGCAAACTCCTTGACTCTTTCCGGCCTCCCGGAACGAACAGTTCAAGGAGAACAAAAATGACGAAGAATACTACGACGAACAATTACAGAATTCGGGCCGATCAGCTTCAGAACCTTGAGATCGACCGCAACGGACGGGTCACGCCGCGGTTGCACGATCTTGATCCGTTCCAGAACACGCTGCTTAGCGTCCTCTATCCGGGAATCAAAGTAGCGAGCGTGAACGTGCCGGCTGGGCCTCTCGACGATTACGAAGAAGCACAAGTCGAGAACGCCTTGGCCCGGCTCGTCTGGAACGGCGTTCACTACAAATTAGTGGGCGCCAGCGGGTCTGCAAAGAAGGGCAAGTTTTACTTTGTGGACCAGGAGCACAGCCGGGCCATCGCCGAGCGGTTTCAACATTGGCCGCAGGCGGCGATCGTCTACTTCGGAATTCTCGTCTCGCCCTGCAAGGTGATGATGGAGGAACCCGAGGCGCGCGTGCTCGTCGTTCCCGATCGCAAATTGGGAACGAACGACTGCCGTGGCTGGATCAGGCGATCGGTCTTTCAGCGTCTCAAAGAAAAACACGACTGCGAAATCCTGTCGGTCCAGCTTGAACGGCTTCGCCGCGAGCGGCACGGAAAGGTAAGCGAAGAAGACCTGGACCGGCATCAACAATCGGCGCTTCTTGAGGACGCGAAACGGGAAGTTGCCCGGAAACGTCTTGCGGAAGGGCGCTTCTATCAGTTCCGCATGGCCTTCGCCGATACCCAAGCGAAAGGCGCATTCAAAATCATGGAGGATGATGTTGCCGACGTTCTGGAAGCAGATTTTGTGCTGCCAGACAGCGCGGTCAAACCAGGGCTGAAGATACCGGCGGTAGTGTATTCGATCTTCGGGCCGGGCAGAAGATTTCGCGGAGATGTCGTGGTCGGCATTCGCGAAGTCTCCCGCCAGCTCGAGTTCGAGTCCAGTTACACGCTCGTAGAACATGCACCTGAAGACTCAATTCAGCTGGAAATTTTACCACAAGCGATGAAGCAGGTGGCCAAGCTGAGTGAGGCTGTAGGCGAGGGCCGTTACGAGGATTTGCTTGAAATCCTCGGCCACCATCCGGACAAGTCTTTGCCGGATGGAGTTGAGCCGGACAACGAAGAATTCCGGGTCGTTGAAGGGCTGCTTCTGGCCGACGCCAGCGGCGAAATCGTCCGACATCCTTACGTCAACAATCAACTCAATAAGCTCCTCGCGCGCTGGGCGTTCAAGGCAGCGACAAGCGGAGGTTTTCGTCTTCCTGCATTTGCTTTGATGGACGACGGTTACCTCTTCCGTAAAGATGGCGAAGTGTTTTGCGGATCAGATTGGATTGCCGAGCACAAGGCTATCGTCGCACTAGCTTCGAAACACGGCTTGTGTGTCCGCTACCCCATACGCATGGTTGACGATCTTCTCCCCTTCGGAAACCTTTCTGACGAGGAGATCATCGCGCAGCTCGACAGGGATCTTTTCCGCCAAGAGTGCGCTCTGATTGAAACAGAGCTTCGTGACCTGGTCACGCAGCAACTGCGATTGGAGGGCACATATGTTCTCCACTCCGAGACGGCAAAGAAGAACGGCGGTGACTTTGATTTCGACTGGGTTTGCGTGGTCGAAGAGGACCGGTTCCCACGGTTTGTAAAAGACCGGTTCTCACGAGGCTTCGGACAGCAACAGGGGAAAAACAAGGCCAACAAGGCTAAAGACCCCTGGTTCAATCTGGAGCATGTGGCCATGAAGGCCAGAGGAAATCACATCGGCTCGATCACCGATCTGATGACCTCCTGCCGCGCAGGAGGCCAGGAAGAACTGGCTGCGCAATTGGCCAAGGAACTTCAGAACGCGCTCGACAGCCTCAAATGGCAAGTCCAGCCCGATCTCAAATTGGTTGCCGAAATACGCCAGCAGATACGTCAGGCGCCCTGGCTTCGTTACAAGAACGAACGCCGGTGCTCTGATTTACCACTCCATCTGGAGGTGGAGAAGACCGACCGCGTCGGCCACCTCTACAACCATGTTCGCAAGCAGATCGAGGATTTGCTGATCAACAAGGCTCCGATTGAGGCATTCAAGGCGCTCGTGGTGGGCGAACAGGTCACCCGCGAGATGCTGGAAGACTGCCGCTTCATCAATCGGGTCTATGCCGCGATGGTCGGCAAGATCGCCGAGAGGCGAGAACAACTCAAACAACAACTGGAGAAGACACAGGCCGAGTGGGACACGGTACGGCAGAGTTCCGACAAGGAAGTCCGGCGACAGAAGCTGTTCGCCATGAACCAGGCACGCGGCACATGCCGTTGTGACGAGGAACGTGGCAAATACGAGATGAAGGCTGTCCTGGCTTACATCCGCATCTGGGCGCAGAACAAGGCAGAGAACCGCATGGGCTGGCTGCAGGCGCTGAACCGCGTGGTATGTAACGGCGAACGCTCAAGCGGCTCGATTCTCTTTCTTGCCTTTCCTCAGGAACTGATCCTAAAGCTGGCGGAGCGCACGGGAGGCAAGCCGGTTCGCGTGCACGTCCCCAGGCTTTACGAGGGACTCGTTCGTACCGACTCTTCTGGCCGAACCTTCCTGGTTGATCCACTCAAGGGAGGAGGACAAAAACACACATTCTTGTTCAAGTACAGGGATGGAAAAGTCCTCCTCGACGACGACAAACCCGAGCAGGCCCAAGCACAACCTTCAAGCGAATCTTGCGCTGAAACAGACATCGCGGCCGATCGCGCAATACCGGCTGCAATTGTCGATGAAGCTGTGGAGTTCATTCCCAGCACCTTCAGTGATGAGGATGCGAGTGATGCAGCCTGGGTCATGTAAGGCAGCAACCGCTTTGAGCGGAATCCTTTCGGATTCCGCTCAGGGCCTAAGAAGGAAATATGAAAAGAACTGTCCCGCTCATCCTTATATGTAGCCTCTGTGCTATCGCTGCACTTTCTCAACAGTCCAGCCCTCCCAGCCCAAACGCTGTCGTGCATGTGGCGACCGCCCTGAACCACCTGACGGTTCTGGAATTTCACGAGCCGGTCACGATGGCTGCCGCTGGCAGTTCGGACTTTCAGATCGAGCGAGAGTCGAACAAGGTGTTCGTCAAGCCCGTGAAATCGGGGGCCACGACTGATCTGTTCGTTTGGACCACTTCCCGGCGCTTTGCGTATGAGCTTGAAATCACCCAGGAAGTGAAGGACATGAATTTTGCTATCGATAGCGCCCCACCAGCTCCGGCCCCGCCTTTAAAGCCCGTTGTAGACACCGCAACAGATCAGTCTGCTGACGTAATGCTGACCCGCGCTCTCCTGGGGACCGAGGAGATCAAACACACTCGTGCACGCGCACCGAAGAACCAGGTCAGTGTGCACGTGGACCAGGTGTTTCGCACTGGCGGTATCGTCTATATCCATTACACGATTAAGAACAACAGCAATCTTTTCTATCGCGTAAATACTCCAGGCGCGTACGAGCTAAAGATAGACGACTCGCCCATTTCGTTGGCGAGCCTGGCCCACACCCAGCTTGACCGAGTCATGCTCGAACAGCTAGGCGGTACGCAGGAACTCGCCTTGCCAGTCGCCCTTGCCGAAGCTGAGGCCGACGATCTTCACCCGGGAGAGACTACCCAAGGAGTGGTTTCCATTCGGCAGGATCTGAAATCACCGGCAGTCGTGCAGTTGGTGTTTCGCGATGGAGTAAAAGCGACCGTCGTTCTCTGAGATGAAAGCGAATTCACAACTCGACGAAATGCATGATCGGCTTACCGATTTCCATTTGCGCAACCCGAAGGAGCGCATTGGCGATGTGCTGCGGATGTGGGTGGAGGACCCCCTGAAGCCGCGAGACGAGCACGGTCGTCTGCGCGTGAATCCGATTCTGCTGCTCCTGGCGATCGTGTTTGCGCTGGCCATCGGGACATTCCTGTTTTTCAGCATGGTTCAGTCATGACCGCAGAAAACGAATATCGGCTCGGGCGCCGCGCCTTCCATCAGAACCAGGAAGAGAGTGTTGCCGTTGCTATCGCCATTGTCGCGGTCTTCCTGTTCGCCGGCGGCTCCTACGTCCTGGTAAGCCGTTTTCACGTGCGCTCGGTGCAACTGGTGGAAGGTTCCCTCTATGTGTTCTTCGCCCTAGTTGCCAGCGTCTCCGTTGCCTGGTACCTGCTGACGCTGCGCAGACGGAGGGAGACAGCTTGGCCCCACCCTCCTTTATATATAAGCCAGTCGAAAGACCGCGAGGCCGTCGAGGCTGCATACGCACGGAACGCAATCGTCCTAGGCTACGACGTCCATGGTAAGCCCTGGTTGTGGCCGGACGCGACGCGGGTGATGCAGTCGGTGGTTTTCGGCGCAACCGGTTCCGGCAAGACCACGCTTCTGAAGAACATCATTACCCAAGACCTGTTTCGAGTACTCGGCCCCCCCGAAGACCAGCATCGCATTCCCATGTTGATCTTTGATGGCAAGGGAGACCAGGATTTTCTCTCCGATCTTCTGCCGGCCATCGAAGCCGCGGGCCGAATGCACCAACTGAGAGTGCTCAGCCCCTCGCGCCCAGACATCTCCGTTCGCTACAACCCCTTCTTCAGTGACGCTGGACTGTACGAAGAGCATTCCAATCTCGTGTTCGAATCGTTCGATCAGGAAGAAGATTTCTTCCGCGGCCATCAGGGCAACTATCTCACCGACATCTCGCGCGTTCTGACCTACACCGGCAAGCGGTACAACTTTTACGACGTGATGGTGATGGCGCTTGACCCGGTCGTCCTGCGGGAACAGGTTGCCATTGCTCGCGCCAGGATACAGACGCTTGAGGGCCTCAGCCATCAGCGCCGCCTGAACTTCGACATGTCAGCGAAGATGTTGCTGCAGTCGCTGCAAGACCGCGAGCGAATCACCAAGGTCCAGGGTCTGCTAAACCAGCTAATGACTTTTCTCCAGGACGAACTCTCGGTTATTACCGGCGCCTACGATGAGATGCTGTCGCTCGACGAAGTCATTGACCAGGAACTGATTCTGTTCGTTTCGCTAAACACCAACAAGAACTCAAAAGCCGTCACGGCCCTTGGCCGAATGCTCCTGCAGAACATGCAATTGATGATTGGCAAGCGCTACGAGAATGAGCAGGAGCGCCGGCGTGAGAACCGGCCGATGGTTAGCGTCATTCTGGACGAGTTCGCACCCTTTGCTTATTCGAACTTCGCCCAGATACTGCAGACGGCGCGCGGAACTAACACCGCGTTCCTGTTCGCCCTTCAGGCCCTACCGCAGCTACTCACCGTGGGGCGCGGCTTCAGAGATGACGTGTCCTCGGCGCCGAACACGAACATGCTATTGCGCACGAAAGATGAGGAGACGGCGCAGTATTTCCTGAAGGCATCGGCGCGTGTTCCGCAGAAACGGCGCACGTTGACCGTCCAGCGCACCGGGGTGTTTGAGGACAAGTACGAACCCGTCGGATTTGGCAGTGAAACCGACATCAAGGACACACGGGCGCAGGACGAACACATCAAGAACCTGCCCGTAGGCCAGATGGAGATCCTGATGACCGACAACCGGCTCGGGACACTCCATTCCCATTTGCATGTCCGGGTGCCACGCCAATACCGGTTCCCGGGACTTGAACCGCGAATTTATCCCAGGCTCCACGCAGCTTCTCACGTCGAAGGCGCGAACCTGCGCTTCAAAGACCCGGAAGTCGTACGCCGTAATGGCCGCTTGGCCGCGCGCACTGGGCGCTTAACATGGATGTGAACCGCACATTCCGGATTGCGATTGTCGGCCTCTTCTTGGCCATGCTCCCGTTGGTTTGCTTCGCCCAAGAGCGCCGTCCCAGCTACGATCCTACCGGCCAAGCGCACTCTTCAAAGCCAAAGGATGGCTTTGTCGATTTCGCCTTGAAGAGTATCAATCCCGCCGACAAGGACTACGGACAATGTCTTGACGAGGGCCGCAAAATGCTGCTCGAAGACACCGTGAGGGACGGCTACTTCTGGTCGAACCTGGTTGCGTTAGGGCTGCTGGCGTGTCTGTTCGTCATCATTGTGTACCAGCACAGAGTGCAGACCAGCCGGGAGTGGAGCGCTGCGGAGACACTTGCACAGTATGAGCACAGCCTCTCGCGAGCGAACGCCCAGGTGGAGGAGGCCACAAATAGGAACCGCGGCTTGATGGAGGCGTTAACCGCCCTGCGAGATTCCGCGCTCCGTTCCCAATCGACACCTGCAGAGGCGCAGGACCGTCCCGCTGTAGAGACCGTCAGCAGCCAAGCATCCGGCATACCGGCGAGCCAAGTGGCGTCAATCAAGAGCAGCGATACCAAATCGGTTCCCGGCCGTTCCGCGAGGGCAGTGACCGCAACACCACCTGCCAATCAGATCGGACTGTTCAAGCCGGACGTGGACCTAATCATGAAGGTCAATTCTCTGGAGCAACAGTTGGGCCGGTCCCAGGACGAAGCCAAGCTTTTGCGCCGTCAGCTGAATGAGTCAGACCGGCGACTCCAGGAGGAACAACAGAGGAACCGCAGTCTAAAAGGGGCGTAGCTCGGCGCGAGGAAATCAAGAAGGAGTTGCCCAACAGATGTCGAAAGACGAACAAGAGAACCGGTCGAAGCGAGAACCTGGTGCGCTCGACAAGTTGGCACCGTTTGACGACCGTAACCAGTACGAACAACGGCTGAATTCCTTGCCTGCCGAGCAAAAGGAGTTCGCAGAAGAGAGCACACGCTTTGCCGACCTCTGCCAGTACTTCTCCCAGCAGAAAATGGACATTCCGCCATCCGTCGTCGAGAGGGTAGGAGGTGTTTCCAAACTTCCAGTGCCAGATCGCCTTCGCGCCATGAAAGACATCAACCGCGAACTGATGGAGTACCTCAATGATGTTGGTCAAGATCCTGGAATTCGGCAGTAACTGGTGGGCACGATTCGGCCGCGATCCGCACGACCGTTACCGCTACACGAGACATGCAGCGTACTTCAATTCTACGGGTGTGCGATGCGGAAGCAAGATGAGACGCTACTGGCTCGTTCCTGGCTTGATCCGGTTCAACGGGGTGGGAGACTTCAACCCGCAGTTTCCCGGCCGCGCTTTCGGGGAAATCTTCGAATGCACCGATCTTGTCTTTGCTTGCGGCGGCAATCGGGTGCTGTTTCGAAGGAAAGTCAGACAATCGTGTCGGCCTGATTACTTTCTGTCGGTCGTATCGAGCGGCAGGTTCGGTGCGGTTAGCTTCGAAACTTCTGACTGGAAATCAGAGTCTCTGATCCCCATCGCGGTGAGTCATATCCGTGAAACGCAGGAAGCAATGTTGCTGATGAGGGCCGGCGACTGGATCAGGAGCACCCTCGGCATCTGGCAACTCACGGTTGCGCCAAATCTGCGTCACGGCGCTGCCCTCGAATTAGTTTGAGACGCGGTTCTCGACTGAGGTTTACCGTTCATGCGCTACGCCAAAGGTGGTTTGGTCATCAATCCGGAACGCGACATCCCACTGCTACGTCAGGTCCGTAACTCGCGGTTCGTCAGCCACAGCCAGTTGTTTGAACTGATGAGGTTCGGCGGCTCGGATCGTTCCCGAGACAGCTTTAACTGGCGTGTCAGACGGTTGATTAAGTCTGGTCACATCGGCATCTGTAGTGGAGTCTTTTGCGCAGGGTCGGCGGTATATCGGATCACCAGAGAAGGCCTTATCCTGCTCGAACATCATGGCCAGTTCACCAACGTCCTACATTCGAATACACAACACCTTCCTCACGCCTCCCAGGTGTTTCACGCCCTTGAATTGAACGCAATTCAACTTGCCCTTGCGCACAAGAATCAGCTTGCCAGTTGGCAATCGGAAGTCGAAATTGCTTCCTTCAATACGATTTCGCGCTCTCCTTACGAGAAGGACTACGACGCCATCGTCGACGTGTGGGTCGGGGATAACAGAGCACGCTTCGCACTGGAATATGAGCGCACGCTGAAGAGCTCCAAGCAGTATGAGCGGGTACGCGCCGCACTTCAGGCGGAGCGCCAAATCGCGTGCATCTTGTATTTGACGTCTGGAATGGAAGTGTTAGTTCATCTTGTCCATGAGTTGGACTCAGTGCCCAAGAAGCTCGCATTTGCCAATGCCAAGGATTTCACCCAGACGCTTCTTGAAACCAGGGTGTTTGTTCGCGGGAACGGCCCCGGCACAAGATTCCGGGAGCTTCTTCAATGAAAGTCCGATTGGTCGCCTCGGTTTCGCCATCTCTTTGGCTCGTCATTGCCGTTTTCTCGCAGTCTTTAGCCCATCTGGACGCCGTAGGTATGCCTTTTTGGGGGGTTCGATAACATGCCGCCGTTCAGTCACTTGCGTTCTGACTACCCCCTGAATTTGACTTTGCTAGAACCTGCGCATGCGTGTCCATCGACGTGGTTCTTCGTTGCTGGACTCACCCCTCGCACGATTCTCACTTCGCCGCTTCGACACAACAGTCCGCTTCCAATCAGTTTCTACCAGAGGTACTGCACTAACTCCTGCTCGTTTGCATGCGCTCCATTGGCCCGTAAATCGCCGTTCGGGGTGACGCCTGCACGTGCATCACTGCAGCGAGTCCCGGCTTCATATCGACGAGCATTTGACGACTCCCATCGAACATCGATATGCAAATCCACTCAACTCAATATCCCTGCGTTGCAGGCGTCGTCGTTGTTCCGTAAATCAGTGGCACCTGCCGTTGTTGGGCCCCGTTCTGCAGAGCGGAACGCAAGCTGCGCAGTCGGTTGTGTCGCCCCTGTGTCGCGCTGTCCGTGGATATCGGAGCAAGTCAAGTCAGATAAGGAGGAACACATGATGTCTCAAAGCAGAGGAGCAGTGAGTTTTGAACCGCTGTTTACAGCAGAGGACATTGGGTTGGGCAAGGAGGCCCATGTCGAACACGTGATGAAAGTCTTTATCACCCTCGGAGAGGGGCTGGCGTCTCGCTGGATCGAGATGCCGAGGGGCGTTTTGTTGCTGCAAACTGTGCCAGACGATCCCGCGTCCGGTGCAATCTACCTGTACGACCGCGAGCTGCAAGTCTTCTACTTCGTCGTCTTCGACGAAGGGCGGGACGACAGCCTGACCACGGCCGAATTCGACGAGCTTGTGGCGGAGTACAACCTTGTCTCGTGGACGGCACATCCGGCGCTTCTCCGCAAGGCTATTGGAAAAACTGCGATGGCGTAACGGGCATTCCGCAGCGCGCGTATGCATTCCGAGACATTACTGCAAATGTGAGACGAGACTCTATGAAAGGAGTGGGCCAGGTGAACGCGGAAATGGCAGAGCGGTACTTTGCATTGTTCGTAAATCGCCTGGCCTACACACTGCAAGCGCACAAACCAGGCACAAACGGGAAGCACTATTACTATCGCCCAAAGCAGGACCGGAGGCTTTCGCCCCAGACCATTCGCGAGCATTTGAACGGTCAGCTCACCGTTGGCCTCTACGCCCTGAATCCGGCGACGCAGCGCTCCAAGTGGGTGGCAATTGACGCCGACTACGACAATGCGTTGGAAGATCTTCTGAAGTTGCAATGGGAGTTAGGTCAGGATGGCGTTGAGGCAGCGCTCGAAAAGTCTCGGCGCGGCGCTCACCTCTGGATCTTCGCGGACAAACCACTGCTCGCGAGGCACTGCCGGATCTACATCTACAATCTGGCTCTCCGCCTGAAAGTGCCAGTAAAGGGCGGTTCCGGTTTGGCGGAAGGAATCGAGGTATTTCCGCGTCAGGATCAACTCCGCCCCGACGAATTCGGCAATGCGATCCGGGGGCCGCTCGGAATCCATCGTGCTACGGGAAGGCGCTACTGGTTCTATGGTGCAGACTACCGGCTCGGAGCGCAACTCGACTACCTGGAGCGCCTGCGAAAGATCACAGAGACCGAAATGGGCGGGTTCATCGATGGACTCGAAATGCCGGAAGAGTTTCGCCCGAAGGCAAGAGTAGAGTTGCCGCCATACGATCCTTCCCGCCCGCAATTTCGCATTCTCGATCACGTCCGGCCGACGTCCAGGCGTGCCGGGAACTACTGGGCACGTTGTCCCTCTTGTGCGGATCATGGACGTGATCGCAGCGGCGACAATTTAGCCATTTCAGTTTCGGATCCGCGTAAGTACAAGTGCTGGGCCGGGTGCACCAAAGAGATGATACGAGCGGCCTTGGGACATCCGATTCGAGTCAGGAGGTCAGTTGAATATGGAGTCTCAGCTCACGACGCACAATAGGCGAGCGGAAACCGAGGTGCTGGCACGACAGGGACTGCGGCTGCCGTCAATCACGTTGAAGTGTCTGCGAACAGCGGGCATCTACTGTCAGCCTTCGGTATCAATCGAACATCAACACTTGGCAAGGAAGTACGTGCTTCGTGGAGTCGAATCAGGCGGGGCGGTGGCGGAGGTGGGCGCGTATGCGAGCTACGTCGGTGCGCAAAGCGGCGCATTGCCATGGCTTCAGCGCGTGGACAGCATCGGCGTAAACGGTGTGCACGCGGTTGTCGTCGCACCGGTACTGATCCGGATACAAATGCTCCGGATCGAGCGGACCTACGACTTGTTAATTACTCGGCACGAACTTTCGAAGTCGAGGCAAGGCCAGAGGCCACGGCTCGAAAGCTCGATCCTCTTTTATGGCCGCAGGGGCGGCTTGGAGATGGAGCTGTGGGGAAAGGACGCCGCGTTCCGCGGTACTGTCTGTCCGGTTTTCTACACGCGATCGGGGGAACGTGTTGCCTTGCCAAACGACCTCCAGGATGCGGCCACGCGAATAACAGCTGCCGTGTGCTGCGTGGGCTGCCGTCATTGTCACTTGCTCGAACCTAATCTGATTACCACGGAGCGAACGGAGAAGCCCAACGGTCTAGATGTAAACGACGAGCGAAGCCCAAGCGTCGATGCAGTTGTGAGCGGAGCGGCGTGAGGAGCTTGGAATGGGCGACGGCTTGAGAACGGGTGATCTGCCTGACATTGACGAGGTTCTCGCCGACCCTGCCGCTTCCTATTGGCTTAAGACGGCACTTCGTTCCGCCTTGTGTCGCGATCCGGTAGACGCCGCGAACGATTCCGAGATTCTCGCTCGACTGCTGAAAGAACGGTGCGACCGAATCCTGTCTGAGAGTTGACTACATCTATTTCGCTGATTCTGCCAGTCATTCCGCGCCGCCCATCTCGGGGCTTCTCCGGCTATTCTGCTCTGCGCTCGATAGCATTCTCGGCTTCGTAGAGCAGGCCACAAAATCCAAGATCCGTTGCCTTTATAATGTGCCGTCCACAAATCGGGCAGCTCACGTGGCCGCACACGGGTCGCGGGAAAGAAGGACCTACATGCCTGATAACACAACCCGAAGTCGCGGACGAAACAGACAGAAAATTCCCCGCATCGGATCGAAAGATGCCGCGCGAGTCTTCGAACAATGTCAGCGCCTGCTGGACGGTTCTCCAGACTTGGTCGAGAACTTGCGACGGGACGGGTTTGCCCGATTCCTAGCTCCGCTGCACGAGCAAATTCTGGAACTCGCGGTGCAGCCGGACTCCTGGGGCGAGCGCACCAGGGCCCGCCTGATTGCTGGAGTCTTTGCCAGCCTGACGGGAACTCCAGCCGACCAGGCAAGGGTGGAGGAAATCGCGCGCGTCTCAAACGTTGTGGTGCCGTGCTTTCTTCTGGAACTGGGACGCCGTAGACGGCATATTGAGATCGAATTTCCTGTTGATCCATGCGATTCTGCTGAACGGTTTGGCTTTCGAGTGGGGCCATCCTCTCCCAACCATTCCATCAGCAGTGACGATCTGATTCGGCTGGTCGCCGAGGCCGGCGAGGAACTGGTCGGCCTTTGCTATTTCGGCGACCAGCAGAGCCGTGAAGGCATCGAGAGGTGGCTCGCTCGCACTTGCCCTACGGTCCATTCCACCACTCAGCCACGCCGGTCATCCCCTTCCGAAAAAAAGCATTAGAGATATTCGGCCTGGCACCACTCCCGCCGTTTTCATCAAAACTACGCTTAGCAGTGGTGAGTCTTTCGCCCGGAGCTTGTGAAACCAGCCTGAAGAGGAAGGAGGAAAACGTGTTTATCGAATTGATGCCAATGCTCAAAGAGCGAACTGTGTTGATCACGGTCGCGCTGATTGAGGGAAAACTGAAAGTGAACGTGATCCCCACAAAAGCCAAGGACTCAGAAGATCAGGCGCTCACCACGCCGCTAAGCTACACGGGATCGCCTGAGGAATTGGATGCGGAACTGGGCAAACATCTGGCCAGCTACGTCGATTCACATGTGCAACTCGGGAGCACCCTGATCGAAGCGAAGGCGGAAATGGATGCGGCGGCGAAGGCCGCTCGTCAAAGAGCGAAAGCAACTCAGCAGACACCGAAGTCTGACCAGACCACGTCCAAGCAGGACACTCCAGCCGCCACGCCAGCCACAGCAGAAACAACGCCCAGTCTATTCGGCCCGCAACAGCAAGCTGGAGATCCGCCGGCCCAGGCGGGCTGCTAAGAAGGGAGCAACACCACGTCATGATCGACGCAAAAGTGATGTCCCGCAGTTTTTCGTACAACGGCGTGAAGCTTCCGGATCCTGATCCGAGGTTGACGCCAGAGGAAGTGAAGACTATCTACAGCAACCAGTACCCCGAGCTAGCTACCGCCGCGATCACGGGGCCTGAGGCGTCAGGTGAAAACTTGCAGTACAGCTTCGTCCGCGCGATTGGGACGAAGGGGTAGACGCCCATGCGCCGACAAGCAACCACCGCCGCCCCCAAACTGCATACGGTTCTGCGAGATTTGCGGGAACTTACTCAGGAGCGCCGCTCCCGCGATCAGACAGTATTTGGGAGGTTCTTGCAATGTCAGGAACTGCAGGCGTGCTCAGCCATGTTGGGGAAGGCGATCGAACAATGTTCGCGATGGCACCGTGGGCGAGCACTTCCACCTCCCGGAGGCTCCCTGCCGCCGAACAATTGATGGCGCCGGAGTGTGGCGTGGTACTACCGCGGCTGAACGAGGTGCCGGTTGAGCACCGGTTCCTGGCGGATGATCGGGAAACGATCAGGCTGGCAGAGATCCTGGTGACATCGGGCCTTGGGGCGGTCGAAGACTGGAGTCAAAGCCAAAGGGATCCCACCAAGTACGCGTTGCTCACCCTCCAGCGGTGGATTCGCAATCATGGCGGGGCTAGCATCGACCGCCGCTTTGATCTTGACGTCTCCCTGAGCGACCGGCTGGTGGACTACTCGGACGAGCGAGGACCGCAGGAAAAGCTCTACCTGATCGTCGACCCGGAGGCCGCTGCGTTCGCGGTGCTAAAGCCGACTCTAGAGTTCCTGGAAAAGATACATCCGCGCCTCCCCGCAACATTCTTCTCACATTTCGTGGGGTCACTCAATCGATGGGTGCGGGTGTACGACTACCACGATGCTGAAGAAAGGGTCGAAATGCTCCGCGAGTGGTACGAGGGTGAGGCGAATGCGGAGCAATACGAGGTGCCCGACGTGGAGGGATGCGTCCCGCAGTGCCTGAAGGAACGCCCTCTGAGCCCGCGCAGTCTCAGAGCGATAGGCGACACGATACTGCGAGACGAAACCAGGGACCTAGTCAATGTTTTGCTGGAGCTGTGCCGGATCTCAAGGCAGGTGAGGCGGCCAGAATTCACCGAGGAGATGGGTGAGCAACTCATGGACAGCAACCCGCCTCTGCCGTGTTTGCTGGCGGCCTTCTCGGCGGGCGATGCCGTCGCCGGCTGTTTTGACGATGAAGCCGAGACCGCATTGGAGACGACACCCCAACCAAACCTCATCATTCCGCTCAAGCTCACGGAACCGACTAGCGTACGCCAGGGCTTTCGGACGCTCGGCGTGGTGTGTAAGACGTTGGCCGCCGCGAGTCGGCTAATCGACCTGATGCCGGGGAACGACGACGGAGTGATTGGACGTGAGAAATAGCCATGACTTCCCATGTACGGGTTGGAGACAACCGGATCTTCACGCTTAAACAGGCTGTGCTGCTGTATCAGGATGGGAGCACAACTTTTGCAACTCTGCATGAGGTGAAGAGTCCGCGCGAGGGTGCGCCGTATTTGGGGGCTGGCCAGTCGGTCACCACCGGGTTTCTGGAGAGGCTCGCTAGAGGGTTGGGAGCAAGTCTGGCACCGGAGGTGTTGCCAGCCAACATATTGTCAAGGACACCGGAGCTGATCGTCTGGTGGAGTCCGGAGAAACGTCGACTGATGTTCTTCGGTGACGGCAACAAAGACACAACGGAGTTGAATGGCCGAATGTATCCACACCCAGCGTTGGTGTTCATGCTTAACGGCCGGGAATTGTTGGTGCGGGCATTGGGAGAAAATCGGCGGCCGACGGCAGATACACGCCTCAAGAGTGCTCCCTACTGGAACACCGACGCGCATGGACGCGTTTGTCTCGGAAGCATGCGCGTTCCAGAAGAAGTAGGCGCCTGCTCCCTAGCAGGTTGGGAGGATGCATATTTTGCCAGCGAATTCACTCACCCGAGCGGTGCTGTCCATCTGACCACCCACCCCGGCGGGTTTCTTGGACTCTGGTCAAAGTTGGCGGGGCGAGACCGCCGGTTTCCAGTCAAGTTTCTTGCCGATGCGAACCAAACGTTGCAGGAGTTTGTGCAGAAACGGGGAGAACCGTGAAGCCATGGAAGCGCACCATATTCATCCAGAATTGCTGAAGCACAAAGTACGTGTGCTGGTGGTGGGCTGTGGCGGGAACGGGAGTGCGATGGCGGCCGGGTTGCCGTATCTGCATCAGGCCCTCCTCGCATACGGCCACCCGGAAGGTCTCCACGTCACTTTGCTGGATGCAGACGTGATCTCTCCAACGAACTGTGTACGGCAGCCGTTCAGTCGGTCTGAGATTGGCCTCTACAAATCTGTCGTCCTCGCCAATCGGCTGAATCTGTTTTGGGGTCTGGACTGGGCCGGAATTCCCGAGCACCTTGATACGAACCGCAGGCTGGATGGTGTTGACATCGTGATCGGCTGCGTCGACACGCGGAAGGCTCGCGCGGCAATCGCCAAGTGCGCGGAGGATTGGAGCGAAGTCGACTACTGGCTGGACTCTGGGCAACAACTCCGATAGCGGACAATTCGTGCTAGGAGAGCCGCTGAATCGAAGGAACCGGCGGCGCGGGCTCCGGCTACGAACAGTCTCCGAGCTCTTCCCGGAAGTCATCCAGGGCGCACTGGACGGAGATGGTCTGCCAAGCTGTAGCGCAGCGGAAGCCCTCGACCGGCAAGAGCCGTTCGTCAATCCGACACTGGCCAACCACGCACTCGCACTGCTCGCGCGATTATTTCGCTATGGGACGATTTCGGATCGGCAGGAACCGTTCGTCAATCCGACATTGGCCAATCACGCACTCGCACTGCTCGCACGATTATTTCGCTACGGAACGATCTTTTCTCACGGAGGATTCGTCAGCCTGTCCTCGTTACCTAGCGTTCAGGCATTACGTGTTGATCCCAAGCATTGGAAACGGTTCCGCATCAGAGGCCGTCTTTCCAGAGAACCTCTGAAGCCAAAACCCGTGCTGGTAAAGTCTGTTGCCTCAGCGAGATAAGGATTGGAAGGCTCCCACCCCTGTCTGGCCTTGCCATCCGAAACAAGTAAGGGATAGAATGTAGGTAATGACATTCTATGAGGTAAGGACATAACGATGCTGCATTCCACGGTGACGAGTAAGGGACAAACGACCATTCCCGAGAAAATTCGAAAGGCTTTGAGAATTAAACCAGGCGACAAGTTGGAATACGAAGTGGCGGGAGACCGGGCTACCATTCGTGTGCATCCCGGCATTCGGTCGCTCAAGGGCGCGCTCGCCAGCAACAAGGGAAAGGGGATGTCTTTCGCTGAGATCCGCGAGGCCGCCGCCGAGGCAGCGCATCGTGAGGGCACCCGGTGAGCAAGCAAAGACTTGTCGACACGAATCTGATTGTCCGCTATCTGGTACAGGACCACGACAAACATGCACGAGCAGCCGGCAAGCTGTTCGATGCCTGCGATCGGGGCGATGTGGTTATCGTGGTATTGCCGGTCGTTCTGGCAGAGTGTGTGTTTGTGCTTGAGTCTTTTTACCGGCACCCACGCGCGCTATCGCCTCCGCACTCGGAGGCTTGATCTCCAGTCCTGGCGTCGAGATCGATGAGGTAACGGTCCACCTGGACGCTCTGAACCGCTATAAGGGAACGAAGGCTCACTTTGTCGACTGCCTGATCGCCGCCACCGCGGTGGCTAAGAACGTACCAGTCTCGACCTTTGATCAGGACTTTCGAAAGTTTGGCGACGTGCGCGTGGAAACTGAATAGTTGCACGCAAATCGCTACTCCAGCCCGCGACCGCAAAAGAACGAACACGTTTCCCCACTCTATACCGAACCTACCTGCAAAACGAAAGAACCTGCAAGGCAACCTGCAAAAGCATTCAAGCGAGAACTACTTTTTCAAAAACGGGTCATAAATAGACCTCCTGACCCTGAATCAGGTAGTTCGTTTATTGGTTTTCACTGTCGAGATTTTCGCCTTCATCTCCTGGGATAGATCAAGCCTGAAACAGTCTCAACTCTTCCTAGAAAGGATCGTGCGATGGAGCAGACGCAACAGAACAATGGCGAAGCACTTGAGCCAGAACAAGCCGTGGCCAAGGCCGCCCTCCTGGCGGAGTGCGACAGATTAGCCGCAGCGGGAGTCACCTTCGTGGCGGTCCACTTTGACGGTTACGGCGATGACGGAACCACCGAAGAGGTGAAGTGCTATGACGGCGAGTCTTATGAGTGGGGCGAGCGCGAGCCTGTCAAGCATGATGGTTCGCACCTGCAGGAACACTTCGAAGATCTCGTGCCCTTCGGATACGAAAACGATTGCGGCGGCTTTGGGGATGTGGTCCTTGATGTTGCCGCTCGCAAGCTGACGGTCGAGCGCAACGACCGATTTGAAGACTACACGACGTCTACGTACGAGGTGTAGGTATGGCCCATCCACTCAAACACGCACAGAACAGCGCGAGGAAGTTCGGTGGGAAGCCGGAGGACTATCTCCCCATTCACAACTGGTTTGATGAGTCGAAAGCATTCGTTGCAGACTTCCGTCACCGAGCCCTTCGCCACCATGCCGAGGGCATTTTTCTGGCCGAGAGGGTGTTCGGTGTGGCCATCGTGAACAGCGCTGGAACGCAAGTTCCCGTCCGCTATGTGGGAGAACAGCACGTCAAGGAAGACCTGGGTCGGATTCCCACAGCCCAGGATTGGCTTCTGCAGATCAAGCCCACAACGATGGATGTACGGCCAGCATCTGGACGAAGAAACACCAGTCAACCGAGGAGGATCCCGTTATGAGCGCCGCAAATGGCCATGCACACGAGAATGGTGGGCCCATGACCGGTCCGCCCAGCTGCCTTAGCAATATCTATCAACCCCTCAGCACTCAGCGGAACGGGTTGCGGAACTGGTAGCGGCCCTGGAAGTGCCTTTTGATCCCGCGCAGATCGAATGGCGGGTGACCAACACAACTCAGAATCAGCAGCCTGTTCGCGGCCAGGTGATCCCGTATGCTGACCAGCGAGCCTATACCGATCGTCTCAATGCCCTGCTCACTCCGGCGGGTTGGACACGCAGGTACACAGTCCATACCAGCGCAAACTTTGAGCGGTCCAAGGACAAAAGGATCGTTGCCAAAGTGCTCGTTACCTGCGAACTTACGATCTTTGGACTTGGTTCGCACTCAGCCACCGGAGAGGAATGGGCGGACAACGATAACGCCGGCACGGCGGCCGAGGCGCAGGCATTCAAGCGCGCCTGCTCCTGCTTTGGGCTCGGCCGTTATCTGTACCACTTCACAGGAACATGGGTCGATCTCGACGAGCGAAAGCGACCGAAGAACATTCCGCGGCTGTTTGGCTGGGCAACTCCGCAGGGCTGGCGGGAGGGATTGAGACCCGGCCAGGAAACGAAAAGCGCGTCGTCCAACCCCAAGCCCGCGCCAGATGGGCGAGATGTAAGCACCGAGGACGCAAACGCGCTCGTCCGTCAGATCCGGGAGATGGCAGAACCGCTAGGCTGGCGCCTATATCGCGGGCTATTGAGGACCGGGGCAAGAGTCTGGAATCCGACCGACATTCGCGACGCGAATGTTCTGCGCAAGGTATTGGCGCAAATGCAGTCAGCGGAACGCGGCCTGCGGCGCCTGGAGGCTGCTTTGAATAGGGTTGGACCCGAAGTCGTAGTTCCGATTCTCCGCTCCTTGCGACTCAATTCGCTCGCACAAGTGAACAATCTGGAGACTCTCAAGAGAGTCGTGCTCGAGGTTGAAAAAGCGGCTGAAAGCACCCACTGAACGTTCCGCAGCCTCAGCTGATGGGGAAGCACCTTAGGCAAGGCGCAAGAGCAGAGACGCAGGGCATCGAATAATATAACACTATGTGTTATATTATTCATAGCCTTTGGAACGAAGTAAGGATCACCATGGACGGGAACCTGCTGAAAGAGGCGCGATTGGAGAAGCACTGGACTCAAGAGCAAGCTGCCCTGGCGCTTGATGTCACCCAAGCCTACTTGTCGATGATGGAGAAGGGGCACCGTCCGCTGTCGGAACGATTCGTGCGCAAGGCTCTCAAGGTGCTGAATCTACCGGCTACAGCGTTGCCGTTACGATCCGAGGAAGTGGCGATGCCCGTGTCTTCGCACAAACACGATTTCAGCGCCGAACTCGGGGCGCTCGGTTATCCGGGATTCTCCTATCTTCGAAGCAGGAGACGACGGAACCCCGCGGAGGTCCTGCTGGAGGCACTGAACGAACCAAACCTTGACTCCCGTGTTGCTGAGGGGTTGCCATGGTTGGCTATGACCTACGTTGATATGGACTGGGATTGGTTAGTTCGCAACGCCAAGGTACGTGACCGGCAGAACCGATTGGGATTTGTTGTCTCTCTGGCTGGTGATGTGTCGGAGGGCAGGAAGGAGAGCGAGCGGGCGAAAAAGCTTCGGTCGTGTTTGGAGGTTCTGGAAAGAGCCCGGCTTGCGCGCGAAGATACCTTCTGTCACGACTCGATGACCCAAGCCGAGAGAGCATGGCTGCGTGAGCATCGCTCGCCCGCTGCGGCCCACTGGAATCTCCTGACCGACATGAAGGGAGAACATCTTGCCTATGCAAAGCATTAACTAGCCACGTACGAACCGCTGGGTTGTCCTAGCAATCGGCAACGCTCCCCAACACACTCTCTTTCTTTCCCTCTTCGACGCGTCTCCAGTCCCTGCTCGTTTATCTCTCTCCAAATTTCAGATCCGGGAGGTGCGTGTGACTCCGTGCATCTCGGCCGTCCAACACCTGCGCAGACTTCGGGGTGGAGCGCAATCCCATCTGCTGCGGGCCTCCGATGGCGCATTCTACGTAACCAAATTCCAGAACAACCCCCAGCACATCAGAGTGCTTGCGAACGAAATGCTGGCTACACGGCTAGGCCTGGCACTGGGGCTGCCAATGCCAAGTGTGGAAGCGATTGAAGTATGTGACTGGCTCATTGACCACACCGAGGATCTGAGAATCGACCTGGCCGGCAGAAGAATTCCCTGTCGGAGCGGCAGGCAACTGGGATCGAGATACCGTGATTCTCAGACTACTGGCCTAACGCTCGATTACTTGCCTGACCCTCTGCTCGAGAAAGTGCTCAATATCGCCGACTTTGCCCGAGTTCTCGTGCTCGACAAGTGGACGTGCAACAGCGATGGGCGGCAGGCAATCTTCTGGCATGAAAAGCCACGAAGCGAGCGATACACCGCAACCTTCATTGACCAGGGTTACTGCTTCAATGCCGGCGAATGGACTTTCCCCGACTTCCCGTTAAGGGGAGTGTATGCCAATAATTGCGTTTACCAGGATGTTCGGGGATGGGATGCGTTCGAACCCGCCCTGAGCCGGGCAGAGCGGATGGATGCGAATCAGATTTGGCAGCTTGCGGCCGATATTCCCGAGGAGTGGTACGAATGGGATAAGGACGGCCTGAATCGGTTGGTAGAAACGCTCTATGCTCGCCGTTCCATGATTCGCAACCTCATCACCGCCTTTCGCAATTCCAGTCGGAATCCCTTTCCGAACTGGCCCGAAATCGTTAGATCCTGAACTCAGTCACCTTCAATCCTTTCTCTCCTTATTCTTTTCCCTCCTTCCACAATCACGACATTCGGCAGGTGCACAATGAGGCCACACGGAAAAACGAAATTGGGATTCTACCCACTGCCCGTCGCGGAAGCCGAGCGTCTTCGAAATTGCCTCGCCTTCCCCCCGGAGTTCTCTGCGCTCGATCCATGCGTAGGAGATGGCGTGGCTTTTGCGCATTTGCTCGAAGGAACACAGGCCCGACGCTACGGGATTGAAATTGACTCCCACCGAACCGAACAGGCAGCCAGCCTGGGCATCGATACTCTGCACGCAAACACGTCGGATGTGCGGTGTCCGGCAGAGACGTTGTCCCTCCTCTACCTGAATCCTCCGTACGACTTTGAGACCGGCCAAACGAATAACCAAAGACTGGAGTTGGTGTTTCTGCAGCACACCTATCGCTGGCTGAAGCCCGGCGGCGTTCTTGTGTTCGTCATTCCGCAGCCACAATTGAGACCGTGCGCGAAGATGTTGAGCGAACACTTTACCGATCTCGCCGTGTACAGATTGACCGAACCCGCCAGCGTCCAGTACCAGCAGGTTGCAGTCTTGGGCGTGCGGCGCAAGCGACACCAGCACATCCAAGACTCCGCGCTACTGGAAGGCGTGCGCTGGCTGGAAATGCTGACGACTAAAGCCGACCTTGAGGCCCTGGGCGATGCGCCTACGAACCGCTACGAGATTCCCGACTCAGGCCCCGTAGTTCTCAGTAACGCGGGCATTCCATTGGATGCGGTGGAAGACCTGCTGCCAGAGTCATCGGCTTACCGGCAGGCCAGCCGCGTGCTTCTCCCCAAACAACGGGACGTTCGAGGCCGGCCGCTCACGCCGCTGCATGGTGGGCATGTCGGGTTGCTGTGTACCGCTGGAATGCTCAACGGCGTGTTCGGCGAAGGAAAAGATCGTCACATCGCCCACTGGCGGTCGGTGAAGTTCACCGATCATTGGGAAGAGCAGGAGGAAGACGGCACCAAGATCCTGCATGACCGGGAGAGGTTTTCCCACGAACTCACGCTGGTCTTCGCCGACGGCGAGACTCAGATTCTCACTCACGAAAAGAAGGACTCGCCGTGAAAAACGCACACCTTCGCTTCGGTTGGCTCACCTACGTAAAGACCACAGAGAAAGCCGTGACAAATATCAGGCTGCGCCTGGACCGCTTCATCGGCGAGGTATTGCCTGACCCTCCGCGACAGGCCAAGGCCCACTTAATCTCCGTGATCGGAGGCGACACACAGATTGCGGCCGTTTCTGCGGCTATTTCCATGGGAGAGCGTTTCATGGTGGAAGGCCCCGGCGTGCCGCCGATTCGCGTTTGCCTGGAACGCAACCCGCAGTGCTACAAAGGGTCGCTGCAACTTGCCGGTCGCAAGAAGCCTCTCCGCCATCTCATTGGAGTTTCCGAGGAGTTTGCCGCTAGTGCAACGCTAGCGGGAACGGATCGAACCCTCTTAGCGGACTCGGGAGCGTCCTTTGTGTGGTCGTCACTGGCGCAGATTCACGGCATCCCAGGAATTCCAGATTGGGCCGAGTGGTTTCTGCGGCAACTCGAAAAACGCAAAGCGGTCGTTCCAATGCTGGGGCTTGGATGTAATCCTGTTCTTGTCAAAGGCAACAAAGAGCAATTTCTTTCCTGGCTCGGTGATGGCTTGTGGGGCGGCGACATTCGCTTTCCCGAATATGGCGGTTCAATCCGCTGGCCGAGCCTGGAACTGAAGCAGATCGTTCTGCCTGCCGAAAGCTGAACTCCTAACCTTCCTGTTTTCGAGCGTTGACCCTACCGAGATTCTTCCTGCAGCGTCTGAGGATTTCCATGCCCGAGCTTGCCACCATCTACGACTACATGCGCGCCCACGCCACCATGCTGGGAGAACGGATCCTTCAGGAATACCCGGCTCTGCATCCGTTCGATGCCCCGATCTCCCCACGAATTGACCGGCTCCTGCGACGACCGTTTCCAGCGCAGACGATTGCCCTCATGGGCGTGGTGAAACGATGGGAGCGGGCGAGGACCGCCATGGTCGTCGCCGAATGCGGAACCGGCAAGACCCTGATTTCGCTGGGAGCGATTCACGTTCACAGCGACGGGCACCCATTTAACGCTCTGGCAATGGTTCCTCCGCACCTGGTAGAGAAGTGGGCGCGTGAAGCCTTCCTGACGATTCCGGGAATTCGCGTGTTCCTGATCGATGACTTGCGGAACGGCGGTAACGGAAACACACCGCACGGCGTCAATGAAGTGCGGCTGAAGCAGGGCCGGGTCGTGCGTGAAGGCTTGCACACCACGCTCAGCGACATGCGACTTCGGAAACAGTCTGCGAATTCCCGTGATCGGTGGATGTCTTTATGTGCGCGACCGGCGCTGTTCATCGTGGGGCGCGAGCGCGCCAAGCTCGGGTACTTTTGGCGCCACGCTTACGTGATCCCTCGTTCGGGCCCTTATCTGGGCTGCGTGGTCAACGCAGACACGGGTAAACCCGTGACGGTGGATGACGGCCGGCTGACCGTTGCCGACTTCGAGAAGTTCAAGATTGCCGAGACCATTGAGTCCTGTGGTGAGAGGTCGTGCCGCCGGGTGCACAGTGCGATGTGGCAGGCCGATCCGGAGAAGATCCGCCGTATGGCCCCAGTCGAATTCATCGGGCGCTACATGCCGGGCTGGTTTGATTATGCCATTTGCGACGAGATCCACCAGCTTGCGGGCGACACGGCGCAAGGCAATGCCCTGGGCACGCTGGCCTCGTGTACCGATCGAATCGTTGGCTTGACCGGCACGCTGCTGGGCGGCTATGCCGACGATCTGTTCAACACACTGTTCCGTCTCGAAGCGAGAAGGATGAAGGAGCACGGTTACGAGTGGGGCACTACGGGACGCAGTTCCTTCATTCAGGACTATGGCGTTCTGGAGACCATCACCAAGGTGGAACCGGCCAATAACGCTTGTTCCAAGGCGAAGACCACGAGTACGGTGCGTCGCAAGCCGGGAGCGTCACCTCTTTTATTTGGCGAATTTCTGATGCAGCTGTGCGCGTTTGTGTTCTTGGAGGACATTTCCGGAGAGCTCCCGCCCTACGAAGAAACCTACTTGAGCGTTCCGATGGATGCTCCGATGCGCGAGGCATACTCCGAACTGGAAGATGAGATTCGGAAAGCGTTGAAGGCGCACCGGGGCAACCGGTCAGTGTTGAGCACCATGCTCAACACCCTCCTGGTGTACCCCGATCACCCCTACGGGATTGGAACCCTGTACGGCACCGAGTTTGATCCTGAACTCAAGCGCAAGGTGCGATTTGTCATCGCAGAACCTCGTGACCTTCCCGAAGAATGCGTTTATTCCAAAGAGCGCAGATTAGTCGAAGAAATCAAGAAAGAGCTGGCGGAAGGGCGCCGCTGCCAGGTCTTCGCCGTCTACACCCAGAAGCACGACGTCACCGCACGAATTCAACGAATCCTAAATGACGAGGGAATCCGCACTGCCGTCCTGCGTGCCAGCGTAGACACATCGAAGCGTGAAGCCTGGTACGAGAGGCAAATCAAGGATGGAGTGCAGGTTGTCATCTGCCATCCCAAGCTGGTCGAAACCGGATTGGATTTGCTGGACTTTCCGACCATCCTCTTCTACGAGTCAGGATATTCGCTGCACACCCTGCGGCAAGCCAGTCGGCGGTCGTGGCGGATCGGACAGCGACGTCCCGTGCGAGTGAAGTTTCTTTGCTACGAAGGGACAATGCAGACCTCTTGTCTACGCCTGATGGGGAAGAAACTCCTCGTGGCTCTCACCATGGAGGGCAAGTTCGCCGGCGAAGGATTGCAGAGCATCGATGAAGACGATGACATGCTCTCGGCGATGGCGCGGGAACTGGTCGAGAGGAACGGAATTGGTGAAACCGCCGACTCCGTTTGGAAAGCCCTCAACACTGAACATCAGAAGCTGTTCCCAACCACTGCGCGTGGCGACGATGGCGGATCGTCCGTCGAATTGCCAGGTGTTTTTCTGGAGACTGAGTCTGACCCCGCGAGCCTTCTGGAGGGAGTCATGGATCATGCGCCCCTCGTCGCATTCGGACAGCGACCGCAATTCTTGTCAGCAAAGCGGCGGCGCGTGCGGATAGCTGTCCCAGAACAGCCGTCATTATTCGGCTTCAGCTGACCAAAAATACTCGGAGGCAAGCGCCCGCGATCCTCGCTAACCGTGACGGAAATCCCCCTCTGCAGAATCGCTCAGCCCGCGCCAGTAATTCGGCAGTATTCGCACCTGTCGCATTTCTCTCAGCTCCAGAAGTTTGTTGCAAATCGATGTTTCAAATCAATGACGTTTCAAATCAAGAAGGAGGAAAGAAGTATGTCAGAAACTAGTACGCTCATCGGTTATAGCGGCCGGACCATTGGCCGCGAAGAACTAACGCTGGTGCCAACACCGGCGGCAACGGAAACGCACCGGCCGATTCCGCATCACGAAATCGTGCAAGCCCTGATCGAGACGCTGGGCTTTCGCCACATCGGAGTCGTGCACGACGAATACGCGGTATCGCCGGACGGCATGAAGGCCTTCGGCGTTCTCGACCTCGCAACCGAGATGGAGGGATGCCGCTTCTCCATCGGGCTGCGCAACTCCCACGACAAGAGCATGCGCCTGGCGATGACCTGCGGCTATCGCGTGTTCGTGTGCTCGAACATGGCGTTCGCAGGGGACTTCACGGCCGTACTCGCCAAACACTCGAAATCGTTTTCGCTCATTGACTGCATCTCGGTTGGCGTGGATCGCATGCAGCGGAACTTTGAGCCCATGCGCAAGCAGGTGGAGGCGTGGCAAAGAAGTGAACTGACCGACGTCACCGCGAAGGTGGTCATCTACGAGGCATTCGTCGAGGGCAGACTGGAGGCTCCAAAGCATCTCGCCCGGAGCGTGCATGACCTCTACTTCGAGCCAAAGTACGAGGAATTCCGGCCGCGAACGATCTGGAGCCTCTCCAATGCGTTCACGTCGGCATTCAAGGAACTGGACCCAATCCCGCAGTTCCGGGCGACAGCCAAGCTGGGCGAATTCCTGGAAGCCCGATTCTCACAATCGTTCTAGCCCGCGAGGGCGGTGTCCATCGCCCCTTTTCCAAGAAAAGAACTCAGTTCTGCCTTACACGGTCCATGCGGGCGACACTCGTCCGCATGGGTCGAAGAGAGGAGTCATTGCATGCTTCCATTGTTTCCACTTGGACAAATTGTGGCCACTCCCGGTGCGCTGGCGGCGCTGGAGAGAGCGCAGCAGCCGCCTACATGTTTCCTGGCTCGTCATGCCGGCGGAGACTGGGGCGAACTGGAGCCGGCCGATGTGGCAGAAAATCAATACAGCATAGCGCATGGGTTTCGGTTGCTGAGCAGCTACCAGACGAATGCCGGCGAAAAGCTATGGATCATCACCGAGGCTGACCGGTCGGCCACCACGCTGCTTTTGCCGGAGGAGTACTGACGAGTCTCATGAATCGGATCATTGGTAGGGCCCAGGTTCCGGCTCAAATCGTACTCCAACCAGGAAGGCTCTCTTTCCCAATCGGTTCGCGTAATTCGTAGAATACAAAGACCTCGTTTGACGGAAAGAACACTGAGAGCGCTGAAACTGTCGTATCCTCAGCTTCTGCTCGCACAACTGGCTTCGCTTCCCGTGGTTCTTCGTACACAAAAGTGCAAAGACCAATACTTAGCGAGAGATTTCCGGTCGGCGCTTGTAACATAACTATGCCAGCCTTCTTGCCTTTCTTGATGGGATCAATTGAGGCCTCCGACATCTGGCCTTGCAGACCCAAGGCCCAATCAATCCCCTGCTCAAGGATGCCGCGCCGGGACTGCTGAAATGGGCTTTCTATGACCACGAGGATCTCGGCGGAGTCCTCCTTCCACTTGTTGAAGATTGCGACAGCGTCCGCTAAGGAAAGAACCATATACATTTCTCCGCCTACACGATTTCAAACCGGCACACTTCAATCTCGCCAGGAAAACACGCCTTGAATAGGAAGGCCGCACTTGGCTAGGAAGTGCGATTTCGCCTCAGGTTCGCACAAAAGTCCCCTGAAAATCAAAGGTCGAAGATGCAGCGGTACGACAGGGAGTTCGAGATGAAGGCTCTGCGGAAATCAGTCGAGGGTTTGTTTCAAACGGCGCGGTAGATCAGATCCCCCTTTAGCGCCTACACAGGGAATAGCTGTTTAGCAAAAGGCAGCGGAAAAACTCCCGCAGGCTCGCCTTTCGTATCAGTCTGAAAAGCGCCCCACCAGACTTGCTGCAGCGCCGAATGTCCATTCCGACTCCCCCATCTGCCGCAGCTTCGCACGTTGCCAAAGGAGGTAGCCTATGAGGCTGCGCCGAAATGAGTATTGCCCGATCCATAGATCACGCTTTTGCTGTGGCCGGGAACCGATCCGGAAAAACCGCAGATTGATGAGACTGGGAGTGCGGCGGGTTGAAGATCCGCATCACCCGCGGGGGTTCCGGGAATTAAGGTCAGCGGCCGAGATGCGCAAGCTGCTGAACCGGAAAATCGTCGAGCAGGACAGAAAGTGCGCGATCTGCCACGAAGAGTTCAGCGACTATAACGACATCGTGCCGGACCACCGGGATCCAAAAGGGATGGGCGGAGCGTGGAGAGATGACCATCCAGACAACATTCAAGCAACCCATTGGTGGTGTAACGGGGACAAAGGGTCAACCAGGATGGCTGGATGACGAGCGATCAGTCGGGCGCTGTCTCGTCCGTACGTGAAATCTGATCGAGGTCAAATTCTCCGAGCGACTGGATCATGCTGAGGGACGTCAGCCACGTATTCGTCGTGTCCTCGGTGCGAGGAGTGTTGAAGCCTTCGCCGATTGTAGGCGGATTAGCTTGTTCACTAAAACTTTGCATCGTCACGTCCTTCCAGGTTGGTGTTGACGCTGACGGGAACGCGTAGGCACGCGCGCTGTCAAACGGCTTCTCGGTCACTCGGTGCGGAAACGTTCGACAGAAGGAGCGTGGGGTGGAGCTAGGCAGCATTGAGGCAACACCGCTGAGGAGATTGTGGGTGCTACAACTTCCATACAACGGGCTTGAGTGTTTCGCGGAGGTACAACGGATGGCACGGCGTGCCGTTATTGGAGAGCTTGAGGACATGTGGCTTGATGCCTTTGTCAATGAGAATCTTGGCGAGGAGTGGACCTCTGGCCCGAAGAGTCCTGTGCCCTGGCTGTCCATAGGCAAAAATAACGATTGCAGCAATCTTTGCCATTGCGATCAGATGCTTATCATTATCGGGACCGATGGGGGCGGCGACGAGCATCAAGCGCTTTTTGTCGGTTGCACGGTACGCGAATGTGTTGCCGACGTAGATGCCGCCATAGCCCCATGCCCTGGCAAAGCGACCGCATTTCGCCACGGTGGGATCGTCCACCATCGGGTCGGCGGTGCTCGGGTTCATCATGATGAACATGGCGTGCGGCTTTGTTTCGTCCCACGTTCTGATGAGCCGATAACGGTAGCAGTCATCAGTGCCGCCAAATACGGCGGAGCTTTTCACATCACGGCTTATCGCTAGTCGAACCTTGCCGCCCGGATCGTGTTTAGGAATGCCTGCCATCGCAAAATGAGTTTACCTGCCGCATTGATAGAACGAGCTACCGTTTAAGCTCCCGGAAGGAAAACGGACAACGCGGGACGAGCGATGCGAGTGGTGAGCAGAGTCGTTGACAGGACCCGCGCCGGGCTAGGTGGTCGGAGGCAGAAGGTTCGGGTCGGACACGGGGAGAACGGATCGCTGAAACGAGGGATGTCGGAGCGATAGCAGGAAAGGGACGACCCGAGCACGGCGGGGGCTACTTCGAGACTGGCGGGCGTGAAGCTTCTAAGCTCTCCTCTTCGCGCACAAGCTCGTTGTACCTGGCGCGGCTGATGGGGAAACTGTGGTAATACACATAGGTGGGGTCAACAGCGACAATGCCTTGTCCGCTGCGGTAGACATCCCCTGTGAGGTCGCCTAGTTCATCCTTGTGGACGCGGGCCGGTGATCTTTCGAAGCAGTAGTAGCAGGTTGTGAGCGAACGCTTCTTGCGAGGCATCGGAACCTCCGGCTGCTCAATTAATAAGATGCGGTCAGCATGAAGAACGCTGGGAACCTTGGCCAATTAACCGCCCGCTTCGGAAGGCCGCGGGGCTGTTGGTGGTACGACGGGGGGCTTTCCGGAGTCCGTCTGATCAGTTGGAACACCTTTTAGCCCAGCAATCTCGGCGAATTTCTGCAAGAGCTTTTCCAGCGGCCAGAAGCCAAAGAAAATTCCGAGGGTGAAGAATCCATAGAAATTTCCCTTCTCGACCGTGATTCCGAAAACGTTGGGGTCTTTCATAATCCCCGCGATAAAAAAGGCCAGAACTCCCTTGAGGAGCACGGAGATGAGATTTGAATATGCAGGCCCTATAAAGATTTCAGAGGCGAGGCGCTTGTAAGGAGACGAGCCGGTTACTTTTACAGCTGGTGAACCTGGCGCCGGATTACCGGCGAGCGGGTTCTTCGATGGGTTCAGCTTTTGGGCTTCGACGATCAGCCGCGCGGCGCCAAAGACAAGATACTGACAGAGAGCCCCCGCAAGCGCCATCAGAAAAGACGGCGTATAAGCGGGCTTCACGGTGAAGATGATCGGTGGAGGGTCAATTTCTCTCGTTCCACCTGAGCCTTGTAAGACTTCGACGACATTTACCTCGCACGTTTCTGCTGACCAGAAATGAGGTTGAATAACGATTTCCTCGGAGCCTTCGCTGTTTGACTTGAATTGCGCCGTTGTTGATGGAGCGAATTTGGCTTGTTCTTCTGAGCGCGGAGACTTCGAGAAGTCGGCGCAATCGGAGGAGAGGTGAAGATCTACGGGAAAAACTGGTATTACCGTGTCGGCGCCGTCCTTGAAATGAAAAGAGAGTCTCCGCGGAGTATCACCTTCGAGCGGTTGCTTCGTGTCTATCGTTGGCTGGAGTGAATACTTTCGGAAGCCGAGATCGACGATCCTCGAAGTGCGTTTTGCCTGCTGATCGCCAGCTGCAGTATGGAGGTAGAGGTCCGCCGCCAGTTCGACAGCTGCCGGCGGATCACTAGGCAAGGTGGCTTCGTATTGGATTGTCGAAAAACCACGGCTCGGGTCCGTCTTCTTGCTCAGACATGAGACGCTTTGCCCGCACGATACGAATGGCGCAGTAAACTGTTTTCCCGGCAATTCGGAGGTAAATGTTACCGAGAAAAGAAATTTGTTGTCTTTGATCGTGGGTGGGTCGTGAGGCAGATCAATCGATAGAAGAGTATCGTCCTGCGTTGGCGTCGCGCCTGCTTCCGGCTTTCCCGATTCTGCAAACGTCAACAAGGCCAAAAACAAGACTACAATCGCGAATTGTGTCGTCACTCTGCTCATTGCAGGTTCGCATTTACGACTTTGACCGCGATGGCTCCGCCCGCGATTCGCACCTGAAAGATGCCCTTGGCGGATCGAAAATCCTTTCCGGGTGACACGTCGCTCGGAGCGATTTCCAACCTGTCCAATTCGCTATCGCAGTTTCGCCTCGTGATGCGAACTACAAGGCGATCGAGAGTCCAGGTATCCTGCTGCGGCACTTTTAGCTGAGCCAATTCAGCGCCGCGCACCATTTGCCGAGAGGAAAAGGATCGAACGCCGGAGTCCTTCACTTCGTAGGTTCCGGATAACACTAGAATGCCGTGCCCACCACCGGGGCAGTTGCAGATGTTGAAGACACACTGCTTGCCGAGGCCCCTAATACTTCCAGTGGCAACGTAGGAGTGTCCTGAGGGAATCACTGACTGAGTCTGAGAGCCTATATTATTCAGGTCTTGCCATTGCGCATGGACATTCGACACTTGAGTATTCTCAGGTGCCTGCCAGGCCACACTTGTTGTAGCGGTTTGTTCGCACCCTACCGAGACATACCCTGACTGATTGCTGAATGGGATCGTCTGAGTCGTCTGAACCTTTGCCGTTCCGGTTTCCTCCACCACGAACTCAAACTGAGGCGTCGGAGCCTTGATGCCGATGTTAATCGTTGTCTCACTAACGATGCCCAGTAACGCGGATAGTGATCCGGAGACGTAGTAAACGCGAAGTGCCAATTGCGAAGTGCGAATCGGGTCGCACGCCGTATTGACGATTCCGATGGTACGCGCTACCTCTTGGGATAACGGAACCACGATCTTGCTAAAGTCAGCATGCATCGAACTTGTCGGAAGGGCTGCACCGGCGAGGAGTAGATCCGGGGTTCGGTTGTTGGCTTTTGGATCGGTCAAGTGATAACCGAGGATCACAAGGGAATTCTGATACTGCGGAGTTAGCACGCCTGGTATCGCGGCGCCAAAAACCACCGGGGGCTTATCAGAAGCTGGTACATGGTCAAAAACATCGTGAGCAATGTCGAGGCTCTTGAGAATCAGGAGTGCCGACTTTTGCTCAGTCTGTTCGTTCAAGTCCTCAAGATTATTCAATAGACCTGCAAGACTCTTCAGGGGGCGTGCCTCGGACTCCGACAGGGAGTCGGTCGAGCGATTGAGGCTGCTGGCATATACTTCTGCCAGCCGAGAAGACATAGTGCGGAGGATATTCGCGAGTAAGAGTTGCTGCTGACCTTGAATAATCTGGCTGTTGTCGAGGGAAGCTTCACCGAGACTGTTGAGTGTGGATGCAACCTCTTCCGAAGAACGGGTTATCGACCCGACCGTTGCGATCTGCTGACATTGCAGGTGTACGGATCCGAGGAGCAGTCCGACACTGCACAAAATGCGACAAATGAATCCGGAAGAGGCAATGTTTCTTCGTGACATAGTGAATAGTAGCCTTCGGGCCCGGACAGCCTTTTTAGGAACCCGATTATAACCGAACCGACGTGGTGTACCTTAAATACTTCCGCATAAAGCCCCCTTTCAAACGATTGTCGGCAGTCGACCTCTAACTCGATAAAATACATTATCGCGTTAAGAACTGGAGCAATGACTAAGCGCGCCCTCGCTTCGTGTTGCTCCCGGAATGTTGCTCATACGCACAGACTTCGCATGATCGATGAGAAGCGGGTAGCGGAGTTCCACAGATTCCGCACGCGGCTTCCCGAAATACCGGACGTTTTTGAGCCTGGTCATAGTTAGCTACTTTCGCCTGTTCGCCTAGGCCAGCATAAGAATCCATTATCAACATGCCGGGACCTCCCATACGAGCAGAGAGGGTTCCGCCAAGCGGTACGTTGGCTGCGATATTGATCAAGTTTGGTGTCTCTTGTGCTATGGCACCCCCGACTACATCAAGCCCAAACCAAATCTCTTCTCGCTTCGCCCCAACAAAAGCCCATTGGCAAGATGCGCCTACCGCCTTCGCTCGACCTCTACCGTAAGCTATGTCCTTTACAGCCTTCACGCTTAGGGCTTTAATGCGATTCAATTGAGCCCTTGCTTTAATAGCAGAAGAGATGGCTTCCAGATCTCTGTGAAATGGATGAGAGCCGGTGGAAAAGATCTGAATCGGCTTTATTTTTGTCGGGCTACTTTGAGTAACCGTCACTCTTTCGCTAGCTTTCGCAGCCTCACCTGCTTCGTCTGCTCGTTCATAGTTGGAAATGCAGTAAATCGCAGGAACGTCGTGTTCCCAAACGGAAACGACGAATGTGTGGCGCGACCTTGTTGAACCGTACTTTTGTCGTAACGAAATGAGGCGAGATTGAGTGTCGGCAGCAATTCGACCGACAATATCAGCAAGCGGCAGCTCAAACACCCGTTGTTCAGCAAGTGACATCAGCCATTCGCTCGGTGTTTTCCCTGCATCGTCCATTCCGATGCCGTTATAGACAATTACTCCGTGCGCGTCGGAGCAACCGAACACGGTCATCTTTGTCGATCTGTTTGTGTCGATTTTCCCTGAAGCGAAACCTGTTAATCGACGGTCAGAAACGGAGATCATGCCGAATGGCCATACTACCGTCAGGTTTGCAGACATGCTCCATTTTCTCACTCTGCTCCGCCCCAGCCCTGCTGAATGCTTTTGGCTAGTCGGTCGTTTTCCTTATCTGAAAATGTGGCCGAGCTGCAACGGCCTTAATGCTTGCCGGATTACACTCCATAAAAGAGGTTATGGGTGGCGACAGGCGCGTCCAATCGAATCGGCTGCTTGACCGAACGCTAGCGAGGGCCAAGGTTAGGCCCTGGCATGACCACCGAGATCCCGATAGGCTCCGTTGCCATTGCTAAGGTCAACACTCCCGCGTGTTTCGTCGGTGAGATCGGGGGTGTGTTATGGCACTGGCGTCTTTGAAGACCAACCCACCTACGGCTTTTGCTTTGAGACGGTTCATGGTCTTCACGGCGGATGACGTAACGCGGACGCTGAACCTCACAGGACGTGTCAGCCATGCAATCGCCAGCTATCGGTACGTGAACGACGCGCAGCTGAAAACAGATTTTCGTGCGGGTCGCTTCACCGCGGTATTTCCTTCGGTGAAGCGGTGACGATAGCGATTTCTCTTGCTGCTGGATCGCGCTCGGGATAGTGAATGGTAAAGAACATTCATTATTCTTGACTGGTAACCAGTCTCATCCCAAGACAACGGCCGGCAAATTTCCGCGGATTGCAGCAGCCACAGCTGGCGCCTTGTCATTTCTTAGTATCCGGGTGAGCCAGCTCTCAAAATCGTCCAACCGTTGCCGCTTTAAATGGGTAGCGGCAAGCGCCAGAAGTCCCTTGTTGTCGTAGTTCGCCAATAGGAGTGGGAGATCCTTGTCACGTACTGCCTTTTCAATGCGATCCTTGGCGGTCTTTGCTATATCCGCTATGTTGATCTCACCAGTCTTTTTTGTATAAGTCGCAATAATACTCGGGATATCAGCTGCATCAGTCAAATCAATCTTTTTCGAAAGCCGGTCGATTCGACGTCGGCAATAGCGCACGACAACGCCCTCAATCGCTGCTGCCGAACTTAAGCTTTGAAATACGGCGTCCTTTACGCCTTTCAGTTTAGCCTCAAGCTCTGTGCCGTTATACCCCTCGCTTTCTGCGATTGCGCGACTGACTTCGGGTAGAAGCACAAGATTCTCGATTTCCGATACCGGGAGGACGGCAACGCCATATTGCCCTAGAATTGCAATGTCTTCGGGCTGATAGTCATCAGCGTCAACAATACCTGAACAGGTTACGCGAGTGAGCGCACTGTGTCGTCTCATCGTCACAACAGCATGGACGACTTCCTCGCAAGAACCCATTGGAATTACAGTTAAATCCGGGAAGCAGCATCTATAAATAGTCGTGTCCAGGCTGCCCTCAGTTCCCTCGACAAAGAGTATCGGGCGACGGCTGCCGAGAATGAGGGTCGTAATCTCCTCACTAAATTCCGTGTCTTCTGGAACGACCTCGATTCTCCAGTGCGGTGCCGGGTCGTATTCCAGGATCACGAATTTTCGCGCCGGCCGTGAAGCGGCGAATTCTAGATCGTGAGTGATGAACACAAACGCACAATCATGCCGCGCCGCCTCTAGCTCATCCCAAAGCTTCGCCATGATCGAGCGATGGACATGAAGTTCGGGCTCGTCAACGATCAGTAGTGAATCATCAGCTGCGAGGAGTGCTTGGCCGATCATATAAAAGATCGCGCGCTCTCCATCACTCATCTCTGACGCTTTGTAGTTCAACGCGGAGCCCGGAACGGAAACCTCGATATTGTCACCCGAGATAATAAGCGTCCGGTGTGGCAGCAGTCGTTCCCATATTTGGCTCAGGTGCTCAAACTTTGTGAAAGGAGCCGGGCTATGATCACCGGCGCGGGCACGCTGATGAGTGTGCAATGACTTATTTGATTGATCGGCAAAGAGGGCCTGAATAAGGAAATCAAAGTCGTTAAGCAGAGCAGTCGCTTCTTTGCCCTGCCAGCGATGGCCCGAACGCTGATTCACTTGGGCGTCCTCATGGGGGCGTCCGATTCGGAGACCGGAGATAGCCTGTCGCTCAGAGATTTTTGCCACCTCAGGATTCAGCGAGAGTGCGCGATGCGCCGATATGCGATGCGCACGTCCGACAAGTGAATCTTCGATGCGGACAGCCAGGCGAGTCTTTCCACCACCATTGGCGCCGACAAAGATTACGGACGCCCCAGGTTCAACGCTTATATTGGTTGGTTCCTGAGGACCAGGAATCGAGAAATCGAATGGCATGCGTGTGCAACTCCCTCTAGGCGTTCAATAGGTTGCGAAAAAGCTCGCCGATTTCTCTGGATTATAGCCGCGCCGGTCGTAGAGCTCCGTAGTGGAAGGTTCGCTATGCCCGGCGGCGCGCTGCACATCGTCTAGCGTAGCGCCGTTTTCCAGCGCGGTCGTGATGAAGGTGGCGCGCATCGAATGCGCCGAATACCCCCTCATAAGTCCGATGGCCTTGGCATATTTGCGGAGCACGCGGTCAATGGCGTCTGGGTCCATGTACCGGCGGGACTCCTGACCCTTGCGGTTGTGACTTAACGGGCGGAACATCGGCCCGTCGAGATCGTCGGCGTGGCCGGCGACATCGAGATAGGTGCGAATGCGTTGCGCGACATTCGGGTGGATGGCCAGCGCGTCGCGGCGGCCACCTTTCCTAACGATGCGCAAGCTATCGAAGCCGCGGTTCTGGTGCAGATCCTCCACCGAAAGAGCGGCGAGTTCCGCGCGGCGGAGTCCCACCTGCAGGCCCACCGAAAGAACCGCCCGATGCGCAGTCCTTCGAGGGTGTCTTCCGCCGGCGTGTTAAGCAGTCTTGCCGCGTCCGCTTTGGAAAACGCCAGCGTCGATCCTTCCCTCCGGTTAATCGCCGGGCGTTCCACGTCGGCGACCGGGTTGTTTTCGACATGGTGGTGACGCTTGAGATGCTTGCACAGGCTGGACAGCGCCGCGAGCCTGCGCCGCACGGTGGACGGCGCCGCTTCCTCGATTTCACGCATAATGCGCTCCCAGGCGATGACGGCGCGATGGTCCACCTTGCGCAGCTCCTCATAGGAGCGGACGGTCATCGCCCCCCCCACCGTGCTTCCGCCCGCTGTCCTGGAGAACGCAGCCCAAGCCGTTTCCACCGTCGCGGCGCTCGCCGACATCCCCGAGGAAGAAATCTGGCTCGCCAAGCAGAAAAGCAAAACCACCTGGTCGGCGCCGGGTTCGGAGCTCAGCAGCGCCATCAGCGCGGATGTGTCAAGGACGACGCTAGTCACGCTCGGCCTCGCTGCGGCGGTCTTTCAGGATCTCTTCGGAGAGACAGACGCTGGCCGGCGCCAGCCTGGCAAAATAAGCCTGCGCGTCAGCAAGCACCTTGTCGCGGGTCTTGATGTGAAGTCCCTCGGCGTCCTCGGTGATGATGACGGTGTCGCCCTCGGCGATGCGGTTGCGCTGGCGCGCCTCCGCCGGAAGGACGATGCGTCCCGATGCATCCACTTTGAGGTGGTAGACCTGTTGCTCGCCCGGCATGGGGATAATGCCCGTAGGTTGCCATTGAAGGGATAGTCCGCGTACTCTGCCGGATTTGCTGGCTTCGGGCAAGTGGAATGTTATATGAATGTTATATGCCGTAAATCAGCGCTTACGGGACTCAGTAGCCTGCCCCCCGCCCGTGTTTATGCACTACGTGATACCGGATTATCACGTACCGAGCGGACCGGCAAGCGGCATTAGGGCAATAGCTAGGATTTCGCTCTGGTGATGCGCTGAAGCAACTGGGCAGCTTAAACGTGGTGTGAATTCAGCTGAGTACAGCGTGGAAGTCGAATTCAAGCGCAGGATCAGATTCGCTGCCCATATGGTCGGCCTGACGTTTGCCGGAATGTGCCGTTTGAGCGTTTCTGACAGAAACGAGTTTCCAATGGCCTGCTTCCTCCAGAGATTCCTTCAGTATCATTCGTGCATCGCTCTTGGCTGACGGAATACTGCCGAATCGGACGTATAGATGAGCCTCAGTCTGCGCGCGCGTCGCGATATTTCCCCACACTTTTGCCAAATCTTTGGTAAAACGTTCATGGCCACCGTGGCAGAGCTGGTCGTGATTCTCGTAGTCGATCTCTTCATTACCCCCGAGGAACCACATTCGTAGCCACTGGTCCTGAACGTATGTTCGCATCCCGTAATAGGGCGGTGATGTCACGGTGACGATCGGGCTTTGAGTTCTGCCGAATGATGTTGCCTTGCGTGCATCCAAGCATTTTACGTTTTGAATTCGGCTCGGGGACTTGGCGTTCAAATCTGTAATCCGCTTAAGCTTCTTCGTGAGCACGTCGAGCACAGACACTTTCGGGGGAAACATATCACGGGCGCGCCAATACTTCACGGAGTAATCAGGTTTTGAGGCGAATGTTCGTGGCATTTGGTTGGAAAAGTAGCTTGGAGTTCCGTCTTTGATTGGCAAAGGACCGTGCAAGCATCCAAGAGCGGCGGCACGCAAAATGGCAGATTCATTTGTGACTTGTTTCTCATTGAGCAGCCCTTCACGAAGGCTGCAAATCTGCAATAGTGTCTTCCTGGAGAATGCGCGTTTGAAGAATGGACTGTCCGGAACTTCCTTGGGCGTTACGCCAACGCACTTTTCAGCGAGCGCTATGACTTTCGCCAACTCAGCACTGGCGAGCTTTGCTTGCGCTATGGCGGCAGCAATTGGAGATGTGTCGAGGCCGTACGAGCGTAAACCCAACCTGCGCGCTGCGTAAATTGTAGTTCCGCGTCCGCAGAATGGATCGTAAACCGTCGGCGTCTGCGCCTTGTGTTTTCTCAACAGACGCATGGGGAATTCGAGCGGAAACATAGTGTAATACGGACAGATCGCGTTAAACGCGAAGTCTTTGTCGTATGCAAGCGCGGTCGCCATTCGTTTTAGCTTTCTCTTTCTGTTAATGCCATCGAACTTCACCGTTTCGTGTCTCTCCGCCGAATTCAACACTAACCGCTTTGCGATTTCCGCAGAATTCCTCAAGATAAGATTTAAGAGCAATCGACGTTTCGGCGGCTTTCTCGTCGGTTGGCAGGTGATAGGCGAGGGATTTTGGCATCAGCACCATACATTTTGCACGCGCTCGCGAAACAGCGACATTGGTCCGTTCGAGCTGAAGAAGAAACTCTTCTTCGCCTTCGATAATGTCAGTGTCACCCACACCGAACGAGACGATAATGGTATCGCGTTCGCCTCCCTGGAACCGCTCTACGGTATCAACGGATTCAAACACCGCTTTCGGGTTAGCCTTCGGAAAGAGTTCTAACAGCTTGCGTACGACCAGCGACTTTTGAGCTTTGTGGGGCGTAACAATCCCAATCCCAGACTCGAAGAATTCATCTTCCGAATAAGCGGTCTTGGATGTGGCCTTGCCTTCATTGAGCTCCCTTGCAATCACCCGGCGCGTTACATAAGCAAGTCCTGCAACAAGCCCCGCTTCAATCTCGTTCGCCTGCGATGATGTGGGGTCTTCGTGAATGAGTGCTGTAACGCGCCGCTCAGGATTCAAAAGCTCCACGTAGGCGGTCGTAGTTGGCAGACCAGGAGGCATGGCTTTAGTCACTACTTCGACAGGCTGTAACAGCTGAAGGTCACGCGTTGGAAATTCCGCTTTCAGATCTGCGGGATAGCCAAGCATACGGGCGTATTCAACAAGATCCCGGTTCGAGCGATAGTTTCGCAGAAGGGGCATCGGTTTGATCTTGAAGCGCTCTTGAAGATACTCCTGAATACTGCCTACCAGGTGTTCCGCACCTTTTGGCTGTTCGAGATGCTGAATTGGCGGCATCTGCTTGAAATCGCCGGCTATAATGATTTGGGCGTTAGGTTTCATCGCAGCCAAGGGTTTCAGCGCGAGTGTAATCGGTATCTGGGAACTTTCATCGAGAACGATGAGGTCAAATATTTCGTTGAGCATAGACCCGGTCGTGCCCGCGTTCTTCGATACCTGATGAACGATGTGGGAGGTGGTCGATATTACGGTCAGCTTCTTGTCATCGCGAAGACTCGCAAGTAGTTCCTGATATTCAGGAGTACCTTCATCGCGAATGGCTGACTTGAGATTGATGTGTTGAACGTCGATCTTGTGGGGCTTGGGAACGCGCGATTTTGAGTAGAGACAATAGAAATCGCATGCTGAGGCTGTATCCGCCACGAGGTTCTTAATGAGGCGGTCGGACAGCTCCTCCACCGTTCGATAGTTTGGTCCGGCGATCAGAAGTTTCTTTGCACTGCGTTTACGGATAACCGAATGCAGGAAGGCTACTAGCGTGTCCGTCTTGCCGGTGCCGGGCGGGCCCCAGATAATGGTCAGCTGGCGCTTTGCACACGATCTGACGGCGTCGATCTGGCTGGTGTTAAGTTCGTAGCTATTGGCCGTCCGGGAGAAGGCCACGATTTCCTCGACATCTTTCTCCTTTCGAAGCTCCGTGGCCGCCAGTTTATTCGCCTGCCAGAGCGCCCGAGCAATTGGAGTATCTACGTCGGTGCCTTTTGGGATTTTCTTAGCGACGGATGCGCCCATCGCCTTCAAAGCCTCAGGAGCCGCGACCGCGCACTTCGGATCACCAATCTCTTTCAAAATGGATGAAATGTCTCTGGAATCATCAAAGGGGGAGCCTTCGAGCAAGTAAATGGGCTCCTTGCCGAGAGGAAGCACCCCGTTTGCCATGACGGCGTTGAACTGCGTTTCAACCCCGTACCACTTCGCGCTCAGCGTCATGGTCAGACGCTTGGCCACGCGGTCGAATTTATCGACGCGGGCAGCAATGACTTTGTGCATCGGTATGTAGGACAGCTGAGGGTCGAGACCTAGCCCGAGCGAGTTTCCGTTAGCTAACGGAAATCCCGGCCAACTCACAATCCCTACGGTGCAGGTATCGCCTTCCTCGATTTTGGCCTCAGAGGAATCTTCGCTTACCGCAAATTCGAAAGAATTATTTCCGTTATCTTTGAGCAGACTCACCAGCAGGATCGCTTTATATGAGGCTTCGAGGGACTCCGCCCGAGCGATGAATGAACCGAGTGCCTCAGTCTTAGCAACCGCGGCTGAAACTTGCGACCAGCGGTCCCATAATTTTGAGTCATATGCGACCCCTGACATGCCGGCGGGAATGGTCATTGAAAGCACCGGCGCATCTCCGCTAATGGCGCTCTTGAGATCGACGCGCAACCGCGCGGTTACGCTGGCAAGAGCCCAGGTGTGAGCTTTTAGCACATCGCCGTATCTTGTGATTGCTTCGGTGATCGGCCTGATCTTGCCGAAAATGCGTACCGTGCCCGTTGTCGATTTCCAAATTTCGAAGATACGCTCGCGAGGAATTGCATTGCCAAGGGGCTCCAAATAGTAGTTATCAACCTTGCGCGGATGCATATGTTCCTGGTGGTAATCTTCCGCGGTTCCAAGAAGCGTGGTAGCAAAAAATTGTGGCAAGCGTACGGAGCCAGAGACGATGTCCCGAATGAAGACGATATTCGGGCAAACCTGATCGGATTTTTCCAACAATTCGTCGGGTGGGAAAATCCATGCCAGGGCCCGCTGAGAGCGTTCCGGTAAATCGAGAATATTTAGCAAGTGCCTGCCAAATGCATTGCAAAGCTCTTCGTATTGGCGAACTTCCCAGAAACAAATCTGGGTGTGAAGCGTTCCGAAATTATTCGTCGCGAATTGCTTTCCGGCTTCCTCAATCCAGCCCGCAAACCGTTCTATGAAAGACAATACCGCAGCCCATTCAGCGACGGCGGTGTCCTTGTTAATGACGAATGCATCCTCCCCCATTGATTTCACAGAGGAGGGTTCCTTGCCGTCTAGAGCGGTAAATTTAGAGCCGAATGGTGAAAACAGAGTTCCTCGAATAGCGATACCCGTCAGGAAGCCTGAACCGGAGTCAAAGTTGACGATGATGTCAAATTCAGCGCCGAGCCTCTTAGCGAGGCCTCCGACCTTTGAGACGCCGTCGACTGTGACTTTGCCTGTACCAATTGATTCAGCGCGGTGTGAAATCTGCCCGCGGTCCTGCTTGAGCAACGAGTGTTTGCGGAGAACCGGCGCTTCTGCCTTGATACCGACCAAGCTCGCCACCTTTTGGTGGCCGCCTATGAACAAAACGCTGCTCGCACCCCTCGTCAGCGTCGCCATTTTTGAGAGATGGTCTGACTTCTCGGCGGCTGGCGTGCAGTAGCTGTCCTTATGCGCGTCAAAAAGCTTGCGATCATCATCGGACAGCCAAACCCGATTTCCAAGCCAGTCGCATGAACTGCATCGTGGATTCACATGGTAAGAAACGGAATTCCAACCTTTTGAATCTCCAAGCTGAACAACGCGCGGCAAGTCTTCGCAGAAGAATTTTCGTACACTGGGCATGTAAATCAGGAAAAGCACAAGGCCGTCATCTAGGTCGTGGCGGAGCGCCTCCAGACGATTTGCATGATCGCCCCCTTCCTTGGTGCCCAAAACCTTGGTGAACGTTGGCATCTCGATATGTCGCCAAAGATAGATGCGGTCGGAAACAAAAAACTTGTCGAGAAATGCCTTACCTTCATTGTGAAGCCAATTAGTCACGAAAATGGCGTAAAGGCAGACCTCGGCAGAATAGCTGGCATTAGCCTCGGTGATGTTTTTCAGGTCAATAACTGACAATGCCATGCGCTTGTCGTCGTCAGCGAGTTGACGGCGCGTCCCATTCGGTAAAAGTTCAAACTCAATTGGGCGGCGAACATCTGCGAAGATGACGTCCGGACGCAGTCCCGATATCTTCGGAATGAACTTTTGGTCACTCTTCGTGACACCGATGTTTGTAAGCGCGTTGTCGCGAAAGTCTTCCGGCTCAATCTGGGGCTGGAGGATGAGCGTCGGAACGGTAATCTTGGAAAGCGCATCCAGAAGATCGACTCTCGCAGTCCCATTATTCTTGGCGAATACGTTGTTAGGAAGCGAACTGCACAGCACGTTGTATTGGTCATATTCGAACTCGCGTCCTGAAGAAGTAATAAGTTGAACCCCTGGTCGCGACTTCAACGGTGCCGGAATGCCTGCTTTTTCTAGTTCACCAGCGTTATTGGAGAAGAGTGACAGATATAGCTCCCGCTCGCAAAGTGTGCGGAGATACATCGACATCTTGCTCTTGGTGAACTCACGCTTTGGTAATGGCATATAAGGAGTTTAATCGCTCGACTTCTAATATCTTCAGAAAATAGACCGTGCGAGGGCAGACTACAGCAAGATTAGCCAAGAGGCTAGTGATCCGCGGAAAAGCGCGTTGCGATAAAACGAGACGGTAGCCGCTGAATGCCTCCTGGCAGAGCGAAGGCTGCTGCCCGCGCCTTACCCCGCATTCGAGCGACAATTTGACCGATCTGCAAAAGTTAACCTTTCAAATCATCAAGAAACTCAGATCCTGGCTCGACACAAGTCACCAATAAATGATCCCGCGCACGAGTGCAGGCTACGTACAGCAAGTGGCGTTCTGTGTTGTAAATCTCTTCGAGATCGTTGTCGTCGGCGACCGTTTCGATGCGCGACTGCAGAGGAATTATCTCGTCATCACAAGCCATTACTGCAACGGCTCTAAATTCCAAACCCTTAGCGAGATGCATCGTGCCGATTGATAGCTGACCGCTTGTCGTTTCGACGTGGTCGTCGAGCACCTTGAAAGGCAGCTTCGCCTGGGCAACGGCGGTGCGTGCGCGAGAGAGTTCCGCATTCGAGCGTACAAACACGCCAAATTCGTGGGGCATCACCCCTTCCCGGCTAAGATTCGTTAGCCAGTCGGCGACCGCCTGATTTTCCTCGTCTTGCCCTCTAAAGGTCTTGATCGCGGGAGAGGGGCCGTTGAAGACCGATACTGTACCCCGCCTGTCCTCAGTATTGCCATCAACATCTGCCACCTCCGGTCCCAGCAGCCGATCGGTCTGCATCCTGATCTGGTGCGAAGTCCGGTAGTTAATATGCAGAGTGCGGGCTCGTCCGCGAATCTCGACGCCGAGGGACTTCCAAGAGAAGGGCTGCTGAAAAATGCGTTGGCCTAAGTCACCGGCGAAGAAAAGACTGTTGGGTCGCATCCCTCCGAGTGCCGCCAGGAATCTCAACTGGGAAACACTCAGATCCTGGGCCTCATCAACCACGACGAACTCGAACGGAAGGTGCTTACGGCTTGCCAGTTGCGATGCAATGCTAGTAAAGATCTCGGGATAGGTAACAAGCCCCTGCCCTTTAAGGCGTCTACGAACCGCATCGAGAATCGTCCACAGCGCTGCACGCTGGGATTCCTGTAGCCGGGTTTTGCGCCCAAGGCGCTTAATGTCGCGATAGGATTCCCAAGTGTCTAACTGCCATGCGTCAACCAGGTCCGCCCACTCGGATAGCAGAAAGCTCAAGCTAAACTTCAGATCCGGCACGTCCGCGGAAGCTTCGGCCATGAACTGCTTGACTGTCTCGAAAGATGCGATCTTCGGACGACCGAAATGCTGCTCATAAAGCCGCTCTCCGATAGCGTTCAAGTCATGCACGTCCAGCCGTTCGCCTAAACGAGGTTCGTTGCTGATTAATCGCCGAAGTTTTGTGCGGAGCGCATCGGCGAGAGTGTTGTTAAAGGTTGTCAGCAATACTCTGCTATCGGAGTTCGAACGCGCGAGAAATACGGCTCTGTGCAAGGCAACTATAGTTTTGCCAGTACCAGCTGAGCCCGAAACACGTGCGGGGCCGCTATACTTACGCTCAACCAATTCCCGCTGGGATGGATGCAGGAAGATTGTCCATTTGTCCCAAGGATATGCAAAGGCCCGTTTAAGCTCCTCAACGTCTTTCATCACGCGGAAGCGGCGAAGGGCATCCGGGTGAGCAAAGGGATTAGCGCCAGTGGCAACGGGTTGCGGAACTTGTGGTTTGCCCCCGGTTGCCAGTTCGAGCAAGGCCTCTGCCGCTTCTCCAGGCAAATGGTCGGATAGTATCAGGATGCTGTCTTCGGTCGCCTGGCGTACGTCGGCAAGCCAGTCCCGCGGAACACCGTAACCCAGTAACGCTTCATCCGTTAAATGCGCGAAGAGCGACGGCTTTGGTGGTTTAGGTTGAGCAACCTCGACGTAGACGGGGACGACAATCTCTTCGACCCGCTCCCGTATCTCGACCAACTGAGCTGCGCCAGTCTTGGGATGTGTGTCCAGCCGGCGACGTTCGGCCCAGGCATAAGCCCTATCGTGATGGTCAACGTAGCAAAGCAACAAACTGGAATCGGTTTTGTGAACGATGAGCCGAATATCGCTGCCGACCCGTACCGACCAGAAATTCTTGTCCTTAGCCTTGTCGAGACGATGAAAACTCAATCCCGGACTAGCCGGGTTCAATTGCATATCGAATGCCGCAGTCTTGACGGACTTCTGCTCATCTCTGGTCAGGCGCAATAGGCTGTCGGTAAGAGTGTCCGCGATGCGAAATTCCATCGTTAAACCTTGAATACCTTCATTACTTCATCGCCCAAGTGATTTATGACTTTGACGGCAATGCGACCAGACTTTGGCTTCGGGAAAGCTCGCGAGGTGTCGCTGTTAAGCGTTTCCCATGCCTCACGGTTTATTTCTGCCTTAAGGGTGGTTTTCAAGGCGCCATAAGGATCGTTCGCGCCTAGGAAATACGCATGGCGGACGAAAAAGCTCTCTTCGTTGTAGTCGGTATCGATAAACCAGCAGGCAATTCCATCCGCACCGTCGCTGCGAACCTCGCCGGAATTGGGGTGGAACACGTCCACTCCGTTTACCTTAACGCGGATTTTGTTATCGTCTGCCGGCAGGATGTCGATATCGGGCTCTCCGAAGACTACGAACAGATTCCCCTTGCCCGTGTTCTTCAGATCGTCGGCCATGTGAAGGTCGGCATTCATTCTCGCCCTCAGCACAGGAATACGGCCTAACTTGGTGAATTCCGTTGACTGGGCATCGTAGTTGAAAGCGCAGGCAATCAGGACATCAAAGTCGGCGTCCCCCGCTTCGCGCGCAGCTTCCACTAGGTCGGGTCGCGTAACGGTGCCAAACTCCGGGCCGATGAAAATAGCAGCACGCTTTGCCGCAACAGAATCAACGTTGCCTTCAACATAACGACCCTCAGCACAAATAAGGTCTCCGGGCCACGGAGTGAGAGCTGTAAAAATAATCTTGTCTTCTTTATGCGCTTGCTGCACGCCGGACGTCTTTAGATTCTCAATAATCATCTGAGTAAAGGTCTGTTTCTCGCCATAGTCGCGACTCGGTTTCTTCAGTTCGTCAATCAGCTCATCGTTTTCATCTACTCCAAGCACGCGATGGGGAGAAAGACTCTCGACTGTAAAGGGTCCAGCCACACGTACTTTTTTCTTGTCCTCGTAGGGTTTGTCGAAGAGTTTTTCGAATTCGGCTTTGGCGGCAATTGAGGCATCGATTTCCTTTTGACGGCGAATGCGGGCGCGCGACCACTCGGCATGAAGCTTCGTCGTCGCCTCCGGCCAAGTTGCATTGGCTTCAAGCGGGATGTCCCATTCCTGCCATGTCTTCTTGAGAGCAGTATTCAGCGACTGCCGCAACGGCTCCAACGTCGCCTGCCACTTATCCCAGATGACATCTATTTCTACGTTGTTGGCGACGGATTTAAGCGTAACGTGTGGCACTCGTTCGTAGACGAAGCCGTGACGGATATTCCCATACACGGGCTGCGTACTCGGCGCAGTGCGCGTGACTTCGGCTTCCTTGCGCTGGCCTTCTATGGAATCGGCTAGCAAGTAGAACGGATACCGCGCACCCATAATTCGCGCCCGCGCTAGGGCTAGAGCCACACGTGAAGTATCAATCGTGATCCAGCGACGACCACATTGCTCGGCAACAGTTGCACTGGTGCCGGAACCGCAAGTCGGGTCAAGCACAAGATCGCCAGGATCAGTAGTCATAAGGACGCACCGCTCAATGACTTTCGTATTTGTTTGGACTACGTATACTTTGTCCTCTGTAAATGATCCCGTACCCGTATCGGTCCAAATATTTGAAAACGGTATGACTGGAAAGTCATCGAGATAGCGAACGTACTGCATAGTACCCTGCGATGTCAGCCATAGGCGATCCGCCTTTCCCAGGCGGGACAAGCCGGTTTCGTCAGTCTTAAAGGTTCCTTTTCCGGGGTTGAACACCTGACCTCGAAAGCTAAAACTCCTCACATCGGCCTCACCTGCAGGTCGGGAGCTTGTTAGATTGTCAGGACGAAAAACACGCGCGCCATCTGGCACCAAAGAAGCATCGCTCTTTTGTGCTTTGCTCAGACGCGAACTCGTGCCCGAAGGATCTCGAAGCAACGAGTAGACCTGTTCGGTTGAAGAACCGGCGGCCTTATCTTGAAAGGCCGCCCTGTATTTGCATCGTGATTTGTCACGTGCGCCCCAGATTAAGTAGTTCGACGCCGCAGCGAGGAAGTCATTAGCTCGGCCGGTCGTCGTTCTAAATGCGATTTGGGAAATTACGTTCTGTTCCCCGAATACCTCCTCCATTACCGCTCTTATCCGATGCACATTTTCGTCGCCAATCTGTACAAAGATGGAACCAGAATCGGCGAGCAAATCACGGGCAACGGTCAGGCGGTCGCGCAGGTAAGTCAGATAACTGTGAACCCCATCCCGCCAAGTATCACGAAAGGCTTTGACTTGCTCTGGTTCGCGGGTGATGTGGGACGCATTACCGTCCTTTACGTCGCGACTAGTGGTTGACCACTGGAAGTTGCTGTTGAATTTAATTCCGTAGGGAGGATCAAAGTAAATGCACTGTACTTTGCCGCGCAAGCCCTCTCGCTCGGCAAGGCTGGCCATCACCTGCAGCGAGTCACCGAGGATCATTCTGTTCGACCAGTTCTGGTCGTGTTGATAAAACTCCGTCTTGTCTACTCCCTTCGGGATACCATTGAAATCGGCGAAGAGATCTGCGGTGGTCTGCCCAGCTTCGTTTTCGCGCTCACGCGTCTCGCGCAGCAGTTCGTCAATCAGCGCTTTGGGCTGAACTTTTTCCTGAATGTAAAGTGGAGGCGCTTGAACAACCAAATCTGACCAGTCCTGTTGGTCTTTGCCACGCCAGACCAGCTGCGGGTCGAGGTCGCGATTGCGCCGGTCATAAGCCACGCGCACGGGACTCTGCTCGGCCTTCTGCAGAACGGACTGGTACTCAGCTGTTGGGATATTTTTCCGTTTTGCCTCCCCGTGCTTGAGGACTTCGACGGTCTTGGCCGTGGGTTGTTTTTTTGCCATTGTTTTCTTCCTACACTGTCAGGGGCTTGGTGACGGACTCGATCATCTTGGTGAACTCGCCTTCGACCTTCGCTTGGAAGTCCGCTTCTATCTGGTAGACCTCTCTAAACTCGGCAAAGGCCCAGCGCCCATGCGTGCCCAGATGATTGACTCCCGGCACCCAGTACGTGTCCATCGTGGACTTCTTTTCCTTCGCGTCTTCGCGCCGGTAGCCTTTTATTTCCACAACCAGATTAAGAAGATCTTCATCGCCGCGGCCATCGTCCACGCGAACGATGAAGTCAGGACGGTATCTGCGCATTTCTGAACCATAGCGGTAGGGAACTTCGAGACCGAGACTGTGGTTCTTCACATAGGAACGCACCCGAGGGTGAGCTTCTGCGACTCTGCAGAACTCACCTTCCCAGTCGCTGTCGAGGACAACCCAGTTAATGTGACAGCGCCGCTCATCGGTCTTCCATCTGTTCTTTTTCGTTGTGTTGAAATTGACGTGCATTGTTGAGCCAGTGGGGTTGTAAGGGTCCAGCACAGCCTTAATCGGACGTTCGCCGATGAACTTGCGATTGATGCCGGCGATGATCTTTCCGCATGCCATATCCGCCAGCATCTTGTATTTGAGTTGGGCGGGATAGGTGCCGCCCTTGCACACAAGATATCCGTCGAGCCATTGTTTGGCGACGCGCTTAAGCTGGCCGAATAGGTGAAGTTGCGGACCTTCTCCGGGCTCACGCCACCTATGCAGCACGAGATGCGATGTCAGCTCATACAAAACCTGTGACGGTCGCACATCGCCGGTGTGGACGAGATTGAGATCTGCCTTTTCTCCGATAATCCCGGAATTCTGGGTCTCGGTCGCGCCAACGAGGTCGGGGGTCAATTCGAGTACTGAGTCATCATTGAATTCTGCAGAGAGACGGTCTTCGGGAAGTTCGATACGATAACCTTCCACTCGCGGAAATCGAATCTCAAGGGCATCCCGGTCAGGCCGCACTGCTTTAACTTGAATCGTTTCACGCGGTGGTTGCGGCGGGGCAACGACTGGTTTTGCAGTGAAATCGAAGGGAATGCCGAGCACATCCGCATACTCCACATCGAAGAGCCCTTCATCATTCAAGTGGTAGGACTGCCGCCTCAGAGCACGTCCGATCACTTGTTCGCACAATAACTGAGTGCCGAACGCCCGCACCCCGAGGACGTGTGTCACGGTGTTGGCATCCCATCCCTCGGTCAGCATTGCGACAGAAACGACACAGCGGATTCCGCCTCCTAATTGCCCGAACTTGCCGACCGTATTCATTACCTCACGCAGGAGCGTTACGTCATCGAGTTCCTTTCCTCCCTGCAAATCATCCGCCAGCTTGCCGCCACGTTCGAGAATGTCACGGCGGAACCGCTCGATTTCGTCGGCCGCCATGTCGCGAAAATTATCGTCAAGCCCCTCCCCTGATTCGAGCTGTTCGCTATCGATGAGCAAGGTGTTCGGCTTCGGGAATGGATTTCCGTGTTCATCGAAATTGCGAAACAATTCCAGGCGGCCAGCCACAGGAGTCTTAGAGCCGTCGTCGTTATCACGGAGAAATCCGGAAATGTAGTCGTAAACGAGCTTGGAGGTTGAGGTGTTGTTGCAGACCACGATGAAGCAGGGAGGCACGCGTATCCCGGCCTTCTGCCACAGCTCATAGGTCTTTGCGTAGTGGCCGTAGAGTGCTTCCAGGGCTGTTTGCAATACCGGATGGAGTTCAAGCGGGTCGAGTTTGTCTTTCCCCCTCCCCTTCTTGGGCATCTTCTTCCCTATGTGCTCCCAGAGATTCCGGAACATCGGCATCTCGGCCCCAGGGATATTATCTGCAACAGGGACTCGGGGCAGCTTGACGATGCCGCACTCGATCGCATCCATCAGTGAGAAATCGCTCAGCGTCCAGGGGAAGAGAGTCCCTTCGGCATAGCCTGAGCCGCTCAGAAAAAAGGGCGTGGCGGACAGGTCAACGACGCGCGCCACGCCGAGATTCCGGTTCACCGCTTCCAAGCCGGAAATCCACACGCGTGCAGCTTCCTTGTTCTTCTCAGCTTCCTTCTTGTCATCACCCTTGAGCTCGTCGTCTTCTTCCTCGGCCCCCACCTTCTCGCGGTAGCAGTGATGCGCCTCATCGTTCAACACGAGGATATTCTTCATGCCCATAAGGTCGGGCATGACTCGCTGCAGCATCTGTCCCTCGGTTTCAAGGGTGTTCAATTCTTCACCGCGGCCCTGCAGAAGTGAACGCCCGCCTTTGGAGAGGTCAATGCGCTCGCGCAGCTTGAATGCGTGATAATTCGTAATCACGATCTTGGCACGATTTACCTCGTCTAACATGTCCCCCGGAACGAGTTCACGACTCTTGTAATAACTGTCGGGGTCGTTCGGCTGCAACACGCGCAGACGGTCCTTGATCGTGAGGCCCGGCGCAACCACAAGAAAACCGCGGGCGAACTTTTTGCTTTGTGGGTGGCGCGCAGCATTGATCGACTGCCAGGCGATAACCATCGCCATAACCGTGGTCTTGCCAGCGCCGGTGGCGAGCTTCAATGCCAAGCGCATGAGTTCAGGATTGGCATCATTATTGGCATTGGCCAAATGCTCCAGAAATTCCTCGCCCACTTTTCCCACCTGTGGTGCAACTTCCGTCAACCAGATCACCGTTTCAACCGCTTCCACCTGGCAGAAGAAAGGACGAATGCCGCTAAAGTTTTGGCTTCGCCAGTGCTGAAGCAACCGCGCGGTTTCGGGGGTCACGCGCCAGTCGTTGGGATCGGGCTGCCTGCGCCATTTATCTACCTGATTGCGGACAGAATTGATGATCGCGGTGTGGTACTGCTGGCTCTTCGTGGAGAGCCCTAAGCCCTCGTCGAGCACAAGGGATATCTGTTTGTCTTTCCGCTTTTTAGGCTTTGGGATCGGTGTAATGAACTCGGCCGGGCGGCGGTGATCCACAATTTTCTGAGTCGGCTGCCCCTGATTGTCAAGCTCCCAATGGCGTCCAGGGGCGTCGTACGGGGAGTTCAGAATCGGATGGTCGAAAAACGGATTGCCGCTATTCATGTTCTCTCGTTGACCTTTTACGCTCCCTGGAAGATTAGTAATGCCCCGACGAATTTAAAACAGCCATTTATACCTCTTTGGCCTTGAATAGCAGAATAAGCTTTGCCTGACTACTTAAGGTGGTATTGCGCCAAGTCTATTGCACTATAAGCTGCTCTGTGCCAGCGCTGGGACACTAAGACAGCCCATACCAGATAGACCGCCCCGCCCCGTGACGCACCAGAAGTCCCTTCTTCACCAGACTGGCGAAGGTTGCCTTAGCAGTGTACCGCTGCGCCGCCGCCTCGATAGTGTCGATAATCGAGTCCTCAGTGGCGCTATCCAAGACCGTTAGCTTTTCGGGTTTGCCAGGCAGGTTGGCCCACCGGCTGAGAGGTCTATTCGGGTCAGCGTCAATCATGGTTACGCTCCCACCGTGACTTGTTCACTTGCCAGGAGGACCGCAGCGGTCGATTTTCCTACGCCGCCTTTCGGATTTGCGAACACAACAATTGGCATATAAGGTTCCCATTTCCTACTAAATCTGGCGAACCCTAGCGGATTGCTTCTTGGTACTCAAGAGAAATCGGATGGCGAACAGATTGCTATTAAGCTCTCCCTTGGACATCGGACGGCAGTCGGTGTTCCCATGGACTTCCTTTAGACGACCGATAGCCGTCTGTTTCCTGCTAGACTTCGGTGGGCTTTCCGGCTGCCGACCGTATTCACCTAGGCTGCTAGTTACGGCCATAATGAATTGGGGGCTTCCGGAACAAGAGTCAATTTCAAACCGGCATATTACACTGTCTTCGTCGTTGGTAGCCCTTCGGGGCGACGGATATGTCCACCACTTCAGATACAACGCTTCTGGCCGAGGCAATGAATCGCCTCGCCCGCGGTCAAAAAGAGGACTTGGCAGCGCTCCTCACCGACGTAGAAGTTCACTCCGAACTCACCGGAACCCGAGTCATTTTTCATTTTCATTGCTTGCGCTTGGATGCACAGGGGCAGCCACGGATACGAGACCTTGTTCGAGTGATCTGCGAATCTGTAATGGACTTTGCCATCCCCAGGAAAGAACTGACAGCAGCCAAAGAGCAAGTAGATCGAGGGGGCAGCAGTGCGGGCTACGTTCGCCTCATGAAAGAAGCTACCGCCCTTTTCACTGACATCACTCAGACGGGGGAGGGAGGGGAGCTTTTGTTGTTTGTCATGGCGGAGCATTTGCTAAAACTGCCGCAGTTAATCTGCAAAATGGATCTTAAAACGAATACCCGCATGCATGTTCATGGGGCTGACGGGTTGCACGTCGGAGTTGACGCCAAGACTAAACATCTCGTGCTTTATTGGGGCGAATCAAAAATATACCAAGATGCGAGCGACGCAATTCGCGAATGCCTCGCATCCTTGGCGCCGATGCTTAAAGCGGATGAAAACGGCAAAGGGCCTGCCGATCGAGATTTGCAACTTCTACGACGATACGCGGACCTCGATGATGAGGCGCTTGAAGAGGCGTTTAGGCATTTTCTCGACCCCAAGAACGAAGCTTCCAATTCCCTCGAATTTCGGGGTCTGTGTTTGGTGGGCTTTGACTCGCCGCATTACCCCACTAAGTCTGGCGACGACCAAATCGACAAGATGCTGGAGGCTATGAAGGCCGGGCTACCGCCGCTGAAAGCACAGATCAGCAAGAGGATCGAGGAAGAACAACTTCAGCCGTTCGGAATGCATTTTCTCTGTGTGCCGTTCCCGTCGGCAGAAGATTTTAGAAAAAGAGTCAGGATAGAACTTGGAATAGGGGAGGGAGAACCAAGTGGCGTTGCGTGATCTAGGGCCATGGCTCCTCACCAATCCTGGCTTTAAAACGAAATTTGAGTTACTGACCGCGGACGCCGTGTGTGCTGAGATTGGGCCAAACTTGTCTCGACTTGAACATCTCACTGGCTTAAAGCACGATTGGCGCTACTTGTTATTCGCAGCGAGTGTTCTTTGCGCTTCTACAGACGGGGATTGTCAGGCTGCGGCGTTGCGTATTGCGCAATCCTGTCTTTCAAGTGACGATTTAAGTGCGGAGCGCAAAAACTCAGCCGCCCTAATTTTGGATAGTTTGGCTAATCTTCCCGCTATCAAGCTCGCCGTTTCGCGTCAGTTTCTTCTTCCACATTTCGAGCAGAGGCTTCCGATTCCGGCGCGGATAGAATGGACGCGCCGGTTAATCGAGAATTCAATTTTATTGAGAGACGATTCGTTTCTTTCCGTGAATAGATTTCAAAAGAAGTTCTGGGAGGCGATGGACTCTCACGAAAAAGTAAGCGTCTCAGCCCCAACGTCGGCAGGCAAGTCGTTCATAATGTCCCGATGGATTAGAGAATTCGTCAAAGCCCACCCGACCGCAACAATCGTGTACCTTGTGCCTACCCGCGCTTTGATAAGCGAAATCGAAAAATCCCTGAGCGTTATGTTTGAGCAGGCAAGAGGTGCGCCGGCAGGGGCGTCAGTGTCGAGCCTGCCAGTGTCGGATTCGATCTCTCCTAATCAGGCCACGATCCTTGTGTTCACGCAAGAGCGCCTGCATCTATTGCTTACCGCATCGCCACAGCTATCTATTGACCTGTTGATAGTTGACGAGGCACACAAAGTTGGTGATCTCCAGCGTGGCGTATTGCTGCAATCGGTAATTGAGCGCTCCGTCCAAATTAATCCGAACGGAGTCGTGATTTTTGCCAGTCCTATGACGGGCAATCCCGAAGTGCTGATTTCTGACTTCGGCGCGACTGCCGAGTCGGCCGCCTTCGCCAGCAACGACGTGACGGTGAACCAAAATCTTATATGGGTCTCTCAGGTTCCACGTCAACCGGTGCGCTGGGCGGCTAGTGTGTGTTTGCAAGATCAAGTTGTGAATCTGGGGCTGATTTCGCTGAAAAATATCCCTACACCGGATACAAAGCGGCTTCCCTTTGTTGCTCATGCGATCGGTGGCTTGCAGAGTGGAAATATTATTTACGTTAATGGGGCGGGAGCTGCGGAAAAGACTGCAACCCAGCTTTTCGATTTGCTAGGCGCAGAGGGAGAAATTCAGAACAGTGAATTGGACGAACTCGTGGACCTAGCGCGCAAGATCGTTCACGCAGAATTTCTGTTGCCTAAAGTTCTCAAGCGAGGAATCGCATTTCACTATGGCAATCTGCCTCTGCTGATAAGAGAGGAGGTGGAGCGGTTGTTCAGCTTGGGCGTAATTAAATATCTCATCTGCACCTCAACCTTGATTGAAGGCGTGAATATGTCATGCCGCAACATATTTCTGCGAGGACCCAAAAAGGGAGTCGGCAATCCGATGTCAGCTGAAGATTTTTGGAATCTCGCAGGCCGGGCAGGCCGTTGGGGTAAGGAATTTCAGGGCAATATTATCTGTGTCGATGCTGCCAGGTCCGATATTTGGGGAGCAGAGGGCCCGCCGAAACAGCGCGTTCGAGCGCAAATCAAGCGAACAACCGATTACGTCATGGCCGAACCGGCAAGCCTAATCAAGTTCATAACCGAAGGCGCGCCCCGAGGAACATCAAAACTTCGGCCTGAGATCGAATATGTATTTTCCTACTTAATGGCGGAATTCTTAAGAGCCGGATCAGTCAGTAAATGCGTATGGGCATCCCGATACGACGGAGCAGAATTGTCCGCTCTCGACAGTGCTTTAGAGGGCGCAGCAAAAACGATTAAGACACCCCAATCCATAGTGGAGAGAAATCCCGGCATTAGTCCCTTTGCAATGGATGCGCTTCTCGGTGAATTTTCGGAACGCTCCTCGCGAGTCGAGGAACTCCTTCCGGCACCACCGGCAAGCGATGATGCCGTTACAATTTACACACGCATTTTCAGTTTGTTGTCGAGACATACGAGTCCGAAACTTGGGCCTGAAGGCCCCCGCGCGTTTTCTTTGGCGATCTTAGTGACTAGATGGATGCGGGGTTTTCCGCTATCCAGGCTGATTGTTGATCGGCTGGGGCGGCCTCACACACAATCGACCGCGTCAATTATCAGGTCCGTCATGGAGGATGTGGAGCAGATTGCGCGCTTTGAAGCTCCCAAGGGCCTCAACTGCTATTCGGATTTATTGAGGTTTCATCTCACATCTGCCGGGCGTTCAGATCTTGTGCAACAAATCCCCAATCTAAGCCTACTTCTCGAATTTGGGGTAAGCCAGCAGACACAGCTGGCTCTGATAGGCTGCGGATTGTCTCGCACTTCGGCGATTGCGTTGTCGGAGATTATCGCCGCTGATGATTTGACGGAGGAGGGCATCCTGGAGTGGTTGCGGTTGAACAATCAGCTCTGGAGGCAGTCCGATCTGCCGGCGCTGGTTAAGAAAGAAATTAGAACAACCATTCTCGCGGAAGATGGAATCTAGGATACACAGTGCCATGAATTTATGAGGAGCACCGATCATCGTTTCAAAACGGTGTGGGGGAAAAAACGGGGACGTGCGGCGGATAGGAGTGACGTTGCGGACTTCAACCCACGGCTCAACCCACAGCTCAACCCACAGAGGGTGGTGTCTTACGCGACTTTAAGTGACCCTTGGCGGTCCTCGCGGTTCGTGTAAGTTGTTGGAAGGCCTAAAAGCGGTGGACTGTCACGGCAGCGTTCTGTTCCCGCCGATTGCTACTTACTGTCGGTCATCCACACGATGCACTCTTCTGGTGTTTGGAAAGGATTGTGTGTGCCACATGTGGGCGGCATCAGCCCCGAACATCCGTAAGGTCAAGGGTCAAGGTAGAGGGACAGGCGCAGAGCCTCAGCCATTTGCAGCGATTGACCCCTGCTCAAAACTCGCGTCAATCTTCAGCTGTCCAGCCTGAATCGCTGCCTCGATCGCAGACTCCTGCGTGGCAAAAGTATTCGGCACGTAGAACTGCGTCTCGGTCACGCCACTCGCATCGTGTTCCTCGACGGAGAACTCCGCCGAGAATCCGCCGTCTCTTAGCTCGTGTGAGCGTGCCTCAATGATGTAACCCTTATAGCCCCGCCTGCGCTTCATGCCCGAAAACCTCGTGCCACAATTATCGCACTCTACGGTTGGAGCGCCGGCCCGCAATACAGGCCACATGCTATCAATCCGGCACCTGGGGCGAGGCGGATTCTGCGGAGCTTCCGCCGCTGGGGGCCGTTTTCCCTCGAACTCGAGCGGCCTCGACTTCCTCCTCGCGCCGAGCCGTTGTTTGGCGGTTTTTCTGACAGCCCGTTCCGACCGCTTTCGACTTGGCTCGTTTCACTTCACGCCAGAAGGCTGCCCGGGCTGCAACGTCGGTCATCTGAAGGACGTCAGCAATTTCCTTCCAGTCGAAGCCACTCCGGCGCAAGTCGAGCATCGTTCGACTCTTATCGTTGAGATTGCGGGTCAATCTCTCCAAATCCAACCTGAGTTCCACAAGATCCGTCCAGTCGGGAGCAATTCGCCGTTCTGACAATTCGGTGCTTCCACCCACAAGTTCCAGCCGATTGAGTTTTCGCGCGTAGCGTCGAAGTGATCGGCAAATGGCACACATGAGAATTCCTGCCGTGTTCTGCGTGAAGAGGTCGGCGCCGCTTCGATCAAGGTACCGGGACACCTGAGCCACGGCGTTCTCCATTAGTTCAGGCGCTTCGCTCGCGTCGCCCAGAAGGTGTTGAGCCTGTCTGCGGGCAGCGTCCCAAATCTGGTGTGCAGCCGTACGCACGTCCAGCCGGATTGGCCGGCCCGCGGCATCCACTTCTTTGTCCCACCAAAGCGGAGCGTTGCTACCGGGATCAGTCATAGACGAAATCGCCCGTCAACAGCAGTCTGGAAAAACACATCAGGTATCGGATACGGGCGAGGGTTTTCTAAACACCTCGTGGAATCCGAACCAATGTCGTCCCGCGTAAACGAGACAGGGATATCCGAACGGCGGTGAGAGAGAATCCAAAACCCGCATATTTGGTCAAAAGGCTTGGGGGTCCTGCGTTTTGGACCGAAGCCGTCGGCGAAGAAAGCTGAGGCTTCCTCCGGTGGTGGTCTCGCCTTGGAGAGGGCTGGCATTGACTCGTCTGTAAAGCCTTGAAAATGAGTAGCTAACCCATCAGAGCCCGCCGGCAGGCTTCTACGCCTTGCGCGACGCTCTCAAATTTCAGACGAAGCAGCCCCACACTTATAAAAGGAACATCATCGCGCCCGAAACTATCGAAAATATTTTGGGTTTAAGTTCCCAGCACCCTGTAGGTAATCCTTCCGTTGTCATTGCAGTGGATGTGAGGCGTCAGCCATGCCCGCCGCCGAACCCGGCCCCGAATGGGTACTTCTATCCACGGGTGCGGGCACACGCGCGAAAACGGCCCCTGACCACGAACTCATAGAGGCGGCTCGATCCGCATGGCCAAAGGTTTTAGCGCACGCTCGTAAAGAGCTTTCGCGCCACGGAATCCATTCTGACGAGACCGGGTTGGTCACGGAAGTCTGGGAGGGCGTTCTGCAGTCAGTGTCTGACACGCTCGAACGGATGAAGGGTAGACGACGCGAAATTACTGATCTGGAAGCCTATCTTCTCGGAACTTTTTACCATCGGTTCAGCCGGACAGTCAGGAAGGAACAACGTCGTGAGGAAACGATTGCGCTCGTGTCTTCCGTTCACGAGTTAGAGGTTCTTGGCGCCGCGGGTCGCAAAGAGCATGAGGAAGACCTTGAAGGCACCATCTATGCCAAGGAGATTATCCAGCGCATGGATTCGTGGAGCCGCGAAGTTTGGGTTGCGCGCGAGTATGGTTATTCCTGGAAAGACATTGGCCAGCGGTTGGGTATGCCCGGCCACCACGTCATGCTTCGATTTCGCAGGCTTATGAAGATCCTGCGTGAACGTTTGTCGCGCCGCAGCTGATCGCTGTGAGACCCACGTGTCTCACGCAACTTTTTCGGTTACACTTGGGCTGTTTTTCAAGATTGAACTTGTGACGAGTCGATTTCTCTGAGCAGCAAAATACATTCAGGTGAAGCTGACCAGCGCTTGCTCGATATCCTCCGGCAGGGCCTGGCCAAGGAGTTCCCCAACCCGGAGAGGATCGGGTGTCCTGGATCTGCCCTACTCAACCGCATCGCGCAGGGCCGAGTGTCCCTGACAGAACTGGAGCCGTGGCTCGAGCATCTGGGCTCATGCAGCCCATGCTTTCAGGAATTCACCCAATTTCGTAAGCAAGCGGCGATCGGGCGACGTAGGACTCAAGTTTGGCTGGCCGTGGCTGCGGTTCTGGTTTTTGCTGTTGCCGGATGGCTGTGGATGCGAACTCGGCCTTCGGTGCAAACCGCTTCCGTAACTCTCGATCTTCGTGAGCGTTCCGTGTCTCGCGGGCAAAATCCCGCGGATGCCGCTCAACCACCTTTGGAGATTCCTCATGGGGCCAAACACCTGACGGTTGAACTGCCCATCGGGAGCAAGGAAGGTAGCTACGATGTTGCCCTTTTCAGTGACACAGGGGGTGAGGTTCTGCGCGCGGCCGGCGCTGCCCAACTGGAGAACCACGTTGTGATACTGCGGGCCGATATTAACCTTGAGGGTGTTCGGCCGGGACCGTATGCTCTCGGTCTCCGCCAGCCTGGTCTGGAGTGGACGCGATTTCCTGTCCGCGTGTTTTGACGTCCGCCGCAGTGACGTCTCGACCGCACAATCAAGAGCTTTAATCTAAGCCGAAAAAACTTAAAACATTAGAGAGCTTTGACGACTTCGATCGCCTGTTCCAATTGCGTGTCCCTACCCTCACGCAGCGCATCTCGTGACAGGTCGACAGAAAATGCAGGAGTGATGCCGTTGTTCTCCAGCGTCCGTCCTTGCCAGGTCAAATAACCGGCGACTGGTAAACCAAGAATGTACCCATGGCCAACTTTGAAGGCGCTACCGCTGAGCAAGCGTCCGGGTGTTTTGGTCCCCACAATAGTGGCCAAATTATTTTCTTCGACGAAAGCCGCCACCATTTCTCCTGCACTGGCAGTGTGCTCGTTTACCAGCACCACGACGTGCCCCTGAAACGGTCGTTTCCCAAGGCCTTCGGTGACAACCAGGATAGATTTCTCCACGAATGCATATCGGGCCGCGAGCCACAGGAGGGTTGCTTTGTGAGAAGGGATTCGCCCAAAACGGGTTAGCTCCTCTCTGCGGTAGCCACGCTCCCGTCTCTTTCGTGTGAGGCTGTAGCCGACCTCCAGCTTCCCGGGGGTCAGATAGCTCATGAGGCGCAGTCCGCCGATGCCTCCGCCTGTATTTCCTCGCAAGTCCACAATGAGACGACTGCATCCTTCTAAGGATGCGATTCCACGGTCAATGTCCTTTGCGACATCGATCCCCACTGCACCAGGAAACATGGCAACTTTGAGCCATCCGATTTCGTCGCTGAGTTTCTCCGTGCGTACCGTTTCGGGAGCGGTGACGGGATGTTTCTTCGACTTTGGCATCGGCAGTTGGACTTGGACCCTCTCCCGTCCTCCATGGAGTTTCTCGATCAATAGACTTGCCGATTCTCCGGCCGAAAACGCCAGACCTTCGGGAGGCCGAATATCTCGCTCGCCGCATCCAAGCAACAAGTCGCCAGGCCGGATGCCGGCCGAGTAGGCTGGGCCGCCCTGATGCACGTCCTGAAACATCCACCGTTCGCTGCCATTGACAGCGATCCGCTGCATGGTTGCATTGATCGCGTTCCGAGCGGGTATGTTCCGCATGCCGGCGTGTCGAAATCCGGTGTGGCTGGTCTTAAGGTCTGCCACCAACCTGTTGACTTCCTTCTCAAACGCCTCTGGTTCGGTGCTCGCAAGAATCTGCTCCCTTCGGCTCTGAACCAAAGACTTCCAGTCCACTCCATTCATGGCGGGATTGAAATGCTTGCTCTCCACCAGTCGGCAGACCTTGTCGAGAATCTTCGTGCGCTCGTCAAGATTTAGATTCATTGTTGTCCCATACCAATCGGTGCGGAAGTCTCTCCCACAGCTATGAAGGCTGCCCAATAAAATGGACGGACCTGGTCGCCGTATTTCGCGAGCAGATCAAGTTTCGCGTTCCGCAGAGCCGAACTGGTATCTTCGCCCTGGGCCATACGCTGATAAAACCGCTCCATCAATGCGCTGGCGAAGGTGTCGTCTGCGCTCCACAGGCTTGCTACTACCGACTGTGAACCAGCGACTAGAAACGCTTCCACCAGGTTGCTAATGCCTTCCTGTCCCTGCAGCTTGCCGACACCAGTGTCACAAGCAGATAGGGTGGTCAGTTCGGCATTCAGCCGCAACCTTATGATCTCCCGTACTTGCAGCAAACCGTCGTCGCCAGATCTTGGGTCTTTTCCCAGGACCAGAGCTGATCGCTCGGGATACTGGGTGTCGGCGAACCCGTGCACAGCCAGATGCAAGATGCGAAACTGATCGAGCGGTTCCTTCTTGAAAGCAGTTTCGGTGGCGTCGTTGCCGAGCAAGATCACGGACTCCTGCCCCAGAAGTTTACCGATTCCTTGGACTTCGTTTCGCGTCTGAGGCAGATCGTGTAGTTGGATCCCCGAGAGATCTGCCATGCCTCGTAGAATCTGCCCCCGCGTTGTGTCCGGAGCTGGCATTCTGCGCCCCGCGTTGCCCTGGTTTTCGTACGCTACGTCACCCACGCCCAGAAACGGCCTGGGTGCCGCCGGCTGCATCTTTGCGCGTCGAAGGACATTCAGAATCGTGCCCGAAGGCACGTAGCTGATCACGTGCGACTTCAATAGGTACTCGCCTTGGCTGTCTCGGAGTGCTTCAAACGGCAGGAGATTCAGTATCCCATCCGGTGCGATGACAACTTTGTTAGCCTTCGCTGTTTCTGGAATAGGTTGTAGCAGCCAAGCGTAGAGCTGCTTCGCACCGTCGATCCCCGCGCCTTTTGCCCGAACTTCGTCGACAAATTGCTGCGTCAGTCTCTGGATTTCCGTGCGCCCAACCGGGAGCATCCGCAGGTATGCACCTTTGCGCGATATCGAGAGGCAGAACGAATTCGGATCATCGAGGACATATTCCAGGAACACCTCGTCTGGGTTCAGATCATCTTCCACTTTCGTCAATGACGAGGGTTGTACTGGGAAACGTTGATTCGGAGCATCCCCTTTTGTCCAAGCCAGTCCCAGGCGCCGCTCGTATTCAGTCAGTTTGTCGAGCAGTTGTTCACGTTCGATGACACTGTTGGCTTGCAGTAGCCGAGTTTGGAGAGCGGAAACGTCGTTCTCCAGCCCCAGAGTCTGTTCTGATTCCGCGGTCGGGAGTGCTTTCTTATCTTCGAGAGCCGAAGCCAGAGTTCGACCACGGACGCGTTCCAGAACTCTAAAGGCGCCACGTAAATCCCCGCTCTGATTGAGTAGTTCGAAATGCTGCAGATAGGTCTGACTCATGGAGGCGGCGACAGAGCTGTTCCAATATGGCTCGTCCACGCTGATCAGCATTCCTTCGATCACGTCTTCCGCTTGCTCGTAGAGGGCGTTTGCTTCCCCTGTGCGGCCACGGCGTGCTTTCAGGTCCGCTAGGATTGTCAAATTGCGAGGCACATAATAGCGATCGCCAACGCGTTGGCTTGCAGCGAGCCCCTGTGTAGCACGCGCATCGGCAGTGGCAAGATCTCCAGCATCACGATAGAGCTTTGCCAGTTCGAACATCGCGTCGGCTTCCATTCGGAAGAACTGCACTTGCGTTGCAAATTGACCCGCGCCTTCCAAATAGGTGATTGCCTGGGTTCTATCTCCCATCTGGGCGGTCAGCCTTCCTAAGAGAATCAGCAACTGTGCCTCGTGCCCTCTCTTCTGCTGTGATCGGGCTTTCGTGAGTGCGTCCTCCAAAACCCGCTTTGCCTCATCTGTTCTTCCTGACGCGACCAGGGCCTGGGCTTTTCCTTCGTACGCCATGAAGGGAAGCCCGGAATCCTTGTCCGCATCTGCGAGCTTGATGGCTCTTTCAAAGAACCTCATGGCCTCAGCGTGACGATTGACTTCTTCAAAACCAGTTCCCAATAGTTCCAGGAATCTGATCTGTCCACCGGTGTCGCCGCTAGCCATCGTCGAGAGCAGCGCGCCGCCGAGGAGCCTTGCTGCTTGTCCGGGGTTTCCCTCTAAGAACGCAATGAGTCCCAACTCGCCGGCGGCCCTGGTCATGGCGCGGTCGTCTCCCAAATTCTTTGCAATTCCCTGAGCTTCGAGCCAATCCCGTTTTGCAGCGCGATGGTCGATTTCGATTTCGGTGTAGCCCTTTGCAATCAGGCACCACAGGCGCAGTTTGGGGTCGCCGCGCACTATCGGATTCTGCAGTTGTTCGTCGATAAAACGCGACAGCTCTACAAAGGACATCGTTTCGGCTTCTGATCTGAGGCGCCCAACCCTTGCGTAAAGTTCATTCCGCGCATCACCCCTGTCGGCGAACAGCAGTTCCGCTCTTGCAAATAACGGGGCTGCCTTCGGCCCGTTATTTAGCCAATATAGGCGATCGGCTTCCCCCAACAGCGAGACTGGGTCTGTAGACTTTTCGGGATCATCCAAACGGATCGGGAGTGCTCCATGACGATCGCAGAGAGCCTGATTGTGTCGGTGCCTCACGTAGGCATAGGACAGGCATAGAAGGGAGAGCGCCAGAACAAACGCGGTCGCCAGCCCCGCCATTTGCAAACGAAATCTGCCCGAGCGAAACACACGTCTGCGGTTCCACCGCACAAACTTGAATAAAGAGCGACGAGGTGGCGGCCTCCGAGATTTCTTGCACTTCTGGTTGACCCGGTTGCCGGGGCCGGCAGTACTGGCTATGGCCGGGAGCAACTGAGTCCGGTGCTTTGTTTATAGAACCCAGCTAGCGGCACTTTTGTTGCGGAGAAAATGTTGCGGCGCGGTAAAAAGTTGGCCGGCCACGGCTACTTTTCGTGTCACACACTCCGGTTTCGGCTCCATATATAGGTATAGGAGGCAGTCTGGAAAGCGGTGCTGTGGGCGTCTGGGCGGGCCTGGACCGCCCGACGACCTCAATTCCAGAACACAGCTGTATGAGTGAAGCCGACAGTTATCGCAAGCGTCGTACCTTTTGCTGGAGCAAGGAAGCAAGAGGACTGGTTAGAGACTACAAGGCCCGAATCGGCAGCCGCCTTGGGCACAACGAAGGCGACTGGCGAACGCTGCTCACAAAGCTGACTGATATTTCTGGGAACCCCCGGGATGCTTGTTTACGCTTCGCGCGCCAATTCGGCATCGCTCGGAAACGCAGCTATCGTGAATGGACGAAACGGGAGCAACAGCGCCTTCTCGACCTGATCACTGCGCTCCCGGTGGAGGAGGCCGCAAGAATCCTGAACCGGCCTCCAGGCTCTGTTCGTTCGATGCTGCACCGACTCGGTATCGGCGGGAGAACAGGCCGCGAATGGTTTACAAAATATTCACTGTCTCGCGCACTGCACACACGTCCCGACGAAATACAGAAATGGATCGAACTCGGTTGGCTTAGGTCGCGAGCTCTTACCACTGCCGGCGTACAGGCGCATGTCATCTACCCCGACGATTTCTGTGAGTTTGTAAAACAGCATGGGCGTTCCGTTGTGGGCCGCCGCCTCACCTATGACACACTCTGGTTTGTGCAGAATTATGTGTTTCCGCCCAGCCACGCTGAACTCCTGTCGGTTCGAGGAACGTATAACAAACAACCAGCAAAGGCGGAAATTGATCCGAGCAGCGTTGGTGAACCGCTCGACGGTTCTGAGGGCCGTGGCGAGTTGGAAGTGTAGGGCTTGCGGCCGAGAGCCAGTGATTCAGAATCAGTTGTTTGATCAGAGCGGAAGAGGAATGCTGCAGATTACTCAACGGAAGCAACAGTCCGGCTCAAGCGCACTGAACAAAGAGGGGTAGTTCATTTGGTTAGAACGCCTGCGCCTCGCCGGGATTTGGGGCTCCTGGTGACCTGACTCGCCCATTCCCATTCAGCAAGCCAGTTTCTGCGGCATCTCCCTTCACATTGGAATTCCGACATTCTTCCACCGCATTGTGGGCAGACCAAGTTAATGATTGACGAGATGACGTGCGCATTCGATTCACCCGGGAGTGTGTCAAAGGTGCTCATAATCATTCTCCTATCCGGCGATCCTAAAAGGATGCGAGGGGCAGAACAGGGGCCGCAAAAGACCGGAGATGTGCCGCGGGTTTTCGGCTCTCAGTAGCCCGTAGTGGTTGGCTGCGGAGTCCGTCCTCGCCACTAACTGTCTGCCGCCTCGCTCACCACGAGAGTGCAAGCTCAATGCCAATACAGAATCGCGAATAAGGGCCGAAAATAAAGCAGTTCCTGAGTGCGGCGCCGGTACTAAGTATGATGACCGTGCCCAGCACTAGGCATGTGCCCAGATGTGGGCGAACTTGGCACTTCGAGTTGCCGTCAGTCTGCGAGACCGACGCCATGCAAACACATGAAGAGTCAGCCGCGTTGAAGACTTTACCTCACGCTTCCGCCAATTGGCATAGGGATTGCGATCCAACACAAGTGATCAGGGTCTGCTCTTCGGCGAACGATCGTTCGTAGGACCGAATTGCCGGACCAAGAAAGAGAAAACGGGAGGGGTGATTCATGCGGAGGCTAATAGCTGTAATCGGTTTGTGTCTGCTCACATTTCCGGCTCTTTGCCAGACGACGTCGAAGTGGCAGATAGCCAATATTACTGAGGTGAAGCCGCATCCGGCTGCAGGAGAGGACGCGTCTGATCCAATCACCTATGACGTATCCGTGAAGGTGGGCGGCACAATTTATCTGGTCCGGTACACAACACCGGCGGGGGAAATCGCCCCGAAATACGCAACCGGGCACGAGCTCCTGGTGCTAGTCGGAAAGAACACAATTACCTACAACGACATGTTGGGCCGTTCGCTTCAGGTGCCCATAGAGAGCCAAAGACCCGCTGCCGAACCTAAGCAATCGAAATAGCTCGTGCTGCGCGCGGGAGAGTCATGTTCGAGGATTTTTCTGCGCAGGAGTTACACATCGACGCGCGATTCGAGTCGATTTGGAGGAAGAATGTATCGTTTATTTGTTCGAAGGAACCAAAAGAGCAGCTGCTTCTACGGATACGCACTTATCAGTCTCTGGGCATTACTGTCGTGCTCCGGCATTGGTGCATTGGCCCAGAGCGCCACTACAACATCGAAGGTGGACCCACCGTTCAGCATTCGGGCCACTCATCTCCTCGGTTTCTCAAACACAAAAAGCAACTGCAACGGGACTTTGTCGGTTAAGGACGATGCGTTGCGGTTTGAGCAGGATGCAAAGCCCGCCGTAGAGGTAAAGATCGCTTCTGTTCAGGGGGTGTTTCTGGGCAGCGAGAGCAAGCAGGTCGGCGGAACGCCGGCGAAGATCGGGAAGGCTGCAGCTCCGTTCGGAAGTGGCCGGGTCGTCAGTCTCTTTGCCCACAAGAAATACGACACCCTGACCGTGGAATATGTCGATGCTGATGGAGGAGTTCACGGCGCGATCTTCCAGGTAAAGGAAGGACAAGCTGGACACGTTCGGCAGGAACTTGTGACTCGGGAAGTATCTCCCAGTCTTCACGACGACCGATCAGCGGAACCCAGCACTTCGGCGGCGTATGAAAAGCAATAAACTGAATTTATACATCTGTCTCGCGGCAATCGTGGCCGTCGCGGCTGCATCTCCCCGTGAACTGGCTGGCCAATCTGCATCCGAGAAATCTTCGGTCGCAAGCAGCAGCTACGCCCCGCAATGGAGTGTGCAGATCGACAGGGTTGAGCCCGGCGAGATCCAGCTTGCGTATTCCTTCCAAGCCGCCATCTACGAGAGCCTCCTCGAGGAATTGAACAAGACACACCAGTTCACGCAGGTGTTCCGGGAGGGAGATCGTAAGGCTGGAGACGCTCCCAACTTGCTTGTTCTAAAAGCGACCGTGGTGAAATACACGCCGGGGAGCGAGACCCGGCGCGCCGTGACTACCTTTAGCGGAGCGACAAAATTAAGAGTCCGGATCCGACTGGTTACCCGCGAGGGGAAAATTGTGCTCGACCACACGGTGAACGGGAATGTTCGCTTCTTCGGCAGCAATTTGCGCGCTACCCACAATTTGGCCCGCAATATCGCCAAACTGATCAGGCAATCGGAATGGCAAGGATCCGAGCGGCTGGCGCGATACTCACCAGTCAACTCAGACTGCGGACGGCATACATCTGCTGGTTTGTGATGGAAGCACAAGGTGAAGTGTGGAGAAGAATTATAGAACAGCGCTTGCTCACCCAGTCAGCAGACGGGTTCAGCAAGTCGCACGAGGAGGACCGATGAAGTTTCGACAGATTCTTATTGCTATCGTGATTCTCGGCACGCTGTGGCGCACTGCCGCGGCCCAGCCAAAGAAAAAGAACATACAGCCCGATGCGCCTCGGCCGGAAAGCATTCTAGCGGGTACAAGCATGCAGTCCAATCCTGTCCTATCCGATCTGACTGCGCTCAAACCGGAAAGGCCATTGGGCCCACAGGACGTTCTCAAATCCTACGAAATCGCCATGAGCATGGTGACAGAGAAGACATCGGCGGATTTCTCTGTAATCGTGCAGGCCCAACAAGCAAACCAAATTACCCGGGAAAAGGCGGAATATCTCCTGCAGCAGAGCTACCAGATGGCAATGATGCAGTATCAGGTGCTTAGCGCGCTACATGATGTTCTGAAACATGACATCGACGAAGCAGCAGGGCAGCAACCAAGGCAGTCGCTGAAAACGACAAGCTCCGATACGGTTCTAGTGGTTCCTTTTCCGGGCTCCGTCCCCGCATCCAGATGATATCGAAATTTCTCTTCACTAGGGTCGCATCGAACTTCACGTCCTTCAGTGGGGACAGAGGAGCGCAAACATAGCATGCGATACCAGGAGAAATTAATTGAGGGTGGTGAGGGCGTTGCCCTAGACGCTTCGAAGCCTCCACCCGCGGAGATGCTCTCTGTTCTGTCGCATTGCTTACCGTCTCTTTATCGATACGCATACAGACTCTTGGGAAACAAAGCTGATGCCGAGGATGCGGTCCAGGATGCGCTATTGGCGGCTTACAAGCACCTGAACCAATTCAGAGGCGACGCGCAACTTTCGACGTGGCTGACCACTATTGTTATTAATTGCTCAAGAATGCATTTGCGCAAACGGTCTCGCTATATCCATGTATCCCTGGATTCGCGAATCGGAGACGAGCGGGAGTATCCGCTGTCCGACACTTTGGTGGATCACCGGCCCAACCCCGAGGATGAGTGCCACAAGGCGTGGGCGAATGCGCGCCTAATAGAGTCAGCCGCAAGACTGTCTCCGATTTTGCGGAGAACGTTTCACCTACGTTATGTGGATCATCTTTCCGTCTGCGAAACAGCTCGCGTTCTGGGAGTTCCCATCGGAACGGTGAAAGCGCAGACTGCTCGGGCACGAGCTAAAGTGCTGAAATCGATACGAGGGGATCTCCACCAGGGCCCAGCGAAGCGAAAATCCTGCTCGCCCAGGCCTCCACACCAAAACAATCCAGCCGTGCCTGCAATCAAACGGGAGGCTGCGTCTTTTTATTCCGTCACACCGACGACTTCTGGCGGGACCATAACGCGCTGACACCACGCAGAAAGAAAATTTGTCAGAGCGCCCAGAGAAGAGCAATACGGAACAGCAGCAGTATTCGAAAACTTCAATGGCAAGAAGTAGGATCTGCTGCAACCGAACGCTAAGAGCTCACAGCTAAATGGCGGGTCACCGTTCCACCAAATCTCGGTAGGAGATCAACTCTACCCCCTGCCGTGCCAAAATCTCCCTAGCTCTGGGCGAGGTCAATACATCCAATTCGACTTCCCGTGATTCTCGCAGTCGTGTCTTGGCCGATTGCAGATCAGAGTCGTTGTAGCCAGGATGGCAGACGAACTCCCATGTCCCCTCGGGAACACTGGTTGCGATCGCCGCGAACAACGTCTCGTTCAAAGTCCCGGTGACTTCAATTCCTAAGGTTCCATCGGGCGTGACCAAGCCTTCCCGCTGCACCGCCTTCCGGAAGTTTCCCGCAAAGGTTCCCAAAACCCTCATCTCCGCCCAGCGTGTCCAGAGATTCGGTCGTTTCAGAAGTTCAAGCAATCGCAAAGGAAGGCGCGGGCCGAACGGATTCCGGACGGCTCGCACGCCGCACTCGGCAGCGGCCAGCAAGAGAGGGCGCAACACCTTCGGGAAAATATGGGTGTGCTTGTGCGTGTCGAGGTGAGACACGCACACTCCCGCGGACTGCACTCTCCGAATTTGCGCCGTTGCCTCGGCGCCAATCTCAGTCGCGTCAATCTGCCCCGTCAGTGCCCGAGCCGCGAATGTTTTCAGGTCGTCACGAAATCGCCCTGATTGCGTCAATGAAAGAAGTTTTGCCGGCGGCAGAACCGGCTCGCCATCGATCAACACCACGTGGCAGCCAATACTCAGCTTTGGAAACTGCTTCGCGAGTTCCCTGGCCTCGCGAAATGCCGGGCCGTTGGCCATCAATGTGGCGGAGGTGACGACGCCATCCGCGTGCGCCTTTACAATGGCTCGATTTACGCCCGATGTGAATCCGAAGTCGTCCGCATTAACCACGAGGTGCCGCACTCCGGCAGTTTAGCAGGCGACTTCGTACCTGTTGCGGTGTTGTCGGTTCGCCGCCCCTTTCTCGCGAGGCCGAATGGATCGGTTGGCATCTATACACAGCCTAGGCCTTTCGATGCCAGTTTGAGTCGATGATCCGGCCGACGTCATGAGTCACTATCCGCAGAGCTGACCTCATCTGCCCACATACGGTCACTGTCTTTATCGACTGCCCGAGTTGGGGCACCGACGATTTACAAACTGGCTGTTCTAACGCACTTAGAAGCGATCACGTCCGGCACTCGAATTGCGATTCCGAGTATCGATCCGGTATTTGCTCGACGCCGGACGAGCATAAACATTGTGCTGGAGGGGAACTGACTCCGTGCTGAGCAACAACAGCGAAAGTATCGAGAAATCGGGAGTGAAGACCGTCGCCGGCGAGAATGGCGCATTGGCGTCTTTGTACGGTCGGATTGATATCGATTCCTCTCCCGCAGTACGCGACCAGCTCATCGCCCTTTTGCACGCTCCACATCCGAGTGCAGTGAGCATTGACTTGTCGGGCGTCACCCATATCGACAGTTCAGGCGTTGCCACTCTGATTGAAGCGTTAAAGATCGCACGAAACTGTGAGACTGAGCTTAGGCTGCAGGGTCTGCATGGCCGTCTACATCACCTGTTTCAGGCGACGGGCATTCTATCCCTGTTCAATGACGGCATTCGCCGATGAACAACTCTGGGTGCGAGGCGCTTTGATGGTCAATCTTCTCGAAATTACTGGCAGAGAGACTCTCAGTCAACTCGACTACGTTGGGAGCCTGAACATTCAGTGGTGGCAGACACTGCGGGGGATGCGTGCGGCGCTGCCCCTGGTTGGAAATCGACATCGGTGGCGAGCAGCTGTTCACCAAATGTTGGAGATCGGGGTTGACGCGCTGCCGATGGTTGCCCTGATGGCTATGTGCAGCGGATTCATCCTGGCAATGCAGGGAGCATCTGAGCTGCGGCGGTTCGGAGCTTTGCACTTCGTCATCGACCTGGTTGCAGTCGGCTTCACACGAGAACTTGGTCCGTTGCTGACGGCGATTGCCGTCAGCGGACGCTCGGGATCTGCATTTGCCGCCGAGATCGGCACCATGAAGGTCACGGAAGAGATCGATGCGCTTAAGGTGATGGCCTTCGAACCTGTGGAGTTCGTGTTAGCGCCAAAGTATCTGGCGGCACTCGTGGCAGTTCCTTGTCTCAGTGTCGTCTCCGCCTTCTTCGGCATTCTCGCCGGAGGGCTATTTATGTTCTTCAGCACGCACCTGGGTCTCTTGCTGTATTTCCGATACGTGCTGGCGTCGATCGTATTACGGGATGTGCTCGCCGGGATGATCAAGAGCCTGGCATTCGCGACGATTATTGCCCACGTGGGATGCCTGGAAGGACTTCGTGTCCGCGGCGGGCCCGACGCAGTGGGCCGCTCGACAACTTCAGCGGTCGTGCGATCAACGTTCCTGGTCATCGTTGCCGATGCGATATTTACCGCAATCTTTTACTTCGTAGGGAAGGCTTAAATGTCTCTGATTTCAGTGCGCGACCTAGTGGTGGAATACGATGGCCGGCGTGTGCTCGATGGCTTGAACCTTGACATCGAGGCAGGCGAGATCACGGTTCTGCTGGGAGGTAGCGGTTCGGGAAAGAGCACGCTCTTGCGGCAAATTCTTGGTCTTGAGCAGCCGAAATCGGGCAGCATCTCGATTAAAGGCACAGACATCACTACCTGTTCCCATGCGGATTTGAAGACACTCCGACGGTCGGTTGGGGTGGCCTTTCAGAGCGCTGCTCTGTTCAATTCACTGTCGCTGGAAGACAATGTCGCGCTCACCTTGCGGGAGCACACCGCACTCGCTCCGTCAGTCATCGACCTGATCGTATGGATGAAGTTGGCCGTGGTGGGCCTGGCGGATTTCGGCAAACTGCACCCGCAGGAGCTCTCAGGAGGCATGAAGAAGCGTGCGGCCGTTGCCCGGGCTCTCGCATTGGATCCCGAAATCCTAGTGCTGGACGAGCCTTCCGCCGGCCTCGACCCGATTGTGGCGGCGGAACTGGACGAACTCATCGTATTCCTGAAGGAGACTTTTCAGATTACGGCTCTGGTCGTCACCCATGAGATGCACAGCGCCTTCCGAATCGCCGACCGGATCGCGATGCTGTTCGACGGAAAGCTCCTCGCAGTCGGCACAAAAGACGAAATACGCGCAAACCAGAATCCACGCGTGAGGCAGTTCCTCAACCGTGTGCCGGCCAACCCGATGCATACGCCGGCATTGGCCTCCTATCTGGAGCGGTATGTGCAAAGTCAGGAGGCAAAACCATGACCACTGAAGCAAAGGTTGGCGCCTTTGTTCTCGGCTGTTTCGCTGTACTCGCGTTCACGGTCATCTACCTGTTGAATGCGCAGTACAGTGGCGGCACCGTTCAGTATCGCACCTACCTGCGATACGCCGGAGGGCTTGAGCCCGGAGCCTCCGTGCTGTACGGAGGCATGAACGTGGGCAAAGTTACGGCCGTGCGGCCCTGGGCGGCGGATCCAACCCGAATCGAGATTTTGCTTGAAGTCAAAAAGGACACCCCGCTGAATGAAAAATCAGTGGCTAAGCTAGGATTCGTCAGCGTCATGAACAGCGCGGCCTTGTCGATCACAACCGGCACCATTGATGCCAAGCGTCTTCCTCCAGAGTCAACTGTTGCCTCACAAGAAGCGGCCAGTCTGGATGAGATCGCCGGGAAACTGGCAACCGTTGCGGACAGCGCGAATACGCTCATCACGCAGGCACAGGGAGAGCTTAACGATATTAGCGGCAACATGAACCATCTGATTGCCAACCTGGACACGATGACCGGACCCGGAAATCAGAAAAAAGTCCAAGCCATTCTGTACAACATCGACCGATTGGTGGCGGACGAGCGCCCAAAGATTGATCGTCTTACAGACCAACTGGCCAGAGTTAGCGAGCATGCAGACGACACCATTCAGAACGTGAATGGCACGGTGACGGATTTGCGCGCTCCCATGCGGAAGGATCTGGTTGAATTACAGACGACGCTGGAAGAGGCCAAAGGCTTGCTGCAGTCGATGCAAGTCATGGTACGAGCCAATGACTCCAAGATCGGCGACACGGTAGAAAATCTGCGGGACGCGACCGACAACCTCAACCAGTTCACGAATTCAATAAAGCAGCGCCCCTGGAGCCTGATCCGCACCAAGCAGCCCGGGGACCGGCAGGTTCCGAAATAAGGCGGACAGAGGAGAATCGACAATGAAAAAGCTTACGACGGCGCTTGTATTGATGGTCACGCTGCTACCCGCTCTGTCCGGATGCGGCAGAGTAAGATATCCCGCATATTACACGCTCAATTTGCCGGCGCCGCCGGATCCGCCCGCTGCGGAAAACGTCCGAACCTCAATCGCGGTACGGGAATTCCAATCTCCCAACTATCTAAGGCAAGGACCCATTGTGTATCGAACGACGCCTGAGGAAATCGGATTCTACGAATATCACCGGTGGGCGGCGGACCCCCGTATGCTCGTGACCAGTGCGGTGGTCGACCATCTGCGCGCCGGCGGTCAGTTCTCCATGGTCTCTTTATATGACGGCCGTCCGAACAATGACTACGTTTTCAGCGGAAAATTGGAAAAGCTGGAGGAAGTGGACTACGAATCCGGGGTCAAGGTCGAGGTTGCAATCTCGGCACAAATCACCCGAGTCGCGACCGGTGCAACGGTCTGGAGCAATGCCGTTTCCGAAACTCGACCAGTGTCCCAACGAAATGTAACCGGGATCGTGTCCCAGATGAATCGGACTATGGATCTTGCCATCAACGAACTCCTTTCTAGTGTTCCACAGTCGCTGGGTAGTGAACGATAGGATTCAGGCAGAACCGGGCCGCCGAAGTCGGAATGTCGTGGGGAATTTCCGAATCTCGATTGCAGCGGGAACACGGTTGGCAGATACTTGAGAGCGCGAAATCAGGGCGCAGCAAGCGGTGAGCATTTCAGCGTTCGCGCAAGGCGTAACAAGTACGATTTCGCGGACGTAGTGCTGCACAACGACCGAAGTTTCGTTAGTAGATGCTCCGACCGATAGATCGCGGTCTGTACGAAGACCAGCTCGCATCTGTAAACCGAGAACTGCGGAGAACTCACGAGTCATGACCATCACCGACGATCGATATCGACTGCTGCTAGGCGCCTCCAGCGCTCTAGCCGATCAGCCCACAGTGAAGGCCGTCCTGCAAAGTCTGCGAGGTGTTCTGTCGAGCACGTCCCGATTGCACGGGGCCGATCTTTACGTGCTGAGCGATGACGGGGAGAGCTTATCCGCCTTCGAATTTGATCGAGATCCGGATGCTCCGGCAATAAAACGTGGAGCCAAATTATTGCTCACCGGCCTGGTGGCGCAGGTGCTGGACGAACAGAAGCCGGTGTTTGTCCGGGATCTGTCGGCGGAAATGTTGGTACACCCTGACATGGCTCCTTTTGCAGCTGAAGTTGCCGGACGAAGCACCTACTTGTTCCCCGTATCGACCGCGCTAAAACGCTACGGAATTCTGTCCACGCCAAAGTTGCAGGGCCAGCAATTTGCGCCTGAAGACGTCGAGATGCTCACTGCCCTGGCTTCCCACGTTGCGGTCGCGCTCGAGTGTGCGCTGGCAAGGGATACCGCGCAGCTTTACCACCGAGAGGTCGTGATGCAGCGCGATCGGCTCAGCTTGTTACTGGAAATCAACAACCATATTGTCAATAAGCTGGAAGCGGATGATTTGTTTCAGGCTGTAGCAGGGTCGATGCGCAAGCACTGGGGCAACGATCTCACGTCATTGTGGCTCTTTAACAAGCAGTCAGGCAGCTTGGAACGTAGATTTCTAGACTTCCCGACTGGAAAGGGCTTTCTCGATAAGATTAATGTAGTCGAGCCAACGAAGCTATGGAGGGAATGGTCGCTCCTCCGGACGCCCCAGTATTACTCGCCGTGTGGAGCAGATATACCTCCCGCTCTCCGCGAGGCGTCCCGCGCCGAGTCCCTCCTTTCGGCAGTCGTGATGCCATTGATGGGTGCCGATGGCCCCCTGGGCCTGTTGACCATGTGCAGTCGCAGGGCTGATGGGTTTAACGAGGCGGACCGCGACCTGCTGTCGCAGATCGGCACTCAGACATCACTGGTACTTGAGAATGCTCTGGCCTACGGACGCCTCCGGGCATCGCGCGACGATCTGGAAGAGCAGAAGCTTTACCTTGAGTCGGAAATTGAATCTGAATTTAACTTTGAAGACATAGTCGGCAAGAGTGCCGCTATACGTAAAGTGCTCGAACAGATCACGATCGTTGCGCCAACCAGTTCCACCGTGTTGCTGCATGGCGAGACCGGTACGGGCAAGGAGCTGGTGGCTCGAGCGCTTCATAATCTCAGCCCGCGGCGGGAGCGCACATTTGTCCGCCTGAACTGTGCGGCGATTCCTTCGGGTCTGGTGGAAAGTGAACTGTTCGGCCACGAGAAGGGGGCTTTCACGGGGGCGCTCATACAGAAGCGCGGCCGGTTTGAGCTCGCGGATCGCGGCACTCTCTTTCTCGACGAGATTGGCGACATCACCATGGATTTGCAGCCAAAGCTTCTGCGTGCCCTGCAGGAGCAGGAGTTCGAACGCCTCGGAAGTACCAGAACCATCCAGGTTGATGTTCGTCTGATTGCGGCCACACATCGGGATCTGGAAAGCATGATCCGCAACAATCAGTTTCGCGAGGACCTTTTTTACCGGCTGCGGGTGTTTCCGATCGAAATCCCGCCGCTGCGCGAACGGCGCGAAGACATTCAACTCCTGGTCCACTTTTTTGTGGCGCGCCTGGCCCGTCGTATGCAAAAGCGCATCCGGTCTGTCCCGAGGCACGCGATGGACGCTCTGGTGAATGCCGATTGGCGCGGAAATATCCGCGAACTGGAGAACTTCATTGAGCGCTGCGTGATACTGACGCAAGGGGACGAACTGAATGTGCCACGAGCAGAGCTGAACAAATCCTCTGGCCGCACTGTTGTGGCGGCAGCGTCGACTTTCGAGCAGGCAGAGCGGCAGGCAATCCTCGACGCTTTAAAAGGCGCGTCCGGCAGAATAGCGGGCAGAGGCGGAGCCGCAGAGCGCCTCGGCCTTAAGAGAACCACGCTGCAGAACAAGATGCGCAGGCTAAGTATCGAGCGCGCTGATTATTCGGCCTGACGGCATACGGTCGCCCGCCAGCATACGGGCAAGTCAAAGGCGCTCCTGTGGTTGCTCGGTTCACCTCTAGCGTGTTGTTTCCTAAGCACTTAAATCAGAGTTGCGCTTCGGCGATAGATATGCTCTTTCCTCAGTGCCCCGCTCTGAGATCTACACAGAGGGGGACTAAATAATCACAGAGGGAAACTCATAAATGAAGAAGTTGACCGAACTGGCAATTATTCTCGTTCTTTTTGGAATCTCGTCCTGGGCTCAGGAAGTAAGAAATGAAGTGACGGTTCAAGGTTCCGGTTTCTTCCAGAAGCAGACCACTGCCGGCGGGATCACCAACGAGGCAACGAACTCTGGCGGCGTGATGGCCGGATACCGATTTAACCTCAAGAACTGGTTCGCGGTCGAAGGGGATTACGACTATTTCAGGAATCATCAGACGTTCTCGGGGAGCAGTGGCACCACATCCATACCAATGAATGTTCACGCCGCAACTGGTGTTGCCATTGTGAAGCTTCCTTCTTTCAAGGTGCCTGCCGTCAAGATCGTGTCTCCATTCGTGCTGGCTGGCGGCGGAGCCATGTTCTTCGATCCACGCGAGGGATCGATGAAGGAGCAGACCCGAGGTGCCTTCGTTTATGGCGGAGGATTCGATGTGACGCTGGCAAAACATTTCCTCGTGCGCGCACAATATCGCGGATTCGTCTATAAGACTCCCGACTTCGAGATGACCAGCCTCAAAGTCGACAAATACACCCATTCCGCAGTGCCCTCCGCCGGCCTGGTATTTACGTTCTAGCCCGGTCCGGCTTACTCGGATTCTTCAATCCTCTCAAGGCGGCTGAAGCAGCCGCCTTGAATTTTTGCTCGGAGGGGTGCCCGCATGCTGCCACTGCCCGTCTTAGACAGCGGCATCTGAGTAAGACGCCGTTTATTGTCAATAACTTGCACTGAAAATCTTGGCAAAGCAGATGCACAGCAATCTAGTCAGCCGTTTGAGGCTGCTGAATAGCAGAGGACCCCATGATGCTACGTGTGGAAACGCAACAATTGGACGGTGCTTTGATTTGCCGGCTCGAAGGCCGATTCACTGGCGAGGGAGCAGAGGAAGTCCGTAGGCTGGTCACGCACTGCGATAGCGACCTGGAATTCGTTGTCGACCTTACGGACGTGATGTTTATCGATGCCATCGGGGAAGAGGTGCTCTTGTTTGTCAAGAGGCTGGGAGCTCAGTTTGTCGCCGAGACCTCGTATTCTCGGGACGTTTGCGAACGGCTGGAGCTCCCGTTTAGTGGGAAGCGCACGTCTAACCTGCAAGAGCCAGTTAGTTCGGATGGAAACGGGCATCGTCCTCGCCGCCGATGATCAGGCATACCGAACAGGCCATCCTGCACGGTGTCGGGTAGTTGCACCACGGTAAACTGGCATTCGAGGCCGCGATGGGCAGGTTCTGCCTCACAAATGAAGTCTGGTTTGCCTCCAACTGAGATCTCTGCCCAACGGATTTTTCCACTTCGTCCCAAAACAACTTGAGTGCCCACATACGGTCACGGTTTACTCCGCCCGCGTCATCGGCTAGGGCTATTTGTTCTCTAGACTCAACCACTTGCGTAGTGGATGGGTTTGGCATCACCCTTGCCTAATTCCAAACGTGATTGCAAAGCCACAGAGGGATCCATTCATGATGGGCGCAGCAGGCAGGAATCTTCCGGAGCCTCCGGCTCGTGAATACGTCGGCCGAGTTTTCAGCCAACATCGCGAAGAGCTGGAGTGGCTGGCTAATTTCCTCACAGGCGACGAAACGATAGCGGCTGCGTGTCTTGTCGACGCTTGCGCACTGGCCGAGTCGGAAAATCCCGGGTTTCAAGAATGGCTCCTGAACTGCGCCTGTCTGGCTACGATCCGCTCCGCAGTGCAAATCCAGCAACGACGGATCGTTCAACTATCTTTCGCATACAAACAACGCCCCTGCATTCATGGAGGACATACGGCTTTGTCCTCCGATTGGCGTGAGATTTTGGTGGAGGAATCAAGTGTTGTGATCGCTAAGCTCGATGTCCTCTGTCGCGCGGCGCTGGTGATCTGCGGCCTTGAGAAGCGCTCAGCCTGTGAAGCTGCGGCTCTGCTTGGTATCGAGCCGGCTGGTGTGCAAGGCGCATATTGCGCCGCGATTAAGTCTCTAGAGGTTATCAGCTGCGAGCAGTTCCGGCGGCGGCATGACTTTGCAGCTGTGTGCAACTGATAGTGGCCCCCGATCACAATGGGGCATGGCAGTTCGGAGTCAACCAGCTCCAAACTGCCCGTGATGCCCGCGATCGCTTCCATTCTTGCTGAATGGAGCCGCTCGCGGGCATTTTGCTTTCCTCGTCGATTTCTCGTATTGCCCTCCACCCGGAACAGTGCGTGACTACTAAATCCTCCGCTCCTCTGCGGATGGCTCGACTTCAATGCGAACTTATCTTCTGTGTCACCCCGGAACAAGATTCTCATCCTTTCGGAGTGGGTTGAACGCTCGCCATTGCGGCAAGTGCCCGCATGAGGGCAGCGCCCCTCGACCAGATGCGGGCATTCTTCGGCACGCGCAGTAGTCGCCCTTTCTGATTCAAGAACTTGCAGTGAAGTCCCGGTTGGCACGGAACCTGCAATCTTCCTGCACACGAGCGGCAACACGAATCGCTCAACTTCAAAGTGCCGTCAGGCCTCAACCAAAGTTCCAGGTAGAAGAATGATGAAATCGAAACATCTCGCACTGCTTCTTACACTTCTCGTCTTTGCATCGCCCCTTGGGTCGTTTGCCCAACAGGCTGCGCAAGACGCCCCACTTCTTACGCTTGACGACGCAGTCTCCATTGCATTGTCGAACAATCGGCTCGTGAAGAACTCAGCGTTGGAAGCGCAAAAGTATGACTTCCAGGTGAGCACGATGCGCAGCAAGCGGCTGCCGAATTTTCACTTTTCGGTTCTCGGTGGCGAACTGCTGCAGCCGTTTGATTTCACATTCGCGAAGGGAACCTTCGGGACCTATCCGGGAGTTGGCCCTATCCCGTCAACAGATGCCAAGGTTCACACGCCGGCCAGATTGACAGCCTTCTTGAACGGCAGCATCGATCAGCCGCTGACACAGCAGTACAAGATCGGATTGGGAATTCGCGCGACAGAACTTGGGCGCGAGATCGCTAAGGAAGACGTTCGCGCAGAGAAGCACAAGATCGCGGCCGAAGTGCGAAATGCATATTTCGAGCTGGTAGCGACTCAAGCGGCTGTTGATGCGACGGGCGAAGCAGTGAAGACGCTCCAGGAGGCGCAACGAGTTACGCTGCGTTACATCAGCGAGAAGACCGTACTAAAAGGAGACGCATTGGAGGTCGATGCGCGTTTGACCAAGGCGCAGTATGACTTGTCAGTTGCCCAGAACGGACTTGCCACACAGCACGAGCACCTGAATCAACTCTTGGCCCGGGATCTTGAAACTCCCTTTCGGGTTGATTTCATTCCTGAGGATGACACGACAACTCTGAGTCTGGAGGAGGTGCGACATCAGGCTTTGCAGAATCGGCCTGAGATCCGCCAGGCTTACCTCAAGGAAAAGCAAGCCGAGTACGACCGCCGCATTGCGAAGGCCGAATACATACCGGACCTTGGTCTCGCGGTTAGCTACCAGGGGGTTCAGAACGTGCAGGTGCTTCCCACGAATGTCGCCGTGGCAGGCTTTGCCTTGACCTGGGAGCCATTCGATTGGGGGCGCCGCCACAATCGAGTACGCGAGAAATCGAACACACTGGCGCAGGCGCATAACGGTGCACAAGAGGCGGAATCGCAGATCGGGGTTGAAGTCGCCGCCAAGTACCGCAAGTGGAAAGAGTCTGCGCTGTTGCTGAAGGCCACGCGCACCGGTCATGAAGCCGCAGCCGAAGAGTTCCGCGTCACCAGCAACAAATACAACGAACAAGCAGCACTCGTAAGAGATCTTTTGCAGGCACAAGCTCGAAGTTCAGAAACCGCATTTCAGTATCAGCAGGCGCTTTCTTCATATTGGAGTTCCCTTGCAGATTTGCGCCGTGCGATGGGAGAGGAATAAACGTGAGAACCAGAATCACAATCTTTTCATTGATGCTTGTTATGGCCGGCTGTGGCTCGAACAAGCAGCTCAATCAACCCCCACAGGGAGTCCAGGCTCAATCCATTGAGAAGCAAGCGGGCTTCAGCGCCGACGGCTTTCGTTTCTCGGCGGTAGTGACGCCTGATTCGGAAGTTCCCCTGTCATTCAGAATTCCTGGGTATGTCATTTCGCTGAAACAAATGCGCGGCCAGGATGGCAGGATGCGCGATGTCGCAGAAGGGGATAAGGTCAGCCGGGGAGCCATGCTCGTCCGCATCCGATCGTCTGAATACGAGGACAAGGTACACCAGGCATCCTCGCAAGCAGCGGCTGCGGAAGCTGTCTTTCAGAAAGCAAAGCTCGATTTTGATCGGGCTACGCATCTGTATAACACCCAGAGCCTCACGAAGCCCGACTTCGATTCCGCTCGCGCGCAATACGATGCCAGCCAGGAGCAGCTGAAATCTGCTCGGGCCATGACGAGCGAGGCGGAAATCGCTTTGCGTGACACCTCTCTGATTGCACCTTTCGACGGCGACATCGTGAAGAAAGCCGTCGAGCTCGGCGCGTTCGTCGGACCTGGCGTTCCCGCATTCGCGCTCGCCAAAACCGACACCGTCAAGATTGTGGTTGGAGTGCCCGATACGGTTGTCCGTTCCGTAAAGGTCGGCCAGCCCGTTGATGTCGCGATCGACGCGTTCCCCACACGCACATTTCATGCGCGAATCAGCCGGATGTCATCGGCGGCCGACACGGTTACCCGGAATTTCGAGGTCGAGGTCGCCATACCGAATCGCGATCACTTGTTGAAGGTGGGTATGATCGGCTCCTTGCAGTTCGCGAATGTCGATGCCGCCAGTCGGACGCCGGTGCTGCAGGTGCCCCTTTCCGCAGTCGTCCAAGCGAAAGACGGGAAATATGGCGTGTTCCTCGTCTCCAACTCGAGCGCCGGAGAAGTCGCCGTGCTCCACAGCGTAGACATCGGCGCGGTCAATGGCAGTGAAATCACCGTAGTCAGCGGGCTGCAAACAGGAGAGCGCATCATCACCACCGGCGCCAATCTGCTTAAAGACGGCCAACGCGTAGAGGTCCTTCAATGAAATCCGAGAACCCCAATAACAGTCGTAACGTCGCACGATTCTTCGTCAACAACCGGCAGATTGCCTGGGTCGCATTGTTCGCAACTCTGGCCTGGGGCGTGTTCGGGTATATGAATATGCCCAAGCGCAAGGATCCCGATATTCCTGTGCGCATCGCACTGGCAATCACTCCGTGGCCAGGTATCTCGGCAGGTAAGGTTGAGCAGTTGGTCACGCGGAAGGTCGAGCAAGCCGTCACTGGAAACAGCAAGGTGGACCGTGTGGAGTCCACCACCCAGGACAACATTTCTGTTGTGCAAGTAAGGCTGCTAGACAACATCAAAAACACCCAGCAGGAGTTTCAGGACATTGGACAACGATTGAACCAGGTCACGGACCTTCCCGACGGTGCTGGACCGATCACCTGGATTAGCGATTTCGGAGACACGGCAGCACTCATGCTGACCGTCGCCAGCCCGACGATCCCGGACCTGGAGATCGCCTTGCGTGCGCGGGGCGTGCGGGATGCGATTGAGAAAGTGCGCCAAAGGGTTACGAGTGGGCGTGTGACCGTTCTCTACTGTTACCCGGCATCCGTGTCCCCTGCTGTGATCGAGCGACCATTTGTCATGCTGGCTGCGGAGGCCGAGCGGGATGGATTCGCGCACGATATTCGTTCCGTGTCCGTCGGAAGCTGTTCCGGAATCGATTTTGCGACGACGAAGTCGGATGACGAAATCCGCGCGTATGGGCAGAGATTCATTGAGAAACGACTGCAGGAATACGACTTTCATCCCGACGCGTGGGGTCCCATTATCGTTCGCGATCCTCAATCCACGAAAGAAAGAATCGCAGAAGTCGCCAATAACCGGTATTCGTATCGGCAACTCGATGACTTCACCGATCTGATCCAGCGCACGCTGCAACGTGTACCAGAGGTAGCGAAGGTCCAGCGTGTGGGTGTTCTGCCCGAAGAGATCTATCTGGAGTACTCGGACGCGCGGCTGGCAGCGTTGAAATTGCAGCCGACGAAGATCAAAGACGTCCTTAACGCGCGGAATGTGACGGCTCCAGGTGGAATCGTCCAGACTCAATCCCGAAATGTCCTGGTTGATGCAACCGCGGAGTTCAAAAGCACAAGAGATATTGGCAACGTGCTCCTGGCATCGTCGCCGAGTGGGGCGCCGCTTTACTTGCGCGATCTTGTAGACATATCGCGGGCGTATCAGACGCCCATGCGGTACTCGAACTATATGGTCGCTCGCGATGCGAACGGATCGTGGCATCGTAATCGCGCCATCACCTTGGCCGTGCAAATGCGATCGGGAGAGCAGATCTTCAAGTTTGGCGCGGCGGTCGACAAGGCCCTGGCAAACGTGCGCCCACAACTTCCAGCGGACCTTAGTGTGGTTCGTACGTCGGACCAGCCGCGGCAAGTCAAGGAGCTTGTCAGTCTGTTGATGGGCAGTCTCTATGAGGCCATCGTCCTGGTCGTGATCGTCGCCCTGGTCGGATTCTGGGACTGGCGTGCCGCGATGCTGATGGCGGCCTCCATCCCGCTGACCCTGGCAATGACCTTCGGCATCGTCCACGTTCTTGGGATTGACATTCAGCAAGTTTCGATTGCGACTTTGATCATCGCGCTCGGATTGTTGGTCGATATGCCTGTTGTGGCAGGGGATGCGATCAAGCGGGAGTTGGGTGCGGGTTCTCCGCGCCATCTCGCATCCTGGGTTGGGCCGACGAAGCTAGCGAAGGCGATTGTGTTTGCGACCATCACGAACATCGTCGCGTACCTGCCGTTCCTGATGCTGAGCGGCGATACAGGCTTCTTCCTCTACAGTCTGCCGGTCGTGATGACGTGCACGCTGATTGCTTCAGTCATTGTTTCATTCACGTTCATGCCGTTAATTGCGTATTACCTGATTAAACCGCCCAAACGGCTGGAGCCGCCCATGTCGGAGCGGCGGAAGCAGGGGTTCCCCGCGCTCTATTACCGGGTGGGTAATTTCGCTCTCAAACATCGTTGGGCTACATTCGCCGGCTCACTCGTCGTTCTGGTGTTGGGCGGAGTGTTTTTCCGAATGCTGAAGCCGCAGTTCTTCCCCAAGGACCTGTCCTACCTTTCGTATGTGGATGTCTGGCTTCCGCCTGACGCCCCGCTGGGTGCGACCAACACCGTTGCACAACGAGCAGAAACGGTCATTCGGCAAGAGTCCGAACGCTTTGGGAACGAACATCATCAGAAAGACGTTCTGAAATCATTGACCACTTTTGTCGGCGGCGGAGGTCCCAGATTCTGGTTCTCCGTCGATCCCGAGCGACAACAGCTGAATTATGCGCAAATTCTCGTCGAGGTTGCTGACAAGCACCTCACCAACGAATTGGTTGGGCCTTTGCAGACGGCGCTGAGCCGCGAAGTCCCGGGAGCCCGGGTTGATGTGCGGCAACTCGAAACCGGCAAGCCCGTTGGCATTCCCGTTTCCATTCGAATTTCAGGCCCAGAAATTGACGTTCTGCACCGGCTCTCCGGCGAACTACAGGGAGTTTTTCGGGCACAGCCAAACGCGACTCGGGTTCGAGACGACTGGGGAGAGCCTGCGATGAATGTCAGGCTCAAGGTCGACCCGGACCGCGCCAACCTCTCCGGGGTCACAAATCTGGACATAGCCCTTTCATCCGCTGCGGCGGAGAGTGGATTGCCTGTGTCAACCTACAGGGAAGCGGACAAACAAATCCCCATCGCCGTTCGTCTGCGGATGGAAGAACGCGCTGGACTCTCTGACATCCAAAATGCGTACGTCTATTCTCTGACGAGCAATCAACGCGTACCTCTCAGACAGGTATCGAACGTCACAACGGAAATGGCGGTCTCCAAAATCAAGCGCCGCAATCAATTCCGGACGGTGACGGTATCCGCGTTCCCGATTCCGGGCGTCTTGCCCTCTCAAGTGCTCACGCCGCTCCTGCCGAAAATCAAGGCGTTCCAGCAGAACCTGCCTCCTGGCTATTTCCTCGAGATCGGAGGCGAGTACGACGAACAACAGAAGGGCTTCAAGGAACTTAGCGTGGTCATGGCGATCTCTGTGCTGCTGATCTACATTGCGTTGGTTATGCAGTTCCGAAGTGCCGTCAAGCCGCTTCTCGTCTTCGCTGCAATCCCGTATGGGATGACAGGGGCTCTTGCGGGCCTCGTCGTCATGGGTCAGCCCTTCGGATTCATGGGATTCCTAGGAGTCGCAAGCCTTGTCGGCGTGATCGTCAGTCACGTTATCGTGCTGTTCGACTTCATCGAAGAAGCGCACGAGAGAGGGGAGCCTTTACGAGAAGCGCTCCTCGATGCCGGCATCGTGCGATTGCGGCCGGTGATGATTACGGTCGGAGCGACTGTGCTTGGTCTCATACCGTTGGCGATTCACGGTGGACCCCTTTGGGAGCCGCTGTGCTACGCCCAGATCGGCGGCCTCACCATCGCAACGTTTGTGACGCTACTACTTGTCCCGGTGATCTATTCCATCTTTGTCTTGGATCTGAAGCTGATCAAGTGGGAGGTTCCTGCAGAAGCCGAGCCGTCGACAGCTGAACTAACTACCGAAGAGTTTCATTACTCGCATTAGCCATTGGGAAGTAATTCTTCATAGGGAGATCGTCATGATTACTTGCAGCAGCGCCGCCAGCCTATTCGCAGAGCTGAAAACCAGAATTGAAACCCGCCAAGCGCGTGTAGGCGTGATCGGTCTCGGTTACGTGGGCCTGCCGCTGGCTTTGCTCTACACCGAGGCGAAGTTTCGGGTAACGGGTTTTGACATCGACCAGCGTAAGGTCGCAACTCTCACCTCGGGTGGATCCTACATTTGTCGAATTCCACCCACAGAGATTCAGGCGGCGCGCTCGCAAGGCTTCTGTGCGACGGCGGAGTTTTCGAGCCTGACCGAAATGGATGCCATCATCATCTGTGTGCCCACACCGCTGGACGAATATCGAGAGCCAGATCTGAGTTTTATTACCAACACCGCCAGGGCAATAGCACCGCATCTCCGTGCCGGTCAATTGGTGGTGCTTGAGAGCACGACCTATCCCGGCACCACGGAGGAAGTGCTTATTCCAATCCTGGAGGAGGGCAATGGCTGCGGTTTGAAGGCCGCCCGCGACACAACGGCTAACGTAGAGGATAAGTTGTTTGTCGCCTTTTCTCCGGAACGAGAGGATCCAGGCAATGACAGCATCGCGCGGCGTGACATCCCGAAAGTCGTAGGAGGCCTGAATTCCCAAGCCTCAGAGCTGGCCGGGGCCCTGTATGGATCAATCTTTAACCGAGTTGTGCCGGTATCTTCACCCGCCGTCGCCGAGATGACGAAATTGCTGGAAAACATCTATCGATGTGTAAACATCGCGCTGGTCAATGAACTCAAGCTTCTGTCATTGCGGATGGGGTTGGATATTTGGGAAGTCATCAATGCCGCGTCCACGAAGCCATTCGGCTTTCAGCCTTTCTACCCTGGCCCTGGGTTGGGGGGACACTGTATCCCCGTCGATCCTTATTATCTGTCATGGAAAGCGAAGGCGTGGGATTTCCAGACACGCTTCATCGAACTGGCCGGAGAGATCAACAATGCCATGCCCTATCATGTGGTCTCATCCGTCAGCAAGGCTCTCAATCAACAAGCCAAGCCGCTCAAGGGCGCTAAAGTGCTGGTGCTCGGGGTGGCCTACAAGAAAGACATCGATGACCTGCGCGAGTCGCCGGCCCTAACCATTATTGAGTTGCTACAGAAGGATGGTGCTGAGGTCAGCTACAACGATCCCTATTTTCCCTTTATCGGCAAAGGCCGCCATTACGATCTGCAAATGAAATGTGTGCCCGTGGACGACGTCGCCAAGTACGACTGTGTGCTGATCGTCACAGATCATTCGGATTACGATTACGCCTGGATCGCGCAGCACGCATCCTTGGTGGTGGATACCCGCAACGCGATGAGAGGCATTCACGGCGACAACATTGTGCGCTGCTAGAGCTTCGGCTTACCAGCCGGGTTTGCGAGCTGTGCACTCGGAACAAATTGGCTTAACTGAGTGACGCGGGATTTCGGACCGCTCCATGTTTGTGTCTTTCGGAAACCAGCCGAGTGAGAGCATGCCCTCAGGTTTCATTTAGAGAACGATCTGGAAAATGATTTTCCTTCAAAAAGCCGGTGCCGCCGTTCTTCTGGTATTGATTACCCTCACTATCCAGTGCGGCGGCGCGGCTGCACTCATCATTTGGATAAGAAGTATTCCAAGAGAGAGTCGGGAGGTGCGGGTGTTTCGCTGCGCCGCACTCGTCATGCAGACTACGGTAGCCGTCATCATTCTGCACGGAATCGTCATCCTGCTGTGGGCGAGTTGCTACAGGTGGCTGTGCCTGCCAGCTTGGGAATCCGCGTTCTACTTTTCGGCGAGCAGCTATGCGACCGTTGGATACGGGGATGTGGTCCTTCCATCAAAGTGGCGGCTGCTGGGGCCGCTAGAAAGCATGGTCGGAATGCTGATGGCAGGAGTCTCCATTGGACTTCTCTTCGCGGCTGTCACTCATCTGGTTGATGGCGAGTCACGATCTCGTCTACCACTTCGCTCCGAACCCGTGAGTGCGGATCACATCGGTCTCCGGCAAAGGCGAAGCTGTTACTTCGGTCGCTCGCGCTCGAAGGTCAGACCCTGAGGAACAGTTCACCGTCAGTACAGGACTGCCAGCCTGGCAAACCACATCATAAGTAGTGGCAAGATTCAGGTGCGAGATTATTCCGGTATGGACCGAATCATGGAGCCCCATAATAATGAGGTCCGCTCGCAGTTTGCCAGCAGTTTCCAGAATCTGCTCACTTACCGGCCTCGCTGACTTGAATTCCACGTACAACTGCGGTCTCGTGTCGAGCCCGGCCTCGTCGGCGAGTTCTGTCAGGCGCTCCAGGGTTCTCATGCGCGCAGCTTCTTGCCAGTCGGCCAGAGCTTCCTCGATGCTCGATGGTGCGGCTGGAATAATACTCAGAAAGGCGAGCTTGGCTCCAAACTGATTGGCAGCCGCAATGGCTTGCGGCAAGCCATGGAGAGATGCGGGTCCGAAGTCGGTCGCAAACAGAAATGTTCGGGCTCTCAAGGGAAGTCCGACCCAAGGGAGTTGTTGCGAGTGCGGCCCGAAAATTAAGACCGGGCAGCCGGCGTGACGAAAAAGTTGTTCCGCGACTGAACCGAAGAACAGCTTGCCCACGCCGTGCCGTCCATGTGTGCCGATGACGAGGAGATCCGTGCTTTGTTCTCGGATGATTGCTCGCAATTCTGGCCACAGTTCACCCTGCCTAACGATGAATTTGTATTGAATGCCATTGAGAGCCCCGGATCGAATCAGCGAGTCTTCCAACTCCGCAGCTTCTCGCGAAGCTGCCTCTTCACAAGCGGCAATTGCACCAGGGCCTGCCATAGTCAGTCCCAGGGACGACACTACATGAGCCAAGCAGAATCTCGATCCATAGAGGCGGGCGAGTGCAAGTGAGTAACGGAGCGCCTTTTCAGAGGCCTCTGAAAGATCGGTTGCGATCAATACTGACCGTGGTTTCAGAGCCTCTGCGATGACTGCCATAGTGGACCAAACGCCGCTGTTTCGTTCAAAAACCGTCGGATGAGGTGCGAGCGACTTGATCCGTAACTGCTTGGGGAGAGCTGGGATCAAGTGCCGCGCACCTCTGCTTCACCGACGGCTTGCGTGCGCACATTAACCATCTGCAGTGTGCATGCAACGCGCCAATCGAAACTGACCGTATGTCCTGTAGCACCAATGTGTCTGTAATCTTTGTCGTTCGAGACTGTGCCCAGATTGAGGCACTGCCCGAGGCAGGGCATGCCAGCCGCAGATCAGGTGCTTGGGAGCTATGAGAAATGACGGGTTAAGGAGGGGCACGATTGGCAAGCCGTCTGCACTGCTAGTTCCGGACGCACGTCCATCGACAGATGAAGATCCTAGTTCTCAACTCTGGTTCGAGCAGCCAGAAGGCATGCCTGTACGAAATTGGCGACACTCTTCCGGAGAGCCCCCCTTTGCCGCTCTGGGAGGGCCGCATCGAGTGGAGTGGCGATGCGGCAGCGATTACAGTCAGGAACTCGAAGGGAATAGCTAAGAAGGAAAAGCTAAAGAATCTGTCGTGTGAGCGGGTGCTGAAAAATCTGCTGGCCACGCTATGGAGCGGTGAAACGCGCAGCATTGCTTCCGCGGCTGAGATCAACGCCGTGGGTCACCGTGTGGTCCACGGCGGTCCCCACTTCCACCATTCCGTTCGGATCAGCAACGAGGTCCACGCAGCTATCGGCGGTCTCTCACACTTTGCTCCGCTGCATATCCAATCGGAACTCGAAGGTATCAACGTTGCCGCAGACCTACTGGGAGACGTGCCGCAGTTCGCCGTTTTCGACACCGGCTTTCATCGCCACATGCCGGTAGTTTCGCAGACTTACCCGGGTCCCTATGAGTGGTTCGAACATGGAATTCGCAGATATGGTTTCCACGGAATCAATCATCAGTACTGTGCGACGCGAACCGCTCAGCTGATTCGAAAAGATCTGAAGTCACTCAAAATTGTATGTTGTCATCTCGGAAATGGCTGCTCAGTCACAGGCATTCGAGGGGGCCGTAGCGTGGATACCACGATGGGATTCACACCGTTGGACGGACTCATGATGGGCACACGCTCTGGTTCGGTTGACCCGGGAATCCTGACCTTCCTCATGAGACAGCCTGGATTAGATGCCGAGCAGATCAACGACATTTTGAACAAACAATCGGGTCTGCTCGGTATTTCTGGCCTGTCAGGCGATATGCGCGACATTCTGGCTGGAATGCACCGTGGACATGAAAGGGCGAAGTTGGCTTTCGATCTTTATGTTCACCGCTTGCGAGCCGCCGTTGGAGGAATGGCGGCTGTTTTGGAAGGCCTGGATGTTCTGGTATTCACGGCTGGAGTAGGTGAGAATTCCCCCGAAGTGCGCGCAGCCACCTGCAAAGGGTTGGAATTTCTCGGTGTCACCGTGGACCCAAACCAGAATAAGGAGTCTGTGCTCGACCGAGATATATCGAGTCCTGATTCCCGCGCGAGGGTCTTCGTAATTCGGGCAGCGGAAGACTGGGCCATTGCGGGAGAATGCTGGAGGCTTTGCCGTTGTTCTGCCGCAGTGGCCTAATTGCGCCGCTATACGGCATTGACGAACACAGACCTGGTCAGCTCTGAGGAGTCTTTTAGGGAACTCACGGTCTCCCAATCGGGATGACGATATTGGAGCGTGGACGCATGTCTAGTGCGCGCGCGATGCGTCCCCTCGCTGCCCACATTGAGGCACTGCCCTGGGCAAGGCACGCCGAATTCACGTTCACTCCGCGAACACAATCAAGGCTAAGGGTTTAGGCGTGGACGCGAGTGGCAGTCCATGTGCTGTTCCTCAATGTCCAGATGCATTAAATCCACTGGAAAATGGGGAGAGCGATGTGGGAGCCGTTAACTCAATTACTGAATGTGCGCTGATGGAGATCCCGCAGACGCACAAACCGAAGAACGCGGGGAAATGGAGAAATATCCTGAAGCACGCGCGCAAGGGTGGTACCTCGCCCACACCACAGTCTCTCATTCAGATATCTCTCCGATTTGTCGTAGCTCTGCTGGGCTTTGGTCTACTTGCCTATTTGGTGTTTCGAAGCGGCCCGGGAGCCGTTTGGAGGCAATTGCACGCAGTCGGCTGGGGATTCGCTCTCGTTATCCTTCTGGGCGGGCTCTCACAATTGGCCAAGACATGCGCCTGGAGACAGGCGTTTACCTGCGATATCAGCGGCCTTTCTTGGTCCCGTAGCTTCGTCGCGCAATTGATCTCGGACGGAATCGGGCAATTTGGTATCGCCGGAAAAGTGGTTGGCGAGGGGACGCGCATATCGCTGTTGGGTCGAGCAGTACCCATATCGAATGCATTATCGGCTGGTGCGATTGACGGGGGACTGCATACCTTCAGCGCCCTAGTGGTAACGGTCTTGGGCATCTCAGCCATTCTAATGATTGGCCCTGTCTCGGTTAGGTGGCGAGTGTATGCAGCACTGCTCATTGCTGTGCTGGTGTCGGTGGTGATCTTGGCAGCTGTGGCTCTCAGAAACCGGTGGCAGTTGGTGGGCAATGCGACCCGGGCGATTGGCCGATTGCCGCGACTTCATGCCTGGGTCAGGGATAAACAGCCGATCGTTGACTCAGCGGAAGACAACCTCCTGAGCTTTCGTGATGAAGCGCCGGCCGCGTTCTGGGCAACATTGATCTTCAATCTCCTATGGCACATGCTGGCAGTCCTGGAGGTCTACATCATTCTGCGGTTTATGGGAGCAGGGTTCAGTGTAGGCAGCGCGTTCATCGTGGAAAGCTTGACGAAGGTGATCAATCTCGTGGGCACTCTGAATCCGGGCAACGTCGGGACCTACGAAGGTGGCAGCATGCTCATTGCAAAGATGTTCGGTGTGACGAGCACCACAGGATTGACCCTGGCGTTGTGCCGACGCGCGCGCACCGTGTTCTGGGCAGGGGTTGGAGCCATGTGCATGATTGTTATGAAGAAGGCCGAGGCGCCGAGGACAATAGCGGCAAATCTAAATCCGGCAGTAGAGCCCTCCCACAGCGAACAGAAATTCGCCAATACTCGTATGCAGTGGAACAAACGATCTTCGAACCGACCCCTGTGTGACCAGATGAGGTCCGCGCGCCCGTTACTGGGCACAGTATCGTCTTCGGATACCAAGTCTATTGCAGAACCACAACATAAGAAATGATTTGATCCTGAGACGTGTTCGGCAAGTGGCGTGCCTACATCATCTCGTGCAATGCTTCCGATCCTTTCGAGTAACCGTTCACAAAAATGTCTCGAGCGCACTGCGCCGCGGCGCCCGCGAATGACACAAAGCAAGCGGCCTAGGAGTTCAGTCAATGATTAAGAATTGTGCATTACCTATGATTACGTTCCTGATGCTCACGCTCTGCCCTCTCGGCCGCGCCCAAAATCAGGAGCCAACGATCGACTCCACCATTGCAGTAGTGAGGGCCAATATGCAGGCAGACAGGACGGTCCTCATCACGACAGGAATGAATTTCAGCGACAACGATGGCGCGGCGTTCTGGCCGATCTATCAGCAATACGACCACGAACGATCCATGCTGGATGATCGTCGTGCTGCCGTCATAAAACAGTACACCCAGAAGTACCCCAAGCTGACCGACGCCGAGGCCAAAGCGATGGCAGACCAAATGTTGGACAGCGAAGCTCGTCTGGCTGAGTTAAAGAAGAAGTACTACAAGAAGTTCAACAGAGTGCTTCCGGCTCTCACCGTGACGAAGTTCTTTCAATTGGAGCACCGTGTGGATTTGATGATGGACATGCAAGTCGAATCCTCCCTTCCTCCGCTGACCCAGGCACAATCCACTGTGCCGGGAGGTAGCGTAGCAGAAGCGCCTCAGCAATGAGGCAGGCTCTTCTTCGATCGCGATTCATATCCAGGGAGCACTCGATGTTCAATATTCTGAAGCGGCCGGTGATAGTCGGGGCAGTGCTAATGTCGGCCGTCGTGGTACTGGCGCAAACGCAGGTCCAGAGAGAAACGTTCTCAGTGCAAGGCTACGAAGGGCAGGGGACGGTCATTCGAAGCCACGGGCGTGTGTTCGTGGACGTGCAGGACCTGGCGCGAATCACAAAAGGCTCTCTGAGGTTTGAGGAGGACCGGATCATTCTGACACTCGCTCCGAGCGACGCTTCGGATCCGGTCCGCGACACCGCCACGAAGTCGGGATTTTCACCAGCGTTCATGAGGGCCGCGATCGAGGCAATGGCCTCGATAAGAGAATGGGGCGGGATGCTGCAGGTGATCGTTCAAAATGGGTATCCCGTGGGGAAGGCCATGGCGGGAAACACGATTCGCGCGAACCAGGGTCGAGCCGCCGACAGTGTCGGATTAGCCTCGGCTGCTGCGTCGACAGATGATGACCGCAGCGGGCTCGAATTGCTGAGGAATGAGTTCAACAATCTGCAGGCATGGGCTGAGAGCTTTGTTGACGCTCGGAATTCGTTGAGTGCGGCCGACCTGTCAACATCGGAAAACCCGCTCAAGGATGATCAGGACGCCCAGAAGATCATCCGTTGTGGTCAATTCCTGGCGCAGATGTTCGCCGGCGGTACTTTCCAGGATGATGCAGCGTGTCATTAGGCTCTTAATACGTGAGAAACACACTTCCCCAATCCATTGCGGTAAGCGACTTCGTGTCTGACGCACCGTCCGTCTCAGCAGCGTCACCGCAAAAACGTCGTACGTGGGCACGCGCAGAGGGGCTTCCGTTGCCGCTGGGGGTCACCTGGATCGAGGAAGACCAGGCCTTCAATTTTGCGGTGTGTGCTGAACATGCCGAGAGTGTGGACCTGTTTCTCTATTCCCCTGCCGATTTGGCAAAGCCTGTATTGACGTTTCAGTTCGATGCTATCCGCAATAAGTCAGGGCGGATCTGGCACTGCCGGATCCCGCTTCATGGTATGTGCGATGCCAGGTACTACGGTTACTCGGTTTCAGGGCCGGCCGTCGCTGGTCTCCGCGGCTTCGATCACGAAAAGGTTCTTCTCGACCCGTATGCGAAAGCAGTTTTCTTTCCGCCCGCATTTGACCGCAAGCTGGCCATGGCACCGGGTCCGAATGCCGGAAGAGCGCCTCTGGGGGTTTTGCCCGGGCAACAAGTTGCTTTTGATTGGGGAGAAGATATTCCGCCCCGGCCTGAATCGGACGCGATCATTTACGAACTCCACGTTAAGGGATTTACGCACCATCCCAATTCCCGCGTGCATCCATCCCGAGCCGGAACCTACACCGGCTTGATCGAAAAGATCCCATATCTCAAGGACCTTGGGATCACCGTTGTCGAACTGATGCCCGTCTTTCAGCGCGACCCTCACGAAAAAGACTATTGGGGCTACATGCCTTTGAACTTCTTCGCAGCTCACGCGGAGTATGGCGGCCATGGCGATGATGAGCACCATGTCGAATTCAAGAATATGGTCAAGGCTTTTCACGAAGCCAGAATCGCCGTAGTGCTCGACGTTGTGTACAACCATACGTGTGAAGGAGATCACCTCGGGCCAATCTACAGCCTCAAGGGGTTCGATGCGGGCGGTTATTACATGCTGTCACCCGACCCGACGAACCTGTATGCCAATCACTCCGGCACCGGCAACACGTTGAATTTCAGCCAGCCGCACGTGCGCAAAATGGTTATGGACAGCCTGCGGTACTGGAAGAACGAGATGCACATCGACGGTTTCCGCTTCGATCTGGCATCGGTGTTTAGCCGCAATGCCGATGGATCACTGAATTGGGGAGATGCTCCCATATTCAGCGAAATCGCCGCCGACCCGGAGTTGGGTCGATTGGCTTTGATCGCAGAACCTTGGGACGTGGGTTGTTACCAACTCGGACGCGGATTTCCGGGCACGACCTGGCTGCAATGGAACGCGCGCTATCGTGACGATATGCGTCGTTTTGTGAGGGGCGACGCGGGGATGGTCCCGGACCTTATGCGTCGTATTTACGGCAGCGATGACTTGTTTCCGGACAGCCGCGAGCACGCCTATCATGCCTTCCAAACTGTGAACTACATCGATTGCCACGATGGCTTCACGCTTTACGACTTGCTTTCTTACAATCAGAAACACAACTGGAAAAACGGTCATAACAATCAAGACGGTATGGACGCGAATTACAGTTGGAACTGCGGACACGAAGGAGAGGAGAGCGCGCCAGCGGAGGTTGTGGCACTTCGCCGGAAACAGGCTAAAAACTTCTTCTGCCTCCTCATGCTCTCGAACGGTATCCCGATGTTCCGGGCCGGTGACGAGTTCCTGAATACACAGCTTGGAAACAATAACCCGTATAACCAGGACAACGAAATCAGCTGGCTGGATTGGAGTCAGCTCAAGGCGAATCAGGATGTATTCGGGTTCTTCAAAGCGATGATTGCGTTCCGGAAGTCTCATCCTTCTCTGTGTCGCAGCCGGTTCTGGCGCGACGATGTTTCCTGGTACGGCATTGGCCCCAAGGTCGATCTCTCGCCCGATTCGCATAGTCTGGCCTTTTGTCTGCATGGCGCTTCCCAAGGCGACGACGATATCTACGTGATGATCAATGCCTATTGGGAAGCACTGCAATTCGAGGTTCAGGAGGGCGCGCCCGAAGATTGGGTGAGAATCGTGGACACCAACCTGCGCAGTCCTGAGGATTTCTCGGAATCTGGCTCGCCCCTCCAGCAGTTGACATATCAAGTAGCCCCACGATCCCTTATTGTCTTGCTTCGATCAAAAAGAGCCGTTCAGGATTGACACAGCCAATCCCTGACACGCGCCGCTGAGCGTGCTAAATTAGGTCCCTAACGGGGCGAGCTATCGTTCAACATCCCCCGTTCATGCTCGGCGGTTTCGCAGTGAAGCCGGGCGAGGTTGCATGAAAACCGCCCTAGCGCTCATCACAATCGGAAGCCTCATTGTCCTGCTCGGTATGCTTCCCGCTCTGGCACTGGACCCCTCGCTCGATTTGAGCCAGTACGGGCATATGGCGTGGACAGCCCGGGACGGATTCTCCGTGGGCGCGATCTTCGCGATGGCCCAAACGCCCGATGGCTATCTGTGGCTCGGGACCGAATTCGGCTTGTTCCGCTTCGATGGACTTCACGCTGTCCCTTGGCAACCACCGGCGGGGCAGCAACTTCCCAACGCGCCCTACGCTCTGCTCGTGACGCGCGATGGCACGCTTTGGATTGGCACTTTTGCCGGGCTTGTGAGCTGGAATGGCAACAAGCTGACCGAGTATCCGGAGGTTGGCCCAGTCTTTGTGACATCGCTGCTTGAAGACCGCGAGGGAACAGTGTGGGCCGGCATTCTGGCCGGCTCATTGGAAAGTCCGGCAGGTCGGCTGTGCGCGATCCGAAGCGGCCGCGTGGAGTGCTACCAGCAGGGCGGCGCGTTCGGCACATTCGTTTGGAGTCTGTTAGAGGACGGTTCCGGTGAACTGTGGGCGGCTGCGGAGTCCGGGCTATGGCGATGGAAGCCCGGTGCTCCAACGCGATATGCCACGCCCGGAGTACGAATCGATGACCTCAGCAAAACGGACGAGGGAGGGGTGTTAATCGCGATTCGTAGACGAGGGCTTGAGCAGGTCCTGGGTGACAAACTGGCGGCCTACCCTATTCGCAGTGCAATCAATCCAAACGTGCTGCTTTCGGATCGGGACGTCAATTCCAATAAACTGCTGCGTGACCGCGATGGAGGTATATGGATCGGAACCCACGAGCGGGGCATCATCCATCTGCATCAGGGCCGGGCGGACGTGTTTACAACATCAGATGGCTTCTCAGGCAACATTATTTGTAGTCTTTTTGAGGACCATGAAGGTAATGTCTGGGTGGGGACCACTCGAGGGATCGACCGCTTTCGAGAGCTTCCGGTCAGTACGACTTCTATCAGACGCGGTCTATCAGATACTAACTCGTTAACAGCCGCCACAGATGGGAGCATTTGGATAGCCACGCACGATGGCTTGATCAGGTGGACGAATGGGCAGATCACCACGTTCCGCAAGGCGGATGGGCTGCCAGATGACATGGTGCAGTCATTGTTTTGCGATCATCGCGGGCTCATTTGGGCTTTCACGGGGCACGGACTTGCATATTTCGAGGACGGCAGATTTGTGGCCGTAAATGGCGGACCCAGCACAGAAGTCTATTCCATCACAGGAGACGAGGCAGAGAACCTGTGGCTTTCCGGAAATCGGGGTCTCACGCACTTACTCAAGGGCCGATTGGTTGAACATTTTCCCTGGTCTGCTCTGGGACGTAGCCAACAGGCAAAGGTCATTGTCTGTGATCACGGTGGAGTTTGGCTTTCATTCTGGACAGACGGCGGCGTGATGTATTTCAAGGATGGTCAAGTCCGCGCGTCGTACACCGTCGCTGAGGGCTTGGGTAAGGGCCATGTCCCTGGTCTGCGAATCGATAGCAAAGAAGCCGTATGGGCTGGAACTGAGGGAGGCCTCAGCCGCATCAAAGACGGCCGAATTGCTACGCTCACTACGAAGAACGGATTGCCGTGCGACACCATTCATTGGTCGATCGAAGACGACGATGGTGCGTTGTGGTTGTACACGGTCTGTGGCCTGGTACGCATCACGCAGAGCGAACTGGAAGCGTGGATCGTCAATCCGTCGCGCCGGATTCAAACGACGGTTTGGGACGCAGCGGACGGTGTGAGGCTCAGCGCGGCTGCGCTCTACTTCGGTCCTTCTGTCGCGAGGGCCGGCAACGGTAAGCTGTGGTTCCATACGGGAGAAGGTATTCAACTCGTCGATCCTCATCAGGTGGCTTTCAACAAAGTTCCACCGCCCGTATACATCGAACAGATTGTGGCCGACCACAAGATCTACTGGCAGAACTTACCGGGTAAAGTTTCAAGCCTGCGTCTGCCAGCGCTAACTCGCGATGTTCAGATCGACTATTCGGCTCTCAGCCTCGCAGCGCCCGAGAAGGTTCACTTCAAGTACAAGCTCGAGGGGCAGGACAGCGACTGGCGAGAGGTGATCAACGACCGCGAAGTGCAGTACTCAAACCTGCATCCTGGGCCATACCGGTTTCGTGTAATCGCCGCTAACAACAGCGGCGTCTGGAACGAGCAAGGCGATACGTTGGAATTCTCCGTTTTACCCGCGTACTACCAGACGAACTGGTTTCGCGCGCTGTGCGCCATAGCCCTTCTGGTATTGCTATGGGGGGCGTACCAGTACCGAGTCCGGCGCTTGCATCATGACTTTGAGATGACGCTGGAGGCGAGAATCGGCGAGAGAACACGAATCGCGCGGGATCTGCATGACACTCTGCTGCAGAGCTTTCATGGATTGCTGCTCCGGTTCCAAACGGTTTCTGTACTGTTACCAGGGCGCCCGATCGAGGCAAAGGAGAAACTGGATAGTGCGATCGAGCAGGCTGCCGGCGCGATCACGGAGGGACGGGATGCTGTGCAAGGACTGCGCGCCTCCACAGTCGAGCGCAATGATCTTGCACTGGCTATAAGAACCCTCGGAGAGGAACTCGAAGACGACTCAAGCAATCATCGACCTGCAACTTTCCGCGTTGCGGTTGAGGGCCAGGCGACAGACCTCCACCCAATCCTCCGTGATGAAATCTACAAAATCGCTGCCGAGGCGCTTCGCAACGCCTTCCATCACGCCCAAGCGAAGCAGGTAGAAGTTGAAATCCGTTATGACCATGACCAATTTCGATTGCGCGTGCGCGACGACGGAAAGGGCATGGATGAGGGGGTTCTCTCCAGCCATGGTCTTGAGGGACACTATGGCTTGCGCGGGATGCGCGAACGAGCCACACTCATCCAAGGTCAGCTGGCGGTATGGAGCGAAGTCGATGCGGGAACGGAAGTGGAACTGAGCGTTCCTGCGAGCGCCGCTTACACGACAGATCGCAAACGTTCATGGTGGTTGCAAAAAGTTGCCGGAAAGAGCGAAGGCATAAAGTCATGAACGCTGGCGATTCTCAAATTCGGATTCTCATGGCGGAGTTTTGCCAACGGCTTGTCATTAAAGATCGCCCTATGATCCGAATGGCCATGTTGTGCGCTTCTCTCTTGTACCTGTTGTTAAGGGTAGCTCCGCTTCACGCCCTCGATCCGAACCTGCGCCTCACCCAGTACATGCACAAGTCTTGGGGAACCCAAGATGGCTCCCTGCCGGCTGCGATGTCTTCAATCACGCAAACCTCCGATGGTTTTCTGTGGTTCTCAGCCCTATCCCAAGGAATTTACAGGTTTGATGGTGTTCGGTTTGTTCCCAGGACATTGTCCACGCACGATGAAGCGATGAGCACGATTGTGAACGTTTATGGCGACCATGCTGGTGGGCTATGGGCACTAGGTGAGCGTGACATCGTTCACTTAAAAAATGGAGTGGTCACTTCTCATTTCAACTTAGATGGGCTCCAGAGCTTTGAACATATTAGTGAGGATCCTGACGGCTCGTTGTGGGTGGTGCGGGGCGGGGCCCATATAGCAGATGCCCCCCTTTGTCAGATTACCGACCAATCCGTCAAGTGTTTCGGAAAATCAGATGGAGTGCCCATTTCCCCCGCCGACTCGCTATTGCCTGACGGAAAGGGAGGATTTTGGCTTGGCGGGCAAACAGGACTCGTCCACTGGCATGATGGCGTATCGGAAACTTACCCGATCAAAGCGCTAAACTCGAACGCCGGACAGCAGGGAGTAGTGAGCTTGGCGCGCGGTCCCGATGGAACACTCTGGGTTGGCATACTTGCAGAAGGACCCGGGCTCGGGCTTGGACGGTTAATAGAAGGGATAGCAAAGCCATTTGTGACGCCCACTTTTGATGGCAGTAAGATAGTCGTCAACGCGATGGTCTTTGACCGCGACGGCAATCTCTGGGTGGGTACCGTGGGCAAGGGACTCTTTCGAATTCGTGGCAACGTAGTGGACCATTTTCAGCACAGGGATGGATTGTCCGGTGATTCTGTACTTGCTCTTTTCGAAGACACAGAAGGGATCGTATGGACTGTAACCACGAATGGCATTGATAGCTTTCGCGATCCGCGAGTCACCATTTTTTCAGCACGCGAAGGCTTGGGAGCAGACGCAGCTGCAGGCGTTCTGGCGAGCAGAGATGGAACGATCTGGGTAGCAAACGCTGGGTCGCTTGATCATATAAAGGACGGCACTATCTCGTCGATCCGTGCAACAAATGGCCTTCCGGGTCATCAAGTCTCATACCTGTTGGAGGACCGTGTCGGCAGGCTTTGGGTTGGAGTGGATGACGGACTATATCTTCTCGAGGATGGCCGTTTCCACCGCCTACCCGACCCGCATAATCGGCCTCTTGGAATGATTGTGGCGCTTACCGAGGACTCGGATGGGAATCTTTGGGCAGAGTGCGCAAGCAAGCCTCGAAAGCTTGTCCGCATTCGCGATTTCCGGGTTCAGGAGGAGTTTCCTGAGTCAGAGGTTCCCCCCGGACATAGCCTGGATTCGGATCCACACAGGGGAATTTGGATCGCGACTCTAAAAGGAGACATCGGGCTGTTCCGGAATGGTGCCCTGGAACCGAAGTTCCCGTTGAACCCGGGAGGCGATCCGTTTAATCGCAAGATAATGTCGAAGGCCGATGGCTCCATCCTCGCTGCGTCCGAGAACGGATTTGTCGAATGGCGACAGGGTAAAGTTCAGCGCATAACAACAAAGAACGGTCTGCCCTGCAACTCGGTGATTTCGTTTATGGAGGACAAGGAGAATCGCTGGTGGCTGCACACAGGCTGTGGAGTGGTTGAGTTCCCAGATTCCGAACTCCAACGCTGGCGGGCTGATCCGGAAACGATCGTTCAGATTCGAGTCTATGATGTGCTGGATGGAGCGCGGCCGACAGGCTGGCCCTCCTTCAACTCGTCAGCATACTCCGGTGACGGGCGCGTCTGGTTTGCAACTGGATTTGTCGTAGAGATGGTTGACCCATCCAGGCTCTCGCAAAATGCGCTGCCTGAGCGACCATACATCGAATCGGTGACTATCGACCGAAAGGAATTTCAAGCAAGCGAAAATCTCAAGCTGTCGCCTCATCCTCGTGACCTCCAGATTGATTACACTTCGCCGTCCTTCTTGATTCCACAGAAGGTAAAGTTTCGTTACCGGCTCGACGGCTATGACCGCGATTGGAAAGACGCCGGTACGCGACGGCAGGCGTTCTACACGGACTTGCCTCCCGGCAATTATTCCTTTCGCGTGATCGCATGCAATAGTGACGGCGTCTGGAACGATATTGCCGCGAAGCTGGATTTCTACGTCGCCCCGGCGTATTACCAGACGAAGTGGTTTCGGGCTCTCTGCGGATGCATGTTTTTAGCACTACTGTGGGCGGCGTACCAGTGGCGAGTTCGGCAATTGCAGCACGATTTTGAGATGACGCTGGAGACGCGGATCGGCGAGAGAACACGAATTGCCCGGGATCTGCATGACACTCTGCTGCAGAGCTTTCATGGATTGCTGCTCCGGTTCCAAACGGTTTCTGTACTGTTACCAGGGCGCCCGATCGAGGCAAAGGAGAAACTGGATAGTGCGATCGAGCAGGCTGCCGGCGCGATCACGGAGGGACGGGATGCTGTGCAAGGACTGCGCGCCTCCACAGTCGAGCGCAATGATCTTGCACTGGCTATAAGAACCCTCGGAGAGGAACTCGAAGACGACTCAAGCAATCATCGACCTGCAACTTTCCGCGTTGCGGTTGAGGGCCAGGCGACAGACCTCCACCCAATCCTCCGTGATGAAATCTACAAAATCGCTGCCGAGGCGCTTCGCAACGCCTTCCATCACGCCCAAGCGAAGCAGGTAGAAGTTGAAATCCGTTATGACCATGACCAATTTCGATTGCGCGTGCGCGACGACGGAAAGGGCATGGATGAGGGGGTTCTCTCCAGCCATGGTCTTGAGGGACACTATGGCTTGCGCGGGATGCGCGAACGAGCCACACTTATCCGAGGTAAGCTGGCGGTGTGGAGCGAAGTCGATGAGGGAACGGAAGTGGAACTGCGCGTTCCTGCCAGCGCCGCCTACACGACAGATCGCAAACGTTCCTGGTGGTTGCAAAAAGTTTCCGGAAAGAGCGAAGGCATAAAGTCATGAACGCCGGCAGTTCTCAAATTCGGATTCTCACGGTTGACGACCATCCGGTCGTACGGCAAGGCATCGCGGGTTTGCTCGCTGTTCAGACGGATATCACTTTAGTAGGCGAAGCGTCCAACGGACGCGAGGCCATTCAGCAATTCCGGGCGCACCGCCCCGATATCACGCTGATGGATTTGCAAATGCCGGAAATGAATGGCATCGACGCGCTCATTGCGATTCGCAGTGAGTTTCCCGCTGCAAAGGTTATTGTCTTGACGACCTACGCAGGCGACGTGCAAATTTTGCGGGCGCTTAAAGCGGGTGCCCACGCCTATCTGCTCAAGAATACGTTACATAGGGAATTGTTGGACGCGATCCGTGCGGTCCATGCTGGGAAGAAGAGCCTGTCCCCAGAGGCCTCATACGAAATTGCGGAACATGCAACCGATGACGCCCTCACCCCGGCAGAAATCCTGGTGCTGCGACTGATTGCAGCCGGGAACGCCAACAAGCAGATTGCAGATCACCTTTCGATCACGGAGGAAACCGTCAAAAGCCGGGTCAAATGCATTCTTTCTAAATTGGGCGCCAATGATCGAACGCACGCCGCAATGATCGGGTTGAAGAGAGGGATTATCGAGCTGTAATTGTCGTATCCGCACACTCCTCTCATCCCCATCCCACGGGAACCTAAAGAGTGACAATTCCAACCCTTTTGGGGGTTTCGACCGGCCCGCGCAATGTCAGAAGATTGTCTTTACGTGCGACGGCTATATTCTACATTCGCTGGCGGTTGGCCTGGCACAGGTTTGCTTCTCATGCGTTTGGTTATTGGCTCCACACTGGTTGTGCGGGCGGCTTCCAAGCTGTGGATTGATCCTCCCTTGAACGTCACGATTGTCGCCGTTCTCTCACTCGCAGCAGGCATCCTCCTGATTGCAGGGTTATGGACACCCGTGGTGGGAATCTTCGTAGCACTGATTGAAGTCTGGAAGATGATTATGCTACCGGGAGATAAATGGGTCTGGCTCCTGATAGGAACCGCTGGCGCCGCGCTCGCAATGTTAGGCCCGGGTTTATGGTCCATCGACGCTCGTCTCTTTGGATGGAAGCGCATCGAAACTCCACCGCGCAAGACGAACTCTAACTCTCGTTAAGAGATCCCCCAATTACCAAATTTCTTGCCTCAGAAGAGGGTGACACTCGTCACCCCAAGAGTCTGCGTTTTGTCCCGATCTGGGGTCGTCCTCAAAAGGAAGTGCTGTCAGAATGGCTCCCGAGTTCAAGCCAACATGGTTGAACAAGGAGCACTGGGTATGACGTTCATCCCCACACAAAGCGGGTTTATGCGTCTGGAGGACTCCAAAGAACTCCTGCGGGCGATCTTCCCAAACTATCCCAGCCTGGAACCGTGCTGTCCCGCACCGCGTCTAGAGCCGACAGATACAGGTAGCGCAGATCGGAGGAATTAGCCATGTTCCAGATCACTGCTGAAACTTGCCGTGCCTTCACATTCGCAGAAGTCCTCATCATGGCGGCTATGAACGTCGAAACTAGGCGCTTGAGCTCCGAATGCGGCGTCCGCGCCTATAGTCGGGCAGCACAAAGCAAACATGCTCGCCACGTTGTTCGTACAGGGGTTCCAAAAGCGCCGCAATTGTGAGCGGTCGAGGAGGAGATTATGGCACACGCAACCGTTGCTTTCACCGACGTCGAAAATCGAGAAGGAACAGGTTTTGCCAACATGACCGAATTCGAAGGCGATGAGACGAACCTCGAGACGCAAATCAGCTCTCAACCCTGCTTCGAAGATATCGTCGGCAGAAGCCCGGCCCTGGAGAGAGTGCTGCACCAGGTGATGATCGTTGCACCCACCGATTCCACCGTGCTGCTTCACGGAGAAACAGGCACCGGAAAGGAGTTGATTGCGCGCGCGATCCACAACCTCAGCTCTCGACGCGCACGCCCCTATGTGCGCATGAACTGCGCCGCGATTCCCTCGGGACTGCTTGAGAGCGAACTGTTCGGGCACGAGAAGGGCGCCTTTACCGGAGCTCTGATGCAGAGAAAGGGCAGATTCGAGTCGGCGGACGGAGGTTCGCTATTTCTGGATGAGATCGGAGACATCAGCCTCGAACTCCAGCCCAAAATATTGCGCGCCATCCAGGAGCAGGAGTTCGAGCGACTCGGAAGCTCAAGGACGATCCAGGTCAACGTGCGGCTGATTGCTGCGACGCACCGCGATCTCCGAGCCATGATTCAAGACGAGACGTTCCGTGAGGATCTTTTCTACCGTTTCAATGTTTTTCCGATTGAGATTCCACCACTACGGGAGCGGCGCGAGGACATTCCTCTGCTGGTGAACTATTTTGTGTCGAAGTTGTCGGGCCGGATGGGGAGACAGATAAAGTCCATTTCTAAGCGGGCCATGGAGATGCTGACGAACTGTCCGTGGAAGGGGAACATCCGGGAATTGGCGAACTTTATCGAACGCGCCGTCATTCTCTCACGCGGTGAGGAGTTGGACGTACCTGTTTCCGAGCTTCCTATGTCATCCGAGATCACTGTTGCGATGGGAACGCGTTCTACGTTTCGACAAGCAGAATCCACTGTGATTATCGACGCGTTGAGAGCCACATCGGGACGGATCGCAGGCAAGGGGGGCGCCGCCGAGCGTCTTGGGTTGAAGCGCACGACGTTGCAAAACAAGATCCGCCGCTTGGGGATTTCGAAGGCGAGCTATTGCCAATAGGTCTATTCCGTGTGTCCGGAGTGACACTCGCCTCGAGCAATCAGTGGAAGCTGGGTTTCCGAGGGTGGCTTCAGGGATGCCCTGAACAGCCATAACGCGGTGGGGGCAAGGCAATGACCGACAAGAAAAACAGAGAACGCGTGATCGCTGAAATCACACTTTCGCATCTTATGCGCCTGGGGAACGAACAAGGCTACCCTGTGAGCCGAGAACAGGCTCTCGCATTTCTCAATCACCAGGGGCGAGCGTTCGAGATGTGGAAGCACATGATGCAGGCGGCCGAGGAGTTCATCGCCGGCAGCTTGTTGCAGCATTCCTTCAGCTCAGGAGCACACAAGGGACTCGCGTCTCGGCCTCGTGCGGTGCGATCAGTCAGCGATGCCGCGCGGTAGCATGTTTTCCCGTTCACGCCGTCGTCACGTTTGGCACTTCTCTAACGCGGCGCTCGAATCTGGTCGCCAATTTGTATAGTCTTTCGGCTACCTCGGAGGTATCCGCATAGCTCAAGTGCTCCTGCGCTTGTTCGAGAAGGACCGTATGCAGCAATCGAGTTTCGTCGTTGTTAAGTTCGATAATCATTAGACTCTCGCTAAAATGTGATTTTCCTCCACTGGCTTCTCCCGTCGCTTTTGAAGCCAGGTCATGGCGTGACAATTGGCGGCGAGCACCGCCGCGCGGGACACGTTCAGGCGTAAAGCACAATCTTGGATCGACGATCGGATTGCAACTCTAAGTACCAGGACGGCCCGGCACAGCGAATCCAATTCCGCGATCAGTGTTTGGGCGTCGGTTCCAAGAACGAGGTCGAGGCCAGCTGCGCGTTCTTCAGCATCGCCCTGCGATAAGTGCTCGACATGTAGGCATCGTTGCTCTGTGTACGTGGCTTCACAGATCCGAATCGCCTTCGCTCCGTGTGATATCGCACTGGCAATGGTCGCAGCCTTGGCCCACTCGAAAAGCCAATCACGGAAAGGCCTGTTTCCCTGAAGAGTGGTTTCACAAGCTTGGACAAGTGTCTGCTCGGCCGTAGCGTGATCGCCAGTGATCAAGAACGCAAGCCTACCCAGAAGATTTCGTTGATCTTGGAAGCAGGCCACGACTTCGGCTGGAGATGCGTGATTGCGGGCATCGACTGGAGTCGTGCTCGAGTGGAACCAGGACATAATTCTCCTCTTTCTCTAAAGCCCTCAGATAGCCTCAACTGGGCGGGAGTACTTGATGGAGGATTTCTCCCCACTACTCCCATGCCGCTGCTTGCGTCGCTCGGTTATCCCCTGCATAGGTGGTAAACGCAGTCGATCGCATACGACAAATGCGTAGACACTGCCAGCGATAAACACTGCGCCGACACCAGCCAACCACTTCAGGAACTGTTCGCCCACTGAATCGACATAGCTCACCTCGGTGAGGTCGACTATCAAACCCTCAGGCAGTACGTCCTTTGTGACCAGGCGCCTGGCCTGTTCTGCCCAATCAGCGACGAGTTTGCCTTCCAACTTCAGGGTCGGACCACTCGCTAACCACTGGATTTCTGCACGAAACATTGGTTGATCCTCGAAACGCTTTGTCCTGCTCTCGCCATTCCCCTTCGCACGTTTCGGACCAATGCCGCTGGTGCTATGTAATTGATGTAATTACTTCGTGGAGGAGACTGGTTCATCTGAAATTGCCGCAATGCGGTCTTTGTCCGCATGCGGGCGTGGGCCTCAGGCTAGCGCTGGTGAATGCCCCACTTATTCAGAAGTGTTCTAACCTCGGTTAACAGATCTGTCTCAAGCGACTGGCCATTTGAGCGATTCCATGAGAGGTGAATACTTACCCAAACGCCCGCGCGGTTGCCCAGGGCAGGCAGACACAGAATTTCGCCGGAATGTGAGTCGATGTTGTACGTGAGGAAAGTTGCGCCAACGGCTAGATCTGCGGGCACAAGGTTCGCGATTGACAGCAACGCGGCCCTGACAGTCCGGCATGTGGGGCATCTGGGATCGACGTGGTTGAGATTGGACGTGTGACAACCAATTAACTCCACTTCAAAGCCGACCAGACGGCGGTCGCCATGTATCTGTTCAAAGTGCGGCCAGAATTGCCAAAATACACCGTATTCGGTTACGAGAGATTGCACCCTCGAGTTCAACGCCGGGGTTGTCATTGTGCACCTATCCAGAAAAGTGCAAGTAGCTTGCCACTCGTTTTCGACTCGGAACGGTCCTCATTAGGATTCGACAAAGGCCGCACTTCGCGCCGGTCTCGGCGAGCTACGGTGCAGGAAAACTTTGCAACGCATTGAACGTCGACGTCGTGGTTGGCTTGCTTCTCTTCATTTCCAGAACCTCGAACAGGCAACGCGTGCATTCAGCTCGCTTTTCGTCAATTGTTTTCTGGTCTTGTCATCGAGCACCAGTTCATTCACGAGGAACATGCTCATCCTGCAATTGCTTTTGCTGCAGACCATATGGGCTAGTTCTCCGAGAACGCTTAGCTCCTGGTTCACGCAGTGGGCAGTTCCACATGCCCAACAATGAACTACGATTACTTCTCCGCCAACCCGAACTGCTCTTGAATTTGAATCCATTACGCGTCACCCTCGGATGCGCTTGCGAGCTTCGTGCGTTTCTTGGTTCATGCTCATTCCATGTCAGGCAATTCGAAACCGGGTCAAGACCGGTGTGAGTGGCAGGCGGCGCACAATCGACATGGTTTCCAGCGAATATGCAAATTTCGCCCCGCAGTCAAAGCAGACCTTATATGTCTCGCCTTGAATCGTGAACACACGGCTGAGGTGAACATGGTGGCACCCAAACAGGAAATCGAGGACAGCCAGGAGGAACGTCATTGCGAGTTTGGGCGTCTTTTGCTCGTATGATCTCTTGCGAAGGTCGAACAGGTCCCTTGCCTGTCGATGGATCAGCTGAAACAAGTCCAACTCCCTTGATACGGAACTGAATGCAACCCTGATAGTGCAGGCCAGCAACCGTTTCTGACCTGTCCCTAAACCCTTGGTTTTTGGCGCAATCCGTCTTTTCCGCCCGCCGGCTGTCCTGACCGTTCAAGGGCACTGCCGCAATGTGGGCACCGATCTCGAGCCGATGCTCGTCCAAACGCCGGCAATTCATTGATTTGCCGCGTTGTGCTTTGGCGAGCCAAGTGCACTGACACTGGCGGCTGTACGAACTGTAAGCAAGCCGCTGCCGTGCGGAAACACAAGAGCGACGAAGGAGTCGAGATGTACCTAACAACATCTCTGAATGGCGTTCCCACAATCCAGAGAGACGGACGCAATGTCCTGGGCGTGTGGGATGAGAATTGGGACTTTGCGAATGAAATCTGCGATCTGCTCAATTCGCTGGAAGACGACCCGCACATCTTTCTAACTGAACACGATCGGAAATGGCTGAAGGCGATGAATCACGCCTTCCGGAAGGTGCAGCATGCCTGATCTCAACCATGCAGCGAGCGTTTCCATTGTGGTGCCGTTTCATAACGAAGAACCTAACATCGTCGAAATGTACGGGCGATTGCACGCCGTTATGGAGGCTCTTGGCCGCGATCACCAGTTCGTTTTTGTCGACGATGGAAGCACCGACCTTACGTACAAGCTGCTGAAGGAACTTGCGGTGATCGATCCTCGCGTGACCGTCGTTCGGTTGCGCCGAAACTTCGGTCAAACTGGAGCGTTGGCGGCTGGATTTGCGCATAGCACGGGCGACTATGTGATCGCCATGGATGGCGACCTTCAACATGATCCGGCGGAGATCCCTGCCTTCCTCGGAAAGATCGAAGAGGGCTACGACATCGTGAGTGGGTGGCGCAGCCATCGCTTGGACAATTTGCTGCTCCGAAAGATTCCTTCCCGCTGTGCCAATTGGCTGATGGCTAAGCTCAGCGGCGTCAACATTCACGACTTTGGGACCACGTTCAAGGCGTACCGCGGGGACCTTCTGCGGGAACTGCCGCTCTACGGCGAAATGCACCGGTTCATCCCAGCTCTGGCTTCATTCTACGGAGCCTCGATCTGTGAGATTCCCATTCAAAACAACCATCGGAAGCACGGCGAATCGCACTACAACATTTCTCGGACGTTCCGGGTGTTTTTCGACCTCATGACGATCCGATTTCTTCTGCGCTACATGTCGCGCCCGCTCCACTTTTTTGGCCGGCTGGGCGCGATGAACATGGGTTTGGGCTCGGCCATCGCACTCTGGCTCCTGATCTCGAAAGTCGTTACGGGAAGCGATGTTCTACAGCAACACGGGCCCTTGCTGGTGTTTGCGGCCGTCCTGATATTAGTGGGGCTCCAGCTAATAGCGCTCGGACTTTTGGGTGAGTTGGAGGTGTGGCAGTACTTCAATCGATCTGAGCGTAGACCTTACGCCGTCTCTGCGGTCCTCGATCAGAACGCCGATCGGAAAGCTGGGACCGCATCGGAGGTGACTTCGTGAGCACACGACGAAGTGAGCGGAACACGAAACGAGCTGCGCGTTCGCGCCGTAGGCGGGAGCACGCGTGTTGAGTGAGATTCCAGATCGTCGCCTTGGACACTACTGGGAGGTCGGCATCGTGCTGCTGCTGACGGTTCTGGCATTCTCAGTTCGCGTCTACCGAGTCGACTTCAACAGCCTGTCCGAGGATGAGGTGGCTAAATGGGCAGCCATTCAAGAGTATCGACACGGACACTTTGCCGGGGTAAATAGCGAGCATCCGATGTTGCCGAAAGTGCTTGCTTGGGCGAGCCTGGCAGCGGGGGAACGCTGGAGTCGGGTAGCCGCCGCGCATGGCTGGCTTTCGCTGAATCCTGAGGGCTGGCTTCGTCTGCCCAACGTGCTGTTCGGTGCCGCCACCACCGCAATCCTTTTCTTCTTGTGCCGCCGCATGATGGGTGTTGCCGGCTCTGTTGCGGCCAGTCTCTTCTGGGCAATCGCGCCTTTGCCAGTCGCGCTGAATCGACTCACGAAGGAGGAAACGCCGCTTACCTTTTTCACCTTGCTGGCCTGCTACTTCTACTGTCGCGCCGCCCAACCGGCAGATCAGGATAATAGTGCGCGGCGATGGTACGACCTCAGTGCCATCGGTTTTGGTCTGGCTTTGGCCTCGCAGTACATTCTTCACCTTCTTGGTTTGAACGCGATGGCCTGGTTTCTTGCCGGAAAAAATGGGCTGAGCCGCAAGCCGTCTCAATTCAGCTACAAACGTTTTTTCCTCGTGATGTTCCTTACCTTTGTCGTGGTGAACCCGGTCATTCTCTCTCCGGCCAACTTCAACGGCATCTTGCATTGGCTCCATCATGACGGAGTCAAGCACAGTGGCTACAATTTCGCTGGCACGCTGTATATGAATTTCCCCGCGCGCCTACTTGCCGGGGTACCGTGGTTCTACTATCTCTGGCTGATGGTGGTAAAGACACCGATTCCGATCCTCACGGCCGTGATTGCTGGTTCCGTACTGCTTTTGCGAGATCGCCGGACACTCGCGTCGTGCTTTTTTCTATCGCTCGGGGTGGTTCAATTAGCCGGGCTGTCCGTCAGCGGAGCCAAGTGGATCCGGTATTCACTTCCGCTCCTGCCCTTTCTCTACCTCGCAGGCGGATATGCGGTGCAACAAACGCTGAAGGCCGCGAAAGGAAGACTCCTATCCCGAGCCCTTGTGGGTTTCGCCGCCGTCATCTTGCTGGGATGGCCGCTCCTCGAATTGCACTCTTGGGCACCCTACTATTCGTTCTACCTGAACTCAATTGGCGGAGAGAAGCGGAACATCACACGCTACTTTGCAATGGATGAAGTGTCCGAGTTTGATACGCGCGAGGTAGCGCAAAGTGTGTGTCCGTTCGCTCCAGTTGCGACGACGGTAGCAACCGCAAGACCGATGAGCATGGCCTATTACCTGCAGGCCTGCGGGCGCGACGACCTTCGGATTGTGCCGCTTTACGACACGCACTATGCACCGCAGGACGGAGATCTGATTGTGCTTGAGCCGTCGCGTCGGTTCTTTGAGACGCAGAGATTTTTCGATGCTTTGGGAAGCTCAGGGATGCCCCATAGTGAAATCCGCGTCGGACCAGTTTTGGCGAGCACGATTTATCTCTTCGATCCGTCCGTGCCCAGACCAAAGAACGGGAAGGAACAGTTCACGCTTACCCAGTTGCGGGGGGCACCACCCCGGTTTGAGAGCGATGCTCAAGAAACCGCATCGACAAATACAAGCAGGTTTGGATTCTCAGATCTCACCAGGAGACTCTTACAATGACTCCGCTTTACCACGCGAAGAAATCTGATGGGCGCTGGTTTGTGCGCGCATTCGCTTTGTTAATGCTTGGCGTCCCAGCGGTTGCACAGCAAGCAAATGTATCTGCACCTCTGACTGCTGATGAAGTGATGCAACGTGTAGTTGCAATGAATGATGTGCGCGCCAAGGCGCTCGAGAGCTATTCCAGTGTCCGAAGCTATCGCCTGGAGTGTCACTGTCTTTCTCACAAGCAAGCAGATATGACGGTTCGCGTTGAGTACCGCGCCCCAGACAAGAAGACTTTCACGATTGTGTCGGAGAGTGGCTCGGGCAGCGTGCGGAGCAAGGTCTTCAAGAAACTTCTGGAAGCAGAGCAAGAGTCGATGCGCGAAGAGAATCAGCAGAGTTCCGCGATCAGTCCGGAGAACTACACCTTCGAACTCGTGGATTATAGAAGAGCCGAAGGAAACGAATTCTACGTGCTGGACGCAGAGCCGAAAGCGAAGAACAAGTTTCTTTTTCGCGGCAAGATCTGGGTAGACGGCACAGAGTTCGCCATCACTCGGGTCGAGGGGCAACCGGCAGTCAATCCTTCGTGGTGGACGCTGAAGACCGATTTCAAACGCAGCTACCAGAAAGTAGGTGAGTTCTGGCTGCCCGAATCAAACGAGAGCGAAACGAAGGTTCGTGTCTTCGGCACCGCAGATCTCTGTATTGAATACGGACAGTATGAAATCACACGCGTCGGAGGGCTGAACACAATATCCTCTCTGCAGAAGCCATAAAGTCAAGAATAGCCGGCGAACTTCACAAGCGTACACGATGCGACATGTGCCGAATTCGGCGTTGCACGTTAAGTGTCACAGCAGCGCAACCGTCAACGTCCTGCCACTCTACGAAGTCTGAGCTCCCTGATTCATAACTAATAGACTCAAATTCCTGGACTCCAAAACAGGCTCAACTCGACCCTCTGAGTGTCGGGGCAATCAGGCTGCTAAAGGGTCTCGTTCCTTTGAGGGCAAGCCCACACATCTGCCCATGACCTTTTGCAGGCATCTGCCCTCATCTGGGCACAACCGTTCGCCATTCAACCGTCCAAGTCCCTTTCCAAGAACCACTTCCACTTGGCCCACAGAATGCCTTCATCAACGCGTGAGGCAAGACCGGGTACCTGACGTTCTGACCTGATCCGCGTGGCAATTCACGACAGGGGAGAGCGATGCTGGCTGGAAAGGAATCAATGTAAATGGCAACTTGTGACCATCCTTCGGAATTGGTTTATGGGATTGCATACCCGAGCCTTCAGCGGCCCGGGTCGCGAAAGGGCACGCCCGTTCCGGTATCGCGGGCGGAAGATAAGGCGCTACCTGCCGCATCTTCGAGCCTGCAAGGGATCGAGGCCGGTGAAGTGTTTCACAGTCTCATCGCATCGGGGAATTTACGACCCCGAAGTCGGTGGGCCGCAGTTGGAGCCGTGGCCCTCCAGGCGCTTGTCCTCGTGACCCTAGTTGTTGCTCCGCTGTATCGCACGCTACCGCTCCCTAAGCGAGAAACGGTCACGATGTTGTATCTACAGTCGCCAGCAGCTGCGGCTGGCAGTGTCACAAAGCTTCGAGCGCCGATGTCGGTGTCCACATATGTGCCTACAAGCAAGACCATTTCGGCGCCATTGCACACGACCCAAGAAGCGCCCGTAGCGCCAGTGGGTCCAACGGGCGGAGTGGTCGGAGGTGTTCCCGGTGGAGTGGTTGGAGGATTTGGCGGCGGAACCTTCAGCGCGATGCTGAATAGCGCGCCAAGCGTGCCAGCTCTAGCGAGATCGCTTGAGCCGACGCCGGTGAAGAGAATCCGTGTCGCCTCCCGGGTAGTCGAGGCCAACCTGATCCACGACGTTCCACCGCAGTATCCGCCGGAGGCGGGCCGGGCACGTCTTGAGGGTCCGGTCGTGCTGATGGCCGTGATCGGCCAGGATGGCACCGTGAAGGACGTGCGAGTCGAGAGCGGTTTACCAATCCTCGCGCAAGCGGCAATTGATGCGGTGAAGCAGTGGCGTTACAAGCCATACCTGATCGACGGAGAACCGGTTGAAGTTGATTCCCGGATCACAATTAATTTCACACTCTCGGGAGCTTAGGAGTATCCAAATGCAGCAAAATACACTTAGATTGCCTGTCCGACGTTTGGCATCGCTCTTGCAGCGAGCCCATCTGTTGCTTTTCATCGTCATCGGGGCATTGGCCGTTGCCATACCGATGTCGGCGCAATCTTTCACGACGGCGGGCACGAAAACAGGAACCATCCTTGGCACGGTCGTCGATACCACTGACGACCCAATTCCCGCCGCCCACGTGATTCTCCAAGGGCTGGCTGGCGACCGTCTGACGGCTAGCACAAAAGACGACGGAGGCTTTGCATTCGACCAGGCCGCGGCCGGAGTCGCCTATCAGATCACCGTCACCGCTGAAGGATTTGCAGACTGGAACTCGTCCATTACGGTCGAACCGGGTGAGAACAAGACGCTACCCGAGATCAAACTTCGCATCCTGGCGGTGCAGCGGGCAGTCACTGTGAGTTACTCCTCGAAGGATGTCGCTACCCAACAGCTCAAGGCTGAAGAACAGCAGCGCATGTTGCGTTTCATCCCAAATATGTATGTGGTTTACGAACCTCATCCCGAGCCTCTTACGACGAAGATGAAGTTCCACATGGCCTACAAAGACCTGAGTAGCCCCGTGTTCTTTGCTCGCGTAGCGGCCTGGGCTGCCGTCCAGCAAGCCAACAACACTCCTCACTATGGACAGGGTGCAGAAGGCTATGGCAAGCGGTTGGGGGCTGGGTTCGCGGATGCCACGACGGAAAACTTATTTGGGAACGCTATTCTGCCGTCGCTTCTCCATCAGGATCCTCGCTATTTCTACCAGGGCACCGGCACAAATTGGTCTCGGGCGCGCCATGCCATGTTCGCCCCACTGATCTGCAAAGGAGATAACGGAAAGTCGCAGCCGAACTACTCGACGTGGGGTGGCGCACTGATTTCATCCGCCATCTCCACCGCTTACTATCCCGGTGCGAATCGCGGTGCTGGTCATGTATTCAGCACGTTCGGTGTCGGCATGGCCCTACATGTCGGTAGCAGTCTCGCCCAGGAATTTATATTCGACAGATTTACCAGCAGAGGTAAGCATTGATCTGAGGGCCTCGCAGCGCCAGAGCCGCGTTGCACCAAAGGTTCGACGTCAATATCTAAGAACACTCTTTTGAAGGAAAGCACCTGTGCACCGCATGAGAGTTCGGCAAGCAGCACATTACCTGGCCGCCGCCCTGGGAATCGCTTTGCTGGTCGTTCTTGTACGTCGGACGGGAACAGGCACAGTGATCCATCAAGTCAAAACAATTGGCTGGGGATTCGGTCTGGTTCTGGTTTTAGGCGGAATCGGTCATCTCATCAAAACCTGGGCATGGCGCCTCACATTCGCATGCGAGATCAAGAATGTTTCGTTTGCACGCACGTTTGCGCTTCGGCTGGTTTCTGAGGCTATCGCTATTCTCGGACTTCCTGGTCAAGTAATCGGAGAAGCCGCGCGAGTATCTCTATTAGGTTCGGACGTCCCAATAGCCAACAGCATCTCCTCTGTCACCTTGGATCGCGTGCTCTACATCGTGACCTCTGCGATCGTAACTCTCACGGGAATGATTGCCGCGTTGCTCTTGTTGTCATTCTCACGAATGTGGCGATTGTATGCGCTTCTTTTCGCGTTGGGGGCAGCGGTAATGCTGGCTGCGAGCGCATTGACGCTACGAAGGCGTTGGCCAATATTCTCTCGGGCTGCGCGGGCGATCGGGCGAATTACGTGGTTCAAGGGCTGGTTGGACGGCAAGCATACCGTCATCGAATCCGCGGAGCGAAACCTTTTCGATTTCTACTACGAAACCCCAGGGCCTTTCTGGCAGAGCGTGGCTCTCAACATCGCGTGTCATGGAACGGCGATATTGGAGGTTTACGTTCTGTTGGGCTTCATGGGGGCGAGAGGGAGTTTGTTTTTGGCGCTCGTGCTGGAAGCGCTCACTAAATTGATCAACACTGTCGGGACATTCAATCCTGGAAACGTCGGAACTTATGAGGGCGGAAATATGATTGTCTTCCGGCTGCTCGGCATTTCCGGCGCGGCAGGACTGACAATGGCACTCTGCCGGCGGGCGCGGATATTGTTCTGGGCGGCCATTGGCGCGTTATGCCTCATCGTCATGTCGAAGGCGACCCGCCGAAGCGAGCTGGCACGCAGCGAAGCGACGGGCCGGGCGAATGCATGTGACCTGCTTCTATCTCAAATTCCCTGCGATTCGATCCAGCAGTGAAGCGGATGGGCCCAGATTCGGTCCGCTGTCCACATGCGGTCATCCATTTTGCGAGTCGCTCAGGTTGGGGGGCATGCTGCAAGTCTTAAATCCTCTGCCGACGAACCCTCAAGCCTTCCACTCAATCTGACGGTTAGCCGGGTTGTCGCTAACTCATTGACACTGTGAAGGTAGCGACAGCACTCAATTTGGCAGCGCACCTGCGATCACGGAAGTTGTGCTGGTGCTCTCGACAAATCGTCAAGGCGAGCGGGGATAATGCCTCGTCTGCCCTGCCAAACTGATGCATAGGGCGCTCACACGAAAAGGCGCAATGACTTTGCTGGTGGCGGTGCAAAAGGGGTAATGCCGGCACGTCGGAGGCGGTGACACGGGGGCCGCTAGTTGTGATTGGCGTCTCAATTCGTGTGACGCGCGCGAATTTGTTTGGCTTGTTTTGCCCATCCGTACTAGAGGTTGCTTGCTTCTCTAAGCCTTAGCTTTACCCGTATCGGACGTGCCGGGTCCGCGCGTGCAATCTGTCAAGCGAGACTGATTCGGCAAGCTAAGCCGCTTCCGGGCGGTAAGGGCAACGATTAAGCTGGCTCCCCTCATTTCCGAAAGCCTTCCGCTTGGCTTCGAGCTGATTCATCGCAGCCATGAGTAGAACTTCGGCAAGAGTGAAGTCGCGGAGCGTGTTTTGTGTGATCTTGAACATAACCGACGCTATCGTGATCAACGCCCAGGACTTTGCAGGTCGCATGCCACTCTGCGTTTCTGCTAAGTGCCTTACACTCTTACGCGGCGACCACCTTTGTGACACCTGCTGTGCCCAGTTCAGGTCAACGCCCGAATATGGGCAGACTGCAAGAGTCATACCCTGGTTGATGTCGTTCACGGCAAGCGATTTACGACGAGTTTTCTTTGGCACCCGCCTTGCACTTCTACGGGGGAGCGGTACCTCGTGGATAACAACAAGCACCGGACAAGGGAGACTATGTGCGTGGATACAAAAAACTCGTAGCGTTACCTCTGATCTTCGCTGCGATGGGTCTCGCTCGTCCGTGTGCTGCGCGAGGGCAGTCAAATGCATTTAGCGGAGACGCCGACATCCATTTCGGCGACGCGGCTACACGTCGGACGACATGCGCAGAACGCCTATCTGACCAACCAGTGATAGCTGCACTTCGCCTGGTATGCCTTAGAGAGCGCCTCGGAGCGGAAGACATCACTCTGAGCAACACTATCGTGATCGGCTTTGTTGGAGGATTCGTCAGGCACGATGACGTAAGGCATCCTGAGGTGGAGTTCGCCGGATTGCTGCGTGAAAGATACCCTTCAGTGGTGCGTGCGGAAGTGTTCTCGAATCATGACGGGAAGAAGGCTCTCCGGCGTGTACTGCAGTTGTTGGACACGAACCGCGATGGCGTCCTCTCGACCGGTGAAGAGGAACAAGCACGCATCATTATCTATGGGCACAGCTGGGGAGGTTCGCAGGCTGTCACATTGGCACGTCAATTAGAGCAGAAGGGCGTTCCAGTGTTGCTGACGATCCAGGTGGACAGCGTCCATAAACCAGGCCACAAAGACGCGGAAATTCCACCAAACGTTAGGAATGCCATCAACTTCTATCAGACAAAAGGTATTATCCACGGGCGGTCGAGTATTCGTGCCGCCGACCGCAGCGGCACGAACATCATTGGCAACTTCCAGATGACGTATCAGGGTCGTCGAATAAATTGCGACAACTATCCCTGGATTGCGCGCCATCTGAACAAACCACATCACGAAATCGAGAATGATCCCCTGGTTTGGGAACAGATTGCCTCGCTGATCGACAACGAACTCGTGAAGAGCACCGCAGCAGTTCAAGCGTCTTTCACTTCTACGTCCCTGGGTATGAGATAGGACCAAACATGAGTGCGACTTCGACGACTTGTCGCGCTTCAAATGTTGTTGTTTTCGGCTGTGTACTCGTCGTGATCGGCGCATGTTTGGGTCCCAGCGCATTTGCGCAGACATCGGATTCCCAAACAGCGCAGGAGTCGGCCAACTCGTGGACAACCACAACAGACTTGAAGAGCGACGATCTGCTCCCTGAACGTATTCCCGTGCGCATCATCGAAAGCCACAGCCAGAATGGCAACCGGACGCTGGACAGGCGATCGGTTGAGATCCGCGGGACCGATGGACATTTCGAACCTTACCAGGATGTGGAAAAGGAAACCCTGACCCTCGATGCTTCCACCGTAAGAATCACGATGCGCACATTCGCCCGAGATGTAAACGGGAAGACCGCCCTCGTGCAGGTAACGGAAGAGGAGAAACACATCCTGCCCGGCAATAACTCGAACATAGTGCGCGTGACCTACAACCCTGATGTCAATGGACGGCTTCAAGCAGTACAACGCGAAATCGTAGAGACGGAAAACATCAGTAGGGATCTGGAAGAAACAAACAAGACGGTCATGCTCACCAACATCAACGGCGGCTTAGCTCCCGCGTTCAAGACGCAAGAGCTCCGCAAGCGAGCCGCAAACGATACCGTCGAAACTGAAAAAACGACATGGCTCCCGGACGTCAACGGAAAGTGGCAACTGACCGAGATACGACGCAATATTGCGACGGAAGGAGCCAAAGACCGCAGCATCGAGGACAGCGTATCCCGGACCAATGAGGAAGGTAGGCTAGGTCAAATCTCTCGTGTCGTGAGCCAGGAGACCGAGAGCACTTCCGGAGAAAAGCGCAGCGTCGTGGAAACCTATTCCATCGATGTGCCAGGTACTACGCGGGACGGTGGCCTGCACCTTGTTGAGCGCACAACTAGCACGGAGAGTTCGAGTTCCACTGGCAAGCGAGCAACCGAACAAAGAGTCGAACAGATCAATCCAGGCGACCCCGCGTCGGGTCTTCGGGTGTCCGTATTGGTCGACGGCAAGCTCGTTCCCGAACCTTCCGGTGAACAGTCCACGGTAATCATCGAAGCGCGCGACTCAAACGGGCATTTCGGAATCGTCTCAGTTGATACGACGAAGGCGGATCGGATTCCCACCGTGCAGATTCAGCAAACGCCTGCCGAAAAGCCATAATAAAGCTATCGAAGATTGATTCATGGCCACTCCTACCTTCGCCTTGCTGCCCAAACTCGGTCAGTGCCCTTGGCAGGTCATTCGATATCCGTGTCGGAGCAATCGGTAGACAGTCATTTCATCCACTTGCAGCTGGCCGCCTCTGGCAGCCGGATTGCGAATACGAAGTGCGACGGCAAATCGCTCCCAGGGGAATAGGCCATGCTCGGAGAACTGATGAACATCCCGACTGACACGCTCATTGACATGCTGTACATCATCCTCGCCGGAGAAGTCGCTATCAGTCCCAGCGATGTGGGGGAAATCGAACAGATTCAGCGCGAGTTGCAACGTAGAGGCGACGAGCAATGCTGGAGCCTTCAAACTGTCAATTGAGAGACGCTGCAATCAGTTTGTGGGATGAGTGTTGACGCAGACGAAGGCGGACACTTGCTGGGCCGCAAAGTGGCAGAAGAGCACGAAGACGAGTAAGGAGGGGAAAATGACCCCGTTAACAGAAACTGAAGAACTAGCCAGACCACTGAGCGCCGAAGGGATTGCACGATCAACCGTTGCGGGTGCACCGCTCAGCCCAGATGAACTGAGCAGGACCGATGCTTATTGGCGCGCGTGCAAATACCTTGCTCTTGGAATGATCTACCTTCAGACGAATCCTCTCTTGAGGGAGCCCCTAAAACCAGAACATATCAAGAGCCGACTGCTCGGCCATTGGGGCTCAAGTCCCGGGCTCGCCTTCATGTACACCCATTTGAGTCGTCTCATCAAGAGAGACGACCTCGAGATGATTTTTCTCGCTGGCCCCGGACATGGGGCGCCGGGAGTTTTGGCGCCTATGTATCTGGAAGGCACGTACAGTGAAATCTATCCGGAGAAAAGCCAGGATGAGAGAGGCCTGCGAGAGTTCTTTAAACAGTTTTCATTCCCCGGCGGTATTGGCAGCCACTGTACTCCAGAAACGCCGGGTTCAATTCATGAAGGAGGTGAACTGGGATATGTGCTCTCGCACGCTTGCGGAGCCGCGTTTGACAATCCCGAGTTGATCGTGGCGGCGGTCGTAGGTGACGGGGAAGCCGAGACCGGCCCGTTGGCCACCTCATGGCACATCAGTAAGTTTCTGAATCCAATCCGCGATGGGGCGGTGTTACCCATCCTTCACCTCAACGGATACAAGATCAACAATCCGACTTTGCTGGCGCGGATCACTCACGAAGAACTGGAAGACTTGTTACGTGGGTACGGCTGGAATCCCTACTTCGTGGAGGGATCCGATCCCGACAGCATGCACCAGGCAATGGCCGCGACGCTTGAGCAGTGCATGGCGGAGATTAAAGGCCATCAGCAGGAGTGCCGGAGGAGCGGCCTTGCCACGCGGCCGCGATGGCCGATGGTGGTATTACGCTCGCCAAAAGGATGGAGCGCGCCGACCCTGGTAGATGGTCATCACATTGAAGCCTTCTGGCGCTCGCACCAAGTTCCCCTGGCCGACGTGAAGACTAACCCAGAACACCTGCGCCTACTTGAGACCTGGCTGCGATCGTTCAAACCGGAAGAGAGCTTCGATGAATGCGGGAGGGTGCGCCCGGAGATTGCCGCATTTGCGCCGAAAGGGCGGCGTCGCATGAGCGCGAGTCCGCACGCGAATGCCGAGCTCAGGAAGAAGCCGCGGTTGCCCGAGTTTCGCGATTTTGCCGTCAAGGTCGACCGTCCGGGAAACACCGAAGTAGAGAACGTTCCGCCTATGGGACGTTTTCTGCGCGATGTCATGAAGTGGAATATGGACAGCTTTCGAGTGTTCGCGCCGGACGAGAACACGTCCAACAAGCTTGACGCGATTTATGAAGTGTCGAAGAAATTATGGATCGCTGAAAGTTTCCCCGAGGACCGTGATGGAACAGAGCTGTCTTCGGACGGACGCGTTGTCGAAATGTTGAGCGAGCACACGATGGAAGGCATGCTCGAAGGCTACTTGCTTACCGGTCGCAACGGCTTTCTATCGTCTTATGAAGCTTTTGTGCACGTGATCGACTCGATGTTCAATCAGCACGCCAAGTGGCTGTCCATCTGCAACCAATTGTCTTGGCGCCGCAAGATCGCCTCGCTGAATCTGCTCATCACATCCACCGTGTGGCGTCAGGATCACAACGGCTTCACTCACCAGGATCCCGGTTTCCTGGATGTAGTACTCAACAAGAGCGCCGCCGTCACGCGCATCTATCTTCCGCCGGATGCCAACTGTCTGCTCTCCGTAGCCGATCATTGTCTGCGCTCGGAGAACTACATCAACGTGATTGTCTCGGACAAACAGCGCCATCTGCAGTACCTGGATATTGATGCTGCTGTTACGCACTGCACAAAGGGTATCGGTATCTGGAATTGGGCCAGTAACGATGAAGGCCAGGAACCCGATGTTGTTTTTGCTGCCGCGGGCGATATCCCCACCCAGGAGGCTCTGGCCGCGACGGCACTGCTTCGGGAACGATTCCCTGACTTGAAAATCCGCTTCATTAACGTGGTTGATCTATTCAAGCTGCAACCCCACAGCGAACATCCACATGGCTTGACGGATGCGGACTTCGATTCTCTGTTTACCACCGACAAGCCGATCATCTTTAACTTCCATGGTTATCCCTGGCTAATTCACCGTCTCGCCTACCGCCGCACAAACCACCCGAACCTGCATGTGCGCGGCTACAAGGAGAAAGGCAACATCAACACGCCGATGGAGCTGGCGATCAACAACCAGACAGACCGGTTCAGTCTTGCGATCGACGCGATTGACCGCATCCCGAAACTGCAGCGCATCGGTGCGCACGCCAAAGAAGAGTTCCGCGATCGTCAAATTGCATGCCGGCGTCACGCTTACGAGTGCGGGATCGACAGTGCTGAGATCAGTGGTTGGAAGTGGCCTTGCGAGCTGAAGTAAGGGAATGGCCGCGACGGTTATCCAAGGGACAGCAGTGCGTGCGATCACGACCTTCGAATCACATCAATCGTCCCGGTTGGATGTACGTTGAGCCGGCACAAGTAAGCAGATGGAGATAAGTGAATCATGAATACTAAAGCCGCCGCAAAGCGACAAGCAGTGTTGGATACTGACAGACTGAGCGCCAAGTACGGATGTGGTCCCGTTCACTTTTCTGGAAGGGACGAAGCACTGTATGAACGGCACCTTCTCTTCGACAGTGGCGTCGAGGTGGCAACTGCATCAGCCCGCGACCGGTTTGAGGCCCTTGCGCGGTCCGTGCGCGATGTCCTCTCCCAGCGCTGGCTTTTAACCGAGAAGACGTACCAGGAGAAGAACCCGAAGCGGCTTTACTACCTCTCGATGGAATTTCTGATCGGCCGCTCGCTGGCAAACAACGTAACGAATCTTCTGCTCTCTCCGCTGACCGACGAGTTTCTCCGCGACAAGAAACTGAATCTGATCGAGATGTTGGAGCAGGAGCCCGACGCAGGTCTGGGAAACGGCGGGCTTGGACGTCTGGCCGCATGCTTCATCGAATCCGCCGCGACCTTGCAGCTGCCAGCGATGGGATACGGCCTGCGCTATGAATATGGCATCTTCAAACAAAGCATTCAGAATGGATGGCAACAGGAAATGCCGGACAATTGGCTCCGTTCTCCTGATCCGTGGGAGATCGCCCGCCCAAACGAGAAGGTGGAAGTCAACCTTGGCTGCTCATTCGAGCTGAGCGGTGGCAGCCTGCGACCCGTGCCTGGCCGTCCATCAACCTTGATTGGCATTCCATACGACCGCCCTGTGATCGGCTACGGTGGTTCGACCGTCAACACCCTGCGTCTCTGGGCGGCGGCTGCACCCGAGTACTTCAACTTTGAAGAGTTCTCTCAAGGCGATTTCGTAGAAGCGTTCACTCAAACACTCTCGGCCGAAACGCTGACCCGCGTCCTGTACCCAGACGATTCAAGAGTCATGGGACAAGCGCTGCGCCTGATGCAGGAGTACTTCCTGGTTGCCTGCTCGCTCGCAGATACGGTGCGTCGTTTTCAGCGCAGCAATTCGGATTGGAGTTCGTTTCCAGACAGAGTTGCAATTCAGATGAACGATACGCATCCTTCTCTGGCCGTGCCCGAACTGATGCGCATTCTGCTTGACCAAGTGCATCTGGGATGGGATGAAGCCTGGCAGATCACGCAGAAAACGTTGGCGTACACGAATCACACTCTCTTACCCGAAGCGCTGGAAAAGTGGTCGGTGTCTTGGCTTGAAGACATGCTGCCCCGGCAACTCGAGATCATCTATGAAATCAACCGCCGCTTTCTTAGCAACGTTCGCGGACGTTACCCGGGCGACCAGGAACGGATTCAGCGCGTCAGCCTGATTGAAGAGGGTGATGGCGGAGCCAGGAAGCTTCGCATGGCCAATCTGGCGGTCGTAGGTTCACACAGCACCAACGGGGTGGCGGAGATTCACTCCAAGCTGTTGCGTGAGACCACGCTCAAAGACCTGGCAGAAATCTTTCCCGAACGTTTCAACAACAAAACGAATGGAGTCACACCCCGGCGCTGGCTGCAATTATGCAATCCCGGACTCTCCGGACTTATCACCGACGCCATCGGTGATACCTGGATCCGCGATTTAATCGAATTAGCCAATCTCAAAGCATTCACCGGGGACAAAGCCTTCCGTGCCGACTTCCGCAAAGCCAAACAGAATGCCAAGCTACAGTTCTGTGATTGGCTCCGCTGGTCGACTGGGCAGAGCGTTGATCCGGAGTCGATCTTCGATTGCCAGGTCAAACGCATCCACGAGTACAAACGTCAGTTTCTCAATGCACTGCGGATCGTTGTGCTCTACAACCGCCTGCGCCAGGGCCCGGGGCTCGACCTGTACCCGCGTACGTTCTTTTTCGCCGGCAAGGCCGCGCCTGCCTACCGGCTCGCCAAGCTGATCGTTAAGTTCATAAACAATCTGGCCGCGACCATCGATGGCGACCCCGCCGTGCGCGGGCGGCTGAAGGTGGTATTCCTGCCCGACTACTGCGTCTCGCTTGCGGAGCACCTCATCCCCGCCAGTGACGTCTCCAACCAGATCTCGACGGCAGGGTATGAGGCCAGCGGCACCAGCAACATGAAGTTCATGATGAATGGCGCATTGACGATCGGCACACGCGACGGCGCGACGATTGAGATGGCGGCAGAGGCGGGCGAGGAAAACTTCTTCCTCTTCGGTTTGACGGCTGAGCAGGTGATGGGCAGTCGCGAATGGTACAACCCTCAGTGGCATTACCAACACGATGCGGAGACCCGCCAAGCCCTAGACCTGATTTTCTCGGATCATTTCAGCTGCGAGGAGCCGGGTGTGTTCGAGCCGTTGCGCGACATGTTGCTGACGAACGGCGACCACTACATGCACTTGGCGGATCTGAACTCATACCTCGCCGCAGACGCGCAGCTGACCGCGCTATACGCCGATTCCGACGAGTGGGCGCGCAAAGCCATCTTGAATGTGGCGTGCTCGGGGAAGTTTTCCAGCGACCGCACGATTGCCCAATACGCAACCGAAATTTGGGGTGTAAGGCCGTGTCCAATCCCAGAGAAGGCGTGAGAGTGGACACGTCGCAAGATCACCAAACAATTAAGGAGACAGCAGTGAAAGTCATAAAGCCAATTATTTCTTTCGCGATGTCAAAGTTTGTCCCAGCACTTGTTCTGACGTTCGTCGCGTGCTCCATGACACTCGGCCAGGATGTGAGAACGAACTATATGCCTGGAACTGACTTCTCGAAATACCACACCTATACATGGGTCGATGAGGTACAAGGCGTGCCCTCGGTTGGTGGCCACCCCGATCAGATCCTCGACACCCAGGTCAAGCAGGCCATCGATTCACAAATGGCGGCCAAGGGTTTAACCAAGGTGGCCGATGGCGGTAAACCCGATTTGCTCCTTGGCTACCAGCTCGCCATCGATCAGGAGAAGCAGATAAACGGCTTCGCCTCCGGCATGGGCGGCATGGGCGGCTGGGGCCCGTGGGCGGGCGGCCTCGATTCATTTTCGGCGAGTACTTCCAGCAATTACATTGGCACCTTCGTCATTGGGATGTACGACCCTGCTGTGAAGAAACTCGTTTGGATCGGTGGGGCTCAACATGCTATTGAACCCAGCAAGAAACCAGAGAAAAACCAGGAACGGCTCAACAAGGGAGCGCAGAAGCTGCTGAAGGATTTCCCTCCGGAACACCGTAAATAAATGCTCTAACGTCCGCCCGAGGGCCGGGAGTTACTCAGCAGGCAACACAAACGAACTTGTAGGAGGCTTTGTGATGAACAGCAAGCAGATTTCCGCAGCGATTGTCGCTCTGTGTGTGGCCGCGGTCGCTGCCCGGGCCGATTCTTTGGAATTGAAGAATGGAAGCCTGATCAAGGGTAAGTTCATGGGTGGAATGCAGACGAGCATCACCTTTCAGGTGGGATCGTCGGTGCAAAGCTATGATGTCGCCGATGTCCGTTCGCTCCGATTCGATTCTGAAGCGCAGGGCGCCTCGCCCTCCATCCCCTCGAAGCAGCCGAGTGTTCCTTCGTCCATAGAAAAAGAAAGCGAAGTCGCGAAATCGTCGGTCACCATTCCAGCCGGTACGCGAATTTCGATTCGCACCATCGATTCCATAGACTCGACGCGGAATCGCGTGGGATTTCGCTTTCAGGCTTCGCTCGAAGAACCTTTGTGGCTAGACGGCAATCTGGTGGTTCTGAAGGGCGCAGATGTTTATGGCCGGCTGGATGAGTCCAAAGAGACCGGAACTTTCGCTGGCAGGTCGCAACTTAGACTCCAGTTGACGGGAATCGTCGTCAATGGCCAAACTGTGCCGTTGGTCACCGGCGAATACGAAGTCTCCGGTAAGTCCAAGGGAGAGAGCACCGCAAAAAGAACTGTTGGGGGAGCCGCCATCGGTACCCTCATTGGTGCGCTCGCAGGCGGAGGGAAGGGAGCGGCCATCGGGGCAGGAACGGGTGCGGGCGTGGGAGCCGCCTCGGAAATTATCACGAAGGGTGACCAGGTGAAGATCCCGAGCGAGACTCTACTGGATTTCACTCTGCAACAGAACGTGACAATTCCGAAACACGCAGCCTGATCGCTCTGGCTCAGAAGTTAGTCTCGCGGTCAGGTTCGAACGCGTGTCCCTCTGAATCGAGAGGTGCCCGTGCTTGCTCCCCGCTCACAGTGGGATATTGGTCGTTTCCTAGGAAGAGGATCATGCCGCGTGGCCGAACAGGGAAGAGCGTTGCACTGATTGGCCTCGTAGCCGCGTCTCTTCTGCTTTGCTCTGCCCATTTTCAGCCGGCAACGAAACTCTATCGCGCGAAGCCGGAGTACGTGCCGCCGTGGGCGGAGCAGGGGAATTTTCGCTTCATCCGGATCGACGGCGGACAGATCGAGAGCTGGAAGGCCGGGCGAACCTGGTGGGGCAGCAAGTTCAGCGCCGAACAGAAGGACGTGCTGAGCCACATCTACGACCGCGATTTCGAGCAAATGCTCGGCTTGCTCAAGCAGGCAGAGTTCAACTGGATATGGGTCACCTGGAGCAGCGGCTGGTCGCTTAAGGACGAGAACGAGAACCGGGAGGATCTGAAAAAGGTCATCGCGCGTTGCCATGAGAACGGCATCCATGTCTCGGCGTACCTGTCAGCTTCCAACATGTTCCGCACGAGCGCCTACCGCGATGACCCGGAGACGAAGAAATACGGCCTGTGGATGCATCGCATGCCTATGTTCTATGCCGGCCCGACCAAAACCGATCTGCAGATTTCCTGGGACCGCCGTCTGGCCGATGCGCGCAAGCCCGGCTGGCGGGCCTATCTCTTAAAGAAGGCGGAGTTAGCGGTGGATGCGGGAGTGGACGCGATCGTCTGGGACAACATGATCGGTTACAACGACGGCTTGGCTCAGTTGCTCGACGACACGCAGCGGATGGCGGAGCGGAAGGCGCTGGAGACCGGCCGGCCCAAGGCCATGGTTTATGCGAATGTCCACATTTCGCCGGATCGGTTTGTGATGAATGACATCAACGAGGTGATCTGGGAGGAGGATGGCAAAGACACTCCAGGTGTGTGGGACGGTCATTGGCAGGTCGACAACGCGCGCAATATAAAATTCCTGAGCGGCGAGAAGCAGCTTTGGCAGCCCCTGATGTATGAGAACGACCTTTACCACTGCGGCCCGCGTGAACGCTGCATTCCCAGTCCAGCCGAGCAGGAGCTTTCCATCGCCGAGGCCTATGCGTTCGGCGCCGCCACCTCGCGCAACATTGAGGGCCGATTCCTCTCAGCGTTGATCCACGGCGAGCCAGAGGCTCAGGAGGCCTGGACGGCCATCGCTCAATACAACCATTTCACGGTCGAGCATCGAGACCTGTATCACCAGGCAGAAGCGGCGGCGCGGATCGCCTTGATCTCAGCGGAGCCGCACAACTCGCTGGCCAACGAATTTCTCAAGCAGAGCGTCTTTTTCGAGACCAAAGTACTCGCGCACCTGGACAAGGGAGTCCCACTGGACCGATTCAAAGTGCTGGTGATGCCGACAAACCTGCCCAAGCTCAGCGCCGAGCAAAAGGCCCGGTTGCATGCGTTCACCGCCGGCGGGGGCGTAATCATCAAGGCCGGGAAGTCTGAGTCGGGAGTCGTGGCACGCTCCGAAGCCGCGGCCGAAGGGCCTCTCCTCAGCCTGGAGCCGCGCGGATACGTGCTGGGCCAGTTGACTCGGAAGCCTGACGGTCGAACTTTTATTCTTCACTTGCTCAACTACGATTATCTGGCCCCGGCAGAGAACATGAAAGTCCGGATCGCGCTGGGCGGGCTAGTCCAAGACCTGAGCGGCTGGGAAGTGAAAGTCCTTTCGCCGGACGCGGCCCAGCCTCAGTTCACTGACCTCTCTCTGCACGGGAACGTCTGCGAGTTTACCCTGAGGCACATCCTGCACTATACCGTGGTGACTCTGTCGGCAAGGCCGCCGCCGTAGTTTGAAATTGGCACATTTGGCGCAGACATGCTGGGAATCCCAGTGAAACGGAAATTCTTAGTGGCTTTCAGTCAGAAGCTCGCGATCGTTTTGAGATGAGTTTCAGATGCCAAGATTGCGTTCGTCTTTCCATCGTCCGGGTGGAGTGGTCCAAAGGTGTTGCAACTAGGTTGGTTCCCGAATGCTAGGGCACACTGCAATTCGAGCGAGTACAGCTACGCGCTACCCACGTCGCACAGTGACTGTGTGCTTCGCGATTGTGAATGCCCTTTTGTCGGAGCACGGGCAATCCGTCAGTTGAGGACTCGGCCCAACTGGACGGCCCCGTCGGAGAGCGGTTCCGTTGAGTTTTGAACAGACTACTTGCTTCCCCGAATTGCTCCTTTCCTGAAGCTATCCCTCACTCAGACCTATGTAGCCTCAGAGTTTTCGGGCGCCATCCTTCTACAGATGATCGCTGATCGAGGTTTTCGCGCCCATGTCGGGAGCAGTGTATGCCCGTATTTGGGCGCGGGAATCAGCGTCATTCCTTCTAAGTTGTTGTGCTCGAAGGCGTGCAGAGTGGCCCACATATTGCCTCCTGAAGACGCAGGATCACGAACGCCGGTGACGCCGTCCTACATCCGCCCGCAGGAAACAGGCGCCCGATACCGAGGAAACTAGAAAGAACGATGAGCAAAAAATCCAAGAACCACAAGAAATCAGAATCAACGCTGGACGGCACTAAACACTCCGGCGTCAACGGACAACCGAAGATCGGCAAAAATGAGTACGAGGCCGAGATTTTCAAGCTACAAGTTGAGCTGGTCAAGCTCCAGGACTGGGTCAAGGCGACCGACGCCCGCATTGTGATCATTTTCGAAGGACGAGACGCTGCCGGCAAAGGCGGGATGATCAAGCGCATCATGGAGCGCGTCAGCCCGCGCATCTTTCGCGCGGTAGCCCTCCCCGCGCCGACCGAGAGGCAGAAGACGCAGCTTCATGCTCAGCGCTACGTTGAAAAACTCCCCGCCGGAGGTGAAATCGTCATCTTCGACCGGAGCTGGTATAACCGCGCCGCTGTTGAGTACGTGATGGGCTTTTGTACCAAGGAAGAGCACAGGCAATTTCTTAGGGACTGTCCTATCTTCGAGGGCTTTCTGGTCAGCCAGGGCATCATCCTGCTGAAGTACTGGCTCGACGTATCGAAAAAAGAACAGCACAAGCGCTTCCTCGCGCGTATTAAAGATCCTTCCAAGCGCTGGAAGCTTAGCTCGATGGACTTGGAATCGCACCGCCGATGGTACGACTACTCACGCGCCCGGGATGCCATGCTCGCCGCCACTAATACACCGGCGTCGCCCTGGTTCATCGTTCCGTCAGACGACAAAAAGCGCGCCCGCCTGAATTGCATCGCGCACATACTCAGCAGCATCCCGTACGAGGAGATTCCTTATACCCCTCCCAAGCTTCCCCCACGGCAAAAGCGGAAAGGGTACGTAGAGCCGAAGCAGATGCATCGAACCGTCCCACAGGTCTGGTAGGCCCGCAGCATGGCAAATCATCGGTGGTTCCGTGTCTTACCAGAGTGGCTGGTCTCATTTCGTGCAGATTGGCTGCGGCCTGACATTGTCGCGGGGCTGACAACCGGCGCAGTCATCATTCCCAAGGCGATGGCTTATGCCATGATGGCCGGGCTGCCGGTCCAGGTAGGCCTCTATACCGCCCTGGTGCCCATGGTGATATACGCGGTGCTCGGGACCTCGCGCGTGCTCAGCGTCAGCACGACCACAACGTTGGCGATCCTCACCGCCGCTCAGTTAGCTCAGGTGGTTCCCAACGGCAATCCCGCAGCCCTGCTGAGAGCCTCAGCGACGTTGACGCTGCTGGTGGGAGCCTCGCTTTTGCTGGCGTCCCTGCTTCGCCTGGGAATCGTGGCGAACTTTATCTCCGAGCCGGTGCTCGTTGGTTTCAAAGCCGGCATCGGGCTGGTCATTGTGGTCGACCAGATCCCGAAAATCGTTGGCATCCACTTCCCCAGAGGGACATTCGTTCAGAACGTCCTCTCAATCGTTCACCATCTTCCGAAAATGTCGTTAGCAACGCTGGCCGTTGGGCTCACGATAATCGTGTTTCTTCTGGGCATGGAACGGGTCCTGCCGAAGGTCCCAGCGCCGCCCCTGGCTATAGCTGCTGCGATCGCGGGAGTCTACTTGTTGAACTTGCAGCATCGGGGTGTCGAGCTGGTGGGTCACATACCCCAAGGACTCCCTTCGCTGATGAGGCCAGACCTTTCGTTGATAAGCGCTCTTTGGCCAGGGGCACTCGGGATTGCGTTGATGAGTTTCACGGAGACGGTCGCGGCCGGCCAGGCCTTCCGGCGAAAGGGCGAGCCCACACCGCGAGCAAACACTGAGCTGCTCGCTACAGGACTCGCCAATATCGGAGGCGCACTTCTCGGTGCGATGCCGGGCGGCGGCGGCACCACGCAAACGGCAGTCAACGTCAGCGCGGGAGCTCGTACGCAATTAGCGGAGATGGTGACTGCGGCGATGACGCTAGTGACGATGTTTTTTCTCGCTCCATTTGTTGCGATGATGCCGCAATCTGCATTGGCAGCGCTAGTGATTGTTTATTCCTTCGGACTTATCAAGCCGATCGAGTTTCATGACATTCTTCGTATTCGCAGGACCGAATTTTCCTGGGCGATCGTGGCTTTCGCAGGCGTCGTGGTCGTCGGCACGTTAAAGGGAATCATTGTCGCGATAATCGTTTCCCTCCTCACACTGGCATACCAGGTAGCCGATCCGCCAGTCTATGTCCTGCGCCGCAAGCCAGGGACCAACGTGTTCCGGCCACAATCGCCGGAACATCCCGACGACGAGAGTTTTCCTGGCCTCTTACTGCTGAGGCCGGAAGGTCCAATTTTCTTTGCGAATGCGGCACAGATCGCACACAAGATTGAACCGTTGGTCAGGGAAGCACAACCGAAAATCGTCGCCGTCGAAGCTAGCGGAGTCCTCGACATGGAATACACCGCGGTCAAAATGTTCGCGCAACTCGCGAAGAGGCAAAGCCAGCATGGTGTTCAACTGTGGCTGATTGGCATGACTCCGAGAGTGTTGGCTATCATACAACGATCACCGCTGGGGCAGTTGCTGGGACGCGAAGGAATGCATTTCAATCTGGAGATTGCCGTTGCACGCTACCTGGATGATGCAGCCGTGCGCGACCAGCCCTGACACATGGCGCGTCGAACAAGAGAAGCGAGTGCTGCTCGCTCGGCCCGTCATCAAGGATCACTGCGGGGTGTTGCCGACCCACGAACCGAGTTTCGTCCGTTGGTCACAAGCGCTGGTGTAAGTGCGAATACTCGGCCGGTTCGAGTTCAACAGTGCGAGGTCGACGTGTCGCAAGTGGCGCCTGGAATCAGGCAGCGTAGGTCTGGGAGGCTTGTTCTGTTGCCATTCTCACGATGTTTAGAGGGATCCGAACACGGCAAGACTGTCCAGATTTCCGTTCGAGTGCGTCCACAAACACCACGTCATCGTTGATCACCAGAGGATCACCGACCAACTCAAACTGCGACCCGTAGAGTTTTATCTGGCTATTTCGTGAGAATCCCAATTGTTTAAGACGTTCGCAGAGATGAATCTGGATAGCAGTCATAATGATTACCGTTGCGAAAAAGCCAATTCCCGGACTTGCAGGGACTTTGCGGAATTGCTAGGTTGACAAACCCTATTCTACCAGTTCAGCGATGCCTTCGCGGTGCACCATCAACGCATTTAAAGTCCCAAACTTCACTGCGTGACTCCAGTCACAACATTTGCATATTCAACTTTAATCTCTGCGTAACATTGCAGTCCTAGCATGAGAGAAGGACAAGCGAACATGGCTGCGATTTTTCCACTCGCGCTGCTGGGTGTCGCTGTCGTTTTAGTTGCCGTCATGCCGTGGCATCATCCACACCCCAATCATCTGTTCTTCCTGGACCTGCTCTCCGGTCAGCCGACTCCATCCACTTCCAAGGCGTTCGCAGACGACTGTGCGCCGGCCTTTACGACACAGCGCGATCATCTTCTCCAGCCGCACAAACGGTGGCTGCAATCAGCATGGCATGGGTGAGGACATCCTGGGGTAGGACCGTTGCGAGTGGACGAGCATTCCTAATTTCTTCGGTAATGGGCGGCGTAAGCTCAATGATGTAGTCCTTGCCCATTTCCTCATTTGAGCGGACCAAGTTCAGGAACTCGTTTTTCTCCTCAGGAGACGGAAAGGAAAATAGAAGCTCGTAAGCGCCGGCGTCAGGATCGCCGAGGAGTGCCAGCGAGCGTGCGTTCGTGAGATTTGCATAGCCGACGAGGTACCCGATGATGTCGGCGGCAAAAAAGCCGAGCCTCTGCGTTATCGGTGGGCAAGAATTCGACGATGCAGAGCCAGTCCCTCTCATCTAGCCAGTGCGGCTCGAAATCGTCTCTGAGCTTCGTTCCCGAGATCGCCAGATCAGCTTCTTCCGGAATTTTAGTTCAAAACTCGCAATACACAGACGATACACACAGCGCCCGTTCCTCAACGTTCCTTACTGCTATTTACAGGGCATTACGGTGCGACCGGTGCCTTGTAATTACAACGTGATACAGCATATGAGCGCCCTTTCACGGCGCAAACGCGGGTTCAAATCCCGCCGGGGACGAGAATTCAATAGCTTCGGGGAGAAATATCTACTCTCTGTTTAACAAGAGGATCGGAATTCGTGGGTCTGTGACCTTGGACGATTGACTATGAATCAGTCCAAAACCGAGGTGTTGCCTCGCTTTCGCTCCGATCTGTGTGCCGGTCGCAGGCCAGAGTTAGAAAGTCGCGGTGAGCATTGACCGGGCGCTTCAGGGTTAGCCGGGTACTACTTTACCGCCGCCGCCGAATACGCAATTCGCACTTTGTTCAAGCAGGTTAGTGCGGTCGATTGCGGTCATCGAGGCTACCTCCGTCGGGTATTGTCAGCAGCAGTCGCACGGCCTTCCTTTGAGAGCTTGCCAGCCCTCCAGCGCAACCAGGGGTATGAGGCACAGGGCAGCCACAGGATCGGCCCATGTGATCCCGCAGTAGGCATTCGCAACCAGGCCTGCAAGGGCGATGATCGACAAGTAGCCGCAGAGTGCGGATTCCGCCGCATCGGCTCTCAGGGCAGCACTGGCAGTCGCGGCGGACAACCGGCGCTTTTGCTGTGCCAGCAGTGGCATCACAACCGCTGCCACACTTAATACCGCCATACCAAGAACACTTGGCCTCACTTCACGGTGTCCAAGCAGCGTCAACACAGCTACAAGCGCTACGTATGCCGCCAACGCGAACAGAAGGCCTCCTGTGATTCTGGCTGCTACCTGTTCTGCTTGCTCCCCGCTCCACTTTGACCGAAACCGCCAATAAACGACTACCGCGGAGAGGAGCTCTATGGCGCTGTCACCACCGAAAGCCAACAGAGCCGGGCTGTCAGCCGTCCATGCTGCCGAGAGCGATATCACAGCCTCGACGCTCATCCAGGCAATCGTGATTGCTTGAATCAGACGAATGCGGTGGAGCGTAGCAGCTGTAGGGACTGGCAGAACGGACTCCATTGAGGAGCATTATCACACCATTGCAGAATCAGCGGCTCAGGAGCACCTGCAAGCAAGTAGGGGATTGGCATGATAATTCCTGTTGACAGGAAGTTATATTTCTGCAAGTATCGAAATATGGTGAAGCCCCAAAACAGGAGAGTCTTGGATCAGATCCCCAAGTATGCGGACATGTTGTCCGCTATGGGGACCGAGCCGCGCCTGCGAATCATGCAACTGCTGCTTTCCGCGCATCCCGAAGGGCTCGTGGTTGGGGACATCCAGGAGGAACTGGATATCCCGAATTCGACTCTCTCCCACCACCTCGAAAAGCTCAAGAATGAGGATCTCGTGCGGGTGCAGCGTGAAAGCACCTTTCTGCGGTACACCGCGAATTCCGACGCGCTGCAAGAGTTGTTGAGTTTTCTATATTCCGAGTGCTGCACTCGAAATAAGGCAATTAGACCTGAAGAGATCGTGCAAATCACCAAATAGGAGACCGGATAATGAGCAACACAGACATCAAGGAAGCGGTTAAAGAAAAATACGGCCAGGCAGCCCTGCGTGTAAAAACCGGGGGCAGCGCTTCTTGTTGCGGTCCAGATTCTACCGCTAACAACGGGTGCGGTTGCGGTGATCCGATTACGGCCAACCTGTATGATTCGACGCAAGCTGGGCAGATTCCCGAAGAAGCACTTCTTGCGTCGCTGGGATGCGGGAACCCCACGGCTTTGGCGCAGCTCAATCTCGGCGAGACGGTACTTGATCTTGGTTCCGGAGGCGGCATTGATGTCCTGCTCTCTGCAAAGCGGGTGGGTCCTACCGGTAAAGCTTACGGTCTCGACATGACGGATGAAATGCTCGCCTTGGCCAACGAGAACAAGCGCAAGGCAGGCGTCAACAACATCGAATTCTTGAAAGGCGAGATCGAGCATATCCCTCTTCCTGACAATTCCGTAGACGTCATCATTTCCAACTGCGTTATCAATCTCTCAGCGGACAAAGATCGAGTGTTGAGGGAAGCTTTTCGTGTCCTGAAGCCAGGTGGTCGCTTCGCGGTATCTGACGTTGTCACTCGTGGCGAAATGTTGCCCGAGATCCGCAAAAGCGTCCTTCTCTGGGTTGGGTGCGTTGCTGGAGCGCTTGAAGAAAATGAATATCGCACCAAGTTGGCTGCCGCTGGATTTGAGCAGGTCGAAGTCGAGCCTACGCGCATCTATCGTGCGGAAGATGCGCGGGAGTTCCTCTCGGAGCAAGGCATAGATGTAGAGGCGTTAGCCCCGCAAGTGGACGGAAAATTCATGAGCGCTTTCGTCCGGGCCGTGAAGCCCAACAACGCCAAAGCTTGCTGTGGTCCGACGTGTTGCAACTGAAGTCAGGGGCTTCCGGAGTAATTAGGTGAGTCTCCCGTTCCGTCCTTGACACAGAATCGAGGAAAGCCTTACTTGTCGCCGGCATCGAAACGATAACCTGCTCCTCGCACCGTTTTCAGATGAAGGGGATTCTCGGGGTCACGTTCTATCTTTTCCCGTATGCGACGAACATAAACATCCACCGAGCGCGGGGTCACGTATCCCCCATCACGCCAGACGGAATCCAGCAGTTGGTTCCGGGTAAAGACGCGGCCTATGTGACGGGTGAAGTGTTCTAGCATTCGAAACTCCGTTGCTGTGGTGGGGCGGTCCTTTCCCCGAACTCTGAGTGTCATCGCTGAGGGATCGATCTCAATTTCGCCGACGCGAACGGGATTGTGCGCCGGAGCGTCAAAACGACGAAGCACCGCCTTGATCCTCGCTACCAGTTCGCGTGGGCTGAAAGGCTTCGAAACATAGTCATCAGCACCTAAATCCAAGCCCAAGATGCGATCCGCCTCGCTGCTCTTCGCTGTCAGAAAAACAACGGGAGTGGCAGCCAACGATGGCACCTCGCGAATAGTTCGGCAAAGCTCAAATCCGTCCTTCCCAGGAACCATAACATCGAGAAGAAAAAGGGATGGCCGTACTTGTTCTGCTTCTTCGATAACCGCACGACCGTTTGAGAAGGCGGTAGTGGCAAAGCCCGCTGTTTCCAAATGGTGCTGGACCAAACGGCAAATATCGCGATCATCTTCAACGACAAAAATGCTCTGTTTAGCCATAGCTCTCCGGGCTTGCTGGCTCGACCGAGCTTGCGTGCCCTGCACATTACTTTCTCTCTTGGCCATGAAATATCAGTCGGCTTGCCAATGTCAGAAAGGTTGTGAAACCCGTGGAAATGAGAGTGAACCGGTTCAGGCCGCTTTCAATTAGGAGCACCGCGGAAAACACAGCCATGAACATCTGCGCCAGTCCCAGGCCTAATCGCACTCCGGCGTGAAACGGAGCCTTGGCCCGCCAATAAGATAATGGGCCATTCCGTAGATTGCTCAGTTCTCCTAGGAAACTTCCCATGTCTGCGCCCTAGTTGCAAAGTTTCTTCACAGTACTTTCACTAGTCTGGTGCGGCCACAAACTGCGCCTCAAGCACAGTGCCAGTTGGAGTTGCGCTACCCTGGATTGCGATGGTGTAGGAGTCTCCCTCGATTTGCCTCACCAGCGTCATGGCAGCGTTGGTCTCCGAAGTCACGTGATACTCCGGGCCGAGTTGATTCTTGAGCCATTGAAAGTACACTCGGTTGTCTAATCTCGTCTGAATCTCCCAGCTGGCGCGGATACTGGATGTATCTCGAACCGGCCCCTTCTCGCGGAGCAACGAGCCATCGTTCGGCACGGTTCGATGCTTCACTTCCTCGATCTCGCGCACTGATTCGTGTCGGTCTGTGCATGCCACCAGGCAGACAGTTGCCAAAAGACAGAGCGACAGCGAAGGGTAGCGGCTGGGACCGATCATGTCCCGGAGCGTTGCGCAATTTGTGTAGACACCAATTCTTTGTCGATGCGGCTGGCTATTTCATCGCGCACCCGCCGGAAGACAGCCAGTTTTTCATCGTGCGAACCGACGGCGGCTGCAGGGTCGTCGAAGCTCCAGTGCAAGAATTTGAAGGTTCGGGGGAAAATAGGGCAACGCTCTTTTGCGTTGTCGCAGACCGTCACGATGTATGGAACGTACTGCCCCAAAAAACTCACAACATCTTTCGACTTTTGGTGCGAAATATCGATTCCAATTTCGTTCATGGCTTCGATGGCAAGGGGATTCAGCCCCTTCGGTTCGATTCCCGCGCTCAGGGGTTCAAAGTAATCTCCCGCGACATGCCGGAGATAGCCTTCCGCCATTTGGCTGCGAGCAGAATTTCCTGTACAGAGAAACAGGACTTTCGGTTTCGACGACTGCATGTTCCTAACCTCCGTGGTCACGCCATAGAGTGACCAGCATCACAATGCAAAACGTAGGAGATGCTATCATAGGTGTATACGGTTATGCGAATATACTAATTGAGAGACAACCGCCATGATAAAAGTCCAAGTATTTGACCCGGCTATGTGCTGCTCCACAGGAGTTTGTGGTCCCGCTGTCGACCCTGTCCTTCCGAGGTTTGCAGCTGATCTGGAGTGGCTGAAGAGCAAGGGTGTCGGAGTTGAGCGGTACAACCTCGCTCAGGAGGTGGGAGCCTTCACCCGCAACCCTATTGTCAAAACGACACTTAACAGCCAGGGGACGAAATGCCTGCCCCTTGTGCTAGTGGATGGGGTGATCGTCAGCGAAGCTATTTATCCGACGCGAAAGGTGTTGGCGGGCTTCGTTGGGGTGGACTATGAGTCCGAGACGCTCCTCGCCGAGGATAAGGGCCACGCATCGCTGGTATCGATTGGTGGGCCAAGCAAGATCGGCAGACGGTGAAGCATGAAATCGCTTGGGAATCCCACAAGAAATCTCATGTTCACGGGCAAGGGCGGCGTAGGCAAGACATCCATTGCCTGCGCAACTGCCGTGTTTTTGGCTGAAGGCGGTAAGCGCGTCCTCCTGGTCAGCACTGATCCGGCTTCGAACCTGGACGAGGTTTTGGAAACAGCTTTGAGTATGCACCCCACTCCCATTGGGAAAGTGAAAGGCCTCTTTGCAATGAATGTTGATCCCGAAGAGGCCGCACGGCAATACCGTGAAAGGGTGGTTGGGCCCTATCGCGAGCTTCTTCCGAAATCGGCAGTGGAGAACATCGAAGAGCAACTTTCGGGTGCGTGCACGGTAGAAATCGCTGCCTTTGACGAGTTTGCCAAGTTGCTGGGCGACGCTAGTGCGACAGCCGAGTTCGACCACGTGATCTTCGATACCGCTCCCACCGGGCATACTCTTCGACTGCTGCAACTGCCCGCGGCTTGGGCGGGATTCATCGACTCGAATGTTGGCGGAACGTCGTGTCTCGGACCGCTCGCAGGCCTACAGGCTCAGCGTGAACTCTATGAGAAAACATTGGAATCGCTGTCGGACACAACGACAACGACTATCTTCCTGGTCAGTCGGCCGGAGCGCTCGGCCCTCGTCGAGGCAGAACGCACCCATAACGAACTTGATGCGCTAGGTTTAAAGAATCAGAAGTTGATCCTGAATAGCATTTTTCACGCTAGTGCGAAGGACGACTCTATAGCAATTGCGCTGGAGGAAAGGGGACGAGAGGCGCTTGCAGAAATGCCGAATGGTCTGAAAACGCTCGCAAGAATCGACGTACCGTTGGTCGCGCAGTCGCTCATCGGAGTCGCCGCACTTCGCCAGTTGGGCGAAGGCCGTCTTGACGTGCGAAAAGCAGCACTCCACGTGCGGGCTGAAATGAATCTTCCGCCGTCGCTTGCAGCCCTGGTGCCCGATCTGATCGCGCGGGGCAAAGGCGTCATCATGACCATGGGCAAGGGCGGGGTGGGAAAGACTACGGTCGCAGCTGCGTTAGCTGTGGAACTCGCAAGCAGCGGGCATAGCGTACTTTTGACCACGACCGATCCCGCTGCGCACCTTCATCTGGCGCTCAGCGCAGAGATTCCCGGTCTTCGTGTTTCGCGTATTGACCCAGTTGCTGAAACACGCGCCTACACACACGAAGTGATGGCGGAATCTGGGCGAGATCTCGACGAAAAAGGCAAGGCGTTGCTCGAAGAGGATCTGCGCTCTCCATGTACGGAGGAGATTGCGGTGTTCCGCGCTTTCGCGCGTAGCGTTGACGAGGGAAATCATGGTTTCGTAGTGATAGACACTGCCCCGACAGGGCATACCTTGCTGCTGCTCGACGCGGCCGAAGCGTATCACCGGGAGGTTGCCCGCAACCTCAGCTACATTCCAGACAGCGTCCGTAGGTTGCTGCCTCAATTGCGAAACCCGGATTTCACGCAGATTATCATCGTGACCTTGCCGGAGGCCACGCCCGTACACGAGGCGGCGCGCCTTCAAGACGATCTGAATCGGGCGGGCATCACGCCCTATGCTTGGGTGATCAACCAGAGCTTCTATGGGACCGGTACACACGATCCTGTTCTGGCCGAACGCGGGGCTCTGGAATTGCGATACATTGCTGAAGTGCGGGACAAACTCGCAGCGAGGCTAGCTCTCATTCCATGGCAGGCCGAGCCGCCTATTGGAGCGGAAGGCCTGCAGCGGCTCTTTGCGGAGACAGTGACCACATGAATCAGAGGTTCGACGAATGAAGGAACTCGAACAATACTTCAAGGCTTTAGCAGATCGAAACAGGTTGCGCATACTAAACCTGCTGCTCCATGGCGAACTATGTGTTTGTGATATCCAGTTTGTCTTGGAGGCATCGCAGCCGAATGTATCGCGACATCTCGCGTATTTGAAGAACTCGGGTCTGGTGCTCGATCGGCGAGATGGTTTCCGAATCTTCTATCGACTGGCTGAGCCGAAACAGGGCTTAAAGAAGAAGGTCTTCGAGTTTCTGCAGGATACCTATAAGAGTGAGGAAAAACTGCAAGATGACACACGCCGGTTGAAAGAGGCTATTCAAGACGGTTCCTGTACTGTGAGTGAGTGGAAGCCCTATTCAGCGGTTGGCGCAGGAAAACCCGTGCCCAGTCGCCCGTAGCAGTTAAGGAACCTACAGCATAATAAAAGGATCAGATAGTGAGCAAAGTTTCGTCACGCCTCGGTTTTCTGGATCGATATCTTACCGCCTGGATCTTCGCCGCAATGGCCGTTGGCGTCATTGCCGGTTGGCTGTACCCCGGCATCGTTCCGTTCCTCAACAAATTCAGTGTGGGTACCACGTCGATCCCGATCGCCGTCGGCCTGATTGTGATGATGTACCCGCCATTCACCAAGGTGAAATACGAGCGGTTGCACGAGGTCTTCCGCAACAAGCGCGTGCTCGGCCTTTCCCTGGTGCAGAACTGGATCGTCGGCCCGCTCCTCATGTTTGTGCTGGCCGTCGTCTTCCTTCGCGGCTACCCCGAATACATGGCCGGGTTGATCATGATCGGGTTGGCCCGCTGCATCGCCATGGTCATTGTGTGGAACGAGTTGGCCAAGGGCGACACCGAGTATGCTGCAGGCTTGGTGGCTTTTAACTCATTGTTTCAGGTGTTCTTTTTTTCGATATACGCGTGGGTGTTTATCACAGTCTTGCCGGCGAAGCTCGGTCTGCATAGCGCGATCGTTAACGTATCGATTGGCGAGATTGCCAAGAGCGTCTTCATTTATCTCGGCGTTCCGTTCCTTGCGGGCTTTCTCACTCGCACCGTGCTGATCCGCGCGAAGAGCCGCGAGTGGTACGACCACAACTTCGTTCCGCGCGTCAGCCCGCTGACCCTAATTGCTCTGTTGTTCACGATTATGGTCATGTTCTCGCTGAAAGGCGGCTACATCGTTCGGTTGCCACTCGATGTGGTCCGAATCGCCGTCCCGCTGCTGATCTATTTCGTCGTGATGTTCTTGGTGTCCTTCTACATGGGGAAGAAGCTCGGCGCCGACTACTCAAAGACTGCCACCCTCGCGTTCACCGCGGCCTCGAACAACTTCGAATTGGCAATCGCAGTCGCCGTAGCGGTCTTTGGTATCAACTCGGGAGCTGCATTCGCCGCCGTCATAGGCCCATTGGTCGAGGTTCCCGTCATGATTGCACTGGTGAATGTTTCGCTCTTCTTCCAGCGCCGCTACTTCAAAGAATCGCTGGGCACCATGAGCTTTGTGAACACTTCTGAATCAGTTATCAACGAGACCTGACGTCGCTCCTGAATCCCAATGGGGCGGAATGAAGTAACCTTATGCACTGTTATGAATGCTTGCAAAACAACGTGACTCGGGAGGCGGTTGGTCTTTGCCATCACTGTTCCGCTGCTCTATGCGCGGAACACATCTGTGTGGTCGACGATCCGGTTACTGGTTGTGTACCGCTTGTACGAACGGTAGTTCTTCCCAAGCAGGCTAGACTGTTGCTGTGTGGCACGTGCAAAGTGGCGCTAGAGCAACCGCGGTCGGGCTACGCGGAATACGTAGGAATCGAGCACTAGGAATCGCTAGATGACAATGACCAAGCGTCAAAGAGTTCTCTTCCTCTGCACAGGCAATTCCGCTCGCAGCCAAATGGCGGAGGGGTTGCTACGGCATATCGCTGGCGATCAGTTCGAGGTATTCAGCGCGGGTACGCGTCCCGTCGGTCTCAATCCGAATGCTGTCATGGCGATGTCTGAGATCGGAATCAACATCGCCGGAAGCCGCTCAAAGTCGGTAGATGAATTCGCCGGCCAGGAGTTCGATTACGTTTTCACGGTCTGCGACAACGCAAAGGAATCGTGTCCCTTATTTCCTGGTCGCGGAAAAATGCTGCACGAGAGCTTTGAGGACCCTGCGGCTGCCCCGGCGGATCGGCAGTTCATAGTCTTTCGAGAAGTGCGGGATCAAATTGCTGAACGACTGCGCAGGTTTGTTCGCGAGAAATCTTAGTTCGCTCGGTAGCAGTTCCAGATCCGCGACTGAACGTTTAAGAATCGTGCCGGTTGTGAGTTCAAGGATTCGGCACTCCTCGATCGGTGACGATCCACCAAAACTCGCGGTACAAGAACGGTACAACCAGAGACTGTTCCTTCCTGTTCTCAGTGGTTCCTTACAGGGCGTTGCAGTGCGACCGCTGCCTTGTAATTACAACGTGCTCCAGTTTGTCAGCGCCCTTTCACGGCGGTAACACGAAAACTTGTACAGAACTAAATACGAAAAGCAGTTGCCCGACACCGGCCGTTTAGCATCGTGCGTCGATGAGAATCGGCTGCCCCGAGGTGTGGCTGTAATTGTGGCTGTACGTTGCCAAATATCGCCAACGTTTCAAGCATTTCCAAGAGGTTCTCTGTGCGCGCAAGACTTGTGTAAGTTATTGGTTAATTGTGAGTTGCTAAAAAACAGGTGCTGAGCCCTATTTGACTCTTAATCAGTAGGTTGAAGGTTCGATTCCTTCCGCGCTCACCATCTTTAGAATCAATCACCTTTAGCGAGATTCCCTTCCTGGCCGAGATCGACTCTCACGCCCGCATTTGATACCCGCACACTTGTTTTCAGATTCGAAGCGAGTAATCGGACAACTGATCCAGAATCAGTTTTCGATCTGAACTGTAGAAACTCATCCAGCCTTATCAATAAGATCTGTTTTCTTCAGAGAGCCTGTGGACGGAGAGTGGCTGCGTTCTGCGCGGTCTGAACAGGGAAGGAATCGATGGTCCCACAATAATAACGAGTCTTGTCGCAGGGTTTGGGCATGCGACAACGAATTGATGAATCCTGGCGTTTCTGCTAGGTCAGCATACACACCGATTTCAATTCGGTGTAATTATCAATCACAACCTGGCCCATCTCACGACCGATACCCGACTGTTTGTATCCTCCGAAGGGCATTGCCGGATCGACAACGTTATGGCAGTTCACCCATACGGTGCCGGCCTTCAATTGTGGCACCAAGTCATTGACCTTGGAGAGATTGTTGGACCAGATGCTGGCGCCAAGGCCATAGGGCGTATCGTTGGCAAGAGCAGCAACTTCGGTCAAGTCGTCGTAGGGCGTTGCTACGAGCACCGGTCCAAAGATTTCTTCTTGGCATACGGCGGCATGGGCGCCCGCTCCGACCAGGACGGTTGGCTTGACGAAGAAACCAGCGCCTGCATAGTCGGCGCCTCCGGCCATGGTCTTCGCACCTTCCTGGAGTCCACGACGAATATAGTGGCGCACTCGATCGCGCTGGCGTTCAGAGACGAGGGGGCCCATCTGTGTGGCCGGATCTAGACCTTGGCCTAATACGATTTGATTGGCTTTGGCGGCGATCTGTTCGACCACAGCGGCGAATTGTTTCCGTTGCACGAAAAGCCGCGAACCTGCGGTACAGACCTGACCGTGGTTGAAGAAAATCGCCTGTGAGGCGCCTTCGGCAGCCAGAGAAGGATCCACATCATCGAGTACGATGACGGGCGACTTTCCGCCCAGTTCAAGGGAGAATCGGGTCATGTTGTCCACTGCCGCATGGCCAACCAGTTTTCCTACTTCGGTTGATCCGGTGAAGGCAAGCTTGTTGATTCCTTTGTGAGCAGCCAAAGGCGCACCGGCTTCCATCCCTTCTCCAGTGACGACGTTCAAAACTCCGGGTGGATACCCAACCTGTTCGGCGAGTTCGGCAAGACGCAATGCCGTGAGGGGAGTCTCTTCCGCAGGCTTCAAAACGATGGTGCAGCCTGTTGTCAGAGCGGGGCCAATTTTCCAGGCAGCCATGAGGAGCGGGAAGTTCCATGGGATGATTGCGCCGACAACACCTACCGGTTCTCTACGTGTATACGCGGTAATTCGTTTTCCGGGCGGTGTTGGAAAGGAAAGGTCGAGAGTCCGGCCCTCGATTTTGGTTGCCCACCCTGCCATGTAGCGAAGAAACTCAACGGTGCACGGAATGTCGACTGCACGCGCCATTCCGATGGTCTTGCCATTGTCAAGAGATTCCAACTCAGCAAGGTGATCGCCGTCGGCTTCTACGGCATCGGCCAGCCTGAAAAGCAGGCGCTCGCGGTCGGCGGGGCGAAGGCGTTTCCACGCGCTACTTTCCAGGGCGGAGCGCGCGGCCGCAACGGCGGCGTCTATGTCACTTGCATTCCCAGCCGGCACCGCGCAGATCGTTTCAGCAGTTGCGGGGTTCATCACCGGCAGAGTCTTGCCAGACAGGGCCTCTACCCAGCATCCGCCGATGAACATGCGGCGTCCCTTCTGAATAAAGTTGAGCGTCCATGATGATGGTGCCAATTGGGTCGTCGCCATCCTTTTCCTCCTCGCGTTTCGCCGGTTTGCGTTTCGCCTGACGTTCTCTACTTGGGTGAATAGGCAACCGCTTTGATCTCGATGACCAGCCCGGGCCGGGCCAGTCCAGCAATTTCGAGAATGGTCCACGTCGGATATGGTGCCTTGAAATAGCGGCTCTTGATTTCCACGAAGCGCATCAGGTGCTTCTGGAGCCCGACGTGATAGCTAACTAATTCGACGATGTCGTCCAAGGAAGCGCCCGCCCCTTCAAGAACAATCTTCAAGCGGTCGAAGGCATTGACGATTTGCGTATCATCGTCTTCCGGCATGGTGCCGTCAGGATTCAGTCCAATCTGGCCGGCGACATAAATGAAGTCGCCCGCTCGGACGGCCGCGGAATAGCCGAACTTGGCAAAAATGGTGGAACCGTCTTTGGTGGCGAAGATGGGATTCGCGGGATTGAAAGCTTGTTTAGCCATATTCTCCTTAGTTTCGTTAAAGGCGTGCGCCAGGGGGAAGCTCCAGCCCGAGCAAGAGCCTGCCGTAGGCTTCGCCAATGATCTCAGGTTGCAACAACAAGTGCGAACTCATTGCATGAAAATCGCGAAACAGGCGCTCGGCGCGGGTATTGCAAGGCAGCAGACTTCCTCCCATCGCCGAGAACATTCGCTGGGCTGCATCCATCGCCAGGCGGGAGGATACAGCAATCCGCATGCGAATGGCGGCTCGCTCTTCTGGATTTGGCGAGCGCCCGCTGCGGATGATATCGAGGACCAGATCGGCGTCATCGAGGAGCGTCTGGCGGAGAATCGCCATGGTAGCTTCGCCCTGGGCCACGGCAATCTGGGCCAGTCTGTCGTCGCACTGGCGCTGCTGCGTCACCCCGCTGACCCGTGTCTTGACGACGCTGCGAAACTCCTCTGCGACAGCCGATGCCACTCCAAGCGTGGGAGCCAGAATGGACATGGCGAACACAGAGTTCAACGGATAATCGTAGATCGTCTCATCATTGGGACAAGTGGGATGTTTTTGACCGGCCTGTAGTTGTTTCCACCCGAGCCACCGGTGCTCGGGCACAAAGGTCGGCTTCAAATAGATGTCCTTGCTTCCGGTGCCTCGCATACCGATAACGTTCCAGGTGGAATGGTCAATCGAAAAACTGTCTTTGGGAACAAGCATGACACAGGATTCGGGCGGTTCGCCGTTCTCCGCAGGCAACTGCACGAGCAGCCCTGCCCATGAAGCAATGTCAATTCCCGAAGCGTAGCGCCAGCGGCCACTCAACGAGATGCCGCCGGGAACGCGATCCGCAGTCACGCCAATTCCAACGCCTCCGGTGAGCAGGGAAATGATTGCAGGCCTGCCGCTCTCGAAGACTTCCTGTTGTGCTAGCTCAGAAAACTTGCCGATCATCAACACATTCGCCGCATTCAGGGCGATGATCCATGCACACGAGCCGCAACCTTGCGCAACCTGAAATACGGCTTCCCAAGCCTGCCGGGGAGAACAGCCCAGCCCGCCAAAACGACTTGGTTGCGTCATCCGGAACAGATCGGCGGACGCAAGGCGTTGAACGACATCGTCGGGAATACGTTTCTCGGCCTCAATTCGCGGAGCCTGATCAAGGAGCCAGTCACGAACGGAGGCAGCTTTGTCCGCGAGCGAGACTGCTTCGTGTTGAGGTGAAACAGGATTTGACAGGACAGCCATGGCACGCCGCTGATTTCCCGAGGAAGTTGCCGAGGCAACATTCAACGATTAGCGCACTTTAGACTGATTCAGGCTCTAAGCTATGTATCGCCAGATACGACAGCGGCCTGATAATCTGTTTTCGCGAACCTACGATTTCGCAATCAAGCTGGCAGCAAATGCAAAAGACACCCAAAACGAAGCGGTTGCTGGGGACATGGCGGATTGATTCCAGCCTGATCCGAAAAATTAGTGAACACGCCAATCGAGGCCGCCGACACCGGTTTCGCAAGAATGAAATGCTCTATGAACAGGGCACGACGTCCGCGAAGTTTTACCTTGTTCTCAGCGGGTTGGTGCAGGTCTCCATCGTGCGCGTGGATGGTGTCGAGGTGGTGCTTGAATATATGGGGCCCGAGACCATTTTGGGTGAGGGGGCGGCGTTCGACGGTTTACCGAGGTTTTCCTGTGCCGTTGCGGTTGAGGACACAGAGACGATCGAATTTGATGCCACAAAAGTGGAAGAAATTTTCAAGCTGCATCCGGAATTCGCCACCGCGCTGCTGCGGGTGACCAGCCTGAAACAAAGAGTGCTAGCCGTTCGACTAGAGCATCTAGCATCGCGCAGGCCGGAAGTCCGCATCATGGATCTCCTCCATCGCTTGCAGGAGATGTTTGCGATTGACTACGCCGGCGGACGGCTGATCGTAACCCATTTGACGCATGAGCAGATCAGCGCTATGACCGGCACCTCGCGCGTCACCATAACGCGGGCCATGAGATCTCTTCGAGAACAAAATCAAATAGACATTATCGACGGGCACATTCTGGTCAAAGCCTCTCGCGCGGTGTGAATCTTCATCGTCGGGCGCACGTGTATCCGCAGATACAGAGCGTCCGAGGGCGGTACAGTAGCCTCCAATCGTCGGGTGCGCCGTAGTGAGCGAGTTCCCGAGCTATTTGCGCAGTGCGCGAGGCCACAACGATTGCAGGAACAAGTCCTTGTCTACCGCCGGCTCTTCGGTCGCTTCGTGACTGGAGTGGCAGTGGTGCTGGCCGAGTTCGACGGCGAGATCCGCGGGATCACGGTAAACTCTCTTACCTCAGCGAGCCTGGATCCACTCCTGTTGCTTTTCTGCGTGCGCAATGAGAGCCGATCTGGTGAATCCATCCTGCGCTCGGGCCGCTTCACGGTAAACATTCTTGCCGCCGGCCAGGAAAATGTTGCCATGCACTTTGCTGGTCGCAGGGATATCAAAGAAGAATTTGAGTATCTTCATGAAAGTGGTTTTGTCTGGCTCAATCATTGCAACGCGGTGTTTCGGTGTGATCTGGAAGTTTCGTATCCGGGGGGCGATCATCGCATCATTCTCGGGCGCGTGAAGAATATGCTGGGACCGGACGAGTGTGGCCGATTACTCGTTTATCACGAGGGACATTATGGAAATCTCCAGTCTAGAGCGATCGCGGAATCCGGCAATGAGGAAGGGCGCGCATGACTGAATTTGCATCCCGGGCGGATCTCCAGCCCAAGAAGATCAGCTTCATTCAGCTTTCCAAGAATGCTTATGCCTACACCGCTGAGGGGGATCCCAACTCTGGAGTCGTGATTGGCGACCACAGCGTTCTGGTCATCGATACGACTGCGACTCCGGTGATGGCGCGTGCGCTGATCGGGCGCATTCGCGAAGTGACGGATAAACCCATCAGACACGTGGTGCTCTCGCATTATCACGCTGTCCGCGTGCTGGGGGCTTCAGCCTATGCGAACGAGGGTTGTGAGCACATCATTGCCAGCCACGGCACGTACGAAATGATCGTGGAGCGCGGCGCGCAGGATATGCAGTCGGAAATCGAGCGTTTTCCCAGACTGTTTCAAGCCGTCGAATCGATCCCTGGATTGACTTGGCCGACGATTGTGTGTGAAAGCGCAATCACACTGTACCTGGGCAAGCTTGAAGTTCGAATCCTTCACGTCGGTCCCGGCCATACCAAAGGCGACACCATTGTCTGGCTCCCGCAACAACGCATTTTGTTTTCGGGCGATCTCGTCGAATATCAGGCCGCCGCGTACACGGGAGATGCCCAACTGGAAGAGTGGCCTGATACGCTCGAACGCTTGCGTGCCCTGAAACCGGAGAAACTAGTCCCTGGTCGCGGGCCCGCGCTTGAGGATCAGAAACAGGTCCATGCGGGACTCGACTATACAAAAGATTTTGTAACGACGCTGTTCGCTTGCGCACGAGAATCCGTTGCCGCAGGGCGAACACTCAAAGAAACGTTTCAATTCACACGCTCGAGAATGGACCCCAAGTTCGGCAAGGTGTTTATCTATGAGCACTGCTTGCCCTTTGATGTGTCGCGAGCCTTTGACGAAGCGAGTGGCATCAAGCATCCCAGAATTTGGACCGCCGAGCGCGACAAGGAAATGTGGCAGGCGCTGCAAGGCTGACGCGGAGCCTCCCGAGTTGTTTCTCTATCCTCCGGCGTTGGCGAGCCACTGCACGGGCATTCCACCAAAACCGAGCAGCCTTGCACTTACACCCGCCGCCAAGGTAATCACCATCAGCGCGAGCAAGGTCACATCCAACGCGTTGAATTCCAGTGTCTGTGAGAAGGTTCTCTGCGCATAGGGGTCGAATGCGCGCGCTTCCATTGCCAGACTTAAGTCGCTGGCGATTTTCAGGGCACGCAGAACGAGGGGAATGATATAGGCGATGTGTTTGCGCATGCGCGCGAGGAGATTTCCTTTCGCGAATTCAACCGCTCGCGAGCGTTGCGCTTCGAGAATAGAAGCGTGTTCAGACTGCATTTGCGGGATCAATCGCAGCGTGATGCCCATTACCATGGCAAACGGGACCGACACGTGCAGCCGGTAAAGTGCCGTCATCACGGAGCGAGTGGAAGTCGTCTTGAACACAACCAGAAAAGCGAGCAAAATCGAAGCGATCCGCGCAGCCACGGATAGCCCATTGAAGACCCCCGCTTCAGTGACACCCCAGGAACCGATGGAAATCAGCGCGCGTCCTTGATGCCTGAGAAATACGATCCAGAGCAACCACGATATCCCGGCAACGATCCATCCGAGGCGACCAACCTTGAGCAAGGTCCAGAGCGAAAGCCGGCTTGCGAAGACAATCGCAACCGTCAGAATAAAAATCAAAGACAGAATTAAGGGATGAACCAGCACCGAGACCATGAGGAAGACCCACGCTAAATAAAGAATCTTGACGCGCGGATCTATGGCACGGCTTACATCGACCGTGTCGACGCCAGAATTGGCGGGCGTGGTTGACATGACTAGGCCCCTGCCAACTGATCTACCAGCTCTCCAACTCGGCAGGTGAATGCGGAGGGGTTGAGTGCCTGTGCCAGCCTCGCCACCTGAGGGGGTGTTACCAGGCAGGATTGCAATTCTGTTGTTTTGCGAAACACCTCATCCGGCCGCCCATCCAACGCCACCGAGCCTTCGCGTACAACCACTACGCGGTCCGCGTAGTTCGCAGCCAGCGAAACATCGTGCGTCACAATCACCACGGTCAGTCCTTGCCGATGCAGGGCTGAAAGATAATCCATGATGCGCAGAGAAGCTTCGTGATCGGCTCCCGTTGCGGGTTCGTCGAGTACGAGCACCTCAGGCTCCATGATGAGGACGGAAGCGATCGCGATCAATTTGCGCTCCGCCAGACCCATGAAATACGGATCGTCTAACCCACGTTGCCGTCCTCCGAGATATTCCAGTGCTCGTTGAACGGCATTGGCAATTCGGTCCTTGGACCAGCCCAGGTTCTTCGGTCCGAAAGCGAATTCGTCGGCGATCGTTCGCGAAAACAGTTGGTGATCGGGATTCTGAAATACGTAGCCAACGGTGCTCGCGAGTTGAGCCACACCGGTACTGCGGCTGTCTTTGCCGCCTATCAGCACTCGGCCTGAAGTCGGCACTAACAATCCGTTGAAGTGTTTGGCCAAAGTGGTCTTACCTGCGCCATTTGGACCCATCAGGGCGATAAACTCGCCGCGCCGAATCGTGAGGCTGACGTTGTGAATGACTCGCTTCCCGTTCGGATACGAGAACGAAGCATCGTGCACTTCAATCAGACTTTCAGCACGCTTGTCAGTTGCCGCGGTTTCCACTGCGGCGATTCCTGGAGATTCCAGTCTTCGCATCTGGTCGAGCGCATCGCTGACGGTCACAGGGAGAGGCCCGATCCATTTGTTCTTGATTCTCAATTCGTACGCGATTTGTGCGACGTCGGGGAGTTTTACACCAACTTTTAATACTTCCTCGGCTGAGTCTATGACCTCCGCCGGACATCCCACGGTCGTGATCTGCCCGCGATCCATTAACACTAGTCGCGAGGCATACGGCAGAACTTCTTCCAGTTCCTGATTGACGATCACCACGGTGACTCCGCGCTCACGGTTAAGCTGTGCGATCGTTGCCATGACTTCCTGCTTGCCAACGGGATCGAGTTCGGCCGTGGGATTATCCAGAACCAGCACCTGCGGCTGAAATGCCAGCGCGGCAGCGATAGCGAGACGCTGTTTTTGCCCACCCGATAGAGTCCAGGGCGATGAGCGACCGTGATCCTGCAACCGCACCGTCTGAAGAGCGGCATTGACGCGGCTGTTGATCTCATGCGCGGGCAAGGCGATATTTTCTAGCCCGAAGGCTGTGTCTTCTTCAACACTCAATCCTACAAGTTGCGACTCGGCGCTTTGGAGAACGAATCCGACGTGCCGGGCGAGATCTGGAACCGATGTTGTTCGCGTATTCAATCCACAGACGATAACTTCTCCGTCCATGTGTCCACCAAAGCTGTGCGGGATCAGCCCGTTCAATGCATAACACAGGGTGGATTTGCCCGAACCCGCACGCCCGGCGATTGCGATGAACTCACCCTCGCTCACATCTAAGTCAACTCCTAGCAAGGCGGGCCGGTCCTTCTGGCGCCGATAGGAATAGAGCAGACCGCGAATTTGGATAATTGGAGCCATGTTCTAGTCGGCTGCACCGCGCGGCAACTGGCGGGTTTCCTCGTATCCCATCTCATCGCGGGAAAGGCCGTAGCGTTCGGCGGCGGGGCCGACGACACGCGCCACCAGTGGCCCGAGCAGGCCGCCGACAAAGGTCGTCAAGCCGACCGCCGGAAAAATTGCGGTCCAGATAATCGTGTTGGGGAAGAGACGCAAATAGCTGAAATTCGTGCATAGATAGAAAGATCCGAGCACGCACCACAGAAGTACGACCGCGTAGTACTTGACCCAACTGATGTTTCCTGCCATGCAGTAGTCGCTGGGTCCGCGATACAGCCTGTAGAACAGGTACGCCATCCACCAGGAAACGATTGCGCCAGCTACGGACCCGGGTGAGAGGGAACCCGTGAGAGCGTCGCCCAGCAGATTTGCGATTCCAACTCCCCAAACGGCAGGCATTCCAAAAATCGCTCCGAAGGGAAAACGTACGAGGGCGTCAGCGCGGAAGGTGAGGAACCCTGGAATCAGCACGAGCACTGCACTGACGGCCTGCAAGATCACCGAAAGCGCGGCGGTCATTGCCATCATTGTGACGGCCTTCGCATTCCATCGCCGTCGCATTTTGACAATGCCGGGCGGGAAGAACCGAATCTGATAGTCAAACAATTCAGCGACGAACATGATGGTCATCGGTACGGTTAGCACCATCCCAATCAAGAACATGGTTTGTGTGCCGAGTGAAGTTCCGATCAACTGTTCAATGCGAGAAAGCACTTTATGATTCGCCTCCCGCGCCGCCACAGCGAACAATGGTCTTTACACCATCTTGCCGCGACAGTTTATCGAGCGCGTCGGCCGTCCCGGCCAACGGCACGGTGGAAGTGATCAGCCGCGTTACATCCAGCTTGCCGCTCGATATCAAGTCCACTGCTTCACGAAAATCCCTTGGCCCGAATCCGAACGAACCCGTGAGCAGAACCTCGTCGTAGTGAATCCGGTTCATGTCCAAAGCCAGAGTGGAACCGGACGGCATACCGGCAAACAGGTTGATGGACCCACCTTTGCGTGCAATCTTTACCGAGAGTTCAGCCGCCCTCACGTCGGCAACGGATACGAATACCTTGTCGACTCCTTCGCCGCCCGTCGCACTCATGACCGCCGCCGTCACATCCTCGTTTCGAGCATCGATGACGATATCCGCCACCCCGTTAGCCAGTGCCATCCGCTCCGGTGTCATTCCGCTCAGGATGATCGGACTGGCACCAAGAACGCGTCCAATCTCTGCCTGAAGCAATCCCATGACGCCATCGCCAATAATCATCAGAGAATCTCCGCCGGTCACATCAATGCTTGAAAAAGCATGCAGGCAGCAAGCGACAGGCTCGGCAAAACAGCTGGCATTGGAGGCCAGAGAGTCAGGCAGTGCAATCATTCCCTCCGCCGCCAAGCGTTCTGGGACGCGCACAAATTCGCTGAACCCTCCCGGATCCAGAAGATCGTTGAACAGGTTCGGGCACAGACTGTATCGGCCTTTTCGGCATTGGGGACAAGACCCGCAGGGTACGTATGGCGCCACGGTGACGCGGGTTCCCGGACGCCAGACCGCGGAGCCTGGAGACTCCACGACAATGCCGGAAATTTCATGACCGAGGCCCGATCCGGGGCGAATTTTCGGATGCCCACGTACGAACGTCTTCAAATCGGTCGCGCAAATGCCGCATGCTTCCACAGCAACCAGAACTTCGCCGTGGCTCACCTTCGGAGTCGGCACGTCTTCCATCCGGATCGATCCTGGTCCGTAATACTTGAGAGTTTTCATGCCGACCTCAGATCTTTGCGCGCGCGCACTCCGATCGCGGCTCCCGTGCGAACAGAAATCGTCAAGCGATCAGACATTACGAACTGATGCGCAGGATTCCCATCCACACACAGCACGGCATCCCCTTCGACATGTTCCACTTCGATAGTCGTGTCTTCGGAGAGGCTCACGTATTGTGAAATAACCGCTGGGGCGTTCAATAATGTCTGTGCGGTGATTCCCACCTGCGCGAGCGGCAAGTTGCAGACCAGACAACCAGCAGGAAGTCCGGTCAGCGAAGCAAGACAAATGCCTCCGGTGATCGCTTTGCCAAAAAAAGCAGGTTCGGCAAAACCGGCGACTACTGTTCCGACGGCCTCACCCGAAGCGATCAGCGTGCGTTCTGCTGGACTGATCCTGGTCACCTTCGTTTCCCGATTCCCAATGCTCCGAGGTCGTAGGGCGGTGAGCCTTCCATGGCTTCTCTCCGCGGCACTAAGATCGCAACGCTGGCCGTTTAGCGTTCCGACGATGGTAGAACCGATGACGACATCATTGAATGCCATGCCCACAAGGCTATCGTTCACCGATGCCAGTAAAGCGTCCGTCTTCCAGATGTCGAGTTCGGCGAAACTTAGTTCTTCAACACGGCTAGCGCAACAGGTAATCAGTCGCCCCACATTAGTGGACCCGGCTCCAATCCCCAGGATCGGCATTGTGCCTCCGACCTCGATGCCAGCATCAGAGAGCGTTCCGTCCCCGCCAACAACAATCAGTCCGTCGAGCCGTTGCTCGTTCATCCAGCGCGCTAGAGCCCGTGTTTGCTTGCTCGGCGCACTCGACTCAGGGTTGTGAACTTGCACCTGACCGTGCCATCCAGAAAGAGCCGCCGCGCCAGCTTGTCCCGGCCCTGTGAAAACGAACTGCGCGCCGCAACGCTCGACCACGTGGCGCGCCGCAACAAGAGATTCGTTGACTCCGCTGCCCGCTGCCGGATTGACAATCAAGCCGACGCGGCGCCAGATCTCAGCCATGAACCGCCTCTACCAAAGATGCTGCGACCTTCCCCGGTTCCGGCGACTGCCAGATGTTTCGTCCGACGGCCACGCCTCTGGCTCCCGCCGCCATCGCTTCGCGCGTGGATGAGATTAGTTGTTCGGGGCTCTGCTTTGACCCACCTAGGACGACCACAGGCCGGTAACAGGCCTCGGTAACGGCACGGAAACTCTCGCGGCTGCCGCTGTAGCGGATCTTAATCACATCGGCTCCCAAGTCCGCTCCCAGCCGGGCCGCGACTGCAGTCTGTTCCGCCGAGACTTCTGCCGCCGAAAATCCTCCCGGTAACATTTCCCCGATCAGCGCCATTCCCCACCGCTCACACTCGGCCGCGAGCCGGGCTAGCGCGTGGAGACTGGCAGACTCCCCCTCGGCACCCACGATTCCCATGGCAATCACCGCATCTGCGCCTAGCCGAATCGCATCCTCAACGGCCAGAGCTGGACGCGTCTGCGACCATTCGCCAGTAATGGCGGTTGGACCGCAATCCATGCGGACAATCAGTCCAGTTTTGCCGAACAGTGCGCTGAAGGCGCTGGCCATGCCGGGAGTGACAATGACCGCATCGACTCGAGCCGCAGTGAGGGCCGGAATCAGATGATCGGGGGTTGCCAGCCCTCCCAGAGGAGACAAGCCTGCGATTCCATGATCCAATGCGGCGATAACGGTCTTGCCATCACCGGCGAACACTCGATTGAGACGAATTTGTTTGCCTGAGTTCATTGATTTGTGCCCAGCGAGAATCCAAATATCTAGTTTTGAGTGGCACCATCGGCATCCATCACACAGCGAAACCCAACTGCACCGGAGCGGTCCAGACTCGGAGCCATCAGCAGGTACTTGCTGTGTTCCGACAGTTTATAAGCCTGCGGGAAATACCAGCGCGAGCCCTGGGGCTGATAATGGCTGCCGCCGCGGAGAATCGCTGCGCGGGTGTGTTCGTCAACGTACTCGTCCGTCCATTGCCAGACATTTCCGACGAGATCCATCACTCCGAATGGACTCGCGCCTTTGGGATGAACGGCAACATCAGTGGCGGGCTCCATATCACGCCCCGTATCCGGCCTAGGAACCGCATCTGCCGCCCAGTCGTTTCCCCATGGATAAACGCGACCATCCTCACCCTGCGCCGCATACTGCCACTCCCATTCGTGAGGCAGACGTTTGCCAGCCCATCTCGCGTATGCCCGCGCATCATCCAGAGACACCCACGTGACCGGCTTGTGCTCCCATCCAGACGGATATGTTCTCTCTTTCCAGTCTTTGAGAAAGTTGTGGCCGTCCGCGGGAAGATAGTGCGTAGCATCGAGGAACGCCTTGAATTCGGCATTTGTCACAGGGTATCTGTCGATCCAGAACGATTTCACATGCATGCGCTGTGCATGATATCGACGCGCGGAGGGTTCCCACGGGTACTGGACATCTACACCTTCGTCGTTCATTCCCTCAATCTCAATGCCCGTAACCTGGAAAATAAAATCGGCTTCCGGAATCTTGACCATCTGCGATGGTTCCTGCGAGGGCGCCGCGGTCGGCGCGATCTCAACCATTTTCTGCGGAAGCGCTTTCCACTCACGCGAGAAACTCGATAGCGCCTTCTGGCTGAGACCGCGCATTGTGGTCAACAGTTTGGTCAGCTCGGCGTCATCGGGTTTTGATGTCTCAAGTACTGCGCCATATCCATCCGGCTCCAGGGAAAACTCGATCACCGACTTTTCTCCCTCTCGTTTCGGGTGGAGTTCCACGCCATGCCACAAGTCGAAGTACCGGGTCTCCGCTTTGTAGGGCACAACCCACTGTCGACCTTCGACTGGGTAATGGTTTCGATTCACTGATGTCCACAGTGTTGCGTCTTTCGTCGGAAACTCGGTGGCATAAATGCCGAAATGCTCGGTTGGAATGTGAGGCACCCAATCGGGACTGACCAGAACCGTGCTGTATGCGCGTTCGATGGTTGCCATTCGCCGAAGTGCCTCGGCATCGCGCGGCGTCATCTGATTCCAGATTCCCCAGACGTTTTCCCAGCTCTCAAAACCGACGCCGTTAAAAAATGCCTGCTGTAAATCGTCCACGTGATCATGCGACCAGCGGTCGCACATATTCACCATGTGACGCGACTCCAGCCATTTGTAGCGGCTTACCGACGGCACAAAACCATACGTCCAGTAGCCCCAACTTGAGTTGTTGTAGGCCAGCATCTCATCGGCAGAGAGCGGCGCTTCCGGCTCGAGCGCCAGCGGATGCCCGATCTTGTCGGATGCCCGCCGAAATGAAGCGGGCATTCCTTCCTGTGTGTCGCCATTGATTCCGTCGGCATCCACCGCCGCCAGTTCGCGGGCGATCGCCTCTGCGTCTGACACTCCTTCATTGTGCGTCCCCTGATCCCACACCATCACAGGAAACATGACCCGAACGCCACGGCGATGAAAGTCGGCAACCATCTTGCGCACGCCTTCCAGTCCGCCGGGCAGATCGCGAAACAAGTCGTACTGGCTGCGGCTATCAATACCCATGTTGGGATAGGTGTGCCAGATCAGCACGCTGTCAATCCCGCCATAGCGACTGACGAGGTCATCCAAGTATCGGTCCACGGTATAGCGCCGTGCCTCGCGATCATAAAAATACCGATCGTGAACCATCATCTGCGGCTGGACAAAACTCGATTGCGTCCACTTGAGCTCTGGCCGGTCGTACTGCGAACCCTCATATCCCATCCGTACCAGGTGCTCCATCCGCCAGTGCCGGATGTCCGCCAGCCAGTCCGCGATCTGCGCGGGACTGCAGGTACGAGGCTTTCCGGGAGAGTTCCACTGCATGACCGGAGCGCAATCGGGACCGGGAATCTGCTCCCACACGGGAGGGAAGGCGGTATCCTGCGCCATCGCAGGCATGACCAGCGCGGACAACGTCAATGCAGCCACTGCGAAAAGACGCTTCATATTCCTGCTACCGGCCTCCCAGCGCAGAGCGATTTCGAAGAATTCTCATTGTAGATGTCCGCGGCGCAACCAGCGCCTTATTCTTACGGGGCTTGAGAGTAGAGCATCAGGATCGCAACTCGTGTATCCAGCGTTACTTTGTATACAGCGCTACCGAATTGCACCAAGAGTTGGATTAAGGTTTGCGGCACTTGCACCCGATCATGGTGCCGGTACTTTCATTTCGTGGATCCACAGTCTTCGATTAAATGAAGTTTTGCTCAGACCCGGGGGGGTTCCGATGCACCTGCTGTCGGCTTTGAAACGGTCAACGATGTTTTCCCGTTTGTGTCTGTCACTCGGTTTGGCGCTTCTGCTGCCGGCGTCCGTTTTTGGACAATCCACCTACGGGGCAATCATTGGCACGGTGAAGGACGCGACCGGCGCTCTGGTGAACGGCGCAAAGGTGACGCTCGTGAATACGGGGACGTCCGTCGAGCGGCATGCGACCACCGACAGCAAGGGCGAGTACTCGTTTCTGAACCTCGATGCCGGTCAGTACCGAGTGACCGTCACGCAAACTGGTTTCGCAACCGTCAGTATCTCCGACCTCAATCTGGAAGCGCGCGAGACCAAACGCGTGGACGCATCTCTGAAAGTGAGTTCCACCGCTGAAACCGTGAATGTGGACGGCGGCGCAATCGGCGTAATTACGACCGATGTTTCCACCATCGAGGCCAACCGCACGGGGCAAGAACTGGTGGATCTTCCGGTCGCCATTTATTCACGGTCGAATGGTTCTACGAGCCCAATCTCGACGCTTACTACTCAACCTGGCGTCCAAACCGACGGGACGACACTCGTGATTCAAGGCACAACCTCTGCCCTCACGGCGATCACTCTCGATGGCGTTAGCACAATGTCGATTGAGTATGCGACGCCAATCGCGGAGCTCTTTCCGTCTTTCAACTCCATCTCCGAGATGAAAGTAAGCGGCTCGAACAATAACGCAGAATTCAGCGGCGTCGCCGACATCACTACAACATCCAAAGCCGGAACGAACGCTCTTCATGGCGGTGTCTTGTGGAACTTCGAAAATGACGCATTGGACGCCGGGGATCCATTCGCCAACGGCAAGCCAAAGTTGAGGTTGAATAATTTTGGCGCTTATCTGGGCGGCCCGATCATCCACGACAAGACTTTCTTCTACACCAGCTACGAAGGACTACGACTTCCCAGGGAAACGCCCCTGGTCACCAGCGTTCCATCCGCCTCCATGCGGAGCGGAGATTTGTGCGCATACTTAACCAATACGTATGGCGCCGGCAAGCAGATCTTTAACTATGATGGAACTCCGATTCCGTGCAATGCGGTGCCGATCTCCCCAGTCTCCGCGAACATTCTGCAATATCTGATGCCGTCTCCGAATCCTGCAGCCGGCGACAATATCGTCAACAATTATTCCGAGAACCTGGCGACTCCGATCTCGAGTAATCAGTTTGACGTCCGCATCGACCATAACCTCACCACTAAACAATCGATCTTCGGCCGTCTGAGTTATAAGAAGCGATCTGTCGTAACTGCCCCGAATCCAGAGCACCCTTTTTTCTGGGAAGTGGGCGGCTCGCCCTCGACTGGTCCGTTTTCGCAGCCAGAAACCGATTCGGCCCTTACCCTCGCCCACAATTTCACGATTACACCATCGTTGCTCAACGAGATTCGAGGAGGCTTTAGCCGTTTTCATTCGCAGACCACTCTGAACGTCAACTCGCAAAACATACTCACGGAACTTGGGCTCAGTGGCATTCCCAATCCCAGCCCCTACGGTGCCGTGCCCAACGTGGATTTTGGAGGTACGGATGGGAACTTTCAGCAAACGGGAGGCGCCAACCCTTCGACGCAAATCAGCAACACCATCCAGATCTCCGATAACCTCACTTGGATCAAGCATACGCATACGTTCAAGTTCGGCTTCGACTGGCGCCGGTTAAGCGATCACGACGATGACGCCTTCGGAAGCATTCGCTCCGGACAATATGCGTTCGACGGTCAGTCTTCCGCAGTTGGAACGACCGTGGGCGACCCCTTCACTTCATTTCTGCTCGGCTATCCCGACTACGAACTGATCACGTTGATTAGTGACGACAAGATGAACGGACTTGGCTACGCCTATGGTTTTTTCGCACAAGACGACTGGAAGGTCACGCCGAGCCTCACCCTCAACCTGGGCCTGCGCTATGAATTGCATCCCCCAATGCGCGATACCGGTTACAACAACGGTGCGCTGCTGCCGAACTATCAGGGCAATCCCAACGAAACGGCCCTGGTTGTTCCCAATCAGCAGGCAATTTCGATGGCCGATCCCGGGCTGATCGGTTCCGTGCCGAATACCCCGCTGCTGACCGCGGCGCAGGCGGGAATTCCGTCCGCCCTGCGCTTCACCGACAAGCATGATTTCGGTCCGCGCATCGGGTTTGCGTGGCGGCCGTTTCACAACGACAAGACAGTCATCCGCGGTGGTTACGGCCGATTCATCGAAGCGCCCCTCGGGTTTGCGTTGGTCGCCGGCTGGGCGACTACCACCAGTTACATTCCGTTCTACGGCAATGGCTACAGCGGCCCGAATAACACCGGCACGCCGGTTATTTCATGGCCCTCCCCCTGGCCCAATCCTATCGATCAAGCCCAGCCCGGAGGGGCCAGCTTTCTCTACGCATTTCCCGTCCACTATAAAGACCCGAGCGTCCAGCAATGGAACCTGACGTTTGAACGAGAAATTGGCTTCACGACCGGCTTCCGTCTTTCTTACATTGGAAACCACGGCAGCAACCTTGAGGTGATGCAGGATCTCAATCAGGTCCATGCGAATACCGTAGGGTATGGGGTGGCTGGTGCCAGCCGCCCTTACCAGGATTGGCTGGTGATTGAGAGCGTTACCAATGCCGCGCACAGCAACTACAACAGCCTCACCGCGGATTTGCATAAGCGCTTCGGCAATGGGCTGCAGTTCGAAAGCAGTTATGTATTTACCCGCGACCTCTCGACCGCTGGCGGCGGCAATCCCACTGCACTCGCCGTTCAACCCGCCAATTTTGTGACCGACCGATTCAATCCAGGATTAGACTATGGCAACGTAATCTATGACCGCCGTCATCGCTTCCTGACGACCTTTCTGTACGATCTCCCGTTTGGACGAGGAAAGAAAGTCCTCGGAGACGCCGGGGGAGCGCTGAACGCTGTGGTCGGCGGCTGGGAAGCGGGCGGTGTGCTGGTTTTTCAAAGCGGCCCCTTTCTGACGCCGGTGCAGTCAAGTTGTGACTCATCCGGCACCAACCTTATTAGCGGCAGCGAGGCGGGCGCTGCTCATGCCGATTTTGTCCAAGGAGTATCTCCCTATGCTTCCAATTTTTCCCTCAGCAATCCGCAGTTTTTGAACCCGGCGGCTTTTGCCGTTCCGGGACTGAGTGGGGGCGTTTGTAGTGCCATCGGACGCTTTGGCAACGCTGGCGTCGGCAGTGTGGTCGGTCCGGGTACAAAAGTTGTTTCCATGTCTCTGATCAAATCCGTTCCGCTCACTGAAAGGGCAAAACTGCAAGCTGGGTTGGAAGTCTCGAACTTGTTTAACCATCCCAACCTGCTAACACCCAATATGCAAGTTGGAACGCCGGGTTTTGGAAGCATCAATGCAGTGCAAAATGCCGAGGGGGCAGGCCCGCGTATTGTCGAACTCACGGCGCGCATCAACTTCTGAGGGAGTTAGAGTACAAAGAGTTGTTCTCGATTGTGTAGCCGCGTAAGGCTCAACATGGCCGACGTTGCAAGCGTTTGGCAGAGATTCTCGGTGCCCACAGAAACTTGTGAGCGCTATTTCGAGTGAATACCGGCGAAGAATTGCCAAGCCATGTCCGTAAAATCAAGGGTGTCGTCATGCTGGCCGTTCCGGTTCGCGGGGGAATCGGGGCTACCCGCCCACTCGTGGCCGAAGTTTGCAACGAAGTCGGCGATGACAGGGACTCCGTTTTTGCAGCTCTGCCAGGAGAACTGCACTCCCCAATCCATTTTCTTGGCCGTCTGAAGCCTGCAGCCGTTGAGATACCCCCATGTCACCCAATTCCCATGGGGCGTAGTCGCAAAATTTGGACTATTCACTTCAAAACCGGAAAACTGCTCGTCGGTATCGCCGTGGATGTAAAGGATGGGCATGGGGCGAGCCAGCTTCGGCGGTGGATCCATGAGGGGCGTCGCTACCGCAACGATTGCACTGATATTCTTGGCATGACGAGAGGCGAGCAGTTGGACCATTCCTGACCCACTCGAAAAACCAGCGAAGAAAATGCGCTTCCGGTCGGCGTGGTCGCGTTGCAGGACCTCATGTAAGACCGACATCAAATAGCCCTCATCATCGACGGGAAGGGCGCCGATTGCGAGTTGATGAGTACGGGAGCCTTTCATTTCCCAGAAGGTGATGTTGGTGTGCCGGTCCGCAGGTTGATCGGTCTGGGTTGCTACAGGCTCAGGAAAAACAACCAGAAATCTGTTGCGATCGGCGGCGCTGATCCAGTTGTAGTTTTCGGATGTAAATCTTGCCGTACTTCGAATTCCGCCGAGCATAAACACCACCGCGGGATGTGTTACCAGGTGAGCTGGCCGATGAATGAGATAGGGACGGCTATACCCGTTATGAACGAAGGGTCGAGTTTCTGTCTGGGCCGCAGCCTGCCGCGCGAAGGACGACAGGAGGATTACGGAGACAAGGAACAAATGGTTTCGGCGGATCATGGGTCCGGTGTCCAATCTCACGAAGATGCTGGGATGGGTCTTGTTGCGATGAACTCGGAGGATCGAGTCCCATCCAGCGGCAAATAATCGCATTCAAAATACCACGCTGGACTTTAAGTTTGAAACGTTTTAATCTGAGCGCGATTTGGGCGTCAGGTTTCCCTGGAGTGCTATGAAATTGACGCATCGATTGTCCCTCACGATTTGTAGTCTGATGGCAGTCGCACTTGCCACCGCTTACGCTCAGGATACGAAGTATCCTCCCCAGGGGCCGTACATCCCTACCCCGGAGTGTCGTGCGGGCGACCTCTCATTTCTACCGTTGAGGCCCTGCTCCAGAGATCAGATTGACGCCTGGCGGAAGGACATCCAGCACTGGCGATTCGAAAGATTGTTGCGGGTCAGCTATGAGGGGTCCCAATATCAACGGCCGGATCTCAAATGGACGCAAAGCAGTTACATCCAGCCACAGATGATGGTTGAGGACCGCTATTTCTACGATCCAGTAACACACAAGTACACCGTGGATCGCTATCTCGACGATCTGGAGAAGCGCTACGGTGGAATTGACTCGGTGCTGGTTTGGCAGATTTATCCAAACATCGGAATCGACAATCGAAACCAATACGATATGTTGCGAGCGATGCCGGGAGGAATCGCTGGTGTCCAACAAATGGTTGCGGACTTTCACCGGCGTGGAGTGCGCGTGCTTTTTCCCGTCATCATTTGGGACCAGGGTACTCGGGATGAAGGGAAGCCGGACTGGGTCGCGACCGCCGAACTGATGGCTGCAGTAGGAGCCGATGGCATTAATGGAGACACTCTGGCGGGGGTCCCGAGGAGTTTTCGCACGGCATCGGACGAGGCTGGACATCCATTGGCCCTCGAACCGGAGAGTGCTCCCAGTTCAGATGACGGGTTGATGTGGAACAACATGACATGGAGCAATCTGAAAATTCCATTTACGCCTTACATCAGCCATATGAAATGGCTAGAGACCCGGCATATGGTGAATGTTTCAGACCGCTGGAACCGCGATAAGACCGACGACCTACAGTACGCATGGTTCAACGGAGTCGGATATGTAAGCTGGGAGAATGTGTGGGGCATCTGGAACGGCATCACGCCTCGAGACGCGGAGGCCCTTCGGCGAGTGGCTACGTTGGAACGCGCGTTTTCGCGTTTTCTGGTGAGCAAGGATTGGGAGCCGCTCACGCCAACGCTGCGGTTTGGAGTGTTCGCCAGTAAGTGGCCTTTGGGCGGAGAGACACTGTGGAGCGCGGTGAATCGGAACGAAGACGACATCCATGGGCGTCAGCTTGAGCTCGCGGATCAACCGGGGATGCGCTATTACGATCTCTATCACGGGATCGAACTGCAGCCGGAACGAGAAGGCCACAAGGTCGTCCTGAACTTCGATCTTGAAGCACATGGGTACGGGGCAGTCCTGTCGACGCAGAACACGCCCGATGCGTCGATGCAGACCTTCATGGCAAAGATGAAGGAGTACACAGGCCGCTCGCTGGCCAGTTATTCGCATGAGTGGAAGGTTTTGCCGCAGCAGATCGTACCGATTGCCGCGAGCAAGGCTACATCTCGGGCTGCCGAGGGGATGGTGAAGATTCCGTCGGCCGCCTACGTTTTTCGTGTGCATGGGATCGAGCTTGAGGGAGGCGACGGACTCGGCGTGGACGTGCAATACCCGTGGGAGAGCGCGCCCGTCCGGTACCACGAAGAGAAACTGAACATTCGATCCTTTTGGATGGACAGGTATCCCGTGACCAATGGCGAGTTCGCGAAATTTCTGTTGGCAGCGCACTACCATCCCGAAGATGCGGGCAACTTTCTCAAGGATTGGAAGGACGGAACTTTCCCGACTGGCTGGGACCATAAACCCGTGACGTGGGTGGCATTAGAGGATGCTCGCTCCTATTGTGGCTGGGCAGGAAAAAGGCTGCCGCATGAGTGGGAATGGCAGTATGCCTTACAGGGAATGGACGGGCGTGTTTATCCATGGGGAAATGACTGGGATGCCAGTGCAGTTCCGGAGCCAGATCAAGGCGGCGATCTGCGCGGGCCGGATGATGTGTCGGCGCATCCGAAGGGAGGGAGTCCCTTCGGCGTGATGGACTTGATCGGAAACATCTGGCAATGGACTGATGAATTCCAGGATGAGCATACGCGCGCTGCGATTGTGCGTGGCGGAAGCTACTATCAACCGCAAGGATCGATCTGGTATTTTCCCCAGGCATATAAAGCGGAAGAGCACGGCAAACTCCTGCTGATGGCGCCCAGCAAAGATCGTGCAGGCACATTGGGCTTCCGCTGCGCGAGTGATGCGGAGTGAACGGCGGGCTGCGTCGCGGGCGCAAGCGGCGGTTTGAAAGCTTTTAATTCATTTGAGAACGAGCGAGGTTTTTTGCTCATGCCAACGGGAAGTGGTAAATGTTTCGTCTTATCGCAACTGCTGGTCTTGCTCTTGATTGCAACCGCTCTTGCGGCGCAAACGACTCGTTATCCTCCAGACGCGGATCAGATCCCCGGGCCGGACTGCCTCAATCCGGTCAAGCCATCGGCGGGACAACAGAAGATATGCTCCCCCGAGGACTACAAAGTCTGGCTGGAGGACATCACGCACTGGCGGAAGGAGGCGCGCGTTCGGGCGGGATATTCCGGCCAGGAATACGAACGACCTGAGCTCAAGTGGACGCAGTCCAGTTTCATCCAGCCACAAATGATGGTCGAGGACCGCTACTTCTACGACCCTGAGGCGGGACGTTACACCGTCGATAAGTACCTTGACGACCTCAATCAACGCTACGGCGGTATTGATTCAGTACTGATCTGGCCGGTGTATCCCAACATTGGGATTGACAACCGCAACCAGTACGACATGGTCCGCTCCATGCCTGGCGGCATCGAGGGAGTCAAGCAGATGATCGGGGATTTTCACCGCCGGGGCGTCAAAGTTTTCTTTCCGTATATGGCATGGGACCAGGGCACGCGCGATTCCGGCGTGGCCGACTGGGAAGCGACTGCAAAACTAATGGTGGAAGTTGGAGCGGACGGCGTAAACGGTGACACGCTTCGGGGAATCCCACGCGCATTCCGAACGGCGTCGGATGCTGTGGGACATCCGCTGGCGCTCGAGCCTGAACACGCTTTTCCGTCTCCTTTTGAAGCTCTCGCATGGAACAACATGTCGTGGGGTTATTGGCAATATCCGAATGCACCTATGGTGAGTGTGTTCAAGTGGCTTGAGCCCAGACACATGATGAACGTTTGCGACCGCTGGAACCACAGCAAGGTCGACAATCTGCAATATGCATTTTTCAATGGAGTGGGGTACGAAAGTTGGGAAAACATCTGGGGCATATGGAACCAGATCACTGCACGGGACGCGGAGGCGCTCCGGCGAGTAGCGACGATCGAACGCTCGCTGGCGAACTTTCTGATAAGTCCGGATTGGCAGCCGTATGCCGAAACGGTACAGGCGGGCGTTTATGCCAGCCGCTGGCCGCAAGGCCAGAACACGCTCTGGACCCTTGTGAACCGCAATCAATATGACATCGAGAGCCGGCAGTTGAGTCTGCCAGCGTCTGCGGGTACGCGGTACTTCGACCTGTGGCATGGAGTTGAACTCAAGCCCGAGGCGGGCGCGACAGGGCAAGCGCTTCTGACTTTTGCGATCGAGGCGCGGGGGTTTGGCGCGATTCTGGCGGCTGCGGACGAGCCCGAGGCAAAGCTGAAACAGTTGTTGGCGGAGATGAAGCAACGCTCGCTCCGGCCGCTGAGCAGCTATTCGGCGGAATGGAAGTTTGCGCCCCAAGAAATGGTGGCGATTGAAAAGACAAAGTCTTCGTCGCAAGCGCCCGATGGCATGGTTCGAGTTCCGGCCGGCGAGTTTACGTTCAAAGTCGACGGTATCGAGCTTGAAGGATTCAACGACGTTGGGGTGGATGTGCAATATCCCTGGGAAGACTCGCCGCGCCGGCATCATCTTCACTTGTTGCACATGGACTCTTTCTGGATCGACCGCTACCCGGTGACCAACGCGCAGTTCAAGAAATTTCTAGACTCCACGCACTACCACCCCGAAGATGATTTGAATTTTTTGCATGACTGGCAAAACGGCGCCTATCCGGCGGGGTGGGACAACAAGCCAGTGACTTGGGTCTCACTGGAAGACGCCCGGGCTTATGCGGCCTGGGCCGGAAAGCGGCTTCCCAATGAATGGGAATGGCAGTATGCCGGTCGAGGCAGCGACGGAAAACTGTACCCCTGGGGCAACACTTGGGATGCTTCAGTGGTGCCTGCGCCCGAGAAGGATCGCACATTGAGAGGCCCCGACCCGGTTGATGCTCATCCCGGCGGCGCCAGCCCATTCGGCGTCGAGGATTTGGTGGGTAATGTTTGGCAATGGACCAACGAATTCAGGGACGAGCATACCCGCGCAGGTATCTTGCGGGGTGGAAGTTATTATCAACCGCAGGGAGCGGTGTGGTATTTTCCGCCTGCCTACCGCCTCGACCAGCACGGCAAACTGCTGCTGATGGCGCCGAGCAAAGATCGTGCAGGTACACTAGGATTCCGTTGCGTAAAGGATATGAAATAAATCTAAAGACCCGATTGTTCACGAGTTAGAAGGGTCTACCTTAGTGCGTAATTTCTCGTCGAAAGCAACGACCGTGCAAACATCAACGCCGAACATGCCTAACATGAAGCAGATTGCGGCCAAAGCCAGAGTTTCCCTGGGCACGGTCTCGCATGTGCTGAATAACACGGCGAATGTTCGAGATCCCTTGAGGCAACGAGTGCTGGCTGCGGTGGCTGAGCTTGGATATCAGCCGAGCGAACTGGCTCGAGGCTTACGCCGAGAAAAAACCAGCATGATCGGGATGGTCATACCCGATATCACCAACCCCTTTTTTCCTGCAGTGGTACGTGGCGCAGAAGACGTCGCTTTTGCGAATGGATATCGCCTGGTGCTGTGCAATACCGACAATGATCACAGCAAGGAGATTGTTCATCTGAATGAGCTGCGGACCTACCGGCCGGCCGGACTGATCGTGATTCCTTCGAATTTCAGCGATTTGACGGCGCAGACTGAGTCCCATCGCAAGGCTGGAACGTCGGTGGTGTGTGTTGACCGCATGCCGCTTCACTGGAAGGGCGACACGGTCACGGCAGCGAATGAAGAGGGCGCATACAAAGCCACGCGCCACCTGATTCAACTGGGGCATCGGTATCTGGCGATGATCACTGGCCCTCTGCACTTGACGAACGCGCAGCAACGCCTCGCCGGTTTCAAACGGGCTGTGCGCGAGGCGGGCTTGACGGTTGCGCCCGAGTACATGCAGGAGGCCAGTTTCAATAAAGTGGGCGGCCACGCGAAAGCAAGTGTGTTGTTGCGGTTGCTCCCACAACCCACTGCGATCTTTGCGGGAAACGACATGATCGCTCTCGGCGTGATGCTGTCCATGCGCGAGTTGGGATTGCGCTGCCCGCAAGACGTCTCCCTGATCGGCTTCGATGATCTGGACATTGCAGAAATGACCAATCCTCAACTCTCCTCGGTTTACCAGCCCGGTTATCAGCTAGGCACAACGGCCGCGCGTCTTTTGCTGGAGCGTGTGGCGGGCAGTAAAAGTCCAGCCAAACACCTGGTGCTCGATACGGAATTAAAGATCCGGCAATCGGTGGCACCGCCGGAATCCAATCAATCCAAGATGGTGACCCGAGCGGTCCGGAAGCAGCGGCCGGCAATATCCCGGCGAGTGGCGCGGAGCGCCAGTTGACGAAATTCCTTGACAGAGGTCAATCGAGAAGAGTAATTTTGCAGTTCTTTTGAAAGCTTTCAAATGTAGCGCTTTCCTGTCGCCACGTTGCCCGGAGGCACCCGATGAACCCGAATCGCAAAACCAATCTCCTCCCCCTGCTCTGTCTGATTGTCGTCCTGGTCTCCGCGGCTTATGGACAATTCGCCCAGCGCGGGGCGATCGGGGGCACTGTTCTGGACGGCAGCGGTGCGGCGGTTCCAGATGCGCAAGTCACCTTGATCGACGTCGATCATAACGAGACTCGCAGCGCGACTGCCGACTCCCAGGGCAACTATCAGTTCGCGGGCCTCGTGGCGGGCCCGTACCGGCTGACCGCTACCGGGGCAGGATTTCAAACGGCTAAATCGGATCAGGTTGACGTCAACATCGGAACCACGATCCGATATGACTTCACACTTACATTGGGATCCGTCAGCCAGACGATGACGGTCACGAGTGCTGCGCCACTTCTGAATACCGAGACCGCGAACGTAGGAGTGGAGATTACTACGCAGCAATTTCAGGAACTGCCTATGAGCGGGTTGAACTTCACCGCGCTAGCGGCCCTTGTGCCCGGAGGCGCCACATCGCCCGAAAACATCATTAATCCGGGGGGATCGTTCGCCGTGGGTGCGCAGTTCGCTTCGGGCGGAGTCGCTTTCACATCCGGCGGCACCGTGCAAGGATCGCGGGACAGCGGATTTTACCTCAATGGCGTGAACATTAACGACAATTATGAGAGCAGCCTCAGCTACTTGCCGGCTTCCAACGCGCTGGAGAACGCGAAACTCGATGTTTTCGAATTTTCCGCGGCCAATGGCCGCGACATGTCTACTTTCAGCATTCAAACCAAGGGTGGGACCACGAAGTATCACGGTGCGGCCTATGAATTTCTGCAGAATGACTTCCTGAATGCAACCAGTCCGTATGACAAAGCTTATGATCCCTCAATCGGGGCGACCGCGGTAAAACCGACCTTGCGACGAAATCAGTTTGGCGGCGGGTTCGGCGGCCCCATTCCAATTCCTGGTGACTGGAAGAAAAGGCTGTTTTTCTTCGGAAACTATGAGGAATTCATCGAGCATGACGGGTCGGTGCAGATCGCTGGCACGGTGCCTTCGGCAAACGAAAGATCAGGCGACTTCTCGGAGTTATGTCAAACGGGCTTCGATAGCAACGGCCTGTGCATTCCCGCGCCGCCAAACTCGAGCCTGAGTTCGGTCCAAATCTACAATCCATTCACCACGACGTACGACGGCAGCGGGAACAGTACACGACTTCCGATTCCCAATAATCGCCTTGATCTGGCAATCAATCCCATAACAGGAAAGCCGGTCATCGACCCAACGACCGCGCCACTGCTCAAGATTTATCCATTGCCGAACCTGGCGGGCCAGCCCAGCAATGTGAACAACCTGATCGTCTCGGAGACGCAGGGTTTTAACAACTATCACCTGGATACCAGGTTCGACGCGAATGTCACGAAGAAAGACAGCATCTTTGTCACCTGGTCGCGCCAGCACGGGACCAACAATAATTCCGGCGGCATTTTTCCGCAATTCATCAACAACAACGACGATAAAAGCTACCTGGTGACGGCCAACGAAGTTCACATATTTTCACCCACACTGACCAACGAGTTTATTTTCGGAATCGGCAGCGCTTCGTTGACGATCGTGAGCCCCAGTACGGTGGCCTATTCGAACTCTCCCGCGAATCCGTTGAACTCCGTCTTTACGAACACTGGCCTTGGGATCACGCATGGCCTGCTGGCGGTTTACACCAATAATTATGCGACGCCCGGCATTCAACAGGACTTTCTGGCGTCGAACCGGACCTTTCAGTTCTCCGATAACTTGAACTGGGTCCGAGGACGCCACACCATGACATTCGGAATCGACTTTTACAGGAAGGGCGAATACGACTGGGACTTCGGCCGCAACGTATATTACGGCAGCTTTAGTTCAGGCGGATACGACCAGAATTACGCTGGCGGAGATTCGATGGCAGACATGATCATGGGTTTGCCGTCTTACATCCATCAACTGGATAACGTCGTTGGTGGCGATGCGACGGCCCCCGAACTCAATGTCAGATTTCCTCAGTGGGGCATGTATGGCAATGACAAAATTAAGGTCACGCAGAAACTGACGTTGAGCTTGGGCCTCCGCTATGACCTGAGCATCCCCGTATATGACCCGAATAAGTATTGCTGCGCCGTCTATCAACCGGACGCCAACGGCGGTGTAATGGCGGTGCCCGGAGTTGCGCCGGGCCTTCCGCAGCACTATCTGTCCGCTCCCAAGCTGGATTTTGCGCCGCGAATCAGCATCGCCTATGCATTGCGGCCGAAGCAATTGATCCACGTTGGTTATGGGATCTTCTACAACATGGGTGGCTCGCAAATCTCGACTTCCGTCGGATTTGCAAACAGCGGCAGCCCCGCAGGCAGCGGGAGCAACCTGTTCTGTCTGACCGACACTCCGTGTCTCGATCAATCCAACGTATTTCAGCCGGAGCCCTCGGTTCCGCAAGGACAGTATCCGGTTAGCACTGGGAAAGGCCAAGGGTATTTTGGGGATGGTGCATGGCAGACCGTCATTTACTCTGACCAGAAATCAACCTCGGTGCCCTACTATCAGCGATACACCCTGGATTTTGAGCAGGAGTTGAATCCCTCCTCTTCGTTTACGTTGAGTTATGTGGGCGCCCAGGGACGGAAGGGAATGAATCTGGTCAACATCAATCTTCCACCCTATCAAACTGGCTGGAGCTCGCAGGATGCCTACAACGCGGCGCGTCCCAATAACGCGGGAAGGTTCGGCGATATTTATGTTCAACGTCCAAACTTGAATTCGTTTTACAACGCTGCCATCGTGAGTTTTAAACATCGCTTCAGCCATAGCTGGCAGGCAACCAGTAGCTATACGTTCGCGAAAACAGTGTCGGATTATCCCTGGATCAATAATCTGGCATACAACGGCGCCGCTGGCGGGGGCGCCAATTACCTTGCCTTCGGGAGTGGATTCCAGTATCCCAACATCTATAACCGAGGCGAGTCGTCGCTGTCACACCGGCACCGCTTTGTCTTCAGCGGCATCTGGAGTCCCGTGTATGGCGCGGGCTGGTCCCCCTGGCTAAGAACGCCCTTTGCCGACTGGCGGCTGTCAGGGATTGCAACGTTGGAGTCTGGCAATGCTCTGACAGTGACTGACGGGGGAACCAGCGTCGGAGGCACGTCCGCACTTGATTATGCTGGTCCGGACGAACTGTATGTGTCGGGATATCCAAATCTCAGCCACGAAAGCAAGAGCTTCTCAAGCCTGTTCAACACCGCTGCCTTCACGGCTCCCCCGGAGAATGTGAGGGGGAATTCCGGATTAGGGACGGTTCGCGGCCCCGGCCTCAACAATATGGATTTGTCGTTGGCTAAGAACTTCAAGATCCGTGAGACGGTTACGGCAAACTTGCGGCTCGACGCATTCAATGCCCTGAACCACACACAATGGACCGGAGCGCAAACGATCTACCCGAATGATTCCAACGGCATCCCCTTTGGGCAAGCGACTGGCGCACGGGAGGCTCGCATCGGTCAAATCTCATTCAAGCTGTCGTTCTAGCTCGACCACACATGTTTCAGGGAACGCGACCGCATGAATGAAGCTGAAGACCCGAGCCGTTCGGCGTACGCAGAAACTCCGGGCTGGCAGTATGCAGCGAGTGCGGGAATTTTGGGATGGGTTCTCGATGCTTTTGATTTCTTCGTCGTAATCTTTCTTGTCGATACGCTGGCGCACAACTTTCACGTCGAAAAAAAAGCTGTCGTATGGACCATCTCGATTGCTCTGGCGATGCGGCCGGTCGGAGCACTGATCTTCGGGATGCTCGCCGACCGCTTCGGTCGCCGCCGCCCGCTGATTGCGTGCGTCTTATACTTCTCCACTGTCACAGTCTTGAGCGCCTTTGCTCCGAACTACGCGACGTTCGTGGTTTTGAGAGCACTCTATGGTATCGGCATGGGAGGCTACTGGGGTGTGGGCGCATCTCTCGCGATCGAGAGCGCGCCCATCCGGCGCCGCGGGTTGATTTCAGGTGTGATGCAAGGTGGTTATCCGATCGGATACCTGTTGGCTGCGGTGGCCATGGAAACGGTGCCACCTCACTTCGGCTGGCGGGCCATGTTCTGTATTGGTTTCGCGATTGCGATTCTGATCTCAATTCTTGCCGTCCGCGCTCCTGAGTCAAGTGCATGGCAGCAACACCATCGTGGATCAGTGGGTGCGATGTTCGGCGTTCTCTGGGAACACCGGACAGGCTTTGCTTACCTGTTGCTCGTTATGACTGTCATGTCCTGCCTGTCACACGGGACACAGGACCTTTATCCGGACTTTTTGAAATCGGCTCACGGCTTCGCGCGATCTACCGTTTCCAGCATTGCAATCCTCTATAACATTTGCGCCATAGCAGCCTCTCTTGTTTTTGGCCATCTTTCAGAATCGCTTGGAAGACGGCATACGATGATGCTTGCCCTCGGCGTCGCGTCCCTTGCTCTGTATCCTTGGGCATTCGGGGTTGCATCCACGACTCTTTTACTCGGAGCATGCTTGATGCAAACCGGGGTGCAGGGAACATTTTCAGTCATTCCTGCTCATTTGAACGAACTCGCTCCCAACGCAGTGCGCAGCATGTTTCCTGGATTCGTGTACCAACTCGGAGTTCTGCTGGCTTCCCCGGCAGTGTCGGTCCAGTACGCTCTGCAGAAACGCCTGGGTTATCCGTGGGCGCTGACACTTTTCGAAGGCTTCGTGATCGGCTCGCTTCTCATCATCTTTGGCTTGGGCCCCGAACGAAAGGGGCGAGATTTCCATAAGGCTGATGAATCCGCATGAGGAGTCCCGCAGGAATCACCCATTCGCGGGGACACACTCTGAGCTGTCCGAAATAGCTAGCGGATGATCGACGCCGTTGTCAGAAGGAAGTCCTGTCTTTCGAAGGTGCAAAACCTTGCATTCGTGTCCTGTCGAGGTGCGCGCTTCTGACCGTAATTGACTGAAATCGCGTCCTTGGGGGAAGTCGATAGACCTGACACTTTGGCCCTGCGCTTGCATTTTAGTTAATGTCTAGTTATGTTATAAGGTTACTATAAACAAACCTATGAAAGTTTCCCAAAAAGGGCTCTATGCGCTGCAGGCGATGATGGTGCTAGGCCGCCGGTACACTCAGGGGGCAATTCGAATCCGCGACATTGCTTATGAAGAGAATCTTCCAGAAAAGTTCCTGGAACTGATCCTTCTGGAAATGAAGAATGCCCGGCTGGTAGAGAGCGTGCGTGGAGCGAAAGGCGGATACCGTTTGCGCCGAGCGCCCTCGGACATCCCGCTGAGCGAAATCATCCGCCTGATCGACGGCCCACTCGCGCCCTTTGGAGACGCCGGTCAACTGCGCCTTCTGATCGACCGTGATGCCGACCACAGCGCTTTGTATAAGGTTTTCCTGGAAGTTCGGGATGCGGCCGCAAAGATTTTGGAGAATACGACATTGGCCGACTTGGTCGGCCGCGGGACAGCCGATTCTGATGGGAAGTCCGGGGAAGGAAAATCCGCGACGAGAAAGAGCGCGAGGAAGAAAAAAGCTGAAGCCACCATCCTGCCGATGTTGGCGCAAGGCGAGGTTAGCGAGTAAGCAGAAGCCTCCAGACTTCGTCGTCTGGAGCACAAGGAGGATTGCGATGTCGATCGACGCCCCTACCAAGCCCCTATTGAGCAAAGGTGCTGCGATTTCGCTGGACACGTGGGCGGTGATTGTCGCCTTCTTATTGGCGCTGGCTGTGAAGTTCAACATCTTCAAAAGCGTCCCGTGGTAGCCCTCGCCCAAATTCAAGTTTTTCTATTGGAGAAAATTTTATGGTCTCGACTTCCCTGGCAAATGTGGAATCCGGCAATCCGCAGGTGAACGCGCTGAGAGTGGTTCCTGGCGTTCTTCTGCTAGCTGGGATCGGATACGCCGGGAAGGTCCTGGAGCACTCCGTTAATGGGTATGCCAAAGCGCACCATTGGACGTTTCCCAACATCGAGTATGTTCTTTGGGCAATTCTGATCGGCCTGATTCTGTCCAACACCTTGGCGATCCCCAGAATTTTCCAGGCCGGCATCGCTACCTACGAGTTCTGGCTGAAACTTGGGATTGTCCTCCTCGGGGCACGCTTTGTTCTTGCCGATGTCCTGAAACTGGGAGGCATCAGCCTGGCGCTTGTGGTGATTGAAATCACGCTCTCGCTGCTACTGATGACGCTCCTGGGGAGGGTGTTCAAGCTGAAGCCGAAGCTGACATCGCTGCTCGCCATTGGATCATCCGTTTGCGGTGTTTCCGCCATCATCGCGGCCAAGGGCGCGATCGATGCGGACGATGAGGATTCGTCTTTCGCAATTGCGGCCATCCTGGCGTTGGGAGCCTTGTCCCTGTTCACATTTCCCGCGATTGCGCACGGTCTGCACATGAATGACGTCTCGTATGGACTGTGGGCAGGTCTCGGAGTCGACAACACTGCCGAAGCGACGGCAGCGGGGGCGCTCTATTCGGATGCCGCGGGGAAAGTAGCTGTGCTCGCCAAAACTACGCGCAACGCCATGATTGGATTCGTCGTGCTGGCCTATGCGATCTATTGGGCCAGCCGAGGCCAAGCTGAGGCCGTGACGAACAGGGGCGCATTCTTGTGGAAGAAGTTCCCCAAGTTCGTTCTTGGGTTCCTCGTGATGTCGCTGCTGGTGGGCTTTCACGCTTTCAGCAAAGAGCAGGTCGCGTCGATTGGAAATCTTTCGAAGTGGGCATTCCTTCTGACGTTTGCCGGTGTGGGTCTGCGCACGAACTTTCGCGACATGTCCAAACAGGGCATGCGGCCTTTCATTGTGGGGGCTCTCGGTGAGGTTTTAATTGCGTGTCTGACTCTCGGTTTGGTAGTCGGAGCCAATCGCATTTGGGGCCTGTGAGACTTCTTAATGGCTCGATGAGGCACAGGCCGTACTGATGTGCAGTCCACATTCGGTTTTTGTAGTGCCCGGCCAACGTCCAGCCCTCGGATCTTCCCCCGGTTGGATGGCGCGCGTGCAATGCGTGCAACCGATACTGGGATAATTGCGGTCATGCAGCGGGTTGTAAGGCACGCCGTGTTCGATAAGATATCGCCACACCTGTTTCGAGTCCCAGTCGGCCAGCGGGTTCACCTTCACCAAACCGAATTTCGGGTCCCACTCGATCTTGCGCGCGTCTCTTCGGAAGGGGGTCTGATCGCGGCGTATGCTGGTGATCCAGGCGCCCAGTTCGCTCAGTTTGCGCCGGAGAGGCTCAATCTTCCTCAAGTTGCAGCAGTGGTCGGGGTCGCGAGCCCAGAGTTCCGCGCTGTGGAGGCGCTCCTGGGCGTCAGGCGAAAGCGTCGAAACAATTCTCTCAATCTTGATTTCGTACTTTTGCTCGATACGGTCCATCAGGTTGTACGTCTCGGGAAAAAGGAATTCAGTGTCAATGGTGAAGAGCCGGAAATCCTTGCGCACGTGCCAGGCCATATCGATTAGCGCCATGCCTGTCGCTCCGAAGGCCGATGAAATAGCGACGTCGTTTCCGAAAGTCTCAAATGCCCACGACAATACCCTTTGCGGATTCCAACTCTCCGCGGAAAGCTGGACTTCTGCGATCCGATCTTTCACGTCCATGGCTCCATTTCTTGTTCCAGGCGTGGCGCCTGAGACTGGGATGTTTTGAAAAACGCCGCCGGAAGTAGACTGTGGTTTTCCGGCAAGAGATCTCGTGCGGCGAAGTGCTCCAAGGCGGAGGAATCGGAGAAACGGACAACTTCACCGACGACCAGCAATGTGGGAGCAGGGAACTGCGGCGCGCGCAGCAATTCGAACACAGATGTGCGATAAGTCCGCTGGTGCCGTGTGGTAGCCCGCGAGATCACGGCGCAAGGGGTGTCGCCGGCGAGTCCCGCTGTCATCAGCTTTTTCGCGATCTCCGAGTAGTTTCGTCCGGGCATATAAATCGCTAAGGTCGCTCCGCTCGTAACCAGCTTGCTCCAATCGGTTGCCTGGTTAGCGGAGATATCTTGCGGGACAGTGTGATCTTGCGCCGCCCGCTGCGCCGTCATGAACACGAGCGCGGACGAGGCACGACGATGGGTTAGAGCGATCCCGGCTGCAGCTGCCGCACCGAGAGCGGATGTCACGCCCGGAATGATTTCGAAAGGAATGTTATTTGCGCGCAAGGCTTCGATTTCTTCACCGGCGCGCCCGAAAACCAGCGGGTCTCCACCTTTTAACCGCACTACAAGCAGTCCAGCGGTTGCCAGCGCGACCATCAGACCGTTGATCTCTCTCTGCCGGACTTGATTTGTTCCGCAGCGCTTTCCCACGTTGTAGATCTGAGCACGGGACGGAATTAATCGGAGTATTTCGGGTGCGACCAGGTCGTCGTGCAAAACCGCATCCGCGGTTCGCAGGAGGCGCAAGGCTTTCAAGGTCAGCAATTCAGGATCGCCCGGCCCGGCGCCAACCAGATAAACTTTTCCTTTCATGCCCTCTCGCTTCTCGTGCTTGCCGAGGTCAATTCTGGAATCCGGGCCAGCGCCGCTTCGAACGCCTGCCGGCTCGCCAGAGAGTGCAGTAAATCCCGCTTCGTTTGCTGGTCGAGATGGCTGGCCAACACGAGACGCCTGGTCTGGCCCAGTTGCTCCACCCATTCCGCATATCCGGGACCGAACTGCCGCTCCAATTGCTGGCGAATGCTCTGCGCGAGCGATGGACTTTGCCCGGCGGTTGAAACTGCAATCTGCAGGTCCCCACGGCGCACCACGGCCGGGTAAAAGAAATCGCAGTATTCCGGAACATCCACCACATTGCAGAGTACGCCGCGCCTCTGCGCCTCGCGGTAAACAAATTGGTTCAGGCTGGTTACATCTGTTGCCGCCACGACGAGAAACTTCCCGTCGAGATCAGCCGGAGTGAACGGGCGGAGTTCGAGTTGGATGTTGCCCGCCTCGGCCCATTCCAGCACTTGACTACCAGCTTCGATCGCAACCACGTGGATGCGCGCGCCGGTTTCGAGCAGGCCGCCGATTTTGGGCGCGCCGACTTTTCCCGCTCCCACGACCAGGCAAGACCTTCCATCGAGCTTCATAAACATGGGAAACATCCTAGTCACCGTCAACTCCTGCTGCGTGAGCAGCGACTCCACGGGCAATCGCCGTTGGCAGATCGCGGGCGACAGCATCGACAGCAGATCCAGCCAGGAATTTGCGTAACTCGGTTTCGGTGTGACGCGAGAAGAATTGACGCAAGTTTTCTCCTGGTTGGCGCAGGCGAAGGTATTGTCGAAGCAATTTTTCAATCGCGTCAGGAACCTCGGCAGCAAGGCAGCGATAACCCACCGGCCGCGCCGTCGCCTGATGCAAGCCGAGCGCGCCACCCAGACAGAAGTAATAGGCGTCGACCAGCCTGCCATCGACTTTCATTTTCTTGCCGTCGATGCCAATGTCAGCGATCCAGTGTTGTCCACAGCTGTTTGGGCAGCCCGTTACATGCAGTTTCAGGTGCTGATCGAAACCGGGCAGACGCTCTTCCAGTTCTTCCACCAGCCAGCGGGAAAAACTTTTCGTTTCGGTAATCGCGAGTTTGCAGAATTCCGTTCCGCTGCAGGCCACAGTGCCGCGAAAGAAGGGGGAGCCGCCCACTCGTAATTCGATCGCGTCCAACTCCTTGGCCAAACTTTCGGCTTTTGCCTCGGGCACATTGACGATGACGAGGTTCTGCATGTTCGTGGTGCGCAACTTTCCTCCGGCGAAGCGGTCGGATAAATCGGCGACGGCGTACATTTGCCCGGACGTAATTCGCCCGCGAAGCACTGCTGCTCCCACATAGCAGAAGCCCGGCTGCTTCTGCGGATGAATTCCAATGTGGTCACGATAGACATCAGCAGGCGCCGGATCATCGACCGAGGGGTCAAAGCGAAATCCGATGCGCCGGTGCAATTCGTCGAGGAAACTGTCGGCGGTCCAGCCATGGCGCAAGAAGAGGAATTTCAGCCGCGCGCGCTCGCGATGCTCGCGCAGTACCTCTGAATCACGAAAGAGTTCCGCGATCCCAAGAATGGCAGGTAGGACCTGATGCCAGCGCACAAAAGCGTTCAAACGAGCGCCCAGGTAGGGTTCGGTAGAGAGGCCGCCCGCAACCCGGAGTGAAAAGCCAACCTCGGTCGCACCGTGCAGCACGCGAGTCGTCGCGGTCAGGCCGACGTCGTTGATTTCGGGATACGGGCACCACACCCGGCATCCGGCGATCGAAATCTTGAATTTGCGCGGCAAGTTGTAGAAGTCGCCATTGCCCGCGAGCAAGCGCGAGGCTTCGAGAGCCAGTGGCGACGCATCGCAAATCTCGTCCGCGTCTACGCCTGCGACCGGACAGCCCGTAACGTTGCGGGTGACATCGCCGCACGCACTGATCGTATTCAATCCAACCCGCGCCAGCGCTTCGAGCAGGTCTGGAAGCGCCTCGATCGTCACCCAATGCAACTGAATATTCTGGCGCACAGTGATGTCGGCAATCCCGCGGGCGTAGCGGTGGGTGAGATCAGCAATGGTTCGGAGTTGTTCGGAACTGAGCAGACCATTGGGGATGCGGATTCTCACCATGAAACACTGCAGAGCGCGCCCTTCGCCATTTTGGCCGCCGGTAACGCCCGCTCCGTCACCCTGAGTGTAGACGCCCCACCAGCGAAGGTAAGTCCCAATCCACTCGGGGGGAATCGAGGCGAATCCTTTGCGGGCGAATTGCCGAATTTCGTCCAATCCCTCCCAGGGATTCTTGGAGCGCTTAAGGCGTTCGACTCTTTGTGCCTTGGTTTCGTTCGCGGTGTTTGTCATAGCCTATTTCGCCCAAACTGCCTTCTGTGGAAAATGAAAAACCCACCGCCAGATTGCTCTCGCGGTGGGTTTATAAGTGCCGGACTTAGAAAAACTTTAAGTTGGCAACCTCCCCGCGCCAGAGCACACGAACGCACGACAACAACAACACATGCACATGCTCAACGCGGAAAAAGTTCGTCCAACCATAAACGCGATTCTAGGACGCGGCGACTTGCGCGGTCAACAAACTTCGGCAGTATCGTGATCGATATTTTTGATTTCTCGAATCGAAATTTCACCGCCTTGAGCGCCCGCCCTTTCGCTTCTGGACCGCTGCCTCTGGAACTCAGTTTCTGCCGCGAATAATCTGTGCTAGACTGCTGTTCGCGCGGAGGCGGAAATTACTTGTGGCGAGCCGAAGACCACTGAAACCGTGCGGCGGACGAGGTGGGATCCTCTAGCCGAGTTTCCCTTGATCCCTATACCTGCCCAATTTCCCGCCATGATCTTAAATTAGATCGACTTAGTGCCATTTCCTTTCCGAGGGGAATGATTTGGACTTGCCTCCGGCTGCTTCTCCTTCTTCTCTTGTGTTTTGAGTCAGTTGCGCAGACGCCAAACGCCGCCGGCCGTCGACTTCTCCATGGATCGATCTATACGGACCAAGGGCGGCCAGTCGCCCGGGCGACGGTTGAGATCCGAGATCTGCACGGAATCAAGGTCGCAAGTGGCCTAACCGACGACGAGGGAAACTTCGAAATCAGCGGAGCGGTGGAACCGGGCGAGTATGTAGTTCTGGTTGCCAGTGTGTCCCAGATTAAGGATGAACAAGTTCTGCTGGCGCAGTCCGAGTGCGAATTGAGCCTAGCGTTGCCCCCTGCTTTCCCCAGCCCCCCGCCTGCACCTGGAAGATATACGGTTTCGGCGGAGGAACTGGGAGTTCCGGCGAAAGCGCGGACGCACCTGCTGTCAGCCGAGCGGAGATTCGAAAAGCTGGAGTTCGATGATGCCGAACGGGAAATCGAAGATGCATTGCGAGCCGATCCTGGCTTCGCGCAGGCTTTTGGCATGCGAGCGTTCATCCGGCTGGCGGAAAGAGACTATACCGGCGCTCTCGAAGACGCCCGCCATGCCGCATCGCTGGATGCAGAGGACGCGGAATCCTTCGTTGCGATTGCCATGTCTTACAACTCCCTCAAGGAATATCTAAGAGCCGAAGAAGCAGCGTGGCACGCGCTCGCTCTGCGCCCCGACTCATGGCAAGGACGCCTTGAGTTGGCGAAGAGCTTTTACGGCCAAGGGAATTTTATCCTAGCCTTACGAGAACTCGATTTAGAGAGAATCGATTTCCCCGACGCCCATCTGGTGCGCGCGAATGTCCTGGTGCGCCTAGACCGCGGCCAGGAAGCTGGCGAAGAGTTCAGCACCTTCCTTCGGCAACTGCCGAACGATCCGCGAGCCGGGCAAATCAGCCACATCTTGGCGACGCTGCAAGGGGCGAACCGACCGCCAAGCATCTCGAATCCATAAAGTAGATGGGGGCATCGTGGGATGGCACAACCTTCAGCCGCAATTCTTGCGATGTCAAACCTATGAATTACAGACGACCTTGGCGGCGCAAGCCTGCAGTTCGCAAGGAACGAGTCCAGTTTTTGTACACGCCTGTTCGGTTTTCGTAACAAGGCAACCGAGGCTAAATCCCCGCAACCCCACGATGTCTATGATTGCCGATTAACTTCGGATTCTAGCCACGGCTTCCAGTCAGATGTATATCGCGTCATGAATGAGGAAATGCCCATTGTTTTCGTGGTCGAAGACGACCCGTCCGTTCGGCGGGTGATTAGGCAACTCTTGGAGCCGATGGCTTTACGAGTGGAACTGTTTGGTTCAGCACGCGAGTTTTCTGCATTCCAACGCCCCGAGGTGCCCAGTTGCCTTGTGCTCGACGTTCGATTGCCAGGAATCAGTGGGCTGGATTTCCAAGGCGAATTGGCCACGGCTGGCATTCATATCCCGATCATTTTTATCTCGGGACATGCGGACATCCCCATGACCGTGCAGGCCATGAAGGCGGGTGCAGTGGAGTTTCTCGTCAAACCTTTCCGGGGTCAAGATCTGCTGGATGCCATTCACCTTGCATTGAAAAATGATCGAATCCGACGGCAGGAAAATGCGGAGATTGCGACCTTAAGGAAGCGCTTCGAATCGCTGTCGCCACGAGAGCGCCAAGTCGTTGCCGGGTTGGTCGCAGGAATGCTGAATAAGCAGATGGCGGCGGAAATGGGGACCACCGAGAACACTGTGAAAGTTCACCGCAGTCATGTGATGGAAAAAATGCAGGCGCAGTCTCTCGCGGAATTGGTAAGAATGATGGAACGACTGCAGGTTCCTATTCAGAAAGCTTCATGAGTTGAGTTGTTCGAGGTGTGCGTTCACGGTGATTCTTGGTCGAGGAAACACAAGACTAACAGGGGATGGCGGGAAGACAGGACAAGTCTGCGGGACGAGTAAGCAAGCGTTCGAAATCATTCTCACTTTATAAAAACAGGAGAGCTCGAATATGCCAACCAGTCCCTCAGATATTTCTTGGTGGGGATGGTTACTCTGTTCCATGGTGGCGTGGATCACCTGCGTGATCGCGTACGCTATTTCCCAGCACCAAAGGAGAGGTCATTTTCTTGCCCCGATAGCTTTCATAACATGCTTAATTGGGGTCCTTACGGGAGCCATGGCGGCCGTTCTTTTTGTCGAGTGGGCATGGAAGAGTTGATTGCCTTCATGTGAAGGCATTTTCCTTTATCCCTTACACTTCCACACAATGCAAGCCACCTTGCAATTGCCGCTACTTGGCTGTCATGAACTTTTGAATCTCAGTCTCGAATACAGATTCCGGGACGGCTACGACTATGCGGTCGCCAACCAGGTTATCCGTTGCCGTTTTTCTGATCACGAAGCTCGGCGTTGAACTTCAGGTTATTTAACCGCGGGGCATGTTCGGTTCCTGTCGCGTCGATCGAAGCACCGACGTATTGTCCCTCATCGCTGGGCCTGCTCGATCCGAATGGTGTGGTGGGCATGAACTTTAGCTTTGCACTTTCACTCAATGTGCGCGGGGACATTGTCGGAGGATACGTCGATGGATCCAATGCTTCCCATGGCTTCCTGTCCGCGAAGATAGTTGGCAACGGTCGATTCCGCGACCTCGCTCCCAGTTGATGCTGCACTCATATTTCGCGGTGCGGAACCAAAAAATCATCGGCTTAGTTGATCGTAAAGGTCTTGGCTGTGCTTGTGCCGCCCCCAGGAGCCGGCGTCGTGACCGTTACGCTGGCCGTGCCTGCGGTCTTGATGTCAGTTGCAGGCACGGTTGTCGTCAAGGTCGTGTTGCTAACATAGGTAGTTGTCAGCTTCTTGCCGTTCCAATTGATGACTGAACTCGGGACATAACTCGTTCCGGTCGCAGTAAGAGTGAATGCCAGCCCTCCGTGTGTTGCTGAACTGGGCGAGATCGAGATCAAGGTCGGCGGCGGATTATTCACAGCGAAATTGGAAGGCGCCGAGGTACCGCCCCCGGGCGCGGAGGTCGTTACTGTAACCTTATACGTTCCTGGCTTGGCAATGTCGGCAGCAGTGATGAAGGCCGTAACTTTGGTCGCACTAACATAAGTGGTGGTGCGAGGAGACCCCGCCCAGTTTACGACGGAGCCGCTTACGAACTTCGTGCCGTTGACAGTCAGCGTGAATTGCGCCCCGCCTGCCGTGGCGCTGCTCGGTGAAAGTGAAGTGATAGTCGGCTTCAAATTGCTGACGACAAATGGCAGTGAGCTAGATGTACCGCCGGCGGGAGCGGGATTTGTCGCGGTAACCGGAAATACGCCGGCAGTCTTCAGGTCCGTCGCAGGAACGGTTGCCGTCAGCTCAGTGCTGCTCTTGAAGGTCGTCGTGAGCACCGCTCCGTTCCAATTCACGGTTGCGCCATTCACAAAATTCGTACCCTTGACGGTCAAGGTGAATGACGCCGAACCCACGTTCTTCCCAGTCGGAGAAAGTGATGTCAGAGACGGTACGGGATTGCCGACCGCGAAGGGCAAGGTGTTCGAGGTGCCTCCGCCCGGCGCTGGATTGAATACGCTAACGTTCACCGTCCCCGCGGTGGCGATGTCGGAGGCGCTAATGGCGGCTGTGACTTGCCCAGAGTTGACAAAAGTCGTGGAGCGGGCGGAGCCGTTCCACAGCACCGTCGATCCGCTGACAAAATTCGACCCGTTCACCGTCAAGGTGAATGCCGGGCCGCCGACCAAGGCATTGTTTGGGACAAGAGTGTTCGCCCCAGCCAGAGGGTTGTCGATGGTGAACGTAGCGGGGTTCGAGAGCAAACTGTTGCTAAGTACAGTCACCGACGCGGTGCCGGCAGTCAATAAGTCGCTGGATGGAACCGTGGCTGTAAGTTGCCCGCTATTCACGAATGTGGTTGGCAAAGCTGAACCATTCCACTGCACCACCGCGCCAGAAACATACGTTGAGCCGTTCACGGTCAAGGGGAATGCCGGCGAGCCAACCAGCGCAGTATTTGGTGAAATCGTATTGATCGACGGTAGTCCTTCGATCGAGGCCACATTCAGAGACCACATGCTCCTGCCATGAGTCGCAACCCATAGGGTCCGTGTCAAAGGCTGGTAAGCAAAACCATAATCAGCCACGCGTGGCAGACCTGTCCCAAGCGTTGACCAACTGATTCCTGTATTCGTTGTATAGAAAGTCCCAATGTCGGTTCCCACGTAAATCGTACCGGCCACAACGGGGTCCACAACAATCGTGTTCACCGGAATGTTCGGCAAGTCGCCGCTGATGTCCGTCCATGTGCTGCCTGTGTTCGTGGTCATGAATACGTGGCCAAGACTATCTCCATATCCAGAGAAGCCCGAAAACGTAACATAAGCAGACGTGGCCGCGTTTGGATCGACAACGATCGCGGTAATGGAACGGTTCGGCAGGCTCGTGTTGCTACTGATGTTCGTCCATGTCGCTGACGTTCCCGCGAGTGCGTTCGTCGTGACCTGCAAAACGACATCCGTCGATCCAACATAGATCGTGTTCGGATCGGTGGGCGCCACGGCCAGCGCAACCAACTGATTCCCATTTCCAGAAGTCAGGTCGCCCGAAATCGCTGTCCATAATCCCGCCCCGTTCGTCGTCTGGTAAACGTGGTTGGTGCCAAAGTACAACCGCTGCGAGTTCGAGGGATCCATAGTCAGGGGTGGCACCCAATTTACCGGATCGCTTGTGTTAATGCCGTTCATCGCCGAGCTGAAGCTGAAGGGAGCGCCGCCGGTGGTCGATTTATCGAGCGACATACCAATACAATTCACGTACACGTTTTGGGTGTTCGTAAAGTCGATGACGGTTTGGCCGCCGTCTCCGCAATCAACATCCTGCCAGGAGAGGCCACCAGTGTATTGGTCGAGAAGGTTGTCTTGTGTGCCGCCGAATCCCGCATTTGCGTTGTTGGGATCAATCGCTGGACCCGAATAGAACTGCAAGGTCGCAAGCTGGCTGTTCAAGTTCGTGATCGTCGGTGTGTTCGTGTTGACGTTGACCGCGCTATACATGCCACCGTCATTGCCAAGGTAGAGCTTCTGCCCGTTGGGGGTGAAGACGAGCTGGTGTAAGTCCGGGTGAATGCCGAGACTGTTCAGGTTCGTCCAGGTATTGCCGCCGTCAAGCGATACCGTTACGGGAGTGCCGCCGTCACCGCCCGCGTAAATGACATTCGAGTTCCCCGGCATCACGGCAATCACATTGTCATACCAGCATTGGCCGCCGCAGTAGTTAGGAGCGTTCGCAAGTTGCGTCCAGGTGTTGCCGCCGTCGGTCGTCTTATAAAGGCCTTGCAGAACATTGGCGGAGTTATTCACTACACCCGCATAAAGCGTAGTCGTGACATTCGGATCCATCGCCAGCGCAACACGGCCTAGCCCGGAGCCCGTTGGCAATAGGCTCGATCCCGATCCATTGGCCGCTACCCAAGTGTTGCCTCCATCACTGGACTTATAAACTCCATTGGCGTCGATCGACGCGTAGGCCAGGTTGCTGTTATTGGGATCGAAAATCACGTTGTAGGCTTGGCTGTTAAGGTTGAGCACCTGCGTCCAACTGTTACCCGCGTCTGCCGAACGATACACGCCCCAGCCGTTGGGTGGACAGCATCCGGCCGCTGCTAGTACCACATTTGAATTTGTGGGCGATACGGCAATGCCGCCGATTCTCGCGCCGCCGCCACTGCCGCCCGCGAATGGTCCTGGGATATTTGTCCAGGTATTGCCGCCGTCGGTGGACTTCAGAATTCCGGCACCGTAGTAGCTGTCGCCGGAGTTGTTTTCCTCGCCCGTGCCAACGTAGAGAGTGAGATGGTTCTCCGGATCGAGCGCCAACGATCCGGTCGCAAGCGATGCCTGGGTGTCGGTTAGCGGATTCCAAGTTACGCCGCCGTCAGTCGTTTTCCATACGCCGCCCTGGGCCGCACCGGCATAAACCACATTCGTGTTGGTGGGGTCGACGGCCACGGCTGCCACGCGCCCCGAGTTTGGTCCCCACCAGACGTTGGTCTGAGGTTGCGGCCCAATCATCGTCCAGGCGGGTGTGTTCTGCGAGTTTGCGGTCTTCTCGCCCTTGTGTGAGTGCGCGTCGGCCTCCTGGGCCAGTTTGTGATCCAGTTGCTTCAGCGCGTTCAAACGCGCGCCGGAAGGAATGTGCTTATGCGGATATGCGCGCTGCTGATATTCCCAATCCATGCGCTTGCGCATGAAACTTCCGCCCTCGCCCTTTTCGAAGTCTTTGGGACCTTTCGCGAGCGGTGAATGCGCGTCGTTTTCCTGGGCTTGCGCGAACCTGGCAGAGCTTGAAGCCAGGAAAACAAGGCAGAAGAAAGGGGCGAGTAGACGAAGCGCGCGAACCATGGGCAGAACCTCCAACGGAGATGACGGGAGCTCGAAACGCCGCAGGGGAGTGCGGCCGAGAGCAGTAGATAGGCTAAGCACCCAGCCCATGGGGTGTCAAGCGGAATGCTCGAAATTAAATTGGGAGATCGTGCGGAACGGTTACCGCAAGTGAGTGCCGAACTGCTGGAACGCCTCGACCGGCAGACTACGTGGTTTGTCTGTGTATGCTTCGGTTTGCCGATCAGCGAAGCGCCAGCACTCAAGTGGGGAGATGTGAATTGGTTGAACGGCAAGCTAGGCGTCGAACGTGCGGTTTAGTCCTGAGCGGATCACACGCGGATCGCAGTCTAGCTAAGTCCTTATGTTTTGGCGGAAGCGTGTGTGAGTCGAACCCGCCAAGTAGCGTACATTCAACAAGATACAGGGCAACAGACGGCATGTTGAGCTATATAAAGCAGTGCAAGGCAGTCGTAATGGCAGGTGAATGGCAGGTGGACTGAGTACGGGTTTGGCCACTCATGCCCGCCCAGCTTTTGCCCGTGACCCCTGCGCTGTAGCCTGTTGAAGCAATGACCGGAATAGTCCTAGTGATTGGCAATGGGCTAGTAAACTACCCTTTCTTTTCTTCGCAAGCTTTCGGCGTTCCGGCGGTGTTTCCAAAGCTGCTGTCGGCGTTTGATCTCTGCGGTGGCACTCATTCGCCGTAGCGAATTAGCGTCGCTCTATGACTGGAAATGGTGCCATGACAGAGTGGAGGTGTCAAATGGTGGAGTTGGTCGGTAGTGGGTCTCTATGATTCCCACAGGCTACATCGCACCAAACGCGGTGTTGTTGTCCGCCGAAGCTAGCAGATTCTTGATGAGCCTCTGTCCGTCTGGGTGTGGGGTATTCGGTAGGGAAAATGTAAAAGTGCAGGTATTGAACAGGATTTTCCCCCCAGGAGGGCCAGCGGGCATTGTCGTTGCTACCTTTACGGGAAGCACGACAATTGGACCTCCGTTATAGAAAACGGCACAATGGTCAAGGATAATATCTCTCATTTGCAAGACAGGACTGAGCCATGCGGTAGCGTCTGGAGAATCAATGACAATTTTGCAATAACGGTACTTAAATGGTCCCATGGTAGCGGTGATGTAATGTCCCGATTCTTCCAACTTAGATATATCTGATTCCGGCGAGTGCGTTGTGCACAACGGTAAATTACTCAATTCCCATCCAGCGATCATTTGTGAACGATACGTAATGAACTCACCAGCCGTGCTCCACACCTGAGGAATATTGCGCTTCGTTTCTACGAGATTCTCTAAATTAAGACTTGCTTCTTTCAGACCCGTGGTAGACATGGGAATGCTGGAAGTGCGTAATTGGTGAATAACGTCGCCCGCGAACTCGACACTTTCTTTGGCCTTGGTTGAGTCCCCAACTGCGGACCGCAGGCTATCATCCACGGATTTTTCTAACTGAGGAGCAACTGCTCCTGTAAGGATACGGAGAGCGGTTTCTATCTTTCCGAATCTAACCTCCGTTTGATCGGCTCCCCAATTTCTAATACACATTGAGAGTTAGTTTCCGGCAAAATCTACTACCTGAGGAAGGGGGATTTGCCGTGAAGAGGAAGCGTTTTTCTGTGGAGCAGATCGTGGGGGTGCTGAAGCAGGCTGAGGTGGGAGTGCCGGTAGCGGAACTGATCCGGCAAGTGGGGATTACGGAGCAGACGCTGTATCGGTGGAAGAAGCAGTACAAGGGGCTGGAGACGGACCAAGTCCGCCAGTTCAAACAGCTCCAGGAAGAGAATGGCCGGCTGAAGCGGTTGGTAGCGGAGCTGACTTTGGACAAGGTGATGCTGCAGGACGTGCTGGCAAAAAAACTGTGACGCCCTCGCGGCGCCGCCCGGTGGTGAGTTATTGGCACGAAACCTACCGGGTGAGCGAGCGGCGTGCCTGTCGTGTGGCGCGGCTGCCAGTCTCGACCTTCCGCTATGAGAGCATGCAGGAGCCGAGGACAGCACTGCGGCTGCGGATTCGGGAGATCGCACAGACTCGGGTTCGCTACGGCTACCGGAAAATCCGGGTGTTGCTGAACCGCGAAGGCTGGAAAGTGGGGAAGAAGCTGGTGTATCGGCTATATAAGGAAGAAGGCTTAACGCTGCGGCACAAGCCGCGACGGAAGCGACGTGCAGCGATGCATCGGCGTGAACGTTTTCGTCCCACCGCGCCCAACCAGGTGTGGGGCTTGGATTTTGTCGCCGACCAGTTAGCGGACGGGCGACGCTTTCGAGCATTGACCGTGCTGGATGTGTTCACGCGGGAAAGTCTGGCCATCGAAGTGGGACAGAGGTTGCGAGGGGAAGACGTGGTGAGTGCCCTGAATCAGATCCAGCAGAAGCGAGGAACCCCGAAGCTGTTGTTCTGCGACAACGGGTCGGAGTTCACCAGTCAAATCATGGATCTCTGGGCGTATCACAGCCAGGTGCAGATCGACTTCTCGCGGCCGGGAAAGCCGACAGACAACGCGCACGTAGAGTCATTCAACGGCACGCTGCGAGCGGAGTGTTTGGATGTGCATTGGTTCGCGACACTGACCGAGGCCAAACAAGTCATCGAGGATTGGAGGCGAGAATACAATGAGAGTCGTCCTCACAGGTCTCTGGGAGAACGAACACCGAGTGAGTTCGCTTGGCAGATCGCTCTGAATGGCGATCTGCCAAGCTCACAAACCGTCGGAAACTCACCCTGAAAGTGTTACAGAAAAAGGGGACCGATCAAAACCGTCGGAAACTCACCCTGAAAGTGTTACAGAAAAAGGGGACCGATCAAAGCAATCTGAAATCATACTTAGTTGTGTGCGGTTTTCGGGGAGCAGGTCAGGCCCATACTCAACGGGTTGTGGTACTGCCCTTCACGTTAGCCATAGGTGTAGATTTTTCAAGCGCATTGTGGCGTTGGCTCCCGGCGCTTGCTGGAAAACGCAACACTATACGTTTGAGGCACGGCAAAACACATAAGTCGGAATTAGAATCTTAGTGAATATCGAACCGGTTAGGGAAGCAAATCGACGCCATCCTCTGGCCTGAAGAGTCCATAAGCATCCTTGGGCCAGACACAGCATCGCTGAGATAACAAGGCCGACACCAAGATACGTATACGTCGATGGTTGCCCATTGGCTTTGCTAACTAGGCAACTTGACACATAGACTATTAGCAATTCCACCCCACAGCCGATTCCGCCGTATAACACCCAGCGGATGATAAATTCAAGATAACGCGCGTTCTTTACATCAGAATCGAAAACATAACGCAGATTGGCTTCAATCAACAGAAGAAGCAACAGAGCCTTGAGCGCCGCTTTGCTGCAACACTGAAAAGTTACAGCAGGCGTTCCCTGTTGAGATTCGAGGACAATTGATGATGCTTCTTGTTTCATTTTCTCAATCTGTTGGAGGATCATTCCGGTCGTTAGGAAAGTAGTAAATAGGACTTCCATACGCGTCATAACCCTCTTGCAACGACTGGAGAGTGACGCCCTTTCCTTGAGAGGCAAGCTCTGCACTAAGACCTGCCACAAAATAGGCAAAGGATAAACAGTTGAACGTGATCACGTTGTAAGCCGGTGGATTAACGGCCCATTGCCGCAGAGCCTTGGCGAGCATATCTCCACAAATCTTGGACAGCGCAGTCGTCGATTCAAGGTTTCCTCGCAAACCAAAAATCTTAGAGTAGAGTTCATTGTTACCTTCATCAATCTCCCCAGGCCAGAAGGGGAGACCTTGAACAGATGGGCCAAACCCAAATGTGTCGATGCCGGCACTCGTGTCAACAGCGAAAGCCCAGTGCCCACCGAGGTTATAAATTCTGATGTCGAGGCCGGCAATATCTTTTCGCATTGTTGGGTTCGCGGCCGCGTAAGAATAAATATTTAGACCACCAGATTCCCGAATTGGATCCCTGGATATCCATCTTCCGGTTGTGGCATCTTGTGCCCTGAAGACCGCGAGGTTCAAGCCGCTGTTTGAGTGAGAAAACAAGTCTGAGTACTCGTAGCCAGTAGACGTAGATCCCATGCTTCGGGCAATGTTGCCATAAGGGCCGAAATCCATTGATTCCGACAGCGCGCCCGTTGTCGCGTCAAGCACATCGCGGACTGAACTAAGTTGATCCAGCATGTAAACGAGCTTCTGACCCGTACTGACATTAAACTCACCCTCGTTTAGATCGCGTTTTAATACATTGTCCGAACCATCGCGTGTCTGGCAGACTCTCTCGCCGCACCAAATATACCGCGCCGTCGTGATGGTGCCTCCGGCGGAAGTCTCTACGTCCACTGTGCGGTGTCCTAGCCCGTCATAAGATAACTGTGACTTTGCTGTGCTTCCTACATAGTCCACTTCGATAAGCCTGTTTTCAGCGTCCCATTTGTACGTCCGCTGGCCATCGCCGGATAGGAGATTGCCGTCGGCATCGTAGTCATAGCTATTTCCGTTCCAACTGGCAATCTGATTCAGACCGTTGTAGGTCGGATTAACCGTTCCCGTCGGCGAGGTGACCTGCGTCGCATTGTCCAAGTTATCGTACATGTAGCTGAAATTCCCCGGAATAGTCGATGTTGCACTGGTCAGCCGGTCGCCCGTGTCATACCCGTAGGCGTGACTCTGGCTCTGCCACGGATGCCCAGGGGCGGCGTTGTCCATGATGCTCTGGATGTCGTACGGATTCGTGACGCCGTTGTTAACATAGCCCAGCGCGTAGCTGCGCGTGATGCCGGAATTCAAAATCGAAATAAGGCGGCGGTCATTGGTATTGGTGTCGTATCCCCAACTGGTTGACACGGTGACCGCACCGTTCGTGACCGAGCGGCTGGTCGTCTGATCGGTTTGGCCCAGATAGCCATAGGTAAAGCTGCCCAGCGGTGAGCCGTGAGAGGAAAGCCGCGAGATAGCGTCGTAAGAGAATGTTTCGTTGCCGCCAGGTATGTTCCTGCCAGAGAGCCTGCCCACGTTGTCGTAGGTCAGGCCGATGGTATCGTTCTTAAACGGCCCTGCGATCTGGGAGAGCTTCAGCCCCCCGAGTGAGCCGATGGGCGCGTAGAAATAATTCGTCTTGCCGGTTCCGTCGATCATCCAATCAAGCCGTGGAAAGTACGAGTCGTACTTGAAAGCCACTTTCGGTGTCGGGTTCACCGATTTTGAGTAGGATATGGCGTCCAGCCGGTTGTCGGTGTCGTAGTTGAGCACTTTCACCTGGCCCAGCGCGTCGGTCACGGTGTAGAGACGAGAAAGCGTTGTTTCATAGGAGTACCGCTCCGTCTGCGCGCTTGACGTACCGTACGCGTAAGTCTTGCTTGTGGGGCGCGACTGGATGTCGATCGTCCAATGCGTGTCATTGCCGTTGGCGTCGATAATGTCTTTCAGCGTCCCGTTCTCATAGTAGGTGTATTGCGTGGTGCCGCGTGAGGGCTCGGTTACCGATGTCAGACGCTGATCCGCATCGTAGCCGTAAGTGGTCACGCGTCCCAATCGGTCGGTGTGTTTCCTGAGCTCCATGCTGGGATTGCCTTGGTTTGATCCGCTCTGGAACGTGTAGTCGTATAGATCGGTCGTGCCGTCTGGGTAGGTGATCTGGGTGATGCGGTCGAGATTGTCGTACTGATAGCTGAGCTGATAGCCCTGCGAGTCGGTGCGCGTCGCTATCCGGTCGGCATTGTCGTAGCTAAGGGTGAGCGCCGTCTGCTGGTTGGCGTTCGTAATGGTGGAAAGACGACCCAGCGTATCGTAATTATAGGTGGTTATATCGCCCGCCGGGTCGGTGACCGTCGATAGCTGGCCCGCAGCGTTGTAGGTGTATTGCCAGGTCTGTCCATCCGCCCCCTTGTAGGTCTGCGGCTCGTGCTGACTGTTGTAGCTGCCGAAGGTTGCGATTGTCGTGAAGGCAGTCTTAGAGGTTTTCTGCGCCACCGTGAGCAGGTCGATATTGTTCGCGGCGTAGGTGTATTGAGTTTCGCGTCCTTTGGGGTCAATCGAAGTAAGCGGAAATCCGTTTGGGTTATAGGTCGCCTGCGTGAGCTGCTTCTGGGTGCCTGCCGAGGTAGTAACTCTGCCGATAGCTGTCGCCCGCAGCAGTGAGCCGCTGTAGTATTCGGCAGGCTGGTTGGGATAATTGACCCATTCGCGATATTGCTCCAGCGGCATCCTGACGCTGCCCAGCTGATTGGATATGTAATTTATCGTGCAACACTGGTGGAACCAGTGGTAGATGACCGGATTTGTCCATTTCTCGCCAATCGGATTGCCGTTGGCGTCGGTAGTGACGCCGCCGTTTGCCGCCGCGTGCTTGTCCCAGAAGTACGTATTGCGCCACATCAGATAAGGATTGTCGTTGCTCATGCCGGCAGGCGTGTATTTCTCCGGTCCGGTTCCGGTCACCGCCTGGTCCTGATACAAATAAACGAATTGCACGTATCCTAGCGGGTCAGTCATTGCCAGCGACAGATCGATTATGCTTCCGGTACCAGGGTCGTTTGGGTTGAGCGTGTCAGAAAACTTCGATGTTCCGTAAGGGGTGACAAGCTGGGTGATGAAATCCATGTCGCTGACTGAGCCGTAAGTGAAGCTCGACGTGATGCCAATGGGATCGGTAATTGAGATGAGCTGAAGTGTGGTCGGGTTATAGTTAAGCTGGGCGAAACGTCCGAACGGATCGGTGATCTGCGTGATCAAAAGCATGTTGCTCGCAGAGCCGTAGGTGTATTTCAGACTGCGGTCCATCGCATCCGTGACGGAGGTCAGTCGGAACGAGCTGTCGTAGTTGAGGGTCGTGCTGTTGCCTTGCGGGTCCGTCACCGAAGTGAGAAACATGTAGCGCGGAAACGCATTGGCACCATTGGACAGGGCGTAAGTCTCCACGCTGCCGTCGGGAAGATTGCGCACATAGGACGTGGCAGGACCGGTGGGAGGATTGCGCACGAGAACGGAATTGTCGTAGGTTTCCGGGGTGAACTGGCCAGTGGAGGAGTTGTAGCTTGCTGTACCGAGGGCCATCAGCAGCGAATAGTCGTAACCGCCTCCCCCGCCGACGATGCGGGTAACGCTGCTGCCGGGATGATTGGGATCGTCCTGGATATAGCCCTGCCAGCTGTGCGACCAGAGCGGTCCCACGTTCGAGAAGCTGAAAATCTGGGGTTGGTCGCCGTCGCGCGCGTTGTAGCGCAGCGTATCGTGCGTAGGAAGCCCCTTCTGTGGACGGTAGCCCACCGGCGTGTCCGTCACATTCAGGCTCACCGCTGCAAGTCGCGCGTTGGCGACCGCCATTCCGTTGCTGCCGCTGCAGGTGTTCTGCTGGTAGTCGCCCAGAAGGTCATTCGTATCTGGGGGCTTGGTGTGGCATTGCGAGTCGGTTCCGGGATCGTACGGAGTCACGTCGCCGGGCGGCCGGTTAAACGTGTTGCCCATACCATAGACCGCCTTTACCTCCGCAGCGTCGGCGGCAAGGATTTGCCAGCCGGTTCTATCGCTCGACTCCATCGCGTTCACCGGCACGAGAAAATACCCGCTGCTTTCCTCGTCAATGGCTTTGGCAGTAATCTCCGATCCCATCACGCCGAAGGTCGCGTCTTGCAGGTGATAAACCCCGTCGTGCGTTCCTGTGATAGCGGCGTAGTGATGCACATTCCAATTAATGATGGAAGGAACGGGGATAGGCTGCCCCGGTTCGCGGCGCACCAACTTAAATTTGAGTCCCGCTTTGTCAGCAAGAGCGGCCACTTCCGTCAGGGAGAAGCCGTGAGAGCCGGAACGCGCGTCTTCTGCGACTTTTATCTGCGCGGGGCTTGCTTTAAGGGACATCAGAACGGCCCGCAGCGCCATAGGCCCGCAAAGATAGGAAATGTCCGGATGATTTCGAAAGAGCCTGAGTCCATCCTTCGCCCCTTCCATTTTCTGCTCGGCTGAACCGGTGATGGCCCGGTCGCCAATGTCCGCAAACAGCGCCTCCAGCTCTTTTGCGTGTCCCAGGCGAGCGTGCATGTCGGCAAGTTCCGCTGCCGCGCGGTCGATCAGCCGCTTTGCCTGAATGCTTTTCGCGTCACGCCCCAGTTGCCACGCGTTTTCCAGATAACCAAACGTGCGACTGAAATATCCGGAGTGGTAGTAGCCTAGAGCCACATCCAGGTAGAGCGCGGCGTTCCAGTTCGATTGAGGGTGCGCGTCGATGAACGCCAGCAGCGGCTTTGCATAATCGTCGAAATCGCCACTTGCGCCTGCCTTGTCGGGCGCAGAGTGATAAGCGGCCAAGGCCGCGTTAAGGTCGGTGGTCTCAGGATCGGACACTGGTCCTGTCGCTACCAGCGGCTCCTCCAGTCCTGGCACATAGCGCATAGGCGGCGGTGGAGGCAATTCCACCTGTACCGGAGCAACGGGTCTGGTAGCGGCTGGCGCATTTTTTGCGGGAGTGGGGCTGGTCTGAGCATTGGCGCGCGCCCACAACGAAAAGAAACAACCCACGAAAACGACAACGACGCAGGTTCGCCGGGCAAGGAAACCGAAGGAAGAGAGCGGAAAGGACGAGGTAATTACAGCGCAATTCACCTTGGGCATATGATCCTCCAGGAATCTAAGCCGTGAGGGCGAGAGAGATTCCAAGACATTCAGATTTAAAAACCTGTAGTCCCCAATTTATGGTGAGGCGTGCAGTCTATCATTACTCGGCTTTGACTTCGCAAGAAAATCTGTGAAAACTTTCCACAGCTGAAAATTTGTCTTGCTGGCGAACCAGTACCTTTTTTATTAGAACGAGAATGGCTGGTGAAACCCTTCACTTGGAAATAAAAAACATCCGGCCCTTACTTCGCCGCGCGGGAACGCGGAGGGGGGCCTGTTCCTGTGCTGGTAGGCTCAGGGTGCGATGGCGGGAAAACTCTCTGACGATTACTTAGAAATTCAGGGACGGGCTGCCTGCCATGCGGTTCAGATTTGATACCGCTACTGGCGAGGCAGCCGATTGCCTGATTGCCCGGCTCTACTGGCACATCTTTTTTGTGGCCCAAGTCCCGTCGGGAAGCTTATAGGTGACCCATTGCGGTTCGCTGCCATCCGGGCATACGTCATCGTCGTCCGAGCCAACCGCAGCCGGCAGGTCAGGCGGCCCTTTCAACAGACCAATCGGTTGACCGGACCAATTGTGCTTCTTGAACACTTTAGCCAGATCGCTAACCATTTCCGGCGTTGGGTGCTTTTTTGCCATTTATTTATCTCCTTTGTTACCCCATTCAGTTTGCGTGATGTGAAGTTGGCGCGTGCCAATAAGCTCGTTTCCAGCGCCGTGGAAGGCGATATCCACGGTTCCCGGTTTGGAGGTCAACTCGCGCGTAATTTCGACTTTGATCGACTTGACGGCGGGCGTTGATTTCTTAGGTTTCTCTTTATCCTCAGCGTTCTTGTCGGCAGCAGTAGCGGTCTTGTCCTCCTGCTTCACGTAATTGAGCCTTTTTCCGTTCGCTTCAACGAACGCAACCTTGGCGAGATCCGGCGCGCTGTCTTTCTTCCCCGTGGACGGAGCCGCGTCAGGGTCCGGGGCCTTGGTTGTCACCTCTGTGGCTTTTATTTCAACCCACTCCGAGTCGTACTGCTTAAGCTCGATGGGGCTGACTTTGTCGTCCTTTGCCTTAAGGGGTGGCACGGTTAGGGAATAAATGGTGCCGTTGGGAGCAACGAGAACGACTTTGTCAGGGAGTTTCCCGACCCTTGCGGTAACGACATAGTCGGAGGGTGCCGGCAGGGGTGCTGGCGGGGGTGCTGGTTTATCCTTGCCTTTCTTGGCTGGTTTGGATGGATCTTGCTTTTGTTCCGGTTTGCTGCCGGGGCACGCGGAAGTCAGCGGCGTCTCAGTGTCACCTGCTATCAGTTCCCAGCAGACTGTCTTACCTGGAACCGTCTCCGGACCGTTTATGAAGCTCCGGCCGTCGACGCGATTGATCAGGATGCTTTGATCGCTCACACGCGTGACCTGGAAGGCAAGGTCGGGGTTGTAAAAGCGATAGGCCGCGGTCCACTTGTCTTGCGGGTAGAAAGGCCAGGAGACTTTGACAATGCCGCCTCCCGTTTCGCTGACTATCGCGTCCTTAAGGTTGGCCTGAATCACCACGCGTTGACGCTCGCCCTCACCGGTGTTTGAAACTTCGTAGGGCAGATCCAGCGGGGTTCCGTTGACAGATAGTATCGGGGGTTCAGTAGCTACAGGCAGATGACTCACGGCAAGCACGTTCGCCCGCGTTATCTCTGCTTCTGATTCGCTAAGCGTTCTTTGCGCCGCATTCCAGGCGGATGTGGCGATGTCCAAAGCCTGAGCAAGTTTCGTCCGGGCGCTCGCAAGAGCGTCCTCGCCCGCAGGCCGACTCGGCTCGGCTGCAGAAGCGGCGGTTTCTAAGTCCTGAGCAGTTTGACGCGTCACATTCCGGGCGTTTTCCAGCAGCACGTTCGCGGATTCGGTGCTTGCCGCCTGATTATTACCTGGAACGATGTCCTGAAGGCTGTGCGCAAGGGCACTCAGACTTTCGCGGGTCAGTGCGGCCACGCGCTCCTCCTTAGTGCGTGGGGCAGGCAGAACCAACGGAGGCTCGGCAAGTTGCTTCTGAAGCGCAAGGCGGAAGACATTTACCTCCTGTAGCGTCCTGCTCGCCTCCTGCGCTCCTGTAACGGCCTCATTGCTCGGCTTGCCCTGGAGGTGAATCTCAATCTTCCGTTCACCGGCTATTGCGGGCGTCAGAAACGCTTCCTCCACTTCGACGCCGTTTGCGGGAAGGGATGACGGCAGTTCTCCCCTTATGAGCGGAACGCCGATATCGTAGCGACCGAGGACGGTTCCTGGCCCGTTGACCAGCGCGTCGAGCGTGGTGATGAGATCGAAAGACTGATTCGACTTGAGGGTCAGTCCGGACCCTTCGGCGTAAGTTTTATCCCCGAGCGCCACTTTTGTTTGGGAGAAGAAGTTGTTTCCCTGCGCGGAGATCACTATGCTCTTAGCTCCCGTGGGCCGCCATGTAACGCTCGCGACCTTTGGTTTAAGCTCATCCTGATACTCGGCACTCGACCGCACTTCCACGGGATCGTAAGTCGCCTCGTCTGCATATCCGTGTTCCTCGAATATCTGGGGCCTTGCCAGGCCTAAGGAGAGACCGTACCAGAACAGGCTGGCGCGGTTGGCGTCGTGATGCTCAAACGACGTGAGGGTGGCGCGATCGTACTTCTTCCAGTAGGTTCGGACCTTGGATTTGAGATTAGCCTTGCAGACATTCCCATCCTTGTCTCTGCCTTGGCTGTTAACGTTGGTGCAATCCACGTTGGGTAACGCCATAATCGCGAACAACTGCCGCAATCCGGGAGAGACAGAGCGTCTTCCCAGTACCGGTCGAAACATCCAGCCGAACACGATTTTCTTCGGATCACCTGTCATGCGCTCGTAAGACACAGTATCGCTGTCCCGATACAGATAGAAAATCTGACTGCGTTTACGCGAACTGGCCCCAACCTGAAACGCGCTGACTGCGGCGGCCCCGGAGAAGGCGTTGGACTTATTGCTTAATGCTGCCGCATTGTAGGTTTTTTCCTGCGGCATCAATGAAACGAGCGATAGGTTGCCATTGTCGTCGCTGGTGAGTGTGATCTCGACCACGGCGACTGCGTCATTGGCCGTGCGCGGGGGATCGATAGTGACGTTAAATCCAAGAACTGCCTGAAGGCGGGTTTTGTTTTCCGTAGTTACGCCCGGCAGCAAACGGTCTGACAGCGCCCGTTCGAGGATCATCTGCAGGTTGAAAATCTGATAGGTCAGATTTACCTGGTCGTTGAGGAGGTCGGATGCGCTCGATCCGTAAGTCGGATTGAAGCCCTGTAACGCGGGTAGCGTGTCGAACGCGGGCGCTTGAGGTGTCACGCTGGCATTGCTCACGCTGGTCTGTCGCTGGGTTGTGTTGGGCAACGGATTTCCGTTTGCATCCACGTTGCCGGTGTTAAGGGTGGTCTGCACACCGGTTGCAGGTGTGGGATTCCCGGTGATGCTGAAGTTGTTGCTGCTTTCCGTCTGGGTGAATCCCTGGATGTTGGAAAGCGCGCCGAGCACGGTCTTCTGATTGATATAGCTCTGTTGCTGAGAGCGCAAGGTCTGGCTGAGGGACTCCAGCATCAGTGTCAGGGTGCGATTGTCAAAAACCTTGGGCGCTCCTACGCTGATGCCATTGCAGTCGCGAGGGGTAGCATTGCCATCCTGGCAGGCAACACTGGCCAGCTGCGCCACCGCGGGCACTACCGATAGCACTATGCCGAAGAAGGCTAAACATGCAAGGTAATGATTTCTTTTCATTTTCATAGTCTCCCAGAAGCTGCTCTGTTTTTTTTTCCGGCTGCATTGCCGGGCCAGCCGTTCAGGATTGCGTGTTTACGAGCTGCAATTTCTGATTCGTAACGCTTGACATCTTTTCCGCTGCATCCGCCTTGCTGGCTTCTTTCTTGTAATTTGCAAACTTCAGCACGCTGTTGAATCCTTCCGTGCCAGCGCTGATAAATATTCCGCTCAAGACGATGTCTTCCCACCGGCTAATGTGCGCGCCGAGAAGTGCGAATACGGTGAGGCCGGAGAAAGACAAACACCAGCCCAGGGCCAGGGAAATCAGGCCCATCACGATCTTCTTCCGGTTCGGTTTCTGAACGGAGTCCGGAAAAAGAGGATCAAGAATCTCCAGCAGGCGTTGCACGACAAATCCTGCCGCAAATGGAACCACAAGCGCTTGGGCGAGGTTGCCCGCCTGACTTACGTCGCTCATTGTCGCCCTCCGTGCATTCGCAGGTGTATCGTCGCCGTCCGGGACGGCCAACTCTTAGATAAACGACAAAGGACGAAATTGTCCTTTTCGGGTTTTCGGGGAAGGTACTTCTAAGCGCCAATCGAGAAGGCGGCAGTTCTGACGCCCAAAGCATAGTCCGACCTTAGGGCAATGCGCAACTGACAGAGCGCTAACCGGGACAGACCGCCAAAATTGTCGTGACGGTCTCTGGGATGATTTGGCCCTGAAGTACCAAGGGCCGCGTCAGCGCCGCTGGAGTCGTTGCCGCCGATAATGGCTCTCGCAGAGAAGTGACGTGTGAGAAGATACAGGCGCGCGACGATGACGAGATAAGCATGTCTACTCGCGAAAGAGAAGGCCCCACTAGTTGCGACTTAGCTCCTGTTTAGCCAGGTAATATGATGTGCGATGTTTTCAGGAAATAGTCGAAGGGGCGGGGAAGATTAAGGGGAGGCTCTGAATGAAATGCTCAGGGGTCGTAATGGTTCTTATGGGCTGTCTGGCGATGGGTGTGACATCGCACGCGCAGCCGTTCACCCTCGCGCGCCCGACGGTTTTGGACAAGGCATGTGCACTTGCCTACCCTGGCATCGCGATTGCCGTCCCACATGCGGCACAGCCCGGTTCCAACGCATCGCCAAACTCTGACTCAGGCAACGCCGGAGGAAGCCTGAGCGCGCAGGAGAAGCTTATTTGCTACGCCAGGATTTCCTATTACCCAACATCGTTCGTCTGGCCGGGGATATCTGCCGCAAAGAAAATGATATTCCCCCCGCAAGCCTATCCTGCCGATTGGAGACAAGGGTTTAGGGGATTTGGCCGGAACTACGGGGACGCCATTGCAAACGACACCGCAAATCGCGGGGCCCGGTATGTCTCAGCAATCGCCTTTCACGAGGACACACGGTACTGGCCATCCGAAAGCAAATGGTACTTCTTACGCTTCCTGCAATCGGTTACCTTCGCGCTGGTTGATAGATCGGATTCCGGTAAATGGATGCCGGCATTCTCAAACCTTACCGGAGCGGCGGCCGGAGGGTTTGTGGGAAACGCGTACCTTCCTGCCGGATACAACAATGTCACCCACGCGGGACAGAGGGCCGCGGTTCAACTGGCCGAATCGCCTCTTCCTAATCTGTTCTGTGAGTTCACGCCGGAACTTCGCACGGCTCTGGGCAAAATGCGTCTTAGAAATAACGTCGTTGGATTTCTGAACACACATCTATTGTCAAAGTGCGCAAGATGACCGGATGGGCGCGAGCCGACCAATTCGCCATTTTGCCCTTTATTAGGAGGAATTACTAATCAGGGGTTGCCGCGAGACCCCATTACCCCTGGTCTGACGGTGTTTCAGGCTTACAGATAGATACAAAAATTGATGACGGAATGCCGTATACCGGCAATGTCACACAAAATTACAACCAGATTAATTCGGGGTCGTGGGGAGCACCCGCTGCGGCAACGGGGACATCCGCTACTTGCAGTGATAACCGGGGCGTAAGCGGTAGCAATCCCGCGACTTACCAGTACTCCATCGAAATAAACGGTGGCTCGAACGTCAACCGCGGGTTGGTGTGGAAGTTTCAGTGATAGCAGAGGGTTGTGAACACGCCCGAGGACCGGTTTGCGCTGTCAATCATGCGTTCTCCACAGCGGCCTCTGGAAAAAATCCTCGGACACGGGAGAAGATCCTGAAGACCGCCTCCTTAACCATTCGTAGTCGGTTCGAGTTGCAGCCGCTGGAAGGCGCTCTGTGCATATCCTGATGCGTCCATACTCGCCTAGGGCACACAGGGGCTCAAGAACCTTAGCAAGATCCCGGAATGCGGCAGCGGCCTCCTGAACTGCGAACAAGGCGCAGGAGGTGGATGCACCCCTGAAAACGTCTCTGGCTGCGAAAGCTGCCTGGCCTGCGGCTTGCCCCGCCGAGGAGACAACCCCGTGGGCTGCTGGTACGATGCCGTGTTCCTGGGGTGCGCTGCCCGCGTTGAAAGCCGCCATACCGATTCCGGTGAGTTCGTCGACGCGAACGGTAGTGCGGATGTGGTCGAGATTCCTGGAGTCGATTCCCTCGGTTGCATACCTTTGGGCTTCACGTATTGCGGCATTGGCGCAGTTCTTATGGAAAGGCCAGTACGAAAGAAGTGCGGAGGCACGATTCGCCGCAGCCCCGAATGCTTCTCCGGCAACGGCAGCATCGTGCTACGACTCGGGCACGCTGCTTTATGCAATGAATCAGAATAATGGCAAGAACGCCACTTGCGCGCTCATGATTTCTGGGCAGTTCAGATAGACTCACCAATCTAGGGCCAGGCTCCGCTCCTGTGAGGGGACACCAGTTTCCTTGGGTTGTACAACAAGGCGACATACCGTCAACTGGGAGGTTTCTTGGGGTTCTGCTGGATGGCGAGGCAGGTGCGGCAACGTTCTGCCCGTCTGTTGATAGGGGATGACGCACAATAAATGCCGATTGGGGTTAAGACTGCCAGTTTCGCTGGAGGAGCGTTATGAGCACGCGCTGGATGTTGAGTGAGGAAACCGTCAATCAATTGCTTGCACAGCCTGAGACCGGCATGGGGTTTCAGTTTGTCGAGGGGATAGTTAATGGGGCCAGTGCCCGGCTATTGGTGTTCAACGCGGAGGTTGCCTACGATGTGAGCGACGTATTGCTTACCGACTCCGATGACCCGGCCAGTATTCTGCTCAATGGGACACTTGTGGTGAAGGCGATTGCCAGCGCTCAGGCGAAGCCGGGCAGCCTTGCGGTGTCATCTCTTTCAGTTGCGCCCCCGCGCGTTACAGGTGGTGGCAGTTGGGGAGGCGGTGCTTCGGCCGGAGTTCCCCCTGCGAAACTTACGCCACCCAGCAGCCTGGTGAAGTCCTATTCGCTCGGAGCCAAGAGGCTGTTTCATCGCTTTTCCGCGTTCAAACCCGACAAGCGCGTTAATCCGGCGACAGGGGATTTCGTTGCGGGCACTTACGCCACGACGAATTCGGATTTTCCGCTTGCGCCAAGTGGGCTTGCCGCCGTTGGGCGCTTCGCGCTGCCAAACATCCAACCCGCGTCGCATCACTATCGGATTGACGCTCCGGCAGGTACGCAGGTGACATCCGGCACGGTTGCCCCGGCGAATGGCCAGGCCGGTGGCGGGGTGGAAGTGTTATTCGTGAATGCGGTGAAAAACGCGCAGTCACCTGCCTTCTCCTCCCAGCTGCCGGATGACTAAACCGAAGCGACTGCGCTGTTGCAAACGCCACTGACTGTTGCTATTTCTACGGCGGCGAAGACCTGCGAAAACGCGGTGATGCAAGACGATACGGAAGCAGACAAGATGAAGGGTGAGAGTAGAGTGCGAAGTGCGCTCACTTTGAAAGATGTGGCCATCGCGCTGGAGGTTAGTCTGGCCATTACCTGCGCGGGCGCGCTTGCGGGCAGTGGACACTCTACGTCCGGAGTCTACACGGCTGATTCCAGCCCGCGTACGCACTGACGGGCTTTACTCTCATCCAGATTATGGTGCCGCGCAGCCTCACGATCATTTGTTTCAGACGGCTTACAGAACAGCGAGGGGCGTTAACGATCTGAAACGCAAGGAGATTGAGTAATGGATTTTTGCCGCTGATCTGATCTACACTCTTCGATCCGATTTTTGTCCCGCAGGTTCCTCCGCTTTAAGAGTCCAGGGCCCCGGAACAGATCCATAAAGAGGTCGCGATGTCGAAATTTATTCTGGGGCGCAGTGTCTCTGCGTCACGCTCGATGGGTTTTGCTGCGCGGGCTGAAGTTAAGACGGGAGAGCTGGTGACCTATTCCGGTGACGGCCATCTCATCACGTTTGCACCCACTGGGACCGGAAAAACCTCTGGACCCGTCATCACGAATGCATTGAAGCATCCGGGGCAGCTTATCGTCCTTGATATGAAAGGCGAGGTCTACGCCGCGACCGCTGACGCCAGGCGGGCGATGGGGCAGGAGGTATGTGTCGTCGATCTGAGGGATGGCGGCGACAGCGGCTCACTTAATCCCCTCGATCTGGCCGCGCTCTGCGGGACCGATCCGGCGGCCACGGGACGCAGCTTTGCGGCGGAACTCATCGAACGCGGCGTGGACGAGCGCGACCGGTTCTGGAACGACTGGTCGGAGACGATGATCGCGGGCGCCACCGCTTGGTTGCTGGCTGACCGGCCTCCGGAAGAGCGACGGCTCTCCAGTCTGTTTGACCTGTTTACGGAAGATGATGTCACGTACAAGCTCGCGGTGATGCTGGACGAAAAGAAAGTGGTGAACCGTGCCGCAAAAGCAGCGTTCGCTTCGTTCCTCCAGCTTGGCGAGCAGGGTACGCGACCCAGTGTACTGGGTTCAGTTCAAACGCATTTGAGGTTGTTTGACAGTGATCTGACGCGAAGGCTCACGGACACGACCTCGATGGACCTTGAAGGGTTCGTTGCCGGAAAGCCCATGTCGCTTTACATCATCGTGCCGCCATTTCGGCTCAGTGCCTATCGTCCTCTGCTGCGCATGTGGCTTTCAGGGCTAATACTGCTCCTGACGCAACGAAAATCTCCCCCAAAGGAGCGCACGCTCATGCTTTGCGATGAAATCGGCAATCTCGGACGGCTGGAGGCGCTGCTCATGGCGACGACGCTGCTGAGGGCAGGGGGCCTTACCGTCTGGTCGTTCTGGCAGAATGCCGCGCAGCTTCAGATTTATGGCTCCCAGGCGAATACCCTTATCGACAATGCCGGCGTCATCCAGATCTTCGGCATCCGAAACTACCGGATGGCGCAGGATCTGGCGAATGTCGTAGGGGGAATCTCCGCCGATGAACTGATGAAGTTGCCGCACAACGAGCAGATGCTGTTGATTGAGAGCGTGCTCAAACGCTGCCGACAGGTCCGGCACTATGATGACCGCGAGTTTCTGAAAGGAGCGTGAGTGCCGACCGGGGGTTATAGGTCGAAGCCGATCTTGCGCTGCTCGGCGGCGGTAGCGCTTTCATGTGATCAATCTCATCCACTAGCACTTCGATGATGGAAGAAGTTTGTTTTTGCCCCGCTTCCAGCTTCTCAACACGATGAGCCAGGTCCTTATTGGCTGCAATCGTCTCCCGTAGGCGAACGAATGCTTCTACAACGATAACGCTCATCTGCACAGCGCGAAGGCTATTCAGTACCGAGGAAAGCATCACTACCCAGTGTTCTGTGAATGCAAGTGGTTGGTATCTCACATTTCTTTTCGATGCGATACAGATTGTGATCGGATACGCATAACCTCTTGATCTGTCAGCCGAAACATAAAATGCTCTGGGAATCGGTCCAGGTTACGTTTGACAGCTTCGTTCAGACGATGTGTCTGCCCGCGTCAAAGTTCGAGGGCTATCTGATTCAAGAGTTCCCGGCGCTTACAACCTTGGTTGTTTCTAGCTGCTCCACCGGAAAATCTCGCTTGTTTCCGGTGACAATGAAATCCGCCCTTGCCGCTAAGGCGCAGGAAATGAACTTGTCATCCTTGGGGTCAGGAGACAGACCGGATAGCGGGGCAGGGCGCACAAGCTCGCCCTGGTGACGAAGCAAGTCGGCAAGCTCCGTGCGGCCCGAACCGTCCGGGAATGCGACATCACGGATTTCATAGGGCGGCGTGGGGGAGATGTTGGAAGCGATGGCGCTGGCGATGGTCGTCTTTAGCTCCTGGCGAGGTGAAAGAATGCCGAGGAGTTGGTCGGCACGGCCATTAGCCTCAGTGATCACTTCAAAAGCGGCCAACAGTTATCACTTGAAAACCGGCCAACGGGATTGGCCGTCCAAGACTAAGAATGTTCTACCCTGCCGCCTCCTGTGGTGGCAAGTCGGTTTTGGTGCGCCAGCTTCGCGGGCCGCACTTGAGCACGTGGCCGTGGTGTAGCAAACGGTCGAGCATGGCGCTGACGGCGGCCGCGTCGCCCAGCAGTTTGCCCCAGTCTTCCACGGGGCGGTTCGAGGTCAGCATGGTGCTGGCCCGCTCGTAGCGGCGCATGATGATCTCCAGCAGTTCTTCGGCAGCGGTGAGGGGCAGCTTGCGCATTCCGAGATCGTCGAGGATGAGCAGGGGCACGGTGACCAAGAACTCCATGTGCTCTTTACGCGTGCCGTCGAGCGTGGCTTCGGCGAGATCATCGAGCAAGGCGTGAGTCTCGCGATAGAGCACGCGGTAACCCTGTTGGATGGCGGCTTGGCCGATGGCTTGCGCCAGGTGACTCTTGCCGGTGCCGGGTGGGCCGAGAAACAGGGCGTCTTCGTGGCGCGCTATGAACGCGCCAGTGGACAGATCGAAGACCAGGCTGCGATTCATCTTCTTGTTGAAAGCGAAGTCGAAGTTGTCGAGGGTCTTCTGCGAGTCGCGGAACTGCGCTTGTTTTTTCCGTCGTTCCAACAGGCGCTCGCTCCGCAAGGCGAGTTCGTCGGAGACCAGGCAGGAGAGCAGGTCGATGGGGGCGAGCGGTTCGGCTTGGGCCTGACGCAGACGGGTCTCCAGCACGGCGGCCATTCCACCCAGGCGTAGTTGTTTGAGCGCACGATCGAGTTCGATGAGGTTCATTCCTCTATCTCCTTGGTTCTGTAGTTAATAAAATCGCGGTACTGCACCAGCTCGCGGATCAGCGGATCGACTTGCTGCAAGCTGAGTGGCGCTTGCGGGCAGCGCTCCAGATAGCGACGGACGAAGCGGTATTCCTGCACTCCCATGTCGAGCGCAGCGGCGCAGGCTTCATCGACTGCTGCGGTGCCGTACTTCTTGGCCAGGGAGAGAACGCCCAGAATGCGACGCACTCCGACCTCGCCTTGCTGGCGATGGATGGCGTCGCAGAGCGCGCCGATGTGCGATCCAGCGCGACCGGCTCGCCACAGCAGTTGCGAGGTGCGCAGCGGTGTTCGCTTCGGGCGGTCCTCTTCTTTAATGCGATACCAGCCGCGTTTCTGGCGCACATGTTCGCGCAACAGTTGCCCGGTTTTGGGATCGAGCAGACGAACATACAGTTCATCCCATTGCACGCGCAGCACGCGACCGATCCAGCCCGGCGGCGCGCCGTAGTACGCGGCTTCGACTTCGACGCAACCATCCAGATGCACGATGCGTTCGCCGTACTGGTAATAGCGGAACGGTTCGAGCGGCAGCGGCAACAACGTGGGTTTCTCTTCGGCAAACATGGCGGCAACCTGCCGCTTGGTGGTGCCATGGATGCGCGTGTCGGCCCAGCGTTGTTCCCAGCGATCAAGGTAGGCTTGGGCTTCTTCCAGAGTCTCGAAGTGCAAACCTTTCAGCGGCGTCTTCTGCGCATGACCGACGCCGGATTCGACCTTGCCTTTGCGGTCGGGATCTTGAATCCGGCAGGGCATGGCCACTGCGCCGTAGTGCGCCAGCACGTCGCGATAAAGAGGATTGAGAGCGGGATCGTAAATGTCGGGAACGAGCACGCCCTCGCGAAGATTGTCGAGTACGACGATGCGAGTAGCGCCGCCCAGCCGGCGAAAGGCTCGTTCGTGCAACTCGGCCCAGATGCGCGAACTGGAGCGGAAGGTCAGCAGACGAACCGACTTGCGGCTGCAGCCCAGCGTCATCACGAACAGCCGGGTGCGCCGATACTTGCGGCTCTCGGGATCGCGCACCATCGGACCGGTGCCGTAATCGACTTGCGCCTCCTGGCCCGGCGCCGTAACGATGACCACGCGGGCTTCGGGGGTTTGCGTTCCGCGCCGCTTGCGCACGAAGCGCTGCACACTTTGATAGCTGCTGGCGAAGCCGTACTCGGAAACCAAGTCCTGCCAGATCGCCCGCGCATTGCGGCCGCGGCTGAGCCCCAAGTCGATGGCCTCGCGGTACGGTTCGCAGGCACTGGGGCCGGTGACCACGGCAGAGTCGGTGATCACCTCGTTCTCGTTGGCCGGTTTTGCAGTGGCTGTTGCTTTTCCCTTCGTAGGAAGGTTTTCGGGGTTGGGGTCGACGTTGGGGTCGACGTTGGGGTCGAGGGGATCGGCAATCGCCGAAATGGCCGGTTTTGCCGCGCCAAAGTCGGTGATCACTTCGTTGGCCGGTTTTGCTTTGCACCGCCCCCAGCCACTAGGCGGACGCACCGCAATCCCCGCTGCTTTTAGGTACGCGCCTGCGGTTTCCCGACGGACATGGGTCGCTTGCTGGATGCGCCGTAGCGACCAGCCCAGCCGTCCCAGCGCTAAGACTTGTTGTTTCTTCTCTTCGTTCAAGACATTGGCCATGCCCACGGAGCCTACAAGCCTCCGCGGGATTCAATGTCTCGGACGTTATTCTCGTTGGCCGGTTTTCAGGTGATAATCAGTGGCCGGTTTTGGGTGATCGCTGAGGCCATTAGCTTCACTTACTCCCACAAGCAAGAGACCGCCGAACGTATTAGCGAATGCCGCAACACCCTTGAGTGCAGAATCACTCCACGTAGCTTTGAAATCCAGGAGATAGCCTTCCTGCGCTCGATCCGTTTGTGGTAGAGCGATCCGCGTGAATACCTCAATTGCCGTGTAAAGGCCCTGATCGGTGGGAGCCGTGAGGTCATCTTAATAAAGGTCAGTGTCAGTTGGCGCCATATGACAGAATCCATGCAGCAATAATTAACGAATCGTAACCATTTTCATGATAGCAGGTTTACGTCCCATAAAAGAGGTTATGGGTGTCCAGACATGTAGCCTACACTACCATGTCTAGTGGTTACCAAGGTGACTGGGCGGAGACCGTTACTCTTGTGATGTTCTAAAGCCTCTTGAAAATGCTTGATAATCATTGCAACGGTGATATGGTGCGCTAAGTTTCAAGGAATGCCACATTGCTGTTCCGGTATTCTTGCGCAACCGCTTAGTTAGAGCCTCATAATGTCGCTTGTTCATATAAAGCTATGCAAGGAATTCTACCCGCACACAAATTCGAGAATGATCCTTACATTCGGTAAGGCTACGAAGATCCGAAGACCCCTCTCGAACTCCGGAATCGCAACCTCCCAACTTAGCAAAGGCACCAGTGATGGTTGTTCAGAATCGTACGCGGAAGCACTATCGGTGGCGGGGCACGAGAACGTTTCTATTCTGATACCAGAAACAGCAAAAGAAACAGTGAACTCGAAACAAGAAAAGCGGCACGATGGCAACACGCTAACCAGCTCCCTAGAGATCGTGATCGAGAAAGGATCCGGAGAGGAACCAGGCATATCAAGCTTTAGCCGAGAAGATGTCGATATGATTGTTGGCAAGCTGAGATTGATTGGCCTTAAACGAAAAGATCTCGAAGTCGTGCGCGAGAAACTGGCATGGTTTACGGGACCTTTCGGTAACGAAAATCGCGAGTTTCGTCTGACGAAAAGCGGTAAGTTTGAAGCGGGAAATACCATCGATGGTCATTTCGAATCGCTAACGGAATCTAGAGGGTTGTCCCCGGGACGATACTTTTGAAATCGTAATGTTAGCCTGGTTATGCATGACTTTGACGCTTCAGCAGCATCCTGTCGTTATGACGATTCACTTCCGGGTCGCGGCCCCCCGACACCTTGATCGCAAAATCCATGTGTGTTCTTGCCGCTGCTCTGAGCCGTTTTCGTTCAGTCTCATCCTCTTCGCGATCCGAGGCGGCGTCAAAGTAATAGGCCAGAGTGTCATTGAATCTATACTGCCAATCTTGTGTATGCTCAAACTCCGCAAGGCGGGCGGCAACACGCGAGATTTCCTCCCAATCGAGAAGAGGCTCCGCGTGGAGCATATAGAACAGGTGTTGGTTTGCAGCGTAGGCCTTCTTGCGCAGCTTGCCCGCGTCAATTGTCAAGACTTCTTGTGCATATCGGCTTGCTTTTTGCACGAATGAATGGCGCTCGTTGGATTTGGCTTGTCCCTCCGCCCCGTTTTGAGAATAATGAAAACACAAGTACCCGAGGCCAATCCCCAAGTTAACCTTGTCCTCATCACTCTTTGGCGCGTTGTACTCCGACTCTAGACGGTCAATCTGTTCCTTGCCCAGTTTGCTAATCTGTGCCTTGCTTAGGCCTGTTGCGGACGGACGAGCATAGCGGAAACACGCCGCCCCCAACAAGACTCTTAGGGAACAGTGGCAGTGGCCGGAGGAACAGATCTGCTTCAATTCCCTGACAATCCAACTATCCATTTCCAGCGCCCACATTATTCCGCCCACAACCTCAAAATCCTCCAGCGAGGAACCTTGTGGAGACAGGCGCTGGCTCCACTGGAAGAGATCAAGCAATGCTTCGTTCCGCGTTGACTCCTGTGCAGCCATTTCCAGGATCGCAACAATTCTCGCGTCGCTTTCTTCGGCGAAGCCGAATCGTAGCAAACCACTCAGCGTAAAAAGATCTGTATCGCCGGATCCGTCGAGTAGTCGGGAACCGGCTAGTTCCAAATCAGACCATAGCCGTTTTATGTTTTGGTAATCCTTGTTCCGCTCTTCCAGCTCTCGAAGTGCCTTCTGCACTTTGTCGGTCAAAACATGGTGCAGAATTTGAATATCTTCAGCGCGCCGGACTATTTCCACGTGTTCCATTATCGCGTTAGCCACCTCCTTTTTGGCGGAAAACGGCAGCCATATCGCTTCAAGAAACCAATAATCACGCAGCTTTCCCATGATCTCCGCAACTGTATGACCGTGGACCTTGACTCGTTCGAGCACTTCTGTTTTAAGAGGATCTTGCGCTCTTCCAATTTGAGCAACTTGTTCTCGTGCAGCTCGTACCGCCGAGAGAGTTTCGTCAGCCGCGCATCGCGCTTCCGGATCGCGACAAGCGTTAAGAGTGGCCCTAAGCTTGTAGTAGTTGGTCTCGCGAAAGACACTCTGGTCACCATCTCGGTGGCAAAAGAATCTACGATCTCTTGGTGCGTCAGGCAACGATTGTTTGTAAAACGGCGTTAAATAAAAACGTGGAACCGGCTTGCCGTGATCGTTATCACAGTCGCGGATCTTCTGGATAAGCTGACAAAGCGCAACGGCATCGGCGAAGTTGTTGACTTGACGGTCGTCACGCATTCCGTCAAAGGTCTCTTTTAGGGACTTGAATTCTGGCATTGACACGAGTTCACGATAATTATAGGGTTCATCATCGAGCTGCAGCTGACCTTGTTCGATCCAGGCGTTTAGGCGAGATTTCCAATTTCCAAGTCGAATGCATTGCACGACCTTAAACAATTTCGGGGCCGAGCCAACTTGTCTTGTGACGATCTCATCCACGCGCTCCGGAGGCAGATCGGAAAAATCGACAAGCCCACCGTCAAGACCCTTGATTGCAACGTCGTCAAGGAACTTAGAGATCCCTCCGATTGGGACATCTAGCGGCTGATCAAAATTACGATTGATCAAACGGTAAAACTCGGCCTGATGCGGCTGTAGCATTCGTAGGGGCCCAAAATAGCCTGCCGCCTGGAGAGAGCGAATGAGTGCTCTATCGTGATTAAAAGAACCTGCTTGAAAGCTCTCGACTCTTCGTCCCGAAGAGGAGATCTCGACATCGTAGTAAGCAGCCTGCCCCAGCAAAGCGTTGCGAACATCGGACGTGTCCCAGTAAAAGTCGGCCCGCCCCTGTTCTTCTAGAACCTCATCATGCAGGACTTTATCGAGCTCCTCCAGAAGCGAATGCACGCTTATGTAGTCTTTTTCCATGCTCCCCCAATAGCTTCCTTCAGAACCTTGACCCTCTCCTCGTAGCCCGCGGATTCCATATAGTCTGCTAGCGAGGATTCGGACATCAAGAGCTCGAATTGTTCGCCATTTTCGAGCCTTAGCCCCAGGGGAAAGCGGCGTGGACCGGGCTGAAGCTGAGCGCCATGCCGTGCTAATTCTGCTTTGAACGCCTCGTAAAAGGGGTGGGGATGCCCTCTCTCATCTGTATTCCGAATGGACAAGCACTGACTGAGCATCGGACCGATTTGATGCTGCAACATTCCGCGATGCGGCCCAAGAGCATATTGAAGGAATTCGGTTAAGACACCTGGCATCTTGACCATTTCTTTGACTTGCCTGTCCCCAACGTCAATCAGTCCCAATTCAATTAACCGTCTGCAAGCATAGGGCGCATGTTCCTCTGTTTCTGACAGCTTAATCAACAGATTGTGATAGTCACGAAAACCACGGTCGCTTTCGGAGTTGGCTGGCGATGCAAGATAGTATGCTTCAAGTGTAATGAGGGCGGAAGTCGCAAGTTGTGGGTTCTCTCGGGAATCCGTCTCATCATATCGTCCACTGAAGCCAAAGTTGACCAAGGTTGCCATCAGTCGTTGGAAGCCGTTCTTGGGAGTAAACGCACGAAGGAGTTCCAGCAGGGATCTGTTGTATTCTGCCGATCGTTCTTGAGGTTTCCAACTTGCAACTGTGGATTCCAAGGCAGATTCGAACGCCACTCGCGCTTGTTGGTGGTCAGATGAATCGAGCAAGACTCTTAGGACGTATTGCCTGCGGCTACCTATTTCTCGTAGGTCTGCATCGCGCTCACCGGTTGACAGTGCTTCAATTTCTCGCCGCCAAAGAAGTGCTGAAGGCCGAGCACGCAGGCGTCGCGCTAACCGAAGTTGTAACGAGTTAGGGTCCATTCTCAGCGGCTCGCCACGCGCAGGGCTTCATACCATTCAACGAGGGATGGATACACGGTATCAAAGTAAATCTTACGCTTGCAATCGCGCTCTACACGAATAGGCCAAACTTCAATTTCGGCCTTTTCGATGTCTAGTGGAAGAACAACGAACTCTTCTGCTCCTAGTGAGAGCTTCGAAGGGTCCTCTAAGGAAATCGCCCGTCCGCATGTCGGATTCTCGTTTTCCATCGTAGCCTGAAATATTCCAGAGAAAAAGCCGTCAATTGATGACGGCACACGCGACAATGTGTGTGTGATAATGCTTTCCGCCGGGCATCGCAAGATGAGCGACTCTGGTGCCACATGATTGCTCAATAAACCTAGCTGATGTGCACTGCACATGGTGTTGTTAGTGGGCATCTCAAGCGTGGACCACCAAGTGAAGCCACGGAGACCTGAGTAATTACCTCTTATATAGTGTGCCAAACGTAGCCATCGACCTGAAGAAGTACGCGCACTCTTAAGAGGAACCCATCCGGGCTTGCGCGTGTGCTCTTCTATCAAGAAGTCGAATGCTTCCGCTTCGTCGAGAGGACGGGGGACACGGTGACCGGTGTCTTGGCAAGCATGCTCGCCGATCAAAACGTACAGGTTCTCGACGGCGGTTTCTTTGGTTCCGGTGAGCACATGATCAAGAAACTAAAAGAGTGTGCCGGGGTCGTCGGTCCGCAGGGACAAGTAAATGTGCTTGCCAGATTCGATGAGATGGCAGAACCGTTCGAAAAGGCCAAGGCAACCGGGAGCACACTTGAATCAAAACTACTGCAATTATTTCAGCGAAACTCGATTGCTGCAGGCAGTTTTAAGAATGGCGAGTACGACGTACAAAATATCCACTTTAGCTTCGTTGGGGACTTCACCAGAGATGGTTTTGAGAAAACATTCGCCGGGCGTGGCTCCGGTGGCTCCGGATTTCTCAGCCGCTGCACTTATGCTTATGCCGATCGCGTTTCCCATGCTGGCGATTGGTCGAAGATGGATCAACCCGCTGTGACCAAAGTGCTGGCGAAGATTAGCGACTGCATACAACGGTTTCGGGAAAACAGCATAAAAATACTCGACCCAGAACCGGAGATCCTCACGCCATTTTGTCCCGCCGAATCATTGATCCGTCAGCGATTCATCCCGGAAGAATCGGATGCAGCGAAGGATACTCGATGGGAGTTTCTACGCAAGCTCGAAGGCGACGAAGATCCCCGTTACACCCCGGAGTTAAATGTGCATTTCAAAAGAGACCTCTTGATGCGTGTCATCTTTTCCGAAAATCAGCGCATTGACGATGTTAGGACACGTGTGGCAATTGCTTGGACCTCGCTTCAGCTAGCGATACGCAAGGCACTGTGGCCCGAAGATGCCGGTAGCCCGGTCGAAATGATGGAGCAACGGATATTGAAGGCGCTAACGGGTAGGAATCTATCTCTTCCTCGGCTGATTGACTGGTGCAATGTGAACCGACAGGGGTGTGGAGGCCGCGACGTGTTTATGAGGTCGCTGAAGGCTCTAACTTTGAGCGGCGACGTTCGGCAGGTTGGAAAAACACAGCGGGGAGTTTCGATTTATGCCGCGCGTGCTTAACTCGACAGTCAACTCAACAGTCACTCGAAGATCAGCTGTAGATCGAGTTTCGCCAGTGTTCATGCGGTTTTGCACGATATTCAAAAAACTCAACAGTCAGCACTCCGTCTTAAGGGGGGAGAATGATTCTGTAATCATATGAAAACACAAAGGATATACCCCATCGTAAGTAAATCGCCTCTAAAAGACGAAGTGACTGTCGAGTTTCTGTGCTCGAAAGCATTTCATTTGAAAACTGGTATCACCACGCTGATGTGGAGAAGTCCGTGGAAAATCGGGGCAAAAAGCACGGCCCGGCGTTGCATTGCAAAAACCAGCTGGCGCGGACTCTTGCAAACCATTGAAAACACAAAGCGGAACTCGGCGAGTTTTGGCATTGCAAAATCAGATGATTGTGAAATGAAGACAAAAACTGGGAGCGATTTCCTATCTGGAAGCGATCTGTTTCCGAGCTGATACGGGGCAACAAGCGAGCATTTTCTGGGCTGATAACGGGCTGATTGCCAGCCGTTAAAAGGGGGACCCTGAATCGTGATCGGTGCTCTGTGCTTTCGGTGGGGACGGTCGTCCAGGATAGAAGCATGCTTTCGAATTTTGTCGAAGCAGACCCCTCACCCCGCCCCCGACCATGTGTTCCGCTTGGCTAAAGTGCCACCCAACGGGCATCGAACTCTTGTCCGGGAAACCGGACAGAAAGTGAACGTGCAATTCTAAGGGAACTTGAATGATGACACTGGCATTACCAAACTCTTCGCCCCAATTCACACCCGGTGCCGGTACTGAATGGATGACTGCTGGTGAAGCCGCACAGTATCTTCGAGTTAAAGCTCGAACGATCCTGCTATGGGCACGGGAAGGGCGCATCAAGGGCCACAAACTCTCCGGCACTCTACGGGTGACTTGGAGGTTCCTGCGTTCCGACTTGGATGCTACACTCAAACCGCCGTCTGTTGCTCACTCGAATTAGGAGGATTCAGGTGAGACAACGGAAGAAAAGTGGAAGTGTAGTACTCGACAAACGAATCAAGACGTGGAATTTCTTCTGGTGGGAGAACGGCAAACGGCGCTCGAAGAAAATCGGAACCACGAGCCAATATCCCACAAAGGCGCGTGCAAGGCATGCCGCGAAACCATTACGCGATGCAGTCGAAAACCAAACACAGGTTGACCCCAGCAAAGCAGTACCAACCGTCAGAAGGCTCGTCGAATCGTACCGAGTAGAGAAGATGCCGAAACGCTACAGCACCCGCAGATCGTATGAAGCATGGTTGAGAAATCACGTCATTCCTAGGTTTGGGACCTGTCCACTCTCAGACGTGCAAGCCCGACCGGCGGAGCTGTGGCTGGAGTCCCTGAGCCTAACCCCGCGCAGTAGGGCCGCCGTTCGCGGCTTGCTTCGCATTCTGTGGGATTACGCAATGTGGCGCGGTGACGTGCCCACGCAACGAAACCCGATGGAATTAGTCACGATCAAGGGCGCATCGAAACGAACTAGCAAACCGCGCAGTTTGACGGTGGAAGAATTCCAACGATTCGTGCATCACCTGGGCGAACCATTTCGCATCGTCTCGCTTGTGTGCGTTTGCTTCGGCCTTCGTATTAGCGAGGCCCTGGCACTCAAGTGGAAAGACGTGGATTGGCTCAACGGAAAGCTTAGTGTCCAGCGGGGCATCGTTCGGCAACGGGTGGATGACGTGAAAACCGAAACGTCCCACAAGGCAATCACCATCACCGAAACCATGATCCTAGCCCTAAAACAGTGGAAGCAAACTACTCAATTCTCCGAGCAAGAGGATTGGATTTTTGCATCTCCGGCACAGCTTGGCCGTCTGCCGTGGTCAGCGGACAGCGTAAACGATGCGTACAAGAAAGCCGCATCTGCTGCCGGAATCGCGCATGTCAGCACGCACAGTATGAGGCACACCTACCGATCATGGCTTGACGCTGTAGGCACTCCGATAGCCGTTCAGCAGAAGCTGATGAGGCACGCGGACATTCGTACAACGATGAACGTATACGGTGATGTGGTAACCGATGAAATGGCCGAAGCGTGTGGAAAAGTGGCAGGTTTGGCCTTCAACGGCAGGTTAACGGCAGGTGCGGCTAGTTAAGTCCTTTGTTTTGGCGGAAGCGTGTGTGAGTCGAACACACCGGCAACATCTGAAGATGCCGCCCGCCGGTTTTGAAGACCGGGACGATCACCGGACCGCATGCGCTTCCAACGTGCCCGCAGTAGATCGCCTGGCGTTACTTCGGCTGCGCCACCACGCGCAGATAGGGTTTCAGTGTTTTGAAGCCAGCCGGATATTTCTGCCGCGCTTGCTCATCCGACACCGAGGTCGGAATGATGACGTCGTCACCCGGCTTCCAGTTCACCGGCGTTGCAACGCTGTGCTTGGCGGAAAGCTGGATTGAATCGAGCGCGCGCAGGACCTCGTCGAAATTGCGTCCGCTACTCATGGGGTAAATTAACATCAACTTGATTTTCTTGTCTGGCCCAATGACGAACACAGTACGAACTGTGGCATTATCGGCGGCGGTACGTCCCTCGCAGCTCTCGCCGGCCTCCGCGGGCAACATGTCGTAGAGCTTGGCGACCTTGAGTTCCGGGTCGCCAATCATCGGATAGGTCACTTTGTGGCCCTGCGTTTCTTCAATGTCAGCGGCCCACTTGCCATGGTTGGTCACAGGATCGACACTCAAACCGATGATCTTCGTATTGCGTTTAGCAAACTCCGGCTGCAAGCCCGCCATGTATCCCAGTTCGGTGGTGCATACGGGCGTGAAGTCCTTAGGGTGCGAAAACAAGATGGCCCAGCCGTCGCCGATCCATTCGTGGAAATTGATCTTGCCTTGTGTGGTTTCGGCGGTGAAATTGGGAGCTTCGGAGTTAATGCGCAGAGTCATAGTCATTCCTCGCGTGTTTTTTGTGGTTTGAAGGCGAGATTATGTGTCAAAACCCTATTGAAATAGTAGACAATAGAATATTCAGCCCCTGTCACTGAGTCAAGCCTGAGCCGTTCCGGCGCGACAACCTTCATGGTATCGCATCCGGCGGCGGTGCGGAGCCGGACGACGAAACTGAAAATGGCGGCGGAGATAAAATGTCAGGCATGTCACCTCCGGTATTAAGACTCTCCATGGTCCAGGTCGATGTCTTCACCGATCGCGCGCTTACGGGGAACTCACTCGCAGTTTTTCTGGATGGACGCGGCCTGACAACGGAGAAGATGCAGAACCTGGCGCGGGAGATGAATCTCTCGGAAACTACTTTTATTCTCCCCGGAGATGCTGCCACCGAAAAAAGTCGCGGAATCCGTGTGCGTATTTTTACCGTGCAGGAAGAACTGCCATTTGCCGGGCATCCCACGCTTGGCACGGCGTTCGTTCTGCGTGGGGAGAGCGAAGCGGACCAGGTTTTACTCGATCTGAATGTGGGCAGCGTCCCGGTGCGGTTTACGCGGGAGCACGATCGGCCAATCTTCGGGGAAATGACGCAGAAAAATCCTGAGTTTGGCGTCATTCATAGCGTGGCGGATGTCGCTCGTGTGACGGGATTAAGCGCGGCCGACTTCGACCCAGCCACGCCGATTCAGACTGTATCCACCGGGGTACCCTACACGATTGTGCCTCTGCACTCGCTGCGGACTTTGCAGGAACTTCGCGTCAATCTGGATGGAGCGGCCGAATATCTCAAGCGTACGGGAGGGAAGTTTTTCTACTTTGTATGCCGCGAAACGATCAATCCCAAGGCTCGGCTGCATGCGCGGATGTTGTTTTACGACGGAGAAGATCCTGCGACCGGGTCAGCGGCCGGATATTGCGCTGCCTGGATGGTCGCCCATGGTGTGGCGGCGAGTGACGAACAGGTTCTAATTGAGCAAGGTCTCGAAATGCACCGGCCCAGCAGCATTTTTGTTCGTGCCGCTGCACAGAAAAATGGGCACGATAACCAGATTGTCAATGTGCGCGTCGGTGGAAATTGTGTGGAAGTTCTGCGCGGCGAAGTCACGCTCGCGATTTAGCACAACGGATCGCTGCGACAGATGCGGCTTTGAGGCCGATGCCGTATTCTTCCCGCGCACCGCTGTGCCATTGGCGAGCACGGCACTTTACCGGCACCGCAATTTTGGTTAGCATTCACTTCGCTCCGATTCTTAGATCATCACGCATCACTAATTAAAACATCCCAAGAAAGAGATTGTTACGAACTCCTGTTGCGGCGGTTTCCCGGTCAGAAAAAATGAAGCCCAAAAAAACGATTCTTTGTGTAGACGATAACCAGCAAGCGCTTTCCATTCGCAAGATATTGCTGGAGACGCGGGGCTACCGCGTGCTCGCGTGCAACAGCGGCGAACAGGCTCTCGAAGCGTTCCGGTGCGGCGGCGTCGACCTGGTGCTCACCGACCTGCTTATGCCGGGCGTGGACGGTTCGCGGCTGATCGCGGAAGTCAAGCGTGTTTCTCCGCAGACACCGACCGTACTGATCTCTGGCCGGACCAAGATTTACGAGCGCGAGACGCTCGCCGACGCTTTTCTCTCAAAGGGAATGTACGAGCCCATGGAGCTGCTCGAACGCATTCGTCTGCTGCTGGTGCGCAAACGCGGCCCCAAGCGGTCGGTTGATGCTCGGGTCTGCACGGTCAGCGAACCGCAGGTGGATCGGAAGCATACGAATGTGGCGTGAAGTCATTGAGATGATCGATCATGAAATGGATCGATCGATGACCCAGGCCGCCCGATCACACTTCTTCGTGTGATATCGTTTTCACTGGATGTCCGCCTACATTGAAGCCAGGGAGCTGCAGAAGACCTATCGGGTTGGCAAGGTTGATGTGCCCGCTCTCCGCGGGGTCTCCCTCAGCGTGGGAAAAGGGGAGTTCGTCACGGTGGTGGGGCCTTCAGGGAGCGGCAAGTCCACGTTGTTTTACCTGTTGGGCGGCCTGACCCGCGCGGACTCGGGAAGCGTGGTCATCGATGGCGTAGATTTTGCAACGCTCTCCGATGGCGAGCGCACGCGGTTGCGGAAGCGGAAGATTGGTTTTGTTTTCCAGAAATTCAATCTGCTGCCGACGCTCAGCGCGCGCTCGAATATCGAAATCGCCTCTGATATTGCCGGTCTGGGCATGCCCGATGCAGCCTTTCAGAAGAAGATCACAGAGATGCTGGGCATTGCTAAGCGACTGGAACATCGGCCGAACGAACTCTCCGGTGGCGAGCAGCAGAGAGTCGCCTTGGCGCGGGCGCTGATCAACCGCCCCGCCATCGTCCTCGCCGACGAACCCACGGGCAACCTGGATTCGAAAAGTTCAGGGATTGTTCTGAATATGCTGCGCCAGTCCAATAAGGATCTGGGACAGACGGTGCTGATGATTACGCACAATCCCGAGGCGGCCGCGTATGGCGACCGGGTCGTGCACATGCGCGACGGGCAGATGGTTGCACCCGATGAAGATCCGCAGTGGTCTCCACATCATCCGGCGGAACACTTACAACCTTGATGGACGAGTTGCCAACCTATGAATTCGAACATACACTGGCAGCAACCTGAAGTTTCGACGGCGCTTGAAAGCACCGTTTCCCCCATGGGCGCGATCTGGCGCACAATCCGCGGATACATTCTTTGGTCGTACGAGCGGGGCAGCCTGCACTACGACATCATGGTTACGCTGATCCTGCTATTTGTTTTTGTTTCGCCACATTGGATCAACTTCAAAGACAAACCGGTCGAGCGCAATCCGCATCTCACGGGGGTAGTGGTGATCCCCAACGAGAAGGGGGGATTCATCTATCAGATCAAGGCGTCGGCGGTGGATCCGGCGGCGGGACAAGACGTGCGCCGGCAACTGGAGCAAATCATTGAACCGATCTCAGGAGCGGTGAGCATTACTAATGTCGAGACACAGCGGGATGCGTCGGGGCAACCGCTGAGTTATAAAGTGTGGGTGGAGAAAGAGTAGAAGGGCACGGTTTGCAAAGTGTTTGGATTTCGAGGTTCATCGAAGATCGAATGAGAAAGGTGCTCCAATCGCTGCTTCTTGCCGTTGCAGTGTTCGGTCTGTTAACCGCTGCCGCCGGAGCACAGATTGCGGGCGAGTCTCCCGAACTGGAGCGCGTAGTCGCCCAAATGGATGCCTCCGCTAAGAGCTTTAGAACTGCCGAGGCAAGTTTTGTGTGGGACGCATATCAGAAGGTTGTCGACGAAACCGACACGCAGAAGGGGAGGATTTATTTCCGGCGTGAAGGCGGCGAAATACAGATGGCGGCCGACCTAGTCGAGCCCGACAAGAAAAATGTACTTTACAGCGGCGGCAAAGTGCAGGTGTACCAGCCGAAAATCGATCAAGTCAACGAATATAGTGCGGGTAATAACCGCAGCGACGTCGAGAGTTTTCTGGTGCTCGGCTTCGGCGGAGCTGGCCGCGATTTGTTCAAATCTTACGCTGTTAAGTTTCTCGCGAAAGAGACCGTGGGCGGGGTCGCAGCCGACAAATTGGAATTGATTCCGAAATCCGACCGGCTGCGGAACAATATCGCTCGGATCTGGCTCTGGATTGACCCGGCCCGGGGAGTTTCAGTGCAGCAACAGTTCTTTGAGCCTGGCGGAGATTACCGGCTAGCGAAATACTCAGACATTCACATGAATAGCAAGCTTCCTGACGACGCGTTCAAGCTGAAAACAACCAAGAAAACCAGGTTTATTTCTCCGCAAGGTTAGGCTGGAGGTTGTTTTTCCGGCCAGAGTCCGCAAAAACCTGAGCTGTAAAAACAAGCTGAAAAAGACGAGCCGGGACTATATACTGCACAAGAACCTCCTAAAGGTTGAGTTCGTATGGCCAAACTTTTTACGATTACCGTTCCTCCGGATTTGACCCGCAAGCAGCGGGTCCGAACCGACGACCCCCGCTACGTAGACGGCCAGAAGATGTTGGTGAAGGCGATGAATTATCTGGCGAAGGCGGATCCAGTGTCGAATCGCGGCGCAATCGAATTGCTTTCAGAACATGTCCGCACGCGTTTTCGCATGAGCGACTCGCCCCTCAGCTAAAGAACTACCCAGGGAACGGAGCTCCGTTTGCTTTCAGAGCCAGAACGTCGTGTGCGCTGATCCGCTCGATGATCCCTCTTCCAGCCCTTGCTTCTCAGAAGTAGAACTTCAAAGCAAACTGCAGGATACGCGGGCCCCTGTAGTACGGCGAACTTGAGGGCGAGCTATCTGTTGAAACCTGGCCAAACTGACTGCTGCCCCCAGTCGAACCGCCGTTGGAAGTCGGCCCGTAAAACTGGACGTGGTTAAAGGCATTGAAGAAGTTCGATTGGAGCTGCAGCGATTTGCTTTCCGTGAGCTGAAAGTTCTTCATAATCGAAATATCCCAATTATTGATCCCTGGTCCTCGCAACACGTTCCGTCCGATGTTGCCATAGGTAAACAAGGGAACCCCGCCCGCAATCAGGCTGGAGTTCGCAGGTACCGGTTGACCCACCGGGGGGCCTGCGGCACAGACCAAGTTCGTGGGATCGAACCAGTACGGCGCGGGGCTCGTATTGGAGATGCAACTCCCGTGGAGACCATCGGCGTTTGGACTGAAAGACCGCAACACGCGAGGATTCTTGAAGACTTGAATTGGACCCACCACGTCGGGACGATCAAGTCCTATCTCCGATTCGCTCGCGCCATTTTCGGAAAATAGCGTGAATGGATTCCCCGACTGGAACGATGCGATGGTCGAGACGACCCATCCGCCGACAATTCTCTTTTCCCACGCACTTCCGTGATTTCCGAAGGGGATCTCCCATACGGGGCTAAGTACCAGGCGGTGGGTAGCGTCAAAGTCGGCAAGGCCGCGGTCAAATGCCGGGTCTGCCGGATTTGTGAAGGTTGATGAGCGTGCCCGGAACCCAGAGGTCAAGTCGATTGTTTTCGCGAGCGTATACGCAACTCTGAAACCCACGCCATGATTCATTCTCCGGTCCAGAGTCACCTGCAATTCATTACTCGCTGAATTCGCCTCGCTGATGTTGGTCTCGACCACGGTCGCGCCGGTGGGAATAAAATTTGCATTGCAGTTTGCCAGAGGCCGCGCACAATCGGGGATGATCGCAAAGTATGGATCGGTACCGGCCGCCACGGCTGCCTGATATTGCGCCAATAAGTTATTAGGGTTGCTGCCGGAAATCTGGGGTGTATTGAGGTTAGTGCTGGCGATCGCTTTCCGGCTTAGACTGCCGACATAAATTGCTTCAACCATCGTGTCTTTTGTGATTTGGTACTGCAGACCGTAATTGAAGTTCTCGGCATAGGGAGTTCTGAAGTGCGGCGTGACCGCATAGGCGAAAGGAATCGCTGGACTGAAAAACTGGCCTAAATGTCCTCCGGCGATGAATGGATAGGGGTCCGGGTAAATGCCCTGAAAAGGGTCGGAAGTAAATGAACCGCTGTTAGGGCCGAGACATGAGCCGCCGCCGGTGGTGGTGGTAAAACATGGATAGTTGTTCGCGACATAGCCAAACGGAGCTTGTCCTCCGAACTGGAGGTTCAGCGCCCCATCTTCGAGGTCATAGAAAATCCCGATGCCGCCGCGCATGACGAGCTTGCCGCTGCCAAACATGTCCCAAGAGAATCCAAACCGGGGCGCAAGGCCTCTGTAGTCGGGGTAGACCAAGCCTCGATTTGGCGTTCCGGGGTCGCCGGCATATAAGAAATCTGGGGGAGAATCTGGATAAAGCTTCGATTGCTGTCCAGGGAACCAACCCTGAATTTCATTTCTCGGATCGATTTGCGGCGAGTTATATTCGTAGCGCAAGCCGTAATCGAGACTTAGATTCTTTGCAACTTTCCACTCATCCTGGCCGAAGAAATAAAGCTGGTGGCTCCTGATGCCGTAGACCGCGCTCGAAAACTGGTAGTAGTTGTCGAAGAAACCGCCGACGAAGTCGGCGAGGGGGTAGCCCGTGTTTTCGGAATAGGTGCCGAAGTCGAACGATCCGTTATTAAAGAAGTCATAATGGAAGTTGTTCCGGATCCAGCGGAAGTCCCCGCCAAACTTCAGCGAATGTTTCCCGCGTGTCCAGGAAAAAGTATCCTGGTACTGAAACGTCGCATCGTGGATTTTCGTCGGACCCTGAGGCGAAGGTCCCAAGTTGACGGCACCCGAAATCGTGATCAAAGGAGGCGCGGTTCCGTTGGGATCGTCCGGCGTCACTGTCGTGAATCCCAAGGCTGACGGAGAAGTTGTATCCTCCGGTATTGCGTTGCGGGTTGCGACGCGGTCCGCGGAAAATCTCAGCTCGTTGAGCATGGTAGGAGAGAGAGTACGGGTCCAGCTGATCGAACCGGTTTGATAGCGCTGCTGGTTCTTGAACCCCGATCCCACCGGCACATCGCCCCCAGTAGAAGCGCCCTTTACTACCTCGAATGGAAAAGTCTGCGGCTGATCGTCGAGAATGTAGAACGCCGACAGCGTATCTTTCGGGGAAATGTTGTAGTCGTAGCGAAAAATAAACTGATCTTCCTGCAAGCTGGCGACGGGATCTTCCACCAAGCCGTTGGTTCCGAAGTTCGGCATGGGCATGAAGTCCTTGATGTAATTGGCCATCACTGGGTCGACAGGCACCTGGTTGTTCGGGAAATAGCCGCCGGGGCTGGCGCCTGTCGGATCGGCGAGCGGGATGCTGAGGTCGCTGAAATCCCCCGTGCGCTCTTGGGCCGACAACACCGTCAAAAGCCCGGGATTTTGCCCCTCCCGCCGTCGCGCTCCCTGATAGGAAGCAAAGAGAAACATCTTGTCTTTTCGAATCGGCAAGCCAACCGTTCCGCCGAAGATGTTGTATTTGAAAATCGGAGCCTGTTGCAGAAAATAGTCGGCGGCATCGAGAGCCGTGTTGCGGAAATAATCGAACAAGTCCCCGTGAATGGCATTGGTGCCGGACTTGATCACCTGATTCACGATCCCGCCCGAGGTGCGCCCATATTCCGCCTCGTAGTTGTTCGTGATAATTTTGAACTCGGCGACCGCGTCTGGATTCGGGTCTACGACCATGTTGTTTCCCAGGAAGTCGTTGTTATCGGCGCCGTCAAGCAGGAACGTCATCGATTCCGAGCGCTGTCCACTCACGGAGAATGGATTACCCGAGCCGTCATCCTGATCGGGAGCGAAGGTACCCGCCTGCAGCAACCCCAGTTGCATGGTGTCGCGCGCGGCCAGCGGCAAATCTTGAATGCGCTGCGTAGTCTCGACTTTTCCCAGAGTTGCGCTCACGGTGTCCACTTGCGTGACGTCGCCCTGAACTTCGACCACGGCGCTGGTGGATCCAACCTGCAGCGCGACATCGAGCTTGGCATTCTGGTTGATCTCCAGAGTGATCCCCGTGTGAACGTATCGCTCAAATCCCTGCTGCTCGACCGTAAGTTCGTAGTTTCCGATGGGCACGAACGTGAACTGATAGCTGCCGTCCTTACTGGTGGTGGTGCTGTGGACGGTGTTGGTGCTGGAATTTTTCAATGTAACTTTCGCGCCGCTGACCAGCGCGCCAGAACTGTCTCTCACCGTTCCGGCCATGACCGCCGTGGCTTGCTGGCCCATGGCGCGATTCGCAACCGCGAAGATCAGCCAAAATGCGATGCCGATGAAAACGAATACACGAATCCTAGGGGAACTGAAGGTCTTCATGGGAACCTCTCCGAAAGATGGGCACCAATATTGCACGTTCTCTTCCACGAGACAAGCCTGAAAAGTACGGTTCCCGAGTCATGCGGCCAAGGGTCACTTCCACCGATTGAACTCTGGCCACAGCAATCGGGATTTCAGACCGGCGATCCGGATCGCGGCTGCCGCGCGGAAGCGTGGGCCAGAAAGGCCGCCCCGAAGGCGATTAGGCACGGATAGCATTCCAGCGTGTAGCGCGGTTCAGGATTTTCGAGGGTCAGCAGGAAAGCTGAGCGCAGCAGCACGAAGCCGATCATTAATCCTGACCAGCGTAGCGCGGAGGACCGAATGCCCAACGAGCGAGTTCTCCACTGCAATGGCATGCCGAGAGCTGCCAGGAGCGATACTCCCACGTAGGCGAGGTTCAGCGCTCCGAAACCTACAGCCATGATGGAGTATTTCGGGTCGTCGTTGAATTCCCACCAGCGGGGGTCGGGCGGAAGAATTTCGGTTCGCGGGCGGAGCCACATGTCGGCGACGCGCGCCATGGGAAGCCCGAAGTAGCAGCGGAAAGGATGAGTACGGATGCGCTCGTCGGCCAGTCGCCCAAAACGCGCATCCAGATTCGGAGCCATCTCTCGAACCTGGTTGTACTCGTCGATGGCGGCCAGAGTAGCATTTTTTTGGCTGGGGTTGTCGAAGGCACGCGAAGGGAGTTTTTGCGGGTCGATCCCGTCGCCGGGAACATTCCAGTAAATTTCTTCCACCGAAGCGTAATCGGCGATCCAAGTCTTGACCCAGCGATTGAAGCCTCGCGGGATGAGTTCGTCGCTCTCCGTAGCGTAACGCGGGGCCAGGGGTTGAAAGTGGTGGAGAGTCCGGAAGTTGCGAAGGGTCCAGGGAACGAGTGGCACTAAGGCGAAAGCTGTGACCACGACGACAGCAACTATGGTTCTGCGAGAAGGCGGTTTCGCCCTCTCGGGAGTTTGCCCAAGGGCACGTTGTTCGTATACCGAGAGCGCAGGGCGAAGATAATTCGCGATGAATGTTACTGACAAGCAAAGCACAATCGCCGCCAGCAGGATGCCGCCATCCGGACGAAGCAGGATGCAGGCCGCAATCGCCGCGCCCGTCGCGGCCCACCGCTTGTTGATCTTTGCGCCCTTGTCGTCCAATCGATTGAGTGCGGAGACCGCGCAATCGAGAGCGAGGGTGGTAAAGAAAATCTCCAAGGTCTCAGTGAGTTCAGCGGCGGCGTAGTTGGCGAGAAATGGGCAGAGAGCTGCCAGCACAAATGCAATCTTTGCGGCGCGATCCGATACCGTTCTGCGGGCGAGATCGGCAATGAGCAAGCAGGTACCCACATCAATGAGAATCTGGGCGAGTAGCACCGCTTTAAAATTGCCCACTCCAAAGAGCATGTAGATCACACTCAGAAATGCGGGATAGCCGGGCAGGCGAGCGTCGGTAGGAATAATTTCTGTACCCTGCGTCTGGCCATAAATGCCGTGTTGCAACCAGTTAGTTGCGAGATTCGCGTAGACGCGCGAGTCGTCGGTAACCGCCGCAAAATAGACGAAAAAAATGAGCCGAATTGCGAGGGCGGCCAAGGTGGCAGCCAGAAAAAAGCGGCGGTGTTCGCGGATCAAACTAAGCACGTTGGGAATATATCGCGAATGGGGCAATTTTCCGCGACTCAAAACGAGAGCCGCAACGTTCGCGCTTTCGGAACCGTCGAGGCCGCACAACAGCGAAGTTCCAGAGAACATCGGCGATCAGCAGCAGACCATGGGCTGACCGGGTTTGACCCCCTGCCGCTCTGACCTTAGGATGAAGGCACCCACTGAGATGGCGAAACAAGTTTTCTACGATCCTTTGCAGGCCCGCTGGCGGCGGATTCGCCGCATTTTCGACGCGGCCGCTGTAGCTTTTTCTTTGCTGGTGATCTTTTTCATCTACAGCGCGCTTCGCAGCGAGCCTTTACCCGATCTTTCGTGGCTTACGGAAAAAAAGCCTTACCATGCGCTGAAGGAAAACGAAAACGACCGAGCGCGCGAGAAACGGCGTCTGGCCACGGTTGCCCGCGCAGGTCATCGCCACCCGCCCCATCGAACTCCGTCCCAACTTACTCTGAATTCGGAGCAAGGCGTGCGGGCGGCCTTTTACGTTTCCTGGGATGCGGCCAGCTTTTCTTCTTTGCGTGAATATGCCCGCCAGATCGACTTGCTCTTCCCGACGTGGCTGCAGGTGCTCAGCCCGGACGGCCATCTGCAAGCGGCAGATCCGGAAACGAACGCGATGTTCGACGTAGTGCAGGGGCAAAAAGTCCGTCCCGTGGACGAAAAGGTAATGACGTTTCTCAAGGCGGAAGACACAGAGATGGAGGTCTTCCCGGTGGTACAGAATTTCGACGGCACCGATTTTGTTCCCGGCGTCGTCAATTTTCTGAACAACCCCGAGTCGCGAGCGAAGTTTCGACGTGAGATCGGACTCTATCTTGCTTCCGATCATTATCGCGGCTTGATGGTGGATTTCGAATCCTTTCCGAAGAGTGGGCAAGCCGGTTATGTAGATCTGCTGAACGAGCTTTCCGGCGACCTGCACGCCAAGGGGATGAAGCTTTACGTCAGCGTGCAGGTTCGCAATGAGGATTTCGATTACAAAGCGATTTCCGCGGCTGCGGACGGCGTCGTCATCATGAACTACGACGAACATTTTCCGGGTGGCGCCCCTGGTCCCGTTGCTTCACAGGATTGGTTCACGGATAACCTTGAGTCGGCCGTGAAGGAGATTCCAAAAGAGAAACTGATCTGTGCCATCGCCAACTACGGATACGATTGGCCCCTGAAGCCCAAGAAAGGCCAACTTCCTCCGGGCGAGGCTGATAAAACCGTCTCCGTGCAGGATGCCTGGGTCGGAGCGCGCGACTCGGAAGAAAATGTGGATTTTGATACCGACGCACTCAATCCGCACTTCAGCTACGAGGATGACGACCACTTCCGCCACGATGTCTGGTTTCTCGACGCCGTGACCGCTCTCAACGAAATGCGCGCCGCTCAAACGCTGGGCATCCAGACTTTCGCCCTGTGGCGCCTGGGCTCGGAGGATCGATCGCTGTGGCGCGTCTGGGACACGCCAGGGGAAGCCAATGCGGCGGATCGGTTGAAAGACGTTCCACCCGGGCAAGACGTCGATATGGAGGGCCAGGGCGAAATTCTTCACATTGAGGCGCGGCCGACCGATGGCGCTCGCGACTTGTCCATCGACAAGCAAACTGGACTGATCGATGGAGAGGAATTCAAGAGCTTGCCCGAGCCCTATCGCATGGCTCGCTACGGCGCCAGCAAAAACGAGCTGGCCTTAACCTTCGATGATGGTCCCGATCCGGAGTGGACTCCGAAGATTCTCGATGTGCTGCAGCGCGAACATGTGCCCGGAACATTTTTTCTGATTGGAATTCAGGCGGAGAAATTCAGCAGCTTGACGCAGCGCATTTATCGGGAAAACCACGAGATCGGGAACCACACCTTTACACATCCCGATATCAGTTCGATTGGCACGCGTTACATGAAGGTGGAGCTGAACCTCACCGAGCAGTTATTCGCCAGCCGCCTGGGCATTCGCACCATTCTGTTCCGTCCGCCGTACTCGGTCGATGCGGAGCCGGATACGGAAGACGAAGTGCGGCCGCTTGAACTCACGCAGAGCATGGGCTACATCACGATCGGCAATAAGATCGATACCCGGGACTGGAACGACGAACCCGCGCTTTCGCCGCAGCAGATCGCTGCGCGAGTGCTCGACCATCTGCCGCCCTGCCAGCCGAACGACACACAGTGCGGCAACATTATTCTGATGCACGATGGCGGCGGCAACCGGGCGAGAACAGTGCAGGCACTTCCGCTGATTATCGATGGCGCTCGTGCGCGCGGATTTTCTTTCGTTCCCGTCTATAAATTGCTGGGGAAGACCAAAGCCGATGTGATGCCGCCGTTGCCGACCGACGAGTATTGGGGCGCCAAGCTGAATTGGATCGGCTTCTGGCTTGCCAGTGCGACGATGACCGGGATCACGGTCATCTTTTTCCTGGGTGACATTCTCATGACTGGGCGACTGGTGTCGGTGGGAGTGCTCGCCATCTACGACCGCGTTCGCTCGCATGTGTATGGAACGCCCGAGCAGATTGCCGGCTACCGGCCGCGGGTCGCGGTTCTAATTCCGGCTTACAACGAAGAGAAAGTGATCGAACGCACGATTCAGGGCGCGCTCGATTCCGATTATCCGAATCTGCGGGTGATTGTGATCGATGACGGTTCGAAGGATCGCACGTTGGAAGTCGCGCACCGCGCGTTTGCGGCTGAAGAAGCGGACGGCAGAGTTGTGATTCTGAGCAAGGCGAACGGAGGCAAAGCGGAGGCGTTGAACTATGGACTGGAGCACATCGGCGATGCGGAACTCTTTGTCGGCATCGACGCCGATACGATTATTGCTCCGGACGCGATCATGCGCATGGTTCCACACTTCCTCAATCCGAAAGTTGCAGCTGTGGCCGGCAACGCCAAGGTCGGCAACCGCGTGAACCTGTGGACGCGCTGGCAGGCGCTCGAATACATCACGAGCCAGAACTTCGAGCGGCGAGCGCTGAACACCATGGGCGCGGTCAGCGTGGTGCCGGGAGCGATCGGGGCGTGGCGAACCGCGCCGGTTCGCGAAGCCGGTGGCTACCACGTGGATACTGTCGCCGAAGACGCCGATCTCACGATGGCGCTGCTGCGGAATGGCTACCGCGTGGAATATGAAGACCGGGCGCTGGCTTTTACCGAGGCCCCGACGAGTGCCAACGCGCTGATGCGGCAGCGCTTCCGCTGGTCATTCGGAATTCTGCAAGCCATCTTTAAGCACAAGGGCGTTTTCGCTCGGGAAGGAGCGCTTGGCCTAGTCGCGCTTCCCAACATTCTGATCTTCCAGATTCTGCTCCCGCTAGTCTCTCCGTTCATCGATGTGATGTTTGTGGCAGGAGTCATTTGGTATTTTGTCCAGGAGCATTTTCATCCCGATTCTACAGATCCGGCGAGCTTTCAGCGGTTGTTGATTTTCTTTGGCGCTTTTCTGGTGATCGATTTCATCGCGTCGTCGATCGCATTTGCGCTTGAGCGCCGCCAACCCGAAGCCCGCGAGGATGCCTGGCTGCTGAGCCAGGTGTGGCTGCAGCGCTTTGCTTACCGGCAGGTCTTTTCTCTGGTTCTGTTTCGGACGTTGAAGCGCGCCATCCAGGGCAAGCCCTTTGCGTGGGACAAACTGGATCGCACCGCCGCCGTGAAGTACAATCCCGCTGAGCGGCGGGATTCCGTCAAAGTCTGACGACCTTACGATGCCGATGAAAAGCAGCGACGCCCTTGTCAGTGAAGCACCGGCGTTGCCGAGGCGGCGACGCATACCCACGCGCCGTTACTGCCGACCCACGTGTCGACAAATCGATTCCGGCGTACAAAAGCCTTGCCGTTTTCGATGCCTTTTTCACGAAATACACCCGTCGCGATTGCGACATCGCCGTATACATGCACGGAAATCGACTCTGGCTCCGCTTGCTGCTGATCGCTGGGACCCGCCTTATCGAGAGTGGCTAGAAAAGCGTCTTTCGATTGCAGACTGCCGTCATCGTTGACCAGCACAATCGAGTCGTTGAGAATGTGACCGAGAGCCTTCTTATCACGAAACTTATAAGCTTGATTCCAGGCTTTTTCCATGGCCACGATTTTCGATTCGACAGAACTATTATCCTGGGCCGCTGTTGGGATGGCCAGCGCGCATACCAAAGCGAAGAAACCGAGTAGTCTCATTCGCACCTCATTGGAATCTCGAAACTTGAAAGATTATACATGTGGGCGACTTTCGACCTTCCGCCACGCAGTGGTGTTAACCCTGTGGGCTGCCGTGTGCGGACGCTCCAGTCTCAGAATGTTTCAGCCTGGGACTTTTACCCCTCGCAATTTCAGGCGCCCCGAGGCAAACTCGAAGCCTATCTGGCTATAAGATGGAGAAATAACCATGCCGCGCACAATCATCGAACCTTTCCGCATCAAGAGCGTCGAACCCATTCGCTGGACTACCCGTACGCAGCGCGAGCAACTACTCCGCGCCGCTTTCTACAATCTTTTTCTTCTGCCCGCAGACGATGTTCTCATCGACCTGCTTACCGATTCCGGTACCGGCGCGATGTCCACACACCAGTGGGCCGCCATCATGGAAGGCGATGAGAGTTACGCCGGCAGCCGCAGTTTCGAACAATTCCGGTCGTCGGTGCAGGACATTTTCGGCTACAAGCACGTCATCCCGACCCATCAAGGCCGAGCAGCCGAACGTATTTTGTTCAGCGTGATGTGCAAGAAAGGCGATGTCGTTCCCAATAACACGCATTTCGACACGACGCGGGCGAACGTCGAGTTCGTGGGTGCCGAAGCGGTCGATCTTGTCATCGCCGAGGGGCGGCAGCCCAGCCTCAAGCATCCGTTTAAGGGCAACATGGACGTCGCTGCGCTGGAGACTCTGATCCAGAAAGTCGGACGCGAGCGCGTGCCGCTAGTCATGCTTACCGTCACTAACAACTCCGGCGGCGGCCAGCCCGTGTCGATGGAGAACGTCAGAGCCGTGAGCGCAGTCTGCCGCAAATACGGCATCCCGCTTTATTTCGATGCCTGTCGCTTCGCCGAGAATTCCTACTTCATTAAGATCCGCGAGCAAGGCTACGCGCAGAAATCGCCGAAAGAAATTGCGCAGGAAATGTTCCGCTACGGCGACGGCTGCACGATGTCCGCCAAGAAAGACGGCATGGCGAACATCGGCGGATTTCTCTGTGCCAACAACGACGCGATCGCCGAGCAAGAGAAGAACCTGCTGATTCTCACCGAGGGTTACACCACATACGGAGGCCTCGCCGGGCGCGACCTCGAAGCTATCGCCGTTGGCGTGCAGGAGGCATTGCACAACGACTACCTCGAATACCGTATCGCCTCCACCGCCTACCTCGGCAACCACATCGCCGCCGCTGGCGTGCCCATCGTGCAGCCCCCGGGGGGACACGCTGTTTACATCGACGCGCGCGCCTTTCTGCCGCACATCGCGACCGATCATTTCCCGGGAGTTGCGCTCGCCAACGAACTCTATCTCGAAGGCGGCATCCGCTCGGTCGAGATCGGCACGTTGATGTTCGGAGCCTCTGCGAAGATGGACCTCGTCCGGCTGGCCATACCCCGCCGCGTGTACACGCAAAGCCACATCGACTATGCGGTCGAAATCATTCTGGAAGTCTGGAAGAAGCGCGCGCAGATTCAAGGCATGCAGCTTACCTACGAGGCCCCGTTCTTACGGCATTTTACGGCCAAACTGGAGCCCGCAACGGCGGACGTAGCAGGCGTTACGCGACGATGATTTTCGGGGTTGCCTAGAGCGCCGGATCCTAAAGTCGCGCTCTTGCCGCCGCGGTGGGGGAGCGCATCGTTAAAAGAGAATGGCAGCGCAAAGAAAAAACGGGAAGCCGGGTTGAGTCAAACATGAATCGCGGATTGTATCAAGAAATCAGCGGTGTTGCTCCGGACGGCACTTCAGGGCTTTTAGCGGCTCGACAGCAGTCGCGCCGTTACGAAAACCATTTATGCGACCAGCAGGTTCCAGCCACTCGCGGCGGTGTAAAATGACGTGTTACGTAGATCTACGCTAACATCCCGTCTGAGAAAGGAATTCCCATGGCAACCATGGAAGCTCCGCCGCGTCTGCAAGTGCGACTTCACCAAGGGCCGTTCAAGAATGAGCCGTTCGTGGATTTCACCAACGAAGAAAACGTGCGCCAGATGCGCGCCGCCATCGAGAAAGTCCGCGCCCAACTAGGCCGCGAGTACGACCTAATCATCGGAGGCAAACGCCTCAAGACCTCCGATAAAATCCGCTCCATCAATCCGGCCAAACCTTCCCAAGTGGTTGGCGTTCACCAGAAGGCCGGCAAAGGACACGTTGAACCCGCCGTTCAGGCCGCCACTCAGGCTTTTGGCCACTGGAGCCACACTTCTGCGGAAGAGCGCGCGTCGCTCCTGTTTCACGTGGCCGACGTGATGCGCGAACGCAAGCTGGAATACATGGCTTGGCTAGTGTTCGAAGTTTCGAAGAACTGGTTCGAAGCCGATGCTGACATTTCCGAAACTATCGACTTCTGCGAATTCTATGCGCGCGAAGCCCTTCGATTCGCCAAAGCCGAGCCGCCCGTGCAATTGCCGGGCGAGCGCGACACGCTGCACTACATTCCGCTCGGCGTGGGCGCGGTGATTCCGCCGTGGAACTTTGCCTGCGCCATCATGGCCGGAATGACGGTTGCGTCGATCGTCTGCGGCAACACGGTGGTGCTGAAGCCGTCGAGCGATTCGCCGACAATTGCAGCGAAATTCGTCGAACTGCTTGAAGAGTGCGGCATGCCCGACGGCGTAGTGAACTTCTGTCCTGGCGGAGGCGCGAGCTTTGGAGACGCGCTGGTCGCGCATGCCAAGGTTCGCTACATAGCCTTCACCGGATCGCGCGAAGTTGGATTGCACATCAATCAGACAGCTGCGCAGCAGCAGCCCGGGCAAATCTGGATCAAGCGCACCGTGCTCGAGATGGGCGGCAAGGACGCGATCATCGTCGACGCCGATGCCGACCTCGACTCCGCCGTCGAAGGCGTAGCGCAGGCGGCTTTTGGATTCCAGGGGCAGAAGTGCTCGGCGTGTTCGCGCGCCATTGTCGACGAGCGCATCTACGACACCTTCCTCGAGAAGCTGAAATCACGTGTCGAGCGCATCACGGTTGGCGATCCCGCGGCGAACGCGAATATGGCCGCCGTCATCAACGAAGGCTCGATGAAAGATATTCTGCGCTATATCGACATCGGCAAGAAAGATGGACGCCTGATCACCGGCGGCGCGCGCGATACGAAAGCCGGAGAAGGATACTTCATTCAGCCCACCGTTATCGCCGATATTCCTCCGAAGTCGACGCTGGAGCAGGAAGAAATCTTTGGGCCGGTGCTGGCGGTGATCAAGTCACGCAATTTCGATCACGCGCTGGAAATCGCGAACGACACCGAATTCGGATTGACGGGGGCCGTCTATTCCAGTTCGCGCGAGAAGCTGGATCGGGCGGTGCGCGAGTTCCACGTCGGCAACCTCTACCTGAACCGCAAATGCACGGGCGCCATGGTGGGTGCGCATCCGTTTGGCGGATTCAACATGTCGGGCACCGACTCGAAGTCGGGTGGTCCGGATTATCTCTATTTGTTTACGCAAGCGAAGAGCATTGGCGAAAAGATATAACTCCCGAAGCAAGGCATAAGAACAGGACGGGTGTGATGCCCGTCCTGTTTTGCAACCCCGCCAACATCAGACTGACATTGGGCCTGACGCCCGATCGATCTAGGAATTTCGAACAAAGTTCAACTCTGAAGTGACGTCCCACAGTGCCTGTTACTTGAGGGAGCAGTAATCAGTAAGGAGTTCTGCGCGTCGCCTGCCCCACCCGAATCTCTCATGCCCTCAAGTCGTGCTGTTTCCCGCCGAAGGACTTACTGAAGACTCAATCTTCCGGGAAAGCGCATGACTCTGAAAAAGAAGTTCCAAATCATGTCTGCCGTTTCTGCCGCCGGGATGCTGGCCCTGGCTGCTTTCTGGATTCAGGATCAACACGCAGCCATGCTCGCGGGCAAACTGGAAAAAACGAAGAATCTCGTGGAAGTGCCTTATGCCGTCATCGAGCGGCAATACCAACTGGAGGCAGACGGAAAGATCGGCCGGGCCGAGGCTCAAAAACATGCCATCGAAATCATTCGTGGGATGCGCTACGAGAGCAGCAACTACTTTTGGATTAATGACGAGCACCCGACGATGATCATGCATCCCATGAAGCCGCAAATGGAAGGCAACGATCTCTCGTCCTATCAGGATCCTTCGGGAAGGCCGGTGTTCGTTGAATTCGTCCAGGCTGCGCAGGCGCCGGGCGGCGGTTTCGTTCATTATTTGTGGCCCAAGCCGGGGAATCAAAAGCCCGTTCCCAAGCTTTCGTTTGTTAAGCGCTTCGCGCCCTGGGGCTGGGTAATCGGGACCGGAATCTACATTGACGATGTCGAATTGGCGTGGCGGGCAAGCGCCATCAAGGCTGGAGGTCTCGCGCTGCTCTGCCTGATTCCTCTGGTGGGGGCCTCGATCGCTCTCTGGCATTCGATCATTGTGCGTTTGCGTTACATTGTCGACCGTTTCCAGGAAGCAACCGAGGGAGAGTGGGACCTCACGAAGAGAATCGAAGTCACTTCTAACGACGAAATCAGCGAATTGATGGCGTGGTTCAATAAGTTCATGGCGCATTTGGACGAAATGATTCGGGCGATTTCGCAGAATGCGCTACAGGTGGCGAGCGCCAGTGAAGCCGTGAACGCAACCAGCCAGCAGATCGCGGCCAACTCCGAAGAAACGTCGTCCCAGGCCAGCCTGGTTTCGAGTTCCGCGCGGCAGGTCACGCTGAACCTTGAGACGGTAGCCAGTGGCGCCGAAGAGATGGGCGCCAGCATCCGGGAGATTGCCAAGAGCGCGGCGCAGGCTGCTCAGGTCGCAACCTCGGCGGTAAAGATTGCTGAAACCACGACAGCCGCGATTTCCAAGCTCGGGGAATCATCGAGCGAGATTGGTCAGGTCGTTAAGGTCATCACCGGGATCGCGCGGCAGACCAACTTGCTTGCTTTGAACGCAACCATTGAAGCTGCGCGCGCCGGCGAAGCGGGCAAGGGGTTTGCCGTTGTGGCCAACGAAGTCAAGGGATTGGCCAGCGATACGGCCAAAGCCACCGAACAAATCAGCCAAAGAATCGGAGCCATCCAATCCGACACCAAGCAGGCGGTTGAGGCCATCGGCACGATTTCCGGGGTGATTCACCAGATCAGCGAAATCTCCGGCACCATCGCAACCGCCGTGGAACAGCAGAACGCGACCACCAACGAGATGTCGCGCAATGTAAGCGCCGCGGCGCAGAGCAGCGGCGAAATCAATGGCAATATTGCGGGCGTGGCTCAAGCCGCCCAAGGAACAGCCCAGGGGGCAACTGACGCGCAGAGCGCTTCGCAGCAGATGGTTGACACCTTTGCGCAACTCCGCCGCTTGATCGAGCAATTCAAAATTGGACGGCGCGATCCGCGCATCGATGTTGAGTTGCGCGTGCACGTGAGCGGAAAAGATGCCAGCGGCCAAGCCTGGAATCGGGAAGTGACGACTGTCAACATCAGCCAGCGGGGAGCCTTGTTGAGAGGTGTTTTCCAGAAGCTGAGGTCAGGCGACAAGATCACGCTCGCTCGAGCCAACAAGAAAGAAGATTTTCGCGTGGCGTGGGTTTCGGAAGGCGACACGATGGAAAAGGGGCAGGCCGGCGTCGCTCCCATCGACCACAACAGCTCGTTTTGGGATGACGTGCCCGAACTTATTGCGTTGTCGCTGGCGTTGTCGCATGACAAAGAGGTCAAGAGGTCCGGCGGGGATCTAGGCAAAGCGGCGGGGGCGGGGGCGTGATTCCAGCGATGGACCACTCGACGGTGGCAGCCTGGTGGCTTCATGATTCTTCCGCACCGGCCTGATCGCCCTCAGCGTGCTCCAGGGCCAATGGATCTCCGCTGCCGAACTGAAACGGAGCTAGATATTCGAAGCAAGAAAAATGGCCGCCCGCGGGCGGCCTTGGTCGTTCGGGGGAAAAGCGGATCCGTCAGTTGCTGATGCCGGCACTCTGAGCGGCGGGGGGAACGGCGGCCGCTGCGGTCGCTGCCGCGGCCTCGTTCAGGATGCGGTGGTGAATGGTGAACAACGCCAACTCGAGCCGGTCCGATACCCCGATCTTGTCGTAGACGTTGCGTAGATAATTCTTGATGACCTGCTCGGTCGTACCAAGCTGGGTGGCGATTTCCTTGTTCTTGTAGCCCTGGACGATGAGCGCCACGATGCGCAGTTCCTTGGCCGTGAGGCGGTCGCGGACGCGCAAGCCAACCATATCGTTTTCGGTCAACTCGCTTGGCACCGCCATGTCCTGGACCCAGTTCTCGCCCCGGGCAATCTTGCGCACGCAGTCGACCAGCGCGGGGCTGGTGACATTGCGATAGACCACGCCGTGGGCGCCCGCCGCCATGTAGCGCTGTGCGCTCTCGCCGGTATCGGCGAGCACGACCACGCGCGTCTTGTTCTTATTGGAAGCGGAAAGAACGGAGTTGAAATCAGAGTGGAACCCTCCGGCAATAATGAGCACGGCGGCGCGGAATTTATCAAGCGCCATGAACATCTGCTCCGCGGTTTGCGCTTGGGCCACAATGCGCATTTCGTCTTCTACGGCGAGTACTTTGGCGATGCCGGCGCGGAAAATCGCTTGATTGTCGGCCAGAATAAGTTTCAGCATGATCGCTCCCAGTTAACTGTTGCGAACGAATTCGTAAGAATCGATTACGCAAGCTACGCCCCGGTTGTCTCCTGAGGCGGCGCTGGCATTGGGCTCATCGGTCCGCACAACGCGGCCGCGGCACTGAATCACAACGTTGTCTTTGCCGCCGGTGACTTCAGGAGGCAGGGTGATTTCAAACTCCACGGGCGAGCCGACCTCCAAAGATGCGTCGGCGCGAATGTAAACTCCTGCGGCACTCAAATCGCCGGTCATCCCGCTGGATTCGAGCGCGGTATCTTCCTTATGAATCTTGATCGGCAAATGCAGCGGAAACCTTTTTCCGGTACGCGCTTCGGTCACGACTCCTCCTCTGCTGTCGCTCTGCGCTTCATACGAAAAGCAGAAAACCAAGCTAGAAAACCAAAACTTCCCAGCCCAAAGCGTAACGAGCAGCTAACGGGGTTATATCACACCCTAAACTCCAGAAGAAGAAGAGAACAGCCGCGGGGTTACCGAGGTAATACCGGGAACAACCGGGGAATTCTGGCTCAGAAACGGAAGATTTACCTGCAATCCACGGTAAAGCCGGCATTTTGGCGGTTCTAACCTTCGCCAACGCGACAGTTTGCCAAGAAAAAAAGCCACTCGATCCCGAGTGGCTTCGGTGGGACCGTTGTAGTCTACTGCTTCTTCATAGCGTCCTTGGAATCATCCTTTTTCTTGCCCATACCCTCTTGCTTGGCTTCATGGTACCCAGCCTTGGTGGCGTCGGCTTCGGTCATATACTGGCCATGCTTGGTCTTGCCGTACCAGGGGTCGCCCTCTTTGTGATACGCCTTGCTCGAGGTGTTCACCCAAACTTTTCCGCCGCCGCCACCGGGGGCCTGCGGGAGGGTTGAAGGATCGACCTGCGCTTCCTTCTTCTTCGCTGCCTTTTTGTCCGTTTTCATGGTGTCTGTCGACGTCGCCGGCGCTGCCTGCGCCAGGCAGATGCTGGAAGCCACGGCCAGCATGAGGGCCAAAGCAAGAAATCTTAGTTTCGCAATTTTCAAAGTGCTCTCCTTGAGAGTGAATTTAGATTCTGAATGAGGAATCTCCGGATGGAAATCTTCACCGGGAGGATTATACAGAGCCGGCGGGGGTCCGCAAGATCGTTGCCAGGGCGTGAAGAACGTGAGGGGGGATTTCCAAGGCAAAAAAGAGGCGGGACCGAAGTCCCGCCCCCTGGTGCAGTTTAGTGATTACTCTGCTGCTTTGCCGGTTCCCGTCAGCGGTACCTGCTGCGGACTGCCGGAAGCGTTGTCGGTAAAGGTTACGTCTCCGGTGCGCGTCCCAGCTTGAGTCGGCGTGAATGTGACCTTAACCACGCAGACGGCCCCAGCAGCTACCGTGCTGCCGTTCGTGCAGCCCGGTTTCTTCTTGCTGCCTTTGTACGCTTCCAGAGCGAAGTCGCCGCTGGCTGCGATGTTGGTGATGCTCAGCGATCCGCTGCCGCTGTTGGTGACAGTGACAACCTTCGGCGCCGAGGTCTTACCCACCACAATCTTGCCAAACGTAAGCGAGCTTGGTGTGAAAGTGATGCCGGGTGCGCCGCCCGATCCGGCCAGGGCCGTGATCAACGCGCCGCCATTCGGACTGCCCCAACCGGTTGCATCATCGAAACCAGGAGTGGTGGGCAATCCATTGCTGCCGCTGGTGATATCGTGGAAATCGGTGTTGTAGCTGGAACTCACACCGATGTTATAGATCGCCGGATTCACGAAACCAATCGGTGAACCGCCGTTGGTGGCAATCTGTTCGTTGACCAGGGCCATATAGCCAGCCCACATTGGCGTGGCGAAGCTCGTTCCACCGTACTCGTTGGCAGTGCAACCAGACTGATCGGCGCAAACATAGAACGTGAAGTTCGAGTTTGCCGAGACGTCCGGGGAGTTCCGCAACGTGGTGGAGCCTTGGTTTGCCTTGGTGATGACGCCCGCGAGCTGCTGCCACTTCGGGATTGGAATGCCGTCCGGTGAGTAGTAGCCGCCGCCGCCATCAACCCAGGCGGTTTCCGAAGCCCAAGGGCCACCCGCTTTGGTGGTTGTGAGATCCGTGCCACCGACCGTGGTGACATACTGGGAGTCAGCCGGCCAGACAAACTGGGAACCGCTATTATAAGCGCCACTATCGCCAGCTGCCTGGAAATAGCTCTGACCCTGCGCTGCCATCTTTTCGAAGAACGGGTTGTCGTTCTTGACGTAATTGGTGAAGTTCCAAGTCCACGACGCGCTCAACTGCAGCGGAAGCGGAGTATGGGAAGACATCGAGCTGAGCAGTGCCGTGTCGGTGGATCCGACGTACACGTAGATCGTCGACAATCCAGGGGCCATGCCGGCGGCCTGAGTGATGTCGAGGGTCTGTTCGGTATCGTCGCAGCCTTGGGACGCAAGGCAGGTCACGGACGTTCCGTCGGTGGAAATACCGGTGATGGTGGCGGTGAGCTTCTGTTTCGCGTTCGTGTAGTAAGTGTTCACGTCGGCGATGTCATAGCCGGCGTACTCGAGCAACCCAAGGACCTGACCGCTGCCGGTGAGGCTCCCACCGTAATAGGCGGCGCGCATGTCGCTGCCGCAGAAAGAGGCTTCAGGACAAGAGCCCGTGGTGGCGTTGGGGTTTACGTTGACATCCCTCTTCTGGACGGTCGGATGCGGAAGGGAGAAGTTATCAAGACCCGAGACGTGAAACAGGCGAATCGCCGCATCGGCGGTGGGTTCGCGGTCCGGAGAATAGAAAGTGCGGCTCTCTGTGGGGTGCTGGTAGACATTCATCGAGACGTGAAAAGCCCTTTCGATGGCTGCCACCGAGGCCTTGAACTGTACGTCCATGGCATCGCGGGAGCCACCAGTCATGGTGAAACCGCTCGCCTTGGCAAACGCGATCAGGGCATCATAGTCTTCCTGGCTGGGACCAAACCGCTCGGTGAACTCTTTTACCGTCACGAAATGGCGGTAGTTGGGGCTGGTCGGATCGTAGACATCTTGCACAAAGTTTTCCAACTCTGGCTCGTGACGCAACTGCAGGACGATGTCGAAGCGCATGGTCTGGCCAGCGGGCAGATGGCCGACCGCTTTCGCCTCTCCGTTGAGAACGGCATCGGGCACATGTTGCGTTAACAGGGCTTGTGGAGCCGCCTGAGAAGCGATACTCAGGACGGACACGATCGCGACAAGCATGAGCAGGGACACACTTAGTTTTCGAATCACGATTTCTCCTTTTGTCGTAGAACTACCTGGAAGATCCTTTCGTCATAGCATGAACACCCATTCCACACACTAGCTGGCCGACATGCATGTTGAACACCGGGAAACCCTCACCGGGGCGGTGAGGGAACTTCTTAATGGGGAGCAGTATACATGCGTTTCAATCGAGAACAAGCGGCAAAGTTGTCAATTTTTCAGCGAGGAAAGTCACTAGTACATTACATGCACAACAATGCACAATAGTGAACCTTTCTTACTTCGCATCCCAAGCAAAACCTGGGTTTCTCGTTTCAATCGTCATCCCCGTCATTGTCTGGAGCAACCGGCGTGCCGATTATGGCGCAGGGGGCGCATTGGTGGGAATCGGTTGCGCGATCAGATTGTGCCGCCGTAGCACGCGTCGGCGCTGCGATTCGTGGAGAGGAGCGCCCGCGGCGATGGCGCAAAGAACGTAGAAGAGCGCCGCGTTGGCCGGAATCTGCAGATTAAAGTCGAGAAAGCTGTGAACCAGAATGCCGACACAGCCCAGAAGCGCGGCGACCGTCAGCGCGCCGTTGCCGCTTTCAGTCCAATCATTCTTCTTTAACGTTGACGGGCTGAGCTTCGCCGCAGCCTGGCGGAAGACCACAATCAGAAACCAGAGTGTGATGGCGAGTCCGGCCAAGCCGGTTTCGACCACCAGTTGCAAATAATCGTTGTGTGCCTCATTGACGAAGAAAGTCGTGTAGAAGGTGCGAAATTCCGGGTAGACGACCGGAAACGTGCCCAACCCCCAGCCCAGAAAGGGCTTTTTCAACAGCATCCGAAAGCAATCGTGATCAATGGTAAAGCGAACGCCGCCTTCGAGTTCTTCCCGAGCCTCTGAATGAATGCTGATCAATCGTTCGGTGAGTTGATTGCCGCCAATCCAGACCATGAACCCAATGACCAGCGCCAGGAACGCCCCCATCATCAATGGCCGCTTCCATCCCCTATCGCGCTTGTGCAACAGAAGCATGCTCAACCCGACCATTTGCCCCAGGAACGCGACCATCCCGCCGCGCGAGCCGGAAAGAAAAATACTGGCTGCCATCAGTGCCGCGATTCCTGCCACGGCAATTTTACGGTTGCCTTCGGTAAATCGGGATGCAGCCAGCACGAGCGGGAAGGGAGTCAGCATCTCCATCAGCCCGGCATAGTGATTGTGATTTACGTAGGGGCCGTAGATATTGCCGCCTTGATGGAGGGACCAGATCCAATAGAGCTTTCCATTGGGCGACAAACCTTGAAGTACGGCAAATGAGGCGACGACCGCGCCATAAACCGTGACCAGCTTTGCCATCAGCTCAAACTGAGAGGATCGACGCAGACTCTGCGTTACAACGAACACCAGCATGCCGTAGGCGGCGTAGAGCAGCAGGTGAGAGTAGGTCGCCGAACGGTACGCCGTGATTCCCGTCGCCCACTGAGCGAGCACGAGACCAAAAAATACCGCCATGGGGCGATAAAGCTTGTTGTCGATAACCTGAAGTTCGCGATTGGTCATCTGGCGGTAGGCCCAAACCGCCAGCAGCAGCACGGCGCATGCCTCCAACACAAAAATGGACCAGGGTTCCACCGCTCCAAACGCCAGCGGAGCCAGCAGAAGCACGACGAGCGTGCTGGTAAACAGAGCGTTGTTGGTCAGCCGCACCTTTGAGGCTTGGGCGATGGGCGCGGGTTCTGGCTGCGTTGCGAGGGCGGAACTCACGGTTTATCCTCGGACTTTGCGGGGAATTTACTTCGGGACTCTTTCGGGGAAGTTCCGGAAGAATTGCCGTCAGAGCTGTCGGAGGCGTCATCCGGTGACAATTCGAAGTCGTCCAGCCAAAGCTTGCCAGTAATGGCCGCGCCAGCGGGAAAACGCCCGATGGCCAACTGAAGCAGCGTGGTGGAGGTCGGCGTCGTGACCTTGGTATGAACTTCCTTCCAGAAATCGGCGTCAGTGAGCGGGTCGCTGGCATACAGCGGAGCGCCCGTATACGCATCGCGCAGAACGATCTCCGGCCCACCGGCTCCCTCAAAATTCTGCGACTTGTAGTAAGCGGAAAAGTCATATGTCGTCGCAGGATGCACGGGGATGAACTGTGAAATTCCGGCGTCGTCGATGCCCGGCCCTTCGAAGGTAAGCGAAAGCGATCGCTGCCCCTGATGGAAGTCGCTGGGATCGAGCAGGGGTTTAACCCCGGTGCGATTGACGTAAGTCCAGTCGAAGCCACCGTTCAGCACGTCGAGACTGAAGTCGCCGTTTACGATCAGATTGTCGTCGGTAGGCAGGTAGTTGGAGAGGCCAAGAATGGCGGCGGATTGTTCCCATGCAGCAAGGGCCGCTTCGGGGCGATGTGCGGCAATCAGGTAGTGCACGAAGTCGAAAAGATTCGAGTTTGAAAATTTTTCATGCGACTGGACAAGGCGGTCCCAGGTTTTGATGGCGCCGACGGTTTCCTTCTTGCTGGTCAGAAAATTGAGAAAAGCGAGCAGGGTGTCGGGATGAGGAGGAATGACGTCGCGCAGCAGCGCTTCCGCGTCCGGCCGGACGCGCCAGCAGGCTTGGAGCGAAGGATTCACCAGTTCAAGGTCGTTCTCGATGACGACGTGAAATTCACGCAGGGCGCGGTCGATGTCGCCGTCGATCAGGAAAAAATTAGCCGCCTCCCACGCCACGTCCGGGGCAGTGGGTTCCGCGTGCAGAGCGCGGTCGAGCGCGGTTCGTTGGCCATCGATGTAGCCGGTCACCTGATAGACAGATGCAAGATCGAACCAATAGCGGGCGTCGTGCGGGTTGAGAGCCACCGCGGCGCGAAAGTTTTCGATCGCGGACTGAGGATCGCCCACGACAAAAGCAAAGTAACGTCCGAGCCGGTGACGATAGTCCGCATTCCCTGGGGCCAGGCGCACTGCGCGCTCCAGTTTGGGCAGTTCCAGGCTATCGGAAAAGAGGTTGGCGGCAAATTCCCTGGCGATGAGAAAAAAGTAGAAGCAAGCCAGCAAGGCCACGGCTCCTGCCCACTGCCAGCGTCGTTGGTGCAAAAGAGGAATGGCCATCGTACGTCTGCACTCCCGTCAACCCGCTTCGTCAAACCGCCTTCGGCTCCGGCTCGTTATTATCGCCATTGTCAACAGAATCTTCGTGGTAGTACTGTCCGTATTTCCCCTGGTATTCGTAGTAGTAGTAGTAGTCGGGTGAAGTCAGATCGACGGCATTGAGCAGCACGCCGGCGACGTGAGCATTGACTTGCGTCAGGATATCGCGGGCGCGGCGCAATGCCTGCTTGGTTGTTTGGCCCGAGCGTATGACGAGGATCGTGGCATCGGCACGCGGCGAGAGCACGACCGCGTCGGTTACAGAAAGCGTTGGAGGAGTGTCGATCACGATGTGGTCGAACATTCCGCGCAGCTCTAGGATCAAGTCGCGCATGTTCGACGACGCCAGCAATTCCGCGGGATTAGGTGGCGGAGTGCCGGCGGTAATGATGAAAAGGTTTGGCAAAATAGCAGAGGTAGTAATAGTCTGCTCCAGGTTCGCGCTGCCGGTGAGGATGTTGCTGAGGCCGCTACGCGGGCCCATACCAAGCGTCTTGTGAACGCTCGGCCGGCGCAGGTCGGCGTCCACCAGCAGGACACGGACTCCTTTCTGCGCCAGCACAATGGCCGTGTTGAGGCTGGTGGTGGTCTTGCCCTCCTGCGGCCGCGCGCTCGTCACCATAATGACTTTGGGTGGCGCTCCCAGGTTCGATAGCAGAAGGGAAGTCCGCAGGGCGCGATACGATTCGGCCATTTGCGACTGGGGGCGAATCTGGGTCACGGTCTCCACGGCTTCTTTGGAGGCGGTCAAAGCCAGCCGCTTGCCTGAGCTTCCGTATCCGCCCGCCTTGGAACCAAGCGGGATCATGCCGAGCGCGGGCAGACCTGACAGCGCGGTGGCCTGCTCGGGCGTGCGAACCGTGTTGTCCATGTTCTCCAGCACGAAAGCCAGGCCCACGCCCGAGATGATGCCAAGCACCAGCGCGAACGACAAGTTGCGCGGGATATTCGGTTCGCTGGGAGATTGTGGAACACGGGCCGCATCGATGATGCGAAAGTTGTTGGAGTGTAATCCCGCCGTAACCCCGGCTTCTTTGAGTTTTTCCAGCAACCCTTCGTAGAGCGTGCGGTTGCTGTCGAGGTCGCGCTTCAGAATACTGTACTCGATGGCGCTCTCGTTGAGTTTATTGGCTTCCTGCTTCTGCTTGTCGAACGAATCACGCAGCATGTTTTCCCGCTGCAGGGCAGCCAGGTATTGCCCCTTGAGGTGGTCGACGGCCTTGTTGGTTTCGCTTTGCAACTGCCGGTCGATTTCCTTGACCTGGCTGTTGAGCTGGGCGACCTTGGGATACTGCGGGCCGAACTGAATGCTGAGGTCCGCGATCTGAATCCGCAGGTTAGCCTGCTGCTCGCGCAACTTGTCCAGAAGAGTTGAAGTAGCAGTGCTCCCAGACGAATCGGAGACGATGGCGGCCGCGACGGCGTCGGGATCGTTGGATTGGCTCTGGCGATAGACCGCTTCCTTCTGCATGCGGTCGGACTCGGCCTGCGTCATTTCCTTGTTCAACTCGTCGAGTTTCTCGGTAATGATGTTCGTCTTTTCGTCGGTGCCAAGAATTTCGTGTTCTTTCTGGTAGCGGACGAGCTTCTCCTGCGAGGTCTCCACCTTCATCTGCAGGTCGACGAGCTGTTTGGAAAGCCAGTCGGAGGCTTGCATAGTGGATTCAAACTTCGTCTGGATGTTCTGCTGGATATACGTGGAGGCCAGGGTATTGACGGCGGTGGCGGCGAGTTGGGGATCGGTGCTGGTGTAGTGGATCTCGATAATCCGAGTGTTGGGAATCAACGTGACATGGAGGTGTCCGCGAAAGCCCGCCAGCAGCGACGTCGTGCGGCTGGAATCGGTTTGGAGGGAGTCGGCGAGCAGGTTGGACTGTTTGGCTTCGGGATGACCGCCGAACTCGGGACGCTTATCGAGATTCAGGGTTCGAATCACCTGCAGAGCCATGATATCGCTTTGCAGAATGCGAACCTCGGTATCGAGATCGCTTTGGTCGTAGTAGTCGAGGACGGGCTGCGAGTCTTTGAAGGTAATCAGGTTGGGGTCGGCTTTGTTAAGCGCGATACGGCCCACTGCTTCGTAGGTCGGTGTTTGGCGCAGGCTGGCAACCGCCACAATCATGAAGATACCCGCGATGACCGCCAGAACCATCCACTTGCGCTTGATCAGAACGCGAAGGTATTCGCGAACCGTCGATTCCTGCATCGGCAAAGCGTTATAAATCGCGGAGCCAAACGGCCGGAGGAACTCCGCCGCCTCGCTGGGCTGCCATTCGCGCGGCGCTTCGCCATTTCGAGGGTCGTTATTTCGTGGAACCAACGGTCCCAATGACATCATTACTCCTTGGTCGCCAACTTGCAGCGGCAGCGCGCTGCGCCCGGCACTAAAACGTTCGCTGCAGCCGACCTCCCACAGCAAGCTGCGTAGACAAACGTGCGCCGTTGTGAGGGATTTGCCTGATTCTAGCACCCTTAAGGACGGTAACTAGGCAAAAAATGAGTCGACAAATTCCTGCTTTCTGTTTCCTTTTTCCCATTCTCAAATGCGGACACTGAAACGAAGGCTCAGCTATACTATCGTGCACAAGCACTGACTCGAAAAAAGCGACGTTTCTTCTGCATCGCGATCGTCGGAGCTCCGTAATGGTCGCCCAATGATCGTCCCGTCTCGCCGCATGAGCAGCTAGAACACGGAAGAGGTTTCCGAGGAATCAGAATGGTGAATTGGCCGCAAGAATCGATACTGGTTACAGGTGGGACTGGGTCGTTTGGGAAGAAGTTTGTCGAGATTATGCTGCGCGACTACCATCCGCAACGGTTGGTGGTGTTCAGCCGCGATGAATTGAAACAGCATGAGATGAGAGCCTCGGGCTTCGATCACTCAAGCTTGCGGTATTTTATCGGCGACGTCCGGGACGTGGAGCGGTTGAAGCGCGCATTTTCCGGTGTGACGGTGGTCGTGCACGCGGCCGCGCTCAAGCAGGTCCCGGCCTGCGAGTACAACCCGTTCGAAGCCATCCAGACCAATATCATGGGCGGGCGCAATGTCATCGAAGCGGCTATTGATCAGGGCGTGCATCGGATTCTGGCACTGAGCACAGACAAAGCGGTGAATCCGATCAATCTGTATGGCGCGACCAAGTTGTGTGCGGAAAAAATGTTTGTCCAGGCGAACGCCTACGCGGGCGCACGCAACACCCGCTTCAGCTGTGCGCGGTACGGCAATGTGGTGGGAAGCCGGGGAAGCGTGATTCCTGTATTTCTGGAGCAGCGGCGGCAGGGCAAGATCACGATCACCGATCCGCGCATGACGCGCTTCTGGCTGACCCTCGAACACGGTGTCAAGTTTGTGATCCGATGCCTGGAGCAAATGCATGGCGGCGAGATTTTTGTTCCCAAGATCCCGAGCATGAAACTGGTGGACTTGGCCGAGACCATTGCTCCGGGATGCGCGGTGGAGTGCATTGGAATTCGTCCGGGAGAAAAGTTGCACGAGGTGCTCGTCTCGGAGGACGAGTCGCGGCAGACGCTTGAGACCGAAGATATGTTCGTGATTCAGCCCTCGCATCCCTGGTGGAAGTCGGAAAACTGGATGCAAGCGAAGCCGCTGGCAGAAGGATTCCGCTACTCGAGCGACACGAACAGTTGCTGGCTGACGAGGGGCGAGTTGGAAGAACTGGTCACCCCCGAGAAGAGCGCGGCGGAGGTTCCGACGTCCGCGTAACATGAGTTCCTTACCCACAAAACTGGAAGCGCTCGCCATCCACGGGGGGACGCCGGTGCGCGCCAAGCTGTTGCCCTACGGGCGGCAGAGTTTGGATGACGCAGACATTCAGGCGGTGGTTGACGTCCTCAAGTCGGATTGGCTGACCACGGGACCGAAGATCGGCGAGTTCGAAGAGCGGTTTGCCGCATGGATCGGAGCGGGTCACGCGGTCAGCTTCAGTTCAGGGACCGCTGCGTTGCACGGCGCAGCGTTTGCCGCAGGGCTCGGCCCGGGGGATGAAGTGATTACCACTCCCATGACTTTCTGCGCGACCGCGAACTGCGTGTTGTATCAGGGTGCAACTCCGGTATTTGCGGACGTTTCGCCCGATACGCTGAACCTTGATCCGAACGAAGTTGCCAGCAAGATTAGTGGGCGAACGAAAGCCATCATTGCTGTCGATTATGCTGGACATCCCGCTGCGCTCGATGAACTGGGGCCATTGGCAAAGTCACGGGGAGCGCTCCTGATCGAAGATGCTTGTCATGCTCTGGGCGCGGAGTTCCGAGGCCAACGGGTCGGCAGCATTGCCGACATGACAGTATTCAGCTTTCATCCGGTCAAGCACCTGACGACTGGGGAAGGCGGCATGGTAGCAACCAATGACGCGCGCCTGGCCGAGATGCTCCGGCGGTTTCGCAATCACGGCATCAGTAGCGAGGCGCGGGAGCGGCACCAATCCGGGCAGTGGTACTACGAGATGGTGTTGCTGGGTTTCAATTACAGGCTGACTGATATTGCCTGCGCCCTGGGATTGTCACAGCTGGAAAAGCTGGAAACGAACCTGGCGCGGCGGCGAGAGATAGCAGCGCAGTACGACGCGGCGTTCGCGGATCTTCCGATAGTTGTTGTTCCAGCCGTCCGTGAAGGCGCGAATCCAGCATGGCACCTTTATCCAATCCGCTTGAACCTGGAGATGCTGACGGCGGGGCGGGGAGAGATTTTTCGGGCGCTTCGGGCCGAGAATCTCGGCGTGAACGTGCACTACATTCCGGTGCATCAACATCCTTACTATCGCGCGCGTTTTAAATTCCCGCCGGCTGCTAGCGATCGCTATCCCGTCGCCGAGGGCGCTTACGAACGACTGATCAGCCTGCCCATGTTCCACTCCATGACACCGCAGGATGTAGAAGATGTGACCCACGCTTTGCATAAGGTTCTGCGGCACTTCGCATTGCAGAACGGCGGGGACAGGGCAAACCACATCTCAACTGGAGGCGGTGAGTTCAAGGAGTAAAAGTAAAGTTTATGTCAAGACTTTCCGACTGGGTAGAATATCGGACTCTGGTGGTGGGCTGCGGCTCGATTGGACGGCGGCACGCGCGAAATCTCAAATCTTTGGGTGTGCAGCAGTTGGGCTTTTGCGATACGACCCCGGAGGCGCTGCAGGAATGCCGCAAGACACTGGGCGGAGAAATCTTCAGCGACTATGCCGAGGCGCTACAGAAATTTAAGCCCGAGATCGTGCTGATCTGCACGCCGCCCGTGTACCACGTGGAGGAAGCGCTGGCTGCGTTGCAGGCTCGCGCCCACGTCTTTATCGAGAAGCCGCTTTCGCATGAATCGAGCGGCATCCAGACGCTGATTTCCGAGGCGCGGCACCGCGATCGCGTGGTGCAAATTGGCTACAACTTACGGTTTCATCCGGGCCTGCGGATTTTGAAGGATCTTGTCGACTCCGGCAAGTTGGGACGCGTGCTCTGGCTCAGCGTGGAAGCCGGGCAATATCTTCCCGACTGGCGTCCGTGGCAACACTATCGTGATAGCTACAGCGGGCGCCACGAGTTGGGCGGCGGAATCATTCTCGATGGCTCGCACGAGTTGGATTACATTTGCTGGCTCTTGGGCCGTCCGACGGAAGTAACGTGCCGGGCCGAGCACCTCAGCAGTCTCGATGTGGATGTGGAAGACTCGGCATGGATCTACCTGAGTTTTCCGGAACGGCGCCGCGCCGAACTGCATCTGGATTTTGTCCAGCGGGCCTACACCCGCACTTGCAAAGTTGTGGGCGAGACCGGGACCGCGATGTGGGATTTCAATGTGCAGGAAGTGCGCTGGTTTTCCGCCGAACGGCTAGACTGGCACAGCATTTCGTATTCGTTTGAAGCGAACGACATGTATGTCGCGGAGATGGTTCACTTTCTGAACTCGCTGGGAAGCGGGACCGGCCCCCTTGTCGATCTGGAACAGGGCCGGGACGTGATTCGGGTGGTCGAGGCGGCCAAGAAATCGTCTCAAGAGGGAAGGCCTCTGACGATGAATTGGAAGAGCGCAGTGAGCGATGGACCGGTCGTGGCGATCATCCAGGCGCGCATGGGTTCAAGCCGATTGCGGGGCAAGAGCCTGGCAGAAATCGAGAAGCGGCCGATGTTGTGGCACGTGATTGAACGTGTAAAACGAGCGCAGCTGGTGGATCGTGTTGTAGTCGCCACTTCTGTCGCCGAAGCGGATGACGCGATCGAAGCCCTATGCCATGAAAATGGCGTTGTCTGTTTTCGCGGCAGCGAAAATGATGTGCTTGATCGTTTCTACCATGCGGCGCGTGCGGAGAAGCCGTCTGCGGTGGTGCGCATTACGGCCGATTGCCCGTTGATCGATCCGGAGGTGATTGATCGAGTCGTGCGGCGCTTCGAACGTGGCGATCTCGATTACGCTTCCAATGCCATGGTGCGCAGCTATCCCGATGGCTTGGATACGGAAGTATTTTCGTTTTCCGCGCTGGAGCGGGCATGGCACGAGGCCAGCAAGACCTCCGAACGCGAGCACGTAACTCCCTACTTGCGGTCGGAAAAATTTCGAACCGCCAACGTGGAGAACGATTCAGCTTACATGTTTCAGCACTACCGCTGGACGGTCGATGAGATGGAAGACTTGGAGTTCATCCGGGCTGTGTACAAGGCATTGCGCGGCAAGGAGGCGTTTGGAATGAGGGATGTTTTGGAACTGATCGAAAAGAATCCGGGACTGGAAAAGATGAATTCCGACATTGTTTCGAACGTTGGCTACTACAAGAGCCTGTTCGAAGATTCGCAGGTGGCGGCGGCCCCACGGCGGCCGATTGAGAAATCAAAAGCCTGGTTGGAGCGGGCTGAGAAGGTCATTCCCGGTTGTTCGCAGACGTTCAGCAAGGGCGCGAACCAGCACGTCCGCGGAGTTGCGCCGGTTTTTCTGGCAAAAGGCAAAGGTTGCCGCGTATGGGATGTGGACGGCAATGAGTATGTCGATTACATCCAGGGACTGCTGCCGAATATTCTTGGTTACGCGCACGAAGGCGTGAATGCCGCTGCCGCGGAGCAATTGGGGCTGGGGCACAGTTTCTCTTTGCCGAATCCCCTGGAAGTCGAACTCGCGGAACGCCTGACCAGGCTGATTCCCTGCGCGGAGAAAGTGCGTTTTGGCAAGAACGGATCCGACGCAACTTCAGGGGCGGTCCGGGCGGCGCGAGCTTTTACCGGACGCGAGCGCGTTGCTTGCTGCGGCTACCACGGATGGCAGGACTGGTATATCGGCAGCACCACCCGGAATGCGGGAGTGCCAGAAGCCGTTCGGGGGTTGACGCATCCTTTTGTCTACAACGATTTGGGATCACTGCAAAAACTTCTGGAGGAACACAAAGGCGAGTTTGCCGCGGTCATCATGGAGCCGGTGAATTTCTGGCCTCCAATTGCGGGCTTTCTGGAAGGTGTGAAGAAACTGGCGCAGGAAAATGGTGCTGTGCTCATCTTCGACGAGATCTGCAGCGGGTTTCATCTCGGGCTGGGCGGTGCGCAAAAGAAGTTCCGCGTAACCCCCGACCTGGCTTGTTTTGGTAAAGCGATGGGCAACGGTTTTCCAATTTCGTGTGTCGTGGGGAAAGCCGAATTGATGAAGGTGTTCGAGGATATCTTCTTCAGTTTCACCTTCGCGGGCGAAGTGGCGTCAATGGCCGCGGCCATGAAGGTACTCGATGTGCTGGAATCGACCGACGCACTGGCCCGGATCGATGCTAACGGCCGCTCCCTGCAGGAGGGGTTGAACGCCCTGGCAAAACTGGCGGGATTGCAGGATCGTATCAAGTGCATCGGCTATCCGTCGTGGTCGCTGATCAGGTTTCTTGATGCCGACGGCAAGGATAGCCTGCTGGTGCGAAGTCTGTTCACGCAGGAGTGCGCGAAGCGAGGAGTCCTGCTGCTGGCGACGCACAACATGACCGCAGCGCACGATCCGCTGGCGATCGAGCAGACCCTGCGGGTGTATGCGGAAGTGTGCAAGACGATCGCGAAATGGCTGAGCGACGAGAGCCCCGAGCGTTTTCTGGAAGGGCACATCATCGAGCCGGTATTTCGCGTCCGTTAGCGGATCGAGAATCCAGACGTGACCGGGCTACAGTTTAGCGGTGAGAGGCTATTGATTCGCGCCGATGCATCGGTCGCGATTGGGACTGGGCATGTCATGCGCTGTTTGGCATTGTCGCAGGCATGGCAGGACCAAGGCGGTTCGGTGACATTTGCCATGGCGCAGTCGACAACCGCGATCGAAGAACGCCTGCGCACCGAGGGGGTTCAGCTGATTCGTATGGAAGTTGCGCCGGGCAGCGCAGCCGATAGCGCGCAACTTATCAAGGTGTCTCTAAGCCAGAGCGCGGCGTGGGTGGTTGTCGACGGCTACGTCTTCGATTCGCACTACCAGGAGGCTTTAGGGGCTGCCGGGCTTAAGGTCATTTTGATCGATGACAACGGGCGCCTCGATAACTACACAGTGAAGATTGTGCTGAACCAGAACATCCACGCCCATGAATCTCTTTACAAGAATCGGGAAGCCTATACCAGGCTTCTTCTGGGGACGAAGTATGCGCTCTTGCGGCGCGAGTTTGTTTCCGCGAATTTCCGCCGTGAGTTTCCCGCGGTCGGTCGTAAAGCCCTTGTGAGCATGGGCGGAAGCGACCCATACAACGTTACGCTCAGCGTGCTCGAAGCGATCGAGGCAGTCGGCGTCGAGAAGCTGCAAGTGATCGTTGTGGCCGGAGGAAGCAATCCCCATCTCGCCTCGGTCCGGGAAGCGGTTGCCAAATCCAGTCAAGATTGCCGCGTTCTTACCAACGTGAACAACATGCAGGAAGTGATTGCATGGGCCGATTTCGCCATTTCGGCGGCGGGGACTACTTGTTGGGAGTACTGTGCGCTCGGCCTTCCCGCAATTCTGATCGCCGTGGCGGAAAATCAGGTTGTCTGTGCCCGGGCCTTGCACGATACCGGCGCAGCCAGACTGGTGGGCGGAGGCGCGAAATTTGCCGTCGCCGAACTGGCGCAAGCGGCCGTTCGCCTGGCCCATTCATCTAGGGAGAGGCGGACTTTATCTCAGAACGCGCGCGCCTTGGTCGACGGACAAGGAGCGGCCCGCACCGTATCCGTACTTTTGGCCGAAGGTGCTTCATGAATTTCAGGGAGAAACAATGACTTCACTGCGCGATGTCCGTCCAGACGACCGAGATATGATTCGCGAATGGCGTAACCTGCCGCAGGTTGCCGACTATATGTATACCGACCATGCGATCACACCAGAAGAACACGCGGCATGGTTTTCGCATATGCTGCAGGATCCAAGTTGCAAGTATTGGATCATTGTCTGCGACGGCGAAGATGCAGGCTTGGCGAATCTGTATGCCATCGATAGGCTCCATCAGCGGTGTCATTGGGCTTTTTACATCGTGAGTTCTGTGGCACGCAACAAAGGTGCGGCGCTGTCGGTGGAATGCGCCGTTCTCAACTACGTGTTTGATGAATTGAAGTTAGAAAAGCTCTGCTGCGAAGTTCTGGCGTTCAATCGTGGAGTGATTGAAATTCACCGCCGTTTCGGTTTTACGCAAGAAGGCCAGTTTCGGAAACACATCTTCAAGCGCGGGGAGTTCCACGACGTGATTTGCCTTGCGATACTGAAGGAAGAGTGGGCAAACCGGCGCCCGCAGCCCAACCGCAAAGAGTCGCCGCCAAAAAGGCAGGACAGATCGGGAAGCAAGTGACCGAAAGTATACAAATTGCGGGCCGAACGGTTGGCAAGGGCAGCCCCACTTACATCATTGCGGAGCTCTCCGCCAACCACCACCAAGACTTCGATCAGGCAGTGCGGATTCTTCGCGCCGCGAAAGATGCCGGCGCAGATGCGGTCAAGTTGCAGACCTATACAGCGGACACGATCACACTGCGCAGCGATAAAGAGTGCTTTCGGATTACGGGCGGCACTTTGTGGGATGGCCGCACCCTTCACGACCTCTACCTCGAAGCCTTCACTCCCTGGGAATGGCAGCCTAAGCTAAAGGAGATTGCGGAGGAACTCGCGATGCACCTTTTCTCAAGCGCATTCGACGATACCGCCGTCGACTTTCTTGAGGGCATAAATGTTCCCGCGCACAAGGTGGCGTCGTTTGAATTGGTGGACATTGGCTTAATCGAAAAGATGGCATCTACGGGAAAGCCGTTGATTCTGTCGACGGGAATGGCGAGCGAAGATGAAATCTCGGAAGCAGTCGCGGCTGCTCGCGGAGCGGGCGCCACGCAAATTGCGCTCCTGAAATGCACGAGCGCTTATCCCGCTTCGGCGGAAGAAGCGAATCTGCGCACCATTCCGGAACTGGCGCGCCGCTTTGCTTGTCCAGCGGGCTTGTCCGATCACACGATGGGCTTTGCGGTTCCGGTGGCTGCCGTGGCGCTCGGAGCCTGCATCATTGAAAAGCACCTTTGTCTTCGGCGCGCCGATGGCGGCCCCGACGGCGCATTCTCACTCGAACCCGCGGAATTCAAAGCCATGGTAGAGGCGGTGCGCATGACAGAGAAGGCGCTCGGTTCCGTCCAGTTCGCTGGGGGGCCGCGTGAGGCGAACAGTCGAAGGCATCGCCGCTCGCTGTTCGCGGTCGAAGATATTACGAAGGGCGAGGTATTTACGAAACAGAATGTGCGTTCGATTCGCCCGGCGGACGGCCTGCATCCACGGCACTTCAGCGAGGTCTTGGGGAAACGCGCGGCCTGCGATGTGGAGCGGGGAACGCCGCTCCGTTGGGAACTGGTTGAGCGTTGAAACCCCAAGTGTCAGGTGCGAGGTCTTAGGTCTTAAGGTTTTATCAAACGCGCGAGACCTGAACCTAAGACCTAGGACCTGAAACCTAGACCTGCTTTCATGCGAGTTTTTCTAACACATCCCGACGACAGGCTTCAAGGTTCACCCGCGCGTCAGCCATGGGACATTGTGATCGATTTGGGTCGGGCCCCAAAATCGTTTTATGACGAGCGCAGTGCCGCCCTCAACTGCCCGGTCTTCAGTATTTTTGACCTCGCTGTTGAAATTGAGGACGTGCAGATCTGGCGTCAGCTGCTTGAACCAGGCATGGGACAAGTCATCGACCGCTTCGGCATCGACTGGTGGGATGTGATCAGCTTGTTACTGCAGCAGGAATTGCAGGACATACGGCTGACGCTTCGCTTGGCTGAAAAGCTTAACGGATGCCGCGCGCTGGCAGTAAGCCGGCCCTCGCCGATAGCTGAAGCCTTGGCGCTGCAGTTGGGACTACCGCTGCAAGTGAAACAGGGCGGTTCCGGTGGCCGCGTGATGCGAGGTGTGGTGCGTCGCGGCAAAGCGGTGGCGAATTTGAGCCTGATCCAACTGCGGCAGGTCGTCTACGACAAGTACGATCCTTACTACCGCTGGCGCCGAAGAATGACAGGGCCGCCGAAGCAGTCCGGCGAATCGGGAGCCGACCCGGTTGTGCTGCTGCCGTCAGCTTATTCCAATGTCTCAAAGACCGCGCTCAATTACGCTCGGCTCTTGCCTTCGCAGCGATTTCTGCTAGTTCTCGCCCGCGAGTCCGGAGCTGTCTCGAAACTTCCGGCAAATGTGGCAACGGCGCGCTTGGCTAGTTTTGCCAGCAGCAAGTACGATCGCGTCGAATTGCAGGGGCTTGAGGTCCGCTGGAAGGAGATGGAACGCTCGCTGCAGCAACATCCGACATTCCGTTCCGCCGTTCAGATGGGGATCGTAAGAAATGGCTCGGGTTGGCTGCGCCGGGGCCTCGTGGTTCGCGACGCATGGATAAAGGTTTTCGAGAAACGTGCGGTCATGAGTTGTCTGAGCGCCGACGATTCGAATCCTTATACGCGGATTCCCCTCTTGCTCGCCCGACAGCAGGGAATTCCAGCGGTCGCATGCCATCACGGCGCTCTCGATTGCCGCATGGCATTCAAGAATCCGCGGTTTTCAAGTTATCTGGCTAAGGGCGAAATGGAACGCGATTATCTGGAACGCATCTGCGGAGTGGATGCTGGCCGCATTCGAATCGGAGCGCCATCTTCACCCTCGCAAGAGAATGCGTCGGCGTGGAGTGAACGCTCTCCCTGGATTGCGTTTTTCACTGAGCCCTATGAGACCGATTCCTGGCGTGTGGAAACCGTGTACCGGGACGTTTTGCCGCGTCTTTGTGCAGTTGCTCGCTCATCCGGCAAGGCAGTGATACTGAAGCTGCACCCGTTCGAGAGTATGCGGCAACGGCGGGGGTTGCTGAATCGAGTGTTGAGTGCGGAAGACCACAAACTGGTGCGCGTGACCGACGCTCCAATGTCGCGCGAGATTCTAGAGAAGACCTGGTGCGCGGTGACGGTGGAATCGACCGTGGCGTTCGAATGCGCAACGGTTGGAATTCCGTCGTTTCTCTGCGGATGGTTGCGCCACGCTTACGCCGGATATGCTCCGCAATATGTCCGCTTCGGCGTGGGACGCATGCTTGCATCTCCTGATGAACTTCTGCGCATTCAGGATTTATTGCACGAAGCGATGCCCAGTTCAGAAACGGCAAGCCGATTGATGCAACCGATCACGCCAAAGACTCTGGCGGAAGTTCTTTGCCAATCGAGCCAAGCGCTGCGTTGAAGGCGGGTTGCACGATCAGGTTTGAGATAATCTCTAAGCACGAAAGGTCAGCCCGCAATCACAGGCATATTTTGAACACTCCCGATACGGCCATCACGACGCCGCAGGCTTCGCCCGTAACCACTCGCGGCGCGCGGTTTCGCAGCGAGGTGGGGCACATCTCGCGCCATTCCGCCGTCTTTTTTGCCGGAACTCTATTTACGGCCGCAGCAGGATATTTGTTCAAGATCTATCTTGCGCGCGTATTGGGAGCCGAGGCGCTAGGAATCTATGCCTTGGGCATGACGATCGTCGGTTTTTTTGGGATTTGCAATGGACTGGGTCTGCCCCAGGCCGCAGTGCGTTTCGTGGCCGCATATTCCGCGACGGAACAATGGCAGCGCCTGCATGGTTTTCTTCGCCGCTCGTTTGGGTTGCTGGCGATCGGAAATATCGTGCTGGGAGCTGCGATGCTCGGGGCAGGTCCATGGCTGGCGCGGAACCTTTATCACGCCCCAGCGCTCATACCGTACCTTCATCTGTTTGCCGGCATCCTGATTCTCGGGGCATTCACTACCTTCATGGGCCAGGTTCTGGCAGGCTATCGGGACGTGGCTCTGCGGACGGTGATTACCAACTTCATTGGCAGTCCCCTCAATATCGTCTTCGCAATCGCGTTCATCACTCTGGGCTTCGGTCTGCGCGGATATTTGTTGGCCCAGGTGGCCAGTGCGGCAACGGTGGTGCTGTTGCTGCTGGCGGCGGCATGGCGACTAACCCCGGTGCATGCCAAACAGGTTCCGGACACCTCCGTGCCTATGGAGCGCGAAGTGTTTTGGTTTTCCGCCGCCGTGTTTGGCGTGAGCATTCTGGAGTTTATCCTCTCGCAATCGGACAAGATTTTGCTGGGCGCTTTTCTCGACGTAAGGCAAGTCGGAATCTATTCGGTGGCGGCCACAATGGTCGCATTTGTGCCAATCGCGCTGCAATCCGTCAATCAGATTTTTTCCCCCACGATTGCGGATTTGCATGCCCGCGGGGAGCACGCGCTGCTGGGAAGGCTGTTCCAGACCCTGACGAAATGGATTCTCGGTTCGACCGTGCCGCTGGCTGTGGTCATGATCGTTTTCTCAAAACCTCTCCTGCGCCTGTTTGGCGCAGCGTTCGAGGAGGGCTGGCTCGTACTGACCGTAGGCACCGTGGGGCAATTGGTTAATGCTGGAGTAGGTTCGGTTGGCTATTTGCTCCTGATGTCGGGCAACCAGGCTCGGCTGATCCGTGTGCAGGTGGTGATGGCGCTGTTCATGATTGCGGCCACGATTGGGTTCGTGCGGCCGCTTGGCATGGCTGGAGTGGCGCTGGCAGCGGCTCTGACCAATGCCCTGAGTAATTATCTTTATCTCCGGCAGGTTCGCGCTGCGTTGCAGTTGTCGCCTTACAATCGAACCTATCTTCGTTTATTAGGACCCTGCATCGTGTGTCTTGGTTTGACGGTAGCGTTGCGCCTGTCGATGCATATCGTGGCTTTGCGTCCGGAGTGGCTCTGGATTGGTATTGCTTTGGTCGTCGCATACGCATCTTTTGGAGGGCTTGCGATGTTCGCCGGATTGGATGATGACGACAAGATGATCGTGGCTGCCGTTCGTGGCCGCGTTCTTGGCGGATGGGGGAGGACGCCATCTTCCTGAGATGACCATGAGAAGACAAATTACTTTGCCGGAGGAACTCTGCTCGTCGGCGGAACGTCAGTTTGGCGCGCGTTTCGCCAGCTTGGAGTCTTTGCTGGAGTTTGTGCTTCAGGAACTTGTTTGCGATGACGCTGAGATCGTCGATAAGGCCGAGCAGTCATTGCTCGAACAACGTTTGCGCGATTTGGGATACCTCTAACTTCTCTCATGCCATTGCCCTCATCCTTGGAACAGGTTCAACGGGATAGCAGAGCACGCTTGTACCCTTCGCTCAGCAACCCGAACTGGCTGGTCCTGCGCCGCCGCCGCCACATTTTCGAGGCTGGACTGGATCGGTTGGCGGGCAACGCGCTCCAAGTGCTCGACATTGGAGGACGATTGCAACCTTATCGTCCGCTGCTCGGAGCGCGCACAAAAAGCTACGTCGCGGTCGATTTGAAGATCAGCCCGCTCGTTAACGTCGGCGCCGCCGCCCAAGCGTTGCCTTTTCAGGACGGCCAGTTCGATTTCGTGATCTGCACGCAAGTATTCGAGTATTTGCCGGAGCCGGCAATTGCAGTCGAGGAGATCAGGCGTGTGCTCCGGAAAGGCGGCGTTCTTTTCTTGAGTGCTCCATCCGTCTTCCTGCGGAACGACGAGAGGGAATGCTGGCGTTTTTTGCCCGGATCCCTGCGGCATTTGCTGCGCGAGTTCGCAAGCGTCGAGGTCATGGCCGAGGGAAACAGCCTGACCGGTTTTTTCCGGACCTGCAATGTTTTTATGCTGACATTTTTCCGGCCTCGAATTCTAGCGCCGGTATGCCAATGGACCTTGGTTCCTTTCCTGAATCTGGCAGGAGAAATTCTGGGGAAGTTGGGTGGAGAGAACTGCGACTTCACTGCAAACTACAGTGTTTGGGCTTGCAAATAAGATGGCTCCATGAGAGTGCCGTGAAATGATTCCAAGACTGCGCAAAACGCTCGGACTGGCAAAGGCGGAGACGCTGATGGCGCTGCGCTTCGATCGTCCTCTCGTTATATTTCAGAGCGACGATTGGGGCCGAGTCGGCGTGAGCGACCGTGAGGGATGGAACGAACTTCGAGCAGCGGGGTTGAATCTCGGCGAGAGGCCATACGATTTCTACAGCCTGGAAACCGCCGAGGATATGTCCGCGATCGCAGATGTGCTGAGAAAGCATCGAGACGCAACTGGGCGCAGGCCGCCGATCGTCATGAATTTCATCCTGGCGAATGTGGATTTCGACCAGGCGTTCGACAGCCATCCCACGCGGATTGCTTTGCGTGCGCTCGACCAAGGCCTGCCGGGGACATGGCATCGTCCGCGGTTGTTCGAGGCGTATCGGGAGGGTATCCGCGAGGGATTATTCTTTCCCGCTTTGCATGGGTTGACTCATTTTTGCGAACAGGCGGTTGCCCACAGCTTGCAGTTCGGCGGAGAGCGGGCTGAACTGCTGCAGAAACTCTGGCGGGCGCAGACTCCTTACATTCACTGGCGAATGCCGTGGATCGGCTACGAGTACTGGAATCCTCAGATGCCCTCCGCGCGACGATTCCTGTCGTTGGAAGAGCAAAAGATTCGGATTGCCCTAGCATCGGAAACTTTCCGCAGGTTGTTCGGTTCGGGTCCTCTCAGCGCCTGTGCGCCGGGCTATCGCGCGAATGTGGATACGAGAACGGCATGGCTCGAAACGGGAATTCGCGTGGCGCAAAACGGACCCGGCGAGCGCAAAGCGCCTGGGCTCGACCAAAACGGGATGCTCTCTACTTTTCGCACGGTTGAAATGGAGCCTGCCATCGAGGCGTGTGATTTGGAAAAACTGATATACCGGGTGGCCTCGTGTTTCGATGAAGGAGCGCCGGCGGTGATTTCGATTCATTCAATCAATTTTCATTCGACCCTGCGCGACTTTCGTAGCCCGACGTTGCAACTGCTCGATGAATTTCTGACTACACTGGAAAAAAAATGGCCGGACTTACTCTATGTGCATGACGCCGATTTATTTGCGATTGCGACCGAAGGCTCGTATTCCGGAGAGAACGGAAAGATCACTGTGGGTGCGACTCGTGCCGCGTGATTTTATCCGCCGGCTAAAATGAGCATGACGACAGACAAACGGTCGCTGGTTCTGATCACCGTGGACTGCCTTCGCGCAGATCACTGCGGATTTTACGGATACTCCCGTCCCACCACTCCCTACCTGGACTCTCTCGCGGCGGAATCATTTGTTGTGCCTACGGCTATTGTCGGCGGCGCTCCAACGTACTATTCGTTTCCGACGATTCTTGCTTCTCGCATGCCGTTGGCGTTGGGACGCGATGTGGTGGGGCTTGCTCGGGGAGAGAGCACGCTAGCGAGTGCGCTGCGCGAAGCGGGATATGCCACGGCAGCCTTTTCCGCAGCGAACCCTTACATTTCGGCACGCTTCGGATACGACCAAGGATTCAATGTTTTTCACGACTATCTCGACTTCAAAGCGCCCACCGCCGTCGATATTGAGTCTCAAACTTCACCGGGTATTTCCGTTCGCGGGAAACTGAATCGATCGGTGAAGATGTTTTCCGACGCCGTTGGCCTTTGCCATGTCTATAACGAACTTTATTTTGAGTACTGCATGAAAAACGCGCCGGCGGTCAACACTGTGGGCGAACTGAGAAAGTTCCCGGCCGCTGACAGGCTGGTCGATGACGCGGACGCGTGGCTGGCGACCATGGGAGATCGTCCATTTTTTCTCTGGCTTCACCTGATGGATCCGCATTCACCTTATTATCCTCCCGAAGACACCCTTCGCGATTTGACCTGCAAAACTGTCGAGCCTCGTCGCGCGCGCTATTTGAATGAATACTGGAATCGCTCAGATTTGAGCGCGTCGGGCTTACGCAAAAAAAGGAGCGAAGTGGTGCAGTTGTATGACGCAGGCATCCGCTGGGTAGACCGTCAGATCGCTCGACTGGTCGAGCGTCTCAAACAAGCGAATCTATGGGACCGGTGCGTGCTTGCCCTGACGGCGGATCATGGGGAAGAGTTCCTGGAGCACGGCGGACGTTATCACGCGCCCGTCCATTTGCACGAAGAACTGGTTCGCGTGCCGCTCGTGATCCGTGTGCCCGGAAAGCGAAGTGGAAAAATGCCAGCTTCACCCATGAGTCATTTGCATCTGGCACCCACTTTGCTGGAGATTGTGGGCGGCCAGGCTCCTCCGTCGTTTCAGGGCCGCAGCCTGTGGACAAACCTGCAGAATGGAATTCCCTGGGACGATCCCGCAATCATCGAGTGCACCTACGGATGCACGAATCCCTTCCATAGAGAGACTCGGAAGGCGCCGCGCTTGCTGGCGGTGCGGGATGAACGCTTCAAACTGGTCCTGCGTATCGAACCGCATGCTCGCGAAGAGTTGTTCGACTTGCAAACGGATCCAGCGGAGACCACCGGTGGCAGCGAGGGGCGCGGCGAGGCTCGAAGACGGTTGTTCATCGCTGCTCGCGAACACATGAATAGGACCGTTTCAGCCCGGGATCAGACGTTGCGTCTTCGGGCGCGTTTGAGCGATCTTCGTCTCGAGGCGTCAGGTGCATGATCTCGGGCAGGACTCAGTGCTTGACTCGCTAGCGCGCTGCGTGAACGATGAAACGTCTGAAGGATTCAATCTCTCAATAATATGATCACGGTCTTCACGCCATCCTTCGCAGACGAGAGCAATACGAATGCCCAGAATCTCACGGTGAAAGAAGTAGTTGCGCGCATGGATCCATCGCGCTTTCGCGTGGTCATGCTCGGGGATGGTGTGGCCGATCCGAGAATCGCCGCCCGGCCAAACACTAAAATCCTGCGTTGGCACAAGCGCGGGAACACCGCCCGCATTTTATGGCATTTGCTGACCCACCTACCGGACGTTTATTTCTTTCCGAGGGAGGGTCCCCTCGATGCCGCGTTTCTTTCCGCCCGCAAGAAGTTGGGCTGGAGGACGGCGCTCGTGACCTACGTCGTGTCGGGAGGGCTCACCCAGGATACGAGCCGTGGAGTACTGCGGCGAGCGATTCGCGAAGGCGACCTGGTCGCTGGAAATAGCCACTACATGTCGAAGATAGCCGAACGCCTCGGCGGCCGTAATGTGGCAACCGTCTACGACGGCATTGACGTGCGCTATTACTATGCTCCCTCCCCGCTGCGGTCAAGATTGGACCTCGATCCCGTGCGGCCGCGAGTGTTGTTTGCAGGTTCGTTTCGCGACTACAAGAGGGCTGACCTCGTCATTCGACAAGCGGCCAAACATTCGGATTGGGAATTTCGTCTGGCGGGCACAGGAGAGGAGCAGGGGGCATGCGAACGGCTGGCGCTAGATCTCCATTGCAACAATGTATCTTTTCTCGGCCACCTGAGCGCTGCCCAGTTGGGTTCAGAGATGCGTGCCGCGCAAATCTTTTTTTTCCCGAGCGAGATCGAGGGGCATCCGCAGGTTTTGGGACAAGCGGCGGCTTGCGGCCTCGCGTGCGTGGCGCGGAGTTCTTATCATCCCGACTATGTTGTGGATGGAGTTACCGGGCTGCTGGCAACTTCCGACGACGAACTCAGTGAAGCGCTCAGCCGTTTAATACGCGAGCCAGATGTGCGAGCGCAAATGGCGTCAACGGCCGCCAAACACGCCGAGAGTTTCAATTGGGACCGGATCACCGTACAGTGGCAGCAGATCATGGAGCGTGCGATTTTGAACCGCACAAAGGGAGCAAGTCCAGCGTAAATCGACGTCGGCTTATCGTCCAGTAATAACAAGAAAATCTTCATTTTGCAGCAAAACCTGGCGACCTTTGAGCAGAGAATCGGAGAAGAAGCGATGCCGGTTTAGAACGAAAAGGATTCTGTCGGTCTTGAAAGCGAGTTCTTGCGAAGTGATGATTGGACTGCTTGGGCGTTGCAGGGTTGCCCCGCCGGGCGACCTCGCTTCCAAGGCCCGCTCCGAAGCTGCTTTCAGAGATGCAAGTTCGGCGTCGGTCAAAGGATCGTGATAAAGCGGACGAAGGGACTTCTCGATAACGAACGCGGGAAGCACGCTGTCAATATATTCGTCGTTCGATATAAATCCATACGGTTGGAGTGCTGGCTGATGAAGTAAGGTAAGAAGTTGCTCAAAGGCCGGATCCCGCCGATTAAAGTCAATCGCCTGTTGTGCGCCAATGGACAACTTGTAGACGCTAGTAAGAACTCCGGCAGCCAGCAAGATTACTGCCAACTGTTTGTCGAGTAGGCGGCCGTTGCGTTGAATAAAAATCCAACAGAAATCTAGCGCAAAGATCAGAAATAGCGGTTGAATGTAGTAAGCCGCCCAGTGTTCTGGCTGAATCGTCTTCCCCGCAAGGAGTTGGATGTTCATCACACACAACGAACCTGCCAGGTACACAACGGCAAGCCATCGATTGTGCCAGCGGCAGCGCCTCCACAACAGTAGAGCGACGAGCAAAAGCAGTAGCACGCTGGAATACTTCAAATCCGGGCGATGTCCGAGCGTACCGTTGCCTCGTATAAAGGCGTCTTGGACGATTGGATTCTTGATGACGATTCCGCCCCACACGGGAGAGGTGGTCAGGAATGCCGCTGCCGTTCCGCCCGTCAACGCCAGTAAAGTGTATCTACGATGATTAGTTTCCGGAATGTCGACCTGTAAGTTCGGGAAGAAATACGTTACAAAAAACAATAAGATCGTCATCCCAACAAACAGCAGCGCGTAAGTCCAGGAATAAAAATAAGTCAAGATATTCAGTGTGAGAAGGAGTGCGAACCAGAGACCGTCGGTCAAGTTGCCTCTTCGTACCAGGCGAACTAAGGAGAGCAGGAAAAGAGTAAAAACAATCATGGATAATTGCGGATAAGGCGTGCGAAGAAATGTCGCTGAGTTCTGCCGTGCTCCGCGCAGAAAGGCGAGGAAATTCAGAGAATCCTGCCAATTGAAAAACATGATCAAAGCCGTGGCCGCCACGGCGAAAGACACCGATGGGCGTAATACCCACGCGAAATAGAGGAGTGAAAGTGCGATGCCAATTGGGAACAGGAGATCTGCCGCCAGAAACGCGATGCGAAGACTGCTGCCCGGCAAGCGGGCCATTCCTGCCAGAATCAGTGGCCCCATCCGGTCACGGAGCCACAATCGTTGGTGTGGCACCGGAGAAGTCAGAAAAGCGGAGTAAGACTCCAGGTTTGCCCCGCTCCACTCCCCGCGAAGAACCTGCGTTGTCCAGCGCCCGTACCAGCGGGTTTCATCCCAACTGACATCCTCCGGCATGAAATCATAGTTCGCAGCAGGGTTCTCTCGTACTGATTTTGGATTGTATACAAGGCAGCTATACTGGAAATTGGTGTACAGCATTCCGGCGATATGGCGCGCGAAAAATGAAAAGCCAATCAGAAGAGACACCGCAAAAAAACTGAGCATTCGCCGGCGCTTGTGCGGGACGCGACGTTTTTGCTGGCGGTCGTCGTTCCCGGAGAAAATCGAAGGGGATGAGTTCATCGGCAATGGCTGGCGCTAGTTTATCTCAACCTGGATTCAACATCGCTGAAAAGCTCTGGAGTTGACTGTGGTCGTGAATAGCAGATCCGGTGAAGGGAATCTCGTCAGCATCATCCTTCGGCCGCCATTCGGAGATTCGCACGAGCGGGTTGCATGACAAAACGGGTCGCAATTCTCACCGAGATTATCTCCCCGTACCGCATTCCGGTGTTCAATGCGTTGGCGGCCCGAGAAGGCATCGATCTGAAGGTCATTTTTCTCTCGGAAACGGACCCCACTCTAAGGCAATGGCGCATCTATAAAGATGAAATCCGCTTCGACTATGAAGTGCTGCGCTCATGGCGCCTTCGTGGCGGTCGTTTGCAGTTGCTCTTGAACGCCGGGCTCGCCGAATCTTTGAAAAAGTTTTCCCCGCACGCGATCGTTTGCGGCGGATACAACTACTTTGCTTCATGGCAGGCGTTGCGCTGGGCGCGCTGCCACAAAGTCCGTTTCATTCTGTGGTCGGAAAGCAATGCGCAGGATGCGCGCAGCCAACGCAGGCCGGTAGAATTCCTCAAGGCATATTTTCAGGAACGCTGCGACGGGTTTGTGGTGCCCGGCAAGTCGGCTTTCGAATATTTGCGGTTGCTGGGATCACCTGCAGACCTCATCTTTACCGCGCCTGACGCGGTCGACAACGCTTTTTTCGCGACGGAAGCGGAGAAAGTGAGACTTGATCCTTCTGCATATAGGGAAAGCTTCGGACTTCCACAGCGGTTCATTCTGTTTGTGGGCAGGCTGGTTCCGGAAAAAGGGGTATCCGATTTGCTTGTGGCTTATGCCACACTAGAGAGTGAAGTGCGGCACAAGGTGGGTTTGGTATTTGCCGGCGATGGCGCCTCCAGAAAGGACTTGATGCTAAGGGCCCAACAAGTCAGCCCGGGCACTGTGTGTTTTTCAGGATTCGCTCAACGCGAAGATCTGGCGGCTCTCTATGCGCTCGCGGAGACTCTGGTGCTGCCCACGCATAGCGACCCATGGGGTCTGGTCGTGAATGAAGCGATGGCGTGCGGCCTTCCAGTTATCGTGAGCAGCGTAGCAGGATGCGCGGCCGATCTGGTCGAGGATGGATGGAATGGCTACATTGTGCCTCCTCGCGACGGGGAAAAACTAGCCGTTGCCATCGATTCCCTTGTGAGGCAGCCAGACCTCAAGCGGCAAATGGGTGCGCGCAGTCTGGAACGAATTCGAAGCTATTCTCCGGAAGCCTGCGCCGAGGGCTTGGCCATGGCCGCCCTGTCCGTGGGTACGAGGGCGCAATGACCTCCTCGAAACCGCTGCTATGGGCCAGTATCGGGTTGGGCGCGACTTTCGCCGTCTATTTCCTTTATGGCCATTTGCAGTACTTCGGCAACGTCAGTTTCCTCGGCGGAATCCTGTTGCTGGAAGTTATCATCGCCAGCCTCTGGAAATATGAACAGCGCTTCTTCGTTCTTCTCATTGTTACTTTTACGTGGGCTGGTCTGAAAGTTCCGCTGCAGGGCTCTTGGGCCGAAGGACGTTGGGTGGTGTTGGGAGCCGGCGCCGTGGCGGGCTTCATCGTTTGGACCAAGACTCCACGCGGTTCTTCCAGTGCAATCGATCTGCTGGCTTTCTTTTGCGTTTGCGCCGCGTTTGTGTCGGCCAGCGTGTCTACCTTCGTTGGGATGGCTTCGCTCAAGGCTCTAAGCCTGATGCTCCTTTTCCTGTATTGCGTTTCGGGCGGTCGCCTGGCTGCCCGAGGCCGCGAGAAGAGGTTCTTTGAAGGGCTGATCTGGGGTGGCGAGATCGCTGTTTTTCTCACGGCCGGCTGTTATTTCGGTTTAGGGACGAGCGTCTGGGGCAATCCCAACTCCCTCGGAGCGGTGATGAGCGTGGCCGTGTTTCCAATCCTTCTATGGGGATGGTTTACCGCCGACGGGCACGAAGTAAAAGTGCGCCGACTGGTTTCGCTCTTCGTGTGTGCGGGCCTAGTTGTTTTCAGCATGGCACGTGCCGGAATGATCGCGATGGCACTGGTGACGATCCTTTTTTGCGTTTGTCTGAAGCAGTACCGAGTCTTGATGAAACTGGCTGCCATATGTCTGGTCACGGTTGCGGTCACCGGGACTTTCGCTCCTCGTGTCCTCAATCAATCCCTGGGGGATATCGGGGATGCTTTGCTCTATAAAGGCCATAAGGAAGAAGGCCTCCTCGGTTCCCGAAAGACGCCGTGGGAGCAGTCGATGGCTTCGATTAAACAGCATCCCTGGTTCGGAACAGGTTATGGCACGAGTCCGTCCGGCGAGGATCCCGGTTTTGGTTCTGCAACGCCGTTTTCCTCGACCGCGGAGACCGCTCGCGAGAACGGAAGCAGCTATGTCACGATCGCGGAGTGGGTGGGTCTGTTGGGAGTTTTGCCATTCGTCATGCTCTTGGCGGCCATGATATCGGACGTGTGGAAAGTCTTTGCCTGGATGAAGCGCACAGCGGATCCGCGTCACTATTCCATTCCGCTGGCCATGGTGGTGTTAGCGGGCCTAATTCACGCCAACTTCGAGGATTGGCTCTTTGCCGTCGGTTATCATCTCACCGTGTATTTCTGGGTTTGTGCCTTTTTGCTCGCGGATATAGTCTCTCGTTCGGCCGTAGTTCCTGTACCCGGTGCGATTCCCCGAGCGTCTTTTCCTCCGCCCTGTAATCTTGGAGCTGTTGTGCCCAACCGATGACGAGATTGTTCCTCAATGGCTTGGCCGCGAGCGCGGGTGGAGGCCTCACTTATCTACGCAATGTAATCCCGCATCTTTCGAGAAGAGGAGATGCGGAAGCTACAGTGCTGGTTAGTTCCGCGATACGGAACGAGTTTGGCGAACAGCCGAACATTTCATTTGTAAGTCTTCTCGAGTCTTCCACCACAGCGCTGCGTTTTGTTCGCGAGCAGGCGACCGTGCCCGAGTTAATACGGCGCAGCGGTGCACAGGTGTTAATCTCCGCTGGTAATTTTGCATTGTGGCGGTCTCCCATTCCACAGATTCTTTTGTCCCGCAATTCACTTTATACTTCCAGCGATTTTCTTCACGATGTTCGTGCACGCGGAGACTATGCGTTATGGGCCGATACTGTGGTCAAGGGCTGGTTGGCGCGGCGATCCATCGGCCGTGCTGAAATCACCGTCGCTCCCAGTGAGGCGTTTGCCCAACAGCTTAGCCAGTGGAGCGGGCGGAAGGTGTTTTCTGTGCACCATGGCTTTGACGCTGATTCCTTTACCCGCGACGCCACGCCACTGCCAGCCGAGGTGCAAGAGCAACTGGAACAACACCAGGATGCGCTCCGCCTCCTGTTTGTGAGCCACTACAATTATTATCGGAATTTCGAAACTTTATTTCGGGCGATTCCCATTCTGCGCGGCCGTCTCAGGGCAAAGAAAGTGAAACTCTTTCTGACCTGTCGGCTCAATTCGGCGGAGAATCCGGGGACCTACCGAGCCGATTCGGCGGCCACGCTGGCCAGCGAACTGCGTGGAAGCCATGACATCATCGAGCTAGGATCCATACCTTATCGGTCACTTCATCGTCTCTATCGGGCCTGCCACATTTATGTCACCCCGGCTTACTCCGAGTCTTTCGCGCATCCACTGATCGAGTCCATGTCGAGCGCTCTGCCGGTGGTGGCATCGGATTTGCCGGTCCATCAGGAAATCTGTGGCGACGCGGCAATTTATTTCCCCCGCTTCTCCGCAGATGCTTTGGCCGATCGAATCCTGCAGATTCAGGAATCGCCGGACCGCTCGGCGGCGTTGTCGCGAAATGGCCTGCAGCGGGCCCGCGACTTCAGTTGGAGCGAACATGTGGAACGGTTACTTGTCTTGGCCGAGGAGTGCCGAAGATATGCTTCGAAAGGCGCGGATGCCCACTGGAAACGCGATTGAAGCAAAGAAGAAGACCATGAAGATTTTTTATTGGATCGCTCCGGTGCTGGCGCTTTTGATGACAACAGCAGTTCTGCGCACGGTTCAGACGTATCGCGCCACCGCCCAGGGATTCGACGAACCTTGTCATATCGCCGCGGCATTGGAGTGGCTGGATCTACATACATACAGAACTGACCCGGTGCATCCCCCCCTCGCGCGAATCGCTATTGGGCTTCCGCTGGTTTTTGCTGGCGAGCGCTATTCCAGTTTTCCATCCGACGAACCGGGGAAGCAGGATTACAACGTTGTCGGCAATCACATCATTTACGGCCGTGGCCATTTCGCCCGCACTCTAACTTTGGCCCGTTTGGGTATGCTCCCATTCTTGGTGCTCGAAGTCCTGCTCGTTTTTCTTTGGGCGCGCCGGGAGTTCGGAGACGTTGCCGGTTTGCTTGCGGCCGCACTGGTCAGCACCTTGCCGATCATTCTTGCGTTTGCGGGCATGGCATATACGGATTTGCCCGCTTCCTGCATGCAGTTCGCTTTATGTTTTGCGTTCGCCGCCTGGCTCGACCAGCCCACACTAAAATCCACGGTGTGGCTGGGAATCGCGGCTGGATTCGCGTTACTGGCAAAGTTCACCATTCTGCTGTTTTTCCCGGCGATCGCAGTGGGTTTGATTTTGTGCAAATGGCGACTCGGTAGATCCCTTGCCCCTCGGGCGAACATCGGTAGCATTCAGTGGGCTTGCCGGACCGCGTTAGCGGGACTGATGGCGATAGTCTTCCTGTGGGCTGGCTACGATTTCTCCGTAGGTCATGTGCGTGAGAGTATGCAGCTTTCCCCGGAAAACCTGCCTTCGTTTCAGCACTTCCCGTCGCCGCTTCGCAGCGTTGCGCGAAGCATGGTGACCTCCGACTGGATACTACCTGCGCCCGCATTACTCAAGGGGATTGCGACGGCATGGACGCTTAACAAAAGCAGACCCATCAGCTATCTGTTGGGGAAAACCAAGGCTGGAGGATGGTGGTACTTTTTTCTGGTCGGTGTCGCCGTGAAGTCGCCTTTGCCGTTTTTGATTTTATGCGCGACCGGTGTTGCTGTACTGCTCTCGCACAACCAAAGGGGGCGCTGGCAAACGCTGGCGCCGGCCGTATCTGCCATTGCGATCCTGGTCGTGACTATGGGCGTGAGCTATGACGCTGGCCTTCGTCATGTCCTCGTTGTGTTCCCATTGCTGGCGGTAGTCGGAGGGTACGGAGCGGCGCATTTGTGGCAGCGCTCAGGCTCCCTGCGCTCCGCTGGTCGATTGCTGCTGGTGGTTTTGCTATTGTGGCAGGGAGCCGCATCCTGGGCCGCGCAGAGCGATTTCATAGCCTATTTCAATCCGTTGGCCCCGAAGGATCCCAGCGACGTCCTAGTCACTGGCTGCGACTTGGATTGTGGCCAGGATCTTTACCGTCTCGCCGGCGCTCTTCGCGCCCATCACGCTTCGCACGTGTACATTGCCATGTGGAGTAGCGCAGACCTCTCTTACATGGGTTTGCCCGAAATGGATGTGCTGCCCCCTTTTCAGCCCGTCAAAGGATGGGTAGCAATCAGCGCACGCTCTTTGCGCTTGGGAGAAGTCTTTCACACAACTTATCCTCCTCATGCGTTCGATTGGCTTGATTCATACGCACCGAAGGAATTGGTCGGAAAGACCGTCCGTCTTTACTACATTCCACCCGATGCTCCTGTGCCGGCAACGAACTTATCCCGCGAAAAGTAGACTCCTGGAATGGGTGGAGGCCGTCCGAGAGCCCTCTTCTGTTAGCATGGTGCGAATATCACGTGAATTCCTCAACTTCTCAGAAACCGGAGTCACGCGCAGACGTAAAAGCTGCGAAGGATCTGAGAACGTGGTCGACTTCGATCGTTGCGGTGTTGCTCGTTATTTTCGCCGCCAACCAGTTTGCGTCGGAATGGGTAGCGTTCCGAACCTCTGCCCATCCCACTGGCGCAGCGGCCGATTTTCCCGGCTACTACCTGGCAGCGAAGTTGGCGGGATCTGCCAACCCGCGCGAACATCAACTGTATTACCTCACGCGTGAAAACAAAGAAGCAATTTTGGGTATCGTTGCGCCTAACACCGATTGGAGCCGGGAAGCCAATAAGGTCGGTTTCACTGACACTCTCCATTTCAACACTCCACCCACCATCGCGACCTTATTAGTGCCGTTCGGGAAATTGCCCTACCAACTGGCGTTCATGGTTTGGAACTTACTCACCGATTTGTTCTTTTTCTTTGCAATCTGGATTTCCCTGGAACTGTGCGGAGCGTTCAGCCCTGGGACTCTTCTGCTCTGCACCCTGGTGGGATTTGCCTTTCAGCCCTTCGCGCTCACGTTGGAGAAGGGACAATTCGGTGCGTTGCTTTTACTGACATGGTCCGCCGGAGTTCTTCTCGCCGAGAAAAAGCAGGATGTTTCTTCCGCCTTCATGTTGGCTCTGGCCACGGTCGTGAAACTCACGCCGATTCTGGCGGTCGGTGTATTTCTTGTAAAACGCCGCTGGAAGTGGCTTGCCGCCTATGCAGTCTGGATGGCCATTCTGACGGGGATCGGTGTAATGCACCTTGGGCTGGAGAACCAACGGTTGTACCTGACCAAGCTTTCCGCGCTCTCCTGCGGTGTTCCCGGCCCTTACAATTACTCACTCACGGGAATCGTGCAGAACGTCTACTACGGAACCATTCTCGATTATGATCGTATTCCCGCGCAAATGCCGAAGGGATTGTGTGTTTTCGGCAAGGCGTTTGGCTTCACATCCTATCTGGCGGTCTTGGCCTTTCTGCTTAAGAGGAATCAGCGCGACGACGTCGTGTGGGATATGGTTGTCGTTTCGTTAGTCACTCTCTTGGTCGCTCCATTTACCTGGCGGCACTATTACGTGCTGGAGATTCTTCCTTTGATGTTCGTTTGGTTCGGCCTCCGAGCGGGACGGTTTGTGCGTCCGCGCCGGGTTCTGCTCGTAGCGATAGTCTGTACGTTGGTCGCGGGAACTCGTTACCCCGACTATTTGCAGACCCATTTAACTAATGGGCCAGCCAGGGTGTTCCTTGTGTCATTGCTTCCGCTCTCCGCTCTGATGCTGATGGCAACACTGTTATTGAACTACGTGCCCGAGCCGGACTCGGCGCTGACCGCGGTCTCCTGATTGATAATGTCAGCCTCGGGAGTGAGAGAATTAAATGTCCCTAGCCGCCGATAGATGTTCAGCGCTGCACGTTTTGACGCTGACGCCGTTCTTCCCCTCAGAAGGGAATGAGGTGAATGGCTGCTTCATTGCAGAACCGATCCAGCAACTCAAGCACTGTGGCGTCGAGTCCAGCGTCATCGCAGCTGCTCCAGTTTACCGTCGGCGCAAGCGTTCGAGTTCGTTGAGTGCCGCCGATTGGGTGCGATATCCGCAGGTTCCGGGAAATCTCGGCCTGTCGAGCGCGGGGACGTTTCTTTACGCCCGTCTGCTCAGGCAAGTCCAGCAACTGCACCAAACCAAACCGATTGATGTGATTCATGCCCATGCCGCCTTGCCCTGTGGACACGCGGCGCGGTTGCTTTCCCTAGAGTTGAAGATTCCGTTTATCGTCACAGTGCATGGATTGGACGTCTGGAACACCTGTTACACCAGTGGAATTTCGGCCGCATGGCGAAAGCGGGCTTCGATCGACGTCTATCGCGCGGCGCGGACCGTAATCTGCATCAGCGCCAAAGTGCAGAACATTCTGAAAGTCAGCGAACCCGACGAAATCTGCAGCAAGGTCGTATACAACGGTGTCGATACGAATCTTTTTTGCCCCGCTAGTGTCGAGATTGAGTCATCCGACCCTAGCATTCTGATCGTTGGAAACGTGCAGCGCAGCAAAGGACACGAACTCGTCTTAAGGGCGGTGGCCAATCTTCGATCGTCCTTTCCAAGGCTCCAGTGCCGCATCATCGGAGAAGGGCCGCATCGCGCTGAGTTTGAAACTCTGGCGCTCGAGTTGGGCATTGCGCCGCAGGTGCAATTTGTGGGACGGAACAGCCGCGCCGAAGTTGCCGAGGCCATGCGGCGCTGCTCCGTTTTTGCACTACCCAGCCGGAACGAGGGTTTGGGGTGCGTGTACCTAGAAGCCATGTCGTGTGGCAAACCTGCGATTGGCTGTCGCGGACAGGGAATCGATGAGGTAATTGTCCACGGCACCAACGGCTGGTTGATTCCATCGGGTGGACGGCAAGAAAATGGCCTCACAGAACTTGTCGAGGCGCTTTCGGCCATGCTTGCGTCGAGTGAATTCCGCGCGAGAATAGGAGCCGCGGCCCGCCAGACGATCTTGGAAAAGTTCACGCTAGCACATCAGGCGCAAAATCTGGCTGAGATCTACCGCTGTGTGATCGCGTAGTTAATCGCATCCAACTTCGAGTGGGGGCTAGCATGAGTCTAGCCGTGGTCCCTCGCCGACCCTGGGATGCGCCAAGATGCTTGTAAAATAGCTCACTTTGGAGCGCAATAAAGCGCCGTTAGGTCTCTGTTGTCCGCTTCACTCTGGATCGACAGATACGATTCCAGTCGCTGGCGGCTGAAGACGGGATGCAACCGGTTGTCGATGACCAGTATGCGGGGAAACTGGCGCAGCATATCCCGCAGTCGCGAATCCCCACGTTCGGTGTTTTCGAGAAAGGGAATCAATTCCATCCGAATCTCGTTGAGTCCCTCCTGTCGGTCTTCTTTTCGAAACGGCAGCAGCCCTCCGAAATACGCAAGCCGCATTTGCTCATCGATCGCCTTGGGATCGTCCATGATCTGCTTCAGTTCCGCGCTGTCCATCCCGGTGAAGTAGAGATAGAGCGCCTGGCGAGAACGCTGGAGCGTGTGGTTCTGCTCCGGGGCAAGTAATGAGGCTGCATTGCGGCAAAAGAGTACTCTGGCGGCCGACACCAAAGGGACCCACTCGCAAGCGTCATCGACATCTCGGGCATGAACGACCAACAAATCATCCGCTCTCACAGGAATGGATTGAAGCAGGCCTATAGTTTCAGTTTCTTGCTGGTTCAGCGGCAGGAATGTGCGATAGGTTACCTGAGCGACTAGCAATGCATTGACTGAGCAAAGAATTGTAATGGCTCCCCAGGCTAGCCGCGTATATCGAGCCGTGGCGCGCAGACTCACGCTCACAGCCGAAAAGATGAAAGCCAGAAGCATTGCCACAGTTGCATGAACGAAGTATCCCGCATGATGCGATATCATCAAGGTCGTTTCGGAGAAAAAGACATCGCCCAGCAGCAAGCTCAGATTGCCAAGTCCCAAGCCGACCAAAGGCCACTTCACTTCCGCCGGCAGATTGCGAAGCAGCGCGGTTACCAGCGTCAGAATCCCGACGATCAGCCACATTCCGCCGAGCAAGTGAGGCAGTTCCGCAAGATCGATGCGAAAAGCCGAGGCTTGCGTTGCAGATTCGCGGGTAAATGCGCCAAGCCGGAGATAGAGTATGTCAACCGCCGCACAGGCTGCGGCGTAAGAAACGACGGTGCGCCACGGTGCCGATTGCGGGCGAGTTACGATGAGCCAGATCAAGGCGACCAATGTGATTCCAGCCATCATCAGCGTGGTATAAGGAAAAATCGCAAACGCCACGATCTGCAGCAGTCCCATTCCTGCCCAGGTGCGGAATCGTGGCTCGCACAGCGCGCTCATCTGGAGACCGAGGTATCCAATCAGGAGCGGAATGGGAAGTTGAGGAAAAAAAGGTCGAGAGTAAGCCAGCCCAATGTTCTCGAAACCGCGCAACGAAGGCAGATGAATCCAAGCCACGATTAGCGGTTTCAGAAGTCCAAAGTTGAACCACATCAGTAAGCTAAATCCCAAGGCGATCATCACAGTAGATGGATCGGGCAGGAATTGTTCGAACAGCCAAACCGCAACCCAGCACAGCAGTCCCCACCAAAACAGATTCCATATAAACAGCGCCAGCCAAAGGTGTTCGCTGAACAGTCGGTTCAGCGCCCCAAAAAGTCGGAACGCCAGCCGGAATCTAAGGTGCGCCGTCGCATCGGCCGGTACTTCGATGCCGTAGTATGGGTTCAAGATCGAGCCCTGATTCGGCGTTTTCAATTCGCTGAGAAACAGGTAAAAGCCCGTATCTTGCGACAGGATCGGAGGCGCGGCCGTGGAGCCGGTTTTCGCCCAGGTCTCAAGCGCCGGATAGGAGTAAACGCCCAAAGTGAAAAGAATGATAGTGATAATGACAGGGCGGCGAAGCAAGCTGCGGCGAGAATTGTTCAACGACTCTCCTGACCCGGGCATTGGATGCTTTTCGAGTGTACGGTGCGAGGATCGATGGGTTCAAATGCGCGGAGTCACTCATCGTCAGACCCTGGCTTCTAACAGTCTTCGCGATAAGATGGTGCAGCGTCGTCCGGAAGCGAGCAGATACTTTTAAATGTGTGGCATTTTTGGCATTCTCACATTCAAAACGCAAATTCCTCCGGGAGTGCTGGAGCGGGCCACGCGCTCGCTTGCGCATCGCGGACCCGACGATTCCGGCACGGTTCTGCTGCAGGAGACCCAGTCGGAGCCGCTGGAAATCGGCTTGGGCCACCGGCGATTGGCGATTCTCGACCTCTCGCCTCTAGGGCACCAACCGATGCACGATCCAGTGACCGGCAACTGGATTGTCTTTAACGGCGAGATCTACAACTTCCGCGAGCTTCGCAAGGAGCTTGAAGCTGGCGGGGCGCAATTCGAAAGTAATTCCGACACCGAGGTTATTCTCGCTGCCTATCGCGAGTGGGGCGAAGCATGCCTCAAGCGTTTCGCAGGCATGTTTGCGTTTGCTCTCTGGGACGCAATTCGCAAGCGTCTGCTCTTGGCGCGCGACCCAATGGGCATTAAGCCCCTGTACTTCTTCCAATCAAAGCAGACTTTTGTTTTTGCTTCGGAAATCCGAACACTCCTGGGCACAGGGCTGGTGCCGCGAAAAGCCGATGCAACGGGAGTCCTGAGCTACCTGGCATTCGGTTCCGTGTATGAGCCTTGGACGATCGTCGAGGGAATCAGGGCAGTTCCAGCGGGGCATTGTCTTACTCTGGAAAACGGGTCATTAAGCAGCAGCGAATATTGGAATCCTCTGCCGCCTGATTTCGCCGGCAAATCAGCGCCGCAGTCCGTCCGCCGCGAGGCGGAGGCCGTGAGTCAACTGTCGGCTATTCTGCGCAATGCTGTTATGTCACACCTTGTAAGTGATGTTCCGGTGGGAGTGTTCCTTTCTGGTGGCATCGATTCCAGCGCGCTGGTTGCCGTGCTTGCGCACAATGGCGTGCGCGCGAATACTTTTTCCCTCGTCTTTCAGGAAGCGGAGTACAACGAGGGCCAATATTCGCGGGAGATTGCCCGGCGCTTCGGTACGGAGCATCGAGAAATCCCGGTCTCTGAGCAAGACATGCTCCAGGTTTTGCCGCAAGCTCTGTGTGCAATGGACCAGCCAACCATGGACGGCATCAACACCTACCTCGTTTCCGCGAAAACGCGGGCGGCGGGAGTGAAAGTTGCGCTCACTGGCCTCGGGTCGGACGAGATGTTTGGTGGCTACTCGAATTTTCGACATGTTCCGAAAATGGAGGTGTTTTCAAAACGCCTGGGACGTTTGCCCAAGCTGGCAGGACGAACGCTTTTCGCTTCTATGGCGCTGTTTGTCGGCAAGAGCGATCGCAACCGCAAACTGTCTGAGTTGGCGTCCAGCCACAATTCCGTTCTTCATCCGGGTTTCATCCATCCATATTTTCTGGTCCGGGCGCTGTTTGCGCCCACGGAGCGCCAGGAACTGGGGCCGGCGAGTTTCGAAAATTCCGAGCGCTCGCTCGCGGTAGTTTTGCGGGAATCCATCAAGCGCAGCTCAACTCTCGATCCCATCAATCGCGTTTCCTACCTCGAATGTTTTTGGTACATGCGTAACACGCTTCTTCGCGATTCAGATTTCATGAGCATGGCGCATGGCCTTGAATTGCGCGTGCCTTTTCTCGATCGCGCGCTGGTGGAAGACTGCTTCTGCATTCCGGGGGACAGGAAAATGCAAGGAAACTCGCCGAAGAGCCTCCTGCTGGCAAGCCTCGGCGTCGAATTGCCTAGCGAAATTGTGAATCGCCGCAAACGTGGATTCACTTTGCCATTTGAACGCTGGCTGCGTGGCGAGATGCGTCCGGTAGTAGAAAATGCTCTGCTCCACAGCGACTGGGACGAGATTTCGATCAGCGCGGCAGCCGTTCGAGACGTGTGGACGCGTTTTCTTGCGGAAGAAACATCCTGGTCGCGGCCGTGGTCCCTGTTCGTGTTGAAGCGCTGGTGCGAAGAGAATCTCTAGGCGGCTCATCGCACGGTTGGTTTCCGCGCGGAAATTAAAAGGAACAATCCCCATCTCGTTCCCAGTCGGCGCACCAGGAATCGCGGATACAGGCGCCAAACCATCCTGTACGCCAACCCTTGAAACCGCGCCGAAGGTTCATTCAGAAGTAGGTCTCCAGGACTGAAGGCCTGCCTTAACTCGATTTGCTCAAAACCCTGCAACATCGCCTGCGCTTGTTCATGCGTGTAAGACTTTGTGCCCGGACTTTCCAGATGATCTTGCACCGACTCGCGCAGAGATTTACCGCGCAAAAAACCATAGCGCAGCCAAAGCATGAATCCGGTGAGCGAGGGGTGGTGATAAATCATGATGCGAAGCGCGCCCCCGGGCTTGAGCACTCGCCGTGCTTCGCGGATGCATTGCGGCGTGTCGGGACTGTGATGCATCACGCCGTACGAGTACACAATGTCGAAAGTATTGTCGGGGAACGGAAGGCGCTCTGCATCGGAAACGCGCAAATCCGGCGCGTAGCCTGCCCTCTCGCAGCGTCGCTTCGCCTGCTCCAGCGACGCGCTGGAGAGATCGATGCCCGTCACGCGTGCCCCGGCTTTTAACCATTCCAGATAGTCGGCGCCCATGCCGACTCCGATTTCAAGCACGCATTGGCCCGCGGATTGCCTAAAGCCTGCAAATTCGTGAATATAGGGTTCCAGTCGATACCGCGCGCGGGCGTGAGCCTCGAAGTTGGTGTGATCGCCAAGATAGCGCGATCCGCAGGGGTCGGCGTTCCAGAATTCCCGGACTTCCTCTTTCAACCGGGCAGTGGGCGTAGCTTGAGGCATGGTTTCAAGAGCGATACTAGCACAGCGATCTTTCTGAAGACCGCGCCAGAGGCTAAGATAGGAAGACCTTCCGGCCAGGACAGACGTGATCGAGACGAAGTCAGAAACTGAGGTATCGAACTCCGGGAAAACCTCGGCATTGCTGCCCCTGAGCGTGATCGTCCCGGTTCGCAATGAGGGGCACAATCTTCGGCGCTGCCTCGAGTCGCTGCAATCGGCCGGAGAAGTGTATGTCATCGATTCGCAGAGCACCGACGACACCGCTGCCATTGCGGAGTCGCATGGAGCGAAGGTTGTGCAGTTCCGCTACGCGGGCGGCTGGCCAAAAAAGCGACAGTGGGCGATGGATACGCTGCCGCTGGCTTACGACTGGATCTTGCTTCTCGATGCCGATGAGGTTCTGACGCCCGAACTTGCGGAGGAGATTCAACAAGCGATTCAGGATCGGCAGGTCAACGGATATTACATCGCGTTGCAGATGCATTTTCTGGGGCGGCGGCTGCGTCATAGCGGAGCGAGTTTCTGGAAGTTGTCTTTGTTTCGCAAAGGGCTCGGCCGTTACGAATGCCGGCTTCAGGACCAGGACGCCAGCATGGCCGACATGGAAGTGCATGAGCACGTCGTGGTGACGGGAGCGACGCGCAAACTGGCGCACCCACTCATTCACCACAATGTCGAAAGCTTGTATCGCTATTTCCAGAAGCACAACGAATACTCGAATTGGGAGGCGCGCGTCTGGTTCGAGGGCAGCCGCAATAGCAACGACGAGGAAATTCGGGCTGCATTCTGGGGGACACAAGCGCAACGCCGGCGTTGGTTGCGGCGACATTTTCTGATGCTGCCGGGCTCGCCGATACTCTTCTTCCTCTACAAGTACATGCTGAAGTTGGGTTTTCTTGACGGCGTTCCCGGCTTGATTTACTGCACGAATCAAGGCGTTCAGTTCTTTAATATCAAAGCGAAGATCTACGAGCTGCGGATGGGGAGGAACTGAAGCCATGTGCGGCATTAGTGGACTCGTGAATTGTGGCGACCGGGAGACACTCGTCCGCATGACGAATGTGCAGATGCACCGTGGCCCCGACGACTCCGGGCTCTGGGAGCGCCATTTCCCGGATGGCGGATACATTGGGCTCGGAAGCAGGAGACTTTCCATTCTCGATCTCTCCGCTGATGGCCACATGCCAATGAGCAACCAAGACGGCAGTGTTTGGATCACCTACAACGGAGAGATTTATAACTTTGCCGATCTGCGGCGCGAGCTCGAGGGGAAGGGACATCGTTTCCGTTCCCACACCGACACCGAGGTTGTGCTTCGTCTTTACGAAGAGTATGGTCCCGAGCGTCTCAAAGATTGCTTGAATCGTATGAGCGGCATGTTTGCGCTGGCCATCTGCGATTTGCGAGGCTCGTCGCCAAAACTGTTTCTGGCTCGCGATCACTTCGGCATCAAGCCTCTCTACTACTCCGAGCGTGGCGGAAAACTCGCTTTTGCCTCCGAAGTGAAAGCTCTGCTCGAAGTGCCCGGGATTGAAGCGATCATGAGCAGGGAGGCGCTCGACCAATACCTCACATTTCTATGGGTGCCTGATCCGCTCACAATGTTCGAGGGCATTCGCAAGCTTCCGGCGGGTCACTATGCGTTGTGGCACGGCGGCGAGTTCGAAATCGAACAATATTGGGATCTGACATTTCCGCCCGCCGATTATCGCTTCGAGCGAAAAGAAGCGGATCTGGCCGAAGAAATCCGCGAGCGTTTCTGTAAATCGGTCGAGCAGCAGATGGTCAGCGATGTGCCCATCGCTGCGTTTCTGAGCGCCGGACTGGATTCGTCGAGCATCGTGGCCGCCATGGCGCGAAAGCAGCCGGTGCGGACGTATACGATTACCTTTCCCGAAAAATATCGCGTGGGCGAGACGACGATTGACGACCCAGCCGTCGCCCAGCGTCTGGCGCGCAAACTGGGATGCGAGCATCATGAGATCGTGGTTGAACCGGATGTGGTCGGCCTGTTACCGAATCTGGCCTGGCACATGGACGAGCCCACCGCCGACCCGGCGATCATTACCGCTTATCTGGTTTGTCGCGAGGCGCGAAAAAATGCGACAGTCCTTTTGTCCGGAGTGGGCGGCGATGAGATTTTCGCGGGATATCGCAAGCACGTAGCGCACGCGTGGTCCGAAGAATATCGGCGCGTGCCTGGCTTTGCCCGGGCTGCCGCCGAGCGCGCATTGTTGGGTTTGCCTTCGCTGCGCGGAACGCGAATGAAGGGATCGCTGCGTTTGGGGAAGAAAATGGCGCGGAGCGCGGGGCTTAGTCCAGCGGAGGCTTTCATCAGGAACTGTACGTATCTCGATGCGCAGCAGAAGGCGCATTTGTATGAGCGTGGTGCATTACTGTTTAGGGCTGGCGGTTCCTCTGTTCCGCACCTCGCAGCGTTCGATAAAGTGCGGCACGCGGATTTTCTCAACCAGATGCTCTATCTCGACACCAAAATGTTCATGACCACGCTGAACCTGACGTACAACGACAAGATGAGCATGGCCTCATCGGTCGAGGTGCGTGTGCCGTTCCTGGATCGCGAGCTAGCCGAATTCGTTGCGTGGAACGTGAAGCCGGAATGGAAGCTGAAAGGGAAGTGGCGTCCGGTGACCAAGTACATCTTCCGCCAAGCCATGCGTAGTATGCTGCCAGAGGAGGTTTTGCGGCAGCCCAAGGCCGGGTTCGCGGCCCCGGTAGACTACTGGCTCGCCAACGATTTGCGTCCCATGGTGGACGATCTTCTGTCGGAATCGCAAGTGCGCAGGCGGGGGTTGTTCCGTCCGGAAGTGGTGCGTAACTACATTGACGAGCACCGGCGCGGTGCGGAAGACTGGTCGATGCAAATCTGGCAACTGTTGACACTGGAAATCTGGATGCAACTTTTTATCGATGGAGGCGCGAGAGCGTTCGCACAGCGCCAGGTTGACGCGCCGCACCTGTCTCAACCGCTAACCATAGCATGAAGCAACTCTTACAAGACGCGCGCACGGGTGAGTTGAAGGTGGCGGAAGTCCCATCTCCTCAATTGCTGTCAGGTTGCGTATTGGTGCGGGTAGCGGCTTCTCTGGTGTCAGCCGGCACCGAGCGTGCCTCCGCTGAGTTTGCCGGCAAGAGCCTGATGGCCAAGGCCAAGGCTCGACCTGACCTGGTGCGCGATGTGATGGCTAAGATGCAGCGGGATGGCCTGACCTCCACTATGCAGTCCGTGCGCTCGCGCCTCAGTCAGCCGCAATCGGTGGGTTACAGCAGCGCCGGAATCGTGATTGCGGTTGGAGATGGCATCGCGGACATCAGAGTCGGTGATCGTGTAGCTTGTGCGGGTGCCGGATACGCCGTGCACGCCGAGCTGGCCTGTGTGCCTCGCATGCTCGTCGCGCAGATTCCCACCCGCGATCAGTCAATTCCACCCGTTTCATACGACGAGGCAGCCTTTGGAACCGTGGGTGCTATCTGTTTGCACGGCATTCGCACCGCCGAAGTTGCGCTCGGCGACACCGTCGCGGTGATCGGCCTCGGGTTGCTCGGTCAAATCACCGTTCAGTTGCTCAAGGCCGCCGGTTGCCGCGTCCTGGGAGTGGATTTATTGGCCCAGCGTGCCGAGCTTGCGATCTCCAGCGGAGCAGAGATCGCGTGCAGCAATGCGCGGGAATTTCGCGATCTCTGTTTTCAGAAGACGGGTGGAGTGGGCGTCGACTCGGTATTGATCACCGCAGAGACCCAAAGCAGCGAACCCGTGAACCTTGCAGCCGAACTCGCGCGAGATCGTGCCATCGTCGTGGCCGTGGGAACGGTTGGCATGGATCTGCAGCGCCAGCTTTACTACGCAAAAGAATTGGACTTTCGCATTTCGCGTTCCTATGGCCCAGGCCGATATGACGCGGCCTACGAACAAAAAGGTCGGGACTATCCGATCGGTCACGTGCGCTGGACCGAGACCCGCAACATGGAAGCGTTCCTGCAATTCATCGCGGACGGAAAATTAAATCTGCAGGCGTTGATCACTCACCGTTTTCCGATGGAGCAATCTACGCGCGCTTATGACCTGATTACCGGAAACAGGCGCGAGTTTTTTCTGGGAACCCTGATCACTTATTCCCAAGCCGAATCTGCCCCGCCGGCCATGTCGGCACATATTCCAGTCGCCACGGTCTCGAGTCCGAAAGGTGCTCTGGGACTGGGCGTGCTGGGAGCTGGAAATTTCGCGCAGCTAACGCTTCTACCGGCGCTGAAGGAGATCGCGGGAGTCTCCTGGATCGGCGTCTGTAATGCCACCGGCCCGCGAAGTCGCAGTGCGGCTGAGAAGTTTGGATTTTCCTATTGTTCGAATTCCGAGAGCGAGCTTCTGCAGGACGCAAGCGTTAACGCCGTGCTGATTGCCACCCGCCACCACCTTCACGCCAGTCAGTCTTTGGCGGCTCTACGCGCGGGCAAAGCTGTCTTCTGCGAAAAGCCGCTTTGTCTGGACGAAGAGGAATTGGCCAGCCTTGTGTCTGTGGCGGCCAACGAGAATACTCCACTCTTAATGGTCGGTTTCAATCGCCGCTTCGCGCCCATGGCTCTGCAAATGAAAAAGTTCTTGTCCCAGATACACGAGCCGCTGGCGATTCACTATCGGGTCAATGCGGGCTACATTCCTGCCGATCATTGGGTTAATGATCCCGAACAGGGAGGCGGGCGGATTCTCGGCGAAGTCTGTCACTTTGTCGATTTTCTCTGCTTTCTTGCGGACGCGTGTCCGCTTGAAGTGCAAGCGCAAACCGTCGGCAATCCCGGCCAATACAGTTTGGATAACGTCGTGGCGTCCCTCAAGTTTCCGAACGGCACGCTGGGCACGATCAGTTATCTCGCAAATGGCGATAAGTCGGCATCCAAGGAGCGCATTGAAGTGTTCGGCGGCGGATCGGTGGCGATCCTCGAAGATTTTCGGCGGCTCGAACTCGTGCGCAACGGCCGCAAGCAGATCTTGCGCGCTCGTTGGGTGCAGGATAAGGGCCATAAGGCGGAGATGCGCGCCTTCGTTGATGCGGTCCATGGCAAGACACCACCGCCGCTTTCGCTCGAACAATTAGCGGGCTCGACGCTGGCGACTCTGCAACTGCAAAATTCATGCCAGGTCGGGCAACCTCTAACGGTTGACTTGAATGCGTTCCTTGCGTCCGCGCTGCGACAAAACTCCGCGCCGTCGATCCAGAAAGCGACTAGAGAGGGGAACTGGCGGTAAATGTTAATTCTGGGCCTGAACATGTTCCACGCCGACTCTTCCGCGGCGATTGTCGAAGATGGAAAGATTCTTTTTGCCGTAGCCGAAGAGCGACTGAATCGCCACAAGCACTACGGCGGTTTCCCTGCGCTCGCTGTTAAAGCGTGTCTCGAGTTTGCGGGCGCAAAGATCGGCGACGTGCAGCATGTCGCGGTCGGGCAGGACAGCGACGCCAACCTGGCCAAAAAAGTACAGTACGCGCTGGCGAATCCAGCGAAAGTTTTGAATTTCATCAAGATGAGGCAGCGGAAAGAGTCGATGCGTGACGTCCGTTCTTTGCTCGCTCACGCGCTTGATGTCGATCTATCCGCGCTCAAGTTTCAAGAACATCATCTCGAACACCACATCGCTCACATTGCCAGTGCCTACTACTGCTCGCCCTGGCAAAAAGCCGCCGGCTTCAGTTACGACGGTTCGGGAGATTTCGTTTCAACCATGATGGCGCGCTGCGAAGGCTCCGAAATTCACGTGCTCGATCGCGTGTTTCTCCCCCACTCGCTGGGCAGCTTTTACACCATGATCTGCGATTTCATCGGCTACAGAAAATATGGCGATGAAGGCAAGGTCATGGGCCTCGCGCCCTACGGAAAAGACACTTACGTCGACCAGATCCGCAAAGTGGCTGCGCTCAAGAACGGCAGCTTTCAACTCAATATGAGTTACTTTAAGCCGCTCGGAAGCAGCCAGGGCATGCAGGTATTGCCCGATGGAACCGTGCGCCTGGCGCGGCATTTCTCCAGCAAAATGGAGAAGCTCTTTGGGGCTCCTCGAGAACCGCACGCCGAAATTTCGCAGCGCGATATGGATCTTGCCTATGCCATGCAGCATATTTTCGAGGAGGTCTTTTTTCATCTCGCCAACGAACTGCACAAACGAGTTCCCGAAGAAAATCTAGCTATGGCCGGAGGCTGCGCGCTCAACAGTGTTGCCAATGGCAAGTTGTTTTTACGCACGCCCTTTCGCCGCACATGGATTCAGCCCGCGGCTGGGGATGAAGGCTTAGCAATCGGCGCCGCCCTGCACACCTATCATGCCGTGCTGAAGCATCCGCGCAGGAAGGAACAGCAGATCAATCCTGCCTACCTGGGGCCGGAGTTTTCTGAACCGCGGATCGAATCGGCGCTGAAACGCGCGGACATAAAATATCGGCATCTTGATCGCGCGCCGCTCTTGGATGCCGTCTCCGATCAGATGGCCAAAGGCAATGTGGTTGGCTGGTTTCAAGGTCGCATGGAATGGGGGCCGCGCGCGCTGGGCAATCGTTCCATCGTCACCCACCCCGGCCTCCCCAACATGAAAGATGTATTGAACGCGCGCATTAAACATCGCGAATGGTTTCGTCCCTTTGCGCCTTCGATACTGGCTGAAGCGCAGCACGAATATTTCGAGCACGATCATCCTTCACCCTACATGCTGCATGTGTACAAGATTCGCCCCGAGAAGCGGAAGAGCTTGTGCGCAGTGAATCACGTCGACGATACAGGTCGATTGCAGACCGTGACGCGTGAGGAGAATCCGCTTTACTACGATTTGATCAAGACGTTCGGCGAGAAAACCGGAATTCCCGTCATTCTCAACACGAGCTTCAATGAGAATGAGCCCATCGTTTGCACGCCCGAAGAAGCGATCGACTGCTTCCAGCGCACAAAAATGGACGTGCTCGCCATCGGGCCGTTCTTCGCCTGCAAATGCGGGAACTGACACACCTCGGCATGGCTGAACCGACACCGGCGCTGACCGTAGCCACAGCGTTCAAGCTTCGAAGAGTTGGCGCGTGGAGCGGCATTCGAGCGCTAGCATGGGACGGCGAAACTCTCTACGGTTGTCGCGGGTATCAGATCGTGTCGATCCGTTTGAGTCCCGAGTTCGGCCCAGGCGTTGCATGGCAATCGGTCGCTCGTTTTCGTCCAGCTTGGTGGAGGACAATCACCTCGCGCCACCGGCTGAGCTCTCGCCTATTGCGCGATGGCTTCCATGCGCTTGCTATTCTCGACAAAGCTTTCAGCGGCCAGAACAACTGCCCGACAATGGTGGGCGCTATTCCGGGGGCGATTGTTACGCGAACGCTGGCGAACGACGAGTTTTCCGTGACGCATCAAATCCAGCGCGGCACGCGGCCTCTGCACATCACGGCCGTCCCTTCGGGAAATATTTATTGGGGCGAGTATTTCGATAATCGCGAGCGCGCCGAAGTTCACATCTATGTTTCCACCGATCGTGGATGCAGGTGGGAAATCGCCTACACGTTTCCAGCGGGAAGCATACGGCACGTACACAACATCGTTTACGACCGCTGGGGAGATTGTCTCTGGATCCTGACCGGAGACGAGGGCGCGGAATGCAAGGTCCTGCGCACAAGCTGTGATTTGCGCTCTGTCCATACTGTGTTGGCGGGGAATCAGCAGGTCCGCTCAGTGGCGGCTATTCCAACCGCAAACGGCTTATACCTTGCGACCGATACGCCTTCCGAGAAGAACCACATCTATCGGCTTGATCGCAGCGGCAACGTCGAGCAGGTTGGCGACCTTGCGAGTTCTTCGATTTATGGGTGCAGAGTGGGAGCGTCAATGTTCTTCTCCACCATGATTGAGCCCAGCGGTGTGAACCCAACCCGCGAGGTGCAGATCGTCAGCTCCATCGACGGGAAAAGATGGGAAGCCGTCGCTCGTTGGACCAAAGACAAATTATCAATGCGTTATTTTCAATACGGCAATGCTTTCTTGCCTAACGGCGAGAACTCGACTCGCTATCTGGCAGCGACCTCCATAGCAGTTGAGCACAACGATTCCGCTACTACAATTTGGGAAGTCGATCCCGCATGATCCTCGCCAATCGCTGGCATTACTACAGGCGGATATTCAGCGTCTATCTCGGCTTCGGACGAAGCCAGTTGACGTTCTGGCATGAGACGCCGGAGGTCAATCCACGCGCCACCGCGACTCACCTCGGCCTCTATTACATGCTGTTTCGCGAGAAGGCGGATTACGCCGGACACTACGATTCTGCGGGCGTTCCTATGCTCGACTACCACGGCCGCATCGGATTGCAGTACAACCCGATTGCCATCGCGCAGTGGGGCCTTGCCAATTACAACTTATTCTGCGGTGGCGGCGAGGTGGGGCGTTGGCGGAACGCGATCACGGCTGCCGACTGGCTCACCGCCAACCTCGAACAGAATGCTCATGGTTTATGGGTCTGGAACCATCATTTTGACTGGGAATATCGCGACACGCTCAAGGCGCCCTGGTATTCAGGATTGGCGCAGGGACAGGGACTCTCCTTACTCTTGCGGGCTCATGCTCATGCGTCTTCTGGAGACGAAAAGTATCGGAGTGCCGCAGAAAAGGCGTTTCTCGCCATGACTCGCCCGATCGCGGAAGGCGGCGTGCTGCTGGAAGACGGCGAGAAAAACCTGTGGATCGAAGAGTATCTGGTCGATCCTCCGACCCATATTTTGAACGGATTCATGTGGGCTCTCTGGGGCGTGTTCGACTTCTGGCTCGCAACCGGAGACGTTTCGGCAAAGAAAATCTATGATCGTGGAGTCCAGACCTTGCTTCGAAATCTGTCTCGATTCGATACCGGCTACTGGTCGCTCTACGAACAATCGGGAACGCGGCTGAAAATGTTAGCCAGCCCTTTCTATCATCGACTGCATATCGTACAGTTACGAGTAATGTCTATGTTGACTGGCGATGCCAGCTTCGCGACGGTCGCCGATCGCTGGGAAGGTTATGCCCAGCACCGTGTCTATCGTAGTCGTGCACTGGTCGAGAAGAGCATTTTTAAACTGTTGCATTATTGATTATTCTCAACGTCTATCGTGAAGATTCTCTACGTTTCACAATATTTTTCGCCGGAAATGGGAGCGCCAGCGGCGCGTGCTTCCGAATTGTCGCGGCACTGGTCACGGATGCGGCATGAGGTGACCATTCTCACGGGATTCCCAAACCATCCTACCGGGATCGTGCCCGAGGAATGGCGGTCGAGATTGCGTCGGCTTCACTTTACCGAAACTGTCGATGGCATCCAGATCGTTCGCACCTGGCTGTGGCCGCTGCCCAATCGAAGGGCGCATGAAAGAATCCTGAATTACACCTCATTTTGCCTTTCAGCCGGACTCAGTGGTTTGCCTCTCAGGCGACCGGACGTGATCATTGCCACTTCTCCGCAATTGCTGTGCGCACTCTCGGGCTGGTGGCTGGCATGGTGCAAGCGCGTGCCCTTCGTCTTCGAGATACGTGACCTTTGGCCGGAATCTCTTGCGGCCGTCGGCGCTTCCCGCGAAGGCAGGTTGCTCCATCGCATGCTGGGCGCAGTCGCGGGATTTCTTTACCGTCGCGCCGACCGCATCGTTGTCGTATCGCCGGCGTTCAAGGATCGCCTCATGCGCGATTGGAACATTCGGGCCGAAAAGATTTCCGTCGTGGAGAATGGCGTCGAGACCGATCTGTTTCGGTTGGAACCGGCAGCGACGGAATTGCGAAAGCAACTCAAACTGGAACAGCGTTTTCTCGTTTGCTACATCGGCACCATGGGCAATGCGCATGGATTGGAGACACTGATTGCCGCCGCCGAGGAGCTGAGGACCAAGCTCCCTCGGGCGATGTTCTTGTTGATCGGCGAAGGCGCCGAAAAGGAACAGGTTGTAAGACTTGCCGCTGCGCGTGGACTAGACAACATTCAGTTTCTCGGCCAGCAACCGCGGGAACGCATTCCCGCTTATATTTCAGCCGCCGATGTCTGCGTCGTCATGCTGAGAAAGAGCGAACTGTTTAAGACCGTGATTCCAACCAAACTCCTCGAGTACATGGCATGCGAGCGCCCGGTGATCGTTGCCGTTGACGGACAAGCCCGCCAGATTGTCGAAGCGGCCGGCGCTGGGGTGTTTGTTGAACCTGAGAACAGCTCGGCTCTGGCTCAGGCGATTGTCGATCTGGTCGCGGAACCTGAACGCCGCCGGCAAATGGGAGCCAGCGGCCGCAGATACATTGTGAACAGATTATCCCGCGAGAAAACGGCGAGGGATTATATTACCGTTCTGCAATCGCTCAACGGTGAATCCGTAGACATCGCAGCATGAAACGAAGAGGCAGGGCAAGGGAATACTCCCCGCCGATCTACGGATGAATCGCAACCACTGCCAATGCTGTCGAGACCGACATGGCTGCGTCAGCGGTTCTGTAGGCCGCAGCCTTGGCTGAACTTCCCGGGATGAACAGAACGTCGCCCTTCACCAGCGCCATATCCGGTGCCTTGGCGTACAGCACCTTCTTGAGGTTGATAGGAATCTGCTGAATTCCGTCGGGTGTCCGCCGCAAAATTTTAGTTCGGTTGAGCGCCGAAGTATGAGTGCTCCCTCCTGCCAATGCCAGCGCCTTTAGAACTGAGAGGCCGTCGTCTTGAATCATGAATCCGCTGGGATGGTTCACATCGCCCACCACATACACGATCCCCGCCTTCGAAACGACAATTGTGTCTCCGGGATAAACATTCACATTGTTCTGGGTGTCTTCGGCGAGACTCGAAGAGAGCTGGAGCGTGGTCTTATGATCGGGATCGCCACGATGTTCAATGGTCACGGTGCGGCCCGCCCGGTCACTCAATCCGCCGGCTGCTGAGATCAGGTCGAAGAGTCTTCGCTCGCCGATAGCAGGGTAAGCGCCGGGGCGCACGACTTCTCCCGCCAATGTGATCGCTTGCGAGGCGGACTCGTCGACAAAAATGGAAACGTGCGGGCCGCGGACAAAACCTCCATCTTCCAGCCGTTTTTGGATCAGTTCCTGTGCTTCGTCGGTCGTCAGGTCGGCCACGTGAACGTAGTCGATAAGGGGAAGGTAGATATCTCCGGATCCGCTGATCCGCGTCTTGGTTGAGAGGTCGGGCACTCCGTACACCGTCACTTCGATTAGATCGCCGAGGCCCAGCTTCACATTGGAATTAGCCAGCAGGCGGGGCGATGCAGGGGCGGCATTGGCGCTGGCGGGTGCCGTTGTTTCCGCCCCGGGCGGCGTCTGGGCCAGCAGCCGGAGACAACACGCCCCAATTAGAAAAATATACAAACTTCGCAGAAATAAGTGGCGGTTCCGCGCCGGCATGCAAGACTCCTGGGATTGAGCGTGCATCGAGTTTAGCACACGAGTTCCGGGCGAGAATCAGGGCCTGGCAAGCTGTCTCGCGGGCTGCAATCACTATCGCCCCTTCAAGATTGACGAGCAGAGATTGACCGGGAAGTTGGGCACGGCAGTTGCTCAACGCCAACCCGGAGTTGTATAGTTTCGAGAACAGATTTTTTTGATTTATCACACGCGCCATTTCATGGGGAAGCCTCGTCTAAAAGGCTAAACCGAAACTTCGGCGCTGGGCAGGTTGTCCTTGAGCGCCGGCCGCTTGAGCCGGAAGGAACTTGTAACCTTGACGATCTTGTTCTTCGGGTTATTCGCATTCTCGTTGCTGGTGTCGTTCGTCGCCACCCGTGAAGTGCGAGACTTAGCAAATCACCGCGGCTGGGTTTTTGTCCCGAAAGACGGCCGCCATGTTCATCACAGCCCTCTTCCACGCTTGGGTGGCGTGGCCATCTTTTTGGCGTTTTCCGCCAGTCTGGCCCTGGGTCTTGCGCTTTCTCTGATCTTTCCCCGCTTGGTCGTAGGACTAGCGCCCGCAACGCTGCTTCGCATTTATGTTCCCGCGTGCCTAATTTTTTGTCTCGGCATCTATGATGATCTCCGGGGCGCCGGTCCCTATGCGAAATTTGTCGTGCAGGCAATCGCCGGCGCGATGCTGTTTGCGGGCGGAATGCGCGTTCTCGATGTCCCGCTGCTCTTCCATCATCCGCTGCCTTGGTTTGTCGGGTTGCCGCTAACCGTGTTGTGGGTGGTTGCGGTTACCAACGCTTTTAACCTCATCGATGGTCTGGATGGTTTGGCCGCCGGCTCTGCCCTGTTTTCCACGTTGGTGTTCTTTGTTTGCGCCCTCGTCAATCACACTTGGCTCGCTTCTTTGATGAGCTTGACCCTGGCCGGAGCCATCCTCGGATTTCTTCGCTTCAATTTCAATCCGGCGACGATTTTTCTGGGGGACTCGGGCAGCCTCTTCATCGGCTTCATGCTCAGCGCCCTCGCTCTCGCAGGATCGCAGAAAGCCCCGACCTTTGTGGCCGTCGCTATTCCAGTGGTCTCGTTCGGGTTGCCGATCCTGGAAACCCTGCTTTCCATCCTGCGCCGACTCATTAGCGGGCGGCCGATTTTCACTGCCGACCGCGAACACATCCATCACAAGTTGCTGGAGATGGGTTTTTCGCATCGCCAGGTCGTCGTCGTTCTCTACGCCGTTTCTGCTGTGTTCGCCATGCTCAGCCTGTTCCTGCTTTGGCCCACCGGCAGCACCCTAGGACTGGTTCTGGCCGTGGTTGGAACTGGTGTCTGGTTAGGCGTGCAACACCTCAACTACCTAGAGTTTGGAGAACTGCGTCGCGTCGCCCAGCGCACGATCGATCAGCGCCAGATCGTAATCAATAATCTCTCCGTGCGCCGAGCCGTGGAAGAACTCAAAGTGGCTCGCGATTTCGCTCAGGTCCGGAGTGTCCTCATCGCCGCCTTTGACAGCAATGATTTCGACGCCTTCGATTTGCAACTCAAGTCGCTTGCCGGCGATCAAGTGGTGCCTGGCGAAAGCGGTGGCAACTTCCACTGGAGCAAATTTCCTCACATGGCGGCGATCTCTAGCCAGTCTTCCTGGAAGCTGACTTTGGACCTGATGACCTCGTCGAAACACCGCCGCGGATCCCTGGTTGTCCACCGCGTCTACAGCCGCCGCGATCTTCAACTCGATATCAACCTTCTCACCTCCGAGTTTCCCGAAACTCTGGCCGATGCTCTCGATCGCGTGCTGACCATGCCTGAGGTTCTAGTGCAGATGGCGCAGCCCGACGCCCCATTCCTGACCGCCAACCTCTAATGGCCGGGCCGCGGACCGCGCGACCAGTTCCTCGTAGACACTTTCTAAACCTGGCAGCCGGTAGCTAGAAGCTAACATCTTGGAGCACGATCTCGCTCCCATCCCATCCCTCCCTGAGTTAAGATTGAGCCACTATGGATCGGAGCGTTCCCCTACCGCCGGATCCAGTTCCCGGGCCTATTTCCGGAGAGCGCCGCCGTTCGGTTCGCCAAAAACTTCACACTCCCGTGTATGCCAGTTTCAACGGTTCGGAAACCGGCATGGTTGTCGATCTGAGCGAATTGCTCGACCTCAGCGAAGACGGCTTCGCGGTGCAGACCAGCGAACGCCTGCAGAAAGATCGCGCCGTTAAGCTCTGCCTCGATCTGCCCGAGACCAATAATTTCATCCATGGGACTGGAAAAGTCGTGTGGAGTGATGACGCTGGCCGTGGTGGTATCCGGTTTTCCGCGCTCTCAGAGAGTTCCCGCAAAATCCTGAAAGAATGGCTTCTCTCCAACCTGCTGATCGGTTGCTCGAATCATGCTGCTCGAAGCGAGCAATTGGCTCACCGAGAGCAGGATCAAATGGCCGGGCCGACATCGGTACACGAATCCGATGCAATCTCCCCCATCGCCTCCGTGGTTGGACGTCCAGCGTCTCTGCAAGCTTTGCGCGCACAGATACGAGCTGCCTCGGATGATGTCGATGTTGTTTTGCAACGGATCACCGAACACGCCATGACTCTCACTGGAGCCAGCGGCGCCGCCATGGCGTTTTTTAGCGACGGCAAAATGGTGTGCCGCGCGAGAGCCGGTCAACCTGCTCCGCCTTTGGGAGCCACTCTCGACACCAGCCATGGGCTCACCGGAGAGTGCGTCCGCAGTGGTCGTCTCGTCTCCTGCGAGGATGTCGAAAGTGACCCGCGCGTCGATCCCGCTGTGTGTCGCGTCTTGGGCGTCGGCTCGCTCCTCGCTGCTCCCATCCTTTCGGATTTCCACGTGGTCGGCGTTCTGGAGGTTCTCTGTCGCCACTCCCACGCCTTTACCGGCGAGCAGGCGAGATTGCTGGATCAGATCGTCGAAATGATTCCAGAAATTCAAACCGGAGACGCGGAGCCTGAAAACGCAGAATGGAGAATGTCTGTTCCGCCCGGTTCGCCTCCTTCGAATCCGTTGCCCTATTCGATGTTGGGGGTTGCGGAGGAATCAGCCGCAATACCTGCGTTGTCTTTGTCCTCGAGCGACGCGAAGGCGCGGGGCAAGGCTGCCATTCGGTCAGGACCACAGGCTCAACTCCCCGACCCGGAACCCATGTCTCCGCCGTCCCCTCGATTGCTCTATCGCGCTCTGCTCGGGCTGGCGACGTCTGTGGCCGTGATCGCCCTTGGCTATGCCCTCGGCCCGACGATAAAGGACTGGCTTAATGCTCCCCACGAAGCGCATGGGTCGTTCGTTAAGGAGGTCAAAGCGGCCGAGAACTCCTCTATGGATCCGGCGCAAGACCCGGGAAGAACCGAATCCGTGCGCCTCGCATCCGCCGCTCCTGGCTGGACCAATCAAGGCCGGATTCGTCACAACCTCCAGCCGAAGTCGCTTCCGGATCTGCGAAGACTTGCCGATGCGGGAGACGCGGACGCTCAATGGCTCATGGGCGTTCGCTACCATGATGGCGCGGGTGTCGCGCACGATGACGGCCAAGCCGTGCATTGGTTCCTGCGCGCTGCTGAACAGGGCAACGTTGCCGCCCAGGGCGCGCTCGGGGCTTATTATTGGAGAGGCCGTGGGGTTTCCCCCGACCTGTCGAAGGCCTACTTCTGGTCAACGATTGCTTTGGCTCGCGGCGACGAGGTGAGCAAATCCAGAATCGAAGGTCTTTCCTCGCAGATGACCCCGAATCAGGTCGCCGAGGCCCGCCAGCAAGCGGAAGCCTGGATCCTCACGCATAGCCAACCCGCGAGATAAGCACAACCATCCCCGCCGCCGTAGAATACACCTGTGGCCACTCTGCAAGACATTCTGTCTGCGCAAGAGCGCGTCCGCGTCGGTGATCCGGCTCTTTGGCAAAAGCTGGATCGCGACCGCGTGCGCTGTTACGCCTGCGGCCACTGCTGTCCGATTTCCGATGGCCAACTCGGCGTCTGCAAAGTTCGCTTCAATCGCCGCGGCACTCTCTACGTACCCTGGGGATATGTTGCCGGCGTGCAGTGCGACCCCATCGAGAAAAAGCCGTTTTTCCATGCTCATCCCGGAGCCCTCGCGTACAGCTTTGGAATGCTGGGTTGCGATCTGCATTGCTCCTACTGTCAGAACTGGGTGACCTCGCAAGCGCTGCGCGATCCGCACGCCGTCTCCCCCGCGCTCGAAGCTGATCCAGAAACGCTGGTGAAGGACGCCCTCGCCCACGGCGCCAAAGTGTTAGTCAGCACCTACAACGAGCCGTTGATCACCAGCGAGTGGGCGGTTACGGTCTTCCGCCTCGCCCGCCAAGCCGGGTTGTTCACAGCCTACGTTTCAAATGGCAACGGAACTACGCAGGTCCTCGAATATCTTCAGCCCTGGATCGATTTCTACAAGGTCGATCTCAAAAGCTTCGACGATCGCCACTATCGCGAACTTGGCGGACGCCTGCATCCAATCCTCGATACCATCCGCAACCTGCACCGTATGGGTGTGTGGCTGGAGATCGTCACCCTGCTCATTCCCGGCTTTAACGACAGCGACGAAGAACTGCGCAACCTGACCAGGTTTCTAGCCGACGTTTCTCCCGACATTCCGTGGCACGTCACCGCGTTTCACGAGGACTACAAAATGACCTCGCCCCGTGATACCACTCCCGAAGATCTTCTTCGTGCCTCCGCTATCGGCCGCGAAGCTGGCCTGCGCTACATTTACGCCGGAAATATTCCAGGCCATGTCGGTAGCCTCGAAGACACTCATTGCCATCGCTGCGGAGAATTGCTGGTTCAGCGTTACGGATATTTAGTCGAAAAATATGAATTGACGCCGCAAGGGGATTGTCCGGCGTGCGGCGCGCACATTCCTGGCCGTTGGTCAAAGAAATTCGATCGCCAGATTGCCTCTTCCCCTTTTCTGCCCCGCAACCGGACGCAATTGGTTAAAATCCTCTCGCAACCATAATCGACATTCATGCTCGCGAAAAAGGCGACACAAACATTGCTGCTGGCGATCCTGACCTGCTTGGGCCTTGCTTGCACCGCGCGCGATTTCCTGACCCGCAGGCTGGCCGCCGATTTGATTTCCGCCTCCGAAGCCTTCAAAGAGCCGCAATTGTTCTGGCTTCGCACGGGCATCGTCTCCAACAAGGATTTCAGTTCTCCCGAGTCGTTGGTGCTCCAGCGTCGCGGATGGATCGCAGCGAACCAGCAAAAATGTCCCGATGGCGTCGACCCTGCCCCCTGCTGGGACGTGGTACTCACTCCTCTCGGAGCGGAAACCGTGAAGCCCCTGATTTCGAGTCCACTGCCCAGCAATGGCCCGATCGCAATCGAGGTCGCGCGCCGGGAACTCGTGAACATTTCCGGCATCAGCAAGGCCGGCAACTTTGCCGATGTCGAGTTCATCTGGCGCTGGTCCCCGAGTAATCCCGTCGGCATTGCGCTTTACGACAGCGGAGTGCATTACCGCTCGACCGTTGCCTTTCGCGGTTATGATGACGGTTGGCGACTGCTCGAGCAGCCCGTACCCAGCAACCAGCCATTAGAAGACGCGCTGCGCAATGCACAACCGACGGCACCTTGAACCGGGATGCGCTTTTCACATCCTTAAGTCAAATTCAATGCTGAAATAAAGGCTCAACCAATCTATGCGACAACCTTGCGCTCGACCATCAATCCTGCTGGCGTTCCTTCTGTCTACGCTTTGCGTTTCGATCTGCGCATCCGCGCAAACCGCGAAGCCCAAGCTCAGCCTCGATGAATTTTTCAACTCCGTAAGTTTCGACTCCGTGAAGCTTTCGCCCGACGCCGACGCCGTAGTCATCGCGACCGAACGAGCCGACTGGGAGCAGCAGATCTTCCGCAAAGACCTCTGGCTCTATCGCACCCGTTCCGCCAGCCTGCTGCAACTGACGCAGTCGGGTCACGACTCCTCTCCGCAATGGTCTCCCGATGGCCAGTGGATTGCCTTCCTCTCGGAGCGTAAATCCTCGGACGCCAGCGATGCAGACGACGATGACGGCAAGAAAAAAGATAGACACGCGCCAACCCGCGGCACAGACAGAAGCAAGGAGAAAGACAAAGACGTTCCCCAACTCTTTCTAATTTCGCCCAACGGCGGCGAGGCCGTCGCCCTGACTTCGGGCGAAGAAGAAGTCCACGCTTACGCCTGGTCCCCTGACTCGAAACAACTTTATTTTGCGACCCGGCAACCCTGGACAAAAGAACAAACCGATGATCACAAAAAAGATTGGAAAGACGTGATCCGTTATCGTGGCGATGAACGCGGCGATGCGATTTTCCGCTTAACTCTATCCGAAGCCCTCGACCGCCATGCGGCACTCGGCACCAAAGAGATTCCCGACGCCGAAAAAGATTCCCATGCCACGCCCGGAGCAGTCGTCATCGCCCACACTCCTCTGCATGTCGATCAAATCACCATCGCGCGCGACGGACAACGCCTGGCATTCGTGACCGCGTCCGTTTCCGAGCGTCAGGAAAAAGTCGAAGACATTGATCTCTATCTCATCGACCTGAATCGCGATCATTCAACCGCCATGGCCGCCGAAATCTCGCCTCTCCGCCTGACTCGCAACCAGGCCGTCGAATTGAATGCGCAATGGGCTCCCGACAGTCATCATCTCTTTTTTCAAATCAACCTCGGATCGCTGGAGCGCAAATATGAGGATCCCCAGCCGCGTCTCTACTGGATCGACGCATCCGACACCTCCGACCGTTCGACCGACCAAGTAACCCATAACGACAAGCCTGAGAAAAGGCAGATCCAGCGCTGGTTCGCCGAGTATCCCGGAGAAGTCGTCGCCTACACCCCTCTGCCCGATGGTTCCGTCCTCTGCGCCTGTCGCCTCGGTACCGAGGTTCAGTTCGTGTCGCAGGCGAATCCCACAGCCGCCATCGTCAAGCACGAAGGATGGCCAGGAGCCTACGAGCATCCCGCCGTCGCAGAGGAAAGCCCAGGCTCAACCCAGACTCCGCGCCTCGCCTTTGAATATTCCGCCACCACGCGCCCCACCGAAATCTACATCGCCGATGGACCCGACAAACTCGCCCAGGCCAAGCCCATCACTGCGTTCAACAAGCTGTTCACCGAGCGGGATCTTCCCCAAGCCAAGCCCTATCGCTGGACTTCCGATGACGGCACGCCTGTCGAAGGCATGCTGATGTATCCGCCCGGAAAATTCGAAGCTAAAAACCTGCCCGTCTTCGTATTCATCCACGGAGGCCCGCAAGACGCCGATGGCAACCACTTCTCCGCCGACTGGTACCAGTGGGACCGCCTCGCCGCAACCGCCGGATGGCTTGTCTTCGAGCCCAACTATCGCGGATCGACTGGCTATGGCGATCAGTTCGCCTTGCAGATCGTTCCCCAAATCGTCTCGCGTCCCGGCAAAGATATATTGACCGGCGTCGATGCGTTGGTCAAAGACGGCATCGCCGACGCCAACCAACTCGCCGTCGGCGGCTACAGCTACGGCGGATACATGACGAACTGGCTGATTACCCAGACCACGCGCTTCAAAGCGGCGGTCACGGGAGCGGGCGCTGTCGAGCACATAGCCAACTGGGGCAACGACGATACCACCTTCGACGACGCTTATTTCCTCGGCGGACTGCCATGGGAAGCTCCCGAGCACTATCGCAGCGAAGCCGCAATTTTCCAGATCAACAAAGTCCGTACACCCACCCACATGGTCGCTGGGGCCGACGACGTTCGCGTAGCCGTGCTCGAGGATTATCTGCTCGACCGCGCCCTGCACGAGCTGAATATTCCCAGCGACTTGCTGATTTTCCCCGGCGAAGGCCACTCCCTGGATAAAAATCCCTGGCACGGAAAAATCAAAGTCCGCGAGGAGTTGAAGTGGCTGGAGAAGTACGGTGGCGTGAAGGGTGCGAACTAGCTCATGTGTAGCGGGCGCCCCCGCCCGCTACCTTGGACTTTGTTGTTGAGGTGCACTTGTTTTTGCTTTGCTCTTGGGCTTGGTTTTTCTTTTGAACGTAGCTTTGCTTTTGAACTTGTTGTGGGCTTTGATCTTGATTTTCGATTTTCTAACACGAAAACACGCGATCCGCCCGTTAGAATCAAAGACCAATTTCTTAATGTTTTGATTTTTCAAGACCATGCGTACGGGGCATGGGGCGAGACCTAAGACCTAAGACCTAAGAGCTGCTGTCATCTCGCGGAGGGCTTTTGGAATTGGGCGATCTTTGCGTGCCCACCGGATTGCTCATAGCCCGCGATGCCTTTGTATAGAGCTTCGGCGATCTGCTGGCGATACGTGGCGCTCTGCAGATTGTGCTCGTCGGTTGGGCTGCTCACAAAAGAAATCTCTGTGAGAATGGCTGGCATGGTCGTGCCGGTCAGCACTACAAACGCGGCGTCCTTGATTCCCCGGTCGCGGATGCCGGGGCTATTCGCGGCCAAGGTCGAGTACAAAGAACGCTGGACGCTTGCCGCCAGCCGTCGCGATTCCGCGATTTTTTCATGCAAGCCCCCGGAGGTCATGGAAACCGGAGTCAGCTTGGCGAGGGTTCCATCGGCTTGCTTTTCAACTTCGCGCGAACCCGGTGCCGAAAACAGATTTGTGTAGTAGGTCTCCACCCCCCGAGCCGCCGCCGATGTGCTGTAGTTGGCGTGAACCGAGACGAACAAGTCGGCCTGCGACTGATTGGCGATGTCCGCGCGCTGTTCGAGCGGCAGATAGGTGTCGTCGGTCCGCGTCAGCATTACTTCCGAGCCCAAACGCGCCTGCAGCAGTTTGCCCAGGCGCTGGGTTACGTCAAGCACGAGATCTTTTTCCAGCAACCCCTCGCGCCCCACCGTGCCCAGATCCCAACCGCCATGGCCAGCGTCCAGCACGATGCGAAACTTACCGGTCCGCGCGAGCAACGGCGAAGTGGAGGCGTTCACCGCCAATGTCGCCTGCGGAGTGCTTTTTGCCGGCGCGAGCGCCGGGCTTGCAGCCGCCGTACTCAATTTAGTTTCCTTCGGAGCGAATGGGCTTGCCGCTAAAGCTTTGTCGCTGCCGCGCAGTTCGATCACCAGGCGATACGGGCTTGATTCCATGCTGACAGAGAAGTTCGATCCATCTTTTGTGTCGAGCACGACTCGTGTTACCCCCGCGACGGGCTGTGCCACCCTTAGCCGCGTCAGCGAAGGATCATCGACGTCCACCGTCTTGCCCGCCAGTTCCGCCGCCAGCGCCGTGTCATGCAGGTCGAAATAGATACGCTCCGGCGACATCAGGCGATGCACTTCGTAAGGTACCTGGTCTTCCATGTCGATGACCACCGTGCTTCCCATCGACGACGACCAATGACGTAGGCCCATCACCTTTGGCAGCGCCGCCAGTCTTTCTGCTGGAACCGCGGTCAAGGAAGCCGAGTCGCCCGCAAGCGCCGGTGAAGTCATCAGATTGTCGGAGGCGCCCAGGGCGGGAACACTTGCAGCGGGCGCGCTTGCGATCGCCGGTGAAGCAGTCTTGGCGGGAGCAACAATCGCTGCCTTCGACGACGCTTGCTCGCCATGCAGTTGCATGCCCCACCACACTCCGGCAGAGAACAACGCAGCCACCGCCACCAGTCCCATCACTACATTCAGGCCCGGATGAGGGTTGCCGGCGGGTGCCGCCGGCTGAAGAAATGATCCCGACAACAACGGCCGTCCGGCCGCCGTCTTTTCGATGGCTGGTTCTGCCAGAGGCGTCTCAAACAAGATCGGCGAAGGCTCCCGTCGCTTGCCAGGCGCTGCCTTGCCGGCCGGTTTCTCGATGGCCGCTACTTCGGGGATTGCCGTCTCTGCGCGATCGCGGGATGTCTCCAGCAGGCCGTCTGCTGCGTGATTCGCGATCTTCGTCGCCGCCTGCGGCTTGAAACGCAACAGGTCGTCCGCTACATCCGACAGCCAGTGGATGCGCCGATCTTGATCCTGGGGCTTCAGGGCCGAAAGAATCAGTTCGGCGAACAAATCGAAACAGCGAACATCGTTGTCCGTGAAGGCTCGCGGCTTTCTAGATACTGCCTGCAGCACGCCGATTGTCTGCCGCCGCCCCCGCAGCGGAATCAGCACCGAGGATCGAGCCCCTGACTGCCGGGCGAAATCAAACTGAGTTCGGGGATCGATCTCACAATCGTCGCAACGCAGAATACGCCCATTCTCCAGGCTTTCCCGCAGAAAAGACGATTCACCCGGGAACGAAATACCTCGCAAAATTGCCAGAGGTCCAGCAGAGGCCCGACAAACGATTTCTGGCCGCTCGCTCTTCGATCCTTCGGGCGCCGTTCGTGGTGTCAGTCCAATGACAACGCCGTCGGAATGCGTCAGGGCATAAACCCGATCGCAAACGAGCTGTAAGACTTCGTCCAGAACAAAGTTTTCGGTTCCGAACAACTCAGAATCAGGCGCCCATCCAGCGGTCAGGCGGCGGTTCCGAATCTGTTCGTGCAGGGCTGAGAAAGCGCGCAACGCGCGTAGCGCGTCATGGCTGGCAATCGATTCGAGGACGCCGTGATTTGGTTCCAGCAGTGAGGCAGGTTCCTTGGAATGCCCGCTACCTGCGGAATGGGGAACTGCGGCGGAGTCCAAAGCCGCCGGCCAGTCAAATCGGGTTGGAGTGGCACTCATTGTGGAGTGATCAAGACCACAAAAAACTTGTTTTCATCGTAACCGGGGCGTGTCGGAAGGTTCATCGCCGCGCGTAGATTCGAGCCGGGCACTCCCGAACTCGAATCTCGAACTCCGTGCTCCGGTCATCAGCACAACCACAGGTCTTATTTATAAGGTAATGGTCCCGAGGAGGAGCCGCAAGGTTCGATAGTACACGTCCGAGAGGTCATTTGAAATCTCCGCCGACCCATTTACACCCCTGGATGCTATGTCCATTCAGGCTTTGCCCTCGGCCAAGATTCAGCCTACTGTTGAGGTACAGAACCTTTGTGGAGACATGATGACGCACGCAACCGACGAAGCGCACAACCACGGGAAAGCCGAAGCCCACAAAACATTTAGTTGGTGGCGGCCCGCTGCGGTCGTAGCCAGTAGCCTGGCTGGCGCTGCCGCTCTGGTGGCGTTCCGGGGCTGCTGGCATGGTCGGATGAGCTGGCCCATCGGCGGTCAGGGATATTCCTACCAGGTTTGCCTGAAATGCGGCGCGAAGCGCCTTTTCGACGAAAAGCGGTTTAGCGCCTATGGCCCGTTTCGTAACGACCTCGACGACTTGATCACTTGGCGCCGGTCTCAAAAAACCAAACCCGATACCGAGTCGCATGGCGAAGCCAACGCCGGACCGCCGGCAATATAACGTGCGCTGGATGCGGCCTCCTTTAGCGCCGCTTGAGAGCCTCCGAAGCCTTCACCCTCGTTCCATTGCGGGTTCATACCCCGACTGCCTGCTGCTGCGTCTTATACCACTCCACGGTCCGGCGCAAGCCTTCCTCAAAGTTTACCAGGACCTTGTACCCCAAATGTGTTTGTGCCTGGGTGATGTCCGCCAACGAATGTTTAATATCCCCGCTGCGTTCGGGTGCATAGTTGACGCTCCCGCTGTAGCCTGTCAGTTGTTTCATCGCCTGAAAGGTCTCATTCAGCGTGACTCGGCGTCCGGTGGCGCAGTTGAAAACTCGGCCCGCGCACTCGGCTGCCGGAGCGGAGCAGGCGCGCAGGTTCGCTGAAACGGCGTTGTCGATGTAAGTGAAGTCGCGGCTGGTTTCGCCGTCGCCGAAGATTGTCGGCTGTTCCCCGCGCAGCATCTGCAGGCTGAATTTGGCGAGCACACCGGAATAAGGCGATGAAGGGTCCTGGCGCGGACCGAAGATGTTGAAGTAGCGCAGGCAGACCGTTTCCAGACCGTAGCACCGGAAGAATGACACCATGTAGAGTTCGCTCGCCAGTTTGGCCACGGCATAGGGTGAAATAGGATTCGGCGTCATCGCTTCATGCTTCGGAAGCGTCGGAGTATCTCCATAGGCTGACGATGAGGCGGCATACACCACTCGCTTTACTTTCGCATCGCGCGCAGCGACCAGAATATTCACGGAGCCGTCGATGTTGGCGCGGTTGCTGCCCAGGGGATCCACGATGGACTTCGGCACCGACGGAATGGCTGCCTGGTGCAATACGTAGTCGACTCCAATGCAGGCCTTGTGCATCGCCTCTAGGTCAAGAAGGTCAGCCTCGCGAAAGTCTATGCGGGCAAGCACTTCGGTCAGGTTTTCGCGTTTGCCGGTAGAGAAGTTATCGATGCCACGGACCTCGTCGCCGCGTTCGAGAAGAGCGCGCACCAACGAAGACCCGATGAATCCGGCAGCACCCGTGACCAGATATTTAGCCATAGGCTTCAATGATAAACGATAAGGGATCGCCGCCCACGCGTTCCGGAAAACGTGCCAAAACCAGAGTAACGCTGGGTTGGATCGCTAAACGGGCCGCCTGGCGCTGAATCCCTGGAGGTGAGGATTCAGGAGCGGCGAACCCGTTTGGCGATCTGGTAAAACTCTTCGCGCGAGAGCAGCGGGCGCGTCCGGAAGAACTCCGTAATCTCAGCCAGCAGCGCTTTAGGATCGGGCTCCGACGTACTCGTCTGCGTGACTGCCTCTCGAACTGGAGCTTTGTTGGATGTGGCCGCTTGACCCGACAGTTTGTCGACAAGCTGGACCAGGTGTCTCTGCTGTTCCGGATCCATTTCCGCAAAGCAGATGCCCATCCCAAGGGCGGGATAGGAGGCGCGAACCGTTCCCACCGCGGTAACACGGATTCCGCAGGACTTGAGCACAAGATGCACGCGCGTGTTCACCGGAAACGTGTTGCTCATTTCCACGTAGCATCCATGCGGACTGATGTCGGTGAGCGTGCCCCACATCCGCACCTCGCTGCCAAGCACTTGAAACTCCACACTGCCCGAACAGCGAAGCCGCGTGCTTCGTCGCCGTTCCGAAGGGCTCGAGTTCGACGTTGCCGAGGCCTTCCCGTTCCCGCTCGAGCCAGAGTCTGTCCGGTTCGCCATTTCTCCCTTCAGCCGGCGAAGATAGTTCACGCCCTCTTCGCCCTTGCTGGCGTTCGAAGGTAAGCCATACTGTTCGGGATGGATGCGCGGGTCCAAGAGCCTCCTGCGAACTTCCGCTGTGGTGAGAATCGGCATAATGCGGGCAAAGCTTTAGCGGACGGTCAAACCTTTTTCCGCGTCACCTTCGGCTATCTTGGCAACTCATTGAAAATCGGTCTTGCCCCAGTGGAGGTGCGCTTTGTGCGCCGTTATTTTCTCAGCATCCTTTAATCCGCTGCGAAGCTGGTCGCGCCCGCCCGAATCTCGCGCCAGAGTTCGTCTTTGCCCCCGCCCGTCTTGGCCGAAAACGGGATGATGCGCACGCTGCCGTAGGCTTGCTCAAAGGCGTGGATTGCCTGCTGCAGCCGGTTGCCCGACAGCCGGTCCGACTTGGTGGCGACAATCGCATGCGGCCGTTCTTTTGCTTTGAGAAATTCCAACAGTTGGCCGTCGCTTTCCTGCGGCGGGATATTCGCGTCGACCAGCACCAGACACAGCGCTAGGCTGGACCGCTGGTGCAGGTACGGGTCGACAAAACGGGCCCAGTCGTCGGAGATTTCCCGCGATACTTTGGCGTAGCCATAACCCGGCAGGTCGGCGAAAAGAACTTCGGGGCGCGGTTGTCCGGCGCGCCGCACCTCATAAAAATTAATACTGCGCGTTCGTCCGGGGGTGTTGCTGGTGCGGGCCAGTTTCGCCCCCACCAGGGCGTTGATGAGGCTCGATTTGCCCACGTTCGAGCGTCCAAGAAATGCGATCTCCGGCAACGCGGGAGGAGGGAAGTGCGCCAAGTCGCTCGCCGACAGCATGAATCGCGCCAGAATCCGCATAGAGACAGTTTCCAGTGTACCGTCCGCCGATGGCAAGCGTGGAAGAGAAATCGTTGGCAGAAAAAGATTTAATCGAGCCCCAGGGGGCGCTTCGGTTCTACGTCCTGTTCTTTAATCGGATGCAGCCTGTGCCACAGCCCGAGGCCGCCCGCTATGACCAGTCCAATCAAAACGCTGATCAGGAAAAACCAGCGATAAGCGGGAAGCGCGATGAGCAGAACGGCCACAACAGCGAGGGCGATGATCAGACCCGCCGAACCTTTCAGGCTGAATCGAAAGCGGCTGCGAGGTTCGTCCTCCGTGCGCGGCATGTTATGTTCCTCGAACACCGGCTACAAAGCATCGAGAGACAACAAGGCTTATGCAGTCCATGCCGCGATGTTGCTAACCGAAGGAACGCAGCACTGGTCCGTGAGTGCGCTGTGGCGGGCGGTAACGAAAAATCCTGAGAAAGCGCACAACAATCAAATGGATGTCGTGCTAGCGCTGTGGAAGAACGACCTCATCGTGCGCAAGTCATAAGCCACGAAGATGGTTGCCGGTCGGAACTTCTGAGCGGCACCTGCTCACTGTCGCGCTTCAGGAATCTCCGGAGCGGCAGGGGTCGTGATCGGCGCCATGGCGTCGCCTTCGGGAACCATCTGCGGCAGCGGCCCCTCCAAGGCTACAGCTAGAACCTGGTCCATGCTGTCCACAAAGTGGAGCTTCATGGCGGTGCGCAGGTTCTCCGGAACCTCGGCTACATCTTTCTCGTTTTCTTGCGGAAGAATGACTTCGAATAAACCGGCGCGATGGGCCGCGAGCAATTTTTCTTTGAGTCCGCCGATAGGCAGCACTTTGCCGCGCAGCGTGATCTCCCCGGTCATGGCGAGGTCGCGGCGCACCGGAATCTTGCTGAGCGCGCTGGCGAGAGCGGTTGCGATGGTGATGCCGGCGGAGGGTCCATCTTTCGGAATCGCGCCTTCGGGGACATGGACGTGAATATCGAGGTTGCGATAGAAGTCGCGGGGCAGGCCGAGGCGGGCTGCTCGAGAGCGAATGTAGGACATAGCCGCCTGGGCCGATTCCTGCATGACATCGCCCAGTTTTCCAGTCAAAGTGAGTTTCCCTTTGCCATCGACCACGGTGGCCTCCGTGCTCAGAATGGAGCCGCCAACTTCGGTCCAGGCTAATCCGGTCACTAGGCCAATCTCGCTTTTTTCGTGGGCGAGTGTGTCGCGGAACTTGAGCACTCCCAGGTAGTCGTTAATCTTCTCCGCCTCGATCGCGGCAGTGAAGGACGCACCCTCTTTTACGACTTTGCGCGCAATCTTGCGGCAGACGTTGCCGATTTCACGTTCCAGGTTGCGCACGCCGGCCTCGCGCGTATAGCTGCGAATGATCTGCCGAATGGCGTCGTCGGAGAACTGAATATTTTTTTCGGTCAGTCCCGCCTGCGCCATTTGCTTCTTGACCAGAAACTGTTTTGCAATCTCTACTTTCTCGGGCTCGGTGTAGCCGTGCAGGCGCAGCACTTCCATGCGATCCTGCAGCGCGGGCGGAATGGTGTGCATGACGTTGGCCGTGGCCACGAAGAAGACCTGCGAAAGGTCGTACTCGACGTCAAGATAGTGGTCAACGAACATGAAGTTCTGCTCGGGATCAAGCACTTCGAGCAGAGCCGCCGACGGGTCGCCCCGGAAGTCCATCGACATCTTGTCGACTTCATCGAGCATGAAGACCGGATTCTTGGTGCCGGCCTTTTTCATCATCTGGATGATCTGGCCGGGCAGCGCGCCGATGTAGGTACGGCGATGCCCCCGAATCTCGGCCTCGTCGCGCACCCCTCCCAGCGACATGCGGACAAACTTGCGGCCTGTGGCCTTCGCGATCGACATCCCGAGCGAAGTCTTTCCCACGCCCGGAGGTCCTACGAAGCAGAGAATCGATCCCTTGGGATTTTTCACTAACTGGCGGACCGCGAGAAATTCAAGAATGCGCTCCTTGATCTTCTCCAGGCCATAGTGATCTTCGTTGAGCGTCTTTTCCGCGCGCCCGATGTTGCGAATTTCCTTGGAACGCTTTTTCCAGGGCACGGCCAGCAGCCAGTCGAGATAGTTGCGCGAGACCGTGGACTCGGCCGACATGGGGGGCATGGCTTCCAGTTTCTTGAGTTCCTGGATTGCCTTGTCGCGGACTTCCTTGGGCATGCCGGCGGCTTCGACCTTTTTCTTGAGCTCATCGAATTCGCTTTTTTCGCCGCGGCCCAGCTCTTTCTGGATGGCCTTGATTTTCTCGTTGAGGTAATACTCTTTCTGCGCTTTTTCCATCTGCCGCTTTACGCGCGACTGGATGGTGCGGTCCATGTTCAGCTTCTCGATCTCCACATCGAGCACGTCGCCGATGCGGTTCAGCCGTTCGGCGGGGTCGAAGATTTCGAGCAGTCCCTGTTTCTCTTCGATCGAGAGCTGCAGGTTGGCGGCGATAGTATCAGTCAGCTTTGCTGGATCTTCCATGCGCACGGCGGCGATCATGGTTTCGTAGTTGAGCGACTGGCAAAGCTTGACATATTGCTCGAACATGCCGGTGACGCGCTGCATTCCAGCTTCGATCTGGGCGGTGGTTTCGGTGGCATAGCGCGCGACGCGCACCGTGGCCTGCAGGTATCCATCGACTTCGACGACCTGCAGAATCTTGCCGCGCTCGATGCCTTCAACCAGGACCTTGATGTTGCCGTCGGGCAGCTTCAAGCTCTGTACGATGTTGACGATGGTGCCGACCTGAAAGATGTCTCCCGCCTTGGGTTCATCGATCGACGCGTCGTGCTGGGTGGCGAGAAAAATCTTCTTGTCGCTGGCCAGAGCCTCCTCAAGCGCGCGTACGCTCGATTCCCGGCCCACCACGAACGGAGTCATCATGTAGGGAAAGATGACCACGTCACGAATGGGCATCATGGGCAACTTTTTGCTTTCGAATTTTTCCTTGGGATTCGACAACTCGTTCTCCCGTCTCTGGGCCGCTATTTTGCTCTGACAACCTGGGCGAAACGCCAGACCAGCGCCTAAAGGCGCTTTCCTGGCAGAACACCTGCGGTATGCCTGAACGCATACCTTGATACGAATCTTACTGCCAACGCCCTCTTCTAACTGGCCGCTTTTTCGATCATGGCCAGCGAGACGTTTCGTTTCTCCACCATCTCGCGGGTCACTTCAAATTCTTTTACTTTCTTCTGGCTGGGCAGGCTGTACATCAACTCCAGCATCAGTTCTTCGAGAATCATGCGCAAGCCGCGGGCTCCAACTTTGCGGGCCATGGCCTGGCGGGCGATGGCGCGGTTGGCTTCGTCGCTGAACTTCAGCCGCACGTTCTCAAACTCGAACAGCCGCTGGTATTGTTTCACAATCGCGTTCTTCGGGCGCGTAAGAATTTCAACCAAGGCATTTTCGTCCAATTGCTGGAGCACGCCCATGACGGGGAGGCGCCCGACAAATTCCGGGATCAAGCCGAATTTAATCAGATCTTCGGGCTGCGCTTCCGATACGAGTTCGAAGTTGCGCTTGGAGGACGCCACGGTCTGTTCGGTTTCCTCTTCCGCTCCCGTGCGGAAGCCCAGGGCCTTCTTGCCCATCCTGCGTCCGATGATCTTCTCCAGACCGACAAACGCTCCGCCGCAAATGAACAGGATATTCGTGGTATCCACCGGGGTAAATTCCTGGTGAGGATGCTTGCGTCCGCCCTGTGGAGGAACATTGGCGATGGTACCTTCGAGAATCTTGAGTAGGGCCTGCTGCACGCCCTCGCCCGATACGTCTCGCGTAATCGAGGGATTCTCGTCCTTCCGCCCGATCTTGTCGATTTCGTCGATGTAGATGATGCCGGTCTGAGCGCGATTGACGTCACCTTCGGCGGCCTGCAGCAACTTCAGGATGATGTTCTCGACATCTTCACCGACATACCCGGCTTCGGTCAGGGTAGTGGCATCGACGATGGCGAAAGGCACATCGAGCATGCGGGCCAGAGTTTGCGCCAGAAGCGTCTTGCCGGTTCCCGTCGGGCCGATGAGCAGGATGTTCGACTTGGTCAGTTCGACACCATCGCCCGAGCGCTGCCTGTTCATGTAAATGCGCTTGTAGTGGTTATAGACGGCGACAGCCAGTTTTTTCTTGGTCTGCTCCTGCCCGATGACGTACTCGTCGAGGAAGGTTTTGACTTCCTGCGGCTTCGGGAGTTGGTTGGGAACCGCCGCTGCCGGCGTCGCGGTGCGATCGTCTTCCAGGATGGAGTTGCAGACCGCGACGCACTCGTCGCAGATATAAGCCCGCGGATAATCGCTGGGCGACGAAATCAGTTTTGCGACGGCGTCCTGCGATTTATGGCAGAAAGAACAGCGCAACATCTCTTCGGAACCTGATCTGGTTTTCACTCGGCCTCACTCCTTTTCCGGTGGCCTAACCGCCGCTGAATTTCCTGCTCCGGCTGAGAACGGAAAGCCGTGTTTCCACAAAGCTTCGCGAACGCCGACCCTGCCCTTTATCGGGTCTTGTAGATAATATCGTCGATAATTCCGTATTCCTTGGCTTGCTGTGAATTCATGATGAAGTCGCGTTCCACGTCTTTTTCGACCTTCTCCAGTTGCTGGCCGCTATGTTTGGCCATCAACTGGTTCGTGATCTCGCGCATCCGTAAAATCTCGCGGGCATGAATATCAATGTCGGTCGCCTGTCCCGACAGGCCGCCCATGGAGGGTTGATGGATGAGAATGCGCGAATTGGGCAGCGCCAGCCGCTTCTTCGCCTGTCCTGCCGTAAGCAGCAATGCCGCCATCGAAGCCGCCTGGCCGATGCAGATGGTGGTCACGTCATTCTTGACGTACTGCATGGTGTCGTAGATGGCCATGCCCGCCGTGATCGACCCGCCCGGCGAGTTGATGTACAGCTGGATGTCCTTTTCCGGATCTTCTTGCGCCAGAAACAGCATCTGGGCTATGACCAGGTTGGCGATGTTGTCGTCAATCGGCGTGCCGATGAAGATGATGTTGTCGCGCAGCAGGCGGGAATAAATGTCGTAGGCGCGTTCGCCTCGCCCCGTCGATTCAATCACCATCGGCACCAGCATCATGTGCGCGTCTTTGGAACTGGAATTGGAATTGGAGTTCACGTTCATCCTTTCCACACTCCTGCCCTGAATTCACTTCTCGTTGCTCAGGGGAGGATCGAAATGGTCTGCATCATTGAGTAACTATGCAGACTGACGATACAAAAAATCGAGGGTCTTCTCGTTGCGGATTCGTGTTCGTATCCTATCGAGGCCCCCATCCCGTGTCAAACGAGCGCGTACCGCTTCGGACGTCTGTTTTGATTGTCTCGCCAACGCTTCCAGTTCCCGATCGAACTCTTCGTCGCTGACGTGGATATTTTCTTCCTCCGCCACTCTTTCGAGCAGCAGTGCGGCTTTTACGTCGTGGATCGCCTGCTCCCGCTGTCCCGTGCGCAGGCGGTTCAAATCCATTTTCTTCATCTGATCGGCCGTCAGACCTTGCGCCGCCAGGGCGCGAAGCCCGCGCTCCAGCCGGATGTCGACCTGCTGTTCCGTCAGCGCATCGGGAACCTCGAAATCGTTGCGCTGAATCAATTCGTTCACCAGCTTTTCCTTGGCCGCATGCTCGGCTTCCTGCCGGCGCTCGGCTTCCATCTGTTCGCGAATTGCCTTGCGCAAGTCGTCCATGGTTTTGAACTCGCCCAGTTTCGTCGCGAATTCATCGTTCAACTCGGGCAGGCTTTTCTGTTTGATCGCCTGCACCTTCACGACATACGTGAAAGTCTTCCCCGCCAGTCGTTTGTCCTCGGCGTCATCCGGATACTTCACGTCGAACGTGCGTTCATCTCCGGCGCTAGCCCCGCGCAGGTGCTCGGTGAATTCCGGCATCGTGTTCTGGCCGGCAATTTCGACCAGCACTTCATCCATGTGGACGGGCTGCCCGGACTTTCCGCCGGTCTTGCTTCCACCAGCCTTCGTCCCCGCCGTCGGCTCTTCTTCGGTGGCGTTAGCCTCGCCGGCCTTCGGATTGCCGTCGAGCGACACCTGGGCAAAATCGCCATCTGCCAAGGTCCGACCTTCGACTGGATTGAAACTCGCTTGTCGCTCGCGCAGATCGGTCAGCGCCTGCTCCACGTCGGCTTCGGAAACCGCAATCTCCGGTTTTTCGGCGCGCAGTTCCTTGTAGCCTTCCAGCTTGATTTCGGGCAGGACCTCAAAGGCGGCCTTGAAGCGCAGCGGTTCGCCATCGTGTAAATGCAGGTCCGTCACTCGCGGCTGCGACACGGGATGCAGGCTCAGCCTCTCGGCCTCCTGCCGGAAATACCGCGGGATCAGCGCCTCGACCATGTCGGTCTTGATTTCTTCCGAGAAACGCTGGCGAATAATCGACGCCGGAACATGGCCGCGCCGGAAGCCGGGAATCCGCGCTACCTTTTGATATTTCTGGATCAGTGCGTCGGTCTGGCGATTGACGTCTTCGACCGGAATCTCTACCGCGATCTCGCGCTTGGTCGCGCTCTCTTTCGCGTCTTTGACCGCGCCTTCCTTGATCGTGCCTTCTTTGACTTCAGCGGGGCTCACAGTTGCCTTTCTCGTACGGCGCGGCAGCAGAGTCGGGAGGAAATTTGCTCCGGTGCAACGCTTGTGCCGTAACCCTGAGTGTAAAGACTCTCGAAGAGCAACGTCAAACGGCGGAGGGGGATCCCCTACCCACCAAAGTAATCAGTGTGACTTCAGGCGGGCAATTGAGACGCACCGGCGGTGAGACAACTCCAATGCCACGGTTGGTGTAAACCTGCAGCTCACGGACCCGGTTCAGTCCGATGGGATATCTTTTTGCGAGATGCGGCAGAATCGGAGCGCCGAAAAATGGAATCCTCACCTGCCCTCCGTGGGAGTGTCCCGAGAGTTGGAGGTCGACAGGATGCCTCGCCGCCCGGTCTGCGAAGTCGGGTTCGTGCACCGCGACGATCGTGGTTTCGCCGGATGGCACTCCCTGCAAGGCTCTCTCGATATCATTCGCGTGTTCGCAAACATCATCCACGCCGCCGATCCAGATCCGCCGTCCATCGCGTTCGAGCGGGAGAGACCGGTTGCGCAGAACATTCAGCCCAAAGCCGTCCAGCGTTTCGGCAATCAGGTCGGGCCCATTCCAATGATCGTGATTGCCCAGCACCGACACCACCGGAGATTTCGTCAGTTGCTGCAGCACTTCACCGCAAGGTTCGGCATGCCGTGCGCCCTCGCGGCCGCCCCGCTCAAACAAAGGGCTCGAAACAAAATCGCCGGCGAGAATCGTGAGATCGGGTTGGAACCCCAATGCCAGCCGGACAGCGCGCTCGATCTGAGGCTTCCCAGCGTACGGACCAAAATGCAGGTCGCCCATCAGCGCGATACGAAATCCGTCAAAGGCTTCGGGCAACTTCGGCAGGCGAATACTGAGTCGCTCCGCGACCGGCGCGTGCGGCTCAACCAGGAACCCATCCACGGTGGCGGCGCCTAAACCGGCAGCGCCGACTAACATCTGACCTAAAAATCGTCTTCGATCCAAAACTCGGCTGGCCTCAATCTCTTCTTATTATAAAGGCACATCCCGCAGCCGCTACAATGACACCCATGGCCGCTCCTGCCTGGCTCCGAGTTCTGAACGCAGAGGTCATCGCCTGCACTCTCTGTCCGCGTTTGGTCGCGTATCGCGAGCAGATCGCCCGCGAGAAGCGCCGCGCCTACCGTGACCACGAATACTGGGGCAAGCCCGTGCCCGGCTTCGGCGATCCCGATGCGCGCGTCCTGATCCTCGGACTGGCTCCGGGGGCGCACGGATCGAACCGCACCGGGCGTCCGTTCACCGGAGATGCGTCGGGCAACTTCATGTACCCAGTGCTGCACGAAATGGGATTCGCCAGCCAGCCCACCGCCACCAGTCGCGACGATGGGCAAGTCTTGACCGGGCTTTACATCACGGCAGCGGCCCGCTGCGCCCCGCCCGACAACAAGCCCCTGCCGCAGGAACTCGCCAACTGCGCTCCCTATCTTGATCGCGAGATCGAAGGTCTGAAAGAGCTGCGCGTCATCGTCGCTCTGGGAAGAATCGCCTTCGATGCCTACCTCAATTACCTGGTGCGCAAAAAACAGATCGCGAACAAGCGCGCCTATCAGTTCGCTCACGGCGCCGAATATTCCATGCCCGATGGACTCATCCTGCTAACCTCCTATCATCCTTCCAACCAGAACACGCAAACCGGCAAGCTTACCAAGGGCATGTTCCTTAAGATTTTCATGCGGGCGCGTGAATTGTCCGATAAGTGAATTGGGCGCATCCCGAGGGGGCGCACACCCTCCGCGTCGAATGTGGGGGTGGGCGGCGTTGGGATGCGTCGTCTCTTTTATCTTCCGCGAGACGGGCTTAAGACCCCCGTCTCTTCCTCTTTTCTTAGCCTTTGATATCCCGATCCTAATGGTTGCCGTGCGACTTCAGCCGCGAATCGCGAGAACATGGCTAAGTTGTTGATGTTGAAATATGTTACTTCTGAATCCTTTAAACCCATAGACTTGGCAGGATAAGACCACTAAGTCTTTGATTATTAAAGACCGGGTAGGTGAGGGGTAGGGAAAGGGGTACGTCCCCCAAGTATGAGACCCCAAAGTCGAGACGAGTTCGCCTCTACGGAGGCGTAATGAGTCGCACCGCCACCGGAGAGGCTCCGTTGCCGTTAATCGCCGTCCCCGCGACCGCACTTCCACATCCCGCAAGATTGATGACCGTTGTGTTCACGCTCCCAAGCGGGAGCGTTTGTGCGCCATTGGGGTTCAAAAATAATTGCACGAACCCGATGATCGCTGCAGTGCCGGCTCCGGAGTTGTAGCTGTTCACGTCAAATACGGGTACCGTCACCAGCGAATCGCTAACCGGAGTGTTGGCCCCGGTCGTTAATGCCCCCGCGGCCACGAGAGGATTCCCGGCCCCCGCTATGAACTGAAAAGGGGCGGTTAGCGGGACGGGGGGAGTGACTGTATCACCCCCACCAGAAGCTGTTGCATGGGTCAGGCAGTTTACTGCATCCGTAGTGTCGGAAGAGCGTCCAGAACCTGGGTAGGGATTTGGATCGATTTTCGCAGGGTTACCCACCGGACTGCTGCACGAGATCGGGATCTGTATGCAGCCCGCAATACTAAACTGATAAGGAGTAGTCAGTGCCGTGCTACAGGAAGGTGTCGGCGGGGGCGGGAAAGTTGTAGCGTCATCCCCGGGAAAATAGGTCCACTGTGTCAGCGGTAGCGATGGCATCGGAATACATGAGCCGTTAACGCCGTTGCAGGCAGGGCTCATCGCAACTCCGCCTGTGCTGGTTGAACTCCAGCCCAGAAGATTGGAACCGCTTGTGATGGCACCTGTGGTCGGGTCAAAAATCGGTTTACCAGCATTGCTCGGATCCATGTTGGGTACCAGCCACGGCTTCACGCAAAATGGTGCCACCGGGATCTGTCCGCCCACGGTTGTGCCCGAAGGATTGTAAGCTTCCGCGGTAGCTGATGCGCTCACGGTGAACTGCTTGTTTCCCCAGATCCGTGAGAAAAAGGCCGGCAAGCCTGGAACTTGTACTTGGACGGTGATCGTTGGGTCGGTGAATGATCCACCAAAACTGGGAGTCACCTGAGGAGCGGTCAGATTCGCCCCTCCCACCTGGTTCTGCATTGCGACCTGAATGGCGACCGCACGGGCAATAGGCTCCGCCAGCGGCAGCAAGGCAAGCGTCGTATCCGACGTCGCTCCCGAGTTGGCGATTACGCGCGCGCCCGCCAGCGCTGCCGCGTCGGCCGCCAGTTGCGCTTCGCTGCGCGCGGTGTAGAGCGTGACGACGTCGATCGAAAGCGCGGCCATCGCTCCCACGACGAACAGCATCATCACCGCCACCAGCACGATGACGATTCCGCGCTCATCCTTTACGTGGTACCGACGATGTCTCGCCATGTTCTTCGTTCGCAGCATAGTTCTTAAATCTGATTGTGGACGCTCGAGGTCTCCAGAAGACAGGTTCTCGCCCCGTAGCGCGCTCCCGGAAACAGCAACTGAATCACGCTGTTGAACCGCCAGTCATAATCGTAGACGACCGTGACCGTGCTACCCACCACCACCGGGGTTGTGCCCGTCACTACCACGCCGCGATTGATCACGATCGATAGCGTGTCGGACGTGTCGGTAAATGTGCCGCAGTTCGTACTGGCTCCGCCAGGATTGCTCGAGCAACCCGTAACCTGATACGTCCACGCAAAGCCGGTCTCTGAAGTCGATGCCGTTGGCGGCACGCAAGTTCCCGTATTGGCGTTCGGCAGTACTCCGCTGCCCGCCAGCGAATTGAACACCGCGTCTGCCACCGCCAACACAGATTGCGGGCTCGTGGGCGTCGTGGACGAGCCTAACGTAAGGTCGGTCATGGGCTGAGCGCCAGCAAGAATCGCTCCTTCTTGCGCTGCCTGATCGATCTTCTGCTTCAGATTGAAGGCTCCGCTGAAGTCGTAGATACCTACGACAAACACCACCAGCAGCGGCAGCACGATGGCGAACTCCAGCAGCGAAGATCCGCGCTCGTCGGCCGCCAGTCGCCGCAAAGGCCGTTGCCACAAAGACTGGAGGGCTCGAAGCCGGACCATCTAGTTCTCCATCCGGCTTTGGGCCTGCGCCGACAACGTGATCTTCGACATGTTCAGAGAAGTGAACGGAAGGTAGAAGGTGAAGGGATACTGGAAACTCACGATAATCCCACACTGCGGGGTCTGGGTTGAGACAGGGGGAGAATTGAGCAGAGCCTGCTCGCAGATCGTAACGTTTCTGTGAACCCTGCAGGCTACCTTCGTGCTTGTGTTCTGGCAAGAGTATGGAGTCGGCGGGCTCACGCTTTCGATCTGACTCGGATCGATGCTGGAGGCGCTCATTACCGCCTCGATCTGATTATAGACGTCGAGAACATGTCGGCCGGGGCGTTCCGTGGCGCAGGTGCCGCAGGTTGAGCGCGCCCCCACGATCGCTCCTTGTTGCGCCGCCTGTTGAATGGTCGAATAAATGTTGAACGCCCTTCCAAACCAGATGATGCCCAGCAGCAGCATGAACACGAGTGGCAGAACCAGCGCGGCCTCGGCGATCTCGGCGCCGTCGGTGCTGGCGAGTTTGCGCGTAAACCGTCTCATGTGCAGCGAACAGCAGGTCTTTCGCCTTGCTCAGGATGACAAAATCATCCGATGAAACGACAACCTACAAATCACAAATTACCCATTGCAAATCGCGGATTACAAATCACTTTCACAATTTCCCCAGCGCATGTCCGATGCCGTAAGCCAGGACCGTAATCGCCATCGCCACGCCAAATGGAATTTTAGTCGATTGCGGATCGTCGAGCGAGACTTCAGAACCCGGCATCCGCAGGCTGAATAACGCTCCCACCAGACGCGCGATGTTCAGGAGCGTACGCTTCAGGCGGCCCTTCCAGATCACGACGGCCAAGGCCATCGCACCCGCAACCAGAATCGTGCCCATCAGCACCGAAACCATTTGCCTCGGCCCGAGACACGCTCCCAAAGCGCCCGCCAGTTTCCAGTCGCCTGCGCCCAGGCTGCGCACCAATACGAACGGCAGCAGTACACCCAGTCCCAACAACATCCCCAGCAGCGCCGCCTTCAGGCCTGGCCAGCGGTATAGGATCGTGTTGACCGCAACGCCCGCTCCTGCTCCCGAGACGGTGAGCCAGTTCGGAATCAAGCGGTAGCGCCAGTCAAGAACTCCGGCAACCACCGCGAGCAGCACCGCCGGAATCCAGGGGAGCGTCCAGGCGAGATTCATTTCGCTCCCTTACTTTATGGCTTTCCGGCAAGACACTCAAGAGCGAACTGCTTAGCAAAACAAAAGGCCCGGTTGCCCGGGCCTGATCGCTTTCCCGCCTCAGTTCTAGCGCGTAACGGCCGGGGCTGCGTTGCGTTCCGCCACCACTTTCTTGGCGTTGTCCGCCAAGGCTCGCGCCTGCGGCATTAAGTCCAGAGCTTTGATCACGTCGGGATCGGTCTCCGCCCGCACCTTCAGACCTTCTTCCTGGCCAAAGGCATCGACGAAAAGTTCGCTCTTGATGTTCGAGCGCAGCCAGTCGTTATTCTCGATAAACTCGCCTTCGGTGTAAGCGATTTTTTCGGAGTCGAGGAATTTGCGGAAATCGAGAAGCAGAGCGTCGTCGACTTCGGAGCTCTGCGTGATTTTGTGAGTCAGCGCGTAATGCTTGGCGAAGTTGAATAACGCGTAGTGCTGCAGCAACGTCTCCTGAAACTTGTTGGACTTGTAGGGTGCCAGCTTGACGTCGGGGGTGATTCCTCCGCCGCCGTAAACCGTGCGCCCGCCATCGGTCAGCTTCACTTCATGGTTCGCGTTGTTGTCGTCGCCCTCGCGGTTGTAATAGTAATCGTACAAAGACAGGTTCGAGTAATCACGCTGAATCAGGCGCCCGCTTGGGGTGTAGTACTTGGCCGTGGTCAGCGCCAGCCCGGTGTTTTCGGCGAGCGGATAGACGGTTTGTACCAAGCCCTTGCCAAACGTGATTTCACCTACGATCAAGCCGCGATCGTGATCCTGGATCGCTCCGGCGACAATTTCCGCGGCCGATGCCGTGCCGCGATTCACGAGTACGACCAGCGGATAATCTTTCCCACCGTTGCCATGAGCAGCCGTATAACGTTTTTCCGGCGACGAGCGACCATGATGCGAGACGATCAATTGCCCCTTTTTCAGGAATTTATCGGCTACGCCCACGCCTTCGCTGAGCAGCCCTCCGGGATTCTGCCGCAGATCCAGCACCAAGCCTTTCAGATCGCCCATCTGATCGAGCGCTTCAGCGACTTCGTGCTCGGTTGTTTCCTGAAATCCGGAGACGTGCATGTATCCGATGCCGGGCTTGATCATGAAGTGCAGGTCGACGCTGTAGCGCGGAATTTCATCGCGCACGACAGCAAATTCGAGCGGATGGTCGGAGCCCTCGCGCAACATAGTGATGCGGACGGTCGTGCCCTTGGGCCCTTTCAGGAGGTCGGCTACATCCGACGTGCTCATGTTGTCGGTCGGCTTGCCGTCGATGGCGGCGATGATGTCGCCAGGGCGGATGCCGGCACGATAGGCCGGCGTGCCGACAAAAGGAGCGATGACGATCACCTTATTGTTGCGCGGTCCCACGGTCATGCCCACGCCGTAATACTTGCCACGCTGCTCTTCCCGCAGCGCTGAATAAGACTTCGGATCGAAAAAATTCGAGTGCGGATCGAGCTGGTGCAACATGCTCGGGATGGCGCCGTTATAGATCGCCTTGTCGGGATTCACCGGGTCGGCATAGTTCTGCTCGACGGTCTCATAGACGTCGGTGAACTGCTTCAAGCTGTCGCGAACGTCCGAGTCGCTGCTCGGTGTGGTTGCCGGACTGATTCGTTGGGCGAATAGCATTCCTAGCAAGCCGAATAGAGCGAGAACGAATACCACAACAAAGAGAGAACGACGAGAACTACCAGCCATGTGACGAAAACCTCGGGCAGGGACGTGGAGGACCCAGCCACCCAATCTGATGGAGTATACCACGCAAAAGCGCCTGTTTCTTTGGATGCAAACGGGCCGCAGGGGTTACATTCGTGCTCTAGCCCTTTTGTCGCGGGCGCCACCTCGCCATTCCCGAGCGAGGGGGTATTGAAGCTCGAATCGCGAAGAAGAGCTCCGACGCCCGCCATCATAGCCGCATACACGCCCGATGTTGGAATCGGCGAAGACCCAGCCGTTACGAGCACATCAGGATGCTACGTATCGGTTCTCCCTCGGAGAGTGCGGTTCCTCTCTATAGACATTCACGTAGGGTGCGGAGTGTTGGCGGCGTGAAACCGGGATTTTGTGTTTTCAGACTTCTCCACAGCAAATGGAAGTCGAGCACTCCCAGAGCATTCATCACAATTTTTCTGTACAGCCATCACCGACTGCCGCGCGGAACGTCTGGGACGATTACGTTAGTACAATGCCTGTTCGTCAGTAAGCCAGTAGTAAGTAATACTTTTAAGACCTACAGGTAGTTGTCGCATTAGTGATACAAAGTTCTGAGCTGGTCAGATTAGTTAACGGATTAATGGCGAATCGAAGTCATAGTTACCACCGTCAACGTGTTAATTAAAGACTTGTGTTCGAATCTTGGACAGTAGATTGCTTTCGCGCATGTTCCGGGTCTAAGTAAATTGTTCTAAATTATGGGAACACTCTAACAATTCAAAAGGAAGCGTAATTGCCATATAGGTTGTATGGTTGCACTCCCCCGCGGCGATTCACCCGAATCGCTGTCCTGTAGTGCCGACCGGCAAAATCAGACTGAAACTGACCGCGACAGCGGTCAAACTCTCGTGGCGAATCTCAGGCCTTATGTCTGCGAGCAACCCCGAAGGGAGCGCAAGGAATGAAACAACTACTGACCATCTGTATAGCCCTTGGCGGCCTGAGCATAGTCTTAGCTCAAGGACTTCAAGGAAATGTGACACTTGCAGGAAGTGTCTCCGTTAAAGTCACAGGACACGCCGTCGCACTAAGCTGGGGCGAGAGTCCGAACGCGACGAGTTATAACGTGTATCGGAGTAGAACACATGGCGGTCCTTATACAAAAATAAGTTCCGGACTTATCAGCGCAAATTATTCTGACACTCAGGTAATCCATGGTCAAACGCTCTATTACGTAACAACAGCGGTTAGCGGCAGCAACGAAAGCGCTTATAGCAATGAAACCACGGCGGTAATTCCCTAGGAGAAATCGATGAAGCAAGTCTTATTAGTCATTACTTTGAGCCTGTCGTCTGTCATTTCGTGGGCACAGTGCACCGCGGGCAGTCCCGGCACCAGTTGCAATGGACCTTTGACCGTGCAACCGCAGCCGGGAAACACTGGGCAATCCGCGGTTACCCTCGTGGATCTTGGATTACCCGTGCCCACCCCTGTAACGGGGCAGTACACACTGTCGGTCGCGAGCGGCATGATTGTTGAGTCCGATAACGGGAACGGTTATCACACATTGGTCGGTGCTCAAGGACCGCAGGGTGTCACCGGAGCTACCGGGCCCACAGGCCCACAAGGGCCGGTGGGGCCACAAGGCGCACCCGGAGTGACTGGTCCTCAAGGACCACAAGGGCTCACTGGAGCCGCCGGCGCGCAAGGACCCCAGGGCTATACCGGGGCGACGGGATCCGCAGGGCCGATCGGGCCCGAAGGGCCCCAAGGACCGCCGGGAACCGTTGCCGCGCCCGCGGACTACAGCTTCTGGTGCGGCGCTGGCTTCAATGCCAATGCAGGTACAAGCGAAATTGGGAATGCACTCGATCGCAATCAGATTGACATGTCAAACGCTGCCTCTGTCCGCCTGGTGCTGACAATTGGGGCCGCGGTTCTGCCCGCCGGGAGCTACGCTCTGGCAGAGTACACGCCCGACGGCACGAACTGGTTTGCACTGTCGGGGCAAGTACCGTTGACATCGCCGCAAGGAGTTTATTCGAGCGGGTGGCAGGGCATGCCGACCGGAGCGAACGGCGATTACATCGTTCGCATCGTTGTCCTCAATGCGGGCGCCAACGCCAACCAAGTCGGGCTGCGCCAGTTGCACCTGCAGTTCAAGTAGAAGGCGAATGCCGGGCCAATGACCCAACTGTCATTGGCCCGCCTTCGCTCTATTGAATCTGGATCACGCTCTGCGAGCTGGCGGCCTTGATCGCATCGACCCGCACGACCACCTTCCGCGCGAATGCAAATAGTGATTTTGCGTGAGACGAGTCTTCGCCTCGAAGTACGGCTGGCGCCCCACTGTCCCCCGACTTACGAATCTCAGGATCGAGTTCCACGTTCCCCAAATAGTCGATGCCGAATGCCTTTGCTGTTTTCTCCGCTCCGCCGCGGGAGAAGATGTCGATTTCATTCTGGCAATGCGGGCAAACGAAGTAACTCATGTTTTCCACCATGCCCACGATATCCACTTTCATCTGGCGGAACATCTCGATGGCTTTGCGCGCGTCCTGTAGGGAAACGTCGGAAGGAGTTGAGACCACAATGGCACCGGTCAAGGGAACCGTCTGAATCAGCGACAAGGCAACGTCGCCCGTTCCCGGAGGCAGGTCGATGATCAGATAGTCCAGTTCACCCCACTGCACCGATCCCAGAAACTGCCGGATGATCGAATGCAACATGGGGCCGCGCCAGATCAGCGGCTTGTCCCCCGGATTTAGGAAGCCGACGGAAATCACTTTCAGGCCATACGCTTGAATCGGAGCGATCTGGCTGTCTCCCATCACCTTGGGTTGTTCATTCGTTCCAAGCATGAGCGGAACGTTGGGGCCGTAGACGTCGCCGTCAAGTAGCCCGACCTTGTGGCCGAGTTTGCTCAGCGCGATTGCCAGATTGACGGAAAGGGTTGTCTTGCCGACTCCACCCTTGCCGGACCCAACGGCAATAATGCTGTTAACGCCGGGCAGAGGTTGAGGGGTCGGTTGTTGTTGTCCTGGATTATGGGAGTGAGCGCTCATGCTGCGATTATACGGGAGTGACGAGAGCGGGTTTTAGAGCACCAGCGACCAGTTCATAAACGCCCACATCCACGTCAGGTTCAGCAGACCGAGCAGCGTGAGGCAGAAGCCAAAACGTCTGCGATTCCAATGCTCCGAGTAGGCGCCAACGATCAAAAATGCGGGGTAGATCATTAGCACATAGCGAAGCGCACCCAGCAATGGGCGTCCGGTGTACATCAGCATCTGCAGAATTACGGCGAGCGCAAAAGCTCGATCTTCGAGGCGAACTGGATTGCTCGCGTTTGCCCGAGCATGGCTCAACAGGCTAACCAACGCAATCGCGATCACGACGCCCAACTTTATGGCCAACAGAAAATCGTGCTCTGTGGCAATTAAACGCAGGGCTTCTGCCATACCCCGCCACGGTGGAACCATGGTCATGCCCTGATACACACGGTAGGCTTCGACTACGGAAATGCGTCCCGAAGAGCGCAGCCAACCCCAATAGGCAAACAGACCAAGCGGAGTGAGCATCACCAGCAGTGACCGGACCTGTCGGCTGCGCAGAGCCATCACCGCCAGCGGAATAAAGACCAACACGCCCGTAGGACGCGCCGTACCGGCAAGAATTGCGCAAGCGGTTGCCGCTTCCCACCGCGCTTCGCGGCCAAAGACGACAGCCCACACGACCAGCGCGAGGGTCAGGGCTTCCGCGTATCCAGCGAAGAGCACGAAACTGGTTGGCCATACGCAGACCAGCAACAGCACCCGGAGTCTGGCAGCGTCCGGCAATCCGGCCGTCAGGCGCAGCATTCCCCAGAAAAAAAAGAACGCCGCCAGGGTCGAAACCAGCAGCGCCGCCGCCATCGCTGGCATCGCCGCACTCACCACCCGGATCGCGGCGGGATAAAGAGGATAAAAAATGACCGCCATCGGCCGGTCATAGCCATGCTTTGCTATGCGCAAGAACCACAAAGTATCGAAACGCTGCCAGATTTCCAGCAACGCATAATGCGGACCGTGCGGCGCAGATAAATCCTCGGTAAGCCCGTTCGTCCGAATCAGCGCAGGATCGGGCTGTAGAAACGGAAGTAAGGCCGCAGCCATCGCCGAATAAAAAACGCGCAACCCCGCGGTCGCAGCCAAAGCGATCTGCCAGTCTGGCCGGGATGCAAGTCTCCGCAACATTTTGAGATTGTAGCGCCCGACCGCAATGATGAATCGATCCGCGAATCTGCCGAATCGCCGCCCGCCGCCCTTGGCGTCGCTGGTATAGTAAGTAGTTTCGCAAGTACTGTAGAAGTCTTCTCCCATGGCCGAACGCAGCGAATCCACCTCTCTCATCGTCAGCAACATCATCCCTACGAAGGTTGACTCCAGTTCTGTCCGTTTTAAGTCCAACATGCAGGCGCTCGCCGAGCTGGTTGCGCAAATTCGCAACGAGGAGGAAAAGATTCGCGAAGGCGGAGGCGCCAAAGCAATCGAGAGCCAGCATGCGAAGTCTCGCCTCACCGCGCGCGAGCGCATCCATCTGCTCGCCGACCCCGGCACGTTTTTCGAACTCGGCCTCTATGCCGCCCACAAAATGTACGAAGAATGGGGAGGCGCTCCCGCTGCCGGCGTGATCACCGGACTCGCCCGCATCCACACCCGCATGGTCATGCTCATCGTGAATGACGCGACCGTCAAAGCGGGCGCCTTCTTTCCGATGACCTCGAAGAAAGTGATTCGTGCGCAAAACATCGCCATCGAAAATCGCATTCCCACGATTTATCTCGTCGACTCCGCCGGAGTTTTTCTGCCGCTGCAAGAAGATGTTTTCCCCGATACCGACGATTTTGGCCGTGTATTTCGCAACAATGCCGTCATGTCGGCCATGGGCATCCCGCAGATCGCCGCCATCATGGGCATGTGCGTCGCCGGTGGAGGATATCTTCCCGTGATGTGCGACCACGTCCTCATGACCGATGGCAGCGGCCTGTTCCTCGCGGGCCCCGCGCTCGTGCAAGCCGCCATCGGGCAGAAGGTTTCCGCCGAAGAACTCGGCGGAGCGGCCATGCACTCCGCCATCAGCGGCACCGTTGATTTCCGTGAGCCAAACGATGAAGCCTGCATTGGCCGCATCCGTTCGCTTATTGAGAAGTGGGGATATCGCCGGCAATCTGTGTGGGATCGCAAACAGCCCGTGGACCCGGCAATGCCGGCCGAGGAAATCTACGGTGCCTATGATGGGTCGCCCGCGCGCCCCTATGACATGAAAGAAATTCTCGCGCGCATCGTCGATGAAAGCCGCTTCGACGAGTACAAGCCCGAATACGGCAAAACGTTGATCTGTGGCTACGCGCGCATCGGAGGCTTCGCCGTAGGCATCGTCGCCAATCAGAAACTCCACGCGCAGCAGACCGACCATGAAGGACACAAGCGGGTCGAGTTCGGAGGTGTCATCTACACCGAGTCCGCCGAAAAAGCTGCCCGCTTCATCATGGATTGCAATCAGGACCTGATCCCACTCGTGTTTTTTCACGACGTCAACGGATTCATGGTCGGGCGCGATGCCGAGTGGAGCGGCATCATCAAAGCCGGAGCAAAGATGGTGAACGCGGTCTCGAACTCCGTCGTGCCGAAAATCGTGGTGATCGTAGGCGGCTCCTTCGGTGCCGGACACTATGCGATGTGCGGCAAGGCCTTCGATCCTCGCTTTGTATTCGCCTGGCCTACCGCGAAATATGCGGTGATGAGTGGAGACGCAGCCGCTGGCACACTTGTCGAAATCAAAGTCAAGCAACTGGAGCGCAGCGGCAAAAAGTTGAGCGAAGAAGAGAGAAAGGAGCTTCTGGATTCGACGAAGAAAACCTACGACGAGCAGACCGATCCCCGCTATGGCGCCGCGCGGCTGTGGATCGACAAAATTATCGACCCAATGGAAACGCGGCAAGCTATAACACAGGCGCTCGAAGCAGCGTCGCTGAATCCGGAGGTTCCGGAGTTTAAGGTGGGAGTTTTGCAAACATGAAGGCGTTTGCTTTTCTCCGTGCCTTCGTGTCTCCGTGTTGAATATGCTTGACGAAGTTAAACTAATCGAATGTCCTCGCGATGCTTGGCAAGGCCTCAAGGGCCAGATCCCTGCAGATCTGAAGACCAACTATCTCCAGGCGTTGCTCTCCGCCGGATTCAAGCACATCGATGCCGTCAGCTTCGTTTCTCCCAACGCCGTCCCCCAGATGGCCGACTCCGAGGCAGTTCTGAAAGAACTTGACCCACCTGACGACGTGGAGATTATCGGCATCGTGGTTAACGAAAAAGGCGCGCAGCGGGCGATTGCGAGTGGGAAAGTGCGCACTCTGGGTTTCCCGTACTCGATCTCGCCAACTTTTCTACAGAACAATCAACGCCAAACTCTAGAAGACGCCATCGAGGAACTCGAGAAGATCGAGAAGAAAGCCGACGAGGCCGGGCTTGACACGGTCGTCTACATTTCGATGGCCTTCGGCAATCCGTACGGCGACGATTGGAACGTAGACGAAGTGGTCGCAGCCGTGGGACTGCTTGAGATTCAGGAGATTCGCACCATCTCGCTCGCCGACACGGTGGGAGTTGCGCCGCCGGAAAAGATCAAGGAAGTCGTGTCGGCCGTGATCGGCGAGTACGGTTATCTTGAAATCGGAGTCCACCTGCACAGCCGTCCCGACGAAGCCCCCCCTAGAATCGTCGCAGCCTACGAAGCCGGTTGTCGTCGCTTCGATTCCGCCATCGGCGGTTTGGGCGGTTGTCCCTTTGCGCAGGATGACTTGGTTGGGAACATCGCAACGGAAACAGTGATCGAAGTCTTGCGCAAAAGCGGAGCACAGTTGCCGCCGTTGAAGCCGCTAGACACGTTGTTGCGAGCGACGGCGGGAATCAGCGCCCAGTACAAAGCTGCCCAAACAGAATTGTCATCCTGATCGGGACGAACAGCTAAAGGCCAATACTCGGAAATGTGTTCCAGGTATACGTATGACATACAAAATGCTCCAACTCGCTTTCGACTCCGGCATCGCGACCGTCACGCTCAATCGGCCCGACAAGCGCAACGCCATCAGCTATGAACTGATTGACGATTTAATTCACGCTTTGGACGAAGTGAGAAATTCGTCTGCCGGCATCCTGATCTTGACTGGCGCCGGGAAGGCTTTTTGTTCTGGCATGGACCTCGACAACCTGAAATCCCTGATCGGCCGCACGCCCGAGCAAAATCTCGAAGATTCACGCACCATGGTGAGCCTCTTCCGTTCGCTCTATGAGTTTCCCAAGCCGACGATTGCGGCGGTGAATGGCGCGGCGATTGCCGGGGGCACTGGGCTCGCTTTTCTTTGCGACTTTACCCTGGCCGTGCCCGAGGCCAAGTTTGGTTATACTGAGGTTCGCATCGGATTCGTCCCCGCGATCGTCGCTACTTTTCTGTTGCGGCAGGTCGGTGAAAAAATCGCTCGCGATCTCCTGCTGACCGGCCGCATCTTCGACGCCGCGGAAGCGCTGAAACTGGGTCTGATCAACGAGATCGTTCCTCCAGAAAGCTTGCTCGACCGCGCTGGCCAACTCGCCGCGCAGTTGGCCGAGAACAGTCCTCTTTCTCTATTCAATACGAAGCGCTTGCTCACCAGCCACGCCCGCGCAGAACTCGACGAACAAATCGAAGGGGCGGTCCGGGAAAATGCCGGCATCCGCGAGAGCGCCGATTTTCGCGAGGGGATTGCGTCGTTTCTCGAAAAGCGCAAACCACAATGGACGGGCCGATGAGTAAGTCCAGCCGATCGATTACCGCTCACATAAGTCCGAGATCAACGATGAATGAAACTCGTATCCGCGCACGCTACGCCGAAACTGATCAAATGGGCGTCGTTTACCACGCCAATCATTTCGTCTGGTTTGAATTAGGGCGAGTGGAACTGCTCCGCCAGTTCGGCTTCAGCTATAAAGACATGGAGCGCGAAGACGACTGCTGCATTGCCGTGGTCGATGCGCGCTGCCGCTACAAGGCTCCGGTGCACTATGATGACGAGGTAATCGTGCGCACCTATCTGAAGCATGTGCGGGCGAAGGTTCTCCATTTTGGATACGAACTGCGGAATGCCGCGACCGGAAATTTGATCGCCGAAGGTGAAACAACTCATGTCGTCGCCGATTTGAAGATGAAATCGCGAGCGCTGCCGGATAAATATCTGCGGGTGTTCCGTGCAGCCGTGGGAAGCGGAGATACGCTCCTTTCGGGCTTGCCCGAAAGGCTGACCTCTGAACCGGAAGCCCAAAACTGATTATGCCCTCGCAAACTCTGCACATTAACGGAAACGATCTGACGTTGGAAGCGGTGCGTGAAGTGGCCGTCGACAGACGGCCGGCGTTGCTCGATCCCGACGCGCGCGACGCCGTTAATCGCGCCCGCGCTGTTGTAGACGCGCTTGTCGCCAATAACAAAATTTCTTACGCGATTACAACTGGAGTCGGCAAACTCAGCGATGTGCACATCGTCGGAGACCAGGTGCGCGAACTGCAAATCAACCTGGTGCGCTCGCACGCCGTGGGCGTTGGGGAGCCGCTGGCAATCGCCGATACGCGGGCGATGATGCTGTTGCGGGCCAACTCGCTGGCGAAAGGCAACTCGGGCGTGCGGGCCATTACCATCGATACCATTTGCGAGATGCTGAATCGAGGTGTGGTACCGATGGTGCCGTCGCAGGGAAGCGTAGGGGCGAGCGGCGATCTGGCTCCATTGGCGCACTTGGCGCTCGCATTGATTGGCGAAGGGGAGTGCTTTGACGAGAAAGGCGTGCGCGTCGCCAGCAACGAAATGTTGAAGCGCTCGCAGATCAAGCCGCTCGTGCTGGAAGCGAAAGAGGCCGTATCGCTCATCAACGGCACGCAAGCCATGCTGGCGATTGGCGGGTTAATGTTGTTGGAGGCTGAGGTTCTGGTCGACACAGCGGACGTCATCGGCGCTATGGCCTGCGATGCACTGCAAGGAACAAACGTCGCATTCGACGAACGCATTCAAAACGCGCGTCCCCACGCCGGACAAGTCAAGACCGCCTCGAATCTCCGGCGACTGCTGGAACAAAGCAAGATTCGCGACTCACATCGAGATTGCGGGCGCGTGCAGGACGCCTACTCCTTGCGTTGCATTCCGCAGGTGCATGGCGCGGTGCGCGACACTCTTGCCCATTGCCGCGGAGTGTTCGAAACGGAGACGAATTCAGCGGTCGACAATCCGCTGGTGTTTGTGAAGAACCCGAAGGCGATGGATGGAGAGGGCGATGTCATCTCAGGCGGAAACTTTCACGGCCAGCCTCTGGCGTTCGCGCTCGATTTTTTAGCGATTGCTTTGAGCGCCTTGGCCGGCATTAGCGAGCGGCGTCTGGAGCGAATGGTAAACCCTGCCCTCAGTGAGGGGCTTCCTCCGTTTCTCGCGCCCGGTGCGGGAATGAATTCGGGCTTCATGATGCCGCAAGTGACCGCGGCCGCTCTGGTCAGTGAAAACAAAGTGCTGTCGCATCCCGCTTCTGTCGATTCAATTACAACTTCCGGCAATAAAGAAGATTTCGTTTCGATGGGAATGACGGCAGCGAATAAGCTGAAGAGAGTTGTCGAAAACACGCGCAACACGTTGGCCATTGAAGCGATGGCGGCGGCACAGGCGATCGACTTCCTCGCCCCCCTCACGACCTCCAAGGCGCTGCAGAGAGCGCATGCGGCAATCCGGACGGTGTGTCCGACTATGCAGAGGGACCGCGTGATGTACCAGGATTTCGCGCGCATTGCGCAGTTGATCGCGAGCGCCAAGTTGGCCGAGGCGGTGCGATAGCAGTGGCATAGTTCGTACTCAACGCGGAGTTCCCTAGACCCGCAGAGAACATTGAACTTTCATGGCTAGAAGGTAGTGGGTTTTGAGATGCAGCTGTTCTCCATCCTTTGTCCTTCTCAAGTTGAAAAAGCCGCATGAGGACAGTGCCCAGTATGCCGCTCTGTGTGCAAGTTCTTGCGCATTGACAGATCGCGCCCCCACAGAGCAAACTCACTAGCCCAGGACTGTGGCGAGATTCTCCCCTTTCTAACTTCGGTCCTGGGACCCGAGCTAGGCGATTGTTCTTCTCGGGGGGAGGTGTTTCAAAGGGGTGAGGGGAAATCTCACAGGAGCGAATGACGACTATGAAGATCCGCAGGCTTTTGACTTGTTTTCTCGTGCTGGCAATTGGGCTGATGACAGTAACTGCCTTCGCCCAGGACGCAGGACCCACATTCAAATTTTCCAATGTAAAGGCGAAAGGCGCTACCGAAACCGACAGCTATGCCGTAAACAACGCTGGCGTAATTGCCGGCGATTACATTGACAGTTCCGGCGTGCAGCATGGAATGATTCTGGCCGGAACGAAATTGACCTCGTTCGATGCGCCGAACAGCGGCACCACGATCGCCGCTTACGGTATCAACACCGCCAACGCAGTGGTGGGCTGGTATGACAGCTCCACGGGCGTGCCGACCGCGTTCATGTACGCCAATGGAACGTTCGCATCGGTGGCCTATCCCGGAGCCGCTTCTACCGAAGCCAATGGCATCAACGACAACGGCTGGATTGTCGGCAGCTATGTGGATAAAAAGGGCGTGACGCACGGCTTTTATTGGGACACTAAGAAATACCACTCCATCACCGTCAAAGGCGCTTATGCGACGGCGGCTTGGGCCATCAATAACACGAACGTCATCACGGTCTACACCACAGCCAGTTCCGGATATCCCGTGGATGGATACCTTCTGACCGGCACGAAGCTAACGGTATTCGACGTGCCCGGCTACACGCAAAACACGCTTCACGGCATTAACAACAATGGCGACCTCGACTACACAGTCTTCGACGCCAGCGAAAACCGTCACGGTGTCTTGTATCAGGCCAGCACCAAGGCCTTCACCGTATATGACGATCCCAGCGGCGTGAATGGTACTCGCGCCGACGGTCTCAACGACAGTGACGAAATGGTGGGACGCTACACTCCGTCCGGAGCCAGCAACAGCGTCGGTTTTAAGGCAATCACAAAACAGTAATTTTTCGGGAGAGCTTTCCTCCCGACGAATCGGATCGACACCTCAGGGATCGAAATTGGTCCCTGAGGTTTTTTTGTCTTCAAATCTTTGGAATTTAAGGAGAATCAGTCGTGTCACCAGAAACTCTAGCAGGCTACAGAAAGACGATGATTCGCGCCGGTTTTGAGAAAAGCATGAGTTCCACTCGTGCCGTAACTGCCGCGCCATCAAACGTGGCTTCCAGATGATGGCGGAGTGCCTCCCGGCGAAACCACTTTTTCCGCAGCCTGTTAGACGGTGAACCCTGAGCGGGATTCAGTCGAAAACACTGAAAATAAAAGGTTTACGGTATTGCGAGAGAATAGATTTTCTGTTTACAGCCGTATCTCGATCCATTAAACTGGTAACAGGTCGTACCTCCCTCACGCCTGCGGCGTAGCAAGTTTGCGTCGCGCCAACGCGGATGAATTAACTTAACCACTCTTTCCCCGAAACAGGCAATCTAGGGACCGCATATGCTGAAACATCGTAAAGGAAATCACAGCACCGGCACCGCTCTGTTGGCTTCGATTTTGTACTGCCTGATTTTCATCGGAGCCAGTGTAGCGCTGGCTGTGGGCCAAACGGCAGTTACGACGTATCACTATGACAACTACCGCACCGGCTGGAATCCACAGGAATCGGTGCTTGTGCCCGCCAACGTGAATGCGAAGTCGTTTGGTCGATTGCAGACTGTGAAGCTCGACGATCAGGTGGATGCGCAGCCGCTGGTCGTTCCGGGCGTGGTAATCACAGCCGGAGCGTATCCAGGCACTCACGATGTGGTTTACGTGGCAACAGAAAACAACACCGTGTACGCCATCGATGTGCACACGGGAACCGTTCTGTTGAATCCGAACTTTGGCACACCGGTGGCGCATCCGTTAGGGTGCAAAACGAATGGCCCGAATGTTGGAATCAACTCCACTCCAGTTATCGATCTGAGCAGCAATACGTTATATGTAATGGTGTACACGCAGGATCCAACGGGGCCTGCCTACCGCCTGCACGCGCTCGATCTGGGTAGCCTAACCGACAAGGTGGTGCCGCAAGTGGTGGCAGCCTCCCACACCCTGAGCGATGGAACGACACTTGATTTCAACGCAACCTATCAGCGCCAGCGGCCAGCGCTGTTGCTGGCAAACGGCAGCATCTACGCTGGGTTTGGCAGCTTTTGCGATTTGGCGGCGAATCTTTCGCGAGGCTGGCTGCTGGGTTGGACAGCTGGATCTCTAGCACCCTTTCCATCGAACCAGCTCAACGACCTGCTCCCTGCTTCCCTAGACGGCTTTTTTCTATCGTCGATCTGGATGTCGGGTTATGGACCCGCGGTGGACGATGAGGGCAACATTCTGTTCGTGACCGGGAATTCGGACCCTTCGGGGATTACTTACGATGGGGTCACCAACATTCAAGAGAGCGTGATCAAGATCTCGCCCACTCTGACGACGGTACTGGATCTGTTCACTCCTGACAATCAAGCGGCACTGGATAAGGAAGATGTGGATTTTGGCTCGGGCGGCGTGCTGATCTTGCCCGATCAGGCCGGACCGACACCCCATTTGGCGGTGGCGGCAGGCAAGTTTGGCACGATGTATCTGATGAACGAAGATAGTCTTGGTGGTTACTCCCCTACTGATAACAATGTTTTGGGCAGTTACTCCATCGAAGGGTGTTGGTGCGGACAATCGTATTATGTTGATCCCACCGACGGACTCGGCCGCGTGGTAAGTAGCGGTGGAGATGTGGCACAGGTATGGAGAGTGCAGCCATCGCCCACGACATCGCTAGAACTGCAGACGTCATCGCTGCCCCTGGGCGGCGGGCAGGATCCCGGATTCTTCACTTCGATTTCGTCGAACGGCACCGCGAATCCGATCATCTGGGCATTGGCGCGTCCGGCAAATACCAAGGCGGCGCCGCTTCGCCTGCATGCGTACAACCCGGATTCGACAAAAGCAACAATGAAACAGCTATACGGAACGATCGCGGGCGCGTGGCCGAATTTGGGTGGCAATGCAAACCTGGTTCCGGTGGTGGCCAATGGACAGGTCTTTGTGGCCAGCAACAAGCAACTGCAAATCTTCGGATTGCTGAATGGTAAGGGGAACAAGAAGCTAAACGCGAGGTAAGTCGCCGAGGATCTTAACCGGCGGAAGACGCGGCGGATCCATCCAACCCGAGCACAGGCGCGATCGTTCCCATGGCTTCAATGCAGAAGGCAATATGCGCTTCGAGATCGACTCCGAGATCCGCGGCGCCTCGAATAATGTCTTCACGGTGAACGCTGCGGGCGAATGCCTTGTCTTTCATTTTTTTTCGAACCGACGAAGCTTCTACCTCGGCCAGCGATTTTCCCGGCTTAACCAGAGCGCACGCTGTGATGAATCCGGAGAGTTCATCGCAGGCGAAAAGCGTCTTTTCGAGGGGAGAAACGCGCGCCACGCCTGAGTACTCCGCATGCGACAGAATGGCGCGGCGCACTTCCTCGGAATAGCCGCGCTCTTGCAAGATCTCGCAGCCTTTGTAGGGATGGTCTTCGGCGCTCGGATATTTTTCATAGTCAAAGTCATGGAGAAGGCCGACGAGTCCCCAGAGTTCTTCATCGGAGCCGGTTTTGCGTGCGTAGGCGCGCAAGCAGGCTTCGACAGCGAGCGCATGTTTCCGAAGACTTTCCGATTGAGTGAACTCAGTTAGTAAACACCAGGCGGTCTCGCGTTGATTCATGTTTTCCCTCTGGTTTTTCGTAGATTATCGCCTTTTGAACTTGGTTCGCGGCTTCACCGCATTCTTTTTCCTATTTTTGTCTTGACATCCACAGGCACAATCCGTCAGATTACGCACTGGTTGGCTTTGAGAGTAGCCCCCGCTCTGGCACTCGCAAAACCTGAATGGCCACTACATTAGCGCCCGTGGACTCACGGGAAGTTGTACGATGCGACCGTTGTTTCTTGGTGCAATTCCGCACATCAAATAGCCTTTGCCGTCGCTGCCATCTATCTTTGGATGAGGATTTGGCAGAAATGGCTTCGATGACCCCGGCTGTGGAAGTTCTGCCGATCAACATTCATTCTAGCGGACGCGGGCATTTGAAACTCGCCCACTCCATCCGCTCGCTCCGTCTGCGAAGCGGCTTAAGCCAGCGGCAACTGGCGCTCCGCATGTCCGTACCGAGAACATACGTTTCGAAAATCGAAAACGAGAAAGCGACCCCAACGTTGTCTTCGCTGGAACGCCTGGCACGAGCGCTCGAAGTCAGTGTGCCCGACTTGCTCTCTGGCGGAGAGCGGAATCGGCAGGAAGAGGTGCGCGAGTTGATGGAAGATCAGTTCGTAGCTGAAGTGATGCCATATCTTGCGCAGCTGAATGGAATGCAGATGTCGAGCATTCTGGCGCAGGTGCGCGATTTGACAGTGCGGCCAAGACGAAGCGCCTAGACTAAAAAGCGCAAGTCGTGTCTGCGTGCAAGATCTGATCGAGTTTTATCCGGGCACACACCAACTGGACAGCCGGGGCTCTCGGGCTCCGGCTTTTTTGTTACCGCGCAGACACTGTGTACCGAACATGCAGGCTTTTACCTAAATAACTAGCGATGCGCAATAGTTTGCATGTTTTGCCGGATATTTTCGAAATTGTGCTGGTTTTTGCTTGACCGGACATGTCAGAACAAGCTAACCTCCGAAAATTCCCCGGAAGCTGGGAGAAGGTTCACCCGGCAAGACCTTTAGGCGAAGAGGAAACAAACAAAATGAAAACCTCTCAGATTTTTGCGGTGATGATGGTTCTGGCGGTCGGTTCCCTAATGGCTTTCGCCGATCCGATCAATGATCCACAAGTGATCATTCATGGCGTCGGCGGCAATGCGCCAATCGGCTGCCCTAACAACGCTTGCGTGGACGTCGGCCTGAACTTTAAGGTGACCATACCCAAAAGCGGATCAGGTACTCTGTTCTTTACGAATACGAGCGGCGTCAATTGGACTTCGCTATCGTTGGTGGAAAAGGGTGTGCCGGCGGTTGATATTAAATGCCACTCGGACCTGTTCGCCAGCTGCTCTACCGAGACTCTGAAGAACGGGGCAGTGAAGATTTTCCTTACTACCGGAAACGGCGATTGGCCGAATCATGGAATTCTGAACGGAGAGACGTTCGCAATTACGTTTGCATGTGTTAAGCAAAGTTGCTGGCCTGGCGGATTGACGGTCGGTGGGCACGCGAACGGATCAGCCTCGGTTCCGGAGCCGGGTACGATTGCGCTGATGGTCACGGGAGTCGGTGCGATGTTCTCGCGCCGCAAAGTATGGAAGAACCGCTGGAACTCCTAGTTTAGTGGTTCTTTTTCGTGAACTGATTTACCAGCTGTGAGAATTGCGGGAGGGCCTGGAGCTTCTGAAGCTCGGGATCGTTCCAGGCCTCTTGCGCAGAGTAGCCCTTCTCCAATGCCAGCCGCAGCGATTTTAAAGCTTCTTCCGGCTGACCAATCATGGTTTTGACAAGCGCTTCGGAATACATCAACTGGACCTCGTCGGGACTGATGGCGCGGGCCTGATTGGTGTATTGCAGCGCATTCGCAGCATCGCCCTTCTTGGCGTAGAGAAGTCCGAGATCGCCCATGATCGCGGCAGATCGCGGGTTCACCTGAAGCTCCTGGAAAGCCAGTGAGATGGCCTTGCCATAGGCGGCCGAGGCCTGGTCGGAATGGCCCGACCAGCGGTAAGAGTCGCCGAGATTGCCAAGCAGACCTTCGTCGTCCGGAGTCATTTCTACAGCTTTCTCATACATCTTCGTGGACTGGTTATAGTCCTTGAGAAAAAAGTAAGCTGTTCCAAGGTTCGAATAAGTGGGTGCGTCGGGAGCCAGCGCGAGAGCCTTCTGCAATTGAGGAATGGCTTCGCCCCACATACCTTCTCTTAGATACACCGAGCCAAGACCTTCGTACCCCATGGGATTGTCGGCGGCAAGTTCGACGACCTTTTTAAACTCCGGTATTGCCTTCGCGTTGTCGCCCAGCCTCAGGTATTCGTTGCCGAGAGCTGTGTGATTGGTCCAGTAATAAGGGTTGGCCGCGACTGCTTTCTGGTAGGCGGCGATGGCTTCATCACTTTGACCGCTAAGCCGGTAAGCCTCTCCCAGGTTTCGATAAGCTTCGTCGGAGTTCGGCGCCAGTTCGAGGGCGCGTTTGAGTTCAGTTACCGCCTGCGTATTCTTTCCCGTGGAGGAGTAGACGCTGCCCAGCGAAAGATGAACCTCGGGCAGATTGCCGGAGAGTCGCTCGGCTTGCTGCGCCGCCAGAGTGGCCTTTTGGGCCCAAATGCTGTCCTTGCTTTCCCCGTACATCCGGAGGCTGGAGTCGGCTAGTCCGCTATAGGCCAGAGCGAAGTTCGGATCGGTCTCAATGGCCTGCTCGAACAAGCCTACAGCTTGTTTGTAAGCATCCTGGCTGTGACCGTTGCGTAATGCGTTTCGCCCTTGGAGATAAAGATCGTAGGCCTTGACGTTTTCCGTGGGGTGGGCGCCGACGCGGGCTTGCTCTTCATCGGTTGGCTTGAGAGCGAGGGCACTCGACAGCGTGCCATAGATCTGGTCCTCGAGCGTGAGCAGATCGCCCGGAGCGCCGGGGAACTCCTGGCTCCAGAGCCGCCGACCGGAGGCGGCGTCGTCGAGGCTTAGGGTTACACGGAGTTGGTCCTTATTGCCCTGCACGCTACCCTGCAAAACCAGGTTAACGCCAAGCGCGCGGGCGAGCTTGCGCAGGGGAAGGTCCTTCACCGACGCTTTCTCGACCTCGTCCGAGGAGGTCAGGTGAACCTCTTTCAGCTGAAACAGCTTCGTCGCCAGTGCTTCTTGAATGCCGTCGGCGACGTAACCAACCACCGCAGGATCGCCAATCTGTTTCATAGGCAGAATGGCCACGTATTTCCCCTGCTTCAAGGGAGGGATACCTTGCGCTGTTTCACTGAACGATGAACCCGGACGATTCAGCAGCGACCGTCCAGCGAACGTGGCCAAGGCAATCACGAGCACCGCGCCCGAGATCCACATCCAGCTCTTTCCGGGAAGGTCGAGATTGAAGCGCGATCGACGGATGATCGGGTGGGGAATCATCTGCGACAGCTTTTCGATGCTGATGTTCGGGTTGGCCTCCCAGGTTGTTAATTGTTGTAAGAGTTCGACGGCGGAGTGATAGCGGTTGCCGGGATCGCGCTCAAGGCAGCGGCTGACGATCGCGCTGAGGGACTTGGGAACGGAGGGATCGAGATCGGAAGCGGATTGCGCCTCTTCGCGAGTGCGTTTCATCAGGCTAGCGATCGCGGTATCGGCCTGGTAAGGAGTTTTTCCGGTGAGCAACTCGAAGAAAATGAGGCCCACGCTGAAAATGTCGGAGCGCTGATCGAGCGTCGTGCCCAGAGCCTGTTCCGGCGACATGTATTCGAGCGTGCCGACGATGGCGCCGGTCTGGGTCATGCCGGAATCGCCGAGCGAGCGCGCGAGGCCGAAGTCCATAACCACGATGCGGCCGTTCTTATCGCGCATGATGTTTTGCGGTTTCAGATCACGATGAATTACGCCTTCGGAATGGGCGCAATCGAGGGCGCGGCAGACCTGTTCGACGACCGAGATGGCATCTTTCGGAGCAAACTTGCCGTCCCGGCGCAGGATGCTGCGGAGATCGTCGCCGTCGACGTACTCCATGCTAATGAATCGAATACCTTCGGCTTCACCCAGGTCGAAAATACGGACCACATTCTTGTGCGTAATGTTGCGCGAGAGAATGAGTTCTTGCTTGAAACGCGCCAGAATCGCAGGATCGGTCGCCAGTTCGGGTCGGATGACCTTGAGCGCGATCAGGCGGTCGAGTTCACGGTCACGAGCCTTGTAGACGGCGCCCATGCCGCCTTGACCTAGAACGCCGAGGATCTCGTAGCGTCCTCCAAAGAGCACGCCTGGCTGCAGGCCCTGGAAGGCAGCGATGCTGCCGGCTGAAGGCGCTCCGGGCGAAGTCTGACGCGCATAGGGAAGCGCTGCGGTAGCGCCGGGAATGGCGCCGGTCACGCCGTTGTCTCGGGGAATGGCGGTTCCGTGGGGGAGTGTAGGTGCGTCGGAGAACGGGGCGTTTGAAAGCGGCGGAGGAGTTAACGCAGCAGCGCCAACGACCTCTTCGGGCAAACGTCCTCCCGGAATGGTCGGGCTGTCGGATTCACTGCCCTTGTAGTCGCGCTCATCCATTAAGAGTGCCCAAAATTCGGAGAGCCGAGCGAGGGAGCGCGCCTGTTTCCCGCAACTATAAAGATCCGCAACAAAGGCAGCGTTCGCCTTAGGTTGTCGAGGGGAATTCGAGAACCCAGCACTCCGATGGGTGAAGTATAACCCGGAATGGCTTTGGAGGAAAGCACGGAAAATGCTGTGAACATGTGCGCTTACGGGCGGTTGGCTAACCCGGTGGAAAGGGCATTTAGGGCAGTTTTTCGCAAGCCAACCGGTCGGTACGAGAGTTTCGCAAATCACGACTTCCCGTGCTTAAATGAAACCTTGGACGCCAACTTTTGCGTCACGCCCGCGCGCGGCTTCCAATCGCCGATTTCAGAACGACCTTTTCAGAACGAAATAGCGCACTACATATCTCTCGCCTCGCTCAGGACTCCAAGTCTGGGTTCGAAGGCGAATCTTCAGGAGGACCCTTGGATTTCCAGCTAAACGAAGAACAACTGCAGTTGCAGAAGACTGTGCGCGAGTTTGCCGAGCGGGAGATTGCGCCGAACGTCATGAAGTGGGATGAAGCAGCCGAATTCCCGCTGGCGACGATCAAGGAACTGGGCAAGCTGGGGATGTTGGGTATTATCTTTCCCTCCGAATATGGCGGCGCTGGAATGGGCTACATCGAGTACGTGACTGCGATTGCCGAACTCTCGCGGGTGGATGGATCTGTCGGCATTATCGTCGCCGCGCATACGTCGCTGTGCTCGAACCATATCTTCCTTGCGGGTAACGAGGCGCAGAAGAAAAAGTACGTGCCCAAGCTGGCGAGCGGCGAGTTCATCGGCGCGTGGGGATTGACCGAGCCTTCGGCGGGATCCGATGCGGGTAGCGCACGCATGGTTGCGACGCGGTCAAAAGACGGATGGACGCTCAATGGCACCAAGACCTTCATCACCAACGGGCACTACGCTGACGTGTTAGTGGTGCTGGCGGTGACGGATCGCGCGGCGCACACGCATGGGCTTTCGGCGTTCATCGTCGAGAAAGACGCGAAGGGTTTCCGCGCGGGGAAGAAGGAAAACAAGCTCGGCCTGCGCGCCAGCGACACGGCAGAGCTGATCTTCGAAGACTGCTTTGTGCCGTCCGAGAATTTGCTGGGCGGAGAAGGCAATGGATTCCGAGATGCGATGCGGATTCTGGACGGAGGCCGAATTTCGATTGCCGCGCTGTCGCTCGGCATGGCCGAGGGCGCATATGGAGCGGCGCTGAAGTATTCGAAAGAACGCGAGCAGTTTGGCAAGGCGATTTCGGAGTTTCAGGCGATCCAGTGGAAGCTGGCCGACATGGCCACGGAGATTGAGGCGGCAAAGTTGTTGACGCTTCGTGCTGCGTGCATGAAAGATGCCGGAATGAAGACTACGCTCGAATCGTCGATGGCGAAACTGTACGCCAGCGAAGTGGCCGTGAAGTGCGCCAATGAAGGAGTGCAGATTCATGGCGGATACGGGTTCATCAAAGACTATCCGGCGGAGAAGTTCTACCGAGACGTGAAGCTGTGCACGATCGGCGAAGGGACGAGCGAGATTCAGCGGCTGGTGATCGCAAGGCAGTTGCTGAAGGATTAAATCTCGGATTAGCAAACGAGTCGATTCTGGAGTTGGTGGTTGATCCCCCCTGCATGCGGTCTTTTGGAATCAAAGACTTAGCGCGATTATTTTCCCAAGTCTTTGAATAATAAGGAATTACCAGTAAAGTCTTTATCCGTCAAAGACTTGGGAGATCTGATCAATAAATAACTGACATATTCTTGAGAATGTGAGAGAGTGAGTTCATGGGCATGAAGCGCACGGTTCGGCGAAATTTTTCGGGGCTGGAGCGGCGGCGGATGGAGGCGGCACGACTGCTGCGGGAGGGTGTGTGGCAGGCGGAGGTAGCGCGGCGGCTGGGGGTGCGTCGACAGTCGGTGAACGAGTGGGCGAAGAAGATACGGCGAGTTGGAGTGTGGGCGCTGAAGGCGGGGCGGCTGGGGAGGCCGCGAAAGCTCCACGCGGAGCAGTTGAAGCGAGTGGAGAAACAGTTGCGGCGGGGGCCGCAGGTGGTGCGAGGGAGGAAGTGGACGGTGCGGCGAGTTGCGGAGTTAATTGAACGGGAGTGCCGAGTGCAGTATTGCGCGGCAGGGGCTTGGGGAGTGTTGCGCGGGATGGGGTGGAAGTGGAGGGGTGGCGAGGGGTGGGGAGAGGTTCGAGGGTAGAGTTCAAAGGTGAGAGGTTCACGCCCTTGGAAAGTGCGCAAGAGTGGCAGGTAGGTTCGAAAGAATTGGGGACGTTCCCCAAGTCTTGTCCTTGGACTTCACGTCCGCTCGCGGAATTGGCTCTGCTTAGTCCTCGTAGCCGCGACGGACGCCCTCGACTGCTCCCGCAAAGTCTTAGCGCTCCCACTCGAAGTAGGCGGCCAGAGCATCGTCGAGCGTCGCGACATGGGCTCTTCACGTTGCTTTTCTCGTAGTTAAGCGGTTCTTGAAAGTAGTCAGGGCCTGCAGTCCACTTCTGCGTGGTGGCGCCTGCGAAGGCGGCACTGGCGGATAGGAGCAATGCTGCTATCAGAGAAAGTTGTCTTTTTATTTTCGTCCTCTTTCTTTGTTCTACTAAGTGCCCGGTAACTCGCGGGCAGGTTGGCGCTATAGCACTATTTCTTGGGTTGGGTTTTCCACAGGCTGCGGTCATTTGCAGTCAGCTAAGTCCTCCGGTGAGAGCCGTTATTGCAGCGGCACACTCAAGTTTCTATGAATTGTCATCCCGAGTGGGGCGTGGCTCTGTAGTTCGCGGTAAGATGCAGATCCCTCGCTTCGCTCGGGGTGACAAAATCTGGAATCGAGAGAGATGACAAAATCTGGAATGAGGTCGAGAAGCGGATTTCAGGGCGGCCATATCAACATTAGGCCATCTCAACATTAGTTTCCCGTCGCGCTGCGGCTGCTTTACACTGGCTGGTTGAATCCTGACTCCAATTCATGGTTGGACCGGCTGCGCTCGGGGGATACTCGGGCTTTGGCTCGCTCGATTTCTATGGTCGAGAACCGCGCGGCGGGATGGGCCGAGCTGCTCAAAGTGCTTTTTCCGCATACCGGCAAAGCGCGAGTCATCGGCCTAACCGGTCCTCCGGGCGCGGGGAAGAGCACGCTGGTCGATCAACTGGCGAAGCACTATCGCAGGGAAAATCAGACGGTCGGAATTATTGCGGTCGATCCCACCAGTCCTTATACGGGCGGGGCGATTCTGGGCGACCGGATCCGGATGCAGGATCATTATGGCGATCCGGGGATTTACATACGCAGCATGGCGACGCGGGGATCGCTGGGCGGACTGGCTCGGGCGACGGCGGACTGTGCTACGGTGCTTGATGCATCGGGACGCGACCTGGTGATGATCGAGACGGTAGGTGTGGGGCAGGATGAAGTGGATATTGTGAGGCTGGCGGATGTCACGATTGTGATTCTGGTTCCGGGCATGGGCGACGATGTGCAGACGATCAAAGCCGGAATTATGGAGATCGCCGACATTTTTGTGATCAACAAGAGCGATCGCGACGGGGCGGAGCGCGTAGAGCGCGAGATTCGGGCCATGCAGTCGCTGGCTACAAGGGGGGATGGGTGGACTCCTCCAATTGTGAAGACGGTGGCGAGCGCAGGAGTGGGGATCGCAGAGCTGGCAGCGGCGATTGTGGGATACGAGACGTTTTTGCAGAAAGAGAACCTGGCTTTTAAAAAGAATGTCGAGAGCTGGCGGCTGCGATTGGTAGAGATGCTGCGCGACGCCATGCTGGAAAAGGCGCGGGATCGGATGGACGGCGACAGTTTGGAGCGCTATGCCGAGGAGATTGCCGAGCATAAGCGGGATCCGTACTCGCTGGTGGAAGAGATTGTGGGGGGAACGGGGGCCGGGTAGATTCGACGGAGAATTTGTAATTGGTAATTTGCAATTGGTAATTTGAGCGAGCAGGGTTTCGAAATTACAAATTAACAATTACAAATCAACCATTAACTACAAATTACAATTGGTTCAACTTATGGGATACAGCATTGATCATCTTGGGATCGCGGTGAAGTCTTTGGCTACGGCGAAGTCGATTTACGAGAAGCTGGGGCTTAGTGTTTCCGCGGAAGAAACGGTGGCGCAGGAGAAGGTGCGGCTGGCGATGGTTCCGGTGGGCGAGAGCCGGATCGAACTGCTGGAGGCGACTTCGGAGGATTCGACGATTGCGAAGTTCATCGCCAAGCGTGGCGAGGGGCTGCACCATGTTTGCATGCGGGTTCCGGATCTGGCGGCCGCGGTCTTGAAATTGAAGAGCGAAGGCGTGCGGCTGGTTTCGGAAGAAATCAAGACGGGTGCGGGCGGACACCGGTATGTATTTGTGCATCCGCTGAGCACGGCGGGCGTGCTGCTGGAGTTGGTGGAGGGGCACTAAGGGGATTTCGTAATTTTGCGATTCCGTAATTTTGTTATCTAAACCTTGCTGCACTCTCGCGGTGCCAATTACCAAATTGCAAAATTGCAAAATTACAAATGTCTCGGCTTCTTCTAGCGGTTGATACTTCCGGAAAAAATGGCGGTCTCGCTTTGGCGCGTATGGCGCCGGAGATGGGCGACATTGTCGTGTTGGAGGTTGTGCCGCTGACCGGGGGTGCGTTTTCGGCGCAACTGGTCCCGCAGATTTCTGGCGTGTTGAAAGAACACGGCTATCGGAAGGACGATCTCGGCGCGTTTGCGGTGGTCAATGGTCCGGGGTCGTTTACAGGGCTGCGCGTGGGGTTGGCCGCGGTGAAAGCCTTGGCGGAAGCTCTGCAGAAGCCGATTGTGGCTATTTCGCTGCTGGAGGCGGTCGCTTTCGGCGGGCCTGGGGCGGGTCGCGTTCTTGGAGTGGTGGACGCGGGTCGGGGCGATGTTTATAGCGGCGAATACGAAGTTGAGTCGCTGGTTCCGTTGGAGGCCCGGCGGATTCGCGAACGCCTGCTGAGCTTGGGCGAGTTTCTTGCGGAGAGCCTGCAGGGAGATGGATTGATGAAGACCGTGGTCACGCCGGACGTCGTGCTCGCGGATACGATCCGAGGTTCGGGTATGCGGGTGGAGTTGATTGAGTATCCGGATAGCGCGGCGATTGCGCGAATTGGGTGGGAGCAACTTCGGCGCGGGCGTACGGTTCGTCCTGAGGATCTGGAAGCTAACTACATTCGGCAATCGGATGCGGAGATTTTTTCGAAGCCGGCGGGGTAAGGGACGTTTCTGCGATGCGAATCTGTTCTGGAGTCTCTTGAATCAGGATGCCTGTGGCCATCCGACGTGCGGACTTGAGCGATGTGGCAGCCATGGTGGCGATGGAGCGGGCGGCGCCGGGCGCGGCGCATTGGACGGCGGAGCAGTATGAAAAGCTGGTGGGCAGCGGCGTGGTGTTGTTGGCGGAACTGGGCGGAGACGAGCGCTCGGCCGGCAGAGAGAGCAAGCAGCGGGGCACTGTTTGCGGATTTATGTGCGCTGCGGTGGTTGCTGGCGAGTGGGAGCTTGAGAACGTGGTCGTGGCGAGCGAATTTCTTAGGCGCGGCATTGCCGATGAGTTGATGCTCGGGCTGATCGAGCAGGCGCGGAGCGAAGGTGGGTCGGCGATTCTGCTCGAAGTGAGGGAGTCGAACAGGGCGGCGCGCGGGCTCTATGCAAAGCATAGTTTTTGCGAGGAGGGACGGCGGCGTCTGTATTATGACGATCCAGCGGAGGATGCGATTCTGTATCGGCTTTCACTGGCCGGTTGATATTGAGTCGATGAACGGGCGTGGAAGGCGGGGCGACTTTTGCACCATTTCTGGTTCAGTTTCAGGCACGAAGGGCATCTAACGACGGTGGAAATCTTCTGACGAAATCCCGTTGAACGCTGGCGAGCCTTGTGCTACTTTTTAACCGTGCTGTAACAAACAGCAGGAGGTCTGGCAAGGATGCTGACTCCGAGTAATCAACTCCTGACCGGTCGGGAAGAGTTCCAAAGACTGGTTCAGGAGCACTCGCAATACTCCCAACGGCTGGAATCCCTCACCCAGAAACGATACCTCAGCGAAGACGAAAAACTGGAAGAAGTGCGGCTGAAGAAGCTGAAGCTGCGCCTCAAGGACCAGATGCAGAACCTGGAGCAACAGGTGCAACGGCAGTCTGCATAGAACGACGGGCCTGAGATCTTCGGGCCTAAACATCACAGAATACGAGGCGGGCAATCCAGCCATGTCTCTCTCGAGGGCGCTTCTAAGCGCCTTTTTTTATTGCAGTTATGTTGAAGATCGCATCCTCGCTCTATAATCATTGCAATTCTCATGGTGCGTGACGGTTACTTTTATGGCGCGGGATGCCTGCTGGCTGCGGGTTTCATGGTCTGGCTGGCGGCGTGGCCCTATGCGGTCCCGGTCGTGCTTCTGGGGATATTTTTTCTGTGGTTTTTCCGCGATCCTGAGCGAGAGATTCCGACGCAGGCGGGAGCACTGGTTTCTCCGGGCGATGGCAAGGTCACCGATGTTTCGGTGGTGACTTCTGACGGAAGTTCGCGCCAGCGCATCAGCATTTTTCTCAGCGTTTTCAATGTGCACGTGAACCGTTCGCCGATTGCGGGCGTGATCCGCGGGGTGCGTTACCAGCGGGGGAAGTTTGTGAATGCGATGAGCGCGCATTCGGCAGAGGAGAACGAGCAGAATGTTGTGACGGTAGAAGACGGCGATGGGCGAGTCGTGGTATTCAAGCAAATTGCCGGCTTGATCGCGCGGCGAATCGTTTTTAATTTCAAGGTGGGAGATCGTGTGGAACGCGGCGAGCGTGTGGGCCTGATTAAGTTTGGATCGCGGGTGGATGTGATTTGCGATCGAGATGCTTTGATCCAGGTAAAACTGGGCGACCGCGTCCAGGGAGGATCGACGGTGCTGGCGGTGTTGCCGGTGAGGCAGCCGGTTCCTGCCGGCGATCGGGAGGGGCGTTGATGGGAAGGGCTGCTTTCGGAAGTTTTGTGCTGCAAAATTCTGTGAAACCCGCCCTTGCGCGAAGAACGCGCAAGAGTGGGCACCCGGCATGAGAGATAAAGGAACATGGACGAGATAGCGCAGAATCGGCGTGAGTCGGACCGTGCGCGGGGCAAAATGCGCAAGGGAATGTATATTCTGCCTTCGCTCTTTACTACGGCGAATATAGCGGCTGGATTCTACGCGATTCTGCAGACGGTGCATGGGAGTGCGACGGAGCCGTGGCACATGGACTTTGCCGCCAAGGCCATTGGTTTCGCGGTGCTGTTTGATGGACTCGATGGCCGCATTGCGCGCATGACGAATACGGCGAGCGATTTTGGTCGGGAGCTGGATTCGTTGGCCGACGTGATCACGTTTGGGGTGGCTCCGGCGCTGCTGGCGTGGATGTGGGGCTTTCATCTGCTGCCCGTAGAGAAGATTGTTCCCGACCTGCATTTAAAGATCACGCAACTGGGATCGATCGCATGCTTTGCGTTTCTTATCGCGGGGGCGAGCCGGCTGGCGCGATTCAACATTGCAAAGAATCCGCAGCCTTCGAATCCTGGGCGTCCGGGAAAGAAATATTTTGTGGGCATGCCGATTCCGGCGGGAGCGGGAGTGATTGCGGCGGTGGTGCATTACACCGGGGGAGAGCCGCTGACTTCGTGGGTGACGGCGACGAGTTGGCTGACGCTGGTGGTGGTGGTGGGCTACCTGATGGTGAGCACATGGCGTTTTTATAGCTTTAAGGACATAGATTTTGGCTCGCGGCGGCCTTTCCGGTTGATCGTTTTGTTTGGAGTGGTGGGCGCTTCGATCTGGTATTTTTCGCGGCCGGTGCTTTTCGCGATCGCGATTCTCTACATGGCTTCCGGAGTGTTGTGGCGGCTGCAGTGGATTTTCCATCGCAAGGGTCCGCCGACGCCTCCGGTGTATCGGGAGGCATCGCACACACCATGACCGCACTTTCTAAATCCACTGGCGTACAGGCTGATGTGCGCGGGACCAACGTTTACCGCGTGGCGATCGTGGGCGCGGCGTCGCTGAAGGGCAAAGAGATTGCTGAGGTTCTGCGCGACCGGAATTTTCCGGCCGTCGATGTGCGGTTGCTGGATGACGATGACTCCCTGGGCCAACTGGAAGCGGTGGGCGACGAGATCAGCTTTATTCAGAGCGTGCGGCAGGAGCAATTTGAGCGCGTGGATTTCGCCTTTTTCGCTTCCGATGAGCAATCCACGCGCGACAACTGGAAGGCGGCGCGCGACCTCGGCGGCACGATCGTGGACCTTTCGTACGCGCTGGAAGAGCAAACTGGAGCATCGATCCGGTCGCCTTGGATCGAGCGGCAGACGGGGCAGGCTTTGACGCCGGAATTGCAACCGGGGCCAGTCGTGGTGGCGCATCCTGCAGCCACGGTGTTGGCGTTGCTCGCTCTCCGCAGCGAGAAGGTGGGGAAGATTGAACGGATGGTGGCGACGGTGTTTGAACCGGCGTCGGAATACGGGCAGAAGGGGATGGACGAACTCCACGAGCAGACTGTGAACCTGCTGTCGTTTCAGGAACTGCCGAAAAAAGTATTCGACGTTCAGATCGCTTTTAATATGGTGGCGAAGTATGGAGATCTCTCCAAAGCTTCGTTGCAGGCAGTATCGAAACGCATTGGGAGACACTACGAGCGGATTGCTCCGGGAGCGGTTGCGCCTGCATTGCAGGTGCTGCATACACCGGTTTTCCATGGACATGCCTTTTCGGTGTATGTGGAGATGGAGAAATCGGTTGGGATCGCGGAATTCGCACAGGCCCTAGCGGGTGAGCATGTCGAGGTCGGTGCCGCTCCGGAAGATTTGCCGAGTCATGTGAGCGCGGCGGGCCGGGGAGAGATTCTGGCGTCGGTTACAGCCGATGCGAATTGCAAAAATGGCCTCTGGATTTGGGCAACGTCGGACAATCTGCGTGTGGCGGCGTTGAGCGCGGTGGAATGCGCGGAGACCCTGACGGCGTCCCGGCCACGGGGTCAGATTCAATGAAGGTGCGGGTGATGGCGGTGGCGCTCGGAGTGGGGTTGGCGTCTCTGCTAGCCGGTTGCGGGTACCACACCGCTGGGCATGCCGCTGCATTGCCTGAGAATGTCCAGAGCATTGCGATTCCTGGATTCGTAAGCCACAGCCAGACGTTTCGCATAGAACAGTTGCTGACCGACGCGGTGGTGCGCGAATTCGACGCGCGGACGCGGTATCGGGTTGTGCACGATACGAAGAGCGATGCGGACGCGGTGTTGAAAGCTACGGTTTTATCGGCATCGGCCACGCCTCTGGTGTACGACTCGACGACTGGACGCGCGGTGAGTGCTCTGGTGACGGTGAGCATCCAGGTAACGTTGACGGATCGGCATGGCAAGGTGCTGTTTGAAAATCCTTCGTATCTTTTTCACGACCAGTATGAGATCTCGAGCGATCTGCCCAGTTTTTTTCAGGAAGATTCTCCGGCGGTCCATCGCCTGTCGCGCGATTTCGCGCGTACACTGGTCGCCAATATCCTGGAGGCGTACTGATGTTGCACGATGAGGTCTACTGATGCGCGCCTTCAGCCAAGCCGACCGATTTTTCTCGGAACTCGAATCGCGCAAGCTGAAACCGGCTTATGTGCTGGTGGGAGATGAAGCGTTTTTTCGCAAGCGCTGCCGCGACGCCATTGTTGAACACTTAGTCGCTCCCGATTCGCGGGACTTCGGACTGTTTGAATTCGACTTGGCTGAGACTTCGTTGAATGAAGTGTTGGACCGAGCGCAGACGCCGTCGCTGATGGCGCCGTTTCAGGTGTTCTTCATCCGCGGGGTGAAGACTTTGTTTGGGCGCGGCTCGAACGAGGAAAAGATTGGGGCGATTGAAGCGTATTGCAAGAATCCGAATCCTGACGCGCTGCTGATTTTTGTGGCCGACCACATCAGCATTCCCGCGGACGCCCGCCGCATGGAGATGACGGACAAGGACCGGTATCAAAAGATTCGGGAAGATATGGGGCCGTTCTGCGGGATTGTGGAACTGTCGCGTGTGCAGGAAGGCGAGGCGGTGCGGTGGATTGGCGAATACTGCGGCACGCGCGAAGTGAAGATCGATGCCGATGGCGCACGCGAGTTGGTGGACGCGCTGGGCGGCGACATGATGATGGTGTCGAATGAATTGGAGAAACTGATTCTTTACGTCGGAGAAAAGAAGCAAATCACGCTGGGCGATGTGGAAACGATGGTGCTGGCAGCGAAACAGCGTTCGCTGTATGAGTTGACTGATGCGATCTCATCGAAGGACCGGGTGCGGGCGCTCGAAGTTCTGGATGCGCTGCTTTCGACGGGCGACGGCGAAGAGGCGGCGATTGGACATCTCTACATGCTGGCGAAGACGTTTCGGCAGATGCTGGTGATTCTGGAGCGCAACGTGCGCGACCAGCGCATGCTGTGGGCGGCGCTATGGCAGGGGTTTCGCGTGCCTCCGTTTGCGGCCGACGATATTATCCGGCAGGCGCGGCGGTATAAGTCGAAACGCGAGTTGACGCGGTCGATTCGTCTGGTGGCGAAGGCGGATCTTGCGCTGCGGTCGAATCCTCCGGGGAAACGGCTGGTGCTGGAGAAAATGGTGCTGGATTTAGCCTCTGAGCCGAAGGTGGAAGCGACTGGAGGATGGATGCAGGAAGAATTGCCGGTGTGAAGTGACCCCCCAATCCCGATGCTAAGCCCTGGCGACGTCATTTCCTATCTAGAGATGTGTGCTCCTTTCGGAGTGAGTCTCCAACGCGGGATGAACTATCGACTCAGGGATGGCGAGAGCCTGATTCTTATGAGTCAGAGGTTAGGTGCGCCGTATGAGGACAAGATCGAACAGGACGGGCGCATCATCATCTATGAGGGTCACGACCAAAGGCGGAGAAGTGGCTTAGATCCGAAGGCTTTGGATCAACCGGAGTTTGAACCGAGTGGCAAGAAAACCCAGAATGGATTGTTCGCAGAGGCGGCAAGAAAGTACAAACATGGATCGGCTCCCGCGGAGCGCGTGAGAGTCTTTGAAAAAATTCGCAATGGAATATGGGCTTACAATGGAGTTTTCGATCTGGTTGACGCCTGGGAGGAGAGTTCTGGGTCCAGAAAGGTCTTCAAATTCAAGTTGCAGATGGTCGGCGAACTGCCGTTTTCCGACAAATCTCGAAGTGTCTCTGTTGAGCATGACCGCGTTATTCCTACCAACGTGAAGTTAGAGGTATGGAAAAGGGATAAGGGTTGCTGCGTGAGGTGCGGCAGTTCCACGAACCTGCATTTCGACCACGTAATTCCTTACTCTCTAGGTGGTTCTTCGAAAGCGACCGAGAATATCCAGTTGTTGTGCGCGAAGCATAATCTTCAGAAGCACGACTCAATTGAGTGATTGTCCGAGATTAACAATCTCGTGCGAAGATGTGCCCGCTGGAGTTCGCTATGGCCCAACGAATTTCATCTATGTTTCTAATCAGCTAAACTAGGAGAGCGTGTTTTTCTTTCTTGTCCGGCGACGTTCTGCTTTGACTCTCGTCATTTTGCTGGCTCTTGCCTTGGCTTGTCTAGCTGAGGATGCTTCGGTTGGAAATGCGCTTCGTCCTGCCGATCCGCTGAATCAGGCGGCTTTCGAGCACTACTACAACCTTGATTACGATGCGGCCGTGCAGGATTTCGAGAAAATTCTGGCACGGCATCCGAACGATCCGTTTGCGGTGAATCATCTGCTCTCAGCGGTTCAGGTGCGGGAGCTGTATCGCATGGGCGCGATGAATACGGGCGAGTACGCGAACGACAGTTTTATAGGGGAAGCGCATCGTCCGGCTGACCCGGCGCAGAAGGCGCGGATCAAGCAACTGGTGGCGCAGGCGGAAAATCTGGAAGAGGCGGAACTGGCGCGGAATCCGAATAATGTCGATATGCTCTATGCCCGCGGAGTTACGCGCGGGCAGTTTGCGCTGTATACGGCGCTGATCGAGCGGGCATGGTTTTCGGCGCTGCGCAATGCAGTGGGAGCGCGACGGGATCACGAACGCGTGCTGGAACTCGATCCCCGTTATACGGACGCCAAACTGGTGGTCGGCGCGCACAACTATGTGATGGGGAGCCTGTCGTTCGCCGTGAAAATGGCTGTCGCGCTGGTGGGATTGAGTGGCGACAAAGAAAAGGGGTTGCAGTATCTGAAGGACGATTTCCACGGCAATGGCGAGACCAGCGTGGATGCGGGCGTGGTGCTGATGGTGTTTTTGCGCCGCGAGCATCGCTATGGCGAGGCGTTGAAGATTCCGGGCGCGCTGGGTTCGCGGTTCCCGAGGAATTATCTTCTGCCGCTGGAAGAGGGGAACCTGCTGCGGGCTGAGGGCAAGAACGATGAGGCCGAGCAGCAGTACCGCAGGGTGTGGCAGAACGGGCGAGAGGGAAAGTACGGCAATCTGCATTATGAGATCGCCGCGTTGGGACTGGGCGACCTGCTGCGCAGCCAGAAGAAATATTCAGCTGCGGCTGCGGCTTATGAATTGGTGAGCGAGGTTACGGGCGCTGATCCGGAGTTTCTGCAAAAGGCCGATCTAGGGGCGGGCGAGATGTACGACCAGTTGCAGAAGCGGGATTTGGCCTTGAAGAAGTACGAAGCCGTCGTGGCCACGAATTCGGGCAATGCCGAGGCGGACAAGGCTCGGAATCGGATTAAGGAAGCGTACCGGCAGTGAGGCGTCGCCGATTACGTCATTGATCTATGACGCTATGGCGGGTGAGCCGACCGTGGAACTTTTTCGGCGGATTCGTCGTATCCTAAGCAGGGGGACAAAACCATGTACTGCAATGCTTGCGGCAAGGTTATCGCTGATGAAGGCCGTTATTGCTCACACTGTGGCAATGTAGTGGGCGTTCCACCAGTGGTGAGGAAACTGATGCGATCCCGCGCCGACCGCAAGGTGGGGGGCGTGTGCGCCGGGCTGGCGCAATATCTGGAACTGGATACTTCACTGGTCCGCATTCTCTGGTTTTTCGTTACGCTGGCGTGCGGCGTTTTCCCGGGAGTCGTGGCCTACGTGCTCGCGTGGATCATCATTCCGGAAGAGCCGCTGCTTTTGCCGGTTGCGTCTTCGCAGCAGACGGTTGCGAGCTAAAGTTCGTTGAATGCCGGTGAGAGGGTGCGGGACGGCTGGCGAGGCACACTTTCTAGAATTCAAACGAGAGAAGGCACGCGGCAGGCTTGTGTGGAATCTCACCCTTGAGCAAAAAGCGCGCAAGGATGGGGCATTCTCGTCGCCTGTTGGCTTTTAGGTTGGTCTTGGTCAACAAAGCTCGGAATACGGCGGTAAACTCTCTTTATGGAACGCTTGCGCAGCGACGACGCCGAGATTTGTTACGAAATTCGCGGCAACGGGGCGCCGGTTGTTCTGCTTCATCCGTTCCCTTGTAACCATGAATTCTGGAATCCGGTGGCGGCGGCGCTGGATTCGCGTTACCGGTTGATTCTTCCCGATCTGCGCGGGCATGGCGAGTCGGAAATTGGCGAGGGGCCGGCGCTGATGGGCAAGCACGCTGGCGACGTCGCGCGCGTGCTGGACGCGGCCGGTGTTGGCAAGGCGGCTTTCATCGGTTGTTCGATTGGCGGGTACATCCTGTTTGAATTCTGGCGGAGATTTCGGGTGCGGGTCAGCGGGCTTGCGCTCTGCGACACGCGTCCTCAGGCCGATACGGCGGAGGTCCGCGGGAACCGGTTGAAGGCTGCGGCCACGGTTCTGGAACAGGGAACCGAGCCGTTTCTGGAAGCGATGATTCCGAAGCTGATGGGGCGGACAACGGTGGAGACGCGTCCGGATTTGGTCGCAGGAGCGCGCGCGATGATGCGCGGAATGTCCGCGGAGGATATCAGTTTGGTACAGCGAGGAATGGCGGAGCGTCCCGACTCGGTGGCGGATTTGAAGACCATCAATGTGCCGGCGCTGATTGTGATCGGAGAAGAAGATGTGCTCTCAACCGTCGCCGACGGAGAGTTGATGCGGCAGAATATTTCGGGCAGCCAGTTGAAGGTGATTCCGAAGGCAGGACATTACTCTCCTTGGGAGCAGCCTGAGATGGTGGGCACGACACTGCGGCAGTTTCTGGATGCGGTGGTCGTTTAGCGATACATCCCTGGCCGTGATGAGACAAAATCTATTCGATCCGCTTTGCGGGTTTATCGCCGCCCTGGTGGAGCACTAACCCCGTGACTTTGCCCTGGCTGTCGGTCTCGAACGTGATCTGGGCGTCGACAATTTTTAGAAAATAGTCTCGATCCCCCTCCGGAAACATCTCGAATTTCGATTGGCCGGTAGCCTGCCCGAAAAGACGATCGCCATCGCGGGTCACAGTCAAGATGAAATTGGGCGCGAGTTCATAGCGGCCGACGTATCCATCGAACAGTTTGGGATTGACAGCGACTTCTTTGTGTTCCTTTGGCGGCTGAGATAAGGGGAAGCTGGCGTCGAGCAGGTGACGGCCGATGTCGTCGACGCCGGTGGGTGTGGAGGTATTGGACAAGGCGACCACGCCTGCACGGTTTTTGGGGTCATAGGCGATGAATGTCCGGAAGCCTCCGGTGCCGCCGTTGTGCCAGATGATCTCGCGGCCTGCAACGGTCAGGATGTGCCATCCGAGGGCGATCTCGAGTCCGGAAGTGCCGGTCGGACGACGGGTGGTGAGCATGGCCGCCATTGCCGGCGCGAGGGGCGACTTGGTGTAACCAAGATTGGCGGCTAGGAATGAGAGCAGATCGTTTGCGGTGGACTTTAGCGCGCCAGCACCGGCCAGCGTGGGCAAGTCCCAGCTTGTGACAGTTTCCAGTGCCTGGTTGTGTCCGATAGCGAGTCGCGCCTTCATGTCCGGAGAAAGAGTGATGGTGGTGCTCTTCAACCCCAGAGGTTCGCAGAGTCTTGCTCGGACTAAAGCCTCGTAGTCCATGCCAGCGTGCCGGGATAAGGCGAGGCCTAAGATCCCGCCCCCCAGATTGGAGTATTCATACTGCGACCCGATGTCGCGGGTCAGTTGATAATCACTGAGAAATTGGTAGAGCTGGTCGACGGAATAGTCGGCATAGGGATTGGCGGGATCCTTCGGGTTGAGGTTGCCGGGAAGGCGCGGAAGGCCGGAGGTGTGTGTGGCCAGATCGAGCAATGTGATCTGGCGACCGTTGCGCTCGGGCATCTTGACCGTGGCCGGGAGATATTTGGCGACGGGGTCGTTGAGCGCGACTTCGCCGCGCTGGATCATATCCGCCAGCAGGAGCGAAGTGAATACTTTTGTGACGGAGCCGATTTCGAAGATCGTGTTGCCGTCGAGCGGACGCTTGTCGCCTTTTTCGAGGCTTCCGTAGGAGACGATTCGCCGACCCGACGGATCGAGGATACCGACAACGATGCCGACGCTCTGGTGATCTCTGTCGATGCGATCAACGAGGATCTGTCGGATTTCGGAATCGGAGGGAAATGAGAAGTTCGTAGCGGATTGAGAGCGTGCGGCGGGCACGAAGGCGATTGTAGCGAGCGCTAAAAAGAAGAGCATCAGCTTCATTGGGGCTGCCTTTGAATGGCATTCAATTCGTCGATCTGAGACTGATACTTGCGCGCCAATCGCAAGTTCGCCGGCACGGCGATGGCGGACACTCCGATGAAACAGGCGGCGATGATCGCATAAATTGGAAGTGACTTAGGCTCGGCGACGGCGCCGCCAGCGCAGAAGAGGAGCAGCCCAGGAAGCATGAGCGCTAATCGGGACCAGAACCACCAGCCGCGGTGGAAGTCTCGTTGGTGCTCGAGTTCGGCACGATAATCAGTAGCGCGGCGGCTGAGATCGGTGTCGGAGGAAAATTCGCGGACGCGCCATGCGAGCAGTTGCCAGGTCATGTAGAGCATGGCCGCGACAGTGAGCAGGCTGCCCAACCGCTGGAGCGGGTTGGGAAAGAAGAAAAGAAGCCAAGTGAAAGCAATGCTCTCGCCGATGGTTACGACGAGGCTGAGGGTTCGGGCGCGAACCTTGTCGGCGAGGATGCGCTCGGCAAGAGGGATGTCGCCGAGGCGAGTCAGGGGGACTTCGCGCGGCTTGCAGCGGGACTTGACGCGGAAAAGAATGCGCATGCCGCCAAGCGCCCAGAGTAATGCGGTCCAATCGTCTTCGATGAAATCCAATTCGCGCAAAGCCGCCTGGGCCCAATCCCGAGATTCAGGGGCGGCGGATCGAAGCACAGCGTGGGAGATTCGCAAAGCAATTTGTCGAGTAAGAGTCATCAGCGTTTTGCTCCACTCAATACGGCCGTAGCAAAAATTGTAGAAGTGGACGGAATGTATTCGCGGGCGGATCGCAATCCCTCGGGCGTAAGTTTGTACATGTGGCGGGGAGGCTTGCCAGGCTCGGGAATTTCCCAGCGCGTTTCCAGCAACTTCCGCTCTGCCAGGCGAATTAGGAGTGGGTACAGCGTGCCGGACTTTATGCCCGTGTTCAGACTGATGTCGTAACCGTACTTCCAGTCTTGCGGGGACTGTAGGAATTCGCTCAGCACGAGGAGAGTTTGCGGAGATTTTCGGGGCAATTTCACCGATTAAATCTACATATATAGATTTGCGATGTCAAGCGACTTTATTAGGTCGAGTCTTGGAGGGATTATGTCGGTTGGAGAATGGCTGCGCTTAAGACACAAAGCAAGCCTCACTCGAGGTAAGAAAATTTACCCACTCCGGCCAGAATACAGCTTGAGTTGGCACTCCTTTGGATAGGGGCTTTAGCCACCCACTAGCTCGATTTCGGAGGAGTTGAGTTGGTCCATGGGGCGGCTGCTGATGCGAGCCAGCCATAAGCTCAGCAATGAAACCGCTCCCAGGGCGGCGACGCAACCGGGCCAGCCTCTCCAACGCCAGAACCAGTCGGTCAGGGTGGCTCCGACGCTGCCTCCGAGATAGTAGAAGGAGACGTAGAGTCCGGCGGCGGAGGAGCGGGCGCGGCCAGCGATGGCTCCGGTTTGCACGGTGGCGGCGGCTTGGGCGATGAAGACTCCGGAGGAAAAGACGGCGAGGCCGGCGATGACGACGGGCAGGGATTGGATGAGGGTGAGGAGCAGGCCGACGATCATCATGGCGCAATAGACTACGGTGGTGTGGCGAAAGCCGAAGCGGTCGAGGAAGCGGCCGGATTGTGGCGTGATGACGGCTCCGAGGAGATAGACGAAGAAGATGCTGCCGAGCTGAGCGGAATTCAGATGGAAGGGCGCGGCGGCCAGATAGAAGTTTGCATAGGTGAAGCAGCCTACCAGCGCGAAGAGCGCGGCAGCGCCCATCCCGAAGTTGGCTAAGAGGCGAGGATTGCGCAGGTGCTGTTTGGCGTGGTCAAGAACCTGCTGGCGGTGCTGGGCGCGCACGAAATTCTTTGCCAGCGGAAGCCAGGCCCGGACGAGGAAGGCTCCGATGAGGTCGAGGGCGGCGAGTACGAGGAAGGTGGAGCGCCAATGCCAGTGGGCGGCGATAACTCCGGAGATAAAGCGGCCGAGAAAACCGCCGATGACGGTTCCGGTGACGTAGGAGGACATGGCGCGCCCCACGCCGCGTCCGGCCCATTCTTCATTGATGTAGGCGAGCATGACGGCGATGATGCCGGGCACAAAGAGACCCTGCGCGAAACGCCAGAAGATGAGCGTCCGCAAACTGGTGGAGGTCGCGGCGAGCGCGGTGGGAAGCGCCAAGAGAAACAGGGACGGGACGATCACTTTTTTGCGTCCGCGGAGTTCGGCAATCATGCCGATGAGGGGCGCGGTGAGAGCGGTGGCAAAAATGGTGGCGCTGACGGTGAGGCTGACTTCCAGTTCGGAGGCGTGAAAGGTTTCGCGGAAAAGCGGGAGCAAGGGCTGGGTGCAGTAGACATTGAGAAACGTGCACATGCCTGCGAGCATGGTTGCGACGGTCGCTTTGTCAATTTTCTCCAAGAGAGACTGGGGCCTCGCTTTGCTCTTTCATGATATGCGAGTGGATGGGGCGGGCGGGTTTTCGGTTGAGCTCGCAGGCGATCGTTGGAGGAGAATTGCTTCAGACCGCGCTGCGACAAGGGTCACCGCAACTCGCCGGTGGGCTCTGCTAAAATCGGCGCATCATGATGGAAGCCTTTCTCGTTCCGGAAAAGACGGTGGTGAACGCCAAGGGAGATGGCACGGCGGTCGACGTGAGCCAGACCTTTGGGCGGATTTTTCTACTGACGCTGGCCATTACGAACATCATCGAGCAGGAGTCGATCGACGTGAGCATCTACGCGTCGGTGGATGGCGCAACGTGGGATGCCAAGCCGATCGTGGCGTTTCCACAAAAGTTCTATCGCGAGGAAGTTCCGCTGCTGCTGAATCTGACGGCGAGGCCCGAGGTGAAGTTCATCCGCGCGCATTGGGAAGTGGGCCGGTGGGGCCGCGGCTCGGAGACGCCGATGTTTGAGTTTAGCGTCTCGTTGCGTGAGGTTCCGCAGGAGATTCTGGCGGAAGCGACTGGACGAGCGACGCGGTAAGGTTCGAGGTCAGAGGTTCGATTGCAGAAGTGAATGCCTTCGAACCCTGGTTTTCACTTCTGCAATCTGACCTCTTACCTCTGCCCTCCCCACAATCTCCGTTATATTAATTCCATGTCCGATGGTTCGAACGTTGTTGTTCGCCCTGCGCTCGGTGTGGGGGGAGTCGTCCGCATTCCAGGCGACAAGTCGATCTCGCACCGGTACGCGATGCTAGCAGCGATTGCGGAGGGGACGAGCCGCTTCCAGAATTTTTCTGCGGCGCGGGACTGCGCGAGCACGCTGGACTGCGTGGCCAAGCTTGGTTGCGAGTGGACGCATCTGGAAGACGGCGCGATCGAAGTGCGCGGCATGGGGTTGCGGCTGAAGGCTCCTGCGGCAATGCTGGACTGCGGCAATTCGGGCTCGACCATGCGCATGTTGAGCGGAATTCTGGCGGGGCAGCCGTTTGCCTGTGAGTTGTTCGGGGATGAATCGCTTTCGCGACGGCCGATGGCGCGCATTATCGCGCCGCTTATCGAGATGGGCGCGCGGATTTCGTCGAGCGAGGGTGGACGGCCTCCGCTGAAGATTGAAGGCGGCGCGCTGAAGGCGATTCATTACAGGCCGGAAGTGGCGAGCGCGCAGGTGAAATCGTGTGTGCTGTTTGCAGGATTGTTTGCCGATGGCGAGACGGTGATCGAGGAGCCGATTCGCACGCGGGATCATGGTGAAATTGCGCTGCGGGCGTTTGGAGTAAATGTGGAACGCGCAGGCAATGTGGCGCGCATTGCCGGCGGGCAGCGGTTGCATGCGATTGAAGCGCACGTGGCAGGGGATCTATCGAGCGCTGCGTTTTTTCTTTGTGCGGCGGCGTTGTTCCAGGGATCGCAGATTACTTTGCCGGGAATTTTGATGAATCCGACGCGGGCGCGGCTGCTCGATATTCTGATGCAAATGGGGCTGAAGGTGTCGGTCGCGCATCTGGAAGAGCATCAGGGCGAACTGGTGGGAACGATTGAAGCGCGAGGAGCGGCATGGAAGGGCGGCGTTATAGCTGGTGCCGATACGGCTGCGTTGATTGACGAGATTCCTGTGCTGGCCGCAGTTGCGCCGTATTCCGAGGGCGGGCTGGAAGTGCGCGATGCCAAGGAGTTGCGGGTGAAAGAGTCGGACCGCATAGCTGCAGTGGCTGCGAATCTGCGGAAGATGGGCGCGGAAATAGAGGAGCGTCCCGATGGGATGAAGATTCCGGGCAGTCAGCGTTTGCATGGGGCGGAACTGGATTCTTTTGGCGATCACCGGATTGCGATGGCGTTTGCGGTGGCGGCGCTGCGGGCGGAGGGCGAGACTACGATACACGGGGCGGATGCGGCGGGCGTGTCGTATCCGTCGTTTTTTGACGAGTTGCGGGGGGTGACGATCTGAAACTTTCCTGGTGCGATCAATGATAGCAATGCTATCGTTGCGATCATGGCCGCAATTACGATCCGAAAACTGGACGAAAGGACAAAGGCCCGATTGCGCCTCCGCGCCGCCCGTCATGGACGCTCCATGGAAGAGGAGGCGCGAGAGATTCTCCGTTCCGCTCTGACCGGTTCTCCGCCACGACCAGGAAACCTGGCGGAAAGCATTCGTCTTCTGTTTGCGCCATTGGGCGGAGTTGAATTGGAATTGCCCAAGAGGGATCCCGTCCGGCCGGCACCCAAATTCGGCGAATGATCATCCTCGACACCAACGTGCTGTCGGAGTTGATGCGGCTGATGCCGAGTTCTCGCGTAGCGGGATGGGTGGCAAAGCAGGCGCCGGAAGAGCTGTTCACAACTTCGGTCACCGAAGCTGAGATTTTCTACGGCATCGAGTTACTCGCAGCCAGCAAACGAAGGGAATCGCTTCTCAGTGCCGCCGAGAAAATGTTTACAAGGGTGCTGCAGGGCCGGGTTCTGGCCTTCGAGAGCGAAGCCGCGCGCCCTTTTGCGAGGATTGTGGCTCGTCGCCGGGCTCTCGGTTGTCCGGTGGGCCATGCGGACGCGCAGATCGCGGCGATTGCGCAGGTGCATTCCGCCGCACTTGCCACGCGTCACAGCGACGATTTCGAGGATTGTGGCGTGACCGTGGTCAATCCATGGATCGCCTCATAAATGAGCGCAGCATAAACCGATCTAAGTAACGAAAGAGGATCTGCTTGTGACTAACCCATCCCAATCTCCCGACGAGCGCTTACAACAGGAATTCAATCGCTGGGCCGAGCAAGGGGAAGGGCCGAAGATGGAGAACCATCATCTTGACATCACGGAAAAGACGATGCGGCGGATGGAATTGCGTCCGGGGGAGCGCATTCTGGATTTGGGGTGCGGATCGGGATGGGCTACGCGGTTGCTGGCGCGCATGGTCGGCGAAGGACCGCAGGGGTTCGGGCAGGTGGTGGGGGTCGACATTTCGGACGAAATGGTGCGGCAGGCGCGTGCGGCTTCGAAAGAGTTTGATAACGTGATGTTCGTCGTCGGATCGGCGGCGCAGATTCCATGGGAAGAGAATTTCTTTGACAAGGTGCTGTCGGTCGAGTCGTTTTATTACTATCCCGATCAGGGCCGCGCGTTGGCGGAGTTGTTTCGGGTGATGGCTCCGCATGGACGGCTGTTCATTCTCATCAATCTTTATAAAGACAATCCATATTCGCTGCAGTGGGTGCCAAAATTGAAGGTGCCGGTGCATGTGCGGTCGGCGGCGGAGTATATCGAGCTGCTGAAGACGCATGCGTTTGAAAATGTAGAGTATGCGCAGATTCCCGACGATACGCCGACCCCGGAGAATTATCAGACCACGTCATTCCATTGCCTCGACGATCTGAAGGCCTTCAAGCGCGTGGGTGCGCTCCTACTGATGGCGTCGAAGCCCGATGTGCGGAATCCGGCGCCGGGGTATTCGATTTATTAACTTCTGGCCACTAGCTGCTAGCTTGGAGCGAGCAAACCACAGCAATTTCCCTCTGTGCGCCGTTGCTGGCTCGTAGCTCGCAGCTACCTCGTGACCTGCATCACGCCATCGCGTATGATTCTTGCGTTATCCTTTTCGACGGAAAACCCACATGAGCTGGCTGCAGAACAAATTCGAAAAGAACTTCATGATTTCGACGGTGGACTACGTCTTCAACTGGGCGCGGAAATCGGCGCTCTGGCCGATGACGTTCGGGCTGGCGTGCTGCGCGATTGAGATGATCGCGTCGTCGACGGCGCGGTTTGATATCGCACGGTTTGGTTCGGAAGTATTTCGGCCGAGCCCGCGGCAATCGGATTTGATGATCGTCTCGGGGACGGTGACCTTGAAGATGGCTCCGGTGGTCAAAAGAATCTACGACCAGATGCCCGAGCCGAAGTGGGTGATCTCGATGGGCGCGTGCTCGTCGGTGGGCGGGCCGTTTAACACGTATGCGGTGCTGCAGGGCGTGGATCGCATCGTGCCGGTGGATGTGTATGTGATTGGGTGCCCGCCGCGTCCGGAGAATCTGTTTTATGCGCTGCTCAAACTGCAGGACAAGATCGACACCATGACGCTGGCGAAGCGACCCACGGAAGTGCGTTTGCAAGCGGACATGATGGAGAATTTTAAGCGTCAGGTGATGGTTGCGCAGACGATGCAACCGAAATAGCTGTCAGCTCTCAGCTTTCAGCCGTCAGTTCGGCGGGGCGTTGCCATAAAGCTCCGCAACCCTGCTATCTCCGATTGAGATAAAATCACTTTCAACCGCAATGTCCAAGTCAATCGTCGTTGCCCTCGTTGTCGTTTTTCTGCTTGCACTGCTCGGCGCAAACGGTCCCACTCGCAATCCTCAGGAAGCCGCTCGCCTGAATAACATTGGCGTGGCTTACATGAATCAGCAGCTGTTTGCGAAGGCGCTGAAATCGTTTGAGGATGCCGCGTCGGATGATCCGGCGTTAGAGGTCACGGTGGTCAATCGCGGCGTGGCGCTGCTCAACCTGCAGCGTGTGGACGAGGCGAAGGCGCTGCTGGAAAAGGCGGCCGCCGCAAATCCTAAAGAAGCACACGCCTGGTACAACCTTGGGCTCTATTACAAGAACTCCTCGGACGCGGGCGCCGCCGTGGACGCGTTCCGGCGGGTCACAGAAATCGATGCGAACGATGCCGATGCGTGGTACTTCCTGGGATCGAGCTATGCGCAGGTTAAGAACTTTGCTGAGGCGATTGAAGCGTTTGAGCATGCGCTGAAGATTGACACGCATCACGCTTCGGCGCAGTTCGGGCTGGCGCGGGTTTATCAGCAATCGGGGCAAGGAGATTCCGCGCATGAGGCGATGAAGAAGTTTCAGTACATCACGCAGAACAAGCTGGGCTCGCCGATCAGTTTGTCGTATGGAGAGCAGGGAAGATATTCGCGCGCGGAAGAATCGCCGATGGCGGCGGAGAAGGTGGGGGCGGCGAATCCCGTGAGGTTTGTGGATGTGACGAAGGAGGCGGGGATTTTGCCGGGGACGATGGCCCCACTGCCGAACGATGCCGTGTCTTTTCTCGGCCCGGGGGCTTGCTTCCTCGACTATGACAACGACGGCCTACTTGACGTGTTGTTGGCGGACAACGGTCCCGATGGAGGGCTGTCGCTTTTTCACAACCTCGGGGGAAAGTTTGAGGAGGTCACGCAAAAGGCGGGACTGGATCCGGCGTGGCACGCGATCGGCTGTACGACTGGAGACTACGACAACGACGGTTTTGCGGATATCGTGCTCGGCTTCAGGGATCGAGTCATGCTGCTGCACAACGAAAAGGGTGGAAGCTTCAAGGATTTGACCCAAGCGGCGGGAATCAAGAGTGATGGACCGAACATAGGTCTGACATTTGTCGACTACGACCACGACGGCGATTTGGATTTGTACATCACGCGAACTGGACCAGCGCCGTCGCAGCTAGAAGCACCCCTCGAAAAGACGCAGGACGCAATGTCGGCCCAGGCGTTGAGCAACGAAATGTGGCGCAACAACGGCAACGGCACATTCACGGATGTTAGTGAGGAAACGGGGCTTTCGGCTTCCGGTTTCTATTCCGCCGCACTAGGAACTGATTACAACAATGATCGAGCGGTTGACATTGTGATTGCTGGTCACCGTAGTGCCACGACGATCTTTGAGAATCCGCGCGAGGGTGCATTTACTGCGCACACACCATTCCCCGCGTGGACGGGCGAAAACGGTATTGCTGTCCTCGATTTCAATCATGATGGCTGGATGGACCTCGCATTCACGCACTGGGGTGCTCCTGGTATCTCCCTCTGGCAAAACAAGCAAGCGAAAAGTTTCGAGCAAGTCGCGCTGCCGAAAGTGGATTGGGTCCGCGCCTATGGCATCGTAGCTTTCGACTACGACAACGACGGGTGGGTGGATCTCGCAGCGGTTGGCGAGACGAAAGACGGTCGCGGCGAAGTTCGACTCTTTCGCAATCTTGGGCCGGATGGATTCAAGGATGTCACCATCGATGTTGGGCTCGACAAAATTCAACTCAAGGAGCCGCGCGCCATCATCACCGGCGATTACGACAACGACGGCGCGGTCGATCTGCTGATCACGCAACATCACGGACCTGCCGTACTGCTGCGCAATGAAGGCGGGAATAAGAATAACTCGCTACGGCTTGCGCTTAAGGGACTGAACGATAACAAGAGCGCTATTGGCACGAAGGTGGAAGTTTTCTCCGATGGCTTGCGGCAGAAGTTTGAGGTGTATGGATCGTCCGGCTATTTGGGGCAGAACTCGCCTTATCTGACGATCGGCCTTGGAAAAGCCACGCAAGCGGATGTGGTGCGCATGTTGTGGCCTACAGGCGTTTTGCAAGATGAAATCGAAGTTGCGGCTAACAAGGTGCAGAATCTTCTTGAATTGGACCGGCGGGGCAGTTCGTGTCCCACGCTGTTTGCGTGGGATGGGCGTGAATATCAACTCGTCGGCGACATGCTGGGTGCGGGGGTCGTCGGACACTGGATTGGTGGGCGGGATGGCGGCGTCGCTCAGGGGCTAAAGCCCGCATCATTCGCGGGATCTAGCGGCACGGCTGAAACTGTGCCCTTCCCAACCCCGAGTGCGAGAGCCGTGCCCTTCCCAAAAGCAATATCCGAAATTAGTTCTGAGCCCGGCGCTGGCTCCGGTGTTGTGCGCAACATTGCGCGGCCCACGGAGGCGATTAAACTGGACCGCGCGTCGCTCCGCGAAAAGGATGACAAGCTCAGTTTCCGCTTCATGGAGCCACTCGAGGAATCGGTGTACCTGGATCAGGTGAAATTGCTGGCGGTCGATCATCCGGGTGAAGTCGATGTTTATCCCAACGAATATTTTGCCAGCAACCCGCCGTATCCGCCGTTCAAGGTGGTGTTGAGCAATAAGAATGATGCGCGGCCTCCGGCGGGGGCTTGGGATGAGCACGGGCACGATGTGCTTCCGGATCTGCTGGCGCACCGGTATTTCGGAGATTTCAAGGTGCTGCCATTCATGGGATTCGCCGAGCCGCACAGTCTGGAACTCGATCTGGGCAAGGCTTACGACGGCGGGCCATTGTGGTTGCTGATGCATGGTGAAATCGAGTACTACTCGGCCACGAGCATGTACGCGGCGGATCAAGCGCATCTGCGGCCATTTGCGCCGTATGTCGAAGCGCTAGTAGCGACCGCGAACTCCGTCGGAAATGACGCGAAAGAAAAATGGGTGCGGGTGGTCGATGACATGGGTTTCCCAGCGGGTGGGGCGCGAACCATGACGGCCGATCTGACGGGGAAACTTCCGCTGGGGACGCGGCGCATTCGGATGGTGACGAATTTGCAGATCTATTGGGACGACATTCTGGTCAGCCGGACAGATCAGGGTCATCGTGAGGATCAGAGCAGGGTGACGGCGGTGCCGCTGGCGCGGGCCGAGCTGGGCTTTCATGGATTCCCACTGAAGATCGAAGACCAGCCGCCGGGCAACGTGAAATATATCTACGAAAAGACCAGCGCCACTGGGCCTTATACACGTCCGGCGGGAGCGTATACGCGCTATGGCGATGTTCGGCCGCTGCTGGAATCGTTGGACGACAAGTTTGTGGTTTTCGGGTCGGGCGACGAAGTGGCGCTTGATTTCGATCCGGCGACGCTGCCGGTGTTGCCGAGCGGCTGGGTTCGCGATTATTTCTTCGTGGCCAACGGATACGAGAAGGACATGGATTTCTACGCCTATCGCGGCGACACGGTGGATCCGCTGCCGTTCGGCGACATGCACGCGTACCCCTATTCCGGACAATCGTTCCCCTCCGATGCGGATCATTTGAATTATCTGCTGGAATACAACACACGGTTCATGTCGGGGAATGAGGCGAGCGGATACTCGTTTCAATATCCGAAGTGATGGTCTGAAATCCCACTTTAAGCTTGCGGAACGCGCGACAGTTAGGATGGGCGTTCCGGTGTTTTTGGAAGCTTCGCTTTTGTCGTTGACAGGATTTTTCTTGAGTATAGAATCCGAAGGAATTTGTGGAACTGCGGCGGGACGCGGAGTTTGCGACTGCAAGCCACGAATTGCCCTCCCCCCATATCCCGTTATCTCCGCAGGATAGCGGGGTTTGTCGTGGTGGTTGAGTACAGGTTGGTGCCACTGGTTTGTCCGCATGGGGATCGTCAGCCAATTTCAGTTCCGCCGCAATAGAATGGCTACTATGAAGAGGAACTACGTTTTTCTAACTGCATGGATGATCCTGCTCGGGTTGGCGCTGGTCGGGCTGGCGGCGGCTCAGGACGATGATGATGGGCCGATGTCCGACTTGCGCTTCGTGGTGGTGAAAGACTACAACGGCAAGCCGGTGCGGAATGCGGCTGTGGTGCTGCATCCGGTGACCCGCAAGGGCAGGCAGGCCATGGGTGGGATGGAGTTGAAGACAGATAACGACGGCCGAACGAATATTGACGGGATTCCGTATGGGCCGCTGCGGGTGCAGGTGCTGGCGCCGGGGTTCCAGACATTTGGCGAGGACTACGAGATCAACAAGGCGCAGATGGAGATCACGGTCAAGCTGAAGCGTCCGACGGGACAGTACTCCGTGTATGACGGAGGCACGGCGAAGCCGAATGACAAGAAACCGCCGGACCAGAAGCCGCAGTGATAAAGACGTTCGCGGAGAGTTGGAGATTGAGGCGTCATATGCAAAGAAATCTTTCTGTGGCGATGGTTGCAATGCTGTTTTGGCTGGTGACCGCTGGCTTGGGCTTGGCCGGGTTGGCCTGGGCTCAGGAGGATGAAGGTCCTACTTCTTCGTTGAGGTTTGTGGTGTTGCGCGACAGCGATGGGAAGCCGGTGCGGAATGCAGAAGTGGTGCTGCATCCGGTCAAGCGCAAGGGCAAGCAGGATAAAGGCGAGATGGATTTGAAGACGGATGCAGATGGGAAGACGAACATCGACGGGATTCCGTATGGGCCGTTGCGGGTGCAGGTGTTGGCGCCGCACTTCCAGACGTTCGGGGAAGACTACGAGATCAACAAACCCGAACTGGAGATCACCGTGAAGCTGAAGCATCCGGGGGGACAGTTTTCGACCTACGAAAATCACACGGACGAGAAGAAGCCGCAATAAGGCTCTGGACGGCCTTTCCCGACGGACTCGTGCAATTTGCATTGGGCCGATGAATTTACAATTCAGCAGATGACAGCGGCAGCCGCGTGGCCTACAATTTGGTGCCATGGGATTGCAAGAGCTAACCGTCGAGCGCTATGAAGGAGTGGCGGACGACCAGCGCATTCTGCTGCTGCGCGGGCCGATCAATATGGAAACCGCTCCGCAGTTCGAGCGGGCGGTGCGGCACGAACACGCCGATACCATGATCCTGGATTTGTCGGATGTGCCCTACATCGATTCGGTGGGCCTGGGGTCGCTGGTCACGGCCTATGTATCGCATCAAAAGACGGGGCGCTGCCTGGTGCTGACGGGAGTGAAGCCGCGGGTGCGAAAGATCATGGACATCACGAAGGTCAGTGATTTCTTTGTCACCTTTGGCACGACGTGGGAAGCGGTGGAAGCGCTGGCTAACACTGGGACGGCCTGAAGGTCGGGTCTAGGTTCACTTTTCAGAAACAATTCGAAAGCGGGGCGCAAGGTCCTTCGGCTTTTGCTTTGGGCAGTTTCGCATCGCAGGTTTCGTGAATCGGCAACGACCCGCTACCATCTAACACGGCAATGCGCCCTGCTTTCATCCCGGGTGTCTTGCAAGCCAACGCCTATGAATCTTCTCTACCAATATTGCAAGCAATACTGGAAACTTTTTCTGGCCGCGCTTTTGCTCGCGTCTACCAACCAGATTTTCTCGCTGCTCGACCCGCTGATTTTCCGGCATGTGATCGACAGCTATGCCACCAAGTATCACCAATACACGCAAGGGCAGTTTATCCGCGGGGCCGGGCTTTTGCTGCTGGCGGCGGTGGGCGTGGCGTTTGTGTCGCGGGTCGCGAAAAATTTTCAGGATTATTTCGTCAACGTAATCGTGCAACGCTTGGGTGCGCGCATGTACTCGGACGGAATCCAGCACTCGCTGGATCTGCCGTACCAGGTGTTTGAGGATCAGCGCAGCGGCGAGACGCTGGGCAAATTGCAAAAAGTTCGCAGCGACGTGGAGCGGTTTATCACCGCCGCGATCAATGTGCTCTTTATTTCGGCGGTGGGCATCGTGTTCGTGATGGTCTATGCCTTCCGCGTGCATTGGCTGATCGCTCCTGTCTTTCTGCTCACGATTCCAGTGCTCGGAATTATCAGCTCGGTGTTGAGCAAGCGGATCAAGAAGATGCAGAAGACCATCGTCGCGGAAACGACGGCGCTGGCGGGTTCGACGACCGAGTCGCTGCGGAATATTGAACTGGTGAAGAGCCTGGGATTGGCTCAGCAAGAGGTGGGGCGGTTGAACGGGATCACGGAGAAGATTCTCAGGCTTGAACTGAAAAAGGTAAAGTACCTGCGCAGCCTGAGTTTTATTCAAGGGACGGCGGTGAACGCGCTCCGGACGAGTATTTTGTTTCTGATGCTCTATTTGATTTTCCGGCAAGAGATCACGATCGGGCAATTTTTCTCGCTCTGGATTTATTCGTTTTTCATTTTCGGTCCGTTACAGGAGTTGGGGAACGTCATCAATATTTACCGCGAGACGGAAGTGTCGCTGCACAATTTTCAGCAGATTCTCGATTCGCCTCGCGATCCAAGGCCCGCCAATCCTGAGCCCGTCGAGGAGTTGATGACGCTGCAATTTGAGCACGTGAGCTTTCAGCATCAGAGTTCATCGGCGCTGGCGCTCGATGAGATTGGCTTCAGCGCGGCGCGCGGAGACACGATCGCATTTGTGGGTCCGTCAGGAGCGGGGAAGTCGACGCTGGTGAAACTGCTGGTCGGTTTATACGCTCCGAAGAAGGGCGAGATTCTTTACAACGGGATTCCTTCAAACCGCGTGGATCTGGATCTTCTGCGGGAGAAAATCGGCTTCGTGACGCAGGATACGCAGTTGTTCTCAGGATCGATTCGGGAGAATTTACTGTTTGTGAATCCGCGAGCTTCCGATGCCGAATGCATGCAGGTTCTGCAGCAGGCCGCGGCCCATAGCTTGCTTTCGCGGGCAGATCGGGGACTGGATACACTGATCGGCGAAGGCGGCGTGAAGGTTTCGGGAGGCGAGAAACAACGGCTTTCGATTGCGCGGGCGCTGTTGCGGCATCCGCAGTTGCTGGTGTTTGACGAGGCGACGTCGTCTTTGGATTCGCTGACGGAAGAGGAGATCAGCCGCACGATTCGCGAAGTGGCGACGAATCAGGAGGCGATTACGATTCTGATTGCCCATCGCCTGTCAACGGTGATGCATGCGGACCGGATTTATGTGCTGGAGCGCGGGCACATTGTGGAATCCGGCCGGCACTCGGAACTGCTGGAGCAGAAAGGATTGTATTACGCGATGTGGCGGCAGCAGGTTGGGGAGCGGGAAGCCGTGGGGCAGGGGAAATGATGTGCGCCCACACGCTAGCCTGATCCTTTAATTAACTTTGTCCCCACATGAACTTGATCTTCACGCCTGGCGGGTCAGCCGGCTATGGACTCAATTGCGACAACTGCCTCGAGCGGAAGCACAAGGTCGCGACTGGCTAGATCCTGCGTCATGTGAGTCGCGTCAGAGGTCCCGGTTAAAGGCAGAATTCCTATGCTGCGCGCGAAACTGAAGACGACTTGAGCCGGTGTTGCGATGGCGTTGCCAATCCGACTGGCGGCCGTTAGTGAAGCGATCAGGGGATGGTGGAGCACTTCCTGATTTGCGGTGAGAAGAGAAAAGCCCTGATAGGTGATTGTGTGCTCGCGACAGAAATTGCGAATGGAGCGATCCCAGCCGAGGCGAGCGTAACAGCGGTTTTGCACGAATGCGGGAAGTTCGGCGCGGGCGGCTTTCATCTGCTGCAGGTGTTGCAAGGAAACATTACTTACACCCAGGAGTTGAGTGCGCCCGGCATCGCGCTCTTTGCGCATTCCTTCCCAGACTTCGGCGTCGGCATCGGTCCAGTCGTAGTTGGAAGAGGGACCGTGTAACACGTAGCTGTCAACGTGATCGGTGCGGAGATGTTCCAGCGAACTGGCCATCGATTGCGCGACCTGCATTGAGAGCAGGGCAGCGGGATCGTAAGGAAGTCGATGATCCTGACCGCGCTGGTAAGTGAATTTCGTTTGCAGGAAGAGATCGTCTCGGGTTACGAGTCCCGATTGATAGGCTGCGTCTAATGCGTGGCCCACGCCTTCCTCAAAATAATGGCGTCGCTGATTGGCGGTATCGATGGCGCGAAAAGCCCGCGCGGAGTGCCTGGTCTACGAGGACGGCGGTGCTATCTTCCTTCCACGCGGTGCCATAAAGGAAATTGGGCATGGTTGGGTGCATTCTGAACATTCTGTCATGAGTGCGGGTCGATGCGGCGGAGATGGAGTTGTTTTCTGTGAGGGGTGAATTGCATCACGAATGGGAAAATCCCAAGTGGACCAGGGACGGGCACCCAGAGCAAGAGTGGGTGCTTATGTTATGACAGGAAGGTTGCTGACGCCGGCGGTGCCGAAGACACGGCGATAGCGCTCAATTTCCGAGGGTATGCCCATCGCCTTCGCATAATTATCGGAGAGTTTCACGGCGGGCTTGCCTTCAGCGGTCGATACCTTGCAAATGAGGCTGATGGGATCGAAGTCGCTGCCTCCGGCGGGATCGCATCCGCGGAAATCACTGGTGAGAAGAGTGCCCCATCCGGCGCTGAAACGAATGCGGCGGCCGGGAGTCCACTTTTTGGGATCCTTGAAATCGGCGGCGGATCGGAAATCGGCTCGCGAGATTCCGTTGGCAAATGCGCCGCCGAAATAGGCGTGCAGGCCGAGAATGTCATCTACGTCGAGCGCGTCGGAGGCGATGATGCGCTTGTCATGCGGGTCTTGGCCGCGCGACTTGAGCCACTCAATGTATTCGTCGCCTCCGATGTATGGATCTTTACTGTCGATACGCTGACCGGTCCATTCGGCGGTCCACTCGGGCGCGTTTTCCAGAAATTGTGTGGTGCCGAATGTATCGGGCAGCATGATGCGGAGAGCTCCGTGGTAGGTGGACTGCCACAACTCGAGCACGCGGTACTGAGAATTTTTCAGCGCTTCATCGTCGGGCGCCAGCGCGGCCAGGACCATGGGGATCTCATGCGCGTTGGTTCCAATGGCTTCGAGATCGTGCTTGTGGGCAAGGAAGGCGTTGGAAGTTCCGGTGAATGCGCTGCCTAGATTCGCCTTCATAGCGTTGACGACATATTCTTGCCAAAGAAAGCTGTGGCGGCGGCGGGTTCCGAAGTCGGCTACTGCCAGGTCGGGGACGCCACGCAGCCGTTCAATCTTGCCCCAGAGTTTGGTTTTGGCGCGGGCATAGAGGATATCGAGACCAAACTCGCGGAGCTTTTTCAGGCCGGCGCGGGTCTTGAGTTCGCCCAGGATGGACAGGGCATAGAGTTCCCACATCGTGGTCTCGGTCCACTTGCCGTCGAATTGCAGATGAAACTGCCCATCTTTGACGGAGAGTTCGTAGTCGGACAAGCGAAAGTCGTGTTCGAGCCATTCGAGAAAAACGGGATCGAAGATGCCGCGGCGTCCATAGAAGGTGTTGCCGGCGAGCCAAACGAGTTCCGATCGTCTGAATCGTAGCTTACGGGCGTGCTCCATCTGGTGAATGAGTTCTTCACGCGGGAACATTTCGGCGAGGCGGATTGAGGTGGAACGGTTATAGAGCGAGAAAGAGACGTGGGTGGTCGGGTAGTGCTTCCAGATGAACTGGAGCATGAGGAGTTTGTAGAAGTCGGTATCGAGCAAGGAGCGAGTGACGGGGTCGAGTTCCCAATTGTGGTTGTGGGCGCGCTCGGCGAAGTTGACGATCATTGTTTGTGGGCTCGGGTTGTGGACTGAGGTTACGGATTCACGGCTTGCACACTCGGATTGCGATCCCGCATAAGTTCTCGGGTACTATCCTCTGTGAGCGTTCCCAGAAAAGCAACAGCAGAAAGCCATGGGAACAGGTACTAGAGACGCGTTTTTTGGGGTTGCTGGTGGTTATGCTACTGACTTAAGAAAGGCAAACACGGTAGTATCAGAATTCTGCATGAGAGCGCCTCGACCCCCGAATAGCGGCTGCTGGAGTTTGGCATCGTTATTTCTCGTCCTGGGTCAAACGCATGGCGGCGCGGGGAGTTGGGCCAAGTTTGCTGGGCGGCCTATCCGGGCGCTTGCGAGCGGGGCGCTGCCCGCACTGTTGGTGTTCCAGACGACGCGCGAAGAGATCTACAATATTCTCTGGGTCCTGGTGTTTGGTTTTGCCACGCTGAACATTCTGAGTCTTGGTGCCCGCCGCTTTGAACAGGAGAAATCCGGCCTGAGTTTCGGCGAAACACTGGCCGTTCTGGTGGTGCTGGTGTCAATCGTGCTACTGGGTTGGGAAATGCTGTATGTGTTTCACATTCTGCCGATTCGCCTGACGCCAAGGTGATGCGGATTGGGGTATGATCGCCCTGTGGCGAAACGCGGATCGAATGCAGGTGAGTCCAGTTTTGACGTGACGTGCCCTTGCTGCGGCGCGGTGATGAAGATCGACGTAGCAACACGCGGCATCATTGCGCACACGGCGCCAGTCAAGCCAAAGACCTTCAACGACATGGAAGAAGCGGCGCGGGCTATGAAGGAGCACGACAACCGGCGCGATTCGATCTTCCAGCAATCGCTTGAAGCGCAAAAGCATGCCGCCGAACTGCTGGAGAAGAAATTCCAGGAGGCAGTGAAGAAGGCCAAAGAGACTCCGGATACCGGACGGCCGCTTCGGGATTTTGACTTAGACTAAGCACTCACCGCCGACTTGCCGAGAAAAGCAAATACTGAATGAGTTCTCCTCTCCGTTTGGGCCATCGTGGGGCCCGCGCTTCGCGGCACATTCCTGAAAATAGTTTGGCTTCGTTTGAACTCTGCTTGCAGCATGGCTGCGACGGTTTTGAGTTTGACGTGCGCCTTGCGGGCGACGGGCAGGGTGTTATCTGCCACGACGCTTCGGCTGGCGGGATGAAGATCGCGGCGACGGCATCCGCGAAGCTGTCGTTGCCTACGCTGGGTGAAGTGCTGCGACTGTTTGCGCAGCGGGCGTTCCTGGACATTGAATTGAAAGTGGCGGGGCTGGAGGCGACAACGTTGTCTGCGTTAGAGAATCATCCTCCGCAGAAAGGTTATGTGATCTCTTCGTTTCTGCCCGAGGCGCTGATGGCGGTGCACAAACTTGATCCGGCGATTCCGCTGGGACTGCTGGCGGAGACGCACGGACAGCTCGGCTGTTGGCGTGAGATGGCGCTGGAGTGGGTGATTCCGCGTTTTGATTTGGCGGACCGATCATTGATTGACCAGCTTCATGGCGGCGGGAAGAAGGTCATGATTTGGACGGTGAATCGCGCCGATCGCATGCGCGAGTTTGCGGAGTGGGGCGTGGACGCGATGATCTCCGACGAGACGGAATTGCTGGTTCGAACGCTGCGTTCATAGCGAGAGTGACTGCCGAATTGGATTCGGCGAAAGGCTGCCGGGCTTCGCCCGGCTTGGACGGGCGAGGGCGCCGCCGTCCCCACACGACCAGCCCCACACTTACGACCGGCATTGCTCGCTTAATTCCGGTCATTTACATTGGACAGCATGCCGACCACAGGCGAGCGATTCGAACGAGCAGTTGAGATCATGGCGCGGTTGCGGGCTCCGGGAGGATGCCCATGGGATCGCGAGCAGACTTTTGACACCATCAAACCTTACACACTGGAAGAAGCTTACGAAGTCCTCGAGGCGATTGATAATCGCGACTGGCCCGAATTAACGGGCGAGTTGGGCGACCTGCTGCTGCAAGTGCTTTTCTATTCGGAGATGGCGCGCGAGGCGGGGCATTTTTCGGTGGATGACGTCTTGGACCGGCTTTCGAATAAATTGGTCGATCGGCATCCGCATGTGTTTGGGGATGTAAAGGCGGATACTCCGGCAGAGGTTTTGCGAAACTGGGAGGCGCTGAAGACGCTGGAGAAAGAAAAGAAGCGGCTGGCGGAGGAGGCGGCGCGGACGAGTGATGGCGCGGATACCCTCCCCCCGCAGCCGGCGCAAGGGACGCGGCACCCGGCGGATTCGGCTGAGTCGGCATCGGTGCTGGCGGGTGTGTCTTCGAAGATGCCGGCACTGATGGAGGCGTATAAGCTGAGTTCGCGCGCGGCTCGGGTGGGATTTGACTGGCCGGAAATCGAAGGACTGTTTGAAAAGCTGGCGGAAGAAACGGCAGAATTGCGCTCAGCATTGAAAGCCGCGCCGGTCACGGGACCGCCGGGGACAGGGATCGCGGGATCGGGAAATTCGCAGGTGTCGGTGGAAGCGCGCGAGCGCTTGGAAGATGAAGTGGGGGACATGTTTTTTGTGTTGGTGAATCTTGCGCGGTATCTTTCGCTCGATCCGGAGTCGGCGCTGCGCAAGTCGAACCGCAAGTTCAAGCGTCGGTTTCAATGGATGGAGGAGCGGTTGCGGGCCGAGGGCAGAGGGGCGCAGCAGGCTTCGATGGGCGAGTTGGAAGACTTATGGCAAGAGGCGAAGCAGCAGGAAAAACCGGCGTGAAAGAAGCATCGGGTGGAACTCCTCCGGTGGCTTTGGCCAGCGCGGTGACGATTCGCAAGTGCGAAACGCTGGAGGAGATGCAGTCTTGCTTTGCCCTGCAGAAGGAAGTGTGGAATTTCTCCGATGAGGAACTGATTCCGGTGCGGATGTTCGTGGTGGCCAATAAAATTGGCGGGCAAGTGATGGGGGCCTTCGTCGATGAAAATGTTGCCACCGACGCTGCAAACGACAACGACAGGGATGGAAGCGGCGCAGACGGCGCGGCGAAACTAGTTGCGTTTGCTTTGGCGATTCCGGGAACGAGGAACGGGCATTGTTACTTGCACTCGCAAATGCTGGCGGTTCGTCAGTCGTACCGCAATGGAGGGCTGGGACGGCGGATGAAGCTCTACCAGCGGGAAGATGCGCTGGCGCGCGGATTTGAGCTGATGGAGTGGACGTTCGATCCGCTGGAGATTAAGAACTCGTATTTGAATATCGAGAAGTTGGGAGCAATTGCCCGGCGGTATAACGCGAATCAGTACGGGATTACATCGTCTCCGTTGCAGGGAGGATTGCCGAGCGACCGGCTGATTGCGGAGTGGTGGATGAAGTCGAAGCGGGTGGAGGCAGTGCTGGCGAATGCTCCGCGAGTCAAGTTGGAATGCCGGGGGCGCGTTGAGGTTCCAGCGGAAATCTATGAATGGAAGGCCGATGCGGCAACGCGTGCGCGAGCGCTGGAGTTTCAAACAAACAATCGAGCGCTACTGAGCAAAGCGTTTGCTGAAGGTCTCAGCGTTCTTGGCTATGAGCGTAACGGGCGCGGCGACGGGCGGTTTCTGCTGGGAGAGTGGGACGAGGGTTGGCGGTATTAAGGGGGCTGGATTTTCACTGCGCGGCCCCACGCTGCAGTTCGTGCTTCATTAGCATGCTTTCAAACTGCTAGGCGTTGCGCACGCTGTATATTCGGAGTACTAAGAGAACTCATGAAAATCGAATCGGTAACTTTGCGGGAACTTCAAATACCGCTCGTGCATTTTTTTGAGACGAGCTTTGGCCGCATCTACAGCCGCAAAATCCTATTGGTGAGCGTTGAGGCGGATGGGGTGCGCGGGTGGGGCGAATGCGTTGCCGGGGAAGATCCGTATTACAGCTCGGAATGGACGGAGACCGCATGGCCCACGATCAAGCATTATCTGGCCCCGCTCCTGATGCAGGGAGCGCTCGATGCGGGGAGGGATTGCGCGGCGCGATTTGCGCGGGTGCGCGGGCATCGCATGGCCAAGGCTGCGCTCGAAAACGCGGTGTGGGATGCGGAGGCGCAGCAGAAGCAGATGCCGCTGTGGAAACTGCTGGGCGGGTCGCGCAAAGAGATTGCATGCGGCGTTTCGATTGGGATTCAGGATTCTCCGGAACAGCTCCTGCAGAAGATCGAGACGGAACTGGCGGCGGGATACCGGCGGATCAAGATCAAGGTGAAGCCGGGCTGGGATCTGAATGTGCTGGAGAAGATACGCTCGCGGTGGGCCGATATCCTGCTGAGCGTGGACGCAAATTCGGCGTACACACTGGACGAGGTGGAGCACTTGCGCAAGTTCGACGCGTTTCATTTGCTGATGATCGAGCAGCCGCTGTGGAACGACGAAATCTATCTGCATGCGCGGTTGCAGAAGTCCATCAACACGGCGATCTGTCTGGACGAATCGATTCTCCATGCGCGCCACGCCGATTTTGCCTGCGAGATTGGCGCTTGCCGGATTCTAAACGTGAAGGTCGGACGCGTCGGCGGGTTCAGCGAAGCGAAGAAGGTTCATGATGTCGCCTTGCGCCACAATGTTCCGGTATGGTGCGGCGGAATGCTGGAATCGGGGATTGGACGGGCGCACAACATCGCCTTGTCGACGCTGGAGAATTTTCGTTTGCCGGGAGATGTGTCGGCGTCGAAGCGGTATTGGAAGGAAGACATCATTACACCGGAAGTAGAAGTGCGTGCTGACGGCATGATTGCAATCAGTGATTCAGCGGGCACCGGGTACCAGGTTCGCGAAGACTTGCTGCGGCAATTCACCGTACGCGAAGAGACATTTCGCGCCGGGAAAGCTTAGGGCTCGAGTTACTCGTACGCGTACGACTGCGGCGAGTTGCTTGAGCTAACCCTGGGCCGTTATTCTTCTGGCCATGCCTAGCACTCTTGTTGAATGCGTTCCTAATTTTTCCGAAGGCCGCGATGCGGCCAAAGTCGACGCCATTGTCGAAGCGATGAAAATTCCTGGAGTCTATCTGCTCGACCGCGAGATGGATTCCGATCACAACCGCTGCGTGATTACGCTGGTCGGCGAGCGCGATGCGATTCAGGAAGCGGCGATTCGCGGCGTGGGCAAGGCCGCCGAGTTGATCGATCTGACCAAGCATCAGGGTGCGCACCCGCGCATGGGAGCGGCCGATGTCGTGCCGTTTATTCCCATTGATGGCGTCACCATCGAAGACTGCGTTGCCATGGCGCGGCACGTCGGAGCCGAGATCGCGAAGCGCTTCCAGATTCCGGTTTATCTCTATGAAGCCGCGGCGGCCACGCCGGAACGGCAGAATCTGGAGAATATTCGCCGCGGTCAGTTCGAGGGAATTCGCGCGGAGATTGCGACCAACCCTGCGCGCAAGCCTGATTTTGGCCAGGCTCGCGTGCATCCTACGGCGGGAGCGACCGTGGTTGGGGCGCGCAAGTTTCTCGTGGCTTATAACGTCTTTCTGAATACTTCCGATGTCGAGATCGCTAAGAAAATTGCTAAGGCTGTGCGCTTCTCGAGCGGAGGACTGCGTTTCGTGAAGGGAGCAGGATTTCTGGTGCGCGGACTGGCTCAGGTTTCGATGAACCTGACGGATTTTGAGCAGACGCCTGTGCATCGTGTATTTGAGGTTGTGAAGCGGGAGGCAGCGCGATATGGCGTCATTCCGGTTTCGAGCGAGATTGTTGGGCTGATTCCGAAGAAGGCGTTGGAGCAGGCGGCGGAGTGGTTTTTGCAGGTGGAAAATTTCGATTCTTCGCTGATTCTCGAGAACCGGCTGACGGCCGTGATGGGCGGCAAGATGGCTGTCGGTGGCCTGCGCGCGGGAGTCGAGCCATTCATTGAACAACTCGCGGCTCCCACGGCGACTCCGGGAGGGGGCAGTGCTGCCGCCGCGAGCGGTGCGATGGCTGCGGGCCTGGCGGGGATGGTGGCTTCGATGTCGCGGGGCAAGAAAGCATATGTGCAATACGAAGGCCAGCTCAGCGAAGCGATTGGCCGGCTCAGCCAGCTCCGCGAGGAACTCAAGGCTGCGATTGATGCCGATGCCGAGTCTTACAACCTGGTGATGAAGGCGTACAAAGCGGCCAAGGAGTCTTCGGATGGCGATGCCGCGATTGGCTCGGCCCTGAAACAGGCTACCAGCGTGCCTTTGGGCGTGGCGGAGCGCGTGGTGGAAGTAGGGAAGATTGCGATGAAACTGGGGCCGATTACGAACCCGAATATGAAGTCGGATCTGACGACGGCGATTGCTCTGGCAAAAGCCGCGATGGAAGGGGCGCTGGCGAATGTTGAGATCAATCTTGATTCGTTGAAGGATGAGGCCTTTGTGGCGGAGACGCGGAAGCGGGCGGGGGCGCTGAAAAGCTAGGACTCCAAATTCACCGGTCTAGGCCTACGTTTTCCGCGCAAACTCCGCCGATTCGATCGTTCTATGACCAGGCCGGGCTGGACACACTTTAGTTATCGTCCGTGATCCTCCTGCGTGGCTCGTTAAAGGATAAAATGGCATCTGAGCGTGTAGAGACGGTTTAGGGTTGCCAACGTAGCGTTGGCTGACTGCATCTAAATACGGGGCCACTCCTGTAAACTTCGATTGACGGCTGCAATTTTGAAGAACTTATTTTGAGGAATGCTATGAAGAAACTGTGTTTTACGATTTTGCTTCTGTGCGCGACTGCTGGTTTCGCCATGCCGATCGCTTCCTCGGCGCGGTCCATGGTGCCTTCTGAACTGCAACAGTTGATTGGCGTCGATTACAGGGCGCTTAAGGATTCGCCCACTGCACAAGCGCTCAAAGACAAGGTCATGCCCGAAAACCTGAAGGAACTGGAAACCGCGCTCAAAGGGATTGGCATCAGTTCGGACCGCGATCTCGACCAGCTCAATTTCGCCTCTTTCCGCACCGACAAGAAGGGCATCCAGACGATCGGCGTCGCGCAGGGGTCGTTTTCGGCCAAGGCCGTGCTGAAGAAGATGAAGCTCAAGAAAATTTCGGGTACCAAGTACGGCACGACCCTCATTTACCCCATGGATAGCGGCCTGGTGATGACTTTTCTGGACGACAACACCCTGGCCTTTGGCAATCCGGAGTCGTTGCACAGCGCACTCGATACTCGCGATGGCAAGCGGCCGTCGCTCGATTCCAATTCGGTGATGACCGATCAGATGTCGGCCGTGGACGGAGCGCCGCTGTGGAGCATTCTCGACCAGAAGGGAACGCAGGCCATGATGATGTCGGCGATGGGCGATGCGGCTTCGAAGGTTGGCGACTACGAGAGCCTCAAGAAGCGCATTCTGGCTTCTCGCTACACCATGAACTTTCAGAGTGGGGTGAATTTCGATCTGACGGTGCAGACGGCCGATTCGATGACGGCGGCCACGCTCTCGACGGTGCTGAAGGGCGTTATGCTTTACAAGAAGCTCGGCGCCAGCCCGATCGAGAAGACGGCCATCGATGCGGCCACGGTTGACTCCGATAGTTCGAACCTGCAAATGCACTTCAAGAGCGACGACCAGAAGTTCCAGTCGCTGATGAATTCATCGCTGTTTGCGGCAGTTTCGCACTGAGGGTGTAGGCAGAGAGCATTTTTAATTTTCAGGAAAAGTCCCCGCGCTCCGGGCGGATGATCGAACTCATCTCGTCTAGACGCGGGGTTCCACTTTTGTTCTTCCGATTTTTAATGTCCGCTGGAAAAGCCGCTAAAACGAGTCCCCGACGCCGAGTTTCGGCTGCCTGGCTTTCTTCGGCATCCCGGTGATGAAGACCGGCTGCGGTGCGTGTACAATTCTCCCTTCGCCAAATGACCGTGGCCACCATGACTCTTGCTGCTGATACTGATCGTTTGCAACGTAAACTCATCATCGCGATTGACGGGCCGGCGGGAGCGGGCAAAAGCACGATCGCTTCGCGCCTGGCTCGCAAGCTTGGCTATGTGAATCTGGAAAGTGGCGCCATGTACCGCGCGCTCGCGCTTCGGGCTATCGAGTGGGACGCGTCATTTGACGACGAGGATGCGCTGCTCAAAATGGCGCAGGATTCGCGCATTACTCTCGATCGCAGCATCGGGGGCAATCGAGTCCTAGTCAATGGAAAGGATGTTTCGGCGCGCATCCGCGAGCGCGATGTTTCCGAAGGGGCGTCTCGCGTGTCGGTGCATCCCAAGGTGCGCGAGTGGATGGTGGCCCGGCAGCGGGAAATGGGGATTGGCGGCGGCGTGGTGATGGAAGGGCGCGACATTGGGACGAAGGTTTTCCCGGATGCCGACTTGAAAATTTTTCTCGATGCCGACCCGGTGATTCGCGAGCAGCGTCGGCTGGATCAGCAGCGCGTGAAGGGAGCGCCTGCCGCCGCCATCGCTGCGGAACTCCGAGAGCGCGACCGGCGGGATCGCACACGAGAGTCATCTCCCCTGGTGGCAGCAGCGGATGCGGTGATACTCGACTCGACCCATATGAGCGAAGATGAAGTGCTCCAGCGAATTGAGAAACTCGTGGAGGAGCGGCTGGCGGTGAGCCGCTAGCAAACGCTTCGCCCGCCAAAATAAATCCACCCAAGCCGTGCTTGGACGGGTGCCCTCAAAGATTCCTTCCCGCAAGGCTAAGCGTGCTTCACGAATTTCAACGAGGCGGAATTCATGCAATAGCGCAGGCCGGTGGGCTGCGGTCCGTCGTCGAACACATGGCCCAGGTGCGCCGAGCATTCGGTGCAAGAAACTTCGTCGCGAGTCATGCCGAGGCTGTTGTCGGTCGAAGTGCGAACATTTTCCTTGGCGATCGGAGCCCAGAAACTGGGCCAGCCGGTGCCGGACTCAAACTTAGTATCGGAACTGAAGAGGGCGTTGTCGCAGCAGACGCAGCGATACAGTCCTTTATCGTGCAGGTTGTAGTATTCGCCGGTGAAGGCGCGTTCGGTGCCCTGGCGGCGTGTCACCTCGAATTGGAGCGCGGTGAGTTGCTTCTTCCATTCGGCGTCGGTCTTGTGGACCTTTGGAACCTCGGCAGGACCTAGCCTTTCGCCTGCATCGTTGAAGCGGATAATGCTGACGGGCTTTTGATCGTCCGAAGAAGACGCACTGGCGACTTCGACAACCGGGCTTTTGAAGCAGGCAAGCAACGCTCCGCCAGTCAGCGCCAGGGCAGAGCCGCCTAGAAATTTGCGACGATTGAGCATGGGGTCCCTCCTGAATTTCAGTTGATCAGATGCGTTCGGATCGGGAAAGTTACAACGTCTTCGGCGCGGAAACCGAACGAAGATGCCGTGACGGTCATCACGGCTGCGATGTGTTGGCTCAAACCACACTGTGGACAGCGGATCGCAAGAGCCCGGAGGGCGGGCCAGATTATCCCAGCGCTTCCAGTGCTGGGTAGGCGATGCCCTCTAAGTCAAATCCCGGAGGGATGACCCTTGTCGCACACGTACGCTAGCAATCGCGTGCATATCGTCTTTTCGACAAAAGGTCGCAAGAAGAGTCTCGCCGCCGATCTTCAACCAAAACTCTGGGGCTATATGAAGGGCATTGCCAGAAATCATGGATTCGATGTTGTCAAGATCGGAGGAGTGTCCGATCACGTTCACCTTCTGCTCGTGGTGCCTCCTGCAATGCCGCTGGCGAAGGCGGTGCAGTCGATCAAGGGGTGTTCGTCGAAATGGCTCAATGATACGGGAGCTGCGGGGACGAATTTCGCCTGGCAGGAAGGTTACGGCGCCTTCAGCGTGAGCGCGTCGCAGGATGGCGTTGTGGCGTATATCGAGAATCAGGCCGCGCATCATGCCAGGCGAAGTTATGAGGAGGAGTTTGTTGAGTTGTTGCGGAGATACGGGATAGCTTACGATCCGGCGCATGTATTGGGGTGGGTTGGCGGAGCGCTGAAGCGATCGGCGGAGTGGGCCGTCCCTCCGGGACTTGAACTCTAATTGGCTGCCTACCCAGCGCCGAGGCGCTGGGCTAAGGTGTCTTGTCCCTTCGGGACTCTGGTGAAGGAGCGCGGAACAGAGGCGCTTCGGCGGCGCGAACCCACACATCGTACAGGACGGGAGCTCCAGGGCACCCGGCTTTTATCTTTTTATCACCACCCCAATCCCCAACTCCCGCAACTGCCCTTCCGCTACGGGCGTTGGCGCCTCCATCATCAGGTCTTTTGCAGCGGCGGTTTTCGGGAACGGGATTACTTCGCGCAGACTGTCGGCTCCGGCGAGAATCATGACAATTCGGTCGAGGCCGAGCGCAATGCCTCCGTGAGGAGGGGTGCCATATTCCAAGGCTTCCAAGAAAAAGCCGAAACGTGCTCGCGCTTCGTCTTCAGTCATGCCCAGGGCGTGGAAGATTCTGCTTTGAATATCCTGGCGGTGAATACGGATGGAGCCTGAGCCCAGTTCGGTGCCGTTGAGGACCACGTCGTAGGCGAGGGCGCGCACCATCGCGGGATCGCTTTCCAGTTTGTCCATGTCTTCGTCGTGCGGGCTGGTGAAAGGATGATGGGCGGCCATCCAGCGTTTGTCGGTTTCGTCGTATTCGAACATCGGGAAGTTCGTCACCCACAAGAAGCGATAGTCGCCTTTCTGAAAAAGCTTGTGGCGGTCGGAATATTTCTGGGCCAGGGCAACGCGCAGCAGTCCGGCGGAGGCGTAGATCGCCATTTCGGCAGGAGTAACTTTGCGCTTGCTGGCGGGGTGGACGTCGGTCGTGGTTGACTGCTGCGAGCCGACTACGATCACGAGAAGATCATCGGCGGCGAGAGCGCCGGTTTTATCGCGAACTTTCTCGCGTACCTTTGCGGCCGCTTCGGGAAACTTATTCTCGATGCGCTTAAAGTCTTCGAAGACACGCGCTCCGCCTTTGGAGACGAACAGGGGCTTGATGTCGTCGCGTTCTTTACGCGAGAGTTCGCCGACGTGCGGCGTGCGAATGGCGATCACGGGCAAGTCTTTGTGGATCGCTAACCCTTGAAGCTCATCATCTGCAAAACAGTCAGCCACGTCGGTGAATGCGGGGAGACGCAGATCCGGCTTGTCGATACCATACTGGCGGATCGCGTCGTCGAAATCCATGCGCAGGAAGGGCGTCTTGATTTCGTGCCCGGCGGCTTTGAAGGCGGCGGTGAGAAAGCTCTCGACGACTTCCCACACTCGCTCGGGCTGGGGGTAAGACATTTCGAGATCGATCTGGGTGAACTCGGGCTGGCGATCGGCGCGCAGATCCTCGTCGCGGAAGCAGCGCACGATCTGAAAATATTTATCGAAGCCGGAGATCATCAATATCTGCTTGAAGAGCTGCGGCGATTGCGGCAAGGCGTAGAACATTCCGGGCTGGACGCGGCTGGGAACCAGGTAGTCTCTTGCGCCCTCGGGGGTGGAGCGAGTCATGAAAGGCGTTTCGATTTCGAAGAAGCCTTGTGAAGCGAGGTTGTCGCGGATGGCGAGAGCGACTTTGTGCCGCAGTTCAATGTTGAACTGCATGGCATCGCGGCGCAGGTCGATGTAGCGGTATTTCAAGCGCATCTCTTCGTTGGCGAGCACGGTGTCGGAGGGCAGGAAGGGAAGTTGCTTGGACACGTTGAGAATGCGCAGTTCTTCGACGACCAGTTCGACTTCTCCGGTGGGGATGTTGGGATTGATAGTGTCGGCGTCGCGGCGCTTGACGGTTCCGATAGCAGCAATGACGAACTCGTTGCGCAGGGATTCGGCCTTCTCATGCACTGCGGCGTTCACTTCGTTGCTGAATACGACTTGAGTAATGCCGGTGCGGTCGCGCAGATCGATGAAGATGATCTGGCCGAGGTCACGGCGGCGGTTCACCCACCCCATGAGCACAACTTTTTTGCCAGCATCGGAGAGCCGAAGCGCTCCGCACATATGAGTTCGTCTGAGATCGCCTAAGAAGTCAAGCACGTTTTTGCCTTGTCTTGCCGGAATTTCCAGCTGAAATTACGAGTATGGGCTGAAGGACTGATTATAAATGGATCGCGCGACCGATCGCAGCGATGCCGCCGGGAAGAATGATCAATCCAGCGTTGTTCGACATGTATTTATTTCTTAGACCCCACTGAAACTTCTTTTTCGCTCACTGCTCTCATCGGAGATGCAAGCGCGCGTCCGGTGACGAGGCTGCCCGTTTGGGTAGGCCTGGGCGGTCGTTCGCGCTCGCAAATCTGTTGAAGAATGAGGACGTACGTATGAGTCGGAGTAGCCGTTTCGTGCTGTTCGTTATCTTGGCGCTGGGCGCGGTATTGCCAGCGCTGAGCCATGCCCAAGCCAATCCCGGCGCCGTATTCGTGATGACCAATGCCCCTGCCAGGAATGAGATTGTGGCCTATGCCCGAAATTCAGATGGCGGTTTGAAGGAGTCGCAGATTTACCCGACTGGAGGCCGTGGCAGCGGTGGTGTTACCGACCCGCTGGCATCGCAGGGTTCGCTTACACTCAGCCAGGATCACTCGTTGCTCTTTGCGGTGAACGCCGGCAGCGGCGATATTTCGGTGTTTCAGGTGCAAGGGGCGAGTTTGACGCTGGCGGAGAAGGTGCCCAGTGGCGGCGCGGCGCCGGTTGCGGTGGCGCAGTGGGGAAACCTGGTTTACGTGTTGAATGAGGGAGCTGCGAGCAACGTTACGGGCTACAGCATTGGCGCGAATGGAAAGCTGAAACCAATTGCCGGGTCGGTTCGATTTCTGTCGACGGGCAATTCGGGGGCAGCATCTTTGGCATTCAGCCCTGACGGGCAGTTTCTGGTAGTGAGTGAAAAACTGACCAATAGTCTGGATGTCTTTCATGTTCAGATCGATGGCACGCTGGGTCCACGGGTTACCAATGCGAGCGCGGGGCCGGGCTTGTTCAGCTTGTTGTTTGCCCCGAACGGCACCGTTGTGACCACCGAGACCGGACCGGCAGGCGCGAGCAACGCAGGCGCAACCTCGGCCTATGCGGTGCTTCCCAACGGGACGCTGTCGGTTATCAGCACCAGCGTTCCGACGCTGGGAGCGGCGACTTGTTGGAATGCGGTCACGCCAAACGGCAATTTCGTTTACACGTCGAACGCCGCCACGTCCACGATCTCCGGTTTTGCGATCGGCGGAAACGGGGCGCTGACGGCCGTTGGGTCCACCGTGGTGGGAACCAATCCGGCTGGGAGCACGAATCTCGATGTTGCCATCAGCGCCGACAGCGGCTTTCTATACACGCTGAATTCGGGCACGGGCACGGTCAGCATCTTTGGGATTAACGCAAACGGAACGCTCAATAATCTTGGCGACGTGGACGGATTGTCCGCGGCGGCCGGGTTCAATGGCATCGCAGCGTACTAAGTGTCTTGTATGAGTGCTCGGTACGAGCGCCCCACTTTTCGCTTTTGCGGGGAGTGGGGATTTTTGTTGTTACTTGATTCGCAATTGCGATCTTTAGAGTTTTGTCAGTCCGCAAGACGCCGGTTCGACGTTAAACTGAAAGATCACGGCTGGTGAACTGACAAAATGATCAAATCTCCCCGAGGAACCCGCGACCTTTTGCCGCCGGATACGGCGCTCTGGAATTTTGTCGAAGACACGGTGCGCGAAGTTTTCCGCGCTTATAACTTTCACGAAATTCGTACTCCCATCTTTGAGTCGACCGAACTCTTTGCCCGCGGGGTGGGAGAAGAGACCGATATTGTTTCGAAGGAGATGTTTACCTGGGAGGATCGGGGACGCGCTGAAAGCGATAAAGGGCAGTCGCTGACCCTCCGCCCGGAAAATACGGCCGGCATTGTTCGCGCCTACATCGAGCACAAGCTTTGGGAGAAGGGCCTGAATAAATTCTTCTCGATTGGCCCCATGTTTCGGCGTGAGCGTCCGCAGAAGGGACGGTACCGTCAGTTCCACCAGATTGACGCCGAGGTCATCGGACCGGCTTCATCCGGCAGCCAGTCTCCAGTAAGGGACGCGGAGATTCTTGAGTTGCTCGCCACGCTGCTGGACCGCGTCGGCATTACCGGTTGGACGCTGGAACTGAACTCGGTGGGGTGCCCGGCGGATCGGGTTAAGTTTAATGAAGCTCTGCGGCAGGCGCTTGCTCCGGCTGTCGAAAAAATGTGTGTGGATTGCCAGCGGCGCGCGGTGACAAATCCCTTGCGCGTGTTTGATTGCAAAATTCCGGACGACCAGCCCGTGATCGCAACGCTCCCTACCATCGGCCAGTTTTTAGATGAGGGCTGCCGCACGCATTATGAGGAAGTGAAAAATATTCTGCAGGCGGTGGGCGTGCCGTTTGTGGAGAATCCGCGGCTGGTACGGGGTTTGGATTACTACACGCGGACGGCGTTTGAGTTTACGCACGGGGCGCTGGGCGCGCAGAATGCGATTCTGGGCGGAGGAAGATACGACGGGTTGTCGGAAGCGCTGGGCGGGCCGGCGGCTCCGGGGATTGGGTTTGCGATTGGCGAAGACCGGCTGGTGCTATCCCTTGCGGCAACGGCAGAGTCGGTGGCGCGGAAGCCGGATGCTTATATTGCTCCGCTGGGAGCGGGGATGAATGGGGCGGCGGCGCGACTGGCGCGCGAACTACGGCGGGAGGGAGTGGTGATTGAGCTGGGGGATGACGCGTTCCGTTTGAAGAAATCGTTCGAGGCCGCGGACAAGATAGGGGCTCGATTCATTCTGATTGTGGGAGAGAATGAAGTGGCGTCGGATGCTTTTGCGTTGAAGCACCTGGCGTCGGGCGAGCAGGTGACGGTTCCGCGGGACGAGTTGGTCGGACGGATTTTGCGAGGTTAGAGGTCGGAACTCGGATCATTCGAATGCAGAGCGGGAGTAAGTGCCACCACGTTTGCCGATGGCCTTTTGCCGCGGATGTCCTCGAACGAACCTTCTACTTAAGTCTTAGCTATTCATCTTAACTGTCCCGATTAACTCGTTGACATTCTGGCGTGTGCGCGATAACGTTCCGAGCGCACGTGGGGTCAATCAAACGGGGGAGTGAAATGAACAAAAAAGTGTGGGGATACGCAGTTGTGTGCGCGCTCGCGTGGATGGCCGCTTTGGTCACGCCGGCGCTCGGGCAAGATGAACCGAAAGAGAAACCGCCGATGTACAGCTATGTCTCTAACTGGGTGATTCCTCGGGCGCAATGGGGGGATATGGAAAAGGCCGGTGCTGCCGATCAAAGCACTCTGCAAAAGGCGCTAGCCGACGGGACTCTGATTGGCTACGGCAGTGACATGAACCTGGTGCATCAGCCGGATGGGGCAACGCATGACGACTGGTGGTCCTCGATGTCGATGGCCGGGTTAATGAATGTGCTGGACCGGTTCTACAAGTCCAGCACGGTGACCTCGCCCGTGCTGGCGAGCGCGACGAAGCATTGGGACGAGATTTTGGTGAGCCGGTACTACAACTGGCATTCGGGCTCGTACAAGGGTGCCTACACGCGAGTGGCGCAGTACAAGCTGAAGCCGGATGCTCCGAATGACGCGGTGGAAACGCTAAGCAGGCATCTATTCGTGCCCATGCTAGAAAAGATGCTCGCCGACGGGTCGATTCTGGAATATGAAGTCGATACCGAAGCGATCCACACCATGGATCCGGGAACCTTCTGGGTGGTTTTCGTGTCTGCGAACGCCGACGGGTTAGACAAATTCAATGCCGGGGTGCGGGATATGCACAGAACGAACCCACTGGGCGGCCCGGCGATCGAGTCGATGGTGGACTTTACGCCGCACCGCGATTACGTGTCGAGTTCAACCGGAATCTACAAGTAGTCCGCAAGCTTTTGGGAAGACTGTCGATGTTGCCCGTCCAAGTGAAGCTTGGGCGGGCTTTTTCTCTTGCGGGCATTGTGCGGCGGAGGACGAAAACCGTCTAAGGATCGATGTCTTGGAATGGAAGCGAAAGGCCGGACTTCTGCGCGAGGGCAAGATAACTTATCGGATCAAGTTTAAATGGGAACCCCGACCTCGCCGCGCCTCCCCTCAGATGCGGACGAAGATGAGTTGTTTAGACCCTAGCACCTGCTGCACCGATTAGACTACAATCTGAGTAGAGCAGGGGCTTCCGGGGTCCCCCCTAAGGAGCAACTACGGTTGTGACTATGCCGCGTTTGCCATCCGGAAGTCGTTAGCCCGTCTCATTTTTTTCTAAATCTTTTCTCACGCCCCGTATTTGGCTGAAACAAATATGGATAAGCCAGTCAAGCGCACGTTCCAGTTCGGCCCGTTCCTCCTCGATCCAGAGGAGCGAACGCTGAGGAATGCAGACGAGCGCCTGGATCTTCCTCCTCGAGTTTTCGATACCTTACTGGTTCTAGTGAAGAACACCGGCCACTTGCTGGAGAAAGACCAGTTGATGCGGGACGTCTGGCCCGACGCTGCGGTGGAGGAGAACAACCTGACGCAGGCGATTTATCTGCTGCGCAAGATTTTGCATGATGGCGAAGGCGGAGAACGCTACATCGAAACGGTTCCGAAACGAGGCTACCGGTTTGTAGGTCGAGTGACGGACTCGGGATCCTCCGGCACGGGTACGGTGACTGTCGCGGAAGAGCCCAAGCCCACAGTTGCGACGACTGGTAAACCCAGCGAAGTCCCAAGCCCCCCGAAGCCAGCACGCAGGTTGAGTCCGCTGCTGGTAGGAGTGGCTGCCCTGCTGTTGGCCGTGGCTGCATCGGGCTTGTTCCTGTGGAAAAAAGATAGTCCGCCAAGGGACGAGAACGCCTCCGTCGTCCGAAGCGGGCGATCGATCGCCGTGCTTCCCATGGAGAATCTCTCGGGGGATCCTTCTCAGGAATATTTCGCCGACGGTTTTACGGAAGAACTGGTGACGGAACTGGCGCAGGTGCACTCGCTGCGGGTGATTTCGCGGACCTCGGTGATGCAGTACAAGGGCACCAACAAACCGCTGCCGCAAATCGCGCGCGAGTTGCAGGTCGACCTCGTGCTGGAGGGATCCGTCCTGCGCTCCGGCAATCGGGTGCGGGTGACAGCGCAGTTGATTAATGCTCCGAACGATACTCACCTTTGGGCGCACACTTACGACGCCGATGTTAAAGATGTACTTGATCTCCAGAGCCAGATCTCGCGCGCGATCGTGGATGATGTGAGGCTGGATCTTTCGCCGGAGGAGCGGCAGCGACTAGCGGTGGTTCCGGCGATCGATCCGGAGGCGCACGATTTATATCTGAAGGCCAGTTATCAATATGCGCAGCAGACGCCGGAGTCGCTGCGACAGGCGTTGGATTTATATCGGGCGGCGCTCGTCAAAGAGCCGAATTATGCGTTGGCCTATATGGGAATCGCGCTCACCGAGTATACGTTGCAGCAGATCACAGCGGAGGCTCCCGCGGAGGCGCTCGTCCACGAAAAAGAAGCGCTCGCGAAGGCGCTTGCGATCAATCCGCATCTGGGCGAAGCGCACGGCATGCTCGCCGCCATTGCTTACTTTCAAGAATGGGATTGGCCGCGAGCCGATCAGGAGTTTCAGTTGGCGCTGCGGGAAGGTGCGCACGGGATGACGGAAGCGCGCTACGCTTCATCCCTGGCTACCCGTGGGCGGTTCGCCGAAGCGGAAGCCCACGTGCAAGCCGCGCTCGCGCTCGATCCGCTGAGCCGGGCGATGCGAGTGAACCAGTTTTTTGTGCTGTACTTTCAACGGAAGTATCCGGAAGCCCGGCAAAGGCTGAGCGATGTGCTGGCATCGAACCCGGATTTCTTTGCAGGACACGCCTTGCTTGGGTTAGTGTCGACCCTGCAGCACGATTGTGTCGAAGATTCCCGGCAAGCGGAATGGTCGGAGAAGCACTTTCCGGCCCCGGTGGCCAAGTTTGAAATGGCGATGGCCAGTTATTGCCGAGGCGATGGGCGCCAGGCGCGTCAATACCTGGAAGAGGCGGCGGCATCGAAAGGTCCAGCCTTCGCGTCGCCTTATCAACTCGCGCTCGGATACGCTCTGCTGGGCGATAAGGATGCGGCCTTGGCGTATCTGCAGAAATCCGCCGACGCGCGCGAAGGGCAAGTCGTCTACTTGAAATATGAGCCGATCTTCGATGATATCCGGTCGGACCCGCGCTATATCGCGCTCGAGAAAAAAGTCGGCCTGGAGCCGTAAGCGTTCGCCCCGCAAGTCCGATATAATCCTCAGCTTCAGATGGCAATCACTTCGGGAACGAAACTGGGCCCCTACGAGATCCAGTCCCTGGTTGGTTCTGGAGGCATGGGCGAGGTGTATCGGGCGCGCGACGCGCGGCTGAATCGCACCGTGGCCATCAAAGTTTTACCTACGTCGTTCTCCGCGGACACGGAGCGCTTGCAGCGTTTTGTCCAGGAAGCGCGGTCCGCTGCGGCGCTGAACCATCCCAACATTCTTTCGATTTTCGATATTGGCGAAGCCGGCGGGGCTCCGTACATTGTCTCCGAATTGCTGGAAGGGCAGACTTTACGGGAGAGAATTCGGAATGGCCCGCTATCGAGCCGCAAGGCGATCGAATATGCGCTCCAGGTGTCGCGGGGACTGGCGGCGGCGCACGAAAAAGGAATCGTCCATCGTGACCTGAAGCCGGAAAATTTATTTATCACCAACGACGAACGGGTGAAGATCCTCGATTTTGGCCTGGCGAAGCTGACGCGTCCGGAAGCGGAGGCCGAGGACGATGCAGCCACGGTGCAGGTGAACACAGAGCCGGGCAAAATCATGGGTACCGCCGGGTATATGTCACCGGAGCAAGTGCGGGGGAAGCCAGCCGACCATCGCTCGGATATTTTCGCCTTCGGATCAATTTTTTACGAGATGCTTTCGGGCCAGCGCGCGTTTCGCGGCGAGAGTCCGGCAGACACAATGAGCGCGATCCTGAGGGAAGAGCCATCCGACCTCGCGCTGAATGAACGCAACATTCCTCCGGCGCTCGACCGGCTGGTAATGCATTGTCTGGAGAAGAATCCGGCACAGCGCTTTCAGTCGGCCGGAGATTTGGCGTTCAACCTGGAGGCGCTGGCGGAAACTTCGATCGTGGGCAAGACCGGGGTGCAGCCGGCGATCACCGATACGGCCGCGTTGCGGGCGAAAGAAGCGGTTTCGCGCATCACGCCGCGGGCACTGGCGGCCGCGCTGGCGCTGGCGGCCTTGATGCTCGGGGTCGGGTGGTGGGTAGGGCGCGGCAGCGGGCGCGCTCCGCTGGCAGAGTACCAACCGATTACGTTTCGTACGGGGGCGATCGGGAATGCACGATTCACTCCAGACGGCAGCATTGTCTACAGCGCCGCCTGGGACGGGGGCGAAAAGCAGCTCTACATCGGGCGTACGGACGATCATGGCGCGCGCGAACTGGGCGTGGCGGATGCGGAGTTGCTTGCGATCTCGAAGAGCGGAGAACTGGCGGTGCGCCTAAAGTCGGTGAGGCTGCCCGGCTTTGCCCAGGTCGGAACGCTGGCGCGGATTCCTATGAGCGGAGGAGCACCGCGAGAAGTGCTCGACAATGTGCAGGACGCGGATTGGATGGCGGACGGCGAAAATCTTGCAGTCGTGCGCTATGTGCCGGACACCAGCCATTGGCGTTTGGAGTGTCCAATTGGGAAGGTTCTCTTCGAGGGCATCAATTGGATCAGCCATCCGAAGATCTCGCCGGACGGAAAATGGATCGCATTTGCCGACCATCAGAATCCGAATGGCGACGACGAAGGTTCCATCGCAATCATTGGAACCGATGGCAAGGACAAAGAAAAGATACTGGCTTCTAATTTGAGCACGCTACAGGGTGTCGTCTGGTCGCCCAAGGGAGACGAAGTCTGGTTCACGGCCTCGAACTATGGAAGCGCGGCCGGGAACCCGAGGGCCGTCACGATATCGGGCAAGTTGCGAACGATCACCAACGTGCCCGGAGGAATGTGGCTGCAGGATGCGCGCAACGGGATGACGTTGATGGTCACCCATAACCGGCGCATCGGAATCCGGGGCATGGCTCCGGGTGGAAAAGAGGAGCATGAGCTGGGCTGGTTTGGCTGGTCGATTCTGGACGATCTGACTCCGGATGGCGGCAAGGTGCTGTTCGACGAGGAAGGGGACGGCGGTGGGCTTAATTACACCGTGTTTGTGCGGGGCACGGACGGGTCGCCTCCGGTGCGCATTGGAGAAGGATTGGGCCGGGCGATCTCGTCCGATGCCAAGTGGGTGATTACGCAGCCGGCAAAGGGCGGCCCGTTGAGCTTGGTGCCGACGGGAGCCGGAGAGGCAAGGCAGTTGACGCACGACAGTGTCAACTACGACAACGTGCGATGGCTTGCGGGGAATAAGGAGTTGCTGGCGAGCGGAGTTGAAGCCGGGCACGGTAAGCGCGATTATTTGATCGCCGTCAGCACTGGCGACTCGAAGCCAATCACGCAGGAGGGTGTGTTCGGCGTAGAGCCTTCTCCAGATGGGCGATCCGCGGCGGTCAAGGGATCGGATGGACGGTGGGGAGTTTTGCGGCTGGAAGGAAGCGGAGTGCATTGGATTTCTGGACTCGACGAGAACTACAGCGTCATTGGCTGGTCGTCGGACGGAAAATCGCTGTACGCCATACCCCGGAGGCAACGTGACACTGGCCACGTCGTTTACCAGGCCGATACGGAGACGGGAAAGATGGAAGTGTTGAAGACATTTGGGGCGAGTGCGGCAGGCAGCATGAGACCCACTGACAACTACCTGTCGGGCGATGGCGGAGCCTATGCCTATGTCTACGAGCAGACGCTGTCGCAGGTGTACGTGGTGCGGGGATTGAAGTAAACAAGGTGCATGGATAGAGTTTACGTACAAGATTGACCTGAAGATCGCGTGCAACTCAACCGCCAGCTGAGCATCGCTCAAGTCCGGCCATCGGCTTCCAACTCGCCGGCTAGTTTATAATTAACAATTCTGACTTTAGCGTGGAGCAATCCTCCTGAGACGCGGCAAATGCCTGTCTCTACAGATGGAGTTATCCGACTATGATTCGACAGCTTCAAAATGCGGGGCCGACCCTGAAGATCATTCTGGGGGCGCTGCTTGTGATTATCTGTGCCTCGATGGCAATCACGCTGATTCCCGGTGGAATCGGCTCGAGCTTGGGCATCGGCGCGCCTCCGGCGGGTGTTCTCGCCACGATTGGCGATCAAACGGTGACCGTGCCCGAGGTGCAACGCGAGGCGCGGGCGATGATCCGCCAGCAGTTTCCCAAGGGCGGACCGCAGGCAAGCATGCTGATGCCCTATTTTGCCAGCCAGGCGGCGCAGCAACTCATCAATGAGAAGGCGCTGGTTGCCGAAGCGCACCGGATGGGGCTGCGAGTGAGCGACGAAGAACTTCGTGATGAGCTCCAGCACGGGCAGCTTGGCGGCATGCTCTTTCCGGAAGGCAAGTTCGTCGGGCAGGAGGCGTACGAGGATTTCGTGCAGCGCAACGACCTGACGGTTCCTCAATTTGAACAACTGGAGAAGGACTTTATCTTGGTGCGCAAGTTGCGCGCCCTGGTTTCGAGCAGCGCCTTCGTGAGCGATGCCGACGTGCGCGAGGAATTCGAGCACCGGAACACCAAGGTGAAGTTCGATTATGCTGTCGTCTCCCAGGCGGACATTCTGAAGGAACTGCATCCTACGGACGAGGAACTGAAAGCTTATTTTGATCGCAACAAGGCGAGCTACGCCAACAGTATCCCCGAGAAGCGGCAAATCAAGTATGTCGTGATCGATACCGCGAAAATGGGGGCGAGCACGACGGTTACCGATCAGGATCTGCAGGCCTATTACGATCAGCACCGCGACGAGTTCCGTATGCCCGAGCAGGTGAAGGTCAGCCACATTCTGATCAAGACTCCGCTGCCTGCGCCGGGCGGCAAAGAGGATGAGAAAGGCATCGCTGATGCGCGCGCCAAGGCTGAGGATGTTCTGAAGCAAGTGAAGGCAGGCGGCGACTTTGCGCAGCTTGCGGCGAAATATTCCGACGACCCCGGCAGCGCCAAAAATGGCGGAGAACTGGGCTGGATCGGGCGCGGGCGAACGGTGCCGGAATTTGAGAAAGCTGCGTTTTCCCTGGGCAAAGGACAGACTACCGACCTGGTCAAGAGTAGTTATGGTTTCCACATCATCCGCCTTGAAGATAAGCAGGATGCCCATCTGAAGACGCTGGCCGAGGTGAAGACCGAAATCGAAGAGAAAGTGAAGCAGCAGAAGGCAACGCATGCCACCGAGACGGCGGCCAACACGTTGCTCAGCCAGGCGCGCACCGAGGGGTTCGATAAGGCCGTTGCAGCCAAGGGGGAGGCCGCGGTCACGACCGACTTCTTCGGCCGCAACGATAGCTTGCCCGGGCTGGGGGCGAGTCCGCAGTTCATGGAGGCGGTTTTCAACGAGGCCGACAAGGCTCCGCCGGACGAGGTGCAGATTCCGCAAGGCTACGTAGTGTTTCAATTGCTGGCAGTCCGGCCTCCGGCAACGCCCACGTTTGAAGAGATTCGCGGAAAGGTTGAATCGCAGTTCAAGAATGAACGCGCCGGTTTGCTGCTGCAGCAGAAGACGCAGGAACTCGCCGACCGGGCGAAGGCGGACCACGATTTGAAGAAGGCTGCGAAAGGCCTCGGTCTAACGGTAAAGACGAGCGACATGGTTGCGCCCGACGGGCAGGTTCCCGATATCGGTTCCATGAGCCAGGCGGCTGCGGTGTTCACTTTGAAGCAGGGCGAAACCAGCGGTCCGATTACCGCGGCCGGCAACGGCGTCGTGGCTCAACTGCTGGAGAAACAGGCGCCGACGGATGAGGAGTTTGCCGCGAAAAAGGACGAGATTCGGCAGACGCTTCTGCAAGCCAAGCAAAGCGATTTGTTCGAGCTGTTTGTTTCGAACCTGCGGAAGGACATGGAAAATTCGCACCGCCTGAAGGTGAACCAGGACGAGATGAAGAATCTGACGCGTCAGGGCGCGCAAGAAGGCTCGTAGCGTAGGGCGGCTTGCAGTCGTGAGTCGTCAGTTCGCAGTCGGTTTTCCCGTGGTCTGCGAGTGGTCCGATGTTGATGACGAGCCCATGAAGTGGTTTCTGATTGCTGGGAACACTATCGGCATGGCTCAATCGATGCCCTGATGCGAACTAGAGTTTTTGTACCAAACAGAGTTTTTCCGCAACTGCCAGGAAGCGCCCGAGAAGAGCCAACCACCAAGAACTGAGAGCTTACAACTGAGAGCTGAGAACTGATTCTGGATGCCTTTCCCCCGAGCTAGCGGAATTCTGCTTCATCCCACCTCGCTCGCTTCTCGCGGCGGGATCGGTGACTTTGGTCCTGCGGCATACGCATTTGCTGATTTTCTTGCCGCCGCACGGCAGGGGTTGTGGCAAGTTTTGCCAATGGGTCCGCTGGGCTTCGGGAACTCTCCTTACTCTTCGACTTCGGCCTTCGCCGGAAATTCGCTGCTTATTAGCCTCGATCGGCTTGCCGACCATGGTTATATCGACCGTTCTCGCGTCGACGCTTTGCCCAATGGAGAAGGGGCGGTGGATTATCCCTCGGTTTTCCATCACAAGCTTCCCATGCTGTTTGAGGCGGCGCGCAGTTTTCTGCGCTCAGCCGCTCCCAGAGCCCGCGAGCGTTACCAGGAGTTCTGCCATGACAACCAATGGTGGCTTGAGGACTACGTGCTCTTCGCCGGCTTGCGCGCGCGCTACAAACTCGAAAGCTGGAACCACTGGCCGCGCGAATTGAGCCATCGCGATCCGGTGGCAATGCAGAAGGCCCGCACGGAGTTGCTGGATCAACTGGAAGTTCGCCGCGTGCTGCAGTTTTTTTTCTACGAACAGTGGCAGGCTCTTCGATCTTATTGCGCGAAACATTCGATTCGCATGGTGGGAGACATCGCGATCTTCGTCAATTTCGACAGCGCCGATGTCTGGGCTCATCCCGATTTGTTCCGTCTGAACTCCGAACTCGATCCCGAAGTTGTTGCCGGTGTGCCGCCCGACTATTTCAGTAAAGATGGCCAGCGCTGGGGCAATCCTCTTTATCGCTGGGATGTTATGAAGGGAAGAGGATATGCGTGGTGGATCGATCGAATGCGGTGGATCACGCACAATTTTGACTACGTGCGCCTCGATCATTTCCGGGGATTCTGCCAGTTTTGGGAGATTCCCGCGAGCGAGCCAACCGCGATTCATGGTCGCTGGGTCGATGGTCCGAAACAGGATTTATTTGTTAAGCTGCGCGAAGCGCTGGGCGGGCTGCCATTTTTCGCAGAGGATCTGGGGTATATCACCCCCGACGTGCATGCTCTCCGCGACGAACTCAAAATTCCGGGCATGGCCGTGCTGCAATTTGGTTTTGGCAATGTCGGCGCGCATACTCATTTGCCCCACACGTTCACCACTGAAAAAGTCGTCTACACGGGCACGCACGACAACGATACGTTCCTGGGATGGTGGGCGTCGGGAGCGACGGATTACGAACGCCAACAGGTCGCGGCATATCTGGGCCGGTGCGATGATGGCGTCAACTGGGCGATGATTCGCGCGGCCTCAAGTTCGGTGGCCAGTCTTTGCGTGGTACCGCTGCAGGATGTGCTCGGTTTGGGGAGTGATGCACGGATGAATGTCCCCAGCCGTCCCCAGGGGAACTGGAGTTGGCGTTTTAACGGCGAGCTGCCCCTTCCAGATCTGGAGAAAAAGCTGGCGACCCTGGCGGAAGTGTCCGACCGCCTTCCGCAACCCCTGCCAGCCGCTGCTGATGAAGAGTGGAGCGCGTAACCCCTACGAACGATCCATGAACACGCGGTAGTGTATTCTCGCTGCGAAAGCAAATTGATCAGAACTTCTGGAGTACGACGCCGTGACTGAGCCCGCCGAGCCCATTATTCGCGCCCAGGCTGTCGAAAAATTCTATTTGCAGCCGGATGGAAATCGCATTGAGGTGATTGCGCCCGTCGACCTCAACGTGGATCCAGGGAAGATCATCACGCTGCTCGGGCCCTCGGGCTGCGGCAAGTCCACGCTGCTGCGAATCCTGACCGGACTGAGCAAGCCTTCATCGGGCGAGGTGTTGTGGCATGGGGTTCCGATCACGTCGGGGAATGCCGGGGCGGCCATCGTTTTTCAGAGCTTTGCCTTGTTCCCGTGGCTCACCGTGCTGGACAACGTTGAGGCTCCGCTGGAGGCTCGCGGTGTGCCCGCCCTCGAGCGGCACAAGCGCGCCTTGCGCATTCTTGACACCGTGGGGCTCGATGGATTCGAAAGCGCATATCCGAAAGAGCTTTCGGGCGGGATGAAGCAGCGGGTCGGGTTCGCGCGCGCCCTGGTGGTTGAGCCGGAAGTCCTCTTCATGGATGAGCCCTTTTCCGCCCTGGATGTGCTCACCGCCGAGAACCTGCGCAACGAACTGCTGGAACTCTGGCTCAGCAAGAAGATGCCGACCAGCGCGATTTTTATCGTCACCCACAACATCGAAGAAGCGGTGCTGCTGGCGGATCGCGTCATCGTGCTGGGTAGAAACCCGGCGCGGGTGCGGGCCGATTTTCCCATCGAATTGCAGCATCCGCGAGACCGCAAATCGGCGCGCTTTGTGGAACTGGTGGACTACATTTACAAGATCATGACCCAGCCCGATCTTGCGCTCGCCGTTCCGAGCGCCACCGCGACGGCGCAAAAGCCCGCTCGCCAGAAATATCAGATGATTCCCCACGCGCGCGTCGGAGGCATCGCGGGACTTCTGGAGTTGCTGCAGGATCGCGGTGGGAAGGAAGATCTGTATCGCCTTGCCGAGGACCTCATCATGGATGCGGAGGACTTGCTGCCGATCATCGAAGCGTCGGTCGTGCTCGGGTTCGCCACACTGAGAGAGGGCGATGTCGAAATCAGCGCCGAAGGCACACGCTTCGCTGAGGCCGACATTTTGACTCGCAAGATGCTGTTCCGGCAAGCGGCGCTGAATCACGTCGTGATCCTGCAGCAGATTGACAGCATTCTGCACGCGAAGTCCGATCACTCGATTTCCGAGGAGTTTTTCTACGACATTCTCGACGAGCACTTCAGCGAGGATGAAGTGCAGCGCCAGTTCGATACCGCCATGAACTGGGGCCGGTACGCGGAAATTTTCGATTTCGATCGCGAATCGCACCGCCTGATTCTGGCTGAGCCCGTAGGAGAGCCGCATCCGCCCACCGCCCCGGTGCAGCCGTGAAGCGTCCGCAGCGAATCGCGTTTCGTCCCTTGGTTCGCATTTGGTCGGTGCTGCCGAGTGCGAGCACGGCAGGACTACCCGATCTCGTCATGTTTGCCGGCGGGCTGGCGCTGTTCTACGGCATCGTGGAAGTGGGCCGCAACTGGCTGGGGCCGTTCCACCCCCAGGTTGAAATCAGCCGCAGCTTGGGCGCTCTCCCGGTTTATGCGGGCTATTCTCTGCTGCGCATTGCGTTGGCCTATGTGCTGAGTCTGCTGTTTGCGGTTAGTTACGGATACATTGCGGCGTATCGCCCACGCGCCGAACGTTTCATGATTCCGTTGCTGGATGTTCTGCAGTCGATTCCAGTGTTGAGCTTCCTTCCGGGCGTGATGCTGGCCATGGCTGCGCTTTTTCCGGGACGTCAACTGGGCGTTGAGATGGGCGCGGTGCTCCTGATTTTTACGGGACAGGTCTGGAACATGGCGTTCAGCTTTTATGCGTCGCTGAAAAGCATTCCGCGGGAGATGCGGGAAGCGGCCACGATCTACCGCTTCAACTGGTGGCAGCGCTTTCTGCAGATCGAATTGCCTTTCGCCACCATCGGGCTGGTGTGGAATTCGATGATGTCGGTGGCGGGGGCGTGGTTTTTTCTGATGGCCTGCGAACAGTTCGGCGACTTCCGCTTGCCGGGGCTGGGTTCCTATCTTCAGACTGCGGCCGATAACGGCGACACGCGCTCAATCGTTCTCGGCATTGGCACCATGATCGCGGTGATCGTGCTGATCGACCAGTTTGTGTGGCGTCCCGTGATCGCTTGGGCGGAGAAATTCAAGATGGAGCAGGTGGAGAGCGCGAGCGCTCCCACGTCCTGGGTGCTCGATTTTCTACGGCGTTCTCGCGGGATGGCGCTTTTGCGGAAGCGCGCCGTTCGCCCCCTGCGCGAACAGATGGTGCATTATTTTGCCCGCCAGCAGGAAACTCGCAGCCAACACTCGGCCGAGAATGAAGGACTGTTGTGGCTGTGGCGGGGCGTGGGGCTTGTGACACTGGGTGCGATCGGTTATGCCGTCGTCCGGGTCGTCATGATGTTGACCGGGCTGCGCGGCTCTGAATTTCACGACATTGGCATCGGGCTGCTGGCGACCTTTCTGCGCGTGAATCTCACTCTGGTGTTGGGAGCGCTTTGGACGATCCCGGTCGGCGTCGCGGTTGGGTTTAACCCGCGCCTGGCGCGCATTGCGCAGCCTCTGGCGCAGATTGCGGCTTCCGTGCCAGCCACGGCTTTGTTTCCGGTGGTGTTGCTGGTTCTGATCCGATTGGGCGGAGGCTTGGGCGTGGGGTCCATCGTCCTGCTGCTGCTAGGGACGCAGTGGTACATCCTGTTCAATGTGATTGCGGGGGCCATTGCGATTCCCACCGATTTGAAAGAGGCTGCTAGTGTTTTTGGAATTCGCGGTTGGGAGCGATGGCGCAAACTGATCCTGCCGGGAATCTTTCCTTATCTCGTTACCGGCATGATCACGGCTTCGGGCGGCGCATGGAATGCCAGCATCGTCGCCGAGTATTTCCACTTCAAAGGGCAGACGTATTCGACGGTTGGCGTAGGCGCCATGATTTCAGCAGCAACGGATGCGAAGAATTTCGATTTGCTCCTGGCCAGTACGATCGCGTTGGCCGCCGTGGTGGTGACGACAAATCGCCTGCTCTGGCGTAGGCTGTATCGTCTCGCGGAGACACGCTTCAAGCTGGAGAGCTAGTTCTTCTTCGGGTTCAGCTGACGGCTCTCCGTTGCGAGTCTCTTGGCGATTTCGGATGCTTGCCGGGGCTTCCGATGCGGCCTGCGGCGTCGTGGAGTGAAAATCAGCCGAACGCCTTTGCTAAATCCGTCTACCTGTTGAACAATGAAGAGTGATACCGGTCGCTGGCGGTTGCTCATCATTTCGCCGGCGCGCAGAAATTACGCAAGGAGCCATTCATGCCCGCAACTGGAGAACTTATCCGCCTGATGAATTACATCGACGACATCGCTACCACCCTGCGCCGCATCAGCGCGAGCATTCCGGCGATGACCAAGGACGAGTGCGCCCGGCTGGGAGAATACATCCGCAAGTCCGAGCCGAGTTATGAGAGTGTTCTCCAGCACCTTGAGCAGGCGGGCAAAGAGTGATTGAAGTCCGCACGGTGGCAGTAATCGGTGGCGGCGGCATGGGCTGGGGTATTGCGCATGCTGCGGCTCTCGGTGGCTATCGCACGATCCTCGAAGACCTGTTTCCCAATACACTGCGTAAGGCTGAGAGCGAGATTCGCTCGCATCTGGACAAGGCCGTTGAACTAGGCGAAGTCGATCCCAAGGATGCCAGCGCGGCTTTGTCGCGCCTCGAGTATGCCGGTTCCGTCGACGAAGCTGCACGCGCAGCCGACCTGGTCATCGAGGCGGTTCCCGATGAATTGGAATCGAAGCTCGAGATCTTCATCATGCTCGATAAGTTCTGCCGGCCCGCTACGATTCTCGCCGCAAATACGGCATGGCTGAGTGTCAGCGAGATTGCGGGCGCAACTTATCGCGCCAAAAGGTGCGCGGGCGTGCGGTTTTCGCATCCCGTCCATCACATGAATCTGCTTGAAATCGTCCGCGCTCACGAAACCGATGACGATACGCTGGCGGCGGTCGTCGAGGTGGGCCGGCGCATGGGCAAAAAAGTTCAGGTGATTGAAGAAAAACTTGATTTGATCCCGAGCCGTATTCCGACGCGCTGAACAGTCGTCGATCCTTTGCGTGTTTTCACAAGGCAATTCAATCAAGATCAAAAGCAAGTTGCGCGAGCCCGCCAGAAACCCCGCGCGGAGGACGGCCGCGGAATCCCACCCCTTGGCAAGCAAAAGGTGGGATTCCGCATTCTTCTGAGCCCTCCATCCAGCAGTTATTGATTGATGTCTTGTTTCGACTCCAGCTTTTTTTCCAGGCCATCCAAATAGCTCTTCTGGTTGTCTGGAGCTGCGGCCATCGACAGCTTCATTTCTTTGGTCGCGTCATCGAACTTGCCCTGTGCGGAGTACATCCGGGCAAGCCCTGTGTGTACGAACCACTGGTCGGGATGCTTCTTGGCGTTCTCGACGAAGATGGCATAGGCTTCGTCATTGCGCTTTTCGCCGAGCAACTGGCGCGCATAGCCGTGGATCTGCAATGGAGTGGCAAGCGCCAGCGCCTTCTTCTGCGCAACCGCCGCTTCGTCCTTGCGATTGAGGGCGGTTAGCACCTTCGCCTTCGTATCCTCATTGTCGAAGCGGTCTTCATTTTCAATGGATTTGTTGGCGTAGGTGAGCGCGTCGTCCAGGCCAACTTTCTCGGCGAGCAGGTAGTTTGCTGCTTCGTCCCAGCTGATCCACGTGTACTGCGAGAGATTGCGGAGTTGCTTCTTGAGGCTTGCCTGCACAACGTCGTGAACATCGACCGAAACTTTGAAGGGGACGGCAACTTTTTCCCACTCCATTTCGACCACCGCTGAATCCGGCTGCAACTGGTCGAAGTCGTAGGTGAGAGCGTTATGCATCTCGGCGGGCCTGGGCTTTACCGTCAGGCGCAGAGCGTCCTCTTTCTCGTCGTAGGTGAACGAACCCCAGGAAGTCGAGTTCTTCGAGAAGATAATCGTCCATTCTCCCGCGTTCGGGATCATGTGCAGACCGTAGGTTCCCCGGTCGAGCGGTTTGCCTTCGATTTGTACCGGATCGCTGAAGGTGATGGTGGTATTGATATTGGCGCCCGCGCGCCAAACCTTGCCGTAGGGAACGAGGGTGTCCCAAACCTTGCGGTCGTTAACCAGCGGCCGGTGATAGCGGATGGTGACATCCGTGATCCCGATGCGCTGCGAAACCTCGGCCCCCTGGCTCTGCAGCGGAAGGTCGAGAACAAACGATTGGGCGGAGCTCAGGCGCGAGACAGCGGCGAGCAGAAGACAAGATAGAAATCCTCGCAAAACGGTTCGAGACATGGAAGCGTGCCTCCTCTTCGAATCTAGTGTTGGGTACGGGTTTGGCGGGACAGCCGATGGTTGTGGTCCCCAGCCCCGTTCGCGCGTTTAGACGGGCTGCATGCGAGTAAGTGAGCGCAAGTCTGGTGAAAGATTTTGCACTCGCTGAGATTTCGGTCTTTCACATTTGTAAAATTGTTTTGGAGCAGCAGCAATTCCTGCTTGACATCGCGTGCTTTTCCCATACACTTTCGTGCATCACGAAATGCAGTTGTCAGTAAAGCGTAGTTCACGTCTGTTACGAAGACTGGAGCCGTGCTGTTGGTTCAAGGCTTCTATGTTGACCTAAAGTCCAAGAAAAACAGGAGGAAATTCGTGAAGAAAACATTGCTGTTTGTGTGCCTTATGGCACTTTGCTCCATGAACCTGTTGGCCCAGGCGAAGCATGCTCGTACGATGCACACGACGGAAAAGTCCGCCATCCACGTGCCTCCCGAAGCACCGGACACGTCGCTGACGGTTATCTACTCCAATCTAAATAGCAACCAGTCCACACTCTATAACGACTCCAACGGTTGGACTCTATCGGGCCCAAACTCCGAAATCGGCATTACCCAGTTCATCGGTCTGCCGTTTACTCCGGCGGCCAACTCCCATGTTTCTGAGGTGCAAGTGGCAGTTCAGTATGCGGGTGCCGGTGCAAACCAGATCAATCTGAGCATTTACACGGATGATGGCGGTGTCCCGGGAACGCTAATTTCGAAAGTTAAGACCGTCAAAAACCTGTCCACCTTCGGAACTTGCTGCACGCTTACCGTCGCAAAATTTACTCCGGTCGAAGTCACCGCCGGGACGCAGTATTGGGTGGTGGCGGACACACCCCTTACGGGAAAGGGCGACGATCTTTACGGCGTATGGGACTACGTTTACCTCAACGCTCCCCAGGCTTTCAGCCAGGGAAGCGGGTGGATCGGTTTCGACGCGTCCGAAACCGAAGCGGCAGGCGAGGTTCTCGGTACAACTCCGTAATCGCAAACAGATTTCAGATCGTGAATTTCAGTCCGTCGAAATGACTGGCGGAATGGAACTCTAGCTGAAACGTTTGACAACTGTCGGCCCCGGGACTCTTCAGGCGAATCAGCCTCCAGAGGCCGGGGCCGATGGTTTTGTTGCGCAATTCTCTCTCCTGGTCGATTTCCATCTCCGCTAGCAGCTAACCCTGGGACGCCTTCGTACGTCTAATTATCCGGGGAACGCGTGTCGTTTCATGGAACCCGCTTCGGTATTCTCACGTATCAACTTCTAGCAGGCTGCGGAAAGAGCCGTTTGCAAGCCAGGCATGGTGACCGCAGCGGCTGGAGCCACCTTGAGGTCGGGGCGGTTATCGCGTCCACCCGGGGCAGGACGCTCCGCTAACTCATTATGCGGATGCTTCTCGAAATCGTGCGGCAGTCTTTGGCCACCCTCTGGGCGCACAAACTCCGTTCGTTTCTTACCATGTTCGGCATAGCATGGGGAGTGGGGTCGCTGCTCTTGCTGGTTGGTCTCGGCGAAGGCTTCCGCAGCGGACAGGCGAAGCAACTGAAAAACCTGGGCCAGGACATCATGTTCACCTTCCCGGGGCGCATTCCTGCCGTAGAAGGCAGCACGCAGTCCGGGCGCACATACCACTTCACCTACGAGGATTACCTTGCCATTCGCGGGGAGGCCCGCTCCATCAAGAATCTTTCGCCCGTGCTCAACCGCGAGGACATTCGCGCCGTCAGCGATTACGGCTCTACCAATGGACAAGTGTTTGGCGTCGCGCCGGAGTACAACCAGATCCGCAATATTCCAGTCGGTCCGGGACGCTGGTTCAACGACCAGGACAATACCGAAACCCGGCGCGTGGCGATCGTGGGATGGGAACTGCTGAAGAATATTTTTCCCGGCCGGCCGGCGGTGGGCTCGTCCATTCTTCTCAACGACATTCGCTTCGAAATTATTGGAGTGCTGAGCAAGGTTGGACAGGACGGCAATAACGGCACCAATGCGCGCATTTTTATCCCGATCGAAACGATGCGGAACCTGTTCCGGCTGAAAGAGGAGAACAGCGAAGATGCCATCTCCTTCCTCAACTACCGTCCTCTTACTCCCAGCGGGGACCTGGTGGCGAAACAGGAAGTTCACGACATCATTGCGCGCCGTCATGGCTTCGATCCCAAACTGACGGAGTCGTTCGAAGATTGGGACACGATTGAAGACAACAAGCGCGTCGACAAGATCTTTGACGGAATGGACTATTTCCTGGGAGTGGTAGGCGTAATCACGCTGGCCTTGGGAGCGATCGGAATCATCAACATCATGCTTGTATCCGTCACGGAGCGCACACGCGAGATCGGGCTGCGGAAGGCCCTTGGAGCAACGCATCGGGCGATCCTGACGCAATTCTTTGTAGAAGGAGCGTTCCTGACCGCTCTAAGCGGAGGCATCGGCTTGGCCATTACCAGCGCGCTGGTCGCGGTGCTGGCGGCTTTGCCCGCTCCCGAAGGATTCGACACGCCGCGCATCGTTCCTTCGTCGGCGGCGATCGCGATTCTTTCGCTGGCCGTTGCCGGCATCGCCGCGGGTCTTTATCCGGCGCGGCAAGCCGCGCTACTGCCGCCGGTGGAGGCTTTGCGCCAGGAGTAGACCCAGGACTCGTTATGATCGTCGAACTCACCCGTCAGGCCTACAACGCGCTGCGGCATAATCGGCGCCGAAGCATCCTCACCATGCTCGGCATGGCTTGGGGCATTGCTACGGTCGTGCTGTTGCTGGCCTATGGTTCGGGATTCGAGCGCGGCCTATGGATTGCTTTCCGCTCCTGGGGCACGAACCTGGTCTTCATTTTTCCCGGACGCACATCCCTGCAAGCGGGCGGCACCAAGGCGGGCAGCGAAATCAAACTCACCGTCAACGATCTCGATTATCTCCAGGCCGAGGTGCCTTTGCTGAAGCGCATCTCCCCCGAAGCTTTCAAGCAAAGTACCGTAGCCTATGGAACCCGGAGCGGCAGCTACGGCATCAGCGGGGTCTATCCGTATTATTCCCACATGCGGCGCATTGATGTCGAAGATGGCACATTTTTTACCGACCTCGACGAGAACACGCACAGCCGGGTGGCCGTGCTCGGCGCCGACGTAAAAAAGAAGCTGTTCTCGGGGCAAAACGCTTTGGGCGAAAAAGTACGCGTCGATGGAATTTCGTACGACGTGATCGGCGTGCTCAAGCACGTGATTCAGAATGGCGACGATAATATGAACGGCAAAGTGTATATCCCGTTCAGCGCCATGAACGACCTTACCAACACTTATTACCTGAACGCCATTGCCATGGAGTACGAAGGGGACCACGAAAAGGTCGCCGAGGCGGTGCGGCGGTCGATGGCATTCCACCACGAGTTTGATCCCAAGGATAAACGCGCTATTTTTGTCTTCGACGTGTTTGCCGATTTGCTCGACCTGCGCATCATCACTACGGGAATCAAGATTCTGCTGGGCTTTATCGGACTGCTCACTCTCGGCATCGGCGGCGTCGGCCTGATGAACATCATGCTCGTCTCGGTAACCCAGCGCACCCGCGAGATCGGGGTCGAAAAAGCCCTGGGGGCGCGCGGCTGGCATATTCTGGTGCAGTTCCTCGCCGAAGCCCTGACCATCACGTTTCTAGGCGGACTAGTGGGCGTGCTTCTGGCTTACCTTGTTTCATGGTCGGTGGGCTCGCTCACGCTCTGGAGCGCTTTTGTGGAAAATGGCACCGAAGGCGACATTCACCTGACCATCGACACCACGACTCTTGTCGCATCTACGTTGATCCTGGGATTTGTCGGCGTAGTGAGCGGAATGCTACCTGCGATCAAGGCGTCCCGGCTCGATCCGATCGAGGCGCTGCGCTACGAGTGATGGGGCAGTAACGGCGAGTCGCCGGCCTCGGCGAAAACTTGCCTCCAGTGCGGCGTCCCCTGTGTTATATTTCTCGCAAATTCTAGGAGGACTTATGCGCCCACTCGGCGTTACTTTGGTCGGCTTCTACCAGATTTTACGTGGGATACTTTCTCTGCTCTTCGGGCTCTCCATCCTGCTGTTTAGCGGCTTGGCGGCGAAACTCGCTTCCATGGCGGCTGAAGGCAACGAGGTCGAACGCCTGCTTCGCCAGTTCGGGCATGTGGCCGGTCTGGGCATTCTCGTGTTTGCGGCGATCCACGTGGCCGCGGGCGTTGGCGTCCTGCAGATGCAAAACTGGGGGCGGCTTGTGACACTGCTGTTCTCCGCGATCGGACTCGTCCTGGTTCTTCACGGCGTGATGGTGGGGCATATGTTTTCGATCCTCTTCGGAGCGATTAATGCCGCCTGCATCTTCTATCTGGCCATGCCTCCGGTCAAGCGCGCGTTTCACGCTGAAAGCAATCAGTTGCGAATGGCCGCCTGAGTTGGCGCGATTTGTGCCGTTATTGATTTCTTCATGATCGGGACGCGGATTGTCGCGTCTCGTTCTTTCTCCCCTGAGTAGAATGGAGCAGTGTCAGACTCCAACCCTCTGCAGAAGGTTCTTGAGCACTTGCGTTTGTACGATCATCCGCTGCTGACGTTTTCCGCGCGCGAGAATAACGGGGTCGTGGAGGTGCTGATCGATCTTAAGAACTCGACCGTCCCGGTCCACACCTACGTGCTTCCGATTCATGCCCGCGACCTTGATCATCCTCAGTTTGCGTGGCATCTCCAGCATCAGCTCTATGATGGGCTGCACGACTATTTCATCGAAATGTTTACCCGCACACCGCAGGATCGTACCCCTCGCGATCCCAGGAATGTCGAATCGCGGATTGCTGCGACGAAAACCGGAGAGGACGTCTAGCGTTTTGCCGGTCCGAGAACACATCGAACTGGAGATCCGCGAGCGCGGTCCGATTCCGTTTTCGCGTTACATGCAAATCTGCCTCTACGACCCAGTTCACGGTTATTACTCCCGCAACGTGGAGCAGTTCGGCAAGGCGGGAGACTTTTATACTTCGAGTGATGTGCACGCCGTTTTCGGACGCCTCCTAGCCCGGCAGTTTGACGAAATATGGCGAGCGCTCGATCGCCCTTCACAAATCGAAATCCTCGAACTTGGCCCCGGCCGCGGCTTGTTTGCCCGCGATGTGCTGGATTGGTCGAAAAAGAAATTCCCCGACTTCTTCGCCGCACTGACTTATACATTGCAAGAAAGTTCGCCCGCGCTGCGATCGAAGTTGCAAGACACTCTCCACGAACACATCGATGCCGATAGAGTTCGCATGGGGACAGCTGGCTTAGGGACAGCCGCCCTCAGCTCGGCGCCCGTGGGTTTGCTTAGGGACAGCCACCCTCGGCTGTCCAGCCGAGCGCAGCCCGGCGCCCACCGCAGCCTCTCGCCTCAAACTCCCCTCGTCGTCTTCGCCAACGAATTCTTCGACGCGTTGCCAGTCGAGATTCTCAGCCCTGCGGGCAAGCTCCACATCGCGCTGGAAAATGATCGTCTGCGCGAAATCTGGCTCCCGCCGCTGGTTCAAGAAACGAATTTCCTTGACCGCTACGGCGTTCATCCGGAAGCGGGCGAGCGCATCGAAGTGCCAATGCTGGCGCAGGCGTGGATTGAGCAAGTCGCGACCCTAACCCGCAGAGGTGTGCTGCTCGTTATCGACTACGGCTACACCCGCAACCAGCAACTCGCAGGCCGACACCGCGGGACCCTGATGGCATATCGACATCACTCAGTCAGTCCGGACCCGTATGAGGCCCCCGGCGAGCAGGATCTCACCGCGCACGTCAATTTCACGGCGCTCGGCGCCGCATGCGAGCAATCTGGTATGCGCAGCGAGAGGCTGGTGACGCAATCGCAGTTCCTAATGGGGATTGGCGAGGGAAATCAGTTTGCCGATGCGTTCGAAGATTGTCGCGTGCCGCAGGAACGGGCGAAGGTGGCACTGCAGCTTAAGCATTTAGTAACTCCCGATGGCATGGGGGAGAATTTTCAGGTGATGGTAGCAAGCCGAGGGATCGAGATTAACAAGATATGTGGACTAAGTGGACTGTCCTTCGCTGCCAGTTAGCGCCCAGATTGGAATCGTGGACTAAGTCACGGCCAAACGCTATACTTTCCCGCAAGCATTGCTCACTTCCAGGAGGTTGTCATGAGGCGCTTAATCCTTGTTGCCGCTGTTGTTTGCTCCCTTAGCTGGTCCTGCCTTGCTCAAGCCACCTCAGACGACTCCCCCGCTTCAAAGGAGGATGTTGAGCGGTATCTTCAAACTGTCAAGTCTCACGACATGATGAAGAAGATGATGTTGTCGATGACGCAAAGTATGCATCAACTATGGCACGAGCAATATTTACAACACAAAGACGAGTTGCCTGCCGACTTCGAAGCTAAGATGACAGTGATGATGGACGATATGTTGGACAATGCGCCTATAGACGAAATGATGCAAGCCATGGTGCCCGCGTACCAGAAGCACCTCACCAAAGAGGATATCGATAATCTGGTTGCCTTTTATTCCTCGCCCACGGGCGCAAAATTGTTGCGCGAAATGCCCGCGATGATGGCTGAGGGAATGCAAGAGATGATGCCCATTCTCACCAAGTACCTGGAGACGGTTCAGCAAAAGCTGCAAAAGCAGACCGACGACATGATCGCCGAGTCCAAGAAACAGCCGACTGCGAGCGCTCCAGCCAAAAACAACTAACCTCTGGGCGAATAGCCGCCGGATGAACGAAAGTGCCGGGCACCAAAAGGTGCACTATTTTCGCTGCTATTTAACATTCCTGAAATATCTTTGCAGTAAACTCGAAAACATGAGCTTGCCTCGCGCCTCGCGGTTTGCGCTGCCCCTGCAGGTGGCAGCGGTCTGCTACCGGCGAGTGAATGCGCACGCCGAGTTTTTGTTGGTGCATACCAACGGCGGCAGCAAGTGGACGTTTCCTAAAGGTGCCCCCGAACCTCGCCTCTCGCACAGCCAGGCCGCCGAGCGCGAAGCCAAAGAAGAGGCCGGAGCCATCGGCATCATCGAGCCCCGCCACTTCCACATCTATGTGCACTCCAAGGGCGTCTTCTGGCAGCCAGGAGGCGTGCAGGAATATGTGGTTAAGGCTTTCCTGATGGAGGTTCGACAAACTCGCCATCCCGAGGAAGACAACCGCGACCCAACCTGGTTCGATGCGGACCGGGCTCGCGTTGTGCTGGCCAAGGGGCGCGAAGTGAAGTACGCCCATGAACTCCAAACCGTAGTCGATCGCGCGCTCGAACACCTTGGCATGGCGCGCATGGCGGCTACGGCCCGCTAGGGCACGTGTGTGACGGGTGTCTCGCCAATCCAGTCGGGTGTTTAATAGCGACCGCGTTCCTCAATCACCAAGTCCGCTCCGGGTAGAACGCGATCGCCGAGAATCTCCCTCCGCATGGCCGCGAAATCAGGCCAATCAGCGGACCGCGGAGGCGGTCCCTCGGGCACAATGCGGGCAATCACCCTAATCTCGCTCGCGCAGGTCCACAGTTTGGCCGGCGCGTAGCCAAGGCTTCACGCGCTTGGTGTCCCGAAGTTGACGAATGTTTACGCGTGTCATCTTTAATTGTGGCACGCAGTCAGGAGTTTAGGCCCGCGTCGCAGAAGGCTGTTTGAGTTTTTAATTACTCTGTGCGAGCCACGACCCCATCCTCTCCCGTCCGCTATATTTAAATAGACACTCATGATCCAACTCTCCGGCGCCGGCAAGCGCTATGGCCACAAGCTCCTGTTCGAGAACGCCGACTGGCTCATCACGCCCGAATCGCGCATCGGCTTGGTCGGAGCCAACGGCACCGGCAAGTCGACCATCATGAAGATCCTCGCCGGAAGCGAGTCGCTCGACTACGGCTCCATCTCGCGCGCCAAGGGCATCTCCACCGGATACCTTCCGCAAGACGGCCTCACCATGACCGGCCGCACCATCTTTGCCGAGTGTATGTCGATTTTTGACGATCTCCATGCCATCGAAAAAGAGATGGAGTCGCTCACCCGCAGCATGTCGGAGCTGGATCACCAGAGCCACGAATATTCCAACGTCGCCGACCGTTATCAGAAGCTGGAACACGAATTCGTCGCTCGCGACGGCTACACGCTCGAAGCGCAGGTGGGCACAGTCCTTACCGGCCTTGGTTTTCGCCGCGACGATTGGACGCGGCAGACGGAAGAATTCTCCGGTGGATGGCAGATGCGGATTGCGCTGGCCAAACTTCTGCTGCAGAAGCCCAATCTGCTGCTGCTCGACGAGCCGACCAACCATCTCGATCTCGAAGCCCGCAACTGGCTTGAAGAGTACCTGACTACCTATCCTTACGCCTACGTCATCATCTCGCACGATCGTTATTTCCTCGACATCACGGTGAAACGCATCGTGGAAATCTGGAACAAGCAGATGCATTTCTACGCCGGCAACTACGACCAGTACCTGGCCGGCAAAACTGCGCGCAAGGAGCAGCTCGAATCCGCGTATAAGACCCAGCGCGACCGCATCGAGCAGCTTGAAGTGTTTATCAACCGCTTCCGCTATACCGCGACCAAGGCCAAGCAAGTCCAGAGCCGCATTAAAGAGATCGAGAAGATGGAACGGATCACGATCCCCGAAGAAGAAAAGACCGTCCACTTTTCGTTTCCGCAGCCGAAGCCGAGCGGGCGCATTGTGGCCGAGTTCGCCGGCGTGGCGAAGAGCTATGGGGAGCGCGGAGTCAACGAACACAAGGTTTTCGAGAAAGTCAGTTTCATGATCGAGCGTGGCGAGCGCATCGCGCTGGTGGGAGTGAACGGGGCAGGGAAGTCGACGTTGATTAAACTGCTGGCGCAGCAGGAGAAGCTCAGCGCCGGGGAATACAAGCTGGGACACGAGGTTCATCTCGATTACTTTGCGCAGGATCAATATAAAGAGCTCGATCCTGAAGCGCGCATCCTGGATGACTTGGGAGAACTCTCGGGCGCCTCGACGCAGACGGAGTTGCGCAGCTTGCTGGGATGCTTTCTTTTTTCCGGCGACGATGTATTCAAGCGCATCGGCGTTCTCTCGGGAGGCGAGCGGAATCGTTACGCGCTCCTCAAAATGCTGCTGCATCCAGCCAATTTTCTGCTGTTGGACGAGCCTACCAATCACCTTGACCTCCGGGCGAAAGACGTCCTGCTCGAAGCCCTGATGAAGTACACCGGGACCGTGGTGTTCGTTTCGCACGACCGCTATTTCATCGACAAGCTGGCGACGCGGGTGTTTGAAATTGGCGGCGGCAAGGTGGAGATCTATCCGGGAAATTACGAAGACTATCTCTGGCGGAAGCAGATGCCCGCTGCCGGTAACCAGCCGCCCGTTGCCAGCCGCCCGTTGCCAGTTAGTTCTCAGTCCCCGGCGCTCAGTTCTCAGTCCCAAGGTCATGGTTCCAACGGCGACCAAGCGGCGGCGGCTTCACAAACTATCGAGTCCAAATCGAAGCGCCTGAACCCGATCAAGCGGCAGCAGATGGAAGATCGTCTGCACGAAGTAGAGGATGAAATCACGAAGACCGAGGCTGCGATTGCGCTCACGGAAAGTCAGCTTCAGAGCTTCGTGAGCGCGGAAGAAACGCAACGGCAGACGCAAGCCCTTGCCAACTACAAATCCGACCTGCACGGACTGATGAAGGAATGGGAAGAGCTGTCGGGGGCGCTCGAGACTACAGAGTAGAGTTGCCGTCTTGGGTCATCCCCAGGGCATCACTTTGCAACACCGACAACAAGGTGACCTCTCGGAATACAGCATTCCAAACCCTAGTACTGGGCTGGCACTGGCAACTCTATTCGGCCTATCCGCCCTGCTTCAACTCTGTCAGCACCTGACGAGCGATTTCTTTGAGAGTTTCGAATACGCCCACGCCCTGGAAAGCTACGGCTTCCACGACCGCCTCGTTTTTCTTGCGCAGTTCTTTGGATAGGACATCCACGGGCAGGATGTTCGGTAGATCTCGTTTATTCAGTTGCAGCACGTAGGGGATTTTGTTGAAGTCGTAGCCGTGTTCTTTCAGGTTGGTCATCAGGTTGTCGAGGGCTTCGACGTTAGCGTCCTGGCGCTCCTGCTGCGAGTCGGCCACGAAGACCACGCCATCGACTCCGCGCAGAATCAGCTTGCGGCTGGCATCGTAAAAGACCTGCCCGGGGACCGTGTAAAGGTGAATCCGGGTTTTGAAGCCTCGCACCGTGCCTAAGTCGAGCGGCAGGAAGTCGAAGAACAAGGTTCGATCGGTCTCGGTGGCGAGCGAGATCATCTTGCCCTTCTGTTGCTCGGCGGTTTTCTGGAAGATGAACTGAAGGTTCGTCGTCTTGCCGCCCAAACCGGCGCCATAGTAGACGATCTTGCAATTGATCTCGCGTGCTGCGAAGTTGATAAAGCTCAAAAGGGTTCCTCGGGAACTCCTGCGAAAAGGACTCTCGCGCACCGCTCCATCAAATGCGAGCCTCTCGCCTCTAATCGACTGAATATAGTATCGGTTACTGCTGGTTTTTATACCATACCGGAGGCATCTGGCGTAGGTTACTCAAGTCAGTTGCCCGTTGCCAGCACCCAGTTGCCAGTAAAATCAAGAGCCTGCGTACTCGCGGCCGGCAACTGGATACCAATTACCTTGGTGCTGGTAGAGGGTAATAACCGCGCTTGGCATAGACCTTCAGGCCCTTGCGACGCACCTGGACCTCGATCTCGCGGTAGCCCCCAATGCCGCCCTTGCTGGTGTAGCCCAACGTGTACTGATTCCGCGCATCGCCAATCGCCTGCGTGTAGGCGCGCTCGATGTCAGCTTCGGTCAGTTCGCCGTGTACGGTCCCTCCGCCGGTGGCGTTGACATACTTGGGCAGAATGTCGCTGTAACCCATCACCTTGTTTGTCTTGGGAAGGTGGATCCGCTGCAACCGGTCGTAGACCGGGATGGCCGCGCCCTCGACGCCCACAGCGTACAGCGTGATGTTCTGGGTCAGCAGGACTTTCAGGGTGTCCGCATAGCTGGCGGTCGAGCCCATCTCGCGTCCGTCGCTGATAATGAAAATGATCTTGCGCCGGTCCCGTCCCCGCTTGGAAAGATCGCGCGCGGCGAACAGGACCGCGTCATTGAGCACGTGCGAGACCCGTGGTGGCGTGCTCACAGGGGTCGTGGGAGTATCGATCGGCAATCCATTGATCATTGGCCCCTGGGGTCCAAGCGGGCCGCTGGTGACGGGAGGACCGTTATTGGCTCCGCTATAGGCCTTGACTTCGTTGAGAGCAACGGTCAACTCTTTGCCTACGCTGGTAAAGTCGGTCACCCGGCCCACCGTCGTACTGTAGGTGTAGATTCCGACTTCATCAAACTGGCTGAAAGCGCCTTGCAGGGCCGAGAGCGTTTCCTGGACTCTCTTCAGAGCTACATCGGGCATGCCCGTATCAATGATCACCGCCGCAGATAAGGGAAAGGGATCGCTGGTAAAAAATTTCAAGCGCTGCGGCTGCCCGCTTTCCAGAACATTAAAGTCTTTGGGCTGCAGGCCTCCGACTAAGTGCCCTGCTGCGTCCGTTACCATGACCGGAACCAGCACGAGATTGACTTCCTTCGGAATGGTATAGAGAGCTTCGCCGGTTTCCATATCCTTGGGCACGCTGCCCGCGGGTACGGTCTTGACCGGGGGCATCGGCGGCGGGGCAGCGGGGATTTGGGTTGAATCTGGAGTGCTTCGAGGCAGGTCCTTCGGAAGATCCTTCGATGAACTGGTTCCGGAATCGGAATTGTCTGCCGGCGGCGCCAAGGGAATATCCTGGTCATTCGCGCTCGGTCGGGGGCTGGGCGGCTCCGGCGGCGGTATGGGGCGCGTCGCCGACGGTGCATCCGGAATTTCGTCCGGTTTCTGTTGTGCCGCGAGCCTGCCCGACAACAATCCCGCCACCAGCAACGACAGCCCCAGCCTCAGTAGCGCGTTAATCTTCGTGGACGTACCAGTGCACATACCCGAATCCTCTATACTTTCTTTTCCGACCTTGTCCCTGCACCGTGGGATGCTGGAGATTGCGGCTTTTTGCCAATTCAGATGCCCAGCTCCGCCGGTTTGCTGCATCTAACCGTTACAGCCGTTTACAGGATAGACTAGCAAAGTCTCGGGATAATAACGTTGATGCCTAAACTATATTGCAAACTTTGCCTGGCCACGAGCCTGCTGGCTCTCGGCCTGGCGCTGTCGGGTCCTGCCTCCGCACAAAATGCGCCGGCTTCGAACGCTCCCACGTCCAGTTCCGATATCAGCAGACCGCCGCAGAATGAGCAGGCGCAGGATCAGACGGTCGGAACGCTCAAGGTCAACGTTGACGTCGTTCAATTATTCTTCAACGTCAAAGACAAACACGGGGCGCTGATTCCCAACCTCGTCAAGGATAACTTCGATCTGTCCGAAGATGGGCAGCCGCAAACGATCAAGTACTTCAAGTCCGAGTCCGATCTTCCCCTGACCTTGGGAATGCTTATCGATTCGAGTGGCAGCCAGATGCGCGTCCTCGATATGGAAAAAGAAGTGGGGGCGTCCTTTTTAGAGAGCATCTTGCGCCCCAAGGACGAGGCGTTCGTCATCAGCTTTGACGTGGATATTACGCTGCTGCAGGACTTTACAAACTCCGTGAGCCGGTTGCGGCACGCCCTGAACGAGGCGAAAATTAATACCGGTGGAGTGGGCTGCGCCGGCGGCCCGATTGGACCGCAAGGCCCCATTCCGTGTTCGTCAACCGGGCAACGCGGCACGGCGCTCTACGATGCCGTTTATCTTGCTTCCCACGATGAGTTCAGCCACGAAGTCGGGCGCAAGGCAATGATTTTGCTCACCGACGGAGAAGACGAAGGCAGCCGGTTGAAGATCAAGGATGCCATCGAAGCCGCGCAGAAGGCCGACGCCATCTGCTACGTGTTGCTCATTGCCGACCGGGGCTTTTACGGCTTCGGCGGCTATCACGGCGACTCCGAAATGAAAAAAATGACGCAGGAGACGGGCGGCCGCGTGATCGAAGTCGGCAACAAGATCGACAAACTTCGTCAGGCCTTCGATCAGATTTCCCAGGAACTCCGCAGCCAGTACAGCATTGGCTACGTTCCGACCAACACTGCGCGCGACGGGTCTTTCCGCAAGGTCGAGATCAAGCCGAAACAGGGAGACCTGAAAATCCAGGCGCGCAGCGGTTACTACGCCACACCGCGCCATGAAGACTAGCCCGCTAGTCCCATCGACATAGGTTAACTGCAGAAAATATGCGTCAATCACCAAAAAATTGCATACCTTGAAACCCTGCGCCGAGCGCCATGGTGTTTTGCTTGCGCTGCGCGTTACCTTCACGGTATAGTCAGGGCGCGACTGTCCTTTCCCCCTTCCATCAGGCGCGAACAACCCATCACGGAGGAACTTTCTTGCGACTTTCTCGGATTTTCACGATCTCGTGTCTTACTGTGGTCGCGCTGATCGCGCTAGGCGGCCAAGCTTTTTCTGTTGTCACTAACTACGCTGTGGTTGGGGCGTGTACCGCCCCGAATCCGCCCACTCACCCCACGGAAGTCTATGCCACGATTTCAGCTGCGGTGACTGCTCCCGCTTCGGTTGCGGGAACCGTGATAGAGATTTGCCCCGGCACCTATCAGGAGCAGGTGGTCATCACCAAGAAACTTACTCTCGATGGGGTGGCCAGTCCGTCGACTTCGGATGCTGTTGTGATTGCACCTCCCGCAGGCGGCATGGTAGCGAACGCCACGGATCTGGATGTGGGCGATCCCATTGCGGCCCAAGTCCTGGTGCTGCATGCAACGGGTGTGTTGATCGAGAATCTTACGATCGATGGTACCGGGAATCAACTGGGCTGCACCGGAACCGATTTCATGGGCCTCTTATTCCAAAATGCCGGGGGCACGGTGAATCACGTCGCCGTGCGCGAGCAGATACCGGGCGACGTTTTAACCGGCTGCCAGATTGGCGAGTCGATTTACGTGCAGACGGCTCCCACGTTTTCCTCAAAAGTGACGATCGAGTATAGTTCCGTTCACAACTACAACAAGAACGGGATCACAGGAAACGATGCCAATACGGATATCATTCTTACTGAAAATGTGATCCAGGGTTCCGGTCTGAGCGCGATTGCGGCGCAGAACGGTATCCAGGTTTGTTGCGGAGCCACGGCGAACATCGGCAGCAACACCGTAATCGACAACGTCTACTCCAATCCGGCCGCCTACGCCGCAGCCGATATTTTGCTGTATGACACGGCGGAGAACAGCGGCCTCAAGGTCTACGACAACATCCTCGGCAACAGCGAACTTCCGGTTGTGCTGTACACCGATTTTGCTTACGGCCCCACCGCCTATGGCGACGGAGTGTCGGTGACCACCAACCACATCTTCGGCACGTCGTCGTTCGATGCCATCGATGTTTGCACCAACGGAAACACGATCACTGGCAACACCATCACCAACAGCGCGGAATCGGGCGTGCATCTCGACGCTTCCTGCGGCAGTTATTTCAGCGGTCCGCCGACTGGCAATAACAACGTTGCATCGCCCAACACGATTCTCGAGAGCTACTGTGCTGGCGTTCTCGCCGATCCTGGTACTACCGGGAACAGCACTGGCGGAGAAACGTTTTGGACGGTGCCGTTCACAATCACCAACTCGTCGGCTGCCTGTACCATTCCTCCGCTACAGGGGCAAGTACGAGCTGCGGGGCCGCATCGGTTCAGCCCCAAGCGGTAAGCGAAGCTGGTTCGAGCATTGGCAGGAAACTACGCCGGGAATCTTGGTTCCAATCAAGATTCCCGGTTTCTTTTTATGTTGAGCACAGGGCGGACCGTATGAACAATTAAGAACAGCAACTGTTCTAGCCCCATCCCCTGCCGGGCGCGAAGGCACAACGACTACCCCCCGATTGAGATGATGACGCCGCCCATGCAGATGAACGCTCCGCCGATCAGAATGGGGAGCGTGGGAATCTGGCCAAACTTCACGCGGGCGACAATCTGCGCCAGTAGGAAGAAGAGCACGACGTAGACGCCGAGCAGTTTGCCGAACTCCCAGCGTGGGGCGTTGACGACCAGTCCATACGCGGCGAGCGACAGCGCTCCGCCCGCAAAGGCGAGGGCGCGGCTCATTCCCGACGCGCGATAAAGCGCCGATTGAAAGCACGAGTCGCCGTACGCTTCAAGAAAAGCAGCGATCGCCAGAAGCAGGAGCGCGCCCGCGCGATGCGCGACAATGTGATTGAGCAGGTCTTTCATAATTGGTTTTTTTCGGTTGACTTGTTTCGCCATGCTAACAGGAACGTTGCCCTGGTTCGGGCCTTTTCATTTCTAGCTACAATAAAGAAAATCGATTGGACCGTGCGCCATCTCCGCATTAGCCTTGGCGGTTGAATGAATTGATGCTGGCGTCACGGGCCTCCATCGGCGCGCTCCGTTTTGATGGGAACAGAAGTGTGACGGAACGGAAGTCCGACGGAACAGAAGTTTGCTGGGACCGGATTATGAAGCTTGCGGGTTTCTTATTGCTGGTGGCGGGATGGGCGATCGTGGCGGCCGCCGTGGCGCTGTTGCCCTCGACTGGAGTGCGTGTCGTCTTCGTGCTCGCCGGCATCGCGGTTGAGTTGTTCGGGCTCGCCCTTGCCTTCCGTTCCCATCTGGTTTTGCAGGCGGAACCAGAGTGATCCCTTTGTCCGAAGTATCCGCCGCGGTTTGCTTACTCCTCATTCTGCTCGTTCCCCTGGCTGGCGCCGGACTGGCGCTGCTCAACTCCGGCTTGGGAAGGGCGCGCAGCGCGGCTCATGCCATGGTGGGCGCGCTGTGCGTGACGGCCGTCGCCGCTCTCGTCTATGTTATCGTGGGCTTCGCCTGGCAGGGTGCCGCTGGCCGTCCCGATCATGCGCTCGTGATTGCCGGTAGGAGCTGGGGATGGATTGCCTCGGAGCCATTTTTTCTGCGCGGGTTACATCTGGACCTTTCCGCGACCGGACTAGTGGTGTTGCTCCAAATCTTCAGTGTGGGACTGGCGGCCATGATTCCTCTCAGTTCCGGCGCTGACCGCTGGCGGCTGGGCGCGATCTGTGGTTCGACAGCCCTGCTGGCAGGCTGTACGTATCCTTTGTTTGCGCACTGGGTTTGGGGCGGCGGATGGCTGGCGCAGCTTGGCGTCAACTGCGGGTTGGGCCGAGGATTTGTGGATGGCGGCGGATCAGGCACGATTCAGGTGGTGGGAGGACTAACCGCGCTGTCGATCGCGTGGATCGTGGGCCCGCGCCGGGGAAAGTTTTCGGCGGAGGGAATGCCAGCCGCGCTTCCGGGGCACAACGTGGTGCTGGTTCTGCTGGGTTGCATGCTGGCGTGGATGGGCTGGATGGCATTGAATGCGGCCGGGGCGATGCTGTTTCTGGGCGTGGAGCCGGGCCGCGTGGTGCTGATTGCGGTCAATACCACGCTGTGCGCGGCGGCGTCCGGAGTCGCGGCTGCAGTGGTGACGCGGGTGCGGTTTGGGCGTCCAGACGCTTCGCTGAGCGCGAATGGTTGGATCGCGGGGCTGGCCGCGAGCAGCGCAGCCGCCGCGTTCCTGAAGCCCGCGGCGGCGATGATTGTCGGCGGAGTGGCGGGGATTCTGGTGGTTTGGGTCGCGGATTTTCTGGAATTTCAGCTGGCGATAGACGATCCAGGCGGCGCGATTTCCGTGCATGCGGTCGGTGGTCTTTGGGGAGTGCTGGCCGTTGCGCTGCTGGCCGATGCGGGGCCCAGCGGACAGTGGCTGGCGCAGTTGGTCGGAATCGCGACGCTGCTCGGCTTCGTCTTGCCGCTTACTTACGGATTGAACTGGCTGCTCGATCGCGTCTACCGCCAGCGCGTGGGTCGTGAAGGCGAACTGCAAGGGATGGATCTTTTTGAGTTGGGCGCTGGGGCCTATCCGGAGTTTGATATTCACGGGGATGAGTTCTTGCAGAGGTAGGAAGGAAACATCGCCTCACCGTGTCAATGAGTGCAATCGCCTGCTAACAACAATTGACATGATAGGCTTGCTCTCTCCATGTCTGACTGGCGCATCGACAATGCAAAGTGGACTCGGGGCGCAGTCCTCCGCTCGCAGAAGTACGTCCCGCCAAGGCAGGATTGGGACCACGATCACTGCGAAGGATGCTGGGCAAAATTCACGCAATCCAATGCCCCGGACATCCAGCGGGAAGGGTACGTCACCGAGGACAACCATTGGATATGTGCCGAGTGCTTCCACGACCTGCACGAAGAGATGGGCTGGAAACTCGCGTAGCACCTTGACCGAGGTCAATGAGCGAAATGGCCTGATTTCAACAGTTGTATACAAGGCGCTGGAACTCAGCCCGACCTCGGCCTGGCGTAACATCCCCATTCCACTCACTGACGGCCGTCTGCGCAAACCTTGACCATCGATTATGCGGCGCGGATGCTATGAGAGGACGGCGTCGCTGGGAGAACTGCCTGGGGCGGCAATCCCTGACGTTACTTGAGCTGGTCTTTCGACTCAACAGGCTCATCGGATTAGGCGACGACCTTGTTCCGTTCACGGAGTTGATTGTTCGCTCCGCTCAAGGCAAAGGCAAAAAGCAAAAGCAAAGTCAAAGTCAGCGGCGGCCGCTCTACCGTTTTAGCGTTTAGCTGTGGCGGGCTACGTAGAGTAGCAGGCCGAAGATGATAATTGGGACGAGCGCGATCAGCACGTAGAAGAGAACTCGCTTGCCCCAGGGCGTGCGGCGGTCTTTCCAGTTGCGGAATTCGGGGCGGTCGGTGACTCCTACTTTTTCGGGATGCTCCAGATCGGCGGCGAAGTCGCGTGCCGTCGCATAGCGATTCTTGGGATCGCGTTCCAGGGCGCGATAGATGATCTCCTGCAATTGGGGCGTGATCTCGGGATCGACTTCGCGCGGCGGCACGGGGTTGTTGAGCAGGCGGTCGTTCATGACCAGAAACGGATTCGCGCCCGAGAATGGCACTTTGCCGGTCAGCATCTCGTAGAACATGACGCCTAAGGCATAGAGGTCGCTGCGCTGATCGCCGCGCTGTCCTTTGACCTGCTCGGGAGAGATGTAGTCGGGCGTGCCCATGGTGGGAGAGAACTTGGCGAAGGTGAGGCGGCGCGCTCCAGCGCTGCCGGCGATGCCGAAATCAATTAGCTTGATGTTGTCGTGCTCGTCGACCATCACGTTTTCGGGCTTCATGTCGCGATGCACGACGCCGCGGGAATGAATGTAGTCGAGGGCATCGAGAATGCGCAGCGTGATGCCGATCGCGCGCTCGGGCGGAAGCTTCGGCTGCTCACCCAGAATCTTTCGCAGCAGGCGGCCGTCCACCCACTCCATCACCATGTAGACCTGGCTGCGGTCCTCGTCGGAGAATACTTTCATCACGCCGGGGTGGTCCATGAGCTTGCCGATTTCTTCTTCGCGGCGGAAACGGTCGAACAGCGCGGGGTCGCTTTCGACTTCGGGATGCGGGATTTTAATGGCGACGGCGCGTCCGTTGTTGAGGTCGGTGGCCCGAAAAATCGAGGCCATGCCGCTGCGGGCAACCAGGGCTTCGATGCGATAGTGATCGAGTTGGTCGCCGGCGTGGAGGGTCATCGTGAGTGCATCTGCGTCAATGGTGCCTGGCAAGCGGCGATTCTCCAATCGTGCTGATACGTCGCCATCATGGCAGAGCTTTCGTAAAAAAGGCGTAAGGGCTGCGCGAAGTTCTCGTCACAGGCTCCTAGCGTAGCTTATACGGGCGGCCGCGGTACATCCCCATCCGTTCCACATTGCGGACGCGAATCAGTTGCACGCTGATGTTGTCGCTGCCATCTTGTTCGTTGGCGCGGTTGACGAGTTCCTGGGCGGCTGCGGCGAGGTCGCGATGGCGGCGCGTGATCTCGGCGATTTCGGCATCGGTGAGGGCGCCGTGCAATCCGTCGGAGCAAAGGAGCAAGACATCGCCGGCGATCAGTTGAATCTCGTCCACATCGACGTTGACGAAAAGGTTCGAGCCGAGCGAGCGGCTGAGGACGTGACGCTGGGAAGACTCGGCCGCTTCTTCGGCGGAGAGCAGGCCGAGCCGCATCTGGTCGGCCACGACGGTGTGATCGCGCGTAACGGGCTTGGCGTCGCCGCTGCGGATCAGATAGCAGCGGGAATCGCCGACGTGGGCCACGGTGGCGCGATCAAAGCGCAGGGCCACGACGACAATCGTGGAAGCCATGCCTCCGCCGGAACGGCCCGAGAGCGCCTCGGATTCGCAGACGCGCGCGTTGGCGGCTTGCACGATCTGCGTGACCACGTCTTTGTGCAAGGCTCCATCTTTGGCGCGGCGGAAACCGGCGAGGGCCTCTTGAACGGCGGCCCGCGATGCGACTTCGCCGTGACGCTGGCCGCCGACGCCGTCCGCGAGGGCGAAAAGCCATCCGTGGGAGCGCGTTTGCGCGGGCGAGCCGGGAACGACGTGGCCAAGATAATCCTCATTGCGGGTGCGGACGCGGCCCACGTCGGAGAGTTCGGCGAATTCAATGTCTAACATGCAAAGTTGCGGCGAACAGCGGCATATTTCCTGCGACGCGATTCGGTCCTGAGATGAGGATATCTTAGCCTAAGGTGGCGGCGCCTAAGACGGCGTCAAGCAAGACCGAGCCCAGATCTGCGGCGGAGCGCCGGGCGCGCAGCCATGCGCTCCATACCAAATCTTCGGCTTCTTAAGTTAGGGTCGAAAGCCGGTCGCCAACCAGGGTGTTGCGCCCCGTAACTCTGCTGGCGCGAGCGAAGTAAATCCCGCCATAGATTGCCCAGACCGCTGCTACCCCTAGGGCTAACAGAGGCTCCATCTTCGTGCCATACCCCATGAACGGACCGACAACATAGAAAATCATGCAGGCGAGATTCGCGAGCAATCCGAAGACGGGGATCAGCAGGTGCCGGACCACCTTAAACTGCGGGTGCTTGTGGTAGCAGACGATGCAAGTGAGGCAACTCAGCATGTAAAGCAAGAAAGTCCCAAAGTTCGAAGCGAGCGTCGTCGTTAAAAAAGTGTTGGGCAAGGCTGCCATTTTGTCGTGCGTGGAGTAACCGAAACTCGACCAGAAGCCGCGAGGCAAAGCCTGAATGGCTGCATCCGTCGGGGCTGCGCCGTCGCCGAAAAAAATCATGACGGTGATGCAGCCGATGACTGCGGAAATAATCGCCAGGGTCCAGATGGCTCGGTGCGGGGTGAGATTCTTGCCGTGCAACATGCCGAAGTGTTCTGGCACCTCCTGATCTTTGCCCATGGCGTAAGTGACGCGCGCTCCTGTATTGATACAGGAGAGTGTGGTGCCGATCAGCGCCAGAAATACGGTCGCCGCCTCGACCAGCATAAAGATGCGTCCGCGCCCGGCGCCGAACAGGGCATCGCCGACCATGGTCATCATGTCGCCGATGGGAGCCGCCGAAGCGCCGGCAAAGCTCATGGGATAGCCGCTATTGAGAAAATAATTAGCGGCAAAATATTCGAACATATAACAGAAACATCCCTGCACCAGCAGCGAGACGATGACGGCGATGGGAACATCGCGCCTCGCGTTCTTGGCCTCACCCCCCATCGAGGTTACAGATTCAAACCCGACGAGAATGAGGATGGCGATGGTGGCCTGCACAAACATCCAGCCAAAACTGTGCATGCTGACGACAGAGCGGGCGGTGGGATGCGAGACGAAAGCCCCGCTGGAATCTTTCTCCGGATAACTAATGTGGAAGGGAACGGGCTTGCCGGCGGCGTCCAGTGCGCACTGCGGAGTTCCGTCGGCGGCTCGAACGATGGTGTCCGTGCTCTGCCCGTTGACCATGGTCTTGGCAGTGGCGAAGTCGCAACTGTAGGCGGCGCTGGTTTGCGGGTCGAACTGGAGCGCTTCGCTGCCGGGCTTGTGGCTGATCCGGTAGTTGAGGGCAAAAGCCGCGAACACAATCAGGGCGGTGATCTGGATGAAATTAATACCGACGTTGACGGCGGTCGATCCGGTGATGCCGCGGTGAGCAATGTAGGCGATGGCGAATGAAAATACGACGGCGACCGCCATCATGAACATCGGGCCAGGATTGGATGCGCTCATGAAGTTCGGCCAGAGCGTTCCTACGAGATAGCCGGTGATGACGCCGATCACGCCGACCATCACACCCGGGTAGATCCAGTAGTAAAGATGGGATCCCCAGCCAACGATGAACTTTGCCAGGCGGGCGTAGGGCCACGCCTTGTCGTGGTTGAGAAAGGATTGCTCCGCGAAATAATAGGAACTGCCGGTTCCGGGATAGAGCTTTGCCATTTCTGCATAGCAGACGGCGGTGGCAAGGCAGAGCAAGGTGGCGAAGACAATTCCCATCCACATGGAAGGCGCGGTCGCGCCCGCAGCCGCCTGTCCGGCAAAGGTAAGCCATAAGAATGCGCCCGGCGCGATCAGCGCCATGGCGTTCATGGTCAGACCCGTCAGGCCTACGGTCTGTTTCATTTCGGGTGAGTTCTCAGCCATCGGACTTCTCCTGAATAGTTCGCTTCAAGGTGATTGTAAGACTACTCGCTCAGGGTGCGGGCCAAGCCGACACCGCAAGTGCACGCGCTACTTAGCGTAGCGGCTGGCGCGGCTGGGAGAGAAACAATCGCGCACCGAGTCTTTTTGCTGTCGTGCTTGCTGCAGCCTCGCTGGCTTCGCGAATAAATTCAGCAGCCACGCGATGCCGGCCAGCAATGTGGTGGCGACCAGCAACGGACGGGTCGCCAACCAATACGTGGCAGCCGACAGACCTGTGAGTCTGCCCAGCGAAATCGTGGTTGCAAGAGCACCCAGCCATCTGCTTAGCAAGCGAAGCCTCCCGACGCGAGTTGGAACAGTCGATGGTAGGGAACGGTCAGAACGTTGGGGTCGAGGGATATCTGGTGATGAGTTCTGGCCGCGCCCTTCATCGCGGGCAGCACAGATTCCAGCTGCCCGAACCTCTTCAATGTTTTCGTTTGGTGCGTGATTCTCATCGCTACCTGGTTTCGCGGTGGTCGAATCTAACTCATCCCCCGCGGTCCTCAGTTCGCACGTGCCGACTTCGTGTTGACTTTCAGGGGGAGGCGTCGTTCGAGCCGTGACGGTGAATTCGAATCGACCAGGGATGCAATGCATCAGAGGCCGCTCGAACGGCATACCAAGCCGTGGTTCAACGCCGGTAAGATTTACCTTAGCGGTCGGGCACAGGGGCGTCCAACGCATATTTCTTCTGACACCGATAAATCTTTCCGCTAATAACGCCAATTTATGACGAATATAAATGCAGCTTATCGCCCCAAGTCGATCGCACGTGCGCTCCAAGATTCATTTCTTCTGACGATTCTTCTGCGCTGCCCTTGGCGGGGCCGCCTCCAGCGCGGTAACCTGTCCCCGGTACATCAAGCACGAAAGATTATTCCGAGCCTGCCGGCTGACGAAGGAGATTTATGCCCACGGAATTAAGAAATTTTCTCGCTATTCCCTACGACGAACTCGAAGAACTCAATCTGAAAGCGAAAGAACAGAGGACAAATCACGTTGCCCAACACAAAATTCAGGAAGAACGGCTGAAATATCTGACGGATGAAAAGCGCATCAAGGCGCTGACCGTGCTCTTCAGCGATCTCGAAGGCCGGCTGCACATGCTGGACTACGACAAGAAATTCCTGCTGAAAAGTTTCGACAATCTGACCTTTGACGGATCGTCGATTCGGGGTTTCACCGCTCAGCGTGAGAGCGACTTGCGGCTGGGAATTGATTGGAGCGCATTCTATTGGGCACCGGCGGATGTTTTTGGTCCTGGTAAAGTGCTGGTGTTCGGCGACGTCATCGACAAGGGAGGAGAGCCTTACGCGGCCGACATTCGAGGCATCTTGAAGACCTTTGCCGCTCAATTGCATAAGACAAAGGGCTACACGCTCAACGCGGCGAACGAGATCGAAGGCTTTATTTTCCAGGGCAAAGACGCGGAGCGAAATTATTACGAGAAGGGAAAGTTTGAGTATGTGAACACCGGTGGATATTACCACTCGCTGCCCGGCGATCCGCTGCGCAATTTCATTGATACGAGTGCCGAAGTGCAGCGAGCCATGGGCTTCCAGAACGAAAAGGATCACCCCGAGGTTGCGCCGTCGCAGTTTGAAATCAACTACAGCTATAGCGAGGTGCTGGTGGCCGCCGATCAGATCCAACTCTATAAGTTGATCTGCCGGCAAGTAGCGACGCATATGGGATTAACCGCTTGTTTCCTGCCCAAACCGGTGGTTGGAGTGAATGGCAGCGGGATGCACACCAATGTTTCGGTAAGCAAGAACGGAAAGAACCTCTTCTGGGACGTCAAAGGGGAAGAAAAACTGAGCAAGTTCGGTTGGGAATTCGTCGACCGCATTCTGACGCACGGCAACGACATCTGCCTGATGATGAATGCGAGCGTGAACGCCTACCGGAGGCTCGATCCGCACTTTGAAGCGCCGAACCAGTTAAAGGCATCGGCGGTCGATCGCGGAGCGATGGTTCGGATCCCTATCGGCAATGAAAAGAGCATGCGCGTCGAAGTGCGGGCCGTCAGTCCCGACGCCAATCCTTATATGGTGATGTATTCGATTTTCAAGACCGGACTGGAAGGCGAAACCTCAACCATCAAGAACCTGCGCCAGGCGGAACGCTATTTGCCCGACAATATTTACGATGCGATCGATAGTTTCCGCAAAGCGAAGTGGACTTCGGAAATTCTCGGGGAAGATGTGAAGGGCCGGTATGCCGATCTGAAGCAGGCGTCGGCGGATCGCTGTCCGCGATTGCTGGGCACGTTCGTGAAGACGCAGGAAGTGCAGTATCACCACGACGTGTACAACCAGTTCTTGTGGAATCTGTTTTAGACAGCATTCAACTCGTTACGCTGAGAGTCAGCCCACGGCGGTCGCGGTAGAACCCGCGCCCGCAGCGCTGGCGAACAGGGATTAGTGTCGGCGGTCACTGAACCCGACCGCAACACGGCGTTAGCCTGCAACCAACGGAGGACATTGTGATAAAAGAGCGCAGAAGTGTGTACGGAATCGGAATAATAATTTTCCTGGCGGCGCTGGTCGCTGCGAATTTCGCGCTGCGGACGAGCACCGTATCGGCCGGCGGCACGGCGCTGCCGGTGGGCAAGACCATTCAGATCAAGGCTCCGCTGGGGCTGCCGCCGGTGCCGATTCCGGCGGATAATCCCCCGACGGCAGACACGATTGCACTCGGCCGGCGGCTCTACTATGACCCTTCACTTTCGGTCGACGGCACCATTTCGTGTGCGTCCTGTCACGCGCCGGAGTTTGCTTTTTCCGATGAGCATTCGGTTTCGTTCGGGGTGGGCAAAAAAACAGGCACTCGTCACGCGCCTACCGTGATCAATTCTGCTTACAACACCCTGCAATTCTGGGATGGCCGCGCGCCGAGCCTTGAAGAACAGGCCAAGGGGCCGATGGCCAATCCAGTGGAGATGGCGCACTCGCTCGATGGAGTAGTGAAGCGCATTCAAGCGGACGCAAAGTATCCCGAGTTGTTCAAGAAAGCGTGGGGCACGGATCAGGTCGACATCGACATGGTCGCCAAGTCCATTGCTTCGTTTGAACGGACGGTGATCGCGGGCGATTCTCCCTTCGACCGCTTTTACTATGGTCACGACAAAAAAGCGCTATCCGCGGCCGCGCAACGCGGTCTGAAGCTGTTTACCGATCCGAAGAAAGGCAACTGCGAAGTCTGCCACACGATTGGCAAGACGAGCGCGCTCTTGACCGACAACAAATTTCACAATCTTGGGGTCGGAGCGGACTTGAGCGGCAAACTGAATGATGTTGGCCGCTTCAGCGAGACCAAAAAAGATGAGGACATGGGGTGCTTCAAGACTCCCACACTCCGCAACCTGGCGCACCGTGCGCCTTTCATGCACGATGGTACCTTCCCCACGGTCAAAGATGCGCTCGCGCATTACATCGGCGGCGGAAACAAAAACGATCATTTGGACAAGGAAATCCATGCGCTCGATTTTCTAACTTTTGATGAGCGTGACGATCTGTTGGCATTTCTCGATTCGCTCAATGGCAAACTGCCCGACAACATCGGGCCGCCTCCGGACCTGGCAACGCCCGCGAAGGTGGCGACAAGTGCGGCGAAGTGAGGATAGTGTCCTGATCTGTTTTTTGCCACGGATTCATGGAGACTTGGAGAACCCTTACACCTGCAAAAGCCGGAATGGCAAGGTTTTGCCAGGCAGTTGGCTTTCTCCGTCCTCCGTGCTTCCGTGGAAAAAACTGGATGAGCCCGCTACCGCGGAGATCGCGTGTTTGCGCTGCAAGCTAGCGCATGAAAAAATGCGGGTCTGGGGGCGAAACTTGCAAATGAATAAGAAATCCTTGCTTGCCGCAATTTTTGTGCCGGTGACCCTGCTGTCGTTGCTTGCCGTCGCTGTCGCCGCACCCGCTACTGCTGACGATAAGAGTTCCAAGGATCAGGCATCCTGGCAAAGCGATCTGCTGGCATGGCGCGCAAAGCGGGCGACGGGCCTGCAGGCTCCCGAAGGTTGGCTTTCTCTGATCGCTCTCGGATGGTTGAAGGAGGGGGACAATAGCTTCGGTTCCGCCGACGACTGCCGGGTTCAGATCGCGGGGAGTGCCCCACGCCATATCGCAATCGTACATCTAGAAAAAGGCGACCTGCGCCTGCTGCCGCCAGCCGGAGGTTTTCCCAAGGAATTGCTGGTCGATGGGCAACCGGCGAAGGAGCAGCCGCTGTCCGCCGACGATGCCCCGAAGCCTTCAAAACTCACCATGGGCACGCTGACGATCATTGTGATTCATCGCGACGATCAATTCGCCTTGCGCGTCAAGGATCTTCAGGCCCCGACGCGCGTCGGTTTTCACGGCCTCCGCTGGTATGCGCCCGATGCGGCCTTCCGCGTGCACGCGCGCTGGATTCCTTACAACCCTCCCAAGGTGCTCGACATTCCTACCGTGCTCGGTACGACGACTCACATGCCCGCGCCAGGCGCGGCCGAGTTCACGCTCAATGGGCAGGTGTTGCGGCTGGAACCGGTGCTCGAAGATCCGAAGTCGACCGAGCTTTTCTTTATTCTTCGCGATGTCACCAGCAAGACGACGACCTACGGAGCGGGACGCTTCCTCTACAGCGAACTGCCCGATCACGGCCTGAGCCAGCCCGGAGAACTTTGGCTCGATTTCAACCGGCTGGTGAATCCGCCATGCGCGTTTACTGCGTATGCAACTTGCCCGCTGCCCCCGGCGCAGAACCGGCTGAGCGTGCCGATTCCCGCGGGCGAGCAGCGGTATCACGATTGACGGCGCGTTCCCGATAAACTCCAACCGAATTGCTGTCATGAGCGTGCGGAGGCGATACCAGGTTGCTAAACGATTCGCTAACTCTTGTCGAGTTCAAGGAAGTATTTCACGGCGGCCGCGGCGATTCTTGCCTTCGTGCGCGACGATCCAAGCCAGGATATTGGCCCAAAGATTGGGACAAGGAGAGGCGCGACGGCTACTAGGGCGAGAAGCCAGCCCAATCGGGAATTATTGGCGGATTCCCCTCCTCCAGCGAAACGCGTCAACGCCGTCAAAGCCCGAGGAGAAATATCTTCCTTTTTCAGCAACTCTACTGGAGGCTCATTAAAATTTGCTGTTTCATGGCCATTGCAAAGATGGACGATCTGGCCGCGCAAGTCAATCCATTGCTTCGCAGCCAGAAGCGGAGGAAGCGGAGTGGAACAAAATAATACGGGAACAAGGCGCTTATCTTTGGATTCCGTGGCGATACTTATTTCATGGGCGACGAACTCCGAGGCTTGACTTGCGCAGCACCAACACAGCACAAACACTGAAGCCTCGCGGACGGCATCTTCTATACGTGTTTTCCAGTCGTCTCCTGGTTCGACCGAAGTGACGTCCAAGAACACAATTTCATCTGTCGCAACGCCAAGAAGGCTGGCCAGAGGCTTCACCTTATCCTCGTCGTGTCGACTGTAGGACACAAACACTTTGATTTTCTTATCGGTGACCACTAGACCCAAGATTCTAATGCATTCTCTGTTTTAGGTTGGCTGAACCAGCAGCGAGAGGGCTACGCCTTCCCAAAACAAAGGTCAATCCGCGATCGGCTACAACTGAATCTGGGAAATCGTAGATAATAGTCAGTTCGGGAATGTGTTTCATTTTCATGGGAGAGTCTGGCATGAGATGGGTCCTGGTTGCTCTTGCTGTCGCTGGCATTATCGTTTCTTCGCTCGCCTTGCGCGAGCATTACCGCACAGACGCTTCGCCGTGCAGCATTAACGAAAAATGGGATTGTGGCATCGTGAATCACAGTCCGTACGCCATGCTCTTTGGAGTCCCCGTGGCCGTGATCGGCATTGCGGGATATCTGCTGCTCGGGGTGCTGGCCGCTCGCAAAGCGTATGCCTGGATGCTGCCCTTCGTCATGGGCGCGTTTACGTTTGCGGTGCATCTGGCCGATGTGGAAGCCATGGTGCTGGGCGTGTGGTGTATCTATTGCGTGATCTCGCTCGGAATCATTACGCTGCTGAGCCTCGCGGTGATTGCTGCGGTGATCGCGGCGTCGGCAGGGCGCGCGCAAAGAGCGGCGTAAACGGACCGCGATTGAAAAACTAGCCTTCGCCTCCACTAGAAGTGCCGGGAGCCGCGTCCCGCGCCTCGTTGTCGGCTGCGACATCGGCCCCAAACTGCCATTCGATCTGTCGCATCATCCCCGTCAACACAACCGCGTCGTTAGTGTTGAGCTTCATGCGCCGGATCAGCCGCCGCAGCTTTTCTTCGGCTGCCACCGCTCGCGGCTTGATGTATCCACAGGTGCGGAGGACTTCAAACAGTACATGCGTTAACCGCTCAACGTCTGCGGATTTCGCCGGCGTCTTTTCGTCTTGTTTGGAGGCGCTTGTCTTGACCGCCGTCTTGCTTCCGCGCACCAACTCGTAAAGGCACACCGCGACCGCTTGTCCCAAGTTCATCGAACCGTGCTCTTCCCGGGTCGGGATGCGCATCATCCAATGGCAGTGACTCATTTCCTCGTTCGAGAGTCCATACCGCTCCGAGCCGAAGAGCAACGCCACCGATCCCGTTCGCAGTCGTCGCTTGATTGCCCCTCCGGCTTTGTCGAGGCGGAGCAATCGATGCTGCAGTTCACGAGGGCCGACGGACGTTGTCCCCACGACCAGGCTGCAATCGGCGACGGCTTCGGCCAGGGCCGTGTACTGCTCAGCCTGGGCCAGCAGCCCCGATGCACCGACCGCCGACCGCGCCTCCTGAAAAGCCACTTTGTAGGGATTGACCACGCGCAACCGGCGCACGCCGAAGTTGCTCATGGCGCGAGCCGCCGCTCCAATGTTCAGCGGATTTCTGGCGTCGACCAGCACCACGCGAAGATTGTCAAGATCGTTCATGAATCAGCTGCTAACAGGGACCGCACTGAATTGTGTAGGACCTTCATTCTACGGCCTTCCCGGGCCACCGCGCCGGTTCCCCCGTCGCCGCAACCATCGTGCGACCTTCGGTGATGCCGAGCATCCAATCAACAGTGCTAGGATAGAAGTTCCGCTTTATGGGGCCTGACGGTCCACTCTGCGGGAACTTATAGTTTATTCATTGCTCTGGAGGAAGAATGGGAAGCAACTCCGTCGAAGTCACCGACGCTAATTTCGATTCCGATGTGTTGAAGTCCGACAAGCCCGTGCTGCTGGATTTCTGGGCCGCGTGGTGTGGTCCCTGCCGCGCTATTGCTCCGATTGTGGAGGAGCTTGCCGGGGAATATCAGGGCAAGATCAAGGTCGGCAAAATGGATGTCGACCGCAACGGAGCCACCCCCATGCGCTACAAAGTCACCGGCATTCCCACGCTGCTGGTTTTCAAGAACGGGCAGGTCGTGGAGCAACTCGTCGGCTACCGTTCGAAAGACGATATTCAGAAGGCGCTCGACAAGGCTCTGGCGGGCTAAGCAAGGTCAGAAGTAGGAAGTCAGATCGCAGAGGTAAGAAGTCGATTGCAAAAGTCAGATTGCAGAAGTGAAAGCCCCTCGCTTTGGCAACGCTTTTTGCCCAAGGGTTTTAACCTCTGCAATCGAACCTCTGACCTCTGCAATCCGAGCAATGAGATTCCTCAAACGATCGCGAGCTCGCAATCGTTGCCTCAGTATTTCCTCAGCACTCCAATCACTCGTCCCTGAATCTCGACCGACGCCGCGGGCACAATGATCGGCTGCATGGCGGCGTTCGAGGGTTGCAGGCGGATGTTGTCTCCCTCGCGAAAGAAGCGCTTCAGCGTCGCGTCCGACGAATCGATCAGCGCCACCACAATGTCTCCATTATGAGCCGTCTTGCTTTTCTCGACGAGCACGTAATCGCCGTCGAGAATCGCTTCATCCTGCATCGATTCCCCGCGCACTTCGAGCACAAACACTTCTTTGGACCGCACAAAATCGGCCAGCGAAATCGTCTCATTGTGCTCAACCGCCTCAATCGGACGCCCCGCGGCAATCCGCCCCACCAGCGGCAGCACCACTCCCGTATTCACCGCCATCGACTGCTTCAACTTTCCCCGCGGAGGCAGCAGATCAATCGACCGGCTGCGGTTATAGTCGCGCGTCAGCAAACCTTTTTTCTCTAGATTGGTGACGTGCTTGTGCACCGTGGCCAGCGAATTCAGCCCCATCGCTTCCTTGATCTCTTCAAACGATGGAGAATATTGCTTCTCCGCCACGAAGCGCGAAATGAAGTCGTAGAGTTCGCGTTGACGCCGGGTAATCGCCATGCCCGGAGCATAGGCGAATGCTTGGCGAATGTCAAGAACCAGGAAGGGGCGACTGACAGAAATCCATGGTTGCGATTCGGGCCGCTGTATACTTAAAAAACAACCGCATTACATGGGCCACCTTCGCTATAGCCAAACGATATTGAATGCAGCTTACTACCTTCTCGTCTGCTGCGTGCTCGGTGTCCGCCCGCTCCTGATCGTTGGTCTCATCAAACTGGTCGGTTCCCTGGCGCTCGCCTGCTTGCTAGGGTTCGTCATCGTTCATTCGGCGGATATCTGCGGCATGATCGCCGCTTGCCTTCGCGCCCTTCCCGTTTCGCACTTCCCGTTCTCGATCGACCGCCTGTGGGCCGAGCGATCCAGCCTCGCCGTCGCACCCCCGCACCAACCCAATCGATCTCCTCTATTTCAGCGTCCCCCACCTGTCTTCTGTGTGTAACCCTACCTGACCGGAGCGCAGGCCATAGGTCGGCGCGGCGGTTGCCTGCTTTTTCCAAGTTACCCAGCGTCAGGCTCTTCGGCCTGAAGAGAGATGGTGTGCCCATGAATAACTCTGAAGTCGGGGGAAGAGAAGGTTTCGCTAGCAGAGGACAGGAAATCCCGGAGAAGGAATACACGCGGCGTTTGAACGAGCGCCAACAGCAACTTGCCGGCATGCGAGCCTTGCATCGGCGCTGGTGGATAGATCTGGTCCTGGCCGCTGTCGCAAGCATCGTCATTGCCTTTGCGGCGCTTGGCGCGCATGTAGTCTCGACCCGTTGGATTTTGCTGCCTGCCGCAGTCTCGGTTTCGATTGTTCAGTCCTTGACCAGGAACGCGCGCGCACATGCCCGTGTGCAGCGCATCGTAACATTCTACGAACTCGGCTTGGGGCGGTTGCGCCACCGCTGGCAAGGACATGGACTTTCCGGCGAAGAATTCCGGCCTGAGAACCACGCCTACGCGTCCGATCTGGACCTGTTTGGCACCGGATCGCTCTTCGAATTGCTTTGCACGGCTCGAACCGGTATCGGTCGCGCCAAGTTGGCAGACTGGCTACTCAAGCCCGCCGAAACCTGGGAGGTCGCTGAGCGCCAGCTTGCCATCACTGAACTTCGCGACAAGCTTGACCTTCGAGAAGGCTGGGCATCGGCTGAGGGCAGCGCCCTTGAGCAAGACGGTTCCACGGTCCGCGAGTGGGCATCCGCTCCGGTCATGGCGTTCCCGTCTTACGCCCGTGTAGTTGCTGTCTTTCTGCCAGTCTGTCTGATCATAGCGTCAATCGCCGCTGGTTTCGGCGTCTTCGGCCATAACTGGCTCAGTGTTGTTACCGTTCCCCTGGTGTTGGAAGCGCTGCTGGCGGCGTGCCTGCTCAGGAAAACCAGGAGCGTGGCCGCTGACCTTGTCTCGGCTTCTTTTGAGCTCTCATTGCTAGCTCCGTTGCTCGGCCGGTTGGAGAATGAACAATTTCAGTGCCCATGGCTCAGATCGCTGCAGTCGCAACTGACAACGGCGTCCGTCCGACCGTCGCTACGGATTCGACGACTGAGCCTGTGGTCGTGGCTCCTCGGCCTTCGACAAATCGAATACTTCGCACTGCTTACCGCACCAATCCTCTGGGGGACAAATCTTGCCATGCTCATCGAGGTATGGCGGCAGCAAAACCGTCAGGGATTACTTCGGTGGCTGGACTCGCTTGCCCAGTTCGAAGCCTTGCTGTGTCTGGCTCGCTATTCCTATGAAAATCCAGACCACACTTTTGCCACGTTGAAGTCCCAGTCTTCGCCCCTGTTTCACGCCGAAGCGCTGGGGCATCCATTACTCAATCGTCAGACCTGCGTTCGATGCGACTTGCACCTTGACGGCGAGGCGACACAACTCGTCATGGTCAGCGGTTCGAATATGTCCGGCAAGAGCACACTGCTGCGGTCGGTTGGAATCAACTCCGTTTTGGCTTTTGCTGGCGCTCCCGTCCGAGCCGCTCGACTCCAGATCTCGCCCTTGCAGATCGGATGCTCGATTCGTGTTCATGATTCTCTCTTACGATCAAAATCGCGGTTCCAGGCCGAAGTCGAACGCCTGAAGTGGATCCTGGATCTCGCGTGCACGTCTAAAGTCCTTTTCCTGATGGACGAGGTGTTGGGCGGCACAAATTCTAACGACCGCCTTTTTGGAGCAACAGCGGTGATCGGACAACTGGCTGCGAAGGGCGCGATCGGCATGGTCACGACGCACGATCTGGCTCTCGCCAGGGTAGTCGACTCTCTCGACGGTCGCGCCATCAATGTGCATTTTGAAGAACACTATGAAAACGGCCGGATGCTGTTTGACTACCAGATGCGGCTGGGAGTTCTGACGCGTACAAATGGCTTGAACGTAATGGCCGCGTTGGGATTGCTACCGCAGACGGGTGCCCTTCGATAAAGGCGAAAGTGCCGACTGCCCCACTCATCGCACATTTTGCGATGGGTGGGCAGCACGGGCCTCGGCAGTCACCCTTCCATCCGCCCCAGCAGTTTCCGCCCGCGCGCCCTCATCGCCGCCGTTCCCGTTCGCGTAGCCTCGCGCAGAATTTCGATCACTCCCGGCCGGATACTCTCATCGTCTTGCGCAAGGTCAGCCAATCCCTGCAGTGCGGATGTCTTGACAATGGAGCTGCGGTCTTCGAGATATCCCACCAGCAAGGCCGTTACGAGATTCCGTTGCTTGGGATTGAGCTCTAGTCTCGGAACCATCGCTGCCAGATGCCACCGCAGTTCCTGTTGTTCGGTTTCCGCCATCAGCCCGAGCAGTTCTCCCTTGTAGGGCTGGAGCAACTCGCGTTTCTTACGCGTGACCTTCTCGGCCGCGTCCGCCGCCCGCATCCGCACCATCGCGTCTTCCGCCCACAGACCCGCAATCAGTTCGGGGAAAAGTTCTGGCGCCTCGGCGACCATCGCCGCCACTTGGTCGGAGCGGCCAATCATCCGCCGGTCTCCACCGTGGAGAAGTGAGAGGATGTTCTTTCGCGGCATTGGGTGGCTGTTACTCGGCTGTAACTCTCTTAAGAAACACGTAATAGAAATCTACGCCGCGAGCAAACGACTCTACGCCGATGCGCTCGTCTTTGCCGTGCGCTCGAATGTCGTCGCGGTCATACTGTTCGCCGGAGACGCAATAAGTCGGCATCCCAGCCGCATTCGTATACACGCCATCGGATGCGCCCGTGCTCATGGTGGGAAGAACCGGAATTCCGGGCCACATTTCCGCCACGACTTTATCGAGCGCGTCGAACACTTCTTTGCGCGGGGCGGGCGGAACGAAGCTGTGGCGGTCGGAGCCGTGATCGAGAAGTTCGTCGTTGTTCTCGCCGTACTGCACTTTAACCTTCGGATCGGCTACCACTTTTTCCAGCGTCAGGCGCGTTTCTTCCAGAGTATGCCCAGGCTCAATACGACAGTTCACGTTGGCCTGCGCCATCTGTGGAAGAGCGTTGTTGGCATGGCCTCCGCTGAGGCGCGTTGCCACGCAGGTTGTGTGCATCGTCGAGTTATCAAGCGGATCTTTCGACAGCCGCGCTACCGCCTCCAGATCAGGGGGAGTCTTCAGCATTGCCGTCAAGTCAGCTGCGCGTTGCGGTGTTGCCATGCTCACTTGCCGCTCGTAGTAAGCGCGGGTGATGGCGTTCAACTCGAAGGGAAACTGATAGTGGGCGATGCGAGCTAGCGCGTCGGCCAATTCGTAGATTGCGTTTTCCGGTCGAGGCAGGGAACTGTGTCCGCCGGGATTCGTCGCCGTCAGCACGAAGTCGCCGTAGAGTTTTTCCGTGGCGTCCACCTCCATCATCACGGGCTTGCCATGATCGGCGAGCACGCCACCGCCGTCGTGATTGAGCACGAAATCGGCATCAATCAACTCGCGATGATTTTTGAGCAGCCAATCGACGCCGTTCGACGTTCCACCTTCTTCGTCAGCGGTCAGCGCAAGGATGATGTCGCGGCTGGGTACGTATCCCTCTTTTTTCATGCGGATGAGAGTGGCCGACATGATCGCGTCACCGTCTTTCATGTCGCTGGAGCCGCGGCCGTAATAGTATCCGTCTTTTTCGATGAACTGGAAGGGATCGGTAGTCCAGTCTTCGCGGCGCGCCTCGACGACGTCGAGATGACCGATCAGCAGCACAGGTTTGTGCTTGCCCGCGCCATGCAGTCGCACGACGACGTTCTTCTTGCGGTCATTGGGGCCCATCACGCGGATGTCGCTTTCGGGAAATCCAGCGTCGCGAAAGCGCCGGGCCATGGCTTCGGCGGCGGTGGTCACGTTGCCGACCGAATCCGTCGTATTGATTTCGATTAGCTGTTTGAAGATGTCGACCGCTAGCCGCCGCGTTGCTTCGTTCGCAGGAGCCGTCGTTTGTGCCAGCATCGAAACGGAAAAAACGAAACAGGAACACAAGCCGATCCACAGTGCTTTAGATGCCACGACGATCCTCCACCAGAATTTCGCAAAAGGCTTTCCACACACGCTGAGGCTGAAAACTAACAGATTCGTTGCGGAAAAGCCAAGCCAGCACTTGCGGAAGATCCATCCGAGCAGCGGCTTTTGGGCTGGCAGTGGTTCTGATGAGGAGCTTTAGAGAGAGTGGTTAGGTTTCGCGGAGTTCTGAGTCCTCGCGCCGGTTCCAGAGCGGCGCGAGAATGCTGGTCTTCAACACTTCGGATTCGGCTTTCACCCAGTCGTCGAGATCTTGTCCGTCTCCCTGCCCGCGCTCGTCGTAAAGTTGCTGAGCGCGCATCCTTATTTTCCTTTCCAGCAGCTCCACCATCAGTTTTTCTCGTTCACGATTCACGGTTGTACGATCCACTCTTGACGCTCCAATTCGTCGATTTAGCCACTATTGTAAATAATGGAGCGTGAAAGAATCATGAATAAAATGGTTACGAAAGAGCTGTTACTTGCATGTTACTGCCGTCGACCGCGCAATCTGCGCCGTTCTCAGTGAGCCTCTTCCACAACCAGCACTACAAAAGAATCCGGCTCGACTTTTCTTTCCGGCCGCGGTCCGACATTCGCGGTTACAGTGAACAGCTGATGGGTCTTCGGATCAAGCGTCATGGTGCGCGCCGCTTTTTGCGTGGTGACCGTCTGCGCTACGCTGAACTTGTCGCCACTTTCTTCTTTAATTATTGTGATGGTGCCATCTCCCGCCGAGGCAAAAGCCAAGCCACGATCAGCGTCGAATGCAGTGGCATCGCATCCTTCTCCGATCGCGGGACTGGCGAGGACTTTGCCGCTGTCCGCATCGACGACCACCATTTTCTTATTGCCGCCGCAGCCGGCAAACAGCCGCCGATTCTTACGGTCGATTGCGAGGCCGGTTGGTTCGTCGCAATCCGGCAGTTTCCAGCGGGACTTTACGGCTAGTTTTTGCGGATCGAATGCCACTAACTCCGACTTATCTTCGATGTTCACGAAAACCGTGCCTTTTTCGTCGGTCGCGGCAAACTCCGGCTTTCCGCCGAGTTCGATCTTGCCTACGACCTCGCCTTTCGACGCATCAATCGCCGTGGACGACATCTCCTGGCCTTTTCCATTAAAAGTGAAGACGCGCTTGGAAAAGGGATCATAGAGAATCGCATCGGGACCGCTGCCTACTTTGATCTTCTTTTCGACTGCCAGCGACTTCAGGTTGAAAACGGTGACGGTGTCTTCGCGGCCGTTGCTGGTAAATCCACGACCGAGTTCGGCGTCGAGCGCCACTCCGTGCACACCGGGCGTGTCCGGAATCTCGCCGATCTGCTTGCCTGTCTCAGTGTCGATGACCATCACTCTCGTGGCTCGGGCAATGAACAAGCGATGCCCGTCGGCGTCCGCGGTCAAGTAGTCCCAACCGCCATCGCCGCCCAGTTTCCATGTCTTAACGACTTTATAGTCCGCGGCAGCGGCGGCCGTTGCCAGAGCCATTGCAGCCATCAAGATCACGAGCGTTCGCCTCGCCTTGTGCATTGTTAGTTTCTCCTCGTTGCTATCGATGTACTTTATAGCAAAAAACCTTGGTCAAGGGGCCGCGGAGATCGATTTCGGCCCGTCTGATCAGCGTTAGGAATCATCCATGAGCTCTCCACAAATGTGCAAATAATTACAGATGACCGCGAGAAACGCCAGCAACCCGCCGTGTTGCACCGTCAATGTTTGGTACCGGGCTTGCTCTTACTGTGGCTGGAGGAGACCACATCCGCCGGTTCAACAGCGGATGATCCCTCGCTTCTCCGCAGTTCGGAGACCCTTCGATGAAAACTATAGTGTTTGTGCTCTGCCTACTGTCGGCCACCGGGGCGTTTGCGCAATATAACCTCGGCGGGAACACGATCAACAATCAACCCATGGTGTACCAGTTCCCGAGCCATCCGGGACACGCCGCCTACGCGCCCCTGTCGCAAGAACAGAGCATTCTCGGGGGAGCGCCATACATGTCCGCGCAGGGAGAACGACGGCCATCGGATTTTGCTCAGCCAGATGAGGTCTCCCTGGGCGCAGTCGCGCGCGAACTCAAGAAGGAACACTCCGCATTGAAAAAATCGCGCGTCGTCTGGATCAACCAGTAGCGAGCGATGCGGGCGTCGACCGGTGGTGCGCCTGAGCCCACCACGACCTCTAAACTAGCGATGTCTGCGGGTGGACTTTTAAAAGCGGCGGAGTTTTTCGTGACAAGGGATCTGCCAGGTTCCCTTGTCACGGCCGTTTCTGTGGAACGCATTACCGCTGGATTCCGCCACTCTTCAATATCAGCGCCAGAACCCTTCCATCCGAGTGGAATTCACCGCCTGTGGCCGTTTTGGCCTCGGTGAGCGGATCTGGCGGGAGAACATGTCCCCGCGCCGCGACCAGTCCAGTGGCAGAGAGTGTGTCGTTTACGAACTCGCGCTCGCCATCGATGGCGGGATCGATTTTGTGAGTCACGCCGTTATTTCTCTGATCGCGTTCGAATCCGGTATCGTGCGTTGCAGCCACGCACCAGAGCGGACGTCCCTTTATCTGGTAAGGCGATTTCCACACTCGCAGGTGATTGCGCGACATCACGACTCGCACGGGCTCCCCGTGCGCAAATCCGTAATCCTGCGGGCGGCCAAACAAATACAGCGTACTCATTGGCATGCTGAGGTAGTCTTTCTTTTCGAAAGTGTCCATGACGCCTTCGAGCACCGTGCTTTTCACCGATCGATCCACCTTCACCCATTGCGCTGCCGTGAATGCTTTTATCAGTTCCTCTTCGGTCGCGACGATCAGGATGTTCACCATATCGCCCAGATCATGGTTTTGATCGGTAACGCGCCGGGGAATTTCATCGAGCAGCTTCGACGTAATCTCGGGAATCGACGTTTCGCGTGGGCCGCCGACGATGGCTGCATCCGGCGTATCGAGCCCCCTGTTCAAGACCTCGATCTTCACCTGAAAACTTCCGGTTGCACCTTCTGCATCCTTCATGCTCTGGTTGATGCCGAGAAAGAGCCGTCCCGCCACCGGAGCCGTATACGTCGAACTCGATCCGATCTCGAAGGCTTCGGCGGCATCGCCCGCCCCCAGTCGCCCGATCAGTTCCCCATGAGCTCCATTCGGGACGGGGTATTGATGGATGACATCGGCGAGGCTCCGTGGGATCCCCTCGGGGCCGAATTCGTTTCCCTTGGCGTACGTGATCGTGCCTTCGGCTTTAATCTGCAATTTTTCGCCGGCGCGCAAGTCGACTTTTGTATCGCTCCACCCTTTCGTGCCGTTAATTGTGACCGTGTGCGAAATCGGCTGCGAAGATGCGCCAGGGTTCTTCCCTGTCGCGGTCGTTTGCTGCGGCGCCGCTTGGCCCCAGTTTGCGGCTGCCAGCGGTGCCACGATGATGAGGCTGGCGGCGATGGAGAGAATGATTCTCTTCGTCGTGTTCATGTCAATGGTTAAACTCTCGATCTTGCATTCCGATTGAGAAGAAAAGAAATGTTACCCTAAGAAAGGTCCAATCAGGATTTCATTGGCCAATCAGGATGCGGCGGCTCGCAGCGTCCGGAGCCGCTTGCATCACAAATGCAACGGCAAGACTGAAGGTTCCCCATTCAGGGCAGTCCCAATGCCAACGCAACCAGGGATTGACCCAGGGATTGACTAAGAAAAATTCGATGACCATCCTTCGCTGGACTATCCTGCAATGACGATTCTGGAGTTTACCGCGGTCGTTGCGAGTGTTTCGTTTGTCGCTGGACTTCTTGGATCGCTCACCGGCCTTGGCGGTGGGGTCGTGCTCGTGCCTTTGCTGACCCTCCTGTTCCACGTCGATATCCGCTATGCCATCGGAGCATCACTGGTCTCGGTCATCGCGACTTCTTCGGGCGCCGCCGCGGCGTATGTGAAGGAAGGTTTTTCGAACATTCGCATTGGCATGTTTCTGGAGATTGCGACCACTTTCGGCGCGCTTCTGGGTGCGTTTCTGGCGACATGGATCCCGACCAGCGCGTTGGCGATTATCTTTGGTGCCATGCTGCTCTACTCGGCATATCTTTCGCGAAAGCCGCGGTCCTTGGATCAACGCAGCCTGCCGCCCGATCCGCTGGCCACGCGGCTACGGCTGAACGGAAGTTTTCCCGACCTTGAAGGGAAGCGCAGTTATAACGTGCAGAATGTTCCGACCGGCTTCAGTCTCATGTTTGGAGCGGGCGCTCTCTCGGGGTTGCTCGGCATCGGTTCGGGCGCCGTCAAGGTGCTCGCCATGGATCAAGCCATGCGCATTCCTTTCAAGGTTTCGACCACGACCAGCAACTTTATGATCGGAGTTACAGCCGCAGCCAGCGCTGGCGTCTATCTGAGCCGCGGATACGTCGATCCCGGGCTGTCGATGCCCGTGATGTTAGGAGTGCTTGCTGGATCGTTTCTCGGTAGCCGCATTCTGGTCAAGGCTGAAACCAGTTCACTTCGGCTCGTGTTCAGTCTGGTGATTCTCGTGCTGGGTTTGCAGATGCTCTACAACGGACTGTGGGGAAAAATCTAATGCCTGCCGCCGACGCGCCTTCGCGCCAGCCACCCGCGTTTCAGCCACAGCCGTGGCGCGACCGCCGCATGGAAGTGATCCTCGGCAACCTGCTTCGCACCGGGGTTTTGATCTCCGCGGCCGTCGTGCTTGCAGGAGCCTGCGTCTATCTTGCGCGGCACGCGCACGAACCTGCGAATTACCGCATCTTTCGCGGCGAGCCTTCCGAATATCGCACCATTTCTGGCGTCTTGAAGAGTGTGATTGCCGGACGCGGGCGCGGCCTCATCCAGCTCGGGTTGCTGTTCCTGATTGCGACGCCGATTGCGCGCGTGGCCTTTTCCATCGTCGGATTCGCCATCGAACGCGATCGCCTTTATGTCGCCTTCACGGTGATCGTGCTCCTGATCCTCCTCTATAGCTTTTTAGGATCGGGAATCGGCGTTTGAGCTTTGCCCCAACGGAGCGCCGATTCGACCCCTTTCCCAGCCTGCTAATGAATGCCCTTGGCGTTGAGATGAGGTCCGTATTTCTTGTCGGAACCTTGAATGTGGTTGACCAGCCAGTTCTTGAGAAAGTTCATCACTTCGAGCGAGAGAGTGAGGACCTCGCCCCGTTTGTATTTTGCCTGGACGTCTAAAACCTGCTTCGTCAAATCTGTGTGTTCCTGTTTGTGAGCGGCAGCCGCAGGATAAGCGGTTCGCGCAAAGAACTGTTCCTCGCGATCGAAGTGGACTTTGGTGTAATCCACCAGTCTGTCCAAAATTTTTCCGAGCGCTTCCTTGCCTTTGCCCGCGGTGATTCCGTCGTACAGTTCGTTGACCAGGCTGACGAGTTTCTTGTGATCGTCGTCGATCACGTTGACGCCGACGCTGAGTTTATCGTTCCAAGTCATTAACGGCATGGATAGTCTGTCCTTTCTAAATTGAAGATTGTGGGGTCGAGCCTTGTTCGAAGCTCTGAAACTTCTCGACGATGGCGTGAGCCGCGGCTGAGGTGCGATCGAGCGTCGAGGCAATGCTTTCCACGCTATCGGCGGCTTGCTGCGCGAATTCGCGAATCGTCTTCAGGGAGCCGTCATGTTCGTCGACTGCGGAGGTAACCTGGGCGACCGCGGTTTGAATGGTGGCAAAGTCGAGGTTGACTGCTGCGACCGAGGTCGCCAGTTCCTCATTCGCCTGACGAATGCAGCGTAACTGCTCGTTGATGTCTTCGGTCGCCTTGCCCGTCTGCTTGGAGAGAGCTTTGACTTCGCCCGCGACCACGGCGAAACCCCTGCCCGCCTCGCCCGCGCGCGCGGCCTCGATGGTGGCGTTCAGCGACAACATGTTGGTTTCCTGCGCGATCTTATTGATCAGTTCTGCAGTGGACGCGATGCGGTCGACGGCGTGGCCCAGCAGGTCGATGCGTTCCGAGGTTCTTCGCGATTGAGCTACGGCGCGCGCAGCCGCTTCCTGGGATTGCTGGACGCAGTTTTTAACTTCGGAAATTCCGCGCATCATTTCGCCCATCATGCCCGAAACCATGCGTACGTTCATTACGACCATGGATGCGGAGTCCGAAGCGGCGCTGGAATCCTCTTCGGTCTGATGCGCGCTGCGAATGGCCTCGTGTACAAGTTCCAGTGCGCCGCTCTCGCCAGCGGTCCGGTGCTCTGGTTCGGTGCCGGCCGTAAGAAATGCTGCCGCGGTGGACATGTCCGAGGGCTCGCCGCAATAATCCGCTTCAGAACCCTCGCGCTGCACCAGCCGGGGACGATTACGCGAGGTTAAGAAACCGAACATGCGACATGGGTGGAGCAATTGTCCAACCACAGCGGCACACAAGAAGGGAGTGTCCAAGTTCGACCCGGTTGCGGGCCGTTGGTCCGCGATTGCATAGGCTTCGCGATGAATGATGCTAAATGGATGGCGTTCTCAGGGAATCGTGAGTTTCAAAATGGAGTCGAGAGTTTCAAAAGAGCTTTCTGAGCCGTCACCAGCGCTGACCGCTAAGAAGATTCCGGTGTCCGTACGAGCCTCGCGGTGGTGATCGCCTGACCTACGTGGCGCTGCGTGTGATCTGCGATGTGGACCAGCAAGCCTCCGACGGTCGTGGGCAGCTTTTTCTTCCCCACGCTCCGCGGCTGTTCCAGATGGGTATGCGCGAGAGTGCGAACGCGCTTCGCTGCATCGACGAGGGCCGCGCCCAATTCCGCAAACAGTTCATCGCGCGTTGCACCCGGATCGAGTTCCGTCCGCAAAAGCGCCAACTGCTGTTCCGCCAGACTTCGTCCCTCGGCATACGTCAGGAGGCGATCCAGGCTGCGAGCAATGTGTCGCAGGTGAAACGCGACGGGCGTCACTCCCGCTGGTCGGGCGTGGATCTCGGAATCAGACAGACCGCCGCACCAATGCCGCAGGTCTTCCTCAGCCAGTTGCAGCGCATGCAGGACCGCGCGGCCAACGGCCGGGACGTCAAGCTCTGTGCCCCGAAGCCAGGGTTCAATGGATGGCATCGTATTTCCGATTCGCACGCGAGGTTACGATGCAAGGTTGGCAGCGGTCAAGTAAAGACTGCTATCGTCGACACGATCGGACCCTGCTCGAAAGCCTGCTGACCGAGGTTTGCGGAAGCGAATGCCTGATCACCGGATGGGCATTGCATACATGAGGCCGCCCTGAGTCCAGAGTTTATTGGCGCCGCGAGGGAGTTTCATGATGGAGCCCGCGCCGAGGTCGCGTTCGTACATTTCTCCATAATTGCCCACGGCTCCTATGACTCGGGCGGCCCAGGCGTCATCGAGTCCGATGAATTGGCCGTAGCCCCGGTGTGTGCCGAGCAGGCGGCGGATCACTTCATCGTCGCTCTTCTGCATCTCGGCGAGATTGGACTGGGTAATTCCGCTCTCCTCGGCCTGGATCAAAGCCTCCATCGTCCAGTTCACAATGGTGGCCCATTGCGGATCGTCGAGACGGTAGGTAGGGGCTAGCGGGTCTTTGGCGAGGACATCGGGAAGGATCTCGAAATTTTTAGCGACGCTCTTAAAGCCGAGGCGCTCATAGCCGAGTTGCGAGACGTCCGCGGTGACTGCGGCGCAATTGCGTGTGACCAGAGCGGCTTCCATTTCGCCTTCTTCTTCAAAAGGAAAGGGCAGAAACTTGACCTTCTCGCGTTGCATGTAGCTGGTGAGTTGGGTTTCGATTTCGGTGCCACCTAAAAAGCAGATTTTCTTCCCGGTCAGATCCTGGGGTGAAGCGATTCCCATGGTCTTGTTTACGAAGAGGGCCTGGTAGTCGTAAAAGATGGGGCGCGCAAAGCCCAAGTCTCCTTTCGAGCTATTCAGATAATTGGGAGTTCCGGTGGCGAGGAGAGCAATTTCGCCGGATCGGAGAGCTTTCAGGGCATCCTGCTCGTCGCGGTACGAGATAACGGTGAATTTGGCATCGGGACCGAGCACGGCAACAGCAACTGCCTTGCAGATATCCACGTCGAGCTTGGCATGATTTCCATGGGCGTCTTGCGTGGAATATTCGGGCTCTTCGATGTTGACGCCGCAGGTCAGTGTGGCGCTGGCTTTGATCTTATCCAGGGTGGTGCCGGCGTGGGATGGTGCGGAGATTCCGATGATTAGCCAGGCTAGCGAAAGTAGTAGGGCGGAGATTCTGCTCATCTAGGATTTGTGTCCTCCGAACGTATAAAGATAAACGACGTGCGTGAAAATCCGGCGGCCGGACCGAATCCGACCGCCAGAGTGAGGGGTTAAGAATCGGCCTAGTTGTTCGGCCAGTTACCCAGGTACGGTTCGCCGGGGTTGGTGCTGGGACGAGGATTGACGTCCTGTGGAGCCGGATCGATGATTCCGTTCCCGGAATAGTCGGTCGGCGTGATCTGCAGAATACGGCAGCCGTTGCCACCATAGTGGGGCAGGCTGAAATAAGACTGCGGGATGGTTGCGTAGGAGGCCGGCACTGGCGAAGTTTGTCCGGTTAAGCGGCCATTGTCGAAGGCGGTGAACAGGTCGCCTACGCCCGGAGTGTTGGAGTCGGACGGCCCAAGATACTTCTGGCCATAGGTCTTCTCGCCGAGCGCCCGAGCCGAAGATTCGTCGGGTAGATCGGCGAGAGGAGTCAGGCCGAAAAGTTCGTCGATGAAGCGGATGATGGAGCCGTGTTCAGTGGCTTCGTGAGAGATGCCATGGACGACCGCGTATGGCGAAATCACAATGTTGGGAATTCTCGGACCCTGGCTCAGAGCGTTGTTGAGGGGATCCCAGGAACGGATGTTCGGCACGGTGTGATCGTAGAGGCCATCGGTTTCATCGTAGGTGATGATGATGGCGCTCTGCGGCCAGTAGGGGCTATTGGCGATGGCGTTGATGGTGTCGCCCAGAAGTCCTTCGCTGATCTGCGCGTCGGAATAGCCGGGATGATCGTCGTTGCCCTGGTAAGCCGCTTGGACCGCCGGACTCGGGGAACGGGGAATAAGGGCATCGAGGTTGCCGTACCCGCCGCGAACGTAGTAAACACCGCCGCTTCCGGTGCCCGGGAGCGACGTGGAGTTCAACGCACCAAAGAAGTCGCCAAGGCCCTTCATGTGGGCGGCGGTTTCATTAGGGTTGTTGGATTCATAGCCGAAATATTGCACGGCATTATGGTGGGCAATATAGGTCAGGTTGGTGGTCACGCCGGGAGGATCGGTCGGTTCGTGATCGTAGCCTTCCTCGTACCAGGCCCAGTTGATCGGTCCATATGCGCTGCCAGCGATCTTCTTGATGTCGCGTTGCACATCGATCAGGTCGAACGCGGGGTTAACGTCGGCAGCAGTGATGCTCTCAACTTGGTTCCCCATGAAAGAAAGTCCCAGGCTGGCAAACGTCAGGTTGGAAGCCGGGTTGGTCGTGCCGGGCGCGCCTTCTTCGGTGGGCTGGCGGTGACCGACGGGAGTGGGATCGAGGGCGGACCCCCAGAAGGGTTGCGGATCGCCGACAACGGGCAACGCGGCGTTGGTGCTGTTGACGTTCAAGCCTAAGCCAGGGTGCTTGATCCACTGCGTCACGCCCGACTGGCCGGCGAACATGGCAAGAGCGTTCGGCGTAGACGGTCCGATCACGGTGTCAAAGAAATTGTCGAAAATGGTGAAACGATCGGCGTAGTTCCAGAGGAAGGGTACGGTATTGCAGTCGATGTGGCTGACGACGAGTTCGCCTTTTTGCACCTGCTGCTCGGTGGGTGCCGGTCCGGTGTAAGCGCAGGAACCCTGGCTGCAGGTGAGGGTCCCGGAGAGGCCTTCTTCAGTGAAGGCGTAGCGATCATTTTGTGCGACGTTGTTCACGAGATCAAGCTTGGCGTCGATGGCGGTGTGGCCGTGGTTCACCGAGTCGGTATCCTCGGGATAGAGTTGCACGGTGCTACCATTGACGTTCTTGATCGACTGCGGCATGAGGAATGGGGAGACCGTGCCTACGGTACCGTTTGTGAGAACGATGGGCTGGACGAAGCCTGGAGTCTGGCTGGCGGACTGGGAGAAGAGTCCGCGGGCGCCGGGGTACGTGCCGAAGTGAAAGTCAAAAGAACGGTTTTCCTGGAAGAGCACGAATACGTACTTGATGTTCTGTTGAAGCAGCGCAAGCTTTTGAGCATGGCTCAGATTCGGCATGGACTCGATGCTGCGCGTATAGCGGGCGACTTCAGCGCTCGATCGAGGCGCGATCTCGACGACTTTCTTCTGGTCGGCAACGTCGCTCTTGGGGTTTTCCGCCAGCGCGGGGAATGGCTGCAACATCAATGCAGCCGCTAATAGGGAAGCCCAACCAGCCTTCACCCATTCTTGAGTATTCATGTTGTGTTCCTCTCTTGTGATAGAAGTCTTGCCATCGAAGGCCTGGCGCCCCAGCGGTTTTCCGTCGGTGTTGGCCACCGTCCGCAGGGCGAGCGGCGATTCAGGGGAGGGTAAATTCCTCCCGGGTAATAAGTAGCAGAGGTCTGTGAACAGAAAGTTATGCTGATGTGAAAAGTTTTCCTAAATTCTCATCGATTGCTTTAAGGCTTAGATGATCAGAATGGAGTCGTCGAGGCGCTTGCGGTGGAAGGCGTCTACGTGCTGAACGAAGGCCATAATCAGCGGGTGCGGATGGTCTTCGCGCGACATCAGTTGCGGCTGGAACAGCGTGGCGATAAAAAAAGCGTGCGCGGGAGATTCGATGGCGCGGCATTCTTCATTCGAGCCGCGGGCTACGACGGGAAAGCCCGCTTCCATCGCCATCCATTCGAACTCGGGGTTCAATTCGTAGTTGCAGAAAAATTCTTCTTCAATCACTTCCTTCCCGTAATACGCCGCAAGATAAGAGCCGGGGCGCAGGCGGATCTCATTGACGATGCCGGACAACTTCGGCGCGTCCGGAGCGCGGTTGGGAACCGCGCAGGAAACGGGATAGATGACGATGTTCTTCGCGGACGGATCTTCTTCAGCCGTGGTGGCGTCGTCGACTCCCAGTACGTTCCGGGCGCACTCGATGAGCGTGTACTGAAAGCCGCCGCAAGTCGCGAGGAACGGCCGGTTGTGCACGCGCGCGTATTCGATGCCTTTCAACATGCCATCAAAACTTTGATACGGGCTGCCAGGGGAAGCGAAGAGTCCGTCGAACGAATCGAGCGTGGCGCCAGCGTCCGCTTCGAGCAGAGAAGGCGTTGGCAGCCATTGCGATTCCACGTTGAGCTGGAGCTTGCGCGCCGCGTGCTGCAGGGAATCGTTGGTCGCGTGATGGGAACGGAATTCGCCATTGAAATCGCCGAGAATTCCGATGCGAAGAGGTTCGCTCACGAAGGACATTCTAAATTACGGATGCGCGCCCCGCGTTGCGTAGTTAGCTACGGCGGCGAAGCGCCGAAATCTACGCGAAGTTGCGGCTGCTAGATTTGCGCAAGTAGAACGTAGACGCCCAACAGGGTGACGGCAGCGCCGGCCGAGAGCATGAGAGTGGACTTGCCTGCCAGGGCTAACGCGAACTCTTTCTGGCTGCGGAAGGAGATCACGAACGAAGCATCCTTCGCGCCTTTCATCAGAACGACGGGCGGGGCGAGATTGAAAGCCGGGCAAGTCTCCCGGTCGGGCTGCGATTCGCGCACGCGCACTTCCTGGATGCGCAGGTCGCTCGGTCGCGTATCGCGCGAACGGCCTGCGGACCGCGGATCGAAATTGCGCGCATCCTCGGCAACCAGCACCGGTGCTTGCGCGAGTCCTGCGGCGGACCATGCTTCCGGCTTGGTGATGCCGGCGCGGGCAAGGGCGGCGGCGATTTTTTCCTGCTGGGTCATCTGCCGGCTGCTGGATGCGGCCGCGCCCGCGGCGAGCCGGATGATCTGCGGCGCGGCGGCTTGCTCCGGCCTCGTGGAACTGCCATTTTCGCCGGCAACAGCAATCATCGAACCCGAATGCAGCGCAAGCGGACGAACCTGGACACCTGGATTTTCCGCCAGCATGCCCGCGACAAAGATTGCGTCTCCGGGCTTGATCGAATGTTCTTCGATACGCATCCGGCGGCTGGGAACGATGCCGTGGCGAGCGAGAAACGCGGGGATGCGCGCTGGAATGTCCGCCGCCCCGGAGGAGAAAGACGAACCCTCGTATTCTTCGCGGTAGTCGCAGAGCAAATCAATGTCGGCTCCGAGAGGTTCGATCAGCAACTGACCGCTGGCGTCGTCGATGTAAAAAGGAACGTGCAAAATTTCGTCCGCCATCTTCTCCCACCGTCCGTTCGCGTCAGACTGCTGCCAGGCGGCGGAGTGATAAAGAAAGCAAGGTTTGCCCGTGATGGGCGCGGGCAGAGTATGCGGGCCAGCGGCCGTGCCGTTGACCTCGACCGGGCCCGGGGAAGCGTTGACGATCGTGCATCGGGGCGTGGCCAGCAGTGCGCGCCGGCGGGCGCGCAGATGGAATCCCAGGAAAGAAAAGTACAAGCCGCCCGCGATCGCAATGGCGCAAAGAATCGAGACGTAGTTCGGAATCAGTACGAAGAGACAGTGGATCACAGCGCTTTCCTGAATTGCACGATCCCTTTGAGAATAAGGAAGAGATTGCAACAATGGCAGTGAGAAAGGGCCGGGACTACATCACGATAGTAACTAGGAAGCGCCGTGTCCGCCTCTCGAGCAGTCGATCGTTTTCGCGCCCGGGTGATCCCCATTTTTCAGCCTGATGCTACCGCTGGCAGAAGGAACTGTTCGAGAACGGAGCCGCCGTTTTTCAGTCGCAAGAGCCGTTGGGTTCCCCGTGATTTCTGGCTGGAGTCGTGGGAGAAAGAAACAATTATCGGGTTCCATCTGAAGAACTCGCTGGAAGGTTATCGGCGGCTGACGTTCATGATGCTTGACGCTGACGTTGTGGCCGTCAGTCCGGCGAGTGTTTGGCGAGTGTTGAAGCAAGCTGGATTATTATCCCGATGGAAGAGCAAACCATCGCGCAAGGGAACCGGTTTCGAGCAGCCGCTGCAGCCCCATCAGCACTGGCATATCGACGTTTCTTACATCAACCTATGCGGCACCTTCTATTACTTGTGCAGCATTCTGGACGGATTCAGCCGTTTCCTCGTGCATTGGGATCTGCGTGAGTCCATGCGAGAAGCTGATGTCGAGGTGATTCTGCAGCGAGCCAAGGAGAAGTACCCGGAAGCGAAGCCACGAATCATCTCCGACAATGGCCCGCAGTTCATTGCTCGCGACTTCAAGGAGTTCATTCGCATCTCGGGCGTGACGCACGTTCGAACCTCCCCTTACTATCCGCAGTCGAACGGGAAGCTGGAACGCTGGCACAAATCCCTGAAAAGCGAATGTATTCGACCGGGGACGCCGCTGTCACTGGAAGATGCACGGCGTCTGGTCGAGGGCTACGTGGAGCATTACAACAATGTCCGCCTGAACAGCGCCATCGGCTACATCACACCGAGGGACGTGCTGGCGGGCCGTCAGCAGGAGATCCACGCGGAACGCGACCGCAAGTTGGAAGCCGCCAGGCAGCAACGCCAGAGTCGCCGCCAGCAGGCCGCGTGAAGAGCGAAGCGGCCAGCCGCCGCGATGCCGGACAGCCTAGGACAGCTATTTTGCCCTACAGTAGATGAGTGATATGGGGATATTTCGCCATTGATCAAAGGCATCCTTCGAGATGATGGAAGATGCCCACTCTCTTTAAGATGTCTGAGCTATTTGTTTCGGGTCGCTCGCTTTGCGACTTGGGGTTGAACTCGAAGGCGACGTACACGTTGTTCTCGCTGCAGAACCAAGGTGCCCTCTCCTCGCCGATCTTGACCAGATCGTCCCAACTTGACCCTACAAGACTCGTGTGTTCGCCTCTGAAATTCGCAACACAGCACATCTGGCTGAACCGCTTTCCATTAGCCTGAAGGCGTTGCTCAACCTGCTCACGACTCATTCCGGGTTTCAAATCGCTCGTGTATTTGGCTAATACCGTCTCGTAGTAAGCCTCGCGCTCCGCCGCTTTGTGTTGCTCGCGCACATGCTGCGTTAGCCCCCAGCTAATGAGCACCAGAGCAATGGCCGCAATGATCATCAGCAGCTTTAGTCGCCTTCCACGCATAGCCCGATTATCTACCCTAACGGCAGGTCGTTGCGGAGCTACAATGATCTTGCCGGATGAAACAGAAGCGGGCACTGCGGGGACGCAACCATGCCGAGGGATAATCTGGTGGGCTTATCGAGCCGATGTCTAGCAGCGCGGGAGACTCTTCTCTCTCGCGCTGCACACTGACCGGAGGTAGTCATCGGACGATAGACCCCCATGCCTTGAAAATCCCCGCCCCGCAGGGGCGGAATCTACACTAACGGAGAACGTCGCTTCTCCACTTCACGCTGAACCAAGATATGCATTTTGTTCGCGCCACCGACGCTGCGAAGTGATCAAGGCAGGAAGGACCAGAAAACAAAAAGGGGCGCGTACGGAATACGCGCCGCTCTTTACTCTACAGCTATTATATCACGTTGCCTGTGCAACGTGGACACTTCTGTAAGGTTTATTTAATATTTATTTACATAGACTTACAGATACAGTGTAATTTTTACATACGAACAAAATGCGAATTTATCAGTACTTTACGAGGAACGGACGTCAAAGCCCATAAAATCAATAATGACAAGAAAACAACGGCATTCGCATTTTTCAGTTCTTCACCGCCAACGAAATTGGGAAGGTTGCCGGACAGGGATTGGCCATTGCACGTTCGTTGATCGTGGACAAACACGGTGGAACCCTCGGGGAGATGTGCACATCACTGGAGCTTAGCGTACTCGGCTTTCGCCTGCTTCAGGATGGGGATATTAGCGTCGGCATCTTTCCAAAGCTTGAAGAAATCTCTGTATGCGATGAGTGCCCGGACGCGCGCGGCATCAACATCAGGTCCTCGTGCGGTTTTCAATTCCAGAGCATTGGCGCGAGCCACCCCTAAATGAGCCAGTGCTCCGGTCCAGCAGTTCCAGACAATGCCGCTATGGTCGATGATTTTTTGAAACTCGGCAGAGGCAGCGCGGCCCTGCCCGGCTGCCAGGTAGGCTTGGCCGCGCACATAGGTTGGATAGAGGCAGGAAATGTTGGCGACGAACCACTGTTGCGCAAATTCGATGGGCAAAACAACAGGCAGGGCGTGCAGCGCTGCAGGTGGATTCTTCTTGTCCAGCGCCAGCTGCGCCCGGATCGCGGGAAGCAACAGCGACTGCATCTGATCGTCCAGAGGGAACCGTTTTGCCAAATCTTGCGCCAGAGATTCGGCACGAGCGGTGTCGCCCGCCATGGCATAGGCAAGCGCGGCTTCGCTCTCAACGCCTTGACTCGTGGGCGCCAGCTTGAGGGCTTCGGCGGCCGACTGCCGGGCTTCCGATGCGTTACCATAAGCGGCTTGTTCGACCGCCGCATTGGCCTGCCAGATGGCGCCATTTTCTTTGCTGTCGGCGCGGATGGCGGACGCGACTGCACGCTTGGTCAAGTCTCGCGCCTTGCGCAGATGACCTGCATATGCCTCGGTGTCGGATTCGAGCGCCAATCCAAAATTTTCGTACTCGGCTTTACTCGCGTACCAGCGCTGTTGCTCGGCCATCGCTGCCGAGTCTGCGTCGAGAAAGGCGAGTCCGTAGAGGGCATTGTGGACGACATAGTCATCCAGATTTCGGGCTTGCGTCTCGTGGAGCACCTGCCGAGCCTGCTCGAAACGTTGTGTCGAGAGGAGGAAGTTGGCAATGTTCTCATGCCACGAGACGGTGTCCGGCGAAAGGCGCACGGCTTGCCTCGTCACCTCCAGCGCCTTTTCATACTGCCCCTGCTCCGAATACACGCCACCCAAATTGCCGTAGTTTGAGTCGATCCGGGGATAGTCCTCGAACAACTCCCGATAGGTTTGGGCGGCCTTTTCCAGTTCTCCGGTTCCGACCTTATAATAGCTGGCGAGAATGGCCAGCTTCTCCCGTTGACTGGTATGTTCGCGCAACTGAAAGGCTTTGGCGTAATACTCCCGGGCGCGATCGACTTCACTCATGTTGAGATAAGTGTCGCCCAATACCAGGTAGCCCATGGCAAAATTCGGATCAAGTTCGATGGCGCGTTGACGGTAGGGCAAGGCGGCGGCGGGACCTTTTTCGTTGAGGACCTCTCTGCCTCGGCTGTAAGCTTGCAACGCGTCCAGAGAAAACGTCGTCGCCTCAGGGAGGGACGTATCGAACTTCTGGACGGTAGCCAGCGACTCTCCCAACTGAGCGCGCAGCCTCGTGGCCGCCCGGCCAAGTTCGCCCAGCACCTGATTCCTGGACGCCGCCGTCACCTGCTCTCGCGCCAGTGCCTCTCCGCTCTGGCAATTGACCGCCTCCAGCGCCAGTACATATTGCTTGCCCAAACTGCCAATCGCGCCGGCAATGTAGGCTTTGCTCCCGGAGCGCTGGCAAAGTTCGCGGGCCAGGTCGGGAGTGAGTTTCGTGCCGGCGGGGCGAGTCATTAATTGCAAGGTCTTCGCGACTTTTGTGTCGGGGAGCACATTGAGGAAAGGCGACTGCCGCAGGGAGAGATTGAGCGCCGTCTTCAGCGTTTCATCGAAGATCGCATCGCCCGTGCTGTTGTCAAAATCGGCGAGAACGACGGTGTCATTCTCCGTCAGACGAGTTTGCCGATTCACGCGATGCCTATAAAGAAGAGCGCCCGCCGCCAGCAAAACAACAAGGGCGACCAGAACGTAAACCGCAGCCTTCCGGGGATATGGGGTTTGTGCCGTGGGCAATGGCAATGTCTTGGACGCTGCCGCTGCCGCAGGTACTTCCGCCACCGTCTCACTGGCGATCGCCAGCTGTTCGTTTTCTGCGCGGGGCCGCGTTCCGTTCCGATCGGGTTCGGGCGCTCCGCTCAAATGGGCTGGCGACTCGGTCTCTTCCAACTCCACCTCAACCGGAGCGATGAAGCGGTAGCCTACTCCGCGTACGGTTTCGATATACGAAGGTTCGTCAGCGGAATCGCAAAGCGCCTGTCGAAGCTTCTTGACCGACGTGTTGAGCCCGTGCTCGAAGTCGACGAAGGTGTCGGAAGGCCAAAGCGTCTCCCGAATCTCATCCCGGGTGACGACCCTGCCCGCGCGAGCGAGCAGGATTTCCAGGATCACAAAGGGTTGGCCCTGGAGCTTGATTCGGGTCCCATGTTTGGAAAGCTCCCGCTCTCCAGTGTCAACTTCAAATGGGCCGAATCGGAAATTTCGAGAACGTGTCTGCAAGGCCAATACCGTTGCGCTGCACGGATTTTACCATCCCTCCTTCCAAATGGCACCTGAAACTTCTGTATTTACATAGAGTTAACTGCTCACCTGAAAGTCACCTAACTTTCACCCCCCATGCATTGAGCGATCTTCGATTGTGCGGGAAGGTGCTTGCAACAATTTCCGGGCCGGGATTGGACCCACTCAGATTCATCACTTCAGGCAACAAGGAGAAATCGATGATGGCAAGAGAAAAACGGTGTTCGCATCGCGTAATTCAGATGGCGGCCGCAGCCCTTATCAGCGTCTGCTCGCTCCAGCTCATTTCCGTCGCACAAACCACAGACGCGGACGCTGCAGCGCAAGAAAATTGGCGCGCGTATATGTCGCAAAATACCATGCCAGTGGAGGGGTGCTACCAGGCTTCTTATCCCGACACTGTCTGGGAGCAGGTTGAGTGTAAGGAAGTGCATCCCGACTTGCATCCGCATCCAGTCTTCAGCAAGCCCGCTGACGGGGGGGACGTGGTGGGCAACGGTAAAGACTACGTCGCGCAATCGGCGGGGCTGACCAGCTCAGCGTCTGGACTCTTCGTGAACGTCACAGGCGTGAAATCCGAGAAAAGTGTCGGAGTGAAGGCGTTCGGAGGCGGGGGCATCCTCGGGCCGAATGAATACACGCTCCAGCTCAATACGAACTACACGGGCACCACGGCAGCATGTGCCGGTCATACCGGTTGTACCGTCTGGCAACAATTCCTTTACGCGACGGACTACGAAACCAAAGGGGAGGCGGCTGTATTCATGCAGTATTGGCTGCTGAACTGGGGTGACTCGCCGTGTCCGACGGGTTTCGGCAATGGCGGCAACGGCAACTGCTACGGGAACAGCAACTACATAGCGGCGCCCGATGTCAATATAACCAGCCTTGGCAGCCTGTCGCTCACAGGCGCCACAGCGTCCGGGAGCGACGTGGTGTTGTTCGAAATTGGAACGACGGCCTACCAAGTGGTCGCCTCCGACAGCGTGCTTGATATTTCGAAGGTTTGGCAACAGTCTGAGTTCAATGTCGTCGGTGACGCTGGTGGTTCGCGAGCGGATTTCAATACCCCTGTCTCGGTCACGGTGTTTCTGGCTCTGACGGATGGTTCCAGCTCAGCCCCAAAATGCGTCGCGAATGCCGGTTCAACCGGAGAGACCAATAACTTAACCTTGGGCAAGTGCAGCGCCGGAGTCTCGGCTGGGTCACCCTATATTGAGTTCACAGAAAAGAACTGAAAAGTCCGAGGTCATTCTCGGTTGATCGTTAACTCGACAGATGAGGGGGAGACTCCTCATCTGTTTTTTTTGGGGGTCTGGAGTCACTGGGCTGGTAACGGGCGGGCCTTTCAGCCCTTGATGAGCGGCGATTAGAAATCCAAGAGAGACGCGGTTGTGGAATTCCATCCTTGCGCAAAGAACGCGCAAGGATGGGACAGCCGAAACTTGGGAGCGCGCGGCTTATCAGGCTGCTTGGTTTTTGGAGCGGCGAGCTGCGTTGGTGGCGGACGCTGGAGTCAGGGCGGCTAGCAAGCGGGCTCCGTCGGGAGAGCCGAGTCCTGTGCAGGGGTCCCACCCGGCGGCGGCGCTGAAGGCTCCGTTATTGCCTTGGGTGATGTCATGAAAGCCTGCGGCTTCGACAGCCTGGGCGTAGATGGTCGGATTCAGGAAGCCGATGGATTTTCCCAGTTGCTGATTGATGCGCGCCACCAATCCAGCCCATAAGGGAGCGACGGCGCTGGTGCCGCCGACGACTTCGTTCTGGCCGTCGACGAGAATGTTATAGCCAGAGTTGGGGTCGGCATCGCCGGCAACATCGGGCACGCCTCTGCCGCCGCCGGAAGAGGTCGCGGCGGGAACGTTGAAGCCATTTTGCCAGGTGGGGAGGGGAAACGAATTGCTCACTCCGCCGCCGGTTGCGCCTCCATTGGGCAAGTCGTTCCAAACCACCTCGCTGACAATTTGATTGTTGGAAGTTTGGATGGTGGTGCCACCGCAGCCGAGCACGAAGGGATCGGAGGCCGGGAAATCGACGTTGTTGCTGCCGTCGGTGACTCCATCGGTGGACCCGTTGTCGCCGGCAGCGATGCAGACGGTTACGCCGAGAGCGGCGGCGGATTGAAAGGCCTGGTCGAAGTTCGTGAGGGCCTGAGTGGTCCACGAGGATTCGGGACCTCCCCAACTGATGGAGATGACGCTGGGGTTATTGGTCGTGTCATGAATGGCAGTGGTGACGGCGTCGAGATAGCCCTGGTCGGTATTCGGAGCGAAATAGACGACGATCTTGGCGCCGGGGGCGATGGCTCCGGCTACTTCGATGTCGAGGAGGACTTCCGCGTCGGCACTGTCGGGCGTGGAAGGGCTGTTGGTGCCTCCGTCGACGGATTCGGAGATGACCTGGGGCTCGTTGATGTTGAGGGATTGAAAATAGGTAGTGAGGTCCGAGACCTGAAAGCCGCCGCCGAGTTCAATGATGGCGATGCACTGGCCGGTTCCGTCGGCGTTGGGGTAGTCGTAAATTTGGGCCATCTGATTCGGATTGTAGGAAGCAGGGGAGGCGGCGTCCGGAGTCTTGCCCTTGTGCTTCTGGGGCTGGGTCAGGAGCCGAAAATGAGGTTTTGCCTGAGGGCGGTTGTCGAGGCCGAAAACTCCAGCGATGGCGCCGGCATACTTGGTGGGGACGCTGATGGTACCAGTGCGGCCGCGGAAGCTGCCGTTGGAGTGGCTGTATTCGTTGAGTTCGACCTGAAAGGCTTTCTGCATGTTGCTTACGGTTCCCGAGAGCATCACCGTGCGGCGGGCGAATTCATTTCCGGTTTCGATGACCTTGAGGCCGTATTCCTTGGCGAATTTTTTGACCTGGTTGAGATCGGATGGGCTCGCGCCGTAGGTCTTGGCGAATTCAGCGCGCGTCAAGGGCTTAAACCCTGGCTTTGCGAGAGCGGTCTTCAGCTTGGCGAGCTTGGCTTCCGATTTCGGGCGCAGGGTAATGGAGATCTGCACAGTCTGGTCGGGATGACAACTGCGAACCTTACGCGCGCCAGGGACGGGTGCGCGATCGCTGCCAGGAATTACGGTGAAGTTTCGAGCGGCTTTCACAAAGGCTCCTTCGCTTCGGGGGAACAGAACGGCCAGGACTTGATTGCGTTCAACAGCCGCAGGAGGGATCTAAGTCGTCCCGCCGTTCAGATTTGATCCGAAACTGGTAGAGGATATCAAGAACGTTGGAACAATACAAAAATGGGTCGGTGCTGAGTGGGATGGGGAGCAATTGGAGGGTGGTTGCGAGTAAGGCTAGGCGGTGGGCGGCGGAGTTTTCTTGGCGAAGTCGGAGGGTGATAAAGCGCAGGGCGGGCGGGCGACGACGACACGGTCGCGGCCAGCGCGCTTAGCCTCGTAGAGAGCTTCGTCGGCGAAATTGAGGAGCAGATCGACGCGATCGGTGGTTTCATCGAATGCGGCGACGCCGATGGAGACGGTCAGAACATCGGCGGGTTGACCGTCGACCTGGGAACGGCGCTCTTTGAGGCGGGCGCGAATCTGCTCGGCGCGCACAAGGGCCTGTTGGAGAGAGCACTCGGGCAGAATGAGGGTGAATTCTTCGCCGCCGTAGCGGCAAGCGATGTCCTCGGCGCGGACAGAGCGAAGGAGGGCCTCGCCAACAGCAGCCAAAGTTTTGTCGCCGGCAGCGTGTCCGAAAGTGTCGTTATATTGCTTGAAATGGTCGAGATCGAGCATCATGACGGCGAGGGGACGGTGTTTGCGGCGAGCGGAGTGGAGTTCGCGGTCGAGGAACTCATGCATGTAGCGGCGGTTGTAAAGTCCGGTCAGCGGGTCGCGCACGGCCTGGACGCGGAGTGACTCCCGGAGGCTGAGGTTGGCCACGGCGAGGGCGATGTGTTCGGCGACGGCAGTGGCGAGATGACGGCGGCGAGCCTGAGCCTGCTCCCGAAACTCGGGATCGGCGACGGGAGGAGTTCGGACTTCTTTTTGAAAATCGAACTTTGAAAGGTCGTCATCCAGGAGCGAGAGGGTACCGATGGCCTCGCCGTTGACGATGAGGGGAATGCAGACTGAAGGACCGTCTCCGAGCAAGTGTGCGCAATGGGGATCGGAGGGTCCGCCGGCATGGACATGAATTGCCCCGCGGCGAAGTGCCCAACATTGGTCAGGAGTGAAGATCGGGTCGGGGGTGCTGATGCCCCATTTGGCGACCGACTCGACGCGGCTTTTGGAGGTGCTGAGCAGAGCAATCGAGCCGGAGGCGCCGGGAAACAGACGGCGGAGACGGTCGGGAACAAGGCGAAAGATCTCTTCGCGAGAGGTGCAGGCGTGGAGCAGGCTCCCGAGTTCACTGATCTGGGTAATTTCGTCGGTTTGGCACCGGGCGTCGGCGAGCAGACGGCCTACCTCCTGGTGAGAAGCAGAGAGCTGTTGCTGGGCCGCTTTACGGTGGGCGATTTCGCGATCCTGGTGAAACTGAGTGAGGGCGAGGCGGAAGGTAAAGGCGAGGAGCGAGGCGGCAACGGCGACGGCGGTGAGGAGAAGCCCGTGGGCCTGTTTCCAGCGGTCCGACAGGAGGGCAGTGGAGGTGAGCATGGCGACTAAGAGCAGATTGGTGCTCAGGAAACTCATAAAGCTCGTGGGGGCCGGGGAGTCCTGGAGATCGGCGGAAGGGTTCCAGGTGATGGCGATGAACGCGGCGGCGGCCATGTTGAGGGTCCAGACCAGTTCGTACCAGGCGGCGGCCGAAACATATTGATGAAGGTCGATCCAGTCGCCGATGAAGGTGGCAACCGCGCAGACAAGTAAGAAGAGAGTGAAGCGGAGCAAGAGCCGGCGCGTGCCGGGGGTGCGGGCGAACTGAACGCGGACCAAGCCTGCGACCAGAAGCAGCAAGCTCTGAACGTTACTGATACTGGCATTATGAAGCAGGGCATCGCCGGGCAGCATGCGCTGGGCGGGAAGAAAGAAAAAAGTGGAATAGATGAGGGCAACGACGACAGCGATCTGAAAGAGATCGAGGAAAATTTCGAACTTCAAAGGTTCGCGGCCGCCGATGGGGAGAAACAACATCATGAGAATCGGGGCGCCATAAAGACTATAAAGGAGGCGCCAGGTGGAATCCGACAAAGTCGTCTGGCCAGAGAGGGTGTCAAAGGGCTGGACCAGGTTGGGAACGAGCCAAACGGCCAGGACGACTGTGAACAGGAACCAGAACAGCGCGGTGATGCCCTGAGTACGGCGGAACACGAGCCAGACGTAGATGAGGGCGACAAAATTTGCCAAAGCGACGATGGCCTCGGCCAGGCCGCAGCCCCAACGACCGAGTCCGAGGGTGAGCAGGGAGAGTGCCTGGAGGGCGAGAAACAGGCCAAAGAGGAATGCGAAAGAGTGCGGCCGGCGCAGGTCCGCGAACTCACGAATCCGGAAGGCGGGGGGTGAATCGAAATGGACTGCCGTCGCCATCAGGGAATCAACAACAAGTCACCTTCACGGAAGCAAAGATCGGCAATTCCGGCAGAGAACTTGAGTTCCACGAATGCGGGCCAAAACCTTTAGATTCGGGTGTTTTTTGGGAGGGGGCCGCGCGGGGATGACTTTCGTAATCATGGAGCGGAGTGGCCGGGTTGCTGGCATTGGGGGCGAAACCTAGAATTAAAGCGGACCTCTCCGTCCGAACGCTCATGCCGGAAAACCTGAATCGTGCCGAAATAGCCCGCCGCGTGGAAAAGGCGGAAAAGCTCTTGCAAAAAGGCAAGACGGCAGACGCGTTATCGGAATACTTGCAAATTCTGGGAAGCGATCCGCAGAACGACAACGTGCGGCAAATGGCGGCCGACTTGTGTCTCTCGTTAAACCAACGGGAGCAAGCGGTGCGACTGATGGGAGAGTTGTTTGAAAGGCAAGTGGCGGCGGCGGATGCGACGCGAGCGAGCCTGACGTATAAGAAGCTGGCGCGGTACACCAATCCAAGCTGGGATCAGAAAGTCCGCTTTGGGCAGCTACTGGAGGGGTCGAACAAGAAGCTGGCGATTGGGACCTACGAGAATGCGCTGGAGGATTTGAGGCAGCAGGGACGCAAAGAAGAAGCCTTGCTGGTGTTGCGGCGGATTGTGAGCCTGGATCCTTCGCAAGCCAACCACCTGCGGGTGGCGGAGCTGGCTTCGGAGTTGGGCGAGCATGGCATGGCATCGATCTGTTTTTTAAGGGTCGCGGATCTGGCCGAGCTGGCGGGGTCAGAATCCGGGCAGTGGTTTGAGCGGGCCTACACGGAAAATCCAGATGATGCGAAGATCGCGGTGGCCTATGCGAAGAGCCTGCTGTCGCGGGGCGAATCGGGGGCGGCGATTTTTATTATCGAGCCGATGGCCAATGCGGCGGAGGCCTCAATTGAACTGCGAGATCTGTATGCGCAAGCCCTGCTGGCGGCGGACCGTTGTGTCGATGCGGAGCCGCTGATCTGGCAGCTATTCGAGCAGAACCCGACGCGCATCCAGCAGGTAGTGACGCTGACCGGAAAGATGATCGATTTCGAGTTGGATCCGGAAGCGGCAGCGCTGGCGCGAAAGCTGGAAGCGTTCCAGCGGCGGCGAGGGGAACGAAGATCATTCATCGCCACGATGCAGGAACTGCTGGCATCGCACCGGGCATCAGCGGAAATGCTGGAATTTCTGGCGGAGTTGTACAACGCCTCGAACCGTGAGACCGATTACGCGCAGACGCTGCTGAAGCTGTTCGATCTGTATTGTGCCAAGCACGATTACCAGAAAGCCGGAGAGTGCCTTGACCGGGCGGCGGAAGTGGATCCGTACGAGCCGGGGCACCAGCGACGGCTGGAAGAATTGCGCGGCAAGATCGACGATCAGCGCTTCAACGGGATCGCATCGCGATTCAGCGCGACCGTGAAGAAAGAGGAACAACCGACCAGAGTCGAAGAGCCAACGCTGGGAGTGGCGGCGCTGCAGGACCTGATGCTGCAAGCGGAAATCCTGGTGCAGTACGGGATGCGGTCCAAGGCGATCGAGCGGTTGCAGCGCATCCACGAGTTGTTTCCACGCGAAGAGGAGCGGAATCCGGACCTGCAGAAACTTTACATCGCGGCAGGGATTGAACATCAATATGCGAAGCCGGTTGCAGCGCCAGCGGCCGCGGTGCCCGCAAGACCGGCGGCGACGAGTGCTCCGACGAACGACTCGGCCGACGTCAGCAGCCTGGCGAGAGTGGCGGAAATCACGCGCAAGCTCTATCACCAGGGGAACGCGGAAGGAGTTTTGAAAACCGCGGCCAGCGAAATTGGCGAAAACTGGCGGACGGCACGGTGTGTGGTGGCGTTGCGCAAACCGGGCCTGCCGCCTTCGAGCGTGCAGGAATATCACAGGGATGGGCTGATCCCGGCGAGTTCGGCGGCGATGGTGAGCCTGGTCGAAACCCTGCAGGATCTGGCGGTGGCGCGAGGCACGGTGACGGTTGGCGACGCCAGGAACGCTCCGGAGTTGATCGCAGTGCGCCAAGCGGCCGAAGAGTTGCAGATTGAATCGCTGCTGGCGCTGCCGCTGACCGAGGGAACGGATCAGATCGGGGTTCTGATTCTGACGCAAGAGACTAACCGCGCATGGCATCCGGCGGAGGTTCTGGTGATTCGGACGTTGAGCGACCAGGTGCTGATCGCGCTGAATAACGCGGGGCTGCGGCGGCTGGTCAAGAATCTTTCGGTGACGGACGAGAAATCGGGATTGCTGAAGCGGGCCTCGTATCTCGATTTGCTGCAGGCGGAAACCCGGCGCGCATTGCAGCAGGGAACGACGGTGACGCTGCTGCTGATGGAGTTTGGGCGGCGCAATGCGCTGATCAAGGAATACGGGGAACACGCGGTCAGGGCGGTGATGGAGCAGGTGGGACAGGTTGTGGCGGCGAATATCCGGACGAACGATCTGGCGTTTCGTTACGAGGCGACGACGGTCGCATTGGTGCTCGGCGATACGGGTGAGAAAGAAGCGCTGCTGGCCGTGGAAAAACTGAAACGGCTGTTGCGAGATGTACGGCTTCCGGGGAAATCGACGACCATTGAGTTCAGCGCCGGGCTGGCGCAGGCGGTGATGCGGCAGAGATTCGATCCGGTGGACATTGTGACCGAAGTGGCGAATCGCGCCGACCATGCGCTGGAGTTGGCAGTCACGCAGGGCGCAGGCGCGGTGGTGAGCCAGGCAGCGCAGTTCGCGGCCTCGGTGGCGGTGGCGTAGGGCTTTTCACCGCCGAGATGCAGAGGGCGCGGAGAAAAGATTTGGTAATTTTGTAATCTGGTAATTTAGAAGCTCAATTCCTGCCATCCCACGAACTTCGCGTTGGTGATTTAACTTTTCCAAATTACAAATTACTAAATTACAAAATTCCTCTTCCTGTTAAACTCTCCAGTTGGCCTCAGGCCAGCGCACTCTTCCTTATAGAAGCTGGTACTCATGTTGAAACCTGGAGATATCGCGATTGTGAGCGGGGCGCGCACGCCCTTTGGACGTTATTGCGGGAAAATCAAGGATTACACGGCGCAGGAATTGGGCGCGGTGGCGGCGAAGGCGGCGATTGAGCGGGCGGGAGTCGATACGAAAGAATTCGATCACTGCGTGTTTGGAAATGCGCAGCAGACGTCGGGCGACGCGCTCTATGGGGCACGGCATGTGGCGCTGCGGGCGGGGCTGGCGATTGAAACTCCGGCGCTGACAGTGAACCGTCTGTGCGGATCTGGAATGCAAGCGATTGTGACGGCGGCGCAGATGATCCAAACGGATGAAGCGAAGATGGTGCTGGCGGGCGGGATGGAAGCCATGTCGCAGGCGCCGTTTTCGATTCGGGGGAGAGATGGATTTACTCTCGCTCCGGGTGGGAAGATCGAAGATTCGCTGATGGTGGCACTGCTGGATACTTATTGCGGGATGCAGATGTCGGCTACGGCGGAGCTGTATGCCGAGCAGCAGGGGATTACGCGGCAGGCGCAGGATGAGTTGGCGCTGCGATCGCAACAGAAGGCGGATGAGGGTTATAAGGCGGGGCGCATTCAGGAGGAGTTGACGCCGGTGCCGCTGCGGAAGTCGAAGGGCGAGAACCCAGGCGAACCGACGGGAGAGATGCTGATGGAAGACGATCACCGGCGTCCGCAGACGACGATGGAGGGGCTGGCGAAATTGCGGTCGGCGTTCGCATCGTCGACGGGAAAGCCGGGGACGGTGACGGCGGGGAATGCGAGCGGAATTGTGGATGGCGCGGCGGCGGTGGTGGTGATGTCGCTGGAGCAGGCGCAGAAGAGGAATTTGAGTCCGCTGGGACGGATTGTGAATTGGGGGATTGCGGGAGTGGATCCGAAGGTGATGGGGCGCGGTCCGGTTCCGGCCACGAAGGCGGCTCTGCAACGGGCGGGTCTGACGTTGGATTACATTGATCTGATCGAAGTGAACGAGGCGTTCGCGGCGCAGTATCTGGCGGTGGAAAAAGAGTTGGGACTGGATCGCGAGAAGGTGAATGTGAATGGCGGAGCGATTGCGCTGGGGCATCCGCTGGGAGCGACGGGGACGCGGCTGGTGATCACGCTGCTGTATGAGTTGCGGCGGCGGAAGAAAAAGTACGGTTTGGCGACAGCTTGCATTGGCGGCGGGCAGGGGATTGCTATGGTGGTGGAGAGCTTTCACTAGTTGCGTTCACCACGCATGCACGGAGACACCTAGAAAAGCTTAAGTCTTGTCGTCTTGAGCGCGAAGGACCTATCCATTTCGTGGCGCCGGCAAAGTGCATGGGTTCTTAGCTTCGCTCAGAATGACAAAGTATTTTTCAATTTGTCAGAGCAGAGGAAGCAATTATGGAAATCAAAAAAGTTGGTGTTCTTGGTTGTGGGCTGATGGGATCTGGCATTGCGCAGGTGTGCGCTACGGCTGGGTTTGAAACTACTGTGCTTGAGGTTGAACAGAATTATCTCGACAAGGGGTTTGCTGGGATTGAGAAGTCGCTCGGTAAATTTGCCGAGAAGCCGGTGGAGAAGGGCGGGATTACGGCGGCGCAAAAGAGCGAGATTCTGGCTCGGCTCAAGGGGACCACTAACAAAGCCGACCTGGCCGATTGCGACATTGTCATCGAGGCAATCATCGAGAACGTTGAGGAAAAGAAGAAGATGTATGCGTCGCTTGATGGTGTTGTGAAAAAGGATGCCATCTTTGCTTCTAATACTTCTTCGATTTCGGTGACTGAGCTGTTGACGGCGGTGAAGAGGCCGGAGCGATTTATTGGGCTGCACTTTTTTAATCCTGTGCCTTTGATGAAGCTGGTGGAGGTGGTGCGGACGATTGCTACTTCTGCTGAGGTGTATGAGGCGGCTTATTCGTTTGCGCAGCGTCTGGGGAAGGTTCCTGTGCGCACTTCGGATAAGACGGGATTCATTGTTAACCGGCTGCTGGTGCCTTATTTGCTGGATGCGATCCGGGCGTATGAAGAGGGCGTGGGGTCGATTGAGGATATTGATGAAGCTATGAAGCTGGGGTGTGGGTATCCGATGGGTCCGTTTACTTTGCTGGATTTTGTTGGGCTCGATACTACTTACTACATTACGCATGTGATGTATGACGAGTTCAAGGAGCGGCGGTTCGCGTCGCCTCCCCTGCTGAAGAGGCTGGTGATGGCGGGATGGTACGGGCGGAAATCGGGCAAAGGGTTTTATGATTACTCGGACCCGAGTAAGCCGGTGGCGGGAAAGTTTTAGATTGCAGAGGTCAGAGGTTAGATTGCAGAAGTAAGAACCCTAAGGGGGAGATATTCGTGGAATCACACCCTCGCGCACAGAAGGCGCAAGGATTAGTCACGCGGATGATAGCTTGCGCTTTCTTGGAGCCGAAGGCAATGAAGGTAAGCATTGCCCTGGTTTTGGGGTGGGTTTTGATGACTACGGCCGTCTATGGCCAAGCTGCGCCAAGTTGGCCATGCTCGGCAGACCTCACAAAGTCCGAAGGCGATAATCGGAGAATTCGCATCAGCACAGGTGTGTCTTCGGCGCTCGCAGAAAAGCAGAAAAGAAGATATTGCCCGACGTTGCAGACCTCAAAGCTACGAAGTTGGATTCAACGGTAATTGTCCGAGTGCTGGTGGACAAGAACGGAGTTGTCCGTTGCGCTGACCCTGTAAGTGGGGACGCCGGTTTATTTCAGCGGAGCACTGACGCGGCGCAGCAATGGAGATTCAAACCGTTTCTTCTCAATGGACAACGGCTCATCTTCGAGAGCCAAATTGAATTTGTATTTAAGAAAAATAAGGTAAAGGCTGGCTGAGTGAATCTTTCATGACTTACGAAAACATAGTTCTGGAAAAGAAAAGCGCGATTGCTTATGTCACCATAAACCGGCCCAAGGTGCTCAACGCGCTCAATGGGGCCACGATTGAAGAGCTGAGAGCTGTATTTCATGAGCTCAAGCACGACGCTTCGATCCGGGTTGTGATTTTGACTGGCGCGGGCGAAAAGGCTTTTGTTGCGGGCGCCGATATTGGCGAACTGGCGAAGCAGGATCCGGTTTCCGGCAAGGAAATGGCGCACGAGGGACAGGCGGTGCTGGACTTGATCGAGAATCTGGGGAAGCCGGTGATTGCGTGCGTGAACGGATTTGCGCTGGGCGGAGGGTGCGAACTGGCTTTGGCTTGCACGATGCGGCTGGCTAGCGAGAATGCCAAACTGGGGCAGCCGGAGGTGAAGCTGGGAATTCTTCCGGGCTACGGTGGGACGCAGCGGTTGCCGCGGCTAGTGGGCAAGGGGCTGGCGATGCAGATCTTGCTGACCGGAGAGATCATCACGGCGGCGGAGGCGTACCGCATCGGGTTGGTGAATGAAGTGACTCCGGCGGCGGAGCTGATTCCGCGGGCGGAAGCGATTGCGGCCAAGATCATCGCGAATGCTCCGCTGGCAGTGCAGTACGCTATGGAGGCGGTGAACAAGGGGATGGAGATGACTCTGGCTGAGGGGCAACATCTGGAGGCGGCGTTGTTTGGCGTGTGCTGCGCGACTGAGGATAAGAAGGAAGGAACGACGGCGTTTCTGGAGAAGAGAGCGGCGGTGTTTAAGGGCAGGTGAGAAGAGCAGGGCAGAAGTTAGAAGTCAGATTGCAGAAGTCAGAACCCTTGAACCACGGAGACACGGAGAAAAGCTACGAAAGCAAAAATAAAAATCGAGCGTCCGCCCGATCCGGCAGTTCCTGCTATCGAAGGCGGGCTCAGCGCCGTTGGAAAACGGTTTGTGATTGTCGTCTCGCGCTTCAATTCATTTATCACAGAACGACTTTTTCGTAGTGCTTACGATGGATTGCTGCGTTCTGGCGCAACGAAGAAAAACATTGCGCTGGTGCGCGTTCCGGGGGCGTTTGAGATTCCTTTGGCGGCTCGCACACTGGCAGAAACCGGAAAGTATGACGCCGTTATCTGTATTGGCTGTCTGCTGCGCGGAGACACGGCGCATTACGACGTGATCGTCAACGAAGTTACGCGCGGCATTGGGCAGTCGGCGCAGGAGACTGGGGTTCCGCATGCGTTTGGGGTGCTGACTTGCGAGAACCTCGAGCAGGCGATTGATCGCGCCGGGTTGAAGATGGGGAATAAGGGATTCGAGGCGGCGTTGGCGGCGGTGGAGATGGCGAATTTGAAGCGAGCTTTCAGCTCTCAGCTCTCAGCTGTCAGCAAAGGCAAGGCCAAACCGATCTCCCGGAAACACAGACTTCGTTCCTGATGTGAAATTCATCTGCCCGGCACCTGTCCTGTAGACTTGTTGTCAGCCTTCACACTTTGAGGTTTTACTGAGAGCTGACAGCTGAGAGCTGAGTTTCCATGGGCACACGACGTAAATCTCGCGAACTGGTTCTGCAGATGCTGTTTCAGGCAGACATGGGCAAGCAGACGGCGGACGTTGTCCGGAAGACGTTCTGGGCGGAGCGGACCAACGTGGAAGAAGAGGCGCGCGGTTTTGCCGACGATTTGTTTCGCGTGGCGAGCGATCGGATGGCGGAGATCGATGGGTTGATCGAGAAGCACACGCAGCACTGGCGGATGGATCGCATGGCGACGGTGGACCGGAATGTGCTGCGGGGAGCAGTGGCGGAGTTTCTGGCGTATCCGGGGACGCCGCATGCGATTGTGATTAATGAGGCGCTGGAGATTGCGCGGAAGTTTTCGACGCCGGAGTCGGTGCAGTTTATTAATGGAGTGCTGGACAGCGTGGGAAAAGACGTGGCGGCGTAAAACTGCGGTGAGCTCTTAGCTCTCAGCTGAAAGTTTTCAGTTCAACAAAAGCGTCGCGCTTCCTGGCGCGCCACTGGTCGGCGCGAGTTAATCCAAATTTAAATTTCGAGCGAACCCAAAGTTGCTGTGGCGGCGCGCAACTGCCGACGCTTTCCACCCAGTCAACCCAAAACCGGGCTTGTCGGGGATTCGGTATGCGCGGCTTGGGCGGCCGGGCGGCTTTCCTGGCGCAAGCAGCATACTTGGCCGGGGCAAAACCCCGGTGCCACAGGAGCTACCCCATCACTGTGGGCGGATGGCGATGAGGTTGGGGACACAGAGTGGGGCGTTGACGCCGAGGCCGTTACACATGTTGTTGTTGTTCTGGTCGCCGACGTTGATATAGGGAACATCCTGGATGTCGCCAAGGCTGATGGTGTTGACGATGTGGACTTCGCCGAGGGTGCAGGTGGTGGGATCGTTGTTCTGATATTGATCGCAGGCGGCGACGTAGACCTGGCTTCCGTCGGTAGAGGCGGAGGCGGCGAAGGGCAGGGGCGGATCGGAGATCTTGTTGAGCGGGATGGCGCTGGTGGTTCCATTGCTGACATTGAAAACTAGAACAGCGGGAACATTCTGGGCGACGATGATCATCTGGGAGCCGTTGGCGACGAGTTGAGCGTAAAGAGGAACGAAAGGACCCTGGCCGAGGTTGATGGACTTGACCGGTGGGGCGGGCGGCGGGAAGAGGTTCGTGTCAAGAGACACGGACGGAGGATTGCACACGAATTCGTTGTCGGTCAGCGACGTTTCGGCCACATTGATGCCGAACATATCTATGTTGGGAGGGTCGAGGGCGAGCATAACATCCGCCCAATTGCCTTGGGAGTCGAGTTGACGAGTGGGCAGCGGATAAAGGGCGAGGGCCGGCGCGCTGGTGGTGACGCCACTCAAAACTTCGGTGGTGGGAGTGTCGCAGGTAGCAAAGCCGGAAATCGACGTGGCTCCGGGAGTTCCCGCGACATAGGCGAAGCTGCCATCCAGGGAGAATTTGACGTCGGTGGCGGTGGAGGAGATTCCAACTGGAGTGAAGGCGTCGACGGTGGAATAAACGTATAGGTTCCCGAGATTGGTGAGGATGAAGAGTTTTAACTGATCGGGAGAAAAGGCGGCGGCGGTGGCCAATTCGCCGGAGTTCGAGAGGACGAGATCGACGGTGGGAGCGGTGTTGCTGCTTCCGTTATAGATATAGACCTGATGGGGATTGGAAACGGTGTCGGAGATGACGGCCAGTTTGCCGTCGTTGGAGACGGTGAGGACGGAGCCGCATAAAGAAACGTTGCAGGGGATCTGGGCGGACGAAACCACACCAACCTGGGGGTTCGTGCCGCTGACATCGATGTACATCAATCCTTCTTTACTGCCCATATAGAGGCGCGCGGACGATTGATGGTTGAACACGAGGGAGTTGGGCGTTCGCGGCAGAGTATAGATAGCAGCAATGGGGTTCTTGCCGTTGCTTTTCGGGCCGAGCGAAAAGAGGCTGCTGGAGCAACCGGCCACATCCTGGCAGCCGGTGGTGGCGGCCCAGGCGGAGTAAGTGGGCACGGCAGTAGCAGGGGTGACGTCGACCGAGATCGCGCGGAACCCTTTGGTTTTGTTGGGCAAGAGTCCATCGCTGGCATAGATGGGAAGGCCGGGCAGGACTCCGATATTACAGGAGGGAGGAGCGCAGGAAACGGTTAGGGAAGCGCCGCCGACATTGGCGCGGGCGGTGGCGCTGTTGGTTCCGGTGGTGTTGGTGGTGGTTGAGAACAAGGCGACTTCGGGATTGCTGGTGCTCCAAGTCAGGGGCGGGTGGGGGATGGGGACACCGGTGAATGGATAGAGGGTATCGACTGCAGTGGCGGTAACGGGGATGCTGCCGCCAGTATTGACGGTGATCTCGTTTCCGTTCTGGCCCTCACCACCGATCTGGAGATAAATAGCGGCGACCAAGCATGTGGTAAAGGAAAAAGGCGCGCTGTAGGTGCCGGAAGCGCTGGCAAAGAGTTGAGTGATACCGGGCGATTTGGCCGTCACTTGCACTTCATTAAAGGACTGGGCTGGAGGTTGTCCAATGACGATGGGAGTTGCGGTGACAACACCCGTATTGGTGGAGGACCAAGTGAGTGGACCGACGGAACCGGTGATATCCGAGGTGCCGCTGTAGGCGGTAGCGGCGTAATTCCAGCTTTGGCCCTGCGAGAAGCAGTTATAGAGGGGCGGACCCTGGGGATCGAGACGGCTGACCTGGATGCTGTCGATATGCTGGTGGACGTAGACGGTGGTGGGGGCGCTGCTGACGCCGTTGATGATGGCGTTCACAATGGCGATACCGGGAGTGCCGGGGCTGCAAGTGAAAGAACCGGCGTTCCAGGTGCCGGCACATCCGTTTCCGTTGCTGGCGATGGAGAGAGGAGCGGCGGCGGTGGAACCGACGGGGACGGTGATCAGATATTGAATATTGACGTTGGGTACGTTGACGCCAGCCGAGGTCTTGCCGGTCGCAGTAAAGGCCAAAGTGCTCCCGACGTCAATGGAAACACTGCCGCTGGGATTCAGCGCAACGGTGGCAACGCCGCCGTTGCCGGGGTTGCTGGAACTCTTTCCCAGGCAACCGGTGAGCGTGGAAGCAGAAACGAGGGCGGCAAAAAGAAGAAACTGGGAAGCACAACGATGCATGAATCCTCCTCGCGTCCGTTTGCCAGGCGCGAGCGTAAAGTGATTGATCGGAAAACTGACAGTGTAGAAGGTAAAGCTCCGGGTTTCAAGGTTTCAGGGTCTCAAAGTTTCCAACGCGCAGCGAAATCAAGAATAACGGCGGGCGATTCGAGACGTTGAGACCATGAGATGTCGCCATTTCAGGACGCGTCTTTTAAGATGCGTCGAATCATGGTTGACGATGTGCGAGCCAATTGTTATTATCAAACGGTTCCGCGAGTTCAATAGATTTGAAGAAGCACGTGCCCGGTGGAGGCAAAGCCGGGAACGCCCTCGCTGAAACATCCTGCGAAAACCTTTGCGCCCGGGTCGGGAAGTTGGAGACCGGGAGTCAAGCGAGGCTATGCAGGGGAAGCAGACGAAACGGAGCGCCTCTGAACCAGAACTGAGGCGAGGCTTGGCGTCACCGTCGTCGGCGATTAGTCTGAGCGGGAAACTGAACGAATTCTCACGGCCAGGGATGGCGCGGGAGAGCATGGCTGGGCGCAACAGGCCTGTGCCAGAAACGAGACGAGGGTGGTCCCTTGTCTTGAGGGCAAGTGTGATTCGCGAAAGCGGATCGTCGCTGGCCGTCAGCGTTTCGCAAATTGCGGATGGGCTGATGACGGACGACCAACGTTAAGGAACGAACGAGCGGCAACTTTGAGGAGTTTCGAGAGTGCCTACATTTAATCAGCTGGTGAAATTCGGCCGGGAGCGGACCAACTATAAGACGGCGAGTCCGGCGCTGCAATCGTGCCCCCAAAAGCGCGGAGTGTGCACGCGGGTATATACCCAGACGCCGAAGAAACCGAACTCGGCACTGCGCAAAGTGGCGCGCGTCCGATTGACGAATGGAATCGAAGTGACGACGTATATCCCGGGCGTGGGCCATAACCTCCAGGAGCACTCGATTGTGCTCATCCGCGGGGGCCGCGTGAAGGATCTGCCGGGTGTGCGTTATCACGTGGTGCGCGGCACGCTGGATGCGACGGGTGTGGCAGGGCGCAACCAGGGGCGATCGAAGTACGGTACCAAGCGCGCGAAGAAAGCTTGAAAACAATAGTTGCCGGTGGCCAGTGAAACCGGCAGCGAAACAAGAACTGAAAACCGAAAGCTGAGAGCTAACGAAGCATGCCGAGAAAAGGACATACACCCAAGCGGACGGTCGAGGCTGATCCGATCTACGGATCGGACCTGGTGACGAAGTTCATCAACTCGATGATGTGGCAGGGAAAGAAATCGACTGCCGAGGGGATTTTTTATAAATCGCTCGCGAAATTGCAGGAGAAAGGCGGCGACGAGGCCCTGAAGTTGTTCACGAAAGCGGTTGAGAATGCCAAGCCGCTGCTTGAGGTGAAGACGCGGCGCGTCGGCGGCGCGAACTACCAGGTGCCGATCGAGGTGGCTCCCGACCGAAGGACGTCGTTGGCGATCCGCTGGATCGTAAGTTATGCGCGCGGCCGCGGCGAAAAGGGAATGATCGACAAGTTGACCAATGAGTTGCTGGACGCCTCGAACGGAAAAGGCGCTGCCATCAAGAAGAAAGAAGATGTGCATCGCATGGCGGAAGCAAACAAGGCATTCGCGCATTACCGGTGGTAAGAATCGCTAGCTTCTAGCTACGAGCTAGGAGCCGGCAGTCAGAAGCGGAGTTTCGGAGCCCTAGAAAAGAGTAAATGTCGTGCCTAGAACAGTCCCATTAGAACGTTGCAGGAATATCGGCATCATGGCGCACATTGATGCCGGGAAGACCACGACGACGGAGCGCATCCTGTTCTATACGGGAAAGACGCACCGTATCGGCGAGGTCCACGAAGGTACGGCCATCATGGACTGGATGGAGCAGGAGCAGGAGCGCGGGATTACGATCACGTCGGCCGCAACCACCTGCACGTGGCGGGACATCCGCATCAACATTATCGATACGCCGGGCCACGTGGATTTCACGGCCGAAGTGGAGCGATCGCTGCGCGTGCTCGACGGCGCGGTTGCGGTGTTTGACGCAGTGCATGGGGTGCAGCCGCAATCGGAAAAAGTGTGGCGGCAGGCCGATAAATACGGTGTCCCGCGAATTTGTTTCATTAACAAGATTGACAAGATGGGTGCGGATTTCGAGCATGCCGTCGATACGCTGCGCAAGCGCCTGAGTGCCAAGCCGGTTGCGATTCAAATTCCCATCGGGCAAGAAGATAAGTTTAAGGGCGTGATCGATCTGGTCGAAATGAAGGCCATCCTTTGGAACGATGAATCGATGGGCGCCGACTACGAGACCGCCGAGATCCCGGCCGAACTCAAGAAGAAGGCGGAAGCTTTTCATGCGCAACTGGTCGAGACCGTCGCGGAAAATGACGACGACATTCTCCACAAATTTCTGGAAGGCGAAGCGATCTCGCCCGAGGAAATCAAAGCCTCGCTGCGCAAGTCGACCATTGCCCTGAAGTTATTTCCGGTGGTCGTAGGAACCGCATTCAAGAATAAAGGCGTGCAGCCATTGCTGGATGCCGTCGTTGATTACTTGCCTTCTCCGCTCGACACCAAGGAAACGCATGGTCTAGACCCGGACAAGGGAACCACGATCACGCGCAAGGCCGATGATAAGGATCCCTTCTCGGCGCTGGCTTTTAAGATCATGGCCGATCCGTTTGTCGGCCAATTGACATTTATCCGCGTCTACTCGGGGCAACTGAAATCGGGCGAGTCGGTGCTGAATTCCCGCACGCAGCGCGACGAGCGCATCGGCCGCTTGCTGAAAATGCACGCCAACAAGCGCGAAGATATTCAGGAAATTCTGGCGGGCGACATTTGCGCCGTGGTGGGCCTCAAGAACGTCAGCACCGGTGACACCATCTGCGACGAAAAACACCCGATAACCTTGGAATCGATCTCGTTTGCAGTGCCCGTCATTTCGGTTGCAGTCGAGCCGAAGACAAAAGCCGATCAGGAAAAGATGGGCATGGCGCTGGCGAAACTGGCCCAGGAAGATCCGACCTTTAAGGTTCACACCGATCCCGACAGCGGACAGACGATCATCAGTGGCATGGGCGAATTGCATCTGGAAATCATCGTCGACCGCATGATGCGCGAGTACAAAGTTGAGGCGAACGTCGGCAAGCCACAAGTCGCGTATCGGGAGACGATCCGGAAGCATGCGGAGGCGGAGGGCAAGTACATTCGCCAGACCGGTGGCAAGGGACAATACGGTCACGCGAAGATTTATCTCGATCCTCAACCGCCGGGCTTGGGCTATGAGTTCGTGAACGACATTACAGGCGGGTCGGTACCGAAGGAATTCATTAAGCCGATTGACCAGGGTATTCGTGAGGCTCTCGAAGGCGGGATTCTCGCGGGTTATCCGATGGTTGATGTGAAGGCCACGCTGTACGATGGCAGCTATCACGATGTTGACTCGAACGAAATGGCGTTTAAGATTGCCGGTTCGATGGCTTTCAAAGAGGCTGCCCGCAAGGCTTCTCCTGTGCTCTTGGAGCCGGTGATGGCGGTTGAAGTTGTGACGCCGGAAGATTACGCCGGAACGATCATGGGCGACCTGAGTTCGCGCCGCGGACGCATTGAGGGCATGGAGCATCGCGCAGGATCGCAGGTGATTAAGGCGATTGTTCCCTTGGCGGAGATGTTCGGGTATGCAACGCATATGCGGTCCTCGACGCAAGGACGCGCTGAATACTCGATGCATTTTGCCCGGTATGAAGAGGCCCCGCGTCACGTGGCGGAAGAAATTATCGCCAAGACGCAAGGCAAAGCCGCGCCGCGGTGACAGAACGGATTGCGGTTCGTTTCCGATCGCAGGTTGTGGGCGATGGATGGCCGGGATTTGGTTTTGAGCTAGAAGTTAAAAGCTAGGAGCTAAGAGCTGATTTATGGCGAAGCAAAAATTTGAGCGGACGAAGCCGCACTGCAACGTAGGGACGATTGGTCACATTGACCACGGGAAGACGACGTTGACGGCGGCGATCACGAAGGTCTTGCAGAAGCACAACCCGAACATCGTGTTCCGGTCGTTTGATTCGATCGACAACGCTCCGGAAGAAAAGGCGCGCGGCATCACCATCGCGACGGCGCACGTGGAGTACGAGACGCCGAACCGGCACTACGCGCACGTAGATTGTCCGGGGCACGCGGATTACATCAAGAACATGATCACGGGCGCGGCGCAGATGGATGGCGCGATTCTGGTGGTGGCGGCGACGGACGGTCCGATGCCGCAAACGCGGGAACACGTGCTGCTGGCGCGCCAGGTGGGCGTGCCGTACATCGTGGTTGCGCTGAACAAGTGCGACGCGGTGGATGATCCGGAACTTCTGGATCTGGTCGAGCTGGAAGTGCGGGAACTGTTGAAGTCGTATCAGTTTCCTGGGGACGATGTGCCGGTGATCCGGTTGTCGGCGCTGGGGGCTTTGAACGGCGAAGAGAAGTGGGAGAAGCAGATTGACGCGCTGATGGAGGCGGTGGATAAGAGCGTTCCGCAGCCGGCGCGCGAGTTGGACAAGCCGTTCCTGATGCCGATCGAAGATATTTTTTCGATTCAGGGGCGCGGCACGGTCGTCACCGGGCGTATCGAGCGGGGCAAGGTGAAGGTGGGCGAGGAAGCGGAGATTGTGGGTTTCCGCGAGACGCGCAAGACGGTGGTGACGGGCGTCGAGATGTTCAAGAAGCAGTTGGATGAGGGCATGGCGGGCGACAATGCGGGATTGTTGTTGCGCGGCATTGCGAAAGAGGATGTAGAGCGCGGGATGGTGCTGGCGAAGCCGGGATCGATTACGCCACATACGAAGTTCAAGGCTGAGGTTTACATCCTGACGAAAGAAGAAGGCGGACGACATACGCCGTTCTTCAAGGGATACCGTCCGCAGTTTTATTTGCGGACGACGGACGTGACGGGGATCGCGGAGCTGCCGGAAGGCACGGAGATGGTGATGCCCGGAGACAACGTGAGCCTGGTGATTGAGCTGATCACTCCGGTGGCGATGGAAAAGGGCCTGCGGTTCGCAATTCGCGAAGGCGGCCACACGGTGGGCGCGGGAACGATTGCGGAAATCATTAAGTAAGGCAAGTCAGAGGTTAGAAGTCGGATTGCAGAAGTAAAAACCTAAAAGCGGCTTGCAGATTGCCGCCAGATCTTTCCTTCCGGGCTTCCAAGTGAAGATGCCGGGAGGGGCAAAGAGAGTGACATTGTGACTGGCAAAGAGAGAATTCGAATCCGGTTGAAGGCTTACGACTACCGCATCCTGGATCAGTCGACGGGCGAGATCGTGGAAACGGCAAAGCGCACGGGCGCGCAGATTGCGGGGCCCATTCCGCTGCCCACGATGAAGAACAAGTACTGCGTGCTGCGGTCTCCGCACGTGGATAAAAAATCGCGGGAAGCATTTGAGATCCGCACCCACAAGCGGCTGCTGGATATTCTGGAGCCGACGCAGCAGACGGTCGATGCGCTGATGAAGCTCGATCTGCCGGCGGGAGTGGATGTGGAGATCAAGGCTTTCGGGAAAGAACATAAGTAGCTGTCAGCTTTCAGCAATCAGCCGTCAGTAAGGGCGGCAGGTTGAAAGTTTGAGTGGCCTCAGCCAATAGCCGTCGAAGCGAACTGACGAGCCAAGCTGGGAATGGAGAAGGAAATGGCGAGAGTAGCAGGAATTCTGGGCAAGAAAGTCGGCATGACGCAACTCTTCGATTCGAAGGGTGATGTGCGTCCGGCGACCGTGTTGCAGGCGGGGCCGTGCGTGATTACGCAGCATAAGACCGGCACCAGGGACGGATACGAGTCGGCGCAGATCGGGCTGGTCGAGTTTGTGAAGGAAAAGAAACTGACCAAGGCGATGCGCGGACACTTTGCAAAACACAATCTTCCGCCGGTGAAATTTCTGCGCGAAGTGAATGTGGAAGTGGATGCTCCGGGGGAAACAACTGAGGGCGTGATCAAGGTTGGCGACCGCGTGCTGGTGGATATTTTCGAAGGCGAGCGGTTTGTCGATGTGATCGGTACGAGCAAGGGACACGGCTTTCAGGGCGTGGTGAAGCGGCATCACTTCGCGGGCGGCGCGAAGTCGCACGGTTCGATGTTCCAGATTACGGGTTCTATCGGCTCGTCGGCGTTTCCGTCGCGCGTGTTCAAGGGGATGCGGATGTCGGGCCACATGGGCGATGCCCGGATCACGACCCGCAACCTGCGCATTCTGGGTGTGGATAAGGAAGAGAATCTGCTGGTAGTGGAAGGCAGCGTTCCGGGAGCGAACGGCGGTTACATTCAGATCAACAAGGCGAAGAAGCCACCGCGAGAGCGCCGCGGATTTGCGGGTTCGGCGACGGTCGATCCGTTGAAGGCAGCCAAGAGGGCGGCGAAGAAGGGGTAAGGGCAGTTGCCAGTACCCAGTTAACCAGTATCCAGTCATGCGAGAGAGATATGGCAACCATTGATGTTTACAATCTGAGCGGCGCCAAGGCGGGAACGCTGGAACTGGCCGAGGAAGTTTTCGGCGCGGTCAACGAAGACCTGCTCTGGGAAGCGATCACGCATTATCGCGCCGCGGCGCGGGCGGGCACACACGCCACCAAGAACCGCTGGCGCGTATCCGGATCGGGCAAGAAACTGTGGAAGCAGAAGGGGACGGGGCGGGCGCGTATCGGCTCGATTCGTTCGCCACTGTGGCGCCACGGCGGGACGGTTCATGGACCGCAACCGCGCTCCTATGACTACGCCTTCCCGAAGAAGAAACTGCTGGGCGCGCTGCGTTCGGCTTTGGCGTCGAAGTTTGCCGATGGAAAACTGGTGGTGGTCAAGGCATTCGACGTGAAAGAAGCGAAGACCAAACCGTTTCGCGAGGCGCTCGATAAATTGAAGGTCGACGGCACAACGCTGCTGGTGGACATTTCGACGACCGAGAACAAGAACCTGGAACTGAGTGCGCGCAATATCGACGGGCTAGAGCTGGTGAAGGCCAATGAGGTGCATCCGTACCACCTGATGCGGTATACCCACGTGGTGTTTGCGCAGCCGGCGCTTGAGAAATTGCAGGACTCGCTGAAGAAATCGGTATCGCGCCGTTCGCACGAATCCGAGCCGGCCGCGGAAAAAAAGAAGCCGGCGCGGCGCACGCGTAAGACGAAAGCGGAGGTAGCCTGATGAAATCCGCATATCAGATTATCCGGAAGCCGGTGATCACCGAAAAAGGTCTCGGCATCAAGGAGACTCAGAACACTCTGGTGTTCCAGGTAGCGCCGAAGGCGACCAAGACCGAAATCAAAGAAGCGGTGCAGTCGATCTTCAAGGTGAAAGTGTCGTCGGTAAGGACCGCGAATTATCCGGGAAAAGAGCGGCGGCGGGGGAAGTTCACCGGCTACCGTCCCGATTGGAAAAAGGCGTACGTGCGGTTGAAGACCGGCGAGAAGATGCCGGAGTACGCGCAGAATCTGTAACAAAGCTATCGGGTACCAGCGATCAGCTGTCCGTAAGAACGACAGCCGGATTCACTGAGAACTGAAAGCTGAGAGCTGAGAGCTAGATATGGCCATTAAAACCTACAGACCGACAACGCAGACGTTGCGCTACCGCACCTCGGTTACGACCGACGACATTACGTCGAAGACGCCGCATAAGCCGCTGGTGGAGGGCAAGATCCGATCCGGTGGAAGGCGCAATTCTGGCGATGTGACGATGCGCTTCCGCGGCGGCGGCAACAAGCGCAAGCTGCGCGCCATCGATTTCAAGCGCGACAAGCACGGAATTCCGGCCACGGTCGAGACGATCGAGTACGATCCGGGACGTTCGGCGCGCATTGCGCTTCTGAGTTATGCCGATGGCGAGAAGCGGTACATCGTGCAGCCCGACGGGTTGAAGGTCGGGGCGAAGATTGTGAGTGGACCCGAGGCCGATATTCTGGTGGGCAACGCGTTGCCGCTGCGCAATATTCCACCTGGCACGACCATTCACAACGTCGAGTTGAAGCCGGGCAAGGGAGCGCAGATGGTGCGTTCGGCGGGCGGTTCGGCGCAGTTGATCGCCAAAGAAGGCGAGTACGGGCTGGTGAAATTGCCCTCCGGCGAAACCCGCAAAGTGCTGCTCGACTGTTTAGCGACCATTGGACAAGTGGGCAACACGGATCACGAGAACGTGACGTGGGGCAAGGCGGGACGAACCCGCTGGGTCGGAAAGCGTCCGCACAACCGCGGCGTTTCGATGAACCCAGTCGATCACCCGCATGGCGGCGGCGAAGGCAAGACCTCGGGCGGTCGGCATCCGGTGACGCCGTGGGGCCAGCCCACGCGCGGGTACAAGACCAGAAACAACAAGCGGACCGATGCGTTTATCGTGAACCGCCGGAAGAAGAGCTAGGCGCTGAGAGATGTCAGCCCTCAGCCGTCAGTTAGAGCGTCGGCGGAGGAGTTGGGATCTAGGTTTAGAGTTTCAAGGGAAAACGAAGCTTCGCTCCGGACTACTGAGAGCTGAGAGCTGAAAGCTGAGAGCTGACTTTATGGCACGTTCGACAAAAAAAGGACCGTTCGTAGACGCGCACCTCACGGCGAAAGTCGAAGGCATGAATGCGCGGAACGAGAAAAAAGTGCTGCGGACGTGGTCGCGGCGCTCGACCATCATCCCCGAGATGGTGGGACATACGATCGCAGTGCACAACGGGAGGAAGTTCATTCCGGTGTACGTGACCGAGAACATGGTGGGGCACAAGCTGGGGGAATTCAGCTTTACCCGCCAATTCAAGGGGCACTCGATGAAAGCGGCGACCGAGACCGCAGCCAAGCCGGCGGGAGTGCCGGGCGGGCCGGGCGCGATCTCGTCGTCAGCGCCGTCGGCGCCGAAAGCGTAAAAGCAGCTGCTGGCTGCTGGCTCCTGGCTAGGAGCTAGAGGCTAGAGGCTAGAAGCTGAGAGACAGGAAATGGAATTTCGAGCGGAAGCAAGGTACATGCGGGTGTCGCCGCAGAAGGCGCGGCTGGTGCTGAACCTGATCAAGGGGCGGCGCGTGGAAGAAGCGCGAAACACGCTGGCCTTCACCAAGAAGCGTGTGGCGGCGACGGTGGGCAAGTTGTTACAGTCGGCGATCGACAACGCGAATTTCCTGAGCACGGAAAAGGGCTTGGATGTCGATCTGGACAACCTGTACGTGAAGCACGCGGTGGCGAACGACGGGCCGCGCATGAAGCGGATTCGTCCGGCACCGATGGGTCGCGCGTACCATTACGTGCGGCGGATTGCGCACCTGGAAATCGTGCTGGCGGAGAAGAACAGGAACGGCGCGGCGGTGGGAACGTCGGCGGCGGGTGGAAGTGCCGCAAAAGCTCCAGCTGCAAGGCCCAAGGCGAAGGCCAAGGCAAAAGCTCCGGCCAAGAAGAAGGCTGCTGGCAAGAAGACTACGGCAAAGAAATAGAGCGGGAAGATTTCAGGAGTTACAACGATGGGACAGAAAGTTCATCCTTACGGATTCCGCCTCGGCTACACCAAGCCGTGGAAGTCGCGCTGGTTTGTCGAGAAGGACTACGACAAACTGCTGCTTGAAGACCATAAGCTCAAGGCTGAGCTGAAGGAAAAGCTGAAGTCGGCGGGCGTGAGTTCGGTCGAGATCGAGCGTCCGGGCAACAAGCTGCGGATCATTATCAAAACGGCGCGCCCGGGAATCATCATCGGGCGCAAGGGCGCGGAGATCGACAAGCTGAAGCAGGATCTGCAGAAGAAAACGACGCGCGAAGTGCATGTCGATATCCAGGAAGTGCACAAGCCGGAACTGGATGCGCAGCTGGTGTCGGAATCGATCGCGCTGCAACTGGAAAAGCGCGTGGGTTTCCGGCGGGCGATGCGTAAGTCGGTGGATTCGGCGCTGCGTTTCGGCTGCAAGGGGATCAAGGTTCGCGTGAGCGGGCGACTGAACGGCAACGAAATCGCACGGTCGGAATGGTATCTGCAGGGGCGGTTGCCGCTGCACACGCTGCGAGCCGATATCGATTACGGCTTCACCGAGGCGCGCACGACGTACGGCGTGATCGGCGTGAAGTGCTGGGTTTATAAGGGCGAGATTCTGCCGGCGAAGAAGCGGGAAGCGACTCCGGCGCGGGAAGTGAGCACGACGGGAGCGTTTTAGAAGGTACGAGGCAAGAAGTCAGATTGCAGAAGTAGAGCGATTGCAGAGGTCAGAGGTCAGATTGCAGAAGTAAGGCATCTGGCGCAGGCAGACTCTCCTGAGAACTGACAGCTGAGAACTGAGAACCGAATCTTATGTTGATGCCAAAGAAAGTTAAGTACCGCAAGCAGCAGCGCGGGCGCATGACGGGGAAGGCCTGGCGCGGTGGCACGCTGGCTTTCGGACAATATGGACTGAAGGTGCTCGAGCCGGGCTGGATCACGGACCGTCAGATCGAAGCGAGCCGCGTGGCGATGACGCGATTTGTGAAGCGCGGCGGCAAGATCTGGATCCGGCTGTTTCCGGACAAGCCGGTTACGAAGAAGCCGGCCGAAACCCGTATGGGCAAGGGCAAGGGCGCTCCGGACCACTGGGTCGCGGTGGTCAAGCCGGGAAAGATCCTGTTTGAGATGGAAGGCGTGACGATCACGGACGCGAAAGAAGCAATGCGTCTGGCGTCACACAAGCTTCCGCTGCGGACGACGTTTGTAAAGAGGGAAGTGCTGTAGGAATTGCAGAGGTTAGAGGTCAGATTGCAGAAGTGAAAAGCGAGGCTGGTGAGCAAGAGAGCTTTTCCTGAGACCTGAGACCAAAGAACTGAGACCTGATTTTATGAAGGCAGAGAAGATTCGCAACTTAACCGACGCCGAGCTCAAGCACCAGGAGCGGGACTTGGCGGACCAGCTGTTCAAGCTGAAGTTCCAGATGAATATGGGACAGACGGAGAGCCTGAAGAAGATTCGCGGGCTGCGCCGGGATATCGCGCGCGTCCAGACGGTGCTGCGCGAGCAGGAACTGGCGGCGCACAAGACGCAGGCCAAGACGGAGAAAAAATAATGGCGGAAGCAACGAGCCAAGCCGAAAAACATTCGGGCCGCAAGATCCTAATCGGCACAGTCGTCTCGAACAAGATGCAGAAGACGATCGTGGTCGAGGTGACGCGGAAGAAGGCGCATCCGATGTACAAGCGGGTGATCTCGATCCGGAAGAAGTTCTACGCGCACGACGAGAAGAACGAGACCCATCCCGGGGATGTGGTGAAGATCGAGGAGTCTCGGCCGCTGTCGAAACTGAAGCGCTGGACGCTGAAAGAGATTGTGCGGAAGACGGCGCTGGTTCCGGAAGTCGATATTGACGCCGGTACGGGCGTTGCCGCCAAGAGTTAAGAGCCGAGGAGAAGGAGACGAACATGGCCGTAATGATGAGATCCATGCTCGAGGTCGCCGATAATTCCGGCGCGCGCAAGCTGCAGATGATTCTGCCGCTGGGCGGTTCGACCGGACTGCGCGCTGGCCTGGGCGACGTGATCACGGCGAGCGTAAAGGAAGCTGCGCCGGACGGTCAGGTGCAGAAGGGCAAAGTGGTGAAGGCGGTCATCGTGCGGACGCGGAAAGAGCACCGGCGGCGGGACGGCACTTACATCCGCTTCGATCAGAATGCGGCCGTGCTGATCAACGAAACCGGAGAACCAGTGGGCACGCGCGTATTCGGTCCGGTGGCGCGCGAACTGCGCGAGAAGAAGTTTTTGAAGATTGTATCGCTGGCGCCGGAAGTGTTGTAGAGTTCGCGTGCGAGCGGGGAGCAGCAAGTCCTTCGCTTCGCTCAGGATGACAGGTTGGAAAGAAGGGTTTGGCTATGGGAACTGCGACGACGACCGAACATAAGCGCGTAAATATCCGCCGGAACGACACCGTGAAGGTGATGACCGGAAGGGATGCGGGAAAACAAGGGCGAGTGCTGCGGGTGCTTCCCGACGAGGGCAACGTGCTCGTCGAGCACGTGATGATGGTGAAGAAGCATGTACGGGCAAACGCCGCGAAGAACGTGAAGGGTGGAATCGCCGAGCAGGAAAGGCCGATTCCGCTGTCGAACGTGGCGCTGGTGTGCGCGACATGTGGTCCGGTGCGGGTTGGCCACGAAGTGCGCGGGGAGCGGAAGGTTCGAGTCTGCAAGAAGTGCGGAACGACGTTGGAGAAATAGCTTGTGGCTTCTAGCTACTAGCCAACCCGGACGACACGCGGCTGGGTGAGACTGAGAGATTTTGAAGGTACTTACGAACCGGGGATGATGGGCTGGCTAGAAGCTAGCAGCCCGAAGCCAAACCCGAAACCGTAAGAGAGAAGGCAACACTGACCATGGCAGACGAACAGAAAAAAGGCGAGCAACAGCAATCGAAGAAGGCTAAGGCTCCCAAGAGCGACAAGGGACAGCAGCCGATTGAAGTGAAAGCCGGTCCGGAGGCTCCGCGGCACGCGGCGAAGGAAACTCCGCGGTTGCGCGAGCGGTTTGAGAAAGAAGTGGCGGTCGCGCTGATGAAGGAATTGGATTTGAAGAACCCGATGGCCGTGCCGCGGCTGAACAAGATCGTGGTGAACATGGGCGTGGGCGAAGCGACGCAGAATGCGAAGCTGATCGATCCGGCCGTGAACGAGTTGGGCCAGATCACGGGACAGAAACCCGTGATCACGCGGGCGAAAAAATCGATTGCGGCCTTCAAAGTGCGCGAAGGGATGCCGATCGGGGCGATGGTGACGTTGCGCGGCGACCGGATGTACGAGTTTCTCGACCGCCTGGTGAGCATCGTGCTGCCGCGAGTGCGCGATTTTAAGGGCGTCTCAACGAAGTCGTTCGACGGGCGCGGCAATTACACGCTGGGTCTGCACGATCAGCTGATTTTCCCGGAAATCGATTACGCGAAGGTCGACAAGCTGAAGGGGATGAACGTGACCATTGTGACGACAGCGCGCTCCGACAATCAGGCGCGATCGCTCCTGAAACATTTGGGCATGCCGTTCCGGGCGTGAGTCAGAGGTAAGAAGTCAGATTGCAGAAGTAAGAGCGAAATTCGCAGATAGGTTGCTGCAAGCAAGCAGCCGGTAGCTAGGAGCTAAGTTTGGCCACTACAGCAAAACGAGTAAAGGACGCGAAGAAGCCAAAGTTTTCGTCCCGCAAGCACAACCGCTGCAAGATTTGCGGACGGCCACGGGCGTATCTGAGGAAGTTTGGCATTTGCCGGCTTTGTTTCCGGCAACTGGCGCTGCGGGGCGAAATCCCCGGAGTTTCGAAATCGTCCTGGTAGAAAAGGGCAGTTGCCGGCCGCTGCTTGCCAGTTGCCAGCTTTTGCTGACAACAAAGCAACGCCGAATGGCTGACTGTCGAATGACGGAAGTAAGCAAGCTGCTGACAGGTTCTCCGCTGATCGTCAATTACGATACGGAGCGAACGGGCGGCTCGAGGAGAAGCAAACGATGAGGTTGACCGATCCGGTCGCAGACATGCTGGCGCGCATCCGCAACGCGATCCGCGCACGGCACCAAAAAGTGGATATACCAGCTTCGAAACTGAAGACGGAGATAGCTCGCATCCTGAAAGAAGAGGGCTATATCGCGAACTTCAAGCCGGCGGAAGAAGAGGGCCACAAGGTCCTGCGCGTGTATCTGAAGTACGGCAACAACAACGAGGCGGTGATCACGAACCTGGCGCGGGTATCGCGTCCGGGCTGCCGCGTGTATGTGCGCCGCACGGAGATCCCGCGAGTGCTGGGGGGGCTGGGCATTAATATCCTGACGACGCCGAAGGGCGTGATGACGGGACGCCAGGCGAGACGGCAGGGGCTGGGTGGCGAATTGCTTTGTGAGATTTGGTAGGGCAGCTTCCAGCTACTAGCTTCTGGCTACTAGCTAAAGCGGCGATGCGGATGAGACTGGACGAAAGGGTCCTAGCGAGAAGCCAGGAGCCAGAAGCTAAGAGCTGATCTTATGTCACGAATTGGAAAAAAGCCGATCGCGATCCCGAAGGGCGTGACGGTGAAATTTGAAGGCAATACGGTGATGGTCCAGGGGCCGAAGGGCAAACTGGATACACCTCTTCCGTCCGGCATTACGATGGAGCAGAAGGACGGCAACCTAGTGGCAATGCGGCCCGACGACGCACATTCGGCGGTTCACGGACTGGCGCGAGCGCTGGTCAATAATGCCGTCGAGGGCGTGACCAAGGGCTGGACGAGAGAACTGGAAATCGTCGGGATCGGCTATCGCGCCGAGATGAAGGGCAAGGGGACGGTTGTCTTCAGCCTGGGGTATTCGCACCCGATTGAGTATCCATTGCCGAGCGGTGTGGATTGCGCGGTGGATGCGAAACTGACGAAGTTGACGCTGAACGGGATTGACCGCCAGAAGGTGGGCCAGGTAGCGGCCGAGATGAGGTCGCTGCGGCCGCCTGATCCGTATAAGAACAAGGGCGTGCGTTACGCCGGCGAGCGGTTGAAGAAGAAGGTTGGCAAGACGGGAGCAAAATAGCTTTCGGCCGTCAGCTCTCAGCTTTCCGCTGAGGTTGAACTGACGGCTGAACGGCTGATCGTTGAGGGCATATGCTTAGAATCGCTTCAAAAAATCAGACGCGGCAGCGGGTGCACGATCGGATCCGGAAGAAGGTGATGGGGACGCCGGAGCGTCCACGGCTGAATGTGTACCGTTCGCTGAACCATATTTATGTGCAGTTGATCGATGACCTGAAGGGCGTGACGCTGGCGGCGGCTTCGACGGCGGACGACCGCAAGGGCGTGCGGATCACCGGCGGCAACGTGGCTTCGGCCAAGGCGGTAGGCAAAAAGATTGCGGAACTTGCCAAGGCGAAAGGCTTTACGAAAGTGGTGTTCGATCGCGGCGGCTACATCTACCACGGCCGGGTTAAAGCGGTTGCGGATGCGGCGCGCGAGGCGGGACTGCAGTTCTAGATTTGGTAATTTGGCAATTGGGTAATTTTGTAATTTGAAGAACCACCGAGCGGTTTTCAAATTACAAAATTACCCGATTACAAAATTACAAAATGGAAATGAGATTTCAGAATGGCTAGAGTTACGAAGAAACTTGATGCGGGTTCGTTCCAGTTAAAAGACCAAGTGGTGTCGATTAACCGGGTAACGAAGGTGGTCAAGGGCGGCAAGAACATGTCGTTCGCGGCGCTGGTGGTGGTGGGCGATCCGACGGCGGCGGTGGTTGGTTTCGGCTCGGGAAAAGCGAAGGAAGTTCCGCAGGCGATCCGCAAAGGGATTGAGTCGGCGAAAAAGAACCTGGTCCGCGTCAACCTGACGCAAACCAGCGTGCCGCACACGGTGCTGGGGCGCTTTGGCTCGGGCATGGTGCTGCTGAAGCCGGCACCGGAAGGCACGGGCGTGATTGCGGGCGGAGCGGTGCGGGCGGTGATGACTTCGGCGGGCGTTCAAAACGTGCTGACCAAGTCGATTGGAACGAATAATCCGCACAACGTCATCAAGGCGACGTTCGAGGCGCTGAAGAAGCTCAAGAGCCGGGAAGCCGTGGCGGCATTGCGCGGCAAATCGGTGGATGAACTGTAAGAACGATTTTGGAATTTGGCAATGGGTTAACTTTGTTATTTGAAAGTCAAGGGCTGGAAATTATGACGACCAAGACATCGAAAACGACGCCGAGCGGGACGATCCAGCTGAAATGGGTGCGTTCGGCGATTTGCACTCCGGTCAAATATAAGGCTGTAGTCAAAGGGCTGGGCTTTACGCGGTTGAACCAGGTGATTGTGCGTCCGGACACGGCTGCGATTCGCGGCATGGTGAAGAAGGTGCCGCATTTGATTGAAGTAGTGAAGGCGTAGAGTGTTGGCTGCGTGCCAGCCGCGGAGAAGCGCAGGTCCTTCGCTCAGGATGACAATCGGGCGGACGGGTGAGAAAAAGTTCTAAAAGTAGAGAAGATTCTATGAATTTATCGACAATACGGGCACCCAAGAAGTCCACGGAAAAGAAGAAGCGAGTCGGGCGCGGTATGGGGTCCGGCATGGGCAAGACTTCCACGCGCGGGCATAAAGGGCAGTGGTCGCGCTCGGGTGCGCGGCTGATCCGCGGGTTTGAAGGCGGACAGATGCCATTGCACCGGCGCGTTCCGAAGCGCGGATTCACGAATATTTTCCGCGAGGAATATGACGTGGTCAATGTAGACCGTCTGGCTACGCTCGGCGAAACTGAGATCACGCCGGAAACGCTAAAGAAGGCCGGCATCGTCGATGGCAACGCCCCAGTCAAGATTCTCGGCAACGGGGAAATTAAGTCGGCGATCACCGTGCACGCGCACAAGTTTTCGAAGTCCGCGCAGGAAAAAATCACCAAGGCGGGCGGCAAGTTTGAGGTCTTGCAGTAATGCTCGAAAAGCTGGCGAATATCTTCCGCGTTCCCGATCTGCGCAAGCGCGTGTTATTCACGCTCGGCCTGCTGGCGGTATATCGCATCGGCGGGCACATTCCTACGCCGGGGATCAACGGCGACAAGTTGGCGCAGTTCTTCGAACAGAACCGTGGGTCCGTGCTCGGTTTCGTCGACCTGTTCAGCGGCGGCAACCTGCGCCGGTTGACGATTTTCGCCTTGGGCATCATGCCCTACATCACCGCGTCGATCATCCTGCAATTGTTGACGGTGGTGTACGAGCCTCTCGCCAAGCTGCAAAAAGAAGGCGAAATGGGGCGCAAGAAAATCACCATGTGGACCCGTTACCTGACGGTGATTTTGAGCGCAGTTCAATCGTTCGGCATTGCCATCAGCCTGCAAAAAGCGGGCGATTTCGTCAATAATCCGGGACCGGCTTTTATTCTGATGACGATGCTCACCTTGACCACCGGCAGCGCGTTCATCATGTGGCTGGGCGAGCAGATTACCGAGCGCGGCATCGGCAATGGCATGTCGCTACTGATTTTTACCGGCATCGTGGTGGGTTTGCCGCGCGGTATCGCCGACCTCTATCAGAAGGCAAGCACATCCGCTTGGGGAGTGTTTACGGCTCCTGCCATCCTGATGCTGCTAGTGCTGATGATCGCGGTGGTCGCCTTCATCGTTTATGTTGAGCGCAGCGAGCGCCGGATTCCGGTGCAATATGCCAAGCGCGTAGTCGGACGCAAAGTGATGGGCGGGCAATCCACGCACCTGCCGTTGCGGGTGAATGCGGGCGGCGTGATGCCGGTGATTTTTGCGTCGTCGATTCTGGCTTTACCGCAGATGCTGGGCGCGGCATTCCACAATAACCGGGTCATTGGACCGATTCTTGATGCGATGAAGTGGGGCGAGCCGCTCTATACCCTGCTCTATTGCCTGGGCATCATTTTCTTCGCCTACTTCTATATCTCGATTGTGTTCAATCCGAACGAGGTTGCCGACAATATGCGGAAGTGGGGAGGGTTTGTTCCCGGCATCCGTCCAGGGAAGCGGACTTCGGACTTCATCAACGACGTTCTGACCCGCATCACGCTGGTGGGCGCGCTGTACCTGATTTTGATTTCGCTGATCCCAGAGTGGATGATTGCGGGCATCAAGTTGAACCACCTCCCGATTATTGGGCGAATTTTTGAGAACCTCCCCACATGGGTTACGAACGGGTTGGGAGTGAATTTCTATTTTGGCGGAACCTCGCTGCTGATTGTGGTTGGGGTGGCGATGGACACGGTCACGCAGATTGAGGCGCAATTGATCATGCGGCACTACGACGGGTTTACGCCGAAGAGCGGCCGGCTGCGCGGACGCCGCACCTGGTAAGGCAGTTGCTGGTTGCCAGTAAGCTCGACGGGCATGGGTTCCTGGTAGCTGACAACTGGGGAGCAGGCGACTGATTTTTGCAGGCGCGGAGCAGTGCGGTATTTCCGCGATGGGAAATACGAGCTAAGAGAAGCCATTTCGATGGCCAATGAGTCGGCGAGCGAGACGGGGCGAAAGATCGGGCCGGTGATTCTTCTCGGACCCCCCGGGGCGGGGAAGGGCACGCAGTCGAAGCAGATCGTCGACCGCTACGGCATCCCGCAGATATCGACCGGCGACCTTTTACGGGATCATGTAACGCGGGGGACCGAACTCGGCCTTGAAGCCAAGGCGATCATGGCGCGAGGCGGGCTCGTGCCGGACGAGTTGATGTACGGAATCGTAGCCACGAGGCTGCGGGAAGCCGACTGCAAGCGCGGCTTTGTGCTGGATGGCTTTCCAAGGACGGCCGCCCAGGCAGGATGGCTGGATGCTTTCCTGGAACAAGAGGTCTTTGACAAAAGTTCGGGAGATGGAGAGCCGGTGGAGAAGAGTCCGCCGGTTGTGATCCAGTTGCTGGTAGACTATAATCAATTGCTGCTACGGCTTACCGGGCGTCGTTCGTGTCCTACCTGTGGACGGCTCTATAACATTCACCTGCAGCCACCTCGCGTCGATGAGTTGTGTGATCTGGACGGCTCTAAGCTGGTGATTCGCGACGATGATCGCCAGGAAGTGATTGCCGGGCGCCTGTCGGCCTATGAGAATCAGACGAGGCCGGTGGCGGATTACTACCGGGTGCAACGACGGCTGGTGGCCGTCAATGCGGATCGTCCGGTGAAAGATGTTACGGCGCAGATTCTGGGTGTGATCGATCGGCATTGCCAAGTGGGATGCTAGGAAGTTATGAGTTCTGGAGAGGGCCGGATTATCCGCAAGACGCCGGAAGAAATTGAAAGAATGAGGCGGAGCGGAAAGATGGTCCGCCAGGTTCTGAATCATCTGAAGAGTGTGGTAGCTCCGGGAGTGACGACGATGGATCTGGAGAAAGCCGCCGAGAAGTTGATCGCAGATTTGGGAGCGACGCCGGCGTTCAAGGGATATTTCGGTTATCCCTGCGTGCTGTGCACCTCCATCAACGAAGAGATTGTGCACGGAATCCCGTCGGAGAAGCGGGCGCTGAAAACGGGAGACATCGTTTCCATCGACTGCGGAGTGGTTCTGGACGGGTATTACGGGGACGCAGCCATCACGGTGCCGGTGGGCGAGAAGCTGACAGTGGAGTTAAAGAAGCTGCTCGAGGTAACCGAGGCTTCGCTGTACAAAGGCATTGAGCAGGCGAGGATCGGCAATACGATTGGGCACGTGGGATCGGCGATCCAGAAGCATGTGGAAGCGAACGGTTTCAGTGTCGTGAGAGACTTTGTAGGACACGGTATTGGAACGAAGTTGCATGAGCCGCCGCAGATTCCGAACTTTGGCAAGAAGGGCCAGGGCGCGGAACTGACCGAAGGAATGGTGCTGGCGATCGAGCCGATGGTGAATTCGGGCGGTCCAGAAGCGAAGGTTTTGGGCGACAAGTGGACGGCGGTAACGGTCGATGGCAGTTACAGCGCCCACTTTGAACACTGTGTAGCGGTAACGAGGCAAGGTCCGGTGATTTTGACGCAGTAGGAGCTTTCCGCCATCTGCTTGTAGCCAAGGTGCTGAGAGGAAAGTGGGACGTTATAACTGAGAGCTGACAGCTGAAGGCTGAGAGCTGCTCTTAAGGAGTCGATGAGCAAAGAAGACGCGATTGAAGTGATGGCGGTGGTGATCGAGCCCCTGCCCAATGCCATGTTCAAGGTGGAGTTGGAAAACAAACACCAGGTGCTGGCGCATGTTTCCGGCAAAATGCGGAAGAATTTTATTCGAATCCTGCCGGGAGACAAAGTCGCGGTCGAGCTTTCGCCGTACGATTTGAATCGCGGGCGCATTGTGTACCGCTACAAATAGTTTGCTGAGCAGCGCTCAGGTTGGCGGGGCAAACCCCTTCGCCACACGAGGAGTTATGAAAGTAAGAGCATCGGTCAAGAAAATTTGCGACAAGTGCAAGGTCATCCACCGCAAGGGAGTAGTGCGGGTGATCTGCGAGAACTCGAAACACAAACAGCGGCAAGGGTAAGGCGGCTGCGGGCTACTAGCCTGGAGCTACTAGCAAGCGCTAAAACAGTGAGGCTCGCGGGCAGCTAGCGGCAGGAAAGCTGGCGGCAGGACAGAGGCTCCAGAAGGACTGGGAACATATGGCTCGTATCGCAGGCGTCGATCTTCCGCGCAACAAGCACGCGAATATCGCGCTCACTTACATCTACGGCATTGGGAATTCGCGCGCGGCGCGCATTCTAGACGCGGCCAAAGTCGACCCGATGAAAAAGATTTCCGACCTTGGGGAAGACGAGGTCAACCGCATTCGACAGGTCATCGAAGCGGAAGGCTCGGTCGAAGGCGATCTGCGCAAGGACGTTTCGATGAACATCAAGCGGCTCATCGAAATCGGTTCGTACCGCGGGTTCCGCCATCGCCGCAACCTGCCGGTACGAGGACAGCGCACGCACACCAACGCGCGAACCCGAAAAGGCCCGCGTAAGGGAACGGTCGCGCAGAAGAAGAAAACGGCAAAAGCTTAAGAGCAGCTTCTGGCTTCTAGCTTTCGGCTAGGAGCTAGTGGCTAGGAGCTAGCATCTACTATGGCAAAACCAGCAGCAGCAGGCGGCGCCGCGGCGCCCGAGAAAAAAGGCAAGAAAAAGACGTTCAAGAAGAAAGAGCGCAAACACGTCCCGCATGGACTGGTGCACGTGCAGGCCTCGTTCAATAACACGATCGTGACCATCACCGACATGTCGGGCAACGTGCTGTCGTGGAAGAGTTCCGGCTCGCTGGGCTTCCGCGGGTCGCGCAAAGGGACTCCATTCGCCGCGCAGCAGGCTGCGTCGAACGCCGCCAGCATGGCGCGCGATCATGGAGTTCGGAGCGTCGACGTTCGGGTGAGCGGTCCCGGATCGGGCCGCGAGTCGGCGGTGCGAGCGCTGGCGTCAGCCGGAATCGAAGTACGCTCCATTAAAGACACGACGCCGATTCCGCACAATGGTTGCCGGCCGCCGAAGCGACGCAGAGTGTAAAAGGACGTAGTCAGTATCCAGTACCCAGTAAAACGCGAGGTTCGGTTTTCCTGATGGCTGAGGGCTGACAGTGATAGCTGAATTCGTCCGGGAGGAAGGGTGAAGCCAAACCCGTAAACCGGTCATCGAACAAGGAGAAAAATGGCACGATATACCGATGCAGTATGCCGTCTTTGTCGCCGGGAAGGGATCAAGCTCTTCCTGAAGGGCACCAAGTGCTTCAGCGATAAGTGTCCCATCGAAAAACGCAACTTTGCTCCCGGACAACACGGGAAAGACAAGAAGACCAAAGTCGTCGGCTACGGTCTGCAGTTGCGAGAAAAGCAAAAAGCCAAGCGCATTTACTTCACGCAAGAAGGCCAGTTCCGGAATTATTTCGAGAACGCGGTGAGATCCAAGGGCGTGACGGGCGCCAAGTTGCTGGAGCAACTGGAGCGTCGTCTGGACAACGTGGTCTACCGTCTTGGCTTCGGGATTTCGCGACGCCAGGCGCGGCAGTTAGTGCGTCACGGACACGTGCAGGTGAATGGCAAGAAGGTCGACATTCCCTCGTATGAAGTGACGGTGGGCGAAGAGATTCAGATTCGCGAGAGCAGCCGCAAAGTGCCGATTCTGGAAACGGCCAGGGATTTCGCCAGTCATCAGCCGGCTCCGGTGTGGCTGGAGATCGATCGCGAGAACTACAAGGGGCGAGTGCTGGCGCTGCCGAAGCGAGAAGATATCCAGTTGCCGGTGAACGAGCAGCTGATTGTCGAGTTGTACAGCAAGTAGTAACGGCGTCGTTCGCTTAGCTGTTCGCGAGACCGAAAGCGCGAATGACGAATAGCGAAGGACGGGTTTAGGCCTACTTTTTCGTGCCAGATCAGCCTTTCCGGCTTTGACCTGAGCTGGGCCGCTCAGTGAGCCGGATCGAGCCACATGGCCGAGAGGAGAAACATCATGCTTTGGAGAGGCTTTCAAAAACCGAAACGTTTGGCGAGCGACACCACTTCGCTGACCGACAAATACGGAATGTTCTGGGCGCAGCCGTTTGAGCGCGGATTCGGTACTACAATCGGCAACGCGCTGCGACGGGTGCTGCTGAGTTCGATTGAGGGCGCGGCGGTTACGGCGGTCAAGATCGAAGGCGTGTTGCACGAGTTCCAGTCGATTCCGGGCGTGGTGGAAGACGCGACGGACATCATCCTCAACATGAAGCAGGTTCCGTTTAAGCTGGCGGGCGACGGTCCGAAGGCGATTTACCTGCGCGCCGACCAACCGGGAGTCGTCACCAGCAACATGATCGAGGCCGATGGCGACGTTGAAGTATTGGACAAGGACGTCTACATTGCGACCGTGAGCGAGGGCGGGAAGCTTGACATGGAAATGCGCCTGAAGCGCGGGCGCGGCTACGTTTCCGCGGACAAGAACTTCGAAGACGATCTCGGCATCGGGTTCATTCCCATCGATTCCGTGCACACGCCGGTGCGCAAGTGCAATTACACCGTCGAAGCGGCGCGTTTGGGACAGATCACGGATTACGACAAGCTGACGGTGGAAGTCTGGACGAATGGCTCCATCACTCCAGGCGATGCGCTGGGGCTCTCGGCGAAGCTGATCAAAGATCACATGAATATCTTTATCAACTTCGAAGAAGAAATTGAGACTGCGTCGGCCAGCGAGGAGCGGCGCCCCGAGATCAAGAACGAGAACCTGAACCGTTCGGTTGAGGAACTGGAACTGTCGGTGCGAAGCTACAACTGCCTGAAGAACGCGAATATTCAGTCGATCGGCGAGTTGGTGCAGAAGACCGAAGCCGAAATGCTGAAGACGAAGAATTTCGGCCGCAAGTCGCTGAACGAGATCAAGGAGATCCTTTCCTCGATGGGCTTGAGCCTGGGCATGAAGATCGACGAGCACGGCAATGCGGTGCCGGGACCGACTTCAAACCAGATTCTGCCGGCGTCAGCGTACGGCGATAACGATCTATAGAAAGCAGTTGCCAGTTGCCTGGGGTCAGTTGCCAGTAAGGGGATTGACCCGACGGGCAACTGGCGGCTGATTTTCGATTCAACCCACTGGCAACTGGCCACTGGAAACTGACAACTGGGGTTTAGACATGCGTCACAAAGTTGCGGGATACAAGTTAGGGCGGACCACATCGCACCGGCGCGCGATGCTGAGAAACATGGTCACGTCGATCATCATGGAAGAGCGCATTGAAACGACGGTGATCAAGGCGAAGGCGGTTCGTCCGTCGGTAGAAAAGATGATCACGCTGGGCAAAAAGGGCGATCTGGCGGCGCGGCGGCAGGCAGCGGCTTATCTGATGACGCCGGAAGCGGTCACGAAACTGTTTGATACCGTGGCTCCGCGCTTCGGCGACCGCAAGGGCGGATACACACGCATTGTGCGTGGCGCGTGGCGCAAGGGCGATGGCGCGGAAAAGGCGTTCATCGAGTTGCTGGGCAGCGAGCAGGTCATCGACGAGAAGCGCCAGAAGCGGGCGGAAATCCGGGCGAAGCGCGCGGAAGAAAACCGCAAGGCAATGGAACACGCCGACGCCGAAGCGCAAGCGCAAAAAGACATGGCGGCGAACGAGGCGGAAGGCAAGACTGAGGGCGGCGACAAGAAGGAGTAAAGACCGCAGCTTGCGTTGAGCCTGGGATCATTATCAGAAAGCGAGGGGCGCCCAACAGGGTGCCCTTTTTTTTCTGTCCTCTGCTTTTCTCTCTGGTCTGTCCGCTGGTTTCTCGTTCTTATTGTGGGCTTAGTTCTGGCCGGTGCGATCCGGGGCGATAGCAGGCGTGGATCGTGCCGGGCGGAAGGTCTTCGTCGCCGCCGTGGTTTTCATTCTTGTTGCTGCAGTCTGCGTTCTGGTTGCGGTCTTCGTTGCTGTCATTGGCGTCGTTTTTGGTTTTGCCAGTTTGGGTTGAGGCGTTGGCTGCGGTGGCGTTCGATTCCGATGGCGCGCTGACCGGAGTTTCATTTTTGGTTTCGTCTTGCGCTCTTCTCGCGCGGGGAGTATCCCATTTGTCTTCTTTGTAGTAATCGACGACAACCTGCTCGGGTTGCGCCTTTTCGAGTTCCATGCGCTTGAGATTCGAGGAAGCAATCTGGAGTGCGTAGAGCAGGAAATTAGCGGTTTTTTGTTCGAGCCGTTTTTGCATCACCATCTGGACGACCTGGCGGAGGACGAGTTGGATGGAGTGGGCATCTTCAAAATAAGGCAGATCAATGTGGCCAAGCGGGTACTCTTCCTTGTAGTAGCAGGCAACCTTGAAGGGACGATCCTCGTGATGGTAGAAGCAGAAATCGTTGTTGCGGAGAGCGGGCGAACCGCATTGGGATCCGTTGGTCTTGATGTGGCGGCAACGTGGCGCTGCGAAAGAAGACATGATAGCTCCTGAGTAAGTCGTAAGTTATAAAGTTATGGCTGCTTGCTGGCTGATGTTAGTGGGGGTACCCCCTCCCCCTTGGGCGGTATATTAGAATCATGGACTTAGCGGCGCACGGCCGGCAAAGTCCTCAAAAGAACGCAGTTACAGGTAAAGTCTTGATTCTACATGAGATGGCGGGATCGCGTCCTTTAACTGCCGGGTAAGTCACGGCTAAGCGCGGAGTTACTGGTGGAACGGCCGCGCACTTATGTTTTATTGACTGTTTCTATTGTTATTATACGACTGGTTGTCAAGTGTTATTTGGGGTCAGTGTCGGAAGCGAGGCTGAGATGTTACTGCTGCCGGCAAAAAGCAGGTCCTTCGCTACGCTCGGGATGACAAGTCGGTTCGGCTATGAACAGCAGGCGGCGCTCAGGATGACAAGTTGGTTTGGCTGGGTTGGGAGACGCCGGGGTTATACTTGCCGCGTTGAAGTCGCCCACCCAGGCAATCCTGAGACGGGAGGGCGTCAATGAGCGCCATGGCCGCTAGCAGGCTGCGAAAAAGGCTTTTCGCAGGGCGGCATTCCCCCAGCGGCTGGAAGCCGCCGTTGAGGGGCGGCATTTACGGCACGAGTGGAACTCGTGCCCTTCCCCAAATCGGCGCGAAACGGAGTTTTTCCACAGCCCGCCGGGGAGTGGCTTTTTGAGGAGTCATCATGAAACGCGAACGCATTCTGCAGGTTTTTGTGGGACTGTTGGGACTGGCTTATGTCGCGCTGATTTATCCGTTGTACCTCGACTTATGGCATTCCAAGTGGCTTCTGGTAATGCACAACGAATGCGATCCGATGTTTCTGAGCTGGTTTATCGCGCTTGGGCCGTTTCTACTGTTGGCTGCCAGAAAGCCCTCGTCGCACCGCTCCCTGATTACCTTCGCGGCGTGCCAGTGCCTGGTTCACGCTTCGATCATGGCTGTGCAAACTGCGGAAGCGTGGAAGCATGGCGTCCACCGGCAGTTCGAAGATGTCGTTTTCGTCGGCATCATCGGCGCAGTTTTGCTGGCACTGGTACTACCCAGACGAGAACAGGCCGGGGTTGTCACGCGATGATTGGCGACAAGTCCCTGTATCACTGGTTTACCCGCGGTCAAAACGTGCTATCGCCTGATAGCGACAGTTGAGTGGAACATGGCGCATCGAGCGCGTATGCTGCCCCTATGAAATGCTGTTTTCTCTTGTCGTTAGCGTTCATCGTCACCCTTCCCGCATTCGCTTCACCCCCAAAATGCAAGGGTAACCCAAAAGTCGTTGCTGCTTGTTATCCCGTCCATGGAAGGCTTTCGATAGGAGCCGACAGCGTGCGCCTGTGGCTCTGGCCGATTGGAACCAAGCGCATGCTTGGAGTCACTGCGGGTCCGAGGATAGATGATGCAGATGACCCGATTTGGCCGCGCACGTTAAAAGTCACTCCCGACGACGATGTTTATGCCGACTTCGAGGTCTGTCCTTTTACGCAGCAACGGGAGGGCGCAATGCAACTGGTCTGCATCGAGCCAGCTTCCCACGTTGTGGTGAAGAAACATTAGCTAGTTGGCGATTTCACTCGGTTGAGGGGTTCTGAGTGAAATCGCCTGATTTCAACACCCATCTGGAGTTTTGAGCGGTCAGGGTGTAGATTCCTTCCGAATGAAAGGTCTAACAGACCAGAAATACACTGTTCGGTTCTGGATGTTGGGAGCCTGTGCCGTGTTGCTCTCCGCCGCGTCTGCCTTCACCTTCCTGAACTACATCGGACAAGGAATCGTAGTTGGTGACTTGCTTGGCTTACGTGGACGCGAGGCGGACGTAGCCATTGCACAACGATGGGCAATCTTCTGGCTGTGTGCCTCGTGTCTTTGCTTTGTAGGGTCGAGCGTGACGGCTGCCCTAGCGTCACCGATTTATCCAGATGCGCCACGGGTAGCAAAGTTCATCGCACGTTTAGTCGTGTCCGCGACGCTCTCGTTGATACTGACGCTGCTCATTGCGTTGGCGTCTTTATCAGTCATCGCAGCTTCCCATCGGTCGGTAGTTCACTGACCCGTAGTTGGTGGCGATAATTACACTTACTGACCTCCGCCGTCCCTTGAGAAGTACTCCGAGACAGCAACGATAGAAATGCTACGAAACCGATGAGACCGCCAGCAGCGCAAATCCAGCTCACGACATACATCAGACCGTTTGGATTGTCGATGTGAGTAGCTTCGTAAATGTTCCCTACCCCCATTGCCAGACAAACCAGCGCGAAGCGCAGAGGATGTTTCGTGTCGAATAGCCAATTGGTGACTCGGCTCATGTAATCTCGTTTGGCGGGAGAATATCACGAATGATTGGCGAAACATCCCATAGCACTCACTACCTCGTAACGGTCCGTTTCACCCGGCGAGCAATCGGCGGTGCCAAAATGAACGTTGCCTGCATTTGCCTGATGTGCGGGGTCTCCCTACAATAAAGAATTAATCCAAATCCTATGATCCATTTTCCTGTTCCTGAAGCCCTTACATTTGACGACGTATTACTTTTGCCGGCGCATTCCGCGGTGGTGCCCGCCAACACCAATACGCAGACTCAGTTGACGCGGAATATACGGCTGAATATTCCGATTATCAGCGCGGCCATGGATACGGTAACCGAGTCGCACATGGCGATTGCGCTGGCGCAGCAGGGAGGGCTTGGCATTATCCACCGCAACCTGACCATCGAGCAGCAGGCGAATGAAGTGGACAAGGTGAAGCGGTCGGAGAGCGGCATGATTGTCGATCCGGTGACCATGTCGCCGGACGCGAAGGTTTCGGATGCGCTCGACGTGATGCACAAGTACAAGATTTCAGGCGTGCCGATCACGCTGAAAGATGGAAAGCTGGTTGGGATTCTGACGAATCGTGACCTGCGGTTTGAAACGCGATTCGATATTCCGATCAGCAAGGTGATGACGCAGAAGGACCTGATCACGGTTCCGGTGGGGACAACGCTGGAGCAGGCGGAAGAGATTCTGCACGAGCACCGCGTGGAAAAGCTGCTGGTGGTGGACGACAAATATACGCTGAAGGGTTTGATCACGGTCAAGGACATCCAGAAGAAACTGAAGTATCCGGGGGCCGCGAAGGACGACAAGGGGCGGTTGCGGGTGAGTGGGGCGATCGGCGCGACGGGCGACTTTCTGGAGCGGGCGCAGGAACTGGCCAAGGCGAAGGTCGACGTGCTGGCGATCGACAGCGCGCATGGGCACTCGACGCTGGTGCTGGAAGCGGTGAAGAAGGTGAAGGCGAAATTGCCGGAGGTTGAGCTGATTGCGGGCAACGTCGCGACGTTTGACGGGGCGTGCGACCTGGTGCGGGCGGGCGCGGATGGGATCAAGGTGGGTATCGGTCCGGGATCGATCTGCACGACGCGCATCGTGACGGGCGTGGGCGTTCCGCAGATTACGGCGATTGCGGAAGCATCGCGGGCGGTGCGGGATTCGGGGGTTCCGGTGATCGCCGACGGAGGGATCAAGTATTCCGGGGATGTGAGCAAGGCGCTGGCAGCGGGCGCTTCGGCGGTGATGGTGGGATCGATGTTCGCGGGAACGGATGAGAGTCCGGGCGAACTGATTCTTTACCAGGGACGGACGTTCAAGTCGTACCGGGGGATGGGATCGCTGGGAGCGATGGCGGCTGGGTCGAGCGAGCGGTATTTTCAGAATTCCGATGGAGACGCGGCGGTGGCGGTTCCGGCGGTGGGGGAAGAGTCAAACCGGCTGGGCAAGTTGGTGCCGGAAGGCATTGAGGGGCGAGTGCCGTATCGCGGGTCGGTGTCAATGATCGTCCACCAGATGGTGGGCGGGCTCAAATCGGGTATGGGATATTGCGGCTGCCAAACGATTGCGGAACTGCAGCAGAAGGCGCGCTTTGTGCGCATCAGCGCGGCTGGGCTGCGTGAAAGCCACGTCCACGACGTCATGATCACGCGCGAAGCGCCGAACTACGCCGCCGAATGAGGGGCGAGACGGTATCGACCGAATTGAGAGTATCCCGACCGAACCTGTTGCGTGCGTGGTGGCCGGCAGCGGTGTGGATCGTGCTCATTACGTTTGAGTCGAGCGATTTCTTCTCATCGCAGAACACGGGCAGCATGCTTTACGATGTGCTGACGCGGCTGTTTGGTCCGATCAATCTCGCCGATTTTCTTGTCTTTCATCATTATTTGCGCAAGACCGGCCATGTGATTGGCTACGGCATGCTGAGCCTGTTGCTGCTGCGGGGATGGAGGGCCACGCTCGGCCGAGTGCGTCCATTGTTGCTGAGGGCGACGCTGCTGGCTTGGCTCGGGACCGCGTTCGTTGCTGCCATGGATGAGTGGCACCAGAGCTATATCCCGTCGAGAACGGGCACGGTGTGGGATGTTCTGCTCGATAGCGTGGCGGGCGTGGCGTTCCTGATCGTCGCGTATCTATGGCTGCGGCGGCAGTTCGCCATGACGGCCGATTCCTAAGAAATGCTGTTGCTGCGTGTTGCGGATGCGGAGGGCTACCTTCGCGCGGGCGAACGATGGGCGAGCAAGGCGAATGCGGAGACGGCGGCAATCCCCGCTGAAAAATAAAACGGCACGGCAGGGCCGTAGGATTTCCAAAGCACTCCGGTGATGACGCTCGAGAGCAGCGTGGTGACGCTGGTGAAAAACGAATAGATTCCGAGGGCGCGGCCGCGGACATCGCCCTCGACGGTCTCTACCACCAGCGCTTTAAGAACGGCATTGGTGAGGGCGTAGAAGAGTCCGTAGAAGGCCATGGTGAGCCAGATGGCCAAACGCGAGGGCGCGAGGGCGAAGACGAAATAAACGATGGCGAAAACGAAGTATCCGCCGGCGGCGATGGCCGAACGCGAGAAGCGGTCGCTGAAATGGCCGGCCGGCCACGAAAACAGTGTGAACATGATGTTGAAGACTAATCCGAGCAGGGGCGCCTGCGACGCCGGAATGCCGATGTTTCCGGCGCGGAGGACGAGAAACATGTCGCTGGAGTTTCCCAGAGAAAACAGCGTGACGATGGCGAGCACATAGTAGAAGCCCAGCGGTAATTTTGGCAGCCACGTGGATCTTGCGGGTGCTGGCGAGTTGTGCTCGGCTGGGCGGACGAATGCGTCCGGCGCGACACGGCCAACGGAGGAAGGCGACGACGTGGGCGGTTGCACGGATTTATGAACTTCGCGGATGCCGACCCAAGCAACGAGCACGCAGAGCGCGCCGGGCACGGCGGCCGAGGCAAAGACGCCGCGCATTCCGAAGTGGCCGATGATGGCGAGGGCAAGCAGGGGGCCGGCAATGGCTCCGGCGGAATCCATGGCTTGAATCAAGCCGTAGGCGGAGCCGAGAGTCGCCGGGTTGACCGATTCGGCGACCATCACATCGCGCGCGGTTCCGCGAATGCCTTTGGCAAAGCGATCAGAAAAGCGGATCCCGAGAACCTGCCACCAGGAAGAAACCAGAGCGAGGAGCGGCTTCACAGCGTTGGCGACGAAGTATCCGCCGACGACAATGGGCTTGCGCCTCGGTGCGTTATCGGCGAGGTATCCCGAGAAGAGTTTGGCGAAGGACGCCACGCTTTCGGCGATGCCCTCGATGATGCCGAGTTGCGCGGGACCCGCTCCCAGAGACGTCAGAAACGCGGGGAGCACCCAGTACGCCATTTCGCTGGCAGTATCGTTCAGGAATGAGGTCAGGCCGAAGACGAATACATTGGCGGGAGCAGATTCAGGAAGCTGTGGGGGCGGGCTATCCATTTCTGTGTGTTGAAAATAACACAGCCAACGCGCACGTAAACGGTTCGGCTCGGATCAGGGCAAATGTTTGTTGTGCTTCATGGTCCACGGGTTTCGACCGGAATCGATGTTGAATTCGGGACTGGCCAGCTTAGAATAGAAAATACGCGCGTTCAGACAGATCGGGGAAAAATTGCAGCCGCGTCAAAGCTGATCCGCATCCTAGCAATGATGACCGATTTCCCGGAACGCGCGAAGCGGATGGCTGGTTCGCCGGCGCGTGCGAACTCCGGCCGCGCGATCGATCTCGCGGTGGTGGTTCCTACCTACAATGAGCGTGGCAATGTGCCGCAACTGATCGCGCGGCTGCAACGCCTGCTGCGCGATTTCGAATGGGAACTGATTTTTGTGGACGACGATTCGCCGGACGGAACGGCGGAGGTGATTCGAGAGTATGCGTGCAACGACCGGCGCATACGCCTGTTGCACCGCATGGGCCGGCGCGGATTGTCGTCGGCATGCATTGAAGGGATGATGGCAACGCCCGCGGAGAACATTGCCGTCATGGACGCCGATCTGCAGCACGACGAGAGCATTCTTCCCGCGATGGTCGAGCGGCTGCGGGCGGAAACCCTGGATGTGGTGGTGGCGACGCGCAACGGCGAAGGCGGGTGCATGGGAGACTTTGCTGCCGCGCGCGTGGGGTTGAGCAGCGTGGGGAAAAAGCTCAGCCGCCTGGTGTGCCGTTGCGATGTAAGCGACCCCATGAGCGGATTCTTTGTGGTGAGCCGGACGTACCTGCACAGTGTTGTGCCGCGGCTGCAGGAAGGCGGTTTCAAGATCCTGCTGGATATGCTGGCGTCGAGCGAGGGTCCGGTGCGGGTGGGCGAGGTGGGATACCGTTTTCGCAACCGGGCGTGGGGAGAGAGCAAACTGGATGCGAATGCAGCGGTCGAGTGTCTTTTTTTAATCGTCAACAAATTACTGGGTGGGGTGGTGCCTCCGCGATTCGCCGCGTTTGCGCTGGTTGGACTGACTGGACTGGCGGTTCATCTTTCTTGTCTGGCGCTGCTGTTTCGGGTGGAACACCTGGGCTTTGATGCTTCGCAAGTTCTGGCGACGTTGGCGGCGATGACGCTGAATTTCTTTCTCAACAATCTCATCACGTATTACGACCGCCGTCTGCGCGGGTTCCGGATGTGGGCGGGGCTGGCGACGTTCTATATCGCATGCTCGCTGGGTGTGCTGGCGAACGTGAGTTGCGCGCTGTCTTTGTTGCGGTTGCACTTGCCGTGGTATGTAGCGGGAACAGTGGGAGCGGCTGTGAGTTCGGTGTGGAACTACGCGGCCAACCGTATCCTGACGTGGCAGCACCGGCATCCTTATAATTCCTCGCCAATTCCGCGCGAGGATGTTCACTCCTCGCGACGCGGCGAGAACGCGCTTGTCGGATCCATGCCAGGGCTTCCCGACCTCGACGAAGAAGAACTCGTCGGCTAGAGCGCGTGCAAAGAATTCGGCCGAGTACGACGGCGCGTTTGTCCGGTAGAATAGAGATAATGTCGGATCGCACGTTTAGTCTCGATGAAGCGCACACGCTGCTCCCGATTCTGGAGTCGTTGCTCAAGCAGGCCATTCAAGGCAAGAAGCTGATTGAAGAGGTGGACGGCGAATTCCAGGAGACGGCGCACCGGGTTTTTCTCAACGGCGGCACCTTTCTGAATGTCGTGCATCTGGCGCGGCGGAAGGCGGAGCGCGAGCGGGCCATTCGCCGTATCAAGGATGCCATTGCGGAAATCGACGCGACGGGCGTGCAGGTGAAGGACCTCGACATTGGGTTGCTGGACTTCCCATGCAAGGTGGAAGGCGAAATTCTGCTGCTGTGCTGGAAACTGGGTGAGACGGCGATCACGCACTGGCATGGAACTCATGAGGGCTTTGCCGGCAGGAAGCCGATAGACCAGCGGATCGCGAACGCGGGCAGGAAGCGGCCGAAGTAGGGTGGCTGTCAGCTATTGGCTATCCGCTTTCAGTAAAAGCGGAGATCTGTGCCAGGGTGTCACTTTGGGAACCAGTTCACGGTGCAGGATCCAAATCCTAAGAAACCGCGCAAGTTCCCTGTCGCTCGCCGTTCCTCTACTGGCGGACGGTTCGAGCACTGGGGGCAGTCGGCACTAAAGTACATCCCAAGCCAGGTACTACCGGACATCAGGCGATTGCCGGGCGTTCTGCTAAAATTACCTATTCCGAGGCGATCATTTATGTTTAAAGGGCGTAAACTGCCGCTGACTTTGGTTTTTGCCGGGATGCTGCTTGTGGCATTTGGAGCGGGCTGCCGGGGATTTTTCGTACCGCCTACGCTAACCTCGATCGCCATTAATCCAACGGCTCCAGAAGTGGGGATTGGCGATACGACATCGTTGCAGGTGTACGGAACCTACAATGACGGTTCGCGCAGTATAGTCACGACCGGTGTCGGCTGGTCCAGCAGCACTCCGTCGGTGGCGACGGTTGTCGGCACTGGCGGCGCTACTCTGACCGGGGTGTCCTCCGGTACCACAACGATCACTGCGAGCGCGCAAGCGCTTAGCGCCACCGCAAGCGCCACCGTATTCGGGAACGTTAGCTCCATCACGGTCAGTCCCACCAACCAAACCGTTACCATTGGCGATACTGGTGTCTACTTCACCTTTGCGGCGACGCCGGGTCCACCGTACTTCATCACGACTGGCAACGGCGGTACGCTGGCGATTACGAACGCGGCCAACGATGGCTTGGTCACGTGCACATCCTCTACTAACAGCAGTAACGATCCGGCCGAACTATGCATTGCGAACTCGGGAGCGGTCGGTCCTTACAGCTTGGTGATGACTTATCCGAGTTCCGCTGGCGGCACGGTAACATCCAACACCGCCACGCTGAATGTGGCTCAGTAATGAGTCCCGGTGAAGTAGCAGCGGGCGTGGTTGGCTGAGAAACGGCGGTTCCTGCCGATCTGTGCTCCGGGCGAGGGAGTGGGCAGGCTCGTTGTGTTCGCAGCGAGCGGTTTTCGGACGTTCTTTGTCACGTTCGGGCTGTGAGCGCCATCACATACTTCGATCTAATGGAATTGCAAGAATGTGCACGTGGATTGGGGCAGTCAGTAACGAGGCGTGACGGTCCTCCCCCAGACGGTCCTCGACGCTGTCCCAAGCCCACTTATGGCCTGGATTTATAGGAAGGGACGAGGTCAGGAAAGCGCTGATTTTGAGCTGGCCGGGTCGTGCCTTTTCAATAACTTACGTCCGAAAAATCCCTGCAACGCCCGCTTAACCGCGATTTTCTCCCCTTCGTTGCCTTCTTCGTGCTTAAACTTAACAGGTTCAATAGCATCAGTCTGACCTATTCCACGCATCGAAGCTTCCAGGTTTCAACGTGGAAAAGTCTCATCAGGCAGGAACCGTTCGCGGGACCGCAGGGACAGTTCTACTCCCAAGGTGGAGGAAAGCGAGAGCAGAATGCATAAGCCGATCAAGTACGTTGAGAAGGCCGTAACCGTAGCCGCCACAGGCGCATGGGCGGTATTTGAACGCCTCAACCGCATCGCTCCGAATAGCGCGCCGATCCCGAAGTGGTCGGAGAAGCCGCTGCTCAAATCGTGGGAAAAGTCGAAGCCGCCGCTAGGCTGGCCGCGTTCGACGGACTCGCTGTGTCCGAAGTGCGTGCCGGAGATCCGGCAGCAGATTCTCGACGGGCATCTTCCGGTCGACGTTCTGATGAACGAAAAAGTGGGAGAAATCAAGGCCCAGATTATTGAGCGCGACGGCAAGATCTGGATGGTGAAGGATTGTCCGAAGCACGGGCACTTTGAAGATTTGATGTCGATCGACCCGGAATTCTCGAAGCATCTGGAAGAAGTTTTCCCGGGGCGCGACATTCGCGCACACAAGGATGAGCATCTGCATCACCACGGCACTTCGACCGTGAAGTATGGACGTGGCGCGGTGCTGACCGTCGATTTGACCAATCGCTGCAACATGATGTGCGATCCGTGTTTCATGGACGCGAACCAGGTGGGTTTTGTCCACGAGTTGACGTGGGAAGAGATCAAGACCGTGCTCGACAATGCGATCACGGTGAAGCCGAAGCGGCAGATGTCGGTACAGTTCTCGGGCGGCGAGCCGACGTTGTCGCCGTACTTTCTGGACGCGGTTCGGTATGCGCGCAAAGTCGGCTACAACAGCGTGCAGGCGGCGACGAACGGGATTGAATTCGCGAAGAGCTTTGAATTCTGCCAGCAGGCGGTCGAAGCGGGAATGCGGTACGCCTACCTGCAGTTTGACGGAATCGGAAACGCGGCCAACGATCACAGGGCCGTGGGCAACCTGTTCGACGTGAAGTTGAAGGCGATCGACAACCTGCACAAGGCGGGCTGCGAAATTGTTCCGGTCATCACGATCATCAACGGGATCAATAACGAACAGGTCGGACGCATCATTCAGTTTGCGCTCGATAATCCGAAGAAAATTGGCTTCCTGAGCTTCCAGCCGGTGTCGTTTACCGGACGCGATGAAGCGATCACGGACGAACGGCGGGAAGCGCAGCGTTACACGCTGGCGCACCTGGCGCATGACGTGAAGAATCAGACGGGCTTCGGCGAACCGACGCGCGACTGGTTCCCGATCAGCTTCATGAGCACGTTCAGCGATTGGGCTGACGTGCTGCATGCCAACGATTCGAATAACGATTGGGGCCAGCTTTCTTGCGGATGCCATCCGAATTGCGGGACGGGGATGGCGATGATGATCGACAAGGAAACGAAGGAAGCCGTGCCGGTTACGGCGTTCCTGAAGGGCGATCAGCTGGCGAAGGACATTGCGAAGGTCAACGACGCGGCGCGGTCGAAATTCTGGACGGCGTTCGGCATGGCTCTGTGCCTGATGAAGAACTACGACCCGTTCCAGTCGCCGACGCACTTCAAGATGATTGACCTGCTGAAGAAGTTCGACAAGAACTTCAACGCCACGGGAAAGAATTATGGCAAGGTCGGTCCGGACCGGACGATTGACGACGTGATGAAGCGGCGGCAGGACCGGTGGAATTTCCTGTTCATCGCGGGTATGTGGTTCCAGGATTTATTCAACTACGACTTCCGGCGGACGGAGCAGTGCATTATTCCGTATGCGACGCAGGAAGGGGAGATCAGCTTCTGCGCTTACAACACGGGCGTGGGCTGGCGGAACATTATCGAGAAGATGCACATGACTTCGACGCTGACCAAGTGGTACGAAGAGCATGGGCGGCACGAGATTTTCGCGGGCGGAAAGAAAGTCAAGATGGAAGACGAAACCCACGCCCTCTATCTGCGCGACGAAATCGTGACCAACGAAGTGCAACACGATCTGGACAAGCTGGGCATCGCGAAGACGGCGCGCGAAGAAAAGGCGCGGGCGCGGGATAAGAAGGCTGAAAGCAGCCGGGTCAAGAATGATGCGGCCTACGATGCGCGCATGGCGCAACTCTATCGGGAGGTCGTCCTGAAGGAGAAGCCGGCGACGTCAAATGAGGGCGGCTTCATTCCGCTGGGCGCGATTACGGCGGCAGCGAAACCGGCGAACGGCAACGGCGCTTCCGGCACGGCGAAGAAGAGCGAAGAAGTGGGCGAACCGGTGGCGGGCGACTAGAGGCTGCTGGCAGCGTTCTTTTTAGCGGTCCGTTTCAGCAGATCAAGATGCCCGGAATTCGCGAGAATCCCGGGCATTTTTGTGTGTGGCATGGGGGGTTCTTACGGTGCGACCTCAAATACCACGCCAACATTACTCGTTCCGCCGCTCACGGTCGTGCCATACACGTTGTCTAAGCTGTCGAGAATCAGACTGTTGTAGGGCTGAGATCCGTCCGTTCCGTCGAAGCTTGCGAGAATTTTTTCCTTGTAGGCGCCGGTGCCGACGGGAGCCACCAACTCAAAGACAGTCCCATCCGAAGACTTGCCGCCGGCGGTGGTTGTGCCGTAGATGTTTCCCGCCGAGTCGAACGTGATTCCTGCGTAAGGAGTAGCGCCATCTTTGCCGCCCTTGAAGGAGTAGAGCAGCTTCTGGGTATAGGTTCCCTTCTTTTTCCCGGTAAGAACAGGGCTCAGCTTGTAGACGACTCCCATGTTCTTAGTGCCCCCGGAAGGTGTTGTGCCGTAGACGTCGCCTTGGCTGTCAATCACGACTGTGCCTTCTGGGTTGACGCCATCTTTGGTGCCACCTGCAAAGCTGTGGATGACGGTCGCACTCCACCCGCCGTTGCCATTCGGCACCAGTTTGTATAAAGAGTTGCCTGCGCTGAAGTAGAGGTTTCCAAGGGCATCGATGGCGATGCCAGAGTAGTCGGTATCAACCCCGTAGATCACTTGCCCATTCCAGCCTCCGTTGCCGTTCGGCGAAAGCTCGAAGACGGTCCCTGCCGTGCCTCCGCCTTCGTAGGTCATCGTATAGAGATTTCCGGCTGCATCCATAATCAGGTCGTTCAGCGGATTGGCGCCGTCGGGGCTGTTCTGGTAGTTCCAGAGGATGGATTCGGTCCAACTTGCTCCTACGGGGCTCAGTTCGAACACGGTGCCGTATCCGTTCGCGCCACCGTTCCACGTTGTTCCGTAGAGGTTCCCGAGACTGTCGAAAATCACGTTGGAGTAGGTGGGGTTCGCACCGTCTGGTGCGCCGGTGAAGGTGTAGAGCACGGTCTCGGTGTAGCCTCCGCCTTCGTCTGGCGAAAGTTCGAATACGGTGCCGTATCCGAGGCCGCCGTATTCGGTGGTGCCGTAGAGATTGCCGGCAGCGTCGGAGGTGAGGCGGGAGTTCGGAGTGGCACCGTCGGGAGTGTTGGTGAAGTTATAGAGCACGGTCTCCTGGGCCAGTGCGGGACGGGCGGCCAGCGCCAGAATAAGGAGGGTGGAGAGCAGAGCCAGGGTAAGAATCTCGCGGATCGTGCTCGTGGCCGCGAGTGGGCAAAAGGAGCGGACGGATGAGGAGAACTGCGCGGAGTTCGCCGAGCCGAATTTTGACGCGGTGAAGTTGAGGTCTTCGGTCGTCTGATTGGTTGCCTGATTCATGGTTCCCGCCGAGTGCATTGTTGTTTCTCTCCTGAAGAGGAATTGGTTTATACAGGTAGTGCTAACCGGAGCGTCGGAGCGCTCCGGCTTGGGTCGCCTTCAAGGAAGTAAACGAGAAACGCTGGCAAAACCCTTTTTCAATCGGGTGAACTAACAAGGTAGGGAAAAGACGCCAGCAAAAGGCGGGGCAGGCGCAAACATGGCCCATCTAAAGAGGGAAATCCGATTCGGTCTTCACTATCGCGACTAGATGGGCCGAAAGTGCAACCTCAGAGCTCATGAGGCTGAGGAACAAGTCTTTCGCAGACAGAACTCCCTCAGCGGCTGGAAGTCGCCGTTGATGGGACGGCACTTACGGCACGAGTGGAACTTGTGCCCTTCCCCAAACCGGGGCGAAATAGAGTTTGTCAGCAAGCTGTGAGGCCGCAATGAAAACAGCCCGTATCGCAGCGGTAAACCGCTGTGCCACCCAAAAGCAAGTCCAATATCGTTTTTTTCGCAGCCTCTTAGGGCCCCGTTCAAAGGGCTTGCGAACCGGCCGAATCAGAGGCTCGTTTAGGGCTGATTTGCGGCCGTGAACGTTGTCCAGACGTGGGCGTTCATGTCGCGCTGGAGAGCTTTTTCCCATTCAAAATCGGGGTGAGCGCGCATGTGGTCGGCGGCTTTGAAATCCATTCCACAGGCGTGACCGGCGGCGGCTACAAAACCCATCTCGGCGGCAAGTTTGGCGTCGGTAGCCTTGTTCTGGACGGCACCTGCCATGCCGAAAGGCGGTTGCCAGGGCACGGAGCCGCGGGGCGAGAGATCGATGTGGCCGTCGAGGCTGCGCTCGTCGGCGTCTTCTTTGTTCTCGTAGGTGTCGTAGTGGTCGGCCAGGAACCGCTGGGCCGCTGCCAGATCGATTTTGCCTTTGTTCTCGGCCATGAGCTGCTCCCAGCGGAGGTGGCGGGCGTTGGCGCTGGCGCTCATGTCGTGAGGGTCAAAATCGGTTTCTTCGCGGATGAGCTTCTCGTTGATCGGAAAGTTCGAACCCACAAAATAGCCGTCTTTTTTGCGGTCAAGGGTGACGTTCTTCAAGCCGAGTTCGAGCTGGCCGATTTCGTTCCTGCCGATGTCGGCGACGAGCCAGGTGTTGGCGTAGCCGCCATTATTGCCTTCTTTCATGATGCGGGCAAAATCGTCGATCGAGGCCGAGTACTGGGCGGCCTTGCGGGCGCGCACGAATTCGGGAATGGCGTTGGGGTCGTAGCCGGAGAAGTGGCCGATGGTGGTTTCTGTAATGACGATTCCAGCCGAGTTCTCGACGAAATCGTCGGCGCTGTGGATGACGCCGGGGAGTCCATCCATAAGCATGCGGTTGCCTTTGGCCGGAACAATGTCGAAGATGATGGTCCAACGCTCACCGTCGAGGTAACTGGTCCAATTGTTGTGGGCGATTACAACCTTGCCGTCTTTGGTATAGCTGCCGGTGGCAACAAAGGCGCTGCAATGCTCGGGGACGGCGAGTGAGGCGGTTTTGATGCTGTGGGCGGCGTCGTATTCCTTGACGTAATAGCTCCATTCTTCGGCGGCATTCAAGGCGATCACATCCCAGAGATCGATCTTGGAGCCGTTCTTCACGCCGTGGGCGTTGATGCCATCGGCGATGCCCTGCAATTCTTCGCGGTACTCCTGTTCGATGTGCGGCCACATCATGTTTTGCGCGGCGTCGCGAAAGAACTGCCAGTCTTTCTTGCTGTCATGCGTAGTTTCAAGACTGATGACGGCGAGGGCGTCTTCAATTTCGGGCTCCAGAAGGTAGCCGTTTTGAAATCCGATCTGACGTGGGGAGCCTTGCAGATGGACGAATGTCCAGCCATTTTGTTGGGGTCGCCGGAAAGCGCCTTTTAATTCAGTCTCCTGCGAGGCTGCGGCTGACGAAGGTGTGGCGGAGAATGAGAATGGACTTGCCGTGACAATCAACGCGGCCAGAAAAACCAACCATCGACGCATGTAAAACCCCCATGAGACCTGCAGATCAGGGGATTTTAACAGAGTTTGACGCGGATACCGACAGGCTAATGCGGCTGCGGTCCCCAGCCAAGACCAGAAGAAGGCTTGATTCGCTGTGCGGGGCATGCGAGGCTAGATGAGCCGCTATGATTGTCAACGGGGCGAGCCCGTGACAGAGCAGTGAAAGGGGCGGAACCCACCGCAGCAATGCGTATTACAGCGCTATCCTTTGTGATCCTCGTGGCCGGATTGGCTGCGGTGCCCGCTCGCACCCAGGACAGCGCCGATTTCACCTCGCGCAGCGCGAATCCGGCAATCACGAGCATTGCGGTCGCCGAAGGCGTGGATGGCGTCGAGGTGGAAGTGGAGTTCAACCAACTGGTGCAACCGGAAGTGCGAAGACTGGAGCATCCCGACCGCCTGGTGTTTGATTTTCCGGGATGTGAACTGGCGGGCCCGGGGCATCGCTTTGAAGTCAAGAGCGGCTTGGTGGTCGCGGTGAGCAGCTCGTCGGTGGGTGGTGTCTCCCCAGGCGCAAGGGTGGTCATCGATCTGGGATCTGGACATGGCAGGGAGCGAACGTCGGGCGGGAACAAACTGGTCGTCAATCTGAGCTCCGTTGGGAACAAGCTGATTATTGGGCTCGGCACAAACGGAGGCGACCGGCATTCGTCGCCAGCTAATGGGGGAAACGAGCCTGCGACGAGCAGTCCGGCAGCGGTGGCGGCGGAAAGAGCTGATAAGGGAGCGTCTAAGCCCGTGCCGCCGATGCCGAGTGTTCCGGCGGTGGGTTTAGGGACGGAGCGGAGGTTGCCAAAGACGGCGGAGGTGGTGGAACCGATGCCGAGTGTTCCGGCGGTGGGTTTAGGGACGGAGCGGAGGTTGCCGAAGACGGCGGAGGTAGTGGAACCGATGCCGAGCGTTCCGGCGGTTGGTTTGGGGACGGAGCGGCGGTTGCCGAAGACGGCGGAGGTAGTGGAACCGATGCCGAGTGTTCCGGCGGTTGGTTTGGGGATGGAGCGGAGGTTGCCGAAGACGGCGGAGGTAGTGGAGCCGATGCCGAGCGTTCCGGCGGTTGGTTTGGGGATGGAGCGGAGGTTGCCAAAGACGGCGGAGGTAGTGGAGCCGATGCCGAGCGTTCCGGCGGTTGGTTTAGGGACGGAGCGGCGGTTGCCCAAGACGGCGGAGGTGGTGGAACCGATGCCGAGTGTTCCGGCGGTTGGTTTGGGGATGGAGCGGAGGTTGCCCAAGACGGCGGAGGTAGTGGAACCGATGCCGAGTGTTCCGGCGGTTGGTTTGGGGATGGAGCGGCGGTTGCCGAAGACGGCGGAGGTGGTGGAACCGATGCCGAGTGTTCCGGCGGTTGGTTTGGGGACGGAGCGGAGGTTGCCGAAGACGGCGGAGGTGGTGGAACCGATGCCGAGTGTTCCGGCGGTTGGTTTGGGGACGGAGCGGAGGTTGCCGAAGACGGCGGAGGTGGTGGAACCGATGCCGAGCGTTCCGGCGGTTGGTTTGGGGACGGAGCGGAGGTTGCCGAAGACGGCGGAGGTAGTGGAGCCGATGCCGAGCGCACCGTCATCCGCTCTCAAGCCAGACAGGGTGGCCTCGACTCCGGTTAGTGCAGCGCCGCCGTTGAAGGCGCAGTTGGTGTCTCCTCGGATTGCGGGTGCGACATCGATGCAACCGCACGCTTACGCGCTACTCGACCAGGCGCGAGGGCTAGCTCTTTCGGATTTGGCGCCGTTGGAAGCCAAGGCGCAAGCGGGCGATCCTGAGTCTGAGACTACTTTGGCGCTTGCTTACCACGCGGGCACGCTGCTGAAGAAGGACGACGGGGAAGCGCTTAGCCTGCTGAGGCGCGCAGCGAACCACGGATTTGTGGCAGCGGAAGAAGCGTTGGGAATCTTCTGCCAGTCGGGGTTTGGAATGGCTCCGGATAAACCGCAAGCGGTGTCCTGGTATACGAAAGCGGCGCAGCACGGATCGAAGGATGCCGCGACGAATCTCGCGCTGATGTACTCGACGGGCGATGGCATTCCTAAAGATACCGTGGAAGCGGCGACGTGGTTCCGCAGCGCAGCTGAAACGGGCGACGCGACGGCGCAATTGAATCTGGCTGCGTTATACCATCGCGGCCAGGAACTGCCACAGGACGATACGCAAGCAACGTTCTGGCTTACGAAGGCCGCCGAACAGGGATTGGTTCCGGCGATGCTGGAATTGGCGAGGTGGGATCTGCAGGCAGAGCATGGCCAGGATGTCGATGCGGCGATCGGGTGGTACAAAAAAGCGGCGGATTCCGGCGATGTAACGGCGCAGATCGAATTGGGCGACATCTACGTCAATCAAAAACTTGGGCGCGTGGATTATGCGCAAGCCGTCAACTGGTATAGGAAGGCGGCGGATCAGAATGTGCCAGGAGGCCAGTTTGGTTTGGGAGCGCGCTATCTGCTGGGGCAGGGAGTTCCGCAGGATATGGAAGAAGCGCGACGCTGGCTGACGCCGGCGGCTAACCGAGGGCATCCATATGCGCAGTTTCTGTTGGCGAATATGTTTGAGACGGGGGAAGGCGGCCCGGTCGATCCCGCCTCAGCGGCGAAGTACTATGAACCGGCGGCGAATTACGGTATCGCGCAGGCGCAATACCGCTTTGGACTGATGCTGGCTTCTGACCGCACCAATGGAGCCAGTCTGGTCTCCGCCTACAAGTGGTTGGTTCTTGCCCAAGACGTGATGAAGCAGAGCACGGCGGCGACGACGACGCAGGAACTTCAAAAATTGCTGACGCCGCCGCAACTCGCCGAAGCCGAACGTGAGATTGAAGATTGGCGCACGCGACACTTTCCCCGCCAGCCGAGGTAGAGAGCGGGTGGGAATTTGGCCGCAGCGTGCCGGACAACCTGTCACGGGTCCAGCTAATCCAGGGATAGTGCGAGGCAGGGGTTGAGCTGCGCTCGACTTTGACGGGCGAGGGCCCGTCCCTACACGGGCAAATTTATTGCGGGGCCTTGGCCATTGCCTCATTGAGGCCACGAAAGATGACATCGTAGTGGCCGCTCTCAGCGGCAAAACGAATGCGCTTCACGTTTTCGACGCAGATCTCAAGGGCAGTGGGCTGAGTTTTCAGGATATCCATTACCTGCGCGATGAACTTGTCGAGCGGCATGGCGCGGGGGTCAGAGGCTCCATCGAGGAGGTCGGTGGCGACGTAGGGAGGGATGAGTTCAAGAACCTCGACGGCCGATCCTCTTAGCTGGTAGCGGAGAGATTGGGTATAGGAGTGAAGGGCGGCTTTGGTGGCGCAGTAGGTCGGGGTGGGAGCCAGGGGAACAAAAGCCAACCCGGAAGAAACATTCATGATGGCGGAGTAGGGCTGCTTCTGGAGAAGAGGCAGAAGAGCCGCGGTAAGACGGATGGGGCCGAGCAGGTTTGTGGCTACGATGGCTTCCGCGTCGGCGAGATCGGCCGTTTGCGCGGGAATCGTTTCGCGGCGCATGATGCCGGCATTATTGATGAGGACATTCAGCGCGGGGAATTGCGTGGCCACTTGAGCGGCGAAAGAACGGATGCTGGCGGCATCCTGCACGTTGAGTGAGAGCGAGGTCATTCCGGGGTTCGCAGCTGTGGTTGCGTCGAGCGCCTGCTGACGGCGACCGGCGATGATGACGCGGTTTCCTAGAGCATGGAAAGCTTCCGCCAGGCCACGACCGATGCCCGAACCGCCGCCGGTGATCAGGATTGTGTTACCGGTAATTTTCATTTTGGTTATTGGCCTCCCGTGGGAAAATGCAATGCCGCTGGAATAAGAATCAGAGCTGGTCATCAATAGTCGCAGGGAAAAAGGGCTAAAGCCCGTATTTTTCCGGATTCTAGTGGCACGACTGAAGTCGTGCCCTTCCCAAATCTATTTATGAGACCAGTTCTAGATGCAATGCGGGCATCAATCGCGGAAGCCGACTAAGTTCACGCGCTTAGCGATGTGATCCTTGATCCAGTGAGCGTCCCACCATTCCTTGGGATCGATCTGGATGCCTTCCAATTGCATGCTGAAGTGGATGTGGTCGCCGCCGGCCATGCCGGTTTGTCCGCTCTTGCCCATGATCTGGCCGCGCTTCACCAGGTCGCCCTCGTGAACGGCAATTTCACTCAGATGTCCATAGATGGTCTGCAGGCCGTAGCCGTGGTCGAGGACGATGCAGTTGCCGTAGATGCCAAGAGGCGCGGCGTAGATGACGCGGCCGTCGTTCGATGCCTCGACGCCCACATGCTGCGTGATGGAAAGATCGTAGCCGAGGTGCACCCGCTGATCGATCTTCTTTCCCTGGTAAATGTAGTTGCGCACGTCGGCGAAGCTCGATTCGACTTTGGAGTTGTGCTGCTGCAGGAACGGCTGCGACCAAAGGAACCGGGGCTCGGTTTTGAGTCGCAGATCAGAGAGCGTCTGGTTGTTGGCTCGACGCATTTCGCTGTTGATCTTCACGAACCGCGTAACGAGGTCTCCCGAGCCGTTGGGGTCTAACTCATTGACGACTTTCTGGATGAAGCGATCATCAAGCTGCAAGTCTCGGACGCGATACTTCGGCTGCTCTTTTTTGGGGAACTCGAAGACCATCGGTGCGGTGACTTGATTCCCAGCGGCATCGGTGGCATAGACGAGAGGAACGGTGTCGGGTGGCATGTTCCAGGCGAATGCAAACAGCGAGAACAGGCCAGGCTTGCCGTCAGGCATGGGCCAACTGCGGAAGGTTTGGTTGCCGACGCGCACTCCGGCTTCGGACCAATTGCCGGAGACACTCAACGTCACGAGATCGGCCATGCCGAGGTAGAGGTAATGCTGGTCGGAATCTACGGTGAGAGTGGGAGGTTGGGTGACGACGACAAGATCGCGGTCTAAGCGCGCGATTTTTCCACGAAAGTCGTTGGAAGTGACTTCGATGATGAGTCGAGCTTTGCCGTCTTTGAGTCGAGGGATGGACTTGGTGCCCGCGGAAAAACTCCAAACGCCGTCGGGAACATTTCGTTGCCAGAAGAAGCGCCGGGCGGGCTGTTTCGATTCAAAGACCCTGAAACTTTGGCCGTTCTGTTCGACGGTTACGGAAACCTCGCGGATGCCATGGGGATCGCTCGCCTGGATGGTAAGAGGAGTTGCGGCGCCGAGCGCAGTCACCATCGGTTGGACCTGAACGACTGGAGTGGCTGAGAACGCAACCAACAGCGCGACCGGCAGCAAAATAACAATGACGAGAATTATGAGAGCAATTTTCACTATGAAAAATCAGGATAGCACGGAAGGAGCGGCAGTGGCTGTCGCAAGATCATGGTTCGTCATCAGAACAAAACATCGAAGTCGAGCACAGCTCGCCGGCCGTTATTTCCGAAAAAGAGTCCGTAATCCGGATCGGCGATGTCAGAGTGAACTTCGAGAGGATTGAAGTGATTGGTTAAGTTGCGCACCGAACCGGAGAGCCGCACGGCATGTTTCGGATCGACCTGGAAGTCTTTGGCAACGCGCATGTCGAGAGAGAAGTATCGTGGAAAACGATATTGCGGGCCGCCGGTTGCGTTTACATACTGCTGGAAGACGTCAGTGGGTTGGTAGGGGAATCCGTTGCGAAGTTCCAGATGGGGCGTCACGAGAAACTTTCGTGGCAATGCGTATGAACCCCAGAGCAGAAACCGATTCGGAATTTCACTGGGCAAACTGGCGGTGAGGCTATTGCGGACAACCGGGAAGGGGTAATTTCCGAGATAGGAGTTGGCGTCGCTGATATCGCCATGGGCATATTGCCGAACATAGGAAAAGAAAAACAGGCGATGGGAGTTCGCCCCAATCCGCGCGGTGAATTCGGCCTGGCGAGTTTGGGCCGCGCCGGTTGCGCCGAGAACGAATGCATTCTGGCTCTGGATCACTTCCGGCTGGAGCGTGATCATGTCGTTCTGATGGCTCTGAAGGTACTTGAGACGCAGCAGCAAATAACGATTGACGGTGCGTTCGAAGGCGAGGTTCCAAGCGACGCTGTAGGGGGCAAAATTGCCACTTTTTCGTTCGCTGTCGATAAAAGGAAAGTGCGACTGCGCCGCCTGGGCGGTGAGGTTGATGTACTGCACCGGCGGTCCCACGGGCACACCCGACGAATTGTAAGTAGTGATGGACTGTTCGGGATAGCTGTTGAAGGCGTAAACGTCGAGCGGAACGGAATCGTAGAAGACGCCGATGCCGCCGCGGACTACCGTTTTGCCGAGATCGGGGGTCCACTCGAAACCGGTGCGCGGCGCGGCGCGTGTGGTGTAAGTGATGGTCTGCGCTTCAAGACGAAGGCCGGCATCCATTGCCAGGTGAGAATTGAGGACCCAGTGGTCCTGGGCAAACACGGCCGGCTCCGTATCAAAAAGATCAAAGGTGCCCGTTCCGGAGAAATTGATCTGCTGCAAGAGATTTCCGCTGGCGTCGGCGATATCAACTGGACGGGCGTTAAAGTGGCCTAGATTTTCGCTATGGCCGAGAACCGATCCAAACTTAAGGGTGTGCTGCCCGGCAAAGCTAAACGAGCGCGGAGTCCATTCTTCAATCCACTCGAAGCGATTGGCGCGGCGTGCTTCCTGGCTGAAGTAGTTGCCCGAGTCTCCAATCGGGCTGAGCACCATGCCGGCGGTTCCCTGGGCGGAGATGCCGCTGCTGACGGTCCGGTTTGACACCGTGCTTTGGAGCAACCCCTTGCCGATTTCCAAGCGGTCGGTGAGCGTGAAAGTGGATTCGTGGAAATCGCCGTTGGGCGTCACTGGCTGGGGATTGAAATAATCCAGTCCCTCGTATTGCAGGGAATGCGGTGCGAAATGGAAACTGCCGGTCAGGGTTTGGTGGTCCGAAACGATGGCATCGAGTTGGGTAAAGGAGTTGAATGCTCGGGAGGTGCTGAGGCTCTCGGGAAACGGGAGGGTGTGGACCTCCTGCTTGTCAAGCAGGTATTCGGCGCCTTCGAGGAAATACAAACGGTTGGCGATCACGGGGCCGCTGAGATTGAAGCGAGGGGAAGCATCACGCAGGCCCTGGAGATGATCGCTGCGAATGAAGAAATCCGGAAGCGGGTCGTTGAGACTGTAATCCCACTTTTCGCCTCCACGACGCGTATCGGCTGCCACGACACCGGCGGTGAAGCGACCGTACTGCGCCAGATAAGGCATCTCGGACACTTCGATGTTCTGCACACTGTCGATGGGGACGCTGAGTCCGAAGCCGCCGGTTGCGGGATCGGTGACGTCGACGGAATTGACCAGCAAAGCACTGTGGTGCTCGCCGAGGCCGGCGATGCGGACGGAGCCATCTGGGCCGCGCACGATGCCAGGGATCAGAGGCAGGGCATCCACCAAGGTGGTGGGACGCAATGGAGTGTCGTTGGCTTGCTGAGGGGCTAAGGTTTCGGGATTGCTGGAACTCTCGGTGATCGGATTGGACGCTTCGCCGGTGACGTCTACGCTCTCCTTGACGAGCGTAGCGGCGGATAGGACAATCTCGACGTCCGTGCCCTGGGCAGCAGTCGCTGCACTCACTTCCACAGAGGTCGTGACGGGCAGCCAGCCTTGCTTCTGAATGGTGAGGGAATAGGTTCCTGGGACGCCGATCTTAATTGCGGCTTTGCCGATGACGTCTGTATTCGAGGCGCTGACGAGTTTGTCGTTGCCCCGACCCTCCACGACCCGAACCTCCACGGTGGCATCGGGCACGGGTGCGTTCTTCTCGTCTGTGACCGCAAGGCGGATGACAGAGGCGGGTCTGTCTTCGGCGACTGAAAAGCGGGTGATTCCACATATTCCAGCACACAGCAGAAATACGACTGCCAACGCACTAAATAGTCGGGCAGATGGCAATCGCCGTTCTGTGGTAAATGAATTCACAGGCATGGCTTTGGGAAGAGATTGAGCATTGATTTAGGAGCATCCACCTATGGGCCAACTGGGCAGTGGTGAGCCTCGATCCGCACTGTTACGATGCCTGATTTAAACTGAATGATTGCCAAAAACTGTCATCTGATACAAAAGAAAGCTGAATACTCTATGATAATCAAAGTGATCCTGGTTGGACAGCATCCGAAGGGTCTTTTGAGTAAACACGCGGAGGCCAATCCTCGCTCTACACTTAATTGGATGCCGGGGAGGAACGGTCCGATGAAAAATCTGGAGTGGTCAAAACTGGACGAGCAGGCATTCTGCATAGAGAGCCGGTTTTAGACTTTCCAGAGATCATTGAGGCCGCCAATTCGTCTGAAAAGCAAAGCTTTTTGCGGCGAATCTGCGGATAGGGCCAGCCTGATGGTGAGCGCATAATCTCCATTTTTGCCAAATCGTTACTTCTCAGTGGGCGAGGGACTCGGTGATTCCGAGCATCCGGTATCTTGCCCTCGCCGTGGCGGCGATCCCATTTATCTACTACCTGATTGCGTTGTACAGCTCCTGGCAGTTCTTTCGCCGCCGCGCAAGGAGAGATGGGGCGGATGGCATAGTTACGCCGCCGGTGAGCAATTTAAAGCCGGTGCGCGGGCTTGATCCCGACGCCTATGAAAACTTCGCGAGTTTCTGCCGGCAGGATTATCCGGACTACGAGTTGCTTTTCTGCGTTGGCGACAAAGACGACCCGGTGGTGCCTATCCTGGAGAAGCTGATCGGCGATTTTCCAGAGCGCAGGATTCGTGTGCTGTATGGTTCAGGTGGACGGGGAACGAACGATAAAGTCGTCAAACTGGCCCGCTTGGTCAGCGAAGCGCAGCATGAAGTCGTGGTGATCAGCGACAGTGATGTGCGCGTTCGACCAGATTACCTGCGCTCGGTGGTGGCTCCGTTGGCCGATTCCAAAGTGGGAGCGGTGACCTGTTTTTACGTGTCGATCGAAGACACTACGCTTACCGAAAACCTTCAGACGATTGGAATGTTCTCCGATTTCTACGCCGGCATTTTGGTTGCGCGCCAGCTTGATGGCGTGAAATTTGCGTTAGGGCCGACGATTGCGACCACGCGGGCTCGATTGGCTGGATTCGGCGGGTATGCGGCAATTGACGACCGACCGGCAGACGATCTTTTGGTGGGCCGGCTCATCGCCGAACAGGGCTATGAGGTTGAACTTCTGCCCTACAGCATTTTGACGGTGGCCGACTACCAGTCGCTGGCAAGCCTCTTCTACAAACGGTTGCGGTGGATCGTAGTGATGCGGAATATGCGGCCCTGGGGACACCTCGGGCTGCTGCTTACGCAGGGGCTGCCCTGGTCTTTGGCGGCGATTGCGATCCTCCCATCGGCGGGAGTTGTGGTGGCCTACGTGGGCACATATTTTTTGCTGCGATCAGCCATGACCTGGGTGGTGGGCGCTTGGGGCCTGAAGCAGCATGGGCTCTGGCGAAAGCTGTGGCTCATTCCAGTGTGGGACGCAATGGCGTTTCTGATCTGGCTGACGAGCTTTACGCGCAACAGCATTCGCTGGCGCGACGGCCAATATTACATACGCAATGGCAAACTAGTTCCAGTCACGCCGGTTCAGGACGAACGGGCGAAATGAGCCGCTAGTTTTCTTGCCGTGTGCTTCCGGTTTCCCGAGAAACTTTAACTACAGGGTCACGGATTCCGGAGCCGGTTTCGGCTCGGCGTGGCTCTGAGGCTGCCGCCAGTTAATTCGCGGCATCATGACATTGGGATCAATCCGGTCCCGATATTTCATCGCGACATTCATCAGCGAGTCGAGCAGCGAATCGGAAAGCAAATGCGGCTCGAGGCCCAGTTCAATCAGCTTGGAGTGCTTGGCGTTGTAGTAGTGTTCTTCGGCCTCGACTCTGGGGTCGGCGAGGTGATCGATCTTCACAGTGAGACCCAGTTTTTTGCCTGCGCTTTGAACCAGGTGAGCGAGGTCCAGAACTGAAAACTGTTCCGTAAATTGATTGAAGACGCGGCATTCACCCCTGCCTGCGGGATTCGCACAGGCGATCTCGACGCAGCGAACAGTGTCGCGGATATCGAGGAATCCGCGGGTTTGGCCGCCTTTGCCGTACACAGTGAGCGGGTGTCCGATGGCCGCCTGCACGCAGAAGCGATTGAGGACGGTGCCAAAGACCTCGTCGTAATCGAAGCGATTGATCAGCGCCTCGCCTAGAGCCACTTCATCCGTCATGGTTCCGTAAACCACACCCTGGTTGAGATCGGTGGCGCGCAATCCCCAGATCTTGCAGGCAAACATGATGTTGTGGCTGTCGTGCACCTTCGAGAGGTGGTAAAAGGAGCCGGGCTGCTTGGGGTAGGGGACGGTGTCGCGCCGGCCATTGTGCTCGATGGTGATGTAGCCTTCTTCGATGTCGATGTTGGGCGTGCCGTATTCCCCCATGGTGCCCAGTTTGATGAGGTGACAATCGGGTTGAAACTCGCGCAGCGCGAAGAGGAGATTGAGCGTCCCCACGACGTTGTTGACCTGAGTGAACACCGCATGTTTGCGGTCGATCATGGAGTAGGGGGCGGCGCGCTGCTCGGCGAAATGCACGACGGCTTCGGGCTCAAATTTCGAGATCACGGTGGAGAGAAAGTCGTAGTCCATCACATCGCCGACAAAAAGCTCGATGTTCTCGCCGGTAAGGCTGCGCCAAACATTCAGGCGCTCGGCGAGCGGGCGGATGGGCGTCAAGGTCTGTACACCGAGTTCGTGGTCCCACTGACGGCGGCAGTAGTTGTCCGCAATCGCGACCGTGTGTCCTTTCATGGACAGATATAAAGCGGTTGCCCAACCACAGTATCCATCGCCTCCCAGCACCGCAACCCTCATGTGGCCTCCTCGCCGTCGGTTCTTCAAAAAAGCTTTCTTAAAAACGATTGCCGATGGTGCATTTCTTCAGTTCAGTGCCTGACTTGCAAACGACAGTTCCGCAGTTTTCGCGGCGGCCGTCGTTTCGCCTGCAGAGATCGCCAGCGGAAGATTGGTCAGGAGGACCTTGCCGCCACTCGCCATAACTAGACTAAGATGTTCAGCGCCTAAAAGCGATTCCAAACTTGGAACCACGCTCTGGTCGGCCACGATATAACAACGCTCGGGTTTAAGCCAGAGGATCTTGAACTGCGAGTCGTCGATAAACACATCGGGCGCGCCGGGAGCGTAAGAGCCGTAGACCAGATTATTGAAACGGCCGTTGCGAAGCAATGCGGTGCGATTCAAATAAAAGAAGATCGACGAAAATGTGTAGTAGTGGTGGTCAATGACGAGGGTTCCCTGAGGTGACCTGCGAATTGCCTCGGCGATCGGCCGCGATGAGAGGTACGGATCGAATGCGGCCATAGCCAGCCGGGCGGCGTGGAAGAACAAGATCATCATCAGTGCGGCGGCCAAAAAGGCCCGCTGGCCGGGCCATTTCCATGTGGCGATCGCACCCGCGCAGAAGGCGATCGCGGCCAGCAGCAGGGGCTTCCGCAGGTAGGCGAATGAATTCAGGGTGAGATCCTGCATGTGTCCAAGGGAAAGAGTATACGCGCCGGGATGATGGCTGAGAGCCTGAGAGATATCCCCCGGGGCGGGGATGTGACGCGTAAGGAAAAAGAGAGTGAGGGTTGCTAGTCCGGCGACTGCCGCGATGACAGAGAGAGCGCGCGTGCCGCGAGGGATCCAATCGCTCTGGGCCGCCATCGCCGCGCCCAGGAGTAGCGCAAGGGCGGGATAGCAAGGCATCGAGTAGTATTCCTGCGTCGTGGAAAAAGTGAAGAAGACCAGGATAAAGCCGGCCCAACAGAGCGCCAGAAGTCGAGTTCGGCCCGCTCGATCGTTGAAACTGGAGTCGGGTTTGAACGAGAGTTGGGCGATGGCGGGGAAGTAGACGCTCCAGGGAAACAGCCACACCAGATGCAACAGCCAGAAATAAAGGCGCGGGACGGTGTTGTAGTCTCGTGGATAGCGCAGATTGAGAAAGCGCAGCAGTTGCTCGTTGATGAAGAAAAACCAAAGAAACCCGTGATATTCGCCGGGTCCGCTGTGGAGAGTGAAAGCGAAGTACGGAGGATTTCGCAAGGTGGCCAGAATGTGCCAGGGCGCGGCGATGAGCAGGATGACCGCCAGTCCGCTGAAGGGATGCAAGTGGCGCCAAGTGGCGGCAGAGAAAAGCTGGCGGGTGATGGCGAGATAGATAAGGCCCGCCGCGACGGGGAACAAGACTCCGATAAGGCTTTTCAGCAGAAGACCAACGCCGAGGTTCGCGGCGAGGACGAAGGCCCAAATGCGCGGATGTGGTTCTTCGTCGTCGAGAGCGCGAAGGAAGGCCCACATGGCGAGCGCAACGGTGAAGGTCAGCATGACATCGGGAATCAAGATCCTGGTGAAGAGGAAAAGACCGATGCAGGTGGCCGTGCATAATCCCGAATAAAACCCGGCTTGCTTGCCGAAGGCCCATGTGCCGAATGCCATGGTGAGCCAGCACAGGGCAACCGAGGACAAAGCGACCGGAATCCGCGCGACCCAGTCGTGCGCGCCGAAAATCTCGTAGCTCCCCGCGATGACCCAGTACACCAGAGGGGCCTTTTCCAGATATGACACGCCATCGAGTCGCGCTGTTACCCAGTCGCCCGAAGTCAGCATGTTGCGCGCGATCTGCGCCTGCACGGCGTCAACGTCATCCATGAGGGAGGGAGGAGAAATAATGCAGCCGAAGAAAATCGCAGCCGCGAAGAGGATGACAATGAATTCGTTGCGCCGGTTCAGGCTACCACCGAGGGGCTGACGAAGCTCTTGCTTGCCGGTTCTGGTTCCGACCGCGTCTGGATGTTCCACCGTTTGATCCACAGGAATAAAATCAGCAATCCCCAGAGGTGATAGCCGAGGCTCTCGCGCCGTTCCATGTGCTTGTTAATGACGTCCTGCACACCCTCCCACCGGAAGATTTGTGTTTCCTTTACGGCCTGCTCGGTCAGGGTGTCGAGCAAGAGCGGTTTCAACACACCGCGAAACCAGTCATGGGCCGGGATATCGAAGCCCACCTTTTTTCTGCGTGGAATGGCGGGGGGCAGTTTGCCTTTCATGAGCTCTTTGAGCAGGAACTTCAATTCCGATCCGTGCAGTTTGAGGTTCTCCGGCAACGAAGCGGCGAACTCGACAATGCGGTGATCAAGAAATGGGGGCCGCACCTCGAGCGAGTGAGCCATGCTCATGCGGTCGGATTTGTAGAGAATGTCATCGGGCAAATAGTACTGCTGATCGAAGAGGAGATAGCGGTTGACCGGTGGGATTGGCGGCATGTTCCGCAAAATTCTTGCCATGGGCGCAGGGTCCGCTCCCAGGAAAAATTCAGCCTTCTCCTGCTCCGAGAAAGTGCCATTCCAAAAAACATGCGCTTCATCGGGCGGCAATAAAGACCCGCGTAAAAAGCGCTTGAGCTTGTATTCAAAACTGATCTTCTCGTCCGATACCGGCCAGTGACGCAGGCCGCTGATCGCCAATCGCCGCAACCCGGCCGGAGCGAGGCGTGCAAGGCGGGCGTAACGCGTCGCTGCATAGGTTAAATATCCGCCGAACAGTTCGTCGGCTCCTTCACCGCTCAGAGCCACTTTCACGTGCTGCGCGGTCATCTTGGCCAAAAACCACACAGGGAGGCATCCGGCGTCGGCGCTGGGCTCGTCGGAATAGTAGGCAAACTCGTGGATCGCCTCCGGCAGATCGGTGTCCGGGTTCAAGTCAATCTCGGAATGATCAGTTCCGTAGTGCTCGGCAACATCGCGGATGTAGGCACCTTCGTCGAAGCTGCGTCCCTTGAAGGTAATGGAGAATGTCTTCAGCGGCGCGGACGAGGCCTCGGCCGCGTAGTGCAGGATGGTGGAGGAATCCAGGCCGCCACTGGCCCATAGGCCAACGGGAACGTCAGCAACGAGGTGTTCGCGGACGGATTCCTTGAGCAGGTAATCGAGTCGTTCCTTGGCGGAATCGAGGCTCCATGCCTTCTGCGCCTGAGGCGAGACCTCGGAGTGCCAGTAAGATTCGATGTTCGTCGATCCGCGCTGCCACGTAAGAATGTGGGCCGGAGGCAGTTTTTCAATTCCTTCGACCAGAGTGTAGGGCGCGGGAACGTAGTTCACGCGCAGATAGCAATTCAAGCCGTCCAGGTTCAGGTTGCGATCGATTTCCGGATGACACAGAATTCCTTTGAGCTCGGAGCTGAAATAGATCTCATCGCCCTTGCGGGCAAAATAGAGGGGCTTGATACCGAGGCGGTCACGTGCCAGGACCAAGCGCCGCCGCGACTCGCGCCAGATCGCCAGCCCGAACATGCCGCGCAGCCGCCGGAAGGAGGCGGTGTCCCACTCAAGAAAAGCGTGCAGCACCACTTCGGTGTCGCTGTGGGTGGCGAAGGAATGCCCCAGACTTTGCAACTCGGCGCGAAGCTCAGCGTGATTGTAGACCTCGCCGTTATAGACCAGGATGGTATCGCCATCCGGGCTGCGCATGGGTTGCTCGCCACCGATGAGGTCGATGATGGAGAGGCGGACGGCACCCAAAGAAACGTTCTTGGATTCGTAAACGCCCTGCTGGTCGGGTCCGCGGTGAACCAGCGAGGCGGTAGCGCCTTCAATCCGGCTTGACTGAACAGATCGGTCTTGATGAGTGAATCCGACGATGCCACACACGCTGCGTTAGGATAAATGGAGCCGAAGTTTTTTGGAAGGGCCAGCGCGGAATCGGCGAGGCCAGTTTGACTTGGGCGGCAGTGCCCGATAGGCTGGTCATCCCTACGAGATGAAACAACGCCTACTTTCTTATATCGCCTGCACGCAATGCGGAACCGGGTTCGACGTTGAAGTTGAACATGAAGTGAATGGAGAGATCCTCGAAGGATCTCTGCGGTGCCGCGGCTGTCAATCCAGCTTTCCCGTGATTCGTGGGATTCCACGCTTTCTGCCGGCGGAATTATCCGCTGCGAAACAAGCCACGGCTGAGGCGTTCGGTTATGAATGGACCCATTACACGGAACTCACCGACGCGGACCGCGAAGAGTTTCTCGACTGGATCAAGCCGCTCGACGAATCCACTTTCGCGAACCGTGTGGTGTTGGATGGGGGTTGCGGCAAAGGAAGGCATCTTTTTCTGTCGGCAAAGTTTGGCGCTAGCGAAGCTATTGGAATCGATTTGTCCGACGCGGTGGAGTCAGCTTTCAAAAACACGCGCCACCTGCCCAATGTGCACGTGATCCAAGCCGATATCTATTTCCTGCCTTTTCTCAGTTCCTTCGATTTTGCCTACAGTATCGGAGTACTCCATCACCTGCCGGATCCGAAGGCAGGCTTCTTGAGCCTGGTAACCAAACTGAAGCCGGGCGGGCGGATCGCGACTTGGGTGTATGGCAGCGAAGGGAACCGGTGGATCGAGTTATTCGTCGACCCGGTTCGCATCCATGTCACGTCGAAGCTGCCGAAGTTCATTACGCATGTTCTGTCATTTCTGCTTGCGATTCCTTTGTACCTGGCGCTGAAGCTGGTTTATCTTCCGGCGAGCCGGTTACCGTGGCTGGCGTCGATCAAACGACGGTTGCCTTACAGCGATTACTTGTGCGCAATCTCGGTATATTCTTTCGCCGAAAATTTCTGGAATGTATTCGATCACCTGGTAGCTCCGACGGCGTTCTATCATCGCCGGGAAGAAATCGAGGATTGGTTTGCCACGGCGAAGTTGGCGCAAGTGGAGATTACGGCGCGAAATAGTAATAGTTGGCGAGGTACCGGAGTGAAGGAGCTAAAGGATTAGCTGCCAGGGACACGCGGCAGTTGTGCGCTCCATCCATGTGCGCTCCATTCAAAGGTTCTGCCTGGATCACACTCGTCCCATAAAGACAACTGCGACACCGATGCAAACCAAGAGCACGCCAGCCCATCGCCTCGGCGTGACTTGTTCGCCGAGAAAGAATTTTCCGCCCAAGGCGCCGGCGCCGTAACTCAATGCGGTAACGGGAACGACCAAACTGACATTCTGCCGCGACAGGACCGCGAGTAGAGAGAGAAGGCGGTGGCCATGAGGCCGATGCCGGCCCACATCCACGGATTGCGCAATGCGCGGAGAATTACGATGGCGACAGCGGCGGGACGAAAATCCTTGACCTCGCCCATCGATTTCATGGCGCGGGAGACGCATAGCTCGCCGCCCGTGCCGGCGCAGATAATCAGAAAATAAAAGATGACAATGAGCATCTAGCTTGGCTCCGTAGTGCGGGGAGGCGTGTGTCCAACGACGAACACGCCCAGGCAAATAAGGAGGACGCCCATCCAGCGGGTGGGCGTGACGACTTCGCGGAGCAGAAAATGAGCGAGCAGGGCAGAGATACCGTAGGCCGCGGACGAAGCCGGTTGCACATAGCTGTAATCCGCCCACGAGAGCACCAGTATGTTGGCCACAAAAAAGATGATGAGGGAAGCGATCCCCAACCAAATCGCGCTTGACTGAAGGACGCGGGAAAGAACGCTCAGGGCCTCTGCCGGCGTTCTGATGATGACTGCGCCGATGCTCTTCATACCCTTGCCGAGGAAAACGTTGCCCAAGGGACCGAAGATCACCATCAAGAAAATCAACAAGTAGGTCTTGAAGTGCAGGCCAGCGGATGACTTCATGCGTGCCTGGAGCCTTCCGGCTGAAGATTGAATCCGTTATCCGGCGCGAGATGGATGGTCGATGGCACGATTAAGAGCGTCTCCTGAGAAATCGTCCGCCACAAAATTGGCGTGTTGAAATTATGGTACTTGATTTCCGGGATAGGCCCAAACTTGGAGAGGTGCGAGGGGCGAAGCGAAACGTCGATTGCTGCGGCTGGGCGAACTCTCGAATCGTCTGAGCATGTTGGTATGATCGTAGAAACTGATCCGTAGATTATTAATTTCCAATCGTGGAGTCGTTATGAACGGATTCTGGGAACGAATCGGCGCGGCCTTTCGGTGTTTTTTTTCGATCCTGTTCCACGCCGAAATTCCCGCTGATCTTGCACAAAAGCTGCGCATGACTGCATCCAGCAGGACTGGAGGCGTGTTTCCGCCGGCGGCGAGTGCCGCTGCTGCGGTGGTTTCGCGGGCGAAAGAAGGGGAACGGCCAGCCCCGGAGGGGTCCGATCGAGCGGTGCAGATGCTTGCGCTGCTGCAGCGCGACGGGCGGCTGATCGATTTTCTGGAGGAAAACATTTCCGGGTATGCGGATGATCAGATTGGGGCTGCAGCTCGAACGATCCACGACACTTGTCGGCAAGTGCTGGCGCAGTATGTCAAGCTGGAACCGATTTTGAACTCCGAGGAAGATCAGCCGGTGAACGTGCCGGCGGGTTTTGAGTTGGCGGCCATCAAACTGATCGGTAACGTGGCGGGAGAGTTGCCTGTGCGAGGGATGCTCCGGCACAGGGGATGGCGGGTGAAGGAAGTGAATCTTCCGCCCTTGCCGCAAGGCGCTGGGCGCATGGTCATAGCGCCGGCCGAGGTCGAGCTTTCCTGAGGCGCGACCGAGATGCTCGACCGTGGTTGAGTTAGAAAAGGAGATTTCAGTTTGGCCAGTCAATATATTGTCGGCATCGACCTGGGGACTACGAACTCAGCGCTGGCGCGTTCCGACGCCAACGGAGATGAGAAGGAGGGCCGCATCGAGGTCAGCGGAATTCCGCAACTGGTGAATCCGAACGAGGTTGCGGAGCGCACATTGCTGCCATCGTTTCTTTATATTCCGGGAGAATTCGATTTTCCGAAAAGCAGCCTGGCGTTGCCATGGGAGACCGAGCCGAAATTTGTGATCGGCGAACTGGCGCGCAAACGGGGCGCGGAGAGCCCCAATCGGCTGATCGCATCCGCTAAGTCATGGCTCTCGTACGCTGGCGTGGACCGAACTGCGCCGATCTTGCCTTGGCAAGCTCCCGAAGAGGTGCCGAAGTTGTCGCCGGTCGAAGCGTCGTCGCAATTCTTGCGTTACCTGCGGACGGTTTGGGACAGCAGCGAGGCGGGGCAAGCGAGTCCGCTGGCGGAACAGGACGTGCTGATCACGGTTCCCGCATCCTTCGATGAAGAAGCCCGCGAGTTAACGAGGCGCGCGGCTGAGTTGGCCGGTTACAGGCAGGTGACGTTGCTGGAAGAGCCGTTGGCGGCGTTTTATGCGTGGCTGGAAAGCCAAGGGGATGGGTGGCGCCGCCGCGTCAAGGTGGGCGACCTGGTTCTGGTGTGCGATGTTGGTGGCGGCACCACCGATCTCAGCCTGATCGCGGTTTCCGAGGAAAAAGGCGAGCTGACGCTCAAGCGCATCGCCGTTGGTGACCACATCCTGTTGGGCGGGGACAACATGGATCTGGCGCTGGCGCGCGTTCTGCAGCAGCGCCTGGAGGCGGCAGGCCATCGTGTCGACAACTGGCAGTTGCATGGCCTATGGCACCAGTGCCGTATCGAAAAGGAAAAACTGTTCGAGTCGCCCAAGACGCAGAAACGCCCCGTCACGTTGCTGGGCAAGGGAACGAAGTTGATCGGCGGCACCATCAAAACGGAACTGCTACGCGAAGATCTCGACCAGGTTCTGGTGGAAGGATTTTTTCCGAAGGTCGCGAGCAGCGAACTACCGGCGCGGCAGCGGCGGGTGGGGTTTCAGGAGTTGGGCCTGCCGTATGCGGCCGATGCGGCGATCACGAAGCACCTGGCGCGTTTTCTTTCGGAGCAAGTACGGGATAGTCCCGAGGCTGCCGGCATCCGGCGCGGTCCGAGCGGATTGGCGTGCCCCACGCACGTGCTGTTCAACGGAGGGGTGATGAAAGCGGCTGTGCTGCGCGACCGCGTGGTCGAGGTGGTGAACAGCTGGCTGAAAAAAGAGGGATTCGACGCGCTCGGGGCGGAGCAGATTCTTAATTCGGACCACGATGCTTCCGACCTGGAGCACGCGGTGGCGCGCGGAGCGGCCTACTACGGAAAGGCGCGACGCGGTCACGGCGTGCGCATCCGGAGCGGGGCGTCGCGCACCTACTACATCGGAATCGAAAGCGCGATGCCCGCGGTGCCCGGCATGGCAGCTCCACTGAAAGCACTCTGCGTCGTTCCCTTCGGCATGGAGGAGGGCACGGAAGCGACGATTCCCGGGCGAGAGTTTGGCCTGGTGGTCGGCGAACCAGCGGAATTTCGCTTCCTTAGTTCCAGCGTCCGCAAGCAAGACCACGTCGGCAGCCTGCTGGAGGATTGGGGTTCCGACATCGAAGAACTGAGCCCTCTGGAGGTCACTCTCAAACTCGAGGGCCAGCAAGGGAAGGTTGTGCCGGTGCGAATCGAGACGCGGGTTACCGAACTCGGCACGCTCGAAGTGTGGTGCGTGTCTCGCGACGGCAACGAGCGCTGGAAGCTGGAATTGAATATTCGCGAAAAGCACGCGAAGTGAGGTCTGCGGTGCCATCTCGTTATCTGATCGGCATCGACCTAGGCACGACCAACTCCGTCGTGGCATACATCGACACGCGGACCGATTCACAAACCGGCGATCTGCAGGTTGAGGACGCGCGAGTCGATGCTCTATGGGCCGCAGAGGCGGGGTCCCGGATTCGGGTGTTTCCCGTGCCGCAGTTGGTGGCTCACGGCGAAGTCCGCACGCTGTCCACACTGCCGTCCTTTCTGTACTTTCCCACCGCAGATGAATTGTCCACCGGAGCAGTGAGCGCGACTTGGGATGAAGATCCGCCCATGGTCACAGGCGTGTTAGCGCGCGAGCAGGGAGCGCTGGTGCCGAGCCGGCAAGTCTCGTCGGCCAAGTCGTGGCTTTCGTGCGCGGGCGTCGATCGGCGTGCCAAATTTCTGCCGGTACAAGCGGAGCCGCCGCAACCGATGATTTCTCCGGTGGAAGCTTCGGCGCGCTACCTGATGCACTTGCGGGACGCCTGGAACCGTTCGCATGGAAGCGATAGCGAAACACGGTTTGAACATCAGGAAATTGTTCTGACCGTGCCGGCGTCGTTCGATGAGGAAGCCCGCGAGTTGACGGTGGAAGCCGCCCGCCGGGCCGGATTCCAGAGGCTCACGCTGCTTGAAGAACCGCTGGCGGCGTTTTATGCGTGGATTGCGAAGAAATCGCAGGCGAAGGTAGGCGTTCGAGAAGACGAACTGATTTTGATCTGCGACATCGGAGGCGGCACCACTGACTTCAGCCTGGTCCGCGGACGCTCGCTGGACGGCGAGTTGCAGTTTGAACGAACCGCGGTGGGAGAACATATTTTGCTCGGCGGCGACAATCTCGATTTCGCGCTGGCACGTCGGGTAGAAGAAAAGCTAGTCGAGAAGTCGACCAACCTCAAGCTCACGATGCGACAGCGTTATGCGCTGCGCCGGTCTTGCTGCGCCGCCAAAGAACGGCTGCTGAGCGACTCGTCCGCGGCACTGTCGCACGTGCCGGTGACTGTATTGGGGAGTGGCCACGCCGTGGTTGGGCAGGCGCTCAGCGTGGAACTGACTCGCGAAGAAGTTTTGCAGGTTCTGACGGAGGGATTCCTGCCGATCACTGCGCCGAATGAAATGCCCGACCAGGGCCGTCTGACTGGATTGCGCGAACTCGGCCTGCCCTACGCCAGTGATCCCGCCATCACCAAGCACCTCGCCGCATTTCTGACACAAGCGGCGGCCGGCATGAGGGATGGATCGGCGAGTCCTCGTGCTTCAGTCCAACCCTCCGCGCAGCGAGAAATGGCGCGACCGGATGCCGTGCTTTTCAATGGCGGATTCTGTTCTCCGGCGGTGACTCGCCAGAGGATTATCGATGCCATCTCCGCGTGGTTCGACGGAGCGCAAAGCGGCTGGCGGCCGAAACTTCTCAACGACGCGGAGGCAGAAGGTGAAGCGGGAAATGCGGAGGAGAGAGCGGTGGCTTGCGGCGCCGCCTACTATGGCCGGGTGCGGCGCGGTGAAGGTGCGCGCGTCGGAGCGGGGAGCGCTCGCTCGTACTATGTCGGGTGGCAAGGGGATGAAGGTCTGGAGGGCATCTGCGTGCTGCCGGCCGGAGCCGAGGAAGGCACGGCACTTCCGCCGCTGAAGCGGGAGTTCTCGGTGCTGGCCAATCGCCCGGTCTCCTTCACACTGTATAGTTCGCGCGTGCGCCACGATGTGCATGGCGTAGTGACGCGGCTGAACGGGGCCGAAGTGCATCGCCATGCTCCGCTGGTGACGTTGTTGCGCTATGGCAAGAAGATGCGCGACATACACCTGAACGTAACGCTGAGAGCCGATTTCACGGAGGTCGGAACGCTCGAACTGTGGTGCGAAGCGAGGGAGACGCCGCATCGCTGGCGACTGCAATTCGAACTGCGCGGCCAAGAGGCGAGAGAGGGGGCATCCGAAGCGGAGACACCGCCGGTCTCAATCCTTTCGTCGGAGCCCACTTTGTTTGACTCGTCGGTCGAATTCGCGACGCAACTGATCCGCGACGTTTTTGCCGGCGCGTCCGAAGACGACGCGCCCGAACCCGACACGCTTGTGAGTCAGATGGAAGCAGCGATGGGGGCAAAGAAAGACTCGTGGCCGGTGGCGGCGATTCGACGGTTCTGCGACGTTTTGATCGAGGTTTCCGAGGGACGCAAAGCGTCGTCGCGCCATGAGGTGCGATGGCTCAATCTGTGCGGTTATTGCCTGCGGCCAGGGTTCGGAGCTGAGGGTGATGATGCGCGAGTCCGGCGCGTGCGATCGATCTCATCGAATGAACTGGCTTTCGAGGACGATCTGCGATGTCAGGTCGAACTGCTCGTTCTGTTGCGCCGGATCGCGGGGGGGATTAATGCGAGCGAGCAGCAGGTGCTTTATCGCAGGTATTCCGGCCCTGGAAATCGAGACAGGAAACGCCGGGTTAACCGTCAACTCGAGTACGAGCAGTGGCGGCTTCTTGCCAATCTCGAACATCTGCCGGCTAGCACGCGTGCCCGGCTTGGCCACAAACTGCTGGAGAAAATCAGGCAGGAGCCTGAAGATGCAATCTGGCTGTGGTCGCTCGCTCGACTGGGATCGCGCATTCCGCTGTATGGGTCGCGGCACTCGGTAGTGGTGCCCGCCATTGCGGGTGAGTGGCTAAAAGCCCTGCTGGACTTATCGACGTTTACTGCGGCAATGTCCTCGGCCATCGCAGTGATCGCTCGCCGCACCGATGATCGCTCGCGTGACATCGAGGATGCAATTCGCGAGCAGGTAGTGTCTTGGATGACAACGCGTGGAGTCGCGGAAGAAACTGTTCGTGCGGTATCGGAGTATGTCTCACCGACGGCGGTTGATGCGGTCCGCAGTTTTGGGGAATCGCTGCCGACCGGATTGGAGCTTGTCAGTTCTTCGAACTGTTTGCTGTCTCTGCCGGCTTTGCAGGGAATGGGGCCGCGGCGGTAGTTCGCTGCTCGACTGCGAGGATGCTAATGCTCACTTAGAGTTGACGCGCTTGGCCGTCCGGGAGGGCATGATCTTGATCTTTGATTGCTTTTCAGACCACCGGCCAAGACGGAACTTCTTCTCATAGCCGGTGGACTTATTAGAAATCGCGACCGCGAGATTGCCGCTGCTGTCGCAGGTGTAGGTTTCCTCAACGAGAAAATTGGAATTTGCAGGAGTTCGCATCACCGAGACTCCTAAAAGATCAGCGCGGTCCTGCAGGTCGGGATCGAAGGGGAAACGAATGTCGTCCCAATCGGTAATCTCGCCGACCGGGCGTCCATCGTTGGCCAAGCGAGCGCATTCCAGGAATCGGAAATGGCCGATGTTATGAGCCGGCCGGTAGGAGCGGACGCTGCGAAGCGGCGGTTGCTTGGGACCCGGCAATTCGGTGCCGCGCGGAAATACGAGATCGAAGATTATGCCGTGTCCGTGGTCGGCTTCTCGCCACAAGCCAAAATTCCGCATGAACCGGTCGCGCAAGGTGAAACCAGACCGGGTATCGGCGCGGACGGCCAGTCCGATGGCGGTCGCCGAGCGCATGTAGGCGGAACGGCGCACGCGTCTGCCATAGTTCTCGCGCAAAATGCGGGCGACTGGGGGTAACTCCGAGCCACCGCCGGTGATGTAGAGAGACTCGACGGGGCGCTCGGGGTGCGCTGCCAGCAGATCGTCAACGACGCTGCGGGTGGATTCGATCAGAGACCGGCAACGATCGTAAAACAAGCTCGCGTTGACGGAGACCTCTGGCCAATTCGGGCGGACGCGCTCGAGATCCAGGTTCAGTTTGCGCGTGTTGGGACTTAAGGATTCTTTTTTCTCGCGACACTCGTCGACGAGGATGAACCACTCGTTTGCGGAGAGACTGTCTCTGTGTTCACGCGAGATATCGGCGGCATCGAGGGCGAGTTCGGCAAGAATCTCGTCGAAGTCGTCGCCGCCCAGGTTCGGAATGCCGTCGGAGGCGACGATCGAATGCTCTCCGTCGCCAAGTTCGATGAGGGAAGCGTCGAAGGTCCCTCCGCCCAAATCGTAGACCAGCAGCCGGCCGGGAGAATCGCGCTTGCGGGTGACGAGGTCGCGATGGGCGAATTCGACGGCGGCGGCCGAAGGTTCGTTTAACAGACCCAAGACTTCGAAGCCGGCATCGCGAGCGGCTTCGGTGGTAAGAAAACGCTGGTTGCTGTTGGCATTGGCCGGCACTCCCAGCATGGCCTCCAAGGGTTGGTTGCCGTCGTCGCGCAGAGTGGAATGTTCGCGCAATTGCAAGCGCAACGCGGCCATCATTTCGCGCAGCAACTGCCTTACTTCAAGAGACTGGCCAGCGATTTCGATGCGCGTTTCGGGACCGGCGTCTTTCAGACAGCGTTTTAGCGAGCGAACTACGGTCCACTCCGGCTGCCCTTGTTTCATCCATGCCTCCCAGCCGTAAACACGCGTTTCGCCTCGGACGGCAAAGAGCGGAGGGAACCAGTCGCGGGAGTTGCCGTCGGGAGTATCAAAGTTGACGAGGGGATAATTTCCGCGGTCGACAGCGGCAACCACGATGCGGGTCGTACCGAAATCTATGCCAACCTTCACAGAGAGACAAACTCCATTCTGAACAGTCGCTCGGAACAGGAACAACCAATCGTGAAAACCTCCGGTCGTTTTGCTTTCTTTTTCATCACTGGTCGCTGCTTGCTCAATTCTAATGCACATTTCCGTTGACTCGTAAGAACTTAGCGTGCGAGTCTTGGGAGCGTCGGTAGAGATCCGCGGTAAATCCAGGAAAATCGCTTGAGAAAATTACTCGGCGCAGTGTTCGCGAACGTACTGATGGCCACATCCTTCGTGCTGGCTGCGACTCCAGATGTGACCGCACCCATTCACCAGTTCATCGATGGGTTCAACAAGGGCGACACGAAGTCCGCCTATGCCGCCTACTCGACCGGCGACATCACCATCGTTGACGAGTTTGCTCCGCACCGCTGGATTGGGCCTCATGCTCCTCAAGATTGGGCGGCGGACTATGACAAGCATGCGCAGGCTAAGGGAGTATCTGACGGCATTGTGAAATACGGCGCACCCACGCGAACCGAAGTGGAGGGAGATGCGGCCTACGTGATCATTCCTGCGACCTATTTTTATAAAGAGCGAGGCCAAGGCATGGTTGAGAAAGGACAAATGACTTTTGTTTTGCACGCGGAAGGCGGAGGCTGGAAGATCCAAGGCTGGACGTGGTCGGGAGTGAAGCCGCATCCAGCGAAGTAGGCTGCTTGGTGCGCAAGCATGACGGATGTTTCAGCCGGTTTGAGCCATTCGCCTGACGTTGGGTTGGTGCTTCGAGCCTTCCAGCGTGAAATAAAAAGTAGCGCCGCGGTCCGGTTCAGCTTCGGCCCAGACGCGTCCGCCGTGCTTCTGCACAATTCGCTCGACAATCGCCAAGCCGACGCCAGTACCTTCGAAATGATCATTCGGATGCAGGCGCTGAAAAACGCCGAAGAGCTTGTCGGCATGCTTCATATCGAAGCCGACCCCGTTATCCCGGACGAAAAAGACTGAACTTCCGCTTTCCTTCGTATGCCCAACCTCGATCATGGCCTGCGGACGCGTCCCCGTATACTTCACCGCATTCGAAAGGAGATTGTGGAGGACCTGTTTCATCAGTCCCCGATCGCACTGCACCGAGGGCAGATCGTTAATCTTCCACTCGATCTTTCTGCCGCTGTAATCGAGCGCGAGATCCGCCACCACTTCTTCGGCCATCGATTTCAGTTCTGAAACCTGCAGGTTCAATCCGCTGCGGCTCAAACCAGCCAGTTTCAGGAGGTCATCTACTAAGAGTCCCATGCGGTTGGCGCCTGCGTTGATCCGCTGCAACAGGTTCTGCCCGGAGGACGTGAGGTTGGGCGCCTCGTCCTCCATCAGAATCCTGGAGAAACCATTGATGTGCCGCAGGGGGGCGCGCATGTCATGTGCGACTGAATAGGTGAAGGTTTCGAGTTCCTTGTTAGAAGCCTGTAGTTCGGCAGTTCGGCGGAGCACGCGCTGTTCCAGTTCATCGTTGAAATTGAGGATCTCCTGGCGGGAACGAGTCAGTTGCTCCGATTGCTGGGCCAGTTCCGCCAAGGCTCTTTTGCGTTCGGTGATGTCATTGAAAAGGACAGCCACTTTTCTTTCCCGCGGCTCTCCGACGCGGAAGGCGTGCACGTCATAGCAACGGTGCAAGTGTGCGGCAACGCTTTCGAAGCGGGCAGGCTCCCCAGTCAAAGCTATCTTGCCGTAGATTTCAAACCAGTGCTCTTCGTGTGGCATGGGGAACTCACGCATTCTTCTTCCCCGCGCATTGTGCATTCCGGTCTGCTTTTCGAATGCCGGATTGACTTCGAGGAAGCGGTAATCGACGGCGTTGTTGTTGTCGTCGAACAGTACTTCGACGGTGCAGAAGCCCTCTTCCATGGAATCGAACAGAGTGCGGTAATGACGCTCGGACTGGCGCAAGAGTTCTTCCGCGCGCTTTCGTTGGGTGACATCCTGGATTGTGCCGGCCAAGCGTATGGGGCGGCCTTCGGAGTCATGTTGCAGTTCGCCGCGGCCATTCAGAAAGCGAATGGCGCCATCGGCCAGAACAATTCGAAATTCGAGATCCGCCGGCGCTTTTCCGGCGGCACACTCCGCGATCCACTCCTGCATCGCAGCGCGGTCCTCAGGAAGCATCAAGTTCAACAACGACTCGACATTCGGAGTAAAGGTCTCTGAGGAGACCCCATAGATGCGATAGGTCTCTTCCGACCAGGTCAAACTGCCGGATAGTTCATAGATCCAAGTGCCCACGTGAGCAATGCGCTGGGATTCGGAGAGCAGAAACTCCTTTTCCTGCAAAGCTTCTTCTGCTTGCTTGCGCTCGGTAATGTCTTCGGTGAAGAGTACGATGCCGCCGACGCTTTCCGTCCGGTCACGCCACGGCCGTATCTCCCATCGCAACCTCTGCACGGAACCGTCGGCCCGGATGAAGGAGTCATCTTCATGGCGCAAGACTTCGCCGGCCAGTCCGCGACGATGCGATTCTTTCCATTGCGCAGGGACGTCGGGGAACACGTCGTAGTGGGAGAGGCCTTGCACATCGCGGTCGCCGAGGCCATAGGCAGCCCGCCAGCGGCGGCTCACATGAACGTAACGCATGTCGCGGTCAAACATGGCCAATTCCACGGGGGCGTATTCGATGAAGAGCCGGATCCGCTCCTCGCTTTCCCGCAGCTTATCTTCGGCCCGGTTGCGCTCAGTGACGTCGCGCAAAATGACCGTGAATAACCTCTTGCCATCGGTTTCGGTGTGAGAGATGGAGGCGTCAATGGGGAACTCTGTGCCGTCCGCGCGCAAAGCGCTGAGGGCACCCGGTTCGCCCATGGCGCGATTGGTGGTCCCGCTGAGCCCGAATTTCCGCAGGTGGCCGCTATGCGCAGCGCGAAAGAGCTGAGGAATGAAGTTTTCAATGGGCTGGCCTAACGCCTCGGCCTCGGAACAACCGAAGACCTTCGCCGCGGAAGCATTGAACATGATGATGCGCTGCTGCTCATTGACGCTGATAATCGCGTCCATCGCCGACGAGAAGATCGCCTTTACCTGTGCCTGACTCTCGCGTAGAGACTCCAAGGCTAGAGCCAGTGTGGCCGTGCGCTCCTGGACCCGTTTTTCAAGCTTGCGCTTCGCCTCGCGCATCGCTCCGCCCAAGACGACGATGCCAAAGCCGGTGACGAGATAAAGGCCCATACCAAAACACTGTTGCCACCCCTGCAGTCTGAAGCTGCCGCGCGGAGGAATCAGGAAGTAGTCGGAAGATAAGGCCCCAAGAATCAGCGCCGCGAGGCCGGGGTGAAAACCGCCATAGGCGGCGGCCAGCAGGACGGCGAAAAAGATGGTGGCATAGGGATATTGCAGGCCGAGCATGGGATCGAGCGACAGCCGTACCCACGTCGCCAGAACAACGCTGAGGATGGCACAACCGTATTGCAGCAATCGAGAATGACCATGGAAGAGATCGAAAGGCGGTTTGTCGAAGGGTCTCATAGGAGGATTGAGAATTCCTTTCAAAATAGCCCGTGATCGTTCGGCCTTCGCGCTGGGATCTCGTATCGGTGCGTGGAACCCAAGCTGGGTTTCTCTAGATCCGATGAGCAGGCGAGCAATTCGGGTGCCAATAACCGGTTAGCGAGGAGGATTGTTTATCACCAAAGATTTAGGGAGAGATATCCCGGTATCAATTTGGGAATCTCTCCAACTTTTGATGAGAAGTTGATTAGAAATAGGACACGGTGTCCGGAATTTGAGCACGGCCCCAGGGACGATAGAGGAAGCCGCGAACAGTTGCGGCGCACATCTCGGACGTGCCTCTCCGATCATAAATGCACGGGCGAGAAACCAGCGATCTCTTGTTGCCACAAAATGCAATCGCGCAAGAGGAAACCTAGCGAGAGAGATCTGGCACACGGGATTCAATTGTCACCCAGGAGGGTGACCTGAGTCACGGCGGGGCAGGAGGTCTCTGCCTAAGATCGAGTTGAAAGTGCGGGTAGGAATTCCTACACGCGACGGCTGGTCGGATCGTAGCAAGAGTGCTGGTTTCCGTGAAAGGAGCGCCATGCACACACCGTCTCAGGAACGTCTTAACGCGGCGGAGCGGGCTTTTATCGATCAGGTGATTATCACCCGGACGGGACGTCCGGGAGCCTTGCTCGGCATCCTGGAATCGGTTCAGGAACATCATCCCAACAAATATCTTCCTCTGGAAACGCTGGAGTACATTGCGGCGCAGACGAAGATTCCGCTCTCGAGCATCTACAGCGTGGTCACGTTCTACGCGCTGTTCAATCTCCAGCCGCAGGGCGACAACACCATCTGCATTTGCCGGGGCACGGCTTGCCATACGAGAGGTTCGCGCAACCTGCTGCAGAGCGCGCGCCTGGCTCTTGGCTTGCCGCTGGAGGATCCGAGCGAAAGCAGCGAGGAAGATAAGACGCTGCTGACGACTCCCGATCACAAGTTCACGGTTCGCACCGTGGCCTGCTTCGGACAATGCGCCCTGGCGCCGGTGGTTGAGGTAAACCACCGTATCTGCGGCCACGTCAACGAACGCACTCTGCAACGAGAGATTCGCACCGTTGAGCGGGAGAGTTACTGATGCCTCGAATTCAAGACATAGGCGCGTTCAGTGCTGTGCGAGAAGCGGGGCTGGCAAAACTGGTTCCGGCTGTGCCGCGGATTGCGATTGGAATGGGCACGTGCGGGCGCGGCAATGGGGCAGAAGGTCTGTATCACGCATTTGCGGAGGCCATCGACCGCAGCGGCGTCAATGTGGTGCTGGCGGGCGTGGGCTGCTTTGGGGCCTGCTTTCAAGAGCCTCTGGCGAATATACGGCTGCCGGGCTTTCCGCTGGTGATCCTGCATCGCGTGCAAGCGCACGATGCCGGGCGCATCTTGCATGACGTGTCGAGCGGAAACATATCGCCGGATCTGATCTACTGCAAAATCGAAGACTGGGATCACATAACGTCGTTCGTGAAATACGGGCACGCTTATCCGGAAATTCCGGTGTGGAATGACGTGGCGTTTTTCAAAGGCCAGAAGAAGATCGTTCTACGCAATTGCGGTTTTATCAATCCTGACGACATTGAGGAATACATCGCGATTGGCGGGTACCAGGCGCTGTACAAGGTGCTGATTGAAGGCAGGCCCGAATTTGTCGTCGAGCAGATCAAGGCCTCCAAGCTGCGGGGGCGCGGTGGGGCCGGATACCTGACTGGCAATAAGTGGGAATTCATGGCCAAAGCGAAGGCCGACCGCAAGTACATCATCTGCAATGCGGATGAAGGCGATCCTGGCGCTTACATGAACCGCAACGAAATCGAAAGCGATCCGCACTCGCTGCTGGAGGGCATGATCATTGGCGGTTACGTGATGGGCGCGACGGAAGGGATCATCTATATCCGTGCCGAATATCCTCTGGCCGTGCATCGCCTGAACCGCGCCATCGAGCAAGCCCGGGAATACGGGTTGCTTGGAGAAAACATTCTGGGCCGAGGCCTGAAGTTTGATATTGAAGTGGTGGAAGGCGCGGGCGCGTTTGTCTGCGGTGAGGAAACCGCGCTGATCGCATCGCTAGAAGGCCATGCCGGACGGCCGCGGCCACGCCCGCCGTTCCCCGCACAAAAAGGCCTGTGGGGCTATCCCACGAACATCAATAACGTCGAGACCTGGTACAACATCGCTCCCATTGTGACGAAAGGGCCGGCTTGGTTCAGCGAGACCGGGAGTCCGAAGAGTTCGGGCACGAAGGTATTTTCGCTGGTGGGTAAAGTCACGAGCACGGGCTTGGTGGAGATGCCGCTGGGTACTCCACTCAAGACCTTTATTTATGACATTGGCGAAGGCGGCATTGGAGGGCGCCAGATCAAGGCCGTGCAAACTGGAGGGCCGTCGGGCGGGTGCATTCCGCACGAGATGTTCGATACGCCGGTCGACTATGAGAGCTTGACGCAACTGGGCTCGATCATGGGATCGGGCGGCATGGTGGTGATGGATGAAGACAACTGCATGGTGGATGTGGCGCGGTACTTCGTCGAGTTCACGCACTCGGAGTCGTGCGGGAAATGCATTCCATGCCGGGTGGGACTCAATAAATGCCTGCGGATTCTGAATCGAGTGACCGAGGGCGCGGGCACGATGCACCATCTCGAACTGCTGGATGAACTCAGCCGCTATATTCGCGAGTGCTCGCTGTGCGGTCTGGGACAAACCGGGCCGAATCCGGTTCTCACTGCGCTCCGCCACTTCCGCACCGAGTTCGAAGATCATATTGTGGCGCGGCGCTGCCAGGCTGGAGTGTGCGAAGAATTGGCGTTGTCGCCCTGCGAGAACAGTTGTCCGCTGCATATGAACATCCCGCGGTTTCTGCAGTTGTACAAGGAAAACCGGCTGGATGACGCATTTGACGCGGTGATCATGGATAACCCGTTGCCGTCGTCGACGGGCCGAGTGTGCCAGCATCCTTGTGATAGCCGCTGCCGGAGGCTCACGATCGATGAGCCCGTGAATATGCGGGAAGTCCACCGGTTTATTGCCGACTCGATATTTCTTTCCGACCGCTACGAAGGAATGGTCCAACGCATTCTGGGCCGCCGGATGGAGCATACCGGACGCAAGATCGCGATTGCGGGCGCCGGGCCGGCGGGCCTGACAGCGGCGTTCTACCTGGGCATGCTTGGACATGACGTGACCGTCTACGACGCCAAGCCGGAAGCTGGAGGCATGTTGCGCTTCGCTTTGCCGGAATATCGACTGCCGAAGAGCGCCCTGCAGCGCGAAATCGACCTGATCGAACGGCTGGGAGTGAAGTTCATTTTCAATACCCGCATCGGCTTCGACATTCCCTTAAACGATCTCGATGATCGTTTCGATGCTGTCTTGATCACGATTGGAACGTGGAAGGAATCCTGGGTCTACCAGCCGGGCACGGAATTGAAAGGAGTTTATCCGGCGCTGATTTTTCTGGAAGCGGTTGCGCGGAACGAAGAGGTAGAGATCGGGCGCAAGGTAGCCGTGATCGGCGGCGGGAATGCAGCGATCGATTCGGCTCGCACGGCGCTTCGCAAAGGCGCCGAGGTCACCGTCTTCTACCGGCGCGAGCGTAAAGACATGCCGGCAATCGAAGAGGAAACCAAGGCAGCGCAGGACGAAGGAGCGCAGTTCGTGTTCCTGGCGGCTCCTCACCGTGTGATTGGCGACGCGGCGGGCAAGGTCAAGTCGATTGAGATCGTGAAGACACGGCTGGGAGAATACGACGCGTCGGGCCGAAGGAGACCTATTGCGACCGACGACATACGGCGCTACGAGTGCGACTCCGTCATTTTCGCGGTGGGCGAGAGCGTGGACCTGGACTTTGTCCGGGCGTCGGGATTGAGCCTGAAAGAAAGCGGGACGATCGAGGTCAACCGCTTTACGCTCGAAACCAGCCGTCCGAGGTTCTACGCGGGCGGAGATGTGATTACGGGCGCGTCAAATGTTTCGAACGCGATGGCTTACGGCAAAGAGGCAGCGCGGAACATCGATATGCAACTGATGGAGACGAACCGCTGGGGCACGATGTTTCCGGAGATTGAATACCAGAAAGAAGTGCCCGAGGAACCGAGCGCGAATCATCGGCATGACGGCCACATTCTTGCGGCGAACGATCGGGTGCGCTCGAATGCCGAAGTGTTCATGGGATTCACGCCTGACGAAGCGCTGGATGAGTCTTGCCGTTGTCTGCGTTGCGATGTGACGGTCGAGACCGAGAGTTAAGTACCAAGGCCAGGAAGGAGCAAGCCCTTGCCGCAAAAGAAGCTGTCAATTCGAATCGATGGGCAACTTATCAGCGCCGAGGAGGGCCAGACAATCCTGCAGGCTGCGAAGGCAAACGGCAAGTACATTCCAACGCTTTGCGATCTGGAAGGACTCACCCCGGTCGGCGCCTGCCGGCTATGTATTGTGGAGGTTTCGGGGACTGACCGTCTGTTCCCGGCCTGCTCGACTCCGATTCAAGACGGCATGTCGGTGACCACAACCTCCGCGAGACTTACACGCGACCGCCGCATCTCGCTGGAATTGCTGTTTGTGGAGCGCAACCACGTGTGCGCAGTATGCGTCTCGAATGGCCACTGCGAATTGCAATCGCTGGCCACCGCGATGGGAATCAGCACGGTGCGCTTCGCCTATAACTATCCCAAACTGGGTGTCGACCTCTCGCACCCGCGCTTTGTGCTTGACCATAACCGCTGCGTTCTGTGCACACGGTGCGTCCGCGTATGCGCCGATCTGGAGGGGGCACACGTGTGGGCGATCACGTCGCGCGGTATTCACTCCAAGCTGGTGAGCGACCTGAATCAGAAGTGGGGCGAGTCTCGCAGTTGCACGAACTGCGGGAAGTGCGTGCAAGCTTGCCCGACAGGAGCGCTGGCCGAGAAGGGACGCGCGGTCGAGGAGATGGTGAAAAGGACCGACAACATCAGCTCGCTGGTCCACCGCAGAGAGGTGCAGGTATGAAGAAAGTGAAAGTGGCGACGGTGTGGCTCGACGGTTGCTCCGGTTGCCACATGTCGCTGCTCGATATGGACGCAGCCATCATCTCCCTGGCGCAAAAAATCGATCTCGTGTACGGGCCGCTGGTGGACGCGCAGGAGTTTCCCGAAGATGTGGACGTCACGCTCGTCGAAGGGGCGGTCAGTTCCCAAGATGACTTGAACAAACTGCAGAAGATCCGGCAAAGGACGCACTTGCTGGTGTCACTCGGCGATTGCGCAGTCACCGGAAATGTGCCCGCCATGCGCAATGGCATTTCGGTCAACAAATTATTGCAGCGGATTTATGTGGAGGGAGCCCAGGAGGGGAAAGTGGTTCCGACCGACGGCGTTCCTCCGTTGCTGAAGCAGGCGCGTCCACTGCGCGAGTTTGTCAAAGTAGATTTAAGTCTGCCGGGCTGTCCGCCGCCCGCCAAGACCATCGCCGCCGTGATTTCGGATCTGGTGGACGGCAAAAAGCGAGAGCCTGCGTTGTCGGTGAAATTCGGGTAACGATTATTAGCGTCGGATAGGAAGTGTCGCAGAAGGAGCGTCGGATGAAACGCATCACAATCGATCCGGTGACCCGAGTCGAAGGCCACGCGAAGATCACTATCCAGTTGGACGACAACGGCAAAGTTAGCGGCACCGAGTTCCATGTCACCCAGGTGCGGGGATTTGAGAAGTTTACCGAGGGGCGCCCGTATTACGAGATGCCAGGGATCACTTCACGGATCTGCGGGATCTGCCCGATCAGCCACCTGCTGGCGTCCTCCAAGGCGTGCGATGCGATCATGGCGGTGGGCATTCCGCAGTCGGCCAAGAAGTTGCGCGAATTGGTGCACTGCGCACAGATTGTGCAGTCGCATGCGTTGAGTTTTTTCTATTTGTCGTCTCCAGACCTGCTTCTGGGCATGGACTCGGACATGGCCACCCGGAACGTGCTGGGGGTAATCGCCGCTCATCCCGAGATGGCGCGCGATGGGATCGAACTGCGCAAGTTCGGCCTGCAGATCATCGACGGCATGGCGCAGGAACGGGTTCATCCCTCATGGATCGTGCCCGGAGGTGTGGCCACGCCGCTGGCGGGCTCCGTGCGCGACCGCATTCTTTTCGACCTGCCGTCGGCGAAAGCGATTGCGGACCGCACGATGCGTTTCTTCAAAAGCGCGCTCGACAAACGCAACTATAAGGATGAGATCGAGTCGTTCGGATCGGCCCCGACAATGTATGCCGGACTTGTGGACCGGAAAGGAAACTTGCAGTTTTACGATGGCTCGCTACGGTTTCGGGGGGCGGGCGGAGAAATCATCGAGGATCAAATCGCGGCGGACGAATACCTGAATTGGATTGGTGAGGCCAGCCTCCGCGATTCGTATTTGAAGGCGCCCTTTTTCAAGCCGCAAGGTTTTGCCGAGGGCACATACCGGGTAGGGCCGCTGGCCAGAATCAATGCGGCGGACCGGTGCGGCACTCCCCTCGCGGACACTGAATTCGCGGAATTCCACCAGCGCTTTGGTGCGCCAGCACACAGTTCATTCCTCTACCACTATGCACGGCTGATCGAGATCATCCATGCGCTGGAGAAGATTGAGCTGTTGTTGGCCGATCCTCAGATTCTTGAGAAACATGTGCGAGCAATCGGAGGAGTAAATGCGCTGGAGGGCGTGGGCATGATCGAGGCGCCGCGCGGCACCTTGATTCACCACTACAAGGTGAATGAAGAAGGCGCTATAACGTGGGCGAACCTGATCGTAGCCACCGGGCACAATAACCTTGCTATCGGCCGCAGCGTACAACAGGTCAGTGAGCGTTTCATCGATGGCAACAAACTGCAGGAAGGCATGTTGAACCGGGTGTCGGCAGTGGTGCGGGCTTACGATCCCTGTTTGAGTTGTTCCACGCACGCCGTGGGAGAGATCGCGCTGCGCATTCAATTGAGGGATGCCAACGGGCAGTTGCAAGACGAAATTGCGACTCCATAGAAATATGGAGATGTGTGCGTCGATTGCTTAGCGTGGAACAGAAAGGTTCTTGTCAACTTTGTCCTGCTAACGTCTGAGGCGCGGTTCATCTTCCGGGTCGATACCGATAGCAATATGCGGCCCCAGCGGCAGCCAGCGCGGCCCCCCACCACACATTGGCGTGCAAGGAAGAAAGTACCACCGGCTGCGAGGGGGGATGCACAAGTTCATACAGGCCCGTCCCCAGGATCAGAAGACCGTTCCCGGCGAGTGAAACTCCGATAAAAAACCAGATTGCAATCGATTCGCCAGCCCGCATAGTTCCTCACCAGAAAATGATGTTCAATGCAATGAATACGACGGTGACCACTGCCGCCCAGAAAAGAGGCTTCTGGAACAAGGGTAGCTCTCCTGCCGATGGAATTTCGGTTAGCCCGTAAACCAGCCCCGACAATTGGCTGTCAGGGACGGGTTTGGTCGCCAGACTGACTACAACCGTCACCACTACGCACACCACAAAGGACCACAGAGCCTGAAACATATCCTGGGCCAATCCTTGGGCATGGGGCGAGAGGGCAACATAGCGCAACGCTGAAGGATCGATTTTCACCCAGGTCCACATCCCGATCGAAGAAAGCGTTCCGCACAGCAATCCCCAGAATCCTCCGGCGCTGGTCGCGCGCTTCCACAGCATCCCGAGAACGACTGTTCCAAAGAGCGGCGCAATGAAAAAGCTGAACAGGGCCTGAACGTAGTCCATGATACTGGCGAATTGCATGACGAGATATGCGGTGCCGACGCTGATGAGGACGCCAATCACCGTGGTCCAACGACCCATATTCACGTAATGGTGGTCGCTGCCCTTGCTGTTGATAAACGGGCGGTAGATGTCATAGGTCCACACGGTTGTGAAGGCGCTCACGTTGCCCGCCATGCCCGACATGAAACCGGCGATCAGGGCGGTCACTCCCAGGCCCAAAAGTCCGGGTCCGCAGTAACGCGCCAACATGAGCGGAAGAACGTCGTTATAACTGTGGGCTCCCGTGGATGCGGCTAATGATTCGGGGACCAGTTTTTCGGGCAGCAGGGCCAAGCCCAATAGTCCGGGGAGGATGACAATGATCGGCACAAACATCTTAAACGCGGCGCCAATGATCGGCGCCATTTGCGCGCTGCGCACGTCCTTCGCGGCTAGAATGCGTTGCACCACGAGGAAGTCCGTCGTCCAATAGCCCATCGCGAGGACGACGCCGAGTCCAAACACCATTCCTACCCAATTCACTCCCATGGGATTGTTGGTGAAGGAGCCGAGCGTAGACCACATATGGATGTACTGATCCGAGGTGCGCTGGGCGATCTGCAACTTCAGTTGAGACCAGCCGCCAGCTTCGATCAGTCCGAGAATCGGAATCAGCAACGCGCCCGCCCAGATGAGAAAAAACTGCAGTACTTCATTGAAGATGGCGGAGCGAAGGCCGCCAAGGGTTACGTAAATCGCGACTGTAAGCGACGAGACCCAGATACTGAAATGAATGTCCCATCCGAGCACGATCTGCAGGACCTTGGCCATGGCAAACATGTTGACGCCACTCATCAGCACGGTCATGAAGGCAAACGAAACCGCAGAAACAGCGCGGCAGGATTCGCCGAACCGCAGCTTCAGATATCCCGGCACAGAGTGGGTCTTGGAGATGTAATAGAACGGCATCATGACGAGCGCGAGAAAGAGCATCGCCGGAATGGCGCCGATCCAGTACCAGTGGGTCGCGAGCATGCCGTACTGGTAAGCAGAACCAGCCCACCCCATCAGTTCGAGCGCACCCAGGTTAGCGGAGAGAAAACTGAGACCGGCTACCCATGCCGTCATTTCCCGCCCCGCCATAAAGAAGTCTTCGGCAGTATTGGCGCGGCTTTTTAAATACCAGCCAATGGTTAACACCAGGACAAAATAGAAAATGACGATGACCAGATCGACGAACGATAAGTGGACCAGTCGCTGCGGGACAGCCGGAACCATCGCCAACATGTTCTTAGGACCACCGTCTGCGTCGTTGACAGCCTTTCATTTCTTCGCCAGCGATTGGAAACCCGCTCACGCTGGTCTGCTGCAGCAGAGGGGAATGCCGCGGGGCTGGTGCCCAACCACGGTAATTGTTCTCCACGAAAATACGCAAGCTCGTCTCGAGTCGGGTATTTGAATCGCCAATCCGCCGACCGTCGACAACCGCCGATGGTCCGCGGGTTCCTCGCAGGTGCGATTAACGCTGACGGAGCAGGTTACAATACAACTCGCCCGCTTGCCATCCTGCGACGGCCGGTCATGATCACTAGCGTGTCGACAGCCGAGTCCAAAGCCGAATTGCTACTGACGCTTTTCCGGAGGCGGTTCTGCACCAGCGCCCGGATCTTTCGCGCCCCAGGCCGCGTCAATCTGATCGGCGAACACACGGACTACAACGATGGCTTCGTGATGCCAATGGCGATTGGCTTTTACACCTGGGTCGCTGCCGCCCCGCGCGAGGACCGCATTCTGGAAGCGTATTCCGCTCACTTCGACGAAAGGATCCGCTTATCTCTCGATTCACTTGCGGGTCCGCCGAGAAAGCACTGGAGCGACTTTGTTCGCGGCGTTGCCGCAACCCTGCAGGCAGCGGGCCACACTCTGGATGGGGCCAATCTCGTTATTGATGGCGAGGTTCCTTTCGGAGCGGGACTCAGTTCCTCAGCTTCGCTGGAGGTCTCCGTGGCTCTCGCTCTGATCTCCCTTGGCGGGAGCGGCCTCCCTGGATTGGAACTGGTCAAGCTCTGCCAGAAGGCTGAGCACGAGTATGTTGGCACACGTTGCGGAATTATGGATCAGTTTGTGGCGCGCTTCGGGGCGGAGGGAAAGGCGCTGTTTCTCGATTGCCGGTCGCTCGGCTTTCAATTGCTTCCGGTTCCGCAAGGTCTAACGGTCGTCGTATGCAACAGCCTAGTGCGGCATGAGTTGGCGTCGGGAGAATATAACCAGCGCCGCTCGGATTGCGAAACTGGAGTGAGGCGGTTGCAATCGTTTCTTCCGGCAATTCGCGCTCTGCGCGATGTGGAGATACGGGATCTCGAAAGACACAAAAATGATCTATCGGAGACTGTCTACCGCCGCTGCCGTCACGTGATCAGTGAGAATCAAAGAGTGAAGGAGGCGGCGAAAGCTCTCGAGGGTAAGGATGCCGCACGGTTTGGCGAATTGATGTACGATTCTCACGCCAGCTTGCGCGACGATTACAACGTCAGTTGCCGGGAACTCGATCTGCTTGTCGACTTGGCGTCGTCGAAGCCTGGTGTTTATGGCGCGCGCATGATGGGCGGTGGTTTTGGCGGATGCACCGTGAACCTTGTCCGCTCCGATTGCGTCGCCGAATTCCGGGCGGCGATCGCCAAGGAGTATGCGGCGGCAACGGGTACGACACCTCCTATTTATATTTGCGAGGCGGCACAAGCGGCGGGAGCATGGCCTATTGAGGGGAGCTTTTCAACTTGAGTAGCCCACGGGATCGTTACGCCGAACCGCATCGCCGCTTCAATCCGCTTAGCGGCGATTGGGTTTTGGTGTCGCCGCACCGAGCGGAGCGGCCATGGCAGGGGCAAATCGAGGCGACCGTCACTCCACACGGTCTAGCCTACGACCCGAACTGCTATCTCTGTCCCGGCAACGAGCGTGCGGGGGGCACACGCAATCCGAACTACACTTCAACGTTTGTGTTTACCAACGACTTTTCGGCGTTGACGCCCGATGTGCAACCGGGGATGCACGATGAGTCCGGAAAAGGCTTGCTGATTTCCGAATCTGAAGCCGGGGTCTGCAAAGTCGTTTGTTTTTCCCCACGCCACGATTTGACCCTGGCTCGTATGACGGTCGCAGAGATTGCAACCGTGGTCAATGTATGGGCGCGGGAATACGCTGAGATTGGTTCCTTGCCTTACGTCAATTACGTTCAGATCTTCGAGAATCGCGGCGAGATGATGGGTTGCAGCAATCCACATCCGCACGGCCAAATCTGGGCTAGCCAGACGATTCCGAATGAATCGAAGAAGGAGCAGTTGCAGCAGTGGGCCTACGCAGAAAAACATGCTGTTTGCCTGCTGTGCGAATACCTGCAGATGGAGCAACGAGAACAAACGCGCGTCATCCTCGAAAATGACCATTTCGTTTCGCTTGTGCCCTTCTGGGCGGTATGGCCTTTCGAGGTCATGGTGCTCTCGAAGCAACATCTGCGCGATGTGCTCGGTCTGGATCTCGCTGCTCGCGCCAGTTTGGCCGAGATGCTCAAATCGCTGACGACCTGTTACGACAATCTGTTTGAGACATTGTTCCCGTACTCGATGGGGTTCCACCAGGCGCCCACCGACGGCGATGCGCACGCGGAGTGGCATCTGCATGCTCATTACTATCCGCCGCTCCTGCGTTCCGCCACCGTGCGGAAATTCCTGGTTGGATACGAGTTGCTGGCTGGTCCGCAGCGGGACATCACGCCGGAAGCAGCAGCGGCCGCCCTTCGAGAACGAGTGGGAGCGCATTGGGCCGACTGCGGATGATTGTTTTTGTAGTGCCCTCCTTGTAGCGGTTCGTCGTAGCGGCTGGGATGTGCAATCGCTCGCCTGATGGCGCCTAACAAAACGTTTTTTTGCCGCGACCAATTTGGACTAACGGTCATCTAAGGAATCGCAAGCGGTACTACCGTGATTTTTCGGCGGTTGGCGTGGGGACGCGCGAGTCGAGTCAGGCCGTGTTTTGGGATACCTGGCTAAACGTAAATGAATTGAGCCACTGCCGTGGGTCGTGCGACCGCGGCTGAGCACCCGTGGATTCCTGGTTTCTTCCGGCGGCTATATTTAGGAGGTCTATCTGCCTACCGTGCAAATCCCCGCAACGAACCACGTCGAGCTTATCCACGCACTCGGCGACGCACGCCGACGAAGCGATGAGGTGTTCAGCCTGCTGCGCGACGATTCCTTCTACGAGCGACCAATTCCGGAACGTCATCGCATCCTCTTTTATGTAGGACACTTGGAGGCGTTCGATTGGAATCTGCTTCACGAGAATATTTTTGGCCTCAAGAGTTTTCATCCTGAGTTCGACCGGCTGTTTGCGTTTGGAATCGATCCTGTGGGCGGTGGATTGCCGACCGATCAGCCGTCCGACTGGCCATCTTTAGATGTGGTGCGCGAGTACGTCACCGAGATTCGAGCAGTTTTGGACGGGAAACTGGGGGACGGGCGGATGGAGCAATATGGTCACTCGCGCGATGGTTTTTCTGTGCACACGTTACTCAGCGTAGCCATTGAACATCGACTGATGCATGTTGAGACGTTGGCCTACATGTTGCATCAATTGCCTCTCGACAAGAAGTTGCGAGTAGAACGTTCCCAGAATCTCAAGCGTGAGCATTTCGACGCAGGCCCGGTGGCACATCGAATGATGGACATCCCCGCGGGTGCAGCAATGCTTGGCCTTTCCCGTAGCCAAGACAACTTCGGTTGGGACAATGAATATGAAGCCCATGATGTGCAGGTTCCTGAATTTTCCATCGAACGGTATAAAGTGACGAACCGGCTCTATCTGAAATTCATGAGTGAGGGTGGATACGAGACTCGCAGCTTGTGGAGTGACGCAGATTGGGAGTGGAGAAGTGCACGAGGGATCAGCCATCCCGTGTTCTGGAAAAAGGCGGGCGATCGTTGGCTTTATCGAACGATGTCTGACGAAGTGCCCCTGCCGCTCGATTGGCCGGTGTACGTGAGTCATGCAGAGGCCAGCGCGTACTCGCGATGGGCAGGGAAGTCGCTGCCCACGGAAGCCGAGTGGCATCGAGCCGAGTATGGCGGTCGCGGACAGGGTTCCCGCACAATGGCGTTTGGCAATTTTGATTTTCAGGGCTGGGATCCGACTCCGGTGAATGCCTTTCCCGAAGGCCAAAGCGAGTTTGGCGTTGATGACATGCTGGGGAATGGGTGGGAGTGGACATCTACCGTATTCGCCCCATTTCCGGGTTTTCAGCCGTTTCTTTTTTACAAAGGTTACTCCGCTGATTTTTTCGACGGCAAGCACTTCGTGATGAAAGGGGGCTCAGCGCGCACGGCAGCATGCATGCTTCGGCCCTCGTTCCGAAACTGGTTCCAGGCCCACTACCAATACGTCTATGCGGGGTTCCGTTGCGTAAGCCGCTGACGGGATGTCCCATGATTTGGGGGTTGAGAAATGCTTGTTCACGCGATTAGCAGCGATCTAACTTGCGAGTTTGCCGATGACGTTCGGGCCGGGCTAACGCGCCGGGGACAGAAAGAACTGCCGTCGAAATATCTTTATGACGATGTGGGCTCCGCGTTGTTCGAAGTGATCAGCCGACTGCCAGAATACGGCTTGACCCGCGCGGACGAACGGTTGTTGCGGCGGCACGCGACCGAGATCGTGGATCGCCTGGCCACACCGATCGCCGTTGCCGAGTTGGGCAGTGGCAGCGGCAAGAAGACCCGCTGGCTGCTGGAAGCACTGGGTAGCCGGCAACGCACCTTCTATTATCCGGTCGAAATTTCGCGGACGGCTTTGGCAATGTGCGAGCGAGAGCTCAGCGATCTGGAATCGATCAGCATGGTCGGGTTTGAACGCGAATATCTCGATGGGCTGCGGCAGGTAGCGACGGCCTATAGAAAATACGGGCAACAGATACTGGTGTTGTTTCTGGGGAGCACGATCGGGAACTTCGAGGGCCTTGCCGGCCTGAAATTTCTGGCGGAAGTTCGACGGATTCTCCAGTCGGGCGATTCTTTGCTGTTGGGAACTGATTTGGAAAAGCCCAAGGCGCAACTGCTGGCCGCCTACGACGACGAACTTGGGGTGACGGCGGCTTTTAATCTCAACTTGCTTGCTCGTATCAATCGCGAACTTGACGCCAACTTTGATCTTGCTCACTTCTCACATGCGGCCAACATTAATGATGAAAGCCGTAGCGTGGAGATGCACCTGCGGTCCGAACGGCGTCAGACCGTGAACATCGCGGCCGCGGGCCTCGACGTTGAGTTTCAGCAAGGAGAAACGATCTGGACGGAAAGCAGCCACAAGTACTCGACGAAAGAAGTTCTTCAAATGGCCAGAACTGCGGGTTTCCGCTGCGAGATGCAGTGGATCGATCAAGAATGGCCGTTCGCCGAGAGTTTGCTCATTGCGGAATAGAACCATCGCTTGACTCAGGAGGGGCCGATGCTGCAAGAATGCACTCATCTCAATCAGATCAAAGTAAGAGACACGAACACCCATGTTTGCGAGGACTGTGTGAAGACCGGCGACACATGGGTTCACCTGCGGCTGTGTTTGATTTGCGGTCACGTCGGTTGTTGCGACTCATCCAAGAACAAGCACGCGACCAAGCATTTCCACAAAACCAGGCATCCACTTATCCGCTCGATCGAACCGGGGGAGAGCTGGGTGTGGTGTTACATTGACGAGATTGAGGCGGGCGAGATTGCGGCTTGAAGAGTGACGCAACCGGCTTGCAACTCCGCGTAGGCAGGGTAGATCCTCGCGTACGAGGCCGTTTGTCCGGTGAAATTCCTGGCAGTATCAAGGCTGGAAGCGATCATGGCAAAACCGATTTTATTGAGTGTCGATGATGACACCGACGTCTTACGCACCATCGAGCGCGATCTGCGGACTCAATACGGCGCTGTGTATCGGGTAATCGGGAGCGACTCCCCGGTTGGGGCGTTGGAGATCCTAAAGCAGTTGAAGGCGCGCAACGATGGAGTTGCTCTTTTGCTGGCGGACCAGCGGATGCCGCACATGGATGGTGTCGGCTTTCTGCAGGAGGCGAGGCAGATTTTCCCCGATGCAAAGCGGGCGCTCCTGACGGCCTATGCTGACACCAGCGCCGCCATTAGCGCCATTAACCAGGCCGGCATCGATTATTTCTTCATGAAGCCTTGGGATCCGCCCGCGGACCATCTTTATCCGCAATTAGACGACCTGCTCGACGATTGGCAGGCTTCGTATCGTCCCGCGTTCGACGGAATTCGAGTCCTGGGAACGCGCTGGTCGCCACGGTCGTACGAACTCCGTGACTTTCTCGCGCGCAACCATGTGCCGTACCAGTGGATCGACGTCGAAGCCTCAGCCGGCGATCCGGAAACGATGCAACTGCTCGAATCGCTGGGGGCGGAAGCGAGCCATATTCCAGTCGTGCTTTTTCCCGATGGAACAAAATTATTCGATAGCGTGCCCGTGGAAGTCGCGCAAAAAGTCGGCCTGAGGACTCGTGCGCAAACTGATTTTTATGATTTAGCGATTATTGGCGGCGGTCCCGGAGGACTGGCGGCGGCAGTGTATGGCGCATCGGAGGGATTGCACACGGTGATGATCGAACGCGAGGCGCCCGGAGGCCAGGCGGGAATGAGTTCGCGGATCGAAAACTATCTTGGATTTCCGACCGGCCTGAGCGGGGGCGATCTGGCCCGGCGCGCCGTGGTGCAGGCGCAACGCTTCGGAGTTGAGATTCTGTCGCCGCAAGAAGCCACCGGCGTGCGAACGGAGGGCTCTTATCGAATTATTAAACTGGCCGATGGACATGAAATTTCGTGCCATGCCTTGATGATCGCAACCGGAGTGCAGTGGCGCCGACTGGACGCGCCCGGGATCGATCGGCTCCAGGGGGCGGGCGTTTACTACGGTGGCGGAGCAACGGAAGCTCTCTCGTGCAAAGGCGAAGTTGTGTATGTAGTCGGGGGCGCGAATTCGGCCGGCCAAGCGGCGATGAATTTCTCCAAATATGCCGAGCGCGTGGTCATCATGGTGCGCGGAAGTTCTTTGGCGAGCACGATGTCGCAGTACTTGATTGACCAGATCAAAGCCACATCGAACATTCAGGTATGGGCGCACGCCAGCGTAGCGGAGGCGCACGGAGACAAGCACCTTGAAGAGATTTCCGTTCTTTGCTCGGACACGGATAAAGTGGAACGCGTCCCAGCCAGTTCCATGTTTATCTTTATCGGAGCTCTGCCGCAGACGGACTGGCTGGCGGGCGTGGTGGAGCGCGACGACCGTGGTTTCATTCTGACTGGCCCAGATCTGATGCGTGGAGGCCAGCGACCCAAGGGGTGGGAGCCGGATCGCGATCCTTTCCTTCTCGAGACCAGTGTGCCGGGGATTTTTGCCGTCGGCGATGTGCGCTACGGGTCGGTCAAGCGAGTGGCGTCGGGAGTAGGCGAGGGATCGGTTGCAGTGCAGTTTATCCATCAGTACTTGAGCAAGGTATAAATGGTCGACCAATCGGAACTCCTGGGCGTGCCGGCTTTTGCGGATCTGCCCGCGGATCAGATCGCGTGGTTCATCAGCCAATCGCAGGAACTCCTCTTCAAAGCGGGGGAAACGTACTCGCGCCAGGGTGACCCGGCGGATGCAATGTTCGTGGTACTCGAGGGGCAGATTGAGGCCCGAGGGGAATTTGGCGGCGAAACTATTGTGATTCCCATGAAGCCGGGTACCGTCACCGGAGTGCTGCCATTTTCGAGAATGAAGCAGTTTTCGATTAGCGGGCGCGCGATCACCGACAGCCGTCTCTTGCGTTTTCCAGCTGCATTGTTTCCAGAGCTTGTGCAGAAGATGCCGGAGTTGACCAAGCGCCTTGTGGGTTTGATGTCGGACCGGGTGCGGGAAACGACGCGCTTTGAACAGCAACGCGAACGTCTGGCGGGACTGGGAAAACTTTCGGCGGGTTTGGCTCATGAACTCAATAACCCCGCCTCGGCTGCCAACCGCGCCGCCAGCCAGTTGCGCGACATCTTGAAAAAGATCAAGGACGCAAGCCACGATCTGGGCAGGCGCGATCTCACGCCCACACAAAAGGCGGAAATCGAGAAGTTGGAGGCGTCTCTCACTCAATTTGACGGTCCCCCGGCGGATGCGCTGGCAGTGAGCGATCTCGAAGACCGAATTGATTCGCTGTTGCGCAGTCACGGCCAGAACGATTTGTGGCAGTTGTCGGCCGGCCTGGCGCGGAGAAACGTGCGGCCAGAAGTGCTGGAGCCGGTTTTCGACACCCTCGATCCGGACGCGGCCCGAGCCGCGCTGGTCCGCATCGCTTCTTCAATCGAAGTTGTAGATTTATTAAACGCCATCGAAAGCAGCACCTCGCGCATCTCCGACCTGGTCCGAGCCATCAAGGAATATACCTACATGGACCAAGCGCCGGTGCAGAACGTCGATCTCGCGAAGAGCCTGGAAACCACTTTGATCATCCTGAATCACAAATTGAAACGCGGCATCACGGTGCAGCGCGATTACGATTCGCAGCCTCTTTTGGTGAATTCGTTTGGCAGCGAACTGAACCAAGTTTGGACCAACATCATCGACAATGCGATTGACGCGATGTCTGGAAAGGGTGAACTGCGGCTGAGCACCTATCGCGACAACGATTGCGCGGTGGTCGAGATTGGGGATAACGGCCCGGGAATTTCGCCCGAGAATAAGCCTCATATCTTCGAACCGTTTTTCACGACCAAAGGTGTGGGGGAAGGGACGGGGTTGGGTCTCGACACCGTGCAGCGCATTGTGAGGAAACACAGGGGCACGATCCAGGTAACTTCCCAGCCCGGCGACACCCGTTTTCAAGTGTGGCTCCCATTGGCGGAAGCTTCGACTGTGTAAAAGACTCCTCTTGGAGCCGTTATCCTATTTCTTGTGACCTAAGTCATTAGAACCGTCCCAGTGCGACAAACTACCATCACTGCAGCACATCCATGGACGGAGATGTTTCCCGAATGGCGGGCCCTGCTACAACTGCAATTGCCGGACGCAAACTTCGATCCCTGGATGGCCTCCGGGCGATTGCTATTCTTCTTGTTTTTTTTCATCACGTGCAGGGCTACATTCCGGCGGTCAACGAGACTGTTCTGCTTTTCAGAGAGTACCTTGGCCTCGGCTGGATGGGCGTCGACCTTTTTTTCGTGCTCTCGGGTTTTCTAATCACAGGCATATTGTTGGACACGCGCGACGCAGTTAACTACTTCAGCGGTTTCTATGTACGGCGCGTTCTACGAATCTTTCCGCTCTACTATTTCGTCCTTACCGCCGTGATCGTTGCGCAAAGCCTGATGAATAATCCTCAAGTCAGCGGCACCCTTCCTCTACCCGGAGATCGCTGGCTCTACTACTGCTATTTAACTAACTGGCTTGGGTTGTGGAAGGGACACTGGGGGCCGAACTATCTCGCGCACTTCTGGTCGCTTGCCGTCGAAGAACAGTTCTATCTCGCCTGGCCTCTCATCGTCTGGCTGGTTCGCCCCCGTGCTCTTCCGTGGGTCGCCGGCATAGTTGCAGCGGTGGCGGCGATGATACGGTTCGCGTGGTTGCAGCATGGAGGCGCACAGATCGCCATCGCGCTGGCGACGGTCAGCAGACTGGACGCGCTCTTCATCGGAGCGTTCTGCGCCTTTCTATTCCGCGATTCCGGACAGATGACAAGAATCCGCAAGTGGCTGCCGTGGGTTGCTTTCGTTGGTGTTGGCTCGTTTCTGCTGGCTTTTTTCGGTGTGCTGTTTTATCCGCAGCGAGCGGCCGCGCTGCTTTACGGTTCATTGCTGGTTCCCCACACGCCGGAGGATGCCGCCGTGCGATTCGCGGAATATGGGGGATACACGCTGCTCGCGCTTGGATTTGCAGCGCTGGTTCTTCTGGCGGCGCATACGGAAGCTGAGGGAACCTGGATGCAGAGATTTCTGCAATCGCGCTGTCTGGCCCCAATCGGCAAGTACAGTTACGGGATCTATGTATTCCACGTGCCTATCATTGGCGCGGCATCGATCTTCGTGTCTCCCAAGTTGCTTAGAGAGGTCGGTGTGAAAGCAGGGCCCGCAATGCAATGTGGGTACATTCTCGGACTCGCCGCTGCGACTTTTATCGTTTCGGCATTCAGCTATGAGTTCTTCGAGAAGAGAATTCTGCGATTCAAACGCCACTTCGGACCTCGCTATGCTGCGGCGTCTTTCAAGCCAGTGCCGGACCAACGTGCTATCGCACAAACAGCCGGAAGCGCCTAGGGTAGTCTCCGACCGCACTATCGGTTTTTCCGGACACCGCTTCAACACTCCAACCTGGGTTTTGAGCTCGAGCCCGTTTTGCGGACCGCCGCAGTCTTCGAGGTTGAATAACAATTTCGATTGACACGGCTTTTTATTGTTTTATAATCATTCTCATTCAATAATTATGCGTCTTACCCCGAAACAGTTCCGGGAGCTGGCCGTGAGGCACGGTGTGGCGGTGACGCACCAGCGTCAGGTGGTCTATGAGTCTGTGATTGCTTCTCACGGACACTACTCCCCGGAAGACATTTACGCCGCGGTGCGGCGCCGCATTCCGTCAATTTCTCTGGCTACGGTTTACAACAACCTGCGGCTTTTCATCGAATGCGGGTTGCTGCGAGAGGTCAGTCCTCACGCGGCCACGTTGCGCGTGGATGGCAATGTCGAACCCCATCATCACCTGGTATGCTCCCGCTGCAAAGCGGTGCAGGACATCGAGGGAGAATTTGTGGATTTCAAGAAGTTATCCCGGCATGTGCCGGAGGGTTTTGATCTGACGCAGCCTATGGTCGAGGTCTTCGGCCTCTGCCGCCGCTGCAGCACAAACAAGTAGTTTTTTCAGCCTGTCAGGATTCGAAGGGACAAAATATTATGGAAAACACACTCGCAAGTTCATCGGGGAGCGTTGTCCCCGAAGCTAAGGAAACAAACAGCATCAAGGAATCGAAATGCCCAGTCGCGCACGGCGCGCGGAAATCGCGCACGAATGTGGATTGGTGGCCGAACCAGGTGAACGTGCAGATCCTACACCAGCATTCTCCACTCTCGGACCCGATGGGCAAGGAGTTTAACTACGCGGAAGAGTTCAAAAGCCTCGACCTGAATGCTGTGGTCAAGGACCTGAACGCCTTAATGACGGACTCGCAGGAATGGTGGCCGGCCGACTTTGGCCACTATGGACCGCTCTTCATTCGCATGGCGTGGCACAGCGCGGGCACGTACCGCATCGGCGACGGCCGCGGCGGTGCCGGATCGGGCCAGCAGCGCTTCGCACCGCTCAATAGCTGGCCGGACAACGTAAACCTCGACAAAGCCCGCCGGCTACTGTGGCCGATCAAGCAGAAGTATGGGCGGAAAATCTCATGGGCTGACCTCATGATTCTCGCCGGCAATGTCGCGCTCGAATCGATGGGTTTTAAGACGTTTGGATTTGGGGGCGGGCGCGAGGACGTCTGGGAGCCCGAAGAGGAAATTTATTGGGGACCTGAAGGCACGTGGCTAGCGGACGAGCGTTACAGCGGGGACCGTGACCTCGAGGATCCGCTCGGCGCGGTGCAAATGGGACTGATTTACGTGAATCCGGAAGGGCCCAACGGAAAGCCTGATCCCATCGCTGCGGCGCGGGACATCCGGGAAACGTTTGCGCGCATGGCGATGAATGACGAAGAAACGGTAGCGCTGATTGCCGGCGGACACACGTTCGGAAAAACGCACGGCGCTGCCATTCCGGCTCAATATGTCGGCGCGGAGCCAGAAGGCGCCGACATCCAAGATCAAGGCTTCGGTTGGAAGAATAAATTCGGCAAGGGTTGCGGGGCTGACACGATAGGCAGCGGCCTGGAAGTGACCTGGACCACGACGCCCACGAAGTGGAGCAACAACTTCTTCACGAACCTGTTCGGGTACGAGTGGGAACTGACAAAGAGTCCGGCCGGCGCGCACCAGTGGACACCGAAGAATGGGGCCGGCAAAGGGACGGTGCCGGATGCGCATGATCCGTCAAAGAGCCATGCGCCGTCGATGTTGACCACGGACCTCGCGTTGCGGTTCGACCCGGTCTACGAGAAAATCTCGCGGCGCTTTTACGAGCATCCAGAGCAGTTTGCCGATGCGTTTGCGCGGGCATGGTTCAAACTGACGCATCGCGACATGGGACCCGTGGCGCGGTATCTTGGCCCTCTGGTTCCGAAGGAGCCGTTGTTGTGGCAAGACCCTGTTCCCGCCGTGGATCACCAATTGATCGGAGAGCAGGAAATTGCCGCTCTGAAAGAAAAGATCCTCGCATCGGGATTGTCGATCTCAGACCTGGTCACGACGGCGTGGGCGTCAGCGGCATCGTTCCGCGGCTCCGACAAGCGTGGTGGGGCAAACGGAGCGCGCATTCGCCTTGCGCCACAAAAGGATTGGGAGGTAAATCAGCCCACCGAACTGGCGAAGGTGTTGCAGAAGCTGGAGGCAATCCAAAAGGAGTTTAACAGCGCGCAATCCAACGGGAAGAAAGGAAAAAAGGTCTCGCTGGCTGACCTGATCGTTCTCGGCGGTTGCGCAGCGGTCGAGCAAGCGGCAAAAAAGGCTGGGCACGAGGTGAAGGTTGCCTTCACGCCGGGGCGCACGGACGCTTCGCAGGAGCAGACCGACGTGCACTCCTTCGCTGTAATGGAGCCAATCGCGGACGGATTCCGCAACTATCTCCGCAGCGGACAGGTTCTCTCGGCGGAGGAATTGCTGGTGGACCGGGCGCAATTGCTCACCCTCTCGGCCCCCGAGATGGCGGTTCTCGTGGGCGGCATGCGGGTGCTGAATGCAGACTTCGGGAAGGCCAAACACGGAGTGTTCACCAGCCGGCCCGAGGCGCTGACGAATGATTTCTTCGTCAATCTGCTCGACATGCATACGAAGTGGGAGCCCTCGGCATCGGAAGGGGTGTACGAGGGGCGCGACCGGGCGACGGGCAAAATCAAGTGGACCGGCACGCGCGTCGACCTCATCTTCGGCTCGAACTCGCAGCTCCGGGCGATCGCAGAAGTCTATGGCTGCAACGACTCCAAAGAAGCGTTTGTGAAAGACTTTGCGGCGGCATGGAGTAAAGTGATGAACCTTGACCGCTACGACCTGGCTTAAGCTGAAAATCGAACGCTGTCGTTTCGTGATGTTGGTGGGGTCATACTAGCGGAAATCATCGCTTTACGGGCTCGTGGGGGCGCATCGCGCCCCCATTTTGTTTACATGCAAAAAACAGTTCCTTTTCGTCGTACCATTCCCTGAAGGAGAGTGTGACCATGCCCACGAGTCCGAACCGTTGTGTGCGCAGTAGCCTTCTGGTTGGTGCGCTCCTGTTGGCAGGTGTGTTCGTTTTTGCGCAGGCCGTTGCGAGCGACGCCGGAGCGGTGGAAAAACGTGTCAATGAACTCGTGGCCGCAATGACGCTCGACGAGAAGATTGATCTCTTGAGCGGGGACACGCCATTTCGCACGCACGCCGTGCCACGACTCCATATTCCATTTTTTCAAATGGCGGACGGTCCGGTGGGAGCTCACATTCCAGCGCCGACCATCGCTTACGCGGCCGGCATCGGATTGGCGGCTTCGTGGGACAAGGAACTGGCGCTCCGCATCGGCGAAGAACTGGGACGCGACTGCCGCTCGCGTGGGGCGGTGTTCCTGCTTGGCCCGGGCGTTAACATCTATCGCGCTCCCCTGAATGGACGTAACTTTGAATACTTCGGCGAAGATCCATTCCTGGCGAGCCAGATAGCCGTCGGTTATATCCAGGGCGTGCAGAAAGAAGGCGTTTCCGCCACTGTGAAACATTATCTTGGCAATAATTCCGAGTACTTGCGGCACGATACCGATTCCATAATCGACGAGCGGACACTCCGGGAGATTTACATGCCGGTGTTCGAGGCTGCGGTCAAGGAAGGGAAGGTTGGTGCGATCATGGATTCCTACAATCTCACCAACGGCGAACATATGACGCAAAATCGCCGGCTCAACGTGGAAGTAGCCAAAGAGCAGTGGGGCTTTCCTGGCATCATCATGTCCGATTGGGACGCGACGTACGACGCTGCTGCGTCGGTAAAGGGCGGCCTTGATCTCGAAATGCCGTTCGGCACGCATTACAACCAGGAAATTCTTCTTCCGCTGCTCAGGGCTGGAACCATCACGCAAGCGGATCTCGATGACAAAGTGCGCCGGATTTTGCGGGTAGCAGTCACCTTCGGGTGGCTCGATCACCCGGCACTCGATACGAGCATACCGCGCTACAACATGCGAGGGCGGGCTGCCTCACTGCAAGCCGCGCTGGAGGGCGCGGTGCTTCTTAAAAATGACAACAACGCATTGCCACTCGATCGAACAAAGATTAAGACGATTGCCGTGGTCGGACCTACTGCGACTCAGACTGTCACCACGGGTGGAGGCAGCGGGGAAGTGGTGAGTTTCGCCACGACTAACCTGCTCGCCGGCATCAGCGACTATCTGGGCGAAGGGACCAATGTGCTTTACGCACGGGGCATTCGCAGCATGAACCAGATGTCACGACTGACGAAATTCACAACGGACGCGCAAGGAGTGAACTCCGGCGTGACCCACACGATTTTTGCCAAGGCGGATCTGCAAGGCGGGGAGACTGCCACCAGTGTCGAGCGGTTGATGCTGCTGCCGGGGTCCACGCGTCGCGAACCTGAAGAGCAAGAACTGAACGCGCTCACGTCTCATAGGAATTCGAGTCCCTATCTGCGAACGACAACGAGCGGCCGTTGGACTGGCTACTACACGGTGGTTGACGCAGGTACATACCTGGTGTTCGCACAGACCGACGGAAGGTACCGGCTGCTGGTGGACGATGCCATCGTTTTCGACAGTTCTGTCGTGCCCAAGGCGATCCTCAACCAAGCCGCCATTGAGCTGTCCCAAGGACCGCACAAAGTTGTGTTGGAACAACTCGCGACGCAGTTCGCCTCAGTCTCGGGGATGCGTGTTGGCATCGTGCCGCTTCGTACCATCGTCGAAGCCGATGCTCTCGAAATGGCGTCTCACGCCGACGCAGTGGTGCTGGCGGTCGGGTTCAACGCATCGTCGGAGGCCGAAGGTGGAGACAGGAGCTTTGAGCTCCCGGTCGGACAGGAGCAACTCATCGAACAAGTCGCCGCGCTCGGAAAGAAGACGATCGTAGTGATCACCTCCGGTGGCAGCGTTGATGTGTCGCACTGGAAAGACAAAGTTCAGGGCATCTTTGCCACCTGGTATGCAGGCGAAGAGGGCGGCACTGCGGCGGCACGCCTGCTGTTCGGAGAGGCCAATCCGTCGGGACATCTGCCCATCAGCTGGGAGAAGAACGTTGCCGACAACCCTAGTTTCGCCCACTACTATCCTGATCCCGGAACCGACAAGGTCATCTACCGGGAAGGAGTTTTTGTGGGGTATCGCGGTTACGAGCACGCCCATGTTGAGCCCCTCTTCCCGTTTGGGTTTGGACTCTCCTACACGACGTTTTCCTTCGCGCACTTGAAGGCTACCTCGACGGGCGAGGGTCGCTTCTCCGTCAGCTTCGACGTGGTCAATACTGGAAAACGCGCTGGGGCTACCGTCGCGCAGCTCTATGTCGGAGAAGCGTCACCTAGCGTGCCGCGGCCGGCGAAGGAATTGAAACAATTCGAACGCGTCATGCTGCAACCGGGGGAGACCAAGCATGTGGCGATCGACGTCGATCCTCGCAGCTTTAGTTTTTACGATGTCGGCGCCGCAGCGTGGCATGCCAACGCCGGCACGTACAACTTGATGCTGGGCGACTCGGCCGCCGATATTCAGGATAAGATCTCGCTCCAACTGCCGAGACCCGTCATTACGCCGGTCAGTGAGTAGGTGAGGATGCTTGAGTGTCTAGACTTGAGTGACGGAGCTGGGGTGGTTGTGCGAAAGCAGTACCTAATGAATGCGGGCGTCCGGTTGCGGAAATCGGGAGCACGCGGTTTACTCCACCGTGAGCGAGACATTTGCAGTGCTATGAATTGAGCCGGAGCTTCCAGTGACCGTTATGGTGTAACTTCCGGCGGGAGTTCCTGAGCTCCCTCCGTGCGAACCTCCGCTGCTGCTTCCACACGCGGTCAGAAACGTTAAACCAGTGATGAGTAGAACGGCTAGGAGAAGCACCAAAGGGTTACTATTCCGTGCGCCCGCCCCGCCGAGTGTCATTTCGATCAGCGTCAATCCAAATAGAGGAAGCGCAAACGCGTGGAACAAATACAATCGCTTCAGCCCGGTTGATCGCGCAATTGTGGACGGAGTTGTCGTCACGGTAAGTGTCGCCGGAGTTCCTGGTGTTACAGAACCTGGGGCGACGGAGCACTGCGGCGCCGACTGCGGCGACGGCGAAACAGAACAAGTGAATGTCACGGGACTGCTAAAGCTCTCGATAACATTGACGGCAATGGTCGAGGTGGCCGATTGTCCAGGGTTGATGGTTGCAGGTGAAGGTGCTGATGCAGAAAGAGAGAATGATCCAGCCAGGGCAGCCATCAGGGACTGCCCGTTCATGCTACCCCATCCGCTAGTCAGGTCGTAGCCGACAACAGCGTTATAGAATTCCGATTGGCCTTCGGTGTCGTTATTGCCGACCGTGATGTCGTGGAAGTCGCTGTTGTAGCTGGGTCCCTGGCCGATCGAGTAAAGGGTTGGATTGATAAAACCCAGACCGGCTGTCTGTCCGTTGGTCACGAGTTGCTGGTTGACGAGCGCAAGCCATGCGGCCCAGCGCGGTGTGGCGAAGCTGGTTCCGCCCCAATCTTCAGCACAATCGCCGTTGTTATAACAGATGTAATTGTCGTAGTCCGCTTGCAGGGCGACGTCCGGTGAATTGCGCAAGGTGGTCGACCCGGCATTGGACGAGTTGATGACTGGAGACTGCCAGCTCTGGATGGGGAAGTATGCCGGGCCGTCGTCAGCCGGACCGCCGCCACTACCCTCTCCATAGTCGTTCCAGACGACTTCCGATTGCCACGCACCGCCTGGGCCGGCTGTGGTCAACGCGGTTCCACCGACAACCGTGAGATGAACGTCCTCCGCCGGATAGCCCATATCGTCAAGGTTGTCGCCGGTGTAGGCTCCGTAGTCTCCGGAAATGGTAAAGAGAGTCTGACCTTGCGTCGCCATTTCCTCGAAATAGGGATCGTCGGTCGAAGGATCATCGGGAGACCACCACCAGGAATTGCTCAATTGCTTGGCTACATTGTCTGTAGCCATCTGACTGAATATGTAACCGTCAGCGCCAGCGCCGAAGATTTCTGGCCCGATATAAACGCGGAGCTGACTCAGACCGGGAGCGACCGAAAGCACTTGTTCAATATCGAGGCACACTTCGCCTTCGTCATTGGCGTTGCTCCACGTCGTAGCGGAACCGCCATCCAGCACTATGTTGTCGATCGGGACATTATTCGCCTGATGGATGTTGGAGAAATACAAGCTAATGTCGGTTGCGGCGTAGCCCGCAAACTCTGCCAGTCCGACCGTCTGCCCGGTGCCGGTATTGGAACCCATGTTATACGCCGCTCGCATGTCGCTACCGAGGAAGGTCCCGTCCGGACCGGAACCCGTGCCCGCGACGTCCGAACCCGCTGTGGAATCGCGCTGGCCTAACTTCGCCGGACGTGGTCCTCCCCCGGGATGCGGGTAGGAGTAATTGTTGAGGCCCGAGATATGGGATATCGGCACATCCAAGACGAATGAAGGTTCGCGATCCGGCGAATAGAAGATGCGGTTTTCTGTCGGATGCTGATAGGTTCGCATCGTTACATGGAAAGCCTTTTCGATTTGCGCCACTGAACCGCTGACAACCAGCATCAGGCGGTTCGGAGATTGATAGGTCACTACAAAACCGCGGGCTTTGGCAAAATCAACAACTCTCTGATATTCCGCTTCTGTCCGTCCGAACCTAGCGGTGAACTCGGCCGCACTGAGCCAATGGCGGTAGTCGGGACTGTTTGGGTCGGAGAGCCGAGCGATCAAACTGGTGAGTTCGTCCTGGTTGCGGACTGGCATGTGGATGATGAGGTTTAAGAGCTGAGTCGATGAAAGGACACCGACCGGTGCGGCGCGGCCGCTGCTCACCGCGGGACGAACGTGGTTGGATAATGCCTGTAACGGCTGCTGGGCTCGCCCTGGTGCTGGGAAACAAATGAACGCGGACGAACAGACGATCGCAGCAAGGAGTGACCGAATAGCGAGGGAGCACACCTGCCAAGTTTTGGCGACGCGCAGATTCTGGGGCATGTTGCCTCCGGACGTCATCGCTCCAACATTCGACTACATAAAAGAACAGCAGCTATTGTACCGTCCCAAACTGTCGCTTACAGATTTAAGGAGCGGTTCGATCCGAATGCGGTGCTGACTAAGTGCAAACTCTTTCAGCCGCAAACTCTTTCAGCTTGACAGCTTTTCTCATTTCGACCACAATTCGATCGGTCCCCCCTAGACCTGCAGACATACGTCTGTGTTTGGCAGCGTTCGATCGTTGCAGTATCGACCTTGTTTCCAACGCACCATAGATTGTCCATAGGAGTTAGCCATGCGCCCATCATTCTCCCGTATCTCTCTGCGGATGAGTGTTGTTTCTCTCCTCACGGTTCTGATTGCCTTCGCAGGCACGACCTTTGCGCAGAACACGTTAGCTCCAAGGCGCGTGTTTCTTGCGCAGGCATTGAATCAGCCGTTTGACGCCGCTCTAACGCTGGCGCGTCCGACCCAAGGTCCCATGCCGCAAGTGACGACCGACACTTGGACGGCCGGTGGCGGCGGCAACACGGACTGGAGCGACAACAGCAACTGGAATAACGGTTCGCCCAATGGCCAGAATGTTCTGATCAATTTGACAACGGCTTCGACTATCGAGGACGACAACGCCACCATCGGCACGCTGACACTGAGCAACGCAGGCGACTCGGTTACCCTGAAGGACAACACCACCCTGACCGTGGGCGGCAACATCGTCAACAACGGCACTATTACTCTCTCGTCGGCTGGCAACAACACGGTTCTGAATATCGGGTCTTCTCTGACGCTTAGTGGCACTGGATCACTCGTGCTCGGCGGCAGCGGCCCTGACTACATCCAGGGAACCAGCGGTAGCACGCTGACGATCGACCAGGGAGTGAGCGGTTTCGGCACGATTGGCAACGGACAAATTGCGCTGGTCAACAACTCGACCATCAATGCCAATGGCAACGGCCAAACTCTCAACATTACGCCCAGCGCACCCTCGACGAACACTGGAGTAATGGAGGCGAGCAACGGCGGCCTGCTCAACGTGAGCGGGCAGTCATGGACGAATACGGGCGGGACTATTGAGGCGCTGAACGGCTCGAGCGTCGTGCTCAGTGGCACAAGCATCGCCGGCGGCACCTTAACCACTGCCGGCACGGGAACGATCACCAGCATCAACACTACCTTGAGCAACCTCACCAACTCGGGTTCGTTGACAGTTGCGGATAACACTACGACGACGCTGGTGGGGACGATCAACAACACCGGCACGATCACGCTGTCGAGCAGGGGCAACAATACGGCCCTGGATATCAACGGGAATGTAACCCTAAAGGGCAGCGGCAGCGTGGTTATGGGCGGCACGGGCACGACAACTGATTACATTGAGGGTAGTGGCGGCAGCACCCTGACGATCGATCAGGGTATCAGCGGGTATGGCACGATTGGCAACGGACAAATTCTGCTGGTGAACAACTCCACCATTAATGCCAACGGCAGCGGAGACACGCTGATCGTTGACCCGAGCGGAGCCTCGACAAACACGGGTGTCATGGAAGCGAGCAACGGCGGAATCCTCGAACTCAGCGGTGCATCCTGGACGAACACGGGTGCCACGATCACAGCGCTGGCAGGTTCATCTTTGATTCTCAACGACACGAGCATCACCGGTGGGACACTGTCGGCGGTTGGCACGGGAACGATTACCAGCATCAACAGTTCGCTGACTGGGTTGACCACATCGGGCAGCATCACCATCCCGGATAACACCGCGACGACTCTGGCCGGGACCATCACTAACAATGGCACCATCACGTTGAGTAGCCGGGGCAACAATACTTTTCTGGATATCAACGGGAATGTGACTCTGGCGGGTAGCGGCGGCGTAGTTCTTGGTGGCACGGGCACGACGACCGATTACATCCAGGGCAACGGCGGCACGCTGACGATTAACCAGTCCCTCAGCGGATACGGTAACGTTGGCAATGGATCAATCTTATTAGTCAATAACTCCACGATTAATGCCAATGGCAGCGGCGATACCCTGATCCTCAACCCGAGCGGCGCCTCAACCAACACCAGCGTCATGGAAGCCACGAACGGCGGTACCTTGGAACTGAGTGGCGGATCGTGGACGAATACGGGAGCGACGATCAATGTGGCGACCGGCTCTGGCCTGGTGCTGAACAACACTACCGTTAATGGTGGAACGATAACTACGGCGGGCACGGCGGCGATCACGACCAGCGGCAGCGTCTGGAATAACATTACGCAGACGGGCGCGGGGACGATCACCAGCTACAACAGCACGTTCAACAACCTGACCAATTCCGCGAACATTGTTCTTGGCGACAACCAAACCACGACGGTGGTTGGTACCCTGACGAACGCGGGCACCTTGACGCTGGATAGCAAGGGAAACAACTCGGTTCTGTCGACCAGCGGCAATGTCACCATCACGGGCAGCGGAAGCATCGTTCTCGGCGGCAGCGGCCCTGACTACGTCGACGGTAATGGAGGCACCCTAACCCTTGACCAGTCATTGAGCGGTTATGGCACGGTAGGCCAAGGACAGATCGCCTTGGTCAACAACTCAACGATCAATGCCAACGTGAGCGGCAAGACACTGCTGATCGACCCCAGCGCGGCCTCGACGAACACAAAGATCATGGAGGCGAGCAATGGTGGCACGCTCTACCTGAGTGGTGCGTCCTGGACGAATACGGGCGGGACCATCGAAGCAGAGGCTGGATCATCGGTCGTGCTGAATGGCACCAGCATCACCGGCGGAACCTTGACTACGTCCGGCACTGGAACGATGACCAGCATTAACAGTACTTTGAGTGGCCTGACCAACTCCGGCAAGTTGCAAATCGCAGACAACAGCACGACGACGCTGATCGGAACCATCACCAACACTGGCACGATCACGCTCAACAGTGCGGGTAATAACACCGTTCTGGATATCAGCGGAAATGTCACTCTGACGGGCAAAGGGACCGTGGTTCTCGGCGGCACAGGCAAGGCAACCGACTATATCGACGGTAGCAGCGGAAGCACCCTTACCATCGATCAGGGGATCAGCGGCTATGGCACGATTGGCAACGGTCAAATCGTCCTGGTCAACAACTCGACGATCGATGCCAACGGAAAGGGCGACACGCTGAACCTCGACCCCAGCGGAGCGTCAACCAACACGAAGATACTGGAGTCCACCAAGGGCGGAATCCTGCAACTCTCGGGCGCATCCTGGACCAACTCGGGAACCATCGAGGCGCAGGCGGGTTCGTCGGTTGTGCTGAATAACACAACCATCACCGGCGGAACGCTCACGACTGTCGGTACCGGCACCATGACGAGTATCAATAGCACGCTGAGTAGCCTGACCAACTCTGGCACCATCAACGTGACCGACAACACCTCGACAACGCTGGTTGGCACGATCACCAATAGCGGCACAATCAACCTCGTATCAAAGGGCAACAACACCTCTCTGACGATTGACGGGGCTGTCACCCTGAATGGAACGGGAACGATCAACCTCGGCAAGGGCGGACCCGAATACATTCTCGGCAGCGGCACAACTCCAACACTGGTCAGCTACAACACCATTGTCGGCACGGGCAATATCGGCGACGGGCAAATCGGCTTCACCAATAACGGCACGCTCAACTCGAACGTTGCCGGCGGCACGCTCGCCATCGACGTAGATAGCTCCGGCTTCACCAACTACAACGCCACCACGAACACTCTGACGGGCGGCACCTACATTGCTAATGGCGGCAACATCACGTTTGCCGGCAGTTCCAGCGGAATCACCACGTTGTCGGCGGCCGTGGTTGAAGAGAGTGGCGGCCAGCTGATCAATACGAACGGCAACACCAATGCGCTGGCTAACCTCACCAGCATCACCTCGACCGGAAGTCTTACCACCGATGTGAACTTTACCGACGGGGGCAGCTTTAGCAATGCCGGCTCGTTGACGATCCTGAAGGGCACATCGTTCACGGTGGGCTCGCTGAGCCAGATCAGTGGCAGCACGCTTACGGCTGGCACTTACGTACTGGATGCGAATCTGAATCTCTCGGGCGCGGCGCAAAGTATCACTACGAATGCGGCGAACCTGACGCTCGCGGGCGGCACCATCGAGAACACTTCCAACAGCACGAACGCCCTCGCTAACCTCGCTACGAACAGCGGCAGCTTGGCCTTGGCGAACAACGCAAATTTCACGACGGTCGGTAACTTCAACAACACCGGCACTCTCACCGTCGGAACCGGCAGCACATTCACGCTGGGCGGCGGCGGTACCTTGGCGCAGATCAGCGGTTCCACCCTGACCGGTGGTACCTTTGTCTTGGGTGGCAATCTGGTCGTGGGCAGCGGTATCAGCATCACCACCAACGCGGCGAACGTCACGTTGGAGGGCGGCACGATCGAGTCGGGAAGCGCCAATGCACTGGCGAGTCTGGCCAGCAACAGCGGAACCTTTGCGTTGGCTAACAAAGCGAACTTTACGACCGTGGGCGCTTTTGCGAACAGCGGTACGGTTAATGTCGGCAGCGGCAGCACCTTTACCGCAAGCGCAGGCGGCTACAGCCAGAGCGCGGGCACGACGACCGTGGACGGAACCCTGGCGGGTGCGGTTAGTGTCACCGGAGGCACGATCCTGGGCGCCGGCACACTGAGTGGCAACGTCTCGGTGGGCGGCAGCGGCACGACACCAACCATCCACGTAGGAGACGCTGGCGTGGCCGGCTTACTCAAGATCACCGGGACGTACACGCAGCTCTCGACCGGCACGATGAATGTGGCGATCGGTGGCACGACGCTCGGCACACAATACAGCCAACTTCAGGTCACAGGCGCCGCGAGTTTGGGCGGAACACTCACCGTGAATTTGGTCAACGGCTTTACGCCGAAAGTCGGGGCGAAGTTCACTATCTTGACGGCTAGCTCGCTGGGTGGAACGACTTTTTCGACACAATACATCGTCATCAACAGCAAGGAGTATTTCGCGGTCTCCTACACGTCGACTGGAGTGGTTCTCACGGTGGATGCGGGCACACCGCCGCATGGCGAAGATGCCGGCCAGGCGACGCAAGAGGCTAAGAAGGACTTCAACAAGCAGAACGGTAGGGCGGATGGTCGACAGTTCGCGCGGATGGCTCCTCAGGCGAAACCCAGTCGCGCTTCCGGAACGTATATGGCGGCAGTTGGACTGCACCGCTCGGAAGGCTCTCTTGATCGGACTTATCGTTTGCCCAATGTTGCCACCTGGACAGCATCGAGCACACTGGACCGGCCCGTGGAGCTTTTCAAAGCTCCGAGGGTTGGCGCTGAAGGTACGATGCTGCGCGCTGGCAATTACTGGGCAGCGCCGAATCCGGACCGCGTTGTGAGCCCGCGGCTGCCGGTAGTTCAATCCTGGCGGCAGAGCGAAGCCCACGGTACGGCGATGAAGAGGCTGTTGCCGACGCTGCGTCAGCGGTAGCATGACAGTACCGCAGGCGCGGTCGCTGCAAGGTTGTCAGAGGATCGCAGGGGACGTCACACACAGGACATGGTGTGCGAACCTAAGCCGAACATCAACGGCGCGGCGCGATCCTCTGTGAATCGAGACAATCGCCGATTCGGCTTATGTTCCGGCGACGGTTTGCAGGGGCTTTGACGAACACCGCGGGTCGGTTACCGAGCGATTGTTTTAAGGTGACGGATCAACGCAGGTAGGTCTCATACATTTGTTGTTCCGCAATGAGATGGACTGCTCCACGTGCATGCCATTGCCAGTGACCCGGCTTAGGGACTGCGGGGTTGAAGCGCAGCCTCTCATCGGGAGGCGAAAGCAGGCGGCAACGGTGAAGTAAAGATACGACGTGGCCCCGTTTCCTCGATTCTTGCTTGACGTGCTCGACTACAGCTAAGGGAACTGGTTCGCAGGTAACTTCCGCGCCCAGTTCGGCGCGCGCCACTGCGTGGAGCCGATCAAGGGCGCGTTCTTTATAGCGAATAATTCCGCCGGGAACGTGCCATCCTGGCCCGTAGGCTTCATCGTCTCGCCACGCCAGCAGGGTTCTTTCGGAATCATCCTGAATGAGCAGATCCACGCTTAGGAGAGGCGTGAGCCGGCTGACCAACTGAAACACCTCTTCGGGCAGGCCGCGCTCCGGTGAGTCCGCGAACGATTCCAACTCCGCAATCACCCGCGCCAGATCGCCGGGGCGGGTGGCAGGTTCGCCGCGAGTTCCGCCTTCAATTCTTTTCAAACAGTGCTTCCTCAATCAGTTCGCAAAGAATATGTCCCGTCACGATATGAGCCTCCTGGATGCGAGGAGTTTGATCGCTGGGAATGCAGATGCAATGGTCGACGGCATTTGCCAGCTTACCGCCCGTTCTTCCGGCGAGACCGACGGTGACAAGTTTCATCTCGCGGGCGACGCTGACGGCTCTCAAAACGTTCCGAGAATTTCCGCTGGTGGTGATGGCGAAGGCAACGTCGCTGGGACTGCCGATTCCCTGTACCTGGCGCGCGAACACTTCGTCATACGAGTAATCGTTGCCGATGGCGGTCAGGACGGAAGAATTCGTGGTCAGTGCCCATCCCGACAGGCTCTTGCGTTCCTTTAGGAAACGTCCGCTCAGTTCGGCGGCCAGGTGTTGGGCGTCGGCGGCGCTGCCGCCATTGCCGAAGAAAAGTATCTTGTTGCCTGAGCGCAGGCAGTTTGTCATGGCGTCAGCAACCTTGGCCAGCGTGCTCAGATAATCGGGCGACTCGATCAGGCTCTGCAGGACCGAGGAACAGTCGCGAATCCTGCTCACAGCCAAAGCTTGTGCGGTATCAGCGTTCATTCAAGAATCTCCGGTGGAGCACAACCGTTCACGAAACGGGACTGGATGGGCCAACTTGATCGCGCAAGGGTTCACCCGGCCCATGCTCGAAATTAACTCTCTCCTGCTCCACCACCAGCGGGCGTTTCTGCACCATGGTATGGATGGTGCCGATATATTCCCCAATAATGCCCATAAACAGCATTTGAATCGACATGAAGAAAAATACGCCGATGACCAAGGGAGCGATGCCCACTGAAAAGTTGCTCCAGAAAATCAGTTTGTACACAAGGTAGGCAATCGATACCAGAACGGAAACCAGCGCTCCCACAAAGCCAAAAAAAGTCACTAGCCGCAGCGGCACTTTCGACAGGTTGGTGATCCCGAGCATCGCCATGTCGTAGAGCGAATAGAAATTGTTTTTGGTGATTCCGCGCTTGCGTACCGGTTGGTGATAAGGGATGTCGAAATGCTTAAACCCTGCCTCGGCGATCATGCCCCGGAAGTACGGATACGGATCGTCGAAGCTCTTGATCACTTCGACTACCTTGCGGTCATACAGTCCAAACCCTGTGTAGTTCTCGTAGGTTTCCACTCCCGAAAGGCGATTGACCAGGCTGTAGTATTGCTTCCGAATCCAGAACATCAGCCCACTTTCATCGCTCGCCTGCTTGACGCAGATGACGACCGGGTAACCTTCTTCCCACCTGCGAATCATCTCCACAATCATCTCGGGAGGATCCTGGAGGTCGGCCACAATCCCGATGATGGCGTCTCCGCTGGCCTGGTAGAGAGCATGTTGCGGCGATCGGATGTGGCCGAAGTTTCGCGTATTCCTGATGATCTTAACGTTGGTGTCTTTGGCGGCAATCTTCTTCAGTTCGCCCAAAGTGTTATCGGTAGAAGCATTGTCGATAAAAAGATGCTCGTATTTGTAGTTGCCGGCGGCGGCAATTGCGGCGCGGACGCGGGTATACAACTCGAGCACATTAGGCTCTTCGTTATAACAAGGCGTGAGGACGGTCAGGGTCTTAGGCATGATCGCTAGGCACGTTTCAGTCTACGTGACGGGATGGCATAGCACACACCCTCCCAGCATTCCTCTCCGTAGCGCCGGGCGAACAAGTTGTAATCGGGGACAATGGAGTGAATGAGGTTGGGGATCTGCCAAAGGTGGTTGCTGCGGTGGTAGGTGCAAATGGCGAGCACCGGTTGCTGGCGACGCAGCAACGCGCTGGCTCCGGCCAGTGCGTCCACTTCCGCGCCTTCAACATCCATTTTGATATAGGTCGGCATGAGCGGCCACTCGATGTCATCGAGACGGCGGCACTCGATCGTGGACCCCGCATCCGTCGTGACATGGGAACCCATGGAACTATTGCAAGCGAACGAGACCTCGCCATTCATATTCCCGACCGCATAGGGCATGACGGTAACGCGATCGCCAATGTACATCGCCTCCATGTTGGAGGCTAACGCCGCGCAGTTCACGGGGTCCGGTTCAAAGGCGAACGCATGACGGAACTCACCTTCCCAGTGGCGATTGAAGCTCCGTATGCTGTCGCCGTCAAAGCTTCCGCAATCGACGAAGACTTCATCGGGAAGCGGCGACAGTAAGTCCATAGGAAAGTAGATGTCGCTTGCGGCGAGCGGCGTCGACAGTACAGCAAAATCGAGCCAGCAACGCCAGAGCAGTTGTTCCCGCAGATCGCGCCGCGACAGTTCATCACCCAGCCGTCCATAACATTCGCGAATCGCGCCGAACTGCGCTCGCAGGTGGTGGGGCAGATCCAATCCACTTTGCGGAATAAACACGTCGGCATACTTCCAGAGCAGGGGCGCGTAAGGCACGACCCGCCGAACGCCGAGCGCCGCCAACTGCCGGCGAACAGCTGAGCCTTGATAGATGGAGACGACAAAGCAAGCGCTCTGACCGAATCTCTCCACGGCTTCCGCCGCGGAGATCACGGGCAGTCCCATTACCTGCGGTTGCGAAGGGTTGTTGCTCCCAATCCTCGAAGCAGAATCGACGACCGGATATGCGCTCGATGCATCCGCTCCGAAGAAGGCTTTTTCCCTCCTTCTCCGGTCTCTTTTTTTTCTCCTGTCGCCTTCTTGCTTCTGTTCTTCCAGCTTCCTTCTGTCCGCTCCAATTCGGTTGTCGGCAAAGGCCAGCGGCTCAACTCCTGCCTTGCGCAAACCGGCGAGAACGTCCTTGCCCAGTGATCCGGCGCCAAATAACACGATCTTTTCGCCCAGGGGAGCTGCAAGCTCATCGAACGTGCTCCGCTCGCGCGCCATCACAACATCTAAGGGCTCCGCCTCGATCCGCCGCAGGATCGCTTCCAGTTGTTTCACGTCTTCATTTGCTGGCGCCTGCCCTGAAATCACTTGCTCGCTCCGATGTTGTCTTTCTCGTCAAACCTGAGCGATTCTGCATCAATCCCTTCGCACCGCTCATACCAAGCATAAAGGTCGCGGATCGACTCCCGTAAGTCCCAAAACTGATACCCGCCCATTTCCGCCAGCATGCGCGAGTTGTCGCCCGAGTACTCCGGCCCTATGCCTTTGCTCATCACCGACACTTTCCCGCTCTTCCCCGAAACCTCCGACGACACCCAGGCAATCACCCGCGCCAATTCGGTCAACGCCACAGGCCGACCCGTGCAGACGTTATATGCCTTGTCGCGGGGATCATTTTCAATGAACCACTTTGTCAGCTGGACCAAGTCTTTCACGTACAGGTAGTCAAACACGATATCCTGCCGCAGCACAATCGGCAATCCTTTGAGGGCGCGGCAGCAGGCGTTGGAAATAAAGCGCACGGTGTAGTCCTCATACGCGCCAAACACTCCGAAGAGGCGCAGGTTCACGATGCGCTCGGAGTGCTCCACACACTTCGCGCAAATGTACTTCGAAAACCCGTAGGCGTCCCTGGGCACGCGTGTATCGAAATATTCTTCGCGCACCCGCGCCGGCAGTTGCGCACGCTCGTACTCGGCGCCGGAGCCGAAGTGGATCATCTTTCCGAAATGCCCCTGATTGCGCACGAGATTGAAAAACATCCGGCAATTGCGGTCGAGCATATCCGGAGGAGCAGCCAGCCGCCGGTTCGATCGCGTGGTGGCCGTATGCACAATCACGTCGCAGCGATGAGCGCTGAGATATTCGCGCACCGCCTGTTCCTGCAGCAGATCGAGTTCACCCGACGACGGCGCCAGCACGTCATAGATGCCGGCAAGTTGCTCTGCCAGATTTCGTCCAATGAACCCCGAGCCGCCAGTAATGAGAATGCGCATCAGGCAGGCGTCCGGAAGGAAAACTTTTTGTGGCCCACAAAACTATACAGAACCATAAATGCCGTCAGCAAAGCTCCTGCGATGTACGGAGCTTGGGTGTCAAACCGGGTATTCCGGCGAATGAGCGCGACTACTACAGGCAAGGCGAGAACTCCAAAGAGAATGCCGCCGCTGTACACGCCGACGCAACGCACCCATTCGCGCAGGTAATTGCCCTTGGTTTTAAAGACGAACCATTTGTAGCCGAGGAACGAAACCGAAATATTCAATAGACTCGAAATCACCGAGGCGGCGATATAACTGTGGGGAATCATCGGGCTGAGAATTGCTGTAAAAAACGCAAACGAGCCGTACCCGAACAACGTGTTCCATGCGCCCACCAGCAGGTAGCGCCCGAATTGCCCTGGCGGAATGTGCCTGGTGACCGACGAGATCCAGTGATTTGAGAAATCTGAAAGACTCATCCCTTTCCATTTTTACACGGAAGAGTGCTGCACACTGCTCGCGAATGTTTAGGCATTACTCCCTGACCGAAACCGCTTCGCCGGGACGGCATAGCAGACCAAGTCCCAGCCATCGCCATAATGCGGGCGCAAAACGAACCGAAGTCATCCTCTAACTTCTCGGGGTGCTATTCTTTCACTGGTTCCACGATCATGTTCTTGGCGAATTCTTCGCGGTCGAGGAAAGGCCACAGATCCTCCAGCGGTTTCGAAAGAAATGATCCATCGGGACGCTGAATCGAAGTCACACGCGGAGCCCGGATCTCGTCGGGAATGATGTGGACGTCGCAAACCACCGGCCCGCGGCTGCGCAGCACTTTCCGGACAGCGGCTCGCAAGTCGGCTTCACCTTCGCCTTGCGCTTTGATGACCGCGGTCTTCAGGCCATAAGCGCGAGCAACCTTGCGGTAGTCGGGAACGGTCACGCCGGTTTCCGGACTGCATCCGATGTTGGGGCCACCAAAATAGTTGGTTTGACTGGCTCGAATCGAGGCGTATCCCTGGTTGTTGAGAACGAAAAGCTTGATCGGCAGTTGCAGGTGTGCAATGGTTGCCAACTCCTGGATGTTGAGCTGAAGGCCGCCGTCGCCATCAATAAGGATCGTCTTCTTGCCTCCGCTCGCCACACAGACACCGATACTTGCGGGGAGGCCATATCCCATCGCCCCCAGCCCCGCCGAATGAAAGACCCTGCGCCCTTTTCGCGCCCGGTAGGCGAGCAGAAATACTTCAATGGCGCTTCCCGAATTTCCGGAAACGATGCGGTCGTTGGGGCCTGACTCTTGGCCGATAACCTCGGCCAGATGATATACGCTGACCAGTCCCGCAGCGCGGTGTTCGGGCAAAACGATGGGATAACGGGCCTTCCAGTCCTGGCAGCGCTCGAGCCAGGGACTGCGATCTTTATTCTTATCCAGCGCGGGCGCTGCCTGCCGCAGTATTTCGTCGATAAAGGAGCGAGCGTCGGCGCAGATCGGATTGTCGATCGCGCCTTCCAGTTTGCGCAACTCCGCAGGATCGATATCGACGACCGTTTTGTATGCTCCCCGGGCGAACTGCTTCGGATCCCAGCCCATCAGCGGCGGGTCAAGCCGAGTTCCTAGCACGAGGACGAAATCGGCATTCTGCAACGCGAAATTGGCGGCACGAGAGGCTACCGTACCGGGGCGTCCAACGAGCAGCGGATCGTCGTCGTCCAACAAATCCATCGCCATCCAGCTTAGGCCGACGGGAACGTTTAAAAAGCCTACAAGCCTCTCAAACGCCGCGGCCGCGCCCGAAACTCGAACGCCATTTCCGGCAAAGATAAATGGCCGCTCGGACTTGTTCAGCCGGTCGATGACCTCGCGCACTTCGGCAGCTAAGTCCGCGGAATCGCTTTTGGGCGACTCGGCGGGATCAAATGCGCGCATTGTTTCGGGTTCAACCTGCAGAGCCTGGACGTCGATCGGAATGTCGATCCAAACCGGTCCTGGTCTTCCCGTGCGAGCGAGATGCACGGCCTTTTCGAGATGGTAGCGGATGCTCTGCGGATCCTCGATGGTCACGGCATACTTCGTAACCGGCTTGACGATCGAGACAATGTCGACCTCCTGGCTGCCACGCTGGCGCACACCGAGTGGCGTGCCGTCGGGACGATACATGCGGTCGGAGCGCTTTACCTGTCCCGAGACGACGAGCATGGGAGTCGAGTCCAGCCATGCGCCCACCACGCCGGTGATGGCATTGGTCCCGCCAGGACCGGTGGTGACTAGAGCGACGCCCAGGTTGTTCGTTGCCTTCGAATACAGTTCGGCGGCGATAGCGCTGGCCTGTTCGTGGTGATTGCAGACGTATGTCAAGTCGCTGCAGCGCGCGAGAGCGTCGTTCAAATGCATGGCTCCGCCGCCAGTGATAAGGAAAACGTGCTTCACGCCCTGCTGGGCGATGAAGCTCATGACGTAGTCAGCGAGTCTCATGTTCTCCTTGGCGAACCACTTGTGCCGCCGATTGAGCGGACGCGAGCAACATGTCCACTACTTCGCGCACCGCGCCACTACCGCCGTTGAGTTTAGTGACCACATGGCAACGCTCCCGGACTGAAGGACGCGCATCGGCAGGACAGGCGCTGAGACCGACGATGCTGAGCGCGGAAAGATCGTTCACATCGTCTCCGATGAAACATATCTGATCGAGGCGAAGCCCGTGACGATCCGAAAACACGCGGAGCGCGGCGGCTTTGTCTTTGCACTCCTTGTGCACATCTTCGATGTTGAGTTTACCGGCAAGCCGGTCGACCAAGGGACTGTTTTCTCCCGAGATCAAAGCAATCGTCAATCCGGATTTTCGCGCCAGCGACAGGCCCATGATGTCGGCGAAGTGAAAGCGCTTCCATTCCTCGCCATTTGGACCCCACCAAACGCCGCCGTCGGTGAGCACGCCATCGACATCCATGGCGATGGCCTTGATGTGCGGTGCAACGTCCGGGACTTTCTGCGGCACTAATTTGCCCCCACGCGGCGCAGCTTCTTGATGATCGGTTGTTCGCGTTCCAGCACTCGCTTGACGCCGTCGCCCATCGATTTCTCGATCAAACGAATGTCGCGGATCAAGCGCGTGATGCCATTCGGTTCGAGCGATGCGGCGTGGTCTGAGCCCCACATGGAGCGGTCGAGTGTGATGTGCCGCTCGATGATGCACGCGCCGAGCACGGTGGCCGCAACGCTGGAGGGCAACCCGGTTTCGTGCCCAGAGTAACCGACCGGAACTCCATAGCGGTCTCTCAAAACGTCGATTACCCTGAGGTTTAACTCCTCATAAAACGCCGGGTACGTGCTGCAGGCGTGAAGAAGAGCCAGATCCTGCTTGCCCAGAACTTCGACGGCGTGATCGACTTCCTGGAGCGTGCTCATGCCCGTCGACAAGATGATTGGCTTGCCGACCTTGCGAGTATGGCGCAGCAAGTTGTCATCAGTGAGCGATGCGGAAGCGACCTTGAAGCAGGGAACCTTGAACTGGGCGATAAAATCGACGGATGCTTCGTCCCAGCAGCTTGCGAACCAGTCGATCTTGACCTCGCGACAATAGCGGTCAATTTCCTGGTACTCTTCGAGTTCGAATTCAAGGCCGCGCTTCAAGTCGCCGTTGGTAATGCCGAAAGGGCTTTCCCGAGGCTTTGCCAGTTCTTCCTTCGAATACACGATGTCGATGGTTCGCTTCTGAAACTTAACGGCGTCACAGCCGGCGCCAGAGGCTACATTGATCAGTTTTTTTGCGATATCGATATCGCCATTGTGGTTGATTCCAATCTCAGCGATGACGTAGCAAGGTTTCTCGGGTCCAATGACTTTGGATCCCAGTTGAAGCTCAGGCTGTTTGCTGGAGGAATGATTATGATTTTCTTGCGACATCGGAGAAAGCCCCCTTGATTGCAATTTCGTGGAACGATTCCACAACATAATCCAACATCGGCGGCGTGAGACCTGGATAGACGCCGATCCAAAAAGTCTGATTCATGACGCGGTCGCTGGCCAGAAGATCGCCAACGACGCGATAGTTAAGACCGGCATAGGCAGGTTGACGGATTAGGTTGCCGCCGAACAACTGGCGAGTCGCGATCTTTCGCTCGTTCAGAAAGTCAATGAGCGCATTGCGCGAGAAGGGAGCTGACTCCCTTAACAGGAGCGGAAATCCAAACCAACTCGGATCGGAATTCTGAGTCGCTTCCGGCAGGATAAAGTGCTCTGCCGCGTCTTGGAGTCCTGCTTTCAAATATACGAAGTTTTGTTTTCTCGCTTCGATGAAAGAGGGCAGCTTTTTCAACTGCGCGACTCCCACGGCTGCCTGCATGTCGGTGGCTTTGAGATTATAGCCGACGTGCGAATAAATGTATTTGTGATCATAGCCGTGCGGCAATTCCCCCAATTGCCAATCGAAGCGCTTACCACAGGTATTTTCCTTACCCGGGGCGCACCAGCAATCCCGGCCCCAGTCGCGAAAAGATTCGACGAGCGTGCGGAGCAACGGCTTATTAGTCAGGACGCATCCGCCTTCGCCCATGGTGATGTGGTGGGCGGGATAAAAACTGACGGTCGCGAGATCGCCGAAGGTTCCAATCTTGTCGCCGCGATAGGTCGAGCCGAGCGCGTCGCAGCAGTCTTCGATCAGCCACAAATCGTGCTTCTTCGCGAACGCGGCTACGGCATCGAGATCGAATGGATTGCCGAGCGTGTGAGCAAAGACAACAGCGCGCGTGCGACTGGACAGGGCCGCTTCGAGATAGCTGACATCCACGTTGAAGGTGGGAATGTGCACATCGACGAAGACGGGAACAAGTCCATTTTGCAGTATCGGGTTCACGGTAGTCGGGAATCCTGCAGCCAGCGTGATGACTTCGTCTCCCGGTTTGAGTTGCCGGTCGCCCAGCTTCTTCGAGGTTAAGGCTGAGAGTGCCAGCAGGTTGGCCGACGAGCCCGAGTTCACCAACACAGCTTCGCGCACGCCAACGAATTTGGCGAATTCGCGTTCGAACTGGTCGGCGAAGCGTCCGGTGGTCAGCCAGAAATCGAGTGACGAATCGACCAGCAACTCGAGTTCTTGTTCATCAAAAACACGTCCGGAAATTGGAACGGAGGAAGATCCGGGGATAAACTCGCGGGCAGGGAAGGCTTCGCGGTAGTATTCCCCTACAAGCCCGCGTATCCGGTCCCGCAGATCGTCCGCGCTTGACACTACTTCAGCGCCTCCCGATACCAGGCAATTGTTCTCTTTAACCCTTCCTCAAGGGTGAAGGTTGGTTTCCAATTCAATTCGGTGCGCGCCCGCTCAGCGCTCAGGAACTGATGACGGATTTCATTTGACGCCTGGTTCAGAATCTCGGGTTTCAACTTGGATCCCATCTTTCCGAGGATGGCGGTGACCAGTTCCAGCACGCTGACCTGAGCTTCATTCGAGAAGTTAAAGGCTGTGCCGCAAAGCTTCGAATCCCGCATGAGCCGTTCGGCGAGCAACATGTATGCAGCAGCGCCATCTTCCACATAGAAGTAGTCGCGCACGTACTTACCGTCCGAGCGGATCACAGGTCGTTGTCCACGAATCACGGAGCGAATTGTGCCGGGGACGACGCGGTTCCAGTTCAAGTCCCCGCCGCCGTAAAAATTGCCGCAGCGAGTGATGGCCAACGGAACATGAAACGTGTGCGCATAGGACTGCGCGATCAAATCAGCGCAAGACTTGCTGACATCATAAGGATGCTTTCCCTGCAGCGGCATTTCTTCTTTATACGGAAGCACTGTTTGATCGCCGTAGGCCTTATCCGAAGAAGCGAGAATGACTGACTTCACGAGCGGAGAACGACGGCAAGCCTCCAGAAGATTCCACGTACCGCGGATGTTGCTTTCGAACGTCGAAAGAGGGTTGCGATTGGCGATGCCTACGATTGTCTGAGCGGCGAGATGAAAGACGACTTCGATCTCATACTCGCCCAGCGCACGTTCCAGCAGAGAGTGACTCGCCAAGCCGCCGCGCACAACGTTGACGCGGGCGGCGAGTCCTTCGTGGGCAAATTCACTCGCTGGCACCCAGTCACGAACCAGTGCCGTAACTGAGGCGCCCCGCTCCAGGAGATGCTTGGTGAGCCAACCGCCCACCAGTCCCGTGGCGCCAGTGATCAAGACGGAGCGATCTCGCCAGAAGCCATTCTCCATTACTGCCAAACCTTCCATGGCGCCCGGTTCGCGCTCCATAACTGGTTCAAGTATTCGTACTCGCGATATGTATCCATGGCATAGAAAAAACCGTCATGCTGGTAGGCCATCAACTGCCCCTCCTGGGCAAGGCGTTCCAGTGGTTCTTTTTCAAAGATACAGTCGTCGCCGCCCAGATAATTGAACACGCGGCGATCCAGCACAAAAAAGCCGGCGCTGGCGCGACCGGCGATTTTTGCTTTTTCCCGAAAGCTGGTTACTAGACCGGCGGAATCTGCTTCGATAACGCCGAAGCGAGAACTCGGCGTGATGGTAGTGACGGTGGCCAGTTTGCCATGGCTCTTGTGAAACTCGAGGAGTTCCCGGATGTTCACGTCGCTGACGCCGTCGCCGTAGGTGAGCATGAAGACATCATCGCCGATATATTTTTCGATCTTCTTCACGCGGCCGCCAGTCATCGTCGTTTGTCCGGTGTCGACGAGCGTGACCTGAAAATCCTGTTCGTGATGCGTGTTCTTATATTCAATTTTGGAATTTCGCCCGAGGCAGAGAGAAAAATCGTTGTTCATGGCCTCGTAGTTCAAGAAATATTCCTTGATCATGTTGCCCCGGTATCCGAGGCAGAACACAAAATCGGTAAAACCATTATGAGCGTACATCTTCATAATGTGCCAGAGAATCGGACGGCCACCGATTTCCACCATGGGTTTCGGCCGGTATTCAGTTTCCTCGCGCAAGCGGGTACCGAGTCCGCCGCACAGCATCACTACTTTCAAGAGGCTCTCCTGGGGCGATCTGGGATTTCGGGAGAGCAGATTTTCGTGTCGAAACTCATGTCCGAGATTTTACTGATCCTGCGGACCTGCTGTCGAATGGAAGGGCTCGGAGATCCGGGCGCAATTCTGCAAGGGTTCGCCGGACTTCGATCCAGCGAGCCCAATTCTGACTTGCGTCGCAGGTGCAGCCAATTTGTCCGGGCCTACCCCGTGCGATTAGACGCTTACGGAAACGCTACTCGATCCGGCCTGAGATGAGGCCTGCGGCTGCTGTCCGCTGGTTTGTCCGGACTGCAAATCTTGCTGCACTGTCGTCCAGTCCTGCTGGGCCGCTACCTTCACTGGTTCTCGGCTTATGCCCGAGATTTGGCATCGGAAAATTCGCCGAGCGAAGGGGGATGATTTCTGCCGCAGCTTACGCCCGGTTCTTGGGGCCACTGCCAAGCCCCAATTTTTCACAAAAGTTTGACAGTCCCCGCTTGACTTTGGTGCTCGCTGTTGTATCTTTGGGGCGAATACCCACAGGCCCGTTCTGGAGGCGATTCCCGCCTACTTCGACAGGAGAGATTCCCATGAACAAAACTTTCTCGCGATTGTTATCCGTTGCTGGAATGTTGTTGCTGGTATCCGCTGTCTGCAGCGCCACCTGCACCGGTGGCAGTGGACTGTCCGGTTACTATGGCATGCTCGTAAACGGCGGCACGAAATATCTCTCTGGCACGGTGTATTTCGATGGCAATTGCAATATATCCGGGAGCAACATCACTGGCGGCCTTGGCGGGCAATACGGCGCGACCAGCGTGACTGGTACGTATGGTCAAAACTCGGATGGCACCTACGGTATCACTTTGAATCTGGCGGGCCAGTCGACGGCGCAGACTTATACGATCGGGGTCAGCGAATCGGGGAATAAGGCGCGGGGTCTTGAGAGCGACGGCACCGTGGAAGCCACCATCGATCTGCAATCTCAGCTCACGAGTTTGACATCCGGGTATAGCCAGACGAGCCTCGCCGCGACATATGCAGCGTCCTGTTTCGGCGGTTCTTCCGCCCACCTGAACTATGTGACTTTCGATGGCAAAGGCGACGTGTCGGGACTGGACTTCTACGACAATAGCGGGACGCAGAGCAGCAGCTCATTCAGCGGCAGTTATACGGTGAACTCGGACGGCACCTTCGCGGGCGCACTGGTAGGCAATTACAGCGCCTACACGTTTAACGGCGTCATCGACGATGGTGTTTCAGAGATCGAATACACCTACAACGAGACGGGAACTGGGGGTGTACTGGCCTGTGTCGGCAAGACATCTAGTAGCGCGAACCTTAACGGGTATTACGGCCTGCTGGTAGGCGGGAGTGCGCAAACTGGTGGGGGCGGCAAATATCTCTCGGGATCGGTGTACTTCAACGGCTCGGGTTCTCTGAGTGCGACGAACCTGAATGGAGGCATCAACTCGACGTATGGCAACTACACGGCGACGGGAACGTATACCGTGAATAGCAACAACACGATTTCCATCTCGATGACTCTCTCGGGCCAGTCGGCGCCGGAGACCTACGTTGTCGCTGTCAGCGAAGGCGGGAACGAAGCGGTCGGTATCGAAACCGACGGCACAGCGGTCGCCACCATCGACCTGCAGAGCCAACTGCAACTGCCTGCTACGCATTACAGCGCCGCGAGCCTGAATGGAGTCTATTCGGCGTCTTGTGGAGGCAGTCAAACCGATCTCAACTATGTGACCTTCAATGGCGCCGGCAGCCTCACGGGCGTGGATGCCTACGACGATGGCTCTTATGGAGACAGCCCTTACTCGGGAAGCTACACCATTAACAGCGATGGCACGTTTACAGGCACTTTTATCGGCAGTTACAGCGCATTTACGATGACTGGCGTGCTCGATAACGGGGCCTCCGAGATCGAATTCACCTACGACGAGTCTGGGGTAGGCGGTATCGTGAGCTGCGTGGGTGAATCCACATATGGAGCGGTAGGGACAAATCCCGTGGCAGCGACCCCAACTTTCAACCCTACGCCCGGAGCTTTCACGTCCCCACAATCGGTGACCCTGTCGGACACAACTCCGGGCGCAACAATTTATTACACTACGAACGGAGCTGCGCCAACCATCTATTCGACAAAGTACACGGCGGCGATTCCGGTGACCGCCACGACGACGATCCAGGCGATGGCAGTGGCGAGCAACTATAACAACAGCGCGATTGCAGCCGGCACGTATTTCTTTGGATCCAGCGGCCTGCCCACCGCGGCCACACCGACATTTAGTCCGGGGCCCGGCACATACAGCTCAGCCCAGTCCGTCACACTGTCGGACGCCACCTCGGGCGCTACGATTTACTACACGACAAACGGCACCACGCCGACGGTGAATTCGACGAAGTATGTTTCTCCGATTACGGTGAGCGCGACAACCACGATCGAGGCGATTGCGGTGGCTGCGGGCTACAACAACAGCTCCATTGCCACCGGTACCTACACGATCACGACTGGCGGTAGCACGGTGGTCAATCTATCGAGCTATTACAACGTGTATGGAATTGCAACGTCCGGTAATCCGGCTAAAAACGGTGGTTTCGATGGTAAGAGCGGCGACGCGTATAACTCGGGTAGTCTGGGAACATCCGCAACCTACCAGGGTTTGACTTTTACGGTCGGGCCGGCGAATGCTCCGGATGGAGTCACGAGTGAGACCATCCCGCTTCCGGCCGGTTCCTACAGCCAACTTTTCCTGCTCGGAGCTGGCTCTTACGGAGCTCAGGCGAACCAGAACTTCGTCGTCATCTATACGGATGGAACTACCAGCACGTTCACACAAACGGTGAGCGACTGGTGGAACTCGCAAGGCTATCCCGGGGAAACAGTGGTCGCCTCTCCCGCGAACGTCATCCTTTCCAATGGAACGGTCGACTCGCAGACGGTGCATGTCTATGGCTATACCTTCAATTTGACTGCAGGCAAGACCGCAGCCAGCGTGACCTTGCCGTCGAACCGTCAAGTGGTCGTGCTCGGGATGGGGTTGAACGGCGCCGGGGGCACCCCGATCACGCCCTACATTCAAGTCAACAACGGATCGTGGCAGCAGACCAACACTGTAACCGTGAGCGCGGGTTCATCAGTAAACCTGGGTCCGCAGCCCTTGGGCGGCACATGGAGCTGGACGGGTCCGCACGGCTATACCTCCGCATCGCGTCAGATTAACAACATTCCACTGAACTCTGGCGTCAACGTTTATGTCGCTACCTACACGAATTCGAGCGGGATCCCGAGCACGGAAACGTTCACGATCACGGTCACTGGCTGGGCGGAAATCTTGTCGTCCGTGAGTGCGGTCGCTTGCGGGTCGGATGGGACGCTCGTAGCGATCAATAGCCAGCATCAGACGATCTGGGAATATGTGTCGAGCAGCGGCACATGGACCCAACTGCCCGGGGCAGCAAAGCAAGTGGCCGTGGTCAATGCGAACAGCATCTGGGTGATAGGCACGGACAACAATGTGTATACGTTCAGCGGCGGGAACTGGGCAAGGGTTGGGGTTAATGTCGATTCGATTGGAGCAGCTTCCGACGGAACGGTGCTGGTTGCAAACGATTGGAACCAGAGCATCTGGAAGTATGTATCTCCCAATTACTGGACGGCTGTCTCGGGAGCCGCCACTGCGGTTTCGGCGGTCAAGAACAACGATTACTTCATAGAAGGCGGCGGGCCGGGATACTGGGCATGGTACTTCAATGGATCCGGATGGGCTCCGGTGGGGGGCTCGATCACATCCATTGCTTCGGCATCAGACGGAACGGTGATCGCGACCACGAGTACGAACAACATCTACCAGTATGTCTCGCCCTATAACTGGACGCAGATTCCGGGTACGATGAAGTCGGTGGCGGTGGAGAAGTCGGGCAGCTACTTCGGTATTGGCACGGATGGGAACCTGTACAGCTACGGCTCCCATTGAGGGTGTTCAGGCTTGCGACTGGAGTGAGAGCAAACCTCCGGCAGTTTTGGCACGGAGGAAGGAGTTCCCGTTCGGGTTTGGCAGCCCGGAAGAACGCGAGGTGTAAGGCTTGGTGCCCGCCGCGCTGAGGAGTGTGGCGTAGGAGTCGCTTGCTGGCGCGAGCGTACTCATGTCGGCTGCCGTTTAAGCGGCAATACTTACTCATCGATACAACGGCGTGCCACTAGCTCGGCAGTATTTCCCTGAGTGCCCACTCGATTCTGTCGACTTCCTCGCGAATGACCCGGACCGATTGTTGATTCTTCAAGGGATGGCCCACCGGGGTGATTCCTTCGGCAGCGCCTAGTATGGTGCGACTTCGTGCCGCAATGAACTTAAGCCTTGCGCTTCGCGCCTTGCGATTTTTGTAGATGCCGCCGATAAACCGAATGGCAAGCCAGGCAAATATCAAACCGAACAATACCTCGATGGGAATGCGATCGGTTGCACCGTCGAACTCTGAAAACAAGAGTCGATAGACGACTTCGCCCATCCCAAACGATGCGAACAAGACCATTGCTCCGAATAGAAACGCCTTAGCGCGCTCCCTTGGGTGTAAGCGTATGGAGTCGTCGCTTGCGTCATGGTTCCGCACAAAATTGATGGCCATCCTTCCCCCAATAATAGTCAAAAATCTCGAGGCTGCAATCAGCGGCAACAGCTGACCTTGATGGAAATGATAGCGTGAAATTCAGCACAAAGGTAGGGCGGACCGAATAGGCCGATGCGAGGCTCCCCATAGGCGACTGCCCGGTCAGGCCGTTATTCTTTGAGCTACGACCTCCGATCGACGGTCGGCGCGCCTAGTGGACTGTCTCAAAGGGTTGTGTTGCAACTTTCAATTGAAGACAAGTTTGTCGCAGGGCCTCTGTCGTTTGTCCTCAGGGTGCCAAATCGAAAAGGCTGACGATGAAACGAATCTGCCGAAGAAGGTTATCGCCGGCCACCCATCGAACTTGCCCCTTCCGGATCATGTGAAGCGCTTCGTAACCTTGAATCGTTCGCCGCGCCGCCTGAAATTCTCGGAAGCCCTGCTTGGCCTTCACTCGACGTTTGATGGCTCGATGATCCTGTTCCAGAATGTTGTTCAGATACTGCACGGGTCGGTGCCGACAACGGTTGCGCAGCGTCCCTTCCTTCTTACTGTCGGAGATCGCGGAGCCGTAGATCGGCGCCAGATCCGTGTTCATCACTCGAGGTTGGGGATGGGACCCGTCGCTGAGCGTCTTGCGAAACAGCCGCTTCGCAGCATCGACGTCACGGAATGCTGACAGCAAGAAATCGATGGTGGCACCCTTGGAGTCCATGGCCCGATACAAGTAGCACCAACGCCCCTTCACGCGAACGTCCACTCGCCAGGACTTGTTGGTCGGCTTGAGATGCGCTCGCAGTCGCTGCTCCAACTCAGGCCCGTAACACTGCACCCAGCGCCAGACCGTGGTGTGATCGACATTGAGACCGCGCTCCTCCCGCAATTCCTCGACATCCCGCAGCGACAGCGAATAGCGGGGAATTCCCTAATGCGACATGTCACGGGATAAGAACGTAGGGGTCCTTCAAGGAAACTGTTTCGATATTGGGGTGCGGGCGCACCACTGTCACAATCTGAATAAGAGTCTGGTTGTCAGCGACAGAAGCTACTGAAAGCAGTTCGCGAATTCGGAGGGTATGTTGCGGCCAATCAGCCGTTCATCCCGGACTATGGGGACCGCTATCGCAATCAGGAAACGATCACCACGGCGTTTGTGGAATCGGCCGTCAATCACCTGGTGAGCAAACGCATGATCAAGCAACAGCAAATGCACTGGACCGAGCGCGGCGCCCATCCGTTACTGCAAGTTCGTGCCAAAGTGCTGAACGGCGAGTTGCGTCGAACCTTCTGCCGCTGGTATCCGAGGATGAAAGAAGACCCTGAACAACCCATTCGCTTGGTGGCCTAACCCGGTTGACAGTCGATGCGGTGGAAATCACAGATACGGAGTCAGCCCCCGTTATTTTAGAGTTTCCCTGTCCCGCCACCGGCCCCGGTTTGCGCGAACTTCTTGCTTGGCGGGACCTGCGATACTGTGCTAACTGTTCTCACCACCGGACCATTTCAAGCTCGCCTCCTTGCAGTAGCTGCGACGAGGCCGAAGCTGGGACGCTGCCGCATGCTCCCTTCAACGCCATCGCGGCAGATGCGTCCCTGCCAGGGATCCCGCGATGGAATCCATGATTAAGCCATATGGTGTAGTTGCCCAGCTGGTGCCATCCCCTGGAAACGATTCGTACTTCGTCATTGACGGTAATCTGAACCGGTAATTCGCCAAAGGTGAAGTTCTTGTCGCGAGTCTTAAAGATGGCCTCCGCTCCCTCCACCAGGTCACGTGGGACTCTTGCTTGGATGCCGCTTCCGAGGGGCACCGAGGAAATAGCTCCCACGGCAAACACGAGCCGATCGCTCCGCAACAAAGAGAGCCCAAGACCGCCACAGCCCGTGCGTACCATGTAGAGCAAGTCGCCCGGTTCCAAAATGCGGGTCAGATCTCGATCAACATAGAAGGTGGCGGCGGATAGTCGCGAGTGCTGCTTCTCAGATGCCGTCAGGGTAAAACGGCTGCGCAAGACTGCGGGCCTTGTAGTACTAGGATTCGGGGTGGGGCCAGCATCTCCGATTTCGAGAAGCGGAGAAAGCCCCACTAGGCGTGAATCACGCAGTTCGTGGCCGGTGAGATCAGCCGGCCGTATAAGTTGTACAGGCCATTTAGCCGATGGGCCTTCCCACTCCGTAGGGACGACTGCCAAGTAATCAAAAGTACCAGCTGCGGGCATCACCACGAACGCCACCTCTTTCGAGGAAGGATTTTACTCGGAATCTCCTTTTTGACTTCAAACCGTGGCGAGAATAATACACCGATCTCGCCCGCTCGCGAAATTAAATGACTGATTCCACGATGCTGTGACTTGGCATGTCTCATGCTTTACATTCGACAACTCTAATTGACAGTTGACCTGATACAAACTTACTCACCGCTTGCTTGGAGACACCTAACAGTGCTGCCGCATCTGTCTGGTTGCCGTTGCAATTCGCGAGGGCGCGCAGGAAAAGTTCTCTTCGGACTTGTGCCAGGTAGTCCTCGACCGAGAACCCTCTTTCGGGATCAGGCAAGGAATCGATTGGATTATCTGCCGGAGAATCCTCCGGAATCAGAACATCGTCACCGGCGAGAACATCCGTACGCGCATATAGAACGGATCTCTGCAAAACGTTGGACAGTTGGCGAACATTGCCGGGCCAGTGGTAGCGCTCTAAACGGGCAAGCGCCTCTTGCGAGAGGTGACGGGGTGTAAGTGGTAGTGTTGCAACTTTCAATTGAAGACAAGTTTGTCGCAGGCTCTGTCGTTTGTCCTCAGGGTGCCAAATCGAAAAGGCTGCCGATGAAACGAATCTGCCGAAGAAGGTTATCGCCGGCCACCCATCGAACTTGCCCCTTCCGGATCATGTGAAGCGCTTCGTAGCCTTGAATCGTTCGCCGCGCCGCCTGAAATTCTCGAAAGCCCTGCTTGGCCTTCACGCGACGCTTGATGGCTCGATGATCCTGTTCGAGAATGTTGTTCAGGTACTGCATAGGTCGGTGCCGACAGCGGTTGCGCAGCGTCCCTTCCTTCTTACTGTCGGAGATCGCGGAGCTGTAGATCGGCGCCAGATCCGTGTTGATTACGCGTGGTTGGGGATGGGATCGGTCGGCGAGCGCCTTGCGAAACAGCAGCTTGGCTCCGTCGGCGTCACGGAATGCTGACAGCAAGAAATCGATGGTGGCACCCTTGGAGTTCATGGCCCGATACAAGTAGCACCAACGCCCCTTCACGCGAACGTCCACTCGCCAGGACTTGTTGGTCGGCTTGAGATGCGCTCGCAGTCGCTGCTCCAACTCAGGCCCGTAACACTACACCCAGCGCCAAACCGTTGTGTGATCAAGATTGAGACCGCGCTCCTCCGGCAGCTCCTCAACATCGCGTAGAGAAAGAGAATAACGAAGATACCACCGGACCGCACAAAGGATCAGGTCGGGTTCGTCTGCCGCCATTTGAAGATAGCGGGTCGGGTTATCATTGCGCCATTGTTTCACACCACCACCCAGCAATCCCGAACGTTGCAACACATCCGTCCAGAGGGACATACGGCGACTGATCGCAGATCAGTACATTGGCGGTGCAGGTCGTCGTTGATTGGCTGCGCCGGGCAAGGTACACTTTGCCGATTCAAGCGGGGGGCAGACATGAGCAGCTTAGTGCGAAATCGAAGCAGGATTTTATGTGTGCGCCACTGGCCCGCGAGATCGGCCATGGCGTGGGCGATTGCGCTTCTGCTTTTTTTGTTTGTGGCGGCCGAGTCAGTGCACGCGCAAACTTTTCGCGTTCTCTATAGCTTCACGGGAATGGAGGCCCTTTCCGGAACACCCGCCTCCGTTGGAGTTCAACGTCGTGCTAGCCTTGACCCCGTCTCTATGGCTGGAACGATTGGGAAAACGAGCGTGCCAGGTCACGGCCCGCTTCCCCAATCATGGTCGTTCTTCGCAGTGAGTCGCCTTTACTTGACAGTCACTGTTTTGACTGCGGGTCCAGCTCCTGACGACGCATTCCATACGCAAAATGTTTCCGTATCGCCATCATTGAGCTCCCAACCACTTAACCCGTAATCGCCGGAAAACCCTCCCAGTACAATCTCTGTTTCCGACCAGTAATCCACGATCAGCGTGACGTCATTCGGCGCAGCGTTGGGCGCTATGTCACACGCAGGTTCGCCGGCGGTTCCGTTATAACCGGACACAAATTGGGCGGTCGAGTCGTCGAGAGCGATATAGGCGGAGTCGCCGATATACGGCGCTTGGGTGCCAAAATTGGTGCCCTTGATCGTAACGGTCTGCCATTGCGTGTTCTTAATCGTGGAGATCGATTTGATGGTGGGCGTCTGTGCATGGAGTGCAAGCGTAAAGAGTGCCGACATGATACACACGACAAGAATCGCGCGGGCTGTTTTGTAGGCATTCGGGTTGTGGTTGAACTCCGTGGTTTGGTTTGTCGTTTTCATTGTGATTCTCCTTTGAGTTGCTTTTTTGTGGGAAAGCTTGTGTTGAAACTCGTTAGTCCTGAAGTATTTGTCGCACTTCGCCCCGCTGCGCTCCTCGTTTGGTCTTTTCAATCCCCGCCAGAGGGCGTCGTCGCTAACCCTCTGGCGGCTGTCCTTGACCTTGTTTGAAGTGCTACTGATGGACCGTTGTCAAAGAGGCCTGCAAGGTGTGGACCTCAGTGCGATCCCTCGTATTGAGCGAAGTCTGGATGGTCTTCACCTGCGATGTCAGCTGCTCAATCTGCGCCTGTTGTTGCTCGATCAACGCTTGCTGCTCTTTGGTGGCCTCAATCAGCAGCGCGGTCAGCCGGCTGTAATCGACGCTCTGGGCGTCTTTGCCGTTCTTCTCAAAGGTGACGAGTTCCGGCACGACCGCCCCGACTTCTTCGGCGATGACTCCGACTTCGTGTTTGCCGTTGGCCTGCAAGTCATAAGAGACGCCGCGCAGTTGCTCGACTTTGGCCAGTGCGCCGTGCAGGGTCTGAATGTTCGTCTTCCAACGCCGTGAGCTGTAGGTAGACCAGCCGTCGGCGATGGCCGGACCTTGGCCCTGGCCGAGGGTCAGGAGGTTGGTTGGAGTAGAAGTTCCGATGCCGACCGTCGTGGTCGTCGTGCAGTTGTTCACGCCCGAGACACAGCCCAGTACCAGAGCGTTGTTCGAACCTACGACAGCGTAGGCACCGACGGCCGTGGCATTGGTGAGCGATCCGGTGCTGAAGGCGGTATTGAGTCCGATAACAGTGTTATTGGATCCGGTGAGTTTGGAACCATCCATTGCGAATCCAGCATCGAAGCCCGCGCCCGTGTTGTAGTTGCCCGTGGTGTTCCAGAGCAGGGCATAGGTACCGAGGGCGGAGTTGTTAATGCCCGTAGTGTTGAGTTCCAGGGCATCGGTCCCGATGGCAGTGTTGGTGTTGCCCGTGGTGTTGAAATAGAGCGCTCCGCTCCCGGTGGCGGTGTTGTAGTTGCCTGTGGTGTTATCGAGAAGAGCTGCCCAGCCCGTGGCGGTGTTATTACTGCCCGTCGTGTTGGCTTCGAGCGCACCTGCACCGGCACCGGTGTTGTCGCTCCCGGTTGTACTGACGCTCAGCGCGGCCTCGCCGAGCGCGGTATTGAAAGTGCCCGTGGTGTTGTCCTGAAACGTGGCGTACCCTATCCCCGTGTTCGATCCTCCTGTCGTTGTGGAATTGCCCACGGCGTAGCCGACGAAAGTATTGCCAAGTTTCGAACCCATGACAAAGGGAATGCCTCCCAGGTTGTAACCTTTGGCGGAGTTGATGTTGCCGCTGACGTCAAGCGTGGCGCCCGGCGAGGTTGTGTTAATGCCGATTCCTCCCGCACTCTGAAACATGATCGAGTTGCCTAGCTTCGTTGTGCTTAGCCACAGCGGAACGTAATCGGTTGAACCCTTGCCGGCTTCCTTATTCACGCTCTCGTTGACCGGTCCGGAGTTTATCGTTGACGCCGAGCCTTGTTGCGCTTGGCTCCATGCACTGCAGAACAGCAGCAGCGCCGAAATCATGGCCACCTGTACCTTTTTCATAAACGCTCCTTATAGACTTGTTGTTTTGCAATCGCCCGTGGTTGAGCCCGCTTGCAAGCGTCTGACAGCCTGCTCCGCCTGCGCCGGGGCCAGTTCCTGACCACAAAGTGGACAGACGTCGAAGGCCGTCGCGCCAGACACCAGCAGGGTCGTGCTTTCCCGCTGCACCGTCACTTCAGTGCGTATGGTGTGGCTGGCTCCTTTGTCAGGTTTCCTGATTCGGAAGAACCTTGCCCATCCGCGAAACCATTGGTAAAGTTGCTGCAATTGGCCCTCGCTGCTTGAACTCGCCGCGAATGTTGCAGCAGTCGTACAAAAAAGACCAGTGACGCCTTCTGACAGGCTTTGACAAGTTCTGAAACTTCAATAAGTCAATGAAAACAGGCGGGATATTCCAATTCGGGGAGGGGTTTAAGATTGACGCCTTGGCCCGCACCCTGCGCCGGAACGAAGAAGTTGTCACGCTTAACCGGCGGGCCTTCGATGTCCTTTTATATCTGGTCGAGAATCCGGGAAGGATTCTGAGCCGGGAAGAACTGCTGAAGAACGTATGGCCCGAAACGTTTGTCGATGAGAACAGCCTGGCGCAAAGTATTTCGGCGCTGCGGCGGGCGCTGTCGGAAAAGCCGGGCGACAACAACTACATCGTCACCCTGCCGGGGCGAGGCTATCAATTTATTTCGCCCGTAACCGTGGTGGCTCCGCAGGGGCTGAGTGTCGCTCCGGGACTGCCAACAGACGCCGATCCTGCCCCGGGCGGAATCGTCTTTCAACAACACACGATCCAGACGAGCGTCACAACGACTAATACGGATGACGAGAAAGAACAATTAGGTTTGCCGGCTTTACGAAGCCGGCCTCTCGCTGTGTGGATTGCGACTTTCGCACTGGCGGCGGCAACGGTCGCCGGGATCTATGCTTGGAGGGCAGCTCGCCGCGTATCATTGCGCCCGCCGCATCTGGCCGCGGCAAAGGAACCCCGCCGCTCCATTGCCGTCCTGGGATTCCGCAATCTGTCTGGTCGCCCAGAGGAGGCGTGGCTATCGACGGCCCTGTCCGAGATGTTGAGCACGGAACTGGTAGCCGGAGAAAAGCTACGTCTCGTTTCCGGAGAAGACATCGCCCGCACGAAACTCGAACTTCCTCTCGCAGACACCGACAGCCTTTCTCGGGCTACGCTGTCCCGCCTGCACAAGAACCTGGATAGCGACTTCATTGTGCTTGGCTCTTATACGGCCGTGGGCGAAAAACCTGACACGCGGATTCGGATCGACATAAGACTCCAAGATACGGCGTTGGGAGAAACGGTCGCGGATGTTGCGGTGATGGGAAACGAAGCGGACTTGTTCGGTGTGGTGTCGCAGGCCGGTTCGCAGTTGCGGGAAAAGCTTGGCGTGGAAGCCGTTTCTCCAATGGAAGCGGTGAGCGTGCGAGCCTCGCTGCCTGCCAATCGTGAGGCCACGCGCCTCTATTCGGAGGGACTCGCTCGGCTTCGCGTGTTCGATGCGCTGGGAGCGCGAGATCTTGTGCAGCAGGCGATAGCCGCCGACCCGAAGTTTGCCATGGCTCACTCCGCTCTGGCCGAAGCGTGGTCGCGAATGGGATACGACAACAAAGCGCAACAGGAAGCCCGGCAGGCCTACGATATGTCCACCAATCTCTCTCGTGAAGAGAAGTTGCTGGTGGAAGGCCGATATCGCGAAATTGGTCACGAATATGACAAGGCCATCGAGGTCTACCGCTCGCTTTTCACTTTGTTTCCCGACAACCTCGACTACGGGCTCAGGCTGGCAGCAGTGCAGGCGCACGGGAGCAAGGCACACGATGCGCTGACCACGGTCGAGTCGCTGCGCAAGCTTGGGGCTCCCGCTTCTGAGGATCCCCGGATCGATTTGCAGGAGGCAGATGCGTGGGATGTGTTGAGCGAATATAAGCCCCGAGAGCGACCACTGTCGCGAGCTGTAGAGAAGGCAAGGGCCGCAGGATCGCGTCTGATCTTGGCGCAGGCGCTCAGAGGACAGTGCTGGTTTTTCCTTAACATCGAGCAGACGAACAATGCCGTGGCTGCTTGCCGCGAGGCCACAGACATTTATGCCGCAGCGGGTGACCGGCATGGAGAGGCCATGTCTATGCGGGCCACGGCGGATGCTTTGTCCGTAACCGATATCCCCGAGGCCGTCCGTTTATATCAGCGGGCGCAAACACTCTTCAGAGAAGTGGGCTCGGAGCGCGGTGCAGCCAGCGTATTCAACAATCTCGGCCTGATTTATCAAGCCCAAGGCGATCCCGCTACAGCCGAGAAAATGCATCGCCAGGCACTGGCTGGCTTTCGCTTGGGTGATGACAGGAACGCCCAGGCCAAGGCTCTGGGTAACATTGCAGACGACCGCGTAGCGCAAGGGGATCTGAGGAGCGCGCTCGAACTCTACGAGGAGTCGGGGCAAACGGATCGAGAGGATACAGGGCGCGCTGCCAATGTTGGCTACAATGTCGCGAGCGTTCACCAACTGCAGGGCGACCTCGCCGGTGCGAAGGAAGGATTCAAACAATCCCTTGCCTTCTGGCAGAAGAGCGGCGATCAATTTTCGTCCGCATACTCGATGTGGAGTCTGGGAACCCTGCTGCTACAGGAGGCCGATTTGCCGGGCGCGCGCAAGATGTACGAGCAGTCGCTGGCCATGAGAACCTCGGCGGGCGACAAGCTCACGATCGCCGAAACGCAGCTCAGCATAGCGGAATTGTCATTGGAGGAGGCGCGTTCTCCGGCCGATCAAGAGTCTGCGATACGGCAGGAGATCGACGTCTTTCAGAAACAGAAGGCGCGTGACGATGAAACCCAGGCTTGGTGCATTCTCGCTCAGGCCTTGCTAGCGGAGGGTAAAACCGCAGCAGCCAAAGACCCGGTCCAACACGCCAAGAGTCTCGCCGCGAAGAGCCAGAATCCGGAGGTCCGCTGGCATACCGCCATCACCGCAGCCCGTATCGATACCGCGGATCAACCTGCAGCCCGCTCCGCCGCCGGGATCGCGGCTCGTAAAGAATTGGCAGGCGTGATCGCCAAGTCGCATGAACTCGGCTATCGCATCGTCGAACTCGACGCTCGTCTGGCCCTGGCCGAAATCGAAATAAAAGCAGGGCAAACGGCGGAAGGCCGTGCGCACCTCGCCGCCATTGCGGCGGATGCCAAGGCGATAGGCTATAACCTCGTCGCAAGCAAAGCTGTCATCGCTCGCGGCTGAGTTTTCGGCACAAGCAGAAGTAATGCTGCCGAGGCCAGCGTCTTGCAAGGATTTTGAAAACTGCAGCGGGAAACGGGGGGCGAACCCGTGACATCCGGCGGGGAATGATGCGGCGGATCGAAACAGCCTGCCCTCCAGGTTTCTGGTCTTTACACTCTACTGGGTTGTGCGGGAAAGATTCGGTATCCCAGTTACTACACACTCAATCTGCCGTCCGTCTCCTGATCCGCCGCCGCAGGAGAGTGCTCGCGCCGTTCTCGCCGTACGCGAGTTTCGTTCGCCGGCATATCTGCGGCAAGGGAGTCTCGTTTACCGCCGCTCGCCGGAGGAAGTTGGGTTTTACAACTTCGATCGGATTGCGACAGTCCGCTAGCTGAGAAGAATGTCTGCTATCAATCGCAAGAAGTTTTAAGGAACGATCACTGTCGATCCAGGTTTTATTTTTGGCTACAGTGAGCGCCTTGCTCGTTTGGTCATTTGTCTATTTGTCAGGCTGCAACAATCCGGGCACGAAGGACGTGTCTGAATCGTCGTTTCCCGGCGATGCTCGGAGATTTCGACCGGCCTCTGCCACGTGAAGACTGCGTGCGATTATGAGGGGTTGCGTTGAATCTGTAGCAACGCTCGACTCACGACTGAGTTACTGGTGTTTTGCCTTCGCTTCAAGCACGCAGCATGAGAGGTCCGCGCCAACGATCCGACCTCCATCCTTGAGGAACAGGTAAGTTATGCTTGCGCCCTCATCTTCTCGGTTCCAATCGCGAACTTCCGAAGCATATAGAACAAAGTCCCCAACCCAGCCAGGAAAAGAAGCGCGAAAACTTCTAGGATGCTCCACTGCGGCGCGACCGGCAGTTGACTTGGGCTGAAGTAGGGTGCGAGGGCAAAGTTCCGCAGCAGGTCGCGCATTGCGATCATCACGATCATCGTCAGCATGCCGCAGATTACTCCGATCACGACTTGCCGCTTTGGAGACTTGTTGGATCTCGCCAGGTTCCGAGCACGTGACCCTCTTTTGTTCTCGATTTTGATCGCGTGGTCGCAGGCAAAATCGCGGTCGATATGCTGAAGAATCACTGTGTAATCGGCCTCGGCTAGGACTGCCGGTGCTCACCGTCGGACGTGGATTGAAGTCCGCAGGCGGCGGATCGATAACCGGCACAGTGGTTAGCGTATCGGTCGGATCCAATGGAGACGAGCTGTAGACGTTGGTGTAGATTACAAGTTCCTGCGCGCTTTGCGTTTATCGGAGGCAGTGGCTTGGGGACCGCATTGTTAGGCGTTGGACCGCTTCTGCCGTTGGCTGCGGTTGCGCATGGGGGTCCGCTGTAGGGGCGAGTCGATCCACCGTGTTGTCGCCCCATTCAGCAGCTTCGAGTCTTGGGGCTGATTGTCGCGCCCAAAAAAGGTCAAAATCGGGCGGTGTGCCCGTCTTTTTTTGGCGATGGCGCGAAAACCGCTCCGTTTTTCCATCGATGCTTGCCGTCGATAATCGATGCCTTAGGGGGCTCCAGAAAAAAGGCTCGCCCAGTTTCGAGCGAGCCTTCCTTAGCATGTGTTCAGATTGGCGGTTTGCCAACCGGCGCTGCAAACCCTAACGGCTGACTTTAGTAGAACAAGTACGTGTAGTCGTAGTAGGGGGCGACGTTGTAGGTGTTGTTTACGTAGACCCAGTCGCTGCAGCCGGACTGGAACACGCTTCCCGTAAACCCCGGCGTCACTCTCGTGTAGGACGGGTATCCGTGGTCGACGCCGCTGTCGTAAAAGAGGGCGTAGCCGCTCGAAGGCAATTGGTTGCACGCATTCACGTTGTACACTTCCAGCACACCTTCATAGGCATCGGACCACTGTATGCCAGACGACGAGACGTTGAGGTAAGAATAGGCGCCCGTGGTCGTATCGTAGGCTTCGACGAAATAATTCAGCGAGCTTGCCGGGGAGGTCTGCTCGGTAAAACCAAACAGCACGTTACCGGCATTGACCCTCTCGAGTGGGCTATGGAGATAGTTACCGTTGGACAACGGGCCAGCCCAACTGGCGATCGCCCAGTAATTGCTGCCCCCGGCCGCGCTCGGTCCATATTGCAACACGGGCTGGATGATGAAATTCTGCGCTGCCGGAGCGATACCGTTGAACAGGAAAATCGTTTGACCGGTGTAGGAGGAGGGAGCGTTGGGTACGTAGAAGTAGCCGTCCTCGAGGTCGATGTTATCGCCGCCACCCAAGGAAAGATTCTGTTGCGAATCTTCGACCCAGCCGTTGAAAGGCGGGCCCGGAGCGTGGCCTGGCTTGCTCGGTGCGTTTGCCGTATGGCGGGTTGGGATGGCAGCTTCCGGGCACGCGTCATAGTGCGCGATGACCTTGCCTTTGAGGGTTACGTCGCCGGTGGATTGACCGTCTTCGCCCAAGGTGACGGTTGCGCCGTTGGGGACTTCGTGTACGCAGTCGGGACGCACCAAGGCTCCGGGAACCTGCACCCAGTTCAGGTGTGCGGCGACGAGCTGGTCATAGGTTTGTTCAGGGGTTTGTGTTTGCCCAGGCTGCGCGCTCAGGATGCCGCTCATTCCGAGCAGAGCCAGAGCGCCGCAGAGGACGCCGTTTCCGATCATTTGAGACACACTACGAAAATGCTTCACAATCATTCTCCTTAGGATTTGTCTGCGGGAAGATTCAGACTGCGATCCGGCGCTTCAGAAGATTCTCTGGAGCTCCGTCTACATCCATAGTGAGCATGGAGTCGACAACGTTTCACCCTTCGCTTCAATTTTTCGACGGCGGTGGTCAAAATCGGGGGTCAAATTCGGGCCGTGTGCCCGTCTTTATGGCACGATCGAGCTTTTCCAACAGTGAGGCATCGCAAAAGCGTCCGGATGCGAGAGCCCCACAAAGTTGTAGGGTGGATCACAGTAGCCAACCTCGCATCAAATGGCTGGCGCTGCGATCTGCAGGGCCGCTAGCAGCACGCGGTGCAGTGAAGTGGGATGTCTGCGGCCATCCGTGAAGCAATATGAGCGGATAACCGGCCCCTGCCATGCGTACATGGAGGCGAATACCATTCTTTTCTACGGTGGCGGATTCTTCCGTAATTGGGTTCGGTTGAATCGCAAGTGCTCCTTCCATCTTCATATTGTGTTCGCAAGGTTCGATTCATCAATCGCCTTGGGGGATGTGTCACTCACTGCCTTCCGAACTTGAGAAGACGCTGCGGGGGCTCAAGACCAGCGGCACTCCCTGGTTCCATCGCTTCTTGTTGTCAGACAGCTTTCCGCACAGCAATCATTCCACGAACAATGCAGCTTGGCGGTCCTGTCGCAGCGCATGGTCAACAATCAACCCGTCTGCGACTCGAAGGTCGTACAACAAATGGCCCTGCGCGGGCACGTATTTGAACAAAACCAGTTTGGAATCGCTTCCATGCTCGTGATCGGACCTGAATACAGTGAGAAGGAAGCCTTGAAATGGTTCAAGCGAGCGGCTCAACATGGTTGCGCACCGGCCCAACTCAACCTTGCGGTGATGTATGTGAACGGTTGGGGCACCCCGATGAACTACGCCGCGGCGCTCTATTGGCTCCATGCCGCAGCCGAGCAAGGTTTCGCGCGAGCCTACTTCAATCTTGGAATCCTGTTCCTCAACGGACAGGGCGTCCGTCAGGATTATGCTGAGGCCTTTCATTGGTTCCAGAAGGGAGCTGAAGCGAACGATGCAGACGCCCAGACTAATCTAGGTTACATGTACGATCGAGGACTCGGATGCCCGCACAATGCACCGATCGCTGCGTCGTGGTATCGCAAAGCCGCCGATGCCGGGAATGCACTCGGGGAGAATAATCTTGCTGACATGTATCTGAGAGGAGAAGGCGTCTCTCAGAGTAACTCCGAGGCCTTTCGCTTGTTCCAACACGCGGCCCTTCAGGGGTCGACTGGTTCGCGCATTAAACTCGGCTACATGTATGCCAACGGCCTAGGCGTGAAAAAAGATCCTGAGACTGCATATGCGTGGATTTCCGCTGCGTCGATGGCGGGCGACCGCCGTGGCGACTACTTGATTCAAGCTCTAAAGGAGGTGCTCAACGACGAACAGATCTCCGCTGCCAATGAAAAAAAACATAGCGCGCCCTTCAAGCTGGACCAGCAACTTCCGATAGTCTACTTCGCGCAATAGACGTTTGCCATCGCAGGGGCCACTATCGAGCTGTCCCGAGCGCAGCTACCGTGAATGTGAGTCGCAGACCGGCAGTCGACGCCGTCCTATGTTCACTGACGATTCAATTGTAGGTACTCATCCCATGGCTTCCGGCCAATCACCAAAACTTCGCCAAATGAACTTGCGGAGCATCGCGATAATTTGTCGTCAGCCCCCGCAATGCCCTGTTTCCCATGCGGAGCCATTCAGACGAAGTTGGGGAATGCCGTTGGGGATCCGGATGAGACGCGTTTCACCTGTCAACTGCTTCCAGTTGACAACCGAAACAGCCATGGCTACTCTAATCGCCGCAGTGCTTCCCCTCCCAAGGGTTGGTTTCGTGGGGCACGAATCGGCAGGAGAGATCACGCGGCTGTTACAGGGCTGGCGGAATGGCGACCGCAAAGCGCTGGACGCCTTGTTGCCTGTTGTCTACAACGAACTGCAGCGTCTGGCCCATTTTCAATTGCGCAAGGAACGTCCCGAGCATACTTTGCAGAGCGCCGCTCTGGTGAACGAAGCTTATCTCCGCCTGGTGGGGCTAAACGCTCCACAGTGGGAGGGTCGGTCCCATTTCTTTGCCATCGCCGCCCAACAAATGCGACAGATTCTGGTGGACTATGCCCGACGTCACCGCGCTGGGAAACGCGGAGGTGCTGCCGAAACGCTATCGTTGGACGACAGTGGGATTCTGGAGCCGGGCAAGGGCCCGGATCTCGACGTGGTAGCACTCGATGATGCCCTGAAGGCGCTGGCTAACATCGACGCCCGCAAGGCGCAGGTCGTGGAGTTGCGGTTTTTCGGTGGATTGAATTTCGAAGAAACAGCCGAGGTGCTCAAAGTGTCGCCGGTCACAGTAGCGCGCGACTGGAGCACTGCTCGTGCCTGGCTGCACCGCGAGATGAGTCGCGGAAATTCCGATGGACGCTGAACGCTGGAAACGAGTCGAGGAACTTTTTCAGGCGGCGCTGCAAGTGCCCGCTGAGCGGCAGGACACGCTCCTCTGCGAGCAGTGTGGAACTGATTCCGAATTGCTGGAGGAAGTCCGGTCACTCCTCGCGTCTCATCGCAATGCCGGAAGTTTTCTCGATCCTCCCATCACGAATGTTGGCGCACAACTTCCCACGCTCGGTTCACCCATACGGGATGATTTTTCGGCGGCTGGCCAGGTCATTTCCCATTATCGAGTGCTCGAACCGCTGGGTTCGGGCGGGATGGGCGTGGTGTGTAAGGCGGAAGACACTTCGCTCCGCCGCTTCGTTGCGCTCAAGTTCCTGCCCGGAGAAACCGCCCGCGACCCGTTGGCTCTTGAACGCTTCCGAAGAGAAGCAAGGGCGGCATCGGCGTTAAGTCATCCCGGCATCTGCACGATCTACGAGATAGTTGAAAGCGAAGGGCGCGCTTTTATCGCCATGGAGTTTCTCGACGGCCAGAACCTGCGCGAGTACATCGCCGGCCGGGGGCTGCCCATGGACCGGCTCCTCTCGCTGGCGATCGAGATTGCCGACGCTCTCGACACCGCCCATGCCGCCGGCATCATGCACCGCGACATCAAGCCGGCCAACATCTTTGTCACCAAGCGTGGCCGCGCTAAGATTCTCGACTTTGGCCTGGCGAAGCTTGCCGCAACGAAACAAGAAACCAGCAGCGGTGACGAGGACACGGTGCTGACGCCTGCCCCGCTCACCCAAGGCCGCGCCGCACTCGGCACCGTGGCGTACATGTCGCCGGAGCAGGCGAGGGCGAAAGAGCTCGACCCGCGCACGGATTTGTTTTCCTTTGGAGCCGTCCTCTACGAGATGGCCACAGGCCAGCGCCCATTTCAGGGAGAAACGGATGCGACTACCTATGACGCGATCCTGAACCGCGAACCGGAGCCAGCGTCCCGGTTGAACAAACAGGTCTCGCCCAGGCTGGAGGAGATCATCGGCAAGGCGCTCGAGAAAGACCGCGAGCTGCGTTACCAGCACGCATCCGACATGCGCACCGACCTGCAGCGGCTGAAGCGCGATTCAGAATCGGGCCGCATGCCAGCAAGTTCCGGGTCAGTCGCAGCCGCTCAGGGGAGCCGCACACCTGCGGCGGCGAGAAATCCACGGAAAATCGTCGTCTCGGCGCTCGTTGCGGCAGCGGCACTGCTTGCCGGCACCCTCCTCTACCGTTCCCATCAAGCCAAGCCTCTGACCGACAAGGACACGATCGTAATTGCCGACTTTACCAACACGACCGGCGACGCGGTCTTCGACGACACGCTGAAGACGGCGCTTAACATTTCCTTGAACCAATCCCCGTTTCTGAATGTGCTCTCCGAGAACAAAGTGGCCGCAACGTTGAAGCTGATGACGCTCCCGCCCGACACCAGGCTAACGCCCGATGTGGCCCGCGAGCTTTGCCAACGGGAGGGCAGCAAGGCCTATATTGCCGGATCAATCGCCAGCCTCGGCAGCCAGTATGTCCTAGAGCTGAAGGCGGTGAACTGCCAGAACGGCGACACTCTGGCGCAGGAGCAAGCCACGGCGCCGAGCAAGGAGAAAGTGCTGGACGAACTGGGAAGCGCGGTGTCGAAGATGCGCGGTGAATTGGGCGAGTCCCTGGCCTCGGTTAAGAAGCTCGACTTGCCTTTGACCGAGGCGACAACATCTTCGCTCGAAGCTTTGCAAGCGATCGCGCTCGGAGTGAAAGCATCTCGCGAAAAAGGAATTTCCGCAAGCCTGCCTTACGACCAACGCGCCGTCGAACTCGATCCGAACTTTGCCATGGGCTATCAGAACCTGGGCGATGACTACACAAGTCTTGGTGAAATGGGACGAGCCAGCGAGTACATCGCGAAAGCCTTTGAATTGCGAGAGCACTCGAGCGAGCGGGAAAGATTGCTCATCAGCGCCGAATACTATCAGCAGGTGACAGGGCAGCTGGACAAAGCGGCACAGACCTTCCGCGTGTGGCTCGAGAGCTATCCCCAGTCGATCGGTGCTCACAATGATTTGGCGACCATCTACGCAGCCGAAGGAGAATACGAGAAATCCGCTGAAGAGATGCGCGCTTATATTCGGTTGTCCCCGGAAAACACCTTCGCATATGGCAACCTTGCCACCTTCCTGCTCGCCTCGCAACGATTCGACGAAGCGCGGCAGGTGATCCAGCAGGTCCTGGCACAGAAGCGCGATGACTTTGGAGTCCGCATCGATCTCTACGCACTGGCCTTCCTGTCATCGAACTCCACGGCGATGGCGGAACAGCAGAAATGGTTCGAAGGCAGGCCGGAAGAGAACACGGGGCTTTCGCTTGCCTCTGACACCGAGGCGTATGCCGGTCGCCTGGCTAAAGCCCGCCAAGTCACCAGGCAGGCTGTAAACTCCGCCGTCCACGCCGACAGCAAAGAAACCGGAGCGATCTGGCTGGCGATTGCCGCGCAACGCGAAGCCACGTTCGGCAACGCTGCGGAAGCGAAGCGGGCAGCAGCAGAGGCTTTGAAGCTTGCTCCTGCGAGTCAAAGCGTTGTCGTTGAAGTCGCTTTGGCCTACGCTATGGCTGGCGATGCGGCGCGCGCCGATTCGCTGGCGCAAGGCTTGAACAAGGGCTATCCGCTTGACACGCAGATGCAGTCGCTGTGGCTACCTGCAATCCGGGCCCAGGTGGCGGTCAACCGGCGGAATCCGGCAGACGCCCTTGAGGATCTGCGACCCGCTGCGCCGCCTATAGAGTTCGGGCAGATCGCGTTCGCCGCCAACATTTCCTGCCTCTATCCCACCTACATTCGCGGCGAGGCCTACCTCGCCTCCGGACAGGGCAAAGAAGCCGCCGCCGAGTTCCAGAAGATTCTCGACCATAGCGGCATCGTCTGGAACTGCTGGACGGGAGCGTTGGCGCGTCTGGGAGTGGCGCGAGCGAATGTTTTACAGTCGAAAAGTTTTCAAGGACAGGAGCAAGGCGCGGATGCCGACGCCGCCCGCGTCCGTGCCCTCGCCGCCTACAAAGATTTCCTCACCCTCTGGAAAGACGCCGACCCCAACATCCCGATCCTGAAAGAAGCCAAAGCCGAGTACGCGAAGCTGTAGCAAGCACGACACACAAGAAAGTCGAAAACGCCATCCTGATTCTTTGATGCAGGGTCGCGTCAACGGACTCGGGCCATAGAGTTCGCGACTCGGACGGTTTGGACTCTTTGCAGACGACGTGCATACCCCCAGTAATCCGCCGTGAACGAAGGGACAAAAGCCGACCGCCTGAGAATGTGCTTGATGAAAGTGATGACAGGCGAAGTCACGCTGGCGGCATATTCATTTTCCGCGTTTGGCAGATTGATCAAGCTCATGTCGTAGTGCGGCAACTCGTGGACAAGCGGATCGTGAGCAAGATTATGTCGGATTTGCAACTGCCGCCGAGAACGAAAACGAACTCGGACATTCATTACCAATGCTTCGCCTGCTTGAGAGCAAAGATGGAATGAGCGTTTCGGCGAAGATGGGAAATCAAAAAGTTCCCCATCTCGACACTTCTTGCCACGCTCAACTCGTTTTCAGGAAAAACTTAAAGAGAAGGTCTTGCGGCCTAATGCGCTCCACTAAGTCCCATCCGATTACAAGTACGTCCAACTCTGCAAATTTGCAGAAATCGGTCGGAAAGAAAAAAACTCTGCCATGGCTTGTATGCCTTTCAAAATGCTCCATGGCTTAAGACATCTGGAGCCATCATTCCTTGAGGTTTTAGCCATGTCGTAAGCCATACGCCTTGATGCCTTCCAGGTGCCGAGCATCTGACCTGGCAGCGCCTAGGGGTTTTCCGTCGTGACTTCTGCCGGGTCGTCAGCGCGAGAAGCCCAGCAATGACCACAGCTTCAACCTACTCATGAAGAGCAGCCTGGAGGATGCTTGCCGCTTCGAGCATCCATGGAACCGGCGCCCAGAATTTGGCCAGCGCCATACGCCATGCCGGTATGGCGGTTTCCGGCATAGCGTTAGGACCATACTTCGCAAGCCGAACTCGGGCTTCGCCGGTTGTGAGTCCGCGCGATGGGTTCTCTTCAGCGCCGGCTTGTGCTGTTCCGGCTAGTGCAGTCGAGTTGGCAGTGCCGGCAGGCATTTTTCACCAAGACTCATGAACCCAATTATTTCATAATTCCGCGTGATGGTCGCGGCGACTATTGTGGTTTCGGTGTTGCGGTCTCCGAAGCTTGAGCCGGCTCCGCTGACGCTGTTTTGGATGAGCTACCGGCCTGTAATTGTTTGTCCGGCGGAATCTCGGTTCCAGCTGAATAGATGAGGATCTCGACCTTACCCCCGGCGGCATCCGATGTTGAATTCATCGTCTTGCCCATTCCCAAAGTCTTGAGCAAACTGTCGTCAAAGCCGAAATTCTCGACTAAGTACTCGCGCACAACCATGGCTCGGGCTTCGCTGAGCACCAATTCCTTTTGGCTATCGCCCGAGGTACCGGCGGACACCACGATCACGGCAAACCCGAACTTATTATTCGCGAGGAACTCGCCGCCAGCGTTCAGAGGTTTCCGATTCCCTAACTTGGCCGAATTCTGTTTTCCGAAAAGCTGTTCTACCGAGTATGTAAATTCCTTTGTCGGGGTGGCTTGCGGGAGTCGCTCGATTTCGTTTTGTGTCAGTTCAGCAGAATCTTCATAGCCCCGGCTCTTGAAATAGCCACGCAAGAAAAAGTTGTGTTTCAGTGCCTCCATATCTTCCTGGAAGTCGGTTACGCCAGCTTGCGCCTGAGCCATTGTGGTCTGCAGGGTGCTTGTTGTTTGTTGGAGGTTGTCGTAGAGCTGTCTGTCGTTTACCAAGGCTCCTAGACTTCCCTGACCCGCATTGATCTTGGCGCTGATGGAGTCGAGATTGGCCGTTGCCCGAGTCGCATTTTGGATGGCCTGCTGGCTGCTGTCCAGAATGCCGCTCGTTTTTTGCAGCAGATCCGACATTTCGAGAGGTGGCTCGCTGGCAAGGGTGTCGCCATCGCGCACGTCAGATTTTCCAGCGGATCCAAACGAGATCGCCAGGTACTGGTTCCCCAAGAGCCCCTCGGTTTCAATGGTTGCAACGGAGTCTTGCTTGATGATTTCGTGCGTGGATTTGGCCAGGTCCATCACCACTGTGACCTTTTCGCCAGGCTGGTGGGGCAAAACGATGCCGCTCACCGTTCCACTGTGCACTCCGCCCACCCGCACATCGGCTCCCGCATCCAGGCCGACGACATTTTCGAATTGCGCCTTCACCTGGTAGGTGGAGCTGAAAAGATACTGCCTGCTCCCGATGATGAAGATGCCGGCGACCAGAATTGCCAGTGTCACAACGATGAAAGCTCCCAAACGCGCCGCTCTCGACATAGATCCTCCCCGCCTCTTGCTACGACTGCCCTAGAAATTCCCGGACAAAATGTATGTCACTTTTTTCAAGGTCTTTAAAGCTGCCCTCGATCACGACATTGCCTTCATCGAGCAGGGCCAGACGGTCCGCAATCGTCTTGGCGCTGTGCAGATCGTGAGTCACGACGATGGATGCCATGCGATGCTCCGCCTGGAGCTTGAGCACCAAAGCATCGATCTCTCCCGAACTGATCGGGTCGAGGCCGGCGGTCGGCTCGTCGAGCAGCAGAATGTCCGGCTCTAAAGCCAGCGCACGCGCGAGCCCGACTCTCTTCTGCATGCCTCCCGAGATATCCGAAGGCATCTTGTCCAGGTGTCCCTCCATACCCACCTCCGCCAGTAGTTGCGTCACTCGGTCGTCACGCTCGGACTTCGACATCGACTTGCTATGGTGCTGCAGAGGAAAGGCAACGTTCTGTTCGACGGTTAGCGAATCGTAGAGCGCGGCGTGCTGAAACAGAAAACCCATCTTCATTCTTATTTCGCCGAGTTGGTCAAGACCGAGGCCGGTGATATCTCGACCGTGAATGAGAACCGATCCGGAGTCAGGCTTCTCCAAGCCGATGATGAGCCTCAACAGGACGCTCTTGCCGGTGCCGCTGCGCCCGAGCACGGCCAGAGTCTCGCCGCGGTTTACGGTCAGGCTAACCCCGTTCAAGACCTTCTGACTTCCGAAGGATTTATGGACGTTCCCGACGACGATCGCCGACGCGCTGCGGTCTTCTGCGGCTTCTTCCGGCGCGATCGCAATTTGATCGATTCTGTTCATACTTGTTTCGAGCTCTGCTCAATCGTCGCGTGCAGGTTCACGCGAGCATCGTTACGGAAACAATATGAGGATAAGTTTCACGAGCACGACATCGGCCAGGATCACGAACAGCGAAGACAAGACCACCGAGCTTGTGGCTGCGCGGCCCACGCCCGCCGCGCCCCCTCGTGTGCGCATCCCCTGAAAACACGCCACCACCCCAATGATCAGCCCGAAAACACACGTTTTGAGCGTGGGGGGCAGGAAATCGCTGAAATCGGCGCCCTTAAACCCTTGATTGATGAACTGATGGAACGACAGCGGTTCGGCCAGAGCCTGAGAAACCCAACCCATCAGCAATCCACAAGCGTCGCCAGCAAGAGTGAGCAGTGGCAACATCAGAATGCAAGCCAGGATGCGGGGAGCCGCCAGAAGCCTGTAAGGATTCACCGCGGAGGCCTCGATGGCATCGATCTGCTCCGTTACTTTCATGGACGCCAACTCCGCACCAATACCAGCGCCCACTCGACCACTTACGACAAGACCGGTGATGATCGGGCCCGTCTCGTGAATCACCGAGAACACAATCGCAGCGGGAAGCAGAGACTTCGCTCCAAAACGAGTCAGGCTATAACGAGCTTCCAGAGACAGTACAACGCCGGTGGCTGCGCCGGCCAAAGCCACCAGGGGCAGGGACATGGATCCGATTTCGTCGAGTTGACGATACAATTCGCGGAATTCAAACGGCGGTTTCACGGAAGCGCATACGACCCGCCAGAAAAATATGCCCAGATCGCCGAACCATTCGAGAAACTTGCCGATCAGACCCGGAGAGACAGTCGCCGCAGGAGACGGTAGTGTTGTCCGGGACCCTGCAAATGGAGGTTCTATACCCGCGACCGTGCTGAGTTTGCGATCGATCATGCAATGCCGGTCCTTGAGATGCCGATCAGGGACATGACGATCATGGATTTTTGGGGCTAGGATTTGCGCTTGAACCCGATGCTCCGTGGGAATTGTTGAGGTGCATGCGGGAAATCCATGAGTGCGGCCCACTGTAGAGAAATTCAAGGCCGAGGTTTGCGCCCATGTACCACAGCAAGCTGTAGTTTCCCATGCGGAATGCATCCTTGTAGTCGTAGCGGCCGGGATACCAGGCATAGACGGCGCTCATGGTTCCCGCATACGGCGCAACCAGATCGGGAATGGAGAAAACGCGATGACCATCGTCGCTGCGGCGAGCGGTAAAGGTCGAAATTACGGCATGGGTCATCCGGCGAAAGACGCCTCTACACTGACAGCGGTAGTACAACGTGTCTTCATGGAAAGCTTCCGAGAGCCCGTAGCGCGTTGTCGCGGTTACCGCCACGATCCCGAGGTTGGACCCGAATCGCTTGCTGTAACCATCCAGTCCTTGCTTCCATTCTGGCGGAGTATTCTGTATTTGGTCGACGCCACCAACTATTACCGCGCTCACGATGGGATAGGGGCCAAATGCGTCGAAGAAATAGTTATGTTTTTTTGTTGTCTCCGTTGGGCGTACGTAGGCAAAATCTGGTTGCGGAGTCGCGACACTCCTTGACACTGACGAGCCGGTAGAAGCGCCCGAGTTGTCTGCCGAATCGAGCAGGGCTTGCGCCCTTGCTGGCGTGGAAAAGGCTGCGAAATACACGACGACCAATATCACCAGCATGGACATAAGCACCTTTACATCGAGATTTCCCCTTCGTTGATTCTTGGCACTCTCTGGCGAAACACCGAGTGAGAGTTATCGTCACTCAAACGGTAAGCGGGCAAGTTCCGTGGTCGCACTGGCAGGCAATCTCCACCTCTGCGGATCCAGCATCTTTACAGACGTCACTACAGTACTTGTCGCCCAATGGCGCCAAACACCGGCAGGGAATATGTGCGCACTTGTTCTGCTGATTAGTCGTCGTGTGAGTTCTCCTTTTTGATCTTTTTGCCCAAAGCTGAATGAGTTGGCTCAGCCGCAATGATCGCTCAACGCAGGGAGGATAGCTGGTCTAAATTGCTCACTCCGGCTCTGTTGCCCACAAACGACCTGAATCTTTTTGAGTCAGGGGCCGATCCAACGCATGCGGGGCGTCAAAGCTGGGGGGCATACTTGACGGCACAGAGAGTGGCCGGAAACACGGCTGGCAAAACCCAGTCGTGAAGCACGATATTGAGAAGGGAACTGTGCACTTGCAGTCCATCTCCGTCATAGGCGACGAAGCCCAAGTTTCTAAACCGGTTCAGGAAAAAAGCTCACGCGGGACCGCCAAGCTGCTCAACGGGTTCACCGCTCCTCGGAACTTCCACGCCAACAACGTAACCGTCGGAGTGCATTACGAGTTCTAAAACATCCGTTCGCCTTGCTCACAGCCTGGCCGATTTCTGGTGCCGAGAATCTGATCTGGCAGCGCCTAGGGATTTTCTGTTGTGACTTCTGCCGAGTCGTCAGTGTCGGTCTTCGGGAGGGCCTGTTCCGGAAGGTCGTCCCCGATCCGACTGACATCGGGAGATCCTGCGTCGGCCCGGAATCCGTTGGGCGCGTCCGCTGTCTTCTGCGCGAGTTTTTCCAGCGCTTCGATTCGCCGCACGACGTCCGTCGTCTCAATCGCGCGCAACTGGAGACTCAGAAGAGGTGCAAGGCCGGTCGCGACCCTCGGGTGCAGGGTGCCGGCGTGGACTTCCGCGATCAACCGGGCCACAGTGTCCCGGACCGCGATGGCCGTGTCCAAGGTCGGCAGCGAATCCGCGTGTCCGCCGGAGACATGACGATTGCCCTTGCCCCCGATGCGGCCAAGTTCGGAAGCCTTGTCGGGGTTGGCGTGGAAAAAACACAAGCCCCCCGCGGTCACCGCTGCCCGGCAGGGTTTACCTGACTTCGTTCTCGCCTTACAGCGACGTGCTTTATTATTTACCGGCATATATGCGTACTCCCTCAACTTTTGCTTGAACTATTTCTGGTCAACTTAGTTACTGTCGCTTCGAGTTTTGGATCCACAGTTCGCAGGCGGCAGAATACTGGTCAAGGACCGTGCGCAAATCGCGACGCAGCATTTCAAAATCAGTCGGCGGGTCTGGTGGGAGATTCTTCCAGGCTTCCATGGCGACGGCGCTCTCCTCCCAGCTTGGATGTTTGTTCGAGGACTGCACCCTTTTCAGCACGAACGATCTCCATGGATGTGGAGGGCACGGACAAAATCGATTGTCGTCTCCTCCAACTCTGTATCGCAGGACGACCCAAGGAGCAATCACCCAAATCCGGCCGAGATTTCGCCAGCCGTGAACGGGACAGACCAGAGGAATTCCCCGCAGAACCGCAGCAAGGCACTTTGCATCGTGGCAAGTAGTCTTATCCCCCCTGCAAATGCAAGTCCTAGCCTCCTTGGTCTCGGTCGCGAGCGTTTCGAGTCGGGCAATTCTATTCGCGAGCGCTTTATTCATGGAATCGTTCTCCTTGTCCTGGTGTCCGGGCCTTAAGTCCGATCGGTGGAGACAAGAACCCTGTCGCCAACGATTACGGGCGCAAAAGCCGAGAAAATTTACCGTTCACAAAGTCGGTGGCAGAAAACCTTTAGAGGTCGCCACGGGCAGCGACCCGGCGTGAGGCTGTATCGCCGCAATCAGGAAAGCGAAGAGCAGAAATGAGCTACCCGGCGTCCCGATTGTCCAGCTCCACCTGCAAGCGTGGAATTGCCCCAGCTTCATATTCAACCACCGGTGGCTCAAGCTGCAAGTTACGTTAGGAGCACGAAGGTACCGCAGGTAAGGCGACGCAAGGGTGGAGATAATGCTGCAGATCGCGTCTCTGTCTTGGTTCAGCCTAAAATGGAGAAGCGACGTTCTCTGTTACTGGAGATTCCACCCCTTTCGGGCCGGGATTTTCAAGGCATAGGGGTCGATCGCCCGATGACTTCCTCCCGCCAGTGTGCGGCGAGAGAGAAGGGCGTCCCTCGCTGCTGAGCATCGGCTCGATGAGCCCACCGGACTATCCCTCGGCATCGTGCTCTTGGTCACCGCTGGCGGGGAACTAGGGGTGTCCTGTATTGTTCGCAGCGATTCCGGCAGTTCTGTTGACTTTGTTGTAGCAGTCTCGTCCACTAGGCAGGTCGCTAAACAGGAATTGATCATGGACAAGCGCAGCACGATCGTTGGACTTTGCCGGGCGTTGCTTCTTACGTCTATCGTCTGCCTGCCTCTAGTGGAGGCTCAGCAGCCAGCGGCGAGTCCGCAGGTGGCAGAGAGTCATTTTGACTATTCACGCTATTTCCCGAGTCCTCAAGCGGAAGTTCAGCAACGTACCGAGCTGATCAGCCGTACCCAGGTATTCCTCCACACCTTTTCATGGACTCCGGAAAATGCTTCCCATGCGCTGGATGACGGTGCTGCGCTGAAACGCAGCTGGATGCTCCATGAGGAATACTGCAAACTGCGTTCGGCGGACGACGCGGAGGACAAGGAAGCGGCTGACTGTGAGAACCAGAGCGGGAGCCAGTCCTCGGCCGTGACCTCGTTCGTCGAGAAAGAGCTGGAGGCACCGGCATTCGCATCGCTATCGGATGCGGATCTTGCCCGGCTTCACCTGGAACCGTATCGCTATCTCATCGCCGAAGCGACGGAAAACGCGCGCTATCTGCTCCCACCCTCGGAGCAAAAGCTGTTGAGCGACTTGGCGGATCCTCTGCTGAGCGCCTGGTCAGATCGCTACGATGCCCTCGTACGACAGGTGCCCTCAGAAGTAAAGCCGATCCCAACATCCTCCGGACCATTGAATCCGATGCGGGATCGCCAGAAACTCTCTACGGTAGCAGACCGCGGCGTTCGTGAGGCCGCCTATCGTGCACGGCTGGAAGCCTATCAGCCGCATCGTGACGTGATTGCGATGACCCTGCTTGATACGGTCCGGCTCGAAGCGGCGCTGGCGAGGGCAAGAAATTACCCCAGTGCGCCCGCCAGGAAGTATCAGGAGCGCTTGCAACTCACCGAGGGGCAGGTGCGCGAGATGCTTCAAGCGGTAGCGCAGAATGCCGAGGTTTTACGGCAGTATCAGCGGGTTCGGGCTGAACGGATCAGCACTTTGACCGGCGTCAAAGACGTTCACAGCTGGGATCTTAATCTCTCCTCGGGATACGTACCCACGAGCCTGACCTTCGAGCAGGCCCGCATGCTTATGGTGAATGCGGTCACGCCTCTCGGCGCAGAGTACAGAAGCCGCTTCGCCTGGCTGGTCGACCCGGCCAGCGGTGCACTCGATATGAATGGCGGAACGAGGCGGCAGCCGGGCGGTTTCTCTGTGGGTTATCCATCGGTGCCGATCTCCCTCTACGTGGACCGCTTCAACGGGAATCTCGATTCGATTGACCAGCTGATTCACGAAGCCGGTCATGCCATCCATCGCAAGCTCATGAGCGACGCGGGCGTCTCCCCGTACTACGCGGGTGGACCAAACTTCGTTTCCGAGGCCTACGCGATATTCAACGAGCTTCTGCTTTGGCACCAGTTGGAGAAGGAAGCCACGACACCGCAGGAAAGAGCGTACTACCAGGAGCGCCTGCTCGACGAGGTGACCTTCCAAGTCTTCACTTCCGCGGAGGAGGGTGAACTGGAGCAGGGTCTTTACGACGGTGTCACTGCCGGCACAATCAGAAACGCGGACGATATCGACAAACTGAATGGCGGCATCCTCGACCGATACGAACTGTTCGCGCCACAGGAGCCTTCCATGCGTTTGAACTGGATGCGGAAGCGGCTGCTGATTAACGATCCTCTTTATCTGGTCAGTTATCTCTATGCCGGGCTCGTCGCCTGCAAGCTGTATGACATGATTGAAGCGGATCCGACAGCCTTCGCGAAACGATATGCGGCATTGCTGAGTGAAGGTTTCGACGCCCCGGCTGATGAGCTGATGAAAAAGAATATGGGCTTTAGTTTGGACGGGAAGAGTTTGTTGGATGGAGCATTGGATCTGGTTCGGAAACAGACTTCACAGCTTCAGGAAAGCTATGCGTCTTTGTCTCACTAATCTGGCAGCCGGCAGCAAAAGTTGGTAGTCGTTTGCGTCCGGGCCGTAAAGACCAACATGAGTTCCGAGCGAATACATCGATTTTGCAGAAGGCAGAGCAGCGACAGCCTGCGTAGCGAAAGCCCCGGACCTCCATCCCGGCGGGTCAACTTCAGCCGCCACTGGCGGAAAGTTTTTAACCTCAGGGTCACAAAAGTTGATTAATCTGGTTGCCAGACTGAGATTCCGCGTGCGGCAGACCAAAATTCCATCCATTCGGAAGGAACACACGCACAACGTACATGCGGCGACGTGGAGCGCCCGGCACTGTCTGCCCACGCAGCGCTCTCAGCCGCCGCTGAAGCTGACAACCCGGTGGAGTTCAATGGTCACGGGTTCGGAATTATTCAGACTGCCTCACATGTCAGCGTGTCCATAGCGGGAATGCGCACAGTTCTGTGGGCTGGCTACCACCGATGCTATGGAAGAGCGGCTGCCGGCAATTCGGAGAACGTTGACCGCTCTGTCCTCGCAGCTGTAACAAATGAGGGCAACCTAGCTTTGGCTCCGGAGTCGGGGAACCATGCGCTACGCGACCTTGTTCTCGGTGAACGGCCTCCTCTCTTGGCGGATTTCTTAGATGAACGCTTGTTTGTGGAAGTTGAGGTCCATCGAAAGCGATTTGAATTACAAATTCGCGTAGCGGTTGCACGTCTTAACATCGAATAGTTTCTGTTCAGCTTCACTACAAACTGTGTAATCGAGGGTACCCATCTGGAGGTTACCTTCGTGTGCAGCAAGAGACTCCGGCGACTGAAGTCCGGATCGAACAATACCGATTAGGACTCATCATTTCGCATCTCAGGAGATAACAATGTCAGTTTCGGGCATTTCCACCACGAGATTCGCAAATTACGAAACCCAGGGCACGCAGAACAATTTTCAGAAATTGCAGCAAGAGTTTCAGCAACTCGGCCAAGACCTGCAGTCGGGCAATCTGTCGGCCTCCCAGTCTGATTTTGCGACGTTGCAGAGTCTTCAACCGCAAAGCATCTCGACGTCATCGTCGCAGAGTAACAATCCCATCGCACAAGCTTTCAGTCAGCTCTCGCAGGATCTTCAGTCCGGAAATCTGTCGGCAGCCCAGCAAGATTACGCGACGATTCAACAGGATTTCCAGAGTCAAGCAGCGCAAGGTCAAAATCAAGCAACACAGGGACATCACCATCATCATCACGGTGGCGGCGGGAGCGAAGGGAGCGCAGTCAGTCAGGCGTTTCAGCAACTGGGCCAGGCGCTGCAATCTGGCAATCTCACGTCCGCTCAACAGGCCTACAGTACCTTGCAGCAGGACTTACAACAGTTCGGTCAAACTAGCGGCCAGCAGACGCAATCGTCACAGTCCAGTTCGAATAGCGTCTCGGTGAACGCATAATCGCCGGTGTATTGCTGCCCTGGGGTAGGCCCCTGGATGGCTACAGTCGTTGAGCGACCAAGGCCGCGGGAGTAAGGTCTGATAGACGCTGGATCGGGCGATCAGCGAGTCCGGGAAGAACCGCGGCCAGATACTCGCGCACTGGGAGATTCAATCTGCGGCAGCTTTCCACCACCGAAAGAATCGCTGCGACCTTCGGTCCCGCCTGTGGGCTACCGACGTGGATCCAGTTCCGCCGTCCGATTGCGACTGGACGCATGGAGTTCTCCGCAAGGTTTTTCCACACTCGATGATCGACAAATCAAAATGCGACCGCAGCCAGGAGCGAGAATCCGCTCAAGTACCGCCAATGTCGCATCGTGTCCCAGCCAATTAAGTGCGCGGCCAATGGTTACGACATTGTGCGTTTGAGCAATTGGCAGCGGTATGGACAAAGGCGCTCCCTGATATCGATATCGTTGTCGAAGACGCATTTGCAGATTGACAGAGCGACCAGAATAAAACATAATCCTGGGCACGTTTTGGGCGCGTCGTTCTTTTCCTCCCGCCTGGAACTCTATCTTTACTGGCTTCTTTCTGTAGGCACAGGGCCCCTGCTCGGATCATTTCGCTTCCCGGAGGACAAACGTCCTGGACAACTTAAATTGTCCAGCTAAATTGGTGGACTGATTCGCGGGGAATTCCACTTTGGGAAACGGGGAAGCCTGCCCAACTGCGCAGCACAAACGGAGCAAAGAAGAAAAATAACTTTGGGAGGATGGAATGAAGAACTCGATGGCATTGGCGGTGCTATTGCTTTGCTCGCTAGGACTGTTCACAGCCCACGCCCAGATCACGCCGCTCGGCGACGCCTATACCAGCAGCACCGATCCGACCACCAACTACGGCGCTGCCACCACACTGGCTGTCGATGGCGCCAAAGAGGCAAGCTACATTCAATTCAATCTCTCCTCCATCCCGACCGGAGCCAGCGTAAGCCAGGCCACTCTCAAACTCTACGTCAACTCCGTGACCACCGCAGGCAGTTTCGAAGTCTATGCCGTCAACGGCACGTGGACAGAGAGCGGTCTCACCTATAATCTCGCCCCGGCTCTCGGTAGCGTGATTGATTCCAGCGTACCCATCACTGCGGCGGATAAGAACCAATACATCCTCATTCCTATGACCTCGACGGTGCAGGGGTGGGTGAACCTACCTGCATCGAACAATGGCATAGCACTCGTCGCCGTCGGCTCATTCAATGCCACCTTCGACAGCAAGGAGAGTACGACCACGAGCCATGCGGCGGAGTTGGACATTGTTTTCGCGGGCGACGGCACGATCACGGGTGTGACCACGGCCAGCGGCAGCGGCCTGACGGGCGGCGGCACGAGCGGCACGCTCAACCTTTCGCTGACGGATGCGTGCGCGGCGAATCAGGTTTTGCAGTGGAACGGTAGCGCCTGGATATGCGCCTCGGCGGGCACGGGCACGATCACGGGCGTGACGGCAGGAACCGATCTGACTGGCGGCGGTAAGAGCGGAAACGTCACACTGAATGTGAATACGACCGCCCTCAATTCCGTCTACGCGCAACTGGCGGCGTCCAACACATTCACGGGCAATCAGACGGTGAATGGAACCCTGAGCGCGACTGGCGTCGTGACGGGCAGCAGCTACGATATTGGGAGTAACGCCTTCGCCTTCGGCTCGTACGCAAACGGCAGCGTATACCTGGGATTCGCGGGGAATAGCGCGACGACAGCCCCGGGTAACACCGCCATCGGCCAGGGAGCCCTACTCGCCGACGCCTCAGGCACCTACAACACCGCCACCGGCCAGGGGGCGCTTCGCAACGACAATTCGGGCGCGAATAACACCGCCGACGGCCAAGGAGCGTTGTACTCCAATACCACGGGCAACGAAAACACCGCCACCGGCGGCGCGACGCTCTACATGAACACCACCGGGACCGCAAACACTGCCACCGGCATCTCGACGCTCTACGAGAACAGCAGCGGCTCCGAAAACACCGCCACCGGCAACGCAGCGCTCTTCCTCAACAGCACCGGCTCCGAAAACACCGCCACCGGTTCCGACGCGCTCTCCGGAAACACCACGGGCTCGTTCAACACCGCCAGCGGTTATCAGGCTGGCGAGACTGTGGACAGCTCAAGAGTAACCGGCTCGGGCAACACCTTCGTTGGGTCCAATGCCTTGCTTAGTACCGGAACACTCACCAACGCGACAGCGATCGGAGCCAACGCAGACGTTGCCGAAAGCAACGCTCTGGTTCTCGGGAGTATCAACGGTACGAACGGCGCCACCGCCACCGTCAATATCGGTATTGGCACCACGACTCCGGCCGAACGGCTAGACGTTGGTCTCGGGGACGCGATCGTCCGGGGCGTTAGCAACTTCAGCAGCGCGGGGCAGGTCGCCAATCTTTTTGTTGGAGACAATGCGCACGAGGTGCAGGCGGTGAATGCCGGGGGCATTGGCCTCAGTGCATATCAGAATCCTGACGGGCTCTTTGTTACCGACAACGAAAAGCTCGGGTCGGGTTGCTCTCAGGGCTTTGTCGGCATCCAAGTCACCTGCCCGACGAACTCACTAACCATTGCGAAAGGCTTCGGAGCGGCTATTGCCGACGGTTGGACGACCTACAGCTCCCGCCGTTGGAAAACCAACATTCGAACGCTCCAGGGAGCCCTAGCCAAGGTCGAGCAACTACGCGGCGTCTCCTACGACCTGAAAGAGTCGGGCAAGCATGAAGTGGGCGTGATAGCTGAGGAAGTTGGGGCAGTAGTGCCGGAAGTGGTTAGTTATGAGGAGAACGGAAGAGATGCTCGCGGAGTGGACTACAGTCGGCTGACCGCGTTGTTGATTGAAGCGATCAAGCAGCAGCAGCGGGAGCTTCGTGATCTCAAGTCTGAGCTTCGGACTACTCGTCTGAGTCTGCAGAAAGTGAGAGCGCAAGTAGCCGCCTCTCAGGCTACGGTTGTGGCCGCGAAGTAACGTGCCTGAGCGGCCCCGTGCAGAATTGCCGCTCGGTCTCGAGTCTGTTACGAAACGGCGGGCCAAGAAGTCAGAAGAAGCGATGTTCTGGGACCGGGACATCGCTTTATTGTTGTTGGACGAGTGGACCGGGATGGTCAGGATGCCAGAGCGACTTGCAACCGGGTTCCGCCCAGCACACGCAACATGCGCTTCAGGTTGTAGACCATGGCCGCCAGGCTGATCTCGGCCTGCGCTCCTTTCCGTCCACGCAGCAGAAACCGCGGATGTCCGAAGATGTGGTACTTCAGCGCAGCAAACGGATGCTCCACCGTCGATCGGCGTAGTCGCATCATTTCCGGAGTCGCTCGCTGCCGCATGCGTTGCAGGGCGCCCTCATACAGGTGCCGCTGCACCAACCGTCTTCTCATTACTTTTCTGGGCCGCCTAGTGTTTCGTAACAGACTCAGAAATCGGGCGGCTCATCTGAGACATCGAGTTCACAAGACAGCGGTGCAACGGCTCTCGAATACCGCCGTTGCCAGCTTACTTCTCCACCACCTGCTTCACCGATCCAGTACTCGGCTCAAAAGTGTCATCCCCGGCATAGGTTGCCTTGATGGTGTGCGTCTTCGCCTTCAGCGAGGAGGTTGTGAACGTCGCCATGCCACTCGCGGTGGTACCTGTTCCTATCTCGGTCTTCCCGTCATAGAAGGTCACCAGTTCGCCATCCGGGATAGCCCCGTGTCCGGACGTGACAGTTGCGGTGAACGTCACCGGTTGCCCTACCTGAGAAGGCGATCCTGAGGTGGCTAACGCAGTCTTCGACGCGTGGATCTCCACGTATTCTGTCAGCGGAGGGGAAATGCTTGCCGCATGCTGCAAGTCCCCCGAGTACACGGCGGTGATCGCATGCACGCCGCCCTTCTTGTACGTTATGCTGTAGGCCGCCTGATTGTTGGCGATTGAAACCGTGGCGAACGTGGAGCCTCCGTCCTGGAACATGATCGATCCGGTCACCGCTCCACCGCCCTGGCTGGCCACTGTTGCGGTATAGGTGACCACCTTGAGCAGAGGCGCGGGATTCAGGTTCGAGACCAATGCGGTCGTGGTGGGTGTCGTTCCTGCCTGCAACAGCACTCCCACGGACGGCGTACCGCCTCTGGCATAAACGCACGAGTTGGCTACCAGCAGATCGGGTCTTCCGTCGTTGTTGACATCCGCCACAGCTACCGACCAAGGCTCACATCCTGAGCCGTAGGTCTGCGCGGTCTGAAAGGTTCCGTCGCCATTGCCTAGGAGCACGCCCACGTCACCGCTGCCAGAATTGACTACGACGAGGTCGGGCTTGCCGTCCCCGTTTACGTCCGCGACTGCTACGCCACCCCTCCAACCGTCCGAACTTCCACCGGAGCCATAAGACGCCACCGGCTGGAGGGTGCCGTCGCCATTACCCAGCAGCACGTCCGCGTTGCTGGAAAACTGGCTCGCTACGGCCACGTCGAGCTTTCCATCGCCGCGGAGATCGGCAATTACTAAAGAATCGGGATACGGCTCGCCGGAGGGGTACTCGGTGGCCGCCTGAAAGGTTCCGTCGCCGTTGCCTAACAACACGCCGATTTGGCCGGCCGCGTAGCACTCCTTGGGGCCGCACACCGAGTAGCCCGAGCCCACGAGAATGTCTAGCTTGCCGTCGCCATTCATATCGCCAAGCGCAACAGCCATCGCTTCGTACCCGGTGGGATAGGTCACGGCAGGCCGGAAGGTTCCATCACCGTTACCGAGCAGCACGCTCACGGCACCATCGCAATTCGGGCCTATGCACGGATTCGACACCACCACGTCCAGAATTCGGTTGCCCCTCAGGTCCCCGACCGCGACCGCAAAGGATCCTCCTACGCCCGCACCGTAATTCACCACTGGCTGGAAGGTGCCATCGCCATTGCCGAGCAACACGCCTATGCCGCCGTTTGCCACGACAATATCCGGCTTGCCGTCGCCGTTCACATCAGCAATCGCCAATCCCCAGGCGCGCCCCCTCCCGAGGCGTAGGTCACCGCCGGCTGGAAGGTTCCGTCGCCGTTTCCCAGCAGCACGCCAACGTCGTCGGACTCGAGGTTTGCCACCACCAAGTCCGGTTTCCCGTCGCCGTTCACATCCGCCACGGCTATCGAGCACGGCCCGAGTCCGCCCGAACTGTAGGCCACCACCGGCAGGAAGAGGGGCGGGACCTCGTCCATCGGGCCCGCGTCGTAGCCTTTCCCTTGTGGGTGGCTTATGGGCGCGCGCTCGGCGTTGGTGGCTCCCGGCGACAGTAGACGCTGCAGCGCGGGCGCGCCGGTACCCTGCTGAGAAGGCACAACTGCCTGTTGAGCGGATCGCTGCCCTGCACCCGACGTTTGCGCCAGCACGGCCGCCGCGATCAACAGAATCAGAATTGCGATGAACGGAACAACAACACTGAGAGAATAATTCCGACGAAGCTTGCGCGTCATACACTACCTCCTTCATGGATGGAAGCGGGGCCGTGGTCGCGATCGGTCTTTCAGCTACCAGCGTTCCGATCGCGAACTGCCAGGCCCAAACCTGGGAAACGTAGGCAACACGCCAATTGCTAGAAGGGGCCCGCGTTCAGCGCTCTGGCCTCAGGGGGTGTGCAGCTCGTGCGGGGAAGTGCTCTTCGGAGAGGCGCAGACTGCGCCACAAGAATTAGATACAAATCCGTGCATGGTGTAAGTGCGGTAGGTCACATCTTGAGGTGAGAAGGCGAGCTGAGGTGCGAGGGTCGAGCTGAGGTGCGAGGGCGAGCTCCGCTCACGCTCGAGAGCGGTCTGGTGACGTGACAACAGAAGTTGTCCGCACCTCCCGCGTGATGCAAAAGAAAAAGCCATGATTACCACGACACTTCGCCAAATCGATTTTCCGGTGGACACTAAGCTAACCATTTTGTCTGATTCCACCGGAATTCTTGAGAAGTTGCACTGCCGGATATCACCATAATGAGTGCGGTTCATCACAGATTGCCCTGTAGTGTGAGCGACATGGTCGTTCTGACCGGCCTTATTCGCGACACGCTCTGTTAGCAATTCTGACAACTTCTGTTAGCCCGTTGCGTACAAGGGTTTCGCGGGCCTGGAGCAAAAGGCCGGAAGGGGCGGTCGAAAAATACCGCAAATGCAATTGCGAGAACCCTAGGCCACGCTCCCGGGTCGAATACGCGTTGATGGGACGGCATAGCAGACCAGCTCTTTACCATCCGCCTCATGCGGGCGTAAGAAGAAACGATAGTCTTCAACCATTGTGCTGATGAAGAGCGGGATGCGCCACAGATCGTCCTGCTTGTGGTAAGCGCAGATGGAAAGAATTGGGCGATCGGTCTGGATCGAACGTCGCGCGCCTTCAAGAGCGTCTAGCTCAGCTCCTTCGATATCCATCTTAATAAAAGTAGCCGCAGCTGCCGGGGCCAAATCGTCAATGGGAATGCAGTCCACCACGACGTTCCCGTCGGTTGCCAATCGTGCGCCGTCAGTACCGTTCGCCTGAAAGCGCAATTGCCCGCGAGTGGCGCCCACGGCGGTGTTCAGTGCGCTAATTTTCGAAGCTATGCGTGAATCGAGGGTACCAACCCATTTTGAGAGACGCTCGAAGTTCTGCGGGTCTGCCTCGATGGCGATGATCTTGGAAAAGGCAGGGTTCTTGCGGATAAGCTGTTCCGCTGTGTCGCCCGTGTAGGCGCCGCAGTCCACAAAGACTTCGTGTTCGTCGATTCGATACAGGCTGTCGAGGAAATACTGTTTCTCTTCGACCGGTGGCCCGAGGGCGTTCTGATCGCCCTTTGCACGCCACAGGACGTGGTTTAGATATTCCCGCCGCGAGGCGTCATCGGCCCACAAGGAAGCGGCTTTTCGCACCTCGGCAGCTTGCTCGTATAGCTTGTGCGGCAGATCCTGGCAGAAATCGGGAAGCAATCGATCGGCGAACTTCCAGCGTAAGGATGCCGTGGATTCGACGCGTGTACATCCCAATCGTTCAAGTTGCGCACGGCTGTCGCGGTAGTAGTGCCCCAGCGACCATATCGAAACCAGGAACAAGGCCGACGCTCCATATCGCGCGGCCGCATCCGTCGGCGACAAAACGGGAACGCCGTCAACCGACGAACCCCACTTGGATTGGCCGTTGTCAGCAAACGCCAGCGGTTCTATGCCAATACTGCGGACGCATTGCACAACCTTCCGGCCCAGGTTCCCCGCGCCGAATATTACTAGACGATTTCCGCAACTCGCAAGCAATCGATCAAACGCAGCATTTTCGCGTTCGTGCACGCTGCTTAACGGCTCGCTGAGCAGGCGATCCAGTTCGTCCATGTATTCGTCCGTCACATTCATTCGTTAGCCTGCTCCTTGATCCTTGTACCTGATTCACTTTGTGCAAACGCAAGCTTGGCCCTACAGCGACAACGCGGTCCTCCACGTTTGCGAATGTTGCCACTCCCGGTGCGTCTAGCAAGCCATCGCTGGACGATGCGTAGAAGGGAAACGCCGCGTTCGATGCTCAACATCAGTCAGAACGCCTCGCGCATCACCGGAAGTCCAGAAAAGACAAACTAAGCTTCTTCTGTCATTGGGAAGAAGGGCCCCGGCCATTGCGGGATCGAACTTACGCACAACGCGAGTAGCCGCCATCGGGTTCCTCGGCACTCTCCGACAGTTTGGTTGGATGGCGCGGGCATGTAATTAAGTGCTCGCAGCCATCATCGAACCACACGCAGTTGCATTCCGGTCCGCGGCTGGATTGTTCGAAAGCCGCCTTAGTAATTGGCGTCTGGGATAGTTCGGGATCAGTGGCCATTCGCGCTCCTCATTTCATGGGGAGAGGTTAAAGGAGGAATCTTACACGGCCTCGGACTGCGGAAGGGTGACGAACATCACACGTTTGTTCAATTTCCGGACAATTGTGACCTAGAGTCGACTTTCAGCGTTCGCGAACCATTGCCAGCTCGTAATCATGGCTGAAAATAAGGGCAGACCTAAAGCTACAAATGGCCGTTATTCCTTCACTGGTTCCACGATCATGTTCTTGGCGAATTCTTCGCGGTCGAGGAAAGGCCATAGATCCTCCAGCGGTTTCGAAAGAAATGATCCATCCGGACGCTGAATCGAAGTCACACGCGGGGCCCGGATCTCGTCGGGAATGATGTGCACGTCGCAAACCACGGGCCCGCGGCTGCGCAGCACTTTCCGGACAGCCGCTCGCAAGTCAGCTTCACCTTCGCCTTGCGTTTTGATGACCGCGGTCTTCAGGCCATAAGCGCGAGCAACCTTGCGGTAGTCGGGAACGGTCACGCCGGTTTCCGGACTGCATCCGATGTTGGGGCCACCGAAATAGTTGGTTTGACTGGCTCGAATCGAGGCGTATCCCTGGTTGTTGAGAACGAAAAGCTTGATCGGCAGTTTCAGGTGTGCAATGGTTGCCAACTCCTGGATGTTGAGCTGAAGGCCGCCGTCGCCGTCAACGCAGATCGTCTTTCGCTTGCCGCTGCCAAGACACACGCCAATGCTGGAGGCGATGCCGTATCCCATCGCGCCCAGTCCAGCCGTGTGAAAAACTCGCCGGCCTTTTCGCGCCCGGTAAGCCAGCAGAAAAACTTCCACCGCGCTGCCCGAACTTCCGGAAACGATGCGGTCGTTAGGTCCGACTTCTTCGCCGATGACCTCGGCGAGATGATAAAGACTGACGAGTCCGGGAGCACGGTGTTCGGGCAAAACGATGGGATAACGGGCCTTCCAATCCTGGCAGCGCTCGAGCCAGGGACTGCGATCTTTATTTTTATCCAGCGCGGGCACAGCTTGCCGCAGTAGTTCGTCGATAAAGGAGCGAGCGTCGGCGCAGATCGGATTGTCGATCGCGCCTTCCAGCTTGCGCAGCTCCGCAGGATCGATATCGACCACCGTTTTGTATGCTCCCCGGGCGAACTGCTTCGGATCCCAGCCCATCAGCGGCGGGTCAAGCCGAGTTCCTAGCACGAGGACGAAATCGGCATTCTGCAAGGCGAAATTGGCGGCACGAGAGGCTACCGTACCGGGGCGTCCAACGAACAGCGGATCGTCGTCGTCCAACAAATCCATCGCCATCCAACTCAGGCCGACAGGGACGTTTAAAAAGCCTACAAGCCTCTCAAACGCCGCGGCCGCGCCCGAAACTCGAACGCCATTTCCGGCAAAGATAAATGGCCGTTCGGACTTGTTCAGCCGGTCGATGACCTCGCGCACTTTGGCAGCTAAGTCGGCGGAATCGCTTTTGGGCGACTCGGCGGGATCAAAGGCGCGCATTGTTTCGGGTTCAACCTGCGACGCCTGGACATCGATCGGAATGTCGATCCAAACCGGTCCTGGTCTTCCCGTGCGAGCGAGATGCACGGCCTTTTCGAGATGGTAGCGGATGCTCTGCGGATCCTCGATGGTCACGGCGTATTTCGTAACCGGCTTGACGATCGAGACAATGTCGACCTCCTGGCTGCCACGCTGGCGTACACCGAGTGGCGTGCCGTCGGGACGATACATGCGGTCGGAGCGCTTTACCTGTCCCGAGACGACGAGCATGGGAGTCGAGTCCAGCCACGCGCCCACCACGCCGGTGATGGCATTGGTCCCACCAGGACCGGTGGTGACTAGAGCGACGCCCAGGTTGTTCGTCGCCTTTGAATAGAGTTCGGCGGCGATGGCGCTGGCCTGTTCGTGGTGATTGCAGACGTAGGCCAAGTCGCTGCAGCGCGCGAGAGCGTCGTTCAAATGCATGGCTCCGCCGCCAGTGATAAGGAAAACGTGCTTCACGCCCTGTTGGGCGATGAAGTTCATGACGTAGTCAGCGAGTCTCATGTTCTCCTTGGCGAACCACTTGTGGCGCCGATTGAGCGGACGCGAGTAACATGTCCACTACTTCGCGCACCGCGCCACTAACGACGTTGAGTTTTGGTGTTCGGTGCAACGTCCGGGACTTTCTCCGGCACTAATTCGCTCCCACGCGGCGTAGCTTCTTGATGATCGGTTGTTCGCGCTCCAGCACTCGCTTGACGCCGTCACCCATCGATTTCTCGATCAGGCGAATGTCGCGGATCAAGCGCGTGATGCCATTCGGTTCGAGCGATGCGGCGTGGTCTGAGCCCCACATGGAGCGGTCGAGTGTGATGTGGCGCTCGATGATGCACGCGCCGAGCACGGTGGCTGCGATGCTGGAGGGTAACCCGGTTTCGTGGCCAGAGTAACCGACCGGAACTCCATAGCGGTCTCTCAAAACGTCGATCACCTTGAGGTTTAACTCCTCATAAAACGCCGGGTACGTGCTGCAGGCGTGAAGAAGAGCCAGATCCTGCTTGCCGAGAACTTCGACGGCGTGATCGACTTCCTGGAGCGTGCTCATCCCTGTCGACAAAATGATCGGCTTGCCGACCTTGCGAGTGTGGTGCAGCAAGTTGTCATCAGTGAGCGATGCGGAAGCGACCTTGAAGCAGGGAACATTGAACTGGGCGATAAAATCGACGGATGCTTCGTCCCAGCAGCTTGCGAACCAGTCGATCTTGACCTCGCGACAATAGCGGTCAATTTCCTGGTACTCTTCGAGTTCGAATTCAAGGCCGCGCTTCAAGTCGCCGTTGGTCATGCCGAAAGGGCTTTCCCGGGGCTTTGCCAGCTCTTCCTTCGAATAGACGACGTCGATGGTTCGCTTCTGAAACTTAACGGCGTCACAGCCGGCGCCAGAGGCTACGTTGATCAGTTTTTTTGCGATATCGATATCGCCATTGTGGTTGATTCCGATCTCAGCGATGACGTAGCAAGGTTTCTCGGGTCCAATGACTTTGGATCCCAGTTGAAGCTCAGGCTGTTTGCTGAAGGAATGATTATGATTTTCTTGCGACATCAGAAAGAACCCCTTGATTGCAATTTGTTTACGGCTTGCGACCGGCTTGTTTGAAGCCTGTCTTAAATTAGCGTCTGGGATGGTGCCAGATTAGTCTGTATTCGCGCTCCTCATTCCCCGGGGGAAGACGTGAAGCCGGAATTCTAGAGGGCCTCAAATTGCGAAGATGTGACGAACAGCACGCAAGGGTGTGACCTAAGGCGGATTGCCGAGGCTCGAACAAGGCGTACGGTCCCGCTCATGATCTGCTTATTGTGGTCGTGAGTCTTTGAGTCGGGCCTTCTGTTTGGCGACTAGGCGCTGCATAAACTTTGGCCCTTCCTTTTGGTAGGCCTCAACGCCCTCGTACAGTAGCATCTCGCAGACTTGCGTAATTGTTCGTTGTTCTTCATCCGCGATGCGTTGCACGTCCTGTCTCAATTCAGGTGCTACGCGAAAAACCAAAAATCCTGTCCTTGCCACTCTTGAAATATAACTGCGCAATGGAATTCTAAGCAATGCAATTTTATCTTGCATGCTAAGTGTATTACATGTTATACTTGCGATACACTCGGAGGAGAGATGAATTCGACGAAACCCCCCAAAGGCAAAACCAACAACGGCGCTGACAACCCTAACCGGCAGCTATTGAGAGAAAACAAAAGCTGGGCGAGAAAGACGCTGGGTGACAGTTTTGGAGTGCGAGCCAAGGAGTCATTGGAGAATTTAACTCAAAAGTTTGGCTTTTCTGCAAAAGGGGGGGACCTTCAGATCATCAATCACAACTGGTACGTAACTCATACCGGCCTGATTGCACTGGCGCGTCGCAAAAGGTGTACCGGCATTCAGGTTGAAGCTGTCGATTCACTATGCGACTCGGCCGCGAATCGGTTCGTTCTCAAGGCAACAGTTTTTCCTTCCAAAGGCTCATCTGGTTTTGTCGGCTACGGCGATGCCGATCCCTCCAATGTCTCTTCGCTTGTTCGCGGTGCCGAGATGCGCGTGGCCGAAACTCGGGCCGTCAATCGCGCTCTCCGCAAGGCCTACGGCATTGGTATTTGTTCGGTTGAGGAAATCGGTACGAGCTCGAGCCCAAGTGAAAAGATCCCTCCGCAGAATGCAAATGGCAACGGAAACGGGAACGCCGCAGGTCCCAAAGTCCGCGACCGTCTCTGCCAGCTTATCCGCCAGCACAAGCTCGATCCCGAACTGGTCAAGGCCTACGCCGTCGACTTCTGCGGTACAAAGACTCTCCGAGAGGCCAGCAGGGAACAGGTCGAGAACTTTGTCCAGCAACTCGCCGATTGGGCCGCGAAGGACCGCAGCGCACTCCTCTGCCAGCTCAACAGCTATCCGCACCCGAAACAGGAGGTGGTCGCATGAAACGCCAACTCCCTGGCCTCGCGGAAACTGCACGCGATTCTCGTCCGGAAATTCCTGACGGCATCTACCTCGTCCGTGTCAATGGTGCCCAGTTCCGCTGGCACGCAACAAAACCGTTCTACGTCCTCCGACTCTCGATTGTTGAGCCAAATGCCTTTGCTGGTCAGCCGATCGTGGGTCGCCTCTACTGCACCCAGAAAGCTATGTGGAAGCTGGGCTGGTTCCTGCGCGATTTCCTTTATGACCCGGAACTTCTGGCCCACGAACAGGTCGACGAGATGGCGCTGCCGGGATTGCGCGGCGTCGTCAAGATCAGCCACAGCGTGATCAACGGCATTTCGCTGGTCAACCTCGACGGCTTCGCCCCGGCCAGCCAGTGGGAAGAACTAGCCCTAGCTCCGGTATCAAACGCTTCTCACTCCAGCACGGCGGAGGCAACCCGATGACCTACTCCTACACCCAGATCAGCCAATATCTCAGCTGCCCGCGCCGTTACCGGCACCGCTACCTCGATGGATGGCAAGAGAAAGACACACGCGCGCCGATGCTCTTTGGTCGAGCCTTTGAACAGGCCGTCGCCGCCCTGTTTCGGCGAGAAGACCCAGCCGCAGTGCTATTTGAGCAGTGGAGCCTGTGCAAGGACATGAGTCTGACCTACTCGGGCAACGACACCTGGGACCGGATGTTGCAACAAGGTATCCAGTTGCTGGAGCGCTTCGCCCAGGACGGTCGTGTCCGCATTCGACGTCCGCGATCCACTCAGCAAGTTCAGGTCAACCGGACCCTTGGTTCTGGTAACAATTTTGTCTCTTACATCGACGCTATCGGTGAACTGGACGGTACCCAGTGTCTCCTCGAATGGAAGACCACATCCGCCCGATATTCCGAGGAGCCAGTCGGCATTTCCGCACTCGATCCGCAACTTGTCTGCTATTCATGGATGACTGGCATCGACGAAGTCGCCCAAGTCGTTTTCGTTCGCAAGCGGCTGGTCGAAGTGCAATACCTCCGGGCCACCATCTCTGACGAGCAGCGGCAAGAATTCGCAACTCTGGTCGAGGACACCGTCAAACGAATCGAGTCCGGGCTGTTCCTGCCGCACAGCGGCATCCGCTTTCCCCAGAATCCGTGTACAACCTGCCCCTTCATTGGGCTCTGTCTCGATAAGCCCGACTTGGTTGAAGCGGGCCTGCTGCGTAAGCCGGGAGTCGATCTTGGTCTGTTTGACGAACTTGTTTACTAGGTATCCGCCGATGCTGCCGAAACTCAATCGCAACCGTGCCTTGTTTGTCCTGACCAGGATCGACGAGATCCTTGCTTGGGAAAAGCAGAAGGACGCCGAGCGGGACACGCGCTTCGTTGAACTGGGCAGGTATCTGTGTGAGGTGCGGGCAGGGCAATACTGGCGGGTGGAGAAGCTGGCGTCATTCGATGACTTCCTGGCAAGGCGATTTCCGGAATCGAGACGGAAGGCATACTACCTCATGTCGATCCACGAGCACTTGCCGCCAGAGGTCAGGAAGGATCTCAAACACATAGGGTGGACGAAAGGAAGGGAGTTAGTGAAGATTGCCCGTCGCGACGGTCGGGATTTCGAATGTGCACCCTGGGTGCACAAAGCCCGCTCCATGCCGCGAGAAGAGTTCAGACAAGCTGTGGAAAAGGAACTGACGGGCAGGGAAGAGGAGCCTTCGGAGCTGATCTACTTCAAAATCTACAAGAGCCAGATTCCGGTGATCGAACAGGCTATCGAGACAGCAGCGCTGATGCTGGGCACGGACAAATCGCGCGGCTACTGTCTGGAAATGATTTGTGCTGATTTCCTGGCGGGTGCTCACCTGGATAAAGGCAACCCGGAGGTCCTCCTCGACTCGCTGTCGCGCTATTACAAGTTCTTGCCCGGCGAACAGCGGCAGGCGTTCCTCGAAAACTTGCGCGAGAAGGCATCCTGAGAATGATTCGTCCCAAAGACACTTCCGTGCGCCTTGACGCTTTGTCGTATGAGAATCTGCGCCGGCAGATCCTGCGCCGGGATGGGTGGCGCTGTCAATCGTGCAGCACGATGTCGAATCTTGAAGTACACCACAAGGAATTCCGCAGCCATTCAGGATCGGACGCTGAAGAGAACTTAATCACGCTGTGCGCGTCGTGCCACGCCAGAGTGCATTGTTGGTAAAACCATTAACGAGTTGGACTGGCTCGCCGACAGAGCTTGGGATTTTCGCCTCCTTAAATTTACTGTCATCTGAGTGGTTTTCACGATTCCAATCTTCCGGCTTTGTCCGTTCGAGAAACCAGTCCTATCACGGTAGCAAGTAGGACCTATGGCACCGTGAAAATCCCCTTGCTTGTAGCGGTGCCGCCTTGCGTTGTTATAGTGATCTTTCCGGTCTTCGCGCCCGGGGGGAGGTATGTCGTTACTTCGTTATCCGAGTTCACGGTAAACTTGGTGGCCTTCACACCGCCGAACCTAACCTGTGTGGTCTGCTTCAGGCTCACGCCCTTAATCGTCACCGGCGTTCCCACCGCTCCCCTGGTTGGGGTAAAGCTCTTGATCTGCGGTGTTACTCGCACGACAACGTTGCTCGTAAGTGTGCCGCCACCTGGAATGGTCACCTGAAGCATGCCGGTGGTCGCATCTGATGGCACGATAGTATCGATTTCCGCGCGGGAGACAACTCTGAATTTAGCGGGAGTGCCGTTGAACGTGACTTTGCTCGCGCCGGTCAGATCGTTTCCGCGGATGAAAATCTTCGCTTCCACCTTGCCGGCTGAAGGTTGTGGCTCGACGAATTGGCCGAGTCCGATGTCGATACTGAAGACACTCCCGTTATTATAGGTTCCGCCAATAGACGTCGTGCCGTAGAAAATGCCACTAGTATCCTGAAACAGCCCGCCTAAAGGCTCGGCGCCATCCGTACAGCTAATGCCACCTTGAGAGCAAAACGTATACAGCGTTGTCAGCGTGCCCGTGGAAGTGATTTCGAAGGCTGTGCCATTGTCACCATAGGTGCCGCCTCCGTTATACGTTGTTCCATAGAAGTTGCTGTCCGTGGCTTGAATCAGCCCGGCAGAAGGAAAAGCGCCATCGGAGCAGGCGTCACCATCACCACCCTGAGAGCAAAAGCTGTAGAGCGTTTTCAACGCGCCCGCAGGGGTAATCTGGAACACTGTGCCATAGCCATTGGCTCCGCCGTCGTAAGTTGTTCCGTAGAAATTGCCGTCGATAGCGGACTGAACCAAAGGTGCCGTCGGGAAATCGCCATCTGTGCAGTTGCCGCCGCCCTGAGCGCAAAAGTTGTAGAGCGTGTTGAGGGTTCCACCGGCGATCAACTGAAAGACCGTGCCACCTTGCCAGAGACCGCCAGTTGAGGTCGTCCCGTAGAAATTTCCGTCCGTACCTTGCACCACCCCGGCATAAGGGTTTATACCGTCGTTACACGGGTAGCCTTGGTAGCAGAAGCTGTGCAACACCGTTTCCGTCCACGTGCCATTCTCACCGGGCGACAGCTCGAAGACCGTGCCGGCACCATTGGTGCCACCAGCCGACGTTGTCCCGTAGAAGTTCCCGTCGAGGGCTTGAATCAATCCCGCGAGAGGGTTGGCGCCGTCGGAACAATTGCTTTGGGAACAAAAGCTATATAGGAGGGTCAGGTTGCCCCCGGGCGTGATTTTGAAGATAGTGCCGGCATTGGAGGCGCCACCAGCGTAGGTAGTTCCGTAGAGGTTCCCGTCCGTGGCTTGCATCAGTCCACCTTGAGGTTGAGCACCGTCAGCACAATTTGTTTGGGAGCAAAAGCTGTACAGCGGAGTTTCCACTCCGTCAGGGGCAATGCTGAAGACCGAGCCATAACTGTAGGCCCCACCTGCGTTGGTTGTTCCGTAGTAGTTGCCATCGAACCCTTGGAAGGACATAAGGAAGGGATCGGCGCCGTCAGGCCCATCGAAACTAAACAGGCTATTGAAAGAGACCTGCGCAGGCGAGGCGATGGCCGTCATGGCACAGAGCATAAAAACAGCGAAAGCCTTCTTACACACGCTGAATTCGCCCTTAAAAGGATGTTCTCGGTCTGGCTTGGGCACTGGAGCGAACATCGCAGAAGCTAGCAGCGTCGTCATTTGGAGATCCTCCAAGATCTGAGATGGAAAGGGAGAATAAGACGCATGGTAGCGCGACGAACCAGGCGGACACTGTGACGGACGTCACTAGCATCACATTGGCAATTGGTCACACAGGGCCGGAAGGGTAGTCAAGGATTTTGATCATCGCAGGATTTCTGTCGAAGAGAATAAAGCGAGCGCCGATAAAGCTTGGTCCTCAGTCGTCGTGTGGCACTATACCGAATTCTTGAAGTGCACCACAGTGAGTTCTGCAGCCATTACGGAGCAGACTCCGAGGAAGAACCTCATCACCTTGGTGCAGCGTGCCACGCCAGAGCATTGGCCGCTGAGGCCAATGTAAGAGTTGCGGACTGAAAGACCTTTTCACACGAGACACGCGTTAATACAAGCGCCTTCGTAACTCGGGCGATCTTCCCGTCACGGCAGAGGGTGATTCCAGTCACTGCGCCATATTCGCGTCGAGTAGTACGAATGAAGATGAAATAGTGTCATGAATCGCTAGGAGTCCTTCCTGGTGACAGTAGTCAAGGAGGAGCAAGAGCAGAGCGCGTCGGCTTAATGCGATAAGCGCAGTTCAATCGGGAGGAGGATCTCGATGAACAGGAAAAGATTTACTGCACTGTTTCTGATTCTGGTTTCTTTTGGTCTTTTTTGTGTTCCGGCCCTATCCCAAACGGGCGTTAAGAAAAAAAGACCCCTTCCCTACGAATATGGTCGAGTCATCATCAACAATTACTCCGAGAAATCGGACCTTGCCCCGGTCGTCTTCGAACATTGGATTCACCGCTCGATGTTCACCTGCCGAGTTTGTCACGTCGATATCGGTTTTGCGATGAAAGCCGGAGGCACCGACATCAAGGCGGCGGACAACGCGCGCGGATATTACTGCGGCACCTGTCATAACGGCAAGATGGTCGCTCCCGATGGGAAAACAGTCTTCCAAGCCTGTTCTCGCAAGGTGAATCTCGAAGACGAAAAGAGGTGCGATCGGTGCCACTCCGAAGGACTGAAGGGCGCATCCGATTTCGACTTCTTCCAATTCAGTCAACCGCTTCCGAAAGAGCGCTTTGGCAACGGTCTGGACTGGGAGAAAGCGGAGGAGTCGGGGCTGATCAAGCCGGTCACCGCCATTCCTGGCGTCTCTGGGCCAAGAAATAGCTTTGCCGTGCAAAAGGATTTTGCGCTGAACCCCAAGGTCGAAGGAATGCCCGACATTATCTTTTCGCACAAGAAGCATACGGTGTGGAACGGATGCGAACTCTGTCATCCCGATATCTTCATGGGCGTGAAGCGAGGCGCAGTTAAGTACACGATGGTGGACATCTCGCAAGGAAAGTCTTGCGGCGCCTGTCATACCACGGTGGCGTTCCCTTTAACGGACTGCCAACGCTGCCATTCCAAACCGGTACAACCCTGAGGAGAAAGGGCGATGGCCTTCAACGTGGAGCACATCAAGGCGAAGCTCTGGTCGGCGTCTAGTACAACGGTGTTTGCGGCATTGCTGTGCATGGGACTCGCCGGACTGGCCGGCGTCCGCACGATCGGCGGGCTCTCAGCCTTTGCAGCGCCAACAGACACAGCACAGGAGTCGTGGCAGAAGGATTTCGATAACATTTGCGCGAAGACCGAGGATGCCATGACCTTCTCGGAAGACGAACTAACGGATCTGATTCGGAGATGCGACAGTCTCCAGCCGCGGATTGAAAGGGTCGACGAATCGCGGAAGAAAGTCTATCTGGAACGACTACGAAAATGCCGAGGTCTATATGCCTACGTCCTCGATGCAAAGAAGAAAGAGAAGAAATGAGGGCTGGCTGCTGCTGTTCGTGCTGGCCTGCGGAGCTTTACTTCTAGCCCATCTCGCGCTTGCCCAAATCTACTTACCACAACATGCGCCAGAACCGTCCGAGTATGGCAAGGTGATTCTTGACAACTATGCGGGAGCGGAGCCGGGCGCCGTAGTCTTCGATCACTGGCTGCACCGCTCGAAATTCACGTGCCGCGTTTGCCACGTCGATGTGGGCTTCGCCATGCAGGCCAAGGCCACGGGGATTAATGCGAAGTCGAATCATGAAGGTTTCCATTGCGGCGCATGCCATGATGGGAAGAGAGTATTTGATGGCAAAACCATCTTCGCCGCGTGCCCCGATGCCGCCACTGTAGCCATGGCCCATGGGCAACAATGCGATCGGTGCCACTCTCTGGGTAAGGGGCGTGTGCGGAAATATGAGTACAGGGAGTTTACGGCGAAGTTCCCCAAGGGCATTTATGGAGTGAATTGGGAAGCGGCGGAGAAATCCGGTGTGATCAGGCCCGTCGATTTTGTCGAAGGGCAATCGGTCAAGAAAGCCCAAATGCAGAACCGGAAAGATTTTTCGGTGGAAGCGAATTTTCCGTGGGTAGAACCGATTGAATTCTCGCACGAGAAGCACTCGATCTGGAACGGCTGTGAACTGTGCCACCCGGAGATATTTCCAACCGCACAGAGAGGTACGATCCGCTTCTCGATGTTTGCCAATATCGAGGGCAAGTACTGCGGTGCCTGTCATGGAAAGGTCGCATTTCCGCTGAACAACTGCCAGGCGTGTCACCCTCGAGGCCCGATGTGGGTTCCTTAAGTAGTGGAAAAGCTTACGCTGACAACGTAGTCGTCAAGCTTGTCTCCTGCGCGATTACGTCGCCGTTCAAGCTCTCGTCGTTGGATAAAGCAACATACTTTGGCTCGAAATAGCGCTTCAGACGCAGAATTTTCTTTTCGAAAAACTCGTAACTTATCGCCGAGATGATAAAAGACGCCGAGGCTACCATCACGATGTATGCACACTCCGTAACAGCGGCCTCCACGGGAGTGGTGACCGCCCTAATGATTTTCGGATAAATGTATGTCATCGCGATACCAATTATTGGGACGTGAAACACATAGATTCCATAGCTGTATGTCCCAATCGGGGCAAGGATGCGCGATTTGAGAACGTCTTGCATCCAAGTGTTCTCAGATTCGGTGTGCGCAGCGAGCAAAACCAGTGCGCCAAATCCCATGGCCAGTAAGGTAAACCCGCCGCACAGAAGAAAGAGACGTACCGCGTCCTCAAGAGTGTGAGAAACGGGAGGAGTCGGGCCGTAGAAGAGAAGCCCCGCGCGCTCCGGGAAAAACAACATCGCGGAGAAGGCAAGAAAGAATGAGCCCACACCTAAAGTCGCGATCCATGGTAGCCACTTATGGACCCGTGACATGAGCTTAGGTATCCGGAAAAAGTACGCGCACAACGCTCCAATGAAAAGTCCGTCGAGCCTGCAAATCGTGGCCAACTGGATTTCTATTGACTGCGGTGGAATCATTTGAACGCCGGTGTGCACAGTCCAGCCCAAGCGAATTAGTGCTGATAATATTGCAACTACACCGGCTATCCACGGAATTGCACGTGGCCGAACCGCCCAAACGACGAAGGGCCAGACGAAGTAGAACTGTTCCTCAACGGCAAGGGACCAGAAGTGCGCGAGAATACTCCCAAAACCCGGCCCCCATTGTGCCTTCCAAAGCCCTGTCCAATTTGTGAGGTAGCAAAAGTAAACCCAACGATCCCCGGGCAGAGGAACCAAAGAAGCGATCACTGGAGCAGAGGGCGCATGGGCCTTCGTGAGAATCTGGCTTGCCACGATGATGCCAATGAGAACCGAATAGTAAAGAGGGAAAATTCTGAGGACGCGGCGGGTGTAAAACCCAGAAAAATAATTACTGGCATCTCGCGAATCAATGAGTATCCCGGTGATAAGAAACCCGGAGAGTACAAAGAATAGATCCACGCCAATCCAACCTTGCCAAATGTACATTTTTATAAGAAAGGTGGGCTCGTTCCACACAGGAATGTGGTTTTGCAGGTGATGGAAAACAACAAGAAGTATTGCGATCGCACGCAATCCGTCCAACGATTGGAGTTTGTGGCCGATGATCGCGGTCGAAGTGGGTTTCGACAAGTGGGGAAACCTCCGCGTACAGACTCCGGGAACCCTGAGAAGTGATGGTAGTTGGCCTGTTCAGGCAATTACTGTGACGAAGATCACACGGGCATGTTTTGTATTTTGTTGTGTCTTCCGGTTCACATCTGACATCTCATCGTTCGCAGGGACTTTAAAGTGTAGTTCCTCCGATTCCTCAATTTACCGTCTGTGTCAGAGAGTCCGAACTTCCATCAAAGCTGGAGTCACCGTCGAACTTAGTTGAGATGGTGTGCGAACCGCGGGCTAGGTTCGATGTCACTAAGTTTGCTGCGTTACCGCTCAGGGGCACAGTCTTCAAGAGTGCCGTGCCATCATAGAAGGTCACGCTCCCAGTGGCCGTCCCACCGAACTCGGGCGTTACACTCGCGGTAAATGTCACCGGCTGGCCAACATTCGAAGGGTTTACCGTCGAAGTCAACGTAGTCTTCGTTGTGGCTTTGCCGACCACTTGGCTCAGTGCCTTCGACGTGCTAGCCGCTAAGTTTTTGTCACCGCCGTAGACCGCCGTGACCGACGTTGTACCCACCTTGAGCGACGAGGTCGTGAAGCTAGCCGAACCGCCATTCAATGATCCTCTTCCCAATACCGTGGTGCCTTTCTTGAACGTAACAATTTCTCCGTTGGGCGGAGCACCGCTGCTGGACGCCACCTTGGCCGTGAAAACCACGGCTTGACCGAAGCTGGATGGATTTGGCGAGGAGTTGAGTGTGGTTGTGGTCGGCGCGAGCACGACTTGGTCTAGGGGTGCGGAGGTGCTGCCGTTGTGGCTCGCGTCGCCGCTGTAAACGGCCGTAATTGAGTTGGAGCCCTGTGGTAATTTCGTCGTGGTGTATTTCGCGGAAGCGGAACTTACGTTTACTTTCGCTAGAACGGTCGTGCCGTCTAAGAATTGGACTGTACCGGTGGGCATTCCCTTGGTCGCGTTGATGGTTGCGGTGAAGGTAACCGGCCGATTTATTTTCGATGGATTGACGCTGGAAGTCAGGTCCACTGTCGTATTGGTTCCATTTTCGATGGTCTCATTTATCTTGCCGTGGCTGGTAAGGACCTTCTTGTCTGCCTTATAAGTTGCGGTGACGATATTGGACCCAACTGGAAGGGCTGAGGACGAGCAGGACGCGCGCCCGGCGTTGACAGCTACCTTGCTGCAAAGGGTCGTGCTGCCGCTAGTGAATGTGACCGTGCCTTCGAACTTGCCCGACACCGTCGCTGTAAAGGCGACGTTCTGGCCGACCAGAGCCGGGTTCGGGGAAGATTCTACGGTGGTCGAGATGTTAACGAGGACGGCAACGCTGCCGCCATTCGCGACTGCCAAGTCTGGTTGCCCGGAAGTGCTAATGAAATTTCCGGCGACGATGCCTGGACCGAATGCGCCCAGCGTGATCGGCGTTGCAAACGTTCCATCGCCATTGCCCAGCAGAAGAACGTTACCGCTGCCGGAGGCTACATCCAAGAAGCCATCGCCGTTGAAATCTGCCAGAGACAATGACTCAGGGAAGTCCAATGGATAGGGAGTAGTCGTGGTCTGGGCTGCCTGGAAAGTGCCGTCTCCGTTGCCGAGGAGCACACTGACAGCTCCGTTCGCGCAATTGCTGGAACTGGCGCACTGGCTCGCCACCACGAGGTCTGGGTTGCCGTCCCCGTTCACATCCCCCACTGCCACGGAGTAGGCATTCAGCCCGCCCGTCGCATAGCTCACAGCTGGCTGGAAGGTTCCGTCTCCGATGCCCAGCAGGATGCTGACAGTGTTGCTGCCTTCATTGGCCACTACCAGATCTACATTGCCGCCTGCGATCAAAACCCCCTCCGCTACGGAGTAGGCGCCTTGCCCGCCCGTCGCATAGGTAACCGCAGGCTGGAAGGTTCCGTTGCCGTTACCCAGCAACACGCCCACGGTGTTGCTGCCTTCATTGGCCACCACCAAATCTACATTGCCGCTTGCGCTCAAAACCCCCGTTGCCACCGATAGAGCGGCCACTCCGCCCGTCGCATAGCCTACCGCGGGCTGGAACGTCCCATCTCCGTTTCCTATGAGCACACCGACCGATCCACTCGCGCAGCTGGTATCGGCGCACTCGTTGGCAACTGCCAAGAACGGTACTGTGTTGCCGGTCACGGTTGCCTCACCGACCGACACGGCGTAGGCATCCAGCCCGCCCGACCCATAGCTCACCTCCGGCTGGAACGTTCCATCTCCGTTTCCCAGTAGGACACTGACTGAACCATTGGCGCAATTGCCGGGGCTGGCGCACTGGTTCGCCACCACGAGGTCCAGGTTGCCGCTTGTGTTGCTCAAAACCCCCGTGGTTGCGGATAAGCCACCCTGCGCGCTCGTCTCGTAGCTCGGCGTTGTCACAAACGTTCCATCCCCGTTCCCTAGCAGCACACTGACCGATCCACTCGTGCAACTGGTAGTGGCGCACCGGTTCGCCGTCAGCAGATCCGGGAACGTGTCCCCGTTCACATCCCCCACCGCCAGCGATACAGGACCCGGACCGCCTGTTCCATAACTCACGGCGGTATTGAACGTTCCATCTCCGTTCCCAAGCAGGACACTGACATTGTTGCTGCCTTCATTTGTCGCCACCAGGTCCACACTGCCGCCCGGGCTCAGAACACCCTCCGCCAAGGAGTAGGCATATTGGCCGTTGGTTAAATAGCTCACCGCTGTCTGGAACGTCCCATTTGCGCTTCCCAGCAACACACTGACCGAGCCACTCGCACAGGTGCTATCCGCGCATTCATTCGCGACGGCCAGATCTGGGTAGCCATCCGCGTTCACATCCCCCAGCGCCACCGACAAGGCACCCACTCCGCCTGTTCCATAGCTGACCGCCGCCTGGAAAGTCCCATCTCCATTCCCCAGTAGGACGCCGACTGCACCGGCCGAGCACGTATTGTCGGCGCACTCGTTCGTCACAACCAAATCCGGCTTTCCATCCCCGTTCACGTCTCCTACTGCGACGGACATGGCATCCTGCCCGCCCGTGGCATAGCCCAACGCGGGTTGGAAAGTCCCAGTTCCGCTGTTAAGGAGTATGCTGACCGAGCCGTTCGCGCAGTTAGTTGAGCTTGCGCATTTATTCGTCACCACCAGATCCGGGTAGGTGTCGTTGTTTACGTCCCCAACTGCCACGGATATTGCATTTTGCCCGCTGGTCGCATAACTCACCGCCGGCTGGAAAGTGCCAGTTCCGCTGTTCAGGAGCACACCGACTGAGCCATTCGTGCAGGTATAGTCGAAGCACTCGTTCGCCGCCACGATGTCTAATTTGCCGTCCCCGTTCACGTCGCCCAAGACTACGGAAAATGCATAAACTCCGCCGGTCGCATAGCTCACCGCCGGCTGGAATGTACCATCTCCGTTGCCGAGCATCACGCTGACCGAACCGTTCGCGCAATTGGTGGAACTGGCGCACTCGTTCGCGACGACCATGTCCGGAATGCCGTCCCCGTTTACATCTCCCTCCGCCACGGAGTAGGCATACTGCCCGCCCGTCTCATAGGTTGGCGCAACCTGGAAAATCGGGCTACCGGATGGGAATGAGGTCGCCGGAGACTGCGACTCGTTCAATCTGCGCTGCGAGGCGCTCCGCGCCGGACCGGCCGTCGTGATCGGTCCGCGATACGGCGTCCCGCCCTGGCTAGGTTGTCCAGGCGTCGAAAACGCGAATGCTCCTGGCAGTGCCGATCGGTCGGACGGACTGTGCGGCGCGCTCTGTACCACGAATGGCAGGTTGAGGATCAGAAGGGACAGGAAAAGCAGAGACGAAACAGTACTTTTTGAAATCACAACCTTAAGCCTCGATAAATCAAGAACTGAGGATTCTTCTCTCGTACAGGCCACCGACAATGACCTGAGGATAGAAGTTTATGGGCATGTTTAAGACGTTGTTGTGACGCGGATCACAGGTGCCTGTGCCGGATGAATTATGGTTCGGGCCGCGCGGATCCGCTATCAACGAAGATTGCCTTGGGCCAGGTCACTTTGGTAGACCTGGTTTGCGACGGAGAAATAATGCTGTGCCTCGGCGTCGTTGCCGTTCAGTTGATAGCAGCGGCCCAGGTTGTAATACGGCTTCCAATAGGCGGGATTCAGAGCAATGGCCTGTTTCAATAGCGGTTCGGCCTCGCCAATGCGGCCGACTTTTATATATGCAATGGCAAGGCTGTTTTTTGCGTATGGGTTGTGGGGAGCTGTTTCGACTGCGCGTCCGAACAAAGAGATGTTGTCCTGCCAAATGCGCAGATCATATCTGGTTACGATGCAAAGAGCCACTGCGACGACGGATGCCGCGATTGCTCGCAGAATTGTGAGTCTGACGTGGGAGAGCCATGCTGCTAATGTGATCGCCAGCCCAACAGACGGGAGATATAGATAGCGATCATGAACGAAGTCTCCGAAGAACATGTAGCGGAGCGCCATGCATGGGGCGATCGTGATCGCAAACCATGCTGTCCCAAAGCGCACATTTGCAGAGCATTTGCGAATGGCCCGGGTCAAAACGGCTATTGCCGCGATCAGCAGTAGAAGAGGCCACGCCGCAGTTTCGACCGGTACGTCGTAACACTCGCTGAGATGAATGGGCCAGACCAAATGACCGCCATAGAGCGCCAGCACACGCGGCCAGGATAGGATCATTCCACTGATGCTCATGTATACAGGCATTCCGCTGCCCGAGGTCCCAACGGCATGCATGCGCAATGCGGCGCAAAGTAGCAGTGGAAGGATGTAAGGTGTGGCCCCCACGACCGCAGTCTTGAAAGGGGACCTTGTCCATTCGTAGGCGAGGATGAGCGCCGGTGCTACGATTCCCACTTCTTTGGTCAAAATTGCCAGGGCGGCTAGTACGAGCGACACGAAGCTAATCGGCCGCCTGCGCCCTGCGTAGAAATAAACGCTGAGCACGAGAAAGGTTGTGAGTAATGGTTCTGAAACTGCCGAGATCCAAGCCACGGCTTCTGTATGTACCGGATGGATCGCAAACAGTCCGGTCGCTAGCGCAGCGCCCTTGAATTCTCCGGTCAGGCGCCGAATCAGCAGGAATACGGACACCGTCGCGCACAAGTGCGCCAAAATCGATGTCAGATGCCATATAGGTGTTGGCGGTCCGAGAAGCGCGTAAGTTAAACGCAGCCAAATCAGAAAAATCGGGCGGTAATAGTTAGCGGGCTGGAACTGCAAGTGTGACCAGAGGTGGGTCACGAAATAGCCCGGGACATACTTCCAAGCTGTCAGACGCGGGTTTTCGACGATTTGTCCGACATCGTCAAAAACAAAAGAATATCGGACGGTTGGTAAGAAAACGAAGAACGTAAGAAAAAGCGTTGCACTCAGAAGCCATCCGCGTCGCATTCACGCAGTGTAAGGAAAGTCATCAGTACCGTACGGTGACCCAAGTCACACGATTCATTTGCGGCGGCGAAAAAGAGCACGACCTTTTGCAATGGCGGCGAATGCCGCGCCCGCGAACTGTACTCTCCGATTGCGGGAGGGAATTCCGAAGCATATAGGCTTCTCGGGCGCTGAGTTCGGGCCTGCGCAACGACGGAAGTACGACTCTAGAAGCTTGCATTTTTACCCCATCGCATTATTACCTATTACGGGAGGAACAGCGGAATCGGAATTCTATTGCAGAACAATCCCAAGCGAAGTGTGCGCGGAGAGAGCCTCCGCGTGGGATTGGTAGGTCTCGGCGCCGGAACACTGGCAGCGTAAGGACGTCCCGGCGATTATTTCCGCTACTACGAAATTAATCCGGACGTCGTCAATCTCTCCCTGGGCCCAAAGCCAGTATTCACCTACCTTCGCGATTCCGCGGCCCATGTGGACGTAGAAATTGGCGATGCACGATTACTGCTTGAACAGGAGCTGGCCAGGGGAGAAACGCAGAAGTTCGATATCCTCGTTCTTGATGCTTTCGCCGGGGATGCCATCCCCGTTCATCTTCTTACCCGCGAGGCTTTCGAAATGTACTGGCAGCATTTGGATCCTATCGACGGAGTCATCGCGGTCCACACCAGCAGCCGGCACATCAACCTCTTTCCGGCACTGCGAGGGTTGAGCGGGTACTTCCAAGCTGAGTCTGTGGTTGTCATCAATAACGGCGAAGATCCTTTAAAGACCGGCTTTTGGATCTTGCTCTCGCGCTACCCTGGCGCGCTCAATATACCGGGCCTCCCCCCCGCCGGCGAAATGCAGATCACCCCGCGTCTTTGGACGGACGACTACAGCGATATCGTCCGGCTGATTCAGCGATGAGGATGCGGTAATCCGTCGAACTTGTAATGGAGAATGTATTGGAATGTGTTGAACCAGCGGTGCGATACTGACCTGTCTGATCTCTATTCACAGGAAGCTAGATTCATATGGGATTTTCCGCCGAGAAGGCGTATCCAGTTGTCAGGTCCATTTTCATTTTGCTGGTGTTGCTCAGCGCTTTGTTCGCCGGCTTGCACACCGTTTCCGACAATGATATGGGGTGGCACCTGGCCACTGGACGCTATGTCGTCCAGCATCACGAGATTCCCCGCACCGATGTTCTGTCATTTACTTCAGCGGGAAAGGCGTGGGCCTATCCCCCGTTTGCAGGTGTACTGCTTTACCTGACTTATTGCGCGTTTGGCTATCCAGGCCTGAGTTGGTTCTGTGCGCTGGCCTGCCTGGCGGTTGTGGCTTATCTGGTTCGCCGCGGAGATCTCGGCAGCGCGATTCTGGCGATGCTGGCGGTTCATTCCATTGCCGCCCGCACAACTCCACGGGCCGATCTCTTCAGTACAGTCTTTTTCGCGGTATTTCTTGGCGAACTCTGGGCCTACCACCGCGGGTTGCGCTCCCGGCCTTGGCTATTGCCCATAGTCATGCTTCTTTGGGTTAATCTGCACCCGGGTTTCATCGCGGGACTTGGAGCGATCGCCGCCTATCTGTTTGTGGAAGCTGTCGATCTCGCGTTTCCAGAACGCAGGCAGGCCGTGTTTTCGCGGCTACGAAAAATATGGCCTTGGCTCGCAGCATGTGGGGTGGCCACGCTGTTGAATCCCTGGGGGCCTAGAATTTATGTAGCTTCGCTGACCTTATCGGGATTTGCAGCCCCACCCCAAGGAAAAATCAATAGCAACAGTCTAATCCTCGAGTTCCGTGGTGTTCCAATTTCTCGCGGACTGCTCTACCAACTCATCGACCTCAGACACATGGAAAATGGTTTTACCTGGCTGTTAGTGGTGGCGGTCGCTCTAGTGGGGCTTTTCCTCTGGGAACGAAGTTTTGGGGGCGCGGTCCTTACGTTGGTTGCGCTCTATTCCGGCTTGGCTCATGCCCGATACATGGGTCTATTTGTCATCACCATTGCTACCCTTGGCGGTCCCTTGCTAAGTGAACTTTTTGTCGGCAATAGCAGGTCAAGGGCTGAGACCGGAGAACGGGAGCGGCCGCTAGTTTACGTGCCCGAGGCATTGGCCGCCCTCACAATCGTGCTCTTCTGCGGCGTTGCCGTACTGCATATTGCCGATTTTATTTCGAGTCGCACCTACGTTGTGTTCAACGCGGATTGGAGGTTTGGCGCGGGAGAATCCTCTTGGTTTCCAGATCGAGCCGCTGCTTTCATCAGACGCGAACAGTTGCCGGGAAACATTTTCGAGGAGTATGCGTTGGGAGGTTATGCGGCTTGGGCCCTCGGTCCGAAATATCCTGACTTCATTGACGGCCGCGGAGATCGGCTCAGCCCCGACCTCCTCGCGGAGGAAATCAATCTCTATGCCGCGCCTCCCGATTCTCCATCGTGGCAAAGGGAATCCGAGCGCTGGAATTTGAACGTCGTGCTCATCGCGACGTCCAGGTTCCGCGGGCTGCAGAAGCTGAATCCGGGCTCATTTTGTCAGAGTGAGACGTGGCGTCCGGTCTATATGGATGATGTCTCGATAGTCCTGCTGCGCAACACGCCGCAGAATCGTCCCTGGATCGACCGCCTACAGATTGACTGCCAGACGCAGCAACTCACGCCGCCCACCCCCGCGTCCCGCGTAGCTCTCTACGATTTCTATTTGAATTCAGGAGCGATATACTTCGAATTGCACCGCGACCAGGAAGCGGAGCAGTCGCTCCGTCGCTCGGCTGCGCTCTATCCCGAGGATCCGAATGCGCACTTGCTGTTAGCCTCGCTGTTTCAGCAGCAGCAGCGTTTCAGCGAGGCAGAGCAGGAATATGGCACCTCTCTTGCTCTAAATAAAAATAGCGGAGCGTTGTATTCTCTCGGATGTCTCTACGCTAACGACGGCCGCATCGGTGAGGCCGTCGAGGCCATCGAACAGGCCGCGAAAGAATCCACCGAGCCGTTCGATATGTACATGACTCTCGGCAGACTCCAGATTGCCTTGAATCGTCCAAATGAAGCGCTCGCTGCGTTTGCGGGTGCGAAGAAACACAGTCCTTATCGCAACGGCGGCGAAGCGCTTGCTCCTGAAATCTACGCCCAGATTGCGGAAGGGAACTCCGAGGCGCAAAGGCTGCTTGGTCACTGGCCGGAAGCGATCGCTTTCCAACAAGAAGCGACCCGGAAAACTCCCATGGTCGCGAGTCGGTGGAATCGGCTTGCCGACCTTTATGATGCGACCGGGCAGACGCAGCTCGCCGCCGCCGCGCGGCATCGGGGCGGCGAACTCCAGAGTTCAAGCGGTCCTCGTTGAGATGTAGTGTCTGTTGCCGCGTGCGCAGGCAAGAAAGGCGTGATGTATGGCAAGGTTCTGGTCGTGTGACCTCCATCACAATCGCGAGTGACGTAGAATGCTGCCGGTTTGTTGCTCCGCCTTTAAGGTAGGTTAGCAAAGGCAGGAAACAGTAAGGGCCTTCACGCCGCAAAAATATTCATACAATCTTGTACGGGGAAAGTTCTAATTGCGACACACACAGATGATGGGGGAATAGGAAAATGGCGAATGAATCCACGACGGAACCAGCCGCCGGATCAAGTTGGCAGGTGAAGCAGGTCTACGCGATGGCAATCGTCAGCCTCGTGGTTGGCTTGGCAATTGGATATCTGTTCCGCGGATCGCAATCGCCTATGCCGGCTGCTCCGCAACCTGTAGCCGCTGTCCAGTCGTCTCCTGCCGGAATGGCCGCGCAGGGTATGGGAGCACAGGGTATGGGCGGTCAGGCTGCACAGGGACAGATGCCAACGCTCGACCAAATGAAGCAGATGGCAGACAAGAAGGCCGCGCCATTGCTGGAACAGCTAAAAGGGGATCCGAACAATACCGACCTGCTCAGTCAGATCGCCAAAGTCTATTTGTCCACACATCAGTTCAAGGACGCGGCCAGCTACTTCGGCAAGGCACTGCAGGTTGATCCAAAGAACGTTGCCATTCGTACCGAGATGGCATCGTGTATGTATTATGGCGGCGATGTGGATGGTGCGCTTAATGAACTGCAGCAGTCCCTGCAATATAGCCCTAAGGATGCGAACTCCCTGTTTAACCTTGGGATGATCAGGTGGCAGGGGAAACAAGATAGTAAGGGAGCACTGGAAGCATGGGAGCAATTGCTCAAGTCTAATCCGGGTTTGAGCCCGGACCGCAGAGCCAAGGTGCAGAAATTGATAGCCGACGTGCAGATGCAGAGCAAGAGCTAGCAGTTGGCAAACTACAACGAGATTTGAAAGCGCAAAGTCTTGAGGAGCAGTGAGCAATGACGACGAGTACGGATACAAACAGAACTTCTACGTCTATCGAGCAATGGTCAAGTTTGCAGGCTTACGTGTTGGCGGTGATTTGCCTGTTGGTAGGAATTGCCGGTGGATGGTTCATTCGAGGATCGCAGAGTCCAGCACCGGTTGCCGCTGAGACGCTAGGTGCCTCCGCCCCGGCCGCTGCGATGGGAAATCCCGCTATGGGTACGCAACAAATGCCAGGTCCGGCCGAGATGCAGAAAATGGCCGACACCCAGGCCGCACCGTTGGTTGAAAAGCTCAAAGCTGACCCCAATAATGTCAGCCTTCTGGAGAGTATTGGCAACATCTATTACGACGTTCAGCAGTACCCGACGGCGATTGATTATTATCAGCGCGCGCTGAAAGTCGAGCCCGCCAATACGGGTGTTCGCACAGACATGGCGACCGCTTACTGGTACACGGGTAATTCCGACACCGCCATCGCCGAATTTCAGAAATCGCTAAGCTACGAGCCGAACAAAGCGAACACCTTGTTTAATCTCGGCATCGTTCAATGGCAGGGCAAGATGGATATCGACAAAGCCCTAGCCACCTGGCAGAAATTGCTGGACACAAATCCGAACTACGAAGGCAAAGACAAAGTTCTGGAACTGATGGCCCAAGCAAAAAAACACGCGGGCGTTAAGCCAGGGACCCCGGCCAAGCCGTTACAATAGCCAGCGATCCCAGAATTGTCGCGCCCACTTCGATGTCAACTGCGGCAAGTGCCACTGAATTCGAAACCGTTCAGGGCCAGGTCGGTGAGCACCAAAGCCCATGGACGAGCGGCCCTGCAATCGTGCTTTACGCTGCCGTCAAGCTTATCGCTCAGCTACTTACTGCGCCAAGGTATGGCTTTAGCGTCGACGAGTTCTATTATCTCGCTTGCAGCGAGCCATACGGGTTCAGTGGGCAGAGAGGACCGATTGTGAATGTCTGCCGAGGATTCGGCCTCGGTGCTGACATCCGGAAAATCTGGCCAGCCTTGAAGCATTATTAGTGGTTGACGCGTGCAGGCAACGACTCGGCATTTCTTCTGGCAAGGTCCACTATAACTAGCTTTCTCCTCGGTGATAGCTGCAAGAACATTTACAGCAAAAATGTTGATCCCGTGGGTCGCCAGCAGTTGCCATTTCGCCCATCTGCTGCTAGACAACGCGTTGTGGATAGGAAAAAACGGTTTCAGGTCGGGTTTTTCTGCTCACAAACGGCGTGTTTTGCCCCGCCGTTCGCCTGCCAGTTAGCCATCGGGACCGCGCAAGTCCTTGCGAACTCTACGTTTAGTCCCTTTACTGGGCTGGTATCGTGATTGCCAGTGATCGACAGGGTGTGAGCGTACTTGACCTTTTACACACGACTCAGTATTCGGCGCGGCGCAGTGCGGATCTCGATTGGGTTACGATGCTAAGCTGATTCAACGAAAATGGAACAAATTCTCTTCAAGGCAGCTATTATCGGCGCTGGACCCGCGGGCCTGACTGCTGCTTATGAGCTGTCGAAACAGCACGCCCCGGTGGTTGTTTTCGAGACCGACCCGGAGTACGTCGGTGGCATCTCCCGCACGGTTAACTACAAGGGGTTTCGCTTTGATATTGGCGGCCACCGCTTCTTCTCCAAGTCCCGCGAGGTTGAAGACTTTTGGACCGAGGTCGATGGCGAAGACATGCTTGACCGTCCCCGCTCGTCGCGCATTTACTATCGCGGACAGTTTTACACCTACCCTCTAAAACCGTTCGAGGCGCTGTCAAAGCTTGGATTGCTCGAGTCCGCGCTGTGTATGCTCTCGTTCGCCGGTGCTCGTCTCAATCCTACTCGCGACCCGAAGACCTTTGAAGAGTGGGTCGCGAACCAGTTTGGCAAGCGTTTATTTCGTATCTTCTTCAAAACCTACACCGAAAAGGTATGGGGGATGAGTTGCGACGAGATCTCAGCCGATTGGGCAGCGCAGAGGATCAAGGGGTTATCCCTTGGCTCGGCCATCAAGCACGCGCTTTTCTCCCAGAAGCCCAAAGACCGCAAGCAAGTTGTGAAAACGCTGATCGACACCTTCCGCTATCCACGACTGGGACCGGGAATGATGTGGGAGGCGTGTGCTCAGAAAGTCCGCAAGCTGGGTGGCGCGGTGATGCTCGGCCGCAAAGTGACACGTTGCCGCTTCGACTCCGCCAGCAAACTCTGGATAGTGACCGCGCACAATGCCAATGGCGAAGCGGAGGAATATCGCGCCGAAAATTTGGTCTCGTCGATGCCGATCAGGGAACTGGTGGCGCAGATCGAACCGCAGCTTCCCGAGGCCGTCCTCCGCGCGGCACGATCTTTGCGGTATCGAGACTTCCTGACTGTAGGACTGATCGTGAAAGATCGAGGTCGAGTCACCGACAACTGGATTTACATTCACGATCCAAATGTGCAGGTCGGTCGAGTGCAAAACTACAAGTCGTGGTCGCCGGAGATGGTTCCTGACCCCGACTATTGCTCCTACGGCCTCGAATATTTCTGTTTCGAAGGAGATGGGCTCTGGACCACCAACGATACTGAGCTGATCGAACTGGCGAAAAAGGAAATTCAAAAAGTCAATCTTGCTGACAGTGCGGACGTGGTTGATGGCTGCGTAATCCGTCAGCCGAAGGCCTATCCGGTTTATGACGACGCATATCAGGAGCACGTGAACACGATTCGAACGGCTCTTGGCCAAAACTATCCCACGCTTCACATGGTTGGTCGCAACGGTATGCATAAGTATAACAATCAAGACCATGCGATGATGACGGCGATGCTGACCGCCAAGAATATTTTAGCTGGCGATCGAAAGTATGACGTTTGGGCGGTGAATCAGGACGCCGAATATCATGAGGCAGGCGCGGCGGGGGAGAAAGCCGCGAAAGTGGAGACCTGGATTCCAGTCACAAATAGTCCAACCACAAGCTCCAAGAATCGATCCCAGGTATGCGAGAGCGTAAACGAGTCTTTGCATGGTGCGGCGGCTGAAATCGGAAACGAACGGCGTTCTCAGACCTGAGGGTAAACTCGGTGTCCGGGAAGATATGTCAGTCGCCAAACTGTCAATAGACGACAGAACAAGATCGGAACTGCTCCGAATTGCATGCAAAATTTCACCGTAGTCGACATACTTGGGACGCTAAAGGCATGCGTTGCTCTTGTTCCATTCATGTTCGCTCCGGGATATGTCGCTGGATACGCGCTTAATCTATTTGAGTTCCGACAGCGTCGTCCAATTCTGCGCCTGATTCTTGCCGTGCCACTAACGATAGGAATCTGCCCGATGCTCTCCTATCTGCTTGCCAGATTCATGGTGCCGGGGATCTGGGGGCTGTACATCGTTTCTTTGGCAGCTTTCATCGTACTTCTGGCACAGGAAGCGCGCGGGTCAAAACCATGGCGCGCTTCAAAGTACATTTGGGTGGCGTTGGGCTTGACTGGTTTGTGGGTGGTGGGTGCCATCGCGTCGATGGTTGATCTGCAAATCGGAGACAAACTTTACCCGCCAATCATCGCTTATGACCATTCGGTACGCACTGCATTGACGGTGGCGATTGCCCGCCATGTTCAGCCGAACAACCCCTTCTTCGCCAATGCAAACGCCCCTTTGCGCTATCACTATCTGTGGTTGCTGTTTTGCAGCCTGCCGATGAGGGTCTTACATCTGTCGCCGCGATGCGTGGTGTATTCCGGCGTCGTCTGGTGCGGACTGGGCCTGATGTGCGTGATTGCTCTCGGCCTTAAATTCTTTTTGCAAGTTCAAACTCGGATTGAACAGAAAACCTTGCTTGCAGTTGCCTTGCTCGCTGTAACTGGCCTGGATATCCTGCCCACTCTATATCTTAGGGTTGTGGCACACTCATGGCTAAGCGATATGGAATGGTGGAACGAGGTACAGATCACTTCATGGGCAGGTAACCTCTTGTGGGTTCCACACAACGTCGCAGCCTTAATCGCATGTTTCGTCGCATTCTTGTTGCTTCGACACGAGGCCGATCTCCATCGCAAATGGTCCTCGGCTCCAGTAATCGTCGCGGGAATGGCGTTTGCGAGTGCCGCCGGGATGTCAGTCTACGTCACTTTTACGTTTGTAATTGCGGTCGCCCTTTGGCTGCTCGCCTTGATCGCGCATAAGAACTGGTCGGAAGCGGGAATGTTTGTGGGCGCAGGGATAGTAGCGTTTCTCTGGGCATCATGCTTCCTTTCTGGTTTGCGCGGTCCAGGCAGCGGCGCCGCTTTTGTGGAAGTCGCATTGCGTCCATTTCCATTCGGTGTATTTCTTGTCAATCAGATCGGCATCCACTTCCGGTCGCAGACTTCCTTGACCTTAGCCAATGCTCTTTTTTTGCCTATCAACTACGCCCTCGAACTAGGATTTTTTATGGTGGTAGGTTTACTGCGCCTCAGGCAGTTATTTCGCGGCGGCATTGCCTCAAGCGACAACGAGAAGGCTGCTTGGACTCTAGTCGCAACGAGCTTTTTTATTGGCACCTTCCTGCGTTCCAGTACCATCAGCTCTAACGACTTAGGATGGAGATGTTTCCTTCCTGCGCAACTGGTTCTGCTGCTGTGGGGCGCGACAATGCTGCACGATTGGTGGTTTTATCGCGCAGCGTTCGTTCCCTCTGACTCCTCGCCACGACTTCCGACGGGGCGGTGGCTTAGCGGCGTGCTGGCGGTGCTGTTGATTCTAGGCGTACTCGGAACTGGGTACCAAGTCTTCATGTTGCGTATGTTTCCAGTATTTGCCGATGGCGGGGAGATGGTGGGCCAAAGTTGGGTGACTCCGAACCGCCAGTTTGGCAAGCGGGCATACGCCCTGCGATCCGCCTACGAAACTCTCGACGCGCAACTACCACCTTCAGCAGTTCTGCAAAGCAATCCAGCCACTGAAGATCTCATCTTGCATATGCTGTATTCCGGTCGTGACGCCGCCGCCGGCGACGGAGCATGTGGAACGGACTTTGGTGGCGACGCGAGTATCTGTCGTAACCGCCTCCGTACCCTAGCTATGTTATTCGAGCGTCCGGATGGCGGCGGTCTAGACTCTACTTGCGGCGAATACGGGATCAACGCAGTCGTAGTGGAAGACTCAGACCCAGCCTGGCAAGACCGATCATCCTGGGTTTGGACTCGACAACCAACGGTCGCCAACGATTATGTCCGGGCCTTTCGATGCGGCGCAGTGACTGACCTTCACCGTTAACTGAAGCGGCCGTGCGAGGTTCGCGAATTTCATGGGAAGTGATTCTTGTATGGGATTTTCGGCGGGGACGGCCAATGGGCTGATTCGGTGGAGTTTCATTTTGTTAGTGCTAACCAGCGCATTGTGTGCTGGCTTGCACACCGTCGCCGATTACGACATGGGGTGGCAACTCGCCACTGGACGCTATGTAGTTCAGCACCATCAAATTCCCAGCACGGATGTCACTTGGGGGAAGCGATCACTTTTCGACAGGAAGCGACGCGTACAACGCCGATGGTTGCGAGCCGCTGGCAGCGGCTTGCTGCCCTTCATCAATCAGCTGGCCAACAAGACCTCGCCAGCGAAGCTCGGGAACGTGCGGCTGGATTGCAAAATTCCGTTGGTTCGCGCTGAGATGGTCTCGAACGTGACAGTGTGGAAGAGGTATAGTTCGCAAATGTCCTGGTCAAAGATAGAGGTGTTTCAAGGCCAATGAGCGCTCTTCAAGAGTTGCGCAGCCTCTTGAGGCTACGCGTATTGCAGTTGTTTGCCCTGCCATCCTTGTTGATCCTGATGGCGGCGATTGCCTTCGAGGCCAGGACAACCGTTCGCGATCCGGACCTGTGGTGGCATCTTAAAGTTGGCGATTGGATTGTCGACCACCACGCGGTCCCTTACGTCGGCATTCTCTCGCGGATCGCCGGGTCTCGGCCATGGATTGCCTATAGTTGGGGTTACGAAGTGTTGCTCTCGCGTTCGTATGCGTGGTTCGGTCTGGCCGGTCTCGCCATGTTCGGAATCTTGCTGACTGTGGCCGTTACGTTCGTGTTGTTCTGGATGCTGCACCGTCTATCCGGACGGTTCTGGACGGCATGGATTTTAGCTCTCATCGGCAGCTTTGCATTCTTGTTTAGTTTGATGCCGCGACCGGTATTTGTGACGATGATCTTATTTACAGTTGTTCTAAGTTTTCTGCTAGAGGCTCAGCGAACGGAAAGAATGCAATTGCTTTGGTGGCTGCCGGCAATCTTCATCCTCTGGGCAAATATTCATATTCAGTTCATCTATGGGCTCTTCGCGGTCGGACTGTTCATGGGAACCAACTTGCTTCAACGACTTGCCAGTTGGTCCGGATTCGAACCAGATTTTCTTCAAGCGCCGGCGCTGCCGCTTCTCGATCTGATTGGTGTTTTATTTGCCTGTTTCGCTGCCACTTTCTTGGGTCCCTACACCTATCACCTGTATCACGTAGTTGCGGCATATTCCAATTCACACGTGCCGTATTCCACGATTCAAGAATTGTTGGCTTTTGACTTCAACTTCTTCACTCACTATGTTCTCCTTTTCCTGACTGCGGCCGCCTTCTTCGCCATAGGATGGCCAAAGAAATTGGACCTCTTTAAGTTTTGTTTGCTGATCGTCGCTAGTGTCGTTGCCTTTCGTACGGAGCGCGACGCATGGTTTCTGGGTATTTGCGCGGTCACCTTTACTGCCGATATTGCCGGATCGAGTCTGAAGGGGAGCAATCCAACTCCTGTGCTGAAGCTTCCAGAGTTGGCGGGCGTCGTTGCCTTGCTGATGCTAATGTTGTGGCTAACCGCGCGCAACACTGGATTTACTGCTCGCGACCTCGACCGTGCCATCAGCCACGAGTATCCGGTGGATGCGGCCAACTTCATTCGTCAACGTCAACTGGCCGGGCCGCTCTACAACAATCTCGATTGGGGCGGTTTCCTGATTTGGTATATGCCGCAGTATCCGGTGACAATCGATGGACGAAATGACGCGTATGGCGATGATCTCGATCTACTCACCTATAAGAGTTCCCAGGGTGACTCTTACACGTCGGACCCATACTTGAATGAAGCAGGCGTGGTCCTGCTGCCGAAGAAACTTCCACTGGCAAAATTACTAACCATAGATTCTCGTTTCCGATTGGTCTATCAGGATGCCCTCTCCATGGTGTTTGTTCGCAATTAGCCACCGTTCGCCGCGAGGCCACATCGAGCAAGTCACTTGTGCATGTGATCAACATCACGTTTCGGGTCGTCAGAAGAATGCCAGATCCTAAGAAGGAACGAGTTCTTGAATAGATTGTTACCTAGCAAAATACCTTGAGCTCCTCCAGAGGAAACGGAAGGTAGATGCGAGGTCGATCAGCGACTGACAGTACATGCAAATGACCAACGAACCGTGCGATTCGGGACTGCTGCGCAGCAAATGGCGCGAATATCTGCAGCGCCCTGGCTTTCCCGAAATCTTGTTGGGTTTGCTTACCTTGGTTGTCTATGCTCGCAGTTTGAACATGGGGTTCGTATACGACGATCATGAAATGATCGACAATCCCTGGGTTTTAGGCTGGAAAGATATTCCAAGAATGTTCAGCCAAGATGTCGCCAATAACCACGGGTCGAATTTCTACCGTCCCCTAGCTGTGCTATGGCAGGTTGTTGTTCATAGCGTGTCCGGAACGAATGCGGCGGCGTGGCACCTCAGCGCCATGCTGCTCTACCTGCTCTGCGTTGTGCTGGTTTTTCACTTGGCCAGCAAATTACTGAACGATCAGGGATACGGGATGCTTGCGGCCGCGGTGTTTGCCGTTCATCCTGTGCATGTGGAAGTGGTGACCTGGGTTTCGGATTCAGCCGATTTGCTGATGGGAGTCGTTTTGCTGTCATCCTCGCTGGCGCTGTTGCACTGGCTCACAAGCGGCAGCGCAGCCTGGTGGTTTGCATCTTGGCTATTGGCTACCGCGTGCTGTTTTGTGAAAGAGATCGGAATTTTCACGCCGGCTCTGCTGCTGTTTCTGGCGCTTACCGTCGAGACTAATGTCAGTCGCCCGGCAATTATTCTGACCGCGTTTTCCTTTCTTCTATCTTCTTGCGCTTTCCTGATCGTGCGCAGCCAAGTTCTCCACGGATTTGCCCACCCGCTGTCAACCGCAGGAAACTACGATACGGTCCTGACGCTGCCAGCAGCCTTGTGTTTCTACCTCTCCCACCTGTTACTTCCTGTAGGATTGGGTCCATTCTATCCCTTGGCTTTTGTGTCCGACCCGCTAAGCAAAGCCTTTATCATCCCCGTGTTGTTGTTAGTTGCTCTTCTGCCCTTGCTGGGATTGCTGCATCGGCGTCTCGCCGATCACCGCCTGTTCTGGTTTTGCGCGATCTGGACACTCGCCCCGCTGATTGCCCCTCTTTATTTAAAGTTATTTCCTGACTTCGAATTGGTTCATGACCGTTACCTCTTTCTTCCCACGATTGCCCTCGGAATCGCGGTCGCCGCCGGACTCAGGAAGCTTCTCGGCAGAAGTCTTGTTGCTACAAGTCGCCAAGGTCAAACCGCAACTTACCTCACGATTGCGACCGCTGTTCTCGTTACTGCCGCAGCCGCAGAGACGATTTCCTACGAAGGCGTTTGGCAGGACGATGCTCACCTGTTCCAACGCGCCGTTGTTCTAACTCCACGTAATGCCCGCGCGCTCGTAAACCTTGGGGTAGTAAAGCTAAAAACTGGGAGCTACCAGGAGGGAACTGCACTGCTTGAACGCTCTCTTGAAATTCAGCCTTACAACGCTTTTGCACTGTTTGATCTCGGAAACGCCGCTTGGAAAAATGACGATGCGACCGACGCGGAACAGTATGTCGAGCGTGCAGTCGCGCTTGAGTCGCATGCCAATTGGTGGGTCGTTTTGGCGGGGGCTAAATTCAAGCTGGGCAAACTGCCGGACGCAGAATGGGCCGCGCGGCAAGCACTTGCAATGAATCCTTCCGAACCAGGAGCGCACTTATTGCTAGGCGCAGTGCGCTTGTCTCAAGGTGATCCGAAGACTGCTGCTCAAGAATTCAGCGCCGAGCTGCAGCTTAACCCGGCAGACATCTCGGCCCTGCAGGCACTGAGAGTTGCACGCGAGCAACTTGCGGAGGACCATAAGTAAGGTGTTACAACCGCACTGGACTGCTGTGGTTCACACGCACGACTAACTCTTCTAATGTTGTCCTGTAACGTCGATTCAAGGTGCGCTTTAAAGTGACTCCCAAGATATAGGGTGTCACGGCTGTCGCAGAAATCACCGCTGCATGTGACAAGTGTCACATCGCAATTGCGAGGCGAATGGCATAATTGTCGGCGCGCTGGGGCCCAATTGACAAATGGATATCCGCTATAACTTGTCGCCACGTATCGCGTTGGTGCTTGTCGTCGTTGGTGCTTTAGTTTCACTCGTCTGCTGCAAAAGCGGCAGTCGGGATGATGAGGCTGTTCTCCCGAAACCGGGCAAAATTGAGCCAGTCTTAGTGGAGTCACGAGAATCTGTGTATAACAACATTTATGTGCATCGCACAGGGACTTATGTCAGTATGTCGTTTGGTCACAATCAACACTTATACGAGGAGAGCGTCTATAATGCCGCCGACAATAGCGAGTTGCCATTGCCGTACGCAGAGTTTATGACGTCCAGCCTGATCTATCCGGCTAAGATCAAGTCGATTCTTGAAATAGGAAGCGGAGGCGGACGAACTGCTTGGTATTTGCATCGTTTTCTACCGAATGTTGACGTCACCACGGTCGAACTTGATCCGGTAGTACTCGAGCTCGCACACAAATATTTTGGGATTACAAACGAGCCGACCTTTCATGCAATCGCTCGAGATGGAAGAGTGTTCCTGTCGGACTCCACGGACCGTTACGATGTGATCCTCATTGATGCTTATCGTGGACCCTTCGTGCCCTTTCATTTGCTGACCAGGGAGTTCTATCAGATTGTGAAGGGGCATCTCGCGGAAGGAGGCGTCGTTGCGCAGAACGTTGAGCCCTCCACGATGTTATTTGACTCAGCTGTGAAGACGCTGAGTGCGGTTTTTCCGCAGGTTGAGTTTTATGATGCGGGTGGAAAGGGAACGAGTAGTGCTTTGACTGGTTCTGACGTTGGTAACAATATAGTCGCCGTGGCCTATGATGGAGAGTGTCGTAGCAGCACGGAACTTTCCGTTAGCGCTGCAAGACGTCAATCTGAGTTCGGCTTTCGCTATGATCTTCGACCAATGCTGCAACATCGTTTCCTGTTGAAGTCGGTCGGATCGTCCCTCGACGTGGTGAACCAAGCTGGCGTTGCAACGGGTGGAATTGACGACAAAGCCAAGGTATTGACCGATGATTTCGCTCCCGTCGAATCTCTAAAAGCTATAGCGCGCCACAACCAGAAGTGGGCATTCCAATGACCGAACGCGTGGGGTCGCTTGTGATCTATGGGAACGCCTTTCTGGTCGGAGGTGTGCTCATGGGTTTCGAAATGCTCGGAAGCCGTTATCTGTTCCCATACTTTGGAGGCGGAATCGGTAGTTGGGCCGGATTGATTTCGACGGTTCTCGTGGCGCTAACTATGGGTTATCTTGTGGGTGGCGCCCTTGTCGACCGATATCCCTCACCCCGCGTTGTTGCGGTCAGCATAGCTGCCGCTACCGTTTATCTGGCCATGATCCCAATCACTGCGGACCGCGTGATGTCATGGATCCTTCACTCGGCCGGTGAGGGCCCTTCGGGCATTCTGCTCGCTTCTAGTGCGTTGTTACTGTTCCCCCTGTCGCTCCTGGGCACTCTTTCTCCCGTAGCTGTCCGGCTCTTGATTCGTTCCACGAAGGAGACTGGTCGCAGAGCCGGCCTTGTTTATGCAGTTTCCACGATCGGCAATGTATTTGGAACTCTATTCACGACTTTTGCGCTCATTCCAACCATTGGTTCACGGTCGATCACCTACTTGTTCGCGGCGATTCTCGCGCTCTGCACTGTGAGCCTATTTCTTGCTCCAACCACGCAGACAACGTTATAAAAGTAAAAGTCGGCAAAGAGTCGCGGTTCGCTTTCATCGGGCGTGTTCCGGGAAGTAAATCAGACGAAAACGAACAACACGTGCTATGAGAACAGCAAACCTGGATAACCAGACGGCTCCCGAGAAAGAGACTTTCGCTTCCGTATCACGGAGGTCCATCCCGGAATATCGTTCTTGGTGGCAATTGGCACTTTTGGGGATGGTGGTCGTGCTTTCGAGCGTCATCGAGAACCATACTAAAACCGTAAGCGCAGTCCTGCATTCCTTAGAAATAGCGATCATCATCGTGGTCCTGTGTATTGCTTTCCGTCTTCTGGACGCGAATCGCTTTGTTGCACCGTTACTAAGTGACTCGGGGGAATGCGAATATATCGGTTCAAAACGAGAACAAGCACTGTGGCCGATCGCAGGCTGCACGGCAGTTCTCACCGCACTTCTCTTCCTCGAGAGACGATATCCCTACTACTTCTCACAGGATGATAATCTCGGCCAAAATCTACCATCCATCCTTTATGGTTGTCGAAGCTTTTTCAACGGGATATTTCCAACGTGGAATCCTCATCAGTACCTGGGTTCTCCGATTGCGACGGTTGGTTGGTATGCGCTGACTTACCCATTCACGTATCTTTCGTACTGGATCGCGAAGACTGTGCTAGGTGCCGAGAACGCGACGCTCGAGGTGTTTTCATTCCTTCATCTGCTGCTCGGGTATTTTGCGTTGTACTGGTGCATCCGGCGTGAGGGCGTTCGGCCCCCTATAGCTATGCTGGCATCCAGTTGCTGCATTCTCTCGGGTTACGCTCTGATTTTCTCACGCTCATGGTTTCAGTTCAGTCCAATCTTGCTCTGGACGCCTCTGTTGGTGGTATGCGTCCAGGAACTGATTCATGGTCATTTTGGTTGCAAATGGATAGTAGCTTTCGGCGCGGCCGTCGGCACATTCTTTCATGCTGGCCACATTCAGATGTGGGCTTATAGTGTCTTACTGATTGATGTCGTAATTGTGACGCTGGTCATTGTGGGTGCCGTCTCGTTCCGATCACTTGCGGCGTGTGCTGCCGCACATTTTGTTGGAATGGCGATAGCCTCTCCACTCCTTATCCCCGAACTCCTTGCGACCCACAATGTAAGTCGCTACCCGGACTCCGCCGGAATTGCAAACGGGCTTAAGGGACTGTTCATTCCCGATACTGTGAGCGCGTCGCTCCCTCCATCTGGATTCAACGGCGCGCACCTGGGAGAGATGTACTACTCCGGAACACTATTCACGGTCGTGGCTGCTCTCTTGCTGCTTTCTTTGCTCGCTACGCACTGGGGAAAACTTGAGGTGAAAGCGAACGTTTGGTTCCTGTGCGCGCTATTGGCGTTTGTTCTCGCACTAGGAGACGTCGGAATTGTTTGGACTCTATTGACACACGTGCCTGGCTTTGACCGTTTCCGATGGCCATTCAAGTTCTTGGGTTTCCTCGTTCTGTTCTCAGTAATCGGTGGCTCCGTGGCGATCGAGCGTCTATTGCGCAACCGGCGTCAATTGGAGAAATTTGTCGTACCTCTGACCGTTGCCGTGATGGCAGTGTTAGCATATCACTGCAGCGTGTGCGACGCGGCGTTTTCGAAGTACGGGTTTGCGCCATTCCCGACGCCTGACCGCAATATCGCTGCTAGATTGGTGCTGAACGATGATCGCTATTACCCGAAGGTTTTACCTGTTGGAGGTCCGAAGTTTATTACTTTTGCGCCTTACGGTTTCCGGAGCCAAGATCCACAATTTATAGACTCGTTCATGAATGAATGGCCGACATTGGAAGGAGCGTTCAGTGCCGACGGATATGATCAGCTAGTGTCCGAGTCACCTCCTGTGCGCCGGATGGTCCGCAACTTCTCACTCTATCCCACGCAGTCCTTGCTCGAATACGGAGTGGAATACATGTTGCAGTATGGCCGCACCGTCAATGGCAGTCCAAGAGTGTATCGAGCATTGCCGGGTACCCGCCTTGCCTATCAGAGTGACACTGTGTTTTTGACACAGTTTCCCGCTCCACGGCCAATGTCTTTTCCTGAAGGGGTGCCCGAGACGGCCTTACCTGTGAAATTCGATGGCGGTGGTGCAACCATAACAACATCTGATGTACCAGCGGGGGGTTGGATCGTATTGAACATGCTGTGGCGAGATGAAATCCAGTGCAAAGCCAACGGCTCAAAGCTTCCGGCGGGACCAGACGCGTGGGGACGGATCAGGATGCAGATCGTGCCGGGGGTGTCGCAAGTTCGCGTTGCCTTCCGTCCACCATGGGAGCTAGGCTGGATGGCAAGCGCACTGTCGTTAGTATGCGCTATAGGGTTGGCCTGGTTTTCGGCGCGCTTGTTGAATCGAAGCCGTCGGTCGTCGCTGAGCAGTTGATACATTCTCATTGCTGCCGCACCAGAACTGTAGCTACATTGTCCTGGTATGCCACGCGAAACTGATCACGCAAAGCAGGCAGAGTGGTCAAAGCCTTAATCACAGCGGAATTCCGTTCGAATAATATTATGCGCGACCTATCGAAAGTTGGATCGGTTTCAAGACGCTCTGTACCGCCTGTTACTTTGAAATACCTCTTATTGATCACATCTCCATACAGACTCACGCGACTATCAATCGATACCGGATACTCTGGCAGATACCACATCAGAAAACCGCCCCAGTAATAAGCGTTGAACACGGGGCCAGGAAGCTGATTCGACCGTATGAAATCGCAGGCCTTGATCGGGAAAACTCGCCCAGCCTGGCTCATCAGTTCCACGTTGCCCGGCAGCCGGACAATCGCCACTAGAAAGATCAACGCAATGATAACCGCAACCAGTGGTTTTTCCCACGTCCATGCCGCGCTTCTATGCCGCACCTCCGGTTCTGATGACCTGTGCCAACCGACTGCCGCGTCGGCGATAATTGCAATCGCTACGAAGACGACACACCAAACATCCCGTTGAACTCGGAATGCAAGGGCGACAAAGAGGATTATCGCGCTAAGCTTGAATAGATCGCGCGAGCGTTGTCGACCCAGTGCAACAAATGCCATCATGACCAATAGCATTAGTACGAAATGTTGCGGTCGTCTGAAATCCATTGCCTGCATCTCCTGGAAATCCTCGAAAATCACCCTGCCGTAGGCACTCTGGAACGCGCTCGAGAAGAGTTGAAATGGATACGGCGTGAACAATGTTGCGAGTGCCGAGAGTCCCGAGATCGCTAATACCTTTGTCAGAGAGTCGGTGGACGCAGAGAACGAGATCACGCCGAACCGATTCAACAGAAATTCCGAGACCTCGGCCGTCACAAACAAGCTCAGTAATATCAATCCGATCAAGAACTGACCGTCTAGATTGGCCCACAAGAGAAAAAGGACGGGCAAGAAGGACAGCGGACGCATATCATTGCAACGATGGCTCTTCAGGAGGAGAAACAGCTCAACTCCGAAAAACAGAATAGAGACAAGGATGGGCCGAAGCAGCAAATCAGTAATGACATACTGGGCAATGCCGGACAAAACAATGCCATACCAAAATCGCCCGCTTCGCCCGCGCGCCACAACAAACGTGACTACAGCTAGCGCCAGTTTGAAACCCATGAGTAGCGCCGCGAACGCTCTTAGATCTAACAGCTTGTATGTAATCGCAGTTAGTACATCGAACCCCCAACTGGAGTCCACCCATCCTCTGTCGACATACTGTGAAAACAAGCCGGTACGGGGAAAGGCATGGTTCTGAAGGATCCAGAGTCCAGAACGCAGATGCCACCAAATGTCAGCGTTCCAAAGGGTGGTAGCGGAGAAAGCCGCAGAAACAGGTGCGGCAGTCAGCAACAGCACTGTTGCGAGAAGGCGAGTGGGAGCGCTGTCGAAGACTCCAACCATCACGCGCCCGGAAGACTCTTTCTGAGTGATTTCGCTCGGCATGCAATCTTCGCGATTTCCGACCCTTGAGGAGTGAATCAGCGCAGTTTGTCTGCGCGCGATTTCATTCTCAATGTGCGCTCTTCCCAACGCCTTTCAACTTCGCCGGAGTTCCAATGGACCCATCGGCGTTGTGATCAACATTGTGACACTTTAGAGTGCAGGTACCGGTACTCCGAGAGTACGAAATGGGAGCCTTGGAACTATCATTCTCAGCCACTACGGCTAGGTCAAAACTCACCAGACGTTCTCCGGAAACACTTCCGGAGGATGCACCGATTCCGTGTGCGGTATGGCAGACGGAACAGGAAAACCCGGCGGAAATGTGGATAGAATGCTTGCTGAAACTGGCGTTCGACATGATATTGGAGAGATTGTGACACTTTGCGCACAGCGAATACGGGCCATTTGAGCCTGGGTCCACAATCGGAGGAAGAAGGTTTTGAATGGTCGTCCCCGGTCCGGCGGCAGGCGGGTAACCGGCAGCAACTTGGCTGAATTCGTAACGCCGTTCCAGAATATGTGAGAACTTGGAGCCGTGCGGTCCGTTCGGTCCGGTACCGCCGAATTCACGGTTGTCGTCAGCGTTGTGGCAGTCCGTACAGAGAATACGCGCAGTGAGCGCGCGCCCCTGCGTATGTCCGTCCAGATTCCACATGAACTTCAGCAGGCTGGGCTGCGGCAAGGAACTGGTGCTGTCGTGCATTACGGGGTGGCTCGACCTCGCGGTATTACTGAACTGAGGGATGAGATTTAACGGATCCCCCCCGGCTACGGTGCGCGTCGGCAAATAGCCGAACATAGACATGACTTTCTTGCCAGCACTGGTTCCATGGCAGCGCAGACAAGTTTCGAACTGATCTGTCGCGGGAGTTACAACGGTGGTCCCGTCCGATGCGCTAATTCCAGTCGCTCCATTTTGCGAACCGCGGATCGTAGTCACTGCGAAGGTGCCAGTCGGGGTTGAGGCGTGAGGATCGTGGCAATCAACGCAGGTCGCATGTCGATTGTTGTTCAGCACCTCGCTCTCGTTCGCGATGTGTTCATTGCGGCCGCTCGGGAAGGGATGTCCCGTCTTGGCAAACTCAGCGAAGACATTAGAAATCGCCGGCGATATGTTGGAGCCGCCGTCGTGGCAACTGATGCAGTTCTGGGTCGTCTTGTCCATGCCTGCGATGGCAAGAATCGGCCCAGTCAGCAATGACGCTGCCCCCGGAGCCTTGTGGGTGGCGTGGCAGGAAAGACAAGCGTTTTCCTTCGTGTTGCCATAAGGACCCAGCTTCGCAGTAGCGGTCTTGGATACCTTAAAGGAAGCCTGCGCGTGTGCACTCTTGTACCACGAAGTGAAGGGATTGAATTTCGTGGTGGGTGAGTGCGACAGACTCATAATCACGCCGCTCTGCGCTTTATAGGAATGGTTAGCCATATTCACTAGCTGGCCGGGGTCGGATACGTGGCAAGCCAGGCACAACCCAGAATTCGCGTTGTTCATCACCAGGAAGTCCCCCGCAACCGGGTCAATCGACTGGACGTGCGGCTCATGACAGGTCGTGCACTGCACATTGCCGCCGATTAGCTTAACTGCCGGATTGCCAGTCTGTCCCCCAACTACGATTGGGAGCAGGTTGGGCGCGCTTTGCAAGGGCAGTTTGAAATTAAAGGGATGTACTCCCGTCAAGTCCGTTCCAAACACATCCTGGCTGTTCATGGAACCACTCATCTTGATGCTGCCGTAAGGCGACGTCTGTCCTGGTGCGACCGTGCCGTCATGGCAACTGAGACAGAGATTACTGGCTGACCCGAGTGTGGGCTCCTCAACTACATTCACCATGGTCGGATCCGAATACAGCGAATAATTGCTCACTGTCGATAGCTTTTGACTCCACAACGGCTGAATATCCGGATGGGCGGAGTGAGGGGCATGACAATACATGCATGTGGTCAAACCGCCAGTAACCGGCGACTGGCCAAATGGCCCCATGTCGTGAACGCCAATGACGTTAGTTGTCGGAACCTGCGCCTCGGTCGCACGAGTCGCGAACGTCGTAGCCAGGATGACTACGCAGAAGAGAATCGCGTCGGAGACCGCAATCCTGTTCAAGGCGTCTCTCCTCTCGCCTGTTTTGGCAATCCGTAATAATGAAACACCTGAACTCGTCGGTTATAGGAATCCACCACAAAAATGCGATCGCTGTGATCGATAAATAGTCCCGTTGGCAATTGAAACCGGCCAAGCTCCTGACCTTTCCCGCCGAAATAGTAGAGCAGCCGTCCTTCGCGATCGAACACCTGCACCACACCCCATAGCCCGTCTACGACATACAAATGCCCTTCCGAATCGAACCCGACAGCCTTCGGGCGGAACACGCTTCCGACGGAATCGCCTAGCTGCCCGATACTAGTCTCAAACGTGCCGTCGTGGCCGAGCAACTGCACGCGAAAATTCATCGCGTCCACCACCAACAGGCTGTGATCCGAACCACGATCGTCCAAACGTAATTCCGTCGGGAAGTTGAACTGGCCGTTACCAGAGCCTCGACTCCCAATGGTCTGCATTACCTCACCTTGCATATCCAACACAAAAATCTGGTCGCGCAGCGTGTCGGTTACGTAGATCCTCTGGGCCGCCGAATCCACGGCGATTCCCGTCGGCCGTTTGAAGTAGCCTTCTCCGCCTTTCAAGCTGCCGAGTGCGCGCTTGAACTTTCCGCTCGCTTCAAAAACAAAGATCTTCCCTGACTCGGAATCCGTAACGTAAAAATTGTCCTGCGCATCCACTGCGACGCACTGCGGCGCCAGCATCGGATCACGGTCTTTATCGGCGCGCTGTATGAATTTATACTTGTGCTGCTCGAAGTCAAATATATGAATCCCTTTCGCCCCAGGGTCCGTAATAATCACTCGTCCGTGCGAATCCACGGAGATTCCGTAAGGACGAATCAGTTCCTTGTAATCGGGTTCGCCGGCGACCACGTCTAACACCCTGCCCCAGAATCCAGGTTTCCCCCGCACTTCTTTTTCCGTGCGGAAGGCGCGCTCGTAGCTGAGTCTGCGCCCTCCTTCCAGCAGCAGGTCAGGAGGTAGCAGTAATTTGGGTTCGTCCTTTTTCTTGGCCGTAGCCGTCCATAGGGGGACGAGCAATAGCAAGAAGACGATGCAGGCGGTCCAACAATAGGGGTAACAATCCCTGTTCCGCCGCCGGATTAGAATCCTTTGAACCACCTGGAAATTCCGAAGTAATAAGAAGTTATCACACTCGGCGGTGTGCCGGCCGCGCTGATGCTTTGCTGAAACTTGAGCACTCCCGCGTTCAAATACATCTTCCTGAATTGGTAAGTTAAGAACCCGTTAAGCATCTGCGTTTTATTGTTGGAGACCAATCCGCCCGTGTTCAATCCGTCCGTATTGCTGGTCGCTTCGGTCCACGATCCGGTGATCGACATTCTCCGTACCGGGGAGCCCGCAACCGTGATGCCTTTTCCGATTCCGTTGAAAAGCACTTCGTTATTAGTAACAATCGGCAGCGGCACTGAAACCAATCCGGTCGCCGTGAGTACGGAAGTCCCTGACGATTTCGAATAATTACCGCCGATAGAGTACCCATACGCACTCAAGCTGGTAGTTACACTCTCCGCGTGGCTTGAATCGCCCGCGATTTGCACAAACCCGCTGCGGCCGCCACCCCCCGCCAGACTCCAAAAAACTCTTCTGGCAAACTGGTGCCGAAGCGCCCCACCATAGGTCAGGCTCGATGTTTGGTAGATGGCCAGCAGTGTCTCGACACTCTGGTCGTAGCCAAAATCCCCCTCGACTTCCCAGCCGTGAAAATTATGACGGTAATCTACGTTCGCTACCAGTGATACTCCCTCGTTCCCCTCTTGGTTGGCCGAGTCAATCATCCCTACGGTTGCGGTCAATCCCTTGAACCGTTCTCCAAAATTACCCGTGACAGTCCCCCCAAACTGTGTGAGTCCGTAACTGGTTCCCGAAATGTACTCTTCCTGGCGGCTGATAAAGCCCGTTACAAACATGTGCGGCAGAATCCTGTCGGAACTGCTTAGGCTCATTACCAGTGAGCGTGACTCCGGGCTGAGATCGGTCTGGATTGACGATTGTCCGTTGCTCAGGAGTTGTTCTTCGAAACTCCCGTACAAATTGTCGGTATACGCCACGCTTCCATTTAGGGGAATCTTCCAGAGTTTGTACCCGACACTTCCATAGATGCCGGTTGTCGTGCCGTTACTTGCTCCGCTCTCTCCGTCGCTGTAGCTCTCGGAGTAGCTCGACCGAGTGAAACCAACCCCAAATCCGCCACCGTGAAACCCACGCGAGGCATTAACTTGAATCGTGTTCGATGAGGAATCGGAAATCTCTGCGTCGCCGCCTTCCAGCACCGCGGGCGTATTCGCATTTAGAGTCTGGTGGGTGAAGCTCGCCCCCAGGCCCATCCCTGCCAGTCGGTACCCGCTGCGCACCGTAAAGACCTCTGTCGAGTCATTGCTCTCGCCATCCGTGCCCAGCAAGGAACTCGTCCCCGATCCTCGCGAATAGCCTACCGAGAGCGACGGAAGGTCCGGAAACACCGCACTCCAGCCGATACCCACGTTGCGGTTGCTGTTCCTGGTGGTAAAGCCTGGTTCTCCCGGAATCCCGTACATCCCCGTGTCGTTAAAAGATTGAGCGAAACTGATGTTTCCCGGAAAGTGGCCACCGCTGAAGAGGGCGATATTCGAGGTGTATCCGCTGCCGTCGAAGATCGACCCCGAGCCGGAGTTGGCCTGCGAACGATTGTAGTAGGGTTGCGCGGAAAACGAGAGGAAGCGAGGGTTGTAGAAAAAGCCCGACAGAGAGCCGGCACCCCCAACGCTTAATCCATGATCTGATGACGAAGTTCCTGGCCCACTGCTGCTTAAGTCGCCGCTATAACCTACACTGACATTACCGGCCAAACTAGCCGTGATGCCATCAAATTCCACTTGCGCCGATGTTGGCACTGCCCGGGCGAGGATCACCAGAGAGAGAGCGTAAAGCAAAATTTGGTGGCGGCTCCGCACGTTTACTCCGACTCCCCCTTCCGCCTCTACTTACCGTATTTTTGCTCCGCGTCCTTTGCTAACATTGCGCGGATGCCCTAAAGTCCCCAATCGCGGTCTCCCGATCACCCGATGGCCATTGCAACCTCTTCCACTTTCGCGTGCTGCCGCAGCCGCTTGTCCAGATCCGCTCGCAGGCGGTCATACTTGGTCTTATGTAGATCCTTCAGCAATCGATCCTTCACCTCGTCAAATGCCACCTTGCCTGCGGGCACATGGGCGTTTAATCGGAAAAGAAGATAAAAGTTGCCTACCTGGATCAGGTCACTGACCTGTCCAAGTTTCATGGCCAGCGCTTTTTTCACCATCTCCGGCGGCATTTTGTCGCGCGGCACCAGCTTGTGGTCCCCCATGTTGACGTGATAATCGTCGTCGGAGATTTTTTCAGCCAGCAATCCAAACTCCTCCGAAGTCTTCGTAGCTCTCGCTTGCCTCAGCGCGTCTTCCGCCCGTTGGTGCGCCTGAGTCTTCACTTCGACGCTCGCGTCGTCCTTCGGCATGATAGAAATCGTCTGGAACGCGAAAAACTCAGTGTGGGTAAAAAGCTTGGGATTCTTGTCGTAGTAGGCGTGAGCCTCGGCCAGCGAAACCTTGGATCGGTCGTCAATCTCGGCCTTGAGCAGAGCTTCAATCAGAAGCGAGCGGCGAATCTGCCGCCGGAATTGCTCGATGGACCCGTTTAACTCGGTGTTCAGGTAATGCTGAAACTCCTCATCGTCCTGAAACTTGCTGCGGTAATCGGCTTCCGCCTTCTTCAACCGCGCCGGCGGAATCGTCATTTTGCGCCGTTCCGCTTCCTGGTAAACCAGTTCCTCATATTCGATCATCTGCATCGCGCCCCGGCGGATTTCCGGCTCCTCGGCCTTGGGAAACCCATTGTGGACTCGGGCATAAGGAAACATCGCCAACATCTCCCGCAGCAGGTCTCGATCGGTCAAAATCGACCCATTCACCGTCACTACCGGCTTGCCCGTAACTTGTACGCTGGTAAGAGGAGCCGGGCTGCTAGGTGTGGCACTGGCAGTGCTCGCCGCGTTGACCGGCGTCGTAGAGGTCGCAGCGTGAGAGGCGACCTGACCCAATGCCATTGCCGATGACAAAGCCGCGCCGAGCACGGCAGATAACGAAGAGAACCTCATATTTCCCCCACGTCCAAGATCTTCATCCATGTGTAAGCACGAGCCTGGCCTTTATCCGCGGGGGTAGTGTTTTTCGTTTGCGGTTGTAACATATTGCAAACAAAATGGTAAAGCGGCGGCGAGCGGTTCTCGCAGATCCCAATATTCGGCGTTTTCTGGGGGGAATGGGCTTTCTCCCACACTGGAACTCGTGAAATGACACAAGTTAGGTCCTTGGCAGCGGCGGCATGCAGATCAAGGTCAAAGCGTCTGGCCCGCGAGACCGATGGATTCGGAGGCGGGGCTTAAGGGGCAGGCTCCAAAAACAAAGGGGGAGAGAAATTTCCTCTCCCCCTTAGGAAAAGCAGACCAGTTAGAATGCTGTTCCTACCGTGGTCGCGCCGTAGTACTCACTCGACATACTGAAATGGCACTGTTGGCAGAACCGCATGGTGGACGGAACGTGCGTCGGGTCATAAGGAGCTCCCGGGTTGTACGGGCCGTTCACGTAGAAGATCGTCGCGAAAGATCCAGTGGCCAATCCAGCGATCGGATTGTAGCTGTGCGCTTTGGATCCGTAGACGTTCTGTACGTGCTGGTTGTGGCAAGTGGTGCAAACGATATACAGGTCGTTTCCGTTGGTGTCGCCAGAGGTGACTGCCATCGAGGCGATCGCGGGATAGCCGTAGTTCGAAACGAACTGGGCATACTCTGTGCCGGCAGTGATGGAGAAGCTCGCTTTGTTGCTGGCTACCGTTACCACGAGACCATTTTGCAGAGCGGCGGAGGCTACTTTGCCCAGGTTGGCAAGCGGTCCCACCGGGTGATCGTTCGAATAATCCCCAGCCACGCCACCGTCGTTGCCGAGTAGTGTCGGGATTGGGTTGGAGCCGTAGAGATTAACCGGAGGAGCCTGATGGTTGGAGCCTGCGTTGGTGGCGAAGTTCAACAGACCAAACGATTGCTCGTAAGCCTGTCCGCTCATCATGGCGCCCTTGGAAACGTTGCCGTCATGGCAGCTCAAGCAGGTAACAACGCCCGTGTAGAGTGAGCCGCTGCTCCAAGTCAAACTGGAGATGGTAATGGGATAGGAACCGGCAAAGGTGATTACGCCACCCGTGTAGCCAGTCTCGATCGGATTGGTGTCAGTGCCCCACAGGCCAGTGTCGCCTTCTTCGGTGCCCGGTGCAGTGAAGCTGGCGCCGCCACTGATGATGTTGCCGCCTGAACCGCGTCCGCCGCTGTGCGGGGCATGGCAGCCTGCGCAGCCACGGCCGCCGTTTTCGTGCGCGCCCATGACGTCGACTGTAGGAACGTAACTGGTATTGCCGCTGATGATCTGGCTCAAGGCCAGTGTGCCGACGAGAGCTACGAACAGAACAAGTAAGCCTACTTTCTTCATATTGATAAAACCTCCATAGAATGTGCACATCTTTCTGATTTTTTACAAATATTTGCGTTTTTTGTTACGTACTGCGATTTTCTGCTACCTCGAGGTGTTGCTTTTGGCTGCTCAAAGCGAACCAAAACTTGGGAGCGGTGCAATTGCGCCGCGGAACCTTTGAAAAACCGAGATTGAAACTGTGAAACCATGTCGATCTATGCAAGTGCACGAGCCTGACCGTAGTTTGTGGGATATGACAAAACCAAGCATTCCATGTAAACCATTGTTGTTAAACAAGTTGTTGTACGTCTCGTGATTGTTGTAAATTTAAACAGTACGGTCTTCCCTTCAGAAATGGGCTTTTCCCCACAGCTAACTGGTGAAATGACGCAAGGAACAACGGAAGTAACGCGGCAGGTGGGTGGCTTTCACCACAACGGCTGGAGGCCGATTCTCGTCGCTGGCACCTGGCAAGCTACGGAAGAACCTTCCAAGGCGAACGCGGAACCTGAGCGGCGCAAGAGCGACTTTTTCCGCAGGGATACTGGGAAGAAGTCAGTCGAGACGTGTCGCCCTCGGCGGGTTTCACACTTGGTGGTCCCTGCACATTGAGCACCTTAGGCAAGAAAGAGGGGGAGCGGTGCCTCTCCCCCTGTCAGATGAATAGTTAGAACGCCGTTCCTACTGTGGTGGCGCCGTAGTACTCACTCGACATGCTGAAGTGGCACTGTTGGCAGAACCGCATGGTGGACGGAACGTGCGTTGGGTCATAAGGAGATCCTGGGTTGTACGGGCCGTTGACGAAGAAGATCGTTGCAAACGAGCCAGTAGACAACCCAGCGATCAGGTTGTAGCTGTGCGCCTTGGACCCGTAGACGTTCATGACATGCTGGTTATGGCAGGTCGTGCAAACGATGTAGAGGTCGTTTCCGTTGGTGTCGCCAGATGTGATTGCCATCGATGCGATCGCGGGATAGCCATAGTTCGAAACGAACTGCGCATACGAAGTGCCTGCGGTGATGACGAAGGCCGCTTTGTTGGCGGTAACCGTAACGCTCAGACCATTGCCGAGAGCCGCCGACGCTACTTTGCCCAGGTTGGCAGACGGTCCCACCGGGTGATCGTTCGAATAATCGCCAGCCACGCCACCGTCATTGCCGAGTAGGGTTGGGATGGGGTTCGCGCCGTACAAATTAACGGGAGCGCCCTGGTGATTGGAGCCGGCGTTGGTCGCGAAATTCAACAGACCAAACGCTTGCTCGTAAGCCTGTCCGCTCATCATCGCGCCCTTGGAAACGTTGCCGTCGTGGCAGCTTAAGCAGGTGACAACGCCCGTGTACAAGGAGCCGCTGCTCCAGGTCAAGCTATCAATGGAAATGGGATAGGAACCGGTGAAGCTGATTGTGCCACCGGCGTATCCGGTCTCGATCGGATTGGTGTCAGTGCCCCACAGGCCGGTGTCGCCTTCTTCGGTGCCCGGTGTGGTGAACGAAGCGCCGCCACTGATGAGGACGTTACCGCCTGAACCGCGTCCGCCGCTGTGCGGGGCATGGCAGCCCGCGCAGCCACGGCCGCCGTTTTCGTGCGCGCCCATTACGTCGACTGTAGGAACGTAAGCTGTATTACCGGTGACGATCTGGCTCAAGGCCAGGCCGCATGCCAGTGTGCAGAACAGAATAACAAGTGCCGAGTTCTTCATTATTAAGACCTCCGTTTGAAAGTGCACAACCGCGTCGGAATTGCGGACAGCAATGTGCCCCATCGGCACATGTCCCGAATTGCGTTAGGGCACCGAGGTAACGGAGTCGGGGGTACTCTGGAGTCGGAGTTGTTAATGAGGATGGCAAGCCGCAGATTTTATTGAGATTTAAGGAATTACGACGGAATGGAGTTTTTGTCGGTCCAGCGTCGCGAAATTCAACAGAAGAACAATTTCGGCGCGGGTTGGCTCTCTCGAGTGCGGGGCTCGAGCTCAGGACTGGGGAAGTCATCCAGGCAACGACAAGCCGGATGAGGCCGCGCCTCTGTTGCCTGACGCGGCGTGAAAAATCAATGGTTCGGAGGCGGTGGAGTCTTGGTCGTGTCCGCCGGTGGCGGCACCTGCCCTTGGGGGGGTGCAGCTTGCTGCTGCTTCATAACTTGCCACGGTGACGGAGCAGCCTGTGTAGGGGGTGTCTGTGTGCTGCCAGACGGAGCAGGAGCCGCGCTAGTCTGCGAAGTCGAGACCGGTTCTGTCGAAACGCTGCTCTGCGCCGCAGAAGTCGGAGCTGGAGTCGCGCCAGCCGCGGCAGTAGCAGCTTCTCCGGTTGGCTTTGCCCCCGCTTTCCGTTCCGCACCCTTCTTTTCTAACTCGGCCTCCCGGCGCGCCAGTTCCGCCTTCGCCTCCGCATTGGTCGTGTATTTATACATCTGCACACGTGCCAGCATTTGCTCGGACGTAAATACCCGGTTGTTCTTATCGATAGTGATTCCTGTCAATGCCTGGAACTGTCCCGGCAGAATCCCGAACTTACCCATGTAAAGAAGCAAGCGGCCTTCGGGGGTGAATACCTGAACCCGATTCGTCATCGCATCCACCACCCACACGTGCCCATCGCAATCGATGGCAACTCCCTTCGGGCGTGCGAAGTCGCCAGGACCATCGCCGTTCTTGCCGAACTGGCGGATGAACACGCCATCCGCGTCGAAAATTTCGATTCTGTCGTTCAATGTGTCCGACACATAGACATTGCCATCCTTGTCCACTGCAACATTCGTCGGCTTGGAGAAGTTTCCAGCATCGGTAAGAGTGTGCTGTTTTCCGGTCGTTCCGATCCGGCGCAGAAGTTTGTAGGTGTCAGCGTCGTAAACTAGGACCTGATCCAGTTCGGTATCCACGACATACAGATAGCGGTTTTCGGTGTCGATCGCCATGCCATTCGGATTCTTCATCACATCGTCGCCGAAGCCTGCGATCACTTCGTGGTTGGCATTGAACACGAGCACATGATGAAATTCGCCATCGGACACAAATAGGTTGTCGTTGTCATCCATGGCTAACCCGAAAATGGATCCGAACTTGGCGTGGACGCCATGCTTGATCAGTTCCAGATCGTTGGTTTCGGTGTTGAAAATGAAGATGGCGCCTACCTTGGTGTCGGCCACGTACAGCCTACCCTTGGAATCGACTGCCACGCCGTAAGGTGCTAGCAGCTGAAATCGCGGCTTGGGAGCATCAGGGTTTTTATTAGAGTCTTGCGACACGCCCGCCATGCGATCCATCCACGAACTCTTGGGTTTCTCCTTCTTCGTTGCCTTCGGAGGTTCAGGCTTTTGTGCCGAGAAGTAATCCAAATACTGCACCCGCGTTATCGCAGGCGGGGAGGGGAACACCACCAACTTCCTGAAGTCAGGAGCAAGCGGCCCGGTCGGTGCTGGTGGCGCTGCGGGAGTAGTATCCTTCTTCTTCTTGTCTCCCAACGCCGCTGGTGCAGCCCAAGTCAAGACCAGCAAAACCAGAAGTACCCCTGCTGCCGCTCTACCGCGCAGCGACCATCGCATTGACTTACGGCGAACGTCAGACATCTCTACATTCCTCCTCTTCCGGCTCCGGAAGGTATTGCGCCCTTGTGGCAACTCCTGCAAAACTCCTGATTATTAGCCTGGTCTCTAACCAGCAGATCGGGTTGCGCGGAAGCATGCGGCTGGTGACAGGTCAGGCAGTTCATGGGAGTGATGACTTTTGTTAGATCATTCGGATCTACCAAGTCTGAAACCGGATGGCGCTCGACTGGATGACCGGCCCCGAACTTCAGCGGCAAAATCGGCACCTTCTTAAAATAATCTCCGGGCAGCTCAACCTTACCGTCGAAGATGCTTACCAGGTGTTCCGCTTCCATCTTTTTCGCTTTGGAGTCCGGTCCGTGACATTCCAGGCACAACGGATTCGGTTTACTGACACGGAGCAGATGTTCATTATCGTTACCGTGCGGATCATGGCAAATAGCGCATCCCTGCTCGAAAGCTGGTTGGTGCACGTGCAGTTTCTTGCCCTGCTCCGCTTGATCGGAGTGGCAACCTAGGCAGACAGCAACCGCGTTTGGTTTAGGAAATCCCGGCGAGCGACCTGCGTGCGGGTTGTGGCAATCCGTGCAATCGCCGGCCGCGCCCGGATGTTGAACCTTCGCCTTTTCGATCTGCTCGGCCTTGTCGGAATGGCAAGTGACGCATATCTCCTTGGGGGTCGCCTGAGTCAAGACAACCTTGCCATCCTTAGCTGGTTTGTGGCAGGTGTCGCACGACTTCGACTCAAACGGATTATGCATGAACGCCCGCATCAGTTTCGGTGCAGCTGATTGGTGCGGATCGTGGCAAGAGAGGCAATCGGCCTTCTCGAATGGCTGCCCTTGGTGCGCTTTGACCAAATTGGCATCCTTCACATCGTGACAATCGATGCACAAAGCCGGAGCATCCTTGGTCAAATGGTAGTCAAATTCGCGCTTGCCGCGTTCGCCGGTCTTGTGCGTGATGTGGCAGGACTCGCAGCCCATGTCCAATGCAGCGTGACGGCTACCCTTCTCGGGAACATTGGTTCCTTGCGTGTGGCAGGAGAGGCAAAGATTGTCCTTCTTCTCACCGGCGGTTGCTTTCAGTAACTGATTCTTATTGTCGGACGTATGCGGATCGTGGCAAGTCAAGCAGTCGCGAACCGCTGGCGGGTGCACTTGCCCCTTGATCTGGCTGGCGTCCTTATCGGCATGGCAGTTGAGACAGAGCTTGTAGGGAGTGGCCGTGATCAGCTTAACGCGAGTCGTATCCCTATTTACTCGCACTTCGTGGCAGCTCAGACAACCCATTGCTATGGCGGAATGGACAGACTTGCCCTTTGTCTTGTCCTCGTGGCACTCGAGACACTTGGCAGCGTCGACGTTCTTGTCTAGCGGAACTGGATGAACGGCGGCGTTGGCACGCGAAACAAAAAGCGCGGCAAGGACGAAGAAAAGCAGGATATGAATCCCAGAGACATTGCCGCTACGACTCGCGGCCGTCCAGCGAAACCGAATGAAACGGGGGAGCAGCTTCACACATCCTCCAAACGGGGACACATGCACGATGGTTACCGTATCACAGTAAAACTGTTGCGCGTTTCAACATAAGTGCAAATTGCTGAATCAAGACACGTTGAAAAATGGTATCGGATCCCGCCGCGGAAGGGTCTATCCCTACCGTTGACGTGGAATGGGCTTTCTGCCACAGCCTCCTAGTGAAATGCCCCAAATTAAAGCCCACCGCATCCGCATCATAGAGCGTCTCGAACACGTCACAGCCCTATGTGAGGGCCGTCACGAGTCTACTGTGATGTGTGAAATCCCTGTCGTACTGGGTTGGAATGCGCGATTTGGCCCGAATTGGCGGTTGTAAGAGGTTCCGTTATTCTGGTTAAGTCTAGCTAAATGTGTAGGTTACTAGCAGCGGCCGTGTCTGGCGTGGCACTTGCATTTCAATCTCTAGAATAGGGAGAAACTATGGCCGTAGGTTTGCGCTCAGTGGGCCACAAAATATGGCGCACCGCCGCTTCCATCCAAACCGGCGTGGTGCTTTTGATCCTGGTGGTGATCCTTGCGGCGGCCGGAACCGTCGTCCTGCAACGCCCAGCGACCGAAGCGGGCGAAATGCAGACCGCCTATTCCCCGCATGTGCTCCGCTTCCTGGACGCTCTCGGATTGACTGACGTGTTTCACGCCTGGTGGTTCATCGGACTGCTGGCCCTGGTCAGTGTCACCATCATCGCCGCTTCCATCGATCGTTTCCCGAACTCGTGGCGCTACTTCTCGCGTCCGTACAAATATCCCGACGATAGTTTCCGTCGTGCCTTGCGGCCGCAGAAATCGCTGGCCATCGCAGATGAAGAATCCGGGCTGGTGGCCGCCGAGCGTGCCCTGCACGAAATGGGCTACAAACCCGAGCGTGTGGTGCGGGAAGATCACTTCGGGATTTTTGCAGAACGCCATCGTGTTTCCGAGCTCGCGGTGTATATCGTCCATGCCAGCCTTTTGCTGATTTTCTTCGGCACAATCGTCGACGGTCTCTGGGGCTGGCGCGGCTATCTCGCCCTGAACGAGGGCCAAACCTCAAATGTCGTTGAAATACGTGATGGCAGCACGCGTACGCTTCCGTTCTCGGTTCGGTGCGACACGGCCGGACAGGAAAACTACCAGGACGGCACGCCGAAAAAATGGTGGTCCAAGCTAGCCGTCGTTAAAGATGGACAGGACGTACAGAAAAAAGAAATCGTCGTAAACGATCCGCTTCTCTATGAAGGTGTTCGCTTCTACCAGTCGAGCTACGGTCCGAACGGCAAGGTCGACCGGCTGGCGCTAGTCGCTGTCCCGAGCGACGGTTCTGGCCAGAAGCAGGAAATCGGACTGGCACTGAACGATACCGCGACACTGGACGCCGATACCACGGTGCGTTTCGTGGAGTTCCTTCCCGATTACGCGATCCGCGATGGCCAGGTATACAAGAAATCGAACTATCTGGAGAACCCCGCGGCGCATCTGGTGGTGACCTCGAAGAAAGCGGGCAAAGATTTTGATGTGTGGTTCCCGCCCATGGAGGATGTGGTCGACAACTCGAAGGCGCCTTACCTGTTTCAAGCGACCGACCTGAAGATGGGCCACTACACCGGATTGCAGGTTTCACACGAACCGGGACAGTGGGGAGTGTGGTCGGGGGTGGTTCTACTCGGCGTGGGGCTGACTTTTGTCTTCTACGTAATCCACATGCGGTTTTGGGCGGTGCCTGTTCGCGATCCCCAGACACAAAAATGGTCGCTGTGGATCGGTGGAACCGCCAATCGCAATCGAGATGCGTTCGAGCAACGCTTTACCGATCTCGTGGCGTCGATCGAAAAGGAACTGAAACTCATACCCAAGGCCTCTACGAGCGAGCAGGTTGCTACGGTTGCCGGGGACTGATCCGCTCATCAACAGAACGGGTTCATTTGGAGGATGGTAATGGCAAGAGCAAACGCAGAACAGCAGCAGCCGGCAACTGGCATGACCCTAATCGTGCTGGTCGGCCTGGCCATCGCATTCCTGCTGTTCATGGCATTTCTAAACGTAGTGAAGAGCGGCAATATTCTGAACGAAACGAATTTCCTGTTCGCCGCTCTGATTTTCTACTCCGGCGCTGGTGCTTTGTACCTGGGATTTGGAGTCACCGGCACTCCGTCGTACGTGAAGGCGGCGTCGATCTCCACCTTACTCGGATTGATTGCGAATACGGCAGCCATTGCCCATCGCTGGTATGAATCGGGCCATGCGCCATTTTCGAGCGTCTACGAAATGCTGCTCAGTTTCGTGTGGACCCTGGCCGTGCTCACCCTCGTAGCGGAAAAGAAATACGGTGTGAAAGTCATTGGCACGGTCACCATGCCGGTGGCGATTGTGGGCGTCGTCCTGATGCAATTGCTGCGCACGGAAGTTCATCCGCTGGTGCCCGCGCTGCAATCCACTTGGCTGCACGTGCACGTCACACTGGCGATGTTGGCCTACGCCGCCTGCGCGCTCAGCTTTGCCTTGGCCATGATGTTCCTGATTCAGGACAACCTGAAGACCGAAACCGTCCTCGCCGTAACCAGCGCCAGCAGTATCGCCATTTACGCGAGCATCGTCTTAACCCGCTTTGAGAAGTGGGGAGGACTGAACCTGGTGGCTTGGAATCCGGAGGAAAAATCGGAAGTCTTCTTGTCCAAGGGTGTGCGTTTGTTTGTGGTGGTTCCCGACCTTGGCTGGCTGATGGTGCTGTCGCTCCTGGTTGTAGCAGCACCCCTGATTTTCTACGGACTGGCGCGGCTCAAGAACAACGAGAGTTTTCTGACGCTGGCGAATCGCGCCGTGTTCCTTAGTATTTTGCTGCAGGTGATGACGCTGGTGATGTTCTTGGTGCGTGCCCGCGATGGCCGGTATTCTTCGCTCGACGCTGACGGCTTATTCCCAACCACCCTAGCTGCCAGTCCCTTCATACTTTCAGGGCTGGTGGGTGGCATATTTATATCGCTCCTGTATCTGTTACTGCTGTGGCGGCGGCCGGACTTAGAACGTTCACTGCCCAGCGCGGACAACCTTGACCGGATCACCTACAAAACCATTTGCTTAGCTTTCCCCTTGCTGACTTTGATGATCGCTTCTGGAGCTTACTGGGCGAATCAAACCTGGGGCTCCTACTGGAGTTGGGATCCAAAAGAAACCTGGGCGGCGATCACCTGGTTGGTGTATGCCGGATATCTGCACATGCGGATTACCAGAGGATGGCGCGGCCGTCGCGCGGCGTACTTCGCCATCCTTGGTTTTGCCGTGGTGATGTTTACGTTCTTTGGCGTCACATATTTGTTGCCCGGACTGCATGCCTATGCTTAGCGGAGCGAAGCCCGCTGCCGAGGCCTCGGGGCCATCGCAGGAGGAGGCTTCCAGCACGATTGCGGCTCACACTACTTCGCGTGGGGCGGAGACAACTGAGCTAGTTGATTTAGAGGGCACCGGGACTGCGACTACGTCGCCGGCGGAGGAAATCCGATTGGCTTCCGTACGTTTCAATTGGCAGCTAAAAGCGATCTTGCCGGTGGGGCTCGTTCTGATGGCGGGCTTGTTGCTCTTCACGCTTGCCACCGTGTCCTTGCAAGACCCGGAACGTCACGCCGTGCTGATCGTAGCCGGTGCTGGAGCGGTTGCCATCTGCGCCGTGTCCATCCTTGGACTTGCTCATTTTGTGCAGCGACCCATGGTTGAATTGCAGGAAAAAATCGCTCAGGTGAGCGAAGGGAATCTGGACGTTGCAGTTGGCTTTTCCAATCGCAACGATGAAATCGGAGATCTCGGTCGCAACTTCAACAACATGACGCGGCGGTTGCGCGACAGCCAGGAAGAGATTGAGCTCTTGCATCGCACGCAGATGTCGCGGGCCGAGCATCTGGCCACGCTGGGCGAACTGGCTGCGGGCTTGGCCCACGAGATTCGCAACCCGCTGGCCGGCATTGCCGGTGTCATGGAAATCATCGCACGCGATTTGCCGCCGACGAGCCCGGCGCGAGCTGTCGTGAAAGACGTTCGCCTCGAAGTCGCGCAAATCAACCGTATCCTGACCGATCTGCTGGAAACGGCGCGGCCTCATCGTCCGCAAGTTCACCTCAGCAATCTCAATACGACCGTGGAACACGCAGTAATGCTGGCGCGCCAGCAAGTGCTCTCCAAGCCCATCAATATCGAACTACACCCCGCTGCTGACATCGCGGAGGTCGAGCACGATAGCGATCAGATTCACCAGGTGCTGCTGAACTTGCTGCTCAACGCCGTGCAGGCGATGGATGGGGCGGGCACCATTCGAGTGGATATGGGCTCGCGTGGCGATTTCGCGACCGTGGATGTGGTCGATACCGGTCGAGGGATTTCGCCGCGGCACCTGCCCAACATCTTCCGGCCTTTTTTCACCACCAAGGGAAATGGCACGGGGCTAGGCCTTTCCCTGGCCCGCCGCATCGTCGAAGAGCATCAGGGGCGGATCGAAGTCAGTAGCGTTGAAGGGAAGGGAAGCAAATTCACCGTACTGCTGCCATTCCACATACCCGTCGCCCGGACCGAGGCCGCGAACTCGTAGCGGCGTCAGAATCGACCCGGGACGACAACTACACCTCCTCAGCCGCGTCCCCCCTCTGGGCAGCTTTTGGGAATGACTTCTCAAGACGTCACGAAAAGAAGGGCTCATCCTCTCCTTCTGAGCGCGCCTACCGGGCTCTAAAGCGGTGGCCGCGACGATCAGGTCGTACCTGGTGTTCCGCCAGGGCATGCGTGCTCCCGCTGCCTCTGTCCGCAAACACTCCACGTACTTACCTGTTTCGTAGTAAATTAAATCTCGGTGGCTACGGAAAAAATCCTGATCGTGGACGACGAGCGCCTGGTACGTTGGTCCCTCCGCCAGAAGTGCGAAGAGTGGGGTTACACCGTGATCGAGGCCGAGTCTGGGGTCCCCGGCCTCAAGTTGGCGCAACGGGAATCTCCTGATCTCGTCCTGCTCGACGTGCGCATGCCCGACCTGACTGGCATCGAGGTGCTCGATCAGCTGAAGAAGAACGGCGATTCGCGCGCCGTCATCATGATCACAGCCGATCCTCAACTCGACGACGTAAAAGCCGCCCTCAAGCTCGGAGCCTACGACTTTGTGGGCAAGCCGATCGATTTTGACGAACTTCACGTCACCATCAAGAACGCTCTGGAGGCGACCAATCTGCGCGCCGAGGTGCAAACCCTGCGCAGCGAAGTGCGCCGCGAAGCCGGCTATGACAGCGTGGTGAGCGTCTCGCCCAAAATGACCGAGCTCATGAACTTCGTCCGCAAGGTTGCGTCCAGCGAAGCAACCACGATTCTGATTCAAGGCGAAAGCGGCACTGGCAAAGACCTCATAGCCAAGGCGATCCACTACGAGAGTTCGCGCCAGGGAAAGCCCTTTGTTGCTATCAACTGCTCCGCTATTCCCGAGACGCTGATGGAGGCCGAACTCTTCGGCCATGAAAAAGGCGCGTTCACCGACGCCAAGCAGATGAAGAAGGGCCTGTTTGAGGCTGCCGACGGCGGTACGCTGTTTCTCGATGAAATCGGCGAACTTTCTCCCCTCCTCCAGGCGAAACTTCTGCGGGTGCTCGAAGACCAGGTCATTCGTCGCGTGGGCGGTGTCCGCGATATGCAGGTCGACGTGCGGGTCATTGCGGCTTCCAACCGCGATCTCGAAAAGGCTGTGCGCGACGGTCAGTTTCGTCAGGACCTTTATTACCGCTTGGCGATCATAGCGATTTTTATCCCGCCCCTGCGCGAGCGCAAGGAAGACATCCTCCCCCTGGTCGACTTTTTCATCGAGCGCTACAACCGCAGATTCAAGAAGTCGGTGCGAGGCATCACCGACGATACCCGGCGCCTCATCTTCACGCACAACTGGCCCGGCAACGTTCGCGAGCTGAAGAACACCATCGAACGCGGCATGATCCTCGAAGACGAGCCGCTGCTGCGTCCCGAGTATCTTCCATTTTCGGTGGGAGAGTCGGGTGGCCGCACGCTCTTTGAACGAACTTCGCCCGCTGACGGTGGACAGCCTTTGCCGAACGGCCGTATGCTTCCTCGCCTCTATATTCCGGAGGGCGGCACATCTCTCGAAGAGGTTGAGCACGCCATGGTCGAGTTGGCCATGCGCCAGGCCCACAACAATCAGACCCATGCCGCCAAGTTGCTGGACATCAGCCGTGACGCCCTCCGCTACAAGCTGAAGAAATTCGGCCTGATCCGCGGCGACGACGAGGGCGCACAGGGTGCCGTGGCCGAAGAACAGTGAGCGTTTAGCTCTACGAGCGTTCGCTTGCCACAGTAGCTTTCATCCAGACTGATCGCCAACCCCGCTTTGCTATTGGCCCTTCCGCGCGCTTTGAACCACATAAAAAAGCCGGACGGCTTTGCCGTCCGGCCAACAGGCACTTCGTGCGGTTACTTGGTGTCTTTGACAATGATGCTATACCCGGCAGAAATGATGCCGTTGGTCGTGACCACCACCGTGCTATCCCCCGTTTCAATTGCAGCGGGAACGTCGAAGAGCGTGGTTTGTGGTGTTGCACCCGTGGCTACGCCCGAGCTGAAGTTGTAGGAGCGGCAGTTAAACAAGTGCCCGGTAGCGTTGTTGGTGATGGAAACGATGGGGTAGTTGGTGGAATCCTGGAAATCGTCTCCAAAGGCAGCGCCCTCCGAGAGCCCGGTAAGCTGCGTGCCAATCAGCTTGCGACCCTTTTCCCCGGGATGGATTTCCTTGGCATCAATGCTAGTAATGGTCGGCCTCCAAGATTCGTCGGGTCCTCCGGAGGTGTAATAAATCTCCACATCCTGCGAGTAATCGGTTGCCATGACTCCGCCATCCGGCAACACCAACATGCGGCCAAAGTAGGAGCTGACATTGGCCGCGTTCGGTGTGGCTGGAACCGAGTTGAAGTTGGTGCCATCCCACTCGAAGAACTGCGCACCCATCTTGTACTGGCCGGGACTGGTCATGACAAGCACATTTCCGTTCGGCAGAATCGAGGCGGGACCGTCATAGACGTCCAACTGCACGCCTTGGCCGTTTAGCGGAAAATCCGGGGCTGCCGACCAGGTTCCGGTGTTGGTGTCATAGACGGCGTTGTGGCCGGTCGCGCCCGTTTGCAGAACAGTGCCGTCGTAACGGAGAACCGCCGGCCCGACTTCGTCGCCGACAGGATCGGCAACGGCAACGGGAATCGTGCCCGCTGAGGTCCACGCTCCCGTGGAAGGATCATAGATCTCGGAACCCTGTATGACCGTGGTATCCGCCAAAAGCACCTTACCGCTGGGCAACAGCGTAAAGCCTTCTTCATCGTAGTTGTCCGCTTTGCCGGTTCCGCTCGGCTTCCAATGCAGGTCGCCGCCGCTCGCCAGATCGAGTCCGTTGGTGCCGTCGTTGTTAAATGCGTCGCAGCATGCGGCAACCATCCAGTCGCCGCTCGCAAGTACGACACTCGCGGCATCGCCCTCACTACCGGGTGATGGATTCACGATGTGGGTTCGTATGTCGGTGACATCCCTAGGAGCCACCAGAGCCTTCCATACGTTAGTTGTCGGATCGTAGACGGCACCAAGGTTCGTGAAAGCCTCGTTGCCAAAGTTGTATTCCCCGCCGAGAATGGCCAATCGTCCGTCTGGAAGCACAGCTGATGCGTAAAACAGCGGAGCATAATTGAAAGTGGCGGGCATGGAGGCTACCTGGGACCAAGTCCCGTTCACATAGCTCCCGTTGATGTCAGGAGTGAGAACCCACCAGTCGGTAGCGCTATAGTCTTGCATCAGGACTCTGCCGTCCGTGAGAAGGAACTCTGCGGACGGTGAAAAGGTTGGCTGGTTCGTGAGTGGGGTCCAACTCTGGGCGCTAACAACGTTCAGCCCAGCCAGCAGAACCGCACAGGTAAGAGAAACTGCGCGCAAGACTTTCATGTTTGATCCTTTCGGGAATTGAAAATCTGGGGATTGATTCCGCCAGAGGTTACGGCCTGGGAGCGGTGGGGGATACCGGTACACCCGGGCCAAATTAAGGCAGCGTCACGAAAACAATCGTGAACATTGTTCCTCTAAAGGTCGCTGTGTCGCACAAAGCAAGGGACCGCGGAACCTTAGAATGGTTCTCTCGAAAATCCAGAAAATGTGGTATTGACCCGTTGCTCAGCTTGGTTGGTCGCGGCAGAAAGATGCCGCCCCCACGCTTTCTAACCCCACGGAAGGTTACTGCGTTATATAAACAGTGTCAACATAATTAAGGTTTAGCTGCTGTCTCTTCGCAGTGCCGTAACAAAACACTCCGGACAGGTGGTCGTTTGGGACCGATCGCGAATTATGCGTATGCTGTAGGTATGATTACGGTCACTTTCTAATTGGGGAGACAACATGGCACGACCGCCTGATCCTGATCTCGAGGATCGCATTCTCAAAGCGGCCCGTAAACTTTGGAAAAAAGGCGCGGAGAGAGCTCTTACGATGCGGGCCATTGCCCAGGCCGCCGGCACGAACACGCCCGCGGTCTACCGCCGGTTCGCCTGCCGGGAGGATATCCAGCGGGCGCTGCTGCAACGAACCAAGGATGAGGTTTTCCGGCAACTGCAAAATGCCGCCACGGTGGAAGAAGCCTGCGAACGCTACCTCGATTTTGCCGAGAGCCATCCGCACGAATACGAGCTTTACTATGTTCACGAATACAAACTTCTTTTTTCGGCGCGCGCGAAGCAGATGACAGCATCGAAGCTGACCTTCAAGCAGAAGAGACCGGCGGTGCAACTGATGGAAGGCAAACTCGCGGCGCAGTTGGGCGGAGCTCCGGACGACTACCTATCCGCGACTCTTACCATCTGGGCGCTGCTCCATGGAACCGCCATGCTTCTGCTGACAAAAATGGTCCCGCCGGAACATCGAGCGGAAATGCGTGAAGCTTGTCGTGCTTCCCTGCAAACGCTACTGCGCGAGAGCCGTGCGCCCCAGACCGGGCCGCCGAGCAAAAGGGGCTGAAACGACCTGTATTGTTTCGTTAGTGGATTTTGCTGTTTCGAGTGTGCGGACTAAATTGTGGAGGAAAATCTCTGGACCGAAGGAACGAGTAGCCCATCCTACCGCCAAGCAAAAAGGCGGCCCTTTTGATCTTACCCTGCGCGACTCGCGGAACTCTTCGCACCGACCTGGTGCTGGCAAGCACCGTTGGGTGCGTTGCACGATGGGAGCACCTGGTGCAACGCCATGTTCAACTGGTCCAGATCCACCTTCTTACCGTGAGGATCCTTCAGTTCGCTCACGAGGGTTCCGGCGATTCTCTGTGTCATTCTCGATAGGACTGCGTTCAATATCGTGTCCAAATCCTTGGAGAGCGGTCCATTCTCTTGCCGAAGGGCTTCCAGTTCTTGCTGGCAAAACTCGTCCAGTCGCGTGCGCAGAGCGACGACGGGTGGCACCACGCTGTCCGCCGTCAGCTTGCGGCGGAAACCTTGCGCTTCGTGGTTTAGAATCTTGTTCGCTTCCGTGGCGGCACTCTCGCGCTCTTCCACGCCTGGAGAACTCACATTCTCCAGGTCGTCCAGGTTGTAGAGGAATACGCCTTCGATCTCGCGTACCGAAGCATCAACGTCGCGGGGCATCGCCAAATCTACGATCACCAGCGGTTGACGTTCGAGGGCTTGTCCATTGCGGCGAAGCTTGCGTTCGCTCAGCATGGACTCAACTTCCTCGCGGCTCACAATCGTGTGCGGGCACGAGGTCGAAGTGATAATAATGTCGGCCTCCGCCATGTGCTGCCAGCGTTCTTCAAACGGAATAGCAACGCCGCCGAGTTTGGCCGCTAGTTCTGCGGCGTTCTCGAAAGTTCGATTGCTGACGCCCACCTGCACCGACTTACCACCGTGGTCGCGCAAACTGCGGGCTGCGAGTTCACTCATTTCGCCGGCGCCGACCAGAAGTATCTTCTTATTTTCGAGGGTCCCGAAAATTTCAAACGCCAGATCCACAGCGGCAGAGGGAATCGAAGCCGGTGACTTCCCGATGGCTGTCTCGTCTTGCACCCGTTCGGAGATCGTCAGTGCCTTTTGCAAAACCGCATCTAGAAAACGGCCGCTTGCTCCCACCTTCTGTGCTTTCTGCCACGCGTCTTTTACTTGGGGAACAATCTGGGGTGCGCCGATGATCATCGAGTCCAGGCACGACGCGACGCGAAAGATATGCAGGAGGGCTGCTTCATCGAGCAGGCGGTAGAAGTGCTTCCACTCGCACAGCTTCAGCGCGTATTCGGCGCCGAGCAACCGCATGGCTGAGTTGGCGGCCAGCGTGACATCGTTGACCCAAAGCCAGAATTCAGTGCGGTTACAGGTGGAGAGCACGATGACTTCGTCGATGCCTTCGGCTCGATACAGCTGCAGGAGTGCTTCGTAGCGCCGCGTTTCATCAATCCAAAACCGCTCGCGCACGGCCATCGGCGCTGTACGGTAGTTCAGGCCCACGACCATTAGAGTCGGTTCCACTGCGGCAACTCCTGCGAATCACACCCAAGAGTGAGCACATTGCGTGCCACGCTAAATGCTTGCCCAGAAACCGCTTTTATTTCAATGAGTTGAATATGTTGACAGGAAAAGCAGAACCATTTTGGGAAGAGAAATTGCGGAATATCACGCAGCGCTCGTGTCGTTTGCCCCCAAGTTCGCGTTTCCCAGACCGCAGTGACGTGTGGTCCGACAATCAGGCCGAGCCGGAGTGGATCGACTGAAACTAACTCCGCTCATAGTGAGACATCACGCGTTCAATATCTGGACTCATCAAACTTTCACATTCTTCAATCTCCTCCATCCCGTCGTTGTTACTTTGGCAAGTATGACCTCTAAGTGCTCGTACTAATCGATTGACCAACCACTCAGTAACACGATCTTGAATCACAGTTAGCGATCATCCAACTTCAGCCGGAATCGCTTCCAACGCAGTCACCCGTAACCGCGATTCCACTTTCCCTACACCGAGCCTCGCTTTGGATGTTGCAAGTTGACATGAGTTCGATGAATTGGAAAGCACCGACGCATGAAACCATTCCGCCTACTGCATCGGCGTAATCAGGATGTTGCGAAAGGCAACATGTCCCGCTTCGCTGCCCTGCAGATAAATTGGTCCTGGCAATCCTTCATGACTATCCAAAGCTCCTCCCGTGAGACCCGGAATCTCCTGCTGGTCAATGATGACCTGCCCGTTCTGCACAACGGTCACGGTTCGTCCGACGAGTGTGATGTCATAGCTCTGCCATTCTCCAGGTCGTCGAGGTTGCTCGGGCTTCGGAACCAGGAAGCCATACACACCTCCCGTGCGCATGCTCGGTCCCTCTGGTTCCGGATCGTCTTCGATTTGAACTTCATACCGGCCGCGCAGATAGACGCCGCTGTTCGATCCTTTGGCGCAGTTGAACTCAATGTGCAGCTTGAAATCCTCGAACTTCGCGTCTGTGACAAGCTCTGGACCATGCCCTGGACTTACGAGCGTTCCATCTTTGACCTGCCATGTCTCCTTCGAACTTGGGTCCAATGTTCTCCACCCGCTGAGATCCATGCCGTTAAAGAGCCGTATTTCCTTTCCCCATGTCGGCTTCCCCGTTCTCTTGAGTGATGGCGCTCGCTCACCTATCCAATGCCACGTAGTTCCGTCAGGGCCATTGACCACGCCTGTCAGGCTGCTGCCATCCAGCTTGCCTTCAAACGTCATGTCTTCTTTGGCGCCTTCTTCATCTTTCGGAGAAACAAAAATGATATTGCCGTTTGAGATCTCAACTTTAGGAAGCGGGCGTGCATGACCCCAGCGGCCCGTCATCAATGCTTTAATCTGGCCATCCTCTTTTGTCACTTCCAGCCAAGTGGGATACTCGTGCCCAGATGCCTTCAGTGTCAAATCCCAGCGTCCAAGAAAAGGTGTCGCGCTTTCCGATGCTTTCTCCGCTGAAAATGCCGTCATCGAAAACAGCACCATCAACGCCACCATCGCAATTGCGATCCGCCGAAAATTCATAGTAGTGCGCTCCTTGATTGCAAAGTACGTTCCAGCCTCGTATCGGTAAAGCTCACTGCTTTACGATTTGATCGTCTGCGAGCTCGCATCCCAATACACTGGCTTCTTCCTGAAGTACGACTCATTGGCCATGTGGCAGCCGAGGGCGGCGTTATGACCGAACACCGCGTCTTGCAGCACCGGCCGCCGCGAACGGACAGCCTCGAAGAAATTCCAAAGATGAGGACGCAGGTCGTCATAATCGTTCCCGCGGAAGCTCAAGCTTTCAGGCGCAGGTTCTTGTCCCGGTTTAGGATCGTGCTCCTCGTGCCACTGTGCCAGATAGGGCGTCTTGAGTCGCGCAGGGAATGATCCAGAGTAATAACTTGGAGAAAGGTCCACTCCTGGCTGCGGAGAATAGCTGAGCCCAAACTCGGAGAGCTCAAGAATGCCTTTCGACCCCATAAAGCGGGTTACTTCGGCGGACTCCGTTCCCAGACTCAACCGCATGTAGACCGGCACATTCGCGTATTCGAAGAGCGCGGCATGGACATCCGGCATGTTGCGTCCGTCTTTCCACCGGTAAATGCCGCCAAAGGCAGAGACGCGTTTGGGAATCTCATTGATGCCGAGAACGCGCTGCATTCCGCTGATCAAATGCACAAGCAAGTCGCCCGCAACTCCGGTCCCATACTCTTTCCAGCAACGCCATCGCGCGAAAGTGAACGGATCGAACGCTTTCTTAGGCGCCGTTCCGAGCCACGTATCCCAGTCCAAATTTTCCGGAGATAAATCTGCTGGCGGAGGATATTCCCAGGCACCGGTAGGATCGTTTCTTCCCAAGGTTGCTTCCACCAGGCTCAATTCACCGATGGCGCCCTGGGTGTAGAGTTCATTGGCTTTCGCGCAGAGCACTGAACTGGTTCGCTGCGCGCCCACCATGACAATTCGATCCGATTTCTTCGCGGCTTCGACCAGAGCCAGTCCATCGGCCGGGGTATGCGAAAACGGCTTCTCGCAATACACATCTTTGCCGGCAGCGACGGCATCGACCACGACCTGCTTGTGCCAATGATCCGGCACTGCCACGATAATTGCGTCGATCTCTTGGTTGTCGAGCAGTTCCTTGTAGCGGCGGGTGGTCGGGATAGGCTTGCCGACGAGTTCCCGCGCTAATTCGTGCCGCCCGTCATAAAGATCGCATGCTGCCGCGCACTCCACGCCCGGAAGTTGGATGGCAGTGGATAGCAGGTTGCTGCCTTCCATTCCGACTCCGACAATTCCAAATCGAACGCGATCGCTCGCGCCCATCGGCGTGGGTGATGCCAGCAGAGTTTCTGAATGCAGTAGCACCGCGCTGGCGCTAAGCGTCGCCCCCGCCGCTCCCGCGGTCGTCTGCAGAAACTCTCGGCGCGAAAACCAATTCCTCTTCATGTCTGTGATCTCCATAACCGCAGATGCAAAACGTTTGTGACTTCCTCGAAGTTCTACGGATTGTTCCATGTTACTTTATCCGTAAGCTCAATTTGTGCAGAAGAACTTCCCACATAGATATTGAAGTCTCCGGCATCTACCGCCCAATCGCGTTTCTTCGTGCTGTAGAAGGCGAACGCTCTCCGGTCGAGCGGGATTACGACGTGCCGAGTTTCACCAGCATTCAACAGGACTTTCGAAAATCCCTTCAGTTCTTTCACCGGACGAGGAACGCTCGGATGCGGCTCTCCCACGTACAGCTCGGCAACCTCAGCGCCAGCGCGATGCCCGGTATTGGTGACATCAAAGCCGACGATGAAGGCCGGTCCGCCCTCCGCATTCCCGGGAACCACAGAGAGATTCTTGTAGGCAAACGTAGTGTAGGAGAGTCCGAAGCCAAATGGAAATTGCGGCTTGACCGCGGCCTGGTCGAAATGACGATACCCGAGGAAAATGCCTTCCCTGTATTCAGTTTGCTTCCCGCCGGCTTTCGGATAGTAGTTGTCGTGAGCGGGATTGTCTTCCCATCGGCGCTCAAACGTGACCGGCAGCTTTCCCGACGGGCTGTACTCGCCGAACATCAACTGCGCGAGAGCCGTGCCTTGTGCCTGCCCCGCGTACCAGGATTCGAAAAGCGCCGGCACCTGTCCCAGCCATGCATTCATATCGACGGCTCCGCCGGAGGTCACGACCACGATCGTATTTTTGTTCGCCGCTCCCACTCGACGGATGAGTTCATCCTGCGCAGGTGGCAGTTCGAACGTGCGGTCTGCGCCCTCGCTTTCGCTGTCGGGATCAAATCCCACTGCCACCACAACCGCATCAGCTTTCGACGCCAGCGTCTGTGCCGAGGCACTCACGACTGCTTCCGGACGAGCAATGCCCAGTTTTACACTTGGACCGCCCCAGCTCCAATGCACGCTGTACTCAAAGCGAATCTTGTGCGCCCCGGCGGCCAGCGATAGACGTGCTTGGCTGAGCTGGGCGCGGGCGAGCTCCCAGGAGTCGAGGACGAGCTTGTCGTCAACATAAAGACGGTAGCCGCCGCCTTCGCCCGGACCTTCCACAAAAAAGATGTGCTCCCCGGGCGAAGCCGGAGTGAAATATCCCGACCAGCGGGCCGATACTTCATTCTGATTGACACCGTCTCCCAGCGAATGGTCGGCGCTGATGTGTTGATCGATACGGCTGGCTGCGGGAGTGCCGCTCAAGCTGACATTGTTGAACGCCTCCAGTTGAATGCCTGCATGCTGACCCGCCGCGTCGACCGAAAACTCTGTGCCATCCGCAAGATCATAGAGGGATGGAATTCCGCGGTCATAGTAAACCTTGACGTTGGCGCCCAGATATTCCGCCAGGCCCTCCAGGTAGCTCACTGCACCAAACGGGCGTACGCCCGCGCTGCCTCCGCCCACAACCTGGGCGGGATAAGCATCCGGGCCGATCACGGCAATCGATTGAATTTTCCCCTTGTCGAGCGGCAGAAGGCTTTGATCGTTCTTTAGCAGCACCATGCCAGAGCGCGCGACTTCCAGCGCAACCTCCCCACCTCGCTCGTTGTAAAGGGGCACCGACAAATCCGTCTGCGCGCGATCCAACCAGCCAAAGCGAATGGCTGTCCGCAGGATGCGGCGTACCTTATCGTCGATCGTGGTTTCGCTGACCTTGCCCGTCTTCACTGCCGGCAATAGCGTTGCGCGATTCATAAACTTCCCGGCTGGCATTTCGAGATCAAGCCCGCCATTGGCCGCGGCCACGCCATCGTAAGTCGCGTCCCAATCGGACATAATCACGCCTTCGAAACGCCACTCTTTCTTGGCAACGTCATCGTTGAGAAAAGCGTTCTGAGTCGCGTGCTGGCCGTTGATCAAGTTGTAGGAATCCATGATGGCGCCGACATGCGCCTCCTTGACCGCTGCCTCGAATGTGGGCAGGTAAATCTCACGCATGGTGCGCTCGTCGATGATCGAGTCGCCGTCGTGGCGCAGGAATTCCTGATTGTTGCCCATAAAATGCTTGATGGTCGCGCTCACTCCTTCGCTCTGCATGCCTTCGATGTAAGCCACCGCGGTGCGCGAGGAGAGAAACGGATCTTCGCCGAAGTATTCAAAATTTCTTCCGCACAACGGAGAGCGAGAGATGTTAACGCCCGGCCCGAGCATGAAATGGACCCCCCGAGCACGCGCGTCCTGCCCGATGACAGCACCCACGCGAGAAGCGAGTTTCGGGTCCCACGAAGCGGCCAAGCCCATGCCCCCGAGAGTCGTAGCCGGACCGTAATTGCGAACCCCGAATGGGCCGTCGGCCATCTTGAGCGCGGGCAACCCGATGTGCTGGATTCCGCGGATATAGAAGTCGTTGACGCCACCAATAAGATCAATTTTCTCTTCGAGCGACAGTTGCTTCAGCAGTGCCTCCACGCGGGCTTCAATTGCAGGAGTGGAAGCGGAAGGCGCCTGTGCCCAGCCGACGCCGGAAGCAATCAGAAGAATTACAAAGACGATGATGGTGGGTTGGAATGTTCGTGACATGAGAAGCCTCGGCAGGAATCATTAGTTCGTGCTGGAAAAAAGGCCCGCAGCCGAAGCTGCGGGCATCAGGGGATGGAGCAAGTTAGAAGTAAAACTTAGCGCCCAGTTGCACCACGCGAAAACCTCCGGGGCCGGTATTGGGCGTGGCCGCATTAGTTCCAAAGTTGCTGTTCTTCGAGATGGAGAGCGGCGTATTCGGCGCCGAGTACTCCCACGGCCCGTTCACGTTGTAACCACCCACATAGTTCTGGTTCGTGAAATTTGGATGGTTGAACGCGTTAAATGCCTCCAGGCGCATTTCCAGATAACGAGCTTCATTCTTACCGAGAGGAATACTCTTCATTAAAGACATGTCCCAGTTCTGTATTCCGCCATAACGAATCGTGTCACGTGTGCCCCGCGCCGGAAGGCCGACAGCAGGTAGGGAGGGATTCCCGAATCTGTCCGCGGTGTAATAGAACGGGATATTGCCCCACATATTGCCGCCATCCAGGCTGCCTGACGGAAACGAATAGTTATTGTTTAAGTCCACCGGTGTACCGCTCATGGCTTGGGTCACGCCGCTCAACTGGTAATGGTCCGTGATATAGGACAGCCATTTTGCTTCGCCCAGGTGTTGGGCGAGGCCGGGGAGTTCGTAAACATAATTCGCCGCGAAAACATGCGGTCGATCCCAGGACGCTGCACGATAGTCGAGCAAAGAATTAACCGGGTTTTGCTCGTCCTGGTCCGAACTCGCAGTGACCATCGATTTCGACCACGTGTAGACCCCACCGAACGTCAAACGTTTACCAAACCGCCGCTGCAAAGATACTTGCAATGAGTTGTAGTTTGAGGTGCCATCCCACCGGAGGTACGGAATTTGTCCGTACCCCTTGAACGGTACCAGGTAAGCATTGGTATACGAGGAATGCCCATAAGCACACCATCCGTTGAAGTCGTAGCCAGCCGCTGAATACTGGGGCTCGAGGCCCGGTTGCACTGCCGGCACCGTGCCTCCGAAGTTGAACGAGAAACCCGGTGACGAGTAAGAGCAGTTTGGATCCTGGTTGGCAGCGAGGAACGAAGCTCCATAAGGAACTGCGTTAATGTTGCGCGATGAAACCAGATGACGAGACATGGAACCGACGTAAGCGATGTCGAGCGTGGTGCCGTGGGCAATTTCCTGCTGAACGCCGAGGCTGAAGCTGTAAACCGTTGGTACCTTACCATTCGCCGCTGCACCCAGTATGTTGCCATCGCCCTGCACTGGACTCTCGGCGGAAGAGGTCGACAGTCCTGGAAGGTTCACGATGTTGTTGGCCGCGACCGAGGGGGTCTGCACGACCGCGGGATTGTTAAACACGGTATTGAAAATCAGGTTACCTTGCACTCGGTCGTGCATCATTCCGATTCCACCGCGCAAAATTGTCTTGTGTGTGTCCAGCAGATCGTAAGCAAATCCCAACCGCGGTTCTGGCATGATCCCGCGGCTACCCCAACCGCCCGCCGGGAGTTGATGGTTTTTGACGTATTGCATGCCGTTCAGCGGATTTCCCCCGTCGGCGTTAATGATCGCACCGCTGTTGTAATCGATGGTGACGGCATCGGCGGGGATATAAGCCGAGGGATTGAACAGTGCCACCTGATTCGCTGCGTCATACTGCGGAGGAATCCACGCAAACCGCATGCCGTAGTCGAGGGTGAAACGCTGGGTCACTTTCCATGTGTCCTGCACATAGAACTCCAGCTGGTTGTAGCGGAAATAGCCCGTAGGACGGGCCGTGGATTGATCAAAACTTGAAAAAGCCCCTTCCAAGGCGCTGGCGAGCGGATCGCCAAGCTGACATGTCGTTGCTGGGTTCGTGACTGCGCAGGTGCCTCCACTGGTAGGACCGTCGTTGAAACTGAACTGTCCGTTGATGTTGCCCCACGCAATCTGATCCTTGCGGCTGCGCTGGTAGAAAACGCCGGTCTTGAACGTATGGTTATGTCGAACCCACGATAGGTTGTCGTTCACGTTGATCGTGGTATTGGCCTGTTTCCAAGGCGTGGCACCCAGGTACGGCCCCTGGAAGTTGACGTTGTTCAGTCCTCCAAAACTCATGTCAGGAATCGCCTGACTCTGACTCACGGGAAAAAGCAGCGGGAAGGTGATGCCGTTTGCTCCGCGTGAGATATTCCCGTTAACTCCAGCCGCCAGAGAAAGAGAGTGGCTAGGTCCAATCGAGAACTCATTGAGCACGGTCGGAGAAATTGTGCTGACCAGGTTCGCGGAGAAGTTCCATCCCGGATGCTGCTGTGTACAACCACCTTTGAACGTAGTACCCGACGAACAGGCGAAGATGCCGAACGGTCCCGGAAATGGCGTGAACGGCGAAGAATCGTTCTCGCTGTTATGGATCCAGCGCCCATACAGCCGGTTCCTGCTGTTGACCTGGTAGTCCACTCGAAGGATGTCTTCTCGGCGAGGGGCTTCGCCAGACAGCGACTGCGAGTAGTTATAGCTGAGACCGTTGCTGCCGAAGCCGGGAACGTTCGGCAGCGGGAACAGGTTTAACATTGCCTCCATTTGTTGAAATATGGCCTGCTGCGCCGCCGGAAGTTGCGTGGGGTCGATGATGTTATTCGTGATTCCCGGTCCGGCAATAATGATGGCTTGTCCATTCCCATCCACCGACTGGGAGAAATTCCCTTGCCGCTCTAATGTCGTTGGTGTGTAGAACTGCGCGAGCGCCAGTGGAATCAGCTGACGGTAAAATTCCTGGCTCCAGAACACGAAAAGCTTATCCTTCTTGATCGGGCCGCCAACCTGGTATCCGAAGTAGTTGTAACGATAGATTTCGGGTTCGTTAAGTTGGTCGTTCGATAGTTCGCTCTGCTTGTTGAAATATTCATTGGCATTCAGGCTATCGTTGCGATGGAAAAATCGGCCGTCGCCATGCCACTGGTTCGTGCCGCCCTTGGTGACCAGAGCAATCTGTCCGCCGGCCGCTTTTCCGAACTCTGCCTGGTAGTTCGAAGTGAGCACCTTTACTTCTTCGATCGCGTCCAGATTGATGGTGACGTGCGTTCCGCCATTGTCGCCCGTATCCACGTTCGAGGCGCCGTCGATTGTAAACTCGTGCTGGTTGCCGCGCGTTCCATTGATGTTGTAATCGCTGAGGTGTCCCGTACCCGACACGTGGGTGTCACTCGTTCCTGCCACGCCCGGAATGAGCTTCATATAGTCCAGAACATTGCGGCCGTTAAGCGCGATGTCGTTGATCTGCTTCCCGGTGATCACGTCGGAGCGCTCGCCGGAATCGGCCTGCAACTGGACTTGGCCCGCATCCGCAGTGACGGACACCGAGTCGGTCGCCGCGCCGACTTCGATTGTCAGTTCTCCGGCGCTGAGCTTATCCGCCGCGCTGAGCACGAATCCGGAAGATTCCAGCTTCTTAAAGCCTTTCGCCTCGATCGTAATTGTGTAGTTGCCTGGATACAGACCAGGCGCTGCAAACTCACCGCTCGCGGACGTAGTCACGGTTCGGGTGAGGCCGTTGGCGGGATCGCTGATGGTGACGGTTGCGCCGCTAACCATCGCCCCGCTGGGATCCTTCACCGTGCCGAAGATGGTGCCCGACGTCACCTGGGCGAATGCATCAGGGACGACAGACATGGCAGAGAAGAACAATATGCTGCCGAGCAATAGGACAGTCTTGTATCGGTACGAGCGGTTCATGTCAAAGTCTCCTTGGACCGTGGGCGCTTCTTGGCGCCTGTACTCACTAAAATTTATGACTCCTAAGATGTGACGACCATCGCTTACAAGCAAGCCGCCGCCTCTGACTGGCATGTTCGGAGCGATGATCGAGCGACCCGCAATTCTAGGGACATGAGTATCAAATGTCTGCTATGCAGTTGGATGGGGGTGCTCCTACTACTTTTGTATAGGTAGTAGCAGGCTATTCTAGGGAAATAATGCCCCTCTGCAACGCTACTGTCGTTGCCTCAGTGCGATCCTTAACGTTGAGTTTCTCGAGCACATGGCTCACATGCAGTTTCACGGTCACTTCCGCAATGTTTAATGAGGCTGCGATTTCCTTATTGCCCAGTCCCTTCGCAACCATGCGCAAAACCTCCAATTCGCGGCTGGTGAGCGAGCGATGCGACATCCGCGCCGCCAGTAACGGAGCCACTACGGGATCCAGGTAGCGGCGATCCGCAGCCACCTCGCGAATGGCGCGGAGCAGTTCCTCCCGAATCGCGCTTTTGAGAATGTAGCCGCGGGCGCCAGCTTGCAAGGACCGGAAGACTTCCTCTTCGCCTGAGTGCGTCGAGAGCATCAGGATTCGAGCCTCCGGGAATGCCTGCAGGATCGCCCCTGAAGTTTCGGTGCCGCTCATGCCAGGAAGGCGCACGTCCATGAGCACGACATTGGGATTGTGCTCGCGATACGCCTCCAGCGCAGCCTCGCCGTTGGCCGCCTCCGCCACCACCTCCATGTCCGCTTCCACATTCAAGGAAGCGGAAAGTCCCATGCGGACCATGAAGTGGTCATCCACGACCAGAATATGTATGGGTTTTGATTTCTGCATCATAAGCTGTCGAACGTTGAAGTCGAACCTCGATAGCAACGCGCGTCCCTTGGCCGGGCGCGCTCTCGATCAGCAACTGGGAGCCGAGAGACTGTGCGCGCTCTCGCAGGTCTAGCATGCCAAAATGGCCAACCGCACTTGCCCGGTTGGGATCAAAGCCGCAACCATTGTCGTGGACACTCAATATTACGTTTTCCGCGGTGTAATGCAGCTCAACCTGGACGCGTGATGCTCGCCCGTGCTTCACTGCGTTGGCCACCGCTTCCTGCCCGATGCGCAGCAGATTCATTTCGATCGGGCCGGGCAGACGTAGCGGCGTTCCGCTTACCTCTATTTGAATTTCCGGTTCGCCTTCGGTTGCGAGCGAACGCACGATGCCATCGAGCGCCGACGGCAGGTCTCCCCTCTCCAGCAAGTCGCAGCGCAGATCCCAGACCGAACGGCGCGCCTCGATCATGCTGTGCCGGCTCATGCTGCGCGCCGCGTCCAGCGCATGAAACGCCACCTGGGGAGCCTGCCGGAAACTATCGACGGCGAGATCAAGCTGCATGGTGATCGCGGCTAATTCCTGCTCCAGCGTGTCGTGTAGTTCGCGCGCGATACGGTTGCGCTCTTCGAGCACAGCTCCGTGCTGCAACTTCAGCCGGATGACCGCCATTTGCTCGCGCAATCGCCGGCCCAATACCACCATTGCGGCCAACACCAACAACAAAGTTGCCACCGCAATTCCCAGCAACCACAGCGTATTGCGGAGGTTCCACCACGATGCCGCCCGCAGCACCGTTACATCTTGCGGCGTCCGCAGCAACACTCGAAATGACTGGGGAATCGACCACAGCCCCCCGTTGCGCACCAGGCAGATGCCGGTGATGCGGAGTTCGCTATTCACGCGCAACGACGCTAAGCCCGCTGCCAGTTCACGTGGTTCCAACAAGGCCTCAAAGACACCGCTGCCTTTCTGTAGCAGCAACCGCAAGCCATTGGGTTGCGGTTCCACGTGCAGCAGGGTTGCATCCGTCGTGATCAGAGCCCCGTCGTATTGTTCCCAAGGCAGATTCAAGTCGAGGTTGACAGCCGCCGGAGCAGAGGTGTGGGCGACGCGGTGAAATGCGGCGTCCTCCAGCAGCGGCGCCGATTCGCCGACCGCAGGGAATCCGAGCACATCCACCACATCCCCAATCGCCAACTGCCCGTCCTGCTGAGTCAGAACCCTCAATCCCTGTCCTTCGTTTTGCAGGAACAACGCTTGCCCAGGCTGCTGGTATGTAACCACTCCCTCGACCCTGACGCGGTGCTGCGAACCCTCCCCCGGAGAAAAGCGCATCAGCGCCGAAAAGGGCACTTCTTTTGCCTGCATCTCGACTTCAATGAAGCGCAGATCCGGAACGTAGAACAATACCCGGATCAATTGCCTTTGATTGTTAAACAGGCTGCCGCAGACACCACTGATTAAAACTTCGCTGTCGACCCATGCAGAGAAATCCTGTTCCTGCGCGATGGGCGCCCGCACGTTGAAAGATCCTCCACCCGAGGCCACATTCATGGCCAAGACAGTCTCAGGCCACGACGTGCGGTCGATGGACACAGACCGCACAATGCCGCGAACCTGCGTCCATTGGCTGTCCCGCTGCCCACCGGAGATTTCGCTGAAACGGTAGGTCCGCGTACTCGGCAAAGTTCCCCTGCTGACCACGCGCGTGTTTTGCTCGCGAACCACAGGCGCGAATTTCCCCGGACCCGTGATGCCCTGCAGTTCCACCACGTCGCCCCAATGATGTCTCGAGTGGTTGGGCGAACTGCCCTCCACATAGATGCCAGCAGTCGCATCCTGCACGAAAAAGTCCGGCGAGGGAACGTCGTCCGTGATCACCCCTCGAATCCGAACCGGATAGCCTCGAGCCGCCTCCTCGGGGCTCAGTCGTCGCACTTGATCCGCATGTGTCAGCACGGGCAAGTCGTGTGTCTCAGGTTGCGCCCATGCCGCTCCGCTGAATGCCAACAGCGCCAAAACCGTTCTGGAGGCTCGCAAGGACCAGAGGAATCCGCAACGGCGATACGCACACTGCCGGGTTGAGAATCGCTGCTTCAAGTTGAGTCCTCCTCCGCGCAGGAGACGTAACGCAAGGGAGCGTAAGAAGTCCGAGATTAACAGATTTCGGTTGCATCTTCGCTAATGATCGGATGCGCTCGGTCTTACTCTCCATTGGATTGAGAGTTTGCGTTTCCCCGAAGTACGCCGGCTCAACTCTGCACATTAAGAACTCCACTTGCAGTGGACTTCTTACCGTTGCCTAATCTTTTTCGGAGGCTCGGCTTTTTCATAGACACGCACATAATCCACCAGCATGCTCTGCGGAAATACAGTGCTGGCATCGGGATTCCCAGGCCAATCTCCGCCAACGGCGAGGTTGAGTATCAGAAAGAACGGTTTGTCAAACACCCATTTCCATCCCGGCTTCAGGTCGGCTCGGGTCCGGCGGACATAGAGGTTGTGGTCGACAAAAAAACTGACGGAGTCAGAATCCCACTCAACAGCAAATACATGGAAATCGTCGGAGAACCTCTCCTTACCCCGCAAACGATAAGGTGCCTCAATCCCAGTGTTTCCTGTGTATCCGGGGCCGTGAATCGACCCGTGAATCACGCCGGGCTCCTTGCCGACATTTTCCATGATGTCGATTTCGCCACACGCGGGCCAGCCAACCTTCTCGATGTCATCGCCCAGCATCCAGAACGCAGGCCACATTCCTTGCCCGGAAGGAAGCTTGATGCGAGCCTCGAAGCGGCCATAGGCTTGCGAAAATTTACCGGAGGTTTTGAGTCGCCCCGAAGTATAGTTGCTCGTGACGCCGTCGGAACTCGCATATTTTTCCGCCACGGCTTTGATCACAAGTTTGCCATCATGAAGCGAAACGTTGGAGGCGCGATCGGTGTAATACTCAAGCTCCTCGTTGCCCCAGCCCTTCCCGCCGGTTTCCAGAACCCACTTCGATGGATCGACCGGCGCTTCGTCAGGACCATTGAACTCATCACTCCAAACCAACTTCCATTCGTTCGCGCTTTTTGCGGGAGTAGGAGTAGTTTGAGAGGCGCACACGAATGTGAGAAGAATGACGAACGTGAAGGATGCGGCAAACCTTGGTATCACCGATTGCATAAGGATTCTCTGGAGCCTGCGTAATGCGCGCAGTCAACGCTGGCATCCATAATCTCGCAGATCACGGCAAAGAAAAAGTGAGGAGGCGATGTCCATGAAAAACATTTCCCTACGAAAAACGCGGCGTCAGTTTCTGAGATCTTCGTTCTTAGGTCTAGCGGCGACTGCAACCTCACGCGCCTTACCTGTGTTCGCGATGAATTCCGTGCCAACCGGAGAGATCGCTGCCTGGGTCACAGCTGGCAACAATCGATTTACTCCTGTGACTGGTCTCGCATGGCGCGCGGCGTCGACCCCGCCTCCCGGTTCGGTGATCGTTCTTAATCCGGAGAAAGAATTTCAAGCGATTCTCGGTTTCGGAGGAGCCTTCACCGAAGCCACGTGCTTTACCTTCAATCGGCTACGGCCACAGGCTCGCGAAACTCTGTTTCACGAATTGTTTCATCCTACCCAGTTGGCGCTCAACGTTTGTCGCACTTGCATTGGATCGAGCGACTATTCGCTGAAAGCATACAGCTACGATGACGGCAAGACCGATAGAGAGTTAAAGCGCTTCACGATTGCCCATGATCGCCCATACATTTTGCCGATCTTGCGCGAAGCGCGAAACCTGAATCCGGATATGTTTCTTTTCTCGTCGCCATGGAGTCCTCCAGGCTGGATGAAGTCTGGAGGCTCACTGCTGGGCGGGTCGATGCGTCGAGTGTATATGCCGGTGTACGCCCGTTACTTCGTCAAGTTTCTTGAAGACTACTTCCAGGCGGGAGTTCCGATTCAAGCCGTCACCGTGCAAAATGAGGTCGATACCGACCAGGACGCGCGCATGCCGGCCTGCATTTGGCCGCAGGAATACGAGATTGAGTTCGTGCGTGACCACTTGGGGCCGTTGCTTGAGAAATCGAGAATCTCGACGAAGATCTGGGTCTTGGACCACAACTACAACCTCTGGGGCCGCGCGGTCGCGGAACTCGATGACGCCGATCTGCGAAAATACTGCAACGCCATCGCATGGCACGGCTATTTCGGAACGCCGGAAATGATGACTAAGGCGCACGAAGCTCATCCCGATGCGGAAATGCACTGGACCGAAGGCGGCTCTGACTACACTGCCCCCGACTATCTGACCGACTGGGCCAAGTGGGGAGAGACTTTTACAGGCGTTCTGCGCAACTGGGCTGAGTCGATCACCGCATGGAACCTGGCCTTGGACGAAAACGGCAAGCCGAACATCGGACCGTTCTCTTGCGGCGGACTGGTGACGATTCACTCCCATACCGACGAGATCGTCCGCAGCGGACAATACTGGGGCATCTCCCATTTTTCTCGTGCGATTCGCCGGGGTGCGCGCCGTTTCGATTCCGTTTGTACTTTGCCATCGGTCAGCCACGCTGCCTTCGCGAATCCGGATGGAACGCGCGTGCTCGTCGTGACCAACCGCGGCTCTGAACGGACTGCAACCGTGCAACTCGGCGCAGCAGAGGCCGAGATCAAGCTGGAGAAAGATTCCCTGACCACCTGGGTCTGGTCGAAAGAAGTCTGATTATCGTGAAATGTTCACTAGAAGAGTTGTGCGCGAAGCGGGCAAGTAGCTGCAGGAATCGACGCGATGCGCCACGGCGATACTCGCAATGAGTCCAATCAAACTCGAATTACTTGACCGCTTCGGCCGGAGCAATATCTTTTGCGCTTTTCAATCCCTTCGGCTCATGGACGCAGAAAGGTTCCTCGTCGAGATAATTGCCCGTCGCCGCATAAGCTCGGGCGCGGCATCCCATGCAAACATTGCGGAACTCGCAGCAGCCGCATTTTCCCTGAAGATTCTTGGTATCGCGCAGTTCGTTGAACACCAACGAATTTTCCCAGATCTCGACAAATTTCTGCTTCCTGAGATCTCCCGCCAGAGCCGGCAGATAACCACAGGGGTAGACCTCGCCCTGATGCGAAATGAAGCAGACCGCGGTGCCTGCCAGACATCCCTTGGTCATCGCGTTCATGTCCGATGGATGCGTTCCTGGGTGCCCGACCGGCCTGCCAATGCCGTTCGGCTTGAGTTCGATGCCGGTCGATCCGGGCATGGCCATCTCCGTCGGACCGATCGCGGGGGCATGGGGTGCTGCCTCAACGGGAGGAGTAGCATGAGCCGCCGCTGCCGCAGCCTCCGAACGGTGTTCCGCAGCTCGCCGTTGGCGAACCACCCGGAAATAGTGCGGCGCGCACGTCGCCTTCAATTCGATGCCGCCTTCGAGGGACTGGTCGTAAAACCAGTTCAGCATCCGCTCGTACTCTTCTGGGGGAACCATTTGCTCGGCCGCGATGTCTACGCCGCAGCCCACCGGCACTAACAGGAACGTGTGCAGGGCGTCCGCTCCAATCGAACGAGCCAACTCGAGGACAGCCGGGAGCTGATGCGCATTGTGACGGGCAATGGTGGTATTGATCTGCACCGACATGCCCAGATTTTTCAGATTGCGGAAGCCCGCAATGGCGGCGTCGAACGATCCGGGAATGCCGCGGAACGAATCGTGAGTCAGTGCATCGGCGCCGTCTAGGCTGATCGCCACGCGTTGCACTCCGCTATCCACAATCATGCGTGCCACGTGCTTCGTCACCAGGGTTCCATTCGTAGCCAAGGCCACTCGCAGCCCCTTGTCCGTGCCGTAGCGCGCCAACTGAAAAATATCGGAACGGAATAGAGGTTCGCCTCCACTCAGCACCAGGATGGGATTCGACACCGTGGCAATCTGGTCGATGATGTCGCAGGCAGCTTCGGTCGAGAGGTCGGAAGGAGCGCTCAATTCGGTGGCGGTAGCCCGGCAATGGACGCAGCGTAAATTGCACCCTTTGGTCAATTCCCAAAAAATCAATCGTGGCTTGTTTTTGCCCAACGAGGTCGGAACTTCATGAGAATGCTGCACATCGGAATGTCCGTTGCCGTTTACGGAAGCCATAGTGTGATCCTACTCCCTACTTGAACTGGGATCGAACGCCCACCCACGAGGCAACGATATGAGAGAAGGGAAGCCTTGGCGGTGACATTCATCACCCGGAATTGTGATTTAGGTCACTCTGTCTAAGCTAAAGATAAATTTGGACTTAAAACAAGTAGAATGCCGTCTGATTAGCTTTGGAAGGTCCGGATTCTGGAGTCCCCCGCGGGCTGCCACTATGCTGAGAGACAATCTGGCGGGCCGTCGCGCCGACGGGCGAGGCTTTTCTCCCGTACTGCTCAATAAAATTCGGAAGATAGACCCGCCATGGCTTGAAAATCGCCGTACCCCAGGGCCGGAGTTTAACCTAATGGCGGCGCTTCTCAGTTCCAGTCGATTGGTGACTCGTATATTATGCATAATGTTCAATAATGTAGTATATGCATTGTATATTATTCGTTTTATGCTGAAGCTGTATTCCATCGGCGCTGAGATCGCGTCCAAACGAAAGGCGCTTGGGTTTAGCCAATCAGCGCTGGCTCACACGGCCGGTGTGAGTCGGGCAACGATCGATGCACTGGAAAATGGCCGATCAGGCGAACTTGGCTTTTCCAAGGTCGCCAACATTTTGTCAGCGCTCGGCCTAGAGCTGAAACTACAAGAGGCAAACCTGCAACGGCCCACTTTGGACGAGCTCTTAGAAGAGGATCGTGATGATAAGAGTCTGGACGGACGCCGCTAAGGCAGGACTGTTGGACAGGCAGGGGGATCGCGGAAGTGCCTTTGTGTACTTGCCCTATACAGCCCCACAGCGTGCGGTCTCCGTTACTATGCCCGTGCGTCTTTCCTCCTGGGACGTGCCCTTCGGCCTAACTCCGATCTTCGAGATGAACCTCCCGGAAGGCGCGTTGCGGGAACGACTGCGACTTGCCTTTGCAAAGGCGACTGGAACATTCGATGATTTTGATTTGCTCGCCATTGTTGGCCGCTCACAAGTTGGCCGCATACGGTATACCGGCGACGAGGAGCAGCTCAACCAGGATGTTCCTTTTCAATCGGTAGACGAGATTCTGGCGAGTCGTCGCGACGGGGATTTGTTTCGTTACCTCATGGAAAAGTTTGCAGCCTTTTCGGGTATCAGCGGCGTCCAGCCGAAGGTTCTTGTGCGCGACGAGAACGCGTCCCTAACCCTCACAAACGCGCAACCTCGAATCTCGCCGAGCTGTAGGGGTGCAACTCACATCGTGAAGTTTTGGGAGCCGAACGAATTTCCTCAGCTGGCTGCGAACGAGTACTTCTGCCTGAAAGTCGCTGAGCGTTGCGGCCTGGACGTACCTCGGTATCGGCTGGCAGAAGATGGAATGGCCCTTGTAGTTGACCGCTTTGACTTGCGCCCAGATGGTACCTACCGAGGCTTTGAAGATTTCTGCGTCCTGAACGCGAGAAGAACGGATGAGAAGTATCGCGGCAGCTATGAATCATCAGTCATGAAGCGATTTCAGCAGTTTGCAAACTCACCCGCTGTACTCGCAGATACTGAGAGGCTATTCACGCTGATCGCACTGAATTGTGCGCTGCGCAACGGCGATGCTCACCTCAAGAATTTCGGCATCGTCTATGACGACGTGCTCGGTGAAGGTCGACTCGCCCCGGTCTACGATCTGGTAACCACTTCCATCTATCTGCCGAAGGATAGTCTGTCGCTCACGCTCAACGGAACAACCCAGTGGCCCGACAACAAAGCGCTCCGTCGGTTCGGCGAAACTCGAATGACGGGCACACCCGCAAGAATTCGCGCGATCCTTGAGCGTATCTCGGACGCTCTCTCGGAAACAGAAGGCGACGTTCGGTCATACATCAAGGAACATCCGGGCTTCAAGGAAGTGGGTGAGCGCATGCTGCAGGAATGGGCAAAGGGTCGACAACTCTCACTTCAAGCCGATTGAGGTTCGGGCCTAGAAATTGCAGGCGATCCGTTCCAACGTGCCATCCAATAGTTCGACAATTGAGGAGCATTTTCTCCAGCTTGCTTAGCGAGACCTGGATCGAATTTTGCGCCCAGACCTTTGCAAGTTCCTGTTGGCGGGGAATTATTTCGGAGAACGGCTAGCACCTCATCGCCTTCTCCGGTGAAGGGAATTGGCAGGCAATCTCGTTCTATTCCGCAGGGGGCTGAGCTGCCATCGCGGCAGACTGGCTGGCCGATTCCAACATGACCTTCAGCGGACAAGGACGCTGAGAGCCGTGGCGGGGTCTGAGCTGGGGAAAAAAAGCTTGCGAAGCAGAGATCGCGGCAGCAGCCTTCGAGCAATAGCCACAGGGGAAACCGGAAATACCTTCGATTCCAAAAATGGGCCCAAAAGGGAAGAGAAAGGAACCATCATGAAGACCGTTGTAATCACATTGGTTCTCGCGACTCTGGCCACCGCGGGTGTCATGGCGATTGTGGACAAGCCGCACGCGACCTACCACGTTACGATTACCTTCTCAAACTTGACGTTGCAAAACGTCGCGAACTTACCCAGCAATGCTCAGATCGAGCAAGACCTTCTCAATGGCTGGGCGAGCGACCCGGACTCAGCGAACGAACCTGTTCCAACTGTGTCGGTTTGGTAGTGCTTGGTTGGAAGAGAGCTTTTGGGAGGGACTCGAAAGCTCTTTCCGGCTCAAAAGTGGTTACTCAGTTCGATTTCGATTCCAAGAGGAGTCGGACGCGAGACGCTTGTCCCTTCACCTTCGGACTTACCACGTTCTCGCAGCGCTAATTGTGATTCGCCAGTTCCCGCAGCGCGGCCGTATTCCGTATCACCAGGGTTGAACCTTTTGACTGTAGGATTTGACGTTTCTTCATATCCGCGAATAGCCGCGTCACCGTTTCGCGCGAAGTTCCGATCATCTGTGCGATTTCTTCGTGTGTCAGTCGCAGCTTCAACCGGGGCTCCGCTTTTGCAGCATCTCCGTTCTTGCAACTCCACTCCAGGAGTAACTTAGCCAGTTTCTCTGCCGCCGAGTGAGACAATCCCAGCGAACCCGCTTCCTTGCAGGCATTGTGATATTTCTCACTCAGCTGCTCGGCCACTTTGAAACAAGCCTCGACATCGTCCTTGAGGAAGTGAAGAAAATCCTCGCGCTTCACGAAATTCACCTGGCAGGGATCGAGTGTCTCCGCCGTCACTTCGTAGGGTTTGCCAGAGATGGTCGCGCTCAGCCCCAACACCTCTCCGGGGTCGGCTAACTTCACAATGACCGTTCGTCCGCTCGGAGAGTTGATCGAAAGCTTCACACTGCCTTTGCAAAGCACGAAGATTCCACGCGGCATTTGGCCCTCGACAAATAGCACGGCCCCTTGCGGATACGCGGCCGCGTATTTAATGTTCTCAAAGGCTTGGAGCGCGGAAGCGGGCAAATCGCAGAAAATGCGATCGGTACGCAGCTTGCAGGTAATGCAGCTTTCGACGATCTCCATTCCATATGGCGAGAGCATGAGACACCTCCTGTGCAATCTCGAGCCCGTTGTTCTCACATTGATCGGGTGGGACACGACCAGCGGAGCCGGACCTCTGCCGCCAGTGTCCGTCGGGAGAGAACACTTAGCTGTGCTGCCCATTACACGCCATTGTGATTTGCCTCACATTGCCTGGGTTGGCTGCTCAGAAGCTCTTCGCGCCGACGGCAAACTTCGGTCTGGTCTTGAGCTTAGCCAGTTCTGACCCATCGTCGCGCAAAACTGGGCGTCACCCGTTAGCCCATTTCGATCAAGGTTCGAGTCCCGATCGGCAAGAGCGATACTTTTGGAGACTGAAGTCCTCACTCTAAGTTGAACTCGTCGTAAATGTTTGAATAGCAAGCATTTATGCCGCTGGAGAGCTTCGGAGCACGACTTCGCCAGGTCGAGCCGGGTCTCCCCCGAACGCAGAACCATCCGCCGATCAGTGCGTTTCGAGGTCTACGACGACGCGTGTTTTTGCAAAAGCGTAAGTAACGGACGATCAAGCTTGTGGCCTTGCCAGTCTTCGCATTTTGTTCCCGGCCGTTCCGTGTCAAGTACACCAAAGGGCCCGCGGAAGTTCCACAACGCCCATCCCGACTGCAATTCGCCGATCACGTCGAGCGTGTCGTCGAACCACGCCAGCACCACCTCCGGCGGCGTGTGCTTGTAACAACCCATCTCTCCGAAGTGAATGGGAACCCCCTGAGCGGAAAGCGCGGCCCAGGGATGAAAAAGCTTAGTCAGCGTTACGCGGTCACAAATGATCTTCCCCTTCCCATCTTTTAAAGGCCAGGTTGGAAGCGGCTCTGAGTCGGAGAGAACTCCCCGCACCCACTCGCATTGATGATGCGTCAGTTGAATTGGATTGTAAGTGTGGCAACTCTGCAGCATACCCACGCTCGCGAGATCTGGAATTGGAGATCCTCCCCCTGGATAACCATCGGTGATCACCAATCGCTGCGGGTCGTGTTCGCGGATCGCAGCCGCGGCCGCTTTGGCCACCAGCGTATAGTCTGGCGCGTGGCGTCGAAGTCGCACTGGGTCAAAGTAGTCTGTCGTTTTCATGGAGCCATGCCGCTGGAGTTCCGAAGTCTCCGTTGCATTCGGCAGAACGATAGGCTCGTTGACCAGGTTGAAGCTGAGTCGTTCGCTTGATATCGCTTTGTAACGCTCGGCGAAGAAGGCCCACTGGTGCGCGAAGGCTTCGAGCGTGTGCGGATCGGTGAATACGTCGGTCTTTTCCTTCGTGACCGAAATACCCGTTAATTTCTCATTCATCGTGTCGAGAATGCACAGGCCGGGTGCGCGGTGCAGACAGATGTTCACATGAATTCCGTATTTTTCCCCGAGCCGGATCGCTCGGTCGATCGGTTCGATCTGCTTTTCGTTGATCGTGAACAGATCCGGCGCCGTCCAAAAGCGGTAATCCATCGGCAGGCGCACCCAATTAAATCCCCAGTCGCGGATCCACCGGAAGTCGTCCTCGAGGAACATTCCATCGTTCTTGTAAGGAAAATATTTCATCCAATCGGCATCGGTGGAGAAATACTCGAGCAGGTTAAAACCGTACCAGCGCGGGTTCTTTGCCGGCGCTTTCGCTTTCGAGGTATCTGGTTCCGTTGTCGTGCTCTGCTCAAACAATGCTGCACTCTTCAATCCGGCCGGAAAAATAGCGGCCGATGCAATCGCGGCTGCCGACTTGAGCAGACTCCGGCGCGTGATGCAATTTGAGTTCGTCAGATGATCCGTGGCCTCTGCATCGTATTTTCTATTTTCCATCGCCCCCCCTTCCTGCAAACTACTGGCGAGCACCGCTACCGCCGTTGAAGAACGATCAGTTCGACCGCATTCGGAGCCATGGCCTCCGACAAATGCAACCTGCCGCCTTCACCCGATCGTTCCTCAACCAAATCGAAATTTTGCGTCTTACTGATTCGGTATCGCTTTATGCTGAACGCGCTCTTTCCCCACGGCAAATTGCCAACGGTGAGGTCGTAGCCGGCATTGTCGCGGTAAACGATGTCAGTGCGGTGCGGCAACGATTTCACTTTCGAAAAATCAGGCTGCGGAGGCGACGCTCTCAATAGCTCCGGCGGCATTTGCATGTCGTGCGCCTTAAATCCCTCCGCAATCGCATAATTGCTGATGAGAACCTGAACGGTTTTGCCATCGGCCGAGCGGCCTGCCAACGCCGCAAAGCCAAAAGTATCCGTGCCTTTCACTGCCAGCCGTTTCGGTGTGTCGAGCATTTGGCCCACGGCTCGAAACGTATCTGCGGTCTTGAATGGTTGCCCTTTGAGGTCAAACAGCCCCATCCACGCCGCATCCCCGCGATAGAAGTGCGCGTGATCGAGGGGCGCGTCCTGCAGATAGCTAAGCACCGCGCCTATGTAAGCCGCGTTGTCCGCCCCTTGCAGTCGAGCCTTCTCCTCATCGGTAAAGTCAGCCGTCAGGTTCCACTCGGAAAGAATGCTCTCCGCTTTCGGAAATCCACGCGTGTCAAGGATCTCGCGGATCTGTCGGGCGACGCGAATCGCGTCATAGGGATCGGCGGATGAGTCGGTGTACGTGTGCCAGGAAAAAAAATCCATGGGCACCTTGTGCGTGGCGCAGTAATCGATGAATCCTTCGCGGTACCCTCCATCGTCGTAAGGGAACGCCTTGCCGTTGCCGCCCACTTTCAGTGTGGGATCGACCGACTTCAACGCCCGCGCAGTTTTCTCGTATAACGAATAAAACTGCTCTGGCGTGCCTGACCAGAAAAGACCATCCGGTTCATTCCAGAATTCCCAATAGCGAATGTTGAAATGGAATCCGCTGGCCCATCCTTGGTTGTAGTGCATGGCGATGTGCTTGACGACATTGGCGAATTTGTCGAAATCGCCAGGAGGATTGATATTGGCGCCCCAACTGCGGCCCACGCGATAATAGATTTCCGCACCACTGGCGCGTATGGCGGCGAGGACAGTATCGGTTGGTCCAAAATTGTAGCTTGCGGGCTTCTCCGGATCGGCGCTCCAGTCAGGAAAAATAATTCCGGCGTTGCCCGCCTTCACAACACCGGCGCGCTGGGCTGAATCCGGTACCAGCCACGCCAGCAACCCATTGCCTTGCTCGAACTTTGAGTCGATCTCCGTGGGCCCCATGAAATCGTGAGTCCGAACCTGGTTGATGTGCAACTGTTTGTACTGCTGCACCAGACTTGGAAGCCCTACCATCAGCGGACTCGGCGGCCCATTGACTCCTTGGAACGACCGTATCTCGCCGATCACCGTGCTGGCATCCACACTGAGCGATCGAAAGCCGGAATTAGCGGCTTCCTGGCTGAACGCTGCAGCGCCGAGCAGCGAGAGGCATAGACAAAGCAAGAATGGAACATTCCTCCGCAAAACCAGGTCGAAGCGAGTGACCTTCTTCTTTTCCATCGTCCCTCCTGACTTACGCGCGGCAACCTATCCCGCTGCAGCCGAACCCTCTTCCCAAAACTTCGTGATCTCTTCGAGCGAGCGCCCTTTGGTCTCGGGAACCAGCCAGCCGACCAGAACGACTGTCAATAATGCACCCGCACTGAAAAGCCAAAACGTGCCGTCCGACCCCAGATGTTTCTGCAGAATCGGAAACATCTGGTTCCCCAGGTAGCCCACCAGCCAGAGCGCCGTGATCGCAATCGACATTCCGCGTCCGCGAACTTTCGTAGGATAAATTTCCGAGATGATGACCCAGCAAGCCACTCCGTTGCCAAACGCGTGTCCGGCAACGAAGCTCATCACAAAAATCAAAACTGCCACCCCGCTCCCGTGGATGTGATAGAACCAACCCACCAACGCGAACGAAACGAACTGCAGCGAAGTGCCCGCCAGAATCAGCGTTTTGCGTCCGGCGCGGTCCACCAGCCATAGCGCGAAAAGAGTGAACGAGAGATTGACCAAGCTCACCAGCACGGACTGGAAAAATGCGTCGCTGGTCGCCGTTCCCGCCGCGCGAAAAATCTCTGGCAAAAAAGAAAATAGCGGTGTGATTCCGCTGATCTGTTGCAGTCCCGCCAGCATGATGCCCAGCAGCAGGGGACGCCTGAACGTGGTGAATAGTTCTGAGATGTGACCCTGTTCGGTCGCTAGCGAATTCTCAATCTCTGCAGCTTCTTGCCTGGCAACGTCGGCGCCATTGATTTTCACCAGAACTCCGACCGCCTGATCCCGCCGCCCCATCTTCATCAGCCAGCGCGGACTCTCCACCGCGGGCACAATCATCAGCCCAAACAGCAGCGCCGGAACCACCCCCGCGAAAAACATCCAGCGCCAGCCCGAAGCCACGTTCCAGGCTTCGTCGCCCATCCGTTGAATGAGCATATTGACGAAAACCGCTGCCAGAATTCCAACCACAATCCCGAGCTGGTAAAGAGTCACGCAACGTCCTCGCACTCGTGTCGGCGCAATCTCGGCAATATAGTTCGGAGAAATTACTGACGCCGCTCCAATCCCTACTCCGCCAATCAGTCGCCATAGAACAAACTGATGCAGATTGCCTGCAAACAGCATGCCCACCGACGAGAGCGCGAAACAAAGAGCGCAAAGCGCCAGCCCTTTTTTCTTCCCCAGATAATCGGCCACGGTGCCCGCGGCCGCGCAGCCCGCAATGCATCCAATCAGCGCGCAGCCCGCCGCCCAGCCGATGCCCGCAGCGTCCAAATGAAACAACTGGCTCAAGAACCCAATTGCGCCGCTGATCACAATGTTGTCGTATCCGAACAGAAAGCCGCCAAGCGTCGAAACGCTGGCCGCGACGATGAGGGGAGCGCGCGATTGCGCTGGATGAACTGTTGAGTTCAGCTTACTTGCCTCCATACCGAGTGGGTGTCAGTTCGCCCGCGCTTTGTTGCGAAGATTCGAGTACCGCCTTCGCCGCCAGCATAAAGCCAAGCGTGTGCGCCATCCCCGCATGCCAGGGCGCGGCGCACGTCATCTGTGGCGTATGGTCGGGAATCAGCACTCCGTCGAAACCATTGCGGTGAAGAATGCCAAGGATGCGCATCATATCGACATCGCCCTCGTCGATGAAAGTCTCCCGATAATGCGGCACCTTCCCCACAACGTTGCGCAGATGAATATAAGCAATCTTGCCTTGTTTGCTATACCGATCCACTGCGTCGTAAATATCGCCTTCGGTCATTTCCGCCAGCGTTCCAACGCAAAGCTCGAGCGCGTTATGGCGGCTGGGAACAAGATCGATCAACCGCTGATACATTTGCGGTTGATAAACCAGCCGCGGTTGCTGCCTCATGGTAGGCATGGGAGGATCATCCGGATGCGCGGCCAGCCGAACTCCCGCTTCTTCCGCTACGGGGATCACATCCTCCAGAAATCTTTGCAGCCGCCGCCAAAGCTCTTCGTGTGAAATCGAGGGCAGGGAACCGGCAGCCGCATTACGGTCGTAAACCATATTCCAAACCGTCCCATTTGGGATGGGCACGTCTTCGGCGGGACCGTCCATCCCCAGCGTGATGGCGCCGCCACGCCCCAGCGGTGCAGTCACGCGGCCACATACGCCAGCCAAACTGAAGTTGTAGCCAAGCACCGGAACGCCGGCATCGCCAAGGTGTCGGATGAGGGTCTTCACATTCTCAATGTGCCGCGCACGTTGCGGACCATCGAGCAGAATGTCATGCCAGTGCGCCGGATCGATGTTCTCAATCGCCGCTAACACCAGTCCTGCATCTTCAAGCTCTCTGCGCAGGCTGCGCAGTTCGTCCACGGTCCATAAGCGGTTGGGATCGCCTGCAACTCCCCATGGCTCGTACTTCGCGCCCGTGGGTTGATTGTTGCGCGGATTCGATGGTCCCTGGTTGAAGTAATCGACCAGATGAACCACCACGTGCGTGCAGCCTACCTGGCGCGCGAAGCCGTAATAGTCGCGCGTCAGCATGTGACGGTAGAGGCCAAGGCCAATCTTCATAGCCGGTTTCCGATGCCCGCGCCATAATCGGGACTAAGGACCTGCCCGTTGATCTCGGCAGCGAGCGGTGAGCAGAGAAACACAAAAGAGTCGGCGATCGACTCCGGACTGTTTCGCCTGCCCAGCGAAACCCGCAGTACAAATTCCCGGTAAGCCGGGTCCTCATCAAAAACTTTCAGCGAACTGCCCGCTGCTACGTTCCCCGGCGAAACGACATTTACTCGAATTCCAGTCAGCGCATATTCCAGCGCAAGGCTGCGCGCAAAATTTTCCAGCGCGGCTTTCGCCGACGAGTACGCGGGGATCAGTGTGTGGGGCATGCGAGCGACATAAGAAGATGTAAAAATCAGGTGGCCGGCGGTCTTCTGCTCCATCCATCGCGCCAGTACCGCCCGCGCTAGATAGGTTTGCGCAAAATAGTTAAAGCGAAAGATCCGCTCGTAGTCTGCTTCCGATGTCGTAGCGAAAGGATGAAGCCCGCACCCTCCCGCGTGGCCAATCACCGTCTCCATACCCGGAAATTTCTCGAAAGCCGCGTTCACCACTGTATTGACCTGCTTCGAGTCAGTGATATCGGCGGAAAAGTAAAGATAAGATGAACTCGGAATCTGCCAGTCATTCAGCGTGCGCCGAGCGAATTCCTCGTCTTTGATATCGGTGAGCACCAGGGTGGCGCCGGCAGCAGTCAGCCTGCGCACCATGTGCTCGGCAATCGCGCCCAATGCTCCCGTAATCAGAATTGCTTTGCCCGACAGATCAATGCCGATCATAATCGCCCGTCCCTACTGCTCAGTCCCCGCAAATCTCGAGAGCACTTTGTGGCCCGATTCCGTCACCAGCACGTCATCTTCGATCCTCGCGCCTCCGCCCCGTTCCGGCACGTAAACCCCCGGCTCGATCGTAACCACCATTCCCGGTTCAAACACGGCCGTCTCTCCCGGCAGAATCAGGAATCCCGGGTCGTGATAGCGAAACCCGACATGGTGCCCAGTGTGATGCGTGAAGAAATTCGCGAACCCTCGCGCGGCAATTTTGTCCCGCCCCAACGCGTCAATATCTCCGGCGGAAACGCCGGGTCGGATGCCATCAATCGCCCTTTGTTGCGCATCGCGTACGAGCGAGAGAATCTCCGTGACCTCCGGCCTGAGAGAACCCACCGTGCCCGTACGCGTGAGATCGCTCCAATAACCATTGACGCAAGTCGCCAGCTCGATCACAACCAGGTCCCCGTTCTCCAGTTTCCGTCCTGTCGAGCGATTGAAGCGCCCCGCATCCGCGCTATTGGGTCCGGACTGCACCATCGCCCATCCTCGCGAATGGAAGATTCCGTCGCGGCCAATCTGCCGGTAGATGGCCGACTCTACCGCGGCCGCAACCTCCGCCTCCGAAGCTCCGAGCTGTAAATTTTCAAAGAACGCTTGCAACCCAACATTCGCCACGCGATTCGCCAGCCGTATGGCCTCGATTTCTTCCGCAGTCTTTCTTACATAGAGTTTCGCAAAACTCGCCCTGCTCTTGGCGTCGGTCTTGCGAGCCAGCGCGGAAAGCAGCCCCGCAAAATCTTCTGGAAATGGAATTTGTTCTCCCGCCTGAATCGGTAACGAACTCCTGGAGGCGCTCGGATTCATTCCGACGCGTTCAGGCCGGGCTCCGCCTTGGATCAGTTCCTCGCCCACCAAGGAGGTCAGCACCGCATACGGATCAACGCACTTGAGATCGCCCCAGGGATATTCCCGCACCCGCAACCCCGCCGGTATGTGGTCCCGTGGCTCCAGCAATGGAACAAACAGTACGGGCTCTGCACCCGCGAAATTGATCAGCAGCGACGCGCCCCAATAGGGAAAATGGCCCGACAACATCAGCAGTTCGTCAGGCCGCCACGTAATCCATGCGTGCAAATCATTTTGCTGAAGAAAATCGCGGATCTGTTGTGCGCGAGATGGTGGGCTTGCAGTGACAAAGCTTGCACTCACGAGCGGTCTCCCATTTTCTTTACATAATCCCGAACTTCTCGAACGCTTCCACGGCACTGCTTCCCGCTTCGATCGCTGTCCGCACCAGCTTTTCCCCGCGCGCCTTCTCCAGCGCCTGCGTGAAAACTTCACGCTCTGCTTCGGCAGGAACCAGCAACACTCCATCGATATCGCCGAAGAGAATGTCTCCTGGACGAACGCGTACCGCTCCAATCTCCACCGGAATCCGGAAGTCGACCACCTTGTAGCGTGGAGCCGAGTCTTGCCCATACGAGCCAAATCCAAAAGTCGGGAAGCCCATCTTCAGAATTGCTTTTGTATCCCGCACGTAGCCATTTAAGACCGCTCCCCGGCTGCCCAGTTTGAGCGCTCGCGTGCTCATGAGTTCTCCCCACAGCGCGTTTCGCGGCGACGAGCCTGTGTTCACGTAAACTTCATTCGGGTGCAGATCGTCCAGCGCTTCCAGCATCAGGCCAAATGGCTTGTCCATCAGCCTGTTGGCGCTGCCAGATATTTTTTCAGCGAATACGTCCACCGCCAGTACGGGCATAGCGCGGCCGATCACAACCATATCCTGATGAAGCGTCTGAATCTGTGGTGGCAGAAACTGGTGTTGCAGCCCGATTTTGTCCATCACGTCGCCCACAACGCAAGTGAAGAGTTCCCGCTGCACAAGAGCAAACAATTCGTCGTCAGTTCTCCACAGCGCCGTCACTTTCGTCTGTGCGTTCTTGCTCATTGCCCGCGCGCCTCCTTAATCTTGTCCACGAACTGCCGCGCCAGCTTGGTAATGGATTCGAAATCACCCGACTTCGCTCCAGCCGTCAGATTTCCTCCCACCCCCACGGCAACCGCCCCGGCCTTGATCCAATCGCCAACATTCTCGATTCCCACGCCGCCAGTCGGCATCAGTTGTGCCTGCGGCAGCGGTCCCTTCACTGCCTTCACAAATCCGGGCCCCAGAATTTCGCCCGGAAAAACCTTCACAATGTCAGCGCCGCATTCCATCGCCCCGATGACTTCGCCCATTGTCCCCGCGCCCGGCATATACGGAACCCGATAGCGATTGCAAAGCCGCGCCGTTTCTCCATTAAGCGCTGGGCTGACCACAAACTGCGCACCTGCGAGAATCGCGATGCGCGCCGTCTCCGGATCGAGCACCGTCCCCGCTCCCACCAGAATCCGTCCGGCGAATTCCTTCGCCAAATGCTCGATAACTCCACTCGCCCCGGGCACCGTGAACGTGATTTCCAGCGCCGCCACTCCACCGAGCGCACAAGCTTCCGCAATGCGCGACGCCTGATCGGAACTCTCTGCACGGATCACCGCTACCAGGCCCGACCCCGCAATTTTCCCTAAAACTTCTGTTTTTGCGTTGGACATAGATTTTGACTGCCCTGAACCCTGCGTCCCCTCACTCAAAGAACGGCTCGCCCGGCCGGGCATAACGGCGTGCCACTTCCTCGTTCAGAGTCACTCCGAGCCCCGGCTTGTCCGTCATCTCGATGTATCCACGTTGAATCAGCGGCTTCGGCAACCCTTCGATCAGATCGTTCCAGAAAGGAACCTGGGAAGCATGAAACTCCAGCGCCAGAAAATTCGGAATCGCCGCGCAGAAGTGAGCTGCCGCCAACGTGCCGACCGGGCTACTGATGTTATGCGGAGCAACCAGCATGCTATGTACGTCCGCAAACTGCGCAATGCATTGCGCAATCGAGAGCCCTCCAACCTTCTGCAAGTCGGGTGTGACAACGCTTAACGCTTGTTGCGCGATGATCTCCTCAAAACCCTCAAACAGAAAAAGATTCTCGCCGGTTGCAATCGGTACCCGCACCTTCGAACTCACTTCTTTCAGTGCCGCGGTATTGCTGGGAGGCACCGGATCCTCCAGCCACAACAGCCGGAACGGCTCCAGTTCGCGCGCCACTTTCACCACGTCGCTCGCGTTGTAGCGCCAGTGGCAATCGACAGCGATGTCGGTATCCGCGCCGACCGCCTCGTGAACCGCGCCAATCAATTTCACCATGTGATCGATCGCGCGATTGCTTAGCGCTCGATTGTGCGGGTCCGGACCCTCTGCTCCCGGCACATCCAGATCAAACTTCAGCGCTGTGAATCCTTCCGCTCTTTTCTTGAGGGCCTGCCGCCGGTAATCTTCCGGCATCGCAGCAGGTTCATTGCCGCCTTCGCCATAATAATCTCGCGCTGCGTGGTTCTTGTCTTTCGGCTCCCACGATGCCGGACGCGATCGCAAAACTTCGTCCAGGCTTTCCAGCGCTTCGCCACCGTGGCAATCGGCGTACACCCGGACTCGATTCCGAAATTTTCCGCCCAGCAGTCGATAAATCGGCGCGGCCAATGATTGCCCCAGCACATCCCACAGTGCCGCTTCGATGCCGCTGATCGCGTTGTAGATGATGCCCGCAATCGAACCGGCTCCAGAAGTCGCCATCTGCATTTTGCGAAACAGGCGATGAATATCGCGCGGGTCTTCGCCGATCAGCAGCGGCTCTAGCGAGCGCAGCATGGCAGTGAGGCCGGGAGCGAAGAAACACTCGCCCAGTCCTCGAATCCCGTCATCCGTTTCAATGCGGACGAAGGTCCAATCGAAATTCCCCTCGACTACAGCGGTCTTGAGCCGGATGATCTTCATTATCTTGCTGACCCGATGTAACGGGCGATTATACGCTGCCCGCGTTTCCCCGTGTTCGACGTTGGCAGCCTGTGGTGCAAGTGCGTTTCGTATCAGGGGACGCATTCATGCGTGCGTAAGTGCGCAAAATCAATGCGCCTTCCCGCGCTAGTTATGAATTTCAAACTTCCACCACGGGCTGTTAGGCGCTCGAAGCGAAGCAGAATCGAGAACCAATCCCATCACCCGCATTCGAACCAGCTAAAATGCTTGCCATGAACCCGATCACTCTAAAAGCCGCCGAAAGCTGCAAGTGGGACTGCGTCAGTCTCGGCGAAGTCATGTTGCGCCTCGATCCCGGCGACGAGCGCATTCACGCCGCGCGCACGTTTCGCGTGTGGGAGGGCGGCGGCGAATACAACGTGGCCCGCGGACTCCGCCGCTGCTTCGGCCTGCGCACCGCCGTCATCACCGCCTTCGCGAAAAATCCCATCGGCCAGTTACTCGAAGACCTGATCCTCCAGGGAGGCGTCGATACCTCCCTCATCCGTTGGGTGCCCTACGACGGAATCGGCCGTACTGTGCGCAATGGCTTGAACTTTACCGAGCGCGGTTTCGGCGTGCGTGCCGCCGTTGGCTGCTCCGACCGCGGAAACACCGCCATCGCCAACAGCCAGCCCGGCGATTTCGCTTGGCAGCACATCTTCGCCGCCTGCGGCTCTCGCTGGCTTCACACCGGTGGAATCTTCGCCGCGCTCTCCTCCTCCTCTGCCTCCGTCGCCTCAGCCGCCATTCAAGCCGCTCGCTCCGCGAGCACCATCGTTTCCTACGACCTCAACTATCGCGAATCCCTCTGGAAAGGCATCGGCGGTAAGGCCAAAGCCCAGGAAGTCAATCGCGCGCTCGTCTCCTCCGTCGACGTTCTCTTCGGCAATGAAGAAGATTTCTCCGCCACCCTTGGAGTCGCAATCGAAGGCGTAGGCGACGACTTTACCCATCTCCCCGTTGCCAGCTACGAATCGATGTTGCGCCGCGTCGCCGAGCTTTACCCGAACCTGAAGCTGGTTGCTACCACTCTGCGCACCGCGCGCACCGCCACCCAAAACGACTGGGGCGCGATCGCGCTTTACGAAGGGAAGACCGCACACGTTCCCCAGCAGCCCCTCGAAATCATGGACCGCGTCGGTGGCGGCGACTCCTTCGCCTCCGGCCTCATCTATGGAGTACTCGCTGGAAAAGACGCGCAATGGGCGGTCCGCTGCGGCGTAGCCCACGGTGCTCTCGCCATGACCACGCCGGGGGACACCAGCATGGCCACGCTCTCCGAAGTTGAAGCGGTGATGCGCGGCGGTTCAGCCCGCATTGCGCGCTGACCCTGAAGTCAACCTTACTGCCCCGTCACGAATCGCACGCAGACCGGCGACGGCACCTGCACCGTCTCTCCCGTCTTGGCGAGGTGGCCACTCTTGGCATCGATCTTAAAAACAACGACATCGTTGGAATCCTGGTTCGCTGCCAGCAGCCATCGTCCGCTCGGGTCGATGACAAAATTGCGTGGAGTCTTTCCACCCGTGGAATCCGTTTCCACTGCCGTCAACGTACCCAAGCGTGAGTCAATCGCAAACACGGCGATGCTGTCATTGCCACGGTTCGACGCAAATAGAAATTGTCCTGAGGGTCCAATTTCAATTTCCGCCGTCGTGTTCTCTCCACTGAATCCTTGCGGCAGCGTCGAAACCCTTTGCAATTCATGCAGCGCGCCGCTGGCCGCGTCATAGGAGTAAGTGACAACGGTAGACTGCAACTCGTTAATCACATACAAGAACCGTCCATCCGAACTGAACACCAAATGCCGCGGGCCCGCCCCAGGAGCCGTTTTCACGGTCTGTGGGGCTGCCCCCAGGGTTCCTTTGGCGGCATCGAAACGGTACACCAGCAATTGATCGAGTCCGAGGTCCGCGACCACCGCAAACCGATTGTCCGGCGAAAACGCGATGGCGTGAGCGTGCGGTCCGTTTTGTCGCTCCACGTTGATGCTCGACCCCTTATGCTGCACAAAACTCGTCGCCTCTCCCAGTCGCCCATCCTTCAGCATCGGAAACACCGCCACGCTGCCCGACGTGTAATTCGCAACCAGCACAAACTTACCCGTCCGATCCAAAACAACATGCGCCGGATCTTCTCCCCGCGATGAAAGCTGGTTCAGAAGCCCGAGTTTCCCATCCTTCGAGTCGATCGCAAATGCGCTCACCGCCCCCGTCGCCTTGCCATCGTACTTTTCAGTTTCGTTGACCGCATAGAGATAACGCCCGCCCGCATCGACCGCAAGAAAAGACGGCTCAGTGCTTTCAGCAGCCAGCCCTAACGAAACGAGCTTGCCCGTCGAACCATCAAAACGATAGGCATAGATCCCCTTGCTCCCGTGGTCGGTATATGTTCCCACGTAAACCAGAGACCCTCCCCGTTCCGCTCCCATCGCGGACGTGACCGCCGACGATGCCAAAATGATCAGTGTGAGAACCGTCGCGCAAGCACCCCGTCGAACATATGAAATCCGTCTAGTCATAGGTCACCGCGCCTCCTAAGGTTCTGGAATCGGCTCAATCCGTCCTAGCAACACAACATACCCCACAATCCCCAGCACCAGAATGACAGTCGCAGTTACGAACGCCGCCGCAAACGAGCGCGTACCGGAAACGATGTAGCCGGTAATGATCGGCGCGGAAATCGCCGCAATCTGCCCACAGAAGTTTACCGCGCTCGCCAGCGTCCCCACGCTTTCCCGCGGCGCGATCAGCGACGGAACCGTCCACGCCACCGGAGCCGCGGCCGAGAGCCCTCCCAGCGCCAAGCTGATCCATACCAATGCGCTTGCTGGACTCTGAGCTTTCGCGGCGCCAAAAATCGCCAGTCCAAACGCCATTCCCCCCACCATCACGCTTTGCCGGACACGATTCGCATTCCACCCGCGCTCAATCAACGCGTCCACCAGCCATCCCCCCACCAGAAGATCTGTGAACGCGCCAAACAGCCACGGCAAGCTCGTGTAAAACGCCGAGTGCAGCAAATCGAGATGCAGCGTTACCGAAAGATAGCTCGGCAGCCAGGTCAGCAAAAGAAAGAACGTGTAGTTATACGCGCCCCATCCCAACGCCAGCCCATACACCTTGCGCTGCCGTAAAAGATAGCCGAGTGAACTGCCGCTCCGCGCTCTCGTTTTGTCTTCGAGTTGCGCACCACCGCGGATAACAAACTCGCGCTCCACCGGAGACAGCCGCGCGTCCTCGCTGGGATTGCGGTAAATCGCATAAAACATCACAAAATACAGAAAGCTGATGCAGCCCGTGGCGGCAAAACTCCATCGCCAACCAAAACAAAACAGCAACAGCCCAATCAGCGGAACTCCGATGGCGCTCGCCAGCTTAGCCGCCGCATCCGTGATCGCCGTGGCCATGCTTCGTTCCTCGCGCGTAAACCAGTATCCCAAGGCCTTCGCATTGGCCGGAAACGTCGGCGATTCGCTCACCCCCAGCAGCAGTCGCGCGCCAAAGAAAAAATTAAGTCCCGGAGCAACCGCCGCCGCAAACGAAGCCACGCTCCAGAGGAGCGCGCTCACTCGCCCCACTCGCCGCACGCCCCACCGGTCCAGCAAGACTCCCGCCGGCATCTGCATCAACGCGTAAGTCCAGCTAAAGGCGCTCGAGAGATACCCAAAAGCTACCAGCGATAATCCAAACGAATCATGCAACGCGTCGCGCGAAACCGAAAGATTAATGCGATCAAAAAAGTTGACCAGAACCCCAAGCGCAAGCAGGAACGCGATGCGCCAGCGTCGATGAGGAACACTTGCATGGCTGGAGATGACTTGCGGCAAGGGAGCTCCGTAAACTGCGAGACATCAGCTTACCGGACGCACGGAACCGACGCTACCTTCTCTCAATGTCATCAAGAGAATTGTCATCTTGAGCGAAGCGAAAGACCTGCTTTGTTCACCACTCCAAAATATAACGGGGCACAAGCATCGCTTGTGCCCCGTCGGCTCTTCGGCCGGCTCGCAACGTCTTTCAGTAAAACCTATTTCTCCTGCAAAGATTGAATGTACTTGGTCAGGTTCGATACTCGTTGTTGAACTTCGCTCTCATGTCCGCTGCTCATGCTCCAAAACAGCGATCCCCATACCGGCATGTCTTTCGAGCCGTGTGCCGCTGTCGTGGATTCTCCGCGAATGGACGCTTCGACCTTCAGCGCCGGATATTTCCCTCCGTTGCCCTTGGCCAGCGCAGCAAGATCCGTAGGAGGCACCTTCATCGCGCTCGCTGCCGGACCTCCGCCCTTTCCGTCCGCTCCGTGGCAAACAGCGCAATAGGCTGTGTACATTTCCTTGCCCGACACCGGCGACGTGGATTTCAGTGGGACATGCTTAATCACCTTCTCTGGTTGGCCTTGTGGCTGGTCTTGCGCCGCCACCATGCCGGTGCACACAATCAGCGCGGTAAGCAGCAGAGTCAATTTTCTTATCGTCATCGCATTCTCCTTTCAAAGCGAAGCACACTAGCCTGCAAATCTAAGCGTACTCGACAAACCAGGAACGGCGCACGCCGCTTTCTCCCGCTTCGCCGCTCGCTACTGCCCTGTGGTTTTCCATTCCTTGCCGTTCCGTAACAGGGCAACCGTCGATCTCGTCGGCCCGGCATTATAGAAGTCCACTTCGTACTTATTGATGAGCGTTTGACGTTCCCACATGTTAAAGCCTTTCACCAGGGTCCCGCCCGCGTCAAACACGTTGCCCAGTTGGTTGGGCGTCCATTTCCAGTTATATTCCACGGTCGCGCTGTTCGGCCCAATCATATTCACGCCAGCCACGCTTACGAATTGCCGTTCCGCTAGCGGAACCTTGTATAAGAACGTGCCGTCCGCTTCCTTCGATTTCTCAACCCCCGCGAGTCCGCCGATCAGCTTCTCGCCTTCGGGCGTGATCGAAACCGCAACACTGTCTTTCGCTCCCTTGGCCAGCTTTACCAACCCGGCTTTTTCCAGTAAGCGGTAGTTCACGTCGCCCGGTTTTTCGTCGTCGCTCGGTTTCACCACGCCAGTGCGGAAGTGAATTACCGCCGACCCCGGGCCGTGCACCGCCGCGGCCACAATCGGAGTCGCTTCCTGCGCACTCAGCGGCGTCTGCGCCCGCGCCTGCAGTACGACATAACCTATAAGACCAACAATCGCCACTACCAGGCACATCATCAGTAGCAGCGGCAAAACCGAAGACCGTTTTTCCATTTCCAGTTCGGCTTCAAACATGGCAGCCCCCTTTTTTTGAACAGCCGGATTCATCAACTGTCTTCATTTTCGGCCCCTGCCTTACCGTTGGCTGTGATCCCCGGCACAGTCCAGTGTGCTGTTATCGCACGGAGCGCTATGACCCTTAGCTGCCCTCGCATTCCAAACTCACCCCGTATCTCGACTGTGCGTGCCCTCACCTAGATCGGTGATGTCTGTCACACTGAGGCTCTGCCCGATGCGCCATAATCACCGTCATAATTTGTCCTGTGTTGATTACCTGAAGCTTGGAGTTTTCATGGCAAAGGGTCGCGTTTCCATCGTCGTTGAGCGCTGCAAAGCCTGCGGCTTCTGCGTGGAATTTTGCCCTTCCCACGTGCTTGCGCTCTCATCTGCTTTTAACTCGAAGGGTTACCATCCCCCCCATGTCGTCCATCCGGAAAAGTGCAGTGGTTGCGACCTTTGCGGAATGTATTGCCCCGATTTCGCCATCTGCGCCAGCAAGGTCGTCGATCCGGCTAAGAAAGTTGACGTGGCCAAGGCCGATCCGCCCAAACTCGACGCGGCTCCCGCCAAGGAAGGTGCTCAATGAAAGCTGATCCACGTGGTGTCCTCACTGGCACTCATTTCATGGACGGCGACCACGCCTGCTGCGAAGGCGCGCTAGCCGCCGGCAGTCGATGCGCCGCCGGATACCCCATCACTCCTTCTACCGAAGTGGTCGAACGCTTCGCCGCTCGTGTCCCCACCGTCGGCGGAACCTTCATCCAGATGGAAGACGAACTCGCCGCCTCGATCACGTTGCTCGGCATGGTCTGGGCTGGCGCTAAGTCTTTTACCGTTACCTCTGGCCCCGGATTCTCTCTCATGATGGAGCACATCGGCTACGCTGCCATGACCGAAACGCCATGCGTATTCGTCGACGTTCAACGCGGAGGTCCGTCCACCGGCCTGCCCACTCTCCCGGCCCAAGCTGACATGATGCAGGCTAAATGGGGCTCCCACGGCGACTACGAGATCATCGCCCTATGCCCCAATTCTCCGCAGGAGTGTTTCGATCTCACCGTCAAAGCCTTCAATCTCGCCGAAGAATACCGCGTCCCCGTCATGTTCATGATGGATGAAGTCGTCGGCCACATGAGCGAAAAAGTCGTCATTCCTCCCGCCGACCAGATCGAAGTCGTCCCCCGCAAGCACACTCACAAATCCATCGCCGACTATCTTCCCTATGGCACCAACGGCGACCTCGTTCCTGAGATGGCGCATGCCGGCGATGGCTACAACTTCCACGTCACCGGCCTCACCCACGACGAACGCGGCTATCCCAACATGACGCTGCCCACGCAGGACAAACTGGTTCGCCGCCTCCGCGACAAGATCCTCAACAATGTCGACCGCATCACCATGACCGAAGAAGAGAATCTGGAAGACGCCGACGTAATCGTCGTCTCCTATGGCATCACTTCTCGCGTCGCGCAACGCGCCATCGGAGTCGCTCGTGAACGCGGTTTGAAAGTCGGCAAACTGCGCCTGATTACCGCGTGGCCGTTCCCCGAGAAAAAAATCCGCGACCTCGCCGCCAAAGTCAAAGCTTTCGTCGTCCCCGAACTCAATCTCGGACAGATGGTCCGCGAAGTCGAGCGCGCAGCCAACGGCCAGGCAAAAACTTTCCCCGTCTCGCACGCCGGTGGCGGAGTTCATAACCCAGACGACATTCTTAAGGTAATTGTGGAGGCCGCCCGATGAGCGACGATCTCGTGAATATCGATTCCTGTAGCACCGATTCCTGTCACGACGACGCCTGCAACGAAGACGTCGTCAATCCCGTCGAGCAGTTCCTGCGCAGCGAGCGCGTCCCCCACATCTGGTGCCCCGGATGCGGCATCGGCACCACCGTCAACTCCTTCGCCCGCTCGCTCATTGAATCGAAAATCGACTTGGGCTCGCTCGCCTTAGTCTCCGGCATCGGCTGCACCGGCCGCGTCGCCGGCTATGTCAAGCTCGATTCTTTCCACACTACTCACGGGCGTGCCATCCCCTTCGCCACGGGCTTGAAGCTTGCCAACCCCAAGCTCAACGTCGTCGTCTACTCCGGTGACGGAGACCTTTCGGCCATCGGCGGCAACCACCTCATCCATGCCGCCCGCCGTAACATCGATCTCAAAGTCATCTGCGTCAATAACCTCATCTACGCCATGACCGGAGGCCAGACCGCTCCCACCACCCCCGATCACTCGACCACTTCGACCAATCCGTATGGAGTCTTCGAGGCGTCGTTCAACTTGCCGCACCTGGTCGAAGCCGCTGGCGCCGTTTACGTCGCCCGCTGGACCACCTACCACGTCAAGCAGCTCTCGCGTTCCATCAGCGAGGCATTCAAGAAAAAAGGCTTCTCCTTCATCGAAGTCATCTCGCCCTGCCCCACGCTCTATCAGCGCCGCAACAAAATGGGCGACGCTCTCGAAGCCATGAAGTTCTACAAAGAAAAAAGTAGAGTGCGTAACGGCGCGCCCACCAGTGAAGTCGGCATGACGATGACCGGAGAAATTGTTGTCGGCAAGTTTGTCGACCGCGAACGTCCCGACTATCAAACCATGATGAAAGCTCAATTCCACGAATCGCTCGGCGACCGCTACGTCGAAGAACCGGAGATGGTATGCGACTCCAACTAACAGAAATTCGTCTCGCCGGATTCGGCGGCCAGGGTGTCATTCTCTCAGCCATCGTGCTCGGCAAAGCCGCCTCCATTTATCAAGGCGGTTTCGCCACCATGACCCAGAACTTCGGCCCTGAAGCCCGCGGCGGAGCCTGTAGCGCCCAGCTCGTCCTTTCCGATTCGCCCGTCCTCTATCCCTACGTCACCAAGCCCGACATCATGGTCATCCTCTCGCATGAAGCCTATGCTCGCTTTGGCAAGGAAGTGAAAGAAGGCGGCATCCTGATTGTCGAGCAGGATCTGGTCCAAGTGACCGACGTAAGCAAATCCGTTAAGGTCTACAGCATCCCCGCAACGCGCATCGCCGAAGAACTGGGCAAGCGTATGGTGCTGAACTCCGTGATGGTAGGATTTTTCACCGCCGTCACCAATCTTCTCGACGCCGACGCCGTCCGCAAAGCCGTAGCCGATTCCGTCCCTCCCAACTTCCGTGACCTCAACCTGAAAGCCTTCGAAAAAGGCTTGGAGTATGGCATTACAGCCCTAACCACCACTCCAAGTCCCGATGACGCAAAATTGCAGCTCCAGTACGCGCCAGAGTAGCGCTAAACATTGCGGCTGTCCCTTCTAACGCCGCGCTTTTCGACGTCAGTGGGGCGCCGAACTCTCGACGCTGGCGGACAGCCACAATTCTAGTTGGCAGTTTTCAATTTCCACACGAGATCTTCCTCCTTCTAATGACCAGGTAGACTTCTTTTGTTTTTGTCTCCTTCGCCGCCGCTGCCAAATCAAAAGGGCCGCATCGAACGCGGCCCCCGACTAAAGCATTTGCTGTTTTAGGCTGCAGCACGGGTCTTTTCTTGTGACTTCTTATGAGCTTCACCCGATTGTTGGTGCGCCTTGGTGGAGTGTTCGTGAGCGATTTGCGAATGCTTTTGGGCGCTTTGGTGATCGCCCTTCTTATGGTGCTCTGCTGCGGAACGATGAGACTTTGCAGCGTTTTCGTGATGTTCAGCAGCCTTGTTATGGGCATCGACTGGCATGTTGAATCTCCTTGGCTGCATGAGATGCCGCCTGTGAACGTTAGGTTTGTTTGACGGGCGGGCAGTCGGGTCACTCTTAATCCCCTCCGATAATCCCATCCGAGCTTGCCGACTTGCGCAGAGGCGCGGTGCGTCGTGACCTTGCCCTATTCCGGGAAAGAGTTTGCAACTTGATCCAAACGCTGCCGCGGTTCTGGCATCTAAGATTCAACTCGTGACTCTACGCAAGGAGACCAAACCATGGCGCATTACGGACTTCTAGGGAATTACAACCTCGTTGAAACGGCCGAAGACATACGCGGGACAACACTCTACGGAGCGCAAAACGAAAAATTGGGCAAAATTGACGACGTTATCTTCGACCATTCCACGGGGGACATTCAATATGCTGTGGTCGATACCGGAGGATGGCTAAAGAGCAAGAAGTTTTTGGTGCCAGCCAGTCGCCTTCGGTCTTCGACGGAACATGAACGAGACTTCACTTCAGATCTGACCAAGCAGCAGATCGAGACTTTTCCTGCCTATGACGACCGCGATCTCGAATCTCAAGATAAATGGGCAGACTATGAAAGCCGATATCGCTCGAAATGGGAGTCCGATCCCGTAATGCACCGGGAAGGTACGGATCGAAATATCACTCCTACCACCCAGCAATTGGAAGGTAATCAATCCTCCATGCAGGCGGCCGGAGAGTCCTCCTTCCGCACCTCAACCAGCCTTGATCGAGGTGTCGGTCGGAATATCGTCGAAGGAAAAATTGAGCAGGAAGAAGATGTTATCGCTGCCAGTTCGCCGACCGAGCGCATTGTCCCAGCGGGATCGGATGCAGTGATCATCAGCAGCAATGCCTCTGGCATCGGACCGCGCTGGGACACGTTTCAAGATCGTCTGCGCGAACGGCGCAAGGAAGCTGTCTCAACCTGCGTTTCATGCGACGTCAATCGCACGTCTCCACGAACTTCTAACAACGTGGACACGTTGAGGAAAGCGGGGTAACTCAAATAAACAGGAGAGTTTCAGGCTCTGCTTCCCGCCGCGATCGTATTCTCTGTGATTCACGAAACCAGTCCCATCGATTTCTGCGAAGGTCAACGAAGGGCAGGGAACCGCCGGAGCTCTCATCAATGATAGGACGCTTTAGAACAACTTCTGGAAAATCCAAACGTTGTTATTTACGGGTGCACAGACCGATATTTCACGATCTCGTCGTGCACCGCTTGCACCGCGGTGTACTCCCAGCCGCCAGGCGCTTGTGTCGGTTCGATGTCGTCACTGCTTTCAGCGTTCCATCCCTCGTCGGGCTGGTTGAACTCGTTGAACTGATGAACGATCAAAAAAATGGGATCGAGTCGGTCGGCTGCTGTCATGAATCTCGCAAGAGTGGCGTAACCCCCTCCGTCACCGTAACGCAAGGAATCATTGGGGCAATAAATTTGTTTTGAGGTCGGGCACCCCCACCCGTCTGGACCGCCGGAACCCGTCGCGATTGCCACGGTGAGATTCTCGACTCGAAACTTGTCGTGTTCTGCCAACGGCGATTGGTTGTAGGTCGGGTAATAGAAGTAGGACGGTTTATCCTGATCGACCCAGCTCCAGTAGTGATAAGTGGGCGCCATTTCGATCGGGCCGGTCGGCGTTTCGTTTGGATTTGACCAGTAGATCGGCTGCAGATCGAGAAAGCCGGAATCGATGCGGAAAGTATATTTCTGATCCAACCCGGATTTGTGCAGCACCTCCATAAGCGAACTGATCGAACATGTCGATTGCGTCGGCCAGGGTCCCATATAAACCAGCATGAGAGGCTTCCCCAGGTATTCGACGTTCATGTTGGGATATTCCGCCATGCGCCGTCCAAACCACTCCGCTTCTTTCTCCACGCCAGTCTTGCCATCCTCGTGCTCCGCCAGATCCTGATTATCCAGACAACCCAGCTCAGGAATTAGTTTCAGCCGCGTCTTCAGCTGAGACCACGCAGAGTAGAGATGACCCGTGTTTTGCAGAATATTCCAATTGCTCGACCAAAAAGCCCAGGTGGAGCCGGGAGGGCAAAATTTCGGGCTGGTGGGATCCGGGCTGAAGATGCAGCCTACGTTGTTGCTGACATCGACCAATGCCGCGTCGACCCCCATAAACTCCAGCCACTTCAGGTGCTGCCGGATAATCGCCGGATCCATGCTGTCGTAACCGCCACCAACGCTCTTCATGTCTAGCGATTGCAGGATCGGCATCGCCTCAGCGTGCTGGAAGTTGATTTGCGTCTTCAGCCCAAACCATGACATGTATTGCATCACGACCAGGTGGCTGAGCCCATCGACCTTAATAGGTTCGTCCGCAGAGCCTCCAGCCGAAGGAGCGGGTTCGCCAACCAATTGCGCCCGCGCCGGCCCAGCCACAAGAATGACTGCGACAAATGTCAGAAAAATAAAAGTCGAAGGAAAGAAACGTTGCCGATGCGAAAGGCGCATGAACTGTTCTCCTTGCAGCGAACCGTTCGAAGCTTTCTGCGGTCGGGCAGGTGGCCCCGCCCAGATCTAGATTTTGCTCTCTCCACCCCCAGCAACGCAACGGAGTATTCCACAAAGGTGTCCCACGTAGGCTTTTCTTAAGCGTCGGCGGACTGCCCCATAAGAACATCGCCTTGTTGTCATTGACAATGATTCAGCTGTCCGCTTAGGATTCCCGAATCCGCGGCGGGGAACACCGCCTCCCAGGTTAGGAATCATCAGCAACGGGGCGCCTGGCATAACCGATGAACTAGAACTCAGCTACCTAAACTGCAAGCTGGAGAAGCTCATGAATACCCGCATCAGCCCGCTGTACACCCTTGCACTCATTTCGCTGCTCTCATTATTCACCTTGTCTACCCAGGCGAGCGCGCAAACTCAGAGGTTCAACCGACTCGGCGGACCGCCTAGGAGGCGACTTATGGCTGAGGAAGCCGACAGGACCAGGGCCCTGGGCGTGCCGTCTTCCGACTTCACTAGCCTATACAGTTTTTGCTCTGTCGGCGGGGTGAACTGCACGGATGGGGCAGTGCCCGTTGCTGGCGTGATCCAGGATGCTTCAGGCAACCTGTACGGCACCACTCTGGGAGGCGGGAGTAACAATACCGCCGCATGTGATGGAGGCTGCGGGACAGTCTTCGAGTTGAATGGCAACTTCGAGACGGTGCTATACAACTTTTGCTCTATGGCAAACTGTACCGACGGCTATGAGCCGTTTGGTGGTCTGCTCCAGAACGCTGCGGGCAACCTCTTCGGAACCACGTTTTACGGTGGTAACAGCGCCAGTGCGGGAGTGATCTTTGAGCTTGAGCAAGAGGATAGCAAGTGGACGTTCAAAGTGCTCTACACCTTTTGTGCCAAGAAAGATTGCGCGGATGGGGAGAATCCTGCGGCGGGTCTGATAGAGGACTCAGAGGGCAATCTCTACGGCACAACAGAGCACGGGGGTGCGTACGGTTACGGCACGGTATTCAAACTCGATCTGGTCGACGCGCAAGAGACTGTGCTGTGGAGCTTCGGAAATCCGAACCTGAGTGACGGGATGTACCCGGAGGCTGGTCTTATTCTTGACCCCTCTTCGGGTGACCTATATGGCACCACGTCCGTAGGTGGCGAACCGGAACAATCGGGTGATGGCACCGTGTTCAGGCTGACCAGTACAGGTCAAGAGAAATTACTTCACGTTTTCTGCACCCAGTTGAACTGCGCGGACGGTGCTTTCCCCGAGACTGGTCTGATCGAGGACAGTGCAGGCAACCTGTACGGCACTGCGGGTTCAGGTGGCGCGAACCTATTTGGCGTGGCGTTCGAGTTGGTTCCCGCCACCAAGACGTACACGGTACTTTACGCGTTCTGCTCCGAGGGTGGCGCCAACTGCACGGATGGGGCATACCCCGCAGGTGGCTTGCTTCTTGACGGGGCAGGCGACATCTATGGCACGACGTACGGCGGAGGTGCCGGCAACGCTGGTTGCAATATCGAAGGGCTCCCAACCTGCGGCACGGTATTCGAACTCGCATCTCCTGCAAAACCAGGCGCCGCATGGTCGGAGACAGTACTCTATAGCTTCTGCTCAGAGTCGAACTGCACTGACGGGTCGAACCCAGCCGCAGGCCTGATCGAGAACACCGTCACAGGCGATCTATACGGCACAACATCGTATGGGGGTACAGACATCTATGCTCAGGGTGATAGCGGCGGTGGCACGGTATTCCAGTTTGCCATTGGCACAGGCGGCGGGCCAGCCGTCACGCTCTCGCCCACCTCGCTGAAGTTTGGCACAACCGATGTGGGCAAGACCAGCGCAGCAAAGAAAGTCACGCTCACCAACAGCGGAACCGCTACGCTGGACATAACTACCATCACCGTCAGCGGCGACTTCGCGTTAGCGACGGTCAAGAAGACCAAGAAGGTCACCCCTTGCGCCAACGGTGGCACCGTGGCCGCAGGCGCCACTTGCGAGATCGCAGTCACCTTCACTCCGCTCCAAACCGGGACCCTCAATGGTGACGTAACGTTCACCGACAACGCGAGAAATAGTCCGCAGCAGCTACCGCTGACCGGGACCGGCAAAGACTAACGGACGAGTCGGCCCCTACTAACATCGCGCTTTTCGGCGTTAGGGTGGCTGGTGGGCGGGTGGCCCAGGCTAGCTTTTCTTCAGTCCTCAGACCCCAGCAACACAAGGGGTTGCCCCATCCTTGTGCGCTCTTTGCGCAAAGGCGGGATTTCACGAACGCGTCCCGCGCGGGATTCTAGCCGCGTGCCGCACTCATCGGCTCCGCGGTCGGCGGCACACACCGAGAGCGCCCCGTCCTTCGCGAATTTTTCGAAGGGCGCGTAACGGGAACGCATGCGGCGGCGAGCGATGGCTTCGGCGAAAAAACCTTGACTTAACCGTGATCATTGTTCTTAACTGAATTCTGGGACACACAACGTGCCCCCGCTTTACACGTTCTCTGAAAATTCGTTCGTCGCTAGCAAGAGATCCAGAACTTAACTCTAACCTGAATGGAATCAATACTTTACTAATAAGCCTAAGCAAATGAATACTTTGCCAGCCTGAAACCGGAGAATTTTGTACATTCCTTGGTTAAACTAAACTGGGCAAAAGAGTTACAAAAACTAAGTCTAAGTCTTTATTGTCGAATACTTTGCAGCCATAGTTAGTCTAACCAGTTGATTCTAATATACCGGCCAGGCAGGGGATAGGGGTACCCACCCATTCAGAAAACGCGGGGAGACCACTCCCAGCTCGTTTCTGAGAACGTCAAGCACCGCTTCATAGAGAGGACCAGCGAACTCTCCGCCTTAAGTGCTTGTTATCAATACTTTAAATGTAAGTCGTTCTGAATGAATACTTTGAACGCCACTTTCAAAACCATCGCGCCGAAGCGGCCTGTGGAGCCGGACTCGCCACCGCTCGGCAGCCCGAACACAGCGTGCTTTCCTTCAGGTCGATCCACTCCACCGCGTGCGAAGGAGCCATTGCGCAACTGTAATCCTGGCAATGCGTCAAGTTCACAGTATGTCCCAGTTCATGCACCGCTTCTTTGATTACGCGATGCCGATAGAGCTTCTGGTCAAGCGGCAGACCGTAAAATTCCTGTCGCAACCGGTGAGCGGAAACCACAGCCGACGGTCCGCCCATCTGCGCTTCGCCAAATACGAAAGTCAGAATCGGAATATAGAGATCGACCTCGGCCACTCCCAGCATCCGCCACGAGTCCTCGGTCAGGAAACTTTGCATGCGATGCAGAATTTCCGATGAGTGGTACTGCTGCCGTTCTCCGTGGTATGCGAACTCCGGATCCAGTCGCACCGGAAGCACCTTGCACGGAACCCGAAAGGTTTCTTCGATGGCAGGACGAAGGTCTCGCAGCAGCGCGTCCTCCACGTTCCCGATCGGCAGCAGGTGTATCAGCTTCATGGGGCAAGCTCAGTGCGTTTCGACGGGAGTCCGTGTCCATCCGTATTTCTTCAGCTTGTGATATAGCGTCACACGGTCGATGTCGAGTACTTCGGCGGCATGGCTCTGATTGCCTCCACATTCTTCCACCACGCGCAGAATGTGAGCTCGCTCCATGTCCTCCAGCGTCTTCCCGGCGCCATTCGCTACGACCGCCGCCTTGAAAATAAAGTCGCGCTCCTGCAGTTCCGGCTCTTGACCAACCACCATGGCGCGCTCAACTGCATTCTCCAGTTCGCGGACGTTGCCGAGCCACGGTTGCTGCTGCAGCAGATTCATCGCCGTTGGCGAAACGCGATTGATGCGTTTGTTCATGGCGAGGGAGAACTTGCGGATGAAATGGTCGACGAGAACCGGAATGTCGTCACGGCGTTCGCGCAGCGGCGGCAGTTCGATGCGAAACACATTCAGCCGGTAAAACAGATCAGGACGGAACTTGCCTTCTTCGATCAGTTTTTCCAGATCCTTGTTCGTGGCGGCGATGCAGCGGAAATCTACCTTGATGTTCTGGTTGCCGCCCACCCGCGTAATTTCGCGTTCCTGCAAGACCCGCAGCAGATCGGTCTGCGTCTTCAGGCTGATGTCGCCGATTTCGTCCAGCAGCACCGTTCCACCCTCGGCGATTTCGAACTTACCTTTCTTGCGGAACTGAGCGCCCGTGAACGCACCCTTCTCGTGTCCAAAGAGTTCGCTTTCGAGGAGCGTCTCCGTCAAAGCGCCGCAGTGAATCGCAACCAGAGGATGAAATCTCCGCGGGCTAGCCTGATGAATGGCCCGCGCCACCAGCTCTTTTCCCGTTCCGCTTTCTCCCGTGATCAGAACCGTTGCGTCGGTGGGACCAACCGTCTCGACTGCATCGAAGATCTTGCGCATTGGGCCGCTCTGCCCAACGATGTCTCCCGGACGTGCAACTTCGGCAACCGTCTCGCGCAGCAGCACATTCTCCTGAGCCGTGCGCTTGTGCGCCAGCGCGTTCTTAATCAGATGGGCGATATCGTCGGGGTCGAGCGGCTTGTGCACGTAGTCATAAGCGCCATTCTTCAGCGCGGCAACCGCGGTCTCAACCGAGGCATATCCGGTCATCATGATCACGATCAATTCCGGATCGATTTCGTGCATTCGCCGCTGCAATTCGATGCCGTCGGTGCCGTGCATCTTAATATCCACCAGCGCCGCATCCCAGCGATGTTCCGCCAGACGGGTTAACGCGTCGTTGGCATTCTCCGCCGTGCCGACCTCATAGCCTTCTTCGCGAAACCATTTGTCCAGCGAGTCGCGGACGCTCAGTTCGTCGTCAACAACCAGCAGTCTTCCCTGTGTGCTCACTTCATTCACCTCACTTCATCGCAGCGCCTTCGTGGCCGATCGTCACCGGCAAAGAGTCAGAAGTTTGGGCGGGGATGGTCACTACAAAAGTCGTGCCCTGACCCAACACCGATTCCACCTCAATGCGTCCCTGATGCCGTTCCACAATGCCGCGAGCAATCGCCAATCCCAGTCCCGTTCCATGGCCACTTTCCTTGGTGGTCAGGAAAGGCTCGAAGATATGTGGCAGGATGTCGGGAGCGATGCCGGTTCCATTGTCTCGAATCTTGATTTCAATTTCCGTATCCTTGCTGGTGAGCCGATCCTCAAGCCAGAGAGTGCCGCCCTGCGGCATGGCGTCGATGGCGTTCATGATCAATGCGATGAAAACCTGTTCGATCTGCGCCGGGTCGCAGGGCACCAGCGGAAGGTCTTGTGCAAGGTTCACTTGCAGCTCAACTCCGCCCAGGTCCAGTTGATGTCGCACCAGCATCAAGGTGCGATCAATCACGGCATTCATGTCCGTCGACTGGATGTTCATGGGCGCCGTCCGCGAAAGCGAAAGCAAGTTCTTGATCAATTCGCCACAGCGGCGGCTTTCTGTCGCGATCAGTTCCAGACATTGCATGGCCTCTTCGCGTTTTTCGTGTTCCGCTTGGCCAGTACCAACCCATTTCCGCAGCAGTTTGGCGTAGGTCAGAATCCCTGAGAGAGGATTGTTGACCTCGTGCGCCACCACCGCAGCCATCTTGCCGATGGATGCCATGCGCTCCACGTGCAGAACGTGCTCGTGAGCGCGGCTGAGTTCGGTCGTCTTCTGCTCGACGCGATCTTCCAGAGTCTTGGTCCAGGTTACGATTTCCTCGTTGGCTGCCCGCAACCGCCGGCTCATTCCGTTGAACGAGCGAGCCAGTTCGCCCACTTCGTCCGCAGACTGGACCTCGATCTGATAACCCAAGTCGCCATGACAAAGATGTTCAGTGCCATTTTTCAACGCTTGGATAGGTTGTCCCACGACTCGCCATACAAACAACCAGCTCAATACGGCGACGATCAGCATGGCTCCGGCGGTGTAATAAAACATCCGGGCGCTGCTCACCGCCAGTTGCGTGTCGGCCTTGGCCAGCGAAAGATCGGTGTCCAGCACTCCCAGCACCTGTTGATCCGCAGGATGCGCATGGCATTCGGCATTGGAACAACTGGGTTGGTTTTCGATGGGCGTGACAATGCCCAACACATGTTGTCCGCCACCGTTGCGGTAGATACGGAAGCGGTCGGGTCGATCCAGGCGCGCCAGCGGCTGTGATTGATTGTGGCAGCCGTAGCAAGCCTCTGCTTTTTTGTCGAGGACGTGGCCAATTTCCGCTGCATCGGTGGAATACCCGATGCGTCCGTCCTGATCGAAGATGCGCACCTTGACCATGCCGGGGTCGTCCGCGATGGTTTGAATGGAGTGGTACAGTCCGTCGCGGTCGTTATGCAGCATGTAGTACGCGGTGCTGCGGCTGATAACTTCACTGACCCGCTCGGCATTCGCCAGGGTGGCTGCTTCCAGGTCCTGGCGATGCAGGCGGATGTTCAGATATCCCAAGAGAGCGAAAATTACGAGCATGACCGCAAGCAGCGACCCAATCAATTTTGCACTGATGCTATGAGCCAGGCGCTTGGGTCCCAGTTCATGGCGAGAGTCGCTGCGAATTCGGTCAGTCTCCTGCATTGTCTAACACCGGTGTTGCCATGCCGCGCCCGGTTTCGACTTCGGTTCGCAAACGCGGCTCTACCGCATGCGCCTCTTCATGTTCAAAGATAGGCAGGTATTTCACCGCTACGCCGAACAAAGCAAAGCCCATCGCGATGATCATCAGCGTGATGGAGAACTCCGTCCACTTGGGCACGTAGTGATGTCCAACATAGGTCTCAAAGCCGATGAGTGCGATGTTGAGACGGTTCGTAATGAATCCCAAAACCGTAAAGATCGACGCCAGGTACAGCCATTGCGGAGAAAGCCGCGCCTTCTTGAAGCTGAGGATCGCGATAGGAAGCACGAATGTCAGCACGAGTTCCAGCCACAGGAAATACGCTTCGTAGCTGGGCTTGAAGATTTGCTTGAGCAGGCCGCGGTGGAAGTAATCTTCGAACCGGAGCAACAGGTTAACCCAGAGAGCAACCAGCAATGCGCCGCCCAGAGTTACCAGCACGGGAAGCTCAAGTTGACGGCCAAAAACCTTCGCGCTTTGCGTAGACTCGAAAATCGTCATGGCTAAGCCCACTGCAACCGCCGAGCCGAAAAAGAAGAACGGCAGCGCAGGCGAGTACCAGAATGGATGCAGTTTGCTCGGCATGATCAGGTAAAGGGATCCAAGCGAGCTCTGGTGCAGCGTCGAGAGCAGGATGCCCAAAACGATTAGCACCGGGTAAATCTTCTTGATCCACTTGATTGGAGTCTTCCAATCCAGCGCTTCGAATACGTTGGGTAGGAATTCGAAAAAGAGCACCGTAGTGTAGGTCATGACACACATACCCACTTCAAACATGACCGAATGCGGGTTCATGTAGATGAGTTGGTGCCAGATGTACCAGGGACGGCCCAAATCAAACAGTAGTCCGACGATGAACAGCACGTAGCCTAGGAATGCTGTCAACACGGCGGGGCGAACCACGGCGTGCAGACGCTCAACATTGAACAGGTAGACCGCGCCGCACATGATAAAGCCGCCCGCTGCGAGCATCACGCCGCAGAGGCAATCGAAACCGATCCACAATCCCCAGGGAAACTGGTCGGTCATGTTCGAAACCGCGCCCAATCCCCGGAAATAGCGAATAAACGAGGAGTACAGGCCCAGAGCCATAATGGCAATGAAGACAACTCTCCAAAATGTCAGTTTAAATTTCATCGCTCGGTCCCCTTCTTTTCTTCTGCTTCAGCAGCCGCCACTTCGTCGCGGCGATGCGAAACCCAATAGATGCCACCCAATACCAGGGTCCACACGGGGATGAAGTCTGGAATTCTTTCCATGATCCGCCCGGTGTATTCCGGCATCGGCTCGTCCCCGATTTTTGCGGAAGCTGGATAGCCATAGTCTTCGACTCTTGCGGCCGCAAGAATAAAGACCGAGGTCCCACCCACTTCGGTGAGTCCATAGATCCTGGGCAGGTAGGTTGACGGATTCTGGCGAAGACGCTCTTTCGCTTCACTGATCAGGTCGTCGCGCTCGCCAAACTTGGTCGCGCCCGTTGGACAAATTTCTGCGCACGCCGTCGGCTTGCCCGCCACCACGCGATCGGGACACATAATGCACTTGCGCACCCGCGGATTCAGTGAGCCCCACTCGTACTTGGGCTGGGCAAAGACACAAGCCACCATGCAATAACGGCAGCCGATGCACTTCCAGACGTCGTAAACCACTGGCCCTTCCTTGGTTTTGTGGAGAGCTCCAACCGGGCATACCGACGCGCAAGCTGGTTTTTCGCAGTGCATGCAGAGCCGGCGCATGAATTTGTCGTCCTTGCTTAAAACGACCGTGTACTTATGTGCCGACTGCTCCGACTCGGCTGCTACCGCGTCGTCGTAGGGCAGTTTGTTTTGTTGTGCACAGGCGCCTTCGCACTGTTTACAACCGATGCACATCGTTGCATCGTACAAAATGGCCTTGCTCATGGAATTTGCTCCTTATCGTTCCCAAGAGGTTCTTCCGCTCCGGCAGAATGTAAGGAAGAAAGAGTGCGGTCGATCGGAGCAGACTTGGGAACCTTATAAAAAACACTTGGCGGTCCCACTACGAAGAAAGAATCGGGTCCGGAGAGTTGTGCACCCGGACCCCATGCTGGTTGTTCCCTGTTGGAAAGCGAACGGGGGAGAAGCTTTCCCGCAGGCCACGGATCGGCTGATTCTCTTTTCCAGCGGTCGAATGGAGCTGTACGTCCCATGCTCACCTCCGCGCCTTACTCGGTCGCCTTCGTCAGTCCACAACGCTGGCGAACCCTGAAGAAAAACAGCAAAACCCTTGCCAGCTAACAACAATTACTTCTGCAGCGTCCGAATGTAGGTCACGATCGCTTTCGCGTCGTCAGCGGAGATGCCCTTGACTGGTGCCGGGTGCTTCGCTGTTCCCGAAATGGCGCCAGCCAGGTCGGCATCCGACTTCTTTTTTGCTTCATCCGAAATAAGGCTCGGAGCCTTCATGGCGGGCTTGCCAGCTGCATCAGCGCCGTGGCAGGCTGCGCATTTTGCTTTGTAGAGTCCGGCGCCGTCGTCAGCCCAGGACAGATTGGGGATCAGGATGAACATCGCTACCGCGATGACCATCACCAGCATTACCAGCTTTGTCGTCTTCATGATTTCGTTTCTTCTCCTTGTGAGATTTTGCAACTCAATAAAATTAGCGGTTCTTGTCGCGGTCAACACTTATGTTGCGAAAGTAACCACTGGCACTTCGTTTAAAAAAAGAACGTAACAAAACTCAGCAGCTCAATCGCTGCTAGTTCAGAGTTTCATCGTTGTCTAGATTTGAAGCAGTGACCAGTATCACCGTGAGTGGTGACTTCTCCGGCGTGTGACGTACACTTCAAATCCTTTCGATGGCCAAACTGTCACAGCCATGGGTGACTTCAGTCACTGTTTCTTGCGCGTGCCGGCGAGACAATCTAAGCAGCAGCGAGGTGTAGCTATGCCGATCCTCTTGATGGCTCTGCTCGCGTTGGTGGTATTCGGCCTGATTGGTATTCTCCTGACGGTAGCCGTATTCATGGAGCAATCGAAGCGCACACGTTTAGCAAAAAACATAACAGCAGATGCCGCGCGAGTCAGCGCGGTTCCTTCTCTCCATCCTAAAGTTTGATCGCAGTGACACCGCGTGGCGACGGCGCAGCTCCATAACCTCGTCTGCAAAGGAGAAACCTCGTGAGTACGTTTGTGCTGCATGAAAAAAATGGAAAAGATACGCAACTCGAGAAAAAAGCCGACCTTGCCGGTCCGGGCATCGGCGATTACACGGAACTGGAAAAAGTTCTGCCCCAAGGTTACCGTTCGTTACTGACTAAGAAAGAAACCCAGCAGGCAATCTTTCAAGTGAAGCGCTACATCGCGGACAATCTGTGCAAGGAACTCAACTTGATGATGGTCGAAGTTCCCCTGATCGTCGACGTCGACAGCGGCGTCAACGATATGCTCGATCGCGATGGTTCGCGTACGCCGATTCAGTTCCATATCTCCAACGACCGCAACCTGCATCCCATTGATGCGCAGGTCGTGCAGGCCGCCACCAAATGGAAACGCATTGCCCTCAAGCAATTCGATTGCAAAGTCGGCGAGGGTATCTGCACCGACATGCGCGCCGTACGTAAGGACTATTTTCTGGACCACGATCACTCCGCTTATGTCGATCAGTGGGACTGGGAACGCGTAATCACCTCGGACCAGCGGAATCTCGAATTTCTCAAGCTGATTGTCAATCGAATTTGGAAGGTCATCGTGGGAGCGGAGAAGTTCGCGCAGTCCGTCTTTCCTCAGTTGAAAGACTCGCGTTATCCGAATTTGCCCGAGGAATTGGTCTTCTTGCATGCCGAAGAACTTCTCGAGATGTATCCCGATCTCCCGCGCAAGCAACGTGAAACGGCGATCCTGCAAGAATATCCGGCAGTTTTCATCGTTGGGATCGGCTGGCCACTGCGGGATGGATACCCGCACGAGATGCGCGCCGCCGATTATGACGACTGGGTTACCAATACCCTGGCGCAGAGCGGAAAAGAAACGCATGGCCTCAATGGCGACATTCTGGTATGGAACTCTGTTACCAAGCGTCGCCACGAACTGACGTCGATGGGCATCCGCGTTACCGCAGAGACTCTCAAACAGCAACTCACGGTGGCCAAGCAATTGGACTTCATGCAACTGCCCTATCACCGTGCCATCCTGAACGACGAGATTCCGCTCTCGATCGGCGGTGGAATCGGCCAGTCGCGAACCTTGATGCTCCTACTCCGAAAAGCTCATTTGGGAGAAGTCAGCGTAACAGTGTGGCCGAAGATCCTGAAAGAGATGTGCGCAGCGAAGAACATCCTTGTGCTGGAGTAAGGCTGTTTCTTAAAAGCAGCTCCGAAGGGGTAGTCGAGGTGACTACCCCCCGGAGTTTTACCGCACTCCCTCGCAAATCTCGAGGACCGACGTATTTTGTGTCAATGCCCAGGTTCCTACCTGATGCCTTGAAGACAGGCAAAGAATCCCTTGACTCGCCCGCGGAACATTCCCCGTTGCAACGTTAGTGAACGTTCGGGATGCTGGGAGGGAAGCTCATGGAAATCGCATCTTCCGAAATAAAGGAAATGACGATGTTGGTTTCGGTCGCGACCGGCTGACCATCTTTGAGGTAAGGCCGATAGCGCCATTGGCGAACCGCCTGGGCCGCTGTTGCGGCGAGTGCCCGATTGCCGGAGACCACTCTCACCGTTCGTACGGCCCCGCCGGGATCCAGTCCGGCCGTCAGCGAAACGATACCGCGCGCGCGAATCTCCGAATAGTCAGGATAGACAAAGTGTAGCGGCGGCCTGGTCGCTTGGATGGCAATTTTCTGGCTGAAAATGGGGATCTTCAGGGCCGAACCGCCATCGCGAGATCGCGCTGCCCTTGGAGGAGCGATCGCATTTGAACTGGAACTGGCGCCAACATTGGCGGACGAGATTGCCTGGAGGTCCGTCTCTGCGGCCACCTTTGCTTCCGGAAATTCGATGGGCACGGCGATTGACGGAGGTGAAGTGGTGGAACTGCGCCTCTCGCCGCTTTCGAGACTTGCGGGTTTTGCCTCAGGTGCAGAAACCGGCATTGCGACGGCGGCCATGCGCTCGATTCGAGGCTGACCGTAGGCTTGGGAAGCGGGTATTCCCTGAACTCGGTGCCATGCGATCACCGAAACGATGCAGAGGGACACGGCGCCAACTGCGGTGGCAAGACGTGGCGCGGGCGGTCTGCGCGTTGCGACTTTGGTCGGCGAAAAGCCCGAGTTGGAGAGCTTTGGCGAAGGCTCAAGAACCGGATCTTCCTTACACGCGACTTCTGAGTGCAGTGCTAAGGCATTGGTTTGATTTCGCAGCTCATCTTTCGAAATCTGTTTCAGGATCGGCTTTGGCACAAGTTCGTGGGCCGGAGAGGAACTGACCTGATCTGTCAGCGGCACGAAACCTTCAACCACTCCAATGACCGGCGACGAATTCGGTGAATGCGATACGATTCTGGCGCTTTTGAACAGAGAGTTGATCAGCGAAAGCTGGCGCGAGTTCAGCAGGGCAATCGAAAGCCTGCGAAAGTTGCGAAATGTCCAGAGCAGATAAATGCGCTGCCCCAGCGATAGTTCGATTCGCACTAATCCTTGCGGCGTTTCCAACAGCAAGGAGCCAAATTGAAGCTTATCCAGAAACACGCGCCACCTACCCCACTCATCCTTAGATGCAGCTATGGTGCCACAGGTTCAGATTGTAACTTGTAGATAACAGAATTGTTATTCGTTTGGGCACGAGGTCGAGGATGACGCAGTGCAAAGCGTTTCATGCCCCAGCCCGCGGAATGCACACTGCCAACCGACGCGGACCAGGTCGGTGTTCAAACGCGTATTTCATGGACAATTCAAGACAGCTATGCCGACGGCAGCTTTCTTGGCTGTTCCAAGTTGTGCAATTGGAATACTTGGATCCGCTGGCGCCCATGCAGCAACCGAAAATGTGCCGGACATCCCAGACTCGCATTGAGCTACGCCGCTCTGGGTGATCGTCGCCCCGCTTTTCCCCTGGGGAAGATAGATTCCCCACAACACGGGGAGCGGGGACATCGTGACCGGATCTCGGGAGTAATGACCCGTCGCGACAAACTGGACTTGACCCTCCGCGACCGCCGGACTGATGTTAATGGTTTGAAGCTGACGAGTAGCGCTCCCGCATCCTATGGCAATCAGCAGGAACGACGCTGTGACCCACAACGCCAAGCCAGATCGTCGCAAGGCAACCTCCATAGCGACTCTAGATATGCGATGCCTGACTTCTTCTCGATGGTTGCTCCGACCCGGATGGAAGTCAAATCACACGCAAGTCGCTTAGACTTCAACCGGCAGTTTTGACTCAACCGCCGTGGTTGTCAGGTGGCTCTTCACGGCCGCTGCCAATCTTCGTATACCTTCTCGAATCTCGTCCGGGGCAGCGTTGGAAAAATTCAGTCGCATGTGGCGTGAGCCTTCGCGGCCGTCATTGGCATAGAAGGAATCGCCAGGCACGAAGGCCACGTTCTGTTCCAGCGCCGATTGGAAGATCGCTCGCATATCCAGTCCTTCGGGCACGGTCACCCAAAGAAACAGGCCGCCCTTGGGATGCGTCCAGGTCACCGTGGGCGGAAAGAATTCCTGCAAAGCCTCCAGCATTACGTCGCGGCGCTCGCGATAGATTTGCCGAATCAGCTTCACGTGCTGGTCCAGGAATCCGTCGCGCGCCACCTCGTAGGCCACGAACTGAGTGAACGTCGATGTGTGCAGGTCGGCACCTTGCTTCAGTTGGGCCAGTTTGCTAATGACGTCGGGCGGAGCCACAATCCATCCCAGTCGCAGCCCGGGCGCCAGCGTCTTCGAAAATGTGCTCAGGTAAATCACGTTGCCGATGGAGTAGCCGTCGTCACGGCGCAGGTTCTCCCGATCGAGCACGACCAGTGACGGCAAATGCTGGCCTTCATAACGCAACTGGCCGTAAGGGTCATCTTCGATGATGGGAATGCCATAGCGGTCCGCCAGCAACACCAGTTCGTGCCGGCGTCCCTCCGACAAGGTCGTACCAGCCGGGTTCTGGAAGTTAGGCAGCACATACATGAACTTGACCCCGGAACGCAGAGGCTTCTCCAAAAGCTCCGTGCGAAGGCCGTTTTCGTCGATGGGGACAGACTCGTACTCCGCGCCATACACATTGAACGCTTGAAGCGCACCAAGATAGGTGGGCGCCTCAAGCAACACGCGATCTCCGCGATTGATAAACAGCTTGCCGATCAGGTCGAGCGCCTGCTGTGAACCGGATGTGATCAAAACATTTTCGGGCTTCGCCTTGATGCCATAGCGCGCGATGTTTTCGGCAATCAGTTCGCGCAGAGGCCGATAGCCTTCGGTTTCCCCATACTGCAGCGCCAAAGCAGCCTGTTCAGCCAGTACCTTGTGGCAGGCTTCCTCAAAACGCCGGATCGGAAAAACATCGGGAGCGGGCAGCCCGCCGCCGAAGGAGATCATTCCTGGTTTTTGCGTGACTTTCAACAACTCTCGGATCTGAGAACTGGTGATGCCCTTGATGCGCAGGGCGTAACGAGCGGTCCAGGCAGTTGACATTGCAGACCTTTCTCACAGCTCAACAACCCTTATTCATTTTGTCATCCCGAGAGATGCGAGGGATGATAACTTGCCAAAATCAGAGCTTAAGCGAACCCGTCCGGTTGACTGACCGCGCCGATGTGCGCCTGTTCGTCGATAAATAGGCGTCCCGCCGTGAGCGCATTGCGGTCAATTTCCAACAGGTTGAGTTTCTTTACCTTGTCTTCGAGCACACTCAATGCGGTTCCCGAAGCCAGACATTCGGTCTCCTCCAGCAGGGCTCCCATCATTACGATATTGGCGGCCTTGGTGGACCCGAGTTTGTCGGCGATCTCTGCCGCCGGAATCGCGACCACCTGTACTTCCGGAGCGCTAAAGTCTGCGGGTAGCCGGTCGCCGTTATAAAGAATGATCCCGCCGCTCACGACTTCGTGGGCAAACTTACGCAGCGAAAATTCATTCATAGCCACGAGCACGTCGGGATGCGAAACCAGTGGTGATCCGATGCGCTCTTTCGACAGGCAGACGTGGCAGTGCGCGCTCCCCGATCGCATCTCCGGTCCATACGACGGCAGCCAACTGACTTCCAATCCTTCGCGCATCCCCATTTCGATGAGGAGTTGTCCCAACAGCAGTACGCCTTGGCCTCCCAAGCCCGCAATCTTGATCTTCACATCACGGAAGCGATGGTTGTGTGAAGCCTTGGGCACTTGTCGCGCACCAGCCTTCGAGTTAAGCCCAAGCGCATCCGCCACGGAGCGATGCGGCGGATCAGTTTCTTTCACTGCCAGTTCTTCTGGACGATGATCACGAAACACATTGAGCGGAAACGCCGGGATCATCTTCTCGGCGATCCAGCGCCGCGCCTCTACCGGGTCTTTTCCCCAAATCGTCGGACACGGCGACAGGATTTCGACAAACGTAAAGCCCGCGCCATCGCGCTGGAGTTCGAGCGCCTTGCGCACCGCCCGTCGCGCTCTCATGATGTTCTTATTGTCCGAAAGCGCCACGCGCTCGACGTACACGGGAGCCTCCAGCGTCGATAGAAGTTCCGCCATATGCAGCGGGAAGCCCTCGTTCGACGGCCGCCGTCCCCAGGGTGAAGTCGTGCTCTTCTGTCCTACCATGGTTGTCGGCGCCATCTGCCCGCCGGTCATCCCGTAGATTCCGTTGTTCACGAAAAACACACTGATTCTTTCCCCGCGGTTGGCGGCGTGGACGATTTCCGCCGTGCCGATGGCGGCCAGGTCGCCATCTCCCTGATAGGAAAGTACGATCTTGTCGGGACAAGATCGTTTGATCGCCGTGGCCGCGGCCGGTGCGCGTCCGTGGGCCACCTGGACATTGCCTACGTCAAAATAGTAGTAGGCAAAGACCGAGCAGCCGACTGGACTGACAAAGATGGTCTTGTCCTGCAATCCGAGGTCCTGCAACGCCTCGGCGATCAGTTTGTGTACTACGCCGTGACCGCAGCCTGGGCAGTAGTGAGTCTGATTCTTCAGTTCCGACTTGCGCTCGTATAGGTCAAAAAAAAGGGGCGAGCGCGAGTGGATTTCCTCGTATCCGTTGGAGTTGATGTTGGGATCGCCTTCGACTTTAACTTCCGTCTTAACTTCTAACTTAATCTCCGGATCGGTTACGTGGACCGCGCTATCATTTGCCATTTTCGTTGTCCTCTTACAACCAGATCGACCTGGAACTGGTCTTAGACTGCTACAGCCATGCGTGACAACACTTGTTCTTGCAGCTCTCGCACGGAGGGCACGTTGCCTCCTACCCGGCCGTAGAATTCCACCGGCACCTTGCCGTCCAGCGCCAGTCGTACATCTTCCACCATTTGTCCGTTACTCAATTCGACGACGATAACCTTCTGTACTTTTGCGGCGGCTTCCACCAGTGCTTTCGAGGGATAGGGCCACAGGGTGATGGGTCGCAAGAGCCCTGCCTTTACGCCATCCTTGCGCAGCGCTTCGACCGTAGAGAGCAGGACGCGCGATACGATGCCATAGCCGACCAGCAGCACCTCGGCATCATCGGTGTAGCAGAGTTCGCAGCGCGGTTCCGCTGCTTGCGCCCGGATATACTTCGCTTCCATGCGGCGCTGGTGGGCCTCGAGTTGGTCGGATTCCAGATAGATGGAGCTTATTAAGTTGGCCCGCGTTTCCGGCGTTCCTTTCACCGCCCAGGGCTTCTCGGGTGGTGTAATCTCATTGTCTTTGAGGTCCAGAGGTTCCATCATTTGCCCGACAAAACCGTCGGTTAAGATCACGGCCGGGTTGCGGTACTTGTCCGCGAGATCGAAGGCCAGCATGGTGAAATCGGCCATTTCCTGCACCGACGCCGGAGCCAGAACGATGTTGCGGTAGTTGCCATGGCCGCCGCCTTTCACCATGGCGAAATAGTCGCTTTGTTCCGGCGCTATGTTGCCCAGGCCCGGGCCGCCGCGCATTACATCCACGATCACACAGGGTAGTTCCGATCCTGCCAGGTATGACATACCTTCCTGCATCAGGCTGAGGCCAGGCCCGGAGGATCCAGTCATGGCGCGGACACCCGCCGCTGCCGCTCCGTAGACCATGTTGATGGCTGCGGTTTCGCTCTCCGCCTGGATAAACGTACCTCCCACCTGCGGAAAGTAGAGCGCCGCCGCCTCGGCGATTTCGCTCGCCGGAGTGATCGGATAGCCATAGTACCCGCGGCAACCAGCTAGGATTGCGCCCTTAATAACCGCCACATTGCCCTTACAGAGCTGTCGCATGTCCGACCTCCTGCGCCGTAACCGCAACCGTTTTGCCCTTCGCTTTTGCCCGGTAGACGGTGATCGCGCCCGGTTCAGGGCAGCAATAAAAGCAGATTCCACAGCCGGTGCAGGACTCACCGGTATAGTGCGCCGGATGGGCTCCGTAGATATTCAACTCCGGCCCTAGCTCCAGGCACTTGGGGGGACAGGACTCCACACAGAGTCCACATCCTTTACATTCTTCGGCATCGATTATGACCTTGCCGCGCGGTTGACCTGCCATGGCTCACCTCGTCGTCGCCTAATTCCTTGCCTCGGTCTTGCGGGCGGAGAGCGCCGCCGCAGCTATTTGTCTTTCTCGCGAGCCGCGTTATCCACCCCACTACCCTCGATTACATTCCTCCTTGATTTTGCGGGCCGTGACTGTAGGCACCACCTATTGTGAGGTACATCACAAGGGGGCAAGTTGTCCCACCACCCATCAAAATAATCTCCCCTAACTGAAGTTAGGATCTTCCTGTCTAATATTTGAGATGGAAGATAGCGACCAAGCCGCGGTCCGCGCCACACTCTCTGGAGATAAGGATAGCTATCGCACACTGGTCGTGCGCCATAGCCCAAGTCTATTCCGGGTCGCATTTCGCATTACTGGTAATGAAGCGGACGCGGACGAGGCCGTCCAGGAGGCGTTCCTGCGCGGCTATCAGAAATTGGAGAGTTTTCAATTGCGGTCGAGTTTCCGCACCTGGATCTATCGCATCGCCGTACGGTGCGCGCTGGACCGAGTGAGCCACCGCAAGGGCGAAGAGTACGGTTCCATCGAACAACCGCCTGGTTCGGATCGAAAGCCTCTACAGGTGGCCGACGAAGCCGCTGGACCAGAACGGTTACTGCTGAGCCACGAGATGGGAGCGATGCAGGAGGCCGCCCTGCACAGCCTGACCCCCATCGAGCGCACAGCTTTCGTACTGCGGCATGTAGAAGGAGTTACGACTGAGGAGATAGGCGCCGCTCTGGGAATTACGCCGAACGCTGCCAAACAAGCAGTTTTTCGAGCGGTACAGAAACTAAGGGGTCGCCTGGCCCCGCTAAGGGTGAATGTATGAAGCATTGCAATGAAGAAGAACTGATCGAGCATTATTACGGAGAAGGCGGCGGTGGTATTCAGGAGGACGTTCAACGCCATCTTCAGTTATGCGGCGAATGCGCCGAAGCTTACGCTGCGCTGGGACGCGAACTCGGTCAGATGAAGGCTGCGGAGCCGCCTGTCCGTGGTGCCAGATATGGCGAACAAGTCTGGCAATCGCTCTCGACGTCACTGCCCGTGCACATAACGCCTAAGGGAAGCTTGCGTTCTGTGAGTTTGTGGAGAGGCGTGAGTTATGCCGTCGCTTATCTTCTGCTCATTGCTGCCGCTTTCGTGGCCGGTCGCCGATGGGAGCAAAACAAATTGTCGAGTGCGGCGGCCAATCATCCGCAGTCCCGGCAACAAGTGGTTCTGGTCGTGCTGGGCGACCACCTCGACCGCTCTGAACGGTTGCTGGTGGAGTTGAAACACGCCGACGCCAATAGCGCAGACAGCACTTCTCCTATGCAGGATGAAGCCAGAGAGTTGCTGGCGTCGAATGAAGTTTGCCAAAAGAGCGTGGCCCAGACCAATGATCCAGCGCTGGCAGCGTCACTCGACCATCTCGGCCGCGTTCTGGCCGAACTGGCGTATGCGCCGGGAGGACTGAACCGTTCGACGATAACCAGATTGCAGAGCGAAATGAATAACGAAGGCCTGCTCTTCGAGGTTCGAGTTTTGCGTTCCAGAGTGCCGTCTCAAGAGCCGGGCAAAGGGATTCAGTCCAACGGAGGCACAATATGAGAAACAAACAACTGATGATCGCAATTCTCTGCAGTACATTTCTTGGCGCTCGGCCCGCCTATGGCATTCAGGCATTTCCGGCAGAACCATTCTCGGCAACCGAGTCTGCAGCAGCCAGCGCAGGTGTATTGACAACCAATGCTCAAGAGGGCGGTCGCTACTCCGATGGCACACGCGCAATCAATGAAAGCCGCTGGCCCGACGCCGTGGCGATCTTCGCCAAAGTCGCCAGCGAACCGGGAAAACACTCCGATGGAGCCCTTTATTGGAAGGCGTATGCAGAGAATAAACAAGGGAAGTCCGGCGCTGCGCTCAATACATGCAATGATCTGCGGCGCAATTATCCCAAGAGCCCATGGATCGAAGAGTGCGGCGCGCTCGAAATTGAAATTCACGCCCAGAGCGGCCAGACCATCCAGCCCCAGGCCGAGCAGGATAGCGAACTCAAACTGCTGGCGCTGAACTCGTTGATGAAGCAAGACGAACCCCGTGCCCTGCCTGAGATTCAGCGGATTTTACACGGAGATCTGCCGGAAAAAGTGAAAGAACGGGCTTTGTTCATTCTGGCGCAAGGTCAGTCAAAACAAGCGCAGGAGTTAATGAGCCAGATTGCACAGGAGCAATCCAATCCTCCTTTGCAAGCGAAAGCAGCCGCGATGCTTGTCGGCCGATCCGGCAACCAGGCCGTGGCCCCAGGGCAAAACTCTGCCCCGCCTTCCAGCGTCCAATCCGAGCCTGCTGCATCGTCGCCAGCGCGGTCACTTCCGTTGCCGGGCAGCGCGAACCGGAAAATTACACTTGTGGTGCAGGTAGACAACAAACTGGGTAAGGCGATTCGCGGGCTTCAAGAGCAAGACTTCACTGTGCTCGACGACAAACAGGCGCAGAAAATTGTCGCATTTCAAGCCATCAACTCTGAGGCGCCTGCGGCGATGGATCCGCCGGTCGAAATCGTTCTGGTCGTCGATGCCGTGAACGCCCGGTTCCGCGGTATCGGTTATGAACGAGACGAAATCAGGAAATTTCTGCTTCAGAATGGCGGCAAGCTTCCACGGCCAGTTTCGCTTGTGATGTTCACCGAAACAGAAACCAAGATCAACGGCGCTTCCCTCGATGGCAACGCGGTCGCGCAGGCACTCGACCAATATGAAACGGGTTTGCGATCCGCCGATGTCACACATGGCGGTTTTTATAGTGCAATCGAGCGTATCAATATGTCGACCACGGCACTGTTGTCGATTGCGGAGTACGCAAAGAAAAAGCCGGGAAGAAAACTGGTGATCTGGATGGGTCCCGGCTGGCCAATGTTCGGGCCGCAGTACAACAACCTTACATCCAAAACCGCACAATACCTCTTCGACCTGGCTGTCCAGATGTCCACGGAACTCCGCCAGGCCCATGTCACTCTGTATAGTATTGATCCGCGCGGAGTCAACGAGGCAGGCGAGTTGCGGAATCGCTGGTACGAGAATTTCCTGAAGGGTGCAAAGTCGCCTTCACAGGTGCTGCCCGGCAGCCTTGGCCTCCAGGTATTGGCGATACAAAGTGGCGGGCGCGTCTTTAATTCTTCGAACGACCTCACACAAGCAATAGCAGACTCGTTCGCGGATGCCGAGGCCTATTACGTCCTCTCATTTGACAGTCTTCCAGCGGACCATGCGGACGAATACCACGCTCTTGAGGTTAAGGTCGACAAGCCTGGGCTAACCGCTCGCACCAACACCGGCTACTACGATCAGCGGTGATTCTTTCCAATGCATTGGTCGGTGCCGTGCATAAGAGTTCGGTCAGCGGCTAGGCTGGAGCACATGCTGCAGACCCTTGACCGCCCGCATATATTGCGCCCGTTCAAAGGCTCCTGGATCGGGGCACCGGAGTTGGCTCATGCTGCCCTGCATCTGACGTACCGATTCGTATTCGTGTTTGTCCATCCACTCCAGAACGCCCTGTTCTACGGTCCGAAGATGCCCGAGGCCGTAACGTAACAGAGCAGAGCACAGCATCGTTACATCCGCGCCCACCATGAGGAGCTTGATCACATCTTCAGCGCCATGCACACCACTGGTTCCCGCCAGATTGGCTCGAACATGGCCATAGAGAATACCGATCCACGTCAGGGGTAGACGAAGGTCTTGGGGAGTACTCAGCAGCACGTTCGGTTTGATCTCCAGTTCCTCCAGATCGATATCGGGCTGGTAGAAGCGATTGAACAGCACCAGGCCATTCGTGCCGATCTGATCGAGTCGCTTCGCCACATTGGCGAGATTGCTGAAAAAGGGGCTCAGCTTGGCTGCAACGGGAATGTGCACCGAAGTCTTTACTTCGCGAAGAATGTCAGCATACGCCGTTTCGATCTCGGAACCGAGGATCTCGGTGTTAGTCGGAATGAAGTAAAGGTTGCACTCGATGGCGTCAGCCCCCGCTTGCTCGACCTGCTTGGCATACTTGCTCCAACCGCCCAGGGTCGCGCCGTTGAGGCTGGCGATAATCGGGATGTTGACCGCGGACTTCGCTTTCCGGATATGCTCCAGATATTCGTCCGGTCCGGTATGAAATTCGCTGGAATGCGGGAAATACGTTACGGATTCGGCGAAGCTCTCCGTACCGGCGTTGAGGTGGAGTTCCAACTCAAGCGCCTCCTTATGAAGCTGCTCTTCGAACAGGGAGTAGAGCACGACGGCCGAGGCGCCGGCATCTTCAAGGTTACGGATCCCGCCGATTTCCTGTGAAAGAGGCGATGCAGAAGCGACCAGCGGCGTGCGCAACTCCATGCCAAGATATTTCGTGCTCAAATCCATGATGGTTCCCTCGTACTAGGATGTATCGCTCGAATGTGCCTCTCGATGTCGATTGCTCTACGTTAACTTTACGGTTTGCGCCGGTGCCGGCGAATCCTGGTGCTTTTCAGCCGTGGGCGCGCCGCCGTTTTTGCGCTGCGCCAGATACTCGTATAAGTGGAAGCGAGTCTCCGCATCCTGCTGCGCCTCCTGCCATAACAGTTTGGCATGTTCCGGGTTACTCTTTTGCAGCATCTTGAACCGCGTCTGCTGCAATAGATAATCCTTTACCTTGCGATTTGGCGCCCGCGAATCGAGCGACAAAGGATTCTCGCCGGCGAGCGCCCGCTCCGGATGGTATCGATAAAGCAGCCATTGACCCGAGTCCACCATTATCTTCTGATCGGACATTGCTGTCGTCATGTCGATGCCGTGTGCGATGCAATGCGAGTAAGCGATAATCAGGCTGGGGCCGTCGTATGCCTCCGCCTCCAGGAACGCCTTGAGCGTGTGTTCATCTTTCGCGCCCATCGCGACGCTGGCCACATAGACGTTGCCATAGCTCATGGCGATCAGCCCCAGGTCTTTCTTCGCTCCCGGTTTTCCGCCTGCTGCAAATTTCGCCACCGCCGCCCGCGGAGTTGCCTTCGATGCCTGTCCCCCCGTATTTGAATAGACCTCTGTATCGAGCACCAGCACGTTCACATTGCGTCCACTCGCCAGCACATGATCGAGTCCGCCGTAGCCGATGTCATAAGCCCAGCCGTCGCCGCCCACAATCCAGACGCTCTTCTTCACCAGCATGTCGGCGACCGAAAGCAACTGCTTGGCTTCCGCAGTGTTCAGGCCGTGCAGCTTTTCTTTCAGCAGTTCCACGCGCTGCCGCTGCTCAAAGATATCGGACTCATCTTTCTGCGCCTGCGCCAGCAAGCCGTTGACGAGTTCCTCTCCGATGGATCCGGAGAGTCGGCGCAGCAATTCGCGGGCGAATTCCGTCTGCTTATCAATCGATAGCCGGAATCCCAGCCCGAACTCGGCATTGTCTTCAAAAAGAGAATTGGACCACGCTGGACCGCGGCCGTCGGCGTTCTTAGCCCAAGGCGTAGTTGGCAGGTTCCCGCCATAAATCGAAGAGCAGCCCGTAGCGTTGGCGATCACCGAACGATCCCCAAAGAGCTGCGAGACAAGCTTCAGATAAGGCGTCTCGCCGCATCCCGAACACGCCCCAGAAAACTCGAACAAGGGCTCCTGTACCTGCTGCTGGCGAATATTCGAGACTTTGATCTTGCGGCGATCGAGTTCGGGAATCTTAAGGAAGAAATCCCAGTTCTCGCGTTCTGACTCGCGCAGCGGAGGCTGCGCCACCATGTTGATGGCCTTCAGTCGCGTCTCGCTCTTATTCTTCGCGGGACAGATATCGACGCAGATACCGCACCCAGTGCAGTCTTCGGGTGCCACCTGGATCGTATAGTTCAGACCCTTCCAGTCCTTGTCGCGCACTTCGGTCGATTTGAATGTTGCCGGAGCGCCCTCCAGCTCTTTCGTGTCATAAACCTTAATGCGAATCACCGCGTGCGGACACACATTCGCGCATTTGCTGCACTGAATACAGGTCTTCGTATCCCACGCCGGAATTTCGAGTGCGATGTTGCGCTTTTCCCATTTGGCTGTGCCCGTTGGGAATGTGCCATCGACCGGGAACGAGCTTACCGGTAGCGCATCGCCATGGCCCGAGTAAATGACCCCGAGCACGTCGCGCTCGAACTTAGGAGCCCCGGCAGCAAAAGCCGCCGGCATTTCCGCGTGACTGGTGACCCTGTCCGGGACAGTCACTTCGAACATGTGTGCCAGGGTTTCATCCACGGCGCGCAAATTCTGCTGCACCACTTCGTCGCCCTTCTTGCCGTAGGTGTAACGAATCGACTCGCGAATCGCTTCAATCGCCTCGTCGCGCGGCAGAACCTTGGAGATGGCGAAGAAACACGTTTGCAGAATCGTGTTCATGCGGGAGCCCATGCCGGTGTCGCGTGCCACCTGGTAGGCGTCAATAATAAAGAAACGAGCTCTCTTTGCGATCAGTTGCGTCTGCACTTCGCGCGGCAGTTGGTCCCAAACCTCATCCTTATTAAATGGACTATTCAGCAGGAACACTCCGCCGGGCACCAGCGCGCTCAGCATGTCGTAACGCTCCAGGAATATCCACTGGTGGCACGCTACGAAGTTGGCTCTCGAAACGAGGTAGCTCGACCGGATCGGCTGCGGCCCAAAGCGCAGGTGTGAAACTGTCATCGCGCCCGACTTCTTCGAGTCGTACACAAAGTACCCTTGCCCGTAGTTTGCCGTGTTTTCGCCGATGATCTTAATCGAGTTCTTATTCGCGCCAACTGTACCATCCGCGCCCAACCCGTAGAACATGGCGCGAACCACACTTTCCGGCTCAATGGAAAACTCGGCATCGTAATCGAGACTGGTATGGCAAATGTCGTCCTGAATGCCGATCGTGAAGTGGTCCTTCGATTTCGCCTGAGCCAGGTTGTCATAAACAGCCTTCACCATCGCCGGCGTGAATTCTTTAGACGACAGGCCGTAGCGGCCACCAATGATCTCCGGCGCAACTTTCAACGTTCCATAGCCAAGCTGGATTCCTTCATGAATGCCGGTCACCACATCAAGGTAAAGCGGCTCCCGTGCCGCACCCGCTTCCTTGGTCCGATCCAGCACTGCGATCTTCTTAACCGTTGCCGGAAGCGATTCAATCAACCGTTTGACCGAGAACGGCCGGTACAACCGAACCTTCAGCAACCCGACCTTCTCGCCCTTCTGGTTCAGGTAATCTGCCGTTTCGTGAGCAGTCTCGGCTCCCGACCCCATCATCACAATCACGCGCTCGGCATCAGGTGCGCCCACATAATCGAACAAGTGATACGAACGCCCTACCACTTGCGCAAACTTGTCCATCACCGCCTGAACCTTGTCCGGGCAAGCGTCATAATAAGGATTGCCAGCTTCTCGCGCCTGGAAGTAGACATCGGGATTCTGCGCCGTTCCGCGCAGCACCGGATGATCCGGTGAAAGTGCTCTTTGCCTGTGTTCCGCAACGCGATCCAGATTGATGAGCGCATGCATGTCGTCTTCGGTCAGCATTTCAATCTTGTTGACTTCATGCGAAGTGCGGAATCCGTCGAAGAAATGAAGAAAGGGAATGCGCGTCTCCAGCGTAGCCGCATGCGCAATCAGCGCCAGGTCCATGGCTTCCTGCACAGAATTGGACGAAAGCATGGCGAAGCCCGTCGTGCGGCAGAACATAACATCCGAGTGGTCGCCAAAAATCGAAAGCGCATGCGACGCTACCGTGCGAGCGCTGACATGAAATGCCGTAGGCGTCAGTTCGCCCGCGATCTTATTCATGTTAGGAATCATCAGCAGAAGCCCCTGCGATGCCGTGAATGTCGTAGACAGCGCTCCTGTCTGCAGCGCGCCATGCACGGCCCCAGCCGCGCCGCCTTCGCTCTGCATTTCCATCACGTGCGGAACCGACCCCCAGATATTCGGCACGCCTTCCGATGACCATTGATCCGCCCATTCGCCCATATTCGACGATGGCGTGATCGGATAGATGGCGATGACTTCGTTGAGGCGATAGGCGACATAAGCCACAGCCTCATTGCCGTCCATGGTCTTAAACTTGCGCTTCATGAAAATCCCTTTCTAAGCTTCTATAAGACGTCTGTTGATGAGTGCGGTTAGGTAAAGAATGACGGAACCGAAGAATATTGTCGCGAACGTTGCTCACACGAGAATGTGATCTACGTCACAATGACACTTTTAGGAGAGTCGGAGTTGTAACCGCGATCGTGCCCTTCCTCGCGCGTTCTGTGCGCAAGGTTGGGTTCCACATCAGCTAGTTGCGCGGGATTTTGACCTTGACGGGGACAAGCCATGAGCCGTACTTGCGCGGCCTAGTCTGCAACCAGTCTAGATTGCCGGTAGGGGCTTATTTTGATTGTCATCAAGAGAATGGTCAACCTGAACGGAGCGAAGAACCCGCTTGTTGCGAGCAGCAGCATTTTGGATTTGCTCGCTTTCTAAACTGAGCGACCACCAGATCACAAGTCCATATCCGCGCGTAGCGAGGTCAAATCTTCATCGGCGGTAATCTTAAACCCAAGCCGTCTGAACACAGCCTGCATCCCGAGATTATCGGGCAACATCTCCGCGGACACGTGAGCCACCTTTTCCTCGCGAGCAATATCGACGATGCGGCGGAGTAACTCGTGCCCCAAACCCATATGCTGATATTGATCGGAAACCAGCGCCGCGACTTCCGCCTCATTCTTGAGCCGAAGTTTATTCATGCGCCCAACGCCCAGGATGCGGCGCTCTCCCGTCCCCGGATCGGTCTCTTCGGCGACCAGCACCATTTCGCGGTCGTAATCGACAAAACAGATGCGGAACAGCCGTTCATGCGCCACTCGCCGGCTTAAGCTGAGCGAAGAAAAATAACGCAAATATACGCTGCGATCCGAAAGCGTCTCGTGAAACTTGACCATCAGCGGTTCGTCTTCCGCGCGAATGGGACGGATCGTTATCTCATTCCCACTCTTCATGGTCCAGGTCGAAACATACCGCAACGGATACGGGCGAATCGCGGGCTTCGGCAATTGGTCGCGAGTCACCTCTGGCCCGTGCAACACGATTCTGGCATCGAGCGCGATCATGCGGTCGGGCGAGGCGAGCAGCGGATTGATATCAATTTCCTTGATCCATCGCTGTTCGAGCACAAACTGGCTGAAGCGCACCAGCAGGCTCTCGAGCGCCACCATATTCACCGGCTTGCGTCCCCGCACGCCCTTCAGCGCGGAAAAGATCTTGGTCTGCTCCATCATCCTTTGCGCCAGCGTAGTATTCAGAGGCGGCAGCGCCAGGGCGCGGTCTCGATACACTTCGACCAGCACGCCACCCGAACCAAACAGGATGACCGGCCCAAACTGCGGGTCGATGCTGCTCCCAACAATCAAATCGTAGCCATCGAACTTCACCAGCGGTTGCACGGTCACACCGGAAAATTGCTCCGCTCCCACCTTCGCCGTAACCGAAGCCTGGATCGCCCGATATGCCGCGCGCACCGCAGCCTCATCGCGCAGATTCAGCTTCACGCCTCCCACATCTGTCTTATGCGTGATAGTCGCGGAAAGCACCTTCAGCACGACAGGAAAACCCATCTCCGAAGCCATCTTCGCCGCTTCGTCCTCGCTGGCCGCGCCGCGCGTTTCCACTGTCGGGATACCGTAAAACGACAACAGCTGCTTCGATTCCACTTCGTTGAGCAGCATTCGACCTTGGCTGCGCACATTCTGAATAAATTGCTCGGCCTGCTTGCGGCTTGTGTTCTCCAATTCGGATTGGCCAGCCAGCGTGGGCGTCTCGTAGAGTCCACGCAAGTTGTAGCTATAGCGCCACATGTAGGTGAAAGCTCGCGCGGCCGTGTCAGGATACGGAAAGGTTGGAATGCCTGCCGCATTCAGCACGGCTTCTCCGGCGGCAACGCTGCCGCCTCCCATCCAGCTGGCCAGCACTGGCTTGCCGTGTCCTTTCGCGTAAGGCTTCATGCTTTCCGCAACCTGCAAGGGATCCGCCATGGCTTGCGGAACCAGAACGACGAGCAATCCATCACTGTTGGGATCTTGCGAAGCAATTTCCAGCGCCCGAGCATAGCGCTCGCTATCCGTGTCGGCAAGAACATCGATGGGATTGCCATGACTCCAATGCGCAGGTAGAAACTCATTGAGCCGCTCTAGAGTCTCCGGAGCAAGCTCCGCCAGTTGTCCGCCATTCGCCACCAGCGAGTCCGTGGCTAAAACGGCGGGTCCGCCTGCATTCGTCAGAATCGTGAGCCGCGGGCCTTTGGGACGAGGCTGTCGTCCGAGTACCTCAGCCATATAAAAAAGATCCGCGATACTGTGCACGCGCAAAACGCCCGAGCGTCGAAAAGCTGCTTCCAGTACCTCGTCACTGCCGGTGAGCGCTCCGGTGTGCGAGGCTGCAGCCCGCGAGGCCGCTTCCGAGCTACCGGCTTTAATTACGATGATCGGCTTGCTGAGCGCCACTTCTCGCGCAGCCGATAAAAACGACCGCGCATCTCCCACCGATTCCATGTAAATCAGAATGCTCTTAGTGTGAGGGTCATCGCCAAAGTAGTAGATCAGATCGCCCCAATCGACGTCGAGCATCGAGCCGGTCGACACGATTGCACTGAACCCAACTTGTTCGCGCTCGCTCCAATCCAGAATCGCGACCTGCAGCGCTCCGCTTTGACTCAAAAACGCGACGTTCCCAACCTTCGGAGCCTCTTTGACGAAAGTCGCATTCAATCCGAGCGCTGAGTTCATGAGGCCCATGCAATTCGGGCCAATCAGCCGCATGGAGCCTCGCCGCAGTTGCTCGAGAATTTGTTCTTCGAGCGCGGCACCCGCCGCGCCACGTTCCCTGAAGCCGGCTGAGAGTACGACCGCAGCCTTCACGCCCGCATCCCCGCACTCCCCAATGATCGGCGGCACCGTCGTGGCCGGTGTGGCAACCACGGCCAAATCCACCTGTCCGGGGATGTCGCCAATATGCGCATAGGTCTTCAGCCCCAGCACCTCCGGATGATTCGCGTTCACAGCGTACACTTTGCCTTTAAATCTGCCGTGCAGCAGATTCTCCAGAACCGAGCGGCCTACCGTGCCGGAGCGGCTCGTCGCGCCGATCACGGCCACCGAACTGGGAGCGAACATCGCGTCCAGTCCATATCCGGCGGGCGATGCCTGACGCGCTGTATTCGGCGGTTGTCCCGCGACACCGGCCTCGGTCAAACTCATAAGAACTCCTCCAGGTCAATTCTAGCGCGGTGTTACCTGTTGTTTGAGAATAAGACAAGACGATCTGCAAGATTTGGAGGTAGTGTCCCAGAGTTAGTGAATGCCAATTTGGTCAGCTTGCCCGTGCGAGCAGGTCTATAGTGCGCCCCCACCCCGCGATGCCACGCATTTTCTTAGAACAGCAATGCGTGAAGAGCGACCTGTCCCCCGCTCGTGTCGCCCAATCCGCCGCGAACGGTAAGAACCGGGCATTCCGCCTGCGTCAAGATCTGAGCCGTGGTGCTGGCCAGATGGGTCATCAGTCCCAGTTTGCCATGGACCGGACGCACTCCCAGAACGATCAAATCAGCTGCACAATATTTCGCGATTTCAAGAATTCTCTTCACCGGTGCAGCGAACTGCCGCCCAAACTCCAGCAGGTATTCTGCGTGACACCATGTCTCGGCCTCCCGAGGCACCAGCCTTTGCAGACGTTTCATGAGTTCCGAAGTCACTTCCTCCAGATTTGGAATACCTGCTGCGGGCTGCTCCACTACATGCAACACGGTGAGTTGCGCTTGGTCTTCTTCCGCCAGCGAAAGCGCATAAGGCAACGCGGCCAGCGAGTCGTCGCTGAAATCAGTTGCGAATAACACCCGGTGAAAGTGAATTTCTTCTTCCGTTTTCTCCGCCACGTGGGGGCCAATCGTCAGTACCGGACACGCCGCGCCCCGGAAAATTTCTTCGGCCACCGAACCCATGAACAGTTTGCCCACGCCCGTGCGGCCATGTGTGCCGAGCACAAGCAAATCAATCTTGCGTTCCTCAATGACCTGGCCAAGCGCCGTTGCCACCTTTCCGATCGGCATCAGAACCTCGTGGGGCACTTCTTGCAACCAGCTCTCCAGCCGCTTGAAGTTTGACCGTACCCACTTGTCTTCTTCCTCGGCCAGCGTCGGCCATGTTTCCGGTGATAACAGCACCATCTCAGCCTTGGTAGGCATCACATGCGCGGCATAGAGTGTTGCTGCATAGTGGCGCGCTACTGACAAGGCATGGGGAAGGGCGGCATTGGAGCATGGGGAAAAATCAGTGGCAAACAAGACGTTCTTAACTGCAATTCGCTTGCCGGCTTCCAGTGTGCGCATAAAGCACCTCCAGCGCATCCATTCTGGAGAAGGCGACCGCATCCTTCGGCTGTCACCTTCCCGGTGATGGCCAAATCATGATGCACGCTCTAAAGTCATCGATCGCGGTTTCGGGTCTCACCCGAAATACTCGTTGCCGGAAACCGGCAACGGTTGGCCGACGCCCCGCGATTCACCGATTTGTACTCTGGGTTCAAACCGTTCTTCGACCGCAAGCGCATGCGCTACCATACACAGCCCTTTTGCCTCGTGCATCAATTTCAGCGCGCGCGACTTTTCCTGCTCGTGTTCTTGTTCTTTGGCGTGTTTGTGCGGAATGATCAGCTTTGGACGAATGTACACTTCGCCAAAGCGATAGCCCGCATCCGTCTTGTTGATGACGCTTTCAACTTCTACCTGCAGGTCGGTGTATTCAAACTTAGAATTCTCAGCGACCGCCTGAAACGTGGTGGTGTAGCAACTGGCAACTGCGCAGAGCAGTAGGTCCTGGGGTGTCCACCTTCCCTCTATGCCGCCGAGCGCGGGTGGGGAAGTGAAGTGAATGGCATTCGGGGCGGAACTGGATTTTGCAATGCCAGTCCTGCCGGCGGTCCACCACGCCACTACTCGAAACCGGGGTTGTTCTACCATGGGCGTCATCGCTTTCTTCGCATTCCAAGATCAAACTCTCGGGGCTATCGCGACCTCAGTGACTGAGTTCGAAATTTACGGTGATCGTCGTTTTCCTGCTTCCACGGGCTCGCTATTCGGTAAGACGGTCGATAAACGTTATCGCTCGGCGCTTGAACAAAATGACAAAACCGCCGGCACAACGCGGCGGTGACGCTGCAAATCGCTGGTATCCTGCAGAACGTCGCCAAAACAAACGCTCCACTCCAAACTTGTGGCGCCCGACGCGGTTTCCACCGCGCATCCGCCACTGGTACTGTATGGTTGACCTCCATTTTCTTGGACTTCGGTTGCGGTGCTCATGGAAATCTCCATCTGCACTGCTTCCTTGACACTCGTGCATCTTGATTTTCCTCGCTGCCGCTTCTGCCTGCCATACGTGGGGTCACAATACTTTGTGATCCTAGTCACGAGCTGATCGGTGATACAATTTGCCCGGAAAGCTTTAGTGAATGCGGGCTCCTTACGGGCTGAACATCCTCGACAATTGCCTCACCTGCCCGATGCGGGAAGAGCATTTATTCTGCAATTTGCCCCCAGCCGCTGTGCAAAGACTGAGTGAGATCCGTTCCACTGCGATCTACCCGAAGTCCGCCATGCTCTTTATCGAAGGACAACAGCCACGGGGTGTCTTTGTGCTGTGTACGGGGAAAGCCAAACTGTCGACGACCTCGTCCGAAGGCAAGACCGTCATTACTAAGATCTCCGAAGCGGGCGATGTTCTCGGACTCAGCGCCGCGATTTCCAATCGGCCCTATGAAGTCACCGCCGAAATGATCGAGCCCGGCCAGGCCAATTTCATCACTCGCGATGCCTTGCTCGCCTTCATGCGGGAGTATGGGCAGGTTGCGGTGCGCGTCGCGGAACAACTCAGCCGCAATTACTACACCGCCTATGAGGGGATTCGCACCTTGGGACTGAGCAACTCCCCGTCCGAGAGATTCGCAAAATTACTGCTGGGCTGGTGCAATTCCAGTGAGTCGCACGATCCCCAGTCGCTAAACGGCGGTCCCGTGCAGGTGAAACTGACTCTTACGCACGAAGAGATCGCCGAAATCATTGGCACCACACGGGAAACCGTTAGTCGCCTGTTCTCCCAGTTCAAGAAGAAACAGCTTCTGCAATTAAAGGGCGCAACCTTGACCATCCGCAACCGCGCTGCCCTCCAGAAAATGGTCAATTCCTGAGTCGTACCGTGGAACCGTTCTAAGATCTTTCCCGCGTTCGTTCCCGTGTTTGCCTTGCTGACTTGGATGCAGCGGACTCAACAGCCCGCTTTCAACGGCTGCCGGGAATGGCAAACATGTGCTTTGGGGGAACTCAGCCCCTTACGACGATGCATGGCTTGTTCTGAGCGTCGGCTCTTAACCGCGGCGGGCGAATCAATTCGAGAACTGCACCCATTCAGGCCGCAACTTGAGGCTTATCGCTAGCCAGTTCTTTCCTCAATGTGTGGATCAAGGATAGCGGGATCCGCATACGCCGTATGTGGCCGGAGGTGCGGCTAACTCCATCCACTGCGAACCCGTCCCCATCGGGAACGGGATTTGACACCAAACGGAATTCCTCTCCATACAGCTTGATATGTTGTTCGCGCGCATAACCAAGCCTTTGCAGCTTCGCGCAAAGAATCTCGCGTGCATCCTGGGGAATTGTCACAAGGAACTCGTGAGGGTCACTGCTTCTCCGACTCAACTGCCTCGGCAGGTTCCGCCGCCTCGACCGTCGGCCGATGCAACCATTTTGTCTTTTCGCAATATTCGTAGAGTTCTTCCCTGAAATCCGGATGCGCGATCTCAATCAGCGCCTGCGCCCGTTGTCGAATGGTCTTTCCATGCAAGTACGCCACGCCGTATTCCGTCACCACATAACGGATCAGTCCGCGCGACGTAACCACTCCCGCGCCCGGACTCAACATCGGCACAATTCTCGAAATCTTGCCATTCTTTGCGGTCGAGGAGATCGCAATGATCGGCTTGCCGCCCTTGGATCGTGATGCCCCGCGCAAAAAATCCACCTGCCCTCCGATTCCGCTGTAGAACCGGTTGCCGATCGAATCCGAGCACACCTGTCCCGTCATGTCGATCTGCAGCGCCGAATTGATCGCCACCATGTTGTCGTTCCGCGCGATCAGCCCGGGATCATTCGTATACGACGTGGGATGGAACTCAAAGATCGGATTATTATCGACGAACTCAAACAGCTCTTTCGAGCCCAGCGCGAAGCCCAGGATGATCTTGCGCGGTTTAAAGTTCTTGCGCGCGCCCGTGATCACTCCCGCTTCAATCAGCGGAATCACTCCATCCGATACCAGTTCGCTATGCACTGCGAGATCTTTTCGGTCGCTCAGGAACGGAAGCACCGCGTCCGGAATGCCCCCGATCCCCGTCTGCAGCACCGATCCATCCTCGATCAGTCCCGCCACGTTCCGCGCGATCGCTACATGCAAGTCGGTGATTTCCGCCTTCTTGGCTGCGCACAGTGGCCGCGATGAATCCACCACCACATCAATGTCGTTCACATGGATAAAGCTGTCGCCGTAAGTGCGGGGCATGAAGTCGTTGACCTGCGCCACCACCCGGCGCGCACATTTCGCCGCCGTCAGCGTCGTGTCCACTCCCACCCCAAAACTGCAAAAGCCATGCGGGTCGGGCGGAGACACCTCGATCAGCGCCACGTCAATCGGCATCGCGCCGCTCTCGAACAGTCCTTCAATCTCGCTAAGGTAGATCGGTGTGTAGTCCGCTCGCCCGTCGTTGATGGCGTCCCGTACATTGGCCCCGATGAACACCGCGTTATGCCGGAAGTGCCCCTCCATCTCCGGCGCTACATACGGCGCGCATCCCATCGTCAGCATGTGCACGATTTCCACATCACGGACATGCGGCCCACGCCGTACCAGCGCTTCCACCAGTGTCTCCGGTTCCGCGCATCCCGGCTGGATATATACCCGCATCCCCGACCCGACGCACTGCAACGCTTCATCCGCCGATTTTATTTTTCGCTCGTAATCTTTTTCCCAGGACATTCTGGCCGCCTCTTATTTACTCTCGGATGCCGCACCCATTTCCTTTAAGACCTGGGTTGCGACTTCCTGCTCATAGCCCACCGAGGCATAGTAGATGGCACGATCGAAAAACTGCTCCAGCAATTGCAGCATTTCCAGTTCGCCGAATACTTCCACTGGCCGCTCTAATACCGATTCCTTCTTGATGAACTCCCACAGATTCTCTTTCGTCAACACGATCACCCAAACGACTTCGCTCAGCGCTACTCGCTGCTGCGCCCGTGTTGCCCCAATATTCAAATAGCGCTGCTCCAGGTGGACTTCGTCCTTCCCCATGAGCCATTCGCCTAAATGATGGTAGATCTCGTAGACCCGCTCTTTCAACTCTTCCGGAGGGACGTGTTTTCGAAAGCCCGGGGTTAATTCCGAATTCTGTACTTGCTCAAGAAGACAACTGGCCAGTGCTTGGGAATGGGTCTCGATCAGCCGAACGAGCCGATACAGCATCATCATGACGGCCTCCGCGTCGTGGACACGACCTCACACTCCAGTCTCCATGCCGACGGTCTCTGTAGCCATGATAACCGGTACAGCCCTGTGTGATGTGGATCACAGAGAGAAACACGTCGGGCCAATTATGCCGAACTACCAACGCTGTTCCGACTTGGCCCTCAGGCCTAGATTCCCGAGCCTATACTTCCGACCATAATGCTTCGGCAAAGTGCTGGCAAAGCGAGGTCTCGACGTTGTAGTGCTTGAACACGATCGGCGTCGTGAGATAGGGTCCCAGAATTGCTTCCACTTTGGGGAACACTTCACGCTCATAACGGTTCGCCTCGTGTTTCTCGGCCCAGAGCGTTACACCAATCACATTGTCGGTGCGATTTTCCGGCACGAATGGCAGGAATTCCAGAAATCCCGGTTGCCTCTTCAGGATCGGCAGTATCTCCTTGCGCACCACATTCACGATTTCTTCTTTTTTGTCGGGCTTCGGAACAAATTCAACAATTCGTGCATACATGACGGGATCTCCCTAATGGTCCTTGATTGTCTGAGGATTGAAAAAATAGATTGGCTGACCACATCGGAAGGGACGGCTGCAGAGTCAGCTTCATAGTTACTGCCAGACTAGGCTCTAGCAATGAGAAATCAGTGATTTGAACTACATAGCGATGTGATAATCCGCACCATGTCCTGTGAACGTGTCCTAAGGGGCAATCTGGAGGGTAGCTTTCTTCGGGGGTGGCGGCGCTCGCTGCGGGAAATTAGAATGATTGAATCCTGTGTAGAAAGGCAGCATTCGATGACTCCTCCAGCCGCCCTCAACTCATCCCAGTCCCTTGCCTCAACCCAGCCTCTATCCTCGCAGCCTCTAACCTCTGAGGAACTGCGCAAAATCAATGCTTATTGGCGCGCTGCCAACTATCTGTCTGTGGGTCAGATTTATCTTTACGCCAACCCATTGCTGCGCGAGCCTCTAACGCTCGAGCACATCAAGCCCCGGCTTCTCGGACACTTTGGCACTACCCCCGGTCTCAACTTCATCTACGCCCACTTTAACCGCCTCATCAAGAATTACGATTTGAACGTCATTTATATAGCGGGTCCAGGCCATGGCGGCCCTGGGTTAGTCGCCAACACCTATCTGGAGGGTACTTACAGCGAGTTTTATGCAAATATTGGTCAGAATGAAGAGGGCATGCGCCGCCTCTTCAAGCAGTTTTCCTTTCCCGGAGGCATTCCCAGCCACGTTGCCCCCGAAACTCCCGGCTCCATCCATGAAGGCGGAGAACTCGGCTACTCGATCATGCACGCCTGCGGAGCCGTCTTCGACAATCCCGACCTGCTCACCTGCTGTGTGGTTGGCGACGGCGAGGCCGAAACCGGACCGCTGGCCACGAGCTGGCATATCAATAAGTTCCTCAATCCCGCGCGCGACGGGGTCGTTCTGCCCATTCTTCATCTCAACGGCTGGAAGATTGCCAATCCCACTGTCCTCGCCCGCATGGACGATCAAGAACTCACTAGTCTGTTCACCGGCTATGGGTGGAAGCCGTACTTTGTCGAGGGCCACGAACCCGATGCCATGCATCAATTGATGGCGGCAACCTTGGACACCATTGTCAAAGAGATTCAATCCATTCAAAACGACGCTCGTCGAAACAATGCCCGCCAGGGTGGCCAGCCGACTCGCCCTGCCTGGCCCATGGTCGTTCTGCGCAGTCCGAAAGGCTGGACAGGACCCAAAGAAGTCGATGGCAAACCGATTGAGGGCACTTGGCGCTCACACCAGGTCCCCGTGGCCGACCTGCAGTCGAAGCCCGCACACGTAAAGATCCTTGAAAAATGGATGAAGAGTTATCGCCCCGAAGAGTTGTTTGACGAACAGGGTAAGTTGATCCCGGAGCTTGCGGAACTGGCGCCCAAAGGCGAGCGCAGGATGGGAGCGAATCCCCATGCCAACGGCGGCCTTCTGTTACGAGACTTAATCATGCCTGACTTCCGCCAGTACGCGGTCAAGGTCTCCAAGCCCGGCACCGAAAATGCCGAAGCGACACGCGTACTTGGCATTTTCTTGCGCGACGTCATGAAGCTCAATTCTGATGCCAAAAACTTCCGCGTCTTCGGCCCCGATGAAACTGCATCCAACCGCCTCGATGCCCTGTTTGAAGTGACCGACAAGGAATGGATGGAACCGCTGCTTCCGGTCGACGAGCATCTTTCGCAAAACGGTCGTGTCGTCGAGATGCTGAGTGAGCACATGTGCCAGGGCTGGCTTGAAGGTTACCTGCTCACCGGCCGCCACGGTTTTTTCTCTTGCTACGAGGCCTTTATTCACATTATCGATGCCATGTTCAACCAGCACGCCAAGTGGCTCAAGGTCACCCGTGAAATCGAGTGGCGCCGTCCGATCGCCTCTCTCAACTATCTATTGACTTCGCATGTCTGGCGACAGGATCACAACGGATTTACCCACCAGGATCCCGGATTCATCGACCATGTGGTGAATAAGAAGTCCGATATCGTCCGCGTCTATCTTCCGCCCGACGCCAACACGCTGCTGTCCGTCGGCGATCACTGCCTGCGGAGCCGTCACTACGTCAACGTGATCGTCGCTGGGAAACAACCCGCTTTGCAGTTTCTCGACATGGAGTCGGCTATTGAACACTGCACCACCGGTATCGGCATCTGGGAGTGGGCCAGCACCGACAAAGGTGTCGAGCCGGATGTTGTGATGGCGTGCGCCGGCGATATCCCGACGCTCGAAACTCTCGCCGCGGTCGATCTTCTGCGGCAGCATTTTCCCGATATCAAGATTCGTGTTGTGAATGTGGTCGATCTGATGACCATTCAGCCCGCGAGCGAGCACCCCCACGGGCTCTCCGACGCTGATTTCGATTCCATGTTCACGCTGGACAAGCCGATCATCTTCGCTTATCACGGTTATCCCTGGCTGATTCACCGCCTCACCTATCGCCGCCACAACCACGACAACCTCCACGTGCGCGGCTACAAGGAAGAAGGAACAACGACCACGCCCTTCGACATGGCGGTCCTGAATGATCTTGACCGCTTTCATTTGGCCGGAGATGTCATCGACCGTATTCCTCGGTTGCAAAGAATAGGAGCCCATTTCAAGCAGTTCCTGCGCAACAAACTGGTCGAGCACAAGCAATACATCCACGAACGAGGAGATGACATGCCAGAAATCCGCGACTGGACTTGGCCGTACTAGGGCGCGTCACCATTCCTTTGAGCCAAGTTCAAGCAGGGACGGACGCAAGTTCGTCCGTTCCCGTCGAGCGCGGCTCGCTTGATTTGACGGTCAACGTGTTTCCAGGCGCACCTGACGAGCCAAACGGTGGTGAGCCACCCAGTTCGGGGTCGGGCCATTCGTCCAGCATCCTCAGAAGCCGTTAGAAAATCAGCTTGAGAGCAAATTGAATATTCCGGTGGTCGTCAAAGGAGTTGCCAAAGCCGCCCTTCTTTGCCTGGACGATCGGATAGCCTTCTGGATTGGTCGGTTGGAAAGGCGCGTCAGCGCCTCCGAATCCAAATCCATAGACGTAGAAGTTCTTATGATTGGTGAGGTCATAGAACTCGCTGCGGAATTGAAGTTTAGTGCGCTCCGTCACCTGGAACTCCTTGTAAGCTCCAAAATTTAGGTTCCAGTTTCCCGGTCCAACGAACGAGTTGCGACCCAGCATGTTGGATGGGTACGAGCAGCCCTGATGCCCTAAACCAGTGCAGGTGGGAAGGGCTGAGTCCTGAACTGGGAAGGGCGTAGTTGTGCCCGGAATCAGAGTTGGCCCAGCGTATTCATAGGCCCCGCCATCGGGACTGGAAGGGGTTGAGGCTGGAACGGTTAAGTAGTCGAAAAGGTTATTGCCATCGTATTGGCCTGCCGAACCGCTCTTGGGGACGACCGAGCCCGGCACCACCTCAGCGCGGGGGCAGTTGTAATATGCCTGCGAGTATTCGCAGTCGTACAGGGTGAAAGGATTGCCGGTGTGGTAAGTGAAGATGGGAGCGAATTGCCATCCGCCGGCTGTCTCCTGCAACGCCTTGTTCGACGAATTCTTGTAGAAAGGCAGCGGGACAACAGCACTCAACGCAATGCGATGCCGCGCGTCGTAATCGGAGGCGCCCCTGTCGGTCGCTGGCGAAAACGGATCGGTATAGCCCAGGCCATTGGTCGCCACCTCATCGCTAAACGTGGAACTCAGGGTATCGATGGAGTGAGACCAAGTGTAGTTGGCGTTGAGTGTCGCGAACTTCAGCTTGCCTCGCACCGTTGCCACCAGCGCGTGGTAATACGAGTCGCCTTCTGATCCGCGTTTGTTGATGTTGGTATATTGCGTGTTGAGCGTGTAAGGGGCGTTGTCGGTACCGAGGTATTCGGGCGCAAAATAACTGTCATTGATGTTGGAAATAGAATACTGGTGAATTCCTCGGGCACCGCTGTATCCGAGATCGAAAACCAGATTTCGGTCTAGTTCTCGCTCAAAACCCAGGTTCCACTGCTCGGTGTAGGCCGTTTTGATGTGGTTGTCCAGGTAACGCAGTTCGACAGGAGGGAGCGTAACCGTGCCAGTGGAGCCCGAAAGTGGTCCAGCGACACTTGTATAGATAGGAAGAAACGGCAAGCCCAGATTTGCCGCTTGCACCGAGACCACACCCTGAGCGGGTGGATTCTGAATTACGTTGTACGTAACGTTGTTGAAGTTCCGTTCGTATGCAATCCCATAGCCGCCGCGTAACGACGTCTTGCCATTGCCTAAAAGATCATAGGCAAATCCGATGCGGGGACCGAAATTGTGCTTCTGCGGGGCCCACAAGCCGCCGATTGGGCTTTTGGGGGCGACTTGTACCGTTCCCAATGCAATATTCTCGAAGATGTTATCTCCGGACGCGGGGTAGAAGTTGGAATCGAGGTTCGCGTTTTTGTTGTGTTGGACGCCGTAGTACTCCCAGCGCAGCCCCAGATCCAAAGTAAGCCGGGAAGTTACTTTCCAGGTGTCTTGGCCGTAGAACGCCAGATCGTTGTAAATGTTGCTGCGGCTGAAGGATGGCGGGCCAACGGGCAGAGTCACCGTCCCCCCGGGGTACACTCCTTGCGGATTGATCGCACCCTGGAAACTATCAATCTGCCCTGCGAGAAAATTGTCGAATGCCTCCGTGTAGCCGCCGCTTTCACTGGCGAGCGCTTCCTCCGGCTCCTCATACGCACCAAAAGCGCGGTTGTCTTGGGTGTAAATGTACTGGCCACCAAACCGGAAGGTGTGCTTGCGGTGGACCCAGCTTACATCGTCATAGAACTGGGCGAGATTCTGCGGTCCGCCAAATGGAAGGCCGCCGCCTCCACCAATGCCTGGAAAAGCAACGGAAGTTCCACCGATGGACCCAATGCTTGATAGGGAGATGTTAAGCGAGGGTACGGCTGGTCTCGTTCCCAGCGGTTGCAAATTGTTCAAGCGAGTGAAGACCAGGCGCACATTGGTGAGCACGTTGTTAGTGAAAGAGTGGGTCAGCGACAACAAAAAAGCATTATCCCTGTAAGTCTGGCCAGTATCGTACCCCGAGTATGGGCTGGTATTGACGTAGCCGGCGAAGTCCGATTCGCCATAATAAGAGTATCGAGCGAACAACTGGGTCTTGTCGCTGAGGTTGTAATCGACCCTGGCGACCGTCTCGAGAGTGTTCTGAGGAGCCTGGGCACCATCATCGGTGGCAGCATTCCAGGTCACATTATCGAAAGCAGGAGCGGGGCAGTTGGCGTAGGAGTCGGCGGCGGAGCAGTTCGGGCCTCCATAAGCTGTAAGAAGAGGACCGGGCGTAATGCCGTCCGCAAACAACTGCGTGACGGTAATCGGGCTGCCCAATACGCTCAGGCCGGGTCGAAGTGTTCCGAGCTGGCTGAAGAAAGTCTGAGTGGCTGGAGCCGACGCAGCGATCAGCGCCGGATCCGGCACAGCCGCGGTCTGCGGAGCCGAACTGCGCACGCGAATCCACTCCGAGTTCTCAAAAAAGAAAAGCTTGTTTTTCACAACCGGGCCGCCCACTGAAAAACCAAACTGGTTGCGGGTGAATCCCCCCCTCGGCTCACCGAAGGCAGCATTGTTGAAAGTGTTGGTGGCGAGCGCCGACACGCGGTTGTATTCGTAGGCTGTACCGTGGAACGCGTTGCTGCCAGCCTTCGTGGCCACGTTCACGACGCCGCCCGATGCGCGTCCGTATTCCGCGGTCATGCCATTGGTGACGACACGAAACTCCTCGACCGAGTCGAGAGGCACGGTCTGGCCGACGCTTGTATCAAACTCGTTTACATTGTCGGCGCCATCTAACATGATGTTGGTGCTGGCCGAACGCTGTCCGTTGAGTGAATATCCGACGCCCCGGCTATCGCCCAAACCGGCCTGTGAATCCTGCTGCGCATTCCCAGCCGTCGCCACCAAGTCATAGGGATCGCGGGTGAGCGTAGGAAACTCGGCTATTTCCGCGGAGTTTACAACCGAAGAGACTTCCTGGTTGACCGTATTCACCGCTGCCGAACCCCCACTGGTGACTTCTACGGTGGTCGCTTCGCTGCCCACACTCAAACCGATTTCCTGGTCCAAGTGAGAACCCACTAGTAGTTCAAAACTCTCCGAAAAAATGGAGAACCCTCTCGCCTGTACCGTCAGCCTGTACTCGCCGATGGACAGAGCATTGAACGAAAACAGTCCGTTGGCGTTGGTTGTTTCATTGCGCGTGAATTGCGTGTCGATCTTTACAATCGTCACGGTCGCGCCAGAGACTACCGCGCCCGAGGGGTCCTTCACGGTGCCTTGAATCGAGCCGGCCGAAATCTGCCCGTACACTGTTGACGCGAGGCTCAATAGAATCACGGAGGCCAAGAGCGTCCGGGTGAGGAGGGAAGGACTGTTATGCAGCGAGACTTCATTCATATACGAACTCTCCAAGAAGTGTTTCAGTGTATTCCACTTCTACAATCGACATCATTGAATTATGCTTGCTTAAGCAAGGATAACGAGCACGAGCTGAAGAGCTCGCGGAAAATCGTGGATACGAAGGCCAAGCAGCGGGTTGAAATCCACCATCGCGTTTACCCCTCGGCGTGACCTGTTCACTTTCCCCAACCGATACTGATGCTCACCGCGTCCTGATACATGCGCAGATTGGCCTCGCCGCCGCCGAAACCTTGCGGCGGACTGCCCGGTGGGATTGAGTTCACTCCGTCGAACTTTTTCGCGAACGCGTGCTGAAAAGCGATATTGATCTCTTTGTCGTTGCCGAATCCCCATGTCGCGCCCACCGTCAGATGGTTCTGGACCACGGCTGGAGCGAGGATATTGAAAAAATTCTGGCTGGCGTCAAACGGCAGACCGCTGTGATTAAACCCAGTGCGTAGCATCCAGTTCGAACCGGCCTTGAAATCGAAACCCAGCTTCTCGGCGTTGATGTCGTGCCATCCAAAGCCGGGGCCGTTGTTTGCACCTAACTGGGTTGGAGGGTCGGGAAAGTCCGGATCTGCGATCGAACTTACCTGCCCGTAGAAAATTCGCTCGACATCAAACAGAAGAGTCGCTTTGGAGACAACCTTGAAGGCCACGCCACCGGCTACATTCGCGGGAATATCGAACCCACCCTGCTCGGCAAAGAGTCCCTTGTACTTATCGAGCTTCTGCATGTAGGTCTTGGTCTGGAAGGTCGCGCCCACGCTCAAAGCTTGGGTGACCGTTCCCAACCAGCCGACACGGACCCCGGCACCGAAGGAATTGCTGAAGCCCAGTTCGGTTAGGTTCCCGGGCGAGGTCGAGAATCCGGGCGCTTCGAAATTTTCCAATCCTTGGGCGGCGAACTTCTGGTAGCCGATGTTCACGGCAAGCCCGAAGGCATTGTGGGGGTTTGCTTTGAACGCGACGGTCGGCGATACGAACAACTGTTGCAGATCCACGCCTGCCCTGAAAGTAGGATTAGCACTGAAGAGCGGGATGGCGGTAGTGTAGGCCGTATTCATGCCGCCGTTGCCATAAGCAGAGAGTCCAATGGACAATCTAGGGCTGAACAGGTGGTTATATCCCAATTCAGGAATAAAGAAACTCTTCTTGCGACTGCCATCGAAATTGCCATCCAGAGCCGGATCTTCGCTTCCTATGATCGATGCGCCCCGAATGGGACGGAACCAGGTCAGGCCAAAGTCAAAGCGGTCGCCGACGAACACCATGCCGGCCGGGTTGGTTGCAGCCGCCAGGCCGTCCTGTGGGAGCGCAACACCAGCGCCTCCTTGCCCTAGTTGCTTTACGCCATAGCCAATTGAAAAATACCCGTCGGTTGCAAGGGCGCGGACAGAGAGAAGCACGATCAAAGCCAGCAACCGGTACTTCGGATGGATGCTCACGCGGGGGAGTTCTCCTTGGGTTGAATAAGTCGACATTCTTCAAACACAAGTGATGTAATCGACATACTAGAATATATAGGGGGAGCTTTGCAACATTTTCTCGAGCGAAACTCTTCTTCCTGCATCAGCTGGTCAAGGCAAGGTTCACGATCGCGGTTTTCGTTGAAACGGACCCGCGCGCTTCAAGAGCATCCGAGGCTGGCGAGCGAAATGTCGCCCCTAACTTGGTCGCATGAACTCGTCAATCACACTCATGACCATGTTGACGCATTGAATGGGAAACTTGCCCACTGCGGTTTCGGATGCGAGGACGAGACCGTCGGCACCATCGTCCAGCGTGTTGTGAATGTCGTTGATTTCTGCGAGCGTCGGCACTGCGGAGTGAACCATCGACTCCAGCAAGTTAGTGGCAACGTATACCGGGCGTCCGATGGCCTTTACACGCCTGATAATGTTCTTCTGGTGAGCTGGGATTTGTTGCAGCGGTACCTGGCGCGATAGGTCGCCCCGATCAATCAGAATTGCGTCGGACAACCGGGCGATCTCGTCCAGATGTTCGATGCCGCTGCGGGACTCGATCTTCGAAATAAGGGTTGCATGCGGACCGACCAAGATCCGCATCTCCCTTACGTCCTCGGGACGGTTGGCGAAAGAGAGCGCGTAGTGATCGACGCCCATTTCTCTCCCAATCTGGATCGCAATGCGATCTTTCTCAGTAATGGCGGGCAGATCGATTTCGCGATGTACATTGCACGCTTTGTTACTGCCAACGCGGCCGCCTTTGCGGACGCGCAGAACCGCCCGGTCGCTTTCAATCTCAATCACTTCCGCGATGGCCGCATGGAAGTCAATGGTGATGAGGTCGCCAGGCTCCAACAATTCAAGCGTGTTCAAAGGCGTAAAACTCAGTTTCTCCGCATTGCCATCCACGGGATGCCGGTGGACCTGAATCAGGCCGCCTTTCTTAAGATTTGCCGGCGCCGCTGAGAAGGTGCCTGTTCGTATCTGTGCGCCCTCGCTGTCGAGGCACACTGGAACAGTGGTGTACTTCTTTAGTAAAGTAATCGCCGGACGCACATCATCTACCGCGGTGTGCGAGAGATTGATGCGAAACAGGCTCACGCCGATGGCCTCAAGTTCGCGGATGACTCTCGGTTTAAGCGAGGCCGGACCCACGGTGCAGATCACCCTTCGCTTCGCGTTCGGAGCATGGTTGCGTGGAATGGACGGAGCCACTGCTCCGTTCCAGTTCCCCAAACAGTCGCCAGGATCAACGCAACCTTGTTTCATAATTCAGACAGCCTCCGAGAGTTCTAGCCTCGCTCCATTGGCGAGTCTCCCAACCACGGTTTTGGACTGCAGGAACAGTTTTGCTTCAAAAAACCGCGGGTAACTCGCTCGCATGAGGTTCAGGATGGGATCCACGCGGCCGAACCGTTGAGGTTCCGTCGTGAGCGGGTATGAGAATTCCTTCAGGCAGCCTCCGATCAGGCCCTCCAGAGTGTTAATCTCTGGTTGGGAAAGCTTGGCTTTCCAGCGGCCGATCGGACTGAAGGTCTGCGAGTGCGTTTCCTCACCCCAGACGGTGTTCGGAGATAATAGTCTGCCGATGGCGTTCCGTTGAATGCGGCCATAGTCGAGATCATGGTCCAGGAACTCTCCCAGCATAGCCAGAGTCTTCGCGGGATCGCGAACCAGATCTTCGTACCGCACTTCGATGTAGTCGTCTGCGAACTCCTGCCCGAAGCGCCTTCCCTTCCGAACTGTCCATTGCCAAAGCAACGCCCATGCGAAAAGAGCCCGCTTGCGCGGCCACAATCGAGGATTTACGACATGCTGCTTCCGCATCGAAAGCGCTGCGTCACGTCCATCCCGCACAACGTGGATAAACAGCGCATTGCTGATCTCATGCTTTATGGCGGGCATACACAAAATGTTGTCGCAATCATGGAGGGCCCATCGCTGCGCGCCCGCCCGGTTTGCCAGTTCTTCCATGGTGATTTTCAGGAAGTCGCCTCCCGTTTCGCATTCGTTCAGGATCCGGGAGCGAAGGTCCTCCGCGTCAAAACCGGTTCTCCGGAACGCCTTGCTCCGCAGCCAGAGTCGGAACAGCTTCTCACGGTGGCTGCGAACGGACGGGTTGCCGCAGATAGGCAGCAGCGTTGTGTGCAGGTAAGGAGAAGCGTGGTAGATCGGAAATCCTCCGGCCGAGAGCAAACTGTCGTAAAGTAAAGCGGTGCCTGAACGGTGGCAGCCAATTACAAAGACAGGTGAGTTTCGTCGCGGAGCTGCAGCATTTACTTCTCCTCTCGCAACCTTCATCTGGCACCCCCCCCTTCCGATCGCGGACCGAATGTTAACGCCATATTACCATGTATGTCCATCGTAGTACTAGAGTTTATATGGAGACTCTTACACTACAGTAATCCGCAAGATCCCAACCGCTCGGGCAGCCGGAGCGGCGAACAGTCTTTTATTCGACCGGTTCTCTGCATCTTCAAAGCATGAAAATTTTTGCAGTTATTGAGGGGGAATGCTGTGCCGGTGTTTGGAGTAAGTCCTTGAATCCTCTACGCAACTACTGTAACTCGCGAGTGCGGTGTCCCCGTTGCTGCGATATAGTACAATGTCGATGTAAATGCTAGACAACAAGTTCGATATGGACTATGCGAACTTCGGCGAGACATGGACGCCAGAGTCGCTTGCAGCCGTCGCTCGAATGCGACCCGACTCGTTACTGACCGAAATCGAAGCTGATCCGATTCGAGCGGCTCGTAGCCGAGCGCCTGTGTTTTCGATCGGTTGCAGTCGCTCCGGCACCACACTGCTTTACCATATGCTGTTGTCGTCTGGAAATTTTGCGGTCTATCGCGCAGAGTCCTTTATTTTCACCTTGTTCGAACCGCGCTTTCGTCCCCTCAGCGATCCTCGGAACAAGCGACGGATGCTCGATGCCTGGTACAGGACCCGCCTCTTTACCCGAACGGGCCTGGATCCCTCCGACGTCGACGCCAGAGTCATGACCGAGTGCCAGAACGGCGGAGATTTCCTCCGCATTTTTATGGAGGAGATGTGTCGCAAGCAGGGGGTGAAGCGGTGGGCGGAGACGACTCCCGAGCACCTGTTGTATATGCGCGAGATCAAGAGGACCGTTCCCAACGCGGTCATCATTCATGTGATCCGCGACGGGCGCGATGTCGCCCTGTCGTGGGAAAGGCTCTCGCAGATCCGCCGGTTGCCGTGGGATCGAAAACGGGCGGCCGTGGCAGCTGCGATTTATTGGGAATGGATTGTCGAGAAGGGACGCAAGGCGGGGCAGGCGCTGGGTGCAGACTATGTGGAAGTCCGTTACGAAGATTTGGTACTCCGGCCGGCGGAGGTGCTCAAGCGGTTGGAGCCGTTTGTGGAGCACAATCTGGACTATCGGCGAATCGCGGCCGTGGGAATTGGATCAGTGAGTGCGCCTAATACTGCATTTAAGAAGGAAACGCGGAGCCCGATCGGTCGGTGGAGGACCGATCTCTCTGAATCTGAGTTGGCGGCGATTGAGGGAATGATAGGCGGCAGTCTGGAGACACTGGGATATGAGCTCGGCACAAAAAGGACAGTGCGTCCGCACCTCGCGGCAATGCGCGCTGCGTATCGTGTCTACTTTGAGACCAAGTTCTACGTGAAAACCAAGACACCAGCGGGCAAATGGCTCGTGACACGCGAACTCTACGCTCCTTGAAATTTGTGGCGAGGAGGGGAGCGAGTACGATGAATGTCCGGACCTTTAATTCCGTCGAAGTTGCCGGTCCAAATCGACAATCTTCGGGATAATGTGCGCCGCTATCAATGCCCGTTGCCCCAATAAGTCCAGACGGCCCTTCACATGGCCCACACCGCCAGATGAGAGGAATTGAGAATGTCAGCGCGTCAAGAGAGTGATCGCAAGCATTCACCAGTTTTCGTGATCGGCTGTCATCGTTCCGGAACGAACCTGATTTATGACATGTTGTTGTCCGCTGGCGGTTTTACGATCCATCGAGGCTACCTGCCGCTTTACAAGAAGCTGATTCCTCGGTTCGGCTCGATGGAAAGCCGAGCAAACCGCGAAAAGATCTTTGCGACGTGGCTCCGCAGCAAGGGTTTCCGTCGTTACGGGCTCGACCCCGCGCCGTTGTCGGAATGTATGCTGAACCGATGTCGGACCGGAGGAGACTTTATCCGCGCGGTCATGGATTCGCTCACGCAAAACCAGCAATCTCAGCGCTGGGCTCTATACGATCCTGACAATGTTATGCATGTTGAGCAGGTGAAACGCGATATACCCAACGCCCTCTTTCTGCATATGATCCGCGACGGACGGGACATTGCGCTTTCCCTTAAGAAAATGGGCGGATTTACACCTCTGCCCTGGGACCGCGACAAGACGAACAGTCTGGTGGCGACCGCCTTGTATTGGGAGTGGATGGTTAGGCAGGGTCGCGCTCGTGCCAGCAAGTTCCCCGCCGATTACATCGAGATTCGCTATGAAGACCTCGTCACCCATCCGCGCGAAACGCTGACAAAACTGGGCGGTTTTATCGATCACGATCTGGACTACGACCGCATTCAGCGTGCGGGCTTAGGTACCCTGTCGAAAACAAATTCGTCTTTTCGCGAAGAAGCGCAGAGAGCCGAAATCAAGCCGCTGGGTCGTTGGAGAGAAGGCCTTTCGCTGGCCGAAGTGTCCGCGATCGAAGCAACGGTTGGCCCATGCTTGCAGCGGAATGGTTACGAACTGTCGATTCCCTCGGAAGAGAACCGACGAAGTCTGCGGCAAAGGTGGATGCGAAGAATGTATCCCTTGTTTCTCGATGGTAAACTGTGGCTGAAAGTGCGAACGCCATTTGGTCGGCTCGCCAATCTGTCCACCCTTGAACTCCACGAAGAAACGAAACAGGTCAACGGTCCCACTAACTTTTGAAGATCACTGTTAATCGGCAGTCATATTGCGAAGTGTTTGTGCCGCCATCGCATTTTCGCAAACTCGAACCAGACAAGCGGTTTGAACCAGTGGGCGGAAGGAGATCGGACAGATGAAGGCATCCGCCCCCTTCGGGCGGAGAACGATTCCGAAGAGGTCCTGTGGCGAGATTCCGGATGTGCCTTCTGCAAACTGTGGCGGAATGACACAGAGGGCGCGAAGCACGCGTTCATATCCGGCCCTGCCGGTGTTGAGCATCCGACTCTCGAGAGCTACGAGCTTCGCCGCCGTGGACGTCCTGAAGCTGGAAAAAAAGCCCGTGGAGCTATTGATCTTTCTTGCCTTGAGACGAGGGCAACTCGTGTCGCGCCAGGATATCGTGGCCAAACCTTGGCGTTCCGACCTTTTTGTCGATACTGAGGCGTACGCATACTTCTACGAGGCTACCGCCTTAGCTCCTCGGGCGATCTTACTTTGCTGGAGGAAGCCGTGCATTTGCTGACCAATGCAGTAACCTTAGATTCCGGTTTTTCACTTGCCCATGTGACCCTTTCGCTTACATGTGCGAATCGTTATTTTGAGTTCGAACCCGCGATGAAATGTTTGGACAAAGCCGAATTTCATTGTGGACGCGCCCTTGAGCTGAATCGGGACTTGCCCGAAGCACACGTGGCTAAGGCATTTCTCCTTTGGAGTCCCTCAAAAACCTTCCAGCACCTCGATGCAATCGCTGAACTGCATAAGGCGATTGACCTGCAAATGAACCTTTGCTTCGCAAGCAGCAATGATGACCGGTGATTGGCGGGAGGCGAAAGATCTACTCGACGAGGCGGTCGATCTTTTACCCGAGGAGCCGCTGATCATCAGTTTAATGGGCCTGTATTGGGCGCTGACGGGGAGTCCGGAACTGGCGCTAGAGAGTGTGGCTCGCGCCTGTAGCACTGCAAAGACCTTCGGGCATGCTCACCACACCTATTATCAAATCGCGAGCATATTTTCTTTGTTGGGGCAGCATGCTGCGGCGTTTGAGTGGCTGGAACGAAGCGTTAGTAGCGGATTTGCCTGCTGGCCGTTCTTTCTCAAGGACGCGTGTCTCCAAGGCCTCCGAGGTCTTCCGGAGTTTGAAACGTGGTTAGCTCGTTGCAAGCGAAATTTCCTGCTGAGGTTGGTTTGCTGTAGCTTCTGCGTCTTTGTCATTCGTTTGCGGATTTTCGGCAATCTTTACCCAATTCATTGCGTCAGAATGGCCCCCATTTATCGGAAAGGACCTGGCTGATTCTTCGCATCTTGATGATCGGACGGGCCATCGTGTAAGTCAGATTTTGGAGAGCACTACACTAGATCGAAGTCCGCACTGCCGCGGACTCTAAAGCAGCCATTTCTGGATGCCAATCGCTGAAACTCGTCGATGGGGATCGGTCGGCCGAACAGGAAACCCTGGTAGGCATGGCAGCCGATACGAGCAAGGAAGTCCCGCTGTCCTTCGGTTTCAACGCCCTCGGCGATGACCGACAGACCCATCGCTCGGCCCAAGGAAATGATGCTTTGCGCAATCGCGCCGCTACAAGCATCGACCAGAAGATCACGAACGAATTCCTGGTCAATTTTCAATTGGTCTAAGGGTAAGCGTCGCAGAAACGACAGGGAAGAATAGCCGGTACCGAAATCGTCCAGAGAAAATCTCAAGCCATGCGACTTAAGCTCTGTCATTTTTGCGATGACGTCGTCAACATCGTCCACGAACATGCTCTCGGTGAGCTCCAGTTCGAGGCTTTGTGGATTTGCTCCGGTGCGATGCAGGACGTCGAGTATTGTCTTGATGAAATCCGGGTGGCGCAACTGCCGGGCGCTGATATTCACGGCAACCGTGAACTGAGCCGACTCCTCATGCTTTGCCCACGTGACAATCTGATGGCAAGCGGTTTCGAGTACCCATTCTCCCAAAGGGAGGATCAGCCCGGTTTGTTCGGCCAGGGGAATGAACTCGCCCGGGGACAAGAAGCCGCGCTTTGGATGTCGCCAGCGTAGGAGCGCCTCGGCACCGATCAGGATGCCGTTCTCTACTTGCGGCTGATAGTAAAGCAGGAAATCGTTCGTCTCGATGGCTTCCCGGAGATCCTCTTCGAGCGCAGCACGAGCATTGACAGCAGCCTGCAAGGCGGGAGCGAAAAGGCGCATCGTGTTGCGGCCCGCTGCCTTGGCTTGATACATGGCGATGTCGGCCTGTTGTAGGACTTCATTCGTGCTATCGCCGGGATCGCCGAATATTGTGATTCCTATACTCGAACTGCTGCGGCATTCGCGTCCCGCCAGTAAGTATGGTTGATTGACCGTGGTGAGAATTTTTTGGGCGATGGACTTAGCTTGCACAGCGGCATCCTCGGCAACATCGCTCAAATCCTGGAGCAGGACGACAAACTCATCTCCGCCTAGTCGCGCCACGGTGTCGGTTTCCCGGATGCCGGCAGTGATGCGACGAGCCACTTCCTGGAGCAAAAGGTCACCTATATGGTGGCCGAGGGTGTCGTTCAGCGTTTTGAAATCGTCGAGATCCACAAACAACAGCGCTCGTTTATGTTTACTTCGAACTCCAGCGGTCAAGGTTTGCCGTAGACGATCCAACAGAAGGCGGCGGTTGGGAAGGCCGGTCAGGGGATCGAAGAAGGCAAGATTCCTGATCTCGTCGTGGGCCACTTTCAGCCTCTGCAATTCGCGCTCTCTCCTTTGCGCGCCCAGCATCCGCAAACGAAATATCCCCCAAGCCGCTAATAGAGGTGCCAGTCCAGAACTGGTGAGAAACCACCACGACCAATACCACGGCGTCAGAATTCTGAAGGTAAATTCTGCTGGATTGCTGCTCCATTGTCCGTCGCCGTCTTGCGCTTCGACTTCCAGGCGATAGGCTCCGGGCGCCAATTCCGCGAACTGCAGTTCGTGTTGTGTCGTTTCGGTCCAAGTGGAATTCGAGCCTGCTAGTTGGTAACGAAACAGGACCCCGTTTTCTCCAGGCACATTCAGCGCCGTGTATCTGGCCACGAGAGAGTTGGCGTGGATGGTGAACGATGGATTGCGCTCCGTCGAAACATCTGTTTGTCCCATGGCGAGCTTGGTGAAAACAACCTTGATCGGCGCTTCAATAGAGGGTCGAGACCGCGGCTTGAAACGAGAGAGGCCCCCGCTTGTCCCGATCCACACTGTGCCATCGGGTTCTTCAGCGAACCCGTTTAGGTTGCAGTCGTTCCACGCCAGGCCGTCGCTCATGTCGTAATGGCTCCAACGGGAGCCATCCCACATGTCGACGCCGCGCTCGGTGCCAGCCCACAAGCGCCCTAGTGCATCAAATTCCAGGAAGTAGACCAATCCATCTGAACCGGTTCGCTGGACAGCTCTCTCGATAGCCAAGCCGCCCGGCTGCAGATGGACGCGGTCAATACCACCCCCAAACCGATATCCGATCCAGATTGTTCCGTTCGCACCCGCGCCCAGCGAAAGCACTTCCTGATTGCTCAACCCCGTGAGATGCGTGAAATTTCTCCAATGGCCGCCGGCATACGAGAAAAGTCCATCGGCACCTCCCGCCCAAACAGTGCCATCGCTTCCCTCAACCACTATCCATATCCGCGTGGCTGGCAATTCGGTGATCCGTGAAAATCTCTGATAGGGAGCCATGGAGACAAACAGCCCTGCGTCGGTCGCTGCCCAGAGTCTTTGCTGGCGATCGAAGCGCAAGGTATAGGCTTCCTTGCCGAGCAGTCCCTTGGACTCACCGAACCACTCCACCTTGCCGGTGCTTGGCTGAAAGCGGGCTGCACCATGAGCCTCGGTGCCAAGCCACAGATCGCCATTCGGAGCCGCGCGAACGCTGTGCACTGGTAGGCCGTCCAAGCCCTTGACCCTTGTAAACCGAATCCCAGAGTGTCGTTGCTTCCCGCGCAGTAACCCGCCCTCAGTACCAGCCCACAGCGTCCCGTTTTGCTGCGGAAGGACCTCGTACACGATATCGCTGGCCAGACCGCTCGCCGTTGAATAACTCTCCCACTCCCGGTAGCCGCGCCACTGAGCAAGCCCCCGGCCGGCTAGCCCGATCCACAGTGAATGCTGCCGGTCTTCGAATACGGCATAGACAGCTCCTCGAAGTCCGAAGGACCGATCGATCGTCTGCCAACTCTTTCCTTCGCGGATTAGCAATCCGGCGGGGGAAGGTAATAAGATCCGGCCGTCGGTGTCCACCTCGGGAACGCCCACCATCGCGTTGCCAGGAATGGGAGTGTCTGGACGGCGGAACCTGGCCTGACCCGCCGGCATCACAAACACTCCCGCACTCCTTGCTCGTACCCACATGTTGCCGTCGCGGTCTTTGCGGATCACGATCAAGCTTAGATCGGGAAGCCCACTCTCTCGCCCGAAGACTCGGGTCCGATTCGAGTCCATGCGGCACAGTTGTTGCCCGCATCCGTACCAGACGATGTCGCCATCGATCAGGACGGCATCAACCTCTGGCCCAGAGGTCGACGGCGCTTGCGGAAAGCTGCGGATTGCAAAACCGTCATGTCCGAGCTCTAAATAGAACTCCACTAGACCCAGGTCGGTGCCGATAAAGGTATGGCCCTTTCCGTCCGACTGAATGCCCTGCGCCCAACTGACGCTCCTGAAAGTGACGCTCAGCTTCTCAAAACGATTGCCTCGCAGATGGTAGAGTCCAAAGTCTCCTCCGACTAAAAGAGATCCGTCTGGAGCTTCGCCAAGGGCAGCTCCGGAAGTGGGAGGAATTCCCTGCGCGGGGCCAAACGCTTCGAAGCGATCTCCGTCGTAGCGGAAGATGCCGTTTTCCGTGCTCACCCACATGAAACCCAATCGATCCTGATAAATCTGCCGCACTGCGAGGTTGTTGAGGCCTTCAGGTGTGCCGAAGGTGCGAAAACTGTACTCCTGGGCGTTCAGAGCTCCAACCGCTAGGAGCACAAGGGCTAGCCCGCGAGCAATGGGTTTGCAAGTCACTGCGGAACCATATCGGCAATCGGATTCAATTTCTTCAGCTTAATTACGGTTAGTAGTGACTCGAGGTAATAACAAACGGGGCACGTCATTGCCAGCATTGAACGGTAAGGAACGCAAGAGGTAGGGTTGGACGCTATCCCAACGGTCAGAAACAGTGCGGCGTTGGCCGGAAACTGCGAGCCACGCGGGTTACTGGTGAAACCGTGATGGCACCCACCCAGCCACAAGTGTTGGGATCTTGGAATCGGCTCCGTCGCAGGCAATACCAAAGGTGTGGATCACAGTCCGATTAAAACCGCTCTCGCCGTTTGGCGACCGCTCGAAGGCTGCGAACATTCCAGCAGCGAAGATGTTTTTCCGCGGCTTCCACGGTCAACGATCTTCCGCGTTCAACACGCCGTAGCACACACGCCGCACGGCAATCCGGGTGTTGAGCGTGGTGGATGCGTACACGCGGGAGTGCTTGGCTTTGGAAGTTGATACGAGCTTTGCCAGCCGCAGAGTGACACGAGTGCTGGATGCGATCGTGTGCGAGCGGGGACGACCACAAGCGATCCGCTGCGACAACGGGCCGGAACTTACCAGCCGGCATTTTCTGGCATGGTGCGTGGAACGACAGATCGAATTGGTGCACATCCAGCCGGGTAAGCCGACGCAGAACGCACGGGTGGAGAGTTTTCACGGACGGCTGCGGGAGGAGTGTTTGTCGGTAAGCTGGTTTCAGAACCTGTTCGATGCGCGGCGGAAGATCGCGGTCTGGAGGAAGGAATATTAATGAGAGTCGTCCTCACAGGTCTCTGGGAGAACGAACGCCGAGTGAGTTCGCCTGTCAAATCACTTTGAAGGGCGATTTGCCAGGCTCACAAACTGTCGGAAACTCGCCTTGAAAGTGTGACAGAAAAAGGGGACCGATCAAACTGGAAAATGTCGTATGATCGCGTGCGCGAAAAAAGGGGCCAGGTCAAATCGACAATGGGCGCTGGAGGTTTTGGTGATGTTGGTGGGGTTGATCTTGTTACTTGGTGTCTAGCATCCTCACGCTGCCATTCTGGCGGTGCAAGCATTCCAGAGTGGGAGTGAACGCGGACATCGATCAGCCTTTACAATTCGAGTATGCCGGGTCGAGAGTGCTATCACTGCAAGCAGTGGATCGAGGATGGACAAGAGCACGACTGTTGGACAACCACCGAAGCAGCCCTTACGCAAGACCTCTCGGATGACCTGTGGGATGCGTGGGAACGGGTGCGCGAAACCGCCGTTTCCTTTGGCGAGCAGCGAATTTACGCCTCGCACAAATCGATCATGTTCTCGCGTAGCTCCTGCTACTTCTTCGTTCGTCCGAAGAAAAACTTTCTCGAACTCTGCGTATTCCTCGGTCGCACAGTGAAGGCTCCGCAAGTGAGGAGAAGCGACCAGGCTTCGAAGTCCAAGGTGTATCACATCATTCACATCCACCATCGCGATGAAGTCGAGGCACCCATTACGGAATGGCTGCAGGAAGCGTATGAACTGTCAGGCGTGCAGGCGTCGAAGACGAGCAAGACTCGCGCAGAATCGAAGAACAGGATGAAGTCTAAACGGATTTCGCCTCGACGATAGAGCACACCCAATCGCCGCCGCGTTGGAGAAAGTAGCGACCAATGAGTGCCGGAGAAGTCTGACCGATGCCGATTCTGCCGTCGACGAGAGTGGTCCGCAAAAGGCGTCGGAGGTGCCTCGCCCATTTTAAGTCGCATCGGGGTTCGTAGAGACCTTGTCGGATGGCCTGAGCCGGATGAAAGCCGCGACGGCAGAGAGAGAGGAGCGCTGACTCAGTTCTTGCGCACAGCGCAACAGTGCTTTCCTGTACTACACTTGCCCGCAGTGGATTGAGAGGGGTAACAGTGAAATCACGCATTCTTTCGCCGAGATATTTGTTGATTGCGATCGTGAGCATCCGGGCCACACTCGCATTCGCGCAGTCCGTTCCGGTTGTCACTGGCGATGCGCGCGTCGACAAACTGCTCAACCAGATGACGCTGGAAGAAAAACTTAAGCTCATTCACGGTACGCAGGAGGATCCTGCCGTGTATCAGGCACAGGCCGGCTATCTCGGTGGCATTTCGCGCCTCAACATTCCCGGCCTGCGTTTTGCGGACGGCCCTCCCGGCGTGCTCACTCGCCACCGCTCGCAAGGCGAGACCGCCACCATGGGCGTCGCTGCGACCTTCAGCCGTAGGACCGCCGAAGAGAACGGACTTGTCATCGGCCGCGAAGACCGCGCCCTCGGCATCGATGTCAGCCTCCAGCCTTTCGTCAACATCGACCGCGACCTTGAGTTCGGCCGCGGATTCAACACCTTCGGCGAAGATCCCTTTCTGACTTCCGAGATGGGCGTCGCGGAGGTTAAAGGCATCCAGTCGCAACATGTCATGGCACAGATCAAGCATTTTGTGGCTTACGACTCCGAGAGCGGCAACATCTTTGTTGACGACCAGACCTTGCACGAGGTTTACGTTGCTCCCTTTGAGGCTGCCATCCGCCGCGCCGACGTCTCCTCCATCATGTGCTCCTACAATCGCGTCAATGGCCCCTTCGCCTGCGGCAACGAATCCACGCTGACGAAGATCCTGCGCGACGAGATCGGTTTCAAGGGATTCGTCACATCCGACTGGGGCGCAGTCCACGCCGTAAAGTTCATCAACGCCGGCCTCGACATGGAGATGCCGGGCGAACCCGGTGGCGCCCTCCCCATTCCTTCTTTCTTCGATTTGCTGCCTGACCCGCCCCCACCCGCGAAAGACGCTATGGACGAGCTCATGGAAAGCTTCTCCGGCTACATTCCCGAGGAGCCGAAGCCTGAACCCATGAAGATGGGCGACTTCGGCAAGAAGGACGATCCCAAGAAGATGCCCGGGGCTCTCAAGGACGGCACCGTCAACGAAGCTGCCATCACTCGTGCCGCTGGCCGCGTCCTATATGAGATCGTCCACTTTGGCTACCTCGATGGCCAGTCCAAGCACGAAGTTACCGACCAGGCCATCGAAGCCAACGCTAAGATCATCGAGCGCACAGGCGAAGAGTCTGCCGTGCTGCTCAAGAACGAAGGCGGCGCGCTCCCGCTCAAGGCCGCTGATCTCGATGGTGTGGTCCTCATCGGCCCGACCGCCGGCCAGGTCGATTCCATCGGCATCAACGGCGAGCGCTCCGTCGGATTGCCTGAGCGCCAGATTGGGCCTTATGAGGCCCTTAAGAAGATCTCAGGAAACGCGAGGATCCAGTTCGCGGTCAATGACGACATGACTGGAACCACCATTCCCGCCGCCGCCCTCAGCCACGATGGAAAACCCGGCCTGGTCCGCACCGGAAACGTCGGCGAGCAAGTTGACTCGACCGTCGACTTCACTATCAAGCGCAGCAATCCGCTCACGCCCAATGCCATCGTCACCTGGAAGGGCACGTTGACTGTTCCTACTGCGGGCAACTACTGGATCTATCTTCAGGCTCTCGGAACCAACGCCGCCATCAAACTCGATGGCAAGCGCCTGGGCCACACGGGCGTCGTGCAGGGTGGCGTCCACGGAGACATCCTTCAAGCCAACCAGGACAACGTTGTACCGACGACCGATGGCATCGACAATGTTCGCCATTCCATCGATCTGACCGCTGGCCCGCACGCGATTGAAATCAGCACCAGCCCTGACACCTCCGCCGCACCCGTTCAGATCCGCCTGAACTGGTACACCCCGGAGCAGCGTAAAGCCGACCACGAGGTCGCCATCGCCGCCGCCAAGAAGGCTAAGGTTGCCGTTGTGTTCCTTTGGACGCGGCTGCATCCTGTCTTCGCTCTTCCCGGCGAGCAGAACAAACTCGTCGAGGAAGTGGCCGCCGTCAATCCCAACACGATCGTTGTGCTCAATACCAGCCAACCCGTGGCCTTGCCGTGGGCCAACAAGGTCAAAGCCATCCTTCAGATGTGGTGGCCCGGCGACGAGGGCGGCTGGTCCACGGCCAACATCCTTGCCGGCAAGACCAGCCCCGCAGGCCGCCTCCCCGTCACTTGGGGCAAGCGCCTTGAGGACTACGCCGCCACCGACCCCAAACACCCTGAGCGGTCCGGCAAAGGCGTTGATGGCAAAACCACCTACTCGGAAGGTGTCAATGTAGGCTACCGCTGGTTCGACAAAGAGAAAATCGACCCACTATTCCCATTCGGCTACGGACTCAGTTACACCACCTTCGACTACTCCGGACTCGATGTTGAGAAGTCCTCTGATGGCGGACTCGACGTCAGCTTCAGCGTCAAAAATACGGGTGCTATGGACTCCGACGAAGTACCGCAAATCTATCTCGGCGCTCCCTCGCAAATCCCCGACCGCGTCCAGTTCCCGGTCCGCGCTCTCGCCGGCTTTGAACGCATCCACCTGACTGCTGGTGAAGCCAGGACCTTTACCCTCCACGTCGCCCCGCGCCAGTTGCAATACTGGTCGACGAAAGACGGCAGGTGGTTAACCGCAAGTGGCAAGCGAACCATCAGCATAGGTGCATCATCACGCGACCTCCGCCTCCACAGAGACATCGACTAGCAACGCCTACAACAAAACAAATCACCTTCTGGCCAAAAAACTCCGGGAAGTCGGTTTAGCCCAGACCATCTATTTGATCTCTCCGAAGCGCGTTTCCGGCCAATTGACAGAAGTCGAAGTTCGATGGCCCCAAAGGCATTTGTCGGGATTCCTGTGCCCTTCTCTAGCCTCATTCGTCGCACTTATTTCAGCCGCGGCAATCCACTGATCGACGCTGCGTTTCGTCCACGACAAAACCGGACCGGTACGGATGTGTTTCCCTTGCCAACCAGGTCAGTAATCACGCAATGATCTTCGCGGACCTAAAATCTACCGTTCCGAGTTCCACCAGTTCCGCGCGTCGCAGACCGCATTCAATCGGCTGTTCCAGAATCGCCCGATCATGTTTACCATCCGGCACAGTCGTCAATCTGACCGCAACTGCGAACACGAATTACGCCTTCTCCTACTGGACCGGCAATGTCGCCAACGCCACCAGCGCCTCCACTACGGTCACCATGAGCGCGCCGAAGAGCGTGAGCGCGAACTTCATTGCGGCACCAAACATCTCGGCGTTTGCATCGTTGTAGTTCAGCGTGATCGTCTGGTTGCACGCCGTAGGGGTAGTCTGCGGTGCCGGGCAGACGTTGGCGCTAACCACTTTCGGCGCCGACAGGGCCACCTCCGCTAATCCGAAAAGATCGGTATTGGCGATGTAGACCTTATCGCCGAATGCGTCCACCGCCACCCCGAGCGGATCGTCCAGCCCGATGCCGACCGTCGCCTGGCACGAAGTGCCGGTGCAGCCAACCGGAACCTCTACTACCAGATTGTTAAGGTTATCCGCGATGAAGACATCGCCAGCCCCGTCCGCCGATACTCTCCTCGGGTTCTGTACTTCCGTGGGGTCGGCCACCACGATATAGCAGGCTTCATTCGTGCATCCGGACGGAATTTCGACAACAAAGGGATAAGTCATCCCCATCAACCGGAACGGATTCCAAAGAAACGAAGACATCGCCCGACCCATCCACCGCCACGGACACTATCGTTCTCGCCGATTTCGCCAACAGCACCGGAGACTCGGTTTTCGACGAGACGCTGAAGACGGCACTCAACGTTTCTCTGCGCCAATCTCCATTTCTGAATGTGCTTTCGGATAACCAATTCGCCCAGACCCTGAAACTGATGGAGCATCCGGCGGACGCGAAACTCACCCCCGTGGTAACCCGCGAGCTTTGCCAGCGAGTCGGCAGTAAGGCTTATGTGGCCGGGTCAATTGCCAGCCTGGGCAGCCAATATGTACTGGGATTGAAGGCGGTGAATTGCCGGAGCGGGGATCCGCTCGCCGAGGAGCAGGCGACGGCGGCGTCCAAAGAGAAGGTGCTGGACGCGCTGGACGGGGCAGCATCCAAACTCCGCACAGAGCTAGGCGAATCGCTAGCGACTGTGCAAAAGTTTGACATCCCGCTCCAACAGGCCGCCACGCCTTCACTGGACGCTCTGAAAGCTTACAGCAAGGCCCTTCACGGGAAAATTTCGGCTGCCGGAACCATTTCTTACGCTCAACGTGCCATCGAGCTTGATCCGAATTTTGCCATGGCCTACGCGATGGTGGGCGAGACCTACCGCGAATTCGGCAAGTTTGGGCGGGCGAGAGAGTACTATACCAAAGCATTCCAGTTACGGGATCACGCCAGCGAACGCGAAAAACTGGAAATCACTGCCGACTACTAATCAGAATGTAACCGGGGAACTCGACAAGGCAGCCCAGAACTATCAGGAGGAAATCGAGAGCTACCCGGGGGCACCCTATCTCATCAATCTAGGCAATGTTTATGCCGAGCAGGGGCAGTATGAGAAGGCTGCGGAGATGGTAAGGCAATATATGCGTCTTAAACCCGGTGCGGCCTCCTCCTACGTCAATCTCGCTATGCTTTATCTGGCTTTACAGCATTTTGATGAGGCGCGGGAGATCATCCGTGAGGCGCAGGCGAGAGGATTTACTCCAGCTCTCCTCCATCCAGCGCTCTATGCTCTTGCCTTCCTTGGTGCAGACCAAGCGGGGATGGCGGAACAGGAACGATGGTTTGCCAGCAAGCCCGAATACGAGAACTTTGGACTTGGGCTGGCATCCGATACGGAAGCATACTCAGGTCATCTCGGCAAAGCGAGGGAACTGACGAAGCGGGCGGTGGACTCGGCCATCCGGGCTGACGACAAGGAAAGCGCGGCAATATGGCAGGCGGTTGCCGCCCAGCGGGAAGCCGCTTACGGCAATGCCCCCAAAGCTCGACAGTTAGCGGGGGAGGCTCTGGACTTCGCTCCCTCGAGCCAGTCGGTCCAGAGCGAAGCTACACTTGCATTTGCCTTGGCGGGCGATGTGGCACGAGCTGAGTCGTCGGCACAAGAGTTAGAGAAACTCTTCCCGCTTGGTACCCAGATGCAATCAATCTGGCTTGCTTCGGTTCGGGCGCAGTTGGCGATCGACAGAGAAAACCCAAGTGCGGCGATCGATTCGCTACAAAGTACTCCACCTATCGATTTTGGACAGATCATGTTCGTCATGAACACTTCCTGCCTTTATCCGACGTACGTACGAGGAGAGGCATACTTGGCCGCCGGACAAGGTGGCGCCGCCGCTGCCGAGTTTCAGACAATTCTCGAGCACAACGGCATGGTCTGGAACTGCTGGACGGGAGCGTTAGCACGTCTGGGAGCGGCTCGCGCCAATGCGTTGGAGTCGAGAGAATTGCAAGGAGCGGACGCTGATGCCGCCCGCACGCGGGCGCTAGTCGGCTACAAAGATTTCCTCACGCTCTGGAAAGACGCCGACCCCGAGATCCCTATCCTGAAGCAAGCCAAAACGGAGTACGCGAAGCTGTGTTAGCTCTTTTTCGTATCATGCTTTCGCAATTTTGTTTCTCGCGCATCAGCCCACCGAGGGCGGGTTCTCTTGAAGCTCCGCAAGAAAGTGCACCTTGGTCCAAATGTGCTTTACCGACTAGTTGGCGTCGGTCTGAGCAACTTTCGCGAGGTCGAGCAAACGACCGCGCAGCCACGTCTTTTCGAGTTGACGGGCATTTGCGGTCGAGAAACTAGTCCCGAGTCAATATGAGACAGAAGACTCCAGACTGCGACTGACCCTTTTTGGATGGGAGTTTCCATTTTAACCGTGTGTGGAAATGGTTTCCGCGGGAGCAGCTCCGCAGCGTCAACTACGGCATCTAGAAAACGCCAACCTCAACCGCGAAAATGCAGCGTATCGCAAAAGACTTAGCCCGCCGCGGACGGCACATTCCAATTCGATGATGTTGATCCGGGAATCTACGTCCTCCCGACGCATGGCCCCGGATATGCCATTTCCGAGTATGCCGCCCCACCCCGAACTCGAAGGCCGTGCCTTGACGATTCATGCCGGCGACAATCTCAAAGGCTAACGCGGCGAAAGGCTTCCAGTTGATGTCTTCGGACAGAACCGATTTGAAAATGTCTTAACCTGGCTGATGCGCTGCAACCGCCCTTTGTCGTGCTCCTGTCATCACTTCAGTTCCCCCATTTGGCAGATAACGCTCCTCGTACTTTAGACGTGGTACACATTCTTGATCAGACAGAGGACAACATCGGGGCTGCATGCTTCGTGGTGTCACTCGGCGACGCCGCGCCGCGCACTAGATTTCCAAGCACGCATCGGTTCAACGCTTCTGGTACGGATGGAAGATATAGTCCTTCGCCTTGACGGGCGTATGGCACGCATATCCGCAGTCCGACGGACTTTTGGCATCGGGCGTGAACTTATCGGACGCGGGGTCGTAGTTGAACACCGCGTAGCCCCATCCGCCGCTTTTCGCAAATCTCTTGCTGTCTTTTTCCATCACGAAAGCCTGGGAAAAGACGTCTGGCACTTCCACGGCGAAAGGAGCCTCCGTGCTCTTCTTCAACTTCCATTGGAGCTTGACGATCCTGGACCCCTCCGGGAAAGGCTGGCCGTTAACGGGGACGCCGGCTTTATACGCGTTGATCATCGTGGGATTCGCGACGATAACCTTGAGTATTTCGGTGGTTCGGGCGGAGGAGACATCAGCCCAGTCCTCGTATCCTCTGAAGTCGGAGAACGCGATTCCCCCCGGCGATACCAGGGAGTACTTGTCGTCAACCTTGTCTCGGCCTTGCGCGAAAAGGGCCGCGGCGCCGAGAACGGCGAGCGCTGCCACGGCTGTCGCAACGACAGTAAAGCCGCCAATGCGTTTCGCGGCTCTGCGTGTTTTTATATTTCGTTCTTGCTCTTCTTGCGATACAGATTTCGTCACAGGTTCAGACATCTTGTGCTCTCCTAAAAAATGAAGTTTGCAAAGCCACCATCAACCTGCATCTTGAACGCTTGCAATTAAGCCAGAGGTGCGGGGAGCAAAACAATTGGACTATGGTATCGGCGATACTTTGGTATCGAGCCTGCCGAAGGATTGATTCGATTTTCGGGCGAACTGGATGGAGAAAAGCCGAATGCGTCAGGCACGAGCACACGGCAGTCGATACGAAAGTATGGGCGATACCATCGTCTAATTGCGCGGCCCGTTTTGTTCTGGCTCAATGGTCACGGAGCAAATTGCGCGCTGGGGAGCGCAAGCCGAAAACCGTATTTGTAATGAGCACTGTATCGGGAGGAGCCATCAATGAACGCGATACAAGTCGAACAGCAGAGCTATGAGATGCCCCCCCGCGAGGGGATCAGCATCGCGCATTTTCTCACCGTCGCCGACGTCGAGCGATCGGCTCGCTACTACGAAAAGGTCTTCGGCGCTCGCATTCTGAGCATGGGTGACGGCAACGCCCCTCCGTACCTTCAGCTTGCGAATATCTGGATGATTCTGAACGTTGGCGGCGGCCCCACCCCCGACAAGCCGACGGTAACGCTCAGCGTCCCCGACCCAAATCACATCAACAGCTTCATGAATTTCCGCGTTGCGGATATTCAGGCGTGTTACGAATTGTGGAAAAGCCGGGGAGCCGAGTTCATTACGGAACCGATACCGAAGTACGGCGAGATTCGCTGCTATATCCGCGATCCTGACGGCTACATCATCGAGGTCGGACAGAGCACTACCCTCACGTACGGTTAACACTCGGGCCGGATGGGATGCCGACTCTGCGCTCATCGTGGCGGTTCTGCTAATTTCGCTTCGAGCAGTCACTCGCTCTGACATCGAAAGGAGTACCAGATGGTCGTCACAAACGAAGTGAAAGAGGCCGCGCGCGCGGTCGCGCCTGTCGTCCTGAACGCGCTGAGTGTGAATGTTTTTACGGCTCCCGGAAAGCCGATGGTGGGCGAGCGACCCAAGCCCTTTGGCGAAGCGCTCGGCTTTGATCCGATCACGTCGACTCTAATCTTCGGCGAGTATGACGCGGTGCTGGTGGACGCTATGGGGACAGTGGCCGAGGCCGAGGCTCTGGCGGATTGGATCGCTCTGCACAACCGCAACCTGGAGACCATCTATATAACGCACGCCCACTTTGACCACTTCTACGGCCTTAGCATTCTGCTCGACCGTTTCCCCGGCGCTCGGGCAATAGCAACACCCAAGACGGTGAAGGGCATGCAGATGTCTTTCACTCCCACTGTGGAGCGGTTGGCCCGACGTATGTTTCCTGGGCAGGTCGCCACCAAGTTGGTTTCACCCGAGCCCTATGAGGGCGACACGTTCACTCTCGAGGGCCACGAATTGCGCATTATCGAGGAGGGCCGCACCGATAGTCCCGATTCGACGTCTCTCTACGTGCCATCGATCGGCCTGATCGTTGCTGGCGACGTTGTGTACAACCAATGCCGCATGTACGTCGGCGACACCACCCCCGAGAGCCGAAGGAATTGGATCGCGGACCTGGACCGGTTAGCGGCGCTTAATCCAACAATGGTTGTCGCCGGTCACAAGAAGCCGGGCGCGCCCGACTCTCCCGCGGCGATTCAAGAAACTAAGCGTTATCTCGAGGACTTCGATCGGCTGCAGAAAGCAGCGACGTCCGACCAGGAACTGTTCGATCAGATGACGGAGCTGTACCCGCATTGGGTGGCCAATCAGTCTTGGTTGATGTTCGGATTCCCAGGGGCATGACTCGCATCAACCGCGGTAGCCGGCCTTGCGCAATCTGGACGAAGCCCCGCGGACGATAAGCTAACTCAAATTCAGGAGAACAGAATTCGATTTCACAAAAGGAGAACAACAATGACAACCAAAGGAAAAGTCTTAGTGCTAGTTTCGAGCGGTCGCGGCTTGCCCTTGAAAGATGGCAAGGTTTATACCAAAGCTGGCTATTATCTCAACGAGCTGACGGTTCCGGTTCGCGCCCTGATGAAGGAGGGCTACGAGATCACTTTCGCCAACCCCAAAGGCAACACGCCGCAACCGGATGTGAATTCAGAGGTCGCCGATTTCTTCGGCGGCGACGCGGCCAAGCTTCAAGACTATCTAAAATTCCGCGACGGCCTGGCTGGGCTCAGAGATCCAAATCGCATCGCGGATGTCATCGCATCGGGCCTCGATCAATACGACGCTGTTTTCGTCCCCGGCGGCCATGGCCCGATGATCGATCTTCTCGACGATCCCGACGCCGGCATAGTGATGAGACACTTTCACGAAACATCCAAGCCTACGGCTGTGCTCTGCCATGGCCCGATTTCACTTCTTTCGGCGCTTTCGAATTCGACGGAGGTTGTCGCCGCGCTGAGCGCGGGGGATGCCGCAGGAGCACACGCAAAAGCGAAAGGCTGGATCTATGCCGGATATAAGATGACCATCTTTTCGACGGCGGAAGAGCAGCAGCGGGAACCTCAGGAGATTGGTGGCAAGGTCCTCTTCTACCCGGACTTCGCCTTGCGTACGGCGGGCGGGGACGTAAGTGTGCTCGCTCCATGGAGTAGCTACGTCGTTCAAGATCGCGAGCTGATCTCAGGTCAGAACCCGTTCTCCGATGAAGCGCTGCTGAAACTTCTTCTACCGGCACTCAACGAGAGGAAGAAGCTGGTTTCAGCCGCATGAGATTCGGGGACGCCGAGAAAGAGCTCATGGAGAATGCGACGAGGTCGGACAGAGCGCCGACCTCACCTGGGCTGACATTGGCGCGGTTGCCGGGGCAAGTCGTCTAACATCACATACGGGTATAGCGTTTCCCTTGGCTGGAGGAACGAGAGATGGATTGGAAACGGTTACTCCAGTTTGCGCTGCAGGGTAGCAGTAATTTGGAACAATATGCCATCCTGCTGACACGCGTCTCGATCGGGCTGTTCTTCGCCATCTCTGGTGGAAACAAATTGTTTGTCGCCGGAGGCACGAAACCTGTTTACGAAACGCTGGTCAATGCCAAAGTCCCGTTTCCGCACCAGATGGCTTATTTCGTATCGGGTGTCGAGTTCGTTGGCGGATCCTTGGTGGCCGTCGGGTTTCTTTCGAGCCCGGCCTGCGTGGCTTTGTTGATCGATATGATCGTAGCCACTCTGACCAGCGCGATTTCCACCTTGCCCAAAGGACTTACGCGTCTTAACTGGCTCGACGATTTCCTTTACCTTCCAGAAGTCCTGTATGTACTCTTCTTTGTCTGGCTGATCTGCTCTGGTCCGGGAAAGTTCAGCGTCGATTACTGGCTCGGAGGCAGGTTAGTGGGGTGATCGACGACAGACCATGGCGGCGTCGATAGAAACGCGTTTTGGAGATGTGGCACTGCTCAAAACCTGCTTCCCCTGCCACGAGCCTGTCAAAGATCGCGACTTCATCTTCACCCGATACGCACCTTAATTACGGGAAGGTCCCAGGGACAAGGAGGAATGGTTTTGCGATTCGCCTTGCGAAGACCAGATCCGCATGGTGGAGCGCGAGTTATCGGCGTTCATCTGTGCGATGACGGAATTATTCGGTCCAGAGCAGGCTAGGCTTTCAACACAGGACTGGCTCGATGAGTCAGAAGTGATGGATGGCCGTCTCGGGCCACCAGTCGAGAGTGGCAAAGGGGGCAAAATAGCAGCCTCGGCTCGATTGGCAAATAATCGAACGCGTGCGGCATCGACTGATACGAAGGTCTTGCCAATACCTTCGTCTAATTGTTTTGCATCCGCCGATCTGGTGTGATAGCTCATCGCTGGCGCACGACCGCAACTGGCTAGACCAAAGCGCCAAGTCGGAGACCACACAGGCGATGAAGAGGGATAGACATCGGCCTTTAAGCAGATACTGATTTCGTTTACCCAAGCAGATTGAATGGAGGGAACTTTGTGAGACGCATCACGTTCCTATTGATGGCAGTTGCAACAACGGCATGGCTTGTCGCGCTCTTTGGCCCGGCCATCGTCCACGCGGACGGGCAATCCGTCCCCTACGTTACCGAAATCCCTGAAGGGTACCGTAACTGGCAGTGGGTTTCCTCGGCCCATGAAGCAGGCAACCTGAACAGTTTGGGTGCTGTCTTGGGCAACGACGTCGCGATCAAGGCCTACCGGGCAGGGACGCTTCCATATCCCGACGGCACAATCATTGCTGCTCTGCACTACCATAACGTCCCGTCCGAGGAAAACAACAAAGTCTTTGGCCAGGCTCAATCTTTCGTTCCCGGGGGCCCTACGAACGTTCAGTTTATGGTCAAGGACTCAGCCAAGTACGCCGCAACTGGTGGCTGGGGGTTTGGTCACTTCGCGGACGGCAAACCTGGCGACGCGGCGTTCATGAAAAGCTGTTTCCCCTGCCACGAAAAGGCGAGAGGGTCCGACCTTGTCTTTACTCGCTATGCGCCTTGATGTTGTGCCTACAGCTTCGCGTAATTTTAACGATGTGAAGGTTGACCTAGGATTGAAGGCAGCACACGAAAATCTCGTACAAAGGAGACGATAATATGTCGCATCACTACTCCGGTCCGGACTTTCGCTTTCCCCAAGGGGACGCACGCCTCGACTTTACTGATTTGTATGCCTTCCCCAAGCCGGGGGATGCGAATAAGTCCATCCTTGTTATGAACGTCCACCCATCGGTAGCTGTGAACCCAGCGGGGCCCACGACAGACCAACCGTTCGCAACGGAAGCCCTGTATGAGATCAAGATTGACACTAACGGTGATTTTGTTGCCGATATCGCGTACCGAGTGCGCGTTACCTCCGACAAGAATGGAGCACAGACCGCAACATTGCGCCGGATTGAAGGCACGCAGGCTGCCGGTACCAGCGATGATGGGCAGGTCATCATCGGGGGAGCGCGGGTCTCGACCGGGTCGGAGACACACGTGGCGGAGGCTGGAGGCCATCGCTTGTTCGCCGGCTGGCGGCGCGATCCCTTTTTCTTCGATGTGGAGGGCGCCCTAAACAATCTGCAGTTCACCGGTAGCGACTACTTCGCCGACAAAGACGTGTGCAGCATCGTGCTGGAAGTACCTAACTCTGCCCTGGGCTCTGGAAAGTTGGGCCTATGGGCTCGCACGCTGGACGGGGTAGGCGGAAAATGGGTTCAGGCAGATCGCGGTGCGCGGTCGAATCAAACCCCTTTCCTTGCCGGCGAGCAGAACGCCGCCTATCTCGCTGCGCAGCCAGCGGATGATGCCCGTTTCGTCCCCGTGTTCGCGCATGCGCTGGAGCACACGGGCCGATACACGCCGGCCGAAGCAATTCGGGTCGCCGGAACTCTCCTGCCGGATGTCCTTCACTATGATCCCGCGCGGCTGGCGTCCTACCCTGACAATGGCCGGGCGCTCACCGACGACGTCGTGGGTTTCTTTCTTCCTATCCTTACGAATGGAAAGGTGACTGGGGATAACGTAGGACCGCACACAGATCTGCTCACTTCCTTTCCTTACCTCGGCTCGCCACATAAGATTCGATCCGTAGAACGGGTGGCCGCCTAAGCATGCACGGGAACCAGATTTAAAATTTCGGCATCCCCGCGCTGTATTAAATCCTTGCATTCACGCCCGATGCTACTAACGATTTTCTGTCATGCTCGCATCCCTGCAACTTGCCCAAGTCCCAAAAACCCAAGTCCTGATGCGACGAAAGGACCAAGCCATGAAGCACTTGACTCTTTATCGCACCGTACAGATCGATGGGCTGTCGATTTTCTATCGGGAGTCTGGTCCGAAAGACGCCCCGACGATTCTCCTGTTGCACGGTTTGCCGTCTTCTTCGCGAATGTTCGAGCCTCTCTTCACTCGTCTTTCCGATCGCTATCACCTTGTCGCGCCCGATTATCCTGGCTTCGGACACAGCGACTGGCCGGACCCGAAAACATTTGCCTACACCTTCGATCACATTGCGGAAATCATGAATCACTTTACCGAAGCGCTCGGTCTCTCCCACTTCACCGTCTACATGCAGGATTACGGGGGCCCCATCGGCTTTCGCATGATCTTGTCTCACCCGGACCGAGTCGAAGCTCTCATCGTGCAGGACGCAGTAGCACACGACACCGGTCTCGGCGAGAACTGGAAAACGCGGCGCGCCTTTTGGGCCGATCGCGCTGCCAACGAACGCGCGCTGCGCACAAATCTCCTTTCGCTTGCGACCACGAAGTCCCGCCACGCAGGCAACGACCCCAACGTGGAACGCCATAACCCCGATCTCTGGACCGACGAATTTCATTTTCTAAATCAGCCCGGCCAGGCTGACATTCAAACCGACCTCTTCTATGACTACCGCACGAACGTCGATTCCTACCCGAAGTGGCAAGCATGGATGCGCGAGAAACAGCCGCGCTTGCTGGTGATCTGGGGTAAGTATGAAACTTCGTTCGACCCCTCCGAGCCAGAGTCCTATCGACGCGATGTCCCCACAGCCGACGTCCACATTGTCGATGGCGGCCACTTCGCCTTGGACACCGCCGTAGACGAAATCGCTGCGCTCGTCCAGAGATTCGTCGGTTCTGCACGCGAGGGCACTTCGGCGCGGAAAGCAGGTTGAAGACGCTTCCCTGGCACGCTGCAGGGCGGCGTATTGCATTTCCACCCTTTAACCCGAAAGGTTGTCTCGCCCGAAGACACTTTCCGATCTATGCGGGTCTCCATTTTATGGCCACTCTGATTTCATATCCAGCGGGTCTTTCCGATCGATGGGGTAGGAGAAACATCTTGCTGGCGTCGTTCGTGGTCTTTTTCGTCGCGTATCTTGGCTTCGCTAGGTGCTAGAAGCGTGGCAGATATTGCTGTTGTGTTCGTGTTCTAAGGATTGTTTCAGGGAGTACTTCGGTCGGTCGGAAAAGCACTTGCCTGCGATTTCGTGCCAAAGCCCCTGCGCGCAAGTGCCGTTGGCTGGTACAGTGCCGTCGTCGGGCTTCTGGGATTGGTCGCAAGCGTTGTCGCCGGTTTGTTGTGGGACAACCGCCACTAGATCTACCGCGCCGTCCGCGGCAACCATCGAGGCCATCAAGCAAAAAACACAACGGTTGACCATTCTTTCGATGATGTCGACGACCACGGCTGGTTTCGGACATCCGACATCAAGCATGTCCGCGGCAGAGCTCGTGGCGGGAACATTTTTCTATGCGACAAAGTCTGATCCGAGAGACTCTAACTCGCCGGATGGCGACCGTTTCGTGCTCGCCAAAGGTCGCCCGGCGCCCCCGTTGGGATGTTAAGGATGAGTCTTCCTAGAGCCCATGTCCGATCAATACTTCATCGGGGGCTAAGTTATTTTAAGTTTATACTTCGCGCGACTCCGTCAATCCAAACATTTGATTCTAAAGGCATAGATCGATAGAATCGCCAGTGAGCCTTCTATTACGAAAACTTTGTAAATCAACTCTCAAAAATCGAAGACCCTGGCAGTGTTGACTTCGGAAGTCTTTGCCTTTAATAGCTGCTTGAGGGGACGGGCTCGCCCCCTAACTGTAATTAGGATACATAGTTAAAACCGGAATCAATTCACAATCACGCCATGAAAGTTCTGGTTCTCAACTCCGGTTCCAGCAGCCAGAAAAGCTGCCTCTACGAGATTGGAGATACCCTCTCCGTGGATCCACCACTTTGCCTCTGGGAAGGTAAGGTCGAGTGGGTCGATGACCGGGCTCTTTATTCCATCAAGAACGACCGAGGTGTCTCCGTAAAAGACGAAGCATCGGTGGAGTCTCGACCGGAAGCCGTCAAGCGCTTGCTCGAGACCTTGTGGCGAGGCAAGACTCAGGCCATCTCCGGCCCCTCGCACGTCGACGTTGTCGGCCACCGCGTCGTCCACGGAGGACCGGATCATTTCGAGCCTGCGTTCGTTACTGCGGACGTCAAGTCGGCGATCAAAGCCGTTTCCGCATTTGCCCCTCTCCACAATCGTGCAGAACTCGAAGGCATGGACCTCGTCGCAAAACTGCTCGGCCCCGTGCCGCAAGTCGCCGTCTTTGATACCGGCTTTCATCGCACCATGCCGCTGGCTGCGAAAACCTATCCAGGCCCGTACGAGTGGTTCGAACAGGGCATCCGCCGTTACGGATTCCACGGCATCAATCATCAATATTGCGCGCAGCGCGCCGCACAGTTGCTCGGCAAGAGCCTCGACGATTTGAAACTCGTATCCTGCCACCTTGGTAACGGCTGTTCGCTCGCAGCAATTCGAGAAGGTAAAAGTGTGGACACCACGATGGGCTTCACTCCGCTCGAAGGTCTCATGATGGGAACACGCTCAGGTTCGGTGGACCCGGGCATTCTCACGTATCTTATGCGCGCGAAAAAATTGTCGGGAGATCAACTGGACGATGTGCTGAATAAGGAATCGGGACTTTTCGGAATCTCGGGAGTTTCCAGCGATATGCGGCAAGTTCTCTCCGCCCGTGAAAATGCCCACGATCCCGCGAAGAAGGCTAGGGCAAAACTCGCATTCGATATATATATTCATCGATTGCGCGCGGGAATAGGCGCCATGGCTGCCGTGCTGGGCGGAATGAATGCGCTCATGTTTACTGCGGGCGTGGGCGAGAACTCCACCGAAGTTCGCGCTGCCGTATGCGACAGTCTCTCGTTTCTTGGCGTGCATCTTGACACGGCGAAAAACGGGCAGTCGCGCCTTGAAAAAGATATAGATATCGCCGCTCCCGATGCGGCGGTGCGCGTATTAGTAATTCACGCCCAGGAAGACTGGATGATCGCTCGTCAATGTTGGACTCTTCTCAAGGCGAATCCGCGAAGCTGAAAAGTCCAATGGTCTTCCATGATCCCGTGACCACAGTCACAGCACAGCCGCCACGCGAGGCCTATTGTTAGCTTGGTGACCCTTATGCCGCGTTCGTCTGTCGCGGTTTCCCGTAAAGCAGCTCCGCCAAGTTTAGACCCGGCTTCTAGAAATTCGTCCATCGCAAACTCGCTAGGATTCGAAAATGCCTTGGCCCAGTTGAGCCCGCAACAGTTGCGCGACACGCTGTCGAACTTTTTGCCCAAAGGAGCCACGGGCGCCGAAGACTCTCGTGCCATTGAGGCCGCGCTGCAAAGTCCAGCCGGACAAGCGATGCGCGATGCTATGGCGCGATGGATCGTGGACTCGATCGTGCCCGTGAAGAGATTAGTGCCGAAAACCTACCTGAAGTGGCGACCGCCGGTGCGGGACGCCATGATGTTTGTGGTCGCCCACCTCTCGCCTGCTCGGCTGGCTCCCAAGATCGTGGAGCAACTCGGCCTCCCGCCAAACACCACGGCCGAACAGCGCCTTCTCCGCCTGATCGCCAAAGTGCCGGGTCTGCAGAAACTGGGCCAGGTCATAGCCCGCAATCAGCACCTCCGTCCTGCTCTGCGCAATGCTCTAGCTCGCCTGGAAAATGGAATTCGCGATGTCCGCCCTGAGGACATAGTAACGATCATCCGGCAAGACTTGGGGCCACGTCTGGAAAAGTACGACGTGAAGATTTCTAACAAGATCCTTTCGGAAGCCAGCGTGAGCGCTGTAGTGCGCTTCACTTGGCAAGATCCCGCCAGCGGAAAGCGTGAACGAGGTGTGTTCAAGGTTCTCAAGCCGCACATCCCCGAATACTTTGCTGAAGACATGGATTATCTACAGGGGCTGGCGCAATATTTCAGCGACCGGCACAGCCTTTATGGATTGCCCCCGAACCTGCTCCCCGATACATTCAGGAAGGTCCGCCGCCTGCTGCGGCATGAAGTCAACTTTCCACGAGAGCAGAAGACCTTAAGGGAAGCCGGGAACATGTATCGCTCAATGAAGGGCGTACGCATCCCCAGGCTGATTCGACCCCTGTGTACGTTCAAGATCACGGCCCTCACCGAAGAAAGTGGAATCAAGGTCACCAGCGCGGCGTTGCGCCTGCCAGTCGCGCGGCGCGGAAAGGTCGCCGAGCAACTGATTGAATCGCTGGTGGCTGTTCCCCTTTTGTCATCGCAGGAGGACGCCATTTTTCACGGTGATCCGCACGCGGGCAATCTCCTCTATAACAATCGTACCGGCGAGTTGACGATCATCGATTGGGCGTTGCGCGAGCGCCTGAGCTGCGACCAGCGTCGCCATATCGCTCTTCTGTTCCTGATGGTGACCTTGCGCGATCCGGTGGGCGCCGTCAACGAGGTGTTGGCTCTTACTCAGCATCACGTAGAAAGTACTTCACCACAAGGTCGCATGATTGGCGAGTTCGTCAATTCTTTTCTCGAAGAATTGCCGGTCGCGCGTAGGTCCAGTGGTATCGATGCCATGCTGTTGTTGGAACGCCTGGCCATGAAGGGCGTCAAGTTTCCCGGACCGCTCATTATGCTATCGAAAGTGATGTTCACGCTTGATGGAATCCTGGGCGACGTCAGAGCGCGCGGCACCCGCATGGGCTTTACTATAGCCCGCCATGTAGCCCAGCATTGGATCGCGAACCCCAAGGAATTTCGTTCGCCGCTGAAGAAGCGGGACTGGATTACGCTTCAGTGCAGCGCTTTGCTTTTCGGAGGCCGATTGTGGCTCAAGGGTGAGCAGGCGCTATTAGACCGCTTGCTGCCGGCTGTTGCGAAAGCCTCACTCGCGCCCGCTTGATGCATTCGCGTAATTGCTGCTATACGACGGCATCGTCCGATGCTTGATCGGTCCAAGTTGCTTTTCTCGCATGAGGAATAAAGCTCATCGCCCGTTCGGCGAGTGCCGTAATCGTCAAACTGGGATTCACGCCGAGGTTAGCCGCCACCACTGACCCGTCGCACACATACATATTGGCGTAATGGAATACGCGGTGGCGAGCATCGACCACGCCGCGTCTTGATGAATCGGCAATGACGCAGCCTCCGATGCAATGCGCCGTGCCCGGTACGTCAAAGAGAATCTCCGGAATCATGCTCATTGGAAAACCGTCAGTTAGGCGCGCATATTTGTGCGCGAAGTCGTTGGCCTTCGGAATGTAGGTAGGAACTTTCTCACCGCGGCTGACGAGAAACTTCCGGAAAGGCCAGAACCATAGCCGTTGCCAGCGCATCTCGATCTCTCCCTCGAGTGCCTGCATGCAAAGCAGAATTACAAATTCTCGCGCCCATCCAAACGGTTGCAGCACGCGCACCGTTTTGAGCGGATGTCGCAGCATTGAGATGATGACGTTCTTTAGCCAGAGCGCAATCCGCTGTGGGCCGGGCCGACCATTGGTCAAAATAGTAGTCAGAAACCCCATCGTGTCGGAACCGCTGGGATAGCGGACGGCTTCAATATGGGTGTGCTCGTCAATGTAAATGCCGGACCCAATCGCAATGCCCTGCGACAGGTCTTGCGAGTAGCCCGGGGTGCGCGCACCGATGAGCGATTCGGAATTCGTGCGCACGTGCTGTCCTAATTCGTTACTGATATCCGGCAGGGAACCTTTTTCCTTAAGGCGAAACAGAAGCTCCATCGTCCCTAGGGATGAGGCGGAGAAAACCACCCCCCGGCAGGTGAAGCGTTGCGGTCGCGGTCGAACCCATGCCGTGGACCTGACGGTGTCCACTTCATATCCAGCGCTGCCGTCTTTGGAGCAGGAACCGCCACCAGCGAGCGGCTTGACATTCATCACTCTCGTTTCAGGAAAGATTCGAGTGCCAAGTCTTTCGGCGAGATAAAGATAGTTAAGGTCGAGAGTGTTTTTCGCCCCAAAGCGGCAGCCCATCATGCATCCACCACAGCCGATGCAAGTGGTTCGCGCCGGACCTTCTCCCCCGAAAAAAGGATCGGCAAAAAGTTGCTTGCCGGGTTCTCCCAACTTCGGCTCAAAGATGCCCACTTTTGTGCAATAAAAGGTGTGCCCAATACCCGCGATTTCCGAGGCTTTCCTCAAGAGATGGTCGGCAGGTCCGAGGATTCCGTTCTCCGTCACACCCAGCATCCGCGAGGCGGTTTCATAATACTGGGGCATCTCCGATTTCCAATTTGCCAAGCCCGTCCATGATCCCGCGTCCCACACTTTCTCGGGAGCAGGCAACAAAGTGCTGCCATAAGTAATGGACCCTCCACCGACTGCGCAGCCGTGGAAGATGGTTGCATGCCTGAAAAATCTCATGCTGAAGAAGCCGTGGAGTCCAAGGTTGGGACGCCAAAACCAGCGGCGGATTGACCAACTGGTGCGTGGCAGATCATCCGGCGTCCAACGGCGGCCCATCTCCATGACCGCGACCTTATAGCCCTTCTCGGCAAGCCGTAGTGCCGAAACACTGCCGCCGAAACCAGAGCCAATCACGATGAAGTCGAAATCGAAGGGTTCGCTGCTCTGTGCCATACCAACTCCAACTCAGAAGCTGTCCGCGTTTCTAGCGCAACAGTTTCAGTGCTAACCCGTTTCGGGGCCTCCAAAAGTATGGGTGAATCCGGGATCGGATCCGCGACCACCGTTCGCACCATGCCGTTCGCACATTGCCACCACCCGCTGAAGATTCGTCCTACCGCACCGCCTGCGTCGGAGTGACGGACGCTCAGTGGACTCCATTCGCTGGGACCGCAGGAATCGGCAAAGGCATCTACGATCACCGACCGCGTGTCCAGTCGGAGACCGGTGCGCAACGATTTCAGTGCACTTTCTTTGGCGCTCCAAATCAGCGTCACAAGTCGATCCCGTTTGATCGACGACATGCTCGCAACGCGCGCCCTTTCCTCGACAGTGAAAAAATCCGCTACAAAACCGCTACTTCGCGGTTCTACCAGTTCCAAATCGCAGCCTATCGAGACGCCCGCTGCCGCCACGCTACATGCAGCTCCACCGGATCGGTGACTGAGTGAAATCGTGGCTGCCCCAGGGACGTTGCCGACGAATACTTCGGGCGCTCCATCTGACGCAGGCCGGATTTCAATCCGCTGAAAGCTCCGCAGATCCTGAGGCATATTCAGATAAGCTGCGAGAGCGCACTTCGCGGTCCAGCGCCCGAGTCGCCACTCGGATCGGCGCTTGGTAAAGCGCAGGGCATCCAGGTTAACGGCTTCGCTGTCGGCCAGCCAATTATTCTCCGACGGAACGTCCGTTTGAGTCTGTTCCAACCAAAACACCTTCATCAAATCCCATCACCGATCGAAGACAAGTCTGTTGTCTTCTCTTTCAAGGCAAGTCCGATCGTTCCTCCTAAGTCAGCGAAGTATCAACATATCTTGTCGGCTTACATCAGTGCTCTCGCTCAACATGTCAGCTTTGACGTGTCATGCAAATTGTCAGGCACGACGTCAGAGTGCCGCATTCACGCAGCGGTTTCCTGGGCCATCGCAGCCTGCAAGACTCTTAAAGGTTCTGAATCCACTGCATTCGGCATCGCTATGGTCCGATAACCACTCAGTTTCAGGAAAAACCGTCCGCTGGCATCCACAACCTCCGCATCGAAGCTGGCACCATCCGCCTTGGGAGTGACAACAGCATAATGCGGAGCGTTGTTCGATTCCGAGGGCATGGATAATAAAGAAACATGATCGATGTGCAACGGCAGGCCCATGCGTCCCTGCAAGCCCATCTCCCAGAGTCCAGCTGTTTGGAAGCACAGCTCAATCAACCGTGGCGCCATCAGCGTCGGCAAGTCGGATGGCAGATGATTCGCTGGCAAATCTGCGGCCATCAGGCCGACCATGCGATGTCCATCCCACCAAGCTCGCTCCACGACTCGATATGCGGGTCCATGGAAGTAGAGACGATAGATGTCGGACGCCTCGATGACATGTCCGAGCGGTGAGCCCAGTGCCTCCATGCTAGCCGCCTCAACAGGATGCCTGGTAAGCCGCACCTGCCCAGTGAAATGCGTAGTCACCTGAGGTTCGGCCTGATTGGCGAGCGAGCGGCTCCCGATCAACCTGCAGTTGGCTAGCAGATCGTCGCACTGCTGACGGATCGCTGTCTCTACTGTCACCACGCGCGTTTGGTTCCGATAAAACTTGAACGGCGAGAGGAAGTCCACGTTCTCAATCGCTGCGACGTGCCATCCGGGCAGGATGGACAGGGCAGCTTCGGCAAACGCTTCGACGCCCATCACACCCGGAAGGACCCGACTGCCGTCAATCTGATGATCGTAGAGAAACGGTTGAATAACAGGATCGAGAGTCGTCTCAATGACGAGTCCATTCTGGAGCCGTGCGCTCACGATCCTGCCAAGCATCGGTCCGCATCTCGTGTTCGCAATCGATGTCGCAGATTCCACGCCCGACGGTGCTGCTTGTGACGATGTATCGAGTCCGCCGCTGGTATCCCACTCATTCAACAGCGCACCCAGCCTCTGCCCGATTACGATCTCGCCGCGCGTTCCTCCCGCCGTGAGTTCGCGGCGAATCAAAGGAACTCCCGCCTCTGCCGGAAGCATATCGATGCCTGCCAGTTCCATCATCTTTGGAATGGACCCGCGCGTAGCCATTCCGATTCCTCCCCAGGCCGTCCAATCAATGACGATGCCTCGGGTAGCCGGCCGTGTCGTGCGAAAGCTGGACGTAATCTTGCATAACAGATCGTTAGCTGAGCTGTAGTCGGCTTGCCCCCCATTTCCAAATCGTCCCGCAATCGAGCTGAATGCTACCGTCGCTCCAATAGGCATGGTGCGGATCGCATGCAGAAGATTGAACCAGCCGTCGCTCTTAACGTCGAAGACCAGATCGAATTCACGCGCATCCTTGTCCGGCAAAAAGTGACTCCGCTCGATTCCAGCCGCGTGCAGCAGCACATCAATCCGCCCGCTTCGCTCGCGCACTTGCTGGATGATTTTGCTCACAGAGTCCGCGTCGGTGAGGTTAACGCTGAAGTAGTGTGCTGTACCTCCGGCAGTTTGTACCGCCTCAATCGCTGTTTGCGCCGCGAGCGCTCGTTCCAGCGCCGCCAATTCCTTTTCAACCAGCGCCGGAGTCGCCCGTTTCCCTCGCGTCTGGATCCGCGCAAATAAATCCCGCTTCAGTCCATCTTTGTCGGCAACAAAGCGTTTAAGATCGGGATTCCCCGGATCGGGCTCCGGCACCAAGTCAAGCAGGTAGAACGTGCCGCCGGACGCAGTCGCCAAATCTGCGGTGATCGCTGAAACGATACTTCCAGCTGCGCCGGTAACCAGAAACACGGTGTTGTGGTCGAGCGTGACGCCCGGCTTGCCATCGCTGGCAGACAGTTCTTCAAGTCCGACCGTCCAGCGCAGGCCTTGCTTGTAGCCAAGTTCGACCGCACCTGGGTCGTATAATGTCTCCTCAATCAAAACGTCGGCGGCTTCAGAGGAGCTGAGGTCGACCCCAAAATCAACCGCCTTGACCAGAGCATCCATACGCTCGCGCTTATATGCTTTCGTGAAGCCGGAGACAGCGCCGCCTAACGGTGCCGTGGCCCCAGCCTCGTCGTACCCGTGCTGTCCACCCAGTCGCGTAGCCGAGACCAAGAACGTGCCCGCCGCCGAGATCTGCTCATAAAGAACACGCATCGTGGCATAGAGCGACTTCACACGTACCCGCAGGGCTTCGTGCCATCCGGCAAGATCCATATTACCGAGGTCGCCTTCGTTGTCGAGCGCGGGCAGCCAGTACACTCCATGCACCGCACCAGCGCCCATCCAGCTCTTTAAAAGTTTGGCCAACGAGCTCGCGTCCGGTGCGTCTTGCACGCAAAGGACTTCCACACCCATTGTCTGTAGTCGTTGCGCCAGTGCATCTCCGACCCCGGACTTGTCCGGCATGATAATTACGCGGCGGCCGGGCCCAAGCTTCACGCTAGTCGGCTTACACAGAGAAAGCGGCGGACGCAACTGCGGCACAGGCACGCGGCGCGGTATACGGTTGGCAGCGTCGAAACTAGCGAGTACCGGACGAGCCGATGTAACGACTCCAGGAATTGATACGGCGGCCATCGAGGTTCCTTTAGCCGGTTGTTCGTGCGTTCTGGGCGCGCTTGGAGTGGACGCATTCCCCAATTCAGGCTGCCGGTCGCGAGCAAACTTGATCACATGAGCCAGGGTAGGGAAGTCGCGCAGCTTGAGATTTTCGTCCCGCGGGATGTCGTACGCCGCGCGCACAGCCGCAAACATCTCAGCCTGTTTCACAGTGTCGACGCCCAGGTCGGCCTCCAGATCTAGATCGAGGTCGAGCATGTCTTTCGGATAGCCGGTCTTCGCGGCTACGATGTCCAGCACTTTCTCTTTAATTGAACCTACAATCCCATCGTCAGTTGCCGCGGCGGGGACTGAGGAAATTGTCGGTGCCGATGGCTCGTGGATGTTTGCTGAACTGGGGGGCACGGCCGCCAAACCAGCCAGGTCGGGTCTTTTCTCGAACACAAAACGAATGACGTGCGCCAATGTCGGATAATCACGCAGCTTCCTATTTTCGTCGCGCGGAATACTGTAGATCTCTCGGATCGCCGCGAACATCTCAGCTTGTTTGACGGTATCGACACCAAGGTCCGCTTCCAGATCCAGATCCAAATCGAGCATGTCTTTCGGGTAGCCAGTCTTTTCCACGACCAGCGCGAGAATGCGTTCCTTGACGACGTCGCCAGCGTCATTCAGCGCCGGAGTGTCATTCCGAGTTGTTGTAGCGACTGCAGCGAGTTCCGGCGCAACCGCTTGAACATTCACCGTCACCAGCGGCCCCGCAGCCAAATCGGGTCGTTTCTCATACACAAAACGAATCACGTGTGCCAGAGTGGGGTAATCGCGCAGCTTGAGGTTTTCATCGCGCGGCACACTGTAAGCCTCGCGGATCGTTGCGAAAACTTCCGCCTGCTTCACCGTGTCGACGCCAAGGTCGGCTTCGAGATCCAGATCGAGATCCAGCATGTCAATTGGATAGCCAGTTTTTTCAGCTACCAGAGCTAAGACCCGGTCTTTCACCGGGTCAACCTCTGTTGCCGGGTTAACAGGTGTGGCAGCCGGCGATGCATTGACTGGAACCTGGAACTTGTGGGGAAGAATCGCGGGATCACCTGCGGGGTTCAGTGCGGCTGGGAGAGCGATTGCCGGTACACCCACAGCTTGGGGCACTGCTTGCCGTGCGCCGAGCTCCGCTGGATATCTGACGGAGGAGTTTTGCTGGGCTTGAACAGGACGGAGCCCTGTCCCCGGTTGATAGAACACTCGCAATGTGCGATGGACGATTTCCAGATCCGCAGCTGGATGACCCGCGGCGCTGCTCAACCATGCGCTCCACGCATTGGGGTCGGTGATGCGGTACGCATACCCCAGGGCGTTCGGACTGCGACGGATCCCATCTTTCGTTTTCACCCAGCGCAGCAGCATCATGCTGATCTGCGAGCCAAACCCTGCCCCTAAATGGATGGCGTACTCAATCGGATAAGCTCCGCCTTTCGAGAGGTTTAACAGGCCCAACTCGGGATCCACTTCCTTGAAGTTCGCCACTGGAGGCACGCAACCTGTCTCCAGCGCCTTAACGGCGACCACATCCTCGATGCCAGTGGCCATCGCGTGACCAGTGAGGCCCTTGGTGTTGGCGATCACGATCTGACCTGCGTGCTCTCCGAAAACATGCCGAAGCGCATGAATTTCCGCTGACGCGCTCCCGCCGCGCGCTGGCGTATAAGTCTCATGCGAAACAAAAACCGTTTGCGGCGCGATCTGCTGACGAGAAATACCGCTTCCGGCCTCGGCTTTGGCGATGAGCGTCTCCATCATTTGGCCGATGTGCTGCACATCCAGACGGGTGCCATGAAATGCGCTGTTCCCTGTCACCGTGGACAACACCTCGCAGATGGGCTGTATCCCTCGCTCACGTGCGGCGGCGGCACTCTCCACAACCAGGGCAGCAGCACCCATGCCGACAATCATGCCGTGCCGCCGCCGGTCGAAAGGAATCGCTGCATCTGCAACGACTTCGTCCGTCGCAGCCGCCCCCGTGGCCAGGAAGCCCGCGCCCATCCACTCCATCAGATGATCGGAACTGACGTCGTCAGCCGAAATGACAATCACTCGATTGCATCGTCCGACGCGGATCCAGTCTTGTGCCAGCGACACCGCTTGTGCGGTGCTTGCGCAGGCTGCGTTGATTTGCGTATTGGGGCCGCGAGCCCCGATGAATTCAGCGAATTGCGAGTGTCCCATGGCCAACACGCGCAGCAGGAAACGACGTTCAAACACATAAGGCTCTTTACCGAGTGCCGCGTTCAAGTCGTCGATGCGCCGATTGATCTCTTGCACCAGACTTTCCTGTCCCCGATTGGACTGGCCGTTCGTTGAGACCGCCCGAGCCAGTAGTCCTTCGAGCGTGGCCAGTTGCTCGCGCCGCTCGTGGTCCGAGTAGTAGCGAGCCATCTCATCCGCAAACGAGTCCAACCCCGGGAAAGCGGAAGCGAAAATCACGCCCGTAGAGTCGCGCAAAGAATCCGGCAATCCCCACCGCTCGGGCAACTGCGTGCCTTTAGTTGTCGTCTTGTAACGCATCACCAGCGGAATGCCGGCGTCACGTAACGCGTCAATGCCTGCGGCAATCGCTAGTTGCGTCACCCGGTCGAGCGCGGCTACGCGTTCTGACGAAACGCCGAATTCTCGCTCCAGATCAAAAGCCCCGCCACGGCCCGCCAACTTGATGACCTCGCCGATGTTCTCAATGGTTTCAAACCTGGCGTTCCCGTTGTCGCTCTTTACCAGGCGTGTGATGTGCTTGTCGAGCATGGCGCGCCTGAAGCGTGTCGGAATGGGTTCAATGAACTGATCGCCCCGCAGAATACGCCCGATGTTGCCATCGTCGAAGATGTTTTCCGTCCCGGGCAACCCTAGGGCCGCTCCCGTGATGACTACGGGATCGGACGCGAATCCATCACCCCTACCGCGATAGATCTCATAGCTGCGATCGAGAACAGCGGCAAAGAATCGGCCGAGTTCGTCATAACGGCCGTCCCGTCCGTTGCCGTTAGACGGTTGAGTGTTCGTAGAGATGTTTATCGAGAAGGGAACAGCGGCAGTTGGCGAGGCAGCAATCTGCTCGCACCCAGCAATCCCATGCCCCAGTCCCGCCGCATAAAGCCCGCACAGCGCCTGATTAAACGCAACGAGGTCCCCAACTTTCGGATGGTTGGTAAACAACGAAACCACATCGTTGCGTCCTCCGAGTACATCCTCGGCAAATCCCTGCAACGCCTTTTTCGGCCCAACCTCAACAAACACACGAGCGCCCGCATCGTAGAGTGTCCCTAATCCCTTCACGAATTGCACCGGAGCAGCGACTTGTTGCGTAAGAATATCCAGCATCTGCGGGACGACATTCGGACCCACAGGGTAAAATTCGCCATTCGTATTGGCCACGATAGGTACCCGCGGCGATTGCAAATGCAGTCGCTCTAGCACCCGTCGGAGAGGTTCGCTGGCTCCCGCCACAATCGAAGTGTGGAAGGCATGGCTCACCGTTAGCGGTGTCACGTCGTAGCCGGCCTTTTGGAAAGCCGCCATCGCTTGCTCCACTGCCTCACTAGCGCCGCCGACTACTGACTGGCGTTTGCTATTGACGTTGGCGATGACGACGTAGCCGTCAATCGTCTTCAGAATTCGTTCGACCTCTTCCAGCGGAGCAAACACCGCAGCCATGCGTCCGTTATCGTCCATTGCCACTTGGGTCATGCCGCGTCCGCGCGCGCTGACGGCTTCGAGAGAATCGACAAACGGAAGAGCACCGGCCGCAACCAGAGCTCCGTATTCGCCCAAGCTGTGCCCCATCGTGAAGTCCGGCTCTATGCCATAGGCCGCGAGTAATCGGGTGAGAGCGATGTTCGTTGTCAGTACGGCGGGCTGGGTAATGGCAGTTTGGCGGAGATCGTCTTCAGCCTTGGCAACCGCGCGCGGGTCGGCTTGGTCGACAAAGATGAAGTTGCTCAGGGGCTTGCCAAGCAAAGGTGTCATGACGCGATCCGCTTCGGCAAACGCTTGCGCCACAATTGGCTCGGTTGCTCGCAGCAATTCCAGCATGTTCACATACTGGGAGCCTTGGCCCGTATAGAGGAATGCAACTTTGGGAGCGGCTCCGTGTCCTCGAAAGATTCCTTTGGACCGTAAGGCTGTCCACATCGCCGGTTGATTCGACGTCAGTGCCTTGAGTGCGCTGCTTGCTTTGTCCGCCAGTTCCGTAGCATTAGCGTAGTCGATGGCAAGACGCTCAGGGGCGCGCAGGTCTGCTTCGGCCGGCGCGGTCGCCTCCGGTGCCAAACCGGCCTTAGCTTTGTTCTCCACGGCGCGCAATCGCTCGACTAGCGCCGATTCCGAGGGAGCTCCGATGACCAGGGCTCCGCGTAGAGGAACCTTGCATTGTGCGCAGTGAGCGGACAGGTCGACACGTTCGACGTTTCTCCTTGCGACTGAAGTCGACATGGCGGCGCTCGCTTTCGTCGGTATGTCACCAACAGTTACCGATCGCTTGCCATTACCGTTCAACCGGTTGGGGATATATTCTTCAAGCACGGCGTGGAAGTTGGTGCCGCCAAATCCAAAAGCGCTGAGCCCTGCGCGGCGCACGGCGTCTACTGGCATCGTCCAGGGTCGCAGTTCGGTATTCACGTAAAGTGGTGAGTGAGCGAAGTCGATGTTCGGATTCAGGTGCTCGCAATGGAGGCTAGGCGGCAGTACCTTGTCCCGAAGTGCTAGCGCAGCTTTCAGGAATCCGGCTGCGCCCGCCGCTCCCTTAAGATGCCCGAGGTTCGACTTGACCGAGCCTAGCGCCACCGAGTGCGGAGCGAGATGAGAATTCCCGAGTACCTCGATCATGCTCTGTACTTCGACCACGTCGCCCACCGCCGTGGATGTACCATGGCCTTCAATCAACGTTGCAGTAGCCGGCGACAATCCGGCATTCTGCCACGCGCGCTCAATGGCAAATCTCTGGCCGATCGGATTGGGCGCCGTAATACCCTTGCCCTTGCCGTCGCTCGATCCGCCCATGCCGCGCAGCACGGCGTAAATTTTGTCTTCATCCCGTTCGGCGTCGGCCAGGCGTTTGAGCAGAAAGATCGCTGCGCCTTCGCCCATGACAAAGCCATCAGCACCCTCGGCGTAAGGACGAGTACCAGTCGCCGACAGCGCTCCAATCTTGCAGAACTTGATATAAGTCGAGGCGCCCATGTTGCGGTCAATCCCGCCCGTGACCGCGAGATCGAAATCGTGCGCCACCAATCCCTCCACGGCGGAGCTGATCGCCGCCATCGCCGATGCGCACGCAGCATCGCAGACATAGTTCGGGCCGTGGAAGTTGAAAACGTTTGCGATGCGTCCGGCAATGCAATTCGACAATTCGCCGGGCATCGTGTCTTCGGTGACTTCAGGAAGCAGCTTTCCCATCCGCTCTTGGAATTCGCGGCGAATATCGCTGCGGACCCCCTCCGGCAAAGCGGAGAACGTCGTGCTTCCGCCCAGTTCGCGCGCGTATTCCGGAAACAGCACGCGCAGCACCGTGAAATAGTGCTTCTCCCCCGCCATGGCATTACCCAAAATCACCGCCGTGCGGTCCGTGTTCAGCGAGCGAGCTGGATATCCATAGTCCTCCAGCGCTTCGCGTGTGCAGGCGATCGCCCATTTCTGCGACTCATCCATGGCCTCGACAACGCGCGGCGGAATCGCCAGTCGCCACTTTAGGGGCTCCCAAACATGCTCCCGCACCCAACCGCCAATCTTCGAATAAGTTTTATCGGGAGCGCCATGATCGGGATCGTAGTAAAGGGACGGGTCCCAACGGCTAGGTGTAACTTCGCTAACGCTGTAGCGGCATTCCTTCACATTGTTCCAGAAAGCTGGAACATTCGGAGCATCGGGTAAAACGGCTCCAACTCCCACGATTGCGATGGCACGATATGAAGTGTCTTCCATAAATAACCTCCTAATAAAGGAAGAGGGAACTTAATCGTTCATCTCGCTCCGTGCCAGCTGTGAACCCGGTGGTTAAGGCTGTTGTGCTAACCACAGAGGAAGAGTAGAAGCACAGAGTAAGGTCAAATGAAGTTCATCCTTCCAAAGCTATGCAGCAGCGTCCTTGCGCTTGGCCGCGCGCCCGTACACTATGTCCGCGACGTAATCCATATCAGAAATCAGTCCCGACTGCGCGCGATGAATCGCAGCCAATCCCAAACTACTTTCCCATCCACCCAACTCCGCATCGCCAATGCCCCCAGCTCCAATGACCCAGCGCAAGCCTTCTTCGCTCACCTTTAGCCCTGCGTCCCGCGCAAAAATGCGGCTGATCGCCGCCAGCCCCGCTGCATCGAAGCGCCGGTTGGCTTTTTCGTGGATCTTGCCATCCGCCAAAAGCGCTGCGCGGCGCGCCAGAGCTCCCGCGCATTCTGCATAAGCGATCAACTCGCCCAGCCGCAATAAAATATGCTGGAAGCGTGTAAGCCGTGCCAGCCGAGCCTTTTCCATCACCTCGGCCAGCGCGTGCAGAGCCAGCGCCACGACATCCGCTCCCACGCTCGCTTGTCGAGCATGCAACGCTTCGAACTCCCGCGCCCGTTCGTGATAGTGCTGTCCGCGCGTTTTCAGGTGAGACTGCCAGCGGTCGCGGCTGATCGTCATCTCCATAATTTCGGATGTGCCTTCGTAAATCGTAGTGATGCGAACGTCGCGGCTAATCTTTTCCACCATGTATTCGTGCGTATAGCCATAGCCGCCGAGCGCCTGAATGCTGGCCTCCGCAGCCGCGTTGCCGGCTTCGGTCGCCATGTATTTCGCGATCGCCCCCTCGGTGTTCAAGCTGCCTTCGGTCCCTGCGTCGATGCGCTCGGCCGTCTCCTCGATGTAAGAGCGAGCCGCCTCAAGCCGAACCAAGTGTGGAACGATCAGTTTGTGTACATAGCCTTGTTTTTCAGAGAGCGGCGCTCCCGCCTGAATTCGTTTCGTAGAGTAGGGAATCGCCCGATCGAGCGCCGCCCAACCCGCCCCCAGCCCAAACGCCGCCACCATCAGCCGCGTATAGCCGAAGACGGCCTGAGCCTGATTTAATCCCTGGCCTTCGACGCCTCCAATCAGTCGATCGGCATCGACGTAAACATCGCTGAACGCCAAAGCCGCCGTGTTGCTCAACCGAATGCCGTGTTTATCTTCGGGCTCGTCGTGGCTAAACCCCTTAGCGCCCTGCTCCACGATGAACCAGCTCGGCCCGCCCGGCGTATTAGCTAAAACCGTGTAAGCGCCCGCGATCCCTCCATTACTGATCCACTGCTTATTGCCATTGATCTTGTAGCCAACGACGCGTCCATCCTCTGTAACCGGGTCAGCCGTGGTTTTCAGCGCCCCGAGATCGCTGCCTGCCTCCGGCTCCGTCGCGCCGTAGGCAAACAACAGTCCTTCTTCCGCAATCCGTGTGAGCCAGATTGTTTTTTGGTCCGGCGTCGCCCCAACCGTGATCGGATCGCTCCCCAAGAAAGTAGCCAGCACTGCCGTAGCGACCCCGAGATCGATGCGAGCCATCTCTTCGCAGATGCAGTAAACATCGAACGCACCGCCGCCCATTCCGCCAAATTCCTCGGGAATAAATAGCAGCTGAATACCGAGCTTGTCCGGACTGCACATGTGCCGCACAATCTCCAGTGGACACTCATCTCGTTCATCCAGTTCCCGCAGCACTTCATCCGGCAAACGTTTCTTGGCGAAATCCCGAAGTGACTTCAAGCTTAATTTCAACGTCTTGCTGCTGATCATGATCGCGCCCTCATTTGGCTGTAGCCCCTTGCATCTCGCGAACTTTTTCCGTCAACTCCGGCAAAAACTCCAGCAAGTCGTCGACAATCCCAACATCCGCCACCTGAAAGATCGGAGCCTTGGGATTCTTGTTAATTGCAATCAGAAACGGACTTCCCTTGACCCCCGCCAGATGCTGAAACGCGCCACTGATGCCGCAAGCCAGGTAAACTTTTGGTTTCACTGTCTTCCCCGACGATCCCACTTGCCGCGATTTCTCCATCCACTTTGCGTCCACCACAGGACGCGAACAGCTCACCGCCGCGCCCAGCACGTCCGCCAGCTCCTGCGCGATCGCCACGTTGTCCTTTTCCTGGATGCCCCGCCCGATCGAAACCAAAACGTTGTGCCTGGTAATATCGACATCGCCAGCTTCGGCAGCGACTGTCTCCAGATAGCGTCGACCCGCTGTTAAAATGCCCACCTCTGCCGACTTGTCGACAACGTTGCTACCAACCGCGTCCGCGCCCAGCGCTTTGAATACCCCTGGACGGATCGTAATCACGGCCCCGTTCGCCATGTCACAACGAACGTGCGTGCTGACCTGACCCCCAAATTCCTGCCGAACCACGTTGAGGTAAGTACCCTCTACCCGATCAATGTCCACTACGTCGGAGACAAAAGCTGCATTCAGCTTGATGGAGAGCCCCGGTCCTATATCGATGCCAAAATGCTCATGGGCAATCAACACGATGCTGTCAGCCGGCAGCACGGCGATCAAGGCCTTGCGCACGAGTTCCGCATTCGGGTAAGCCAACGCATCGTGAGCGATTTTCCATGTCTCGGCAAACGAGGTGCGGAGACTTTCGCAAGCGGCATCAAACTCAGAACCCCAGCCCGCGATGACGGCTGTCGGTGAGGCGTCGGCATCGATCTTTCCCGCCGCCGCTGCCAACTCGAATGCCGAATCTTCGACCACGCCCGCCTTGTGCGCGATGTAAACAAAAATGCGAGCCATTATTTCAACCCTCCTTTGGCTTCCAGCAACTCCAGAACCTTGTCGATATTTTCTTCCCGTGTCCCCCGCAAAATCTCCGCGCCCTTGCCCAGAACCGGCGTGAAGTAGTCCACCCATTTCACCTTCGCGCCAGCTTCTCCCACCGCGCAGGCGCCGATTCCCAGATCCTTTGCGCGGAACACCGGAATCGGCACACCTTGCACCTGCCGAATCCCTCGCATGCCGACATAACGCGGCTCGTTAATCCCCGTCTGAATCGAAAGCACGCAGGGCAGATCGATCTCGTTCAATTCCTTGTTGCCGCCTTCGATCTCGCGGCTGATCTTCAGCTTCGTCGCATCCATCACCTCGATCGAAGTCACCAGCGAAGCAAACGGATAATCAAGCAGGGCCGCCAGCATTCCGCCCACCCGCGCCCCTCCGTCCTCGGCCTGCACTCCTGTCAAAATCAAGTCGTAATGTCCCGTGGTAACAAAGCCTTGCAGAATCGTCGCAATGCCCCTGCCGTCCGATCCCTCGAAAACTTCGTCCGACAGAAGCACGCCGCGGTTCGCGCCCATGGCCATCTCCCGCCGCAGAATCTCTTCGTCGTCTTCGTTGCCCACCGTGACGACGGTCACGGTCCCCCCCACTTTGGCAACAATCTGTAGCGCCTCTTCTACCGCATAGTTGTCGGCCTCGTTAATCGAGTAGACCAACTCGTCGCGCTCAATATCATTCCCCACGGCATTGAGCTGAATCTCATTCTCCGAAGTATCCGGCACTCTCCGCACACAAACTAGAATTTCCACGTTCTCCTCCTGGTCATACAATTCTTGTCATCCCGAGCGAAGTGAGGGATCTGCAGCCCTTTTAGAGCAAGCCAACACCCCTGCCTCCAGAGGCTCCGCATCTTTCAAGCCATTGGACCGTCCACCATTTCAACCACTCTCTGCCGATCTACCAACTCGGTCAGGTCGATGACGCTCATCTTTCCTTCCAGCCCGGCCACCTTAATCGCATCTTCGACATTCACCATGCAAAACGGACAAGCTGTCACCATCACATTGGCTCCCGCTTCCGCCGCCATCTGCACGCGTTTCACGCCCATGCGCTGATCTTCTTGAGGCTCATAAAAAAGCATCAGCCCTCCGCCACCGCAGCAGAACGATCGATCGCGCGACCGCTTCATCTCCACTCGTTGCAAGCCCGGAATCGCATCCAGCACCTCGCGAGGCTCGTCGTAAATCTGGTTGTGTCGCCCCAGATAGCAAGGATCGTGGTAGGTGTAAACACTGCCCTTCTCTGCGGGATTGAATTTGATCTTGCCGGCGCGCACTTCCCGGGCAATCACTTGGCTGATGTGCTCGACTGGCGGCACATCCTTATAGTCGTGGCGCAACGCGTTGTAAGCATGCGGATCTGCCGTGACGATCCGCCGCACGCCAGACGCTTGGATGGCCTCCGTGTTGTGGTCGCGGAGCGCCATGAAAAGCGTCTCTTCGCCAAAACGCCGCGCTTCATGCCCGCTGTCTCGCTCCGTCGCGCCCAGAATTCCAAAATTCTCGCCCACGTGATCCAGAATCTTCGCCGTCGCCCGCCCAATCGATTGCATCCGTTCATCGAACGCCGTGACGCTGTCGACAAAATACAAAGTGTCGGCCCTGTGACTCTTCCCGACCGTCTTCACCGGGCAACTCTTCGTAAACTCCTTCGCGGCAGCCCAATCGCCTCTCTTCTTTTCCATCTTGCCGTAGGGATTGCCGCGGCTCTCCAGCGCCTTCAGTGGTTTTTGCAGCGACTGCGGCACATTTCCGTCGTCGACCATCCCTCGCCGCAAATCCACCACCTTGTCGATGTACTCGATCAGCAGTGGGCATTCCGCTTCACAAGCGCCGCAGGTAGTACACGACCAGATTTCATCTTCGGAATAGACTGCGCCCGAACTCTCTTCGCCGATCAGCGCCGCGCCATTGTCCACGCGTCCCACCACCGGATAATGCTGAAAACCATAGTCCCGCGCCTTGATTGTGAGGAACCGCGGCGACAGCGGTCTCCCCACAGCATTTGCCGGACAATTGTCCGAACACCGACCGCAATCGGCGCACGAATAAAAGTCAAGCATGTGCTTCCACGTGAAATCTTCGAACGTCTTCACCCCAAAAGATTTCACCTGATTCAGTTGTTCGTCGCTGACGCCCCAGCGCACGGGCTTCAGGATTTCGCGATCCAACTTGGCGAAGTAGACGTTGAACAACGAGGTCTCCACGTGAAACTGAATTCCAAATGGCCGATAGCACAGCAAAAAATAAAACGCCAGTTCGTGCACCAGGTAAGCGCTGAAGCAGACCGCGCTGAGTGTGGACAAGGAGAGAGTGGCCAGCGCGTTCCGCAACATCCAAGGTAGTGAATATGCAGCCAAAGCCTCTACCGCGTGGGCTGCCGTTGCGGGCGCGGTAGCTCGAACCGCGGCAAAGAAACTGTCTGCGAGCATCAGCAGTGCAATGAGCGCGAGCAAAAAAATGGCATCTGCCGGGTGCGCCTTTCCGAATCGCGCTGGCACGGCGTAGCGAGCCGGCTTGAAAACCAGACGACGAACCACCAGGATCACCATGCACAGAAAAACAAGCGTGGCGGCGTAATCCGTAATGAGGTCGTAGACCGACCCGGCACGCCCCCTCAGTCCGGACACAACGAAATCCTGAGAGACTCCAACGATCAGCGTGGAAAACGCACGCATCGCCAACAGAATGAAGCCAGCGAAGACGAAGATGTGAAGGGTTCCCGCAAACTTATAGCGGGGTTGCTTCCACTGCCCTAGCCAGAATTTGAGGACGTTTTTCAGTCGCAGCCATGGATGGTCGAAACGAAAATCGCGTTGAGCCCGAAGAAGGGGCGTCATGCGCTTCGCAATGATGTAGATGAAGCCAGCAATCCCAAGAAAATGAATGAGCAGAAACAGGATTCGTCCAGATGCCAACGACGCCGCGAATGCCGGTGTCACTTGCGCAGCCGATTGAATACCTTCCACTGGACTACTCCTCGTTGGCACTCCCTAGGCGATGAATTGCGGCACAACCTTTTCCACAACAACCGCGGGGGTTGCTGCCGCCGATTCGGCCGAATCGACCGGCCGAATTGTAGACGCCGCCGAAGCAGGAGAGTCAGGTCCTGAAAGCGGCGTCGCTACTTTTATCTTGGGTCTCGTCCTCGACTTGGGTTTCGCGTCGACGTTTGCTTTCGATCTTGCCTTCGTGCGGCTCATTTTGGCGGGCTTCTCAATTTCTTTGCGCTGGGACCTGACCAAAGATGCTTCCCGTAGTTCCGCGAAGCTCGACTTCAGGAGGGACTCCAGGCGCGTCAAATCCGGCACCGCATGCACTTCTCCACTGAACCCGAAATGAGCAGTACCGTTGTAAGTCAAAATGGCGCAGTTCAATGCCATCTCACCACCGATCGGAACATAGGGATAACAGTGCAGTAGCTTTCGCCCCAGCAGGTAGAGCGGATACTGTGGACCTGGCACGTTTGTACACACCATGTTGAACGGTGTAAATGGCAACCGACTGATGACATGGCCCGCCAGCGCCTGCGCCGAGTTCGGAATCATGCTGAGCCACCCACCCGCGAGACTAACCAGTTCGGCAGCATGCGTGCGTTTGAGCAACTCTGTTCTCTCATGGACCATTGCCAGCAGTTTTCGTAGGTCGCGAATATCCAAGGGAATGGTCACAGGTACCAACGAGATACGGTTTCCTAATTGTCCCGGGCTGTCGTTGCCGCGTAGGTTGACCGGAATCATCATGCGAAACTGGCGATCTTTGACGCTGTCACCGTGGAGTTCGAGGTAGCGTTGGATGGTCGCGGTTAAGAGTGTGAGAATGACGTCATTCACGTGGGTTCCGCAAGCACACTTGATGGCTTTGATTTCCGCCAGAGGAATCTCAGCCCAGGCAAATCTTTGCGGGCCCCGATAGAGCACATTGAACCGCAAGCGCTCCGCGGATAGGTTAATCTCAGGAAGCAGGTTGCTAAATTCTCCCTCTGGCGGTTTCCCGCCATTGGCTGCTAAGCGCCCTGCCATACTCGAGAGATCCACATAGCCATCAAGAAGCCGCTGAATCAGATCGGAATATGAGTCCACTAAGCCGCTAGTCAGTGACGTCAAGACGCTTTGCGCTGGCGTCGAAGGGATTTTGAGCTTTCGGCGTGGGAGACGGGGCGTGTCGGAGGTCGGATCCAGGAGAGCATGCATGATTCCGACACCGGCAATTCCATCGGCAAGGCAGTGATGCAGCCGGACAATGAGTGCGCTACGATTCCCTTTCAGGCCATGTACCAGGGTGAGGTCCCACAGCGGGCGCTGCCGGTCCAGCACGGTGCTGAAAATCTTTCCCGCCAACGCCTTGAGTTCCGCATCGGAGCCGCGCTTCAGCGTATCTTCGCGGACATGGTTGCGAATGTCGAACCTTTGGTCGAATTCCCAGCGAGGCAGTCCGACGCCGAGCGGTGCCGGCGCGATACGCTTGAGGTAGCGCGGAATTCTCGGCAGTTTGGATTCCACAAACCGGACGCACTGTTGAAAAGGGATCTCGCGATCAAACATACATACCGAGGCCACATTGAGAGGCATGTCCTCGCGTTCCAGATGGAGAAATACCGTGTCACCCCAGGAGAGGCGGTCATCGTTTGAATCACCGTTGGCAGTCACGTCCGAATCAACTGCAGAGTCGACTCTCGAATCAATCTTTGAAATATCCGCGCCAATGTTTGCGTCGGTTGCCGTCAGCCTGGGGCTAGTTTCCTCCATCCGATCGCCCTTTTGTATTGTTCGGTTCCGCATAACAGCTCTCCGATTGTCTTACAAATTGCCGAGCCTCTTAACTCACGAAGGAGAATCGTGACCCGAGCTTCACCAGCTTAAGGACCTTATAAACACTAACGTGGACACCGTGCAAAGTGACCTTGATGCATTTGTCGTCTGCAATCCCAGCCAACTTCTCCAATGCCCGGACGGCTCGAGCATCGACACGATGCACGGCAGAAAAGTCAAAAGCCACTTCGCCGCCTGCGGCCTTCAAATTCTCGCCAGACTCTTTCAGTGTCTCGACCAGTGCGTTTTCGTCCACCTTGGTCCGCTCAGCAATGATTGCCATACTCACCATCCGCTAAACCGGTTGTCTGCGCGGCGTCTTTTGCTGAGACGCTGCATCCGCGATCGCCAAACCTCGGCCCTCAAAGGCTTTCCAAAACAAGTCAGTCAACTCGTTCATCAACGGCATTCGGGGATTCGATCGCCAGGACGGATCTTCGAAAGCCAGCTTCGTTAAATCCGGCATCGCCCTTTCGAAATCCTTACGGGCGATTCCCAGTTCAGCGATCGACCGCGGAACCTCCAACCGATCCAGCAACTGTTCTGTTGTCGCCACCAAGTTCCGAACTTTCTCTTCCACCGTGTTTCCGCCCAGCCCCAGCAAATCCGCAACCGTCGCATATTTCTTGTGTGCCACATATCCCTTCTGATAAGGAGACGGAAGAAACTTCGTGGGTACCGCTGCGTTATAAGCAATCACATGCGGCAGCATCAGCGCATTCGCGCGTCCATGCGCTACGCCAAATCGTGCCCCAAAGGCATGCGCCAGCGCATGATTTACGCCCACCGACGCATTGGCAAATGCCATGGCCGCAATGCAGGCCGCATTGTGCATCATGGTCCGTGCCTCTTCATCGCGAGGCTTCTCATATGTGAGTGGCAGATATTTGAACGCGAGCCGGATCGCCTGCATGGCATTCGAATCCGTATAGGGCGACGCGTAACTGGAAACCGCCGCCTCAAGTGCGTGCGTAAGGCAGTCAATCCCCGTATCGGCCGTAAGTCCTCTGGGCATTGACATCACAAACTGGGGATCAACAATCGCCACATCCGGAGTCAGAGAATAATCGGCTAAAGTCACCTTGCGGCCCCGCGCCTTATCCGTCAGAACCGCAAATGGAGTTACTTCACTCCCCGTGCCGCTCGTAGTGGCGATTGCGATCAACCGCGCCCGATTCACTTTCTCCGTTGGATACTGCACTACGCGCTTGCGCAGATCCAAAAATGGCGCGGCCAGTTCTTCCAAGTCGGCGTCCGGTGACTCGAACTTAAGTTTCATGATTTTTGCTGCGTCAATCACGGACCCGCCGCCCAGTGCAATAATCTGATCCGCTTTGTAGAAGTTGAGCGCATCCACTCCCTGCATGACCACTTGAATCTCGGGTTCCGCATCAGGTATTACGGACACGTGCACATGTGTGCCCGCAGGAATATAGCGCCGCACAATATCGACGTGCCCAAACTTCTCGAGCGACGGGTTCGTAATGATGATGGTTGACTGCGATGAAAACTGATGTACATTCTCCACAGCGTTCATGTTGAAATAAATCTGGTTGGGCACCCGGAACCACATATGGGCTTGCGTCCTCCGAGCCACACGCTTGACGTTGAGGTAGTGATAAATATTGACGTTATCGGTGGTGCTGTTGCCGCCCCCCGTGCCGCATCCGAAAGAAAACGTCGGCGGCAAGTCGTTGTAAACCCCGCCTACCGCGCCCACCGACCCGGGCGAGTTCACCAGAATGCGCCCGGCATTGATCGCCTCGCCAAACTTCCGGATAATCTCTTCGTCGCGCGAGAAAATGACGGCCGTATGTCCCAGTCCGCCCGCGTGATTCACGTCGACGCATACCTTTAGCGCTTCACCGACCGACCGCGCCCGATACACTGCCAGCACCGGAAATAACTTCTCCACCGACAAAGGGTGCTCACGCCCCACACCCTGAATCGGAGCGATCAGAAGTTTTGTCCCCGGCTTTACCTCCAGTCCGCTGAAGCGTGCGATATCGGCGGCCTTTTGCCCGACCGCCATCGGCTGCATAAACCCAGTCGAGGGATCGATGACCGCGCGTGCCAGCAGCTCCGTTTCCTTTTCATCGCAGATGTGCGTGCCCAACTCCGCAAACTTCTTTAACACAACGTCATAAATCTCATCGTCGATCACCAACGTCTGCTCCGATGCGCAGATCGTTCCGTTATCAAACGTCTTGGAGAGAATGATGTCCGTCACCGCCGTAGTAAGATCCGCCGTTTTCTCCAAGTACACCGGAGTATTGCCCGGCCCTACGCCCAGTGCCGGTTTCCCCGAGCTATAGGCGGCTTTTACCGCGCCCGGGCCGCCCGTCGCATCGATCAAGCCAACGTCCTTGTGCCGCATTAGGTAAGCGTTGTCCAGCAGAGTGTGCGATTCCAGGCAGGAGAAAATTCCCTCGGGCGCGCTGTGCTGCAATGCCGTCTCATACATCACCTTCACAGCTTCAGAGCAGCATCGCCACGCCCCAGGATGCGGACTGAAAATTACCGCATTGCGCGTCTTGATGGCCATGATGCATTTGAAAAGCACAGTGGATGTCGGATTCGTAATCGGCGTGATCGAGAAAATAACTCCGATCGGCTCCGCCAGTTCCACCAGATTTCGCTCCGGAAATTCGCGAATCACTCCAACCGTTCGTTTGTCCTTGATGTAGTTGTAGACAAACTCGGTGGCCACCATGTTCTTGATGACCTTGTCTTCCATCACTCCCAGCTTGGTTTCGTCGACCGCCAGTCGAGCCAGAGTTTGAGCTTGCTCCAGGCCGGCCAGAACCATCGCTTTCACGATCCGGTCAACGTCTTCTTGGGTGTACTGCGTGAACACAGCTGCGGCGGTTCGAGCTTGCCTGACTAGTCTCTCGAGGTAGGCGATTCGTTCTTCACTGAGGCTTTCTGCGGTCGGCGGTGTTGGAACCCGCTCCTGTACAACTTCGTCCGTAATCATTGCTGCCCCTTCCAACCATCTGTCGGAGTCTCTTACTCTGAGGAGCGCGCGTTCTTGTAGGTCCCAACTCTTTTCCTTTGCGAGCGTCGCTTACGCATAATCAATAGGATGTTTGGCCAGCCAGCGCTCATCCCGCACCCTGCCTATATGCTTCAAAGCGCCGCCAGCCACGCTCGCGGTCAGCCGTCTGCTTTCCCAGACAAGCCCCGCGCACAGACCGAGCGTGGCGCCCAACAACCCGAAAGTCAGCGTCCGCGTGATGGATTTTTGCCGTCCCTCTGCAAGGCCACCGAGCACTCCGATACAAGCCCCAAGTGCGGCCGGTGCTAAAGCACTTCGCGCGGACTCGCCAAGAAACGGAGTCAGAGGTTTCCCCTTTAGAAATTCTTCCTGTCCGGAACGCGCTCCCTCGATGCCCGAGTCCAGAAGCCTTCGGCCATAGTCGGCATTCGATGTGGACCATTCGCGCAAATCCATCACAAACTCCTCACTGTTCTCAATCTTTCTACACCCTCGTTCCGAGTCACCAAAGTCACTACATCACCAAGTTTGGGTCGGGTCCGTAGCGCCGGTCACACCTCTCTGTGACCTTTACTACGTTTGTCCGCGCGAATTCGCTTTTTGGGTTGCTCAGCGCTTCACGGCCCGATGGGAGTGTTGTTTCGAGGAAGGCCCCAGGCATTTCGGAGAGACTACGTGTTAAGCGAGAACTTTTTTCAATCCTGACGTATGCCTTCACCGAAAAGCAAAAGCGCCAATGTGCCTCTTGGCCATCTGGGCACATTGGCGCTGCAGATCTGACTTCGTTCGTCGGATCGCGGGATAAGCTTTGAAAACCCGCTCATCACGGGATGCGGCGAGTTCAATAACCGTTAGGCGACGGCCGCCGCCGCTCTCTTTACCGTCCGCTTAACCCGATCCCCAACCTTAGACGGCGCTTTATGCTGCCCGTTCGGTTTCACCACCACGTCGACCAACGCCTTTTGGGCATCAACGTAGCTCTTGACGCCTTCCCGCGTCAGTTCCGCCAGCGGCAGGAAAGGAAATGGCCGTAGAAGTTCTACGGTTTTGCTTACCGTTTTCACTTCCGAATTCATCTGTCGACCGGCTACGTCAACCAGCTTCTTCTGCGCGTCGATGAATGATTCGGTGGCCTCGCGCGCCAGCTGCGTTAACTCGGTCTTCTTGATTTTCTTCGTCTCGCCGGCAGGCTTGCTGGTGGTGGCCGCCTTCACTTCCTCGGCGATAACGTCCATGAAGTGCTTCTGGGTCTTCACAAAGTGGTCCATCGCCTCGCGCGCCGTGTCCACCAAGTGCTCGGGAGAATAAGGCTTGCCCGCCTTAGCAGCTTCCACCCAGCCATGGGTCTGTTTTCCGGCAATCTTCAGGAACTCCCGCTGCATGTCGATGAAAGTTTCGACGCTGCGCCGGAGTAAATCGACGACAGCCGGCCCCGCCGGGCAATCTGTACCAACCCGTTCCTTGACGCCGTTCAGCACAATTTCATTCTGCTTTTGCCCGAGCTCGAGGAGCACCTTCTGCGCCTCAATAAAGTTCTCCACTCCCTCGGCGGTGACTTCACCGAGAATCGCGGTGGGGGAATGTTCGGGCGATGATAGTTGTTGACGTACGGAGTGCATCAGACTTGCGTTTTGCTGCATCGCCAAGTCAACTAAGATCCGTTGCGTGGCAAAAAAGCTCTGGACGCCTTGCTGCGCCCAACCCGAAAGTAGGGAAACAAAGGAGGACTGGTTCACGTGAGTTCGAGAGGATTCAGACTTTACCGCGGTTGGCATATAACACCTCCAGGATTGCTGCAATGCAGCATCAGCTAGAATATACGAGTCCAGAAACTGCATGTCAATGTATATTTGTGTTGTATGCAGAGCAGCATGGCAGGTCAAAATGAAACCGGAACCCATTCTCATTAAGAAATATAGCAATCGTCGAATGTACGATTCCTCCAACAGCCAGTACGTGAATCTGGACGATATTGCCAGCTTCATTCGTGAGGGCAGGCACGTTCAGGTGGTTGATGCCAAGACTGGCCAGGACCTGACCCGCGTCACCCTGACTCAGATCATCACCGAAGATGCGAAGGGAAAGCCGACAGGTCTACCTCTCGAACTGCTTCGGCACTTGATCGTTGCCTCTGACGAAGTGCGGCAGGAATTCGTCATGTGGTACTTGAAGTCCGCCTTTGACACCTATCAGAAGATGCAGGACGCTGTGGAGAGCCGGCTCGGAGAGGTGCGCTCTGCCGTGATGCCGCCGGTCGGCATGGTGAAGAATCTCTTGGGGGCGGCTGTGCCGTTCCAACCACGCACCGAGGTGGAACCGGAACTAGACGCCCTCCGTAGGCGCATCGCTGAGTTGGAGGCAAAGCTCGAAAGACCATCCCCTCCAGAACGCGGTTCTCGCCGGAAGAAAAAGGTCAGGGTATAATTCCGGGTGAGTCAGCCTCCGCCGGCCAGGTTCGCCGTCGGAATGCGCGCAAACCGTGACCGGACTCGCGACGCAATGCGCAAACGGAAAAACCCTGCGTATTATTCAAAGTCGAAGCCCCGGGAGCAGGGGCTCGAACCCGAGTCGGAAGCCGACGTTTCTCTCTGGACCGAGGCGCTGTTTGCGGCTGAGATACTGTTCCTGCACGCCACCCCTATTTATTACGGCTTCGGCGTTCCTCGCGGTGATGGGTCCGGAGTCGTGATTATCCCTGGTTTCCTCGGTACAGACCTTTATTTAATGGAACTCCACGGCTGGCTGGAGCGCATCGGCTACCGGGCGTATTTCTCCGGCATTGGCATCAATGCTGAGTGCCCGAATCTCCTGGTTCAGAGACAACTGAATAAGACGATCGAAACAGCTTTGACCGAAACCGAGCGCAGAATTCACTTGATCGGTCACAGCCTCGGAGGTGTGATGGCGCGTTCGGTCACGGGCCAGCGCTCCGACGATATCGCCTCGGTCATCACACTGGCGTCGCCGTTTCGCTCCATCGTTACCAGTCGCGCCGTCGTTCACGCGACCGAAGCGATTCGTCTGCGAATCCTTCAGGAGAACGGTAAAGGGGTACTACCCACCTGCTACACCGGCCGTTGCACCTGCAATTTCGTGGACTCTTTGAAGCGTGACGTGCCCGACTCGACGATTGAGACCGCGATCTACACCCGCGACGACGGCATCGTAGATTGGCGCTATTGCGTTACCGGCGATCCCGATTGCGACTTTGAAGTTCCAGGTACTCACATTGGGATGGCTTTCAATCCCGCAGCCTATGCCATCGTTGCCGACCGGCTCGCAAAAGCGCAATCGCGCGATTGATTCGATCTTCCGTAGGCACTTCATGCCATTACCGATAACTGCTTTACTCCCCGACCATCTCCAACACTGCCCCGGCGTCCGTCTCCAACATCCCAACCAAGCGGCCCCGCCGCTCCAACCGGACCACCGCTTTCGCTAAACTATTGTTCGCGACTTCAAAACTCCCCGAGCAGTCCGTCTTCAAGTAAGGAAGACGGTGAACGTTCTGCCCGGCCCCATCGATCGTCGCTTCCAATCGAAGCCCATCCTTGCTTGAACCATGAAAGCTCCAAATCAACGCATTTCGATCTCTTCCACTCTCCTGCAGAGTCCCGAATTCGTGCGCTTCTCCCTCATGCCAGAGCATGGCTTTGCGAAAGACTAGCCCGAAAGGCATTTCATAAACCAGCGCTTCCAATGTGCTCTCTTTCGAGCCCCTGTCGATGCGCGGAAAATAGCTATGGGCCCAAGTCCAGAAGTTGCGATGTCGGTAACCGCAATTGTGTCCTTGCACTCCAAACCCTAATGGACTCCCCTCAAAGCGCTCACCATTGAGAGTGATCTGCCCCGAGAAAACGGCGTCGGAGTGCGGCGTTCGCGAGAAACCAATCCACCCCTTGTTGCTCAGCGTGAACCGGAAACTCGACTGGTAGCGAAGATTCCACGAAACCACCTGCCCTTCAACCTCTAAGGTTCCTCGGCAAAAGTTCTCGCCGACTGCATTGTCTCCAATTCGCAGGTGAAATGGATTTTGCCGCCGTGCGCTAAGTTCTAGACCTGACATGGGGAAACCTCGAATAAAAGTTTGAGATTTTCCTGTCCGTGGAAAAAATGTTGCCCACACCTGTACCGGCATCCCTCGCGGGTTTCCCGTACAACCGTTTCCGCCGGGATTCATAAGCAAGTATCGAAACCACCATGCTCCTCGATTGTCCGCTAGTCCAAGACGAACAAACCAAACTTCGTAGCGTCTGCGAGAAGACAGGGAAGAGTACAGTTCATTCAGCGTTTTCACAGAATCATCATACTGACTGGCTAGGCCGCTGGCATGGCAGACCCCAGCCTTGGCTTCAGGCGCGAGGGTTTCCCCTCGCCTGCATGATGAAACAATCTAGGTTGGATGGAGGGACTTACGGCTTCTTGGGGCTAATGGGTAGAGCCTTGACGGCGTCCGGATTTGAGTGCCCTAACGTCTGGTTTGTTGCAACTTCCAAATTTCGTGCCCCTGAGTCGCCAGAGCCAGCCGCCGCGAACAGAAAGCCGCTTCTCGTCGCGGTGCTGTCAGATGCGATGGCAATCGCTCCCTCCTGCTTGGCACGAACGTTCTGGGTGGCCTGCTGACCTTGCGGAAGAATGGTCGTCTCCGAGCCGTTGCTGATTTGCAGGTCGCCTTTAAGAGCCACGATCTGAACTCGCCCATTCACTTCCGTCAGCTCAAATTCGGTCGGCCCGCTCGATGCGGGAGTTGCCGTGACATTGCCAGTGCGGGCGATCATGCTCTTCGAGGTGAGCAGTTTCACGCCACCACGCTCGACGGCAACTGAACTGCCCTCGAATTTCACTAAAGAATCCGAAAGCACGGTCACGCTGGAACCGGAAGCGCTGATCTTCATAGCCGAGTTGGGACTGGTCTGGAGCAAATCCCCGGGGAAAATCGTTGAAGACTGCTCTATCGCTGCGCCGTTTTGCCAAGCCACACCATAAGGATGCGCCATGCCCACGCCTGCACCTGCGGCCACCAGAGCGGCCGGAACCAAAGCAATCATAACTAGGCAAACCGAGCTGCGTACCAGATTCATCTTCATTCGTAGAGCCCCCGAGGACAGAATGTAATCGATAAATATTAGCCTTGCGTCCCATTGACAGTCAACATGATTTAGGTTCTCTTTATGGAGTTTGTGGAGTAGGAGGTTTCGGTGGCCGGAGTTCAGGGAAGCAAAGTGCGATATTTGTGTAAGACTTTGCCGTAGCTGAGGCTCACCAGGAACCTCCAACCTAGCTGAACAATCTGACGGAAAGGGTTACTTGGCCCGGCGAACGAGAAGAACACAAGCGGAGAATCACTGCTCACTCGCTGGCACCCGATCACGACAGAGCCTCGCCACGACAGTTCCTGCCAGTACCCAACGGTCCGGCTCAACCAGCCAGCACAAAGCGGTTCTATGCGTTTTGTTAGCGGTAGCAACCGTTGCGCTATACTTCCCAGTCATTGGGCATGCTTTCCTCACGTTCGACGATCACGACTACGTCACCGGAAACTCATATGTCCGCGCGGGCCTTCGCTGGAGCACGATCCAGTGGGCGTTCACATCCAATGCCGCCGCGAACTGGCATCCTCTGACGTGGCTGTCGCATGCGCTAGACTGCCAGTTCTTCGCTCTGAACCCCGCTGGCCACCATCTGCACAGCGCGTTGATCCACGCATTGAATGCCGTGGTTCTGTTTCTGCTGTTGGCATGGATCACCCGGCGTACCGGGCCAAGCCTGCTGGTGGCGGGGCTTTTCGCTGTGCATCCGCTCAATGTGGAGTCGGTGGCGTGGGTAGCGGAACGGAAAAACGTTCTGAGCACGTTGTTTTTCTTCATGGCGATCGGGGCGTATGCATGGTACGCGCGAAAGCCGGATTGGCGAAGGTATTTGCTGGTGGCGGCGCTGTTTGCGGCGGGCTCGATGTCGAAGCCCATGGTCATCACTCTGCCGTTTGTCCTGCTGCTGCTGGATTACTGGCCCTTGCATAGATCGCCGCAAGACGGAACTGATCACAACCCGCTTTGGAGCCCAAAACAAGCGCCATTCTCTAAGCTGGTGTTAGAGAAACTCCCACTGCTAGCCCTCTCTGCCGCCAGTGCGTTGATCACCATGAAGGTTCAACGCTCCGGAATGGCCGTTCGTAGCCTGCATCAGTTCCCGTTGATTCTACGAATTGAAAATGCGCTGGTAGCCTACCCATCCTACCTGTGGAAAATGCTTTGGCCGGCCCGCCTCGCGCCACTCTATCCGCACCCAGGGATCACGTTGCCACTCTGGCAGGTGATCTTATCGGTGCTGCTGCTGGTTAGCGTCAGTGGCTTCGTAGTCGTTTTTCGCCGCTACCGCTATTTAGCTATTGGATGGTTCTGGTTCCTGGGCACGTTGGTTCCCGTGATCGGACTGGTGCAGGTGGGCGACGCGGCCATAGCCGACCGCTACACCTACGTTCCGCTCATCGGAATCTTCATCATGATCGCTTGGGGCCTGGACGACCTGGCCAACGCAAAACAAGCGGGCACGGTTGCAAGGGTAATTCCCGCGCTGTGCGTGCTCGTAGCGCTCGCGGCCGCCACCTCCCGCCAGTTGAACTACTGGCAGAACGAGTACACCGTGTGGGCGCACACGGTCGCGGTTACCGAGCATAATCCCTTTGCCCATGACGCCCTGGGCTCGGCTCTCATGGAGCCCGAAGTTGCCGAAGCCTTGAGCCAATCCGGCAACCTCGATTCCGAGCAGAAGCGATTGGAGGAATCTCGTCAACAGTATGAGGCAGCTCTGAAGATCCGCCTTGAGATCGCGCAACAAAATCCAGCTTACTTGCCCGGTGTAGCCACCACCCTGAACAATCTGGCCAACGTCAATCGCTTCCAGAACCACATGGACGAAGCGCGGCAGCACTACTGGGAGGCTTTAACCATCCACCGTCAAATGGCGAAGTTGAACGTCGAACCCGACCCGCCCGAAATGGCTATGCTGCTCAACAACCTGGGATTTCTGGAGCGACTTGAGAAGCGAACCGACGAAGCGTATGCGCATTTCGAAGAGGCCTTGGCAATTTACCGTCAACTGGTGCGAGACAACCCCGATCCTTACTTGCCCGATATGGCGATGACGCTGAACAACATGGCAATATCGGAGAAAGACAAGAATCGTCTCGACGAAGCCCGCGAACACTACGAGGAGGCATTGCAGATTCGCCGCCATCTCGCCCGTCAAACCCCGGATATCTTGCCTGATGTTGCGATGACCCTGAACGATCTGGGAAATCTCGATGGACTGCAGAACAACACAGACCGTGCCCGCAAGCACTATGAGGAATCTTTGCAGTTCTACCGTCAACTGGCGCAACAGGAACCGGATCGCTACCTTCCCTATGTGGCAGGGACACTGAACAATCTGGGGCTCCTGGAGAAGAATCAGAGTCGTATCGAAGAATCGAGGGCCCGCTACGATGAAGCTCTGAGATTCTATCGGCAACTAGCGCAGGAAGACTTGGGAAGATACGGCGCCGATATTGCCAGAGTCGAAGCTAGCTTGAAAGAACTCCCGCAAAAAACTTCTACGAGATAGTCTTCTGTCTAGCTGTAGAGAGTGCTTTCTCGGCAGATTGCTAGCCCTTCGAGACACCCCTGATTCTCGTCGCCACAGGAGCTGTGGCAACCGCGCACAAAACGTAAAACAAAGCCGCATTGGCCGGAATATGGAGATTAAAGTCCATGAAGCTGTGCGTCAGAAGGCCGATACATCCCGCCAGGGCTGCAGTGCTGGCGGCCGCCGCTGGCGACACTCTTGCCGGTCGAAGGTTTCGTAGTCCCTCGCGAAACAACACGACGAGAAACCATACGCCAATGACAAAGCCAACCAGCCCAGTTTCCAGCAGGAGTTGAAGATAGTCATCGTGCGCGTAGTTGATGAGAAATCGATCGTAGAAAGTGCGGTAGCGCGGAAAGGCAGTGGCGAAAGTGCCAAGCCCACTGCCTAGAATAGGGTGGGCGGCAAACATGCGGACGGAGTCCCGATGAATCAACCAACGTGCCGGATCGTGGGAGTCGGTCATGCGAGCGCCGAGTTGCTGCGGCGCGATCCACGCCAGGAACAACGCAGTGACCAGACAGAACAGCACAAACGCGGCAGCCGACTTCGGCGCCGAGAATTGACGCATCCAAAAGACGACGAGAAACGCGGTCTCGACGGTCACCGCGAACGTGCCGCCACGCGATTGACACAGGAACACCGATGCCGCCATCAACATGGCTGCGAATACGAGCAATACGCGCTTTGCGCCACTCACTGAGCCGTTGAACGCCAGCACCATCGCAGTCGGCAGTATGAGTTCGACGAAGCCGGCGTAGTGGTTGTGATTCACATAGCTGCCATAAATATTTCCCGCGCGTGGGGTTATACGCCAATAAATTTTGCCGTCCGATGTGAAGCTCTGCAAGACTGCGAAAACCGCATATAGGGCGCCGAATCCAGCCATCGTCTTGCCGAAGCGCAGGACGAAGCCTTCATCGGACTGAACCATTTGCGCGGCGGCAAACGTCAGAATTCCGTAAGCGATGAGAAGCCAAAGCTCGGAAAGAGAATCGTACGAATAGGCCGTCCGATGAAATGCGATCTGCACGAGCACGACCCCGAAGAAGGCGAGCATCGGCGCAAACAGAGGGCTCCACCGGATTGCCACTTCGCCTCCAGTGAGTTGCCAAGTCATCCAGAGCAGAAGGAGCGCGGCCGAGGCGATTTCGAACACCGCCGTGGACCAGTCTTGAACACCGCCCAAGGCTAATGGCCCGAACATCAGAATTGAGCAAAGCGAGACAAAGAGGGAGACACGCAGTCCGCGCTCGAGTCGCCGGCGAAAGCCGAAGGTCGTTACCAACGGCGCTAAGCCCTCGATCAGTTGTCCGGGCGGCATCAATTTACTCTCTTCATGAGGCGCAAGTCGTCGATCCAAATCCGTCCGCGGATTCTAGTATTGGCGGGCGCTCGAATGATTTTCACTGCCAATAGTTGCGTCCCGGCCGGTACGTGCAGGGTGCCTTTGAGTTCTTGCCAGGGATGGGTGTCCAATAGATCGTTGGTTAAAAGCAGACTGGAGTCACCGAAAGCATCCACGATTGCGATTCGAGGTCCGCTGGAACTGGTGATGTTGTCGCTCCTCACCCAGGCACTGAAGTCGTAGTCCAGATTCGGTTGCACTGGAACAAACTGTGCCCACCCCGCCTCGTATGCCGGGCCGCCATCGTACGACAGAGATAGCGAGTGGGCTCCGGAGTGCGCTACTTTATCGTCAAGACCTGCGGCAACATGATCCGCGGGTTCGTGTCTCCAGTCGAACCCGGAATTCAGAAGCGGTTGTTCAAAGCCCGCATTCACGATTAAATTGTCCCCCGGAAGATAAGCCTGGATCTCAGGCACGAGACCAGCAAGCTCGTGCCAGTCCCGATCGAAGTCCGCAACATCGTGTTCCTTCAGCAGGTAATCAAAGTAGAAGAAACTGAGTTGTGGCGGGAATGACTTGCGGGCAGCGACAATGTATCGCCATGCCTGCTGTGCGGCCGAGGTTTCTTTCTGGCTGATCAGCATTCGCAAAAATGCCAACTGCAACTCCGGATTCGCGGGAATCGCCTGCGCCATCAGAAGATTCGCGTCTGAAGCTTCGCGCCAGCAGACAGGAAGAATGGTCTGGGCCGCCTCCGGATTCTGCGCGAGAGCCTGCTTGAACAGCGGAAAGGCACGATCTTGATCCCCTGCCACGAGGAAGAATTGTGCCGCCTCCGCTGCGATTATCGGGTTGCCCGGTTCGGAATCGAGAGCGGAGCGCAATGCTTCTTGTTCTTTCTGAGTATCTGCCGTGACCTGGTATACAGATGCCAGATCCAGCCAGTAACGTCCATTGTTCGGATCGACCGCGACAGCCTGGCGAAGATTGGCTATGGCACCATCATCCTGATCGGTGGCGGAAAGCCGGAGGCCTAGCAGATAGGGAAACTCAGCATCGTCGGGTACCAATCGGATCGCGTGTTCGAGGTCCGCGACAGCAGGCGCGAGATTGAACGAGGAGGTCGGCTGTTCAGAGGGGTGTTGGGCGAGAGCCTGCGCACGGTAGACTTCTACCACCCGCACTACGTAGATCGATAGGCCAGCTAAACATACCACAGCCAACAGAGCCTTCTTTGCGCCAAGGCTCACGGCTAGTCCATGTGGGCGGTTTTCGCCGTCTCAGCGTCGTGATAGTAACCGCCGTACCGGCTGCCATAGTAATAGAGGTCAGGTTCAGTAAAGTCGGCCGCATTGAGAATCACACCCATGATGCGAGCGTCGACTTGTAAGAGCATCTCATGGGCCCGCCGTAGAGCGGCTCGGCTGGTGACCCCGGCGCGGATCACGAACAGAGTCGAGTCGGCCAATGCGGACAGCAGGCAAGCGTCAGTGACACTGAGTACCGGAGGCGTGTCGATAATAATGTGGTCGAATTCCTGCTCGAAGCATTGCAGAAGATCTCGCATGCGGGGCGACGCGAGCATCTCAGACGGTTGCAGTGCCACCGGACCGGCGGGTAACACCCAGAGATTCGGGACGTCGGCCATCGTCCGCATCGCTTCCTCCGGGTCCGGGATATCCTTTTGTCCCAGAATTGTGCTTAGACCTTTATCCGAGTTCATGTGAAGGGCGTTGGAAATACCGGCGCGGCGCATATCGGCCTCGATCAACAACACGCGCGCGCCCTGCTGCGCCAGGACCACGGCCAGATTCACACTGGTCGTAGTTTTTCCCTCCTGAGGCAGCGCGCTGGTCACCATCAAGATCTTTGCCGACCTGCCGGTCTTGGAGAGCAGGATGGAGGTCCGCAATGCACGATAGGCTTCGGCAATCTCTGATTTCGGTCTCGCCACCGACGCAATGGCGGCTGCGGTTGGCGGCAATCGCTTGGTCTGGGCTAGGGACAATGACGCAGAACGGTTGTTGGGGCGATTGGCGAATGGTATGACCGCGAGAGAGGGTAAAGCCGTGATCGCGCGGACCTGTTCCAATGAATGAACGCTGCTGTCTCGCGATTCCATCACAAATGCGAGCGCCAAGCCCCCAGCCAAACCCACTGCCAGCGACATTAGAAGGTTGCGTGGAATGTTGGGAGACGAAGGCGACATCGGAGCAGAAGCCTGATCCACGATGCGCACATTGCTCGACCGCAGTCCCGTCATGACTCCAGCTTCTTTTAGCTTTTGCAGGAGACCTTCATAAAGCTGGCGATTGCTTTCCACGTCCCGTTTGAGAAGGCTGTATTCGATGCCACTTTCGTTGAGGCGGTTTTCTTCGGTTTTTTGATTCTCCAGGGAGGCGCGCAGAAGCTTCTCACGCCCGAGCGCCGCCAGGTAATCTTTTTCGTACTTGGTCGATAGACGCGTGATTTCCGCCTTTATGTCTTCCTGTACGGCTGCCAGTTGCTGGTTGAGTTCTTCCACCTTCGGATAGGTCGGCTGGAAATGAACGCTGGCCTGCGCCAATTGACGATGTAAATCCTCTTCTTGGCTTCGGAGCTTAACAATCGGGCTGGAGGGATCGATATTCGACAACAGATCTGGCTCTCCCGAACTGGCGAGGCGATAGACGGACTCCTTCTGCATGCGGTCGCCTTCGGCCGCGGTCAACTCCTTATTGAGTTCATCGAGTTTGGAGGTGATGATATTTTCTTTCTCGTCGATGCCCAGAATTCCATGCTCTTTCTGGTACCGGACCAGCTTCTCCTGAGATTCCTCTACCTTCATCTGCAATTCCGACAATTGCTGCGCCAGCCAATCGGATGTGCGGGTGGTGGCGTCAAAATGAGTTTTGTAGTTTTGCTCGATGTAGGTATCGATCAGAGTGTTGACGGCCTTGGCCGCGAGCGCGGGATCGGAACTGGAGAAGCGAATTTCTAGCAGCCGGGTGCGTGGAATCGAGTTGATTTGCAGGGACCCGTGAAACTTTCCGACCAGGCCAGCTTCTTGATGAGGCTCGATTTCACGGGACTCGCCTTGGGCCGCAACTGGCGTAGAACTGGCGTGTACGACACCCTTGCCCGCGAAGGAGGGATCGGAATCCAGATTCATTCTGCGGATCACAAGCTTGGCGATGGCGTCGCTTTGCAGAACGTGGGTCTGTGTATCCATGGCGACCATGTAGTCGTCGTAGGAATCGGCGCTGGCATCGGAACTTTTGAGAGACGCGCTATCGGCGCCTTCGCGATTGATCACGATGCGGCCCACGGCCTCGTAAATCGGCGTAGTGGAAAAAGAAATGATTGCACCAATCAGGACGGCAACCACCATGGCCGACAGGATCGTCCACTTGTGTCGGAGTACGATCGGCCAATAATCCCAGAGACTGGGAATCTGGCTTGCGGATGCGTGGAAACCCGGCGGAAAACCGCCGCTCTCGCCAGGATGAGAGATAGGAAGCGAGACCGGGCGCGTCGCCTCCAGTTCTTCTTTGCGAGGCATCAACGTCCGAAACGCTCTTTCAGGCTCCATTCAGCACTCCATGGTATTTTTTTCGCGAGGAGGCAGGCTGAACCGTAGAAAGCGCATCCGGGGGACTCGCGGGCCACAAAAACCATAATGATTGTACAACGTTTGCATCGTGAAAGCGCTAGGAAATCTTGTCCTTCATGCTAAAATACCCTAAATTTGCTGCGGCGCTCTAGACTCTCGCGACACCCCATTGCGAAGGCATTGCCAGGGCGGTACGAGCGGATTTCTACGCAGTCCACAGCTAATCAAAAGAGATCAACTTGATCAATCAGAAGCGCGCTCTCATCACTGGAATATCGGGACAGGATGGTAGTTACCTGTCAGAATTGCTTCTGGAAAAGGGTTACGATGTCCACGGCATTGTGCGCCGCGTCGCGATTGAAGACCCCCAGCACCGGTTGTCGCGTATCCAGCACTTGTTGGGCCGAATTCAACTTCATGCCGCCTCTCTCGAGAGCTATCCCAGCCTCATGAAGGTGGTTGCCAGCGTGCAACCCGACGAGATTTACCATCTGGCGGCACAAAGCTACGTCAGCTATTCGTTTGAAGACGAGTTCTCGACTTTCGAAGTTAACGTCAACGGCACTCATTATCTGTTATCGGCGTTCCGCGACGTTGTGCCCAAGGCCAAATTTTACTTTGCTGGATCGAGCGAAATGTTCGGCTCCGCTCCCGCTCCGCAAAACGAGTTAACGGCTTTTCGCCCGCGGTCGGCGTATGGGATCTCCAAAGTTGCCGGCTATCATCTCACGCGGAATTACAGGGAGGCTTACCGTCTGCATGCCTCCTGCGGCATGTTGTACAACCACGAGTCTCCTCGACGCGGTATGGAATTTGTGACGCGCAAAATCTCATCCCTGGCCGCGCAGATCAAGCTCGGGTTAGCCACGGAAATTCGGCTGGGCAACCTCGACGCCAAACGCGACTGGGGCCACGCTCGCGAATATGTAGAAGGTATGTGGCGGATGTTACAGCAGGAACACCCTGACGATTACGTCGTTGCGACCGGCGAAACGCACTCGGTCAAGGAGTTTGTCGAATGCGCATTCGGCTTGCTCGGGCTCGATCCCTACCAATACCTTGTGCTCGACGAGCGCTTTATCCGCCCGGCCGAAGTCGATGTTTTGCTGGGAGACACGACCAAGGCGCAGCAATACCTGGGCTGGTCGGCACAGACCAAGTTCACCGAACTGGTGCGCGACATGGTGGAATCGGACCTGAATCTTTACTCGCGGAGCGCCGCAGGCGAGATTCCTGCGGTTCCCTATCGGCTGTCTTCGCTGGCGAAGACTGGGGCCGACCTGCTACCCGCACCGGGCAAACGCTGACCTGACGCCAGTCCGCTCGTCGGCCAAAACCAGTTCCACCGTAATCGGGTTGGGCCTGGGGATCGATATCGTCGATCCAAGACTTTCCGAGCCCAGATCATGAGCCGTGCTAAAACTCACTCCCAAGCTCGTGCGCAAAGCCGCAAAGATGTTCATGCGAAGGCGCAGAGAAGAACTGGACCACTCCTCTCCGACAGAAGTCTGAAAGTCTTTCTGTGCACTCTTCTCACTGCGATCTCGATCGCGCTCTACAGCCCGGTGATCCGCTACTCCTTCGTCGCCTTAGATGATCACGATTACGTCACCGCAAATTCCCACATCCGGGCGGGCCTCAGTTGGAGAACGATCAAGTGGGCGTTCACATCGAGCACGGCTGCAAATTGGCACCCCCTGACGTGGATGTCGCATGCTCTCGACTATCAGTTGTTCGCGCTGAACCCCGCCGGCCATCATCTCGATAATGTATTGATCCACGCGTTGAACGCCGTGGTCTTGTTTCTGTTGTTGGCGTGGGTTACCAAGCGCACGTGGCCGAGCCTGCTGGTAGCGGCGTTGTTCGCCGTGCATCCGCTTAATGTGGAGTCGGTGGCGTGGGTGTCGGAGCGGAAGAACGTGCTGAGCACGTTATTTTTCTTTTTTGCGATCGGGGCCTACGCGTGGTATGCGCGGAAGCCGGACTGGCGGAGGTATCTGCTGGTGGCAGCGCTGTTTGCGGCGGGCTTGATGTCGAAGCCGATGGTCATCACGCTGCCGTTTGTTCTTTTGCTGCTGGACTATTGGCCGCTGGGGAGAACCCTGGGCAGTCCGGCGTCGGCGGTTGGCGCAGTGCAATTGCCACGAGAACGATTGCTGTTGGAGAAAGTGCCGTTGCTGTTCCTGTCGGTGGTCAGCGGTGTGATCACGATGAAGGTGCAGCGATCGGGAATGGCGGTTCGCGGGTTGCATCAGTTCCCGCTGGTGGTTCGCATCGAAAATGCCATCGTGGCTTACGGGTTGTATCTGTGGAAGATGCTGTGGCCGGCTCACCTGGCGCTGTATCCTCATTCTGCCATCGCACTTCCTTTGTGGCAGTGGACTCTATCGGCAGCGGTTTTGGTCGGTATCACTACGTTGGTAATTCGTTATCGAAGCAGGCGCTACCTGCCTGTCGGCTGGTTTTGGTTCCTTGGGACTTTGGTTCCGGTGATCGGACTGGTGCAGGTGGGCGAAGCCAGCATGGCGGATCGCTATGCCTATATCCCGCTGATTGGAATCTTCGTGATGATTGCCTGGAGCGTGAGCGACATGGCGGAGTCAAGAAAGCTGAGGCCCATTTGGCTGGCGAACGCGGCAGGCTGCGTTTTGCTTGCGCTGGCGCTCGTGACGCATCGGCAGATTGGCTATTGGAACAGTGATTACGACCTTTGGGCGCACGTGTTGGCGATCTCGGAGAATCCGTTTGCGCATGATGCGATGGGTTCGGCGCTGCTGGACCCGGCGTTCGCTTCCTCGGCGGTGAACGAGAATCTGGATAGCGAGGAACAACGGCTCGATTTGGCTCGCGGGCACTTCGAACGGTCTCTCGAAATGCGGCGGCAACTGGCGGCGGAGAATTCCGCGGTTTATCTTCCGGACATGGCCACAACCTTGAACAATCTGGGGAACCTGGATCGGCTCGAGAACCGGACGGAAGATGCGCGTCAGCACTATGAACAGGCTCTGAAAATTCATACGCAACTCGTTGAGCAAAACCTTGAGCCCTTTCCGCCGGACATGGCGCAGACGCTGAGTAACCTGGCATTGCTTGAGAAAAGCACGCTGCGTTTGGCCGCAGCCCGTCAGCATTTCGAGAGCGCTCTGGAGATTTATCGCAAAGCGGCGGAGCGAGATCCGGATCAATACCTGCCCAAGGTTGCCGAGATGCTGAACAATCTTGGGTTCCTGGAGAGAGCCGAGAATCACATGCAGGAGTCCCGGCAGGATTATGAAGAAGCGCTGCGGATTCGCCGCCAGCTCACGCAGCAAGACGCCGAAGCGAGCTTACCTTATCTGGCGACAACGCTGAATGATTTAGGGATCCTGGATGCGACCCAAGGGCGAAGCGAAGAAGCGCGCGGACACTACGAAGAAGCTCTCCAGTCGTATCGCCAACTGGCGCGGCACGATCGGGTTTTGTATCTGCCGTTTGTGGCTGCGACATTGAACAACCTGGCACTGTTGGACGAAAGCCAGAACCGGATCGAAGAAGCGCGCGTTCACTACAAAGAGGATCTCAGCCTGTTTCAGCAGTTGCTCGAGGGTGATCCCCAGAGATATGCCCGCGACGTTGCCCGAGTCGAAGCGAGCCTGAAGGGGTTGGGGAAGAAAGTGCCGTCGCGATAGTTCTTTGCCGGAAGCACGAGAGCGGGTTGCCGATCTGCCGTTAGAAGTCCGCCACGAGTTGCTTCCGCAAGTTTCTTGCAAGTGCAGACGAGAGCAATTGACCGACAGGCTCGTGGCAGGTACTCTTCGTTTGTTCCGTTGAATCCATTCAACAAGGAAAGTCCGATGAAACGATGGATTGCGTCTGCGCTTCTCGCACTCGCACTGGCCGGTCTGGTCTGCGCGCAGCCAACATCTACTAGCCACAACACAACTGATCCTTATCAGGCAACTTTGGACCGCCTGGAATCACTGACGAACATGTCTCAGTTAGAGTGGCGGTTTCACGCTGACGTGCCGCATCCGGAAGAAGCGTCGCTGGACGATTCTGGCTGGCAGACAGTAAGGGTCGGCGACAAATGGTCAACCGGGTCGCGCGTCCTGCGCCGCACGATCGAGATTCCGGAACAGATCGATGGTTATGCCGTGCCGGGCTGCCGAGCCAAGTTAGATCTCAGATTCGATTTCAGCTGGAGCAAAGGCCCAGTCATGATTTCCGTCTTCTCGAACGGATCGCTAGTGTCGCGTGGAGACGACGACATGCAGCAGCCGATCTTGCTGACGGAAGAAGCGCGACCGGGACAGAAGTTCCTGATCGCCATCCGCATCGATTCTCCTGAGGTCGAAACACTTTTGCATCATGCAAAGTTGACGATTGAGCCATCGGCCGGACGTCCCGACCCGGCGATAGTACGCGTGGAGATTCTGGCGGCGCGCCCGATGATTGCGGCCTACGAGGAGGGCAGGGCAGAGCGCCAGCAGCAGCTTGACGCGGCGGTCGGAGCGATTGATTTTGCGGCGCTTGATAAGGGCGATCAGGCGGCCTTCGACGCTTCGTTGCGCCAGGGGCAAAGCAAATTGCAGGGGCTGAATCCGTGGTTGAAACACTTCACGATTCGAGCGATCGGGAACTCACACATTGACATGGCGTGGCTGTGGCCGTGGACGGAAACGGTCGAAGTGGTCCGCAATACGTTCCAGAGCGTGCTGGATCTGATGCTCGAGTATCCGGACTTGAAGTTCACCATGTCTTCGGCGCGAACCTATGAGTGGATGCAGGAGAAATACCCGGACATGTTTGAACAGATCAAGCAGCGGGTGAAGGAGGGACGCTGGGAGGTCGTCGGCGGCATGTGGGTTGAGCCCGATCTGAATATGCCGGATGGAGAGTCTCTGGTGAGGCAGATTCTTGTCGGCAAGCGATATTTCCAGAAGACCTTTGACGTCGACATCAAGATCGGCTGGAACCCGGATTCGTTCGGTTACAACTGGCAGCTTCCGCAAATCTACAAGAGATCTGGCATCGATTATTTCGTGACCAGCAAGCTGTTGTGGGCCACCGATTACACGAAATTTCCTTACCGGCTGTTCTGGTGGGAATCGCCGGATGGAAGCCGGTTGCTGACTTATTTCCCGCACGAATACGCCAACGATTTCGATGCGCGGCGGATTACGCAAGACTTGTCGTTCTATGCCCCATCGATTTACGGGAGCAAGCTCGAGGATGCGCCTTCGCCGCAGATGCTGTATTTGTATGGACTCGGCGACCATGGCGGCGGTCCGACGCGGACGATGCTGGATCAAGCGAACCGCCTGCGCGACTCGAACACAGTGTTTCCGAAGATTGAGTTCAGCACGGCCAAGGAATTTTTCGCCGATCTGACGCAGCAACTGCCGAATCTTAAAGTGCCGACCTGGAAAGACGAACTTTATTTTGAATATCACCGCGGCGTGTACACCTCGCAATCGGATACGAAGCAACGAATCCGGCGCGACGAGGAGCTGATGCTCGATGCGGAGAAGTATGCGTCACTGGCATCGCTGTTCGGCAAACCGTATGCGCGGGATCAGTTTGAGGTCGCATGGAAGAATCTGCTCTTCGATCATTTTCACGACGTTATGCCGGGCTCGGGAATCGCAGTGAATTATCTGGACGCGAAGCGAAATCTGGAGGAGGTGGCGCGCTCCGCGAAAGAGATTACAGACGGGGCGCTGGGCGAGGTTCTGGCTCATGTCAACACTCAAGGCGCGGGTGCGGGGAGAGCCGGTGTTGCGAGCGATGCCGTGCCGGTGGTAGTTTTCAATTCGCTTTCGTGGCCGCGAACGGAAACGACGGAGATCGAAGCGCAACTTCCTGGCGCAGTGAAGTCCTTGGACGTCGTCGACGCGCAAGGGCGACGTGTAGAGCACCAACTGCTGGGCATGGATTCGAGTACGAATCGAGCGCGCGTGCTGATCGTCGCGGAGTTGCCGGCGTTGGGCTACAAAACATATTTTGTGCGTTCGGCGGCGAAGCCAGTTGCGTCGATGTCGGGCCAGATCAAGGTTGTCACGGCTTCGGGCAGTGCTTCCTCCAATACTATGGAGAACGGATTGGTTCGCGTCGCTGTGGATCCGCAAAGCGGGTGCATGACCAGTGTTTTCGATCTGCGAAATCGGACGGAAGCGCTGGCTCCGTCTGAGAGCGACACGGGGGGTCCCAAGGCATCGGTGTGCGGAAACCTCCTGCAGGCTTTTGCCGATAAGCCGCAGGAATGGGACGCTTGGAACATCGATTCCGACTTTGAGAAACAGCATTGGGATTTGGATCACGCCGATGAGGTGAAATGGCTGGAGCAGGGGCCACTACGCGCCGTGATCCGAGTCAAGAAGCATTTCCAGAACTCTACGTTTGTGCAAGACATCACGATGTACGCCGGGGTGCCGCGCGTCGATGTGAAAATGCAGGTGGAGTGGCACGAGAAGCACATCCTGCTGAAAGTGGCATTCCCTTTGAGCGCGCATAGCGACAAGGCTACTTTCGAAATTCCGTATGGCTCGATTGAACGGCCAACCACGCGCAAGACGCCGGCCGAACAAGCGAAGTTCGAGGTCCCGGCGCAGCGCTGGGCCGATCTTTCCGATGGCCAACACGGTTTCAGCTTGTTGAACGACAGCAAGCACGGATACGACGTGAAGAACAACGTTCTGCGACTCTCGTTGCTGCGTTCGCCAGAATGGCCCGATCCGCATGCCGACGAAGGTCATCATGAGTTCACGTATTCCTTATATCCGCACGCGGGAAACTGGCGCGACGCGCAGACGGTTCGCCGCGGTTATGAGCTGAACTATAAGCCGATTGCGCTACCGACCCAGAAGCACGCAGGAACACTTCCGGCGGAAGATTCCTTCGTGCGAGTTGAAGCGGACAATGTGATTCTGACGGCGGTTAAGAAGTCCGAGGACGACGATTCGCTGGTCCTGCGTTTTTATGAATGGGCAGGGAAAGAGGCGGATGTAAGATTGCAGCTTCCTGCAAAGCTGGAATCGGCAGAGGAAACGAACCTGATGGAGCGATCGATGGGGTCTCTCGCCGTGCACGATCATGCGGTCGTGGCCCATACCAAGCCGTATGAGATCAAAACGCTGAAGGTGCGATTTTCTGCGCAAAAGATCGGATCCGTTGCGGGCAGCGAATCCGAGTAACTGGAACGAATGTTCTGAATCGTCAAGAGAGAGGAAGATCGAAATGCATTCTTTGACCCGCCGGAGTTTTATGCGGATTGGCGCGGGATCGGTGGCGGCGGCGAAGATGACGCTGCTGGAACCGGCCGCGCTGTGGGGCGCCGACCGGACGATTGCGCCCAGCGATCGCGTGCGCTTTGCCGCGATTGGCACGGGCACGCGGGGATGCCAGTTGCTGGAAGCTTCGCTGCTGGTCCCGGGTGTGGAATGTGTTGCGGTGTGCGATCTCTATGACAGCCGCCACGAGGCGGCGCAGGAATCGGTGAAGAAGCAGGTTCCGGCGACGCGCAACTATCGGGAGATTCTCGATCGCAACGATGTGGATGCGGTGATTGTGGCGGTGGCCGATCATCAGCATCGGCGGGTTGTGGTGGATGCTTGCGCGGCGGGAAAGGATGTTTATTGCGAGAAGCCCATGTCACATACCGTGGAAGATGGATTCGCGATGGTGGAGGCGGTGCGGAAAGGGAATCGCATCCTGCAGGTGGGAAGCCAGCGCGTGAGCTCGATCGTGTATCAAAAGGCGCGTGAGCTTTACGCTGCGGGCGCTCTGGGCGAAGTGTTTTTTATTGAAGGTTCGTCGGATCGGAATTCGCCGAGCGGGGCTTGGGTGTATCCGATTCCTCCGGACGCGAACGAACATACGATTGACTGGAATGCGTTTCTGGAAGGCGCGCCCAAGCGTCCATTTGACGCGGCGCGCTTCTTCCGATGGCGTTGCTTCTCGGATTACGGCGAGGGGTTGGCCGGCGATCTGTTCGTGCATCTGCTCTCGGGAATTCACTTCATCTCGGGGACGAATGAGGCGGCCAAGAGAGCGCAATCCAGCGGCGGATTATATCGCTGGAAGGATGGGCGCGACTTTCCGGATTTGATCGAAACGCTATACGACTATCCGAAGTTCCGCGTGTCGCTGCGCTGCAATCTGAACAATGCGGGCGGAGAGCCGATCCGGTTCTATGGCACAAAAGGAACTATGGAAATCATTGGGCAGACTCTGACCTTTAAGCAGCAGGATGTAAGCATGAAGCCGGAGACATATTCGACAATTGGCTGGCCGGCCCGGCTGCGCAAAGAGTATCTCGCACAGTGGGAGGCTGAGCATCCGGCGCCCGACCCTCTGGATTACCGAGCGGAGGAGGCGGAAACCTTCATAGCTCCGGAAGGATACAGCGATGTGGCAGCGCACGAAGCGAATTTCTTTAATGCGGTGCGGACCCGCAGGCCGACGGTGGAGAACGAGGTGTTCGGCAACCATGCGGCCATAGGGTGCCACTTGGCGAACTACGCTTATTTTAAAAATAGGATTGCTACTTGGGATGAAGCGTCACGAACGATTCATGGATAAACAGATTTAGAACAAGATACAGAATGTGTCTAAAATAAGAGATTCAGAATCGAGGACACTATGCATCGGATTTCACGCAGGGAGTTTTTGAAAACGGCTTCGGCCTCGGCGGCTTGTGCGGCAGTGTGGGGCGGCGCGCCGCGGTTGATGGCGAATCCGCTGGGACTGCCGATTGGACTGCAACTTTATTCGGTGCGCGAGCTACTGCCTCAGGACTACGAGGGGACTCTGCGGAAATTGGGCGAATTGGGGTATCGCGAGGTGGAGGCAGCGGGCTTCTTCGGCCACACTCCCAGCCAGGTGAAAGAGGCGATGGCGCGCGCGGGGTTGCACTGTGTCAGCGCGCATTATCCGATGAAGGACCTTTTGCCGAAGGAGGAGGAAGTGATTCAATTCGGCAAGGAGCTGGAACTGAAGTATATTGTGTGCGCCGCGCCGTGGTTTAAGGATCCTGCGAAGGTGAAAGACCCTGGCTCGCACGCGTCGCGCGATGCCATGACGCTTGACGACTGGCGATGGAACGCGGAACAGCTTAATCGTATCGGCGAGCGCGTGAGTGGGGCAGGGATGCGCTTTGCTTACCACAACCACACACCGGAGTTCCGGTCGGAGAATGGCGTGGTGTTTTATGACGAGATGATGCACGCAACCGATCCGGCGAAGGTTTCGTTCGAGATGGATTGTGGGTGGGTCGTGGCGGGTGGGGCGAATCCGGTGGAGTATCTGACGCGGTATGCGGGGCGTTTTTCGATGCTACATGTGAAAGAGTTCAAGATGAACCGGTGGAAGGCTGGAGCGGAGCCGCCTGCTTCGACGGAGATGGGGCGCGGGTCGATTGATTATGGTCCAATTTTTGAGGCGGCGAAGAAATCTCATATCGAGCACGCTTTTGTGGAGCAGGAAGAATTTGACATGCCTCCGATGGAGGCGTTGAAGATCGACGCCGAGTATATGCGGGCGTTGACTTAGTAGTGAAACAGTTGCTCGCTTTCGGCTTTGAATCCCTGCGGAGTTTCGTGGATCGCTGTATGAAGCCTCGGCTCGCTCCGAGGTGATTGCTTCCGTTCTGGTCAAGTGACCGTGGTTATGTACCGCAGGGGTTGGATCACATCCAAGAGCCACCCCTTTCCAACACAATGACTGTGGAGGTCTTTCATTTGTGTTGCGGCTCGATTATTTATCTTGCGTTTTGACCATCGCGTCCACCATCTTGGTTGGCCGGCGATGCTGGGAGGGTTGGGCGCTCGCGGTCGTTAATAGCGCACTCGTGTGTGTGATCGGATTCAGGACAGGGCAAATGGGCTTCATTCCAGCCAACATATTCTGCATGGTGATGAGCACGGTGAATTTGCGCACGTGGCGCAGATCGGGAGTTTCCTGAGTAGGATTTTGCCGAGTTCGTGTCAGCCCAACTTCGACCTGTTGGGCTGGCTCGCGTAACTCCCGATTAGAGGCCTTTCCTCTTCAGCAGCTCTCGCACGACTACTGCGGCGTCACGGTGCTCGCCGTCGACCTCATAATTGAGACGTTGCATTTCGCCATCTGAAATCTTGCCTGCCAGTCCCGCAAGAACCTCGTGAATCTCGGGATGTTGCTGGAGCGTATCGATGCGCACGACAGGGACTGCCTCATACGGGGGGAAATAGTGCCGATCATCTTCGAGCACGAAGAAATCCAATGCCGGAATGAGTCCATCGGTGCTGTTGCCGCCAGCCAAGTCGATCTGGTGGTGCTGGAGAGCTCGCGCCAAGAGACCCAGATCCATCATGCGCGGAGTCTCTGCGAAATGCAGGCCGTAGGTTGCGGCGAGGCCGCGGTATCCGTCGGGACGCTCCATGAACTCGTAACCGAAGCCAGCTCGCCATTGTGAAGCATAGGCTGTGGCTTGCGACAGGGTTTTAATTTTCAACCGGCGAGCATCCTCGCCACGTACTTCCATTGCGAATGTATCGTTGAAACCGAACGACGGGCCCAGCGTCAGATGGAATTGACGTTCGTAATCGCTTCTTACCTGCTGATATACAGTGTCCTTGCTGCCTGCCACTTTCTGCTTGAGAATCGCGGTCAGCGCGGTTCCCGTGTATTCGGGATAGAGGTCGATTCGTCCGGCAAGAATCGCCTGCTGACAGATATAGGTTCCGGCCAAGTAGAAACGCCGTTCGACTTTCAGATGCGTGTGGTTTTCGATCTGTTGCGCCAGGATTTCGCCCAACAGCAACGACTCGGTGAAGTTCTTGGAACCGACTACGATGCGATCACGCCGGGGCAATGAACAAGACGACAAAAGCAAGACGATCGTCGTAAGAATGGCAGCGCAGCAAGTTGATCGCGAGGAAGTCATTGGGGTTGAAGGCGCTTCTCCAGCCACCCCACGCTAAAATCAGCGCTCAGTGCGAGGAGTGCGGCAGGAATAGCTCCGGCCAGGATGACCCGGTCATCAACCATTGCCAGGCCACGAAAAATGAATTCCCCCAAGCCACCGGCTCCGATGGCCGCGGCGATAGTCGCCAATCCGACCGAGATGACAACGGCCACGCGCACGCCCGAAAGGATCACACTCATGGCGAGGGGCAATTCCACCTGAAACAGAAGCTGAGATTCCGTAAGCCCCATGCCTCGACCCGCTTCCACCACAGCGGGATTGACTCCGCGGATTCCGGTATAGGTGTTCCTGATGATGGGCAGCAGGGCATAGAGGGTGAGGGCAAGGATTGCTAGTCTGTCTGCGTGCGCGCCCAGCCATGGCACGGGCAGAAGAAAACCAAAAAGCGCGAGACTTGGAATGGTTTGAATGATGTTGGCGCTCATGATCACCGGCTTGTTGAGCCGCGGCCGTTGCGCGATCAGGATACCTAACGGTATGCCGATCAGGATCGCGAAAAGTGTGGAGAAGCCAACTAACCGAAGATGCTCCAGAGTGAGTTCCAGTACTTGATCGCGATTCTGCAGGATGAATCGAAAAGCGTTCATAACGTCCCCCGATTTGCAGCTGGTTCGAGCCCATTGCTGAATGCTCGGACGTAAGCGGAGGCTAAGGGCTCAGCCGAGGTAAGAAACTCGCGTGGCGGAAGAACCGCTACCAACCGTCCAGCTTCCATCAGAGCAATCCTCGATCCAAGCCGCAAAGCTTCGTGCAAATCGTGTGTCACAAACAGCACGGTCTTAGCCAGTCGCTGCTGCAACAGAAGAAATTCACGTTGCAAGTCATCGCGCGTAAGAGGGTCGAGGGCACCGAACGGCTCGTCCATTAACAGTATCTCCGGATCCGCTGCGAGTGCCCGTGCTACGCCCACGCGTTGGCGTTGCCCGCCAGACAATTGATGCGGAAAGCGCGACAGACTATCGGACGTCAGCCCCACCATCTGGAGCAATTCTTGTACGCGAGCACGAAGTCGGTCGTCCGGCCACTTTTGGATTCGCGGAACCAGACTGATGTTGCGCTCTACTGTGAAGTGCGGGAAAAGGCCGATTTCCTGAATGACATATCCGATATTCCGGCGCAGGCGAACGATGTCGGCTTTACGATTGGGAACTCCTTTGACACGGATTTCTCCAGAAGTTGGGGAGAGCATCCCGTTCACCAGTTTCAGAGACGTGGTTTTGCCCGAGCCGCTGCGACCAAGCAAGACGAGGGTCTCTCCCCTGTGAACTTGAAGATTGAACCCGGAAAGCACTGTGGTACCGGCTACGGAGTACGACACATCCTGAAATTCGATGGTCGGAGTTGCGTCCGCAATGCTCGCTGGTTGCATGCCAGCACAGGATACCGGAGTTCAGCGTCCGTCTGTCGCGAATTGAAGACAAAATTCCGACTGATCCGAGCGGGCAGTGTTTGTTGCCACCAACTGGGGTTGCCAGGCCTCTCCTTCTAACGGAGTGCGCTTTTAATGGCCAGGTCGAGGCCTACCATCAGGACAGAGGAGGCTGGAATTACCAGTAGAGCTTTCTTCAGGCCTGCGGGATCGCCACCGGCGATTGTGCCGATGATGCGGGAACTGACCGCCAAGCCGATCCAGCCGGACGTGATGGCTAGGCCGATGGCTGTGCTAGTCATGCGTGGGAAAGCATCGCCTACGATGGCGATCGTAGTGGGATAGACGGGGGCCATGGCGAGTCCAGCAAGAAAAACGAGCGCGCCAGCGATTACTGGATGGTTGGTGCGCAGCATCAAGAAGGTGGTGATGGCCATCGCAATCGATGCGGTCAGGGTCACGTTGATGGCGCTGACGTGGACAAGTACGGGGAGAATGGCGGCACGGCCGATGAGGAGGCCGAGCGCGAATCCGAGGGAGAGGATATTGAGAGCGCCGGATTCGGAAATGCCCTGGGCAATGAGGTGCCGGGGTAACCAGTTCCAGATGCCAACTTCGCAAGTGACGTAGAGGAAGAGGAAGAATCCAGTCAGAAAGAGGAGCGGTCGCCCGAGCACCGGAGCGGCGTTAGCCAGAACGAAGCGACCGGCGCCGGCGGGTGCGGGCATATGGATCGAGGCATGAATAAAGAGGGCTACAACGGTTAGCGTGGCGATGGTGTAGCAGAGGCGCACCCAATTCCGTTTGAACAGATTGGCGGAGACAAAAGGTGTGGCGAAAGCGCCCAATCCAAAGAAGAGGTTGGTGAGATTGAGGGCGACGGCGCGGTGCGTGTCGCTGATGTCGCTGACAAGAGCATTGGCGGCGGTTACGATCGTGCTGCCACCGAGTCCGAGGAGGAACAATAGAAGGAGAATGGTGCGGTAGCCAGGAGAGCGGGGGAGAGCGAATAGGACCAGCGCGATCAGCGAGAAGCCTAGGATCATGCCGACCTTTTTTCCTTCGTTATCAAGCAGTGGGCCAACGGCGAGCGAGGCGATGATGAGGCCAAGAGCTTGCGCGAAGGCGATGGTTCCGTTCTGGCTGGGAGTGAGATGGAAGCGATCGGAGAGATCTGGAAGGATGGTGCCTAACATGGCGGCGATGGTTCCGTAGATGAAGAAGGCGAGAATGGCGGCGAAGATTAGCACGCGGATCCTTTCGGGGGAAGCTGGGTCGTCCCTTTGGGACTTGTATCACATCTGAGCTAGAATCGTTCGACCTCGATCTTGGGGACAGGTTAGCAGGGATGGGCAGGGAGGGCGTTGCGTACAAGTTCTATTTTCGCCCGCGTTTTATAGGTGGATCTTTACGGCGCGGGAGAAGCCGGCGCGGTGGTAGTTCCATGCCCATCCTTGGGCGGTAATTTTGCGGCTTCGCTCACGATGGCTGCGGCGCGTTCTTTGCTAGTCTTGCATGCCGGATCGGAGATGCGGCATTGAGCGAGCGTGTACTTGCATCCGCAAGGGCAGGTTTCGGCATTAAGCTTGTGCAACGCGGCCATGCGCTGTTCTTCGGTCAGTTTTGATGTGTCGATTCCCGGCAGCATGGTTGCGCGGTCGGCGTGCTTCAGAGACACTTCGCCGGTGTCTTCAAAGGTTTCTATTCTCGCCGGAATCGGCAGATTCAGCAGGGCGCGAGCTTCGATCTCGTACAGCGCCGGGTCGAAGAGGCCCACATGCTTTTGCACCATTTTGCCTTCCTGATTGATGACAAAAAGAGTGGGTAGCGCACCGATGCCACCATAGGCAATGCGCACCGGCACTGAGGTCATGGCCACCGGATAGTTGATGCCTTTCTCTTTCACGAACGCGCGCAGCCGCTCGGGGTCGTCATCGTCGACATTCATGCCGATAATCTGCAAGCGGTCTTTATATGCTTCCTGAATCCGGATCAGTCCGGGAATTTCCACGCGGCACGGCCCGCACCATGTGGCCCAGAAGTTTAGCAGCACCACTTTGCCTTTGTACATCTGCAGGGTGAGTTCTCGACCGTCGAGGTCTTTGACCTTGAGGTCCGGCGCAGGATCGGGATCGCGCACAAAGAGGATGACCGGCTGCTGTTGTTCTGGTTGCAGTCGTTGCGCGCGTGCCTGGAGCGGAATCAGTGCCAGTCCCAAGCCCACCCGTTGGCACACCTCTAACGCGATTTGGAGACTCTTGCGGTTTGTGCGCATTCTGCTCATGGTTCCGACTAGGAGATAATACTCGAGAATGGGATCCGACATTGGCATGGAATCAATGTCGCGCGTTACCAGAAGATGAGTGTAACGGCGATATTTCACCAACCGATCGGCAGAGTGGAGGGCCAACAAGTTTAGGGCACGCTTCAATCATTGACGAAACCAGATGGATGAGACAAGAGATAAAGGAGATGGGCAATGAAGCAGAGTAGCACCGCAGCAACGAAGCAGAGGTGGCCGCATAAAGTCAGAAGCATTCTTAGAAAGGAAAAGCAAAAGCCCAAAGCCGAGTTCCGGTGACTGCGCCAATCGCTTGGCCCAACGTTCCATTCTTGAGAACGGAACGAGAGGTCGACAAACAGGTGGCAGCACCGGCTGGAACGCGAACACCCAACTGGCACCGAGCGAACAAAATCGCTCATTAAAGAGTGCGGACGGAAGGGCGACAGTCGGCAAGTCGGCGGGAGAGAAACTTGTCCAACAAAAAAACAAGAGAACCAAATTGACAGGTGTGTCAACTTTTCTGTGTAAACGGCCAGGTTTTGTTTTGGGGATGGGGTGCCGGGGAAGGGGGCAGTTCCCCTTCCCCGGCCCAGCGCTATAGAAGCCATCCGCGGTTTCATTGGGCAATTCTCTCCAGGGCTGGCATGCGCTCGGGCCAAAGAATCGTAAAGTGGTTCAAGGCTTCGCGCCAGTGATGGATCGGCATCGTCCATTTCTTCGCGGCCTGGCGCAGCCCCAGAAACAACAACTTCAATGCCGCTTCTTCGTGGGGAAAGCCGCCGCGGGTTTTGATGATCTTGCGCAGCGACCGGTTCAGCGATTCTACGCTATTGGTCGTGTAAATCGCTTTGCGAATGTCCGGCGGATAATTGAAAAATGGCGTGACCCGCGCCCAGTTCCGCCGCCACACTTGGCTGACGCTGGGATAGGCCTTCCACTTCGCCTCCAGTTCCTGAAGATGCTGCTCCGCCTCGGCCACCGTGGCCGCGCGATAGATCGATTGCAAATCCGCCACCGCTGGCTTGCGCAGTTTCCAGGGCAGGTAGTTCAGCGAGGCCCGCACCAGATGCACGATGCAGAGTTGCACCTCGGTCCGTGGATACACCGCTTCAATGGCTTCCGGAAAACCCTTCAACCCATCCACGCAGGCGATGAAAATGTCTTTCACTCCGCGGTTGCGCAACTCGGTCAGCACCTGCAGCCAGAACTTCGCGCCTTCGGTCTGCGCCACCCACAGCCCCAGCACTTCCTTCTGACCCTCCAGATTCACGCCCAACACCACGTAGATGGCTTTGTTCTGAATGTGCCCTTCGTCGCGCACCTTCACCATCAGCGCGTCCAGATACACGATGGGATATAACTCCTCCAGCGGCCGCCCTTGCCACAGTTTCACTTCTTCGAGGACCGCGTCGGTCACGTTGGAAATCAGCGTCGGAGAAACCTCGATGCCGTACATCTCCTCCAGATGGCCCTGGATCTCGCGCGTCGTCATGCCGCGCGCGTACATGGAGATGATTTTGTCGTCGAAGCCGGTCCAGCGCGTCTGCCCCTTGCCCACGATCTTGGGCTCGAACCTGGCTTGGCGATCGCGCGGGGTTTCTAACTGCAACTCGCCGAAATCGCCCCGCAAGGTCTTTTGGCTTTTCCCGTTGCGCGTGTTGCCCCGGTGGTGGCCCGCCGGATCGTGCTTCTCATAGCCCAGATGATCAGTCATCTCAGCTTGCAAAGCTCGCTCGAGGATGGCTTTGGTCAACTCCTTGAGCAGGCCGTTCTCCCCGATGATATCCTCGGGCTTCTTGTAGTTGGTTAGCAGTTGATCGATCAACTTCGTGTCGATGGTCATGGGTTCTCCTATTTTCTACTGCCCATGCCGTTTACACAGTTCTATTTACACCCTCAAATTGACTTCGACCGTCCTTCTCATGGAAGGCGATAACGCACGTTTGCGCGATTTCCCCCCTTCGCTATCACGGTAGTCCGATGCAACTGGGAAGTGTGCGCGATCAGGTTTTGGCTATCTCATCTCAGCTTTTATCAGCTCCGAAGCGCGTGCGCACGAAGTGGATCGTCCCTCCGGGACTTGAGTTATTTTTCCAACTTTACCCCGCGCTGAAGCCCGGGGCTAAGTTAGCTCGTCCCTTCGGAGCTGGATATTCCTGCGGCATTTCGTTCAGCCGGATTGTCTCGAAATTGGTCAGGGCATATTCAGGAAGCAAACACGGATACGTCGATCCAGGCTCGGATGCGGTTGCTTTCCAGGGTGGCGGCTAAGATTCTCAGTTGGCGGAGGCCGTCGGTGAATTGCGGGTATTCGAGGGTTGAGTTGGGGGCGGACGTTCTTTCTTGGGCGATGGAGTTGTAGAAGCGTCGGAACAGTTGTTTGAAGGTGTCGTCGTAGCCTTCGCTGTGGCCTCCGGGGAGATCGGCGTAGGAGCGGGCGGGGGGCTCGAGCAGGGAAGGATCTTTGATGAGCATCTGGTTGGGTTGATCGCGATGTCCTGCCCAGAGCTCGTCGGGGCGCTCTTGATCCCAGGCGACGGAGGATTTTGTGCCGTAGATTTCGATACTGAGGCGATTCTTGCGTCCCGCGGAAACCTGGCTGGCTACTACGCTGCCGCGGGTACGCGCTTCTCTCGGACTTCCCATGCGGAAAATTACAGCGCCGAAATCCTCGGTGTCTACGGCGGTTTCGGTGTAGTCTTCGGGGCCCAGCAGCTTATTGGCGAAAGTTTCGACGGAATGTTTGGGCTGCTTGCGAGTGGGGTGGAAAGTTTGCAGATCGGCGCAGAGCGAGGTGACGCGCAGTCCGGTGACGTGTTCGGCCATATCGAACCAGTGGGAGCCGATGTCGGCCATGCAGCGGGAAGGGCCTCCGGCGGTGGAGTCGACGCGCCAGTTCCAGTCGGTGTCGTAGAGGAGCCAGTCTTGCGAGTAGGTGCCTTGGACTACGAGGATTTCGCCTAGGGCTCCGGCTTCGCGCAGGCGGCGCATCTGCTGGACCATGGGGTAATAGCGGAGGTTGTGACAGACGCAGTTGCGGCGTTTTTGAGTGGCGGCTAGAGCGGCTAGTTCTTCGGCTTGGGGTGCGGTGATGGCGAGCGGCTTTTCGCAGAGGACGTGCTTGTTGGATTGGAGGGCTTCCTTGGTCATGGAGAAGTGCTGGGCGTTGGGAGTGCAGATATGGACGGCGTCGATGGCGGGATCGCGCAGGATGTCGCGATAGTCGGCGGTGATGTTGGGGATGTTGAAGCCGGCAGCGAGGCGTTGGGCGGCGTCTTTATTTCTTCCGGCGATGGCGATTGGCTCGACGAACTCGACTCGGCGCAGGGCTTCGAGATGCACTCGGCCCATGAAGCCGGTGCCGAGGATTGCGGTTCTGATTGCTTTCATGTGTTTCCTATTCCTGCCGTGGTGATTCCATCAAGGCTATACCAAGTGCGGAGTTGATGTGGGCACTGTGCCGAGCTTTGCTCGGCTGGACGGGCGAGGTCGCCCGTCCCCACACTGACCCCGTCCCCACACGGGCTTTTGTCTTCATACTGGTGCTTGTCTCCGCGCTGGGTTTAGACCCACCAGGCGGCTGCGGGTTGGTCGCGGATTACGATTGCGTTTAAAAAATTTGCGGCTTTGGTCAGGCCTTCTTCGGGCGAGAGCAGGCTGTCTTCATGCTCGATGGAGAGGATGTTGTCGTAGCCGAACATGCGGAGGGTGGAAATAAATTCGGTCCACCATTCGGCGCCGTGGCCGTAGCCGCAGGTGCGGAAAATCCAGGCGCGATGGCGTTCGTCGGTGTAGGGCTTGGTATCGAGCACTCCGGTGCGTGGCAGGTTGGTCGCATACATTTGCGTGTCTTTGGCGTGGACGTGGAAGATGGCGCCTTCGAGGACGCGGATGGCGGCGATGGGATCGATGCTCTGCCAGAAGAGATGGCTGGGGTCAAAGTTGCAGCCGACGGCGGGTCCGGCGATGGAGCGCAGCTTGAGCATGGTCTCGGGGCTGTAGACGACGAATCCGGGATGCATTTCGATAGCGATCTTGACGCCGTGGTCGGCGGCGAATTTGGCGTGGTTGATCCAATAGGGAGCGACGACTTCGGTCCATTGCCAGTCGAGGACTTTGAGGTAGTCGGGAGGCCAGGGGCAAGTGACCCAGTTGGGAGCGGTGGCATTGGGGGAATCGCCGGGGCATCCGGAGAAATCGACGACTACAGGGATGCCGAGTTTTTCGGCCAGGAGGATGGTTTTGCGGCTGATGTCGGCGTCGTGTTGGGCGCGGGAATTATCGGGATGGAGGGGATTGCCGTGAGAACTCAGGGCGCTGATGGTGGCTCCGTTATCTTGCAGGACTTTCTGGAACTCGGCCAGGGCGGCAGGATTTTCCAGCATGGAGAGCTTGCAGTGGGCGTCGCCGGGATAGTTTCCGGTGCCCAGCTCGACGGTCGAGATGTTGAGCGAGGCTAGTTTTTTGAGGACCGCCGGCAGCGGAAGTTGGGAGAGCAGGGGAGTGAAGACTCCTACGCGCATTTGGGTTCTATCTCCTGGTTCTGTTGATTCGGGGCGAACGGCTGCGGTCATTTTACTTCTGACTCTTCTGGAGGGAGCAATTGATAGCTGACGAAGGCTACGCGTTGGCTATCGGGCGACCAGGAGGGAACGTTGATGGTGCCTTGTCCTCCGAAGAGAGCGGCGAGGACTGCGATCTTGCCGTCGATTTTGCCGTGGGCGATATTCATCAGGCGCAACTGTACATCTTTGTTTGGCGGATGGCCGACGACCTCAGGTCCGTAGGAGAGGAAGACCATCCACTGGCTGTCGGGAGAGATGTGGGGGAACCAGTTGTTGCGCTCGTCGAAGGTGACTTGTTCCTGGGCGCTGCCGTCGGCGTGCATGCGCCAGATCTGCATGTGTCCTGTGCGCTCGGAATTGAAGTAGATGTACTGGCCGTTGGGAGAATACTCGGGGCCGTCGTCGAGACCCTTGGCGGTGGTGAGGCGAGTTTCGTCTCCGCCAGTGACGGGGATGGTGTAGATGTCGAAGTCGCCATTGCGCTGGCCGACGAAGGCGAGGGTTTTGCCGTCGGGCGACCATCCGTGCCAGTAGGAGGGAGAATTCTGGGTGATGCGGCGAGGTGCGCCTCCGGCGATGGGGAGAACATAGACGCTGGACTGGTGGTCGGGTTGGGACTGATCGCTGATGGCTAGTAGGGTGCTGTCGGGCGAGATGCCGTGATCGTTATTGCAATGAGTGGCGACGCCGGTGTCGATGGTGGTGGGCTTGGACTGCGGCGTGGCGGTAGCAGGCAGGCGGAGGATGCGGCCTTCCTGGTTGAAGAAGAAGGATGCGCCGTCTCGGGTCCAATTGGGCGCTTCGAAGTGGCTGGCGGCGGTATAGACGATGTGACGAACGGTGGTGGCGATGTCTACCGTTTCGAGCGTGCTGTAGAGAACGGGAGGTGCGACGCTAGCAGCGGGAGTGGCGAGGCTGACGTTGGAAAAGACAGCCTTTTCGAGGTCCTCCCGACTGGAGGAATTGATGGCCAAGCCAACATAAAACGATCCGTGGAGCGGGACTTTGATCGACGCTCCGGAGGGATGCAGCGAATCGCCGGGAACGGAGGCAAGGAAAACGTAGATGAAGTCTCCGCGTTTCTCGATGCTGAGGCGATGGGGTGCGGCGAGGTTCGAACCGATCTCGTGTGCGATCGAGCGCTTGGAGTCGCGGAACTGAAGAGAAGTGGCGCCGTCAGTTTGCAGGGCCACCGCAGCGTAGGGCGAATCGGCGTCGAGGCTCTGGCGGATCATGAGCTCCGCCTGGCCATGCGGATGGGCGACTTTCTCCGGGAAGGATATGCCGGCGGTGAGGGCGATGTCTCCGGAGACCGACTTGAAGGCGAAGTGGAAGGCATCGGAGGTAGAGCGCAGGTTCTCGCCGCTGCCGGTGAGGGTGTAGGAGTGAGGGTCGGTGTCATATTGTGCGGAGCCTGGATGTTGAACTGCGCCGATGTCGGCGTGACGTTGAAACAGGCCCAGGGGCGGAGAGGTTTGCGAATTCAAGAGGGTGGTTGCCGAGAGAAGGGACGTGAGAACAACACAGCGCAGCCAAAGCTCGACATCGCAGACGCTTCTGAGCATGACGGGAACCCTCCAAGAGAGTGCAACGACAAGGTAGGGCGATGGATGCTAATTGTCAATTCGATGGTTGTGGCTGACGCCGGTTGTCGTAGATCGTTGTGGTTGATTATCGCCTCGCCGGTGACGTAAGATCATGGGAGCGACACGGGTTTTGCCGATTGCTTCCGACCTGACGCTTCACCCGCGCGATTTGCCAAGGAACAACAGTCCTGCCCCAGCGGCTGCTGCAAGATTTCCCCCGAACGTTGAAACTCAGCGAAACATGCAACCTGAATTCAAGCAATGACGACGGAACGTCTGCTGGCTGTTGAGGAAGACCCGCCACGCGAAGCTGGCGACATTGCCGATGCCTGCGCGTCGGTGCCATCGTCGTCGGGCTACCGCGCCGTGTTGCAGACGCTGTTTCGCGGGCAGATGAGCACGGCGGCGATCGCACTGGTGATCCGGCAAGTGGTGGTGATGGGGCTGAGCGTGGGCAGCAGCGTAGCGGTATCGCGCTGGCTGGGGCCAGAGATTGTTGGGCGCTTTGCGATCCTGATTTTCGTGACGCAGGGAATCCTCGGCTATTTTGGCGATCTGGGCCTGAAGGCAGCGTTGATTCGTAAGCGCGGCGAACTGGAGCCGACCGAACTCGCGACCGCGCAGAAAGTGATTCTGGGCATCTCGATCACTTTCGCGGTTGTGATTGGGTCGCTCTTGCCGGTGGCGCTGCGACTGGTGAAACTGGGGCCCGAGAATTATCTTCCCGCCATGGTTTTCCTGGTGCTGTTAATCGTGCGCAACCAGCGTATGGTGCCGCTGGCCGTGCTCGAACGCGCCATGCGCTTCAAAGTGGTGAGCGCGGTCGAGGCGGCCGAGAGCCTCATCTATACAGTGCTGCTGGCCACGCTGGCCTATCTGCACCAGGGCATCTGGTGCTACGTGGTGGCCATGGGATGCCGCGATTTGTTCGGCAGCGTGGCGTTTAATCTGATTGCGCGCCCCCCGTTCCGGAAATTTTCGTGGCCTTCGATCCGTCCCCATGTTGCCTTCAGCCTCGTGTATCAGGGAGGGTCGCTGCTGAACATGGCGACGCTTGCGTTTCCGCCGATTATGATCGCTCGACTGCTCGGCAAGAACGCGGTGGGATATGCTTCCTGGGCATCGACCTTGTCGCTGTATCCGCTGGTGATTTGCAATGCCATGGCGCGGATTTACTTGCCGGCGTTCAGCAGCGCGGCCAGCGACGCCAACTTGCTGCGCTCAAGAGTCGAGAAGTCCCTCCGCATTAACGCGAGCATTGCCTGGCCGGCTTGCGCCGTGCTGGCGAGTTTGAGTACTCCCATCATCGCCCTGATATTTTCAGAGAAGTGGTTCCCGGCGCAGCCGCTGCTCTACGCTTACTGCGTTACCGCGATGTTCACGGCGGTCGGGGTGCCGCTTTCAGAGTTGTTTTTTGCCCTAGATGATGCGTGGTTCAACGTGCGGCTCTGCTTGTGGTGGACCCTGCCGACCTGGACGCTGGGCACCTATGCTGTCTATCACTACGGACTGATAGGCTTCGCAATTTTTCAGGCGGTGCTGCAGGGTACTTGGCTGATGGCGTTTTTTCACGCCCGCAAGATGAAAGGATTGCAGGTGTTTGCTCCCTTGCTCGAGCCGCTGTTATTGACCGGCGGGCTGGTGGTGGGAAACTCGTTCCTGGCGCATGCGGGGGCGATTTCGTCAGTCTATAGGCTGTGCATGGTCCTCGCAGTGGAGGGCGGAATTTGCGCGTCGTTCTTGGTGAGAATGGCACTGAGTTGGCGATTGGTAACGCCGGTCGAAGGGGAACCAAGCCCGGACTAGGCGGTTGCCGAGGGGAGTTTGAACCGTGTCGGATGTGAACAAGTGGTATCGAAATTATTGGGCCAGACATGAGGCGCGCGATGTCATGTACAAAACGCTCAGGGCGCGGTGCCTTTCATGCGAGGATCGCGCAGGACTCAACGAAATGGAACAGGCGATCTACAGGCAGACCAAGGATGCGGACCTGCTCCTGGACTACGGCGCTGGTGATAAGAAGCTGAAGGCAAAGTTCTTGTCTGCTGGTTTTAAGGGGCGGTATGAAACTCTGGATATGTCCGAAGAGGATCAACACGAATACTCATCGATTTCTGAAGTTACGGGAAAATTCGACGCGATTCTCTGCCTGGAAGTGATTGAACACATTTCTCTGAATGACTATGTCGATCTAATGGACGAGTTCGGGAAACTGCTGGCCCCCGGTGGCACGCTGGTGATTGGAACGCCAAACCCGCTTTGCGTGGTGCCGATGTGGGCGGGCGATCCGGGACACGTGCAGCAATATCCGATCGCCGACCTGGCGGCGGATTTCGTGGTGCGCGGTTATAGCGTTGAGGCGTTTCGAGTTCGATATGGAGCATGGCCAAAGGGACTTGCGAGGCTGAGATTCTGGGTGATGCGAGTGCTTTGCTATTTCCTGAGTGTCGACTATGCGCACGGGATCGTTGTGATCGGGAAGAAGAAAGCCGCGGGATAGGGTTCGGGGTTGTCCGCACTCACTTCGGGGCGCAAAAAAAGGGGCACGGACCGAAATCCGTGCCCTGATTTGTTTCCATTCCACCGAAGCGGCCCGTTCTTCCTGCGGGAAACTGCGGGTGTCTCAGTTTTTATGCCCTTCGTGCCCAGGCCCATTTTTCTGCCCCGGAATCGCGCTGCATGTCGGATAGCCAGCGTATCCGTAGGCGCAGTAGCCGACTTCGGGGCTCGCTACCCAGACTCCGTTGATCAAGTTCCACAGGGTCATTTCGACCTCCCAGTTCGGAGGAGGGTTATTGTTATTGGCCAGTGGCGGAATGTTGTAAGCCGTAGCGCTGGTTACGAGCCCGAGGGGCCCGGATTGGAAGTAGAAGTTCTCACTGGTTGTTGTGCCAGCGTCAAGCCAGTAGTTCGTAACCGAAGATGAACAGCCTGGCGCGGAACTGGGGGTCCAGCTGACCAGTTGCGTGTAAGCGTTCAGCGTTGAGCCCTGTGCAGGCGCATTGATCGTGGCTAAGCAACTGCTTTGGCTCGAGGAGTAGAAGTTGTAAGAGTTGCTGAGCCACTGGCCATTTACATACGAGTACAGGGTAACGAAGAATTCGCTGCCATCCTGGGGCAGGCCGATAGCCGTGACCGAGAATGTGTTCGAACTCAGACTCCCTGACTGTAAGTACTGGTTGCCCCCGACCGTGCTGCCGATGTCGACCCAGTAGGCGGATGCGGCTGGCGAGTTGGCGCCCGCCTGCCACGAGAAGGTTACACTGCTCCCAGGGACCGACGAACCGCTCGGAGTGGGATAGGTAAGCTGCGCGTAGTTGGCGCTGTTCAGGGTTGCGTACTGGTAATCGGTGTAGGTCCAATTGCCACCGATCAGGGTATACAGGCGGGCCCACACAGTGGTGCCGTTGGTCGGCCAATTCGCCTGTACCGTTTCCAGCAGACTATTCACCGGTCCACCGGTTGTGTAGAACTGGTTTCCACCCTGGGCAGACCCAATGTCGAGCCAGTAGGCCGTTGCGCCCGGCGCCGCGAACCACTCGAATGGCACTCCGCCAGTGTTCGGCAGAACTGTGCCGGCAACTGGAGTGTAAATGCCACTTGTCTGACTGGCGTTGCCAACGTAGACCGCCTGAGTTTCGGAGGTTGAGGCAGCAAAGTTGCCGTCGCTGGGATAGGTTGAGGTGAGGAGATGCGTTCCCGTCGTGAGATTGCTCACGGTTAGCGACGCCAGGTAAATCTGGCTGCCGCCGTTGGGGTATGCGGCTTCGCTGGTAAGCGGAGCGGATCCGATGGAGTTGCCATCGAGGAAGAACTGCACATTTCCGGTCGGTTGGTAGGGTATGTAGTCGATGTAGCCCGTACCGATGCCCTGGATGCCACCGTTGGACTGGGTGATGCCAGTATCCGATGGACCATAGGGCAGAGTGTCCGCGGCTGGGCAGACGGGCGGCGGTCCGACGGAAGTGAAGGCTGCACCGCAAGCGTCGATGACCGAGGAGAAGGTGTACGACTGGCCAGCTTCGCCGACAGTCTTGGCCGAGAGCCAGTTGACGGTGGGTCCCACGTTAACGACCTGCTGGAACACAGGAGAAGTGTTGCCGACGAAGGTGCCGCCGCCGTAGGTGGCGGTGGCGGGATTTCCTGAATAGCTCGCTGTGACGTTGTTGGGAGTGGCCGTGGCCGTGCCCGTAATCGCCTTTCCTCCAGAGTTAACCAATGTCAACGTGGTGGCTGTAGAAGAGACATAGGGGAACGTGCCGTTACAGCCAGAACAGCTGCCGCTGCCGCTGCTCTTAAAGCCTGCAACGGTGAAGGTCGTCCCGGTATATTGACCGGAGACCGTACCCGCAACGATGGTTCCTGTGTATGTTGTGTTCCCACCAACTGCGGCCGCCGCTGCGGTTAGCCCCGAAACCATATTTTGCGCCACGCCAGCGCTGTTGGCTACGGTGATGGTTGTGGTGGTCGTGGAGACGCAGGGGAAGGTACCATTGTTGGCCGAGTTGGCGAAACCCGCGATCGTGACGCTTACTCCGACGTTTCCGAAGCAACTGGTGCTGCCGCCGGTGACCGTTCCGGTATAGGTGGTGTTGCTGCCAGAGGCCGCTGCCGCTGCGGTTAACGCGAGACTCGTGAGCCCTGGGGTTGACGCGACTCCGGCAGGGTTGTTGAGGGTCAGGGTTCCGGGGTTGCCGGGAGAAATCGACGCGCAGCTGAACGTGCCGTTATCCACCGACGCGGAGAAGAGCGCGACCGTGTAATAGGTTGCTCCTCCCGCCGCGCAGGGAGCGGTGTTGGGGATGTTTCCGGTATAAACCGTGGTGGTCCCGTTGGAAATTGCCGCCGAGGTGAGGTTGACGGCGGTGCCTGTGGAAGTGCCGCTACCGGCCCAGGATGCGGTGATGTTATGGGTGCCTGCGCCGAAGATCCTGCTGACGCCGAGACCGGTTCCACTCGAGTTATAGGCTGTGCTTAGCGTGGCGGTGTGGGCCGCACCAACCGTGGCTGTTCCCAACACGGTAGTGCCGTCGTAGAACGTAACCGCGCCACTGGTGGGCGAAGAGCCTCCGGCGGGTCCGGTAACGGTGGCCGTGAGCGATGGCGGAGGGTAGAGAACGCTGGGGTTCGAATTGGAGGTTACAACCGTCGTCGTCGATGCCGCGGCGGATGCAGCCAGGATGGTGACCGATTTGGTCCCTGAAGACGCGGCATAGTTGGAGTTGGTCGGCGAAAACGCTGCCGAGACGGTGTGTGAACCCGTGGCTCCCGTGATGCCCGCGGTAGTACAGAAAGCTGTAGGGTAGTAGTAGGTTTGTCCGGAAGCAACGTAGGTGACCGCACCCGAAATCACGGGCGCGGCAGAGCAAAGCGTGGTAGAGGTTGTCGTGTCGGTGAAGGTTACGGTTCCGACGGGCGCAACGTTTTGGAATGCAGCTAGTATTCCGGTGGCATTGCCGTTGATGGTGCCATTGCCAGCCCAACCAACCGCAGTGCAGCCGCTGGAGCAAGATTGCGCGATTCCGCCAGCGTTGTTCACGGTGATTGTCGTGGCTCCGGTATTGGCAGTGACGGTGAAACTGCCGTTGTTGTTCCCGTTGAGGAAGCCACCAATCACAAACGTATTTCCCACAAGGCTGCCGGTGGTCGCGCCCGTGAACGTGCCCGTGTAGGTGGTGGTGCCGCTGCTGGCATTTGCCGCTGCCGTCAAAGTGAACCCACCAGACCCGCCCGGTTGGCCCACGTTTACCGAGGAGTCACCTGTGATAGTGGCGGTGAGCTGAGTAGCCTGTCCGGCGAGGATATCGGTTGCTGGAGTGATGGCCAAAGCTAGCTTGTCGGCATTCGGGGTAACCGTAATTTGCGGCATCGTCGTACTGGATGCGGGGAAGGTGTTATCGCCCGAATACGCTGCCGTTATGATATGTGTTCCAGCACTGAAGATTGGGATGTTGGCGTATTCGACCTGGTAGAGCAAACAATTTTCATTGAAGTAAATCGGATCCACTCCCTCCAGTCCATAGGCGTATCCGTCGGGATCCAAGGTCAGGGTAGCAATAACGCTGGAGGCTCCGCCGTTATAGCTGTCGCTTAAAGTCACGGTGCCGGTGGGAGCGCCAGTTCCAGAAGCGCCGGTGACGGTGGCGTCAAACCAAATCTGGTTGGGATACTCGAACGTGGTCGCGGGACCGAACGTCGGATAGTAGTAATCAGTGGTGCAAGTGAGGTCGCCCTGAGGAACCGCTCGCGAAACCACCGAGACGGTGGTGCCGCTGTCCTGGCCGACCGTTACCTGGACCGAGGGTGACAAACTGGAGGCGATCGTGCCGCCCCCGTTGGCGCTCTGGTTGCCGGCGTAGCGCGCGGTGACGTAATAGGTTCCGCCGGGCAGGTTGTTGAGAGTGGTGCTGAAGTTTCCGCCGCTGAGAGTGGCGAACGCTACGGGTCCGTTGAGGGCCCCGGTACTGGTGTTGTAGGTGTCTCCAATTGCTCCCTGGCTGACGATGATGGCAACATCACCGGTCGGCGTTCCAGCGCTGCTGGCCACCGTGCCCGAAATGGTCACGGGACTGCCGAAGCCAAAGGTCGTCGACGAAAGGTTGAAGGCGCTAAAGCTCGAACTGTTGAAGGTTATGTTTTTCCACTGGTTAGAAAGGTTGGCGGCATTCACCGAACCCAGGCCAGTGGCCATATCGTAGCCCTGAGCAGCTGTGAATCCCATCTTGTTCGCGGGCGTGCTTGCCAAACAGGATGCCGCGAGTGCGCCGGAGTTGCCGTAAATATTGGTGCTGAGAGTGCCGCAGACCAGGTTATCTCCGACCGTGATGTCATTAAAGGCACAACCGGAGCCGGGTCCGCCTGTGCCGTCCGCGTTGCAAGCGGTGGGGCTGGCGGTGAACTGCTGGTTGGCCAAGTAGTAGTACATGTAAGCAGGCATGCCCTGGCGTCCGCCATTGGCCTGGTTGATCAGGGCCTGGATACCCGCCATGCTGGGCGCGGCGACGGAGGTGCCGCCGACGATATCAGCGTCGGCGATGGATCCGTTGGGATTGATCTGGCAAGATCCTTCGTCGCAATAGACCGTGCCGTCATGGTCGGCGGCAGCGTTCAACGAAACGTCGGGCGTGTAGCGGTGCGGAACTCCGGTAACGAGCGGAGTCATGTTGTACATCTGGCCGAGGCTTGCGGTCGCAGTGGCGGTGGTTCCACCAGCCGGGGCGGCTGTGAAAGTGGCGGTGCCCGCCGCGGTGCAATTCCAGCCTTGTCCGAAGAAGAAACCGGAGACGGAGGTGCCTTTGGAGTTGAGATCGAGTCCGTAGCCGTTAAAGGAAAGCCCGGTGACGGATCCGTTGTCGGCACTGGTAATGTCGTCCCCTAATGTGACGTTCACAAGCGGCACCGCACTTCCATCTGATGACGTTGGCGATGAGGATGCGGCAACCGTGCAGGTTTCGCCGGCTAGTGTCACGGTCGGAGTTGCTGTGTATCCGCTGCCGGACGCGCCGTTGGCATTTGTGTTTGTAAGGTTGAGGTTGATCCAGTTGCCACCGGGAAGAGTGGGATCGGATGTGGGTACATTCGAGCCAGTCTGCCAGGGAGGTTGGAGGTAGTAGGCGCTGGGACCACCGGCGGTCGCCCACAGGCCGTAGTTGCAAGCGTCCTGAGTAAAATAACCGGCCGTGCCTGAATAGACGCAATCCTCTTGCGAAGTGGTAAGTCCTGGGTAATTGGCAAAGTTCTCATCAGACCCGCCCGCCTCGTTCCATGGCAACTCGGGGATATAGGAGAGGGCCGATTCTTCATTATTGGCGTTGTTCGCCGTCCAGTACGATCCCCCGGTTTCATTGAATTCGGTGCCGCCCACAGCCACGGAGTACCAGGTAGAAGCTTCTCCCGTAGCTGCATAACCACCGGTTTCGAAGTAGTCAGAGCTTCCATCGCACTCTGCGGAACCGGCGTCGCCAGCGGCGACGAACACACTGATGCCTTGGGCCGCGGCTTGCTCGAACATCTGTTGATTGAAAGAATTGCCGCCCGCGCCTTCCGTGGATTCGCACGATCCGTAGCTGGTTGAGATGATATCGGCGATGTTGTTCTCCACCAGATACATCGTCGAAAGAGTGACGCCATCCACCAGCCAGCTTGAAGGTCCAATGACGAAATCGATAGTGGCATTGGGAGCGACGCCGCCGGCGATCTCGACGTCGAGATCGGATTCCGAATCGTCTCCAATCACCACGCCCGCGTCATCGCCGGCGTGAATGAAGACGGGATCGTTGACGGGGAGATTGAACATCTGGCGGTAAGTCTGCACATCGCTGAGGAAGATATCGGAGCGGCCGACGATGCCGATGGTGACGCCTTTGCCGTTGATTCCGTTGGCGAGAAGGGGTTGGGTGTTGTAGATGGTTGCGAAGTCGGCCGGCCCAACATAGTTGCCGGAACCGTTGGTGTATTTCGGTCCGGGTTTGCGCTTGCTCATCGGAGTCGGTTGGGTATGATGGCCCTTCTTGAAGAAGTCGTTCAAGGTCGGGACGCCGGAGATCACAGGGTTGAGCGCTTCGGGAACAGAGATATCGCGGTCGTTGGAGACATGAGTGTCGCCGTCGGGCAACATGAAGTAATGCATCTCCATCTGGAAAGCTTCTTCGAGTTGGCCGCTGGTGCCGCTGAACTGGATGGCGCGCTTGGCCTTGGTGACTTTTTCGACGCTGAGGCCGTGGCTTTCGAGCCAGGCGGTAACCTTTGCAATATCGCCATCGTGCACGCCGAAGTGCTCGCCGAATTCTTCGGGCTGCATCCACTGATGGTGATTCCCGGTGCGCTTGTCTTGCTGCTCGTCGATGACGCGGCGGATTTCCTTCTCCTGCTCGGGACTGGACTTGAGCGTCATGATCAGGTGCTCAGCGCGCGTTGCCGGATCGACACGGCCCAACTTAGTCGCGCGGTGGAGGGCTGCGGGAACGTGACCGTATAGGCTGGTGCGTCGGGTTTCGTCGACGGTCTTAGTGACGCGGATTTTCGGCATCACATTCGTCTTAGCGCCGGCCAAAATCTCTTTGGGCAGTGCGACCAAAGAAACAAGGACAGCCACGGAACAGAACACCCGCACATACGTCAGCTTCATCATTTGCACGTTCCACCTGTCTTTTGAAAATCAACTGAATTTTTGGGAAACTTGATGGCAACGGGGATCTGAACCCGATTTTGGGTCCGATCGAGCCATTTTTCGGAAGGGTCGGGCAGGAGTGTCAGTTTCGACGCTCCCAAAACACGTAGTAGCGTGTTTAAACTTGCGCAACTTCTTTGTCAAGAAGAATGTTGCTTGAGACAGAAAAAAACACTCCGCGAACTCTTCTTACGCAGAAAGTGGTTCTTGATGGGATAGTGTTTCAATCCTGTTGTCACGGAGGAAGCCGATCATTCAACTCAGTTATTCTGCGAAGAACGGTAGCCCGACCAGATGCTCGGTTCGGCTGTACGTGGAAGCCCGACGCGTGACTCACGGCCATAAGAATTGAGTCATCCAGTGCGAATCTGTAAATGGGTTTTTCTTGCAGTGCTAGGTAGGAACGCTCCGTCCGACGCTGGCGGGTTGCTTTCGGAGCGAATGACGTTCGATTTTGCCGACGTACGGATGATATAAACTGACGGCCATTCAGCGGAGAAGGACTTTGTTGTGGGAGGGGACCTTATGAAACTTATTTCGTCGAACCATTGGTTCAGAATTATCTCCGCCGCTCTATTGCTTGGGCTTGCCGGCGCTGGCGCGTTTTGCCAAACGATCAGGCAGGGGCGCGAAACGGTCGAGCGTCCGCCGGTGGCGATTGTGCGGCCGGTGGTGGACGACTATTTTGGCACCAAGGTGACAGATCCTTATCGCTACATGGAGAGTTTGAATGATCCGGAAGTGAAGGCGTGGATGAAAGCGCAGAATGATTACACGCGGCGCGTTTTGGCGGACATTCCGGGCCGCGCGCAATTGCTGGCGCGCATCGAGGAGATCGACAAGTCCGTTCCGGCGCGGATCGGCGGAATCGTACGTCTCGCGACGGGAAGGTATTTTTATCTCAAGACGTTGAACACGGAATCTGTAGCGAAGCTCTACATGCGTGACGGGATCAGCGGTAAAGAAGTACTGGTCGTGGATCCACAAAGGTTCAGTGGGAAACGCACGCCGAGCGCGATTAATTATTTTTTGCCTTCGAACGATGGCCGCTATCTGGCTTATGGAGTTTCCACGGGCGGTTCGGAGAAGGCTCTGCTGCGCGTCAGGGACACGAAAACGGCACGCGATACCGGAGAAACTATCGATCGCGTTACATTTGGCGACATCATCGGGTGGCTCCCCGACTCGCACTCGTTCGTTTACAACCGTTTGAACAAACTTGGGCGGGATGCGCGGGAGGACGAAATCGAGACCAAGAGCCGCGCGTATCTGCACGTGATCGGAACGAATCCGGAGCGCGACAAGGCGGTCTTCGGCTATGGGATGTCGCCGGCAGTTAAGGTGAATCCAGAGGACACGTCTTCTGTGGCGACATTTCCGGATGAAGAATTTGCGTTCGGAACGGTGCAGAATGGCTCACAGAATGAAATCTCCGTTTATGTGACGCCGCTGGAGTCTTTAGGCAAGCCTGATATGACGTGGCGTAAGGTTTGCGAATACGACGATGCAGTGACCGCGATGGCTGTGCACGGAGACGATCTCTGGCTGCTGACACATAAAGACGCTTCGCGCTTCCAATTGATTCGCACGCATCTTTCGAATCCTGATCTCAGCCATGCTCAGGTGGTTGTGCCAACGAGCGAGGCGGTGCTCACAAACCTGGCTGCCGCGCGAGATGCGCTGTACATACAAGAGCGGGATGGAGCGGTGGACCGTCTGCTGCGAATCGGCTACGAAGTGGGAGCGAAACTGGAACGGGTGGCGCTGCCGTTCGAGGGATCGATTGCGATTCATCCCTCGGACGTCCGTTTGCCGGGTGTTTTGTTTGAGATGTCGGCTTGGACGAAGGCAAGCCGCTTTTATGAATATGATCCGAAAACGAAGAGTGTGGTGGACACAAAGCTGAGGCCGCCGGCTCGATTCGATGATCCGGAGAACATCGAGTCGGTAGAGCTGAAGGTGAAGGCGCACGATGGAACGCTCGTGCCGCTTTCGATCATTCACGGTCGTGATGTGAAGTTGGACGGCTCCAATCCGGTGCTCCTGAATGGCTACGGGGCCTATGGGAGTTCGCTGGATGCCAACTTTGATCCCATCAGCCTGGCTTGGCTGGAGCTAGGCGGTGTGCTGGCTTTTGCGCATGTGCGGGGAGGCGGTGAATACGGAGCGGACTGGCATACGGCTGGGCAGAAATCGACGAAGCCGAATACGTGGCGCGACTTTATCGCTTGCGCCGAATATCTGGTCGAAAAAAAATATACGTCGCCGGCGCGGCTTGCGGGTGAGGGAGAGAGCGCAGGCGGCATTCTCATTGGCCGCGCGATCACCGAGCGTCCGGATTTGTTTGGAGCGGCGTTGATTGAAGTCGGCTTTGTGGATGCGCTGCGCGGCGAACAGGAGCAAGACGGGCCTGGGGATATTCCGGAGTGGGGGACGGTGAAGGATAAGGAAGGATTCAAGGGGCTGTACGAAATGAGTCCGTATGCTCACGTGAAGGATGGGACAGCGTATCCGGCGGTGATGTTGCTGGAGGGAAGCAACGACCCGCGGGTTGCGCCGTGGGAATCGGCGAAGATGACGGCGCGGCTGCAAGCGGCCACGACCAGCGGCAAGCCCATTCTGCTGCGCCTGGATTACGATGCGGGTCATGGCATCGGTTCAACGAAAACGCAAGTGGAGCAGGAACTGGCCGACGAATGGAGTTTTCTATTGTGGCAGTTTGGAGACCCCGGGTTCCAGAAATCCGCGAGGCATGTGCACTAGTTTCAGCCGCTGGCACGAATTTCGCAGCGTGCGACTAGTTTCGACTCCCACCATAACCTGAATTTACCTCGTTAGAAAGTCAGCCGCAGAGCGAACTGGCCGATGCGGGGAGTTGCGCCCCGGAAGCTGCCGGTGGTTGTAACCTCTCCGAACGTTGGAGCGTCAATGTTGGCTGTATTGTTGGTGAGGGTCGGCTGAGCGAACTCGGGATGATTGAGCGCGTTGAAGAACTCGGCCCGAAACTCTAGCTTGAACCGTTCGGTAAGTGAAGTGTTCTTGGCAACCGCGAGGTCGAGATTGGTGAGCGTAGGGCCACGAAGCAGGTTGCGGGGCAATCCGTAAGTCCGGTCGGCGGGGTTATTCACAGGATCGAGTTGGGGGAAGCAGGCATTGGGCGTGCCTCCGTCGTAGTAATCGTTGTTCTCGAGAGGAACGTTGGAAAAACTATTGGGGTCAAAGATGAAATTACCTGTGACGGCTTGGGTTGTGATCTGGCAATAGTATTGGTTGGTTATTGGGTTTTGAACGGAATTGTAGGTGATCTCATTGATGGTCCGAACGGTTCGAGGATTGAAGGTTCTGATGGGGGCAACGACAGCGGCGCGCGTGAGATAAGGATCACCGGCGCCGGAGGAACCGGGGTTGAGGGGGTCGGAAACGTCGGGCAATTGGGCGGAAATGTCGTAGGGGAATCCGGTGCGATAAGTAAAGATGGGATAGAGACTCCAGCCCTTGGTGAGGCGTTTTGGTCCCGAAGCCCATGCGCGGTCGAAGGGCAGATCCCAACCTCCGCTGATGCTGATGCGATGGCGGACGTCGCTGTCGCCCGAAGCGTAGAACAGATGGGGTTCGTAGGCGGGCACACTGGAGTTGCGTTGCGCGAAGCCGGAGGCATTGTCGATGTTGTGGCCGTAGGTATAGGCGAATGTGTAATAGACCGTGCCCAGACGTGTGTCTTTGGGTTGACGGGTGAGGCTGGCTTCGAGGGCATTGTAATTGGCGTTGGATACGTTCTGGAACGAAGGAAGCTGGCCGTAACAGATCACGCCTGGATAGATTCCACAGTTGTCGCTGCTGCCGTTGATCAGCCGATTGGTAGTGCCGAGCACGGTGGGGTTGATATCTTTGAGCGAAGTGAGCCCGCGGCCTGAGCTCCCGACATAATTGACTTCCAGAACCGTGTCGGCGATCAGGTTGCGCTGCAAGCTCAGGTTGTATTGGTATACATAGGGCGTGCGCAGGTGTGGATCATCCAGATAAATGGCGCCGGTGGTGTTGAGGGGGAGGAAGGCCGAGAAATCGAGGTTCGAAGCTGGCGGCTTCGATGGGAAAGTGTTGGGTACGCCCAAGCTCACGCAATTGCCGTTCGCATCATAGTTGCAAGCATTCTGGAAGGGATGACTCATATACGTGAGCGGCGCGGTTACGGGACATCCGTTGGGATTGGTGCAGTTCGGCAGGAAGTCGGGGGAAGTATAGTAGAGTCCAGCCGTGCCGACGAACGGAGGCTGGCCGTTGAACTGGAGGTTGTCTTCGCCTTTCAGGATGTCATAGAAAATGCCAACGCCGCCACGGATACTGGTCTTGCCGCTCCCGGTGGGGTCCCAGGCAAAGCCGAAACGAGGCGCGAAATTGGTTTTGTCGGGAAAGTTGGTTCCTTTGGGTGCGCCGCGGTCGCCGGGAAAAACTAGTCCGGGCGGGGCATAGGGGAAGCGCGTCGACTGCAGGCCGGGGATCACGGAAAACGTGCGGCCTAGAGTGTCGTACTTGGGGGTGTTGAATTCGTAGCGCAGGCCGAGGGTTAAAACCAGATTCTTGCGTACGTGCCATTCGTCCTGTCCAAAGGCATAGGTACTCTTGCTGCGAATGTTGGAAGGCGCGAGGGCGTTCTGGAAGTAGGCGTCTGGGGTGCCGAGCAGAAAGTCCGCATAATCGTTGCCCGAACCGACAATCGTGTCCGAGTAGAAATCCAACTCGCCATTCAAGTAAAAACCGAAGAGCATATTCTGCTGGTAGGGAGAGAAGCCCGCGCCGAACTTCCAGTTATGGTTTCCGCGAGTCCAGGTAAAAGCGTCGGTCCAGGAGAAGGTGTTTTCGATCAGGGTAGTTGGACCCTGCTCAGCGGGGCCGATTAAGAAGCCGTTATCAAAAAAGATGTCGGTTGGGCCAGTCGCCAGATCGGGAGTGATGTCGATGCCAAGAGCAGGGCCGGTGGGCAGTTTGTTGATGGGCTGATCCGAAAGAAAATTCGTGCGGTGGGCGACGAAGTGAAATTCATTGAGTTGAGTGGGAGTAAAAATACGGGTGTAGGCCAGATTGAGGTAGTAAAAAGTCTTCTTGTTGGAAGCAGGGAAGCCGGGAACGGTGGCGCTGGGCGCGGGGTTGAGAGTTCCTGAGTAGGGGTCGCCGGCACGGTTCAGGCCGAGCGTGGCGGAGATCTTGTCTTTGGAGTTGAGATTGAAGTCGAATTTGCTGGTGAGTTCATTGCGGTTGTCGTCAGCGGTTTCCGTCGTGGAAAGCAGACCATTGGGAGCCGTAGGGATGAGTCCGGCTTTGATGTAGGCCTGAGCGATCGGATCAATCTTGGTGGGATCGATGATGGCGTTGGCCACGCTACCGTTGGGAGAAGCGAACCACGGATTGGCTTGGAGGAACGTGACCACCAGAGGATCGGGACATCCTCCGGAGAGTGTGCAGGTTGAGCCGTTGTAGGGGATGGCTTGCGAGAAATTTCCGGCTAACTGCGCAGGGGTGTAAACCGGCGAATCAATCAGGGGATAGGCTTCAACCTGCCGCTGTCCCTGATAAGCGAGGAAGAAAAAAGTCTTGTCTTTGATGATGCGGCCGCCGATGGTTCCACCGAACTGGTTGCGCTTCAGATCGAGGCGGGGGACATCTTGCTGCTTGTTGAAGTAGTCGTTGGCGTCGAAGGCCCGGTTTCTGAGGTATTCGAAGAGGCTGCCGTGGAGTTGATTGGTGCCGGACTTGGTGACGATACTGATGATGCCGCCGCCATTGCGTCCGTACTCGGCGGTGTAGTCGCTGGCCAGAATTTTGAACTCGGCGATGGCGTCGGGATTCGGGTCCAGCACGTTGCCGTTGTCGAGTAAGTCGTTGTTGTTGCCGCCATCGAGTAAAAAAGTCACAGAATCCGAGCGGCCGCCGGCGATGCTGTAATTGCCCGCGCCGCCATTGTCGTCGTTGCTTTCGGTGACCCCGGGCTGAAGCAGAGCGAGATCGAGCATATCGCGGCCGTTCAGCGGCATGTCGGTGAGGGTTCTTCCGGTAATCGACTGACCCAGAGTTGGATTGACGGTTTCGACGGGGGCGGCTTCGGCTCCAACGTTGACGGTCTGACTCTCGGCGCCGACCTCCATCTTGAAATCGATGCGCAGCGCCTGGTTGATCAGGAGCTTCTGTTCGGTACTGACCACGGTGCGAAAGCCGACATGATCGGCTGTCAGGGTATAAGTGCCGATGGGCAGACTCAGCAACTGGAACGTGCCTTCTTTGGTGGTGATGGTGACACGCGCGTCTTGAGTTGCGGTGTTGGTCGCAGTGATCTTCACGTCGGGAACGACGAGTCCCTGCTGGTCGAAGACCGTTCCAAAGAATCTTCCGGTTGCATCTTGAGCCTGCGAAACTACTGGCATTGCGATTAAGACCATCGACAGCAACAACGCCCTAGAAAATCTCATTGCGATCTCCATCAATCTACGAAACTTGCCAACTAAGAGTTCTGCCGCTCAAACCGCCCGCTTAAACGAGGTAGGGATGCATGGCCGTTATCGGCCATGCCCCTTTGTCCGTTTGTTATGGTTTCCGTTTCGATTGAGTTTTAGAGCGAGCCTTTTCGACGGCGGGTATGCCGGTGAGTGAGCTCTGCTGCTGGAACGATCCCAGGAATACGCTCTTGCCATTGGGATCTACGTCAACCCAGAAGAGCTGATCGCCACTGGCTTGATAGAGGACTGAGTGGAAATATGTTGGTGTGCCATCGGAAAGGGTCGCGTCAAGTTGGTAGTTGTAGCGGCCGGCGTTGACGCCGTCTGGCACGATTGTGCCCTGGAGTCTTACGTCGGTATCGGTGCCACTCGCGGGTGTGGCGCTAAAGGCGAAGAAAGGATCGCTGATCTGTCCTAAGCCTTTGGTCAAGGTCAGACTTGGATTGACCACTCCCTGCCCGACCAAGTCGAATTCCCGGCCGTTATTGAGCGGAGCCAAATCGTTGTAGGTCTGCGCTCCCAAGGCATAAGGGCCAGCGAAGCTGGAGGTGGAAGTGTCGGTTTGGGGAGTCAGGACTCCGGTGCCGTTCAGAGTAAAGCCATCGAGGTCGGCGATCAGAGCGCCGCCCAACCCGCTGGTTGTGTTATTGGGATCGTTGAGGTTGAGAGCGGGGTCGGTCATATAGATGCCAAAGACGCTGACGTCTCCGAGATCACCCGCGGTGATTGCCGAACTGCCGTATCCATTGCTCGCGATCGTGTAGGTGCCTGAGATGGGGGCGTCGGGAACAATGAATTCATAGTTGAATTCGTTGTCGTCGGCCACGCCGCTGAAGGCGCCAGCGGCTGGTACCGAGAACATGCCGGCCGCAGCGAAGGCAGTTTCGGACAAGGTCGAGGAAGCGTTGCTGGCAACGCCAAAGACTGAGCTGCCGAGCGAGGCGTTGCTGAAGGTTCCGTTGCCCTGGCCGAAGGCGGAACCGATGGCGGAATCGTCGGTTCCGGTGCCGGTGTTCTGGTTCACGCTATCCACATCGATGATGCGAATGGCTTCGGGGCCAACGACGTAGTAGTTGAGTGAGATGGCCAGAGCGGTGCTGGTGATGGTGCCGCGCCCCATGCTATCGGGTCCGGTGATGGTTCCGGTGAATGCAGTGTTGAGGGTGGGAGTATTCGTGGCTCCGAAATCATCCTCGTCAAACGTGCCAGCCAGCGTGGTGCCGGTATTCGAGATGGAGAACACGCCACCATAGACAATCGGATAATAGCTGGAATCCACTCCGGAAAGAGTGAAGGCGTAATTGCCGTCGTTGAGCGTACTCGAGAGGGTCTGCAAATCCATGCTTCCGCTGGATGTCGCCGAACCGTCGAACTGAACGATGAGGGCGTGGCTGGGGTTCGCAAACTGGACGGCGAAAGTTTCGACACCGTTCACGCCCAGACTTGAGTTGTTGGTTGTGAGCGTGAGGGTTCCCTGGCCGGTCGTAGGATCGACGATCAGGGCTGCGGCTGCCGGCAAGATCGTGTCGCCAGAAGGCTGGGGCGAGGTGAGTCCCAAGCCGTCGTTGTAGTCTTGCTCGCCGCCCAGGACGTTGCCATTGCCGTCGACGGTGACCGAGCCGGCGAGAGCGTAGTAGTTCGGGACACCCTCGTACTCGTTGAGTGTCTCGAGTCCGCTGACATAGAACGCGAAGCTCAGCGGCGTGTTGGTCAGAGTGAAATTGGCGGGCTCCGATCCGGATGCGACGCTAGCCGTGACCGTATAAGTTCCGACCGATCCGTTCGCCGTGAATGCGGTCGACGTGGCGACGCCGCTGGCGTTGGTTGTCTCGGTGTCCGTAGCCGTGCCGTTGGCGAAGGTGCCGCCTGCTCCCGATGAGGGAGCGGCGAAGGTGACGGTCACACCACTGACTGGGCTCGAGTTGCTATCGACGACCGTGGCCACGAACGGTGCGGAGAATGGAGCGTTGACGGATGCACTTTGCGGCGTTCCGCTGGTTGCCGAGATCGCTTCGAGCGCTCCGATCACGTTGGTTAGTGTGAAGCTTGCCGTGGTGGTTACGCCGGACACTGCGGCGGTGACCATGTAGACACCGGCGGTGGCATCTGCAGTGAATTGTGAGGAAGTAGCGACGCCACTGGCGTTAGTCGTGTCCGTTTCCGTATTGGTTCCGTTGCTGAATGCGCCGGTGGCTCCCGATGCTGGAGCGGTGAAGGTTACGGTCGCGCCGGTTACTGGGTATTGGTTGGCGTCCACGACGGTTACAACCAGAGGCGCTGAAAATGCGGTGCTGATGGTTGCGCCTTGCAGGGAGCCACTGGTCGCGGTAATGGTTGCCGGAGGACCGGATGCGTTGGTGAGATTGAAGGTCGTGGTCGCAATCACGCCGGCGACGGAAGCAGTCACTGGGTCGGCTCCGAGGATGCCATTGGCGGTGAAGGTGGAGGAAGTGGCTTTGCCGGTCGCGTCGGTCGGATCCGTTTCCGTATTGGTGGAAGTCGAGGCAAAGGTGCCACTGGCGCCGGTAGCTGGAGCGGTGAACGTGACGAAGGCGCCGCTGACTGGCGCTCCGCCGAGGGTTACGGTCGCCACCAGTTGCCCAAATTGGGTGTTCACGGGAGCGCTTTGGGCTCCGCTGGTTGCCGCGATCGATTCAGTGGGAGGAGTGAAGTTAGAGCTGTTGCAACCCGAGAGGAAGGCTGAGGCCAGAAGAGTTGAGCAGAGGGCGGCGGCGAAGGTTGAGCGGTTCATTGCGCCTCCCCGTTCTGTGCGATCTTCTGCGCGCTGCGCTGACGCGCCTGGGGCGACAGCAGCACGCCGTGCTCGCTGCGAAGGCGATATACCTCGTCGCCGACCTTGAGGGTGCGGACCAGGAATACGGTTCGGTTATTCATCGTCTTGATAACGCCCGTGGCGTCGATTTTCTGTCCGGAAGCGACCGATACTGCGCCTCGGCCGCGCAGGCCGTATCTTCCCAGACTCGCATCCACTGAACCGGAGGGAGTGGCGAGGAGCAGGTGCGCTCCCGGAATCATTCCAGGGGCCGCCGTAGTGAGCACACTGGACACTCTTCCGTGGAGGGTGACTTCGGCCGTCATTTCATATCGCGGGAGTGAAGCAACGCCGGTCGCGTTCACTCTAGTTTGCGCGGTAACGCGTGGGGGGGATGAGATGAGAAGAAAGATGGCAAAGGTACAGAGCCCAGTGGATAACAGTTTCATCGTTCGCTCCAGGTCGATCCTTAATTAGGTGTATTCAGTTGCTGAACTGGCTTGGTGCATCATACGCCACGGGTGTCCGATAGGCGTGGAACCAGCGCCCGCCACTGTAAGCGCAAAAACGACTTCTGGTCCAGATGGCAGGGTGGCGCACACTTTTGGCTGCCGTCGATCGTGCGGCCACTGCGGTAATGTACCATCGGCAAGGCGCGAAGGGCTAAGAATTCTTGGCGACCAGCCAATCGAGAGCAGTGAAAGTTATTGCGCTACAGGCCGCGGAAACACCACTACCATGTTCTTGACCCGGTTGGGGTTGCGTGTTCATATTGTCGTCTGTTGAAGTAGCGGAGAATCTCCGCGCGGGAGTCTGGCCAACTTTCGACAGTTGATGTTGGTCCACGAGGTGTGGCTTAGAGCGGAAAATCTTTGGGGATTATGGGAGGACTCAACGTGGTGGGATCGTCGAATAGAGCTTGGACAATGGTAGATTTCAGGTTTTCGCAAGGCTTGGCGTCGCGTCTCTGGATTCTTACGGCCCTGGCACTCCTGCTAAGCTCGGTGCCGATTTGGGCGCAGACGACAGCGTCAACGGGAAGCGTCCAAGGAACGGTGAGCGATCCCAGTGGCGCGCTGGTGGGCGGGGCGAAGGTCACGATTGGTAACAAGGCGAATGGACGGCAGGTTATCGTGACGACGACTTCGTCGGGCGCGTACACGTCGGGCGCGCTCACCCCGGGAGAGTACACGATACGTGTCGAGGCGGCGGGTTTCAAGACGACGGAGATCCCCGTGACCGTACAGGTGGGAGTGACCACGTCGGGCAATGCCAAACTGCAAGTGGGGCAGGAGAGCCAGTTAGTGGAGGTGCAGGGCTCGGCTCTGGCGGTGAATACCGAGCAGGCCACGATTCAGGGCGTGCTCACCACGGAACAGATTGAGAACCTTCCCATCAACGGGCGCAACTTTCTTGATCTGGCGCAGCTCGAACCGGGTGTGCAGATTCAAGATGGGGGAAATTTCGACCCGACAAAGAACGGGTTCTCGTCCATCTCTTTTGGCGGACGATTCGGGCGGACTGCCCGCATCGAGGTCGACGGCCTCGACATTAGCGATGAAACCGTAGGCACGACTACGCAGAACGTTCCCGAGGGGGCGATTCAAGAATTCCAGATTCAGCAGTCGTCGCTCGATCTCTCCACGGAGTTGACCTCGTCGGGTTCGGTCAACGTCACCACGAAGTCGGGCACGAATGCGTATCACGGCGAAGGTTATTACTATTTCCGCGATCAGTCGCTCGACGCGGCTCTGCCGGATGGAAGCACGAATTATTTTCAGCGGAATCAATACGGCGGCAGCTTCGGTGGAGCGTTCATCAAGAATAAAGTATTCTTCTTCGTCGATACGGAGCGGACCAAACAAGACCTGCTCGAACCGGTCCTCTCCGGCCCTCCCTTTAATATTGCCGCCTATAACGGGAGCTTTGACTCACCGTTTCGCGAAACCGAAGCACTCGGGCGGGTCGACTGGCAGATCAGCAACAATTACAAGCTCTTCTATCGTTTTTCCTACGACCAGAATCATAGTGTGGGCGTGGGTGTTGCGAATTCCTTTCAGCCCTTCGGCAATGTCAACCACACGCCGGTGCAGGCCGTGGGTTTGGATTTCTTGACGGGCGGTTACACGCACAGCATTCGCTTCGGCTACACCAAGTTCCGCAACGCGATTGTGGACGCAGTGGCGGGTTCGTCGATCTTGAACCTGGAGCCCGGCATTGAGCTCGCCATTGGCAGCGACGCGGATTGCCTTACGGCGGGTGCCGACGCTTTTTGCTCCGGACCGAGCTTTCTGGCGCCCCAGCAGACTTACCAGTCAGATCATCAAATCAAGTATGACGGCAGTAAAGCTGTTGGGGAGCACATTTTGCGTTACGGCGGGGGATTCAATCACCTTTTTGGTGGCGGCTTTGCTAGCTTTCTGGCGCTCGGGCCGGCGGTGTCCGCGGGGGTAAGTGACTGCTCGGCAAGCGGACCTCTGCCATTTCCGGGCGGATGCACGAACCCGCTGAACTATCCGGCGAACACGGTGCAACTGGGCAACGGGCAAGGTTCCGATTCTGAGATTCCAGCATTCGGGTTTCCCGCCGGCGGATCCGGTCCCGACAACCGACTCTCTTTTTATTTCGGCGACGCCTGGAAGGTCAGGCCGAATCTAACCTTGACCGTGGGACTTCGTTATGTCCGCGATTCGGGGCGCTCGGACGCCGATTTGGCGGGGATTCCAGCTCTCAGCCAGAACTTTGACAATCAGTACTATTCAAACCTCGGAGCCCGCGTCCATCAGCCGAATAAGAATTTTGCGCCACAGATCGGGATTGCCTGGGATCCGAAGCACAACGGCAAGACCGTGTTGCGTGGCGGCATTGGGCTTTTCTACGAGAATTCGATCTGGAACAACATTGAGTTTGACCGGCCCGCGCGATTACAGAACGGGCGGTTCCTGGCCAACCCAACCGTGTGCTCTAACGGCGACGCGAACACATCCTTCACTTTTCCGACGGGAACGACGCCTCCGATCACGTTCTGCGGCGAAACGATTGGACAGGCGGCGAACGCGATTCTGGCGTTCCAATCGCAATATCAGGCATCGACGGTTGCGCTGGGCGCATCGGCTGCCAATCCTTCGTTTATAGGGACGGCGCTGGCGGACGGATATGACGCGACTGGCACGGACCTGCTTGCTCCGAACTATGTTAGCCCTCGTTCTTTGCAGATGAATTTTGGCATTCAGCGGGAAATTCGGACGGGGATGGTGGTTTCGGCGGATTATCTGCGCAATATCGAGACGCACACTCTCTTGGCCATTGATACTAACCACGTGGGCGATGCGCGATTCTTCAATCCAGCGAACGCCGCGGCTGCCATCAGTCAGACTCTCTCTTACTGCGGAGTGGGAAGTATTTCCGCATCCTACTTGGGGAACTGTCCCAGCGATCCTCTCGGTCCCGGTGATCCGAATTATTCGAGTTATTTGCCCCGGCCCGCAACCATCTCCGACTATGCCGCCAACGGGCTTGACTCCGGTTACTCGCTTTGCGGTGGAAGCCCGTGTTCGACCGCAGCGTTCCCCGGCATCAATCCCAACGTGGGCGCCAACCAGATGCTATTTCCCAGCGGCCGCGCGGAGTACAACGGATTGCAGCTCTCGCTGAAGCAGGATCTGAAGGATCCCGCCCGTTACATTCACGCGATGAACTTGCAAGTCTCCTACTCGCTCTCACGATTTGTTGCGCCGGCACAGGATAACGATTTCATTAACATCGCTACCGACTTCAACAGGCCGTTGCATTACCTTGGCCCCAATGGATTGGACCGCAAGAATCAGATCTCGTTTGGTGGCTCGATGGAGCTGCCTTACAAATTCCGGCTGGGCGTGATTGGACATTTTTACAGCCCGTTGCCGGTGACTCCCACTCTCAGTCCCACCGGCAATGCTGGCGGAATTTTTGTTACGGACATAACCGGGGATGGAACAGGCGATGGCAGCTTTGCCTCGAATGGCGGCTATGGAGATGTGCTGCCCGGAACCGGCATCGGCTCCTTTGGTCGCAGCGTGAATGCCCACAACATTAATAACTTCATTAATCGCTACAACAATGGTCTCAGCAGCAACGGCGGTGTCGGGGCGCTTACGCCCGCCGGTCAGGTCGTGTGTACCTGCATTTCCGGCAATCAAAATGGCCTAATCAGTCTGACTGATCTACAAGGGCTCGGAGCTGTGCAGCAAGCGGTTCCACTCGCGCCTGCCAACGAAGCGAACATGGGTTGGCTTCATGCCATGGATCTGAGTCTGGGCTGGACTCATAAGCTCAAAGAGATCGTCGACATTGAGCCTGGAATCTCCTTTTATAACGTAATGAACTTTGCCAACTTTGATGGTCCGGCAAGCCCGCTGAGCGGTGTACTGAGTGGAACACCAGGCTCGATCAACGGCACCGCAGGCGAACAACCCGCCAGCAATCGCCTTGGGCTGGGATCGGGTGTTTTTGCTCTCGGGTCGCCACGGGCACTTGAATTCACTTTGAAACTGTCCTTCTGACCTCAGGGAAGAATGGGGAGGGGCAACGGGCTGTAACAGGGAATCACTTTGCGGCATGTCAGGGTACAAGTCAAAATGAAAAAGACCTTTCTGATTTTCATTGTCAGCCTCGCCGTCTTGGTTGGAAGTACGACGAATGTTCTGGCCTCGAAGGAGCCTTGTGACCAGTCGCTGATTGACCGGCTGCCTCCGACGACGACTTCTTATATCTACCCGCGAGTTCCGATTCAGCCGTTCTATCAATGGGAGAATAACTACGGTTATTGTGGTGAAGTTAGTCTCATGGAAGCAGGACTCGCCAATGGAGAGTGGTTATCACAATACGACACCCGGCTGGTGTGTGGCACCGGATTGGGGCAGTCGGGGGCTCCAGTCACCACGGATGCTTTCTGTGCGGCGAATAGAAATGTTGCGAACTACAATGCGCAGGTGTTGTATGAGATCCCTGACACTGGCGTCGCGGGAACCGCGGAAGCATGGGGCTCGATGCCTTTGTGCGCGGCCAACATGCGGTTGAATTCGACTTATTATCCTTATCAAGGCGTGGCGAAGTCGCAGCCTCCGGCGCTGTGCGCGGGGCCGAAGGCAAGTTCCGACTGTCCCGGATACCAATCATATATGTCGTGGGTGAAACAGCAAGTGATTCTCGGCAACACCGTCTCATTGGGAGTGTTGATCAAAGATGTGGTTTCTTCCGGAGATCAGTATGATCACGAAGTTACCGTCATCAAGATTGGAACAAATCACTCTCCCACCGACCCGACTTACTATCCGGATGACGTCTTGTACTTTGAAGACCACGGAGTGTACTGGTACAACGGAAAGGTTGGCCAGGACGATACGGCTCCGGAACCACCTCCAGGCTCAGGATCCAACACTACGGAATGTACTCCGTATATGTTTGGCTACACTTTTCAGGAATTGGGGACGACCGACGCTCAGGCGGCTCGTGCATCGCATGTCTACTCGATTGTTCTTCCCGCCAATACGAAGATTGTGACTGGGACTGGCTATAACGGCATGAGTTGGGGGCCGGGTTCTGGAGGCAAGATTATTGGGCCGAACGACTATGCGGTAGCTGTCTCAGGCGTTTTAGACACTTATGGAGAGACAGTGCCAGTCGCGCTCACGGCTTCGCCGCAGCCGGGTTCGATTGTAGGACCGACGTACACGGATGGTAAGCAAAATCCACAGGATCCAATAGCGGGCTACGACTACGAGTACCCGTTTATTGGTACTTCCATCGAAGAGCAGGGGCCAGGTAGCTGCACGAACAGTCCGCCGAGTTCCTGGATGACGAACTTTGTCTTGCAAGCCGCGGTGAGTGGCCTCACGCTTGGTGTCACCTACAATTTATACGAATATCAGTTTAATAGCCCAACTGAAACCGATTCCCTCGGGACGGGGACGGGAGCTGCGTTGGCGGTTCCGGTAAGTGCTTTTAACGCGAACTCTGCGCCGGCAGGGAGTACGCCCGCGAATAGCGTTACGACCTTTACTGCGACCAGCTCAACTTATGTTGCAGCTCCTCTAGTCACCACGTCAGACCAGATTGTGGTGTACCGCGCTGTGCCAGCCTCTCCGGGGATGTATTACCCGATCAACAACTCCACGCTATCAGGTACGTCGATGACATTCGCATGGGACAGTTCTACCACGGGGGCTGGAGCCGGAGCTACCGCTTATAAGTTGGAAGTCGGTAAGCAGCCGGGAGGGCATGAGTATTACTTGTCCGGCTGGTTGTCGAGTGCCACATTGGCGCAGTCCATCGATACTCTCCCTTCGAACGGCAGCACTGTCTGGGTACGTTGGTCTTACTGGGTAGGCGGGGCTTGGCAATACCGCGACTACAGCTATACCGCGTACAGCGGGAAGTGAGTAGAGCGATAGCCGCGTAGGTTGCGGATCAGACTGTGGCCGTGGCTTTAGCCTTGAAGGAAGGTCAACACTTCACGTGCGGCGCGGGCTCCGGACCGGGCCCCGCCTTCCATGAATCCCTGAAATTCATAGGAAGTATGCTCACCGGCAAAATGAATGCGCCCTTGTGGAACGCGCTCATAGTCGCCGAATTGTGTGTACTGACCCACTTTATAGGTGCTGTAACTTCCGAGCAGATTGGGGTCGCCGGTTGGATAACTGAGAGTAGCGAGGCCAGTGTAGTGGCTGCTTACGCCGGGCCATATTAACTCGAGTTGATCGAGAAATTGCTGGGCGTAGCGGGCCGTAACCGCGGAGCTGCGGCTGGTGGTGAAAGGACCCTGCGGCCGATAAGAAGCGCCTTGCGTTCCCCCGGTGTAGTCGGTGAGCAGGCCGTCGAGACCGGGTTCGGCGCGACTGCTGTCCCATGTACTCTGAAAGGCAAGATCGGTTTGGATGAAACCGTCACCGATTCCTGGCCACGCGCCGCGCGCGTTCCAGTAACGTTCGTCGAACTGGAGAACAAGTTTGGAATTGGTTCCGTAGCCTAGTTCTCGAATCGCCTGCTGCTTCAAGGGATCGAAACTGGCTCGACTGTAGTCGAGGCCCCGCAGCACGCTGAAGGGCAGCGCGAGAATGACATAGTCGAACGTGAGCGCATGGAGCCCGGAAGCGGTAGAAAAGGTGAGCGTTATGGTTGCGTCTTCATTTGCTGCGATGGCGCTCAACTGCCAGCCCAAGCGAACGGTTCCGTGCGGGAGACTGTTGGCAATGGCACGCGGAAGTTGCTGGTTGCCGTTCAGAATGTGGAAACGCTCGTCGGAATCCAGCGGGAAGATGAGGTTCAGCGAACTCTGTTGGGAGGTGTCTAGGCCGTTCTCGGTGACAGTGCCGACGTCGAGATACTGACCGAGCCTCGAAGCGTGGCCGCCGGGCACATAGGTTTCGATCCAATCGTAGGCGCTGAGATGATCGAAGTGATAGCCAGCCTTCGTATACCGATTGTAGACTGCGGAGGGACCTACATGCTTGTTCTGCTCAGCCAAGATCGGCGTTATTTTCTGGATGTCGTGCGCTAGCTCACCTTCGGTATAGTAAGCACCCAAGAAATAGTTGGTATCTTGAGAGTTGGGCGGCTCGGCGGCATTGACATCCACCAGCGTGAGGCCGAAACGTGCCGCAAGATTACGCATGGCGTGGTCGGCAGTGTCGATAAATTCGCCGCACCACTCGCTGGTCTGGCCGTCGCCCCAGAAAGTGTCGTTGGAGTGCATGCGGCCCCCGATTCTGCCCGAGGACTCATAAACACTGCAGGGCACGCTGGCATCCTGCAAGGTGAGGGCAGCCACTAATCCGGCGATCCCGGCGCCGATAATTCCGATGCGAGGAGTGAAGGTCCTCGAGAATGAATCTGCCCGCAGCCGGCCGCCGACCAGTGCTCCGCCGAGCGCCAAGCCGGTCACTTTCAGCAGATCGCGCCGGGTGAGCAGGGGACGATTCGGATGCGTGTGTTCGATCTGGCGGGCGACCGCTTGCCGGATTCGCCGCATGGCTCGACTGCGCGACATTTCATGCTCCTGTGAAAACTAGCGTTGGTCAGCGTTTCATTTCATTGTTCCAGAGAGATACATCTCGGCTACGCGGTCCGCGACTTTGATGGGTTTGGCGTCGGCGAGGTTGGTTAGGACGACAACGGTGAGTTTGTCGTCGGTGTAACGCGAGATCACGGTTTCGAAGCCCTGCCATGAACCCTCGTGTTCCACGACATGGTGGCCTTTCTTGGTCTCGACAAACCAGCCGAAACCGTACTCGCCGGAATTCGGTTTTCCACTGGCGAGTTTGGTGACGCTCCACATCTCGTCGAGAGTCGATCGCTTTACAAGTTTCTCGGTGAACAGCGCGGCATCCCACTTCGCGAGGTCGAGGATGGAGAAGTACAGACTGCCGTCCGCGGTCGTGTTCACTGTGGGCGAAACCCACTCCTGGTTTTTCAGTTCTCCTTTGACCAGTCGGTATCCCGCGGCGCGATTCGGGACGATGTCGGCCTCGCTGATGATGCGGGTTGTTGCCATGTCGAGCGGATGGAAGATGCGCTTCTGCAGGAAATCTCCGTAGAATTCGCCGGTAACTTTGTGAATGACAAGCCCAAGAGTCAGATAGCCGAGGTTGCTGTAGCTCCAATTCGTACCCGGCGCAAAGGCAAGAGGAACGCTCTCTACCATTTTGAGTTGTTCGGCCTCAGTGTAATCCTTCCGCATATCGAAATCTTTTGGATAGTCGCTAAATCCGGCAGTGTGGCTCAACAGTTCGCGAATGGTGACCTGCTTCCAGAGGGCCGGTCCATCGGGGAAGTACTTGGTGAGCGGATCGTCGAGACGGATTTTGCCTGCCTCGACCAGCATCATGATTGCGGTTGCGGTGAACTGCTTGCCCACCGAACCGGATTGAAAAATTGTTTCCGTCTTGACCGGAACCTGCAATTCGACATTGGCGAAGCCGTAGCCCTGCGCTCGAAGAATCTGCCCTCCTCGCGAAACAAGAAGAGCGAGGCCGGGTATGTGTTGCTTGGCCATTTCCGCACGGATGAAGTCGTTGACAACGTCAGTTGCATCTGAGGCAGATGCCTGACTGACGAACCAGACAACCAGCGAAACGAGGACCGCCCATCGGCACGGCAGGAGTTTGAGTTTCGTCATTCGAACTTCCAATCCACAGTGAAGCTTGTTCCATGGGACGTGAGAGTCGAAGGTACGGCCTTCTCTATGCCCTTGTGGTTCACCATGATGGTTTTGTGCTCTTCTTTGCCGAAAACGGCGATCTGGCCCGAATTCAATGCGTCGGTCGCGTGATTGGTGCCACTCACATAGGTGTAATCTTTGCCGAGATAGAGACGGTGCCGAAAATTCTCGGCGCATGTGGACGGGGAGATATTGGTGTATTTCTTGGCAGCGTTGACAGTGATACGGGCGCCTTGGATGCCCGTGCCAGGGAACGATATGCGACGAACAACAACAGAATTTCTGGAAGTTTTGCTAGCATCCACGCTCCGTCGCGCGCCGGACTTCGAGTTTGGCGTCCCCGCGAGCCGTGCCAGTATACCTGAACGTCATTTTTCTAAGTAGCTATTCAGACGTCGGGCAATTGGAATCGTGCAGAGCGTTTTCGCGCGGCGCTTGCTCAACGTTAATCGAAACCTGTCGATCATTTGTCGTTCAGCGGCCATTGTTCAGCGGCCTAGCGTTATCCTCGGAGAGAATTGTGTATAGTTATGTGCCTGCCCGGTTCCATCTGTCGTCATGCTGGCCGTCGGAAAGCCGACCGAGTGAGACGCTTCTTGCCGTCCACCCTAATTTTGCTAGTTGTTACGCCCATGTTTTCTGTGTTTGCGGATTCCTTGCTTTTGGGCGCAGGGAAGCCCTGTTGCTTGGATTTTCTTTCATGTCAAATTTATCATTGGCGATTTGCAGAATCCTCGTTGACGGGCGGAGCAGAATTCAAGACCATCCAGTAAAGTCCAAGTTGCGCAGCCGCCGTAACAAATTGGTCATAATCCACGGGCTTGATCACGTAGCTGTTAGCGAAGTGTTCATATGCATGCAATCGGTCTTTGTCCTCATTTGAAGAGGTCAGAATAACGACTGGGAGATGTCTCGTGCGTTCGTCTCCGCGAATTGCTTTGAGCACTTCCAGTCCGCTCACTTTCGGCATGTTGATGTCAAGCAGGGTTATCGCCGGCAGATCACGGACATCCCTTCCTGCATAGGTACCTCGACCAAAAAGATAGTCGAGGGCCTCCTCGCCATCGCGGGCACGCACCAAGGGATTCTTGACCTTCGCGCGTTGGAGGGCCCTCGCAGTCAATTCGGCATCGTCGTTATTGTCCTCTATCAGCAGGATGGTTTGTTCTTCGAACATCATCGGATTTCTCCTAGGGTGAAATAGAACGTCGCCCCGGCGTGGACCGCAGCCTCTGCCCAGATTCTGCCCTCGAGACGCGAGATAACGCGTTGCACGATAGCTAGCCCGATACCGGTGCCTTCAAACTCGGAATCCCGGTGCAGTCGTTGGAAGGGCGTAAAGAGTTTGTCTGCATAAGACATGTCGAAACCGACACCATTATCCCGAATGTAAAAGATCGCTTCCAACCCCTCGTTCTCTCGCCCGAGTTCGATCCGGGCGTGCGGTGCTTCCGCTGTATACTTCCAGGCGTTCTCCAGCAGATTTATAAGGACGATCCTAATCAGGCGTTTGTCGGTCGCGGCGGTAAGTCCCCTCGCGACCTCCACAGTAACCTTTCGCGCGGGGTCTCGGCTTTGGAGTTCGCCCACGATGCCACCTACTAAGTCAGTAAGATTGATCAATTCTTTCCGTAGTATGGTGCGACTCACGCGCGACAGATCCAGAAGATCATTGATGAGCGTGGACATCTTCTGTGCTGACGTCCGAACGCGATTCAGATAATGACAAGCTTGCTCGTCCAGTTTTCCAGAGTATTCGTCGAGCAGGGCTTTACTGAACCCATCAATAGCGCGGAGCGGCGTCCGTAGATCGTGGGAGATGGAGTAACTGAAGGATTCGAGTTCCCGGTTGGACTGTTCGAGTTGGTTCGTCCATTGGAGGCGGGCGTGAGCAAGCTTCAGATGGGTATGGACACGGGCCATCAGTTCCTGAGCAGAGAACGGCTTAGTCAGATAGTCATCAGCTCCGGCATTCAGGCGCTCGACAGCCGAGTCCTCGCCCGCTCGCGCCGACAACAGGATCACAGGAATGCTCTGAGTTTTCCTGGTCGCTCTGAGTTTGCGAAGCAGGCCGAAGCCGTCCAACCCAGGCATCATGATGTCCGTTAGGACCAGATCCGGACAGTTTTCTTGAGCAGCGGCTAGAGCCGTCAGCCCGTCGGGAAATGCCAGCACGTCATACCGTTGGTCAAGCAGTCGGTGGACGTAGTTCCGCATGTCGGCATTGTCATCAGCTAAAAGGATTTGAGGGCGTGCTCGGCCAGGGTGCGGGTCAGCGAAAGCGGATACTGCATTCTTTTGGCTGGAAGTAGATATTACGCCGCTGGGCCCAACATCGATTGGCAGCCACTGCGTAGCCTCCTCAATATAAGCAGTCGATAGAGTTGCTGTTGGGACTAACTTCTGGGCGATACCAACGCGGTCAGGGGGTAGGTGGGTTGTTCCGGTCTTAATTGTGACTGTAAAGGTGCTGCCCTTTTCTTGGATGCTTTCGACACCAATTGTTCCGCCGTGGAGAAAAACTAATTCCCGAACCAGAGCGAGGCCGATTCCGGTACCCTCATGGGTGCGCGAACGTGTACCTTTTACGCGATGGAACCGCTCGAACAGTTGCGGCAACTCCGCTGAAGGAATGCCGGTGCCCGTGTCGGCCACCCCGAGTTCAACGCGGTCATCGCACCGCCTCAGCGTGACTGTAATGCTCCCCTCAAAAGTATGCTTGAAGGCATTCGAGAGGAGATTCAGTACAATTTTTTCCCCCATCTCCCGGTCCACATAGACGGGTTCGAACAGGATCGGGCAGTGAACGGTTAGCGTCAGACCAGCCTTCTCAATGGTGGAGCGGAACACGCTTGCCAGTTCCGTGGTGAAAGTCGCCAGATCCGTGGGTTGATAATTGGCCTGAGCGCGGCCAGCCTCGATGCGGGAAAAGTCGAGCAGACTGTTGACCAGTCTCAAGAGGCGCAGACTATTTCGATGGGCTGTGTTCAGACGCTCGCGACGGGCAGGAGGCAGGGGACTATCGTGTTCGGCGAGTTCGTCTTCTAGTGGTCCCAGCATCAGGGTGAGCGGCGTGCGGAATTCATGACTGACGTTTGAAAAAAAAGTCGTCTTGGCGCGATCTATCTCTGCCAGTGCTTCGGCCCGTTTGCGTTCCTGTTCGTAGGCAGGCGCGTTGGCTACGTCCGTGGTGATTGCGGCCGCCAACGAGTCGTAAAAGGCCCGGTAGTTGTCGGTCAACGGCAATCGGGAGCTAATACCGGCCACGACGATTGTAACGGGCCTTTCCGAGCCCGGCGGCATTATAGGCAGAGCCAATGCCTCCTTTAGGGATTCGGGATACTCACCGCAGGCGAGGGAGCCGAATCTGGTTTCCAAGTCATCGACATGGAGCGCCTTCCCCAAGCGTGAAACCTCCTCCAAAGGCCACATCGCCTCCCGTGATCTTCCTAGGTTAACAAAATTTGGACTTGCTACGCCTCCGTGAGCTAGACCCGCAGTGGCGATCAGATTAGCCTCGTTGATGTCACTGTCAAGCAGATACAAGAGGATGAAAGGAAGGTCCAGCGGGTATTTCGAAAGGGTTTTCGCCGCCAAGGTGCACACTTCGCGCACCGTCTTTGCTTTGCCCGTGCTGGCTGCTAAATCGCGGAGCGCTCGTGTCCGTCGCTCACTCAGCATTCGGTCCGTGGTTTCAGTCACGGGATGAAAAATCCCGACGACGCCAGTCTCGTCGCGGATGGGACTGAAGGAGAACGTAAAGAATGTTTCCTCAAGGTATCCGTTGCGATCGAGGAACATCCGCTGATTTTCGAGGAGCGATGTCTCACCGGTCAACGCCCGAGTAAACGCTTCGCCGACTACGGGCCATGCTGAAGCCCAACATTCGGTGAAGTCCTGCCCCATGGCGTGAGGATGCTTCTCACCGCAGATTGGCCAGTAGCCATCGTTATAGATCTGCACATGCTTGAGTCCCCAAGCCAGCGAGATGGGAAAGTTCGACGCGAGGCAGAGGCTGACAGTCGTGCGTAGGCTTTGTGGCCATGACTCGATCGGGCCCAGAGGGGTCTTAGTCCAATCCATCGAGCAAATCAGTTCGCCCATCTTTCCGCCACCAACTAGCCAGTCTGGTGACGGGCTTTCCGGCGGAGTCGGATTCGTGCCAAAAGCCGATTGCGCAACGGACATTCTGCGTCCTTTGGCCTAATGGGTGTTAGATCAGCGAACGAACAAAATCACCTAAGTCTAGGTCCGACACAACGCTTCATCGAAACTCCCTTGCTTGACCAAACGCTCTTGGTAGCCACTAGGCGTTTCCGGAAATCATCTCTGGCCGCTCGCGCGAGAAAAAAATGCAACCGTCAAAGTCCTCTTCTGAATGAATATAGAACGTAAAGAGAGACTTCTTGGTGTCGAGACTTGTGTCAAAACATCATTACATCGCTTCATATCCATGATCAGGCTCCTGCCGTCGCCATACCACTTCGCGACCCGGAGATTTCAATCCCGCTTAGGGTGAAGTAGAATGTGGCGCCTTGGTCGATCTCCGCTTCTGCCCAAATCCGACCACCATGTTTCTGCAGGATGCGATGGACGGTCGCAAGCCCCACCCCTGTACCTTCAAACTCTTCTTCGCAGTGAAGACGCTGAAAGACGCCGAATAACTTATCTGCATACTTCATCTTGAAACCAACTCCGTTATCCCGCACGAAGATGACTGGTTCGCCTTTTACTTTGGTGTGCCCAATCTCAATGACCGCGTGGGCCCGGGTGCGAGAATACTTGATCGCATTGGACAGCAGATTCTGGAAGACTTGCCGGATCAGCACAGCGTCGCATTTTGCGGAGGGCAGGCTGCCGACCTTCCACTCTACCTCTCGCCCCTCGGTCTCCGCTTTCAACATCGAGATGATCTCCTCGACGATCGAGTTCAATCCGGTAAGTTGCAAGTTCAACGGCCGCTGTCCTGTTCGCGCCAGGTTCAGCAGTTCATCCGTTAATACGCCCATACGGCGGGTGCCATCCTGAATGCGTTGCAGATAGTGCCGTGCCTGGGGAACGAGGTTGTCCCCGAACTCCTCCAGACACGCCTCGGCAAAGCCCCGGATATGCCGCAATGGAGCACGCAGATCGTGTGAGACCGAGTAAGTGAAAGACTCCAGTTCGCGGTTGGCCGTCTCTAGTTGCTCCGTGCGCTTGGTTATCCTCTCCTCGAGGGTTTCATTCAGTTTGCGGATCTCGAGTTCGGCTGCTTTTCTCTGCGTGATGTCGCGAAAAGCGACCACTCCACCCTGTATGACGCCACTCTTATCTTTCAAGGGAGCGCCGTTGGATTCGATCCAGACCCCGCGACCTAGTGCTGGATTGCGGACGAATAGCTCCGCACTGCTTACCTCTCCGCGAATGGCACGCAGCAAAGGATTCTGGTCGATCGGAAACGGCGTGACTGTGTCGGGAAGGTATGCGCCATAGTGGGCGCTCCAATCTTCTTGAGACAAGTTAGCTCCACTTATGCCGATGATTTTCGACGCCGCCGGGTTCCAAATGATGCATTGTCCCCTCTCGTCGGCTACCACGAGTCCCTCCGCCATGCTGTCCAACACGGATTGGAGCAAGAGCTTCTGAGTCTCTAAGGCCTGCTGGGAGCGTATTAATTCTTCAGCCTGCCGAAACAGTTCATCTGCCTGGCCGGCCAGTCTTTGCTCCGCCAGCCGACGATCCGTTATATCGAAGAGGACACCGCCTATGCGGGTGTTTTCGCCTGCGGCATTCTGGTAAACCTCGCCCCTCGCAGCGATCCAACGTTCGCTGCCGTCAGGCCAAATAACTCGGTACTCAACATCGTACTCGGAGCGGTCTTCTAAGCTTCGCTCGATGGCTTTGCTAATCCTCACCCTGTCCTCGGGATGAACAATGGCGCGAAGGGTTTCAGAGTCGACTTTTGTGCTCGGTGGGACGCCGTGCAAGGTAAAGCACAGGGGAGACCACTCGAGTGCGCCAGTGACGCAGTCCCGGTGCCAGATTCCGACCCTTGCCCCGTCAATTGTGAGGCGCAGCCTCTCCTCACTTTCGTGTAATGCCGCCTCCACTCGTTTGCGCTCCGTGATGTCGCGGGCAATCTTCGAAGCGCCGACAATAGTCCCGTTGCCGTCTCTGATCGGCGAGATGGTCACCGAGACATCGATCTTTGTGCCATCTTTTCGAACGCGGACAGTTTCGAAGTGTTCAACACTCTCGCCGCTTCTGATGCGAGACAGAATCTCTGACTCTTCCTTCACGATGTCCGGCGGAAAGAGCATCTGCATTGATTTGCCCGTAGCCTCTTCTGCGGAATACCCGAAGATCTTCTCGGCGCCACGGTTCCATGCATTGATCGTCCCGTTGAGATCCTTACCGATAATGGCGTCGTCAGAGGAATCGACTATGGCCGCTAGGCGTTCACGTTCCCCTTGAGCCTGTAATCGCTCGCTGATATCGTGCGCGATGGCCGCCGAGCCGATGACTTGACCTTCGATATCTCGCACTGGCGATACGATCAAGGACACATGAACTAGACTCCCATCCTTGTGGCGGCGGAGGGTGTGCTCTCGAGCCACCAGGTGCCCTCCGCGAACTTCACTCAGAAATCGATTGGCTTCCTCGTGTAGTTCGGACGGGATGATGCTCGCTACTGGTCGGCCAATAATTTCGGCTGCGCAGTAGCCGAACAGGTCCTCCGCGCCACGATTCCAGCTAATGATCGTAGCCGACAGATCCAAACTGAGCATGGCATCGTCGGAAGACGCCACGATGGATGAAAGATTGTAGCTTCGCCGCTGAGCCTCGCGGCGTGCCCGGTCGATCTGATTGAGCCGCACGGCATTTAGCCACACCATTGTGGCAAATATTACAAACTCTCCCAGGATAAGAAGGGCGATGCCAAATTGGGTGCCATAGAGTCCGGCTACCTGCCCCTTCCACCGGAGCCAGCCAAGCAACATAGGTACCGCAAGGACGAAGGGCAAGACTCGTCGGGCCATCGCTCCGCCCGTGTGTTCGCTCGTAATGGAAGCCATCACCCCTAGACGGGGACGGGCCGCTAGCACCGCTAGTCCTAGCACCGCGAACAATAGCGCAGTGTGCAACGCCATGGAGGAGTATGCGGCCACTTCATACAAGGAAGGTACCGAGAGCATGTAGCCCACGCACGCGACAAGCCCGTTGAGAGAAGTCAGCAAGGCGAGACTTTGGCTTGGGTAAGGCCATTGGTTGCTCATCAACAACACGCTGCCACCGAACAGGACGAATCCAAGTGCAGTAGCACCGGCCATCCGACCTGGATGGAGTAGACCACTGGCCTGAAGAGTCTGGCGAAATAGAAGTGCATCAATGCCCAGATCCAGACTGAGGAGATACTCTGCCAAAGTTAATAGACCCACTAGTGCGACCATACCACTCAAGACTCGGGCCACAAGGACATATCGCCACCCGCGTTCGTCCGCGTCACCGGAGCTTAGCTGGATCGACCCGAGAGACATACCTGCGAGCACGAAACATAGCGCCGTATTGGGTTTCATCGTGGCTAGGCCGGGAAGTATACGGATTAGCATCGACACGCTCAGCAACCACCCGAGCATTGCCAGAGTTCCGACAAATATTCCTATCGCGCTGGCCGCACGCGAGAATAGGCGACAGTTCCGCACGTAGCCGGACTCCGCTTGGGCATTCACATCGACCTCCATTCAATCCTCACGAAGGGGAGCGGAGCGTGCTTCAAGAACCCAAATGCAAACCTCATTACAGCCCCGGTGGACGACAACTGGGCCGGCCAATCATTGCACTTCGCCTGCCAGTCAATGAGCGACAGCGCCAGACCAAACAGAGGAAAAACAGCGGCGGTGGACGCAGACAAGCGACTCCGCGCATTCGCTACTTCGAGGACGTACGACTTGACCAAAAGCATTCGGTCAACGCTGAGGTCGACGGTAAATCTCCGCTCCTCCAGGCCGGGTCGGCCCACGAGGGCTACGATGGCTGTTGTAGTCCAAGTGAGAACGTGCCGGGCCGAGCCAACGTGCTGGTCGGCCGGGTTCCTGATCAGCCAAAAGGAGCCGTCCGCTGATACAGAGCAGGCGGCGTAGTGCGGAGCCGTCGCATTCGCTCTTTCCCAATTGAGCAAGAGTGAGATGGGAAGGGGACGCCCGACCGGCCCCGAGTGTCCAATCGCTAACACGCAGACGGCGGCCTTCGATGCTAACATGACAAATCGCTTGACAAGGCTACTGTAGGATGGGTGGCTCACGCAGAATCATCTTCGTATGGCCGTCATTAGAAGGGGCAGCATCGGGCTTGAACGGTCGCTAGCTACGGCTAGCCGGGTTCGCCCGAGTACCATTCCAATTCAAGCCTCAGAGTTTGGAAATCGGCCGTGATTGCAAGGCGCAATAGCCGGGAACCCGGCGGACAACCCCTAAGAATCACGTCGAGTTGGATTTCGTGGCCGCCGCTGCCACTGCCAACGCTGAGCTTGCCCCATCGCGCGCTGTCCCGGTGGCGCCAGCGCCATACTGGAGTGGTCTCTACCTAGCAAAAAACTAACGTGCAGCCTCCCCCGCTGTCTGTCGGGCAAATCCCCTACAACGTATGGTCGAGGTAGTAGCTGATCATGTCGCACCGCGCCGAATCGTGAACGGCATCGCCAGCCACTTAGGATTCATCACCGGCGAAATCATCTTCGGGAAATCGCGAACTAAACCCCGTGTGGAACGGAAGAAAGCCGGGAACGGAATCTGTTTGATGATGCGAAAATGGCTGAAACTCAGTGCTTAGCACTGGGCCAACTTGTCTCGCAATCAACTTCCGGCCGCCCGCATGCGTTTCAAATGAGTTGCGGACTTTTCTGGCACCATCGATTGAGTTTATCGGGCCAATTTGTCCCGGCACCCGAGAGCACACCCTAGACAGGGCACTGTAAATACAACACTTACCACCATTAGGCTTGGCGGCCGGATTGCATAGTCAAGGTTGGGCCGGAGACGCAATTTTGTGTCGTGTCCCTCGATAGGAAAAATAATGAAGAAAACCGATAAACCATATATCTCAAGCGAATGCGAACACCATGGGCTGAATTCTTCAGCGTATTGCGTTGCCGGGTGCCTAGTTCTTGGCATAGCACTGTTGGTGCTTTCGGCAGTCCCATCCTTTGCCGCCGCCACAAGCGTCACCAGCACGGTCGCTAAAGTGGTCGCTACCACCGATGACGTCACCAGCAAGTTTTCTGCTGAACTGCGACAGGGTCCTGTAACGGATCAAAACGGCATGATCACGGTGATCGTGCAGCACAAGCAGATGCCCACGAGCGCGCATTTGAAAGATATGCAGAGCCGCGGGGTGAACATCGAGTCGAAGTTCCACACGATTCGCGCCGTGGTTATGCACGTCCCCGTCAGCATGCTGGCGGAACTGGCGAGCGATCCGAACGTGGCTTACATCACACCTGATCGCCAGGTAAGCGTCAACTCGAATCCTGTAACCGAAGAGTTTGCCACCGCTGTTCAGGCGGATATCGCGGCTTCGCAATATGGCTTCACGGGCAGCGGTATTGGTGTCGCCGTAATCGACAGCGGCATTGCGGCGAATTCCGATCTGAATAATGTCAGCGGCGTCAGCCGCGTGGTATACAGCCAGAGCTTTGTTTCTGGCAACACGTCTGCGGTCGATCAGTTTGGACACGGAACACACGTGGCCGGTTTGATCGGTGGCAACGGCGCCAATTCGGGCACAGCCAAGGGCTATGCGGCGACCTATGCCGGCATGGCCCCTAACGTTAACCTCATCAACCTGCGCGTGCTGGATCAGAACGGATCCGGTACGGACAGTGGGGTGATCGCGGCGATCGAAGAAGCGATCACATTGAAAAGCACTTACAACATTCGCGTCATCAATATGTCACTGGGACGTCCGGTGTACGAGAGCTACATGCTCGATCCAGTGGATCAGGCAGTCGAAGCCGCCTGGAAGGCCGGCATCATAGTCGTGTGCGCCGCGGGCAACAATGGACGGTATGCGCCCACGGATGGCTTCGGCACGATCGTGGTTCCGGGGAACGATCCGGCGGTGATCACGGTGGGAGCGACCATGACGGAACTTACACCGACCTGGGTCGACGATAAGATTGCTAGCTACAGTTCGAAAGGTCCGACCACGCTCGATCATGTTGTGAAACCCGACCTGGTTGCGCCGGGAAACCGACTGGTGTCATTGCGGGTACCGGGTAGCACGCTGGACACCACCTATCCACAATTTGATATTGCCCCGACCAGCGGGACAGCAAAGTACTATGAATTGAGTGGCACAAGCATGGCCACGCCCGTGGTGAGCGGTGCGGTGGCGCTGATGCTGCAGAGTAACTCTTCCTTGAATCCCGATCAAGTCAAAGCGCGCTTGATGAAGACCGCGTGGAAGGGCTTTGGTCAATTCACTTCATCGACGTCGATCCTCAGCGGGCAAACTTACTCGAACGAGTACGATGTTTTCACTTACGGAGCGGGCTATCTGGATATCGATGCCGCTCTGGGCAATACGGATGTGGCGTCGGGGATGGCATATTCGCCGACGGCGATCCATAACTCGGATGGCACGGTTACGGGCGTGAACACTCCTCTGGACTCGACGTTCAACGGAACCAGCATCGTTTGGGGCACAACGGCCGCTTGGACACCCTCGACGGTCTGGGGATCGACCGAGGTTTCCAACGCTTCGATCGTGTGGGGCTCGACCAGCATTGTGTGGGGTTCGACCTCCGTTTCTGGTGAAAGCATAGTCTGGGGTTCTACTTCTAACGTTGCCAGCGCGACGTCAGCGTTGAGCGCAGGCGACCCGGGGGACAACTAGGCTAACCGACTGAGACCATAATCGGAGATCATATGGCAAAGACACTGCCCATCAAAGCAAAAGTCATGATCGGAATCGTGGCCGTTGCGAGCCTGTGCGCCCTGTCGTTCGGGGTGGTACGGTGGCAATCGCAAGCCTGGCCGCAGTTGGTGCTCCTGTCAGCGGCAGCCGCGCTGAGCTCGCGCTTCAAGGTGAAGCTGCCTGGATTGACGAGCTCGATGTCGGGAAATCTGCCCGTCATTCTTCTGGGAGTCACGCAACTGGGATTGTTCGCCAGCCTGGTAGTCGGCATCGTAGCGGCGATCGCGCAATCCTATAGTTCCGGCAAAAGTAAACTGAAAGCCGTTCAATTCATCTTCAACGCATGCACCCTGCTGAACGCGACCGGCCTGGCGTACCTGGCGTATCACAGCCAAGTCTTCGCGGGCGGAGCGGCAGCGACCACACACACGATGTCTCTGGTACTGGCGGCGGTGACGTACTTCTTAGCGAACACGGCGCCGGTAGCGAGCATCATCGGTCTGACCGAAGGAAGCAATCCTTTTGCCCTGTGGCACAAGGCGTTCCTGTGGTCGTTCCCGAACTACGTAATCGGAGCGGGATTGACCGCGATGGTTTCGGCGTTCACGACCGTAAGCGGACTGGCAACGATCGCGGCCCTGATCACGGTGCTGTTCGGCGTCTACCAATCGTACAAGATGTATGTGAGCCGTAGCGAGCAGACGCAGCCACAAACCATGAGCATGGCTGCCGGACGTTAACCCTTAAGCACTCCAGCCAGCGCGCAGCCTTCGGGCTGCGCGCTTTATTGTTCGTGCGACTTTCGTCCCGACGTTGTCTTCGGAAAAAGAGTAGAGTTGCAAACAACGAGACGGGCAACAGAGCAAGCATCGGGGCGCAGAGAACCACCGGTTTCGAGCTTCGACATTGCCCATGCTGCTTGCGACGCGTTGTCTCCATGTCACCCCCAGGGATGATGTTTTCGATGATCTTGCGCTTACAGCGGCTTAAGAATAAATACAAAAACAATCCGATCAGTTCGTCCTTCTTAGGTAGAGCTCACGAAGACATTGGAGTCGCCCTGCGATGCATCAGCGTGGTCGTTAGTCTCCTTGTGAGATAGCGCTAACTCGATCCAATTCCGTAGTTTTCATTCACTTGCTAGTTCTGCTCACGTAAGATGCGCCCCAGATAATTCGCCAAAACATATCGCGATGCCGCACTAGAGATACGAAGCGCGATCGTCGTGGGAGTCGCCCGGGGTTCCAGTGGCCATCGATAGCGCAGGGAAGGAATCTTGCCCGGAAACGGCAAAGGCAGCAGGGGCCAATTGTCTGGCGGTTAAGCTGGCACGCCAGGTGTCGGCGCGACGGGTTCGGTGTTCTTGAGCAGGATCAGAGATCCGCGCGCGCCATCCATCTGGCTCTCCACCAGAAGTGCGTGGACGTCATTGAGAAACTCAGCGTGATGGTCGAAGTGCTTGGAGGCAGATTGGAAGGTATGTACTACGTGATCCGTTGAAAATGCGTCGCCATGATAGCCGGCGACACCGATAAGTAGTCCCTTCATCAAGGCAAATTGAGCGGTCAGCATGGCGTATTCGCGAGAGAGTGAAGGCGTTTCTCCGGTCTCCATACCGTCGCACCCGAAGGGGAACTGGAAGCGGAAGATGGCGTTGATAAGGTAGTTTTCTAAAATGTAGGGATGAGAATCGAAGAATGGTGCGTAAAACCTGTCGTGCGCCAGCGCGTAGTTCGAGGCGAGGCTCTCCAAGGTCGCGCTGGGGCCATTGCCGATGCCCACGGTAAAGAATTTGACACACTCCGCAAAACGGGGATTAACGTTGGAGCGGTTCAGCAGCATACCAGCTAGACGCAGGACGATATCCAGTTGCAAGGTGGGCTCGACAGGGAGCGTCTCCAAGGCGGACCGTGGAGTGCCGGTGTCAACTTGAGCTTCAAAATCTCGCAGGAATTCGGGGACCATTTGTTCGGTTTTGCCTCGGGGCAGTTCATCCAACTGACGACAGAAGACGCCAAGAAGAAACAGGCGCTGCCAGAACGGGTAGGCGCGATTCCGGATTAAGGTAAAAACGGATTCTCGAATGGACCAGAACCATGGCTGGAGTGCGTGGGCGTCCTCGGTGTGATCGTCTTCATAGCAAGCGCCCGCATGCAGTTGACCGTAGCACGGCTCGGTAATTGTCTGATGGCTAGGACTGAGCAACTCTGGGTTGAGCAGGACCAGGCGCGCGGCCTCAGGGCACGAAAGCGTGAGCGCCTTTTCTTCGCGGTTGCCGATCAAGCGGACGATGCGGGGATAAGTGGCGCAGGTGGAGGGAAGAAGTGCCCCACCGTAGGCTACCTGAATGCTACAAAGCTGCTCCTCGGAGAGCAGCGCGCACTCATGAGATTCATTCGTCCGGATTGTGGCGAATATGGCCGGCCTGGAACTGTCTTTACCCTGAGGCCCCGGTGGCGCGAGCACGATGCTGGCATCGATCAACGTGTGCAGCGGACTCGCGGGGAGGCTCTGGTACTTCTCAATCGTGGCCTTGTCGAGCGAGATTGTCCAACTTTTGCAGCAGGTGTCCTCGCAAGCGGAGTTGATGCAGCGGAAGTTCTCCGTGTATGTGGGGTGGAACAATTTTGCTGTGCGCAAACGGACGCTCCTACATCGGGCTACCACACGAAACTTTCACCCGGGATGATGTTCACCCCACCCATAAGCAACCTGCGGGCCAATTCAAACAACCACAAAAGCGCGGGCGTGCTGAAGCGAATCGTCCTTTCTTTTCATGGTGCTGTCAAAGTAAGTTGAACAAAATGGTGCCAGCAATCATGCAGTTCTCTCATCCGTTACTAATGAGATGCTAAAAGGCCGTTGAGAATTGCATGCTTTTCAGGATGGATTCCCGGATTCAATCGTTCCGCGCAATGGTGAATCTTCCGTCTAGGCACTAAACCGCATTGAGGGGTGGACCGTGGGCGAAATGTGTGTCGAGCGTATTGGTTGATTCAGTCTTTTCGCCTGGATAGCATGAATGGAGCGCGAAGTGTCGGCGAGCGCTCTGATTTCTTCCTGATTCGCTGCCTGCGAGTGTAGGCGCATAATGATGGTTGTCGCGGCTGACTCTAAGAGGGGTGCTTATTTTACGGGGTCAAACTCAAGGACTGCATCTTTGAAACTGAGGTTGCCGCGACGGACCGGTAACGCGAAAGCAATCCACCAGCCTGGCCAAGACGCAATTAGTAATTAACCCACTTTTGACTGTCCGTTTGCGGCACCGAACCCTGCGACCCAACCGGCAAAGCACTGGTCGGAAAGATAATAAAACCAAAAAGGAGTACGTCCTCTCAGTCCTCATCCACAGGCGTTTCCAGCGCGCCCGTTACAGATGCCGTTAGGAGCGTACAATTCAGGCGAGAATTCTCCCTCCCCTGCTTGCTCGCCAGGAGGCTAGCGATGATCCGTCACTGCGATCGCAGAGCCCACACTCATCGGTCACCTGTTTGTTTCCCTGGAATTCTCGTCGAGCCACGCTTGTCGATTCACGCCCGGCGAAAGTTTCCTGCTGCAGCCTGTGTAAGCTTGCTAGTGTTGCTGGCGGCGGCGTTAGCTGCTGGACAGACCGTTCCGGGCTTTGAGCCGGGGCCAGTTTACAACTCTGGCGGGTTGGGCAATAACTTTCTTGCTTACGCGGATGTAAATGGCGACGGCATTCCCGATCTGGTCGTGGACAATTTTTGTAGTGGCAGCGGTAATGGATATTGCGATCCTTACAATGTGTGGCTGGAAGGCGCGATTGGCGTGCTGCTGGGCAATAGCGATGGCACCTTCCAGCCTCCGGTGGTCTTCAGTTCGGGCATCTATGAAAATAGCTCATTGGCAGTGGGAGATATCAGCGGCGATGGCAAGCCGGACCTCGCAGTCGTCAGCCTCTGGGATGGAGCCGTCTCCGTCCTTTTGGGAAACGGCGATGGCACTTTCCAAGCACCGCTCGTAGTCTACAACGTTGCGACCTCTCCTACCTCAATCATTATTGGTGATGTGAATCTGGATGGTCGAGCCGATCTGGTAATTGCGGGCGGCGGTGGTGTCACCGTGCTTCTGGGAAACGGGAACGGCACCTTCCAAACGCCTGTTTTTTACTCTTCGGGCGGATCCGCTTATTCGGCAGTGCGCGCCGACGTTAACGGGGACGGCAAACCCGATCTGGTGGTGGCGAACGAGTGCTCCAACAACACCTGCGGAGATTGGCCAGCCGAAGGATCGGTCGCCATTCTCCTGGGCAATGGCGATGGTACTTTTCAGCCCGCTGTGACGTATGACTCAGGCGGAGACGGCGCGGAATCGGTTGCCGTGGCGGATCTGAGCGCCGATGGCAAGCCGGATGTTGTCGCAGTCAACTATTGCGTCAATAATTGTGCTGCCGGATCGGTAGGCGTGTTACGGGGGAACGGTGACGGCACCTTTCATCCGGTCGTCGCGTACCCTTCCTTTGCGCGGAATCAGGCAGTGGCCGTGGTCGACGTGAATGGCGACAACATACCGGATGTAGTGGTCGCGAATGGACTCCCCAATGCCGCTGGGGCCTATACGCCCGGCACCGCGAGCGTGCTCGCTGGCAGGGGAGACGGCACCTTCCAGCCGGCCGCGCTCTACACCTTTTCATTCGCCGCGTGTGGTTGGACTCTGGACTTCCGGGGCTTCCTGACCGTCGCCAATATCAATAATAAAGAAGGCCAGCCGGACCTGTTGGTCGGGGACGGCTGTACCGGCGTGCATGTTCTGCTCAACATGGGCGGAGCCTACAATCCAACGACAACCACATTAGCGTCGAATGCGGATCCCCAGGGCCCCAACCAAACTGTGAGCTATACAGCGACCGTCACAAATCAGAACGGCGGTTCCGTGACGGGGAGCATCGCGTTCCAACCTTTCGGTGGATCTCCCCCTGCCGTCATACCGCTACGGAACAATCAGGCTGTCTATACCGCATCTTACAAGAAGCCTGGGCGCGTTTTCCTGAGCGCGATCTACTCCGGAGACGCCAATAACGCGGCCAGCACATCGTCGGGAATCACCGAGTTTATCCAGCACTTGCCGACTCCGTCCAAGACGGTGCTGACTACATCCGGGTCCCCGTCCCTGGTCGGACAACCGCTCACTTTTACCGCGACGGTAACGTGGAACAATGGCACGATTCCGAACGGCACACTGGTAACTTTTTACGACAGCAAGACTGAGATCGGAACAAGAACCACGACCGGAGGTATCGCGGCCTTCACTACCTCCACGCTTATGGCGAAAAAACACACGATCATAGCCATTTACGCCGGAGACGCAACATTCACGAAGAGTAAGGGAACGCTAACCCAAGTCGTGGAGCCATGAGCAACCTCGACGCACGCTTAACATAAACTCCTACTACGCGAGGGAGCTTTTGATTCGCATCGGTAACGTCTCGGTTCTCTATGGCCCAGAGACATAGGTATATGAGTTGCTGAACCACTGTCCTCCCACCAAGGAGTACAGCGTTACGTAGATGGTGCTGTTATTTGCCGGCAAACTATTCACAGTCGTGGCCAGCACCTTGCCCAAGTTTCCGGATTGGTAGTACTGGTTGCCACCCGCTACGGTCCCGATGTCGAGCCAGTACCCAGTAGCATTTGTGTCCGCGCTCCAGGTAAATGTGGCTGTGTTCCCGCTCAGCACGGAGCCCGGTACCGGCGTTTGCATCGCAGCCAAAGCGCCGCTTGCGTTGTACGCCGTGTATGTGTACGCATTGTTCACCCACGAGCCGCCGATCAGCGAATACAGAGTCACGTAGACAGTGCTGCCGTCTATCGGAAGACCGTTCACCGTCACGGTCAGCACGTTGCCCAAGTTTCCAGACTGGAAGTACTGGTTCCCGCCCGCTGTGCTGCCCGCGTCCAGCCAGTAGGCCGTCGCACCCGCGCCCACCGTCCAGTCAAACGTCACACTGCTGCCGCTCAACGTTGATCCCGGAGTTGGTGTTTGCATGACTCCACCTGCCGCTGCCGGACTATACGAAGTGTAGGTATAGACGTTGCTCAACCATGTTCCCCTTACCAGCGAGTACAGAGTCACGAAGACGGTGCTGCCATTGGTGGGCAGGCCGCTCGCCGTAGTAGTCAGTACATTACCCAGATTGCCCGATTGATAGTACTGGTTACCCCCGGCTACGTTCCCGATGTCGAGCCAGTAAGCTGTCGCGCCAGAACCCGCACTCCATGTGAACGTGACGCTCGCACCGCTCAGGGTCGAGTTCGGCACAGGAGACGTGATCGCACCCTTATTGCTGTCTCCGCCAAACGCAGTGTAGGTATAAGGGTTGGAGATCCAAGACCCGTTCAGCATGTAATACCAGGTTACATAGACCGTACTGTCGTTAACCGGCAGCGTATTGACAGTCTGCGAGTAAGTGGTACCAGAGAGAGTGCCGGACTGGTAGTAACTGTTGCCGCCAACCGTCGAGCCTACGTCGATCCAGTAATTAGTAGCGCCTGGATAGCCGCCCCACTGGAACATCACCGAACTGCCGGCGAGTGTGGAATTGTTAAGGGGACTGTAGATTCCCGGCGACAGCGCCGTGAAATTCGCGGTCACGCTTTCCGGCGCGCTCATTGTAATCGTCGTGCTGGTTGAGGTCGGAGTTGTCACCGGTCCCGGGCTCGAGGTCCAATTTGCAAAGACGTAGCCCGCGTTTGCCGTCGCCGTCAGTGGCACCGACGCTCCCGAAGCCTGGTATCCAGTTGCCGGGCTCACGGTGCCGCTCGCAGACGGCGAAACCGCCGTCGTCAGCATGTATTGGGTGCTGAAGGCTGCGGTATACGCGGTCGTGCCCGCCGAGGCCGTGACCGAATGGCTCAAAGCCCCGCCATCCGACCAACTGGTGAAAGTGTCCTGCGTACCGGAACTTGGGGTCTGCGGAGTGGTGGTCGCAATCGTGTGCGACGCTCCGATTGTCCATGTAAAGGACTGGGTGGTGGTGTAGTTCGTTCCGTCAACCGCAAAAGTTAGCCCTGTGGGGCTGGTGGCGACGATGACATTGACGATGGCCTGATTGACGACCTGCCCGCCGTTCAGCGTGCCCGTGCTACCAAGAAAACCCGCGGAGCCCGAGTACACGGCCGTGACGGTGTGCGTTCCCACCGACAGCGTCGAGGTGCCGCCCGAAGTGGCCGATCCCGACGCTAGTGTCACCGCCGAACCGAAGTTGCTGCCGTCAATCGTGAACTGCACCGTTCCCGTCGGAGTCCCAGAGCTTGCGGTTACGTTCGCCGTAAACGAAACCGACTGTCCGGAGACTGAGGGGTTAGTGCTGGAGCTCACCGCGGTAGTGGTAGCAAGGTTCGTGGCGGGGGCCAGAAGGTTGATCAGGCCGGTCGTGTTCGGACTGCCCCAGCCGGTGCACAGATCATAGCCGGTGATTGCCGTATAGGTGCCGCAGCTGCCGCTGGCGACGTCGTGGAAATAGGTGCCATAGCTGGCGGTCAGAGCCGCGGGGTAAATGATGGGATTGATAAAGCCGATCGTATCGCCGTTGACCGTCGCCTGCTGGTTGGCCAGAGCCAGATAGCCCGCCCACATGGGCGCGGCAAAGCTGGTGCCGCCGTATTTGTTCGCTGTGCAAGTGGTTTGGTCAGCGCAGACGTAAAAGGTAAAATTCGCGTTCGCCGAGACGTCAGGACCGTTCCGATATGTCGTGGACCCCTTGTTGGAAGTCGTAATCACGCCCGTGAGTTGCTGCCAGGAGGGGATTGCGATGTCATCCGGCGAGATACCGCCGCCGCTATCTGCCCAGGCAGTTTCCGATGCCCAGGGGCCAGCCGCTTTGCTGGTAGTCAAGTCCGTGCCGCCGACTGAAACGACGTTCGCATCGTCTGCTGGCCAGGGATAGCAGTCCGAAGTCTCGGTAGAACACCATGCGGAATCGTCGCCTGACGCGGCAAAGAAGTTCTGGCCTTGCGACGCCATCTGCTCGAAATACGGATCCAACGTGCTGGGGTCTGCCGGGTCCCATCCCCATGAGCAGCTAATTTGCTTACTCAATGGAGCGGCCGTATCCGTGACCATCGCGCTGATGCAGTCAGTATCGCTGATATTTCCCGATCCGCTGGCTAAGACATCGCCGCACACGTACATATAAAGCATGGTGGAGCCTGGGGCCATGCCCATCGCCTGCGTCATGTCGAGGGTCTGTTCGGTATCGTCACATTCTTTGCTTTTGCCACCGCTATAGGTACAGGTCGTGGCGTACCCGCCCGTCGAGATGAGAGTGGGAGTGTAAGGTTCTGTTTGGCCGACATTGTTGTAGTAGGTGGTCAGGTCGGCCAAATCGGTGCCCGCGAATTCGAACAGGGCGATGTTCTGGCCAGAGCCCGTGAGAGCCGTTCCTTGGTAATAGGCCGCCCGCATGTCGCTGCCCAAAAACGAAGACGATGGGCCAGAGCCGGTGGTCGCCTGCGACACGACTTTGTCGGGATCGATCCCATGCGCCTTGGCATAGTCGTTCTTCTTCACATAGAGGGGATGGGGTTTGGAATCGTTGTCCAAACCGGAGATGTGCCAGAGCGGGAACGGCAGGTCTACGGTGGGCTCGCGGTCCACTGCAAAGAATGTGCGGTCTTCGGTAGGGTCCTGATAGAGACCCATGGTTAAGTGGAAAGCGCTCTCGATGTTTTTCACAGTACCGATGAGCTGCAGGTCCCTGCCATCGCGGGTTCCGCCGACGATTTCAAAGCCGTTCCCTTTCGAGAAAGCAACCAGGGCATCCCAATCTTCACGTCTGGGGCCAAACCTCGCAGTAAACTCGTGCGGCGTGAGGAACTGGTGGTAGAAGGTGCTGGCAGGATCGTAGAGTTGCGGCAGGAAGTTTTCCAATCCTGCCGGATCGCGCAGCGGTAGAACAATATCGAATTTCAGAGACTGTGTTGCTGGGAGGCGTCCGACGACTTTTGCTTCCCCCTTAGCAACCACTTCGCGCACATGACGCGTCAACAGAAGCTGCGGCTCCGCCTGACAGAAGGTGCTAGCGAGAGTTGCAATCGCTAGAACTGAAATAATGACGCCGAATCTGCGGGACATGATCCTCCTAAAGAATGCACTGATTGGCGCTTTGTTCGATGCAATCGCGAATCTTTTATAAAGCAATATCCTTAGGGTATTAACGCTGCCCGGAAGGGAACGACAGCGTTTGGAGCAGGCAATGCCGAGGGCTTACTCAGGCGGGGTATTTTCTGTAGAAACTAATGAAGACTTTGAACCCAATCAACAACCCGCCAAGCTCGATCCAATGCTTCCCCCGAAAGAACGAAGTTAGATTACGGTACACCGCAGCCGCTGTCAAGATGAGGGCATTCTGATGAACCCATTGTTGAGGAAGTCGTTCTTCATCCTCGAATCCTACCGGCGGTGGCGAGGATCGCTCTTTATAAGCCCCGTGACCTTTATAGACTCGGCTCTTCGTTTTGGAACTACTTGTTCTTCTCTTTTGGCCGTTCTAAAGAACGATGAAGATATTTGGATCCTTCTCTCTCGTACTCGTGAATCCCACCCCTGAGAAGCAGTTCGCAAACTTGGGCCAAGCTGCGTCCTTCTTTTTTAGCGATCTGCAGAAGGGCACCCTTTACTTCGCCAGCGACTCTGAATCCAATCCGTTCGTCTTTGGCTGTCATAAGCTGTGGGGATTTTAGAGCTTTCATCCACACCTCGCAAATCGTTTTCCGCTTGACACAGTATCAAGTGTAGTTCAAGATGTTCAACAATGGTACTCAATGGTAAACATGACCAAAAAGAACACAGGAGAACATCTCATGAAGCATCGGAACTCTAAGAGTCAGCAAAGTCTACTTGCGGAAAACATGCGTTTTGTGAGGCGATTCATAGCCCAACCGTTATCACCCGTTCTGCTCGAACAATTGCGAGCTCTGACGCGTGATTTCTCACTCTCTTTAAATTGCGGGGATCTTCTTCTTCTCAGCGGAGGTTGGTACGTGACGCACGCTGGCCTGATCCGTCTGGCCAAGCGTTGCCGCTGCTCTGGAATGCTAGTCCAGCCCGTTCGTCAGCTGTCCGATCAGGCAGCTAGTCGGTATGCCTTCCGAGCTACTGTTTACAAATCTGCCCTTTGTCGCGGTTTTGTCGGCTACGGCGATGCCGATCCCTCCAATGTCTCTTCGCTTGTTCGCGGTGCCGAGATGCGCGTGGCCGAAACTCGGGCCGTCAATCGCGCTCTCCGCAAAGCCTATGGAATCGGCATTTGCTCGGTCGAGGAAATCGGTACGAGCTCGAGCCCAAGTGAAAAGATCCCTCCGCAGAATGCAAATGGCAATGGAAACGGGAACGGTGCAGGGCCGAAAGTCCGCGACCGTCTCTGCCAGCTTATCCGCCAGCACAAGCTCGATCCCGAACTGGTCAAGGCATATGCTGTCGAGTTCTGCGGTACAAAGACTCTCCGAGAGGCCAGCAGGGAACAGGTCGAGAACTTTGTCCAGCAACTCGCCGATTGGGCCGTGAAGGACCGCAACGCACTCCTCTGCCAGCTCAACAGCTATCCGCAGCCGAAACAGGAGGTGGTCGCATGAAACGCCAACTCCCTGGACTCGCCGAAACTGCACGCGATTCTCGTCCGGAAATTCCTGACGGCATCTACCTCGTCCGTGTCAATGGTGCCCAGTTCCGCTGGCACGCAACAAAACCGTTCTACGTCCTCCGACTCTCGATTGTCGAGCCAAATGCCTTTGCTGGTCAGCCGATCGTGGGTCGTCTCTACTGCAGCCAGAAAGCTATGTGGAAGCTGGGCTGGTTCCTGCGCGATTTCCTTTATGACCCGGAACTTCTGGCCCACGAACAGGTCGACGAGATGGCGCTGCCGGGATTGCGCGGCGTCGTCAAGATCAGCCGCAGCGTGATCAATGGGATTTCGCTCGTCAACCTCGACGGCTTCGCTCCAGCCAGCCAATGGGAGGAACTGTCCGTAACTCCAGTAACGAACGTCTCTCACGCCAGCCCCGCTGAGGCAACACGATGACCTATTCCTATACCCAGATCAGCCAATACCTCAGCTGTCCACGCCGCTACCGGCACCGCTACCTCGATGGATGGCAAGAGAAGGATACACGCGCGCCGATGCTCTTTGGTCGAGCCTTTGAACAGGCCGTCGCTGCCCTGTTTCGGCGAGAAGACCCAGCCGCCGTGCTATTTGAGCAGTGGAGCCTGTGCAAGGACATGAGTCTGACTTACTCGGGCAACGACACCTGGGACCGGATGTTGCAACAAGGTATCCAGTTGCTGGAGCGCTTCGCTCAGGATGGTCGCGTTCGCGTTCGGCGCCCTCGGTCCACTCAGCAAGTTCAGTTCAATCGGACCCTCGGTTCCGGAAGCAGTTTTGTCTCTTATGTCGACGCCATTGGCGAACTGGACGGTATGCCCTGCCTCCTGGAGTGGAAGACCACCTCCGCCCGATATTCCGAGGAGCCAGTCGGCATTTCGGCACTCGATCCGCAACTTGTCTGCTATTCATGGATGACTGGAATCGACGAAGTCGCCCAAGTCGTTTTCGTTCGCAAGCGGCTGGTCGAAGTGCAATACCTCCGGGCCACCATCTCTGACGAGCAGCGGCAAGAATTCGCAACTCTGGTCGAGGACACCGTCAAACGAATCGAGTCCGGGCTGTTCCTGCCGCACAGCGGCATCCGCTTTCCCCAGAATCCGTGTACAACCTGCCCCTTCATTGGGCTCTGTCTCGATAAGCCCGACCTGGTTGAAGCGGGCCTGCTGCGTAAGCCGGGAGTCGATCTTGGTCTGTTTGACGAACTTGTTTACTAGGTATCCGCCGATGCTGCCGAAACTCAATCGCAAGCGTGCCTTGTTTGTCCTGACCAGGATCGACGAGATCCTGGCCTGGGAAAAGCAGAAGGAAGCCGAGCGAGACACGCGCTTCGTTGAACTCGGCCGGTATCTGTGCGAGGTGCGGGCAGGACAGTACTGGCGGGTGGAGAAGCTGGCGTCGTTCGACGACTTCCTGGAAAGACGGTTCCCGGAATCGAGAAGGAAGGCGTACTACCTGATGTCGATCCACGAGCACCTGCCGCCGCAGGCGAGGAAGGACCTGAAGCAAGTGGGATGGACGAAAGGACTGGAGTTGGCGAAAATCGCGCGCCGCGATGGGCAGGATTTCGATTGTGCAACCTGGTTGCACAAAGCTCAGGCTCTGCCGAAGGAGGACTTCAGGAGGGCCGTGGAGAAGGAACTGACGGGCAGGGAAGAGGAGCCTTCGGAGCTGATCTATTTCAAAATCTACAAGAGCCAGACTCCGGTGATCGAACAGGCGATCGAGACAGCAGCCCTGATGCTGGGCACGGACAAATCGCGCGGCTACTGTTTGGAAATGATTTGTGCTGATTTCCTGGCGGGTGCTCACCTGGATAAAGGCAACCCGGAGGTCCTCCTCGACTCGCTGTCGCGCTATTACAAGTTCTTGCCCGGCGAACAGCGGCAGGCGTTCCTCGAAAACTTGAGCGAGAAGGCGTCCTGATGGCGGTCCGCCCAAAAGACACTCGGGTGCGCCTTGACGCTTTGTCGTATGAGAATCTGCGCCGGCAGATCCTGCGCCGCGATGGTTGGCGGTGTCAATCGTGCAGCACGATGTCGAATCTTGAAGTACACCACAAGGAATTCCGCAGCCATTCAGGATCGGACGCTGAAGAGAACTTAATCACGCTGTGCGCGTCGTGCCACGCCAGAGTGCATTCCAGCTTAAGATAAACTTCTGCACGAGGGAGCCTTTGATTCGCATCGGTATCGACGGCCGCATCCTGATGCACTACGAGATGCGTGGATTCGCACGCTATACGGTGGAGTTGTTTCGCGCGATGAAAGAGATTGCGGGCGAGAACATCGAGTTGTCTTCGTTTTCGCCGGGCCCGATTGCTCCGGAGTTTGTTGCGGAGTGGGAGATTAAGCCGGTGGTTTTTCGGGCGCGCAGAGAGATTCTGTGGGAGCAGATGGAACTTCCACGGCGATTGCGAGAAAACTGCATTGACGTTTTCCACGCCACTGCGAACCGCGGGCTTCCGTACCGGCGTGCCTGTAAGTATGTCGTGACTTGCCATGACGTAATCGATCGCCTGCCAGAATATTGCGCGGGTGAGCACTGGCGCAGCCTCTGGCGTAAGAAATATGCGGATTTCGTCTCGCGACACAGCGCTGACAAATACATCACCGTCTCAAACTTCTCGAAGCAGGATATCTGCCGTTTTCATGGCGTCGCCGCAGATCGCGTCGAGGTGATTTATAACGCCGCCAGCCAGCGCTTCTATGAAAGTGTGCCTGCCACGCAGATGGCGCGCGTGCGGAGCGAGTATGCGCTGCCGCAAGAGTATTTACTTTTTCTGGGCGGCTTCGATCGGAAGAAAAATGTCGGTGAATTGGTGGAGGCTTACGCGCTGATGCATAACCAGGGGGCTCGAACGAACTTTCCGCCGCTCGTTTTGGCGGGTGAGCACAAGTGGGGCTTCGCGGAGGTCGCCCAGAGAATCAGCGCGCTCGGTTTATCCGTGCGAGTTTTCTGTCCGGGCCAGATTCGCGACGAAGACTTACCAGCGATCTATCAAGGTGCGCTGGCGTTTGTGCATCCCTCGCGCTACGAGGGTTTTGGATTGCAACTGGTCGAAGCGATGGCTTCAGGAGTTCCCGTGCTGGCCTCTGACACTACCAGCCTCCCGGAAGTGCTCGACGGCAACGGGCTGCTTTTTGATCCCGAAAATCCAGAATCCATCGCGCGGCAGATGGAACGGATTGCCGGCGATCCTGATTTGCGGGCTGCACTGGCGCAAAAAAGTCGCCAGCGTGCCAGCTTTTTCTCCTGGCACAAAGCGGCGGAGCAGACTCTTCAACTCTATCTGGATCTACTCGGCCGGAGTCATGAGATTCTAGGCTCCGCCAATCGAGTTGTAGCCGAGGCCATTGCCGATCCGGAACCGGAGCGCCGCGGGTGAAGATCATTGTAGTCACGCCCGCCGTGCCGCATCCATTCGGCGATACCGCCGCGCGCTGGTTCTACGTTTTGATTACGGAATTGCTGGCGCGCGGCCATGAGGTCGTGGCCCTGGCCGTGACGGAGGAACGGGAAGAGCGTATCTCCGAGGCGAAACAGTGGCTCTCAAAACAAGGCGCAAAAAGCGGCGGGCGACTGACGCTGCATTGTCATCGATTACAGGTGGACTCTTTCGCCTTGCGGCGCAAGTGGCAGAATCTGGTGCGGCCGCGCAGCGAAATGATACAAGACTCAGCGCTGACCGGATTGCTTGCGCGTGAATTGGCAAAAGGCTATGACGTGCTGCACCTCGAACAGATGTCGACGGGCTGGTTTGGCCTGGGCGTGCCGCGTGCGTTGCTCAATGTGCATTTCTTTGACGTCATCGATTGGGCCGAGAAAGAAAATATGGGATTCGGAGAGCGGAAGGAGCTTTGGCAGGCGCGCCGGGCCACTCGCCATCTGCTGCGTGGTATTCAAAACATTCGCCTGCTCACGCCCCGGCTGAAGGAGACAGCCGAATCGATCAATCCCAACTCCAATTCCCGTTATTGGGTCGTGCCCCTCGCTTTGGACCCAGCATTATATGATCTGCAGCCACCTGCGGCGCAGCCGGTGGTCGGGCTGATCGGTTCCATGCACTGGGAACCATCGCGTTCGGCGGCGCAGCGTTTGATCACACGGATCTGGCCTTTGGTGAAGCGCGATTGTCCTGAAGCGAAGCTTTATATCGCGGGGTGGAATGCCGCAAAACACCTACAAAAGTATGCGTCGGGTCAAGATCTTACGCTGGAGGAAAACCTGGCTCATCCGTCCAACTTTTTCTCGAAGGCCGCGGTGATGGTCTATGCGCCTTCGCGGGGCAGCGGGATGAAAGTTAAAGTGATGGAAGCGATGGCTTATGGCGTGCCCGTCGTTACCACCTGGGAGGGCGTGGAGGGCATCGACTACGAAAATGGACGCGAATGCTGGGTCGCGGAAACGGATGAGGACTTGGCGGGGAAGGTTAGCCGTTTATTGGCAAATTCGGTCGAAAGGCGGCAAATGCGAGATGCAGCGCGCGTTTTGATCGAAGAACACTATTCACCGCGCCCTGTGCTTGATAAAATGATGGAAGTCTATCGGCAGATCATGGCGAACTGATGGTGGCCAATCAATGATCGCCAGTAGATGAGCGCCGCCCCCAGACTCCTCCCCCACGCCTTTCTTGATTGAAATGAATTTGAACTACGCAATTTGAGAGTATTGAAGTCCGTGATGAAACATGTATCTGAAGAGTATTTTGCTGATGGCTTCGTTGATGACGCATTTTCGCAATGGCCGTACCTTGGTCGCGCGGATGCGAGCGGGCGAGCCATGGGATGAAGTTGTGCTTTGGGATGGCACAGTCCTTAGCCATCCTATTGGGCGTGGTGGATTTTTGGAAGCGATTGTCGAAGTCTGGCTGGAACATACGTATACGTCCGGATTCTATAGTGCCGCGGACGGAGACGTGATTGTCGACGCGGGCGCGAATGTGGGGATCTTCGCGATTCAAATGGCGCGCCAGAATCGGCGATGCCGCGTGATTGCGCTCGAACCATTTCCGGAGAATTTCAAGTATCTCGAAGCCAACGTGGCACGAGCCCGTCTGGGAAATATAACCTGTTGCGAAATGGCGCTGGGCGCTGCATTTAGCAGGGGACACATGCAGGCCCATGGTTCTCGTTCCCTGGATCACGTATTGCAACTGGATTCCACCGAGGCCGACGGAATGCCGGTGATCCCGCTGGGGGGCTTGTTTGCTCTTGCACAAGCCAATCTTGCGGGAACGCAGGAAATCGCTTTGCTGAAAGTCGATATCGAAGGCTCGGAGCATGACGTCTTTGCCGCTGCTCCGCCGGACCTGCTCGTTCACTTCAAGCGCATCGCGATGGAGTATCACGACCAAATCGCGCCCGGAACACTCGAACTCCTGCGCCGTGTTCTCAAGCCGACTCACGAGATCAACGTTCGTCCATCGAAAATGGAAGGCTGCGGTATTCTGCTCGCGCGGCGCCGCGACTTGCCCCAATAAATGATGTCACCTTCCATGCCAGCCGCGGAACAAAAGCCTCGCACACAAAGCCGTAGGCCGGCGCGGGTTCTCACGGTTCTTCCCGACTTTCCTTTTCCGGCCACCACTGGCCTGCACTTGCGGATGGTTAGCAATCTGGAATTGATTCGGAGGTTGGGCTGCTTTAGCGCGCTGCTGTATTTTTCGGTAGAGAATCGCGATCCCGCGCCGGTGGAATCCACTCCGCTGGCGCGCATTTGCGACGAAGTTCGTCACGGCGGCCGCAGATTTGCACACAGCGATTTCTCCACTGGGGAATTGATCGGGCACAAGGTGGATTTCCTGGTGCGAGGAGCCCTGGGGTTGGCGGGCAACCGTTATCCGTTTTCCACGTCATATGACCGGATAGGAGCGGCGGGAATCATTCTGGCTGAGGCGCGAAGAGTCAGTGCAGATTTCGTCGTGCTGCCGTCAATGCTCATGCATTACTCTGTCGGGCTGCGCGAACACGGGTTCGGCGTGATTATCGACGCCGCCGATGTGCTCACCAACCTTTCCGCCTCGTTCATGAAGAACCTCAAGGGACGCGGCGGCCGACTCGGACTCTATGCGAATTACCTCGCTTGTCGCACGCAGGAACGAGTCTTTCTTAAGCACTGCAATGAGCTTTGGACTACCTCTTCGTCTGAGGCCGAAGAGTTTCGAGGTATCTGTCCTTGCGTGCGCACGATCGTGGTGGCCAACAGTTTGGATGAAAACACCATTCGTCCCGCGACTCCCGCGGCGAGACCGACCGTCGGATTCATCGGCACGTATTCCTACATGCCTAATTTGCAGGCCGCACTGTTTCTGGCTGAACAGGTTTTCCCACGCGTGCTGGAAGCGTCGCCGGACGCGATTCTGTGGATCGCAGGGGCGGGCATGCCGACAGAAGCGGCTGCGAAATTGCGCGATCTAAGAAATGTAGAGGTGCTCGGCCAGGTTGCGGATTCGGGACAGTTCATGGATGATTGCGCGGTTCTCGCGCTTCCCGTATTCATACGGGGCGGCGTGCCACTGAAAGTCATCGAGGCGATGGCGCGCGGTAAAGCGATCGTGGCTTCGCCAGAACTCATCGAAGGACTCGCGGTTGCAGACCAGAAAGATATGCTGGTACGCAGTGCGCCGGACGAGTTCGCAGACGCCATCGTCTCTTTGTTGAGAAATGTTGCACTACGAGAGCAGTTAGGTGCTCAAGCTCGCGCCACTTTCGTGCGAGACTTTTCCATCTCCAGCGCGGAAGCGATTCTTCGCCGTGATAGCGTGATAGCGGGACCCGCTGGGCGCGAAGGTGCTCCTCTTCGCAAATGAGCCTTTCAGGAACAAATCGTAAAGTACTCGTGATCGGACCGTCGAACGTCGGCGCGCTACCGGAGAGCTATGCTCGGGCTTTCGAGCGACTGGGCATGGATGTGATCCGATTCGATTCCGAGCAGGCCATGATGCGGGCTAGCCGCTTCACGGGCAATCGCATAGTGCGGCGCGCGTTGCGATCTTTTCTCTGGAACGCGGTCAATCGCGAGGCGGTTGAGGTCGCCGAGCGGGTTCGTCCGGCCCTAATCTTTGCCGTGAACTGTAAGTTCTTTCATCCCGAAACGATTCGCAAGATCCGACAGTCCGCTGGCGTGCCGTTCGTGAACTATTATCCGGATCATCCTTATATTGGCGTTTCATGGGATCCGCGGGAACCTTCCACGCTGCGCCGCGACCTGATTGAAACGCTGCGCCAGTACACCATTGTTTTCATGTGGGAGCGCGGACTCGTGAAGCGGTTGCGAGGCGACGGAGTCGAGGCAAGATATCTGCCATTTGCGGTCGATCCGGAAATTTCGCGGCCGCAATCGGTGGCAGAGGGACTACCCTGCGATGTTTGCAAAGTCAACCATGATGTATCTTTTGTCGCCACTTACACGCGATTCCGCTGCGCGGAGGTCGCCGCGATCAAAAAACATACCATCGCAATCTGGGGTGGCAATTGGCCACGCAAATGGAGGACGCTCTCAGGGCAGCATCGCGCGCATCCGCCAATTTGGGGGACCTTGGTCGGGGACGTCTATGCTCGCGCACCGCTTTCGCTCAATGTGTTGAATGCGGAGAATCTGGGCGGACCGAACATGCGCACGTTTGAAGTTCCGGGCAGCGGAGGCGTGATGCTGGCTCGCTACTCGGCGGAGCAGGATGAGTTTTTTCCTGAGAACGAAGCAGCGGTTTACTATCGCTCGCCCGAGGAATTGGACGACAAAATCGCCTGGGTTTTGGGCGATCCCGAGTTGCGCGCGCGCCTGAGGCGCAATGCGATGCGGCTGGCTGCAGAGCAGACGTACGATGTGCGAGCCGCATGCCTGTTGCAGGAGTGCGGATTCAAAACTCCGTCGAAGTCAATCTCACGCGATTCCGCTTCGTCCGGCGCAAGTCTAGCCGGCTTTGGGAGCTTGGCTTGAGCGGCATGCGCATTGCCTTCGTCAGCCATCAGAGCCAATGGTGGCGCAAGCAACGTTTGGTGGCCAAGTATCTGAAGATGCGCATCGAAGGCATCATGTACCCGGACGTCTATTGTCTGGCGTTGATGCTTGCCGACAAGTTCGATTTTCTGCTCGAAGACGAGAAAGTTCCGGCAGGGAAGTACGACCTCATCCTATCCGAGCTAGGCGCTTCCGAAACTCAACTGCGTTATCTCGACTCGCTGGTCGAAGCGGGGAACCCGCCCGTGGCGGTGATTCCGGGGCCTCCCGCGATTCTTTCGCGCGAATTGACGGATGCCAAACTGCGGTTGGTGCTGCGCATTTTGCGTGGCGCTCGGCACGTATGGGCGTATTCTCCGGAACTTAAAGTATTTTGTGATGGTCTCATTGGGGTCGAGCGGACCGTCGTGATTCCCTGGCCTTACGATTTTGCGGCAACGCAAAAGCTGGGTTGGGCGCGCGATGCCAAGCGCACGTCCATCGCGGACCTCCCCACCGCACACAAAATTCTGGTGCAGGTTCCGATGAGCTTTCATGACATTGTGCAGAATCATCCTTTTGTGCTGAAGGCTGTGCTGCAGGACGTTTGGCAGGGCCTGCCTTCAACGCTGCGCGGGAGGATAAGCTTTCACACTTTTATCTATAACGCCGCCGACGTCGAAAAGTACAAGCAGTCAGAATTTGCAAAAGGCCTGCCCTTTGTACTCGAAGCCAAACGCGGATATCGTTCATTTGTTCGGTTTCTGGGAGAGTGCGATGGTGTCATCAATCTGACTGCAGGCAGCATTCTTGGACGGATTACTTTTTTGGCGGCGGCGTTAGGGCGTCCCGGCATTTTCAGCGACAACAGCCAGCTCAACGAGCAGCTTTATCCGGGCTCCTGTGTGGCGATGTTCGACACGAGGCGTCTGCGGGAGTTGGTGCGCGCCATGTTGTCGAGCCAGAATGATGGAAAGTTCGATCCGCGGCTTCTGCCATCTCCCGCCGCCGCGGCTGAGATTGGAAACTTTGCTGCAAACCAGGCTCGGTTGCGGGAGATTGTTTCCGCCAGTTAGCCACCAATTATCTCCGCCTCGCTGAACGGCGGGTGGTCGCCGAAATTCTGACAGATGACTACGAAATAAGCGGCGCCGTCTGATTGTGGTCACGTTAACAAAAAAGGGGGTTGGATTGGGTCGATGGTAGAATCCAGCAGCATGCCGCGTCCGCTGCTCACGAAATTATGGTATTCATTGCTGAAAAAGAGCGTGCCATGAAGCGGACGACGTTCCCCATGGGTGCGGCTTTGCTAGCAGCTCTGTGCGGCCTGCTGATGTCAACGCTGCCTTATATCTGCTGGTACGTAGTCGCACACTCGAGCATCTGGATCGCCGACGCCGATGAAGTTTACTACACTTTGATTGCCAGCCACGCCTACTACTATCACCCCTTCTATCTGTCAGACCCCGCCTTCGTGCATGGCGGGCAATCGCCTTATTCATGGCTGTCATTTGTCCCCTCCGAACTATTTTGCAAGGCATTCGGTCTTCAGCCGATTCGCTTCGGACTGATTATGCGAATCTTTTGCGGCCTGGCGATCGGGTTTGGATGGTATGCGGTAATTTGGCAGCACGTGCGGCGGCGGTGGGCGGCATTGCTGGGCGCGCTTTTCCTACTCACGGATTGCGGATGGCAACAGACTCGACCCTTCGTCCGGCAGTGGACGATTCTCACGAGCATTGCGCTGCATCGAGGGGGCGAGATCTTCGCCCACCAACCCAGCATCTTTCACGACTGGCGGATTATCTCTCCGGTGGCTGTGCTGCCGTTCCTTCTTCTCTATTTGTGGGCTCTGGGGCGGAGCGTGAAGCATGCATCGCGCGCGAACCTCATTGGGTCGGGAATTGCGTTTGGAGTGTTATTTCATGCCTATCTATTTTTTTGGACCGCAGCCGGTTTGGGCTTGGCGTTGGGCCTGGTGGTCGACCGGGCGCGATGGCGCACTTACTGTCACACCATGTGGATCGGCATACTAGTAGGGATACCGGAACTCGGCAGAATCCTGTTTGCCAGAATCCTGTTTGCGCCTAACCACTCCGGGGCAGCATTTAAAGAATCTATGCAGCGCGGCGACTATCTGGTTCGCATTCCGCGCTTGAGCGAGCATGGGCATTTTATTCTCTCCGCCTTGCTGGTGCTGGCGACGTTTTTCGTCGTGCACAAGTTTCAAAAGGAGTTGCTCTATCTGTGGTGCCTGTGTGCGGCGGGCTTCATCATGATCCATGAGCAGTTCTTCACTGGGCTGGAGATGGAGAACTATCATTGGGCCTATCTTTTCTGTCCGTGCATGATCCTTCTGTTGACACTGCTTGCGAATGACGCGCTAGATCATGCAGGATCTTCGCAGCGCTGGTTGAGGGGCGTTGTCGTATTTGCGGTACTGCTTAATGTTGCGGCAGGGTTTTATCTTCGCGTTCTCGAGGGAGTGAGAACCAGGCACAGCCAACAGTACAGCTTTGGCTATCCGGCCTTTGCCGCACAGCATGGCCGCTACGCGCCGCTGGCGGTCGGCGCGGAGACGGCCGGCATTGACGATTTCGTTCAGTACGCGATGATTGTCGATCATGTTTCCCCCCTCGGCTCCGCCTATCCGGTTGGAGCAAGTTTCTTGCTGAACGACTCCGAGATAGACCGGCGGTTTGCCCTCGATCGATATCTTTGCGGAACCTCGCGAGCGGCGTTCGAAGAGGAACAACAGTGGGGGCTGGATCACCAACTCTATGGGATCGAAACGCGGGACCTGGCCAGGCGCCAAGAGCGGCTTAGAAGTCGCATGATGTGGTTCGACAAAGTCGCTTCCGACCCGACGGCCGTGTTGGACAGCTTGCAGGTTCGATACGTCGGGCTTCCGGCAGGCACGCCGAGGCCGGCGACACTAGGCCCCGATTGGTTCTTGTTGCAGAACGGGCCCGCATGGGAAGTGTGGGAACGGCAGGCGGGGCGGTAACTGTGTCGGACGTGGAGAAGTGGTATCGGGAGCACGGGAAGCGGCGTCGGGCTCGTGAGAATTTCTCGGCAGCGGGGGTCCTTAGCTGAAATGATCGAGGGGCGAGGTCAACGGGGGTCCTAAGTTTTCTCCGCGACGATCAGCATTACATCACTGAGTGTACCCTGTGGACGGGTGAACAGACGTTTGAAGACGTGAAACTGTTTCATGGTTCTCAGCGAGTAGAACAGATTTAGAAGTCTCGAACTCAGCCGCACTTCGCACACCTGAAATCCGGCGTCGTGAACCATCCGCTCCAATACCGGCTGGTTAAAGTGATGCAGGTGGACGGGAAATTGAAGATTGCCCCAGTAGTTCCCCAGCGCGTGCCTATTCCAGCTGTCGAATTTGGGCACTGCAGCTAAAAGCAATCCGCCTGGACGCAGAAGTTGGTGACATCGCTGGAGCGCGAGCCTTGGCGAATAGAGGTGTTCGAGCACTTGGCTCATTATGATGCAATCGAACGAATTGGCCGACAGGTTCGCGCTCTCAAAGGTCGAGCAATTCACGTTCAGGCCCCGTTTCTTCGCGGACTCGACGGCACTTTCGTTGAGTTCCAAGCCGTGAACGTCCCAACCGTGGTGTTGCGCCCAATCCAGGTCAGCCCCGGTTCCGCAACCAACCTCCAGCAAGTTTTTTCCCGGACCGCAGTAGGGGAGATAGAACAGGAAGAAGTTTCCAAATAGCGACGCGGCTGTTCCCCACGCCGCGCGCTTTATGGGCCCGTCGTTCGCTGGCGCCGGATAGCCGCACTTGTAGGCCCTCAGCTTGGCTAGGAAGCGGCTCTTGCGGGTCGCGGCCCTCGGGACATAGGAATAGTAAGTTGGAGGATAGTATTGGCCCAGTTCGTCCGGCGCGGGTCGCGGCGAGGTGGTGACCAGTCCGCAATCGCATTCGATCAGGCTGACCTCGGCCATCCCCTCGACTCGACGCCCGCCAAGCGCAGCGCCGCAAGCGTCGCATGTCTGGACGACTTCCATCAGGATGAGATTATATCGGGTGAGAGCCTTGCCGGACATGGCCGTGCGGCGTAGCGCAATGGCACGTCCGAGCTACGGGTACGGCTCGTAGAGGTAATCTTCACGCGGAAAACTGATGGGATGGAGAAATAGAATTTATCGACCGGAGCGCCAGTATCTTATTGACCAACTGGAACACGGACAGTAGACTCAACGGGTAGTACGGGGCAGTACCTCTCCTAGGTTTTGACGCTGACCCCAAATTAGTCAGCCAAGCACGATCCTTCCGTCGCCTAGGGAAACCGGCGAATCGAAATTGGCCAGATTAGGCAACGTGTGCCTGCGCCCACTGGGTGGGACGCGGGTGCGCGATGTGTGTGGTCGAGGGACACCACTATGCCTGCATTTGCTGGCTTACAGACCAATTTTGCTACGTGGCTCATCCTGGCGAGTGTCATCGCCATTTGGGTGGGCTCGATTCGGCTCGTCCCAGGCTGGGCGAGCGAAGGATGGCGATCGGTCTTGAAGTCGCTGTATGGGTTTGTGTGGCTGGGCTTCGCGGTGGATGTTGTGCTGCGGTTTTTGATGTTGTCGTACAACGCGGTGGAATGGGGAGACAGCAGTCCGCGGTTGCTGGCCCCGAGCGTGGACACGGTGAACACCACGCTGGCTTATTGTGGGATGTTCTGGGCGCTGGTGGCGCTGGCGTATCGGTTCGCGGTACGCCGCCAGAGTGCGGGGCCGCTCGGCATTGTCCGGAAGTTCACGCTGGATCTGGTTTACGCGGCCGCCTTCCCAGTGGCATTGGTTTGCTCGGTTCTGTTTTACATCATCAGCACTCCAGGAATTTTGCCGCTAGCGTTGGTCACTCCACTCGCTGGTGTGGCGTGCTTGTACGTTGTGCCTGCGACGGTGGTGTGGTGGGACCATTTCCGGCGGCCGGGCCCATGGTGGCGGGTGGGAAGCATTGCGCTGCTGACGCTGATGCCGGCGGTGGTGAACGGTTGGCGTAATCCCTATCGCGAAAGCTTTGCTCCGCTGCTTGTGATCCCGCTGCTGGCGGCTCTGTTCGCGGGCCGACGGCCTAAGCTGCGCGCGCTGGTTCCTGCCGGTCTCGTCTGCTTTCTGGCGCTCACGACTTTCGTGAGCGCATACCGAAGTATCAAGTGGGAAGGCGCTCGTCCGGAGGAACTTGCGAGCGAAATGCGTGCCGGCGGACTCGTGGACTGGTTTACGGGGAATTGGGGAGAGCGGATGGCGCGGTTCCATTCGTTTGATTCGATTTTGCTGACGGTGCAGCTCGTGCCGCGGGCAATCCCTTACTCGGGACGTAGCGTGCTGGTGGCTCCCTTTGTGCGGGGTTTTGTGCCAAGGGCGGTGTATGGCGATAAGGCGGCGGCCGACGCCGGGATAAAGTTCGGCCAGGAAATCTGGGCCTTCGACGACCCGCAGACGCGCGACCACGGCGGCATGGCGATTGCTCCGTCGATGCCTGGCGACCTGTATGAATCGGGCGGCCCGCTCGACATTGCATTGGGAGCTCTGCTGTGGGGCGCATTGGTCGGATTGGTGGATGGGTGGAAGGGATATCTGCCCCAGCATTGCGCTGCGGGCATCACGGTGTTGGTAGCGACGCACTGCGCGATGTCGGTGGAACGGGACTTTGACCATTCGGTGGCCGGATTCATTCAGATATTTCTCGTGTTGATTGTGGTGGGCGGAGTGCTGGCATTGGCGCGTCGCCGCAACGCTGAGTTTGCCATGGATTTTAATCCTGCACTGGAGCGTCCCGGGGCCTGATGGTTTCTTTCTTTGTTGAAGACTCTACGGTGCGGGCTGCACGCGCAAGTGGAACAACGCAGCGTTGGCTGGGCAGTGGGGCACTTCTCACGACGGATTTCCCACCGGTGCTAGGAGGCATCAGCAATTACCTGTTTAACGTGTATCGGCAGTTTGATCTGCGGCAGATGACGCTGATTACACCGGAGCATCCCGATTCGGATCGATTCGATTCCACGCAGGATTATTCGGCGTTGAGGTTTCGGCGGGCGGTGGATCTTCCAGGCATCCGCGGCGCGTGGCAGGTGTGGCGGATGTATCGCCAGGCAGAGGAACTGGTGAAGCATGACCAGAATCTGGTGTTGCATTGCGGCCACGTCAATGCTGCCGTCGCCGCGCGGAAGTTGAAACTCCGTTATGGCAATCCCTACCTGCTGTGGACGCACGCCCTAGAAATTATGGATGAATGGCTGCGCTCCAGAATCATGCCGGCAATGCTCGATGCGGACATGGTCATCACCAACAGCGAATTCACGCGCTCGTTTCTTGTATCTGTTGGCGTTCCACAAGCGCGGATTGTGAAGATTCGGCCGGGAGCTGATCCGCAACGCTTTCGTCCGCGACTCGATTGCCGCGAGTTGGCGCAGAGGCTCGGTGTTTTTGGCCGTCCCACGTTGCTCACCGTGGCTCGGATCGTGAAGGCGAATCGCTACAAGGGGCACGACGTTGTGCTGCGCGCGTTGGTGAAGGTCGTGTCCTCCTTGCCCACTGTCGCTTACGTGATTGCGGGTGACGGCGATGATCTCGACTACCTCGAAAGTTTGGCGCGCGAGTTGGGCATTCGGGCCAACGTGATTTTCGCGGGACACGTCTCCGATGAGGAACTTCCGCTGCTTTACAACGCCTGCGATGCATTCGTGATGTGCAGCCGCGCCGACCGCACGCGACGCGGAATTCTCGCGGAAGGATTCGGTCTGGCGCTGGTGGAGGCGTCAGCGTGCGGGAAGCCGGTAATTGCGGGAAACTCGGGCGGCATTCCTGATGCGGTGCAGGATGGGTTCACCGGTTTACTGGTGGATCCCGAAAACAGCGACGCCGTGGCGGCGGCAATTATGAGAATTCTGCGGGGCCGCAGTATCGCCGGCATCATGGGCGAAAACGGACGCCAATGGGTCGAAAGCGAGATGAATTGGACGCGCGCGGCCAATCAATTTGAGCAAGCGATGAAGAAGTTTTTTCCGCAGATTTCTTTGGGCAAGGAGGCCGTGTAGCGGCGTATGTGCGGAATCATGGGAATTTTGAGCGACGGCAGGCCCGAACAGGCACGGGCGGCTGTGCGCGACATGATGCAGGCTTCCCGGCATCGCGGTCCGGATGACTGGTGGGGCGTGGACATTCCCGTGCCAGGTTTTGGCGCGGACACAACGCTCGTCTTGGGTCACACGCGGCTTTCGATCATAGATCTGAGCGACGGCTCACGGCAGCCAATGCGGGATTTGGAAACGGGATCATGGCTGGCGTTTAACGGCGAGATTTATAACTTCCGCAAGTTGCGCTCGGAACTAGAGCGGCTGGGTGTGAAGTTTGCCACTTCCGGCGATTCCGAGGTTTTGCTGAAGGCGCTGCTGCACTGGGGAGAACGCGCGCTGCTGAAACTCGAAGGCATGTTCGCCTTTGCCTTCTGGAATGGGCGCAACGGGAATCTTCTGCTAGCGCGCGATCGCATGGGCATGAAGCCGCTTTATTACTGCGGCGGTTCGCACTCCGGAACGAAAGGATTTGCGTTTGCTTCGGAAGTGAAGGTGTTGGAGCGGGCTGGCATTTGTTCTTTGACCATCGATCAGGACGCGGTCGATTCGTTTCTGGCATACGGCGCAGTCATTGGACCGAACACGATTTATAGAGAGATTCGTGAACTTGAGCCGGGGCACCTGTTGCACGTCAGCGGGAGCGGCGAGGTTGAAGACTCGGAGTACTGGTCGCTTCGTGATTGCGCGGATAGTGAACGGGTTGAGATTAGAGATTTCGACCACGCGACCGGCTACATCAGGGAGCACCTGGAGTATGCGGTCGATTCGCACCTCGTGAGCGACGTTCCGGTGGGTGTATTTCTCTCCGGCGGGGTGGATTCGAGTCTTCTGGCGCTGCTGGCCTCGCGGTTCGCGAGGAGTCCGATCACGCTCCTGACGGTCGCTTTTGCGGAGCAGGAATTTTCCGAGTTGCCTTACGCGCAGCAGATCGCGCGAGGGATTCCCCATCATCACGAAGTAGTGACGCTGAGCGCGGACCATTTGCGCGAGTTGTTGCCCATGGCTCTGGGCGCGATGGATCAGCCGACCGTCGACGGGATCAACACGTTTGTGATTTCACGCGTAGGAGCATCGCTCGGATTGAAGGTGCTGCTCACGGGAATCGGCGGCGATGAACTGTTTGGCGGGTACACGACCTTCAGCAAGGTTCCGCGGCTGCTGAAGTATGGAGCCGGGCTGCGTCCAGCGGCGCGCGTGTTGGCAAAGATGGGGACGGGGAATCCGATCCAGTGGCAGAAAGTAGCCGACTCCGGCGAGCTGCGCAATTTAGCGGAGGCTTATCTCTTGCAGCGGAGCATCCGCTGGCGGCAAGAAAACTCGGCAGAGCGAGCGCAGCGGATTCAAGAAGATATCGAATCACTGGCCAACAATTTTCAGAAAGTGGCGGCGCTGGAGCTTCAATTTTACGCGCGCAATCAACTGTTGCGCGATGCGGACGTCTTCAGCATGGCTAACTCGGTGGAGCTGCGTGTTCCATTTCTTGACTCCCAATTGATGGCAGCGGCTCTGGCCATTTCGCCTGAGTATCACTTTGAAGGTGGACGCGGGAAACGCATCACGTGGCGGATTCTTCGCGAATTGGCGGGTGAGCGCATTCCACAGCGACCGAAGATGGGCTTCACTTTTCCATGGCAACAGTGGCTGGGACGCGAACTGAAGGAAACCATCTCAGACAAGTTGCGCGACCGGCAGTTATATGAACCGCTGGGGCTCGATTCCGACTATGGACTTCGGCTGCTGCACGGGTTGGAGCGCGGCGACCGGATGCAGTCATGGTCGGAAGCGTGGTCCCTGTTTACGTTGTTGACCTGGCATAGCCGATCGATGTCGCAAGCGGGGGTGGAATTTGCCACTGCCTAGGGTCGTTGTTTTGTGCGCAATATCGGGACTGGGCGGAGCGGAACTCAGCCTGCTCGAACTTGTTGCGCATTTGCGGGACGTTTATGAATTTCATTTGATTGTGCCGGGCGACGGAGCGTTTAAAGATCGCGCCGAATCGGTTGGCGCAAAAGTGTGGGTGCTACCTTGGCCGCAAGCTATGGCGGGGGTCGGCGAGACGGCGCGGCGTCCGAGTGTGGCGGGGATGCTGCGTTCCGCGGCCAGTTTGCCGTCGTTCACGCGGCAGTTATCGAGATTGCTGGATGAAATTCGGCCGTCGGCTCTCATCACCAACGCTGCCAAGGCGCATGTCATCGGCGCGGTGCTGCGCAAGCGCAAGGGTGTTCCTTTGATCTGGTACATGCGCGACGGGCTGGAAAACCGAGGGCTCTCACGCAAACTGTTGGCCTTGCTGTCGCGGCGTTGCGACCTCGCAATTTGTATTTCGCGGTTTGTGGCGACGCAGTTCCGGGAATACGTTTCCGAATCTGTGCCGGCGCATGAAATCTACAACATTGTCGATTTGGGCCGCTTTCATCCAGGTGCGTTTCCGCCCGCGGATCTGCGCAAGCAACCAGAGGAAATCTGGTTCGGCATCGTGGGTGCGATCACGCCGTTGAAGGGGCAGGATATTTTTTTCGATGCCGCCGAGCGAGTCCTTCGCGAATTGCCGAAAGCGAAGTTTGCGGTCGTGGGGAATAACCCGTACGTGACGGAAGCGGGACTGAGATATGAAGAGCGTTTGCGGGATCGGGTACGGAATTCAATGTTGCGCGACCGAGTGAAGTTTTTGGGATTCAGAAACGACGTGCCGGAGATTCTTTCGCAGTTGGACGTGCTGGTTCAACCGAACCGGGGGCCGGAAGGCTTGGGGCGCTCGGTGCTAGAAGCGATGGCGTGCGCAGTGCCGGTGATAGCGGTGAATCAATGGGGACCAGCGGAGCTTATCGAGGACGGGAAATCGGGCCTGCTTTTCGCGCCGCTGGCCACAGAACAGTTGGCTTTTCACATGATCAGTCTAGGGAGGAACGAGTCCTTGCGAAAGACCATGGGGCAACGGGGACACGATTGGATTCAAAAGAACTTGGTGGCAGAGGATCTGGCGAACAGGTTTGATGGCGTGCTTGCCGACGCGATCGCCAGCGCAACCGTCAATGCAAGCCCTTCCCCACTGCAGGAGGCGACAGTATGAGAGTGCTGCAGCTGGGGAAATTTTACGATCCATTTGTCGGAGGAATGGAAACGGTTCTCAAGGAGATTTGCGAAGGTCTTGCGGATCAGGTTCAGTTCCAGGTGGTAGTGGCGAACACGCGCTGCCGGACCGAGCAAGAGACGAGAAAGGTTCCAGTCACACGCGTGGCGAGTCTGGGGAAATTATTTTCCTGCTCGATGGCGCCGACTTTTCCGCTCTGGGCCCGCAAGTTCGATACCGATCTTATTCATGTTCATATACCGAACCCTCTGGCGGAGTTGTCGGCGCTGCTTGCGGATCGAGATACCCCGGTGGTCGCGCACTTCCACAGCGATATCGTGCGGCAAAGGAACCTGCTCAAGCTGTATGGGCCTTTTCTCGATGCTTTTTACCGGCGGGCGAATTGCATTGTGGTGCCCACGCCGAGACACGTTGAATGTTCCAAGTTCCTTTCGCGATATGCCGAGAAGTGCCGCACGGTGCCTTATGGCATTCAGACATCACGCTTTGAAATGGATGAGGCTGGCAAGGCAAAGGCCGACCGGTTGCGGGACGGTACGCCCTCAGTGCTTTGCGTGGGGCGGTTGGTCTCTTACAAGGGAGTGGAGTTTCTGATACGCGCGCTGGAAGGGGTTAAGGCGCGAATGTGGATCGTCGGAACCGGTCCGCTGGAAGATTCGCTCAAGCAATTGGCCCGCGAGAAGGGGCTTGCAGATCGGATCGAATTTCTGGGGCAAGTGTCGGATGGGGACTTGGCTGCTTATTACCACGCTTGCGATGTGTTCGTGCTGCCCTCGGTCACGAACGCGGAGATGTTTGGCGTCGTGCAACTGGAGGCGATGGCTTGCCGCAAGGCGGTGATTTCGACCAACCTGCCCACGGGCGTGCCGTGGGTCAATCAGCACGGTAAGACCGGATACGTCGTGGCTCCAGGAAGTGTGTCGGAGTTAGCCAATGGTATCCAGTTGTTGCTGGACAACCCCGGACTGCGCGAAGAAATGGGCGAAGCTGGCCGGGCACGGGTTGAGAAGTATTTCACTTCGACGCGGATGGCGGAAGCCATGCTGCATGTGTACCAGGAGATGTTGAGCGACCCGTGCCGGGTTGGAGTTACGGCGATGCGTATGCAGTCGGAAGAAGCGGTGGCGGCGAAGTGGGCATCGTGAGCAGGAGCGTTCAGGAAGTCAGTTAAGAGCTTGGGAGCTGGGCCAGGGTGATTTACGTATTTGTCTTCGTAGTGTCGTTGGTGCTGTCGGCGGTCATGGCGCGCCTGGTGCGTGACATTGCCAACGCGCGCGGCTGGGCGGCAGCTCCGAATTCCTCCCGGCACATGCACCTGAAGCCCGTGCCGCGCCTCGGCGGCATTGCGATTCTCGGTTCGGTGGTTCTGGTTGTGAGCGCGGTTGCCATAGCGTCCGGCCTGTTTCATTTCAGTGATTCGTTCCCGTCGGCCACGTTTCTAGGATTGTTGGGGCCGACGCTGGTGATCTTTGGGCTGGGGCTGGCCGACGATTTCCGCTCGCTGAGTCCATACCTGAAATTCGGAGTGCAAATTCTGGCAGCGGGTTGGTTATTTCTCAATGGCTTCCGGGTGACGCACCTTCCGTTGCTGTTTGGCGACCGGGAAATGGGAAACATTGCCGCGCTGTGCCTAACGATCTTCTGGGTGCTGCTCATCACGAATGCTTTCAATCTGCTCGACGGGTTGGATGGCTTGGCAGCGGGCTCGGCGTTATTTGCCAGCCTCGTGGTGTTCGTCGTGTCGCTGGTCACGGGCAATGCGCTTACGCAAGTGGTAACGATTGCGTTGGCGGGTGCCATCGTTGGATTCTTGCGCTACAACTTCAATCCGGCTACGATTTTTCTGGGCGATTGCGGCAGCCTGTTGATTGGTTTTGTGTTGAGTGCGGTTTCGTTGGCGAGTTCCGAGAAATCTTCGACGGCGGTTGCAGTTGCGATTCCTGTCGTTTCATTCGGGCTGCCGATCTTGGACACTTTCATGGCTGTGCTGCGGCGTTTTTTGAATGGCAAGCCCCTGTTCGGCGCCGACGACGAACACATTCACCACAAGCTGCTGCAGCGCGGACTCTCGCACCGGCAGGCGGTCGTGGTTCTCTATGCGGTTTCGGCATGCTTTGCGCTGGTTAGCTTGCCATTGCTTTCGCCCAAGTCGGGCACGATTGCGGTCGTGCTCAGCGTGGTTGGGTTGGGCGTGTTCTTCGGGTTGCAACATCTCGGGTATCACGAGGTGGATGAACTGCGGCGGGTGGCGCGCAGAACCTGGGGGCAGAAGACCATCATTTCCAACAATCTCGCCATTCACCGCGCCACCGACGACTTGGCCTTGGCGGAGACAGTTCACGATGTGGCGCGGATTCTGGAGACCGCATTTGCAGCACACGATTACGATGGGTTCGAACTTGTGTTTACGCCGGACTTGCCTGCGTTTTACGGCCCTCCTCCCATGATTTCGCCGTTTCAATACGCTTGGCGCAGAGAAGAAAGAGAAGATGAGGAAGGGAAGCGGAACCGCGGTTGGGAGCTGCGGCTCGAATTGCTTTCCGCGCAAGGCGATGTCCGCGGGTGTTTTTCGATTACCCGGAGTTACAAGAAAAGCTCGCTGCGCAGCGACGTCGATTGCCTTACTTCGGAGTTTGCCAGCGCGCTGAGTGCAGCGCTGCAGCGAGCGGGCGAGAGCCATGTGGCCGAAGGCGGTATTGCCGCAGTGGCCGAGTACCGGCCTTCCGACATTGCGAGCGTTGCATAGGCAGCATCCGCTTTGGGTGGTCGTCTAATCGGGCGCGGTCACGGTCGACCGGTAATCCACCGCGCATTTTCCAGAACAACTGTAAGGATGAAAAGCGTTTCCCGAGAGACTGCGGATACGCACGGTTCCGTCTTCTTGAATTGCCGCGTGCCGAAATCCCCCGGTGGCGATGGCCATATTGTTGGCAAATCGTTCGATCACAGCACCGTTGAGTTCGAAGGCGTTGAAGGTCGTGCGATAGAGACGATAGTGGGTTCCCGCCGGCAAGAGCGGAACGTTGTCGTCGAGCTCCAGGAGAGAATTGTCGACAAATGAGCGGATTAGGAATTTACTTCGGTCGGTGAACAGCGTGCGGTTGGTCCAGCCTATGCCCCATTCGCCGCCTTGCAACCGTACCCAGCGACTGCCTCCAGAGGACAAGCACACTGTCGATGAGGGATTAGCCACGCTGCAGATTGTCCCGGCGTCGTACTCGTGCTGTTCGTCGATATAGACGTTGTCGCTTACCTCTTGCACCTTGCCGCCGATCAAATATGCGGCGTGCATGTCGCTCGGCGCATTTTGCCCAATCTCTCGCACGACGTTGCCGCGGATGACAGAACAAGAATAGCAGTCGATGCCATTCCTGTTCGACGGATAACGCACCAGGTTGTAGCTCACCTCGATATCCGGAACGCCGGTGCCGATGCCGCCTTCGAACACACGATTGCGCGTGATCACGCATCGACCGGTGGAAATGTGTGCTAGCCCGGCGATACCGATGCTTCCGAAGTGCAATTCATTGTCAGCAATGGTCAGGCCCGCCATCGAGGCTGTTGTTCCGTCCTGCAGCGCAATGTAAATGTCTCCGTGATCGAAAAAATTGCCGTTGATCTCGGAGTTATTGAAACCTCCGTGGGCAATGTTGGCGCCGTGAAAAATGTTGTCGGAGATCTTTACGTTCTCCGGCAAGCGCGCCACATTGTCCTGGCCGGATTCAATGCCAGTGGCGAATGGGGGCGGCACATGGGCTTCAAAAACATTGGAGTGAACGTACAGGCCCGATTGCGCCACGATCAACATGGAGAAGGTACCGTAGGTGCCGGTCTCAGTGAACTGATTGTCGCGCACCACTCCAGCGACGGGGCCCACAGATGCCGCCGGGTCGAAACGGCTGACCCCGAGAGCGTTGTCTCCATGACCGTATCCGGTCGAGTGCAGCGCGAAGATGTTGTCGTGCACACTGGAGCCCGTACTATCGAGGAGATTAACGAGTTTGTTGGGGTTGCCTTCGAAACCAAGGTGATCGAGTTCAAGCCGATCGCAACGATGGCATATGAAAATCGAGACCCAGTCATACTTCGTGTCCGAATCCGTCCAGGAGATGCTCATGTCGCTCAGGCGGATGTCTCGATTCGTCGAGTTCGCGTTGGCGAACAGTGTGGCTGGAGGGTCATTCACGGCGCGGTTCACGCGGATTATCGTAAGACCGCGGCCAGCGCCACGGATGGTCACATTGGAGGGGAGCGGCACACCAACTCTGGATCCGGTCGAGTCTTTTTTGGTCCAACTGGGAATGGGGCTGGTGTTATAAGTTCCGGCGGGAATGTAAATGTCGCAAGGTTCCAAGCCACAATCGCGCAGCGCAGCCTGAAGTTGCTCGACGATGGAGGTGCCGGGAAACTCGGATGCGCTGCGACTGGCTGAGGATCGGGCTCTCGATGGCACGGGAAAGAGCAACAGGCACGCCGCGCTAAGAAGAACGAACCATGAACGAAATCCGGCCCACATGGCTAGCGGCACCTCCGAAGATTTCCCTGCTTGCCACGCGTGAGAGTGAATGACTGCAGGTTTTCTTTACTATCTCCAAGCGAAAATTCCAGGCGCATGCTGTCGCCCTCGACCTTGCCGGCATAGACCACATCGACTCCGCGAGAGCTCGGTTTGTTTTTGGAGGGGCCACCGTTTTGCGAGTAAAAAAAGCCTTTCACGTGAAACCCTCCACCGGCATCGAGCAGAAGCGGCTCCGACGCCGTGCCCTGGGCGCAATCAAAGTCCAATGTTGCGCCTTGCGGGGTCACGTCCATTTGCAAATCTGTGCCGCCCCAAGTTCCCAGGGTTACGTGACCAGTCGAGCCTTGCGGCGCATTTTGAGAAACGGCGATTGGGAGAAACGCAGCTGCAATTAAAAACAGGGCAGGGAAGATCAGCATCGAGAGTCTATTTCTTCGCGGACGCATTCTGGTTTCTCCTTGGCCCACAACGTCGAATCTGGATTTTCTCTTGACAGGCAGTTCTACTATGGTTGATAGTTCAGTTGATCGTGGGCGCGAGTTAACGGTGAACTCGCAGGACAATCGGTGGTCAGACGAGTCGCAACAGTGTACGACATCGTGACTCTCCGCCGTGAAATTAGGTTCTGCGCTCTTCACCTCCTTCCGAATTGACACGCGCCTCGGACCCTGACGCCTCGTCGCGACAGGCCGTAACTTTCACAATTTTCCCCGATCTGGAGTTGCTGTTTCATTGCGAGGAGTGTATCCATTCGGCCCCCTGTGGACGACTGCGGCTCGAACCGTGGTTCGTCGAATGCCGAGCTGTGCCCACGCCAACCGTCGTACGAGCCTGCATTCCCATTCCATCACTTCATGGAGGACAAATTGAACCACAGAAGGAAAGCTATCCAACTCACAGCGATGCTCAGCTTGCTGATTTTCACGGGGCTGGTTTTTGCACAGTCCAGTGGCGGTGGAAAATCGCCGGTGACAGAAACGTGGGTATTTACTACCAAGAAAATGGCCGTCACCCTGCCCCTTTATACCTTGAAGAATAAGTATGTTTCGAAGGGGTTCCACGAAGCCGAGGAAGTAAAGCACCCAAATATTCCTTACATCGCTACGCCGGAGAATTTTGTAGACCCAGTACTCCAACGGACTGTGTCGCAGACTCTGACGCTCAATTTGGGCGCGAACTTTGACGGTATTGGGAACACATTCTCCGGGCCGAACGGGACGTACGCCGATGACAGCGTGCCGCCGGATACGGATATGGCAGCCGGCACTACGCAGATTGTCTCGCTCGATAACTCGGCCTTTGCTGTTTTCAGCAAAAGCACGGGCGCTGCAGTGGGTGGGCCCTACGACACGAACGTTCTGTGGTCGGCTCTCGGAACCAGCAACGACTGCTATGTGGACGATGACGGCGACGGCATCGTGAAGTTTGATCAGTTGGCGCAACGCTGGATCATCACCCAATTTCAAGTAACCACCAGTCCGTTCCACCAGTGCATGGCGATCTCGCAAACAGCCGATGCCACCGGCAGTTGGACGGTCTTCGAGTTTGTGCCAAACCCCGCCCACGGATATTTCGGGGATTACCCAAAACTGGCGATATGGCCGAATGTTTACTCCATGACGTTCGATTTTTTCAACGCTTCCGGCACTCGATATGAAGCCGGCGGAATCTGCGGCATGAACCGCGCCGCGTTGCTGGCGAGCAACCCCACCGCCACCATCGTCTGCGCCTCGCTGGCTTCAACCGACTATGCATTGCTTCCGGTGGATCTGGATGGCAGCGCATATCCGCCCTCCGCCAACACCAACGCGCTTTATCTCGAGCAGGCTGACGCCGCCAGTGGGTCCGCGCTATACATGTACTCGGCTGCATATAATTTCACCGCGAATACGGTCACCGTGGGAGCGAAGCAGACCATCAGCGTGGCCTCCTACTCCTCGGGGTGTGGCACCACTAGCACGTATTGCATAACTCAGCCAGCGTATACCGGGGCTGTTGGGTCCACCGTTCAGAATGGAACATTCGCAGCAAATGAAAATCTTGACAGTCTAGAAGAGCACCTCATGTTCCGCGCTGCCTACCGTAATTTTGGCAGCTACGAATCGCTCACGCTGAGCCACACTGTTAAGGGAAGCGGAACCAGCCAGGCTGCGGAACGGTGGTACGAAATTCGCAGTCCGTTCGGCACTCCCACCGTGTATCAGCAATCCACCTGGTCGCCAGACTCAACTCTCCACCGCTGGATGGGCAGCATCGCGCAGGATCACCAGGGCGACATTGCCTTGGGCTACAGTGGTTCCAATAGCTCAACATTTCCGTCGGTCTATGTAGCCGGTCGTCAGAGTACCGACACTCTCAGCACCATGGAATCAGAGATTCAGTTATACGCGGGCCAGGCACAACAAGTCGCGCTTCAGGGCTATAGCACCGTCGTCGGCGAACGCTGGGGCGATTACTCCGCGATGATGCTGGATCCCGACGATTGCACGTTCTGGTATACGGGCGAGTACCTGAAGCAGGTTGGATCGTTCAACTGGAGCACGCGAGTATTGAGCTTCAGTTTCCCAAGTTGCACGAGCACGGCGGCACTGACTTTTCCGCAGCCGAGCACAACCTTAACCGGTAGCACGGCAACGTTCCTGTGGATGGCGAGCAACGTCGCGACCAACTACTGGATTGACATAGGGAAAGAAGCGGGTGGAAACGAATACTATCAATCTGGAACCCTGTCTTCGACCACTTTCTCGGCCGCAGTGAATAGTCTGCCGACCGACGGAAGCACGGTCTATGTGACCCTTTATTCGTTGATCAACGGTTCCTGGGTCAGCACAACCTACACCTACACCGCTTCGGGGACGTCAGGCACACCTGCCGTCATGCAAACGCCCACTCCGGGTTCGAATCTTACGGGCAGCACGGTGACATTCACTTGGGCGGCGGGAACCAATGCAACTGCCTACTGGATCGATGCCGGCAGCACCGTCGGCGGCAGCCAGTATTATCAGTCCGGCAATCTGGGTAACGTTCTTACCAAGACGATCAGCGGACTGCCAACCAATGGCACCACCGTTTACGTCACTCTGTACTCTCTGATTAGCGGGAACTGGCAGAGCAACCCTTACACCTACACCGCCTACAATCTTGCCGGGCAGGATGGGGTGATGACTGCTCCTACTCCGGGCTCGACGTTGACCAGCAGCACGGCAACGTTCACGTGGACCGCAGGCGCAGGGGCTTCGGCTTACTGGCTCGATGCCGGCAGCACGCCGGGAGGAAGTCAGTACTATCAATCCGGCAACCTCGGCAATGTGCTGACCACGACCGTGAGCACGCTGCCAACCGATGGCAGCACGATCTACGTGACACTCTATTCGTTGATCGGTAGCACATGGTCGGGCAATTCCTACACGTACACGGCGTTCAACGCCACGAGTGGACTAGCGATCATGCAGACGCCGGTTCCGGGTACGTTCATCAACGGGAACACGGCAACGTTCACGTGGAGTCTGGACGCAAATGCGACTGCGTACTGGGTGGATATCAGCGCGGTGGCGCCAGGTGGAAACGATGTCTTCCAGTCCGGAAACCTGGGCAATGTCTCAACCGTAACGGTGAACAGTCTGCCGGGTAATGGCACGACGACACTGTACGTTACCCTGTACTCCTATGTTGGAGGGCAGTGGTTGAGCAACGGATACACGTACTCGAATTAGCTGAAACGATTCGCCGGCCGTCGTGCTGCGATGACGGCCGGTTTCGAGGGGCACGGACTCCCATCCGTGCCTCTTTTTTTACACTGTGCGCCGTGTCGGAAGGGGCTATTGTTTTTAGTTGTGCCGGGGAGATCTCTTCCGATTTCGAACGACTCGCCAACCAAGCTGTCACCCATTCTCACCAATCAGGGTCCAGCGTGACATAGATCTCCTAGAAAGTGTTTTGTGGGCCCGTTGTTGAGACGAAGAAAGAAATGCGTTGTGCGACAAAATCTAGATGGTGTATAGTCGGGCGCGTTGGGAGCTGAACGGAATTTCCGGGTTGCTCCCAGGTTCCGGCTACCTCGCTTCAAGGGCGGCTGCGTTCCCTTCCGAACACCGTAGTCTCTCAAACTATCGCGTCAGGTGTATTTTGTAACGCAATCGAGCTATGCCTCTATCGAGGCGTTGAAGGTGGAGATCATGACGAAGAGAACCACGCTTGGAGTCTGGTGTGTGCTGCTTGCACTCATCGCAATGTCCGTAACTTTTGCCTACGCACAGGCACCGAATCGGATCGAGGAGAAAGGGCTAACACAGCCGGTGGCAGCCCGAATTACTCAGGCGATCGATGAGACTCAGACGGTGCGCCTCGCACGCAACACGCACCCCCTTGCGAACCCCAAGAACGATCGCGGTAGGGTTTCGGACAGCTTCGACTTGGACCACTTGTTGCTGGTGCTGCAACGCGCTCCGGAGAAAGAGCGGGAACTAGCGCAACTGATCGACCAACTCAACGATAAAAAGTCGCCCAACTTTCACAAGTGGCTTACCGCCGAGGAATTTGGAGAGGGGTTCGGGGTGGCGCAGCAAGATATCGACACCCTCACGGGCTGGCTCCAGTCTCACGGTTTGCGCATCAACCAGGTCTACCCCAATCGGACCCTGATCGACTTCTCGGGCACGGCTGGGCAACTACGGGAGGCCTTCCGCACAGAGATCCATCAGCTTGACGTTAACGGCGAAATGCATTTCTCCAACATGAGAGATCCGCAGATTCCGCTGGCCCTGGCGCCGGTGGTGAGGGGTTTCGCTTCCCTGAACGACTTCAAACCGCACGCCAATTATAAGGTGAGACCGGACTATACGTTTGCCGGTTGCGCCTCGTCTTCGAGCGAGCCAACTGAACCGGGCACCTGCTATTCGATTACGCCTCAGGACGACGCGGTGATTTACAATTTGGATGCGCTCTGGGCTGCGGGTTACTCGGGGCAAGGCCAGACGATCGCCGTTGTCGAGGACACCGACACTTATGACACAACGGGGGCTGGCACCGAGTGGACCACCTTCCGTTCGGCTTTCGGCTTGAGCGGCTACCCTGGAACCTACACTGAGGTGCATCCTGGCGGTTGCACCGATCCCGGCCATAACGCGGATGACGGCGAAGCGGCCATCGACGTGGAAATGGTCACAGCGTTTGCGCCCAGCGCCGCAGTCGAACTGATCTCGTGCGGCTCAAGCACGTTTACCTTCGGCGGCATTATCGCCCTGGCAAACCTGGTCAATGCAACTGGACCGTATCCCGGCGTCGTCAGCCAGAGCTATGGCACCTGCGAAGCTGAAACCGGTGACGGCGGCACCGCCACCTTCTACAACACCTTTGAGCAGGCGGCTGCCGAGGGTATCTCGGTTTTCGTATCCACGGGTGATAGTGGCCCGACGGGCTGCGCCGAGCTTATAACGAACGGTAGCGAGTATGACGAAGTCAGCTTGGCGATTACCGGGTGGGGTGAAACGCCCTACAACGTAGCCGTAGGCGGAACCGATTTCGAGGACACCTACAACTCGAAGACAGGCCAGAACGGGGGAGCCGCACTCAGCACCTACTGGAATGCGACGAACAGTTCGACCTACGGATCGGTCAAGAGCTACGTCCCGGAGATCCCCTGGGACGATGCCTGCGCCAACGCTCTGATCTCCGAAGTCGCCACGGGTAGCTTCGCACCGTATGGCGCTAGCCCGGGGACTTGCAACAACAGCACCTTCGACAAAAGCACTAACTACCTGACCACCGGTGCCGCCGCCGGAGGCGCGAGTAATTGCGCTACCGGAGTAGGGGGTTCCAATCAGTCCAGCTACTTGATATCTGGTCCAGAGTGTCAGGGGTATCCCAAACCCTCCTGGCAATCCGCCTATGGCGTGCCCAATGACGGCGTGCGCGATATCCCCGACGTTTCGATGTTTGCTTCCAATGGAATTTGGGGGCACTTCCAAACGGTGTGTTGGAACGACCCTTCGTACACATCGGCTGGGGCGGCGGTCTGTACTGGCGCACCCAGCACCTGGTCGGGGTTTGGCGGAACCTCGGTGGCTACTCCCTCCCTGGCGGGCATTCAAGCTCTGGTGAATCAGAAGACCGGCCAGAACTGGGGCAATCCCAATCCCATCTATTACCAGATTGCGCAGGGCGAGTACGGTACGCAGGGTGGCAGTTTCCTAGGCGGCGGCTGTAACTCCAGCGGCAGCGGCGGTCCGGGCAGCGGATGCGTTTTCAACGACGTAACCCAGGGCGACATCGACGTGCCCTGCAGATATGACGGCACCGTGGATGAAGCGTTCTGCTATAAACCCAGCACCAATGGTGTGGCCAGCACTGACGTGGTTACCGCCGCTGCGGTCCTCTGGGGCGGTAGTGGCTACACTTCAGCGCCCACCTGCACTATCGCGGGGCCGAGCAACAGCAACCCTTATAAGTCGCCAACCGGTACTACCCTTTGGGCCGGCGGTACTCAGGCGACCTGTACGGCTGCGGTTAACACCGGCACTACTACAGCGGTTTGGACCGTTGTGTTCAGCAGTGGGTATAGCACTTATTATGCTGGTTTGGCCGTCACTGTCGGAGCGCAGGAGTACACACTGACTGGGACGACCTACACCGCTGTTGCAACGAACCTATGCACGGCGGTCAATGCCAATAGCACGGTTGCGACGTGTACTGCGGCGAGCGGTACAGCCACGATTACCGCGAAGACGGCAGGCGCAGCCGGCAACTTCCAGGTGAACTACGGTCCGCAGTCAGGCGGCCCAGACGAAAACGAGAGCCTGGTGATGGTCATTACGAACACGACCAAAGGCCAAGGTCCGAATTACGTGAGCGGCATCACGCTAACGGCTGGCGGCTCGGGCTATGGCCCAGAGACTCCGATCACGCTGGGTGGCCCTGGCACTGGCGCAGTGGCGGTGGCTAACACCAGCCCTACAACCCCTGCATCCTCCTACCAGCCGACATACGGAGCAGCGCCGGGCTATGACTTGGCGACGGGGCTGGGCAGCGTCAATGGGGGCAACTTGGTGGGATCGTGCGCGTGGGAAACTGCAGCCCAGTTGTCTGTAACAGGTATCTGGAGCCCCGCTTCCGGATCGGCGATCGTCGGTCCGAGCGCTAACTTCTGCTGGAATACCTACCCGGGCGCTACCAATTATTGGTTGGACGTAGGTCCGGTCGAATACGGCAACACCTACTGGCAGTCAGGCTCCCTGCCTGTGACGACACTATCGCAATTCGTCAATACGATTCCGGCCAACGCAGGTGCGGTGTGGGTGACTTGGTGGTACTTTGTCGGCGGAAGCTGGTCATACACTGAATATAGCTACAACACGGGCGGCGTGATCGCGACGCTCACGAGTCCAACTCCGAACGGCTCCATGTTGAGTGGAAGCAGCCAGACGTTCACTTGGCAGGCGGGCACGGACACTATCACTAACTACTGGATCGATGTGGGCAGCACGCCCGGCGGGAATAACTACTACCAGTCAGGAGCGCTTCCTTTGACTACGACCTCAGTCACAGTAAGCACGTTGCCGACCGACGGCAGCACTGTTTACGTGACTCTGTGGTCGGAAGTGAATGGTTCGTGGCTCTACAATTCTTACAACTTCTACGCGTTTAGCGCAGTCAGTTGCGTCGGCACCATAAACTCGCCGGTTGCGGGATCGGAACTGTCCGCGTACTCCGATACGTTCGGCTGGACGGCAAGTTCAAATCCGGGTTGCTCAGGTGTGGTCACCAATTACTGGCTGGACGCAGGGACAACTTCGAGTGAGAACTTCTACTTCCAATCCGGGCCACTCGGGCTGGTGTTTAGTACAACGGCGAACAATCTGCCGCCGGGTTACGGTGGAGGACAGCCGCCACCAAACGAGGAGGTCCAAATGACTCTGTGGAATTTGATCGGAGGAAATTGGGTAGCCAGCCCCGAAGTCGGTTACTGCGCCAATGGATATAGTGGATATCCGGGATGCGCGGGCCCTGGTGTGAGAAAGGCGCCAGTTGGCGGAATGAGGCCCAGCAATAGAAAAAGCCTCTAGGAGAGTGGGCTTTAGCTTGGGGTGTGAAACTTGAATGAGGCACGGACTTCCATCCGTGCCTTTTTTTCGGACGTGACGACTTTCCCGACGCTCCGCAAGGGACCTCATGGAGCGTGCCGGATCGAAGATTGCGATGATCGCCAGCGGCTTTATGACTGCTGCTTTGCTTTTGTGATTTGCGCTTGCATAGTGAATGCAGGAGAGTGTTGCTAGGACCGAATTATTTCGGTGGAATGAATTTTCCTCTTGACGTTCATGTGTGATTCCGTTTTAATTCGAGTGCCTCCTCCCAGGTGCCTCTGAGTCAAACCTGCACGGAAAGTTGTGTGCCGGTGAATATCAGTTGAGTTGGGCCAGGTGGCGTTATACGAGAAAGTCCCTCCCCAGGGGTTGCTCAGACGATGTTTGTCCGGAACGCGCGGAATGCGCGGCCGTTGGCTTTGCTCTATCCTGACACGTAAGGATGGGGCGCGGCAGGGCAACTATAGATAGCTGGATTCATTTGTCCTTCGGAAGGGGGCAACGGAAAAAGCTCATCTGAGCGGTTGCCCTGCCGTTTTGAAATGTGGTTCGATGGAGTGGATTGCGACCAATTCACTAGGCGTTTTCTTAAAGCTTTTGTTTGACATTTGCTTTACCGTAGTTTTAAATGCAGTTGTTTTTAAACCCATCGCGGATTTCCACCTTCCGACCGCGCTGAACGACTGAAACAAAAAGCGCGAGCTTCCCACCTTCCGAATCGCGTTGCTGTCCTGCTTCATTGAGTTTGGAGATTTGCTGTCCGACTCCGCGCCGGAGACGGGCACTGTCACGCATTGCATCTCGAAGGAGAGTCATGGAAAAAGTCCGCCGCATCCGCCCAATCTTGTTTCTTGCCATGGTTGCCCTGCTGTTGGCTTCCCTGTCGCAAGTGATGTTCGCGAAAATTACAACTGCTGCGCAACCAGAAGTGCGCGTCACCAAGAAAGTCGACAATTCTAAACGGACTACTCTTTATGGCCACGTGTCCGCTGCAGTGCGCACGGCGCAGGACATGGGGCGACAGGATCCCCGTACGCCCTCTCCCGGCATGATCATGGTGTTGAAGTCGAGCGAAGACCAGAAGCGCGAAATTCGCAAGGTCATCGACGAGCAGCAGGACAAGCGGACGGCAAACTACCACCAGTGGGTGACGCCGGAAGAATTCGGCGAGCACTTTGGCGTGCACGACGACGATCTCGCGCAAATCAAGACCTGGCTCACGTCGCAGGGTTTCACGGTCGACGAAGTCAGCAAGAGCAAGAGGGTGATCAAATTTAGCGGCAACATCGGCCAGGTGGAGCAGGCGTTCCAGACCGAGATGCACACCTACAATTTGCACGGGGAAATGCACGTCGCAAACAACACAGAAATCAGCGTTCCCGAGGCCTTTAACAAGGTGATTGCGGGCGTTACGCTGCACAATTTCTATCGCAAGGGCAGTTTTGATCGCAAGAAGATGATCAAATTCGGCCCGAAGTTCAACCCGCACTACACTTCCAGCAGCTCCGTGCATTATGTGGCACCGTCGGATTTTGCCACCATCTACAACACGCAGCCCCTACTGAATCAGGGGATCACCGGAACTGGCGAGACAATCGCAATTGTCGGCCGCTCCGATATTCTTCTGAGCGACGTGCAGAGCTATCGCCAATTGTTCAACCTTCCCCCGAACGATCCGATGTTTATTCATGCCGGTCAGGACAACGGTGTCGAACCCGGCGACGACGGCGAGTCCGATCTCGACGTCGAAATCTCCGGCGGCATGGCGCCGGGAGCTCACGTCGATTTTGTTATCGGCACTCCGACTTTTCTAGTGGACGGCATCACCAACTCGGTCGAATACATCGTTGAAAACAATCTTGCCGACATCATGAGTATCAGCTACGGCGATTGCGAACTCAACGAAGGCACAGGCGGAAACGAATTCAACAACCAAGCCTTTGAGCAAGCGGCGGCGCAGGGTATCACTACATTTATTGCCGCTGGCGATAACGGGCCCGCCGGTTGCGACGATCAAAACGATTCGTATGAAGTCTTAGGCTACGCGGCACCTGCGGAAGGCTCCACGCCCTACGTCACCACGGCGGGTGGCACGGAATTGAGCGGCGAGTGCCCGACGCTGGGAGCTAATTGCTCTCAGTCCAACTACGCCAAGTACTGGGGACCTTCGACCAACGGATATTATCTAAGCTCGGCATTGGAATATATTCCAGAGACCCCTTGGAACGTGGGCAAGGGTTCGAATGTGAATGCAGCCCCTTCCAGTGACCTTAGCGGATTGTGGTCTGGTAGTGGAGCGGTCAGCGCTTACTACTTGAGGCCTTCGTGGCAACAGGGAGGCAATTCGCCGACCTTAGTGTCGCAAACCGATCCGTCCATGTACGCATATACGGCGGGCTCCGGCGGGAGCGTCACAACAGACAACCCCGGCTACTGGGTTGCGAGCGTCAACATCACGAACCCAGGCAGCGGTTACACAGCTGGTCCCACAATTACCTGGAGCGGCGGCACTTGCGCGACGCTGCCCGCCACAACTCTCGCCTCCACGATCAGCGGCGGTTCAGTGACTGCGGTTAACTTCAACTACGGTACGCAGGGGGGCACTTTGGCTGCTGGCCAGGGTATCAACTGCACCGTTGCTCCGACGGTTACTTTCACGGCTGCACCGGCCGGCGGAACTACCGCTACCGGTACTGCGGTCCTCGGTCCAATGACCATGCAACCGGCTTTGGTCTCGGGTGTTCCACACCGCTTGACTCCAGATCTGTCATTGAACGCTGACGACGCTCACGATGCTACTCTGTATTGCAGTGAGGGAGTCTGCGAGTTCACCACGAGCAATGGTCAGAACACTATCACCGATGCCGGACTTGTTGGCGGAACCTCCGTCGCGGCACCCAGTGCGGCTGGCATCCAGGCGCTTATCAACCAGTACCAAGCCCGAAATTATCCTGAGCCGGGTAATCCTACCGGACGCCAGGGCGTAGCCAACTACGTTTACTACGGGCTGGCTGCAGCGCAAAACAACGCCACTTGTGCGGCTTCTGCACTCGTCCCACCGAACGACGCTAACCAGACGGCTTGCGCGTTCCAGGACATCCAGGTTGGGAATACGTACATTTGCGGAACCTCAACCTGTACGAGCAGCTCGGGTACGAAGATCGGCTGGCCAGCTGGAGTTGGATACGATCTGGCGACCGGTCTAGGTTCTGTGAACGCCTACAATGTGGCCACGCAGTGGAATACGGTTGTGTTCAACAGCACGACGACCACGTTGGCCCTTTCGCAAACTACGTTTGCGCACGGCACTCCGATTACTCTGAGCGGAACGGTCTCGGGCACGAACACTCCGACGGGCGACGTTGCTTTTATTGTCAGCCAAGGTGAAATCGGGATTCCGATCAGCCAGGCTACGGGCGCATTTGTTGGACCGGGAGCATTCGCAACGTTGAGCGGAGGCAATTACTCTGGCAGCGTGAGTGCACTACCGGCGGGAACGTATAACGTCACCGCGCGTTACGGCGGCGACGGAACCAACGCATCCAGCCTCTCGGCTCCAGTGCAGGTAACTGTGACCCCAGAGCCGGTCACGATCACAATTCAACCGCAGCTCATTACGCAAACTACGACCTGTCAGCTCAGCAACAGCAACGGTCCATTTACCTATGGCCAGCTGATCTGGGCGCAGATTAGCGTGGCGGGCGTCTCTGGGCAGGGCATTCCGACGGGATCGGTGACCATTACCGACTCGATCAACGGCGGCCCAACGAACACTGTCACGACGATACCGCTGGATCCAAACGGTAACGGGTATCTTGTGTCAGGAGCAATCTCGACCAGTTCCTGTCTGTTCGATTACATCTTCGCGCAGGTTCCAACGCTGATTGGTGGGACGCATAGCATCAGCGCGACCTACTCGGGCGATAGCACTTTCAACGCTGGTTCGGCGGGGACACCGGCAAGCATCGTCGTTACGCCGATCACCACGACCCCAACCCTGGCAGCGACTGCGACGTTCATTCCTGCGAATACCCCCGTGCAATTCACGGCGACCTTCGCAGCCAACTCAGCAGTCACTTCTTCGAAGAATACGGGAAGTTCCGGGCCGACAGGCACCGTGACTTTCTACGATACGATCAGCAGCACCAACTTGGGAACGGCGAGCCTTGTTCCCACGGTTACCTATACGGGCCCGGGCAGCACTGGTTACCCGAGTTATACGTACGCGGCAACGGCGATTCTGCCGGGTGTCACGAGCATCACCGCGTCGGTTAACGTTGAGGCAATCTACTCGGGAGATTCCAACTACACCGCGGAAACGAGCACTGCGGTGCCAATTACGATTGAGGCCTCGCAGACGGCAAACACGGTCGTATTGACCGCGAGTGCTAACCCGACTACCTTGCGCGGTGAGCCAACTTTCACCGCCACCAACAGCGCCGCCAACGCCGGTACCGTAACCTTCTACGACGCCACATACGGCGTGGTGCTGGGATCGGCAACGGTGGGGACCGCTAAAACGGGCACGCTTAAGTTGGGTGCATCCCCAGCCTTTGTTGGCGGTGCGCACAACATCGTCGCGTACTACGGCGGCACGGCCACGTTCGCACCAGCCACGTCCGCTACGCTGGTGGAGAACGTAACCAAAGGCAGTGGTGCGGTAAGTCTCTCAGGCAAGCAGGCCGACATCAGTGGCAATACCTACACTCTTGCGGCAGTGTTCACACCGAGCGCTACCTACACAGCCTATAACCCGGTTCAAGGGGTAGTGACGTTCTCCGACGCGGTCAATGGAGGGAGTTCTGCCCCCATTGGCACGGCGCCGCTGAACATCGTGGGCGCGGAACAGGGCGGGTACGGATTGTGGGCGGCACCGCTCTCAGCCACACTCATAACTCCTGGGACGCATGTGATCACGGCGCAATACGTCGACGTGAACTACACTTCGTCCGTCTCCAACTCGTTGACGGTTTACGTGACCAATACCGGCAGCGCGACGGGGATCTATGCTCCACTGCCTGGCAGTACCCTGCCGACCACCGGGACCATAGCCTTCAAGTGGTTCCCGGATGGGCAATCAGTAGGCGGCTCCTACTGGCTGGATATTGGTCCTACTCAGGGCAGCAACAATTACTATCAGTCGGGCAACATGGGAAGTGTTCTGGCGCAGACGGTTAACGCCGGTCTAATCCCAGCCAATGGCAGCACCGTGTGGGCACGCTTGTGGTACTTGGTCAACGGCAGCTGGAGTTATGTGGATGCCAGCTACAACTCGGTTGGCACGGGCACTCCGGCCGCGATGACCTCTCCAACAAGCGGCTCGGGATTGTGCTCCACGTCGCAAACTTTCACATGGTCGGCGGGCAGCCCAGCTTATGCGTACTGGATTGACGTGGGCAGCACTCCTGGCGGCAATCAGTACTATCAGTCGGGAAGCCTTAGCACCTCGACGCTCTCAGCCACAGTGAACGGACTGCCCGTCGGCGGCGGCCCGATCTATGTGACTCTTTACACGGAGACCAACAACAGTCCAGCTACTTGGGTGAATCACTCATATAGCTATTACGCAACCAACTTGGACAACATTACGTCGCCGGCGAACGGTGATCCCGATCTTAGCGGGACGCAAGCTACGTTCAACTGGACGAACACTAACCCATCCTGCGGCGATACGTACTGGATCGATATCAGTGCAGTCGCGCCGGGTGGAAACGATGTTTGGCAGTCTGGCAATCTAGGTAACGTGTTCAGCGCATCGAACCCGCCGTCTAATCCTTTGCCAGATACCAATCCTGGAACCACCATCTTCGTAACGCTGTACACGATCAATGGTGGGAATGTGTTGGGGAACACGCAGACCACATACGTTTCGGGTCCGTAGGAACAGACGGAAGGAACGCTCGCGGGCACGGACTTCGGTCCGTGCCCCTTTTTTACGATGCGACGGCGGTTTGGGTGAATAGGGCTATGCCCCCAAACGGGGTGAGATACTGGTCCCGCACAAGCAAATCGGTATGGACTCGCGCAGATTGAGGTTCAGTTGCCCGAAGGAAATTGGCAGCACAAATCGATGGGCTGGTGGAAGGAAATTGCCGGAACATCGGAGTTCTATTTCTGTTTGGCTGTCGATTCTTAGTTGGGTGGTTTTGGTTGGCGCGTGCGCACTTCCCGTCCGAGACCTGCTGGCGCAGAACGGACGGCCGAGCACGACTTCTCAATCAACAGCGATTCGGCTCGCGGATCCAGGTTGGTGGCCGACGAAACGGGACCGCGCGCGCGTCGAATATGTTGGAGCGGCCATATGCGCCGACTGCCACGATTTGCAAGTCAGCACCGCTGCGGCCACAGCGATGGCGCACGCAGCGACGCGTGCCTCGGAGTCGGACAGCCTCCAGCAAGCGCCGCTGGCTTTTCAAGTCGGTTCGTATCGCTATCAGATTGCTGATCACGGTGCGGAAAAAATCTTAGAGATCAGCAAGGGAACTGAGTCTCGGTCGGCAGTTCTGCTTTGGGCGTTCGGCAAGGGAACCATCGCCCAGACTTATATCTACGAACAGAAAGGTCATTTCTATGAAAGCCACGTCAGTTTTTATACGGCGCTCAAGGCGCTCGATGTCACTCCCGGACACCCGCCCACCGCACCGCCCAGCCTGGCGGAAGGCTTGGGACGGAGAATTCCAATTGAGGAGACGCTAAGATGCTTCGGATGTCACACGACGGCATCGACGGCGAAGAATCGGTTGAATCCGCGGACGCTGTTTCCCGGAGTGAGTTGCGAGGCTTGTCACGGGCCGGGAGCACGCCATGTCGCGGCGATGAAATCCGGCGATATCGAGCTTGGGCTCAAAGCAATCGTAAACCCCGCACGTCTGAGTCCGAGCGAGTCGGTCGAGTTTTGCGGGGCGTGCCACCGCACCTGGCAAGATGTCGTCGCCGACAGTCCCGTGAGAATTGGCACGCTCAATGTTCGCTTTCAACCTTACCGTCTGGAGAACAGCAAGTGCTGGCAGGGCGGGGATGCGCGGATCACGTGCGTGGGCTGCCATGATCCGCACAAGCCACTGGTGAAAGATCCGGCTGCCTATGATGCGAACTGCCTGCAGTGCCACCTTGCGGCCGGTTCTGCGAAGAAGGCAACAGATGGGAGCAAGGAGATCGATCGTCGGACGGCCTGCTCCATTGGGGTGAAGCTGTGCGTGACTTGCCATATGCCCCGATTTAAGAATCCGGCGATTCACGCCACCTTTACGGATCACTGGATTCGGATTGCGGCGCCGGGAGCAGCGCTGCCGGATTGATTCGGTTATATAGAATCGTAACTACGAAATGAGCCGCGCCAAGACTCTCGCGAGACCACGTGCCCAAGGCCGGAAGAGGGCCAGACCCGAAACGACGCCGAAACCCGGCAGATGGCTCTCGGGTAAGAACCTGAATATCGTTCTCTGTGTTGTGCTTGGTGTGGTGACCGTCGCGCTTTACAGCCCGGTGATTGGGCACGCCTTTATCGTCTTTGACGATCGCGATTACGTTACCGCGAATCCACACATCCGTGAGGGTCTCAGCTGGAAAACCATCCAGTGGGCCTTCACGTCGACTGCGGCGGCGAATTGGCATCCCCTGACCTGGCTATCGCATGCGCTCGACTACCAACTCTTTGCCATGAATCCGGCAGGCCATCATTTGGATAGCCTGCTGATTCACACGATCAATGCCGTGCTGTTGTTTCTCCTGTTGCAGTGGGTCACGAAACGCGTGGCGCCGAGCCTGCTGGTGGCGGCCTTGTTCGCCCTACATCCGATCAATGTGGAGTCGGTGGCATGGGTCGCGGAACGCAAGAATGTTTTGAGCACGTTGGTTTTCTTTTTGGCGATTGGCGCTTACGCGTGGTACGCGAGAAAACCGGACTGGCGGCGATACCTGCTGGTCGCAGCTTTGTTTGCCGCGGGTCTGATGGCCAAGCCCATGGTAATCACCCTACCGTTTGTCCTGTTGTTGCTGGATTATTGGCCGCTTGAAAGGATGATGACGGATGGCGCCGAGAATGTCCCGGCTTCTCTTTCCGGTGCCCCGCCGGTCGCGATGTCGAGGCTGCTGCAGGAGAAAGCTCCGTTGCTGATGCTTTCGGGGGCAAGCGCGTGGATGACGCTGAAGGCGCAGCACAATGCAGTGCGTACCTTCGTTGAATTCCCGCTCAACGTACGCATCGGAAATGCAGTGGTGGCCTACGGGCTGTACTTGTGGAAGGTGCTCTGGCCCGCGTGCCTGGCGTTCTACTCTCACTCGTTGACGGCGCTTCCTGCGTGGCAGTGGATTCTGTCAGCGCTGGTTCTGGTTGTTGTGACTGTGCTTGTTATTCTGTTTCGCAGTAAGCGGTATTTGCCGGTTGGATGGTTCTGGTTCCTTGGGACTTTAGTTCCGGTTATCGGGCTGGTGCAGGTCGGAGAGGCCAGCATGGCCGACCGCTACGGTTACATCCCACTTATCGGAATCTTTGTGATGATTGCCTGGGGTCTTGATGACCTGGCGGAGGAGACGCGAGTTGGAATCGCTTGGCGAGTGGTTCCTGCATTGTGCGCCTTGATGGCGCTCGGTGCTGCCACTTCACGCCAGATCGGTTACTGGGCGAGCGAATACGACATTTGGTCTCACACGCTGGCAGTGGCGGAAGATCCCTTTTCGCACAACGCTGTGGGGGCTGCGCTGATGGAACCGGAAACGGGAATGACACGGCAGGATCTGGAGGGTTTTGCGACCGAGCAAAAGCGGATGGAAAAAGCTCGCCGTCATTTTGAGAGGGCTTATGAGATGCGCCAGCAATTGGCGCAGCAAGATCCGGAGAAATACCTTCCCTATCTGGCTGGGTCGCTGAACAATCTAGGGACGGTCGATCGACACCTGAATCGGACCGACGACGCTCGCCAGGACTTTGAGGGCGCGCTCAAGATTTACCGTCAACTGGCGCCGCAGAATTCGGATGCATATCAGTACTATATGGCGACGGCTCTGAACAGCCTGGGACAACTCGATCGACAACAGAATCGGCTAGAAGATGCGCGCCAGCACTATGAGGAAGCGTTGCAGACTTACCGTCAACTGGCGCAGCAAGACCCGGATTCGTACCTGCTTGATATGGCTACGATATTGAACAACCTGGGGAATCTGGACGGCATGCAAAACCGACTGGACGACGCCCGGCGGTATTTTGAGGAAGCATTGAAAGCTTATCCGCAACTGTCGCGGCAGAATCCAAACATCTACTTCCCGGATATGGCGACGACGTTGAACAATCTGGGGAATCTCGATTTGCTGCAGGCACGGCCGGACGACGCACGCAAACATTTCGAGCGAGCGCTTGATATACGCCGACGTCTAGCGAGCCAGAATCAGGATCAATATCTGCCGGACATGGCCGCGACGCTGAACAACCTCGCAAACTCGAATCGCCTGTCGAACCGACTGGGCGAGGCAGGCGGGCAATATCGGGAAGCGCTGGCGATTTATCGTCAACTGGCGCAGCAAACTCCGGGCAGATTCCTGCCGAACGTGGCGGTAACCCTGAATAGCTTGGGGTTGCTGAACAGAATGCAGAATCAGATCGACGTGGCACGCGCCTACTACCAGGAGGCATTGGGCATCCTCCAAAGGCTGTCGCAAGGAAACAATAGATACGCGAGCGACGTTGCCAGAGTCCAAGGCAGCCTGGACGAACTGAATGGGAAAGTCCACTCCCAATAGGGTAGACGAAATGAGCCGCGCCAAGACTCTCGCGAAAACACGTGCTCAAGGCCGGAAGGGGAAGTATGAGCAAGACTCCGCGCATAGAGGCCTGTTCCTCACCGGGAAGAACCTGAATGCCATTCTCTGTTTTTTGCTCGCGGTAGTGACTCTTGCGGTCTACGGTCCAGCGATGGGGCACTCGTTCGTGGTTCTGGATGATCAGGACTACGTCGTCGCCAATCCGCACGTTCATGATGGTCTGTCCTGGAATACGATCAAATGGGCGTTCACCTCCACTGAGGCGGCGAACTGGCATCCGCTGACCTGGCTCTCACATGCTCTCGACTACCAGCTCTTTGCGCTCAACGCCGCGGGCCATCATCTCGACAGCGTACTGATTCACGCCGTGAATGCGATGCTGTTATTTCTGCTGCTGGCGTGGATTACAAAGCGGGTGGGACCCAGCCTGCTGGTGGCGGCGCTGTTCGCGTTGCACCCGATCAATGTTGAGTCGGTGGCGTGGGTGGCGGAACGGAAGAACGTGCTGAGCACCCTGTTCTTCCTTCTAACGATCGGTGCATATGCGTGGTACGCGCAAAAGTCGGGATGGAGGCGTTATCTTTTGGTAGCCCTACTGTTCGCTGCGGGGTTAATGGCGAAACCGATGGTGATCACGCTGCCGTTTGTTTTATGGCTGCTGGATTATTGGCCGCTGTGCAGGACGGCTGGCAGCCCGCCTTCTTCGGTCGGTGCACCGCAGTTCGCCGCGCCGAGATTGCTGCTGGAGAAAATTCCGCTATTTGTTTTTTCGGCCGCTAGTGCATGGATCACGCTTAAGGCGCAGCGATCGGGAATGGCGGTCCGCAGCGTGCATCAGCTACCGCCCGCAATTCGAATCGAGAACGCTATTGTCGCTTATGGGCTGTACTTGTGGAAAATGATCTGGCCCACGCGGCTTGCTCCACTTTATCCCCATCCCGTTGTTGCTCTTCCGGCCTGGCAGTGGAGTCTGTCGGGGCTGGTCTTGATCTCTATCACCGCGCTGGTAGTTATTTTTCGGAGCCAGCGCTATTTGCCAGTGGGATGGTTTTGGTTTCTGGGCACTTTGGTTCCGGTGATCGGCTTAGTGCAGGTCGGAGACGCAGCGATGGCCGATCGGTATGCTTACGTCCCGCTGATTGGGATCTTCGTGATGATCGCGTGGGTCCTCGACGATTTGGCGAACGAGAAGGAAGTCCGCACTATTTGGCGAGTGGTCTTGGCTGTATGTGTATTGGTGGCGCTAGGCGTTGCGACGTCGCTCCAGTCGAGCTACTGGGAAAATGAGTACATACTATGGGCGCATACCCTGGCGGTGACAGAGCAAAACCCCTTCGCGCAAGACGCTATGGGAGCTGCGCTTATGGATCCCGCGTTGGCCGTGACAGCGAATCACCTGGACGGCTTCGATACAGCGCAAAAGCGGATGGATGAAGCGCGGCAGCACTTCGAGCGGGCTTTGGAACTGCGCCGCCAACTGGCGCAGCAGAATCCAGGGTACCTGGCGGATATGGCCAATACTCTAGTGAATCTGGCAGATCAAGATAGGACGCTGAGGCGCATTGACGAAGCGCGCCGGCATTATGAGGAGGCTTTGGAAATTCACCGGCGGCTGGCGCAGGAGAATCCGAACGCGTACCTGCCGGCCCTGGCAACAAATCTGAACGATTTGGGGATACTGGATGGTATCCAGGATCGAACCGACGAAGCTCGTCAACACTACGAAGAGGCTTTGAAGCTTTATCGTCAACTGTCAGGACGGAACCCGGACGCTTATTTATCGTTCCTGGCGATTACGCTGAACGACCTGGGAAATCTGGATGGAGTCGAGAACCGAGCTGACGAAGCGCATCGACACTATGAGGAGTCTTCGAAGATTTACCGTCAACTGGCGCAGCAGGACCCGGATAGGTATTTACCGTATGTGGCGAGGACGCTCTACAACCTGGGGTTCTTGGATAAAAGTCAGAATCGAATCGCGGAATCGCGAGCACAGTACGAAGAAGCGCGTGGTCTTTTCCTTAAGCTGTCCCAGAGTGACAGCAGATACGCGAGCGACGTTGCCAGAGTCCAAGGCAGCCTGGACGAACTGAATGGGAAAGTCCACTCCCAATAGGGTAGACGAAATGAGCCGCGCCAAGACTCTCGCGAAAACACGTGCTCAAGGCCGGAAGGGGAAGTATGAGCAAGACTCCGCGCATAGAGGCCTGTTCCTCACCGGGAAGAACCTGAATGCCATTCTCTGTTTTTTGCTCGCGGTAGTGACTCTTGCGGTCTACGGTCCAGCGATGGGGCACTCGTTCGTGGTTCTGGATGATCAGGACTACGTCGTCGCCAATCCGCACGTTCATGATGGTCTGTCCTGGAATACGATCAAATGGGCGTTCACCTCCACTGAGGCGGCGAACTGGCATCCGCTGACCTGGCTCTCACATGCTCTCGACTACCAGCTCTTTGCGCTCAACGCCGCGGGCCATCATCTCGACAGCGTACTGATTCACGCCGTGAATGCGATGCTGTTATTTCTGCTGCTGGCGTGGATTACAAAGCGGGTGGGACCCAGCCTGCTGGTGGCGGCGCTGTTCGCGTTGCACCCGATCAATGTTGAGTCGGTGGCGTGGGTGGCGGAACGGAAGAACGTGCTGAGCACCCTGTTCTTCCTTCTAACGATCGGTGCATATGCGTGGTACGCGCAAAAGTCGGGATGGAGGCGTTATCTTTTGGTAGCCCTACTGTTCGCTGCGGGGTTAATGGCGAAACCGATGGTGATCACGCTGCCGTTTGTTTTATGGCTGCTGGATTATTGGCCGCTCGAACGAACGACACAGGGGGAAATCAGAGAAGATCTGAATGGCCCGAGTATGCCGCGGGTATCACTTTCGAGGCTGGTGTTGGAGAAAATCCCGTTACTCCTCCTTTCGGGTGCGAGCGCGTGGATCACGCTCAAGGCACAGCGACCTGCGGAGCGCAGCTTCGTAGAACTTCCTTTTGCTATGCGAATTGAGAACGCAGTGGTGGCCTACGGGTTATACCTGTGGAAAATGATCTGGCCGGCGCACCTTGCGTTCTATCCCCATTCGGTCGGCGCTCTCCCCGCGGGGCAGTGGAGTCTGTCGGGGCTGGTGTTGATCAGTCTCACCGTGTTCGTAATCAGCTTTCCCAGAAAGCGCTATCTGGCAGTTGGATGGTTGTGGTTCCTGGGTACATTGGTTCCGGTAATAGGCCTGGTGCAAGTGGGGGAGTACGCCATGGCAGATCGCTACGCCTACATTCCCCTCATAGGTGTCTTTGCGATGATCGCGTGGGGGCTAGCGGATATTGCAGCGGCGAAAAAATTCCGCCCGATTTTTCTGATAATCCCCGCCTTGTGCATTCTAGTGGCTTTGAGCTGCGGCACTCTTCGTCAAATAGGCTATTGGGCAAGCGATTATGAACTGTGGCTGCACGCGCTTGAGGTCGGGGAAAGTCCTCTGACGCTCAACGCCCTCGGAATTACGCTGATGCACCCCGATTCCGAGATGACTCGGCAAGACTTGGAGAGTTTGGGTACTGAGCAGAGCCGGATGGACGAATCTCGCCGCTATTTCGAACGGGCCTTAGAACTCCGCCGACCACAAGGGCAGCAAAACCCAGCTGCATATCTGCCGGATATGGCCAGAACGTTGACCAACCTGGGGAGTTTGGATCGACTCCAGAACCGGACGAACGATGCGCGCCAGCACTCTGAGTTCGCTCTAGGGATCTATCGGCAATTGGCGCAGCACAGTCCGATCGAGTACATACCCTACTTGGCTGCAACTCTGAGCAACTTGGGGAGCCTCGATCGGCTCCAGAACCGGATGGACGAAGCGCGCCAGCACGACGAGGAGGCATTGAAGATCGAGCGACAACTCGCGGGCAAGAATCCAACGAAATATCTGCCAAATGTCGGGATGACACTGAATGAGCTGGGGTTTCTCGATGCGACTCAGAACCGAATGAACGAAGCTCGCGAGCACTATGAAGAGGCCTTGAAAATTGACCGGCAACTGGCGGAGCAGAGTTCGGTCTACCTGCACGACTTAGCCATGACACTGACTGACTTCGGGCTCTTGGACGCGTTCGAGAGGCGAATGGACCAAGCGCGCCAGCATTATGAGGAGGCTTTGAAGATTGACCGGCAACTGGTGGAGCAGCATCCCGGCGTGTACCTGCCGGATTTGGCTATGACTCTCAGCAACGTGGGGAGAGTGGATGGACTCCAGAATCGAATCGAAGAATCTCGCGCGGACTACACGGAGGCTGCTGACATTTACCGCAAGCTCGCGCGGGGCGACTCGGCAAGATATTCGGGCGACGCTGCTAGAGTCCAAGCCACCCTAGAAGAACTAAAGAGGAAAGCCGACTCTCGATAGGGCAGACGAAACTTGCCGCGCCAACACTCTCACATCCACACTTGCCCAAGGCATCAAGTAATGCTGTGTCCCGCGCCACTGCTTCACCACGGGGCATGCCCTCTGCTCACTTGCTTCATACTCTTGGCGGGCATGCTCCACGGCGCGCCGACGTCGCTGCAGGCTTAGAAGTTTCCCTCCGCAATATCCTTCAGGATCTGCTTGTCCAACGACAGCTCCGCCACCAGCCGTTTCAGTTTGCCGTTAGTTCCTTTAGCCGCTTCGCCTGGTCCATCTTCAACCGCCGTATTCCTTGCGCGAGCGGTAAAACGTCTGGATCGTGATCCCGACTTCCTTACAGGCTTGTGGGGTGGTCATTCCGTTTCGCGATGCTGACTTCAATCTGCCGCAGCATCGTCACGATTTGCTCTGGCTTGTACCTCTGCATGGGCATGACCGTTTTGCCTCCGAGTGGATTCTCTCTCATTCCACCTGGTACAAATTTCACCGGTCAGGTCAATTACGCACTGTCCGGTAACGGGCTTTTCGGAGATCAGTGGTGATCTCTCCCAAGGACTGTTGACCCGGAATGCGATCTGTCCAACTGGTACTCGCAGCTTCCTCTCAAACCCCCAGGCACCGTTTGGAACATTCGCGTGGCAAGATATTGGGTATGGGCAAAGAGAATCCAGTGTTGGTATTGGCGTCGGGAAACGATCCGCAGCTCGCCATGCTGAATAATCTACCGCACACAGTGTCTCGCGATGCTGCGACCTGGGCGCCGACGGCGAAAGACGCGACCGTGATCCTGCAATGGTCCGGCTCGCGGGATTTGTTGCGCGCAGCGTTTGGCATATGCGGGAAGTTGCGTTGGATACACTCCAAAGCCGCGGGCCTGGACAACCTTTTGTTTCCGAAACTGGTGGAGAGCCAAATTCTGCTGACCAATGGACGCGGTGTGTTCAGCGCCTCGCTCGGGGAGTTTGTGGTGGCAGCAATCTTGTATTTCGCGAAGGATTTCCGGCGGATGGTTCGCAACCAGACCGCAGGTGTTTGGGAACCGTTCGACGTGCAAGAAATAGCTGGGCAGACGGTTGGGATCTTGGGCTATGGCGACATCGGGCGAGCCGTGGCGAGTCGCGTGCACGCCATGAGCATGCGCGTGCTGGCGACAAAGCGGCATGTTGGCGGATCGGCCGATCCGCTGGTGGAGCACTTTTACAAACCGGAGGAGCGGAGGGAGATGATCGCGCTCTGCGATTACATTGTGGCGACGGCCCCGTTGACCAACGAGACACGGCATATGGTCAGCGACGCGGAGTTTGCGGCGATGAAGCCAACGGCGGTGGTGATCAACGTCGGACGGGGCGCGGTCATCGACGAAGGGGCGCTGGTGCGTGCGATGTCTGCCAATCGAATCAAAGGAGCGGGGTTAGATGTGTTTGAGCATGAACCCCTGCCGGCGGGTCATCCGCTGTACCAGCTGGAGAATGTCTTGTTGTCGCCGCACTGCGCCGACCACACGTCCGACTGGCAGGATCAGGCGATGCGCTTTTTTCAGGAGCAGTATGCCAGGTTTGAGAAGGGCGAGCCGCTGAGAAACATTGTGAATAAGCGGCTGGGATATTGAGAAGAGCCTGACCTGCGAGAATTGTTGGGTGCTTTATAGAAGCGTGCGTCATCCGCGATGATTGCCAGCTGTGCAAACTTATTCACATTGACACCGGCTAAGCACTTTGATAACGTCACAGGACTTTCCCCGAAGATGGGAGCTACACCAATCCACGCTCTTGTCTTTCAAACCTGCCGTCGCAATGGGAGAATTTCGCACATGGCCAATGTTTCCTCACGCTTTCGGGGCGTCGCCTCTTTTGCTAACTTGTTCTCCTCTTCTTCTTCCACGTCAGTGTCTGCGTGGACACGGAAAGAGCGGCGGTTGCGCCCCGGAGTTGCAGGAATATGCGCGCTCTTATTGCTGCTCGGCTCTGCAGCGCTGGGTCATGCCGACAATGCGGCAAAATCCACCTCCGCGGTTGAGTCCGTCGGCAGCAAAAGTGAACAGGGTGCGCTCGTTGGACCCATCGAAATCCGCGAAGACCACCATGACACCTCCCTCCCTCTAAACGATCTGATCCAGTACTACGTGCCCGGTATTCAATTTGAGCACGAAGCCGAACCCGTGCGCCTCCGTCCCCGACGCCCCGCTTCGCCTACGCAGATTGATGCTGTCCGCCAGACCGCGGACGTTGCCGTTTCGCAGCTCTCCGTAAACACCGGCTTGAATTTCGACGGTCTGACTGATGCGGAGTGTGACTGCGAGCCGCCAGATACGGATGGCGCCGTTGGGACGACCCAATACGTACAGCAAGTCAACTCCCAATACGCCGTTATAACAAAACCGGAACGCTCGTGGCCGGGCCCTTTGCCACCAATGCTCTTTGGACCGGTTTCGGCGGCAACTGCCAGACCGACGACAATGGCGATGGCGTGGTGTTGTTTAACCACATCGCCAACCGCTGGGTGATTTCGCAATTTGCGCTGGGCTCGAACGACAACGGTCCTTACGAGGAGTGCGTCGCTGTCTCCACGACCGATGACGCGACTGGCACTTACAATCGCTACGCCTTTTCGTATTCTGGCTTCATCGACTACCCCAAACTCGGCATTTGGCCCGACGCCTACTACGTCAACTTCAATAATTTCGGCGCCGGTGGCAAGAATTTCACTGGCAGCATCTCGTGCGCCTTGAATAGCGCCGACATGCAGGCCGGAACGGCCGCCAATCAGGTCTGCTTCGAATATAACTACAACAACTCCAACCCGAATGCCGACTACGGGTACAGTTTCCTGCCATCCGACTTGGACGGAGCGACGTCGCCGCCCGCGGGCGAACCCAACTTCTTCGTGCAACTTAGCAATAACCCCGCGAACTACAACAGCGGCCTCGACCTGTTCACGTTCCATGTGGACTGGGTTAACACCGCCAACTCGACTTTCACCGGCCCCACCACGCTCATTGTGGCCGACTTTAACTCTCCGTGCAATTTCGAGGGCACACGGGATTGCGTGCCTCAGTCCGGCACTTCCGACGGATTAGACTCGCCCGGCGGTCGCTTGATGTTCCGCAACGCCTATCGCAACTTCGGCGACCATGAGTCCCTCGTGCTGAACCATGCAGTGGCTCCCAGCGAGAACGTAGGTTCCCCGAGCGGCGTCCGTTGGTATGAGATCCAGGCCCAATGGCATACCCACGGTAGTCCAGCAGTCCACTTTCGCGCCTGACTCTAACTATCGATGGATGGGCAGTTCTGCTTTCGATGGGTCTGGAGATCTGGCTCTGGGATACAGCGAATCCAGTTCATCGATCCATCCTTCCATCGCCATTGCCGGTCGTGTGCCGACCGATCCACCCTCAACTCTGGAATCCGAAATTGTGGTTTTGGCGGGCACCGGTTCGCAAACCGATCCTTATTACTACCGCTGGGGAGACTACAGCGCGATGAGCCTCGATCCCACCGACGACTGTACTTTCTGGTACACGCAGGAGTACATCAAAACCAATGGCTCATTCAACTGGGACACCCGCATCGTTAATTTCAAGTTCCCCGGTTGCCTCACCGGATCGACTGCGTCGGTCACCTCGACACTGAATCCTTCGACCTATGGCCAGGCAGTGAGCTTCACCGCAACCGTCGCGTCGATCACGTCAGAAGGAGGGGCGACTCCAACCGGTTCGGTGCAATTCGCGATTGACGGCACCAACTTCGGTTCACCAGTAACTCTCTCTGGCAGTTCGGCCACTTTGACCAACGTTTCCACGCTGGCCGAAGGAACGCACACCATCACCGCGGCTTACGCCGGCGATACAAACTTCTCACCTACCACAGGGACGCTGACTGGCGGCCAAGTAGTCAATTTGGCAGCCGCTAGCGTGAGCGTTGCCTCCAACTTGAATCCGTCAATTTTCGGCCAGTCGGTGACCTTCACCGCGACGATCAGCGGCGAGTTCGGACTAGTCAAGGGGCGCAAAAAATTATCAGGCAAGAGGGGAGCGCATCCGGACGACGTTAGCGGCTCCGTGACCTGGAGCGCCAATACGGGATGCGGCGAAACCACGGTGACGACCGGCAATCCGGGAGTCGCAACCTGCATCACCAGCGTTCTACCTCTAGGAACCGACATAATCGAGGCGGACTACTCGGGCGACAGCAGTCACAGCGGCAGTTCCGGAACGTTGAGCGGCGGCGAGCAGGTCAATCCACCCACGGTCAACGTAACCGCAGCCGCCAACCCCACGGGCCTCTCGTTCTCGGTCGACGGCACCACCTACAGCAGCGCCCAGAACTTCACATGGAATGTCGGCGACCAGCACACGCTGGCGACGACCACGCCGCAGTATCCGCGCAGTGGAGTGCAGGAGACGTTCGTGAACTGGTCCGACGGCACCACCTCCACGTCCGACAAAGTGACGGCGACAGCGGGAACCACCAGCTACAAGGCGAGCTTCAACGCGGCATACCAGCTGACGACCTCCGCCAATCCAACCGCTGGAGGCACCGTCACGCCGACGTCCGGCGCATACTACGCTCCGAACGCGGTTCGTGAACCTGACCGCGACGGCGAACGTGAATTACGTGTTCTCCAACTGGAGCGGCAACGTCGCGAACGTCAACAATACCGCCACCACTGTGACGATGAGCACGCCGCTGAGTGTTGCGGCTAACTTCACCGTGTCCCCCTTGACGCTTTCTCCGACCAGCCTTAACTTCGGCAACGTCCTAGTTGACCACCCAAAGAAGGAGATCGTAACGCTCAAGAACACATCTTCCAAGATCATCTACATGGGCCCGATCACGCTGACGGTGACGCAGGGAGACGGGTCGCAGTTTCGGATCGATCACGTCTGCGAAGCGAAGCTTCGACCGGGAACCAGTTGCCTGATCGGAGTGATCTTCACGCCCGACGCGGTCGGACCGGACACTGCCACCCTAAACATCGGCAATAGTCTCGGCAGTCCGATTGAAGTGCCGATCACGGCGGCGGGAGTAGAAAAGTAACCTGGGCGGGGATTTGGCGAGAGCTCGGCCCAAGAAATGCGAGAGAAGGGAAGTTGCCCTTCCCTCACATTCTCATGCGTCGGACCGCGTTGCCAGCTTGCCCAGCTGGACCACCGAATCGGGATCGTCCAATGCAGTTTCAGTGTCTTCGCGGAGAATCAATAGCATTAGTTGGCTGCTGCGCCAAACGACATCGGTACATCCGCTTTGTCCACCTCTTCAACTTTAAATAGCGGGCTCGGCTTCAGGTTCATGTGGCTGGCGACGAAGGTGTCGGGCACCTGCTGGATGCGCGTGTTGAACGTGTTGACGGAATCGTTGTAAAACTCGCGGCGATCGGCGATCTCGTTTTCCAGTTCCGTGATTCGCTTCTGCAACTGCATGAAGTTATTGTTCGCCTTCAGCTCGGGATAATTTTCGGCAACCGCAAAGAGGCCGCGCAGAGCCGTGCTCATGCTCTGATCGGCTTGCGCCTTCTGGTCGACCGTGGTCGCCTGCTGAAACATGTTGCGCGCCTGCGTGATCTTCTGCAGCGTATCGCGCTCGAAATTCATATAACCTTTGCAGACATCGAGCAGCTTGGAGAGTTCGTCATGGCGCTGCTTCAGCAGGATGTCAATATTCGACCAGGACTTCGCGATGTCATTCTTCAGCGCGACCAGGCCATTGTAGATGGTGACCGTGTAAGCGACAGCGCCGCCGATAGCGAACAGGGATGCAAGTAAAATGATGGTGGTCATGTGTCCTCTCTCAATCTTTAGAGCCAGCCAAATTGCGCGGCCAGCAGATAAACGCAAGCCAGTGTGAGTGCAGGCCCGCCCCAGATCATGGCGGCAGACTTCCATCCAAGGGAACGCACCACTTCTCGTTGGCTCTGCCACGAAATAAAAAACGCCGGGTCGTGTTCGCCCCTCGTCAGCACTACCGGAGGATGCAAATCGAATTGCTCTTCCGGACTCTTTTCTGCCGCAGGCGCGACCGCTGCTGCCGCGTTTCCCGAGGATAGAGGTCCCGAGACTGGAGACGCAGATAAACTGTGGTTGCCGCTGATGCCTGCTGCCGCCCATGCCGCTGGATTCGTGATGCCCGCTTTCATCATGGCGGCAGCGATCTTTTGCCGCTGTGCAGGATCGGCAACAGCAGCGGGTTCAATCGCGGTGCTGGAAATAATTTCCGCGTGCGTGCCTAAAGTGAAGCCGGTGGCAGGCGCGACCCCGGAAGGCAGAGAAAGTCGAAAGTTGGAGCTTCGCTGGTCAGACGCCACGGTCCGAATTCGATTGGCGCTGGCGGTCGTGCTCTGGTTGATGGCCAACGTCCCCAGAACAAAGAGAGCGTTCTTCGGCTTGATGCAATACTCCTCAAGTTTGACCTTGTAGTTGCCATTTACGCCGTAGCGCCCGAGAAAACCCGCTACGTTGCCGGGCGCCTCCGTTGTCGAAAAGAAAGATTGATGGAACTCCTCGCAAAAATCGCGATGGATACTCATCTCTGCGCCTTGCGGATCGACCAGCACCCGCCCCGTGTTGTCGTCGAGAAAGAAGGGTACGTGCTCAACTTCGTCCGCAACCTTGACCCACTGGCTGTTTTTCCCCTCTCGCCGCAGTTCCCAAGCGACCGTGCGATGCAGGTAGCAGGGCAGACCGGTGATCGGAGCTTGGATGGTGTGGGGTCCCGTAGCCAGGCCGCTTACCTCCACCAGGCCGATGGAAGCGCTGCGAATCTTGGACGAGGGTGTGTTCTCAATCAACCGCTTGCGCAGCAGCATGCGGAAGCCCTGGTAGAACAAATACACGCCGGCGAACGCACCGACAACAGCATACGCCCAAACGCGAGTGGGGACCTGAGTTGCCAGTTGCCAGTTCACATTTCCGCCCGGAATGCCGAGAAGATCACAGCGATGGCATCGCCCCCGAGCCTAATGGAGGAGGCAGACGTCAGGCAGCAGAAAAAGAGAGTGTGGGCTTACGGAGGTAATGGGCCGCAGGTATACGGTTCCCCCCATTCACGATTGCTGAGCTGACCGCCGTGGCCAGTGGGGGCACCTTGATACCGAACTGCTTGGCGTATTCGGCGTTCAGCGCCGCTGCCAGCCAGAGAACTTCATGGCATCGCCCCCAACGATCCGACCGATGGGGGTTCCGTTCAGAAGGTGATCCAAAACATCGAAAGCAAAGTGCCACCCGGCCGCACCCATGGAGATGAATCGGCGATCGATGCTGTACCACAGCGTCAGGCGCGTGCCCTCGCCCAAGGTTTCGAGTTCCCACCGCATATCGCCGTACTAGAGCAGCTTGGGAGCATTGGCTTGCGTTACTTTTGTTTCGATCGGCGAGGGTGCTCCTACCCAGGTCAGCTTCACCGTTCCACCCGCAGCCAGGCTTCCATCGGTCACAAAGGGCGCCCACTCGCGCACATGCACCGGATCGGTAATAGCCTGCCACACCGTTTCCGGCGCGTAGCGCGGCTCTCGGACGAGAACAAGCGTCCACTTCTTCCCGTCCTTTCGTATCTCTGCCCCGCGGGTCGGACCCGGCGTGTAAAACTCGCGATGAGTCACCTTCTTTTTCTCCCTCATTGTGACCAGCGTGCCAGTTGGGTGAGCTGAATTAGGTTGCCGCAGTTGTCCTTCAACATTGCAATCGTCGAGCCGGTCACGTCAGTAGGCGGCATCGTGAACTCGGCGCCGAGGCCCTTGATCCGCTCGTAGTCGCCCCGGATGTCATTCGTGAAAAACATCATCGCCGGTTGGCTCTGCTGGAACATAGCCTGCTGGTAGGCTTTGGCCGACGGGTTGTTGTTGAGCTCCAGCTGTAGCTCAGTGCCGTCCAGTTCCTCGGGCGAGGCTACAGTCAGCCAGCGATATGGGCCCTGACTGAAATCGCTCCTCTTGGCAAAGCCCAGTACCTCTGTGTAGAAGCGCAGGGCCTTGTCTTGATCGTCGACGTATACCTTAGTCACTTTGATTTTCATTTTGTTTTCTCCTTTGTCGCGTCGTGGCTTGGGCGGTGCGGTTTCTCAGTTTTCTTTTTCGTCGGTGTTGGCTGAACCCCTCTCGATGGAGCCATGCGGTCGAGGTGGCGTTCGAGAGCATCCACGTGAGCGGACCAGAACCGGCGAAATTGCGACAGCCAGTCATCCATCTCCTGAAATGGTCCGGGTTTGAGCCGGTAGATCCGGCGCTGTGCGTCTACGGTCGATTCCACGAAACCCGCGTCACGCAGCACGCGCAGGTGTTTTGACACGGTCGGCTGCGGCATACTGAGCTGACGCTCAATCTCTCCAACCGACGGCTGAGACGAGACTAGGAGGGCGAGTATCGCTCGGCGGTTCGGCTCCGCAATGACTTCGAACGCAGATTCCACTCCGTGTATATACCTGATACGGAATATGCGTGTCAAGGTATATGTAGGCAGAGCCAGGCGACTTCGAATCTTACGGTCAGGTCCGAGGCAAGCTGCTGTTTGAAAAACCGCAAGGAATCGGCGCAGCGCGCTTGAATCTTAAGGGCTCCCAGGCCAGCGCCCCATTACTCGCAGTCTTTGGAACTCCCACGGGCGGCGGTCCACACGAGACAGATTCGGATAGAAAAAAAGCCGAGTGCGAGTATACCCCGCTAACAATAAAGTTGGAGCGGCGGAGGCCCGACATTGAGGCGCCGCCCCACCCTCGTCCACCTTCAGAGAAGATCGGCACGGGCATCGTCGAAGCCCAGCACGTCACCCGCCCAGCCGTTGGGCCAAACTGTAATCCAGAGATAGCCTGGCCCCATCAAGTTCTCCGTGTTTAGCGGACCTCCGGGCGAATTGGCGCACACAGTGGTCGGTGTGCCAACGACATTCCCGTTTGCATCGTATACGCTCATCACGGTGGTTACCAGATCATTAGGATTGGCGCAGGCCCCGGTTCTTTGGAATGTCATCTTGAAGTTGTACCATCCAGACGTTGTGATCGTGGCGATACTGGGTTGGCCGTCGATGTACACCTCCACCGAAGTTCCGGTTGGAGTCAGGCGGAAATTGTGCTCTCCGCCAGAATTGGTGGTAAAGTTCCCGGGTTGCTCGTCGATCCATACCCCAGGCCCGCCATAAAGCGCGACTGGCCAGCTGGCATTAACGTACATCTTAATCGACTGGCTGAAATCGCCGGGATACGCTGGCGGGGTAGCAAAGCCGAAAAGAGTAAAGGCGCTATCGCCAAAATAGCCTGGTTCGTAGTCGTTGTCGATGTTATGAACTTCCGCGTAATAGTTCCCATCAGCCGACTGCAGTCCCAAAATGCCACTACCCGATGCCACGCGGAATGTAGTCGTGATCGGATCCCCATTGCTGTCATACGTCGGGTCCCAATCTCCGGTATTCACCTCGAAACCCTGAAACGCGATGGCCGAGCCGTAGGTATAGGAGTTATACAGCCACTGTCCTCCGACCAGTGAGTACAAAGTGGCATAGACGGTAGCGCCATTCTCCGGCAAAGTGGACACCGTCGTCGAAAGCGCGGTGCCCAGATTTCCGGATTGATAGATTGTGTTTCCACCTGGAGTCGTGCCGAGATCTAGCCAGTATGCTGTTGCGCCCAGGCCTGGACTCCATGTGAACGTCTGCGGATTGCCGCTCAGTGTTGTCCCTGGAGTCGGTGTCTGCATGACCGCAAGATTGCCCGTCCCCGCAGTGAATGCCGTATATGTGTAGGAGTTGTACTGCCACGATCCGTTAATCAGCGAATACAGATTGAGAAAGACCGCACTGCCATCGGTGGGAAGTCCATTTACCGTCAGTTGCGTTACGTTCCCAATGTTCCCCGATTGCTCATACGTGTTGCCGTTAGGCACCGGGCCAATGTCAACCCAGTAGGCTGTTGCTCTCGTCCCCGCCGCCCAGATGAACGTCACTGTGCTGCCCGGCAGAATCGAACCTCCTGGAGGGGACGACATTACTCCTGCTGCCGCCGAATTGTAGGCCGCGAAGGTGTACTCGTTGTAGAGCCACACTCCACTCACGAGCGAGTAGAGCGTAACGTAAACGAAGCTGCCGTTGCTCGGCAGGCCGCTCACCGTCGTCGAGAGGACGTTACCGAGGTTGCCCGATTGAAAATACTGGTTTCCGCCGGAAACATTTCCGGCATCCAGCCAGTATGCAGTTGCGCCCGATCCTGCCGTCCAGGTAAAGGTTGCCGACGTGCCTGGCAACGTGGAATTCACCATCGGCGATATCAGCACACCCTTGGATGTGTTTCCTCCAAACGCGGTGTAGCTGTAGGAACTATGCTGCCAATTGCCGCCGACGTAGTAGTACCATGTGGCGTAGACCGTGCTTCCATTGGCTGGCAGCGAGTTGACCAAGTAAGACAGAGTTGAACTGCTGAGGCTACCCGATTGCGCATAATTGTTTCCGCCTGGCGTCGCCCCCACATCCAACCAATACGCGGTTGCGCCAGGATATTCGGTCCACTCGAACGTGACGCTGCTACTCGGCAACGTCGATCCATTCACCGGACTATAAAGAGTCGGCGGAATCACATTGAACGAAACCGTGTTCGATGCCGAGGTCTCGATGTTCGCCGTGAGGTTCACCGAGCCACTGGTTCCGCCAGTCGCCACATACGAGAATGTCCCATTGCCCGGCTGCGTCCCGCTCGGGACGAGAGTGACCGTGCCCGTATCACTGTTCCCATGCGTGAAAGCAACGTTCGCCGGCGTCAGCCCAGGAGTCAGAGGATCAGCCGTACCAAACAGACTCGCTGCCAGCGTGAAGGTCTGCGATGTCCCCGGCCCAATAATTCCAGGATTAGTAGGAGTTAGCGCCAAAGTGTCAAAGTCCTTTAGCAGCGTGTCGTCGATGGCCAGTTCCGGTATTTCCATATTTGCGAACCAGTCGCCCGCCGGAATAATACCGCCTGTCGGCGCTTGCGCATTGCCCTGCCACCCGTAGATCGTTGTGTCCACGATAGGAGTTCCACTCTGCGGCAAAACTTGGAATTCAATGGAAAGATTTTGCGAGCTGGGATCGATTTTGAAGATGTGACGGAACGTGTACCAACCGCTCGTCGTAATCTTGTACGGCACCCGGCAATAGTTTCCAATCCCATCGTTGGCTGGAACAGGGCAAGGGTTTTCGGGGTAGGTGCTATTGCGGAAGGCATTGGGGCTCGTGCTCACCCAAAAACCAGGCGTACTATCGCCAGAAACCTGGGTTCCCACGTTGAACACATAATCGGAAAGGTAGTTTGTAAAATCATAGTTCCATATTGGTGAATCCAAATCGAAACGCAAATCGGCATTTCCAGCGGCCCACGCGGTATCGAGATAAATGTCGGCTTGTGTGATGTAGCCGGACGTAAACACTGGAGTGACAACCACGTCCGCGTTCGTAGTGCTTTCTGTTGCAGCGCCACTTAGCATGGCCGTTGTCGAATTGGTAACAGCCGTGATCGTAGTGCCCGGTGCAAAGACTGGGTCGCCGGTACCGGAGTCGTAGACATCGATGCCCAGCCCCACTTGAGCGGCCGTGAAGTTAGCCGTATTGGAAGTGATCGTGTTTGAGTTGAGAGTTGTCACGCCGTCGTACACATAGACTTGGTCCCAGTTAGTGAACGGTCCCTCGCAATCATTATTAACTGGTGCACCTGATCCGCCGTCGTCGAAGCAGGCGTTCGGATCGACCACCAATCGAGCGTGGTGGTTCCCGGTCGCCGACGCTACTCCGCTGGCATACCCCCCACTGCCATCGGTGTATCCAGACGGCTCTTGAAAGATCTCCTGAGCGTAACCAGAGTTGAACCACAAGCTCGTGTCAGTTTCAAATCCCTGGAAGACGATTCCGATTCCAGTTGCAACCGCACCCACCGCCAGAATGAGAACGAGCGCAAGGCAGAACAGCGACCTTCTGGAAGAGACAGCAAAGTGTTGTAGCGACATTTTGACCCTCCTCTGCATGTGAAACCGATTCGCTGCTACGCCGGGGTCTATTTCACTTTAAAAGTTGTTTCGCGTCTTATTCGCTTCTTCTTTCACTCGGTCCCGTGCGCACGCGCAAGATTTGTCGGGATGTCATGCGCTGCCTTGCTGCCAGTTACGGGGCACTGATCCACCCCGGGTGCCCGGAAGGGTTTGTGCGCACCCGGGGCACTGCCACTACAAGCGGCAAGTTACCGGCAAGTAGCAGAAACCATTTTGATCGCGGTCGCATGCATGTAATGAAATGCCTTAGGCACGCTCGGATCTCGCTCCGCCTCTTTTGGCGGCACCAACTTTCCCGTGATTTCGACTTCTTTCTTGACATAGGGAGACAAATCGGTGCTTGACGAAACGATCGTCGCCGCTCGGGGTCCACCCCACTCGCGGACGCCGAGGACATAGATGTCGGGTGTTCGGCCGTCCAGTAAACAACCGGTCATGGTGCGCTGCTTCGGCGTATCTTGAGCTCTGCCGACTTGCACGAAAACGCACAAGCATGCGACGGCGGCGACGGCTATCATTGAAAGCCTCATCCCTACCTCCCGGGCTTGCAGAATGCTTCTTGTGGTTGCATTTGCAAAGTTTATTAACTGCGAATCTTTAGATGAGCGTACTTCTCCGCAACTACTTATTCGCGATTGAGTACTTCCCTGGGGAACCCTGGGATTTTGCCTCGTGGATAGTTCAGGGAGGCAATTCCGGGGGCGATTATCCCTTTCGATACTTTATTTGTCAAGCAGAAAAGAAGTTATAAGTTGGCTATTCTTCGCGAAAGTCTCTTGCTCAGAGATCATCTATACACTCTCTGCGCTGGAAAGCTGGCATTAGTCAGTTTGCCGAAGTTAGAGTGGTTGTCTGAACTTAGTGTGACAAGATATCGCTACCTGCTTGCAGGGATAGAGAAACTCCAGAAACGATAAGCACGGTCGATGCTGGCCACGAACTACAGTGAGCGCCCACCATTGACTTTAAAACATGAGGGGGAAAGAACAACACGACATCTTTACGGGAGCGGAAAGCGCACGGTTACCCGTCAACAATACTGGGGATTGGCATGAGCCTCGTCATCATACAGTCAGTTAAATGGTGCAGGACACGACAATGATCGACGAAGGCGTCTGGCATTTTCGAGGTCGGTCAAATCCATACTTACGTAGGGCTCATGTGCATCGCGTGTTTGGCACTCCGTCTAGCGTTGGGAAGGCGAAGGTCGTTGTTCAAAACTTTCTTTGAGTCGTCGGAAGGTGTTCAGGCTGGACTTGGTTTGCGGAGAGGAACGAGTTGCATACAAGGATTATTGTTTAGATTGACTCTTGTCTCTAACCCCGATATCACCGCTCTGGCGTTGGTTCCAAACGGCTGTGATCGTGGCTTCCAAGTCGTTGGCGACGGATCGCTTTTCGGTGGCGGCCTCCTCCTTCAGTCGCCGCTTGAATTCAGGTGATACTGGCAAATTGAGGTATTCTGTCTTCGTCATTCCGAACGTACCGTTCGAGGAATTGTAAGGCCAATGGCGGCGTAACTGGAGAGTTTTGTTATGTAACGCTAAAGGCGTTACAAATGCGTTACATCGATAAGCGCCCAAATGATCGATACTTGACGTCGATCTCGTGAAATCTGCGGCTGCCTAGAATGAGATCGGTGCTGGAGGGCTCGTGCAAACAGACGGATTAATCCGGTGCAACCCAACGCGCAGAAATGGTTACCTCCAAATGGGGGCACACCGGATACTAAAATTGCGAAACGAAGCCAACAAGTCCTTTCCACCCAAACCTAGGGCGTCACCGAAAATACGGTCCCGTCCGCGTACTGACCGCCCAGGCTTGTCGTGCCGTACAACATGCCTCCGCTGAGAACCAGCCCGGCCGTGGTGTCCCCCCCGTCGCTGCCTCCAGTGAAGCTCCAAAGAACGGTCTCCGTCCACGCGCCGCTTCCTGCCGGCGGGCTGACCTCAAACACGACGCCCGAGTTGAAAGTGCCAACACCGGTGGTGCCGTAGAGATTACCGGATGCATCGGAAATAACCCCATAGCGCGGGTAGGATCCATCAGGCCCTCCACCGAAACTGTAGAGAACGGTTTCCGTCCACGGCGATGTCTTGGTCTTGCCCGGCTTGAGTTGGAACACTGTTCCATATCCACTACTTCCACCGAGTCCGGTTGTTCCATATAAGACTCCGGCCTTGCCGAAGATCACGCCCGAGTAGGGCTTGCCGCCGTCGCTGCCTCCAGCAAAGCCGTAGAGCACGGTATCGGTCCAGGGCGCGGTTCCCTTGTTTGCAGTCAGTTTGAAGACAATACCTTGACCAGAGGGACCGCCGTCAAGTGTCGTACCGTACAGGGCGCCCGCACTGAGAGCAAGGCTCGCGTAGGGTTTGCCGCCATCGGCGAGTCCTGTGAAGTTATAGAGAATCGTCTCCTTCCAGGGTGCCTTCTTAGCAGGAGTCAACTTGAAGACGACGCCAAATCCCGACGAACCGCCAAAAGGTGTGGTCCCGACCAACGTGGTTCCGTCAAAGACTAAAGCGCTGGCGGGATTGGCTCCGTCACTGCTTCCGTTAAAGCTGTAGAGGACGGTTTCGGTCCAGGTACCGCCCTGCTGGGAAGGTGGGCTCAACTTAAAGACCGTGCCATAGCCATACTTTCCCCCGCTACCGGTTGTGCCGTAAAGCGCTCCTGTTTTGTCGAAAACCAATCCTGCCTGGGGGCCGGAACCGTCGCCGGCGTTTGCACCTTGAAAACTGTAGAGAACGGTTTCGGTCCAGGAGGGAGCAGTCAACATAAATACGGTTCCGCAGCCCGACCCCATATTGCACTGCGTGCTGTTGCCTCCCTCGCCCGTGGTGCCATAGAGCGATCCGTTGCTGTCGGCGATCAGGCCAGCATAAGGATTCTCGCCGCTGCTGCTGCCGGGAAAGCTGTAGATGACGGTCTCAGGGTTTTGCGCAAGTGCGCCCACCGTGCAGGCCAGCACGACGAATAAACTGAGCAAACATTGCGCGGCAAAAAATGGACGTGTTTCCGATGACATTGGGAGTCCCCTAATTATGGTCAGTTTTCACACACAGCTTGTGCAAGCTTTCGCTTGCCCGATATGGCAGCACTGTGACTAAAGCGCGGCAACGCTGATAATCGTCGCGGCTTGCATGGCGGCTTCAAGCGCGCGACCCGCCAACATCCTTCCAGCGCTGGAAGGTACAACCAGAATGTCGTCGGCTTGCAGCGATAAATCGGGAGCCTTGGCTTGCAGAATTTTCCCCAACTGGATCGGAGTTTCGATCATGCCGGAGGGCCCCTTATGCAGAATTTTTACGCCGCTGAGTTTGGCCGTGCGCGAGGTGCCTCCGGCCAGGGCGATGGCTTTGAGGACGGTGATGCCGCCTGCATCCACGAGGACGGCACTGGGCCGGGCTACATCACCCACGACGTAGACGATATCGGCCTTGCGCACGATGATCGTGTCGCGGGGGAAGATTCTGATATTGCTCTGCGGATTGTCGCTCAGATTGCGCGAGACGGCCAGCGTGACGGGATGGTCGGGATCGCTGCGATGAGTGACGGTAATGCTGTGGCCGGCTTTTTCGGTCAAGCCGCCGGAAGCCGAAAGGAGATCGTAAAGATGCTGTTCTCCGAGCACGGGATAAACGCCGGGCTTGGCCACTTCTCCGAGGACGCTCGCGCCCTGCGAGGCGTACTCGTGGACGAACAGAGTCACGTAGGGATCTTTGACAAAGGCGGAGAGACGTTGCTGGATCAACTGCGTTGCTTCTTCAACGGTGAGGCCAGCAACGTGAGTGGGCCCGATGAGCGCGCAATACATATCGCCGGTGCTGGAGATACGCGTCTTGGTAGTGAGTTCGGGGACGTCGTAGACGGTGAGTTCGATCAGGTCGCCGACCCCGAGTTGGAGGGATGGATCACTCTGGTGACCTGGTTGAGCCGCGTTTGAACTTGGCTGCTCGGGAGAGCGGCTCGCGTTTTCAGTATCATTATTATTACTGCTGCCGCTGGGGCTGTTCTGGCTAGTTGCAGCTGTTTCTTGAGCCCGCAAAATACCGGGCTGACAACCTAATACCAACACTGCAAGGAATGACTGTAAATATATTATTCTAAATGCTTTAGTTTTATTGAAAGTCATCCTGCAGCCTTTTAGATCCCACCCAATGGCTTGTATCTTAACATGTCGCGTGCATGGCCGTGAAAGGAAAATCGGTGGCGGTCATCCCTCTCTTAGGCTATTGACAGCACTCTGGCTAGCCACATCAAGGCAACTCCACAAGAGCCGAAGTCTTGACCCTCGATCTTAGTCAGCCTGGCAAGATCGCCGCGTGAAATTGTGAGTGGTAGGATGGCTGCACGCCCCAACGCAGTTAAACTGTCCCGAATTTCTAACTCTGGAGATATCTGGAATGTCTTCGCGAGCGCCCCGACCTACCAACGGCGCCATAGGCATCGATTTCGGAACAACAAACAGCTCCATCGCGTACGCCGGGAATTCGGAAGGAGTTCAGCTTGCTACGTTCCCATACTTGGGAGGCCTCACCGATTCGTACCGGTCGCTGTTGTATCTTCAGCAGGTGAAGGAAGGCGGCGCTAAGACTCTGAAGTCGTGGACGGGGCCGGAAGGCATTGAACACTATCTTGCCGCGGACGTGAAGGGGCGACTGATCCAGTCCCTCAAGTCGTTCCTTACCAGTCGCACGCTTCAGGGCACCGAGGTGTTTGGCCGCCGGTATGCGTTGGAAGACCTCATTGCCAGAATTCTCAGGGATCTGCGCCAAAAAGCGGAGCATCAGTTTGGAGTCGGGATCAATGCGGCCGTCGTTGGAAGGCCCGTTCATTTCGCCGGAGCCGAGAAAGAAGAAGATGACAGCTTTGCGGAAGGTCGCCTTCGATCGGCCTTTGAGTTGGCTGGTTATGATTCCGTGGAATTCGAAATGGAGCCGGTAGCCGCAGCTCACTATTACGAATCTTTGCTTGATCATGATGAGCTGATTCTGATTGGTGATTTCGGTGGTGGCACGAGTGACTTCTCTTTGATTCACGTCGGCCCGTCGGTTCGTCGAAGAGACAGGGTCTTGGGCGACATCGTGGGGAACGCGGGATTGGGTATAGCGGGCGATGCCTTCGATGCAAAGATTGTCCGGCATCTCGTCTCGCCTGCCTTGGGCGCTGGATCGCACTTGCGTTCACTGGACAAGATACTCACGGTTCCAAATTGGGTTTATATCAAGCTGGAGCGCTGGCATCATCTGTCTCTGTTGAGAGCCAAAGACGTGCTGGATATGCTCAAAGGCGTCCACGCGCAATCGCTCGAGCCGGAGAAAATCGCAGCACTGATTCATTTCATTAAAGAAGACCTCGGATTCCACCTTCATCGCGCGGTGCAAAGCGTTAAGTGCGATTTATCGAATCACGCTGTTGCGACGTTCCGCTTTTCGGATGGATTTGTGGACTTGGAGTCGACAGTAAAACGGTCAGACTTCGAAGAGTGGATTTCCGAGGAAACGGAGCAGATCGCGGGCTGTGTCGATTCTCTTCTGCGCTCCTCCGGAGTGGCGCCGCGCGATGTCGATATGGTGTTCCTGACGGGCGGATCTTCTTTTGTTCCCGCCGTCAGAAGAATCTTTGCCACACGATTTGGAGAAAAGCGAATTCGCGGCGGAAATGAATTCACGTCGGTAGCCCGCGGCCTGGCGCTGAAAGCCATCGACTCGCGCCTTGCATCCCGACGTTAGGCTTCGCTCTTACCTGCGCCTAGCGGACGAATCGGACTACTTCGGTGACGGGAGGATCCTCCTCATTTTTCCCCAATGTGCCCGAGTCATCGTCGACGGCCGCATCACCCTCCCCCGGTGCCAGAAATAGATTGCTCTCGAGGCCGTGCTGCTTCGTGTAGAGGTCGAAGTAGCGCCCGCGAAGCGAGTACAGTTCCTCGTGGGTGCCGCGTTCAACAATCTGTCCCTGCTCGACCACCAGAATCTGATCGGCGCGCCGAATGGTCGACAAGCGGTGCGCGATCACAAACGTTGTACGGCCCTGCATCAAATAGGACAGACCCTGCTGGATCATTTGCTCCGATTCGGAGTCCAGGCTGGACGTGGCCTCGTCCAGAATCAGGACGCGGGGCTCTGCGAGAATGGCCCGCGCAATCGAAATCCGTTGCCGTTGCCCACCCGATAATTTCACGCCGCGCTCACCGACAATGGTGTTGTATTTGTCCGCAAAGCTTTCCGCAAACTCATCGACTCTGGCGATTCGGCAGGCGCGCAGGACTTCTTCTTCGCCGGCGTCAGGCCGCGAAAAGGCAACATTCTCGCGGATGGTGCCGTCAAACAAGAAGGATTCCTGCAATACAACCCCAAGCTGGGTGCGGTACGAATCGAGGCGCACGGTTCTCAAGTCGATCCCGTCCACGAGGATTTTCCCCTGACTCGGAACATAAAAAGCAGAGATCAGGCCAATGGTCGTCGATTTGCCCGATCCCGACGAACCCACCAATGCTGTCACCGTTCCTGGCGCCGCGTGGAACGATACATCGCGCAATACAGTGCGGGCGCCATCGTAGCTAAAGCTAACGCCGTCGAAATCAATGTTGCCCCTGATCGCAGGCAAGGTGACCGTGCGTAGGGGGTCGCTGTCTTCCGCAGGTTCCGTCAGGATTTCGTGCGTTCGTTCCAGTCCCGCCAGTGCTTCTGTCAGTTGCGTGCCGATCTGGACAATCTGCATGATGGGCGCGATAAGGAAGCCCATGAACAGGGTGTAAGTAAAAAAGCCGCCAATGGTGAGTGTCCCGGCCAAAATCTGCTTCGCGCCGACAAACATGATGACGGCGCCCACCACACCCAGTAACACGCTTGCCGAAAGCCCCATGACGGAAGTCGCAGTCAGAGTGCGCATCATGTTATCGAGCAGCCGCGTCACTCCGAGCGAGAAGACTTTTTCCTCGCGCTCTTCGGCGTGATAACCCTTCACCACCCGAACGCCGCCGAGAGATTCTGACAGACGCCCGGTGACCTCGGCGTTGATTTTTCCGCGCTCGCGAAAGATCGGACGAATCGTCTGAAACGCTTTTTTCAGAGCTAGCCCAAAGCACAACAGGAAGCCGAACGCGAATACCGTCATCAGCGTGCTGATGCGGAGCAGAACCACCAAGGCGATCCCCGCGGTGAGCAGTCCTCCGACAAGATCCACCAGGCCAGTACCGATCAGGTTCCGTACGCCTTCCACATCGGTCATGATGCGCGAGACCAGCACGCCGCTCTTAGTCGAATCATGAAATGAGACCGGCAACCTTCCGATATGAGCTTGTACTTTCCGGCGAAGCTCAGCGATCAGGCGTTGGGCGGATTTGGAAAGCAGTTGCGTCAGAGAGAATGAAGTGATCCCCTGAATGACAGTTGCCAGCAGTACGCCAAATACCAGTGGTTTGAGCAGTTGGATGTTGCGCTTTACGATGACGCTGTCGATCAGGTACCGAGTGGAATAAGGCAGCACTAAGGAGGACACGCGGTTGATCGCCATGAGAACAAAACCGACCGCCAGCAACCCGCGACGTGGACGCACTAGTTCCCATACCAGGGGCCAAACCGCGCGCAGCTTAGGCCCCGCTACCTTCGAAGGAGTCGTCACCATGGTTCATTAGACACTATCGCAACCTCGGCGCTTCAATTTGTGCGCGGCACCCTCTCACGCCGTCTTGGGAAAACTACTCCACCTCCACACTTTCAAACAGACACATTGCCGGAAGCAATAGTAAGCTCTCTATAATCAAAATATGCCCGGATGGCGAAACTGGCAGACGCACGGGACTTAAAATCCCGAGTCCTTAACGGGACGTGACGGTTCGATTCCGTCTCCGGGCACCATACAACTCGCGTGGTGCTAATCACTTAGTTGATGCTTCCGGTTTCAGGTTTCCCCTCGTCAGGAGCCGCAGAAGTGGAATCATGGCTGAAATCATGGCTGTTCTCGGCCCGAGCCTGTTCGCGTTTTTCGATGGCGGCCTTGATGTCCCGCGAGTCTTTTATCGCATAGCGCTTGAACACGGAACGAGTCTTCCACCCCCCGATATCCATGATGGTCGATTCAGCGACACCGGCTCTGCGCAACTCGCGAGCGGCTGATCTGCGGAAATCGTGCAAGATAGGTCCGGCATACTTCCGCTTTGCGCAGCCACAGTCGCATTTCTCTCCCGTGACGGTTTGCGAGCAACTGACACAAACCATCCGACCGAGTCCCGCTTTGATACAGAGACTCTGCCAAGCCTTCCGAAAATCTTTGACATGCTTTCCATGCTTACGGGTTAGAAGATAATCGTCTGGATTCTTCCCGGTGGCAGCCGAGCGCACCAACTCACGAATCAAAGGGGTCATCGCGACCTCGCGGCCCTCGTCGTTCTTGGTGCCCCCCACGTCTAGCCGAATGGTGCCGGTCGTCACGTTTGCCTGTCGCACGTGCAGGTCAAGCAGTTCGCGCTTACGCCAGCCATACTCGAACGCCATCTCCAAGAACAGACGCAGCCATGGCTCGCTTGCAAGTCCACGTAGCAGATCGAATTCGGATTGCTCAATGAATCCGGTCCTAACGTTGTTTTCCTTGAGATGTGGGAACATCGGCACGGGGAACTTGTGTTTCGTTGTGCCAAGGCGAAGAGCAGTCTTCAACAGGCTGAGTTCACGGTTAATGGTTGCGGGCGCAGCCTTCTCGCCGAGCCGCTTGTCAATATACGCATCCAGCTTGCTGCCTACGGCGCGTGCGGCAATGTCACCGAACGTCTGTTTCAAATGTAGATTCCATCTGCGCCGGAGAGCGTCGATGCTCTTGCGCCCGTTGATGCGGTAGTCTCGCTCTAGTTCGGTGTATAGCTCGCTGCACGCCACCTGTTGCCTCCGTCGAGGTTCTATAGTTTCTCCACGGTCGATGGCCGAAAGTCTGGCCCTCAGGATCACCTGCGCTGCTCGGTAGTCGTCGGTGCCGGTCGATTCGCGGATGCGCTTACCGGCGAGCCCGAAAAGCTGAATTGTGTAGGTCGAGCACCCCGGTTGTTTATAGATCGACCCGTTTCCTCTTTTTCGATTTGCCATGAATGGAGTCCCGTTCTGCCCGCCTACGTTCGCGGGCCGCTACTGCCAGCTTTGCAATTTCTTTTCGCCTCCGTGAGCTGAGGTTCTTAGCTCGGGTTGCGCCGCCGCTGGCTGCTAGTTGTTTGCGCTCGTCGGATGTAAGAGCGTTCATACGCGCCTTGCCGCCAAGAGCACCTAAAGCCCTAGCGTGGGGGTTTTTCTTCTCTTTCTTTTTCATGGGGGAAGTTGCCTCTAGGATGAGATGTTTATCTTACCAAGCGCTTAGCAAGAATGCAATAAAATACTAAGGAGTAGCGCAGGTCTTGTTGATTTCAACCCAGTGGTCGAGATCGCGGATGTCGAGCCGGTATGGGGAACGTCCGGGAATATTCTGAATATAGTGCAACTCGCCTTTCGCGATCATAGCCCGAATGCCTTTGTCTGAGGTTCCGAGATAACGGGCCGCATCGTTCACATCGAGCAGGCGCGGCTTGAGTTGATCGCCGCGTTCGACCCGCCGGACCAATTCTCGGATGCCTGCTAGGAGTGCGGCATCCGGCGGCGTCCGAGCTGTTGCTAGTTCAGCCATGATTCGGCCATGATCGACTGCTATCGTCCTGCGATCCTGTTACTTACAGCCGCGCTCGGGATTCCGAATCCCGTGCGTTTTCCCGTGAGGATGTGTCAGATCGTAGCAATTCTCTGAGCTCACGAGCGGCCTTTCATGCTTGCGATCCATACCAAGAAGCATTGGCAGGGTCGAACCCGCCCATCCGCCGACTCTGCACCCACAAAAACCCAGCCGTCGTGACACTCCCCGCACGGCACGAAACGGCTCATGCTTACCGCATTGCGGCGCTGCGCCTCGACGATGCGCTTTAGGTCGGCGGGGTGTGGCATCCAAGCCCCCCGTGCCCGACCATGGTCGTCAAGCCTCGTGTCGCCTTGGTGAAGCAGAATGGCCCGCTCAACTTCCGCAACCGAAAATTGCTCCAGCGCCTTCGCCCACGAACGCGCCTCTTCCTCATCGCGCTGACGCCGGTATGCCTGACACGTTCTGGCGTATAGCTCCAGAAAGGTCATTGCGCACCTTCTGCGGGCTTAGCCGCGAGTCTTGCGGCCCATTCCGCCGACGATTCAGGCGCACGGGTCGGCACGCGTGGCCGGTTGAACTTATCGAGCGGCCCCGCCGAATATCTCCCGAGCGTTCGGAGCCACATCCTCGGCGGATCGGGTGGGATTTCATCCGAATTGAATCTGGCACGGACCATGTTTTCAAGGTCGCCGAAAGTCCAGTTCGGATTCGCTTTCAGAAGGTGTTTGAGCGCCGCGCCTTCGCAGCCGTCCCATTGCGGGTTGATCCCGAATCTCTCATGGTGCAGTTGCTCGATGAGTGCGCGGGTCGGACCGTGGCGGGGATCTGGATTGTTGGCGGCGAGTATGTGCTCGCCTCGCGGGGGGGGAGAAAGAACCTTTGACTCGACTGGGGGGGCGTCGCCCGTGCCGGTGCTCGTCACCGGCAACAGGGTTGGTTCCTCTGGTTTCAGTAATGTTTCTATAGGGCCTGAAATGTCACCTGTATCTGCCGCAGATGCCACCTCAACGGTCGCCCATGTCACCGCATCTCCACGGTCTTGCAGTGCCTTCATGTCATCCTTTCGGAGTGGCGACTTTTCGGGCACAGCCTCGATGTGGACGCGATACTCTACAGGCCGCCCACGACGGGCTGGGGCGACCACTTCGAGCACGCCCATGCGCCGCAGATCAGCAATGACGCGCTTCACCTGCCGGGCGGAATAACCCGTTTTCCATGCGATGTGGGCGAGGCTTGGATAGACGTGCGAACCATCGTCCCCAGCATGGTCGGACAGCGCCAGCAAGATACTCTGCTGTGCATGGGAGAGACAACGCTCCCACACTCTCGCCATGAGTCTGATGCTCAAGTCTCGTCCTCCTGAGTGCAGATTGACTCATGACGCAGCTGTTGTCACTCGCCGGATAAGTTAATTGACGAGTGGAGCGCGGGATGCGCTGGGCTTGCAGCAGGATAGGGTCGGAGGATTTACTCGTTACTAACGAGTAAACGAGTGCGAGTGACGGTGTTTCTCGTCTTGGATACGCTTCCGCCAATTCTCATGATGGTAGGCGGCGCTGTAGGTCGCGGGACAACCTTGCTGCCGCCAAGTAAGAGGAATCGGAATCTTTCGTTCATCCAGTGCGCCGCAGTACTTGGAACCCTTGAGCTCCTTGGAACTCAGTTCGCGGATCGTAGCGCGTCGGCTCCTATCATCATGCGATAAGAAACGCTGACGGCGCTGACGGCGGGGTTGCGGTACTAGAGCGGCTTTCGCGTCACGCTCCGCGATAATCTCGCGCACCTCTTTTTTTTCCTCGGATGACAACTTACGTTTGCGGCGATTGCGCCGCCGGGCTGGTGGAGTGGCGATAACCGGGGTCGTAGCGGGGTCCGCCGCCGCTGCGGCGGCGATTATTGCGAAGTGTTCGACTCTCTGGATTTCCGATTCAATTGCGGAGGCCAACGCCTTGCAAATGTGCCTCACGGCGACGCGCTCATGCTGCGGCGCAGTTAGCCCCGGCGGCAACAGAATGCCCCGTTTGTCTGGAGCGGGAAAAATGCGCCGCAGGAGTTTGCGAGGACTCGCGTGACCGGCGATGATGGAGCGGATGATATCTGAGGCCCCACCCACGGCTTCAATTCCACGGGGATTCCCTTGGCGCACGGCCAGCGCGACCAGCTGCGGCAACCTGTGGGCCAGAATATCTCTTACGGCTTCAATTAGGACCTTCCGGCAACGGTCGAACGTGATTCCATTCTGAATTGCCCCGAAGCTCCCATAGTCCCACGACAACGATTCAACGTGGAGCTCCTGCTCGAAGTTCCTAAAGGCGCAGTCCAACTCGTCGGCCAGCAGCTTGGCTACTGCGGCTACAGCCGCCTCTGTGGGAGGTGGCGACTGAGAAGTGGGAAGTCCATTCATCGGTCACCCATCTGTGACCGGACGTGGGCGTGAGATGGCACGCCCACCATTTCGCCGTTGGGAGCGACCCCACGACTATCCGTCCAAGCCATACTGTGCCCGACTGGTGCGCCAAAAGGCAAACAAAAAAATTCACAGCCACCGCCGGGGGCATTGCACGGTCTCTAATGGGCAGAGCGCCGTCATACCAAAGGCGACGTGGCGGGTGTCTGAAAAAGGGAGGCGTCTTGGGCGGGGGGTGCGATAGAAAATTTAGGGTGATCTGCATCACGTCCTCGCCACGGTTGCGCGGCTACAATCGTTTTCCGCTGCTGTAAGAAGCAAACCGACCATGCCGACAGCCATTGAGTCTGACGCTCTCGAAATCCCGCTGGAAATATGAACGGGCACCGAGGATTGGGTGAAGTTGGGTAGTGGTGCAGTTTGAATTATTTGATGGGCATTTTGGTAACGGCAGTGGCCGCTGACGTGCAACCGGCTTTGCCTGAGTATTTTTCTGGTCGCGTGACGTCAGGCAATCCGTCACGTTTTATGACATCTGGCAGGCGGCTCTTTCTCAAGAGCGTCTCCCAAATCTTGATCGGCTGCATTTTGGTTGAATCGACCAATTCTTTAGAGTAGCGATTGGGCGGGAATGCAGGGACGATCCGCTTTCCGGGTTTCAGTCGAAAAACAGCTTCAACTGCTGGCACAAGGTCAGAATCGCCAGTAACAAGAATCGCGGTGTCGTAGCCGTCGCTTAGCGCATCGCAAATCAGGGCAGTTGCAATATTGACATCGGTTTTCTTCTCTTGTGGGTGATAGCCAGGATGACCGCATTTGTCGCATTCGTCTCGATTCGGTTCAAAGCGACCAAAAGTAATCTCTAGTTTAGGAAGAGTGCGAAGGGCATCCAAAAATGCATTCTGCCGCTCTTGTTTACCTTCCCTGCCAGTGATCGGCGCAGTGAAATATTTGATAGCAGTCAATTCCTGACGATCCGTCAGCATGTTCGTGCACATCGCGTGCAAATCGAGCCACATGTATCGATACCATGCAGGATCAGGAGCCGCTAAAGAACCACGCTTGATGGCTTCGCTCCTGACTCCGAAATACAGGTTAAAGCCGTCTATATATGTGATTACCCTGAACTTCGGTAATGCAGCTACCGCGCTTGACAGTTGTTCCGCAAATGATAAACTCATGGTTGAGTACCTACATCCCCAGTGTGATGAGCACTGGAAATAACGACCACCGAAAGGTGGTCGTTTCGCATTTACAGCCTATCCCGCTGAGCATTTCATTGCAAGCATTATTTGCAAGCACGCACTATTTTATTGACATGCTTGCTTGCAAGCAGTAAGGTGATCTCATGAATCGGCTGGCAACTGACAGGCGTACAGCAGTCATCGCAGCCTTGGTTGAAGGAACCTCCGTTAACGCAACCTGTCGTATAACCGGAGTCTCCAAGCACACCGTTCTAAAACTCCTCAAAGACCTCGGTTGCGCTGCCGCTGCTTATCACGATGAGCATGTCCGCAATCTACGGGTGCGTCGCATCCAAGCCGACGAAATTGGGGCGTTCGTGTACGGCAAAGATAAAAACCTCACTCTAGAACAGATTCAAACTGGTGCAGGCAGCGTGTGGACTTGGACCGCGCTTGATGCCGACACAAAGCTAATCGTGTCATACACGCTCGGAGATCGCAGCGCAGTCACAGCTAAAGAGTTCATGGAGGATGTTGCCAGCCGAATCACGAACCGAATGCAGCTAACGACCGATGGCCACAGGGTCTATGCTGATGCGGTCGAAAACGCATTTGGCTCCGAGATCGACTATGCGATGCTGGTGAAAATCTACGGTGCATCAAACGACAATCCAGAATCGCGCTACAGTCCAGCAACGTGCATCGGTTGTCGCACTGGAGTTCTCGCCGGCAATCCCGATCCAAAGCACATCAGCACTTCCTTCGTTGAAAGACAGAATCTTTCAATGCGTATGGGAATGCGCCGATTTACACGACTGACGAACGGTTTTCAAAGAAGCTGGAAAACCACGGTCACATGGTCGCTCTGTATTTCATGCACTACAACTTTTGCCGCGTTCACAAGACACTGCGCGTTACGCCCGCGATGGAAGCGCAGCTAACCGACCACGTTTGGACGATTGAAGAACTGCTCAATCTCTTGGGGGAATAATCATGGAAAACAAAAGCAAAACAGGTATTCAGTCTTTGGGGGGGCACGCTCGCGCGAGTCAACTGACACACGAAGAGCGTAGCGCCATTGCTAAAGCAGGGGCGGCGGCGCGATGGGATAAAGCTGGCAAGGCGATACCGAAGGCAACACATGAGGGCATTCTTAGCATTGGAGGAATGGAAATCCCTTGCGCGGTTCTGGAAAATGGAACCAGAGTATTAACGCAGAGTGGGGTGATGGTTGCCCTAGGACGAGCACGCCAAGCTAAAGGACGACAGTTTTACGACGCTGACGTCAATCTGCCTGCATTTCTGACAGCTAAGAATCTCAAACCCTTTATTCCAATTGACTTACAAGTGACGTCTAGCCAAGTAGAATTTCGCACATTGGGCGGGGTTCGGGCCTTCGGTTATTCGGCTGATTTACTTCCTCAAGTATGCGGCGTTTTTCTAGATGCAAAGGCTGCACATGTGCTTGCTCACAATCAGGAGCACATTGCAGAGAGGGCATTAATCCTGATTCGCGGACTAGCCAGCGTCGGCATCATCGCTCTGGTCGATGAAGCGACAGGATTCCAATATGACCGCCCGCGACGTGACCTAGAAGAATACTTAGAAAAGTTCTTGTCAGAAAGTTTGCGCCGTTGGGTGCGCACATTTCCGGGGGATTACTTCAAGCACCTTTGCCGCTTGAGAAATGTCCCATTGCGCCCAGACATGAAGTTGCCGCAGTATTTTGGACATATCACTAATGATCTTATTTGGCGGAGAATTGCTCCGGGTTTGCTGAGAAAATTGAAAGAGCGCAGGAGTGAACGCGGCAACCCGAGCAACAAGCTTCATTCGTGGACGAGTGAGGAACTTGGGAAGACGGAACTTCTATTGCACATGGGAACGGTCGTAGGACTGATGAAAATCCATACCGACTACGACAAGTTCCATGCGCAATTAGATCAAATCGCTCCGATATACCCCGACAACCCAACTCTTTTTGACGACCCTAAAGATTGGGAATAAGGGTTGCTATTTGTGTTCGGTAGCCTCTCTCACGATCCGGGCAGCGGCTTGGCTGGCATCCTCGCGCATGTGGACAGTCTTGAAATGAAGGTTGAATGCTCGCTGGAAATAGTCTTGATCTTTCTCCCCCAGTTCGGAGTTGAATATTGATTCGGGGCACGACGAACAGGTAGCTATAAATCTTCCTTTGCGTTCGGTAATTATTAGTTCCGGCTTTTTCATGCTTTTAAGTTTCCCACAGGCCGGAACCGAATGCTAGCCTGTGGAAATTCAAACTGCACCACTACCTGAAGTTTAGCGAACTCCGAAAATGAACGGTCTGGACATACAATGGTTTGCTTAGCGCACACCCTCATGGTGCGGGTGATTCTGACAAACTGTGATTGAGTAAGAAGAGGTAAGACGTGGCGAACGATAGCACTCAAGGCGTGGAAGCCAAGCTGTGGGCCATGGCGGACGCGCTGCGTAACAACATGGACGCTGCGGAGTACAAGCACGTCGTCCTCGGGCTGATCTTTCTCAAGTACATTTCCGACGCTTTCGAGGCGAAGCACGCCGCGCTCGAAGCGGAGAAGGCGCAGGGCGCTGATCCCGAAGACCCGGACGAGTACCGCGCGGCCAGCATTTTCTGGGTGCCAGAAAAGGCTCGCTGGTCCCATCTCCAGAACAACGCGCCCCAACCAACCATCGGCGCGACGGTCGATGAGGCGATGACCGAGATTGAACGCGGCAATCCTTCGCTTAAAGGGGTTCTCCCCAAAGACTACGCGCGCCCCGGCCTCGATAAGCAACGCCTCGGGCAACTCATCAACCTTGTCAGCGACATCGGCCTCGGCAGTCCCGCCGACCGCGCCAAGGATGTTCTGGGTCGGGTGTACGAGTATTTCCTCGCGCAGTTTGCCAGCGCTGAGGGCAAGAAAGGCGGGCAGTTCTATACGCCGTCGCACGTCGTCCGCATTCTGGTTGAGATGTTGGCTCCGTACAAGGGGCGCGTCTACGATCCGTGCTGCGGATCGGGCGGAATGTTTGTCAGCAGCGAGAAATTCATCGAGGCGCACAGCGGCAAGCTCGGCGACATCTCCATCTACGGGCAAGAGTCGAACTACACTACATGGCGGCTGGCAAAAATGAACCTCGCGATCCGGGGCATCGACGCCCAGATCGCCCACGGCGACACCTTCCACAATGACCGGCACCCCGACTTAAAGGCCGACTGGGTAATGGCCAATCCGCCCTTCAACGACAGCGATTGGCGCGGCGAGATGTTGAAAGAAGACAAGCGCTGGGTTTACGGCGTGCCGCCTGCTGCGAATGCCAACTTCGCATGGGTGCAGCACTTTATCTATCACCTCGCGCCGATGGGGCTCGCCGGGTTCGTCCTCGCCAACGGTTCGATGTCTTCAAACCAGTCAAACGAAGGCGAAATTCGGAAGAACATCATCGAGGCCGATCTGGTGGACTGCATGGTCTCGCTGCCGGGCCAACTTTTCTACTCGACGCAGATTCCCGTATGTCTCTGGTTCCTCACGCGCAGTAAAAAGAGAAATGGTTACCGCGAGCGCCGAGGCGAAACCCTTTTTATTGATGCGCGCAAGATGGGAACGCTGATCGACCGCGTTCACCGCGAACTCACCGACGAGGACGTAGCCAAAATCGCGGGGACCTACCATGCGTGGCGCGGCGATGAGGGATTGGGCAAGTATGCTGACGTGCCCGGTTTCTGCAAATCTGCCAAGCTCGAAGAAATCCGCAAGCACGGCCACATCCTCACGCCGGGGCGATATGTGGGTGCCAAGGATGTCGAGGATGACGGTGAACCGTTTGAAGACAAAATGATGCGTCTTGCTGCGAGCTTGCGTGCCCAGATCGCGGAGGCCAAAGTGCTGGATATTACAATCGCCGCCAACCTAAAGGAGCTTGGATATGGCGGGTGACTGGCGGCTGAGACCTCTGGGCGAGCTTACAGAAAATCTCGACAGCATTCGAGTGCCTGTGAAAGAGGCAGATCGCCGGTCCGGGCCTTATGCATACTACGGGGCGTCCGGCGTCGTGGACTATGTGGATGATTACTTATTTGACGGCGAGTACCTTCTTATTGCCGAAGATGGAGAAAACCTGCGCACGAGAACTACACCGATTGCCTTTTTAGCCCGAGGCAAATTTTGGGTGAATAATCACGCCCACATCGTTCGTGGGAATTCTGAGGCTGATACCCGTTTCTTAATGTACGCCTTGGCTGGCACGGATATTAGCGGCTATCTAACGGGTTCGACGATGCCTAAGCTGACTCAAGGCAACATGAATCACATTCCAGTACCCGCACCGCCACCAGATTTGCAGCGAGCGATTGCTCACATTCTGGGCACTCTTGATGACAAGATCGAACTGAACCGTCGGACAAACAAGACCTTGGAGGAGATTGCGCGGGCGCTGTTCAAATCGTGGTTCGTGGACTTCGATCCTGTCCGAGCGAGAGCCGAGGGCCGCGATTCCGGCTTGCCCAAACCGATCTCCGACTTGTTCCCCGGCTCTTTTGGCGACTCGGAACTAGGCAAAATCCCTGAGGGTTGGACCGTCAAGGCATGTGGGGATGTGGCAGATCGAATTGCAATGGGGCCATTCGGGTCCTCGATCAAAGTCGAGACATTTGTTCCTAACGGGGTCCCGATCATCAGCGGACAACATCTGCGTGGACTGATGCTTGAGGACACAACCTTCAACTTCGTAGCACCAGAACACGCGTTGAAGCTCTCAAAAGCGAACGTGACATCTGGCGATGTCGTCTTTACTCACGCAGGAAACATTGGACAAGTTGCATTCATACCTGACAATGCACGGTACACACGGTACGTGATCTCGCAGCGGCAATTCTTTTTGCGGTGCGACCGCAGTCAAATGACACCGGCCTACCTCACCTTGTACTTTGGTTCGGAGACAGGACGCCAGCGGTTGCTCGCGAATACTTCGTCGTCAGGAGTGCCGTCCATTGCTCGTCCGGTAACTTACCTGCGTTCACTATCTCTTGTGGTTCCTCCAAGAACTGTTCTGGAAGCCTTTGATCGACTTGTGCAACCGTTGTTTAAGCGGATGCGCCATAACAAGGATAGCAGTCGCACCCTAGCCGCCTTACGCGATGCCCTCTTACCCAAGCTCATCTCTGGTGAGTTGAGGGTCAAGGATGCGGAACGACACATAGAGGCTCAGACATGAATAGCAAGTTGCTCGGTCGTCTCGCTCAAGTTGATCTTCGCGAAATATTTCTAACCGAAGCTGGCGACTTCACCCCATGGCTTGCCAAGGAAGAAAACCTGACGTTGCTTAGCGAGACCATCGGCATCACCTTGGAATGCGAAGCGCAAGAAAAAGAAGTGGGCCCCTTTCGTGCCGACATCCTTTGCAAAGATGCGGCGACCGAGAATTGGGTGCTAATCGAGAATCAGATTGAACGTACAGACCACACTCATCTCGGTCAGTTGCTTACCTATGCGGCGGGACTCGAAGCGGTGACCATCGTCTGGATCGCGCAGCGTTTTACGGACGAGCACCGGCCTGCTCTAGACTGGCTGAACGAGAAAACTGATACGGGCATCAACTTCTTCGGATTGGAGATTGAACTGTGGCGAATCGGGGATTCTCCGGTCGCGCCGAAGTTCAATATTGTATGCCAGCCTAATGAATGGAGCCGCACAGTGCACGACGTGGCACAAAGCAGTGTGGCTATGTCGGAGCACAAACAAATGCAGCTTCGCTTCTGGCTTGCCTTCCGCGACTACATGGAAGCGAACAGTAATGTCCAATGCCAGAAGGCGCGCCCTCAGCACTGGATGGTGCACTCCATCGGCAGGACTGGATTCTCCCTTTCATCGGTGGTTTCAACGTGGGACACGGAGACGAACACCAAAGAGCCTGAGATCAGAGTTGAACTGGTCATCAATGGCAGCAACGCGAAAGCTGGCTTCACGGCGTTGGAGAGCAAGCGTGAAGAAATCGAGAAGGCGTGTGGTCCACCGCTGGCATGGCACAATCCACCCGATAAAAATATGTGCCGCATCTACATCCGACAGAAGTCTGACTTCACGCAGGAAAATCTGTGGCCACAGCAGCAACAGTGGCTAAAAGAGAAGCTGGAACTTTTCTACAAGGTGTTCGCCCCCATCGTGCAGAACTTGGAAATTTCCGAGGTGAAGGCTTAGAACCGCTTCAATGTTGAGAGAGACATGAGCGCACACCGTTTTGCCGAATCCGTCGTCGAAGAAGCGGCCCTCGATTGGCTGGGCGAACTGGGCTACGTGGTATTGCATGGCCCTGAGATCGCGGTGGGCGAACCAGCGGCCGAGCGCAGTGATCCGAACTACCGCGACGTAATTCTGGAGCGCAGGCTGCGCCGGACATTGGAACGGCTGAATCCCGGTCTCCCTCAATCCGCCATCGAGGAAGCGTACCGGAAAGTCTTACGAAGAGATGGGCCTTCGCTCATCGCACGAAACCACCGCACGCACTTGCTACTCGCCGATGGCGTCGCCGTGGAGTACGCGCGCACTGATGGTTCCATCGGAGGCGCTCAGGTAAAAGTCATCGACTACGAGAAACCAGAAAACAATGACTGGGTCGCGGTCAACCAGTTCACCGTCGTGGAAGGACAGCATACTCGCCGACCGGATGTGATCCTATTCATTAACGGTCTGCCGCTCGCGGTTCTCGAATTGAAAAACCCCGCCGACGAGGATGCTACGATCTGGTCCGCATTCAACCAGCTACAAACCTACAAACACCAGATCGCCGCGCTCTTCAACTACAACGCTCTGCTCGTCATCTCTGATGGGCTGGAGGCGCGGGTCGGCTCGCTCACCGCCGATACCGAGCGGTTCATGCCGTGGCGCACCATCGAGGGCGAAGAGCTTGCACCGGCGTCGATGCCGCAACTCCAAGTCGTCATCCAAGGATTGTTTGAAAAGCGCCGCCTGTTGGACTTCATTAGGTATTTCGTTGTTTTCGAGGATGACGGCAAGGAAGTGCTCAAGAAGATTGCGGGCTACCACCAGTTCCATGCTGTGAATAAGGCGGTGCAGACGACGATCCAAGCTACTCGCGAAGGCGGCGACCGGCGCGCCGGGGTGGTGTGGCACACACAGGGTTCGGGCAAGAGTCTGACGATGGTGTTCTACGCCGGTCGGTTGGTGCTTGAGCCAGCGATGCAGAACCCAACCATCGTGGTCCTTACCGACCGAAATGACCTCGACGGCCAGTTGTTCGGCACGTTCTCACGGTGCCATGAAGTTCTACGCCAGACTCCAGAACAAGCGGCGGATCGCGAGGACCTCAAGGCCCGGCTGGCCGTGTCGTCGGGACATGTCGTCTTCACCACGATCCAGAAATTCATGCCGCTGGCGGGGGAGCACTACCCTGAGCTTTCGGATCGTCGGAACATCGTCGTGATTGCCGACGAAGCACACCGGAGCCAGTACGACTTCGTCGATGGCTTCGCCCGACACATGCGCGACGCGCTCCCGAACGCATCATTCATTGGTTTCACTGGAACGCCAATCGAGAAAACGGATGCCAACACTCGGCAGGTGTTTGGCGACTACATCAGCATCTATGACATACAGCGCGCCGTCGAAGACAAGGCGACCGTCCCGATTTACTACGAGAGCCGATTGGCGAAGCTGGCTCTTAGCGATACCGAGAAGCCCAAGATTGACGCCGATTTTGACGAAATCACCGAGGGTGAAGAGACGCAACGGCGCGAGAAACTCAAGACGAAGTGGGCCGCAGTGGAGGCCATCGTCGGAACTGAGAAGCGTTTGGATGTCGTGGCGCGCGACTTGATAGACCATTTCGAGGCTCGGCAAGAAGTGAACTCCGGCAAGGGAATGATCGTGTGCATGAGCCGCCGCATCTGCGTCGATCTCTACAATGCCATCGTGAAATTGCGCCCCGAGTGGCACAGCGAGGACGATAATGCCGGACTGCTCAAGGTCGTAATGACCGGTGCGGCCCCGGACCCGCTCGAATGGCAGCAGCACATTCGCGACAAACGCAGACGTGATGCTCTGGCACTGCGCTTTTCAAAGCATCCGACAGACCCATTCAAATTGGTAATCGTGCGCGATATGTGGCTGACGGGTTTCGACGTTCCGCCGCTGCACACGATGTACTTGGACAAGTACATGCGGGCGCACGGGCTGATGCAAGCAATCGCTCGCGTGAATCGCGTTTTCAAAGATAAGCCGGGCGGACTCGTTGTGGATTATCTCGGCGTCGCTCAGGAACTCAGGCAGGCAATGGCGACCTACACCGAGAGTGGGGGCAAAGGGAAAACTGCGATTCCGCAGGAAGATGCCGTCACCGCGCTGCTGAAACACTACGAGGTTTGTCTCGGGCTCTTCCACGGCTTCGACTGGAAGGCGTGGACGGTGGGTTCTCCGGCGCAAAGACTGAGTCTGCTACCCAATGCGCAGGAGCACATCCTAAAGCAGGAAGATGGCAAGAAGCGCTTCACGGACGCCGTGAAACAGCTTTCCGCAGCATTCGCGCTCGCCGTACCGCACCCGAGCGCGATGCAAATCCGTGACGATGTTGGATTCTTTCAGGCTGTGCGGTCGGTGCTAAACAAAACCGCCCCTCAGCAAGAGCGGAAGGAAGTCGATCTCGATCATGCGATTCGCCAGATCGTTTCGCAGGCGGTGGCGAGCACGGAGGTAATGGACATATTCGAGGCGGCGGGTTTGAAGAAGCCTGACATCTCGATCCTTTCGGATCAGTTCCTCGGTGAAGTTCGAGAGCTGCCTCAGAAGAATCTCGGTGTCGAACTCTTGAAGAAACTCTTGCTTGGGGAGATCAAAACGCGCTCGCGTCGAAACGTTGTTCAGGCGCGCTTGTTCTCGGACCTTTTGGAAAAGGCCATTCGGAAGTACCAGAATCGGGCCGTTGAAACCGCGCAGGTGATCGAGGAATTGATCGACCTCGCGAAGCACATGCGCAACGAGCAGAACCGTGGGGCGGCCCTTGGCCTAAGTGAAGATGAAGTGGCGTTTTACGATGCCCTCGAAACGAATGACAGCGCCGTGAAGGTACTTGGCGACGACGCCCTCCGTACCATTGCGCGCGAGTTGGTTGCGACCGTCCGAAAGAACACCACAATCGACTGGACGATCCGCGAAAATGTGCGTGCGAATCTGCGCGTGCTAGTCAAGCGCGTCCTGCGGAAGTACGGCTACCCACCGGACAAGCAAGAGAAAGCCACCATCACTGTGTTGGAGCAGGCTGAGGTGCTCTCGGCCAATTGGCAGGTAGCGTAGTTCTCACCTTTCGGTTTCAGCGGCGTCGAGCGCTTGCGGAGACACTGGCGTGTCTTCCGGCCAGCAGCCGTGGTCTAGATGGTATTGAAGCTCCTCATCGCTTCGCGTCGCGAGATCAGCAGTGATGTCGTTCACATCAAGCCGTTGCGGCGGCTTACCCTCAATCCTGTTTGCGATCTCGTTGGCCGCCGATACCGCTCCTGCGCCTGCGGAGCAGGCGATGTCGATCAGGTTCGCGGCGACCACTTCCGCGTAGGTGCGGCCCTCGGGATCATCTGGCACAGGCTCGGACAGGCGCGACCGAAGCGCTTCCGAAAGCAGCCGCGACTTAGGTCGCCCGCCGGGGTTTCCAGATTGGCCTTTCCGAAACTGGCTGGCCTTGCCGATTGCCGGATCGAAATTTGCCATAATCCAATTGGATGCACCGCCATCTGGGAAGCAGCGAGAACTTTGGCCGACTTGGGGTGCTGGTTGCGACCGGGGAGCACCCAAAAGACCGTGATCCAGCCTCCTGTGGATGTCCGAAATTTCCAGCGCAGGCTGCGACGCGCCGTCGTGGCGGTGCTGACGGACCGGCTCATCGCTTACCGCCGCGCCTGAGAAGAGGCACCAACAGGCAACTGATCGCCAAAATAAATCATGGCTGAATCATGGCTGATCGGCAGGGAAGGACGGTAAAGAAAGGGCAAGAACGGGCGGACTCAGAATTTGTAAGTCATTCAAAACCCTTGACTGGCGCGGGCTGCGAGCGATGGTGCCCAGAACTTAAAATCCCGAGTCCTTAACGGGACGTGACGGTTCGATTCCGTCTCCGGGCACCACCTGACTCTTAATCAGGTGCTCTCACTTCAGCTCTGTCTTCAAGATCAACTTTTCGCGCGTGCGCGCCAGGCTGTAGGTTGACGTGGGGAAATCTGCTTCTGGAGTCTTCCCGACTCGCTGGTAGAGCGAAAGCGCAACGGTCGGCAGGCCGTAATCTTCGGCGATGCGGCCGAAGCCGAACCAGATCGCTTCATTGGGTTCACCAAGGCCCCCGGAATCCATCGCACGCAAGAGGAGTTCACGTGCCTCCTTGGTCTTGCCTATTTCCGCATAGAGACAGGCGAGAGTATGGATCTCGTTATAGTTGCTGTCCGACTTGTTCGCGATGGCGCGTTGCATCAGCGCAACATCTTCGTCGGTGACCTTGCCCACAAATAGAGCATTCCATGTGTACTCATTAAAGTCGTTGATCTCGGCACGGTTCTTGTCGATCAATGCGCGAAGAATCGTCCGGGACTGAACAAAATCTCCCTTGCCTTCGGCCAACTGTGCCGAGACCCGGATCGCAGTCAGATCGTCGGAAATGCGCGCCAATCGCGCGTCGATCGCCCTTTGTGCCGGCTCCCAGTTCTTGGTGAAAATGCTCGCGGTCACCAGAAACCGCAACGCAGTATCCGATGTGGGCGTGGCTGCGGCAAGCCGCGAAGATACATCAAACAACAACTTCCAATCGCGCAACTTCGACGCCGCATGCGCCAGCAGGAGGTCGAGCCGGGTTGCGTCGGCACCCTGGGCTTGCGTCCGAGCTGACTTCACTTCGTCAACGTACTCCCCGATGGCGGAAGAGTTGGCGAGCACTGACAGCGCCGCCAGTCGCATCGCTTTCGGGTCAGGATCGTCTCCGCGGCTCCAGAACCTGGGAAAGACTGGCCCACTCAGCGCGTCGTCACCGGCGTTCAGAGTACTCAACTCGCGCGCCCAATCGAGCCAGATCTTTGCCCCCTTCAGATCGTTGGCCGCAAGCCGACGAAGTACCTCCGCGCCGACCATCTCGATATCGGTGTCTCCGGCGACGATCCGGTACCCTTCTGGACGACGAGCTACGAGCATGGTTTGAGTCTTGTCTCCCAAGCCAGAGGTGCGAATGCGGAATCCCGTCTGTTCGTCGCCTTCCACAGACATCTGTAAGTTCGACAAAATCAGATCGCGAGCCATCGGTAAACTGACGTCTTCTCCTTCCAGGCTGCTGCGCAGCAAATGGGCGCTCCTTGCGCCCTTCTCCGCTTCCTCCTTCTGGTCGCGTGTATCGGTCTCCATGTACCGGAACATCTCCTCGGGCTTGGCCCGCGGATCCAGCAAAAACAAATAAAACTCCTGGACAATTCTCCGCGGATCCGTTTCCGGCAGCAGGATCTCCCGATAATGATGGACTCTTTGCATCACCTCGATGCGTCCGCGAAGCTTCGATGTGTTTTCCTGGCCCGCCGCAGCGGCATTCAACAGGTCGAGAACAAGAGGATATTGCTGCAGCCGCGTGAGCATATTTGCCGCCGATACCAGGATATTGCTGCGCTCGCTCTCGCTCGATTCGCGACGCGCAGCCTCAGCGAGCGCGGCCTCGGCTCCGTCGCGAGCCGCGATCGCTGCCAGCGCAAGGCTGTGGCGCGTTGTAGTCGCCGGCAACGAGTTACAGAGCTGTAACACGTCGTCCCATTTGCGCGAGTAGAGTAAGGCGTACAATAAATTGTCGTTGTAACTGTCGCCTTTCTCCTTGTTAGATTGTTTTAGTGCGCGGTACTCTGCCGCAGCTTCATCCAGCTTCGATTCCCGCGAGTAACGCTCACCCATGTCGTCGTATTCCAGCAAAACCGCAAGGTCGGCATAGTTAGTCCATTCTTTCGGGTCAAGATCGATGGCGGTACGATAAGATGCGACCGCACCGCTCAGGTCGAAGCCCCTGCCAAATCTGCGGCCAATCGCATCATGTTGGTCGATCCATCCCAGGGCGCTCCAGCTGAGCGCATTTTTCGCGTCGAGCTGGGTTGCACGTTGCGCCTCTTTTCGCGCCTCTTCACCGAAGCCGGCGCCCAGCAGGGCATACGCGATCTGGATGTGGTGAACCGCTTCATTAGGATGAAGTTTGACGAGGTCGGCATAGGCTGCCAGTGCCTCACGCGACTTGCCTTGAGCCAGCAATGCCGCGCCTTTTTGCGGAAATGAAATGAGCACGGCATTCGACTGCGTCAGCGTGTGCACCGCTTGTCGCAGCGCCTTGAGTTCCGCCGGACTGTAGCGCGCCTTCACCGAGTCAAAGCGCCACGTGGCACTCACCGTGCCGTTTGATTCCGCTTCGTAATGCTGAGAAAGTTTGCCCGGACCAAGAGCTTGCTCAACGTCTTTCGGAAGTGTCGGGGCATTGAAGCCCGGAGGCGGCACGATCGTGTAATGCCACTCTGTAACAAAGGGTTGTAACTCGATGTCGTTTTGGCGCGGCTTCCATCCCGGATCGTCGGGTTTATCCGTTCCATCGTCGGCCAGCACATAATCCGGGTAACCCCACAGCAAAGAGTCGGCGCGAATGGCCACGACGGCGTCACTCAAATCAGTGAGTCCGCGTCTCGCCTTCGCCATTTCGAGCCGGAGTTCAAATGGTTTGAGCAGGTCGGATCCGGAGGAATGTTTCACATCGGTCAGTTCTTCCGCCAAGAAGGCGTCTTTGACGTAGCGCTCGAGTCCTTCGCGGGCCTGCTTCGTCTCCTCCTGTCCATAGTGACTTCGCAGAATCGCGGATTCTTCGCCAGCGCCGTGGAGAGATTCGACAATACGCGCCGGACCGTACTCGGCGAGGTAGAATTCGCGACGCACGATCTGGCTGTTTTCGGCGGGCGTGTTGATGGGGATTCGAACTAACTGCCCGTCCTTGGCACCCACGAGCAACGCAAACCGGCCTTGATCGTCCCAGGGCAGGGAGCCGGGGTCGAAGTACTCTGCGGTCGCGTCAATCCAGGTGCCGGGCTTTCCGGGAATGTAAACGATGGCGTGGTCGAAAATGCCGAGCCCGGCCAGTTCGGGGCTGACGTCGCTGTCACCCCGCGTCGAAAGCAATGCGAGTTGGGCGGGAATACCCGCCGCCTTCAGCGCGGAGACCAACACAATCGCCTTATCCTTGCAATCGCCATAACCACTCTTCACGGTTTCGCCCGCAGCATGCGGGATGAGCGCAGAGGAGCCGAATTCCAGTCCCGTGTAGCGAACCTTGCGGTGCAGATTCATTACGAGACGGCGGAGAAGATCCGTCCCCTTCAAGCCGCTGGTGCCTTCGAGCAGCGGACCCACCTCACCAGGGCGAATGGCACCTTCAATGTCCTTGTAATAGCCTTGCGCCACCGCGCTCCAGGATTCTCCGGTGGCATAGTCGATCATGGGACGTTGTTCGAAGTCTGCGGGTAGATCCCTCTCCCAGGGTTCTACAATGCTTGTCTCCGCCTGCTCAAAGCGAAGACTCACGAGATCATTTTGTTCGCTGCGGGTCACTTTCACGGTCGGGGCTTTGCGAATCTTGTATTGCAAATGAACCGAAGCTGGCGCCTTAATTTCCAGAACTGTATGTAGAGTTGGCTCAGCGTAACCAACGTAAGAACGCCGCATGATTCCATGGCTGGTCGGAGGTGCGGTGTCTTCGAGAATCGTTTCTTTTTCTACAATCGAGCCAATCTCGATGGCGGGCAGCGGCCCTGAGTAAGAGCGCTGGTCTTCGTAAATTTCTGGACGCTGATCGTGGGCCGGAGACTCCGTCAGCACCTTCGGGTCGAGGGTCGCAACCGTCCCATCGGGCGCTATCACCCGGGCGCGGATCTCGGGTCTCTTCTGCCGCCACGGAGACCACGTCGCGCTGGCAGTGCCCCAATCGCGGACCGCATCTTTGGTTTCGATGCGGTAAACGATTCGCATAGTCGCGGTTGTCCGCTCGGCGGAGTCGATCACGATGTGACGTTCTTCGAGGAATACCGTGGCGTTTGCAAACTTTTGCGGCTGGATAGCGGCCGCCGCGGCAACGACCTCTTTAGGTTCGGCTGAGAACGCCGCCGTTTCCCATGGCACCGCCGGTGCACCTTGGCCTTGGAGTGTTGCCACGGAAAGTACAGATAGATAGACGGCTGATAATAAAAATCGCCAAAACGAAGAATGAATCATAGTCTCCGAGCCAGACAGTACATTCTGGTCAGTTTGAATGTATCGGGAATCTCACGTTGGGGGCAAACCTTTATCATTGCGCGAATCACTGGCCTCTACAGTCCTGCGTCGAACCGGCCAGGCCAGTGCTTTTCAAGAGCCAGGCTTTGGCGGTTACTCGCCAGTGCCAACGATGACGGGAGTTCCCCGCGGAGCTTCGTGCGAGCCGCTCTCGGGTTCGAGCGTGACCGCAAAATTCTTGGCTTCCACGCCCTGCGGCAGTGGAGGATTCACAACCGTCGCGCTGCCCCTTGCATCGGGCTTGAATAATCCCGCTGCGATCGGCGCCCCGCCGCCAGCAGGGAATAGCCAGAGCTCATAGATTTTCTCAGAAGGCAGAGGCGGCAGATTGCTGGCGAAGAAAATAAGGCTGCGATTGCGCCGCTGGTAAATCGCCTTGCCTCTTGGCTGCGGCTTGTTGCCCGCCGCGACCAGTTCGATCTTCGTAGCCTCTGGATCCACGAGCGTTGCTACGATTTGCTTGGCTTGTTCCAGTTGGTTGCTCTGTTCGCTGAATTGCGCTTGCAGCGAAGCCGCGTCACGCTGCAAAGTCGAGTTCTGGTGCAATAGCCCGATGCAAACCAACACGAGCGCTGCCGCCGCAACCCAGCCCATCGCGGGCCACCAGGAACGCTGGCGTTTCGGAGGAGCCGCAACGACGGCTGGCAGTCGTGGTTCTTTGGCGATGGACGCCAGCAATCGCTGGCGTGCACGTGCGGGCGGCTTCGGTCCGGCTGTGGTGAGGCCAAGCAATCCTACATCCCCCCGCAACAGCTGCAGCTCGTGACGGCACGACGCACACTCTTCCAGGTGCTTTTCTAGATTCTTGCGCTCCGCCCCCTCGAGCGATCCCAGCGAATAGAGAGCCAAGTCTTCCGCGAATTGTTCGTGCACGCTCATGCGGCCAACACCTTTCGCAACGACAGTAGGCCGTTGCGAATCCTGGTTTTAATTGTGCCGAGGGGCTCGCCGGTCTTCTCGGCGATCTCCACGTGAGTCAACCCCTCGAAATATGCCATTTCCAGCGCGGACCGTTGCGGCTGCGGCATCGTCTGCAGCAAGCCCCGCACCTTTTCCATCGCGCGCGAGCGGTCGGCGTCGCTGGCGAGGTCCGGTTCGACCGAGACGATCGTCTCTTCGATATCGTTTTCGGGCCGCCGGCGGCGCAGTGCATCAATGGCTCGGTGCCGGGCTATTACCGCCAACCATGCCGCCATACTGCCGCGGCTGGCGTCGAACGCTCCGGGATTGCGCCATAGCTGCATGAAGATGTCCTGTAACACATCCTCGGCCGCAGCCGTGTCCTGTAACACCCGCAAGGCCACGGCATAAACGATGGAGGAATAGCGGTCATAGAGCGCTGCCATGGCGCTTTGATCGGCAGACCGGATCGCCGCTACCAGCGCAAGGTCCGACGGTATCGCGTTGGTTTCAGCGATCGCCACGCCGATGCTCATCCTCCTGAAGTACGATTCAGCCGGAGCTTTGGATTGATATAGCCCAGCTTCACTCCCCACTTTGGCTCACTGAAAATACCAGCCGCGGACGGTTGGAAGCAAGGGCGTCCTCAGTAGATCTCGGACCGTGCCGCCCGTGTCATCAAGTCTTCGATCGCCTGCTGCGGTGACTTTCCATTTTCAAGAATCGCGAACATCTGCTCCGTAATCGGCATTTCGATGTTTTTCGTTCGCGCCAGGCCCATGGCTGCTTTTGTCGTGAATACGCCTTCGGCGACCGCTCCGTGCATGCCGGCGATGATGTCGGGTAACTTGCGGCCTTTGCCGAGTTCAACGCCCACTCCGCGATTGCGCGAGAGATCTCCAGTGCAGGTCAGAACCAGGTCGCCAAGTCCGGCCAGCCCGGCCATGGTGTCGAGACGCCCGCCGCACGCCACAACCAGGCGCGCCACTTCGGCGAGACCGCGCGTGATCAATGCTGCGATCGAATTGTGGCCGAGTCCGAGACCGTTGCAGACTCCTGCGGCAATCGCAATGATATTTTTCAGCGCGCCGCCTAACTCCACTCCGATCACGTCGTCGTTCGTGTAGACGCGAAAGCGGGAATCGTTGAACGCCTGCTGTACCGCGCGCGTCACCTCGCCGTCCACACACGCCACGGTCACGGCCGTCGGATCGCCCCGTGCCACCTCCTTCGCAAACGACGGCCCGCTGAGCGCTGCCACTCGAGGCGTGCCGTTTTGTTGTCCCACGACATCGCCAATCACTTCGGTCATGCGGAGAAGGGTTCCGTTTTCCAGCCCCTTGGTGCAACTGACGAAGAGTGTGTCGGGTCGGAGCGCGGGTGCCATCCGCTCGAACAGAGCCCGGCAATGCTGCGAGGGCATTACGCTCACAACAATTTCCGCCCCGGCGAGCGCTTGGTCCAGGTCGCTGGTTGCTGTAATCGATTCCGGCAGAATGAACTTGGGCAGGAAACGCTCGTTCGTTCGGCTGATCTCTATGCTCTCGGAAACCTCGCGCTCATTGGCCCAAAGGCGGACCTCGTGCCGGAAGCCGTGTTCTCCCTTGCGCCCCAAAACGATGGCTAGAGCGGTGCCCCAAGCTCCTGCTCCGATGACGGCAATGCGGTTCGTCTTCATAGCTATTGCCGTGTTGCTCCTAACGTTTCCGATCCATCCTCTAACTTTGTTTCCCGCTTCGTTCCCAATTTCGATTCCGTTCCCGCCGCGAGGCGGCCGATATTCTGGCGGTGTTTCCAAATGACAAGCAGTGAAACCGCTGCGATCAACGCGACTTGGCGCGGGTCTGAGTATTCGCGCAGCGCCCACGCCAGTACCGGAAATGCGACCGCGGCAGCAACAGACCCGAGCGATACGTAGCGCAGGGCGACCGCGATCAGCAGGAACAAGATCACCATGCACAAGATCGATTTCGGCGTGAGGAGTATAAACGCTCCGAGACTGGTGGCAACACCCTTGCCGCCGCGAAACTTGAGCCACACAGAAAATAGATGGCCGAGCACGGCAAAAAATGCGGCGACCGTCATGATCAGTTGTTGATCGCGTCCGCCGAAAAGCCCTCTTGCCACGAGCACCGCCGCCAGACCTTTGGCCGCGTCAAGAACAAGAGTCGCCGCCCCGAGCGCCGGCGATTTCCGCGCGACATTCGTCGCGCCGATGTTCCCGCTGCCGCTGCTGCGTACGTCCTCGCCTTTAAAAATCAGCACCAGCAAGTACCCGAATGCGATGGACCCCAGCAGATAGCTGACGGCGGCGACAGTGAAGTAGGCGGTCATGTTCATCGATCTAATTTCGATTCAAGCTAACTTCGGTGGAGCAGAAACGAGCGGAAACCTCTGCAGCTTCGTGTACTTCGATCCCCCCTGTGATAGCTGGCTCTGATAGAGAATGAACTCGCGGGCCGTCATGGTGCCGAAATCCGGTTCGCCCAGAGCAGCCAGACGCTTTTCTAGCACTGCGAACACCGTGTTAGGGCCATCGCCCTTACGCCACTTTGGCGAGCCCGATCTGCCTCCGGCGCGAGCCAAAGTCAGATGCGGACTGTACGGGCGCTCCTCCCGCGCAATTCCGAGTTCAGCCGTAGCCATGTCGATGCTTTCGGCAAGTGCGCCCAGTCGTGGGCCCGCCTGAATCCCGATCCAGAATACGCGCGGAGCCTTCGCTGTAGGGAAGAATCCGTAACCGGCGGAGCGAATCTCGAACGCGCTGCCGTCAACCCGCCGCAGGCGTCCTGCGATGGACTCGACCTGTTCCGGCGTTTGCTCTCCGACGAACTTCAAAGTCACGTGCAGCGACTCCGGACGAACCCATCGGGCATCGGGCGCGAAGCCTTGCACGCCTTCGAGGAAGCGCGAGATGCGGCCGCGGACTTCGGGATCAAGATCGATGCCGATGAATATTCGCATCTTAAGGATCGTGTGGTAGCGGGGCTTCGCCCCGTCAGGACTGCCGCAGGCCCGTCACCACACCCGAATCTAAGCGCTCTACAACAGCGCCCGCCGAATCATTTCCAGCGCCTGCTGCGAGGCGAACTGGCGAATGCGCTGGCGGTCGCCGGGAAAATTGCGCTCGACGACCTGCGTGCCTTCTTCTCCCGCCAGCGCGATGTAAACCAGTCCCACCGGCTTCTGCTCGGTACCGCCGCTGGGCCCGGCCACGCCCGTAATTCCGACGCCGTAGCTCGCCAGGCAGCGCTTGCGAATGCCCTCGGCCATCGACGCGGCGACTTCGCGGCTGACGGCTCCGTGCTGATCAATCAGGGCCTTCGGAACATTTGCGAATTGCGTCTTCAACTCGTTCGAATAGACCACCGCGCCACCGAGAAAATAGCGGGAACTGCCGCCGAGCGACGTAATGCGCTCGGCCAACAGTCCGCCCGTACAGGATTCTGCGACGGCTAACGTCATACTTCGCATCTGCAGCAGATAGCTGACGATCTGCTCGATGGTCTCGCCTTTGCGCGAGAAAATGGCGTCGCCCAGTTCGTCTTCGATTTTTTCAGCAAGCTCTTCAACGCGCGCCTCGGCCTCCGTCTGCGAGTCTTTGCGGCACCGAAGGTGGAGTTGAATCTCGCCCGCGCCTGCCAGGATCGTCGTTTCAACATCGGTATAAGTCTTGTAGATCGGAGCAACGCGCGCGTCCACCTGCGATTCCGGTAGGAGCGCCATTTTAAGCGTCCGCGTGGCGATGTGCTGCTGTGGAACCCTTGTACGCAGACGCGGCAAGCATTCCTTCTCGAACATCGCCTTCAGTTCGTAAGGAGGGCCAGGCAGCAAAATCAGAATCCGCTCCTGCCCATCGTACTTGCCAGCGATCCACTGGCCTGGTGCGGTGCCCAGCGAATTCGCTAATACAATCGCGCTGCTCAGCACTTCAGCTTGTTTGGCGTTGTTGGCCGCCATCTTCATGCCGCGCTTGGCGAAACGCTCTTCAAGTTTCGCGATGATTTGGGGGTCGCGTTGCAGCTTCAGGCCGAGGGCATCCGCGACCGATTCGCGAGTCAGGTCGTCTTCTGTCGGTCCAAGGCCTCCCGTGAAGATGATGATCTCCGAACGCCGCATGGCCAGTTTGGCGGCCGCAGTCAGGCCTTCCAGGTCGTCGCCCACGATGCATTTAAAGCGCACTTCCACGCCAAGCTCGTTTAACTTTTCAGTAAGGTAGAGTGAGTTGGTGTCCTGGCGATGGGGAGTCAGCAATTCCGACCCAACGGCAATGATCTCGGCGTTCACAAATAAAAGTGTAAATGATCGAACGTGCCGTCCCTAGGTTCTCACAGGTTGCTGCTGCGTCATGCAGTGTAGCGCGCCAAATCCCCAGATCAGATCCCCGGAATAAATCGGCACGATTTCCCGTGTCGGAAACAACTCCGCGAGAGTGTTCAGCGCAATCCGATCGTTCGGATCGTTGAAGACCGGCGCCAGCACGACCCCATTCGCGATATAAAAATTAGCGTAGCTGGCGGGCAGTTGGCGACCTTCAAAGACGACCGGACGCGGCATGGGGATCTCGACAATCTCAAGTTTCTCGCCGTCTGCTGTGCGTGCCGCTTTCAAGCGCCCCAGATTCGCCTGCAGCGCTGCGTAGTTCTCGCTCTGCCCATTGTGCTCGATCATCGTGACGACCGTGTTCGGTGCGACGAAGCGCGTGATGTCGTCGACGTGTCCATGTGTATCGTCTCCAGCGATGCCGCTATCGAGCCAGATTACGGATTGCACGCCAAAATAGTCGGCGAATAGCTGCTCATACGCCGCGCGATCCATCGGCGGATTGCGTTGTTGCGTGGTCGAGAGCAAACACTCCTCGGTGGTAATCAGAGTGCCGCAGCCGTTGACGTCGATCGCCCCGCCTTCGAGCACGACGCGGTGCTTTTCACCGATTGGATTTACATAGGGCGGTAGCGCAACGAACGGCTGCACAGCGCGCGCGCCAGCGGCCTTTGCCATACGCTCACCATTCTTTCCATCGAATCGATGATTCGGATACTTGGCCCACGCGTTGAATTGAAAGTGCAATGCGACCCGTCCGGAATCAGCGCGATCTGCAGGCGGCGTCAGAAAAATGCACCCCGAGTCGCGAGTCCACACACGATCTGTGCGCCAGCGGTGAAAATAAATATTGTCGGAAAGCGCGTCCGCTTTTTCGAGGGCCGCGCGGGCCCGATTCTCCCAACTGGCGTCATTCACAATCAGGTCTACGCGCTCGTGGCTCGCCAGATTGCGGATAATCTCCGCATACACCCAGGCAATCGGCTCGAATTTGCCCGGCCAGTCGCCGCGAAAATGCGGCCACGCCAGCCACGTCGACTCGTGCGGCTCCCACTCGGCGGGCATGCGGTATCCCAGAGCCGCCGGGAGGAGTTGAGTCCGAGGGGAGGATCTTTTCGCCATGCTCTATACCGTTATTTTCCGTCCAGCATGCGGCTGGTGATCGGCGCATAGCTGTCGATACGTCGGTCGCGCAGGAAGGGCCAGTTGCGGCGAACGTCCTCCAGATGACGCAGGTCCACTTCGCCGAGCAGAATTTCTTCCTTGTCGTGCGAGGCTTCGGCAACCACTCGCCCGAAGGGATCGCAGAAAAACGACCCTCCCCAGAATTCAAGGCCCTTGCCCGGCACGGAATTACCCCGGATGTCGCCCGTCTCGAAGCCGACGCGATTCACCACCCCCACATAAACCCCGTTGGCAATCGCGTGCCCCCGCTGGATAGTGCGCCAGGCATCATGTTGCGCTTCGCCAAATTCGGCCTTCTCCGGCGGATGCCATCCGATGGCCGTCGGATAAAGCAAAATACTCGCCCCCTGCAGCGCCGTTAGGCGAGCGCCTTCGGGATACCACTGATCCCAACACACGAGCGTGCCTAGCTTCCCGGCCGATGTGTCGAAGGCCTTGAACCCGAGATCTCCCGGCGTGAAATAGAACTTTTCGTAGTACAGCGGATCGTCGGGAATGTGCATCTTTCGGTAGATGCCGGCAAGTCCGCCATCCCCGCCCCCATTCGGATCAAACACGGCAGCTGTATTGTGATAGAGGCCCGGCGCGCGCTTTTCGAACAGCGATGCGATCAGCACGACTTTATTTTGTTGCGCGCAAGCGGCGAGCTTGGCTGTCGTGGCTCCGGGGATCGGTTCGGCGAGATCGAAAAGGGCGGCATCTTCGCGCTGGCAAAAATATTGCGTCTGGAAAAGTTCAGGCAAACAGACGACGTGCGCGCCCTTGCGTGCCGCCTCCGCCACGCGATCGAGCGCCTTCGCCAGATTGTCGGCGGGCTCGGGGCCACACGACATCTGCACCAGCGCGACGTTGAAAGTTTCACGCAGCACGATCGATCACCCTCGCGACAAATATAGCATTTGAAACACAGACTTTAGCTGCGAGCGATCAGCTACTCATTTCTAAGACGACGATTTACGGTGCGTTATGAATGCGCGTGTCAACCTCTGGTTTCCCGCGACCAGTACTTCAAGGCGCCGGGTGATTTCTGCGGACGGCATCGTGCGAAGAAGGGCTTCGATCGCCATTTCGGCCTGTTGTGATTCTGTTCGAATTAGTTCGAGCAGGAATTCGATCGCTGCATCCTGGCGCGTGAGGGCGATGGCGGAAAGCAGTACGGAACGAAACCATGGGTCAGACGGTTTGTCGAAGTGCTGCTGCAAAACCTGAAAGCCTTGAGGAGAATGCGTTCCGGCAATCGCTAATGCAGCTTCGGCCGCGGAATCATCCCCGGAAGCGAGGAAACGACTGATCCATGGAATTGAAGTCGCGCCTTCAATTCGCAGGATCCCACCATAGCTGGCACCCAGGACTTCCGGTTCGTCGTCGCCTAGGATGGCCCTTAAGCGGAGCAAGAGTGCTGCTGGCGTCGACCCTACCTGCTCGATAGCACGGGCCGCCTCCGTGCGAACAACCTTGTCCTCATCCCCCATCAGATCGAGAAGGTGCGCCAGCAGATCGGCTTCGGACAAGCTCCGGCATTGCACGAGCGCTAGAGCGCAGGTTGCCCGCAGAGTACCAGCAGTGTCAGAGCGACCTCCCCATACAGGTTCGAGTTGGATATGGTGCATGCCGCGGAGGAACGTCGTTGCGTCTTGATGATTGAGTGCCGCGAGTGCGCGGCTTAACGCATTTTTCGCCCAGCATTGAGGGTCGGTCTTGGACGGATCGTCAAAGAAACGGTCGAATGCGGCGAGCAGTTCCGGTGTCAAGGTTTCCAAACTGGCTTCACGGACAAGGTCCGCCGCCTTTGCAACGATGAAGTTATTTCGCTGTCCGAGCGCCTTGCGCAGCGGTTCGATTCTGACTTCTGCTGGTTGCTGGCGAAGCGCTTCCAGAGCCGCGAGTTGCTGCTCAAAACTGCGCTTGCCCGACATGCGCGTAGTATAACGCGAGACTTGCAATGCGATTCTCTACGAAGTGACGTGGCGTTCGCCAACGCCGTTCCTGTAGAGTGTTTTGTCGGACGATTTGAGATTTAAACTCGGGGGTTTGGTCTTGAAACAGCATGATAAAAGGGGTGGGCTTCCTGCAAAGAAAGGTCAGGGCAACGCCGGACACGGCGGCGAGGGGAAAGACCGCAAGCTCCACGATCCAGTAACCGATCGGCTGATTCCGCTCGAGCCGCTCGATCCCGGCAAGATTCGTTCCATCGATGACCTGGTGCGGGCCATGTCCAAGACCGCCTTTACCGGTCGCCAGCTCGGCGAAGCCGCTGATGTGCTCGAGGCAATGGCGCGCGACAAAGACGCCTTCATCGTGATGACGCTGGCCGGTGCCATGACCGTGGCCAAGCAAGGCCTGGTGATCGCCGAGTTGATCGACCGGGGCATCGTCAATGCCATCGTTTCCACGGGTGCGCTCATGGCGCACGGGCTTGTCGAGGCCACTGGCCGCGCGCACTTCCGCCACAATCCCGAGCTCAGCGATGAGGAACTCTACGAAGCTGGATATAACCGTGTCTACGACACGCTGGAACCCGAGCAGAACCTCGATGACGTCGAACGCGTGATGGCCGCGGTCTTTGGTGGCTGGGATTCCGACGAAGTCATGTGCTCCTACAAATTAAACCGCGCCATCGGCGCCCATCTGGCGAAGCACGCCAAGGGACAGCGTGGAATTCTGAAGTCCGCGTATGAAAAGAATGTTCCCGTATTTGTGCCCGCATTCTCCGATTCCGAGTTAGGGCTCGACTACGCTTTGACGAATCGCGAACGCGACAAAAAAGGCAAGCCACGCTTCCGCTTCGATCCTTTCGAAGACCTGGAACACTTTGCCGCAACCTTGCTTAGCCAGAAGCGCATCGGCATTTTCACTATTGGTGGAGGTGTTCCGCGAAACTGGTCGCAGCAGTTTGGCCCCTTCATCGAATTGCGCCACCGCCGGGGCGGGGAAGACCTGCCGCTCAAGCGCTATCACTATGGACTCCGCATCTGTCCCGAGCCGGTCTTTTGGGGCGGACTCTCGGGTAGTCCTTATAGTGAAGCCGTTTCGTGGGGCAAGTTTGTGCCTCCGGCCGAGGGCGGCAAATTTGGCGAGGTTTTCGTGGATGCTACCGTTGGTCTGCCGCTGATTGTGGCCGCGGTTCTCGAGCGTCTGAAGAAAAAACCGGCGCCCAAGAAGACCATCGCCAAAATTCCCAGGTAACCCGGAACTTCCGCCAAAGCGGTTGCGTATCTCCCTCCAGAAATCGCGAGGCGCGGACGACACCTCGCCAAGGAGACCACAATGGACGAAAACTTTGTTGGCTTAGTGGCGGTAACCCTGTTTCTGGGAATTCCCATGGCGGCAATGTATACCTACTACCGCGTTCGCAAACTGCGCATGGAGGAACGGCTGGCAGCCATCGCGCGCGGTGCCAACGTTCCCATCGAGCCTGATCTTTCCGAAGCCGCACGCTCGCGGCGTTGGGGTATCCTCTTGGCTGCGGTTTCGCTCGGTTACATGGCCATGATGGCGATGATCGCCCGGTCCGAGCCGAATGCGTGGCAGGCGGTTGCCGTCGGCATTATGCCGCTGGCAGCCGGACTCGGATTCTTGCTCGATTTCGCTTTGATCCGCAAAGACCTGAAAGCCGCGTCCACTACTCACTAATCCCCGGGTCTTAACTTGCGGGGCGACACTTCGGCGTGCCAGCAGCAATCATCGGGCTGCGCTGGCACAGCAAAATGCTGGATGCTAGCAAACGGTTGCGCGCGGAGTCCACAGTACGGCTCCGCTCGCCGCAACCGCCATCGATCCGGTGACGAACCTTCCCCGGACAAGACCTAACTGCGCATGTGATCGCAAGCCGCCGAACCATCCTCGCCCGCCAGTGTGCAATGAATTGCAACAAAGCTTCGCCCAGCTTCAGCTTGCATTTCCGCACTGGAACCGTCATCATTACCGTCGGCTTCATCACCCACCCCCTACCAGGAGTCAATGAATGAAACTTTTCTGTGGAATTACAGGAATTGCCGTCGGCGCCGCGCTCTTTATCGGAGTATCTGCTTGCTCCGCTCCCGCTCAAACCCGGACTGAGGGCGTCTACAATGGACACCGCATCATCATCCCCGACTCGAGCATCCCGCGCCCGGGGCGCCATCACACAAACTACTTCTTCGTTGACTCCGACGTCCCGAACCCCAACGCACCCCCAGGAGGCGTCGAGACGCCCGGATCGTTGGCCTGTGTCTACAATCTCGTGGCCGGACCCAAAGGTTGCCCCGTCGCCACTAGCACTGCTGTGCCCAGTGGCGGCGTCGGCGCAATCGCCATCATCGACGCTGGCGACTATCCCACTGCGGCCACCGATCTGGCCGCGTTCTCCACTTACTATGGCATACCGGCGGCCGACTTTACTGTGACCTGGCCCGGCAAAAAGAAGCCCCCAACTTATTCGGAATGGTTAGTCGAAGAGGCACTCGACATCGAGTGGGCCCACTCCATGGCGCCGAAGGCAAAGCTTTTCCTGGTCGAATCCGTGCTGTGTACGAATCCCCAGTGCGCGACCGATCCCATGTGGTCCGCCATTCAGTTGGGCGCGAAACTCGTGGCCAAAAATGGCGGCGGTGTCGTCAGCATGAGCTTCGGAGATGCCGAAATCGCGGAAGAAACCAGTTTCGACAAGTATTTCAAGCAGAAGGGCGTTGTCTACTTTGCCGCTTCCGGCGATTCCGGCATCGGCGTCACGATCTATCCGGGTTCGTCTCCTGATGTGGTGTCGGTAGGAGGCACGTACTTCGAACGGAACCAGGCTGGCGACTTTACCTCCGAGATCTACGGTGGTGGCGGCGGCGCAATCAGTCCCTACGAAGCCCGGCCTAGCTACCAGGATGGCATCTCGAACATCGTGGGTGCTCAGCGTGGATATCCCGACGTCGCTTCCGATTTCTGCTGCGCCCCGATTTACCTGCAGGGCGCGTGGTATTCGGTGGGCGGCACTAGTTGGGGCACGCCGACTTTTGCCGGCATCGTAAACTCGGCGGGCAGCAAGCAGCAATCGACTGCCGACGAACTTACGATGATGTACAACGAATTAGCCAATAAGACAGAGTATGCGGACGATTTCAACGACATTACTCAAGGCGCTTCGCAGTGCACCGTCGGCTGGGATCTTTGCGCTGGTATTGGCTCGGCGCACACCTACGCGGGCAAATAGTCGCGGCGTGAAAGCAGTTCGTCGTTATGCAGTTTTGATCTGATCAGGGGAGACGCGGACAGCCGCGTTTCCCCTTTTTTAACCAGCCAGCAAGACTGAGTAAACCACCTTCCCATCAGGGGCTACGATGAAGATATCTGGTTTTGAATTGACCCTGTCTTTGTGTGACGCAGAGCTTCACACGCGCGATAACGCGCCCAATTTCAACGCGGCTTCCAGTTGCTGAAGGGTGACCGCTGCGCGCGGCCGAGTCTTCTTAGCCGCTGAAGTAACCGTCATGATCTGCTGAACCGAATTTCCCCCGCCTATTGTCTAACTGGGAAACCGGGTTACGAAATTCCGTGCCTCCGGCATCCCGGTGGTCTACCATATTCGGTACGTAACTGTTGCGATCTTTACCGATACTGCTGTACCAATCGACAATTTCAAGCCGAAAGGCTGACTGCCTACTGACCCCATGGGCCCGCCGGAGAATACACAACACGCCATCCGCCGCAGCACGCGACTGCCACTGGAAGTTCCTGTGCTGGTCACCAGTCTCGATGCCTCTGTTCCTTTCTGCAAGCAGTGCAACACTACCTTGGTGAACGCGCACGGGTGCGGGCTGGTCGCGCCTCGCGAGATTGCGGGCGGCACTCGCGTGCGCGTGGAGATTGTTTCCGCAATGCGGCATACCACCGCGCGGGTCCGGGAGGTGGTTTCTCTGGGCGGAGATCCTGAGACTTGGCTGGTCGGGCTCGAATTGGACGTTCCGGGTAACTTTTGGGGAATCGACTACGCTCCTTCGGATTGGAAAATCGAAGAGTACGCGTCGCCCGCTGGGCAGCCACAGTCCGATCAGCCTTCAACCGCACCCGCAAAATCCGCTGGCTCGCGCCGCTGGCGGCTCGCCGATATCAGCTTGGGAGCCTGCTATCTGGAAACAGCCTCGCCGTTTGCCGCCGGGAACCCGGTATTGTTGAGTGTTCGCATTTCCGATGCCGAGTGTCTGTTGGAAGGATTGGTGAGAGTTTCGCATCCAGAAACAGGAATGGGGGTTGAATTCACCGGCGCGCCCAGGCTGGTTCTGCGCGCCCGGGTCGAGGAATTGATAGCCCGTCTGAAGGGGAATCGGGAGATTCCGAAGATCTTCGTCGGTCGTCAAGAGCAAGCTGCGCCAAGCCGTAGGGATGCAATTGCAGAATACGCATCACCGGATGAGGACACTGCGGATCCGCTGCTGCAGTTGATTCGCGAGGGGCCGTCGCTCACCGCGGAACAATTTCTAAACGATCTGCGAGCGCAACGCCTCGGCAAACGCCGCGACCCCCGCATCGATCTTGCTCTGCAGGTGCTCCTTGCGGGAACCGATATTGGCGGTCGTCCGCTCGATCAGAGAGTCGTAACCGTGAACATCAGCCGTCGTGGCGCGCTTTTGGCGGGTATCCACGGAACGCTGAAGCCCGGCGACAAAATTTATCTCGCGCGTTTGCAGCGCCGAGAGCAGTTTCAAGTCGCTTGGGTCGCAGCGGAAGACACGCCGGTGGCTGGCCAGATCGGAGTGGCCGCCGTCGATCCCAACACTTCATTTTGGAGCGAAATCCTCGAAACAATGGTGAAGTCCAGGCTCGAAACGACTAATATCCGCAGGACTGACCGGAAGGAACGGCGCCTCAACGTGGCAATCCCGGCAAAGTGAATCGAGAGAGTGATACACTGCCTCGCCAGAGGCCTCTGTGTCAGATGAATTTGCAGCATCCGCAATGAATAAGAAACATGACCGGCAATTAGGGATGAGCGCGAGAATATCGCGCCGTGACTTCTTGAACGGAGTTGCGCTGACAGTCGGAGCGGCCGTCGCTCCCAATTTCATTCCGGTCGAAATGTGGGCAGCGGTAGCCGCCGACCTCGAAGCGCAGAACGCGCCCGGCTATTATCCTCCCGGCAAGGTCGGCCTGCGCGGCGATCACGCCGGGTCGTTCGAGTGCATGCACAGCGTTCGCGATGGCGCGTTCTGGGATAGTGCGCCCAAGCCCGTCGATACCGGCGAATCCTACGATCTCGTTGTTGTCGGCGGCGGCATCAGCGGGCTGGCGGCGGCCCACTTTTTCCGCAAAGCCGCGGGCAGCGGCGCGCGCGTTCTGATTCTCGAGAATCACGATGACTTTGGAGGACACGCCAAACGCAACGAATTTCAAACGGGCAAGCGCACCCTTCTGGGATTTGGCGGCACCTACTCCATCGAGAGTCCCGCGCCTTACAGCGCCGTTTCGAAGAACCTGATTGAAGAGCTTGGCATCGATGTTCCTTCCTATCCCAAGTATGTCAGCAAAGATCTTTACCGTTCGCTGGGCCTGAAGCCGCACATCTTCTTTGACAAAGAAACTTTTGGGGCCGACAAACTGGTCGTCAATGCCGCGCACATCGGAGGAGACGAGAGCGGTCTCAACGACGAACCTGGAGAAGCGATCGTGCGCGATTTTCTCCGCGATGCCCCGCTCTCGGCTAGAGCCAAACAGGATTTTCAGCGTCTGTTCACGGACGACAAAGACTATTTCCCCGGCCTCAGCTCTGACGATAAAAAGGCGCGTTTGGCTCGCGTCAGCTATGCCCGGTATCTGGCCGACACCGTTGGTGTCAGCGACGAAATCCTCAAACTCTTACAAGCCTTTCCCCACCCGCTCTTCGGTGTAGGGATTGAGGCCGTCGCCGCCCAGGACGCCTGGGGCTTGGGTTTGCCTGGATTCAACGGCCTCAAACTCGATCCCGCTCCGGGCAAGGGCATGAATCGCGATTGCATTCACAACGACGAGGCCGAGAAATACTTCTTCCACTTCCCCGACGGCAACGCTACCGTCGCTCGGCTCCTGGTGCGCAAACTGATTCCATCAGCGATTCCCGGAAACTCTGCCGCCGATGTCGTTCTGGCGAAGGCCGATTATTCCAAGCTCGACGAGCCGTCCGCTCCGATACGCCTCCGCCTGAACAGCACCGTGGTGAAAGTGAAGCACCTCGGCGACCCAGTCTCCGCGAAAGAAATTGAGGTCAGCTACTTCACCGAAGGAAAGCTCAAGACCGTGCGCGCCGCCAACTGCATTCTCGCTTGTTGGCATGTGGTCATTCCCTACATCGCACCGGAACTGCCGGAAGTTCAAAAAACTGCGCTGGCGTCAGCTCAGAAAGTTCCATTGCTCTACACCAACGTGCTGCTCCGCAATTGGAGCGCGTTTCAGAAGCTGGGCACAAGTGGAATCTATTCCCCCGGAATGTACTTCACCAGCGTAAATCTCGATCTGCCCGTCAGCATTGGCGGCTATGAGTGCACCAAGCGGCCCGACGAGCCCATTGTCGTCCACATGTTGAAGGCGGCTTGCAAGCCGGGACGTCCCGCGCGCGAGCAGCATCGGCTTGGCCGGATGCAGTTGTACGCGACGAGCTTCGAAACCTACGAGCGCAATATCCGCGAGCAACTGGCGCGCATCCTGGGCTCAGGAGGGTTCGACCCAGCGCGCGACATCCTCCAAATCACCGTCAACCGCTGGCCGCACGGTTACGCCTACGAATACAATTCGCTCTTCGACCAGTTCTGGCTGGAGGGTAATCAGAACGAGACACCGTGCCAGGTCGCGCGCAAGCCCTTCGGACGTTTGACCATCGCGAACGCCGATGCCGGCGCCTATGCCTACACCGACTGCGCCATCGATCAGGCCTATCGCGCCGTGCAGGAGTTGAAGAAGGTTTAGAACTTTCCCATGAATGGTTTTCGGAAGGGCACGATTTTAGTTGTGCCGCTGCAAGCCGCCAAAAAATGCGGGCTTCAGCCCCTGAGGGCCAGCACCTTTTCCTTTAACATTATTTATGAGACCAGTTCTAGTGTGGCGCGGGCGCCCTCGCCCGCGTAAAGTGTCGAACCAAGGATATCTCGCATGCCGAAACGACCGACGAAGTCCAAACGTGGTGTGAAGCTGCACCCGAAGGCCGATCGCCCCTTTGCTCCCGGCTATGGCATTGTCGGAGCCGCTGAGGGCAAGGGTTTACTTCCATGGACATGGGTTGCCAAGAAGATGAACCATTGCCGCACCTTCTGGCTAACCACAATTTATGCAGGTCTTCCTTCCCCCCACGTTCGTCCCCATGTCATGCCGTTGTGGGGAGTCTGGCTCGATGACACCTTCTTCTTCTCGACCGGACGCAAATCCCGAAAAGGCCAGAACCTGGCCGCCAATCCCGCCTGTACGATAGCAAACGACGACGGCGAAGAAGCAGTGATCGTCGAAGGACTGGCCGCAGAAGTTAAAGAAGCCGGTGCTTTGGAGCGCGTCGCAGCAGCCTACAAGAAAAAATACAAGATGGACCCGCGAAGCATGGGAGAACCCATCTTCCAAGTCCGGCCCAGCCGAGTCTTCGGTTTCGTCGAGAAGACCTTCTCGAAATCCGCAACGCGATGGAGACTATGAACTGGCTCGGCGAATCAGCAGCATAGTTTGATCGTCGCTTTGCTTGCCAAACTTCAACGTGCGCGCCCGCAGTTCCCGGTAAATTTCAGGCAGAGCGTTTTCGGCGCAACCAGCCAGCGCCGATTTGAAATCCTCGATCCCAATCTCGCGTTCTTCGGAGTCGAACACTTCCGTAAAGCCGTCGGTAATCAGCGCAATCAGGTCGCCCGGCATCAGTGTCAGTTTCGATACCGTGAAGGTCTGGTCCTTGAACATTCCGATGGGAAGATTGGAATCGGAATGTTCCATGACCGTCTTTTCCTGTTTCCGATAATGAAGAATTGGCAAGTGTCCGGCGAGAGCGAAGCTGAGGTCGTCGTTTGCTCCGCTCACGCAGGCCAAGGTGAGATAGTTTGAAGGAGCGGTGACGGGTTGCAACACGTCATTCAAATCACGGAGCAGGTCGGCGGGCCGGTGCAGTTTCGTCAACTGCATCGTCGCCGCACTCTTGATCATCGACATCAGAATGCCAGCGGCCACGCCATGTCCCGAGACATCGGCCACATAGGCGTGCCACATGCCGTCGCTCTGGACGATGTCGAACAGGTCGCCGCCCACCTCGCTGCTGGGTACGGAACTGCCAAACATTTCGTAGTTTCCGATGATCTGGTGTTTCTGCGGGACGAGGGTGCGATGGATTTCCCCGGCCAGTCGCACCTCGGTTTGCGTCCGGAAAAAGCGGTTCCCCTCACGACCAAAAAATACAGAAAGAAGACGTAAGCCGCCACCATCAGCGCGAACTCGACGTAGGCGTCGAACACCAGCTTGTGTCGGAGTTCGTCAGGATTTCCTTGCAGCGAGTGAGAAGGGGGACCGTAGTTTCGGAGAAGGTAATTCAGCACGAGCTGCACACTAAACAGGACAGCAAACATCCAGTACTTTCTGGTTGTACCCGCGTAAGCCCAGCCCACGGCAAACAATCCCGATACGATGACCGTCCAGGCAATTTGCGCTCCGGTTTGGGATTGAAGGTTGGCGCTGGTGACGACCAGGAGCAGCGCCCCGAACAGGCAAAATACTCCCGCGAAGAAAAGCAATGAAGATGTAATCGGTACTGTCTTCCAGCTATCGTCAGCCGTAGGCCAGGGCTTCATGATCTCTCCACCGCGAGTCTATTAATTTACAGCATTAGAGAGCGCCGAAGAGAGCGCCGAGGAGGGTACCTCACTTGCCGGCTCGATCGCTAGATGGCAATCACAAATTTCGCAATATTCTTCGCGCCGACAGATGCGCTCCCGTCAGCAGCAGCATTCCCGACAGGAACGCCCAGAACATCAGGCTAACCGAAATCGCGAACGGCCCATACACTTCCGCAAAGTTCAGCCGCGGCAGAGCGAAAATATAAACGTACTTCAGCGCCTCCGAGAGCAATCCCATAATCACGGCCGTCGGCAGCACTCCCTTGGCTGGCACCTTGCCGTTCGGCAGCAGCCAGTACACAAGAAAGAAGATCCCAATGCTCGCCAGAATCGAAAAGATCTTCATGGTCACAAAGCCTACCAATTGCACGTACCAGGCGCCGTAACCGTGCAGAATGCTCGTCAGCAAAGCTTCGTTGCCAGCTGTCAATCCGACGGAAAGCAGGGCCAGCGAGCCGCAGGCAAAGACCAAGCCAAGAGAAATCAATTGATTTCCTAAGTACGAACGGTTATTGCGGAATCCCCAAACCCGGTTCAGCGCGACTTCGAGCGGCAGAAAAATTCCCGTCGAAGTAATCAGCAGCATGGCCAGCGAGAACACCTGCGCACGATGGTGCGCCCCGACCAGCGCATTCAGATTTCGAATCACGAATTCCTGGCCCGTGGGAATATAGTCGCGCAGCAGGCTCTCGACCACGCCATACATCACGCGGGAATGAAAGACGTAGCGGATCAGCGTCATCAGCAGCAGCAGGAAGGGGAAGAAAGACAGAATGGCATTGGCGGCGACAGAGAAGGCAAACGTATGCACTTCAGTCCGCAACATGTAGCGGGCGGTCGAACGCACAATGCCTTCGGCGGGAGCCGCGCGAAATTCGCTCGCGCCGCGCTGGGTGGAAAGTTCAACGGGAGTAATGGAAGACACGGTTTCTCAAATATTATCAAATACTTACGGATTTTTCTTGAACTATAGTTTTGATCGCGTGCCGGGTTGCGGCACGGGGTGCGGAAGCCTTTACTTCTGTTCGATCTGCGCGCATCTTGCACCTCCGCTCCGTCTCCCAAACTTCTCTCTTGCCAACTCGCATCTTCCTGCTATTATCTGGTGCTTCGCTGGCCGGACCCGGTTGGCGAGTGTGCAGCAAATTGCGTTTCTGTGTTGGCAGTGCGATATCGCGCCCTCGTTTTCGCCGCTCCACAGGATTTCGTCGCCGAGAGACCCTCCGACGAAATGCGGGGGAGCTTTTTTTGTTGGTGCGGAGTCGTACGCGCGCGGCGACGCCCGTAGAAAGCTCTTGTGTTCGCTCGAGGGGGTGTCCTGTAGCGTGTCTTTGCGTGCTCAGGCATGGAACAGGGCAAACAGACGGCGGCGCAAGAATAATTCCCTAGAAAGAGGCGAAAGGAGTTTTTCGTGAGAGAGAAGGGTACTGTGAAGTGGTTCAACGGGGCGAAGGGCTATGGATTCATCCAGCGCTCCACAGGCGAGGATGTCTTCGTGCACTTCTCGGCCATTCAGGAGAACGGGTACCGCTCGCTGAATGAAGGCGAGACGGTGGAATTCGATCTGCTCAAAGGCCCCAAGGGCTTCCAGGCGGGCAACGTGGTGCGCGCGGCATAAACTTCTCCAACCAGTTCGCAAACCCTCTCGGATCGGTCGAGAGGGTTTTTTATTAGGCCGATTAACACAACGCCACCCGACTCATTTCGCGGGCTCCCCCTTCGGCCAACTCAGCTTGATCCGCTGGCGGAACAATACGCGCACGTAACAGCAGTCGTTGGCGTCGGAGCGCACATAGTGGACGTACGGAGTGTCGCCGATGGTCGAGAAGTTGGGGTCGTTGGAAACTCGATCGAGCACTGAGAAAAAACCGTAGGTCCAATTTCCCGGCGGCTCCTTGGCGAGCAACTGCGCGATCGTGACGACCAAAGTCGGCTGGCTCCAGTTGATCAGATCCGGCGAAGTTGAGAGGTAAAGGCTGGGAGGGCCATCAAAATCGTCGTAAGGATCGATCAACGTCGCGACAAATAAATTTGAGGCCGGTTTTTCGATCTTCTTAGGTATCCAAGCTTCTCCACAGATACCAGCATGCAATCGAGCGATAGGGAGCCCAAGGCCTTGCGATCTTTTCCATCACTGCAGGCTTCGGCCACTTGCGCTTCTTGTAGTGCTTCTTGATCGCAGCCTGAATACCGTAATCGCCGGTGGGCAGAATGTCCGCTCGCCGCAAGGAGAACATCAGGAACATGTGCGCGGTCCAGACTCCAACGCCCTTGACCTGGGTGAGGTGGGCGATGACTTCTTCCTCGGGCAAGTCGACCAGGCGAGTGAAATCGAGCAATCCACTTGCAGTCTTCTCGGCCAGATCGCGGAGATAAGCCGTCTTCTGCCGCGAGAGTCCAACTCCCCGCATTTGTGCGTCGGTCAATTTGAGGATGCCTTGGGGCTTGAGCGGATCTCCCGCAAGCGCAGTGAAGCGATTGAAGATGGTCTCCGCGGCTTTGCCGTTTAACTGCTGATAAAGGATCGATTCAGCCAGTGAGTGAAAAGTAGGCTCTCCGAATTGCATGCGACAAGGCCCAACGCTCTCGATGATCTCGGCCAAAACCGGATCCGATTGCTTCAGGTGCTGGGTCGCCAGATGGTGCGTCTGTTTGGGCATCGCGGTCGCTCCTGATTCGCTCTTGCGGGATGGAAACAAAGTGTAGCACGCAGGCGAATGGAGGGCGAAGCGTGGTAGGCCCCAACGGAGCTCGAGGGCCGCTACCTCACGACGGAAAGTGAAAGTGGACGTCGTGACGCGAAGCGACAGGTGTGCCGTCGAGCGTCGCAGGCTGATAGTGCCAGCGGCGAAGCGTGGCCTCAATCTTCTCGTCAATGCCGTGTCCGATCGCCTGCACGATCTTGGTTTCGATAACGTTGCCTTCAGAATCGATCGTGACTTCGATGACCACATCGCCAACCAGGCCCTTAGGAAGTTCGGCGCGAGCTACGGGAGGGTCGGGATAGACGACAGGATAGGCAACATGGACTTCATGGCCGGTAATTGGGCCATCAACCATCGTGCCCAGTGGAGAACCAGCGTGGGAGTTGTGGTCGCCGGTTTCCGCGTCGGCGGTGACTGCTTGCTGTTCAGGAATGGGCTTCGACGGCGCGGATTGTAAATGCGGGCGAGGTTTGCTCTTATGCGGGAATAGGAGTCTGGCAGCCTCAGCAGGTGTGTTGTCGTTCTGATCGGACGGCACGACGTACATCAGTCTGTAGGAATAGCTGCTGTTTCCATAAGGAAGCTCTGAGGGACTGAGGTCAATCGCCCGGACACTATGGAATACGATGCCGGCCAGCAAAGCCAAGTGCGCGGCTACCGATACTCCTACTGAACTCCCGCGTCGAACGGCCGAATGCAGAGGACGAATACTTGCGGGTTGGAGGCCACCGAACACGTTACTACTTAGTTTACTGGAGCTCGACGGAAAGGGGAAAGAACGGGGTTCGAACTGCAGACGGCTAGCGTTGAAATTCGTCCCCTATTCTATTGTGGCAGTTCATAAGCGACTTTCCAGCCGAAGGGCTGTGATCTCCGTTTCTACGCTCCCGCCTGTTGCTCAGCCATATCGCCGATCACGGGCAGTTTAAACATCTGCCCCTGATAGGCCTTTAGCACCAGAATCAGCCAGATTACGAACCCGGCAAGACCGACGAGTGGCCACAGCAGTACGGTTGCCCAGCCGAGTAATGGAATGTGGGCGATAAACGACAAGCCGATCTCGATGACGATCCAGGCGACGGTAAAAAAGAGGCACTGAAAAGCGTGGAAGCGAACGAATCGCTTACGGTTAAAGGGCTCCAGCACCAGAAATACGATGGCGGGGATGATGGTCACGTACGCGAGCGCGCCGGCCACGTTATCGGCAAGGCCCGCTCCCGCGGGCGCGAGCGAGTTCGGTCCTTGATCTCTCCCCGCGGAACACTTGGGGCAAATGGTTCCATCGGGAATTTGCGTACCACAGGTTGGACAAAAGGCCACAGGGCCTCCTTTAAGTTGTCAGGCACCTTATCAGAACATTCGACCCCGCGCAAGCGACGCCGGACGGGCATTTTGGCGTCCAGCGAATTGTTCCTCGTGCTTGTCAGCTTGTTCCTGTCTTTGCCTGACGGCGGCGATGCCTCTATCATTTAGGGGGCATTCGAAATCCGCAACGGCGGAGGATGGTCGACGCTATCTGGAAGTCTGAAAGGCAGGAATGATCGCAATTGTTTCGGGACTGCCTCGGTCGGGCACGTCGCTGATGATGCAAATGCTGGCGGCCGGCGGGTTGCCCGTTCTCTCCGACGGCGAACGCAAGGCTGACACCGACAACCCGAAGGGCTATCTTGAATGGGAGCGCATCAAGCAACTACCCCAAGATCCCAATTTAATTGCGGAGGGCGAAGGCAAGGTTGTGAAGGTCATCTCGCAACTGATTCTGTCATTGCCTGCGGGCCACGAGTATCGCATCGTTTTCATGCAACGTCCGTTGCCGGAAGTGTTGCGCTCGCAAAACGAAATGCTGCGCCGACGAGGCAACACAGGTTCGACGCCTGATAGTCCGGCGATCGAAGGTGCTTTTCAGCGCCACTTGATCGAAGTGAATAAATGGCTCGCGGACAAAACGAACATGCGGGTATTGCGAGTGCCTTATCATCGCGTGCTGCGCGAAGCGAAGGCAGTCAGCGAAGAAGTCGCCGCGTTCTTGGAGGTCCCGCTCGATCTCGATGCCATGGTGCGCCAAATTGATGGAAGCTTGTATCGGAACCGCATGAGCTAGCCCACCGCAGTTGGCGCATTCGTAGACGTGAATTATCCTGTCCGCGCCGCTGGAAGCTCGAATCCAATCCGGGTGCGGCGTTTTGGGTTCGGGTTCATCAGTCTCTTGATAACTTCGAGAATTTCCAGAATTGTGCTGTCGTGTGTTTCCAAGTGGTCTTCCAATTCTCTAATACGGGTGGCGAGCTCTTTGTTCGTGGCCAGCAACTCCCGGAACCGGACAAAGGCGCGCACCACGAAAACACTCATTTCTACCGCTTGTTCAGAGTTCAGTACCGTCGCTGCCATGATCGCGCCATGTTCGGTAAAGGCAAAAGGCAGAGTGCGCCGGCCCCCTCGGCCGATGTTTGAGGTCGCAAATTGCGACCGCAAAGATTTGGATTCCCGGGGAGTCAGCTGAAACATGAAATCAGTAGGAAATCTCCGGCGGTTCCGTTTTGCTTGTTCATTCAGGCGCTTCACAGGCACGTTATAAAGTTCCGCCAGAGCGGTATCCAAGATTACTCGCTGGCGTCGGAGAATCAAGATACGGAGATCGATGGCAATCGCAGCGCCCTTCCGGTGCTTTGCGAAAGGCCGCAAAGGTTTTGGCTTGCGGGAATGAGTTTGCATGGGCTCATCATAGCCTCGGTGAGCGCTGGGGGGATGTGATCAATGGACAGCCAGAATGTGATAAATGCGAACCGCGTTTTGGCACCAGTCAAGGAAGAACGTTTGATCGTCGACTTGTTTTGCGGTCGCAAATTGCGACCGCAAAGAAAAACTACGTGATGCTCACTTCCGTGTAAGTCCCATAGACCTGCCGCAACGCTTCGCAGATTTCCCCGACCGTGGCATAGACGCGGACCGCGTCGATGATGTACGGCATGGTGTTCACTTTGGAAATGCTGCCGTCCGTGCCCGCGCTCGGACTCTCTGCGGCCGCGTGTTTCAACGCATCGAGGCGCCGCTGAACTTCGTTGTTCGATCGGCGGGCGCGAAGAGCTTTTAGCTTCTTCTCTTGGGCGCGTGCGACGGATTCGTCGATGTAGAGAATGTGGGGCGATTGTTCCTCAATGACGAAATCATTCACGCCCACGGTGATTTTTTCGTTGGCTTCTACGGCACGCTGGTATTGATAGCTAGCTTCTGCGACTTCCTTCTGGGGATAACCGCGCTCAATGGCTTTGACCATACCACCCATCTGATCGAGCTTTTCGAAATATTCGAAAGCGCCCCGCTCCAAGTCGAGTGTTAGCTTTTCAACGAAGTAGCTGCCGCCCAGCGGATCGACGGTTTGGGCCACGCCCGATTCGAAGGCAATGATTTGCTGTGTGCGCAGCGCGATGCGCGCGGCTTCAGCCGTGGGCAGGGCGAGGGCTTCGTCGTACGCGTCGGTGTGCAACGATTGTGTGCCGCCGAGCACAGCCGCCAAGGCTTGCAGGGCGACACGGGCGATATTGTTCATCGGTTGCTGCGCGGGCAGCGACACACCGGCGGTTTGGGTGTGGAAGCGCATCAGGCGCGTGCGATCGTTCTTGGCGCCGAAGCGGTCTTTCATCAGGCGATACCAGATTTTGCGCGCGGCCCGGTATTTGGCTATTTCTTCAAAGAAATCGTTGTGGGCGTTAAAAAAGAAACTCAAGCGCGGCCCGAAATCGTCAACATCCAGTCCGCGACGGCGCGCCCACTCCACGTATTCGACACCGTCGTAAATCGTGAACGCCAACTCCTGTAGAGCCGTCGATCCGGCTTCGCGAATGTGATAGCCGCTGATAGAGATGGTGTTGAAGCGCGGGGTAAATTTCGATCCGAACTCGAACGTATCAATTACCAGACGCATCGAGGGTGCGGGCGGATAAATGTATTCTTTCTGCGCGATGTATTCCTTCAGGATGTCATTCTGGATGGTGCCAGAAATCTTATTCCAGTCGGCTCCTTGTTTTTCGGCAACCACCAGATACATGGCCCAGAGGACGCTGGCCGGGGAATTGATCGTCATCGATGTCGTGATTTTGTCGAGCGGGATGCCGTCGAACAGAATCTCCATATCTTCGAGTGAGTCAATGGCCACCCCGCACTTGCCGACTTCACCTTCGCTGTTTGGGTGATCGGAGTCGTAGCCCATCAGCGTGGGCAGATCGAAGGCGACCGAGAGCCCGCCTCCCCCGTGCTCGAGAAGATACTTGTAGCGCTCGTTGGTTTCTTCGGGAGAGGCGAAGCCTGAGAACATCCGCATCGTCCACAGCTTGCCCCGGTAGCCGGTGGCGTGAATGCCACGCGTGTACGGCGGTTGGCCTGGATAACCTAGATGCTGATCGTAGTTCCAGTCGACGGGAAGGTCGGCCTGCGTGTAAAGGCGGCGAATGGGGACGTTTGAGATTGTGCTAAAGCGCGCATGCCCTAGTTCATCGCGATTGGTGCCCGTGGCAGCTCCAATCGGCTTTTCTGGAGCCTTGTCGAGTGTGGCGGCAAGCGTTTTCTCTGCCCACTGCCTTTCGGATGCGGACGGATGACGTCCTTCGAACACATCGGAGATCGGGTTTTCGGCTATGGTCTGGTCGGATTTTGGCTTATTCTCTGGCATCCATGGGCCCCACTCTGACACCGATCATAGAGGAGCGCTCGTCTTGCTGCAAAAGAGACCACCGACCGAACGGTTGGGGAGGTAGCGTCTCGGTCGAAAATCAGAATCTCAAACACGGGTGCACCAGACGAGCAAAAGGAAGCTCTAGGGCCGCTTGACGCGGCTTTTCGTGCGCACCTATGCTGGGGTTTCCTTTGCGGAGGATTTTCTGAAGGCTTTCCGACGTTTGTTGCAGCGCACTCCTGTCTATGGCGTCTATAAGGCATTGGGCCACTATCCCGACTATTGGTACTGGATCTTGCGCGGACGGCCGGCGCGTTCGCCGCATCTGTTGAAGCAGAAGGTGGTGCGGGAATATGGAAAAGCATTTGGGCTGACGACACTGATCGAGACGGGTACGTACTATGGCGAGATGGTGGCGGCGATGAAAGGCCATTTCCAGCGCATCTATTCCGTTGAATTTGCGCCGTCGCTGGCCGAACGAGCCAGGCGGAAATTCGCGCGCTATGAGCATGTGCGAATTTTCTGCGGAGATAGCCGCCTGCTCATGCCCGAAGTTCTAGCCCTGCTACAAGGGCCAGCCCTGTTCTGGCTCGATGCCGGGTATTACAGCTGGGTGGGAATGGAGCCGGACAAGCAAAGGCTGTCGGCGGAGATGGAAATGATTTTGAGCCATCCGTATGCGCACATCGTGTTGCTCGATGACGCGCGTTGTCTGACGGGGCGGGATGGAATTCCTTCGGTCGCAGAGGTTACGTCCTATGTCGAGGCAAAGTTTCCGCAACGGTCGGTGAAGGTGGAGTATGACATTCTGCGCATCACGCTGCGCAAGGAATGAACGCATCAGGATCGTATCGAATAGACATTTCTGCGCTAAAAAAGGGGCTGTCCGAAGACGGCCCCTTGAAAGTTGTGGTTTAGAATACGTCGCGCACGGTTCGATTCACCAGTTGTACGGTCTTGTTGAGAGTTTCGCCGCTAGCGTAGCTGAAGACGATGGATTGGTCGGCCAAGCTCATCGTTTGTGACGTGAGCACGTTTGTGCTGCCCACCTCTGTGATCTGGATCAGATACTCTCCGGCGGGCACTGCGATGTAGGTTTGCGCACCCGGATTTGCCGAGCCCGTGAAAGTCAGGGGATTCTTGACGCCTACCTGGATCAGCGTAGCTTCCAGCGCGGGAGCATCGGCAGAGTTGACAAACACAAAACGCGCGTTCCCGGGCACGACGGATACAAGGTTTTCAGTGAAGAGCTGTAGCACGGGTTGGGTGCTACTAATGGCGGCGACCGCTGTGATGCTCTCGCCGGCGGTCAGAGTGACCTGCGAATCGAGGACCGCCGGATTGGTGCAGGGCGCCAGGGTGTCAGCCAGGCTGATCTGCACTTCGTAGGTACCCGCGGCAAGAGTATACGGAGAGGTCGTGTTGCCGAACGTGAGGGAATGCGTCAAGCAGGATTTGCCGTCGATCAGAATGTCGACCGGCAATTGGGGGTTGAGATTGTCGGCGAGATCGCGGCCAGGGAGTGCGTGCACGACGTAGAGGTAAGCGTTCTGGGCCAGAGCAGAAGCGCCGAGGGCCAGGAACAAGGCTGCAAGTTGCAAAACGACACGGGTGCGAAGTCTCATAGATTCTCCTTGAAGATGTGTTCGTTTACTGCTGGCTTCAATGGATGAACCGCCTGTCAGCGGGGAAGGGCTGCGCGAGGGCCGTTCACGATTTGCTGCTGGGATCCCAACCAGGAAGCTGCTTAGCTTCGTTTCAATCAAACACACGTCTTCTAGGGAAGTTGTCCGAAATTAAGAAAAAAAAGAATCCCGAGCAAAATTAGCCGGAGCCAGATCGCCCGGTGCCTGCCAGTTCTAGCGCGATTTTTCTTGGCGTGCGAGTTCAAAGGCCTTCGAATACTTCCAGGAGACGTAGCCGGCGTGGTACAGGTGGAGCAGCAGGCCTTCGCGTCCGTCGAGAAAACCGAACCGCAAAAAGTAGTTATAGATAAAGGTCGCCAGCGGGCGCAGCACGATGTCGATCACGCTGAAGCTGCGATGACCCTTGCCGACCGCCATTCGTGCGCCCAGAGATGAATAGCGGTTCATGTGCTCAAGGTACAAAGTGAGCGTCGGATAAGTGTGGTGCACCATCGGATGACGGAATTGCTTAACCGGGCCTTGAGTGTGGAGTTCGTAATGATCGTGCGGGTCGAAACCGGTCGAGTAGCCGTCGCCGCGGCGGAATAATCGCAATTTCGGGTCGGGATAGAAACCGCCGTGACGCATCCATTTGCCGAGGAAGAGATTCTGGCGCGGGATGGAATAGCCGTCGAACTGGCCGTTTCCCAAAACAACTTTACGGATCTCATCGCTTAAGCCGGGCGAGATTTCCTCATCGGCGTCGAGTGCGAGAATCCAATCCTGGGTGCAAAATTCGAGGGCGTAGTTTTTTTGCGCTACATAACCACGCCACGGCTCGTGGATGACCGTTGCGCCATACTCGCGCGCGATGTCGCAGGTGCGGTCGGTTGAGCCCGAATCTACGACGATGATTTCATCGGCCCAACGCACACTGGCCAGCGTGCGGCCAAGGTTCGCTTCTTCGTTCATGGCAACAATTGCGACGGAAAGGCCCATGGGCAATAGAGTGCAGGCAGACGAGGCGTTAGGACGCAACATTATCGCATAGGGAAATAGGTGGGCTGGACGCAGTCTCTCGGCAGCCCACCCTTGCGCAAAAACGCCAGGGGTGAGGCTTTGCTGCGGGCTCTTTCAAAACAGACTCTCCGTCGCTGCTCTTACTGCTGCGGTGGCGCCTGCGAACCAGTTGGAGTCAACTGGTCGGCGGGCCGTGCTGTCACGTGCGGGATGTTCGGCGAACGCGTGACTTGGCCGCGTTCGGCATCCTTGATCTCAATGTTGGCATGCTCCAGCAGAAGGCCGGTCGCCCGGTCGAGTTCGACTTGCGCCTTCTCGTAATAAGCTTTCGCCGAAACCAGTGTCACCTGCGCCTGAGTCAAAGCCGTCTGGTTCTGCAGCACCAGCGTCGAGGTGGATGCTCCCAGATTGTATTTCTTTTGTTCGGCGTCGAGAGATTGGCGCGCCAGATCGACGGCGGCTTGAGCGGAATCCACGCTGGCGCGATTTTCCTGCACTCCAAATTGAGCATTGCGCACTTCGATACGCACCTGATTTTCGATTTGTTGAATGCGCAACTGCGCCTGCCGGTATTCGAATTCCGAACGCACCTGCGTCGCTTGACCCACGCGGTTACGTATGGGGATGTTGAGCTGGAAACCAATGCCCTTATCGGGCGCGGTCGAATTGATCAACTGGTTCAGCGTGCCGCCGTAACCGACGGTGGGTACAGGGACATAGGGCGGCGGGTTCGGAACCGGATCGCAAAACTGAATATCCACCTCGCAAATGTATCCCGGGTTCTGGACGCCGCCGACACCCGCGCCCCCATAGTAGGCAAACGCGTCAAGACTGGGCAAAAGAGCGTTGCGAATGGCTTTATTGCTGATGTCGGTGTTGGTGAGATTGATGCGGGCTTCTGCCAGATCGGGGCGATGGCTAAGGGCGTCCGTGACTAACTCTTCGGTGGGAGTAACAGGCTCTTCGGCCGGCACTTCCATGGTCGAGGTCGGAATCACCTCGGCATCCGCCAGGGCGGGGTCGACGAGCGTGCGGCTGAGAGCATTCTTCATGAGCAGTTGCTGGCGTTGAAGATTGGTGAGGGCCAACGTGAGGGTCTGCTGATCGGAGGCCACGGTGCTCTGCGCCCGCACCACTTCGATGGGTGCCAGCGTTCCAATCTCGACCTGTTTCTTATTGTCGGAAAGCGTCTTCTGCGCGAAGGCGAGATTTTCCTGCTGCACTTTAACATTCTCATAAGCGTAGACCAGATCCCAATACATGTTCTCGATCTGGTCCACCGTGGTGATGGTTTGCAGGTGGAACGCCACATCGGAGATTCTGCGATCGTTCTTGGCAATCTGAATGAAGCGTGTATTGGCGCCGAACCCGAAACCCTGCAGCAAGTGCTGTGTCACCTGGGCCTTGAACCCGGAACTCAGCAGCGGGCTGAGTTCATTGAATTCGTTATTGGACGTCTGCCGCGTATTGTTGAAGGCAACCGAGAGATTCGATCCCCACTGGAAACCCTGCGTGTACGCAAAATTAGCCGTAGTCGTGTTCTGGCTACTGCCGCAAAAGGGCGAAGTGCAATTGACTTCCTGACGGTCGAACTGGATCGTGCCAGTGAGGACGGGATCGAAGCTGGGGATGACGGATCCGCTGCCCAAAGTGGAGACGACCAGGCCGCCACTTCCTGCTCCGGCGCCTCCTGAAGCCACCGATGTGCCGCCCTGACCGGAGCCGACCTGTCCCGCCAATCCGCCCACACCCCCGCCCGGCGTACCTTGGACGACGCCCGTGTTGATACCCAGAATGGCGGCTCCCGCCTTGGCGCGCCACACGTCGGTGTCGGCGATGTTGAGGTTGTAGCGTGCAATGGCGATATCAAGGTTGTTCTCAAGCGCCAGCGCGACGGCGTCGTTCATGGAGATGTAGAGTTTGCCATCGTGCATCAACTGGTCGATACGTGGCGTATTAGCAAGATTCGGCGGCGCCACGTGGCGCGGAGTGTAAGGAGCAATCGGGTCGGGGAAGTGCGACCGCGGCTTGGCATACTCGTTCACGTCAAACGGTTGCGATGGCGCTGTGGCTTTTTGCGCCGAGGGTGCAGTGGGCATGGACGAAGCATCCTGAGCCCACACGGAAGGTATTATGGCGACGGCAAGGAAAAGGGCGGCCGTTCGTTGAAATGCAGTCGACATTGTAGAACGTTGCATTCGCATTATCTCCATCGGTCAAAACTATCCATCAAGGCAATCGATCCAAACTCAAAAGCAGAGACACGGGATAAACGGACCGCAGTGGCAGGTAATTTCCTGGCACTCTGCTAATACGTAGAACAACAGGCAAGAGTTCCTTGCAATGTTTCCCTATAGCATTGGGGAAAATATTCCTTCATTGAGCCTAAGTGGAATAGTATATCTGACGCGTCGTCGTGCCTTTGTGGTTGAGGTACATAGTTATCGACGATGTTCGGGCAGCTTTGGACTCGAAAAAAGTGCGAAACCTCAGACTGATCCTCTCCTATGACGGCGCCGATTTCGCCGGATGGCAAGTGCAGCCCGGACGGTCGACCGTGCAAGGGGCGCTCGCTTCAGCCATTGGACGTTTGAGCGGAGAAAATGTACTGCCCCAGGGTTCGGGGCGTACCGACGCCGGCGTGCACGCGCTGGAGCAGGTTGCGAGTTTCGCAACCGTGTCGGCGATTCCCGTCGAAAATTGGAGAGCGGCCCTGAACGACAATTTACCGGCATCGATACGGGTGCTGGAAGTGACGGAGGCTGCGCCCGAATTCCACGCACGCAAGTCGGCGCTCGCCAAGTCATATCGCTATCGCATGTACCGCGCAGCCATCTGTCCCCCTTTTCTGGCGCGATATGTGTGGCATTACCCTTATCCGCTCGAGGAATCGGCGATGGTCGCAGGCGCCGGCATGATTGTTGGGGAGCACGATTTCACGTCGTTTGCCGCTGTTGATCCGGAGCGGGTGGAACGGATTGTGGCCCAGGAAAATCTGAACCGCAGAGAAACAGAGGGGCAAACGGAATACCGGGTCAGCAACGTGCGCACGGTCTTTACTTCATCTTGGACAAGAGAAGGCGAGGAATTGATCTACACGGTGCGCGGTAGCGGATTTCTTCATCACATGGTGCGAAACCTCGTCGGCACTTTTGTGCTGTTGGGGAAGGGAACAGTCAGTCAGGAAGAATTGCGTGGCATTCTGGAGGCGCGCGCTCGCTCAGCCGCGGGACCGACCGCCCCCGCCAGCGGGCTTTATCTGGTCAACGTGGAGTACTAGAGTGGCGGAACACTCCTGTCCGCGAACCTTGCGCACTCCATCCGCCTTACCCGGAAAAGAGTGTCCGCGCTACAAAAGACTTGACATTTCTCAGAGAGACAAAGCCGCTGGCGCACCCGTCCGGTCCCGCGTACACTTCTTCGCAGATGGCTAGCAACGTGGAATTCGCGGTCTCGCGAATCGCCTCCGTCAACCCGGCGACGGGCGAAGTTCTGGGAGAACTGGACAGTTCTGGCCCGACTGAAGTGCGCGCTGCGGTGGCACGCGCGCGCGTCGCGCAACTCGAGTGGAGTGGATGGGGCATTCGGAATCGGGTGCGGGTATTGCGGCGTTTCCAGAGCATATTGCTGGCACGCAAGGCCGACATCGCACGGCGGATCACGCAAGAAGTCGGTAAGCCGCAAGTCGAGGCGCTCCTCACCGAGGTTCTGGTCGTACTCGATGCGTCGCGCTTCCTGATCGAAAACGCTTTCGCGATTCTCCGCGAGGAAAAGCTGGCGCACGGAAACCTCGCGATGAAATCGAAGTCCGGTCGCCTTCTGCATGAGCCGTATGGCGTGATCGGAATCATTTCTCCTTGGAACTATCCCTTCTCGATTCCGGCGACCGAGGCCATGGCGGCCTTGGTTGCGGGCAACGCGGTTGTGCTCAAGCCCTCCGAGTTGACGCCGCTGATTGCGCTGGAACTGCAAGCGATGTTGCGCGATGCGGGAGTGCCCGACGATATTTTCCACGTCATTCCTGGCGAAGGCGCGACCGGCGCAGCTTTCGTGAGCAGCGACATCGATAAGCTCATCTTTACAGGAAGTGTCGGCACTGGTCGTCGAATCGCGCAGATCGCCGCTGAAAGATTGCTCCCGGTAGTGCTCGAACTCGGTGGCAAGGACCCCATGCTCGTGCTCGAAGACGCCGACGTCGATGTCGCATCGAGCGGAGCAGTCTGGGGTGCGTTCGTGAACGCCGGGCAGACTTGCTTGTCGGTCGAACGATGCTACGTGCATCAGAGTTTGTATGCCGCTTTCCTCGAGGCTTGCAGCGAAAAAGCCCGAAAACTGCGCGTCGGCAATGGCATGGATCCAGCGACCGAAGTTGGCCCAATGATCCATGAGCGGCAAGTGCGCATAGTGGAATCGCAGGTGGAAGATGCAAGGCAGCGCGGTGCCCGCGTGCTCGCTGGAGGCACGCGACTGCGTGAACTCGGGCCGACGTTTTTTGCGCCGACGGTGCTGGCGGACGTCGACCACAGCATGCGAGTAATGCAGGAGGAGACCTTTGGCCCAGTGCTGCCGGTCGCGGCTTTCACTGACGACGCCGACGCAGTACGCCTGGCCAACGATTCCGATTACGGGCTGGCGGCCAGCATTTGGACCCGCGATCGTGCCCGAGGCGAGCGATTGGCGCGCCGTATCGATGCCGGCACGGTGATGGTAAACGATACGGTGTCCTGCTTCAGCATCAGCGAGGCTCCGCACGGCGGCGTGAAGTCGAGTGGGTTGGGGCGCACCCATGGACGCTGGGGATTGGAAGAAATGGTGCGCGTGAAGTACGTCGATAGCGACCGGGTTCCGCGCATGAAAAAAATCTGGTGGTTCGGGTATGGTCGAGGGTTCGCAGCCGAGATGGACGGCTTTCTCGATTTACTCTATTCGCCCACAATCCGAGGGAAACTCAAAGCCGCGGTGCGGTCCGCTGGCGCCCTGGGGCGAAAGAAGCTGTAGCCGGTTGCCGTGGAGTGAAATCGTCATCCATTTCAGTAGATCCGAAGCTTCCGGTCGTCAACCGGGTAACTCATAAATCCCCGGACCGGCAATGCAAACACTTTTTGGGTTTTCTAATCTTTTTCCATTAGTGACACCGCTTCTTGCCAGCCGATAGTATTTCGCAAATCGAGGCGTGGCCGCTAGTGTGAGCCTGTGGGAATCGATCACGTCGTTCGCCGGACATCATTATGAATCGAACTCTACCGCCGCTGATCGGGTTTCTCGTGGTGTCCGCGATTTATTTGTACGCGTACCCGCAAGCGAATGTCCTCTACGCCGGCGTGGTATTGCTCCACGCCGTTGGCGGAGTCGTGGCTGCAGCGCTGCTGCTTTTCTGGCTCGCGCGCTCCTGGCGACGGGGTGAGGCGCTGGTCCGCGCCGGCATCGTTCTGTTGTTTCTCGGCGCGATTCCAGGATTGGCGCTAATTTACACCGGAGCGCTGCGTTCACAGTGGACGCTCGTCTACATCCACATCGGCTTGAGTTTCGCCGGCGCAGGCCTGATCGCCGCGACCCGAATTCCATGGCTCTCTCGCAATTCGCTGGTGCGCGTTACAGCCGTGTTTCTGGTGCTCGCCGCACTCGCGCCCGCAGCTCGATATCTGCGCGAAACCCGCTGGAACCAGCATGGACGCATTGAAAATCCGGCGCTGCCGCCCCTTTCCATGGAAGGCGAAGGCGATGGACCGAAGGGGCCGTTTTTTCCGAGTTCTGCGCAGGTTTATGGCGGAGAAAAGATTCCCAGCCAGTTTTTTATGGAGTCGGATTCGTGCAAGCGCTGTCACAAAGATATTTACAACCAGTGGAACAGTTCGGCGCACCATTTTTCGTCGTTCAACAACCAGTGGTATCGCAAGGCGATCGAGTACATGCAGGATACTGTGGGCACGAAGCCATCGAAATGGTGTGGCGGATGCCACGATCCGGCAGTGCTCTATGCCGGCAAGATGGATACTCCCATCAAGCAGATCGTGCATTCGCCCGAAGCGCAGGCGGGGCTCGGCTGCATGATGTGTCACTCGATCGCCGACGTCAAAAGCACGATGGGGCAGGCTGATTTCTATCTCGAGTATCCGAAGCTGCACGAACTGGCGGCCAGCAAGAATCCTCTGGTTCGCGCGCTGCACGACTTCATGATCAAGCTCAATCCGGAGCCGCACCGCCGCGTGTTCCTCAAGCCGTTCATGAAGGATCAGACGGCGGAGTTCTGCTCTTCTTGCCACAAGGTGCACCTCGACGTCCCAGTCAATCACTATCGCTGGCTCCGTGGTTTTAACGAATACGACAACTGGCAGGCGAGCGGAGTGTCCGGCGAAGGAGCGCGCTCGTTTTACTATCCGGCGAAGCCACAGCAATGCGCTGATTGTCACATGCCCCTCACGCCGTCGAACGACATGGGCAACATAGCGGGCAGCGTGCACTCGCACCGCTTCCCAGCCGCCAACACGGCGTTGCCCACCGCCAATGAAGATGCCGCGCAGCTAAAGGCGACGGAAGACTTCCTGACAAGTGGTGCCTTGACGGTCGACATTTTTGCGATGTCTCCGGCAGCGGCATCGCCGAAAGCGGGAGTGATCGCCGAGCACGAGCTTGCCACCACCTTCGCCGTGGGCGAAGAAGCGGAAGCAAAGATTACTCCCGGCGCCGCGGGCGAGGCCGCACCCGTCACCGCGCCCCTTGATCGTGTGCACCCTGCAGTTCGTCGCGGCGACACGGTTCGGGTCGACGTCGTCGTTCGCACCAAGCGTGTGGGACATTTCTTTCCCGGCGGCACCGTCGATGCCTACGATACCTGGCTCGAACTGAAAGGCGTCGACGACAAAGGCCAGACGATTTTCTGGAGCGGCATGGTCGAAGACAACGGCACAGGACCGGTCGAGAAAGGCGCTCATTTTTATCGTTCGTTGCAGGTGGATGCGCACGGTAATCCGATCAACAAGCGCAATGCGTGGGCCACGCGCGCAGTCGTCTATGTGCGGCTGATTCCGCCTGGTGCCGCCGATACGGTTCACTTCCGCATGAAAGTTCCGGATAAAACAGGCGGCAAGATCACCTTGACGGCGCGTCTCTGCTATCGCAAATTTGCCTGGTTCAACACGCAATTCGCGTTTGCGGGTCAGCCCGCAGAGGGCCAGGCGACGGGGCAAGTTGCGCCCGAGTTCGACGATCGAAAAGTCGCCTTTACACAATCCCTCCATGGAGTGTCCGCGAAATCGGAGAAAGTTCCCGATGTGCCGATTGTTGCAGTTGCTCACAACGAAGTGTCATTGGATGTGTTGCCCGCGAATGCTCCCGCGCCCAAGCCAAAGACGGAGCTCGCAAAAGAAGACTGGCAGCGGTGGAACGATTACGGCATCGGACTGTTGCTGCAAGGCGACCTGAAAGCGGCGCAGGCAGCCTTCGAGAAAGTGACCGAGGTCGATCCACAGAATCCCGATGGCTGGGTGAACATTGGGCGCGCCGCTTTGCAGGAAGGCGATGTGCCCCGCGCACGTACCGTGCTTGAGAAGGCGCTGGCCATCAACCCAAAGCTCGCACGAGCGAACTTCTTCTACGCGTCGCTGATGAAGACTGCGGGAGATTACGACCAGGCTGCAGCGCATCTGCAGATTGTCCTAGCGCAATACCCCCGCGACCGCGTGGCCCTCAACAATCTTGGCCGCGTTCTTTTTCTTGAGCGCAAATACAACGAAGCCGTGACAACTTCGCAGCGCGTGCTTGCCATCGACCCCGAAGACCTGCAGGCGCACTACAATCTCATGCTTTGCTACAACGGATTAGGCGACGAAAAAATGTCGAAAGAACATCAGGCGCGCTATCTGCGCTTCAAAGCCGACGAAGCCTCGCAAGCCATCACCGGTCCCTATCGCCAGCTCAATCCCGAAGACAACAACGAGCGGCAGAATATTCATGAGCATGTTTCGGTCCCGCTGCCTATTTTGAGTAACGCGCCGGCCAAGCGCCAGATTGCACGCGTGGCTATGGCGTCGGGAGCGCAAAGGTGATGCCCACATTCAACAGAAACTTTGCGAGGCAGGCGCAGAGACGCAGAGAACGAAGTTTTTTGTTCAATGCTTTCCTGCGTGCCTCCGTGTCTTCGTGGTGGGTGTTGCTTTTACTGGCGGCAGCAGCAACCTCTGTTTCCGCCCAGGAGCGCATTACCTTCCGCGACATTACGGCGCAGGCTGGCATTCACTTCACGCACAACAACGGAGCTTTCGGAAAGAAATGGCTGCCAGAGACGATGGGTCCAGGTTGCGCGTTCATTGATTATGACAACGATGGATGGCCCGACATTCTGCTTATCAACGGACAGGACTGGCCAGGCCACGCCAAAAACGGCGCGACCACCTTGAAGCTCTACCACAACAACCACGACGGCACGTTCACCGATGTGACGCGCAAGTCGGGCCTTGGCGTCTCACTGTTTGGAATGGGCGTTGCCGTCGGCGATTACGACAACGACGGCTTTGACGACATCTTCATCAGCGCCGTGGGCCAGAGCCATCTGTTCCACAACAACGGCAACGGAACGTTCACTGACGTTACCAAGTCCGCGGGACTGTGGGGGCCGAACGAATTCTCCACGGGCGCTGCGTGGGTTGACTACGATCGCGATGGCAAACTCGATCTGGTGGTTGCCAACTACGTGCAGTGGTCGGAGCAATCCGACCTCTATTGCACGCTCGATGGTTCGCACAAGTCTTATTGCACGCCCGAATCGTACAAGGGAACGTCGGCGCGGCTCTGGCACAACCTGGGCAACGGCAAGTTTGAAGATGCCACGCAGAAGGCGGGGCTTTACGACGCGACTTCGAAGGGGCTTGGCGTCGGCATTCTCGACTACAACAAAGATGGATGGCCCGACATTCTGATCGCCAACGACACGCAACCGAACAAACTTTACCTCAACAAAAAGAACGGTTCTTTTGAAGAGCGCGCCGTTCCCGCGGGTATTGCGTTCAGCGAAGATGGCGTGGCTCGCGCGGGCATGGGCGTTGATGCCGTCGATTACGACCGCTCGGGCAGCGCCAGCCTGATCATCACGAACTTTGCCAACCAGATGCTGTCGCTCTATCACAACGAAGGCAACGGCCTGTTTGTGGATGAAGCGCCGCGATCGGAGGTGGGACGCGACACTCTGCTTACACTCGGCTTCGGCTGCTTCTTCTTCGACTACGACAACGATGGATGGCAGGACATCTTCGTTGCCGACGGACACATCGAAGACCAGATCGAGACGGTGCAGAAGCGCGTGAGCTACGCGGAGGCTCCGCACTTGTTTCGGAATCTTGGTTCGAGTAAAGCGGGTAGCGGCAAGTTCGAGGAAGTTACGGCTAAGGTTGGGAGCGCCTTCGCCGCTCCGAAAGTGGCTCGCGGCGCCGCTTTTGCCGACATCAATAACGACGGAGCGCTCGACGTTCTGGTCATGACGAATGGCGGTCCCGCGCATCTCTACCTGAATGAGGGTGGTCACAATCAGAGCCTGCGCATCAAACTGGTCGGCACAAAATCGAATCGCGATGGCATCGGAGCGGTTGTGCGGGTGAGCGCAGGCGGCGAGAAGCAGTGGCTCATGATGAAGTCGGGCTCGAGTTATCTTTCACAGAACGAACTGGTGCTCACCTTTGGCATGGGAACGAAAACCAAAGCCGACATGATCGAGATCGACTGGCCAAGCGGACAAGTGGATAAGCTCTCCAACATTGCGACTGGGCAGACGATTACCGTTCAGGAATCTCGGGGGCAGATCGGCTCGCTGGCTTATAGCAAGAAGTAGCGATTCACGGCGACTTCAGGCGGTTTTTCGCTTGCACCCCTCCTGTAGCGGTCTTTTAGAATCAAAGATTTAGAGGGAGAATCGCGCTGGGTCTTTGAGAAATAAGGACTTAGCTGTAAGATATTTATAAATCAATAAGTTAGCTTTAGTTTGGGGCTCGTTTTTCGGTTAAATTCCCGCTAGATCCCTGAGAAATAAATACCTTAGCGTGGATGCGAGGGTTGGCAGCGAGGGCAAAGGTCTGGGAGAGTGCTTGGACTGGAGTATCCGCGCTACACTGACGTTGCTCGCCTAAAAACTTTGTCGCGCCAATGTCGCACTGGAGCGCTCGCCATGTTCACCAAACTGGCTTCCCAATCCGACCTTCCCGGCAACAACGAAGTGAAAGAAATCCCCTGCGGCTCCAGGACCATCTGCGTGGCTAATGTGAACGGCGAAATCAGCGCCATGGATAACGTCTGCCTGCATCGCGGAGGCCCGCTGGGGCAGGGCGTGATCTCGCGAGGCAAAGTCGTTTGCCCATGGCATGGGTGGGAGTGGGATCCGAAGACAGGCGAGGCGGCAGCGCCGGGAGCGAAGGTGGCGGTGTATCCGGTGAAGATTGAGGGCGGGGATGTGCTGATCGAGACTTAGCGGGTCGCAGCAAGTCCGCTTCCATCGGCGGTAGATTCATTGCCTATGCGATTGAATTCCCGAATGAAGCTTCTGGTTCCGGAAGTCCCACCTCATGCGCGCTTGCAGAAGAAGCCATCGCAGTAATCGAGTCATGCGAGTTGCGCCCGGATTCAACAGCACAAGGCGATCGGAATCCAGCGGCATCGTAACAAGCTCTTTAGCCCAGCAACCTCAGAAACTGGCCCGACTGTCCCTCAAACCCCGGAAACACCGTCTTCAAATCCTTATTCCCCAAATACCGCGAAACAACTTCGCTCAGCACCAGCCTGAAGTCTGTAGTTACCGCCAAGTCGCGGCCTTCGTACAACTGCGATTGCTCCAGCCCCGGCCAGCGGCCGTAGACTTTGCCGCCTTTCACTGGGCCTCCCAGGACGAACATTACGTTGGCGTGGCCGTGGTCGGTGCCACGGTTGCCGTTTTCGCGGGCGGTGCGTCCGAATTCGGACATGGTGACTACCACTGTGTCTTCTCCCAGGTCGCCCAGGTCGGTCCAGAAAGCGGAGATCGATTGCGAGAAGTCTCCCAGAACGTTCGCGATCTGGCCCTGCGTGTTGCCTTCGTTGACGTGGTGATCCCAGCCTCCTATGTCGGCGAAGGCTACTTGCACGCCTATGTTGGCTTTGATGAGCTGCGCTAGTTGCTTCAGGCTGTCGCTGAAGCGTCCCTTGGGATAGTTGGCGTTGGCGTCGGGCGTGTAGTGCGCGGGGTCGGCGGCTTTTAGGGTTTTGACGGCGTCGAAAGTTTCCTGTCCCGTGCCGTGGAGAACGGTGTCTGCCGAGTGGTCGTACATGGCTTCGAAGGTGCTCGACATGGGCGCGTTGTTGGGATTCTTTCCGCCTACGGAAAAATCGCTGACGTTGTTGACCGCAACCGCGGGCTCTTTGCCAGAGAGTATGCGCGGCAGCGACGGGCCTAAGGCGATGGCTCGGAAGGCAGATTTGTCGGGCGCTGACTTGTCGTTTGTCGAAACGACAGGAAGTTCGCGCAGGGCGCGGTTCAGCCAGCCGTCGTCGGTGACTTTGACGCCAGGCGTGCCGGATTCCATGAAGTCCTGCGCGTCGAAGTGCGAGCGCGTGGGGTCGGGCGATCCGGCGGCATGCACGATGGCGAGATGCTTTTGCTTCCAGAGCGGCTCGAACGAGGCCATCGCGGGATGCAATCCAAAGAATCCGTCGAGATCGAGCACGGATTTCTTGGGAATGTTGATAGTCGGACGCATGGCATAGTAGCTCGGCTCGCCATGGGGCACTACGATGTTGAGGCCGTCGGCGGCTCCGCGCTGAAAAATGACCACGAGGCGCTTGCTGCGCAGGCCGGGGTCGGCGGCGCCGAAGGCGGCGCGGGTCAGGAAACTCGGAAGCGCAGTCGTGCCGACTACCGCGAGCGCCCCATTGCGAAGAAAGATGCGTCGAGTGATCATAGGACCTGCTTATAGCTGATGTCTTCCAGCTACCGGCGAGCTTTGCCCTGACCTGCGGTTCTTGTGATCGCCAGAAGCTAGCAGCTATCTTCTCAGGAATAAACCCCGGCTGTCGGAAAAGTTGCCTGGGTCTGCAGCTCAATCGCCTGCCGTCGCGCCCAGCCTGACCTTGCTACAAGCGAAATTTTTCAGTGAGGCCGCGAGGATCGGTGGAAGGAAGACGCTTACGCCTTCAGCTGCGTTACGTAGGCCTTTTCGCTTTGCGCCTTGCGAACGGAACTCTCGACGAATTTCAGAAATTCGCGCAGATGCTCTTTTTCCGATAATTCGGATTGCGAGAATTTCACGCGGACGCCGAACGACGCGCTGCGGGACGCGACTCCGCTGAGGATGACGCCTTTCACCCAGATCTTCCCGCTGACCACCCACAATCCAATTTCCAGGGCTTTGCCGGCGGGTACGGAACTGACGGTCTCAACCAGGCAGCCTCCGCGGCCGATGTTGGCCAGGTTGCCCCAGATCGGCGCTTCGCTGCCTTCCAGTCGAATCTCGACGGCGACATAGCATTTGATCCGCTGAAAGCGCCGGCGATCCGATTCGGCGGTAAAGAAATCCGGTTCGAAGGGTGGGGTTTCGTCGACTGGCTCGGGACCGCAGAGTTCAACATGGGGCGCAGCTTCGTGAGCCTGAGCCTGATCGTGCCCCGCTTGTCCGTTTTCTGCTTCTCGAGTCAGCGAGGCATCTGGAGGAAGATCCGACCTCTGAGCCTCTTTTTGGATCTTGCGGTCTTTAACCGCAGCTTCCTTAATTTCGCGCATCGCCTGGAGCAAAGCGGCTTCGCGCTGTTCTGCCGGCACTTCACGATAGGTTTGAAGCAACTTGTCGATGTGGCTGACGAGGTCGGGATCGGTGAGCAGGCGGGTCCAGTCCGAACCCTGAGGCGACATTTTTGTGGATTCGTTCATAGGCAGAAGTTGCCCTGTGCGGTTTTCGCACAGAAAAGCTCGTTTGCACATTAAGATTGAACTTCAGGAGTTAGTTAAACAAGATGACCAAGGTCACCAGCCACCAGTCCTGGAACAGTGGAACGATCGGGCCATTGCCTTCGCTCGATCCGTGGTGGCTGCCAGCGCAGTCGGCGCTCCTGATAAGCTTCTTCAGAGGCGCAGGCATCAAGAATTTGTATCGCGGCTGCGCAAAACGAGTCTAAAAGACTTATGATTTTTGTGGAGTAAGGAGAACCCTCAGGCTCAATGAGCTTCGCGAATCGTCTCACCCGCAGACGGCAGGCAGTTTCTTTGCGAGTTATTCAATGCATGGTATTGGTGGTGATTGTTACGGCCGCGCTTTGCGCTCCGAGTTACCCACAAGGCTACGGCCAGAGTTCGTCGTCTGATTCCGCAGCAGATTCGGCAGGATCGGGCAGCGCCGGGCAAAGGCAGGCGTCGCCCGTACAGTCTTCCCAAGTGCAAACCTCGGCGCAGAATCCGGTATTTGGCAGCGTGCCGGATGACAAAGCGACTCCCGGAGTCATGCCACTGACTTTCAGTGATGCCATCGAGCGCGCCCTGCGCCACAATCTCGCCGGCCTCTTGTCGGAGTACAACACGATCGAGGCGCGGGGAGAAAAATGGGCACAACTCAGCGACCTTCTGCCGCACATCGGTGGGGACGTGCAGGAGGTGGCGCAGAAGGAGAGCCTGCAGGCGTTAGGTCTGCGGAGCGGCGGTCCTTTTGGAAACGTGCCGGCAGTCATCGGGCCATTTTCCTACTTTGACCTGCGGGTCTCCGGAACGCAGCGGGTGTTTGACTGGAAGTCGATCCAGAAATACCGGGCGGCTGAAATCGGCGAGACCGTAGCCAAGTTCAATCTGAAAGACGCGCGCGATCTGGTGGTGCTGGCGACGGGCAATGCGTATTTGCAGGCGATCGCAGGAGCGGCGCGCGTCGAGACCGCTCAGGCCCAGGTTGACACGGCCAAAGCGCTTTACGACAAGGCGGTCGCGCAACAGCAAGCTGGGGTCGCTCCGGCGATCGACACGTTGCGATCGCAGGTGGAGTATCAGACGCGCCAGCAGCAACTGATTGCGGCGAAGAGTGACTTCGCGAAGCAGAAAATTTCGCTGGCGCGCGTGGTGGGACTGGCATCCGACCAGGCATTTGAACTCGCGGAGAAGGTTCCCTACAAGCCTTTCCCCGTTCCCGGCCTGGAGGCGAGCCTGCAGCGCGCCTATTCGTTCCGCTCCGACTACAAAGCGGCGCAGGAGCGCCTGGTGGCCGCGCAACTGGAGCGCCGCGCGGCTACAGCGGGACGTCTTCCGACCATCGATGTGTCTGCGAATGTCGGCGAGATCGGGATTACCCCGAGCGATGTGCAGCCTACGTATTTCGTCGCGGGCGTACTCAATATCCCGATTTTTCAGGGTGGAAAAGTTCATGCCGACGAGTTGAAAGCCGAGGCCAGCCTGCGGCAGGCAGAGGCGCAGATGGCGGATGTTCGCGCGTTGATCGATCAGGATGTCCGCAACGCGCTGCTTGATCTCCAGTCGGCAAGCGATCAGGTGGAAGTCGCGCAGAGCTCGGTGAATCTGGCGGACCAGGCGCTGACTCAATCGCGGGATCGGTTTTCCGCCGGAGTCACGGATAATCTTGAGGTAGTCCAGGCGCAGGAAGCGGTGGCGGCGGCGCATGAGAGCTTGATCTCGAGCCTCTATTTTCACAATCTGGCCAAAGTTTCCTACGCCCGCGCTCTGGGACGCGCCGAAGAGGGCGTGCGCGAGTACTTGAAATCATCTCGTGACGAAGGGAAACAGTAGGGTGCGCATCGGTCCGGCATCGAATCCCCTCTCGTCTCTGGCTGGTTCGGCCCCCCTCGCCCTTCAGGGCAAACTGCTAATGACGCGCTGCGCGGTCGTTCAGGAAACACACGGATACTTTTTTTGAGAGGCAAGGAATCTATGGAAACACCCAGCACCGTTGTAGCCGAGCCGAAACCGCAGGCCGAAACAGGGGAGACGCAATCGCCGCCGCCCGCTGACAGCGAAGCCCGCTACCGGCGGAGAACGGCATTTTTCAGCAGTCCGCGCGCGAAGTTGGGGTTCGCCCTCGGAGCCCTGGTGATTCTGGTGGCGGTTTTCTTTCTATGGCGCTACCTGGCCAGCTATGAATCGACCGACGATGCGCAGATTGACGGCCATGTGAATGCCGTCAGCGCGCGCGTGAGCGGCCATGTGCTCAAGCTCAACGTGCAGGATAACCAGTACGTGGAGAAGGGAACCGTGCTGGTGGAAATCGATCCGGCCGATTACGAGGTTGCGGTCGCGCAAGCGCGAGCGGAGTACCAGGATGCCCAGGCGCAAGCCAATGCCGCGGGCATTAACATCCCGATCAACAACGTTAGCACTTCGAGCCAGGTGAGCGGTGCGCAAGCGGGTGTTTCGGGCGCGCAGGCGGGAATCGCCGCCGCGCAACAGCAGTACGGCGCCGCCCAGTCGCAGGTGGCGGAGGCGGAAGCCAACAATACCAAAGCGCAGAACGATCTTGCTCGCTACAAACTGCTCATCGACAAGCAGGAAATTTCGCAGCAGCAGTACGACCAGGCTGTCGACAGCGCGCAGGCTGCGGCCGCGAGTCTGCAAGCAGCGCGCGCGAATGCCGATGCCTATGCTGCGCAGATTAAGGCCGCGCAGAGCAAACTGGAGCAGGCGAACGCCGATCTGCGCACCGCCGGCAACCGCACGCACACCATGGATTTCATCCGCGCTCGCGCCGAGTCGGCGCAGGCCATTGCCAGTCAAAAAAAGGCTGTATTGGATCAGGCCGAGTTGAATCTTCAGTACACAAAAGTGGTCGCGCCGGTCAGTGGCGCCGTCAGCAACCGGACGGTTGAGGTCGGTCAAAATGTGCAACCGGGGCAAGTGATGCTGATGGTGATCCCGCTCGACGAGGAGAACCTTTGGGTCACGGCGAACTTCAAGGAGACACAACTGAAGAACATAAAACCGGGTCAGGCCGCGGAGATTGAGGTGGATGCGACCGGCAAAACCTACAAGGGGCATGTCGATTCCATCGCCGGCGCCAGCGGAGATCGCTTCAGCCTGCTGCCGGCTGAAAATGCCACCGGCAATTACGTCAAGGTAGTGCAGCGTGTCCCGGTCAAGATCGTTTTCGACAAGGGTGAGATCAAGCAGCATGAATTGCGGCCTGGAATGTCGGCTGAGCCGAAGGTGCGGATTCAATAATGGGCGCTGCTTCAATCACAATGAATGAGGCTGCGGAATGGCGTCCGGCGATCAATCCGTGGATCATCGCGCTCACCGTGACCCTCGCCACGTTCATGGAGGTGCTCGATACCAGCATCGCCAACGTTGCCCTGCCGCATATTGCAGGCAGTCTCTCTGCGGGTACGGATGAGAGCACGTGGATCCTGACGTCGTACCTGGTCTCGAATGCCATCGTGCTGCCGCTGAGTGGTTGGCTGTCGTCGATCATGGGCCGCAAGCGTTTTTATATGAGCTGCGTCGCCTTGTTCACGGTCAGCTCATTTCTCTGCGGATTCGCGCCCAATCTTGGAATGCTGATTTTTTTCCGCATTCTGCAGGGAGCCGGCGGAGGGGGATTGCAGCCCAGCGAACAGGCGATTCTGGCGGATACGTTTCCGCCCGCCAAGCGCGGCATGGCATTCGCCGTCTATGGCATCGCGGTGGTGATGGCTCCCGCGATCGGCCCGACCCTGGGCGGCTGGATCACCGACAATTTCACCTGGCGCTGGATTTTCTTCATCAATATCCCGGTCGGCGTGATTTCCCTTCTGCTGACGTCGCGGCTCATTCAGGACCCTCCGTACCTCAAGCGCCGCAAACTGAGCGAAACCCGCATCGACTACACCGGACTCGGTTTCGTCGCGCTCGGCCTGGGAACCTTGCAGGTCATCCTCGATAAGGGACAGCGCGAAGACTGGTTCGAATCGCACTTTATCGTTTGGCTCACTGTCGTCTCGGCGGCCTCGTTGATCTTCGTAATTTTCTGGGAATGGCACCACAAGGACCCGATCATCGACCTGCACTTGTTTCGTAACAAGACCTTTGCCGCCGCCAACTTTTTGATGTTCATGTTGGGATTTGCGCTGCTGGGGAGCACCCTTCTACTGCCGCTTTTCATGCAGACCCTGCTCGGCTACACGGCCGCGCGGTCGGGGCTGGCGCTGATGCCAGGCGGCTTCACGATCATGGTGTGCATGCCAATTGTGGGCTTTCTGCTGTCGCGATACAGCCCGCGCTGGCTCATGTTGTTTGGTTTGTCGATGCTGTCGTTTTCGCTGTTCCACATGACGGGGTTCGACTTGGGCGTCGATTTCCACACCGTGACCATGGCGCGCGTCTACCAGGCGATGGGACTGGCGTTTCTGTTCGTGCCCATCAATACGGCTGCCTATTCGGGACTGCCGCGGGATAAGAACAATGCCGCCTCCGGGTTGATGAATCTGGCTAGAAACGTCGGCGGCAGCGTGGGAATTTCCTTTGTCACGACCGGCCTGAGCCGGCGCGCTCAGTTTCATCAGACGCGGCTGGTGGAAAGGATCAACTCCGCCAATCCGCAGTTTCAGTCCGCGCTCCACGGCGCCACCGGAGTTTTTTCGGGCGGAGGCGTCGGACCTGGCTTCGGGATCGGCTCCGCGCAGCAGCATGGCTTGGCGATGTTGCAGGCGAATATTATTCGCCAGTCGACCATGCTGGCGTACATCGATAATTTCTGGGTCCTGGGAGTGGTGATCGCCTGCTTGATTCCATGTGTGTTTTTGATCAAGAAGTCGAAGCCGAGTGGAATGGTCGTGCATTAGTCGAAAGCCGGATACCAAAGGCGTCGATTGAGCGAAACCGGGAGGGAGACAGCGCGATGTTTCGCATCGTCACTGTAGAGCGGGAGTACGGTAGCGGCGGCGGAGGCATCGCCTGCGAACTGGCTCGCCGCTTGGGGTGGAAACTGTGGGACCAGCAACTGACCGTTGAGATCGCGCAGCGTGCCCAGGTCTCGGAATCGACCGTCGCCCTGTGCGACGAGCGCGTCGACAGCAGCCTCTACCGCTTGGCGAAAGCGTTCTGGCGCGGCAGCTACGAGCGCGGCATGCCTCTGGCCAATTCCCGCGCCTTTGATACCGATCGCATGATGTCGATGGTGGAAGAAATCATGGGCACCATTGCCGCGGAAGGCAATGCCGTCATTGTGGGCCGCGGGGCGCCCTTTTTCCTGCGCAACCGCGAAGACACCTTCAGCGTTTTCACGTATGCTCCGCGCCAAGAAAAAATTCGCCGCCTGCTTCTGTTCGGGAAAAGCCAGGATGAGGCGGAAGACCTGGTGGAGAATGTGGACAAAGAACGCGCCGGGTACATCAAGCACTATCTCAATGCTGAGTGGCCGACTCGCAGCTTCTATCACCTGATGGTCAATACGGTCGTCGGCGATGAGAACGTGATTACCACAATTCTGAACACCATGCAGATGCTCGAAAGTCATCCTGCGGTGGCGGCAGGGCGCAGGCTGCGATAAGGCCGCACTCTGCAATTGCGGCAGCGACGATTCGGAAGTTACGCTCGCCCTTTAACGATGTTTACTCTTTTTCAATGATCATGACCCCCGGCTGATGCCCCGTTAGTGTTGGTCCGTTATAAGATAAGCGACAAGGATGGAGTCAATCTCGCACGTGGCAGCTTCTGGTTCGTTTTCCCCGATGCAGCAGGAAGTGGCGCGGATCGCCGGTTTGCCGCAAGTGCGGGCGGCGTTCGAGTGGTTCCGCGCTCAGGAATCGCAGTTCGCGCTCTGGCAACTGGAGGCGACAAGGGTGGCTGCGCCTCCTTTCGCAGAAGCCGCGCGCGGAGCCTGGCTGGCCGAGCGGTTCCGCGAGATCGGCCTCATCGACGTGCACACGGACGAAGTCGGCAACGTTTTCGGTGTCCGTCTCGGTCGCAGCGACCGCTGGGTGGCGCTCAGCGCGCATATCGATACGGTATTTCCGGCGGCAACGCCGCTCAACATCCGGCAGCAAGGCAGTCGTCTGTTTGGCCCGGGAGTATCCGACAACGGTGCGGGCATTGCCGCGATGCTGGCGGTGGCCAGCGCCCTCGGTAAAGAGCGAATTTCGCACCCGTCGTCTTTTGTATTTATCGGGAATGTTGGAGAAGAAGGCGAAGGCGACCTCCGCGGCATGCGGCACGTGTTCGCCACACCGCGCTGGCGCGACTCGATTGCCTATAGTGTCATCATCGATGGCGCGGGAGCGGATACCGTGGTGGCCGAAGCCTTAGGCAGCCGGCGTTTTGAGGTCATTGTGCGGGGTCCCGGGGGGCATTCCTGGAGCGACTTTGGCGCGCCCAACCCCATTATCGCGCTGGCCCGCGCGATCGACGTTTTCAGCCAGACTCCGGTGCCCACCTCGCCGAAGACGACGTTGAATGTGGGAGTAATCCGGGGCGGAACCTCGGTGAATTCAATTCCGGAATCGGCGAGCATGCGGGTCGATTTGCGCTCCACGTCGATGACGGAGATCGACCGGTTGGAGCGAGCGCTGCGCCTGGCGCTGGAACAGTCGGTGGCGTCGGAAAATCGCGCCGCAGCTCAACTCAAAGCGCGGAAGCCGCAAGTGGTGCAGAGCGAAGTGGTGGAGATCGGCAATCGTCCAGCGGGCGAACTCGCGCCAGATTCAAAGCTGCTAGGGGTGATTCGCGCCGTCGACGCCCAACTGGGCAACACCGCGCAAGTGCAGCGCGCATCGACTGACGCCAACATTCCGCTTTCCCTTGGTCGGGAAGCGATTGCCATCGGCGGCGGCGGTTCCGGAGGCGGCGCGCACACGTTGCAGGAGTGGTTCGACTGTGATGGTCGAGAGCTTGGACTCAGGCGCATTCTGCTGGCCATGCTTACGTTGTCAGCCGTCTGCGAGTGAGGACGATCCAAGGCCGCCGCGCGGCCGGACAGCAGCCATCGAATAGCTAAAGACGTAAGACTTAGATGATCCAATCCTCCGATGATCCGATCAGGCAATGGCGAGAGCGGGAACGCGCCTTTCTGATCGGCGCGCCGCTGGCCGTGGTTCCGGCGTTGGCGTTCCTTCCCGCGGTGATGTTTCTCATCGTTCTTCCCCGCGTGGCGCATGGACGACTTGTGGGGGCGTTCCTCGTGCCAGCCTGCGCGCTCGCCAGTTGTTTCGGGCTGTGGAAACTGGCGCTGGGCGCGGTGCAAAAGCCGTGGGGAATTTACAACGTCCTGAGTTTCGGCACGATTCTGGTGCTGCTCGTGATCGCCGGATACACAGGCGTTTTCCTGGCGCTGATGACCGTGGAGTTATAGGCGCGGATCTTTGTAAGCGTGTACAAACGCGATGTGTCTTTTTTGCGTCTAACGATTTCAGGGGCTTGGGGCAGCCGCCCGTCGTGTCGTAGGTATAATAAGCAGTTAGGCAGTTCCAGGAGGAACGAAATGGAATCGCGCGAAAGCGCTTTTTGGGCCCGTCTCAAAGACAACCGTTGGGCCTACACCTTTACGATTCTGGCCACTCTGGCCGTCGGAATTCTGATTGGCACAGTTGTCTCTTACGGGGTGAAAGGCAAAGAGGGGCAGAAGTCCGACGCGACGCCGTTGACCATTCCGGCGCCGCAACAGCTCTCCACCGCTTTTTCCCAGATTTCGAAGCAACTGGAGCCCAGCGTCGTCAATATCAATACCGAATCGACGATCAAGAATCCGCACCACCGTCGTTCCGTTCATCCCGACCAGGATGAGGAAGAGGGCGGCGGGGAGGACGACAACCAGTTCCAGGATTTCTTCGACAAGTTCTTCGGCGGGCAGGGCGGAGCGGGCGGGCAGGGCCCCGAAGCGGGCACGATTCGCCAGCGCTCGCTGGGCTCCGGCGTGATTGTGGATTCCAAAGGCTACATCGTCACCAACCGCCACGTTGTCGAAAAGGCGGATCGCATTCGCGTGAAGTTGCAGGATGAAAACCCAGCTTCTCCCGGCCACGATGCCAAGTTGGTCGGCATGGACCAGGAAACCGATCTGGCCGTCATCAAGATCGATATCGACCACCCGCTCCCGGCAGCAAAACTCGGTAACTCCGATGGCATGCAGGTGGGCGACTGGGTCCTGGCGATCGGCAGTCCGTTTGGACTGCAGGAAACGGTGACCGCCGGTATCGTGTCGGCCAAGGGGCGCAACATCGTTCCCAACCGGCAGTTCCAGTCTTTCATTCAGACCGACGCCGCGATTAATCCGGGTAACTCCGGCGGCCCGCTGGTGAACATGGCGGGCGAAGTGATCGGCATCAATACGGCCATTCTGACGGAAACCAGCTCCTACGCGGGCGTGGGATTTGCCATGCCTTCGAATACGGTGATCCAGGTCTACAACCAGCTGATCGGGCCCGACCACCGCGTGGCGCGCGGCTCCATCGGTATTGAGTTCTCGCAGAATCCGAACCCGGCCATTGAACACATCTACGGATCGGGCGTGACCGTGCAGAACGTCACTTCGGGCAGTCCGGCCGAAACCGCGGGACTGAAAGTCGGCGACACCATCATCGCGGTCGATGGCAAGGATGTAAAAACCGGCGACGAGTTGGTCGCTGACATCGCATCCCGCAAGCCAGGATCGAAAGCCAAGCTGACCTATATCCGCAACGGCAAGAAGGAAGAGACGACGGTTACCATCGCCGATCGCTCGAAGCTATTTGCCGCGCGGCTGGGCGAGGAAGATGAAAACCAGAACGAGGAAGCTCCCAAGGCCAGCAAGTTCGGTATCACGGTTCGCAGTATCAGTCCCGACATGGCCGACCGTCTCGGCGGCGCTCCGGGCAAGGGCGTCGTGGTTTCCGACGTCAAGCAGGGATCGTTCGCCGAGGATGTTGGCTTGAATCGCGGCGACGTTGTTTTGGAAGTGAACAAGCAGGTAGTCAACAATCCTGAGGAGTTTGTGAAGATCGAGTCCTCGTTGAAGAGCGGCCAGGATGTTGTCTTCCTGGTGCGGCCGCGAGGTGCACGGGCTCAGGATGGAACGGTCTTCCTGGCAGGTACACTTCCGTAATTGATATATACTCCGGCGAGACTGGCATTCCGTCCCCGTTAAGGGGACTATTAAGGAAGTGCCGGTCTCGCTGGTTTTTTTTTGACGGCAGTGGTCGTCTACTTTCGTAGCGATCGAGGAGCGGCGTAGTTTTTCTGCATGATAGGGTCTGCTTCAATGCGGCGCTGGCGGTGGGTGGGATTGTGCAGCCTTTTCTGCGTAGCCTCTCCTTGGATTGCCGCCGCAGACGTCAACACGCCCACGCCTCCGAAGAAGGCGGCGCACGTAGCCTCGTCGCCAGCCACCAAGTCTAAACATCCCGCGGCGGGGCAGACGAGCGCCAAGCGCTCTTCCACTCACAGTTCGGCGCATTCCTCAGCCCATCCGGCAACCCGCAAGCCGGCGGCCAGGTCGACTTCCGCGTCGTCGCAAAAGAGCAAGAACTCTCGCGGCAGGAAAGGCGCCAAGCCCGTTGCGAAAAAGCATGGCCAGCAGGCGATCGACGCGGACCGCACGCGAGAAATACAGTCCGCCCTCATCCGCGAGCATTACCTCGACGGCGAACCGTCCGGCACGTGGGATGGCTCGACGCAGGCCGCAATGCAGCGTTATCAGGCCGATCAGGGATGGCAGTCCAAGACAACTCCAGATGCGCGGGCATTGATCAAATTAGGCTTGGGCCCCAGCCACGATCACCTGCTCAATCCGGAGAGCGCCATGACCACGCCCAGCGCCCCTGCGCCGGCCGATCCCAAAGCGCCCGCGAAAACTTCCCCGCCAGAGAGCAACATACCCCAGTAGTCTGATTTGCCCCTTGCAGCGAAATCATGGGTGGAGGCGTGTCTGCCCAGCTCGAGTCCTTCGGCGCAGGTCCCTACGCGCCGGTGGCTTCGAATCACTCCGAAGACGGCCGTGCGCTCAATCGCCGCGTTGAATTGGTCGAGCAATAGCAGATCGATCGGGGCTCGCCGCGCCCGGAGAGCAGGGAACCAGCCGCCGAGTGCCAACGATCGACGCCGATAGCTGGCGCTCCGACTCTCGACTAGCAGGCTGCGGAAAAACTCCGATTCGCACCGGTTTGGGGAAGGGCACGACCGGGGTCCCCGGCAAGCCCGGTTTTGGCTTGCTGGGGTGGACGAGTTCCACTCGTGCCGTAAATGCCGTCCCTTCAACGGCGGCTTCCAGCCGCTGGGGGAATTCTGCCCTGCGAAAAGACTTTTTCCGCAGCCTGCTAGTCGAGCACCGGCCGCGGGCAATAAGGAATCGGCAGTCCTTGAACAACAGCTGCGGGATTGTCTTGGACCAAAGCTTCGGCGTACTCCGCGCCGGCGATGGTTTCCGCCGTCTTCCGCGCCGTGGAAAGATTCGGAATGCGGCGTTTGGTGTCGTGAGCATCGGAGGCGAGAATGTGCACGGCCGAATGCTCAAGCAGCCAGCGCGCGACGGTTTCGGGCCGTTCTCCCCAATGCCCGGTAAGGGCCGATCCGGTGACCTGAATCAGGCAGCCCTGTTCCGCCCACTCCAGAATGCGCTGCGGTGTCTGCTGCAGGATCGGGTTGCGTTCCGGATGGGTCAGGATCGGGATCAAGCCGCGATCCCCGAGGCGAAAGAAACATTCGGTGAGCTGGTTGGGGACGCTGTAGTTGCTGAGCTCAATGAGCAGATAATTGGTTTCGCCGATCGTGTAGGTTTGCGGTTGCTCCAGCGCGTGTTCCAGATTCTCGAACGAAAGATGAAAATCGCAGCCCAGGCTCAACTGCAAAGGTATGGCTGCGCCGTTCGATCCCCGTAATCTCTCGCGCAGCTGCTCGAGAAGTCCGGAAAGGTATCCGCGATCGTAGGGATAACGGTCGTTTGCGTGGGGGGTGGCCACGGAATGCGTAATGCCGTCGGCCGCAGCCATACGGCACATTTCCACGGCTACATCCCAGGACTTGGGGCCGTCGTCGACTTCGGGAAGAAGATGGCAATGGATATCGATCACGATGGGGTCTTTAAGATGGAGCCTTTTATTTCCAATTTTTTACCTCTCGATTAGAACACATTCCACGCAGGCTCGGCAGCGCATCCAACCCAAGGTATTCTTATCCTGCGAGATCGGGTGGCAGCGCGAAGCGCCATGCAGTTGCGAGTTCTCGGCTTCTCGTGCACGATAGTGAGCGCGACCTTTTTAGCGTTCGCCCCGAACTTTGTAAGAATCTTTGGAGATTGAGGAGCATCCAGGCAAATGAGCTTTTTAACGGCGGCGCGTGCCGCCCTGGCGAGTCGGAGCATTGTTCACCGGATCTTGGCGCCTGTGGCCGTCCTTCTGTTTTTGATACTGGTTCTACTTTCCATTTCCTGCGGCACCAGCACCACCAAGCCCGTGGCGTTGAATCACAGCGCATACGTGACCCTCCCGGACAACGGCTCGGTGCTGCAACTGGAAATCAATGGCACGACCGGAGCCGTGCTTCCTCTGGCGCAGACGCCGCAAGTGCAAGGCTTGTCGCCCACCGGCGTGGCCTTGCTGCCGGCGAAGAATTTTCTTTACGCGGCGAATTCCGAGGGCAACACCATCTCGATTTTCAGTGTTGCACCCGATGGCACCCTGACGCTCACCGGAACCCCGGTGCAGGCCGGAGATGGTCCGAATGGGATGGCAATCGATCCCACCGGCAGCTATTTGCTGGTGACCAACAATTTCTCCAACAACATCTACGTCTACCAGATTAATTCCAGCACCGGCGCCCTGACTCCGGTCGGATCCCCCGTTCCGGCCAACGGCTACCCTACCCAGATTGTCTTCACGCATAATGGAAATTTTGTTTACGTGACCAATCCGGTGATCGGCATGGTGAGCGCCTTTACGTTCGCCAGCGGCGTGTTGACCCAAATCGCCGGATCTCCATTTCTTTCGGCCAAAAATGGAGAAGCGTCTGGGCTGGTGGTGAATGGCAACGACCTGTTCTTGTATGTGGCCAACCCCTCGGCCAGCAATGTCGCTCCCTACACCACCACGACCGGCAATATTTCGGGATTTGACATCAATCCAACGACGGGATCCCTAACCCCAATGCCCGGCTCGCCCTACGCATCCATTGCCGGATCGGGCCCGAGCGCGCTGGTGATCGATCCTACTGGCGAACTTCTTTATGCCATTACTCCAGGATCGACCTTCTCCGTCTGGTGCTTCCAGATCGGCTACAGCAACAACGGCCAACTGCAAGAGGAACCGGACTCGCCTTTCAGCGTCGCCGCCGGCGGATTGTTCGCTTTATTTGACCCCAGCGGCAAGTATCTTTATATCGGCAGCAACAAAGGTCTCGCCGGATATACCTACGATCCATCGAGCGGTGCTCCCACGATTGTCACCGGATCGCCTTTTTCCACAACCGTTTCTCCCGGCGGAATGATTTTTGCTCATTGAGCGCGGGATCAGTCATTCGAAAATCGGCTGCGCTGACAATTTGCGCTGAAAATTAACGATCAGAAGAGTTTTTGATTCCAGCTCAGGTGACGGATCGCTTTTTCCTTTTTACGCACCCATTTCCATTTCAGGCTTTGGAATCAGAGATTTCTAGCGTGGCACTTTGGTGGAACAATTTTGGCACCCGCGTGCCATTTTCAGATGCGCCGAGTCGTCTTAGAGTCCGAGTTGAGCAGTTCTGGGGGAGGGCTGCCCGGGCGTCCAGGGTTCGAGAGAATCCGGACGCCCGCTTTATTTTCCGCAAAACGTATGGCGCGAACATCTCTGTGCGCACTGCCAGGATAACTGCCCGGACTAGCAGGCTGCGGAAAAACTCCGTTCCGCGCCGGTTTGGGGAAGGGCACCAGTTCCACTCGTGCCGTAAATGCCGCCCCCCTCATCAGCGGCTTCCAGCGGCTGGGGGTATGCTGCCCTGCGAAAGGACTTTTTCCGCAGCCTGCTAGACGATCCAGGTCTCAGTTGGTTGAGATCGTGAAGTTCACCGTGATGCGGGCCTGCGTTTCCACAGGCTGCCCATTTTGCAGGTAGGGCTTGAAGTGCCATTGCTTTACGGCTTCGCGTGCGGCGGCTGCCAGGATGGCGGGCCCGCTGAGAATCTGCAACTCCTGAATCGATCCATCACGCGAGATCAGCGCCTGCAGGCTGACGGCGCCTTGCACTTTCATCTGGCGCGCCAATAACGGATAGTCCGGAGGCACCGAAACCGTCACACTTTGCGTGGTTTGTGGCGAGAGTTGCACTCTGTCTCCGGCATTGACCATGACGGTCGGCCCCGACCCGCTGGAGGCCGCGCCGGAATCGACGTCAAGATGAATGGCGCTGCTTTTCGTCGGCACGTTGATGTGCCGGTTCCCCGCTACAACCTCAACTTCGAGCGGCGGCAACGCGGCTCGTTCCGTGGTGGCGGAGAAGGGAGCGTCTGCGGGCGCCGCGCGGGCTCGGCCGGCTTGGCAATCTTGCGGTCATGCACGGCAGCCGCTGGCGCGCTGACCGGCGGCGCGGCGACACTGGAGGTCTTTCGGTGAGCGGTGGCTTCCTGCACTTCCGCACTCGGCGGAAACCAGAAATTCCAATCTCTCAAAACGACGGCTATCAAGGCTACCAGCAGAACACCAAGCGCAATGAGCATGCGCTTCCTCTGCTGCGCTTCCTCGTCCGACGAAGCGGACAATGGTAGCGGCGTAGAGCGTTCCAGATGACTCTCCAGCGGACTTTCGTCTTGAAACATAGGCACCCAGGCTTTCCCTGAAATCGCGAATCGGTTTCGGGGGAGAGCTCCGCAGAGCTAGTATGCCCTTTTCATAGCACCCATGCCAAGCAAATCCTTATCTGGCGGGCAGATTCAGGCTGGGATGGGCGAAGGGCTGCGCAGCAGGCGGAGACGCGGCCAGCCGCGCCTCTGCCTCATACAACTCACGCAATACGACTCACCGGTCAGACCGTGGTCGACACTTTGAAGTCGAGCTTGTCGAGGATACCGGTCGCGGCGTCGAGAATCTCCTTATCCACGGTGCGGTTCGTGGCCACGGCTTCCGCCAGCGGGATGGAGACGATCTTGTTGCCGCGCAGCGCCGCCATTTGCCCGAACTCGCCGCGGTGCACCATGTCGATCGCGCCGAGTCCATAGCGCGTCGCCAGCACGCGGTCGTATGCCGTGGGGGATCCGCCCCGCTGAATGTGCCCGAGGACGACCGACCGCGACTCGAACCCGGTACGCTTTTCAATTTCTGCTGCCACCGTCGATCCGATTCCACCTAAACGGAGGTGCCCGAATTCATCGCGCCCCGCTTTCAACGCTACCGGCCCGCAATGCTTCTCATTGCCATCGCCAAATTTTGCGCCTTCGGCGACGACGACGATACTGAAATACCGCCCGCGTCCGTGGCGTTGCCGGATCAGTTCCGATACCTGGTCGATATCGAAAGGAACTTCGGGAACCAGAATCACGTCAGCGCCCCCGGCGATGCCGCTATAAGCGGCGATCCAACCCGCGGAACGGCCCATCACCTCCACCACGATCACGCGATTGTGCGCCTCGGCTGTGGTGTGTACGCGATCGATGGCTTCGGTTGCGATATTCACCGCCGTGTCAAAGCCAAAGGTGAAATCAGTGCCAGACAGATCGTTATCAATCGTTTTCGGAACGCCAACCACTTTGACGCCATTGGCATAAAGCTTCTGTGCCACTGAGAGGGTGTCGTCTCCGCCAATGGCGATCAGCGCTCCGCAGCCGTGTTTCTTCAGGTTCTCGGAACAGCGCTGCAGGCCGTCGGGATATTTCGCCGGATTGGTGCGCGAGGTGCGCAAGATCGTGCCGCCGCGCGGCAGGATGCCGCCCACGGAATGAAGGTCGAGTTCCATGGTCTTGTCTTCCAGCAAGCCGCGCCAGCCCTCGACGAATCCGATAAAGCCGTCTTCGTAGTGAAAGGTGCCCTTACGCACCACGGCGCGAATGACTGCGTTCAATCCGGGACAGTCGCCGCCCCCCGTCAGCACTGCAATCTTCATTTCTTTCCTCCTGATGGCCTTCTGGTTTTGTGGTCTTCCGTTTCGTCGTTTTCGGTTGCGTTGCAGTTTTCCATGCAATCGACGGGTACAGGCATGGGGTTGGCGATTGCAAGCAGTAGCCTCTGCTTGCCTCGCGTGTTGCAATCAGCCCCGGTGCCACTAGGTTAACACTGGATTGCGAATCCAGCTTGCGTCCAGCGTCACTTTTCGCCACAATGTTGCCCGCCATGATTCGCTGGTTCATCCATGCCTAAAATCATCCGCGTTCTTCTCTGGATTGCAGTGAGCCTGCTCGGAGCATTCGCGCTGGCCACGATCGCCTTGCATCGCGGCGAACAGATCAACGCCCTGTGGCTGGTCGTCGCTGCCGTCTCCACTTACGCCGTCGCCTATCGCTTTTACAGTGGCTTCATCGCGGCCAAGGTGCTGGCGCTCGATCCTTTGCGTGCGACTCCGGCGGAGCGTCTGGAAAACGGCCGCGATTTCGTTCCCACCAACCGGTGGGTAGTCTTCGGGCACCACTTTGCTGCCATCGCCGGCCCCGGTCCCTTGGTTGGCCCAGTCCTTGCTGCGCAGTTCGGATACCTTCCGGGAACACTCTGGATTATTTCCGGCGCGGTCCTCGGCGGTTGCGTGCAGGATTTCGTCATACTTTTGTTCTCGGTGCGCCGCGACGGCAAGTCCCTCACCGAAATGGCGAAATCGGAAATCGGCCGCGTCGGCGGCTTCGTGGCTTATGTCGCCGTGCTGGCCATCATCGTGATCCTGCTGGGCGCGACGGCGCTGATCGTCGTCAACGCGCTCAAGTCGAGCCCATGGGGAACCTTCACGATCGCCATGACCATGCCCATCGCCGTGTTGATGGGCGTGTATTTGCGGCGCATTCGTCCCGGCAAAGTTCTGGAGACTTCTTTACTGGGATTTATTCTCGTACTCGCCGCCATCTTCGGCGGACAGTGGGTTTCGCAAACGCCGTCTTGGGCCGCTGTGTTCACCTTGACCGCTCCCACGCTGGCCGTGCTCATTATCATCTATGGTTTCGCCGCGTCATCGCTGCCCGTCTGGCTGCTGCTTGCACCCCGCGACTACCTGAGCACATTTGTGAAACTGGGCACGATTTCTTTACTGGCAATCGGCATCGTGGCGCTGCGGCCATCCCTGAACATGCCGCCCTTTACTCGCTTTTCCGACGGCACCGGGCCGGTATTTGCCGGGACAATCTTCCCCTTCGCATTTATCACCATCGCCTGTGGCGCGATCAGCGGGTTCCACTCTCTCATTTCGAGCGGCACCACGCCGAAGCTCGTTCGCCGCGAACCGGAGACTCGCTTCGTCGGCTATGGCGGCATGCTGGCCGAGTCGATGGTCGCGATTATGGCGATGATTGCCGCGTCCGTTTTGCAGCCGGGCGTCTACTTCGCAGTCAACAGCCCGGCCGGAATTGTCGGCCAGGCTCCGGAAACAGCTGCCGCTGCCATTAGTTCCTGGGGATTCCCCGTAACCGCCCCGCAGATGGCGGCTCTGGCGCATGCCGTCGGCGAACAGACGCTTTTCAATCGCACGGGCGGCGCTCCCGCCTTTGCCGTAGGCATGGCGCAGATTTTCTCCAACACTCTCGGCGGACAAGCCGTCATGGCGCTCTGGTATCACTTCGCCATCATGTTCGAAGCGCTGTTTATTCTGACCATCATTGACGCCGGCACCCGCGTCGGCCGCTTCATGCTGCAGGATGCTCTCGGCCATATCTGGAAGCCGCTCGGCCGCACCAGTTGGTACCCGTCGATTCTCTTTACCAGCGCATTGATCGTGGCCGCGTGGGGAAATTTTCTCTGGCAAGGCGTGAAAGATCCGCTCGGCGGCATCAATTCCCTCTGGCCGTTGTTCGGCATTTGCAATCAACTGCTGGCCACCGTAGCTTTGTGCGTCGCAACCACGATCATCGTCAAAATGGGCCGCGCACGCTACGTGTTCGTTACTTTGATCCCGCTCGGCTGGCTTGTGGCGGTGACCTTCACCGCGTCCTGGTACAAGGTTCTCGATGCCAATCCTCGGATCGGTTTTCTCGCGCATGCCCGTCAACTGGCGGCCGCCGGAGCCAACCCGCGCCTCATCTTCAACGACCGCCTCGACGCCGCCGTTACTGGAGTCCTGGTTGTCATGGTGGCGACGATTCTGATCGAATCAAGCCTGGAATGCATGCGGGTGATTTCCGGCACCAAGTCCGCCGCAACCAAAGAAGCGCCCTTTGTGATGACCAAGCTGGCGGAGGAACAGGCATGAAGCCATTCCTGCTGGAGTGTGGCGGGGGCGAACCCGCCCGCGAAACGCCCGCGCCAGGAACAGCCAACAGGATCGCGCGCTCGTTTTTCCGTGCAATCATGGAATCGCTTGCGATAGCAATTGCCATCCTGCGAGAGATCTTCGACGAGTCCGCCTACCAGCGCTTTCTGCAGAGAAGCCGCCTGCCTTCCTCACCCCGTGCCTACGCCCTGTTCCAACAAGAAAACAACCTGGCCAAGTCCCGAAGACCAAGATGCTGCTGACAGCGAAAACTGGCAACTGGGTACCAGGTACTGGGTACTGAGGCCCTGCTACACTTCCTGCATGCGCGTCCTCGGCATCGATTGCGGCACCGAATACACGGGATACGGCGTCGTCGATCTGCTTTCCGAGGTCGGCAAGAATGATCGTCTCATCTGTGTCATTTGCGGCGCCATCAAGGTTTCCCCGCGTGACCCCATGCCAACCCGCCTGTCGCGCATCTCGATCGGACTCAGCGAACTCATCGCCCAGCACCGCCCCGACCGCGTCGCGATCGAAGACGTTTTCTACGCCGCCAACGTGAAGTCGGCCTTGAAGCTCGGCCAGGTGCGCGGAGTCGCCATGCTGGCCGCCGCTTCCGCCGGACTCGAAGTGGCCGAATACTCGCCGCTCTCCATCAAATCGGCGGTCGTAGGATATGGCCGCGCCGAAAAACAACAGGTGCAGCAGATGGTGACGCGCCTGCTGAATCTCGATCAGATTCCTGAGCCTGCCGACGCCGCCGATGCGCTCGCAATCGCCATCTGCCATCTGCATACCGCCGCTACCCACGAACGCCAGGGTGCAGTCCGCTGACTGCGCTCGCGGCAAACTGCGTCCCCGCGCCCGCCTTGTCAAGTGACCGTGGTTCTCTCCGCCAGGAGTACGGCCGTTTTTACTCGTTAGTGCATTGGGAGATGACCTGCGGCGATCCCGGCGTTAGTCTAAAATCACTGAACAAAATCTAAACGCGTATCTGCATTGAATATGCTGCGCGGAAAAACACCCCGAGGATTTTATGACTCTTCCCCGTTTCGCCATCGCCATTGCCTTGGCGCTTGTCTTGCCTGCGGCGGTATTGAATGCCAGCCAGACTGCGTCCTGCAACTTCACCACGTTTTCCGCGCCGGCGGACTATACCTTGAATCAGGTCAGCGGCATCGCCGATGACGGCACCGTCGTCGGCCAGTTGATCGACAACGACACCGGGGAAACCCAAGCCTTCGCCCGCTCGTCCAACGGAGCATTTACTCGCTTTCAGGCTCCGAATTCCCTGAACACATGGTTCTACGGAGGCAACTCCAGCGTCAACGCGGGTACCTTCCAGATCATCGCCTATCCGCAAGGCGTCCACGGGTTCTTCCTGCAGGCCGGCAAGTTCACCGAGGTTAACTATCCCGGCGCCACCAATACCTGGCTCTACGACATTAACCAGACTGGCACCGCAGTCGGCAGCTACAGCGTGAGTCCGTCTGTAACCAAGGGATTTGTGCTGGCTGGCGGCAAATACACTTCCATTGCTTATCCCAAGTCGGCGGCGACTTATGCCCAGGCGATCAGCGACAGCGGCGTGGTCGCAGGATCCTACGCCGATGGTTGGGTCACCCACGGTTTCCTTTGGCAGAACGGTACGTTCACCCCCGTCAATCACCCCAATGCGAGATGGGGATCGGCCCTGCTCGGAGTGAACAACTCCGGCACGGCGGTGGGCAACTACTTCGCAGGCGATTTCGCTTACGGCTTCGTTTACAAAAACGGAACCTTCGAGAACATCGTCTACTCCGGTGCGCAGTTTACGAACGCGGGCGGCATCAACAACAATGGGGTCATCTCCGGTCAGATCCTCGATGCCGACGGAAACACTCTGGGTTTTACCGCAACCTGCAAATAGCACCTGTGCTTCTGGCTTCTGGCCTCTAGCTTTCCGCTAGGGGCCAGAATCCCGAGGACCGCCCGCTCTTCCTGCCCTTGACAGTGTTCGCCGCTATCGCCAATCATTACTGCGGTCCATGCGCTCATCCCAGATTTCCTTCCGGCTGATCCTTTCCGCGATCTTGGTGGCATCGGTTGGAGTTCATCCAATCAAAAGCGCTGCCCAAACGGACGCGCCGGCCACACTGACGTTCACCCTCGATTTCCCCACTTCGCAGCCCGAGCACTATTCCATTCGCCTGCAATCCGATGGCGTCGGCCACTATCAGTCCAGCGGCCGCCTCTCGCCCGAATCCGACGAAACGGACAGCTTCGATCTCGACTTCACCCTCGCCCCGAATTCGCGGCAGAAGCTCTTCGAACTGGCAGCCAAAGCTGGCTACTTCCAGCGAGACCTCGATTCTCATCACAAGGGCTTGGCCTTCACCGGGAAAAAGACGCTGGCCTACAAAGATGCGCAGCGCAGCGGCGAATCCACCTACAACTACTCCGGAAACGCCGCCGCTGAGGACCTGACCAACCTCATGCAAGGGCTCGGTGCCACGCTCGAATTTGGTCGCCGGCTCCAGCACGACCGCCATTATCAGAAACTCGCGCTCGACGAAGACCTCAAGCGCATGGAAGACATGGCCCACAACCATCAGTTGAACGAGATCACCGCCATCCAGCCGATTCTCGATCAAATCGTCGCGGATCCCGCCGTGATGAACGTGACTCGCGCCCGCGCCCAGCGCCTGCTGCAGGGCGCCGGAGCGCACTGACGATCGCCTCCCAAGAGCCGCGTCCTAAAATCCCTCTTGACTTAAACGCCCCAGGCTCGCAATGTTAGGAGACAATAGAGACATGGTTCCGGATTGAGTCGAAGGAGACCCTTATGTCGATCACAGCGTTTCGTAGGATGTTGGCCGTGTGGGCCGTTCTGGCCGCGGCGTTTCTGGTGGCGTCGGCGTCGGCCGAGTCGAGGGCCCGCATCGTCCGCTTGAGCGAGGTGCAAGGCACCGTGCAACTTGACCGCACCACGGGCGATGGCTTCGACAAGGCGTTTATCAATCTGCCCGTGATTGAGGGATCCAAATTGAAGACGGGCAAAGATGGCCGCGCCGAAGTCGAGTTCGAGGACGGCAGCACTCTTCGCCTTGCGCCCGACAGTGAGATCGATTTCGCTCACCTCGCACTCGGCGACGATGGCCAGAAGCTCAGCACCGTGCGACTCATGTTCGGCACGGTCTACGCGGATGTTCGCTCGAAAACCTATGGCAAAGACAAAGTCAGCGACCAGTTCCAGCTGAATTTTGGCCGCGAATCGGTCGGTGTTCCCGAGTCCGCGCATTTCCGCGTGGTGTTTGGCGGGCCGAACAAAGCCACCGTTGCCGTGTTCAAGGGCAAATTGAGCGCCAACGGCCCCTCTGGACAATTTGACGTGAGCGAGCGGCGTGGCGCGACCATCGCGTTCGCGAAAGACGTTCCCGCGGACGGCGATTCCGCCAAGCCGGCCAAGAGCGATACTTTCGTCGCCGACAAGAGCTATGACGACGATCCCTCCGATTCCTGGGACCGCCAGCAGACCGACTACCATGACCGCTACGCGTCCGCCAGCGGCCCCAGCATCGCATCGCCCTACGGCTACGGCATGAGCGACCTGAGTTATTACGGCAACTTCATGACCGTGCCCGGTTATGGCAATGTCTGGCAGCCGTACTTCATCGGCTCCAACTGGAACCCGTTCATGGCCGGAGGCTGGGCTTTTTACCCCGGCGCGGGCTACATGTTTGTCTCCGGCTATCCCTGGGGATGGATGCCTTACAACTACGGTGCATGGGCCTACGCTCCGGTCTACGGATGGGTTTGGCAACCGGGCAACTGGAATACTTGGAATACGCGGCCGATGACGGTGAACGCTCCCGCTCGGATGATCGTGCCGTCGGCTCCTGCGACCGGACATCAGACGGTCATGGTTGGACTGGGCCTTACTGCCAATCCCGCCGAGGGCGCGCCGCGTCATCTGACGATCAACCCCGACTCCGCCGGCTTCGGAGTGCCCCGCGGATCGGTCAACCACCTCGATCGCCTGGCGAAAACGATGGAGCGCAATCCACGTCCCATAGTCGCATCAACGGTTCAACCGGCTGCCCGTCGCGACGAGACGTTCCCGGGAGCGGCGCGACAAACTGGCTTTGGCCCGAGAGGAACGAGTTCGAATTTCCCGGACATGGCTCCGGCAGGGACCAGCACCACCCACAAAGCAGGAGTCCATCCGTAAAGACGCAGTTCGCTGGTTCGGAAAAAGGCGGCCGAATTTTGGCCGCCTTTCTGTTTGGCGAATGACATCCGCTACGGGCCGTGGCGTTACAGGTTGCACCAGCGTTCTGCAAAGCGGACTGGCGTGGCCCTCGTCAGTAAGCTCGCCGTAGATGCATCGTAGTAAGCTCCAGTGTCTTTGATGGAGTTCGGTTCAGGACCCAACTTCCGCGCCCGTCTCTACCTCACAACAATTCCAGCGTACCCCACTACCGACCCGTAGTCTCTGGAAACATCGCCCGACGTAGCGTACTTCACCAGCGTGGCCGCAGTAGCGCCCAGTAACTTGGCCGCCGTCAGCATCACGACCGTCGGCCCAAATCCGCACATGCTGATCTTCTCGTTCATCACAACTTCCCAAAGTCCGCGTGCATCGAGGGCAAGCACGCGTTCGATCGCTTTGCCGTCTTTGACGCGGGTGATGGCGTAGGACTCATAGTGATTCATGTCGCTGGAGGCGACGATCAGTACGTTTTCCCGCCCATGCCCATCTCGACCTGCATTTTCTTGTTCGAGACCGCCAATTTCATCTGCCAGAGCTTCGCCCAGTCCGCGTAGAACCTCAAAATCGCTGGTGCCAATGGCAATGGGAACGATCTCCAACTCTGGCTGCCGCGCCTGCAGAAAAGGTAACTGAACTTCGATGGCGTGTTCGCCTTGGTGCGCCGCGCTGTCTTCTTGCAGGGCAGGGAAGCGGCCCAGCAATCGACTGCTCAACTTCGCGTCCGGGGCAACTTCACCGAGCGGCGTCTGCCACGTCGTATTGGCCATAGTCGCAAGAGGGAGTCCCTTGCCGGTATGGTTCGGGCAGAGAATGACGCAGCGCTTGGGAATTTCGATCTCCGAGTACACCGCGCCCGCAACGCTGGCCGAATAGAGGTACCCCGCATGAGGAGCTACGCATCCGATCGCGGTCACACGGCCTGTCGCCGGCGTAGGAGAATACTGTCGAACTCCGCGCAGCAACTCTTCAGAGTGTCGCGGATAAAACCGCCCGGCGACAGCGGGACTTCGAACAGCGGAAGTCATAAATGGTCTCCTGAAGGAGAAGGGTCAGTGTGGGCACGGACATTTGCTTAAGAGCGAGTGCCAGTGACCGCCAAACAACGCCCCCAAGCATTATGAACCAGCGTTGCCCAGCGCTCGGAACAGCGCAGCGGTTCGTTCAAGCGGCAGTGCTTCCGCTCGGATCGCAGGCTTCACTCCGCTCTTCGCCAATGCCGCCCGCAGCACATCTTCATCGTACGCCGTTTTCAAATTATTCCAGAGAGTCTTGCGCTTCTGCCCAAAGCAAAGTTTCAGAAACGCGATGAATTCTGCCTCGGCAACCCGCAAGGCTTCCAGGCGCGGCTTGATCGTAATCCGCACCACGCTCGAATGCACTTTCGGCGGCGGATCAAACGCGCTCGGCGGAAGCGTAAACAGTTGCTCCACCCGCCCATACAGCTGCGTCGTCGCCGAAAGCAAGCCATAGTCGCGGCTTCCCGCCGCAGCCGCCAGCCGATCGGCAACTTCCTTCTGCACCATGATCACAATGGTCGAAAAATAACGGTGATATTCGAGCAGCCGCAACAGAATGTCGGAGGTAATGTAGTACGGCAGATTGCCCACCACCCGCGCCGGTTCCGGCGCGAAGTTCAATCCTGTGCGCAGGCTGCCCGGCTTGGCGCCGAAAACCGTATCCAATTCCAGGGTCAGGATGTTGCCTTCGATGATTTCAACATTCGGTTGCATGTTGAACTTCATGCGCAGTTGCGCGGAGAGTACCCGGTCCAACTCCACGGCAATCAGCCGCCGCGCCCTTCGCGCCAGCAGATCCGTGAGGGCGCCTTTGCCGGGGCCTATCTCCAGCACCGTGGCTTCGGAAATGTCGCCCAGTGCTTCGATGATCCGTTGCCCCGCCGCCTCGCTCGCCAGAAAATGCTGGCCCAGTTTGGGCTTGCGTGAAATCGTTTGTGCGCTGGCGCCCTTCGGCACGTTGACCCTCTTTCTTTCCGGCTTTAGACTGAGATGAATTTGTGATTGGTAATTTGTAATTTGCAATTGTGAGACAAATTGATTCCAGCGATCTTCAATCACAAATTACCAATCGCCAATTACAAATGAACGACCACATCTCCACCGACACTTAATCATAACGTGAGCGAGCCTGCTGCAGTTCTCGCTTAGGAAGGTCCCCTCGCCATGCATATCGCTTTTGCTGCCTCCGAGTGCGTTCCCTTTTCAAAAACCGGCGGATTGGCCGACGTCGTCGGCGCCTTGCCCCGCGCACTGGCTGCTCTCGGACATCAAGTCAGCGTTTATGTTCCCCGCTACCGTCAGACCAAGCTGGCCGATCCGCAGCCCGTCGTGCGCAGCATCACGATTCCGTTCGACGACAAGTATCGCTTCTGCTCGGTCGTGACCGCCGGAACGACCTCCGGCGTACGCTATTATTTCGTCGATTATCCTCCTTTCTTCGATCGCGACGCCCTCTACGGCACCGCCGCCGGAGACTATCCCGATAACGCCGAGCGTTTCGCTATGTTCTCCCGCGCCGTGCTCGAAGCTTCGAAAGTCTTGGGCGTCCCGCATGTCTTTCACTGCCACGACTGGCAATCGGCGCTCGTTCCCGTCATGCTCCGTACCATCTACGCCGAGGATCCCGCGTTTCGCGAGGTGGCTACCGTTTTCACAATTCACAACATGGGATACCAGGGCTTGTTCCCCTCCGACACCTTGCCGCTGCTCATGCTGCCCTGGGACTTGCTCACCATGTCGAAGATGGAATTTTTCGGCCAGGTGAATTTCCTCAAGGGCGCGCTCGTCTATGCCAATTACGTCACCACCGTCAGCAAGAAATACAGCCATGAGATTCAGACCACCGAATATGGTTTTGGACTCGACGGCGTGCTGCGCGACCGCGCAGCGACGGTCGCAGGCATTCTGAACGGCGTGGACTACGACGAGTGGAGCCCCCAAACTGACAAATTCATCGTGGCCAAATATTCTCCGCAGGACCTCAGCGGCAAAGCGCAATGCAAGCGCGACCTGCTGCAAACTTTCGGAATCGCCAGCGTCGACACCAAGGTCCCGGTGATCGGAATCGTTTCCCGTTTCGCCGCCCAAAAAGGTTTCGATCTGATTTCCCAGATCATGGATCGCCTGGCGCGCGAAGAAATGATCATGGTCGTGCTCGGTTCCGGCGACAGGCCCTACGAAGACATGTATCAGCGGCTCAACAAGCAATTCCCGAACAAGATTGCGTGCAAGGTGGCGTTCGATAACGCCATCGCCCACAAAATCGAAGCCGGCTCCGACATGTTCCTCATGCCTTCGCGCTACGAGCCCTGCGGCTTGAACCAGATTTACAGCCTCAAATATGGAACCGTCCCCATCGTGCGAGCCACCGGCGGTCTGGACGACACCATCGAGCCCTGGGACGCGCGCACCGGCAAGGGCACCGGTTTCAAGTTCACCGACTACACCGGCGAAGCCTTGCTGGCGACCGTCAAACAGGCGCTGCTCGCCTATCAGGATCCGTCGTCGTGGCAGACCCTGATGCGAAACGGCATGGGCCGCGATTTTTCCTGGGGAGCGTCAGCGCGTGAGTACGGCAAAGTCTACGAGCGGGCGCGCCAGGCCAGGGTCGCTGCGGGCGCCGCGCCCGCCGTGGCGGACTTGAAAAAGGATCCTGTGCTGGGGTAGCAGGCGCATCCCGCTAAATTCGACGATACAAAAGACGATACAAGATTAGATTGCCATTAAGTAAATTTGTCATCCTGAGCGAAGCGAAGGACCCGCTGTATCTACCCAAGCCTATCAACAATCATTGCGTGCGATCCCGAGCGCGTCGAGCGTCTCTTAAATCCAGGGCCGCACTAGAACGCTCCCATAAATGATTTTGGGAAGGGCACGGCTTCAGCCGTGCCGCCAACGACCGTCAGAAATGCGGGCTTCAGCCCCTGAGGGAAGGGCCGCGGCGAGAGCTGGCCAACTGTGAGAACGGTGTATCCGTGCCCTTTGTAAACCCGCGATGCTTTAATGCCTACTTCAAAATTGTCATCTTCGATGAGATGCGCAAATACGAAATTCGAATTCCGATGACCAGCTCTAGCGCCCCCAAGGGCGTCATCGACGTTAGCCTGTCCTCAAAAGAGTGGCTGCGGTATTTGCATGTAAGTCATTTAGAATGCGGCATGTAGATCATGTAGATATTGTGCCCGCTAACCACCTGATCCTAAATGATTTATATACTGCAAAAAAAAGGGGGGGAGGGGCGCTCCGGCCATTTACCGGTTTTAGGGCAAACAGATCGGCAGCGGATGCCCAGGCGGCGGTACACTTCTGCAAGGCACTCCGATCACCCGATCATGACCCGATCACCCGATCGCCCGATTTCCCGCACCATCTTTCACGTCGATATGGACGCTTTCTTCGTTTCGGTCGAAGAACTATTCGACCCGACTCTGAAAGGCAAGCCAGTCGTCGTCGGCGGACAGCGCGATGAGCGCGGAGTCGTCTCCGCCGCATCGTACGCGGCGCGCAAGTTCGGCGTGCATTCGGCGATGCCTCTGCGGACGGCCGCGAAACTTTGTCCCCAGGCGGTTTTTGTCAACGGACATCCCGAGCGCTATCGCGAGTATTCGCACCAGGTGCACGAAGTGCTCGGCCACTTTTCTCCCCTGGTAGAAATGGCTTCGGTCGACGAGGCTTATCTCGACATGACCGGAACCGAGCGCCTGCACGGCAAGCCGTTGTATTCCGCGCAACGACTGCATGACGCGATGAAATCGACCACGCAACTGAACTGCTCCATCGGGATCGGAACGTCGCGGCTGGTTGCGAAAGTTTCGTCGGCGAAGGCCAAACCGAACGGTGTGTTCTGGGTGCTTCCCGGAGAAGAGGCGAAGTTTCTCGCGCCACTCGCAGTCGGCGACATTCCTGGTGTCGGCAAGGTGATGGAGCAGAAACTGCATGCGCTCGGTATCCAGAAAGTCGGAGACCTGGCGCGCCTCGACGATCGCGAACTGGATCGCCGCTTCGGAAAATGGGGACTCGCCCTGGCAGGGAAGTCTCGCGGCGAAGATGCTGGCGGATGGTTCGACAACGCCGTGGGCGAAAATGTCGATCCCAAGTCCATCAGCCACGAGCACACTTTTGACCAGGATACGGGCGATGCCGAGCGTTTGCAGTCCACCCTGATGCGGCTCAGCGAGATGGTCGGACGCCGCTTGCGCGAAGGTGGATACTTCGCGCGCACGCTGCAGCTGAAACTGCGCTATAAGGATTTCACCACCATTACGCGAGCGCATTCGCTCGAGCAGCCGACGCAGATGGATCACCAGATTTTCGAACAGGCGCGGCGACTGTTTTTCGCCAACTGGAAAACAGGCTCGCCAGTGCGATTGCTCGGCGTGCAAGCGTCGAATTTCGAAGCGGGACCTGGGCAGCTTGACTTGCTGGAGCCCGCGCGCGACGAGCGCTGGCAGAAGGCTCTCGCCGCCGCCGATCATCTGCGCGACAAGTTCGGCGAATCAGCCATCGGCCTTGCCAGAGGAATGAAGGGCGGTTTCCGCGAACGGGTGCACGAAAATCCCGCGGCCTTGCCAGGGAAGGGACCAAAGAAAAAGCCGGGGGCTTGATTGGGTCGCGTAAGGACGCCCCGAACCCAGACTACCTCTGCAATCTAACCTCTGACCTCTGCAATCCTACGAAATATATTCGCGAATATATTCGTCCCGCGACGTGGCCAGTTCGTGAGCGTCGCCATCAAAAATGACCTTCGCGTCCTTGAGAATCAAGAAGCTCATGCGGACGTCGCAAAGCTGGCCCTTGGGCAAGGCGACCATCTGGTTGGTCGCTTGGTCGAACTGGTGTGTTGCCATCGTGAAAGCATCCTGCAGGCGATGAGTCACCATGAGGGCGCTGGTCTTGTAAACATCGCGCTGCTTCATGATGAGCTCAACGATGGTGTTGGAGGTGACGGGATCGAGTCCTCCAGTGGGCGAATCGTAGAGCAGCACTTCGGGTTTGGTGATGATGGCGCGAGCGATGGCGACACGCCGCCGCATTCCGCCCGATAGTTCGGAGGGAAACATGTCGTAGGTTCGTTCCAGTTCGACGAAACGCAACACCTCGCGCACCCGGCGTTCGATTTCGTCCGCGGAAATCTTCTCTTCCACCAGACGGTACGCGACGTTTTCGTAGACTTTGAGCGAATCGAAGAGAGCGCTTTCCTGGAACACAATACCCACGCGCCGCCGCAGCTCGAACAGTTCCTGTTCCGACATGCGGGTGATGTCGTCGCCCAGCACGAAAATGCGGCCGCTATCGGGTCGCAGCAGCCCGATGGCCAGCTTCATCAAAGTGCTCTTGCCCGAACCGGCAACGCCGAATACGGCTTTAGTTTCCCCGTGTGCCAGACGGAATGAAATACGGTCCAGCACGACTTTTTCATCGAACGCGATGGAAACGTTGTCAAACTCGATGGCATGACCCGCGGGGTTGGCCTCCGAGACTGCCGGATTTTCGCTGGGCAGAGTGGGAACCGGCATCGTTTACCTGTAACCGAAGATGGCGAAAATCAATTTTGTCGCGAAGAAATCCACGATCAGAATCATCACCGAAGCGGCGACCACCGCTTGCGTGGTTGATCGTCCCACACCCTGCGTGCCGCCCTTGGTCGACATTCCGTAGTAACAACCCACGGTGGCGATGATGAATCCAAAGAGAACGGGCTTGATCAGGCCGGTGAAGACGTCGCGGAAAACCAGGTTCTGCCAGACCGAGGTCCAATACTGTTGGGTGTCAACCCCGAACAGAAGATGCGCGACCGCGTAGCCACCGAACAGCCCGAGCAAATCGGCGATGATGGTCAGGAAAAACAGCATGAACACCGTGGCGCCAACGCGAGGCGTAATCAGCTTTTTGGTGGGATCGGTACCCAGGGCCCGCATGGCATCGATCTGCTCGGTTACGATCATCGAACCCAGTTCGCTCGCCATGCCGGAAGAGTTTCTCCCCGCCACCATCAGCCCGGTGATGAGAGGCCCCAGTTCGGTGACCATGCCGATGGAGACGAGCCGGCCGATGAGTGTGATGCCGCCGAATTGTTCCAGGGTGCTGGCCGCGTTCAGCGCCAGGAGCGCGCCGACCGACAGTCCCGTGAGGATCACGATGGGCAGGGAACCGACGCCGATGAGGTCGGCCTGCTGCAGCATGTCGCCCATGTAGAGAGGCCGCCGAACAAAATTCGCCAGCGATTGTGCCGCCAGCAGCGTGTATTCCTGAACCGCCAGCGCAAAATCTTTGGCGACTTCAATGGGCGAGATCAGTTCGAGGTCGAACGCCATGTCTAGTCGGGGAACCGCTGCTCAAGAACTATAGCAGAGCAGAAAAAGCGTGGCACGACGATTGTTGCCCACGACGTCGTGGGCCTCTGTGACTGCGCGAGCTTACTCCCGGTTGTTCTTCTTCTTGATCTCGATCGCCAGGCGCTTAATCTTCTGATTGAGCGTGGAGAGAGGCACGTGGAACCGTTCTGCGGCTTCAGTCTGATTCCAGCTGCACTTTTCCAGCATGTCGATGATGATCCGGCGCTCGCAGTCCTCCATAATGCCGAACAGCGATGTCGCGGCGCTCGCATCCATGGCCGCAATCGTGTTTCCGCGGCCCACAACGTGATCGGGGAGCAGATCAACGCCAACCTCACTCTCGGAAGAGAGCACGACAGCGCGCTCAATGGTGTTTTCCAGTTCACGCACGTTGCCCGGCCATGAGTAACTCACCAGAGGACGCAATGCCTCGGTTGCAATACGGCGCTTGGGTAGCTCATTTTCCTCGGAATACTTCCGCAGGAAGTGGTGCACCAGCAGCGGAATGTCTTCCCGCCGCTGGCGAAGCGGCGGCAGATCGATGCTGATCACGTTCAAGCGATAAAACAGGTCTTCGCGGAACTTGCCTTCGCGCACCAACTGCCGCAGGTCCACATTGGTAGCGGCAATGATGCGCACATCCACCTGGATTTCCTGCACGCCGCCTAGATGCATGAACTTGCGATCCTGTAACACGCGCAGGATCTTGCTCTGCGTCTCCATGCTCATGGTCCCGATCTCGTCGAGAAACAGGGTGCCGCGGTCGGCAACCTCGAAGAGCCCCTTCTTGGAGGCGACGGCGCTGGTAAACGCGCCCCTCACGTGTCCGAAGAGCGTTGACTCGAGCAAATCGGGCGGCGTTGAGCCGGAGTTCACCGGAACGAACGGCCGGTCGCTGCGCGTCGAGTTCAGATGGATTGCCTTGGCAATCAGTTCCTTGCCCGTTCCACTCTCGCCTTGCAGCAGCACGGTCGACCGGCTGGGCGCCACCTGGGCCACCAGGTCGAAAATCTTCAGCATGGGCTCGCTCTTGCCCACGATGTTCTCAAAGTTGTAGCGCTGTTTGAGCGCTCGCTTCAGCTGAATGTTCTCTTCTTCCGCCTTCTGCCGGGCTACAGCCGCCCGCACGTCGGCCATCAGCTTTTCATTGTCCCAGGGCTTTTGGATGAAGTTGGTCGCGCCCGATTGCATGGCGCGAACCGCGTTTTCCACCGTGCCGTAGGCGGTGATCATGATGACGGCCTGCCGCGGGTGCAGTACGCGGATTTCCGCCAGCACCTCCATTCCGTTCTTGTCGGGCAGCGCCAGGTCAAGCATGACCACGTCAAAAGCGCGCTCGCCAATACGTGCCATCCCTTCTCGTCCGCTGCCTGCAACCGCGACGGTGTAGCCCTCCAGTTGCAGCAGAGTTTCGAGGGATTCGCGGATTTCCGCTTCGTCGTCGATGATGAGGATGCGGCCCGCGCTTTCCGGTTGCGCGCGTTCCGGCGCGCTCCGGCGCGGGATCGGGCCTACTTCCGATACTGCTGCTAGGTTAGACATGAACTGCCTTCCTCGTCGATATCAATGGAAAATCCAGGGTGAAGGTGGTGCCTTCGCCCGGGCGGCTCTCCACGCGGATATTGCCGGCGTGTTCTTGGATGATGCCGTAGGTGACCGAAAGCCCAAGACCGGTGCCGCGGCTCTGTCCCTCGGCCGGTGCAGTCTTGGTCGTGAAAAATGGATCGTAGATGCGGTGGATGTTTTCCTGCGCGATGCCTGACCCGGTGTCGGAGACCCGCACGCTGACGAACTCGCCGTTCAGCGTGGCTACGTTCAAGACTCCTCCTCCGGTCATCGCGTCCTTGGCGTTCAGGAATAAATTCAGAAACACCTGCTGCAAGCGCCCGGAGTTGCCTTGAATGGGCGGAAGTTTCTCTTGGAATTCAGACTTCACCTGAATGTGGGCAACCTTGAATTGGTGTTCGAGCAGCGCCAGCGTGTCGGCGATCACTTTGTTGAGACTGATTTCCGTTAATTCGGTGCCAGTCGTGCGGGAAAAGTTGAGCAGGTTGTTGACGATCTCCGAAGCGCGGAAGGTCTGCTTGGTGATCTTGTCGAGGACGCCCGCTTTCTGCGGATCCGACTGCAACTGCTTCGCCAGCATCTGGGTGTAGGAGGAAATCACCGCCAGCGGAGTGTTCACCTCGTGCGCCACCCCTGCGGCCAAAAGTCCGATCGACGAGAGCTTGTCGGCCTGCGTGAGTTGGACTTCCAATTCGATCCGCTCGGTGATGTCGTCCACGATCACGAGTCGGCCAACCACGTTAAACTTGCGCGTTACCAGCGGGGCCATCGCAACATTTACGATGCGCGCATCGCCCGTAGGAGTGGCCAGCCGGAACTTGTAAAGGTTGTGAATGCCGGGATTTTGCCGGACGCGGTAGAACTCCTCGACAAACGCTGCCGGAAAGACTTCGCTCAACGAACGCCCCACAACCTGCCAGCGCGGCTGGGCATACATCACTTCCATCTGCGAGTTCCAGCTCTCGATGCGATCCTGTAAATCCACCGCCATGACGCCGACGTTGATCGATTCGACAATGTTCTCGTTGAAATCCTTGAGCCGCTCGTATTCGCTTACCTTCTGTTCCAAAGAGGCGTAGAGCCTGCCGTTCTGGATGGCGATGCCGATGTATCCTGCCAGCGCTTGCAGCAATTCCACATCTTCGCTGGAGAGAAAATCGCCTTGCATTGTCTTGCCGAGACCCAGGAACGCGATCGTTTTTTGCCGGGCGTGGCAAGGAATGTAGTAATTCAAGTCCAGGCGCGCGATGGCTTCCTGCGCGGTGGCGTTCTCCCGTGGCAACTGGTGCGTATTTTCGAAGAAAATGTGGCCGATTGCATCCTCGATACGCGGCTTTGCCAGAAACGACAGGTCAAGGCCGGTGACGTGCGCGATGCCAAACGACTTCGATAGCTCAAATCGTGACGAGTCGCTATTGCTGAGGAAAATCGCGATGCGGTCGACCAGCAGCGTCCGCGCGAGTCGATCGACCAGCGCCGATAACATCGTGTCCAGATCCGTTTCGGAGCTCAGCTCGCGTCCAAACTCGATGAGCGTGCGCCGGTAATCATAGCCCGTGCGGAAGAAGTACTGGTCGAGCTTTTCCTGAATCCATTTCCGCACCGGGTCGAACAACAGCGCCGTGACCACGACTGCCAGCACTAAGCCGTACGGTCCGGAACTTGGCACCCGCGTATGCACCAGTTCCGCGATCGCGCCCACGGCCCCGAAGTACGCGCCTACAATCGCCGCCGCCGCGAGGGTATAGGCCATGCCGCGCTTGAAGATTAAGTCCACGTCCATCAACCGGTAGCGGAAAATGGCGTAGCCGAAAGTAAGTGGCAACAGTCCCAGCGAAAGCACCGACACCTTCATGGTGAGCGAAGGCATCACTCCGAACAGATAGGGCAAGACATAGAACAGCGTGAACGGAGTAATCGCGAGAATGGTGCCGCGTGTAATCCACTTCAGTTGTTGCCGGAGAATCGGACTCGTGGCTTGGCGGGAATTGTTCCATAGCACCGCGGCCGCTGAAACAAACAGGACAGTCAGATACGCCCAGTGCAAACGGTTCAGATTGAACAGCAACCCGGCACTCGCCTGCAGGTATTCGAATGCCATCACCTGGATTGCGAGCAGCACCGCGCCCGGCAGGTACAGTAGAGGAATCGCTCCGCGATGCCGGCGGACAAACTCCCGCCGTTCCGGGAAGGTCAAGACGAAGTGCAAGAATAAGGCGGGCTGCAGCAACCATGCCACTTCATTGGCCCACAGTACGATCCAGTCAAAAACGTTGAACTTGCCGGTATAGTGCAGCGCGTAAAAAACAAAAGAGACCAGGCAGAAAATGTAGAAGTGTGTCGACCCGACTGCGGTCCAGCGCCTGAGTAACACGTAAAGCCCGATGCCCAGGTAAATGAGCGCGATCAGCCGCAGCCAATCGTTCATCGAGCGCTCGGCGGGGACCAGGACGACCACGACCGGAAGAGGAACCGAACCGCGGATCAGGGAATAAGTGGCCTTCGACCAGACCCCGGAATAGTAGAGTTGCTGCGTGAGCTGTGCCAAAGTAGACACAGGGCGGTCGTTGACGCTGACCACCTCGTCTCCGCGCCGGATTCCAGCCCGTTCCGCCGGGCCGCCGGTCTCAAGCCGATCCGCGACGAGGTGGCCGCCGCGTTCCATCCACCATGCCCCATCGTCGGGGATGGCCGACTGATGCTCGATTTTGAAGTTGAATCCAGCGAAAACGACAGCCGCAACGGTCAGCAGCGCCAGTAGTATGGCGGTAAACCGGGCCTCAAATTCGCGATTCATCGGCTGGGACCCTTGTACGGCGTGGGCAGACGCCCTGCGCCGTTCAGGCATAAGCAACTTCACTGCCACCCTCCGCGGCTTGCTCGCTGCTGTTAAATCACTGCAATACAGTCACTTCCATAATTATATCGATGTAATTCCGTAGCGCCTATGAATTTTGGAAGGAAGCTTCTGCTTTTCGGGATGGCTGAAAGTGCTCGAGAGCGAAGTCCAAATCGTCTGCGTTGGGGCTCATTGGCGTCGGGAAGAGGGTCTGGGTGCTGGGTTAGCTTGAGGGAGACTAGCGGATTTTGTGGTGTGCGTGTTTCTTCGGTGCAGTTAAGGTGACGTGCCCAAACCCTTTTTTTTGGTTTTGAGGGGTCCGGGAACCTTCCCCGTTTCCCGAACCCCTCCCTTACTGGGCTCACCAGGCTCGATTAGGAGAGGTGAGCAAATCCTGCAAGTGAGTGTAATCATGCGCCCGATTGCCGGAAACGTCCATGGAGACACTCTGAAGCCGTCTGAATTGATCTGAAGAAAATTCCCGGTCCGGCGCGCGGCAGCGAATCTTGGCGAAAAGAAGAAAGCGGCCAGACATTTGCTGTCTGGCCGCTTTGGTTTCAACTCCTTTGGCCTGTCAGAGGCCATTGTAAGTAAGTGTGGTCGGGTCAAGGAACCAGATGGTGTCGTCGGTCGCATTCTTCCAAGCCAGAATCGCGATGTCTGTGCCGTTCGCGTTGAAGTAGCTCGCCACCGCTGGGCCGGTACTGCTTGACGCCGTCCAACCTTCGCCAAAGATGGGTGTCTCTTCCTGCCAGTCGCAGAGAGGGTAATCGTCGTCGTAGGCATAGGTGGCATAGTAGATGTATTTGCGGGCTTTCCAGAAGACAACGAGGGACGAAGTATCTAATTCCGGTTCGTCCACCATGGACAAGGCGGCCGCTGCTGGCTTGTAGCCCGTTTGTCCGACCCAGTTGTTGGGTCCAGGCTCGTTAAAGTTGCAGGCCACTTGTGCGCCAATGCCAACCGCGTTAGTCCAGATCCGGTTGGAAGTCGTTCCTTCATAAAATACGTTCTCACCCAGTTCCGCGGGTGCGTTCGGTGTCTGCGCGCCGCTCGCCACCTGCTGCGTCCATCCTGGGTAAGTCCAATTGCTTTGCCAGATATTCGTGGATGTGGCTCCCTTCCACGCCACGTACACGGTCGACGCCTTCTCGAACGGCGTTCCGAAGCTGATGGCCGGTGCGAAGTTGGTTTCGGAATTCCAGCCCGAGCCGTTCACCACTTCCTGCTGCGCCCACGAACTTCCGTTCCACGTAGAAAACCAGACCCTGTCCGTTTTTTGTTTTCCTTTCCAGACTAACCACACCAAGCCGGTGTTGTAATCAACCGCCAAAGAGGGACCGGAGTTGGTCTGCGCTGTCCATCCTGTGCCGCCGACAACCTGCGGCGTCGTCCACGCCCCGCCACTCGGCAGCTCCGAGAACAGGATGTCCCAGCCTCCCACTTCCGTCCATGCCATGTATTTATTCCCTGACCCGTCGACGGTTACGGTTGGCGAGTTCGCCGTTAAGGCCTGCCAGCCCGATCCTTGCACTTGTTGCGGCGTGGATTGAGCCAGCGCCTGGGTTGCAAAACTTGCCAGGACCCAAGCCAACCCCAGAGTCAGATGCTTCAACGTTTGCTTCATGAGAATTCTCCTTGAATTTTCGAATGGCTATTTATGGAGAGCTGACCTGGCTCGCCTGGGAAAGCGGGGAATGTTCAACCAGTCACTGCCATACTGCGGCCTATTCCCGGCCCCGTCCATGGAGCCTGGCTGAAACGGTCTGAACTGATCTGAAGGAATTTACAAGCCCGCGCTTGACAGGGCAATCGGGGCATAACAGAATCTCAGACAACCCTTTTTTACGTAGCGGCGTGGCTAGCCGCGTTTGCGACTCGCACCACTGCAGGAGTTGTCCATTTGCCGGATAAGCGCGACACGAAGATTCGCTTCGACGATTTCGAACTCGACTACGCGCGCTTTCAGCTCTATCGCGCCGGCAGCCCCGTGCGCCTCGAAGGCCTGCCGCTGCAACTGCTGATGTTTCTGGTCGATAAACGCGGACAATTGGTCACGCGCGAAGAGATCTCCGGTGCGCTATGGAGTAAAGACGTCTTTGTCGACGTCGAACAGGGAATCAATACTGCCATCCGCAAGATTCGCCGCGCCCTGGCCGACGAAGCCGCCGAACCCCGTTACCTCCAGACCGTAGTGGGCAGAGGCTATCGTTTCGTAGCACCCGAAGCCGAAGAGATTACTGGTTCTTCCTTAGCCGGAGGCTTCAGCGTCTCGGCCGAAGAACTGGGACGAGCCATCATGACCGCAGCTGGGTTGGATCCCGAAAATCCAAGAGGAGATCCCAAACCTGGTCGAGAAGAGTAGGAATTCCCTTCGATCAGCGGATTGTCTGGTTTGTGGCACCATACTCCGTCCCGCCTCTGCCGTTTTACAATAAACCCATGTCCCGCCTAGACGAAATTCGCGATCTCGAAAGACGCTTTCTTCTCCCCACCTACAATCGCTATCCCGTAGCCTTCGAGCGTGGCAAAGGAGTTTTCCTCTACGATTTCGAAGGCAAGAAATATCTCGACTTTGTCGCCGGACTGGGCGTCAACGCATTAGGCCATGCTCATCCCCGCATTGTGAAGGCGATCCGCGAGCAAGCCGCCCGCGTCATCCATCTCTCGAATCTCTACTACAACGAGTATCAGGGACAGCTCGCTGCGCGCCTCTGCCAACTTTCCGGATTGGATCGCGTCTTCTTCTCGAACAGCGGCACAGAGGCCATGGAAGGCGCGATCAAATTGGCCCGGCTCGCCGGACACAAATCGGGTGGCAGCGCCAAATCGCAGCTCGTGGCGCTCCAAGGCTCCTATCACGGTCGCACCTTCGGAGCCATGTCCCTGACTGGCCAGGAAAAATACCGCAAAGGTTTCGAGCCCATGCTCGAAGATGTAACCTTCGTTGGCCAGAACGACATCGAAGCGCTGCATTCCGCCGTCCATGCCAACACCTGCGCCATTGTGCTCGAACCCATTTTCGGAGAAGGCGGAATCCTGGAATGTTCCGAAGAGTTCCTGCGCGCCTGCCGCACGCTTGCCGACCAGCATCAGGCTGCGCTCATCTTCGACGAGATCCAATGTGGATTGGGGCGCACCGGGAAAATCTTCGCTTTCCAGAGTTTCGGTGTCACCCCCGATATGGTCACGATCGCCAAGCCCATCGCCGCAGGAGTCCCGCTGGGTGCGTTTCTGTCGAAGGAGCATTTCGCCAGCGCGATTTCGCCCGGACAGCATGGCACCACGTTTGGCGGAGGTCCGCTAGCCTGCCGCGTCGGCCTCGAATATCTGGCCATCGTCGAAGAAGAACATCTGCTGGAAAATGTCTCTAAAGTTGGAGGCTATCTGCGTCAGCAACTCCAGCAAGTGGTAGCCAAGTATGCCGCGGCGCGTGAAGCCCGCGGCCGAGGCTTGATTCAGGGTTTGGTGCTCGACATCCCCGCGCGCCCGTTGGTGGAGCAGGCACTCGCGGAGGGTGTGCTCTTCAACGTTACCCAGGATACGGTCCTGCGCTTTCTGCCGCCCTTCCTGCTGGAAGAAAAGCACGTGGAGAAAGGCATCCGAGTGCTTAAGAAACTGCTCGGCAAAAAGCGAAAGAAAGCGTTGAGTGAGATTCGGGAAGTCGCAACCGTGCCGTAGCCGACGCGAGCGATCACGGGCTCAAAAAAGAAGGGGAACCAATCTTCTGGCTCCCCGGAAGCATTAGAGGCGATATCACTAACTGAGAAGCTGCAGACGAGGATTTCGTTGCCCATAGAAACGCAAAATCCAAAAAAAAGCTCCACTCCAGTTGCTGAACCACTCTCTGTTGCGGAACACTGGCTGGATCTTCCCGACGGACGGATGCGCTACCTCCAGGCCGGCTCCGGCCCGCCCCTCATTCTGGTCCACGGTCTCATGGGTTATGCCTTCTCCTGGAGATTCACGATTCCCGCGCTTGCTCCCTTTGCAACTGTGTATGCCATCGATAATCTGGGCGCCGGCCTCTCGACAGCGAATGAAGGGATGGATTGCTCCATGCGCGCCACCGCCGACCGCGTTCTACAGTTTGCGGAAGCTCTCGGTATCGAAGATTTCGACCTGTTAGGCACCTCACACGGCGGAGGGGTAGCGATCCTGGCGGCGTCGATTTGCGAAAATCGTCGGGCCGAGAGGAGTTCTCGTGGCAAGACAGGCGCACGCGTGCGGCGATTGGTGCTGGTCGCTCCGGTGAATCCGTGGTCCCGCCATGGCAAGAAGCTTGCGCCATTCGTGGGCAGCGAATTGGGTTCGCTGCTGTTTCGCAACACCATCGAACAATGGCGTTCCCTCGATTACTTGTGGCTCCGCCGCCTCTTCGGCGATGGGGCCAGGATTCCACCCGATTCGCTCGCTGGGTATCGTATTCCCGTCGAAAAGAATCACGGGTTCCGCCACGCCGGGCGCATTGTCAAAACCTGGACCGCCGACCTGGCGGAGTTGGAGACCGCGCTGCCCAAGATTTGCGACTACCCAACGCTCCTGGTCTGGGGCACCAAAGATCGCGCGGTCGAATTTCAGTCGGCCGAACCGCTGCGCCGGAATTTCCGCAATGTCCGCCTGGTGGCACTGAATGGTGTTGGCCACCTTCCCTATGAAGAGGCACCCGAAGAATTCAACCGCACGCTCATCGGGTTTCTAACCACCCGCCAGTAACTGGGATTTGGTAGCATCGCTCTAGACCCCGGACTTTTCGAATTAGCTAGGGTGATTTCAGAGGTCACGATGAATCGATTCGTATGGATGGCGATAATAGCGGCGATAACTGGGTTTTCACCCGCGACCGCTGACGTCGCTGCTCAGGCAGGATCGAATCCCAATCCGGCATTTACCGAGCAGATCGAAGCAGGGAAGCGAGCCCTCAACGAAGGCCGCTACAAGGATGCCGCGGCGGCCTTTAAGAAGGCTGTCAAACTTCAGGAAGACTGTTACTCCTGCTACACAGGTCTAGCCGTTGCCAGTCAGAAACTGGAGGATCGAAAGGGAGCGCTGGAATCGTGCGACAAAGCCATTAGCTCGGCAAAGACTGATGCTTTGCGCGCCTATGCCCACAATTTGAAGGGCAACCTGCTGATGGCCAACGCGGAGAAATCGACCGACCTCGGCGCGGCCGAATCGGAGGTTCGAACCGCGGTTCAACTCGACCCGGCCGTCGCGACCTACCATCTTAATCTTGCAACGATCCTCATCCGGCAGTCGAAGGACGAGGCCGCTAAGCCTGAGCTCGAAGCATGTCTGGCGGCGAATCCTGCGGCTGACGTAGCGAAGGTGGCGCACACTCTGCTCGCCGACCCGCGCCATGGCCGGGAAACCTTTGCGCCCGATTTTAAGGTCAAGGCTTTGACGGGAGAACAACTGTCTCTGCAACAGTTCATGGGAAAAGTGCTGGTGATGGATTTCTGGGCGACCTGGTGTCCACCGTGCCGGGAATCCGTAGGGGAACTTAAAGAACTGACTCGGAAGTATCCTTCGGAGAAGCTCGTGCTCATCAGCGTGAGCGCCGACAAAGACGACGATGCCTGGCGTGACTTTATTGGAAAGAAGCACATGGATTGGCTGCAGTATCGCGACTCCGACCGCCAATTGCAGGATGCTTTCGCCATCCACGCCTTTCCAACCTATTTGGTTATTGACGGAGAGGGCATCATTCGAACCCGGATCACCGGCCTCAATCCGCAAGACAGCGTAGTGCACCGCCTACGCGCCACACTGGAGCAAATGCCTCAATTGAGTAAGTGATTTTCGAGTCCGACGGGGTCTGCGCTTGCATGCTTGCAGGACACGAATTTTCATATCGCTGGAACCATGACTCATCATGTGGTCAATTTTCTTCGCGCTTTCATCGCCGACTACGGTTACTGGGCTGTAGCTCTGGCCCTGCTCAGCGAAAGCTCGGGACTGCCTGTGCCGGGAGAGATTACGCTCCTGCTGGCCAGTTTTCTGGCCTATCACGAACATCGTCTTCATCTGGGATGGATCATCATCATCGCCACCGCTGCTACCACGATTGGGGGCGACCTCGGCTTCGCCCTGGGTCACTATGGCGGACGCCCCCTGCTGGATCGCTACCAAAGCATCTTTCGAATCTCGCCCGCCATCATGAAACGCGGCGAGCAGATGTTCGCTCGTTACGGTGAAGTCGCCGTTTTCTTCGCTCGCTTCATCTTTGGGCTGCGCGTTTTTGCCGGGCCCCTCGCAGGAGTTCTGCGCATGCGGTGGCGTGCTTTCGCCATTTTCAACTTTTTAGGCGCGATGGTCTGGGTCACCTTTATCGCTGGCGCCGGATACCTCTTCGGCCAGCACTGGCACACGTTGTTGCAAACCGTGCAGCGCTTTAACACGGCGGTTCTGTTAATCGCCGGTGTCGCAATCCTGTTTCTATGGTGGAAATATCGCCGTCAATCAGCGCCCGAGAGTTGAATCCAACACCTGGGGTGTGACGGCCTCTGCCGATTCAACTGCCCAGCCTCGCTTCGCGCGTGCTGCGCCCTTACTGGAGCGGCGTGATGCTGCCATCGCATGCCGATATGGCTGACACCGCCGATCGCACCACGGCGTCCGCAAAGGAGCAAAAGAAGCGAACCCCCGTCTGGTTGGGAACCGTGGGCGCAGCAATGATCTCGTAGGACGCGGCTGGAGTGCCGGTCACGCCCGATAACGAAAAGGAATAGCCGTTCTTTGTTCCGGATGCCAGTTGTGTATCAATCAAGCAGGCGCTGGTAGCGTTCGGTGGAGAACAGGAAGTCCCGCCCAGGGCGCCAAGCGTGGCGGCATAGCCGATATCGGGGTATGCGGAGTTGTACGAAATCTGTGCTGTGTTGAGCGTGCGTACTGCCCCGACCGCGGAGGCTTCATTGGCCGACATGCGGGCGCGCAGCAGGTTCGGAATCGCCATCGAAGCGATGATGAGGATGATCGCCACCACGATCAGCAACTCAATCAGTGAGAATCCTTTTTGCTTCCGCATTGCCTTGCGCATGGATGAACTCCGTTTCGATCGTGCAGTTCCCAGTCTTAAACCCCGTGAGATTTCAGACGCCCTCAGTCTACACCCGGGCATCGAGTGCTGGAGCCGCATCTTGAACTGACTTGGCCCCTACTTCACCCAGTTTGGATCTGCTACTCCCGATCCCGCAGCGGCTTTCGCCACTACACTTTGATCGAAGGCATCCACCAGCGAAATCACCTTGAGGCCGGCGCGCAATGCGTCCTCATTGGCCGCTGTCTTGATCGCGATTTCTACCGTCTGACCAGGCAGCAGGTCAAAGTAATTATCGGAGACTTCGGCGTCAACCTCGCCAAAACTGATATAGACGCTTCGCGCCAGGACCGGCGACGACACGCGGAGACGATAGGACTCGCCGTTTTTCGCCAGTTCGGTCTTTAGGGGCGCGGGCGGCAAATGGACTTCAAACGTCGGTGCCATGTAAATGACGTTCGATGAAACCACGGTGCCCGCTACCGTAAGGTCCGTCGCGACCACGGCCTTGGTCGGGTCGATTCCTTTGGCGGTCAGCGATTCTTCGATAGGTAGCTCCAGATAAATCTTGCTGGCAAGAGGAGTGACCTGCACATTTTGTTTTTTCTCGATCAGCACCTTGCCATCGAACGTCATCACGCGGAGCCGCAACTCGCCCTCGACCGAGGTCGTTTTGTCGGAGACGACATACACCGCCAAACCGCCGTTTTCCTGGTGCGGTGAAACCAGCAAATCGTTGTAGAAACGGCGGGCGTAATATTGCAACGCTTTCCATCTTCCGTAGTAGTCGATGCTCGACCATGAAGCCACTGGCCAGCAGTCGTTCAACTGCCAGTAAATTGCCCCCATGGTACGCGGGCGATTGCGGCGCAGATGCTCGGTTCCAATCTTGATTCCTTCCGCCTGTAGGACCTGGCTGGCGTAGAGGAAGGATGCGAAGTCCTTCGGTTCCGGATAGTCGCGCAACATGTAATCGTGAATCTTGGCATTGCCCGATGTGTTCTTCTGGTGCGCCAGCATCACGGGCGTGAGAATCCCCGTGCGATCTTCCGGCAGCGTGAACGCTTCCACGGTGCGCATTTCAGGGAACGACTGGAAACCATATTCGGTCATAAACCGCGGAATCGATTTTTCGTAATCGCGAAACGGAAGCATGCCATGCCATACGCTCCAGTTGTGCATGTCACCGGACTGGTAATTCTCCGTGATGTCTTCATAGTCGGCACTCGGTGAACTGGGCCAGTAGGGAGTTTCGGGTGCGAGCCGTTCCACCGCGCTGGCTAGAACGCCGCTGAAAATCGTCAGATAGTCTTGCCACATCCGCTTCGCCGCGTCGGTGCTGAGCCGGCTGGTAATGTCCCGGTGCCAATCCCACGAAGCTTCGGTTTCGTTGTTGCCGCAGAAGAGCACGATGCTTGGATGGTCGCGCAGCCGCTTAATCTGGTATTCGGCCTCTTGCGTGACGTTTAGTTTGAAGTCGTACGTCCCGGGCTGCCAGTCGTTGCCGAACATGAAGTCCTGCCAGATCATGATGCCCAGCTCGTCGCACAGGGCATAAAATTCGTCCGTCTCGTAATAACCTCCGCCCCAGTGGCGAATCATGTTCATGTTCGCGGCCTTGGCTGACTCGAGAACGCGTCGATATTGCGCGGTGGTAACACGAGTGGGAAAACTGTCGAAGGGAATGACGTCGGCTCCCTTAGCGAATACCGGAATGCCGTTCACCACCAACTCGAACGACCGTCCCCACTGGTCAATGTCGCGTCGTAGAACAATCGATCGCAATCCTGTGCGAACCGTCTGATCGTCTTGCAAGCGGCCGCCCATTTTCAGCTGTGCGTGAAAGGCATACACCGCCTGCTTGCCATACCCATTCGGATACCACAGTTCGGGATGCGCAATATCAATAGGAACATCGATGTGATTGACGCCAGTGCTCAGTTCGACTTCACGCGAGGTGGAAGCCTTCTTGCCACCGTACTCATAGTCGATGCTGACGGACGCTGCGCCTGCTTGTGCGGATGTGATTTCCGTTTCCACTACCACATGGGCCATCTCAGGGTGGATGTCTTGTTGACGCACGTGAAGGTTGGAAATTTTGGCGTCGTCCCAGGCATCCAGTTTCACCGGACGCCAAATTCCGCTGAGAACGAAACGCGGTCCCCAATCCCATCCATACTCGTAGGCCGCCTTGCGCAAGTAAGATTTCTCGGGCGTCTGAGTCTGCTGGCGCCAGAAATCTCCAGCGGCAACTTTCTTCGCCTCCGCGATCGGCGATGGGAAGATGACGAGCAACTGATTCGGCCCCGCCTTCAGTTGCGATTTAACATCAACCCGCCATTCGCGGAACATGTTGTTGGCGGTGAGGATCAACTGGTCGTTGAGATAGACCTTGGCGGGACCATCGAGCCCCTCGAACACGAACTCTACATGGCCATGTTTGAGGGCGTCCGTGGTCGATTGAAAGGTATCGCGATACTCCCAATCCGCGTTTTCAATCCACTGCAGGGTAGATTCGTTGGAGCGGTAAAACGGATCGGGGATAAGCTTGTTGCGCAACAGGTCGGTATGGACCACGCCCGGCACTTCGGCCGCGTGCCACATGGACTGGGTGGCTCCGCCCTGCTCCATTCGCTGGCGAAATTCCCAGCCGTCATTGAGAGACAAACTTTTCCTCTCGGCTTGAGCCGCCTGAATAAAACACGCGACGCACGCCGCAATCAGTACTACTCCACGAAGCCACGCACCGATGCCACTTTGACCGGAGACCATAAAGACACTCCCGCGTAAGAAATTCACCAGCTACCTTGTGCTTATGCGAAGAAGTATACCCAAAGCAGGAACCAGCGGATCATCTCTTCGCCGCGCCGCTCCAGCAGTTTCTTCGGTCACTTCCCCTCGCTGCTCCGACGTCATATGCTAAGAGCAGCATTTGTACCGCACCGGAGAGCAACCCGAACCGCAAAGCGTTTCCGCAAACGTTATGAATATGCCCCAACCATCAGATCCAACGACCTCACACTGGCTGGGACTGTCACAGGTTTGGGTGCGATTCCTGCTGGCGATCGTGGGTCTCACACTGGCGTTTGCCGCCGCGCTGTTTTCCACCGTTTCGCGCGAGGCCGGCAGCGTGTGGGGAACCGTGATCCTTGCCTCGCTGGCGCTGCTGCTCGCCACGTTCGTCGGCCTGACCACCGTGCCCTATCTCGCCCGCCGCGTTGTGGGCAGCCGCGTCCGAGAGGCCATGGACTACGACGTCACGCGCGCGGGCCTGATCTATATCCTCATCAGCGTGGTCATCGGAATCGCAGCGATCAACACGGGCAACAATCTCCTTTACGTTGTCGTCGCAGCGTTGCTCTCTGCCATTCTCGTGTCCGGCGTTGCGTCGGCGCAGATTCTTCGCCGCCTCACCCTCGACGTCCACTTGCCCGAACATGTGTTTGCGGCACGGCCAATGTTGGCGCGCATGATCCTGCGCAACGCCAGTTCGTGGTTGCCGTCTTTTTCCGTGCGCGTGGTTCCTTCCAAGCGCAAAAAAAAGAACGCCGCCCGTTGGAGTTGGGAGCCTTACACCTTAGGTTGGCCGCGCAATCGCGCCCCTCAGGATCAGTGGTTCCGCGTGCCGGACCGCCGTCTCCGCCGGGTGCGAGATCCCGAAGAAAAGCCGATCTTGCGCGAATCCGTCTACTTTCCTTTCCTCGCGCCCTTGCAGGAACTCCGCGCCGATCTCGAGATTACCTTTCCGAACCGCGGACGCTATGCCGAAAAAAACTTTGGCCTGGCCACGCGCTTTCCCTTTTCTTTCCTGATGAAGACGCGCCGCATTAACCTGGCCCGCGAAATCATCGTCTATCCCGAGGTCGAGGCCGCCGATCAATTCCTCGAAGTTCTCCCCATGGTCACCGGCGAGTTCGAAACTTTTATCAGCGGACGCGGCCACGACCTGTACCTGATCCGTGATTACATGCCCCACGACTCCGCCCGCCATGTAGACTGGAAAGCCACGGCCCGTACCGGAGCGCTCAAAGTCCGCGAGTTTAGCCGCGAAGACGAGCGCAAACTCCGCATCGTCTTCGATAACTCCGCCCCCGGAACTTTGCCGCATGCCGCCTACGAGCGCGGCGTGCGCCTCGCAGCCTCCCTCGCATGGCACTTCCATCACGAAGATGTCGAAGTATCGTTCGTTGCGCCCGGACTGGAACCCACCGAAGACGTTTTCGCGTTTCTGCAATATTTGGCCCTGGTTGAACCACAGGAGGCCACTCCGGTGTTCAGCCGTCTCCGTGCCAGTGACGATTACAATCTCATCGTCACGGCTCGCCACGCGTCGGCTATTCCCCCTGCCTTGGCCGCCAAATCGTGTGTCATCTCTGTGGGTAATAGTTACTAAAGGGTAATGGTTACCAAGGTTACCTGACGGAGGTTGACCCGGGAGGGCATTGTGCTTCAGGATGTGAGAGCAGGATTGACGGCATTCAACGAAATTGGGCCGTCCTTTCCGTCGCCATCCCCATGAACTCGCACAACCCGGTCCTCGTGAACTTATTGTGGTGCGCGCAGCCGATTTTGCAGTTGGTGGTGGCGTCCATTGTTTGGCGCCGCGATCTGCACAAGAAGTTCCCGGTCTTTTTCTGGTTCCTGCTCGTTCAGGTGGTCAATTTCGTCGTCATGTTCCCGATTTTTCTTGCCGGAAACAACAACTGGTTGACCGGCAATTACTCGCTATATTTCGGCCTCTATTGGCTAGGCGAGGCCATCAACGCGGTTCTCGGCTTCAAAGTGATTCACGAGGTCTTTCTCGATGTCTTTCGTCCGTATCACACTCTGAAAGACCTTGGTACCCTCCTTTTCCGGTGGGCCGGAATCGTGATGCTGCTGGTTTCCGTGGTGGTAGCTTTTTCCAACTCCGTCGACAGCAGTCCTCTCGTCCACGCCGTGACGACCCTGCAGCGTTCGGTGCTGATCGTGCAATTTGGTCTTATTCTTTTCCTGATTCTGTTCGCTCGCTTCCTCGGCGTTTCCTGGAAGCAGACGAGTTTTGGAATCTCTCTTGGCTTCGGTCTTTTTGCCGGCGTCGAATTGATGTTCATGGTTTTGCGGTCGGGCAGACTCGTCTCCAACAACATCCTGAATCTGGTCAACCTGGGTACTTATATTGTTGCGATCCTGATTTGGATGGGCTACTCGCTTTCGCGCAACAGCGTCCGGGTCACCGCGAATCATTTGCAGACGCAACGCTGGGAACAAGGGTTGGCTGACCTCCAAAATGTAGTTCCTTCCGATTCGCTGATTCCGATGTTCGAAGGCATGGTGGAGCGAGCCTTTTCTCGCAACTCGAATCTAGGAGTCGAGGAAGGTACCATCCCATTTAGCCGTCCCGTTCCCTCCAAAGCCAGCTCCGCCGCGATGAGGTCCAAGCTCAGACCCTGATTCACCGATTCGCACCCAGAACCGGCACCCGACAAACCCCTGTCAAGAGAATTTTTGGCATTTTCAACCTCCCCGATGGAGGCCCGTCAGATGTTCAAACCATTACCTTAAGGAATGGCGTGAAAGGCCATTTTTTTCGCATCGCCGAAATGTCGGCAGGCCATGTGATTTCCGTCACACTCCCTCGCCGGACGCGTAACCTCTGAGTAACCCCCAATGAATCAAAATCTTGCAGCGGTGTGTATAATTCTGCACACTGAGTGTCGGCCACCTGCTCTGGCAGGCTTCCGGCACGCCTAAGACCCTAAAAGGAGAAAGTAAAAGACCCTATGAAGCCTTCCCTCAGAGCTTTACTTTTGTTGGTAGGATTGGTTGGTACCTTTGCATACGCGGCGGCTCCCAAAATTACGACTCACTCGGGACCGATGCCTCTGTGTCCGCTCAATAATCCGCGTTGCGAGTAACTGAAAAAAAAGCTCGCGCGTTAAAGCAACACGACTCGACCATATTTAGACAAAAAGAACAAAGTCATTTTTTCCGGCTGGCCTTCACGGCCAGCCGTTTTTCGTTATTTTTCCTCTTTTTTCTTTTCCTTGTCCCCACTCCCGCTTGAGCTTTCTGCGTCACTCCCTTCCACCGCCGCCGCTTCCTGGTTGGGATCGATGTACTGCACGATGATTGAGACGCGCCGATTCGATGGGTCCAGCGCATCCTTCACATTGCGCAGCCGCTGATCGGCGAAGCCTCGTACTTGAGAAACCTGGTCGTCCCGCAATCCAGCCTGTTGCATCAGGCGCCGCGCCGCGTTCGCCCGGTCCGAGGACAGTTCCCAGTTGCTGTAGCTCGCCTTTCCGGCAAAAGGCTTGGCATCGGTATGTCCCTCGACCGAGATACGATTTGGAACTTTCCCCAACTCCGCCGCCAGTAAAACCAGCATTTCCTGTCCCGTCTGGTTCACAGTAGAACTCCCTCGGTCGAAGAACGTCCCCTTCTCGGATTCCAGCAACTCGATGCGCAAACCTTCCGCCGTCACCGTCATCTCGATATTCTTTTTGAGCTTGTCGAGGTCATTCATTTTCTGGATGCTACTCTGGAGTTCGGCTTTCAGCTTTCCCATATCCTGCTTGCTCAGCAACAGGTTCTCGCCCGATCCCGCCAGTCCGGTTCCCGTTCGTCGCGCACTGCCGCTCGGATCCCGGAAATATCCACCCACCGCCTTCTGCACCTTGACGCTGCTGCTCAGCAGCCACAACACGATAAAAAGCGCCATCATGGCCGTGACGAAATCGGCATAGGCGACCTTCCAGGCGCCGCCGTGATGGCCTCCATGTCCGCCTTTTTTTTTGATGATGATGATGGGCGCTGTCGGCATCACGCTCTCTATCCCGCCGTAGCCGCCGCCGCGGCCGGCGCGTCTTTCGCTCCGCGGCATGCTTCTTCAACTACCTTGAACGAAGGCCGCACATGCCCAGGCACATTTCTCCGTCCAATCTCGACTGCCATGATCGGCGCCACACCCTTCAGAAACGCGACCATGGTCACCCGCAGCACCAGCAGATACGCATGTTCTTCGGCCGCGATCTTACCCATACGCGCGGCCAGCGGTCCCACCAACCCGTAGCACAAGAGAATGCCGAGAAATGTTCCCACCAGGGCCGCCGCTACCTTGTGGCCAATTTCCTCCGGAGGTCCCCCGAGCGCGCCCATCGTGATCACCACCCCCAGCACTGCGGCCACAATTCCCAGGCCGGGCAGCGAGTCCGCCATGGTGCTCAGCCCCGATACCGGTTCATTCGCCTCGTGATGATGGACTTCCATGTCCGCTTCGAGCATCTGATCGAGGTCGAATACTTCCACTCCACCCGACACCGCCATCCTCATGGTGTCGCAGACAAAGTCCACGGCATGGTGATCTTTCACGAAATCTTTGTACTTCGACAACAGCGGACTCTTGTCCGGCTCCTCGATATCGGTCTCCAGCGCCACCAGTCCTTCTTTTCGCGCCTTTTGCAACAGTTCGTACATCATCTTCAGGGAGTCGATATAGCGCTGCGTGCCGAACTTCGATGAACCGAAAACCGCCATCAGGCCGCTGATCATCTGTTTCAGCGTGTGTACGGGATTCGAAATCAACACCGTGCCCATCGCCGCCCCGCCGATAATGATCAGCTCCGCCGGCTGCACCAGCACTTTCATGTTGCCGTGCTCCATCAGGTAGCCCGCCGCGATGCAGCCGAAAACCACTACGATCCCGATGATTGAAAACATGGAAGACTATCCTCGCAAGACTCCACACTCGTTGCCCGCGCCAGCCGCGCTTTTGGCCGCCCGGTTCGAGTTCGACGGTTTCATCTGCCGGAGCAGCGTTTCCAATTCGCTGCCCGCCGTCGCTACCGTGTACGACACCTCGGCTTCCACAAGAAATTTGTCGCCCCACCATGAAACTTCCGAATGATGCAGCAGGTTCCGCAGGCCTTCCGCCGTCATCGCCACCATCATCGGACTCGCCGAAGTCAGCACCGCCAAAAATTCATGCTCGCCCCAGCACCCCAGAAAGTTCTCCGCATCCAACCGTGTGCGCAACGTCTGCGCCGCCGTCCGCAGAAACGGCGCTACCGACTGGGGTCCGTGCTTGGCGCGGAATTCCTCCAGTCCCAGCACCCGAATTCGCAGAAGCCCGAATCCAATGTGCGATTCCTCCATCCCCGCCATACATTCCGCCAGCACTGCCCGCGTCAAACGCCGCGAAGGAATGCTCGTGACAGGGTCGAGGCATCCGTACATTGGCGCGACCGACGCCTCCTCGCGGTACGCAAAAGTCCCATAGAACAGAACGGCTACCGCCGTAATCGCGTTCCCAGGTTCCAGAATCGGACGCGTGCGGATCTTCACCGCCGAACGGTGTCCGTTCTTGTGCAGGTACAACGCGGTGCATTGCTGTGCCTTGCGCTGGCTGATCGTCATCGCCACCGGACAGCGCTCCCCGGTCAGACTGTTGCCCTGGCGGTTGCATGCCTGCACCACGTCTTCCAGAAGGTGCCCCACCGCTTCATGGGCCAGATGCCCGGTGAGTTGTTCCGCCCCCCGATTCCAGAACCGGATGCGTCGTTCCTGGTCCACGATATAAATCCCTACCGGCAAATCCTCGAGCACATGCCGGAACAGACTCGAATGGTCAGTCAGGTTTGAAGACATGGTTGCAAATGCCAACTTCTGGTTACATCGGCAGCCAGGACGGGAACTTCAGCGAAGGGCACCGGCCGCGTTCGTTCCTGTGATTTCGCTGTCGCGATGCGGGTTTGCAACAAGACTTTTTTGGAATTGGAACAGGACTGGTATGTGCGTCGTAAGCGGGCGGTAGGTCAACTTTTTCGTGGCGGATCAGGCCACTCTTGACATCGACCCGAACAATCCAGATACAGAACTCGATATCATCAAGATCTCCAACTGGGACGGAGTGTTTCCCGTCCCAGTCTTACAGCACTACCCGTGGGATTTTCATTGTGAAATCTCGTAGAGTAAACCAATCGACTCATTGCCGCCGTAGTACGTTGCTCCAAAGATATTCCCTGCGTTATCGAGGACAATCCCTCCCGCGGGATATCCGCCGTCGACGCCATTGTCTTCATCGAAGTTGTGCAGGATCGTTTCCGTCCACTTGCCATCCGTGAGCGTCAGTTTGCAGACGAACCCGTAGCCGAGCGGCCCGCTTTCGTAGGCCGTGCCGTAAACATTTCCCGCCGCGTCCACCGCCAGTCCGCTGACCGTTGCTCCTTTGCGTCCACCGTCAAAGGATGCGACCGGGCTATACTGCCATTTGCCGCCCGTAGGAGTGAGTTCGTAGATGGATCCACAGACCATGCATTTCGCCGTTGCATCCGTTGCGCCGAACAGACTGCCCGACGGGCTCATCACCAGCGCCCCCGGACTCGTACCTGTGAATTCGTGAAGCACCGTCTCCTGCCACTGGCCCGACTCGTTTTTCGTCAGTTGGAACACAACGCCCGGGTCAAATCGGATCCCCTGACTCTGCGTTGTTCCATAAAAGTTGCCGCCTGACTCCTGGAGCAAAAAAACGGGACTTCCCGCGATCCCAGGCTGGAATTCATACAGAATCTGTTTGCTATATTTCCCATTCTTTTGCGGCGAGAGTTCGAAGAACGTACCGAATTGTCCTGTGCCCCCGGAAAACGTAGTGCCGTAAATGTCTCCGGCACTATCGAGCGCCAGCCCCGAAAAGGGATTTCCCCCATCGTTCCCGCCGGCAAAGGTATACAACGTACTCTTCGTCCAATTGCCGCTGCCGCCGGGCGGGGTCAACTTAAACACCGTGCCGCAGCCGCCCGCGCAGGAATTGGGCGCCCCCCCATAAACGGTCACGCCATACAGGCTCCCATCCGCTCCCAAGACCACTGGACTTGGATCCTCACCGTCCGCCCCACCCTGGAAATCGTAAAGCACCGTGTAGTTGTATCCGCCATTTCCGTCAGGCGACAACTCGAACGCCGACCCGCAGCCGAAGGTGCACGCTTTGCTGCCTCCCCCCATCGTGTTCGTGCCATATAAATTACCGGCCGCATCGAAGATCATCGGGTTCGGCCACCAGCCGCTGTTGCCCGATCTGTCGAAGTCAAACAGCACGTTTTCTGTCTGCGAGAAAGCCGAAGCTGAGACTGTGAGCAGGACAACGAATATCGCCGCCGCGGCTACCCCGGATCTTGAGCGTTTCCCTGATTTGCCGACTTTCGCATCTTCCATAGTGCATCCTCCTGAACAAAGTCTTCCCAGTCTCTGTCTCCGGTTCCAACACTGAAACATGGGCTTGAGTCACTAAAGAAGGTAACGCTCTACGAAGATTGAATGGATCTACCGCGCTAAGAAATGTTTTATAAGCTGGGAATACCCACCTTCGCGGATCCGTCGCGTTTCACTTTCTTTCCGAAGCACGAGCCCGCGGGATCTCCCATGGATCCAGGGAACTCAAACTCAAGCCGCCGGATCTGCCTGCACACCCAACACTCGTGCCAGTCCTTGCGCTTCGAAAATCGGGGGCTGGCAAGCGAACCCCGAGCACACCACCGCAAGTGATCGTCCCCCGAAAGGCTTTCCCCCGCCTAGCGCCGGAAGATTAGGAATGGTTTCCGCCAGAGCCGGAGGCAGGTTCTGCGCAACCGCTTTATCCGCATCCAAACGTAAAACCGCCTTACTCAGACCCAGCGGCCTGACCGCAGTTCGATACAATTCTGCCGCCTTTTCATCATTTCCAATGACCACCACCAGCGTCTGGGGATGAACAAACCGCGCCATCGCCAATCCGTATGTTGCGGCAAAAATCCCGTGCTGTCCGGCAACCGAGGCATACACCGCCAGAGTCTGCTCCGCCTTATCGCGATAAGAAGTTTCGTTCGTGAATTCGTGGAGACGCAGCAGTGCGATCGCCGCCGCCGAGTTCCCCGCCGGAGTCGGAGAATCCTGAAACGGCTTTCGTCGCGTCCCCAGAATGCCGAGCGCAACCGTCTCTCCCAACGCCGGACGAGTATCAAAGAATCCGCCCTCTTTGGAATCGAAAAATCCCGCGATCATCGCATCTGCAATCGACCGGGCAAATCGAAAGTAGCTCAAATCCGCCGTAGCCTCGTAAGCATCCAGGCAGGCAATCACCGCGAACGCGTAATCGTCCAGCACGCCAGAAATTTCCCTTCGATCCGCCTTCGGATCGGAGTAGGCAATCACGTGCCGCAGCGTCGGATGTGCGCCGTCACCGCCTGCTGCCGACTGCGCGCCGCCAGTCCATCCTTGCGCCAGCAACCGGTCCAGCGACCGCAACGCAAAGTGGCGAGCCGCGCTCAGATTGAGTACGCGGGCCGCCTCCAGATAAGCCGACACGCACATAGCGTTCCAGCCAACGTAAATCGTCTTATCCACATACGGCGTCGGACGTTCGAGACGTGCCGCATACATCTTCTTCCGGGCGGCCTCCAGCAAAGAGCGGGCCCGATCTTCAGAAATCTTCAGCCGCCCTGCAATTTCTGCAGCCGAACTCCGCACGTAGAGCACATTCTTTGCCGGATTGTGATGCATGTCCCCGGCTTCCTGAATGTCGTAGTAGAGGATCGCGACCGCAGCCTCTTCCTCCGTGAGCACCGCTCGGGTTTCCGCCAGAGTCCAGGTGAAATAATCTCCGTCATCCTCCATCGAATAGTCCGCATCCTGCGACGCGTAGAAGCCGCCATGGGCGCGGTCGCTGAGCCACTCATCCATCCAGCGAAGAATGTCGCGCGCCACCCCGGCCAAGAACTCATCTCCCGTTGCCTGGTACGCGTGCACATAATTCTTCAGCAGTTCGGAGTTGTCGTAACACATCTTCTCGAAGTGCGGCACGATCCAGCGTTCATCGACCGAGTAGCGATGGAATCCGCCCGCAAGTTGGTCATAGACGCCCCCGCGCGCCATCTTCTCGAGCGTGTGCACAAAAATCGTGCGCAGTTCGTTATCGTCTGGGTCGTGAAGAGGTTTTGTACGTACATATTGCTCCATCACGAGGTCGAGCATTGCCGGATGCGGAAACTTCGGAGCGTTTCCAAATCCGCCATTGATTCGGTCAAACATCGATTGAGCGGATTCCAAAATCGCATCAATCACACGGGCAGAGAGTGTGCTGTCGGAAGATGACGAAGCGCGAGAAGAAAAAGACTCCGCACGCGCCATCGCGCTTTCTACCATCTGCGCCTGATCAAGCACGTCTCCACGCTTCTCGCGATACGCCGCCGCAATCGAAAGCAGCACCCGCTTAAAACTTGGCCGCCCGTAAGCATCATTCGGAGGAAAATAAGTTCCTCCATAGAACGGTTTTCCATCCGCAGTAAGAAACGCCGTCAGCGGCCAGCCGCCTTGTCCCGTAAGCGAAGCCACCGCCACCTGATACCGGCTGTCGATATCCGGACGCTCGTCCCGATCGACCTTCACCGCAATGAAATGCTCGTTGACAATCGATGCCACTTCCGCATCGTCGTAAGACTCGCGATCCATCACATGGCACCAGTGGCACCAAACCGCGCCAATATCCAGCAGCACCGGTTTGTCAGCCGCGCGGGCCGCGGCAAACGCTTCCTCCCCAAATTCATGCCATTCGATAGGCTGATGCATTGCCGAACGCAAGTAAGACGAAGAAGCGCGAGCGAGGGAGTTGTGGGAACCGGAAGTCATCCGGCTAGTTTAGCGCGATGGCAGGTCGGTAGGTCATCTCGCAACGCCAGATGGAAACCGATTGACGAGCACACAGATGCCGGAATGCGTGCTCCTTCCACGCGCGCTACTTTTGGAGACGTGAGCTGATGAACCGCGAACAGCTAACGGTAAGTGGCCAAATGCTGATAGCTAGGCACTCAGCCGTTTCGCGATCCCGCAATAAATTTCCACAGCTTCCAGCAGTTGCGCCTTCTCCACGAACTCGCCCGTCGTGTGCGCCACGTGAATCGATCCCGGCCCCAGCAACATCGGCTCGCCCCAGTTCGTGAGTGAGGGAATATCGGTCGCAAATGCCGCCACCATCGTAGGCAAACCCTCGAACGTCCGCAGCCGCACGCAAGGAGTCTCCCGCATAAAGCGCACTTCAGCCAACTCGCCCACGACCTCAATAATCTCGCGACGCAGTCCATCCGCCGGACTCACCAGCCGATAAAAAAGATGGGCGCTGGCGAAATCGGAAATCACATTCGGAGCCCGCCCTCCCTCAATCAACCCGACATTCTTCGTGCACGGCCCCACCTCGGCATCTACCGGGAGCTTCATCGCGTGCAACCGGTGCAGTGCTTCTACCAGCTTGTCAATCGCCGACTCACCCAGCTCCGGATACGCCGAATGCGCCATCTTTCCATGGGCAACCAGTTCCACCTGCAGCGAGCCTTTGCTCGCCAGCGCCAGCTTGTTTTCCGTAGGTTCGCCGTTGATCATGTAGCGTGCGCCGATCGGTTGTTGATTGGCTAACTTCGCGCCAACGGAGTCCCTCTCCTCGCCGACCAGAAACAGCAATCCGACGAAAATGCCCGCCGCGCGCAGCCTCTCCGCCGCGACGATCTGCATCGCGATAATCCCTTTGGCATCGCAAGCGCCGCGCCCGTAAATGCGTAAGTCATCCTCTGACGAGGCGATGAACGGAGGCACCGTATCCATGTGCGTGGAAAAAAATATCTCCGGACGTCCATGCCCCGGCCAGGTAGCCAGTACATTCGCGCGAGCGCCTTCCACGGGCATTTTTCGCGCCTCGAACCCGCGCCGCAGCAGTTCGTTGCAGAGAAAATCTCCGACCGCACCTTCATTCGAGGTAAGCGATTCAATATCGATAAGCCGACGGGTAAGTGAAAACAGTTCCATGCAGCAAAAGAGTAACAGCCGATAGAGGATTGTGAACAGCGAGTTCAAGGGAATCGCATCGCAATCTGGGCATCCCGCTGAACTTGCCCGGCAAGGGATGAGTGACGACTGCTTTGTTGTACTCTGATTCAGTGCCGCCGCTTGAATCCGCCATCCGCTCTCTGACCATCGCCGGCGCCGCTGGACGACTCGAAGCCTTGCTCAATGCTGGCTCGCCCACCGCCACCCATGCCGCCCTCGTTTGTCATCCGCATCCTCTCTACGGCGGTACCCTGCACAATAAAGTTGTCTTCCACACCATGAAAGCTCTCAATAGCTTCGGATTCCCCGTGCTCCGCTTCAACTTCCGCGGCGCAGGCCTGAGCGAAGGCGAGCACGCTGGCGGCATTGGCGAAGTCGACGATGTTCGCGCCGCCCTCGACTGGCTGGAACATGAATTCACGCTGCCCATCGTCTTTGCCGGTTTTTCCTTCGGAGCCGCCGTAGGTCTTCGGGCCGCTTATGCCGATGCCCGAGTTCAATCACTCATTGCTTTGGGCTTGCCCGCCGTTCCCGTCGCCGATCGTAAAGACGACCGCGTCTATGATTTCGCCTTCCTGCGCGATTGCGCCAAACCCAAACTATTCGTCAGCGGATCGCGCGATCAGTTTGCTCCGCCCGGGACCCTCGAAGCGCTCGTTGCCACCTTCGCCGAGCCAAAGAAATTGGTCCGTATTGAAGCTGGAGACCACTTCTTCGAAGGGCGTCTCCGTGAGATGCGGAACGAAGTCGAAGCCTGGGTCAATACAACCGCCGTTCAAGAACGAAGCATCTAGCCAGGATTAGGCTGCAATTGGAATGGATCGTGAATCCTTGCGGATACAGTAATGGGCACTCTTGTTTTGAGACGAATCCTATGAAGATGTGTCGATCCGGAATTTCATTGGACATGCTATGACCAAGGCCACCGACAGCTGGGAGATGAATGTGATCAGAACTGCTTCCCTGAGTTTCGCAATATTGTTTGCATTCGTCGGACTCTTGCTGCCCTGCCGGGTTTGCGGCCAGGCTATCCTCGACCCCGCTCTCGAACAGGCGGTTGCAAACGATAAGAAGACGTCCGAAGAAGCCCAGAAATATACCTACACTGAGCGCAAGCGAGATCTCAACTTTGACTCAAAGGGCAACGTGAAACAGGATTCCAGCGATACCTTCGAGATCATTTTTCTGGAGGGAGCGCCCTACCGGAAGCACACGATGCACAACGATCAACCGCTGCCCGGGAAAGAACAGAAGGCCGAAGACAAAAAACTGGCTGATGTTGCCAAGGCCCGCCGCGAGCATCCAGAGAAAGATCGGCCTCTCAGCGGGCAGTTCCACCTCAAGTTGCCCGTGGATCAGATCCCCGCTCGCTTCGACGTAACCCCGGCTGGTTTCGATGAAGTGGACGGCAGAAAAATGCTCATCTTTAAGGCCGTGCCCCGACCCGGCGCTGCAGGCATGAAGGAGATCAGCCGCGATGGCTTGGCTTGGGACATGAAGCTTTGGGTCGACGAGCAGGACAAAGTCTTTTCCCGGATCGAAGCGAAGGTTATCGCCGATGGAATGCGTTTCGAAAACGGCTTAGTGTGTGAATTTAACTGGAAAAAAGTCAACGGAGAGGCGTGGCTGCCGGTGCGCTATTGGATCAAAGGGAAGGTTCGTTACATGGGGATGAACGTGCCCGCTGAAGCCGAGCAGAGCTATTCCAACTACCAGAAGTTTCACGCTGACACGAAAATCGTAGTCCAGTGAAATTCGCCCGCTTCTTTATAATCTTTGACCATGCAGCAGATTGGCCCGGACCGTTCGCAGCAGTTTGCCCGCATGCGCGACGTCGCCCGCGAAATCTTTGCCTCCGCGTTGAAGAATGCTTCTATCGAAAGCGCCTTCGCCCGCAACGTACAGTGCGACCGTCGCATCCTCCGCATCGTCAACGACCTCCACGATCTCGATTCATATCTCCGTGTTTTCGTCGTCTCCATCGGAAAGGCCGCACACACCATGGCTTCCGCCCTCCAGGCGCAGGTCGGCGGCAAACTCGAAGGCATCGTCGCTTCTTCCGTCGAACCTGCGAGCCAACTCCACGGGTTCCGCTATTTCTGCGGCGGCCATCCCACTCCCAACGCCGAATCCATCCGCGCCGCCGAGGCGATCCTCCATTCGCTCAGCGCGCTTCGCCAGAACGCTCTGGTCATCTTTATGCTTTCCGGAGGCGGCTCGTCGCTCGTCGAGAAGCCAGCCGACAGCGAAATCTCTCTCCCCGACCTCATCGCCACCTACCGCGCTCTCGTCCATTCCGGAGCTCCCATCGCCGAAATTAACGCCATCCGCAAGCATCTTTCCGCCGTCAAGGGCGGACGCCTGGCACAGGCCGCTTATCCCGCGCGGCAAGTCTCGATTCTCGTCTCCGATGTGCCCGCCCAGACCCCCGACGCGCTCGCCTCCGGCCCCACCATGCCCGATTCCACCACCATCGCCGACTGTGAGCGCATCGCCGCCAAATATGGACTCATCGATCAGTTTCCCACGTCGGTAGCGGACTTGTTCCGTCATCACGCCCTCGAAGAAACGCCCAAATCCGAGGATCCCGCCTTCGTCGGCGCGCGCTGGTGGACTGTCCTCTCGAACCAGGTTGCGATCGAAGAAGCCGCCGCAGCCGCTACCCGTGCCGGTTTCGCCGTGCAAGTGGATAACTCGTGCGATGACTGGCCTTATGACGAAGCTGCTACGTATTTGGTCGGCCATCTCCGCGCGCTGCGGAAAAGCGTTTCCCGAGTCTGCCTGATCTCCGGAGGCGAAGTCACCGTGACCGTCCGCAATGGCGGCGTCGGCGGACGCAACCAGCAGTTTGCGCTCGCTTGCGCCGAAGCCATTGCGGGGCAGGACATCACCATCCTAAGCGCCGGCACCGATGGCATCGACGGTAACAGTCCTGCCGCCGGAGCCGTCGTCGATGGCAGCACGCTCAGTCGCACCATCGCACTCGAAGCAGACCCCGGACTTCGCGATTGTCGGGACGCAGGTCGCATCCGGCATGCGCTGTCAACCTTTGATGCTTATCCTCTATTGGACACCTTGGGCGATGCCGTGATGACCGGGCCCACGGGAAATAATCTTCGCGACCTGCGCATCCTGCTGGCCTATTAATTCTGGTGAGCGCCGGAATACTTTAACAATCGAGCGCAGTTCTGGCGGAGATGCCAAGCCGTCCCTTCGCGGTCGCGCATATGTCAACATGCTGTTAGGCAAGGGCCTTCCGGGTAGCGTAAATTCTTGTAAATCTCCATTTCTCCGGCAGCGTGGTCCTTAACCCTTGCATCCAACTGCCTATAACCAATACTGCACTGGAGGTTTTTGCCTTGAAACAGATTTACCGTTTTGCCCTTTTGCTGACATTTACATGCGCTGCCCTGGCGGCGTCCTCGAATTTCGCGCAGGCTCAGAAAATTGACATTGGCTTCGGCGTCAGCACCACCTTAGCGCCCTCCGCGAATTCGTGTAGCGGCAACTGTCAGGTCCCTCAATCGCTCAGCGGCGGTGCCTTTCCTGGCGTCAGCGGCGACGTGCTTTTCTGGCATAATCTCGGCATCGGCGCCGAAGTTTACTGGAGAGCGTCTCAGGGTGCGGGGAATTACCTCACCGATTACGGCGTCAATTATCGCCCTCTCTTTTACAACTTCAACGCCGTCTACTCGCCCAAACTCGCTAGCCACACCTACCTGGAACTCGTCGGCGGCATTGGGGCGCTGGGCACGCATTTGTACGAATGCAACGATTGCGGCATTGCCGGTGGCAGCAGCCTTGTTGCCAGCAGCCATCACTTCGATGCAGACTTCGGAGCCGGACTTAAGATCTATCCCAAGGGCGGCTTTTTCATCCGTCCGGAAGCGCGGATCTATCTGATTAACAACGATACGAATTTTGCCGGATCTTATGCGACCCGCGTCGGCGCCTCCATCGGCTACACCTTTCGGTAATAACGGCCCAAGGATGACCCTTTAGGTTTGGCATCCTGATCCACTCGCTGTCCGGTTGTGCGCAATCGGTTTGAAGGCCTGCTTTCTGCCCGTGCGGCCGAGAGCAGGTCTTTTTTATTTCTTCAGCGGTTTGCTCGTTGGCCTCTGCCTGCGTTTCACGAGCAGTTGCCGCAGGTTTCCCGTTTTCCCAATCCCGCATTATGATAGGAATATGAATTTTGGCTTCTCGGGCGAGATGATCTTCCTGTTTCTTCTGGCGCTGATTCTTTTCGGCCCCAAGAAGATGCCAGAGATCGGCCGTCAGGTTGCGCGCATCCTTAACGAGTTCCGGCGCGCTTCCAATGAATTCCGCTCGCAGATCGAGTCCGAAGTTAATTCCCTCGACATGACCGGGAAAAACGGCACCAACTCGCGCTCGACGAGCCTGCCGTCTTTCCAAGCCCCGCTCGGCTCGCTCGCCAACCGGATTTTTAATCCGCCATCCGCCGAAAAGCCGGCGCCGGCCGCCAACTCCGCGGCTGAGGTTGCACCCTCGGCTGCCGTCGCCACACCCGCTTCCGCCGAACCCGCATCCACCGTCGAAACGATTGCGGCCCCGGCTCCGGCTCACAAGGTTGCGCCCGATGCCTGAGTTGGCCGCCTCCTCATCTGCGGGCGATTCCGTCAAGGATAGCGACCGCGAACAGATGCCCAGCATGGGATTCCTCGATCATCTCGAGGAACTCCGCAAGCGCATCGTCTACTCCGCCATCGCCGTCGTCGTCGGCTTTTTCGCCTGCTGGGGATACGCCGAGCGTATCTACGGAATCATGCAGCGTCCGATCATGGACGCACTCGCCCGCAACAATCTTTCGGCCAAGCTCGTCTACGTCAATCCCACCGAGCCCTTCAATCTTTATTTAAAAGTCGGGATGATGGCGGGCTTGTTCGTTACCTCGCCTTTCGTTCTCTACCAGATCTGGTGCTTCATTTCGCCCGGGCTCTACCGCCATGAGAAGCGCTACGTCCTGCCCTTCATGGTGTCGACCATCGGCCTGTTCCTGGCGGGTGGATACTTTGGTTACAAAGTGGTACTCCCGCAAGCCCTCGTGTTCCTGATCGGCTACGGCAAAGACTTTCAGCCGATGATCACGCTCAGCGAGTATAGTTCGTTGTTCCTGACTCTCATCGTCGGAATGGGCATCATCTTCGAAATGCCCATCCTGGTATTTTTTCTGGCGCTGATGGGCATCGTCAGCGCCGGATGGATGTGGCGCAATATCCGCTACTCCGTCCTCGGCATCTTCGTGGTCGCCGCGATTGTCTCGCCAACACCCGACATCCTGAACATGTGTATCTTTGCCGCGCCGATGATTGGCTTATACGTCCTCAGCACGGCCATCGCGTACCTCGTGCATCCCGCCCAGCGCAAAAAACGGGCCGAGAAAAAATCCTAAACACGGGCTACACAGACGAGCATCAAGAAAAGCATGAGAATATCTACCGCCAAAATGAAAGTACGCATGGCTTTGCCCGGTGTTTCCCCATGCTCCTTGTGGTTAAGAGTTTGCCTCCTGCTGCCTCTGACGGTGGCGTTGGCCGCTACCTCGGCCTGCAGCAAGGAGCAAGTCACTACCACCAATGCAGCGCCAAAATCCGAATCGACCAGTTCAACCGCAAACCCGCCGCAAGCCGTCCCGCCCGTCGCGGCCGACAACACCCCGCTACCTCACATCGACGCCAAACGCGCCTTCGAATATACCCGCGAGGTGACCGCCTTCGGCCCGCGCTACATGGGAAGCGAGAATCACAAGAAGCTCGAACGCTACATCCTCGATCGCCTCAAAAACGATGGCCTCCGACCCGACCAGATCGATGACGACGCCTTCACCGCCGATACCGTGGAAGGGAAGTTCCCCGTCCGCAACATCATCGCCAAGTTCCCCGGCACCAAAGACGGCATCATCGTCATCATGGGCCACTACGACACCAACTACCCGCTCCGCAACATCGGATACGTGGGCGCCAATGACGGCGGCTCTTCCACCGCGATCCTGCTCGAGTTCGCCAACCAGCTTCGCCCCACAGCGGCCAAAAACCGCGATGGCTACAGCGTCTGGCTCGTCTGGACCGACGGCGAAGAAGCGGTTAAAACCTGGACCGATACCGACAGCGTTTACGGTTCTCGCCATCTCGCCGAGAAATGGGAAAAAGACGGCACCCTGAAAAAAATCAAAGCCCTCATGGTAATGGACATGATTGGCGACGCCGACCTCGATATCCAACGCAACACTAAGGGCGCTGCCTGGCTGCTCGACCTGATCTACAGCGCTGCCCAGCGCCTCGGCTACCAGTCACATTTCTACGCCATGGAGGGCCCGATCGAAGACGATCATCTCCCCTTCTTCAACCGCGGCGTGCCTTGTGCCGACGTGATCGACCTCGACTATGGTTACAACAACGTCTTCCATCACACTGCGCAAGACACCATGGACAAACTCAGCCCGAAGAGCCTGCAAATCGCGGGCGATACCGTCATGGAGACCATCCACTTGTTAGACCAACGCTAGAGTCGCGGTCGGCAACCGCGAACGAAAGAAACAGCAACCTTGGCCGCCGCCAAGCCATCGAATTCCCTGAAAGCTGAAAGCTACCGAAGGAGAATCCCGCTTGTTGCTACGAATCGTGACAGCAATCTTTCTATTCGCATCCCTCACGCTGGCGATCGCGCAAGCTCCCAGCGCCCCCGGCAAGCCGCTTCCTCCCGGACCGGCGCAACCCAAGATCAAAGCCGCGTGCACGCAATGCCATAACACCAGTCGCATAACCGAGCAGCACCTGACTCGCCAGCAGTGGTCAGAAGAACTGGAGAAAATGGAGGGCCTCGGAGCCGTCATCCCCGACGCGGATCGCAAGGCTTTTCTGAATTATCTGACCAGAAACTTCGGCCCGGGCAAACCTGCCCCGAAGTCCGCAAGCAAACCGGAAAGCGGCAATAACTAGAACAGTTGGCCGCGGGCGCCGCGGCCGCGAGAATAGCGACCTCAAATAAAGGTTCGCAAGAGCAAAGCGAGCAGTTACACGCGAACGCCGGTGCTACTTCTCCGGCTTCTCCACATCCTCCGCGTTCGCCTGCTTCTCAGGGCGCAGCAGCGGAAACAGAATCACATCCCGAATCGTGTGCGAGTCGGTGATCAGCATCGTCAGCCGGTCCACTCCCAGCCCGACTCCTCCGGCGGGAGGCATGCCGTACGACAGCGCGTTGATGTAGTTCTCATCCATCTGGTGCGCCTCTTCGTCGCCGCGCTCGCGCTCTTTCAACTGGCCTTCAAATCGCTCCCGTTGATCGACCGGATCATTCAGTTCGCTGAAGCCATTGGCGATTTCCATCTGTCCGGCAAACATTTCGAAGCGCTCGGTCCAGTCCGGCTCATCCGGCTTCTGCTTCGATAGCGGCGAAACCGCCGTCGGGAACTCATAAATAATCGTCGGCTGCATCAAGTGCTCTTCCGCAATCGCCTCGAAAAGACTCGCAATCGTCTTGCCCACCGGAGCGGCCGCATCGTATGCCAGGCTGATTCCTGCCCCGCGCACGCGCCCGACCAGGGCCTCGACCGGCTCCCGTGCCGCGAAGTCGCTGCGCTCGGGCTTCGCTCCTGCCTTCTCCGGCCAGAAATGCACAATCGCTTCCCGCATCGTCATTCTTCGCCAGTTTTCGTGCGACCAGTCAATCTCGTCATCACCCCACTTCGTCTTCATTCCTCCGGTCACATCTTTAACCGCCTGCTCGATCGCACCCTGCGTTGTATCCATGATGCCGAGATAATCTGTGTACGCCTGATAGGCCTCGAGCATGGTGAACTCGGGATTCCATCTCCAGCCCAGACCTTCGTTCCGGAAATTGCGGTTGATCTCATACACCCGGTCGAATCCACCGACTGTCAGCCGCTTCAAATACAGCTCTGGAGCGATCCGCAAGAACAAATCCATGTCGAGCGTGTTGTGATGCGTCTTAAACGGACGCGCCACTGCTCCTCCCGCGATCGGATGCATCATCGGCGTCTCGACTTCCATAAATTGCTGGCTGTCGAAATACCGCCGCAACGATTGCACCAGCTTGCTGCGCTTCAAAAACACTTCGCGCACTTCCGGATTCATCACCAGATCCAGATACCGTTGCCGGTAGCGCAGTTCGACGTCGGTCAGCCCATGAAACTTCTCCGGCAGCGGCAGCAGATCCTTCGCCAGAAACGTCAGTTCCTCGGCATGGATGCTGAGTTCGCCCGTGCGCGTGCGAAACAGATATCCTCGGACTCCGATGTGATCGCCCAGGTCGAGCAGCTTCCATAGCTCGAATCCCGCATCGCCAATCGCGTCTTTCTTTACGTAGATCTGCAGCCGTTGTCCATCCTGCTGCAGGTGCGCAAATCCAGCCTTGCCCATCAGGCGGATCGCCATGATGCGCCCCGCGACGCGCACCGTTACGCGCGGCGATTCCAACTCCTCGGTTGTTTGCCCGGAATACTCCGCCAGAATCCGCGCCACCGTGTGACTGAAATTAAACTTGGTTGGATAAACCGGATGCCCGAGAGCCTCAATCTTTTTGAGCTTCTCGCGCCGGATTTCATAAATATTTTCGTCGAGTGCCAATGCGTGTCCTTGTCCAGTGAGAGTTAAAGAAGAGTTTAGTCTGGATCAGCGATTATAAATACCTGCGAAGTATGTCTTGATGGAAAGCGTGATTCAGCGTTGCGATGGTCAGCGAAGCCGGACCTCCAAGAAATTCCGCCAAGTTCCCTTTGGAAAGCAATTCACCTTCCGGTTGCAGATGTCCCTGTCTACTCGGCCTTGTAGAATCAAATAGTTAAGCGGAATTTTCGCAGCGCAGCGGTAAACCGCTGCTCCACCCAAAAGCAGGGCCGAAATCGTGGATACTGCTAATCACGGAACATCTCCGATGCGTCGCATTCAGTTCATCGAGATTCACGAGCAGGCGTGGTTTCCGGCATCGCTTCGCGATGCGGTAACGGACGCGCTTCGCTTCGGCTTCAACCTCATGCAGGTCTATGATCCGGTTGTCCCCCTGCTCAAAGCCGCGCTGGACCGCCCGAGCAGCCAGCCAGAGGGCGCACAGACCGTGATCGATCTGTGTTCCGGAGGTGGCGGGCCTTGGCTGGATCTTTCCCGAAAACTTGAACGTCGAGCGTCCGCAGAAACTGCGGGGAAGGCCGAAGAAAAGTCCGCGCCGCTCCTGCACGTTCTGCTCACCGACAAGTACCCGAATTTGCGAGCCTCCCAAAATATTCGAGCGGCTTCGCGGGATCACATCATTTGTTTTGCGGATCCGGTCGATGCCACCGACGTTCCCAAAGACCTGAAGGGCCTGCGAACGATGTTCACCTCGTTCCACCATTTTCCGCCCGACAAGGCTCGCGCCATCCTGCAGAATGCGGTCAATGCCGGCGAAGGCATTGCAATTTTCGAAGCGCCGAGGCGCGCTCTTTCGACCATTGCGCTGGTGTTTGCCTGGATTCTGCTGCTGTTTGGCTGCACTCCCTGGATTCGTCCCTTCCGCTGGTCTCGACTGCTGTTCACCTATCTGGTGCCCATCATTCCGGCGGTTCTGCTCTTCGACGGCATCGTCTCGTGCCTGCGAACCTATCGTCCGGAAGAACTGCGAGAAATGGTGGGAAGCCTGACGGGAAGGGAATATCAGTGGGAAACAGGCGAGCGCTCGAGCGCGATTATAGGAGCGCCCATCACTTACCTGGTCGGTTTTCCGAAGATGGGCTGAAAGTCGTCGACGATAGCGACCGAGGTCCCGCCCAGGGCAGATCTGGACGGGACGAAAGGGGGTCGCGTGGCTCAGATTGCGTGGAGGCTGCTGCTACTTCTGGTAATGAGCGGCGTTCTTTTCTACGAACTCTTTTTTGTCTTCGGGTACTTCTTCGGCCACGAAGATCGCATCCGAGCCGCAAGCCGGGACGCAGGCGCCGCAATCGATGCAGCCCTCGGGGTCGACGTACATCTGGGTCGCAGCTTCAAACTCGGGCTCGTCTTTCTTGGGATGAATGCAGTCGGTGGGACAAACGTCGACGCAAAGCTCGTCCTTGACGCAATTATCGGTGATTACGTAGGCCATATTCGCTCTCCTTGAAAAAGTGATTCTTCGGCGGAATTCGGCTTTATCTTAGGGTTGGGATGTCCGCCCCGGCAGTGATCTTTGTCACATCGCTATGTGTTTGCATCACATTCATGGGTGACTAAGGTCACAGCCTGAATCAGGCATTGGGTTGTATAAAATTCTCAATTGCAATCCTGGAAAAAGAAATTGCCCGGCCTAAACCCCACGACCCCACATAGCCGCCACCCAAGCGGCGGGCCGGGCAATATCAACCGAGACCCAGATCAATAGACGGAACCTGGCCGCAACCTAGTCCTTCCGTTCTAATCTTCTTCTAACCTTCAAGACTTCTGTTTTTGATCCGATAAGCATTGGAGATGGGTTGCCGACGTGACCCGTTCTTCCGATGAAAATGCTTTCGGCGATTTTCGCGCTCATGGTGCTTAGCGGGACGGCGCTGGCGCAACCGGCGAACAGCTTTGTTGCGTCGTCTTCTCCCGTCACTCGAGTAGATTTAAGAAGGCCGCGCTTCTGGTCGCGGTCGACGATCGCGCTGGTCGCGTTAGACGGAGCCGCCAAAGCGGCCGATAGCTACGTAACGCGCCGGAATCTCGATGGCGGAGGCGAAGAATATAATCCGCTGGCGCGTCCGTTTGTGCAAACTCGCGCAGTGCAGGTGGCAACGACATCGGCGCTGCTTGGAGCTGAAATCGCGACCGCCTTCTGGTTGCATCGGATGCACCACGACCGCCTCGGACATGCGGTTCTCGCGGGAGGCGCGGCGATCAATGGGCTCGGTGCCGGGTCGAGCTTTAAGAATCGTGTGCCGGACTGGTAGCCGCGTTCGAACTCGGCGATCTCCAGCCAGCCGCTAAGAGTTCTTTCTTTCCATCAAGTACGACTTCTTGTACCCCACATAGTTTTCCGCGTAGCGCAGGATGCTGGCCTGATCGCTTTCGTCGAGTTGTCGGCGAAATTTTCCCGGCGAACCCATCCACAGCGAATTTGGCTCGACGATAGTCTTCTCGGGGATGAGAGTGCCCGCGGCGATGATGGACCCGGATCCTATGACGGCTCCATTAAGAACGATCACTCCCATGCCGATCAGGCAGCGGGCTTCGACGGTGCATCCGTGGAGCACCACGCTGTGGCCGACGGTGACGTAGTCTCCGACATAAACACCATATTGTTCCTTCATGCCGTGCAGGACGCAGTTGTCCTGGATGTTGGAGTAGTGGCCGACGCGAATCTGGTGCACATCCCCGCGAAGGACTGTGTTCATCCAGATGCTGGAGTGTTCGCCAACAATGACGTCTCCGATAAGCTGGGCCGAGTCGTCGATATAGGCAGTTTCCGGGAATTGAGGCGTAACGCCTTTGTAGGTTCGGATCATGGAAAATCAACATACCATGGTCTGCGGCGCCGATGAAAGGGAGGCACAGATCGGCACGGTGCGGACCCGGGATTACGGGTTAGAACATTTTGAGTTCGTGCGCGATCTGCAGCACAGGTGCGTATTCCTCATCGTTGGCGGGCACAAACTGCTGGGCGCGGAGGATCTTCAGAACGTCGTCGTTCTTGCCTTCCTTAAGAGCTAGCAGGGCGCGAACAAATTTTTCCCGCTCCGCAGCCGGCAGATCCTTGCGGGCCACGTACACGTAGTCGACAAACGCTTTGGAGGTATGGAAAACGCGGACCTTGTTGCGGTCCAGCTTTCCGCTGGCGAGCAGAGAATTGAAAACGGTTTCGTCCAGAACTCCCGCGTCGACCACACCGGTTGCCACCAGCGCCGCGGTGGCTACGTGGCTGCCGCTGAAGCGGGTTTTGAGATCGTTTTCGGGATTGAGCCCCGCGTCTTTCAGTTCGCGATAGGGGATGAGATGTGCACTGGCGGAGTTGATGTCGCCAAATGCGAACTGCTTGCCCTTCAGGTCCGTCAGCGAATGAATGGGTGAACCCGCCCCGGTAATGAAAACGGAATGAAAGTCTTGATCGGAAGTGCGCTGGACGAGAGGAACCACTCCATACTTGGCATGGGAGCGGACATACATGAGCGCGCCCAGGCAGGCGAAATCATAAGACCCGTTGACGAGGTTGGCAACCGTGGCGCTATAGAGGTCGGGCGCGGCGAGTTGCACGGAGCGTCCCATAGCCTTGGTGAGATAGGCCTCTAGCGGTGCCCGTTCCGCGGGAGTCGATCCGTCGTATACAAGCCCAACCGTGATGGGGCGGTCCGCCGCATAAAGCGAGCCGATCAGCAGCAGACAAATGACCAGTAGTTTTGTGGCCCTGGTTCGCGGAAGCATGGTGACCTCGACTCTCGAAGATCACTACATCGGCACAGGTTCACCGTAAGATTACGTTACAACAGTAACGATTGGCTCCGAGAGGGTGCCTTGCAAGCGATAGAATCGCACCCCTGGGTGCCTTCAAAGCACTCAACGAGGAGGAATCGGCATGGCTATGAAGGTCGCGGATTTTCGCAGAATCGCTTTGAGCCTTGAAGGGGCGGAGGAAAGCTCGCACATGGGAGCCGCCGACTTCCGCGTCGGAGGGCGAATCTTTGCCACGCTCGCTCACCAAGCCAAGGGTTATGGGAACCTGATGCTTACCCCGGAGTTGCAGGATGAATTTTTGCGCGATTTGCCCGAGGTGTTCATTCCGGTTCCAGGCGGATGGGGAAGATCGGGAGCAACCCATATTCGCCTGGCGAAAGCCAGCGAGGATGTGCTGGCGGGCGCTCTACGAGCGGCTTGGACGTTGCGCGTGCAAAAAAATGCAGGGACGAAGAAGAAGCGTGCTCCGAAGCGGGGTTGAGGTCGCCGAGCTCTGCGATCGCCAAAGAAATCTCAAGTAGCCTGGCCAGTATGTGATCACCTTCCCATGTGCCATTCCTCACCGACAAAAGCCGGGCACAAGGGTGCAATGGTGGTGGCCCTTCCGATGGGCAAAGGCGATCGAGAAGGGCTCGACGGAGGTCGTATGCATAAATGTGGCTTGGTTCTGGCTGCCCTCATCCTACTGGGAACGAGCGACGCCATGGCCCAAACGATTGCTGCCGGGCACTTTGATGGCAATTGGATTACGAAACTCACCTGCCCTCCGAAAGGAAATACCGAGGGATATACCCTGAAGTTTCCCAGCGTCATCCAGAACGGTAACTTTCACGGAGAGCATGGCACCGCCGGGGAGCCTGGATATCTCTTGCTCGAAGGCAAAATTGCAGAAGACGGAAAAGCTAAGCTGTCGGCGAACGGCATCGTCAACTCCCGGAAATATGCGCGTGGCGTCTTCGCCCGCAAGGGCGAGGAGTATAGCTACAACGTCAAAGCCCAATTCAAGCAAGCCGACGGATCTGGCACCCGAGATGAAGGTCTAGGAGTCGTCGGTCGCCCTTGCACATTCGAGTTCGCCAAGCAGGAGTCTGCAAACGCAGCGGGTGAACACTAGCCGCTTGCGCGCCTCTATCCCGTATTGTGCAGGCCTGCGGCGATTCCGTTCATGGTGGCTCCGATGGCGTAATTGAGGGACGGATCGGTCGCCGTACCCGGGGAAGTGGCGCGTTTGCGCCGGAGCAGGTCGACCTGGATCAAGCTCAGGGGATCGACATACGGATTGCGCAGGCGGATGGAACGGGAGAGCACGGGATTTTTCTCCAATAATTCCTGCTGGCCTTTGATGGAGAGAATCTGCCGGCGTGTGCGTTCGAATTCCTGGCGCAGCATTTCAAAAACGCGGTCGCGGACTGCGGCGTCGGTGACCAGGTCGGCGTAGAGGCGAGCGATCGCGAAATCGGCTTTGGCCATGGCGATTTCCACGTTGCGAATCAGGCTGGCAAACAGCGGGAAGCCGCGCATCATTTCGCGGATGAGATCGCGGTTGCCGGGAGCAAGAGCAGCGAAGCGATCAAGAGCGTAGCCGACTCCGAACCAGGCTGGGACAGCGTGACGGCTCTGCATCCAGCCGAAGACCCAGGGGATCGCGCGGAGGTCATTGAGGTCAATTCCGCCCCGGCCCGCGGTGCGGCGGGCGGGTCGAGATCCGATTTGCGCATTTTCGAGTTCGTTGACGGGCGTGGCCTGCTCGAAATAATCGAGGACTTCGGAATTCTCCGCGATCTGTTTGCGGTAAAAAGCGAAAGCGTCAGCGGACATCGCGTCCATGGCCTGGTCGTAGCGCTGCTGAGCGTCGGGCGGGGCCTGCGTGGGCATGGTGAGGGCTTCCAGGCAGGCGGCGATCATGATTTCCAGATTCCACTCCGCGAGAACAGGGTCGGCGTACTTCCAGCTTAGGACTTCCCCCTGTTCGGTAATGCGAATCTCGCCCGAGAAATCGCCGGCCGGTTGGGCAAGAATGGCAGCATGAGTGGGACCTCCGCCGCGGCCGACGGTACCCCCGCGGCCGTGAAACAGCCGCAGTTTGACGCCGCATTCGCGAGCGGCCTGGTGCAGGTGTTGCTGCGCTTTGTAGAGCTCCCATGTGCTGGTCAGCATGCCTCCATCTTTATTCGAGTCGGAATAGCCGAGCATGACTTCGTGGGTGCGGTTCCAGGAATCGAGAAGCGGCTGGAACTCGGGCGACTTCCAGACACGGCGCATGACAGCCGGAGCGGATCGCAAAGCTTCGATGGATTCAAACAAAGGAACGGGCATGAGTCCGGGGTCGCTGCGATTCGCGGAGATGGTGGCCGCCGACGAAACTCCGGCCAACGCAGCCAGGCGGACGACGGCGAAAATGTCGTGTTCGGATTGGGCGTTGCTGATGATGAAATTGCGGATCGCCAGGGGGGAGTGCGTTTTTTTCAGTTCGATAATCGTACGCAGGGTAGTGAGAAGTTCAGTCGACAAAGTGGAAGGTTCGACCTCGGAACGAGCGCTGTTTCCCTCAGCGGTGGATAGTTCGACCAGCGCCTCGGACAGGATACGCGAGTGCTGCCGAATGTCGAGCGTATGGAGATGAAATCCGAAGACAGCGACCTTTTGCGCCAGCAGGGAAACCAACTCCGCCAGGCGCTCCCCGCGGTTGGCGCTGAGGCTATCCCGGATAAGGGCGAGGTCGTCGGCAAATTGTTGCGACGATGCATAGGCGTTTTCGTGTTTGGAAGAATTACGGCTGAAGCGGAGACGGGCGATCAGATATTCGAGGAAATGGCGGTACACTTCCGCGGCGGTGATCTGCTTCCAGCGGGAATATTTTTCGCCCAGCTGTTGTTCGTACTGGCGCGCGCGCTGCGCAAGGCTGTCGCTGACCCCGATGCGACGCGTCGACATGCTCAATTGAGTAATCAGGAGCGTGGTTTCGGCAATGTACTGGTCGATGATGACATGGCGCGCCATGGCGACGGCTGCGCGCGTCGAGTCCGCGGTGACGAAGGGATTGCCGTCACGGTCGCCGCCGATCCAGCTTCCTAAAGACAAGCAATCAGTGCAATCACCCCAAAAGGCGGGCAACGCCCCGCTTTCACCGTGGCCGTATACGTCCTTCACGGATTCTTCCATCTCCGCGAAGAGACGCGGAAGAGAGTCGAACAGGACCATGGGGAAGTAGTCGAGGCCCATGTGGATTTCGTCGCGGACCGTCGGCTTGTTGAGGCGGACTTCGTCGGTCTGCCAGAGCGCGGTGATTTCGGCCAGGATGAGCGATTCGTATTCGCGTGCATCGGCATCGGACAGCGGAAGCTGGTCGAGACGCTCCAGGTAGGAGGCGATGCGCCGGCGCTTCAAACGGATGGTGTGGCGCGTGATCTCGGTCGGGTGTGCGGTGAAGACGGGGACGACTTTGATTTTGCGGAGCGCGTCGCGCATGGCGTCCGCGGAAATTCCCGCCGCTTGCATGCGCGTAAGCGTCCCGCGGAAAGAGCCATCCACAGCCGAATTACGTGGGGTTTTGCCGGTCAGTAAGCGGGCGGCGCGACGGCGGCGTTTGCGATGGTTGGTTTCCGCGAGGTTGGTCAGTTCGAAATAAATGGCGAAAGCTTTGGTCACACGATGGGCGTCGTCAATCGATAGAGCTCCCACGATTTCATGCGCGCGAGCCATGAGAGTGGAATCGAGGCTGGGGGAAACGTGCTGGTCGCGGTGCTGGATGAGGAGACGGCGCAATTGCTCGACGATGTCGAAAAACGCCGCGCCTTCCTGCTCCACCAGCACCCGTCCGAGCAGAATGCCAAGCGACCGAACGTCGCGGCGCAAAGGGACTTCTTTTGCAGGGTCGGAAGTGTCGGCCATTAACTCGGCCAGGCGTGAGGCTTGGGTGCCTTCGCTCCACAGGGGCTGCTCAACCATATCGTATTTTAGCGGACGATCAGGACGTGGAGAATCTTAGGGCCAGTGGACACGCGGCCCGGTCCGCATTATTTGCCCTGAGAGTTTGGGGGCGTCCCCCATTCCGCGATCTGACTGCCGATCTCTTTCATCACCAATCATCTGTGTGTCCCGTCACAGACACCCAATTCGCCGTGCGCGACAATGCGATTGGGGTAGCCAGGGCCACGCCGTCAACGAAGATGGCCCTCGAAGCTGCCCCAAAGCTATTTTCAGAGCTCTTTGACAAGATAAGTCCTTATTTCGAAATACTTTGCATGTAAGTCATTTAAACTCAAAGACCTGGCGGAAATTTTTGCGTAACTCTATGATTCCAAAAGACCGAGGCAAGCGTTTTTTTTCAGAATACTGATTGGTTGTTAACCATTGGTTATTAACCATCAAGTAAATACATACGGATTGGCCGCCGTCCCCACTTCAGGCCTCCCGCGCTTCATCGTTTACAATCGAAGATTCTCCATCGATTGGAAGCCATAAACTATGCACCGCTGGTCGCAACTTTTCATTCCTACCCTTCGCGAGGCTCCGGCCGATGCCGAAGTCGCTAGCCACAAACTCCTGGTTCGCGCCGGATACATCCGTCAACTGGGCGCGGGGATCTATTCGTTTCTTTTCCTGGGCAATCGCACCACCCAGAAGATCATGGGGATTGTCCGCGAGGAGATGGACAAGATCGGCCAGGAATTTCTGCTGCCTACGTTGCATCCGCGCGATCTTTGGGAGGAGAGCGGGCGCTGGACCGTAATGGGCGAAAATATGTTTCGCCTTAAAGACCGCAAGGGCGCCAACCTGTGCCTCGGTATGACCCACGAAGAAGTCATGACCGACATTGCCCGCAAGGAACTACGCAGCTACAAGCAACTGCCGCAGATCTGGTACCAGATTCAGACCAAGTTTCGCGACGAGCCTCGTCCGAAGTCAGGGCTGCTTCGGGTGCGGCAGTTCATCATGAAAGATGCGTACTCGTTCGACATTGATGCTGCCGGGCTCGACGTCTCGTATCAGAAACACTATGAAACCTATTGCCGCATTTTCGATCGCTGCGGGCTGAAGTATATGGTCATTGACGCGCACTCGGGAGCGATGGGCGGATCGCAGTCGCAGGAGTTCATGGTTCGGACTCCAGCGGGCGAAGATCAGGTTGTGAGCTGCGAGAAGTGCAACTACGCCGCGAACATGGAGAAAGCAACGTCTACGCTGGCCCCGATCGACGACCTGAAGGCCGAAGGCGACGGCAAGCCCCTGTTGATTCACACGCCGGGCAAAGGCGCGATTGCGGATGTGGCCGAGTTCCTGCAGATTTCCGCGCAGCAAGACATTAAGACTGTGGCCTACATGGCGCAGAATCCGGGTGGCGAAGGGAAGACCCTTGAACAGCCGGTCATCGTTTTTCTGCGTGGCGACCATAGCGTGAACGAAACCAAGCTGCTGACCTTGGTAAAAGCGGCGAATGTTCGTCCCATGCAGACCGAAGAGTTGGAGAAATATTTCCAGGGCCCCGCTGGTTTTATTGGGCCCATCGGTCTCGTGGTGCGCCCGAAGGAACTTCTTGGAGAGTGGGACGCGAAAAAGCAACCCGTCGATCCCAGGACGGCGACGGTTGTGCTCGACGAAGCGCTCGTAGGCCGCGTCAACATGATCTGCGGGGCCAATCGGCTCGACTATCACCTAAAGAACGTGACACCCGGAAAAGACTTCCAGTACACGGTCGCCGCTGACATTCGCAACGTAATCGCCGGGGAACATTGTCCAAATCCGGGTTGCGGCGCGCCCCTGCGTATCGATACCGCGGTGGAGATTGGACACATCTTCAAGCTCGGCTACAAGTATTCAAATTCGATGGGGGCGCGGGTGCTCGACCGCAACGGCAAAGAGGTTGCTCCCATCATGGGCAGTTACGGGATTGGCATCGAGCGCATTCTGACCGCGGCCGTCGAGCAGAGCAACGACGAAAACGGCTTCTGGCTGCCGCCTTCGATTGCGCCTTTCGAAGTGGTCGTGGTCTCGACAAACTCGAAGGATGATGCCATTCGGAAGGCTTCCGAGGACATCGCCCATCAACTCGAAGCCGCTGGCTTTGACGTAGTCCTCGACGACCGGGACGAACGTCCGGGAGTGAAGTTCAAGGACGCCGATCTAGTGGGTATCCCCTTTCGCATCAACGTGGGCAAAAAGGTTACCGAAGATACTGTCGAAGTCGTTCAACGCTCGACTCTGCTCAAGGAGGACGTTAAGATCTCAGCCATAACGCAATATTTCCAGAATCTGCGCCCGGCCGCACGCTAACCGGCGAACGGGCCGGCGCAGGACGGAAACTCATCAGATCGAACCTCGCAAGATGCGATTCGGCGATTTATGGCGACTTTGAAATTGGTTTTCGGTTTTGCCATCTTTGGGCTGGTGGCGTTGATCGGCATCAAGCTGATTCCGCCGTTTTTTGCGAACTACGAACTGGAAGATGCGATTAAGACGGAAGCGACGCAGTCCACTTACAGCACGCGCACCGAAGATGATATTCGGGAATCGATCATTAAAACAGCGCGGAATTACGATATTGCTCTGACTTCCAAGCAAGTGCATGTGGCGCGCGTCGGCAGCTTTGGCACGGGCACGCTCGCCATCGATGCCGAGTACAGCGTTCCGGTCGAATTACCCGGCTACTCCACCACCCTCGATTTTCATCCTTCATCACAGAATAAAGGCGTCTACTAACCGTCGCTCGCACGGCGCGAGCGTCGTACCAGCTCACTCTTCGCCAAACGGGCTTCAAGTGAGCTGGCATGACTTTCCCTGTAAGATTTGCGAGTTACTTTGCTGTTACCCGCAGGGAGATGCGGCGATTCTTGGCGCGTCCTTCTTCGGTGGCATTGTCGCCAACCGGAAATTGCTCGCCGAATCCTTCCGCCGTCATTCGATCGGCCGCCACGCCGAGTTTCACCAATTCGGCCATCACGTTCTCCGCTCGCTCGCGGGAGAGCGCCAGATTCGCACCGGCGTTTCCCGTGTTATCGGTGTAGCCACCGATCTTGATCTGCACACCGGGATAGGCCTTCATGATGTTGGCGATGTTTCCGAGTTGCTCCTGCGAAGACGGCTGTAAGGTTGCCTTGCCCGTATCAAACAGCAGACGGTCAAAATCAAACCAGGTCGTCTTGTCGACCGGCCTTGATTTGTCTTCGATAAAGTCGATCAGCTTGTTCTCGATACCAAGGCGCGGAATGTTGAGTTCAACGCCATTGGGCAGCTTGCGGCTGAAGAATTCGCCGAGCGCGCTGACTGCGGACTTGGCGGCATCGGTCGCCGACGAGGCGGCGTTGGACATCGCGGAAGTCGCCGAAGACATGGCCGAGTTGGCTGCATCCTTCACCGGCTCCGCTCCACGAGTGAAGTAGTATATCAACCCGCCGATCACCAGGACCACCAGCAGAATCGGCCAAAGATAATCGCGTTCCTGCGTTTTTGGCTGAGCCACAATCGTAGGCACGGCCGCGCGGATTGACGACAATGAGGGCAAGCCAGTCAAGTGTCCGAGGCTGGCAGGCAGAGCCGCTGCCACGGCATCCTTCTGCGACGAAAGCAACGCGAACAACGAGCTCGCGGTTGGACCCGCTGGGCCACTGGCTTTGCCAATCGCATTCATTACCAGTGGTCCGGCAAAGCCTAACACCGAGGTTGCCGCCGTGTTCGATACGCCCGCGTGCGCGGCCACCGCATTCGTTACCGGGCCGAGTTTGTCTTCCAGTAAAGACTGCGCAATCCCCTTGCCCTGGTTGACGATCGCCGTCGCACCTGAGCCGTTGAATGCACTGCCAAGATTGCTGAGCATACTGCCATCAAAGGATCCAGAACTGAACATCGACAACAACGATGAAACTCCACTACCGTTACTCACCTTGGCCAGCATTGCGGCGAGCAGCGCCGGAACGCTAGCCTGGAAAGCAGTCTGCGTGGCAGCTGGAGACTCTCCCAGACTGCCGCTAAGTTTATCGATCGCGCCGGAACTGGCAACGGCGTTCTTGACAAGGCTTAAGATATCAACCGCCATGAATTATCCTCTAGCACAACTTATGTTGGATTTGCGCTCGGGTGTGGATAGCTATAAGTAAGGGTCCCAAGAGCAGGCAAAATACTAACACAGGACGGCGCCGCTGCCCGTTGCGGACGTTAGTCAGCACTTGACCCCTGTGCCTGCCGCGACGGCGAAACCCGGAACCGAAAGGAAGACTGTTCAGCGTCGAGGGCCGGTCACACCGAGCCTGCCAACATTGAAGACATTTTAGCGACGTAAAGAAGTCGCCAGTTGCCCACGCTCGTCTATTCTTTGACACGCATCCAAAAGAACTAGAAAAGAGCCAGCGGCGGCCCTGTGATTTAGAATCAACCAATCACGCGCTCTAAGGCTCAAAGCATTTTTGGATGACAGATTGCCTTTACAGGAAGATGCACAGCTATATCCATGGCCATTAAGCTAAAAATCCCCGGGGCTCGGCGCAGCGGCGCTAACGCAAGAAAAGGCGGCAGGGGCTTGCTCCTTGGAGACCGAGTCGTGCGCTTTGCCCTGCTTGGTTTCGCCTCCGCATCGCTTTTGGTGGTTGTTTTCTTTGCCTACTGGTATGTCAAGTACGACCGCATCATCGAGCAGCGCTTTCGCGGTCCGGTCTTCGCCAGTTCGGCGAAGATCTTCGCCGCTCCGCAGGTCGTCCGCGTCGGATCGAAGTCTTCCATCTCGGAAATTGCCGCGTTGCTGCGTCACGCCGGATATTCCGGCCAGGAGGGGGAATCGCAGCTGGGCAGCTATCGTCTGCACGGCTCCTCGCTTGAGGTTCTTCCAGGCCCCGAGTCGTATCACAGCCCCGAACCGGCCACCATTACAGTTTCCGATGGCGCTGTTTCGTCCATCAACAGCCGGTCGGCAGGAGAACTCCAGGCTTACGAACTCGAGCCTCAGATGCTCACCTCGCTGTTCGATGCCGAGCAGCGCTCCAAGCGTCAACTGGTGAAATACGAAGATATTCCCAAGGTTATGGTGGAAGCCGTCACCTCCATTGAAGACCGCCGGTTTTTCCAGCATAGCGGGGTTAACTTTCTGCGGCTGGCGGAGGCTGCGTGGATCGACATCACGCACCAGCGCCATCAGCAGGGCGGTTCCACCATCACCATGCAGCTCTCGCGTGCATTTTTTCTTACTCCTGAAAAGACCTTCCGCCGCAAGCTGATCGAAATGCTCATCGCGGTTGAGCTGGAGCAGAAATTTTCCAAGCAGCAGATTTTCGAGTTCTACGCCAATCGGGTCGATCTGGGACAGCGCGGATCGTTCACAATCTCGGGTATCGCCGAAGGATCGCGATCGTATTTCAACAAAGACCTTAAAGATGTCACCTTGCCGGAAGCGGCGTTGCTCGCAGGTTTGATCCAGGCTCCCAGTTATCTTTCGCCCTACCGCCATCCAGAACGCGCGCTCGAACGCCGCAATACCGTGATTGAGTCGATGGTCGACACTGGAGACATCACGCGCGAAGAAGCCGACAAGGCTAAGGCCACGCCGTTGAAGCTTGCCCCTCCCAACGTCGAGGCCAGCGATGCGCCCTACTTTGTGGATATGGTGCGCGACACCATCGTCAACAAGATGAACGAGCGCGAGGTCAACGAACAGGAGTATCGCATCTACACCACGCTCGATCCCGATCTGCAGCGCGCCGCCGCGCAGGCCGTGGAAACCGGCATCAAGCTGGTCGATGACCAAGTCACAAAGATGCGTACCCGCAAGACCAAGGTCGCCGGAAAGACCGTGACCACGGTGGCTCCCGGCCCGCAGGCGCAGGTCGCACTAGTTGCGATGGACCCTCACACCGGCGAAATTAAGGCGCTGGTCGGCGGACGAAATTATGGATCGAGCCAGCTCAACCACGCCCTCGCCAAGCGTCCCACTGGCTCCATTTTTAAGCCGTTTGTCTATGCGGCTGCCATGAACACGGGAATCGACGGCTCGACCAGCGTGATCACGCCGGCGTCTACGGTTTCCGATCAGCCCACGACGTTCTCCTACGGCGACCAGATTTATGAGCCGCGGAACTACAAAGAGGAGTATCACGGCGATGTCACTCTCCGTTATGCGCTGGCGCTCTCGCTGAACAATGCGACCGTAAAAGTAGCGGAAGAAGTCGGCTACGACAAGGTGGCGGAGCTGGCGCGATCGGCTGGAATCGTTTCGGTCAAGGCAACTCCAGCGATGGCATTGGGTGCCTACGACGCGACACCCATTGACATGACCTCCGCTTACACCAGTTTCGCGAACGGCGGCCTGCGGCTTTCTCCGGTGTTCGTGAACTCGGTCCGCAATTCCAAGGGCGACGTGGTTGTCAATTTTGCGGCCGAAAAGAAGCAGGTTCTCGATCCACGCGTCGCCTTCGTCATGACCAGCATGCTCGAAGGCGTCATGAACTTCGGCACCGCCGCGGGCGTGCGTTCGCGGGGATTCTCGGCGCCGGCAGCGGGGAAGACCGGCAGTTCGCACGACGGCTGGTTCGCTGGCTATACCAGCAATCTGCTGTGCATCGTGTGGGTGGGATACGACGATTACAGCGATATTCACCTGAGCGGAGCGCAGACCGCCGCTCCCATTTGGGCCGAATTCATGAAGAAGGCGGTGACAATACCCCGGTATGCGGATGTAAAGCCGTTCAGCCAGCCGGAAGGCGTGGTGGATGTGCAACTCGACAAAGTCACCAACCGCCTGGCTACGCCTTCCTGCCCCGACGATTACACCATCGCCTTCGTCGCCGGAACCGAGCCGCGCGACACTTGCGATCAGTCCGGCGGCGGAGTGCAGGGGTTCTTTTCACGCATCTTCGGAGGCAACTCGGAAAAGGCGCTGCCCCCGCCCAACACGAATGGAAGCGTGAACGGGAACCTGGCGACGACCTCCGGTGTCCAAACGGAGGAAGAGGCTAAGAAGAAAAAGAGCCTGCTCGGCAAAATTGTCGGCGTCTTCAAGGGCGATGGTAATAACAAGAATGACAAAAACTCTTCAACGCCGTCTAAGAGTGGGGACAGCGGCTCGCCGCCGCAGTAAGATTGTTGTGGGGATAGTTGCTGGGAGCCACCGGGTAGATCACTGAGAGAAGTGCAGGTTTGCGGCCTCAAACTTGCTCATGGCCTGACCAAAGGGGCCGAAACGCCGCAAAACTCCAAAGTTTTGTAGGCCGGCCGGGGGTGGGATATGACTTCCTGTATCCGCGTCAGTTTGATCGTAGTTCTCTTCGCGTCGGTTCTCGTTCTTCCCTTGTCAGCACAGAGTCCTGAACAGTTGGAGGTCGGGCCGCCGCCGCAACATCGCGTCGAACCGCCTGCCCCTGGAGCAACGCCCGAGGAACTGGAACAACTCGGCGACCAGCTCAAGCAGGAGAAGAATTTTCTCGATGCCATCGACTACTACAACGCCGCCCTGAAAGGCTCGCCGCAGAATGCTTCGGTCTACAACAAGATCGGGATCTGCCAGCTGCTCATGCAGCGCTACAAGGAAGCGAGGAAGAGTTTCGAGCGAGCCATCAAGGCCGACCGCTCCCACGCCGACGCTTATAACAATCTTGGCGTGACTTACTACACCAGCCATAGCTACGGGGCGGCGATCAAGCAATACCAAAAGGCGATCGCGTTGAACAAGGACGCCGGCTCCTATTACAGCAACCTGGGTACCGCCTACTTCAATAAGAAAGAGTTCGACAAGGCGATCCAGTCTTACACCAAGGCCGTCGAACTCGATCCCGGCATTTTTAGTCGGAGCTCGCACGCGGGCGTGCAAGCCAAGCTGGCCTCTCCCGAAGATCAGGCTCACTACGATTATGTTCTCGCCAAGTTGTATGCCAGGACCGGAGTGCCCGATGTTTCCCTGCATTATCTGAAAAAGGCCAAGGAGGAAGGCTACCGAGACATCAAGGATGTCTACAAAGACAACGAGTTTACTACCCTGCGCAAAGATCCTCGCTTCACCGAACTCATGGCCGCGAAAACGACGTCCATCACCGACTGATGCCGTAAACGAATGGCGGGAAATGAGTTAATAATTTGCTGGTGCGGCCGAAACTTTCGTACTCAGATTGGGTTTCCACGGATAACCCTCCTGAAAGCAACAGGGTGAGTAGGGAGAACAAGACCCGCCGGCCGCTAACCCGAGCACGCCCCAAGCAAGCGACCGGCGGGTTGAGTTTTCTCTGCCGTTCCTCCAGCCCCGGAGCAACTGGTTCGTCGTCTCAGACCGCTCCTCAGTCTTTTTCCGAAATATAAGCCTCGACGGTTTTCGTCCACTTCTTTTGCGCCTTCAAGATAAATTCGATTGCGTCGCGAGCCGCGCCGTCTCCCCCAGCGTGGGGCGTGGTCCAGTGGGCGGCAGCCTTAACCTCGGGGCGGGCGTTTTGGACTGCAATGGCCAACCCGCAGGCGCGCATGGCCGGCAGATCGATCACGTCATCGCCGACGAACGCGGCCTCGGCGGCCGTAATTCCGTCCTTTTCGAGAATCTGCCGAAACGCAGCGCCTTTATCCTGGATGCCCTGGTAGACGTGTTCCATCTTCAGATCGCGCGTCCGCAAGGCAACAGTTTCAGAGACGCGTTTGGTGATGACTCCGGTTTTGATTCCCGCCATACGCGCCAGCATAATGGCGGTTCCGTCGTGCGCGTGGAAGCCTTTCGCCTCGATCAGCGTGGGGCTGTGAAAACCGCTGCCTCCGGGTTCTTCTGGTCGGGAGGCTCCTGCCGCGGATTTTTCGAGGATGCTGGGCTGAGGTGTGGCAACGGTTTCCCCCGGCGCAGGAAAGATCCAGATCTTGCCATCGGTCAGAACGCCATCAACGTCGAAGAGAATGAGCTTGATCCTGCGAGCACGGGCGAGGGCTGAGAGTGTAGGCATCGCCGCGATTCTAGCATTCGAGTTTGCCAGAATGGTTTGCGGGGTGGAATTCCCCGCATCGGAATCAATTCGCTTTCCCTGGGACCGCCAAACAATGTCAAGCCCCCCTTTCCACGGCTTTCCCTGCAAGTCGAACCAAAGACAGGAGAAAAAGATCCCGGGAAAATGTCCAATTCACCCAGGCCAAACTGGTAAAATGGAAGTATGGACGCCCAGAGCGCGTGGCGCGTGGGTCGCATGTCCACCCGGCTTCCCCTTGAGCTAAGTCGCTTGTGTTGAGAACTTTACATCTAAGTCATTTAAACCCATAGACCTGGCGGAATGTTTGCTGCTAACTCTATGATTCTAATATACCGAGGTATGGGGGAGGGGTACCCTCCATCTGCTTAAAATTTGCGACAAAAAGCAGCTCCCTTAACCGCTCCGCGATCACCGAAGCAGAATTATCGCCTGTTCCATTAAACGCTGGAACCGATCACGAGATTCCTTGTAGTAATTCTCCTCTGCTGGCGTCGGCCCCCAATCGTGAACCGTATTGAGCGCCGCAACCACCGCCCGGCCGCTGTGCGGGTTCAGCAGAAAGAACAGCGCAAATCCTGCCTGATGGCCGGTGTGGCCGACCAAGGTTACGGCCTCATCGCCGGAGCCGCGAGGATAAAGGAAAAACGAGAGCCCGTTCGATTCCGGCGGACACATAGCCGCGTCGCCTTCGTGCGCGATGATTGGCTGCCACATTTCTTCCAAAGATTTGCGTGAAAGCACGACGTCGGAAACTGCTTGCGGTTCACCACCAGACAGAAACCCGATCCACTTTGCCATGTCCGACAACGGAGCGTTCATTCCGCCGTTGGCGGTCGTGATGCCGGTGTTGAACTCGCGGGGCTGGGCGACTTTACTGGTTCGACCATTGGCGTCCAAGTGGATGCTGTAGCTGCGGGCGCGGTCTTTTTCCAGATAGTACGGCGTGATGTTGAAGTAGGTCCGAGTCATGCCCAAGGGCGACAGAATATTCTTCTGTACATAGACCTGATAAGGGTCTCCGCTCAGCAACTCGATCACTCGCGCGAGGTAGATGAAGCCGGGGTTCGAATACTGAAATTTTGTGCCGGGAGGAAACGCCAGTTCCTGGTAGGGCATCATCGCCACAAGTTGAGACCAGTCGGTGGGCTCGAAGGGCTGCCAAGGCTTGCCTTCGCTGTAAGGCCAAGTCGAGGACTGGAAGCCCCCTGTGTGGGAGAGCAGATGCCGAATCGTTACCTTGGAAATGCCATTGTCTTCGCTGTGGACGCGCGTGAGTTCGGGAACGTACTTGAGGATGGGATCATCCAGCGAAAGCTTGCCCCGGTCGCGAAGTTGCAGGATGGCCACGGCTGTGAAAGTCTTGGTGATCGAGGCCCAGTGAAAAATGGTGTTCGCATCGACGGGTTGGTGGGCATCCTCGTCGGCCATGCCGACGTTGTGCGACTCGGTAGTGCGGCCTTTGTCGAGGACGAGATAAGCACCGCCCACCACGCCGTCATCGCGCACCATGCCATCGAACGCGTCCTTGAATGAGTGTTCTTGCGCGCTGAGGGACGCGGCTACGATGGCTAGGATAGCAAGCAGGCGGAAACATATAGGTTCGCATGGCCGAGCAGCATACCACGGTCGAAGCGAACGATAAACGAGCCGCTTGTTTCGTTGGGTCACGCCTTATCTTTCCAGGGGGTGCGGACGTTTTTTTATCGTCAAGGCGAACATTTTACGAAACTATAATTTCCCGTTACAATCTTTTTCATGCTGTTCGCAGTTTCCCCTTCGCTAGCCTGGGCGCATCCGCTGGTGCAGGAGTGGTTCACCACGCGCTTCTCCACGCCCACTGAGCCGCAGGAGCAAGGCTGGCCCCACATCCTGGCCGGACACACCACGCTCATCTCGGCTCCCACCGGATCGGGAAAAACTCTCGCTGCATTTTTGGCTTGCATCAACCGGCTTGTCTGCAAGGCGCTCGCCGGAGAACTCCACGACCGCACCGAAGTTCTCTATATTTCTCCGCTCAAGGCTCTGGGTAACGACATCCAGAAAAATCTGGAAATTCCGCTCGGTGAAATTCTGCAAATGGCCGGAGAGCGCGGCCTGCTGATGCCCGAGATCCGCACGGTCGTGCGCACCGGCGACACGCTGATGAAAGACCGGCGCCTGATGCTGAAGCGTCCGCCGCACATCCTGGTCACTACGCCAGAGTCGCTTTACATTTTGCTGACTGCCGAAAAAAGCCGCGCCATCTTGCGCGATGTCGAGACCGTGATTGTCGATGAAATTCACGCCGTGGCCGACGACAAGCGCGGCGTGCATCTTTCCCTTTCGCTGGAGCGATTGGAAGCGCTTACTCATCGTCCACCGGCCCGCATTGGATTGTCGGCAACGCAGAAACCGATCGAAGAAGTGGCGCAATTCCTCGCTGGAAATGGCCGCCCCGCTCCGGTCATCGTCAACATCGGCCATCGGCGCAAGCTGGACGTTGGAGTCGAAGTCCCATCGTCGGAACTCGGACCCGTCGCCTCCAACGAGATGTGGGACGAAATCTACGAGCGCATCGTGCACCTGGTGACAGCCCACCGATCGACTTTGGTCTTCGTGAATACGCGCCGGCTCGCGGAACGCATCGCGCATCAACTGGGAGAGCGTATCGGCGAAGAAAACGTGGCTGCGCACCATGGAAGCCTGTCGCGCAAGCTGCGGTTGGAAGCCGAGCGAAAACTGAAAGAAGGACAGATCAAGGTTCTGGTCGCCACCGCTTCGCTGGAGTTAGGCATCGACGTAGGCACGGTTGACCTCGTCTGCCACATCGGTTCACCGCGTTCGATTGCTGTCGCCCTGCAGCGAGTGGGGCGGTCGGGCCACTGGCGCGGCGCGGTTCCGAAGGGAAGATTTTTTGTCACCACGCGCGACGATCTCGCCGAATGCGCCGTGCTGGTACGGGCGATTCGCCTGGGAGAACTCGACCGTCTGATTTTTCCCGAAGCATCTCTCGACGTGCTGGCGCAACAGATCGTCGCGTGTTGCGCGGCTTCCGGGAGCGCTGCCACGGCCAACAAATCCGGCGACAAGAATAACGATGGATGGGACGAAGATGAGCTGTTCGGGCTGGTGAAACGCGCCTATCCGTATCGCAATCTCAAGCGCGAGACCTTTGACGAAGTGCTGGTGATGCTATCCGAAGGCATTGCCTCGCAGCGGGGGCGGTACGGCGCGTATCTGCACCACGACCGCATCAACCGCAAGCTGCGAGCGAGGCGGGGCGCGCGCTTGGCGGCAATCACAAGCGGCGGGGCGATTCCTGACAACGCTCTTTTTACGGTGGTTGCCGAACCCGATGGAGGAGTGGTTGGAACCGTCGACGAAGATTTCGCCGTTGAGAGCATGGCCGGAGAGGTCATGCTGCTGGGCAACACCTCGTGGAGAATCCGCCGCGTTGAAGGCAAATCTTCTCGAATCATCGTGGAAGACGCGCACGGCGCTCCCCCGGGAATCCCGTTCTGGCGGGGAGAAGCCCCCGCGCGCACCACTGAGCTTTCGCAGCAGCTCGGGGATTTGCGCAAAGAGATCAGCGACCGGCTGCCGGGCGTCGTTCCTGTCGAAGGGTGGCGGAATCTTCCCGTCGTATCGGACGCCATAACGTGGCTGCAAGAAGAATGCGGCCTCGATTTTTCGGGCGCCGAGCAGTTGATCCAATACATTTTGGAAGGGCGCACCGTCTTAGGCGACGTGCCCACGCAGCAGACCATCATCGCCGAGCGTTTCTTCGACGAAGGTGGAGGGATGCAGCTTATCATTCATGCTCCCTTTGGCGGACGGATCAACAAGGCCTGGGGACTGGCTCTGCGCAAACGTTTCTGCCGCGGTTTCAACTTCGAACTGCAAGCCGCCGCCACCGACAACGGCCTGAACATTGCTTTGGCCGAACAGCACAGTTTTCCCCTGGCCGATGTTTTTCAGTTCCTGCATTCCGAGACCATGGCTCCAATCCTGGAGCAGGCGGCGCTGGCTTCGCCGATTTTCCAGACGCGCTGGCGCTGGGATGCGACGCGAGCGCTGGCCCTGCTGCGTTTTCAGGGCGGCAAAAAAGTTCCGCCACAAATTCAACGCATCCGGTCGGACGATTTGCTGGCCTCGGTTTTTCCGGACGTAGCGGCGTGCTTCGAAAATATCGAAGGGGACATCAAGATTCCCGACCATCCGCTGGTGCACGAGGTCATGAAAGACGTGCTCACCGAAGCGCTCGACATCGAGGGCCTGGGCGAAGTCCTGCGCGGAATCGAGCAGGGAAAGATTCGTTGCCTGGCGGTGGATACCCCGGTGCCGTCGCAGTTCTCGCACGAAATTCTAAATGCGAATCCCTATGCGTATCTCGACGATGCTCCGCTGGAAGAGCGGCGCGCGCGAGCGGTGGAAATGCGCCGGGTGCTGCCTGCATCGGTGCTCGAAGAAGTCGGCGCCCTGGATCCCGCAGCGATCGCGCAAGTGCAACAGGAAGCCTGGCCCGATGTGCGCGATGCAGATGAATTGCAGGATGTGCTGCATACACTGGTGATGGTGCCTGCAAGCTCTCAGTTCGTAGCGGTCAGCTCTCAAGAAAGCAGTTCTCAGCGCGCCCGCGCGACCGCGGAGTGGGAAATATTCTTTGCGCGGCTGCAGCATGAGAACCGTGCCGTTGTGGCGAACGCATCGGGCCGGCAATATTGGATCGCCGCCGAGCGCGTGCAGTGGTTCCGGGCCATGCATCCGCTAGAGACGGAGCTCGGCGAGTTGGCGGAGCGAAGCTCCGCCAACACACTAGAACAAGTGAAGAGCGGGTTCCCGCCGCCGAGCTTTGACGATGCCGTGCTGACGTCGGTGCAGGGATGGATAGCCCATCTCGGGCCAACTACCGCATCCGAAATCGGCGTTCTTCTGGCATTGCCCGCGGCCGAGGTTGAGAAAGCGCTGCTTCGCATCGAAGCCAGCGGCGCCATTCTGCGCGGCAAGTTCCGTCCCACTGATTTTCGTGGGACAGATTTGCATAGGGCAGATTTGCCCAAGGACGGTCAGCGCTCGACATCGGCGGCCGCAAGCGAGCCTGAAACCGAGTGGTGCGAGCGCCGTCTGCTGGCGCGCATTCATCGCTTGACCGTCGCGACGCTGCGCAAGCAGATCGCTCCGGTCACTGCATCTCAGTTTATGCAGTGGCTTTTGAGATGGCAGCACATCGCACCCGGCACGCAGGTGCGGGGCGAACACGGGACGCTCGAAGTCATTCGCCAGTTGCAGGGATTCGAAATCCCGGCGAGTTCATGGGAACGATTTGTGCTGGCGCGCAGAATTTCCGATTATGATCCCGCCAACCTCGACCAGCTATGCCTCTCGGGAGTGGTCGGTTGGGGTCGGCTGTCGCCGCATCCCGCCACTCTCGAAGCCGCGGGCGCCGACGAGAATGGCCATGAAATCCGCCGCCGAGTAATTCCCACGAGAGTCGCCCCGATTGCCTTTTTTGTGCGGGAAGACGCCGACTGGCTTCGCCCGCATCATCCTGGTGCGGAGGATTCGGCCACTTCATTCTTGAGTCCGGTCGCGCAAGCTGTGCTCGAACTCTTAAAACAAAAGGGGGCGTTGTTTTTCCCGGACATGGTGCGCGCCACCGGCCGGCTCAAGGCCGAGATCGAAACTGGACTTTGGGAGTTGGTGGCGGCCGGGCTGGTGACCGCGGATGGGTTTGAAAATCTGCGCGCGCTGGTGACGCCGAAAAATTCTTCGGGAGGGGCCACGGGGAAGGGAATCGCCAAGGTGCGGCGCCCGCGACATGCTCCGGGACGCTGGTCGCTCCTGCACACCGAAGGAGCCGATCGCGACCGCAGCGTCGAATCCTGTTGCTGGATGCTGCTGCGCCGCTACGGAGTTGTGTTCCGCGATCTTCTTGTCCGCGAAACCAACCTGCCGCGCTGGCGTGAGTTGCAGATCGGCTACCGGCGATTGGAGGATCGCGGCGAAATCCGCGGCGGGCGCTTTGTCGATGGGTTCCTCGGCGAGCAATTCGCGCTTCCGGTCGCGGTCGAGTCGCTGCGCGCCCAACGCAAGCTGCCAGCGAATGCCAACCCTGAGCGCGTCGTGATCGCGGCTGCCGATCCGCTGAATCTAGTCGGAATCGTGATCCCGGGCGAGCGCATCCCCGCAATTTCGGGAAAGAGCGTGACCTTCCGCGATGGAGTGTGGGAAGAAGAGGATGCGCTGCAAGCGTCCGGGATTGATGCCGCCACGGCGTGATCGCGAAGGTCGTTCGGCAAACGAATCGATCACGGCAGCTTCAGTCCGAGCAGCACTTGCGGGTTCAAATACACTCCCTGCCAGCGCACGGCTAGATGCAAATGCGGCCCGGTGGCACGCCCGGTTCCTCCGCTGAGTCCGATCGGTTGGCCCTTCTTGACTTCGTCGCCCGTCTTGACCGCAAACTTCGAGAGGTGCAGGTAGAGCGTGAGCAGTCCCTGGCCGTGGTCGATCACGACACAGTTGCCTTCAAAGAATAGAGGTTGCGCCAGGATCACGCGACCGTCATTGACTGCTGCCACAGAGGTTCCGCTGGGCACGCGGAAATCGAGACCCTGATGCGTGCTCTGTACGGAGCCATTGAAGACGCGCTCGACGCCGAACACATCAGAGATCGAAGCATCCACTGGGGCAGTAAAGGAACCCCTCCACTCTCGGTCGGCGCTGACAGTCTTGAAAGCATCGGCCTTCGTTTGCTTATCCTGCTCAATTTGACGCTGGTCTTCAGGGCTGGGCGCTGTATAGCGAGTGGGAACTTTCAGCAGCACTCGAGGATAGTGCTGGCGGACGACTAGGATTTTTTTTTCGGATGAAATCGTCTGTCCCGCGGAGGTTTCGGCGCGGAGGGCGATCGAATAAGTTCCAGGCTTGGTTTCCTGACTGACGCCAGCCAGCGCGAACCAGGAAGTATGAGTCGGCGCCGTGCCGGTGGTGCTGGTCGAGGATTTATCGGCGGGGTCAAAGCTGAACACGACATCGTGGTCCAGCCATCTCGCCGAAAGCGCGCGGACTGGCGTTGGCGTCTTGACGCGAAACAGCAAGGGCGTTCCGTTGACCACTCGCGTGGGTTCGTTGGTCACGGCCCAGCCTGCGCTGTTCGCTGCCGAAGACGGAGTTGTCGGAGCCAGGAGCAGAAGAGCAACGAGGATGAGGGAAGGGAAGAGTCGTGCGCGCATCGCCGTTTCAGGCTAGCATTTCACGAGCAGAACATACATACTGCAGCCATGATCTTTCTGTCGCACATCGAGTTGTTGCTCATCAAGGTAACCGCGCAACCGGGGCCGCGACACAGGAGAACCGCCCGGCGATGAAACGTGCACTCCTTATCGGAGCAGTGACGCTGGCAACTTTGGTGCTGGTGACTTATGTCGGCGACTATTGTTCGCTCCACTACCAGATTCCCGGAGGCCGCGCGCAGTTCGGCCAAGTTCCGAGGAACGTTCTTTACGTCATCCACATGAAGGGCTCAAAGATCCAGTACGAGCCGGGACCGCAGGAGACCGATACCTGCGTTCATTCGCTCTTTCCCCAGTATGGCTGCAGCCCCTGCTGGTATGTCACGCGACATCCAGACAAACTCATCGATATCTGATTCGCATGGAGTGGCAATGAGCGTCTGTATTGTGCGCCGCATTGTGCCCCACGCAAAACAATTTCCCTACCCGGCCCGAACGGTGTAGGATTCGTGCCCATGGGGTTGTGGTGGCCGTGAAGGAGGCCTGATGAATCTTTCCGACAAAATTGGATCCGTGCTCAAGAGCAAAGCCGACAATAGAGTCCTGTCGATCGCGCCGGAACAGTCGGTGTATCAGGCGATCGAGAAGATGGCCGAGCACGGCGTTGGCGCTCTGCTGGTGATTTCCAATCACAAACTGGTCGGCATTCTGTCGGAGCGCGACTACGCGCGCAAGGTGATCCTTAAGGGGCACTCCTCGAAGGACACTTTGGTGCGGGAGATTATGACCACTCCGGTTGTGTTCGTGAGCCCGGAACGCTCGGTCGACGAATGCATGGCGATCATGACGAAGCATCGTTTCCGCCACCTTCCGGTCCTGGAAGGCGGGGAACAGGCCGTGGTGGGAGTGGTCTCGATCGGCGACCTGGTACGCTGGATCATATCGGGCCAGGCGCAGACGATTCAGGAATTGGAAGGCTACATTACGGGAACGTATCCGGGGTAAAGTTGAAGTCTTGTTTGTTTCGGATGTTGCGCTAAGGCCCGCAGTTCCGGCTGGACGCAGAGAGATTTGGTGGACCTGGTCGGGATCGAACCGACGACCTCTTCCATGCCATTTAACCCCGATTAAGAAATACAACAACTTACAAGGACCAGAGGACCGTCTTTCCGGTTTTTGTACCCGCAACACAGGTAAGGATCACAGGTAAGAGGCGCCGGTTAGCGCCGTCGCGCCAATTCGTAGCACGACCCCGCACCCCGTAGACGCTTTCGGTACTTGTGCGCTTCCGGTAAATCCAGTTGCTGGTAGGATTCCTGAAATGTGGACAGAAGACTTTTTTGAACTTTTGAGGGAATCGACTCTCAACGAGTCACATTTCGCAGACGCCATCGCCTTTAAGGAGCAGCACATACCTAAACGAATTTACAAATACCGCGCTGACACTGAGTACGCGCGCCAAAACCTCAAATCCGATACGATTTGGCTGGCCTCCCCAGATTCATACAATGATCCATACGACTGCTTGCTGCGGTTTTCGGCCCCTAATATGACTTCTGCGTTTGAAAGAGGGCTCATAGACACATTTGTAACCGGCCTTGAACTGCAGATTTCAGCCGAGAAAATAAAGGAAGCCAGGGACAGCGGAACACCGGTGGAAACACTACTCAAGAATGTCACGGGCATTGGCAAGACTGGTGCCAATCCAGAAGCGACCGCCGAGCACTTATCTAAAATCGGACACCACTTCATCGAGATCGCGGTCAACTTCCTTCAGATGGTGCGCGCCATACTAAAAATATGCTCCTTCAGTGAGGTTGGAGATTCCATTCTCATGTGGAGTCATTACGCTAACCAACATCAGGGTTTCTGTATTGAATACGACTTGGGGAAGTTTGATCCGGGGGATGCGTTCTTGAAAAACCTGTATCCAGTCGTTTATTCAAACCAACTGTTCGATTTGACGCCTTGGGCAGAGAAGCTGGTATCCGGCGAAGCAGCGCAGCTCAACGCACTTTTCCCCTTACTGGGCGTTGTCCAGAAGTTTCAGGGCTGGGCGTACGAAAAAGAATGGCGATACGTCCAATTTCAAGAGAAGCCGAGCCCAGACCGCGCTCGCCCTATGCCCCTCGCCAGCAAAGTGTTGTTGGGCGCAAAAGCCACACCGACAACCCAAAAGGAGCTGCTGGGGATCTGTACGGAAAAGAACATCCCACTGTGGCAGATGCGAATGTCGAACGACAAATATGAGTTGCTTGCAGAACCCTTCCACGAGTCCCCCTCATAACGCAAAACCACTCCTGTTTGCCCCGGTTCGCGACGGAGCGTCCGAATAGCTGCCGCAAGCGAGATCCTTATTGAAGTAAATCTCACTGCGCTTATGATGGTGCAGCGCACAGACAAAAGGAAATCCTTGTGAAACTTTACGAACTGGCATACGCCTGCCGTCTCTATCGGGAGGTGACTCAATTCGATCTTTCCTATGCGGACGTGTGCAAAGCTCTGGGGGCCAGTCCGGACTTGTCTTCCCAAACGCAGCAGGATGCCCTGCTGCGGTTCTTGATCAGAATGGCGATGGGAGCTAAACCATTGAGAGATTTGGTGGACCTGGTCGGGATCGAACCGACGACCTCTTCCATGCCATGGAAGCGCGCTCCCAGCTGCGCCACAGGCCCACTTGAAGTTGCAGGATCAATTCTCGCTTAGGTTTGCCGTTGCGTCAAACTCAACTGCGACGAAATCGGGATTCGAAGATGACTCTCTAGTGCCACACGCGCCTGTGAATACTCGACTAAGAGCGTCAAACTCAACTAGGATAAGTCTGACAAAAACACTTCATCACCCTTGGAGCCTCATGTCGAACGCTCGCAGACTTCTGTTTTCGCAGATATTGTTGCTGGCAATTTTGGCGGCTCCGGTAATGAGCGGCGCGCAGGACGCGCCCGCTGCGGCAACCGGGGCGCCTCCTCCGGTCGCCTATGCTTCGGTCAATGAACTCAATGGAATTGTCACTCCGTTGCAACAAACCGCGCAGAGCATGCAATCCGATCTGGCCAAGATGCGCATCGAGAAGTGGAAGACGGACAGTGCGACGAAGCGCCAAACGTTGGCGAACGTCGAGTCGGTGCAGCGTAACCTGCAGACGGCTTTGCCGGAAATCCTCGCGCGATTGAACAGTTCGCCGGAAGATCTCGCGGCAAGCTTTAAGCTCTACCGCAATCTCGATGCTCTCTATGACGTTTTTGGTTCGGTGGTGGAATCGGCGGGAGCATTTGGAAACAAGGATGAATTTCAAAGCCTGAACAACGATATGTCGGGACTGGAGACGGCTCGACATGCCTTTGGCGAGCGCATGGAGAAACTCGCTGCCAATAAAGAGGAAGAGTTGACGCATCTGCGGGCGCAAGTGAAAACGTTGTCCGCCGCACCTCCGCCTCCGCCCAAGAAGATCATCGTCGACGATACCGAGCCTCCGGCGGCCAAGAAGCCAGTGAAAAAGAAACCGGTGAAGCCGAAGCCGACGGGGACAACGACGGATGCACCGCCAGCAGTTTCGCCAAAGTAAAGAATTCTTTTCCAAGTCCACGGAGAATCGCCCCAGGGCAACTGTGCTGCTTGCCAAAACTGCTCTTGCGGCGCTGATCCCGTTGAACTGAAGCACAATTTCTGCTAAAAACTTAGGGGTGGGGCAGACTCGTTTTGTCCGAAAGCGGGGATGCAAAGTGTGAGCAACCGGTTTTTCGGCCTGAGCATCTGAGTGTTTTTGCAAATCCTGCGCTTGCGGAACTCCCGCGCTGCAGTTCCGTCGGTGTTTGACTTCGAACCTCCGCGCTAAACTTTTTTGGAGTTCGGATGCAGTTCGTTTGCACTTCGGAAGTAGTCGGGAAGATTTCCACTTCCCGCCCTGCGCGATGTTCGTGTTCTGTCACTTCGACTCCGCTGCCAGCAAAATGGTTGTCAGCACAACCGGCAGCCTTCACTTGCGAAATCACCGCGAAAATTCAATCGACCGTCGGAGGAAAGTATGGCGACGAATCTCATCCAGATTGAGAATGACTCGGAAATCAAGAAGCGATTGGAAGCGGAGCGTGTGCGCCTGCGCAAGATTGCAGGACTGGAGACGCCCGAACACTTCCATCGTCCTATAGAGCGATCGTTTACCGCCGAAGAGCGCAGCCGCGTGACAATTTTGTTTGGTGGTTTTACCTGGAAGCACGAGGACCTGATTCGCGCTGTTTTTCAGGGCTGCGGCTACCGCTGCGAGAAGTTGCCGGTGCCGAACGTTGCCGCATTCCAGACCGGCAAAGAGTTCGGAAACAACGGCCAGTGCAATCCAACTTATTTCACGGTGGGTAATCTGGTCCAGTATCTCCAGTTTCTGGAAAAGGAAGGCATTCCGCGCCAGGACATTCTGGATAAGTTCGTATTCTTTACCGCCGGTTCCTGTGGTCCGTGCCGCTTCGGAATGTATGAGGCGGAATATCGCTACGCGCTGAAGAATGCTGGTTTCGACGGGTTCCGGGTGCTGCTATTTAAAGACAGCGATGGGATCAAGGCGGCATCGGGAGAGCCAGGGCTGAAATTTACGATTGATTTCGGCTTCGGCATGCTGAATGCGATGCACCTCGGCGACGTCATCAACGACCTGATCTACCAGGTGCGGCCTTATGAAGTGAATAAAGGCGACGCTGATCGCATCTTCCGCGAGGCGGTCGATGGTCTCTGCGAAGACCTGAAAAATCGCACTTCGTTTGAGATTGAGGAACGTGCGCCCGAGTGGGCCAAGCCAAAGTTCAAAAGCAACAAGATTCTAAGAAATACGGCCAATGTGTTTGGGAAGTGGCATGAACACATGTGGGGCGAGGACTATCTGAGCGCGCTAAGCGCTGCGCGCGAGAAGATGGACTCCATTGAAGTGGATCGCACGCGGGTGAAGCCGCTGGTAAAAGTCACCGGTGAATTCTGGGCGCAGATTACCGAGGGCGATGGCAACTTCCACATGTTCGAGTTTTTGGAGCGCGAGGGCGCGCAGGTGCTGGTCGAGCCGATCGCGACCTGGGTTGCGTACCTGCTCTATCAGGCGAAGGCGCACGCCAGGGCGAAATGGCCGGTGAACCGGCCACACAGAAATCCGGAGTGGTATGAGGTAAAGAAACACTTCGCGAACTATATCGGCTTACACAAGAAGCTCTGGGGACTGGGCGCGGGCGAGGGCATGTGGAATTTCTTCTATCACCGCACGATCAAGCAACTGGGCGGCATCACCCATCACCTGGTGCCGCAGACGGAACTGGCGGAAATGGCGCATCCTTTTTATAACCAGTTTGCGCGCGGCGGGGAAGGGCATCTGGAAGTCGGCAAGAACGTCTATTACACCGTGCACAAACTCTGCCACATGGTGCTGGCGCTGAAACCTTTCGGATGCATGCCTTCTTCGCAATCGGATGGGGTGCAGTCGGCGGTAATTAACAAATTTAAAGACATGATTTTCTTGCCCATTGAAACTTCGGGCGAAGGCGAGGTCAACGCGCACAGCCGGGTGCAGATGGCGCTTGGAGAGGCGAAGACGAAGGCCAAGATGGAGTTCGAACAGTGCCTTAAGTCGACTGGCAAGAGCATGGACGAAATCCGCGAGTACATCGAGGAGCATTCAGAACTGAAGCGTCCGTTCTATCACGTGCCGCACCGGGAAGGAGTGGCTGGCACGGCTGCCCAGTTCATTCTGCACGTGAGCGATCGGATCGATAAGCAGACGCGGTTCTGGAAAAAGAGTAGGGTCTCGGTAGTGATCCCCGCAACGGCCAGTGGCGACTGACGGAGAAAAGAATGCACGACCACAAGAACTCACCGCTGATTCAGATCGCCCCGCTCGAGCGAGAGCCGGTGCGTGCTCCCATGGTGGAGCACCGGCAGAAGCCGCACGATCACCATGCCGAGTTCCTGGTGGGGCTCGATGTCGGCTCGACCACGGTCAAAGCCATGGTCGTGGATGCAGGCAGCGGCCAGACACTGTGGCAGGACTACCAGCGCCATGAAACCAAGCAACCTGAGAAAACACTCGAGTTCTTGAAGCGCATGGAGTTGGAAGTTGGCATTAACTCGCATAACACGCGCATCTTTATGACCGGCTCCGGCGGTGGCGCCATCGGAGATCAGATCGGCGCTAAATTTGTGCAAGAAGTCACAGCCGTCTCGCTGGCCGTCGAGAAGTTGCACCCGGAAGTGTATTCGGTGATCGAACTCGGCGGACAAGACGCCAAGATCATCGTTTTTAAGGATGACGAAGAGACAGGGCGCAAGAAGAAAATCCCTTCGATGAACGATAAGTGCGCCGGCGGTACGGGCGCGGTCATCGACAAGATCAATGCCAAGCTGAAGATTCCCATCCATGAACTGGCGGAACAGAAATACCACGGGATCAAGCTTCACAAAGTTGCGGGCAAGTGCGGAGTTTTCGCGGAAACCGACATCAACGGTCTGCAGAAGGTTGGAACGCCGCCCGACGAACTGATGGCGTCGCTGTTTGAAGCCATTGTGCTGCAGAACTTGAGCGTGTTGACACGAGGGCATACCCTTCGGCCGCACGTGTTGCTGCTGGGCGGTCCGAACAGCTTTATTCGTGGGATGCGCGAAGCCTGGCAGGCGAATATTCCGCGGATGTGGCAGGAGCGGAAAGTCGAAGTCCCAGAAGGCGCCAAGCCGGAAGACCTGATCAAAGTTCCGCAGAACGCTCAATACTTTGCCGCGCTCGGGGCCATTGAGTTTGGACGTGCCGAGGACGACTGCGTCGGCTGCTATCGCGGCTATGACGCCTTGGTCCATTACATCGATTACGGGCGGCAGGAAGAAAAAATCAAATCCGGCGGCAAGGCTTTAATCGATAACCACGACGAGTTCGATCGGTTCAAGGAATTGTATCGCCCCAAGAAGTTCACTCCCGCAACTTTTCAGAAAAACAGCACCGTAGCCGGATTCATCGGAATCGACGGTGGTTCGACCTCGACCAAAGCTGTTCTGCTCGACGAAAACGGCGACATCCTGTGCAAGGCGTATCAACTCTCGAACGGAAACCCGATTCAAGACACGATGGAGATGTTCGAGAATCTGCGCGGCCAGGTCGAAGCGCAAAACGCCAAGCTGGAGGTTCTGGGGGTGGCGACAACCGGCTACGCGAAAGATATTCTCAAGGACGTTCTTAAGGCGGATGTAGCGCTGGTTGAAACGGTTGCTCATACCGAATCCGCCCTGAAGTTCTATGAAGATCCGCACGTGATCGTGGACGTGGGCGGGCAGGACATCAAGATTATTATTCTGCATAACGGCCGTGTAAAGGATTTCAAGCTCAACACCCAATGCTCGGCGGGAAACGGCTACTTTTTACAGTCGACGGCGGAGGGCTTTGGCCTGGATGTGAAGCAGTATGCCGATCTGGCTTTCTCCGCGCAATCCATGCCGGTGTTCGGTTATGGCTGCGCGGTGTTCATGCAATCCGATATTGTGAATTTCCAGCGACAGGGCTGGCGGGCAGAAGAAATTCTGGCCGGGTTGGCTGCGGTATTGCCGAAAAATGTCTTCCTCTACGTCGCCAGCATTCCCAATCTTGCCGCATTGGGCTCGCGTTTCGTGCTCCAAGGCGGGACCCAAAATAACCTCGCCGTGGTGAAAGCGGAAGTGGACTTCATCCGCAACAGCTTCCGAGCGGCAGGCAGGGAGCCCGAGATCATTGTGCACGAACATTGCGGAGAATCGGGCGCGATCGGCGCCGCGCAAGAATCGTTGCGCTTGTGGCGCAAAGGGCAGCAGACGACCTTTGTCGGCCTGGAAGCCGTACGCAAAATCGAATATCGCACGACGCGCAACGAAGCGACGCGCTGTTATTTCTGCAAGAACAATTGCCTGCGCACTTTCATCGACATTCGCACCGAGCCGGTAAAAAACATGGTTCCGATTGAGAAGGTCACGAAAGTTCCGCTCATGCAGGGCGAGCAACGCCTGATCATTGCGACGTGCGAAAAGGGCACGGTTGAAGACCTGAATGACATGAAAGACATCAAGGCGGGGCTGGATGCGATTCGCGATCAGCATCCGAATTTTGTAGACATCGCCTCGAAGGAAGTCTTCCGGCCCACGAATGCCAAGAGCGTTGCCGACACGATTCCCGCGCGTGCGTGGACCAAGGCCGCGAAGGAGCGCGTGGCCCTTCTACAGAATCGAAAGAACCTACGCATCGGGATCCCGCGCGTGCTGAATATTTACTCATACGCTCCCTTGTTTAATGCGTACTTTGAGAGTCTCGGAGTGCAGCCCGAAAATATTATCTATTCCGATTACACGAGTTCCGAGTTGTATCGCGCCGGAGCCAGCCGCGGAGCCATCGACCCGTGTTTCCCAGCGAAGATCGGAATTTCGCACGTCTATAACCTGATTCAGGAGAAGCATCGCAAAAAGCCGCTGAACGTCATCTTCTTCCCGATGTATGACGTCCTGCTGAGCCCGCTGGTGAAGTTGCAGGGCGCGAATGCCTGTCCGACGGTGACCGCAACGCCCGAGACGGTGAAGGCGGCATTTACTAAAGAAAACGACGTCTTTGCCGAACACCATGTGAAATATCTGGACCCCGTGCTCAATTTTGCGGACCGAAAACTTTTTGCGCACCAGATGCTGCAGGCGTGGCAGTCGATCCTGGGCCTCTCGCAAGGGGAGAACGATCGCGCCGTCGAATCTGGGTTTGCCGCACTCAAAGAATACGAAGCCAGCATTCGGAACCGCGCACGGCAAACGCTCGATCAACTGGAGCGCGAGGATCGCATCGGAATTGTGATGCTGGGCAGGCCGTATCATCACGATCCCGGATTGAATCACGAGATTCTGGACGAATTTCAAAAGCTCGGCTATCCCATTTTTTCGCAGAACACGCTTCCGCTCGACGAAGACATGCTGGAGAGGCTTTTTGGCGATGAAGTGCGCGCGGGGGTGATCAGCAGCCCGCTCGATATCAGCGATGCCTGGAAGAACTCTTATTCTTGCAGCACCAACCACAAGGTCTGGGCCGCAAAATATACGGCGCGGCATCCCAATCTGGTAGCGCTGGAGATCTCCAGCTTTAAGTGCGGACACGACGCTCCAATTTATGGTGTGATCGAAGGCATCATTGAGCGGTCGGGAACGCCCTATTTCTGCTTTAAAGATCTCGACGAAAACAAGCCGGCCGGATCAATCAAAATCAGAATCGAGACGATTGATTACTTTCTACGGCGCTATCGGGAAGAAGTCATTCGCAAGCGCAAAGCTACGCAGGACATCGACGCGCAACTCGCGGCGCTCGAGGCCCAGTTGCGCGGGGAGATTGCCGAGGCCGGAGTGCAGATTCTCGATCAGTCGGGATGCGCGCAAGAACCGCAGGGAATGACGGCGGATTAGAGAAGCTCGGATTCACAAGGCATTCCTAGCTTCCGCAGCCGCGCCCGGTACCTGGTCGGGTACTACCTTTTGTTTCTGGATGACCGATGTAACTGTGCACGGGCGATTCTTCTGCTATACTGTCGTTAACGCTTTTGCTACGGTTTGCTCGTTAAGCGGGGATCCTGTTGGATCCGATCCACCTCCGCATTTCCTGCCCGCCGTGTTTCCAGCGCCAATTTAATGCGAGCGGCATGCGAACTCTCGACCTACGTTAACAACACCAGTCTGAGAAATTGACATCAAGCCCCTCCAGAAAGAAAAACAATCGAATGACAACATTTACAGAACTGCCCCTTTCTGCTGCGTTGCAGCAGAAACTGGCGGCAGCCGAATTTATTACCCTCACCCCCATCCAGGCGCGAGCCATTGCTCCTGCCCTTGAAGGCAAGGACGTGATTGGCACGGCGCAGACCGGCACCGGCAAGACGCTGGCGTTTTTGATCCCGATCCTTGAAATGCTGCGCACTGAATCGTCGAAGGCCGAGACCACCCGGCACGAGCCAGCCAGAAATGTACCATCCAAGGGCGTCAAGGCATTAGTCCTTTTGCCCACGCGCGAACTGGCTATGCAAGTTCACGAGCAATACGAACAACTGCGCGACAAAAAGATGCCGAAGGCTGCGCTGGTCATTGGCGGCGTGGCGGAGAAGGCACAAATCAACAGTCTCCGCTCGGGTTGCGAATTTGTGATCGCCACGCCAGGACGCTTGCAGGATTTCATCACGCGCAAGTTTGCCGACCTGCGCGGGGTCAAGATTCTGGTGCTCGACGAAGCGGATCGCATGCTGGATATGGGTTTTCTCCCGGCCATCCGGCGCATCCTGCAGGTTTTGCCGCAGCGCCGGCAGACGCTGTGTTACTCGGCCACGATGGAGCAATCGGTTGCTTCGCTGGTGAGCGATTACACGCGAGAGCCGGTGCGGATTGCGCTGGGCTCCGTGCTAAAGCCGGCGGAAAGCGTCCGACTGGAGGCTTACGAAGTACGCCCGTCGGAAAAGCTGGATGTTCTGCGGCAACTGCTGTACGGAGAGAAGGGACAGACGCTGATTTTTACCCGCACCAAGCGGGGCTCGCAGAGGCTGGCGCGGGAACTCGAACGGGATGGTTTCTCCGCGGCAATGATTCACGGCGATCGCACGCAGTCGCAGCGTAACGCCGCGTTGAGTGGATTCCAGGAAGGCCGCTACCAGGTGCTGGTGGCAACCGACATCGCATCGCGCGGACTGCACTGCGACGATGTGGCGCATGTGATCAACTATGATTTGCCGAAGATGGCGGAAGACTTCATTCACCGCGTCGGACGCACGGGGCGGGCTGGTTCTCAGGGACGGGCTTCCACGCTGGTTACAGGGGTGGAAGTTCTGGAACTGCGCAGTATCGAGCGCGCATTGAAACTGCGAATCGAGCGCAAACAGATCGATGCCTCGGCAAGCGAGCGGCAGCCGAAGCGGTTTGTCGAGAACACGCTGGCGTCGCGAACACTCACCCGCTTGCCGGGCGAGGTGTTTGTTTAGAAGCTGAGTTTGGAATTCTCTTTCCGAACTAGCGTGGGAATTAGGTTGGGTTCGCCGGAGCGTTGCACTCCGGCGAATCTGCCAAGGATTTAGCGGTCGAGTCCCTTGGTGCCGTGGGAAACGGAAACCTCGACAGGATCGTCTTCCTCGGTGCCGATGCGGAACAATGCGGCCTGGGCTTCGGCGAGTTCGCGCATCTCACGCATTTCCTGCTCTTCATCCACCACTACGCCTTCGGGCTTCTCATCTTTGCGCTGGGTCTTGCGCTCGTTTTTATCGCGCTGCTTCTGTTGGCGTGCCTGCTCTTTTTGGCGTTTAGTAAAAGTCGATCTGCCTCGTGGCATTGGGATCTCTCCGTAATTTCTATTTTGAGTATGATGGCCGACTACATGGATTGTCTGTAGGGTGGCCGAGCTTTACTTCCTGGAATCCACGAGCGGAGAATCTCATCCGTCGTTTTATTTCATCTTCATTACATTATACCTCGACAGCGCGACTGCGCACTCTTAACGCGCGGCTCGTGACGAAGTATAAAATTCCGCGCGGAGATTTTGAGAGTCGGCGCGAGACTTGGATGGGATGACGACGATAGTTTGCCACTATCGACAACAGCGTGTTACCATCAAGAACGTTACGAAAACGAGAAGAGACAGGAGTGCAACAGGTTAGTGTTAGCCAGAGAGCAAAAGCAATCCGTAGTTGACACGTATCGCACGCACGCTACCGATACTGGCAGCCCCGAAGTACAAATCGCGCTGCTGAGCGAGCGCATTGGTCAACTGACGGAACACTTCAAAACGCACCAGAAAGACCATGGCTCGCGCCGCGGACTTCTCATGATGGTGAGCCGGCGTCGAAGCCTGCTCGACTATCTGAAGAAGTACGACTCGGAACGGTATAAGACCGTAATCTCCAAGCTCGGCATCCGCAAATAACAGCGCGACCGGCCCCGAGTGGGGCTGGTTCCAGATTTCGAGAGCCATATAAAAGTGCGTTCCCAACCGCGGCCTTGGCCTACGCCTATCCACGCGACCTCCGTACCCGCGCGGCGCGAGCCCTTCTGCCCATACAAAGGATGAAATATGAAGCCTGAAGCGACCAAAGTTTCCGTCGAACTCGCTGGCGGGAAACAACTCTCTATTGAAACGGGAAAACTTGCCAAGCAGGCGCACGGGGCAGCCCTTGTGCGGTTTGGGGACAACGTAGTTCTTGCCACCGCGACGTCAAATCCCGAGCCCCGCGAGGGCATCGACTTCTTCCCGCTCACGGTCGACTACCGTGAGTACACGTATGCCGGCGGACGCATCCCTGGCGGTTTTATCAAGCGCGAAGGGCGCATGAGCGAGCGTGAAGTGCTTACGAGCCGCCAGATCGACCGGCCGGTTCGCCCGATGTTTGCGGATGGATTCCGCTGCGAGACGCAGGTTATCGCCTTCGTTCTCTCCGCCGATACGGAAAACGATCCCGATGTTTGCGGCATTAATGCCGCCTCCGCCGCACTGACCATTTCGGATATTCCATTTCTTGGTCCCCTCGGCGCGGTGCGCGTTGGCTTGATTGACGGACGTTTCATCGCCAATCCCACCTATACAGAGATGCGCGACGGCCTGCTCAATATCATGGTGGTCGGCACGGCTGATGCGATCGTCATGATTGAATCAGGCGCGAAAGAAGTGAAGGAAGAGACGGTAGTGGATGCGATTGAGTTTGGCCACACCGAGATCAAAAAGATTTGCGCTGCCATTAATGAACTGCGCAGCAAGGTGGGAAAGCCGAAGCGCGCCGTTACGCCTCCGGAGTTTGACGAGGCGTACTTCAAGGGTTTGGAGGCGAAGATTGGCACACGCTTGGCCGATGCCCTCGATACGGCGAAGCATCCGAAATCAGAGAGCTACGAACTGGTTCGCGTGATCGAGAAGGAACTGCTCGCGGCCGTGCCCGAGGACGCGAACACCGCTGCCGCCAAGGCGAAAATCAAGAAGTACTACGAGATTTTGCGCGAACGGATTTTCCGCAACCAGGTTATCGACCACAAGCGCCGTCCCGATGGACGCGAGTTTGACCAGATTCGAGAGATCTGGATCGAAGCCGGAGTTTTGCCGCGCGCCCACGGCAGCGCGGTTTTTACGCGCGGTGAGACGCAGGCACTGGTTACAACCACGCTCGGCACGAGCGATGACATGCAGCGTCTCGAGGGATTTGAAGGCGAAGCCAAGAAGCGCTTCATGCTGCACTACAACTTCCCGCCATTTTCCGTAGGAGAAGTGGGCTTTATGCGCGGCGCGGGACGGCGCGAAATCGGGCATGGCGCGCTCGCCGAGCGGGCGGTTTCCTCGGTGCTGCCAACGGAAGATAACTGGCCGTATGCCATGCGCGTTGTCTCCGACATTCTGGAATCGAATGGATCGTCGTCGATGGCCACCATTTGCGGCGCCTCGCTTTCGCTGATGGATGCGGGCGTGCCCTTGAAGGCTCCGGTGGCTGGCGTAGCGATGGGCTTGGTGAAGGAAGGCGAGAAGTACGCCATCCTGACCGACATCGCGGGCGCGGAAGATCATTACGGCGATATGGACTTCAAGGTTGCCGGAACCAAAGACGGAATCACCGCGCTGCAGATGGATATCAAAGTTGCGGGCATCACTTCGCAGATCATGCGCGAAGCACTGGCCCAGGCGCAGCGCGGGCGTCTCTTCATTCTCGGCAAGATGGACGAGGTCATCACCTCAGGTCGCGAGAAGGTTTCGGCTCACGCACCACGGATCTACACCCTGCAGATTCCGGTGGATAAGATTCGCGACGTGATTGGGCCCGGTGGCAAGATGATTCGCAGCATCATCGAGCAGACGGGCGTAAAGATCGACGTCGAAGATTCGGGCAAGGTCAACGTGGCGTCGAACGATGAAGTTTCGGCGAACAAGGCTTTGCAGATTATTCGCGATCTGACGGCTTCGGCCGAGGTTGGGAAGACGTATCTCGGCAAGGTCAGCCGGTTGGCGGACTTCGGGGCGTTCGTCGAAATTCTGCCGGGCCTGGACGGTCTGCTGCACATCAGCGAAGTCGCCGAACACCGAATTAAGGATGTTCGCGATGAGTTGAAGGAAGGCGACCAGGTGCTGGTGAAAGTGCTGGCCGTTGAAGGCAACCGAATCAAACTGTCGCGCAAAGCGATTCTGAAAGAGCAGCGCGCCAAGATGGGCGGAGCTCCTCCGCCGGAAACGGATGAGGGAGACGGAACGGCAGCGATCGCCTCGCAAGACGCGCCGCACGGCGCTGCACAGGGCGCACCGACTGCGGTGATCGAGGGCGGAGCGGACTTCGATGCGGATGACGAGCCCAACTTCAACCGCGTCGATGGAGTTGTTTCTTCTGTCGATGCCAGCGTGGGTCGGCAGGAAGGCGGCGGCGGACGTGAAGGCCGACCCGGTGGCGGTGGCGATCGCAATCGCCGGCGTCGTGGTCGCGGTGGACGCCCTGGCGGCGGTTCAGGAGGCCACGGCGGCGGACATTCCGGTGGCGGCGGTGGTGGACGCGGAAGACGGTAGGTTTGGAATCAGTTTCCTGCAATGCGAAGGGCCGCAGCGATGCGGCCCTTTGCTATTGCAATCATGATCGACACCGATGTGACCCCGCCGAACTGTTTTGTCAGATCGTTTTTGTCAGATCGATAAGCGCTTGAAGATGGTTTCGGGAACGTGCTCGATGGCGGTCATGACGTAACGCCAGACCTTTGGCGTGTAGAGAACGTCGGGCGACCGGCGATCAAGCGCGCGCACGATGTCGCGCGCCACTTGCTCGGGATCCGCAAAACGGGAAGCGTTCGGCATGTGGTCAGTCATCGAGGTCTGCACCGGTCCGGGCTTAATTGTGATGACCCGCACGCCGGCGGGATGGAGCCGGCTGCGCAATCCTTGAAGAAATAAGGAGAGAGCGCCTTTTGCGGAACCGTACACATAGTTAGAACGGCGCCCTCGGTCTCCGGCGACGGATGTGATGGCAGCTAAACACCCGGTTTGGCGGCGCTCGAGATCGGCTGCAAACAAGCTGAGAAGTGCGGACGCACTTACGAAATTCGTTTGCAAGTCGTCGAGGAGAGTATCGACCGAGGCTTCGGATTCTTTCTGGTTGTGCATGGAGCCGTAGGCGAGAAGCACCGTGTCAAAGTCGGGGAAAGTGTTCCGCACAAAATCGAAGATGCCAGCATGATGCTCGATCGAGGCTAAGTCAGCCGCGTAGGTCGTAACCGTTCTTGCGCCTCGAAGCAATAAATCGGATTGCAGGTCCGCGAGGCGGCGAGGCGAGCGAGCTACGAGCAACAAATCGAGGCCGCGATGAGCGAGTTGGCGCTGAACTTCGAGCGCGATACCGGAGGTTGCACCGAGGACAACGATCTGTTTCATTTCAGTTTTCATTGCGGTTCCTATTGAACCTCCATTACGCGCCGCCAGAAAGAAGAGGACATTTTCGGATCGATGTAAGGAATAAAGGTGCGCCAGCGCGGATACGAGGCTTCAAAAAGAGCTGGACTCATACATGCGTCTTTGGCGGGATAAAGCGCCCCGCCGCTCTGGAGGACGACTTCATCGAGAGACTGCATCAGTTTCAGCGTGCGCTCCCCGCGCATGGCAAAGTCGAGCGCAATCGTAAGCCCGGGACGCGGAAACGAAAGCAGGCCCGCCGGAGGCGCGGATCCAAATTGCTTCACCACGCCGAGGAAAGATCCCATTCCGGAATGAGCGATGCGGTCCAACAATTCCTCGAAGGCCTCTATGTTGGCTTCGGGTATGACGCACTGGTATTGCAGAAACCCTTGCCGGCCATAAACGAGGTTCCATTGCCGGACGGCGTCGAGCGGGTAGAAGAATGTGTCGTAAGGAACCACTGCCGCGGCATCTTTTCGCGCGTGGACTTTATAGTAGGTGGTGTTGAAAGCCTTGACCGTATAACGGTTCAGAAACCACTCGGGCAGTGCGAAGGGAAGCTTCGGTCCTCGCTGCGGTTGAAATTTCTTTGCCTGCTCGGACGAGTGATTGCCGCGAAAGAAGATGCCGCGAAGGTTTTTTCCGGCAAAACAATCCAGCCACGCGACGATGTATTCAAAGCGCTCGTTGCTTTCGCGGCTCAAGTCCAGAAACGCTTTCAAAGAGTGAAAGGGGATGGTCTCGGCATCGATCCACGGACCCGCCACGCGTTTGAGTTGAATGTCGGCCCATGCGATCACGCCTGTGAGTCCGAGGCCTCCAATAGTGGCGCGCAGCATGCCGGCATTTTCTTGAGAATTGCAGACAACTAGTCCGTCATGGGAGCGATACAAGCCGATCTGCCGGACGTGGGCGCCAAAAGTTCCGGCGCAGTGATGATTCTTACCGTGGACATCGTTGGCGATAGCTCCGCCGACGCTGACGAAGCGAGTGCCGGGAGTGACCGGGAGAAACCAACCTTTGGGAAGAAATGTATCGACGATGTCGGAAAGGCTGACCCCGCTTTCGCAGCGGAGCGTTCCCGAGGCTTCATCGAAGCCGAGGAAGCGGTTGAGGCGGCGGCAGTCGATGAGATCGCGGCCCGCGTTGAGACAAGAATCGCCGTAGCTGCGTCCCAGTCCATAGGGAAGCAGGGAACCGGGCGCGGCATTCTGGAGAATCTCGGGGATCTGGTCGTCCCAAGCCGGTTTGTGAACATATTGGTGGGCGGCTTTTGGATAACGGCCCCACGAAAACACTGGCGTGTGGGATAAGACAGAGACGGGTTGCTTTCGTGAACTTACAGCAGCTTGTCCTGACATATAAGTATGATGAACCTACCTCAATCATCTCAAGAACTACTTGTTACAAAGGCGTGTTACCAGTTTATGTGCATCATGCTGGCAGCGATGACGACCGCGGAAGCCATAGCCACGCCATAACTTACGGGGTCGCGAATGGCCAGCGTGACTGGATCTTCCTTGAGTTCGCCGCGATGCGCCAATAGCCAGTTCCGGCTGAGCCAGTAGAGAACGATGGGACACAGCAGAAAAAGAAATTCGGGCGAAGAGTAGAGCAAACGTACATCCTGACCATGAACATAAAGGCTGAAGATTACGACGGCGGAAAAGCTACTGCCCGTGCCCAGAGAGAGCAGGAGTTCCCGGTCACCGACATGATAGCCGCGGCCGGAGTTACCGGCAGCGACTAAGTTGCTGGCATGAAGTAACTCGGAGTAGCGCTTCGCCATCGCGAGACTTAGAAAAAAGAACATTGAAAATGCCAGGAACCACTGCGACAGAGGCGTGGCGGAAATCAAAGCCCCGGCGAGAATCCGAAAACTGTAAAAACTGGAAAGAACAAACACGTCGAGCAGCGCGATCTTTTTGAGATAGAGGGAATATGCCATCGTGAGCACGGAATATCCAAGGAGTGCCATGCCGAAGCGGAAATTGAGCAAAAATCCCATTCCGAGCGCGGAGAAGAGCAGGATCAGCGCAGCGAGCAGTCCTTCGGGAATGGAGATGTCTCCGGCTGCGAACGGACGCTGTTTCTTCCAGGGGTGCTCGCGGTCGGAATGAAGATCGAGAAGATCGTTAAGGATGTATAGTCCCGAGGCGCAAAAGCCGTAAAGCGCGAATCCGGCGAACGTGCGCATGACGGAGTTAAAAGCGAGATTATGAGAGAGGGCAAGAGGTAAAAAGAGCAGCAGATTCTTCGCCCAGTGGTGACCGCGGAGGGCGTTGATCCAAGTACGGAACGATGCGCCTAAGGAAACCTCAGGATCGAGAATTGTGGCCTTGAGGGTGGTCACAGCGGCAGCTTCCTGTGCACGCGCATCGGTGCCAACCACGTAGGCTGCGCGAGCTCGGCGCCAGACCTCGACGTCGGCGGCGGAATCTCCCATGTAGTCGAAGCCGGTCTCGGCGAAGCGTTGTTCAAGAAATGCAGCTTTGTTGGCTCCCTTGAGGTTCACCTGCCCGTCGCTGGCATGCACTTCGTCAAAAATGGCGAGATACCCGGCAACGGATTCAGCGAAATCACGATCAGCGGCGGTGGTGAGGGCAAGGCGGCGGCCGCCAGCCTTTTCCTGTTGAAGAAGAGCGAGAACTTCCTGCCGATATGGTAGACAAGCAGGATTCAGTTGGACTCGGGCGGAAAGATGACGCTTGAGGGCGGCTCGTCCTGAGAGCAGCCAGATGGGGAGCAGCAGGATCGCGATGGGATTGGTCTTGAGCAGGACCAGCACGGACTCCCAAAGCACATTACCCCGGATTAAGGTGCCATCGAGATCGACGCACAGAACCGGGGATAAGACCTTGGCGGGTTTCGCTCCTGTAGCGGGACCCATGACCACGATGGTCGCACACGGGTGAGTCGGAGGAGGGGTACTAAGTCGTACGCATCGGTAACCTCGGTAACATGCGTCGAGTGTAGACCGCGGTTACTATGAGCTCATCCCAGTAGGAGCGATTCTCTTCACGCAGGGTTGATATAAGACACGCCCAACGGTTTCATGGGCAGATCGTGAATAAAAAACACATGGATGAAGGAAGCACGGCGCGATTGTCTGAGAATGAGACGACGAAGGAGATTTCCGGCGGTGGGTTGTTGTTGGAAGGAGATGCGTGGGAAATACTAGCGAAATATTTCCGTTCTCCGAAGGTGCTGCTGACGACGCTCATCCTTGCCACCGCGGTGTTATACAGCGGAACTTTATTTTTTGACTTCGTCTGGGATGACGGGCCACAGATTGTGGATAACCCACTGATCCGCTCCTGGCACAGTCTTTCGCGGGTGTTCGTTTCCGATCTGTGGTATCACACGGCGCGGCAGCAGGTTTACTACCGTCCTTTGTTTGTGGCCTGGTCGATTGTGAATTATGGTCTAGCGGGCTTGCGTCCATGGGGCTGGCACTTGGGCGCGATTCTGCTGCATATCGGAGCAATGCTCTCTGTATTCTGGCTGGCGCGGAAGCTGGGCATGGAGTATTGGACGGCGGCTTTAGCGACCGTAATCTTCGCTTTGCATCCGATTCACATTGAGTGCGTGGCATGGATTTCCGCAGCGGCGGACAGCATGGTGACAATGTTTGCCGCGCTCGCGTTTGGAGCATTCCTGAAAGCGCGCGAGCCTGATGGCACGCAAACCCTCCCGTGGCGACTCGCGTCTCTAGCGTTGCTTGCGTGTGCGTTGCTCACGAAGGAGATGGCGGTCAGTTTTACGGGGCTTGTGGGAATCTACATCTGGTTGTGCCCTGGCCGGAGTGAGCAGAGTTGGGCGGCGAAGTTGCGTGGTGCGTTGGCCGGGATGGTTCCTTACGCGCTGGTGACAATCGGCTACATTATTCTTCGCAAGATCGTGCTCCGTAATACACCTTTGCAGTTTGACCCCCAGCACGGTTATGTCGACATGGTCATCACTCTGCCGCATGTGCTGGCGTTGTATTTGAGGCAGTTGGTATTGCCGATCGGACTCACCGGGCTTTATTACACGCCTTATGTTACTTCGCATCTGCTTCAGCAGTTCGCGTTGCCGGTCTTGTTATTGTTGGCGGTATTCGGACTGATCTACGTTTGGGCTCGCAAAACGGGCGACTGGGTCGTTGCTTTCGCGGGCTGCTGGTTGTTCGTTAGTCTGGCACCGGCGCTGTATCTCCGGAATTTCGGCAATGGCGACTTTGTGCGCGACCGCTATGTTTACCTGTCTTCGATCGGATTCTGCATTCTGGTTGCGAAAGCCTTGCGGCTTCTGCCGTCGGTGCAGAACTGGAGCGCAAAAACTGTGCAGGGAGCGGCGGTGCTAGCGCTTTGCTGCGGGTATGTGGCGGCATCCATCCCACAACAGGCGTATTGGGATTCTGACCTGCTGATTACCCTTCGCGGTCATGAACTCTATCCCGAAAATTCGTATGCGTCGATCGGATTGGCTCGGCAGTACAGCATTCGCGGAGCTCATGATCGCGCCATCGCGCTGGTTGAAGACGCGGCGAGAAGAGATCCGGATAACACCTACACTGCGTTTGCGCTGGCTGAAGTTTATATTGCCGCGGGCCGTAAAACCGAGGGGCGGGAGGCGTTGGAATATGCGCTGCGCATCACTCCAGGATATGAGAAGTCTGAAACGGGCATGGCGTCGGTGGCAGCACTTTGGGGAAGACTGGGCGACTATGACCGGGCCTTTGGTTTCTGTACGCAGGCTCTGGCCGCGGACCCGGAATTGTATTCCGCGCTCTACAACTGCGGAAACATTGAGCTGATGACGGGCCATTACGGCGAGGCGGCACGACTTCTGCAGCGGGCGGTGCAGGTGTCGCCGCAGTTGGCGGCGCCACGGCACTTTCTTGGGCGGGCACTGTTGCTCAACGGACAAAACGTCGAGGCCCAGCCTTACCTGCGGCAAGCCGCCGCGATGGACCCCGGAATCTATGACTACCACTACTGGCTGGGCCAGTCCTTCGAAAAGAGCGGAGACAAGGCGGAAGCGTTCCGCGAGTATTCGGCGGCTTTGCAAATCATCGGCGACAGCCAAGAAGCGAAGATTCGACTGACTGCGTTGGAGACCGGTGCTGCAAGCAATGGCACAAAATAAGATCACCATCGCGGAAGTCGAGCAGAAATGGTCGGAGTCCGGCAGACAGTCTTGGAACTCGAGCAGAGCCGCCTATTGGATCGTGGCTTTGGCGGTCGGGGTCGCCTGCCTTCTGTATCAACGAACACCGGGACATCTTGGCTACCCGTTGGATGACAGCTATATCTCTCTGCATTCCGCTCAAGTACTCCACTGGGGCAGTGATCCGAATTTTCCTGGTACAGCGCCCCTCGTAGGGATTACGAATGCGCCCTATGTTCTGCTCTTGTGGGTGCTGCTCCTGATTTTGCCTCCGTTAGTTGCCATGCAAGCGGCGAGTTGGCTGGGAGTTCTGTGCTATGCGCTTGGGCTGGTGGCCTTGGGACGGGCGTTCCGCTTGCCGCTGCTGGCCATTTTAGCGCTGGCTGGGCTGGGACTGACTATCGCGAAGGTTCCTTACCACCTGCTGAACGGGGTGGAAACGGGAATGGCGATGGGTGTAACCCTCTGGATCCTCGCCTTAGTCAAAGCCAACACGATTCGGAGCCGGACAGTTGCTGCACTGCTGTGTGGAGTTGCTCCGTTTCTCAGGCCGGAACTGGTGGCCTTGTGCGGGTTGGTGCTGGTCGCTGTCTTTTTGCGGCATTGCGAGGAACAGGGAAGTGTCTGGCAAGCTACGCGACAGTCAGCGCAATTTGCGGGGATCGCTGTAGCGGCCGCACTCCCATGGCTGATCTGGTACGGCGTGAGCACGGGGTCGGTGATTCCACAGACGATTGCGGCAAAGCGGTTGTTCTTCGCGGATGGATGCGCCCCGGGCACCTACCGATGGGAAGTGATGCAGACGAGCGTGAGGCTGTTCTTGGCGGTGCTGGGAGTTTTCATCGCATCGGTTATCTTTCTCGCGCGCAGCACGCTGGGGCGGTGCGCCGCGATGTTCCTGCCGCTGTTCTTTCTGGCCTACTATGAGGAACTTCCTTCCGCATTGATGCATAACCAGGGAAGGTACACATATATCCTTGTGCCGGTGCTGCTGCTCGGATTAGCCTCTGGACTGAGCGACCGTTGGCTATGGGCAAAAAGGGCGGCCTATTTGGTCCTATTGTGTTCTTGTCTGCAAACGGCAGGGCGATTCTCGTTCCACTGGCACGAATTTCTGCAACATCGGGACGGAGCCACGCAGTCTCTGAACGCGGTCGCCACTTGGAGCAAAGCCAACCTCCCGCCGACGGCTACGCTGCTCATCCATGATGCGGGTTACATTTCTTATGCGACCAGATTTCAGCTCGTCGATTTTGTGGGGCTGAAGACTCTTTCTTCGATTGCGATGAACCGCCGCTACAACTACGGCCGTTGCGGCGCGGGGCCGGCATTAGCGGTGAGTGAAATCGCGCGGCAGGCTCGACCGGACTACCTCGTTGTGACCGACGACTGGGACCGCGCCTTTGGGATTACGACAGGACTCCACACGCTCGGATGGGGAGTCGACGAAATTAACCACTCGGGCAGCTATCGCGTGTTCCAGTTGTCGCCCCCTTAGGATCAGGCGGCGGTGCCGTGGCTTCAGTTCGTCAGGGAACGTTCCGAGGCGCGCCGTTTGGGAAAAATGTCGCCTACGCGGCGAATTTCCGCGCCCACAGCCTTCAATTTTTCCTCGATATTTTCGTAGCCGCGATCGAGATGGTAGACGCGGTCGATGATGGTTTCGCCGTCGGCGACGAGGGCAGCCAGCACGAGCGAGGCGGAGGCGCGCAGATCGGATGCAAGGACAGCAGCGGCGCTGAGCGGGGTTCCTCCGCGGACGATCGCGCGGCGGCCTTCGATCTTGATGTTGGCGCCCATGCGCACCAGTTCCTGCGCATGCATGAACCGGTTCTCGAAAATATTCTCCGTGACAATCGATGTACCCGCAGCCTGTGTGGCGAGCGCCATGTACTGCGCCTGCATGTCGGTGGGGAAGCCAGGATATTCTTCGGTGTTCAGGTCGGCGGCCTGGAGGGGATGATCGCCCATGACGCGAACGGAGTCGGGTTTTACCGAGGTCTTCACGCCGGTTTCCGCAAGCTTCTGGAGGATTGCGGTAAGGTGCGTGGGATCGCATCCGGAGACGTTGACGTCGCCACCGGTGAGAGCTCCGGCGATGATGAAAGTTCCCGCTTCGATGCGGTCGGGGATGATCCGGTGCCTTGCTCCGTGAAGTTTCGTAACCCCTTTGACCCGGATGGTGGACGTGCCCGCGCCGTGGACGTGGGCACCCATAGCGTTCAGTAATGCGGCGAGATCGGCGACCTCCGGTTCGCGAGCACAGTTTTGCATGATGGTTTCGCCCTCGGCAAGCGTGGCGGCCATAAGCAGGTCTTCGGTTCCGGTGACGGTGATCTTGTCGAAGACGATTTCTGCGCCTTTCAGCCGGTCGGTGGTGGCCTCGACGTAGCCGTGCTCCTGCGTGATCCTGGCACCGAGGCGTTCCAGGGCCTTGATATGCAAGTCAATGGGGCGCGCGCCGATCGCGCATCCACCCGGCAGCGATACGCGAGCGCGGCCGCAACGGGCGACGAGCGGTCCCAGGACCAGAGTGGAGGCGCGCATGGTCTTGACGAGTTCATAGGAGGCTTCGGGAGCGGCGAGCGTGCGGGCGCAGATCGTGGTGCGATGATGGGCGCGTCCGTAGCCGAGTTCGACCTCGGCGCCCATGGCGGCGAGCAGTTTGCGAGTGGTTTCGATGTCGCGAACCTGCGGGATATTTTCGAGAATCACCGGTTCATCGGTCAGCAGGGCTGCCGCCATGCACGGCAGGGCGGCGTTTTTCGCGCCGCTGATGCGGACGGTTCCGAGCAAGGGGTTGCCGCCGCGGATTACAAGCTTGTCCATGGAGTGACGAGTTCCTGAAATACCCCGCGATGAAATTTTTGCAGCAGGGTGCTGCGAACATTCTAGCGGGGAATGCAAGGGTGTGCCTAAAACCCATTGATACCGGAGATGCGCGGATCAGACTGGTCTAAGCTGGCGGGCGGTATTTACCGGGGATCGTTTTCCCGCAGTATGTCTTGCAGCGCCAAGATTTGTTGCCGGGTGAGCTTGGCCGTGAGCAGATCGGATTCCATGGGAAGGATCGATCCATATTCCACTGGTTTGTCTTTTGCCGGGTACATGGCTTCGAGATACGCGTCGCGATAGGCGAGCCATGCCTTCTGCGCAGCTCGGATTTTGGCCGTAGCTAGCTTATCGCCGCTGACCTTCGACAAAAGCAACTTGTAAACCTTATTCAGTTCATCGTCGACGCGTTTTGCTTCTTCATTTGCACAGGCGTTCATGTCATGTTGCGTATTTGCCTGCTTGTTGCACGCGCGATACAGGGCCGAGTCTTGGGCGCCACACGCGAACGCAGCCAGAATGACAACGACGAAAACGAAGTATTTCCTCATGATTTTGGACTCCGCTCAACTGCTAGTGCGATTGCTTTGCGCACCTGGCCCTGGGACTGTTGCAGAGCCGCGACAGCGCGATTGCGGGCGATACAGGCTTTTGCCATGACCAGGGCGACGGGGAGGTGGCCACCTGCGGCTGCCAGAAGATCAAGCGCGGCGCGGTGGCTGAGTCCCGCGGCTTTTTCGAGGATGGCAACTCCGCGCTCGGCAAGTTTTTCGTTCCTGGGAGAGACATTGACCATCAGGTTGCCATAGACGTAGCCGAGACGCGTCATGGCTCCAGTGGACAGCATGTTGAGAATCATTTTTTGCGCGGTGCCGGCTTTCATGCGGGTAGAGCCGGCGATCACTTCCGCGCCGACATTGGCGACGATGGCGACATGCGCAGCTTTGCCGAGCGGGGAGTCAGGGTTGCAGGCGACGGCGACGGTTCTTGCTCCCTGGGCGCGCGCGTACTCGAGGGCGGCAACGGTGAATGGAGTCCGGCCGCTGGCCGCTATGCCTACGACGGCATCTCTTTTCGTGGGCCTTTTTTTCGCGACGGCTCTGCGGCCTAACTCGCGGGAATCTTCATCGGCTTCCACGGCTGACGCCAACGCTTTGGGGCCGCCGGCGATGATGAATTGGACTCGGCGCGGGTCGACATCAAACGTTGGCGGACACTCGACGGCGTCGAGGGCAGCGATGCGTCCGCTGGTGCCGGTGCCGACGTAGATGAGGCGGCCTCCCTCGGCGAGGGCAGCTGCGATGAGATCGATGGCCTGCGCGATTTGCGGCAGGGCCCGTTTTACGGCGCCGGCAACCTTGGCATCCTCGCGATTAATGATGCGAGCGATTTCGAGCGCCGACTTTTGATCGAGGCCAGCGGAGGCGGAATTGGCTTGCTCGGTGTTCAGATCGCGCAGGCCAGCACTCGTTGACTTGCGAGTCAGGGTGGGGCGATTCGAGGATTTCCGCTTCAAGCGTTTTCCCTTAAGGCTTCGATGACCGCATCGTGGAATGCCGGGCGCACTTGCTTGATGGCCTGGTTCTGGCAGTCGGGCCAGGTGCGATTGGTCAGCAGAGTAATTGAAAGTTGGCGGTCAGAGTCGATCCAAAGGGATGTGCCAGTGTAGCCGAGGTGGCCGAAGGAGCGCGACGAGAAGTACTTTCCGGATTGCGAGGGCGATGAGGGCGTGTCCCATCCGAGCGCGCGCGAAGTGCCGTCGGGCGCGGATTCCCGGCGGGAGAAGAGTGCAACGGTCTCGGGGCGGAGGATAGGATATCCGCCATTGAGCAGGGAGTGGGCGAAGACGGCCAAGTCTTCGGCGGTCGAGAACAGGCCGGCGTGTGGAGCGACGCCGCCGAGGACGCTGGCGTTTTCGTCTTGCACCTCGCCTTGAATGATGCGGCGGCGGAAGTCGCGGTCGTCGGCGGTGGGGGGGATGGCGTTTTTTAGTGCGTGTGCGGGCTTGAATGTTGTGTGCGTCATACCGAGCGGACCGAAGACCTCGCGCTGGCAGAAACTGTCGAGAGATTCATCGGCGATGCGTTGCAGCGCGACGCCGAGAATGATGAAGCCGATGTCGCTATACTCGGCACGGGTCGCGGGTTCGGTGGCGAGTGGAGTGTTGAAGGCGGCTTCTAGCAGTGCTTCCCGAGTATTGACGCGTTGAAAGAGTTTCTCGTAGGCGGGCAGACCGGAACTGTGCGCAAGCAACATGCGCAGAGTGACATCGCGGCGACGCGGATCATGTTCGTCCGACGATTCGGCAAATTCGGGAACGATGGCGGCGACGGGTGCTTCGAGATCGAGCAGGCCGCGCTCATAGAGGATCATGGCCATTGTGGTGGTGGCCACGACCTTGGTGAGCGAAGCGAGATCGAACAGCGTTGCGGGAGAGATTACGGGCGACGCCGGATCGTAGGTGAAGCGTCCGAGGGCTTTGTGGGCTAAGAGTTCTCCGCGAAGAATGACCGCGAGCGAGCAGGCAGGAAAGGCGCGGGCGGCAATGGCGCTCTCCAGGATGGCGAACGCCGGCCGGAAGCGCTCGTCCTGAGCGGCGAGATTGCGCACCAGGAAGGAAAAACCGGACTCTCGATTGGGCAGCGTGAGGTTCAATTGTATTTTGTGAACTGATGGGGTTATAGCAAACGCCGCGAGCGGAGGCAAACGGCGATACTTCGAGAGCGTTGTTTTGTTCCCTTCGGCCTTGAGCGAAATCTCCGGCGTCATGTAGAGTCACAGCAGCGTGAAATCCTCACTGAAAACCTTGACTTGGCTGGCATTGCTTTTTGCGGGCGTTGCCTTCTCCCAGACTCCGATCGAGTCCCGGCTCGGAGTTCTGGATTCGATCATGGATGATGCCATCGCTCAACGTCAGATTCCGGGCGCGGTGCTGATCGTTGGACATGATGGACGCGTCGTCTACCGCAAGGCTTATGGCAGCCGAGCGCTTGAACCTCGGCGCGAGGCGATGACGCTGGATACGGTGTTTGACTGCGCCTCGTTGACGAAAGTGGTGGCGACCACGACTGCGGTGATGCAGCTTTGGGAGCAGGGAAAGTTCCGCATGAACGATCCGGTGGCGAAGTATCTGCCGGAGTTTGCGCAGAACGGGAAGCAGGAGATTACGATCCGGCAGTTGCTGGTGCACTATTCGGGGCTGGCTCCGGATTTAGATTTGACGAAGGCTTGGGAAGGCAAGGAGACGGGATACCGGATGGCGTTTGAGGCCGTTCCAGAACGGCCTGCGGGCGCGGTGTTTGTTTATAGCGACATCAATTTCGTGGTGCTGGGAGCACTGGTAGAGCGGCTTTCCGGTGAGTCGCTGGACGAGTATTCCGGCAAGCACATTTTTGCGCCGTTGGGAATGAAAGAGACTCGATTTGTGCCTCCAGCGTCGTGGGAAGCGCGCGTCGCTCCCACGGAGGAGGATGAGAATCATCATCTGTTGCGCGGAGTGGTGCATGATCCAACGGCGCGGCGGATGGGCGGCGTGGCGGGACATGCGGGAGTATTTTCCACCGCAGACGACCTGGCGATTCTGGCACAGGCATTGCTCGATGGTGGGCGAGGTGTGCTGACTTCTGCGACGGTGGCGAAAATGACTGCGCCACAGCAGCCGGTGAATGCGACGGCCGCGCGAGGATTTGGATGGGACATCGATTCTCCTTTTTCGACAAACCGCGGAGAACTATTTCCGGTGGGCAGCTATGGGCACACAGGATTCACGGGAACGTCGTTGTGGGTCGATCCGGCGACGAAGACTTACATTGTGCTGCTGACGAATGCGGTGCATATGAATATTGTGCCGCCGAAGGAGAAGGGAAGCGCGGTCGCGCTTCGGACCAAGATCGCCACGGCCGTGGCGGCGGCGCTGGCGCTGGATCCGGCGCAGGCCGAAACGATGCGAGTAGCTGCGATCACCGGCTACAACGAGATGCAGAGCGCGGCGCGCAAGCTGGCGGTGCGGAACGGAGCGGTGAAGACTGGCATTGATGTTCTGGAAGCGACGAAGTTTGCGGCACTGCATCCGACTCGTGGAGGGGCTCCGAGAAGCATTGGGCTGCTGACGAATCAAACGGGCGTGGACTCGGAAGGGCGGCGGACGATTGACGTGCTGGCCAAGGTTCCGGGGATTTCGCTGGATGCGATTTTTAGTCCGGAACACGGAGTTGCGGGGACGCTGGACACGACGGACATCAAGAATGCGAAGGATGCGGCGACCGGAGTTTCGGTCTATAGCGTTTATGGAGGAAGCGACGCGGCGCGACGTCCGTCGATGGATGTACTGAAGCGGCTGGATGCGGTGGTGATCGATCTGGAGGACGCGGGGGCGCGGTTTTACACGTACGAAGCTACGGTCGGATACTTTTTGGAAGCGGCGGCGAAGGCGGGAATTGAGGTGGTGATACTGGATCGGCCGAATCCGATTACGGGATCGTTTGTGCAGGGTCCAATGTCGGATGAGGGGAAGGAGAAGTTCACGAATTATTTTCCCGAGCCGGTTCGGCACGGAATGACACTGGGTGAGTTGGCGAAGATGGTGAATGGCGAGCGGCACATCGGAGCGCGGCTGGAGGTGGTTCCGATGGAAGGCTGGCAGCGCGGAGACTGGTTCGATTCGACGGGCCTGGGCTGGGTCAATACTTCGCCGAATTTGCGGGACTTGAACGAGGCGACGCTGTATCCGGGCGTTGCGATGATTGAAGGGACGAATGTCTCGGTGGGGCGAGGCACAGATACTCCGTTTGAAGTTGTGGGAGCGCCTTGGATCAAGGGCAAAGAACTGGCGGCTTACTTGAATGGTCGGATGATTCAGAGTGTGCGGTTTGTCCCGATTGTGTTCACTCCGTCATCGAGCAACTTCGCGGGGGAGCGGTGCGAAGGAGTGAATCTTTTTGTTTTGGACCGCAACACTTTGGATTCTCCGGAGCTGGGGATTGAGCTGGCGGCGGCGCTGCACAAGCTGTATCCGAATGACTTTAAGCTGGAGCGGATGGCGGATCTGCTGGTGAATGAGGCGGTGCAGGATGCGATCGGTGCGGGAGGGGATCCGAGACGGATTGCCGAGGATTGGCAAGAACGGCTGGATGAATTTGTGCGCATGCGGGAAAAGTATTTGTTGTACAAGTAGCTTCCGGCTACGAGCAAATCGCCAGCGCAGAGAGCGAAGATTGAGGCTGGCCCGCGCAAATCGGCCTCCTGGCGCGAACTTTGAAGTGATGGCTGCGCACGAACTGCTCAGCTACAATTGGCGATGGTGAGCAGGTTGATATGCCGGAATCCGTACCTTTTGTGCCAAGTCCTTTTTACCGTTGCGCCGGACCCAATTGCGGCGTGTTGAAAGGCGGGAGTGACCGCTGGTGGATCATGTGGAGTTCGATGGGCGATTACGATCTGCCCGTGATGCATCTGGCGCCGTGGGACGAACAGCTGGCTTTGCAGGAAGGGGCGATGCATGTGTGCGGCGAGGGCTGCGCGCAAAAGTTGCAGTCGCAGTTTCTGGGGAATGTGCTGGAGAGCCGGGGACGGCGAAAAAACGGGTAGCGGGCGGTTACTGAGCAGGTCCGATGGTGGATGGGCAGCTAACTCGGGGCGCGGGCGGCGGCATCTGAGTTGGCAAGCGGTGCGAGATTTGATTTTGGAAGGTGAGCTTGCGATGAAGATTCGGGTTGCTTGCTTGTGTAGCTTGCTGTGGGCGGGGATGGCGGCGGCGCAAACGACGGCGGATGCGAGCGCGGCGGAGCAGAAGCCGGCGGCCGAGGCGAAGGCCACGCTGACGATTCCGGTGGGAACGCAGATTCCGCTGACGCTGAAGCAGGCGATTTCGACGAAGACGGCTAAGGATGGCGACCCGGTGTACACGGAGGCGGCGTTTCCGTTCGTGGTGAATGAACGGGTAGTGATTCCGGCGGGAACTTATGTTCAGGGCAGGATCGAACGGGTGCAGCGGGGCGGGCACGTGAAGGGGCGGGCGGAAGTGCTGATTCACTTCACTTCGATGATCTATCCCAATGGCTATACGGTGATGCTGGGTGGCTCGGTGGAGAATACGCCTGGGGCGGAGAAAACCTCGATGAAGGATGAGGAGGGAACGATCCGGCAGGATAGCGACACCGCGAAAAAGGCAGGGACGGCGGTGGGCACGGCGACCACGGGAGCTGTGATTGGTGGAGTGACGAACGGTCTGAAGGGCGCCGGGATCGGGGCGGGTGTTGGAGGAGCGGCGGGACTTGCGGTGGGAATGCTCTCGCGCGGCACCGACATTCGGCTGGAGCAAGGAACGTCGATTGAGATGGAGATTCAGCGGGAAGTTACGGTGGATGCGAGCCGGATCGCATCGCGACACGAAGTCGTGGTACAGAACGAGTAGGGGTCGAGGAGATTGGCTTCCTTAGTGGTAGCTCCCACCCTTGGTTTTTCCTTGTAAAATATTCAATCTAAAAGAGTTAGTTGTAAACTATTCCGTAATAAGGAGTTACGGGTGGTCTGTTCGTGCGATTCTGCGGCGGCATTCCCCAAACCGGGCGCGAAACGGGACTTTTCCGCAAGCTGCTAGAGAGTTGTTTTTTCGGTCTTTTAGAATCATGGGCTTACGGGATGATTCCAGCTAGATTTTTGATTCTAAACTGGTTAACTGCAAAATATTGTGGAGTAATGACTTATCGGGTCATGCCGCGGCGTTGGAGCAGCCTGCGGAAAAGGTCTTTTCGCAGGGCAGCATTCCCCCAGCGGCTAGAAGCCGCCATTGATGGGGCGGCATTTTACGGCACGAGTGGAACTCGTGCCCTTCCCCAAACCGGCGCGGAATTGATGGGGCGGCATTTTACGGCACGAGTGGAACTCGTCCACCCCAGCAAGCCAAACCCGGGCTTGCCGGGGGCCCCGGTCGTGCCCTTCCCCAAACCGGCGCGGAGCGGAGTTTTTCCGCAAGCTGCTAGAGAGTTATTTTTGCGGTCTATTAGAATCATAGATTTACGGGTAGATTCCTGCTAGATCTTTGATTTTAAAAGTATTAACTGCAAAATATTGTTGCGTAATGACTTATTGGATAATGTTGCGGCGTTGGCCGTCCCTCCAGGACTTGGCGCAGGCTTCCGTTGGCTGGCTAAGAAAAATTCATATCATGGTCTTTTAGAATCATGGGTTTACGGCATGATTCCAGCTAGATCTTTGATTTTAAACTGGTTAACTGCAAAATATTGTGGAGTAATGACTTATCGGGTCATGCCGCGGCGTTGGAGCAGCCTGCGGGAAAGGTCTTTTCGCAGGGCAGCATTCCCCCAGCGGCTAGAAGCCGCCATTGATGGGGCGGCATTTTACGGCACGAGTGGAACTCGTGCCCTTCCCCAAACCGGCGCGGAATTGATGGGGCGGCATTTACGGCACGAGTGGAACTCGTCCACCCCAGCAAGCCAAACCCGGGCTTGCCGGGGACCCCGGTCGTGCCCTTCCCCAAACCGGGCGCGAAACGGACTTTTTCCGCAAGCTGCTAGAGAATTGGTTTTGCGGTCTATTAGAATCATAGATTTACGGGATGATTCCTGCTAGATCTTTGATTTTAAAAGTATTAACTGCAAAATATTGTTGCGTAATGACTTATTGGATCATGCCGCGGCGTTGGCCGTCCCTCCAGGACTTGGCGCAGGGCAGAATTCCCCTAGCGGCTAGAAGCCGCCATTGATGGGGCGGCATTTACGGCACGAGTGGAACTCGTGCCCTTCCCCAACTTGGCGCAGGCTGAGACTCATTCCCGGAGCTGAAGTGCCAGATTAACCTATATCTCTATTTTATCAATTCTGAGGGGTGCAATTGGACATGTTTCGGAAGTTTATTTCCCGAACGGGATCAGCGAGTTAGCCGGAATATGGTCGATTGGGGGGCTTGACAAGTTTTCGACGGGGATGTTCGGTCAAGAATTTTCCCGGAAATTTTGTGGCTGGGCAGGTCGCGGGCTCGGATGCGCACTCCACACAAGATTCTATTCACGAGAATCTATTTCAGATCGAACATGGCGTTGACGTGGGCGGTGATGGTTATCTTCTGCGGTGAAAATTCTTCGGTGGGGGCAGCTTGCGCTTGGGGGGCCATGGCCATGGCACGCATTCTGGGCGCGACTACCCGAATATTTTCGGAGGTATCGACGGAGGCGTAAGAGAGTTCGCCGAGGGTGCGTCCGCTGGCCGAGGCAAGGGATTGGGCGGAAGTGCGGGCGCGGCGGTAGGCGTCGGCTACGGCCTTGCTTTTGGCTTCTTCGGTGGAATCGAGGGTATAGCTGAGGGACTGGCTTTCGCCCAGGCTGGCGTCGGCGAGTTGCTGGGTGACGGGGGCGATCTTGGAAAAATCCTTGAGCTTGAGGCTGACGCTGGTGGTGACCTGATAGCCGATGACTCGGTGCTTGGGATTTTTCCAGTCGTATTGAGGATTGAGGGAGAAGAATCCGATTTCAGCGGATTTGGGATCGATTCCGTTGGCGCGGAGAACGGCGCGGGCGGCCTCGGCTTGCTTGGCGGCGAGGTCGTAAGCGTCCTTGGAATTCTCGGCCTGGGCGGAGATGTTGAACTGGATCAGGGCGGTGTCGGGCGCGCTTTCAAATTTTCCGTCGGCGCCGACGAAGACGGTGTTGGGTTGGGGCGTCAGGGTAGGCGTCTGCGCGGCGGCGAACGGCAGTAGAGCCAGAACGGCGGACATTACGAAAAGGGTCGCCTTCATTGAATTTTCTCCTACAAGATTGAGACTGGGTGCCGAGGGTGAAACTTCCCTTATACACCTCTGTGGTTAGAACGCGGAGAGCGGCGGGAGTTGCGAGGAAATCGACTTCGACAGTGGCGGGGATTGCTGGTGCGGAATGAGGTTCGTGGTCGGATTACGATCTGGGGGCGTCAATATCGCGGCGCAAGTCTTCCCAGATATCGTCGGGCATTTCGAGAAAGATCTTGACGATGGAGGGATCGAACTGGCGGCCGGACCAGAGTTCGATTTCCTTGCGGCAGGCCTGAATGGTTTGCGCATCGCGGTAGACGCGCTTGGAGCGCATGGCATCGAGGGTATCGGCGATGGCGAAAATGCGAGCGCCCAGGGGAATCTCTTCGCCCTTGAGACGGCGGGGATAGCCGCTTCCGTCAAAGTGCTCCTGGTGGGAATAAACGATTTCGGCGGCCTCGGCGAGGTAGGGGATGCGGGAAATGATTTTGTAGCCGAGGTAGCAATGCTCGCGCATGATGGCGGTTTCTTCCTCGGTAAGCTTGCCAGGCTTGTGCAGAATGGCGTCAGGAATGGAAATCTTGCCGATGTCATGCAGGAAGGCACCGCGGGCGATGACCTTGATGTGTTCCTTGGGGAGGCCCATTTTGCGGGCGATGGCGATGGTGTAGGCGGTGACCCGGCGGGAGTGGAATTCGGTTTCGGCGTCCTTGAGATCGAGCGCGTCGCCAAGGGCCTCAAGGGTGAGCTCGTAGGATTTCTCAACGTCGGAGAGAGCGGTCTTCCACTGCTGGGTGCGGGCGGCGACGAGGGACTCGAGATTGGTGCGATAGGCGTCGTTTTCGCGCTTGAGGCGGCGATGTTCGAGAGCGCGGCGGACGGTGGCCAGAAGTTGCTCGCGCTCAAAAGGCTTGAGGAGGTAGTCGTAGGCGCCATTGCGCAAGGCCTGAAGGGCGACCTGAATGTCGTGGACAGCCGTGACCATGACGACGGGCAGGTCGGGGTAGCGGCGCTTGGCGCGCTCGAGCAGGGCGATGCCATCCATTTCCGCCATCATGAGGTCGGAGAGGATGAGGTCGAATTCGTCGCCGGACTCAAGGATCTTGAGAGCTTCTACGCCGCTGCCAGCCTGACGAGTCTGGAAGTGAGCGCCGCCGAGCATGGAAGTGACAATCTCACGGATTGTGTCTTCATCGTCAACAACGAGGATGCGGTCGTTCGCCATGCGGGGATCTGTATGTGGTCATTCTAGGCTACGACTGCATATTCCGAAAGTAACCCTTTGGACATGGAAATGAGATAACGAAGGAGAGGCCGCGTGATATGTACAAAGGAGGTGTTTGTGCGCCACTTTTCATGAATCCAGCCTGCATGGTGTCGGCGATGGGACCCGCTTGGTTGCTGGGGAGTTGGGTGCGCGTGCTGAGTGTCGGGTGGACAGCACGAGAGACGGCCGCGCTGCTGGTGGCGGTGGTGAGCCTGCTCTTTTTCAAAATTTTCAGGGAGCGGTGCCTGCTGGTGTGGGGAGCGGGGTGGGTGGTTTATGGCGCATTTCTTTGGGTAGGGGGGGCGAGCGAGTTGCATGCGGTGCCTCGTCCGGTGGAGGTATGGACGGGAGCCGGTTTTGTGCTGGCGATGGGACTGTTTGCGGCGGCGGCGCTGATGGCGAGCGAGTCGCGGCGGATGGTGGCGGTGGTGCTGGCGATCACGTGGGCGATGGCGGTTTATGCGGCGATGCAGCCCTGGTACTTTCCCGAGTTCGGAACGCTCGGGCCGTGGCTGGATGCGGCGTGCCGGTTGCTGGCGATGGGCGCGGCGGTGGAGTTGGTGCGGTTCCGCGCGGGCCGGATTGGGCTGGGGCCGTGGCTGTTCGCGGCTGGGGTCGCGACGCTGCATCTGAACTGGACGCCTTTGAACAGCCACATTTCGAGTGAGGGCTACCTGCTGGCGGAAGCGCTATTGGGATCGAGTTTGCTGATCGTAGTGCTCGATGACGCGCGCCTGCGGCTACGCAGGTTGAAGGTGTTGAACGGATTATCGGTGACCATTGCGCGCGGGCAGAACCCCGCTCCCATAATGCAGGCGGCGATGGAGAAACTGAAAGCGGCGGCTGGGGCGAAGGCGGCATGGTTCGAATTGATGAGCGGGGAGTGCCTGGCGCCGACACAGCATGTTGGCCTGTCGGCGGAATTTCTGCGAGCGATGGGACAAGTGGGAACGGCGGAAGTTGAAGGCGGGACGCCCTTGGAAAGCCGGGCGGCTGTGATGAAGCTTCCGGAGATGTCGAAAACGAGGCGGGAGGAACTGGAGAAACACGGCATCCATCACGTGGTGCGACTGCCAGTGCAGGGAAAGAAGTCGGCGATTGGGATGCTGACGCTGGCGTGGAGTGGCGGCCGACGGCATCCGCGCGAGGAACTGGAGTTTTTGGAGACGGCGGCGCAGAAGTTGGGAATCGCATCGGAAAATCTGCGGCTGCTGGACCAGGTGGCGCGTTCGCAGCAGCAGTGGGCGACGACGGTGGATTCGATCCTGGACCCGATCCTGGCGCACGATGCGGGATTCCGGATCCTGAAGGCGAACCAGGCGCTGCTGGACCGGCTGGAGACATCGGCGGGGGATGTGTTGGGCAGGCTATGCAGCGAAGTGCTGCCGCGGACTTTGTCGTGGAAAGGATGTCCGTATTGCGAGCGCGGGGCGGCACTGACGGAATCGATGGATCCGTGCTTCGGGGGGCAGTCGATCGTATCGAGTTCGTCGTATGCGGAGCCGGGAGGGCAGGCGGGAACGATTCATGTGGTGCATGACACGACGGCGCGGCTGATGGCGGAGGAAAAATACCGCATGCTGTTTGAGCAGGCGCAGGAGGGCGCGTTCGTGGCGACGGCGGATGGCGACCTGCTGGACTGCAACGACGCGTTTGTGACCATGCTGGGCTATGGCAGCCGGGACGAGTTGATGGCGCTCGATATGGGGAGCGTGCTGCATCCGGTGGGGGAGGAGCGGGAAGCGTTCCTGAAGGAAATCGAAGCGCACAACTACGTGCGGAATTTTGAAACGACGGTGCGGCGGAAAGACGGCACACAGAGGACGGTGGCGCAGAGTTGTTTCGCCACGCGCGACGCGGCGGGAGCGATCGAGCGTTACCAGGGCTTCGTGCTTGATATTACGGAGAAGAAGCGGTCGGAAGATGAAATGCGGCGGCGCAACCGCGAGTTGAACGCGCTGAACGCGCTGGCGGTGATCGCGACGCAGTCGTTCGATCTGGACGAGATTCTGAACCTGACATTGCGCCAGATCATTTCGCTGTTTGGAGCGGAGACGGGATCGGTGTACCTGGCGACCGGGGCGGATGGCGGCTACCGGCGGCGGGCGGGATGGGGTCCGCGGAGCGAAGCGCGGGTGAGGATGGCGGAAGTCGTGTTTCCGGAAGGGCTGGGCGATCTGGTGATGCGCTCGCGGGCGGAAGTGATCACGCAGGACTTCATGCCGCACCTGCCGCCGGCGGTGGTGGAATTTGCCTGCGCCGACCGGTTGCCGTACTGGATCTGGGTGGTGCTGTGGAGCAAGGAAAAGCCGATCGGGATTCTGGGCATTGCCGGGAAGCAGGACCGTCACTATTCGAGCAATGACGAGAACCTGCTGGTGGCGATCAGCCGGCAACTGGCGACGACGATCGAGAAAGTGCAGCTTTACGAAGAGACATGCCGGGCCTACGAAGACCTGCGGCGGACGCAGGAACAGCTGCTGCAGAGCGAGAAGATGTCGGCGGTGGGGCAACTGATTTCGGGCGTGGCGCACGAGTTGAATAACCCGCTGACGTCGATCCTGGGCTACGCGCAATTGCTGGAGGGCGCGGGACTCGATGAGCGCTCGTCCGACTACGTGAGGAAGCTGTTCAAGCAGGCGCAGAGGACGCACCGGGTGGTGCAGAATCTGCTGTCTTTTGCGCGGCAGCGCAAGCCACAGAAGCAGGAAGTGGACCTGCGCAAGGTGCTGGAGGAATCGCTGGCGCTGCGGGAATACGATTTGAAGCTGAACAATGTTTCGCTGGAGTGCGAGATCGCCGACGATCTGCCTTCGGTGGTGGGCGATCCGCACCAGTTGGAGCAGGTGTTTCTGAACATCGTGAACAATGCGCTGGACGCGATGGTCGAGAGCAACGGCCGGGGCGTGCTGCGGGTGCGCGTGTTCAAAAAAGAGCAGCACGTCTGCGTGGAGTTTGGCGACAGCGGTCCGGGGATCAAGGATCCGAAGCGTATTTTCGATCCGTTCTATACGACCAAGTCGGTGGGCAAGGGAACGGGGCTGGGGCTGAGCATCTGTTACGGGATCATCAAGGAACATGGCGGAGAGATCGAAGCGCGCAACCGGGAAGAAGGCGGGGCGGTGATCGAGGTGCGGTTGCTGGCGGGCGATCGTCCGGCGGTGGCGGAGCCGGTTGCAGTGGCGCGGCACGAGTCGCTGGTAGCGGGGCGGGTGCTGCTGGTGGAAGACGAAGAAGCGATGATGGAGTTGGAACGAGACGTCCTGGTGGGGGCGGGCGCGGAAATCACCAGCGCGATGAGCGTTGAGAATATGCAGGTGCTGCTGCGCAACGGTCCTTTTGACGTAATCGTGATGAATGGCCGGATGCCGGGCGGATGGGGCGCAAGACAGGTGTACGAGTGGCTGGCGGGGAACTATCCGGGACAGGAGAAGGGTCTGCTGCTGACGTTTTCGACGCTGACCGACGGCGAGACGCGGAGCTTCCTGCAGGAGCATGGCGTGCCCATCCTGGCGAAGCCGTTTGAAGTGGCGGACCTGATTGCGCAGGTGCGCGCGCTGTGCCAGAGGGAAGGAAAGGCGGAGGGGATTTCCGCGGATTCAAGTGAGACTAGCGAAGAAAAGGCCACGATGGCGGGGGCGGGAGCCTAGGTTGGTTTGTATCAAGCCGACCGGCGGACGGGGCTGGTGATTCTCGCGTAGCGAATGCCGATGCGGTAGCCGTTTGGCGGTTTTGAGTTCGGGATCAGGGACGAAGGCATTGTAAGCGCAGCCTCACACTTGGCGCAAAAGATTCGTCCAGCATCAGCAGGGGTGCCGCATTGACGGCAGGTCGTTTCGGCGGCGTTTTGATCTATGCCGTCCATCCCAAATATCATACCCTCAGCTCAAATGTTGTTAGCAGGCGATTACACGTTTTGAGCGATGGTCAATCCGCGACATGGCGATGTTACAACAATTACCCTGTGCGGGCGAAGGAATGGGAGCGGTCAAACTGGACGCAGAGTACTAAGAATACGATCATCAAGACCCAAGTCGCCAAGTGTAACCATCGAAGGTAGCTCTCGTGGAAAAACTGCCGATGCAGCCGCCGAATGTTGATCTCGTTGATCGGCGACTGAAGTGACCTTGGCGAAAACGCTAACAGCGAAGTGGGATATTGTTCGCGATCTGGGAGGTATTGGTTAACATCTTTGGCAATTCGTTTCAAGACCATCCAGCGGGCCAGCCCAGCCAAATAAAACATTCCGAAATAAAAGACAATACCCATAGCGTACGGAAGCGCAACTGCGATTGCCCGCATTGCAAGCCTAGTGCGCTGTTCCAAACCCGTCTACGTTACTTTGGATTGCAAGTACAGGCCCGCTCATCAACTGCATTTGTCGACTGTCGCCAACAGGCCACAGCGCGTTTTGACTCTTGGTCGATACGCGCAACCGGGGATTTAAAGCCTACTACCAGAGAGTCACACATCTTTGGGAGGATGTTGGACCGTGCCGAACTCCTTGCGTATATCGTCAAAAAGTCCAAGTCCACTTTCGGCGGCAAAGAAGTCAATGTACTCGTCATGACTGAAGAATGCGTTCAGGTAGTCCGCCTCAGTCAAGATGTATCCGCCCCAGCCGTTCAACATAGCAATTTGCAGAAACGATGCTAAATCTTCGGATTCGTGGCCGAGAAACAGATGGCCGGGTGCTTCATGAAGCAGACGAAGATCACCGTAACTTTGCCGGAGCCTGTAATACAGATGCCAGTTCTCGCCGCTTTCCCAGATACCCCACTCCGTAATCCATACCAACGCGGGCCTGCGGTACATCAATGAGCCGCCGATCCACTGCGCGAGATAAAGAATGCGGCCTACCGTAGTCGGATAATGAACGTGCGCTCTATGGATTTCAGGGATCGCATCGGGCTTTACCCGGCCTCGCCCACAAAGCCATTCCTCGCATTCGTCTTTGGTGTAAAAGCGCATTGCGGCTTGATTCTATCAGCGGGCTCAAGAGGGAGCGGGAAAAGTCGTTTTGCCCGGCAGCATTCAGCGGCTGGAAGCCACTGTTAATGAGGCGGCAGTCACGGCACGAGTGGAACAGGCTGCGGAAAAAGTTTTTTCGCAGGGCAGCATTCCCCCAGCGGCTAGAAGCCGCCATTGATGGGGCGGCATTTACGGCACGAGTGGAACTCGTGCCCTTCCCGTTCGGGCCCGAACCGATTGCGGAGTAGCCACTGACGGAGCAGAGTCCCGTTACCGCGCGAATTTTTCCGCAGCCCGCAGGGCCGCATTCGATAAGGCGTTTCTCACGGCGGTAAACCGCTGCGCCACTCCAAAGCGGCCAAGATGGAGTTTCTCAGCGGTCTGCTAAAGCTGTGCTTTCAGGCTGCGGGTCATTTCTGCGATGAGTTTTTCGTTGCGCTGGTACCAGCGCCAGTGGCCTTCGCGTTTGGAGTGGACGAGTCCGGCTTTTTCGAGGATTCGCATGTGATGGGAGATGGTGGGTTGGGCGAGTTGGATGCGCTCTTCGATGTCTCCGGCACAGAGTCCGGTTTGTTTGTCGAGGGAGCATCCACCTTTTTCTTTGAGCGCGTGGAGAATGCGGCGGCGCGTGGGGTCGGCGATGGCGTGGAGGAAGCGGTCGAGGCGGTCGGGACTGGAGTCGGGGGAAGACAAGGCAATTTTGTAAATTTGTAAATTGGTAATTTTGTAATTTGAAAACCTAGTGACTTCGACCGCTCTATGGCCCGATTTCCAAATTACTAAATTACTAAATTACAAAGTTACCAAATTATTTCTATTCCTCTCTATTTTTTCACGATTGGATTGTAGCCGTCGCTGATCAGGCGGGCGCGCATGGCGTCGGCGTCTTTGACGTCGGCGTAGGGTCCGACCTGAACGTGAAAGAATTTGTCGGCGGCTGAATTGCCGGCGATGAAGGCCGGGTACTGTTTCTTTTTCAGGGCCTCGACGAGGGAGTCGGCGTCTTCCTGACGGGTGACGGCGGCGACCTGGACGTAGTATCCGCCGGTGGCTGGGGGCGCGGCGGCGTCGGAGGCGGGCTTGGGGCTGGCCTCGGCGGGGGCGGTCTCGGTTGACGGCTGAGTTTTTGAAGTCTGCGTGGCGGCGTCCTGGGGAGTTAAGGCGGTGTCGGCATTTTTCTCGCCGACGGCTTTGTAAAAGCTCATTTCTTCGGCGGGCTTGGAGGCTTCGGTTTTTCCAGGCGAAGGCCGAATGGCGCTTACGGGGGCGCCGGTGGGGGAGTTGATGGAGAGTCCGGCGGCTGCGGTGGTGGTTTTTCTGCCGAGAGAAAAGCCGATGGCGAAGAAGAAGGCGCAGACCAGGACAAAGGCGAAAAAAATGGCCAGCATGCGGCCGGTGCCGAGAGTGATTTCCGTATCCTGTTGCGACGTGGGCATCGAAAAACTAGTTTACATCGAGTGTGGGGTTGGGGAAGTTTGTGAATTAAGTTCGGGTGCAATTTCCATGCAAGCAGGATACATAGGTTCTTCGCTAAGGATGATGCCTAAATAGTCGTGTCGGAAAAGGCGTTGGCCCTCAGGGGCTAAAGCCCACATATTTTCTCGCTGTTAGCGGCACGACTGAAGTCGTGCCCTTCCCTAAACCGGCGCGCTGGAGTTTTTCTGCCGCGACTGAAGTCGTGGTCTTCCCGAAACCGGCGCGAGCTGGAGTTTTTCCGCCGCGACTGAAGTCGTGCCCTTCCCGAAACCGGCGAACTGGAGTTTTCTGCAGCGACTGAAGTCGTGGTCTTCCCGAAACTGGCGCGAACTCGAGTTTTTCTGCAGCGACTGAAGTCGTGGCCTTCCCGAAAGCCATTGATGAGACCAGTTCTAGCCTTTTGGCGGCGTGGCCGCGGGTGGTTTGGCGCTGGCCAGCATGTTCTGCAATCCGGAATAAAAGTCGATGGGGACGGGGAAGACGACGGTCGTATTTTTCTCGACGCCGATTTCGGTCAGGGTCTGCAGGTAGCGTAGCTGGATGCTGGCGGGTTCGCTGGACAGCAAGTGCGCGGCATCGACCAGGCGCTGGGCGGCGGAGAACTCGCCTTCGGCGTGGATAATCTTCGAGCGCTTCTCGCGTTCGGCCTCGGCTTGCTTGGCCATGGCGCGCAACATGGATTCGGGCATATCGACCTGTTTGACTTCGACGTTGGCGACTTTGACTCCCCAGGGTGCGGTGTGGGTGTCGAGGATGCTTTGCAGGCGCAGATTGATTTTGTCGCGATGGGCGAGGAGTTCGTCGAGTTCCTGTTCGCCGAGAACGGAGCGGAGAGTGGTCTGCGCGAATTGGGATGTCTGGTATGCGTAGTTCGAGACTTCGACGACGGCTTTATTGGGGTCGATGACGCGCAGAAAGATGACGGCGTTCACTTTAAGGGTTACGTTGTCGCGGGTGATGATGTCCTGCGGCGGGACTTCCAGGGCTTCCTGGCGGAGAGAAACGCGAACCATGCGGTCGATGGGAGCAAAGACCAGAATTACGCCGGGGCCCTTGGCGGCGATCAGGCGACCGAGGCGGAAAATGACGCCGCGTTCGTATTCGGCGAGGATTTTGATGGAACTCAGCAGATAGATGATGAGGATGACGACGGCGATGCTGACCACCGGGAATCCGAGATCCATAGAAGCCTCCTGGCAAATTCGCTGGTTACAGTATGAGCGGATTGTAGCGCACGCGGGCGGCTGCCCGTACTGGGTAACCAGTATCCAGTTCAATTCCGGGCGGGATGGAGGGGGCGAGATGGTGCGCTGCTTCGCCGCGTCATGCGGCGGGATCGACTTTGAGCGTGAGTCCATCGACCTGACGGACGACGATTGGGCCGCCGGCGGGGATGGGGGTGGTGGAGACGGCGTCCCAGAGTTCGCCGTGGACGAAGACTTTTCCGGCGGGGGCGAGTTGGGTTTCTGCGGTGCCGATTTCGCCGATCAGGCCCTGTTCGCCGGTGACGACTTTGTTGCGGCGGGCGCGGACGGCGATGCTCATGAGGAGGGCGGTGATGATTCCGAGGGGGACGCTGACGGCGAGGGCGGTGGTGAGGCGGACGCGCATTTCGGGGATGGGGCCGTCGACGAGGAAGAGGCCGCCGATGGTGAGCAGGGCGATGCCTCCGGTGGTGAGGACGCCGTGGCTGGCGAATTTAGCTTCGGCGGCGAAGAGGGCGAAGGCACCGATGATCATGGCCAGGGCGGCGAAGCGGACGGGGAGCAGGTTGAGGGCGAAGGCGGCAAGAAGAATGAAGACGACGCCGACGGTGCCGGGGATGACAGCGCCGGGATGGTTGAACTCGGCGTAAAGGGCCAGGGCTCCGATGGCGAGAAGGATGAAGGCGACGTTGGGGTCCATGATGTAGGAGAGGATGCGCTCTTTAAGCGTCATCTTGTAATCACGGACGGGTTGGTGTTCGAGGCTGAGTGAGGCGGTCGCGCCGTCGAATCGCTTGAAAGTTTTTCCATCGAGTTGGCGGAAGAGGTCTTGCTCGGTGGGGGCGATGTATTCGATCAGGTGCTTGTCGAGGGCTTCCTGATCGGTGAAGGATTTGGACTCGCGGACGGCGCTTTCGGCGAGTTCGACGTTGCGTCCGCGCTTGGCAACGACGGAGCGCATGAGGGCGGCAGCGTCGTTTTCGAGTTTCTGTTTCATCACGTCATCCATTTTTTCGCCCATGATGACGGGATGGGCGGCCCCGGTGTTGGTTCCGGGAGCCATGGCGGCGACGTCGGCGGATTCGAGGATGAAGAATCCGGCGGAGGCGGCGCGGCTGCCGCTGGGAGTTACGTAGATGATGACGGGGATGGGCGACGCGACGATTTTTTCGATGATGTCGCGGGTGGAGTCGACGAGGCCTCCGGGGGTGTTGATTTCGATGAGGATGGCCTGATCGTGTTGGGCTTGGGCTTGTTGGATGGCGCGGGCGAGGTATTCGGCGGTTACGGGCTGGATGGCATCGTTGATGGAGATGCGGAGGATGTCGGCGGAGGCGGCGGAGGCCAGGAGAAACAGAACTGCTAACGAGCCCAGGAGGCTGCGGAAAAAGTCGTTTCGGAGGGCAGCATTCCGCCAGCGGCTGGAAGCCGCCGTGGATGGGGCGGCAGCTACGGCACGAGTGGAACGCGTGGCCTTCCCCAAACCGACGCGAAGCGTTCCTACACGAAAGCTTTTGAGAGTTGGTTTCATGGCTGCGGTTTCTCCGCTAGTTTGGCTGCGAGGGTACGCCGGAGATCCTGGACTTCGGGATTGGCGGGGTCGATGGAGGCGGCGTGGCGGAACTCGGCATCGGCTTCGGCAGTGAATCCGTGGGCCATGAGTTCCTTGCCCAGTTCGACATGATAGCGGGCGTGGGTGCGCGGATCGGAACGGGCGAATCGCTCTTCGGCCCAGCTTCCGATCTGCATGGTCATCTGGCGGAACGCGTCTTCTTCGTAGTTGCGTTTAATGCGCTCGACGGGCTTGGAGGTTGATGGGGCGGGAGTGGCAGAGCCCGTGGCACCGGGAGCGGGTATCAGGGAATCCAGAAGCGCGCGAGCTTCGGCGTCGTTTGGGCGATGATCGAGCGCGGCGTGGAGTTCGAGAGCGGCGCCGACTGGGTCGGCGGCTTGCGCGAGAGTGACTCCGAGATTGAAGTGATAATCGGCGTCGCTGGGATCGTTTTGAACGGCACGCTCGAAATCTTCGGCGACGCTTTTGGGATTGTGGCCGCGGCGGGCGGCGACGACACCGAGATTGTTATAGACCTCGGCCAAGGGCAGGCGAGTGGCGACGAATTCGAAAGCGGATTCGGACTTGGCGAGGTCTCCATGAGCGTAGGCGGCCAGGCCGAGGAAGAAATTCGCCTCGTGCGCGACCGAAGCGGAACGGGGAATCTGGCTGAGCGTGGCGATGGCTTGCTCGTAAGCGCGCTGGGCGTAATAGGTCTTACCCAGTTCGAGCCAGGCGCGGGCGTAGTCGGGGGCGAGGGCGGTGGCTTCGCGATAATGCTGAATGCGCTGCTCCATGGTGGCAGCGAGGAGTCCGCGAATGTAATGTTCCTGGGCTTCGAGGGGCACGTGAGATGCGCGGGCGATGTACTGATCCTTAGGTTCGGAGAAGTCGGTGCGGATCTGGCGAAGCAAGTCCCAGGCGAGAGCGGTTTGCAGGTTGCCGAGATCGGCGAGGGGAGCGGACTCGGTGGCGGCGGGAAGAAGTTTTTGCGAGCGCATGTCGAGCAACTGCGCGCTTACGGTGAGGCGAGAGCCGTCGTATTGATAGGAGCCGAGGACGGCATAGTCGATATCCATTTGTTCGGCCAGGAGGTAGAGAGTGGCGCGAGAGGCGTGAAGTCCGGCGGGAATGCCCTGGCGATCATAGGCGCGGAGTCGATCGTCGCGGCTGGCGACGTAGAGGACGGGAGAATTGAGCTGGTCGTGAAAAGCTTCGGGGAAAGATTCGCCGATCCATTCGAGACCGGGGGTGGGCGAAGCGTTTTCGAAGGAGATGACGACCATGGTTTTTCCGGCGACGGTTGGCGAGGCAGCGGGAGCGTTTTGCGCGTGAAGGAACGGGCAAAAGAGACAAGCTGCAAGGACGAGAAAAGCGGCGGGTTTCACCACAGACTGATTATAGCGATTGGGGGCGGGGAGGGTTTACTTCCCGAACAACGCGAGAAGTGGGGCAACGGGATCGAAGGAGCATCAGGCGTGGGTGCGATCCGCGGGCGCAGGTTCGGCGGGCGAGTCGGGCCAGCCGGGGAGTTGGTCGCTGCCGGTGATGAGGCGAGCGCCGCGCTCGTAGGTGACATAGGACCAAGCCCACTGGATCATGACGAGGATGCGGTTGCGGAATCCGATGAGGAAAAGAATGTGGACGAGGAGCCAGGCGAGCCAGGCGAGGTGTCCGGAGAGTTCGAATTTGCCGAATTCGGCGACGGCGGCGGCGCGTCCGATGGTGGCGAGGCTGCCTTTATCGTGATAGCGGAAATTGATGCGCGGCTGATGGGCAAGATCGCGGGCGATGGTTTTCGCGACCCAGTTGCCTTGCTGAATGGCGACGGGCGCGACCCCGGGGAGCATCTTGCCATGCTCATCGTTGAGGGAGGCGAGGTCGCCGATGACAAAGACTTCAGCGTGTCCGGGAATGCTGAGGTCGGGATTGACGAGGACGCGGCCCGCATGATCGACGGGAACGCCCAACTTGCGGCCGAGCGGGGAAGCGGCGACGCCAGCGGCCCATAGGACGACGGCGGCGGGAATTTTCTGTTCGCCGATGCAAACCGCGCCGGACTCGATGCTGGTGACCTTGTGGGAGGTGCAGACTTCGACTCCGAGGTGGTGGAGTTGCTGTTCGGCCTTGCGGGAAAGTTCTTCGGAATAGGAAGGAAGAACTCGCGGACCGCCTTCGATGAGGAGAATGCGGGCGCGGCGCGGATCGATGTTGCGGAATTCGTGATTCATAGCGTGGCGAGCAATTTCGGCGAGGGTGCCGGCGAGTTCGACTCCGGTGGGGCCGGCTCCGATGACGACGAACTGCAGAGGCAGAGGCTGCTCGCGGGCGGAGGCTTGGCGCTCGGCGATCTCGAAGGCAAGGAGAACGCGGCGGCGGATTTCGAGAGCGTCTTCGATGGACTTGAGGCCGGGAGCCATGACCTGCCATTCTTCATGGCCAAAGTAAGCGTGCGTGGCGCCGGAGGCGATAATCAGGAAGTCATAATCGATCTGCTGATCATGGGTGAGGATTTGCTTCTGCTGGAGGTTGAAATCGACGACATCCTCAAGTAAAACTTTAACGTTGTGGCGGCCGCGGAGGATGGCGCGGATGGGGGCAGCAATTTCTCCGGGCGAGAGGCCGGCGGTGGCGACCTGGTAAAGCAAGGGCTGAAAGGTGTGATGGTTCTTGCGGTCGAGGAGAGTGACTTGAACGGGCAAGTGAGAGATACGGCGAGCGGCGGTGAGTCCCGCGAAACCGGCTCCGACGATCACTACTTTCGGTCTCGAGTTGTTGTCCATTGTAGTTAGTATAAAGGGTTCGACTGGGAGAGGTTTGAGGTTCGGAGGGAACGGAGGAGATTGGGCAATCTGTTTGGTGAGTAGTCGACGGGACTTGAGCTTAAGAAAACGTCGAGAGTGCGGCGGGAATTGAACCGCTAAACATTAAAGTGCGTTTGGTTGACAAACGCCCATAACGCGGCCCTCAGGGGCTAAAGCCCGCATTTTTTGCGGGTTATTGCGGCACGACTGAAGTCGTGCCCTTCCCAAATACCATTTATGAGGCCAGTTTTAAGTTCGATTTATGAGTCCGGTTCTATTTATGAATGCATTTTTATCAGGCCAGCTCCAAGATAAGTTCTTATACACTCTGGAATCTTAAAAGTTTGAAACCTCGTACACTGCTTGCTCATACTTTGATCACTCCGGCGCAAGACATTTCGTCAGGGCAGCGGTTTGTGCTGCCATCGGTAAGAGATATTCTATTTATTTTTCTCTTCTGGTCGCTGCTAGCGGGACCGTTGTCGGATCGTCCGCTGGCCGATCCGGATATTGGATGGCACATTCGCACGGGCGAGTTGATTCTGGCGACACACTCGCTGCCGCGGAGCGATCCGTTTTCTTCGACGATGCAGGGGCAGGCCTGGTTTGCATGGGAGTGGTTGTATGACATCGGGCTCGGAGTTCTGGATCGAGCTTGCGGGTTGAATGGAGTGGTGTGGCTGTGCGCGGCGCTGGTGGCGGCGATTTTGACGTTGCTGTTGTCGCAACTGATCGTGCGCGGGACGGGTCTGCTGCTGGCGATTGTCCTGATGCTGCTGGCGGAGGCGGCGGCGCTGATTCATCTTTATGCGCGTCCGCACATAGTGAGTTGGATTTTCTCGCTGCTTTGGTTCATGGCGCTGGAAGATTGGGAGGGCGGGAAGCAGGGAGAAAAGCGGCGCTGGCTGATGTGGTTCTTCCCGGGATCGATGCTGCTTTGGGTGAACCTGCACGGAGGATGGCCGTTCGGATTGGTGCTGCTCGGGATCTATGGTTCTGCGGCGGCGGTGGAGAGCGTGCGGGCGGAGGATGCCTTGGCGAGGATCCGCGCGTGGCAGCGGGCGCGAGGGATGGGATGGGCGTGGGTGGCGTCGGCGATGGCGACGCTGGTGAATCCGTTTGGATGGAAGCTGCACGCGCACATCTATCGCTATTTGGGCGATCGCTACCTGATGAACCATATCGACGAGTTCCGCTCGCCTGATTTTCACGGGTGGGCGCAAAGGTCGTTTGCGATTATTTTGCTGCTGGTGCTGATCGCGTTTGCGCGCCGGAGTTTTTCAGGTGAGCGCGCTGGAGTGCGGCTCAGTCAGTTGTTGGTGGTGTTGCTGGCGGTGTATTCGGGATTGTATTCGGCGCGTAATCTTCCGGTGTCTTCGATGTTGCTGGTGCTGATTGCCGGGCCGATGCTCTGGGAGAATTTTGCCGGGCTGGCGGAGGCTCCGGTGGCGTGGGCGTGGGTGCGGAGGAGCGCGGCACGGGTGGTGAGCTTCTCCGACAGGATGAGCGCGCAGGAGATGGAACTACGCGGGCATTTGTGGCCGGCGTTGTCGGTGGCGTTGGCCCTGGCGATTTGCCTGCATGGAGGGCGGCTGGGATCGTGGCGGGTGATGCATGCCGAGTTTGATGCAAAGAAGGTGCCGGTGGCGGCGGTTGATTTTTTGGAGAAGGAAGAGCGGGACGTTGGGCAGAAAGGCGAGGGGATGAAATCGGATCCGGTGTTCTCGACCGATTCCTGGGGAGGGTATCTGATTTACAGGATGTATCCCGAGAGGAAGGTGGTGGTGGATGACCGGCACGATTTGTTTGGTTCGGAGCGAGTGCGGCAGTTGATTGTGCTGGGCCATGCGGCGCCGGGGTGGCAGAAGGCGCTGAACGATTGGCCGTTCCGGACGGCGGTGTTGCCGACGGATTCGACGCTGGCGAATCTGCTGCGTGAGCTTCCGCGGAATTGGCGGGTGGCGTATGAGGATAAGGTGGCGGTGGTGGTGGAGAGACGGTAAGAGTGACGGGAGCCGGTTGTTTTGTCTTTCCGTTTGTATCGTAGGATTTGAATTCCGCCTACTCTCTGCAACCGGAGGGATTCGGCGTCATCTGATGTAGTTGGTTGATGCCTGCGCGGGCGAAGAGTCTTTGCGGAGAAGCAATGCGCAGGGTTTTCTCTTCGGCTGGGATGATGGGGCGGATTGGTTTTTGGAAGCTGAGAAGAATATGCGGATGGCAACGGGATTTGTGAATCAGGATTCAAAGGCCGCAAGCGGCGGAGCGGGATGGTGGATTTACGCGGGCAAGAGTGTCCGCGCTACGGGTGAGAGATGTCGATGAAGGCGCAGTGTTTACCGTTCTCGCAGATTCCGCACTCCAGCCGTCTCTTCCTTGATTATCTTTCCTACACACCTTCGGTTCGCGGGATGTACCCGCGGTCGCCAGCTTTTACGGAGTGGGTTCAGGCGGAGGCGCAGCGTGTTGTTTATGATGCGGCGCGGCGCGAGGCGGTGAGCGGCATTCTGGAACGGCAGAATAGCGCGTGGGGGGCATCGGCGAAAACGCTGGCTAATGTTGAGCGGCTGCGGCGGGGAGCGCTGGCGGCGGTTACGGGGCAGCAGGTGGGTTTGTTTGGCGGTCCGCTGTTTTCGATTTTCAAGGCGCTGACTGCGGTGAAGCTGGCGGAGGAGGCTACGACGGCGGGAGTGGAATGCGTTCCGGTGTTCTGGCTGGCTACCGAGGATCACGATCTGGCGGAGGTGAACCATGTGTCGCTGCTGGCGGAGCGCGGTTTGCCGGAGCGGTTGGCGGTGGAAAGCCGGGGCGTGGACGATGCGCCGGTGGGGGCTGTGAAGTTTGGTCCGGAGATTGAGGCGGTGGTGGATCGGGCGGCGGCGTTGTTGGGAGATTCCGACGCGGCGGGCTGGCTGCGGGAGGCGTACCGTCCGGGAGAGACTCTGGGAAGCGCGTTTGCGCGGCTGTTTGCGCGTTTGTTTGCGGATTGGGGAGTGATTTTGCTTGATCCGGCGGAGCAAGGTTTTCACGAACTGGCGAAGCCTTTGTTCGTGGCAGCGATGGAGCGAGCGCCGGAACTGGATGAAGGGTTGCTGGCTCGGGGCAAGGCGATCGAGGCGGCGGGATATCACCAACAGGTGAAAGTGACTCCGGCGACGACGCTGCTGTTTGAAGTGAGAAATGGGGCGCGCACGGTGGTGCGGCGGCGCAATCATGGGGCGCAAGGCAACGGAGGCGAGTTTGCGGTGGGAGAGGAAGTTGCGTCCCGGGAACAGTTGCTGGAACGAATTGAAGCTGCGCCGGAGAATTTCAATCCCAACGTGCTGCTGCGTCCGGTGGTGCAGGATTATTTGTTGCCGACGCTGGTGTATACGGGCGGGGCGGCGGAGGTTGCATATTTCGCGCAGGTCGGCGTGGTGTACGAAAAGCTGCTGGGACGAGTGACTCCGATTTTGCCACGGTTCTCAGCGACGCTGGTGGAGGCGAAGGCGGAGCGCCTTCTGACCCGTTATCAACTGGGGTTGCGCGATGTTGTGCAGGGTCCGGAGAAAGTTCGAGAAGCGATTGCGGCCCGGTCGCTGCCGGCGGAATTGCAGGCGCGATTTTCGGATGCGTATGGGAGTGTGGAGCAGTCGATGACGGCGCTGCGCGATTCGATCGGGAAACTGGATTCGACGTTGATCGAGGCAGCGAATCGCGCGCGGGTTCGCATGTGGTATCAGATCAACCGGTTGCACATGCGGGAGGCGCGCGCGGAATTGCTGCGCAACGAAGTGATCACGCGGCACGCGGATACTTTGAGTCACGCCTTGTTTCCGCAGAAGGCTTTACAGGAGCGCGAAGTCGCCGGCGTGAGCTTTGTGGCGCGGTATGGTGGAGGTCTGTTGACGAGCTTGTATGAAAGTATTCGTGCCGATTGCCACGATCATCAAGTGATTGCGGTGTAGTTGGGAATTGCCTGCGTTCTATTTTGGTTGAGAGTTCGTTCCGCAAGGCGGCAATCCACGCGACTCAGTCGAGAGTTCTTTCGCTTCCTGAGGATGGCACGGATGCGCGATGAAAGCCCGGGCGCGCGGAAGATGCGAAAAGGTTAGTGGCAGAAGCGCTGGAGGTTGGGCGGAGGCGGAGTGGGAAGATCGCTGAACTCACCGTCCCATCCGGAGCAGCCGCGGGCGGTAACGGCGCGGATCACAACCTGTTCCATGTCGCGGGCCTGGGCTTTCGCCTGAGAGATTTGATCCATGGTGAAGAAGCTGCCGCGGTCGAGTTCGTCGAGTTCGGCGCCGGCGGCGAGATAACCGGCGTCGCCCGCGATTGTGAACCAGACATAGGCAGTGAGACGATCCTGCGGAATTCCGCGTCCATCTTTGAGGGCTTTGGCGTAGAAATACTGCGCTTGGGGAAGTCCCTGATCGGCGGCGATTTTATAGAGTGCGGGAGCCTTTGTGTAATCTTTTTCGGCCATCAGGCGGCCGAGGTAGTAGGCGCCATAGGCGTTCTTCTGGTCGGCGGCGAGTTTGAGCCATTTGCGAGCGGCTTCGGGATCGCGAGCCGTGCCGAGGCCGAGGAAGTAGAGGCGTCCGACGAGCCAACCGGCCAGCGGGTCGCCTTGGGTCGCAGCCTTGCGATAGAGGTCGAACGCGTGAGCCGGATCCTTGGGGAGAAACGTTCCGGTTTCGTAGTAGTAGGCCAAGGCGATTTGCGCGGGTCCGTAACCGAGGTCGGCGGAGTGATGAAAGTAGTCGACGCCGAGAGCATCATTTCGCGACGTTCCAATTCCAGTGATGGCGTCGATGCCACGCTCATAGAGCGCGTCCGGAGAGCTGCTTTGCGCAAAGGCCATCATGCTCGATAGCACGAGAACGGATGAAAGAATGGTTCGGCGCATGGGTGGTTTTCTCGTAAAGAAGTGCTGGAACCAGTATAGGAACTAAGACGGGAGGATGTAGAGTTACGAAAGTTTAACGGAGGAGCCGGAAGGGAGGAGACGCGATCACTCCTGGATGGTTACGCAGACGCCGTTGGGGTCAATCGCGCTGAATTCCGGTCGGCGGGGCCGACAGCGAACGACTTCTATGAGTAACGTTCCCGCAGGAAATCGCCAATCGCCGCGTAGGCAGTGGCCAGCGTTTTTTCTTCGGGCAGGAAAACGATGCGGAAGTGTTTGGTTCCGGGGCGCTGTCCGAAGCCGGAGCCGTGCACGACGGTTACATGTTTCTGGCGAATGAGTTCGGTGACGAAGACTTGGTCGGGCTCCGGAATGTCGAGGCTGGGGTAGGCATAGAAAGCACCGCGCGGGGCTATGCAACTTACGCGAGGGGTATCGGCGCACCATTGCATGGTCAGATTGCGGCGGCTGCGGAGCTTGCGTTTGACTTCGACGAGGTGATCCTGAGGGCCTTCGAGGGCGGGTTTGATGGCGTATTGCTCGGGGTGATTGGCGCAGAGACGAGAGCGCAGGAGTTTGTTGACTCCTTCGAGATAGGGTTGGATCGCGGGCGCGTCGCCGCTGGCGATGCCCCATCCAATGCGCCATCCGGGGGCGAGGTAATTCTTGGAAAGTCCGCCGAAGGTGATGACGGGAACGTCGGGGGCGACAGCGGCCATGGCCACGTGAGGGTCGTCATCGATGATGAGCTTGTCGTAAATCTCGTCGGCAAAGACGATCAGGTTATGCTGGCGGGCAAGTTCGGCGATCTGCTCGAGCATCTGGCGCGTGCAGACGGAGCCGGTAGGGTTGTTGGGATTGATCAGCACGATGCCGCGGGTGCGGGGCGTGATCTTCTTGCGGATGTCTTCGAGATCGGGTTGCCAGCCGTCTTCTTCGTTCAGGTAATAGGTGTTGAGACCGATTTCGAGTTTAGCGAGAACCGCGGAATAGAGCGGGTAGTCGGGGCAAGGCGTGAGCAGATTGTCGCCCGGATTGAGCAGGGCGGTGAGGCAGATATCGACGGTTTCGCTGACGCCGGAGGTGACGAACACATCCTGAATGGTGGAGATGCCTTTGCGGGCGGCCTCGCCGCGAATGGCATCGAGAGCGGGCGCGATGCCGGAGGAACTGGAATATCCATTCTTGCCGTTGCGCATGGCCTGATAAACGGCCTCGATCATGTGGGCGGGGGTCTGGAAATCGAAGTTGAGCGGGTCGCCGATGTTGAGGGGAAGAATTTTGTGTCCCTGGCGAGCGACCTCGTCGGCGATGCAGGCGAGATCGCGGATGGCGTAACGGACATTTTCCAGACGTGCGGCTGGCGCAATTTCACGAAGTTGCGATACGGGCATGAGGAGCGCTCGCTTTCCGCTTAAATTGTACAAGAGGTGTTGGGCCGAGCAGGGGAGATCGGACAGGAGAAGGTCGCAAGCAGAACTGTGATGGGAAGTGTTGGCGGCTTAGCGCTTGTTGAAGTCGATGGAGACGATGACGTTGGTGGTGGCGGATGCGGGCGCATATTTCCAATTCATGACGGCCTTGACGGCGCATTCGGCGAGGATGGGATTGCCGCCCAAGACTCCTACCTGAACCACGGTTCCGTCGGCTCGAACCTTTGCATTGAGGCGAACGACGCCGCCGATTCCCGCTTTCTTGAGGACCGGGGGATAGTCGGGATTTTGGCTAGAGACGACTTTGCGGCCCGACTGATCAGCGGATTGGGCGCACAGGATTTGAGGAGAGCCGAGTGCCAGGCAGAAGGTGAGCAGAGCAAGGGCGACTCTAGCGATTGCCGTTCTGCGAATGCTCCGGAGAATTGCGCCGAAATTGTTCGTCAAGCTCTTACCTGCTGGAAGGGCGAAGAGGAGAAGCCCTCAGAATCCAAAGGTAGACCTTGAGGCAGCGTGTAACAAGATTACCGATGGCATGACGGGGACGACGGGTCGGAGATTAGAAATTCTAATTTTCGTTACTTACGTGGCGTAAGCAAAATACATAGGTTTTACGGTTTCCGGAAATTCAAGGTCAGGATGAGCGAAGGAACGCCCGCAGCGGCTGACGCCGCGCAGGCGGCATTGGCGCACGGATAACGGGATGCCCGTTTAAGCGCGCCTAAGTGAGTGGGAGGTTAGGTAGGAAGGTCCAGCGCTCCCTATTCGACTTACGACAGGTTACGGAAGAAAGCTCCCCGCACACTTATAGCGCGGGGAGCTTCAACTTACTCAGGGCGATCGATCTGCGCTTTTTGCAGCTTGTCAGAGTAATCGACGTAGACGGCTTTCCACTCGGTGTAGAAATCGATGGCGCCGATGCCACCTTCGCGGTGGCCGTTTCCGGTGGCCTTGGTGCCGCCGAAGGGCAGGTGCACCTCGGCGCCAATGGTGGGCGCATTGATGTAGGTGATGCCGGCTTCCAGGTCGCGGACGGCGGCGAAGGCTTTGTTCACATCTTTTGTGTAGAGCGATGACGACAGTCCGTACTCGATGTTGTTGGCGATTTCGATGGCGCTTTCGAGGTTGTCGCAGGGGATGATGGAGACGACGGGGCCAAAGATTTCTTCCTGCGCGATGCGCATTTTGGGGTCGACGTCGGTGAAAACGGTGGGTTCGAGGAACCATCCATGCTGGTACTCGCCCTGATCGAGGCGGTTGCCGCCGGTGACCAATTTAGCGCCTTCTTTTTTGCCGATGTCGATGTAGTTGAGATCGGTCTTGAGCTGATTCTCGTTGACGGCGGGGCCCATCTCGACAGATTCGTCGAGTCCGTTGCCGACCTTGATTTTCCGGGCGCGGGCCACGAACTGGTCGACAAATTGGCGGTAGACGCCCTTTTGCACGATGATGCGGCTGGTGGCGGTGCAGCGCTGTCCGGTGGTTCCGAAGGCTCCCCAGAGGCCGCCTTCGATAGCGAGGTCGAGGTTAGCATCATCGAGGACGATCATGGGATTCTTGCCGCCGAGTTCGAGCGAGCAGTGTTTGAAGCTCTTGGCGGCGGTTGCGCCGACGATTCTGCCGACCGCGGAGGAACCGGTGAGGGAGATCGCGCGCACTACGGGATGCTCGGTGAGGGGAGTGCCGACTTCGGTGCCAAATCCGGTGACGATGTTGATGACGCCTTTTGGGACGCCGGCATCGGTGAGCGCCTGCACGAGGTTGAAAGTCGAAAGCGGAGTGTCTTGCGCGGGCTTGATCACGCAGGTGTTGCCGCAGACGATGGCGGGCAAGAGCTTCCAGGAAGAGATGGCCATGGGGAAATTCCAGGGCGTGATCATGCCGCAGACGCCGATGGGCTGGCGGACCGCCATGGCGAATTTGTTGGGAAGCTCGGAGGGCACGGTGGGACCAAAGAGGCGGCGGCCTTCTCCGGCGTTGTAGTAGGCGGCGTCGATCGCCTCCTGGACATCGCCGCGCGTTTCTTTGAGGACCTTGCCCATTTCGCGGGTCATGTCGCGAGCGTGGTCTTCTTTGCGCTCGATGAGAATCTCGGCGGCGCGGAAGACCATCTCGGCGCGCCGTGGGGCGGGGACGAGACGCCATTTTGCGAAGGCGCGTTTGGCGGCATCGACGGCGGCGTCGACATCGGTCTTATTGGAGCGCTGGAATATGGCGACGACTTCGCGAGTGTCGGCGGGATTGCGGTCTTCGAAGGTCTGTCCGCTGGCGGAGTCGACCCATTCGCCGTCGATGAAGTTCTTGCAAAGCTTGGTTTTGGTGGTGCCCGCGATCGCCGGGGTAGTCAGAGTATCGGTCGCCATAGAAGCCTCCTGGGAATAGTGCAGAAGTTCCATGCTAACAACCGGGGTCGAGACGGGCAAGCGACGGGGCTTTCGGGGAAGAGTCCTAATGTGGCGTGTTGGCCACGGAGTCGCAGAGAAACCCAACTGGTTGGCAGAACCCACATCTTTTGGTTCTTAGAGTTCAAGGTTTTCTTCGTGTTGCCGTTTGGTCACTTTCGTAACCCTTACCCTCTGACCCAAGTTCATAACGCATAGCAGCGCGGATATGATAGGGGCAGCATTGCAGATATTGGGTGCTTTCAGATTTCTGTAGTCAGGTTGGCCATCGCTGGTGTCGAACACGAATAAACCGGGAGTCTACGTTGCCTGGAAACAAGTGACGTATCGCAGCGTCATTCTGGCGATGCTGGGAGCTGTGGCAATTTTTGTAGGTGTGATGCATGTCGCATTTCCGAAACTCACCGATTCGACCGTGAGGGCCGCGGAGAAGCTTTCCACAGGATTGCTGGAGAGAGTGGCGGGATTGACGCCTCCGATCAAGACGCCGTCCGCCCCGGTTGCGCGGCAAGCCAACTTCACCCAACTCGATGGCACGGTCCGGGTGCGAAAAGGCAACGGCAATAGCTGGATCAATGCCGACTACAACGTGCCGCTGGAAAAAGGCGACGTGGTGCAGACGGGCGCCGAAGGCATGGCGAAGATTGTTTTTAACGATGGTACGAACTACACCGTGAAGCAGGACTCGCTGATTGTGATTGAAGAGAATTCGGCCAACGACCAGCAGCAAACCAATGTGTCGGTGGCGGTGACGACGGGCACGGTGGATCTGACGACGGCGACGTTTGTGCAGGGGTCGAAGTCGCAAGTCATTGTTGCGGGCGCGAAGGCATCGCTCGCTCCTGATTCGTCGGCCATGGTGCACAACGATCCCAGGGTCAACCAGCATGAAATTCTGGTGAAAAAAGGAAGCAGCGAAGTCGAGCGCAACGGAGAAGTGGTGCACCTGGCGAACTGGGAGAAGGTCAGCTTTCAGACCGAATCGAAAACCATGGAGCGGGCCAAGGAAATCAGCCCTCCGACGCCGATTACGCCGGGCAATATGATGCCGGTGTTCATCAATGCGGGAGAGAAGGCGAAGGACATGGAATTTTCGTGGACGCCGGTGGGGAATGCGGCTGGATACCGGCTGCGGATTTCGCACAATCCGTACTTCTCGTCGTTGCTGCTGGACCGCAAGGTGGACACGCCGAGCGTGGTGGTGACGGGGCTGGCGGTTGGCGCTTACTATTGGTCTATCCAGAGCTACGACGCGGCGGGCAAGGAATCGGTGGAGAGCGAGAAAAACCGCTTCACGATCATTGTCAAAACGAAAGAAAAAGTTGAACTGGCGCTTGAGCTGGAGCCTTTTGTGCAGCACGGGCACGTTATTGAGTTGACGGGCAAGACGGAGGCCGGAGCGCGCGTGATGGTCAATGGCAGGGAAGTGCCGATTGTGAGCGACGATGGGACGTTCCATTACTTCACTCCGCCGTTACCGAACGGGGAAAACGTGGTGACGGTGACGGCGCAGAATGCCAAAGGCGGGGTGAACACGCACCAGGAAAAGGTTGTGATTCAGTAGGGAAGAGGTTGGGCGGGGTTGACGATCGAAACAACCGGTGCCCAGATGGCCATCAGTTGGATGGAACATCGAAGTAGAATAGAAGATACCACCGGAGAGCGACTCGCACAGAAACTGAAGAAGCCCCAGATTCGAGGGGAGACGCATTCCTGGAAGAGAGAAGTTATCGCTATGTCAAACAACGGTTTTCATAACGGGTCCACGCGTTCGCACAATTTACGTTCATTGTTCAGCATGTTTTCGAGCGACCTCGCGATCGACCTGGGGACGGCCAACACGCTGGTATATGCGCGCGGCAAGGGCATCGTGGTGAATGAGCCTTCGATCGTGGCCATCAATAAAAACACCGGCGAAGTGGAAGCGGTGGGCAAAGAGGCGAAAGAGATGCTGGGCCGCACGCCCGGCAACATCGTCGCCATCAAGCCGATGAAGGATGGCGTGATCGCCGACTTCAAGGTCACGGAGAAGATGCTGAACTACTTTATTCAGAAGGCGCATAACCGGAAGATGCTGGTGCATCCGCGAATCGTGATCGGCGTGCCTTCGGAAATTACGCAGGTGGAAAAGCGCGCGGTGATGGACTCCGCGTATCGCGCCAAGGCCAGTGAGGTGCATCTGGTGGAGCAGGCGATGGTGGCGGCGATCGGCGCAGGCCTGCCGATTACGGAGCCGAGCGGAAACATGGTGGTGGATATCGGCGGCGGCACGACGGACATCGCGGTCATATCGCTGAGCGGCATCGTGTATTCGCGCTCCGTGCGCATGGCGGGCAACCAGATGGACGAGGCCATCATGAATTACCTCAAGCGGAAATATAACCTGCTGGTCGGCGAGCGCACGGCCGAGCAGATCAAGATGGAAATCGGCTCCGCGTATCCGCTGGATAAGCCGCTGACGATGGAGATTAAGGGACGCAACCTGATCGAAGGCGTGCCGAAGACGATCACCGTCGACGACAGTGAGATCCGGGAATCGCTGAGTGAATGTGTTTCGACCATCATGAATGCGATCCGCGTGGCGCTGGAACGCACGCCACCGGAACTTTCCGCCGACATCAGCGACCGCGGCATTGTGCTGACGGGGGGCGGCGCGCTGATCAAGAATCTGGACAAGCGCATCCGGGAAGAAACGGGGCTGCCGGTGTCGATTGCCGACGATCCGTTGTGCAGCGTGGTTCTCGGCACGGGCAAAATGCTCTCGGACTTCAAGCTGCTGCGGAAGATTTCGATCGAGTAACAGCAAGTATCCGGTAACCAGTAGTCAGTACCCAGAAAAAATCTCGCGAGGTTAAAAGGAAGGGTACTGGGTACTGACAACTGGGTACTGGGTACTGACGTTATGGATGTCCTCGGGCGCTACCGCAATTTAGTTGTACTGGTGGGAGTGTTGTTCGCGCAGGTTCTGGGCCTGGCCGTGCAGGTCAGGCGTACGACCGATGACGAACCGACGCGGCTGATCCGCATCTGGACAGTGGGCGCGGTGTCGCCCGTGGAAAGAACGCTGGTATGGGCGAAAACCTCGAGCGACAACCTGTGGAAAAACTATCTGTACCTGCGCGGAGTGCGGGCCGAAAACCGGGCCTTGAAGGAGCAGATCGAGCATTTGACACTCGAGCAGGTGCGGCTGAGCCAGGACGCGGACCAGGCGCACCGCCTGCAGACGCTGCTTGAATTCAAGGAACAGTTCATCTCCCAGACCACGGCGGCGCAGGTGATCGGGGGGAGCGGCAGCGAGCAATCGCGCCTGATCTACATCGACAAGGGTTATGGCGACGGCATCCGGCCCGACATGGCGGTGATTACTGCGGCAGGGGTAGTGGGGAAGGTCTTGCGAACGGATCGCCCGCATGTGGCGCAGGTGCTGTTGATCGACGACCAGAGCAGTGGAGTGGGCGCGATTCTTGAAACGACGCGGCTGCAAGGCATTTTGCGGGGCACGCCATCGGGCGACGTGGTGCTCGAGAAAGTGATGAGCGACGAAACCGTCACTGTCGGGGAACAAGTGCTCACCAGCGGCGGAGACGGGATTTTTCCCAAGGGGCTGGTGGTCGGGCGAGTCACCAAGGTAAAGCCGGGGAGCGATCTGTTTCTGGATATACGGGTGCGTCCGGGGGCCAATCTCAGCCGGCTGGAAGAAGTGCTGGTGGTCACGAAGATCGATGAAAGACAGGCTCAACCGGACCAGACCGGCACAGCGCGCGCCGTAGATATTCTGGCGGAGCGATTGCCGGGCGTCCCAGCAAAAACAGATGCTGGCGACCAGAGCGCCGTTCCGGGGGCAAATGCGGCGGCCGCCGCGGGGACAGTTTCGGTCGCAGCCAAGCCTGCTGGATCAACGCCAGCAGCAACCGCGCCAGCAGCGACGGCGACGGTTCTAAAACCTACCAATGCTCCCACCGCGGTCAAATCTGCTGCGTCGGGCGTTGATGGTAAAAAGCCGGTCGGGCCTCCGCAAGCCTCAGTGAGCGCTGGTGCGCCAGCCGCGAAGACCGCCTCGGTGCATCCTTCTGCAATCGGAGCGGCCACCGGGTCCGTTGGTCCTGCTAAGACCGGAACCTCGCTTGCGCCGACTTCTGCAAGTTCTTCGAGCGCGACCGGCAATAAGGGAGTCGCTTCCGACGCGATCAAGGTTGCTCCCAAGCCTGTGAAAGTCCAGGCTCCGCCTAAGCCACTACCGCCGGTTGAGGATCACCCCAACTAACGTGGCCATTACTTACACATCGGGAGAGCAGGTTGAAGTTTATCGATTCAGTTGGCCGGCGACGCTGGGCCTCCCGCTGGGCGCGCTGGTGCTGCAGGCGTTTCTGCCGATCTGGCTGCCGTTTGTTCGCGTATTCGACATTCCGTTGCTGGTCGTCATCGGTTTCGCGACGGCGCGGCGCAGTCCGCTGGCGGGCTTGCTCACCGGCGGCATCATCGGCATTCTGCAGGACGCGCTGACGCACCAGCCCATCGGGCTGTATGGGATTTCGAAAACGGTGGTGGGATTTGGCGCTTCATCGCTCGGCATCAAGCTGGATGTGGAGAATGCGGGCGCCCGTTTTTTGCTTACGATTGGGTTTTACGTGGTTCACGAAGTGGTGTACTTCATGATTGCCCGGGGCATGGTGGGACTGCACATGCAATGGAGTTGGCCGCGCGAACTGCTGTCGGGCGTGGCGAACGCGGCGTTGGGAATCCTGGTGTATATGGTGCTGGATCACGTCAAGCAGAGGACGTAGGTCGTCTTGTTGAATTCGGCGAAAATCATTCTTTCCTGAAGAGCTTTCAAACCCAAGTTGAGGCGGCATAGGCCAGTGCGGCGGCTGCCAGCGTGGAGAGCAAATTCACCGTGGGATTGTCGATCCAGCGGCGGCGCTGCAAAGTGGCTCCCAGCAGGCTGTCGAATAACATTCCAGCGAAACCGGTGGTGACAGGAATCCAGAGCCGAGCTGGAGGCACCAATTCGCTTGCAGTTGCTACCAATGTAATGATCAGGCCGGCGGCGAGGCCGGCGATGCTTCCTGGGATGGTGATGCCGCCGTCGGTGCCGGCGGGGACTGTTGCCCAAGTGGTGATCAAACGGGAGTTCGCCTGGAGCGTCTGCCCGATTTCACTGGCCACGGTGTCGGTGGCTGCTTCGGTCAAAGCGGCAACAGCAGCAACGAGGAATGCGGGATTTCCGGTGGCGCTGAAAGCAACCGAGGCGAGCGCAGGGACGGCGAGATTGGCGATGACCTGCCCGGCGCTGCGGCCTTCGCGGCGCTCGGCGAGTCCGCGGGCGAGTTTGCGGCGGTAGCCCATGCGGGTGGAGAGCCAGGTGAGGGCAAAGAGCGCCACCAGGGCCACGAAGGCGGCGGGACCGGCTGCGGCGAGGAGCAGAAAACAGACCAAAGCGCCTGCCAGAGCTCCGGATCGATTGACGCCGCGGACGGCATGACCGAGCGCGGCGAAGCCGACGGTAAGGGCGGCAGCGATGGCCAGTCGCTCGGAGGATGAGGCCCAGCCGTGGGCTAGAAGCGGGTTCAGCATGATTGGGCAGCGCTCAGCTGTCAGCTGTTCGCCATCGGTAGAATCTCACGTCCGGGAAAAATGAGAGCTGACAGTCCGAGAGCTGAGAGCTGAAATTGCGCGATCCGCCTTCGATAACACTATATTCGGTATCCGGTGCGACCAGACCCCGCCATGTAGTGCTTGACCTTTGGATTCGCCCGGTAATCTGGCAGGCGAAACCGGTGCCGTTTAGGCTACACTTCTGTACGCTCGAAGGGGTTTGGGCATCTGAAGGCTTATCAGTGCGAAAACGAGCTGACGTTCGTTTTGTAACCAGGGTGAAAACATGGCAGCTTCGGTCTGGTCTGGATATCTCACTTTTGGATTGATCTCGATGCCGGTGCGGCTGTTCTCGGGCGCGCGCAGCAGCGGGATCTCGTTCAACCAGCTTCACCGCGCCGACCACCAGCGGGTCAAGCAGCAGCTGATTTGCTCGGCCGATGGGCAGGTGCTGGAACGCAGCGACATCGTCAAGGGCTACGAGTACCGCAAAGACGAGTACGTGATCATCGATCCCGAGGAGATCAAGAAGATCGAGCCGAAGACGGCGAAGACGATGGAGATTCTGGAATTCGTCAAGTCGAGCGAAGTGGATCCGGTGTATTTCGAGTCGTCGTATTACATGGTGCCGGAGGAAGCGGGGCGGCGTCCGTATGCGCTGCTGACGAAGGCGCTTGAGGAGAGCGAATTCGTGGCTATCGCCAAGCTCACGATGCACAACCGGGAGTACACGGTATTTCTGCGTCCGCATAAAGGCGGGATGATGCTGCATACCATGTACTACGCAGAGGAAGTGCGCGAGGTGGAGTCGTTTGGCGCTCCCGATGTGGAGATCAAAGAGGCGGAGATTAAGGTTGCGCACCAGCTGATTGAAGCGCTCGCGGGCGAGTGGGACCCGGAGAAGTATCACGACACCTTCCAAGACAATCTGAAAAAGCTGATCGAAGCGAAGCTGGAGGGCGGGGAAGTGCAGGCCGTGGAGCAACCGAAGAAGCTCGCTCCGGTAGTGGACCTGATGGCGGCGCTCAAAGAGAGCCTGGCGCAGACGAAGAAGCCGGCTGGATCGGCGAAAGTCACGGAGATGCCATCCGAGCGGCAGGTGAAGGCAAAACGCGGTCGCGGTTGAGAAGAAATCCATGGTTCGAGGTGAGCAGGCGGCCAGCCTTGCGGGCCTTTGAGCCATCCAACCTGAGAGGCCGAAGCTGATTTCGCGTGAGACGTGATTTCCCCTCCCGGCCCGGTTCCCGATACAATATCGGTTCCGCGCAACACTAACTTTTTTCATGGAGTTTGAATGAAGCGGTTTGTCTGGCTGGGGTTCGTGCTGTTTTTCTATGTCATCTGCAGCGGGTGCGGCGATACGTTCCGCCAGATCATCATTCCAAACCCTCCCACGTTTCCCAATCCCGCGGCGGCGCACAGCGTGGTGTCGCTGAACGACGACGGCACGTTTGTGCAGGGCACGGCGATGGTGATCGACGTGTCGGGCGATTCGGTGGTGAGCATTGCCAACGTGGATGTGCATCCGGTGCATGCGGCGCAGGAGAGTGCGAGCGAAGTTCTGGTGTTGAACCAGGCGGTGACCGAGGCCGAGACGGGGGTCATCCAAGGGACGACGAATTGCCTGCTGACGGTTCCGCCGCCGCCGGCTCCGGCGCAATATGTGTATGACGTGTGCCCTTCGGTGACCCTGCTGAATTTCTCGGGGACAACGATCGGGACGACGAATTCGGTGACACTGCCGATTTATTCATCGCCGAACTTCATCGCGGTTGCGCCTTCGGCGACGACAGCGTATGTGACGCTGCCGACGTATCCGCCGAATCCTCTGGATCCGCAGACGGTGGTGCCTTCGGTGGGGATCATCAATCTTACGAGCAAGTCGCTGACCACGACGGTTCCAGTAGGAACGACGGCGGCTGCCAATCCGGATGCGATGGCGGTCACGCCCGACGCGAAGAAGCTTTATGTGGCGAACCAGGGCGACGGCACCGTGAACGGGTTCACGGTGAACAATACTGTGGGCCTGACGCCGCGAACCATTGACGGCACATTCAACGCTCCGGTGTGGGTGTCGACGCGATCCGACAGCCAGCGGGTTTATGTGCTGAACGGCAACGGCGTGGTGAGCACCATGAATACGAGTACCACGGCTGGGCCCGATAGCGTGATCGATGCCAGCATCAATGTGCCGGGCGCCACGAACATGGTGTACGACGGCAACACGAACCGGGTTTATGTGCCTGCGGGCAGCCAGTTGACGATCCTGGATGTTTCGCAATCGGTTCCCGCGGTGATTACGGGAGCGCCGATCACGATTCCGACGGTAGCTCCTGGATCGCGAGGCGCGGGCGATCCTTGCCTAAGCACCGCGACCGAGACTTTGAACACAATTGCCGTCGCGGCCTTGCCTGACGGGAGCCGAGCTTATGTGGGCTCGTATTATGAAGACGCGCTCGACAATATCTGCCCGCAGGTGAGCGTGATTGACGTGCTGACCAACACCATCAAGACGCAGATCGCGATTCCGGGGTTTGCGGCGTACGATGCGTTCTGCGCGAGCACGCGGTTTCGCCTGACGATGGCGCCGGGCGGCGATAGTTCGCGCGCGTATCTGGCGAGTTGCGATGGCGGCATGGTCAATATCATTGAAACCGCGACGGACAGCTATCTGGAGAATCAGGCGGCGCCGGCGAGTACGCGGGCGGGATCAGGCTCGCAGAACCTGCCGCAGAATCCGGTGTTTTTCCTGGCCGGACCTTAGTTGGAGTTTCCGGGAAACCTGTTGTGGAGGCGGGCGCTGCCCTGCATGGGAAACTCTTGTGGCCATGAGGCTGGATTGAAGGACGGCAGGTTCAGACGGCAGGCGTTGCTGTCTATTTCGCGACGGCCGCGTGCTCGGCGGGCCGGCGATGGTAGCTCAGGGCGACGTTCATGAAGACGTTTCCGCTCGAGGTATTGAAGCAGAGGACCAGCGCTTCGGTGTCTTCGGTGCTTTTGCTGCCCTGCTCGGAGGTGTGCGCTTTGGGGGGACGGACGTGAAAATGAAATCCCTGATCGTTGAGCGTGGTCACGGCATTGCCGATGATCTGGTTGGCGAGTTCGCAGACCGCTTCGCGCATGAGCGATTCGTCGGTCTCGGCGACGGTGACGCCGGCAAGACGGCTGGCGAGTTGTAAGGCGGTTCCGAAGTCGACATCAAAAATGATTCGCCCTTCGATTTCGCCGGCGAGGTAAATCTCAGCGGCGATGCCCCGGCGCCGGTAGGCTTCTTCGTCCATGCTGAGGTTTTCGACGGCAATGGAGGACTCGAGGCCCTGCGCCAAGACGGCGTCGGCGGAATTAATGAAAGGCTGAATCAGGTCCATCCTCATTGACTAAACTCCGGCTCCGGCGCCTTTGGCTGCGGTGGCGTCATCGCGCATCACGTACTTGATCACTTCATAAAGGACTTCCGCCTTCACCGGCTTCTGGACGAAGTGGCGCGCGCCGCGCTGCAGGGCGGCGACGATATTTTCCTGGTAGCCGACCGACGAAACCATGACGATGCGGGCCTCGGGATGATCGCGCACGATCTTTTCCGCTGCTTCGATGCCCTCCATTTGCGGCATAGTGATGTCCATTAGAACGATGTCGGGCAACAGCCGGGCGTACTCGCTGATGGCCGCGACTCCGTCCGCCGCCTCGCCGATGACCTGGCCACCGAAGGTCTCAACCATTCGAGCCAGATTCTTTCGGGCGAATACGGAGTCATCCACAATCAGATAGCGAACCGGCTTTCCGTCTTCGCTCCGCTGCAGGGGGGTAAATCTTTCCATGGCACTCCTCCACCAACTATCACTACATCACGTTCTATCAATCTTCCGGTAGATAACTCTAGTTACTTCCGGCACTGGTCGAGCGCTTGTGTTCGTCCGGTTCCGCGTGGCTCCGATCGGGCGAGCACTGCGCCTGCAAGAGCCCGGGCAGATCCTGAAGGTCGGCGACGCGCATGGCGTAGCCGCGTTCAATGGCGGCCTTGGGCATGCCATAGACCACGCAGGTTGCCTGGCTCTGGGCCACGGTGAATCCGCCAGCCGCGCGAATTTCACCAAGGCCGTGGGCTCCGTCCTCCCCCATGCCGGTCATCAATAGCGCGATGGCCTGCGAGCCGAACTCGGCCGCGACGCTCTGGAAGAGCACGTCGACGGAGGGACGATGCCCGTTGACGGGTGCGTCCTCGCCCAGCACGACCACGTTGCCGAGGGGTAATTTCTTCACGCGCATATGACGGTTTCCCGGGCAGATGAGCGCACGTCCGGCCATCAGCAGATCGCCGGGCTGCGCTTCTTTCACGCGGATGGAGCAACAGTCGTCGAGCCGCTTGGCAAAAAGTTCGGTGAAGCCTCCGGGCATATGCTGCGCCACCAGGATGCTGCCGGAGAACTCCGCCGGAAGATGCTGGAACAGGTATTGCAAGGCGTTGGGGCCGCCGGTGGAAACGCCGATCGCGACGATGTGCGTCGGCGCGACGGTACGGTTATCGCTGGGCGGGTGGACCTGCGTCTCATCGGGCAGAAACTGGGTCTGCAGGCCGGCGCTCTGCGCTGCGGCATGGATTTTCTCGATCAATTCTCCGGCAATGTCGGGCATGTTCGAAAACACGTCGTGGGGCTTGGCGACAAAATCGAAGGCGCCGAGGGAGAGAGCTTTCAGCGTGATGGAGGCTCCCGCCATGCTGTGCGAACTGACGACGATGACCGGACGCCGGCCACGCCGCATAATTTCCTTGAGAGTGTCGATGCCGTTCAGTCCCGGCATTTCCAGGTCGAGGGTCACGACCTGCGGCGACAGTTCCTCGATTTTCTTCAGGGCAAAATGGCCGTTGATCGCCGTCCCGACAACCTCGATCGAGTCGTCGTGCGCGAGGATGTGAGGAATCAGTTTGCGCATCAGCGCCGAGTCGTCGACGACGAGGACCCGTACAGGCTTTTTCAGGCTTCTCACGCTCATGACTGGCTACCGGCCGCGCCTGCGGCTTGCGCTGGGACGCTTGCGCCCGCTGCCTGGACCGGGGCGATACCGGACAGCAATCCCGACACGCGCGAACCGAGGGCATCCGGCTGTCCGGAAGTGAAGCGGTCCATGAGGGCGATCATGTTAAGGATCAGGACCACGCGGCCATCGCCGAGAATCGATGCGCCACTGACCAGGTCGGTGGTAATGGAGTGGTCGTCGAGCGCCTTGATGACCAACTCTCCTTCGCCTTCGAGGGCGTCGACCACGACGCCGAATTTGCGCTCGCCATTGTGAATCACGAGCACAAAAATCTTGCGCCGCGCCGATTCCGGTCCGGGCGGGGGCGCCGCGCCCAGACGCAACAGGGGCAGTACGTCGTTGCGCAGTTGCAGCACGTCGTAGTGCTCGACCTGGTGGATGTTTTCTTCGACGGTACGTGTGATCTCGGCAACGGCGTTGAGCGGCAGGGCGTAAAGGCGTTGCTCCACCCGGAACATGAGCGCCCGGATAATTGCCAGGGTCAGGGGCAGGCGCATGCGGAAGGTGGTGCCGCGTCCGAGCACGGTTTCGATCTGGACGGTTCCCTTGAGGCGCGCGAGCACGGTCTGCACGACATCCAAGCCAACGCCGCGGCCCGAAAGTTCGGTGACCGCTTCGGCGGTGGAAAAGCCCGGTTGCAGGATCAGATTCAGAGTGTCAGCCAGACTGAGGCGCGCGGCCTGCTCGGGTTGCAGCATTCCCTGAGCGAGAGCGCGCTGACGGACTTTGTCTGGATCGATGCCAGCGCCGTCGTCGGAGACCTCGATGACCACCTGATTTCCCTGATGATAGGCTCCGAGGCGCAACATTCCCTGGGCGGGCTTGCCGGCGCGAACCCGATCCTCGGGCTTCTCGATGCCATGGCCGATGGCGTTGCGCACAAGATGGGTGAGGGGTTCGGCAACCGCATCCAGAATACTTTTATCGAGATCGGTGTGGCCGCCCCGAACCGTCAACTCGACTTCTTTCCCGGACTGGCGCCCAACATCGCGCGCGATGCGGGGGAAACGGCGAAACAGCTGTTCGACCGGGACCATGCGAATTTTCATGACCGAATGCTGCAGATCGTTCAAGACGCGCGCCTGGAAAGCCATGGCGTCGGAGAACTTTCCGCGCAGGGCGTCGTGGGGAAAACGCTCGCCAAATTCGAGGACCTGCTGTTGCAGCATCGATTTCGCCAGGATCAGCTCGCCGACCAGGTTGAGCACGTTGTCGATTTTTTCCGCATCCACGCGCAGGAGGTTGTCGGGCCCGGTGGACATCGCCGCGGGCGGTTCGATGGGGGGCGACTGCGGCGCGCCCTGGGTGGCCGGGCCAGCAGGGGTGGGCGGCGTGGGATGGGCGGGTAGATTGGCGGCCGCGTGAGCAGCGGTCTGGTCCGCGGGGGTTAAGGCGGCTTCGGTCTTGTCATCGGTGCTGGGGCCGGAGGAGGCAGTGGCAGGATCGGGCAGGGGTTGTGCAGGCGCCGATGCGCGCGCCGGAGTGACCTTGACAGTGAGGGCGATGGTCGGAATGTTGCATTTGGTTCGAACCTGCTCCGCGGAGGTTGGCGATGCCAGAGCCGCCTCGACGCGCTGCATGGGCTCGTGACTGCCTTCCGCCGGATAAAGGGCAAGCACTTCGCCGAGTTCGGAAAGAGCCAACTGAATCATCTGGCGGCCCGCAATCGGCATGCTGCACTGCGGATCGATCCCTACCACCACGTGATGAACGCGCTTGCCTTCGGCGATGGCGCGGGCGATTGCCAGTTGTTCGTATTCGGACCAGGGCATTTTTTTTGCGGCGGGTTTCCGCCGCTTCTTGGGGGGTGGGAGCGGAGCGGAAGGCGCCGCTGGGTGCGAAAGACGCGCGATGTCGGCGCGGAGAGAGTCGATGTCAGGAAGCTTGGTCCCCTGCCGGTACGCTTCGAGCAGGGCGGCAAACACGTCGGCGGCGCGCAACGCGATCTCGGCGACCAGAGCGGGCGCCGCTGAAGTCTCGACGGTGAGCACATCCTCGAACTCATGGCAGAGCTCGCTAAGTTCGCGGAAACCGCAGGCAGCCGAGTCGCCTTTCAGGGTGTGGACCGTGCGGCGCAGGCTGCGCGCATTCTCCGCGTCAGCCGGCGATTTTTCGAGCTGCATGGCATCTTCGTTCAGCTTCTGCACCTGTTCGGTGGCAGTTTCGAAGAAGAGCTGGTGCAGTTCCGACATGCGGTCGTCGGGGGGGCCGGTCACATTGGCACCTCGACACGCTGATAGGCCGTGCCGCTATTGCGATGCACCATGTGAAATTTCGAAGTCAGGGCGAGCAGGCTTTCGGCATGGCCCACGAACAGGTAACCCTGGGCATTCAGGCAGCGATAGAATTTGTCCACCAGCCGCTTCTGCTCGGCTTCGTCGAAATACATCATCACGTTGCGGCAGAAAATGACGTCGTTGTGCTGCGGCAGATATTCAGTCTTCAGGTTGTGAAAGTCGAAGTGCACCAGTTCCTTGACACTTTTTTTGACCTCGTAACGCTCCCCGACCTTGTCGAAGTAGCGCAAGCGATAGCCGTAGTCGACCGACGTCATCTGATGCTCCCCGTAGGAGCCGGCCTGAGCGGTGCGCAGAACGGAATAATTGATGTCGCTGGCCAGAATCTCCAGCCGCCAGGGAGGGGGCACGAGGGGCTTGGGAAGCGGCGATTCGCCGACGCGGGGATGGCGCAGATAATAGTAGGAAAGGGCATCGGCCACCTGCATGGCGATGGTGTAGGGTTCCTGTCCGGTGGAGCAGCCCGCGCTCCAGATTCGGAGGCTGTAATCACGCCTTTCCTGCTTGCGGCGCAGCAGGTCTTCCATGACGTCGCGCTGAAACAGCTCCAGTTGCGCTTTATTGCGGAAGAAACTGGTTTCGTTGACGGTGAGGTTCTCGAGCAGGAGCGTCAGCTCCTGCTTGCCCTGCCGGCTGGTGAGCAGGCGATAGTAGCTGTAGAAGGAGACCATCTGACACTCCTTCAAGCGCCGTTGCAGACGGTCTTGCAGGAAGGAGATGCGCCGTTCGTCAAAGTGCATGCCGCACTCCTGGTAGACGAGCGTCTGGAGGAGGTTCAATTCCGCTTCGGTCAGCACGGGTGCTTCACTTGTGTCCATGTCAGTTCGCCTGTGACCACTACTTTCCCGCGGATGCATTCCTGGTTTTCGTCCTGGCCGCCAACTCGCCGGCGTGGACGCCGGGTTCGGGAGCGGATTCATCGAGAGGCTTTTCGTTTGTCCGCGCAGGCTTGTGGCGCGGTTCGGCCGCCGCCAACACCCTGCCGACATCCAGCAGTATGATCAGCCGTCCCTGATACTTGCCGAGGCCGGTGACGCAGTCCAAGCCGCCTTCCTGCATCATGGCGGGGGCGGCTTCGATATCGCTCTCGGGAATTTTCAGAACCTCGGAAGCGGAATCGACGATCATGCCGGCGAGGCGTCCGCGATGTTCGACGACGAGAATGCGGCTGTGCCGGTCGAGGGTAGCCGAGGCCTCCCCGAAGCGCTTGCGAAGATCGACGACCGAAACAATTTTGCCGCGCAAGTTGATGACGCCTTCGAGATAACCGGGCGCATCAGGAACGGCGGTGATCTCGGGCACGCGGACGATCTCATGCAGCAGATTGATGGGCACGCCGTAGGTTTCCGGGCCGACGCGGAAGCCAACAATGTGGACTTCGCGGATCATGTGTTGAGCCTGCTTCAACGGGCTCCTGCCTTGGCGCTTCGCCTGGAGGCGCCGAACCCGGGCGGGTTGTTGCCCGCCGGACGGGCTTCGCGGTGATCGTCGTTCTCGCCGATGCCATCGTTGTCAGAGTGCAGCGAAAAGCGGTCCATGGAATCGAGCAGGCCGCGCGACATCTGGGACATTTCATCAGACGAGACGGCCAGTTGGGTAGAACGGGAAGTGGAGGATTGCACCAGTTCGCGCATGCGCTCCATGGCCATGACGACGGCCTGCGCTCCCGAAGCCTGTTCTTCGACGGCCGAGTTGATCTCGTGGGTGATTTCGTTGAGGCGCGTGGTGGCGCGCGCGATTTGCGAAGACCCGTGCGACTGCTCGTTGGTGGCAGCCCCGATCTCCTGCGCGAACTTGTAGACCTCGGTCACGACGTTGGAAATCTTGCGCAGAGCCGAATTCAGCTCCTGCCCGAGATTCAGCCCTTCGTTGACGATGGTTGTGCTCTTCTCCATGTTATCGACGGCTTTGCGAGCTTCCCTCTGGATGCTCTCGATCAGCTCGGAGATTTCTTTGGTCGACTGCGCCGATTTTTCCGCCAGCTTGCGGACTTCATCGGCGACCACGGCGAAGCCGAGACCGTGCTCGCCGGCGCGCGCGGCTTCAATGGCAGCGTTCAAGGCCAGTAGGTTGGTTTGTTCGGCGAGGTCGTCGATCACTTCGACGATTTTTCCGATGTTGTCGGCGCGCATGCCGAGGGCGTCGATGATCTCGCCCGATGCGTGAATGGTGGTGTTGATGCGGTTCAAGCCGTCGGTCGCCTTCTCCATGGTGCCGATGCCGCTGTGGACCTCTTCCCGGGAGCGGTTGGAGATGTCGAGGAGAACCTTGGCGGTATCGGCGACGCGCTGAATCGAAGTGACCATCTCGTCGATCGAGGCCGAGGTTTCGCTGACGCTGGAGGCCTGGGTTTGGGTGCTCTTCACCATGTTCTGCACGTTGACGCTCATCTCGTGCATGGTGGCGGTGACCTCATCGATGGCGGAAGAAGTCTGGAGAGTGTTTCTGGCCGACTCGTCGGACGCGCTTGCCACTTGCGTGGAGGCGCTGGCGACCTGAGTGGCGGCGTCGCGGACGTTGCGCACCAGCCCGCGAAGCCCTTCGACCATGCGGGTGAAGGCATTGGCGAGCGTGTCGTTGGCGGAGCGGGGATGGACTTCGACGGCCAAGTCGCCGCCGGCGATGGCTTCGGAAACGGCAGCCATTTCTTTCAAGTACTTGACCAGGGAGTCGAAGGTTCTGGCCAGTTGGCCGATCTCATCCTCTCCGTGGACGTCGATGGAATGTTCGAGATCTCCGGAGCGGCCGATCTGCTCGGCGACGTGATTGAGGCGGCCGAGCGGTCCCGTGATGCCCGTGGCGGTGCGGTAGGCGATGACGATACCCAAGCCGAGGGCGAAGAGCGAACTGATGACGGCGGCCAGAATGGTGAAGGTTTCGGCCAGTTCGTCGGAGTGGCGCCGTTCGTCGAGCAACTTACGGTTCTCCCGGTCGGCGTCGTCCAGAATGTCGCTGGAGCGGGAAACCCAGGAATTGGGATCCTTTTGGAGATAGAAGATCTGCAGTTCGGCCACGGTCGCGTTTCCGCTGTCGACGGCCCGGCGCTTGTCAACCATCTGGTTGGCGAACTCGCTGCCCCAGGACTGCTCGAGTTCCTGCACTTTTTGAAGGCTGGCGCGTTGTTGCGGGGAGTTGGCCAGTTCCTCGGCGTGGCGGAGGGCGTCTCCCAGGAGGTGTTCGCCGTCATTCATTTTTTCGACGTCGCGGGTGTCGCCACTGAGCAGGTAGTTCTGCAGGTGGAGGCGGTTTTGCATCATCTGGAAGCGGACGGAAGAGGTTGCCTCCGTCATATCGAGCGAGCGCTGAGCGGCCGCCTTGGTGTCGTGCTCGCGTCTCATTGCGATCAGGTTGATCGCCAGCAACACCAAAACGGTCGCGAGAATGATGCCGAAACTTAAATAGAGCTTTTTTCCGATATTCATACATCCGCTTTCTTCAAGCCGCGTACTGGAGTGACCGCTGTGCTGCCCTCTACTGCGGATCAAAGTGGAATTGCACAATCCCTATGGACTCGTCTGGCCCGGCCTCGAAGCGCCATTGCCGGACCGCATCGAGAGCGGCGTTGGCCAGCACGGGGTGCCCCCCGATCAGCTTTGCGGTTTTGACCGCACCGTTGGGCGCCACCGTGATCTGGACCTTCACGACGCCGCTGATTCGCATGCGGCGCGCCAGATCCGGACACACCGGGGCTACTTTAACCTTGGCTTTGCGACTGATTTCTTCCTGTCCCCAAGACAGGGGAGCGCAGGTTGCAGCCCACACGCCCAGCAGAAGACCGACTACGAACACACGATTCACGATCCTAAAACTCACGGTGACTCCCGTTGCCGCCTTGTTACTATCTTCGGGTAAGGAGCGCACCTGCCGATATCAAAAGTTCTTTTGCGCTATTACTTTGGTGACGAGAATCCACTCCTCGGTTTCTAATCCGGCGCTAATCAGAGCTACGCGAACGCAGAATGAGACTGCGGTTGCATCACTTTGGTGCCATTTCACAAAACGGCACCTCGCCGTATATTTTATTGACTCAATTTGAGAATCAGGCGTAGGTTTGAAGTTAATTCAATTGTTTTCAATTGCTTAGCAGAAATGACTGGTGCGCTCTGACAAGCTACCCCGGAAAACCGAGCCTAGGCGACGTGTCTCAGTCTGAGGAGGCGTTCCAAGAGCTTCTCTTGGAACTGTCGCGGGCAGCATTTCAGTGCAGCGATACGAATGAATTTATCCGTTCGTTTTGCGGGTTGACGCGCGCATTCTTTCAGGCCAGCGGTGCGTATTATTGGAGCCGGTCGGTGGATGGCGAAATGGTGGCCACCGAAGCGGACGCCGCTGACGCGGAATTATTTCGCGGTATCCGGCGCTGCGCCGGAGATGAATCCATTGCCATGGACGCGGTGGAGCGGCGCCATGCCTTCTTCATTAACCAACTGGAAAGCCACCGGTATCCCTGGCTGACATCCTGTCAAGCGAACTCGGCGCTGGCGGCTCCGCTGCTCGTGTCCGGGGAAGTCTTCGGCGCCATAATTTTTTTGAAGAGCGGTCCGGGAGCGGGCTTTAATGAAGGGGCGGTCGCGAAGGTCACGATCCTGGCGGCGCAATTCGGGACCGCGCTCGAAGCCTTGCGTTTCCACCAGCTGGCGCATGAAGAGCGGCGCCGGGCGGGAATTCTGGTTGAGGCAGCGACGGCGCTGCGTGGCCTGCCCGATGGCGCAGCGGTGATGGAGAGTGTCGCGGACCGCCTGCGGGTGCTGCTGCATTCTCCGGCGGTGCTGGTGTTCGTGCAACGGGAAAAAGTGTTTCAGCTGCAGGCGGTGTCGACCGAAGCGGAGGCGCTGACGCTGGCCATCCGGTCGCGGTTCGAGCAGAACCAACTGCGCTCGTCGATGGAAATCGCGGCGCGCGCGGTGGCAGCGGGTGAGCGCATTACGGTGAGCATCGACGGCGCCTCGCATTTCGGGGAAGATTCGCCGGCCGGGGTTCTGATCGCAGCGCCCTTCCGGAGCGCGCGTTTGTCGGGCGCGATTCTGGTGTATCCACGTCTGGGCCGGGCATTTACCCAGGAAGACAAACTGCTGGTCTCTGCGCTGGCGGGTTTTGGAGCAGTGGCGATTGCCAATGCGGAGCTGTACGGCACCGCCCAGGCGCAAGCGCACGAACTCTACGAAATTCTTGAAATTTCGGTTGAACTCGGTTCCGCCGGAAAACTCGACGAGTTCATGCACACTTCAGTAGTGCGGGCAGCGAATTTTCTCGGGTTCGAGCGGTGCTTCATCGGACTTCTCGACGACGCTGAATTTCACGTGCGGTGGGCGGTGGAGAAGGGTGTGGCGCGGCCGCTGGATATCCCGCTCTACGATGGGGTTGCGACCCGCGCGCTGAAGCAGAAGAATGTTTTCTTCACCGAGGATGCCAGCACAACTCCAGGAGCAGATTTAGAGTTCGTGAAGGCTTTTCAAATCCGGCAGTTGCTCGCGGTGCCCCTGCTCGGCTCGAACGGCGATGTACTGGGGATGTTTGGGGCGCTCGATCGCATCGAAGCGGGAGCGATCGACGAGGAGGACGTACGTCGTGCCCGCGCCCTAGCCGCACAAGTGGCCATCGCGCTCGAACTCACACGCAACCTGCAGCAATCCGAGGATCACCGGCGCCGCTCGGAGGCTCTGGTTGCGATCGCGCTCGAACTCAACACGATGTCGCCGCTGCCGGAGTTCATGCGCAGCTTTGCTTCGCGGGCGGGCGCGTTGCTCGGGGCGCGGGCGGTGGCCCTTGTGCTGCGGTCTTCGGAGCCGGGCATCGTCCTGATGTCGGGCGATTCTGAAATGCAGGATCAAGTGCTACTGAAACGGGTGCGACTGGCGCTGGATGGAGCTTTGGCGAAATACCCCACGGATGTCGCTTTTGCCCCGGCGGCCGATATCCTGGGAGAGAATCTGGCGCAGACTTTGGGATGGACCGATTGCACGTTGGTCCGATTGGCGGGATCGGCGGGAGAGCTTTCGGGCATCTTCTGTCTCGCCGATCACGGCAGCGCGCCATCGCTCGAGGACGGCCAGTTGCTGCGCGCCATTGCGGGGCATGCCAGCATTGCGATCGAAAATTCCTGCCTTTTCACGCGGATGCACCAGGCGAACCGGCACTGGGTGGAAGTGTTTGACGCGATCGGCGATTTCATCGTGGTTCACGACGAACAGCACAATATTCTCCGGGTCAACCGTGCGCTGGCCAATTTTGTCGGCATTGCTCCGGAGCAACTGATCGGCGTGAACATGAGGGCGCTGGAAGCTCTTTCCGCGGGCGCTTCGCCGCATTCCTGCCCTTTCTGCCGGAGCGGCGACGGCCTGGACGAATATGTACATCCGGCGCTGGAGTCGACGTACCTGATTTCCACGTCGCGGATTCACGCTGCCAGCAGCGCGCAGTTGCAGACGGTGCACGTGCTCAAGGACATCACCGACCGGCGCGAGGCCGAGCGGCGCTATCGGGAACTGTTCCACAATATTCAGGAAGGGATCTTTTTTACGACGCCACAGGGGCGTTTCGTAGAGGTGAACGACGCCCTGGTTCGCATGCTGGGTTATGGCAGCCGTGAAGAGGTGATTCAGCTCGATATACCGACGCAAGTGTATTTTTCGCCGCAGCGGCGGCAAGAGTTATTGGCGCAACTGGAGCGCGAAGGCGGGTTACGCAACCAGGAAGAAAGCCTTCGCCGCAAGGATGGATCGCCCGTCCATGTTTTGATCAACTGCTTTGGGGTGAACGACGCGATTGGCAACGTTCTGCAGTATCGCGGGGTGATGCTCGACATTACGGGCTTGCGGCAGTCGCAAACCGAACTGCAGAGGGAACGGGATTTTTCGGACAAGATCCTCAATCACACGCAGAGTCTGATTCTGGTGACCGATACTGAGGGCGTCATCAGTTATGCCAACCGGCGCTGGAGCGGGCTTGGCTTCCAGCAGCATCAGGTGCTGAGCCACGCCTTGCCGGATCTGTGCGCACCGGCGCGCCGCGCATCGGTGCGGGAAGCGCTGGCCGAGGTCGCGGGGGGCCAGCAGGTCGACAACTTCGATCTGCTGCTGATCCGGGGCGATGGTATGAGCGCGCAGTTTTCCGCGAACCTGAGCCCGATCAGCGGGGAAGACGGACAGGTCAACAGCATTGTGGTCGTGATGACCGATGTTACGGATTCCGCTGTCCTGCGCTCCAAGTTGGTGCACGCCGAGAAAATGGCGGCGGTCGGGCATCTGGTGTCGGGCGTCGCCCACGAAGTCAACAACCCTCTTACTGCGATTCTCGGGTTTACCGACCTGTTGATGGAGAACCCCGAAATGCCGGAAAGCGCGCGCCGCGATCTGCGGGTGATTCTGCAGGAAGCGCAGCGCACCAAGCATATCGTGCAAAACCTTTTGAGCTTTGCGCGGCAGATGCCGCCGCAGCGCAAGTCGGTGCAACTGAATTCCATTCTGCAACGGACGCTGCACCTGCGTTCGTACGATTTCATCAGTCACGGCGTGCAGGTGATCGAACACCTCGACGAGTCGCTCCCGCAGATTGTGGGAGATTCGCACCAGCTGCAGCAGGTCTTTCTGAACATCGTGAATAACGCTTATGACGCGGTGCGCGAATGCGCGCGGCCGGCTCGGATCGAGATCGCGAGCGCATTGGCGGGCTCGTTCGTGGAAATCTCGTTCCGGGACAACGGCACTGGGATTGCCGATCCCGAACGCATTTTTGATCCTTTCTTCACCACCAAGGACGTGGGCAAGGGGACGGGATTGGGATTGAGCATTTGCTATGGCATCGTCCGCGAACATGGCGGCGAGATTCTGTGCCATAACAACCTGGACTCGGAGGGAGCGACGTTCACCGTGCGCCTTCCGGTGTCGAGCGAGACGGCATCCTTTGGAGCGGTGGCGGGAGTTCATCCCAAATGAACTCCGTGGGAACTCAGGACAGAAGCACGTCAGAGCGCGCACCGGTACTTTTGATCGAAGATGAACCGGCGGTGATGGCCTTGATCCGTTCGATTCTCGAAGGTCGCGGCTATGCGGTTGTTCCGGTTGAATCGGGCGCCGACGCGTTGCGGTTACTCGAAAGTGGCAACTATCATGGCGTGATTTCGGACATGCGCACGCCCGGCGGCGTCGATGGCTCGCAAATCCACGCCTGGATTTCTGCCCACCGTCCGGAGCTGGTGGACTTCATGATTTTTATCACGGGCGACGTGGCCAGCGAAGAAACGGCGGAAACGCTGCGGCGGACCGGCGTGCCGTGCGTGTATAAGCCGTTTCGCGTGCACGAATTCATCGCGGTGGTCGAGCAGACCATTGGCAAGGCGGCATGATGACGCCGGTGCCAGCGCAGCAGTTCCGCATTCGCCTGCTGATCGTCGATGACGAACAAACGATCCGGCAGTTGTGCGTGACCGTTGGGGAATCGCTGGGCTTCAGTTGCCTGGAAGCGGAGAGCGGGGACGCCGCGCTGGCGCTGATCGAGGAGCAACCCGTCCACATGGTGCTCACCGACATGGTCATGCCGCGCGTGACGGGGATCGAGTTTCTGGAAAAGGTGAAGCGCACGCACCCGCGCATCGAAGTGGCGGTCATGACCGGCCATGGATCGGTGGAAACGGCGGTGCAAGCGATGAAACTCGGCGCCTACGATTACATTGCCAAGCCGTTCGCCGCGCTGGATGAGCTGCGGCTGTTTCTGCGGCGGATGGCGGATAAGGTGCGGCTAGTGGAGGAGAACCAGTACCTCCGCGAGCGCTCGGAGACTGAGAGCGCGGTGCATGGCATCATCGGCAATTCGAGCGGCATTCAGAATGTTCTGCGTTTAATCTCCCGCCTGAAGGACACGCGCACGCCGGTGCTGATCTCCGGGGAAAGTGGAACGGGCAAGGAACTGGTGGCGCGGGCGCTGCATTTTCGCGGCACGATGGCCAACCGGCCGTTTGTCGCCGTCGATTGCGGATCGCTGGTTCCGACACTGATCGAAAGCGAACTGTTTGGCTATGAGAAAGGCGCGTTCACGGGCGCGATTCGTTCCAAGCAGGGATTGCTGCAATCGGCCGACACGGGCACGATTTTTCTCGACGAGGTGGGGGAACTTCCGCTGGAGATGCAAGCGAAGTTATTGCGCTTTCTGCAGGAGAAAGAAGTCCGGCCGGTCGGAAGCAATCAAAAGACAAAGGTTGACGTGCGCATCATGGCCGCGACCAACCGCGATCTGGACGCGGAATACAAGCGGGGAACCTTTCGCAAGGATCTCTACTTCCGACTGAACGTGGTGACGATATGTTTGCCGCCGTTGCGCGAGCGGCGTTCGGATATTCCCGTACTGGCGGCATTTTTCCTGGAACGGCTGGCGCCGGGGCGGGGTGTGCAGGTTTCGAGCAACGCGATGAAGGCGCTGCTCGCATACGACTGGCCGGGCAATGTCCGCGAACTGGAAAACTGCCTGGAGCGGGCGGTTGCTCTCACTGACAGGAACACGATCGAAGTGCACGATCTGCCGCCCGCCATCGCGTTCCTGGAAGGCGAAAGTGAAGCGCGCGACTCGGCGGAAGTTTCCGGCGGCTCGAGCGATTTCCACGCGACCGACCTGGAAGACATCGAGCGCGCGACCATCGAGCGCGTCTTTTCCCAAGTGAAGGGAGACAAGGTTCTCGCCGGCAAGATGCTGGGGATCAGCCGGGCCACTCTCTACCGCAAATTAAAGCGCTATAACATTGGCGGGCGCGAAGAACCGCAGTCGACCGCTCTGCAATAACAATCCTCGAGTTATAACCCTTCCGCCAGCGGTCAATAACTCATGGTCACCCAGTAACTGTTACTGCCAGGGGAGTTAGTCAGCAACTTATTGCCGTCGCGGTTGCGGGCGACCGATTCTGAGACGAAGATTTCATTCTGAGACGAGATTGGTCTGCAGCAGGCGAGAGCGGAGTTTTGTGGCTGGAGCGGCTTTGTTAATTGCTTGCGAATGAGGAGCTTGTTCGCAAGGACATGACCCTCCAGTTTTGGTGAGCATCGTGCATTACGAAATGGAGTTAGAGCAAAGGCGAGCCTCCCCGCAGATCTTCCAAACCGGGAAGAGGGGAGGCTCGGAGGCTCCGACTCCCCCGGATCGAGGATTTTCGTGCCCAACCAGGCAAGCGCTCGTGCACTGGAATCAGACATCTTAAGCCGATTGGCGAGGTTTTTTCCGGAAGCCACGCCCGTGCGGATTCCCATCAAACTCAGCCGTACGCATGATAGCGAAGACGAAAATGACCATGGTAATGGCACGGGCAAGGGGAGCCGGTGCGAGAATGAAGAAGTGTTTTTCCAGAACACGGTCATTGAGTTCGGAACGCCGCGCGAGGTTTTATTCACGGTCGATCGGCCGCTGGAATATGCCGATTGTGTCCTGGTCGAAAGCCGGGACGGCTCGCTGCACGTCGAAGGCTCAGTGGTCGCGGTTCAATACCACCCGAAGCGGACTGCGGTTGCGGTCCGTTTTCTAGAACATGTTCCGAATTGGATTGTGAAATCATGACTGTTTCTTCTTCCTCGCCGTTCGAGCCGAGCGTTGAGCCTGCGGGCCAAAGTTCGGTTGTGCTTTCCAACCCGCCTTCGGTAGAAGACCTGGGCGCGCGACTGTGCGCGCTGCAGCCGGTTTACGCCGCGCTGGTGCGCGAGTTTGTGATCGAAGTTTCCACGTGCCCGGTGGACGAGGAATTTTCGGCGACGCCGGAATCGGTGGCGTATGCCGCCGGGTGGTTCCAGCAGGTCGATACGCAAATCCAGGTGCACCAGTTGCGGCAGTTTCTGCAGACCACGCCGCTGGCCAACGAAGCGGTGTTGCGCCATCTGCTGCTGCATCACATCCAAAAGACGGCGAAGTCGGTCGGGGACCGCGACAAAACGGATTTTCTGCTGGTGCAGTATTTTTCGCTGTGTGCCCCGTCGCGGCTGGAAGACGCCGCGGTGGATCTGGCCTTCGTCGCCCACGTGCTCGAGCCCGTGCTGGGGCCGCAAAGCCCGCAGCTTCCGGGGTGGCTGAATTCCCTGGAGGGCATTCTGCAATCGGCGTCGGGATGCCGGCGGCTCAGCGAACTGTTGCATAGCGGCGCGCTGGAGCAGGGGCGCAAGTTGAAAACGCAGAGTGCGGCGCGCTACTTCGATTCTTCGGCGATGGTGGCGTTTGCGCGGTTCAGCTTCATGGTGCGGCGGATTTTTTTCCGGCTCATGCACGACGACCTCAATGCCATTCAGGATGGCTTGCGCGAACTGGATCGCGGCGGGGTCACGACCATCGATTGCCGGCGGGCGCAATTCTCTGCTGCCGAGCCGATTTCGCGGCTGCGCATGATCTGCCAGTCGTGGAAGGTCATGTTCCATGCTGAATATTCTTCAGGACAGCCTCTGCGCATGCTAGTGGATTTGCGCGCTGCGGTTGACGACGCGCGCGCCAGCCGGGCTTTCAAGCAACCGATCGCCAAGGGTGCAGCGGCGGGCGAAACGCAGAATTAATCGACGGAGAATACGCGTCTGGCCGCGTCTTGGCGGGTTCGAGGGACGCGAGCCGTTCTTCTACGGACGCAGTGTCGCATTCTCGTCCTTAACGCAACGAGGAAAATATGAATCGCCCTACCGTCCTGATCCTTGCGAGCGACCCCGCATTTGCGCGGAAAGTCACCGCCGGTTGGCCCCAGGGCGGGGAACTCGGCGGCAACGGTCCCGAATTCATTGTCCTCGATGAAACTTTCTGCAGCGGGATGGCGGGGAGTGATTACGATCTCGCGATCGCCGACGCTTCCCCTGAAACAAAGGACACCAGAAACAAAACAGACAGGCGCCAATGTGTTGCGGAGCCAGGAGATAAGATTTTGAGGCCGGAAGGCGCGCAGCACCAAGAGCACGCGGGCGCCAACTTCCCGGAGCGCGAGTTTTTAACGCACGAGCGGTTGAAGCAGGAGTTCTCGAACGGGGATATTAAGCGAGTGCTGGCGAGCGCCGGCAAGCCGGCGATTGTGATTGATTCCGAATGCACAAGTGATGTGTATCGTCTGCAAGGACAGGTCATTGTATTGCGGCGGGAGCCGGGCTTGTGGCCGGCGCTGGCGGGATTGATTGGCCGCGAAATTCTCCGCCGCTCCGAAGCTGAATCGCGGGCCCGCGATGCAGAGAAGATCTGTGCCGCCGCGCTGGCTGAGGCTGCACTGGGGCGCTATATGGTCGAGATGCGGTCCAACATCAACAACGCTCTTACCACCGTGCTTGGCAACGCGGAACTCCTGGCGCTCGAACCCGGGCTCCCTATTGGCGCCCAGGTGCAGGCCGATGCGATACGGAGCATGGCGCTGCGGCTTAACGAGGTCTTTCAGCGCTTTTCGTCAATCGAAAAAGAACTGATCGTTGCCTCGCGCGAGCCCGCAAAAAAGGCCGCTCACGCCGCGGCCGGTCGCTGCTGCTGAAGTTCCCGGAATCCAGACACGGCTGGTGCGCGTGTTACGGGCTGACCGATGGAGTGTTGGTATTGGAGCGCTTGGCTTCCGCCGGATCGAGGGGCGCGATGCGAGGCTTTGCCAGAGTTCCGGTGAGCGCCCACGACTGCTCGTCGCTGCGAGTCAAAACGAAATCGAGGACGCTTCCGGGAGAAGCAGTTCCGCTTAGTTGATAGAAACCGTCGCGGGTCTCCATTCGTCCGGCGGAAAGATCCCAAATACCTTTTCGCAGGTGGAGGTTGCCACTGAAGCGGTGGACGGGCAGAGGAGCGGGTGATCCGGGAAGCTCAACGTGGGGAAAAGTGCCGTTGTGCATAACGAACTGCAACTTGCCGTCGGAGCGAGCGATCAGGTCATGGAAGTTTCCGGCCGATCCGTCCAGGTCAAAACTTCCGTCGATTGTGCCGGTAATCCAGGCATTGTTCATGAGCGCGCCGAGTTGCTCGAGCGAGAGATTCTGCAGGGTTCCGGTGCCGTGGAAGCGGAGTGGCGGCAATGCATCAGGTGTGCGGTTTCCCTCTGGAGACACGTCACGTCCTGATGCGTCCACGACCCATTTGCCCTGATGGGTGCCCTGCAGCAACTGCGCGCGCAGGGCGGAGAGAGTGATTTTGCCGCGATCGACTTCGACCGCAGTTGTAACCTGCGTGGCCACCAGTTTTTTCAATTCGAAACGGCCGACATGCAGGTTGCCGCGGGCCTGAAGCGCGAGAAGAGGCGAAGATTGCCCGGAGTCGTTGGAATTGGAATTGGAATTGGAACCAGAATTGGACGCGGAATTCAAGATGCGGTACCACGGACGTTTTGTGGGGAATGGAGTCAACCATTCGCCGAGATCCGCAGTTGAGAGCTGGTCGGCTGCGAGATCGAACTGGAACAGGCAGCCGGGAGGGGCGCAGTGCCGGGGAGCGGAGACTTCGCCGGACCAGCGCGAGTTTCCGATGCGTGCAGAGATTTTCTGCATCGCGAAAAGGTCCGGCGTGAGAGAGATGGTTGCCGAGGTCAGCTCAATCGGAGCGTTGAAGCCATGCATGTCGGCGCGCACGTTGCGGATTTGGGCGGAGCCAAGGGTGGCGGGCGGAGCAAATCCCTGCCACGGCCCCGCGACGCTCACATCCAGTGTGGCCGAACCTTCGGCGGCCGGTTGCGTGAGGGGCAAGCCGAGCACGTCCTCCAGCCGAAACAGATCTTTCAATTCCGTGTCGCCGCGCAGAAAAAATCGATAGGCCTTGGAGGAAATCCAACCTCCGGTGTTCACTGGAGCCGATCCATTGATTGCGAGCGCGATGGGTCCAATTCGCAGATGAGGTTCGGCAGGCTCAAGTTCTTTTGATGGCTCTGGTGGTTTGCGGCGGGCGGAGCTGCCAGGCCGCGAAATCTCGTGAAAGGCCGCGGGCACCGCCGTTAAGGGAATCGTGCCGAGTGTGACTTGATCTTTTCCTGCGTTGGCTGACAAGTGCACGTTCGTAGCCGTGCCACCGCCGCTCCATTGCGTCAGGAAAGAGGGCTGCGCTCCCTTGCGAACTGGGGACTCGTTGTGAATGGCGTGAAAATCAGCATTGAGCACTCCGCTAGCGATGAGATCGACCGGGACTTGTTTTTTTGCCTGACGCAGAAGGCGCGCGAGCGAGTTCAGGGGAAGGTTCTGTGCCGCGAGGGTCAGATCGTAGGCGGGCGGCTGTGCGAGAGGCGTCGCGCTTCCGCGCAGGCGAACGGTGCCGTCGCCGATCGGCGACTCGCACAAGAGGCCGGCAAACGTTCCAGTCGACGAGTGGTACTGTCCCGAGCAGGCAGTCGCGAGACGGACGTTTTCGGTGTCGACAATATCGTAGCGGCGAAAATCGTCGATGGCGGTCTGACTTTCGATGTGAAGCTCCTCGGGAGTTCCCGATAATTGGGCTGTCAAATTGGTGGTGCCGCGCCATCCGCGGTCTTTGCCGCTCAGCAATTGGGTAATCTGGCCGAGTTGTCCTTTCTGCCAGCGCACGCTGATTTGCAATGGCGTCAGACGTAAATTGGAAGCGCGCTGCCAGGTAGCGTTGATCTGAAGAATTCCGGTATCGGTGAGATGAAAATCGGTGCGGACCGGCTCGGCTTTGATGCGAGCGCCCCAGGAATTTTCCGAATCCTGCCAGAGCGCGACGTCGGCATTCATCAGGGCGTAGGACTTCTTGGTTTGTCCGAGCTTGAAATTGACGCGAGCGCCCGTGGCCTCGAGATAGGGGAACGCCGGGCGGCGTTCGTAGGAAGGCTTGGCGGTGGGAGCGGCGGGGATCTGCGCGTTGCGTTCGAGCAGGCTGGCGAGGTTCCAGCGGCCGCGGTTGTTACGCACGAGGTTGATGCTGGGCTCGTTGGCGCTCAGGGTTGCGATTTCAATGCGCCCGCGCAGCAGGGAACGCAAGCGGATGGCGGCGGAGACTTCATCGGAGCGGATCATCGGTTCCGGGCTGAAGTCCGGGTCGTCGTAGATGACGAGACCCTCCAAGTCAAAGCCCGGCCGGGGCAGCAGGTGGAAACGGACGTTGTCGATGGTGACCCTGCGGCTGAGCGCGTTGCCGATCGAGGTGGAAATGCGGCTGCGCAGGCGGTAAACGCCGGGGCGCCACAAAAACAAGATCAACAAAAGAGCCGCGATGACCGCCAGCCCGCGCTTCGATCGCAGCAGCCTCACCGAACAATCCTGAAGGAGCGGGACCAGCGCGTCTGGTCGAAGAAGTGGATGACGATGTGCGCGATGAATGCGAGGCGGTCACTGAGGTTGCGCATCAGATACTGATCGGGCGGAGTGATAAATGACCAGTAGATGAACATGGGGCGGCCAATGACGTTGGCACGCGGAATAAAGCCCCAATAGCGGCTGTCGTAACTCACGTCGCGGTTGTCGCCCATGGCGAAGTAGCTGTTGGCGGGGACGACGATGTCGGCGCCTTCGAGATGAGAAGGGAGGTCCTGACGCCATTGGTCGTTTCTGACGCCGTAAAGTTCAGATGGAGGCACGGCAGGGAAGTTGTCGCGGTAGGGATTGTAGTCCCCCACTTTGTGCCGGGCGTAGGGTTCAACCAGTTTTTCGCCATTGCGGTAGACAATGCCGTCGCGCAGGTGAAGATGATCGCCGGGAATTCCGATGATGCGTTTTACGACAAACAATCCCTGCTCTTCGGGGGAGAGGAAAACAACAATGTCGTCGCGGCGGACGTCGCGGTAAGGCAGCAGGGAACCCAGCCAACGGGTCGGAGGCGCGAATTGCTCGCGGTTGACGAAGACGTGATCCCCGATGAGCATTGTGTCTTCCATGGAACTGGAGGGGATCTCGAAATTCTGCAGGACAAACGTCATGATGAACAAGACAATGACGAGCAGTTCCGCGAGGGAAGCAAAGAATTCCACCGTCGTCTCTTGCCGCCGCTCAGCGCCAACAGGTTGTTCTTGGTTCGGCAGGGCTTCCGCCACGTCATCCATCCGTTCCGGTTTCCTACTCAGCGTACCAGCTTCAATGTCCGCGACCAGCGGGTTTCGTCAAAGAAGTGAATGATGATGTGGGCGATGAAACCGAGCCGATCACCCGCGTCGCGCATCTGGTACTGATCCTCCGGGGTGATGAACGACCAGTAGATGAACATGGGACGTCCAATCAAATTTTTGCGGGGGATGAAGCCAAAGAAGCGGCTGTCGTAGCTATTTTCGCGGTTGTCGCCCATGGCAAAGTAGCTGTCGGGGGGCACGACGAGGTCGTCTCCCTGGATGTGCTTGGGCAGTTCCTCCGCCCATTTCTCATTGGTCACGCCACCCTCCGAGGGCGGTACGGAGGGAAAGTCCTCGGTGTAGGGGGATGGCTCCCGCTTATGGCGGACGAAGGGTTCGACTAGTTTCTCGCCGTTGCGGTAGACGACATCATCGCGCAAATGAATGCGATCGCCAGGAATGCCGATGATCCGTTTCACCAGGAACAGGCCGGGCTGCTCCGGCGACATGAATACGGCAATCTCGTCGTGACGAAGAGCGCGATAGGGCATCAGCGAACCCATCCAGCGGGTGGGCGCGGCGAACTGTATCCGGTTCACAAAGAGGTGGTCGCCGATAAGCAGCGTATCTTCCATGGAACCGGAAGGAATTTCGAAGGCCTGCAGAACAAAAGTGATGATGAATAGTCCGGTGACAAGCACTTCGGCGAGCGAGACCAGAAATTCCACGGTGGTTTCGCCCGGCTTTTCCTTAGCAGGCTGGGAGCTAGTGGTCTTATTGTCGAATTTTCTGGATGTGACTGCTTCTTTGGTTTTTATTGCCACGTTGGCTATCCATTTCCGTAAATGTCTTTACAAAGGAATTTCATCAGTGCACGAGCCTAAAAGTGCGCTCCCATCGGGTCATCTGAAACAGATGCGTCACCGCATAGGCGAGGTGATAAAGTCTATCACCCACGCTGGGCGTGGGCGGAAGATCGTCATTCAAAGTGCGCGAGGACCAGTAAATCAAAAGCGGGCGGCCGATGATATTCTCCCGCGGCACGAATCCCCAGTAGCGGCTGTCCTGGCTGTCGTCGCGATTGTCGCCCAAGACAAAATAGTGATCCTCGGGAATAATCAGCTGATGATCTTCTACCAGCCGGGGCATTTCTTTCCACCATTTCGCATCAACTCCGTAGTCCGCCGCATCGGTGCGGGGAAAGTCGTCGCGATAGGAGTTGCGTAAAGCAGTGATGTACTGCGCATAGGGCTCCACAATCGGAGCGCCGTTAATATAGACGCGTTTGTTGATCAGGCGCAGTCGGTCTCCAGGTAAGGCTACCACTCGCTTTACAAAATCCTGCGCGGGATTGATTGGATAGTGGAAGACCACAACATCGCCGCGGCGGATTTTGCGATAAGGCAAGAGGCGGTTCCATCCCAGGCTGCCGCCGTAACAGAACTTGTCCACCAGCAGGTAATCGCCGATCAGCAGAGTTTGTTCCATGGATTCCGAGGGGATGGTGAACGCCTGCACGAGAAATGTAACGGCGAAAACCGCGATCACAACGGTTCCGGCTACCGATTGAACGGTGGCGGGCCAATCGCCGGCGGAAATCTTTTCACTCCACGACATAAATCAAATTCGCGACAGAAAATACTGCTGCGATTCTAAATGGAAGAATCGATTCAATCCGCTTCGGCCGCGCTCAGGATTGCGAGCGATGGCTGCGATCATGAGTGCAGCGCGGCTGCGAAGTCGACACTACGACGCGCCACCCTCGTTGCCGCCACGCGACTGCTGCTGGCCGGGCAATGCCGCGATGTGCTCCAGCGCCTGCCGAGCGGCTTCCTGCTCGGCGCGTTTTTTGGTTGAACCCTGGGCGCGCCCCACGAACTGGCCCATGGTTCCCTCCGGCAGTCTCACTTCTACTGTAAAGGTCTTTTTGTGTTCTGGGCCTTCCTCTTTAACGAGCGCGTAGAGCGGTTGAGCACCGCCGCTGGCCTGCAGCGTTTCCTGCAGCGCGGATTTGAAATCCATTACTGGAATGGCGCTGGTCTCCAGCTTCATGTGCGACAGTTCGGGATCTAGAATGGCGCGCACTATGAAGTCTCGCGCCACGGCCCAGCCGCCGTCGAGGTAAAGAGCGGCGAGGATTGCCTCGAGGGCATCCACGAGGAGGCTGGCTTTGTGGCGGCCACCGCTCTTTTCTTCGCCGCGGCCGAGAAGCATGTAATGGCCAATCTGGAGTTGCTCGGCGACCCGCAACAGGTGCCGCTGGCCGACCAGATGTGCGCGCAACTTCGACAGATGGCCTTCCTGGAATTTAGGGAAGCGATGAAACAAGGCCTCGCTGGTGACCAAGCCAAGCACGGCATCGCCCAGGAATTCGAGCATTTCGTTGTCGCCCTGGCTGGACACACCACTGCCAGCGCTCAGCGCTTCCACCTCGCGGGCCTGCGAGCTGTGGGTCAGCGCCTGCTCAAGAAGTTCGGAGCGCTTGAAATGGTGACCGAGACTCTTTTCGAGCGCAACAATTTCGCTTTCGCGTGACGTCATTTCCTGGAGACGCGACTTACCGCATTTGAGACCTGTTCCCGCCGAAACGAGGGAAGCCTCGCCTCGCAAGGGCGGTTAGTTCTTGGGCGGAGTCGACGGCTGCGCGGGTGCGGCGGCTCCGGTGAGTTGCTGCAGGCGATCGCGTTCGCGGCGCGCCGGAGTGCCAATCGGCGTATTATCCTGCGTCATCTGCACGGCTCGCTCGGCGACCTTCAGCGCCTCGGGATATTTTCCCTGCTTATCCAGCGCCAGCGCGAGACGCAACACGACCACGGAATCCGGGTCGGCGGGGTCGGCATCGATGGACTTCTGAAGATCGGCTTGCGCGGTCACGAAATCGTCCTTCTTATATTCGAGGGTGCCGATAATCGAGTAGGCCTGCGAGCGCAATCCGGCCTTGTAGGCATCGATCTTGTCTTGCGGCGTGTTGGCAGGAATGCTGATGTCGGTGTCGATGGTCTTGATCGCTTTTTGCGCCATCGAGGTAGCATCGGCATAACGCTGATCGCGGTCGATATCGGTGTCTTTCGTTCTCTCGGCGATCACTTCGGAGACTACAACCAAGGCCTCGGGATCGTCCGGGTCAAAGCTCAGGACTTTGCGGCCCATCGCCTCGGTCTTTTCGGCATTGTTGGCGGCCTGATACAGGCGCATCGCGTTTTTGTAAAGCAGGATGCGAAGTTCGCTGTCGGGGAACTTCGTGGCAAAGTCGTCGGATGCTTTTTCCAGTGCGGCGGGATCGGATTTGTTGGCGTCCGCCGCCTTCCAGGCATCGAACTCGGGCTGCGTTTTGGCTTGGGGTGGACGTTTCGGCGCTGGTGCCGCCTGTCCCGCTGCCGCTGGCGCCGCTTGTCCGCCGGTCGAGGCAGCGGATGCCCCAACCGCGATGGTCAGTATTGCTAGAATGACTGCTGCTTTCTTCATGGTGTCTCCCTCGATGCAATTTTCAATGCTAAGGTTTGCTGATACTCGGGCCCTGCTCTATTTCCGGGACGCGGCGAACCGCATCTCTACATGGAAATCTACTCCGGCTGTTTTGCCACCGGAGGCTCGTACGGCTTATCCAGTCCCTTCTGCGCCGCCTGCCTGGCGTCCGGAAGCGTTGCACCCGCCGCATCGATCGCCGCGCGATACTGGACCACGGCGGAGGGCCGATCTTCCTGTAAATCGAAAATGCGCCCCAAGTATATATGCGACCAGGCGATGAGCTTGGGTTCATGCGCATTCTGCAGGGCGCGCTCGAAATAATTGCGCGCACCATCGATATCCCGATTCGCCGTCGCCACTTCCGCCAGAATGAAGAGAGCGCGCGCCGAATCTCCTACCTTATCATCGAGCGCCTTTTGCGCCAGTTTCTGCGCACCCTCTCGATCGCCAGTCGCCAAGCGGCGTTCCGCGCTGACCAGAAGGCGATTGTCGGTATGGCTTGGCTGCTGCAGAAGTTCGGGTTCGGCGCTCCTGGCAAACTGGATCTGGGACACCCGCTTCATCTCTTTGCCGACTTCAATCGCTCCCACCAGATCCGTATAAGCGTCGCGCATGCCGACCGAAGTCTTATCGAACTTGCCCAGAGCGTCGTAGAAATAGCGGGTCAGAACATACCCCTGCTTGTCGGCTTCATCGAGGCCGCGAAGTTGCTCTGACTCGGGAAGCTTGCTCAACCGCTCTTCAATCGCTCGAATCAGGCACTCATTCACCAGCAGCGAAATGTTGGTCTTGAAGGCTTCATCCATTGGAGAAGTCTGCACGGGGCCGAGCAGCGGTTCGAGGCGTCCGAAGGCTCCGCCGTTTTTCAGCGCGAGAGGATCGAGAAGGTAATGCAGATAGGTGTGACGAATCTGTTGCAGCTTGATTGCCGTGCCGGAGCTCGGAGAAATGACGACGAAATAATCGGAGCCGTAGTTGCGGGCGTTGGTCTGCCCCGGAGCGCCCATCGCGTCCAGATAGATGGTGAAGCGCCGGCCCAAGTAGCCCGCCGACGGCATCTTCAGGTAAATCTCGGTGTCGAAAGTTAACTTCGCCAGTGGAACGTGGTACTGCTCGGTCAGTTCCGTGTAGCGGGGGCGATGCCGCTCCCAGATGGCATGCAGCCCGATCTTCTCGTAGAAGTCCTTCACCAGGGGAACGAACCCGACGACGGCGTCGGCATCGGGAGGCAATTCCGCCTCCCTCGCTTTCAATGCGAACTTAGGAGGCTCATCGACGTAGAGCGCCAGCGATACGTAGTGGGACAGATCGTAGGTTGGGTCCGGAGCCTGATGCTGGCGATAAAACATGCACATGGCGCCGATTACGTCGGGGGCTCCGGGAGTGCTCTCAGCGGCCTTGCCGACCTCGGACCGGATCTGGGCGCGCAGCGGATCGGAGAGGTTGAGTTCCTGGTCATAGCCGCAAATGTTGATGGCTGTGAGCACGGTGAAGAGCGTCTCGCTGGTCTCCAGAGACACCGGAGTGCTGTTCTGCGCGCATGCGAAGGACGCGGCCAGCAGGATAGCGAGGAAGGAGGCGAATACCCGAACGAATGGCGAAGCGACCGCCAGTCGCCCGCGTTGTCCGAGGAAAACCCTGCTCCCATTCACCATAGCTGTCAAACAAGACGGATGCGCTAGAAGTAGTGTACGAACTGGTCAATTAGCGGTCAAACCTATTAGGGGCAAAAGCGGGCGGGACGCAGGGCAAACACTCGGAATGTTATCTTCGGCCAGAGGAAACAGGAAGAAGATCTGCCAGACCTGCCGCGAAAGAAACGTGCCTCGCTGTCTTTGCAGGTGCCCAGCATCGCGCTGCCGGACTGGACATGCGGGGTCAGAATTCATATTGAGTGTCACCGTTCGGGGGCCAGCCCTTAACCAACGAAATGTGACCTATAACCTTGTTTCTGCTTCGACGGAATCCATATACTGGCGCATTGTCCGGCGCCTGTGAAGGTAGACAGGGAGTTTCAAAGGGAGGCTTTGGATGCAGTTTTGTGCGGAGGAGTCTGGTCGAACGGGTCTTGGAGGGTTCTTCCACGGGAGTCAGGTTTCGTCGGCGGATTCACGCCAGTCAGCGATGCGGATTGTAGTTGTGCTGTTAGCGCTCGCGGGCAGCCTGTCTGTTTGCAGTTGTGGATCAGCAAGCCAGCGCACCTCGCCGCCGATATTGTCGTACGCGACAACGAGTGCGATCTACACGAAAGGGACCGCGATCACACCGAACACCCCGACCGACAGCGGAGGCGCGACAAGCGCTTACGCGGTGACACCGGCATTGCCGGCGGGATTGTCCCTGGCGGCAACGACAGGTGTCATTAGCGGCACGCCAACGGCAGTGGCGGCAACGGCGACTTATACGGTGACGGCCAGCAACGCCGGCGGCAACGACAGCGTTGAACTGAGCATTACGGTGAACGACGTCGCCCCTTCCGGCTTGAGTTATAGCGTGAACCCGGCCGTGTACGCGGCCGGCGCCTCAATTTCGCCCAATGTGCCGAGCTGGAGCGCTTCGGGAGGAACTCCCACCGCGTTTGCGGCGAATGGCGCGCTACCGCAAGGCTTGTCGCTAGACCCGACGACCGGAATCCTGACCGGGACGCCAGCGACGCAGACTCCGCAAGTCGGCTATTCGATTACGGCGAGCAATACGGGCGGGAATACGAGTGTCACACTCCTGATGACGATCCTTCCGCAAGCCCCTTACATTACGGTGCAGCCGGGCAGCCAATATGTGGGGAGCGGCATTACAACGTCCTTTCCCGTTAATGCAAGCGGAGGCGGCCTGCTGAGTTTTCAATGGTACAAGAATGGTGTTGCGATTGGCGGAGCGAATAACGCCGTCTATACGACGCCCGTCCTGTCGAGTTCGGATAGCGGCGAGCAATTTTATGTGATCGTCAGCGACAACTATAACCGGAGCGTTACCAGCAATGTTGCTGTGCTCACAATTAAGGGCGTCAGCGGCACATTCGCGCTCACCGGAACCCCGAGTATTGCGCGTGACTGCCACAGCGCCACTCTCTTGCAGAACGGTATGGTGCTGATCGCGGGAGGGCGCAACGGAAATACGGCTCTATCCTCGGCCGAACTCTTCGACCCGGCCACGGGAAGCTTTACGCCCACGGGGTCGCTCGCCACGGCACGTTGCGCCCATTCCGCCACGCTGCTGCAAAACGGCCAAGTGCTGGTTGCCGGAGGGTATAACTTCGGCAGCAATGGCGGCTTGCCTACCATAACCGCAGCGGAGATCTACGACCCAGGAACTGGAACCTTTTCGGCCACTGGACCGCTCGGCACAGGACGCTCGGGCCACAGCGCCACGCTTCTGGCCGACGGCAAAGTGCTGGTTGCGGGAGGGCTCAATAGTAATGACGGCTATAGCTATGTCACGCTTGCCAGCGCCGAACTTTACGATCCTGTCGCGGCGACTTTTTCTGCCACCGGTTCGATGAATGCCGCGCGGTCAGCCCCTGCTACGTTGCTCAACAACGGTCAAGTGCTTGTGGCAGGCGGCTCCAGCATTGGAACGGGCGGTCCATACGCCTCCGCTGAACTTTATGACCCCACGGCAGGAACGTTTTCCTTTACCGGATCACTTAACAGCGCGCGCGCCGGCAACACGTCGACGCTCCTGCAGAATGGAGAAGTGCTCATTGCGGGCGGCAACGGGGCGGACGGTGCCGTGGTATCCGGCGAGTTATATGACACGTCGTCCGGGACGTTCTCCAACACAGGATCGCTCAATGCTGGCGAATCCGGTCAAACCGCTACACTGCTCGCGAACGGACAGGTGCTGCTGGTCGGGGGCGAGAGTTTCGCCATTGCGCAGCAGCTACTCAACTCGTCGCAACTTTATGATCCCGCCTCGGGTGTGTTCATTTTCAATGCGCCAACAAACTACGCGCGCTTCTTCCTGTCGGCGACTCTTCTTAATAACGGGCAAGTTCTGATCACCGGCCAGGAAACATCGGCCATCACGCTCACGCAGCCGGTTCCCTCGGAGTTGTACCAGCCGTGAAGGAGATCTGAAGCCGGACGGCTAGTTATTTCAGCGGCTGTTGCCGCACTCGAGTCGCCTCACCGGGGGCCCGCGCCAACTCGCGAAGCAGATGTTGGAAGTCGGGTGGCAGCTTGCAGTCCACCGCGAGGGTCTTGCCCGATCGGGGATGGACAAACTCCAAATGCGCCGCGTGCAGGGCGACGCGGTCAATGAGAGGCTCGGAGGCTTCTTTCCGGTGGTACTTTCGGTCGCCGATTACGGGATGCCCTAGCGCTGAAAATTGCGCCCGGATCTGATTCTGGAGCCCGGTTACAAGTTCGACCCTTACGAGCGTTGCATCTGCAAAAAGACGCTCCACGGAATAGCGCAGTTCGGCGCGACTGGCTTCGGGATCGCGCGCGGTGCGCAACTGCTGGTACATCCCTTCCCGGCGAAAGTAATGCGCCAGCGTTCCGCTCTTTTCGCCAACGCGGCCGCGCACGACCGCGAGATACTGCCGGAGCGGAGTATGGTCGAGAAACTGCCGCACGAGCTTTTGTCGATCAGGAGCCGTCTTCGCAAACAACAGCGCGCCCGAAGAAAAACGGTCGATGCGATGGACGATCAAGGCGCGTTGCTTCTTCCGCTCTAACCTTTCCGCGAGCAGCGACCAAGCCGACGGAGTCGCCGATCCTTGAATCGGAACCGCCAGCAGTCCAGATGGTTTGTCGAGAACGACGACAGCGTCATCTTCGTAAAGCACGGAAAGATTGAGGGAGAAGCGAGGCCGGCGCTGGTCTTCCTGGTCGGGAGCTCTTCGAGGCGAGGCCGGACGAGCGGATTTAGGCCGGCCCGAAGCGGTGTGGCCCGAGGCGCACTCCGGCTTCGATGTGCGAGTGCGCGGCTTTGGCGGACGCTTCTTCATAGGCGAGGTGCCGGAATCGCATGGCGTGGGACGATTCAGCCATTATCGAGCGGTTGACGAGACATCGCAACTACAGGCGGAGCCAGCAGAAGAAAGTTTGGCGCTTCATGACCGGTGCGTGGGACAGGGGCGGGTGGGAGCCGGGGCAATCCATCCGCCAACCTTTAGCTCTGGCAGCGAACGCGCGGGCGAAAACGGCTGCTCGCGATCAGTTGGTGGCTACTTGGAACGTTGCGACAACCAGCCATCAATCATTGGCCAGGTGCGCTTGTTGGCGCCGCTGCCAGCCATGATTCCGATGTGGCCGCCGGGAACGCTGACGAGTTCTTTATCAGGGCTGCTCACTTTCGACATGATGGCTCTTGATTGGCAGGGCGGCGTAATGTGGTCGCCTTCGGCGATCACGGTGAGCAGATTGGCGCGGATTCGGCTCAGGTCCACGCGCTCGCCGCGGATGATCCACTCTCCGCGCATCAAGCGGTCGTTGCGGTAGAGGTCGACGATGAGTTGCCGGAACACGCCGCCGCTGAGCGGGATGTTGTCCGTCACCCACGTGTTCATGGCTTGCCAGGCTTCGATGACGTGAGGATTGTCGATGTTGTCCCAGAGCTTGAGGTAGTTGACGATGTAATTCTCGACGGGTTTGAGCGCTTTGGCGCCGTAGTCGATCATCTCTCCGGGCATGTTGCCGAAGGTTGCCAGAACTTTCTCAACATCGAAATACCGCTCGTCAGTCCAACGGGCGAAGGTGATCGCGTTCTTGTCCGAGAAATCCAGAGGGGCTGTCAGCAGAATCAAATTTCGCAGGCCATCGTCGGGCCGCAGGGAAGAATAAATGGTGGTAAGAATGGCGCCGATGCACCAGCCCAGCATGCTGAATTCTTCCACGCCGGCGACGGATTTCAGTTTGCGGATCGCGCGCGGCATGTAGTCAAGGGTGTAGTCGTCGAACTTCAGATTCTTGTCTTCGGGTCCGGGTGCGCCCCAATCGAGCAAGTAGAGATCGTATCCGCTCTTGACCATGAACTCAACAAAGCTGTGGCCGGGACGGAGATCGAGAATGTAAGGGCGGTTCATGAGCGCGAAAACCATCAGGAGCGGAACCGGATGGCGCTTCTCTTTGGGCACGACAGGAACATAGCGATACAGCTTCGCCTTATTAAGCGTCCACACCAACTCTTTGGGAGTTTGCGCAATCGGGGTTTTCGTAGTGACGGCTTTGTTGAAGGCCGTCAACTTCTCGACCAGGCCGGTAAACGGATCGGTGATCACCGCGGCGTCTGACATGGCTATTTCGTCCCTTTGCTAGGCTGTTTTTTGCTACGGCGGGGTGCTGCGGGTTTGGGCTGCCGATTGCGGGAGGCGGCGGGCGCGGAGAGTAGGCGCTCAATCCGGTCGAGCTTGGCATCCATGTCGTCGAGGCGCATTTCAATGTTCGTAGCGCGTGTGGCCAGACCAATGAAATCGGCTCGCGTTGGCATGCTCAACTGTTCAAGCACGCGGAGCATCGACTTCTCGACGGCTTCGCGAAACGGTGAGGAAGCCGAGAGATAGGTATCAAGCATGCTGCCGGTGGTTTTGGCATAGGCGTCAGTGTTGACAGTTTCGACCATCGCTTTCGCCCAGGCATCGAGATAACTATCGCGCACGTCGCGGAAAGCGCTCACCGGATCAAACTGCTTGCCTTGAGTGCCTTGTTCGTCGCCCATTTCCTGTTTCCTCTCTCGCAGGCCGCAACCGCAGACAGCCGGGACTTGCATTTCCCGGAGAACCGCGCCACTGGCGGGCTGTCTGCGCTGAATTGCAGTATAACAACCGGCTACGCGACTTTGATACTTTTGAAGGGCGCGGAAACGATGTCGAGCATGGTCTTCTGCGTCTGAATCAGGGCATCAATGCCGGTCTGGAAGGCATCCGCAGCGGGATTGCTGGGAATGTGGAACTGCTTCCGGGCGGTCTCGCAAGCCGATTTATGCTGTTCTGCGTAATAATCGAGAGCCTTTTTTTGCGCTGCAACAGAATGCTCGACAGACTGCTTGAACAGGGCGGTCACGCCCTCCGCTACCTTGGTCGCCGAACTGGTGGGTTCCTTGGCGAGGCCCGCAACCACATGGCTCTGTTCCACGGCGAGATCGATGGCACCCTTCTGGGTTTCAACGAAGCGCTCGAACGTCTGGCCGACCAGGTCGAACAGGAACGATCCAGGGTTCTCCGGGACGTATTGCGAGGCTTTTTTGCACGCAGCAATTAATTCGGCGTTCTGTTCGGCTGCGATATCGAGCGATTTCTTCTGCAGTTCGGCGAGGCGCTCGACATTTTTCGTGTACAAGGGGATGAAAGCCTCGACTACTTCGTTTGGCTGGGCGGATCCATTGGGGGACTTGGTTGACTTTTTGGGGGTGCTCATGTTCTGCTCCTTCTGTAAGTAAATATAATGTTGCGAATAGTGCTGCAATGCAGCATAAGGCTATGATAGCTTCCCGCCAGCGGATGTCAAGCAGAAAAGAAAGAATGTGACGGAGATGAACCGCAAGCCTTTGATCATCAAGAAGTACGGGAACCGGCGCCTGTACGACACCACCCACAGCGCCTACATCAACCTGGACGAAGTAGCGGAGATGATCCAGAAGGGGCGTGATGTTCAAGTGGTGGATGCGGCTACGGGGGAGGATCTGACGCGTCTGGTGCTGACGCAGATTGTTGTGCAACATGCAAAAGATAATGATTCGGCGTTCCCCATGGATGTTTTACGCCAGATGGTGGCTGCGTGCGGCAAGGCAACCGAGAAGACCACGGTGCAGTACATGAAATCGGTCCTCGATATGTACCAGAATGCTTTTCAGGCGATGGCGACGCCTCCGGTAAACCCCTTCGCGCTGGGACCGACGCCTTTCCCGGGATGGCCAGGCGCGGCGGTACGGCCGACCGACGCGACGACTGAGGCGAGTATGCGCGGAGCGCAGGGGAAGGGAAGCGGAGAGGATGAAGTCGATGACTTGAGGCGGCGTGTGGCCGAACTGGAGTCGCTGGTATCGAAACGCCGCACCGCGAAACCGAAGAAGGGAAAGACTGCCGCGCGCCGTAAGGCGTGATAACTGGCGAGAAGACGCGCAGGTTGACGTCTCACGTGGGAAATCGGCGCGGATGACGAGCTAGAAGTGGAAGCCGCCGCCGCAGATCAATACTTCTCCTGTCACGTAATCCGAAAGAGGCGAGCAGAAAAAGAGAACGGCACCTGCGGCTTCCTCTCGCGTGCCGAGCCGGCCAAGCGGACAGGATTGCTTCACTGAGTCCAGCATGGCAGGCTGCACACCGATCTTGATGGTATGACCCTTCATTTCAATGTTGGATTCGGTGCCGGTGAGAGGCTGCGCGAGGCGAGTCTCAATCAGGCCAAAGCCGACGGCATTGACGTTGACGTTATAACGGCCCCACTCCTTGGCGAGTGTCTTGGTCAGTCCGATCACGCCTGATTTTCCGGAGGAATAGCCAGCCTGGCCTGGATTGCCATCGGTGCCGGCGATCGAGGTGATGTTGACGACCTTGCGCATGACTTTTTTTCCGGCCAAGATTTCTTTCTTCGCCGTTTCGCGGATGTAGGTGGAGGCCGCTCGCAACACGCGGAACGGGACCGCGATGTGGATTTCGAGCATCGCCTGAAATTGCTCGTCGGTGGTTTTCTGAATGACGCTGTCCCAGCTATAACCGGCGTTGTTGACGATGATATCCACCGAACCGAAAGCCTCGAGCGTAGCATCGACGATTTTGGCCGGGAAACTGGGGTCCGTAAGATCGCCGGCGATATATTCCGCGCGGCGTCCGCTGGCGCAGAGCGAGGATTTCGTCTCGCTCACCGCTGCTTCATCGAGGTCGTTTACCATCACCGCCGCGCCCGCCGCGGCCAGTTTTTCCGCCACCGCCCGGCCAATGCCTCGTCCGGAGCCAGTCACCACCGCCGTCTTACCCTCAAGCGTAAAAGGCATGTCAAACTTCTCCTCAACTTCCGCGATTACGCCCGCTCCGGCCATGCCGTGCAGGGTAGAGCCGGTCCGCGGATGGTTGTGCGCTCCCGAAAAACTCATGCCCGGCCTCCAGTCTCAGTCATCAATCGTCTGTTGCTGCAAGTAATGCTGCAGTGCGTCATCACCAGCAGTGTAACCGCTCGGCCTACATTGTCAAGCAAAACCGAGACTGCAAAGAGTCAAAAAGACCCGGTCCCCTTGTGGTTCCTAGAGAACAAGACCGACCTTTTTCAGTCCGTCGAGCGCGGCGGCCTTGTAGGCTTCCGCCAGTGTCGGATAATTGAAAACCGTATCGCGGAAGTATTCGATCGTTCCGCCAAAGCTAATTGCTGCCTGTCCGGTATGGACGATTTCGGCCGCACTCTCTCCGATGATGTGAACGCCCAGAATTTTGAGGGAATCCGGATCAAACAGCAGCTTCAGGAATCCCTGACGATCCCCGAGAATGTGGCCCTTGGCCAATTCGCCGAAGTGGGCGATTCCAGATTCGTGAGGAATTTTCTTCGCGGCGAGAGCCTGCTCGGTCTGGCCGACCATGGAAATCTCGGGGATGGCATAAATTGCGTAGGGAAAGACATGAGGCCGGCTCACGGCCGGCATGCCGAACGCGTTGCAGATGGCGAGGCGGCCTTGTTCCATCGAGATGCTGCCGTAATACAATTCTTCCACGGGGAAGCCGATCACATCGCCGGCGGCATAAATATTGGGCACGGCCGTGCGAAATTGTTCGTTAACTTCCAGTTTGCCGCCCTCCATGGTCTTTAACCCAACCGCTGCCAGGTTGAGTCCGGCGGTATTTCCCTCTCGCCCGATGGTATAGAGGAGGGAATCGCCCTGGATACTTTGGCCGCTCTCGAGTTTCGCGAAGACGCGATGATCGGCAGTTGTCCCGCAAGCGATGACTCTTTCGCCGAGTTGAAAACTGACTCCCAGTTGAGAGATGTAAGAGCGGAAATTCGCGACGACTTCCCGATCGACAAAGCCGAGGAGTTCTGAACGCTGATCGACGAGAGTGACCTTCACGCCGAGGGCCGCCAGCAACGATGCATATTCGATCCCGATGAGCCCCGCGCCCACAATGATGAGATCGCGAGGAAGGTCGTGGAGCGCGAGGAACTGATCGGAGTTATAAATGTAGCGGCCATCGACTGGAATGCGCTGGGCTTGCGCAGGGTGGGTGCCGACCGCGATGAGGAAGTTTTCGGCGGTGACGGGTTTGGTTCCTTGTCTGTTCTGGATTTGAACGGTGTGGGCTTCGACGAACGAAGCCTCGCCTTCGATCTGGTCGACGTGGTAACGCTGCAGGAGCGAGTTCGTCATCTCGGCTTCGCTGTGGATGACGGATTCCAGTCGAGAGGTCAGGTCCTTCATGGTGACAGGATCTTGGCCGGGGCTTTCATTGAAGGTCCGCTGACGGAGGCGGCTGAGAACGGCTTCGCGCAAGGTTTTGCTCGAAATCGTTCCGCTGGAAGCAGAAAATTTGCCCACGGGCCATTTGCGATCGACGATGGCCACTCTCTTTTTCAGTTTAGCCGCGCTGATGGCGCCGTTCCGGCCAGCAGGACCGCTTCCGATTACCAGCAGATCGTAGTCAAACATGGGTACTGTCATAGGGACCTTCCGTCAAGACGCGCGGTTCAGTTTCATCATCCGGTGCAAATTTAAGCGTTGCAAGTTCGCCTGCAAACCCAGGTACGATGTTGAGTGAACCAAAGCAGTCCGCACTGGGCCCACATTGGCTTTGGTCACCCTCTCCATCGCGACGCTGCAATGCAGCGAAGTATTGCTGCACTGCATTACAACACAACTCGCCGTCCAATAACAATCCCTTTTCCTGAGGGGGAAGTGAAATTACCCGACCGGGGCAGGTCCCGCCCGCTGATCGATGCCGCTCGCGGACGAGCCACAATCTGCGCGGCGGTGGTGCATCCGCCAGACGCGGCCGCGATCGTGGGAGCAATCGAAGCCGCCAAGTCGCAGTTGATAATTCCTGCCATGGTCGGTGCCGAGATTATGATTCGCGCTGCAGCACAGCAAGCATCTCTGTGCCCGGTCTACATGTGGTAACCGCCGTTGACGTTCAGTTCCTGACCGGTGATGTAGTCGGCATCCGCCGCCAAGAAGCCGGCGGCTTTGGCGACTTCCTCCACGGAAGCGAAGCGTCCCAGCGGAATTTTCGCTTTGATCTGAGCGGCAATCTCCTCCGGGATGGCCTCGACCATTTCGGTGGAAGTGAATCCGGGAGCAATGGCGTTGGCCGTAATGTTGAATTTGGCCATCTCTAACGCGAGAGTTTTGGTGAAGGCGATGATGCCGCCTTTGCTGGCGGAATAATTGGCTTGTCCGAAGGCGCCCATTTGTCCGACGACGGAGGCGATGTTGATAATCCGGCCAAACCTCTGGTTGATCATGGCAGGCAAGGCGGCACTGGTGCAGTAGAAGGTGCCATTCAGGTTGACATTGATGACTTCGGCCCAATCGTCCTCGGTCATCTTGCGCATGGATCGGTCGCGCGTGATGCCAGCGTTATTGACGAGGATATCGAGCCGCTGCCATTTATCGAGCACTTCCTTGACGATGCGGCCAGCTTCTCCTTTTTTAGAAACGTCGCCTTGAATGGTGATGCACTCGACGCCCAGGGCGCGAATTTCAGCGGCTGCGCTTTCCGCGTGCGTGGCGTCGGAGCGATAGTCGAGGGCGACGTTGGCTCCGCGCCGGGCGAGTTCGATCGCGATGGCGCGTCCAATGCCCCGGCCCGCGCCGGTGACGAGTGCAACTTTCCCATGCAGGGCGGCGGTTCCGTTGTCCCCGCCGTTTGGCTTGGTTTTGATGGTTTCCATAGATGTGTTTTTCTCCTGAGAGTTGCAATGCACTACTGCCGGATCTACCCGCATGACTACGTAGCCGCCCACCGCACCGGCGCCAAACCCCGGGGCAAACACGCGCATGGGCCGGTCGATTCGCCCCTCGCGCACGGCATCGTGGATGGCGAGAAGAATACTGGCGGAGGAAGTGTTGCCGACGCGGTCGATGTTGAAATAGAGATGGCTTTCGGGCACGCCCGCGGCTTCGGCGAGATCGAGAACCATGTTCTTGTTGGCCTGGTGGGGCACGACAAGGTCGAGCGCATCCATAAACGACCGCTTACCGCCGTCGGGATGCGGCAAGGCTTTGAGTTCCTCGATCATTTGCACGAGGTAACGCTTGGCCAGATTCTTCACTTCGGGACCGTACACGGTAATGTTGTTGTCGAACTCGGGATTCGGCCAGATGATGGAATTCACTTCCGACCAGGGGCCGCTGGCATAGGTCTGGAAGATCTCGATGTCGGAAGCGGCTCCAGCGGGAGCCGGACCTACCACCATGGCGGCGGCTCCGTCGCCAAAGATCATGCGAGAGGTTCGCACAGTTCCGATCTTGTCGGAAAATTTTTCCGCGCACACGACCAGCACCGGGCGTTTGATTTCCTGGAGCAGGCGGGTCGCTTCGGCGAGGCCGTAAGACATGCCGGCGCATGCCGCAATGATGTCGCTGGAATTATGGGTTTGGCGAAGTCCCAACTCGCCCGAGAGCCAGGTCGCGACCGAAGGGATGAGGCGGGTGCTTGTGCAGCTGCAGAACAAAACGGCGCCGATCTCGGCCGGCTTCCGTCCCGACTTCGTCAAGGCGGCGCGGACGGCGAGTAGCGCCATTTCTTCCAGGGCTAATTCGCTATAGCAACGCTGCTGAATTCCTGTCTTTCCGGAAATATCCTCTTCCGTCATGCGGGACCAGCAATACGCGTGGTTGCTGATGAGGTCTTTGTTGGTGCAGGGCACCTCACCCTCATAAACGGCGATTGACTCGATCCGCGGCAAGACTGCGAAGTTGTCGCGCACGATCACGGGAGGGTACGGTTTTTCGGGCTCGCTCAACGCGAGAGTCAAGGGCAGGGAAGGCCGCGGCCGAGGTTCGGAGTATCCATTCTGTTTCACACGGCGGATGAACTGGGTCACGTCGCTGTTGCGGGGATGAAAGGCGACGACATAATCGTCATCCTGCAGTTCGCCCACCTCCACGCTGGCGCTGGTCGCGGGATCCCACGGGTACTGGTTGTGAAGAATCATGGCCTGGCGCATGAGAGCTTCCAGTTCCGGGACGGTATGAACAGAGTCGATGACCTCGTCGTAGTTATAAGAGGGATAATCGCGGTCGTAACTCAGGAGGCGATAGGTGAGATTGGTTGGGTTGGTGAGAATCTCGGCGACGGTAGGTTTGAGGGCTCGAAATTCTCCGCCCGCGCCTTGTTTGTTTTTGAAGACGTCCAGCAGAATACGGAAGCTTTTGTCTTCCACCTCTTCATCGGACATTGCGGGGAGCTTCAGATAGCCAGCTTCCATAGCCGAGGCTAGGCCGGCTGCATCCCGGGGTTTGTAGACGGGCAAAAAGATGTCGTTGCGATGCCGGGGCATGTCTCGCCAGCGGGTCGGCCGTTTCTCATACATGGTCAGCACAAAACGCTGTGACCAGAAAAGATTCAGCGCCAGATCGCGGCAAATTTCATAGCGGTTCTTGTATTCTTCCGCCCGAATGCGCCCCACGATGTCCATTTCGGTGGGCGCCTTCTCTCCGAAGTCGCGCCGGATCACGGTATTGAACTGGTTCAGTGAATCGAAGACGGAGAAGTCTAATTCCGGAAAAAAATTGCACGGAAAGACCATGCGGCCGTAACGATTCATCACAAAAGGTTTTAGTAACATAGGACTTGTCTTCTCATGTTGATTTCGACCTGCGCAGTCACTCGAATTCGATCAGGATCTGATTCAGTTTGACGGCCTCGCCTGACGCTACTTTGACTGACTTCACTTTTCCCGGAATCGGGGCCGTGAGACTCGTTTCCATTTTCATGGCCTCAAGGACGACCAGTAGATCGTCCAACTGCAGTTCTTGTCCGGGCTGGACGCAAACTCTTACAACAATTCCAGCGACGGGACTGCGGCACAGTTTGGACTCATCGGCCTCGCCCTCCGCATGAGCGTGCGATCGAGGCGGAGTGGGGACCAACTTGGACTGAATGGGGCCGGGTTCCGATTGCCGCTGGCCCGATGCTGGAAGATTGGCATCGCCTTCGACCTGGACCTCAACTTCGTAGGCCTTCCCGCCGATCACAATCTGCATTTTCATCGGCGGCTCCTGAGAAAGGCTGCGGGGAGGGTTGCGTGTCGCGACAAAACGATCGCGCCGATGGCTGGCGATCTTGTCATAATTCATGCCCCCGCTGGGCGAAATTGTGCGAGGCTTGAACGACAACCCGGCCTTGCTGAGCCCACGAACTGACGGCGGCCTCGGGAGTGGGCAAGGTCTTTACGGAGAGAACGCGAACTTTCTTGCCGAGTAATGCCGAAACGGTTTCAGTGATCGCGCGCAAAGTTTCGGGCGTGACCTGTTCGGTGGTAGTTTGCGCTTTTGCTGGAGCGGGCGCAGTCTCCGGGCGTGCGGTTCGATCAAGGGCAATGACCTGCGCGGTGAGCGAGTCGATTTGCCCCTGAAATTCGCGGCGCAAATCGGCGATCGTGCGGCGCTGGGCGCGGCGCGAACCGATGTAGGCTGCCGCCCAGCCGGCGGTCACGAGCGCAGCCACAAGAATGTAGATGGATGTCATCGCAATCTTCCTAGAGCGGAATCAATCCATGCTTTTTGGGGGGACGGAATTCCCGCTTCGAGTTCACGGCAGCCAGAGACTGGACCAGATATTTCCGCGTCTCAGCGGGTTCAATGACGTCATCCACAAGGCGGCGGCCGGCGGCCACGTACGGATTGGCGAAGGTCGACCGGTAACTCTCGATGAGTTCCTTGCGGCGGTGCTCTTTGTCTTCAGCCATGTCGATCTCGCGGCGGAAGACGATTTCGGCAGCACCTTCTGCGCCCATTACCGCGATTTCAGCGGTGGGCCATGCGACTACGCGATCTGCGCCCAGTTCTTTGCTGCACATGGCGATATAGGCTCCGCCATAAGCCTTGCGCAATACGACGGTTAGTTTGGGCACGGTCGCCGCAGAATAGGCGAACAGCATTTTTGCTCCGTGGCGGATGATGCCGCCGTATTCCTGGTCGACGCCGGGCAAGAAGCCGGGGGTATCGACAAACGTGATCAGGGGAGTATTGAACGCGTTGCAGAAGCGTACGAAACGGGCCACCTTATCGGAAGCGTCGATGTCGAGGACGCCCGCCAGCACCTTGGGTTGGCTGGCGACAATGCCGACAGCGCGGCCTTGAATGCGTCCGAAACCGATTACGACATTGGCAGCAAACCCTGGTTGGATTTCGAAAAAGTCGTGAGAGTCGAGCACCCGGGCGATCACTGCGCGGACGTCGTAGGCGACCTTTGGATCGACCGGGACCACATGATTCAACTCGGGATCGGATTGGGGCGCAAGACTGTAGGGCAGGCGCGGAGCTTCCTCCATATTGTTCGAAGGCAGGAAGCTCAGCAGGCGCCGGCACAGAGAGAGTGCGCCAGCGTCGTCCTCCGCGATGAGGTGAACCACACCCGACCGGTTCATTTGCGCCGCGGGTCCGCCTAATTCTTCGGACGAAACCACTTCCCCTGTGACCTGCTTGATGACCGACGGACCTGTGATGAACATGCGGCCACGCGTGGTTTGGATGATGAAATCGGTGAGCGCCGGACTATAGGCGGCGCCGCCCGCGCAGGGGCCGCAGATAATGGAAATCTGAGGAACCGTGCCCGATAGCAGGGTATTGTTGTAAAAAACAGAGGCGTATCCGGCGAGGCTATCGATCCCTTCCTGAACTCGCGCTCCTCCGGAGTCGTTGATGAAGACAAAGGGGCTGCCGGTCTTGAGCGACAACTCCATCATTTCGGTGATCTTGGCGCAGTGCACCTCGCCCGCGGCGCCGCCGGCGACCGTGAAGTCCTGGCTGGCGAGGTGAACCAACCGGCCATCGACGGTAGCGCATCCGGTGATCACACCATCGGCCGGCAGATCTTTTTCCGCCATGCCGAAGTAGGTGGAACGATGTTTGGCGAAGGCGCCAATCTCCTGGAAACTCTGCTGGTCGACCAGCTCTTCCACCCGTTCCCGGGCGGTGAGCTTGCCATCCGCGTGCTGCTTCTCGATGCGCTGCTTGCCGCCTCCCAGCATGATTTTCGTGCGTTTGTGGTGAAGTTCGGCGATTTTTTCGTCAATCGTCGGCTTATGTTCCGTCACCAATTGCAACTCGGGAGAAGTAAGCGGATTCGCGGCCATCTTGGGCCTCCTGGATCCTGAATTTAGATGGGAGCCTCTGGTCCAGGTCTGACAATGCCGTGCATTGCCAGAACTGGATCGCTGAGACGCCCCATTGTTACCCTTGGCTTCCCGCCCCTCTGTGACGTAGCGCACATAGAGATGTGATTCCAGTGACGAATTCCGCCGAAACGACCGCTCAGGCCACGGTGTTGAAGAGGGAGCGGGTGGGCACTCTTGAGCGACGCCGATGGTATCTTTATGCTGACAGTGCGGTGCTGGAACTTACTTTCATGGAAGTTTTGAAAACACTCTTCGAGCGGCATTTCCACGCACCGGTGACCCGGGCGGAACCGCTGCAAGGGCAGTTGGGCGGTTCGGGACGAAAGATCGTACGTCTTTCCAGCGACAGGCACAGCGCCATCGGCATTCTTTATGACGTGCGCGAAGAGAATGTAGCTTTCCTCGAATTTTCCCGGCACTTTCGCCGGCACGGTCTGCCGGTGCCCGAGATTTACGCTGAAGATTTGAATCATGGCGCCTATCTCGAAGAAGATCTGGGCAACACCACGCTTTTTGAGTTTCTTTCGGCGCATCGAAACGGCGGGACAATCGCCCCCGAGGCGGTTGCGGCCTATCGCAACGTCGTTGCCTTTTTGCCGCGGTTTCAGGTCGAAGCCGGGCGCGATTTGAACTACAAGGTGTGTTATCCGCGCGCCAGCTTTGACCGGCAGTCGATTGCGTGGGATCTCAATTACTTCAAGTACTACTTCCTCAGACTGGCTGGAATTGCTTTCAATGAGCAGGCGCTGGAGCACGATTTCAGCCGCCTGACGAAGCTTTTGCTGAGCGCCAGCCGCGATTACTTTCTCTATCGAGATTTCCAGTCCCGCAACGTCATGATGCGCAGCGTTGCGGGTGGAGATCAACCCTACTTTCTCGACTATCAAGGCGGACGCAAGGGCGCGCTGCAGTACGATATCGCGTCACTCTTGTACGACGCCAAGGCCGACTTGCCCCCGGAGTTGCGACAGCAGTTGCTGGATCACTATCTGGATGCGCTGGCCGGATTTATCCCTCTTGATCGCGCCGAGTTCATGCAGTTTTACTACGCCTATGTGTACGTCCGGATCATGCAGGCGATGGGCGCGTATGGCTTTCGCGGATTCTACGAGCGCAAAGAACATTTCCTGCAAAGCGTCCCCTACGCGCTCAAAAACCTGCGCTGGCTGCTGCACAATGTCGAATTGCCGGTGGCATTGCCCGCGCTGATGGACGCCTTCAAAAGTATGGTGGCCTCCGACAAGCTGCAGAGTCTGGCAGCGGAGAGTGGCAAGACCGGAAAACTGACCGTGCGGATTTTCAGCTTCTCATTTCATCGCGGGTTGCCCGACGACGACAGCGGCAATGGCGGCGGATTCGTGTTCGATGGCCGCAGCCTCCCGAACCCGGGACGCGAAGACCGCTTCAAGTCGCTGACTGGCAAAGACGCGCCCGTGCTCGACTATCTCAATCAGCAGGAGAGCGTGCACCAGTTTCTTGCCAGCGCCATGTCTCTGGTGGATGCCAGCATCAGCACGTATCAGAGTCGCGGATTCAAGCACCTGATGGTGTCGTTCGGCTGTACGGGGGGCCAGCATCGCTCCGTCTATCTTGCCGAGCAACTGGCAAAGCACCTGCGCGGCAAAGACGGAATCGAAGTTGTGGTGCGCCATCGCGAGCAGGAGCAGTTGAATCCATGAGGCTGTTCAATTTATGAAGGCGATGGTTCTGGCCGCCGGACTTGGAACGCGCCTGCGTCCCCTCACGGATGATCGTCCGAAAGCGCTCGTGGAACTGAACGGGCGCACGCTGCTGGAGATCACGCTCGCGCGCCTCCGCGCGTTTGGCGTCAAAGAGGCGATCATCAATGTGCATCACTTTGCCGACAGGATGGTCGAGTACCTGCAAAGGCACAACAACTTCGGCATGCGGATCGAGGTGTCGCGGGAAGAGACTTTGCTCGATACCGGCGGAGGCCTGAAGAAAGCAGCGCACTTTTTTTGCAGGGATTCCGGCGCGGGGGACGAGCCTTTCATCGTCCACAACGTTGATGTTCTGAGCGCGATTGATCTGAAGCGCATGCTGCAGTTTCATGCTGAGAATCGTGCCCTTGCGACGCTGGCGGTGCAGGATCGCAAGACTTCGCGCTACCTGATGTTCGATGGCGGGTTGCAACTTTGCGGGCGGCGAACTGGCAGCGATTCGGAACCTGAATGGGTTCGCCCCGCAGATCGACCGATGGCCCTGGCTTTCGCGGGCATTCATATTGTTTCTCCGCGCCTGCTGGCCATGCTGGTCGAAGACGGCGCATTCTCCATCGTCAGTTCGTACCTGCGTCTTGCCGCGCAAGGCGAAAAAATTCTCGCGTTTCGCGCGGACGAATACTACTGGCGCGATCTCGGCAGGCCGGAGAGCCTTGCCCAGGCCGCTCAGGACTTAAAGCAACAAGTCTTCCCGCAATGATGGGCCGGCCGCCTCGGGGACGACTGCCGCTTACTGGACTTCCCGCGTAACTGATACTCTCAAGAAAGAAGCTCTGAGGAGATTGGAAATCTTTGCCGCCCATCGTCAACGCGCAGGAGATCACGAAAGCGTTCGGAGCCAATCCTCTCTTTCAGAATGTTTCCTTCACGATTTCTGACGGCGACCGCATCGGGCTGATTGGCCCGAACGGATCGGGCAAATCGACGCTGCTGAGAATTCTGGCGGGCGAGGTTGCGCCCGACAGCGGGGAAGTCTCGTTCCGCAAACGCACGCGTCTCGCGTGTGTTGAGCAGGATTCGCGATTCGAGCCGGGAGCCACGGTGCGGTTGGTGATCGAGGGCGCGTTGGATCGGTGTGGCGTGTCGGGAACCGAGCGGGGGGCGCGCTTTGCCGAGACGCTCGGCCGCGCGGGCTTCGAAGATCTCGAAGCGCGAGCGACTGAGTTATCCGGAGGATGGCAGAAGCGGCTAGCGATTGTGGAAGCGCTGGTGCAGCATCCTGACATTCTGCTGCTCGACGAACCGACCAACCATCTCGATCTGCTGGGAATCACCTGGCTCGAGGATCTGCTGGAGCAAGCCTCTTTCGCGAGCGTGATCGTGAGCCATGACCGCTATTTTCTCGAGAACGTCACCACCGACATGGTCGAACTCAGTCGCGTTTATCCCGAGGGCTCGCTGCGTGTTAAGGGCAACTACAGCGAGTTTCTGGTGAAGAAAGAGGAATTTCTGCACGCGCAATCGCGCCGCCAGGAAGCGCTGGAGAATCTGGTGCATGGAGAAATCGAGTGGCTTCGTCGCGGCGCGAAAGCGCGCACGCGCAAGTCGAAAGCACGCATCAGCAAAGCGGGCGACCTGATGACCGAATTGGCCGATTTGAATCAGAGAACCCGAACTTCTACAGCCCAGATCGACTTCTCCGCCACCGACCGCAAGACGAAGAGGCTGATCGAATTGCAGAACGTTACCTGCACGATGGGAACTCGCTCGTTATTCGATGGCCTAAATTTCATCCTTACCGCTGGAATGCGGGTGGGATTAGTCGGTCCGAATGGCAGCGGCAAGACGACGCTGCTCAGGCTGCTGCAAGGCGACCTTGCTCCCAGCGGAGGACAAATTCGTAGCGCCGATTGGTTGCGCATTGTTTACTTCGATCAGACGCGTACGCTCGATCCCGATGTGACGTTGCGGAGGGCGCTCGCTCCGGAGGGCGATTCGGTCGTCTATCGCGATCGCGTGATTCACGTTGCAGGATGGGCCGCGAGATTCCTGTTTACTGGCGAGCAACTCAGCCAGCCGGTGGGCCGGCTTTCGGGAGGGGAACGAGCGCGCGTATTGATCGCGCAACTCATGCTTCAGCCCGCGGACATTTTGCTGCTCGACGAACCGACTAACGACCTCGACATTCCTACTCTGGAGATTTTGGAGGAGAGCCTGATCGATTTTCCGGGATCGCTGGTGCTGGTCACGCATGATCGCTACATGCTCGATCGCGTTTCCACGATTGTGCTTGGCCTGAACGGCAAGGGCGGAGCCGATGTATTCGCCGATTATGGGCAATGGGAAGCGTGGCAAATGCAGCGGTCGAAGCCAGAGGCGACGACTTCGACGATGCCAGCGGATTCTCGATCAGCGCCGCAAACGAAGAAAAAACTCTCGTATTTGGAAGCGCGGGAATACGCGACGATCGAGCAGAGGGTCGAAGAGGCCGAGCAGTTGGTGCAAGCCAAACGCGGGGAAATGGAAGATCCGGCGAATGCGACGAATGCTGCGCTGCTGGTGAGTACTCAAGCGGAACTCGATGCGGCGCAAGAGGCGCTTGATGCGCTTTATACGCGATGGGCGGAACTGGAAAAGAAGAACGGGTGACTTTAGAGAGCTCTGTTGGAAACGCGCTTTGAGCGGAGCTAAGGGTATCAGCGGCGCGTCGTAGATCTATTGTGGCCGCATGCTTTGATGACGATTTCCATCGGTGGGGCGTTGTTGGTAGTTTGTGGTTCGCGATAGGATGGCACAATTTTTGGCGTGCTCGGTCCGCTGTCTGAGAAGCGGGCAGCGGCTGGTTCGTCGTAACTCCCCCCCCGAACGCAGCAGTAGCGGTGGTTCGCTTTACGGCAAGAGCAACAACGACAACGGCGGCGGACAGGAGTGTCCGCCCTACAGGGATCCCACCCTAAACGTCGCAAAAACCGCGACGTTCAGGATGGGGCACCCGCTCTTACTCTAGGACCCGCTCTTAATCTAGGGGCACACGGCAAACTGCTAGGCTTTCACAAAATCAATAAATCCCTTCTGCACGTCCGTACGGGTTAGTTTGGCTTTGATTTTGTCGCCTACGTGCAGGGCTTGCGCTCCTTGAGTTAGCAATCCTTCAATGTGAGGCTGCATTACTCGAAGGAAGGTGCCTTTGGGAGTAACTCCGGTGATGATGGCGTCGAAAGTTTCGCCGATGCGATGGCTCATGGCTACGGCGGACATTCTTTTCGACATTTCGCGCTCGACTTTGCGCGCGGCATCGCCTTTCTGGGTGCAGTTCGTGGCGATGGCGGCGAGGTCGTTGTCGTTGTAGGGGCCGGGCTTTCCGTCAAGTAAGGCCTTGATGAGCCTTTGCGTGACCACGTCGGCGAAGCGGCGATTGGGTGCGGTGGAGTGAGTGTAATCCTGCACGGCGAGGCCGAAGTGTCCTTGCTCGGGATCGCCGGGACGCTCGAGGACGTATTCGCCGGGGCCGATGAGCTTGATGATGGCGAGTGAGAGGTCGGCGAAGTGATCGGGGTCGGCGGCTTTGCGCTTGACGAGAAAGTCGTTGAGCGCCTTGGAATCGGGCGTTGTGGGGAGGGTAATACCTTGCGCTGCCGCGATGCGGACGATGCCATCCCAATGCTCGGGAGTTTTCACGATGCGGCGGAGCGAAGAGACTTTCTCCAATAGTCGCGCCACCACGCCGTTGGCCGCAATCATGAAATCTTCGATGAGTTCGGTGGCGCGGTTCTTCTGCTGCTTCACGACGTCGATGACCTGCGAGCTGAGCATCACGGCCGTGACTTCGTTGGTATCGATGTTGAGCGCGCCGTTGGCGAAGCGGAGTTTCTTGAGTGCTTGCGCGACTTGATCTTGCAACTTGAGTTGGGCTTGCAGATCGGCCGACGCGGCGACTTTTGGTGGAGGCGCAGCGGTGCCTTCGAGCCAGGCTCCTACGGCGTTGTAGGTGAGTTGAGCCTGGTTGCGGACGAGGGCGCGATAGACGCTGCTGGAAGCGATCGCTCCGCCGGCATTGACGGTGAATTCGGTGACTACGGCCGGACGGTCGACGTCGGGAAGCAGGGAAGAGGCTCCGGTCGAGAGGTCGTTCGGCAGCATGGGAAAGATTGCGACGCCGGTGTAGACGCTGGTCGTCTCGCGGGCGGCGTGCTGATCGATGGGAGTGTCTTTGGGGACAAAGGCATCGACGTCGGCAATACCAACCATGACCTTGATGTCGCCATTGGGCTGGCGCTCGGCGACCTCGATCTGGTCGAGGTCTTTCGAGGTGTCATTGTCGATGGAAGACCAGAGCAGATGGCGGAGGTCGCGAATTTTGTCAGAAGGCGCGAGTTGAGGCGGACGCGCCTTGATATCGGCTAGCTGCTTCTGCGTGTCGGGTGGGAAATTCGGTTCAAAGCCAGCGGCCAGCATGACTTGACGAGCCATGGCCTGAAGGTCGACAGAGGGAGACTGAGAGTCGTTCATCGTGCTCCAGTTTCGGGGAATAACAGCTTGAAAAGGCTAACACATGGCGGTTCCGTTTTCGTTAACGGTACCCTTGTGCGGCCGATAGATCCCGGGCCAGGCGCGGCACGGCTGAAGGGGCAGCGGAGAGAGTCTTTTCGCAGGGCAGCATTCCCGCAGCGGCTGGAAGCCGCCGTTGAGGGGGCTGCAATTACGGCACGAGTGGAACTCGTGCCCTTCCCGTTCGTGCCAAAACCTACTGTGGGGTAGACTCTCAGGGCAGAGCCCCGTCACCACGCGAGTTTTTCCGCAACCTCTGAACTCGTGCCCTTCCCCAAAACCGGCGCGAATCGGAGTTTTTCCGCAGCCTGCTAGGAAAGCATGCCCTATCAGAGTTGCAATCCGCACGACTACTCAAGTGTCTTACCTGCGGGCAAAAAGCTCGTGATATTCTAATGACAGCAGCTGCGTCTTCCTCCGATTGGATCGATTCCCGCAGTTCTCTAATTATCATGATTTCAGTCAGCAACGTGTCCATGCGCTACGGCGCTAAAGTTCTTTTTGACGAGGTCTCGACCGGCTTTGTTCCGGGGAGACGCTACGGCCTCACGGGTCCCAACGGAGCGGGGAAATCGACGTTCATGAAGCTTCTGACGGGCGAACAGGAGCCGCAGAAGGGGACGGTGGTGCGACCGCGAAAGCTGGGCGTTCTGAGCCAGGACCAATTTGCCTTTGATAAGTACCGCGTGATTGACGCGGTGATTATGGGCAACCGGCGGTTGTGGGCCGCACTGGAAGAGCGCGAACTGATCTATGCCAAGCATGAGATGACCGACGCCGACGGCATGAAACTCGGCGAACTCGAAGGCATTGTGGGCGAGGAAGACGGGTATACGGCGGAGAGCGACGCGGCGATTCTGCTGCAGGGGCTCGATATTCCCGATGCGATGCACGAGCGGAAAATGTCAGAGATTCCTGGTGGACAAAAGATGCGCGTGCTGCTGGCGCAGGCGCTGTTTGGACATCCGCAGGCTCTGCTGCTGGACGAGCCGACGAACCATCTCGATCTGGATTCGATCCACTGGCTGAAGAATTTTCTGAATCAGTACGAGGGCGTGCTGATTGTGATTTCGCACGACCGTCATTTTCTCAATGGAATTTGCACGCACATCGCCGATATCGATTACGAAACGATTATCACCTACACGGGAACGTATGACGACATGGTGATCGCGAAGACGCAGGTGCGTTCGCAGATTGAAGGGCAGAATGCGCAGCGCGAGAAAAAGATTGCGCAGTTGAACGAGTTCATCGCGCGGTTCGCCGCCGGAACGCGGTCGAGCCAGGTGCAGTCGCGGCGCAAGGAAGTGGAGCGGCTGCAGGTGACGGAGCTGGCGAAATCGAATATTCAGCGCCCTTATTTGAAGTTTGAGCAGAAGCGGCCTTCGGGCAAGCACATTCTCGAGATCGAAGGGATCTGCAAGTCGTACGGCGACGCCAAGGTGATCTCAGGCTTTACGGCGAGCGTGTTGCGTGGAGAAAAGATCGCACTGATGGGGCGCAACGGGTCGGGCAAGACGACGCTGGTGAATGCGCTGCTGGCGAACTCGCCGACGGTTTCGGAATCGGAACTGCGCAAGACGAGTGGCTACGACGGTCCTTTTATTGACGGCGGAAAAGTGGTGTGGGGCCACGAAGCGGCGGTGGGATATTTTCCGCAAGATCACAGGGCGATTATCGAGCCGGGCATTAAGGTGCTGGAGTGGTTGCATCAGTGGGATCCGGCGGCATCGACGGAAGAAATACGCGGGATTTTGGGACAGATGCTGTTTCCTCGCGATGATGCGGAAAAACAGACGGACGTGCTTTCTGGCGGTGAGGCGGCGAGGCTGCTGTTCTGTAAATTGATGTTGCAGAAGCCCAACATGCTGGTCTTGGACGAACCGACCAACCATCTCGATCTGGAATCGATCAACGCTCTCAATATCTCGCTGCAGCGGTATCAGGGGACGGTTTTGCTGGTGACGCATGACGAGGATTTGATCGATGAGGTGGCGACGCGAATCTGGCACTTTGAGGGCAGCCACGAGATCACCGACTTCAAAGGGGCCTACGGCGAGTACGAGGCGGTTCTGGCGTAGCTGGTTGTGGGAAAATCGCTTGCGGCCGGGTTGAAACCGGGCTGATTATCTCGGCGCTGAAGCGCTGCGCCAACAGAAACGAGTATCGAGTCGTTTCCCTATTCGTCCCGCTCAGGGTCAGGATGACAACTTAGTCTTTGCCTCTTTGTGGACGATCGCCAGGGTCTTGGCCTTTTTTTTTGCGGCCGGATGCTTGTGAGATTTCGAGGCCGATCCGAGGATGTCGGCAACGGAAGTGCTTTCGAGGATCTTGGCGGCGGCATCGCGGACCTCGAGGAACACGCTATAGAGGGCGCGATGGTCGGGATCGGTGGTGATGAGGCCGCGAAGTTGGTCGGCGTCGCCAAATGGGGCGAGGGGGCCGTCCAGGAGTCGAATGATTTCGCTGAGTTTGATTTCTTCGGGGGCTCGGCGCAGGCGATAGCCGCCCTTGGCGCCGCGAACGCTTTCCACGATGCGGGCGTTCTTGAGTTCGAGAAGAATCAGCTCGAGGAATTTTTCGGGCAGGTCGCTATCCAGAGCGATGTCCCGAATCTTGATGGTTTCAGTTCCGTAGCGGCGGCCCAGCGTCATTAACGCCTGCAGCGCGTAAAGACCTTTTTGCGAAATCTTCAATGCTGAATCCTTTCCTGCGCGATCTTCGAACCGCCCGCGCATTCCCATTCAGGAGGAGCGCTGAACCGCTTGAGGTACTTTAGTGCGTGTGCCCCCGCTTTGCAACAGTCCAGTTCCGTGGTGCGATTCTACCGAGTTGAAGCCATTTTCATCGCGGGGTTGCCGATCTCGTCGTGCGACTCGCCTTCCAGGCAAACTCGATGCCACCACTCAAGATTGAGCAAGCGCCAGATGCGATCGTAATGGTCGCGAAGGTGAGCGGGATGCTCGTCAAAAAGTTTTACGATGGCCTCGCGGCGGAAGTATCCGCGGTCCAGGCTGCGGGGTTCGAGCAGCATTTCGCGAATCGACTGCAGGCGTGGACCGGTGAGCCAACCGCTCCACGGAGTGGGAAACCCGAGCTTTTGGCGGTAGAGAATCGAGTGGGGCAGCAGGTCGGCGACGGCTTTCTTGAGAATGCGTTTGCCGGCCAGTCCCTGAATCTGCACTTCGCGCGGGATGCGGGTGGCGAATTCAACGAGCACGTGGTCGAGAAACGGGACACGGCTTTCGATGGAGGCGGCCATGCTCATGTTGTCCTGCTTCATGAGCAGTTCGACGAGATAGGTTTTGATGTCGGTGTAGAGCAACCGCTGCAGGATTTCGCCCGAGGAACGGTCCCAGTAGCCGAGGACGTTCTTGTAGGCGGTGGTGGGGGCGAATTCCTGGGCGAATTCAGCGGTAAGTAGGCCGTTCTGCTCGGCGGCGCTGAAGGCGGAAAAGAAATTATCGAAGTAGAAAGAAGCCCAGGAGTTGCCATCCTTGGCGAGGAAGGTATGTTCGAGCTTGCGACGCAGGGTCGCCCCCAGCATCGATGAGGTGGCGACGGTGTTGCGCAGCCCGCTGCGCAGGAAGCCCGGAACCATGCTGCGATACGCGCGATCCATGGCAGCATTCTTCAGGGTGAAGGCATAGCGCGTGTAACCGGCGAGAGTTTCATCAGCGCCTTCGCCGGTGAGGACGACGGTGACGCGTTCGCGGGCGAGGCGGGCGACAAAATAAAGAGAGACGCTCGAGGGCCACACGATGGGCTCATCTTCGTGCCAGATTAAATGAGGCAAGGCTCCGAAAAAGTCCTCCTCGCTCATCAGGACTTCGTGATGCCGGGAATGAATGTGGTCGGAAACGGTGCGAGCAAAGGGAAGTTCGCTGTATTTCTGCTCGGTGTAGCCAACGGAGAACGTTTCGACCGGCTCGCGGCGCAATTTGGTCATGAGCGCGGCGACTGCGCTGGAGTCCACGCCGCCGCTGAGGAAGACGCCCAAGGGCACGTCGCTCATCAGGTGGCTTTGGACGGCGCCCTCCAAGAGCTCGCGATAGCTCTGGACGTAATAATTCTCGTCGCGGGATTCGTGAGGCTTGGAGGCATCGAGGTCCCAGTATTGGCGGATGTCTGGGTGGCCATCGAGAGCGATGGTCATGGTGTGACCTGGCGGCAGCTTGAGGATTCCCTGGTAGAAACTCTCTTCGCCCGACAGGTATCCAAACGCCAGATATTCGGGTAGGGCTGCGCGATTGAATCCGGGACGAATTCCGCCATGCGCCAGAAGCGCTTTGATTTCCGATCCGAAAAGCAGGCGCTCGGGGGTCAGCTGGTAATACAGCGGCTTGATGCCGAGACGGTCGCGGGCAATGAAGAGGGTTTTGGTGTCGCGGTTCCAGATGGCAAAGGCGAACATGCCGCGCAGGTGCTGGACGCAATCGGCGCCATATTCTTCGAAGAGGTGAATGATGGTTTCGGTATCGCTATGAGTGGTGTAGCGGTGTCCGCGGGCGATGAGTTGCTCGCGCAAGGCGAGATGGTTGTAGATTTCGCCGTTGAAGACGATCCACAAGGTGCCGGTTTCGTTGGAGATTGGCTGATGGCCGCCGGCGACGTCGACGATGCTGAGCCGGCGCATGCCGATGCCTAGTGGGCCATCGGTGTAGAAGCCGTCGTCGTCGGGTCCGCGATGGGTGATGGCGTGGCACATGGCGCGCAGGGCGGTGGCGTTCGCCCGCGTGTCGCGTTGAAATTCGAGAACTCCGGCAATGCCGCACATGTCAGTGTTTCTCCGCGTAGGGCGATGAAGTTGAGTTGGATAAACGCGAGCCCTCCGCCAACTGCTCGAACAGAGCTGTCACCGAAAAGCTGGCCGGGGTTGAGTTCATGACCGCGTCCTGCCTGCGCCACTCAAGAAAATCCGATGGTCCCGCGGCTTGCAGCAGTGGCTGTCCGTGCCACAGGACTTGGGTTCCGCCGATTACGACCAGATGCGCGAGTTGGTCGTTCTCGGTGCAGTGATAGAGCATGCGGGCGTCCGAAGACCAATCGGCGAAAGTCCACGTGTCGTTGGTGTTGCTATTGGCGCGGGCAAAAAAGAAACTATGCCTGGCACCATGATAATCGAGTTCGTAAGCCTGCACGGCAACGTTCGTAATACTGAGCAAGCGAGGCGCTGCGTCGAGCGTGTCTTCATTCCGCGGCTCGCGATTTTGCGGGAGATCGGCGCTGCTTGTGAGCAGAGCGGTCGCGGTCTCCGCTGGAAGGGATGCCCGCGCGGAGCACCGCAGCAGCGGGGCGGACTCCAGCGCACCGTAAGCGGGCGAGATCAGAGTTTCGGTAATCTCCATGGCCGGTTGCCAGGGCGCGGTGTCCGGCATAATCAGGCTCATCGTTATCGGGATCAGCGTTGGTTCATTGTTGCGGGCGGCGGGTTGCGAGATATCCACCCGTTTTGCGGTAATGGCTCGAACTTCGAGATCGGAGGCGAAGTGCCAGCGAATCTCGAGTTGATGTTCGGCCCGACCGACGACGACATCGCGCACCAACCAAATGCCGCTGCCGACGCTCAGCACGTGGCGCCGATGGGTAATGGGATCTGGCAAGCGGGTATAGCCGTCGTGACTGCCGACAAAATAGGTAAAGGTTTTCCCGGCGATCCAGGATTCGGCGAGCGTGGTGGGGATGTGAGTCCAGGAGAAGGGTTCGTCGGCGACGGCCTGATCGGCTTCGTCGACGCGGAGGGTATTGTGGGCTGCGGTGCCGCGAAAGGCGTTACGGTCGGCGGGATTTTGGGAGATGTAGACGCCGCTTCCAGCGTCGACGAGCCAGCGGCGTCCGGCGATGGCGAGGCGCAAGCTCAGGGCATCGGCGTGACCGTGACCTGAGCGGCCTTCGCCTTGGGGACCGGCGTCGACGACCATCGCCTGGGAGCAGGGAACCGAATCGGCCAGGACATAGAGGCCACCGTCGGGAAAGGCTGCGGATTGCGGCTTCTCTTCGTTTTTGTTTTGATGTTGCGCTGGCGAGAGGGTGTCGACGGCTTGCGCGCCGAAGAGCCAGATGGATTCCTCGGTCAATCGGGCTGCGGGGAAGTCCATTGAATAGGTCAGCGCGCCCACGGCCAGAGGATCGGTCATATGCTCGGTGCGGTTGCGTCGTGGATTCCAGAGGCGGCCGCCATCGTCGTCGCCGAAGCCTTCGGGCGGTCCGGCCTGGGCGAGCGCGGCTACGACCTCGAGCATTTTTTCGACGACGGAATCGTAGGCTGCGGGAATGTCCATGGCATTGCGGGCGCGGAGCAAGCGGGCGTAGAGAAAGAAGTCGAGGGCGTAGACGTGGTAGTGGAGCGATTGCTCGAAGTAGACGCCATCGGGACGCACCTGGCGCTCGGATTCGTGCAGCACGATGCGCCACGCAGAATCCTTCCAGCACGTGGCACCTGGCATCCGCGGATAGAGAGTGCCGAGAAAAAGCAGAGTCAGCGCTTCGCCCAACAGATGCGTATTCGGAGAGAAATATGAAGACAGGTAGCGCTGGATGTAACGTCCGTGGAAGGCGAGAATGGGCATGAGTTCAGGGCGGAAGTTGGCGTATTCGGCGGTTCCGGCCAGCAACTGATCGACCCAGATCCACGAGAGACTGCGGAAGGCGACTTCGAGCGTGCTGCCCCAGTTGATTCCCAGGGGGTAAGGATTGGCGGTGATCCAACTGCGGCACTGCGCGATCAGTTCGCGAACGTACTGGTCGTCTCCGGTGAGGAGGCGCGCTTTGGCCAAAGTTACGAGATGCTGGTGGCGGTTTAATTCCCAAACGACTTTGTGGTCGCCGACCGTGGCGAAATCGAGGAAGGGAATCTTGAACCAGGGAACGAACGGGGAGCGCCGGCGGTGGACGGGATCGAGATGCCAGTCGATTTCGTTGGTTCCGTTGAGGGAGAAGTCGAGAGGATCGTAACCCAGCAGGCGAAAGCGGTGGGCGCAGATTTCATCGGCCTCGCGCAGAATCGCCGAGGCTTCAGCGGGTAGATGGTTGCGCAGCAGTTCGGCGCGCGCGGAAGCTTCACCGGCGGAAGCATTGGCGGCGGAGAAAAAGAATTGTAGAGGGCGAGAAGCGCGGTCCGGATTGAGGCGCAGGGCACCGTGGCGCAAGCCCATCTGGTGCATGAAAAGATCGCGACGTTTGTGCAGGGCTTGCGCGGCGCGCGTGCGAAGTTCCTCCCAATCCATGCGGGAAATGCGCTCCAGCTTGCTCTGCCATCCATGGGCCACAGGTGAACTATATTACATGGGGAAAAGATAGCTCTTGCGGCGGCGGTTACTCTCGTACCTTTGCGATTCTTAACGCTGGTGGAGACGGGCACGGGGCGCGCTACGATTGAAGGGGTTGGAAATGTGAACGGCCGGAGCGGTAGCGGACTGGCGACGGATGTTGCTATTCAGGCATGTATGCAAAGGCTCGTTGTATGTATTAAGGGTGTCGATGTAAGTTGCTGAAAATAATTTAGTTGTGTTGTGGTTAGAGGTTGAGTTGGCACGCCTGTGCAGGATGGTCTGCGACTACTATCCGAGAGGTTGGTATAGTTCGAGGTGGGAAGCAGATTCGATACAGGCGCTCCCTCGATATTCGATCACCAGGAGAATTCGCTTGGGTTTGTCGGTTAGCGTTTTTGGATTAGGATACGTCGGCTCGGTATCGGCGGCGTGTTTCGCCTCAATGGGTCACAAGGTCATCGGCGTTGATGTGAGCCGCGCCAAGGTTGAGATGATGGACTCGGGCCGCACTCCGATCATTGAAGCGCGCATGAGCGAGATGGTGACGGAAGCGCAACGCGCAGGATTGCTGCGCGCAACCACCGACTCGACTGAGGCGGTGATGAATTCAGAAGTGTCGTTCGTGTGCGTGGGAACGCCGAGCCTGAAAAATGGCAAACTCGACCTGAGCCATATCGAGAGCGTGGCCCGGGAAATCGGAGCGGCGATCCGGCAGAAGAAGTCACCGCACGTATTCGTTCTGCGCAGCACGGTGCTGGCTGGGACGACGGAAACGGTGGTGCTGCCGATTCTGGAGAAGGAAAGCGGCAAGAAGTGTGGCGAGGATTTCACGGTTTGCTATAACCCGGAGTTCATGCGGGAAGGCAGCGCCGTGGCCGATTTTTTGAATCCTCCGTACACGATTCTGGGGGCGAGCGACACGCAACATCTGGCGCCGCTGCGCGAGCTTTATAAGAACACTCCGGGAACGCTGTATGAGACGACGATTCCGGTGGCGGAGATGGTCAAGTATTTCTCCAACTGCTACCACGCGTTGAAGGTTGGGTTCGCCAACGAGATGGGAACCATGTGCAAGCATCTGGGCGTTGACGCGCACGAGGTTACCAAGATTTTTACCTCCGACACCAAGCTGAATATTTCTCCGGCGTATCTATTTCCGGGCTTTGCCTTCGGAGGGTCGTGCCTTCCGAAGGATCTGCGCGCGATTACCTATAAGGCCAAGGAACTTGATCTGAAGTTGCCCCTGCTCGAATCGCTCATGCCGAGTAACGCCGAACACGTCGATCGCGCGGTCGAGATGGTGCTGGAAACGGGCAAGAAGAAAATCGCGCAACTTGGACTTAGTTTCAAGGCGGGAACGGACGATTTGCGGGAGAGTCCGCAGGTTCAATTAATTAAACGCCTCATGGGTGAGGGGCTGGAAGTTAAAGTATGGGATGAAGATGTATCCCTGGGGCGGCTGGCGGGTTCGAACCGCCAGTATATCGAGGAAGTGATCCCGCACATAGGGTCGGTGCTTTCGTCCGATCTCGAAGGCGTGCTGCGGTCGGCGGAAGTTGTGATCCTGGGGAACAAGTCGGCGAGTAAAGATCAGCTTGCCAAGTACTTGCGTCCCGAACAGATTGTGATCGACCTGATTCATCTCGACAAGACGAGACGCCCGGGCGGTGCTGGGAAGTACGAGGGAATCTGCTGGTAGGAGCGGAAGGCCCCGACAATATGCAAAGTATTGCATATGGGCCCTTGTCGAACGTGTCTACGCCGCGGAGCGGTGGCACGACGGTGCTATTAAGTCATTACCTTTCTTTGTGTTCAGCCGAGTGCTTTTTAGTAGTTACGGGTTTAACATAGAAGAAGTTGGGATGGTCGATGGCAGGGCGCTTGCATCCAAGTTAGCGAACGGTGAAAGCTCGGCAGCACGGTTCGGGTCGACGGATTAGCTGGTAGGGGATAGGATTCGAGATGATGAAGACACGATTTTTAGGGGCACTGGCAGTGGCGCTGGTTGGTATGAGCGCGGCGGGGTTGGCGCAAAATAATGGCAGCACATTCAAAGTAAAGAGTACGCCGACTAAGGAGAGAAAGAGCGCAGCGCTGCCTCTTCCGAAGTCGACAGCGTCGGCGGCAACCTCAAATGCTAAGAGTCTGCAGGCGGCGGAGCATCAATCCATCAGGGTCCACGGGGCGCCGAAGACTGCTGCGAAGAAGAGTGGGCCCGCGCTGAAGCCGGTGAAGGACAAAGCGAATCCACCGATTAATTTTGGCGGAAGTGGTGGCGGAAAGGTTTCTGGAACGACCAATCAGGCTGCCAATCCCTACAAAGGCCGCGTGCGGCAGAAACACGCTCACCAATAGCGAAGCACAGGGCGGGCGCCGCTGGCGTGAAGTTCATCTGGCAACGCCGGGGCGATCGGGGAGAGAGACCGCTGACGCAACCGGTCTTGCCTTGGGTTCTTTGAGGGAATACTTCAACAAACAGTACAAGGCACGAACGCCGTCTTTCCATCCTATTTTCTTGCCTTCCTCATAGGTGCGCCCCCAGTAACTGATTCCTACCTCGTAAATGCGCAAGTGCCTTCGCGCGACCTTGACCGTGATCTCAGGCTCGAAACCAAAGCGATTTTCTTCGATGGGGATTGCCTGAATTACTTCGCGGCGGAACACCTTGTAGCAGGTTTCCATGTCGGAAAGATTGATGTTGGTGAGGCAATTCGAAAGCAGGGTCAGAAGGCGATTGCCGACCGAATGCCAGAAATACAAGACGCGATGCGGAGCTCCGCCGAGGAAACGGGAGCCAAACACGACATCGGCCTTGCCCTGAACCAGGGGCTCAATCATGAGGGGATACTCTGCTGGATCGTATTCCAGATCGGCGTCCTGAATAATGACGTAGTCGCCGGTTGCTTCCTGAATGCCACGGCGGAGAGCGGCGCCTTTGCCCATGTTGTGCGGCTGGAGAACGATGCGGATTTGGGGATGTTCGGACTGAAGTTGGGCCAGGATTTCGCGGGAGCCGTCGCGGGATCCGTCATCGACGCAGATCAGTTCGATCTCCAGGGGAACGGCAAGTACTTTGAGCGTCACCTCGTGAAGCGTGGCGCGTTCGTTATACACAGGCATAACAACGGAAAGTTTCATGGCGCGCCCGAAGAGGGCGAAACTCCTCTGAATTCTCCCCGATTGTAAACGGTGCACTTGCGCGTGGGTATTACCGACATGGGACTCAGGGCTACTGGTCAGCGGCGGGAGAACTGGCGGCTGCGTTGCCGGCGCCACCGCTGCTGGATGCCAATTTTTGGGCCTGAAGCGCCAGCAACTGTTGCAGGAGGGTCAGATCACCGGCGATATCGGCGCGAGCGGTCTTGCGGGCGTTGGAGGACTTCAATTCTTCCCGCACGCGAGCCTGCACCAGGTCAGCAGCGAAATCGAACCCTTCGGGAAGATTGAGAATATTGGCGCGGGTAATTCCCACGCGCGCGATGGCGTCGCCGATGTGTACCTGAATGGTGGGGGCTCCGGAATCGTCGAGGGCAGGCTGGGCGGCGGCAAGCAAGGCTGCTCGACGGCGGGTATCGGCGACGGCGTCTGGTGTGTCCCCGCCTGGAAGCGGAGTGCCATGAGCCAATTCGCTCTGCACCAATTCGACAGAAACCAGTTTAGTTTGCGCCGGTTCGCTTTGCAGCAATTCCTGCAGCCGGTTCTGAAAGTTGCGCCGTTCTTCGCGGGTCGGAGGGGTATCGAAGTGATTCAGAGCATCGAGGATGGGAGCGTTCTTGGACGGATCATAGTGTCCGTGACCCAGATAACCGGCGATCAGGCTCCCCGCAATTACGGGGTGCAGGGCAAACAGCGGCAACATGTATTTCTTCGCGGTTAGAGCGCACTCCACGACGTTATGGTTCGGCTTAGAGCGGGGCAGCGTGCCAGGCACCTGGGTGATGACAAAGTGGGACGGGTGCAATTCCGGGTGGTGGCGGCTGAACTTCGAGAAAGTGCTGGCCAACTGCTTGGGCGTCGTGACTCCGAGATCGCCGACAATGCTGCGATGCACCGAGTGGGGGTAATAGATATCGATGATGTTCCGCGCGAGGTCGGCGCAGTTAGCGGTGACGAGATTCCAGTGATCGCGATTCGGCGAGTTGTTGAGCCGGTGGATGAGCGCGAGGTCCTGCTCGCGGGTGGTATCAATCTTGTAAGCGTAGATAGTGCGTTGGTAGGACGCTCCGGCTAACTCCCACCAGACGCCGTCGGGCATGCCGCCGCCCGGAGAATCGGGAATGAGAGTTTCGAGATGGTTGCGGCGGTAGCGATCCCGCAAAAATGCAACCATCTTCTTATCGGCGAAAAGCGGGACGTCGTCCTGCTTTTCCACGGCGTAGAGGTAAGGGACCAGCGGAATAGCAATCCAGTCATAACCGGCGATGCGATGATAGCGGCTGATGACGACTCCGGTTTCGCCGGCTTGGCAGAGACGCAACCGGACTGGCGTTTCGGCGCAGACGTCGCTGAGATAAACGGCGGCATGGCCAGTTCCGGCAAGCGCGCCATCGTAACTGTAGGGTTCAGCGAGGAATAGAGTCGCCTCAGCGCGCGCCTGCGCGATTGAAGCAAGCGAGAGCAGCAACACCGCAATTGGCCTTATCCACTTCAAAAGAGATCGTTCTCCTACACTCTTATTGTGCAACGGCACAACCCGTTTTTAGTTAGATGTTGGTTCAGCGACTTTCGTTATACCCAGCTGGTAGAGGTTCTTAGCAGCCGGTTGTTGGTGGAGGCAGACAACTGCCGTCCTTTAGCTTGGCCGGTCGCGATGTACCGTTTCCAGCGAAAACGCCGGCAGGCACAGGGCGATGTATTCAGCGCCGCCCGAAAATGGAGTCGAGTAGCGGACCCATTCTCCGCGTTGCGCGATGACGGCTTGTCCGGCGGCGACATCGATTTGGCCGGATTTGTGGTGGACACGCAAGGTTCCGCGCAGGACTACCGTGTATTCGTCAAACTCAGGGGTCTGAGCCGGTTCCTCCCATCCTTCAGGGCTGCGCATATGCGCCACACTGATTTCGGCGGTCGAGGTGTTAACGCGCCCGACGTATTCGTCAATGACCTTCGGCTTATTCCCAGCGGATTCGATGCGCGTGGGAGCGGGAATCAAAGTTGGCATGTTGCAGTATCGTAGCAACCGGTGTGCGCGCCGCACAAGATAAGGTTGTGTAAATTTTCGCTGCGTGGGTCATCACTGCAATGGATTCAGGGCAGGTCTATACTCAGGCAGTTGAAATCAAGAAGTTACGCTGGCCGGTTGTCGAGTAAGTTTATCGAGCCCAGAAAAGTAAGTGCGCACGATGAAAACTTCGCGCAATCTCAAATTCCTTGCCGCCGCGCTCGCCTTCGTGGTGGGGATCGGCACGCTGGGTTTTCACTATATCGAGGGATGGCCCTGGTTTGACGGGTTCTACATGGTCGTTACTACGCTGACGACCATTGGTTATCAGGAGGTACATCCCTTATCGCATGCGGGGCGGGTTTTCAATGTCGCCATTATTCTGAGCGGAGTTTCGCTGCTGTTCCTGGTGATCGGATCGCTCACGCAGGCTTTGCTAGAATTCGAGCTGCAGAACTTTTTTGGAAGGCGTCGCATGGAGCGTGATATCGGCCGTCTCACCGGTCACTACATTATCTGCGGCGCTGGGCGCGTTGGCCGCAGCGCGGCCCGTGAATTGGCGCGCCGTCCGGCGCAGTTTGTGGTCATTGAAAACAACGAAGCCAAGGCTCAGAAATTCACCGCCGAGAACTGGCTGATGCTCATCGGCGATGCGACGCAGGAACAGACTCTGCGCGATGCCCAGATCGATCGAGCGGAAGGTCTGGTTGCGGCGACGACGACGGACGCCACAAATCTCTATATTGTGCTGACGGCGCGCAGCCTGAATCCGAAGCTGCGCATCATTGCGCGCGCCAGCGAAGAAATGGCGGAGAAGCATTTGCGCAGCGCGGGAGCCGATGCAGTGGTGTGTCCCTATGTTTTTGCCGGGCAGCGGATCGCGCATTCGTTCCTGCGCCCGCACGTGGTCAGTTTTCTGGACACGGCCACGACGCGTCTCGGGATGGACCTCGAAATCGACGAAGTGCCGATAAGTCCGCGGAGCGTGTTTGCGGGCAAGACCATCGAGAGTTCGCACATCCGCCAGGAAAGCGGTGTGATCATCCTCGCCATTAAGCGGGCGGCGGGAATGCACTTCAATCCTGCGCCAGACGACCGCATCGAAGCGGGTGACTTTCTGATCGCCATGGGCGAACCGCAACAACTGCGTGAACTCGAGCAGACGGCTGGGCAGAGAGCATGAAGATCGTGAGCGCGGCGGAAATGCGCGAGATAGATCGGGTAACGTCGGAGCGCTTCGGCGTGGCTTCGCTTACGCTCATGGAGAATGCGGGGTCGGCGGTTGCCCGTTTTGTGATCTCGGAGTATCCGCGAGCGGAGCGGATCGGCGTGATTTGCGGCAAGGGCAACAACGGCGGCGATGGATTCGTCGTTGCCCGCAAACTGGCGGAAGCAGGACGCGCTGTGCGAGTACTGCTGCTGTGCGATCCAGCAGAATTGCGGGGGGATGCGGCGGCGATGTTCGCGGGCATGACTACGCTGCTCCATTCGATCAAGGTTGCTCCGAGCATCGTGCGCGAAGCCGGTGGACTGGAGGGGCCGGACGCAGGCGAATGTTTTTCGGCGGATGTGATTGTCGATGCGGTTCTAGGCACTGGCTTTCGCCCTCCAGTGAGTGGTCTGTATGCAGCCGCGATCAGCAAGATGAATGCGTCCGCGGCACCGATTGTGGCCGTCGATATTCCGTCGGGGGCCGATGCCGATGCCTTGCAGCCAGCGAGCGCGAGTGACTCGACTGCGCGGGCGCGCGCCGATGCGGTCGTGACGTTTACCGCGCCGCGACCAGCGCACATTTTTGCGGCGCTTACGAGCGGGCCGACGGTGATTGCGGCGATCGGGTCTCCGGCGAAGGCGATTGTTTCGCAAACCGGGCTGCATCTGAGTACTCCTTTGGATTTCGCTTCGCTGCTCGCGCCGCGCGCGCGCGAGGGCAACAAGGGAAGCTACGGGCACGTGCTCGTCATCGGCGGATCGCTGGGGAAAGCGGGGGCGGCGGCGATGGCGGGATTCGCGGCGCTGCGCGCGGGCGCGGGGCTTTCGACGATTGCCACGCCAAAGTCCGCGCTGGCGACGGTGGCGTCTTATCATCCCGAGGTTATGACCGAGGCGCTGGCGGAAACGGATCAAGGGACAATTTCACTGGAAGCGGTCGGGTTTGAACTGGATACGCTGCTTGAGAATAGGACGGTCGCGCTGGGTCCCGGTATCTCGCGCAACTCCGAGACGGCGGCATTTGTGCGGACCATTGTCACCCGAGGCGACAAGTCGCTGGTTGTGGACGCGGACGGGCTGAACGCCTTCGAAGGTGAGGCCACTCAACTGAACGGAAGGGGCCGGACGCTGGTGATCACGCCGCATCCGGGAGAGATGTCGCGACTGACCGGGTTGAGCATTGCGCAGATTCAGGCGAACCGGCTGGAAGTGGCGCGGAAATTTGCGCGCGAGCATGAACTGATTGTTGTGCTCAAGGGGCATCGTACGCTGATCGCCGCGCCGGATGGGACGGTGTGGGTGAATAGCACAGGAAATCCCGGGATGGCGACCGGGGGCACGGGAGATATTTTGACGGGGATGGTGGCGGGGTTGCTGGCGCAGCATCCGGAGCAGGCGCTCGAGGCGGTTGCGCTGGCGGTTTATCTGCATGGACTGGCGGGGGATCTGGCTAGCGAATCGGTGGGAGAGAGTTCGCTAGTGGCTACGGATTTAGTGCGGTTTTTGCCGGAGGCTTTTAAGGCGGCGCGCGGCGGAACGACGGAGGAGATTCGGATACACGCGTAGGATATGGCGGTTGTTCTTGTGGATGGTGGATGGGCACTCGGATCTCTGGCGCTGGCTGGCGGCGTGAGAGAAGGGGGCGGGAAAATGCGGATCCCTCACTTCGTTCGGGATGACAATGCATAAAGGCAATCGACTCATCAGCGGGGAATCAACGGGGGATGTAGGCGTCGAGCAGGGGAATGATCTGTGAGCCGAGTGTCATGATGCGCGTCTGAGCGGCGGCGGCAGACTCGCCTGCACGCATCGGCGTCATCAGGCGCACGAGGGCGCCATCGCTGCGATGCAGGCGAATGGAATCGTAAATCAGATAATACTTAGCCTCATATTCGCTGGCGACGACCCGGCCGTGAGCTTGAAACCAGTACAAGACCAGTTGCCGCTCTCCCATTTTTGAGACCACGTAGCGGTTGACGGAAAACGAGGAGCCGTCGGGGCGCGGGAGTTGAATGATCTCGCGCGAGGTGGGAACCCATCCCGCACCGGGCAGGCAGTGGTTGGGGGAGTGGATGGTGTCGCCTGCTTTTTGGGTGGGGAAGTAGGCGAGGTAGAGATTGATGGGGAGAGGATCTTCGGAAGCGCGGGACTGTTCGTTAGGAGCTGCGTTGTCGGGCGGTTGATAGTCGGTTAGCAGAAACTCGCCCGGCCCTAGAATTCTGCGGGTTTCTTCGTCGAGTTCTTCATCGGTTCCGCTCCAGCCCGCGATCTGCCTGGGGAAGTCTTTCAATGACTTTCGCGGCGGAAAGACTTCGGTGCCGGAATGGGCCTGAAGAACGAGCGCTGCGGCGAGCATCAGCGCGGCTGCGATCCCGAAGCGAAGCAATCCCGAGCTTGTGGACCGAGAGTCTTTCGACATGGAGTTCATGCGGACTTAGCCTCAGCGTCGCTTTTCCAAATCAAGGAAATGAGGCGGTGTACGGCAAAGAACATGACGAGCGCGACGATGAAGATGAGCCATCCGGAAAAGGCGTGGAAAAAACCTTCGGCGAGGTCGGGATTCCAATACTGCACGATCAATCCAGTGCCGAAAATGCGAAGGCTGTTGGCGGCGACGGCGATGGGGATGGCGGAGCAGGCCAGGACTACGCGCACCCAGATGCGTTTCTCCATGAGATAGCCGTAGATGATGGCGAGGGTAACGAGAGTAAGAAGCGAGCGAATGCCGCTGCAGGCTTCAGCCACATCGAGGGGCATGTTGGGCAGGACGATGACATTGCCCTCGCGCAGCACGGGGACCCCGACCAACTCGAGAAGATTGGCGGCGAGTTTGGCGGCGAGTAATTGAAGGGGGAAGGTGACCTGCTGGAGGAGCAGGGCGGGGATGGGGATCATGAGGATCAGAAAAGCCCAGGGAAAGAGGACAGCGCGAAAGAACGGCCATCCCTGAAACAAGATGATCAGACCCGCCAGCAGGACTAATAAGGAGACGCGCGAGAAAAACAGTTCCGCGCCCAGCACGCCCAACATGAGCATGAGAAGGCTGAGGACGATTAGAGGCAGTCCGGTCCAGGAGGGAGCGGATGGGATGGTCTGGAGGCGTTTGCGGTCTTGCCAGAGGACAAACAAGGCAAACAAAGGGACAAAGATTCCGTGCTCGAAGTTGGGATCGTGAGCGGGGCCGATCCACTGCAGAACCAGACGGGCGAGAATCGAGGCATAAAGCCAAGCCGTCAGCAGGAGCAGAACTACACCCTGCCAACGAGGAAAGCCGTCCCAAAGACGAAAGTCCCGAGTGGGCAGCAGCGGAGCTACCTGGGCTGAGTTAGTCATAGGGTGCGCGCTTTGTAATTGAGAATATGCGAAAGGGTGCCTCCACGCCAAGTGAAACCAACCGAAGGGCTAGCAGTTGGGCGTATCCCTTGGAACAGTGCTTGTGAGGAGCACATATCGGGGCAGAGCAGGAGTTAGTTGGAGGGAGTGAGCGTAGGTTGCCGGGGGCGGGGATCAAAAAAGGGACGGGCGCGAAAAAGGGAAAACAATTACCCACACCGAAAGACGGGGACAGGCGGCCCTAGTGCTGGTGCAGGGGCGAAGTTTTCCTCAGCGGTTCCGGGTAGTTAGGGGTTGGCATCTCATCGTGAAGGTGGAAAGTAATACCCAATAGATTACTTACGACATGGGAAATTGTTTTCCCATTTGTCCGCAATATGATAACGTTATATTCACGTCTGGGAAGCACACGAATCGCAAGTGACTGAAACAGAGGCACCTATTGCGAGTGGTCGGTAGGGCGTATCTTGCCGGATTGGCAGTGCGTGTGCAGTCGAGATGGTGTAAGCCTTTGCCGAAGACGCTTGCCCCCGCCGTCTTTGTCTCAAACTAGGTTTCCAAATTTGGCCTTGAAATACTGAAGCGGATTCGAAGCAGAATGGACCTGGAAAAGAGCGAAATCCTGGGAACTGAGGGAACGCAGGCAAGCGGAAGCGCTCGCGTGTGGGTGGAGAGCGTCAGCGCGGGCATGCGCACGGTTGAAGCGGTGATCCGGGAGTTATCGCAGAATGACGTTCCGGTGCTGGTGGTAGCCGAGCATGGCTCGGGCAAAGCCGCGGCGGCGGAGCGGATTCATAGTCTTTCGAGCCGTGCGGGGCAGCGTTTTCAGGCTTATCACGGGCGCGACGCAAGCGAGAATGTACTGGCGGGTTGCGAGGGGCAGGGCGGAACGGTGTACGTTCAAGAAGTGGGAAACCTGTCGGACGCGGCCCAGAAAGAACTGGCGCGGCAGATCGGCTTGCAAGGCGATGCGGAGCGTCGTGTGCCGCGATTCGTTTGCGGAACCACGGGCGAGTTGGAACCGGAGGTCAAGGCGGGGAGATTCCGGGAAGACCTTTATTATGGAATCAGCGGAGTCTGTTTGAGACTGCCGCCGTTGCGGCAGCGGAAAGAAGATGTTCCGGTGCTGCGCGACTGGTTTCTGGCGGTGGCGGCGCGCGATTTTTGCCGGGCTGTGCCGGTGTTGAGCCCGGAAACGCAAAGTTTTTTTCTGGAATACAACTGGCCGGGAAATATCCGCGAACTGAAGGACGCAGCGCGGGCGATTGTGGCGCTGGGCGATGAAGCGCTCGCCATGGGTGGATTGCGTTCGCTGATGCGCCGGGTGGATCGCGGCGGCAACGGCGAGAAGATTTCGCTGAAGGATGCGGCACGGGCCGCCTCGCGCGAAGCGGAGCGAGAGATCATCCTGCAGGTGCTGGCGCGTACGCGTTGGAACCGGCGCCGGGCCGCGCAGGAATTACAGATCAGCTACAAGGCGCTTCTCTATAAACTGAAACAGATCGGCTGCGAACAGTACGGGTCATAACCGTTGGAATCCTGAAGAGAACGACGGTAATCGCTGCAACATGGAAACCTGTAACTTGAGGATACAGAGGAATAAAAAGATGAAATCAATATGGAAAGCGGGCGTCACGGCATTGGTTCTGGTCAGCGGCATGGCGTTGGCGCAGGATGCGCCGGCGCAAGCCTCGGCCGCTCCCGCTGCGAGCATGACCGGTTCGGGCACGACTGGTTCGGACAAGAGCCCGAGCGCTGCTCCCGCCAATGTGGCGGGTCCCGACTACGTTATTGGCCCTGAGGACGTTCTGCACGTCGCCGTTTGGAAAGAGGCGGATATGACGGCGACATTGCCGGTGCGGCCTGACGGCAAAATTTCTCTGCCGCTGCTCAACGATGTGCAGGCGGCGGGGCTGACGCCCGAGCAATTGGCGGCTTCGCTGACGGAAAGGCTGAAGAAATACATTGCCGATCCGCGCGTGACCGTGGTGGTGACGCAGATCAACAGCAAGAGGATCTATTTGGTGGGCGAGGTGTTGCGCGCCGGGGCGACGCCGATGTTGCCGAACATGACCGTTCTGCAGGCGTTGTCGAGCGCCGGAATGAATCAGTTCGCGAAGACCAAGGGGATTTACGTATTGCGAACACAGAACGGCAAACAGGAGAAACTGCCTGTGAACTATCGCAAACTGGTCAAGGGGCAGGATATCGAGCAGAATTACGTACTGCAGCCCGGGGATACGATTGTTGTCCCGTAAGCGCAGACTGCGAGTGAAAAAGATGGGAATCAGGCGAAATATACAGTTGGCGTTGCTGGTCGCGATGAGCCTGGGAATGAGCGCAGGCATGGCGGCTCAGACCGACTCGCAAGCCACACCTCCGCCCGCGAGCCAGGCTCCGCCCGAGACGACTCCGCCGCCAGCGCAGACTCCGCCACCGGCGCCAGCGCCGGCGTTTGGCCAGACCGCACCTATTTTGAGCCCGGAAAACCCTCCGGTAACGGGGCTCGACGAGCCCGGGCTGGATTTGCATGCGGCCAGCCGAAGCTTTATCTCGCCGGCCTTGCAGGTGAGCGAATCGGCGGATACCAACGGGTCGAATGCGCTCGGCGGCAGCGGATTGCAACCGGTGAGCCGCGTTCTCGGAGCGTTGGACCTGCAGCAGTTCTGGCCGAAGAGCGACCTGTTTCTGGAATATCTTGGCGGCGGGGCGTTCTACAACAACCCGTATTCGGTGCGACAACTGCAGGCTGCTGGATTTGAGGCAGTCACGCGCTGGCGCATGGGCCAGGCGACGTTGCGGGACGAGTTCAGCTATCTTCCGGACGGCGCTTTTGAAATTGGATTCGGAGGCAACCCTGGTTTAGGGATTGCGACCGGAGGCGCCATGGGAACGGGAATACCGGGCATCCACACCTTCGGAACGGGCCAGTTCGGTTCGGTGGGAGACATTCCCCGGCTGACCAACAGCGCGATTCTCGACGCCGTGCAAGCCATTAATCCGGTGTCGGCGATCACGGTGGCGGGCGGGTTCAGCGATGCTCACTTTTATGACACGCCGCTCGGTCCGCTGAATCCCGATCCGCTGATCAATAGCGACCAACTCACGCTGGAAGGTGGATACAGCCGTCTGATCAACCGTCACGATCAGATCGGATTCATCTACGCGTTCCAGTTGTTTCAGTTCCCGCAATATACGGGCGGCGAGCTTTACCTGAACATCGTCAACCTGCGCTACAGCCACAACCTCAGCGGAAAGTTGAATCTGCTGATCTCCGCCGGTCCGCAGCACACGACACTCGAGGACAACAGCAACGGCGCGTATTGGTCGCTGAGCGCACGGGTGCAACTGCGGTACAAGCTAGGGCATTCCGCCCTTGTGGCGTCGTACGAGAAATTTACTTCGCCCGGTTCGGGCATCTTCGCGGGCGCGAACGTGCAGGCGGCGCGGCTGGGATACACGCGGCCGGTGGGACGGGTGTGGGAGTTCTACGGCGATCTGAATTTCTCTCACAACGCGCAAATTCAAAGCATTCCCGGGTTTGGGGTGAATGCGACTTCCTATGACGAAGGCTCCTTCGGCGTCATCGCACGCCGGCACCTGGGGCGCACGTATGACTTTTTTGCCGCGTACCGCTTTAACGAACTGGGCTTCAACAACACGGTGACACTGGCCGGCTCGGAGGGCAGCATTGAGCAACGGCAGGTGGGCACCATTGGGCTGGAATGGCATCCGCATCCGACCCGGATCGAATAACTTTGGGCCGCCCGAGGCGGCCGGATTGGTGAATCTATATGGCTGATCGCGAACTGACGATGGACGATTATGTGGCGATGCTCAAGCGGCGCCTGAAGGTTATTTTGATTCCAGCCCTGATAGCCCCGGTTGCGGGTTTTCTGGTTTCGTATGCGTTGCCAGAGAGGTATACGACGCAGACGACGGTGCTGGTGGAAGGCCAAAAGGTGCCGGACAGCTATGTCGCGCCGGTCATCACCTCCGATTTCGCGCAGCGGGTGCAAACGCTCAGCCAGGAGGTGGTCAGCCCCACGCGTCTGCGTCCCATGCTGACGAGCATGGGGTACAAGCCGGAGGCGCAGGGCAAGCTCATCAACGCCATCCAGTCGAATATGCAGGTGCAGCCGGTGATCACCACGATGAGCGCAGCGGCGGCGGCTTCGCCGACGGCGAAAACGAAGCGCCCCTCGGCCAGCAACGAACCGCTGCCCGGGTTCAACGTCATCTACACCGACTCCGATGGGGCGCGGGCGCAGAAGATCTGTAATGCCCTGACCTCGCTGATTGTGGACGAAAACCTGCGGTCGCGTTCCGAAGTGGCGCAAAGCACCACGGATTTTCTTACCCGCCAGGTCGACGACGCCAAAAAACAGCTGGACGATCTGGATGCGAAACTGGCCGCCTTCAAGAAAGAGCACATGGGCGAGTTGCCGACCGACGTTGACAACAACATGCGGTTGCTGATGTCGATGAACACGCAACTGGATGCCACGACGCAGACGCTGGGGCGCGCGCAGCAGGATAAAGCCTACACCGAAAGCATGCTGGCGCAGCAGTTGGCGGCCTGGAAGGCTTCGCTGTCGAGCACGAATCCGCAAACCCTGGAGCAGGAACTGACGCAGCTGCAGGGACAATTGCTGCAACTGCAGGCGCGCTATACCGACGATTATCCAGATGTAATCAAAACCAAGGCCGACATCGCCGAAGTGCAAAAGAAGCTGAAAGAAGTGAAAGCGGCGACGGCAGCCGGTTCGAACGACGCCGAGGCGGCCAGCAGTTCGGAACCGCCGGAAATCCGCCAGTTGCGTTTGCAGATTCACCAGTACCAGGCGGTGATCGAACAATCCGCGCTCGACCAGAAGAAGCTGCAAAGCGCGATCAATACGTACCAGAACCGGGCCGCAATGAGTCCGGCCATCGAAGAGCAGTACAAACTGCTCACCCGCGACAACGACAACGCCCAAGCGTTCTACAAAGACCTGCTGGCCAAGAAAGACGCGGCCGGGGTGGGCACAAGCATGGAGAACCAGCAAGAGGGCGAGCAGATGCACATTGTGGCGACCGCTCCGCTGGTGGACGCTCCGAGTTTCCCCGTGCGCCCGATATTGGCCGCAGGCGGCTTCGGTGTTGGGCTGGCGCTGGGCGCTCTGATCGCGATTTTCCTGGAGTTCAGCGACAAGTCGATCCGCACGGAAAAGGATGCTTCCGCGGTTATGGATCTGCCCTTGCTGATTTCGGTGCCGTGGTTGGGAGAGGAAGAAGAGGATGAGGTCTCCGGCAACGGCAATGGAAACGGGCGGCGCCGGTTCTGGGGCCGCGATGCGGGCACGCCCAAGGATCACGAGCACGTCGAGGTCTAAGCCGAGCGTATGTATAAAGAATTTTTTGGACTTCGCGCCAACCCGTTCAACGTCAATCCGGACCCGCGCTATCTGTACCTGACGCGGCACACCGAAGAGGCGCTGGCCTGCCTCACCTACGGCATCCAAAGCCGCAAGGGCTTCGTCCTGCTGACAGGCGAGGTGGGAACGGGAAAGACGACGCTGATTAACAAGTTGATGGAGTGGCTCCGCCTGCAACAGGTGGCGACCGCATTCATCTTCAACTCGCGCATGGACGTGACGCAGTTTCTCGACTTCATGATGGCGGATTTCGCGATTCCCTGCGATACGAAGTCGAAGAGCCAAGTCCTGCAGCGGCTGTACAACTGGCTGCTGGACCGGTATCGCGCCGGGGAAACGGCGGTTCTGATCATCGACGAGGCGCAAAACCTCTCCGACGAAGTGCTCGAAGAAATTCGGATGCTGACGAATCTCGAGACCTTCACCGAGAAGCTGCTGCAGATCGTGCTGGTGGGGCAACCGGAACTGGAGCAGCGGCTGAAGCAACCGCAGTTGCGGCAGTTGCGGCAACGGCTGACGCTGCGCGCCAAGACGCATCCCTTCAATCTGGAGGAGACCAAGTCGTACATCACGCAGCGCCTGCGGGTGGCGGGGGCAAGCGGCGAGCCGATTTTCGAGAACGACGCCACGGTGGCGGTTTTCCGCTATTCGCTGGGGATTCCGCGCGTGATTAACCTGCTTTGCGAACATTGCCTGGTCAGCGCTTTTGTCGACCAGAAGAAGACAGTTGCGCCGGAGGTTGTCGACTCCGTTGCGCGCGACTTCGACTTGGCCGACGGAGCTGCGGGCGCGGCTCTGGCAGCTCCAGCGCCTTCCTCAGAGAAATTCGATCTGGTCGAAGCCTTACGCACGCTGGCAACGCTGGCCGACCGGCTGCGCCAATCCGAACAACAAGATCTCCCCAAGGAAAGGAAACTATGAGCCGTATCCATGACGCCTTAAAACGCGCCGAACAGGAAAGAGCAACCTCCACGGGGACGCACGTCGAGCCCGTTTACGAGCAGCCCGAAGTTCAACCGCAATTTGTGGAGCAAGCGCGGGAATCGGCCGCGATGCCCAACATGGCCTCCACGGTTTCCGGTCTGAACAACGGGTTGAATTCCGAATCCATGCTTTCGCGCTGCCCGCTGACGGAATGGAAGCCGGACTTGAAGACCATGCTCTTTTTCGGGGACGACGAGAACCGGATCGGTGCCGAAGAGTTTCGCACGTTGCGGTCGCGCCTTTACCAGATCCGCGAGAAGATGGCGCTGAAACGGCTGCTGGTGACGAGTGCGCTTCCGAAAGAAGGGAAGTCGTTCGTGGCCGCCAACCTGGCCCAGGTACTGGTGCGGCAGCACGGGCGGCGGGTCCTGGTGATCGACGCCGATCTGCGCAACCCGGGCATGCATCGCCACCTGGGAGCGCCGCAGACACCGGGGCTATCGGAATATCTGTTGGGCGAAGGCGACGAATTTTCGGTGCTGCAGCGCGGGCCCATGGAAAATCTGTTTTTCCTGCCGGCGGGCCGCATCGTGACCAGCGCTCCGGAACTGCTGGCCAACGGCCGTCTCAAGCATTTTCTGCAGCGCGTGGAACCGCTGTTCGACTGGATCATCATCGACACGTCGCCGGTCATTCCGGTGTCGGACGCCACGCTGGTTGGCGGCGTCTGCGATGGCATTCTGATGGTCGTGCGCTCCGCGATGACGCCCGCCGATATGGCGAAGCGCGCGCGGGAAGAATTCCCAGACAAGCTACTGCTGGGAGTGGTGCTGAACGGAGCCCCCTCCGGGAAGCTGGCGCAGTCGAAGTACTACTATGGCGAGGCTGTGAGCAGCCCCGCTTGAGCTGAACCGAGGTCAAAGTGATTCGGCTGTTCCATGTCTATTACCCGATTCGAACACTCATCCTGCTACTAGGCGAGGCCCTGATCGTATGGACCTCGTTCCTGGTGGCGGCGGTTTTGGTGCTTCGGGAAGACAGTTATCTGGTGTTGAACTATGAGGGCGGATACATCAAGCTCTTCATCTTCACCGCCGTGGTGCTGTTGTGCTCGCACTGGTTCGATCTTTACGACACGTCGCGGTTCAGCGGTAAAGGGGAGCTATTTTTCCGGTTGTTTATGGTGTTGGGGATGCTGGCCTTTGTCACGGCAGGCATCAGTTATTTCCACCCGGCTTTCCTGATCGGCGGCAATTCGACGGCGCTCGGGCTGTTCATTTTGACGGTTGCGCTATTCGGATGGCGAATGAGTTACGGCTGGCTGGTGCAGCTGCCGATGCTGGTGGAGCGCGTGTATGTTCTGGGCACGGCCGACCGGGCGCAGCGGCTGGTGCAGGGCTTGCGGCAGAATCCGGAGATCGGAGTGGAGATCGCGAGCTGGACGGGCAAACTCGAAGGCGAAGTGACGCGCGAATCGGTAGCCGCTCATTTGATGGAGGAGGTCAAGAAACAGAAGGTTCATCGTGTGATCGTGGCCATGCCCGATCGCCGAGGGACGATTCCGATGAAGGAACTGCTCGAGTTGCGCATGCAGGGCGTGAAGATCGAAGAAGCGACCTCGTGGCTCGAACGGATTTCCGGGAAAATCGAAATTGAAAATCTGAACCCGAGCTGGCTGGTATTTAACGATGGCTTCCGGCGCAGCGCTTTGTTTATCTTTTTGCGCCGGCTGTTCTCGGTGGTGATTTCGCTGTTGGGGTTGATTCTGGCGGCTCCGTTGATTCCGATAATCATGCTGGCGATTGCGCTGGATTCGAAGGGGCCGGTGTTCTATACGCAGACGCGCATGGGCAAGAACGGGGCGCTGTTCAAAGTGGCGAAGTTTCGAACCATGCGGCATGACGCGGAAGCGGCATCGGGGCCGCAGTGGGCGGGCAACGACGATCCGCGAGTGACGCGTGTGGGGAAAATTTTGCGGACTTCGCGGCTCGATGAGATTCCGCAGTTATGGTGTGTGCTGAAAGGGGATATGGCCTTCGTGGGACCGCGCCCCGAGCGCCCGGAATTTATCGAGATGCTCTCGAAAGAGATACCGTTTTACGGCGTGCGGCACATGGTGCGGCCGGGTGTTACGGGATGGGCGCAAATCAAGTACAAGTACGGGAGCACGATCGCAGACGCGCGCGAAAAGCTGCAGTACGACCTGTTCTATATCAAAAACGCTTCGATCGGCCTGGATCTGCTGATCATGTTCCAGACGGTAAAGACAGTCTTGTTGCGGCGCGGCGCGCAATAAATGAAGTGAGGCGGCTTGCCTCGATAACGTCGGCGATGGATTGGGGCGTACCTGGGTTGGGCGGTGAAGCGCGGTGCGGGTGAGTGTTTGGGAAAGAGGATACGGTGGCAATCGGCGATAACGTGACTACGGCGGTTGGGTTTCCGGGCAGGCGCCAGGCGATCAAGCTTGCGGATCCGACGAAGTTCGCTTTTTTCTGGTTGAGCGCATTTTTCTTTGTGTACTGCGCCCGGCCGGAAGACTGGTTCCCAGGTCTCAAGTACATTCCGTGCGCCAAGGTCACGGCCATTCTGGCCATGTGGGGATTATTCACGTCCCTGGGCAAAACCAAGCGCACATTTAAGGACATACCCAGAGAAGGAAATCTCCTTCTATTGTTGATCGGGTTGTACTACTTCGCAGCGCTGCTGTCGCCAATCTGGAAAATGGGCGCTCTCAATCACACCATCGATTACTCCAAGGTGTGGGTGGCGTGGATTCTGACTTTTCTGCTGATTACTGACTTTGGACGTCTGCGTCAGATTATTGAGATTCAGGCGGCGTCGGTGGCAGTGATTGCGACGGTATCGATTATCAAGGGCCACAGCCAGCCGCGGCTGGCGGGTGTAATCGGCGGTGTGTATTCGAATCCTAACGATCTAGCATTCGCGATGGTGCTGACGCTGCCGTTCGCGCTGGCCTTCCTGCTCACGAGCAAAGGCGCGATCGGCCGGATTTTTTGGGCGCTGGCGATGCTGATCATGCTGGCGGCGATGATCCTTACGGCCTCACGAGCCGGCTTTTTGAACCTGCTGATTTCGGGCACGGTGACGCTTTATCACTTTGGCGTCAAGGGAAAGCGGCCGATGCTGATCGTGGGTGTCTTGCTTTCGGGTGTGTTGCTGCTGGGGGTGGCGGGCGGAAAACTGTATGACCGTTTTCAGGCGCTCGGCGGCGACAGCACCACGGACGAGTCGGCTTACGGATCGTACCAGGATCGCATGTACCTGATGGAGCGGGCGCTCGACGGCATTGAACATTATCCTCTAAGCGGATTGGGCGCGAACAACTTCATGACCTACTCGCTGATCTGGCACGAAGTGCACATGACGTATCTGCAGGTTGCGGTGGAAGGCGGCTTGCCGGCGCTGATTGTGTACCTGATGTTCTTCCGCTGCGGTTTCAAAAACCTTAAGACGATGCGAAAGGCGAAGGATCTCGACACGCACACCGTGTTGTTTGTGGGCGCGCTGCACAGTTCGCTGATTGGATTCGTGGTGGGCGCGTGTTTTGCGCCGGAGGCCTACCAGTTTTTCCCCTATTTTGCGGTGGCGTTTACGTCGACGTTGTTCCAGACACTGAAAGAAAGAGAGCAGGAACCAATAACGCAGCTTCCGCCCCCGAAAAAGCCGCGACATTTCCTGGAGGTTTATGCCGACTACGGAAGAGCAGGTGCAGTCACCCCTGTCCGCTGATTTGCAGGCGATATTGCGTTGCCTGAGTTGCGGCGGGAAACTGGAAAAGGAAGCATCCGGAGGCTACGTGTGTCCGGGGTGCAAGCGAGCGTATCCGTTCGTCAACGGGATCGCGCGCTTTGTGGACACGCAGCATTACGCCGCGAGTTTCGGTTTTCAATGGCACCGCTACCAGACGACGCAACTGGATAACGATGAGGTTCGCGAGGCGGATCGAAACTTTCGCATGAAGACCGGACTGCGGCCGGAGGAACTGAAAGGGAAGCTCGTGCTGGACGTCGGTTGCGGCATGGGCCGGTTTGCCGAGGTGGCCACACGCTGGGGAGCGCGCGTGGTGGGCATCGATTTGAGCGCGGCTGCCGAGGTAGCGGCCAAGAATCTTCCCGACCGTGAATTTGTTGCGTTCCAGGCGGATGTGTTCGCGTTGCCGTTTGCGCCAGAGAGCTTTGATCTCATCTACAGCGTGGGTGTGTTGCATCACACGCCGGACTGCGAAGCAGCCGTGAAAACGCTCGACAAGTACTTGAAGCCGGGCGGGATTTTGGCGGTGTGGCTGTACAGCGGCTACAACAAGTGGTATCGCTTCAGCGATTTCTGGCGGCGCTTCACTCACAAGATGAAACCTGAGACCTTGCACGGCGTTCTGAAAGTTGCGGTGCCGGTCTTTTATCACCTGGAACGCGGACTGCGACGCGTGCCCTTGATCGGCAAACCGGCGGCGGGGGCGGTGCATCACGTGTTCCCGGTGAATCGCCAGAAAGATCCTGAAGCGCGAGTTCTGGATACCTTCGATTGGTATTCCCCTAAGTATCAGTCGAAGCACACCTACGAGCAGGTTTACAAGTGGTACGAGGCGATGGGGATGGGAGACGTGAGGATCGGCGAGTTCTCGATCGCAATCCGGGGAACCAAGCCGGAGCGGCGGCCCTAAATTCTCGCTTCGATTTTCCGCAAAACAATGTACCGAGTTGGCGCTGCACCATGAGCCTCAGGAAAAAAATCATCTACGGCAGAAAGGTGCTGCCCGGCGCGAGTTTGCGAGCGCTGGGAGCGCCCGTGCGCGAACCGGTGCACCTGATGATTGCGATGGCCGATCATTTCGAGCCAGCCATAGACCTGGAAAGCGGATACAAGCGGGTTCCGCGCGCTGAACAGGAACGCCGCCTGGAGTGGTGGAACCGCGAGTATCCGAAGGCGGTCGACCGTTGGCGCGACCATGATGGCCGCCCTTTTGCGCACAGCTATTTTTATCCCGCGGAGCAGTACGACAGCGGCCTTCTGGAGATGATCGCGCAACATTGCCACGCCGGGTGGGGCGAACTGGAAGTTCATCTGCATCACGGGATGCTGGAGGCCGACACCGCCGAAAACACGCGGTGCCTGCTGACGGAGTTTCGCGACCGGCTGGCCTATCAGCATCGCTGCCTGGCGGTTGAGGAGGGTTCGGACCGGCCGCGGTATGCCTTCGTGCACGGCAATTTCGCACTTGCCAACTCGGCGGGCGGACGCTTCTGCGGCGTGGATTCGGAGATGAAGATCCTCGCGGAGACCGGATGCTACGCGGACTTCACGCTGCCGACGGGGCACTTTCATCCGGCGCAAACGGCGAAGATCAATTCGCTCTACGAATGCGGGCTGCCCCTGGACGAGGCGGTGCCGCATCGTAAAGGAACAGATTTGAGCACGGGCCGCGAGCCGCGAATTTTTCCGGTGATGGTGCAGGGGCCGCTGCTGATGGACTTCCGCCGCAGCGTGCGCTCGTGGAAACCGGTTTTTGAAAGCGGCGCAATCACGGAATCGAATCCCATGAGCCTGCACCGGTTGGCGCTCTGGAAACAGGCGCGAGTTCACGTTGCGGGGCGCCCGGACTGGCTGTTTATCAAATTGCATTGTCACAGCATGAATCCGACGCAGAAGGATGCGGTTGCGGGCGAATCGTTCCAGAGATTTCTGGAGCAACTGGTAAGCGGTGCAGAGCAGCGGAAGGAGACGCTGCACTTTGTGACGGCGCGGGAAATGGCCAATATCATCCTGGCAGCATGCGATGGCAAGGATGGCAACCCGGGCGAGTATCGCGACTACCGTTTCAAGCTCCTGCGGGAACGGCCGGTCGGCGCGCAAAAAATTGACCTCTCTTCAAGCCGGCATGATCCGGTCAGCGTGAAAGGTTAGAGAATCAAGCATGTGTGGAATTGCGGGAGTAGTCAGCGCAACTCGGGAGAGCGACATCTCGGAAGCTCTCGTGCACCACATGTGCGAGCAGATCGTGTATCGCGGTCCGGACGACGAAGGGCTTCATGTTGCCGATGGCGCGGGCCTGGGAATGCGCCGTCTCAGCATCATCGATCTCTCCGGAGGGCACCAGCCAGTCTTCAACGAAGATCACAGCGCGTGGATCGTATTTAACGGCGAGATCTACAACTTTCTCGAACTGCGCCCCGAACTGGAAAAGCGCGGGCATCGCTTCCTCACCAAGAGCGACACCGAAGTCATTATCCATCTCTATGAAGAGATGGGCGCGGACTGCGTGCAGAAACTGCGCGGCATGTTCGCGCTGGCAATTTACGACCGGAAGAAGCGCAAGCTGGTTCTGGCACGCGACCGGATGGGCAAAAAACCACTCCACTACGCCCTGGTGAAAGACAAGCTGTACTTCGCTTCTGAGATCAAGTCGATCCTGGCGGTGGCTCCGGAACTGGCCGAGGTGAATGCGCAGGGGCTCCTCGAATATTTGTATTACGGCTACGTTCCCGACCCCATCACGGCTTTTACGGGGATCCAGAAGCTGCCGGGAGGGCACTTGCTGGAGTTCGAGGACGGCAAGGTCAGCGTTCGCCAGTACTGGGATTTGCCGCAATACAACACTCATGTACCGAAGAGCGAAGAAGAGTGTCTGGAGGAGTTGGAGTCTCGGTTGCTTGAAGCGACTCGCATCCGGTTAATCTCGGACGTGCCGCTGGGAGCCTTTCTTAGCGGTGGCACCGATTCTTCCACGGTGGTGGCCTTGATGGCCAAGGCCAGTTCCGGGCCAGTAAAAACCTTTTCCATCGGTTTCACGAAGGATGATTTTAACGAGGCGCAATATGCGCGCATGGTGGCGCAGAAGTTTGGCACCGATCATCACCAGATGATTCTGGAGCCGAACGTCGTGGAAACGGTGGAGCATCTGACGAGTTCGCTGGAAGAACCGTTTGGCGATTCTTCGATGCTGCCGACTTATTACGTTTCGCAGATGGCGCGAAAACATGTGACAGTGGCGCTCTCGGGCGATGGGGGCGACGAGATTTTCGCGGGGTACGACCGTTACAGGATCCACTCCAGCCGACGTTTCTTTGAATACATTCCCAAGTGGGCGCGCAAGCTCTATCGCGACCAGATTTTCCCCCTGCTTCCGAACAAGATGCAAGGGCGAGGATTCAGCTACAACGTCACGTTGCCCTGGCAGGAACGTTATGTGGATGGGCTCTCGTTTTTGCCGGCGTTCGAGCGGGATTCCCCAATCCTGACGGACGACTTCCGGCAGATTTTGCGGCGCGGCGAGGATCCTTCGAATGCGCTGCTGCGGTATTTTGCGAAGGCTCCAGCGCGGGATCCTGTGAGCGAGCTGCTGTATGTCGACACGAAGACTTATATGGTTGGCGACATTCTAACCAAGGTGGACCGCATGAGCATGCTGAACTCGCTGGAAGTGCGAGTGCCGATGCTGGATCATGTATTCATCGAGTGGGTGACTGGGCTGCCGCCAGAATGGAAACTGCGGGGCAATACCCAGAAATATATTTTGCGAAAACTGGCGGAGCGCGTGGGCGTGCCGCGCGAGGCGCTGTATCGTCCGAAACAGGGATTCGGCTTGCCGCTGGTGCACTGGATGCGCAACGAACTGAAAGAGACGCTGATGATCCTGCTGGAGCCGCGCACGCTGCAGCGCGGGTACTTTGAGGCCGAGGGTGTTCGTAAGCTGATGAACGACCACCTCTACGGAGGCAAGGTGCTGACGGGACGCATCTGGCGGCTACTGATGTTTGAGTTGTGGCATAGAAATTTCCTGGAGAAGTTCGTCAAGCCGGCGGGATTGTTCTCGCTGCCGGTTGTGGCTGACTCGCGAGCCGGGGTTCGGGTTCCCAGTCCTACGATGGCCACCGCACCAGCGGGAGAATGACTTGGTGAACTCGTGCGCCGGTGGTAGTCCCCAAGACAACTTGCAGACGACGCATTTGAATCCATCGCGCGCCGGACTGTTCCTGATGACGAACAATTTTGAGACGGGCGGCTCGGAGCGCCAGTTTGCGCTGCTGGCGAGGAATCTAGGCGCGGAGCAATTCCAGGTTCATCTCGGTTGCCTGTGGCGATACGGGCCGTTTGCAGAGGGGTTCGGCGAGGTTCCGGAGTTCCCGATGGGCGGCAGTTTGTTCGGCTTCAAGTCCATTGCGACTCGCGTGCGGCTGGGGCGACATTTGCGCAGCGAGGGCGTGCAGATTGCGCATGCGTTCGATTTCTACACCAATCTGACGATGATTCCAGCGGCGCGGTTGGCGCGGATACCGGTGGTCATTGGGAGCCATCGGCAGCTGGGAGATCTGATGACGCCCGCGCAATTTCGCACGCAAAACGAAGCCTTCCGCTGGTGCGACGCGGTGGTGTGCAATTCGCAGGCGGGAGCTGACCGGCTTGCTTCCGCAGGCGTTGCCCGCGACAAACTGGTTGTGATCGGCAATGCGCTTACTGCCGACGCGTTTGTTGCGGCGCCGGCGGCGTTGCCCCGGCCTCCGGGGGTGTTGCGCGTTGGGATGGTCGCACGCATGAACGCGCGCTACAAAGGGCACTCGTCGTTTCTGCAGGTTGCGGCGCGAATCCATCAACAATTGCCGGAGGTTGAATTTGTGTTGGCAGGGGATGGGCCTCTGCGTGCGGAGATCGAGCAGGAAGCGCAGAGTCTCGGCTTGGGAGCGCATGTATCTTTTCTAGGCGACCGGCGCGATATTCCGGCTGTGCTGGCGGCGATGGACGTGGCTGTGCTTACTTCGGATTCCGAAGGCCTGTCGAACGTGATTCTGGAAGCGATGGCCGCGGGACTGCCAGCAGTCGCTTACGACGTTGGTGGCAATGCTGAATTGGTGAACGGGCAACGGGGAGCGCTGGTGGCGGCGGGAGATGAGGCTGGCTTTGCCGATGCGGTGGAACGCATTCTTGCCGATGCGGCGTTGCGGCGGCAAATGGGCGCGAATGCCCGTCAATTTGTGGAAGAAAAGTTCGGGCTCGAAGGGGTGCGGAAGCAGTACCTGCAGCTTTACGGAACTCTGCTGCAAAGGAAGACGCATCGGCGGAATGAGGCCAGCTTATCCCGAACCAATGCCAACCGGGCATCGGGAGCCTGAGGGTGGGAGCGCGCGAAAAGATTGGACGGCGATTGAAGGTTGCGGTGGTCGCGCCCAGCCTGCGCTACGTGGGCGGACAGGCGGTGCAAGCCGAGTTGTTGATGCGGCTATGGCGGGATGATCCCGAAGTTGAGATGAGTTTTATCGCGGTTGATCCTGCGCTGCCGCGAGCGTTGGGTTGGGCCGAGGGCATTCCGGGGCTGCGAACGATCCTGCGCGAGCCGATCTACTTTCTGCACCTCTGGCGCGGGTTGCGTGAGGTTGACATCGCGCATATCTTTTCCGCTTCGTATTGGTCCTTTCTTCTGGCTCCTGCGCCGGCGTGGCTGGTGGCGCGGCTCCGCGGCAAGAAGGCGCTCATTAATTATCGGAGCGGAGAAGCGCGCGATCACCTGCAGCGCTTCCGGTCGGGACCCTTTGTGCTTTCACGGGTCGATGAAATCGTTGCGCCATCGGGCTACCTTGTGGACGTGTTCGGCGAGTTTGGGCTCAAGGCCGTGGTTGTGCCAAACGTGGTGGACCTGTCGCAGTTTCGCTACCGCGAGCGCAATCCGCTGCGTCCCCATCTGGTCTGCACGCGTGGGTTCTCGGCCTATTACAGCGTCGATGTAGTAGTGCGAGCCTTTGCGGAAGTAAAGAGAATTCACCCTTGGGCCAAACTCGATCTGGTGGGCGGCGGCCCGCTCGAAGCCGATGTTCGCAAGCTGGTCAGCGACTTGAAACTCTCGGACGTGAACTTCACCGGCGTTGCTTCCCGCAACGAGATCGGGAAGTGCTATGACCAAGCTGACATATTCATTAATGCGTCATGGCTGGACAACATGCCGGTTTCGATCATTGAAGCGTTTGCCGCGGGCACGCCAGTGGTGACGACTTCGCCCGAGTCAATTCCTTATTTGGTCGAGCATGAACGAACGGGCCTGCTCTCTGAGGTCGGCGACGAAAAGGCTCTCGCCGCGAACGTGCTCCGCTTGCTGTCGGATCCGCGACTGGCCGCCCGCCTGGCGACAAACGCTTATCAAGAGTCGAATCAGTACACTTGGGAAGCGGTGCGGGGACAGTGGGTCAAGGTCTATCGTCGATTGGTTCCTGACTCCTGAAATTCCAGCAGATATTTTGATCTTCAGATGCGACGGGTGAAGCCCGCGCTCAGTTTCGAGGGCGGAGTGACGCGTTATTCGCGTATGCGAGCTAAGCGTCTTCCCTAATAGATGTGACGGGTGCGGCTTCTAAGACGCGAGCAGCCGTGCCTTGCGCTCCGACGGTCAGATCGGCGGAGGCGTCGAGCCAGCCTACGGGATGGATTACAGGTTGTAGGACGGGTTGGAGCACTTGCTCCGGAGAGCCGTCGCCCAGGTCTCCGGCTACGGTGACTCTGCTTGCGGGGAATCCTGTGATCGGCCAGTGGAAGGGATCGAAGGCGTGGCGCACCAGCGATATTTTCTCGGGATCGTAGGCCAACAGGTGGGCGCCGACCCAATCCATGGCGGCGGCGTTGTTCGAGCCAAGGATGAGTCCCATGTTGAGCGGGTCGGGCGCGAGCGGGCCGTTGGCTTGTCCGGCGATCACGGCGTCGGCGATGTGGATTACGCGGCGCTGAATTTCGCCGGCGACGGTTGCGTCGGCGCGGCCGTAGAGAAGGATGCGATTCAGATCGAGACAGGTTCTCCAGATGGTGTCGTTGCCGGACCAGGAGCCGTCGGTACCGGTGCGGTCTCCCTTGGCGCGGGAGGCGCGGGCGAAGACGGCGAAAAGAAGCCGCCACATCATGCCGGCGGCGTAGGACGAAGTCAGGTTCTGCTGATCGCTGAGGTATTCGAGGGCGTGCTTGATGAAGCCGTTACCGGGATAGCAGTCACCTCCGTTTTGAGAGCCGCCGATGCGGTGATGTGGCAGGTATTCTTTGTTGCCGTTGATGCCGATGAGATTTTTTAAGGCGCAAGTGACGCCGGCTTTCCGGTGCGTTTTAAGCTTGGGAAGATTGATGATGACGTCGGCTTCGACCACTTCTTTGGCGACCAGATATTGATGCACGCCGGGATGATGCGTCCTGGCCATGAGCCTGGGATCGTACCAGGCCACGCGAAAGCGGTTGCCAGCTTCGCTGATGGGCTCCAATAAACTCTGGCGTCCGAGATCGAATAGAGTGAAGCGGTCTTCGGACTGAACGCCTTCGGTGGCGACGCGTACGCCGTGGACGAGCGCGGCGATGGTGCGGCGAAAATCGCGCACACCTTTGAAGCGTGAATCGAGCGCCATCTGGGACTGAGCCCAGGTGCGCAGACCGGTGGTTTCGACGAGCACGTCGAAGTTGCAGCCTTGAATCGGGGCGTCGCCGACCAGGACTTCGGCGGCATCAGTTTGCAAGGCGGCTTCGACGGCGGCGCGGATCAGGGACGCATGGGTGACCAGGCAATCCATTCCACCGGGACCTTCATTTTGATGAAGGACCAGGTTGGGCTTGACGAGAACTCTCGCGCCGGGCGGGATAACCGCGCCGAAAGAGCCACGTTCGTTGGACCATCCCAAGGTGTCTGAGAGGCGGCGCAGAGCTTGGGAAATGGAGTTAGGCGTCTCTTTTTGTGCCGCATCCTTAACCGGTGGATAGGAGCAGGAGGGCACGCGGGCGATCGCGACCTTCGGCGTGAAGACATGCTCGGATAGTGAGTTTTTCGTCATGATCGAGAGGCCGGTATTGTCTCACCCGTAAGGATTGCGGCGGAGGTTACATCGGAGCGAGTGAAGCGATATTTTCCGGCGGCGGACAGCGGAATCTCGGCGACCTCGCGCACTTCGACCTGAATGGTGTGGCTGGGGCAGATGGCCTGGATCTGGCGGATGGACTCGCGGATTTTCTCTTCGCGGCCTTTCGGGTCAGTGGGACCAGGGACGATCGAGAGGATGATTTTATCGGGCGCGGTTTGATGAAACTGGAAGGTCACGATGCCATCGCTGCCGTACATGAGGTGGGTGAAGAATTCTCCGTGAACGACGCGGCCGTCGGGAAAGATAAAGTTGTCGCTGGTGCGGGCGATTTCGAGGCGCATGAGTGGGAAGTGATTGCCGCAGGTGCAGACTTCGTCGGAAAGATAGCCTCCATCCTCGTTGCGGTAGCGAATGAAGGGCATGGAAAAATTGCGCAGGGAGGTCATCAGAAAGGGGCGCGGGCCGTTGCCGGCTACTTTGTCTTCTTCCAAAGCTACGAAGTCGGCATTGATATGCATTTTGCCTTTGGGGCACTCGGCGGCGATGTTCTGGACTTCGCTTGATCCGTAACAGTCGAACACCTTGCACTGGAATACGCGTTCGAGGACTTCGCGCTGCGGCTGGTAGAGCTTTTCGGCGGTGGTGAAAACGCCTTTGATGCGGTCGATGGTTTTGCCCTGGCCGTCGAGAAACGCGGCGAAACGCGCGATGGTGGAGGCGTAGCCTAGAATCACTCGCGGGCGCACTCGGCCGAAACTCTTGACCCAGCCGGCCATTTCGGCTTCTCCCGAATAGAACGGGTCAAACTGGTAGGAGCGGCGGGCGAACTGGCGCAGTTCGAATTCGACGCGGGACATGGCGTAGAGTTTGTCGTTTCCACCCCAGAAAAAAGCAATCATCTCTCCCGGACGCCAGCCGCATTGCATGAGGTTGCGGTAGGTTCCGGCATCGCTGGCGACCATGTAGTCGCTGCTGCGGAAAAATTTCAGCGGAATGCCGGTGGAACCGCCGCTGAAATGCGGGCTGAGTTTTTCGAGGGGAACGTCTTCGCGGATGAGATCTCGCTGGTGTTCGCGGATGAGGTCTTTGGTCAGAATGGGAAGCTGGGCGAAATCGCTCCAGGTGCGAATTTGTTCGCTGCTGGTGCCTAAGCTGCGAAAGAGGTTTCGGTAGTAAGGGACGCGGGTTTCGGCGTGGGCGAGAAGTTTGCGCAGGTCGCGGAACTGCTGTTCGCGGACTTCATCGGCGGAGCGGAAAGGAGCGCCTTCAATCTCTCGCAGCACGTCGAGCGTGTTGAAGCCGCGCAGGCGGCAAGTCAGAGAGAGGAGCGCGCGTCCGATGAGAGGGCCATTGATGGAAGAAGGAGTCATAGGGCTAGCTCCGCGCATGGGCGCTTGGCATCGCTGAGGTTGCGGGAAAAGTGTTTCGCAGGGCAGCATTCCCCCAGCGGCTGGAAGCCGCAGTTGATTGCGTGGCAGTTACGGCACGATTGAAACTCGTGCCCTTCCCTAAAGCGGCTCTCATCGTCCCCAAAGCGGCGATCATCATCTCCGAACCGGAACTAACCTTTTCCAAAGTGGCGCTCATCGGAGTTCTTCGGAGCCTCTCAAGCGGGTATTCATTTCGACACCGTACTAGTGGTGGGAGGGTCCGAGATTCCCATGCGGTTGATTTCTCCCATACGGGCCAGCGGCGTGTAGGTCTTTAACCACAGCTTCGCGTCGAAATAGATTGGATACAGGAAACTCATGAAACGGACGGGTAAACTCGGCGCGAGGTGGTCTTTTGGAGTCGCTAAGTCGTATCCGGTCTCTTGCAATAGGCCGCCGATCACACTCTCTAGCTGCGCGATTTCAGCGGGCGACAGCACAGTTTTCCAGCGTTCAATGGGATTCGATTCCACTTCTTTTCCGTCTCCGCGGAACGAAGAGTTGGGATTGCGCAAGGATTCCTGGGCGTTCTGCTGGATGCGGTCGTAGTCGAGATCCTGGTCGATGAAGGCGCCGAGGCGCGCCAGGGTTTCGTGGGGCTTGAGGACGACGTCTTCGTAGTGGACTTCCATGTAGTCGCCACCCATGCGGCGGCCGTGCTTGCGGCCTTTCGTGACGATCCAGCGCCAAAAGAGCGCGGGGGCGAGCAGAGCGCGTTTCTTATCCCACGGGAGGGGTTTGATCCAGCCGATGCGGTTGAGGGAAACGGTGACATCGCGACCATCGCGGATGATGTGCACGATCAGCGCATCGGGGAAAAGCTTCTTGATGGTCGGAAGATAGAGGAGGTGAAGCGGCGTCGATTCGGCCCAGCGCTCCACACCTTGTTTGCGGCCGATGGTTTCCATGAGGATGCGCAGGAAATCGCCGGCATTATGGCACTCTTCCATGATGCGGGGTTCGATCTCTTCGCGGGTCAGGCCGGAGCGATAAAAGAGCTTACTGCGGAGCCAGTGGTCGAGCAGGGCGCGACGATTCTCGCGCTTGGCCAGATTTCCGAAGCGCAGGCCGATGAGGTTGAAGGTGTTGCTTTCGGCGTTGTAGACCGCGAATCCACCGGCTGCGAGGAGGGTGTGGTAGAGCATTTTCGTGCCGGAACGTCCGCAGCCGAGCACGAACACGGGGGCTTTCGAGCGCGGTCCGCGAGTTGCGCCCGCGGCGGGCCGATCGAGTAATGCTGACGATTTATCGAACGCCGGATTTGGCGGATTCATGATGTTCGCTCTGCGGCGGATCGGCGAGCGGCCCGGGTCCGTCCCCGCCCGGTCCGTCGGGGCCGGGTGCATCCTGCAGTTGAAGCACAGACAGATTGGCGGCGCGACCGGCGGGGGTATTCAGCTTCAGCCACATTTTCGTTTTCAGGTAATTTCGATAAAGCCCGCGGTTGGTCCACTCGCGCAATCCGGGCTTTCGCTCGGCTGGCGGCAACGAAAGCGGGTAGCCATTCTCTTCCAGACAATCTCCGACAGCGGCTTCGATGGCGGCGACCGCTTCGTGGGAGAGACGAGACTTCCAGCGTCCCAAGGGATTGATCTTTTCGGCGCCAGCCTCCTCGCGGAACGAAGAATTGGTTTCGGAGAGGCGTCCGAGGGCGGCGCTTTTGATTCGATCGTAGTCAAGATCGTGGTCGAGGAAAGCACCGAGTTTCTGCAAGGTTTCGTGCGGCTGCGTGGTCAAGTCTTCGTAATGGACTTCCGTATAATCGGCAGGGAAATGGCTGCCCTGCTCGCGCCCGTTGCGGACCATCCACTCCCAATAGAGGGCGGTGCCGACAAGACTTTTGGTTCCGGTACGATCCCAGGGAAGGGGACGAAATCCCTCCATTTTGTTGAGCGACAATGCAATATCGCGGCCATCGCGAATGATATGGAGAAAAAGGGCGTTGGGGATGCAGGCCTTCAGGCGCTGGATGTGAAGAACGTTGTCGGGATCGTATAGCGCCCAGCGTTGCGCGCCCTGGCTGGCGGCGACGGTATCCATAATCAGGCGGATGAAATCTCCGCCATTGTGACATTCGTTGAGGAGGCGGGAGCACAAGGGTTCCGCCTCCAAGCCGGTGCGGCGGAAGCCTTTGCTGCGCACCCAGGTTTTGAGGAGTTGCTCGCGATTGGCGCGGCTGCTCATCGATCCGAAATGCGGGATCAGAGTCTCAAACACGGGAAGGGAACCGCGGTAGATGGCGAAGCCTCCCGCCGACAGGAGCATGTCATAGAGGAGATTGGTTCCCGAGCGATGACAGCCCATCACGAAGGCAGGGCTATGCTTGCGATTGGTTGGATTCGCGGTTGACACCCAACCAAAGTTTATCACTACGCTAGACGGGGAAGTTGCAGGGCGGTGAAAAATGGCTGGTTACTAAAGTCACCATTGCTGGCAACCCTGCCCGCTACTCGACACCGGCGAGGGCCGCGTCTACGGCATCTATGTCTGCTCCGATGTCTTTGCCGTCGGTGGCCGCGTTGGCTCCGGGAGAGGCTTTGCTGCAGCCGGGGGTGTTGGCGTGGCAGAGGTGGGCATCTTTGATGGCACCATCTTTGGCATCGCGAAGGCCGGCATCTTTTAGAGAGACTTTGATGGTCCCTTTGGGCCAAGAACCTCCGCCTAAAATCATGTTCTTTTCGAACTGGTAGTTGGCGAAGCAGGCGAAGAGAACTGCCTCGGCTCCGGCGCGCTGCGCTCCGTAGGCGCAGTTGGCCTGGCCGCCACCGGTCGAGACCATTTCCCAGCGGCCTCCGACGGAGAGCAGGCTGTTGTTGATGCTGAAATTGGCGATCTTTTCGCCCGTGTGATTGCCGATGAAGAGCAGCGGGCCGGGCACAAAGGCCGTGATGTGATCGAAAGCGACGTCATGGAGCGGTTCTGCGTTGGAGCCTACGTCGGAGAACTCGCCGCGGCCTTTCCAGTCCTGCTCGTGGACTGAGTCGACAATCAAATCGTGAATGCTGTAGCGGCCGCCGTCGGCGGCTCCGCCCCCGGCTTTCGAGAAACCATTCATGACGGCGATGACGGCGGCGACGTTGCGGATGCGGTTGTAACGTAGCGTCACGTCGGTGACCGCGCACTTGGGGCACATATTGGCCTGGCTCTTGGGCGTGAGCAGAATGGAGAATCCGGTTTGCGAGAAGCCACCCCAGCAGTTTTCCAGCAGATTGGCTTCGAAGAGCACGCGAATACCGCTTTTCAATTCGAAGTGATTCTTGACGATGGGAGGATTGCCGGAGGCGTCGGGCGCGAATCCCGGTTCGCCTTGCTTCCAGATCATGGGCTTGAAGAGATGATTGCGGCGAATTTCGATGTCGGTGGGATTGACCTCGGATTTGGCGCCGCCAAAGAAGATGTTCTGGCCAGAGGCTTCGAGATAGTTGTTGTAGATTTTCAGCGTGGAGATGGGTTCATCGCCGTTGCCTCCGCCGACGGCTGCGGCATCGGTGCAGGTGCCGGTTTTGGCCACGCAATGGAAACCGCTGAGGTAGGAGTTGATCACGGCGATGAAGCGGGTGCCGTGGATCATCCCGATCCCTTTATTCATTTCTTCATCATTCGGAGGATGAAACCAGTTGCGATCGAAGATGATGTGGTCGCCGCCTTCGGTTTCGGCGAGGCGGCCAATGTGAGAGCCGGGTTCCGCAGTCCACTCCAAGCCGATAAAGCGGTAGTGATCTCCAATTTGTGCGCCGGAGGGCACTTTGTTGAGCAAGGTCGCCATCAACTTGGCCGGACCGCCGGAGGGTTGGGCGTAGGGGGGCCTTCCGGGAAGGCTCGCGACTCCAGCCCACGCCGGAGAAATGCGCTTCCCTTCTGGAGGCAGCTTGGAATCGGGCGTGTCGGTCCGAATGGTGATGTAGTGCTGGTCGTCGCATTTTTTCGCGGGCAAGTCTTTGATCACGAATGATGCACCCGCCGCGAGGAGAAGCGTGTCCCCGCATTTCGCTGATTCGACCGCAGCCATAAGGTCGGAATTCGCGGCCACGTGAATTTGTTTTCCCGGAGAAGGAGTTCCATCCAGAGCGGTGTAATAGCACGAGGTGGGAAGTTGAGCGGGGCCGTCTTTGGCTCCGAAATTCGGCACATTGCCTTTGCCGCAGTAGGCGTTTTCTCCGACAGGAGGCACGTTCGCCGCTAACGAAGGCTGAGCGCTAAAGAGGGCAAATGAGATGAGCGAGAAAACAACCACCAGGCCCGACTCTGCGCCGACCAAGGAACGAAAAATTGGATTGTTGGCAAAGTAATGACGAACGGAAAATAAGGACACGATGGCTGCTTCTCCTGACGGCCCGCCCGTGTAGGCTTGAGTGCAGGCGGTTCTTATCAATGCGTTAGGCAAATACTAACACGGTGAGCCGAGATGCCTTTGTGCCCGGGGCTATTCCAGGCGCAGAACCGAGCAAACTCGATGAAAACTGCAAATTGCTTGCGAAGACTTGCGGATTCTACCGAAAAACGGGCTTATCAAGAACCTCCAGGTTTTCCACGATTTATGATTCCATTTGGGCTTGCTTACTTTTGTAACCTTGTCGAGGTCGATAACAGGCAAGAAATACGTTTTCAAATGACCGCTGGCTGGGCGATACTAAAGGGAGTCCTGCGCGGTCGATCCATCGGGGAATGTCAGAGAAAACGCTCAAAAATGTGGTGTCGGTGGATGTGGAGGACTACTTCCACGCTGAAGTCTTTTCTGGCATCGTGGACCGCGCCCGCTGGGATAGCTATACGAGCCGGGTCGAGGTCAATACCCGCCGACTGCTGGAGATGCTGGCTGGACTTGGTATTCACGGTACTTTCTTTGTTTTAGGGTGGGTAGCTGAGCGTTTCCCGCATCTGGTGCGTGAGATTGCGGCGGGGGGGCACGAGTTGGCCTGCCATTCCTATTGGCACAGGCTGATCTACAAGTTAGAGCCTGCGGAATTCAAGGAAGATACGCGGCGAGCCAAGGATGTGATTGAACAGATCGCGGGCCAGCGAGTCACGGGCTATCGGGCACCGACGTATTCCGTGGTTGCGCGGTCGGTCTGGGCGTTGGATATTTTGAGCGAACTGGGATTCACGTATGACTCCAGCATCTATCCGATTCACCATGATCGCTACGGAATGCCGGGAGCGCCGCGGGGGCCGTTCCGTTTTCAGACGCCATCAGGGCCGATGACGGAGTTCCCGATCACCACTTTTCGGTTGGGCGGGCACAACATGCCAGTGGGAGGGGGGGGCTATCTGCGGCTGCTGCCGAGGCTGTATACGCGGTTGGGATTGAAAAGCGCGCAGAAGGAAGGCTTGCCCATCGTGGTGTATATCCATCCATGGGAAGTGGACGACGATCAGCCGCGCCTGCCGGTGAGCTTGAAATCGCGGGTCCGCCATTACACGAATCTTTCTCGAACGTTTGATCGCTTACAGAGTGTGCTGCAAGAAGGAAACTACACTAGCTTCCGTGAAAGCGGACTCGCCGAAACGGCAAAGGATTTCGACTTCTATGAGTGGAACCAACACAACAACTGACGAAACCCAGCAGATCGCAAAATATTGGAACGATATTGCGAGCGATTTCGACGCTATTTACACCGGCAACAAGGGCCTGATCGGTCGCAGCATGGATCGGTGGCTGCGTCGCGACATCTACCAGCGGTATGAGTGGGTCATGCGCGAGTCGGGCACTTCGCCGGATCTGAGCGGCATGACAGTCTGCGATATCGGCTGCGGATCGGGGCGTTTTGTCGCGGCGCTGGCGAAGCGCGGAGCGCAGGTTACGGGTCTCGACTTTGCTCCCGACATGTTGAAACTGGCCGGGCAACTGGTCGAAAAAGAAGGAGTCACGGATCGCTGCAAGTTTGTGCTCAGCGATGTGCTGGATTGGAAAACGGACCAGAAGTTCGATCAGGTGATTGCGATCGGGTTCTGGGACTACGTAGCCGACCCGCTGCCACGATTGAAGGTGATCCGCGGAATTACGAAGAAGACTTTTCTGTCAGCTTGGCCCCGCGCTGGAACGCTGCGCGCTTCCATTCGGAAAGTGCGGCTGAAGGCGGATGGTTGCCCGGTTTATTTCTACACGCAGGAGCAGGCGGAAGACTATCTGAAGCGCGCCGGGTTCCGCGTGGACTCGCACGTAATATTGGGTCAACTGCACTGCATAGGGTCGACGGCAATCTAACGCGATGACCAGGCTTTTCTGGATTTCAACCGGATTCGTAGTCTACGTCTACTTCGGTTATCCGGTTCTGCTGTGGGCGCTGCAGGCGGTGTTTCGCGGGGCGCCGCGCAAGGAGCCGGGCGAACCTTCGGTTTCGTTGCTGGTGGCGGCGTACAACGAAGCTGCGGTCATCGCGGACAAGATCCGCAATGCGCTGGCCCTCGATTACCCGGCTGACAAACTGGAGATTGTGGTTGCCTCCGATGGGTCGAAAGACGCGACGGCGGAGATCGCGCGGTCGTTTGTGGCTAGCCAGCCCGGTCGGGTTCGGCTGTTCCATTACGAGCAGAATCGCGGCAAGATGGCGGTCCTGAATGACGCCGTTCCCGAGTTGAGTGGGGAGATCGTAGCGTTTTCCGACGCTTCGAGCATGCTGGCGGCTGATTCCCTCCGGGTCCTGGTTCAGAACTTCAGCGATGCTCGCGTGGGTGCAGCCAGCGGCGTGTATCGTCTGCTGAAGAAAGATCAAGCGCAGCTCGGTGCGCAAGAGGATCTTTACTGGAAATACGAAACGTTTCTCAAGGTGCAAGAGGCGAAGCTGGGCGCCTTTACCGGAGCGCACGGATCACTCTACGCCATTCGGCGCGCGCTGTATCCGTTTCCTCCGCTGAACACGATCAACGACGACTTCACCATCCCCATGCGGATTTTGGAGCACGGGCACCGCGTGGCCTACGAGCCCGGAGCGGTGGCTTACGAAGAAGCGCATGAAATGGAAGGATTTTCGCGTCGCGTCCGCATCACCGCAGGCAACATCGAGCAACTGCGCGAGATCAAGGGCTTAGTCTTGCCGCCGCGACCCTTTGTGCTGTTCTGCTTACTCTCGCATAAGACGGGGCGGCTGCTGGTGCCCGTGTTTATGGTGATCGCGCTGGCGGCGAATATTGTTTTGCGCGGACAGTTTCCTTACAACTGGTTACTGCTGGGGCAGGGGCTATTCTATGGACTTGCGGTGCTGGGAGCGATGGTCAACCTTCCGAAGCTTCTGCGCCTGCCATATTACTTCTGCATGATCAATTCGGCTCTGTTTGCGTGGGTCTATCAGGCAGTCCGCCACGGACGCGCGATCCCATCGCGCGTGCAACTCGATCAACTCGGGACTCGTCCGCCGATTGAGAAGCGCGGCGTGCTCTAATCTTCGTCCGGCGGTTCGGGTGGCGTCTTGTCATTCACAAAGTCGAGAGCGCTTTTCATCGTCGGAATCGTCACAAACGGACGTGGTTCGCGGTTGAGATTGTAAAACGTGCTGAGGTCGGTAGTGGAGCGGCTGTCGGCAAAGCCCAGAGCGCCTTCGCCCAGGTCGAAATTATTTTCAATAAATCGCAGGATTGAACCAAAATCCTCCTGCTGGTTTTCGATGTATCCCGCCGGGGTGTAGGCGGAAATGAAGATCAGGGGTACGCGGAAGCCCATTTGATAGGCCCCTTGCGGAGGAGGCAGGATCGGCGGTTGGACGTGGTCATACCACCCGCCAAAATCGTCCCAGGTAACTACAATTGCCGTAGTATTCCAATAGCTGGAGCCGTCGGGGTTCTTACACGGGCTGTTGCCTAGTGTATTGGCGATGCTGGCTACCCAATCAGGGCCGCCGGTTCCTCCGCCGTGATCTGAGTTCGCTCCGATCGGGATGACCCAACTGACGCCCGCAAGATCGCAGGGTCCGCCCTTGAGGCCCATAGCATTAAAGACGTCCGTATTGGTGAGGTCGACGTGAGCGGCCCATTCTGGGCCGGTGCAAAGCTTGTGATCGGAGTTCGGCTGGCAGATCCACTCAATCGTATTGGGTGCCGTCCAGATGGAGTTGCCACCATCGGTTCCGGGCGTTTTTCTGGCGATGAAGCTGTAATACTTCCAGTTGACATTGGCGTTGTCGAGCAGGTCCGCCATGGTGACTCGCGTCAAGCAAGCTGTAACTCCTGTTTCCCAGTTAATAACGTAGGGTGATGCTAGTCCGGAGGAGTTAAGTAAGACGGTGCTCTCGCCAGTCTCGGCATAGCATCCGGCGGGTCCGGTGAAATTTTCCGAGAGAAACGAACCCTGCGCGTCGCCCTCGGCGCTCAAAGCCGAGGTTCCGCCAAAAATAAACTGATGGGCTGGGTAGCTTGGTCCTTGATTGGTCTGAAACATGAAGTTCGCCCAACCGTAGTCCGTCGCCATCGTCAGGTAGGGAGTAATTTCTCCGTTGGGGAACTTGGAATTGACCGAATTGGCTACATAGGCGAAAGCGCCTCGCTTGGGACTGGTTCCGGCAGCGCCATCCATGCGGCATTGCGGAGGATTGACGTTGGTATTGATGTCGCACTCGGCTTTCCAAGCGTTGTGGGTGTGCTGAAGAGGATAGGTGCTACCCAGCGTAACCCCAATGGGCTGTGTAAGCCCGCTGGGAGAGGTTTTATCGAGCCAGTTAGACGTCTGAATGTTGTACTGCGAGTTATTCGGCGTCGTGCTACAGGGAAAGTTGTCACAAAGGGCATAAAAGAGATTGTCGGGTGTGCGGTTCTCTTGAAATACCACGATAATGTGCTGAAACTGGGAGATTTGAGCGTGGGCGGCAATCGCCGCCAGACTCGCGAGCAAGAAGATAGTTCTTAGGCTGTATTTCAAGGTGGTGGTACTCCCTCAGGCCCCGCTCAAGCAGAAGGCGGATTCGGCTAGCACGCAGGCGTCTCTCTTACTTTGCTTGGTGGGGGGTTCAGCTAATCTAATGGATGCTGATAGGATCGTCAAGGCATTTCGCGGCTGAACCGGTAATTGCGCAGAGTGCAAATGTTTGCGGAATGGAAAGAGGTCCGCGGCACGCCGCGGACCTCGATGGTTAGTGAAGAAGTTCGAATCTACTCGACTCCCGCCAGAGCTTCATTCAGTCCGACGATGTCAGCTCCTAGATCCTTGCCGTCACTCCCTGCGTTTTTATAGGGACTTCCCGACTGGAGTTCGTAGTTGCCGCCATTTCCATTGTTATATTGAACGACCACGTTATTCGGATTGGGCCCAAACATATTGCCCGCCGGGTAGGAGCCCTGTCCGTAGCGCGGAGGCGCTGACAGGAGAGCGTTGTAGTTGAAGGTATAGCTGGTGAAGCATGTGTTCAGGCTGGTGACCGGAACTCCGGAAAAAGAGCAACTGGTGTTGCCGCCGCCGATGTTCCACACCGGGTAGTTGCCCGTTGCGACCAGGTTGTTTGTGAAGACAAATCCGTACATTGCTGGATTTGTGGTCTGGTCTCCCAGAATCATGACTCCGGCGTGCGTATCGGGGAAACCGGTAACGTGATTGATCGTGATCGTGTTCAGAGCGTTGCTGGGCCAGCCGTTTGCCACGATGAAGAGCGCGCCGAGTCCAAGGTACTTGCTGTTCATGTCATCCATGACAACGTCGTGAATGCTCCAACGAGTCCCTTCCTTAGCGGGCTTGCCGTCATGGCCGTTTCCGGAGAGCGAAGTTGCCATAACGATTCCACCGCCGCCGTGAGCAATGTGCGTATAACGGACAGTTACGTCGGTGACCGCACAGATGGGGCAGACATCATTGCCGCTGGGGGTGTGCTGATTTTTGGGGCCTAAGAGGATGCCAAAGCCGGTCTGGCTGAAGCCTCCCCAACAGTCTTCCATCAGGTTGTTTTCGGCGAGCACACGAATGGCGTTCTTGAGCTCAAGGTGGTTCTTCACGATAAACGGATTGCCGCCAATTCCACCTTGGAAAGGCACATTGCCGGTCATCCACTGCCAGGGCTTGAAGAAGTGATTGTATTGGACGGTAATGTCGGTCGGCGTCGTGGTTGCGGCGCCGCCGCCAAAGAAGACTGATTCTCCGGCAGCTTCCAGGAAGTTGTCGTAGATCTTGTAAGGACCATCCTGATGATCGCCAACTCCGCCGCTGACCGCATGAGAGTCGGTGCACGAGCCGGTGATGGCCGTGCAGTGGAAGTCGTTGAGGTAAGAATCCACAACGGCCACGTAATTTGTTCCGGCAAGGGCGAAACCGTCTAAGGTCTCATCCGCCGCTGTTCCGTGCAACCAACTGCGATCCACCACGATGTAACTGGCGGAGCCGGTCGATTGCACTGACATCAAGACCGCGGCGCCCTTGGTTCCCGTAGGCCGGGTGATTTCGAGCCCGAGCAAGCGGTAGTGATTGGCACCGTTCTGGAAGAGCACGGGACCTACAGATTCTGCAACGATGAGTTTGGCCAGCACATTCTGTGGATTACTGCAGGGATATTGCGGACGTCCGGGTAGGGAAGCTACACCGGCGTAGCAGGGCGTAAGACGCTGCCCCTCGGCCGGAAGCGCGCTGTCGGGCGAACTGGTGCGAACGATGATCCAGTGATTGCTATCGCAGCTCTTCGCCGGGAACAGGAAGGTTCCGGTGAAAGTTGCCCCGGCCTGCAGCGTAATGGTGTCGCCGCATTCGGCGTTGTTTAACGCCGATTGAAGATCGCCGCCAGACTTGACGGGGATGACAGATCCGGGTGCAGGTGTATCGGCCAGGGCGCTGTCAACGGTCGCGATCGGCAGTTGGGCCGGTCCATCGTAGCCGCTGTTTGACGCGACGGTAAGGCTGAAATTTCCGGTCGCAGTCCGATTGTCAGCATCTGTGACCTTGGCGGTGAAGTTGAAGGTTCCGAGCGAGCTTGGCGTGCCGGAAAGATCGCCATTTGTGTTCAGTGCTACTCCAGCGGGAAGCGTGCCGGCAGAGACGCTCCAGGTGTAAGGCGTCGTGCCGCCCGTTGCGGTGAAGTCTGCATTGTAAAGCTCTCCCTGCTGTCCTTGAGGAAGAGATCCGTTTGTGATCTGCAATGCCTGGACATTCTGCGGATCGATGGTCACGGCAGCTGTCGCTGACTTAGAGGGATCGGCGTTGCTGACGGCAGTAACTGTCACATTGGTTGGCGAGGTTACTGTTGGCGCCGTATAAAGACCATTGCCATTCACCGAACCCGACGTTGCGGACCAAGTCACGGCAGTATTGGAGGTCCCGCTGACCGAGGCGGTGAACTGCTCGGTGCCATTGGAAAAGATGTTTGCGCTCGTTGGCGTGACGGCTACTTTGACACTTTGCGAGTCATCGGCGACGACGACGATGAACTGCTGTGTGTTTTGATCGGGTAGCGGAGAGTCGGTCGCAAGCACTTCAAACGAAAACTTTCCAACGGTGGAAGGCATGCCGAACAGCGTGCCCGTCGCGGGGTCTAACGTGACGCCCGGGGGAAGCGAACCGCTCTTCAAGGAGAAACTGTAACGGAGGTTGCCATTCACTACGGCGACCTTTGCGTTGTACACCTGCTGAATATTTGCCGGAGGAAGACTCCCGTAGAACTTGAGGCTGTTGGTGCTGGACGTTCCCGAGGCTTGCGCAACTGTTCCACATGAAGTAGTGATCAATGCGACTGCCATGAGTAGTAGGAAGCTGAGACGCTGCATTGGTGCTGGGGAATTTCTGAACTGACTAGTTAAAGAATTATTGTGCGGTACTAACATTATTAACCCTCGACCCTACAAAATGGGGGACAGTCGAATTGTCCTCAGGCTGAATCTATCGTCGGGTGCGGATCGCTTCCAGATGCCACAAGTTCATTTAGCACGCGTTAGTACAGTGGGGGTTCGCATGTACCGATTCGCATGCCGTAGTGTCCCCCGGTTTTAGAGGGCGAGCAGCGCCAAAACAAGCTCTGGACGGGCAATCTGGGGCGATAACTGGGGGAAATGATAGTCCGGAAAGCGAAAGCTAGGACCCGGGTGAAGAATACTCTGAACGAAGGTAATCGCTATGAGAGTTTCTAATGAGGATAGAGAGAGTACTTTGGTGTAGATACCCGGTGTACGGCTGAGCTTGAAGGGGTACTCAAGAAGACGTTCCTTACTTCAACCGCGGCAATGGAAAAGCTAAATTGTTGCCGCGCGATTCGATTAGTAACAACGTGAGTTCACGACCGCCCACTCGGATAGCGGGTTGTGGAGTCGGAGTTATACATTGTTACTGCAGCACTTCAAGACTGCTTGTCGGCACCGATCGTTTGGCTGCCGGCCGTTTGCGCATGCCGGTCCAGAATAGCCAGCAGGGGATCGCGTAGAAAGGGACTGCCCGCGAGCAGGCCGGAAATCAACGGATTTTTCTGGTTGCAGCGCAACGGAGAGTTGTCGAGCTTCAGCGTCCAACCGCCTGAACTCTCGACCAGCGCCGCGCCGGCGGCAACGTCCCACTCATTTTTGGGAACCAGCGTGAAGGTAAGATCAGCACGGCCAGCGGCGACGAGGCCGAGTTTATAAGCGACCGATCCCATAGGACGAATGTTGAACTCGGCGGACTCGAACTGCTTCCACTCCCCGCGCTTGACTTCGCTACGGCTGGCAAGCACGAGCGCGCCGTGGAGGTCTTTGCGTTGGCTCGGCTGCGCTGGCTGCCCGTTGTAGGTGACGCCCGTGTCGCGCGATCCGAGAATCAATTCGTCCGTCGCGGGATTGCAGATTCCGCCAGCGACCGGGACTCCATTGTCGACCATGGCGATGGAGACGCAGAATTCCGGAATGCCTTGTACGAACTCGCGCGTTCCATCGAGAGGGTCGACAACCCAGACGCGTTGTTTGTCGAGACGAGTGAAGTCGTCGACCGTCTCTTCCGAAAGCCAACCTTCGCCGGGGCGCAGGAGGTGCTTGCGCAGAACATCGTCCACGGCACGATCGGCCGCGGTGACCGGATCGTCTCCGACTTTGTATTTGGCCTCAATGGCGCCGGGAGTGAAGGTTTTCAGTACCGCTCGAGCCGCTTCCAGTGCGGCGTGAATGCGTTCCAGGGTTTCGTTGGACGAGTAAGAAGTCAAATGAGTGCTCCGTGAAACATAGTGTCCAGGAAGTTTTCAGTGACCCAAGGGGAAGTGGGCACTGGTGACCGCGCAAAGTGTTTCAAGCCCACAGCATCCTGGCTCCGGTCATCAGCAAAATTGTGCAGAGGATGCGTCGCAGCCACAGCACGGGAACGCGGGTGGTCAGATAGGAGCCGAGCATCCCGCCGGGAATTGATCCGATGAGCAATGCGCCCACCAGGTGCCCATCGACGTTACCCGCACGCCAGTGCAGCAGGCTGGTCATGCCTGTGAGCAGCACGGCGTGGGCAATGTCGGTGCCGACCATGATCTTGGGCGGGAACGAATAAAACAAAAGCAGCAGCATCATAATGATGCTGCCCGACCCGACCGAAGTGATGCCGACGAGAAATCCTCCAACCAATCCGATCACAGCCATGAAGGCCAGAGACTTCACGGTGGGCGTGCGCCCGACGAGATGGTCCTCAATCCGGCTCTGGAACAGAAGCAGGGCAGGAATAATAACAAGCAGCAAACCGACAGCGGACTTAATGAAGTCATTGACGCCGTTGCCATGAAGTTGACGCAAATGCACCAGGAAACTCACGCCGAAATACGAACCGGGAATGCTGCCGGCGGCGAGCGCCATGACTACTTTCATGCGCACCGTGCCTTTGCGCAAATGAATGATGCTGGCGGGAATCTTGGTGAAGAAGTTGCACAAGGCGTCACTGCCGACGGCGGTGATGGCAGGAATGTGCAGGCCAAAGATCAGCATGGGGAGCAGCAGTACGCCGCCACCCAAACCCGTTAACCCGATCAGCGTGCCGACAACAAAGCCGATCAGTATTTTTGGCGCCAAGAGTTCCATGCCGTCTTTCGACCAATTCTCGGTTTCCGCGTCTCAGCTCTCGTTGAAGTCAGGGAATTGAGAGGACTGAGATGGGGCCCTGCGAGCCGCGTTCAGGGGACATTATTGCATAAAGTCCATGGCGATAATCGACTTTATTGACAACACTCGTCACTTTGCCAGCTCTCAGTTCCCGGTGCGACGAGGCTGCGTCGACTACCGGGAACCGAAAACCGGGGACTGTTTCTAGCCGTTGCCGTTGGCGCCGACGAACCCTTCGCGTTCGAGGTGCAGAATAATCGTCTGCGCCGCTTCCTCGGGGCTCAGTTTGGCGGTGTCGATCACCACTTCGGCGTCCGTGGGCGCTTCGTAGGGATCGGAGATGCCGGTGAATTCCTTGACAATGCCGGCGCGGGCCTTGGCGTAGAGGCCCTTGCGGTCGCGCTGTTCGCAAACCTCGATCGAAGTCGCGCAGTGCACCAGGATAAAACCGCCGTACGGCTCAATCATCTGACGAACCGCTTTACGGGTCGCCTCATAAGGAGCGATGGGAGCGCAAATGGCGATGCCCCCATTTTTTGTGATCTCCGAAGCGACATAACCGATGCGCCGGATATTGATGTCGCGATGCTCTTTGGAGAAGCCCAGCTCCGAGGACAGGTTCTTACGCACCAGATCGCCATCGAGCAGCGTGACCGGACGGCCGCCGGTCTCGAGAAATTTCGTGATCAGGGCGTTGGCGATGGTCGATTTGCCTGATCCCGAAAGCCCGGTGAAGAAAATGGTGACACCTTGTTTCTCCCGAGGCGGATAGCTGCGGCGCAGTTCTTTCACGACTTCCGGGTAGGTGAACCAAGCCGGAATTTCGCGGCCTTCATTGAGGCGCTGGCGCAATTCCGTGCCGGAAACATCGAGCACCTTGGCGCCCGCGGGCACTTCGTCGGCGGGAACGTAACGGTCCTCATTCTGCAGATAGACCATCATCTGGAAGGGAACCATCTTTACGCCCATTTCGTCTTCGTGCTTCTTGAATAATTCCTGGGCGTCGTAGGGGCCGTAGAAGTTTTTGCCATCTTTATCTTTTCCAGGGCCGGCGTGATCGCGACCGACGATGAAGTGGGTGCAGCCATGATTCTTGCGGATCAGGCCATGCCACACTGCCTCGCGGGGGCCGCCCATGCGCATGGCGAGTGGCAGCATGGAAAGTGCGACGGTGCCCTTGGGATACTTGGAGAGCAACAACTGGTAGCAACGGGTGCGGACGAAGTAATCCACATCTCCGGGCTTGGTCATGCCGACCGAGGGATGGATGAGCAGATTGGCTTCGACCTGCTTGGCGGCGCGCATGGTGAGTTCGACGTGAGCGCGATGCATGGGATTGCGCGTCTGGAAGGCCACGATTTTGGTCCAGCCGAGGCGTCCGAATTCGGCGCGCAGGTCGGCGGGAGTGAGGCGCAAGGAACGGAAATCGTAGTGGGCATGCGGTTGCAGTTCTTCAACCGATCCACCGACATACCACGGATTCGATTTGTTGATGGCATAATCGGCGCCCGGGTGGGCGGAGCTGGTGGACCCAAACACGGATTGGGCTTCGGCAGTGCGGTCGGGCTGCCATACGTCTTCGACGCTGAGGACGGCCAGCATGACGCCTTCGGGATCACGCAAAGCGATCTTGCTCGATCCGGGCGTCAGTTTTTTGGCAAAGTCTTCGCTGACGTCAAGGGTGATCGGCATGGGCCAGAGAGTGCCGTTGGCGAGGCGCATGTTGTGGCATACGCCCTCGTAATCGGCGCGATTCATGAAGCCGCGGAGCGGAGAAAATCCGCCGCTCATCAGAAGTTCCAGATCGCAGAGTTGGCGGGCGGTCAGGTCCCACGAGGGCCAGTCTTTGGAGTGCGCCTTCAATTCCGCGGCGCGCGCGGCCGGCACTTGCAGCTGTACGAGTTCTCCCCCATGCGGGGCAATCAGATGGCTAGTCAAAGCGGTCAAGTCCTTAATCCTCCCGATGTTTACTTCAAATTTGTGCTGATGTTCGATCCAAAAATCTTTGGGGCTCATCCCAAGATCCCTTGTACCTGGAACCCACTGGGGCGTGAGGGGGCGGTCCGACAGGTGAACGACTCTTAAGTTGTATCGCGACTTCCGAGAATCCGTGTAACGTAGTTAGAGAGCAATTCCACTTCCGTCTGGTTGACCAAGGTTGATTATAAGACATTGAAAGCAGTATGCGGCGCCGGTGACAAGCGATTTCTGGTTGGGGTGGGCATTGAGGAAGTGAAAAAGATTGCGACATGACATCCTGAATTGGGAATAAAGTTGGCAGATGAAGCGTCCGACCAGGGCACGATCCCTTCAGCAAAGCTTCGGACATTGCTCCCATCCTGACAGCGGCAAGTTAGTGTGGATTCTAGCAGCGTCCCGATGGAGCCGCGATGCCGACAGGGCGGCAACGCAATCGGAAGTAACCAGTTAACTCTCTTGGTGCACCGGGGGCAACAGACGCCAGAATGGCGCCGCGACGGAGTGACTTTCGGAACACTGGAGCTGTAAAAACCATATGCTAGAATCAAGCTTTCCTGCGGCGATTTTCGGAATGAATGTGCGGAAAAATCAGGGCGCGTGCGCCCATCCAACAAGATTCGATTCAGAATAGAGTCAATCCCACGACTAATTTATGGCGAGCAAGAAAATTGTAATCATCGGAGCGGGCCCGACCGGTCTTGGCGCGGCCTATCGTCTGCAGGAACTGGGCTACGACAATTGGGCGCTATACGAGAAATCGGACGAAGTAGGCGGCCATTCAACCTCGCATGTCGACGGACACGGATTCGTCTGGGATGAGGGTGGTCACGTTATCTTTTCGCACTATCCCTACTTCGACACTCTGATCGATAAGATGCTCGGCAAGGAAGTGCACGAGCGCATTCGCGAGAGCTGGATTGTAAAGGGGGATTGCTGGGTTCCGTATCCTTTCCAGAGCAATCTGCGCTATTTGTCGAAAGACAAGCAAGTCAACTGCCTGACGGGAGCGGCGCGGGCGGCGGCCGTCGGCAAAGCGGGCGAGACGGGCAATTTTCGCGACTGGATTCTGGCGACCTTTGGCCAAGGCATCGCCGACGAGTTTATGTTCCCTTACAACTCGAAGGTTTGGACGACTCCGCTCGAGCAGATGTCGAAGGGTTGGATCGCCGATCGCGTGGCGGTGCTCGACTTCAAGCGGCTGCTCGAAAACGTGCTTTATGAGCGCGACGATGTAGGCTGGGGTCCGAACAGCAAGTTCAAGTTTCCGCTGCATGGCGGTACGGGCGAGATTTATCGCCGCATGGCCGCGCAATTCCCGGCGAAAATTCACTACAAGAAGCAGCTGGCCGAGCTCGACGTGGCGCGCCGCCAGGTTACGTTTGCCGACGGCACGGGAGACAACTACGACGTTCTCGTCTCGACTGCGCCGCTCGACCTGCTGGCACACATGATTCGTCCGGTGGACGAGCGACTGCGAGACGCGGCCAAGGGTCTTGAGCACAACAATCTGCTGGTCATGGGAATTGGCCTCCGGAAAAAGATCGAGACCGGCCGCTGCTGGATCTATTTCACCGACGCGGAGATGCCTTGCTATCGCGCCACGTATTTCTCGCATTATTCGCCGTTCAACGTGCCGAACGGGGACACCGAGCAGTACAGTTCGCTGATGTGCGAAATGTCGTTTCGGGTGGGGGAGACGGTCGATCCGGAGAAGATGATCGACCAGATGATTGCCGGACTGATCCGCGCGAAGATGCTGGACGAATCGGATCGCGCGCGCATCGTGTCGCGCTATCATCGGGTGATCGCGTACTCGTATCCGATTCCCACGCTGGGACGAGACAAGGCGCTCGGCATTCTGCAACCGGCGCTACTCGAAAAGGGAATCTATTCGCGCGGCCGCTTTGGTGCCTGGCGCTATGAAATCGGAAACATGGACCATTCCGTCATGATGGGCGTGGAAGCGGCGAACAACATCGTTGCTGGCGAGAAGGAACTGGTGTTTCACAGCTCCTAGGTGCCATGTTCCGGCACTTCACTGCCGCAACTAGTGAAATCCTACTTCACCGCCCGCACGCAAGAGATCTGATCCGAGGCCAGCCAGCTGATCATGGGATTACGGGCGAAGTGTTCACTGGCGCGGCAGAACGATCCTTGCTTGAAAAAGCGCTGCAGGCCGTAGCTTCCCCAGGAGTGGCAGACCCAATCTTCAAGCTCGAGACCCACCGACCGCATCAACTTTACCCAGGGACCTTTCACGTAGCGGCGATGGGTGACGGTCGGCAAGTCGCGCAGATCGGTGAGGGGCTTGCGCACCAGGTTGACCAGAGGACGAGCGATGACGCGGGCTTTGAGCATGCCGCGATCAAAGTAATAAAACGGAGTCACGCCGCTCGGCGTAGTGATGACGGCGACCGCTCCGGGCTTGAGCACACGCCACATTTCGCGGAGGCCGGGCTTGTCACTGGTCAGGTATTCCATGACGCCCAGGCAAACGATGCCGTCGAAATGATTGTCGGGAAAGGGAAGCTTTTCGATGTCGCCGACTTGAAAAAGGTCGGCGCCGTAGTGCTGCTTGGCGTAACGAATCATGCCCTCGGAGAAGTCAACGCCCCAGGAGGGATAGCCGCGGCGGATGAGTTCGCCCGCGAGGTGACCGGTGCCGCAGCCGACATCAAGAATTTTGCCGCCCTTGGCGACCCGTGCCTCGATCATCTCGATGGTATAGCGGCGGCGCGCGACAAAATTTTGCGCAGTCAGCGTCGGGGGCTTGGGATCGTTGTAAAACTTGGCCCAGTCGTCTACGGTTTTGTTAAACAGCTCATCGACCTGTTCCTTGACTTCCTGCACCTGGTCATTCGAGGTGGTTCCCGGGTTCATTCTCAGCCTCCAGCAAATGGTCTTATGTTCGACACTTTCGGCGACAATCGTGCGCTGTCATCCTCTTTCAAAAAAAGGACTTATGCGCTTTTGGCGCATGAACGCAAGGCTTACTCGCTTCGCCCAGAATGACAATCCAAGCTTACGGACTGCGATTAAACTGATGTCAGTTGGCGAACGGGACAGCCATGCCAATTTAACACTAAAGTGCCCCACGACCGCCTTCCAAAACTGTGGTCAGCGGCTGTTAGAATACGCTATTATTCCACTATAGCAATAGCACGCTAGTCACCGAAAGGTGTCAGTGCGGGAGCCGGTTTGCCTCAATTCAGACCCAAGCTGTGGGTAAAGAATGCGGTGGTGCACGGCGGGGTTCTGAGGGCTGCGGCCCGATTTGCCACGCCTCGCGCCGTGGTCCTGGGATACCACTCGGTGGTGGAAAACCCTGACGACACGGCAAAAACCATCCGCATTTCCCATTCCCGGGCGGCGTTCGATGCGCAGATGTGTGCCTTGGCTCGCCGGTTTAACGTTGTGAGCATCGACCAGGTGAGGGAATTTGCCGCCGATGGCCGGGAGCTTCCGCGCTGGTCGGTAGCCGTAACTTTTGATGATGGCTTCGCCGACAATCACGACGTAGCCTTGCCGATTCTCAGCCGCTACGGGATTCCGGCGACTTTCTACATCATGGTCAACGCGGTCGAGACGGGAACGCCGCCTTGGTACGTGCGGCTCAATTACGCCTTCAATACGACGAAATTGCCCTCGTGGCGAAACCCGGCGGATGGACGCAGCTTCGAGATCGCCGGTGCCGACGGCAGGGGAACGGCGTTGAATGTGGTTTGGGACCGGGGTGCCGCGCTTTCGGGCGCCGCGCAGGAACAGTTTATCCGGCAGGTGGAAGACTCGTTGCAGGTTCTGGCGCTCGATGCCGGCAGCGGATTGATGATGAGCTGGGATCAAGTCCGCGCGTTGAAAAAGGCGGGGCATACGATTGGGGGGCATACCCTTTCGCATCCCAATCTGGCGCAGGTCAGCGAAGGCGAGGCACGGGCGGAGATTTGCGGGTGTAAAGAGCGTCTGGACAAGCAACTGGGAGAGCCGATTGAGCATTTTTCCTATCCCCACCCGGCGCTGAATCCTCATTGGAGCGCGAAAACTTTCGCGATTACCCAAGAGGCGGGATTCCGATCCGCGGTCTTGACAACTCCCGGCATGGTGGTCGCAGGAGATCATCCCCACAGCTTGAAGCGTCTGGCCACCGGCAAGGATGCCGATCAGATGATGTGGAAGATGGAACGCGCGTTCCTGGGGGGCATCAGTTAAGGGAACCGGTCTGGTCGTTTTCAATCCACCGTAACTTGACTTCTGTAAGCTTAGACGAAGAATCTGGAGATGAAGAACTGCGTCTGGCGGGCAACTTGGCCGACGAAAAGCGAAGCCACCATGAGTATACCGACGATGAGCGCGCCAACCACTACGATCGCGCGGGGACGGCAATGCCATCCCGCGCCGGCCGTCAGCATTATTATTCCCAGCTACAAGACGGCCGGGTTGATCGCGGCATGCCTGGACTCGGTGTTTGCCCAGACCTATCGGGAGTATGAGCCGATTGTTGTCAATGACGGCTCGCCCGACACGACGGAACTCGAAAAAGTTCTTGCGCCCTACATGGAGCGCATCGTCTACATCAAACAGGAAAACAAGCGTTGCGCCGGAGCGCGTAATAATGCGATTCGTAATGCGCGCGGCGAGTTCGTCGCGTTCCTTGACAGCGACGATACCTGGATGCCCGATCACCTTGCCTCGCAAATGCAGATGTTTGCCGACGATCCTTCGCTCGGCCTGGTGTATTGCGACGGCATTTTGGCGTATGACTGGGCGCCCGAGGTGAATTTCATGGAGCGGAATCCATCGCAGGGCGAGGCTACGTTTGCCAGTCTGATTGTGGAGCGCTGCCAGATTCCAATTTCAGCCGTGGTGGCGCGCAAGGGTGCGCTGGTGAAAGCGGGGTTATTCGATGAAACCCTGCCGCGCTGCGATGATTACGATATGTGGGTCCGCACCGCTTTCCACGGTGCTAAAATCGGGTACACGCGCAAGGTTGGGGCGCGATTTTTTGTCGGCCGCGCCGGTTCCCTCAGCCAATCCAAAGCGAGAATGATCGAGGGTTATTGGAATATTCTCGAGAATTTCAAGCGAACTTTGCCGCTGAATGAGGCAGATCGACGATTAGTGGAAAAGCGGGCCGCCCAGATCCGAGCCAGATATCTGCTCGAAGAAGGCAAGTGCAAGGTAGAGGCGCGCCAGTTCGACGAGGGCCGCAAGTTGCTGGCGGAAGCCAACGACTATTTGAAGCAGCCGTCGTTAAGCGCGACGCTGGTTGGCTTGAAAATCGCTCCCGGCGCGACCGCGAAGTTGATGTCCTATTGGAGACGGAAGCGAAACGGCGCGGCGACCTAGTGCCAGGATGTGGTGTGGGAATTCTCGAATGATGAAACAATTGATCGCTGGCTGGAAGCAGTTTCGCGGCATGTATCCGCCAGGCCGCCGGATTGCGGTTTTTCCCGACGACATATTTCTCGTTTCTTATCCGAAGTCGGGCAACACATGGACACGCTTTCTGATTGCGAACCTCGTTTACCCGGAAAAGAATCCCGATTTCGCCAACATTAACGATCTGTTGCCGGACGTGGAAGGCATGTCGAAGCGCGATCTCGCGGTCGCTCCCCGCCCGCGCGTTCTCAAAAGCCATCAATACTTCGATCCGCGTTATCCGAAAGTTCTCTACGTGGTGCGCGATCCGCGCGACGTGGTGCTGTCGGAGTATCACTTCGACATCAAGCGGCGCGCCATCGCAGAAGACTTTCCGCTGCCGCAGTTCGTTTCGCGTTTTGTGCGCGGGGAGCTGAATCATCCCTACGGAACATGGTTCGAAAATGTAGCCAGCTGGTTCTACCCCCGTGGCAACGATCCGCGATTTTTGCTGGTGAGGTACGAGTCGTTGCAATCGCAGCCCATGGAAGAGATGGAGAGGATTGCGCGCTTCATGGGAATCGCTCCCGACCACGACAGGCTTGCCTTTGCCATCCAGCAGAGCGCCGCAGACCGGATGCGCGAACTGGAAAAAAAGCAGGGACACTTATGGTCCTCGACAAAAGACACGCGGCAAGATAAGCCCTTTGTTCGCGCTGCCAAGTCAGGCGGATGGAAGGCGGAGTTACCCGGATCGAGCATTGCGGAGATTGAATCGGTCTGGGGCGGGCTGATGCATCAGATTGGCTACGAATTGGCCGCGTCCAGCGAAGCCGGGATGGTGCACGCCGAAGTAGAGAATTTGTAATTGATAATTTGCAAATTGGAGATCACGGCCGCCGGGCTTGCGATTACCAATTACAAATTGCCAATGACAAAGATTTGGGAATACCCATGATCAAGCACCTGATTGCCGGAATTCAACGTGGACTGGGGCGTCATCGCCCGGGCCGCAGCCTGCTTATTCTGCCCGATGACATCTTTCTGGTTTCTTTTCCGAAATCCGGGAACACGTGGACCCGCTTTCTGCTGGCCAATCTCCGCTTTCCGGAGCAGCCCGCCACCTGGGCGAACATTGATCGGCTGATTCCCGATCCGACGGGCACGAACAAAAGAGATTTCGACCACATGCCGCGGCCGCGGATTATCAAGAGTCATGAGTGCTTCGATCCGCGCTATCCGCGAGTCGTATATATCGTGCGCGACCCGCGCGACGTCGTGGTTTCGCAATATCACTACCATCGCAAGATCAGAAAAATCGAAGACGATTCGCCGATTGAGAAATTCGTGGCGCGCTTTCTGGCGGGCGAAACCTGCCCGCACGGATCGTGGGGCCAGAACATTGGGACGTGGCTGTACACGAGTGAAGGCGATCCGCGCTTTCTGCTGCTGCGCTATGAGGACATGGTGGCCGATCCCGCGCGCGAACTGGCGAAAGTCGCCTCGTTTTTGAAACTGCCGTCGAGTCCCGAATTGATTGCACAGGCGGTCGAGCGCAGCTCAGCCGACAACATGCGCAAGCTCGAAAAAGCTCAACCCGACAAAAATGGATTGATGCGCGGCTCGCGCAAGGATCTGTCGTTCGTCCGCGCAGCGGGTTCGGGCGGCTGGCGGACGGGGTTGCCCGCTCCGATGGTCGCTAAGATCGAGGCCGCATGGGGACCGCTCATGCAGCATTTGGGATACGAATTGAGCACGCAGCCTCCCGCGGAAACGCGGGACTTTGAAACGCTGGCAATGCTCAGCGGGAGAAATTTGTAATCGGGTAATTTGTAATTGGTAATTTGAAACCGTAACCAGTTCAAATTACCAATTACAAATCGCAAACCGTCAGTTCCAAGATGCTTGGCCAGATCAAATACGCTGTGAAATACCTCCTCGGACGCGACCAGGCCGGGCGGCATTACACTGTTTTTCCGGACGATACTTTTCTGGTGTCGTATCCGAAGTCGGGCAACACCTGGGTGCGATTCCTTCTCGCCAACCTGATCTACCCCAACGAGACGGTCGGTTTTGCCAACATCAATCACTTGCTCCCGGCTCCCGGCGTTTTGTCGAAGCGTTTTTTGCGGAAGCTGCCTCGCCCCCGCATTTTGAAAAGCCACGAGACCTTTGATCCGCGTTTTCGCAAAGTGATTTACCTGGTCCGCGATCCGCGGGACGTGGCTGTTTCTGAATATCATTTTTGCCTGAAGAAACGCTACATCGAGCCGGACGTCACGCTCGAACAGTTTGTGAATCGATTCATCGCCGGCGAGACTTCCTCCTACGGTTCCTGGTGGGAGCACGCGGCGGGCTGGATCGCGGCGCGCCAGGGCAATCCCGCATTCCTATTAGTTCGTTATGAAGACCTGTTGGCGGACTCGATTGGCGAAACCGCGAAAATTGCGGAATTTCTCGGCATTGAGGCGGAGCCGGATCGTCTGGCTGCGGCGGTCGAGCGCAGTTCCGCCGATCGCATGCGCAAGCTGGAAAAACAGCAGGCCGACCAGTGGACGGGAACCAAAAATACGCGCAAGGAGATTCCATTTGTGCGCGCCGCCAAGTCGGGCGGATGGAAGGACTCGTTGCCTGTGCATTCGGTGGAGGAGATCGAAGTAGCGTGGGCGCCTCTGTTGAATTTTCTGGGCTACCCCCTCGAGACCCGCGAGTTGAACAACAAAACCACCCCCGCTTGGGTGAGGACGGGGCAGCCGCTGTAAGCGTCTTTGTAGACTGTCCTTTAGCGTTTCGAGAAAACCCAGGGCAACCGGCCTCAGAGCCGTCAACGGAGAAGAGAGAAGTGTCGTCGGCGAATGAGCAAAATTGACAAGCGGCAAATCATCAAGAACGTAGGGTCCACCTGGTTCTCACTGGGCTTTGATGTCGCTGTCGGAATTTTTTTGTCGCCGATTATCCTGCATCAACTGGGTGACACGGCGTTTGGACTCTGGGTTCTGATCTTCTCGATTACCGGCTACTACGGCTTATTTGATCTGGGCATCCGTTCCTCAGTCGTCCGCTATGTCTCAAAGTTCACCGCGACCGACGATGTTGAAGACCTTGCCAAGCTGATCAATACCAGCCTGTTCACGTATGGTTGCATCGCGTTCCTGAGCCTGCTGATTACGCTCGTCCTCTCGCTCTATGTGGGGGCCATCTTTACCAAGATTCCCGCTGATCTTCATGCCACGGCGAGTTGGCTGATCCTGATTGTCGGCGGTTCGGTTGCGCTGGGTTTCCCCCTGGGAGTGGTGGGCGGCTATCTGGACGGCTTGCAGCGGTTCTACGTGAATAACTGGGCCAATATCGCCGGCGACATCGCGCGTTTGGTCGGGATCATCCTGGCCGTTCGACATCACGCCGGGCTGTTGGTAATCGCGCTGATTACGGTCGCTTGCCCGCTGGTGACTTCCGCGACCCGCGCTATTATCGCCTACCGCATCCAACCCGTCCCGTTTGGATTCAGGTATGTGAACGGCGCCACGTTTCGCACGATCGCGAATTACAGCGGCGTGACGCTGATCATCATGATCGCGACGCAGTTGAAATTCAAAAGCGACAACGTTGTGATTGCCACCATGATGTCCGCGGTTGCCGTCACCTATTTCAGCATTGGTTCGCGAATCGTGAATTACGCGCAGCAGGTGGTGATGGCTTTGGCGCAGAATTTTCTTCCGATCGCCAGCCAGTCGGAAGCAACTGGAAACGTCGCTCGTCTGCGGAAGGTTTTCGTTGCGGGCAATCGCTTTTGCGCCTTTACGAGTTTTCCCATCACTGCCACTCTTCTCGTCCTGGGCCGGTCCGTCATCGAGGTATGGGTGGGTAAGCGCTATGTAGAAGCCAGCTACACGGTCCTGGCGATTCTGATCATTCCCGCGACGCTGATGTGGTCGCAGGCGGCCTCAGGGCGGGTTCTGTTCGGAATCAGCAAGCATCGCACCTGGGCGTTTGTCACCCTTGCCGAAGGCATCTGCAATCTCATCCTCAGCATCGTCCTCGTTCACTACTTCCAACGGGCGCAGAATCATGGTCCGTACTATGGAATCTACGGCGATGCGCTCGGAACTGCCATCCCGCTGGCGTGCACCATGATTTTTTTCATGCCGGGTCATTTATGCCGACAGCTTGGCATTCGGATGCGCACCTATTTGCGGGAAGCGTTCGTTCTGCCGCTTTTGATCACCATGCCGCTGCTGGGTGCTCTTCTGCTCATGCGGCGGTGGTACTATCCGCACAATTATCTGGGGCTGGCGGTTCAGTTACTGATTGCGGGAGCAGTTTATGGACTCGGATTGCTCTGGGTATTCAAAACAAAACGTGCGTTCCAGGTCGGGGAACTGGCCCACAACGAGAAGCCCATCCCGATCGAAAACGGAATGGGCGCACCCGTCGAAGCGTGCCAAGAAGACGTCTAGGTTCCAACCTTCTTAATCGTTGTCTGGCGGCGTGGGCGGCGACGTGTCATGCAAGAAGTGTTCCGCCTTTACCGGCGCCTCGATGGGCGTGAACTTCAACGGTGTCTGGGTGAAGCTGAAGCAATCCGACAGATCGTCCGACTTTGAATCGGCATAACCTACCGCTGGGTCGATCTCGCCGAGACTGAACATCGTCTCGGTAAATTTCAAAATGCTGCCGAAATCGTGAACGACGTGCGACACGTAGGCCGGCTTCGCGTAGGGTGAAATCACAATGAGCGGGACGCGGAACCCGACTTCATAGGAGTCGCGGATGCTAGGCGGCGGCACATGGTCGTACCAGCCCCCAAAGTCGTCCCATGCCACGATGATCGCAGTATCCTGCCAGTACGGGCTGCCGCCAATGGCGTTCACGATCGCCGCCACCCATGAGGGCCCGTCGTCGACGGGATTGTCAGCATGATCGGAATTATTGCCGCTGGGGATTACCCAGCTCACATCGGCGAGTTGTGAGTTAGCGATATCCGCGAGGATCTGTGCGCTCGATCCTTCGATAAAAACGTTCGGATTCGCGGCGGTCCAGTCGGTTCCATTGCAAACCGTATCGTCGTACTTTCCGTCCTGGGAAAATGGCTCGCACATGTGCTGGATGGCATCGGGTGCGGTCCAAATCGAACCCGCCATCGGAGCGTAATATTTCCAGCTGAGGCCAGCGCTATCCAGCAAGTCGGTCAACGTTGGATGCTCATAACACAGTCCGGTCAGCACTCCACCGGATTCGGCCTGCGTGAGTACGACCTCCTGTGTCTCAGGACTCAGTTGACTGGTATCGATACCATTAATCTGAGATCCGAGAGGGGCAAGGCATCCGGCAAAGGAAGTGCCGTTCGGCCGCTGATTTGCATTCGGATTGTCGGCAACCGAGAAGGTACTCGTCGCGCCGGCGGGGCAGTCGCTAGCTCCCGGCACGCATACTGCCGATGTGCCGGAGAGAATGTACTGGTGCGCCGGAAAGCTAGGCCCTTGGTTGGTCTGGAACATCCGGTCGCCAAAGGTATAAGTCGCGGCCATCGTGATGTAGGGCTGCACCGCCGATGGGTCCACGTATTGAAATGTCGGGAGGTTGGGGCAGTTCGCAGTCGGCGCACAGCCGATCAAATCGAAGCCGTCCATGGCGCAGGAGTTGCCGGTCGCACTGTAGTCGCAGGCGTCGAGGAACGCGGCGTGACTGTGACCCACGTCGTAGTCGGTCACCAGCGTATTTTTCTTGAGCTTAACCGTCTGTCCCGTCGAGGTCACCCCCGACTGGGCAAGATCGTATTGCGAGGCCCCGGTTCCGCAGCCGGGATTTCCGCCGTTGGCAGAGCAAAGTCCCTGAAACAGATTGTCGGGCGTGCGGTTCTCCTGGAAGATGATGACCACGTGCTTGATGAGGCCCTGCCCGCCTTGGCTGCCCACGGTCAGGCTGAGCGTTGTCGTGTTCGTTGCTGATCCCGAAGTTCCCGTGATGGTTAGCGAAGTGGTTCCCTTGGCGGCGGTAGGGCTAGCCGCCAAGGTCAGAGTGCTCGTCGAACTGGTGGTAGCCGGGCTGAATACTGCGGTCACGCCGGTTGGCGGTGTGGATGCGGACAAGCTCACGCTGCCGCTGAATCCATTCTCTGGCGTTACGGTGATCGTCGTCGTCTGTTGGCCACCCTGCGCGATGGTGATACTACTTGGAGAAGCCGAGAGCGCAAAGGATGTTCCAGTGCCGGTGCCACCAGACGCGCCTCCACAGCCGCTCAGTACCGCCGAAAGACAAACGACACCAACAACCATCATGGACCCGAGTTTTTCCCGAAACATGCCCTCTCCCGTTTTCTAAACTTGAATGTCCCTGCTTGAGGCTATCGAATCTCTGTTGGGACTGCCGCGGCCTCTTGCGGACCCGAGCGCAACTTCCAAACTCAGGACTTGGTGGCCCGTCCACACTCGATGACCGTGATCAGATTGTACTTTGATCTACTGCATTGGATGCAACTCGTTAGTTCGCAGGTTGGTAGCGCGAAACCTGTTCGACTCGATTCCTAGAGCATCACCCTCCTTTGACCGGCATAGGATCCGTGCTATGATTCTGCTCCAGTCGGCCTTCCCAAGAGGCCAAGATCCGGCCCGCAGGGCCTGGTTGAAAGTGCGGCTTCCCCAAAAGCGTTTGCCGGTTGAGCGGGTCTCCAGGGAACGAAGTGAACGGAACTTTTGGCAGATGGTGAGGCCGGTATGAAAATCGAGAAAATCCTAATCGTTCTATTACTCGGAGTCTCCAGCCTTAGCGCAAAGAACAAGGGAACGTACACCAATTACACCATGACTTGGCCGCCCGGCAGCGGCATTACGCGCTATTACCAGGTTTACACGCCACCGGTTTGCGCTCCGAGCTGCCCCTCCAATCTGCCGCTTGTGGTGATGCTGCACGGAACCAGGACCACGGCCACATTCACTCCGCTTGCTATTACCTCACTCGAATGGGGATGGAACGTGCCAGCCGAGGAAAATAACTTCATTCTGGTCACCCCTGCTTCCACCTATGACACGAGTTCGCACCAGTGGAATTGGAACGCATATTTCATGAACGCATCGTTTCCGGCCAAGGGCGGGTATAGTGCTCCCCCTGACGATTCGGGATTCCTGCGAAACCTTATCGTCACGCTGACCGCGGAGTTCAGCGTGAATCCGAACATGGTGTACGTGGCCGGGTTTTCCTCGGGGGCACAAATGGCAGAGCGTGTCGGCGTCGAAATTTCTGATCTGGTGGCGGCGATTATCCCGGAATCGGGCCAGATGGAGGGGCAGCAGGCTGCTCCGCCGCCGGTGCTGGTGCCGGGCAACGCGCTGCAGCCGGTTTCCGTTCAGGAGTGGCAGGGAACTCTCGACACGGGGTTGCCACCCTGCGGCTACGGGACAACGAGGTACTCCGGCGTCCTTTACTACCTCGATACGGTAGACGACACGTTCAACTACTGGACCGGATCGCTGGCCAACAACTGCACTGAGTTTCAGACCGCTCAGCCTCTCTGTTTGAATGGCTCGCCCAACTATGCAAACGATGCGCCGACTCCGGGCCTATCCGGTTTCACGGGGAATATTGCCACCGGCTGTACGAATAACGTCGAAGTACAGTTTATTTGGGAAGTTGGGGACGGGCACGCCAACGAATCACAGTACGACAACCTGCGTTGGCAATTCTTTGCCAATCACCCGAAGCAACCTGTGCTCTCGCAGTAGGCAAGTTGGTTATTGGAGTGGACCGCCGCGGCTGGCGGGTAGGGGAGCCAAACTCGACAGCACGTGATCTCCTTTACCCACCTTGTTTTCGCTAATGCTCTTAGTATCAATAGGTTAAGGCGTAAGTTTAGGTGGCAGCTCCGTGGTATTGACAAGCTGCCTAGCCGTGCTATGCTCGCTAAAACAGTCGGTATTCCCCACTAGGCTGATACCCAGGTTCCGATAACGGTTGAAAAGGTAGAGACTTAAGGCTATCTGGAGCTCGCATTGTTCTCCACGGACCTTGAAGGCATCAACAACCGGACTTTCGCCAAAAGCGAGGCCACAATCCGCATGAAAGCCACAAGAATCCTGATGGTCTTATTGCTGGGAACAGATTTCTGTCTCGCCGCCGGCACCGCGACCACGACTTCGCTTTCGTCCTCACAGAATCCATCCGTGTATGGGCAAACGGTGATGTTGACCGCAACCGTTTCTTCGACGATCGGACCGCCGCCGGATGGAACGGTGACGTTCAAGCAGGGTTCGACACTCTTGGGAACTGAGCCATTGAGTGGCGGTTCGGCGGGTCTTTCGATCTCGACGCTAAAAGTGGGCACGGACGCAATCAAAGCGACGTACTCGGGCGACTCGAATTTCAAGCCCAGCACATCCAGCGCGTTGAGTCAGGTGGTAGGGAAAGCCACGACTACGACTACGCTGGCGTCGTCGCAGAATCCTTCCAATGTGGGACAACCGGTGATCTTTTCGGCGACTGTGACACCGGGGTTCAGCGCCACGCCCACTGGAAGCGTGAGCTTTTATAACGGGAGTGCGAAGATCGGATCGGCGACTCTTTCGGGAGGCATCGCCAACTTCGCCACCGCCACCTTGCCCGCCAATACAGACTCGATTACCGCGGTTTATGCGGGAAGCAGTTCCTTTGCCACCAGTACGTCCAACGTTGTAAGCCAAACCGTAGGCAGCGGAACGTATCTGTATCCCACGATGACATGGGATTCCATCACGCGTTATTACGAAGTGTTCGTGCCAACGGTTCTGCCACCGAATCCGCCCATGCTGCTGATGCTGCACGGCACCCGTTACACGTCTACCTTTACACCCCAGGCCGTTATCTCGCTTGATTGGGGCTACGCCGCTCTCGCGAACCAGTACGGGTTCATCCTGGTGCAACCCGCTTCGACCTGGGATCCAGCAACGACGCAGTGGAACTGGAACGCGTATTTCATGGATGCCGCCTTTCCTCCGCCTGCGCCTGGCACCTGTACGGAGCCACCCGCGACGGGTTGTCCGGACGATGTCGGTTTTCTGGGCAATTTGATTACAACCCTGGAAACTCAGTACAACGTGAATCCCAGCCAAGTTTATCTCACCGGTTTTTCTTCAGGTGCGCAAATGGCGGAGCGTGTGGGCAACGAACTCTCCAGCCTGGTCGCAGCCGTGGCTCCTACTTCCGGACAACTGGTGGGTCAGCAGGTTCCGCCGCCGATCCTTCCGATCGCCTATGCGCCGTCGCCGTTCCCTCCGGTTTCGGTCCAGGAGTGGGCCGGCACGGAGGACGAGAACTTATGGCCCTGCGGGTACGGCAAGACTGTGTATTCCGGCATCACCTTTACGTTGGACACCGTCGATGACACCTTTAATTATTGGGTACAACAGAACGGGTGCACGACCCTGCAAACCACCCAACCTTTATGTCTAAATGGTGCGCCCAACAATGCCAACGATGCCCCGACGCCGGGCATGCCGGGCATGACCGGGAACATCGCCACGGGTTGCAACAACGATGTGGTGGTCCAATTCATTTGGGAGCCGGGCGTCGGGCACTCCAACGTACCTGGCAATGACGCCGCCCGGTGGCTCTTCCTTGTGAACCCGATGCAATCGATTCAATCGAAGTAGTGGATTTCGAATCCGCATTTACTGATACGGATGCGAGAGGATAAGCTCGAAAACAAATAGAAACCTGGGGAAAATCGATCATGGGAGTGGAGCAGTTAACCGACAGCGGCGCGATGATGAGGGAAATGACCGGCTATATTGCAGCGAAGGTGATCAAGGGCAAAAGCGAAATCACCGAGGATACGCCGTTAGTTTCTTCCGGGCTGGTGGATTCTTTTGCGCTCATCGATATTTTCGAGCAACTCCAACGAATTGCCGGCCGCAAGGTGCCCGTCGGCAAAGTGCAGGCGAAGCACATGGACACGGTGCGCCTCATGTTTGCCATGGCGGAGAAGTTCGGCAAGCCGGTCAAAAATTGAACTCGATTGAGTGAGACTTGCTGGAAGCGAAACGCAAACACGACAAGCCATTCTAGAAGAAAGAAAAAGGACGACAAGTCTTATGCGATACACCTTCCGCACCACATTGATCGCGTTCATGTTCACTTGGGTGGTTGCCATGGCATCGGCGGCCGGCGCGCAGCCGAAGTTTGCTCACGTCGTCATGGTCATTCAGGAAAACCGCACGCCGGACAATGTTTTTGGCAGCAATCCAAAGTTCGAGCCGGGGGTGGATATTGCGACCAGTGGCCTCAACTCCAAAGGACAGACCGTGCCGTTCGAGTCTGTCGGCCTGGTGGGGTGCTACGACCTGGGCCACGGCCATTTTGACTTCGAGCATGCCTACGACAACGGCAAAATGGACGGGTCGAACAAGGTGTCAGTCACTCCCAAGGCGGAATGCAACCCGGGTCCAACTCCGCAATACGCTTATATCGACAACTCCACAGGGACGGTGCAGCCTTATTTTGATATTGCCATGCAGTATGGGTTTGCCAACCGGATGTTTCAGACGAATCAAGGGCCGAGCTTTCCCGCCCACCAGTTCCTGATCTCCGGAACCTCAGCGCCTACAACGGACAGCAATTTGTTTGCCGCCGGAAATACAGCCGCGACTCAGACCGGCTGCGAGGCGCCCGCGAATACTAAGGTGCAGATGATTTCTCCGACCGGCACTTACAGTGATATGTACCCCTGCTTCGACCACGGCACCTTGATTGACCTGCTCACGGGCGCGGATCTCTCCTGGAAATACTACGCGGCCAATAGCGGCAGGATCCTGGCCGCTCCCAATGCCATCAGCACCATTTGTGACGCGGAACTGGTCAATGGAAAGCTAACCTGCACCGGCAGCGAGTGGGCGAACGTGATCGTCAATCCGACGAAGGTTCTCACCGATATCAAAAACTGCAATCTGGCAGATGTCACGTGGATCACGCCGTCGGCACAGTATTCCGATCACCCGGCCAATAACACCGGAGGCGGTCCGTCGTGGGTGGCGTCCATTGTGAACGCCATCGGCAATTCCAAGTGCGGATACTGGCAGAACACGGCCATTCTGATTACCTGGGATGACTGGGGCGGCTGGTACGACCACGTGCCGCCGTATTTAATCGGGCAAAGCAATGGTTGGGGCAAGAGCTACGTGTATGGCTTCCGCGTTCCTCTTATGGTCGTATCCGCTTACACTCCGGCGGGATTTGTGAGCAACACGAACAACGATTTTGGCAGCATGCTTAAATTTGTTGAAAACAACTTCGGTTTAGGTCTGATCGGACCCGGCTTCTACGCCGATAGCTATGCTGACGACCTGCAGGAGTTCTTCACTCTCACTTCGCCGCGCACTTTCAGTACGATCCCGTCGGTCTATGGCGCGGACCATTTTATCCGTAACACGGAGCCGGATGAAGACCCGGATGACGACTAGAACCGAAGGATGTGAACTGGCCGAACGTCCGACGTTTTGCCTGAGGTGATCGGAACGGCGCGCCAGTTCGTGGATGGTCTGCTTGTGGCTGTGCGGGGCATTCAGGGTTTCCAATTCCCCAGCATTTCGGTAATTTTTCCGCGATCGATTTTGCCATTCACGTTCAGCGGAATCTGAGGGAAGTGATAAATGCGACTCGGGACCATGTAGCGTGGCAGGCGTTCACCGCAGGCGGCGATGATTTGGCGGTCGAGCGCGGGATCCGACCCCGACACGACCCCAACAATACCGGATGCGGAACCATCCGATAGCGGCCACGGGATGGCTACTGCGAGTTCGGTGCGTGCTGCTTCGCGCAAGACCAAGTCAATCTCCTGCAACTCCACCCGATACCCGTTGACCTTAACCTGAAAGTCGCGACGTCCCAGGTAGAACAGGCATCCCCGCTGATCCTGCCGCACCAGGTCTCCCGTACGGTACCAAATCTGGTTGCCGCCGTCTTTAAGGCGGACGAAACTTTTGGCGGTCTTCTCCGGGTCGTTCAAGTACCCTCTCGTGACCTGTGATCCGCCGAGGCATAACTCGCCGCTCTCGCCAATCGGAACCGGCGTCAAGCTCTCATCCACGGCGCAGACTTGTTGCCCATCAAATGGCCAGCCAATGGGCACGAGTCCAAGCACGCACTCCTTCGGAGACGTCGCCTCATCCCACCTGTAATAAGTGATGGCGATGGTAGCCTCTGTGGGTCCATATAGATTTTCCAGAATCGAATGATTCGCCGCCGCCTGCCAGGCGGTAGCCAGAGTCGACGAAAGCGCTTCACCGCAAAACAGGCTCCAGCGCAAAGTCGGAAACGCTCCCGGCTCCAGAACGCCCAGCTTGGAAGCAAACATTGCTACCGACGGCACCGAGAACCAGCACGTCAGTTCCTTCTCTTCGATCAGAGTTGCAGGGCTCAGCGTCTGTTCCGCATAAGGACAAAGCGTCGCCCCAGCATCCCAGCAAGTGAACAGATCGTGCACGCTAAGATCGAAAGTCAGGTCGAAGTTCTGCGAACAACGGTCTCCGCCATGCATGCCAAAGCGCTTCGCGGCATATTCCATGTAAGCGACGGCGTTCGACTGGCTCACCGCAACGCCCTTCGGCACGCCCGTGCTGCCGGAGGTGAATAACAGATACGCGGTATCGCTTCCGTCGACGACAGGCTCGCGAGGATCGGCAATCTTCGATAACTGCCGGGCGGAGATGACCCGCGAAGACGTGAGACTGCCGTCCGGTTCCCAGCCGGCATCGGGGATTATCAACGTTAGCGACTTATCCAGCCGCGGGAGCAAGGCTTCGAGCGTCGCCGCGCATTCCTGTCCCACCACGAGCGTCTTACATCCGGACGCTTTCAGCATCACCAGCGTCCGCTCGAGCGGAAATTTCGGATTGAGCGGAACATAGCCGCGTCCGCTGCCGAGCACGCCCAAGATTCCGCCGTAGGCACCGACGCTGCGATTGGCAAGCACGGCAACCACTTTCTCGGTTGGACTCACTGTCTCGTTGAGGCACGCCGTAATGCGGCCCGCGTAATTCCACAGTTGCTCGTAGCTCAGCGAGAGTTCGCCAAGTTCAAGCGCGGGGCGGGCGGGATTGGACGCCACGGAACGCAAAAAACCGCTAATTAAACTTCTGGATTGTTGGAGCGGAGCCATTATTCACCAGTTTTATGTTGAAGAATATCGAACAGCCGGTCGGCCACGATTCGGTTTCCTTCGGGCTTCAGGTGCGAAATGCCGACATAGAGCGAGCCCGTCTGGTCGTCGAGCAGGTCGCCGAGATAATGAAAATCCGGGCTCTTCACGTCGCGGCCTCTTTGATAGACGCCCTGATACATCGCGCCCAGACCCGGAAACTTCTTATATTCCATATCGAGAACCTGCTGCTCATAGGGCGTAAGGTTCTTATGGCCAACCGCCATGTTCGGATACCACGCGAAAACCGGGCGGAATCCATATTGCTTCGCCAGCAGGATCACAATATCCATGTTCTGCGAGTAGTTTTCCATAACGGCCGCAGAGAGCCTGTCGACGTCGCGCGATACCTTGGGCGTTTCATCTTTTTTGTTGTGGAATGGAGTCTTGACGCCGATCTTTTCCAGAAAGCGATAAGTATTGGTCTGTTCGAAGTATGAGAATCCGGCCTTCTGTGATGCGCCCCAGTTGTCGAGAAACCGCTTGAACGAGTTGTAGTTGCTGTGCACGTCCGCTCGCCCGCTCTGATAGGCGGCAAAGGCCTCAGTGCCTCCGTCGTAAAAGAGGACGATATCCGGCTTGCGAGCGGCGTGCTTGAGTTGCTCGATCAGGCCAATCATTTCCTGCGAGTTGCCCCAGCCTTTTTCGGCATAGTTCACGATGCAAACCGGCCGCCCAGCCTTTTGGTAGTCGCTCGCAAGGAACGCGGGAATCGTTTCTTCGTCGGGTGACCCCGCCCCCCACATCACCGAATCGCCGAACGTCCAGATCGTAAGAGTCTTGTCGTCTCGATCGCACTGCGTGTGCGGAGTTCGCCGCACGCCATCCTGATCGATCGCCAGCACTTCGCCCTGATACGGAGCGCGCCGCCACAGCACATACTGGTGGTAGGTGACTTTATTTGCCTGCTCGAATTCCTTCCAATACTCACGTTCGGCGGCGCTTCCACCCTGCGCCAGGTCGAGCTTGACGGCGGGTTCCATCTGGTCCCCGGCAATGGGAAGGTAGCGCCGGTAGGAATAAAATTCGACAGCGCACAGCAACAGAACGCCCAAAGTCACGGCGACACAAAAGCGCACGGCAAAAGACTTGAGGAGGGATTTATAAGGCTGCGTGGTCGTCGGGCGACTCCCCACGGTCGGGTCACTTTCGGTTAAAGGCACGACTGGCTGAACCTCACTGGAACGCTCCAATCCTCAATGAATGCTAGCATAGCGACTTTGCTCTCTAGAATAGCGCATACATCACAGGCCCAGTCTCAGAAGATCCCGGCTGGAAGATCACACTCAGGTACAGCGCCAGCACAACCACCACCGGAGCGATCCACACCCAGCGGTCGTTTGCGAGAGCTGCAAGGCAACGCGCCGGCAGCGCGCTTAGCGTGCCAGACGCGCCTGCCACCCAACCCGTCGCGGCCTCACCTAGACGGTCCAACAATTCTCCCACGCCGATCACCGCAAAGTATCCAACCATGGCGAGCAGTGTCATCACGTAATAACTGTGGTCGAGCGTCAAATGACGATACGTATGCAGCGAAGCCATCGCCTTCAACATTCCGAATGCCTGCCCAACGCTTTCGGCGCGGAAGAAAACGTACCCCACGCAGACCGCCAGGAATGTCAGCAGCCACGAAATTCCCGAGGCCATCGTCCCCGTCCACCCGAAGCCCACACGCTTGCGAAACTCCTGCCATTGCCGGTGCGCCACCAGCAGCAGCCCGTGATATGCGCCCCACATCATGAGCAGGAAGCTGCCTTGGTGCCACAATCCAAAAACAAACATGGCGATTACGAGGGAGAAATTGCGCCACCACACTGAACGCCGCATGGTTGCCAGCGGCAGAAAAAGAAAGTCGCGGATCCAGAACGACAGTGACATATGCCAGCGCGTCCAGAACTCTGAGATCGTCGTAGAAAAATACGGGCGGTTGAAATTCTCTTGCAGTTGAAATCCGAACAGGCGCGCTGCGCCAATCACAATGTGGCAGAATCCACAGAAGTTGAAGTACAACTGGAACCCATACCCAAAAACCAGGAACCAGGCGTCGATCCCGCTCAATTTCGGGCCGTGGCCAAGGAATGCGTTGCTGAATCCTGCCTCAACGCCTGCTCCCGAATACAATCCGCCGCCCATAACGCTGGCGAGAACTTCCATCAGGATGCCAATCGAAATGCGGCGCACTCCGATCTTTAGATCGTCCGCGCTGACCGCCCACTCCTGGCGGAATTGTTCGAGCATGCTCGACATGCGGCAGATCGGACCTTGCAGCACGGTCGGCCAAAATGACATGTACAGGCAAAATTCCAGCAGTGTCGGGTCCAACTCTTCTTCGCGATACAGTTCGAAGAGATAACTCAAGGCCTGGAACGTCCAATAGGAAACGCCGGCAGGGAAGGCGATTCGCTTGAACAACGCGACCGGAGAATCCGGGGGCCCTGCCGCGCTGAGCAAGGGCAGATACTTAAAGACGCTGAGCAGCGCCAGATTGAAAATGATTCCAACCCACAGTCGCCCTGAGGTGATGGACTTCTTCAGCCACTGGCCGAGGGCATAGTTCATCACCGCGCTGAACAACAGCACGACGATCAGCCAGCCTCCCCAGGTGAAGTAGAAAAGCCAACTGGCGATGAGATAGAGCCATTGGCGTGCGGTCGTGGAGCGAAGTCGCATCGCCAACAACCACACCACCACTATGCCGATTGCATATGCGAGATATTCAGTTGTCATCGGTCGCTGTCGAAGCTGCGAAAGCCAGCGTTGGAATGTTGATTGCGAAATCTAACGCGCATGAATGTTTAGGAATTACAAACGAATCTTATGCTCTCGCGGAGAACGCAACGTTGTCAAACTAATTCGCCCCAAAAGCCTAATCATCATCGGCTGGGGCAGGCACCCTTTTGTCATTCAGAAAATAATCCGGCCCGAGCGGCGCCGGAATCGGCGTGAACGTCAGCGGCGTCTGGGTCATGTCAAAGCAATCGCCGTAAAAATCCACGGCCCGCGAATCCGCGTAATGCACGGTGGGGTCGATCTCTCCCAGGTTGAACGTGGTTTCGACGAACTTCAGCACACTCCCAAAGTCATAATTCTGATGCGAAATGTAACCTGGCTTGGCATAGGCCGAAACCACGATCAGCGGCACCCGAAAGCCGTACTCGTAGGAGTTATAGATCGAAGGCGGCGGGACGTGATCGTACCACCCGCCCCAGTCATCCCAAGCAATGATGATCGCCGTGTCGGACCAGTATGAGCTCGTGCCGATGGCGTTCACGATCGAAGCTACCCAAGACGGGCCTCCATTATTTTCGCCATACGCAGGATGATCGGAATTCTGGCCCCTCGGAATCACCCAGCTTACCGACGCCAGTTGGCCGGCGGCGATGTCGGTCAGGACCGTGGTCTCTGGCATCACCACATGATTCATCCAGTCGGAGCCGGTGCAACCGGTTGCGTTTGGCGGCGTCACGTTTGGCCCGCACATATGCTCAACCGACGCTGGAGCCGTCCAAAGTGAGCCCGGGGTCGCCGTGTAGTATTTCCAGCTGATCGAGTTGGCGTTGAGTAGATCGGTCATCGTGGGATGATCAAAACACGGATACGCCGTCGTGGTCTCATTGGTTGCGGGGTTGGGATTGGTCGTGTCGATCAACTGCACCGTCGAATCCGGCGGAGAAGCGCAACCGGGCAGGCCATTGGTCAGCAACGGCACCTCGGCGGCGTAAATATTGCTCGTTTCCGAAATCGCCGACGTCCCCGAAAGAATGAACTGGTGGGCCGCAAAACTTGGTCCCTGGTTTGTCTGGAACATGCGGTCGCCGAAGGTGTAGGTCTCGGCCAGAGTGAAATAAGGCTGCACATCGGAAGCCTGCACATACTGGTACTGGGCATAGCTGGGCGCACAATCGGGCTGGGCCGGCGGACAGTAAACGCCGTCCTTGTCAAAGGCGTTCATCAGGCCGTTGTTCCACCCTTGTAGGAACGACGCATGGGCATGACCGAAATCGTAAGAAATCCCCAGCGGAACGGGCATCAGCGGGACGGTCTGTCCATTTGAAACTGGGCCCGTGCTCGCAATGTCCGCGCCCCGGTTGATCAATACGGGATCGTGAAACAGGTTATCGGGCGTGCGATTTTCCTGAAGAATGATCACCACATGCTTGATCTTGTTTGTAGGCGGCGGAGGTTGCTGGTTTCCCGTCGAGCCGCTGGAGCAGCTATTTAGGCCGATTAACCCGCATGCCAGCAAAAGCACTGCGCCGAACACTAAAGTAGCCTTAAACCGAACCATGGAGTCCTCACGACACGAACCTAGGCGACCCACCCGATCCTACCCATTTTTGCGGCCGGTCTTTTTGATTGGGCCGCAGCCGTTTTACAGTTTACTCCGGCGTGCGTTTTCGGCGTTATGATGACGGTGCGCCAAAAGCGCGGGCGAGAGGAGCGGATTGTCCAACTGGGACCAGGAAGACGCGGAACTGCTGGCTGGGATCGGCCGGCGCGATAGCGATGCCCTGCTGCGTCTCTATCGGAAATACAACAGCCGTGTTTTTTCGCTCGTCTACCGCATCCTCGGCGACCGGGCGGCAGCCGAAGAAGTCTTGCAGGACACGTTTTACCGGCTTTGGGATCGTGCTCACCTCTACCAGCCGGAAAAAGGCTTGCTGATATCGTGGCTGATGACCGTCGCTAGGAATCTTGCTCTCGATCAAAAACGAAAAGAATCCAGACGGGTGGATTCCACCGTATTCTTTAGTGGAGAAGAGTCGACCATCGTCGATCCCGACACGTTGCCCGAGATGGCGTCGCTGCAGGACCCCGATCTGAGCCGAACCATCCAGCAATTTATGGGGCAGCTTCCGTCAGAGCAGAGAACGGCAATTGAACTGGCTTATTTCGATGGGCTGACCCATGAGGAACTGGCCGCGAAGCTGGGTCAGTCGCTGGGCACGATCAAGACTCGAATCCGCCTGGGGCTGTCGAAGCTGCGCAAAGCGATGCGGGATTACGGAAAGGTCATGATGCTATGAGCGTCGACTGCTCTCACATCGAAGAAGACTGGGAACTGTTTGCCTTGGGGAGCGTGGACGAGGCGACCCAACTAACCATGGCTTCTCACCTGCGGTCCGGCTGTGTGGAGTGCCGGAGGAAGCTTTTGGAAGCGCAGGCGGCGTTGTCCGCGGTGGCTGCGACAGCGCCGGCACGCCAGCCCTCGGCGCGCGTGGAACGGGAGTTGATGAAGCGCGTGCGCTCGGAAGGCCTGCAACGCAACGCTCCTGCTTGGGGGCGTTGGAGTCTGGCTTCCTGGGCTTTTGCAGCGGCCTGCTTGGTCCTGGCGGGCTGGTTGTTCCTGCAAAAGCGGAGTGTGAGCAACGAACTTGCATCGGCGCAAGCCGCACTTCAGTCGATGCGCCAGACTGCGTCGCTGCCGTCGAATCCCACGCCGCAGACCCCGGTTGTCCAGACGCCGTCAGTAGCGACTGCTTCTCCGCAGACTGCCGGACCTGTGCCTGTTGGCACTAAAAAATTGGCGGCGATGGCGATGCAAGTTGCAGAACTTCAAAGCGAGAATGCCGCGCTCGCATCTGCACGCGCTGATGCGGAACAACAAGCTCTCCAACTGCAGGCCAAACTGAACGCGGCCCAAAGCAGAGTGGATGAATTGGCGCAAAGTGTCGAGGCGACGAAAAAGCCGGAGGTCGTTCCGAATTCGACACCTTTGAGTCAGGCCGCTGAGGCTGAGGTCAGCGCACTCAACAGCCAGCTCTCCGAAAGTCGCTTGGAGTTGCAACGGCTGCGGCAGGTGCGTGCGCTCGACGCTCAGATTGAAAACCTGTTGCAGTCTGGATCGATACAGCAGATTGAACTGCGGGCTGTGGATACAGGGGCAGGGAAGGCAACCGCGCGAGCCCTCTACTCGCCCACGGGTGGACTGTTGTTGGTTGCTTCATCGCTGCCGAAACTCGAGCACGAGGAATGCTATCAGCTCTGGCTCATCCGCAAAGGGGCTCCGGCGATTTTGAGCGCCGGGCTGCTACAGACGTCCGATGATGGGCGTGGCTTTCTGTTTGCTCCCCCAACGAATGATCTGGCGCAACTCACCGGGCTGGCGATCACCGACGAACCGAAGGGCGGAAGCCTCTCGGCGCGAGGACATAAGCTTCTTTTTGGCGCGCAATAGCGCTCAGCTTCTTAAAAGTGCCATCCCCAGCTTGCCGTGGTGGTGTGGTACGAGAGTCCGTCGGGGACCTTGTTGAAGCGCGCATCGAATGCTAAAGATAGCCCGTTCGTCCAGCGATATTCGATTCCCGTCCCGAAGTTCACCCCAACGTCGATGCCGCCTTGTCCGGCAGGCAGACCTTGACTGGCGAGTTGGCTCGCGGGGCCGATTTGCCCGCCGATCAGGCTTCCGCCGAACGGCGATGGTCCGAGCAGCGAAGTTAATGTCTGTAAGGTTGTGGGTGGCAGGGTCGAGTTCGAGCGGAGGCCGCTGCTTACGGCTTGATTCGAGATACTCACATACGTGCCCAAGCCAAGCACCGCATAAGGACGCAAACGGTAGCGGTCGAGCAACGTGCTGTTGTATTTCAGGGCGAAGGGAACCAGTTCCAAGACCTGCGCCCTCCAGTTGCCAGGGCTCGTGACGGGAAACGGGGAATCACCCGATCCGGTAAGGGCTTCCTGAATGTTCGATGTTCCGTTGTCCGGATTCAGCGCGGTCAGCACCGCGAGGTTCGAGATCTGCGCGACATTGGAAGTGACGGGGAGCGTTCGGCTGGTTTGTGCGAGGCCGAGGGAAATCTCATAGTTCAATCGTCCTCCGGGGAGTAGAGCCAAAGGCAGTTCAATCGCGCCCCCGAAGAAGCTGCCGGCATTGAGCGCAAATGGGCCGGAGTTTGCCCCAACGCGAAAACTCGCCGTGGCTCCGATCTTGCCGAGATTCGGCAGCAATTCCTGCGGCAGGCGTTTGCGATCGGCGCCCGCGTTCCCGGTTATTGCGGGTGCGGCGTCCGAAGCCTGGGAAATGCGTGTTTCTGCCAAGGTCATCGCGGAGGGAGAACTCAAGTCCGCGAGAATGAGATTCGCGCGTTGATTGGGAAGCGTGCCCGCGGAGCGCTGCGCTTCCACCAGCGTTTCGACCATGCCTTCCAGTCGGCGCACGCGGTCTTCCAATTCTCTGATGCGCAGATCATCGATCTGTGAATCGTTGGGATGAGAACCATGGGAACGCGAATCCTCGATGCGCGCATCCTGGCCAGCCGTCTCCGTCTGCGCCATTAATGTCTGTGAACGGAGGCCAGAAAGCAACAAGATCAGAAACAGAAGCGGGCAAAGGTGTTGGGAGCGAGATTTCATGGCCAACAGTATAGGAGAAAAAAAATCTTTCCCGCATACAGATCCAACGACTCCGACCCGTCGTTTACATTAGCGGATGGCAAAGACGCCATCGAAACTATCAATCTCCCGAGGATATAACTATGGCAGTAAGAAAGTTGTCGCGCCCGTGTGCCTTGGCGCTCGTGTTGACGCTGGTCACCGCCGGCGCCTTTGCTCAAACCGTGGTCACGCAGTCTGGACAGACCTCCGTGGCCCTCAGCAGCGATTTCCTGAGCGCCCTCAAGAGCCTGGGCGTAACGCCCGGAGTACTCAATCCCACGACGATTAACAGCAAGGCAGTAGTGACGTTTCCGATCACCGGCGGCGCGGTTGACGCGGCCACCGCAGCCGGGCAGATCACACACTCCGGCGGACTGACTCTGACCGCAGGCAAGACTCAGGTTGCCATCGAGAACTTTATTATCGACACGACTGGATCGAGCCCGGTGCTCACCGGAATTGCTGCTGTGAACGGCGCGGTTGCCGGAGCGATCCCGCTGTTCAATCTTGAACTCCCGCAGGGCTTCAAACCGCCGCTGAAGCCGGTTGACGGCGTTCTGGTCAATATTAAAGGTGTGGGCGTTACGCTGACCAGCACGGCGGCTGCGACTTTGAATAAAGTATTCAACGTCACGGCATTTGAGGCTGGGCTCAACATCGGATCCGCAACTGTTCAGGCTTTCGTTGTGCCCAACCAGCCGTAAGCGAGATTTTTAAAGGTGTACTCCTGGGATCGGGTGCCTTGAGGCGTAACTGCTTCAGGGCATCCGATGGTTGAAATGGCGACTTGGTTTCATTCTTTACGAAGACACAACCTACAGTTTGGCGACAACTGGACCGTGAGTCCGAGTTGTTGTGGCACCTCTGGTGGCGACTTCCCGCAGCACTTCGGCAAACTGGCTCACGACCACCGACCAGTCAAACTGCGCGGCGAGTTGCACCGCAGCCTGCTCAAATCGCCGCCGCGCCTGGTCATCGCGAAGCAGAAGAAGGATGGCGTCGACAAACGACGATGCATCGTCGGCAAGCAGCAGATCCCGTCCGTTTTTGAAACTCAGTCCTTCAGCTCCAATCGAAGTTGAAACCAGAGCTTTGCCCATTGCCATCGCTTCATAAATTTTTAGCCGAGTTCCGCCGCCGATGCGCAACGGCACGACCACCACGGTCGCATCCCGCAGATAATCTGTCACTGATGGCACCGTTCCTGTCACCTGTACCGAAGGCGAAGCCAGACGCTGCACTCGCGCCAATGGAGTCCGCCCGACGATCTGAAACACCGCATCTGGAAACTCCGCCAGAATTCGCGGCCAGATCTGCGCGCAGAAGTATTCCATCGCATCAATGTTCGGTTCCCAGTCCATCGAACCTGTGAACACGATCCGGGGAGGCGTGACTGTCGATGGAGGCGCAACCTGAAACTGCTGTGTGTCCACGCCGGTTGGATTAACCGTGATGTCGCACGCCGGATCCATCTCCAGGAATTGCTGGCGGTCGTTTTCGGAAACGGCTATGACATGATGAAACCGTGCCAGCGCTCGCCGTTCATAACGCAACATGCGCGCGGCTTCCAGCGTGTACGACATCTTTCGCAGAGGATGCGTTTCTGTAGTCGCCATGCGCTGCCAGAGCGAGCTTTCCACGTTGTGCTGAAAAAGCACGCAGGGTATGGGCAACGACTTCGGAAAATTCAGAGACGGAGCCAGGAAATCGCAAATCGCCACATCGAACTGCCCGCTGGCAAGCAGTCTGTGCACCAGGTCGCGCACCGGAGCATGGGTGAACTTCGTAACCGAATACGGCGCCAGCCGGGGCAACTTGCTGAGGTAATCGACAACACCCCGAATTCCGTCGGAATCCGGCGCCGCCGTGTAGACCACTTGCGCCAGCGGGAACTCCTGAGGCAGCGCCGTCTCGTAGCCGGGATCGCGCCGTCCCCCATAGTAAGAAACGAGCGTGACCGCATGGTCTTTCGCGAGCCGCCGCAGGATGTTGAACGAACGGATTTTGCCGCCCGTGTCGACCGGAAGAAGCTTGCCTCCCTTAACCCAAAGCACTCTCACTCGACATTTCCTCGCCGCATGGATTCGCTAAACAGGGGAAGGAGCAACACAGCTGTTTTCAGCTTGGCAATTGGGGGAGTCATCCTTTAAGCAGCGTACCACGCCCGTCGGCGTGGCTTTTCGCGAAAGTCTGCTACTGGCCTGTCTCCGTGAAGATCGCTGGATTGGCAACTCCCGTGGCGGCAGCATTAATGTAGATCGTGCCCGGAGTCGGAGGCAGGGTATAGATCTGCGTGGCAGTGCCAGTGTTGTCCGTAGTGACCGGATTCGGATTGGAGAACGTTCCTCCCGCGCCGCCATCGTCAAAGTTGACATTCACTCCGGCAACGGGATTGCCATATTGGTCGGTCACGACCACGGAAAGGGATTGCGGCAACTGCATTCCGGCGGGTGCGAACTGATTATTGCCGTTGGAGATATTGATGTTCGCTGCCGGTCCACTCACCGCGCTTTCGCTAAAGACAGCTGGGTTCGCAATGCCGGCCGCTGTAGCGTTGATCGTAATCGCGCCCGCAGTCGGAGGCAGCGTGTAGGACTGCGTTGCCGTTCCAGTGTTATCCGTAGTTGCAGGATTCGGATTGGCGAAGGTTCCTCCGACGCCGCCGTCGCTGTAGTTGACCAATACGCCCGGAACAGGATTGCCGTATTGGTCAGCTACAAAGACGGTGAGCGCCTGCGGCAGAGTCGTGCCCGCAGCCCCAGTCTGGTTGTTACCGCCGCTGGGGGTCGCCGTGGCCGGCGCTCCTGCACTCGCATTTACGGCTATCTGCGTGTTCAGGCTGTTCACCGCTGCGGTGACCGTGACCGCCCCGGGCGACAGCCCAGTGGTATAGCTGACCGACGCCGCCCCGCTGGAGTTGGTGGTTGCCGGGGAGCCGGTAAAGCTCCCCGACGGCGCTGAGAATACGACCGACACACCGGAAATAGGGTTTCCCCCTTGATCGTTCACCTGCACCACGAGCGGCAGAGGCAGAGTTGTATTCACCGGGGCCGACTGATTGTTGCCAGAAACGACGGCAATCGACTCTGGACCGGCGCCGGTGGCGTACTCGATGAATTGTGTCTTCTTGGTAATTCCTTGAGCTGTGGCATAGAGTGTGTAGGTTCCATCGACGTTCGGCAGTTGGTAAGTTACCACTGCGAGCCCACTACTGTTGGTGGCGATGCTGCTCGGGTTGAACGTGCCGAGTCCGGTTGGGTCGGTAAAGGTTACCGTAATGCCGGGTACGCCATTGCCATGCGAATCCTGGACCTGGGCACGGAGAGGAGTGGGCAGAATCGATCCCGCCTGTCCCGTCTGCTTGTTGCCGCTGTAAGTGATGATTTTCGTTGGTGGACCGGGAAGTGCTGTTTCCGAGAAAGAAAGCGTAGTGCTTTTTGGCGAACTCGCGGTGATGGTGTAAACGCCCGCCGTCTTGGAAAACGTGTAGCTGGTCGACAGGTTGCCATTACTATCGGAGACAGCGGTAGGTGGGTTGAACGTGCCCTTCTTGCCCCCGTCACTGAAGCTTACCGTGACGCCCGCCACTCCAGCTCCGCTGTAGGGATCGACGACTTGGATCTGAATCGGTTGGGGCAGGGTTGTAAGGATCGGACCACTCTGATTGCCGCCACCGACCAGATTAAGACTTGGCAATAGTCCATAGGCCTGCATCACGGTTTGCCCAGCGATATAAACCTTGCCGTTGGCGACAATCTGCGTGGCGAAGTGGGCGATCGCAGGCATTTGGTCCCGGCTCGCAACCTGAGTGGAGTTATAAAGCTGCTGGGCCAAGTTCGAGGCGTTGAAGGCATAAAAAATTGTGCCGCTCATCACCCAAAGAATGCCGTTGTTGTTTCCGTTTGCCGAAATTGAGGGCGAATGACTACCAACGTACTTCTGAGTGGTCGTCATGATCGGTGTGGTAGTCACGGGCGGATACGTGTTCGTCAGCCCGAACGCCTTGATTTCGTCACCGTCACCCGCGTAATAAAGCATTCCGTTCCAATACGCCGGAGAATCGAATAACGGGCCAGTAATACCGCCCAGTTTGCCGAAATCCCCATCGATCTCCTCCCCGCCCGTGCCGCCCGGCAATGGCGACAACTGGCCGTCGTTGCTGGTGTACGTCCCCATCTCGTCGCGGTTCAGAACATAGAGCCTGCCCGTTTTGCCCGCTGCAACCAAAAGGTGGGAAGCGGGACCATCCTGATCGGGCAGAACGACAGCACCACCGGAGCTTAAGTCCAGATCGTGCGTGTTTAAATAGGCGACATCGTCCGGTGTGAAATAGTCGCTGAGTACAAGCGTATTGGCCAGGGAAGAATTCGGTGTAAACTCCAACACCGAGTGGCTATAGCTCTGCCCGCCGTTGGGCACATCGTAGTTCGTGCTCTCAGCCGTGACCGCATATACGCGGCCCTGGCCATCCGATGCCAGACCGTTGCCCGTCTGCCAGATGGAAGTCAGCCCGATGTCCGGTGAACTGTTGAACGAGCCAACCTGCTGGAGCGTGTCGGCGTCGTAAGCCAGCACCCATCCTGCGCTAACATCGTTGCAGGAGTTCGAGCCAAAACCCATGTAGATTACGCCGCCAGTCAGCAGCAGTCCTGGACGGTTCAGTTGGTGCAAGCTGTTGAACGTCCAGACGTGCCCCTTGTTGCTCGTGCTGGTCGCGTTGATGATGGTCGGGCCGCCGAACTTCTCCTCGCCGGTGGTGATATCGAGCGCATGGAGGCGGTGGCGAACGGTTCCGTTTTCCAGCGTCTTCGCTACCACGTACATCGTGTTGGTCGCGGTATCGATGGTCGGCGTGGCCGCGATCCCCTCTTGGGTGAAACCGGTCGTCTTGCCCCCCGCGCAGGGCAGAGTGTTGGTTTCCAGGCTGGCCGTCGAAATCCCAGGCCCGTAAATCGCTGGATTCGTGAAATTCACCCACCACAGATACGGATTCCCGTTCAGCCCGACACCGGTATCGGCGTCGAAGGCATAGACCGAATCCGCCATGGTCGCAACGTAGACGACGTTATGAGTCGTCACCTGGCCGTTGACGTTGATGTTCACGTTTGGCACGTACAACGGCTGGGCCAGCGCCAGATAGTCCGTTGGATAGCTGAACAGAGCGCCAAACTGATTTTTGTTGACGTTGCTCGGCGTCAGGATGGTTTCGTTGACATTGGCTCCAGTTCGCTGGTTGTTGGACCGGCTGGTCGGGATGCTAACCACTGGGCCCTGTCCGAAAGCGACGGAAATACATGCCACACAAACTAGGAGCGTAATAGTGAGGAGACGGTTGAAGGACACGTAACCCGCAGTCTCCATGGACTTCCATGAATTGATCATCGCCCTGATACTCCGTTATGAGGTGGGCCACCTGGCCGTATTACTTGAAATCAGCACTCTTCGTGCCGGGGGGGAAGTTATAGGGAAAAGGACTGCAAGCTCTAATTTACAACTACTTTCAGCTCTGTCAAAGCCCCTCGCGCAAATATTTGTTCCAAGATAGCGAAAGACTTTGCACCTATTAACACAAAGTGTACCACCGGGCGTCTTTACGAGACCCCCACGAATGTGGGGGTAGACTTGTTCCGATGGCCTATGCATTTTTTGTACGGGGCCATATCACGGTTACTGCCAGAGCCACCGCAATTCCCAGCGCCACTTCCAGAAAGCGGTGCCAGGCGACGGTCCACGGAGGACGTCCGCGATTGATCAGGAAAGATAATGCTGAGGGTAATTCCAGCGAAGCGATAAGCGCCGCCGATGCGCAGCCACCAAGCCAGCACTCCGCAGAGAAAGGTTCCCGAGCCGTAGACCAGGGCGTTCGGACTGAAGAAGGTCGCGAGCGCCGCTCCCAGCACCGCGCCGAGCGCCGTTCCGACAAACCGCTGCCATCCCAGCGTGAGGGGAGGAACGGTCGATTGGATGATCACAATGGTCGAAATCGGAGCCCAGTAATATTCCGGCAGCTTGAGAAGTCGGGCCAGAAGCATGGCCGCGACTGCGGCAAGAGCGGTGCGAACAGAGTCCAGAATGGATTCCCAACTGACCGTGAAAACGTAAATTCCTTTCCCCCTCGGTCCTCCGCACCCATCACAAGAGAGCCGTTATTGTAGCGCGGTCCGATCTTCCAGACGCTTGACGCATCCGTGCTATGATCTTCCTCGTACCTCGCGGAACCCGCGCGCTGGCCGCATGAACGCTGTGGCAGGCGCCATCGACAATGAGGGTTCCTACCTACGTCCTTCCTCGCAAGGGTCGTGGATGGAGGCGATGCGAGCACACCGGAAGTGTGCCAATCGTCTTCACGACACACACCGTCCGGAATTCACGAACCCAACTTGCGAACAGAATTCGCAAACGAAATGAGGAGAAACCATGCAGATCAAGAAACTCACGCCCAATCTGGTAGTCCGCAGTGTCGAAGCCAGCCTGAAGTTCTATCGCGAGATCTTCGGCTTGGAAAAAGCCATCAGCGTCCCCGACGATTCGCCTTACATCTTCGCGTCGGTTTCGAACGGTGCGGTCGAAATCTTCTTCAACGACCAGAAGACTGTTGCGGCTGAATATCCCAGCCTCGCCGCAAACATCGGAGCGAGCCTGACGCTCTATCTGGAAGTCGACGACTTGCAAGCTGTGCTCGATCGCGTACAAAAAGCCAAAGCGAAAATCTCCATGCCTGTCATCGAACAGTTCTATGGCATGAAGGAATTCGCCTTCGAAGACGGAGATGGTTACACGATCACGATTGCGCAAAAGATGGGATAAGCTTTATGTACTTCATCAAAAAGGCCCCGCTCGACGAGAGCGGAGCCTTTTGTCTTGTTGGATCACCAACGAACGGGTCGAACTTATTGCCCCGACCCGACCAGTTTCACTTCATCGACTGGCGGCTTCCCGTTCAAGCCCATGGCGAGCTTGCCGATGACGTTCCCCTGCTGCGTCGGTGCAAAAGTCACACTCACCGTGCAACTCGCACCCGCCTCCAGCGAGGCGCCGCAATTATTCGTCTCGGTGTAGACGCCAGGAGACGCCGTGATCTGCTGAATACTCAGCGGACGGTTCGCGGCATTGGCAAGCACCACGGGTACAGTACTCGTTGTTCCTACCTTCACGCTGCCGAAGTTTGCCATGATCGGGTAGACCACAATCGGCGTAATCGTCCCAACCCCGCTCAGCGAAGCGGTTTGCGGAGAGTTGATTGCGTTGTCGGTGATCGTGAGCGTGGCTGCCTCCGAAGACGGCAGGCTCGGAGTGAAGTACACGCGAATGGAGCAACTCTTTCCCGGTTTCACGCTGGCACCGCAGTCATTCAACTGCGTGAAATCGGCGTTGTCGGTCGTGATACCCGAAATCACCAGCGGCACCTGGCCGCCATTGGTCAGCGTGACTTTTTGGGCTAGACTCTTGGTTCCAATCTGATGATAGCCAAATCCCAGATTACTGCTGGAAAGTGTGGCGGTCGGGCTGCTTGGGAACCATAGCAGCGCCGTACCGCTCTTGAGCGAAGGCGTATCGTAGCTGTATTGGGTTCCAAGTCCCGGCGCCACTTGCACGCCGGCCGTGGCCGTAGCCCCATTGTCATCGATTGAGTACTGTCCGCCAAACACCGTATCCGCATAGTTGAAGAGAATATTGCTGCTCCCTTCGAAGAACACAACCTCGAACTTGATTGTGTTTTGCGTATTGTAACTGCAGCAATATGTCACATCGCGCCACTCCACAACCAGTTGGCGGTCGGGAGAATTTCCAGTCACGGCCCAGAAAATGTTGTTGTCGTTGCCCGTGCCAAAGGGAAGCAAAGCCGTCCAGAAAGGCGCAACCAGCAGGGATGTTTCCGTCGTCGGGATCACATCGTTATAGGGCGATTCGAATCCGTTGAACGAGATGATTCCACTCGCTCCAACCGTCAGGTTGGTATAGCTGCCCCCGCCGAACTGAATCGGGAACGGTGAGGTGATCGGGGCGGAGGTGTAGTAGGAGTCCAAGCCTAGACTCGTTCCCGTAATCGTGCGATAGCTGTACTTCGTGGACGCAGCCGAATAGTTGATCGGCGTATAGACCGTGAAGGGCAGGGCATTTGACGTTCCGCCTCCCGGTGCGGGAGTGAGAATGGAGATCTGATACGTGCCGGGAGTGGTCAGGTTCGCCGCTGGAATCGTTACGTTGAATTGCGTGGTGCCGTTGGGATAGTTGTCCCCAAACAACGGCACGCCGTTCCAGACGAGCTGCGACGTGTTCACAAATCCGGTGCCCGTGATGATGAACTGCGTATCCGACGAGCCCGCTGGGACGCTCGTCAGCGACAGGGAAGTGATGGTGGGAACCGGCGCCAGCCCTGTGCCCGTCACCGAAAACGATGCGTAGCTCTGCACGCTGTCGGTGTCCATTTCAACGTATCCATTTTCCGACCCCTGCACGCTTGGAGTGTATGTCACCGTAATCGTGCAACTGGCGTTCACGGCTAAACTGGCGGGGCAATTGTTGGTCTCCGGGAAATCGCCGTAGGAATAAATATTCGAGACCCCTAAGGGACCTGTCCCTGTATTGGTCAGCGTCACGCTTTGCGGCGTGCTGCTCTGGCCAATCAGCGTCGTCGGGAACGTCAGCGATGTCGGATTCAGCGTCGGCACCCCCGCGCTCACACTGCTTCCTTGCACATACGCAGTCTGAGGACTCGGCAGCGCGTCATCGTTGAAAGCAATCGTTCCGCTCTCCGAGCCAATGATGGTCGGAGTGTAAGTCACCGAGATGGTGCAGTAGGCTTGCACGGCCAGCGTGTTGGGCGCGATGGGGCAATTGTTGGTCTCCACAAAATCGCTCGCGCCGTTGTAGACAATGCTACTAATCGCCAGGGGACCCTGACCCACATTCGTGAGTGTTCCCGTCTGCGTGGCGGGCGTTCCAATTACCTGACCGTAGAAGTAAAAATTGCCGTAGATCTGAACCTGCGGCGCCAGCCCAGTTCCCAGCAGGTTGACCGCCAATGGATTCAAGGTTGCGCCCGTAAATATGCCAATAGCGCCTGGAACCGCGCCCCCGCTCACCGGCGTGAAAGTCACGCTGATCTGGCAACTGCCGCCTGCCGCCAGGCTCTTTCCGCAGGTGTTCGTCTGGGAATAGCTCGCGCCTGTGGCAATCAGACTGATGCTGACGGCGGAAGTGGAGTTATTCGTCAGAGTTACGGTTTGCGGAGAACTGCTGCTTCCAACATCCACCGCTCCGAAATGTAATGCGTAGGAAGCCAGGGCGAGGGAAGGTGTCGGTGAATATTCATCCGCGCCAATGTCGATTGTCCCATTCACAATTCTCGGGTCGCCGACAAAATCCGTGGTGGGCTCGTTCGGAGCCGAGTTCGTCCCGGCATTGACCGCGGGTGAGCCGGATTGAATTAGATAATTGTCGCTCAGGAAATCGACAAATAAAGGATCGGAGGAAAGATTGCCGCTCGTGCCCGTAACGTCCGGACAAGCTCCTCCATATGCTACGCCGTTCGCCGAGAAAATGTCATTATTCTCCAGTGTTGGCGCAACTGCCTCGTATCCGCAATAAAATGCCGGGGCGGTGCCCGTCGCCACGACGAGGTTGTTTTCCAGGACGACGGTATTGTCGACATCGCTGGCATTGATCTCCGAGCCAGCCGTGCCGCAGCACCCGGGAACATTGCTGGCGACCGTGTTGCTGATAAGCGTCATCGGTGGTTGGTACCAGGACAGCCCGGTTCCCTGATTGCCCGTGATCAGGTTCTGGATTACCGTCACCGGTCCGCTGCCGCCAAAAATAAAGACGCCAGGCCCATTATTTTGTGTGACCGTGTTCTGGCTCACGTTGACGCTGCCGCTCGCTTGATACACGGAGATGGCGGTGCCGCCATTCGCCGAAACTACGTTACCCAAAATCTGAACTGGACTGTTCTCTTCGGCAGAGATACCCCCTCCTCCGTAGCCGCAAGAGGACGGATCATTTCCCGCGATCAGATTCCCTTGAATTAAGGGTGCAGCATCTGAGAAGGCCGAGATCGCCGTGCAGCTCAGTGTGATCACATTGCCCTTCACGGTCGGAGAAGAGCCATTAATATTGATCCCCAAACCGGATGAACTCTGGATTGTGAAGCCGCTGATTACCGAACTGAGCGTCTCCCCAGAGCTAAACGTCACAGCGGAATTGTTTTGGTTGTTTGACCCATCAATCATCGTCACCGCCGGACCGCTGGCGCTCGTGACGGTGATGGCTTTCCCTGAGAAATTAATACTCTCGTAATATGTGCCGGCGGAGACGAGGACCGTATCTCCATTGGAAGCCGCATTGATTCCTGCCTGGATCGTTGGCTGCTGCGCCGGCACGTGAATAGTCTTTCCGATCGCCGGTAGTGAGCATAAAAGCAATGCGGACAGAAAAAGGACGGCATAAGTATTTCGTTTTAACATGGCGAGGTCTCCTTCACAGCAGATAGAGCAGAACAGTTAGGCTTGCCGGGTGAAAGTAGTTAAGCAGCTGTTACTATGCTGCTTACACTAGCAAATCGACCGACCTTTGTATGTTAAGAAAAGGCGTCTGTCAAGGCTTTTGAGCTGAGTTTAAGTGTTCACGGACAATCGGCACCGTCGGATTGTGGCCGGAGAGACTTTGACGATTGCCGACGGAGCTTGCAACTGCCACACAAACACAAGAAGCTCCGCTTTTAGGAACAGTTATACGTACAGAATAAGCTGCCAAAACAAAAAAGCCCCGCTCGTTGAAATATCGAGCGGGGCTTTTGTTCTAACTGAAAGCTGACAACTGAGAGCTGACAGCTAACTTAGTACATTCCGTCCATGCCGCCGCCGCCGTGTCCGCCGCCGGGCATTGGAGCTTCCTTCTTTTCGGGAATCTCCGCTACCAGGGCTTCGGTGGTGAGCATCAGCGCGGCGATCGAGCCGGCGTTGGTGAGTGCGGTGCGCACTACCTTGGTCGGATCGAGCACGCCCGCCTTGACCAGATCTTCGTACTCTCCGGTCAGAGCGTTGTAGCCGTAGTTGTTGTCTTTCGAGTCGTGGATCTTACCGATCACAATCGCACCTTCTTCGCCGGCATTCTCGGCGATCTGGCGCAAGGGCTCGGTGATGGCGCGCTTCACGATGTTGACACCGATCTGCTCGTCACCTTCCAGCTTCAGCTTGTCGAGAGCTGCTACGCAACGCGCTAGCGCAACGCCGCCGCCCGGGACAATGCCTTCTTCAACGGCTGCGCGGGTGGCGTGCATGGCATCTTCCACACGGGCTTTCGTTTCCTTCATTTCGGTTTCGGTTGCGGCGCCGACTTTGATTACGGCTACGCCACCGACCAGCTTCGCCAACCGCTCCTGCAACTTCTCGCGGTCGTAGTCGCTGGTGGTCTTTTCGATCTGTCCGCGAATTTCTTTCACGCGGCCCTGCACATCGCCCGGCTTGCCTTTACCTTCGACAATGGTCGTGTTGTCCTTGTCGATGGTGACTTTCTTGGCTTGTCCGAGGTCAGCTAGAGTTACGTTCTCGAGCTTGATGCCGAGATCTTCGGTGATGGCCTTGCCGCCGGTCAGGGTTGCGATGTCCTGCAACATGGCCTTGCGGCGGTCGCCGAAGCCGGGAGCCTTGACGGCCGAGACTTGTAGCGTGCCCCGCAGTTTGTTGACGACGAGGGTGGCGAGTGCTTCGCCTTCCACGTCTTCAGCGATGATCAGGAGCGGCTTGCCGCCCTTGGCGATCTGCTCGAGCAACGGGAGCAGGTCTTTCATCGAGCTGATTTTCTTTTCGTGGATGAGGATGTAGGCGTTCTCTTGCACGGACTCCATGCGCTCCGGGTCAGTAACAAAGTACGGAGACAGGTAGCCGCGATCGAACTGCATGCCTTCGACTACGTCGAGCTGCGTTTCGAGGGTCTTCGACTCTTCGACGGTGATGACGCCGTCCTTGCCGACCTTCTTCATGGCTTCGGCGATGATCTTGCCAATCGTCTCGTCGTTGTTCGCCGAGATCGTGCCCACCTGGGCAATCATGTCGCCGGTGACGGGCTTCGACAGCTTGTCGAGTTCGCCCTTCTCGCGATTGCCCTCCTTGTCGATCCGGCCATTGATGAGCAGGATCGCCTTCTCGATGCCGCGCTTGATGGCCATCGGATTCGCGCCAGCAGCAACGGTCTTCACGCCCTCGCGATAGATCGCCTGAGCGAGAACGGTAGCGGTCGTGGTGCCGTCGCCGGCGATGTCGCTGGTCTTCGAAGCCACTTCGCGGACCATCTGGGCTCCCATGTTCTCGAGCCCGTCTTTCAATTCAATTTCCTTCGCCACGGTGACGCCGTCCTTGGTGATGGTCGGCGATCCGAACTTCTTTTCGATAACAACGTTGCGGCCCTTGGGGCCGAGAGTGACTTTCACAGCATCAGCCAGAAGGTTGACGCCGCGGAGAATCGCCTGTCGCGACTCTTCTCCGTGAACAATTTGCTTAGCCATATCTATTTGCTCCTAAATTTAATTTTTGGTGCAGGCCGTGCCTGCGGAACTACTAAAGTCTCAGGTGTTTAGTTCTCAGGTTTCAGGCTTGAACAGATGGCTGATCGCTGAGAGCTGACAGCTACTTGCGCGCTCCGGCCAGTTCCTTCTTGGCCGCGCCGGTCAGCACGCCCAGCACTTCCTCTTCGCGCATGATGATGAAGTCCTCGCCATCGATCTTGATCTCGGTGCCCGAGTACTTGCCGAACAGGATGCGGTCGCCTTCTTTCACATCGAGGGGACGAACCTTGCCTTCTTCGTTGACCTTGCCTTTGCCGGCGGAGATGACTTCTCCCTCCTGCGGCTTGTCTTTCGCGGAGTCAGGGATGATGATCCCGCCACGGGTGGTATCGGCTTCTTCGACCCGACGGACCAGAATGCGGTCATGCAGCGGGGTGAATTTGGTTGCCATAGTTACGTACTCCTTTCAAGAGTGGTTATTTGAATAGGTTGAATTCGATTTTCCGATTTGCGCCCGGAATCGGGGCTTGTTAGCACTTAACCGTCACGAGTGCTAATTATAGGAATGTGAGTGGAGAGTTGTCAAGTAGCTGACGAAAAATCTTAGATACATAGGTTAAGCTGTTTCCAATCAATAATTTGTAATTTTGCCGTGAAGCTGGTCGTCGCGAGGGATGGCGGCCTTCACTGGTGAAGATCGCGCTACGACGCAGGATCTGCGCTTTGCCAGCGCCATCCTTCAACCATGCAATTTTCTTCATATCAGCTCAGATTGCTTCATGGTGGCTCCATGGACTTCTTCTCGAACCCGAGGCAATATCACAATCACTTCAGCGGAGCCAAAGGCTCTCTGAAGCGAGCAGCACAGGCGAAAAAAATCCTGAAAGAAGGAGCACAGCCATGAAGATCAAGACGAATATCAAAGCCGGATGCAAACACAAGTAATCGCGCCATCGCGCTGGAACCTCGACCAGCGCAGTGATCTCCAGTATCAGGCAGCGGTGCCGGAAGCGCGACCCGGCACCGCCTAGCCCCCGCCTAACCGAAGCAAGTTCCCACCGCAGGCTCCGCTGTTATACTCAGCAGTTCATTTTCCCCAAGGGCCCAGCGTTTCACTTAAGGAGTCACCCTCGCCCATGGACGATAAGCTTCGCGTTTTGCGAGTCGTCGTCGCTTCGCCTGGAGACGTTAAGGGCGAGCGCGAAGTTATTCCCCGCGTTGCCCACGACATTAACTTTGGGTGCCCCACGTCTCGCGCTTTTCGAGACGTGAGATCGGCAGCTCTTGATCGAGGCTGGCGATGAGGAAGTGGCGCAGCACAATTCTCCTAACCACAGCCAGCGCGGCGCTCGCGGTAACTGCGCATTGGTGGGTGCCCAGGCTTCTGCCGATCCTCGGCATCGTTTTCAAGAACAAGGAGACCGTTGGAACCTTTAAGGACTTCGTGCAGGTAGTGGTAGCATTCGTGACTCTCGCCGTGCCGTTCTTTAAAGTGCGCAGGGATAGAAAGGAAAAAGAAGAAAGCTCCAAGCCGACTCAAGCCATCAACAGCTCCTCAGCAGGACGCGATAACAACGTCGCAGGCGGCAACATCCAAACCGGAGGCGTAAGCGCTCAAGGCAACGTCTCCATAGGCGGCGACCTTTTTGAAGGCGATAAGGTTCAAGGCAACAAGACCGTCATCGTCCACTCGCCCCCGTTGCCTCCGCTAACTCCCCGCTTCCAACTCCCGCCCCCGCCGGCGGACTTTACGGGGCGCGAAGCGGAACTCCGCGATCTCCACGCTGCCATCGAAAAAGGCGGCGTCCATATTTCCGGCCTCCAAGGGCAGGGAGGAGTCGGCAAGACTGCTCTGGCTCTCAAACTCGCCGCAGAGCTCTCCCCAAACTATCCCGACGCGCAAATCTATCTCGACCTCAAAGGAGTCAGCGAAAAACCCCTAACCGCCGCCGAAGCCCTGTCGCATGTCCTCCGCACTTTCCATCCCGAAGCCAAGCTCCCCGAAAAAGAAGATGACCTCTGCGCTCTATTCCGTTCCGTTCTCCACGACAAGCACGTTCTGCTTCTGATGGACAACGCCAAAGACGCCGCCCAGGTGAAATCGCTGATCCCTCCTGAAGGATGCACACTGCTGGTTACCTCGCGCTTTCGTTTCACCTTGCCCGGTCTCCATCAGAAAAGTCTCGACACTTTTCCGCCCGAGGACGCGAAGAAACTCCTGCTGGAAATCGCGCCTCGCATTAAGGGCGAAGTCGAAGCCATCGCGAAGCTTTGCGGATATCTTGCCTTGGCCCTGCGTCTGGCCGCGACCGCCATCGCCGAGCATATCGACTTGGCTCCCGCGGATTACCGCCAACAACTAGCCGACGAAAAGCAGCGACTGAAACTCTTGGGCGGAGCTGAAGCTGAAGGCGTGGACGCCTCCATCACTCTGAGCTACAAGCTGCTCGACGTCCAAACCCAAAAGCGCTGGCGCATGTTGTCTGTCTTTCCCGACACCTTCGACGCCCCTGCCGCCGCAGCTGTTTGGGAGCTAGAAACCGATGCGGCCGCAGATGAGGCAAAGTCCACGCTTAGCCGCCTCGTGCAATTCTCCATGCTCGAATGGGAAGAACCCGCCAGCCGCTACCGCCTGCACGACCTCATGCGCGATTTTGCCCGCCAGAGGCTGGCCCCGGACGAATCTAACTCCGTTGCCCGGCGGCACTCCGCACATTATCTGGCCGTGCTGCAGGTCGCGGACGATTTCTACGAAGAGGGCGGCCAGTCAATGATGAGGAGCCTTGTCCTTTACGATCTCGAACTGAGAAACGTCCAGGCCGGGCAAGCGTGGGCAGCGTCGAATGCGGCGAGGGATATCGATGCCGCTAAGTCATGCAGCCATTATGCGGGCTGCGGCTTGATTCTGGCGCTGCGTCAGCATCCCGGTGAGAGGATTCGCTGGTGCGAGGCTGCCCTAGCCGCCGCGCGCCAACTCGAGGACCTGGCAGACGAAGGTATGAACCTGGGCAACCTGGGCAGCGCGTACTACTCCCTCGGCGAGTACCGCCGGGCCATCGAATACCAGGAGCGGCGCTTGGCCATCGCGCGCGAAATCGGCGACCGGAGGGGCGAAGGCGCTGCGCTGGGCAACCTGGGCCTCGCGTACGGCTCCCTCGGCGAGTACCGCCGGGCCATCGAATACCACGAGCAGAACTTGGCCATCGCGCGCGAAATCGGCGACCGGAGGGGCGAAGGCGCTGCGCTGGGCAACCTGGGCAGCGCGTACTACTCCCTCGGCGAGTACCGCCACGCCATCGCGCTCCAGGAAAAAAGCCTGGCGGTCAAACGCGAAGTCGGCGACCGCCGCGGCGAAGGCAACGCTCTAGGCAACCTGGGCAACGCGTACCACTCCCTCGGCGAGTACCGCCGCGCCATCGAATACCACGAGCAGCACTTGGCAATCGCCCGCGAAATCGGCGACCGCAGCGGCGAAGGCAACGCACTGTGGAACACCAGCTTGGCACTGGACAAACTCGGCGACCGCAAGAAGGCCATCGAACATGCCGAAGCCGCGCTTAAGATCCGAGAACAAATCGAAGACCCCAAAGCCGCAAAGGTCAGAAAGAAACTCGAACAGTGGCGAGGCGACTGACGAACCGAAACTCCCACTAATCGGCGGGTCAACATCAAAAGGCAACGGCGGCGGACAGGAGTATCCGTTCTACACGGGACTCTGGCGGAGGGCAGGCAATAGCTATCGAATCCTATCTTCCGCCTCGGGCGCGATTCTTGGCGCGGTGCGGAGAACTTTTATCAGTCCAGCGCCGGTGGCCTTTCCCGCTCGCTTCTTGAAGAAGTCGGCGGCGGTTTCCACTACGCCAACTTTTTCGGCGACGGCCACGGCGATCCATTGGTTTAACGACACGCCGTCTTCTTTGGCCAGGCGCTCGGCCGCCTTCTCGATCGAGAGTGGAAGTTTCAACGGATACGTAGCCTTGCTTATGTCCTTACCTTGCTCAACAGTTCAGCCGGGCTCAACACCAGAATTCTAACAGGCTGCGGAAAAAGTCTTCTCGCAGGGCAGAATTCCCCCAGCGGCTGGAAGCCGCCGTTGAAGGGACGGCATTTACGGCACGAGTGGAACTCGTGCCCTTCCCCAAACCGGTGCGAATCGGAGTTTTTCCGCAGCCTGCTAAGGCGCTCGGCCGCGGTCGCAAAGTCTGCACGGTTGTAAGTCACTAACGCGTCCGCCGCGCCATTGGTGGCAGCCTCAAGCACCATCTCGTCGTTAGGGTCCGGTGATTGCGGACTCCACCGAAAATGCACCTCGACCGGCTCGATCAGCGCCGCCAATTCCGCCAGAAATTCGTCCACCCGCTCGCGATTCAGCCCGTGTACAAGGTGATGTTCGGGACGTTTCAACACGTCCTCATATTCCAGAAAAAGGGGCGGCGTCGCTAACGCCCAGTGCGGGAGCGGTTACCTTCACTTCGCTCTGGGATGGGTTTGGTCGTAGACGTTCATTACGTGCTTTACGGAAAGTTGGGTATAGCGCTGGGTGGTGGCCAGGCGCTCGTGGCCTAGGAGTTCCTGGATGGCGCGCAGGTCGGCTCCTTCTTCTAGCATGTGGGTGCCGAAGGCGTGACGCAGAGTGTGGGGATGGACTTCGGGGGAGAGTCCTTTGGCTACGGCGATGCGTTTGACGATGCGGCCTACGCTGCGGGTGGTTAGGCGTCCGCCGCGCTGGTTGATGAGGAGTGCGGGCGTGCCTTTTTCGGGTCGCTTCTTTAGTGTGGCTAGGAGTTGTTGGCGCCAGGGCAGATAGACGGAAAGGGCGGCCAGGGCTGAGCCTCCGAAGGGAACGTAGCGTTCTTTTTTGCCTTTGCCGCGAATCAGGATGGCTTCGTTGCTGAGGCTGATGTCGTCGAGATTGATGCCGACGAGCTCGGAATTGCGAATGCCGCAGCCGTAGAGCAGTTCGAACATCAGGCGGTCGCGCTCGGGAAAGGAAGCGACCTCCGGCATTTTGGCGTCGAGAACGGAATTCATTTCTTCGATGGTAGGAACGCGGGGCAATTTTTTGGCGAGCTTGGGAGTGGAAACCAGCTTGGCGGGATTTTGCTCGACTACTCCTTCTTGGGCGAGCCAGCGATAGAGCGAGCGCAGGGCCGCCAGGGCGCGGGCGACGGAAGGCTTGCTTAATCCTTTGTCGTAGAGATGCGAGAGGAAGCCGCGGATAGCGATGTGATCGATCTTTTGCAGAGCGGGATCGCCCATCTTCTCGCCGATGTAGGCGGCGAAAACGTCGAGGTCTCCGGCGTAGGCTTTGATGGTGTGGGCGGAGGCGTTGCGCTCGCGCAGATGACGGAGGAAGTCATCGGTGGCGCGTTCGACGATGGTGCGGGAATTGTTGGGCGCTGCACTCATGGGAGAAGTAATTTTGTAATTGGGTAATTTTGTAATTGGGTAATTTCAAATCCGCCGGGGCAATACGATGAATTCCGCCTTTTGGGTTGTTAAATTACCAAATTACAAAATTACAAAATTACAAATCCCTCCTCGCTCTCGCCCTGGGATGATGCTTGGCGTAGACGCTTTTGAGGCGGTCGAGCGCGACGTGCGTATAGATCTGCGTGGTGGAAATGTCGGAGTGGCCGAGGATGGTCTGGACCGTGCGCAGGTCGGCTCCGTTCTCGACCATGTGGGTGGCGCAGGAGTGCCGCAACATATGCGGGCTGGCGTGGCGTCCGGAGGCGAGGCTCGCTTTGCCGACCAGTTGCCAGACGCGCTGCCGGGTCAGGCGGCGTCCTGTCGTGCCCAAGAATAGAAGCGGGGAATTGTTTGTTTTCGCCATTCTTTGCCGGCCATAGCTCAAGTATTGCTGCAAGGCTTGCTGGGCGGGGATTCCGAGGGGAACCATGCGCTCTTTGTCGCCTTTCCCACGTACGAGGATGTATCCCATGTCGAGCTTGAGGTCTTCGAGGCGCGCGTCGGCGACCTCGGAGACTCGCACTCCTCCGGCATAGAGCAGCTCGATCATGGCGCGATCGCGAAGGGCCAGCGCTTGGGCGCGAACCGTTTCGTTGCGGGACAGGGTATCGCTCGACTTGGTTGCGGCCAGTATCGAGCCGACTTCTTCGCGGCTCAACGATTTCGGCAGAACCTTCCACTGCTTGGGGAGATCGATGTTCAGGGTGGGATCTTTGCTGATCTTGCCGTCGAGCAGCAGGTGGCGATAAAGATGGCGGATGGCCGAGAGCTTGCGTCCTACGGAACGTGCGTCGATGGAGTTGGAAAATAATTCTTGGATGTAGTCGCGGACGTGGTCGCGTGAGGCTCGATGGAGCGTGACCTGACGGCTCTGCAAAAAGCCGACAAACTGGGATAGGTCGCTGGCGTAGGCGGCAATGGTCAACTTTGCCGAGCCGCGCTCGACGCGCAGATAATCGAGAAACGAAGCGAGCGCGTGGGCGTTGGCGTCCGAGACCATGTCCTGAGTATGCGGCGTCAGGCGGAATCAGGAAAGTAACGAGCAGGATGCCGGGTGGATCTCGCCGATGATCGGCGCGGTAGCAGGCATAGCATGAGCGTTTGACACTCGACAACAAGATTTACTAAACTTCCCCGCAAGTAGTGGTCCTTCCCTCCATCAGAAATAACGAAACCGAGCCCCAGCGCCGTCGTGGGACGGCAATTGTTCACTGTTAGCGTTCAACCCGATCGGGAGGTTTCTATGAAATCAATCGCAGTTCGCATTGTGCTTTGGTCTTCCTGCCTTGCCATCGCCCCGCTCTCATGGGCCACGTGGGGGAGTTTTATTTCAACCGGAACCGCGACCGGCTTCGGCACGCCGTCGTGCGCGCCTGTCTCGAGTGGGCACGTCGCGTGCGCGGTCCGAAGCGGAACGTCTTCCGTCATGGTCAATGAGTTCAACGGCACTTCATGGGGAACGTGGAAAAGCCTGGCCGGAGCGGTGAGTTCTGACCCGAGTTGCACTGCGGATGGCAACGGCAACGTGTTCTGCGCGGCCACGGCTACCAACGGCAACTTGCAGGTTGCGGAGCTGAAGGGCGGAGTGTGGAGCAATCCAACCAAAGTGAAGGCGACCTTGTATTCGGCTCCCAGTTGCGCGGAGTATACGGCCGGGCAAGTGCTCTGCGTTGCCAGAAATGCCTCTGGCGGGTTGGCGTGGTCGCTCTTCAACGGCACGACGTGGAGCGCGTTCGCCAACCTCACCGCCACAGCCTATTCGGCGCCAAGTTGCACAACGGATAACAACAGCGGCGTAGTGTGCGCGGTTTTTACGACCGGCTACTCCACTGTGGTCAATCGCTTCGCCGCTGGCGCCTGGGAAGGTTTCTTGAACATCGGCGGAATCGCTGGTGGAGAGCCCGATTGCACGTCGCTGAACTCGAGCGGGAATGTCGTCTGCTTCGCGGAAGCCTACGAGTCAAGCATCTACGGCGCTCGTTTCAACGGTGGCGCATGGACGCTAGGCGACTGGACCGGCTACAGCAATCTCGGCGGAACCGTGAATCAAAATGCCAATTGCACATCGCAGGCCGCGGGCGAGTTGGTTTGCGGTGTGTACGGCGTTGGAAGCAACGATGACCAATTTTTTGCGGATGTCTACAACGGTTCGGGCTGGTCGGGCTGGACGGTGGTTGGAGGCACCGGCGTCGGCACGCCATCCTGCGCCGCGCTGGGGACGGGCCAGGTCGTGTGCGTCGTCATGGGTCCGAATAACAAACTGACGAGCGTCGTCGGGCCCTAACGATGTGATCTGGCGCCGGATTCGACGGTCTGCGCACATCGGGGAAGCCGTCGCATTCATTCGGCAAGCCGCCTCCGTCGCAGAGGCACGGCTTAAACCCCCACCATATTTTTGAGGGCGGGGTGGTTGTGGATGATCAGCATCGACCCTTTCAGTTCAGCGAGGTCGTGGCGGCGGAATTCGGAGAGCAGGCGCGTGATGGTTTCGCGGCTGGTGCCGACGAGTTGCGAAATTTCTTCGTGGGTCATTGCGAGACGGACACGCACTCTTCCGCGAGTGACTTGGCTGTCGGCGGCGGTGTCGAGCAGGAACCTGGCAAAGCGCTCGGAAACGGAGTGGCACAAACCCATGGTGCGGGCGACTCCATAGGAGTCGGAGCAGTCGCGCGCCAGATGTTGAGTGGCGTGGAAGCAGGCGTCCGGGTACTGGTTCAGGAAGCGAAGTGCGTCTTCGCGAGTCACGAAGCTCAGCTGCGACGGCTGCATGGTTTCAGCCGTCAACTCGTACGGAGTGCCAGTCACGACGGCGTGGAGGCCGAGGATCTCGCCGGCTCCGGCGATGCGCACGATTAAAGTCTTGCCATCGCGCGAAGTGGTGGAGAGCTTGGCGCGTCCCTGGCAGAGGACGAAGATTCCGCAGGGATTTTGACCCTCCACGAGAACGACAGAGTGTTCGGGAAAAACGGCAGGGTGCTTGATTTTTTCGAATGCCCGGATCGACTGGGGCGAGAGGTCGCAGAAGAATCCCTGGCGGCGCAGACGACAGTCAAAACAGTTTTCAACACAGGGCATGCCGGACATGGTTGCTCCTCAGTTCTCGCGGAAAACCGACTGCGCCGGGGGACTGGGAATGAGGCAAGGGCAGTCCTTAAACTCCGGGCCGACTGGACACCTTCCGAGATTGAACAGGCGAAGGAGAGCATTTGGGCTGCCACATAAAGAGTGCTGTTCTGAGGTTAAATCTCTAATGATTACTGGGTTCTTTGGGACTGGGTTCGCTGAGGTTGCCCGAAGGCAGGCGACGCTGCCGTAGGTTGGGCGGGAAAGGAATCAGGTCTGAAGTACACGATTCTACAGTCAGGGCACAATCCGCCGTTCTAGGAGTTATCGCCGGTTGCCGCTTTCTCGTACCATTTTCGAGCCTGCTCGTAATCTTTGGGCACGCCGTATCCACTTTGGTAGAGGTAGCCGAGTTGGGTCATGGCTTGAGTGCTGCCCCCAGCCGCAGCCTGCTCGTACCACTTTCGAGCCTGCGCGTAGTCGACGGGGACGCCGTATCCGCTCTGGTAGAGGTAGCCGAGCTGGGTCATGGCCTGCGTGTTCCCCGCCGCTGCCGCTTTTTCGTACCAGCTCCGAGCTTGCTCGTAGTCCCGAGGAACGCCGAACCCGTTCTGGTAGAGAAATCCAAGCTGAGTCATGGCCTGGGCGTTTCCGGCTGCCGCCGACTTCTCATACCAGCTTCGAGCTTGCTCGTAGTCCCGAGAAACGCCGAACCCGTTCTGGTAGAGAAATCCCAACTGGGTCATGGCTTGGGAATTTCCAGCCGCGCTCGCCTTCTCATACAATTTGCGAGCTTGTTCGTAATCCTGAGGAACGCCATAACCGCTCTGGTAGAGATATCCAAGTTGGGTCATGGCTTGGGAGTTGCCGGCGGCGGCGGCTTGTTCTTGCGACTTGCGAGCCTGTTGGGAATCCTGCTGTGCGCCTGGGGGCGCGGGCGTAGGCTTGTCCGTCTGGGCTGGTTTGTCCAAGGGGAACTGAGAGGCGAGAAAGTTGGTGAGGTGATTTCGAATCAGGCGCTCGAACTCGGTTTTGTTCTTGTAGTCCCACCACAGGCCTTCGCGTGGGAACTCATTCTTGAATTGCAGAACTAATCCCGCTTGATCGGTTTCCTCTTTTGATTGGGGTGCGTAGGGTTTGCGGGAGAAATAAACCATAATCTGCGGCTTCTGGTTTTTCTTCCAGGCTTCGTAGGCCGCGCGAAATTCGTGTTCGGTGCCGGACTTGGCGTCGGTGGTTGGCGTACCGAACCGCTTCCAGAAAATGCCGATCAGGATGTCGCAGTCCTCAATCTTGAGGATGGGGTCGATGAGTCCCTGAGGGCCTTGGGGATGGAATCCCGGGAAGGAGTCGGTTTCCCAGCGATGGAGTTGGAGGAGAAGGCCGCGAGGGTTGGCGATATTCTGATTTACTTCGTCGACAACGCGAGGGAGAATCTCACGCTCGGGCTTGACGTCTCCGGGGGAGGCGACTACGAGTCGCAATACGCGAAGCTTGTCGTCCATGGGCAAAAGTGACTCCTTGGGGAAACGTTGGGCGCTGGGAAAAGATCAATTGGTGAGTATAGCAAGGTGCGGGTCACCCCCGCCTCCGCGTCAACGTTGAATTCCACAGCCGTCCTGCACAACCAGCAGGGAGCGCATATGGTTCGAGATCCCGAAAGCGGGCATTTCCCGAGGCGGGCTCCAGTCGGTTACTTTCGAAAGGATCAGTCATGACGTCGGTAACTTTTCATGCCGTCGGCCTTGCATGAATATGACACAAGGGCTTTTCCTGCTTGCGCCGAAAACGAAGAGCGGCGATAGCAGGATCGCAACGCGTGCAACACAATCCCGATGAAGATCAATAGAGTCGCCAAAGAAAGCATTCTGCTGCTGTCATTGTTTGTGATCGCGGCCTTGGTACAGTTTTATGCCGAGTCGCTGCCAATGGCGCTCTGTTTTTATTTTCTACCGACTTTGTATTCCGCTTATTACTTTGGACGGCGGCATGCGACGCTCACGGCGTTCGCCGGCGTCTTTCTGGTGGTGCTGCTGAACTTCGTCAATAATCTCGTGCCGGCGCATCCGGTGCTGACGCTGCCCGGCGAGCGGTTGTTCAACTTTGCCATTTGGGCGGGGATTCTGACGGTCGTCGGCTACGTGATGGGCACGCTTTATGAGCGCAAGGAAGCGATGACGGCTGACATTCGGGAGAGTTTCAGCGGAATGCTACTGGTGCTACAGCACGTGATGGCCAATGAAAAATTTGGAAGCATCGAGAATCAGCGGGTTGTGCAGGTGTCGAGCCGAATGGCGGAAGTGCTGGGGCTGGGGGCGGAGCGGGTGGAACTGGTGCGATCGGCTGTTTTGCTGCGCGATCTCGGCAAGCTGGGGATTACGAACGACATTCTCTATAAGGCTGCAGATTTGAGCCGAGAAGAAGTGGTAGCGGGCTTTCGCAAGGCGAGGCCGGGCGATGCGTGTGCTCAGGAGGCGGGCAATTCGCTGCGGCGGGTGATTCCGATCATCATCGCGCAGCAGATTGTGGAACAACAGGGGGCGCGGTCGGTGAATGTTCCGATTGAGGCGCACATTCTGGCCGTGGCGGATGCGTATCAGAAGTTGACGAGCGGTGTTGAGGGCAAGGCAATGTCTCCCGACCAGGCGGAGAAGACGATCCTGGCGGGAGCAGGGCAGAAATATCACGCGGGCGTGGTGGAGGCGCTGGCGAAAAGTCTGGATGGACGAGCGCGCGGGATGGGGGCGTAGGGGTCGCCGGGCGAAGGCTGGAAGCTGCGGGCGGTCATGGCAACGGAAATGTTCAGCCACCCAAAAGCAGGCGCAACAGAGGAGTTCATCCGCAGCTTGTGAAGGCGTCGTTTCCCGTTCTCGGTTTCCTCTACAGCAACACGAGAACTGCCCGCGTCGGGGTTATCTTACGACTCATCTTCGGGGTTGAGGGACTATCAATTTCTATTTTGCGAACCTTTGGTTCGCAAATCCTGCCACATCGATACAACTCTGGATTTCAAGTCTGACGTTAAGCGTTCGTAGGCGGCTTCGCTTGCCATTTGCAGGGGCGGAGGCTGAATCGGCTTGCCGAAAACCAGTTGCAGGTTGGCGAATTTAGGAAACTTCTTGTGGCGCGGCCAAGCTTCGTAGAAGCCTTCGATGGCAATGGGCACGATCGGGGCCTGCGTATGAATGGAGAGGATGGCGGCGCCTTTGCGGAAAATTCTGGGCGTGCCATCGTCGCTGCGCTCGCCTTCCGGATAAAGAACAAGGATGCGTCCGTTGGCTAGGCCGAAGGCACCGGCGCGCATCGCCGGGACGAGGTTGGCATCGGGATCTAGGACGACCACGCGCAGCCAGCGGGCCAGCCGCCGCATGAAGCCCTGTCCGAAGATTTCGCTGGTGCCTACGGCAAAGCAATCGCGAAACAGATTCCAGGGGAGGGCTCCGGCCATGACCATGGGATCGACATAACTCTGGTGATTGGAGCAGAGAAGGAAGGGGCCTTTTTCGGGCAGATTTTCGAGGCCGCGGGTCTTGAGGTTGAAGCGATCCTGGGCGAAGAGATAGATCAGACGGCCGAGCAGAAAGAAGATGACTTCGGCAAAAATATTGTGGCGGGCGAGGGCCAGCACGTCGGGATCAGTGACGGGTTCGCTGAGAATCGTGGACCAGGCAGGTGCGACGGCTCCGGCATGTCCTTCGCCGCGGCTGGCGCTGGCCAGCACGGCGTCGATGAGGTCGCGGACGGAATAGATCTCCGCGAGCTGTGACTCGGGCACTTCGCCGCCTAGTTGTTGCTCGAGCGCGGTGAGGAGTTCGATTCGCTGCATGGAGTCGAGTCCGAGATCGAGCTCCAGATTGTGGGTGGGACGAATCGGATGGAGCTCGGCGTGCGACGAATCGCGGACAATGGCCAGAGCTTGCTTGACGTCTTCGCGGTCGAGCCAAGACTGCTCGTCGGAAGTCAGCGGCTTTTCGGCGGCCAGATCGGCATCGCCAGCGCCGCTTTGCTTGAGCTCGCGAAGCTTCTTTTCAATCTGGAAGCGTTTCAGCTTGCGGGTGGTGGTGCGCGGCAGTTCGTCTGGCCAGATGTCATAACTGCCAAGGCGCTTGGTGGAAGCGATTTTGTGGGAAAGCGCTTCAATTTCGGTGCGAAGCACTTCTTTGGAGTTGACGATCTTGCGCTCGCGCAGGAGTTCAAAGTTGGGCACGACCACGGCATGCAGGCGTTCGGAGGTGGGATCTCCGAGACGGGCTTCGAGCGCCATGACGCAGATTTCTTTGACGTACGGGGCCTGGAGATAGTGGGCTTCAATCTCTTCAGGGTATACGTTCTTTCCATTGGCAAGAACGATGACTTCCTTGCGGCGCCCGGTGATGAAGAGATTGCCGCCGGAATCGAAGTAGCCAAGATCTCCGGTGTAGAGCCAGCCGTCACGAAGAACTTCGGCAGTGGCTTCGGGGCGATTCCAGTATCCCTTCATGACGAGAGCGCCGCGAATGGCTATTTCGCCGGCGGGTGTGCCGCCTTCTTCGAGCGGCTGAGGATCGATGATTTTAGCTTCGACGCCTGGGAGGGGGCGTCCGACCGACCCAAAGACGATGTGTCCGGGCGGATTGAGAAAAGCGCCGCCGGTGGTTTCGGTGAGTCCGTAGGCGTTGAGCACGTCGATACCGAAAGCGTAGAAATCGCGGGCGATGGCGGGATCGAAACGGGAGCCGCCGGTGACCAGATAGCGCATGCGGGTGCCGAAGGTGGCATGAATTTTGCCGAAGAAGATTCGGCCGGCGTTGAATCCGATTCGTCGCAGGCTGCGATTGAGCGCCATCAGTGCGCGCACCAGGCGAAGTGTGAGCTTGCCGCGCTTATTCAGCTCTTTGAAAATCTTTTCGTGGATCAGGTAGAAGAATTGGGGAACGACGCAAAACGCGGTGATATCGCGTTCCTGCAGGGCGCGGAGGAGTTCAGTGGTGTTGAGCGTTTCAAGGTAAACGACGCGCGCACCATTGAATAGAGGCAGGAACAGGTTCGCCATCTGGGCGAGAACGTGAAACATGGGGAGAATTCCGAGGAGAGCATCTTGCGGGCCGATCTTGACAATTCCGAATACGGCGCTAGCTTCGCCGAGGAGGTTGGCGTGGGTGAGCATAACGCCTTTGGGGTCGGCCGTGGTTCCGGAGGTATAGAGCAGCGCGGCGAGGTCGTTCTCGGAAGGGACGATAGGCTGAAAGGCGGCGGGGCCGGCGGCGAAGATAGAATCGAGATCGGCGGCGATGAAGCCATCTTTCGTGGGCGCAGAATTTTGTTCGTCGTCGGCGGAGGTCATTACGAGATGGATGTTGAGACCTGCGACGGCTTCCAGCGCTACCGGAAGATGCTTGACGTCGCAGAAGAGCAGGGAGGCGCCGCTGTCGATTAGTAACTTATTTACCTGGTTGGCATGAAAGGCGGTGTCGAGAGGAACGGCGGTCCTTCCGGCAGCGATGATTCCTAAATAGGCGGCGACCCAGCGGGGGTGGTTGGCGGCGAGAATAGCGACGCGCGCGTCGCGAGGGACGCGGGTGGAGATCCAGTTGGCGACGCTCTCGGACATGCGGGTGAGTTCAGCGAAGGTGACACGCTCCACGGTGTGCTGGCGCTGGATCTCGAGGGCGATGTTGTTGGGGAACTGGCGGGCGGAGTCCTGGAATTGCTGGTAGAAGGTGGGCATGTCCGAGGTGAATATACTAAAGATGGCTGGGGAAAACTAGGAAGTGAACCGATCTCACGTTGAGGACAATACGACGGCGATGAAGAAGATCACGTTTAGTGGGGACGAAAAGACGATTGAAGTGGCTCGCAGGGAACGCAGGTCGGAAGTTTACGCGCGACGAGATGAATGAACGATAAATACTTCTTCGATGCAAATATTGTCGTCTAGTCGCTCGATTCCGTCGATCCCCGTAACGCTAGGTTGCCGAGGGGTTAGTTCGCGCGGAGTGGATTAGGGGCTGGTTTTATCAGTTATCAAGTCGTGCATGTGTTCATGAACGTCCTTCGCCATCCCTGCCGCATCTAATGTGCTAGGCTTTAAGCTAAGGTTGAGACGTGTGTCTCTGAGGGATTCCGGTTTTGATCAATACTTTGTTAGGCAAAGTTTTCGGAACTAAGAACGAGCGCGAAATTAAGCGGTTACAGCCTCGTGTAGCGGCGATCAACGCGCTGGAACCGGCGATGCAGAAGCTCTCCGACGACCAACTGCGCGCTAAGACATTGGAGTTCCGCGCTCGGATTCAGGAGAGACTCGGCGCAATCGTCGATGAACCAGTGGCGGATGCTGAGGCGGCCGTTCCCGACTTCCAGACCAGCGACCGGCAAAGAGAGATCGAAGCGCAGCGCTACGATGCGCTCAAGGCGGTTCTTGAGGAACTGCTCGAAGAAGCGTTCGCGGTGTGCCGCGAGGCCAGCAAGCGCGTGCTCAACATGCGGCACTTTGACGTGCAGTTGATCGGCGGTATGGTTCTGCACGAAGGCAAGATCGCCGAGATGAAAACGGGCGAAGGCAAGACGCTGGTGGCGACGCTTCCTGTCTATTTGAACGCGCTCAGCGGGCGCGGAGTGCATGTCGTCACGGTCAACGATTATCTGGCGAAACGCGATTCCGAATGGATGGGCAGACTCTACGCCTTTTTGGGCTTGACGGTAGGCGTGATCGTCCATGATCTGGACGACGTCGAGCGCCGGGCCGCCTACGCCGCCGACGTGACCTACGGCACGAATAATGAGTTCGGCTTCGACTACCTGCGCGACAACATGAAGTTCGACCTGCAGGATTGCGTGCAGCGCGTGCACAACTACGCGATCGTCGATGAAGTTGATTCGATCCTGATCGACGAAGCGCGGACACCGCTGATTATTTCGGGCGCGAGCGAGGAGTCCACCGACAAGTATTACAAGGTGAATCGCATTATTCCCAAGCTCGAAAAGGGCGAAGAGATCGATACGGCTCCGGGTGAGCCCAAGATTATGACCGGCGATTTTGTGGTGGATGAAAAGCATCGCAATATCACGGTGACCGACGAGGGCTGGGAGAAAGTCGAGAAGCTGCTGGGCATTGGCAACATCGCTGATCCGGAAAACTGGGCGCTGAAACATCACGTGGAGACCGCCGTCAAAGCGCATGCGCTTTATAAGAGAGACGTGGAATACGTGGTGAAGGACGGCGAAGTGCTGATCGTCGATGAGTTCACGGGGCGGTTGATGCCGGGGCGGCGCTGGTCGGATGGGTTGCATCAGGCGATTGAAGCTAAGGAGAACGTGAAGATCGAGCGCGAGAATCAGACGCTGGCGACGATTACGTTCCAGAATTATTTCCGCATGTACAAGAAGCTGTCGGGCATGACAGGTACGGCGGAGACGGAAGCTCCGGAATTTGACAAGATTTACCGGCTGGAAGTGGTAGTCATCCCGACGAATCGGACAATGCTGCGCAAAGAGAATCCGGACATTGTTTATCGAACGGAAAAAGAAAAATACTTCGCGGCGGCGGATGAGATTCAGCGGTTACACGAGAGCGGCCAACCGGTGCTTGTGGGCACCACGTCGATTGAGAAATCGGAACGGCTGGACGACCTGCTCAAGAAAAAAGGCATCAAGAGCCATGTCGTGTTGAATGCGAAGCATCACGAACGCGAAGCGGAAATCGTGGCGCAGGCGGGGCGCAAGGGAGCGATTACCATCGCGACCAATATGGCGGGCCGGGGCACTGACATTCTGCTGGGCGGCAACGCGGAATTCATGGCCAAGCAAGAGTGCGTGAAGAAGGGAATCGCGCAGCCGATCCGCGCCGCGCAGGGCAAAATTGAAGCGGATGTGGACGATCCGAATCGCACGGTTTGGTACTACGCGGGCAATGAGTTCGCGGTGCCGACCGATCAATGGAACGAAATCTTTGCTCGGCATAAGGCCGACACCGACCAGGAACATAAAGATGTAATAGCGGCGGGCGGTTTGCATATTTTTGGCACGGAGCGTCACGAGGCACGGCGCATCGATAATCAGCTTCGTGGACGCGCTGGGCGGCAGGGCGATCCGGGGTCGTCACGCTTTTATCTTTCGCTGGAAGACGACTTGATGCGTATCTTCGCGAAAGAGTGGGTTTCGAAGCTGCTGCAGCGGCTGGGCATGGAAGAAGGCGTTCCAATCGAATCGGGAATGATCACTCGGCGCATCGAAGCGGCGCAGAAAGCAGTTGAAGGGCAGAACTTTGAAGCCCGCAAACACTTGCTTGAGTATGACGACGTCATGAACAAGCAGCGGGAAGCGGTCTATGGACTTCGCCGGCGCTTGCTGGAAGGGCTGGATCAGAAAGATCTCATTATTGAAGATTACGTCTCAGGGATTCTCGCCGATGTTCTGGAGCGGCACTGTCCTGTAAAAGAGCACGTTGCCAACTGGGACCTGAAGGCTTTGAAAGACGCGATTATCTCTCGTTTTGGAGTGGATATTTACGCCGAAGGTCTGAAGCCGGAGGAGATGAACCGGCAGGAACTGGGCGATGCGATCTTTGAAAAACTCAAGGAACGGTACGACGCGAAAGAGAAGCTGATCGGCGCGGACGCTATGCGCTATCACGAGCGCATGATCATGTTGAGCGTGATCGATGGGCAGTGGAAGGATCACTTGCTTTCGATGGACCACTTGAAGGAAGGCATCGGGCTGCGCGGGTATGGACAGCATGATCCGCTGGTGGAGTACAAGCGCGAGTCGTTCGACATGTTCGAAGAAATGATGCAGCGCTTTCAGGAAGAAACGGTTCGTTACCTGTACCTGATGCAGATCATGGAGCGTCCGCGCGAAGCGGTGACGAGGGCTGCCGACAGCGGTGAGAACGGACCGGCGGAACAGCGGTCAGATGTGAGCGCATCCGCGTTGATCACTGGCGGCCAAGGTGGAAATGGCCGGCCACGGCGCAAGGTTGCGACCTCGGTGGATGAAATCGAGGAATCGTTCCAGCGCAAGAAGAAGAAGGAACTGGAACAGGCGCGGATGGCCGGGGCCGGCGATATGCAGGTGCAGCAGATCGTGCGATCGGGAGACAAAATCGGGCGCAACGATCCTTGTCCGTGCGGGAGCGGCAAGAAATATAAGAAGTGCTGCGGGGCAGGGTAGACGTTTTCAGCGCTGAGACAAAGCTAGTCAGGGAAAACGCGAAGCTGGTGGTTATCTACGTGCTTTCGGCCGTCTGGAACTTCTCGCTGTCTGCCTGACCGCCTTGAAGGTCATCTCAGTGGCGGGGCTGCGCGTGCGACGCTTCCAGGCGAAGAACATAGGGGCGTAGGTTTCAGTGATGTAATCGCTGGGCGCGACCCCGAGGGCGCGCGCGGTACGATCGATCCAGCGCGGAGGTCCTTCAATCTCTCCGAAATTTCCGATCGGGGTTTCATCGAGCACTACGTGACCTGTGCCGTCGCTCCACTCGGCGCGATATTTCTCATAGCGGAAGGTTGGTTCGTAGCCGAGGGCGAGAAGGATGGCGTTCATCTGGGGGCCGTTATCCACGATCGTTTCGAGTTCCACTCGGACTTTGTGGCGGCCGTCGTTGCTTTTAGCTTTGTGGGTAAACGTCCACGTTTCGCCGAACTTGCGGAGGCGAAGCATTTCGCCGCGCTTGCGCAGCTTTTGGCCCGGAAGGTCGTAAAGGGAGTTGATCTCGTGTGTGGAGCGGGTGAGTTGCCTGAAGCCTGCTTGCTTCAGAGTCCGGGCCAGAGCGGATAGATTCTCGATGCGAAATTTGATTTCGATTTCTTGCGCCATAGTGAAATCTTAATTTCGTTCAGGGTTTGGGCTCGGCCTCGGGTTCGCGCTCCTGGCGATGAAACCAGCTCATGTGGGGAAGGTTGCTCTCCACTTTTCGACGTTTTGCGATCAGTTCGGCGGTGATCGAGACGGCGATTTCCTCGGGAGTGACCGCGCCAATATCGAGCCCAATCGGGGCATGGACATGATCGAACAAATGCGCGGGCAGACCTTCCTGCTGCAGCGTTTTGAAAATGGCGATTGTTTTCCGCCTGGAGCCAATCATGCCGACGTAGCGGGCCGGAGTCTGAACAGCCCAGCGCAGCATGCGCATATCATCGTGGTGCCCGCGGGTAACGATCACGATGTAGGAAGACTCGTTCGGGGTGAGCTGCGATGCGGCCTTGTCGAAGTCTTCGGCAATCACCTGATGCGCCTCGGGGAAGCGATCACGGTTGGCGTAGGCTTCGCGATCGTCGATGACCGTGACGTCGAATCCAGCCAGGCGTGCCACTTGGTAGAGACTGGTCGCCACGTGACCCGCGCCGAAGATATAAAGATCAGCGGGAGGCAAAATGGGCTCGACGAAAATCTCAAGCGTGCCGCCGCAGACGAGCCCCGTGTCATACTTCGGATCCTGATTCAGGTTGAACGCCATTGTGCGCGGTTTCTCAGATTCCATGACTTCGCGCGCAGCCTGCCAAACTTCCGCCTCGACGCAGCCTCCGCCGATGGTGCCAAGGATGGAGCCATCGTCGCGCACGAGCATCTTGGCGGTTTTGAAGGAGGGAATGGATCCTCGCACGTTAATGATGGTCGCGACGGCGCCGCGGCGGCCTTGTTGGCGCAGGCGAACTATCTCCTCGTAGAGATCCATAGCTCTGATTATGGTTTGATGAGTCGCGAAGGTCAATTGTTGCTGCCCGCAAAGATCGATCTGAGGAAAAGGGGGCGAGCGAGGGCTCGACGCACCGGAGACAAGGTTGTGCTAGCTTGTAAAGTTAAAATTTCTTGACGGATGACTCAGGAGGTTCCATGAAAGCGGTACGCATTCATCAATTTGGTGGACCTGAAGTTCTTGTCTATGAGGATATTCCCGAACCAAAGCTGCGAAAGGATCAGGTGCTGGTTCGCGTGCGGGCGTGCGCTTTGAATCATCTGGATGTGTGGGTCCGCAAGGGATTGCCGGGGGTGAACCTGCCGCACATTCTGGGCACTGACGCTGCCGGCGAGGTCGTCGAGGTCGGCGAGTACGTTACCGACTACAAGGCGGGACAGAGAGTTCTGCTGGCGCCGATGCACTTTTGCAATCATTGTGTGAAGTGCGTGGCCGGACTGCAAAATCAGTGCCGGCAGTTCACCGTGATGGGCAATGCGATCGACGGCGCCAACTGTGAGTTGATTGCGGTGCCTGCGGTCAATGCTATCCCGATTCCCGACTGGCTTGATTTCAATGAAGCGGCCAGCGTTCCGCTGGTGTTTGTCACGGCGTGGCACATGCTCACGGGACGGGCTGCGATTCGTCCGGGGCAGACGGTGTTGGTGTTGGGCGCAAACTCGGGCGTGGGCATTGCCGCGATTCAGGTTGCGAAACTGTTTCACGCGCGGGTGATTGCGACGGCGGGCGACGAGCGGAAGATGGAAAGAGCGCGCGAACTCGGGGCAGATTTCGTCATCAACCATTATCAGCAGAAGATCTCGCAGGAGGTGCGGAAGATCACCAACTTCGAGGGTGTTGATATTGTGATCGAGCACGTCGGTCCGGCGACGTGGGAGGAGAGTGTAAAGTCGCTGAAGGCTGGGGGGACGCTGGTGACGTGCGGAGCGACCACGGGACCGAAGGTCGAGCTTGACCTAAGGTTTTTATTCTCCCGGCAACTGGCGCTGCTGGGGTCGTATATGGGAACAATGAGCGAATTGCATGAAGTGCTAGGGCACGTCTTCGCGGGGCGTTTGAAGCCGGTGGTTGACCATATTTTTCCGTTAAAGGAAATCCGCACGGCGCACGAGTATCTGGAGAAAAGCCAGATGTTCGGAAAGGTTGTGCTGAACCCATAAAATTGCTAACTCTATCTTTTCTTAAGTTTGTGTCCTGTTGCGGTTTGTTTCGTGGAACCCTGCTTGTTGGCGGCTTTGACTGGAGCCTTCTTCTTCGTGGGCTTCTTTGCAGGGCCGATTGAAGCTCCTGCCCCTGTAGTCACCGTGTTATTCGCCAGATTAATCGTAAATGTGTCGATCACCTGAGCGTTGGGCGTACCTCCCGCGACATAGGGGGCGGAAAGATAGGTCCCCACGATTTGAGTCTTACTCACTTCCAAACGAAGGAAGCCGAAGTTGGTCTGGTCGTATTGTTCCAGGGTTAAGGTGCTTCCTAGCGGCAAGGGACTGGGCGGAGGCGCGCCATTGACTGTGTGCAAAGTGCCAAGATTCGTGTAGCCGCCGGCGCCCGCTACGACATAAGGAAGCTGAATCTGCCCTTTAGGGCCCTGCACAATCTCAGTGAAACGCTGGTAGTTGTGTACGTGTCCTGACAGGATGAGATTGGGATAACGCTTCACGGCCTGAAAAGCCGCGCTGAGAACGTCATAGACGGCGCTGCTGCCGGAGTGTTCCGTGTCTCCGGAATAGGGCGGATGGTGAACTGTGACGATCAGGGCCTTGGTGGGATCGGCGGCAGTGAGTTCGCCCTGGAACCAGTCGATTTGATCCTGGTGGATTTCGCCTTCGGTTTCTCCGACGTTGGAAAATAAACCGATGATCGTGGCGAACGGAGTGGTAAAGGTCCAATAGACATTGGGCAAATCGAGGGTAGTGCGAGCGGCTCCGGTTTGAAAGGATCCGGGCTGATCGGTAGTCGGAGACATGAAATTCTGGATCCAGCCGTCGAGTGGGAACTTGTTTGGGTCGACCGGACCATCCTGCGGGTCGTCGGGCTGGCAATCGTGATTGCCGGGGATGGAGACGATGAAGCTGGGATAGTTCTTATAGGTCTCGTAGAAATTGGCGGCGTATTTGTCGATGTCTCCGGCGAAGTAGATCACGTCGCCGAGATGATAGTAGAAAGCGGGCTTGCGGTTGGCCGAGAGACTGTTGGCATCCTGGGTCATCATGGCGGCAACGAAGTCCTGCTGCTGGCCGCGATAGTCGCCGGTGTCGCCCACGGTGTGGAAGACGAGTGTGCCGGCGTTGGTGATTTGCTGGACATCGGCGGCGGACAGCAGTTGCGAGAGATCAAATCGGTAGGGCGATGGGCCGAGCGGGGTGGGAAGGGGCTGGAAGGGATAGTTCGGAATCGTGACGCGGTCCCTGATCTGAGTTGCCTGGACTGGGAAATGGACCGGTGAAATGGGGGGATTGTGACTGCGCCGCCGGTTGGCACCCTTGCCGGTAGTGAAGGAATGAAGAGCGGTCATGATGTCTCCTTAATGAAAGTAGAAATTGACGGAAAGGCCCATCGCAGGGGATCACACTGCGAACTATTCCCGTGAACATAGCCGATGCGAGGCGTGAAGGCAAGTTTTTTTGCGCTCGCAAAATGGGGAGCGTTTCCTCTAAACACTTGGTGCTCTCTGCGGTTAAAATGGTTGCATGGCGCAAGAACTGAGTTTTGGCCCCTACGTTGATGTTGAAAACGGCAAGAGAGTCGTCAAGGAACTGGTGTATGGAGATGGGGTACCTGAAGGCATCGTCATGACCACACTGGACTCAACGGTCAACTGGATGCGGAAGAATTCGATTTGGCCGATGACGTTTGGGCTGGCTTGCTGCGCGATTGAAATGATGTCGATGGGAGCATCGCGGTTTGATATCGCGCGCTTTGGTGCGGAAGTATTCCGGCCGTCGCCGCGGCAGTCGGATTTGATGATTATTGCCGGGCGCGTCTCGAATAAGATGGCGCCCGTGATTCGCCAGCTCTGGGAGCAGATGCCGGAACCGAAGTGGGTGATTTCGATGGGGGCGTGTGCTACGTCGGGCGGCGTGTTCAATAACTATGCGCTAGTGCAGAGCGTGAATCAGGTGATTCCGGTGGATATTTATGTGCCGGGTTGTCCGCCGCGTCCGGAGCAGTTGATTTATGCGATTACGTTGCTGCAACAGAAGATCATGATTGAGCGCGGCACGGTGAAGAAAGCGCTGAATCTGGTGCCCAGCGGCGAGTAGCGATTCTATTCATTCTGGTGTTGAGCATCCTCGCTCAATGCTTTGTATTTCACTCACGGTTGTAAATTTAGCCCCGCTCAGGCTGAGATTCTGACTTGTCACTGTTTCATTCGTGTGGCCAGCTGCCGTTCCGGCGGCGTCATCTGGTTCCAGACTGCGCTTAAATCTTTTTCCAGTATCTGGTTGTTGGGATCCGCTCGCAGGGCCATGGCGAACCATTGATAGGATGTGGGCAGATCGCGAGGCACGCAGTGGCCGGTGGCATACATGGTTCCGAAGGCGCTTCGCGCCTTGGCGTTGGACTTGGCTGACGCAGCTTTCAGATGTTTCACTGCCTGGTCGCAGTTCTCCGGTGCGCCGCGGCCGTAAAGAAATGCTTCGCCCTGTCGAAATTCGTCGGCCCCGGAGTCTTCGGCGGGAGTTTGGGACATTCTGGACGACTTGGCGGTGTTTACTCGCGGTTCGAGCTTTTGCGGGCTCTTGGCGGCCATTGTTTCTCTGGGAGATGCAGGTGAGGCTTTCGCCACGGGAGCGGAGTCTGTGGCTGCTTTTTGTTGAGAAGCATCGGGGCCGGTCTCAGATAGACCAGGGGCAACTGCCGGGGAAGTGTCTGCCGGAGGTTGCGCCGAGGATGGTTGGGCAGGCCGTTGACTTTCTGGCGTGTCGGCTGTGCTCGAAAGCTTGTCGCTCTGGGTGCTGTTTGGGGAGTCGACGGACGCGCCGTTGGCGGCGCTGGTGTTCTGAACCTCCGTTTGGAGCGCCGCAGACTTAAGAGTTCCGCTGCCTTCGAGGTAGCCGTAGGTCCACCAGCCGGACGCACCCAATGCGATCAGCAGGAGTACAAGGACCACCATTCGCCGCCCGGAGTGTTTGGACTGCTCCGGCTCAAGGTAGGAACTCAGCCCAGGGAAGGACTGCTCGCGAAGGGAATCGATACCCGGGGGATGCGGAGGCGTTGGATTTGCGGGCACGGGATGCGAAGGAGGCTGATTTAAGCCGAGCATGGAAGGGCCGCTGATTGGCGGCACTTGCTGGCCGACGGCTCCGGTTGTGTTTTCGAATGCGGGAGTCCGGGGAGCCGATCGCACGTTGGTGTAGGCGGGTCTGGCAATGGGTGACTCGACGGTTTTTGAGTAGACATTCTGTGGCGGTGGGGTCTGGGGATCGACGATTTTTGCATCCGCGACTTTGCGAACAACGATCTTCGGTTCGACTAGCCTCGCCTCGTCGAATTGGGGCCCGACGAGCGGGGCCACGATCTTGGACGGGGACGCCGGAGTAGTATTGGGCGAAACGGCAGCGTTCGCGGGACGGCGAACGTCCAGTGGGGCGCCGCACATTCCGCAGAATCGAAAATCGTTCGAGTTATTCTCACCGCACTTCGGGCAGATCAAGATAATTCTCCGAGAGGCTTTGTAACAGTTTACCTTGCCGCGGTGCCCCGAAGCAGGCATGGGCGGGCGTGAATCGCTATTAGAATGCCAGTGTCAGGTATCTGGTTATGCCAAGAGCCTCCATGCCGAAATCCGCGCTGGAGCAGCGCTTTGAGGCGCGGCTGGAACGGATGCGTTCCCGCCTAGGTTGGGTTGTTATCCAAGTGCCGTTTGATGCAGGCCAGGTATGGGGATCGCGTGGCCAGATCAAAGTGAAGGGCGATATTAATGGATTTGTGTTTCGCAGTTCGCTGTTTCCCACGGGCAAAGACGGACATATTCTGCTGGTTAATAAGAAGATGCAGAAAGGAGCGCGAGCGGTTGAAGGCGCTATTGCCCGATTTCGGATGGAATTGGATCGCGAAGAAAGGACGGTAGGGATGCCGAGTGAGTTGGATGGCATTCTTCGAGGCGGCGCCGGGGAAACGCGCTCGCTGCGGCGTTGGTATGACGAGTTGAATCCTTCTACACGCGGTGACATCGCGAAATGGGTCAGCGAACCGAAGAGCGAGGAAGCACGAGTGCGCCGCGCGGTGCAGATTGCGGAACGGCTGCATGCGGTCAGGGATGCTGAGAGAGAACTGCCGCCTGTTTTGCAAGTTGCGTTTGCGCGTCACCCGCGCGCCCGGGAAGGATGGGAAAGCATGTCGGCAGCCCGGCGTCGCGGACATTTGTTCGGCATTTTTTACTACCGTAATCCGGAGGCCCAACGCCCGCGCATCGGAAAGATGCTGGAGGATGCGGCCGCGGTTGCCGCGAAGAGCAGCCGAAAGATTGACAAGTAGTTATTGAGGAATCTGGAACAACACCCTGTAGCCACGCTGAAAAGCGCGCAAGTGCGTGCGCATCGCCTTGCGCGCCAAGCTTGGATTGCGCTGCTTCAAGACGTCCAAGATCGCGCGGTGCTGCTTGTAGGCAAGTTCCATGCCAGCGGGCAAGAGCAGGCTCTTGGTGATTAACTCCTGCAAGGCTTCGCGGATGTGCTTCAGCAGCGCCGCCAGCACGTCATTTTTGCTGGCCGCCGCGACGGCCAGGTGAAAGCCTAAATCCAAATCGCGGAAGGTGTCGCCATCTTTGTGGATGGCGGCCTTCATGTCGTTGACGATATTCTCCAGCATCCGCAGATCCTGATCGCTCGCTCTCTCGGCGCACAGGCCTGCGACTTCGGTCTCGAGCATCAGGCGCGCTTCGCATAGATCATTCACGTCTTTTTCTGTATTCAGCATGCCCTTGGCGAGCAGGGGCGCATCCATGTACTTGGAGCGGCCCTCGGCTACGTAGCTGCCGCCGCCGGCTCGCATGCGGATCATGCCAATGAAGGCAAGCGACTTCAACGCTTCGCGAAGAGTGGATCTTCCAACATTGAACACTTCGCAGAGTTCCGCCTCGGAAGGGAGCTTTTCGCCGGGTTTCCAGCGTTTCGCCGTGAGTTCGGAAGCCAGTTGCATCGCCACCTGCTCGCTGAGGGTGGTGCGAGACACCGGTTTCAAAGCCGTCATCGTGTTCACAGTTTCACCTCCTGTGCCGGAAAGAGACAGAGACGACGCGGATCCGCGATCGTGATGTCCGCGACGGTTGTTTCATGCAGTCAGAATAGCAGACAAGTGGTGTTCCAAGAAACGCGGGCCCTGCACGACTACGGGTGTTGCCATTAGCAGTCGCCTACTTCCGTTCATTTCTGCACTGGGAGGCCTATCCGAGCGGTATTCGCAGGGAATTGCGAAGCAAGCTCTCAGATTATGTTGTCTGACAAGATGATAATATGCTTGACATATAAAAGAATGTAGGGCATAAATGTGGACCAACACTCATCCACGTCTGATGAGGGAGGGCCGGATGGCCGCGAAAATCGACAGCTTGCCGGTTGGTTCCATGCCGAATCCAACCAAGGTTCCTACATCCAACGAATCTCCTAACCTTCTCGCATGGGCAGCGATCATTCTCGTCGCCGTTGTCGGCGCGGTCGTCATTTTCAAAATCCCGACTCTCGCCTCTCCTTGGTCGCAGAACTACGATCCTACCGGCCACTGGTGGCTGTCGACGCTGGTAGCAGCGCTGCCGATTGTAGTTTTGCTGGGGACGCTGGCGCTGCTGCACATCAAGGCGCACTACGCGGCCCTGCTCGGACTCGCCACGGCCTTGCTAACGGCGGTCGTTGTCTTCCATATGCCCGCTAGGCTAGCCATAACAACGGCGGTGTATGGCGCCGGTTACGGATTGTTTCCCATCGGCTGGATTATCCTGAACGTCATCTTCATGTACCAGCTCACCGTCGAGTCGGGACGATTTAAAGTACTGCAGCACAGCATGACGGGAATCACGCAGGATCGGCGCCTGCAACTGTTGCTGATCGCGTTTTGTTTCGGAGCCTTTTTTGAAGGCGCTGCGGGCTTTGGAACGCCGGTGGCGGTGACGGCCGCTCTTCTGATCGGCCTCGGGTTCAAACCTTTGCAGGCTTCGGGCTTGTCGTTGATTGCGAACACGGCGCCGGTGGCATTTGGCGCCCTGGGCACACCCATCATTGCCTTGGCGAAGGTAACGGGCATGAGTGAAGTCATGCTGGGTGCGATGTGCGGCCGAATTCTTGCGCCGTTCTGCGTGCTCGTTCCTTTCTGGTTGATCTGGGCATTTGCGGGCTTCTCGGGAATGATGGAGGTTTGGCCAGCCATCCTGGTCGCTGGCGTGTCGTTTGCCCTGCCGCAACTTCTCGTTTCTAATTTCCACGGACCGTGGGTGGTGAACATTGTGGCCGCAGTCATTTCCATGATCTGTCTGATTGGCTTTCTATTTATCTGGCATCCGAAAAAGATCTGGACCTTTGAAGGCGAGCAGAGCAAGGGCGCCCGCGCCGACCACGGTTATAGCCGATCCGAAGTTGTGCGTGCGTGGATACCTTGGGTCATCCTCAGCGTCGCCGTATTCGCTTGGGGCACCCAGACCGGCAAGAACCTGATGAACACTCCGGAGAAAGTGTTCCCATCGCTCGCCACGTGGCACACGTTGCCGAGCGCGATCACGAATCCAACGTTTCCAGTGGCGGGACTGAACAACCTGGTGCAGCGCGTTCCGCCGGTCGTGCCCAAGCCAGCCAAGGAACCGGCCGTGTTTGCCCTCAACTGGCTCAGTGCAACCGGGTCGGGAATTTTGCTGGCGGCAGTCATTTCCGGGCTGATCATGGGCATCAGCATCCCGAATATTTTCAGGATCTACGGGCGCACCATCATCAAGGTGCGTTTCTCGCTGCTGACCATCGCCGCCATGCTCGGCCTTGGCATCCTGACCCGCTACTCTGGCGTGGACGCCACCATGGGCTTGGCGTTTGCGCGCACCGGGTCGTTCTATCCATTCTTTGGAACCATGCTGGGCTGGCTGGGTGTGGCGCTGACTGGGTCGGATACGTCGTCGAATGTGCTGTTCGGCAGCCTGCAGAAAATTACTGCGCAGCAGATTGGCGTCACGCCGAGCCTGATGGCGGCGGCGAACAGTTGCGGCGGAGTGATGGGCAAGATGATCGACGCGCAGAGCATTGTGGTTGCGAGCACGGCAACGCAGTGGTACGGGCACGAAGGCGATATTCTGCGGTACGTGTTCTTTCACAGCCTGGCTCTGGCGGCCCTGGCCGGAATCTTTGTGACCTTCATGGCCTATGTTTATCCCTTCACTACGCTGGTGCTGAAGTAAAAACGCCGTATTTGGAGTCGCGGGCACAGAGCCTGCGACTCCTGAAAGTTAGATCGTGAAACGCAAAGTCTCTCTATTCATTCCGTGCTTTGTCGATCAGTTGCTGCCGCAAGTGGGTTTGGACACTGTCAAAGTCTTGCGCCGGCTAGGCTATGGCGTCGACTATCCCGAAGATCAGACCTGTTGCGGCCAGCCCGCTCTCAATACTGGATATTGGGACGAAGCGCGTCCCTGCGCCGAGCATTTTGTTCGAGTCTTCAAGAATGCCGACGTGGTTGTCTGCCCCTCGGGTTCGTGCGTGAGCGTAATCCGCTTTCTTTACCCCGAACTGCTGGCGAAGAGTGCGTTGCGGGAAGAAGCGCTTTCCGTGGCCAGTCGGACATTTGAATTTACAGAGTTTCTGGTCAAGGTGGAGACGGTCACAGAGGTCGGAGCCCGTTTTCCGCACACGGTGACTTATCACGCTTCCTGTCATGGACTCCGCGAACTCAAACTGCGCGACGAACCTCTGCAGCTTTTGCGCAAGGTGGAGGGTCTGAAGCTGGTGGAAATGGTCCGCTCCGAGGAGTGCTGCGGTTTTGGTGGAACCTTTGCCGTAAAGTTCGCGGATATTTCGGGAGCCATGGGGAACTCCAAGGCCGACAGTGTGGCGGCGACGGGCGCCGAGTTCGTAACTGCGATCGATCCCAGTTGCCTGATGCATCTGCAAGGCATCCTCGGCAAACGCCAGACTCCGGCTCGCACCATTCATCTTGCCGGCATCCTCGCAAGCGAAGGTCTGGCCCAGGAGAGATCGTGACTCAAACCGCGGCGCAGCGATTCCTGCAAGATGCCGCCGTGAAGTCGGCGGATTTGACGCATCGTGAAATCATCCGGCGCGGGATGGACAGCTATGATGCGGCGCACGCGAAGGGCCGCGCCCGCATCAAGGACTGGGAAGCGGCTCGGCAAAAATGCCAGGACATCAAGCGTGACGCGATCAATCATCTGGATCGCTATTTGCTGCGGTTCGAAGAAAAGGTAATCGCGCGCGGCGGACACGTCTTCTGGGCGGCGAACAGCGAAGAAGCCTGTCAGTACGTTACCAACCTCGCCACGCGACTGAAGGTGCGAACCGTGGTGAAAGCGAAATCCATGGTGACGGAGGAAATCCATCTCAGCCCTGCCCTGGAGGCAGCGGGCATCAAGGTCTGGGAAACGGATTTAGGGGAGTTCATTGTGCAACTCCGCGAAGAAGCGCCGTATCACATTGTGACTCCCGCCATGCATCTGAACCGCGGCCAGATTGCGCAGTTGTTTCGCGAGAAGCTGGATCCGGCGATCGAGAGCGACGATCCGCGCGATCTGATGGCGGTGGCGCGCCGCAAACTACGCGAGGCTTTTTTTTCCGCCGAGATGGGAATCTCAGGAGCGAACTTTCTGGTGGCGGATGCCGGCGTCGTTGCCATTTCCACCAACGAAGGCAACGGTCGCCTGTGCACCAGCGTTCCTCGCATTCACGTCGTGGTCACCGGCATTGAAAAAATCATTCCGCGCCTGGAAGATCTTGCGGTGCTGTGGCCGGTGTTGGCAACATCCGGGACGGGGCAGGGAATCACAACGTATAGCACTCTGATAGGCGGTCCGCGGCAGCCGGGTGAAACCGACGGCGCGGAGGAATTCCATGTAGTACTGGTTGACAACGGGCGCAGCCAGTTGCTGGCGGATGCCGAGCAGCGGGAGGTTCTCCACTGTCTTCGCTGCGGTGCGTGTTTAAATACCTGTCCCGTTTTCCGCCATATCGGCGGGCATACGTATGGCACGACCTATCCGGGGCCGATCGGCAGCGTGCTGACGCCGCATCTGAACGGCATCCAGGAATTCAAGCATCTCTCCTACGCGTCGTCGTTGTGCGGCGGGTGCTCGAGTGTTTGTCCGGTCAAGATCGATTTGCATCATCACCTGCTGCAGAATCGCCGCAACGCCACGGAAGCGGGCGCTACGAAATCGAGCGAGCGGATGATGTTCCGCATGTGGCGGGTGGCCATGGGCAGTCCGTCGCTGTACGCACTAGGGGGATGGACCGTGCGCAAGTCGTTGCGCGCGTTGTACGCCTTGGGACTGGCGGGAACAATTCTGGATCCGATGCGCGTCTGGAACCGGTATCGCTCGCCTATGCCGCTGCCGTCACGGTCGTTTCGCGCACAGTGGCAAAAAGAACGGAGAGAAGATCGTGCCGCCAATTAACCAAGCGCAGGTTGACAATCCCAGCCGTGACCGGATTCTGCAGCGGATTCGCGCCGGGTTGAAGGTTGCGGTTCCGGGAACGGACGTGATGGCGTCAAGCCCGGTACTATTCAAACCCGCGATTTTTGAGCCTATCGTCAATCCGCTGGAAAGATTCCAGCAAGAGTGTGTAGCGAACCTCATGGAATGCACTCTGACGGCGGATTGCGCCGCGAGTGCGCGGCACCTTTCGGAGGCTCTGCTACCGCTGCCCGAGGGCGAAATCTTTGTGCAAGACGATCCTTCGCTGCGCCGGGTCATCGAACTGGCGAATCCGGGCCGTGCGATCCGCTGGTCGAGTGAGGGCGCGCCGGCGGAGTCCTCACAGGCAACGGTGACGCTTGCCGAAGCGCTGATCGCACAGACTGGGTCGATTCTGGTGACGGCTGCCTGCGGCGGGCGCGGTGCTTCGGTGATCGCGCCCTGTCACATTGTTTATGCGACGACGGCACAACTTGTGCCCGATTTGGCGACGGCGCTCGGCCGGGCTTCGCAGGAAAGAACTCTAGACCAGAACTCGTTTGCATGTGTCATCAGCGGGTCGAGCCGGACTGCCGACATCGAAAAGATTCTGGTGCAGGGCGCGCACGGGCCGCGACGGCTGGTGGTGATTCTGCAGGAAAGTCATCAGCCAGTTGCCAGTAGTCAGTGATCAGTGGCAACGCGTTAGACTAGATTTCCCAACCTGCGACTTCGGTAGCCCGCACTTCGGGTTTGAAGATGACTCCGTGACTGGTGCGGCTGTTCATGACTACGCGAATCGGTTCTGCAAAGTGCAGATGGCGCACACAGCCTTGTTCCTCGACGGATGGCTGCTCGGTCAACCACTGCCAATCGACGGAACCTTCGCCGGCATCAGGATTTACGGTGAAGTAACCGATTTGAAACGCCGTTAGATTCTGGAAGAAATGGCTGCCCTGCGATGGAGTGACGCGGAAATCTCGGAATCCGGCCTCGACAATGACGCGGGCACCGCTGATCTCATCCCACTCCACGGGAATGCCCAGCCACGGTTCGGTCGAGCCCCAACGGCCAACACCGATCAGAAGGTAGGGGCGGTTCTCTTCGTTGAGTTGGCGATTGAGGCGGGCGACCGCGGTCGCCACTTCCTGGCTGCGGCTGCGCTCGAAGCGCTGCGAATCGACAACGACTACATCGTGGAGGTCGTCGATGCGGCCGTTGCCCAGGACCTTGCTGCTTTCGCAAATCAATTGCTCGGGGTGGAGATCGTCCAGAGCCAAGTCTTCGGTGTTGCGGGAGAGCGTCAGGGGGCGGATTTGAAGGAAGCCAAATTCTGCGACGTTCGCAGTCGCTGACATCGACACTGCACCGGATGGGATTGCATGCGAAATGCGCGGCAGACGCACAGCAAACTCGATCTCTACGGGATTGCCCAAGGCATCTTCGCCGGCCTGCATCAGCAACTGAAGAATCTCGGCCAGCGGAAAAGTTCCGTGTTTGAGCATCGGGGCAAAGGTTACGAGACGCGATCCGGGGCGGCTGACCCCGTCATAGATGGCGTGGTTGTCGCGAGAGTAGGTTGAGGCCAGGGGCTGCAAAGTGCCGTCGCTTTCGGCAGCGTGCAGTTTGAACCGCTTCTCGTGCCAGTGCCCAGGGCGGCCGTCGGCCGCTCCATCCAGCTCCAAAGCCCAGAATTCCGATTGCGAGTTCGCGAGCACATCTTCGACCGAGGAAAACTGCACGAGGTTCTGAGGATAGCTGGGGCAGAACGTCAAGCACTTTCCCCCGTCGACCACGGCGCGGCCCAGCCCGAGAGCCACGGCGGCGATGCCGTCTTCGAAGGTCATGGGAGGCACGGGATAATAGTTGCGGGAGCGCACGACGCCGGAGAAATCGGGATAAAAGCGCTGCCCGTGCTGCGTGCCCACAAGCTGTTGCAGGATCACCGCCATTTTTTCCTCTTCGAGACGGTAAGGCGTGGCGTGGACGTAAGACTTCGCGTGACGGCTGAAAGTCGAAGCGTAGACGCGGCGGATGGCCTCGGTCAAAGCCGCGAGGCGGGCATCCGGATCCGGCTGCCGGTTGCCCAGCATGAAGGTTTCATAGACGCCGGTGAAGGGCTGGTATTGCGAATCCTCCAACAGGCTGGAGGAGCGCACGGCCAACGGATCGCGCACCTCCGACAGAAACGCTTTCAGGTCTTCAGTAAGCGCGGCGGAGAGCGGGGCGTCGAGAAATCTGCGATGAATCTCAGCGTCGTCTTCGCAATGCAAAGCAAACTCAAGAAGGTCATTCTCTGCCAGGAATTGATCGAACACATCCGTTGCCAGCACGACGGCGGGAGGGACGAGGATGCGAACTCCGGGAAAGCGTCGGCTGATGCGGCTTTTGCGCAACAGGTGGCGCACAAAAGCCAGGCCCCTCGCTTTGCCGCCGAGCGAGCCGGAGCCGATTCGCAGAAAGCTTGACTCCGACGGTTTGAAGGTGTCAGCGCGGAAGTCGCCGATCAGCACTTCGCTCTGTTCGCGGCGATATTCGTTGATCGATGCGATCAGATCGCTCCGCAGATGTTCGGGGCCGGTGAAGTCGGAAACTTTTCGAGGGCGCAGCTTGGCCGCCAGGGCAAATTCGGTGCGAGCCATGAGCCAGTGCGAGAAGTGATTCTTTTGCGCGTGAAATACGATGCTTTCCGCTGGAACTTTCTGCAGTTGCTCTTCCAGTTCGTTCATGTCTCTTGCGCGCGCTACTTCGCTTAAATCGGGCAGTCGAAACACGAAGTCACCAAAACCGAATTGCTCGGTCAGAATTTGCCTCAGGTCATTGAGCAGGGTTTGCGAGCGTTTGCGCAAAAAAGAGTAGCCCGCGGCGTGCGCGCGTGGGCGGAATTCGGTGCGGCTGGTTTGCAACACCACGGGCGCATCGGGCACCAGGCTCCTGACCATGCGCGCCAGTTCAAAGCCCGCGTCGGGATTGAGCTTGCCCTCCATGGGGAACTCTACGTCCGACACCAGGCCGAAGAGATAGCTGCGATATTCCTGCACCAGCGCCGCGGCATCCTCGAAATTCGAACTCAAAAGAATTCTGGGGCGCGCCTGCAGGCGCACCAGTTTATTGGCAACGTTGATGCCTTCTTCGATCACCCGCCGCGATTGCTTGAGCAGTTCGGTATAGATCACCGGCAGGAATGATGAGTAGTAGCGGATATCATCTTCCACCACCAGCAGCACGGGCACGCCGATAGCCCGAGTGTCGTGCTGAACGTTGCGTTGATCTTCGATGTACTTGACGATCGCGATGAGGACGCGTGCATTGCCCTGCCACAGGAAGATGCGTTCAATCTCGGTGACGGGATTGCGCGCCAGGAAAATCTTGATCTCGCGATGATCGTAGGCGAGCACCACCACGGGAATGTCGAGCCCTGCACGCTTAACTTCGCGCGCGAGTTGAGCTGCGTCCATATCGCCTACAGCAAGATTGGTGACGATCAGATTAAAGCGCGGTTCGGCGCTGGCGAGTTCCAAGGCCTCGGCGCAACTGGAGACATGTGTGATGCGAGGGAATTGCCGCAGGTTGAGTTCGAGCGATTCGTCAATGAGTAGTTCGTTGAGGCGTCCGTCTTCGCGCAAAATGAAAGAATCGTAGAGGCTGGAGACGAGGAGAATGTTGTGGACCTTGAAGGGCATCAGGTTCTCGAAGCCTTCAAAGCGCTCTTCGGCGTCCATGCCAATGATGGGCTCGGCGATGCGGCGCACACTCATGCGGATATCTTAATCGCTCCTCGTCAGGCAACGCGGGTGAGGAGCGACGAAGTTGTGTCCATAATTCCATAAAGCGAATGCGAATGGCGTGTCGTTCGTTGCCAGATGTGGTGATGAAGGCCACATCGGGCGGTGATGCGTTTGTGTGCGTGCATCACTTGACGATGTGTCGTTCGTCACAGATCGATGTAAGATCAAGTGTTGTACTGAAGGTGGAGAACGCTGCCGTGTGCCTTGCCATACCGGGTAAAATCCTCGAAATTCAAGAACAAGGCCCGTTGCGGGCAGCCCGCGTGCAGTTTGGCGGGATTGTGCGCCAGGTTTCGCTGAACTTTGTTCCTGAAGCTGGACTGGGCGATTATGTGATGGTGCACGTAGGCTTTGCGATCAGCCGCGTCGATGAGTCGGAGGCGCAGCGCACCTACAAGCTCCTAGAAGAAATGGGTGCGTTGGAGACGGAGTTGCCGCCGCCTGCGGAAGTGTAAATTTCGCGCGGAAACGAGCCCGATTCCTGCGCTTTGTTGCAGCTCTCACCTTGAAAATGCGCAGCTTTTCTTGAGATGTTGTTCCACTCTCGCCCTCGGTGGTCATGGCTCACATTATCCTGTGATCTTTATCACCGAGAGGTGGTATACCTGCGGTTAAAGTCGTTAGTGTGGGTTGTGCGTTATGAAATATCTTGACGAGTATCGTGACCATCGGATCGCCCGCGCCTTGGCGGCCGAGATCGTCCAGACGACGACGCGGCCTTGGGTTCTGATGGAGATTTGTGGCGGCCAGACTCACACCATCATGCGCTATGGTCTTGACGAACTCCTGCCGCGCAACATTGAAATCGTGCACGGGCCAGGTTGTCCCGTGTGCGTCACGCCGCTCGAAACCGTGGACAAAGCCATCGCCCTGGCGCTGCGGCCTGATGTCATCCTGGTGTCCTACGGAGACATGCTGCGCGTGCCGGGCTCGCATGCGGATTTATTCCGTGCCAAGGCGCAGGGCGCGGACGTGCGCATTGCCTATTCTCCGACCGAAGCGGTGAAGATCGCCCGCGCGAATCCCGATCGTAAAGTCGTTTTTCTGGCGATTGGATTCGAGACCACGGCTCCCGCGAATGCCATGGCCGCTTGGCAGGCGAAGCGCGAAGGCCTCACGAATTTTTTCATGCTGGTTTCGCATGTGCTGGTGCCGCCGGCGATCCGTGCTCTGATGGTGTCGAGCAGCAACCGGGTGCAGGGTTTTATCGCTCCCGGACATGTTTGCACGGTGATGGGATGCAAAGAGTACGAGTCTCTGGTGCGCGATTTTCGGGTGCCGATTGTGGTGGGAGGATTCGAGCCCGTCGATATTTTAGAAGCGGTTTTGATGCTGGTGCGCCAACTAGAGGCGGGCGAGGCCAAACTGGAGAATCAGTATGTGCGCTCGGTGAGCTACCAGGGTAATCTTCCGGCGCAACAGACCGTGGCCGAGGTGTTTGAACTTGCCGACCAGAAATGGCGTGGAATAGGGCCGATTCCGCAAAGTGGCTTGCGGTTGCGCGAGGAGTACGCCGCTTATGATGCCGATCGAGTCTTCGATCTGGGAGACATGACCGTGGATGAGCCCGCCGAGTGCATCAGCGCGCTGGTTTTGCAGGGATTGAAGAAGCCCACGGACTGCCCCGCGTTTGGAATGCGGTGTACTCCGGAAAACCCGCTGGGCGCGCCCATGGTCTCGACCGAAGGAGCATGCGCGGCCTACTATCATTACCGGCGGCATGCCGTCGCGAAATAGGAGAGAGCGTGTCGACGAAATGGCCAGTTTCGATGCCCGCGAGTGTGAATGTGCAGCTCAGTTGCCCGACGCCGCTTCCGGCGAGGGACACCATTCTGCTGGGGCATGGCAGCGGGGGCAAACTGAGCGCCGAACTGGTGCGCGATATTTTTCTGCCCGCGTTTCAGAATCCGGCACTGGCGCGCCTGGACGACCAAGCCATCGTCAACGTGAACGGGCAGCGCCTGGCCATGACTACCGATTCGTTCGTGGTGAAGCCGCTGTTTTTTCCGGGTGGTGACATCGGCTCTCTGGCGGTTCACGGCACGGTGAATGACTTGGCCATGGGCGGAGCGACGCCGCTTTTCCTGAGCGCCGGATTCATTATCGAAGAAGGCTTCTCGATGGAAGAACTCCGACGCGTGGTGAATTCGCTGCGCGCTGCGGCCGAAGCAGCGGGCGTGCATGTTGTCACTGGCGATACCAAGGTCGTCGAGAGGGGCAAGGGCGATGGGCTTTTCATCAACACGACGGGAATTGGTGTGGTTCCAGAGGGAATCGATCTGTCCGCCGATCGTGCCTGCCCTGGCGACAAGGTGCTGCTGAGCGGGTCCATTGGCGATCATGGCATTGCGATCCTGGCGCAACGCGAGGGATTGGAGTTTGAGACGCAGATCGAAAGCGACAGTGCCGCTCTGCACACGCTGGTTGCACAAATGTTGAGTGTGAGTCACGGCATTCGCTGCATGCGCGATCCGACGCGGGGCGGCGTTTCCAGCACGCTGAATGAAATCGCCGAGCGTTCGCGGGTTGGCATTGAGCTGGAAGAGAGTTCTCTTCCGATTCACGAGCAGGTTCGGGGTGCGTGCGAGTTGCTCGGATTAGATCCGCTTTATGTGGCCAACGAAGGCAAGCTCATAGCAATCGTTGCTCCCGAGGCTGCCGATGCGCTGTTGCAGGCGATGCGTCATCATCCGCTAGGAGCGGAGGCGCAGATCATTGGCACAGTCAGGAAAGAGAACCCGGGCCTGGTCACGATGCGAACGCCATTGGGCACGACGCGCGTCGTAGACATGATCGCGGGCGACCAGTTGCCGCGCATCTGCTGAGGAATTATGCACGAAATGGGAATCGCAAATTCGGTTCTGGAGGCGGTCAGAACCGAGATGAGCCGCTATCCCGAATCCTACCCGTGCAAGGTTGGCGTCCGCATCGGCGAGATGGCGGCGATTGATCCGGAAGCATTGCGCTTCTGTTTTGAGGCGATGATTCAGGAAACCGATATGGCGGCTCTTGAACTGGCAATCGAAGTCTGCCCCCGGCGTCATCGTTGTTCAGTTTGCGCCCACGAATTCGTTGTGCGGGACTATGATTTTAGTTGCCAGCAGTGCAACAGTCTGGCAACTACGTGCGTTAGCGGAGATGAGTTGGAGTTCGCTTACCTGGAGGTGGAGCAATATGGATCGAGTACCGTTGGAGCGAAAAGTACTGAGTGAAAACGACCGCCTGGCGGCCGAACTGCGTGCCCGTTTTCAGGAGCACGGCGTATTGTGCCTGAATATCATCAGTTCTCCCGGATCGGGCAAAACCAGTTTGCTGGAGCGGACGCTCGAAGCCCTGCCGAAACATGATCGCGTGGCCGTGTTGACGGGCGACATCCAGACGGAAAACGATGCCGACCGACTGAAGCGCTTTCATTTTCCGGTGAAGCAAATCACGACCGGTGGCACTTGCCATCTGGATGCTCGCATGATCGAACGCCATTTAGCCGACTGGAAGCTCGAAGACCTCGATCTTCTTTTCATCGAAAATGTCGGCAACCTGGTTTGTCCATCGAGTTACGATCTGGGCGAAGCGGCCAAGGTCGTGGTGCTGAGCGTAACCGAAGGCGAAGACAAACCGCTGAAGTATCCGTCGATCTTTTTCAAATCCGACCTGCTGGTGCTGAGCAAGATCGATCTGCTGCCCTACGTCCCGTTTGACATCAACGCAGCGGCGGAGAATGCGCGCAAAGTGCATCCCGGAATGGAGATTGTGAAGGTCTCTTGCCTGGCAGGGAACGGTCTGCACGAGTGGATGATGTGGCTGGGAGAGCGGCGCAAAGCGCATAAAGCGCTGATGGAGACTGTGGGCTGATGAATGACGGATGCGCGCATGGAAGTACGGCGCCAGATCGAAGTTTCCGGCATCGTGCAGGGCGTCGGGTTCCGTCCCTTCATCTATCGGCTCGCCACAGCTCGGAATCTTAGCGGGACGATTCGGAACACTTCTGCCGGAGTCACCATTGAAATTCAAGGGCCGGCGGAATCGGTAGAGGATTTCGTCGAGCGTTTGCCCGCCGAAGCGCCGCTCCTGGCGCGAATTACCAGCGTGAGTGTTAACGAGATCCCTTGCACCGTCACGCCGAACGGCGACAGCCGTGACTTCCGTATTATCCACAGCGATGAAGGCGAAGAAGTTCGCACACTGATTTCTCCCGACGTTGCTATCTGTTCGGACTGCCTCCGCGAAGTGTTCGATCCGAACGATCGCCGGTACCGCTATCCGTTCATCAATTGCACCAATTGCGGGCCGCGCTTCACCATCATTCGCGATATTCCCTACGACCGGCCCAGTACTTCGATGGCCGTGTTTCCCATGTGCCCGGCGTGTCGCGCGGAGTACGAGAATCCCCTCGATCGTCGCTTTCATGCCCAGCCCAATGCCTGTTGGGATTGCGGCCCACGCGTGGAAATTTGGGATAAGGCAGGGCAGCGGATCAACGGCGTCGATCCCATCGTCGAAGCGGCCCGGTTGTTGCGTGCCGGTCGGGTCGTTGCCGTCAAGGGACTGGGTGGATTTCATCTGGCCGTCGACGCCACAAATCCCACGGCAGTTGCACTGTTGCGCCAGCGGAAGCAGCGGGTAGAGAAGCCCTTCGCCGTGATGGTTCCCGATTTGCGGGCGGCGGAGGAAATTTGCGAGTTCGATGACGCAGCGCGAAAGACGCTGCAATCGATTCAGCGGCCGATCGTTTTACTTGAGAGAAAGGCTGCAAGCATCGTTCCCGACGAGGTCGCGCCGTTCAATCGCTATCTGGGAGTGTTTTTGCCCTACACTCCGTTGCATTACGTCTTGTTCGCGGAGGGCGGGTTCAAGGCTCTGGTGATGACCAGCGGCAATCTCAGCGAAGAGCCCATCGCGATTGACAATCGAGAAGCAGTCCAGCGCCTGCAGAGTCTCGCCGATTATTTCCTCGTACATAACCGTGACATCCTGCTCCGCTGTGACGATTCCGTGGTGCGCGTTGCTAACGGAGTCACGCGCCAGTTGCGGCGCTCCCGCGGTTTTGTTCCCGTACCGGTGTTCCTGAAAAACGATCAGCCCTCGGTGCTCGCCGTCGGGGGCGAACTGAAAAACACCATCTGCCTCACCCAAGGCAAGAATGCATTCTTAAGTCAGCATGTTGGAGATTTAGAAAATGTCGAAAGTTATAAGTTTTTCCACGAAGCGATCGATCACCTCGAACGTATCCTCGAAATCAAGCCGCAGGTCATCGCCTACGACCTCCATCCCGACTACTTCTCCACGCGATGGGCGCTGGAACAAGAAGGAGTCACGCTCGTCGGCGTCCAGCACCACCACGCCCACATTGCAAGTTGTATGGCGGAGAACCACCTCGAAGGCCGTGTAATCGGTTTTGCGCTGGATGGAACCGGCTACGGCACTGACGGCAAGATTTGGGGAGGGGAAGTGATGGTGGCGGGATACGAGGGGTTCGAGCGCGCCGCGCATTTCGAATATGTGCCCCTGCCCGGTGGAGCGGCCGCCATTCGGGAACCGTGGCGAATGGCCGTGAGCTACCTCGCGCATCATTTTGGACGGGAGTTCTTGTCCCTGGACATTCCCTTCGTGCGAGGGCTCAATACTGCGGAGGAGCGACCGAAAGTCGAGTTTTTGCTCCGCATGATGGAAAAGGGCGTGAACTCGCCTTTGACATCGAGTTGCGGACGTTTGTTTGACGCAGTTGCGGCCTTGGTCGGAATCCGGCAGCAGGTGAATTACGAGGCTCAAGCTGCAATTGAGCTGGAAATGGCGGTGGCATCGGCTTCGTCCGGGGAAGAAGACGCCTATCCGATTGCGCTCTTGCCGGACGGTGAAAACTGGATCATCGGCACACGGCCTTTGTTCGCGGCATTGATCGACGATCTCTTACGCGACGGCGTAGGCGTTCCCGTAGGGGTGATCAGCAGGCGCTTTCATAACGGGCTGGTGGAAGGATTCGTCCAGCTAGCCACGCTGCTGCGTACCAAAACTTCGCTGAACCGCGTTTGCCTGAGCGGTGGAACGTTTCACAATGTCTATCTGGCACAGCACCTGGAAGCGGGGCTATGCGCTGCGGGATTTGAAGTCTTCTCTCAGAGCGAGGTGCCCGCCGGAGATGGCGGCCTGAGTCTGGGCCAGGCGATTGTGGGCGCTGCTAAGCATGCGGTCGCGCGAAAAGCGTGACTATCCGCAATTGAGCCTCGCCGAATCCAAACTTCTCGATTGGCCGCAATTCCATTGGCTGCGCTTGCTACAATCAACGCCATACCTGAGATCCAGGTTGCGATCATGCCGCAAGACGGCGCAAAATTTCTTTGCCTAGTTTCTGTACATCTCCGAAGAGCTTCTGATACTCGACGAAAATCCGATTAAGTTCCAGCGACTGATCAGCGGTGAGTTTGTGGCGCAGCATCATGTCGCGCACGTGGACGGGGTTGGGCAGGGTTGCGTCTTCGGTTAGCTCTTCGAGGGCGGTCGAGGGGTCGTAGTGGTACATGGAGAAGATTCTATTCCTGCCATCTCAATTTCCCAACCCTTTGCCGGGGCGCCAAGGATTTCTGCCCGCACCTTTTCAGTCTCCTGCAGAGCAAAATCGAGATCCTTCTGCTTTTGAATTTTGTCGAGGACTGTCTCTACGGCTGCGATCAGTCGATTGGAACTCTTATCGAGTTCGAGGGTGGACTTTTCGAAGAAGGCGGCGGCGCCATCCTGAAGCAGTTTCTCCTCGTTCTTCTGCGAAAGGCTGGTCAGCACAATCACCGGAATGTTTCTGGTAGCGGGATTTTGTTTCAGTGCTTTCAGCACTTCCGGCCCGCTCCGCTTCGGGAGCATCATGTCGAGGAGGATAATATCGGGAAGTTTAGCGTTGGCGACGAGCAATGCGTCCTCCCCATCGACGGCTGTGCTGACCTCAAAACCCGCCCTGGAAAGGGCGCGTTCGTTCGCCACTCGAAGAAATTTGCTGTCATCGACCAAGAGCACTTTAGCGTTCAAATCGGCCACTCGCTCCTTTCATGGCACTCATCGGCACGATAGCGGAAAAACTTCAGTCGCAAGGCATTAATCTGATTAAAGAGGGCAGCCGGAGGAAAACTTTGCAGGTATAGAGATGTATTGTCGCCTAAACACGAAGGGCGGCTTGCGCCGCCCCTTTGAAAACCGGATCTTAGCCAACTCCGACGAGTCTAGGTTCCTTCGTTCCAACTCGCCAGATATTCTTCCTGTTCGGACGTCAGACGGTCGATCTTGATGCCCAGCGATTCCAGTTTGAGCTTTGCGACCCGCTTGTCGAGATCCACCGGAACCGTGTAGACCTTTTTTTCCAAGGTCGAGTGGTTTTTGACCATATAGTCGCAGCAGAGGGCCTGATCGGCAAAACTCATATCCATCACCGATGCGGGATGCCCCTCGGCGGCGGCCAGGTTGATAAGGCGCCCTTCGCCGAGCAGATTGATGCGGCGGCCATCTCGCAGCGTGTACTCGTCGACGAAGCCGCGCGTGGTGCGCTTGGACGACGACAGCTTTTCGAGCGACGGGATGTCGATCTCGACATTGAAGTGTCCCGAGTTTGAAATAATGGCTCCATCCTTCATGGCTTCGAAATGTTGTTTAGCGAGTACGTTCTTATTGCCGGTGACGGTACAGAAAACGTCGCCGAGCTTCGCAGCCTCGTCCATGCTCATCACGCGGAACCCGTCCATGACGGCTTCAAGCGCTTTCGTAGGATCAATTTCGGTGACGATGACTTCAGCGCCTGCGCCGCGAGCGCGCGACGCAAGGCCGCGTCCGCACCAGCCGTAACCGGCGACTACGAACTTCGATCCGGCAAGCAGAAAATTGGTGGCGCGAATGATGCCGTCGATGGTGGATTGCCCAGTGCCGTAGCGATTATCAAAGAGGTGCTTGGTGTCGGCGTCGTTGACGGCGACGATGGGATATTGCAGGACGCCTTCCTTGGCCATGGCGCGCAAACGAATCACGCCCGTGGTCGTCTCTTCCGTTCCGCCAATCACATTGGCCAATTCGGCCTTGCGTTTGGTGTGGAGAATGGAAACCAGGTCAGCACCATCATCCATGGTGATCTGCGGCTTGTGATCGAGCGCCGCCATAATGTGGCTGTAGTAAGAGTCGTTGTCCTCGCCCTTGATGGCGAACACAGGGATGCTGTAGTCGCGGACCAGGCTGGCCGCAACGTCATCCTGGGTCGAGAGCGGGTTGGAGGCGCAGAGCGCCACGTCGGCGCCGCCATCACGCAACGCGATCATTAAGTTCGCCGTCTCGGCCGTTACGTGCAGGCAGGCGGAGACGCGGATGCCTTTGAGCGGCTGGTTCTTGATGAATTCCTTGCGGATGATCTGCAGAACCTTCATCGATTGGTTCGCCCACTCGATGCGTTTCTTGCCGAGATCGGCCAGTTCCAAACTCTTCACGTCGCTGCTGATTGATGTCGTAGCCATTTTTCTCCTAATCCCCTATGGGAGGTCAGAGTTGAGAGGTCCGATTGCAAAGCTGACACCGGACCTCAAACTCATTCCTCGTTCGTTGTCGATTTTTGCCTTGGTTCGTTTGTTTTCAGTGGTTCGGGTTTTTACCTCTGACCTCGAACCTTTTGCCGTTCGCTTTATTTTCTGGCTCCGGCCGGTTCCTGCTTCAACCCGGCATCGGAAGCCAGTTTCGCGGCTTTATCCGTCGCTTCCCACGTGAAGTCGGCGTCGTTGCGGCCAAAGTGTCCGTAAGCAGCAGTTTTGCGATAGATCGGACGCCGCAAGTTGAGGGTCTCGATGATTTCGCGCGGCTTGAGCTTGAAATTTGCCCTCACCAGATCCGGAATCAGCTTGGCGTCGATCTTCTCGGTTCCGAAAGTCTCGACGAGTACGCTCACCGGGTCGGCAACGCCAATTGCGTAAGCCAATTGCACTTCGCAGCGGTCGGCCAGGCCAGCAGCCACGATATTCTTCGCAATGTAGCGAGCCATGTACGCGGCCGAACGATCAACCTTGGTCGGATCCTTGCCGCTGAACGCGCCGCCGCCGTGACGTCCCATGCCACCGTAGGTATCGACGATGATTTTGCGGCCGGTGAGACCGGAATCGCCCATGGGGCCGCCGATCACAAAGCGTCCGGTGGGATTGATGTGGTACTTGGTGTCGGCATCGAGCAGGTTGGCCGGGATGACCGTCTGAATGACGTGCTTCAGAATATCCGCGCGCAGTTCGTCATTTCCTACGCTCTCTGAATGTTGCGTCGAGACGACGACCGCATCCACGCGCTTCACTTTTTTCTGCGCGTCGTATTCGACGGTTACCTGCGATTTTCCATCGGGCCGGAGGTAGGGGCAAGTTCCATTCTTGCGGACCTCGGAAAGTTTTTGCGTGAGTTTGTGGGCCAGGGAAATCGGAAGAGGCATTAATTCTGGAGTTTCATTGCAGGCATAACCGAACATCATGCCCTGGTCGCCGGCGCCGCCCGTATCCACGCCCATTGCGATGTCGCCGGACTGCTTGTTGATGCTGGAGATCACGGCGCAGGTATTGGAGTCGAAGCCGTAGACGGCGTTGTCGTAGCCGATCGACTGAACGACTCCGCGCACCAGATTTTGAAAATCCACGTAGGCTTTGGTCGTGATCTCACCGGCGATTACGACGAGGCCGGTACAGGTCAGGGTTTCGCAGGCGACGCGGCTGTTCGGATCATCCCGCAGGCAGGCGTCGAGAATGGCATCGGAAATCTGATCGGCGATTTTGTCGGGATGGCCCTCGGTAACGGATTCCGAGGTAAATAAAACGCGATTGGTAGATGGCAAGCGGGTATCTCCTCAAGGTAACTTCGAGCCTTTACTTCCGATTAGGGAGGCTTATAGAGCCACGGGTTCGAACTCCACGGTTCTCACCCAAGCGCTCAAAATAAAGTCCGGGGTTGGGCTCAAATCTTCTTAAAAACGGTAACAGAGATGACCGGTGAAAGGCAACGAAATTGACGGATGACGGCGCAGGCGGCATTGAGCGGGCGGCTGGTGCGATCGAATGGCGGAAGGCGCGTGGTAAATGGAAGAAAACAGAAAGACTTAGGGCGTGGAAGTCGCAGGTGGGACACTCGATACGATTCCGCCAGGGCCGAAGGTGACCGTTCTGATCTCCCCGTATTTTGCGTCGCTGTCGAGTTTCCTGCCGTTGAAGCGGAAATCCACCCCACCGGAATTACCCGCCCTGATGACCACCTCTTTTTCTCCGTGGACGGTGCGTTCGCTGCCCGCGCTCAAAAGCTCGGGAGGGGCAGATTTTCCGTCCGCCGTGATGGAGAGCCACGACTGCTCGTGGGCCATGATTACTATGGTGAACTCGCCGGAGGTAGCAGCGGCGGATGAATCCCTAGCGGAGGAAGCGGGCGTAGCTGCGCTTGACGCTACCGATTCCGCGGGGGACGATAGCGCTCCCCTGACTTCAGGCGGTGCGTTCAAGTTTGCCGCATCAGAATTCTTGGCCGACATTTCGCCCGACATCTGTGCCGGTGGCAGCGTTGCAGTGGCGGGAACTGGAACGACCGTCTGCAGCGCCCGCTCGCGCTGGTGACGAGTCCAGAGAGCGAGGGCGAGAGTTATCAAGAGCAAAATCGCTGCCAACAAGCCCCATGGCAACCGGCGAGGGGGGCTTTCGGCGATGGATTCCAAGCGCCGGATGTGTTCTTCATTTTCCCGCACCCCGTTTTCACGGCTTGCGACTTCGGTTCGCGGAGGCGGTGCGTCGCCCGAGGCCGCCAGGTATTCGGCGACGGTCTGATCTTCATCCAGGCCCAGGCAGTGGGAGTAAGCGCGAACGAACCCTTTGTTGAAAATGCCGCCTGGCAGTTGGTTGAACCGATCTTCTTCCAGCGCCTGGAGCATGCGCGTCCCGATCTTGGTGGAAATGGAGATTTGCTCCAGCGAAATTTTGCGCTTCTCTCGTTCCTGTTTCAGTTTTTCGCCAAAGGAAGGCAACCTGTTCTCCCGCCGGGTCGATGGGATCGAAAGCGAATTTTACTCCGTTGAGCGGCCAGATCATAGCGGATAGGGGGTGTGTGCAGAATTTTTGGAGCTAACGGCGCGTAATCGTCGGAGTGTGAAAAGCCCGACCGGTGTCGAGTTTCATGTCAAGCACGTCCAAATTTTCGCGTTCGCGAGCAGTGGGCTGCCGGGTGGCGGCGGGTTGGCGTGACTGGTAACCTGTTACCGACGTTCATTGCTCCGGCAGCGCGACGAATCCTATAATTCCCTAATCCAGCCACTCGAACTGGGAAATCAATGGCAGAGGCAGCGAGCACATCCCCAATTCGCTTGTCACAAGAGTTGACGATCTTTCACGATGTCGCGAAAGCGCTGACATCGTCGCTCAACCTCGATTCGATCCTACAGACCATTATGGAAAAGATGGCGGAATATTTCCGTCCCGATACGTGGTCGCTGCTGATGGTGGATGAGGAAAAAGACGAGCTCTATTTCGCCATAGCCGTGGGGGCGGCGGCAGAGGTTCTGTCGAAGGCTCGCTTAAAGGTCGGCGAAGGAATCGCCGGATGGGTGGCGCGTCACGGACAGCTGTTGGTCGTGCCCGATGTGCAGAGCGATTCACGGTTTTCGTCGCGACTGGACGAGATGACGCGGGTGCAGACTCGATCGGTGATCTGTGTCCCGCTGCGCTCGAAACATCGCGTGCTGGGCGTGATCCAACTGGTTAACGCCAATGTGGAAATGAGCGAGCAGGAGATTTTCTTCCTGCAGGCGCTGTGCGACTATGCCGCGATCGCCATCGAAAATGCACGGTCGGTCGAGAAGATTCAGGAACTGACCATCACCGATGACTGCACCGGGCTGTTCAACGCCCGGCATCTGCACAAAACGCTGGAGACCGAGGTCTACCGTTCGGCGCGCTTCAGCTACCAGTTCAGCGTGATCTTCATTGACCTCGACCACTTCAAATCGGTCAACGACACCCACGGACATCTGGTGGGGAGCCGTTTGCTCGCCGAAGTCGGCTACCTGATTAAAGCGCAGCTGCGGCTGATCGATTTTGCTTTCCGCTACGGAGGAGACGAATTCGTGGTGCTGTTGCCGCAGACCAGTAAAGATCAGGCGGTGGTGGTGGCCAAGCGCCTGCTCGATTCCTTGCGCGCGGGTTCGTTCTGCACCGAGCAGGGACTGAACCTGAACGTACGCGCCAGCATGGGGCTGGCGACCTTTCCGCATGATGCGCAGACGCCGCATGACATCATCCGCCAGGCGGACGAGATGATGTATATGGTGAAGAACACCAGCCGCGATAATATCGGCGTGGCCTCCCGCGGGCTGATGGAGACGTAGAAGGCGAACTGACCGAGGAATCTACGGCCGAGGTGCAGCGTGCGCCGAGGGAACCTTTTCGGGGCTACCGATTCCCGATACTTTTCGTCGACACGGACTGCCCTCCCTACGTCATTGTTTTTGTCTCTGCTTCAATTCCACGGGCTGGTCAGTCTTCGGCGGCATGGTGTTCAAGTCCGGTTTCCAGGCAAATGCATTTGCGGGCGCGGAGGGGTTCACTCCGAAATCCCAGACATAGATGTTCATCCCTTCCTTCCCCATCATTTCGGCGACGGCGTATTCTCCCGCCGTGAGTGGCTCGGTTGGCGTGAGTTGGACCCAGCCTCCGGTAATGCTGGTGGCGCTGGCAGCGACCAGACGCTCATCGGTGGACATCTTGCCGGTGACGGCGATTTTGATAGCCCCGGCGGTGCGCTTGCTGCCTTTCACGTCGACGCGAATAATCTTGAAACGGTCGGTGGGTAACGCGGTCTTGGGCCCGCCAGCAGGGGCCGCTGTCGCGGTCTGCGCCGTTGCGAGTGCGCTACCTTGCTCGTCGATGTTGATATAGAGCGAAGGCGTCATCGTGTGCGATTGAACCTTGGCATGAGAACCGGGGAGTTCGATCGTCTGCTTGGCGCCGGCGAGGGGATTAATCACGGCGTGAAGAATGTTCGCCTTCGTGTTCTTTTCCAAATCGCCGCCCGTCTGTTGCAGTTCGGCGAGCTGCGGCTGATTCTCAAAAGTGTCGAGCAGGTAGATGCCGCCCTCGTCGGGCAGGCGCAGGCCGGGCGCGACCTCCGGGGAGCGGGCTAGCTCCGATTTGCGTTCGGCTTCGATTTCCTTGTCGAGCGCAGCGGCTTCGGGAGCGAGTTTGCCTTCTTGCCGGCCTTGTTCGAACTTATCGGTGGCGTCCCAGTCGACCAGCGCTTTTGGGAGTTCCTCCCACTCGCCACGCTCGGCGCTGTAATAGCGGACGCGATCGCCTTGAATTTCATACTTGGTGACCGACTGGTAGGAGCCATCTTTCAGGATCAGGCGCCGCGCCTGAGGCTGCGCCGCAACGCGGATCGGCGCAAAGATAAATACTGCCAACGTAAAGATAGAGGCGGCAAGGCGTCCCGTCCGATCCATGAAAGATTTCATGCCGCGAATATTATCGAACTTTTCGGCTTGTTCTGAAAGCTCCGCCTTGCGGGATGTTGCGGCTCTGGATCAGTTTCGAATTTAGATGCGATCGCGCGGACGATGAATTTCCGCGCGCGTGTCGTTGGGGCCCGATGGCAGTTTATTTTCTGCTTTTTAAAATCGCCAGTCGTGAGACTGATAAAAAGCTGGCGGAGAGGGTGGGATTTGAACCCACGATACCCGTTAAGGTATGTCCGCTTTCGAGGCGGATCGTTTCAACCGCTCACGCACCTCTCCGCATCGGACAAAAACGAACTTTTCCAACTCTCAGCGCCACGCAACCGGCTGCGAGTCGCGCCGTTCTCCCACGTGGCTAACGGCGCTTTCGAAAAAATTCCTGCAGCATCTCGGCGGAACGCCCCGACAGCACTCCGGCGCGAATCTTCATCTGGTGATTCAGGCTGGGGTGGTTGACCACCTCAAGAATCGAATGCACGGCCCCGGCCTTGGGGTCGTCGGCTCCATAAATCAGACGTCCCACGCGGGCATGGATCGCAGCACCCGCACACATCGCGCAAGGTTCAATTGTAGCAAACAGTTCGCAGCCGCCAAGGCGGTGATTGCCGAGGCTCTGTCCGGCTGCGCGCAGGGCGACGATTTCCGCGTGAGCGGTGGGGTCGTTGTCGGTGAGGTTACGATTCCAACCTCGTCCCACGATACGGCCGCCGAGCACGACCACGGCGCCGACGGGCACTTCGCCGCAATCGAGTGCGCGCTGAGCGCAGCGGAGGGCTTCGGCCATCCACAATTCGTCGGATGGGTCGAGTGCCGCTGTCGGTTTTTGGTTCTCAGTTTTCAGACGCAGTTTTTGTGCCTCTTCACTATGCAATGCTCGAAGGTCCGGCTGGGCGCGGGATTCCAGTTTAGCGTTTGCATGGCACTTTAGTCTGGGAACTTTGTTTCCGTTTTTCCTTGCACGGCGCCGGGTTGATGCGGCGCGCACAGCGAGATGGTCAGGACAGCCAGTTGCGTCGCAGCAGGTAAATAGCTGTCACACCTGCTGTTATGACGGTCTCTCGAATCGGGACTGTCGATCCAAAATGGTACTAAGAATGCAAAAGTAAGGGATGGTAGGAGTCCCCGTTTCCCGGAGCCCTTCGAATTTATCGTCGTAGTTTCCTCCCCCAGAGGAGTATGAATCACGTGGAAAAAATCAAAAGCATCGCGTTTGTCGTAGTGTCTGCGTTCTTGTTATCGACCCTGGCGTTGGGGCAGAAGTCGTTCACTGTGGTGAAGGTGCCGGGCGCGAGCCCTAGTTCTGCGATTGCGATCAACAACAGCGGCCAGGTTATGGTGAATACCAACGCCGGCAATTCGAACCAGCCTTCCATCTGGTCCCGGCTGAGCGGAACCCAAAGTCTCAATCTGAATGCGGCCAACAGCAACGGCGCCGCAATTAACAATATTGGCGAAGTTGTGGGTGCGGGCAATCCCGATAATTCGGGGAACCTGCAAGCCTTTCTAGCGGAACCGGCGGAGGGTGCGCAATGGCTGCCTTCGCTCGGGGGTGCTTTGAGCGGTGCGAACGGGGTTAACGATGCAGGCGCGGTGGTCGGGTTCTCGTACACGGCAGCGAATACGCAACATGCGTTTCTCTGGACTGCTGCCGGCGGCACGCAGGATCTGACCCCGGATAGCAGCAGCATCGGCGGTGCCACGGCGATGGCAATTAATTCCGCGAACGATGTGGTCGGTTATTACTATCCGAACGGCAGTTCCAGGACAGTTGGTTTCCTGTGGACGCAAAATGGTGGACTGCAGAATCTTGGCGGAACGGGCACGCTCGCATTCGCGATCAACAATGCCGGGACGATTGTCGGGCAAACGCCCTTTGCCAACGCGGACCGGCATGCTTTCTCGTGGAGCGCGAGCGGCGGAATCCAGGATCTTGGTACCCTGGGCGGGGAGGAGAGTTCCGCTCTGAGCATTAACAGCCGGGGATGGATAGCCGGGACATCGCTTCCGAGCAAGGGAAAAGGATTGCTGCATGGCTTTTTGTGGACCCCCACGACAGGCATGCAGGACTTTACGACTCTGGCCGGTCTCAACACGAACTGGCAGATCAGTTCGGCGCAAGTAAATGACGCCGGAGTGATGGCCATCTCCACGAACAAGGGCGGGTATCTGCTGGTGCCAAAGATGAATGAGACGATGACTTCGTCGGCCAATCCTTCAGTGCTGGGCCAGGCGGTGACATTCAGCGTCGCGGTCACGTCGATCGCGGGGCCGCCGCCGGACGGCGAGATGGTGCAGTTTACGGTCGGCGGTAAAGTAGTGGCGTCAGTCGCGCTGAAAGGCGGTGCGGCACAATTCACCAGTTCATCGATTCCAGTGGGGTCGCATGTCGTGGAGGCTGTCTACGGTGGAGATGCTAACTATCTGCCAGCCAACTACACATCGATCGCACAGGTCGTGAAACCGTAGAAAAGCATTTTCGGGTGGAGACGGGGCGCGCCACGTCTCCGCCTGACTCAGATGGTGTTGCCCTCTCAACTGATGGCAGCTGTAATGTTGCGCAGGTCCTGGCTCACGCTATCAATGTTTTCCGCAGATGTTATGCTATTGGGTCATGAACATCGGCGCCATCTTGCGGAAAGTGTTCCTGGTCGACCTGATCCAGGGAATGAGCGTGACGTTTCGCTATCAGGATCCCAAGGAAATCTATACCGAGCAGTATCCGATCGAGCGCCCGCAGATCGCCGAGCGATATCGGGGAGCACCACGACTCAACGTCAACCCGGACACCGACGAGAGTCTCTGCATTTCGTGCGACCTGTGCGCGCTCGCGTGCCCGGAAAACCTGATCGTGGTCACCAGCGAGCGGAACGAAAAGACGCGGCGAAAAGAACTCGTCAATTTCACCTACGACCTGAGCCGCTGTATGTTTTGCGGCCTGTGCGAAGACGCGTGTCCTACTGATGCCTTGGAACTGACGCAGGACTTCGAGTTGGCAACATTCGCCCGCGAAGGCATGATCTGGGACCGGCAGACGCTCGAAAAAGGTCCGCAACCCACGGTGTATAAGAAATAGTCGGGAAGGGCTTCAGGACCGTTATGTCGATTGCGCGAACGCGTTCCCGTCCCCTCGCCACAGTGCCTGAGGCATGAATCCTGCAACTTCCCTGATTCAGTGACCGCGTAGTGTGTGCCCACAGCGGACACCGAGGTGCCCGCAGGCATCCGGCAAGATTTCTCACGTCCAGCATTATCCCTTCCACCGGCAATCGATTCAGGCTCCAGGTTGACTCCGTTTCATTAACTACGCCCATACGGCCAATGGCCAAGAGTGGGGTATACCGTCTGGTCTATGGCGGGATTGGAATCGTCTTTGGAGTGTCAAGCGGGTGGGTAGCGAGACCGATGATGCGATCAGATGGACACGGTTTGAGATGCGAGGTGTTTCTGAGCCGAGTGGGTAATTTTCGCTGTCCGGTGGGACGGGCACGGAGGAACAATAAAGAATGATGGAACAAAGCCTTTCGAAAATTCTGCTGGTTGCGGACAAGCCGGGTGACGCGGACATGGTGCGGCTGCGGCTGATCGACAGCAAGTTCCAGGTTCATTGCGTGACACGGCTCTCCGATGCACTGGCGCGTCTGGAGGCAGAACCCCCTTCTCTGGTGCTGCTGGAACCCAACCTTTCCGACTGCAGGGGCGCGGAGGCGGTGCGGCGGATCCTGGAGAAGGCAGCGAACGTGCCTGTGGTGATCTTATCTAGCCAGTACGACGACGAACTGGCGATGAAAGCGGTGCGGCAGGGAGTGCAGGACGTTGTGGCGAAAGGGGAAGTGGCCTGCAAGAGTTGCAACCATCTGGAACATTCGATACGCAATGCGGTGGAGAGGAGCGATTTGAAGAGCACGACGGAAGCGACGCGGAAGCGCCAGCTGGAATTCAAGGATGATTTCCTATCGCACGTTTCGCACGAACTGCGCACTCCGCTGACCTGCATCCATCAGTACGTAACGCTGCTGGTGGATGGGCTCGCCGGGCCCTTGGCGCCGAACCAGTCCGACCACCTGAACTCAGTGCTCAAGAGCACGAATCAACTGCACGCAATGATCCGAGACCTGCTGGAGGCGACGCGCGCGGAAAGTGGGAAGCTACGAATCGAGGCGCGTTGCGTGGATATCCGCGACCTGGTGCGCCAGGCTGTGGCGATGATGCGGCGGTCCGCTTCGGAAAAACACATTGGTTTGGAAGCGGTTGTGGACGAGACCATTGCTCTGGTCTATGCCGATCCCGATCGCACTCTGGAGGTGCTGATCAACCTGATCGACAACGCCATCAAATTCACACCGGAGAAGGGGGCAGTGGTGGTAAGGGCTTCGCTGGTAGAAACGGATCCAGGGAATGTCTATGTGTCAGTGAGCGACAGCGGGCAGGGCATTCCGGAAGAAAGCCTGACGCACGTATTTGATCGTTTGTATCAGGATGCGAAAGCGGTGAACGGCAACCGGAACGGACTCGGGCTGGGGCTGTACCTGGCCAAGGAAATTGTGGCTCTGCACGGCGGGAAGATGTGGGTTGCAAGCGAATTGGGGAGCGGCAGCACATTTTCATTCACCTTGCCGCTGTATTCACTGGCACAACTGCTGCTTCCGGCGATCACATACCGTGGGCATTTGCGCGAGGACATTGTGCTGGTGCGAGTGGAGTTGGATCCGCTCTCGAGAGTGTTGCGCGGAAGCTGGAAAGAAGTCTGCCACCAGTGCCTGGAGCGCCTGCGGCAGTGCGTTTTTGTGGACAAGGATTTCGTGCTTCCCCCGATGGAACCAAGGGGCGCCACAGAGACGTTCTTTGTGGTCGCTTCCACCGACATGGAGAAAGTAAACATCATGATGGAGCGCATCCGCGAACAGCTAGGCACACTGCCCAAGATGAAAGCGAATGGGAGTTTGCGAGTAACTGCCGAAGCGATTCCACGGATGCCTGCCCGTAATGCGAAGACCTTGGATCAACAGGTGTGGGACGTTGCCGACTATGTCACGAGAACCATTCAGGGAAACCGAGAAAGAGCAGCAGCACTTTACGGAAAAGGAGAGGTACAAAATGCTAACTGAGAGCCAGAGCACAGAGCAGGGGATGCAGCGGGCGAAAATCATGGTCGTGGACGATGATCCCGATCTCAGACAGGCGCTAAGTTTGCGGCTGCGGGCTAATCATTTCGACACGATTAACGTTTGCGACGGATACTCGGCCATTGCGATGGCACAGAAGGAGAAGCCGCACCTGATTATTCTGGACCTGGGGCTGCCCGCGGGCGATGGGTTTGCGGTGCTGAAAAATTTACAGCAATATCCTGCACTGGCCAGTATTCCGGTGATTGTGCTGACCGCTCGTGATCCCGAGGGAAATGAAAGACGGACGCTGGAATCGGGAGCAGTCGCTTTTTTTCAGAAACCTGCGGACAACGGAGAGTTGCTCAGCGTGATTCGCGCCTGCCTGCAAACTGGGTGGGGGTGGGGTGAAGCGCGGCCGTCGTAGCGAAACGGATTTTTACAGGCTGCCTACAAACGATGGCATGAACCCGAAGCGACCCGGGATCGATTATTCGGGCAGCAGGGGCAGTCCTTGAATGTTCCAGGCAATGTGGTGTACGGCGCTGTTGGTGGCAAGGATGGCGGACTTTCCGGGAGCGAAGGCCAATCCGACCAAGCCGTGGCCCGCGACTTCGAGGCTGGCCTCGGCCTTTGGAGTAATCTTTACGATGCCGCGTTTCCCGGCCAGCGAGGCGGCCACGTAGATATTGCCTTCAACGTCCAGAGCGAGTCCCTGCGGACGACCTAAGCCGCGGTAGAAGACTGACACGGACCCGTGAGGATCGACTTTATAGACGGAGTCAAAGCTCGAGGTGCTTGGTCCGGTGACGAACATTTCTCCGTTCAGGCCGAAAGCGATGTGATAGGCGGAAACGCTGGGCTCGAGCGTGGCGAAGACAAAGATCTGGCGATCGCGCGCGATCTTGAAAATGGTTCCGCTGCGGTCACCAACGTAAAGATTCTCGTCGCGATCGAAAGCGATGCCGGTGGCGATGCCCATGCCCTCGGCATAGGTCGACATGGTGCCATTGGGCGCGACCCGGTACACGGCTTCGTCGTGACGCGACGAAACGTACATCTGACCTTCGCGGTCGAAGGCAATCGCCGTTGCGTTCATCAGGTCGCTGAGAAAGGGCTTGACGTTGTAGTTCGTATCGATTTTAAAAATCGATACGGGAACTTTTTGACCGCGAGATCCGGAGAAGGTGGAGTAGATGTTGCCTTCGTGATCGAGCGCGGGATTGGCGACGGGATGAAGGTTGTCGGCAACGGGAACTGCAACATTGAGGGCGTGGGCGTTGCTGGTGTGGGCTCCGGCACCATGCCCGTTGGTGCTGACGACGACCGGACCGGACGCAGCTGTTTCAGGCACGCGAGCCACCAGAAAATCGTCGGAACTGATTAACACCGAGCCTTCGACCTCGCCAAAGCGCACGCTCGGGCGGCGCAGTTCGTGGGGGCGCAGGCCTTTGCCCACGATGCGAACCTCGCCTCCCTGGAGGGCAAAACGCGGCGCAACCGCGTCGATATGCGGCTTGCCGTTAACGGTTTTCTTACCCAGCAGGCGGTCGGAGATGCTCATGTGTTAGAAAGCTGCTCTCACTACAAAACTGAAACCACAAGATTCCGTGCGGAAAACCAATCAGACCTTAACGGGATTCCCGTCACAGGTCTTTAATCACTATTTTATTAGAAGTCCAAAATACAACAATAGATGCATTACCGCGAAGGCATAAATTCCCGCTCCCAGATCGTCGACCATAATCCCGGTGCCTTCGGGCAGGCGCTCCAGTCGGCGGATGGGAAACGGCTTCCAAATGTCGAACAATCGGAAGAGGATAAGGCCCACGAGAAAAGTTTTCCAAAGAAGTGGGACGGCGATAAGGGCGACCAGTTGGCCTGCGACTTCGTCGATGACTACGAATTGCGGATCTTTGGAGCCGTAGGCACGGGCTACGCGTGTGGCCGCGGGAATGCCAATCAGGGTAACCACAGCGGCAGCGATGGCCGTGGCCCAAGCGCGATTCGCGGGTGGAATCCGAGAGCTTGCCAGCGCCCACACCAAGATGGTTGCGACCGATCCCCACGTGCCGGGACCGGGCTTGAGGCGACCGGCGCCAAAAAAGGTTGCGACGACGGTGGCCCAAAGCGGGGCAGGGGACTTGGCGGCGATTGCGGGCAACGAGTCGGTCACTCTCCGTCCTCGTCGGGGCTGTCTTGCCGGATGGCTTCGTCGGCATCGTCAACCGGCGACGAAATTACATATCCACCACTGGCCCATTTGCCGAGATCGATCAGGCGACAGCGATCACTGCAAAAAGGGAAATCGGGGTCGGTGGCCTTCGCAGGCTTCTTGCAGATCGGGCAACGGAGTTTGATGGTGCGCTTGCGCGGCGTCATGCTAGTTGGGAAGGTTTACAAAATAGTAGCGGTCAAGGTCGCGGTAGGGTGATGACAAGAATTTGATCACCTCGCTGTTGACCAACTCCGGTTGTTCGATCGGTACCAAATGTGAAGCACCCGGAACAATGAATAACTGTGCATGAGGCAGGCTCGTAAACAATGAAATTGTCTGGTCAAGATTGATTAAGTCGCGGTCTCCAACGGCAACAAGGACCGGGATCGTGATCTGTTTGAGTTGGGCCACCGTGATGTTTGGATACTTGTCCATTAAATCGCTAAGCTTCTTCTTTACCTCTGGAGAGAGCTCGACCTTTCCCTCCCGGAATTTCTTAAATGCACGCGTCGTTCTCAAGAGCCTGGGATCGTCTGCTTGCATCGTGACACCGTCGGGCGGCGCCATCGCGTTCTCGTGCGTGTAATTCGCGCCGAAAGTCACCAGCTTCTTAACCTGTTGAGGATGGGAAAGGGCCAGTTCCAAACCGATGTTTCCACCGTCGCTCCAACCCACCACATACACACTGCCGAGGTTTAGTTTGTCGATGAGTGCGCTCATATCCGAAGCCATCAGCGCATAGGTGATCTCTTGGGCGGAGTCTGTCGATTTGCCTTGTGCCCTGCTGTCCACCGCGATAACTCTAAAATGTTTGGACAATTCCGGAATCTGGTACGAAAGACTTTGAATCGATCCGCCGTTGCCATGCAATAAAAGCAACGGCTCCCCTTCTCCGTAGACCTCGTAATAGACCTTGATATCGTTCACATTGGCATACTTGCCCACTTGTCCGTTTGATCCATAGTTGATCTGACATTGCGCAGCCGTAGTGAAAAGCACTATCAGCAAGATTGCCACAAGACTGGTCCGAGTTTTCATGGCCTCAAATGATCTCCGCGACTACATCATAATCGTGTGCGGCGGTGATGCGGCAGCGATAGAACTCTCCTTCTTTTGGCTCGGCTGCTTCGGGATAATCGTTGACAAAAACTTTTCCGTCGATTTCGGGCGCGTGCATTGCGGTGCGCCCCTCGAGTAGCAGTTCGGATTCGCTGGAAGGGCCTTCGAGTAGCAGATCGAATTCCTGGCCGATCAGCTTTTTCTTTTTTGACCGGCTGATTTTCTTCTGTATCGACATGAGGGACTTGCGCCGCGATTCGATTTCGCGGGCGGAAAGTTTCTCGTCATGACCGAAAGCGCCCGCGCCTTCCTGGTCGGAATAGCCGAAAGCGCCCATCCAGTCGAACTCCGCTTCTTTCACGAAGGCGCATAGTTCTTCGAATTCTTTTTCGGTTTCGCCGGGGAACCCGACAATGAAAGATGTCCGGAGGGTGACGGCGGGGATCGTGCGGCGCATTTTCTCAATGGAGCGCAGGAACACTTCGGCGCCGCCGCCACGCTTCATGCGCTTGAGGACGGTCGGCGAGGCGTGCTGCAAGGGGACATCCATGTAGGAGCAAATGTTGTCGTGGGCGGCGATGGTTTCAAGCAGCCGTCCGGTTATCTTGTTGGGATAGGCATAGAGGAAGCGAACCCAGCGCAGATCTTCGACGGCCGCGAGCTTTTCGAGCAGAACGGCTAATCCATCTTTTAAGCCGAGGTCTTCTCCGTAGCAGGTAGTGTCCTGCCCGATAAGAGTAATTTCGCGCACGCCGGATTGGGCGAGGCGTTCGGCTTCGGCGACGACGGACTCGAAACGGCGCGAGCGGAATTGTCCGCGAAGCTGGGGAATGATGCAGAAACTGCAGGGATGATCGCATCCTTCGGCGATTTTGATATACGCGGAGGAACGCGGCGTCGTCAGGATGCGCGGGGTGTGGTCGTCGTAGAGATAATTGGGCAGGTCCGCGACAGCGCCGTCCCAGGAATTGCGGGCGAAGCGGCCCTGCTCGCGGCGATGATCTCCCTCAGGGCGCGAGGTTGGAGAGCCGAGTGTCAAAATGTTGAACGGGCTGGGCGTTGACGGCGCTGGCGCCACGCCTGCAGCGGCCAGGATTTTTTCCAGTTCGCCCGTGCCGACGACCGCGTCCACTTCAGGAATGTTCTTGCGAATCTCATCGTGGAAGCGTTCGACGAGGCAGCCGGCAACGATCAGCCGCTTTGCTTTGCCTCCCGTCTTGTGGCGGGCCATTTCGAGAATGGTGTCGATGGATTCCTGTTGGGCGCTGGCGATGAAGGAGCAGGTGTTGACGACGATGACGTCGGCGTTCTCGGCGTTGGGAGTAAGTTCAGCGCCGGCCTGGGCCAGCATGCCCATCATGACCTCGCTATCGACGAGGTTCTTGGGGCAGCCGAGGCTTACAAAACCGACCTTGGCGGGAGGAATCGGCCCCGCAATCGCGGACATAGTTTTCTTTGTGGGCACTGGGACAATGACGATAACAAACTGACAACAATAATTATGACCAGCAGGAAACAGAGCTTTTACGATTCTAACATTTCAGCAGGCACCGTCGGTTGGCTCGGGACGCCGCCGAGCGCGCATCAAGACGGGTAACGTTGCACGGCGGCCAATTCGAGGAACCCGTGCTAATCTTATTCAAACAAAAAGTACATCCCTCGACGATCCGGGAGGAGAGATGTTGGCGAAACGCCTTGTCGTTTTTATTCTGTTTTTTATGATTTTTGTCTGTGGCGCAGTGGCGCAGGACAGCAACTACTTGTGGCTCACCAATCAGCTGTCGGTTACCGGTGGACGAGCGTTCGTCAGCACGCAGTCGATCGTAAACGATCCTTTTTCGAATGACCCCGATCCGCGCATTCATTTCGGAAACGACGAAATGGTCGCCTTCAATTACGGCCGCCTGCTTACAACGCGCAAGATTTTCGGATTCTATGCGGAGTTGCCCGTAGCCCTCTATCCCCATATGAATCTCAACACTTATGAGAATCAGATTCCCAAAGACATTGGGGCGCTGTTTGTAACGCCATCGCTGCGCGTCAACGTTTTTTCGATGGATTCAGTCGAGCCCTGGGTTAGTTTTGGTGGGGGCTACGGCCGCTTTCGTGAAGCAGACGTGCGCAACTTCTACGGGCCCAACCCTGGGCAGACGAGCACCAATACTGGCGTTGTGCAGTTCGGCGGGGGATTGGACGTTTGGTTTTGGCATCGCTGGGGTGCGCGCTTTGAAGTGCGCGACTTCTATTCCGGCCGACCCGACTACACCGTGGACACCAACGTCAGCCGTCAGCACAACTATTATGTGGGCGTAGGCGTGATCCACCGCTTCTAGGGTTATACGACCCCCGTTTTTTTCTGGTGCTCAGCGCTGGTGGCGGTGAGGTCCTTGAAAAGGCCAGGCAAGCTTTGGGCGTCGTCGAGTGAACGCCCGAAGCGTGCCGATTCATAGGCGCGGGTAAAGCGTTCCACTTTCTGCTGAAGCGCTTCTTCCTGAATAGCAGCCACAAAATCGAGCGGCGTTTGCGAGGGCAGTTTTCGCCATCCAAGGCGCGCGGTGCGCTCGACCATCCGGTCATACCAAAGGGCAGCAGCTTCGCGCGGGGCACGTTCCGGATGGGAGCGCAGGCGAAGCGTACGCAACCCTGCGATCACGCGACCCAGGTTCGGCAATGTGAGCAAGATGGCGGCAAGCGCCATGACTCCGAGCAGGGATTTTCCCGGAGAATTTGTGATGTGCGCGTGGGCGCGGCGAGCCGAGCGCAGCAGGATGCGATGACGCCGCTCAATCCAGCGGCGAGCATCGTCCAGAAATTGGCGGCTGCTGGTCGCGGCGTCCTTTCCGAGAGCGCGCTGGTGGCTGACGTCGTAGTTAATAATCCATTCGCGCCAGAACGATGAAGCGGCATCGAGATACAGTTGCATCCGCGACCAACCGGTCCGCGACGGTAAACTTCCGGCGGGAGTTGGATCGAAGCTGATCCATCCAGACCCTGGAAAGTAGGCCTCAACCCAGGAATGGGCGTCACTGGCGCGGATAACATACTGGCCGGTGAGATCGTTAAATTCGCCGCCACGAAAACCGGTCACGATCCGCGACGGAATGTGCAACGTGCGCAGCATTACGGCCATCGAGCTGGCGAAATATTCGCAGTGGCCTCGTTTCCTCTCGAAAAGAAAGTTCGCCAAGGGGTCGGCTGGCCGGCTGCGCGGCAATTCGAGGGTATAGCCGAAGTGAGTGGAGAGATACCGCTCGACGGCAATCGCCTTGTCATAATTGCTGGTGGCGGTGGCAGTGATTTCCTCCGCCAGTTTAGGAATGCGCGCATCGATCGGGGGCAGGTGTAGATACGGTTCCGATCCTCTGGGAGCGAGGTTGGTGGCGCGACGGAGTTCATCGCTGTCAGCCTCAGCAAATTGCGATTCCGCTTCATAGCGACTGATCGGCCGTTCGGCATCCAGATTGTAGACCGCACCGCCCGTGTCTTCGCTCACCTGCCGGAAGCTCCCCAAAAGACGCTGCGGCCTTTCTGCCAGAAAAAATACGTTGGTTCCAAGGGGCTCCATCAGGACGCGATAACGAATGGATCGGGTCGCGAGAGCCGCTGTGCTGCGCGGGTCCACAAGAGGGGCAAGGCGATAGCTTCCGTCGGGGGCGGGTCGAAGCTGAGTTTGGCCGTAGGAACTGGTCCAGGCGCGGCCGTCGAAGTTACTCAACGCGATTCCACGCCATTTCAGGTCGTACGCGCCTTGCAAGTCGTTCTCGATTTCCACATGCATGACGACGGCGCTGGATTGCTGAATCTGGCCGATCCGGCCAAGTTGTACGCGATCGCTGAAACCAGTAGCGACATCACTGGTGGGCGTGTAGGCGCTTAGATAGTGAGACGAAATGCGAGGAAGAAGGAAGAAGATGAGAAAACTGCCAGCCAGGATCATGACCATGAGCACGGGCGCGATCGCCAGCAACCCGTAGGCCATGCGCCGACTGGGAGAGAGAAGGCTGGGGGCGGTAAAACGTTTGTCCGCGACTCGTTGGCCGGGGCCGCTGACGGAGTGGGCAGTATCGATCCACGGCTGATCTTTGGCATGCTTGGTCTCGGCGGCGACGGAGTGGCGCATCTCCATGAGCACGAAGGTGACGACGGCCACGAGCAGAAAGAAGGCAAAGAAGAAGAGGAACAAGCTGCCAACGGTAAGCACGGCTGCCGAAAGCACCATCAGGAAAGAGAGTACGGCGAGCATGTAATGGTCGCGCGTACGCTGTAATGAGAACAGCCTTACGACCATGGCAAAGAGAACCAGGTGAACGCTGGCGGCCAAGAATGCGCGCGACAAAAAGACGTAGTCGGCGAGGTAAACGAAGACGTAGATCAGCGTGAGGATCGTAGTCCAGCGCTCGGCAATCAGAAACTCGCGCTGGGTGACAAGTTGGTAGCCGCGGAGCACGAGCGCCGTGCTTACCAGCAGTACCGTGGGGAGGTCGAGTCCTCCGGTCGTGGCGAGGGTGCCGAAGCCTGTGAGCACGAGCAGATAGAGCGAAACATTAAAGTAGCGCTCGATGGCCTTGGCCATGGTGGTGGTGCCCGGACTGATGGAGGCTGGGGTCACGAGGAGTTTTAGGCGCCTCCTTATTGTTAGCGAAACCGGCGTGGAAGGGAAGTGTCGGCGGTAACAAAGTGAAGGGGAGCAGAAATCTTTCGCCCTGGACGAAGAGGGCAAGACACCTATCGCTCCCCTTGATTACAATACCTCCCCATGGACTACCTTCTGAAAACTGAGCCGACGGTATATTCTTTCGCAGATCTTGAGCGCGAGAAGGCGACGATCTGGGATGGGGTGACGAATCCAGCGGCGGTCAAGCATTTGCGCGAAATGAAGCCGGGCGAGCGGTTGGTGATTTATCACACGGGCGATGAGAAGAGTGCGGTGGGGACGGCCTCGGTGGTCGCGGTGGATGCGAGCGATCCGCGCGTTCCGAAGGTCAAGATCAAGGTGGGGAAGGCGATCGCTCAGCCAAAGACGCTGACTGAGATCAAAGCACGTCCGGCATTTGCGGAGTCACCTCTGGTGCGGCAGGGGCGGTTGAGCGTGGTGCCGCTGACGGCAGCGCAGTATGCGTGGCTAGCGGGCGAGTAGAGAAAACGTGGCGAACACATGGATAAATCGCGCGTGGATGACCGTGTTCGGCCCGGTTTCTGAACGCCAAAAAACGACAGGCGGGGGATGATGTTTGCCTGAATTTGTCCCCTATTTTGTCCAGTCGAAAGGGATTCCCGCATTGGTGGAGCAAGACCGGGACTGATTTCCGTAGTGTGAAGTGGCGCCACTTCGATCGGTTCCGCGCATTTCCCGCACTTCGCGACAAATTTACAAAATCGTGACATCAATTTAACAACTCCCTATCGCAGGCGGCCGGAAGATGATGGGAGTGGGTGTCCTCAGATTCTCGGGCTTCGGCGCCCGGGAAGGAGGAATCGCCATAGGATCTAAAATCCGCTTGGAAACTGAAAGGGTTCACTCCATGCTTACGCGTAGTTGTACAGCAGCGAGTTGTCTCGCCAAGTTGTTCATGCTGGCCATCGTCGTTTCGGGCTTGCTTGTTTCCGTCCAGGCGCAAACCGAAACGATCCTGCACAACTTCGACGTCAGCGATGAAGGGTTTACAACGGCGGGCTTGACGGGGGACGGGCAAGGCAATTTCTATGGTGGGGCGGGGACAGTCGTGTTTAAGATCGACGCGGCTGGAAACTATTCCACGATCCACTCCTTCCAATATCTTACTGGCGAAGTTTTCCCCACGATCAGTAGCCTGGTCCTGGACAACCAAGGCAATCTGTATGGAGATGCTTACAATGACAGCACTGACTTTGCGGACTTTTTGCAGACGTTTCAAATCACTCCGGCTGGCAACTTCAAGATTCTTGCGCCAATCGGAGCCAGCCCCATCCCGCAGATACAAATTCCTGGCGCCGTATTGGATGCAAACAAGAATGTATATGTCATAAGCGGCCCTTCGCTTTCCGAGACCAATATCAGCATCGATAAGATCAGTCCGTCGGGGACGGTGACCACGGTGCATACGTTTACCGACGCGGGTATGGGTTTGGTTGGCCTATCCATCGACAGCAAGGGCAACCTCTATTCGATTTCAGTGAATCAAGCTCCGCCGCATCGGTGTTGTAATCGTTACAGAATAGATAAGACAATGGCGTCCGGACATACGAAGACGGTCCACATCGTTGCTGACCGGCATACGGAGAACCCTCCCAGCTTCCTTGGGGTAGGTGCGAAAGACAATCTTTACGGGATGACGGGAGAGGGGGGGACGGACAACAACGGCACGGTCTTTCTGTTGACGCCCGCGGGCCAGTACAAGACATTGTTCAGCTTCAATGGGGCGAACGGTTCTCTAGCGAACGATAGCGGCATTCTGGCGGGCGCGCCCGTACAGGATGCGGCGGGCAACCTGTACGGCGCAACGCCGTCGGGTGGCGGTCACGGCATGGGGACGGTTTTCAGACTCTCCCCTGAGGGCGTGCTGACGACGCTCTACAATTTTGGCGATTCGGCTAGTGACGGCGCCTTCCCGAACGGAGTTGTTCTGGATCAATACGGCAACCTTTACGGGACCACACTTGAAGGTGGAGCAAATAACATGGGCGTCGTATTCAAGATCACCATGTGACGGCCCCGAGAGTTATCGCAACATCTTCCGCAGACACCTCTTGTCGATGGCGTCGATCACGCCTGTGTGTCCACGCGCTGCGACGCTTTCAGGATGGTTAGGCGCGCCGCTCTACACTGCAGTGCGACGAAAGACTTGTCGGCGAGTGCGACGGATTAAGTCCGGACGATGCGCTCGGCACAGTCGTTTTCGGGGCAGGCATAGGTTACGTGGTTGCGCTGGCGATCGACGCTGATGATGAACATGGGGCGGCCATGGCGGTCGCAGACCGGTTGGTTGGGGGTGAGGATCGGCGCATCTCCGCGTTTGGGGGTGGAGTAGCCGATGCGCTCGCCGAAGCAGCGGTGGCAGAATTTGTCGGTGCAGCGAAAGAATTCAATGCAATAGTCGGCATTGTAAGGGGCCAGCGCGGGCTCCATGGTGCGGTAATGCTGATCGCAAAGGGGTAGAATGTCGGTCCGCATGCGAAGCGAGTTTAACACCGAAATCATTGGGTCATGGAATGGCTGAGGTATCGAATCGCCGTCGATGGAACGGCTCCATGCCGCCAGGCTAAGTTGCTCCACGATTGAATGTCGCAAGTGTTTCAACCGATATAGCGCAGAGCGTCGACGATTCCAAGGTTGGAGGCGCGATACGAGGGAATCAGGCCGCTGACCAATCCGACGACGAAGGCGGCCAGCATAACGACGAGCGCGGTGGCGGCGGTCATGTGCATGGAGACGGGTAAGCCAATGCCCGGACGGGCCATGAACAGAATGGCTACGGTCGAGAGGGCGACCCCGATCAAGCCTCCGATCAGAGAAATAGCGATCGATTCGCCCAGCAACAACTTCAGGATACTTTCGCGTGTGAAGCCGAGCGTGCGCAGCACGGCCACTTCACGGGTGCGCTCGCGAATCGACATGGCCATGGTATTGGCGCAAACGAGCAAGGTAGTGAAGACCACTGCACCGCAGATACTGAGAATGAAGGCTTTGACGTTTCCCAGGGTGGCGATGAAGTCAAGTTTGAAGGCCTGTTCACTCTCGCTCTTGGTGGGAACAGGAGTGCCGTGGAACATATCGTCGATGGCGCGCGCCGCCACTGGCATATGTTCAGCGGTGTCGACGCGAGTGAAATAAAATCCGGCCGTATCTTTGAACCAGGAGACGGATTCTTCCAGGTACTTGGTGTGGAAGTAGAGATTGCTGCTGGGTGGATCGATGGTGTAGATGCCGCGCAAGGTGAGGTCAAGATTGGCGGGAAAGATGGTGCCTTGCAGAAGGATGTGGTCGCCGATTTTCCAGTGGTGCTTCTCGGCCAGCACGGTGTCGACGACGCAACCTGCGCGATCGCGTTTCCAGGCGGCGAGTTGGTCGGCGGGCATATTTTTATCGGCGGCGACGTCGAAATATTCGTCCGGATCGGTGGCGAACTGAGCAAAGTAATTTTCCGGTTTACTGTCTTTATAGGTGCCCCCGAACCAGGTCATGGGCACGACGTGGACCACGCCGGGAACACTACGAATCTTGTCGCGATAATAGATAGGCAGAAAATTAGCCAGCGAGACCTTGTGACGCGTCATGATGCGAAGCGCGGAGTCGGGAGCGCCTTTGTCGATGTAGAAGCTGCGCCACACGCAGAGCATGATGCAGAGCAACAGCAGAGAGAACGCGATGCTGGCGACGGTCAACAGACTGCGGCGCTTGTTGCGAAAGGCGGACTTGGCGACGAAGCTGGCAAGAGTCATGGGGTACTGAGATTTTACACGGGAAAGGTGACGCGAGGCTTGCGATAGTCTGCGGAGCTCTTCTTCTGGTGCGAACGATTTGCCGACCAAAGGGGCCGGAAGAAGATCAACAGCGGCTGGGTGGTTTAGGATGATGATCATGGCTATTTTGGATCTGCAGAAGATCAACGAAGCGCGGCAAGAGGCGGACCGCTTGAACGCCGCAGCGCGCAGCGCCGACGAACTGATGAAGGGCATCACAGTTCTGCTCAACAGGATCATGCTGAAGTACAACTGGGTCGGCTTCTATCTGCTGGATACAGAAGCTGATCCGCCAATGCTGGTTCTGGGGCACTATGTAGGCGCGATGACTCCGCATACACGAATTCCGCTCGACGAAGGCATCTGCGGCGCGGCGGCGTCTTCGGGCAAGACGGTCGTTGTGGACGACGTGAATCGGGATTCGCGATATCTTGCCTGCTCCCTCGAAACCAAGTCGGAAATTGTGGTCCCCGTGTTTGTTCGCGGCAAGGTGGCGGGCGAACTGGATATTGACAGTCATTTTCTGGCGGCATTTGGCCACGAGGACCGCGAACTGGTCGAGTATTGTGCTCAACTCGTGGGCAAGCGACTGGGGGATGAGCACGTCAGTTAACGTCTGCCGAGGCCGAAGATGCTCATGGGATCCCAGCTCGTGACAAGCCAGACATGCAGGTAGAAGCAGGTTTAATTCATGAAACGAGTTGTAGCCGCGCTGATTGTGAAAGAGGATCGCATCCTGGCGTGCCAGAGGACGCGGCACCAACCCATGCCGCTGAAGTGGGAGTTCCCCGGCGGAAAGATCGAAGAAGGGGAACAGCCGCGCGATGCCATGCGGCGGGAGCTCGAAGAGGAACTGGGAATTGTGGCCGACATTGGCGCTGAAGTGGCGCGCATCGTCCATCAATATCCGAGCGGCGGGTCGGTGGAGCTGCGGTTCTTTGAAGTCCGTAAGCATGAGGGAGAAATTGAGAATCGGATTTTTCGCGAGATTCGCTGGGTGACGCGGCAGGAACTGCTGGGACTGGATTTTCTGGAAGCGGACTTGGGACTGGTAAAGGATCTGGCGGCGGGAAAAATTCTCTAGAGAAGCTGGACCTGTCCTAATCGCCCTCCGCGGAGCGTGACGCGTAGTGGCGATTAATTTAGCGGTTCAATTTTCTGCGCGCTCTCCGAGGTAGAAACTCTCGCTCCGCCCTTTTCGTTCGTGCTCGATCAAGTTCCTTTGAAGTGGGGGGAGACGCAGCAAGCCCTGTTTCTGTCCAAACTCTTTCCGCTAGCCTGCGCTGCCGCGCAGTTGGCCGTAAACCAGAAGTGCTGTCAGGATCACCATGATCACGGTGGTGGACCAGGCGATGAAGTTGAAGGTGCGCTTGTTTACGAATTCTCCCATCAAGTCTTTTTTGTTGATCAGCAGCAACATGAAGATGAGGACGAACGGAAGCACGGCACCGTTGACCACCTGGGAAAATACGGCGATCTTGATGAGCGGCAGTCCCGGAATGAGGACGACCGCGCCGCCGGCAACGATGAGTACGGTGTAAAGCCAATAGAAGGCGGGAGCTTCGGAGAACTTGCGTTCGACACCCGACTCGAAGCCTAATCCTTCGCAGACGGTGAAGGCGGTGGAAAGCGGGAGGATGGAAGCGGCGAACAGGGATGCATTGAAAAGGCCGAGTGCAAAGAGAATGTAGGCCCAGTCTCCCGCCAGGGGACGAAGAGCCTGGGCGGCGTCGGCGGCGTCGCGAATGTTGCGAACATTGTGGACGTAGAGCGTGGCGGCGCAGGCGACAATGATGAACCAGGCGACGATGTCGGTGAAAATGCATCCCACGATAACGTCAAGCCGGGAAGCTTTGTACTGGCGGCGGGTGACTCCCTTCTCAACGACGGAGGCTTGCAGATAGAACTGCATCCACGGGGCGATGGTAGTGCCGACGACGCCGATGACCATGTAGAGGTAGGAACTCTGATGGAAGGCGGCCATGCCCGGAGGCTTGATGGTAGCCTTCATCGCTTCAATCCACGCTGGTTTGGCTAATACTCCGGCAAAGATGTAGGTGATGTAGAAGAACGAGGCCGCAAGAAAAACCTTTTCCACGCTTTTGTACTGCCCTTTGACCGCGATCAGCCAGACGATGACGCCGCAGATCGGTACCGAGTAGTACCTGGGGACTCCGAACAACTCCATGCTGCCCGCAATGCCGATAAATTCTGTGATGACGTTGCCGAAGTTTGTGATCAGGATGCCGAGCATCATGAGGAAGGTAATGCGGAGGCCGTATTCTTCGCGAATCAAATCGCTGAGGCCCTTGCCGGTGACCGCACCCATGCGAGCGCACATCTCTTGCACCACGATGAGGGCGATGGTGATCGGGATCATGGTCCAGAGGAGGGTGTAGCCGAACTGGGCGCCGGCCTGGGAATAGGTGAGGATGCCGCCGGAATCGTTATCGACGTTGGCGGTGATAAAGCCAGGACCCACGACGGCAAGAAACAGCAGGAGCCGAACTTTCCAACTTTTTAGAAATTTCATGCCTACGGGCCAGACGCACGAATGAAATGGCAAACAGACCGATCAGAATAAATGTAGGATGCGTGGTCTGGATAGGTGAAACTGCAAAACGGGGAAACTTTTCTCGCGGAAACGCCGGTTCATTCTTTTATATGCGAGCGCGAGACGAGGCAGGGTCGTCACTAGAGTGAACAAGAACGCCTATAGTTTCGAGCGCAACATAGCGATCACATCGTCTGGCGTGATTACACCGGTGAGATGCCCCTGCTCATCGACGATCGGAAGCGTCAGCAGGTTGTACTTATCGAAAAGCTCGGCGAATTCTTTTTCTTTCGCGTCTTCGTGGCACGAAATCAGAGGCTCCTGGCCCAAAGCCAGCAGTGGCGTAGTGGAGGGCGCTAGAACAATTTTGACCAGAGGCACGGCGCCTGCCAGGGTTCCATGCGAATCGGTGAGGTAGATGGTGCTCATATTTTCCATGCGCCCTTCGAATACGCGCATGGCCTCGATCGCGTCATGGGCAGTGGCCGTCACCGGCAACGCGATAAACTCGGTGGTCATGCGTCCGGCGGCAGTGTTCTCCTTGAACTCGAGGAGTTCGGTGACCTCCTGGCGCTCTTCGGGCTGCATCTGGACCAGGATTTCTTCGGTCTTATCGTCGGAAAGGTCGCCAAGGAGGTCGGCGGCAGCATCCGGCTCCATTTCCTCGACAATGTCGGCGGCGCGGTCGGAGTCGAGGGATTCGAGGACTGCTTTCTGGACTTTGGGTTCGAGTTCTTCGAGCGCGCCAGCGGCGACGCCCTCGTCGAGCGTTTCGAACACGGCTTCGCGCTCATCCGGCGCAAGTTCTTCGACAATATCGGCAATATCGGCAGGGTGGAGGCGGCTGAGGCGCTCATGAGAGATCTTCAGTTTGACTCGCCGGGCGGGATCGGTCTCGATAAGATCGACGAAATCCCATGGAATCTGACGGGGAGGGACACGTAGGAGCAAAGCCCGAAGAGCGGCGGCCGGCACAATTCCCTTTAAGAGGCGGCGAACTGCGCCCCGCGGACCCACGTCGACTCCGCCAACTCTGAGGACGGAGCGATTTTGGGCGCTGTCATGGTGAAAATCCACGTCATTGACGCGCACAACTTTGCGCCCATGTACGTCAATGACTTGCTGGTCGAGCAGATCGCGGCTGAGCAGCAGCAATCCTTCGGAGCCATCGGCTGGAGTCCATTCCGCAGAAGCGGTCGCAGCGTGAATGCCGCTGTTGATGGAAGAGACCGCTGTCAAGGGCAGCAAGCGACTTCCCGCTGGCGTCTTGACGATTAACTGGGAGACACGAGATCGATCCTCCTGGGGCGCGAGGGCCACCTCGCGCACCCGTCCGCATGCCGTGCCGGACGTGTCATACACGGTCAAGCCCAACAATTCGCTTAGCGAGACGTTGGCCATCACACGAGAGAATACCCGAGAGCGTGTGTGGATGCCAGACGAATGCGGATAGAAAGTGAACAAAAAGCGCGACCCTGATCGCACGGCGGGCCGCCGTGCGAGTCGCCAGGTCGATTGACACATGACGGTCGGATGACTAAACTCGCCCTTCCTCACGAAAGCCGGACGTTCCGTTACAGCGGCCGGCCGTTACGAGAAAAACTATGCCCAAGCGTCCTCGCATCGCGGTTGTCGGCAGCGCCAATGTTGATCTCACCACGTTCGCAGATCAGTTTCCCAAGCCTGGGGAGACCATCTTCGGGCAGAAGTTTGACCTGGGGTTCGGCGGAAAGGGAGCAAACCAGGCGGTTGCCGCTCGCCTTTGCGGTGCCGAGGTTTTTATGGTGGCGCGCGTCGGGGACGATTTGTTCGGCCCGTCAACCATCAAAAACTTTGAGAAACTCGAAATCGATGCCACGCACGTGCGGCAGGTGGCGGGCGTCTCCAGTGGAGTCGCGCCGATCTTCGTCGAGCCTTCGGGTCAGAACCGGATTATCGTCGTCAAGGGCGCCAACGATCAATTGAAACCCGCGGACGTGGAGGCCGCGGCCGACGTGCTGAAGAGCGTGGACTGCATCGTTCTGCAGTTTGAAATTCCGTTGGAAACGGTGTACTACACGATTCAATTCGCAACGCGGAACGGCATTCGCTGCATTTTGAACCCGGCCCCGGCGCAGCCCATCGACCTCAAGGCGGTCGCGGATCTCGATTATTTTGTCCCCAACGAGCATGAGGCGGAGGCGATTTCCGGCATGCCGGTGCGCAATCTTGACGATGCCAAGAAGTGCGCGGCCAAACTGCTGGCCAGCGGCATTCGGCGCGTGATTGTCACTCTCGGCGCAAATGGCTCGCTGCTGGCGGGGAGCGACGGCATGGAGCATGTGCCCGCGTTTCCGGTGAAGAGCGTGGATTCGACCGGGGCGGGCGATGCGTTTATCGGCAGTTTCGCAACGTTTTTGGGTGAAGGATTGCCCGAGAGAGAAGCGGTGAAGCGCGCGAATCTTTACGCGGGGCTTTCGACCACGGGAGTGGGCACGCAGAAATCGTTTTATGATCGGGCACGATTTGACTCGGAGTGGCTAACAGCAGGTCGGTAATTAACTAGGCTGCACCCGGCTTCGACGGGGCAGAGCCCCGTCATCACACTTCCAGAGCCGTATCCTGCTACCTTTCCATCAGCAGAACTTTTTCCGCGTCGTCGATCTCGCTGAGCTTGACTTCGATTACTTCACTGTCGGTGGTCTGCACGGTTCGCCCAATGAAAGTGGCTTCGACCGGCAATTCGCGATGGCCGCGATCGATCAGGACCAGCAATTGCACGAGGCTCGGGCGGCCATGCGAGAAAAGGGCGTCGAGAGCGGCGCGCGTAGTGCGGCCGGTATAAAGAACATCGTCGACGAGAACAATTTTTTTACCCTCGATGGAGAATCCAATTTCTGCTTCCTGCACGACCGGCTTGGGGCCGAGCGTCGAAAGGTCATCGCGATAGAATGTGATATCGAGCGTACCTACGGGAACCTTCTTTTTTTCCACTTGATGAATCATTTTGCCCAGGCGCTCGGCGATGGGAACACCGCGACGGCGAATGCCGACGAGTCCGAGGCCTTCGACACCGCCGTTTTTCTCGAGAATTTCGTGCGCCAGCCGCACCAGCGTGCGTTCAATTTCCGAACCCGACATCAGCTGTGCCTTTTGCCGGAGCGCTGTTTTGCGAACCGCATGCTTCTTCATGGTCATGCCACGAGTACCTCGTTAAGAATGAATTTGAATGCCAGAACTCTTGTGGATCGCATCGATCCCAGCTTTTGAATGTAGGAGAGCTTTGGGTCGAACCTCAAGAATACATGATCGGAAGTGGATTGCGGCGCGCTTCGTTGACGATTCCGCGGGGAGTGTGGTCTCCGCTGGGCCGGGTCCCACTCCCGTAAGGGCACTCCTCGCGACTGGCACTTTTATAACGCCAACAATCTCGCGGTCGAGCTATACAACTCTAACCAGGCTGCCGGCGGACGCGACCATTTCGGAAACGGCAACAAGTACATTGCGCCTACAATCGCAAATGGAAAGGTTTACGTCGGGACAACGAGTGGAGTTGGCGTTTTAGGGCTGCTGCCGTAGAACTTCGGCCGAATCCAGGGCAATGCAGAATGTTGTCGAGGTCTATGGAGTCGCGGTACAGTCTTGATGACATATTCGATCGACAAGTTGAGGTGAGGCAACAATGAAGCCGATTCTGATGCTGATCTATACTTTTTTTGCGATGTCGTTATTTGCGCAAGCCGCGGCCTCCCCGCAGACATTCCAAACCTCGTCGGGGGCGGTCAAGATCACGCCGCTGTATCACGCCAGCACGATGATCGAGGCGGGAGGAAAAGTAATCTACCTCGATCCGGCGAAGCCTGCGAAGCTCTCCGGGCCCAAGGCGGACTTCGTTTTGATCACCGACATTCATCCCGACCACATGGATCCAGCATCGATCGCCGAGATCAGCAAGACGGGAACGGAAATCATGGCGCCTCCTGCAGTAGTGGCGACGGTTACGACGGCCAAGCCAATTGCCAACGGAGAAAGCAAGATGTGGGAGGGTTGGACGATCGAGGCGATTCCCGCGTATAACATGCTGCGCGGGCCGGGACAGGGCAAACTCTTCCACGACAAGGGACGCGGCAATGGATACGTGCTTACTTATGGCGGCATGCGATTTTATTTCTCCGGAGACACGGAAGGCGTTCCGGAGATGCGGAAGCTGAAGAACATTGATGTGGCGTTCGTGTGCATGAACCTGCCCTACACGATGCCTCCGCAGGAGGCGGCGGATGCCGTCAAGGCATTCCATCCCAAGATTGTGATTCCGTATCACTATCGGGGATCCGATCTCAGTGTGTTTCAGAAGGAACTGCAGGGAACTGGGATCGAGGTGCGGCTGTTGGATTGGTATCCGCAATAGCGGATGCGCACGGTCGTAGCGTGAGGATGTCGGCGAATTGAGACAACATCTTGATGGCTTGGAGGCTGCGTGCTATGCTCGGCGCACCGCAGTGGAGGTTGTTATGCCGCGTCGGTCCTGCCTTCTGTTTGCCCGCTTCTTCGCAATCCTGAACCTAGTAATAGCGCTAGCGACCGGCTCAGCCATGGCGACTACGACGAAGATCCTGTACACATTTCAAGGAGGTGACGATGGCGGGTGGCCATGGGCACCGCTCCTGCTCGATGAAAAGACGGGCACACTCTACGGCACCACGGAAGTCGGCGGCAATAAGCTGTGCGTGAACTCTACCGACTTCGGTTGTGGAACGGTCTTTTCGCTCACGCCGTCTCCCAACGGGTGGGCGGAGACGGTTCTGCATCGCTTTCAGGGAGGCAGTGACGGGGCCAACCCTCGGGCGCCGCTGGTTCCGCGGCCGGACGGATACCTCTACAGCACCACGACGACCGGCGGCGGTTATCAACAATACGGCGTCGGGACCGCCTTCCGAATTCAGCCAGACACCGCGGAGGAAGAAGTTCTCTTCAGTTTTGGCGCTTACGATGGCGGCTGGTATCCGCAGGGAAAGATCGCGTTCGATAGCAGCGGAAACCTGTATGGCCTGACCGTGAATGCCGGAGAAGAGGCTTCGGGCGTCGCTTTCGAGTTGATTCCCAGTCCCTCTGGCGAGTGGGCGGAAAAGCTTTTGTACTCGAATGTTGGAACTCCTTATGCAGGCGTCGTGCTTGATTCCCGGGGCAACGTCTATGGCACGGGTGGAGCGAGTGGGGTGGTGAACGAGGGCTCCGTTTTTGAGCTGTCACCGGAACCGTCGGGTTGGCAGTTTACGAATATTTATTCATTCCAGGTTGCCTGCGGCAGGGATTGCGGCGGGGCTCAGCCGGGCGATTTGGCGATCACGAAGAGTGGACACCTCTTCGGGTTTGCGGGCGACGCGGGAATTCCTGTTTGTAACAGCCGGGGCTGTGGCACCGTCTTCGAATTGACCAGCATCGCAGGGACCTGGCAGGCAAACACGCTCTACCAGTTTCAGAACGCCGTTGATGGATGGGGCCCGGGTTATGGTGCGCCAACGTTTGATAGGGCGGGCAATATGTATGGTACGACGGAAGCGGGTGGCAAGTACGGGTTTGGCACCGTATTCAAGCTGTCGCACGGAAAAGGCGGCTGGACGAAAACTACGCTCTACGACTTCCCGGGTGGAGCGGGCGGATCGGAACCTCTAGGAGGAGTGGTCGTGGATAAACACGGCAACCTCTATGGAGCGACTTACTACGGTGGGAAGACGGGCGGGAGAACTTGTAAGAAACAAGGCTGCGGCATTGTGTTTGAGATCACACCGTAGACCTTATCAAGAAGCTGTTGCGGCCTGACGTGGGCTCCGTCCGACACAGCGGAAGCAAGCTCAAATCCCGGTTATCCCTAAAAAAGCTGGAGGGACAGCTGAGTCGTTGTGCCAGACCCGGCCGTCCCTCCACGATCCAAATTTGGAACAGTTTGTTAGTCCTCGGTTCCGAATTTTTTCAGGTCTTCGGGACCGTCGGCCACTGCCACTTTTTCTTTGCCCTGCACCAACTCCCGAACTTTCTCCACCACGTCGGGATTTGCCAGGGTCGTGATGTCGCCCGTGTTCATGTTGTTGGAGAGTGCGGCTAGAACACGGCGCATGAGTTTGCCCGACCGGGTTTTGGGCATATCCGGGACGATGAGGACGCGTCGCGGACGGGCAATCTTGCCGATCATGGTTTCGATCACCTTGTTGACCTTGTCGATGATTTCCTGGCTGGCTTCGATACCGGGCTTCAGGGCGATATAGACCTCGGGCACGCGGCCTTTGATCTCGTCGACCACGGGAACGACGGCGGCTTCGGCGACCTCGAACACGGTCAGGCATGCCGACTCGATTTCCTTGGTGCCTAAGCGGTGGCCGGCCACGTTGATGACGTCATCGACGCGTCCTAGGATGCGGAAGTAGCCGTCAGCGGCAAGCACGGCTCCATCGGCGGCAAAGTACGGCCAATCATGCCAATCCTTACTGCTGCTGTTCTTACAATACTTTCTATAGTACTGCGTCACGAAGCGGTCCCGATCGCCCCAAATCGTTTGCATGATTCCGGGCCACGGATTCTTGATACAGATGTTGCCCGCCTTGTTGGATCCCGCCGAGACTTCCTGGCCGTTCTCGTCGATGATGGTCGGATAGATTCCAGGCATGCCGGGGCCAGCGCTACCGGGCTTCATGGGATCGATGGCAGGCTTGGTGCTGCAGAGGAAGCCTCCATTTTCGGTTTGCCACCAGGTATCGACGATGACGGCTTCGCCTTTGCCGACGACGTCGTGATACCAACGCCAGACCTCGGGTTCGATGGGTTCTCCGACCGTGGTCATGTGTTTGAAATGGTAGTTGTACTTGACGGGTTCGTCGGGACCGGACTTGCGCAACATGCGAATCGCGGTGGGCGAAGTGTGGAAGATGTTGACGTCGAGACGCTCGGCGATTCTCCAAACGCGGCCGGCGTCGGGGTAGGTCGGAACCCCTTCGTAAAGCACGCTGGTGGCGGCAAGAGAGAGCGGACCGTAGACGATATAGGAGTGACCGGTGATCCAGCCGATATCGGCCATGCACCAGTAAACGTCGGTAGGATGAATGTCCTGGATGTATTTTGAAGTGCCCGCGACGTACGAGAGATAACCGCCGGTGCGGTGCTGGCAGCCTTTCGGCTTGCCGGTGCTGCCGCTGGTGTACATCAGGAACAGCGGGGCTTCGGCGTCCATGGGGACGGGAGCGACGATTTGGCCGGAGTAATTCGGTAGCACTTCGTCAACCCACACATCGCGACCCTTTACGAACGGCGAGGCGGACGCATTCTGGCCCTGGTGGCGGCGCCAGACGAGAACCTTGTCCACCACCTGGCCTTCTTTCTTAGCGGTATCAAGTGCGATATCGGCGGAAGCCTTGTGGTCGAGCATCTTGCCGTTGCGATAATAACCATCCATCGTGATGAGCACACGGCTGCCGGAATCGGCAGCTCGCATACCGCAGGCTTCACCGCTGAAACCGCCAAAGACCACCGAGTGGATCACGCCCAGGCGGGCGCAGGCCAGCATGGTAATGGGCAGTTCGGGAACCATCGGCATGTGGATGGTGACGCGATCTCCGCTCTTGAGGCCGCAGTAATCGCGCAGCAGGGCGGCGAATTCATTCACTCGGACGTAGAGTTCGCGGTAGGTGACCGAGACCGAGGCTTCGGATTCGGGCTCGGGAACAAAAATCAGCGCCGCCTTATTCTTGTACTTGTCGAGATGACGGTCGACGCAGTTGTACGAGGCGTTGATTTTGCCGCCCACGAACCATTTCCAGAACGGGGGATCGCTGGTGTCGAGCGTGGTGTGCCAGTACTGATCCCAATCGAGCAGGTCGGCGTACTCCCGGAAACATTCAGGAAAATTCTTCTCGCTGAAGCGTTCGATGATGCTGGGATCGGTCAGATTCGCCTGGCCGACAAATTTGGCGTGAGGATAGTAGTATTCTTCCTCGCGCCAGTGAACTGCGATTTGAGCCTCGGTGGCTTCGCCCACCACCTGTGGTTTCGGACGTATTTCGGCCATATTGGTTTGCCCCTTATATTTTCTGAATTTGTGACGTGCTCAAGCTTGTATCCCGCCACGATGTTCGATGGGCGGAGTGAATCTTTTTATTAACGTGGCTGGCGCCGAGCCAATCCAGCGCGGCGCCAACCGGGGAAGCATCCTCTTCATCAGCCGCGAAGGCCGGTGGAAGCTAGGCTGCGTTGATCGCCTTTCTGCCGGCCAAAGCTCCCGCAGGCAATGCCGGACGCTTGGCTGCCAGTTCGCAGACCAAGGCAACCGCCGCGAGCAGCGCCGCTGTGAAGAACGCGTACTTGTAGTTATGGTACGCGTCGAACATCCAGCCGCCGATCCTGCCGCCGAGCAGACCAGCTACGCCCCAGGCGGTGAATAGCATCCCGTAATTGATGCCGACGTTCTTGGTGCCCCAGAAGTCGGCTGCGGTTGCCGCATTGACCGACAACTGTGTGCCATAGCACCAGTACACGATGAACAGCATCACAAACAGTCCGACCACGTTGCCACCGACCAAATACAGAATCGGCATGGATACCATGGAGATACCGATCATGAGGCGCAAGACGTTGATGCGGCCCAAGTGATCCGACATCCAGGCGGAGAGGATGCGGCCAGAGGCATTACCCACCGCGCCCACGACTAAGCCAAACGCCGCCAAGGTGGTGCTCGGTATGCCCACGCTCTTGGCGAAGGGTACCAACTGGCTGATGACCATCAGACCGGCCGCGCAGCCAAACGCGTATCCCACCCACAGCAGGTAGAACGATGGTGTGCGCAGCACCTCGCCCGGGGTGAAGTCATAGGTGGATGCAGCGGACTTCGAAGCTGGCGCTGGCGCCCAGCCCACAGGCTTATAGCCCGCAGGTGGATTCTTCAGGAGGAATGCGCCAAATACCGTCATCACAAAAAAGATCGCGCCCAGAACTTGGAAGGTGGTGCGCCAGCCAAAGCTGGGGATCAGGTAGTTTGCCGCCAGCGGCCCAAAGATTGCCGATCCCGCGCCGTATCCGCCGACTGCGAGCCCTACCGCCAACCCGCGTTTATCGGGGAACCACTTCGACATCACCGGAATGGGAGTGGCGTAACCAAAACCGTTGCCTAATCCGCCGAGCACCCCGAAAAAGAGGAAAAACTTGGTGAGGCTGTCGGCGTAGGAGCAGAAGAAAAATCCCAAGCTCACAAGAACGGCGCCAATCAAGGAAATCTTGAATGGTCCGATTTTATCCTGCAACCGGCCAGCGACAATGAAAGTCAGCGCGAAGACGACGACGGCAATAATGAACACATTGGAGGTGTCCGCCCGCTTCCAGTGAAATTCCTTTTCCAGCGGGGCCACAAACACGCTCCAGCCGTACAGGCAGCCCAACGCCAGGTTCATGGAGACCCCGCCGACCACGCGCCACCAACGACTGATGCCAGTGGTATCGGGAGTAGATGCTAAGTTTGCATTCGCCACAGTTTTTCTCCTTTACGACAAGGGAAATGAGAAACTGGGAGCGCGGTCTTTCTCCGATCTCCGCTGCGCCCATACTGCACGTGCGCCTGAAACATCGAACCACCACATCTGTCGCGCGACATCATACGCCCCCATAACCTCGGGCGAAAGCGCAAAGTTTTCGACACCGGCAAGCCGCTTAAGGCTGCGTCTTCTGCAGCACTGCCGTCACATTGACCGCAGAATCCGATCCGACGGTAAGCTCTCGCTTCCAGGCGTCAAAGCCCATCATGGCAATTTGAACCACATGCTTCCCAGCCGTCAGACCGATTTCGGATGGGGTGTTGCCCACATAACTGCCGTCAATGGTGATATCCGCACCCGACGGAGTTGAATTGAAATTGCAGCGCACCTTTTCGCCACTCGCCTTGGGTGCAACGCGGCGAGCGGAGGCAGACGGCGGCACAGGTGCCGGTAAACTCTCGGGTGCCGCGGGTGTGAGCGGCACTGGCTGAATTGCATTTGCCGTCTCAGTCCTTGTCTCAGTCTTAGCCGGAACGGCCTTTCCGCCGCTATCGATCAGTTTGTAGAGTTGACTCCGCGCTTTACCCCTGTCATCCACGTAGTACACGGTGACGCCGTGTTTTTCTCTTCGGGCTTCGAAGGTCGCACCCTTGGACAACGGTGTGCACCGCGAATATTTCGAGTCCATGAGGCAAATGATCCGGAACGGGGGATTTTCGCCTTCCTGCACCAGTAAAGTGCTCGTCATTTGCGGGGCATTCGTGGCCCGGCAATACGCGTCAAACGTCACCTGCTCGCAATTGACGGGAACGCCGTTGTTATCAAGCGGCAGGGCCCGTGTTTCGGAATCGAGAACTTTGATTTCCATCATGTTGCTGCGCGATGCGGCGTTGGCCGACATCGTTAGCAGCAAAAGCACCGCCTGCAGCGCCGCGATTCCTCGAATACTCATGCGAGCACATCCTCCAAAGACTGCGGATGCAAGGGTTGCATCCCCGATTTTCCGGAACCAATCCGGGAGCGTTTTTCTTCGCAAATCGGGTACATTGTGATCCCTCAGTCCGCCTTGCGCAATAGATTCCTTGATTGGAGGAGGCTTGGGAGGCCAGATTCACCTGCGGGCCACCGCCCGAGGGGATATCGTCCCCTTTTTTCTGGAGGCCAGCGCCTGAAAATCTGCACTGGCCGTCTCAGTCGTTGGACCGGGAACTCCGGCGGTCCGAATTGTTGGCCCGCCGGAGTGGAAGACCCGGTGTCTAGAACGTAAAGATCGGTCCGAACTCGGTGCGGTGATCTTGCCATTCGTTGGAGCCGACCCCTTTGATTGTGTAGAGAAGGGAGCCGTTATTCCCACGGGTGGCGTAGATCGACTGCTCGAGTCCGAACTGGGTCCAGTTGTTGACCTTGTAGTAGAGGGTTAGCGCCGCCATCTTGCCCATTGCCATCGGCAAGGTTGAGGCGGTGAAGTTGGGATTGTTGAGGTCGCGATGTACGACCTGGTCCTTGCCGAAGTCGAGGTAGAGCTGCCAGCCGGCATTATGCCCCTTCGGATCGGCATTGAACCACCGAGAAAGCGGGAGGCCTACGTTGATGAACCCGCCAAACGAGCGGATCGGCTTCTCAGGCGCAACCACAACCTGTCCGGAAGAATTCGTCCCCAGAAGGGTCAGGCCGGAAACAGCGAGGGGACCGCCGTCGGTAGTTGGGAACGGCCCCAAGACGCCGGTCAGGCCGCTCGTATCGGTAGTAAAGGAGTTGATCTGGCCGCCGAAGTAGAAGCGCAGGTCGCCACCGCGATACGCGCTGCCCACGATGGTAAACCAGCGCGTGGGGAGTTGCAGCGTGAATTGACCGCCATACATTTTGCTGGAGTCGGTAAAGCCGACGTTGCAGTAAGGCGCATAGACGGCTTCCGCACAAAGGGAGGGTCCCAGAGTTGATTGAACGCTCGCGTTGGTAACAATCGAGGTACGCGAAGCGCGGAATCCATTCAGGGCGATTTGCGCCGGAGCAACTCCGGGGGCCTTATCAAGCTGGAAACTCAAAGCCGCCCTGCCTTCCCACTCAGGACGGTCGGATTGGGCGCCCTCATACTCGGCTTCCCCGATTTGGCCTGCTAGACCCAGGCTCCCAAGCTTCAGGATTTGGCTGCTGCTGGGCATCATGATGCCCGCCTGGCCTTCCAACTTGATTTTGTTTTCTTTGTTCAGAGTCTGGATAAAACCACCCCGCAGTTGTGGCGAACGGGTGTAAACGTCGCCCCAATAGGCCCCAAGAAACGTGGTTTCCAGAAGATTGGGCAGCGCGCCGGATCCGAAAAGGGTCCAGTCCTGTCCACCCACGAAGAAGATATCCGTGTTCTCGTTCGCGTGATAATCCATGCGGACATAGGCTAGGCGGATCTGCGGTTCGCTGCTGCGAATCGAGGATACGTCGCGGTTGTCGACTTCGCTGAAGTTGCCCTCGAAGTCAGCCTCGATCTTGCCGGTAATCGTCAGGTTCTTCGAAACATCGGGCCATTCGAGGTTGAGCCCAAAACGAGTGGAGCGGGCCTTCACGTGGAACGCTGGAGCCTCGGTCGGGCCAGTATTGAAAGGACTGGTGGTTGTCAGCCATATACCCGGGAAGGGGAAGTCATCGCCATTGGGGTCACTGGTGTCATTCACGACCGTCGCCTTGATGAAGCCGTACGGCGCAAGCGTTAGCGGGCCTACGTTGATCCCCTTTAAGCCGCCAGTCTTGGGGGGATCGGTTGGGAACACTCGGACGGGAGCGATCGCCGAAATCACTGCGGGCGGTGGTGGCGGCGGTGGCGTAGCGGGCGACGCCGCGGCTTGTGCCGCCGACGCCGGCTCGGCGTTGTCGAGGGATGAAGAGTAGGCTTCCGCAGCGTTCACCGGGGCCGCTACGGGGGTGGGTTGCATGGCTGCGGAGAGGTCCGCCGCGCTCAACACACCTTTGCGACTGAGGGCTTCCACCAGCAGTTGAAACTGCGCGCCGGGTGTAGCGTTGCGGATGGCATTGGCTTCGTTGGGGGCCAGAACACCTTTCTTTACCAGGATTCCTAACAAAGCTGCGACATTCGCATCACCCGTGGTCGTAGCCAGACTGATGCTTGGGCTCGGACTGGGGCTGGGATCGGGACTTGCGCTCGCGGCAGCACTAGCTGAGTTCGTGGCTCCGTCGCTTGCGGCTCTTGCATCGTTATTGGCTGCCAGCACGGGCACAGCCGCGATGGCCAAAATCATCAGGATCAACAACCACTTTCTGGGCATCAACATGGATTTCGCCTTCAACATAGAATGGTGGCTCCTTCGGTCGCGCAGTGTTTCAGCACTGGTGCGCAATCCTGTGTGGTTTCGCAAAACTGCGCCATGATGCGAGTCACGGACGCGTGTGATTTACGGCGGAATCATAGGCTCGAAAAACACATGAGGATGTGATCGGCGTCACTGACGAAGATATTTCTGCATAGCAAAATCCACGCGGCCTATAACCAATTTGCCGTACCCCTGGAGGTACTCATGAGCGCTCTCACGACCCCGAAAACTGAAGACATTTCGAATTTGCTAGTCATGGATCAGGAATATGCCGCACCCGCCATCGTGACCCGTGACATCCTGCAGAAGGACTGGGCGGGCGAATGCGCTCGCGCGACGAAAGATCCTGAGCGCTTCTGGGGGGATTATGCGTCAACATTTTCGTGGTCGCGGAAGTGGGACAAAGTGCTGGAGTGGGATGGGGTGCATCACAAATGGTTCACGGGTGCAAAGACCAACATCACCATCAACGCACTGGACCGGCATGCCAACTCGGAGCGCTGCAATCGCGCCGCTTTCATTTGGCTGGGCGAGGATGGCAGCGAGCGCATCGTCACCTATGGCCAGCTCTACCGCATGGTGTGCCGCTTCGCCAATGGGCTGAAATCGCTGGGCGTGGTGAAGGGCGACCGCGTCGTCATCTACATGCCTTTGACGATTGAGGGCGTTGTCGCCATGCTGGCGTGTGCTCGCCTGGGTGCGATTCACTCGGTGGTCTATGCAGGCTTGGGTCACACGGCGCTGCGCGATCGCATTACCGATGCGGAGGCCAAGATCGTCATTGCAGGAGATGTCGGCTTCCGGCGCGGCAAGACCGTCGCCCTGAAAGCGATTGTGGACGAGGCCGTCGATAACCTGGAGTGCGTGGAGAAAGTTGTGGTGTATTCGCGGGCGAAAGCTGAGCTCAGAGGCCCCCGCGAGATCGATTTCAACGCGTTGCTCAAGTTTCCTCCCGTATGTCCCGCGGAAGAAATGGACGCGGAAGACCCGCTCTTCCTTCTTTATACTTCTGGTTCCACCGGCAAGCCGAAGGGCGTTTTGCACGTGCACGGCGGTTATATGGTGGGCACGACCTACCATCTAGCGAGCTACTTCGATGTGGGCGAGCGTGACGTTTTCTGGTGCACGTCCGACATTGGCTGGGTGGTCGGCCATTCGTATATCACCTATGCTCCGCTGTGCGCGGGCGTGACTACACTGTTCCGCGAAGGGGCAATTGACTTTCCGAATCCGGGGATTGCCTGGGAAATCGTGGAGCGCTACGGCGTGACGAAGATGTTTACGGCGCCGACGGCGTTGCGGATGTTCATGCGCTTTGGAGAGAGTTATCCGGCGGCGCACGACCTGACCACCTTGCGCGTGATTGCCTGCGCAGGAGAGCCGCTGAATCCCGAGGCGTGGCGCTGGGCGCAGACTCATCTCGCCGGCGATGGCAAGTGGGGCTATGTGATCGATAACTGGTGGCAGACCGAACTGGGCGGACCAGCGCTGGGGACGCCGGCATCGATGGCGATGCGTCCGGGAAGAGTCGGCGTGGCGGTGCCGGGAGCAGAAGCCGATGTGCTCGACGAGAACGGCAAGTCAGCTCCTGTAGGAGTTGGGGGACGATTGGTGTTGAAGCGGCCGTTCCCGCACATGCTGCGGACGGTATGGCGCGATCCGGGGCGCTATGAGCGCGACTGGCAGGTGATTCCAGGTTGTTACGTTACGGGTGACGTCGCGACCAAGGACAAAGACGGATACATCGCCGTACTTGGGCGCTACGACGATGTGCTCAACGTGGCTGGACACCGCATCGGCACGGCGGAAGTGGAAAGCGCGCTGGTGTCGCACCCGGCGGTGGCAGAGGCGGCGGCGATTGGCGTGCCGGATCCGATGAAGGGCGAGACCATCAAGGTGTTCGTGCAGGTGCGTTCCGATCACGTGGCTTCAGAGGCATTGTCGGCGCAGCTGATCGAACACGTTCGCAGAGAGCTGGGGCCCATTGCGACTCCGTCGTCGCTGGAGTTTGTGGCGGCGCTTCCGAAAACGCGGTCGGGAAAAATATTGCGGCGTTTTCTTAAGGCGAAAGAAGCGGGCGTTGACGCGGGCGATGTCTCTACGATGGAAGGGTGAGGATCGCCGCGATTCGTCGCGGGAAGGTGCGGGCGAATCTTGGGGACGGGGCAAAGCCCCGTCCCCACACATCCAGAGCCCAACCTACAAGTTCAATCCGAGTTCAATGCGAATAGCCTTCGGCTTGTAGCGCCTTCTTGAACTCAGCCAGGAAAAATTTAACATTTTCTTCGGTCGACAGCGGGCCCATGACTCCGATGCGGAAGATTTTGCCGGCGAGCGGTCCGAAGCCTCCGGCGATTTCAATGCCGGGGCCGTCGATGAGATGCTTGCGAACCTTGGCTTCATCCACACCGCTCGGAACGCACACCGTGTTCAGCGTGGCGATGCGATGCGCTGCAGGAACGTGCATGCGCAGGCCCAAGGCTTCGATGCCCTGCACAAAAAGCTGGTGGCAACGGCGATGCCGCTCCCAGCGGTTCTCGATTCCTTCTTCGGCGATCGCGATCAGAGCCTCACGCAGCGCGTAGAACATGGAAATGGGCGCGGTGTGGTGATAGCGATGCGACACCGTGGAGTAATCGTGAATCAGCTTGAGGTCAAGATACCAACTACGCACCGGAGTCGTGCGAGCGCGCAGCCAGTCCATCGCTCGGGGCGAAATGGCCATGGGAGACAGGCCGGGAGGACAGCTCAAGCCTTTTTGCGTGCAGCTATACGCCACGTCGATGCCAGTCTTGTCGAAGTCGACCGGGACTCCGCCGAGGGAAGTGACACAATCGGCGATCACCAGAGCGCCCGCGTCGTGGGCGGCGGCACAGATGGCTTGGCCGGACTGCAAAGCTCCGGTCGAGGTCTCGGCGTGAACATACGCCACAACCTTCGGTTTTTCGCGGCGGATGAACTCGCGCGCTTCATCGTCGGTGTAGGTTTCGCCCCAAGGTTTTTCAAAGCGGACGACGTCGGCGGCGTGGCGGTTCGCCATGTCGGTGAGGCGATCGGAAAAATAGCCGTTGGCGAAGATGGCAATCTTGGCGGCGGGTTCGACGAAGTTGGCGATGGCGGCTTCCATGCCAGCGCTGCCGGTGCCGGAGATCACTAGAGTTGCTCCGGCCTGGGTTCCGAAGGCGGTCTTGAGTAGTTGCTGAACGTCGGACATGACCTTAATAAAGTAGGGATCGAGGTGGCCGACGATTGGCTTCGAGAGCGCGTCGTACACGCGTGGATGAACCATGCTGGGGCCGGGTCCGAACAGATAGCGGTGGGGCGGTTGCAGTGGTGCGAAATGAAGTGCGGAATTCGCTTGCCCTTTGTCCTGCAATGTGGCGGTCATGAGGCCTCGTTTCTTATTAAAACTCACTTAGATATTACGGCACAGAGCCGCCAATCGCCAGAAACCGCAGGTGACAAATTGTCCCACGCTGCACTTCTGCGCAGGCGAGAACGGGCCTGCCGCTGTGACCTACATCACTGTTTCTGATCACCCTCGGGAGCACACTAAAAGAGGTCGCTTCCGGCTCAACGCAAAGCCTTTTGCGAGCTGGATCATATAGCCGCCTCCGACCAAGATCGAACGCCAAGGAGAGCCCCATGTCGTTCACTAAACAGCAAGCGCGCGACTACCATTTTGGGTCGCGCCCCGGAAAGATTGAAGTCACTCCCACAAAACCTTGCCGCACCCAACGCGATCTGAGCCTGGCCTACACGCCCGGCGTGGCTGTACCTTGCCTCGACATTCAGGCCAATCCGCATGACGCATTTAAGTACACGGCGCGCGGAAATCTGGTGGCGGTGGTCACCAACGGAACCGCCGTCCTCGGGCTTGGCGACATCGGAGCGCTGGCTGGCAAACCCGTCATGGAGGGTAAGGGCGTGTTGTTTAAACGCTTCGCCGATGTGGACGTCTTTGATATCGAAGTCGACAGCCACAATCCCGACGATGTCATCAAGCTGTGCCAGCTTCTTGAACCGACGTTCGGCGGCATCAATCTTGAGGACATCAAAGCGCCGGAGTGCTTTTACATCGAAGAGACGCTGAAGAAGACGATGAAGATTCCGGTGTTCCATGACGATCAACACGGCACCGCCATTATTTCGGGAGCCGCATTGCTGAATGCCCTCGAAGTGGTGGGCAAGGACATCGGCAAAATAAAAGTCGTCGTCAACGGCGCCGGAGCTTCGGCGATCGCCACAGCCGAGCATTACATCCGGCTGGGCGCGAAGCGCGAGAACATTACGCTCTGCGATACCAAGGGAGTGGTTTACAAAGGCCGAACGGCAGGCATGAATCCTTACAAGGAGCGTTTGGCGCAAGATACGAAACTGCGCACTCTGGCTGAGGCGTTCGTCGGCGCCGACGTGTTCTTGGGACTCTCCGTTGGTGGAGCGGCCACACAGGACATGGTGCGGTCGATGGCGCCCGATCCGATTGTGATCGCCATGGCGAATCCCGATCCGGAGATCACATACGAAGACGCGAAAGCCTGCCGTTCCGACGTCATCATGTGCACCGGGCGTACCGACTACCCCAATCAGGTTAATAACGTGCTGGGCTTCCCGTTTATTTTTCGAGGAGCGCTCGACGTGCACGCCACCGCGATCAATGAAGAAATGAAACTGGCCGCGACTTATGCCCTGGCCAAGCTAGCCAAGGAGGACGTGCCCGACTCGGTCTGCCGCGCCTACGGAGTGGAGCGGCTGAAGTTTGGCCGCGATTATCTGATTCCAAAGCCGTTCGACCCGCGGGTGCTCATCTGGGAGGCATCCGCCGTCGCGGAAGCTGCGATGCGTACGGGCGTAGCGCAGGAGCCGGTCGATCTGGCCGAGTATCGTGAGGCACTTGAGCGGCGGCTGGGCAAAGCTCACGAGATTTCGCGGGTGATGATTCACAAAGCGCAAGCCAAGCGCAAATCGGTCGTCTTTCCGGAAGGAGAGAACGAGAAGATCTTGCGCGCTTGTCACAATTTGCTGGAAGAACACATCGCTGTGCCCATCCTGTTGGGCAGCAGCGCGGCAATCAAAGCCAAAGCGCTGGACCTGGGCCTCGATCTAAAAGACGTGCGCACGATTGATCCCGCCGAGTCTTCGCTGCGCGACGGTTATATCAAGGAACTCTGCCGGCTGCGGCAGCGCCGCGGTGTGACTCCGAGTGAAGCGAAAACGCTGATCAACGACCGCAACGTTTTTGGCTCCATGATGGTGCACATGGGCGATGCCGATGCGCTGGTGTCGGGGGTTACGCAGCACTACCCCGATGTGATCCGTCCCGCGCTACAAATCATCCGGATGCGCGAAGGCTTGCACACGGTTTCCGGGTGCTACGCCATGATCACGCGCAAAGGAGATATTTATTTCCTGGCCGACTGCAGCGTCAACATCGATCCGACGGCGGAAGAACTTGCGGAAATTGCGCTGTGCGCCGCCGAGGCGGCTCGGCGCTTCGACGTCGAACCGCGGATTGCCATGCTTTCGTTCTCCAGCTTTGGGAGCACCAAGCATCCGCAGTGCGAGAAAATGCGCAAAGCGGTTGAGTTGCTGCACAAAGCTGACCCGACGCTAATGGTGGACGGCGAGATGATGGCCGACGTTGCTGTTTCGCCGGAACTGATGGAAGAACTCTATCCCTTCAGTTCGCTGAAGGGCGGGGCCAATGTGCTGATCTGTCCCGACTTGAATTCCGCGAATATCGCTTACAAGCTGCTAGCGAGAATTGGCGGCGCCGAAACGATTGGGCCGATTCTTATGGGAATGAGCAAGCCGGTGCATCTGCTGGCGCGGGGCGCGGAGGTGGAAGAGATCGTTAACATCGCTGCCATCGCCGTCGTCGATGCGCAGGAATGGGACCACTCCGAGTGGTTGAAGGAAGCGTCGAAACCGGTGATACTGGCCGACTGAGATCAGCGGTTCAGGCAGCGGAACGAAAGAATACAACCCAGATCCTCAGCAATCGCTTCAATCTCTTATGCGATTGCTGAGGCCACGCTTGATGCGGTTGCGTGTGTGTCTTAAAAAATCGGCAGATGCAAACAAGGCTGCACCAGGAAATCCAGCAAATTGATTTGCCGTAAGGCTTGCTCTACCTGCCAGGAGTTGCATTCCTCCAGCGTAATCAAGAAGGGAAGATGCGACTTCTGGCAGCCGGGTTTCTGCAGGACCGTGTCGATGTTGACTCCGCACTGGGAGAGAATTGTGGCCAGCGCGGCGATGATGCCGGGGCGGTCTTTGACGAGAAAACGCAAGTAGTGTTTGGCCGTGAATTCGGGAGTGACGGTTGGGGTTTTCTCCGCGGATTGGGGAGCTTCAGCGGAAGCCGGTGAAGGTTGCCGGGAACGCGCTATCGCGAGAATGTCGGAGACGACGGCGACCGCGGTAGGATTGCCGCCAGCTCCGTGGCCGCCGAAGACGGTCTCGCCGCCATATTTGCCGGTAGCTACGACGAGATTTTGACTGCCTTCGACGCGCGCTAGCGGCGACGCGAGATCGACCAGCGCCGGCTGGACGGCGGCGAATAAGTCGTCGGCTTTCGAATTTTCCATCAACTCGGATCTTGCTTCGGACGGATTCGATTCTGGCGTTTTCAGTTCCGCCCATGAAATCTGGCGAATGGTGCAGCCCAGCTGACTTGCATATTCGAAATCCACGGCATCGATGGCGGAAATGGAGCGGGCTCGAATGCTTTCCGGATCGACCAGGCAGTGGAGTCCAACGCGGGCGAGAATGGCGAGCTTGGCGCGGGCATCGAAGCCGTCGATGTCGTCGGTGGGGTCGGCTTCGGCAAAGCCAAGTTTCTGGGCCTCGCGCAGCGCGGTGGCAAAGGGAATGCCGTTGGCTTCGATCTGGCTGAGAATGTAGTTGCAGGTGCCGTTGAGAATGCCGCGGATCTTGAACAGTTCGTCTCCGGCCAAACCGTCCTGCAACCCTGAGATTACCGGAACGCCGCCGGCTACCGATGCGCCGAAGTGAATCTGCTGGTCCATCGATTGCGCGAGCGCGATGAGTTCGGGACCGCAGCGGGCGATCAGCTGCTTGTTGGCCGTGACTACCGATTTGCGAGCGGAAAGGATGCGGCGAATCCAGCTTTCGGTGGGATCAAGGCCGCCCATGACTTCGACGACGATCTCGGCGTCGGAGGAAAGAACGTCGTCGATTTTCTCGGTCCACTTTACGGAAGAGGGAAGCCAGTCGACTTTTTTGCGCTCCACGTTGCGATTGAGCACGTGAGTCAGGCGCAGGTTGGTGTTCGCACGCTCGCAAAGGATTTTAGCCACAGAGCTGCCGACGGTTCCGAAACCAAGAAGAGCTATCTTGACAGCGGAGGCGTCATCAGAAGTGGCGCTGGCGGAGTCGAATTCGGGATCCATTCCATCTCCCATACGGCAAAGTCGGACTTGGACGCTTAGGGGGCCAAGCCGGCGCGAAACTGCCGCGCGACTCTATTATCACCGAAGCGGGCTGCAGGTGAGCGCGAGTTGGTGATGGAGAAGAAGAATTGCAAAAGATAGAACTACCGCGCCTTATGTAAGTAGAAGTCCTTCCGCTGCGCTGCGCACCGCGGCAAAGAAGCGTTTGAGTTTGTCGGCATCGAGCTTGCCATTGGTGCGGACACCGGAACAGATGTCGAGTCCGTAGGGGGCCACCTCTTCGATCGCGCGGCCTACGTTATCTGGCGTCAGACCTCCAGCTAAAAACAGCGGGACGGCAACGCGTTCGCGGATGGTGCGGCTTAAGGTCCAATCGTGAGTTCTGCCGGTCCCGCCTAATTCCTTGACGGCGAGCTTCTGGTTGCCGGAATCGAGGAGGATGGCATCGACATGAGGCGCGACCTGCGTGGCCTCTTCGATGGATTCGGGGCCGGTCACGTGGATGACCTGCACGATGGAAATTCCGGGCAAGGCGCTTTTCAGATCGCGATGCGTGCCTTGCGTCAGATGGTCGCAAATCTGGATGGTGTTGGTGCGGCAGAAACGCTGTTGCGCGATGATGTCAGCCGCGTTCTGACGGGACGTCAAAAGGAACGTTCCGATCGCGGGAGGGACGGTGGCTGCGATCTGGGCGATCTGGTCATCGCTGATGACGCCGGGGCCGCTCGGCATGTGCGAGACCAGGCCCAACGCGGAGGCTCCGGAGTCGACGGCGAGCGCGGCTTCGGCGATGCTGGCGATGCAGCAGATCTTTATACGGGGTGTGCGGTAGGGTTTCATTGGTAATTTGTAATTGGTAATTTGCAATTTAGATCAAGGACAGCGGCTTTCAAATTACAAATTACACATCGGAAGCTACAAATGCTTTCCTTCTACTCGCCGTAGGGAACCCAGATGTTCTTGACTTGGGTGGCGTGCTCAAGAAACCAGCGGCCCTCGGCGAGCTTCGGATTGAACCAATCAATGGCGCGGCCTTCGTTGGTCCAGACCTGTTTCAGATTGCCGATCGACATTGCCTTGGCTGAGGCGGCGTTGGCTTCGTCGCTGAAGCACCAGATGGCGTCGATGTCGTCGTGTTCGGCGAGCGGTTTGAGAAGTTGCGAAACGTATCCGGTGACGATGTTGAGCGCGCCGCCGGGCAGATCGCTGGTGTCGAAAAGCTGGTAGAGATCGCCGGTGATGAGTGGATAGGCTTCCGATGGCACGGCGATCACAGTGTTGCCAACAGCGAGAGCCGGCATAACCAGAGAGAGAAAGCCGAGTAGCGGCGCTTCGCGCGGGCAGATGACGCCCACCGTGCCGATGGCCTCGTTCATCGCGATCGCGACGTTGCGGAAGGGAGGATTGTGCACCGCGCCGTCAAATTTATCGGCCCACGCTGCATAGGAGAAAATCCGCTGGATGCTGAGATCGACTTCGGCGGCAGCCTGTTTGTCGCCAACGATCGCGGCCAGACGGTGGGCAATTTCCGCGCTTCGTTGCGAAAGATTTTCGGCGATGTAGTAGAGAACCTGGGCGCGATTGTGGGCCGTGGCCCTGGTCCACGAAGCAGCCTTGCGCGCCGCTTCGACGGCATTGCGAATATCCTTGCGGTTGCCGAGTGGAGCTTCGCCGAGCAATCGTCCATCGGCGGCGTGCACTTCCATACTGTAGCCGGAATCGGGTCGCGCCTGCTTGCCTCCGATGTAAAGTTTTACGGTGCGATCAATGGCAGGAGTCCCGAGTAACTCGCCGCCTCGATCGAGGCTGTCTGCGCTCTCAGTTTGTTCTGAGATCTGAGACGCAGGACCTGACGCCTCGGCCGCGAGCATTGGCGCGGTCTTGAACCATGCTGGTGTCATGTATTCGAGCAGGCCTTCGCGTCCGCCCTCGCGTCCGTAACCGCTTTCGCGATATCCGCCGAAGCCGCAGGATGCGTCGAACAGGTTCGTGCAATTGACCCAGACGACTCCTGCTTTGAGTTGAGACGCCACATGCAGAGCGACATTGATGCTCTCGCTCCAGACGCAGGCCGCCAGCCCATACACCGTATTGTTTGCCAACTCCACGGCTTCGGCGGGTGTGCGGAAGGTCATTGCCGCGAGCACGGGGCCAAAGATTTCCTGCTGCGCAACGATCGACGTGGGATGCACATTGCTCAGAAGCGTCGGCGGATAATAAAAGCCGCGCACGGGCAACGTGACTTGCGGCTGCCAGCAGGTTGCGCCGTCGGCGACGCCCTGATCGACTAACTTGCGGATGCGATCGAGTTGCACTTTGGCGACGATGGCTCCAATGTCAATCGCTTTGTCGAGCGGAGCACCGATGCGCAGGGTGCTCATGCGATCCTGAATCTTGGCGATCAGAGCTTCGGCGATGCTCTCCTGCATCAGCAGGCGCGAGCCCGCGCAACACACTTGACCTTGATTGAACCAGATGCCATCGACCAGGCCTTCCACCGTGCTGTCGAGGTCGGCGTCTTCAAAAACGATGAATGGGGATTTGCCGCCGAGTTCGAGCGACAGGCGCTTGTGACTGGGTGCGGTCGCGGAGCGAATGGCGCGGCCGACTTCGGTGGATCCGGTGAACGCGATCTTGTCGACATCGGGATGTTTGACGAGAGCCTCGCCGGTTGCGCCGTCCCCGGTAACGATGTTGACGACACCGGCAGGCAGGCCGGCTTCCTGGCAGATTTCAGCGAAGGCGAGCGCGGTCAGCGGCGTGAATTCCGCGGGCTTCAGGACGACGGTGTTTCCTGTGGCGAGCGCGGGTGCAATTTTCCAGGCCAGCATCAGCAACGGAAAGTTCCACGGAATGACTTGGCCGACGACGCCGCAGGGAACGTATTCGGGGAACTCTTGGTCGAGCAGTTGCGCCCAACCCGCGTGGTAGTAAAAATGGCGCGCGACCAGCGGAATGTCGATGTCACGGCTTTCGCGGATGGGTTTGCCGTTGTCCATGGTTTCGAGAACGGCGAGCAATCGCGAATGTTTCTGCACCAGGCGCGCGAGGGCATAGAGGTAGCGTGCGCGGGCATGAGGGGTGAGTGCGCGCCATGCGGAAGAGGCGGCGCGCGCGGCTTTGACCGCAGCGTCGATGTCGGCCGGTGAGCCTTGAGCGACCGAGGCTAGTTTCTCGCCATTGGATGGATCGACGGTGTCGAAATACTCGCCTGCAGCGGGCGCCTGCCATGCTCCGGCGATGAAGTGCTGGAAGCGCTGGCCATGCCGCTCCAGCCAGTTGATCGCTTCTTTCGAATCTTCTGGAGCGGGACCGTATTCCATGGTGACGAACTTTTCAGCAATGGTCATTGGTGTTGGCTCGATTCCTTAGGCGCTGTTTCCACGTGGTCAAGGGCAGGGGGGAGTTGACCCTCGAACTGTTGTAGATCCCAGTAATCACGCCATGCCGCGATCTTTCCGCTACGCAGCTCAAACACACCCATGCACGGAACGCGGACGCGGGTTTCTCCGACCATGAAGTTGTCCACCCGCTCGGTCATCACAATGCCGTCATCCGCCACGATGTGGAGAATCTCCCACGGCAACGCAACCATGCTTGCGGCTCCGCGCCGCAACGTCTCGCGGATCGCGTCGCGGCCCGTAATAGGTTTCCACGGTGTATTCCACCACGTTGCATCCTCGGTAAAGTAGCTGCCGAACTCCTCTGGGTCAGCTCGAACACACGCTTCGATGAATCTGCGGATGAGGGCGATGCTTTCCACATTCTCCACTTATCCTCCTATGCCAGCGGATGCCGATACTCCGCCGAATAGCGCCCGGTGGCCTGATGCTCCAGTTGGCGCTCGATGTCGCCGAGCAGGCCGCTGGCGCCGAAGCGAAACATCTCCGCACGCAACCACGACTCGCCCAGTTCCTCTTTGATCATGGCCAGCCAATCGAGCGACTGCTTCGCGGTGCGGATGCCGCCAGCTGGCTTGAAGCCAACGGCCATGCCGGTTTGCTGCGCGTACTCGCGGATGCAGCGAGTCATCACCAACCCGACGGGCAAGGTGGCATTCGTCGGTTCTTTTCCGGTTGAAGTTTTGATGAAATCGGCGCCCGCCATCATAGCGACTACACTTGCGCGTGCCACGTTTCGCAGCGTGAGCAGATCGCCGGTTCCGAGGATTACTTTCATGTGCGCCGATCCGCAGGCTTGTTTGAAAGCTGCGACTTCGTCGTAGAGCGCCTGCCAGCGTCCGCCGAAAACGTGGGCGCGCGTGATGACTACATCGATTTCCTGTGCGCCAGCTTCGACAGAGCGGCGAATCTCATTGACGCGTTCGGCCAGCGGCGACAGACCGGCAGGGAATCCGGTAGAGACGGCGGCGACATGTACTCCGCTGCCCTCGAGCGCGTGCAGGGCGGTTTCGACAAACGTGTGATACACACAGATGGCTGCGACTTTAATCTGCAGCTGCTCGATCCCCAGCTTCTGTTCCAATTCCAGTTGGATGGGATGCCGGCCCTTCGCGCACAAGCGGCGCACGCGCTCGTCGGTATCGTCGCCGGAAAGAGTGGTCAGGTCCATGCAGGTGATGGCGCGGAGCAGCCAGGCCGCCTGCCATTCTTTTTTTACGGTGCGCCGCGCAACCTGGGACTGTGCGCGGCGTTCGACCGCGCTGGTGTTGACGCGCACTTCGCGGACCCAATCCAGATTGAGCGGAATGCCGGCGTTGGGCAGCAGCGGGCGACCGGAGAGAGTGGCAATCGGACTGCCGTTGCCGTGGGCGATGCTGCGGAATTCATTGTGTTCTACCGGCATAGAGTGCAAGGTTGAGTGCCATGCGCTGACGAGGGCGGCAACATCAAAACGGCTTCAGCCGCCTGGTCCGTTGTCTTCGCGGTTCGATTGTACGGCAGATCGGTGGCGAGATGCATTCCCGCATTGGCCTTGCGGCTTTCGTCTTGACACCTGGCAGGTCGCGCGGCTACGCTACGGCGCGAATCCAACTTGAAGTCTGGAGGCACGTTCTGTTCAACCCTGGTCGTCGGCAAATTTGTTTGCGAAGTCGTTTGCGTATTCGATTTAATTTCTTCTCGACCGGATTCATCGCCTCTTTGATCGTAATGGCGCTGGCGATTTCCGCTTCCGGCACCGGTAAAAAAATCATTCTTGATACCGATCCGGGCTCCGACGACGCGATGGCCATGATGCTGGCCTTGAACTCGCCGGAATTGGACGTCCGCGCCGTCACCGTGGTGCCGGGCAACGTGATCGCGAAACAGGGATTGGAGAACGCGCTGCGCATGATCTCACTGGCCAATCGCTGCGATATTCCGGTGGCGGCGGGAGCACAGCATCCGCTGTTTCAGAAATTAATTACCGCGGAATTCTGGCACGGGAAAAATGGGCTGGCGAACGTCGAGTTGCCGCCTAGCCGGTGCAAAGTGGATGGGCGATGGGGGCCGGACCTGATCATTGAGATGGTGCATGGGGCTCCGCATGAGATCACGCTGGTTCCGGTGGGACCACTGACCAATATCGCGCTGGCGGTGGAGAAGGATCCATCGATCGTGCCACTCGTCAAAGAAGTGATCCTGATGGGCGGCTCGATCGGCGGAGGAAATTCGACCGCCGCTGCCGAGGCCAATATCTATAACGACCCCGAAGCCGCTCAGATTGTATTTCAGGCGGGTTGGCCGCTGACCATGGTTGGACTTGATGTTGGCGACAAGACTTTGCTTTCACAAAAATACCTGGCGCAGCTGGCAGAGACGCACGGGCCGGTGAACGATTTCATTTATCAGGTGGCACACTATCTGGTCGAGCTGTCGGCGCAATTTGGATCGAGCGGTACGCCGATGTATGATCCGCTGGCCGTCGGCGTGGCTATTGACGCAACGCTGGTGAAAGCTCCCGCTATGCACGTGGACGTGGAAACGCGGGGCGAATTCACGCGGGGGGAAACCGTAGCCAATCGCCGCAACGAGGTCGAGCGCAACGTGCTGCACGGCGATCGCTATTGGGTTGAAGGGCTTGATAAAGTCGAGCCCAACGCCAAGGTCTGCATCGACGTTGATGCCGATCGGTTCCTACAGTTGTTTGTTTCGCGCATTCGCGGCAAATGATCCGCGCAATCCGCATGCCCGTGCAGTCCGATGGATGGGCCAAACCTTTTAAGGAGAAGCGATGTACACACCGCAAAGTCTTGAGATTGCTCTGTTCATGATGATCACGAGCGCCATCTGCTGGGGCTCGTGGGCGAATACTTATAAGGGCGTTAAGAACTACCGCTTCGAGTTGTTTTACTGGGACTACGCGGTCGGCATTTTTCTGGTGTCGCTGGTGCTTGCGTTGACCATGGGAAGCACGGGCAATGACGCCAACAGTTTTCTCAACAATGTGCGATCGGCCGACACCAACAATATTGTTTCGACGATGATCGGCGGAGCCATTTTCAATCTAGCCAACCTGCTGCTGGTGGCCGCGATTGATATGGCGGGACTCGCCATTGCCTTTCCGGTGGCGATCGGAATCGCGCTGGTGGTCGGCGTCGTCTTAAGCTACGGGCTGCAACCGAAAGGCGACGCCATATTTCTCGCTGCCGGAGTCGGTTGCGCGCTGATCGCGGTGATTCTTGACGGCAAGGCCTATGGCAGTCTGGTCAGCGCAGGACGCTCGGTCTCGCGCAAGAGCATCGTCATCTGCATAATCTCCGGCGTGCTGATGGGATTGTGGAATCCGTTCGTAGCCTACGGCGCAACCCGGGGCCATTCGTTGACGCCATACAGCTCCGTGGTTTTTCTAACGCTGGGCGCGCTGCTCTCCTGTTTCATCTGGAACTTGTATTTCATGAAGCATCCGCTGCTGGGTGAGCCGGTCAGCTTTAGTGGCTTTTTCAGCGGGCCGTTTTCTGGACACATGCTGGGGATCCTCGGTGGTTGCATCTGGGGCGTGGGGACGGTCTTCAACGTGGTAGCCGGAAAAGCAACCGGCTTCGCAATTTCCTACGCAATCGGGCAGTCGGCGCCCATGGTTGCCGCGCTGTGGGGAGTGCTGGCGTGGAAAGAATTTGCCGGCGCGTCTTCGAAAGCCAAAGTGTACCTAGCGCTGATGTTCGTCTTCTATGCTTTCGGAATCCTACTGGTGGCGAGGGCGAACGGTTAACGATTCACGGACAGACGCTGGATGACGCGTTCGGGCAGGCAGGGCAGAATTGCTCAGCCTGCTTTTCACTTTGCACGACCGGTCGATCTTTAGTTATGCGGCAGAGGTCCGGCTTCGCCGTCTCGCAGCGAAATCACGAAATCCAGAATGTCGCGCCGCTTCCGGTCGGCATCCGCTTTCGTTTTCTTGGCCAATTGATCGTGGAGTTGAAGTTGTTCTTGCGCCTTCGTTTTGTTGCCGGATCGCAGGTAGGCCTGCGCCAGACGATAATGAGCTTCTTCAAGCGTGTCATTGGTTTGCGCATCGAAAAGCTGCGAAACAACGAGTTGCGGATCCCCGCCCAGAGAGCTGGCGAGTTGAGGGTCAGCTTTTTGCGGACCGGATGGTTCGGGACTGACTGCAATCGCTTTCTCGTAAGCGGAGATGGCTTGAGCAAAATCTTCGCGCCTTGAATAGAGGATCCCGAGTTGCAGGTATGCGGCACCGAAGTTGGGATCGAGGCGTACCGCCTTCTGCAACAGCGCCTCAGCACGCTCGGAGTTCTTATCTCGCTCGGCGTCGACCGTCGTGGCTAACTGCCTGAGAAGTGCGAGGGCGTAATAATAGTTGGCCAGTGAATTCTCGGGCTGCAGTTGCGCAAAACGCGCCAATTTCTCGATCGATCCTTCCAAAGGGCTAATCTCCGCGCTCTGCATTTTTCCTAAAAACAAGTAGGGACTCGGATCGGCGGGATCGAGATCGGAGGCGTGCGCCAATAATCGCGCCGCCAGTTCGTTCGAGCCACGCGCGTACCACGCTACGCCGAGCGCGACCAGCATTCGTACGGACTGGGGGAAGAGACGATTGCCTTTGGTCAGTACTTCCGTGGCCGGTTCGAGCGCGCGATGCTTCAGGAGTTCGGTGCCCCAATCGTAAAGATAGAGTTCGCCAGGATCGAGTTCCGCGGCGCGCTGGTATTCGCGAACCGCCTGCAGAGGATGGCCAAGTTTCTCTTCGACGTCGCCGAGTTTGTGGTGAAGCGCAGGATCCTTGGGGTTCCGCGACAGCGCTGCTTGCAGCGAAATCTCCGTGGATGCGAGAGTCGACGCGTCTGCTCCGCGCTCGGTCTTGCCCGGTTCTTTGTCTAAAGAAGCGGTCGCCCGCGCAAGCGCTTCGGTGGTTCGAAGCACGGTGTCGGAACCGTGGCCGCCGGCGCTGGTGGCCTGGGTTACTCCGGCTACGGTGAACTGGGGTTCGTCGTAAAAGTCAGGCCCCTTCGGATTCTCTTTCGCTGGAGGCAGTCCGTTCGAAGTATTTTGCGAGTCATCGTTCTTCGCCGAGGGGGGGGAAGCGAGAACAAGATCGATCTTCTTTGTCTCGTTTGCTGTCAGCGTAACGGGGCCGACCACCCGCTGGCCGTAGGTGTTTATTTCAGCGCGAAGAAAATACGAGCCTGCGCGCACCCCTGTGAAACGATATGCGCCGTCGGCGTTTGTGTGGACTACTTGAGTGGGGACTCCAGGAAGGGAAGACGCAGCGGCGGTGAGCAGGGATACACTGGCGTCCGGTACGGGCTTGCCGCGCGGATCGCATACGTACCCTTGAATCGCCGCCAGGTGCGCGTTGCCATTTGCCTGTTCCTGGGACTGGGCCAAAAGCCGGACTGGGGCCGTGGCTGTAAGGACCGCGAAAGCGAAGGCGGCGATCGTTCGACGGAGTAATCTGGTATCCACGTGGAATCGGTATTGTTCGTGATTCTATGCGTGCTGCATGTCCTGTGCAATTCGCGCCCAGATCTCACAGGTGGATGTCGAAGACATTGGCACAGCCGCAGCGCAAGCTTTACAATGGCACGCCTTCAAGTGTTGACTGCAGCGCTTCATTGTTTCAATTGTGGACACGACAACAAAGTTGCACAATTTCGAGGTGCAGGAATGAAGTGGTACGGAGTCCGAAGTCTGATTAAGCTTGCGGTTGTGATTCTGGCGGCCAGTCTGCTCGCCACCGCGCAAGGCACAAACCAAGGCACAGTCAAAGACCGGCGCAAGGTCATCATCGATCAGGACGCGGCTGGCCCGGCAGGCAGCGATCAGCAAGCGATCCTACTGCTCATCCAGTCTCCGCAAACAGAAGTTCTCGGAATCACGGTGATGACGGGCGACGCCTGGCTTACCGAAGAGGTCGCGCACACGCTGCGAACGTTGGAACTCATCGGACGAACCGATATTCCCGTGGTCCGTGGAGCCGAGTATCCGCTGGTTCGAACCAAGCAAGAGACCGAGCAATGGGAGCAGCGCTACGGGTCGGTGGTGTGGCTGGGGGCGTGGACTCCGAAGTATGATCACGCGCCACGCGAGTTGGGTGAGATGCCGGAAGGGAAGCCGACGACCAAGCCTGCAGACGAAGATGCTGCGCGCTTTATGGTGCGCATGGTTCATAAGTATCCGCATGAAGTCACAATTTATGAAGGCGGCCCAATGACGAACCTGGCATTGGCAATTGCTCTTGACCCCGAATTTCCCAGCCTCGCCAAAGAGTTGGTGTTCATGGGCGGAAGTCTGAATCCGCAGACCGACGATCCCGAGTTTGCCGACAATCCGCGCCACGAATTCAATCTCTGGTTTGATCCGGAAGCGGCGCATATTGTGTTGCGAGCGCCATGGAAGAAGATTGTCTGCACGACGGTTGATATCTCTTTGAAGACCCGAATGACCAATGAGTTGATTGACAAGGTGAAGGCGAGCAACTTGCCGGTTGCGCAATATATCGGCAAATACGAGCAGTTGCGGGGATCTTACAACTATTTGTGGGATGAACTCGCGGCGGCGGCTTGGCTTGACCCGAGCCTGATTACAAAGAAAGAGAACCGCTTCATGGACGTCGATCTAGACCGCGGCGCGGGCTACGGAGATACGCTGACCTGGTCCGATCACGACAAGCCGCAGCGTGAACTGCAGTCAGTGGAGGTGCAGCTCGACCTGGATACGGCGAAGTTCTATACGTTGTTTGTGGAATTGCTGAAGGCGCCGACGCCGCAGGCGGGAAAAGGAGCAACGCCGTAACGACGGGCGTTTGCAAATTGGGTTACTTCCTCTTGGCTTTCTTCTTGTCTTTTTCCGGCGCCGCTTCCGCCTCTTCGCTCCAGAAGCGATGGCCCGTGCGATGGATGAAAACATCTTCCAGCGTGGGCTTGCTTACGCTGAGCGACTGAATTTCTCCGGGGAAGGCTTCGACCACGTCGGGCACGAAGCGATGTCCATTTTCAATTTCGAGGCGGACGTGCTTGTCCATGACGGTGGCGTCAACGTGAAATTTCTCGCGGATGCGATCTGCCAAAGACTGCGGGTTGCTTGCTTCGAGGAGGATGACATCGCCTCCGATTTCGCGGGTGAGGGCATCGGGCGTGCCTAGCGCTACCAGGTTGCCTTCGTTCAAAATGGCGAGACGATCGCAACGTTCGGCTTCTTCCATCAGGTGGGTAGTGACGATGACGGAGACGTGCTCTTGATCGCGGAGGATCTGCAGATATTGCCAAAGGTCGCGGCGCGCTCCGGGATCGAGGCCGGTGGTGGGCTCGTCGAGCAGCAGCACTTCCGGGTGATGGAGCAGGCCCTTGGCCAGCTCGATGCGGCGCTGCATGCCTCCCGAGAAAGTCTCGACGTAATCGGCGGAGCGGTCGAGCAAGCCGACTCGGGTCAGAATCTCGTTAATTCGTGTCTTGAGTTCGCCGCCACGGAGGCCGTAGAGGTGTCCCTGATGCCAGAGGTTTTCGTAGGCGGTGAGCTTGGGGTCGACGCTCTGGGCCTGGAAGACGACGCCGATGTGGCGACGCAGGAGCCCAGGCTGGCGGGCGGCGTCGAATCCGGCGATGGTGGCGCTGCCCGACGTGGGGACCATGAGCGTGGAAAGAATGCGGAATAAAGTAGTCTTGCCGCTGCCGTTCGGTCCCAGCAGGCCAAAGAGTTCGGCTGGCCGCACGTCGAACGAAACGCCGTTGAGAGCTGTGCGGTCCTGGTAACGGTGGACAAGATCGCGAACGGAAATAATGGCGGGCTGGCCCGAGGGCTGAGCGGTTTGTCTGGGAGGAGCGAAGTCGATAGCGGTCGAATTTGGGGTCACAGCCTATTCTACGACATGGGGCCCAGGTCTGAGAGTCAAGTCTGAGGTCAGGTTCGAGGTCTGAGGCCTGAGGTAAACCCCACTGGGCGATCGGCGACGGCGCTGGCAGAGGGAGTTGTTACTTCTTCAATCTGATATTTAGCCTCTGACCTTGAACCACTGACTTCGAACCTCTGACTTCGAACCTGACCTCGCTCTATGCAGCTACGGGATTCGATCCTGGAACGCGCTCCTCGAAGGCGACCGGTACGTGGCGCCAAACCTGGATGGCGAGAACGACGGTAGTCGCGAGCAGGAGCGCACCCACGGCAACATGAACAACGGTGGAGATCACCATCGGCGTTTCGGGCTGCACGGCCTCGCGTCCCCACATGACGCGGGTGATGAAAGCGAGAAACCCCAGGCAGAGCTGAGCGACCATCAGGCCGAGCATAGTGATCGCCGGGCGGCGGACCGCGTCCACATGCGCATACACCGAGATAGCGCGCACGGCGGTCCAAGAGAGCACGATGGCGACGACGGCTGCGTTCACAACGTGTGGCCACCAACTCATGCCGTGATGGCGGAACATTGCGCCGAGGATCAGTTGCACATACAGGACAAAAATCGACAGCAGAGTCAGGGTGAAAAGAGCGGGGCGGCGCTGATCGAGTTCAATGCGGGGATGCTCCTCCACCCAGCGGCGTCCGGTGAAGACCGCGATGGCGACGGCGATGCAGAAGAAGGTCTGGGCGACGGCGGCGTGCGCGGACGAAACCCACGGCGGCTGAAATAAAAGAACTGTAAGCCCGCCTAAAATCGCTTGTGTAATGACCGTTCCCAGTGCGCCGATCGCAAGCCATTTCATCCAGCGGCGGCGTTCTGCCAATAAGGTCCACGCGGCAATCGAGATTGTCAGAATGATGATTGAGCCCGCAATGGCGCGATGGCTCCATTCGTATTGGATTCCACCGTGCCACGGCGGAATGCTGAACGACCCGAAAGAGGTCGGCCAGTCAGGAATGGAAAGGCCGGCATCGTTGCTCGTGACGAGCGCCCCGGCAATGATAAGAACAAAAGTTGCACAGGCCGTAAACATGGCGAAACTGTGCAATCCGCGATGATATGGAACTTCGATGCCTTTCAGGATAGCCCCCAAAGGGAAACGAACGCTTACCGTCGTCCAGCCCGTTTCCCGAAACACGGTAGTGTATCACCGCGGCCGGACAAGACTCTATGGCTGCGCGGGCGCTGCCGATGGCTGACCTGCCTGCGCGGAATCTTGCTTCTCGACCGCCTGAATGATCGCATCCGCAAACTCGGATGTGCCCGCCGTGCCGCCTACGTCCCGCGTCAGTTTCGTGTGGTCGCGATAGACCTCATCGATGGCGTTGCGCAGCTTCCATGCTGCATCCGCTTCGCCGAGATGGCGCAGCATGAGCAGCGCAGATCGCAGCACGGCCGTGGGATTGGCAATATTCCTTCCAGCGATGTCGGGAGCCGATCCGTGAACGGCCTCAAAGATGGCGCACTCATGACCAAAATTCGCGCCCGGGACGAGGCCGAGTCCGCCGACCAGACCCGCGCACAGATCGGAAAGAATGTCGCCGTAGAGATTTTCCATGAGCAAGATATCGTACTGGTAGGGATTCATGACCAACTGCATGCAGGTGTTGTCGACGATGTGCTCGCCATAGGTGATCTCGGGATATTCCTTCGAAACGGCGCGCGAACAGCGCAGAAACAGACCATCGGACAACTTCATGATGTTGGCTTTGTGGATGGAATGAATCTTCTTGCGCTTGTTTTTGCGGGCATATTCGAAGGCGAAACGCGAAACGCGTGTGGAAGCCTTCTCGGTGATGATCTTCAGGCTCTCGACCACGCCGGGAATGACTTCATGCTCAATGCCGGAATAGAGACCCTCAGTGTTTTCGCGGACGACGATCAAGTCGATGCCAGGGTAGCGGGTGGGAATATGCGGCAGGTTGCGAATGGGCCGAAAGTTGGCAAAAAGTTCGAATTGTTTGCGCAATTCGACATTGATGCTGGCGAAGCCGCCGCCAATCGGCGTGGTGACCGGACCTTTCAGGCCGACCCGGGTGCGCTCGATGGACTCGCTGAGTTCCTTGGGAATGTATTCGTGGTATTTCTCAAAGGCTTCGGCCCCGGCGGCGAATGATTCCCATTCGAACTTGACGCCGGTGGCTTCGAGCATGCGAACGGTGGCCTGGATGACTTCAGGGCCGATGCCGTCGCCGGGGATGAGCGTTACTTTATGGGTCATAACTGGGCACTTCTCAAATCTTATCGTTGGGTCATCAAAAAACGCATGGGAGCGTTCATGTTGCGGTTCGAAGTGCGAGTCAAAAAAGGATCAGCCTGAAGACGGCCAGCCATCTCGATCCGCTCCAGCGTTTGGCGAACCTGATCCATTTGCGATATCTCCTCCCACCTGGATGCGCACTGCGACAGTGACGGGCTCCGATGTTGGTTGCCTTGACGGTTCGTCCTAGCCTTGAACCGGTAATCGCTGCGAATCCAACCCATCGCCACGAAAAGCATGACGAACGTGACATGAAATGGATTCACGCCGGCATCCTTGCTTAGATCTGCCCTTCGACGCTACTGAGTCTTCAGCGTTGCTTTGCGGTGAGGCTCACTCGGCTCTTTCGTTTTCAGCAAATCTTTCAGTTCGGCCATGAATTCCTGCACGTCTTTGAAATCGAGATAGACAGAAGCAAACCGTACATAGGCCACCTTGTCGTGCCGCCGCAGGCGGTTCATGATGAGTTCGCCGATTTCGCTGGTTTTGCGCTCGCGCTCGGCGGACTCAATGACGAACGACTCCGCCTCATTTACGATCTGCTCCAGTTTGCTGATGGGCACGGGCCGTTTTTCGCAGGCGCGCATCAGGCCGTTGAGCACTTTCTGGCGGTCAAAACGTTCTCTGCGGCCGTCTTTTTTTACGACCATGTAGGGAATTTCGTCGATGCGCTCGTAGGTGGTAAAGCGCTTCTCGCACTTCAAACACTCGCGGCGGCGCCGGATGGAATCGGCTTCCTTGCTCTCGCGCGAATCCACGACCTTGTCGTTTTCAAACCCGCAGAAGGGGCATTTCATGGGCTTGGTAGCACTACGAAAACTAAGATGATTGTAGCAGCGGAGCCGGTAAGAACCTGCCACGGCGTAGGGCCGCGATCAAGAAGACGCTATGCACCGGTCATCCCCCGATTCGAAATCTGGATCGAGTTGCCGGCCGGATCCTTGGCGTTGGAAAATTCGACATCACCTACACGATGAACGGTCCCGAACTTCAATCCTGCCTTTTCTTTGTCCTTCTTGAAGGCATGGACGTCGGCCACACCGAAAACCAGCTTGATGGCGGCGCCACTCTTTTGTGCCACGCTCGCTTTGTGCAGCGCGATGGTGCAGCCGCCAGCGGCAGCGGCTAATTCGATCCAACCTTCGGAGCCGCCCGGAAGCGGATGCAGTCCGAAAAACTGTTGATAAAACGTTGCCACACGTTGCACATCCTTCACGTAAAGAATTACGCGGGTAATCTGCGGGGCGACCATTGCGAAATTCCTTTCGTGGACAAGACAGAGCTGGACTTCAAGCCTTCGATGCCGACCGGTCAGCCAGTCTCCTTCACCGCCGCCGCTCCCTCGGCCTTCTCCGTCTCTTCGGAAAGTTTGCGCAGCGACAAACGCTCGTGGTGAGAAAGCAGTAATCCCACCGGAACGATCGACACAAACGACACCAGCCAGAGCATGATGCCGCAACTGACCGCGATTTCCTTCGGAACAATATGAAAGACGTGGTCGAGAGCGCTGATGGTGGCGAGCTGGGAGCCGCCTCCGACGCCGGGCAGTTGCACCATCGAGCCAATCATGCTGGAGCCCATCAGAAGAAGAACCTTGGTGGTGCTTAAGCCGCTCATCGGCGCGCCATAGGCATGCGTCACTTCCTTGTAGGAAAGCGCGATCACCCACCACATGAGCACCGAAACTGCCGCGACCTGCAAAAATGCCACGGGGCCGTGGATCGTTTTCAGCCCCACCGTAAACTCCCGAATTTTCATGGCAATGCGATGACCCAGGTTCTCGGCAAGATGGGAAAATCGGTCCTCGACCCACTGCGCGATGCGGTTTCCCCGGTAAGCCATCAGCAAGGCTGCCACAAGCAAGCCGAGTACGAGCGTTACCAAGGCATATCCGGTGAGATGAATCCAGTGCCGGACTTCCGGCGGGGCAGCTTCGGTAAACAAGCGCAGTTTCGAGGGAAGAAAAATCGCCCCTACCAGCAGGACGGTAAAGCCTCCGATGTCAAAAATTCGTTCTACGGCCCAAACCGCGACCTGGGAGGCAAACGGCAGATTTTCGCGACGGGCTATGAGATAGGGCCGGATGAGTTCGCCCGGTCTGCCGAGCAAGGCGAGACCCGTAAACCCGATCACGGTGGGCGAGATCAGTTGCCAGAAGGAGGCTTCCGGACGCACTGGCCGAAGGAAAACCTTCCAGCGCACTGCCCGGAGGATATAGGCGAAGTAGATGAGCGCGATCCCGTGGAAGATATGGCGCCAGTTCAAGCCGTACTGAAACAGCCGGGCCCAGTCGAAGTTCCGCCACGTGCGAAATTGCAGGTAGATCAGCACGGCGAGGACCGCGAAGACTGCCGCAGAGGCTGCGTAGCGTTTCTTATTCATTCCGTTTGGTTCATCCCGTCTCAGTCAACTCCTCTTCATTCATGCGAGTGTGAAGGCGGGCGTCTGACCCGCGTTCTCACGGTAAATGAGACCGGGGGCACGGTCAATGCGGGACTGTTAATTCGCAGGCGCTGGAGTGGTGCGGATTGCGGGTTTCACGGTGGGGTGGACCGGCCTGGTTTTTGGCGAGACGGTTTTCAACTTTGCCGATTCCAACTGTGCCGATTTTTCCTGTGCGGTCTTCTTCTTGTTGTATTCATGCACGATTCGCGCCACGTAATTGTGAGTTTCGCGAAACGGCGGTACGCCTTGATACTGTTCAACGCGCTCCGGTCCGGCGTTGTAGGCCGCCAGGGCCTTGACCAGGTCGAAGTTGTAACGTTCCAGAAGTTCGCGCAGATAGCGGCTTCCGCCGGCCACATTGGCCTCTGGATCAAAGCTGTCACTTACGCCGAGTTGGCTGGCGGTCGAGGGCATCAGTTGCATGAGGCCGCGCGCCCCCTTGGGCGAAACCGCGCGCACATTGAATCCGCTTTCGGCGTGGATGACGCTGTTCACCAGATCAGGGTCGAGATGATAAGCGGCGCTGGCCGAGGCCACGACTTCATTGAGGGGAACAGCGGGTTTTGCGGGAGCAGCTTTCGCCGATGTCGTTCCTGCGGCCGGAGTGCTGGGGATTACGGGCAGCAGGAGTTCTTTCTCGTAGCTGGTGATTTGTTCGGTCGGTACGTCGGTAAAGCTGGAGTCGTCAGCCGTGAGGTAAAGGCGGGTGGTTGCTCCCATGACCAGACGATGCTCGTGCCGAATGCTGAACCCGTTGCTCAGGATCGCCAACTCGGTGGCTGACGCCGGACCGGCAAGCAGCAAGAGGGACACGAGACACAAGACCGCGGCTGCGCCCGGCGATATTCCAAGAACGCGCTTGATCGCCCGTACTTTTCTTCGATTCATCACAAGCTGCTCATGATCGTCGATGGGTCGGTCTCTGCCGCAATCTCAGCACCGGCTGCCGCGGTCAGCGATTTGCCATATAAAACGTGCTCGATCGCGGCGGAGACTCCGCTTTCTGCGTTCGAACGCGTCAGCTTCCAGCCACGCCCACGCAATTCTTCCGATGCATTTCCCATGATAAACGGGTGTCCGGCGAAAGCCAGCATTTCAATGTCGTTGTAGTTATCACCAACGGCCATGACCTGTTCGGGCTTGATTCGCCGATAGTTCGCCCAGCGTTCGAGCGCATGTCCCTTGGAGCAGCCTGCATTGAGCACATCGACAATCGAAAGATCGCGGCCCGGATATTCGGTGCGGAGAACGGTGATCGGCAGGCCGCAGCTTCCCAGCAGTTGCAAAACGCGCTGCATCTGGGCGACCGGCCCGCAAAACATCGCTTGTACGGGATCGGTGGTGAGCGCATTCTCGATCGGTACCACGAACTGGATGTACTGCATATTTTTCTCCAGCCAGCGCTGAATGCTCGCTTCCAGCAGATCGAGGCGCTCGATCACAATCGTTCCCGCGCCGTTGCTGTCAAAGGTTAGAACGGTCTGGCCGCGGAATTCTTGCATGACGCGGACCAGTTCACGGCAGGTCGGTTCGGGGAGCAGGTCGCGATGGAAAGTTTCTCCGGCAAGCGAGCGCGTGACGGCACCGTTGGAGCTAATCAGCCAGAGATCGAAGCCCAGTTGTTGAGCAATGGGCAGGGCGAAAGTGTGGCGGCGTCCGGTAACGAGAATGACCTCGACGCCCTCGGAGTGGGCGCGGCGCAGCGTCGCCAGATCGGTCGCGGAAATACGAAAGTCGGGGCCGAGCAAGGTGCCGTCGATGTCGATGGCGATGAGGCGGAGGGAATCGGCGGGCACAGGTAATTTTAGCATTCGCGCGGGCGGAGGCAGCGTCGTCCGTCCTCGCGAGGCGGGACGGGCCATAGGCCCGTCCCCACACGAGCGCCACCAGACAAATGTCAGGCAGTAGGACGGTGCGAAATTCTTCAGGGGATGGTGATCGTGGTCGCGTCTCCAAAGGTTGGACCAGGAGATTGGAAATCTACGTTACAGTTGCCACCTCCGCCTGCCACATCGCATCCCGCACCGTCACGGGCATGAAATTCCAACATATACGCACCGGGGGCAATTCCTTTGATAACGACTTTAAAGGAACCGTCACCATGAATATCCGTCAAGACTGTGCCCACCTCCACCCATGCGTCGTTCTTTGTAACGCCCTGATGAGTTTGTGGGACACAGATGCCATTGGGAGGGAACTGGCCGAATGTCGCGGGGAACGTTGAGCAAAAGAAGTCGAAGCCCACCTGGTATAGCTTGGTGGGAGTCGCACTAACCAGATTAAAGGTAACGGTGAGCGTTGAGGTTCCCACCGACCATGTGATGTTGCTTTTACTGTAATTGAGCGGTTCGCCGAAGTTGTCCCAGCCCGCAGTCCACTTCTGCGTCGTTGTGGTTGCGAAGGCGGCGTTGGCCAATAGCAGCACCGTAGCGGCCAGCAAAAATGTTTTTTTCATCGCAATCCTCCTCATTTTAGGTTGTTCAGCGTTTTCAAACCGCAACCCAAGCGGCTTGCTTTCGTTCCGACGGCTATGGGACGGTGGTCGAGACCGTCACGCCGGCCAGAAAGCTCCGTTGCACGTTCGTGTTCCCACTGTCCGTGATGGTCATACTGACCAGCGTCTGGGTGTGAAACGCGGCCGGCAGTTCGTAGACTTGCTCGTCCAGTCGCTGACCGTCACCGTTCACCCAGGCGTTGATCGTGGCAGATTTCGCCGCGCCTGCGGGCAGATGGCAGGCGATGCTATCGGTGTAACTGCCGTTGTTGTAATCGCGGATATTTACATTACCGACGGGATCGAAGGTCCAGGTGGCCCCAGCGCTTCCCGTAAATGTAACCGTCACCAGGCCCGATTGCGTCGAGCCCCAGTACGTGTTGATGAGGGTGTAAACCGTCTTAACCTTGGCGACGTTGATCGGGATCGTAACCGAGACCGTACCGCTGCCTCCGCCCGCCGCCACCTGAGAGTTCCAGATGTTGTTGGCTGTCCCCTGTGCGTTGCCTGGAATGAGGTAAGGGATGCCGTCGTAGGTTTGCTCGCCATATGGAAATGTGGCGCAGTTGAGAAAGCCTCCTTCGGGGGCCCCGCACCACGTGGTGTTCGTAACAGAAGAGATATCAATGGTCGTCGTCGGCGATGCCGCGTGCGCGAACCCGGCACCGAGGCAAAGCACTAAAACAATCGTTGCAAGCTTGCAGCCTTTCATGATTCCTCCAAGATTGAGTAACTCCAGTTTTCTGTCGAAAGTTCCTGAACGGTTCGAATTCCTCCGAGCGTCAGTCTTACGGGCCGGTGGTTGAAACGGTCACCGCCGCCAGGAAACTGCGCTGCACGCCTTCGTTGCCGCTATCGGTAATGGTGATGCTTACCAGCGTCTGCGTGGCAAACGCCGCGGGCAATTCATAGATCTGCTCATCGAGGCGCTGGCCCTCGTTATTGACCCAGGCATTGATGGTGGCGGATTGCGCGACTCCGCCAGGCAACTGGCAGATGCAGGTATCGGTGTAACTGCTGTTGTTAGCGTCGCGGACATTCACTCCGCCAATGGGGTCAAAGGTCCAGGTCGCTCCGGCGCTTCCCGTGAACGTAACACTGAGCAGGCCGGGTTGGGTTGATCCCCAGATCGTGTTCATGAGCGTGTAAACCGTCTTGACCTTGGCCACGTTGATCGGGATCGTGACCGAAACCGGGGAACTGCCCCCGCCTGCCGCAAAGTCCGAGAACCAGGCGTTGTTCTCCGTGCCGGCCTTGTCGCCCGAAAGGAGAAAGGGGATGCCGTTGTAATGTTGCGTGCCATAGGGGAACGTTTTGCAGTTGATGTTGTAGACACCCAAGTCCCCACACCAGCTGTTGTTGGCGTAGGACGAGATGTTGATTGTCTTGGTCGCGGCGTTTGCCAATCCTGTGCCGAGGCACAGGATCAGCATCGCGGTGAGCAGGTATTTTGCTTTCATTTTCATTCTCCTGAGTTCAAAGCGTCGCTGTATTTGTGACACTACGGCTGATAAATCTGCACGTTGCCGATGGTAGTACCGTGGAAAGAACTCCAGCCACCGATGCAGTAGAGCTGACCCTTATAGACCGCGGACGCTCCGAACATGGCGGCTTGAGGCATGGGAGCGAGCGTCGTCCAGGAGTTTTTGGAAACTTTGAACGCTTCGTTCAAGGTGAGGGCGGGCGAACCCGGTCCGCCTCCCTGATAACCGCCGATGACGTAGAGCTCGGCACCGATGCCGGCGCCAAAAGCGGTGTTTCGTGCCGTTGGATCGGACTTCAGTGACTCCCATGTATTCGTGGTGACGTTATAGCCTTCATTGTCGCCCGTGTCGTTGGAGCTGGTATATCCGTCCGCGGCCACGATGGTGGTGCCTACCAATCCGATCGTTGGCTCGGACTTGCCGACCAGTAGAGGCTGTTCCTCAGTCCAGCTATTGGTTGCGGGATTGTAGCTTTCGACGGTAGTAAGCCTGGTACCGCTGTCCTCGCCGCCGATCACGTAGATGATGTTGCTCTTTACGACCGCCCCGATGCTATCCCTTACCGTTGGCATCGCGGCTTTTCCGGACCAGGTATTCGTCTTCGGGTTGTAGGCCCACACTGCGTTGGTGGTTCCGCCACTGGTGGTCCCGCCGATCAGGTACAGGATGTTCTTCACCACCGCCGCCGCGGCGTCGAGGGTAGGTGTTGGCAGAGGAGCGGCCGTGCTCCAGCTATTCGTGGCTGGGTTGTAAATCTGGGTGTCGGCCACGATCGCGCCTTCGCTGTTCATTCCGCCGACCACATAGATTTCGTTTTTGAGGACAGCCGCCCCCCCGGGCTCGACCACCGGTGTCGGCATGGCCGCGCCGCTGGTCCAAGTGTTGTGGTTGACGGCTGGAGTCTGGGCTTGGAGTAGCGCAGCGGCGCCGATGAGCAAGAAAGGTAGCAACAGCAATCGGAATGTAGTCTTCATGGTTTCCCCTGGTCGAAAAGTTTGGTCAAACTTGCTACTTACCTGTGCCCGTCAGCGAAACAGTTTGCGTGCCCACACCGTCCGTAATGGACAGAGTCGCCGTCCGCGAACCGGTGACGGCCGGTTCGAAGGTGACGGTAAGTGTGCAGTTGGCGCCAGTCAGCAGGCTGCTTCCGCATCCATTCTTCAGGATGAAGTCGCCAGAGTCGGTTCCTCCGAGCGCCACCTTGCTGATGGCGAGCGATGAACTTTCGTCGTTTGTGACCACCACCGTTTGGGCTGCGCTCTTAGTCCCTACCGACTGCGCGTTGAAGGTTATGGCGAGCGGCGAGACGCTCACCGGCTGCGTATTGTTCTGCATGATGGTCACCCAGTCCTGGGATGTCCATCCCGCGTTGCCCGCTACGGCCATGTCGATCATGCCGTCTCGGTTAAAGTCTCCCAAGGCAATGCCGGAATTATCGACGCCGCCGACCCATGGCCCGGGGGAACCCGGAGCAAGGTCCAGATTGAAGGTGCCGTCGCCGTTACCGGTGTAGACCACCGCCGCTCCCCAGGTATTCTGTCCGTTGTATTCGGTGTCGCACGCGCTGTACTGGACGGCAATGGCGAGATCCAACTTTCCATCCTGGTTGAGGTCGCCGACACCCATCCAGTACGGATTGGTTCCTCCGAACTGGCATTGGTCCCACGTGTTGAACGCGTAGGTCGTGCCCAGGTTGAACGTGCCGTTGCCATTGCCCGTGAAAATGGTCAGTGATCCGGTATTGTCCCAACTGGTGAGGGCCAGATCCAGCTTGCCGTCGTGGTTGAAGTCGCCTGTGGCCAGAGTAATCGGGTCAATCGGCGAAGGAGTGCCGATCGGGGCCTGGAATGTACCATCGCCATTTCCCAGCAGCACGTTCACTTGCTTCTGGTTGTAGTCGGTGATGGCGATATCGAGTTTTCCGTCGTTGTTGAAATCGCCGACCACAATGCTTCCGCCGCTCGAACCGCTGACAGCGGGGGTGACGATCGCGGCGGCGTAAACGCCTTTACCTTTGTTGAGCAGCACGCTCATGCTGCCGTCGGCATTCGAGAGTACGATGTCCAGCTTTCCATCGCCGTTGAAGTCGGCCAATGCACCCACGCCAGACTGCACTGTGACCCCGGTGGAATAGTAGACTGGCGCTTTGAATTTTCCGTTGCCGCTTCCCGCCAGCACGGCCACATGGTTATCCGGACACCCGCCTCCGGCAGTGGTCACGGTCGCCACCACGTCGGCCTTGCCATCACCGGTGACATCCCCTACTGCGATGGCGTTGACGCCACCCCGATTGGCCTGGCCGCAACCGACCGCGGTCGAAATCGGACTCCCGAACACACCGTGGGAACTGCCGAGCATGGTCGTAATGCCAACGCCGGTGCCGCCGCCTGCTTCTATGATGTCGAGGTTGCCGTCGTTGTTCAGGTCTGCGGTCGCGATACCGGAAACAGTGCCGCTCCATGTGTAGCCATAGCTCTGGCTGCTGCGGAACGTTCCGTCGCCATTGCCCAGGCCCACGGTCACCCATTGTCCCTGCGTATCGGAGGTGGCGAAGTCCAGTTTCTTGTCGCCGTTAAAATCGGCTACCACGATATTGTTCGGGTAACCGTCGGTGGCAAACGACTCTCCTGCGGTGAATCCGCCTTTCCCGTTGCCTAGCATCGTCCAGACCGCGGAGGAGGAATAGGAACTCACGACCAGGTCGTTCTTTTTGTCGCCATTAATATCGGTGATCACAATGGAGTTAATCCAGGAGGGACCGTACAGGACCGGGGTCTTGAACGTGCCATCGCCATTGTTGATGTAGACGTACGCGCCGTTTCCCGCTCCCATGACCACGTCTCCGTGGTCGCTCTTGATCAGTTGCCCGATGGCGACGGCCAGAGCCCCTGAGTTCGAGCCTTGCTGGTAAAACACTGGCGATTGAAACGTGCCGTCGCCATTGCCGATCAGCACGAAGATGCCGTCGCTGCTGTTGTTGGAAGCGACGACCAGGTCGGGCTTTCCGTCATGATTGACGTCCCCGGCTGTGATGGCCGCCGAACAACCCGGGCAGGGGATCGCGACCGCGGCCGTGGGCACTACAAACGTTCCATCGCCGTTGCCAAGAAAGACGTCGAGGCCGTTGTTGGGATCGATTGCGATCAGGTCGAGGTGTCCGTTGCCGCGAAGATCGGCGGCGATCAATCCACTCGCCTTCTCGTTGTTAGCAGGAGTGCCAATCTCCGAATACGTGGCTTTGAGAGTAAAGCCGCCGGCGCCGTTGCCCAGGAAGATCCAGAGCGTGCCCGGGTTGAAGTTGCAGTCGCCGCCAGGGCTGCCCGACACGACGGCGAAATCCAGATTGCCGTCATTGTTGAAGTCGCCAGTAACGAAACCGCCTTCTAATGTGCACGAAAACGTGGTTACGGACGAAACCGGCTCGAAGCTGCCATCGCCCCGGCCCAGCAGGATGCCCACCCCGGCGGTGTTGCCGTTGTCATCGAGTGTGAGGAGATCCGGCACTCCGTCATTATTGAAGTCGCCGAGGGCAACCGCCTGGACGGGAATCGGGCTGTAGTTGGCGATAACAGAGCCCCCGTTGTACATAATCGGGTTCACAAAAGTTGCCGGCACTTGGCCAAACGAAGCAGTGGGGAGAGCGGCGACGAGTATAGCCACGCTCAGAAAACCGAGCGCACAGAGATAAGCTGGCCGTCGCTGCCCGACCAGTGTTGTTTTGTTGCGTCCGTCAATTTGCTGGCGCGTCCATTTCATAAAGTTCTCCTGGAGGTGAAGATTCCCGTTTCTTTTTGGGGGAGCCTTGGACCCATTCGCGAAAGTTACGGCTGATAAATCTGCACGTAGTTGTAAACCGTGTTATTCGGCGGGACAGCCCAATTTCCACCGCCGATACAATAGAGCTGTCCTTTATAAACAGCGGAGCCTGAATCGGTCAGCGTATTCGGCATCGTAGCCAGCGATGTCCAGGTGTTTTTCGCCGGATTGAAAGCCTCCATCACCGAAATCGGGTTGTTGCCACTGGCGTTGCCGTCCGAGGCATAGAGCTTCGTTCCAATCACGCCAAAGCACGACCCGTTTCTCGGGTTGGGGTCGGACGCGAGGTCCGTCCACGCGTTCGTGGCGATGTCGTATTCCTCGTTGTCGCCCGTGTCGCTGCCGCTGAATCCATCGGCCGCCACAATCGTGTAACCGGTCTTGGCGTTCCCAAACAGTCCGGCCGAAATTTCCGACTTACCGAGGCGCAGGCCGGCTTCTTCCGTCCAACTGTCGGTTGCGGGATCGTAAGCTTCGACCGTCGTCAGGCGGCTGCCGTTGAAGCCGCCAATCACGTGAATGATGTTGGACTTGTCCACGACCGCCGTGGCGCTGCATCGGGCGGTGGGCATCGCGGTCTTGGCCGACCACGAGTTGGTCTTCGGGCTGTAGGCCCACACCGTGTTGAATACCGCCCCGCATCCATTGTTGCTTCCGCCAAAAACGTACAGGATGTTCTTCACCACAGCAGCCGTAGCCTGGCCCGTCGCGTCGGGTATGGGAGCGCCGGTGCTCCAGGTGTTTGTGGCTGCGTTATAGATTTGGTTGTCGGCCGAAGCCGGACCACCGGTGTATCCACCGACAACATAGATCTTGCTGCCGATGACTCCCGTAGCCGGCCAGTTGAGTGCTACCGGCATTGCCGCTCCGCTGGTCCACGTGTTGTGGTTGACCGCAGGAGCCTGGGCCTCGAGTAGCGAAGCCGCGCTGACTAACAAAAGGGCTGTCATTATCAATCGAAATGCAGTCTTCATGGTTTCTCCATTCTCTTTGTCAAATGCGAACGTTTGGCCGAGGGAGGGCGCTTCGCGGGCATTTACGGCTGATAAATCTGCACGTCGCCATACACGATGGAGGCGAACAGGCCTCCGGTATTAGCGCCGCCGATGCAATAGAGTTGGTTTTTTACGACGGCTGACGCGGGCGCGACCGTGGCTTGAGGAATGGCGGCCAGATCCGATGTCCAGGACTTTGTCGCCCCTCCCGTGTAGGCCAGAACGGTTGGATTGGGTCCGCTGTTATCGGTCCCGCTGGCGACGTAGAATTTTCCTGAAATTGCGCCAAAGCAGGATGCAGCCAGAGCCGTGGGCATCGCAGCGATCGTCTTCCATTTGTTGGTGGGCGTGCTATAGGTCTCGGTGTCGGTGGTGACTCCGCTGCTTCCGAGCCCACCGGCAACGATAATGCCGCCCAAAATGCCCGTCGCCGGGTTTGACCGCGCAACCTTCATCGAGGCTTCTTGCGCCCAGGTATCGGTCGCGGGGTTGTAGCTGTATAACGTCGCGACTCTTCCTGGACCCGAAACATATCCACCAGCGACATAGATGATGTTTTTCGAAGCAACCGCGTAGACGCTATCGATCGCGACGGGAATAGGAGATTTTTCAGCCCAGGAGTTGGTCACGGGGTTGTAGGCTTCCACCGTGGTGAGCGCGCCGCCGCCGACGGCACATTGGCTGTTGCAGCCGCCAATCACATAGAGAATGTTGTCGACCACGGCCGAGGCTGGAACGTAACGGGCGGTCGGGATGGGAGCGCCCGTCGTCCACTTCTTCGTGGTGGGATCGTAGATCTCGTTGTTGGTAACGATGGCGCTGGTGGTAGCTCCGGTCACGACGTAGATGTTGTTTTTAATCACGCCGACAGCCGCCCCGACGCGCGGAGTGATCATCGCCGCGCCGCTGGTCCAGGTGTTGTGGTTGACTTCAGCATCCTGGGCCGTCAGCAGCGAGGCCGTGCCGAGGAACAAGAGCGGTAGCAACATCAATTGAAATCTGGTTTTCATGGTTTCCCCCTAAGTTTTTGATATCCGAAAGTTTGGTCGAGCAATTGCACTTCGCCAGCTCTAGGGCTGATAAATCTGAACGTTGTTGATGACGGGGCCTTCCCATGCGGACCAGCCGCCGATGCAGTAGAGCTGCCCCTTAAATACGGCGGAAGCGGGGAATATGGTGGATTGCGGGACGGACGCGAGTGTTGTCCATTTGTGCTTGGTCAATTGGAACGCCTCGGCGAGATTGGGGACGACGGTACCGCCCATGTCGTACAACTTGGGACCAATCGATCCGAAGCAGGAGGCGTAGCGGGACGCGGGGTCGGCCGTGAGCGTCGTCCAAGTATTTGTCGCGGCGTCATAGGCTTCGTTGTCGCTGGTGTCTCCTCCGCCAGCGACCCCTCCGTCAGCGACCACAATCGTCGTTCCGATTAGCCCAGCCGCAGATTGCCCCTTGGCCACCAACATCGGTGCCTCTTCGGCCCAGGTATTGGTTGCGGGATTGTAGCTTTCGACGGTCGCGATGGCTCCGTTCCCGCTGCTGTTGATTTCGCCGCCGATGACATAAATGATGTTCTTCTCGACCACAGCCTCGGTGGCCCATCTCGCGGTGGGCATCGCGGCCTTGCCGGTCCAGGTTTTGGTCTTAGGGTTGTATGCCCAAACGGCGTTTGTGGGATTCACTCCGTCACTGGTACCGCCAAAGACATATAGGACGTTCTCGACAACGGCAGCGCTCGCCGATCCAATCCCCGTGGGATAAGACGGGCCTGTGCTCCAGGTTTTGGTGACCGGATTGTAAATTTGCACGTCGGCAACGTCCGCGGTTCCGTTGTCCCCCCCGACCACGTAGATCTCGTTCTTGAGCACGGCAGCGGACGAGAATGCAAGCGCTGTCGGCATCGCCGTCCCGGTTGTCCAGGTGTTGTGGGTGACCTCAGGACTCTGGGCGTTCACCAGCGAGGCCGTGCCAATGAACAGAAGCGATAGCAACATCAATCGACCTGTGGTTTTCATTTTTTGCTCTCCTTGGTACAGAATTTCGTCTTAGAGCCCATGCCGCACGGTTCCGTGGAATCCAACCCTAGCGCAAACAACGCGCCAGGATGGGGCACCCACTCTCCTGCAAAACCTATGGCTGATAAATCTGCACGTTGTTAATTGGAGGGCCGCCGTACGTGGCCAAGCCGCCGATGCAATAGAGCTGTCCCTTATAGACCGCCGAACTGCCTTCCATGGTTCCTTGCGGCATGGAAGCGAGCGAGGTCGTCCATAGTCCTTGTCCATCTCCTTTCGACAGATTGAAGGACTCGTTCACAGTCGTTGCCGCCCCGGCATTGTTGAGATAGCCGCCGGCGTCATAGAACTTGGAACCGATAGATCCGTAGCAGGAAACAACGCGCGCTTCGGGATCGACGGCGAGTCTCTCCCAGGTGTTGGTGGCAGCGTCGTAGCCCATGCTGGCGCCGCTGATTTGGCCGGGCTGATTGGCACCGTCGCTGACCACGATCGTGTAGCCAGTCTTTGCGCTTCCGAGTAGACCGGCGGCGGGTCCTTGTTTGTCCTCTAACAGCGGAGCCTCTTCGGTCCAGGTATTGGTTGCAGGATTGTAGCTTTCGACGATCGCGACGAAGTCGGTGGGGCTGGTGATACCGCCAATAACATAAACGATGTTGTTCTCAACCACAGCCGCGGTTAACCACCTTGCCGTCGGCATGTTCGCCATGGGGGCCCATGTCTTGGTCTTGGGGTTCAACGCATAGACGGCGTTCGTGGGTTCTCCTCCGCCCTGGGATCCGCCAAACACGTATAAGACGTTTTTCACCACGGCAGCGCTGGCCCCTGAGATGACCACTGGGTAAGGCACACCGGTACTCCAGGCGTTGGTCGCAGGATTGTAGATTTGCACGTCAGCGACCTCGTCTGTGGCGGCATTGCCTCCGATCAGGTAGATCTCGTTTTTGAGCACTGCCGAGGCCGCGCTCACAACGGGGGTTGGGAGTGCTGCGCCACTCTTCCAGGTGTTGTGGTTGACGGCCGGAGCCTGTGGCTGGGCGACCGCAGAAATCCCAGCCAGTAAGAGCGATACCGATATCGATCGAAAGAACGTTTTCATGACCGTCTCCAGGTGAACTCGTTTTCTTTCTAATTCCGATTGCCGAGTACTCACGCCTACGGCTGATAAATCTGCACGTAGTCGTAGATACTGCTCAGATTGCTGCTGGAGCCCCCGATGCAATAGAGCCGCCCGGCGACGGTTGCGGAGGCAGGAGTCGCGATTGCATCCGGCATCGACGCCAGGGTTGTCCACGACTTCGTTTTCGGGCTGTAAGTTTCGTTGACGGTGAGGGTTCCTGCTGAATTGGCGCCGCCGGCAACGTACAACTGTCCCTTCATGGCGGCGAAGCAAGACTCCAACCGGGGAGTCGGGTCAGCGGTGAGGCTGGTCCAAGTATTCTTTTTGGGGTTGTAGCTTTCGGTGTCTCCGGTGACGGTGCCGCTGGGGGGCGGACCTTGCTGGCCGTCCGCCGCAACGATCGTGGATCCCAACAGGCCCAGTGCCTCCCACGATGTACCGATGGCCAAAGGAGTCTCTTCGGTCCAGGTATCGGTGGTGGTGTTGTAGCTTTCGACCGTGTCGTACCAGACTTGGGTATTGGGATCGTAGCCGCCGACGATATAGATGATGTCCTTATCCACAACTGCGGGGACGCTGTTCTTGGCAGTTGGCATCGGGGACTTCGTTTTCCACGTGTTGGAGACGGGATCGTAGGCTTCGACAAGGCTCAATGGGTTGGATCCGCTGGTACTGCCTCCGATCAGATAGAGGATGCCGTTGACAACGGCGGAAGCTGCAAGTTCGCGTGCGGTGGGGTCGGGAGCGCCGGTGGACCACGTATTCTTTTTCGTGTTGTAGATCTCGTTGACAGCGGTGGCTTGATATCCGGAATTGGTGCCGCCGCCGATGACGTAGATGTTGGTTCCAATCGCGCCGGCGAACGCGCCAAAGCGGGCGGTGGGCATCGCGGTGGCTGTGGTCCAAGTGTTGTGTGTCACCTCGGGCGCCTGGCTTTCGGCAAGATCTGGCTGAGCCTGAGCTGGGAGGGCGGCTGCGGCTGTGAGAATCAACAAGGCGAGCAAACTGGCCACGCCAGTTTTCTTAGTCCTGCGGTCGAAACGAGTCATGGTTTCCCCTGGAAAATTGGTTTAGTTCGAACCCCTTTGACGGGATCGGATTCCGCCCAGCGCGCATCATGCGATCAAGGCCATCGCACAGTCAACGGACAACACCGGACATTAGCGGACATTAACGGACAATTGCCCGAAAACCGGCATTTTCCCGCATTTTGCAGTGCTGTTCGCTTGTGCGATGGTCCGGTCTTTCGGGAAGTTCCGTAGTACCGGAGGCGGGTACGGCCGATCGATCACCGTGCGTTCTCCGAGGGGGGAGAACTGCCGCCTGTCCTTCAACGGACTATACCATTGTTTGTGAGTGTTAGTCTGCCGGTAATTCGATGCACATATGCGACAATAATTTTCCTTGGAGATGACCCATGAAACTGCGACTCCTTCTCTTACTACTGACCCTGTTCCCGGCATCGGTTCCGGCCCAGCCTGCTGGCGAGACTGGCAAGCCCTTCGTGATCGAGTACTACTACAAGACGAAGTGGGGACACGCCGACGAGTTCCTTCAACTGTTCAAGAAGAACCACTACCCGCTACTTAAGAAAGAAGTGGAAATGGGCCGGATGCTCAAGGTCTGGATGGACCAGCCGCGCTATCACACGACGGAAGACGGGCGGTGGGACTATCGCGTGACGATCGTGTTCAAGAACTCGACGGTGGCCAACGAGCCGTTCGACGAAGACGCCATCAAGAAGCAGCTTTGGCCCGATCAGGCCACCTATCTGAAAGAAGAGCAGCGCAGGTTTGAAATCCTCGACGCGCACTGGGACTTGCCGGTCAAGAATGTGGACCTGGACGGAAAGTAGCGATCGCTCCTTGAAAGAGGCGATGCAGCGCCGCTGAATCTGCCGTCTGGCAGGATGCGGAAAAATTCGTTTCCCACGGCGGCATTCCCCCAGCGGCTGGAAGCCGCCATTGATGGGGCGGCATTTACGGCACGAGTGGAACTCGTGCCCTTCCCTAAACCGGCGCTGAGCAGATTTTCCGCAGCCTCTAGAACTCGTCCACCCCAGCAAGCCAAAGCCGGGCTTGCCGGGGACCCCGGTCGTGCCCTTCCCTAAACCGGCGCGGAGCGGAGTTTCCGCAGCCTCTGGAACTGGTCCACCCCAGCAAGCCAAAGCCGGGCTTGCCGGGGACCCCGGTCGTGCCCTTCCCCAAACCGGCGCGGAGCGGAGTTTCCGCAGCCTCTGGAACTGGTCACCCCAGCAAGCCAAAGCCGGGCTTGCCGGGGACCCCGGTCGTGCCTTTCCCCAAACCGGCGCGAATCGGAGTTTTTCCGCAGCCTGCCAGGGATGCTCTGAGCAAGTTGGCTCGAGATTGGATTGCAAGGGCAATGGCGCTGCGGGTCTGATCGTTGATTCACCCGCCTGATCCCACACTGGGTCTCACTGTCGCGTCCAAAACCCGAACAGAACCCAAAATATTTCAGTAGGATGCGCAATCTGAGATAAGATGCTGAAGTTTTACCGTTGTGGGGCCAGGTTCCAGATTTAATCGTGGTGAAATTTAAGGAATCGAGAGGATCAATATATGACAGGAATTCATTGCCGTCTCTCACGATCAACCGCCCTGGTATGTGCGGTCCTGTTGTTTTTCATTATTGCCGGACAAGCGCAGTCCGTATTGACTCGTCATGTAAGGGAAGAAGTAGCCGATGGGCAGGCGCGCCTGGTCGGGCAGCTTCCGGCGACCCAATCGATAAATTTTGACATCGTGCTGCCTTTGCGCGACCGTGCAGGGTTGCAGAGTTTCGTGCTGGAAGTGAACGATCCGGCGAGTGCCGTTTACCACCAGTTCCTCACGCCACAGGAGGTGACGGCGCGGTTCGGTCCCAGCCAGGGGGATTGGGACGCGCTGGTTGGTTTCGCGAAAGCGAGCGGCTTTGAAATCGTGGGCGGAACACGCGATAGCAGGGATCTCCAGTTGATTGGCTCGGTGGCGAACATTGAGAAGGCTTTCCACGTGAGCATGGGCGTGTATAAAGATCCCAATGAAGAGCGCACATTTTTTGCCATAGACCGAGAGCCGACTGCGGACTTGCCCTTTCAGCTCTGGCACATCACGGGTTTGGACAACGACTCCAGGCCGCATCCGTTGTACGTGAAGAAAAGCGAGTATGCGAAGGCGCACGGGATCGATCCCGACAAAGTCGTGTCGCATGCGACCACCGGTTCTGGCCCATCGTCTTCGTTTTTGGGCAGCGACATGCGCGCAGCCTACTACCAGGGAACGGCCCTCACTGGCGCCGGCCAGAATATCGCTCTATTCGAATTCCTGGGCACCGATTTGGCCGACCTGACAACCTATTACAAGAATGTGGGGCAAACGGAACCTTACACTCCCACCCTGATTTCGACCGGCGGATATAGCACGAGCTGCACCGAGAGCGGCGGGTGCGACGATACGGAACAGACCCTCGATATGACGCAGGCGATGGGCATGGCTCCGGGCTCGACGATGCTCTATATGTACGTGTGCGGCAATGCCTCGAACATCAGCGATACGGACTGTATCAGCGCGATGGTTTCGACCACGGACGCTCCGTTGTCGAAGCAGATCAGCTGCTCGTGGGGATGGACTCCCGCGGACCCGAGCACTTTGGACCCGTATTTTGAGCAGATGGCGGCTCAGGGCCAGAACTTCTTCGCAGCGTCTGGCGACAGTTCCACGTGGTCATCCTCGAATGAAGCGTGGCCGGCGGACGATGCAAATATTGTTTCGGTCGGCGGTACGGACTTGACGACCACCAAGGCGGCGGGTCCGTGGGCTTCGGAAACGGCGTGGGTGGATAGCGGCGGCGGCATTTCGCCGGATTCCATTGCAATCCCGTCGTGGCAGAAACTCTCCGGGGTAATTAACTCGTCCAACAAGGGGTCTACTACTTTACGAAACGGTCCTGACGTTTCGGCCAACGCAAATTTCTCGTTTTACGTTTGCGCCGACCAGACCACGTGCACGGCGAACGAATACGGCGGAACCAGCTTTGCCGCACCCATGTGGGCGGGCTACCTGGCTCTTGCCAACCAGCAGGCGGCGGCGAGCGGCGAAACGATCGGCTTCATTAACCCGATCATTTACCCGCAGTCTCTGACGGCGAACTATGGCACGCTGTTCCACGACATCACCAGCGGGACGTCGGGCAGTTATTCGGCGGTGACCGGTTACGACCTAGTGACGGGCTGGGGCACTCCGAACACGAACGGCCTGATCAACCTGCTGGCTGGCTCGTCGACGCCGAGCTTCACGCTTTCGGATTCGCCGAGCAGCTTGACGATCACGCAAGGCAGCAACGGTTCGACGACAGTCACGGTGACGCCCTCCGGTGGATTCACCGGCAGCGTAACGCTGACGGCGTCGGGCCTGCCGAGCGGAGTGACGGCGGTGTTTGGCACAAACCCAACGACTTCAACGAGCACGCTTACACTCACGGCGAGCGGCACGGCCACCACGGGAACGGTGACGGTGACCATTGGCGGAACCTCGGGCAGCCTGAGCGCGAGCACAACTCTCTCGCTCACGGTGAATGCGGCGGCGAGCCCGAACTTCACCATCGGCGCATCACCGTCGTCGCTGACGGTGGTTCAAGGCAGCAACGGAACCAGCACCATCACGATCACCAGCCAGAACAGTTTCAATTCTGCGACGACGCTGGCCGCCAGCGGGCTGCCGAGCGGGGTGACGGCTGTATTTTCGCCCAACCCGGTCACTCCGCCAGCGAACAGCAGCACGACCTCGACGCTGACGCTGACGGCTTCAGCCACCGCAACCACGGGAGCTGCGACGGTGACGGTGACGGGAACGTCGGGCACGCTCAGCCACAGCACGACCATTGCGTTAACGGTGACCGCGAGCGGCGGCGGAGGAGCGCAAATCGCAACCTACAACGCCACCTACACGGCTCCGGCCTGCTTGACCGCCGGCTCGTCGTGCGCGTCGGGAACGTCGGTGTCGACCAGCCTGCTGAACTCGGCAGGGAACCTGAGCGGTCCCAAGGAAGCGAATGCTCCCAATACGCTTAAAGCCAGCAGCTGCGCCGACGGCACAGTTTCTGGAACCTACCACAGCGGCATGGAGTCCGACGATCTGATCGTGGTTTCGAGCGCCAGCGGAAATATCACGCATGGCACCTCAGTGACCATCAAGGCGTCGTGGTGGGCATACAGCACAACGCAGGACTACTTTGATCTTTACTACACGGCGAGTGTCACCAGCCCGTCGTGGGTGCTGATCTCGGCTAACAACCTGGCCACGTCGACAACATCAGAGAATACGACGACGGTCACATTTACTCCGCCAGCGGCTGGAACCTATGCGGTGCGCGCGCAGGTCCGCTACGATCCAGGAAGAAAGGTGACCAGTCCATCGGCTTGCCAATCCAACAGCGGCTATGACGATCACGATGACCTGGTATTCGTGGTGCAGTAGAAGCTGCCTGGCAGGGAAGTGCCGGTAGCGATACGGTCCTTCCCAAACCTCGATCGAGCCGGCTCCCGAAAGGGCCGGCTCGATGTTTTTTGCGCATCCCATGACCGGGGTCGAGGCGGCGATGCAGCCTTATTCTGAAAAGATGTAAAAGAATGATGAATGACGGGACGAAATCCTTAATGGCTGGCATCGAAATTTGGAATTCGACATGCCTTTGTAATGCCGCTACCGTTAGAGCATGGAAAACGTTTTAGTTGACGAAAGAGTTTGGGTGGATGGCTTTCCGGTTGATGTGCTGCATGAGATCGGAGGGCGGCTGGCCAAGACTGATGGCTTTCATGAAGTGCTGAACCATGTCGTCGAGTTTGCCTCGGCGCTGGTGAAATGCGATTCTTGCCTGATCTATGTTCTGGAGGATCAGGAATTGGTCTTGCGCGCGTCAAAGAACGCGCATCCGGACGTGGTGGACCGGCTGAAACTGCGGGTAGGGCAGGGCATTACGGGCTGGGTCGCGGAGCATCACGAGCCGGTGGCGATTTCCGAAAGGGCGGCACTGGATCCGCGGTTTCAATTCTTCCATGAGTTGCCAGAGGATAGTTATGAGGCGTTTCTCTCGGTGCCGCTGATGTGCCGGGGCCGGGTCGTGGGCGCGATCAATTTGCAGCACCGGCTGCCGCACATCTACAAACGCAAGGAAATCCGGCTGATTGCAGCGATTGGCTTTCTGGTAGGCGCGGAGATCGAACTGGCGCGCATGGAAGAAGTAAATTCCAACCTTGCCGATCAGTTACATACCCGGAAAGTCGTGGAACGAGCCAAGGGAATTCTGCAACGGGACCTGGGATTGAGCGAAGAACAGGCGTACCTTGCATTGCAGCAGCAGAGCCGGCAGAAGCGGAAAGCGATGCGGGAGCTCGCGGAGGCAATCATCCTGAGCGCGGAGTTGAAGGAGAATACGCGCGGCAGGGCCTCGTAAGCATTAGCAGCGGCATGAGGTCACCGGCGAGGTCGGTGACCTTGTGCGTTCCCAAGGGTTCCGGGGGAGTGGTGTCTATGGCGTCGCATGGCAGCATCCCCCAGCGGCTGGAAGCCGCTGTTGAGGGGACGCAGGTTACGGCACGAGTGGAACTCGTGCCCTTCCCGTTCGTGCCCTTCCCGTTCGTGTCCGAACCTATAGTGGGGCTACTCTAACGGGGGCTGAGCCCCGTAATCGCGCGAGTTTTTCTGCAACCTCTGGAACTCGTCCACCCCAAGCGAAAACCGGGCTTGCCGGGGGCCCCGGTCGTGCCCTTCCCGTTCGTGTTCGAACCTATAGTGGGGTAGCCTCTGACGGGGCAGAGCCCGTCACCACACGAGGTTTTCTGCAACCTCTGGAACTCGTCCACTCCAGCAAGCCCTTAGGGTCTCTCTTCATTCGGGACAGCAATCGCAGAGTCGTTCGTTAGAAAACGTCCCACAATAAAACCGGGAGCAGATTGGGGTGTAAATCTGCTCCCGGAGTACAGTCGCGAGCCGGATGTGGGTCCGGCTCGCAACTGCAGGGCGGTGTTACTTCAATGGCTTCACGCGCGGCACCGCAAAGTGCAGAGCCATGTCGTACTGAGGGAGTTCCATGGAACTGACGAAGCTTTGGCCGTCCCTGGAAACCAGAACCAACTGGCTGGCTTGATCGGGTTTGGGCTCATCCACGTCGCTTGCCATCAGCATCGCGCTGGTGTGGGTTCCGTTGACGCCGCGTAAGACGAGATACTGCTGCCAGCCGACGGATTGAACCGAGAAAGCGTAGTCTCCGGCGGGCAATACGGAATTCTGCCAGTGGACCTCGTGAGCGAGAGTGAAGACACCACGCGCGTCTTCTGCGGCGGCGAGCGAGGGCAGGACGCAGAGGGCGGTGGCGGCTAAGGCGGTGGCATAGGCGAACTTGCGAATTGATCTCATAGAGTCTCCTGTTCTGGACTAAAAAGGCACACGACCGACATGGCACCGAAGGGCGTGAGCTTGAATGGATTGGGAGAACAACGAGGTCAGCAGATTTGCAAGGCAGCGAACTAGGCTGAAGGCAAACATCGGTTCGAAAACAACCGCCGCTGGGCGGGATTTCGAACTGGTGACACTATGGAGGAATTTGCACCACAAGTCCAACACAAAAAGTGGATGCGGCGAATTCATAATTCGCGGGAGCTTGAGAGAAGGACTCGCGGTCGCCATTCTCTTGCAGCAGCCCAGCTTGATTCCAGGCTTTGACCGTTGCGGGGCTCTGCGCCCGGTACCCAACTCGCCACCCCATCCCGTTTCCGCGCATTGCCCGAAGGCCTGCTTCTTGTAATAATGATCACGCTCTGGCTCCGTAATGGCGCTCTGGACTTGTCTTTTGCCCAGGATCGCCGTCACTGCCACATGACATTTTTCAGCAAGATTTTCACGCCCACCAAGAACCGGCGTCTGAATGAGCTCGTCGGGTTCCTGTTGTGCGTCTCCGCGCTCCTCCTATTTCTCGCGCTGGCATCCTATTCGCCGCTTGATCCGTCGTTCAACAGCGCCTCCGTCCTGACCGGTTCGCGTGCTGCGCGCAACTGGATCGGTATTTGCGGGGCCTACCTTTCCGATCTTGTTCTGCAGTTCTGGGGAGTCGGATCGTTTCTGCTGTCCGTCTTTTTGGCGATGCTGGGAATCCGCTGGTTTCGCTCGCGGACGGTGCAGGCTCCGATCGCAAAGGTTCTGGGGGCGCTCTGGCTGCTGATGTTCGTCCCGGCGCTGCTGGCCATTTTGCCGACTCATTTCCGCTGGATGAGCGCCATTCCGGCCGAAGGACTGGTGGGCCGAATCCTCGGCGACTTCTTGATCCATTACCTTAATATTGCGGGCGCATACATTGTGTGCACCACGGTTTTAGCCGTGGCGCTTTATCTGACCACAGCGTTCTCGTTCTCGGCGATTCAGCTGTGGGCGCCTACCCGCTTCGCTTTGGTCGTGGCTCTGAAGGAGCGCTTTAAGGATTGGCAGGACGAGCGCGAACGCAAGCGCCAGCAGAAGGAACTGGAAAAGCGACGCGCCGAGAAGCCGAACGTCACCGCGCAGCTTGTGACCGCGCGGCCCACCCCTGCGCGTCAAGAGACGCCGCGTCCCGATCGGGACAATGGTCAGCAAGTTTCTGGCGACCGGTCCGCAACTCCCCCTCGCACGGGGATTGAGCGCATGCTGGCTGAGGAAGGCGATGGTGATGCCAACTCGGCAACGTCTGCGTCGGACCGGGACGAGAGCCAAGTGCAGGGTCGGGAGCAAGGCGTGGAGGCCGAGACCGTGCAGGCGCAAATCAGTGACCGTGCCGACGCCGAGCTCAAACCGAAAACAGTCCTCCCCAAAATTGCAGGCAGCTACAAGCTTCCGCCGTCCAGCCTGTTGCATCGTCCCGACGAGCAGCAAGCGGTTCATGAAGAAGAACTGAAACTGTTGGCGCAAGTTTTGACCGCCAAGTATGCGGAATTCGAAGTACACGGGCAGGTTACGCAGATCAATCCGGGTCCGGTGGTCACGACGTTTGAGTTCAAACCCGAAGCCGGGATCAAATACAGCCGCATCATCGGACTCACCGACGATCTGTGCCTGGCGCTGCGCGCCGAAAGCATTCTGGTGGAGCGCATGCCGGGTAAAAGCACGGTGGGCATCCAAGTGCCGAACCGCGAGCGCGAGATTATCTGGCTGCGCGAGAACATTGAGTCGCAGGAATTCCTGGGCTCGAAATCGAAGCTCACCATCGGCATGGGCAAAGACATCAACGGACGCATTTCCGTCGCTGATTTAGCCGGGATGCCGCACCTGCTGATTGCCGGCTCAACGGGCACGGGCAAAAGCGTGGCCGTCAACTCGATGATCATGTCGATTCTTTACAAGTCGACACCTGATGAAGTACGGCTGGTGCTGGTCGATCCTAAGCGCCTGGAGTTGGGCAATTACGAAGGCGTGCCGCATCTTTATACGCCCATCATCACGGAACCGAAGCTGGCCGCGAACGCGCTGCGCAACGCGGTTCGCGAAATGGAGCGCCGCCTGAAGCTGCTGGCTGCCCGGGGCGTCCGCAACATCGACAGTTATAACCGGCTGTTCGACGACACGCCGAGCCTCTTCAGCGACCAGGCGAATCCGGAGGATGGCCCGATTCCGAAGATCGTCATCATCATTGACGAGTTAGCCGACCTGATGATGCTGGACGGCAACAACGTAGAAGAGTCGATTACTCGCCTGGCGCAGATGGCTCGGGCGGTGGGCATCCACTTAGTGCTTGCCACGCAGAGGCCATCGGTGGATGTCATCACCGGGCTTATTAAAGCGAACTTCCCGGCCCGAGTCAGTTTCCGGGTCGCGACGAAAGTAGACTCGCGAACGATTCTCGACGCGAATGGAGCCGAATCGCTCTTAGGGCGCGGCGATATGCTCTACTTGCCTTCGGGCTCTGCGCGTGTGCACCGTCTGCATGCTCCGTATGTGACCGAAAAAGAGATTGCGGCGGTGGTTGAATTCTGGAAGGCCCAAGGGCAGGCGCAGTATCAGGAGAAGTTTCTGGAAGCGCCCAAAGAAGACGGCGAGACCTCAGACGGCGGTGAAGGTTCGGGTGAAATTTCTGCTGATGACAACGATCCGCTGTTTAACGACGCGGTGCGACTGGTGATCGAGTTCGGCAAGGCTTCCACGTCGCTGTTGCAGCGGCGATTGCGCATCGGCTACGGACGCGCGGCACATCTGATCGATCTGATGGAACGGGATGGGATTGTCGGAGCGGCGGATGGTCCGAAGCCCCGCGAAGTGTTGAAGCGCCCGGACTGGATCTCGGAGATTGAAGAGACGATGCGGTAGGGGCTGTGTGGGACGGGTGCCTTGCCCGTCCCTTGGGAGTACGACGCGGCTGTTCTTCGAGTCTGCGAGGACTACTTGCTTAGTTTGTGACGAAAGCTGCCCGCCCAAGGGGAGCTTGGACGGGGCACGCTTTTGAGTTCGGAAGATTGCGATGGGCTAGGCGACCCTACTTGCCACCGCCGCACGCGGGGTGACTTGCTCACTGAGGCACGGGAAGTCGCTGCCTGGGCGGCCCGCGGCGGCAGGATGTTAAGCAAGGCTTGCGTGAATGCCGAGCGCTTCGGCGGCTTTGCGGAGGCGCTTATCTCTTGTCCAAAGAAGTGTCGGCGAACTGATCAAGACAGAGGCTATCAGGTGGGCGTCGGTGAGGCCAATGCCGAGGCTGTACAGGCGGCGAGCTTCGATCATTCGCCGCACTTCGCTCAGTTGAGCGACTTGCACTTGCGGCAAAAGGTCCAGCAGGGCTAGCGTTTTGGCGCGGTGGTGTAGCGATCCGAGGGCAAGTTCTGCGGTGATGGACGGGTGGATCACGATGCGCCCTTCGTTCAGAAGCTTCCGCATTTCTTTGTTTGCGGAAAGAAGGACTCCCGAACGAAGGTGGGAACGAAGGTAGTCGATCCAAACTGAGGTATCGGCGAGAATCAATTCGTCTTGGTCCCAGTCCGTGGCTTCGTACCTGTCTCTGTCCTTGTCCGTGGCCTGCGGCGAGGAACATTCTTTAGCTTCGGCATGGTGCCCTCAAGGGATGCGAGGCGGCGGGCACTCTCGCGTTCAATGAGAGCTTTCAGAGCCTCACGAAGGAGCGCCGTTTTTTCTGCCATGCCGGTGAACTTCTGGGCAGTGCGTACGAGGTCGTCGTCGAGCGCAACCGTTGTTCTCATAGCATCGATCGTATCATCAAATGATGACGTTGCTTGTGCTTGGGACGATTGGCCGTACGGGCCCTCCCAAGGGGAGCTTGGACGGGGACGCTTTTGAGTTCACCCGCCGTTAGTGCCCGATCAACCCTGCAGTAAACGCGAGCACTACGATGCCGAGCACGATGCGGTAGATGGCGAAGGGGGCGAAGCCGCGCTTGCGGACGTAGCCCATGAACCAGGCAACGGCTCCGTAGGCGACGATGAAGGAAACGACGAAGCCGATGGCGAGGACGATCCACTCGTGGGGAGTGATTTCGGCGACGCCGATGGGGTTGTCATCCTTGCCGGTGAGCGACTTCAGAAGGGTGTAAAGAGTCGCCACGGCCATGGTCGGCATGGAGAGGAAGAATGAAAACTCGAGGGCGGCGGCGCGGGACATGCCCACGAGTTGGCCGCCGGCAATGGTGGACATGGAGCGCGAGGTTCCGGGAAAAACGGCGGAGAGAATCTGACAGGCGCCGACCCAGATGGCTTGGCCGCCGTGAATGTCGTCCATGGCCCAGGTGTGAATGGGGGAACCGGGAGCGCCGGGTCCAGCCTTTTCCCAGCGGGACTTCATGGCGTCGATGACCCACATGACGATGCCGCCGATGAGCAACGCGGCGCCCATGACGGTGAGACTTTCGAGATTCTTGCCGATCACCTTGGTCAGCAGAAACGATGGGATGGCGGTGACGACGAAGGCGATCATGACCAGGCTGAGCGGGTGGGTCAGGTAATCACAATCGCGTTTCTCGCCTTGAGGGAAGGTCGAGATGAGCTTGGCAATGTGGTGGCGGAAATAGATGGGCAGCACCAGGATCGCGCCGAGTTGGATGACGATCGAATACATCTTCCAATAGCCGCTATCGAGAGGGACGTGGAGCAGGACTTCGGAAAGGCGGAGGTGGGCAGTGGAGCTGACGGGAAGGAATTCGGTGAGGCCTTCGACGATTCCCAAGATCACGGATAAAAGATAGTCGTTCAAGTGTTGTCTCCAAAACTAATAAGGTAGAGACCGGGCGGCGCGGCTGGGCCGTCCCTCCGGGACTTGCATCCTTGTTGCGACTCTCCCAGCGCTGAAGCGCTGGGCTACAAGTTGGTTCGCCCCTCCGGGGCTGGACTGATCTAATGAAAGTCTACAGCAGCCAGACGGAGTCCTTTTCATTCCTATGCACAGGCGGGGCAAGCCCCGTCTCCATGAGAGTCTATTGTTTCATTGTGACAGGTTCGGCGTAGCGGTGGAAGAAGCTAGCAGGTTTCCATTCGGGACGATGATCGCCGTTGGCGATGTTGATGAGCAGGGCGCGGACGATCTCCTCGTATCGGGCGGCGGCGGCCAAGTCTACCGGTTGGTTCACGTCGTCGGAGGGCGCGTGGTAGCGCTGGGTCAGCCAGTCTTTGAAAATCTTTACTTCGGGCGTGTTGGGCTCGGGAGCGACGCTCATGGCGAGAGAGGGAACTCCGTGGCGGATGAAGTTGTATTGATCGCTGCGCACGAAGAGATTGCGCAGAGGCTCGGGATCGGGTTGGACTCTTACGCCTTGCTCCTGCGCGATCTGGCGAGCGCGGTCGCCAAGATCGGAGTCGTCGATGCCCTCGACGGTGAGAAGTTTGAGGGGAACGATGGGGAGGAACATATCGACGTTGACGTCGGCGACGATGGATTTCGCCGGGACCGTGGGATGCGCGGCGAAATACTTAGAGCCGAGCAGTCCTTTTTCTTCTCCGGTAACAAGCAATAAGAGGATGGAGCGGCGCAACTTTTCGGGATGGTTCTTGAAACTGGCGGCCATGTCGAGGGTGAGAGCGCTGCCGGAACCGTTATCCATGGCCCCGTTGTAGATGCGGTCGCCGTTGATGGGCTCGCCGATGCCGATGTGATCCAAGTGGGCGGAGAGGACTACATATTCATCTTTGAGAGCGGGATCGGTGCCGGGGATTTTGGCGACGAGATTGGCCGACTCGACTTTGGTGATGTCGACTTTGGTCTTCGCCGCGAGCGACACGGTCAGCGGGAAGTGCGGCAGGGGCTTGCGATCTTTGCCGAGGGCGGCGACTTCTTCGAAGGTGTGTCCGGAGCCGGCGAAGAACTTCTCGGCGCTGGCGGGGTTGACGGTGACGGTGAGTTTGGCGCCTTCGGTCTCGTTGAACTCGGGGTAGTCGAGGTCCATGGTGGGGTGGGCGCGGTTGAGGGCAATGCGGGACCAGGGGATATCCATGGAGGCGGGGTTGAGGAGGGAGACGATGCCGACGGCTCCGGCGGCGCGGAGGACTTTCCAGCGCTCGGCGGCGGTCTGGTAGTGGGAGGCTAAGGGGCCAGGAATTTCGGAGGGCGAGCCGGAGAGGATGACGATGATCTTGCCGTGAAGATCGAGGTTGGCGAAGTCGTCGTAATCTTTTTCAGGAACTTTCAGGCCGTAACCGGCGAAGACGAGAGGGGCTTCGACTTCAGGGGCGGGCATGATGCGGGCGCCAATGATGGCGTCTTCGCCGAGGGTCAGGGATTCGCGTTTGCCATCGCGGATCAGGGCGAGGCTGCAATCTTTCTCGACGATCTGGCGAGATACGAACTTTACGGGCTGGTAGAAGCCGTCGGTGCCAGCGGGCTCGGCGCCTGCGGCCTTGAGTTGCTCGACGGCGTATCGCTGGGCTTCGCGCTCGCCGCGGCTGCCGGTGTCGCGGCCTTCGAGTTTGTCGTCGGCCAGAAACTTGATGTGACTCCACCAGGATTGGCCGTCGAAGTGAGCGGACTGGGCAGCGGCGGAAATTGCGCACAACAGAGCGACAAGAAGGGCGAACGATCTGGTTTTCATGAGCGTCCTCACGTGGCAAAGATTTCCAGCATAACAGGAAGCAGCTGGGCGGAGCGATATTTGACAGGAGCGGCTATGCCACCTAGCATTTGCGGTGACCATGACCTCTTCTCAAAACTCTCTTCTTATAAGCGTTGCTCTTCGCATTCGCCTTGCGGCCTGGAGCGTTGCGATTCTCTTTGTTCTTCTGGCTTGCTCGTATGGCGCGCTGGCTGCGCCTGCGCCGCCGGCGCTTCCTGCGGCCGATCCGCAGCGGTATCTGGAGGATATCAAGGCGTTGACGACTCCGGCGATGGAAGGGCGCGGGGCGGGGACGAAGGGATTGACGCGCGCGCAGCATCTGATTCAGTCGCGGTATAAGAGCCTGGGGCTGGAGCCGGCGGGGACGCACTCTTACTTGTATCCATTCAGCGTGATAACGGGCGCGCAGTTGAAGGGGAAGAATGACTTTGCGGTGGTGACGGGCGGCGAGAAGAGGGAACTGAAGGCGAAGGTGGATTTTGTTCCGTATAGTTTTTCGGCATCGGGCTCGGCGCGGGGCGGGATGGTGTTTGCGGGTTATGGCATCACGGCGGACGAGTTTCATTACGACGATTACGCCGGCATCGATGTGAAAGACAAGGTTGTGGTGGTGATGCGGTATGAGCCTCCTTCGTTTGCGACGACGGGCGGCAATCATGGGATGACGCAACATTCGCAGCTGGTGACGAAGGCGATCAACGCGCGCAACCATGGAGCGCGGGCTTTGGTGCTGGTGAATGGGAAACTCGGCGACGGCGAAGAAGACCTGCTGACGCGATTTGGCAGCGCGAGCGGGCCGGAGAATGTGGGCATCCTGTTTTTGCAGGTGAAGAACGAGGTCGCGGCGGGATGGCTGAAGGCTGCGGGCAAGTCGCTGGCTGAGGTGCAGTCGGGGATTGATGCTTCTTCGAAGCCGTCGTCGTTTTTGCTGCCGGAAAATGTTACTGCTGCGATTACGGTGAGCATTCGAGTTACCCGGGCTACGGTGAATGATGTGCTGGCTTACTTGCCGGGTAAGACGGATGAGTATGTGATTATTGGCGCGCACTACGATCACTTAGGGCGGGGGAATTTCGATTCGCTGGCGCCGTCGCAGATCGGGCAGATTCATCCGGGAGCGGATGACAACGCTTCGGGAACGGCGGGAGTGCTGGAACTGGCGCGGCTTCTGGCTCCGGAGAGGGGAAAGTTGCAGCGGGGAATTCTGTTCATGTCGTTTGCGGGCGAAGAGCTGGGGCTGCTGGGATCGGCGGCTTGGGTGCAGGCGCCGACGCGTCCTTTGGACAAGGCGGTTGCGATGCTGAATATGGATATGATCGGGCGGATCAAGGACGAGAAGGTTTATATCGGCGGAGTGGGGACGGGAACGACGCTGAAGGCGGCGGTGGAGTCGGCGGCTTCGGGGGCGGGATTCAAGATTGAGTATTCTCCGGGCGGATATTCTTCGAGCGATCACACTTCGTTTGTGGCGAAGAAGATTCCGGTGCTGTTTTTTTTCTCGGGATTGCATTCGGATTATCACAAGCCTTCGGATACGTGGGAGAAGATCGATCCGGTGGCGGCGACGAGGTTGCTGGGAGTGGTGGGAACGACGGGCGAGTTACTGGCGGATGCGGCGGAGCGTCCGGCATTTGTGGTGGTGGCGGAAGACAAGCCGGCGGCGGGGTCAGGCGGGAGCGGGTATGGTCCTTACTTTGGATCGATCCCGGATTTTGGGCAGGTGGAAAACGGGGTGAAGTTCTCGGACGTTAAACCGGGATCTCCTGCGGCGAAGGCGGGGCTGAAGGCAGGCGACATCCTGGTGCAGTTTGGCGACAAGCCGATCAAGAATCTTTATGACTTCACCGATGCTCTGCGGCGCAGCAAAGTGGGTGATGTGGTCGAGGTGAAAGTGCTGCGCGACGGGCAAACGGTGACGGCTTCGGTCAAACTGGAGCAGCGAAAATAATTCAATAGCGGTCTTTTAGAATCATAGAGTTAGACGGAAATTCCTTTCAAATCTTTGAGTTGTAAGGGGTTATCTGCAAACTATTGTGGGGGAATGGGTTAGGCGTGGGCTGACTTCGCCTTGTCGGGAGTGGGGCGGAAGCTTCGGGGGAAGTCGGGGTCTTCGCGGCGGCGTTTTTCGATGCGGCGGGCGATGGATTCCTCAAGCCTTCTGGATTCCTCCGCGAGATCTTCCATGGTGAATTCGCGGCTGGGTACGTGGGAGAAGCCGAGCTCGTTTTCGCCGGGCTCGATGATGTCGTAGTCCTGGCCTTCGATGGAGGACCAGGCGGTGGATTCCAAGGGACGATGTTCGACGCATTGGGGGTCGATGACGATCTGGGTCTGGGGCAGGGGTTCGAGGGTGGTGAACTTGACGTTGGTGGCGGCGATGCGGAGGGCGCGGAGGAGCAGCGAAGCGGTGCGGTGTTCGATCTGCTGAGTTAGTAACAAGTGCATAACCTGGGCGAGCGCGAGTTGGATGGAGTTAGCGTCTTCGAGGTTGGGGAGGGTGAAGGCGGGGTGGTTTCCGTCGGTTGGTTTGGGTTGGGGGTTGAGGGCGCGCCATTGGTGGTGGAAGTAACAATGGTTGTGGTTGCGGAGCGCGGGCGATCCGCATTGGATGCCGTTGACCTTGATGTGCTGGCAGCGGCGGACGGTAATGGGATAGAGGGGCATGGGAGTCCTTTCAGGTTCGAGGGTTGAGGGTTGAGGTTCGAGGTTTTAGCTGGGGCTGCGGCATTCCCTCAGCGGCTGGAAGCCGCTATTGAGGGGGCGGCGTTTACGGCACGAGTGGAACTCGTGCCCTTCCCCGAAAACGGCGCGGGCAGAGCTCGCGCCCTTCGCCGAAACCGACGCAAACCGGAGTTTTTCTGCGGAATGCTTGGTCTTGGGTTGTTGCGATTGGGCAATAGGAAAGGGTGCGGATGGTTAGTCCGCACCCTTTTTTCTATCTATATCTATTTTATCAATTCTTACTGGTGTAAATGGACAAGTTTGGCAGGTTTATTTCTCCAGTGAATGCAGATAGTTAGGCGGAAAATGGTGAAAAGGGGGGCTTGACAAGATTTGGGCGGGGAGCTGGATTTGGCTGGATAGGCCGGGGTGGTGTCCTATTCGTGAATAGAGTTGGAATCGATTTCCGGGACAGAGCAAGGGCATTGGAGGCGCAAACAAAGTACAGAGGGCCTTCGCTGCGCTCAGGAGGCAATGGTGGAGCGCGGGGCTAGCGTCCCGATTCGAAGCGGTAACCGATTCCGCGGAGGGTTTTCAGATAGCGCGGATGACGGGGATCGCGTTCGATTTTTTCGCGCAGGCGACGGATGAAAACGTCGATCGAGCGCGGGGTGACGAAGGAGCCTTCTTTCCAGACGGCATCAAGCAACTGGTCGCGGGTGAAGACGCGTCCGCGGTGACGGGCGAGATATTCGAGCAGGCGGAACTCGCGGACTGTGGTGAGCACGGTTTTTCCGGCGACCCGAATGGTCATGGAAGCGATGTCGATCTCGAGATCTCCGACCTGGATCTGCTCTTGAGGCTCAGGTTCGGGCTGAACGCGGAGAACGTTGCGAATGCGCGCGATGAGTTCACGGGGGCTGAAGGGCTTGGAGATATAACCGTCGCCTCCGACGTCGAAGGCTTGGAGGCGATCGGGCTCCTGAGTTTTGGCGGAAAGAAAAATGACAGGAGTCTTGGCGAGGCCTTCGTGCTGCCGGATCTGGCGGCAGAGATCGAATCCGTTGATGCCGGGCAACATGATATCCAGAAGAAAGAGGGAAGGCCGAGCGAGAGCGGCCTGCGGCAGGACGGGCGCTCCGGAGAGAAACGTGGAAACTTCGTAGCCGGCGGTGCGCAGGTTGTGCTCAATGAGTTGGGAGACGTCGGGATCGTCTTCGACGACGTAAATCAGCTCGGGATCATGCAGCTTTAGCGCTGTCGGCAATGCATTCATGATGTCAGAGAGAGCTAGCAGGCTCTCATGAAAACAGGTTTTCTTTGAGAGCCAACTGTAGAGGCAATGTGTTGCAGCAATATTGCGGCAGTGTTAAAGGAGGGTTAATTTGATGGGGGGGAGGGAAGTCGTGGAACGGCGGTGCGCGCCCGGCGGCGGGGAATTCCGCGAAGCCGCCTGATCAAGATGCGGACGCGCGCGCGATAAGGAAGCTCAATTTCTGGAAGCGGCGGGAGGAGCGGCAGGCGGCGCCGGGATGTTGTTGAGTTCGTGCTGGATCCACAAGAGGTTGCTGCCGTCCTGGAAGGCGGCTTTGAACTCTTCCATGTTTTTGTAGAGCTGGATGGTGGTTCCGGGGGGAACGGCGGCGCGCAGCTTTTCCTTGATGGGCGGAGGCGTATTGGTTTCGAAAAGCTGATTGTCGAGGCGGAATTTTCTGGCCTGAATTTTCGGCAGCCACAGCAAGGGATCGAGCGAGGCGACTTTCTTCTGAAATTCGGGCTTGATGTAGTCAGCGCGTTCCTCCTGGGGGACGAAGGGAGAAGTTGCGATCCAATCGGGCCAATCGCCCCAGGGGTCGAGGGCTTCGAGCACTTTGATGCGCGGGTCTACGGCTGAGGTCAGGATGGCGATGCTGGCTCCGGAGCCCTGGGCGAACATGCCGACGCGGTTCATGTCGAGATCGCCGCGCTCGGCGAGGTAATTGAGGACCATCTGGACGTCGTGGGCGGAAGTTGCGAGGCTCTCTTGCAATTCGGACAGGAACCACTCCTTCATGGGGCGGTCGTGGTAGCGGTGTCCGGTGAGAGCGGAGACAAAGCCGACGGCGGCAAAGCCGTTTTTGGTGACGAGTTCGTCGTATTCGTCGCGGCGGAAGATATCGGAGTCGGTGGGGTATCCGTAGAGATATACGATGACGGGCGGATTTTTGACGGCTTTGGGCTTGATGACGTAGAGATCGAGGGGATCTCCCCAGCGCCATTGCGCCTGGAGGAGTTCGACGGTGTAGGTGGGGTAGTCGTTGATGAACTTGACGGGGCGCGCGGGGAGAAGATGGCTGGTGGTGAGCGCGGGAGTGGTCCAGTCTTCGTGCACGTCTTTGAAGCGGGTGTCGGCGGGATTGGCGATGGGCGGAGACGCGGGCGTGAACTGAGCGGCGGCGAACGGCGTGGGGAGCAGGAGCGCGGCGGCCAGGGTCAGGGCAAGGGAGAAATTAGATGGCTTGGACATGGTCGGATTTTCCGCAGTGAATTGAATCCAGAATACGACCTCTATATTAACGCGCGATGACATTTGGGGGTGGGGCGTGGCGAAGAAGGCGGAGAGTGGAAAAAAGGGCGGGACCGATCGATTGGTCCCGCCCCGGCTGTCCGGTGAAGGGATAGGGTGGAGTTACGGCCTTTTGACACACGGATTGGGAACGTCGTTGACGCTCTGTGTGACTTTTCCCTTCGCACCGCTGGTTGGGATGATGCAGCCGCCTATGTCGCCGCCCGCCTCAGAGGCTCCGCTGTTGAGCGGGGCCGAGCCGATGAAGGTGCCCGCGCCGTCATACTGCTGATAGTGCGAACGCTGAACGAGGAGGCCGGGATCAGTGATACCGTTGCTGACCGTTTTCGAAATGGGAACGAAATCGGGAACATCGTTAACCACGACCTGCGCTGCTTTGCTGACCAGAGCTTCTGATGCGGTCAGGCCCGATCCGCTGCTGATGAGGCGGATAACCGACCAAGCGGCGTAAGTTCCATTCCGAAGATTGGGGAAGGAGAGACCACCCGCCCAGATTTCTTTTTCGGAGCAGGGGAAAGCACCGGCGCAAGCGGCGGGAAGGTTGGCTGCGGCGGGGAGAGTGCCGTTGCCGGGCTGACCCGGATCGCCGCCAGAATAGTTCTCGAAGATGGGGTCAACGCCGTCAAGCTGAATGTAGCCGTAGACGGGGTTGTTGGCGATGTTGACGAAGTTGCCATAGCTGAAGACGCCGTAGCCGATGCCGTCGCGGCCACCGAACTTGGCGGCGGAGTTCTGCACGGCCTTGGTTTCTTCGCTGGATCCGATGGCGCGATAGCGTGCGCCGCCACCGGCGACGCAGGTTCCTGACTGGCCCGCGAGCGGGTTGTTGACGGGACCGTTGACGTTGGCTTCCTGGCTCAGGCCGAGAACCGCGCCGGTTCCGGTGCCGGTATAAACGGTGGGACCACGGAAGACGTTGGCTTCGGCAATGTTGCCTTGTCCGGAGATAGGCTCATTCTGGAAGATATTGATGGCTCCGGAAGGCAGGCCGAAAGCGCTGGCGTTGCAATTGGTGCCGGAGAAGGCTTGCTGGAGTTGCTGAGGCGTGGCGTTGGTCAGAGAGTTGAGCTGACCTTCATTGCGTTCGTCGATGAAAACGAGGGGCGCGGCTCCGAGTTTGAGAACCTTGTACGCGGGAATCGCGTCGCCGGTGATGGGGTCGACACCCGAGATGTTGAAGGCCAGAACATTGGCCTGGCTGGAACTGCCGGGGTAACCGCTCTTGATGGGGGTTCCGACGTAGGCGCCGGAGGCGATGCCGAGTCCGTTGGCGGGGCAAACGCCGGGGGCGTTCACAGAGTTGTAGCCGAGGCCGTCGAGGCCGTCGCTGGCGGCTCCGGCGAAGCTACCGGCGCCGAGTTGCGAGTTGGTGCGACAGGTGAGGAAGGCGGCATCTTCAGGACGGTAAAAAGTGGCAGCCGCGTTGACGAGAGTTCCGGCAGTAAACAGAGATTGCAGGGCGGTGGGCAAGGGCGAGTCGGCACCCCAGAAAGCGGTAGGGATTGCGTTCGCGCCGCCGCCGGTGAGGTTGGAGGCGGAAGCGATGACGCTGCAATGGGGCTGAGCGAAGTAGCAGCGGGTTCCGACGACGGAGTCGACTTTGTTGAACGACCAAACCTTGGTGGTGGTGCCGACGGTGTTCCAAACGACCCAGAGAGTGCCGGCGTCGACGTTGGGAGGGCTGACGCGAGTGTCGTCGAGGTTGACGACGTTGGAAGCGCTGGTCCAGTGCTGAGCGCCAGCGCCGGCTTCGGCGAAGGCGGCCAAGGCGACGGTCTGCCACTCGGCGGACGCACCGGCGATGGTGACTTCCACGGTAACTTTCGCGCTTGCTTGGGACGCGATCCCCACGATCGCGGTCAACAAGAGCGCAGCGAAAAACGATTTCATGCGCGACATCATCATTGATTCTCTCCAGACTTCGAATTAGGCCCAGTGTGGCCGCGACGGGCGGCTGAGGGCCAAGGGGGATGAGTCGGAGGATAGAAGAGGGAGGTATGATTGTCAAGTATAAAGATAGACATTATTCCCATAGTGCAGATGGTTGCAACAGGAGCGCAAAACGTGTGATCTGCGCGGAGTGTGGGATGGCCCCAGCGGCTGAAGCCGCTTCTGTTGCGGTCTCCGCAAACTGGCACGAGTGGGAGTCGTGCCAGTCCCGGTTCGGCATCGTCACGAGTCGGACTTGTGGCCTTTCCGGTTCGGCAGCGTCACGAGTGGAACTCGTGCCTTCCCGGTGGAGGCTTGGGCGCATAAAGCGCGACGTTTCGAGTGGGGCACGCGGCTGTGTCGGCCCTCAGCGGCTAAAGCCGCTTCTGTTGCGGTCTCCGCAAACTGGCACGAGTGGAACTCGTGCCCTTCCCGGTTCGGCATCGTCACGAGTGGGAGTCGTGGCCTTCCCGGTGGGAAGCTGGGCCGCATAAAGCGCGACGTTTCGAGTGGCGGATGCGGCTGTGTCGGGCCCAGCCGCTAAAGCCGCTTCTGTTGCGGTCTCCGCAATCGGCACGAGTGGAACTCGTGCCCTTCCCGGTTCTGCATCGGCAGGAGTGGGAGTCGTGGCCTTTCCGGTTCGGCATCGGCACGAGTCGGACTTGTGGCCTTTCCGGTTGGAAGCTTGGCCGGGTAAAGCGCGACGTTTCGAGTGGGGCACGCGGCTGTGTCGGCCCCCAGCGGCTAAAGCCGCTTCTGTTGCGGTCTCCGCAAACTGGCACGAGTGGAACTCGTGCCCTTCCCGGTTCTGCATCGGCACGAGTGGGAGTCGTGGCCTTCCCGGTTCTGCAGCGTCACGAGTCGGACTTGTGGCCTTTCCGGTTGGAAGCTTGGCCGCATAAGGCGCGACGTTTCGAGTGGGGGACGCGGCTGTGTCGGGCCTCAGCGGCTGAAGCCGCTTCTGTTGCGGTCTCCGCAAACTGGCACGAGTGGAACTCGTGCCCTTCCCGGTTCGGCAGCGGCACGAGTGGGAGTCGTGGCCTTCCCGGTGGAAGCTTGGCCGCATAAAGCGCGACGTTTCGAGTGGGGACGCGGCTGTGTCGGCCCTCAGCGGCTGAAGCCGCAGTCTCGGGGAGCGTCTTAATTGGCACGAGTGGAACTCGTGCCCTTCCCGGTGGAGGCATCGGCATGGAACTCGTGGCCTTTCCGGTTCGGCATAGGCACGAGTGGAACTCGTGGCCTTCCCGGTGCGGCAGCGTCACGAGTGGGAGTCGTGGCCTTTCCGGTTGGAAGCTTGGCCGCATAAAGGGCGACGCTTCGAGTGGGGGACGCGGCTGTGTCGGCCCTCAGCGGCTAAAGCCGCAGTCTCGGGGAGCGTCTTAATTGGCACGAGTGGAACTCGTGCCCTTCTCGGTTCTGCATCGGCACGAGTGGGAGTCGTGGCCTTCCCGGTTCGGCATCGTCACGAGTCGGACTTAGTGGCCTTTCCGGTTGGAAGCGTGGCTGCATAAAACTCGACTGTTCAGAGTGGGGGACGCGGCTGTGTCGGCCCTCAGCGGCTGAAGCCGCAGTATCTTGAGGTCACCGCAACTGGCACGAGTGGAACTCGTGCCCTTCCCGGTGGAGGCTTGGCCGCATAAAGGGCGACGTTTCGAGTGGGGCAACCGGCGGCGCGTTCTCGATTCATCCTATCGAGAAAAGTTTTTAGCGCTCGATGGTTACCGACTTGAGCACGATGTCGGTGTGAGGACGATCGTGGGCGTTGCGGGGGACCTTGGTGATTTTCTGCACGATATCGTAGCCTTCGACGACCTCGCCGAAGATGGTGTGCTTGCCGGTGAGCCAATCGGTGTTGGTGACGGTGATGAAGAACTGCGATCCGTTGGTGTTGGGGCCAGCGTTGGCCATGGCGAGTTTGCCGGGCTTATCGAACTTGTGGGGCGAACCCTTGGTCTCGTCCTCGAACTGGTAGCCGGGGCCACCCATGCCGGTGCCTTGCGGGTCTCCGCCCTGGATCATGAAGTTGGGAATGACGCGATGGAAGATGGTGCCGTGATAGAGCGGGTCTTTGGTTTTCTTGCGGGTGGAGGGATGGGTCCACTCGCGCTTGCCCTCGGCGAGGTCGGTAAAGTTGGCGACGGTTTTGGGAGCGTCTTTTTCGAACAGGCGGCAGACGATGTTGCCTTCGGTGGTTTCGAAGATGGCGTAGGTTCCGGGGGTGCGGGTCATAGGGTCCTCTCAGGCTCAGGTGTTACGTGTCAGGTGTCAGGTGTCAGGTCTCGTCTTAGATGTTAACCAGGTTCTTATGTTGGGTTCTTTACTCCGGCGGACGGTTTTGGAGCGGTCTTGTGGGCGGAGCCGCCTGGGACGTGGATGTCGATGTGGGTGATTTTCACGGGATGGACGGGACGGTTGTTGCCGGGATCGCTGGCCATGCGGGCAATTTTCTTGACCAGTTCGACGGCGGCGTCATCGCACTGTCCGAAGATGGTGTATTTGCCATTGAGGCTGGGATAGGGAACCTCGGTGATGTAGAACTGCGATCCGTTGGTGTCGGGGCCGGCGTTGGCGTAGGCGAGGCGTCCGGGACGATCGAAGGTGACGCTGGGGGAAGTCTCGTTTTTGAATTTATAGCCGGGATCGCCCATGCCGTTGCCGGCGGGATCTCCGCCCTGGATCATGAACTCGGGAATGACGCGATGAAAGATGGTGCCGTCGTAGAGGGGGACGCCGTGTTTCTTGTCGTGGGAGACGGGGCTGGTCCAGTCTTTGGTGCCCTTGGAAAGGCCGATGAAATTTTCGACTCCGATGGGAGCGATCTTGGGGAACAGGGTGCAGTGAAGATCGCCGGCGGTGGTGTGGATGACGGCGGTGGTTTCGGCGCTGTCAGCGGGGGCGGGTTTGGGGTCGGATGGGGCGGCCTGTGCGGCGGCGAATAAAGAAGTGAAGACGATCAGGACAAGGGAATGCAGTAGGGTGCGCATGTAAGCTCCTGTAAGGTGTTGAGCAAAGAGTTATTGTACGACAGGGATGAGAGGGGAGGGGGTTGAAGCGCGACGTATTTTCGAGTCGCAGCGGCTGAAGCCGCTTCTGTTGCGGTCTCCGCAAACTGGCACGAGTGGAACTCGTGCCCTTGCCGGTTGGAAGCTTGGCCGCATAAAGCGCGACGTTTCGAGTGGTGCATCCGGCTGTGTCGGCCCCCAGCGGCTAAGGCCGCTTCTGTTGCGGTCTCCGCAACTGGCACGAGTGGAACTCGTGGTCTTGCCGGTTGGAAGCTTGGTCGCATAAAGCGCGACGTTTCAGAGTGGGGCACGCGGCTGTGTCGGCCCTCAGCGGCTAAAGCCGCAGTCTCGGGGAGCGTCTTAATTGGCACGAGTGGAACTCGTGCCCTTCCCGGTTCGGCAGCGTCACGAGTCGGACTTGTGGCCTTCCCGGTTGGAAGCTTGGCCGCATAAAGCGCGACGTTTCGAGTGGGGCACGCGGCTGTGTCGGCCCTCAGCGGCTGAAGCCGCTTCTGTTGCGGTCTCCGCAAACTGGCACGAGTGGAACTCGTGCCCTTCCCGGTTGGAAGCTTTTCGAACAGTGGCGAAAGCCGGGGTGGTTAGGGGTCGTGGTATTGCATGAGTGGAACTCGTGCCTTCCCGGTTGGAAGCTTGGTCGAGAGTGGCGAAAGCCGCAATCGTGGGGAGCGTGTTAGTCGGCAGGAGTGGAACTCGTGGCTTTGCCGGTTGGAGTTTAGTTTTGGGCGGATTGCAATTGTTGGCTGACGCGTTCGGCTTCGCGGAAGACGCGGAGGAGGTTGGCTCCTAGAATTTTGCGGATGTCGTCGGAGCTGTAGCCGCGGTCGAGGAGGGCTTGGGTGATTTTGGGCAGGTCGGCGGCGGAGTCGATGCCTTCGGGAGTGGCTCCGTTGACGCCGTCGAAATCGGAGCCGAGGCCGACGTGGTCGATGCCGGCGATTTTGGCGATGTGGTCGATGTGATCGATGAGGGCGCTGAGCGGGGGACGGGGAATTTTTGCGGTCCACTCGCGCTCGATGCGGTCGTCATCGATGTAGGTGGCGGTTTTGCCTTCGGCGCGGAGGCGATCGGCGTTGGCTTTGACGGCGGCGGCGCGGTCTTTGGCCTGGGCGTCAGAGGCTTTGCGATAGTTGTCGTCGATGAAGGCGTTGTAGAAGTTCACCTGGACGACTCCGCCATTTTTGGCGACGGCGCGGAGCATGTCGTCGGTCATGTTGCGGGGATGGTGGGTGAGGGCGCGGGCGGAAGAGTGGGAGGCGATGACGGGGGCTTTGCTGATGGCGATGGCATCGTAGAAAGTTTTATCGGCGACGTGCGAGATGTCGACCAGCATGCCGAGGCGATTCATCTCCAGAACAATTTGCTTGCCGCCGTCGGTGAGTCCGTTGTGGTGCACGACTTTGGGGTCGTCGATGTCTCCGGAGGAATCGGCGAACTCGTTGGTGTTGGACCAGCTAAGGGTCATGTAGCGGACGCCGAGGCGGTAGAAGTCGCGAAGGACGCGGATGTCGTTTTCGATGGAGTGACCGCCTTCGATGCCGAGCAGGGCGGCGAGTTTGTGTTCGCGTTGGGCGCGCTCGATGTCGGCGACGCTGAAGGCCATCATCATGCGGTCGGGATGGCGGGCGGCTTGTTCGTAGACGGAATCGATGAGATCGAGGGTGCGACGGGCGAAGTGTCCGCGATTGGCGTCGGGCTCGACCCAGATGGAGAAAAATTCGGCGCCGAGGTTTCCGGCTTTGGCTTTGTCGAGGCTGATGTGGCCGCGGTCGTTGGGATCGGTGGATCCGATGTCGAAGTTTTCGTCGAGGAAGCGCTGCGGGGTATCGGCGTGGGTGTCGATGACGATGGCGGAGTCTTGAAGCTCGCGGGCTTTGGCGGAGACGGTTTGGGCGTGGAGGGGAAGTGCGCAGGCTAGCGCGATGGCGGCGAGGATGAGGTTTTTCATAAGGCTTTTCGGTTGGGGAGAATTCTATACGATGGGCGGACGCACGAGTGGGACTCGTGGCTTTCCCGGTTGGAGGCTTGGCCGCATAAAGCGCGACGTTTCGAGGGGGGCACGCGGCTGTGTCGGCCCTCAGCGGCTGAAGACGCTTCTGTTGCGGTCTCCGCAACTGGCACGAGTGGAACTCGTGGCTTTCCCGGTTGGAGGCTTGGCCGCATAAAGCGCGGCGTTTCGAGGGGGCACGCGGCGGTGTCGGCCTCAGCGGCTAAAGCCGCAGTCTCGGGAGCGTCTTAATTGGCACGAGTGGAACTCGTGCCCTTCCCGGTTGGAGGCTTGGCCGCATAAAGCGCGACGTTTCGAGGGGGGCACGCGGCGGTGTCGGCCCTCAGCGGCTGAAGCCGCTTCTGTTGCGGTCTCCGCAACTGGCACGAGTGGAACTCGTGCCCTTCCCGGTTGAAGGCTTGGCCGCATAAAGCGCGACGTTTCGAGGGGGGCACCCGGCGGTGTCGGCCCCCAGCGGCTAAAGCCGCAGTCTCGGGGAGCGTCTTAATTGGCACGAGTGGAACTCGTGCCCTTCCCGGTTGGAAGCTTGGCAGCATAAAGCGCGACGTTTCGAGGGGGGCACGCGGCGGTGTCGGCCTCAGCGGCTAAAGCCGCTTCTGTTGCGGTCTCCGCAACTGGCACGAGTGGAACTCGTGCCCTTCCCGGTTGGAGGCTTGGCAGCATAAAGCGCGACGTTTCGAGAGGGGCACGCGGCGGTGTCGGCCCTCAGCGGCTAAAGCCGCAGTCTCGGGGAGCGTCTTAATTGGCACGAGTGGAACTCGTGCCCTTCCCGGTGGAGGCTTGGCGCATAAAGCGCGACGTTTCGAGGGGGGCACCCGGCGGTGTCGGCCCTCAGCGGCTAAAGCCGCAGTCTCGGGGAGCGTCTTAATTGGCACGAGTGGAACTCGTGCCCTTCCCCGAAACGGCGCGAGTGGAATTGGTGCCCTTCCTCAAACCAGCGCGAGTGGGACTGGTGCCCTTTCCCAAAACGGCGCGGGTGAAGCTCGTGCCCTTCCCCAAAACGGCGCGAGTGGGATTGGTGCCCTTCCCCAAACCGGCGCGAGTGGAACTCGTGCTCTTCCCTGAAACGGCGCGAAACGGAGTTCTTTCGCAGGGTGTTAGGGTGACAATTTTTTTCTATGAACAGACTTTGGCGCTAGCGGCGATGCATGGAAATGTGAAAGAGGGCATCGAGAGCGCGGTCGACGCAGTGGTCGAGAGGTTGATCGGTGTCGATGGTGGTTCTGGCGTAGGCGATGGGTTCGAAGCGGGCTTTGACTTCGAGATAGAGGGCGAAGGTACGGTTGCGGGCGGGGTGGGACGGGTCGGGGCTGAAATCGAGACGGCGGCGGGCGGATTCGTCGGAACAGACGCACTCGAAAATCCACCAAGGTTGGCCGAGTTCACCGGCAAATTCGAAGACGAGGTCGATCTGGTAGTGGCGGGAAAATGGACGGCCGTCGAGGAAGACGCAGCGCGAAGGATTTTTTTGCAGGAGGAAACGGGCGGCGTCGAGCATGACCTCCATTACGAAGTCGTCTTGCGCGGTGGAGAATTCGATGTCGGGAGGGGCGAAGAGGGCGGCGCGGATTTCATCTTTGCCGAGGACGGCCCCCTGGGTGCGACGGGCCAGTTCGCGAGCAAGCGTGGTCTTGCCGGTTCCGGGGAGACCCGCCATGAGAACAATCATCTAGAGGGAATTGTAGCGAAGGCGGGGTGGATTTGTGAGATGGGGGAACCAAACTGAAAACGAATCAGTTGGAATCGCCGAGGGCAACAGCGGCGGCAACAGGAGCGACGGCGGGAGGCTCCGAGGGTAGAAACGAGAAAATGGTCTGGGTCTGGCGCCAGTCGGCGTAGCGGTCGGAAACCATGATGTGGAAGCACCAGTGGCGGCGCTCTTCTTCGGGTTCGACGAGGCCGAGGGCGTTGAGATAGAAGAGGTAGCGCTCGACGAAGCGAATCTGGTCTTTGGTCATGCCGCGGCGCTGGAGATCGACGGTGATTCCGGCGAGGTGGGAAGACGCGGTATCTCCGTCGGCGGGAGCGGCGTTGCGATTGCGGCGGCGAAGCTTTTGCTGCACCTTGACGGTGCGGACGGCGGAGTTGAGCTGGATCTGCGCGTGAAATTGCTGGTAGTAGAGTTGCGCGAGGTCTTGCACGAAATCGCGGGTCCAGGGACGGCAGTAGCGGCGTGTGGGATCGAGGGCGCGTTCGATTTTTAGAGAATCGCTTTCGACGATGGGCACGAGATCGCCGGAGGCTTTGAGTTCTTCGAGTTCGGCATCGTCTTGAATGCGGGGCAGATCGAGGCGATTGATTTCTTCGTTCTGGCGGAGCAGGGAATCGTGAGACGGCTTGAAGAGCGGGTTCCAAAGAGCCCCGCGAAAGGCGCGGAAGCGAAAGGCGTGGAGAATGCGGTGGCGATGGTGAGCGACGGGATGCTGGAGTGCGAGGGCAGGTTGAGCGGCGGCGAATCCGACAAGCAGGGCGAGGGCGATTGAGAAGGTGCGCATCGCGGTCGGCGGGCTGTAGGATTTCGTCATTCAGTTGTGGCCGGGCAAAGCCTGCGTTTACTCCGCGAAAAATGGCCCTTTTCGGGAAGTGGGTTCATTGTAAATCAGAGATGAACGATTTTGTGAAGGAAATCAGGCTAAGCGGCGTTACTTAAGAGAGTTACAGGGCTGTCTGGCTGGCGGTTTGCGAGTGAGGCGGCGCAAACAAAGTGCATAGGTCTTTCGCTGCGCTCACGATGACAGATGTATTGAAGCAAGGGCAATTGGAGTCGTAGGTGACGGGCGTGGTCTGCTTGCCGTCACGGGTGACGGGGTTGGCCGCGATCTCCATGAGCGCCGAAGTGACGTTCATGTTGGGCTTGTAGGGGATCTCGAACTCCTCCCAGGACGGCTTGGCGTCGGGGGTGAGTTGGCGGCGGATTTTTAGGATTACGGATTTTGTGTTAGCCATTGATTGTCTTTAGCGCCTCAAACTCTCTTGCAGAGGTAGTCGTCAAGATATAGGCGTAGCCAACACCAAACTGATGTTCGATGATGTAGCGGAAAGCAGCCTCATTGTTCGAGGCAACGAATCCGGCCCAATTAGTTCCAGGGGCAAATTCATAGTCGCTATATCCTTCAGTAATCAGTCCAGCAACCCGAAAAACCTCAAGCCCCAGCACAGCAATCTGATGCTTAGTAGCAAGGCTAATTGCCTCCTTGGCCTGAGGCAGTGGCATCAGCCAGTCGTTGCCGGAACGGATTGCCATATCATTGATCTCAACAGGAAGGATCGCGTCAAAATCACTCATCTCCGATTCCACTTCAGTACCCTCCGACGCCTGGAACTGTCTCACTGCTTACAGAGTCGGCCCCCAGCGGCTAAAGCCGCTTCTGTTTCTGTCCTCGTAACTGGTACGAGTGGAACTCGTGCCCTTCCCGGTTTGTGATGACGATACGCAAGTTGCATCATTACTTCCTTGGAAGTGGCGGAATCAGCGATGCATCTGCCGATTCGATCTCGAATGTTATTTCGCTGCCTGCTTTGTCGGCCCCCAGCGGCTGAAGCCGCTTCTGTTTCTGTCTTCGTAACTGGCACGAGTGGAACTCGTGCCCTTCCCGGTTTGTGATGACGATACGTAAGTTGCATCAGTACTTCCTTGGGAGGGGCGGAACCAGCGATGCATCTGCCGATTCGATCTCGAATGTTATCTTGCTGCCTGCTTTTTCGGCCCCCAGCGGCTAAAGCCGCTTCTGTTTCTGTCCTCGTAACTGGCACGAGTGGAACTCGTGCCCTTCCCGGTTTGTGATGACGATACGTAAGTTGCATCAGTACTTCCTTGGAAGTGGCGGAACCAGCGATGCATCTGCCGATTCGATCTCGAATGTTATCTCGCTGCCTGCTTTGTCGGCCCCCAGCGGCTGAAGCCGCAGGTATGGGGAACTGCTCGACTGGCACGAGTGGAACTCGTGCCCTTCCCGGTTTGCGATGACGATACGTAAGTTGCATCAGTACTTCCTTGGAAGTGGCGGAACCAGCGATGCATCTGCCGATTCGATCTCGAATGTTATCTCGCTGCCTGCTTTGTCGGCCCCCAGCGGCTAAAGCCGCTTCTGTTTCTGTCCTCGTAACTGGCACGAGTGGAACTCGTGCCCTTCCCGGTTTGTGATGACGATACGTAAGTTGCATCAGTACTTCCTTGGAAGTGGCGGAACCAGCGATGTGACTCGATCTCGAATGTTATCTCGCTGCCTGCTTTGTCGGCCCCCAGCGGCTGAAGCCGCTTCTCTGGGGTGCGATTTTATCGGCACGAGTGGAACTCGTGCCCTTCCCGGTTCGCGATGACGATACGTGAGTTGCATCAGTACTTCCTTGGAAGTGGCGGAATCAGCGATGCATCTGCCGATTCGATCTCGAATGTTATCTCGCTGCCTGCTTTGTCGGCCCCCAGCGGCTAAAGCCGCTTCTCTGGGGTGCGATTTTATCGGCACGAGTGGAACTCGTGCCCTTCCCGGTTTGAGATGACGCGGCCCCCAGCGGCTAAAGCCGCTTCTGTTCCCCAAACCGGCGCGGAGCGGAGTTTTTCAGCAGCCTCCTAAGGCATTGTAGAGAAGCTACTTGCGCAGGAGGTCGACGAGCGCCTGCTTCATGACCTGGCCTCCCACTTCGGCGATTGAGGTGGTGAGGGGGATTTCCTTTGGGCAAATCTCGACGCAGTTCTGAGCGTAGCCGCATTCCTGGATGCCGCCGTCGCCCATGAGGGCGGAGAGGCGTTCGCGTTTGAGGGCCTGGCCGGTGGGGTGGTTGTTGAACAGGCGGACCTGGGAAATGGTGGCGGCGCCGACGAAGCCGGTGTCTTCGGTGAATTGGGGGCAGGCTTCCATGCAGCAGCAGCAGGAGATGCAGTTGGAGAGCGGATAGGAAACTTCCTGGGTATCGGGGGTGACGCGCGGGCCGGGGCCGAGGTCGTAGGTTCCGTCGACGGGCACCCAGGCTTTGACTTTTTTGAGGTTCTCGAAGAGGACGCTGCGATCGACGGCGAGGTCGCGCACGACGGGAAACTTGGAGAAGGGCTCGAGCTTGATGGGCTGATCGAGGTTGTCGAGCAGGGAAGAGCAGGCCATGCGGGCGCGTCTATTGATGAGCATGGCGCAGGAGCCGCAGATCTCCTCGAGACAATTGGAGTCGTAGGTGACGGGCGTGGTCTGCTTGCCGTCGCGGGTGACGGGGTTGGCCGCGATCTCCATGAGCGCCGAAGTGACGTTCATGTTGGGCTTGTAGGGGATCTCGAACTCCTCCCAGGACGGTTTGGCGTCGGGGGTGAGTTGGCGGCGGATTTTGATTAGGACGGTTTTTGTGTTTGGCATTTAGCTATTAGCCTTTAGCTGTTCGCTTCAAATCCCTAGTTCTCTGTGAGAGTTGTCCGCTTGCGGTAAGCGAAGCCGTGTTCGTTTCTATATTCTTGCAGATCGTGCGCCGTTATTAATATCGCCTTGATCGCCTTAACGCGAATGCACAATAAAACGAAAAACACGATGAGCCATATGGAAATCCCCAGAGCGATCGCGTAATAGAGCGTATCTACTAAAATCATAAGCGTCAGCCTCACTGGCTAATGACTCGGCCCCCAGCGGCTGAAGCCGCTTCTCTGGGGTGCGATTTTATCGGCACGAGTGGAACTCGTGCCCTTCCCGGTTCGCGATGACGATACGTGAGTTGCATCAGTACTTCCTTGGAAGTGGCGGAATCAGCGATGCATCTGCCGATTCGATCTCGAATGTTATCTCGCTGCCTGCTTTGTCGGCCCCCAGCGGCTAAAGCCGCTTCTCTGGGGTGCGATTTTATCGGCACGAGTGGAACTCGTGCCCTTCCCGGTTCGCGATGACGATACGTGAGTTGCATCATTACTTCCTTGGGAGGGGCGGAATCAGCGATGCATCTGCCGATTCGATCTCGAATGTTATCTCGCTGCCTGCTTTTTCGGCCCCCAGCGGCTAAACCCGCTTCTGTTTCTGTCCTCGTAACTGGCACGAGTGGAACTCGTGCCCTTCCCGGTTTGTGATGACGATACGTGAGTTGCATCAGTACTTCCTTGGGAGGGGCGGAACCAGCGATGGACACTCGGCCTCGTATTTGAAACTTTGCGTCATCCTGGTACCTGCTTTGTCGGCCCCCAGCGGCTGAAGCCGCGTTCTTAGGGGACGGCTTAATTGGCACGAGTGGAACTCGTGCCCTTCCCGGTTTCAACCCTTTCCTGCAATGTCGCGAACGAATGTGGAATCTTCTTTTCCCAAAACGAAAAACCGACTCAAGAAAAATAACCGGGACTGGCACGAGTTCCGCTCGTGCCGATTTAGGCTGAAAGAGAACTGCGGCTTTCAGCCGCTGAGGTTGCTCTTGAGGCCTTCCCGACTGTTTTCTCCTCCCGGAACTTATTTCGTAACCTTCAGAACCTGGAATTACAGACGACTTTTCCAAGTCGAGAACCACGCGCGTTTACTTCTCAAAATTATGTTCCATTACCGACGTGAAGGCCGTTATCTTTTGCACGCCTTCGTCCTCATGCCCGATCATGTTCATCTTTTGCTTACTCCCGCGCAGGATGTGACGATTGAGCGCTGCGTGCAGCTCATCAAGGGTGCGTATTCGCATGAGCTCGGAGCGCTCATCGGGCGCAATTCTGAAATCTGGCAGCGCGGGTTTACGGATCATCGGATTCGCGATGCTCGGGATTTCGTTCATCATCGGAATTATGTTCATCAGAATCCTGTGGTTGCGCGGTTGGTGCTTAGTGCTTGTGAGTATCGGTATTGCTCGGCGTTTCCGGGATTCACGTTAGACCCTTGGCCCCCAGCGGCTAAAGCCGCTTCTGTTTCTGTCCTCGTAACTGGCACGAGTGGAACTCGTGCCCTTCCCGGTTCTCGGTAGTCCCTCGAATTTCTTGCTCTCGTCCGATATTCCGTCATACGACCTCAAAATTCCTCGCGCGGAGGCGGACTAATGTGTCCGCCGCTACGTAACCTCAGTACTTCCTTGGACGCGGCGGGATTAGGGCTGCGTCTACGGGTTCGAATTCGAATTTGGGTTCGTCGGCGTCGGGGGCGAAGACTGCTTTGGTGGTCTTCATCCAGTTCTTGTCGTCGCGGTCGGGGAAGTCGGGTTTGTAGTGCGAGCCGCGGGATTCGTCGCGCATGGCGGCTCCCTGGGCGATTACGCGCGAGAGTTGGAGCATGTTGTAAAGCTGGCGCGTGAAGGCGATGGTGGTATTGGCCCACTGCGAGCGGTCGCTCAGGTTGATCTTCTGGAAGCGATGGAGCAGATCGACTATTTTGGCGTCGGCTTCCTGGCACTTTTTGTTATAGCGGATCACGGTGCAGCTTTCGGTCATCAGCGCGCCCAACTCCCTCCAGATTAGGAACGGATTCTCGCTGCCATTGGATTTCATGAGGCCGGAATTGATGTCTTCCTGGCGCTTGCGTTCGGCTTCGAAGTGTCCGTTGGAGGGAGCGGCTTGCAGGTTCTTGGCGTATTGCACGGCGTTGGGGCCGGCGACGAAGCCTCCGAAGATGCAGGAGACCAGGGAATTCGCGCCGAGGCGGTTGGCGCCGTGGTATTGATATTCGGCTTCTCCGGCGGCGAAGACGCCGGGGATATTGGTTTGCTGCTTGTAATCGATCCAGAGCCCGCCCATGGTGTAATGCATGCCGGGGAAAATCTTCATGGGGGTGTAACGGGGATCGTCGCCGACAAATTTCTCGTAGATTTCCAAGATGCCTTCGAGCTTGCGGTCGAGGGTCTTGGCGTCGATGTGGGTGAGGTCGAGATACACCATGGGCTGGCCGTCGATGCCGAGTTTTTCTTCGAACACGACTTTGAAAATCGCGCGCGTGGCCACGTCGCGGGGGACGAGGTTTCCGTACTTCGGGTACCACTCTTCGAGGAAATACCAGCGCTCTTTTTCGGGGATGGATTTGGGATCGCGCTTGTCGCCGGGAGTGCGGGGAACCCAGACGCGTCCGCCTTCGCCGCGGGCAGATTCGGACATGAGGCGGAGCTTGTCTTCTCCGGGGATGCAGGTGGGATGGACCTGGATGAATTCTCCGTTGGCGTAGTAAGCGCCCTGCTGATAGAGAGCGGACTGCGCCGAGCCGGTGCAGACGACGGAATTGGTGGACTTGCCGAAGATGGCGCCGCATCCGCCGGTGGCGATGATGATGGCATCGGCGGGGAAGGTGCGGATTTCCATGGTGCGGAGATCCATGGCGCAGATGCCGCGAGCGGTGCGGGTTCCGTCGAGGACGGCGGAGAGGAACTCCCAGTGCTCGTACTTTTTTACCTTGCCTTCGGATTCGTAGCGGCGGACTTGCTCGTCGAGCGCGTAGAGAAGTTGCTGGCCGGTGGTTGCTCCGGCAAAGGCGGTGCGGTTGTAGAGCGTGCCGCCGAAGCGGCGGAAATCGAGCAGACCTTCGGGCGTGCGATTGAAGGGAACGCCCATGCGGTCGAGGAGGTCGATGATTCCGGGGGCGGCTTCGCACATGGCCTTGACGGGAGGCTGGTTGGCGAGGAAGTCTCCGCCATAGATGGTGTCGTCGAAGTGCTTGTAGGTGGAGTCGCCTTCGCCCTTGAGGTTCTTGGCGGCGTTGATGCCGCCTTGAGCGCAGACGGAGTGGGAGCGCTTGACGGGGACGATGGAGAACAGGTCGACTTCGCCGCCCATTTCGGCGATTTTGATGACGGCGGCGAGACCTGCGAGGCCTCCGCCAACGACGATGATTTTCGGAGCTGCCATGCGGTATGAATCCGATCTGCCGGGCCAAAGCCCGCGTCTTTAAAAACTACTACCGATTGCGGCTGAAGAAGTCGCGGGTACGAGCGGCCCCTCAGGCGCTAAAGCGCGACCTGGGTTTGGCTGCTTACGGCACGACTCAAGTCGTGCCCTTCCCGGTCGTGCTGATGTAAAACATGGGCGAATCATGCTTGTACCGATTGCGGCTGAAGAAGTCGCGGGTACGAGCGGCCCCTCAGGCGCTAAAGCGCGACCTGGGTTTGAGTGCTTACGGCACGACTCAAGTCGTGCCCTTCCCGGTCGTGCTGATGTAAAACATGGGCGAATCATGCTTGTACCGATTGCGGCTGAAGAAGTCGCGGGTACGAGCGGCCCCTCAGGCGCTAAAGCGCGACCTGGGTTTGAGTGCTTACGGCACGACTCAAGTCGTGCCCTTCCCGGTCGTGCTGATGTAGAACATGGGCGAATCATGCTTGTACCGATTGCGGCTGAAGAAGTCGCGGGTACGAGCGGCCCCTCAGGCGCTAAAGCGCAACCTGGGTTTGAGTGCTTACGGCACGACTCAAGTCGTGCCCTTCCCGGTCGTGCTGATGTAAAACATGGGCGAATCATGCTTGTACCGATTGCGGCTGAAGAAGTCGCGGGTGCGAGCGGCCCCTCAGGCGCTAAAGCGCGACTCGAAGTTCGGCCGATGACGGCACGAGTGGAACTCGTGCCCTTCCCGTTCTTGCCCGAACATCGTATGGGGTGGGCTGGAACGAGGCAGAACCCCGTCACCGCACGAGTGTCCACCCATCGAATTTTTCCGCAGCCTATCAAGTCGTGCCCTTCCCGGTCGTGCTGATGTAGAACATGGGCGAATCATGCTTGTACCGACGCTAACGCATCACAATGTTTTCCGAGCTCGAACCCGTGTCCAGGGGTTGCGGCGGCGTGCTGAGGAAGCCAGTCATGCTGACTGCCCCAAGCAGAATTAAGCCGAGAGCGAGGGCGAAACAGATGTAGCCGAAACGGTGGCGCGCCCTTTCGCCGACGGTGATTCCCCACTTCGCGGCGAACAGCCATAAGCCGTAGCTGAAGTGCCAGGAGGCGGCGATGATGCCGACGGCGTAAAAAACGATCATCCAGGGATGCTGGAATTCAGTCTGAACTTTCGCAAACGACTGCATGGGATGGGTGGCGAGATGGACGCCGGTGAAGCGCAGGAAGTAGGTGTGCTGCACCATGTAGGCGAGGGCGATGATGCCGGTCCAGCGTTGCGATGTGTAGAGCCAGTTGCCTTGCCACGGATAGTCGGCGAGGTTGCTGTCACCGCGGTACCAGATGTAGATGCCGTAGAGGCCGTGGTAGAGGATGGGGAGCCAGATGAAACAGAGTTCGAGCAGGAAGACGCCGGGCAAGCTGTTGAGAAACTCGACTTGCTTGCCGTAGGCGAGAGGGCCTTTGAAGGCTTCGGCGTTGGAGATGAAATGCTCGAGGAGGAAGGCTCCGATGGGGACGACGCCGCTGAGAGAGTGAAGACGGCGGAGGAGGAACGAAGTTCCCTCGCCGGCGCGCAGGGGAGCGACACCAGGCTTGATCCTCGAAGCGACGGGGGTAGCAGTTGACGCCACGATGCAGGCTCCTTACGTGGTCGGATTATGCAAACTGGCTATTATCGTTTTGAGTGGCGATGGAAGTCAAGGCGGGTGGGGGTTTCCAGGCGGTTAGGGCGTCGAATCGGGGTGGCTGCGGCACCAGTCGAGGAGGGCGCGAAAGGCGGCGCCGCGATGACTGTAGAGGGCTTTCTGTTCGGCGGTGAGTTCGGCGAAAGTTTTTTGGATGGAAGGAAAATAAAACAGAGGGTCGTAACCGAAGCCGTGTTCTCCCCGGAGCGCGGAAAGAATGATGCCTTCGGCGGTGCCGCGGAAAGTTTGCAGGGTATGGCCGTCGCGAGCCACGGCGAGGACGCAGACGAAGCGCGCGGTACGTTTGGCGTCTGGAACTCCCCTTAACTTGCGCAGCACCTTTGCGTTGTTGGCGTCGTCGTCGGTATTGCATTCGGCGGCGTGAGGTTCATCGGCGGCGTAGCGGGCAGAGTGAACGCCGGGATCTCCGTTGAGGGCGTCGATTTCGAGGCCGGAGTCGTCGGCGAGGACCAGGCTGCCGGGAGCGGCGAGACTGTAGGACTCCGCTTTTTTGCGGGCGTTGGCTTCGAAGGTGAGGCCGTCTTCGACGACAGGCGGCAGCGAGGAAAAGTTTGGGATGCTGGCGATGGCGATGGAGAAGGGTGCGGCGGCTCCGGCGAAGTCGCGGAGCTTGCCGGGATTGGAAGTGGCTACGAGGATTTGCATTGGGTTAGCACGATGAAACGCTGCTCAGGCTGCTGTTCATGGTTGTGACCACAATTGGGAGCATCCGAATTTAAAACGAACCGGGAACAGGCGTGGAAAACTTCCAGCCAAAAGATAGCCTTTCGATTATAAGAGCCAGACGTAACATGAGGGGCAGCCGATGGCGGCGCACAGGGTTGTCCGATTTTCTTCGGCGCGGCGCAGGTCGCCTGGGATCTGCGCCGTGGCGCCGCCTGCCGGTGCAGCCAGGTTGCGGGCTTGGGACGCTGGTTGGGCGAGGCGCGGTGAGATGCGAAATTATCGGAAAATTAACTGGGCGGAAATCATTCTGAAAGAAAGTCGAGGTAGGCTACAGGCAATGAGGTGGAAACCACGACCGGGAATCGGGTCGACGTCAAAGACGGGGCGTCGGCGAGGTTCCCGGTTATTTCTGGTATCGGTTCGTTTCCGCAGCGTGAAGGCTGGCGGCGTGGGTTCACTGGGGGACGGCCACGGGATTTCTCTGGCGTTGCAGTTCGGCTAAAAACGCTTCTTCGTCGAGCGTGGAGCCGTTGCGCAAAAGATCTAATAAAGGATCTTCGGGTAGAGCGCCGTCTCGCATGGCTTCGCCGGATGCCTGGTCGGAGGCGGCGGTATCGCCGTCTTCGATTGCGGGGGCGGCAGCTGGCTTGAGGTCCACGGCGTTGGCGACGAGGGAACGGGGCGAAATCTCCAGTTGCGGAGCGGCATCGGGCTGGCTGGTGAGGAAGTCGATGAACTGTTCGACGCTGTGACGCTGCTGCTCGGTGCGGGCAGGGAACTCGATGCCCATGCCGTGGCAGGGATGCATGACGCGGACCAACCCTTCGGTATGAATCTCCATTCCGGCGGCGCGCAGACAGAGGTCGACGGCGGACGACTGAGGGAAAGGCGATTCAGTCTGGACATAACATGCGCCGAGACTGAGGTCGGTGAGCTTGCACTGGTGAACTTCGGACTCCTCGGATAGAGCGTCTTGAGAATGGGCGGCAAGCCACTGGTGGACTTGCTCGCGGATGTTGGCGTCCATGTCAATAAAGCGCAGTCCGATTTGACCGTTGGGGGTGCTCCAGGCAACTTCGGCGTCGGCCTGGACCTTGACGCTGCCGCCAGGAAGGTCGAAAGCGACATTCACGATGGTGGCGGCTGGGAGTGGTTTGGCGGCGAGAACATCCATGCCACCGGTGCTGAGATCGAGCAGGATACCTTCGACCGCAGTGCAGTCGGACGGGTCGTTCTCGCGGGTCCGAATGGAGATTTCGGCCTGGACGGCGACACGCAACGATTGGCGACGCTCGCGTTTGAGCATGGCGGTCGCGGCACGGAAGGTATTTTCCACCTGAACCTGCACAAGGGGTTTGTTCAGGATGAAATGAGCGCCGGCGCCGAGGATGGAACGGATTTGCGCGGGATTGCGCAACAAGGCGATGGTGATGGGGTGGCAGTGTTCGGGTCCAACGAGGCCGCGACAACGTTCGAGCAAAGCGGTGGCGGCGGAGGGATCGTTGAAGTCACTGTCGAAATCGGGATCGAAGTCGACAATGAGCTGATCGAAACGCTCGTCGGCGAGACGAGTCATGGCAACATCGAGGGCGTTGGAGCGATCGACGACAACGCCGAACTGAACCAGGACCTTGATCAGCAGTTCCGCCGACAGGTCATCTTTGGACACCAGAAGTGTCTGCAATATCATGCCAACCCGAGCCTCCCGCTCTTGAAGGAGCTGTTTTTACGGCCAGCGTGGAGTCAGTGTGCGTCCGGGCTTGGAAGGGCTCGGCGACGAAGGAGAACTGGCTTTGGCGGCCATGGCGTTGGAGTTATCCTCGTCAACTTCGGCGAGGACGGCGGAGTCGTCGTCATTTTCGGTTTCGGCGAGCAAGGGCGCTACTTCGCGCAGTTTTTCGGCCGCCTGCTGCAATAACTCGATTTGCTTTCCGAGTTGGGAATACTGAGCCTGCTTGCGGCGCAACACCTCATGGATATCTTTCATAGATCCCCCTTCGGCTGACTGTAGATATACGGCCAGTTGAATTCAACGAAAAGTCATGTTGGTGCATTACCCCGGTAACGATCGCGGAAGTGGGAGCGAGGAGGGAAGGGGGATGGGTGAACGGGAGGAGTGGTGAGGATGTTGGAAGGGGAGGGTTGGGAGAATTGAGGCAAAATCAAAAGCCCCGCCTTTCGGCGGGGCCATGAGTTGAGTGTTGCGGGGCGACAACTAAGACATCAAGTTATGAACCCATCAGTTTGCGACGGAACACGCCGGCCATGCCGACCAAGCCTGTTCCAAGCAGACCAAGCGTTCCCGGCTCCGGTACTGCAAGAGTCGTGGTGCCCAGCGAGATGTGTCCCATACCTTGGTTACCCTGTTGCGCGTTCAGGATGGAGATGTTCTGCACGGTGGTACCAACGACGGTACGACCGGTGTAGAGCATGCCCGTGATGTCGCCGCTCAGAGTGTAGTTCTTGCGGGGGCCCACTGTGCTGACCAAGGTCCAATCGATCGGGCCAGTGAAGCTGCCGGTAAAGATCGCGCCCTTGGGCTGACCGTAAGTCCCGACGCCTTTGATATCAAAGGTCGAGCCAGTAGCGGAGAACACGCCGCCTGCTGCAACCGAGCCGCTGATCAGAGCGCCGGTTGAGAAGCTGACGGAACCCAGAGAGTGTCCCTTTGGAGCAGTGATGCCGTTAAACTGCAGAAGTTCGGAGCCCTTCGAAGTGACGCCAGAGTTCAGAACCGAGATTGTGCCATATTCGTTGACTAGGGTGATGCCGTCCGCCCACGCAGCCATCGGCAGCGCCAGCGCCAACAACGCAAGAACCACTACCACTCGCCTCATGTTATTCCCTCCCAAATTTTTTCGTTCCCAAAATTTATCCTTGAGATGCACTTCAAGGGTATAGGTCGCCTGTTGTCTTTACTGCACTTGATCGTCCAAATTGCCGAAGATATTACTATCTTTTATAATCAACAACTTACGGCAATCTGTTATGGCTCCTCCGAATCTGAGAATGCAACTTGCTGCACACTAGCATCAAATTGCTTTCCCTAGACCGTCCAACGGGTCAATCTGGAGTTGCCTCTCGCCCTAGGAAGCAACCAGCCACATTGAACCGCTGCGGGCTCGGAAACGGCAGGGGCCATCCACGCCACAAACAGAGAACCCGCAACCAGGGGAGACCCGTTTCCAGAACCCAAGTGCAATCGAAAGTAACCGATTACAAGGTTACCCATGCTACCACAGAGAAATAATTTGGCAAGTGGCTCTTTCGTGCCATTCCGGGCACTGGGAAGAGCAGTTCGGGACGCGCGGAGACGGGCCGGAAAGATTGATAACGTATTTACTGTCAATAGTGTAGGAGAATACGTGCGGAGGGATGATTTGCACAGTGCAAATCATTTCCTGCTCTCCTGTCCTTTAGTGTATGTCCTTCAGTCTATAACCGTGGCGGGCGCGTCCGGCCGGAAGGTCAGGGAAGCGGCACCATCTCGGCTTTTCCCGAGGAAAGGCTGTGGTAGGCCGCGTCGAGGACGAGCTGGTTCCGCAAGCCTTCTTGCCCGAGGACGGGAAAGGGTTCGCGGCCTTCGACGGCGGCGGCGAAGGCGTCGACCTGCCTGGCGTACGCCAATGTGTTGGACACAGTTTCTTGAGAGGCGAGGGCTCCATTGCGCCAGAGTTCGATGTGGATGGGACGTTCGGCGTTCAGGGCGTCTTCGGCGCGGATCACGCCGGCGTCTCCGATGATTTCGAGCGGGGTGCGATAGTGGGCGCGGTAGGAGACCAGGATGGTGGCGAGGGCTCCGCGCTGAAATTCGAGAGTCAGGGCGGCGGCGGCTTCGACGTTGCCGGAATGCTCGTCGGAGCGGCCGAGAGCGGTGACCTGGCGGGGTTCATCCTGCAGAATGTAGCGCAGGGCATCGATGCAATGGACTCCGATGTCGGCAATGGGACCACCGCCGGCGAGGGAGCGGTCGTAGAGCCAGGTGCGGCCGTGTCCGATGCCGGGGAAGGAGAACTCGGAGCGGGCGAAGATGGGGCGTCCGATGTCGCCGGCGGCGATGTGTTCGCGAAACCGGGCGGTGCTTTCTTCGAAGCGAAAGACCTGAGCGACGCCGAGGAGGACTCCGGCATGGTGGGCGGCATCGACCATCTGGCGGCACTCGGCGGCGTTGACGGCCATGGGCTTTTCGCAGAGCACGGGCTTGCCGGCGGAGACCGCCGAGAGCACGTCCTGCAGGTGGCAGGCGTTGGGAGTGGTGACGAGGACGGCATCGACGTCGGGGCAGCGGCTGAGTTCGTCGGTTGATGCGAAGACGTGAGGGATGCTGTATTTGGCGGCGGCTTCGCGGGCCTTGGTGGGATCGCGGCGCGAGAGGGCGACGACTTTGCAATTGCGAGCCAGGGCGAAGCCGGGCATCAGGCGACGCACGGCGTGCAATCCGAAACCTGCGATACCGAAGCGAATCATGAGAGCTTTACCTTCCGGAAAAGGATTCTACATTCTGTTGAGGCCGGGAGCGTATTAACGAGTGCGCAATTCGGCGAGGAGGGTGGGATCGATGTTGCCGCCGGTGATGACGGCGACGTTGATCTTAGTGTTGGGTAACTCGCTGGCGTGGAAAAGAAAGGCGGCGGTGGTGACGGCTCCGCTGGGTTCGGCCACGGTTTTGGAATTGGCGCAGAGGGCGCGGGTGGCCTCGCGAATTTCGTCTTCAGTGACGGTGACGATGTCGTCGACGTAGGCGCGGATGTGCTCGAAATTGATGGCTCCGATGCTTTGGGTGCGGAGACCGTCGGCGAGGGTTTGCGAGGCTTGTTGGGCAGAGATGGAGACGATGCGGCCGGCGCGGAGGCTGGCTTGCGCGTCGGCGGCAAGCGCGGGCTCGATGCCGATGACTTTAATCCTGGGTTGGCCGGGCTGGGGAGGCGTGATCTGAGTGCTGAGCTTGATGGCGGCGGAGACGCCGCTGAGCAGGCCGCCTCCGCCGACGGGGACGAGCACGGTTTCGACCTGGGGCAGATCTTCGAGGATTTCGAGGCCAACGGTTCCCTGGCCGGCGATGATCTTCTCGTCATTATAAGGAGGGACGATGATGTAGCCGTGGGCGGCGGCGAGTTGTTCGGCACGGAGGCGGCGATCTTCGCTGGCGGGGCCGACGAGGACGATTTCGGCTCCCAGGGCGGCGGTGGCTTCGAGCTTGTTTTTAGGGGCGTTGGAGGGCATGACGATGATGGCCTTGGCGCCGAGTGCGCGGGCTGCGTAGGCGACACCCTGGGCGTGATTGCCGCTGGAGTAGGAGATGACGCCGCGGCGGCGTTCGTCGGGGGTGAGGGAAGCAACCTTGTTATAGGCTCCGCGGAGCTTAAAGGCTCCGATGGGCTGAAGGTTTTCGAGCTTGAGGAAAAGCTGGCGGTGGTTGGCGGGGAGGGGCGGAGCGGGGGTCCACTCGAAGAGGGGAGTGCGGACGGCGACGCCTTGGAGGAGGGTTTGGGCGGAGAGGATGTCGTGGAGGGAGATCATGGGAATGACTCCAGAGTGCCGCGTGCGGGGTAATTTTGCAAATTTTGGGGCGGGGATAATGGACAAGGGGCGGGTATGCATCATGGACCCTTCAAAAACGCAGCGTCAGTTGTGACGCTGGGTAGCTGGAATAACGTCCGCGTTTGAGCGCCAGAGAGGTGCAGCAGTATGTCGACATGCGAAGGGCGGCTGCCCTCAGGCGCTAAAGCGCGCACTCTTTTGCGGCGACTTAGCGGCACGACTGAAGTCGTGCCCTTCCCACTCGTGCTTGACGGCGATTGATCGGTTTCGCGCAGGGCGTGAGATTACGCCCTTCCCAAACCCTGGCGAGTGCGAGTTTTTTGCGAATCAGCTCAAATTTCCAATATCACGGGCATGATCAGGGGGCGGCGCTGGGTTTGGCGGGAGATGTAGCGTTTCAGGTCGGTGCGGATTTTTTCTTTGATGACGCCGTAGTCGGCTTTTTCTTCGGGGCTGGAGGCGTCGAGGGTTTCGGTCACGATTTCTTTCATGCGCTCGGTGACGATGGTTTCGCCGGGGTTGAAGCCGCGGGTCACGATTTCGGGTGGGGCTTCGACGCGTCCGGTGAGTTTGTTGATGGCGATGACGGGCATGACGAAGCCGTCTTCGCTGAGGTGACGGCGGTCTTTGATCACCAGGTCTTCGACTACATCGGTGCGGGAGCCGGAATCGATGCAGACGCGGCCGACGTTGACGCGTCCGGCTTTGCGGGCGCCCTGTTCGTCGATCTCGAGGACGTCTCCGCTTTCGATGAGCATGACGTTGCCGACGGCGCCCTTCATGGAACCGGCCAGTTCGGCGTGGAGTTTGAGCTGGCGGAATTCTCCATGGATGGGGATGAAATATTTGGGGCGCACGAGATTAATGATGAGCTTTAATTCTTCCTGGCTGGCGTGTCCGCTGACGTGAATGGGCGGGTAAGAACCATCGTCATAGATGACGAAGGCTTCGCGGCGGAAGATGTGGTCAACGACGCGGTAGATGGCTTTTTCGTTGCCGGGAATGATGCGCGAGGAGAGGACTACGGTATCGCCTTTTTCGATTTTGGCGTGCTTGTGGTTGTCGACGGCGGCGCGGGAGAGGGCGGACATGGGTTCGCCCTGGGTACCGCTGATGAGGACGCAGACTTTTTCCGGGGGAAAGTTTTTCATTTCGCCGGGATGAATCAGCATGCCTTCGGGGATGGTTATGTAGCCGAGGTCTTCAGCGATCTCGGAGGAGTTTTCCATGGAGCGGCCGATGAAGCAAATTTTGCGGCCGTGTTCGCGGGCCATGTCGACGGTGAGCTTGATGCGGTGAATGGAAGACGAGAAGCAGGAGATGAAGAGGCGGCGCTGGGTGCGGACGAAGACTTCTTCAAACTTGCGATGCACGGCGCGTTCGCTGGGGGTGTAGCCCTTGCGCTCGACGTTGGTGGAATCCTGGAGAAGCGCGAGGACTCCTTCTTTGCCATATTCGGCGAAACCGTGGAGATCGAAGAGGCGGTTGTCGGTGGGCGTGGGATCGACCTTGAAGTCTCCGGTATGGAGGACGACGCCGAGCGGGGTGTGGATGGCGAGCGCGACGCAATCGACGAGGCTGTGCGTGACCTGCAAGGGATGAACGGTGAAAGGGCCGACTTTGAAACGGGTTCCGGGAGTGATCTCGCGGAGGTCGGCGTTGTCGAGGAGTTGATGTTCGTCGAGCTTATCTTCGACGTAGGCCAGGGTGAATTCGGTGGCCCAGACGGGAACGTTGAGTTCGCTGAGGATCCAGGGCAAGGCTCCGATGTGGTCTTCGTGGCCGTGAGTGAGGACGATGCCGCGGACGTGCTTGCGATTTTCGAGGAGGTAGGAGATGTCGGGGACGACGATATCGACGCCGAGCAACTCGGCTTCGGGGAACATGAGTCCGGCGTCCACGACGAGGATGTCATCGCCGTAGCGGATGGCCATGCAGTTCATACCGAACTCGCCCATCCCGCCAAGCGGAACAATATGCAGTTTTCCAGTTGACATTAGGTAAGTCGATGCTAGCACAGGGGGAGTGGGTCTTTACGCAAAACGAGGGGGAAACGGAGGTTACTGGCCGGCTGCGGAAAAAGTGTTTTCGCAGGGCGGCATTCCCGCAGCGGCTGGAAGCCGCTGTTGAGGGGCGGCGGTTACGGCACGAGTGAACTCGTGCCCTTCCCTGAGGCGCGAGTTTTGGGCTAGGGTGTGTGCGGTCGCGGAGAAATGCAGATCCCTCGCTTCGCTCGGGATGACAATATTTACTGGGTTGCGGATCGCTGGCTTTGCTCGGGATGACAGTAGTTACTGTGTTGCAGATCGCTTGCGTTGCTCGGGATGCAGGGCGGGCATTCCCCCAGCGGCTGGAAGCCGCTGTTGAGAGGCGGCGTTTACGGCACGAGTGAACTCGTGCCCTTCCCTGAGGCGGCGCGCAAACGGAATTTTTGGGCAGAGGGTGTGCGGTCGCGGAGAAATGCAGATCCCTCGCTTCGCTCGGGATGACAATATTTACTGGGTTGCGGAGCGCTGGCGTTGCTCGGGATGCAGGGAGGGCATCCCTCAGCGGCTGGAAGCCGCTGTTGAGGGGCGGCGTTTACGGCACGAGTGAACTCGTGCCCTTCCCTGAGGCGGCGCGCAAACGGAATTTTTGGGCAGAGGGTGTGCGGTCGCGGAGAAATGCAGATCCCTCGCTTCGCTCGGGATGACAATAGTTACTGTGTTGCGGAGCGCTGGCGTTGCTCGGGAGGACAATAGTTACTGGGTTGCGGAGCGCTGGCGTTGCTCGGGATGACAATCGTTACTGGGTTGCGGAGCGCTGGCTTGCTCGGGAAGATGACTGGAGCTTGAAACGGGAACAAAGCTCGGCTGATAAACTCGTAGTGGATGGCGGACGAGAAACAATCGTGGTTGCGGCGGCGGGTGGAAGGCGCGATCCGGGGCGGGCTGACGCGGACGTATGACACGATCAAGGTGGATCCGGGACGCTTTTTGATGCAATTGCGGGTGGCGCACGGCTTGCCGCTGGCGACGTTTCAGGGTGTCTACACTTTGCCGGTGGAACGGCTGGACGATGTGGCGGAGTCGGTGATTCGGGCGGGCATGAAGCTGGCGGCGGCGGAGGGAGCGGGATTTGGGCTGGGAGGAATTCTGACGATTGTGCCGGACCTGGGCATTCTGTCGACGATTACGATGCGCACGATTCAGAAGCTGAGCCTGATTTATGGCTTTGAGTTGAACACGGACGACGAGATTGCCGAGCTATGGATTGCGGCGGCGAGCGCGGCGGGAGTGGATATCAGCCGCGAGTTGCTGGAGAAAGAAGTGGTCAACCGCTTTGTGCCGAAGGTGATTCAGCGGATCGCGGTGCAGGCCGGGGCGGACGTGGTGGAGAAGTGGGCGGGACGGTTGATTCCGGTGGTGAGTTCGGCGATTGGGTGCGGGCTGAATTATTTTTTCGTGCGGACGTGGGGGCGGCGGGCGCAAGCACATTTTCGCAGGCGGCACCTGGAGATGCGCGAAACCGTTGCGGCGCAGAGTTGGATAACGCCGGTTCGAGAGATGCTGCCTCCGGGGAGCGGGGTCAGATAAGGCGGTCGAGGACCAGCGTGTCAAAGCTGGGGATTCGCGTGAAGATTGGGTCGTTGGTGACGACAGCCGTGGCTCCACGGAAGATCGCCGTGGCCGCGATGAGCGCGTCGGGCGTTTGCAAGCGATAGCGGGCGCGCAGCGATGCGGCGGAGTTTGCGATCTGGAGAGTGGGCGCGACCCACTCGAGGTTCGGCATGGTTGTGAGCAGGGAATAGAAGGTCTCGGCCTGTGGCAAGTTTGCATTTCGGTACGGCTGGACCAGAATCTCGGTCAGAGCCACGGTTGAAGCGACGGCCGAGCACTCCCTACGTTCGATCCGCTCGAAGACCGCACTCGCCAAGTGGAAATACTTCGGATGACGTTCCATCAGGTAGATGAAGACGCAGGTGTCGAGGGTAATCAGGCGGTGCCTGGCGAGGAGCCTGGCTATCTCCAACTGTTGCGTTCCTTCTTTAAGTAATCTTTCGGGTAGAGGCCGCGCGCGATGCCGGCGAGGGCGGCGCGATAGGACTTGGGCCTTTCCATGATGATGATTCTTCCTCCGACTGTGCTGACGACGAGTTTGTCTCCAGGCTTGAGGTCGAGCGCCTCGCGGGCTTCGCGCGGGATGACGATCTGGTTTTTGGACGACATGGTGGCTTCCGGCATGCTTTACATTCTAACATAAAGTAAAGCGGAATTTGAGCGCGTTTCGTCGACCTTGAAAAGCGATTGGACGCTACCTGAGCCAGTCTTCGAGTTCGATTCCGCGGTCGGTTTTTTCGTCGCGGTATTTCACGATGACCGGGGTGTAGAGGGAGAGGTTCCAGTCGTCGGAGATGGTTTTGGCTTTTTTCACGGCGCGGGAACCGGGGACGACAACGGCATTTTCGGGGACGTGGAGTGGCTGGTCGGCGGTGGCGCGATAGATTTGGCCGCGGACGAGATCGTAGAGCGGAGTGGAGCGGGTGAGGATGGTTCCGGCGCCCAGGACGGCGCGGGAGCGGACGAGGGTGCCTTCGTAGACTCCGCAGTTGCCGCCGATCAGCACGTCGTCTTCGATGATGACGGGGGCGGCGTTGATGGGTTCGAGCACGCCTCCGACTTGGGCGGCGGCGCTGAGGTGGACGCGTTTTCCGATCTGGGCGCAGGAACCGACGAGGGCGTGGGAGTCGATCATGGTGCCTTCATCGACGTAGGCTCCGACGTTGATGAACATGGGAGGCATGCAGATGACGGAGGGGGCGACGAAGGCGCCTTCGCGGATGGAAGAGCCACCGGGGACGAGGCGGACGCGATCGGCGAGAGTCAGGCGGCGGGCAGGGAAGGTGTCTTTGTCGATGAAGGAGAGCACGTCGCCGTCGGACATTTGCTGCAACTCTCCAAGACGGAAGCCCAGCAGGATGCCTTGTTTGACCCAGGGGTTGGTGATCCAGCGGCCGTTGATTTTATCGGCGGCGCGAACCTCGCCGCGAGTTAGGGCAGAGCGGAAGGCGAGAAAGGCGGGGCGGGCTTGGTCAGGATTCGCGGTGGTGGAACTCGCCGAGAGGCGTTCGATGGCGGATTTGAGGGTGGATATGGAATCGATCATGAGGAATTATCGGGTTTTGCGGTCTCCCGGGAAAAACCTACGTTGAGACGGTTGTGGATGGGGCACCCGGTGCATGAACGTGTCACGCTCCGAATTGGCGCAAGTGATGGTCGAGATGTTTGTACATTCCGGTGCCCCACTCCTGCGGAGTGAGTTTGCCGAAGAAGGGATGGGGATTGGTGGTGCACTGCGCCTCACCTCCCTGGTGAAACTGGAGGACTCGGGTCTTGAGTTGTTCTTGTTCGCGCTGGAAGTCCCGCTGATCGGGGATGACAAGCTTTTTGTCGGTGGGCATGTTTTTGGAAAACGGTTTTTCGTTGCTGTAGAGGGGGCGGGCCAGAGGGCCGAAGAGGCGTCCGAGTAGAAGACGCGGAAGAATGAGGCGGCCGGACGCGAGATCGAGACCGGCGGAGCAATGGGCCATCATTTGAGGGGCATTCATTTTGCCCCACTGCCGGGGGGATGTGGGTTTGAGGTTGTTGATGCGCGAGATTATTTCGTCCGCGGTTTGTTGTTCGAAGAGAGTCTTCATAACAGGTTCTCTTTGGGTTTAGAGTCGAGGAAAATCATAGCATCCGGCGAGGAGGGGAGATCCAAGGGTTGAGGTGGGGGTGGAATCCTCAGGGAAACCCGATGGTTTAGAGAGGTGGGAAATCCCACCCTTGCGCAAAGAGCGCGCAAGAGTGGGGCAGCCTGGGAAAACCCGCGGGAACGCTGAGAAAACCCTATGGTTGAGAGAGGAGGGGAAATCCCACCCTTGCGCAAAGAGCGCGCAAGAGTGGGGCAGCCTGGGAAAACCGGCGGGAACGCTGAGAAGAACCCGATGGTTGAGAGAGGTGGGGAATCCCACCCTTGCGCAAAGAGCGCGCAAGAGTGGGGCAGCCTGGGAAAACCCGTGGGAACGCTGAGAAAAACCCGATGGTTGAGAGAGGTGGGGAAATCCCACCCTTGCGCAAAGGGCGCGCAAGGGTGGGGCAGCCTGGATTCAGGGCAGCCTGGATTTAGGGGGGCACTCGGCTAGTTTTCTCCGACGAGGGCGTTCAGCAATCCTTGGCCGTTGGGACTTCCCCAGCCGGTTACGAGATCGTATCCCTTCACAGCCGAGCGTTTGCCGGATTTTCCGGATGTGACGTCGTGGAAATCCGTTGAGTATTTCGAACCGGTGCCGAAGGCGTAAAGGAACGGGTTGATGAAACCAAGGGGCGAATAGCCGTTGGTTTTGAGTTGCTGGTTCGCGAGGGCAACGTAGGCCGCGAACATCGGGGCGGCGAAGCTGGTGCCTCCCCAATCGGTCGCGCAACCGTCCTGATCGCGGCAGACATAGAAGTCGTAGTTGGCGTTGGCGGCGACATCGGGGCCGTTGCGCAGCGTGGTTGACCCCTTATTGCTGGAGTTGATAACGCCGGGCAGGAGCTGCCAGGCGGGAATGGCGATTCCGTCGGGTGAAATGCCTCCGCCGCTATACGCCCACGCCTTCTCCGACTTCCACGGACCTCCGCCGGTGGTGGTTACCAGGTCGGTGCCGCCGACGGAAACGATGTTGGCGTCATCGGCGGGCCAAGCCTCGGCATTTCCGTTTTTGGTCCAAGTGGAATTATCGCCGGAGGCTACAAAAAAGTTCTGGCCCTGCGCGGCCATCTTCTTGAAGTAGGGATCGAGGGCCGTGGCATCCGCGGGCGTCCATCCCCAGGAGCAGCCGATCGTGGTGGGCAGCGGGCTGTGGGTGGTCATGGCGCTGATGATCGCGGTGTCGGTTGCGCCGACGTACATGACCAGGCTGGCCAATCCCGGAGCCATGCTGAGGGCTTGCGTCATGTCAAGGGTCTGCTCGCCGTCGTCGCATCCCTGGCTGTAGAAGCAGTTCACCGAAGTGCCATCGGTCGAATACAAAGTTATCGGCACGTTATTGGTCTGCCCCGTGTTCTTGTAATAAAGGTTCAGGTCGGCGAGGTCGGTTCCGTAGTATTCGAACAGGCCCAGGTTCTGACCTGCGCCGGTCAGCGTTCCGCCGTAGTAAGCGGCGCGCATATCGCTGCCGAGGTAGGATTTTCCGGGGCCCGATCCGGTTAAGGCGGAATGGATCGTATCGGGGTCGATGCCGTGGGCTTTGGCGTACTCCGTTTTGCTGCTGTGCTTCGGATGCGGAATGGAATAGTTATCGAGCCCGGAAATGTGCCACAGGGCGAACGGGAGGTCTGCGGTCGGCTCGCGATCGGGAGCGAAGAAGGTTCGATTCTCGGTGGGATGCTGGTAGACGAGAAGATTTATGTGAAACGCCGACTCAATCGCCGATACCGGACCTTTTACTTGTACTTCCATTCGGTCACGCGAGCCGCCGACCACGGCGAGGCCGTGATTCTGCACATAGCGCTGCACGGCTTCGTAGTCTGGCTGGGTGGGGCCAAAACGCTCGGTAAACTCCGACGGCGACAGGAAGTGGACATGGTTGGGGAGGGTCGTGCTGTAGATCTCCGCCAGAAAGTTGTCGAGGCCGGCGGGGTCGCGCAAAGCGAGCACGACGTCGAGCTGCAGGATTTGGGTTGCGGGAAGGTGTCCGATCGCCTTGGCCTGGCCGTTGGTGGTTGCTTCTCGAACATGGTGTGTCAATATCGTTTCCGCGCGGCTTGGAACAGCTCCGGCCGAAACGATCGACGCAAGGGAAAGCAGAACCGCTAGTTTCCTTGTCTTCACATTTCCTCCTGGTAGTGGCTGCAATGGACTGGGATTGTGCGCTGGCCGGATTGCCAGGCACGTCTCAGTACGACCGTTGTTGCTCGAAGAGAGACCCGCATACGAGCGAAGATCTTAACTTGGTTTGGACGATCTGAGAATGGAGCGGGTCTGAAACTGTCTGAACTCAGCTGAAGACAAGGTCGAGATGAACGGCCGGGGCGCGGTGGTTCAGGCGACGCATTTGCATTCGCTGCGGATGAGGACTCCGGGCATCTGATGGGTGGTCTCGCGGGCTTCGGCGAGATTGCTGTAAGGGCCGTGCCAGCGGGAGTGATTGGGATCGTGGCCGGCGGGGCGTCCCTTGCCGAAGGCGCACTGTCCGCAGGAGGCACGGTGGAGGATGGCTTTGTGGGGACCGGCGGCCCAATTTTCGTAAATAAAGAATTCGGAGGCTGCGGCGGGGGGAGCGGCGGGCTTGGCGATCAATCCGACTTCGATTGCGATTTTCTGAAGTTTGGAGCGGGTGTCGCGGCGCATGGGGAGCAGGGGCAGGCGATAGACTTCTTCGACTTTGCCCATCATGGCGAGGACGGCTTTGACGGGCAGGGGGCTCGACTCGATGAAGTTGCCGACCATGAGCGGAAGATATTTGCGATGGAGAGCGCGCGCGGCCTGCCAGTCGTTGGCGAGGGCGGCGCGAGTCATGTCGGACATTTCGCGGGGAATTTCGTTGGAGGCAACGGAGATTACGCCGACTCCGCCGAGGGCGATCACGGGGAGGGTGACGGCGTCGTCGCCGGAGAGAACGGTGAAGGTTTCCGGAACGGAATTCAGAATTTCGGCGATCTGGGTGAGGTTGCCGCTGGCTTCTTTGACGCCCGCGATGTTGGGGACTTCGCAGAGGCGGAGGAGCGTGGCGGGTTCGAGATTGGCGGCGGTGCGTCCGGGAACGTTGTAAAGGATGATGGGCTTGTCGACGGCTTCGGCGATGGCGCGGAAGTGACGGTATTGGCCCTCTTGCGTGGGCTTGTTGTAGTAGGGCGAAGCGGTGAGGATGGCGTTGACGCCGGGGCGCGAGGCGACTTCTTTGGCTTTGGCGACGGCTTCGTGGGTGGAGTTGGAAGTTGCGCCGGCGACGATGGGGACGCGTCCGGCGGCGACTTCGATGGTGACGTCGATGACGCGCAACCACTCATCGTGGGTGAGTGTGGGAGTCTCTCCCGTGGTGCCGCAGGGAATCAGGAAATCGATGCCGGACTCGACCTGCCATGCGACCAAATTGCGTAAAGCGTTTTCGTCTACAGCGCCGTCCTGGGAGAACGGTGTGACTAAAGCGGTACCACAACCCCGGAGTTGCATGAGACTAGGATAACTCTTCTGGGCGGGGGAGTGCATGGGGTTGACCGGAGAAACCCGGAGTTTTATGCAGGAGTGGAATCCCACCCGAACGTCGCAAAAGGCGCGACGTTCGGATGGGGCAGCCGGTAAGAATAAGTTTTATGGGCGGTTCTTTTAAGCTTGCATTGTCTGGCTGCCAACTGCAGATCCCTCGCTGCGCTCGGGATGACAAACATATTTGGTAGATCTGTGGGACAGGAAACCAGCAGGACGCGGAAAAATTCGTTTTACACGGCGGCATTCCCTCAGCGGCTGGAAGCCGCCGTTGAGGGGCGGTCCTTACGGCACGAGTGGAACTCGTGCCCTTCCCCAAACCAGAGTAGAGCGGAGTTTTTCCGCGGGATGGCAATTACTGCAGATCCCTCGCTGCGCTCGGGATGACAAACATATTTGGTAAATCTGTGGGACAGGAAACCAGCAGGACGCGGAAAAATTCGTTTTACACGGCGGCATTCCCTCAGCGGCTGGAAGCCGCCGTTGAGGGGCGGTCCTTACGGCACGAGTGGAACTCGTGCCCTTCCCCAAACCAGAGCGGAGCAGAGTTTTTCCGCAGCCTGTAGAGGGCGCTTTGATTGCTCGCGTGTTACGGCACGAGTGGAACTCGTCCACCCCAGCAAGCCAAAACCGGGCTTGCCGGGGACCCCGGTCGTGCCCTTCCCCAAACCGGAGCGGAGCGGAGTTTTTCCGCGGGATGACAATTACTGCAGATCCCTCGCTGCGCTCGGGATGACAAGTATTGTGAGGGATGACAAGTCCTGAGGGATGACAATTACTGTGAGGGATGACAATTACTGTGAGGGATGACAATTCCTGAGGGATGACAATTGCTGCTCGGGATGACAAGTCATGCTCGGGATGACAATTCGTGAGAGGTGAAAGCAGGCGGCTAGAGTTCGCGCCAGATGGTGCGGAAGTCGTGGAAGCCGGATTTTCCGGCGAGCCATTCGGCGGCGCGGACGGCGCCTTCGGCGAATCCGAGGCGGGATTTGGCGTCGTGGCAGAGATAGATGCGATCGCTCGGGGAGTTGAAGACCAGTTCGTGCATGCCGACGGCGTCGCCTTCGCGGAAGGAGACGATCTCCAATTCTTTTTTGTCGGGAGTGGAATCGCGGAGGATTGTCTGGAGAGTCAGGGCGGTGCCGGAGGGGGCATCTTTTTTTTGCGCGTGATGGCGTTCGAAAATCTGTCCGGAGTAATCGAAGTTGAGGGCGGCGGCGGCGGTAGCGGCGATTTCGAAGAAGAGGTTGACGCCGATGGAGAAGTTGGAGCCGTAGAGGAATCCGGTGTGGGCGGCGAGAACGAGTTCTTGCAGGCGCGGGAGATGGTCGTACCATCCGGTGGTGCCGACGACGATATTTTTGCGGGCGCGGATGCAGGCTTCGGCATTGGCCAGGGCGGCGGCGGGCGTGGTGAAGTCGATGACGAGGTCGGTGGTGTGGAGGGCGTCGGGGGTCAGGGCGGCGGCGTTGGCGTTATCGGCGGAGGTGAGAACGCGGACGTGATGGCGGCGGGCGAGGGCGGCGGCGGCGACCATGGATCCGGTTTTGCCGCGGCCGAGGATTAGGAGATTCATGCTGACACCTTTCACCGCTGAGATGGCGAGGAAAATTTAAGAACTGCAGATCCCTCGCTGCGCTCGGGATGACAAGCTTAAATGTTCCTCGCTGCGCCGGGATGGCAAAGTAAAACTGCAGATCCCTCGCGTTGCTCGGGATGACAAGCTTAAATGTTTCTCGCTGCGCCGGGATGACCAAGTAAAACTGCAGATCCCTCGCGTTGCTCGGGATGACAAGCTTAAATGTTTCTCGCTGCGCCGGGATGACAAAGTAAAACTGCGGATCCCTCGCGTTGCTCGGGATGACAAGCTTCTACTGACGCGGGCCCGCCGGGTTCCGGCACGAGTGGAACTCGTCCACTCCAGCAAGCCAGAACCGGGCTTGCCGGGGATTCCGGTCGTGCCCTTCCGTTCCTGCCTTAGTAAACAGCAAGCGAGACGTGCACTAATTTTACGCGAAGATTTCGGGATCGACTTCGGCGAAGAAGGCCTGGTGGAGACGGCGGACGACTTCGGTGGCGTCGTCTTCTTCGATGACGAAGGTGAGATTAATTTCGGAAGCGCCCTGGGAGATCATGCGGATTTTCACGTGATCGAGAATGCCGAAGACTTTGGCGGCGATGCCGGGGGTTTCGCGCAGATTCTCTCCGACGAGGCAGACGATGGCTTTGCGGCCTTCATATTTTACGTCGGCGATTTTGGCGAGATCGGCGGCGAGGGCGGGGATGGCATCGTTGGTTTCGGCGGTGACGGAGACGCTGACCTCGGAGGTGGACACGACGTCGACGGCGACTTCGTGACGGTCGAAGGCTTCGAAGATGGATTTCAGGTATCCGCGGACGAGGAGGCGGCGGGGAGACGCGACTTCGACGAGAGTGATTTTCTTTTTGAGGGCGATGGCTTTGAAAATATTTTTGCAGCGCGGGGCCTGAGCGATGACCTTGGTGCCTTCGCAGACCGGGTTCATGGAATTGAGGACGTAGACGGGAATGTTCTGCTGGACGGCGGGCAGAACGGTGGCGGGATGGAGAACTTTGGCTCCGAAGTAGGCGAGTTCGGAAGCCTCGTCGAAGCTGATGACCTTGATACGGCGCGCGTCTTTGGTGATGCGGGGGTCGGTGGTCATCATGCCATCGACGTCGGTCCAGATTTCGATGCGTTCGGCGTGGAGTCCGGCGCCGAAGATGGCGGCGGAAAAATCGGAGCCGCCGCGTCCGATGGTGGTGGTGATGCCGGCGGCGTTGGAACCGATGAAGCCGCCCATCACGGGAACTTTGCCGGAGTCGAGCAGAGGCTGGACTTTTTTGCGGAGACGCTCGTTGGTTTCCTCGAACTGGGGAACGGCGCGCATGTAGGCGTTGTCGGTGAGCAGAACCTGACGGGAATCGACGTGAACGCCGGAGAGTCCGCGGGCGGCGAAGGCGGCGGCGACGATTTTGCTGGAGAGCATTTCGCCGTAGGAGGCGACGTTGTCGTAGGTGCGGGGAGTAATTTCTCCGACGGCGCCAATGCCGCGGAGGAGTTCATCGAGGTCTTCGAAATCCGCGCCGAGGCTGCCGTGAAAGTCGGTGAAGAGAGCGGTGCCGAGGAGTTCTCCGGCGGTGTCGTAGTGACGTTCGCGGAGGGCGCGCGCCATTTTCAGAGCGGTCTTGCGGTCTCCGCCGCCAGCGGCCTTGCCCATGGCGAGCAGGGAATCGGTAACCCTGGCCATGGCGCTGACGACGACGACGGGGCGATCGGCCATGCGGCCCTGAACGATCTGGGCGACGCGTTCGATGGCTTTGGCGTCCTGGACGGAGGTTCCGCCGAACTTCATGACGATCATGGGCGGGAAACCTCTTGGAAGAAGTACCGAGCAGCCAGTATCGAGTAGCGAGTGCGGCTACCCATGGTCCGGGAAATTGGTGTGAGCGCGGTTCCTGCTGGGTGCCGGGTAGCGGGTACTGGGGACTTGTCGCGTGTGATGGATGTCATCCTCACCGCAGGTATCCCTTCGCTTTGAGGAGTTCGGCGTTGAGGAGGGCAGCGCCGGCGGCTCCGCGGATGGTGTTGTGGGAGAGGACGGTGAACTTCCAATCGAGGACGTTGCACTTGCGAAGGCGTCCGACGGCGGTGGTCATGCCGGCTCCGAGGTCAACGTCGAAACGGGGCTGAGGACGGTCGGGCGCGGTGAGATAGACGACGGGCTGATCGGGGGCGCTGGGCAGGCGCAAGTGCTGGGGCTCGGCGCGGAAATTATTCCAAGCGGCGATGATGTCATCGGGCGCGGGTTTCTTTTTGAAGCGGACGGCGACGGATTCGGTGTGTCCATCTTCGACGGGGACGCGATTGCATTGCGCGCTCATGGCGAAGGGAGCGGGGGTGATGCTGGCGCCCGTGCGGGTGCCCAGCAATTTTTGCGTCTCCTCTTCCATCTTTTCTTCTTCACTTTTGATGTACGGGATGACGTTGCCGAGAATGTCGAGCGAAGCGACGCCGGGGTATCCTGCGCCGCTGACGGCCTGCATGGTGACGGCGGTGACGGTTTCGAGGGTGAAGGCGCGATGCAAGGGAGCGAGGGCGAGGACGAGTCCGATGGCGGAGCAGTTGGGATTGGTGACGACGAAGCCGCCGGACTTGGAGCGCCAGGACTGCTTGTCGATCAACTGAATGTGGTCTCCGTTGACTTCGGGAATGACGAGGGGAACGTCGGATTGCATGCGCAGGGCGCTCGAATTAGAGACGACGGCGCAGCCAGCTTCGGCGAACTGGGGCTCGAGTTCGCGGGCGATGGCGGCATCGAGCGCGGCGAAGATAATTTTGGGCGCGCCTGCAGGCGTGGCGGGCGAGACGGTCATTTTGGCGATGTCGTCGGGGATGTTGGTTTTCAAACGCCAGCGCGCAGCCTCGGCATAGGGGCGGCCTTCCGAACGGTCGGACGCAGCCAGCCAAGTGATTTCAAACCACGGGTGATGTTCGAGCATCTGGATGAAACGCTGGCCGACGATGCCGGTGGCACCGAGGATTCCTACAGGAAGTTTAGTGGACATAAGTAAGGATTGATTTTATACCAGGCAAAATTCAGGGCGGAATGACCGGAAGTAATCGGCGGTGAATTTGATGCGCAGGGGCGGGTTGAAGAGGATGGGAAGGGCTCGGTTCGGAGCCTCGCATGAGGCGGCGAAAAGCGTCGGGACAAAGACTGCGGAGCGATGATCGTCGGCGGCTTCGTCCTTTCCTGACCGCATCGCGTGTCCGATCTGTTATCTTCGTGCGGTTAGTTGTTCACCAAGAAACGGCCTGCGCTTCGCGCGGCCGAGGATGAGACCTTCATGCCAGAGCTTGCCCGTCCCGAACCATCCCGGCGCTACCGCTGGATGGTGCTGATCGTCATCAGTCTCGCGATGTTTGGGAACTACTATGTCTACGACTGCATCGCACCCATCGCCGACCTCCTTGCCAAGCAACTCGGCTTCTCCGATTCGAACATTGGCCTGCTGCAGGCGATTTATAGCATTCCGAACGTATTCATGGTGCTGATCGGCGGTTATATCGTGGACCGGATCGGCACGCGCAAGGCTATCTTTATTTTTGGAACGATCTGTTTTATCGGATCGGTGGTGACGGTGCTGTCGGGCGGCTTCTTTTCGTTGAACTACGACATTTCGTTCCTGCACCTGCACTGGTCGGCTCCGCTGATGGCTGGGGGGCGTTTGGTGTTTGGGCTAGGAGCTGAGTCGCTGATCGTGGCCGTGACCACGGCGATCGCAAAATGGTTCCGAGGCAAGGAATTGAGCTTTGCTTTCGGCATCAACCTGATGATCGCGAGGCTGGGTTCGTGGCTGGCGCAGAATTCCCCGACCTGGGCGAAATTTGCTTATGGCAACTGGCGCTCGCCGCTGTTGATTTCGGTGGCTTTTGGGACATTTTGTATTACCGGGGCGATCGGATACTGGGTGATGGAAGTTTACGCCGAGAAGCGTTTCGCCCTGGCCCAGGCCGGCTCGACGGATAAAGTCGTCTTTAGCGACGTCTATAAGTTTGGCGTCTCCTACTGGTATATCGTCGCGCTGTGCATTGTGTTCTACTCGGCAATTTTTCCTTTCGAGACGTTTGCCATCAAGTTCTTTATCGAGGCGCACGGCACCAGCCGCGAACTGGGAGGGTTCCTGGTCAGCATCCTGACGGCGTTCACGATGTTTGGAACGCCCGCCTTCGGGCTGTTTGCTGACAAGATCGGCAAGCGCGCGCTGCTGATGATGCTAGGTTCCTTGCTGCTGATCCCGGTCTATTTGATGATGGGCTATACGCATATCTCGCTGTATGTGCCGATGGCGATGATGGGAGTGGCGTTTTCGCTGATTCCGGCGGTAATGTGGCCCTCGGTCGCCTATATTGTCGAGCAGAACAAACTGGGGACTGCGTATGGGCTGATGACGATGATCCAGAACATAGGGTTGGCGGGATTCAACCTGCTGATCGGGTGGGCTAATGATCACAGCCAGGCGAGCGCGCAGAATCCAGCGGGTTACCGGCTGGGGATGTGGATCTTCTCAATACTGGGCTTCCTCGGGGTGTTTTTCGCCTTCCTGCTGCGGCAGCGTGAACTTGGCCCCCACGGTCATGGACTGGAGACCATTACCACCAAAGCCTGACGGGTTATGAGTTCAGCGGCTGGGAGGGTTCTGGCAGCGTGCAACGCAGGGGCGGCATCTTATTTTCCATAGAAGTGCGGATGAGTCAGGTGAGGATTTGGCTCGATCGACAGCTCCGCAAACTACAGTTTTTGGTATGCTGGCGAGTAGCAGGCTGCGGAAAAAAGTCTTTTCGCAGGGCAGAATTCCCCCAGCGGCTGGAAGCCGCCGTTGAAGGGGCGGCATTTACGGCACGAGTGGAACTCGTGCCCTTCCCCAAAAGCGGCGCGAAACGGAGTTTTTCCGGAGCCTGGGGGTGTACTTACGGCACGAGTGGAACTTGTGCCCTTCCCAAAAACGGCGTGAAACGGAGTTTTTCCGCAGCCTGGGGGTGTACTTACGGCACGAGTGGAAGTCATGCCCTGCCCCAAAGCGGCGTGAAACGGAGTTTTTCCGGAGGCTGGGGGTGTACTTACGGCACGATTGGAAGTCATGCCCTTCCTCAAACCGGCGCGAAGCGGAGTTTTGCCGGAGCCTGCCGGGGAGCGGTCGAGTGTCGCGGGCGCGGCGCTCTCGGCAAATTAGTACAACGTAGGGAGTTCATTGCCGCATCTGAACCTAGTAGCGGCCGGAAAAGGCGACTTGACCGACCAGAAACAACGCAGCAAAGAAGCTGAAGCTATAGAGCAGGCGCAACAGGGAAACGAAGCAGCCTTCGAGGTCCTGTATCACCTGCACAAACGCCGCGTGTATTCGCTATGTTTGCGCATGGTTTCCAATCCCGCCCAGGCCGAAGATTTGGCCCAGGAAGCATTTCTCCAACTATTTCGCAAAATTGGCACGTTTCGCGGCGAGTCCGCGTTCTCGACGTGGCTGCACCGGATGACGGTGAACGTGGTGCTGATGCAATTGCGCAAGAAGGGGCTGCCGGTGGTTTCGCTGGAAGAAACGCTGGAAGCGGACGAAGAGGCACCGAGAAAAGAATTCGGGAGCAAGGACATCAAGCTGGCCGGTTCGATCGACCGGCTGCAATTGCAGCGGGCCATTGACCGGCTGCCGCCGGGTTATCGAACGGTTTTTGTGTTGCACGATGTGGAAGGGTTCGAGCATAACGAGATCGCGGAAATGGTCGGATGCTCGATCGGCAACAGCAAGTCGCAGTTGCATAAGGCGAGATTAAAGCTGCGGGATTATCTGAAGTTCATGAGAGCCGAAAAGGCCAAGACAGGGTAGCAGAGCTGCGGTATTGGGGAGAGGGTTGCTATGAAGTGTTCGGATGCACAGCAGATTTTGCCGGAGTTCGTCGACGGCGCTCCGGAAGGGGCGTTGCCGGTTGAACTGCAATCGCATTTAAATTCCTGTCCAGATTGCTCGAACCTGGTTTCGGATTTGCAAGCGATCGCGAGCTCAGCGGGTGAGCTGGCGGAGAGCGACGAACCGGCGCCGAGGGTCTGGCTGCAGATCGCAGCGCAACTGCGGTCCGAAGGCATCATTCGAGAGCCGGAGCCGGTTCCGGCGTGGCCGATTTTTGTTCCCGCGCCTGTGCGCCGCGGTTGGAGCGCATGGTGGCTGGCCCCGGTGGCGGCGGCGGTATTGGCGGCGGGCGCGTTTGTCTTGGGACACCAGTCGTCACCGCAGATCGCCAAGCATGAAGTTCCGGCAGCGCCTGCCGTAGCGACGGCCACAACCCAGGTGGCGGCAGTACCGGTCGCGCCCGAAACAGCGGCGGCAAAACCCGCTTCGGCGCCCAAGGCAAAGCAGACGGCCGTGGTTGCATCCAATCGAAAACCTGAAGTCGAGCCGGAAGCGAGCCTGGACGATCAGCGTTTTCTGAGCGAAGTTTCGACGCGCGCCCCTTCGATGAGGGCGTCCTGTGAAACGCAACTGAGAGCGGTCAATGCCAACATCCGCGAAGTGCAGGAGTACCTGCAGCGCAATCCCGGCGACGTGGACGCGCGCCAGCAACTCATGGATGCGTATCAGCAGAAAGCTTTGCTTTACCAGATCGCATTAGATCGTATTCAATAGAGGGAAGGGCGGACCGGCAACTCCGGACGCACAAGGGGCGGCGCGCTATGGCAGGTTTTCAGCGGAGTCAGCGGCAAGGCGAACCACAGAGCGCCCGGCCAGCGGGACTTCTACAGGGGCGGATGGACTACTCGACGGTCGTAACACTGGTTCTGGCTACTTGTCTCTCGTCGGCGGCGGTGGCGGCCACGAAGGAGTACCGGTACACGGTTGGCCCGCACGCGAATATTTCGGTCGATACGCAGTACGGCTCGATTTCGGTAAAGCCGGGCAGCGACGACGTGGTGGTGGTGACGGCGACGCTCCGTTCGGACGCGGTGGAAGTGGACCAGCAGCAGAATGGCAACCGCATTGAAATCGCCTCACACCTGCTTCACGGCGACCAGGGAACGGGCCGGGTTGACTACGAGCTTTCGGTCCCGCCTGACGCGACCATCAATCTGCGTTCTTCGGCTGGGCCTTTGTCTGCCGAGCGCCTGCAGGGAGATGTGACGCTGGAGGGGCCGGATGCGGTGGTGAACCTCAGCAACCTGGAAGATGCACACATTCACGTCCGCACCATGCGGGGGCCGATTACGCTCACCGACATTCGCAACGGCCATGTGGAGATTGCCTCGATCAGCGGGGACGTCCATTTGAGATCGGTCGCGGGTCCGGTGGTGCAGGTGAGTTCGGGATCTGGGCGGATTTTCTACGATGGCGATTTCAGCTCCGGGGGGAGCTACCGCTTCACGACACACACGGGCAATATCGAGGCGCTTGTGCCCGTGGATGTTTCGGCCGATTTCCGCGCGCACTCCGTGCTGGGGCGCGTGCAGCACGATTTTCCGCTCAAACCCCGCCATTCCCGTTTCTCCGAAGAAGGGGGACGTTCCTTTATCGGCACCGCCGGCAAGGCCTCCTCGGAGGTCGTGTTGCGCTCATTCAGTGGTAAAATCCGCCTCAAGCAGCGTTAGACGCAGCCTAAACTAATCTTGCGGAAAAGGTGCCGTTGCTCGTGTTTTGCGAGGGGAGGCGCTTTGCTGCAGTATGTTTTGGCGGCAACACTCCGGGTTCGAGCACGAACGGAAAGGGCATCGCTTCAACCCATGGCAGTGCGCGCGATATTTCTGGTGGGCTTCATGGCATGCGGCAAGACCACCCTGGGCCAGCAACTGGCGCAGCGGCTGCATTGGGACTTTGTCGATCTGGACGCGCATATCGAAGCGCGCGAGCAGAAGACGATCGCCGGGATTTTCCAGGAACGCGGGGAGCCTGAGTTTCGAGCGCTTGAAAGCAGGGCTCTGATGGAGCTGACCCAATCGCTGGCCCGGGACACGGTAGTCGCGCTGGGCGGGGGAACTTTCGCCCATGCCTCGAACCGCGAATTGCTCAGCTCGTGGCCGACGATTTTCCTGGATACCCCGGTGGAGGAGCTCTGGCAACGCAGCATGGAAAACGCGGGGCAACGGCCCTTGCGCAAGGAACGCTCGGAGTTTGCCGGCCTCCATCAAAAGCGTCTGCCGTTCTATCGCCAGGCGAGTGTAACCATCGTAACTTCGGGCAAGGATCCAAACTCCCTTTGTGCCGAAATCGAGAGTACATTGCACTCTTGGGGACAGACCTCGCCGAACGGGCCCGACATGGAAAGAGTGGACATAAAGAAGAGTGAGACCGAGCACGCCGTCGCAGGGCCCCCCGCATCCTCTGCCAACCCTGGCCATCGTTCTGAAATAGGAGAAACATCGTGAAGTTGTCGTATCGTATGCTTGCATTCGCCGTCGCCCTGAGTTGCAGCATTCCGGCGCTCGGTGCTCCCATGCCAAAAGAAAAAGAGAAGGAGCACGAGGGCACCAACGTCGACTCCGGGTCGTTCGGGGTGTTCCAGAATGGCCATCGCGTCGGCACCGAAACGTTTTCCATTTACGATACGGGCAATGGCAGTGTGATTCGTTCCGAGTTCAAGACCGAGCACGCGCCTCCGGACGTCCAAAGCTCGGAGATGCAACTCACGGCCAAGGGCGATATCCGGCGCTATGACTGGAAGGAAATGAGCCCGGAGCAGGCGCAGTCGGTGCTGGTTCCGAATGACGATTTTCTCAATCAGAAGTGGAGCGTGGGGCAGGAGAAAGAACACGAGCAGCCGTACCTGCTGCCCGTGACGACCACGATCCTCGACGACTATTTCTTCATCCACCGCGAACTGCTGGCGTGGAAGTTTCTTGGCGTCACCTGTAAGAAGGAAAACGGTGTCGTTAAGTGTCCCGTGAAGCAACGCGCCCAGTTTGCGATTGTGAATCCTCATGAACATTCTTCGGCTTTGCTGACGATGCAGTTTGTAGGGCGTGAGAAGGTGAACCTGAAGAGCGGCCCGCAAGACCTGATGAAGCTGGAACTGAAGACCGACGCGAGCGAGTGGCAACTCTGGCTGGACGATCAGAATCAATTCAAAGTGATGCGCATGCTGGTGGTGGGAGAAAATACCGAAGTCGATCGCGATTAGGCTTTCGAGCGCAGCAGACTTCAGGTGTCAGCAGGCGGCGGAAGAGTTTTGCCTTAGGATAATGGTTTGACCATCCTCGACTCACGCACCTCGCGCGTTTTGCTCACGGCGTTTCTTTTCGTCGTCGGCCTTGGGTTTCTGTATGCAGCCCGCCGCACGCTGATCCTTTTTTTGTTCGCGATTTTCTTCGCCTACCTGATCAATCCGGCGGTGGGGCGACTGGAGAAACTGGTCCACAGCCGGGGTTGGGCGATCGGCCTTATCTACATTCTGCTGCTGGTGGCGCTCGCGATTTTCGGTTTTCTGGTGGGGCCGCGAATCGCGCGGCAAAGCGCCCGCCTGGGATCGCAACTTCCGGGGCTGTTGGATCAGGCCAGTACCGGCCAGCTTTCGGGCCAGATCGGGCAGATTGCGGAACGGATCGGAAATGAACGGGGCTGGAGTGAGGCGACGCAGCAGCGCATTCAGGGCTTCCTGCTGAGCCGGCGGGGCCAGTTAGCGGCATTGGCGCAGAGCATCGGCTTGCGCGTTGCGGAAGCGGCGCAGCAAATGTGGGTGTTGTTTCTGGTGCCCATCCTGGCCATTTTTTTTCTGCGCGATGGCGGGAACTTCCATGAGGTGCTGCTGGCGCTGGTGCAATCGCGCAGCCAGCGCCAGTTTCTGCAGGATGTGCTGCAGGATCTGAACCAGATGCTGGCGCAGTTCATTCGGGCGCAGTTGACCCTGGCGGCGATGTCGCTGCTTGCGTACACGTCGATCCTTGGCTTGATGCGCGTGCCCTTTGCCTTGATGCTGGGGACCGCGGGCGGGGCGCTCGAGTTCATTCCCATGGCCGGACCTTTGTTTGCGGGAGCGGCGATGATGACGGTTGCCGTGCTCTCCGGCTATTCGCACTGGCCGTTCCTGCTGCTGTTCTTGTTTCTCTGGCGCATGGTGCTCGATTACGTCATCTCTCCGCGAGTGATGGGAGGGAGCGTGGAACTGCATCCGCTGGCGGCGCTGTTTGGCATCCTGGCGGGCGGGGAAATCGCGGGCGTGCTCGGCGTCTATCTCTCCATCCCGGTGATGGCGAGCCTGCGCATCGTTTGGCGACGCTGGCGCATTTACGTTGAGAAGCGAAAATTCGGGCCTCTGAACGAGTATTCGTTTCCGCAAGAATTGGGGAAGGGCAGAAGCTAGAGAAGTTTCGCGACGGAGTTAAGGCGCAGGCCTAACGTGGTGTCCCGCAAATTCGTGAATCAAGTTGGGTGGAATTTCCGGTAGTGGTGCAGTTTGAAATCCACAGGGGTAGCAGTCGGTCCCGGCCTGTGGGAAACTACCTACATGACAAAGAAAAGAATTCCCAATATTGGCGACCGCGTTTCTGCGACTGATCGTCATGGCGTATTTGTCGTGACGGAGGTCAATGCAGCCGGGCAAACGGTTCAATTGCGTAGAATCGGGAATGAAACCTCAGCGTTCCCATACTTGCAGGTATCGTGGAAAGACTTATCTTTTTCAGACAATGAGGACGCCAGCCAAGCCGCTGCCCGGATCGTGAGAGAAGCTACAGAGAATTAGCCTTTTGCCAATTCTTCATCTGGGAACGGCAGTACCAAGGTGTCTCCTCTTTTCGGCAAAGCCCTATCTACCAGATTCACGAAACGATTCCAGCCAAAGCCGCTGTTGATCGCTAACCTTTGGAACATCATTATTGAGTACAGATGTTGCGCCAGCATTGGGTTCCCAACGTCTTCCGAAAGCCATTGATGCAGTTTGTTGGGCCGTTGTCCCTTCTCATTCGGCGGGCTTTTCTTTTCCAGTTCCTCGAGAAGGCCGGGCGCGATACGTTCATAAACAAGATCACGAGTGTAATGAGCAACGATACTGTAACGATTCTTCTGCATACCGGGCCATCGCCAGCCCTTTAGCTTGTAAATATTTTCGTAGAATTCATCGGGAAACCGCTTAACCCAAGCTGCGAGTTCTTTACGAACGAGCTTCTGAAGGTATACCTGTAGTGCATCTTGCGGACGCACTCCTTGATAGCCTGTCACTTCATCGATTACGGCAATGATGCCAACTTTGGCGAATGAACGAATCACGATATCGGCAGCATCGGCATATTTGGTCTGCGTAGGAGTCAGAACTTTTCCGCGATCTCTCGCCTTTAGAAGCAATTCACAAACGTCAATCAGGGTCGTGGCTTCACTGCCATAAGCGGGATTCCCTCCGCGTAGAGGCATAAAGAGTACGGGCGCTTTCATGCGCGCTGATAACTCGTTGGAAATATTTAACTTTTCTTCAATCTGATGTACAAAACGAGCACTTCTATGCGCGCCTGCTGTTCCGCCGCTTGTGCCCATTCCAATGGTGGTTTGTAAGCCACGTTGGCTAATCAGCCGGGTGCCATCCTCCAAGACAAAAACGGGAATTTTCAACTCCCCAATGTCCACAAATCCCGCGTGCGTGGCCTTCGGCATCTTCCCGTCTCCCCAACGGGCAAGCGCAGCGTTCCTAGCGATCTCAGCACGCTTTTCCGGTGTAAGCGCCTCCGCCCGTGCGAATCCGCCCTTTGCCTTACTTTTGTCAGATTCCATGCTTGCTCCTTTTTGTTAAATACTGCTTGCATTCTATCATGCAAGCATTTATCGGCAAGATGCTTGCAGAGAGCAAATCTATGAATCGGCTGGCAACTGACAAACGCATCGCAGTGATTGCCGCCTTGGTCGAAGGCACGTCCTTCAACGCAACTTGCCGCATCACGGGCGTTGCCAAGCACACCGTGTTGAAGCTCTTGAGAGAACTTGGTTGCGCCGCTGCCAGTTACCACAATTCTCACGTCCGCAATCACCATGTGCGTCGCATTCAGGCTGATGAGATTTGGGCATTCGTGTACGGCAAGGACAAGAATCTAACGGTGCACGAACGACAATCCAGAGTCGCGCTACAGCCCCGCAACCTGCATCGGATGCCGCACCGGAGTTCTCGCAGGCAATCCCGACCCGAAGCACATCAGCACTTCGTTTGTGGAACGCCAGAATCTTTCGATGCGAATGGGGATGCGCCGATTTACGCGGCTAACGGACGGATTCAACATGACCCAGCAACAGTTTCGGGATGCCTACAACTCCCACTAGAACCTCAGCGCCGCATCTCCCACTCCAAAAGCAAGCCCCATGCCAAAAATACCGAGGGGATAATTCAAACTGCACCACTACCGGAATTTCCGGGGCAGAGCGGGAGGTTTGGTGGAGCAAACAAAATACACAGGTCCTTCGCTTCGCTCAGTATGACCATTGTTTTTTGATGGTCATCCGACTGAGTCACTACCGGGGCACGGTTGCCGGCTGAAAGCAGGTCTTTCGCTGCGCTTTGGATGACAGAAATATTTATGCGGCGACCTTAGGGGACACGACACTAGCGGCTCAAAGAGGTTGCGGAAAAAGCCGATCCTCCATGGACGGCGCCCTTACATCTTTTCTGTTTTGCCGTCGTATTTCACAACTCCGTTTTTGTCATTCTGGCGGGTGACGTCTTCGTTTTTAAAGACGCGAGCGGTGGCATGCGCGGGCGCGGGGAAGAAAGTCCAGTCGCCGCGGGCTTCTTCGGCATGGTGGGGGCTGCGCTCTTCGCGAGAATGGGCTTCATGGGGGCGGGCTTCGCGGACAATTTCCGGACGCGGACGTTCTTCACGGGCGACCTCGCGCATAGGCTCGGGCATGGGATGACCTTCGCGGTTGATGGTTTCGGGCCACAGGTGAACTCCGGGAGACAGCAGAGGAGCGCCGCCCTGGTACCAGACGGGCACGGTGTACACGGAGCTGGTTTCGCCCTGGATTTGCGAGAGAGTGGAGTTGGTGGCGCCGGCGATGAGTCCGGTGGTGGCGTTGGATGCTCCAACGGGATTGGGCGAGAACTGCTGGAGGGAAAGTTCAGGGGTGGTCAAGAGCGGAACGTAGGGACCGCATCCGTAGGTGTAAGCGCAGACGCCGGAGGGGCGGGGAACGGGTTGTTGGCCGAGGGCGGTCGTTGTCGAGAGAGCCACTGCCACGAAAGCTGCCGCTGTGAGAACGGAATAGGGTCGCATACTTGCCTCCACTGGGAGTACCGCTTGGTTGTTCTGGTGCAGTTTGCTGGCCAGTCAGGGCGGGGCGGCGAATGGCGAAGATACGGGTAGAATTCTCTGCAAATCACGGTGCTAACGGGCAAAGCGCGGAGATTCAGGTCGAGGCGGGGACGCAAGGCTAGTGAAAACTGGTGCGCACAACCTGCAATGGGTTGGCGGTCGTGGATAGGCAATCACGGATAGGCGATCATGGATAGGCGATCGTGGTGTATCCAATGTTTCTAGCTGCCGACGTAGCGCGCATACAGACTGCGGGCGATGGCGGTGTCGGTGGTGCCTTTGATGATGGCGCGGCCGTCGGGGAATAGGGTCATTTCGAACGGTTCGCGCCAGAACTTGAGGACAAACTCGTTGTGGCGGACGTTGCCGTGGGGTTGGAGGCGGGCGGAGAGTTCGGCGAAGTCGACGGGGCGGAGGCGCTCATGGATCTGAACTGAATTTCTGCCGCATAAGGTGATGTGAGGACGGCCTTCACCAGCGAGATGAATGAAGTCGCGGGCGCAGGCGCGGCATCCGGCTCGGGGATGGATGGTGGATAACTCGGCGCGTTGGTTGGTCCAGACATCGCACGAGAGGAGAGAACGGCGCAGTTGGGGGCGGGCGCCGACAAGAAATTTCAAGGCTTCGGTGGCTGCGATGGAGGCGACCAGGTTGACGGCGGAGTTGAGGATGCCAGCGGTTTCGCAGGTTTCGAGCGAGCCGCGGGGGGATTCGGGGAAAATGCAGGCGAGGCAGGCGGTTTCACCGGGAAGGATGTTCATGGTCACGGCATAGCTGCCCACCGCGGCAGAGTAGATCCAGGCGGTGGAGTTTTGCAGGGCGTAGTCGTTGATGAGGTAACGGGTTTCGAAATTGTCGGTGCCATCGAGAATCAGGTCGCAGCCGCCGAGCAGGGAAGCGGCGTTTGAGGGAACGAGATCGGCGACGTGGGGTTCGACGACGATGTGGGAATTAAAGCGAGCAATTTGGCGGGCGGCGGCAATGGCCTTGGGCAGCGATTCGCGGGCATCGTTCTCATCGAAAAGGGTCTGACGCTGAAGGTTGCTGGGCTCGACGTAGTCGCGGTCGAGAACCCGGAGGGTGCCGACGCCGGAACGAGCGAGCAGAGAGGCGAGGGCAGAGCCGGTAGCGCCGCATCCGACGATGACTATGCTGGACTGCGATAATTTCTGCTGGCCGGCGAGGCCGAGTTGCTTGAATAGCACCTGGCGCGAGTAGCGATCTTCGGTTGCGATCTTCTGGAGTTCGGTTTCCGAGATATTCATTTCCGACATTTGGTTTTCCGGCATTTCCGGGGGCGCTAACCTTCGCGATTACCTTGCAAAGGGTTTCCACCCAGTATTATAGGTTCCGATCGTTAAACACGATCATGCGAGCAACGTGTGCCCTTGGCCGAGTCATCGAACCCGACGAACGGATTTTGTTGTCTCATCGGGCAGGCTCGGCGTTGGGATGACAATGCAAGCGAGGAATTGCGTTTGGAAGGCGCCCGAGGTGAGTTTCAATCCAGACTTATGGGAGGAGCGGCGAAGGTTTTGCCGGCGCTGCTGGTTCTGTTGGTGCTGGTAGTGGGGCGAGGGATTGGGTGGGGGCAGCAGGGCAATGGAACCGCGTCGCCGCCGGGAGGGAAATCGGAGAATAAGTCCGAGGAGCAGGCGGGGGAGGGATTTGGCAGCATCACGCCGTATCTGGGATTGACGATCGATCAGATCGAATTGCCGGGAGTTGCGCCGGAAGAAGCGGCCACGCTGCTGGCGGCGACTCCCCTGAAAATTGGCGAAGCGCTCACGCGGGATGGACTGCACGACGCGATGCAGGCGCTTTTTGCCACCGGGCGATTTGCGGACATCCAGGCAGAGGCGGACCGGGCGGAGACGGTGGGGGTGCGACTGCGGTTTATTACGGCGGCGAATTTTTTTGTAGGGATCGTGACGATTGAAGGAGTTTCGACGAACCCGTCGGCGAACCAGGTGGCGAGCGCGACGCGGTTGCAACTGGGAGAACTTTACACGGGCGAGAAACTCGACCGGGGGATGGCGGGCATCCAACGAGTGATGGAGGAAAACGGGTTTCACCAGGCAAAGGTGACGTGCGCGGAGAAGCGCGATGAGAAGCAACATCAGGTCAACCTGACGTTTCACGTGGTGGAAGGTCCGAGGGCAATGGTGGGAGAGATCGCGCTGGAGGGCGATGCAGGCTACACGAAAGAGCAGATTGAAGACATCGCCCGGCTGCATCCGGGGCGTCCGGCGCGGGCGGAGCGGATTACGCGGGCGTTGCAGAGGATCCGGAAGCGGTATCAGAGCCAGGATCGTTTGCTGGCGCAGGTGGAGGTCGCGAGCCGGACGTATCGTCCGGAGCACAATACGGTGGATTTTGTGTTCAAGGTGGATCGCGGGCCGGTGGTGGAGATCGCGTCGGAGGGCTACAAACTCGACCAGCGGGTGCTGAAAAAGCTGGTGCCGATCTATGAAGAAGGAGCGGTGGACGACGATTTGCTGAATGAGGGACGGCGCAACATTCAGAACCATCTGCAGACGCTGGGATACTTTGACGCGACGGTCAGCGTGAGCCAGCACGAGATGCCGAATGGCAGCCATCCGGGCGGCGGCAAGAGCTTGCAGGTGGTGTATGAGATTCATCCCGGAGACCGGCACAAGCTGGCGGCGATTCATATCACGGGCAATCGTTTTTTTTCGGACGAGCAACTGCGATCGCGGATGGAGGACCAGTCCACCGGGCGCTTGTTCAGCCACGGGCGATACAGCGAGGCGTTTCTAGAAGAAGATGTGCGGGGCATCGAGAATATGTACCGGGCGAGCGGGTTCCGGCAAGTCGATGTCAAGAGCAAGCTGGTGGAAAACTACCAGCGGGATTCGTCTTTGCTGGCGATCGATGTGACGGTGAAAGAGGGGGCGCAGACGCGGGTGGCGTGGGTGCGGATCGAAGGGAATTACACGCTGCCGCAAGAGCAGCTGCCGGAAATCTCAACGGCCGAAAACCAGGGATTCGACGAATCGAGCCTGTCGGACGACCGGGACACGATTTTGGGAAGGTACTTCGATAACGGCTTTCCTAATGCGACGGTGGATGTGGGATATGTACCGGTGAAGTCGGCGGACAACCTGCCACGAGTGGGTGTGACGTTCACCATTCACGAGGGCGAGCAATTTTTCGTGAATCAACTTTTTCTCGATGGGTTGGAGCATACCCGAGCGGGGGTCGCACGGCGCGAAGTGCGGGTGCAACCGGGGGCGCCGCTGAGCCAGCAGGAGATCCTGGAGAGCCAGCGGAGGCTGTATGACCTCGGGCTCTTCAAGCAAGTGGACACGGCGATTCAAAACCCGGACGGCACCGAATCGCGGAAGAACGTGGTGGTAGCGGTGCATGAAGCGGACCGGTACACGTTCGATTACGGCGGGGGATTTGAATTCCAAACGGGACAGCCGGCCTACGGAACTGCCCAGCCGTTGGGGGCGACGGGCGTGAGTCCGATGGTTTCGCTGGGAGTGAGCCGGATCAACGTGGGCGGACGGGATCAGACCCTGACGTTGAAGGGGAACCTGGGGCGGTTGCAGCAAAGAGCGCTGATCAGTTACGACATTCCGAAAGTGCTGAACCGGTCGAACCTTCGGTTTACGGCGACGGGACTGTACGACAATACGGTGGATGTCTCGACGTTCACCTCGAAACGACTGGAGGGGACGTTTCAGATTTTGCAGGTGTTGTATCGGGTGCGAGACCGGGAGTTGACAACGTTCGCGTATCGCTTTAGCTATCGGCAGGTAGAGGCGAGCGATGTGGAGGTTACGAGCAACCTGATTCCGCTGCTGTCGCAGCCGACGCGGGTGGGAACGCCAAATTTCATCTACATTCGCAACCGGCGGGATAACGATCTGGAGAGCACGCGGGGCAGCTACACCTCGGTTGAGGGTGGAGTGGCTTCGAGCTGGTTTGGCTCGGGAGCGGACTTCAGCCGGTTGCTGGCGAAGAACTCGACCTATTACACGCTGTTCCGGGACCGGAATACGGGGCAGGGATTTGTGTTGGCGCGTTCGACGACGCTTGGATTGGAGAACCGATTTGGCAACACGGTGCAGGTAGATCCGTCGCAGACGCCGGCGAGCGGGGAAGTGCTGATTCCGTTGCCGGAGCGTTTTTACAGCGGCGGGGGCAACTCCAATCGCGGATTCGGGTTGAACCAGGCGGGGCCACGCGATCCGTTTACAGGCTATCCCGTGGGAGGGAGCGCGGTGTTCCTGAACAACCTGGAGATGAGGTTTCCGAATTTGCGGGTGCCGTATCTGAATGACAACATCGGATTCTCGCTGTTCGAGGACATGGGGAACGTGTTTGCGCGGCCGCAGGAACTGCTGCCGAGCCTGGGACGGTTTCACCAGCCGAACCGGCAGTTCTGCTTCCAGGAGGACACGCACCTGCAATGCAATTACAACTATGCGTCACACGCGGTAGGCTTAGGAGTGCGTTATCAGACACCGATTGGACCGTTGCGTTTTGATTTCGGATACAATTTAAATCCGCCCTACTTTCCGAGCTATACCAACATCACGACGAACACAGTGACGGGTCAGCAGGTAGGGCAGTTTGGCTACCAGCGCGCCGGACACTTTAACTTCTCGTTCAGCGTGGGGCAATCATTCTGATGAGCCTAGGGCAGATCCAATTCGGCAGGATGAGGCAGAGGGCGCTGCAAATGGGGTTGGCGTTGGGCCTGGTTTTGAGCGGCTCCGCGCATGCCGGCCGGGTGGTGGACCGGGTGGTGACCACGGTGAACGGGCACGTGGTTCTGCAGAGCGACTGGGAAGAAGAAGTGGCGTTCGAGGCTTTTTCGAACGGCCGCGATCCGGAATCGTTCAGCGCGGAGGAACGCAAGGCGGCGCTGGACCGGCTGATCGACCAGGAGTTGCTGCGGGAGCAGGTGCGGCCGTCGCAAGCGGCTCCCAGTGAGCAGGTCGCGGCGCGAGTTGATGAAGTGCGGAAGGAATTCCGCAAGGTTCATCCCGAGGTGGCGAGCGACGAGGGATGGCAGGCGATACTGCGACGGTACGGGTTAACGCAACGCGAACTGGAGAAGCGGCTGAGTGACGAGATCCAACTGATGAAGCTGGTGGAAGACCGGTTGCGGCCGTCGATCCAGATCGACGAGCACGCGGTGGAGAGCTACTACCACGACCAGGTGGTGCCGGAAATGAAAAAGGCGGGCAATAGCGCGAAGCCGCTGACGGAAGTGTTTGGGCGAATCAAGAATCTGCTGGCGGAAAAAAAGATGAACGAACTGCTCTCCGGGTGGCTGGCGAGTTTGCGGTCGGGCAGCCATATTCAGACGCTGGAGCCGAGCGCGGGAGAGCAGAACCGTTGAGCGAACCCACACCGGAAGCCACGCCGGAGCCTACGATCGAGACCAGCACGGGGCCGGTTCCTCCGGAGCGGCGGCGGATTTTGTGGAAACTGTTTCTGGCATTCTGCGTTTTCAGCGTGCTGGCGTTCGGGGCGCTGAGCTGGTACGTGACTACAGACCGTTTCCAGCGCATGGTGCGACGGCGAGTGATCGCGTCGGCGGAAAAGCTGACCGGGGGACGGGTCGAACTCGGCGAACTGCATTTCATACCTTTGCGGCTGCGCGTAGACGCGCGGAACGTGACCATCCACGGGCACGAGGGGCCAGAGCAATCGCCATTCCTGCATGTTGACCGGGTGCAGGCGGAACTGAAAATCATTTCGCTGTTGAGCACGACGGTGGGGCTGCATTCGCTGGTGCTGGAGCATCCGATGGTTCACATCATCGATTACCCGGATGGAACGACGAACGCGCCGGTTCCGACGGCCGGGCTTTCGTCGAAGCAGGGACCGGTTGAGCAGCTGATTTCGCTTTCGGTGTCGCAGATCGCGGTGCAGCAGGGCGAGTTGATGTGGGAAGACAAGAAAGTGCCGTTCGAATTTGCGGCGCGCGATCTGGCGGTGCTGCTGAATTACTCGCTGCTACGGCGGCAGTATGAGGCGCACCTGGCTGCGGGAAGCGTGAGCACGCGGGTGCTGGACGCTCCGTCGTTTGTGTGGGGGGCCGATGCCACGCTGGTGCTAGCCCGCGGGCATGCGGACATCAGCCGTTTGACGTTGAAGTCGGGAAATTCGCAACTGCTTTTCACGGGAGGGTTGCAGGATTATCACAACCCGCAGGTGAGTGGGGATTATCACGGCGAGGCGGACCTGGGCGAAGTGGCGGGGCTGGCGAGGCAGCCGGGAATTCACAAAGGGACGGTGCAGTTCGCGGGCAAGGCTTCGTGGAACCTGCGTAGTTTTTCGACTGACGGAACAGTGCAAGGCAAGGACATCGACTGGTCGAATGGCAAGGTGCGGCTGCAGAATGGCCGCATCAACGCGGCTTTTTCGGTAACTCCGGAGCGCTTTCACCTCTCGGCAATCAAGGCGAGTTTGCTGGGCGGAGAACTGGGGGGCGAGGTGGACGTGGTGAACTGGCAGAGTTCGCTGGAAGCGGCACCAGCGCGACGGCCGGGGCATGAGATCGGAAGAATTGCTCCGGGGAGCTTGCAGCGCGGCTCGGTGCGGTTGCAGTTGGCGGGATTTCCGTTGTTGCCGGCGATGGAAATGCTGAGTTCGCCAAAACTTCCCTTGGATCGATTGGCGCTTTCGGGCGGAGCCAGTGGGAACGTCGAAATGCTGTGGGTGGGCTCGATCCGCGATGCGGAGACGCGGATGAAGGTCGGGGTTGTGCCTCCGGTGAAGCAAGGGGCGGGCGAGATCCCAGTGACCGGGCAAATCGATGGAGTCTATCGGGGTTCGCGCGACGAACTGGAGATGGAGCAGTTTCACGTGACAACGCCGGGGACTGAAATCACGGCCACGGGGAACCTGGCGGCGACCTCCGCGCTGCGATTCTCCGTGACCAGCCACAACGTTAAGGAGTGGACGCCGCTGCTGGAAGCGGCATACGGGGCTGCGGCCTTGCCGTTTGCGGTTCACGGGTGGTCGAGTTTCAACGGGAGCGCCAGCGGAAAACTGTCGGCGCTGGCGGTCAGCGGCAATCTCGAGGTGTACGACTTTGACACGACGGTGGCGGGGAATGCTGGAGCTTCCTCGTCGCGACAGATTCACTGGGACGCGCTCTCGACGGGCGTGCAGTACTCGAACAATCATTTTGCGGCGCGGAATGGGTCGATCATTCGCGGCCGCACCACGGCACACTTCGAGGCGAGCGCGGCGCTTACGGCGGGCGCATTCCGGGATAACGATGCTTTCACGCTGCACCTTGATCTTCGGAATGCGGATGCGGGGGAGCTGGCGCAATTGGTTGGAACGGGGCAGGCGTTCGCGGGCGCGGCGAATCTGACGGTCAACGTTTCGGGAACGCGGGCGAATCCACATGGCGATGGACGGGTGGAAGTGCGGCAAGGAATGGCCGATGGAGTGGCGGTTCCATTGTTGAAGAGCGATCTTCGATTGTCCGATGGTGAACTTCAGTTCAACAACATCGAGGGCAGCGCCTATGGGGCTCCGGTTACGGGGAGCGCGGCGGTGAGCCTGGCGAGCGTGATGCATACGACGCCAGAGGCTGGGAGTTCCGGCGTCGATTGGTCGAAAGTGGCGATGCGTCTGAATCTATCGGGACGCGGGCTGGAGCTGGGGAAACTTCCGTATTCGCAGAGGGGCGGATTTTCGGCGGATGGAATCGGCGATTTCACAGTGCGATTCAGAGGAACGATTGAGCAACCGTCGCTGGAAGCGCACGTTCACCTTAAAGACCTGGCGCTGGATAAGGAACGCGCGGGCGATTTTTATGTGGACGCGACGACCGAAGGAAGGCAATTGCAACTGAAGGCGCACTCGGACTTCGATCAAGCGGATCTGACGGTAGCGGGCAGCGTGCAGTTGGAGCATGATTTTCCAGCCGACCTGGATCTGGCATTCCATCATCTGGACGTAACCTCACTGCTTCGCATCTATCTGCCGGGAACGGTCACGGGACATTCCCCGCTGGCGGGGACGCTGCACGTGAGCGGGCCGTTGCGCACTCCGCGCGATCTGAAGGCGGTGGCGGAACTGCAGTCGTTCAGCATGGAAGTGGCGCACGTGCAGGTGCAGAGCACGGGACCGCTGCGAGTTGAGGTCGCAAACCAGGTTTTGCTGCTCAACAATTTCCATCTGGCAGGGAGTGGAACCGACTTCACGGTGCAAGGGCGGGCGCACCTGGCGGGCGCGAAGGAGTTGGAAGCGCGGCTGGACGGGTCAGTCAATCTGACGCTGCTGCAATCGCTGAATTCAAAAATCTCGGCGCGCGGCAACGTGGACGTCAACCTTAATGCGAGCGGCACCATGGAACGGCCGGTATTGCAGGGGCGTTTAGAAGTGAAGAACACGTTCGTCAGTCACAACGATTTTCCAAGCGGGCTGAGCGATCTGAACGGGGTGTTGCGCTTCGACCGGGACCGCGTGGAGATCGAGAAACTGAACGGCACGACGGGCGGAGGAGCGATCGCGTTGACGGGTTCGTCGACGTATCAGAACGGCGTGTTTCAGCTGGACTTTGGCGCGACGGCGCAAGGGGTACGTCTGCGGTATCCGCCGGGGGTGAGTTCGACGGCGAATGCGGACGTGCGGCTGACGGGGAGCACGAACTCGGCGGTGCTGACGGGCAACGTGACGGTGACGAAGCTGGCAGTGACTCCGGGGTTTGACTTTGGGGCTTATATCGAGAAAAGCAAGCAGTCGGTGGTGCTGACGCAGAGTTCGAGTCTGGAGAGCCGGCTGCGGCTGGACCTGCGGGTGACGACGACTCCGGAACTGCAGATGCAAACGGCAATCGCGCGACTCTCCGGGAACGCCGATCTCAAGGTGCGAGGAACCGCGGACCGTCCGGCGATTCTGGGGAGGGTGGAAGTGCTGGAGGGAGATGTCACGTTCAACGGGACGAAATACAACCTGGAACGCGGAGATGTGACGTTTGCGAATCCAGCGCGGACGCAGCCGATTATCGATCTGCAGGCGACGACGCGGGTGAGGGATTACGACATCACGGTGCAATTCCGGGGCGACGCGAGCGTGCCGAATGGGCTGAAGGTGACGTGGCAGTCGGAGCCGCAGCTTCCAGAAGCGGACGTGATTGCATTGCTGGCGCTGGGCCGGACGCAGGAGGAATCGGCGGCGGTGAATTCGGCGGGATCGTTTGGCTTTGGCGGAGAAGCGTCGAACCTGCTGATTAATGAAGCGCTGAACAGCACGGTGAACAGCCGGCTGCAAAAGCTGTTTGGCGAGAGCCGGGTGAAGATCGATCCGCAAGGATTGGCGAGCGACACGGCCGTGATTCGAGGTCCGCAGGTCACGGTGGAGCAGCAAGTGGCGAATAATCTGACGCTGACTTACAGCACCAACACTGAAGTTTCAAACCAGCAGGTTATTCAGGCGGAGTGCAATCTCACGCGCAATGTTTCGATCGTGGCGCTGCGAGACTGGAACGGAGTGGTGAGTTTCGACTTCAAGATCCGGCACCGGAAGAAGTAGGAAGCGGCGGGGATTCGGCGAGAAAGGGCGCGCGGCGAGGGCCGGTGCGGCGAAAATTCACGATGGTGCCCTTGACATAAACCTTCAAACCAGCAACTCTATTTGTTTTCCACTTGATGCCCGGAGAAGCGGGAAGGGAAGCCAACTTTGCGAGTGCGCGTTTTTTATCACGACAAATGTTTTGACGGGGCCTGCTCGGCGGCCCTGTTCTTGCGTTTTTACCGGGAACGAATCCGCAGCGATGTGGAGTTCGTATATTCCGGACTGCTGCACCGGGCGGGTTCTCTGTTTGACGAGAAGCAGTTCGACGGCGACGAGAACGCGATTGTGGATTTCAAGTACTCGAGTTCGCCCAAGATCACGTGGTGGTTCGATCACCACGAGAGCGCGTTTCTAACGCCGGCGGATGCCTCGCATTTCGAGCAGGACCAGAGCAACCGCAAGTTTTACGACCCGGCGTTCAAGTCGTGCACGAGCTTTATTGCGATGATTGCGGAGGAGCGGTTCGGGTTCGATCCGAGGCCGGTTGCGGAACTGGTGAAATGGACGGACATCGTGGATGGGGCGATGTACGACGACGCGAAGTCGGCGGTGGAAATGCAAGCGGCGGCGATGAAGCTGACGATGGCGATCGAGGCCTCGAGCGATCGGGATTTCGTGAAGAAGATGATTCCGCTGCTCGCCTACCATCCGCTGGACCGGATTCTGGATGAACCGTTTGTGGCGGCGGTGCTGCCGCCGCTGCTGGAACGGCACCAGCGTTCGGTGGAGATTTTGCGGCAGCGCGCGACGGAAAAAGACGGAACGATTTTCTTTGACATCACCGATCTCGATCTCGAGGGCTACAACAAGTTCATTCCGTACTACCTGCATCCCGACTCGATCTATAGCATCGGGCTGAGCAGGAGTTCGTTCCGGGTGAAGGTCTCGGTGGGATCGAACCCTTGGTCGAAGCGGCCGCCGACTGTGAATCTCGCGAAAATCTGCGAGAGGTATGGCGGTGGAGGGCACGCGCGGGTGGGAGCGATCTCTTTCGAAGTTTCCCAGGGGGCAGCCGCGCATAAAGCGGCGCTGGAGATCGTCGAGGAGTTGCGCGCCAGCGTCCGGGAGCAGAGCTGAGGATCTGGAGTTCCCAAGACCAGCCTGGAAGGAAAGTTTTATGGTGGGCTGGGGCGGATACGAAGATCAGCCTTCACACAATGCATCCTAGAATGCCGCACCCACAAATCGGCGATCCCGGACACATCAAAGGCGTGCGCACGGTGGCGACCTTCGAACTGACGAAGGGAATGGTCGTGCTGCTGGCCGGTCTGGGCGTGTTTTCGATGCGGCACAGAGATATCTGGGAGGTGACGGAAAGCTTCCTGGAGTTTTTTCACGTGAATCCGCATCACCACTATGTCGGGGTGTTCGTGGATCTGGTGTACCGGCTCAGTGACATTCACCTGTGGAAGATTGCGGTGGTGGCGTCGGTGTATGTGGTTCTGCGTTTTGTGGAAGCTTACGGATTGTGGTACGTGCGGCCGTGGGCGGAGTGGCTGGCAATCGCCTCGGGATCGATTTACATTCCATTTGAGGTTGCCGATCTGTTGCGGAAGCCCGATGGAGTGCGGCTGCTGATTATTGTTGTGAACGTCGGGATTGTGCTGTATCTGGTGCTGTTGCGACTGGAAGCAGCCAAGAAGCGACATGCCGGGCGCGTGCGGGCGTAGAAGGCTTGCCGGAAACCAGCGGCTGGAAGCCGTCATGATGGGGGCATTTACGTTACGAGTGGAACTCGTCCACGCCAGCAAGCCAAAACCGGGCTTGCCGGGGACCCCGGTCGTGCCCTTCCCGTTCGTGCTCAAACCTAATTACGGCACGAGTGGAACAGGCTGCGGAAAAAGTCTTTTCGCAGGGCAGCATTCCCCCAGCGGCTAGAAACCGTCATTGATGGGGCGGCATTTACGGCACGAGTAAACTCGTGCCCTTCCCGTTCATGCTCAAACCTATTGTGGGGAAGCTTCCGACGGGGGAGAGCCCGTCGCCAGGCGAGTTTTTCCGCAGTCTGCCGGGGATTCTGCGATGGCGGGATTTTCGGTATGGAACGCTCCGAACTGGGCTATAATCAGGCTATGCGGCGCGCTTTGTATCTAGCGACGTGCGTGGCGACGTTGAGCTTTTTGCTTGCGCTCCCAGCGTGGGCACAACGGCGTGGTGGTGGCGGGGGTGGTGCTCACTTCTCGTCGCATGGCGGGACAGTGGCACATTCCTCGGGCTCATTCCACGGTGGAAGTGTTGGCCACAGTTATGGCATTCACAGCTCAGGCATTCACAGCTCGGGCGTGCGCATACGGACGGTGAATCCCTATCACCGGCGCGGTTATTACAGGCGGGGCTATCCCTATTTCGCGTACGGCGGATACTATCCGTTCGGATATTACGACAATCCTCTGTACGACGCGGGCGACCAAGACGCTTATGCGGGAGTGGCTGCGAATCCTGATCCGTCTGTAAATGACAGCGGATTGCGGAACGACGTGCAGGCGCTGAACGACAAGGTCGACCGGATGCAAGCCGATGCGGAGGCACGCAACCGGCCGGTGGAGCAGGAACCGGCGACGGCGCTGGTTTTTCGCGACCAGCATGTAGAGGAAGTCCATAACTACGCGATCGCGGGTGAAACGCTGTGGGTGCTGAGCGATCATCAAGCGGGAAAAAAGATTCCGCTGGCACAACTGGATATTCCAGCGACGATCAGGATGAATGACGACCGCGGCGTGGATTTTCAAGTGCCGCGATAGAGCAAGAGTTGGCCATCCGGAGCCAAGCTCCCGTTGTTTGAATCCTCAGACAGGCCCCGCGACTCAGGGCTGATTCTCACGAGTTGCACCGTTTTCAGGCGTTGCGAGATCTGTTCCAGCCAGTAGAATAAAACCTGCTTCCGATTTTCCAAGAGCGAAAAACTACGTGCTGCCTTCATGACCCAAAATCAATTCGTACACCTGCATTTACATAGCGATTATTCCATGCTCGACGGCGCCTGCGACGTGGAGAAACTTGTGGACCGCGTCAAGGAACTGGGCATGCCCGCGGTGGCCATGACGGATCACGGCAACATTTTTGGCGCGGTGCATTTTGTGAATGCGGCGCACAAGGCGGGCGTGAAGCCGATCGTGGGGTGCGAGCTTTACATCTGCAAGAAAGACGACCACGTCATCACGCGCACGCCACCGGACGGGGACACATACAACCACTTGCTGGTGCTGGCGGAAAACGAAGAAGGCTACCGCAACCTGGTGAAGATCACGTCGGAGGCGTCGCTGCATGGGTTTTATTACAAGCCGCGCGTGAGCAAGAAATTTCTGGCGGAACATTCGAAGGGGCTGATCGGGCTTTCGGGATGTTTGAAGGGCGAAGTGGCAGAGCGGTTGACGGAAGGGAATTACGATGCGGCGCGGGCGGCGGCAGGATTTTATCGCGACCTTTTCGGCAAAGACAATTTCTTTCTGGAGATCCAGGACCAGGGACTGGAGATGGAACACCGGATTCATTCCGGGTTATTTCAGCTGGAGAAAGAGATTGGGCTGCCGCTGATTGCGACGAACGATAGCCATTATCTGTGCGAAGACGATGCGCATGCGCAGGATGTGATGCTGTGCATCCAGATGGGGAAATCGATCCAGGATACGAACCGCCTGAAGTTCGAGGGCAACCAGTTTTTCGTCAAGAATGCGGACGAGATGCTGCGGGTGTTCAAGGACGCTCCGCAGGTGATCTCGCGGACGCTGGGGATTGCGGAGCGGTGCAATTTGCGGCTGGAGAAGGTGCCGAGTCCTTTTCCGCATTTCGATGTGCCGGAGGGATACACGCTCGACAGTTATTTCGAGCACATTACGCGGCAGGGATTTGCGCGGCGGATGGAGAATTTGCGGGGCGCAGCGGAGAGTGGACGGCTGAAGCATTCGCTGACGGAGTACGAGCAGAGACTGGCGCGAGAGATCGCCATCATTCAGCAGATGAAGTTCTCGGGATATTTCCTGATCGTGTGGGATTTCATACGCTATGCGCGGGAGCAGGGGATTCCGGTGGGGCCGGGGCGAGGATCGGCGGCAGGGGCGGTGGTGGCGTATTCGCTGGGGATCACCGATATCGATCCATTGCAGCATGAGTTGCTGTTTGAACGGTTTTTGAACCCGGAACGAATTTCGATGCCGGATATCGACATCGATTTCTGCATGAACCGGCGGGGTGAAGTGATCGAGTACGTCACGCACAAGTATGGGCGGGAGAATGTGGCGCAGATCATCACGTTTGGAACGATGGCGGCGAAGGCGGCGATCAAAGACGTGGGGCGGGCGATGGACATGCCGTATAGCGACGTGGACCGCATCGCGAAAATGGTTCCGACCACGCTGAATATCAAGCTGGAGGACGCGCTAAAGGAGTCGGCGCCGCTGCAGGAGGCGTATCAGAAGGATCCGCAGGTGCGGCAGTTGATGGATACGGCGCTGAAGTTGGAAGGGCTGGTGAGGAATTCGGGCGTGCATGCGGCGGGGGTGGTGATTTCGCCGCGTCCATTGATTGAACTGGTGCCGCTGCACAAGACGAAGAACGATGAAATTGTGACGGCGTTTGACATGGTGGCCATCGAAAAGATGGGCCTGTTGAAGATGGACTTCCTGGGGCTGACGACGCTGACGATTCTCGACGACACGTTGAAGCTGATCGCGCAGCGGGGAACGGTTGTGAAGCTGGAAGAAATTCCGCTGGAAGATCCGCAGACCTACGAGAAGGTGTTTCACCGGGGATTGACGTCGGGCGTGTTTCAGTTTGAATCGTCGGGCATGCGGGATGTGCTGCGGCGGTACCAGCCGAATTCGATTGAAGATCTGACGGCGTTGAATGCCCTGTACCGTCCGGGGCCGATCCAGGGCGGGATGATCGATGATTTTATCGAGCGCAAACATGGGCGGCGAAAGATTGAATACGACTTGCCGGAGCTGAAGGAAATTCTGCACGAGACGCTCGGAGTCTTTGTGTATCAGGAACAGGTGATGCAGACGGCGAACAAGCTGGCAGGCTATTCGCTGGGCGATGCGGACCTGCTGCGGCGCGCGATGGGGAAGAAAAAGGCCGAGGAGATGGCGGCGCAGCGGGAACGGTTTGTGCAGGGCGCGACGAAGAATGGATTTCCGGCGAAGAAGATCGAGAAGATATTCGATCTGATGGCGCAGTTTGCGGGGTACGGGTTTAACAAGTCGCACTCGGCGGCGTATGCATTGCTGGCTTATCACACGGCGTATTTGAAGACGCATCATCCGCTGGATTTTATGGCGGCGCTGCTGACTTCGATCACGGGCGACACGGACAGCGTGGTGAAGTACATCAACGAATGCCGCGAGATGGGGATCGCGGTCGAGCCTCCGGATATTAACGTGAGCGACGCCAACTTTACTCCGCATGGACAGGCGATCCGGTTTGGATTGGCGGCGGTGAAAAATGTAGGGGGGAACGCGATCGAGTCGATCGCGGGGGCGCGGAAGAAGCTGGGAAGAAGCTTCAAGTCGATTTATGAGTTTTGCGAAGAAGTGGATTTGCGGCTCCTGAACAAGCGGGTGCTGGAGTCGCTGATCAAGAGCGGGGCGATGGATTGCTTTGGACGGCGGGCGCAGCTGATGCAGGCGCTGGATAAGGGGATCGAGCAGGCGCAGAAAGCGCAGCGGGACGCGGAGTCGGGACAGCACGGGCTGTTTGGCGTGTTTGCGGACGAAACGGCGGAAGAAGCGAACGAGGCGCTTCCGAATGTTCCGGACTGGGATGAACACACGCGGTTGGCGGCGGAGAAAGAGATTCTGGGATTTTTCATAACCGGGCATCCGATGGAGAAGTACAAAGAGAAACTGACGGATTTGAATGCGCTCTCGACGCAGGATATTGCGGCGATGAAGAAATCGACGAACAAGGATGAGAACATCACGACGGCGGGTTTGATTTCGGGGCTGCGAGTGGCGAAGTCGCGGAAAGGCGATTTGTGGGCGCAGGCGGCGCTGGAAGACATGTCAGGGAAAGTCGAGTTGCTGGTGTTTCCGGAGGCTTACAGAAAACTGGCGGAGAAAGTGAAGCTTGAGGTTCCGGTGCTGATTCGGGGCGGGGTGCGAATCGAGGAAGGGGCGAACCCGAAAGTGACGGCGAACGAGATTATTCCGCTCGACGACGTGCGCGTGCCGTTGCCGAAGGCGTTGCGCATACGGATTCCGCTGGGGAGCGCGACGGACGGCACGGTGGACGCGCTGTACGCGCTGTTCAAGGAGCGGAAGGGCGAGGCGAAGGTGCTGTTTGACGTGGAGAGGGACGGCGATTTCATGGTGGTGATGGAAGCCGAAGGCTATAATGTGATGCCGGATCGCAATTTTCTGGGGCGGGTAGAAGAGCTGTGCGGGCGCGGCAGCGTGCGCGTGATCAGTTGATTCCAGGCTTTGAGTGGGATGGCCGGAAAAAGAACCTCGGGTTCGCAGGGTGAGGCTGGACTTGCGTAGAAGCGCCCGAAAAGGTTTGGCGGATGAGACGAGCGAAAATAAAACGGGCGGAAAAAGCGGCGGGACTGACCGATGCCGCAAAGAGCGGCGCGGAAAATGCGGCTAGCGCCGCGGAGTCGAAGATTTCGATTGTGGAACCACATCCTGCAGGAAAGAATGACAACGTCATCAAAATGAATTCCGATACGAAAGCGCACCAGGAACTGGAAAATATTGAAGGGCAGCTCACGCGACTGCAGGCAACAGAGGGGAAGAACGCGGAAACGCAACGCCAGATTCAGCAACTGAGTGAGCGGGTGAACGGGCTGCGGCGCGAGATTTCCGCGCAGCTGAACGCCTGGGAGCGGACGGAACTGGCGCGGCATCCGCAGCGGCCGTATACGCTGGATTACGTGGAGCGAATTTTTACGGATTGGAGCGAGATTCATGGGGACCGCGGGTTCCGGGACGACCCGGCGATTGTGTGCGGGATGGCCCGGTTCCATGGCGAGGAAGTCATCGTGGTGGGGCAGCAGAAGGCGCGGGATGCGAAGCAGCGGGTGTATCGCAATTTTGGCATGCCGCATCCGGAGGGATACCGGAAGGCGCTGCGCGTGATGAAGATTGCGGAGAAGTTCAAGCGTCCGATTTTTACGTTTGTGGACACGGACGGGGCGTATCCGGGGCTGCATGCGGAAGAGCGCGGGCAGGGCGAGGCGATTGCCCGGAATCTGCTGGAGATGGCGCGGCTGGAAGTTCCGATTGTGACGACGGTGATTGGGGTGGGAGGCAGCGGCGGGGCGCTGGCAATTGCAGTGGCCGATCGCGTGCTGATGTTGGAGAACTCGGTGTATTCGGTGATTTCGCCGGAAGGGTGCGCGTCGATCATGTGGCGGGACGCGACGAAGAAAGGCTTGGCGGCGGAGGCCATGAAAATCACCGCGAACGATCTGAACGAACTGGGTTGCATCGACGGGATCGTTCCGGAGCCGGCAGGCGGGGCGCATACCGATCACGCGGAGGCCGCGAAGTTGCTGGATGCGGCGCTGGTGGAGAACCTGGGCGCGATCCGGACAATGCCAGTGGGCGAACTGCTGGAAAGCCGGTATAAGAAATTCCGCAACATGGCGCAGTTTTTTCAAGTGGAAGCTTAAGGGCGGCAGGTTCGCGCGCCGCGGTTGCTCGTGCGTGGGGTGGAAGGATTACGGGCGCTCGAGCCGATGCTGGTCCACGAAGACAATCTCAGCTTGGTCCCGATTCATATCCTTTGATCGACAGCAGCCACGGCCCGGGGCAAACTCTCGCTGAGCTTCGCGCGGAATTGCGGCCGAGGTTGACGGTGATGGTCCGGTGGGCGCATTTGCCTGAGAATTGTTTGTGTTCCACGGCGAACACCTGAGGCTGTTCGTGCTAATTTCCCGCGCCCGCTTGTTCTGTTGAAGCCTTCGCCATCAGGCGCAGGTGAACAAGGATGGTGAGCCGATTTCCGACCACAGCATCGGCATTCTGCGGAGTGCCGAGGTCCTCGCCGCTGCCTCCCTGGGGCGAGTCGAGGAGGCCGGGAGCCATCAGGAGCGTTCCGGTGCAGACGGAGCCGTGATAATCCTCGCCCACGCTGGCGGGCGCCTGACAGTTCTGGTCCTGAACGACGGGCGGCCAATATGTGTTGAGGGCAGTCGTCACCAGTTGCGGGTAATCTTCGCGGAACATACGGGCGGACCCTGATGCGAAGGTGGCAGCGTCTTTCTGGTCCTTGCCGGCGGCTGCGGGAAAATCGAAAACAAAAGTAGCCTGGCGGGAAATGCGATGGATCATCGGAGGGCCGTAGACTGGGCCGGAATAGGCTTCGCTCGGGGTGGCGTCGACGTTGCGATCCACGCGAGTGAGGACTAAATCGCCGGTGGTTTGGAGGCGTCCGTCGGGTGTTCGAAGCGCGCCCTTGGAATGGAAGCAAATCAAAGTGTGATTGGAGAGATTGGCGAGCCAATGACTGAGGAATTTTCCGTCCTCATCAATCGCCGGGGACATGCCGGTGGCGGGGTAGAGACGAAAATCAAACGATGCCTTGGAAAGATCGTTATCGAGTGCGACGCGGCCGTTGACTCGGGCGAAGCCGAGGGTGATGTCAATTTTTGTTTTTCCGTAATCCGTGGTCGCATCGGTGATTAGTTGGGCATCGGAATGACGGGCATCCACCTGCCAGAAACCGGCGGCGGAAGGAGACTTGCTGGGAGAGCCCATTGCGAGAATTCCTGCCACCGCGAACAGAACCGCACCTCTGAGCATAATGTCCTCCTTGGCTGAGGGTTGTTCATCCGAATCTTGCGGATGCGTCCGTCAATTGAATTAAGCCAGAAGGGTGCAGGCGAATCTATTGGACGATGGTATCGACCGATACCTTGGTATCGCACAAGGGTGCGAACGGCGATCACCAGCGGCTATTTTGGGGCGAGGTCGCCGAACCAATAAGCGGCGGTTACGCCACCGTCCATGAGAAAGTCGCTGCCGGTGATGAATGCGCCGTCGGCGCCCATGAGAAGGGCTCCAACGGTTCCGACTTCGTCGGGCGTGCCGGCACGTCCGGCGGCGGAAACTTCGAGCATGCGCCGATAGCCGGGGCCGCGGGGACCCTTGAGTTCGTCGTTGGCGAGAGGCGTGATGATGATGCCGGGACTGATTGTGTTGACCCGCGCGCCGCGCTTTCCCCAGCGGACGGCTTCGGCCATGACGCGCAACGAGTTCCCGCGCTTTGAAATCTGGTAAGCGTGAAGGGAGTCTTTTATCTTATCGGGCTGGAGCATTGGAAGACGGAGCAAGTCTTCGACCGGTGTCGTCGCGAGCAAAGAGTTCTGTTCGGTTGACAGCGGCGGCAGGCGGTGACCCGACTGCGATGCGATGACGACGCCAGCGCCGCCGCGAGCGATGACGTTGCCGCATTCCTCCAACACGAGCGCAGTTCCGTAGAGATCGACCTTGAGGATTGTTTCCGGAGAGGCCTGCGAAGGGGAAACACCTGCGGCATGGATGACGCCGGAGACCTCACCGATCTTGGTGGCCGCTTCGACGAGTGCGTGAACCGAGGGGCGGGACGAAACATCCACCGTGGCGGTGGTGACGTTGAAGCCAGCGTCGCTCAGAGTTTTGGCAGCGGCATCGGCGTTCTCCTGCCGTATGTCGGCGAGTAAGACGTGTTTGCCTGCAGCAACGCGGCGCACAATCGCCTGGCCGATGGATCCTGCACCGATGACTACGATCACATTTGTCATTTCAATCCTCACTTCATCATTTTTCATTGAACTTGTTCAGCACTAAGAGAGTCTAGTGTTGATGGTGCTTTGCGAGAAACGCGTTCATTGCCTTGAGGTCGAGCACCTGGTAGCGAACCGAGGTGACCACAGAGTCTTCGCTATCCGCAGGCGTCTGATTAAGGTGGATGCTCACGCCGCAAGTGGATGGATACGGGGTGAGCGACGGCTTCATGAGGCCGGCTGTCGATTGGGCTGGGGGATCGCCCGGTTTTACCCCGGGCACCGGTCCAAAGGGCAACCACGCCTCGCCTGACTCCGGGCGGCATGGCAGAGCGTTCGAGAGAGGCACTCCGGAGGCGTCACGGAACCACAGTGTGTCGCCCTTGTTGATTTCGGCGGGCGCCCAGGTTTGTTTGGTTATGAGACTGCGCAGAATCGACACGGTTGGTTGCTGGCCGGCGGGCAGAAACGGCAGTTGTCCCGGAGGCAGGATGTGCATGACGGAGAAGGCCGCGACGGTGCCGTCGATCAACGTGAACGCGTAGGACTCAGTCTCAGTTTCTGCTACAAGATAGTAGAGATCGGGCGATTCGGAGGGCTGATTGACATAGAACGGAGCGCTTGCGGCCAGCGCTGTTTTCACCTCGGATTCATTCATGCCCAGCGCGATTTTCGCGAGCTTCACGTTTTGGGATAAGGCGGATTGAGTCAGAAGGATCAAACCCGCGGCTAAAAGTTGTAAGTGGCACTTCTTCATGACTGGAAGCCTCGCTTTTCGTTTCTCTTCATGGCTGCCCTTTACGGCGATTTGCTGACAAGGTTTGCAGGTCGTCTTTCACGCGCTGCGGCTCATCTGCCAGCGGTTGATTGGGGGTGTCGCGTATGCCATCGAACGCGTTCTCGGAATCGGCATTGAGCGCGGCGAACAGCTCATCGAGGTTTTTCTGTGCCGGACCTTTGATGGCGACGAGTTCGAAGGTCTTGCGCAAGGCGTGGGCTGAACTGAGGCTGTGGACGAGGACTTCGGCAATCTGGCTTCGTGCAATGACTCCATCGCTGGAGTCGCCAGCCTGACGCGTGTCACCCTGTAAAAACACAAGCTGATGTTCGTCGGATTTGTTGTAGTCGAACCAGCCCGGACGCACGATGGTGTAGGGCAGACCGCTCGCCCGCGCCAATCGCTCCGCACGCCGTTTCCAATCGTGAGATTCGGTAGAACGGTTGTAGGAACCGGTGCGATTGGTGACGCCGATGGAAGTCATGAGCGCGATGCGCGGGGTTCGCGAACCGAGCGCTGCGAGGACGTTGCGCACGCCGCCGTAATCGACCGTCTCAGCTCCGACCTTGCCGGCTCCGTCGGAGCCGAGCGTGAACACGATGGCGTCGATACCGTCTACTGCAGCGGTTAGAGTTTCCGGGCGGGTCACGTCCGCTGCAACTACTTCGACTTGAGCGGGGAATTTGCGGGCTTTCGACGGCGTTCGCACCAGGGCGCGGACGATGTAACCCTGCCGTGCTGCTTCTTCCACGACCAAACGTCCGATGCTGCCGGTTGCACCGACGACCAGCACGGAATTTTGGGACTCGCTCATTTTTGTTCCTTACGACTGGTTGGCTGCGGGGAGGGTGATTTCGTCGACGGCACGCAGCCCGTTCAATGTGCGGGGATAGCCGATGATGACGATCAGCGCCCGACCAGTTTCTGGAGGTTTTCGGGATAACGAGCGCCTTGAATATTGATCTTTGAAGTGGCCTTGTCCAAGCGTTGAAGATCGTGGGCCGAGAGCGCGACGTTCGCGGCTCCGAGGTTCTCTTCGAGGCGGTGCAGCTTGGTCGTGCCCGGGATGGGAACGATCCAAGGTTTTTGGGCCAGAATCCAAGCGAGCGCGATCTGAGCGGGGGTCGCTTTCTTTTGCGTGGCGAATTCGGCGAGGAGATCGACCACCGCGTGATTCGCTTCGCGGTTTTCGGAAGAAAAGCGAGGGACGATGTTGCGGAAGTCGCTCTTGTCGAACTGCGTGTCTTTGTTAATCGCACCCGTGAGGAAGCCTTTTCCTAAAGGACTGAACGGGACGAAGCCGATTCCAAGCTCCTCAAGAGTCGGCAATATTTCTTGTTCCGGCTCGCGCCACCAGAGCGAGTACTCGCTTTGCAGAGCTGTGACAGGTTGAACCGCATGCGCGCGGCGAATGCTTTCCGCGCCAGCCTCGGACATGCCGAAGTGCTTCACCTTGCCTTGCTGGATGAGTTCCTTCACGGTTCCAGCGACTTCCTCCATGGGCACATTGGGATCGACACGGTGCTGGTAAAAGAGGTCGATGGTGTCGGTCCTAAGGCGTTTGAGAGCGGCATCGGCGACTTCGCGGATGCGTTCGGGGCGGCTGTCCAGGCCTTTCGACGGAACTCCTTCTTTGAAGCCGAACTTGGTCGCGATTGCCACCTGCTTGCGGAAGGGTTCGACGGCTTCGCCCAGGACTTCTTCGTTCAGGAAGGGACCGTATGCCTCGGCCGTATCGAAAAATGTCACGCCGAGTTCGAATGCCTTGCGGATGAGCGTGATCGCTTGCTGCTTCTCGGTTGCGGGGCCATAGCCGAAACTCAGGCCCATGCATCCGAGGCCGATGGCGGAGACTTCAAGATTACTTTTTCCTAGTTTGCGTTTTTGCATCGCGTGCTCCTTATGGATCGCTTGTCTGCTAAGAGACTAGATTCAAACGCTGTGGAAGCGGTAGCCTGATCCTTCCGATTTCTTGCCTATTCCTCTAGCTCGTGAAAAAACATTGGCGTGCATAGCTTTTGATCGACTATCTTGAACACAGGACAAAGGAAGGCTAACAGTGACAAACTCCGCCAAACACGGCCCGGAAATCAAGGGCCGAGTAAGAGAGCTGCGCCACGAACTGGCTCGCAAGATTGTTTTGTTGATGGGTTCAGAACAGAATCGGGCAACGGAAATTTCTGGCCTGACGCTGCATCGCAGGACGGCTCCGACGGCCCCTTGTTCGATGACCTACGAGCCGGGGGTGACGGTGATCGCCCAGGGTCGGAAGCGGGTTGAGCTCGGAGGCAGCACCTTCATGTATGGCGACGGGCAATACCTGCTGACGTCGGTGGATTTGCCGATTGTGAGCCAGATCGTCGAGGCCAGTGAACAATCGCCGTGCCTTGCGATGTCTCTGAAACTTGAGATGCCCGTGATTCGCGAGCTTCTCGGCCAGGAAGAAATGCATGTGGCGGAGTCTTGCTCTGCGCGTCCGGCGATGGCGATGGGCGAAGCCACGGAGGAATTTCTGAGCGCATGCTGCCGGCTGGTGGACCTGCTGAGTACCCCGCAGGACATTCCATTTCTGAGCCGGCTGATTCAACGCGAGATCATTTATCGAATCTTGCGAGGGCCGGAGGGCGCACGCCTGCGAGCGATTGCAACGCTGGGAGACCAGAGTCACAGGACGGCGAAAGCAATTGCGTGGATCCGAGCGAACTATGTGAAGCCTCTGCGCGTGGAAGTCCTCGCGCAAATCGCGGGGATGGGGCTGTCGACGCTGCACCATCATTTCCGGGAGTTGACGGCCATGAGTCCGCTTCAGTATCAGAAGCGGATTCGATTGCAGGCGGCGCGGACACGCATGCTGGTCGATGGACTGGATGCGGCGAGCGCGGCATTTGAGGTGGGATACGAAAGCGCGAGCCAATTCAACCGCGAATACAGCCGGCTCTTCGGGCAACCACCGATGCGCGACGTGAGGACGCTCCGCGCGCCGGGAGCGCTTCCGTTGGAGTCGCTGCGTATGCAGCAAAGCGCGAGCTGAGCTGTTGCTTGCGCTCAGAGCGGAGTTGTCTGGTTGATATTCACTTTGGGCCAGTCAATCGGTCAATCATTCGCGCGCGTGGGTAGCAGCTCTCGCTAGGAGTGGACGGCTGATTTCTGAAAATATTCGAGAATGGCTTCGGCTTGTGACTTGGTCACGACCGCCGACAGGGCGGCGACATCCGCTTGCTTTACGGCTTGCAGGCTGCCGAAATGCTCCAGCAAGCGGCGGGTCGTGGATTCGCCGACACCGGGAATTTCTCTGAGTTCGGTGGCGCGGTCCCTGATCTGGCGACGCTTGCGATGGAAGGTCACGGCGAAGCGATGAGCTTCGTCGCGGATCATCTGGACCAGATGTAAGACGGGCGAGTGATGGTCGAGGACGACAGGGTCGTCTTCCTGTCCGTAGACGTAGATGATTTCTTCGCGCTTGGCAATGGAGGCGAGGGGCTGGTTGATGATTTCGAGCGCATCCAGCGCCTGAGCGGCGGCGTGAAGCTGGCCGAGGCCTCCGTCGATGAGGACGAGGCTGGGCATGCTTTTCTTGTCTTCGCGTTCCTTTTCTTCCTGCAGGCGCTTGTAGCGCCGCGTGACAACTTCCCGCATGCTGGCGAAGTCGTCGACTCCGTCAACCGTCTTAATGATGAACTTGCGGTAGTCGGATTTTTTCATCCTGCCGTCTTCCCAAACGACCATGGAGGCAACGGTCTCCGCTCCCTGAATGTGACTGATGTCGAAACACTCGATGCGCTGGGGACGTTCGGGGAGAGAGAGGGCGTCTTGCAGAGCTTCTTCGATGGCGCGGGCGTTGGGCTTGAGGATGCGGAAACGCTGATCGTAGGATTGCTTGGCGTTGGTGCCCGAGAGATCGATGAGTTCGCGTTTTTCTCCTCGCTGAGGAACGGTGATGTGGACACGCGTCGCGCGGGCGCCTTCGCCGGCCAGTTGTTCGCTGAGAACGTCTTCGAGTTCCTGGCGGTCTTCGAAGTCGACGGGCACGTAGATGTTTCGAGGAACGTAGGGTTGGGAGAGATAGAGCTGTTTGAGCAGGGCGGAGAAAAATTCTCCGGGATGGAATTCCTGCGCGGCGGGGCGGCTTTGCCCGGACTCGTCTGGCTCCGAGATGTGAGTCAACTGGTACTCGGGAAGGTCTTCCCAGAAAAACTCCCTGCGATCGAGGACTTTTCCTCCGCGCATGTGGAAGAGATTCACGGCTAGCATCTGATTTTCGTAGTGGTAGCCAAAGACGTCGGCATCGTCGCCTTCGGCGGCGGCGATGCGCTGCTTTTCCTGGAGTTGCTCCACGGTCGAGATTAAGTCGCGATAGCGGGCGGCGCGTTCGAACTCCTGGGAATCGGCGGCTTCGGACATTCGCTCACGCAGAGACTTGACCAGGTCGGTCTGCCGGCCTTCGAGGAAGAGCTTCACGTCGCGAACCGTTTCGCTGTAAATCTCGGGCGTGGTGAGGCCTTGGACACAGGGGCCGAGGCAGCGCTTGATGTAGTACTGCAGGCAGGGGCGGGGATGGTTGCGGGTCAGGTCCACTTTGCAGGATGGAATGAGGAAATGGCGATGGATCAGGTCGACGATGCGGTAGGCCAGGTTGGCAGGGAAGTAGGGGCCGAAGTAGGCGCTGCCATCCTTGCGGAGGCGGCGAGTGACGTAGACTCTGGGGAACTTCTCGGCCAGGGTCAGCTTGACGTAGGGATACGTTTTGTCGTCGCGCAGCAGGATGTTGAAGCGCGGCTTCTTCTGCTTGATGAGGTGATTCTCTAAGGCAAGAGCTTCTTTGTTATTGGCGACGACGATGTAGTCAACGTCGGTGGCCTCGCGAACGAGTGTGCCGGTTTTGGCGTCTTCCCAGCGGCCTTCGTGAAAATAGGAAGAGACGCGCGAGCGCAGGTTCTTGGCCTTGCCCACGTAGATGACTTCGCCTTCGGCGTTTTTATAGAGATAGACGCCGGGGGACGTGGGGAGGGTGCGGATTTTCTGGGGGAGATCCATGTGCGAAGCTTGGTAATAGTGTAGCGTAAAACATGGAGGCAGAAATGTGTTACAATAGACAGATATGGATGACACAATAACAGTTCGTCTTACGGAAGAACTGGCGACCTGGCTCAAGACTACTGCGCGCAAAACCGGAGTTCCGGTCGGCCGTTTGGTTCGCGAGCAGCTCGAACGCGCAAAGCGGGAGACGGGCGATAAACCGTTCATGCGCTACGCCGGCATCATGTCTGGACCGCCCGACCTTTCGTCGCGCAAAGGCTATTCGAAGAAATGAGGGGTATCGCCGATACCGGGCTGATTGTGGCGCTTCTTAATCGGGATGACCGGCACCACCGGTGGGCGCTTGAGATCGCTCACGCCGTTTCGGAGCCGTTATTGACGTGTGAAGCCGTACTCAGCGAGGCCGGTTTTCGAGTAGGGTCAGTGGATTGGGTGCTGGGCCTGATCCGCCAAGGTTTTCTAAAGATTTCATTTGATCTGTCGAGAAACCTTGACGAGGTGACCGACCTCGCACAGCGCTATAGGGACCGCAATCCCGACCTGGCGGATTTGTGTCTCATTCGCATGAGCGAGATTCACGACGATTTGCCGGTGCTGACGATCGACGAGAAAGACTTCCGTGTTTACCGGCGAAACGGAAGGGACGTGATTCCGATGGTGTGCCCGCCGAGAAGCTGATCCGGGTCAGATGTGCCGATCCTCGCTAATTTGTCCCGGCTATCTGAGAATTGATCGAGGCAGAATGAAAGTCACAGGAAAGCCGGTTGCGACGAGCGTCGGCGTGTTCTTCATCGCCTTCGCGGTGATCGCTGCAGCCCTGGTCTTGCCCGGTGCGAAGGGGTCTCAATCCCCGTTTTTCTACCGCTGTATCTTCGGAGGCCTGTTCATCGGTATCCCGGCGGTCTCAGGAATCGGAATAGTTTTTGAAAATCTGCGGAGTCGCGTTTGCGCCAAGAATGACCGCTAATTCGCGAAATGGCACAAGCTAGTGTTCGAACACGACTACATTTCGAGCTGCGCTTTGCATGAAAAATCAGAAGGACAAGCAGCGAATCTAGGCGCTCCAGCCTTTTACAAATTCCACCAGACTCCGCAGCGCAATTCCTGACGGGCCTTTGGCGATCCAGGGTTTGTTTTCTTCGACCCAGGCGGTTCCGGCGATGTCGAGGTGAATCCAGGGAGTGTCTTCGGCGAACTCTTTCAGGAACATGGCGGCGAAGATGGCGCCTCCGTAGCGGCTTCCGGCGTTGACCATGTCGGCGATGTTCGATTTGATCAATTCCTTGTACTCGTCGTCTAACGGCATGCGCCACATTTTTTCGCCGGCTTGCTGGTTCGCTTTGGAGAAGCGATCGAATAAATCATCGGTGCTGGCGAAGATTCCGGCGTTGACGTGGCCGAGGGCGACGACGACGGCTCCGGTGAGGGTGGCGGCGTCGACGAGATGAGTGCAACCTAACTGGCGGGCGTAGCTGAGGCCGTCGGCGAGGATGAGGCGGCCTTCGGCGTCGGTGTTAATGATTTCGATGGACTTGCCGGACATAGCGATCTGGACATCTCCGGGCTTCTGGGCTTTGCCGGAAGGCATGTTTTCGGTGGCCAAGACGATGGCAGTGACCTTGACTTTGGGTTTGAGGAGAGCGATAGCGCGCATGGCGCCGATCATGGTCGCGGCTCCGGCCATATCGTATTTCATTTTTTCCATGCCGTCGGCTGGCTTAATGGAGATTCCGCCTGTGTCGAAAGTGACGCCTTTGCCGACCAGGCCGAGATGGACGTCTTTTGCCGCGACTGGGGGATCGTATCGCAGGACGATCAACGCAGGGGGCTCGTCGGAACCTTGGGCGACTCCCCAGAATGCGCCCATCTTGAGTTCTTTGATCTTGTCGGGTCCGTAGATCTCGCACTGCAGGCCGGTTTCGGCAGCCATTTTCCTGGCGCGCTCGGCCAGAATGTTGGGCGTCATCAGGTTGGAAGGTTCGTTCACGAGATCGCGGGTGAAGTTCTGGGACTCGGCAATGATGCGTCCAGTTTCGAGAGCGGATTCGGCGGACTTCTGGTCGTCTCCTTTTTGTAAGACGATGGTGATGGCGTCGATTTTCTGATCTTTTTCTTGGTTGCGCTCGCTCTTGTAATAGCCGGGATCGAAGTCGGCGATGATTGCGCCTTCTTCGATCGAGCGCACGGCGTCGAAGGGCGAGGGAACTCCACCGCCTCCTCCTTTGGCGAAGGCGAAGGTGCGGATATTTTTGGTTTTCAGCGTGCGGACGGCGGCGCCCGCGAGTTTGCGCAACTCGGCGGCGGAAAAGTTCCTGGCTTTGCCTCCGCCGATGAGGAGCAGGCGTTTGGCTTTTAATCCAGCGGGATTGTGCAGGAGCGTGGTTTCGAAGCTCTTGCCGGTGACTTCGCCGCTGGCGATCACGTCTTTGGCAGCGGCGGAAACGGCTGGATCGTCGCACTCGACCGAGAGCACGGGCTTATCGGCATCGGCTTGGTTTTTCTCGGCGCGGTCGAGAACGACTACGACCAGGCAATCGGTTTCCAGTTGAGACGGAGTGGTGGTGGAGAGATTTGTCTTCATGATGGAGTACCTTCAGTATCCATGTTGGAAGGGGAAAGTTGCAACTGGCGGGCGGGGCGCCCGCTCTACATGCGCGGTGGTGAAGGGAGGTGAAGTTCCGTGTATATTCGCTGCCATGCTACGGCCGCCGGATCCTCGATTGCTTGGATTTCTCGAAGCTTACGACCGGCACATCGCGGATCTCGCGTTGGCGCTGCGAGAGGTGATTCTCGAGGAAGTGCCGGACGCATCGGAGTCGATCTACCAGGTGTACACGGTGGCGATCTGGTTCGGGTTCAGCGGAAAGATGAAGGACATGTTCTGCTACATCGCGACTAACGCGGAGCACATCAACCTGGGATTTCCGCGCGGCAGTTCGCTGCCCGATCCGCATGGGGTGCTGGAAGGCGAGGGGAAGGCGATGCGGCACATCAAAATCAGGAGCCAGCGGGATTTGGAGCGTCCCTTCTTGCGGCGCTACATTCAGAGCGCGATTGAGCAAGTGGCGGAATTGGGCGCGAAAGGAACGGGCGAGAGCGTGGTGAAGAGCGAACGCGGGGTCCAATCGAAGCGGCGGGGAAAGAAGCGGCGCGGGAAGTAGTTTAGGAATTCCGAGAGGCGAGTGTTCGTGGAATCTCATCCGTAAGGTCGCAAAACCCGAGACGTTAGGATGGGGCAACCAGCGGCGTTTTCATCTTCTTTAGACTGATTTTCTTGCGCGGGGGCTGGCCCATCATTTTGCCCTTATGGGAACTGGGACGGTGGAGTGGCGGTGCGCAGAGTTCCCACCCTTGCAAGAAACGCAAGGGTGGGGCAGCCTCGGAATTCAAGCCTTGATGCTTCAGTGGGAGATGGCTAGGCTTTTCTGCTTCTGGAGATGGCGTCGCGGGCTTCTTTGTCGGCGGTGCGGCGGCGCTCGGTTTCGCGTTTATCCCAGAGCTGTTTGCCCTTGGCGAGGGCGAGTTCGACTTTGATTTTGCCGTTCTTGAAATACATGCGGGTGGGGATCATGGTCAATCCCTTTTGCTGGGACTTGCCGATCAGCTTGCGAATTTCTTCTTTGTGAACCAGCAGTTTGCGGGTACGGAGAGCGGCATGATTGGCATAGTTGCCGTGATCGTAGGGTCCGATGTGGCAGTTGAGGAGCCAGAGTTCGCCGTCTTTGATGATGCCGTAGGAGTCTTTTAGATTGGTGGATCCGGCGCGGACGGATTTGACTTCGGTTCCGGTCAAAACGACTCCGGCCTCGAATTTTTCGAGCAAGAAGTAGTTGTGGCTGGCGTTCCTGTTAACAGCGGCATCTTTCTCGCCGGAAGCGGTGGGCTGGCGGCGTGGATTCTTCTCCCGATTAGGCTGAGTCTGGTGGGTGGTCTGTTTGGCCATGGCTGCTGGTAGAGCGCTGAGAAGAAAGTACCATGAAAGGCGGTTGCCGGTATTCAGGACCGAGTACCCGGTGGGCTACGCGCAGGGGAGCGGCGGGTGAGAATTGGCGAGCGGCGACTGGCGAGGGGAAACGGACACGGTTGGACAGGTACTAATGAGTGTAAGCATAGACCTGCCAGTCACTTCGGGTGGATGATCGAGCGATGCTATAATCCGATTTTCCGGTACTTTTTGCGCGTGTTGCCCGGCGATGTCGGGCTGGCTGGGTTTTTGTGGCGGTTGGATCGGCTGAGCCGGGTGGGTAAAGAACCGGCGACGAGCGGACGACCAGGGCAGTGTCACGGGAATGCGGACCGCGCATGGCCGGTTTGAGAGACTTTATGAGGACTGCTTGATGAGACGCCTTATCCGTCCGGCTCTGCTGGGTTTGCTGCTGCTCTGTCTGGGACTCGCCGTTTTTGCCAAGAAGATCGATAACGCCAAAGTGCTTTATGACAAGGGCACGGACGCGGAGGCGCGGCAGAACTACGAACAGGCTTTCGACTATTTCAAGCAAGCGTACAACCTCAAACCCAAAGACCTGAGATTCCGGACGGCGTTCGAGCGCGTGCGTTTTCTGGCGGGGTCGCAAGAGGTGCATCGCGGGCAGCTGTTGCGGGACGCGGGGAAGCTGGATGAGGCGCTGGCGCAGTTCCAGAAGGCGCTGGAGACCGATCCCTCCTCGTTTATCGCGCAGCAGGAGCTGAAGCGAACGCAGCAGATGGTTCAAGAGGGTGCGACTCCGCAACCGCAGGCCGTGACGACGCCATTGCGGAGGCGGCTGCAATCGGCACAAGGCCCGGTGGAACTGGCTCCGATTTCGAACGTGCCGATCACGCTGAAGGTCACCGAGAAAGCGAACGTGATTTATGAAACGGTGGGTAAGCTGGCGGGCATCAATGTGCTGTTCGATCCGGATTACACGCCGAAACAGGTGCACGTCGAACTGAATAATGTGACGCTGCAAGAGGCGCTGGAGATTATTTCGTTTGAGACGAAAACGTTCTGGCGCCCGGTGACGCCGAACACGATTTTTGTAGCGCAAGACACTCCTGCAAAGCGGAAAGAGCTGGAACAGAACGTCATTAAAACCTTCTATCTTTCGAATCTTTCCCAGCCGACCGAATTGCAGGATGTGGTGAATGCGATGCGCACGATTCTGGAAGTAAGCCGCATTCAGCAGTTGCCATCGCAAGGGGCGATCGTGGTGCGCGGCACGCCGGATCAAGTGGCGCTGGCGCAGAAACTGGTAGACGATCTCGACAAAGCCAAGCCCGAAGTGCTGATCGAGATTGCGGTGATGCAGGTGAGCCGCGACAAATCGCACACGCTGGGCATCAACCCGCCGACGAGCGTTTCGGTGGCGTTGCAGCCGAACGTCAGCACCTCGTCCAGCACCAGCACGAGCACGACCTCGACGAGCAGTTCGACGACGAATGGCATCAGCCTGAACTCGCTGGCGAATCTGAACGCGACCGACTTCCAGGTCACGATTCCAGCGATGTCGGCGTCGGCATTGATGGCGGATAACGACACGAAGGTGATTCAGAATCCGCAGATCCGCGCTTTGGACGGGCAGAAGGCGTCACTCAAGATCGGCGAACGCGTGCCGGTCGCGACGGGATCGTTCCAGCCCGGCATTGGCGGCGTGGGTATTAACCCGCTGGTCAATACACAGTTTCAGTATCTCGACGTGGGCGTGAACATCGATATCACTCCGCGGGTGCATGCGGGGCGGGAAGTTTCGATGAAGCTGTCGATGGACGTCTCGGAAGTGGACTCGTATGTGAGCATCGGCGGCATCAGCCAGCCGGTGATCGGGCAGCGCAAGATCGAACATGACATCCGGTTAAAAGACGGGGAAGTCAGCGTGCTGGGCGGCATGATGGAAGATTCGAGGACGAAGTCCTTGACGGGAATTCCGGGGCTGGCGTCGATTCCGCTGTTGAAGTATCTGTTCGCGCAGGATACTGCGGACCACTCCTCGAACGAAGTTATTTTCGTGATCATCCCGCACATTGTGCGGGGGCCTGACATATTCCGTGACAGCGTGGATGAACTCGACGTGGGCACGGCAAGCGCCATCCAATTGCGGCCCGCCAATAAGGCAGTGACGCCGACGAATTCAGCGGCGCCAACTCCGCAGGGTGCCGCAGCGCCGGGCGCGAATACGGGCGGACCGCAGTCGGGAGCGATGCCGATGCCGGGACCGACCAGTTCTCCGAATGGTCAAGCTTCGATGGCGCGGGCGCAGGTTCCGGGCAATCCAAACGCAGGAAATCCAGGTATGGGGGTGCCGAACGCTGGGATGTCGAGTCCGAGTGGGTCAAACCCGAATGCACCGGGGCCGAACATGCCGAATGCGGGGACACCGAATGCTGGTGCTCCGAGCGCGGCGGGACTGAAGCCGGCGGCGCTCAGTCAGGGTCCGCAAAACGCGGCGGGCGCGGGAGCGTTCCAGTTTGATCCGCCCACGCTGACTCCGGCGAAAGGCTCGACGTTCACGGTGAACGTGATGCTTTCGGGCGGGCAGAACGTATATTCGGTTCCGGTGCAACTGAGCTACGATCCGAATCAATTAGCGGTGGTGAACGTTTCGAACGGCGGCTTCCTGTCGCAGGATGGGCAGGCAGTGGCGCTGGTGCACCGCGACGATCCGGCTACGGGAACACTGCAGGTGACGGCGACGCGGCCTCCGGGGGCGGGCGGAGTTTCGGGGCAGGGCACGGTGGTGACGCTGACGTTCATGGCGAAGGGGCCAGGGCAATCGGCGCTGACCATTACACGCGGCGGGGCGCGCGATCCAGCGATGCAGCCGATTGCGATGAGCGGAGCGCAGGCGGCGATTACGATTCAGTGAAGCCGGAGAAGTGCTTGTCATCTGGCGAAGCGAAGGGTCGAAGTACTGGCCGGCGTATTGGCCGGCGCACACAGAGTACATAGGTCCTTCGCTTAGGATGACAATCGTTTGCTCAGGATGACAATTCTTCGGTCGAGATGGGAATCGTACGTGGGAACTGGTTTATGAGGCAGTCGCTCAATTCGCGAAGGGCTGTGGCTGCTGGCGTCGGCTCACAACGGGGCTTTACGCTCATTGAGCTGATCGTGGCGACCGCCATCATGGCGATTCTGGTGGGGGCAGCGTTTCCGATTGCCCGGAGCGCCATTCAAAGGCAGCGGGAGCACGAACTGCGGCAAGATTTGTGGATGATCCGGGACGCGATCGACCGCTACAAGGATGCAGCGGACCGGGGCGCGTTCACGATTAAGCTGGGCAGCGAAGGCTACCCTCCCGATCTGGACACGCTGGTGACGGGCGTGGACGTGGCGGGCAAGAAATTGAAATTTCTGCGGCGGATTCCGGTGGATCCGATCACCAAGGCGGAGTGGGGAATGCGCTCGATGCAGGACGATAAAGACTCGACCTCATGGGGCGGGCAGAGTGTTTTCGATGTTTATTGCAAGTCGGACCAAACGGCTTTGGACGGCACGAAGTATAAGGACTGGTAGATGAGATTGAGGTCCAAGGCGGGCAGAGCGGGCGGTAAGGCTAAAGCCGGCGGGCGGGGATTCACGCTGATCGAGATGGTGGTGGTGATCAGCATGATCCTGGTGCTGCTGTCGATTGCGCTGCCGATGTACAACCAGAGCATTGTTCGGGCGAAGGAAGCGAAGCTTCACCAGAACCTGGCTACGCTCAACGATGTGATCGAGAAATTCTCGCTCGACAAGGGGCACGCTCCGTTGTCGCCGGACGATCTGGTGCAGGCGGGATACATCAAGTTCATTCCGGAAGACATTACGGGCACGGCCGAGACCTGGCATTGGGACCAGGAAGATCCGCAAAATGCGTGGGATCCGAACCAGACGGGAATCGGAGGGGTGCACAGCGGATCGGAGGAATCGGCGAGCGATGGGACTCCGTATTCGAGTTGGACGCATTAGAAAGGGCGGGACAGTTCGCCTTGGCGTAAACGGCGTTTGCCCGCAGGGGCTGAAGCCTGAATTTCTCCCGGCTTGTAGCGGCACGACTGAAGTGGTGCCCTTCCCCAAAGCAGATATGAGGCGAGATCGGTCCGGAATAGCCGTGGCGATGCAGAATAGAGTCGCAGGACGGAGCCGCGGGTTCACCGTCATCGAGATGATGGTGGTGATCAGCATTATTCTGATCTTGCTGGGCGTGGCCATGCCCATTTACAACCACAGCATCACACGGGCGAAAGAGCAGAATCTTCGAAAGAACCTGCAAACGCTGAACGACCTGATCTTTGAGTACACGATCGACAAGCAAAAGTATCCGAAATCCCTGGAAGACCTGAAGACAGCGGGTTATCTGACGACGGTGCCGAAAGACATCACGGGCACGGAAGATTGGGTGACAGAATCGGCCGATGGCACGATCATGTCGCTCGATCAAACCGATCCGGATGGCATCATCGGAGTGCATAGCGGTTCGAGCGCGACGGCGACGGATGGCACGGCGTATTCGAGCTGGTAGGGATGCTGGAATCAACCTGATCAACCAGCCAGTTGCTTACCTGATGCTACGATTCACCACGAAGCAGATTGTTTTCTAAAACCTAAAACCTAGCAGGCTGCGGAAAAAGTCTTTTCGCAGGGCAGGCTTCCCCCAGCGGCTGGAAGCCGCCGTTGAGGGGCGGCATTTACGGCACGAGTGAACTCGTGCCCTTCCCCAAACCGTCTTCCCCCAGCGGCTGGAAGCCGCCGTTGAGGGGCGGCATTTACGGCACGAGCGGAACTCGTGCCCTGCCCAAAACCGGCGCGGAATGGAGTTTTTCCGCAGCCTGCTGGGACCTGAGATCTTTATGGATTTTCTTAACCGGTTGCAGCCTCTGGCGCTGCTTGTCCTGCGGATTGTGCTGGGCGCGATCATGATCGCGCATGGGTATCACAAGGTGTTTGGCGGCTTTCATCATCATATGGAAATGGTGGGCTCGCTCGGGCTGCCGCGCTGGATGGCGTATTTATCGGCGGGCACGGAGTTTTTCGGCGGTATCGCGATCGTGCTGGGATTGTTCACGCGTTTCTTTTCGCTGGCGATCGTGATCGAGATGGGCGTTGCCATCTGGAAGGTGCACTTCAAGAACGGGCTGATGGGCAGCATGGGATATGAATTTCCGCTGGCGCTGGCGGCGATGGCGTTTGCGCTGCTGTGTTTTGACGGCGGCCCGTGGGGGATGACGTTTAAGAGGCCGGGTGGCGGTGTGCGGAAATCGAAGAATGGATAAGAATGGGAGATGGGCGATAAGACGAGCCCGCTCCCGCATGATCACTGAATGCTGACAACGGACGGCTGTCCTTTAGAATTCCGCCAGTTCTTTCATGGCGCGGAATAGGTCGCTAGCCTGGGGCAGGATGGCATTCTCCAGAATTGGCTGATAGGCGACGAAGGTGTCGGTTGCGGCCACGCGCTTCACGGGCGCGTCAAGGTGATGGAAGAGGTGGTCAGCGATGCGGGCGGCGATTTCGGCGCCGTATCCCCAGCTCAGGGAATCTTCGTAGGCGATGAGGACGCGATTGGTTTTCTTGACCGAGGCGGCGATCGCATCCCAATCAAAAGGATTGAGGCAGCGCAGGTCGATGAGGTCGACGCTGACATGGTGCTCGCGCTCGAGTTTCTGGGCGGCCTGCAACGCACGCGGGACGACGGCGCCGTAGGTGATGACGGTGAGATCGGTTCCGGCTTGGACGACTTTGGCTTTTCCGAAGGGGATCATGTAGTCGGGGCCGGGGTAGGGAGCGCGCCCGTAGGTTTCGCGGTAGAGGCGTTTGTGCTCGAGAAATAAGACGGGGTCGTCGCAGCGGATGGCGGTGCGCAAAAGGCCGGCGGCATCGAGCGCGTTGGAAGGGAAGACCACGCGCAATCCGGGAATGTGGGTGAACATGCTCTCGCCGCATTGCGAGTGGTAGATGGCGCCTCCGGTGAGATAACCGCCGATGGCGACGCGAATCACGAGGGGCGCGGAGAAGGCATTATTCGAACGCCAGCGAATGACGGGGAGTTCATCGCGCAGTTGCATCATCGCGGGCCAGATATAGTCGAAGAACTGGATTTCAACGACGGGCTTGAGGCCGCGAGTCGCCATGCCGGTGGCGCGGCCGACGATGTTGGCCTCGGCGATGGGAGAATTGAAGACCCGATCGGAGCCGAAGGTGCACTGGAGGCCGGAGGTCAGCTTGAAGACGCCGCCTTTGCCTTTGACGAGTTTCTGCTTTAGATATTCTTCGCGGCTGCAGTCGGCAACATCCTCGCCAAAGATGACGATGCGCTCGTCGCGGCGCATCTCGTCGCGCAAGGTGGTGTTGATGAGGTCGGCCATGGTCTTATTCGCCGATTTGTTGGGCGACTTGTTGGCGGTGGTGGAGTTGTTGCCATCCGCGCCGGAGTCGGGAGCGGCGATTGCGGCGAGGGTGTCAAACCTGGCCGAAGTCGGATCGAGATCGGGCGAGTAAACGAAGTTGTAAATGCTTTCGGGCTGAGGAAACGCGGCATCGAGGGCACGATCGGCATCCGCCTGAATCTGGTCCTCGACATCCTTCTCGATCTTGTTGATTCCTTTTTCGTCGAGAATTCCTTCGCGCAGCAAAAAGAGTTGCAGGCAATGGACGGGATCGCGCGCGGCATCGGCTTCGCGCTCGGAGTCGGGACGATAGAGGCGCTCGTCGTCGGAGAGCGAGTGGGAATAGGGACGGATGACGTGAGCGTGGACAAAGGCCGGACCGTGGCCGGCGCGGCAATGATCGGCGGCGCGCTGGAAGGCCGCATAGGAGACGATGGGATCGGTGCCGTCCACTTCTTCGAAATGGAAGTTGGGGAACCCGGAGACGACGCGGGAAATGTTTCCGCCAGGGGTTTGGACTTCGACGGGAACTGAAATGGCGTAGCCGTTGTCTTGCACGCAAAAAATCACTGGCAGGCGCTGATTGGAGGCGGTGTTGAGAGCCTCCCAGAATTCGCCTTCGCTGGTGGTGCCATCGCCGAGGGAGACGTAGGTGACTTCGTCGCCTTGGAAATGAACATCCTTGAACTGGCGATAATCGCCGTCAACTTTCTGCACGGATTTGGGATGTTGCGCGAAATAGCGTCCGGCTTCGGCGCAGCCGACGGCCTGCAGGATCTGGGTTCCGGTTGGAGAAGATTGGGTAACGATATTGAGGCGCTGGTAGGCCCAGTGCGAGGGCATCTGGCGGCCTCCCGAACTGGGATCATCGGCCGCGCCTACACCCTGCAGCAGCATTTCGTAGGGAGTCGCGCCCAAGGCGAGACAAAGGGCGCGATCGCGGTAATAAGGATAAAACCAGTCGTAGGCTGGCTTGAGAGCAAGAGCGGCGGCGACTCCAACGGCTTCGTGTCCGGCGCCGGAGATCTGGAAGAAGATTTTCTGTTGGCGCTTGAGCAGGATCTCGCGGTCGTCGACGCGGCGCGAGGTGAACATGATGCGATAGGCATCGATGAGCTGTTGACCGGTCAGGCCCTGGTAGGACCGTTTTGCGAGGTTGCTTTCGTTCAGTTTCGGGTCGACCTTAGTCGTTGCCATTCAGCGTTTTCACCCCACACGGTTTCAACCCCGCAACATTGTAAATCAGAAAGCAGTACCCAGATGCCAGTAAGCAGTGTCCGGTTGTAGATTTTTCGCGGCGCTTTTTTCCGGGTACTGGCAACTGGGCGCTGGGTACTGGTTTATTCTGAATTCTCATGATTCGTTTCCTTCGTCCGTTCGATCCGCACTCGATCCGCTTGCTGGTATTCGATCTCGATGGCACGCTCATCGACTCCCGCCTCGATTTGATTCACTCGGTCAATGCAACGCTGCGCCACCTGGGGCGTCCCGAACTCGACGGGGAGTTGGTGGCGAGCTACGTGGGGGATGGCGCCCCGGCGCTGGTGCGCCGAGCGCTTGGAGACACGGATGACGAGGCATTGCTGGCGCGGGCGCTGGAATATTTTCTAGGCTATTACCGGGTGCACAAGCTCGACCATACGACGGTCTATGCCGATGTTCCGGAAATGCTGCACGGGCTGGCGCAGCCGCGCAACGGAGTGAAGAGGCCGATGGCTGTGCTGTCGAATAAGCCGGTGAATCCTTCGCGGGATATTGTTCGGGCCCTCGGGTTGGGTGATTTCTTCGTCTGCGTGTATGGAGGGAATAGCTTCACGACGAAGAAGCCGGATCCCCTGGGGTTGTTGACGATCCTGCAGGAAACCGGCGTGGGGGCGGCGGAGGCGCTGATGATCGGCGACTCGTCGGTGGATGTTCTGACTGGACGGAACGCCGGATTGTGGACTTGCGGCGTGACCTATGGATTTGCTCCGCACACGCTGGAGAACGTGCCGCCCGATGTGCTGGTTGAGGCGCCGCGGGAATTGGGGGAATTGTTGAAGTAGCTGGATCTGGAATTGTCTAGAAACGTAAACGTGCAGCCAGAATCACGTTTCTTGCATCTCTTGTATACAGAGGGCCTCGGGACAGGAAGTGCAGGGGAGGTTCCAGATCATGAATAGTTTTCGAGATGGTGCAGATCACGGATTATTTCGACGAAGCCAGCGAAGTTTAGCTCTTGTATTGTCGATGGCGTTGTTGTTTGCAACTTTACCCGCAAGTTTAGCGGCGCAGGACCAACAGTCGCCGCCTCCAGATCACCAAGCGACTCCGCAGGGCGGGGAAGCTCCCGCGTACGCGCAACAGACGCCTGAGCAATTGCAGCGGCTGGTCGCGCCGATTGCGCTTTATCCCGATTCACTGGTGGCGCAGATTCTGTCGGCTTCGACGTTTCCCGACGAAGTTGTGGAAGCGGATCGATGGGTGCAATCGCACTCCGATCTGAAAGGCGAGGCGTTGGGCAAGGCTGTCGACCCGCAGCCGTGGGATCCGAGCGTCAAGGCGCTTGCCGCTTTCCCGTCGGTGCTGGGAAATATGGACAAGAATCTTTCCTGGACGTCGTCTCTCGGGGACGCTTACTACAACCAGCAGCAAGATGTGATGGATGCGATTCAAGTGATGCGCCGGAAAGCGGAAGCCTCGGGCAACCTCAAGGACACACCGCAGCAGGTGGTGAAAAACGAAGGGCCGAACATTGACATCGAGCCGGCCGAACCGGATGTGGTTTATGTGCCGGCCTATGATCCGTGGGCGGTTTATGGGTATCCGATCGTGGCATGGCCGGGGTGGTATCCGTATCCGGGAATCTGGTTTGGCGGCCCCTATCTTTCGTTTGGTCTGGGCTTTGGAATCGGGTGGTTCGGAGGGTTTGGTTGGGGATGGGGCCATTGGGGATTTGACTGGGGTCATCACGCCGTGTTGTTTAATCACGGCCCCTATTTTTCGAGGAGCAGAACGTTTTATAACCGGAGCAATTTCTATCGCGGTGCGGTGGGCCGGGGCGGGGCGTTTCGTCCAGGAGTTCGAGCGATGCCGTTCGAAGGGAACCGTGGAGCGGCTCGCGGTTACGCGGCGCCGAGGGGTGAGAGCGGAGTGCACTCGGGCGCGTTCAGCGGTTACGATCACGGCGGCGAGGCGAGGAGTTATTCGTCACGCGGACGGTCGAGCTTCGGCGGCGGTCATTTTGGGGGCGGAGGACACGGGGGCGGCGGCCACGGAGGGGGACGCCGTTGATCCCGGAGAAGGAGTTGGCGTGATTCCACCTAGGCAATATGCGAACAACGGAAGCTCGGCAGAGCGCGGAGCCGGGTGGCCCTGCTTGCTCAGAAGAGTTTGAAGACGGAGGTTGTATGCGGCGAGACGAGCTCAGCATCGAGAAGGCTCATGCGGTGAACATTGCCAGCCTGGGCGTGGCCGTGCTGGTGGTGACGATGTGGCTGTCGGCAGGGGCGACGGCGCAGCAACGGGGGCAGAAGACCTTCTCTTCGGCGGAAGAGGCGAGCCAGGCGCTGGTGACGGCCGCGGAAAGCAATGACGAAAAGGCGTTGCTCGAAGTCCTGGGTCGCGATGGGAAGCGAATTATTTCCTCTGGAGATGCAGCGGAGGATGAAGAGAGCCGCGCGAATTTCGTCAAGAGATATCGGGAAATGCATCGTCTGGTCAAAGAACAGGATGGAAACACAATTCTGTACATTGGCGCTCACAACTGGCCGTCGCCGATCCCGCTGGTGAACAAGGGGAACGTGTGGTATTTCGATACGGAGGCGGGGGAGAAAGAGATTCTTTACCGCCGGATCGGGCGTAACGAATCTTCGGCGATTCGGATCTGCCAGGAACTGGTCAGTGCGGAAAAGGAATATGCGGCGCAGCACGGCGGGGAGTACGCTCAGAAAATCTTCAGCGATGAAGGAAAGCACGACGGCCTGTATTGGAAGGCAGCGAACGGCGAACCACAGAGCCCGATTGGCCCGCTGGTCGCGTCCGCCGTGGCTGCGGGGTATGCCAAGAGCCAGGAAGGCGGACCGACTCCGTATCGCGGCTATTACTTTCATAGTCTGACGGGCGAGGGGAAAAAGGGTGCGAAGAGTTATGTTGTGAATGGCAAAATGACTGAAGGTTTCGCATTCGTGGCTTATCCGGCCGTGTACCGGTCGTCTGGAGTGATGACGTTCGTGGTGGGCCAGGATGGCGTGGTGTACGAGAAAGACCTGGGACCGAAGACCGAAGTAGCCGCCAAAGGAATGAAAGGATATGACGTGACCTCGGCTTGGCAGAAGGCTGAAGGGCAGGCAGGAGAAGAGACGGCCGGAGCGAGGAATCCGGAGTAAATCATTTCAGTGGAGAATTGTTTTAGCCTTGCGCGTGGAAGCCGCTGCAGGTGCGGGAGCCGTTAGGGCAGGCGCCAGAGTCAGGGCGAGACGGAGTTTTCCTTCCGCTGGTGAAGTGACTCGTGGGTTGTAACTCTTGACGGCACGGTTGAGCCGTGCCCCTTCAATAAAATCAAACGTCCGCAAAGATATGAGTGGCGCAGTTTCCGATCCTGCGACCCTATTCTTCTATTCCCAACCCATGTCTGATGCGCTACCTTCAAGGCACCGTGCAGTCGACGGGAGGCATGGCAAATGGACGCTTCCATGGGGCGGTTGGGATGAGCAAAGGCGGCGATTGCTGGGGGATGACTCCGGCGGAGCTTCGCAAGCTGCGGGGATTGAAGACTCCGCATGGTATTCAGCGGGCGCTGGACGCGATGCCCTATCATCTTGCGGATAGCGCGTGGTCTCCGCGGGTAGTGCTGCGGGAGAACACTTCGCATTGCTACGAGGGAGCGCTCTTTGCGGCGGCGGCGCTACGGGCGATTGGATATCCGCCGCTGATTCTGGATCTCGAAGCGGAGCACGATACGGACCATGTGATTGCCGTGTATCGCGTGGATGGACACTGGGGAGCGCTGGCGAAGTCGAATTACACCGGCTGCCGCTATCGCGAACCGGTTTATCGATCGCTGCGGGAACTTGCGATCAGCTATTTTGATACCTACTTTAATTTGCGGGGAGAGCGAACGCTGCGGACGTTTTCGCGTCCGGTGAATATGGGGCGTTTCGATGCCTTGGGCTGGATGACGTCGGAGGATCCGGTTTGGTTCGTGGCGGAGTATTTGCTGACGATCTCGCATACTCCGCTGATTACGCGAGCGCAGGCTCGGAGGCTGAATCGGCTGGATGGAAGGTCGTTCCGGGCGGGGTGCCTGGAGCGGGCCGAGAAGAAAACTTAAGGGGAAAAAGCCGAAACATGCGGGGTGGACGGGACATCCGTTATACTAGACAACAATGTCTGTGATCAAAAACATCGGCGCCATCGCCCAGGGAATGACCATCACCCTGAAGGAGATGTTTCAGCCCACGATCGTGGAGAATTATCCCGACGGTCCGGGGCCATTGAGGGGCGCGCAATTCCAGGAGCGTTTTCGCGGGATGCACGTGTTGCAGCGCGACGAAAATGGACTGGAAAAGTGTGTAGCGTGCTTTCTGTGCGCGGCCGCTTGTCCGGCGAACTGCATTTATATTGAAGCGGCTGAGAACACGGCGGAGGCGCGCGTTTCGGGCGCGGAACGCTACGCCCGCGTGTACAACATCGACTATAATCGATGCATATTCTGCGGGTATTGCGTGGAAGCTTGCCCGACGGACGCGATTACGCACGGCCACGGATTCGAGCTGGCCACCTTCAACGCCAGCAACCTGGTGTACCGCAAAGAGCAGATGCTGGCGCCGGCTCCGGCGCATATGGGAGCCAACCGGGTGTTCGCGCAATCGGAACTGGATGCGGGCGTGAAGGAGAGTTAGGAACTCCAAGATTTTTTCGACCAAACGCCGGTCCCGCGGGACCGGCGTTGTTGTATAGAAGCAGTTCGGAGTTTTCAGCCAGTGCAAAACGCTGATCTCCGGAACTGGGAACTGAGAACGAATTGTCCAACTTTCTGCAAACCGTAAAAGAACGCGTCGTGGTGTACGACGGCGCGATGGGCACGAACATCCAGAAGCGGAATCCTACCCTGGACGATTACTGGGGCAAGGAGAACTGCAGCGAAGTTCTGGTGCTGAGCCGTCCCGATATTATTCGCGATATTCACGCGGACTTTTTCCGCGCGGGTTGCGACATCGTGGAGACCAACACGTTTGGCGGAACGGGTCTTGTGCTGGGCGAGTTTGAACTGCGCGACAAAGTGCGCGAGATCAATCTGGCTGCAGCCAAACTCGCCCGGGAAGTGGCGGAGCAATTCTCCACCAAAGACAGGCCGCGGTTCGTGGCCGGGTCGATGGGGCCGACGACGAAATTGCCCTCGCTCGGGCATATCGGTTGGGACGCGATGGAAGCGTCTTACGAGGAGCAGGCGCTGGCCCTCATCGAGGGTGGCGTCGATGTGATGCTCATCGAAACCTGCCAGGATTTGTTGCAGGCAAAAATTGCGACGGTGGCGGTTCTCGAAGCGATGCGCAAAGCGGGCAAGCGCTTGCCGGTGCAGGTTCAGGTTACGTTGCAGGAATCGGGCACGATGCTGCTCGGCACCGAGATCGGAGCGGCGCTCACGGCGCTGGAGCCGTATGACATCGACATTATTGGACTGAACTGCGCCACCGGTCCGAAGGAGATGAACGAGTCCGTCCGCTATTTGGGGCTGAACTCTACCAAGTACATTTCGGTTTTGCCGAACGCGGGATTGCCGGAGAATGTGGGCGGGCACGCGGTGTACAGGCTTTCGCCGAAGGATCTGGCCGATTATCACAAACACTTCGTGCAGGATTACGGCGTAAGAATCGTGGGCGGATGTTGCGGGACGAGTCCCGAACATCTGAAGGCGGTGGTGGACGCGGTTTCTGGAGTGGAGCCCGCGGTCCGCAACGTGAAGCCCGTGGGCGCGGCCTCCAGCGCGTACACGTCGGTGCCGCTCGATCTGGAACCGAAGCCGCTGATCGTCGCGGAGGAGATGAACACGACGACGCGCGTCGATCATTTCCGCAAGCTGGTGCAGGCGAAGAAATACGACGACATTCTGACGCTGGCAAAAAAGCTGGCGAATGAAGGCTCGCACATGCTCGATCTTTGCTGCGCGATCGTGGGAGAAGACGAGAAGGGATACATTTCGGCGATCCTGGAAAAGATCGCCACGCGCGTGCCGGCACCGATCCTGATCGACAGCACCGAAGCCGATGTGGTGGAAGAAGCGCTGAAGCGGATTCCGGGCAAGGCGATCATCAACTCGATCAATCTGGAAGACGGCGAGAAGCGGACGTCGAAGGTGCTGCCGATGGCCAAGCGCTACGGCGCGGGCGTGATCGCGCTGACTATTGATGAAGAAGGCATGGCGCTTACGGCTGACAAGAAAGTTGCCATCGCGCATCGCATCTTTGATCTGGCAACGAACAAGTATGGCATACGTCCGGTGGACTTGCTGTTTGACACGCTGACGCTGCCGATTTCCACGGGGCAGGAAGAATACCGGACGGCGGGCATTGAGACACTGGCGGCAGTGAAGCGCATCCACGAGGAGTTGCCGGAAGTAAAGACGGTGCTTGGCGTGAGCAACATCAGCTTTGGCCTTGATGCGTATCCGCGGCGAGTGTTGAATTCCGTGTTTCTGCATGAAGCGGTCGAGAACGGGCTGAATGTCGCGATCGTGAATTACACGAAGATTTATCCGCTGTATAAGATTCCGGCGGAAGAAGTGGAACTGGCGCGGAAGCTGATTTACCAGGACCGGTCGAATGGCGATCCGCTGCAGGTTTATATGCAGCATTTTGCCGGGATGAAAGGGAAGGCGCAGGCGCAGACGACGGCGCACGTGGCGACACTTTCGATTGAAGACAAGCTGAAGTACGCGATCATCAACGGCGAGAAATCGGTGGGCGAGGGCAATACGAAGTTCAGCCTGGAAGAATTGATTGACCAGGCCCTGGGCGAATACACGCCGCTCGATCTGATCAACACGGTGCTGCTCGATGGCATGAAGACCGTGGGAGACTTGTTCGGCGCGCGCAAGATGCAATTGCCGTCGGTGCTGGATTCCGCGGGCGTGATGAAGGCGGCGGTCGCTTATCTTGAGCCCAAGATGGAGAAGAAAACGGGATCGCAGCAGAAGGGCACGATCGTATTGGCGACGGTGAAGGGCGACGTGCACGACATCGGGAAAAACCTGGTGGACATCATCCTGTCGAACAATGGGTTCAAGGTGGTGAACCTGGGCATCAAGCAGGCGGGGGATGTGATTATCCGCGCGGCGCAGGAGCACAACGCGGATGCGATCGGGCTCAGCGGGCTGCTGGTGAAATCGACGCTCGAGATGAAGTATGTGATTCAGGAACTGGAGCGGCAGAAACTGGCGTATCCGGTGATCTGCGGCGGGGCGGCGCTGACGCGGAAGTATGTCGAGGACGATCTGCGGCGAGAGTATTCGAATGCGGTGTTCTACGGGGAAGACGCGTTCGCGGGGTTGCACGTCATGGAGGACCTGGCTTCACCGGATGGCAAACGCGAGAGTCGTCTGCAGGATGGACGGACGGTGAAGGAGTACGCGAAGGCGGCGGCGGTTGACGAAGAGACGGGGCCGGTATTTTCCGAGCGGAGCGCGGTGGTTATGGATGCGCCGAATATTCCGGAGCCTCCGTTTTGGGGCGTGCGCGTGGTGAAGGATTACTCGTTGCGCGAGATCTTCGACTACGTCAACGACACGGCGCTGTTCAAGAACCAGTGGCAGTTGAAGACGGCTTCGCAGGAGGACTACGCGCGGCTGGTGGAAGAGAAGTACCGTCCGATTAAGAAGAAGCTGGAAGAGGATGTGATAGCGGCGGGGTGGTTTGAGCCGAAGGTTGTGTATGGATATTTTCCGGCTCAGGGCGACGGCAATGACGTGGTGGTGTATGCAGTGCCCGATGGCAAGTCGCCGGTTGCCAGTCAAAAGGAGAATCTAAAGGAGCTGTTGAGGTTTACTTTTCCGCGGCAGCGGGAGGGGCGACGGCTTTGTATTTCCGACTTTTTTGCCGCGCCGGCTTCGGGGAAGATGGATGTGCTGGGGTTATCGTTGGTGACGATCGGTCCTAAGGCCACGGTGGAAACGCAGCGCCTGTTTGAAGGCGGGGAGTATACGCGGTATCTCTACCTGCACGGGCTGAGCGTGGAGACGGCGGAGGCTCTGGCTGAGTTTCACCATAAGAAGATGCGGGAAGAATTGGGGATTGCCGGCGAGGACTCACCGCACATCCGCGATCTGTTTCATCAGAAGTATCGCGGGTCGCGGTATTCGTTTGGGTATCCGGCGTGTCCGCACCTGGAAGATCAGACGAAGCTCTTCGCGCTGCTCAAGCCAGAAGAGAACGTGGGGGTGCGACTGACGTCGGCGTTCTTGCTGGATCCCGAGCAGAGTACGTCGGCGATTGTGGTGCATCATCCGGGGGCGAAGTATTTTGTGGTGTAAGGGAAGAACGATTCACCGCCGAGACGCCGAGCGCGCCGAGAGTTTGTAATTGGCGGAAAAGGGTTGGCCCTCAGGGGCTGCAGCCGCATTTTTCCAGCTGGTAGCGGCACGACTGAAGTCGTGCTCTTCCCAAAACCATTCATGAGACCGATTCCGGTTAACGCAAGAGATACACAATCATCCACACGAGCCGGCGGACGAGAATCCGAAGAATACTCTTTCCGGATTAGCTGCCTTCTTCGGCGTACTCGGGTTGCAGGGTGGAACCGGCGCGGGAGTGGACGCGGACGATGAGGAGTCCGACGAGGACGGCGCTGACGAGCATGATGACGCGGATGTAGATTCCGGCGTGGAAGGCCTGGTCGCCGGCGGCGGTTCGCAGCAGGCCGGAGGTGGCGCTGATGGTGCAGAAGGCGAAGTAGAATTTTTCCAGCCAACCGCGAGAGATGAGCAAGAGCCACAAGAGGATGGAAGAAACGATCACAAAGATGGCGCAGAGAATCCAAGTGCCGGTGGAGACGGCGGAGGGAATCCAGATGCCCGCGGCGGGGTTGGCGGAGAGCATCTGCCGGATCGCAATCAGCAGGAAGACTACCGAATGGACCAGGGCGACAATGGCGCGCTTGCGGTTCGTGAGAATAGAGAATCCGTTCATCTTTCCTCTAATTTAGCGAAAATCATGGACATGCGGCTGTGATCCAGGTCACGGAGGAGGATTCCTCCCGACGGGGTGGGGGACGTCGGCCGGGACGCGTTCGGCTTGGACGGGGCGAAAGGCCGGTCACTGCGCAGGCTGGCTCGGGTCATGAGCGTACGGCAGCGCACATACATAAGTACGGGAATGGAGTACGCTTGGCTTGTCTCTTCTAGCATCTTTCCGCCATAACCTGTTTCGACGGTCCTTTGCGAAAAAAAGACAGCGTTCACGCTGCGCGAGGAGCCGTTTATGGCGAACAAGAATCGTACGTCGGCGAGGTCTGCCAGTACTCCGACAATTCAAGATGGAGACGGAAATTCCATCCACAATCAGATCCTGCTCGGCCTGCCGTCCGCAGAACTGGGTCTGGTGCTGCCGGAATTAGAGTTTGTGCGCTTGCAGGTTCATCACTTCCTCCATGAACCGGGCGACACCTTAAAGTCGGCATGGTTTTGCAACAGCGGGATGATTTCCATTCTCAGCGTGTTTCCGAACGGCAAGAGTGTGGAAGTGGGGTTGGTGGGCGCGGAAGGTTTTATAGGGCTGCCGCTGGTGGTTGGTTTTCACACGGCATCGACGAGGGCGATCGCGCAGATTGAAGCGACAGCCTTTCGCATCGACAGCACGAAGCTGGTCAAACTTTTGGAGAAGTGTCCGAAAATGGAGCGGCGGTTGCAGCAGTTCGCGCAGATCATGAGCATGCAGGTAACACAAATTGCGGCCTGTAATCGTCTCCATGAGGTGAACGAGAGACTGGCAAGGTGGCTGTTGATGTGCGCCGACCGGGTGAACTCGAACTTAGTGCCGCTAACGCAGGAATTTCTGGCGCAAATGTTGGGGACGCGGCGGTCCAGCGTGACGGTAGCGGCCGGAGCGCTGCAGAATTTGGGACTGATTACGTACAACCGCGGGAACGTGAAAATTATCAGCCGCCGAAAGCTGGAAGAAGCATCGTGTGAATGCTACCGGCTGATGAAGCGGCAGCGCAAAGAATGGCTGGGATAAACGGGATCCGGGCGGCGCTGACGGATGCCGATTGCATGGGCGATAGAGATTCCGGGACGGCGTTGGGATGTGAAAAACTGGCGGCGTTTGGAAGCTGGTTGGGAAGCTGGACGGGCCGGGTGATTGGGCCGCGCCGGGGCATGAACCTTCTCTTGCACTGGATGAGACGTTTTCCTTTTGACAGCAGGCGGTTGGGTGGGGAGAATAACAGCTATCCGTACGTGCCGGGAATAACTTCAATCTAAACAACCTGAATACAAGAAAACCTGGAGAGAAAAACTATGCCGAAAGCAATTGCTATAGCCGTACTTGCCGCCTGTTTGTCATTTGTTGCCGGAATCGCGGTTGCCGATAGGGTCCGCGACTGGCATGACCTGGAAGCAGTGCATCACCACGTAGAGGACGCGATCAAAGAGCTGGACCATGCGCGCGCCGCCAACCACTACGATATGGCGGGACATGGAGCCAAGGCCGAAGAGCACCTGCATGCAGCCGAGCACGAACTGCATGATGCGATTGAAGCGATTCGGGCAGAGCGGTAACGCACAGGTAATTGCGGTTCGAAACCGGCCATTCGCGATCAGCGGAGTTTGCTGATGGCGTATGGCTGTTTTCGTTCCAGGCCGATTTAACTGCGAAAGCGGGGGAGATACGGCGCGGATGAGAGTGTCCGCGCCGCACGAGGGGGATTAAGCGTCAAAGGAGATGGGTAATTCTGAGGTGAGGGTTGCTGTACCGCCGAGGGCATACTGCTGCAGTTGTTGCTGCAGGGTCGAGTAAGCCTGTTGCGCGGCGGAGAGGGTGCCGGCAGCGGTTGTACTCGTGGTGGAAGCGGTCTGGCCGAGTTCCTGGAGCAGGGTATCGATGGCGCCGCCACCGTGATGGTGGTGGAAGTGGCCGGTCGAAAGGGTGCCCTGAGCGTTCTGAATGTCCTGCTGGGCGGTGGAGAAATCTTTCTGGGCGGCGGAAAGGTTGCCGGATTGAAGGTCGGACGCGAGCTGGCTGAAGGCCTGGCTGATGGGGCTGGCCGTGGTGGAAGAACTGGCGCTGGTGGTGCTCGAAGCAGTGGTTGAGCCAGTCAAGGATTGCGAAAAGGCGGCCTGCAAGCTGGCGAAATCGGATTGTGCGCCGGAGAGATTCCCGGACTGAAGAGCCTGGCCGAGCTGCTGGAATTGCTGCTGAATCGGGTTGGTAGTAGCGCCGGACTGGTACGGATTGTAAATGCTGCCTGAAATCCCGGATACGGACATGAATGTACCTCGATGCAAAATTGAGGAAGCGTTCCGACCGGAATTCGTCATGCATGGCCAGCAGAAGTCGAGGCTGGCAATGGTCGAAGTTCCGGGAACCTGCTGCGGTTAATGCACGCTCGCTGCCATTTGCGGGAGACGATGTTCCGGCGATTGTTTACCATGTTTTGTGCAGGTTGCGTCGACGCGAGGTTGGGCACGAGGGCTTCCCAGTGTAAGGTGGGCAAAAGGTGCCGATGGGTAAGTAGGCAACGGTTGCCTAGCTGGCTGCGGAAAAAGTTTTTTCGCAGGGCAGCATTACCCCAGCGGCTGGAAGCCACTGTGGAGGGGGCGGCAATCACGGCACGAGTGGAACTCGTGCTTTTTCCCAAACCGACGCGGAACGGAGTTTTTCCGCGGCCTGCCAGCTGGCGGAGCGGAAGGATTCCGGGGAGATTTTCGGAGGCAGATAGACTGGTCGAAAATGGCGCGAAACTTTAAAGATTTGTCGGAGCGCGAGATTCTGGCGCTGGCGATTGCGTTGGAAGAAGAAGATGGGCGCGTGTATGCGGACTTTGCCGAGGGATTACGGGAGACGTATCCGGCGACGGCGAAGCTGTTCGATGACATGGGGGCGGAGGAGTCGGGGCACCGGGCGTCGCTGATTGCCACGTACCGGGAGCGGTTTGGAGAGCACATTCCGCTGATCCGGCGGCAGGATGTGAAGGGATTCGTGCAGCGGCGGCCTTTCTGGCTGACGCGTCCGCTGAAAATCGCGGAAGTGCGAAAGCAGGCGGAGATCATGGAGCTGGAGACGCGCCAGTTCTATCAGAAGGCGATCGGGTCGGTGACGGATGCCGGGATTCGCAAACTGCTGGGCGACCTGGAGGAGGTGGAGCGCAAGCACCAGGTGGCGGCGGAAGCGATGTCGGAGAGCATGACCACGTCGGTGAAGAAGACGGAGGAAGAGGCGCAGCGGCGGCTGTTCGTCTTGCAGATTGTGCAGCCGGGGTTGGCGGGGCTGATGGACGGATCGGTCTCGACTCTGGCTCCGGTATTTGCGGCGGCGTTTGCCACGAAGAGCAGCAACGACGCGTTTCTGGTGGGCTTGGCGGCATCGATTGGTGCGGGAATTTCGATGGCCTTTGCGGAGGCGCTGTCGGATGACGGGTCGATGACGGGACGAGGGCGTCCGATGCTGCGGGGAGCGGTGACGGGATTAATGACGGCGGCAGGCGGGATCGGACACACGCTTCCGTTCCTGATTAAAGATTTTCATGTGGCGTTTATCGCGGCGGTGATTGTGGTGGCGGCGGAACTGGCGACGATTGCGTGGATCCGGAATCGGTATATGGATACTCCGCTGTTATCGGCGGCATTTCAGGTGGTGGTCGGCGGGGTGCTGGTGTTTGCGGTGGGGATTTGGATTGGAAGCTCTTGAGGGAATTTGTAATTTTGTAATTTAGTGATTTTGTAATTTGAAGAACGCGTTGCGAAGACGCGTTTGCAATAAGTCTCTGCGTCTTTTTGGCCTTGCCGCTGATCTATTTCCCATGGAAGCAAAGATTCATCCTCCCGCATGGAAGACTCTGCTGGCGTTCTGCATTATTTATTTTGTCTGGGGCTCGACCTTTCTTGCGATTCGGGTGGGGGTGAAAGAGGTGCCGCCGCTGATTCTGGCCAGCATGCGGTTTTTTGTGGCAGGAGCGGTGCTGGTGGTGTGGATGAAGATCAAGGGCACGGCGTCTCCGTCGCGGCGGGAGTGGGTGGCGGCTTCGTTGCTAGCGGTGTGCATCTTTGTGGTGGATTACGGGCTGTTGTTCTGGGCGGAGCAGCGAGTGCCTTCGGGAATTGCAGCGGTGATGCTGGCGATGATTCCGGTTTTCATGACGCTTTCGGAGATTATTTTTCTGGGGACGCAGCGGCTGACGTTACGGTTGGCGGTGGCGCTTTTGATTGGGATCGGCGGGGTCGCGGTCCTGGTGAGCCGATCGTTGAGCCTGGGTGAAGCTGCTATCGATCGGGGCGGAGCGATGGCATTGGTGATCGCGGCCCTGAGTTGGTCGATCGCATCGGCGCTGACGCGCAAGCTGCCGCTGCCCGCTTCGAAAGTGATGAGTTCGGGGGCGCAGATGCTGGCGGGAGGAATCCTGCTGGCCGTGACGGCAGCGATCTTCGGCGAGTTCAGGGGATTCGATATCGGGGCAGTCTCTCGGGGCGCGTGGTTCGCGCTTGCTTACCTGATTGTGGCGGGCTCGATTGTTGGCTTCACGGCGTACGTGTGGCTGATCCATCATGAATCGCCGACTAAAGTTGGCACTTATGCCTACGTGAACCCGGTGGTAGCGGTCATCCTGGGATATTTTCTGGGCGGGGAAGCGGTGGGTCCAAGGACTTTGCTGGGAACGGTGTTCGTGTTAGTCAGCGTGATCGTGATTACGACGACTCGCGCGAGAAAGCCGGCGCAGGCGGCTGTGGCGACTCTGGCACAAGAAGAAATGGCGGAGCGGGAGTCGGCGTAGTAAGGCGAATGCTGTCATAGAAGGTCCGCTATTGTCCTAAGACAACGCACTCGGCTTGAGCGGGCCTGTTCACAATTACTTAATCTACGATTCACATGTGGTTAACCTGTGGGGTGGGCGCGCGGCCAATACTTTAGCTCGGTTGTATTTCAAGGAGGCTAAAGTGTCCGATCGTCGATTTCTCCGCTTCGGGCTGGTTGTTTTCGCGCTGGCGAGCGTGTTTCCGGTAACGGCCGCAGCGCAAGGCAACAGCAAGATTCAACATGTTCTGCTCATCAGCGTCGACGGCATGCACGCGCTGGATTTCTCAAACTGCGCCAAGGGGGTTCCGCTGTATGGGAACCAGACGTACTGTCCTCACCTGGCATCGCTCTCGTCGACGGGAGTGCATTACCTACAGGCACTGACTTCGAAACCTTCGGATTCGTTTCCCGGGCTGGTGGCGCAGATTACTGGCGGGACGCCGCGCTCGGCGGGAATTTTCTATGATGTGAGCTACGATCGCGCGTTGTCGCCTCCGGCGAAGACCACGCCTTATGGGATTGTGGGCGGAGCAAAGCTGTGCCCGAGCGTGATCGGCACGCAGGTTGGGTTCGACGAAGAGATCGACTACAACTATCTGAAACTTGATTCGGGCAAGCCGGATGGCAGCGCGGGGATCAACGGAATCAATCCCGATTATCTGCCGCGGGACCCGAAGAATGGATGCGCGCCGGTGTATCCGCACAGCTACATTCGCGCCAATACGATCTTTAACGTGGTAAAGAATGCGGGTGGTTATACGGCGTGGTCGGACAAACACCCGTCCTACGACTTTACGAATGGCCCGAGTGGCGACGGGGTCAGCGATCTGTGGTCGCCGGAAATCAACGCGATTCCGGTGGCGCTGTCGACGGTTCCGGGCTGCGATCCGCTTCCCGATCCGGGGGCTGCGCAGCCGACGAATGCCTGGACGGATAGTTTCCAGAACATACGGTGCTACGACCAATACAAGGTGCAGGCGGTGCTGAACTGGATTGACGGCAAAACGCACGATGGGGGCTCCTCGGCGCCGGTGCCCAATGTTTTTGGCATGAACTTTCAGTCGGTGAGCGTGGGCGAAAAGCTGGTGGAAAAGTCGCTCAGCCTGACGGGCGGCTACCTGGATGCGCTGGGGACGCCGAGCCAGTCGTTGTTCAGCGAGATCCAGTATGTAGATACGGCAGTGGGCCAGATGGTTACGGAGTTGACGAAGCAAGGGCTGCTGGATTCGACGCTGATCATTGTGTCGGCGAAGCATGGGCAGTCTCCGATCGATCCGAGCCGGGTCCTGCGCATTCCGGGAGACGTTCCCACGGATGAACCGCCGTCGCAGATTCTGTCGCCGAATGGAGTGGGGCCAGGCTTGCCGGTTGCGCAGGCAGACGAGGACGATATTTCGATGCTCTGGCTGACCGATCAAAGCCAGACGGAGAGCGCAGTGGCAACCTTGTCGATGGCCGCGAATGAAAATCTGTTTGGACAAGGCGAAATTTTCGCTGGACCTTCGCTGACCACGCAATTCAACGATCCGCTCACCGATTCCCGCACACCGGACATTATTGTGGCTCCGAATGTTGGTGTGATTTATACGGGAGGCACAGGCAAAGTGGCGGAGCACGGGGGCTTTGCTTACGACGATCGGAACGTCCTGCTGATTGTCTCGAACCCGAAATACAAGGCGGCAACGTTTACCGATCAGGTGGAGACGAGGCAGATTGCTCCCACGATTGTGAAGGCGCTGGGGCTCGATCCGAATCTGTTGAGCGCGGTGAAGTCCGAGCATACGGAAACGTTGCCGGGACTGCCATTCACGCAGAAGTAAGTTGTGGGCAAGTTGAAAAGCGATGCGGGAGGCTTGATGCTTCCCGCATTTTTATTTTGCAGCCGGTCTTGGAATCGACCGCGATGCGGCTATCGGGCTGGTTTCAGGATGCGCTCGATCTGCTGGAGATGATTGATATCGTGTCCGGCTACCATGCGGACGATGTGCTCGATGGATTCCTGGCCGCGCTCGGCATGCTGACCAAAATGCTTCCACTGGTCGGACTTGAGGGATTTGAGGAGCGCGAGATTCGCATCGCGTACGACAACGTGCTGCTCGATGGATTTGCGGGGATCGCGCTTTTCATAGTGCCCGGCGATGACCCACGCGTCCTGATCGAAGGCCTGGATGGGAGTTCCGGGGGCTCCGAGGATGGAGCGCATGCGCCAGGCAATTACGATTTCTACGTCGGCGAGGTGGGCGAGTATTTCGGCGACGGACCACTTGCCGGGAGCTGGGCGCTTGCGAAGTTTCGTTGCAGGTACGCCTTTGATCAAGCGAGCGAGCTTCTTCGAAGTTGAGGATTGAACTTTGATCGGGTCTAATCCCTTGCTGGTAGCCATGATGCGTTGCGCGTACTGCTGAACGGTTTCGGGCATTTTGGGAATCCCTTTTGGTTGCTGAGAGTGTTGAATGTCAAAAATAGCATGCCCCATTAGAGGCAGGGATTTTGTGCGTCTCAATATGCAATTGACCTGTGGTTACACTCAGAAAATCACAGGGTGGATGAATTCACGAAAAGCAACGTAAAAAGCCATTGAAAAGGGGATTCGGAGTGCTGTATCTTTCTTTGACCGACGGTCAAAAGCCGGGAGGACAGGAAACGATGGAAGGGATTACAAGCAGTCTGGCAAAACCGACGCAGATGAGGCGGGATGAGAAGCCGCGTCCGCGGTCGGAAGCGAAGCGGGCGAGGATTGTGGAAGTTGCGATCCGGCATTTTGCCGAGCGCGGGTATAACGCGGCGCGAGTGGAGGACATCGCGGCGCAATTGGGGATCGCCAAAGGATCGGTGTTCCAGCATTTCAAGAGCAAGGACGGATTGTTTTTCGAGGCATACAAGAAGGCGGTGCTTTCGTTCCCGAAATACATGCAGGCTCCGGCGGCGGTGCAGGAGTTGGGATTGTTTGAAGTGCTGCGGTATTGGCTGGAGCGCACGGAGAACATGGTGCGGGACAACTGGTCATCGTATCGGATTTACCTTGTGGGCAACTACGGAACCGACCTGGCGCTGCGGCGGGAGATCAACCGGTTTCTGGTGACGGAGGATCCGTATGGCTGGCGTGAGTTTGTCAGCTTCGGAGTGAGGCGCGGGGAATTACGCACGGACCTGGATGTGGACATGATTGGATCGATTCTGGAGTGGACGATGGACCGGTTCCAGGATGCGCTGTTGACGGAGGAGTTAGATCCAGGACTATTTCGAAAAGCGGGAAAGACTCCGGAGAAAACGGAGGCGCGGATTGATCAGTTCGTCGCACTGTTGCGGCGGGCGATTGGATCGGATGAGGTGCAGATCCCGGGAAAACAAGCATGACCAAGATGAGCGTGGAGGAGATTGTAGCGAGTTACGACGAACGGGCGCCGCTGGCGGAAGCTTCGACGATTCCGGCGTCGTGGTATGTGGACACGCGGGTCGCGGAACTGGAACGGCAGACGGTTTTCTCGCGGACGTGGCAGGTGATGGGGCGAGCGGAGCAGGTGGCGAAGGCGGGGCAGTTCGTGACGGCGACGGTGGCGGGAGAACCGATCGTGGCGGTGCGGGGGAATGATGGTGTGCTGCGGGCGTTTTATAACGTGTGCCGCCATCATGCGGCGGCGGTGGTTACGGAGCCTTGCGGGCAGGCGTCGATCTTGCATTGTCCTTACCACGGGTGGAATTACGGGCTGGACGGGGCGCTTAAGGGGATGCCGGAGTTCGACGGGGTCAAGAACTTTGAACGCAGAGAGAATGGACTGGTTCCGGTGAAGGTGGAAACGTGGGAGCAATTCGTGTTTGTGAATCTGGATGCAGAGGCGAAGCCGCTAGCGGATTATCTGGGCGGACTGGTGCAGCGGACAGCTCCGCTCGGCTTGAGCCAGTTGCATTACTTTACGAGCAGGAGTTATGACATCCATTGCAACTGGAAAGTGTATGTCGACAATTATCTGGACGGGGGATATCACGTTCCGCACTTGCACAAGGGACTCAGCTCGGTTCTGGATTACAAGCAATACACGATTGAGAATGACGGGCGATATTGCCTGCAGTCGAGTCCGATGGTGAGTTCGGATGAGGACGCGGCGACCGGGACGACGAGACGGGGCGACCGAGCGTGGTATTTCTGGCTGCATCCGAATTTCATGTTCAACTGCTACGAGGGTTATCTGGATACAAACCTGGTGATTCCGATGGATGTGGATCACTGCCGAGTGATTTTCGATTTCTATTTCAGCGACGTGAGCGAAGAGGCACGCGCGTATAACGAACAGAGCGTCGCGGTGGGAAATCGGGTTCAGGATGAAGATTTGGGGATCTGCGAGGCGGTGCAAAGGGGGCTGAAGTCGCGGGCGTATCAAGCGGGGCGGCTGTCGGTGCGGCGGGAGGCGGGGGAACAGTTGTTCCATCAGTTGCTGGCGGCGGATTTGAAGAGTGGGCTGGCCGGGTAAGTCTCGAGGCAGAAATCGCCGCGTTCGCGGAAAAGCCGGAAATCACGGGGAACAGAGGGAACGGCGGTAGAGTGTGCCTTGGTGGGAGGGATTGTGAAGAGAATCGGGATGGTTGTGTTGGCTCTCTGCCAGTGGGCTGTGGGGCAGACTACGGCGGTTCGAGCGGGACGCCTCATTGATCCGGATGCAGGGACAGTGCTGACGAATCAAGTGATCCTGATTAAGAGCGGGAAGATTGAGGCGGTGGGTGGAGGACTGGCAATTCCGGCGAATGCGAGAGTCATCGATCTTTCTGACAAGACGGTGTTGCCGGGACTGATTGATTGTCATACGCATGTGGCGGATGGGCACGGGGATGGGGATCCGTTCAACGACCTGAGAAAGACGGCGTCGCAGATTGTGCTGGAGTCGGTTACGAATGCGCGGGCGATGCTGCTTTCGGGATTTACCACGGTGCGCGACGTGGGGACTTATCGGGCGTTGAATGATATTGCGCTGCGCGACGCGATCGCTCGGGGAGATGTGATGGGTCCGCGGATGTTTGTGGCGGGAGCTTACATCACGATCACCGGTGGGGCGGGGGCGATGACGGGGCAGGCTCCGGATATTCAGTTGCCGTGGGATCTGCATTATGGGGAGGCAAACAGTCCATGGGAGGTGCGGCAAAAGGTGAGGCTGCTGGCGCACGATGGAGTGGACTTGATTAAGATGCTGTCGACCGGTGCGGTGCTGACGCACGGAAGCAGTCCGACATCGATTGAGTTTACGGAAGAGGAATTACAGGCGGGGGTGGATGAAGCGAGCCATTTCGGATTGCGGGTCGCGGTGCATGCGCATGCGGCGCAGGGCATCCGGAATGCGATTCTGGCGGGGGCGGCGTCGGTGGAACACGCGGAGATGCTGGACGACGAGTTGATTGCGATGGCGAAGCAGCACGGGACGTATCTCGACATGGATATTTATGACGAAGAGTGCATCCAGGCGGGAGCGCAGACGGGGCAAACGCCAGCCGATTTTCTGCAGCACGACGCCGATCTGGGGAGAATCCAGCGGGAGAATTTTGGGAAGGCCGTGCGGGCGGGAGTGAAGATGGCGTTTGGGACGGATGCGGGCGTCTGTCCTTATGGAACGAGTGGGAAACAATTTGCATTTATGGTGAAGTACGGGATGACGGCGATGCAGGCGATTCAGGCGGCGACGTCGAATGCGGCGGATCTGCTGGGACATGCGAGCGAGGTGGGGTCGATCAAGGCAGGGAAGTATGCAGACTTGATTGCGGTGAGTGGGGATCCTTTGAAGGACATCAGCCTTTTGGAGAACGTCGAATTTGTGATGAAGGATGGCAAGGTTTATAAGTCGGCGGGAATGACGGCTTGCACGCAGTAGGGGTGCACGCCTTCGTGACGGAGCGCACGGTGAAAAGGGAATTTTGACTTGCGTTCAATGCGGCCGACGCTCTTGAACTGGCGTTCGGCCTATGATCTACTGCCGCATAGGGTCCCCCGCCTGAGGAATTGCCTATGCCGAGATTGCGGTTAACGTGGTGGCGCAGGCGTGTGGGTGCAATCGGAGTGATGGGGATGGTTCTGGCCTTGGGCGGTCTCGCCACGGGCGCCACTCCGTATGTGATGACCAACGACGACCCCGGTGTCAGTGTTTATACGGTGGCGCCGGACGGTCTTTTAACCTTCAAGCAAAGCTTTCAGTTAGGCGGGTTTGGCAATGTGGGCGGGTACTTTGGGTCCAGCCGCATTAGCGGACTGGACGCCGAAAACCAGCAGTGCGTCTTTGCTGCGATCCCTTCGACGGGAGAGGTTGGGGGAATTGTGGTCAGCACGATGACGGTGAGCGGAAGTTTTCCGGGTTCTCCGACGGACAGTGGGGCGGCGAATGGAGTTGGGCTGGCGGTGAACGGCCAGTATTTGTATGCCAGCTACACGAGTTCGAACACGATTGGGACGTTCGAGGTGCAAGCAGGATGCACGCTGAGCTTTATTAATGACGTTTCTGTCAGCGGCCTGGCGGGTGGGTTGATCAATGGCATGGCAATCCACGGCAACATGATGATTGCGACGTTCACCGATGGATCGATCGAATCTTTTGATATTTCCGAGGGGACTCCGGTGTCGAATGGCGACGAGCAGTATTCGACGGCGACACTGGCTTCGAAGGACGCCACATATCCGAATGCGATCGACATCACCAGCGACGGACACTTTGCGATTTTCGGGGACACTTCGACGTCAATGGTGGTGGAAGTGTCGGACATTTCTTCGGGCAAGCTGACCAAGACGGTGGTGCACACGTCGAAAGCGAGCATCAGCGCGAGCAACGTGATGCTGAGTCCGGATGAAAGTGTGTTGTACGTGGTGAATACGCAAGGTGCGACGGTGAGCGCGCTCTGGTTTGACAAGACGACGGGGACGCTTTCGGGAGGGTGCACGTCGGGGCGGATCCGGGGGGAATCGTCGGCGTGGTCGTATCTGGGCGGGATGGGATTGATCCGCGAGACGGGAAATGGCGGCGGGGTGTACGTGGCGGAATTTGGAAGTCCATCGGGGATTGCGATGGTGACGCTGGAGACGACGGGCGGGAAGTGCTGGTTGCAAGAGGTTCCGCAGTCGCCATTCGCGGACGCGAACAGCCAGGGATTGCTGTCGATCGGGACTTTTCCTCCGCGGGCGTTTTAGCACGCCGCGGAAAGAGTGTTTTCGCGGGAGCATTCCCGCAGCGGCTGGAAGCCGCTGTTGGGGGGCGGCATTTACGGCACGAGTGGAACTGGTGCCCGTCCCAAACCAGGTGCGGAATGTTTCTTCAAGTTTCTTTAAACTGCGGCGGAGTTTGTTGAGAATTGTGAGGGAATGGCCTATGCGACGGGTGTCGAGGTGGATGGTGGCGATCGTGGTGTGCGGACTTCCGTTTGCGATGGCGGCGGCGGACGAATGTCCAGCGCGTCCGGCGCCGGGCAGCGTGGTGAACGATCCTTACAGCATTTCGTCGCAGAATGGATTGCTCAAAGCCCAGTTTGTCATGGCTCACTCTGTCGATCAACAGGGTTACACGCACTACTGCTACAAGTACAACGCGGGGGGCCAGGTCATGGAAGCTCCGACGTTGAGGCTCAATCCCGGAGACCAACTGGATCTGGATGTACTCGACCGCATTGACGATAAAGATGCGCAGAAAATGAAGATGCACATGGAGGGTGCGCCGGGGCAAGTCTGCGGCGACAGCGGCGACCCGACGCTGAACTCGACGAACGTACATTTTCACGGATTGAATGTTCCGCCGGTATGCCATCAAGACGATGTGCTGACAACGCTGATCCAGCCGGGTTCAGCAGGATTTCATTACAGCATTCAGATTCCGACGACGGAGCCGCCGGGGTTGTATTGGTACCATCCGCACGTGCATGGGTTCACGGAATTTCAGGTGAATGGCGGAGCCGCGGGGGCAATGGTTGTGGAGGGAATGGAGAAATACCGGCCCGAAGTGAAGGGGCTTACGGAGCGCATTTTTGTTATCCGGCAACAGTATCTGGTGCCATGGGTTCCCGGGCCGTACCAGTTGACGGTGAACTATGTGACGGCTCCCGTGCTCGGAGTACCGCCGCTGATTCAAATGCAGGCTGGAGACCGGGAGTTCTGGCGGGTGGCGAACGCATCGATTCAGGACTTTCTGCAATTGCAGGTGGTGGAGAATGAAAGGCCGAAGCAACTGGAACTGGTTGCGCTGGACGGCTATCCGCTGGCGCAGACGCGGAAAGAAACCACGATTTTGATTCCACCGGCGGGGCGGGCCGAGTTTATTGTGCAGGCTCCTGAAGCGGGGAAAAGCGCGGTTTTCTACACGCAGGCGTATTCGACGGGTCCGACAGGGAATGCGGATCTTGCGGAGACGCTCGCGAATATCGAAGTCCTCTCTGGGGCAAAGGCGGTGCCGCGGCAAAAGGCGGCGTTGGCTTCAGCGCCGGCTTTGGCAAGTTCGACGCCGGTGCTCAAGTTTTCTGACTTGGGGCATCAGGCGGTGACGGCACAGCGGAAGCTGTTCTTCTCGGAGGAATTTGGCGGCACGAATGGGCCGATTCAGTTTTACATTACGGTGGATGGACAGAAGCAGAAAGTATTTGAAGCCAACGAAAAGCCGGTGATCACGACCAAGGTCGGAGCGGTGGAGGACTGGACGATTGAAAACCGGGCATTGGAAACGCATGCCTTCCACATCCATCAGATTCACTTTCAGGTGTTGGAAGTGAACGGGCAGCCGGTTACGGATAATGACCTGCGGGATACGATCGAGATTCCGTACTGGACCGGGACGGGGCCGTATCCCAGCGTGAAGGTGCGGATGGATTTTCGTGATCCGACGATTGCGGGAACGTTTGTGTTTCATTGTCACATCCTGCTGCATGAGGATTTGGGCATGATGCACAAGATTCTGGTCGAACCGTAGTCAGGTCGGACCGTAGTCAGGAAGAGAGGCAACCCATGTGCAAGCGGATGCTAATGGTGGTTGGAAGCGGGCTGCTGCTGGTGGCCGTCTACGTAGCGGGAACGCGGAGCGCGACAGTGGCTTATGCGGGAGCGCCGACGCAAGGCACGGTGCCGAAAACTTACGGCCGACTGGTGGCTGCGATTGCGGACTCGATTGGCACAGGCCTGGTTTTTGAGGATGCGGAAGGCGTAATCCGTTTTGTCAGTGTGACCGGGATGAAGGAAGGCGAATTGGGGCGGTATGAGACCACTCCAACGCACGGAGGGATTCCGAAATCGTACGGCCATCTAATCAGCGCGGTGGTGAATCACGGATCGACGGGACTTATTTTTGAAGATGCGAAAGGCGTGATCCGTTTTGTCACGATCACAGGGGTGACTGAGGGCGAGTTGACGCGCGAATAAAGCGAAAGAAATGGGCGAAAATCTGCGACTTCCGAATGACGGGAAGACCTGCCCACAAAAGAACTTGACTTTGCATCTCTAATCAATTTATATGGCCCAATCTTAGAAAAAAGTTCCTCAACCTGCAGCGGAGAAGTCTGGACCGCGACGGGGCGAGCTTCGATGATCTCTCTGCAGGGAAACGAGAGGTCTCAAGGTGAAGGCAGATGCTGAGACGAGAGGTACTGCTGGTAGCGGCAGTTTGTTTTGCGATTTCCTTCTGTCCACAGGTTTACGGCCAGTCCAATGGCAGTTTTTCTGGAACGGTGGCTGATAAGACCGGGTCTGTGATCACCGGAGCAGCGGTGACGGTGACCTCGCAGGCAACGGGACTCACGCGCGAAGTGAAAACGGATGCGTCAGGGCACTATCTGGTGCCGCTGCTGCCGGTTTCGGTGTATACGATCCGAGTGCTGTCGCAGGGCTTCCAGACTACGGAGCAGAAGGATGTCCGGCTGCAAGTGGACGAACAGCGGGAAGTGGATTTTGCGCTGAACCCGGCGTCGGTGACCGCGACCGTCGAAGTGACGGCGACCGAAGTCGCGGTGGAGACGACCAACCCGACGCTCGGCCAGGTGATCACGGCCGAGGAAGTGGCGGACCTGCCGTTGAACGGGCGCGACTTTGTGCAGTTGGCGACGCTGACTCCGGGCACGACGGCCCAGACGAGTCCGAACAGCTTCTTCACGTCGGCGGCGAGCAGCGAAGTCGCGACGCGCGGCACCTTCTCGCTTTCGGTGGGCGGTTCCCGGGAGCAGAGTACGAGCTGGTTGATTGACAACAACGACAACTCCGAACTGAGTTCGGGCGGCATTGCGATTCTGCCGACGATTGATTCCATTCAGGAATTTAAGGTTCTCACGTATAACTACTCGGCGGAATATGGAACACGCGCGGGTCCGACGGTGCTGGTGACGACGAAGTCGGGATCGAACAAGTTTCATGGGGCGCTCTACGAGTATTTTCGAAATACGGATCTTGATTCCAAGAGCTACTTTGCGGCCTTCAAAGAGAAGTTCAACCTCAATCAGTTTGGCGGGTCGCTGGGCGGGCCGATTCAGAAGGACAAGACTTTTTTCTTCGTGAATTATGAAGCGAAGCGGCAACGGCATGGGATTCCGTTTACGGGGTTGGTGCCGACGGCAGCTGAGATGAATGGCGATTTCTCGAATGATCCGTTCATCCCGGGTGGGCTTCTAACCAATCCATACGCAAATCTCAACGGCGCCACGGGTGAACCCGTGAATTTTCAATGCAACGGTGGAGTCCCAACCGCCGTGCAGCCGGACGGAAGCCAATTGCCCGGCACACCTTGCAACATTATTCCGACGACAGGCGGCCTCACGGGCACAGGTCTGGCCGATCCGATCGGGTTAGCGCTCATCAATCTGTTTCCAGTGGGCAGTCCAACCATCGTCAACGGAGTCAACTACGCCAATGTGCCGGTGCGGAAGCTCAATGAAGGGAACGCAACGATCCGAATGGATCACAACTTCTCGGACAAGGATTCAATTTTCGCCAGATTCAGCTACGATCAGGCCAATTCTTATGTTCCGGGCGGGTCGCCGACGTGGGCCGAGCAGAATCCGTTTGGCAGCAACCAGCTCATCGCTAACCACGGACGCAACGCAGTAATCTCGGAAACGCACATCGTTTCTTCCAACAACATCAACCAGGTGTATTTCGGCTACAACCGGATTTTCGATTTCATCACTTCCTACGGTGAATTTGGAGGGCAGCTCTGCAAAGCGGCGACGCTGGGGATTGTGGGAGGGGATCTCAACAGCAAATGTCCGGATGCCCCACCGGGACTGACGCAGTACTCGAAAGCGTGTCTGAGTTGCGGATTGAGCTCGATCCAGCTGAGTTCATATTGGTCGTTGGGCGATCGCGGGTTCGCACCTTTCGTGGGTGGGACCGATGTTTACTCCTTCAGCGATACGTTTGACATGATTCGAGGCCGTCATAATATTCGCACCGGCCTTGGAATTCGCTTCAATCAGATGAACGTGATGACCAACGGATTTCAAGATGGATATTTCCTGCTGGGCGGCGGATTCACCGGCGATGCGGCGGCCGACTTGCTCATGGGCCAGCCTTACGGGGCGATTCACGATCAAACATTTTATGGAGCGACTACGGGGCGGCGGTGGAAGATGTACCGTCCCTTTGTGCAGGACGACTGGCGAGTCAACAACGACCTGACGATGAATCTGGGAGTGGCGTGGGCGTTGGTGACTCCAATTACGGAGGCGCAGAATCGCCAGGCGAACTTTGATTGGACGACGCAGCAATATCTGGTTGCCGGGAAGGCGCCGTTCAGCGGCTGTACGAACTGCGTGCGCTCCAATGCGACGGTAGGAGTTAAGTTTGACAAAACTGCGATCGAGCCGCGCATTGGATTAGCCTGGAAACCTTGGGGTAGCCAGACGATGGTGGTTCGCGCGGGGTACTCGATTTACCACGATTCTGGCTGGAGTCAGGGGGCGCAGGGACTGTGGCAGAATCCGCCGTATTACGCGGAGACCGACCAGTTCGCTTACGGCCCGGCCAGTTCGTTTGGACCAACCAATCCGTGCCCGTTCGGAAACGCCCAGGCGCTCCAGGGGCCGACGCAAAACTGCGGACTTGCCTACGGCCTTACCCAGCCGAACCTTCTGCCTTTCACCGCACCTCCGAACCCGGACAATTTTACGGGTACATCTCTTTCGCAAGACGCGAACTTTAAACAGGGGATGGTGCAGCAATTCAATTTGAACGTGGAGCGCCAACTACCTGGAAACGTCGTGCTGACGGCGGGGTATGCAGGCACTCGGAGCACCCATATTTTGTTCTATGGGTTGAATATGAATGTCAATTCTCCGTCGGCTTGCATCGGTGGCTCAAACGGATATTACCTGGGTTGCGGACCGGGTGGAGCGCCATTCAATGCTCCTTACCAAGACAACGAATTCATCAACATTTCCAATATCACGGATGGAGCACGGGCGCGGTACGACGGGCTGCTAATCAAAGCGGAAACCAAAAGCGCCCGCCACGGCCTATACGCCCTGCTGAGTTACACCTGGTCGCACACCTTTGATTCCGGCATGTCCGACGGGGACGGTACCACTCCAGGCGCTCAATTCTGGCCGCTGCCGGGTACAAGGAGGGCGGATTGGGGCCTGTCGCAACTCAATCTGGACGATCAGCTCACAGCGAGCGTTCTCTACGAATTGCCCTTTGGCAAAGGGAAAACTTACGGCGCTGGCTGGAGTAGCGTTCCCGACGCGATTCTTGGGGGCTGGCAAATCAACGTGATCGAGAAGGCCACCTCTGGTTTCCCGTTGTTTTTCGTTGACAGCGCTAACAACTCTGGCGTCAATTTCGAATGGAACGGAACGCCGCTGAACCGTCCGATTCAAATCTCTAACCCGTACACGGGTGGGCCAGTGGCCACTAACTCAAACATCCAGTGTCAATACCTTGCCGGTCAGGCAATTCCAAACAGCACCCTGCTGGGGATCGCACCTGCGCAAGTCCACAACAATCAATATTGGTTCAACCCGTGTGCCTATGATCACGCGCCTGCTGGGGAGCTTGGAACCGTTTCTCGCGCACCTCTTTCCGGCCCCCGTTTTGTGAATACGGATTTTTCTGCGTTCAAGAACTTCCGCATTCGGGAAGGATACACGGTGCAGTTTCGCGGAGAATTCTTTAATCTCCTAAATCACGCGCAGTTCGGCTTGACCGGAGGCGGTGTCTTCATGCAAGACATTAGCAGTATCTCCTCCTTCGGTTCGGTTAACGAGACGGTCAACAACCCACGCGTGGTGCAGTTTGCTTTGCGGCTCGATTTTTAGACGTATCGCACAGTAAGGGGATTTCAGGCTGAGGCAGATCACAATTTGCCTCAGCTTTTCTTTGTGCAATGCGTTTACTTGGACGCGGGCGCAATCGATTGTGGCGGGGGGAAGATCGAGTCGCAGTTACTGGATGTGATGGTGGTACGGGAATCCGCTATAGTGATAGGCATTCATGAAGCAAACACATTTGTTTCTTGCGATATTTCTTGCGGTTACGCTGCTCTGCACGAACATCCCGTCTTTCGCTGATGAATGGAAGCCGCGGCACGACCTGGTGTCTCATACTGGGGTGATGAACCTGACGGAACTGCCTGCGCCAGGCGAAGTGTTCTTCCCTGGGCCGGCGTATGCGGGCGAACCGGGGTGGCTGGATGGCCTGAAAGCGTGGCGGAACGATCGCATCCGGCTGATTCGCTACTCCGGCGCACAATACGAACGCCCGGACCTGCAGTGGACGCAGCGCATTTTTTCGCAAGTGCAGCTGCTCATCTGGGACCGCAGCCTTTACGATCCGGAGAAGGGCGAGTACACGGTCGATGGTTTTTTGTCGGAGACCGAGAAACGGATTGGCCCGATTGATGCCGTCCTGATCTGGCATGTGTATCCGAATTTGGGAGTGGACGATCGGAATCAATTTGATATGTTGCGGGACATGCCAGGCGGCGTGGCGGGCGTGCGGGGGATGGTGGAGCAATTTCACGCGCGCGGAGTGAAGGTGTTTTTTCCATTGCTGGCGTGGGATGCGGGGACGCGGGACGAGGGCACAGTTGCGTCGATGGCGATGGCGCGTCTTCTGAAGGAAGTCGACGCCGATGGAATCAACTTCGACACGCTGGAGAGCGTTCCGCCGGGTTTTCGCGAGGCGGCGGACGCGATTGGGCATCCGCTGGCGCTCGAACCGCAATTTCAGCCGCGCGACGCTTCGATCGCCTGGACGAATATGAGCTGGAACGACTGGGTGACGTGGGAAGGGAAGCAGTATCCATTTGTTCCGATGGTCAGCAAGAATAAATGGCTGGAACCTCGCCATACGGTAAATGTCACGGACCGTTTTACGCGTGATAAGACGGACAGCCTGCAGCATGCGTTTTTCAATGGCCAGGGATACGCGACGCTGGAGAACCTGTGGGGATTCTGGTATGAAGACACGCCGCGCGATGCCGAAGCGCTGCTGCGGTTTACGCGCATCGAGCGCGTGATGGCCGATTATCTGATCAGCCGCGAGTGGGAGCCGCATGCGGCGGTGCTGCAAGAGGGAATATTCGCCAGCCGTTTTCCCGGGGCCGCGGGAACGCTGTGGACGATCGTGAATCGAAATGAGTACAACGTTTCCGGCGCTCAGATCGAGATCGAGAGCCAATCGGGAATGCTTTATTACGACCTTTGGCATGGAACGGAGTTGACGCCTGCTATTGCCAAGGGCAAGGCGAGTTTGAGCTTCGATCTGGAGGCGCTCGGGTACGGAGCTGTTCTGGCAACGCGCGAGCCGCTGAGCGGGAAGGTTCGAGAATTGCTGGCGTATATGGCGGAGCGTTCCAAGCGGCCGCTGAGCACTTATTCGCGTCAATGGGAGCCCGTGCCGCAGACGTTGGTTGAGATTCCGGCGACTCATGCGTCGCTGTCCCCGCCGGAAGGTATGGTGCTGATTCCCGCTGGCGAGTATGACTTTCAAGTGAGCGGCATTGAGATTGAGGGCGGGAATGATCCGGGCGTGGACGTGCAGTATCCGTGGGAGGATGCGGCGCGGCGTTATCACCGGCACCGGATGCATCTGGCCAGTTTCTACATGGATCGCACGCTGGTGACGAACGCGGAGTTTCTTAAATTTGTGAACGCAACGCATTATCATCCGAAGGACGATCACAATTTCTTGCGTGCCTGGAAGAACGGAATGTACCCCGAAGGCTGGGGGAATAAGCCGGTGACGTGGGTTTCGATCGAAGATGCGCGCGCGTATGCGGCGTGGAGTGGCAAGCGGTTGCCGCACGAATGGGAGTGGCAATATGCGGCGCAATCGACCGATGGGCGTTCCTACCCCTGGGGAAACGAGTGGAATCCGCAGAATCTTCCGCCGGTGGATTCGGGAACGACGATGGGTCCGCTGAGCGACGTGGGCAGGTTTGCGAAAGGCGCGAGTCCGTTTGGCGTTCTCGATCTGGTCGGCAACGTCTCGCAGTGGACGGACGAATACCGCGACCCGCATACGAGAGCCGCGATCCTTCGAGGGGGAGCGGCTTATCAACCGAGCGGATCCATCTGGTATTTTCCGCAAACTTACCGGCTGGATGAGCATGAAAAATATCTGTTGATGTCGCCTGGGCACGATCGGGCCGGAACGATCGGCTTTCGCTGCGTTGTCGATGCGCCGTAGGTGTGTCGGATCGAGTTCGTAGCAATCACGCGCCGGGAAGGAAGACATGGCTCACGAAGAAACGTCGAAGTCACCGACACAGAGCAAGCTTGTGGTTCGCAACATTGGCTTGCTGCTCAGCGGAGATCTGGCGAATCCCATTCTCGATGCCGACACGGTGATCTCGGTTAACGATCGCATCGTTGCCGTAGGCAAGGAAAAAGATATTGACACTTCGGGAGCGGGCGTCACGATTGACGCGAAAGGCACGACACTGGCTCCAGGGCTTATTGATAGCCATGTTCATCCTGTTTGCGGCGACTGGACGCCTCGGCAGAATCAACTGGGCTGGATCGACAGCTACCTGCACGGCGGCGTGACCAGCATGGTCTCAGCGGGAGAGGTGCACACGCCGGGGAGGCCAAAAGATGTTGTCGGGCTGAAAGCGATGGCGATCTTTGCCCAGCGTGCGTTTCACTTGTTTCGACCGGGAGGGGTAAAGGTTTATGCGGGGGCTCCTGTGATCGAGCATGGAATGTGCGAAGACGACTTTAAGGAGCTGGCTGCAGCCGGCGTGAAAATTCTTGGCGAGGTTGGACTGGGCAGCGTGAAAGACGGCAAGACGGCGCGGCAGATGGTCGGGTGGGCGCGCAAATACGGCATCCAGAGCACGATTCACACGGGCGGGCCTTCGATTCCGGGATCGAGCCTGATTGATAAAGACATGGTGCTCGAAACCGATGCTGACGTCATTGGTCACGTCAACGGCGGGCACACCGCGCTGCCCGACGATCAAATCACGGAGCTTTGCGAGCGATCGACGCGAGCGCTGGAAATTGTGCATAACGGAAACGAACGCGCGGCGCTGCTGGCGCTGCGCACGGCGGTGGAATTGAGACAGCTCCACCGGGTGATTCTGGGAACGGATTCGCCGGCTGGATCTGGAGTTCAGCCGCTGGGCATTTTGCGGATGGTGGCGTTGCTGTCGTCGGTGGGCGGCGTGCCGGCGGAAGTGGCGGTTTGCCTAGCGACGGGCAACACGGCGAAACTGCGCAATCTGGATTGCGGACTGATTGCGGCGGGCCGCGAAGCGTCATTCGTGCTGATGGATCGAGCGCAGCAATCGGCGGGGAAGAATCTGCTGGACAGCATTCAGAAGGGCGATCTTCCGGGAATCGGCATGGTAATTATCGATGGCGAGGTGCGAGCGCAGCGCAGCCGCAACACGCCGCCTGCAACGACTGCGCCGGAGATAATGAAACATTGATGGGTGCGGCGAGGCTGCGGAAAAATGATTTCCCCGCGCACCGTTCCCGCAGCGGCTGGAAGCCCCGATTGACATGCGGCAATTACGGCACGAGTGGAACTCGTGCCCTTCCCCAAAGCGGTGTGAAACGGAGTTGTTTTCCTCAGGCTGCGAGGTTTGTCAGCGCAGGCCATCCTCGCCTTTGATTTGGTCTTTGGTCAGGCCGCCGACGCGCGGCAGAGGGCGCCCACTGTCGGTGACGGCGATGGCAACCAAGATTTCGTTGGCGCGAGGCGCATCGGCGATGCGCACTTCCATGCCATCAAAATGACTGCGGACAAAGGCAGCATCTTTGTGGCCTAGCGGAATATCGAGCACCACGCCGAGGCCGCCGCGTTTCTTGGAGGAGGGGATGAGAGCGGCTCCTTTGCCCAGCACACGGCGCACCGGAGTGCCAAGCTTCGGATGCAAGATGGCGGCGGCGTGCTCGAGTTCTCCGTTTTCTCCTACAGCTGCGGCCTTGCCATAGCTCTCGGCGGAGGGCCCCGCAATACCCAATGCTGTGATTGCGCGCTGGGTCAACAGTTCGCCCAGTTCTTCGCCAATGGCACTCAACTGGGAAAGATCTTCGACGTACTGTCCGGCGCAGGGGTTCTCAATGACCGCAACCGCTGCGGCGCGGCGCGTTGGCGGGTCAACCTTCCGGCCCATTTCGGTCGTGGTCTCTTCCACAAACGTCACAATCTTGCGAATCTTTGCTTGCAGGTCGGTTTTCATCGCAGGCCGTCCTCTCCCTTGATGTCGGAAGCCTTCAATCCACCGACGCGGGCGTGAATTCGCGGGCCGGTGGTCATCACCAGCGCGAGAACAATTTCGTCGGCGCGCGGAGCATCGGCAATGCCAACTTCCATCGAGTCAAAATGACTGCGAACGTAGGAGGCGTTGATATGAGTGATGGGGATGTCGAGGCGAGTTCCGGGGCCGCCAACTTTCTTGGTCGAGGCAACGATTGCCTTTGCGCCTCCGAGTATCTCGCGCATGGCATAGCCGCCGGGAACATGCCAGAGGGCGCCGTGTTCGAGTTCTCCGGCGGAGCCGACGATCGCTCCCTTGCCGTAGCCTTCGACGACTGTTGGATTGCCGCCCAGGGCGGCTACGATGGATCGAGCCATTTCCAAGCCCAAGGGCTTCAGATCTTCCATGAATGTTTCGATGGCTTCGACGTAGCCTCCGGCATAAGGATTGCGAATGACCGCCAGCGCGGCGGCGCGGCGCAGCGGTCGGGCGGCGATGGGGCCGCCTTCGTGAAAGATCTCTTCGAGCAGCGATAGCCGTTTGCGAACCTGGACCTCAGGCATGGACGAGTCTCCTGTCGGATAGCGGATCGACAATGATACGCGAGGAATCAGAACTAATGATGCGGGTTTCTCCCTGCAGAGTAAGTGCAGCGGCACGAATCAAGCGGGAATTACGGAATTGTTCCGCTAAGTGAACTCCCGTGGCGAGCGCGGCCACAACCTCATCGTGCTCAAGCGGACCGACCGCTTGCGTTACGAGACGCTCGCCGAGATCGCTATCGGGCGCCAGATCGCAGGCTCGAGCACGCTGAACCTGGGGATGCCCCGGAAGATCCACGGCATTGGCGACGAGGGTGGCAGCCGCGTCCGCCATCGCCGCCGTGTCGGCGAGCACCGTGACCGCATCCGCGATACCGAGGGAAAAACTACGACCACGCCAGCCGCTGGTGGCTATGCCGCGAATTGAGTCGCCGGAAGTAATCGTGGCCGAGCCGAACAGGGAAGGTTGATCGGGACGTTCGACCATTCCCACGACGAAGGTTTCGCCGGGCGCAAGGTAAAGAGCGATATCGCCGCCATCGTTCACGTAAGCTCGCGAAAGTTTCGCGGCGGAAGTCATGGCTTGAAGAATTTCATCCGCGACCGCGCCCGCGACTGCGGCCATGGGGGTGATGAAAAAGTCGGAAGCAAAAGGCCAGACGGCGTCATGCATGCGACGCGCTACGATTCCCGATGGCAGCCTTCCGTTGTTGCGGGCTGGCTGCCGGAGATCGGTGAGTTCGGCGCAGAGCTCGTCCAACACGTGGACGAATCGAAGGGCAGCGGCGCGATAGGCTAGCTCGATTTCGCGCTCCTCACCGAAAGCCTGCGCGATCACATCGATGGGGCCATCCTGCATATGCAAGCGGCGCCCGTCGGGGAGCATTTGGATTTGGGCTCGAGGCTTCATTTCTCTTCCGTTATTTCTTCAACATTCATTTGTCCGAAGCGAGTGGCCAGGGATTATCCGAGCGCGCGGTGAGGTGACGCTGGGTCTCATCCTCGCGATGAACCGAGCGAAGAGGGCGAACGTGGTCCATGTATCCGCCGAGGGCGGCGTAGTCGGAAAGTTTGAGCGTGAACTCGATGGGCGCGACCAGAGCCGGTGTGGGGACGTAGCCGAAGGAGTTCTCGGGCATGCGGCTCACATCCGCCATGATCGTGATTCCGCCGCCTGGCCAAACGTAGACGGGAGCGCCGCCGCAGGTGACGCGAGTGAGCGATCCGCGCACGGAATGCGTCAGCTTGACCGGATTCTCGGTTACGCCTGCGCGGAGAGAACCTCCAGCGCCGCCCATGAAAAGCACGGAGCACAGAGCCGGTTCGCAATTTTCCCGAATGCGCTCGACGGACTGGCGGAGGACGGTGGGCAATTCCTTTGGCGCTGGATGGAGTTGTTCATCCAATTCAAAATAAGCGTAGTGCTCACCGGTGGTGCTGACCATGAGCAGGCGCAGACCGGGCCTGGCAAACTCGCGATCAAAGGGATCAAGAATCGCCAGCGGGTCGTCGATGTTGGTGCCTCCCCAGGAAGTGCCAGGCTCGGCCACGCGAAAATAGCGGCCCGGCGTGGATCGACGCCCCTTAAGCTTGATGCCGGACTCGGGCACACCGAGCAGTTTGCCTGCCTGGTGCTCGGACAACACGCCGGTGATGTGATCGTCGACCACGACGACTTCGTCGACCTTGCCGAACCATTGCTTGGCGAACATTCCGATGGTGGCGGAGCCGCAGCCGACGCGCATGCGTTCTTCGAGGACTCCATCGACGATTGGCGGCTTGTCTGCCTGGACGACAACCGTGGCTCCGCCGTCGACTTTTAATTCCACAGGTTGACGGTTGCACAGGTGCAGGAGGGCGTCGCAGGTGGCGACACCCTCGTGGCGGCTGCCGCCGGTAAGGTGGCGGACTCCGCCTAGCGAGAGCATCTGCGAGCCATATTCGTTGGTGGTGACGTGACCGACGGCCTCGCCTTGCATGCGGACGGTGCTGCACTCCGCGCCCAGATGGCGATCAGTGTCAATTTTGACCTTCACGCCGCAGTAGCTGAAAATGCCCTCGGTGACGACCGTGACCATATCCACGCCGGCAACTTCGGAGGAAATAATGAAAGGCGCGGGCTTGTAATCGGGATAGGTGGTGCCGGCGCCGATGGCAGTTACAAAGGTATCCTCGCCGGTGACGAGAGAGCCGTCCCAGTCGCGGGCTTTTTCGAGAAACGGGACCAGCGTCTCGCCGCGAGTCACGGCGCGTTCCAGAAGGACATGCGGATCGAGTCTTATTAATTGACCGTCGGCGTTGGCATAGCGGTCGCACGATCCAGTTCTACCCGGCTTGATGTAGCACAACACCGGACAGGCATCGCAGCGAATGGCGTCGTCAGGCGCGTTCATTGATTTCCTCTCCGGTAAGATTTCTTTTCTTCTGGGCCGCCAAGATGGCAGCCCGCACGCGGTCGGGAGTGGCGGGGATTCTGGGCAGGCGAATGCCGACCGCATCCTTCAACGCGTTCAAAATCGCGGGTGCGGTGGGAATGACGGCCTGCTCACCAATTCCTTTGGCGCCAAAGGGACCGACGGGCGATGGGTCTTCGATCAGAATCGATTCCACCTGCGGGACGTCGCCTGACGATGGAATCAGGTAGTCGTGAAGATTCTCGCCTTTGCCGGGAAAGAACTCCTCCATCAAAGCCATACCGAGTCCCTGGGCTACGCCACCTTCGATCTGGCCTTCAATCAGCGTGGGATTGATGGCGCGGCCGACGTCGTGAGCCGCGCTGACCTTCAACACGCGAACGGTGCCCAACTCGGAGTCGACCTCAATCTCCGCCATGTGAGCGCCAAAGCCGTATGCCGCGTATGGCATGCCCTGTCCGTTTTCGTCGAGCGCAGAGGTTGGCGGGTCAAAGCGAGCTTCGGCGGAGAGGACGTATCCATGCTCATTGAGAGGCAGAGCGGCGAGCGCCAACGTGTGCGACTTGTCGCCGTCGCGCACGGTTAGCGCGCCATCGCCAAATTGAATGGTCGCGCAATCGCAAGCGCCGGCCATTTTGAGGATGGCTTGCCGCAATTGCTGGCCAGCCATTTGCGCGGCTTTTCCGGTCACCAGTGTCTGACGCGATGCCGAAGTCTTGCCGCAGTCGGGGGTGATCGCCGTATCGCCGGAAACCAGGTCGAAACGGCCCATGGGCGCACCGATTGCGTCCGCGCAAATCTGGGTCACGATGGTGTTGGATCCCTGACCGATATCGACCGCGCCCTGGTGCAAGGCGATGCGGCCATCGCGCTTCAGTCCGACTCTCATGGTCGAAGGATTGGGCAGGGAAGTGTTTCCGCACCCGTACCACATGCCCGCGACTCCGACGCCGCGACGCAGGGGTCCGGCGGAATTCCGATTGAATTCAGCCGCATCGTGGCGAGCTCTCTGCCAGTTTGGGCGCAATGCTACAAGGCAGGCACGAATGCCCACGCCCGGGCCAAGAACGTGTCCGGTGACGGTGGGAGTGCGCTCGTCCAGCGCATTTAGAATTCGGAATTCGAGGCGATCCACGGCAACGCTGTCGGCCAGTTCGTCGAGGAGTTGTTCCAGGGCAATCGCCGCCTGCGGAACTCCAAAGCCGCGAAAGGCTCCTGCTGGCACGAGGTTGGTGTGCACCGCGCGGGTTAAGGCGCGATAGTGGGGAACATAATAAGGGCCAGAAGCATGAACGGGCACTCGCGCCGCTACGGTCGGTCCCCAGGAAGAGTAAGCACCCGTGTTAAAGTCGGCCGCGAAGTCGAGGGCCAACAGTTTGCCGTCGCGGTCACAGCCGCCTCGAATCCGCATGTGCGCCGGATGCCGCTTGGTGGTGGATACCATCGACTCGTGACGCGAATACACCATGCGCACAGGTTTTCGCAGATGCCATGCGGCAACGGCCAGAAAAGGCTGGACGGAGAGATCGAGCTTCGAGCCAAATCCGCCACCGACCGCCGTGGGGATGATACGCACGCGCTCGGCGGCAATTCCGAGGATGGCGGCGATATCGTCGCGATCCATGTAAGGACACTGCGTGCAGGCCTGAATCTCGATTTGATCGCCGGCGCGCTGAGCGAATCCGGCCTCGGGCTCGATGTAGGCGTGCTCGACAAATCCGGTTTGATATTCGCAATCGAGCACCGTGTGAGCGGACGCCAATGCCGCGTCGACGTCTCCCCGAAGTACGCGGCCGCGTACCAGGACATTCTCGGGACGACTTTCGTGAATCAGGGGCGCGCCTGGCGCCAAGGCAGCGTCCATCTCTTTGAGGGGCGGGAGTTCTTCCCAGACGATGGGGAAGTCCGCGTCAGCAAGCGCTTCGAGGATTGCAGCGTCGCCCGCGATGGCGGCGACGGGTTCGCCGCGATGGCGGGTTTCGCGTTGGGCAAATACGGGCTGATCCGCGTATTTACCGATCACGCCGTAGCAGTTTCGTCCGGGGACGTCGTTGGCGGTGAAGACAGCTTCGATTCCGGGATGGGCGCGAACAAAGGCCGCGAGATCGCCGAATTGAAATTGTGCCCGGTGATAGGGACTGCGAATCGCGCGCAAGGCCAGAGCGTGTGCCGGAGCTTCATCGGCACCAAAGATTTCGCTGCCGTCCACTTTCCGTTTCCCATCCAGGCGCACAAGCCTCTTTCCTACAGAGTTGCCCGGATTGAGCGCGGGGATGGACTCATCGGCCGGGAGTGGAGCAAGTGTCTCCAGCATGCCGGCGGCATCGAGAACCGCCGCGATAATTTTTTGATAGCCAGTGCAACGGCAGAGCACGCCACCGATTGCGTCCCTCACGTCACTGTCTCGGGGTGCGGGATTGGTCTGGAGCAACGCGGTTGCGGCGAGCAGCATGCCGGGAGTGCAAGCTCCGCACTGGGCGGCGCCATGCGAGAGAAACGAGTGCTGCAATTTCGGGCCCCAAGGCGCACAGTTCGCGAGATGTTCGACCGTGATAATCTCGCGTCCCTCGACCTGGGCCAGAGGCACGAGGCACGCGCAGACGGCTTCTCCATCGAGCAAGACCGTGCAGGCTCCGCAATCTCCAGCGTCACATCCTACCTTGGTTCCCGTGAGTCCAAGGGCATCGCGCAGGACGCGGGAGAGGCGCTGCAAGGGCGAAGCGTTGACGGTGGCTGTCTTGCCATTCACGCGAAACTTAATGGACGTGCACTGCCCGGAGGTCTCCGCGTTCGTTGGCTGCGTCAGAGCCATCAGGCGTTCTCCAGGCAGGAGTTCAGGGCACGTTTGACCAGATGGAGCGCGGCGTCGAAGCGGTATTCCGCGGTGGCTCGAACATCGTTGATCGGCGAGAGCGCCGCCAGATGCTCGGGCTTCACCAGGGCGTCGAATCCATCGCAGACCAGGACGCCCCGCAACTCGTTTTCGAGTGTCGTCAGCCGGCGCGCGGCCGCTGAACATGAACCTACCGCGATCCGCGCTTGCAAAACGTGGCCTTGACGGATTTGTACTACTGCGACGACCATGGCAATCGAAATCACGAGATACCGGCGCGAGCCCAGCTTCAAGAAGGCCGACGCGGCGTCTTCGAGGTCGCGCGGAACGAGAACCGCCGTGAGCAGTTCATCGGGCTTCCGCTGGGTTTTGCGGTTGCCGACGATGAACTGAGCAAGCGGAATCTTCCGCGTGCCCGAGTTGGAATGCAACTCTACGTCGGCGTCCAGGGCGAGGAGTGGAGGCACGCCATCAGCGGCCGGCGATGCGTTGCAGAGGTTTCCGGCCACGGTTCCGCGATTCTGTATCTGCACGGAACCGACTTCGCGCGCGGCGCTCTTCAACGCGTCAAAGCAGCGAGGGAGCGGAGCTTTGATGATGTCGGTCCAGGTTGTGAGGCCGCCAATGCGGAAGGAGTCGGCTTGGCGCGTTATGCCACGCAATTCGCGCAAGGCCGAGACGTCCACGACGGGCTCGCGTACTACGCCGTCGCCGAGAGCGGGATAAAAATCCGTGCCGCCGGAGAGAACGCGGGCGTGGCCGGGAGCGAGCAGGGCGACTGCTTCCTCGAGTGTTCTGGGCCTGACGTAGGGCGCGCTGGTGGACAAGGATTGAATCCCCGGGGATTGAACTTCCTACCTTGTTAGAGTGCAGGATGTTGGCTATTTTGTATAGCAATCACCGGGATTTGTACAGTGAGAGGGGCGTAGTCGTGGACGGTAGAAGTGAGAGCTAAAGGGGACGGGAAGGCGGACCAGACCGATTCAGTGGCGAGTGGCTGTCATGGGATGCGAAGCGAATTTTCCGGCTTGTTTTTATTGGAATGGCGTGGGAAGAGAATGTGCCGAAACAATTTCCCGGAAATTGAAAAAAGATGTGTTGGTGGAGGCGGCGGGAGTCGGATTAGAATGCGGTATTGATTCTACGTAAGTTATTGTGTTTTCAACGCCGGTACAAACGCAGAAGACGCTGAATACACCCCACTTGAGTACGCCACAAGTACACGGCTATTTCCAGAGGTCTCGCCCGAAGATGAACCCAAGCAAACACATCACGCCAATCAGAACGTTCATCACGATCCCGAACCAGAAAATAATGGGTCCATGAGATCGCCTGCTTAGGGTCGCAAATTGCAAGGGAACTTCACCTGTCTTTACGCCCCTTACCGCCATCCAAAAACCGAATGCGGACCCCAGTAAAAAGAGGACACGTTCCGAGCCAGAATACTGACTAGTCACGATGACAACAGCACAATTTTCCAGGAGCATCAACTGGACCGCCATGTTCTTCACCTGGGGATAACGTTGCTTGCAATTTTACGCCGGTGTGCTTTGCTTAAAGCATAGATAAATTAAACAGCCGCACGAATGGAGGTCGAACGAAGTAATAAAGACAAGATCATTTTGCATTTGTGCGCCTCGGAATTCTGGAGCGATTCAAAGCCATATCGAGATGCCGGGTACGATGTCCGATGCATCACGAAAGAAATTGGCGTCGAGAACTATCACCCGCCGAAGAACGTTTACGGCATCATCGCCAACCCGCCCTGCACTAAATTCAGCCGCGCCGCCTAGCAAATCAAGAAAGCGGACCGGGATTTCAAGGAGGGGATGAGGTTGGTGAAGGAATGCCTACGGGTTATTTGGGAAGTACAGGAGAACGGCGCACCGTTAAAATTCTGGGTACTAGAGAATCCAGACGGCTACCTCACACAGTTCCTCGGCTATCCGCATTTCTCGTATCAGCCTTGGCACTTCGGGGAGACCGACTTCCGTGCGACCAAGCGAACCATGCTCTGGGGTTACTTCAATCCCCCAACGAAGATCATCCGAGGACGAACATTACCTCTCGTATCCCCCCACTCGCGACCCGCTGGCGATGGGAGCGTTGATCCGGATAGAGAAAATAAAGAATGGGCCAGACATAGCTCGGACGAACGATCTAATGCCTCCTCGTATTTTACTGAAGCCTTTTTCAAAGCGAACCACTGAACCCTGTAACTACTATAGTTTGACCGTTACTCAAGTACACGACAAGTACAGCCGAACTTTAATTGTCACATAACATAAATAGAATCAACAAGTTAGTGTTGGTGGAGGCGGCGGGAGTCGAACTATGCAAGCCATTGATTCTACGTAAGTTATTGGTTCTTCAATGGCGAAAAATGCCAAAAATGCCCCTCTGACGAGTCGGCGGTACAAAAACGGTACAAACCTCTCTGATTTGTGGGGGCGCACCCGGCAGGGAATCGACAGTGCTTTAGACGGAAACAGCATACCTTATAAGACCGCTGCGACGCGGGGAAAAAAATTCGCTTGACCCAAAGAGCTCTGCGGGGAATAACAGCTCTTTGAGAATCTCTCCCGTTCAGGTCGAAAATACGGTGCCGTGCTATTTTCGAAATCCACGATGATCGAAAATATCCGGCATTGGCGGTTCATCCTCGTTGCATATCTATCCGTATACTCTGATGGCCGATTGATCTCAGTGCGGGATAGCTCTTCTCTCGTTACCGGGAAGTGGAGGTACGGTCCGAATGAAACTAGACGATTTGTTTTTCCAGCCGGCTGTGAGCTTACCCATAAAACGTCCTGACGCCTCCCCACTGGATGCATTTCTCAAGGAGACATTCGGGAAGTACATGTCGGTGCTGGACGGCCTCACTGATTCAAACCCGATTTCTGATGAGGTGAAAAGATCGCAAAAAACAATTCAAGAGGTTGCCGCCAAACTGGTAAAGGCCGTCGAAAGCTATCTTCAGGGATTTCCTCACGCTGGATACAAACACGTAAAGAGTGCGCTCAATAAGTTAGGAGTTTCGCTTGATCCACTCAATCTCCGAGTTGGGGATTCAGCCCAAATGCGTGCCTTCGAAAGGCTTTACAGAATTCGACACGTCGAGAGGCCCGGCTATCTGGACAATCTCGAAAGAAAAGCCTTGTTTCATATGCCGTTTGAACTTCGACACAAGGTGTCCAGCAATCGATACAGCATTTCCGGCCTCCCGTCCCTATATTTGGGAGGCTCTTTGTGGGGCTGTTGGGAAGAACTACAGAGACCCGACTTCCACAATCTTCAGATCGCACGATTTCGCTACGCTGAGCCTGTCACGTTACTTGATTTTGGTTTTCGACCTAGTGTTATTGGGCAATTACGCCGGTCGAGATCAAGCTTGTTCGACGATGCGACAATTGCGAGTTATCTTACCTGTTGGCCTTTGATTGCCGCGTGCTCGGTGCGCGTGTTCCATCCTGGTACGCCGTTCAAGCCTGAATACATTGTTCCACAACTGTTGCTGCAATACCTCAGGAACGAAACAAACCTAGACGGCCTACGATATTTTTCCACAAGAATTGATCAACACGAGCATTCTCCTTGGGCTGCAATGAACTATGTTTTTCCGGTGCAAGAGCAAGGAACGCAGGGTTACTGCCCACGACTTCGAGAAAAGTTCTGTCTCACAGCTCCCGCTACGTGGTCATTGTTGGAAAAGAGTGCTTTTGTAGATCTCCCGATGGAGCTTGATGGGTGGGGAATACGAGTGACGGAAGATCGAAGCGTACCCTACTACGATACTGAATTCTTCAAGTGTGAGCACAAGCTAGAGGGACTGGCGTGCAGTAAGATCTGAGCGCACCGTCACTCGGTCGCGAGATGTACCCAGATGCATGACAGAACTAGGGCATCAAAATTCTGCTTAAAGGGTCCGAAAACCCCCAGCGTTTTCGGCAGCAATTCCCGCTAGGAATACCTGTCCGCCGAGGATTCATTGGACAGCATGATTGAATGCCGTTAGCTTAGCGCCAAAAGGAGCCATTTTGAGCGACTCCCGGAGGTGCATATGCCACGCTGGTGTGACGCAAATCTGATCCGCCAACTTGAGATCTTTCTTCGGTCGAAGTCGGCGCGTTCAACTGCCACTCTTCTGATCATCCTTCTTGCAATGCATGGGGCCGCCCTGGCGCAGGGTTCGCCTTTCGACACCGGCTTCAACGCCATCCAAGGTCTTTTTACTGGCACTATCGCGAAGGTTGCGAGTCTGGTCGCGATCGTAATCGGCGGCTACGGATTCGCACACGGTGAACCCGGTGCGAAGAAGGCGCTCGCTGGCGTCGCTGCCGGAACCGGCATTGCCGTGATGGCAGTGAATGTCTTGAGTTGGCTCTGGGGCGTATAGAGCTTCCCAGCCTGCCTTCGCCCCTGTTGCGCGTCACGCGAAAGAGAGTCGAATATGCCCGACAAACCCCAGCAGAAGCACCGCACAAACCGAGTCTTCAAGAGCCTGCATAAGCCTCTGACCTACTTGGGCGTGGAACGCACGCTGTTCTACTTCGTTTGCGTCGGCGCGGTCGGGGCCTTCAATCTCTTCAATTCGATCCTCGCGGGTGTCGCCATCTTCATCGGCGGTTTTGTCTTTGGCCATTGGGCAACGAACAGCGATCCGGCGTTCCTCCGCATCTTGGCAAAGTCCGAACGCTACAAGCTGCGCTATGACGCCGCGAAGCAGCAAGTTCCACGTGTGGAGGTAGTGTGATGCTGCGGCTCGACAAAGTCATCAAGCCGTGGAAAGAGAGTGCGGCGCTAAATGACCACATTAACCTCTATGGCTTTTGGAGCGAGACGGCCTTTCTTACCAAGAGCGGCGATCTAGGCATGGTTCTTAGCGTTCCCGGAGTGGACTACGAGAGTCTTGACCGCTCGGAACAGGAGTATGCCGTGAAGCGATTGGAGGCGGCGCTGAAGCCCATCGGCCCAGGCTTCCATGTTTATCAATATCTCTTCAAATCGAACCGCCCGGATATACCGTTCGCAACCTATGACGACCCAATTGTCGAAGCAGCCATCGACCAACGCCGGAAGTTCTTCGAGGCGAAGCGCGATCATCTTTATCACGTTGAAATCTTCTACTGCATCCTGCTAGAAGGCGCCAGATCGAAGACCGGCGTTGGAGCGGCGCTCGCTCGCCTGTTCCGCGATCCCGAGGGCGCGATTGGCGAACTAAAGTCGCAGTTCACGAACGACAACATGAAGACGCTGTTGCGAACGCATATCGAGCGCGATCTTCGACGGCTCGACCAGCACGTGCAGGCATTCGTTCGACAACTCGCCGACTTCATGCAAATCGAGGTCCTGAATCAGCAGGGCCAGTTCACGTTCTTTCGCCGCTTACTGAATTACGACGACTGGCGTGTTGCCGGCAGGCCGCAATCCACGCAGTTTCTCGACTATCAGGTGGTCAACTCCGATATCGAGGCAGAACGCGATCATCTGCGGGTTGGCGACCACATCGTCCGTGTGCTGACGATGAAAGAAGCCATCACCGAGACGAGGCCGCTCGTGCTGGACGCGCTCCTGAAGATCCCGGCCAACTTCTATGCCGTCACGGAGTGGACGCCGCTTCCCGCGGACAAGGCCCGCAAAGAAGTGAATAAACGACGCCGGCACTTCAATATGTCCAAGACCGGGTTTGTCTCTCAGATGGGCAACGACGCCACGAAGACAAACCCACGCGATGTGCTGGTGGACGAGTCCAAGCAGGCCGATATTGAGAATCTTGGCGATTGCCTGCTCGCGCTGGGTGACGGTCAATCGCTGGGCGATTTCTCGCTCACGATTGTGCTGTACGGCCGGTCACGAACAGAACTCGATCAGCTTGTGGCCGAGTTTACTGGCGTCTTCACCAACGCCGACGGCAATCTGTTCGCGGAAACCTACAACCAGCTGAATGCCTATTTCGCCACCGTGCCGGGCAACTATGCGCTCAACCTCCGCCAACTGTACCTGCTGAACACGAACTACGCCGACCTGTCTTTTCTGTTTACGATCCTTCCCGGCGAGAAGACGAACGCTGCATCTCGGCACGGAGTACTGGGCTGTACTCGAAACTGACAACAGCACGCCCTACTTTCTCAACCTGCATACCGGCGACGTTGCCCATACGCTGATTCTCGGTATGACGGGCAGTGGCAAGTCCTATCTCTGTGTTTTCCTGCTGCAGAACGCGCAGAAGTACAAGCCGCTGACTTTCATCTTTGATATCGGCGGCAGCTTCCAGTCGCTTACGACGATATTCAAGGGCTCGTACCTCAATGTGGGCCAGGAAGCGCGGGACTTCACCATCAACCCATTCTCGCTCCCTCAGACGAAAGAGAACCTGCAATTTCTCTTCAGCTTCTTCCGCGTGCTCATTGAGGGTAACGAGCAGCGTTATCGGCTCGACTTCAAGGAAGAACGCCGGTTGTGGGATGCGATCGAGCGCATTTACGTGCTGGAGCCGAACCAGCGCACGATCTCGAACTTTGGCAACATCATCGGCGAGTTGAAAGAACGCCTGCACCGCTGGACCCGCGGTGGACAGTACGGATTCCTCTTTGACAACGCTGAGGACACGCTTTCGTTCAAAAGCTTTCAGACGTTCAATTTCCACGGCTGGAATGATGCGCCGGAAGTCTTGGAACCACTGCTGTTTTATGTTTTGCACCGCGCATCGAATGAGATTACCGACCCGAAGAACCTCGGCACCTTCAAGTTCTTCCTGCTCGATGAGGCGTGGCTCTTCATCAAGAACGAGACGATTCGCAATTACGTGGTGCAGGCGCAGAAGACATGGCGCAAGCACAAAGCCGCGATGATCCTTGCGACGCAATCCATCAAAGAGCTTGAGGAGTCGGGGATGCTGGCGATAGTGGCAGAGAGTTGCCCGACAAAGATCTTCCTCGCCAACCCGGACATGAACCGGGAAGTTTACCGCGAGGCGTTTCATCTGAACGACACGGAACTGGACCTTATCGACGGCCTTGTTCCACCGGGCCAAATGCTGATTCGCAAGGCGCAGACCTCAAAGAAAGTGCATTTGAACGTCGATTCGGTCTCGCACTGGATGGCGACCAACAATGCCCGCGACAACCTCAAGAAACAGGAATATTTCGACCGCTACGGTTTTGCGGATGGCCTTCGCCATCTCGCGGAAGAGTCAGCCATTCCAGCCGCGCGCGCTGGCCGTATCAACTTCGAACACCAACCGCTAAGGAGAGCTCTATGCGGCATCTGAAATTCGTCGTCAATTGCGCTTTGGTTTTTTCTTCCATCGGTGCTTTCGCCCAAGACTCTGCGCGCACTGTGCAGTATCACTCGCAGGACATCGTTCCGATCCGCGCCAAGGTGAAATATACGACCCTTATCGAACTGCCCACGACCGAGAAGATCATGGAAGCCGCCACGGGTGACAAGGAGTTCTGGATCGTGGATGTGGTTGGCAACTTTTGCTTTGTGCATCCGGCGAAGCAAGGCATCAGCTCCAACTTGAATCTCATTACGGACAAGGGGAACATCTACAGTTTCACCCTCCAGGACATCTCTGCCTCATCGACCACCCCTGATTTGAAAGTGATCGTCGAGCCCGCCGATCGCTCTGCCATTGTGGCCGCCAGCGGCCCTCCGCAGTTCGTGCCCGCCGCCCAACTCGAACAATCGCGGCAGCAGCTTGCCGCTCTGCAATCGCACGTTGAACAGGCGGTGGATGAGTACAAAAGCGCCTATCCAACACGGCTCAAGTTCGACTATGCCTACAAGGCGAACGAAGCCCCCTTCGACATTCAGTCGATCTATCACGACGACAGGTTCACCTACATCAAGACGAATGCGCCTGAGAAGTTCAGTGTCTATGAGATGAAAGACGGCAAACCCAACCTCGTCACCTACGACCTCCGGGAAGGGACGTACATCATCCCGAAGATCATGGACAGCGGATATGTGGAGCTTGGCAAGAAGCGGATGGAATTCACGCGCAAGGGATCACCGTCATGACCGAGAACGTCTTCACTCCCCACACAGAACCGCAAGCCGAGCCAACGTTGCGCCGCAACCTGGAACTGCCAAAGGGCGTCTTGCAGAAGAACCTGAAGACCTTCGTTTATCTGGGTGCGGCATTGCTCGTGATTGTGGCGGCGCTCTTCAGTTCGTCCGGCAAGAAGACCCCTGCGCAACAGGCCAGCGCGAAAGGGCAACCACCGCAACCAGCCTTGCAGGACAACACCGACAGCAACGTGCAGGAGTTGAAGAACCAGCTTCAGGCCGAACGTCAGAAAGAACAGCAGGCGACAATGGCCGCCGCTGCGATGGGAGATTCAGCGCTCGCGTCTGCGACTCCCCAGCAGCGGGCTGCAGCCGCGGCCTATGGGCCGACCGGCCTTGCCGTGCCCTGTATTCCGGGCCAGCCCTGCCCGCAAGCGCAGCAGGGCAACATGCAGATGCAACTCACGCCGGTGCAACAGCAGGCACAGTTGATCGCTGCGAAAGAACGCGAGCGGGCTGACAACTCCCGTTTCGCTTCCAATCTTGTGTACTCCCGCTCTGCCGATCCGCCGCAGCAACAACAGCAAGGCCAGACGATGCCCGCCCAATATGGCCCTGCCGAACGGCAGACAAACAGCAGTCTCGTCTCCCCACCAGCCGAAGGAAAACAGGAGGACACGCCCGGAGGCTATAAACGTCCACTGGAGGCCAATATCGATTCAGCCGTCGGCCAGCCCTATCTCGTCTACGAGGGTTCGGTTCTCGACACTGTTCTCATGAATCGCCTGGATGGCGATGCCGTAGGACCGGTCAAAGTCCTTGTCTCAAATCCGTTGTATTCGCACGATCATCAACACGTGATCATTCCCGAGGGAACGGTTGTTTTGGGCGAGGCAAAGAAGATTGGAGCGGCAGGCTTCGGCCAACAGCGGCGGATGGCCGTGGTTTTTCACCGCCTGATTATGCCGGATGGTTACTCCGTCGATCTCGATCAGTTCCAAGGTCTCGATCAGATCGGAGAGGAAGGGCTGAAAGACAAGGTCAACAACCACTACCTCCAGATTTTCGGCACCTCGATCGCTTTGGGTGTGATTGCCGGAGCGAGCCAGATCACGCAGGGTGGCGGCACCATCACGACGAGCGGTTCCCAGGCATTCACCAACGGGGCTGCGGGCAGTGTTTCGCAGTCTGCGACCACGATCCTTGATCGCTTCATACAGATACCGCCCACCATCACGATCCGAGAGGGTCACCGCGTGAAAGTGTATTTCACGCAGGACTTGCTTCTTCCTGCGTACTCGAACCACACTATTCCGCAGACGTATTGAGGAGGCGATATGCGCAGAATCATCGTTGCCGTTGCATTGCTCTCCACTCTGATCCTCTTCGGTTGCAAGAAGCAGATTGCCTGCGACCCTGCCGATTCAGAGGCGGTGTGCAAAGCATTCCAGCAGTGTCTTCATTCGGATACCTCGGCTGAGGTCTGCCGGATGGGAGAGCAGGACGCTAACAAACTCGAAAAAAACAAGAAGCACTGATTACCCAACAAGGAGGTCTCCCAATGAAACGCACCAGTCTCACCCTCGCCGCAATGTTGTCCATCATGCCCGCCACCATCGCGCACGCGCAGTTCGGGTCGGGGATTGTATTCGATCCCACTCAATCGGCCCACGCCATCACCCAGATCGAGCACGAAGAGCGGTCCATCAGCAACCAGGTGCAACAGATCGAGAACGGCCAACAGATTTTCTCAAACACTGTCAAGATCGCGAGCACGGCACTCCAAACCTACAACCAGGTGAAGCAGCAGTACAACCTCTACCACCAGATGATCCTTGCGCCGCGGATGCTTTATTCACGATTTCTCTCGCCGACTTCGGACCTGCGACTGCTGCAACAGATCTCGAATACCTACGGCAACTCGGGAGGCTGGGTCAATTCCGCCAACACTGGAAATGGAGCGTCAGCCGCCTACCAACAAGTGAGCGTTCCTCGCACCAACAGCATGATTCCGGGCTACGGCAGTTTCAGCACCTCCGGGCAGCAACAGATTGCCGCACAGGGCGCCACGGTCGATATCAACGATTCTGTACTGACGAACAATCTCGAAACGCTTGGAACGATCCGGGCCAATCAGACGGCAAGACAGACCGACATCGCCAATCTGGAAGCTGCGACACAAACCCAAGATCCAAGCCAGCAGACCATCATGGCGGAGCTTCAACGCATCAACCAGGCTTTGCTTCTGCAGTTGCGGACTATGCAGGATGCCAACCAGATCAACGCCAATCTTGCGCTTCAACAGATCGTTGCCCAGAAACAACAGCAGGACGCACTAAAGGCGGGATTCCAGGACACTGCGAACTACGCGAGCACCTATCAGACACATGTTGCGCCGGCCTACAACGGTGGCGCACAAGCCCTGACCTATTGATTGTCGATGTACCCGCGCGAGGTGATGTATGGGAGTGCTGAATTGGATCACGCAGGGATGTGACGCGCTGACCGCCACAGCGTCGCCCACAATCGATGCTTTGGGGGTTCGCATGTGCATCGCGCTCGCGACCATCATGCTCGTCTGGTTTGGGGTGCAGGAATCGCTGGCCTCCACCCACGGAGGCCAGGGTTTCCACATGGGGAAGTTCCTCAGCTTCTTCATGCTGATCACCTTCGCCTATACCCTCGTGCGATTCTACGACAGCAGCATCCCAGGTGTTGGCCAATCCTTCCGCGGCTTTATCAACGGCGGTGCGCAGTACCTTGTCTCGGTCATCGGCAGCGACAGCATCACGAGTATCCAGAACACGCTGAATCAGGCTCAGGCCACGAGCGGTCCCGGCATGGTGAAGGCCCTGATGAATCCCTACTACGCCATCGTGTACGTCATTATTCAAGTCCTGATTGCCACCTTCTCCGCCGCGGTCAGCGCCATCGTCGCATATGGAGCAATCGCCAGCGCAGTCGTTGGCCTCCTCGGTCCCGTATTCATCCCGTTTCTTGTCTTTGACAAGCTGGAGTTTCTGTTCTGGGGATGGCTCCGGGCATTCATTGGGTTCTGCTTCTATAAGGTGCTCGCCGCGGCCGTCCTGAGCATCCTGGCACACCTGCTCGCGCAGTATTACACGGAGCTGGTCAACTTCTCCGATCCCGGCAACATGGTGCAGGAGCTTCCGTTGCTGATCTTGCTGGTACTGGTCAACATCTACATCCTCTTCAAGATTCCTGCCATGACCATGAGCATCTTCTCCGGATCGTCCGGCGGCCACGGCGGCGGAATGGGCGGGATGATCACAGCGGCAATTCTCAGGGCGATCTAAGCAGGAGGCATTCATTCATGAGCAGCAGCACAAAGCCATCCCCCGAAATCACCCGAGCTGCGGAGCGGTATCTGGAACAGTACGGCGATCCGCTGGTCATGAACACCTATTTGAAGGTGACCGTTCTTGTGCTCGCCGGCGTCTGTATCGCGCTGTCGGCACTCACCTTCAAGAGTCAGCAAGCGCTCGCCAACATGCACCCAATGATTGTGCGCATTAACGACGTCGGCCACGCCGAAGCGATCGACTATCGGAACTTCCAGTATCGCCCCCAAGAAGCGGAGAACAAGTATTACCTCACCCGGTGGGCCGAACTGTACTTTAGCCGCAATCGTTTCACGATCGAACGTGATCAAACGCAGTCGCTCTACTTCCTCAATAGCGACGTGCAACGCGCCGTGATCGACCAGGAACGCAAGGACAACAGCATTCAGAATTACGTCAAAGACAGCAGCTTGCCGTATATCGATGTGGAGATCAAGAACGTCATCCTTGACGACCTGCGACAGTCGCCGTATTCGGCGCGCATCGAGTTCGAGAAGGTGTACACCAACCCCGCGGATCATTCGCGAACTCAAGCGGGAGCGATGGACAGCCAGCGTCACCTATGTCTTTCGCGAGAATGTGAAAAACAATGAGCTTGCCGTGAACCCCCTCGGTCTGACCATCGTGCGCTTCCGGGCCGACCAGGCATTCAGCTAGGGATTCATCGACCTGCCCAGAGGCTTATTCATGTCCTTTCATGCTGCTAATCCGGCTTGCTTTTCCGACCTGTCCTCGTGTGCCGCGTGGAGTCAGGCGAACAAGAGCCTTTCGACGCGCAACTACGGTGGCGAATTGCGCCCTTCTTACGGCGGACATGCCAGCTCGAATCGCACTGCAATTGCGGTGAACTTCCGCAGCCAATGTGCAGATGAGAACTTTGCTCTGGAGCGTGTCTGCCGTTATGTATCCCGTCTTTTGCTCGGTCACAGCTTCGGGGCCTTTCCGGCGCCCGGCGGCACTCGGTCTTCTGCTTCGCATTTCGCGCCCCTTCGGGGTCTCGGTTCCTCCCAAAACAAGTTTGAGAACCACGGCAAAGAACGCCTCTCAAACTTCTTTCGGGCCCCTCCCAGAAAGCAGACCTTCGGCACTTGGGAGCCGGGCCCACTCGCTAAGCTCCGCCCAGTGTGACCCGAGCAACAACGGGCGAATTCAACAAACGGAGACACTCTCATGTACCAGAACAAAGTAACCCTCATCGGCTTTCTCGGCAGCAACCCCGAAGCTCGCACCAACAGCGCGGACTTCAGCGTCACCAATCTCTCGCTGGCAACCAAGTCCTCCTACAAGAAGGATGGCAAGTACATCTCGCACACCGAATGGCACCGTTGCGTGGTCTTCGGCAAGCTCTCGGAGTTCGCCAAGACGCTCACCAAGGGCGCACATATCCAGGTAGAAGGCGAACTGCGCAGCCGGGAGTACCAGAGCAAGAAGACGGACCAGAAGCAGCGCGTCTGGGAAATTCGGGTCGCTTCCATCCTGAAGCTGGACCGCGCCGAAAAGGCCGCCCCGGAAGATCAGGATCACGATGAAGTGCCCCAGGAGGAAACGGCTGCATAAGCCCTTGCTCTTCACTCTCGGAAGCCTGGCTAACCGCTGGGCTTCCATCGCTGTGAGGTCCCCGCTATGAGCTTCGAATTGATCCTTGCCATTCCTTCGGCCTATTGAGTCGCTACTGCTCGACGAAAGTGTCAGCGAGATCATGGGCAATCCGGATGCCTCGTGGTGGTACGAACGCGACGGGATCATGTTCCGAGAGCAGAACATTTCGTTCGACGCCGGCAAGCTACAAACCGGCCTCGAAGTCATTGCAAATCAACTCGGCAAGAAGCTCGACGAGGACAACCCACTCCTGCACGCACAACTTCCGGACGGGAGTCGGTTGGCGGCGGTCATCCCGCCCGTCGTGCGCTGCACACCTGCGCTGATCATCAGGAAATTCACCAGCCGCCATTACACAGTTGATGATCTGATCGCTCGCGGCACGCTGACGCGGGCGCTTGCGGACTTCTTAGCCGAGCAGATTCGCAGCGGCAAGACGCTCCTTATCAGTGGCGGAACCGGTACCGGCAAGACCACGTTATTGCGGATACTGGCCGACTTTATTCCCGAACAGGATCGCCTCGTTGTCATCGAGGACACTTCCGAACTTCAGATCCATAAGCCCAATATTCTGCCGACGGAATGCCAGACCGATACGTTCAAGGCCAAGATAACTTTTGACGACCTTCTGAAGTCCGCTCTCCGCTGGCGACCGGACCGCATCATTCTCGGGGAAGTCCGCGGAATCGAGGCACGAACCCTGCTCGATTCCTTCAACACGGGCCACGCGGGTTCAATGGCTACGATCCACGCCAACTCGGCCGAGAAAGCCCTTCATCGTTTCGCCAATCTCGTCATGCGCAGTCACGCTCAAACTACCTTTTCCGACACGGAAGCTGAGATCGCAGAAGCGGTCGATTTTGTCGTCCACGTCGAGCGTCAGCTAGGTCGCCGCGTCGTCCGCGAGGTGCTGGCGCTTCGAGGCTATGACCGTGACGCGAAACGCTTCCTGATCGACCCAGTATTCGAAGCGAAACATGCCGCACCTTCGACACGGATTGCAGCGCCGATAGCTGCTAACTTGCCGACCAATTCCGCACAGAAAGATTCGTTGATTCCACTACCTGTAAAGGAGAACCCACATGCCATTGCTTGAGATCAACCAGAGCCGCCACATCTGTGCTTCTGTTCGCTTAGATGAGGCCACTGCTGCGCAGGTCAACCAGTACGCCGCTTTCATCCACGCATCCGCTGACGATGTTGTGGACAAGGCCCTCAACTATGTCTTCTCGAAAGACCGTGACTTTCAGGACTTCCTCAAGACGCCACCCGCCGAGCAGGTTGCCCCGACTTTGCGTGTGCGTAAGGGCCCGAGCAATGGTGCGACGGAGCAGCCTGCAAAGAAGCTCGCTGTTGGAGTGGAATCCACGGCTTCTGTACGCGCTGTGAAGGCATGATCGTCCATTCAATTTCGCGGCAGTGCAAGAACGGTGCTTCGCACCGGAAGAATTTTGACACTCCACCCCTGAAAGGGAGCTGCTTAGGTTCCTCCGGAACCCAAATGCGTTTCCGGTGACAACAAAGAACTTACAAAAGGCGGGGAACCCGTTAGCTTCCTGCCCCCAACGGAGAAATGAGCGCCATGACGCTGCTGAACCACTCCCAAACACAGAGGAAAAAAGGTGCGGTACGCGGTCGAGAAAGCCGCAACCAGTCCCTCAATACTAAGTTGACAGCGAGCGAACTTGCTGCTGTCGAGACGGCGGCTGCGGCGCACGGATGTGCGTTAGGCGAATGGGTTCGTGATGTGATCCTCCGAGAGATACGCGAAGGGCCTGGCGATCCATCACTTGCAGAGATTCTCGGGGTCCGCTTGCTCCTGGTAAACGTGCTACGACCTCTCGCCGCTGGAGAGAGACTTGCTCCGGAGGCGTTCGACAAACTGCTTGACGAAATCAGCGAGGCGAAGCACAAACTCGCAGCCAGACTGGCTACTCACTCCGAAGGGAAATAGACAATGGCCGTGACCAAATGGGGACGCAAGGAAACAATCATCTGGCCGCCACGCAGCCCCATCTATACCTATGGCGCTATCTTCATGGCCGTAGTTCTCACTGGGCTGTTTTTCTACTGCCGCTTCAGTTTCGGCAACAGTGCGCTACAGCGGTTCTATACGCCGACCTACATCCGGTCGAGTGTCGCGGGAGCAATTGGAACGACCCGCACAGGCAAGTACCGGATGCTTATGTTGGCCGCTCGCGGAATTCCACCACGACTGGCCACGAACGCCGACGTGACGAACGGCCACACGCCACAACCTGGAGGCAAGCCCATACCGCTTGAACTCTCGCGGACAGCCTTGCAGAGGGGCTACGTTCTCCTTTACTTGGCACCTGAACAGACCTATATCGACGCGCCATTGAGTGCCTATCTCAGGAGTGTGATCTACGGTGGTGATAGTCTCTTCGACCTCTACAAGCTCCCCCTGACTCTCGGTCTGATGTCACTGGTCATTCAGCTCCCGTTTTCTATAGCCAAGGACGTTCGAAGGCGCAAGCAGCTGAGATACGGACGACGGCTGAAAGGCCCGGAGATCCTAACCCCGAAAGAGTTCAACAATAGGGTCCAAGGAGACGGCATAGGCATAAAGACGAACGAGATGAAAGCGATGATCCGCATACCCGAACGATCCGAGGCTCAGCACATGCAGATCATCGGAGATACAGGCGCAGGCAAAACCATGATCATGCTGCAGCTCCTTCGCCAGATAAAACATCGCGGCGATTCCGCGATCATCTACGACCCGGCACGGGAGTTTGTTAAGCGGTTTTACGAGCCGAAGAATGGCGACGTGATCCTGAATCCACTCGATAAGCGCTGCCCGTATTGGGGACCCGCAGAGGAACTACGCCGCCGCTCCGAGGCGAAAGCTCTGGCGGTATCCCTCTTCCAGCCTCCGCAGGATCGGAAGGGTGAGTTCTTCATCGAGTCCCCTCAGAAAATCTTCGCATTCCTGATGGCCTATGGCCCCACGCCAGAGGACTTGGTGAAGTGGATGTCGGACCCGCAGGAGATCGACCGAAGGCTCAAAGGGACGGAACATGCTCATCTGATCGACCCGAAAGCGGAGCATCAACGGGCTGGCGTTCTTGGCTCACTCGGACTGGTCGCTGACAGCCTGCGTCTCCTCCCGAAAAAAGGCGACGGCAATGGGGAGTGGTCGGCAACAGAATGGGCTGAGACGCGGCAGGGATGGATCTTCATCACTTCGCTCCCCGCGGAGCGTGAGGCGCTTCGGCCGCTCCAAAGTCTATGGATCGATCTGCTTGTCTTGCGTCTCCTAAACGAACCGCTGGAGGGACAAAAACGGGCGTGGTTTGTTATCGACGAACTCGCTAGTCTGCAGAAGCTTCCGCAACTCCATACCGCCATTACCGAAAATCGAAAAAGCAAGAATCCGGTAATTCTGGGTTTCCAAGGTAAGGCCCAACTTGAATACCTTTACGGCCATCTGGCTGAAGTCATGCTGTCGCAACCGGCAACCAGCATCTGGCTCAAGACAAAGGAGCCGACCGCTGGCGAGTGGGTCAGCAAATTCATTGGAAAAGTAGAGATCGAACGGCTGCGCGAGACCCATTTCGACGGCTCCCGATCCGGGCGAAACTTCGCGCTGGACCGGCAGACTGAGCCGCTAGTGATGGAGTCCGAAATCTCCGGATTGCCGGACCTGCACGCTTATATGAAATACGAGAACTATGTGACGCGCTTCTCATTCCCATACACGGATATGCCGATCGTTGCCAGCGACTTCAATCTCCGCGATACTCCCGAGGACAATCTTCCCTACGATCCCAAGAAGATCGGAGTTGCTAAGCCCCAAGCGCGCCCCCTTGAGCTCAAGCCGGAACCGAATACGCCCACGCCGCCGCGAAAGTCGCCACGGACAGCGACGGAAATACCGCAGCATGAGAGCGACGTTGCGACTAACGTCAACGCACAGCAAAGCCTGAATCTGCGGGGTTGAGAAACTGCCATGCTGACCATCTCAAAGCCACTCTCCGCGGGGCAGGCCCAGACTTACCACCAGAAGGAGTTCACCGCGAAAGAGCAGAACTATTGGTCTCAGCGGGGAGTGATCGCAGGCGAATGGCAGGGCCGTCTCGCAGAGCAGTTCGGTCTTGCCGGGATCGTCTCTGCCGAGGACTTTGAGAAGCTGAGCCAAGGAGAACATCCACAAACGGGAGAGCAGCTTGTGCGACAACGAGCGTCGTATGAATATCAGGACGCCGATGGCAAGACAATTAAAACGATGGAGCATCGAGCCGGATGGGATGCAACCTTCTCCGCGCCCAAATCTGTTTCGCTCACGGCCCTCGTCGGTGGCGACGAGCGTGTCCGCGAGGCCCACCGGGAGAGCGTTCGCGTTGCGATCGATCAGCTCGAACATTACACGCAAGCCCGCATCGGTGGTAATCATCCGCCCGAGACCACGGCCAAGTTTGTCGTTGCCAAGTTCGAGCACGACACGGCCCGCCCAGTCGATGGCTATGTCGCGCCACAACTCCACACACACGCAGTTATTTTCAACATTACCGAGCGTGACGTTGGCCAAGCCCGCGCGATTCAGCCGCACAGCCTCTTCGCCTCACAGCAATTTGCCACGGCGATTTACCAATCCGAGTTGACATACCGGCTGCGCCAATTAGGCTATGAGATCACGACCGGCCGGAGCGGCGCGCCCGAGATCAAGGGCTACACGCAGGAATACCTCGACGCATCAAGTCCCCGCAGCCGACAGATCCGTGAGTACCTGGAACGCACAGGCCGTTCGGGCAAGGAAGCTGCCGAGATCGCTGCGCACTCGACACGTGACCGCAAGGAGATGCATTCGCCTAGAGAAGTGATGGCAGCGCATCGCAAGTTGGCGGCAGACTTTGGACACCAAGCTGACGCTGTTGTTAGGGCCGCGCGGGAACGCTCTCAACACCAAGAGAGGCCGGCCAATTCGGTTGAGCGTGTTCGAGAATCTCTCACCTTTTCCCGCGACAAGAACTTCGAGCGCGAGGCGGTTGTGGATGAACGTTCGCTGATCCGGGACGGGCTTCGTCGTGGCATGGGCGAGATCACTCATACCCAGGTCCGCGCCAATCTTGACGCCCGCTTGGTATCCGGAGAATTTCAAATCGTTGAGCGGCCTCAGGGAGCTCCGGGCCGTCAATTCACCACCGCCAAAACCATCGAAGCGGAACACGAAATCCTTCGTCGGATGCGGGCGGGTCAGGACAATGCGGAGCCGGTGCTTTCGCGTCCGCAAGCCATTGCCGTGGCCGACCAGCACCCGCATCTAAACCGAGCACAACAGAGAGTAGTTGAGGATGTGCTTAGCTCCCCGGACCGCATCCAAGGAATCCAAGGCTTCGCCGGCGCGGGGAAGACGACTACGCTTACAGCGATCCGCAGCGTCGCAGAAAAGCAGGGCTACCATGTCGAAGGCTTCGCCCCAACCTCACGCGCGGCGCGCCAACTGAAGGAGGTAGGCATCGAGGCGGGAACATTACAAGGCTTCCTCGCCCGTGGACAGGACCCTGAACACAATCCAGAACAGAAACGGCTGTTCTTTATTGATGAATCGAGCCTTGCCAGCACCAACCAGATGCGCGAGTTGCTTGCGCGTCTGGGTCCCAATGATCGTGTACTTTTGATCGGGGATACGCACCAGCATCAGGGCGTCGAAGCGGGCCGACCTTTTGAGCAACTGCAGGAAGCCGGAATGCGCACGGCCAAGCTCGATGAGATCGTTCGTCAACAGGAACCGGCTCTGAAATCGGCCGTGGAAATGCTGGCTACGGGCCAAGTCTCCGCTGCCCTTGACGCACTCCAAGAGCAGGGCCGTGTAAGGGAGATTCCCGACGCAGAAGAACGCATCCGCGCCATTGCCAAGAGCTACGTGCAATCGCCCGAGAACACGCTCATCGTTTCACCGGACAATGCTTCCCGCCGCGACTTGAACGTTGCTGTTCGTCAGGAATTGAAAGCCATTGGCACGATTGCCCCAACAGATCACACTTTCCGGATCTTGGTGCAGCGACAGGATATGACCGGAGCCGAGCGATCCTGGGCGAGTCACTACGAGATTGAGGATGTGGTTCGCTACACACGCGGCAGCAAAGCCATCGGGATCGAAGCGGCCGCATATGCATCGGTCGTAGCGATCGACCCGGCCGCAAACCTGCTTACTGTCGAGAAAGCGAACGGACAACTTGCCACCTATGATCCTCGGCGACTCACTGGGGTGAGCGTCTATCGAGAGCTAGAACGCGAGTTCTCCGTGGGTGACCGCGTGCAGTTCACCGCGCCAGACAAATCACTCGGCGTTGCCAATCGCGATATGGCCGCAATTGAGGCGATCTGTCCCGATGGCCGCCTCTCAGCTCGCCTCGACACCAACCGCCAGATCGAGTTCAGCGCCATCGAACATCGTCATCTGGACCACGGCTACGCCGTCACCAGTCACAGCGCTCAGGGTCTCACCGCCGAACGCGTCCTCGTTCACGCCGATACCAGCGTTCACCCGGACTTGCTCAGCTCTCGCTTCGCCTATGTCTCCATCTCGCGAGCCAGCCACGACGCCACGATCTTCACAGACGACATGGCAAAGCTCGGCCCGCAGTTAGGGGCTGAGGTTTCGAAGACCTCCGCCTTGGAAATCGGTCAAACTTCCTCCGTTGCCCAGTCACTTGGGATAGGCCTCTGAAAAACAGGGCCCCCTTGTCGTTCCATAGGTTGAGTTGTAAGTAGATGTTTTCAACGCCCGTGGATGGCCGTGCCGCCCGACTGGTCAATTCTGCTAATCTTCCCTACTAATGGCATCAATCGGCGGCATCACGAAAACCGCTCTCTGGAGTACCTGGAAAATCGTACGAGCAGAAATTCGAAATGGTACGGTCCGTGATGTCATAGATTTTGTTGACTACGATGTAGACCGGGATGTTTGGATACAAAGACTTCTTGTACAGATCTCTTCGCGAATACGACATTAGCACCCAGTCGCCTCACACTCTCACCCGTGTGACAACAGAACGCCCAGACGAATTCAAGTCAAGAACTACTACAATCAGATACCGCACCCGGTGCCGGATATTAAGCCGCTATACCGCGAGGTTGGACCACGTACCAAGGGATCTTCGCGCACGTCTCGCTCGGCAAGCCAGCAACTCATTCGCCATCGACGAGCTGGATTTCTTCCCGATGCTATATCAGGAAAAACGGCGGCAGCCAAGCATTGGAACCTAACCCACTGGATCCCTGATCTAATCATCTACTGGAAATGGACTGAACACGGCAGTGCAAAGGGCATCAAGCCCAAAGTCTGAAGCGCTCGCTGAAAGATCCGTGAAGCTAAACACGGGCTCACCTAAATCCCTGAGCTTCGGACTCATCACAGGGCTGTCGACCACGACGGCAGACCGAACGGCCCACGGTTCACCTCCATCAAGCGTCGCCCAGGCCAAGATTTGTGCCAGATTATTTCTGACCCACTGAACTCGACGCTGATGTTTTTGGATTATCGACTTGTGATGGGGGGTAGATTCGGTCAGAGCCCTGAGCTCTGACGCGAGCTCAAAAGGCGTTCGTGCAAAAGCCAGATTTTTGCATTCCAGCACATAGATCGTACCGGTAACCGTATTGAAGGCCAAGACGTCGATGTCGCCGGGAGGTTGGATCGCCTGGCCACCCGAACCAACCTTCTTCACGCGTCGCCTTACCACCATTTCGGGCACCTGTTCGAGGCGGTTCGCCACCTCGTCATTAAACGCCTCTCCCTCACGGTTCGCGTGGCGACTGACGAGTGTCTTCATTTCGTCGCTGACAGCCTGGAGCCGTCCGCCAAAGCAAGTCTGGAGAAGATACCGTTGTGCATCTCTCACATGGCGATGACCCCAAATGAGCCATGTGTCCGCCGATTCCTCCACGACGAACGGCCTTCGTAGATAGGAGAGTCGTCGCCCGTAACGCCACGGATAGACGTCCTCGCGCGTGAACCCGTTTTCCTTGGGGAAGAAATCCTTGCGTGGGCGGCTCAAGAACATTTCCAAAGCGGTCCGGACCGTCTGCTCGTCCCACCCGGAACGCTGCGCAAACTGTGTAACCGTGTCCTCATACTTCGTCCTTACGATGGGTGGATTCTGCAATCCGATTTCAATCGCGATTGTTAGCAATTCCAGAAGTGCTGACAGCGGAAATCCAAACTCGGCCCGTGTCGCCTGCTCTACTTGACCGCGCCACGCCTCATCGACCTCGTTGGGATGATCCCAATTCCTCTGAAAGTTTCTTCCTGCGCTTGTCACTTGAGACGCGGCAAAGTGCCTCCCAAAATCATCCATCGCAGCTCGATATTGATCCGGTTTGAACCCGAGACGACCCGCTCCCAGCATCGCCACGTCGATTTTTGCAATATCGAAGTGTACGATGTCGCTTACCATACCGTATCCAGCGATGATCGCCGCGCGAGCCAACAACGCGTCATACACACTCAAGCTCATTGCACGAAACCCAGACGGTGGTTGCGCGGCAACATATTCAATCAGGAACCGCCCTGCAACCGCGGCTTCGGATGCTTCAGTGAGACCCGTCGAAGCGTCCTGCATAAATTGAGTCGACTGGCCAAAACATGCGATTCGAGTCGCCATCGTCAAACGAGAATTAGCAGCGGAACTGACGTTTGACTCGTGACGCGCGACGAGCCATTCAAGGAGTCCGTCTGCAGATAGTGACGCCACGATCGCAGTGAATTCGTCATAACAGAATTTGACGATGTCGTTAATAACTTTCGGGACCCGCGCCGCGTCGATCGGCCCGACCTCGAAATGCTGATCTTCCCGAAAGTGCTCTCCAATCGGATCGAGCAACGCATTCTTGTCCACCTCCTGCACGTGCCGTGGATGCGGAAGTCCTCTCCGATCAAGTTGGGACATTCGACCAAGATCTAGATAGAAAATCTTCTTCTTTAGACCGAGTGGGGCGAAACGATCCAACGTAGATTCGAACGAGATGTCACGCAGGTCACGCGATAGATGAGGCGGAGCCAAACTACGAATCGCTAAGAGAAGCTCTCGTACGAACAACCTTTCGCCCGCATTGTCAGGTCCTGAGAGCACTGTTTCGATTGTCCTCGAAAAACGGAGAACGATGACTCCTGCATCGGCCGAGACCTCTGATATCACCAACCGCTCGTCTGCCTTTGGATCACCGGTGTCCTCGTTCGTCTCGGCTAGGTCACCTTCCCAGTCCAATTGAACAATCACACGAAGAGATCGGTGGGCGCGGGAGAAATGCTGTAGAGTCGGACGGATCGCCGACTCGAACTGCCATATCCAGTAAGCAAGCGCATCGACGTATTCCTTGTATACCTTCCGCTGGTTGGGGGGAACGTGACCGTCCGGTCCACTCACCCATACGGCCAAGGGTAGGTTTTCGACCAGAAGGGCGAGCCTTGTTCCCAGACGTTCGGACGGAACATAGACAGGCACATCCGGACCGTGCAAGCAGGTAACTTCGACAAGCTGGTTTGGTTCATACGATTGAACTCCATGCCAGTCACGTTCCCGATAGACCTCACGTCTGAGGCTCCCTGCGCCCCCCGGTACCATCCAAATCACATTCGGTCGGAAATCATCGCTGGCGTAATAGCTGTAACGATTCTTCCGATACACCGCATATTCATCCAGAACCCCGGTTTGAGTGATCTGGGCATGTTTGCGGATCGTCTCTTTACTCTTCGCAAATTGCCAAAGGATCAAATCCTTCCCGCCTTCGAGCAAACATAGCGTGCACAGATCATCAGCGCTGAGCACCAGGCCCACGATATCAGGGCCACCAAATCCGATCATGGCAAAACGGCCAACCGTCTGTATGAGCACTAAGGCGAAAACCTCATTGATTTGAGGATGCTGTGAATACACGTCTTCGGCGACTTGACGGAGACGGTCGCTGATCACAGCTGGTAAGTCAGGAGTCTTCCAAAGACCAAACGGATCGTTTCGATCGTAGCCCTCAAGGGAGTCTGAGACCAGTAGGCAATAGATCAGCTTGTCCGTATCGAGTGAAAAATAACCCTCGTGGACGACCGTCGGAGCGTTTTGCCATGCCGGGGCTACTAACGGAATCGCATCGCAATTGATGTAGCCGAGATGTTCGTCAACGGTCTGCCATGTGGCGCTTCCGAAGCGGCTTGCGAGTTCCTTTTCAACTCCACGATCTTGCGCAAGGGCAATCAATGCATTCCGCAGAGCAGGTAGAAGTTCAGATGGTGATGCGATGACAATGTCAGTCCTTCCCGCTAAAAGGGGGCGTCGGGTTAACACGCCAGATATCTGCAACTGGTCCTCGTGTGGCAGATCGTCTGTCCCGACCGTGATCGGTGCCAAGCAATCTGTTGGGAGGCCCTTGCTGCGAAGAAAACCACCCAGAGCGGCATGGCTCAAGCGAACCGATGCTTTGAGTTCAACCAGTCGTTTTCCGTCCGGCACAACGATGTTTCCATCCCCGCTCGTACTGAGTTCGGGGTTTCTTCGCACTCCTGCGAGCTCGCACATCCGATCACTGAGTGCTAAGGTACCCTGAATCAGATGCGTTGCAGTTCGGACGAACGACGCGTCCGGGAATGAGTCCCGGTGGAAAAAGATCGTTTCGTTGATCCTCTTCAAGATGAATGTTGCGTGTTCTGTAATGCCCGGCAGAACCTTATACGAACCGCCATGGAAAAGAACTTCCTCGCAAAACACGCCGTCGAACGGATCTTCGGCATGGGCAATGGTCTGAAGGGCTTCACAATTGCACAGTGGAGCAAGTGCATGAGGCGCCACCTTCCGAGATTTCTTAGATTTGCCCGATGCCACGAGATAGGCGAATGCCTCAAGTCGAACGATCCGTTCCGCATTCGCGGGCAGCAACTGCAATCCAGCGATGGCCGATAGGAGATCCGTCCGATCAAAGTCGGCAATCGCCCCTTCGAGCGCCGTAATATCCGACAACGGAGTTTCTGCCGTTATTTTTACTTTCGTCATCGCGGGTTCCGGCTTGGTGGAGAACCTCCAGTAGATTGTTGCAAAACGTCTTTAGATATTATTAACTAATGACATATCGAGACACAACGTATGGCAAAGCCCCTCCAGAAAATCATGCAGTACATCGGCAAACACGGAATGGTTCGACCCCGCGACATAGAGGCCATCGGTCTACCTCGGGAGTACCTCATTCGTCTCCACCGTCAGGGCAAACTTGATCGTCACGGACGCGGGATCTATGCGCTACCAGATGCCAGTATCACGGAACGCCACTCTTACGCTGAAGTGGCGAAACGAGTGCCGGAAGGCATTATCTGCTTGCTTTCTGCCCTTGTCTTCCATGAGATGACGACTCAAAACCCTGCCTCCGTTTGGATCGCTCTTCCCAAGGGAGCAAGAAGGCCCGCCGTCACTTCGCCCGGACTCCGGATCGTCCGGTTGTCAGGCCCGTCGCGGACAGAGGGAGTCGAGAATCATCAGGTCGAGGGAGTTCCTGTACGCGTCTATTCACCCGCAAAAACCGTTGCTGACTGTTTCAAGTTTCGCAACAAAATCGGACTCGACGTCGCAATCGAGGCGCTGAAGGATTGTCTTCGCGAGAAAAAGGACACCTTCGACGAGGTTTACCGCTGCGCCAAAATCTGCCGGGTTAGCAATGTCATCCGCCCCTATATGGAGGCGCTGTGACTGGTGAGCCACGGAAGGACACAGCAGCATCCCTCCGCGCTCAACCGCTTCCTCTCGCCCAGAGCAACATGCGCAACAACGCGTCCGAACAATTGAAACGACACCTTCGGCCAGGGCGTGTGTATCGCAGAGAAGAACTTATGCGCTGGTCGAAAAGTCTTGATCGCCATCTCAAAGAGCTAACCAGCGATCGAACCCTTCGAAAGCTCCGAACCGGTTTGTACTACTGTCCGCGAGAGTTTGAATTCGGAGAAGCTCCTCCGGACGAACATGAACTCATAAAAGCCTTCTTGAGAACAGATCGCTTTATCATTACCTCACCGAATGCCTACAATCAGTTGGGACTTGGGATGACGCAGCTCTACAACAAACGCGTGGTCTACAACCAAAGTCGGCAAGGAACATTTGCACTTGGCAATAGGATGGTGACTTTCGAGCGTCGATTGAATGTTCCTAAGCAGCTGTCGCCGGAGTTCTTGCTGGTCGATCTTGTCAATGAATTAGGACAGCTCGCTGAGGATCGAGACGATGTCCTTTCTCGTGTCTGTGAAAGAGCCAAAGAGATGGACCCAAAAAAGCTTTCACGAGCGATTTCTCTCTACGGCAAGTACTCGACGCAGAAGAAGTTCAAGGAGATCTTGCAACATTCGGTCTGAGCCTTTTCTACACAAGAGAGGGGATTTTCAAGTGCCACATCAGGAGGCTCAAGAAGGATATTATTCTGCGATGGATTCATCAGGTCAAATCTACGATCTGCTTCAACTCCGCACGATCGTCGCGGTTCTGGGAGAACGTGTGACTCCACCATGGTGGCGCACTCAGTTTCTCACTGATGTAGGGCTACGCGCTTTGATCCGCGTTTTTCCTCGGACCGCTGCATCGGCCGCCTTGAACTCCGTCCTGATTGCGGCACGAGACGACCACGACAAGCGGATTGGAGTCGGACACAGGTATCACCTATTCCGCTTACCCTCGGCTACGGAGCATGCGGTCGCGGCCCTTTTAACTGGGGAGGCCTTCGAGGCGAGAACGACAGACATAGTGTCGAAAGCGCCAGACGATTTGATCCAAGAGCTCGCAACTATGGCTCATGACCGCGAAGGACTCCGCGCTGACGGCCCGCTCAGACTCGGACCAACCACCGATGTCGTGACCGCTGGGGTTGAAGCCCTAGCTGCTCATTATTGCCATTCCTTTCAGTCGAATCGACGGGTCTTCCCATATTTCGACGACGGGCCTGGTGGAGCTTGAACACGATTGTGTCCGAGGCGCGCCAATACACCAACACAATTTCCAAAGGCAGTGCTCTGCTTGAAGAAACTAGAACCTTGCTGCGGGCTTGGAAGGCCGGCGAATCGCGCAATGAATTTTGCGAGCGCGTACTTCGCGAGGATCTCCTGGGACGGATGACGGCCTACCGGGCTAGAGATATTGTGCGCCGAGTGTTTGCCCGACGTTATCTCCGGCCCGACGACAAACCGGCGCGACTGTTGAAAACGCTGTTAGAAGGTAGACAGTCGGGACAGTTATTTTCCGACTTGTGCTTCTTATATACTTCGCGCAACGACGATCTTATCCGAGATACGGTGACTCATCTATACTGGCCTGCTCTTTCCGAGGGCAGGCTTTCCTTGTCTCCGTCTCACGTGGTTGAGTTCTTGCGTCAAGCCGAGCGCGGTGGACTGATACCTCAAGCTTGGTCTGAACAAGTAAAGGTCAAAGCAGCCAGAGGACTTCTGAAAGCCTTGGCGGATTTTGGACTGTTAGTGGAGGTGAGCCGCGGTAGGCGGGAACTGGTTCATTTCCGGCCCACGGACCGCACAATCGTGTTTCTTGCATACGATTTGCACTTTGGGGGATCGACAGACGCCGGGGTGGTCGATCACGAGGATTGGAGCCTGTTCGGGCTCAATCATAGACACGTCGCCGCAGCCCTTGACCGGCTGAGCGGCGAGGGTTGGTGGCTGGCTCAGATTGCAGGTTCTGTCGTGCGAATTACATGGAAATACGCCAGTATGGAGGACGTAGCTGATGCCCTCGCTCGATGAAACGTTCGATGCGTTGACAACGCATATTCGACACCCTGAAAGCCTGAACCCTGCCAAGAGCGATCCCTTCTTCTACTTCGTGCACGATCCGGCGGATACGCTAACAGTTAAGCAGCGCCTTTCCGTCTGGGCGTCGGTTCTGAGAAATGAAGGATGGACGATCGAACATGTCTCGCTGTCAAAGCTCATTTGGGACATTGTGGATACTTCCGGTCGATGGGACGAATGGCTGGCACTTGAGCCCGAAGAAGATCCAGAGGCAATGAATGAAGCGATCAGTGATGTCTTGCGAACGGACAGCGCATTGGTCGAATCCCTAGCCAAGCATATAAATTATGAAAGGCCGCACACGCTGGTGTTCGTTACAGACACCGGTGCCTTGCATCCCTACTTCCGCGCCCGCTCATTGGAGAGCGGCCTCCATGACAGAGTCAAAGTGCCAACGGTTATCTTTTATCCTGGGCGCCGGTCAGGACAGTATGGTTTGCATTTTCTGGGCTTCTACGAATTTGACGGTAACTATCGCGCGACGCTGCTAGGGGGACTGGAATGAGCATCCGGACTCTTTTCTCTGCCAGGCGGCCAATTGATCGGCCAATTGAGAAAGTCATCGATTATTACGCTACGGATGAAAAACGCCTCCTTGCAGAAATAGAAGAATATGAAGTGACTGACAACGTTGAGGGTTGCTTCCGCAAATTCCTCGACACATTCGGAGATGGAGTTCGCTCTGGTCACGTGACCGAGATCGGCGTTTGGGTAGCCGGGTTCTACGGATCGGGCAAGAGCTCATTCACAAAATATCTCGGCTTTAGTTTAGATCGTGGTCGTCTTGTTGGCGGCAGGCCGTTTCTCGATCTGCTATGTGAACGGCTAGGGTCTTCCGACATCAAGGCCGGCTTGCGGACCTTGGCTAATCAATTCCCAGCAGCGGTCATTTTTCTCGATTTAGGAAGCGAACAATTAGCCGATGCGAGCTCGGCTCCAGTATCAACGGTTCTCTATTGGAAGGTTCTACAGTGGGCCGGATACGCGAAGGAAAAGAAGTTAGCTGAACTGGAACTCACACTGGAATCGCGCGGACTCGATAAGCAGTTCCAGCAGTTGTATCGTGAGAAATTCGGCGATGATTGGGAGAAGGTTCACAATGATCCCCTCATCGGAGTTGCCCGCGCTTCGCAGATTCTTCCTGCCTTGCAACTCAAGGAATTTCCGACTCCAGAAAGCTTCAGAGGTTTGCGCTTCGAAGAGGCCGCGGATCTTCGCGACCGTGCCAGGCGAATCATAGAGCTGGTCCGTCGCAAGTCCGGCAACGAGAACATCCTCTTTCTAGTTGATGAAGCTGGTCAGTACGTGGCGCCCAGCGGAGATCGAATCCTCAACCTCGACGGCTTGGCCCGTAACTTCAAAGAACTCGGCCAGGGCAAGGTCTGGATTGTTGCCACTGGGCAACAGACACTTGCAGAAATCGTCGAAAAGGCCGCTCACAATTCGGCTGAGTTGAACAAGTTGCGCGATCGATTTCCCATTCCCATCAATCTTGATGCCCAAGACATTCGGGAAATCACGTATCGCCGTCTGCTCACTAAATCGCCGGAAGGCGAGCAGCGATTGAAAGACGACTTCGGGCGTTACGGCCAGGGGCTCCTCAACTTTACTCGTCTCACCGGCACGACCCTCTACCGCGGTGACGCCGATGCCGCCACCTTCGCGCGTCTATACCCATTCTTGCCTCAGCACTTCGATCTGCTCCTCGAACTCATCAGGACGTTGGCCCGTTCGACTGGGGGCATCGGATTAAGGTCTGCAATCCGCGTAATTCAAGATCTGTTAGTGGATACAAGCAAGGTGCTGCCGCCAGAGGCGCTAAAAATCGCGGATCGTCAAATCGGAGTGCTGGCCTGCGCGGATGATTTTTACGACAGTTTGCGCGCCGATATCGCGAAAGTCTTGCCTCACGTCCCACGCGCGGTTGATCGCGTTGCCGCAGCCTTCCCTAAAGAACCGCTGGCGGTGCGAGTCGCAAAGACCATCGGTGTCTTGCAAGCGATAGAGGGCTTCCCCAAAACTGCTGAAAATATTGCCGCTCTCCTTTATACGAAGCTTGGAGCCCAAGGACTTCTCGCCGAAGTGAGGGAAGTTCTCAGGAGCTTGGTTGCGAGGCAAGAGTGCGGAATCATCGAAGATCCCCAAGCCGGTGGGTACCTGTTTCTGAGTGAAGGCGTCAAGCCTCTGCGGGAAAAAAGGAATGCTTATCTACCAACCGCCGCGGAAGTAAACCTTATTCGTTCGAAGCTCATCCAGGCAGTTTTCGATCCAGCACCTTCAGTGAAGATTGAGAACGTCAAAGAAGTCAAAGCAGGCGTCCGGTACGGCAGGACACCGATCCTTGGCGAAGACGCTGACATTCAGTTCCGCATCGAGGCAGTCGATGCGGCGGCGTTTGCCCCTCGCCGCACTGCGCTTTTGGCTGAGACCAACACTCTGCCCGAACTCAAAGATACGATTGTGTGGTTAGCCACGTTCTCTGACGAGCTCGACAATCTGCTCGTTGATGCCAGTCGTTCTGACTGGGTCGTCAACACCACGCCTGAGCGTGAAGCCGACCGCGATGTCGCCCAATTTCTCCGGGCTGAACGCCGTGCTGCAGAAAAGTCTCGGGAACGGGCGCGCAAGCTCATACAGACTGGACTTCTAGAAGGAGCTTTTGTCTTTCGCGGCCGGCCGACCGGTGTGACCGAGTCAGGCCAAACGCTCGAAGCGGCGGCTCGCGGAGTACTCGCCACCTCTGCCGCAGAAATCTTTCCCTATCTCCGGTTGGTTCCGATTAAGCCCGCAACTGAATTGGCGTACAAATTCCTCGGCGTGGAAAGACTCGACCGAATGCCCAGGGAACTTGACCCTCTCAACTTAGTAGTGACGAGAGGCGGTAGCCCTAAACCAGATGTCAACCACCCGGCCCTCGCTGAGACGCTTCGTGCCTTTAACAATAAGCTGGACGAATCTGGCGGTGGCCGATTACAGGGCAATGCTCTTCAAGACTTCTTCGCTGTCCCACCCTACGGTTGGTCGAAGGACGCGACGCGTTATCTGTTCGCCGCACTGCTCACTGCGGGAGAAATCGAACTCCATACACCAAACGGTCCAATAAAGACCTCAGGGCCCCTGGCGCAAGAGGCTCTAAAATCCACGGTATCCTTCAACCGCATTGGCATATCCCGCCGCGACAGCCGTCCACCCGCTGAAGCTCTGGATCGGGCAGCGAACCGGCTTCAGAATATGTTTGGCGTGGATGTACTGCCACTTGAAGATCACATCAGCAAAGCCGTTCGGGCTTGCGTTCCTGGCCTTATGGAAAAAGTCGGGTCGCTGCCAGACCGCCTGCGTCTTCTTGGACTGCCTGGTGAGGCCCGAGCGCGGCGTTTATTGGAGACCTGCGCAGATCTACTGAAGCAAGACGCTATCGGGGCAACGTCTCTGCTCGGTGGCACTGATAGCTCCATCCCTGGTGATGCAAAGTGGGCGCGCGAACTGACAGATGCTCTGAGCAACGGCGGCGAAGCCGAAGTTCGCGCCGCAAAAGACCTTGAGAACAATCTGGCAGATTTGGCCAGCCTGTTTCCTTCAGGCGGAGCGGGCATCATCTCGGCAGGCGACGCCGCCGCGATCCGTGAAGCTCTGGCTGCGGAGAACATTCAGGAGCATCTGCCTGCTCTCCGTGGTGCGGTTCGCTCAACCATGGATCGGGTGAAAAGCCGGTATGCTGAGCGCCGCAGCGCTTATGCAGCTTCGCTCCAGGCGATTCTCCGGGAATTCGAAGACAAACCAGAATGGTCTCGACTCGAAACCGATGATCGAGAAGAGCTTGCCAAAAAAGTTACACCCTATGGTCTTCCTGAAACATCGGTGACGGGCCGCGAGGTAAGCGATCTTCGCTTACTTCTTGCGCGAGAATCGGCAATCAATGCGCTCAAGGCCGACGTGGCGGCTGAAATTCAGCGAAGACTGCCGACTCCCCCTCCCCCGGTTGTACCCCAAGAACCTCCAACCGAGGAACTCGTCGAGTTTGCCGATCTGATGGTTCCCGAAGTCATCAAAACCACGGCTGATCTTGAAGGATGGCTCTCTTCGCTACGTGCGCAGCTCAATGAGTTGCTGAAATCGAACAGGATCATTCGCATCAGAAAACGTTCGGAATGAGTTTCGATAAGCCAACTCGAAACAAGCTGGCCAACATGGTCGGCGACTGCCGGCGCTTGTTGACGGACGACATCCGTCACCAGCTTCAATCCATCTACGGACTTCAGCCGGATGGCAGCTCTCTCGCTGTTTCGAGTCTCACGCACCTTGATGAGCGTGGACGCGATGTGGCTGGCGCGTTGCGCCTTTGGCAGGAGCACCTCGCTTCTACTGAGCATGGAACCGAAGTACAAAGAAAAGAAAAAGCATTTGAACGGCTCGCACATGAAACGGCATTCACAGTCCTGAACCGCATGGCTGCGCTCCGAATGTGTGAGGAACGCGGGCACGTCATCGAATGCGTCCGCAGGGGCATGGAATCTGACGGATTTGTGCTTTACGAGCGGTTCTCCCACGGCGTCCTCGGTGGGCGGGGTGAAACCTATCGAATCTTCCTGGAGAGGATGTTCGCAGAACTCGCCGTGGATCTCGGCGCTCTCTTTGACCTGGACGCCCCGCAGTCGCTTATCTTTCCACGTGAGCGCTGCCTTGAGGATGTGCTCTCGCTCCTTAATAAAGCGGACCTGGCCCATCTCTGGGAAAAAGACGAAACCATCGGATGGATTTATCAGTACTTCAATTCCAAGGAAGAGCGGGAGGCGATGCGTGAGGCGTCTGCCGCTCCTCGGAACAGCCGAGAGCTAGCCGTCCGCAATCAGTTCTTCACCCCGCGTTACGTCGTTGAGTTTCTTGTGGACAACACGCTGGGGCGCATCTGGTACGAGATGCGAAAGGGCAACACCGCTCTAAAGGACACTTGCCGTTATCTCGTGCGGCGTTCGACCGAGATTTTTCTCAATGAAGGAGAACAAGCTCCGACATCAGCGGACGAGGAGAAAAACCTTAGCCACGAACAACCCCGGAAGCAGCCGCTTAGTATTCCTCATCGGCCGAACAGAGATCCCCGAGACATGAAAATCCTTGATCCGGCATGCGGCAGCGGGCACTTCCTGCTCTACGCATTCGACCTGCTGGAAACAATTTATGAGGAAGCCTGGCGAGAGGAGCGGCCAACCAAATCCGACGCTACGGGGAAAACTCTCCGGGAAGAATACGCCGATGTCGACATCTTGAAGCGAGCGCTGCCGGAACTTATCCTCAGGAACAATCTACACGGTATTGACATTGACCTACGGGCTTGCCAGATCGCAGCCCTAGCTCTGTGGCTGCGAGCTCAACGTGCCTACCAGCATCTGGGTCTCAGACCGGCAGGTCGTCCAAAGATCACAAAGAGCAACATCGTTTGTGCTGAGCCGATGCCTGGCGAAAGGAAATTACTTGATCAATTTGTGGCCGATCTCCAGCCGAAGGCTCTCGGTCAGCTTGTGCAGGTCGTATTCGAGAAGATGAAGCTTGCCGGGGAAGCCGGCTCACTACTGAGAATCGAAGACGAAATCGCCGGAGCGGTGGCTGACGCTAAGAAGAAGTGGCTGGCCGGCCCGAAACCGGAGCAAACGGTTCTATTTGGCGACTTGCGGCCAGAGCAAACCGAGCTAAGACTGGACTTTTCCGGAATCACCGAAGAGACATTTTGGGAAAGGGCTGAAGAGCGTATCTATACCGAACTTCAGAACTATGCGGAACGGGCTGAAAATGGGCAGGGGTACCAGCGCCGGCTGTTTTCCGAGGACACGGTAAAAGGGTTTGCATTCATTGACCTTTGTCGGCAGCACTACGATGTAGTGCTCATGAACCCACCTTTTGGTGACGCGAGCGTGCCATCGAAGCCGTATTTAGACGAAACGTATGGGGATACCAAAGGCGACGTCTATAAAGCCTTTGTAGAATGCTTCCAAGGAAGGCTGGCCGCCGCGAGCTACTTAGGCGTCATTAGTTCACGCACAGGTTTTTTCCTGGGGCAAAGCGTGGACTGGCGCGAGCGGGTGGTTCTTCGCCTTTTCCGCCCCATAGTTCTCGCTGACCTTGGCATGGGGGTACTTGATGCCATGGTCGAAGTTGCCGCGTACGTTCTACGCACGCTCACAGCGTCTGAGAACCGAGCCCTCACCCTTTCATTATTACCACGGCTCGCAAACGTTGAACTTGATGAGCAAAAGCGTTTCAGTTTGGCGAAATGGCAGACCGCTGGCGGTGGGCTTAGGCGTCATCAAGCTGTGGGGGAGCTTGCACGTCTTGAGTCGGCAGGGTTCATACAGCCCAGCGATGGCAATAGCGTTCGCTACTCGCCCATTTCGGAGACTATTAACGGAGTGGTTCCGCCTCCGGAGGTGAACTATCCGCCGCTTATTTGTTTTCGTATCCTGAGAGACGAAAACAAAGGAGAGGCGCTTACCGACGCAATTTGCGATCCGGCCAGTCAGCGAACCTTCGTCTGTGATCCGGGCAATTTCTCTTACATTCCGGGGAACACATTCGCTTATTGGTGTCCGGAGCGCATCCTCGATCTCTTTAGCAGGCTACCGTCGCTCTCAAAGTCCGGTAGAAAAGTAAGAACGACGAACCCGACTTGCGACGATTTCCGGTTCGCTCGCACTTGGTGGGAACCTAAGGCCGGATATGGATCCCAGTGGCGTACTTGGAACAAGGGAGGAGGGTTTAGCCCGTTTTACAGGGATATCGACCTTGTCATCGACTGGGATGACCGTAGGAATACATACCGCGGATATTTAGGAACCATCTACCGCCCAGACGTTCGGCCCGCAAACCTCGAATACTTTTCTCGTCCTGGATTGACATGGGTATATCGCGGCCATCGTCTTTGCATACAAGCGATGCCAGAAGGCACGGTAATCAGTAAGCGAGGGAGTGGAATTTATGCAGAAGAGGACGTCCGTAGATTCGATTTAGGCCTATTGAACAGCACAATGGCGGACTACCTAATCAAGTTGACGCTAGGACGTAATGAGCATCCTCAATTCGACGTTGGTGACATAAACACTATTCCTATTCCGCCTTTGGATATGCGTCTCTCAGAGCTCGCAGTCCTCGCCTGGGCACACAGACGCGAGTTGGACACATCTACCGAAACATCCCACGCTTTTGCTCGCCCGGCTCTGCTGAAGGTTTCGGGCCAGGGAATCGTGGAGCGTTCAGTCGATTGGTCCGCCCGCATTCGCGCAGAGAAGGAGGCTTTCGAAGCTGTTCAACGCGAAATTGACGACCTCGTCTTCAGGCTGTATGACCTCAATACGGCGGATCGGTCCGCTGTATATGCGACCCTGGGGATGGCATCGAGCTCAGAGGTTTCACCACCATCCGAAGGAACTCAGCGGCACGAAGGCGCGTCTCCGGAAGCTCTTGTCACGACCGGAGCACTTTTCTCCTACCTACTCGGTGTCTCTTTTGGCCGATGGGATATCCGGCTAGCCACTGATGGAAAAACAATGAAGCAGTCGCCTGATCCGTTCGCGCCTTTGCCAGTTTGTCCACCCGGAATGCTCCTGAACCGCAGTGGCCTACCGATGACAAGAGAAGATATTAAAGGAATTGGAAACCATGCAGAGTGGAACTACCCTCTAGAAATTCAATGGGACGGTATTTTGGTTGACGACGAAGACAGTCCGAATGACATTATCCGACATCTACGGGAAGTGTTGAGAGTGATATGGAAGGAGCGCGCAGACCTCGTCGAGCAAGAGTCTTGCGAGATCCTGGGCATAAAGGATCTTCGTGAATATTTTCGGAAGCCTTCGTTGTTCTTTGCCGATCACCTCAAAACCTATTCCAAGAGCGGTCGCCAGGCACCCATTTACTGGCCCCTTTCAACCGCCTCAGGTTCTTACACACTGTGGCTTTACTATCAGGGGATAAATGATGATTCGCTCTACACCGCTCTCAATAGATACGTAAAGCCGAAAATTGACGCCACTGAAAAGGAGTTGCGACGAATCGAAGGCGAGATGTCCAACGCCATGGGCCGCGATGCTTCTGCCCTACGGGTCGTGTGCGAACGCACTACCGCGTTCCTTGACGAATTGCGCGAATTTCGAGATAACGTCGCACGAGTTGCTGAGCTGCCGTACAGGCCAAGTATGAACGATGGAGTCTTGATTTCAGCATCGCCCCTATGGAAATTGTTCAGATTGCCGAAGTGGCGCAAGGATCTCGAAGAGTGTTGGAAGAAGCTGGAAGCGGGCGACTACGATTGGGCTCATTTGGCCTATTCCATTTGGCCAGATCGCGTGCGCGAAGTCTGCAAGAGCGATCGGTCGATTGCCATCGCTCATGACCTGGAATCGCTGTGTGAAGCCGCAACGAAGCCTGCGAAGAAGAAACGATCAAAGAAGATCGTCTCTCAGGAAACCATTGAGGAAACCGTGCCAGGAGATGAAGAGTGAGCCTAGCGGCCTATCTGAAAAAGCGCTTGACTGACCTTCTCGAAGAGAAGCGGGTCGTGGTCTGGTACGACGGCGAAAATGCCTTCAGAGAAATAGCAGGAACATTTAAAGCGCCGAATAGTACAGTGATTCTCACCCAAGAATCCCGTCTTCGATCTCGCCGCCAGGCAGACGATATTTTGGCGCAACTTAACGATTCGAATCAGACGCCTCAAGCCAAGAATGCGAATCTCTTGCTCTACTGTCCGTGGCCGCGAGGCCGCACCGAAGAACAACGGCGCGAAGACCCGTTCGAGTCGTTCGCGTTGATAGGAACAGCATACGGGGACAAAGAAGCCGAGATGTTCCAATCCTTGGCCCGCCAAGCCCTACCAGGCCGGGAGCGTGAAATTGATCGCCTCTTTGCAGAAGCCCGTCCGACACTCGCTCTCATCGAGGGTTTGGGCAAGACCGTTCGTTATCCACTGCTTCAAGAGGCTCTGGGAAGCGACTCGTTGATTGAAGTTACAACACAGCTCTTGTGTGGGAAGGAACCAACGAAAGCTTTGGATAGTGTGACCGGAGCCAGCCAGGAGTTGCTTCGACTGCTTCAGTCGGGCATTGGCTTTGCCCCGCCGCCGCGTGTCACTTCCTTGGAATCAATTTTGGAACATCTCGGGCGCTACGTTCTTTTCTCGGAGTTCGCCCTCGATCTTTCGGGCGCGTTGCCTGATCAATTGTCTGACGTCTCCCGAACAGCGGAAGAGCACCGCCAAACGATCTACTCTGTTTGCGACAGAATGCGGATGTCCGACGATACACGCGACTGCTATATCGCCCTCGCGAGTCGAGTAGAAAAGGCCTTGCGTCTACCAGAGCTTGCTTCCAGCCTCCCACATCTGGGAGTTCGAGACACTTTTCCATTCGAGGAAAGAGCGTACTTAAAGAGATTGGAATCGCTTGCCAAGGCCGGCAATCTAACCGAGGCTCAACAGGTCGTCAGTCAACGCCGACAATCGGTCTGGCGCTACATCCCCGAACGGGCGCTGATCTGGAAACTTGCGGAGCGCTGTACTGATTTCCTGATTGCCGCAGAAGCATGGAGCAGCCAGGCGTCGAAAATTCCCAACACCGTCCGCGACCTAGTTCAAGCCTACACAGCGGCCGATGGATTCTGGCAAACTGACCGCCAACAGAGACTAGTTGAGCAAGGCGCCGCGGCGTGCGCGGAAGACGACGAGGTTGGAGGGCTGATCGCAATTTGCCGTCAACGATATGCCGAAGTCGTTGGCTCGGCGCAATCCGTTTTCGTGAGGTCGGTAGAACGCGAAGGTTGGCCACCGGAGGGCGTTCTCCGCCAAACCCAGGTGTTTAACAGGTACGTTTCCCCCGAACTTGAGGAACGCGGGAAGGTTGTGTACTTCCTAGTCGATTCGATGCGGTACGAGATGGGCAGAGACCTGGGTGGAACCCTCGAAGCTTTCGGCTCCGTAACCGTCTCTTCAGCCACGACCATTCTACCGACCACGACTCCGTGTGCGATGGCGGCGTTGATGCCCGGCGCGGATGGGGTCTACAGCCTGGTTGAGGATCGAAGTGAAATTGTCCCCGCAATCGCCGGAAGGATATTACGAAATTCGGCCGATCGCATGGAACTCATTCGCGAGAATTATGGCGATCGCTTCCGTGACTTTCCTCTCGGGGAACTTCTATCAATGCCTCAGAAGAAGCTGCAGTCATCGATCGGGGAGGCTGACCTCGTTGTGGTCCGTACTCAGGAGATCGATGCTCTAGGAGAGGGTCCAAGCCTCTATTTGGCGCGCAAGCTAATGAGCGACATTATCGGCGATGTTCGCACGGCCACGGATCGTCTCGCTGGACTGGGCTTTGGGACATTTGTTTACGCCGCCGACCACGGGCATGTCTTGCTCCCGGAGATCGCCGCGGGAAGCATCGCGCAGCAGCCGCCGGGCGAATGGAAGATGGTAAAGAGGCGGAGCCTGATTGGTAGCAGCATTTCGAGGTCATCAGGCGTGACAATCATGCAAGCATCGCATCTGGGCATTACTGGCCCCGTTCAGGAATATGCCGCGCCAATCGGACTCACTGCATTTGTAGCCGGCCACGGATATTTCCACGAGGGACTTTCACTACAGGAGTGCGTGGTCCCGGTTGTCGTCTTGAAAGCCCGCGGGGTGCGATCTGTAACGGGTGGGCGTGAAGAAGTTGAGATACGATACCGATCAGATCGTTTTACCAGCCGCGTCGTCGGCGTGAAGATTTGGTTTAACTCGCTGCTGGCAGATTCGCTGACGGTTCGGGTCGCAGCCTACGATGGCTCAGGTCCCAAAGCGAAGCTCATTGGAGAGGCAGCCGATTGCGAGGCTCGCGATCCTGCCACTCGACTCGTGACACTGACCAAGGGCACCGAGACACAAGTGCCCGTCCGCATCCAGGATGACTACACCGGCGCTAACATTGAGATTCGCGCGACCGACGCGGCGACAGGAGTTGTTTTCCATCGCCTAAAGTTGAAAAGCTCGATAATGGAGTAAGAACCGGATTATGGAATCTGACGCGCTAGACAACAAGCTAACCAAAGCGTTTGCGGGTAAGGCCGTGCGCAAGGATCTGCTCCATCAGATTAAGGGCGGGGAAAACGTTCCCTCGTACGTCTTGGAATACCTTCTGGGCAAGTACTGCGCATCGGATGACGAAAATGAGATTCGAGCTGGCATTGAAGCGGTGAAGGAAACGCTTAAAAGCAACTACTTCCGTCATGACGAGGCTAATAAGGCACAGTCTCTTGTAGAGCAGCACGGTAAGCACCGCTTTATTGACCGGATCGAAGTGCGCTTCCTTCCCAGCGAAATGAAGTATTGGGCTTCGATGGACAACTTCAGCTTTTCAAGGATTCACATCCCCGACGAATTCCATCGCAGGTTCGAGAGACTCTTGGAAGGCGGCATCTGGGCAATTATTGATGTGGAATACAGGCCTAGCGAAGACAACGGCAAGGGCAGTCCTTTCCATATCTCTGACCTAAAGCCCATCCAATTGGCCCGCTTTGATTTTGAAGAATATTGCGCGGGCCGTAACGGTTTCACAACTGACGAATGGATTGACCTGTTGCTGCGTAGTCTAGGCCTTGAGCCAACACGTTTCGATAAACGCCTCAAGCTTCTGTTGCTTTCGCGCTTCGTCCCTTTCGTCGAGAAGAATTACAACTTCATCGAGCTTGGCCCGCGAGGCACTGGAAAGTCATACGCCTTCAGCGAAATGTCCCCCTACTGCATCCTGATCTCTGGCGGTAAAGCGAGCAGCGCAAATTTGTTTTACAACAATGCGCGGCGAAAGGTTGGTCTTGTTGGTCACTGGGACGTTGTCGCCTTCGATGAAGTGGGCGGCATGAAGGTTAACGATCCAGACACGATCCAAATCATGAAAGACTACATGGCCAACGGACGATTCAGTCGAGGGGTTGCTCAGGTTCATGCCGACGCCTCTCTCGTCTTCGTTGGAAACCTCAATCAGCCGGTTGAGACGCTTGTACAGAATTCCACCACCGATCTTTTCCAGCCGCTCCCAAAGGAGTTTGATCTCGCAGTCATTGACCGCCTGCATTTTTACATGCCCGGCTGGGAGACGCCGAAGAACTCCAAGGACATTCTGACAACGCATTACGGTTTCGTTACCGACTATATTGCCGAGGCATTCCGAGTGCTGAGAAAGGAAAATCGTTTCGACGCCTTGGAACATAACTTTCGCTTCGGATCTCACGTGGAAGGGCGAGACGCAACTGCCGTCAAGAAGACTGTGAGTGGATTTCTCAAGCTGCTTCATCCCCAGGGCGGGAGCACGAAAGATGAACTGCGTTCTTACTTGGAACTGGCACTTGAGGGGCGCAGGCGGGTGAAGGAACAACTCAAGAAACGCGGCTCTTTTGAGTTCTATAAGACTAGTTTTTCCTACATCGACCAGGAAGACGGAACGGAGCGAACCGTTGCAACCCCCGAACAGGGAGGCAAGGGGGCGATTTCGCAAGATCCGCTTCCACCGGGATCCGTGTACACGGTAGCCGCCGATGGCGAGGGCAAAGTTAGTTTGTTCCGTGTGGAAGTTTCACTCACGGCGGGCACGGGAAAAACACGAACTCCCTCTGGCCTTGAAAAAGGGCTCAAAGAATCGCTGAACAGGGCCGTGAGCTACTTGCAAATGGTCAAAGATCGACTTGGCATAACGCCTCTGCTGGCACAGAAAGACATTTGCGCAGAGGCAGTAGATTTGTCCGGAGCACGCGTGGAGTGCTCTGCTGGCGTGGCGTTCTACGTCGCCATCATGTCAGCGATTCAGAACCGGCGAGTCCAAGCCGGAACCGTGGTGATGGGTGATTTAACAATCCAGGGCAACCTGAAGGGGGTACCGTCGATCAGCGAGCCGTTACAGGTGGCGCTCGAAAATGGGGCAACCCGCGCGATGGTGCCGATTTCGAACAAGGCTCAATTCGCTGCTCTTCCAGAAGAGACTGTTGAGAAGCTGGACGTGATTTTTTACGGAGACGTGGACCGGGCCGTTCTAAAAGCCATTGAAATATGAGCCGAGGCTAGTGCTATGCGGGTCAAACTCGACCGGATCACGACCACAATCAAGCGAGAGTGGCTAGCAGAGATCATCGCCGGCACAAAAAAAATCGAATACCGCCAGATCAAACCATATTGGACCGAACGCCTGAAGAACGTCGCTGTCCCATTTGAGTTACGCTTAATTAACGGCATGAATCCTCCGGTTCCCGAAGTCACTGTTCTGATCCACAAGATCACCACGAACCGCCGCGTGGGGGAATACGAACTCCACATAAAGAAAATACTGGGATTCAGACACTGGGATAAGCGACACCGGGCACCGAAGCAATGAGACGAGGTGCTGATGGAACAGCAAGGGCAGTTTTCGGAACTCGTTAGTCTCAAGCTAGGGCACTATGTCTACCGCCTCATAGATCCCCGGAACGGGATGACATTTTATGTTGGCCGTGGTCAGGGCAATCGTGTTTTCTCACATGCAGCCGGTCAAGAGAAACCGACTGATTCCGAGGATAACGAAGCACTGAAGCTGAGGACAATCTGGGCCGTCAGAAACGCTGGATTTGAAGTGCAACATGTCATCCACCGCCACGGCATGAACGAAGACTCGGCGAAAGAAGTAGAGTCTGCCTTGATCGATGCATATCCGGGGCTCACTAATATCCAGGGTGGATATGATGGCAGTCGGGGTGCCATGCACGCCGGAGAAGTCATTCGCGTTTACGAAGCCCCGGAGGCGCAATTTCTGGACAACGTGATGCTCATAAACGTCAATAAATCCAGCGAAGATCAGGATCTACTAGACGCCGTTAGATACGCCTGGAAGATTTCACCTGCAAAAGCTCGCAAGTTCGAATATGTCCTTGCTGTCCGGAAGGGCCTGATTATAGGGGCATTCAAACCTATGGAATGGCTGCCCGCAACTGTGGAAAACTTCCCGGACTTCAACCGCCAGGGCTACGGGCCCCGTGAAGGGCGGTACGGCTTTCGAGGCTGTGAAGCACCCGAGGACGTGAAGAGGCGATACCTGCACAAGCGCGTGCCGGACCAACACCGCAAACGTGGTGCTGCGAATCCGATCCGATATATCACGAGAACCGAGAGGAGTTAAGAAGGTTCTTCTACCCGCAATATCTTTTGCAGCCGCGCGATAAGGGCAGCCCGTCTCTCTTTATCCATCTTCGCCAGGTTCTGCAGTCTCCACCGGACGGCGGGCAGTCCTTCAGCGCCAGGCACCTTCAGGAGTTTCCAGTCTGGTTCGCCGCGCTTGAGGCCTAGAAGAAACTTGCGGTGATCCGCAGGCATCTTCCCGACCACCTCAGCAATCATTTGCTCACGGGCTTTCAACAATTCATCGATAGTGACGGCTTCATTGGTCATGCCCTCGAACCCGCGGGCAAATTCCTCCGCGATGTCAAGACGCGTCGGCTCCAGCAATTCTGCGAAAGGACGATTGGTGCTGACCAGATAAACGATGAAGGCGCGACGCAGCTCATCACTGATCCCTTCATTGGCCAAAAGATCGCGCACGTCAAACAAATCGCGCGGGTGCTGGCGATCCAGCGCGGCCACGATCTTGCCGGCGTAGAGATCTGGGAAAGACACAACCTGCATTTCCGCGAAGCCAAATTCTTCCTCGACCCGCGCCGCAACGGAGCGCGTCTCAGGGTCGTAGACGCATCCGCGCAAGACCGGCGTGACTTCGATTTTTATCTGCACCTCATCCGCCCGCACGATCAATTTTGTGATCCGGGTTTCCCCTTTGGGTGCACCCCGCTCCACGACTGCGCCCGGAGTACCGCGAACGATGGCATCGCCAATGCGGCGCATCGCTGCATCGATCTCAGTCAATGATTTATCGCGATCCTCAATAGGCAGATACGTCAGATCAAGATCGACCGAAAGCCGAGGCATGTTACGGATAAAGAGATTGATAGCCGTCCCGCCTTTCAAGGCGAAGCACTTCTCCGCCGCAACAAAGGGCATGGCCTTTATCAGCAACGAGACCTGACGGCGATAATTCTCAGCCACCGGCATCGAGTTTCTCCGGAACGGTGATATTGAACTTCCGATCGAGCTTTCCGCCGCGTACCAGCATGCGCTTGCCGCTTCCCAAATCTATCTCCTTGCGCTTGAGCTTCGGCAGCCACGCATGGTTATGCCGCTCGGAGAACCAGAAAAACAGCCGCTTCACCTTCACACTGCGACAGTTAACAAGCAAGTTTTGAAGCCTTCGCGGACTGAGGTTTCGAAGGCCCTCTATCAACATGTCCGCCTGATGAAAAGTTTCTCGCTCTGGAACTTCATCAAGCAACTCCAGGATGGCGCGTTCGGGCGACGACATCGTGAGCGACCAATTCCACTGACCCCAGGTTTGCCGTGCGAGGCCAGCGCCAAGGGAATCTGTACCGGAATGCTCGTAAGTTTTTAGGTTGCCGCCTTGCCCGAGGCTGCTCGCGATCGCTTCATTGCGGAACAGCTTTTTGGCGTTGTGAAAGACGAATCGTGTGTCGAGCTTCAACTTACCGACCCATGTAGGCAGTGGAGCGTCACCATAGAGGTGAACTTCCCCTTGCCCTTTGGCACTGAGATAGTGTGCGAAACCTTGAAGCTCCAAGGCCGTCCGGCCGCCGACTATCAGCGGGCAGTCCAGGACCATCTGAAGCGAGATCACGACGTTTTGCCACCGCAGCCGCTGATCCTCTTCTCCCGTCTGAAGATGCGCCGCCGGGCGGCGGTAGACGCCCCTCGCCACCTGCTCCAGCCAGCCGCTTGCAGCGTACTTGCTCCGCAGCGCACTGGAATAACCCCGACCCTGAAGCCAAGCAGAGTCGACGACCAGCCCTTCCGGCAGGTTGTGCTGCAGCCAGTTTAACTTTCCTTTGGTTTGCTGCCCCATGGTTAGCATAATAGCACAACTATAAACCTCAGGAAAGTTTGTAATATGCCTAAACTGCAAACTGATGGTAAGCAATTTATCTTATTCGTAAACCATCTATGGGAGGTCGTACGCGTAGTTCTAGACAGCTCTTAAAATAATAGCATACAGCTCATTGCAATATATGAAGAGAGCTGATATATAAACGAGACAACAGCTCTCCTCGTTGGCTTGAGCGCTGGTAGAGCGCTCTACAGCCGGCAAATTCATAGAGCTGTGGAGTCACCATGAAAGTGCAATTTCCCGCCATGAAGGGGATGATCGGCCAGCGCGTATATTACGCCTGCCTGATGAATCTCAGCGCAATCCCAAAGATGTTCACGTTCCAGGACTGGATCGAGTTCCGGCCCGAAGACCGCGAGCAACGCGTCCTCAACCGCAAGCGCGTGCCTGAAATCGCGCGCTACATCACCGAGAACGAAGACGGATACCTGTTTTCGTCCATCACCGCCTCTTATCAGTGCGAAGTGAACTTCAAGGCTGTCAGCGGCGCAGACGGAATCGGCACCCTCGAAATGGACTTCGAGAAGGCCAACTTCGTCATCAACGACGGCCAGCACCGCTGCGCTGCCATCGCCCAGGCTCTCGACCAGAATCCCGCCTTGGGCGATGAATCCATCTCGGTACTGCTGTTTCCGTACGAAAACCGCGAACGGGTGCAGCAGATGTTCTCCGACCTCAACCGCTTCGTGGTCAAGACCTCGAAATCGCTCGACATCCTCTACGACAAGCGCGACCCGCTTTCCATCGCCACGCTCGATGTGTGCGAGAAGGTCGCCGCTTTCCAGGGCATGGTCGAGAAGGATTCGGTCTCGCTGCCTGTCCGGTCCGCCAAGCTCTTCACCCTGGCTTCGCTCTATGACGCCAACCGTGAGCTGCTCGGCAACATACCGGACGACGAAGCGACCATCCCTTCGATGGTGGCCACGGCCGTTACCTACTGGGACGAAGTGTCCAAGCACATCCCGCTCTGGATGAAGGTCAAGAACGGGGATCTGCGGGCCATCGAGTTCCGGCAGGAAAATATCTCTGCCCACTCGGTCGTCATGCGGGCATTGGGCGCTGCAGGCGGCGACCTGATGAAAGAGCTTCCCGAAGACTGGCAGGAGCGCCTGACCGCGCTTGAGTCGGTCGATTGGAGCAAGAAGAACAAGGACTGGGACAATGTCTGCATCGTGGCGAATTCCGTGGTCTCAAACCGCCAGGCCCGCAGCGCTACCAAAGCCTATTTGAAATACAAACTCGGTTTGACCTTAACCGATGGCGAACTCAAGACCATCAGCCACCTTGCCGCTCCTGTCGTAGCGGAAGGAGGCCAGGCATGACCGAGTTCGAGGTGACCTGCATCAACAAGCCGGACCGCATGAGCGCTCACGAACACATCACGCACATCGGCAACACAACCGGCAACTGGCGAATCGCCCGAGAGGAAGCCATCCGTCGCATCGACTCCAAACAGGAAGCCTTCTACACCATCGACCGCACCACCGGCCTCAAGGTCTACATCGGTGTGGTCCGCGGCGATGGAATGAAGTCTCCGTATCTTCGTACCCATGCTGACGGAAAGTGGAAGGATAATCTCCTTGCCCTGACCGAATGCAACGGTGCTTGCGAGCTGATTTCGTGATGTCTTGCCCAGGGGGGCCTTCGGGCCCCCTCTTTTTTTCTCCTTCACTTCTCTGATCCGCAGCGAATTTATAATTGGCGGAACAAACAAAACTTGAGGGGCTAAGTGAGCGACACCTCACTGCTGAGCCATGACAACCCATAAGACGACGAGTTTCACGCGCTGGCTGGCGTCGCAATTGGCGCAGGGCACGGTATTCTAGTTTGGTCGACTTTCACCAGACCCGTATTATTTTCGCAACAGCGAACGCTTACTGAAAGCCGCGTCTTTTGGAGGTCAGTATGAGACTTTCGCACGAAGCCAAAAAGTACGTAGAAACGGTTGCTGCTGAAGCGCTCGATGCCTTCGAAAAAGTCTCGACTGCAGCGAAGCAAACCCTTCGAATTCCCCCAGCGTCCGCGTCCAATGTTTTCTCTAGCATCAACCCTATGACCGCGGCCGCTGCATTAAGCCAGTACGAGGAAATCTCGCGAGCAAGCCGCGAAGCGAGAGAGATACTCAGCCGCGAACCTGCAGTAGCACGAGTTGTAGCAGAGGATGATGAGGGACAATTCCGAACGATCTACATCTGTCGTACGACCCCCATTCAAGTGGTCCATCAGTTTGCAAGTTATAGGGCCCCGCTGGGTCGGCTTGCCTCTCTGCGGATCGGTTCCGGCATTACGCTTCCGAACGGCAAGCGTTACAAACTCCTACAAAAAGCATTACTTTTCCCGAGTGAATTGAAAGAAGGTTGGGACTCCGAGGACACAATCTTAAGCTCCGAAGACATACGAACTCTGACTGTCGATTCCCTTAGAGCGGTGCTTGCTTCTACGGCAGAAGTCCCGGAACAAGATTTGGTGGAACAGCTATTAGCCGTCGAGCGGGCTCAGATGAACCTCATCGAGGGAGTGCGCCGAAGAGTGATAAAAAAGATGACTCTTCGTGACCAGCCAGTTCTCGATCAATTTCAGGACGAAATATTCCGGCTTCCTCTAAATAATCGGCTGCTGATCCTGGGTCCAGCTGGTACTGGCAAAACAACAACGCTTATTAAACGGCTTGGACAGAAACTCGACCAAGAAGTCCTTGATGAGGATGACAAGGAGCTGGTCGCTACAATCAGCCAATCGACGACTACTCCGCATTCAAAGTCTTGGGAAATGTTCACGCCAACGGAATTATTAAAGCAGTACCTGAAGGAAGCTTTTGCAAAAGAGGGGATTGCGGCCTCAGACCAGCGAATTAAGACTTGGGTTGAAATACGACACGATCTTGCAAGGAATATCTTCGGAGTACTGAGAAGTGGATCAGGCTCTGGCTCTCTTGTCATGAAGGAGTCATTGCCGAGCATCACGCAATCGGCAGTTGTGAATTCCACTCACTGGTTCGACGATTTTGACCGTTGGCAGCGTTCGGCGTTTTTAGATAGGTTGAACAACTCCGGTGGAGCTCTCAAGGAAGATCCCGACGCCCAAATCGCGAAGCTAGGAGCCAGACTGTTCGCGATTGTAGAGCATTCCCGGCCGGACGCGATTGCATCTACCTTTGATGATTTATCCCAATCCATTGAATTGACCCGAAATGCACTCGGGCAGCTTCGACAGAAGAGTGATGCAATCCTCAAGGGAGAGTCAAACCGCCAGCTGAATCGCGATCGAGACTTTCTTGCCAAACTGTTCGAATTCATTAAGGATCTAAAGTCCACTGAGTCCGAAGATGATCCCGATGAACTAGAAGCAGATGAAGACGAAGAAACTGCTAAACCAAGAAGTGATACAGCTCTGGCCCTCAGTGCGTATATGGCAGCCGTGCGGGCCGTGGCGCGCGGAACTGTTTCCCGCCGCATGCCCAAGAAGAATTCCATTAACGCGAGAGTCGTCGATTGGCTTGGTTCGCGAGCTATGGGCGATGCTCTACTTCGAGAACTGGGCACACTCCTCATTCCGCAGGCTCACCTCCGTGCATTCGTGAACCCGGTAAAGCGCTATCTGGACGGTATTTCCAGTCGGTACCGGGCTTTTCGCCGACTTCGTCGGGAAGGGAATTCTTGGTATACCGACGCTGAAATAGCCAATATCGATTTACATCCTCTCGAAGTTGACATTGTTCTCCTTGCAATCCTGAAGAGCGCCGGAGAATTGCTGAGTCGCTCTCACGTTCTACGCGATATAGACTCTCCCACCTGGACACACCTGAAGAACGTATTCGACCAATACAGGACACAAATTCTTGTAGATGAGGCAACCGATTTCTCTCCTGTCCAGCTTGCATGTATGTTCAGCCTCACCCATCCGCGAAGTCACTCGTTTTTCGCTTGCGGCGATTTCAATCAGCGTTTGACCACGTGGGGAACGCGGACCCCGGACGAGATGCGATGGGTCTGCGCAGATCTCGTGACTCGCGAGGTTAGCGTCGCTTATCGGCAAACTCGTCAGCTAAACGACTTCTCGTCCGCCATTATTGATTTAACCGGAGGGATCAAACCGAGAGTCACCCTACCACCTGATGTTGACAACAACGGTGTTGCTCCCGCCCTCTTAGAAAACTCCACTGGGGAATCTCATATAAACTGGCTAGCCAAACGGATCGTAGAAATTGAAGCTCTCGTTCGGCAGTTCCCTTCGATTGCGATCTTCGTTCCGTCTGAAGATCAGGTGCAGCCTGTCTCCCAAGCCCTGAATCGCGCATTGCAGGAACAGAATTTTCGGGTTGTGCCATGCCCAAATGGCCAAGTTGTAGGCCACCAAAATGAGATTCGAGTTTTTGATATCCAGCACATCAAAGGGCTGGAATTCGAAGCCGTGTTTTTCGTCGACCTAGATACGCTTGCTGACGAAAGAGCTGACCTATTCCCTGGTTATCTGTACGTTGGCTCAACGCGCGCGGCAACGTATTTAGGTATTACATGTCGGAAAGCACTACCCCCCATTTTGAAGCCAATCAGACATACTTTCGTATCAGGCTGGCATTTATGATCCACGAAGCCCGCCGCTTGCGTAGCTTCTGCCTCGTATCCTGAAAGTGAGAGCCGGCCACGCCAATTGCGGGGAGGCTTCGCGACTATCGTTCCACTGCGCCCTCTTCCGGGCGGACCGCCGCTTGGCCGCGGCTCGGACGGGCGTTTCGGACTGCGCCGCTTTCGCGCCAAACTAACCCCAACCTCGTTTGGCACTCACCGCGCTTTCACTCACACCCTGCCACCCTCCTTCGGCCTCCGTTCTGTCCCTTCACCAGTGTCGCCTTGTTTTTTCCCGCTTCGCTCTAGTGAAGAAAAAAACAAGCCGACACCGGCAGAAGGGAAAAAACATGAAATTAGAAGAAGTCAACCTCAAAACTAAAGAAGCCGTGGATTACCTTGTGCAGTCGCTGGAGGGCGGCCAGAGTGCAGTCCTTACGCAATATCTCGCGGCAATGGCCAAGTTTCGCAACTACAGCTTCGGCAACATCATGCTCATTGCGAGGCAGAAGCCCGATGCCACCAACGTCGCAGGACTCCGTACTTGGAACTCGCTTGGCCGCTTCGTTCGGCGCGGCGAAAAAGGCATTTTTATTCTGGCTCCGATGGTCGGAAAGCGAAGCACGAGCGATGCAGCCACCGACGTGCCAAGTGACAACGCAACTGAGGGGCAGAAGACTTTGTACGGATTCCGTGGCGTGTACGTGTTTGATCTTACCCAGACCGAAGGCAAAGAGCTTCCTACGCTCACCGAAGTCCAAGGCGACGTGAGCGGCAACCGCGAACGCCTTGTAAAGTTCGTCGAGGCTCAAGGAATCGAGCTGAACTATTCGGAAAAGATCGGCCCCGCCAAAGGCTTGTCGCACGGCGGAAAGATCACGCTGCTTTCCGGGATGCAACCCGCAGAGGAATTTTCCACGCTCACCCACGAGATCGCCCACGAAATGTTGCATCGTGGCGACCGTCGCACGCTCACTACCAAGAAAGTCCGCGAAACCGAAGCCGAGGCTGTTGCCTTCGTGGTCTGCCAAGCAATCGGGCTTGAGACCGGAACCGCATCCGCTGATTACATCCAGCTTTGGCACGGAGACGCGAATCTCTTGCGCGAGAGCTTACAAGCCGTTCAGCAGACCGCTGCCGTGATTCTCGGGGGCATTGCCCCCGAGCCAGCGGCGGCACTCGCCGCAGCCGCATAACCCCCACAGGACAGCCAAGATTCCGGCGCACACGTGCCATGTGTGCGCCCACCACATCAATCAGAAGCACAACCACAAGGAGAAGAACACCATGCAAGCTACGCAAAGCGTAATCGCCGACAACAACGAATATCGCAACATCCCCGTCACCGCCCTAGTCGAGTCCCCGACCAATCCCCGCAAGCGATTCGATCAAACAGCGTTGGAGGAACTAGCTGCGAGCTTCAGAGCGCAAGGGATTCTAACGCCTCTTCTGGTACGCCAACTGGAAGAGAGTAAGTACGAGGTCGTAGCCGGCGCACGCCGCTTCCGGGCGGCGAAACTGGCGGAGCTCGATAACCTTCCCGTCCGCGTGGTCAAGTTGACCGATGCCGAAGCAATCGAGGCGCAGTGCGTCGAAAATCTGCAACGCGAGGACATCCACCCGCTTGAAGAAGCTCTGGGCTTCAAATCGCTGTTGGAACTTGGAGAACCTGCTTACACCATCGCCAGCATCGCTTCCCGCGCTGGGAAAAGTGAAGCGTATATCTACGGCAGGATTAAGCTAGCCGATCTGATTCCGCCTGTGGCCGAGGCATTTCTGAGAGATGAGATCACCATCGGCCATGCTTTGCTGATCGCCAAGCTCGCGGCTTCGCAACAGCAGGAGGCATTCGCAGCTGCCTTTCGCGGAATGTGGACCAGTGGGGGCAATACCCAAGTCCTGATTCCGATCCGTGAATTGGCAGCGTGGATTGAATCGAACATCCTGCTACAACTGGAGTCCGCGCCCTTTGACAAGCAGGATGAAACTCTCCTTCCCGAGGCAGGTTCATGTGTCAACTGTCCGAGGCGAACCGGGTTCAACAAGCTACTTTTTCCAGATGTGCGCAAAGATTCATGCACTTCACCAGATTGTTTCCGGGCCAAGATTGACGCTTCCGTGAAAAAGACCCTGGAAACCAAACCGCAGCTAATCCAGATATCGGCGGCGTGGAATTCTCGCGAGGGCGCTCCCTTGGGCCGGAACCAGTATGTGGAGTTGGAGATCAAGAAGCCTAAACCGAATGGCGCAAGCGCCAAGCTCTCACCCGTTCAGAAACCCTGTGACAAGATGGCCGAAGCAATCGTCATGGACGGCGGCAAACGCGGACAGGTCGTCAAGGTTTGTGCCGATCCCGCTTGCCGCACCCACCACCCCAACAGACCTTCTCCTCAGCAAGTCGAGCGGGAGCGTGCGGAGGAACGGAAGCGCATCGAAAAGGAGAAACTGGCGATTACGACGCGCCATCGTGTCTTGGCTACGATTCTCCAACGTGTGTCTGCACCATTGAAGAAGGCTGACTTGCTAATGGTCGCGCACTACCTGATCGATCATCTGCCGCACGGCCAAGTGCCAATCTTGACCAAGCGGCATAAAGTTGAAAGCGAGAAGGCTTCCAAAACTCCGCAGGAGCTACTAGCAAAGCGGGTCGGCACGTATGACGAAGCTGGGCTGTGCGGGATTCTGCTCGAAATCAGCCTCTTGGATTCAGCCTACCTACGCTCTGGTACGTCAGACGACTTCCTCATGGACGCTGCCAAGCGCTACCGTGTAGATGTCGAAAAGCTGCAAAAGGCCGTAGCAGCAGAGTTCGCCGCGAAGAAGGAAAGAAGCAAGGCAAAGGCAAAAGGCAGAACTATGGCGTAGCGGAGCCGTTCAATCGTTCAAATCTGGGGCGGAGTGCCAAGAGCACTCCGCGTTGTTTCTTCTTAGGCGCGCGGCGCCAGCGGTGTCAATCAATCCAAGTCTGCCGTCAATCACCTGATAAGGCAGTGTTGATCGTCCACGCCTTCAGACAATAATTCGCTGCGAAAAAACGCCCATCGCACGATGCATTTTTGTTATATCCTTTCGACGTTGGAAGAATCGAGACTGTATTCGTGGCGGGGCCTGAACTTAAGGCGGAGCATTCTGTTACGTCCCCAAGTCTTGTGATTTCTAAGACTGAAAATCCTATTTCTAAGAGTGACAATCCTAAAACACTTGAAAGATTCGATATTGTCTCGAAGTTTTGCATCGGAATTGTGGGATTGGTGTTGTCGGGAGTTATCGGGTTGTCGACGATCTATTTCAGCCGCCAGGCTACCGAACGTCAGGCCAACGCGCAGATTGAAGCGCTTGCCCTCCAGAGGCGTTCATCAGCGGGACAACTAGAGCTATCGCTCCTGCCCGTGTTCGCTCGTGGCACGGACGCTGAACGCGAACTGGCGCTCTCCATCCTAGCTTCGGTGGCACCAGACGAAGCCGAGCGCCTTGGAACTATCGTCATTCCACAACTCAAATCAGAACTGCAACGACGGCAGGCCAGCCAAGTGATCTCCTCCGTCCCAGAAAGAAAACGCGAGCAGGAATTTCGTCAACGGATACAGAACGCGGGGGTCTATCGGCAGTTCTCGCTTGATGCGAATGCTTGTCGAGAGTATTTCGCAGCGTTTGAAACTCTATTGGCACCCGAGAGAAAAGGCATCATTAAAGAAATTGAAACGGCGCGAATGGAATATTCACAAGGTCGCTTTAATGATGCTGCATCCCGACTGCAAGCGGCGCTCGGACCGAAATGAAGATGAATAGGAATCGGAGTGAAATCCATGAACAATCGTGTACCACAAATCCTACTGCTGCTATTCGGCCTGGTTCCCTTGCCTTTAGCTGCACAGAAACCGTCCGCCACCTGCGAAGTGAAACTCTCGACACCTCAGCCTGGCGACAACGTTGGCCGCGACGCGAGAGTTAGAGGCACTGCCAAGATTCCGACTGGTACCTATCTTTGGGTTCTAGACCACATGAAGGACCTGACTGAGGAATGGTGGCCTCAAGGGGGGCGGCCGGCCTCGATTGATCCCCAGAACGGAGAGTGGGTGATCGTTGCAGCTTATGGACGCGCCGAAGATGTGAAACAAGACTTCGAAGTCGCCGTGGTCGTGGTTGGTGCCAATACGAACTCTCTTTTACGTGACTGGTTCAAGGATGCGAAAGCAAAAGATTATCCACCGATTGACTTCCCAACTCCGATTGACGGATGTCCGCCAATAAGAGTGGTGGTGCATAAGACCAGCCATTGATACGGGGAGATTCATGTCAATATCCATTTATCGTAGAATCTGTATGCGTGGACGCGCTCATACGGGAAAAGGTCTAGTTTCAAGAGTGGAATACCCTCGAGGTTGCCGCGCCACGCAAAACTTTGAGCGTTACGCTTTCCCTGCGAGCTTAGGGCGCAACCAAGCCGGTTTCCCGAGATTGTGCTCGGTAGAGGGCACGGCTTGCGGAGGGCGCAAGTTGCGCTGAGGCGTGCCAAGGGTTTTCGATCCGATCCGGCACCATCAGCGAACAGGCAGCGTTATACAGCGTGTTTTGAATCTCTGCGCGAACAAAGAATACGCGACGTTCGGCTTCGCCGGACGACGAGAGCAGCTTTTCAACGACGATATGGCCCGTGCAATCGCTGCAAAGCCAGTTTGGCAAGAGCGATGGAGCCAGCCTTGGACAATTGTTCAGAACTCAGAGAAAGGATTTGTGTTCCGCGCCGAACCAAAAGGACTTGTGTTCCGCCGTCAGGGGCCAAAAGGGGTGACGCAGGTTCGGTGTCGTTATAGTAAACTGCCTCGTCTCCAAGTCTCGAAATCGCTGTTGCCTTCCCCTTGGTCTCTCGTTTCGTTTTTGTAAATGCGCTTTCTCCCCCGCTTTCGATAAACAACTCAACCCGAAAGTCTGCCCCCCCGTGAATACGCGCAATCCAAGCGCACCTGCGCTCAACTTTAGTCTGACCGATTGGGAGAACCCCGTTTGATGACTCGTCGAGCTCCATTGGCTGTCTCATGAACTTCGCAATGTCAGACGATTTTAACAACGCACAAGTACGTCGGACCGGATCCGCTCCCGTCTGTGCATGAACTTCCAAATTCGGCATCCACACTGGTGTGGCTAGAACCCAGATAATAAGCAACACTGCTTTCGGCATGCCCACCTCCATTTGCTTAAGACACTGAAAAATTGTAGGCGTTCGACGCCTACCGCGCCATGTTCATTTCGAATTTGAGGAAAGGCAACCCAAAGTACTTCGAACGAATCGACGTTGCAATTCGTAGCCTAGGAACCAGCGCAGAAAGTCATTCTGGGAGTTACACGTCACAGGAATGTGCCGAAGCACATGTCTACCGATGTGTTTTTCGATCAAATCAAGATGGCACCGTTGTGCCATTCTTGACACAGACCAGAAACACAACAATACTTCATTCCAAGTTAGAGAATACTCGCACGTGTCATCTGCTGAGTGAATGTTATGGGTCCACTGTATAATTCTCAGATTTGCAGCAAGGCGGTTTGTGAAGCACAGGGAAAAACAAACACGATGGGTCGGATTGCGGTGCCTCGCGGTCCTCGAAGTGCTTTTGTGCGGAGCTGTCGCCTTGGGACAAACTCTACGGCTTCCAGATCATCCCAACCACTTCATCGTGCTGGTGGATGGCTCTGGATCTGCGATACAAAATAGGAACAAGCAAGCGAACTATCTTCATGTGCTTAGGGAAGTTGTTCCCGAACACCTTTTTCATAGCGGGTTTGGCAATAGTATTCCACCTTACGATCCGGAACGCGATGCCCTCACGTTCGAGCGATTCGGGATCATTGAGGGAGAGACTTCCCGAGTATTTCAGAAACTCGCGCACGCAGACTTCCTGGGTCAGTACATCCACTTAGTTGGTCCCGCAGCGGCGCATCCGAACGAGATCGAGTTCATTGACCTTACGAAAAGGCCAGAACCTCACTATCGCTACACGGTATTGAGTTGGTGTAAGGAACTAGGACTGTCGAACGTCGGATCATACACACAAGGGCGGCACTTTGCCCGTACCTTCATGATCGTTGTTGACGACGGCATGAGTAATGGAAGTGACGCACGCCAGGAAGTCTCAGAGACAAAGCGCTGGGGAGACCCGGCTATTCTGGGTCGAACTGAGAAAGTCATGGACGACATCGTTCGCTCATACGATTTCGTTCCCGTGACAGTGCGAGCCGACCTTGGCTCACAATCTGACACCGAGGCATTACTGCTACGAGAAGGGAATGGCTCGGATAGCATTTTCGTAGAAACCTATGAAGTAAAAGCTAAGAGTCTCGGCGAGTGGGAGGCGAGAGCGCGTCGTATTCAACCGATCTCTTCGTTTCGTTCAAACTGGACGATGGGATCCGATCAGCTCCTCCTGCAGGGGGAGTTCAGTCCAGAGTTCTCTTCATGGCTTCATTCTGCAGATGCCAAGGAGATTCGTGTCGCTGTCGGCACTCACTCAGATGCCATGGCTTCCGGTTTGTCAGGTTTCAACGTCAAGGTGAACACACCTCAGTCATGTCGCCCGGAGCCGATGGTGGCCATCATCGACGCCACTCTGACTCAGAGGGACTCGGTGTTGGGTGACCGTCTGCTCACGCTTTCCTACAGCAACGCTTTCTCTCCGCCAGTGCCTTTTCGGTGTACCGTGTGGTGGCGTGTCCAGTTAGGGGCAATCCTATTATTGAGTGCCGCTACATTAGGAGGCCTCGCGCTCTTATCATTGTTCAAGTTTGTGAGGTTGCCGGTGACATTTCGTATTCCGGGCCACCGCGCCATTAGGTTGCGACGCAACGGAGTTGCCAATTTAACGTCAGACCACGCACCCCGAACCGGACTAGCAGCGTTCGAGTTTATACTACCTCCCCGCGTCGTGAGGATGTTTCTTTGTAGACGCATGCATCTGCGGATCGCTGGCGTACAGGTCTCCGCGGGCAAGGCGTCGGGACTGGAGTGGGAAGACGGCAACGAGCTGATTTCCGTCGGAGCTCACGCCGGCAACAAAATCGTTGGATTCTGGAAGATCGCCCCTGAGCAACCGTCGAAAGCGACGATCCTAATAGAGGATGGAACAAAAACTGTGGTACTCAACGTTTCCTATCCCAAACGGAGTGTGAAGATGCCTGTCGATGGTTCGATCCGGTCAGATGTTCCCGACAAACAGGATAGGCTAACAAGTGCTAGCAAACTGAACGGTCTCCGGGAAATGCCAACGCACTTGGTGGCGTTAGATCTAGGGTCCGAATCGATGGCTGCCTACTATCGGGTTGTTCAAGGTGGCAAGGATACCCGGGAGATGATTCCTCTGCAGCAGTACGCCGATAAGCTTTTGAAGGAGGGAACTCCAGTATTGTTGACGGACGAAAGTGGAAAGACTTCCCCAAGACTCCGGACTCGGTTCAGCCTAAGGGATAACCAAGATGAAAGTAAGCAGCCACAACTCAACTTCGTCAACCAGGGGAAAGCCGATCATGACGAGTACAACAAATCGGTCTTTGAGTTTTTTCGGCCACAATTTGGAAGCCTCTCCAAGTCTCTTCCTAATCCTAAGATCATTTTTCAGCGTGGGGCACAAAAGGCTATCCCCGAAGTGACGACTCTGGGTGGACACGAACCAACAAGGTTCAAACCCGAGGATGTCATTCACTGGCTCACGGTCCAAGTTGTTAACAATTTCGTACTTCAGGCCCCGGAGTTGAGGGGGGTACCGCGCTGTCGAATTGAGCTGATTTTGACTGTTCCAAACGTCTATAGCGTTACGCACGTTGAATCTCTTAGGCGTTTCGTCGCGGATCACACCTCGGTTGGCGCCGTTCGCACCATATTCGAGTCAGACGCAATAGCGGCCTATGCAACTGATTCTTCCGAAAACGCCACTGGACGCAGCGTGACCGGCGGAAGCTTTTATCAAGAGCTTGTAAAAGCAAAAAACCACCGCATCCCAATCGAACTAGCTACGTTTGACATGGGACGGGGAACGACTGACCTAAGCATCGTTACTTTCGAGGAACCCAAGGCATCGGCAATGAGTTCAGAGTCGGGAAGGTGGCAACACTTTCAGAAGGCCAGAACGGGCCGGAGTGACGGCGGCAACAAGCTTAGCTACCTATTCGTTCAGTGTTTCGACAAGACGGTCGCCGCAGCATTCGCGGCCTCGAAGGTTGAGCGTCCATACTCATTCATATCGCGGTCGGGAGCCCTGCCCACTCCCGACCAGATGTCGGGTCTGCAGGTCCTCGAAATTTATATAGAAGGACTCAAGAGCAAGATCTCTCCGGATTACACCCTTCACGAAGACGACGAACTGCGGCGACTGCGCAGCTTGGCAGCTGACGAGATCAGCCACAGCGCCCCCCAGATGCGAGACGCGATCATTCATGCTCTTACACTGCCCAAACGGCTTAAGAACAGTTTGTGGAGAGCTCTTCTGAGCAACCTGCGCCATTTTCGCAAATCTGGTTTCGAACGAGCTCAAAATGAAGCGCATGATCAGCTCGCGCGCGTCTTAGAAGCCTATGTCGAGGACAACGTTACCAGTCTTGTCGCCGATGTCAGGGCTATGGCAGAGGAGTACGAGATGCATGCTCGCCCGGCAACTTCTACCTCACACACTGCCGTGCTCGGCGCTGTCGCTCGCTCCACCCGCCGATTTGCAGTCATCGCTGGTCGAGCAGCACAATTTGGCCCAGTGGAGGGGACCATCCTGCAAGCCCTAAATGACAAGCTTCAAATTCCTCGATCACGAGTTCAGTTCTTAAAAGGCGGGACAGCTAAAGAATGCTGCTGTCGAGGTGCCGTCGCCTTTTACGCCAACGCGATTGACGCCATGAATGTTGATCACCTCCATGGCACTTACGGTGTCATCGCAGGCCTCTTTAAACTTGTCCCCGAGCACATTCCGGTCTGGGAGATCAGAGATAAGGAGTTTGAGAAAAGACTACCGGAGGGCACACACAGATTCTTGTTTTCGCCCAAGCCCAAAAAAAATGTGGGCGATCTATCCACTGACGACAGCTGGACTACCCTTTGCACTTTCCAAGGCGTTCGTATGGGACTGCAATATGACCCCACCAGACAAGAGCTCAAATTGAATGATTCGCCCATTGTGTTAGAACCGTTCGGTGAACAGAAATTGGAGGAGCTATATGCGCGGCTATGGCCAGAATTCCTCCCCGGCAGCGCTGATTTGGCGCGCGCTGTTGGGGCTGATGCTGCTACTTAGTCTGCCCTGTTCTGCTTCGGGGCAAATACGTGATCGAGATACTTCGGCGATGTTTTATTGCGTTTCTTCTAGGGAGTTACTACTCTGGCCGGTTGCCTCCTGGAATCCATACTCATTTGTACGATCCAACAACGACAAGTGGCGTCCACTGTTGCAGAAAGGTCAGGGCTCGCCGACTGCTTCTGCCAGTCCTCAAACTTTCGTCCCGCAGTTAAAGCAGGCCGGCGACTGCGAACAGATAAAAGCTGAGCAATGGAGTCCTGATGCTGAGCTTTATAGTGTGGACTCCGGCAGAGAGTCACACTGGGGAGTAGTTATCAAAGACCGATTCGGCGCGAGCGAATCTGACGCGACACCGGCGAGAACCGAGCATTCAATAGATGTACTGCGCGATACCATTGGGCAAGCTGGGATCGACGCCCTGCAACGCAGCGGCGGCGGCATATTTCCTGATACGACTCCCTGGTTGCAAAAGAGCCCTTTAGAATCGAAGTTTCCTCGGGCAGTCGTGTATTTAGGAGTTGATGGAGGGCTGCACTGGATATTGGAGGAACGTATTCCTCAAGATGAGTGGGAGGTGAGGACACGTGGGCTCAAACGCGGTCTGAAGAGTCGATTCGAAACTACCACCATCCCTTCGATCACCACAACATCACCCCCAGGCGAGCCTCGAAGCAGCGGAACCAGCGAAAACAACGGTCGAGAAACATTCCTTATCTTCCTCGTTTTGATGATTGCTCTACCCGCAGGTTGGGTACTCCACATGGCCTACATCAGAGCGAGATCGAAACCACGTCTCTCCGTTCCTCTATCGACAAATGGTTCGACGCCATCTCGCAGAGACAACGGGGTCTTACGAACCGCCGAGATCATTGTTGAGGAATTGAATAAATCCATTCAAAAGACATCCCCTGTCGGAACGGATGCGATATTTCACAAGGCTACCCTGGAGTGGGCAGGCCAACACTACAAGTCTCACCTTGACCTTATTCCTGATGGAAGCGCAGAGGGTCAACTCATCGCTCAGTCTATTCAGCAGCGGATGTTTCAGGAAGCGTTCAAGACTGGAGACTTGCGAGAAGCTGGGGATTTGATCGATGTCGGCCGTAATTCCAGGGAAGCGTTGAGAATTATCTGCGGCTTGCCCTTGCAGGCCGCAAGTTTTCGGGTGTTCCAACAGAGTGGAAAACGGCCCCAGGAACGAGTCCTCGATCTACCGAAACTCTTGGAGCAGGCCGATACAGATTTAATGGCGGCCAGGAAGAAGATCACCGAACTCCAAGATTGGGCGAAAACCAACGAACGCGAGATCGCTCAGTCCGTCCTGCGGCAGAAGGTCATTGAGGAGCGCGAGAAGGAAGTTAAGGCCCTTCAAGCCGAACAAGAGAAGCTCTCCCAGGCGAAAATGCGATTGGAGACGGAGCTACGTGAAGCCGCAAGTAGTAACAATAAGCTGAACGAAAAGATCCTCCTTGTTAAGAAGTTAGATAACTTGGCGCGGACCTACACAGAAGGCACGGGGAAGTTTCTTGTGCAGCACGGTCGTATCCAGGCCGCAGCGGCTCTAGGTTTTCTGGTTGATCATTCTCTGTTCAACCTAGCCCAGGGAGTTCTATCCGACGATAATGAGCGCGTGAGCGTGATGCGAGAGAACCTCAGAAGAATTTCCGAAAAGGCAAGGAACAAGGGTCTTGCCGGGTTTGATCCAGAAATATTTGGCACTACGGCAGATTTGGATGTGAAATTTCATCACGAGAGCGACAAACATCCGGTTAGGCCGTTATTTGCGGATACCTTAAAGGCCCTTCGCGATTTCGGTGATCTGCATCTGCACTTTGATTTTGATGTGGATAGGGCGGGCGTCTATCGAGTTGGATGAGGTGCGATCATGACGGTGGTTTTGTTGCTGATAACCGTGGCAACCTTTTGCTTTTGGATCATGAGATGGGGCTATCACTGGCATGACGCAGCGCGATCGTCGCAGTCCACGTCAATCAAACGTTTGGTTTGTATCTACGCTCTCGTCAGCGCGGCTCTTCTCGTTTGGGCCGTTTGGTACCACGCCGGCCTTTGGTCGGAAGGTACTCCGAGAACCATTCCCGCCCAAGCTCGGGGAAGAGTAGAGCATGTCGGGTACTATTTGGGCTTCGGCCAGCCTTTCATCTTTGGTGGGCCCGATATCGTTGAAAGCTTCCACCACCCTGCTCTGAAGGGTCACGATCGTTTTCAACTCGATGTAAGTTCCTCCAAAGGTGACCCCGAACACTGGACTCTCGCATGGACGCCCATGAGTCAGCCCCTGCGCATCGGCGCTACCGTAGTCAATGTGCCTGAACGAATGTGGATTGATTCCGGTGACACAATCCGGATTTGTACCGAGGAGGGTTGCGCCGACTTACGTTACCGGAGAGTCGAGGACCCATCGACACTGCGACGGTTGCTGTCATTCTTTCGGTCATCATTCCAAGACGAATACACCTTCCGATGGCAACCCGCAGGTGGTCAAAGCGCTTTTGAGCGAAGCACTGCGCAAATAACGATAAGAAGAGGACTGTCCGAAGCTGACTTGATACGAAGTCCGCATGACTGGCATTACAGCTTCCCTCTCCTTCCTGACACGCTCTGGGATGCGTTTTCTAGCATTATTTGGGTTCGCGAAATCGAGGGTCGAAGAGACTCGCGGCTGGGCGTATTAATCGATCCTGCTCTCATCGCTCAGACCGGGACTCGCTTGTACAAGAATCAGGATGAACTCGACACTTCTGCAATGAGTTCGGGTGCAAAGCAAATTGGATCCGAACAGATTGTCTCCTATGGACTTGCCGGTCCCCTTCGCCTAAATTTGGCTGCTTCAAAACGCGGGGCAATCGATGCTGATGGAGGTCGGGCTAGTGCCATCCGTGAACTGCGCTTCGATCGCCCCGTCGCTTGGCCCCTTCCGCCTGGAGACGACCTTGCCGGCAAATTCGTTCTTACATCTACCGATGACTACATTCCGATAAACGGTTATTCGTTTGACCTACCGGATCCCCGTAAGCCGGTTTACGCGAAGGCCCAACTCTCCCCCGATCTCAACAGTTGGACGATTACCGGAATGTCTAAGCCCTACCCGGCAGAGCAAGTCGCCTACGTCGGACGGATTTCGCAAGGCGTGATGGTCCGTTTGGCTAGAGCGCACTCGGCCAAACCGGGGTGGATGGGCATGCTCGCCATCCTTCTCGCAGTCGTCGCGGTATTCATCGTTGTCTGGCTCGACCGCGGATCGTGGCAGAGTTACATATTTGACTGCGTTTGGCCAACAGTTTGGGTGTTAACCCTCAGCTTATTAACGTTTCGATTCCTGACCGGATACCGCATGAGTCTTATTCCGCCTGAAGGCGCGGGTGTCAAGGACGTCGCACTTTTTCACAAGACGATGAATGTCGCGTTAATTGGACTCGTTCTCATTCCGCTAGCTATGGCTGGCGCGTGGTCGTTTGCGCGCCATCGCGCCGAAAATCCGGGCGCACCCTTTTGGCTGAGTCGGATTCGTATCTCCCGGTTGCTTTCTGTACTTGGTATTTTCATCGCCGCTGCTGCTGCGGTGTGGTTGAGCGGTCATGGTTCTCTTGCTCTCGTAGCAGTATTTGGAATAGCTGGCCTGATGTTGGTTGCGCGCTTGGGTATGCGGAGCGAGGAATTTGGTATCTCACAGCCCTTAATCGACGGGTTACTGTTGTTCCTGCCCATTGGCTGGGTCCTTATCGCAATCATTTTCGGCACGCAGCAACAGAGTTTTATGGGTCTCCGCATCAGCCATTCGACGCATCTGGTCACAGTTTTGGTTTTGTGGCTATTTTGCTCACGCCTACCGAGTCGGATGATATGGAGGGCCCGACTGGCTCTTGCCGTGCTGGCTCCTTTGGGCCTCCAGGCGCTCCCGCCGCTTAGGGACCGCGGAACTTTACTTTACTCGCTTCCGCTGGTGGGTATCGTGCTCATTGTGTGGTTTTGGCGATTCCCTGAACGGGTCCCAAACCGCAGCGCAAGTCTTGCGTTCTGGGCGATCGTTGCCGCAATCCCGCTTGTCGCTTTTGTAGCCCTGCAGAAGAGCAGCGACAATGTAGCGCAATACCGAATAGATACGTGGCTTGGTCGAGACACTGAAATATTGCTTGGCACCAACGATGTTCCGAATTTTGATTTCGACCACTTACGTAGGAACATGCTTCATCGATGGCAGATGCTTGCCTATTCTGCAAAGGGTAGTTCTTCTCCCTTCGGCTTTGGTCGCACTCCGCTCTCCAATGTCGGGATGAGCTACGCCACCTCGATGAGTGATTCGGCGTTTTCCATCTACGTATTGGGCGAGCATGGTCGCCCGACCGCTCTCCTCATCATTGGCTTCCTGGTTTTAGTTGGGTCATTGTTGCTTCTGGCAATTCCATTTCTTCAGGAGGAGCCCGGTTGGTGCGGTTCCGTGGCTGTCCTCTTTGCCTGCGGTGGGTTTTTCATTGTCAATACTTTGTACATGGCACTTGCAAACGTTGGCCAAGCCCCATTCACCGGTCAGAACATTCCTTTTCTTAGTCTCGATTCAGGTGGAGATCTTTTTCAAGTGGGCATGCTGCTAGCACTTGCTTCTTATGTGCTTGGTTCCGAATCGGCTCCGAGGATTAAGATAAACAATGACGAATTCCCATTGCAGATTGCCCCACCTAGTATGGAACCCTTTCTCCCTCGTCTTCAATCGTCGCAATGGTATATCGCGATACTTCTGTTGTTCGTCGTCATTTCCACTGGCATCACCATCTTGTGGCGCAGAATCGATTACCTCGGAGAAAATTGCGAATCGAAGTTTTGTGTGGATCATACGCTCGATGCCTCAGCTAAAAAGGCCATCCGGGCGCATATGCCGGAGGGCCGGCGTGATCTTTCTCCGTCTAAGCAGATAACTGAGAGTGCACAGACTGCCTGGGCCTTAAGTCCATTGGGGACTCTCGAAGCTACGGGGGCTATTGACACAACCGCTCTGGAGCGCGAAGTCGTGTCTGCGTTCAATATGAGGCCTGACAAGTACGATTCCAGGAAAGGTTATTTGTACTTGGAAAAAGCCGTTGACGGTGTTCGGGTTCGCTTGAACGAAGACTACTTTCGCGTGCCTTTGCCTTTTGGCGAGCACGGACTCTGGCGCGGCACCATCACGGCACATGATCAGCGAGGGGCAATGCCTACTATATGTGGTTTCGGTAGCCATCAATCGGCAGCCACATATTGTCTTTCGTTGTCCGAGTCCGGCGCTCCCATCACTCAGAGAGACTGCGGTACACAACGCAAAGCCGATAACCTAAGCGTCCCCGATAGCGTATTGTCCTTGTTAGAAGCCGTACAGGCCAAGGAAAGGGTTGCCTCTAGCGGTTATGTCTGCGTGGACAAAGACGGTAATAATATGTTCTCGGTCCAGCGCATAGGCGATGACGTAAAGATTTCAGGCTATGACGGCGTCAGGATACTCGAAGATGGCTTGCCACTACCTGAGCCAAAGCTTTCTCCTGGCGCAGTATTGAACATAATCGTTACAGCCGATCCCAGTTCTTCTCAAAACCTAATCTATCTCAGTTCTCCCGATACGACCCTCGCCTTTACACAGTGGAGAAACGGAAAGTACAAACGAGTCTTTCCCTATGGCCCGTACTTTCCCATGGCCTATTCTTTGGGGGTTGCCGCTGATGATTTAGGACATCAATCCAGTGCGCTCCATCTCAGCTTGGACATGCGTCTCCAAGAGCAGCTTCTTTCCGACTTCGGCAAATATATAAGTCAGCATCATGAATATGAAACGAATGATGCCGTCGGCTGGCGACTTGCCGCAGTGGTCATGGATGCATTTACGGGAGAGACTAGAGCGCTTCCTTCGTGGCCGTATTCTGATCCGAGTGATCCTGGTTTCGAGCACGCCTTGGACGTGTCGGGACCTCGAACCAGGCAGGCTATTCTCCGAAATCATAATTTTGACGATCACGTCGTCGGCTCGACCGTTAAGCCGCTCGTTTTTTCTTCGATTGCATCAGAACTGTGGCCAGAAGACATTTCCAAGCTGGAGGTATTCAATGTTCCGGACGCCGTCAAGAATGGTGAGCATCTGCATAATCACGTAGCCGGTGTGCCCTTCGGCCAGGACTGGAATTGTGACAATTTCCTTTTCGAGAAGAAGACCCCAATGACCGCGAAGGATTTTTTGGTTAAGTCACTCGATTTATATGAAGCGACATTAGGGTTGGTCGGGACTGCAACCGATAGCAGAGCGTTTAAGGAGATGTTGAGCAAGAGCGGGAACCGTTTCTCGACCCGTATCGATTACAAAGGGAACTCCTACCTCGATATAGGTCGACTACGCAACACCCAGTTCTACCGTTCCTCGATCACACTAGATGATCTCGATGTTTCCAATGGCGGGGCACCGCGCATGTCCTCAGTCAATCAAGGCGATACTTTGCTGCTCAAAGGCTTGCACACGACGTTTGACGCACCTATAGCCTCGCAGAATCAGACTGGGGCCCGCTATGACATCGCGTCCTCTTTTGTCCCCTCTTTGCAGCAGACTGTTGTTAGCAAAGAGGGGGATTCGCGGTGGGAAGTTCCACTGGCTTCTGTCACCCCGGAATTGATCAGGATCGATCCCTTTGAAAAAACCTACCCAGACTTCATCTTGTGTTTACTTGGTGGTGGCCCCTCATGTAGGTTCAACGATGTTTGGATGGCGCAGGCCGCAGCTCGTATCGCCACTGGCCAAGCAGTCACCGCTACTATCGAGTCCCGTGATCGGCCAGTTCGGTTCGGGTTCCTGCCTCCACCTCTCGATCAGCAAGGATGGGTGAACGAGCACTTGATCGAACCGTTGCATGAAGTTGGTTCGAGTGGAACAGCACAGGATCTCCATGCCCAGATTCCCGAGGAGTGTAGTTCAATCAAGCAATCGGACTGCTATCTCGCCATCTACAAAACCGGAACAATTGAGGAGGGCGATGTCAGTGCGAGGGAGAGCGAAGCATTGTTGTTTGTCCTGGGTTTGTGGCGAGCAGGGCGATTTGTCCCCGGTCACACAGTCGCGGGGTTTATTTATATGCAGGACTCTAAGAACAAGAAGTTTCCGCAGGGATGTCCCAGAGGATTAGATTGTAAAATGAAAAAATTTGAGTTCGCACGCCCTATCGTTTCAGATGTCGCTAATTATCTGCGTGGATTGCCTTCCGCGAGCAACGCAAATGCGGAGGCATCGGTCCAGCGGGGAGAATTAACCCGCGCCATTCGTGCACCTAAGAATCGCGTAGTGTTCAAGAAGAATCACTTGCGAACGCCGAGAAACTGAAAGTCTTTTTCCCATCTGTCCTCAAGCCAGTAAAGGTCCAAGCGGCGCCCAGTATGACCAGTCCAAAGAAATGGTACTCGGTGGCCACCACAGGGGTGCAGCCATGAAGATCCAAGGGCGACAATCGGTGAATTTGGCTGCATTTCACGGCAAATCGTGTCGCAGGATAGAAGCTCATGCAGGGTGGCCGCTCGTAGATTGCGCTCCCCTAGCTCTTTGAGGATCGTTTGCTTCTCAACGAAGTGGTCAAGATGAACGAGTTCGACCTCCATCTCAGCAGTTCCCGCGCGTATACATGGATAAGTTCTCGCGCTGATATCTGGGTTTGTCCAAGCGTAACCACCCTCCGCAATCATTTTTTCGAGTGGACGTTTATAGTCAATTCTCAATCTGAACGGACGGGATGGCTGGTGACTTGAACCTCCGTAGTGCCCGACAGATGTCGCCAGCAGATCGTCGGCCAGGCCGACCCCTTGGGTTTGCTTTCTAAGAGTTGTGGAAATACCGCCAGCTACCTCGACTTGGCAAGCAGTTCCGTTCGCGTCTTGTTCATACATGGTCTTTCCTCCCGAATCTCTTGCTGAGCCTCGAAAGTGGCCTGGCAGAAAGATCAAGCGAGATGGATGTGACCGCCGTAAATGGGTTCCAATACCGCCGACACCAGTAGAGCGGTTCGTGAGTCATTTTCGCAGAGAAGAGCGATTCGGGCGCGTTACTTAAGGACATAGGCACACAAATCACAGATTAGAAAGGGATGAGAGTGCACTTGGCGGGAACGCTGTGCCGCAGACTTCCTCGGGTATTACTTTCGCCCGAAACGTGGATGCGTCGCTGCCCGGGCAGGGCAAACTTTCGGAAGTCCTATACTGTCAAGGGAAGCCTGGAGCGGTGTTCCCCAACCTCGAAGTCTTGGGCCCCCACGCCTGCGAACTCTGAACATCCCTTCGGGATTCGCCCGCGCAACGCTATGCCTGGAGAGGCTTTTCAGGGGCAACAGATCGAAAGTTTTTCTAGTCTCCAAGAAACTTTACGAACCTGGCCGGGTTCTAACCCATAACCACTCGTCGCTTCACGCACAAATGGCAGGACGAACCTTCTGGTATTTGCAAATCCTGGAACGAGGGGCGGAGCTGTGTTTGCCAATGTCGAAACACGCCACTTGAACGCGGTCATTGCCCTGGGCGAAGAGCTGAACTTCACGAAGGCCGCCCTCAGATTGAACATAACTCAATCTGCGCTTAGCAGACAGATCACTGAAGTCGAAAAGCAGCTTACTTTTCGCCTGTTCACCCGTGATAATCGGAGGATTGTCCGCGTCGAGCTCACCGATGCAGGGCGAGTGTTCGTCCAAGAGGCTCGCTCTTCGCTCTCGCACATGGAGCGGGCTTTTCATCTTGCTCGTGCCGCGCATGATGGAGCGGACAACATTTTGATGATCGGGCACTCGCATGAGGCCGATAAAGCCTGGGTTTCGGATCTTCTCGCGATTCGTCTTCCCCTGTACCCCAAGCTCGCAATTCGACTGATCAGTCAGTTCCCAATTGAGTTGGTCCGAAGTGTATTAGCCGGCGAGTTGAATCTTGCCCTGGTGATGGCGCCGCCGGAAGACTCTCAAATCACGGCAGTGCCATTCGCTCTAACGCCGCTCTATGTGGTTTTCCCCGAGACGCACCCGGCGGCACAAAAGGAACAGCTCGTGCTCCAAGATTTTGCAAAAGATGAATGGATTTTGTTTGCGCGGCGAGTTCACCCGGCGGTCCACGACGCGATTATGGACGCAGCACGCCGTGAGGGAATCGCTCCGAAACACGCGCACGACATCATTGCGCCCCAAGAAGCGGTTGACTTGGTGTCCGAACACGTCGGAGTGGCCATCCTCACCAAACCGGCGGCTGTTGGCTTTCGCGCGGATGGTGTAGTCGTAAAGCCGCTCTCCGATAACTCATTGTGTTTCCAAACGTACGTAATTATGAGAGCCGACGATGATTCACGATTAGCAAACGAGTTCGTCAGGTCCTTCCTCCGCAGATATGCTTACCAGCGCCGCCCACCAACTGCAATTGAATTGCCGCTATCTGCCAGAGTTGTCAGCATGAAAAAGACAAACTCGTCGCCACGCCGTTGACAGGGTGAATGTTGCCGATCTCCCCATGTCTTATCGGCCCGATAATCTTCCAGATTCGTGGAACATCTGGAGACTCTTCGTGGAGCGTCCAAGTTCTTGATAAGCCAGCTTTGGACCGGAATAACTTCTGGTTGTCGCATGACTCGCGCGGTAGAATCGGGGAGCGATTTCTTCGAATTCGTCGGTTCTTATGGCGCAGATTGACGTGGAGGATGTGATTCGACGGCTCTCCGATGCTCTCACGGCATCCGGATTTGGATGGCTGGTGCAAGAAGTGTCGTCCGCTGTGCAAGAGGGGCGTCGACAGGAGAAAATCAAAGTTAAGCGTCCGAGAGGGCGCCCTGCTGGTTCTGCTAGAGCAGACGAGGTGCCCATCTCTCGACAAAGTGCTGAGTACACGAGGACCATTCCTTACTCACCTTCTGAGGAACTGGTTCTTCTAACCAATGCTGTCCTAGGCCTATTCGACGATTCAGCATCGATGAATGCAATCTTGGTTGGTGAGTTTGGAACAATAGATTTTCAACCCGAACGCAATACAGCAGAGGGAGAAGGATTCGTTTTGGATAAGTCCTCTGTGGATGTTCATCTGCAGGCCAAAGAACGGGTAGATGGACTCGTCAAGAAACTGCGCGAAGAGGCTCATCCGTAATGCCGACAGATCAAGCGCTCATAGACCTCCTCATATCAGAGTTTCAAACCCAGAATTTGGGCAGCATGACTTCGGCTGCAATGAATGATCGATATGAGGCATTTATCTGGCTCTTGGCAATTCGGGCTGCCCGACAAGAAGGCGCAACTGTATCCCTTCAGAACGTTGCTGGTTTGCCAGCGACATCGCCTGTTCTACGTACTTCCCCCGGGGTAATTTACTCCTTGAACCAGAACTACACGCACGCGGTTATAGCCTTCCCAGGGAAGCCGGAGTTAGAAGCCCACCTCGGGGTTCAGATCGACGCGAAATCGGGAGTGGCTCACGAGGCGGATGTAGCTGTATTGGATCGGGCAGAGGCAATTTTGTGCAGGGAAAATAGTGTAAATCCCAGATACTTTTCGGCGCTGATTATTGCGGAATGCAAGTACTATTCGACGCCCTTGCCTTTAGGCCTTTCGCGGAATTTCATCGGATTGAGTCGGGAAATGCGGGCTCTGGATTGTTTTTTTGTTGCCAATCAGGACTCTACAAATGTTTCGAAAGTTCTCGCCTACGATAGATCCCATTTTAGGACTCTCGTGCTTCCCTCTACATCTCCTGCGGAAAACCTGTTGCATCAATTTCGCGCGAAATACAATCATTTCAAGGCGCTTTACTAGCTTTGATCTCCTAACACCAGCCTCGCTAAGAACTGGCTGCTTTCAGCCCAGCTATTCCTGTTGGGAATAGCTCTCGCCCGAGAATTCATTGGACAAATAGAGCGACCCGGAATCAAGTTGGTAAACATGCAGCTAGAGCTGAGGTCATTGCAATGCCTGAATTCGCCAGAAAACCAGCCGAGTCTTATCGGTCCTTCGACACGATTTCCAGTACTTCGCCGTCGGCAGCTGACCTAGCCAGCGAGAGGCACTACTCGGTTATCGAGATATCCAAGCTTTGGGCGCTCAGCGAGAAGACTGTTAGGAAGATTTTCGAAAGGGAACCAGGGGTTCTTCACTGGGGCACCGAGGAAAGGCTGCACAAGCGCGCATATCGAACGTTGCGCGTGCCGGAAACGGTTCTTCATCGCGTTCATCGAAAACTGCGCAGAGCAAGCTGACATCAGGCGCTCTTCGCACCCTTCGGTTGCTTTTTCTTCGGCCTTTGGCGAGCCGAACCGATCACACTCCAAGCCTTCCGAACGTTGGCGGCGAGCTGTTCCTGGCGTGCCTTAACCCACGGGGCATAGTGCTTCTCTGTGATCTTCACGCTCTTATGACCAAGCAAGATTGAGACCTGTTCGAGTGGCACACCGGCTAGCAACATCTCGACGGCGAAAGTGTCCCGAAGCATGTGAGGATGACAGCGCTTCGGCGATCCATCGTCGCGTCGCAGGTCTGCAATCTTGAACAATCGCCGAAAGCTTCGCTGCCAATTGCCGACGACGGACTTTGGAGAGCCGTTACCAGACCAAAAGAAGTACCGCGGATTGGGGCTGGGGCCCGGCGGAATGTTTTTCAGCGACTCGGCTACATCCGGAGGGAGCGGAACGTAGACAGGACTGCCGGTCTTTGCGCGGTATAGGAACAACTCGCCGTTCTCGTTTAGGCGGCGTCTTTCCAGGGTCACAGCATCCCTAATGGCGAGTCCACTCCAACGCAATAACAACGTGAGAATACGGAGTCGCGTCGCCTGATTCCGGCATTCCAGCCAACCCTTCGGCTGATAGATGTAGGTTGCATCCATGATCTTGTCGAATTCATTCTTCGGAAAGTAATCCGTGGGAGGGCCTTCCGCTCTGATTCGCCCGAGCAGAACGGCGGGATTGGACTTGATCCAGCCGAGACGTAGGCAGTAGTAGAAGAATCCGATCAACCGCTCCTGTTTCTTCTTCTTAGCCAAGGGGCCATCGGTCCACGTGTCGCGGAAGCCTTCTAGATCGGCGGTGGTGATCTCAACGAGGTGCGTGAACCCGGCCGATTTGCTCCAGCCGAGGAACTGTTTCTCGAAGATCGTGGTTAGTTTATCGAGAGTCGAGTCTGCCAAGTTCTCCGTGCGCTTACTAGCGAGGAATTTCTTCACCGCATTCTGTACTGTGACAAGCTCAGAAGCGCGAGGCGGCGCTTCGCCGGCACGGATCGAAGCGGCCTGCTGCTCCGCCGCTTCTTCGAGCTGTCTGCGTTTGTCTTCGGCCTTTTCCCAACTGCGGGTTTGGGCTGTTTGGCGAACAGGGGATCCGTCCAGGATGCCGCGAATCCACTTGGGGCACCGACAACGTTTCCAAAACCGATCGGACTTCTTGGAACAATAAGATGTGTGGCGGGTGTAAACGAAAAGGCTCAATTTATACCTCGCTGTACCGACTGCCGTGGCGGCGGTACATAAACGGTACAATATTTGAGCTATGTTTGTAAACAGCAGAAAACAATCAAGATATTGTGGTGGAGGCGGCGGGAGTCGAACCCGCGTCCGAAAAAGTTACTGGTCAAGAGACTACATGCTTATTCGCGTTCATGCTCCCGGCCTTCACCGGGAACGTTCGCGGCCCACGCTCAGAACGGACAAGAAACGCTAGCCACTAGCCTGAGATCTTAGCCTCCCGGCCCAGACGTAGCCGGGAAGAGCAGCCCGCTGTGTGACGTTCGCTCGCAGCCCACGGGCGAAGCTGCGGAGAACGGCTGCCTAAACTAGTTAGGCTGCGTATGCCATTTGTTGATTGGCAATTATCATTTTGCACGCGATTACGGGTGTGTGCACCCCGGCATGCCTCCTGGCCGCAAGCATCTCCGTCGAAGCCGTGACGCCCCCACTGGTGGGAATGGCCTTAAAAGAACTACTTCTATTCTCGGCGGGAAGTGACGGGAAGTCAACTGAAAGGGAGCAGGGGTGGGGTGCTCGAAGATAATGTTACCTCCTGTGCAAGGGGCGCTGGATGCGGCGGGTCAGGTGTCGTGGCAAGTAACGAGATTTTATGGCGATGATCCAGTTCGAAGCACCGTTGATTGGCTGCGCCGGGCAAGGTACACTTTGCCGATTCAAGCGGGGGGGCAGACATGAGCAGCTTAGAGCGAAATCGAAGCAGGATTTTATGTGTGCGCCACTGGCCCGCCAGATCGGCCATGGCGTGGGCGATCGCGCTTCTGCTTCTGGTTGCGGCGGCCGAGTCAGTGCACGCGCAAACTTTTCGCGTTCTCTACAGCTTCACGGGGATGGAAGGCAACAATCCGCCGGGACCACTGGTGCGTGACGAGGCGGGTAACTTTTACGGCACAGGCGGCGGGGGCGCTGGAACGGTGCTCAAGCTTTCGTTGGGGAAGAACGGAGCCTGGACGGAAACCGTACTCTACCGATTTCAGGGCGCACCCAACGCGGCAGGTCCCGTAGGACGCTTGGTCCTAGACTCGGAGGGCAATTTTTACGGAACGACTCTAAATGGCGGCCCTGCCAACGCGGGGACGGTGTACAAACTGACTAAGGGCGGCAAACTCACCGTGTTGTACAGTTTCTGCTCGGTCGCGAACTGTGCGGATGGCGTCCAGCCCAACGGAGGGTTGGTTCGAGATGCGGCGGGCAATTTATATGGCACGACTGCGTTGGGCGGAAATGCGGGGGAATGCTGCGGAACCGTGTTCAAACTGGATACGAGCGGCAATGAGACGGTGCTCTACAAGTTTTGCTCGATCGCGAACTGCGCGGACGGATCTTTCCCCATTGGTGGGGGCGGCTTTTTCTTTGACGAGACATTAGTGCTCGACGCCGCAGGCAATCTTTACGGCACTACTCCTACTGGCGGAGATAGTCCTGGGTGCGGGGAGACGGGCTGCGGAGTCGCTTACAAGGTCGATGCGGCGGGCAACGAAACGGTGCTCTACAACTTCTGCATGGAAGCGAAGTGCGCCGACGGTAGTTATCCCGCCGTTGGCCTAGCGCAGGATACGGCGGGCAATCTGTACGGCACCACCCTGGTCGGCGGCGAGCACAATTACGGAGGGGTGTTCAAGGTTGATGCCACGGGTGCAGAGACTGTGTTGTACAGCTTCCCGCGACCGCTTCCGCTCAGCGAGGCGTACGCGTCATCGTTAATACAAGATGGGGCCGGAAATCTTTACGGCACTACCGAATCTCTTGGCACTTTCCACGAAGGGATGGTGTTCGAAGTGACGAAGGCGGGTCGGACGCGCAAGTTATACAGCTTCAAGGATGGCACGGACGGCGCCTTCCCCTATAGTCTGGTGCAGGACCCGGCAGGCAACCTGTATGGCACAACCAACGTGGGGGGAAACCTTAGCGACTGTAAAGGACTTGGCTGCGGAACGTTTTTCGAACTGACGCCGTAATCAAGGGGGGCGGCGGCAGAGGCATCCATACTGGAGGCATCCGCCAGCGATTGCAACTTCATTCCCGGCAGCAAAAAATAAGGGCTGCACCGTTGGACATGAACACGGTGGACATGAGATCGAACAGTTGCTCTGTCCAACGCGTGTCGCGGTGTCAGCCAGTGTACTCGCAGGCTAGGATCAGCAGGCTACTTGGCAGCGCTGCTCGAAGAAGTCGACGTCAACGCCCTCAACTGAATCAGGCCAACACCCAAGCCCCCGATTGCTCCGGCGAGCAGCCCAACCAGGACCAGCAGCGGTATGCTCTCAAGAATTGACTTCTTCTTCGCCATTCATTGCCTCCAACTTCAGGTTATCCCCTCGGAATTCGCAGTCTGACTTATTTTAGCATTTCCGCTTCCAATTGCACCTTACCAACGTACTGTAACCGCTTGCGGCAGCATGAGTTGGCGGCGAAGGCGATCCGTTGCCCATTAGAGTGAATACTTTTTCACCTAAACTCCCCTTCGCGGGGGAAAATGCTCGGCCTTTTGCTGACCAGCGGCTCCATGCATCTAAAGGCGCGGACGCCAACAAAATCCATGAACTTTGCCGTCAAACAGGATTTTCCCGGCCCGTGCGTCCGCAAAACCTTTGCCCTCAACCTTCGAGGTTCTCCGCAGGTCTTAAGATAGGATTTCGTCTGTTGTACGCGATGCAATCATTGGAGATTTAATGAAACGGAACTGCTTCCTCGTATGCGTGCTGCTCTCGTCGATCCTGTGCGCGCAAGAAATTCCTGTGGCTCCCGCTCCAGCGGACAGCAAGCCTACGACGGCAGGCGGAAGGCGCCCGCGTATTGGCCTGGTCCTCGAAGGGGGAGGCGCGCTCGGTCTGGCGCACGTGGGAGTGCTCAAATGGCTGGAGGAACATCGCATCCCAGTCGATGTGATCGCCGGCACTAGTATGGGCAGTGTCATTGGCGGAATCTACGCCAGCGGAGAATCGCCGCTGCAGATCGAAACGCTGATCCGCAATATTCATTGGAACGAAGTCCTGCGTGGCGTGACGCCCTATCGAGATTTGTCGTTCCGTAGAAAGGAAGACCGGCGCGACTATCCCAACGCCTTCGAGTTCGGACTCAAGCACGGGGCGCAGTTTCCCAGCGGATTTAATTCCGGACAACAGGTCGGCTTGATTCTGGATCGAGTTGGCCTGCCATATTCCGAAATGAAGAGTTTCGATGACTTGCCGATTCCATTCCGCTGCGTGGCGACCGATCTGGTATCGGAGAAGCCTTATGTATTCGACGATGGCTCCCTGGCCGAGGCGATGCGCTCTTCGATGTCGATTCCGGCGTTTTTTTCGCCAGTGCGCGATGGCAGCCACCTTTTTGTCGACGGCGGACTGCTCGACAACTTGCCGGTCGATATCGCCCAGCAGATGGGCGCCAACATCGTGATCGCGGTTCACTTGAAGACGGCGCCGCTTAATCCGAATACAGCTCTCTCGTCGGTCGGCGTGCTCGAGCACTCGGCCAGCGTCAGCATTGCGGTCAACGAATTGCGCAGCATGGAGAAGGCGGACATCCTGCTGACGGCGGACCTGCAGCGCTTCGAAACGACGGACTACACACTCTTCCAGCAAATTGAGGCGGAAGGCTACACGGCCGCGCAAGCCAAGAGTGCGCTGTTGATCCGCCTGCAGGTCGACGAGACCGAGTGGAAAGGGATCGTCGCAGGGCGCAATGCCAAGCGCCGCCCCGTGCCCGTCCCTGAGTTCGTGGAAGTCGCGGGCGCCCGGGGAGACGTTCGGAAGGGCCTCGAGCATGATCTTGCCGGTCTTAATGGCGAGCCTGTCGATCCTCGCGAAATCGATAAGAAGATGATGGAGATCTCCGGTCTCGGCCGCTTCGCCAGCGCCGGGTATCGCGAAGCCGTGCGCGACGGCCAGCCGGGGCTGGCGATCAAAGCCAACGAGAAAGATTATGCGCCTCCCACGGTGCATCCCGCTTTCGTCATTGACGGGTCGGACTACAAGAACGTTCTCTTCGAGGTGGGCGGACGCATCACTTTCCTTGATCTCGGGGGTTTCGGCTCGGAGTGGCGCAATGACCTGATCGCCGGCACCGAGTACGGCCTTAAGACGGAGTATTTCCATCCCTTCACCGCCGACACTGGATGGTTCGTTTCGCTGCATGGGACCGCCGACAGCAGCCCCTTCTTCGTCTACCAGCGCGACAAACTGGAAGGCGATTACCGCAATCGGTTGATGGGTGCGGGCGTCGATCTCGGCTATACCTTCGGGCGGGGCGGGGAACTGCGCGTCGGATACGAGTCGGGTTACCAGAAGATCAACGAGGACATTGGCACCCCGGTCGCTCCCGAGGTCCACGGCCGCTATGGAGTGACATCGATGCGCTATCGCCTCGAGCGCTTCGACGACCCCGTAATTCCGCGCCGGGGAGCGCGCCTAGAGTCCACCTTTAAATTTTATGACACCGCACCGGGAACGCGCGAGGTGGTTCCGACGGAAGAATTAAAGCTTGGCATCGCGGAACGGACGAGCCAGAAGTCCTCGCTTCTTTTCTTCGCCTCGGGAGGCACTTCCTTTTCCACCAAAGATACCGGCTTTCCGCCCTTCAGTCTCGGAGGCCCGCTGCGCCTTAGCGCCTACGGTATGAACGAACTGCTGACCAACCAGTATTTTCTTCTCCAGCCAGCCCTGCTCTACCGGCTGCGGGAGATTTCGCCGTTGCTGAAACAAAACATCTATCTTCTGACAATGTACGAAGCAGGCAAGGCGTATGGCCAACCGCCGGGCGATGCCAAGGTCGCACAGGATGCCACCATCGGAGTGCTGTTTCAGACGGTTTTCGGACCGATGTTCTTTGGCGGGAGCCTGGGGGACAGCGAACACCGGAAGTTCTTCTTTAAGGTGGGCCGGTTCTTCTGAAGCAATTTCCACGGCTGCCTCGACGAAGACGGCTTTGCGTCCCTATGATAAAAAGGAGGCATTCGAGGAGGTTTCATGACCGAACCAAGTTATGAGGAATTAAAGGCCCGCCTGGCTGATCTGGAAAAACAGGTGGAAACGAAAAAGAAAGTCGGCGTCATTGACTTCCGCGTCAGCGAGAAGGGCGGCGTGAGCGTCTACGGGCTGGGCCGATTCCCGGTGACGCTCTACTACGAGCAGTGGACTAAGTTGCTCAACGCCGTTCCAGGCCTTAAAGCGTTCATTGAAGAAAATAAGAGTAAGTTGAAGCTGAAAGAAGGGTAAGCCTAGAGACATTCCGCCGGGGTGGCTGCACATGTCCCGCCGGCATTCGCCGGTCGCCGGGAGACGCTCAAACCGTTAATCGCGAATCGTTTCCAGCGAGCGCGTATTGCCCTGCGTAGGTCTGAGGGATGAGGTCCTTCATGCTGGCTGGCCCGTCCCTCGCATTCCTGCCGACAGCTTGAGGCCTTAACGCGCCGGGGAGAAAACCGGTCACGCGCAGCGCCTACGATACGCCACAGGCTCAGGGCCTCCATAAAAGGGTGTTCAGCGGCTCGCCAAGAGGAGCTACGGGGCGACTCCGTCGGGGAAGAGAGATTATGCCGGAAGATTTATCGCTTGTGAGGAAGATGGTGCGCCCGGAGAGAATCGAACTCCCAACCTCTTGGTTCGTAGCCAAGCACTCTATCCAATTGAGCTACGGGCGCATCACGGCGGAATCGCGTCTAAGAATTATAACGGAAACTCGATCCTTTCATCTAATTTCGACATCCGCAAATCTGCGGCAGACGACCTGCCCCGAAATCCATCGCCGCCTCGCGGCCTGCTAAATCCCGCGCTGGATGCCGCACTCGAACGCCCGTCCTGATTAAGGAATTGTCAACGAGCGTAAAAGTTTCCCCTGCTCGCGCAAAAGCTACCCGCCCGTCCGTTCTTCCAATACGTCTTGCCAACGCCTTAGCGATGGCAAGCGACATGCTCTTATGCAGGGCAGACGAAGTGGCGCGCAACGGGGCATTTGGAAAATCACTTCGGCCAGAGGTATTTCTGAATGCCCCCTGCACTTTAAGAGTTGGTCGCCGAGATGCACTCCGCTGAGTTGTCCGGCCCCTCCCCCGAATGTCCTCAACTTCCCATTGAGGATTGGTCGGAAACCCAGCGGAGTGCCAGGTCTAGCTGAACTCGCCGAGAAATTTAGAGCCGTCTTAGAAAAGCTCCCGCCAACAAGGTTACGCAGTCGGCTCGTTAGGCGAGCGCCATTTGTTCCTGCACGTCGATGCCAGCCTGGCGCAGCAACTTGGCCACCGTCTCCGCCTTCAGTCGCGAGGCGTCGAAGAACACACGCACAATCTTCTCCGTCTCATTAAATTGCACGCGCTGGATACCATAAACCTCGCGCACGCTGTCGATGGCGCGTAACTCAGCCTCGCCGGGAGGAGTGTGATAACGATAGGCGGCTTCGAGATAAGTCATGATCGATTTCTCCGAATATAAAGATCCAACATAGACATCAACATCCAACATGTGGACGGTCAGTGCTCTGAATTTGCCCTCCCAGTATCTAATAAGCGGTGGCTTCCGCCAAGCGTGATCTGCTTTGCGGAGGGAAAGCGGCCGCCGCCATCGAACCCGAGCACGATTCGCCGGCGGCGGACTAACTACCGCGGACTACTCCCGATGAGATGGATTCGATATAGACTGTTCGCAACTAAAATCATGGACGAGGACGCTTTGGCTTCTTCTGAACTTTCAAATTCCGCGTCTCTCCCGGTCAAGCCCAAAGACCCGGTTTGTGGGATGGATGTGAATCCCGCGACTGCGCGCTATAAGACCTCCCACAAAGGCAAGGAATATTTTTTTTGTTGCGCAGGCTGTCTCGCGAAGTTTCAGGCGAATCCCGAGAAAACTCTATCGTCGCCTCCCAAGGCGATGACAACGTCCAAGCCGATGACGTCCGGACTCGTTTCCATTGGCATGCCCACCGCTGCAAAAGCGCCGGTGGCGGCAATCAACGGCCCAGCAACGCCCGCCGCTCAGGCGTCTGCCGCCGCGGGAAAAAATGCGCGAGCGTACGTCTGCCCGATGTGTCCGGAAGTCCGGCAGATTGGGCCGGGACCCTGCCCCAAGTGCGGCATGGCACTGGATCCTGAATCGCCGGGGCTAGCAGCGAGCACAATCGAATACACCTGCCCGATGCATCCGGAAGTCGTAAAGTCCGCGGCGGGAAGTTGTCCGATCTGCGGCATGGCGCTCGAGCCCCGCACCGTCAGCATAAAAGAAGACAATCCCGAACTCCGCGACATGACGCGCCGGTTCTGGATCAGCCTCGCGCTGACCCTGCCGCTGCTGGCCATTGCGATGGGCAGCATGCTGTGGCCGCAGTGGTTCATGGCGGCGCTCTTCATCGGCAAGGGAGATCAGGATGTGGTGACCTTTGGCGCTGCTCTGCCATGGGTTGAGCTCATTCTCGCCACGCCCGTCGTCCTCTGGTGCGGCTGGCCATTCTTTCAGCGCGGATGGGCCTCGATCGTCCATCGCAGCACCAACATGTTCACCTTGATTGCGATGGGCACCGGCGTCTCCTATTTGTTCAGCGTGGTCGCAACTGTGTTCCCGCAAATCTTCCCGGAAGGCTTCAGCAGTATGAACCGAGGCATGAATAGCCGCCCCGATGTTTACTTTGAGGCCGCGGCGGCTATCGTCACCCTTGTGCTGCTCGGGCAGGTGCTCGAGTTGCGTGCTCGCAGCCAAACCTCGAGCGCCATCCGCGCGCTGCTCGATCTGAGCCCGAAAATGGCGCGCATCGTGACGACAAGTGAAGACGGTTCGGAAACAGACCGTGACATTCCGCTCGAACAGGTGAAACCAGGAGATCGTCTGCGCGTGCGTCCAGGAGAAAAGATTCCGGTCGATGGAGTTGTGCTCACCGGATCAAGCGCGGTAGACGAGTCGATGATCACCGGCGAGTCCGTCCCGGTGGAGAAGGCGGCCAACTCGCACGTGATCGGCGCCACTGTAAACGGGAATGGCTCTCTGGTCATGCGCGCCGAACGCGTGGGCAGTGAAACCATGCTGGCGCAGATCGTCCAGATGGTCAGCCAGGCGCAGCGCACCCGCGCTCCGATTCAGAGGCTCGCTGACAAAGTTGCGGGTTGGTTCGTGCCTGCCGTCATCGCCATCGCCGCCGTGACTTTCATCGCATGGGCCATCTTCGGACCAGAGCCACGTTTCGCCCATGCCATCGTGAATGCTGTCGCTGTGTTGATCATCGCCTGTCCCTGCGCGCTCGGCCTGGCAACACCGATGGCAATCATGGTGGGTACGGGACGCGGCGCTCACGTCGGCGTTCTCATCAAAAATGCCGAGGCCCTCGAAACGCTCGAAAAAGTAGACACCGTCGTCTTCGACAAAACCGGGACGCTGACCGAGGGCAAACCCAAAGTCGTCGCCTTCTCGACCACGGAGATGTTGCCCGGCATTGTGGGAGACGAAATCCTTCGCCTGGCAGCCAGTCTGGAGCGGGTCAGCGAGCATCCGTTGGGCGCGGCGATTGTCGCGAAAGCAAAAGAGCTCAGCCTGACCCTGAGCGAGCCCACTCGTTTTCAATCCGAGCCGGGCAAAGGCGTGCGCGGCCTGGTGGAAGGGAAGAGCATCGCCATCGGAAACCGCGCGCTTATGCACGCCGTGGGCGCCTTCGAAAGCAACACTGCTATTTCGGTTCTGAAGTACCTGGGCTCGACGGTCATCTATCTCGCGGTGGACGGCCGCTACGCTGGCTACATAGCAATCGCCGACCCGGTGAAATGGTCAACTCCGAACGCGCTCCGAGAGCTCAAAGCGCAGGGATTGCGCCTGCTCATGCTCACCGGCGACAACCAATTTACGGCGCAGGAGGTTGCGCGCAGCCTCGGCATCGAGGACTTCAAAGCTGAAGTGCTGCCCGCGCAGAAGTCCGAGATCATTCGCCGCTTGCAGAACGAGGGGCGGGTCGTAGCCATGGCCGGGGACGGCATCAACGACGCTCCCGCGCTGGCCCAAGCCGACGTAGGCATCGCCATGGCCACCGGAACCGACATTGCCATGGAAAGCGGCGGCATCACCCTGCTGAAAGGAGATCTTGAAGGAATTGTAAGGGCGCGAAAATTGAGCCACGCAACCATGCGCAACATCCGCCAGAACCTGTTCTTCGCGTTTTTCTACAACTCCATTGGAGTGCCGATCGCCGCTGGTGTGCTATACCCATTCTTCGGATTGGTGCTCAGCCCGATCCTCGCCGCCGCGGCGATGAGCTTCAGTTCGGTGAGCGTGATCACGAATTCGCTGCGATTGCGCAGCGTGAAGCTGTAAAAGGCAGGTCTGGGGTCTTAGGTCGTAGGGAAACAGCACTACTCGGGGGCTTTGGTAAATGCTGGTGGCTGGGCGACGCGGCAGACGTTGTTTTTCGTAAGACCTTAAGACCTGAAATTTTCCTTACATCCTGCTTAAGTACTCCGTAACCTCCGGACTGGTCCACTCCACCGGCCCAATAAACTTGCGTCGAATCACTCCGGTGCGGTCGATAATATAGGTTTCGGGCCAGCCAAACGTGCCGTAGAGCCTGGGTATATCTTGCGCTTCATCCCGCACCGTAACCATGCTCACGCTGTAGTCCTTGAGGAACTTGTGGTAGGCCGCATCGTCGGCGTCGATGCTCACGGCCAGCACCACTACACCTTTATCCTTGAACCGGTTCTGCATCTGCACCAGCGAGGGAGTTTCCTCCACGCATGGCGGGCACCAGGTCGCCCAGAAATTCAGGACCACCACCTGCCCACGAAACTGGCTGAGTGTGACTTTGTGGTCGGAATCCTGCACCGTGAAATCGGGAGCGTCGGAGCCGATTCGCGGAGGATGGCCGTGACTATAGCATCCGGCGAGAGCCGTCACGAATCCAATGACTAGTAGTGCAACCAGCGGTGTAGCCAGGAGTGTTCTTCTCACACCGCTATAATATCGAAAACCCATGGCTCCTTCACTCCCGCCGTCATCGCCGGTACGGTTGCTCAAGGTTGTGAGGCCCCGTACTGCCGTTCGCACGCCCGTTCCCCCGTCTTCTTGCCCCGAGGTTTCGATCATAATTCCGGCGCGCAATGAGGAGGCCAGCCTCGGACGCTGTGTGGAATCGCTGACCAGCCAAACCGGAGTGAGCTTCGAGATCATCGTGGTCGATGACGCTTCCACCGACCGCACCCGCGAAATCGCGCTGAGTTTCCCCGGAGTGCGCGTAATTTCCCCGCAAGGCTTGCCCAGGAATTTTACCGAAAGAACCTTTACCGGAAAGAATAACGCTGTGATCGCCGGAGCAAGCGAGGCGCGTGCGCCCTGGATTCTCTTTACCGATGCAGACACTGAGCATCTGCCGGGATCGCTGGCTCGCGCATTAGCGGAGGCACGAACGGCCGAAGCCGATTTGTTGTCATATTCGCCCGAACAGGTGGTGGGTTCGTTCACCGAGCGCGCCGTTATGCCCGTGATCTTCGCCGAACTGGCGGCCCGATATCCGCTCCAGAAAGTGCGCGATGAAAATTCAGAAGTTGTAGCCGCCAACGGACAATATATTCTTGTCCGCCGCGCTGCTTACGAAGCCGTGGACGGACACGTGGCCGTGGCCACAGAAATTCTCGAAGACGTGGCCCTGGCTCGCAGATTCCGCAGCGCCGGCAAGCGCGTCTATTTCCGCTACGGCGGTGATGCGGTCCGCACCCGCATGTATCGCAACTGGGCTCAACTCCGCGAAGGCTGGACCAAGAATCTCGCGCGGCTGTTTCCTCATCTCGAGTTGCTTGCATTTCTAAGTCTGGCTGCCTGGCTCGTTGCGTGGTCGGCGCTCGCCACTGCGATCTTCGGTGCTTTTACGCAGCGCTTCGTTTGGACTTTCTGCGCGTTGTTCTGGCTCCTGCTCTGTCGCCGGATTCACGCCGCGCACTTTGCACTGGCGAATAACTTGATCGCAATGCTGTTCGGTCCGCCAATCTTTACCTATCTGCTGTTACGCTCGAAGCAGGCTTACGCTCATGGCCGCGTATCATGGAAGGGCCGTACGTACGAAGTTGGCGGCGGCAGCACCCCGGCTGCAATGAAAGTTGTCGAAACCCGTCCCAAGGTTGGGGATCAAAAACTGGGAACTGAGAACGGATAACCGAGAACTGATGTTTATGGTCTATCTCACCCGCAAAGCGGAATTTTCCGCATCGCACTACTACCACAACCCGGAATTCACTTCCGAAGAGAATGCTCGCATCTTTGGCAAATGTAATAACCCGAACGGTCACGGTCACAACTACACGCTCGAAGTGACCGTGAAAGGCGCTGTCGATCGAACCACTGGATTCGTCGTCGACCTTAAGCAATTGAAGGAAGTTATGGGCAGGGAAGTGCTCGATGCCCTGGACCACCGCTTCCTGAATAAGGAAGTGCCTGAGTTCTTCACCAAAATTCCGACGACCGAAAATCTCGCCATCGCCATCTGGCAGCGCCTGGCTCCAAAACTTAACGCGGCCCAGTTGCATCGCGTCCGCGTCTACGAAACTCCAGACCTGTTTGTCGATGTCTACGGCGAGGCATAGCGACGAGCGCATGAGAGCCCACCTCACCCGCCGCTACATGTTTTCCGCCTCGCATCGCCTGCACAGCGACGAACTGTCGGAAGAAGAAAATCGCTCCACCTATGGCAAATGCAATAATCCTTATGGGCATGGGCACAACTACATGTTGGAAGTTACCGTCAGCGGACCGGTGGATGCGGCCACCGGCATGGTCTGCAATCTCACCGATCTGGATGGCTTTGTCGACCGCGAAATTCTCGATCGCTACGACCACCAGAACCTGAACCTGCTCTCCGAGTTCGCCACCAGCGTTCCGACTACGGAAAACCTGTGCATCGCGATCTACGAGATTGTGAAGCGCGGCTTCCATATGGCGCATCTAGAAAAGGTGAGGATTGAAGAGACGATGATGAACTCCTTCGAGTATTCGGGGAGTTAGAGCAAGTTTCGCGCTTTGAATTACAAATATCACTCACTAATTAAAAATCTATGAAAACACCCGCCGATCTCCCACCAACCCTGACCAGCGCCACTTATGAAGACCTGGTGCGCGAAATGATCGTTCGCCTCGGCGAAGATCCTGAGCGTGAAGGCCTTTCGCGCACTCCGGCCCGCGTCGAAAAGGCCATGAAATTTCTCGTCAAAGGCTACCAGGATGATCCTGAAGCGCTTCTGCGCAAAGCTCTGTTCTCCGTCAGCTACGACGAGATGGTGATCGTAAAAGACGTGGAAATGTTCAGCCTGTGCGAGCACCACTTGCTGCCGTTTTTCGGCAAAGTGCACGTCGCGTATATTCCCAACGGCAAAGTCATCGGCCTGAGCAAGATCCCGCGCCTCATCGAGGCCTTCTCGCGCCGCCTGCAGATTCAGGAGCGCCTGACCACTCAAATTGCGGAGGCGATCCAGCACGCGATCGAACCGCAGGGCGTCGGCGTAGTCATTGAGGCCCGGCACCTTTGCATGATGATGCGCGGAGTCGAGAAGCAGCATTCCTCCGCCGTGACTTCCTCGATGCTGGGAAGTTTCCGCCACGAAGAAGAAACGCGAACGGAATTTCTTTCGCTGATCCGCCAGCGCACCAACGGCGTGTAGTGGCTGAGTTTCGGAGCGGAGACTGCGCGGCGTGAGTACGCCCCTCAAAGCCGAGCTAAGTTCGGCAGTGATCGCTGTTAACGACTTGTAGACTCCCGCTGCATTCAACACGCTGGGTTGGACTAATCTGAATTTCTCAATGGCAAAACGCAAAGCTGTTCCACCAGAATCCGCGCTTTTCGGCCGCGTTGCTCTCATCACTGGCGCCAATCGCGGCATCGGTCTGGCCATTGCGCGGGCCCTCGCCCGCGAGGGCTGTGATCTGATCATCACCGGACGAGACGAGCGCGCGCTGACCAAAACGCGTGCGGAATTAGAGAAGTTGAACGTCCAGGTGCTGGCGCAGTCTTGCGACGTTCGAAACCCTGATTCGGTCGACTATCTCTTCACGTTGGTCCGGGGATTGCGCCGCCCGCTCCACTACCTCATCAACAATGCCGGCATCGCGCATCCCAATCACGCGGTCGCTGACTTGCCCTATCCAACTTGGATGGAAGTTATCGACACCAACCTCAACGGCCTGTTCCTCGTGACACAGGCTGCCCTGGCTGTGATGAAGCGCGGCAGCACGATCGTCAACAATCTCTCGGTCGCCGCCGAGCAAGTCTTTCAAGGGTCGGCGGCTTATAACGCTTCCAAGCATGGAGCCTTGGGTTTTACCAACACTTTGCGCGAAGAGTTGCGCCCCAAAGGCATTCGCGTCATTGCCCTCATGCCGGGCGCAACCGATACCGCGATCTGGGAGACCTTGTGGCCCAAGGCGCCGAGACGGAAAATGATGTCCGCCGAAAGCATCGCCCAGATCGTAATCAGTTCTCTGCTCTTGCCCGAAGACACGACCGTTGAGAAAATCGTCGTGCGGCCTTCCATCGGTACACTGTAGCCAGCCGCGAGCGACGCCGAGGCCTGATGGAGCATCCAACTGGTAGAGTCAGTTTGCGCTCGCAAAAGCCAAGCGCAAACGGCGGAGGCAACGCATGTCATTCCTGGATTACTTCAAATCGATCAAAGAACCCGAGCACCGTCTGGCCTGGATTGTAGCCATTGCTGCGGACGCCCTGCAGATCGCCGCGTTTCCTCTATTCGCCGAAGGAGCCATCTCGCCCGCCGATTCTGTCCTCGACCTGATCGTCTCGGTTGTGATGTTTCGTCTTCTGGGATGGCACTGGGCTTTTCTGCCGTCCGCTGCAGCGAAACTCATCCCCGGCGCAGATCTTTTTCCCACCTGGACCGCTGCCGTATGGTTCGCCACTCGCGACCGCATGCAAGAAGGAGATCAGGAAGTCCTGCCGCCCGGCCCCGCGCCAGAACCTCGCCGCTGACTTAAGACTTAACCGTCTACCAGGTTCCATATCTGAATCGTTGCGGCCGCTCTCCAAAAATATTAACCATCACGACGCCTGCCACGAAGCCACCAATATGCGCCCAGAAAGCTACGCCGCCCGAGGTCTGACTGGTCTCAGCAATCGCGGTTGCGGTGCCGCTCAAAAAATTTCCAACAAACCAGTATCCCAGCATCAGCCATGCCGGAACGTGAAACAAGAATATCGGAGGAAACCAGACCAGCACGCGCGCCCGCGGATACAAAATGAAGTATGCCCCCATCACTCCCGCAATCGCGCCGCTGGCCCCTACGCTCGGGATGCGCGAGCCTTGATTCACCAGGATATGCGTTGCACCCGCCGCGATCCCGCTCGCCAGATAAAACATCAGGTAGCGAAAGTGTCCGAGGTAGTCTTCGACGTTGTCGCCGAAGATCCACAGGAAGAGCATATTGCCCGCCACGTGCAAGAATGAAGCGTGCAGAAACAGGGAAGTGATCAAAGGCAGGACGGCAGCCTCGATTCCGCCGTAGGAGTGTCCCGTCAGCACTGCGACAGTATGGTGAGGAACCACACCAAACTCGTACATGAACGAATTCAACGCTCGATGGCTGACCGAAAGCTCCCACATAAAAACCGTGATGTTCAGCACAATCAGGAAATAGTTCACCGAGGGTATCGAAAAACACGGCTGATCATCGCGAAGAGGAATCATGGAGAATTGGCAATTTGTAATTAGTAATTTGCAACTGTCGTCGTCGCAGGTTCGGCGATCTCGTTGTTAAATTACCAATTACAAATTACCAGATTACGAATCCTTATGAATGCAGTCGTTGTGATCGATAAGCCATCCGGGTTCACCTCGCATGACGTGGTCAATCGCGTGCGCCGTATCATGGGTCAGCGCGCGGTCGGGCATCTCGGAACCCTCGATCCCTCGGCTACCGGAGTGCTGCCCATCGTTCTCGGCAATCTCACTCGGCTGGCACAGTTCTACGCCCATTCCGAAAAGACCTACGAAGGTGCGATTCGCTTCGGCTTCGCCACCGACACCTACGATGCGGAAGGCGAATCGACGACGACGCCCCAAGCAGTCGATCTCCATATCGACGTTCTGCGCGCACTCGCCGCCAGGTTTCAAGGGACGATCGAGCAGATGCCCCCGCCGTTTTCCGCCAAGAAGGTTGCCGGAGTTCCCGCTTACAAGCTCGCCCGCAAAAATAAACCCGTCACGCTTCAGCCGGTTCAAGTGGAAATCAAAGAATTCGAAATTCTATCAACGACAGCCGATCAAGCCAGCTTCCGCGCTCGCGTGGCCTCGGGCACCTACATAAGGTCCATCGCCCACGAGATGGGCCAGCGTCTCGGATGCGGCGCCCATCTCTGCAGCCTGCGCCGCACCTCGGTTGCGGAATTCGCCATCGCCGAGGCTCATTCGCTACAGGAACTCGAAGCCGCGATGCAGCAGGGAACTGTCGAATCGGTTTTCATCCACCCTCGAAAACTCGTGCCGCAGCTTCCCTGCGTCACCGCCACCGAAGAAGCCGTGAACCTGATCCGCAGCGGCCGCGCCGTCAACCTCCCAGAAATGTCGCGCGCTCCCCAGATCAAAGTCTTCTACGGCCAGCGCGACCTGATCGCCATCGCAACCCGAGTCGCCGGAACCTTGTTTCATCCACGGATCGTGTTCTCGGCAACGGCGGAGTAACACGAGCAAAGTCTGTCAGATGTTCGGTGCAACGTTACGGCCAGATGAACGCAGTGTTACTAACATGTATTGAGAGCGCAAGACGCTTTCGAGGTACATACCCTATTTTTGTTTGTCGAGCGTTTGACATTAGGTCGCTCTGGTGAGTTATACTTCGGTCCTCGATCCTCCCCCAAGGATCCATGGTTTCAACGGGCCCCGCGTCATCAATTCACGAACTGGAGAATAACAATGTCTGAAGGTAAAGTTTTCCGCCGATCTACGTTCGTAGTGCTTGCCCTGGCTGTATGTTTTGTTGGGCACGCGGCTCAAGCTACCACATCCTATGTCGGGACGTGCCATTCCGGCTCGTACCCGACGATACAACAGGCCGTAACAAATTCAACAGCGACGACAATCGACGTTTGTCCAGGCACGTATCCGGAACAGGTGACGATTAACCGGAACGTGAGTCTGAAGGGGATTATTTCAGGAAATGGCGGCGCCGCCATAATCGTCTCTCCGAGTGGTGGTCTGGTACAGAATGCGACAGGCTTGTCAGGTTCTCCGATTGAGGCGCAGATCTACGTGCAGGCCGGCGCAATTGTGACCATCAGCGACATCACGACGGATGCCGCTAATAGCCAACTCGATAGCCTAGGCTGTCTTGGCAATCCCGTCGGAATCTATTATCAAAGAGCCTCGGGGACGATTACCCACAGCTCCGTGCTCAACGATATTCTCTCCCCCACCCTTACCGGTTGCCAAAGTGGCTTGGGCATTTTGGTGGAGAGCGACCAAGCGAACAGTGTGAGCGTGACCTACAACCACGTGGAAAACTATCAGAAGAATGGGATCACAGTGACTGGATTGGAGACCGGCACAGGTCCATCCGCTACGATTTCCTACAATACCGTAATCGGACAGGGTCCGTGGAACGGGGCGGGACAGAATTCGATCCAGCTTTCGTTTGACGCCACGGGCACGATCTCGTTCAACACCGTGGGATCGGATGTATGGGCTCCTGACCTATACGGGGACACCGGAGATGCTGCTGCGGGCATACTGGTGTATGCGTCGCAGAACGTGGCCGTCTCCAAAAACAACGTCAGCAACACTCAATACGGAATCGCGATTGTGTCCGATACCTCTTCGACGTTCGGAGGAGCCAACGGCGCGCAAATCAGCAACAACGTCGTTGCGACTACTCATCTTTACGACGGGATAGACCTATGCAGCAACAACAACCGGGTCACGAGCAATACAATCAACGGTTCGGATGAGTCGGCGGTGCATGCGGATGACACGTGCAGTGGGACATACGGAACCACGGGGAACAACAATACAATCCAATCCAATACCATCAACACGGCGTGTGTCGGCGTCCTGCTCGGTACTGGGACCGGTAATGGTCCCGCTTCTAACACGTATTACAATACGGTTAGTTTGTCGATGGCGGGTGATAGCTGTACACCCCCGCCCAGAGCTGGAAATCAGAAGCGCGTGGCAAAGGCTCACGGACGATTGATTCCTGTTAGGCCGTTGTAGGCGAACCAAATCACTGGAATTACAATCAGTCCTTGCAGTGCCGGGGTCAGCCGTATGGGGCCCCGGCGTTTTTAGTCGAACTCGAGCCGATCTCTATCAGGCTCGACATTAAGGCTGTGTTACTAACACCGGTTAGCCTATATCACTGCCGCGAAATCTCGCCCAGGAAGTCCGGACCAGCAAGTCTGATTTGTTTGCTCGTGCGAACGTAGTCGCAAGAAATTCTGCTTCCGACGGCGAGAGAACAGAGCCCGAATTCTGCAATTCATGCAATGTCCGATAACAGGTATTATGTTAACTACGGACTACCGCTCAACCCATCTCCCTTTCCCAATATCTTCGCGATTTCTTCCCGGAACCTTCGCAACGTATCCAGTCGCTCCGGCGTGGCTTCCACAATCTCGGATTTCGCCTGGAACACCTGCCTTCCGTCCTTCTCGGTGAGTACGCCCATCACTTCGCCCATCCGCCATCCCGGAGTGCCCAAAATCTGCAAGCCGTCCACACCCGGTACCAGCACGGCCACGCATTCGCCGCGCACAACGCCCACGCACTTGGGATAACGTTCAAAGGTCTGCAATTCGAATCCGGCAAGGTAAAGCCGCTGCAGTTGTTCGGCGGAGTCAGGCATTTGTTTGTAGAGGCTAATCACGAACTACAAGTTACAAATCAGGGCTGCCGGATTCACTGCGCTTCCGCGCGAATCACTTCCAACTCGTTCGACTCGCCCAGCTTCAGAAAGGTGAACGCTCCTTCGTTAGCTGCAAAGCAGCTAAACGATGGACCCAGCCCGGCAGGGTCGGCGTAGGTCGAAATCTTTCGTCCCGTCTGCGCGTCCACGACAACCATCGTCATGGTATCGCCCTGCTCGCTGCCGAACGATAGCGCCAGTTGATTCCCCGAAAGATGAAACACATTGGGCACCGCTCCCGCTGCCGGAGCCGCAACCTTGATCATTCGCATAATCTTCCCACTTGGCGCAATGACGTAGATCAACGCTGGCGCCGATCGTCGCATCACATACAAGTTGCCGTCGCTACCCACCTCGGCATCGGCCAGATCGAGCATGGGAGAGGCCTCATCATCGGCCTCGATCTTGGCGTGCGCGGAGTCCGCGCCTCCGGGAAATGAAAGTTGCTTGAGTTCCCTGCCGTCGGCGGAAAAAACTGCCGTAAAATTGCGCCCACGATCTTTCCTGTTCTGCACTTCGCGGCGAACGCCCGAAACCAGGAAATTTCCTTCCGCGAACGCCGCAAAGGTATACACCTCAAGGTCAGCATCGAGCATGACTGGCGCCGAAGCCGCTCCGTCGGACCCAAAATGCAGCACGTAGATACGCGGGTTGGTCACGCCCTTTTGCGCAATCTGGTAGATTCCCCCGTCCGCAGCCGGCGAAAACCCATCGGCCCGATCTAAACGGAGCCCGGCAAATGCCGCCGGATCAAACAAGGCTACGCGCTTGCCATCCCGGTCGATCTTGACGACGGGCCCCAACAGCGGCCGGTCGAGCGCAAACTTGCGAATGTAGAGATTCCCGTCCGCATCGCACTTCGAGCCGCTCTCGAAGGCTCCGCCCATCTCCGAAGCGACATTTAAGGTTGAAACAGCGTGCAGCGCGAGGGTCGACCCTGAAAGGTTCGCTTGTGAAACGCCGCGTGTGGAAGCTGGAGAATTGACCTGCGCAGTCGCCGGTTGTGCGTACATACCCCAGAAGAGCCAGGCGATTGAAATGAAAACCGATAGCCGAGGGCTGGGAGCTGATCTCCTACATCTTGTACTTCCCCATGTCGTCATCGCCGAGATCCTCCAGCCACTTGCGCAGTTCATCGCTCGACACCGCCGGAACCGGATTCGCCGCCTGCTTGGAGTGCTTCAGCACCTCATCCTCGACGAAGATCGGGCAGTCCATGCGCAGCGCCAGGGCCAGCGCGTCCGAAGGACGCGAGTCGATGCTTACCACGTGTCCTTCCCTCTCCAGCCAGATCACGGCGTAAAACGTATCGTCCTTCAACTCCGTCACCACCACTTTGTGCACCAGCGCATCCAGCCCCGTGAGCACGTTCTTGATCAGATCGTGCGTCATCGGACGCGGCGTGCTCACCTTCTCAATCTCCAGTGCAATCGCATTCGCCTCATACACGCCTACCCAGATCGGCAGCACCGTGTCGCTGCCGATATCCTTGAGCAGCACAATGGGCATATTCGAGACGGGGTCCATAATCAGCCCGCGAATTTTCATTTCTACTTCCATAGGATCCTCAATCAACAGAGTCCATCCGCCATTTAGGCGACTCGTTCAATGCCCTGCGAATTCTCCGACCAGGCTGTTCGGAAAACACCCCGTCACCCGTACGTCAACATAACTTCCAGCCCGCAACTCAACCCCGGCCGGAGCGGTAAAATTCAGCACCTTAATCTGCGATGTGCGGCCATTCCACTGTCCCCGCGCCTCGTTCTTCCCTTCCACCATCGCTTCAACGATCTGCCCTATGTGCCGCCGATTACGGGCCGCTCCAATCCTTTTCTGCCTGTCGTTCACCACGGCCAACCGCCGCGCCTTCTCTTCGTCCGGTATCGCATCCTCTAAGCCCAGCGCCGGGGTATTGGGCCGCGGCGAATACTTGAACGTAAACACCGAGTCGTAGCCGACCACATCCATCAGGGACAGAGTCTCCTCAAACTCGCGCTCCGTCTCGCCCGGAAACCCGACAATCAAATCCGAAGTCAACGAAATATCCCGCCGCGCCCCTTGAATCCATGAGATGCGCTCCAGGTACTCGTCGCGCGTATAAAGCCTCTGCATCGCTGTAAGCACCCGAGTGGAGCCGCTCTGCACCGGAAGATGCACGTGATCGCAAAGCGCCGGAACTTCATCCATTACTTGAACTATGTCGCGTCCGAAATCCCGCGGATGCGAAGTCGTAAACCGCACCCGACGAATTCCCTCGACTGATGCCACAGCTGCCAGCAACTCGGCAAATGTCTTCTTTGCTGATGGATCGCGATAAGAGTTAACGTTCTGGCCTAATAGTTGAATTTCCGTATACCCGAGGTCGACCAGTTGCCGCGCTTCTTCCAGCACAGACGCCGACGTGCGCGACCGCTCCTTCCCCCGCGTGTATGGAACCACGCAATAAGCGCAAAACTTGTCGCACCCTTCAATGATCGTGATGTATCCGCGATGCGGATTCGTGCGAGCCGTAAACTCCGTCTCAAAGCACTCATCCGTCATCCGGTCGTCCAGTCCAGTCACGCGCGACTCACCGGTCTCCAACTGCACCAGCATTGAAGGAAGATTGCGGTAGGAAGCCGACCCGCACACCAGCGACACGTAGGGAGCCCGCTCAAAAATCTTCTCCCCCTCCTGCTGCGCCACGCACCCCAGGACGCCAAACTGCTTGCCCTGCGCCCGATACTTCTTGTAATCCGCCAAACGGTTAAACACCTTCTGCTCCGCCTTGTCCCGGATCGAGCAAGTGTTATAAAGCACCAGCCCCGCCTCTTCGACGGTCGGAACCTGCCGATACCCCTGCGACAAAAGTGTCCCCACAACTTTCTCGGAGTCATGCGCATTCATCTGGCACCCAAAAGTTTCCAGATAAAACGTCTTGGAAGCGGAGTCCGACATGGAGTCAGTATAAACCAGCCTCACAGCAGCAGAAGGGACTTCCTTTCCGCCACCATCATTTCAAAAATGGCATCCTCAGCGGACATTTCAGGGAACCACAAATGCCTTTTGCCTTGGCAAACTCGATCAGATCACCGGGCAGGATTAGGAGCCCCAGACATCTTTGTCAGGTTCATGCAAGACCACTCCCCCTCCGTTTGCCGGAGCTCATACAGAGCTTCGTCTTCTCCTACATAGAAGACTTCTTCGCTTCCATTCAGCATCGAGTTCACGCCCGCAGCCAGAGGGGATCCGAACGCTGCGGCAGGGGCAGGCGCCCCGCTCCCCTGACATCGGCCGGGTAGAACGTTCAGCGCCGTCCTAAGCTGCTCTTTCCATTGTGTGGGAGCCTTCACGCTCGCGGTCACGGCATGAACATTCCGCTTTAAATCCAGGAAGTATATCCACTCCGAGTCTGTGACCGTGTTGAAATGCGCCGCAATTGCATTAACGCCGAGCTCTGGAGAGCCCGAGACTTCGGTCACATCCACATTCGTCCATACGGGCTTCGGTCGGAGGGTAAATAGCATCTCCTGCAGATGACGGCGACTGTCTATATAAAAGTCCGCGTCCTGTGAATTTCGCTCGACCCAGAAACCAGAAAGAGGACTCCCTTCAGCGGCATCAACGACCGCCGAGGAACTCTCGCTACTGACGTCGACGGCCTTCCATCCATCGAATTGAGCACCGCCCGGACACATCGACCATCGCCAAAGCTCGTGGAGGTGATGGTCGGGCTGGAAATAGAATATTCCTTCAGATTTTCCGCGAAGATGCTCGGGCTGAAGATGGAACGCTCCCTCGGCCTTACCGTGAATGCGACCGGTAATCGCGGTTCCAGCTGCGGGAGCACTGTGAGTCAAACTCGTCAAGTCTTGGGTAGTCCAACCTTGTGCCCGGGTCCACATGAGCAGATGTACGTGCTGGTCGTCGCCGATGTACACGAGGTTGTCGGTTCCGGCGCAATCATCGACAAATCCCGCCAGACTGCTTCCTCTGGCTCCGGCAGGGGAGCCGGTGGCAATGTTTAGGTCCGTGGGTATCAGGCCGAGAAGGGATATTTGTTCGACATGCTCGCTTCCCTGCGCCAGATAAAAGACCTCCGGGCCACGAGTCAGAGGACTTACATAACTCGCTATCCCCGAACCCTGGTCGACGGGAGGTCGCCCGTGAACTCCGGCGATCTCGGTCCATCGATCTGGATCCCAATTTGGCCAAACTAGTTGATACAGGCTGGAGTCCGCCCCACGGTAGTAGGTCAGGAGCTGCCGATCTGGCGAATCAACCGTAAGAGAGATTGTCCCTTGGCGAGCATGTGAGGAGTTGCCCTTATCGTTCGTGTTGGCAAAATTGGCGACGGCCACAGTGTCTTTATCGTCCCGCTTGGACCTGTCGTGGGAGTATACGTAATAGCCGCCAACCGAAAGCACCGACACCAGCGCGGCAACCGCTATTGCGTTCCCGCGTTTCCTGTCGCCGGCCTTTTTCGTTGCCGCATTCAATTGGGCCGTCTCCGACAGCGGATCCAGCGCAAACGCCAAGTCCGAAGCCGACTGAAAGCGCAGCTCCGGCTTCTTCTCCAGACAACGATGCACAACGCGCTCTAGTGCCGCCGGAACGTTTGTCGTCACTTGCGAAATGCCCGGTGGGTCTTCATTCAGGATCGCCGTCATCGTCTCCGGCGAAGTCGGCTTCTGAAACGCCCGCTGCCCCGCCAGCATCTCGTACAGAACTGCTCCAAAGGCGAAAATATCGGTCCGATGATCGACCGCTTGTCCACGTACCTGCTCCGGAGACATGTAGCCCACCGTGCCCATCACCACTCCCGGCTCGGTGCCTTCGCTAAGCGTCGGTGTGTCATGCTGGGAACTGGACTGCGGCTGCGTCAGCTTCGCTAGCCCAAAGTCCAAAATCTTCACGCGGCCTTCTGTATTGACGAACAAGTTCTCGGGTTTCAGATCGCGATGGACAATCCCTTTTCCGTGGGCTGCCGCTAGGCCCCGCGCAATCTGCACTCCGTAATCAATCGCCTTACGCACCGGCAGACGGCCCCGCTTGATCTGCTCCCGCAGCGTTTCTCCCTCCAGCAGCTCAGAAACCAGATACGGCGCACCTTCATAGGTGCCCATCTGAAAAACCGCAAGAATGTTCGGATGGTTCAGTGCTGCCGCCGTTCGCGCTTCCTGCTCGAAGCGCCGCAGCCGGTCAGAATCGGCGGAAAGAGAGGACGGCAAGACCTTAATCGCCACGTCGCGCCCCAGGCGCGAATCGCGCGCCCGATACACCTCGCCCATTCCTCCCGAACCTACAAGCGACTTAACCTCATACTCACCCAGCTTGGTCTCCGGCGTGAGCGTCACTCGCGGCATTGAGGAAGACTGCAAAAAGCTGGAACGCACGCCAAGGCTCGAGGCGAGTAGGGTCTCCACTTCCCGCCGCAGCAATGGATCGGACGAGCAGGCCCGATCCAGAAAGGCGGGGCGCTCGTCTAGCGACAGTTCCAGCGCTTGCTCCAGCACATCCTGAACTCGTTGCCAGAGTTCTGGTGTCACACCTACGCTGCCTTCCTCATTTGGTGATGCAGCCATAGCTTGGCCATACGCCAATATTTGTTCACCGTGGTGGGCGACAGATTCATCGCCTGCGCCGTTTCCTCGATGGAAAGACCGCCGAAAAACCTTAACTCGACAATATGACTCTGCTGCGGATTGAGCTTCGCCAGTTCGTTCAGAGCGTCGTCGAGCGCGACCATGTCGACGCTCTGTGCCTTGAAGGCGAGCGCGTCGTCCAATTCCAGCCGGATTCCACCATCGCGCTTGCCGGCCTTGCGGCCGCGCGCGTACTCCACCAGGATCTGCCGCATCAATTGCGCGCAAATGGCTAGGAAATGCTCGCGGTTCTGGAATAACGGAGCCGCACCTTGCTCCTCTAACCCCTGTTTTTCCAGACGAAGATACGCCTCGTGCACCAGGGCGGTGCTTTGCAGGGTGTGGCCCGGACGTTCGTTGCGGAGATAGTGATGCGCGATCCGTCGGAGCTCGTCGTAAACGAGCAGAAGCGCAGCGCGGAAGGCCTCGTCGTCTCCGGCGTGCCACTGCGCCAGTAACTCGGTGACCGTCTTAGGCGGAACTTGCGACAACGGATCCCCCAAAACGCGACCGGAGCGGAGAATCTTGATGAGCAAAATTATCTCGCCCGGTAACTACCGTCGATGATTGAAAACAGAGAAGTGCCTTGTGGAATAAACTTTGGGCTTCCCCCACCCCTGCCCAAAACCTAATTTTCCTGCTCACCATAAGAACGAAATCCAGTTCGCTTTCCCTTCACGTGAAAATCGGGGATACCCGAAAATAACGCTGGCGATATTAGGGCGGATTTTCGGCAGAGCGAAGCCGAAGGGCCGGAGTTCTCGCGCGCAGTGAGAGCGGATCCCAAGAAATTTTCGTTTTCGCGCGATCAATTCTCCCGAAAATTTCGCTTTAGCTAATGACAAGGCCTTAACTGCTTGTTTGGCGAACTTCCCCAGGAGTTGAGGACCGGTCAAGAAAATCCATCCATCGGCACCCGTTGCCGAAAATAAGGAGAACTACCATGAAACTGAAGCTCAGTATCCTAACTGCGCTGGTATTTTGTCTGTCGCTAACCGCTAACGCCCAGTCCGGGAGCATCCAGGGGCAAGTTTGGGTGGTAAGTTACGATCAGGCGGCGAATGTAGCGTTTCCCGCGCCGACCGCGACGCCGGATGCGACCTTCTCGACCAATGGGATTGCCTACATCGGTCAGCAGCCCAACAACTGCTACACCATTGCAAGCTTTCTCGCGACGTGCGGTACCGCTGCCTACAACCTGACGTTTTCGGGCGAGATAAACCCCTATTTGGGCGGAGTGGTTGGACCGAACACTCCGATGAGCGGCACAGGCTGGGGCGTCATGATCGAGTTCACGGGCACGGTCTCCCTTAAGAATGGCCAGAAGATCTACATCGTAGACGATGACGGTGTTGCCCTCGAGGTCGATGGTAATCTGATCCCGGGTTTCCCGACGGGAGTTACCGCGCCGAACCTCAACTACGAGGTGTTTCACGGAAAAAAGGGATCGCACTCGTTCAATCTTCTCTATGCCAATGCCCAAGGAGGAGGCGCCTGGCTTCTGTTCTTCCCGCAACTTTTCTGAGGCAACTGTACCCACGCGGGTGCCCCGCCCGTGTCGCGTTTTTTACGACAGGGCGGGGATTCTAACTTCCAGTCTCAAACACCTATCGTCTCCCTTCTAACGGATCCCATCGGTCTCATTGCTAACGGTGAGGCGTTGGTGCAACTTGTGGGCGCGTGTCCACCGTGTCGCCATTCTCGACGAACGCCTGCATCCATCCAATCACGACCGTCCAGCCTTCATAGTGGTTTTTGAGGGACGAGGGATCCGTGGCAAAGCCGCTGTGGCGCAGGCGAACCATGGTTCCGCCATCCACCGCTTCCAGTTCCCAGCGCACCAGCGTTTTCTCCGGACCCGCCCAGCTTTTGACCCACGTATAAGACACCACGCGTGGCGGATCGACTTCCACGTACTCGCCGCTAACTTGATAAGGCTTGCCGTCCCGATCGCTTACGCCTTCCGATCGCCACGCGCCCCCAGGGCGCACATCGCCCTTCCAATCGGTGTGGTGATACATGCCCCGCTGACCCCACCACTGCATGAGTTGCCGCGGATCGGTCAATGCTTGAAACACTCGTTCGGGCGGAGCGGCAATGTGCACCTCAGCCTGAATCGCGTCCTGATCGTGAGAGATATTTGTAGTCGCCATAATCCCCTATACCTTTCCCGTTTCCACAAACTGTTTGAGTTTTTCGACCACTCCAACCCAGCCGCTGTTGTAGTCTTTGCGAGCCCCTGGATCATGCGCCAAGCCACGGTGCGTCACATTTACATGCGTGCCATAGGCCGTGGGCGTAAGTTCCCAGCGCACAATGGTTTTCTGATCCGGATAGAGATGCCAGTTGCCAAACCAGCTATAGACCAGCAGGTTCGGCGGATCGATTTCGAGGATCTCGCCATGACACTCGAACTCGCTGACGCCGTTCACCTCAAAGTTACCCCTCTCCGTCGCATAGCTGTAGCAGCCGCCCGGTCTGGCATCCATCTTCCAGAACTTCACCGGACAGCTGGCATCGGTAAACCAGCGCATCAGCTGATCGGAATCCGTGAGCGCCAGAAAAACGCGTTCGATCGGCGCCGCAATCTCGATCTCCGAGACAATGGCGTCTTGGTCGGGGGTGATGATTGTCTTTGCCATGGTTCAGATCCCCTCACCTTCGACAAATTGTTTCAGCTGTTGGATCACACTCGGCCATCCGTTAACGTACCCGGTTCCGCCAGGCAAATCCTTCAACGCGCTATGGGTCATCTTTACCAGGGTGCCCTGCGCCAAGACACTCAATTCCCAGCGCACGAGCGACTGGTGTGTCGGGATCGAATGAAAGGTCGCAGACCATGTATAGGACAATACGCGCGGCGGTTCGAACTCCACTATTTCACCGAAAGTTTCAAACTCGGAAACACCGTGAACGACCATCTCGCCCGTTGGATCGAAGACCGCGCACTTCCACTTGCCACCGAGCCGCCCGTCCATCTCCCATCGTTTCACCTGGCATGGACCGCCCTCGCCGGTCCACCAGCGCATAAGCTGGTCGGCTGACGTAAGGGCGCGAAAGACAAGATGCGGCGGAGCGTTAATCTCGACTTCACATACCACGGCATCCTGGTCAGGATTGATTATGGCTTTCATCATCCGCTCCTCCGTCCTAGCATTCCTTTACTTCACCCGCTCCAGCGTGAACACTTCTTTCATCTCTTTGCCGTGATCCAGAAAGACCCATTCTTCGGTGTGATGATCGGCGTCGGGCCCGGTGAAGGTCACGTGCTGCATGTGGCCGTCGCCCGGGCCGATGTTGGTGCCGTCGAAAAATTCGAAGCTCACTGATTTCGGATCCGCGGCAATCACCTTCATCCGAGGCTGGTTACCGGCTCCGCAGTAATGGGTCATCAACAGGCGGTCGCCATCCATGTGGAACATGGTGATCATATTTTCGGGGCCGTGACCGTGAATCTCACTCATCAACGCCGAGCCTCCCGCGGTCATGCGGAAGGTGACTTGCAGAGCCTCGCCCTTGGAATTCTTCCCTGCCCAGTTCCCTTCCATCCCTTTCAGCAGGTCGAATGATTTGTGGGCATCCGTCTCGGCCATCACCAGCCCAGCGGAGAGAATCATCATCAGCGTCACGGTGGTCCATGCGATCTTGCGAAGCTTCATAACTTTCTCCTTTAAAGTAATTTGTGTTTTTTAGAATTCTTGCTTTGCGATTCGCCCGACTCCCGGGCGTACTCCTGTTCAACGAACGTTTTCAAATTGTTAAGATTCATCTGCCAGAACTGGCGGTATTGCTCAAGCCACGTATTCACCGCCTGAAGCGGTTCGGCGTTGAGGTGATAAACACGGTGGCGTCCGCGGCGGGTTTCAACCACCAGGTGCGCTTTACGCAATTGCCGCAGATGCTTGGAAATGGCAGGGCGAGAGATGGGGAAGGCCCCGGCGATTTGCCCGGCAGGTTGCGCCCCGAGTCGAAGAAGATCGAGCACCGCGCGCCGGGTGGGGTCTGCCAGGGCCTGAAAGGTGGCCTCCGGCAAATATGTAACCGAACGGTTCCGCATAATGCGTAACTATACGGTTACACGTTAAGTCGCGTCAAGAGGAAAATTCGGGTTCCCGCCGCCGAGCCGCTCGCTGAGATGTGCGGCGATTAATTTGCCGTGAAAGCGCCCGTTCTCGATAAAGATTTCGTTGGTCCGCGACCCCGCTACGATAACTCCGGCCACATAAACACCCGGGATATTGGACTCTAGATTTTCCGGATCGCAGACTGGGCGTAGCTGTTCTGTCGCCAACTCAATGCCGACGCTGCGGAGAAAGTCGTAATCGGGATGGTAGCCCGTTAGCGCAAATACAAAGTCGTTCTTCAACCGCACGGGGCCCGACGGAGTCTGCAACAGGACGTTATCCGCCTGGATTTCCTGTACCGCGCTGTTAAAGTACGCGGTGATTTCCCCGGCTTTGATCCGGTTGTCGATATCGGGACGCACCCAATATTTGACATGCTGGTGCATCTGCGCTCCGCGATGAACCAGGGTGACGCGCGCTCCGTGCCGCCACAAGTCCAACGCCGCTTCCGCCGCCGAATTTTTGCCGCCAATCACCACAACGTCGGTGTCGTAATAAGGGTGCGGTTCGCGATAATAATGAAAAACCTTTTCCAGTTCCTCGCCCGGGATCGCCAGTTGATTCGCCAAGTCGTAATAGCCGGTGGCGAGCACGATTTTGCGCGCGCCGTAGTCGTGGATCACACCGTGACGGTTCGTGGTCGTGATGCGAAACCGGTTGTCTTCGCCCATAATCGTCTTGACCCACTCGTACTGCCGGATATCTAAGCGGTAATGCGCAGCCACTCGCCTGTAATATTCGAGAGCCTCGATCCGGTTGGGCTTCGCCGAAGCCGTGGTGAAGGGAATATCGCCAATCTCGAGCAATTCCGGCGTCGTGAAGAACACCATGTTCGTGGGATAGTGATAAATCGAATTGACGAGGCATCCCTTATCAACGACCAGCGCTTTGAAGCCGGCCTTCTGCACCTCGATCGCGCATGCCAGTCCGGTGGGACCGGCGCCTACGACCAGCACATCGGTCGACGAGTCTGGGCGTGCCAGGGCCTGACGGCGGGGCAGAGTTTCTGGAGTTTGCTCAACCTGAGAGAGTGTTGGAGTTTTCATCGTGGCTCGGGAATCCACAATTTTAGCACCGAGGGCGTTATGCGTTTCGATCGCGCGACCCTACTTCTTGACGCAAACAGCCACGCCATCGCGGATCGGCAGGATGGTCGTAAAAAGATCCGCCGACTCGCAGACCAGCTTATTGAATTGCAGAATTGCACTCGTCTGAGCGTCGGGATTGGGTTGGCTCAGTTTGCCGCTCCAGAGCACGTTATCGGCGATGAGCAAGCCGCGACTCTTCAGGCGCGGTAGCGCCAAGCGAAAGCCGCGCGGGTAGTCGGTCTTATCGACGTCGATGAAAATAATGTCGTACTGTTCTTTTTCTTCCGAAAGAAATTCCAGTGCGTCGCCCACCCGCAGAGTGATGCGCTGGGTTACGCCGGCTCGGTCGAAATAACGGCGAGCTTTTTCAGCGCGCTTGGGATCTCCATCGGTGTAAATCACGCGTCCCCCGTCGCCCACCGCGCGCGCCCACCAGATCGTGGAATATCCGATGGCGGAGCCCATCTCAAAAATCTTTTTCGCGCCGCTGATCACCGCCAGTTGATACAGCACGCGGGCGACTGCCGGTCCCACGATGGCGTAGTCGTTCTTGGCCGCGTCCTCCTCCATCTCCGCCAGAACGGCATCGCGCGGCGGTAGCATGGCATAAAGGTAGTCTTCAACTTCCGGAACCGTAATTCCGCCCATTCGCCAGTCAGGCTTTGCGGGTTGATCGGTCATACTGCTCCTTGCGGCGTAGCGCCCGAGTGATCTCAACTCTATGAAATCGTCTGCCCCGGCTTCATTGCCAAAACTTTGACATCCGGCGCCAGTTTCTGCAACTCATCGGGTGTTCCCGTCAGCGGAGGAAACGTGCCGAAGTGCATGGGGATCACTATTTCTGGCAGCAGCAGCTTGCACGCATACGCCGCCTCGCGCGGCGACATCGTAAAGAGATCGCCGATTGGCAGCATCACGATCTTGGGCGCATACAGATCGCGAATGATCGCCATATCGCTGAAGACGTTGGTATCGCCTGCGTGGTAGAGCTTCACTCCATTCGAAAATTCGAGCACGTAGCCGCAGGCTTCGCCGCCATAGACGATCTGGTCGCCATCCTGAATGCCGCACGAATGCACTGCGTGCACCATCGTTACTTTCACTCCGGCGACCGTTTGCGTACCTCCCTTGTTCATGGGCGAAATCTGCTGTACGCCTTTTTTCTGCAGCCACAAGCAAAGCTCATAGATGCCCACGGCGACGGGATTGAATTTCTTTCCTATTTCAACGGCATCGCCGATATGATCGCCGTGCCCGTGCGTGCAGAGTAAAGCATCGGCCTTCTTCACGTCTTTTTCGCTGGCAGGGCACATCGGATTGCCGCCGATCCAGGGATCGATGTAAAGGGTTTTCCCTTCCGGCGTCTGTACCCGGAACGTAGCATGGCCAAGCCATGTCAACTGGATTCCATGAAGATTCACGACGCACCTCTGAGATAAGCTGAGGAACTAAGCATTCTAACAGGGTGAGTCATGACGCTGCCGTCCGGAAAAACGTCGCTGCGGGACAACTTTCTTTTTAGTTTATTCTTCCTATAGGCAAATTTTCCGCTCCTAAGGAGTTATCCCATTGACCAGCCCTCGTCTCTGCCTGACGTTTGTTCTACTGAGCACGGCAGGCCTTTTCCTGAGCATGAGTGGCTGCGGTGGAAATGGAACCACCATCACCGTTCCGCCGCCTCCGCCGAGCATTCAGCACGTGGTCGTGATCGTGCAGGAAAATCGCACACCCGACAATCTCTTCCAGGACCCTGTTCTGATCGCGAACCACGCTGACATTGCCAACTCGGGGCTTAATTCCAAGGGTCAGACTATTCCCCTCGGTCCCGTGGCTCTGGCCAATGATTACGATCCCAACCACTCGCACTTTTCCTTCGTCAGCATGTATGACGGAGGCAAGATGGATGGTGCCGACCTCATCGGCGTAAGCTGTGCCAAGGGAGCCCCGAACTGTCCTCCGCCGAACGCCGAGTTTATGTACGTCAGTCCGTCCGACGTGCAGCCCTATTTCGCGCTCGCCGAGCAATACACTTTCGGCGACCGTATGTTCCAAACGAATCAGGGACCCAGCTTCCCCGCACACCAATTTCTTCTCTCCGGCACATCCGCTCCGACCGCGACGAGCAACCTGTTCGCCGCCGAAAATGTCAGCAACGGCCTGAACGCCGGCTGCATTGCGTTGCCGGGAGCGACGGTCGCCCTGGTCGATCCATCAGGAACGGAAGCGGGTTCCCAATATCCTTGTTTCGAGCATCCCACTCTTACCGATCTGCTCGACGCCAAAAGCGTCTCCTGGCGGTATTACGCTCCCTCGGCGGGCTCGATCTGGACCGGCCCAGACGCCATCCAGCACATATGTCAGGCACAAACTCAGAACGGGCAACTGGTGTGCACGGGCAGCGCATGGAGCAATGTCATCATCCCGCAGACCCAGGTCTTGACCGACATCACCAACAACCAACTGGCGGCTGTGAGTTGGGTGATTCCCGATGGCAACGCCTCCGATCACGCTCAGATCAACGACGGCTCGGGACCTTCCTGGGTCGCCTCCATCGTGAATGCCATCGGCAACAGTTCGTACTGGTCGAACACCGCCATCATCATCACATGGGACGACTGGGGCGGATGGTACGATCACGTCCCGCCGCCGCAAGTGCTGCTCGACTGCGCGCAGTGGGGGTGCGGTTATGTGTATGGATTCCGCGTGCCTCTCATCGTCGTCTCTCCCTACGCCAAAGCCGCTTACATTTCCCACACGCAACACGATTTTGGCAGCATCCTCAAGTTCATCGAAGTAACGTTCAGCCTGCCGTCGCTCGGATACGCCGACGCGTACGCCGACGATCTCTCCGATTGCTTTAACTTCAACCAGACGCCGCTGAAGTTCCAGACCATCCAGGCCCCGCTTGGTGCCGATCATTTTCTCAACGACCGCCGGCCCCCTACCGACCCCGATGACGACTGAGCGGCGGAAAATATTCCGGTGGCCATGAAAGTGGTGTATAAAATGATGACTCCATGTCCGAACTTAAGGTATTGCTCTCACGCGAAGCCATTGCCAAGCGGGTGGCCGAAATCGGCAAAGAAATCGCCCGCGATTTCGACGGCCAATCGATAGTCCTCGTCGGCGTTCTAAAAGGCGCAGCCATTTTTCTGAGCGATCTTGCCCGACAGATTCCGCTCGACGCCACCTTCGACTTTATTGGAGTTTCCAGCTACGGAAACCGGCCCACGGTCAAAGAGGATCCGGCTGGCCACGCCGCATGGGATTCCCTCGGGGAAGTCCGCTTAACCAAAGACATGGACAGCTCCATGGCCGACCGCAACGTGATTTTGGTGGAAGATATTCTCGACACCGGCCTGACCCTGAACTACATTTCGAAGCTGGTCAAGGCGCATCAACCCAGGTCGCTACGCATCGCCGCCTTGCTCGACAAGCCTTCCCGCCGCAAGCAGCCGATCGAGGCGCAATACATCGGATTCACGATCCCCGATGCCTACGTAGTCGGCTACGGCCTCGACTATGCCGAGCGCTACCGCAATCTGCCAGATGTCTGCGTGCTGGAAAATTTGTGAAACCCTGCGACGGGTGAGGGCTAATCTGTACTTGGCGATCGACTTTGGCCTTGGCATTGCCGATTGCCGGCGACCTGTCGAGCTGTGGAAAGGCCGTTCAGACCGGCTGGTAAAATGAAGCTTGTAAAAATGGCCACTTCGCACATCGAACGCGGTTCCGAGGTAGAGCCCCTTCTGCTCGAAGTCGCCGACGTGGTCAATACCACGCTCGACCTCGAAACCACGCTCCGGCGCGTCGCGGAACTGGTGCGCAAGGTCATTGATTACGAGATATTTGCGATTCTGCTCTTGAACGAACAGCTTCAGGAATTGTACGTCCGCTTTCATGTGGGATATCCGGCCGGAGTCGCCGAGCGCGCCCGAGTAAAGGTCGGCCAGGGTGTCACAGGCCGCGCCGCACTCACCCGCCAAGCTGTCTTGGTTGCCGATGCCACCCAGGAGGATTTCTACATTGAGGCGCTCCCCAATGTTCACTCCGAACTGGCCATCCCGCTGATTGTTAAGAACCGGGTGATTGGTGTCATCGACCTCGAAGCGCAACAGAAGGGCTACTTTACCGAAGAGCACAAGCGCCTGTTGACCTTGATCGCGTCGCGGATGGCGGTTGGAATCGAGAATGCCCGGCTCCACACGCGCATTACTCGCCAGGCAAGAACGTTGCTGCTTCTCAACGAAATCGCGCGCGAACTTACCTCCATTCTCAATCTCGACCAGTTGCTCAAACGCGTTGCGGAATTGCTCAACCGCCTGATTGACTACCAGATGTTCAGCATTCTGCTGCTGGATGAGACTGGCCAGAAATTGCAGCACCGCTTCGCACAGCGCTTCGAAGAGCGGCTTCACCTGAAGCACGACATTCCCCTTGGACGCGGCGTCGTAGGATTTGCCGCGCAGGCTAAAGAAGCGGTCCTCGTGCCTGACGTCGCCAAGAGTCCCCTTTACATCGCGGCGAATCCTGACACGCGCTCGGAACTCGCCGTTCCTCTCATCTATCAAGAGAGAGTCATCGGGGTGCTGGATCTGGAGCATACCCGGCGCGGTTACTTCACCGACGATCACAAGCGCACTCTCACCACGCTGGCGGCGCAACTGGCGATTGCGATTGAAAATGCGCGCTTATACGAGCAAATCGCGCGGCAGGAGCAGCGGCTCGAACGCGATCTGGCGCTGGCGCGTGAACTGCAGTTTCGGCTGCTGCCGCATTCCCGGCCCAAGATGAAGCACCTTGAAGTCGAGGCTAAATTCGTCCCGGCCCGCGCCATCGGCGGCGATCTCTACGATTTCGTTCCTTACTCTTTATCCCGCCTTGGAATCGCGATCGGAGACGTGAGCGGCAAGGGGGCCCCAGCCGCCATTTACGCCGCTCTGGTCAGCGGCATTCTGCGCTCTCATGCGCCCATCGAGCCGGGCCCGGCAGAGATGCTATCGGCGGTCAATCTATCTTTGGCCGAGCGCCGGATTGCCGCGCAGTTTGTCTCCATCATTTACGCGGTGTGGGACGATGAGCGCCGCACGCTACTGGTGGCAAATTCGGGCTTGCCGAAGCCGATTTATTGCCATGATGGCAAGATCGAACTGATCGACGCGACCGGGCTGCCCTTGGGGTTATTTGACGAAGTCGATTACGACGAACTCAGTTTCAAGGCGAAGCCGGGAGACCTGTTCGTGTTCATCAGTGACGGCATTCTCGACGCGCGCAACCGGCACGGCCAATCCTTTGGTCAGGAGCGCGTGGAAGCGATTGTCGCCGGCTGCGCGACCAAGTCGGCCGATTGCGTGGTCAATGAAATCTTCCGTGCCGTTACCGAACACGCCGCGGATGTCGACGCCTTCGACGATCAGACCGTGGTCGCGATCAAAGTCAAAAGCAGCCCGAGCAAGCGCAAGTGAACGACGCCCACGCGCCCCGCTCCGGCCGCTCCCCCGGTTTTGACCATACTGCTTTTGCCTATCAGTGCACTTCCTCGTCCGATGATGCGACTTTGCCCGGTCCAAGCCGTGCTGGTACCGCTACCGGTTTGAGCGCCACGAAACTTTTCTGCGAGGGCGCCTCACTGCAGGACCTGGCCGAGCGTTATGGAACTCCGCTTTACGTTTACTCCAGCGCGATGATCCTTGCCCGGTTGCAGGCCTTCGCGCGCGCATTTCATTCCGTTCCGCACACATTGTGCTATTCCGTCAAAGCGAATTCGACCCTTGCCATTCTGCGCTTGATAGCGGCGACGGGAGCCGGTTTCGATGTGGTTTCCGGGGGAGAGTTGCAACGCGTTTTGCGCGTCAGCCGGAAAGCGGCAAGCAATGTCGTGTTCTCTGGAGTGGGTAAAACTGCGGCCGAGATGGAACTTGCCCTGCGCTCGGGCATTCTTTTGTTCAACGTCGAAAGCGCGTCGGAACTGAACCTGCTCGCAGCCACCGCGGGGAGACTGAAGACGCCGGCGGCAATTGCCGTGCGCGTCAATCCGGACGTCTCGGCAAAAACTCACCCTTACATCTCCACCGGCCTGCACCGTCACAAGTTCGGCGTGCCGATTCCCGAAGCCCGCAAACTCTACGAAGAGGCGGCAAAGTTCAGATATTTAAGAGTGTCGGGAGTCAGCGTTCACATCGGCTCGCAGATTACCGATGTGACCAGTTTTCAAGAGGCGCTTCGACGCGTCGCCGATCTGCTCGTCTCGCTCCGCCGACAGGGGCACGACATAGGATATCTCGATGCCGGCGGAGGCTTGGGAATTTCCTACGGCGATGACGGAGCGGCAGAGCCGAAGTTTGAGAAGCAGATTGCCGCTTACGCAAAAGCGGTCCAGGCTCCGCTGCGCGGTCGGAATCTACATTTGTTGCTGGAGCCCGGCCGATCCATCGTGGGAGCGGCGGGTGTCTTGCTGACGCGCGTGCTCTACCGCAAAACGAATCGCCGCAAGCGCTTTCTGATTGTCGATGCGGCGATGAATGATTTGGTGCGTCCCTCGCTTTATGGTGCCTACCACAGGATTGTTCCGGTGATCCCTAGCTCGCGTGAAACCGAGATCACCGATGTGGTCGGCCCCATCTGCGAAAGTGGCGACTTCTTTGCGCGCGACCGACAATTTCCCGTCACGGCCGAGGGGGATCTGCTCGCCATCCTCGACGCCGGAGCCTATGGATCGGTCCTGAGCTCGAACTACAACACCCGCGGCCGCGCCGCCGAATTGCTGGTAGCAGGCGCGAAAGCGAAGGTGATACGCCGAAGGGAAACACTGGAGGATCAGTTGAAAACCGAGAAGCTTTCGTAGGAAGCGGGACGTCCCTTCGAACCGTGCGCTTCAAACTGAGTGCGCTACAGCGACTCCAGAAAGTTTGTGACTTCCCGCAGTACCGGCTCCGGCTGCTGAATAAATAACGCATGTCCAAGGTTGCGAAACTTGACGTGTGTGGGACGAGACAACAACCGAGTGGCCAGGGCCACATCCGCGTCCGACATCAACCCACCCAACTCCGGCGTACCCTGCAAAAGCAGCGTCGGACATTTAATTCCTCGCAACACTGCTTCGCCGTCCCACCCCGCGACCGAGGCTCCATCCAATGTCATCTCATACGCGTCGGGGTCGGTCTGCTGCACGCAGAGCGCCCATGAAAGCAGATAAGGCTCATCGTTGCCCGGAAGTTGCCGGATGCTGATGAAATCGCCGCTGCCCGCTACGGGCAGTGGGATTTTGCCTATCCCATCCGCAATCTGCTCGACCGACCCGCCCCGCCGCGCCAGATCCCGCAACCCCGCAAACAGTGCCGTGTACATGGGATTTCGAAGTTGCCTGGTAACTATCATGTTGTCGCCAAGAATCAAGCCCCGTACTAATTCGGGATGATCCGAAGCGATCCGCATCGCCAGCATGCCGCCGAGCGAATGCCCAAAAAGCACTGCACTCTCCCCAACACGGTCGCGCAAAAGATGAACAATATCGCCCGTGTACTGTGGTCCGTGGTATCCACGGGCCACGCGCGACGACTTGCCATGGCCGCGAAGGTCGACTGCGAAAATATGCCAGCGCAAACTGAGGGCGGGAACCAACGGCAGAAAGGCCTGCCACCTCCGGCCGAGTCCATGCAATAACACTAGCGGCGGACCGTTGGCGGGCCCTTCCGCATAATTCAAACGAACCTTCGACTCAGATTCGCCGGAGTCAAAGCTGCGTTCGACAAGGCCTGCATGTTCGGTTACGCGATCTGGGCTCTTAAAACTCAATTGCTCCCAGCGTCATAAGTCAGCTTGCCGCCAACCCACGTCTTAAGCACCTTCACGTCGCGAATCTTCACGGGATCGATCGTAAGCACGTCATCGCTCAACAGGACCATGTCGGCCAGTTTACCCGGCGTAATCGATCCTTTCTCTTTCTCCTGAAACTCCGCGTACGCGGAACCCATCGTGTACGCCTCGATCGCCTCTTGAATCGTCAGCTTCTGCTCGGGAAACCATCCCCCCGGATTTTTGCCATCCAGCGTGGCCCGCGTGGTTGCGGCATAAAGCGTGAGCATTGGATTGAGCGGGGCAACGTCCCAGTCTGTGCCGAAAGCGAGACGGACTCCGTGATTCAGCAGGGTGCGAAAAGCATATGTTCGGCTGGCGCGGTCGTGTCCGATGCGGGCCTCAGCCCAGCGCCCGTCATCGATGGCGTGATAGGGCTGCACCGATGCGATCACGTGCAATTGGCCGAAGCGGTCGAAGTCCTTAGCTGCCATGTGCTGCGCATGTTCGATGCGCCAGCGGCGGTCGCGGCTGCCGTGTTCTTTCTTGATGCCCGCATAAATGTCGAGGATGGCCGAGATTCCGGCGTCCCCGATCGCGTGCGTGCAAATCTGCAGTCCGGCTGCATCCGCTCGCATCATGCGATCCTGCATCAGGGAAACAGGATGCATTTCATCGGAGAGCAATCCGCGATTCTGGGGCTGGTCGAGAAAGGGTTCGAAGAAGTATGCCGTACGTGAGCCGAGCGACCCATCGGCAAACGCCTTCACCGCGCCAATGCGCAAATATGGACCTCCAAACGCCCGCCGGACGCCGACTTTCACCTGGTCGTCGACCTGCGTGATCAGGGGAGCGGCATAAATGCGTGTCGTCAGTTTGCCTTCTTCGAGCAATTCGGAATAGATTGCGATGTCAGCGGAGTCCGCCACCATGTGCTGCGCGCTGGTCACTCCGACTGAAGCGGCGTGTTCCAACGCGCGCTCAATCGCGTGCCGGCGCTGATCATGGCTGGGCGGCGGAACGGCTTTGAACAGCATGTCCTGGGCCGCATCCTTCAGCGCACCCGTCGGATTGCCAGCCGCATCCCGAACGATCACTCCGCCCGCGGGATCCGCCGTCTTCGCCGTAATTCCAGCCAGTTTCAATGCCAGCGAATTCGCCAGGACCATGTGCCCGTCATACCTGCTCAAGGCGACTGGAACCCCAGGAGTGATCGCGTCGATTAGTTCTTTAGTCGGCAGTTCCGCCGGAGTCCATTTCGTCTCATCCCAATCGCCGCCCTGCAGCCACTCGCCCTTGGCTGTCTTGGCCGCGCGCTCACCAATGCGGCGGGCGAATTCCTGTGTATTGGTGACGTCGTTGAGTTTCACTTCGTCGAGTGCTGCGCCGCCATCCGTGAAGTGCACATGGGCGTCGTTAAATCCTGGGAGTAATCGCTTTCCCCCGGCGTCCACAATGCGTGTGTTGGGCCCGCGCCAGGCATCGACCTGCTCGTTTCCTCCTACGGCAACAATGCGATCACCGAGGATGGCAACCGCCTCCGCCTCCGGACGAGACGGTTCGACGGTCCAGACCCGCGCACTCCGAATTATGAGTTCCGCCGCCGGTTTAGGTTGCGCGGCCGTCAAGACGACGCAAGCCATAACGAAGACAAACGGCAACAGCAGAGAGCAGCGTGTCATGATTCTCCTGACGGCGTTTTGCTTGCATCGAATGCCAAACGATTCTTTCACCTGATTTCACCGCTCTCCCCAATTGAGCTTATTGGCGAGCACTTCGAAGAATGTTTTCTGGAAACGCAACAGCCTCGCCCGATGTTCCGACTTCACGCAACGAACAATGTCGCCGTCCCGGACCGGCATGCCAACCTGCCCATCGAAACTTAGATAGGCCTCCTCTTTGCCGGTGTTCACGTGAATTTCAATCCCAACGGTATCGCGCACCACAACCGGACGATGTGTTAACCCGTGCGGCGATACCGGCGTTATCACGAACGCATCCACATCCGGATTCAGAATTGGCCCCCCGGCTCCCAGGGAATACGCAGTTGAACCGGTCGGCGTCGCGATGATCAGCGCATCAGCCCGGTAGCTGGACACAAACTCCGCATCCACGAATAGCTCGAAATGATTCAAGCGCGCAATGGCGCTTTTGCTGACCACTACCTCGTTCAAAGCGGCGTGCGTCGCCAGCACCTGGTTGTCTCGAATCAACGCTCCCTTCAGCATTGATCGGCTGTCCACAATGTAGCGTTCGTGCAAAATCGCTTCGAGCGCCGGAAACAGGTCGGAGAGCGCCAGTTCCGTCATGAATCCCAGCGTGCCCAGATTGACGCCCAGGATCAGCGTGCCCGCCTTCGCCACCGCTCGCGTCGCTGACAGCAGGGTCCCGTCCCCGCCCAGCACCAAAGCGAGATCCGGTGACTGCTCGGCCATGTCGGTTCGCCGCATCGCCGTGGCCCCGGCAAAGTAGGCTGCGCTTTCCTGGTCCATCACTACGCGAAAACCCTGTTGCTGCATCCAAGTTTGCAGCGCCGGCAGCAGTTCGCACAACTCGGGACGACCTGGCTTCGAAACAATAGCGACGGTTTTCTGACGAGTTGAATTGCTAGGAGTGTCGGTCATGTCTGAACAGTTCTCTTATCGCCGCTCGCGCACATTTCTCAGAGCGGACCACACACGAAATTCGTTTTCGACATCGAACGATTGTACAGAATCAGCGAGCGGCAGGCGGGGAAACCTCGGCGTGCAAGAGGAATTCTCGGTTGCCTTCGCCACCCAGAATCGGAGACTCGATCCATGAAGGTCGCTGGCACCCTAAGTCCAGCAGCGTTGTTTCCACCCGGCTCACCGCTGCGCGTTGTGCCGATTCGTCACGCACAATCCCGCCTTTGCCCACCAGTTCCCTGCCCGCTTCAAACTGTGGTTTCACCAGCACCACAATCTGGCAACCTTTCTCAAACGTCGGCCCAGCATAGTAACGAGCGGCCCGAATCACGGCCGGCAATACCAGCGTGGCCGAGATGAACGACACATCCATGGCGATAAAGTCGACTCGCTCGCCAAGGTCAGCCGGTTCGAGATATCGGGCATTGGTTTTCTCCAGTAACCGAAGTCGCTCATCCTTGCGTAGACCAAAATCCAACTGGCCGTAACCTGTATCCACGGCAATCACCTTGATGGCACCGTGCTGCAACATGCAATCACTGAAGCCCCCGGTGGAAGCGCCAACGTCGAGACAGACCTTGCCGCGCAGATCAATGTTCCAGTGCTCGAGCGCCCGCTCTAATTTCAGGCCCCCGCGGCTGACGTAGCGCAGGTCTTCGCCCAGCAAGCGCAACGCGGATTCAGAGTCAATCGCCGCGCCTGCCTTCGAAACTTTTTGCTCGTTTACCAGAACTTTTCCAGCCAAGATGAGGGCCTGAGCCCGCTCGCGCGAAGGCGTCATCCCTCGATCCACCAGCAACTTGTCGAGACGAGTTTTCACGAAGATCAAATTTTAGCGGAGACGCAATACAGCAAGCACCCGATGCTGTGCAAAGTGATGAAAGCATTCGTTAACAGGAAGTTACAAAATTAAGTCACCAGTTTTCCACAAACTTTTCCTAAATCCTGTTGAAAAGTTTTTACGCCGTCTCGCAACGCCTTGCAACCCACAGCCACCAACACGCTCAACAGAAAAGCCGCCCACAAAAGGCGGCTCTCTTCACTCGACAAATCTCTCAATCAAAATTGAAGCAGGCCAACTCAGCCCGCAACTTCTTCTAAAGTCTTCTGATCGATGTCGAAATTCGCATGCACGTTCTGCACATCGTCGCTGTCTTCGAGCGCTTCCAGCAATCGGATCATCTGCGCCGCCTGTTGCCCTTCCAGCTTGATGTAGGTATCCGGGACCATCGTTACGCTCGACGATGCGGGCGTAATGCCGGCCTTCTTTAACGCCTCCAGCATGCCTTCGTAGGCCGAAGTCTCGGTCAGAATTTCCCAATTCTCGCCATCGTCAATCGGTTCGTCTTCGCCACCCGCATCGATGATGATGTTCATCAGATCGTCCACTTTGGCCGCCGACTTGGGGATGATGATGTCGCCCTTCTTGTGGAACATATACGACACCGCGCCCGCCGAGGCCATGTTGCCATTGTTCTTGCCAAATACATGGCGGATTTCGCTCACCGTGCGATTCCGATTGTCGGTGGAAATCTCCGCCAGCAACGCCACGCCCCCGGGCCCATAGCCCTCAAGGACGAATTCTTCATAGGTCGCGCCAGGCAGTTCTCCGGTGCCGCGCTGGATCGCGCGCTTGATGTTGTCCGCCGGCATGTTCTCCGACTTCGCAGCGAGAATCGCGGTCCGAAGCCGCGGATTCATGTCGGGATCGCCACCCGATTTCGCCGCCATCGCGATTTCCTTGATGAGACGCGTGAAGATCTTGCCGCGCTTAGCGTCGAGCGCGCCCTTTTTGTGCTTGATGGTTGCCCACTTAGAATGGCCGGACATAGCTGTACCTCATCTCTTCATTTTCTAGAACGAGAACGAAACCAGCGCCGATTCTCGGAATTTTGGATCCGCCCGCGGAGGAAATCACAGGATCAGCCTCGACAGAAATCGTTCAGGCGAAGGGGAATTATAACATGGGGCGACAGCGGGCATGCAGGGCATGGAGCGGAATAGGCGCATGAGGTACCCTTGATGTCGAACATGGCCCCAACCCTTCTCAACCGCCAACTCGCGCAACTCGAAGCCCTACGCAATCACTTCGGACCCAACCAGGCCGCCAGCGTGGTGAAGTTGCTCAATCGCCTAAACGCCGCCCGCTTCCCTGATCCTGCTTCGCTCATCCGCTTCCACGAAACGCTCCTTTTTCTCCGCGCTTTTCCGCAAGGCCCATCCGTGCTTCGTACTGCCGAGCGCATTCTCAATGGCTTTCACAAAAAGATTGAAGCCCTGCGCAGCGCTGGCGCTGACATGGACGCCTTCGATGATTTCGACACCTCCGGAATCGCCGGTACTCAAATGGAAGACACTCTCAGCTTCGACGTCGCTCACTGGCTCATCAACCGCCTGCCCGGCCAAGTTGATATTGCCTGGGATCACTACGAGCCAGGGCGGGAACTCGGCAACACCGGCCCGCGCTACATGCCCTTGTTAGAAGACGACGCGTATGTCGAGGCCGACACGCCCTGGCGCCAGTGGCTCGAAACCGCCGCAGGGAAAAAGAGTCCGGCTTCTTGGCTTGTCCAGCACTTCGCAGATCTCCGCTTACCTGCGGCCGAAGAATCTGAACTCTACGATTCTCTGCGCGTCCCCTTGCGTTGGACCCTCGCAAACTCCACCATCACGCGCACCAGAAACTGGAAGCCCGTTCGCAGCGTTTACTACCACGACGGTCCGCTGCTCAGTCGCAGCCAGGTCTCGCTGGCCGCCGAGTTGGCCAAGCGTCCGCCGCAACTGAAGAAGCTGTCACGGGAACAAGGCCAGCAGATCATGGATCTCATTCGCGAGGTGATGATCGTCCGTTACCGCGAACTGTACGGCACCACGCTGGGCGATCCCAGTTCCGTGGTTCGGACTGACATTGGGCGCGGCCTCTCGATTTACCTATGGAATCTCCCGCCGGAGCGCCGATTGCCTCTGCGCGCCTACGTCGCCGGATTGACGCTGAAGAATGGCGTCCCCGTCAACTACATCGAAGCCATTGGGCTCTGCGAGTGGATGGAAGTTGGCTTCAATACTTTCTATACTTTTCGCGGCGGCGAGGCCGGATGGATCTACGCCCAAGTTCTCCGCTCCCTTTGTCATTTGATGGGCACAACCTGCGTCTCCGTTTATCCCTATCAACTCGGCCACGACAACGAGGAAGCGATCGACTCCGGAGCGTTCTGGTTCTATCGCAAGTTGGGCTTCAGGCCGGGCCGGGCCGATCTCCAAAGCCTGGCTGAAAAAGAACAAGCCAAGATCGCCGCCGACCCGAAATACCGCACTCCCGCCCGAACCCTGCGCCGACTAGCCTCCGGTCATGCCTTCTACGAACTGCCAGGCAGTGAATCCAAAGCCTGGGACACTTTCAGCACGCGCAACATCGGCCTTCAAGTCAATCGCCTCATGGCCCGCGAATTCTCAGGCGATGCCAGCCGCATGCGCGCCCGTTGCAAGCGCGCCCTCGAACACAGCCTCGGCGTTACCACATCTTCATGGACGCCGCTGGAAAAGAGAGCCTTCGAGAATTTCGCGCTCGTTCTCGCGCAGCAACCGGCCTTGCGCGGATGGACAAAAGAAGAAAAAGACGATCTCGTGCAAATTATTCGCGCCAAGTCCAAACCGAATGAGATGCTCTACCTGCACCGAATGCAGCAGCACGATCGGCTGCGAAGCGCGCTGCTAGCGCTGGGATCATAATCACGAGCAAATGTGTCGTTGAAAGTTAACTCCAAAGGTAGCAAGGGGCTGCGTCACTTCTCACGCTTTTCGAGAAGCGGCTACCATCACTCGAAGCGGCTCAACCTTCGCTCGATCAGCCATCGATTTCTCCGCGGTCACAAACTTCCCGTCCTCCGCGTCTTAAACGCATACACCACCGCCAGCAGCGGAGGAGCAAGTAGAAATCCCCAGAATGGAATCACAAACCCCAACGCGAGCGGTGCCAGAATGACGCCCACATCGGCACACGGGTAGCCCTCCGCATAATGTAAGGCTGAAGGAGCAGTCCATCCACCACAACGATGACCGCATAAAGGATCACCACATACAGCGGATGCTGCCAGTCTTGCCAGCGCACCGCGGCAGACAGCACCGGCCCCAGCAATCCGAGAATCGGGCCAAAGTGAGGAATAATTTGCAACACAGCGGCTAACATCGCCCACAGTCCGAACCACGGAATGCGGATGATCCAGAGGCCAATCAGCCAGAGAAGAAAGACGGCCAACGAGTCCTGCAATTGAGCCTTGGCCCAGCCTCCCAGAGCGGAGGCTGTCGTTCGGACGTGATCGCCTCCTGTCACTGCGGTGATGAAGCCATAAATCTTCGCGCCAGCTCAATCGGCAACGATGGCGTCGCGCCCCGTTCCGAGCACACATACCGCGCCACTTCATTGGCAATTTCGCTAATCTCGTCCAAGTCCATTTTCTGGAGCAGTCCCAGCACCAACGCCGCCGTGAATGAATCTCCTGCTCCCACCGTGTCGATAACTTGCACGGGATGCGAGGAACAATCCGACCAGCGCTTCCGTTTTCGTTCAAACAACAGACTGCCTTGCGGCCCCCGCGTTAACGCAACCACGTGCAGGTCGAAGGCCTGAGCCAGGTACTCAATCTGATTTTCGGCCGACCCGCCAACCCCGAACATTCCCGCCAGGATCGCCAGTTCGTCGTCGTTCAACTTCAGCACGTTGGCCAATCGCAGCGATTCTTCAATCACCGCGCGCGAATAGAATGGCTTCCGGAGGTTGATATCAGCCACGCGCAACGCACGCGGAGGCGTCGCCGCGACGAGCCGTTGAATCGTTTCACGGGAAGTCTGGCAACGCTGCGCCACCGTGCCGAAACACACAGCATCGGCAGCGCTGGCGGCTGCCAGCGCTTCCTTCGTCGCTGCAATGGAATCCCACGCTACGTTCTCTTGAACCGTAAAATGCGCCAGGCCGTCACCCGATAGCACAACCTTCGCCGTTCCCGTGGGGGCCGTTTTATCGAGTTGGACAGTAGCGTCGGGGAGACCCATATTCCGAAAGCGCCGGGACACTTCGCGTCCGTATTCGTCGTCACCCACACGCGTGATTACCTGGACCTGAGCCCCCAGCGCATGCGCGTGATACGCGAAATTTGCAGGCGCTCCGCCCAGTTGCGGGCCGGTCAGCAGCAAGTCCCACAACACCTCGCCGATGCCTACAATCTTCAAACCCATGCTTCCTCGAATCATCACCCTACTCGATGCCCAGCTGTTTCTGGATCTGTTCGAGCGGCACTCCCTTCGTCTCCGGCACCATCGTTCTCACCCAAATCAGTTGCAGCACCATCATGCCGGTGAAGAACGAAAACACGTAACCGGTTGGAAACGCCGAGACCATCTTAGGGAAGAACGTTGTGAGCAACGCGGCGAAGATCCAATGCGTAAAACTGCCCAGAGTCTGCCCTTCCGCGCGCTGCCGGTTCGGAAAGATCTCGGAAATCAGCACCCAGATGACTGCACCTTGACCGATCGCGTGCGCCGCGATAAACGCGAAGATGCAAATCGGAACAATCGCATAGTGTTCCGTAAAAAACGCCCAGGCCACCAGGCCGAGCGATGCGATGTAGCCGAACGAACCGATGTAAAGCAGCGTGCGGCGGCCGAGCCGGTCAATGAGCCAGAGTCCGACAAAAGTGAAGATCAGATTCGTGACGCCGATGCCGATGGATTGCAGCAGAGCCGCCTTCGCACCGAGCCCTGTAAGTTCAAATATGCGCGGCGCAAAGTAGAGAATCGCGTTGATGCCCGACATCTGATTAAAAAACGCAACCAGAATCGCCAGCATGATCGGCTTGCGGAGACGCATCGTCCAGAAATGCGTCGACGACCCCACTTCCGATGACGCCGCAACAATTCCGTTCGCCTCCGCCTCAATCTCTGCTTTAGAGGCTTCAGGCTCGATGCGTTGCAGAACCAGCAAACCACCTTCGCGATCATTCTTTCTGGTCAGAAGCCAGCGCGGGCTCTCCGGCAGTCCAAAGCACATCGCGGCATAAAGAAGCGACGGGAACGCCGCCACGCCCAGCATCCAGCGCCACGCATTCTCGCCGATGCCGGCCAGCAGCGCATTCGATACGAACGCGATCAGGATGCCAAAAACAATGTTGAATTGAAACATGCCGGCCAACCGCCCGCGGTATTTGGGCGGCGCGATTTCCGAAATGTACATCGGAGCCACCACCGTGGAGATGCCGATTCCGAGTCCACCGATCACGCGCGCCACGATGAAGAGACCGACGTTCGTTGCCAATCCCGAGGCAACCGCGCCCACAAAATACAGGATGCCGATCCACAGCAGTGTCGCTTTGCGTCCGAATCGGTCGGAGGGCCAGCCGCCGAGCAGCGCGCCCACGACCGTGCCGTAAAGCGCTGACGCCATGGCGATCCCGTGGAGCCCAGGGCTCAGCCCCCAGAGTGTCTGAATAGTCTTTTCCGCCCCGGAAATGACCACCGTGTCAAAGCCAAAGAGAAATCCCGCCAGCGCGGAGGTGAGCGACCAGAAAAATACGCGTCGATTCATAGAGGGGTGAGCTGATAAACGCATCCCACAATAAACGGATCGGCCGCATCACGCAAATGCAAAGCCCGATTCCAGCGCTGTTTCGCCCCGAACCTCCGCGCAACCCTCGATTCGGGAGCTTCGATTGCGGTGCGGCGAACGGCTACGCTCAGCTCACATTCGCGCTCATAACGATGTACCGAACCGCGCTAGTTTGATAAGATGGCTCAGAGTAGTTCCCCTTAGACGACTTGCAGTGTGCTTCTCGAGTGTTTGATTGAAAGCGGAAGTGGTGGAACTGGCAGACACACCATCTTGAGGGGGTGGCGCCGAAAGGCGTGGGGGTTCAAATCCCCCCTTCCGCACCATCGCGTCGAGAACTCGCGTTTCGCGAGCGAAATCGTGATCGATGTTGCACCAGAAATTGTCACATTAAAGATGGTCTTTTAGCGGTCTGCGGACAGAAGCCCATCGAATCCGAGCTTCGGCTCCCTTGGAGTTTTCTGCATGTGGGTAACAGTTTTGATCACCGTGATTCACGTACTGGTTTGTTTTTTCCTGATAGCGGTCGTGTTGCTGCAGAGCGGCAAGAGCGGCGACCTCGCAGCGGCTTTCGGCGGACAGGGTAGCCAGACAGCGTTCGGTCCTCGCGGAGCGGCTTCAGCTCTTTCCCGCGCGACCACGTGGTCCGCGATCATCTTCATGTTTACATCGATTGTCTTGTCGATTTATGCGGCGCGTCGCGTTGGTCCTTCGTCCGTATTTTCCGGCGTCAGGCCGTCCCAGACGAAGTCGCAACCCGCGACTCCCGCTCCGTCAGCGCCTCCGACGGTCCCGCAGAACCAGGCGCCAACGCAGAAATAACGTGCGAATGCGGCCGGGCGTTCTTGCCCGGCTTGCTTCGCGAAAACACCGTTTCTGGAACTCCTGTCGCACTCGGCCTCAGGAAATCAGAAATGGATTCCCTTCCCGTTCCTCTCCGATTGTGGTTCGCGGACCATGTCCTGGAATCACGATTGTATCCTCCGGCAAAGTCATCACCCGGTCGTGCAGCGAACGCATGATTTTCTCAAGCGATCCTCCAGGAAGATCGGTGCGCCCGATGCTGCCGGCAAACAGCGTGTCGCCGGCGATCAATAACTTCTCCGCCGGAAAATAAAGGCAGACGCTGCCCTCGGTGTGCCCCGGGGTGTGCATCACATTGGCTGTCAGTCTGCCCGTCTGCAACGATTCGCCGTCGCCGACACTCGCTTCGATGGTCACTGCGCCAGGTGCAGCCATGCCCAGCCAGGAGGCCTGCATGTCGAGCATATTCAGCAGGGCGTAATCATTTTGATTTAGGAGGATGGGCGCGCCCGTCGCCGCGCGTAACTTCATCGCGCCGCCCACATGATCAATATGCGCGTGGGTAATGACGATCTGCTTCACTTGCAGCTTGTTCTCGCGGAGAATCGCCAGCACGTCATCAATGTCGTCGCCCGGATCGACGACCATGGCTTCGTGCGTTGTCTCGTCGCCAAGGATCGAACAATTGCACTGCAGCGGGCCAACCGGAAGAATCTTGTGGATCATTTCTAATTTTCGCTCAGACGGACAGAATCTGCACTCGGCCAAGCAACAAAGGTGCCACCTCGCAATCGAACCTCGATCCTCTAAGCTCCCTACGATGCCGCCGCAACCGCTCCCGTCCGCCTTTGATCGGACCGGAACCGCAGCAGTGCAGCAATGTTCCCGGCCTTATCCAGTTCTGAATGCTCCTTAAGATAAAAGAGCTCAATATCGCGGCGAATCGCGATCGGGATAATGGCGCTGCAAACATCGGCGAGTTCGCGCGTGGCCTTGCCGCAAGCCGGACAAAACGCAACGATGTGTGCGTCCAGATGGCCGCAGTGCAGGCACTCAACCGCCCGCGTCGAATAATTGTCGCCGAGAAAAATGCTCTGCACTTCTCCAGCCTCGAGTGCTTGCAGGACCCGGCGCAGGCCGGTCACGCCGCGGCCATGCCCTTTCGCGAACGCCACCGCCTCGCTGGCTTTAGTGGCAGCGCGTTCCGCGATCCATCGCTTCAAAACGGCCTCAGCATGATCGCGGATCGCTTCATTCGAAACACTCGCCACATCCGCCGAGAATCTTCCAATCAGCCTCTGTTTCACATAAGGGTGAAGGTTCGACTCCAACTCCGGCCAGGTCGCATCCTGGCAGCCAACGATCAGCCGCTCCCATATGCCCTTTTCGAAGTCCGCGCGCAGCCGCTCCGAGACCGCCTTGAAGTGCTGCAATGCTTCTTCCGCCACCCGGCGCTCGGCATGGCCGCCTTCGTATCCGTTGTAGCCATAGTTCGAGCCGCTGCGCGAAAGCATGTGCACAATCGCCCCACGCTCACGCAAATCATCCAGTCGAAGGTCGAAGACCCGGGCGCGTTGCCGGTCGACAATCGCCACGCACAGCGCGGGTTGCGCTCCGAGCAAGGCAGCCAGCGGCTTCAACTGAAAGCGCGGCTCCAGATAAATCCGCGTGCTTTCGAGTCGCGGGGGCAACTCGTACTCTTTCCAGAAATTTTGCGCGGAACAGGCGAACACTGCCTTGCCCCGCGCATTCCCGCGTAGATTCGTCGCCAGTTCAAGCACCCGGTCAAGATCGGCGTGCAGCGATCCGTTCTTGCCGGCAGCGCCGGCGCTCTTTAACGCCTGCTTAACCACGTCTTTGGCGACAATGGCCTCGCGGCGATGCGAACGATCCTGCGGAGGATCGGGCTGGAAGTAGAAACTTAAGGCACATGCCCCTTTCGATTCGTCTGCCTGAAAAGACGCTAACTCACGGATTTCGTCTCGGGTCACCATCTCGACGCTCCTTTAAAAAAACTAAGATGCAATGGATGAAAAGGGGATGTCTTACGTTCGAGCTTTCGCCGCGAGTTCCTGATGGAACTCGCTGGCGATCGACGGAGCGCTCCGTACACAGTCGCGTGCACGCTGCACGGACTCGCGTACGGCCTCCGCATGCCGGCCGGTGATGGCGGCAATTTCATTGAGCGAGAAGCCTTCGATCCCGTAGAGGAGAAAAGCTTCACGGTCGGTGCGATCGACGCCGCGGAGTGCGGCCTGCACCAAAGCAATCATTTCATCGGAATAGGCAGCCTGTTCTGGGGTCGACACGCGCCGGTCGGCAATCGAACTTTCTCGCGTCCATCCCTCGTCCGGCTGATGGAATTGCAATCCGGCTTCGTCGGAAGCTTCCACATTCTGCCGCCGCCGGCTGTCTTCGATATGCACTGATGACTCCAGTTCCTCCAGGCGCTCCGTCATTTCGTTCATCGCCTGCAGCGCCAGATGGTAAAGCCAGGGCTCAATCGTCAATTTTTCGGGACGGTCATGGTCGCCCAGCGCCCGCGCAATCACTTCGTTCACCACCTCAGAAGTCGACAGCCCATCCTCAGGAATTTCCTCGGCAGACCGCCGGAAATACAGTTCACGATCGACAAAGCGCTCCAGCCGCCCCAGGTTCGCATTCACATACGATCCAATATCGTCGGCGGAAATTGTTGGCGGCATTACCGCCGCCAGCGTCTGCTCAAATGGAACGCCCGGCTCCGGCGACTCCGGCGCGCCTGCGCGCCACCGCCGCCACTTGTGACTCGAGCGCAGCAGTTCCTTGTGCCGCCCGATCTGTTGCGTGAGTTCGTCAAACGCCGCCTTCACGGCCGCAGTCGCGTTCGGAGCTTTCTTCTGTGCCGCCAATTGGCCGGAAGGCAACCGCAGGTTCAGCGAGACGATCGTTCCCTCGCGCGCGGAACTCTCCTCAATCACGGCTTTGAGGTGCAGCAAATCCGGCCGGAAGACGTGAAGCCGCTTCTGGATTTTCTCGATCTGGTGGTTGATTTCTTTTTCGATGTCGGGAGTTTTATGAACCTTATAACTGAAGTGAACGTTCATTTTCGAGCCTCGAACACGGGAGTGGATCCCCGAAGCTGCGGTCCCCTACGGAACAATTGTACACCCGATGCAAAGCGGGCAAATGTGGCGATGTGCGTCCGCGGGCAAGCAGCCAGCGGCGTGGGCGCTAACGTAAGGCCAAGTCCGCTACGAGGCGTCACTCGCCGTCGACGACCCGCAAATAAGTGGAATACTGCTCGTCCTCAATCGCGGTGAACGGCAGCATGGTGATGGGCTCCTGGGCGGTCGAAACCTGCCATCTTCCGGCGGCCGCGCTCGCAGCGGCCAGCAGTTGGGCACGGCTCACGTTGGGATCTGATTTCGTGATCGCAAACAGCACCAGAGGGCCGCGCAGCAAAGCCACCGTGTTCGGATGTTCTGTGTCGAGTGCCTGCAAACGCGCTGTCATCGGCAGGTCCAGTTCAACCCGGTCGCCATTCTTCCACTCGCGGCGGATCGATGCGAATTTTCCCGGGACAAGGTCCGTTGTGATGTGTTTTCCGTTGACCGCAACCGTCGCCGCTTGCGCCCACTCCGGAATCCGGAAATTCACGGTGAATTCCGCAGGTTTCGACAGCGAGAACTCAAATTGAACCGCCCCGTCGAGCGGATATGCGCTTTTCTGGTTTAGTGAGACCGGTGAGCCAGCCTGATGCCATCTTACTGTCGATGGAATATAGAGATTTACGTAGATACCTTGCCGATCGCGAAAGTAGGCGCTGATGCGATAGTCGGCCGCCACTTGCGGCAGCGTTCCCGAGCAGCAGGCCCAGCGACGGCTGGAATAGACCTTGCGTCCCTCGAAGTTGTAGTCGGAATAATAGAAACACCTGCCGTCGGGCTGCATCGGCTTCGCTCCGAGCACGGTGTTGTACATCACGCGCTCCATGCTGTCGCCGTAGCGCGAGTCTTGTGTAATCCGCAACAGGTAGCGGGTGATCTTGAAGTGAGCGTACGCCCCGCAGGGAGTTTCAAAGCTGGCATGAGTGTTCGTAAGACTCGCTGCCAGTTCTCCTTTGCCCGGCGTGCACAAGGTTTCGTCAGGGCCCCATCCGCCGGTGGCGTAACTTTGTGCGGTCAAGAAATCGAATCCGTTGCGCGCCGCGCGCAGATGCTTCGCGCTGCCGAGCGTCAGATACGCCTGCGCGGCGGACGACAGCGAATTGACGTAACTGTAAGGGTGCCGGCCTGGGAGATTGTCGTGTCCTTCGCTGAGTGGGTCATAGAAATAGTTGGCAAGATAATCGACGCCGAGCTTCTTGTACATCTCACCCGCACCGCGCTTATAGGCGATAAACATGTTCTCGGAGGCGGTGTAGGATTCATCGGAATTGTCGACTGCCCGGCCCGGCATGTGGGCCAGGGCCGCAACGGTGCTGCGCTTCTGAATCTCGAACGCGTCGGGATCGTGTGCGAACTGGTGGGAATCCATCAGCCCACAGAGTAGTTTGTCGTGGCAATACGTCGGAAAGTGATTGTTCCTGAAATACTGGCCGTCAATGACTCCGGCATAAAGCCGGTTCATCCGTAATACTCTTTCGCGAATCTCAGGCCTTTGCCGGATGGCATACATGCGCGCCAAAGCGGAAACCCACTGGCCGTACGTGCAACTTGGAGCATATGCTCCGTCCGTGCCGTCGTGTTGCGGGTTATAGCTGTACCAGCCTCCGAGATCCTCGCCGGGCGCCGGTTTGCCAATCATCTGGCGGAACGGCTTCATCAGGCTGTCTTCGCTCAAGGACATGAGCAACTCGAGGTGATGGTCCAGTTGCCTCTCATGCATCTCACTGTGGAGGTCGACGTCGCCGTATCCGAATTCATCCAGCACCCGCGGCGTGAGCGCGGAGGAGGCCCGCAAGTGGCGGGGGAGAGCGGCCCCCGCAAGGGAGACGGCCAGCGATTCGAGAAAAGTTCGACGCGAAACCGAACTCGTTGGCATCGGAGGGACTCCTCAGTTAACGACCCAGAAACTTCAATTCTACCTGCACGCAGACAGTCAACACTGGGCCGTTGAGGCGAGACAACCCTACTTCACATACACGGAATCCTGCGTTAGCTCCTTCGGCATGTTCACCGGGAACGGCGGGAACTCGTGCGAAGCCCCCTTGAATAGCGCCACGGCCACCTCTGAGCGCCTCGTTCCATCATGCACGGCGATCTTATGTCTCTCCTGCTCCGTGTACCCCTCCCATAGAGACACACCGGCATATGCGCCGTCCTTACGCAGGATGTAATACGTCATATCGACAAACTTCAGCTTGGTCATGTCGTTGTTGTAGTTGCGCGCGATCCGCTTGAGCGCATCCATGCCCGCGTCTACCGGAGACATGCCGCGCCGCATGTTTTCCACAATCGTGTGCGCGCCCGCCACCTTGATGTTCTCTTCCCCACTCCCCGTCGCGCCCGCCGAGCCCACATCCTGATCGGTATAGCACCCTGCGCCGATAATCGGAGAATCCCCGCACCGTCCCGGCAATTTAAACGCCAGCCCGCTGGTCGTCGTGACCCCGGAAATCTCTCCCTTTTCATTCAGCGCGGAGCAATGAATCGTCCCCGTCGGCGGAAACAAAACGCGCCGCACCGCCGCCATCCTGAATTCCTCTTCGATCCCAATCCGCCCCGCGTGTTCTTCCAGACGTTCGATCCGTTCCTTCCAAAGCTCCGACTGCGGACCGCTCGCAGGCCCCGGCGGCTTCCACTGCGGATCCGCCAGCCCCGGCCCCCACCAGTCATTCGACGAGTGATACTCCTTCCACAGCAGCCAGATTTTTCGCGAGCGCTCCGTCAACAGATTTTCCCGCGGAAACCCCATGGCCACCGCGAATCGCTCCGCGCCCTCGCCCACCAGCATGACGTGGCCCGTATGTTCCATCACAGCCTTCGAAACCAGCGCAACGTTCTTAACATTTCGCACGCCTCCCACCGATCCTGCCCGTCGCGTTGGCCCGTGCATGCAGCAGGCGTCGAGTTCCACCACGCCTTCCTCATTCGGAAGGCCGCCCAACCCCACGCTGTCATCATTCGGATCGTCTTCCGGCCCCTTGACCACGCGGATCGCGGCGTCCAGCGTGTCTCCGCCGCCCTTCAAAAAAGCAAAGGCATCCTCAAGATAGTTGACCCCATTGTTGGCGCAAACGATAATCGGCCGCTTCCCCGCCCCGAAAAATCCATCAGGATGCGGAGCCTCGGCGCCTGCCTTCTCCTGCGCGCTCAAATCCCCTGTAGGAATGCCTGCGGCAACCGATGCCGCAATAGCGGAACCAAGAAACCCACGACGGCTGATGGACATGAATTCTCCCTGGCCAAGATAGAAAGCAAAATAAAAGTAAACGGCGAGAAGAATATCACGAGGATGCACCGGTCCGGTGCGGACCGCCGCATTCGTAGTGGAGAAGCAATAGAACTACTCCGAGTCAACCTGGCAGAATGCGCCTTAACTTCGTGCCCTAAACCTCTTCGTGGCATCCTGACCGAAGCGAATGACCTATGTATTTTGTTCGCACCAACCCGCTCTTGTCCTGCCCGACAATTCGCGCAGCAACCAGAGTCATGAATTGCCGGACACCAACCGCCAACTGACTGTTACGCACTCCAGCTAAGGAGTAACGGGTGAAATTGGGATGTTACGCCACCCGATAGTGAGCGAGTGTCCTGTATTTTTCGTCCCACTCACGGAAAGCAGAGCCCATGCACTCCTCGAGAACAATTGGAACTGCCCAAAAACGAAGGGTTGCACAGGTTCGTTTGATAAGGAACTTCTGTCTAGCGCGGCGAGCGACGTAGATGAGGTAACCGGCTTTTACGGTTGGATATTTTGGGCACAGCGCTTGTAGCTTCTTCCAATCAGCTTCTGCTGCCTTAGGGTTGAATGAAGCTGTGTCCTTAAGTTCAATCCAAATACGTGGTTTGTCATTTCTAAAGATCAGGATGTCGGGAACTACATTCGTGCCGGGCAGTCGAGTCTCGCAGGTCACGCGATAACCTTTGGCGGTCCCCCCGACTTTCGAGAGCCTGCTGCGGAGCAAGTTTACAACGGCAGTGCGAAGAGCCCCCTCTGCCAAAATTTCAAATCTCTTGTACCGATGGACTAACCGGTGTTCGAACTGTGGCCCCAGCAAATACTTTTTAATCTCACTCGAAGTGTGCATGAATCCTCCGTCGATGCCATAATATGGCATAGTGCCCTTTTCCTATGCGTCGTCAGTTCGCCTAATTTGCTTCCGATAGCCATCATCTCCGCGACTCTTCAAACCCCAGCCCAATCTTGCCCCACATCTCGTTGCGAACCACCGCGCGTCCCTCACATTAGCGCGTGACTTTTCGCACTGACAAAACCCCGTCTTCATGTTCCTATAGATCCGTTCCGCCTCCCCGAAGAGCAGTTCCCGCCCGTTGAGACGCACACCCCCTGAGGCGATGGCACTCACACTTCGCACGCTTCGTGCTGCAACCTTTCCTCACAGGAGGATCGAATGACCTACCGGCACGGCTCATCGACACTCTCACGCAACCTTCACGACGAGGAGAAAATTCTATGAATTTCCAGAAAATTAGCTCATTCGTGTTGTTTCTCGCCTTCGCGGTCGCTTCCGCCTCCGCCGCAACCTGCTCCAATGCCACCCTCAAGGGAGTGTACGGATCTATTCTCTCAGGGTTCGGTGGCGATGGAACGCCCAGGGCCAGTGTTGGCCAGGCCACCGCCGATGGCAAGGGAAACCTCAGCGGAACGTACACCAAGAGTAAGGACGGAACCATCGTGACGGGTACTGTCACCGGCACCTATTCGGTGGCGAAGAATTGCACGGGCAACTGGATTACTACTGACGAGGACGGCGAGACCAAACACGTCAACTTTGTTCTTGATAACACAAATAAGGGTTGGCAGGCGATCCAAACCGATAGCGGCCGCGTGATTTCCGGCATTGGCCTCGCAGAGGGCGCTGCCGTGTGCGCGGAAAACGGGAAAGCCCAGACCTTCGCCGCCAATCTGAGCGGAAGCTTCGTCGGCGTGGGCCCGGTGATCTATGTCGAGCAAGTCATTCTCGACGGTAAGGGAAACATCTCCGGCAACGGGACTTTCAGTCTGGACGGCGCGATTTACTTGGCTCCAATTACCGGCACCTACACGGAAAACGCGGCCTGCACCGGAACCGCTCAGATTACGCCTCAGGGATATAGCACGTTGAATTTCAATTTCGTCGTGGTCAACGCTGGAAAGGAAATCCTGCTGATCGAGACCGACACCAACACCATCGTTTCCGGAACCATGCAGCAGTAATCCGCTGGATGCCCGAATCCGATGTTGCACTCGCTTTCGGATGGCGCAGCGGTTCAGCGCTGCGATTACCGGCCTGATTTCAACGCGGCTTTCAACCCCTAAGCTAAGCCGCAACCCATCCTATGCCGCCCGATCTGTGGGCGGCTTTTTGCTACATCGTCAGCCACTCCAGCCGACGCGGCTTCCACCCCAGAATCCGCTTCGCCTTCGCATTCGAGGCTCCGCTCAGCTTCGTCGCGTAATACACCACATCTTCCCCGGCCATTGCCCTCACTTCTGCCTCGCTCATGTGCGCGGGCTCGGGAGCGCCCACAAACTTCGCAAACGCCGGCAGCCAAACTGTCTGCGGCGAAGGGTCGTCATCCACCAGGTTGTACACCCCTGGCTCCGCTGTCATAAGCGCCACGGTCGCAACGGCTGCGTCGTTGATATGCACAAACGACGACACGCCCTCGCCCTTCCCCACTACCGGATTCTGCTGCCGCATCACCATATTCGCCGCGGACTCGCCGGGGTAGTACCACGTCTTCGGCCCATAGAAGAACCCGTAGCGCAGCGCCACACCCTCAATGGCATTGGAGCTGAACAACCTCGCCTCCAACTCCGTATATGTCCGCGCACTCGCTGCTACGCTCGGGCTTGCATTGACGTCCAACCGAGACGACTCGTCCGCCAGACTTCCCGGAGCAGCCTTCAAAAAGAAACCACTTGACTGCTGCAGATACCGGCGCGCGCCGCTCGAAATCGCCGCTCGAAATAAATTCCCTCCACCCTCGATCCTTACCCTCCTGTCGCCCGCCGCATACTTTGGCATATCGCTCATTTCCTTGGGCAGCGACGTCAATTCATCAATAATTACTTCCGGCTTCGCCCGACGCAGCGCAGCCTCCAACGCCGCCGCATCCAATGCGTCCACGATCGCGGCCTCGGCTCCTTGGCCTTCCAGATTCTTAGCCCGCGATGGGTTCGTTGTCATTCCGACCACGGAGTGCCCCTGCTTCAACAACTCCGCGATCAACGGTTCGCCGATCGCTCCGCTTGCCCCTGCCACAAACACACGCATTGTTTGCTCCTTTCACCCCCGCCGCTTAACCACTCTGCTCATTGAATTCTTCGGTCGGATTCACGATCAGGTTTCAATCATCTGCAACAGCCTCGAGACGCCATCGCGAAAACTGACAGGTTCTGTGATCAAGCTCAGCACAAGATGACCATCGCCGGCGAAATCGTAAAAATGTCCAGGATGGACCATGACACTCATTTTTCGCAGGACATTGATCGCCAGTTCTTCGTCCGTCCCCAGCACAGGAACGCGCAACACCACATACCAACCGCCTTCGACTTGTAACCTCACGCACGAAGGATGTCCGGCAAGTTGCCGATCGAGTTCGGCAAGATTCGCGCGCAGCCGATCGAGTACTATGGGCTGAATCTGGTGGCGCTGATCCAGCAGCACCGCAGCCGCCAGTTGCACGGGAGCATTCAGCGATAGAAACGTATCCGCGATAATCTCCAGGCGCGATCCCGCCTTCGCCACCGCTTCCTCCGGCCCGCTCGCAACCATCCAAGCCAGCTTCATCTGCGGCAGCGCCGAAACCTTCGAGACTCCGCTCAGCGTAAACGTCAGCGTATCGGAGTTGCCGGCAAAGCTGTCCTGCGGACTGCCGTCGTGCGCGTAATCGAGAAAGACTTCATCCACAATCAGCGCCAGTTCGTAGTCGCGGCAAAACGCGTTAAGCGCCGAAGTCTCCGCTCCCGAAACATACGAGCCAGTTGGGTTATTCGGATGCACAAGGATCACGGCCCGCGACCGCTCTGTCGCGGCCTTGTACAGCGAATCGAAATCAATCTGCCATCCGTGATCGTAAAGCAGCGGATACGGAACCAGCTTCACATCGGCCAGATCGGCCAGAAACTCAAACAACGGATAGCTGGGCTTCGGCACCAGCACTTCGTCTCCCGGATTGCAAAGCAGCCGGAAAACGTAAGAGTAAGCCTCGCTCGTGCTGGTAGTAAGAATCAGTCGTTCGGGATCAAGATCGAAAACCTCATGCGACTCGCGATAATAACGGCAAACCGCCTGCCGAGCTGCAAGCAGCCCGCGAGGCTGCGGATCATAACGCATCGCCTCGGGATTCACGAGCGCCGCAAGCACAGCTTCAGCGTCAGGACGAATGCCCGCCTCGGTCGGATTCGAGACCGTAAGATCCAGAATCTCCCGTCCGGAAGCGCGCCGCTCCGCAATCTCCCGAGTAAGAGCGTTAGGACTAAGCCGCCAATTTGTGCGTTGAGAGAACATAGATACGCGAAAGGCGAGCGTAGCAGGCGTGGTTGGTCGGCGACAAGGTCAGGACGAATGGGCTCTGTGGGCACGGCGACTTGCCAATGGGGGACATCGCCTATCCTAGCGGAGCGTAGCCCGCTACCGCTGTGTTGCTATTTCCCAAACCCCTCCTTATTCACCACATAGGGCATCTTCCTAACATCCCCGCCGTAGTTCCCTTCCAGCACATCAATCAGCCCCTGCACGCAACGTCCTGCCATGCCCTTATTAGGGTCCGGAGAAAGCCGCGTGATTCTCGCCGCGCTGGCAAAGTGGGGCAGCAGCCGGCAGCGATCGGCAATCGCCGGATCGCGCAGCGGAGAATCGGCAGGCAGCGGTTCTTCTTCATATACATCCAGCGCAGCGCCCGCAATCAACTTCTCGCGTAACGCATGCGCCAGCGCCGCCTCGTCCACCACCGGGCCACGCGACGTGTTGACGATCATGGCTGTCGGCTTCATCATGCGCAGCGTGGATTCGTTAATCAGGTGATAGGTTGGCGTCGTGCTCTCGCCCGCGCGCAGCAGTGGAACATGCAGGCTGATGAAATCCGCGCTGCTCAGCGCCTCGTTGAGCGTCGTATAACGAATCGTCGCGCGCTCGCGGCTGAGGCCGCGCGCGAACCGCAGATCCTTCACTTCCTGGATCGCTTTAATGTAGTCGTGGTTCTCGTAGGCCGGATCGAAACACAAAATGTTCATGTCGAATCCCGCGCACTTCTTTATAAATGCGAGCCCGATGCGGCCCGTCCCGATCACCGCTACCGTCTTGCCCGTGACTTCGTCGCCGAGAAACGGCAGATAGGGATGCCAGTATCCCCAGCGGTTCTCTCGAGTCAACTGTTCGGCGGGCCAGAGCCTGCGCGCCAGCGTGCCCATCAGAAAAAACGCGAATTCCGCCGTCGCCTCGGTCAGCACGTCGGCCGTATTCGTAAAGGGAACTTTGTACTGGTTCGCGTCGGCGCGGTTGATGTTGTCGAAGCCAACCGCATATTGCGCGACCACTTTCAGCGTGCCCACGCCCGCGGCAAACACTTCCGCGTCGATGGCATCGCGCAACGTGGTGATCAGGCCATCCACGCCCGACTTCACTTTTTCGATGATCAACAGCTTCGCAGGAGCTTCCGGGCCGGGATAAACTTCCAGCTCATATCCCTTGTGGCGAAGAATGTTAAGGGCGTCTCCAATGTCGCACGTGGCAAAAACTCGAATTTTCTGGCTCATGGGCTGGAACAGTGTATCGCAGCCCAGACGCAAGCCGCCAAACCACGAATCTCTTAAAACAATCCCTACTTGAGTGGATGCGGGGCTTAACCCCGGCAATGAGAAGAGAATTCAACTTCCGGCATCAACTCGAGGCTCGCTACTGCTCGCGCCGCTCGGGTCGCGGAGCCACCGAGGCCGCTTGGGCGTGGTGCCGGACGTCGGCCCCAAGGACCCAGAAAATTACATCCTCGGAAATATTGGTAGCATGGTCGGCGACCCGCTCCAAATTACGCGCCACCAGAAGCGCATCCAGCGCCTGTTGAGTCACTTGCGGCTCTTCGTTCATCTTTCGCACGAGCATTATGAAGGCTTCGTCGCGCATGCGGTCGACGACGTGATCCATTTCCAGCACAGCCTGCGCCAGTTCCGCCTTGCCTTCGACGAATGACTCCAGAGCCCGCCGCACCATGGCGCTGACCGCAGTCGCCATGCGCGCAATATCAACGGGCAGTTCAACCGCCGGCAACTCGATCAGGTCCAGCACCCGCTCGGCAATGTTCACGGCCTGGTCGCCCACACGCTCCAGGTCGGCATTGATCTTCGTGACCGCGAGAATGAACCGCAGATCGATGGCTGCTGGCTGCTGCGTGGCGAGAATGTCGAACGCCATCTCGTCGATTTCCCGCTCGGCGGCGTTGATGAGGCTTTCGTTTTCCAGCACCAGTTGGCAGCGCGTGAGATCGCGCTCCGTGTACGCTTGCGTAGCGCGATCCACTGCCAGCTCCGCAAGCCCGCCCATGCGGAGTAGCTTCTCGCGGAGGTCTTCCATCTGCTGCTGAAAACGCGTGCGCATTATCTGAGCCTCATTCTACCAACCTCGCTAAGGACAGAGGTTAGAGGCCGGATTGAAGAAGTGAAATCCAGCCTCTCGAACCTCTGCAATCCGACCTCTTACCTCCGACCTCGTACTACCCGAACCGTCCTGTAATGTAGTCCTCTGTTCGCTTGTCGGAAGGATTGGTGAATATTTTTTCGGTCTTATCGAACTCGATCATCTTGCCCAAAAGAAAAAATCCTGTAAACTCCGCTACCCGCGCGGCCTGCTGCATATTATGCGTCACAATAACGATCGTGTATTGCTCTTTTAATTGAAAAATTAATTCTTCGATCTTGCCCGTCGAAATGGGATCCAGCGCCGAACACGGCTCATCCATCAGCAGCACTTCCGGTTGCACCGCCAGCGCCCGTGCAATGCACAACCGCTGCTGCTGGCCACCCGAAAGGCTGGCACCCGATTTCTTGTGCAGGGAGTCTTTAACCTCTTCCCACAAAGCCGCGCTGTGCAGAGATTTTTCCACGATCTCATCCAGTTGTTTCCGGTTGCTGAAGCCATTGAGCTTGAGCCCCGCCGCTACGTTGTCGTAAATCGACATGGTCGGGAACGGATTCGGCTTCTGAAATACCATGCCCACGCGCCGCCGCAATTGCGTGGCTGATGTCCCGTTATAAACGCTGAGATCGCCAATCCGCACCGTGCCTTCGACGCGCGCCTCCGGAATGGTCTCGTGCATCCGGTTCAGGCAGCGAATGAATGTCGACTTCCCGCAGCCCGAAGGCCCAATGAGCGCCGTCGCATGATTCGCCGCTACCACGATATTCACGTCGAACAAAGCCTGAGTCTTGCCGTAAAAAGCATTCAGGTTTTCGACAGCGATTCCTACGCCCATAAGACCTCAAACTCCTGCGATCCTAAGCTCCCGACAGCGTTCCATGCTTCACCGCGATCCGCACCGCAGCCACCGCGCTTACGATCAGCACGATTAATACCAGCGCCCCGGCCCATGCCTGCCGGTGCCATTCGTCGAACGGCGAAATCGCGTACGAAAAAATTTGCAGCGACAAGGCCGCCGTCGGCTGGCCTACCTTCCAATTCCAGAACTGGTTGCCGAAGGCGGTGAACAGCAGCGGCGCCGTCTCCCCCGCGACCCGCGCAAATGCCAGCATCACCCCCGTGATTACTCCCGAGGTTGCCGTGCGCAGCGTAATCGAGAGCGTGGTGCGCCAGCGCGAAACGCCCAGTCCGTAGGCGGCTTCACGGATCGCCTGCGGCACCAGCAACAGCATCTGCTCGGTCGTTCGCGCGATCGTCGGAATCATCATGATCGCCAGCGCCACGCCCCCCGCCAGCGCAGAAAAATGCTTCTGCCGCATCACCACCAGCCCGTAGGCCACGATTCCGATCACAATCGAAGGCACGCCGTTCAGCACGTCAGAAACAAAGCGCACCATGTCGCCATAGCGATTGCGTCCATACTCCGAAAGAAAAATCCCCGCTCCAATTCCGAGCGGCACTCCCAGCACACTCGCAATCCCCAGAATCACCATTGAGCCGGCGATAGCGTTTGCCATGCCGCCTCCCGGTTCCCCGACTGGCTTCGGAGTCTGGGTCAAGAACGCAAGATTGAGCGAGCCGACACCTTTGATAATCAGATAGGCAAAGATGGCAAACAGCGGCAAGAGTACCAGCAGCACCGTGAGCACGCACACGCCGGTCATCGCGTGGTCGGTCAATCGCCGTCGCCAGCTGATCGGAGGCATCGACACGTCCCCCGTCATCACGGCGTTCGTATTCGGCGTCGTCTCAGGCATTGATCTCACGCCAAGCCTTTCGCAGGCTGACCACGGGTAACGCTCCACACCATGATCCTTGCGAGGGCGTTGACCACAATCGTCACAAAGAACAGCGCCAATCCGATTTCGATCAACGCTGAAAGATATAGGTTTCCCGTCGCTTCCGTGAATTCGTTCGCCAGCACGCTGGCCATCGTATACCCTGGCGCAAACAGCGATTTCGCAATCTCTGGACGATTTCCGATCACCATCGTCACCGCCATAGTCTCGCCCAGCGCGCGGCCCAAGCCCAGAATAATCGCGCCCACGATCCCGGCTCGCGCGTTCCGCAACACTCCCATGCGAATCATTTCCCAGCGCGTCGCCCCCAGCGCCAGCACCGCTTCGCGCTGGTGCTGCGGCACCACCGTCAGCACCTCGCGCGTAATCGACGAGACAATCGGAATAATCATGACCGCCAGAATCACGCCCGCCGCCAGCATGCCAATGCCATACGGAGGTCCGCTGAATAGCCCGGTCCAACCCAGCGTGGTCGCCAGAAACGGCTGCACGTGTTCGCGGAGAATTGGCACCATGACGAAGATCGCCCAAAGCCCATAAACCACGCTGGGGATCGCCGCCAGAAGTTCCGTAGTGAAGGCGAGAATTCCGCGCAGACGGATCGGGCACATCTCGGTGATAAACACCGCTACCCCGACCGACAACGGCACCGCGATCGCCAGCGAGAGCAGCGAAGACACGATCGTCCCGTAAATAAACGGCAATGCACCGTAGTGGTCCTCAACCGGATTCCAATCCGATTGACCGAAGAATCTCCAGCCAAAAGCGTGCCACGACAACTGGGATCCCACCACTAATTGGTAAACGATCAATCCCAGCAGCGCGACGACCGCGGCGCCGCAAAAGCGCATCGCCCAGCCGAACGCAGCGTCGGGAATCTCGCTTACCTTTCCCTCCAGCAGCGGTCTCGTTCTCGTCTCGATTCTCAGGGCGGCCTTCGGTCCCCGCTCCGGTTCGGGAGCGTCAAAGCGCGGCCGGGGCAGGGCTTGATTGGACATTGCACAACGAGGCTATCAGAGGGTTGTTACAAACCGGTTAAAATGCAAAATCCTGATGCTTACTTGAAATGATCGGTCCCACGAGCCTATGCCATCGGACCTCAGCCCTGGCTCGGATGCGTTGTCATGTTTTTGGAACGCCCGTTGTGCGATCGTGATGACGGTCATTGGATCGGGCAGAGAACCGCCACGTCGAACTTCGAATAGTATTTCTTCACGTCGCCGGCCCCGTATTTGGAGCGGAATTTCTCGACCACCGACGCCACCTGCGCGGCATCGCTAATCGCTACGGCCTTGACTTCCGCCTCCGCCCCTCCAGCATCGATTCGAATCGACCTTTTTTGCAAAACATTCTTGTACCACTGCGTATCCGACCCCTTCACCGGCAGAAGATAAAGCTTGCCGTCCTCGAATACGAACCAAACCGGGTTCGAGATGGTCCGCCCTGACTTTCTGCCGGTCACGCTGATCGTAATCTCGCTGTTGTGGGCAAGTCGGGCCCTGAACGAATCGTTCCGCGTTGGCTGTGTGCTCATCGCAACATCCTTCTTTCATTTTCCGGCGCGGTATTGTTCGTCGGTTACGTGTTCCATCCACTCGACCACTTTGCCGTCTTTTTTCTCCTGAATGGCGATATGCGTCATCGCGGTGGTCGGCGTGGCCCCATGCCAGTGCTTCTCGCCGGGCGAAAACCAAACCACATCTCCCGGCCGGATCTCCTCGATCGGCCCTCCCCATCGCTGTGCCCAGCCGCAACCACCCGTGACGATCAGCGTCTGACCCAGCGGGTGGGTATGCCACGCCGTCCGCGCACCCGGCTCGAAGGTTACGCTCGCGCCCTGAACTAATGCCGGATCAGGTGCCTGAAACAGAGGATCGACCCGCACTGTGCCTGTGAACCAGTCTGCCGGTCCCTTAGCGGAAGCTTGCGACCCCGCTCTCCTGATTTCCATTGATTCAACTCCTTTTCTTCGCAGTCCATCCGCCGCTTTCGCGCACGACCCTGGCTTGTCTTCAACGGTTCGTCATCCGCTCCAGTTCTTCTGGATATCGAGCGCCTTGGACCGTGATCTTCGAGGATGCGCTGTCGATTTCGCGGAGATCCTCCGGAGTCAGTTCAACCGCAACCGCTCCGATGTTCTCCCCGACGCGATCCAGTCTGGTAGTGCCCGGAATCGGAACGATCCAGGATTTTTGCGCCAGCAACCAGGCGAGTGCAATCTGACCCGGTGTCGCTTTCTTTCGCGCTGCAATGCTGGAAATCATGTCCACGAGAGCCTGATTCGCTTTGCGCGCCTCGGCCGTAAAGCGCGGGATACGACTCCGCAGGTCCTCCTTGGCAAACGAAGTGTTTTCGTTGATGGTCCCGGTCAGAAAACCCTTGCCAAGAGGGCTGTACGGAACGAAGCCAATCCCCAGTTCTTCGAGCGTGGGCAAGACCTCTTCTTCCGGCCGTTTCCACCAGAGCGAGTATTCGCTTTGCAGGGCGGTGACGGGCTGCACCGCATGCGCTCGACGGATGGTTTTCGCCGCAGCTTCCGACATGCCGAAGTGCTTTACCTTGCCCTGCTGAATCAGATCCTTCACCGCTCCCGCTACATCCTCGATCGGGACTTCCGGGTCTACCCTATGCTGGTAGAGAAGATCGATCGCATCGACTCGCAATCTCTTGAGTGAGCCCTCGACTCCCTGCTTGATATAGTCTGGCTGGCTGCAAACCCCTACGTTGCGCGGCCCTCCCTCAAGCTCGAACCTGAATCCAAACTTGGTTGCGATTACCACCTGTCCCCGGAAGGGCGCGAGCGCTTCACCGACGAGTTCTTCGTTGGCGAACGGCCCGTAGACTTGAGCCGTGTCAAAGAACGTTACGCCGCGTTCGACCGCCCCGCGGATGACCGGGATCATTACTTCCTTGCCGGCAACTGGACCGTAACCACCCGTCATTCGCATACATCCGAGCCCGATTGCGGAAACTTCCAGATTGCTTTTTCCAAGTTTGCGCTTTTGCATTGTTTCTCCTAAAAATACTGCGAAATTTCGGAACCCTCACCCGAGCCGCAACTTGTCATCGGAGTCACACGGCAGAGTTATATTCTAGCGGACGAATCCTATCGGTGAGACCCATGTTCCCTATGGCAAGCGATTTCGCAGAGCCCCTGAGTAGACAAGCTGACTTATCCGCCATATCTTTTCTGTATGGATCGACCTAGCGCTCCTTGCGATGCTTCTATTAGGAGATTATTTGGCTGGACGCTGGCGATGGAATGAATTCGAGAAGAAGTATCCTGAGAACACGCTTCCGCCTTTCCTATCGTAGCCTTTCTATGCCGGACATGACCGCGGAGGAGACTTCCGAACGGGCTAGAGTTGCGCGACTGACCCTCCTTATGAGATCACTAAGTCGTGCCCACCTTCGCCGCCATTGACATCGGATCGAACTCCGTCCGTCTTAAAATTTCGCGCCTGCAGGCGGGACGCCTCAAGGAAATTCACGAAGACCGCGAAGTCACTCGCCTGGGCGAAGGCGTCTTCGGCGGCGGATTACTCGCCCCCGAGGCGATGACCCAAACTGTGCGTGTGTTGCGCCGCTTCAATCGCGCCATGCAGGAGTGCGGCACTGATTCCGTCAAGATCGTAGCGACCGCAGCCCTGCGCGATGCGCGCAATTCCCGCTCGTTCCTCGAATGGGTGCGCTCAACCACCGGCTGGACTATAGAAATTATCTCCGGTCTCGAAGAGGCCCGTCTCATTCACCTCGGCATCGTCTCCGCCGGACGTGTCGGCGCGCAGAATGTTCTTCTAGTCGATCTCGGCGGCGGCAGTTGCGAGGTCACGCTCTCCCGCGATGGCCATCTCCGCGATACGGTAAGCTTGCCCCTCGGAGCCGTGCGCCTCACCGGAGAGTTTCTGCGTCACGATCCTCCGCGCAAAAGCGAACTGAAGCGCCTCTCCGAATTCGTAGCCCGCGAAATCACCCGCGTTCAGGCTCGTATCAAGCCCGCCCGAATCGGCGAAGTCATCGCCACCTCCGGCACAGCCGCAGCCTTGGCCGGCGTGGCGGGCCATCTCGCCGGTAAGCGCCGCCCCGTCACTTACGCACCGCGCGAGATCATTCGACGCATCGCCAAAGAAGTGGCGCGTATGCCCCTGGAACAGCGCAAGAAGGTTCCCGGAATCGGCCCGCGCCGCGCTGAAATTTTCTGCGCCGGTGCCATCGTCTACGCCGAATTACTCGAACGCTGCCACCTTCCGGGATTTCGCTATTCAGCCTTGGGACTCCGCGACGGCATTCTCGCCCAAATGGCCGCTGATTATGATCGGAGCACGCGATCGGGTCGCGCCATCGAGTCGGAACGATGGGAGTCCATTAAACGCGCCGTGGAGCACTATCGCGTCGATCTGAATCACGCTTTGCACGTGCGCGACGCCGCTCTCCTGCTGTTTTCGGAGTTGAAGTCCGTTCACCAACTTCCTCCGGAGTATCGGGAGTGGCTTTCCGCGGCAGCGATGCTCTATGAGGTCGGCGATTACGTAAACCGCAACGGACACCACCGTCATACCTACTACATCATCGCGAACTCAGAAATTCTGGGGTACACGCCGCAACAACGCAAGGTCATCGGTTCGATCGCGCGCTACCTGGGAAAGTCGCGCCCGACGCCCGGCGACGGGCCCATGAGTGGACTCTCCCCGGAAGAGCAGGAAAACGTGGAGAAAGCCTCGGTTCTGCTGCGCATCGCTCGCGCCTTGAATATGGGCAGAAGTCAGTCGGTCGGCAAGGTTGGAGTCTCAGCCCGCAACGGGCGAGTCTCCATGAAGTTGACCCCGCGCGGCAAAGCCAGCGTCGACCTCGAAGTCTGGTCGATCGAAAAGGATCGGTCTTATTTTCGGGAAGTCTTCGGGCGCGAACTTTCCGTAGCCGCTGCGTGAAGCGCCCGCAGGATTCGCGGCGTGATGCACCAGCTCAGGGAGCCTGAGTTGCGCCGCATCTCAACCTTCGCCACCGCGCCCTTTTTCAGTTCGACCACCGCTTCGCAGCCGCTGTCGCTGATGATCCGGCCGAGAAATTCGCGCAGGTTGGGGTTGTGCCCCACCAGTAGCATGGAATCCTGGCGGGCGTACTTCTCCAGCATCTTTTGAAAGTCCGAGAACGTGGCTTGCGGGCGCAGTCCATTCTCCAGCACCAGTTTGCCCTCGTGCCCCATCTCGTTGCCCACCAGCGCCGCGGTTTGGGTAGAGCGCTTGAGCGGGCTCGATACGATAATTTCCACCTGTACGCCCAGCGCTGCGAGTGCGCGGCCGATGTATCCACATTGCTCGATGCCGTCTTTATCCAGCCCGCGCTTTTCGTCTTTCTTCGCTGAACTTAACTGTTGGCCGGCGCTCGCGTGTCGCAAAAAATAGACAAACATTCGGCGTGACTATTCCTTTCCGTTCGAAACCCGGGTGCCCACAACTCGGGCCCCCAGCGACACTCCCGCCAATGCCCGCGAGGCGCGTCGAGGCACCACCGTCGGAATCTCCTCCGGTGTCTTTGTACCCTCCGCCACCCCAATCAGAAAATCCTGGGCGCAAAATGCAGCCGCGCCACGCGGAGGTCTTTTGCTCCGCCCACGTGGCGATTGCCAGGAGCGCAGGTAACGCCCGTCACTATGCAAAAACCGCGACTTCACATTATCGGCCAGGTACGCCGCCAGAATCTCATGCACCACCCGGTCCCGCAGCAGCGGGCTCTTCAAGGGGAATAACACTTCCACGCGCTCGTGCAGATTGCGGTTCATCCAATCCGCGCTGCCGACGTAGACCTCTGACTCGCCCCCATTCTCAAAATAAAAAATTCGGCTGTGCTCCAGGAATCGGCCCAGAATGCTGCGCACTCGAATGCGGTCGCTCAGCCCGCGAATTCCCGGCCGCAGCGCGCACATTCCTCGGACAATTAACTCGATGTCCACTCCCGCCTGCGACGCGCGGTATAAACCCTGAATCACATTGCCATCGAGCAGCGCGTTCATCTTGGCGATAATTCGCGCCGGACGCCCCATCCGCGCGTGTTCGGCCTCGCGCTCGATCAGGCTCATGCACTGGTCGGCCAGATACAAAGGCGCCACCAGCAGCGGCCCGTAACTCGGGTGCTCCGCGTAGGCGGTCAGAAAGCTGAAAACATCGTGCACGGCGCTGGTAATTTCATGGTCGGCCGTGAGCAGGCTGAGGTCGGTATAGATGCGCGCCGTGGTCGCATTGTAGTTGCCCGTGCCCAGGTGCGCGTACTGGCGCGTCACGCCATCCGGATCGCGCCGCGTCAGCAGGCACAGTTTGCAGTGCGTCTTCAGGCCCACCAACCCGTGGAACACCTGCACACCGGCGTCCTCCATGTCGCGCGCCCAGCGTATGTTCGAGGCTTCATCGAAGCGCGCTTTCAGTTCGACCACCGCAGTCACTTCCTTGTGCGCCGCGGCGGCCATCAAGGCTGGAACAATCGTCGAATGCTCGCTCGTCCGGTAGAGCGTCTGCTTGATCGAGAGCACTCGCTCGTCGTCTGCGGCGGACTGTATAAACGCAGTCACTGGATCGTATGAATCGTAAGGATGGTGCAACAGAATATCGTGGCGCCGAATCTCCTCGAACAAATCGTGGGACTTCGCCGTCAGTCGCAACTCACGCGGCACATAACTATGAAACTTCAAATCCGGCCGCGCCGCCGCGTCGTAGATATTGAACAGCCGCGAAAGATTCACCGGACCGTTCACCGGGAAGATCTGCCAGGGATCGAGTTCGAACACCGTGCCCAGCCGCTCGATGATCTCCGGGTCAGCCTCGGAATCGATCTCCATCCGCACGGCATCTCCCTTGCGACGGTTGTGCAGTTCTGCGCGCACCGATTCCAGAAGATTGCGCGATTCTTCCTCCTGCAGATAAAGGTTGCTGTTGCGCGTCACCCGGAATGCGGCGGAAGACACGATGTCGTAGCCTTTGTACATCCTGGTGGCGTGATGAACCACCAGGTCGGCGAGAAAGATGAAATCGATGGTTCCCAGCGACGGCAACCGCACCAGTCGCGGCAATGCCCGCGGCACTGTCACCACTCCGGTGTAGGTTAGCGAGGAGCGCCGCCGCCGCCGCAGCAATAGCGCCACGCACTGCGCCTTATTGATCACCCGGGGAAATGGATGCGCCGGATCGACCGTGACCGGGGTCAGCAGCGGATCCAGTTCCCGTTCGCAGTAATCGTCCACAAACGCTAGCGCGGCTTCATCCAGTTGATCGATGCCCAGCACGCGGATTCCCTGCTCCGCCAGTTCCGGGCGCAGGCGATCGTTCCAGCATGAATACTGGGCTTCGACGAATTCGTGCGTCGCTTCCTTGATTAGTTCTCGCTCCTCCACCATCGTCAGTCCGTCGGGCGTGGTGGAATTGTGCCCGTCCTCCAGTTGTTGCAGAAGGCCGCCGACGCGAACCTCGAAAAATTCGTCAAGGTTGCTGGCGGAAATGGCGAGAAATTTGACGCGCTCCAGGAGAGGGTTTCGGAGATCGCCTGCTTCTTCGAGCACGCGCCAATTAAATTTGAGCCACGAGGCTTCCCGGTTCAGAAGGGTGGCACGTCCGCTGAGTGTTCGTTGAACCATATCTTTAACGGTGGAACGTTTGTCGCCGTTCGCGAGGCAACTCGTGCGGGAATCGACTCGAAATAGTATACCAACTGGCGGCATAGAAACGCGTGACACGCCCTCGATGGAATGATGATTGCGAAGGAAAACTGGCTCATCGATACGCCCTTTCGCCGCAAAGAGCTGCATACTTCAGAGTTGTCTCACTTTGAAGGAGCGCTCGTAACCTTCTCCTTACAAAATGGTTAGCGCAGATAGAGCGGATGGAGATAAAACTGCCTGTTTCTCACCGGGCATTAAAGTCGATTACTACCATAGACTTTATGGCATAATAGCCCGTCGTGATGTCCCCTTGAAAAACGACGGCAAGCGTTAGCAAGCCGCAAGGCAGCGGCTCCCTCGGCAGAAAGTCTTCTGCCGTCCCCGAAACTGTTGTTGTGCGATTGAAATTCACAAAAGGAGAGGATCGTTTTTATGAAGTCAAGTAGGCACTTGTTTCTTACTATTCTGATGCTGGCGGCGCTTTTAGCCGTTAGTTGGGCGCAAACCTCCGATTCAACACCACCGGCTCCCAGGAAAACCACTCACAAGCACGTGGCGCCTCCGGCGCAGCCCGCTGCAACCGCCGCAGACGTCCAGGAGTTAAAAGATGCCCTGGCTGCCCAGCAGCAGCAGATCAAGCAGTTAAGCGATCTGATCCAGAGCCGCGATCAGAAGATTCAGCAACTGGAGCAGCGTCTGGACCAGAGTCAAACCGTGGCCACGCAGGCGCAGACCAAGGCCGATACGGCGGTGGCCCAAACCACCGAGCAACAGCAAAGCGTAGTCGCACTCAAGACCGATATCACAGACATGAAAGCATCGGCGGCCGCCGCGGCCCTCGCGCAGCAACAAAACGAAAAGGCCTTGACCGCCTTTGAGAGCCCTTCCACCCTCCACCTCAAGGGCATTAACATTACGCCCGCCGGTTTTGCCGCCGCCGAATTTGTCCGGCGCTCGCGCGAACTGGGCGCCGACCTGCCCACGCCCTTCAACTCCCTCACCATGCCCGGCGCTTCGCAGAGCCAGCTGTCGGAGTTCTTCGGCTCCGCCCGCCAGTCCCGCCCGACAATTTATATTGCGGGCCGTCTCAACAATGTCGAGCTTTCCAGCTACGTCTCGGCCGACTTTCTCTCCGCCGGTGTCACCTCGACCGCCACGCAAACCAATAGCTACACGCTCCGTTTGCGCCAGGCCTGGGGACAAGCCAAATTCGATAACGGCTGGAAGTTCCTCGGCGGCCAGGCCTGGAGCCTGGTGACCGAAGGCAAGGCCGGAATCGCTCCCAGCGACGACACGGGCCGCGTCAATGACGCTCGCCCCGCCACCATCGATCCCGGATACAACGTCGGCTTCAGTTTCGCGCGCCAGTATGGACTGCGCGTCACCAAGGACTTCGGCGATAAAGTTTCCGTCGCCTTCGCCATTGAAAACGCGCAAGGCACGCTCACCAGCCACAACAACGCCGATAACTTCCTGCTCGGCGAAGCGGGCGCCAGCAACAGCTACAACACCACCTCCAACTACACCGCCAACCCTTCGCCTGATCTCATCGCCAAGGTTGCCTTCGATCCCGGCTTTGGACACTATGAGGTCTTCGGCCTGCTCGACCGCTTCACCGACCGCGTCTTTCCGTGCGTGGAGAACTACGCCAGCGCCGCTTGCGGCACTCTGACCGCTCCCAGCGCCGTCGACGCCTACAACGCCTCGAAAGAAGGCGGAGGCATCGGCGCCAATGCCCGCTGGAACTTCTTCGACAAGCACGTCGTGTTCGGCTTGCACGGCTTTGGTGGCAGCGGCATCGGACGTTACGGCGCCGCCCAGCTCTCCGATCTGTCGATTCACGCCGACGGAACCGTGCATCTGATCCGCGACTTCCAGGGCTTGACCACGCTCGAATGGCACGGCAAGAAACTCGACCTCTACGCCTACACGGGCGCAGAGTACGCTGCGCGTACCTTCGATTACGATCCGCTCGGCAACAGCGGCAAGGGCCAGTATGTCGGCTACGGAGCGCCGCTGTTTGCCAACTACGGTTGCGGCACCGAGACGGTTCCGGTCACCACCGGCACCGCCGGATTCAATCCCGGCTCGCTCGCGCACTGCACGGCCGACACGCGCGCCGTCATCGAAGGCACAGCGGGATTCTGGTACAGCTTCTACAACGGCCCCAAAGGCAGGTTCCGCTTCGGCACGCAATATTCCTACGTGACGCGCCAAACCTGGTCGGGAGCCAACTCCGCCGGTACCCCGGGAGTCCTTTCCCCCGAAGGCCTCGACGGCATGGTCTTCACCTCGTTCCGTTACTACTTGCCATAAACAAAAATGGTCCCGCGTGCTCGGGCGCGGGACCACAACTTCTTTCGGATGGCTTGTAGCCGAGTAACACAACGCTTCTAAACTTTCTGAGGGGGCGCTTCCCCCTCAGAAGCGCCTCCGGTCCGGTTGGGCTCTCTCCTTTTCCGGGCCGGCGGCGTTAACTGGATTTAGTGTACCTGTTGGATGGCTTCTTTTACTTTCTCCACCACGCTCTGCGGCAGCGGCGCGTAGCTGAGTTGCGCGGCCATTTTCTGCCCATCGTTAATCATCCAATTCAAGAAGTCAGCGATGATCTTCCCTTTCTTTGGATCCTGCGCCTGTTGAGGAATCAGCAGCCAGGTGAAACTGGAGATTGGGTAAGCTGTTGCCCCTGGTGCGTTCGTGATGGAAACGCGAAAGTCTGCGGGCATCGCGGTCACCGACGCCGCCGCTTCGGTCACACCGTCGAGCGAGGCTTTCACAAAATTACCCGCCGCGTTCTTCACCGAGCCGTACGCGATCTTGTTCTCTACCGCATAAATCAGCTCGATGTAGCCAATCGATCCTGGCAACTGCCGAACCTGTCCCGCGACGCCTTCATTCCCTTTGCCGCCGATGCCGATCGGCCATTTCGGCGAGGTGCCCTTGCCGACCGTAGTGTTCCACTCCGGGCTGACCTTCGAAAGATAGTCGGTGAAGATAAATGTCGTGCCGCTTCCGTCCGACCGATAGATCGCGACAATCGGTTGGTCGGGGAGTTTCACACCTGGATTCGCCTGCGTAAGCGCAGGATCATTCCACTTCCGAATCTTCCCCAAATAAATGCCCGCCAAGACTTCAGGAGTGAACTTGATTTCTCCTTCCACGCCGGGCACGTTGTACGCGGGTACAACGGCTCCGAGCACTGTAGGAATGTGCAGGATCGGCGTTTTCGCCTCTTTCAGTTGCTCGTCGGACATCGGGCCATCGCTGGCTCCGAAATCGACTGTGCCGTTTAACACCTGGCGAATGCCGCCGCCGCTGCCGATCGATTGATAGTTGATCTGCACATCTGGATGCAGCTTGTTGTATTCGTTGAACCATGCGGAATAGATGGGATTCGGAAACGTAGCGCCCGCTCCATTCAATGTCGTCTGCGTCACGGGTGTCGTGCCGCTATGACATCCCGAAAACGATAGGATCAATGCAAAACCCGCCACCAGCAGTACTATTCGACGTATCACTCGATCGCTCCTCTTGCTTCTCAATCTGATTGAATTATGCAATTTTGTTGTAGGACCAATGTATTAAAGCAACGTTACAGCCCTGTGAATTTCCCATGAACGACCTTTGCTTCCCAATCACTTAAAGATCTGCGCGGCCTCTCAGTCCGCCCGCCCGGGCTCCGCCGTCAACCGCGACGCAGACTTGGGGTCTCTCTACGAAACTGTCAGCGTCTGCCTTCTTTATCGAGTCGCGCCAGTTCCCGCCCAAAAAGAGCATTGTCGGGAAACTCACGCTGCAACCCCGTCAGCAGTTCGCGTGCACGCCCTATGTCTTTCTCCCGAACATATGCAATGGCCAGGAGGATGCGTGCGAAAGGCGCGAGCAGATGACCTTTTGCCGCCGTCGTTTGCAGTTCAGCGATTCCACCATCCTTATCGCCCGCCACACCGCCCAGCCGCAGCACCCAGCGCACCGGCGCCGCCATGGACCCGATGATGTACCGGCTCACGCCGCTCGCCAGGTGCGCGTCGTAGCAAGTGGGATCGGCGGCCAGTAACTGCTGCGACCAGTTTGTAGCTTCTTTCGTGTAGTGTAGCGACGCCAAATTGCGCTTTTCGATCAGCGCGGCAAAATCCGAGCGTAGGCCGTTCGAAAGCGTCATGGCCAGCAACGCATCCCGGTCGCGAGAATCGCGGTCCAGTCTCGACTTAGCCAGGCTTTCGGCGCGGTCGAGTTGCGCTTCAAAACGCGACCGTTGTGCTGGATCGGCATCGTACTTCTTGCGCGCCGCGAAAATCGAGTCGTCCTCATAAAACTGCGCGTCCAGCACGCCCAGGCGATTGAATTCGGAAAACAACACGCCCGCCGCCTCGCTCACCGGTCCCATGGGATCGTCGGGGTTCGCGCGTTCCCACTCTTCGAAATCCTTTTGCGCCCCTCCGAAATCCAGGTCGTAGAGTCGGCGGAATCCGTGATCGAGTCCCGCCGAGGGAAGATCCGCCATCGCCAATGGAACCATCAACAGCACAAGCGCCGACGCCAACACAATCCGCAATCTAGGCCCGAATGCCTGATGTACATCGAAAGCATTCATCAATCCGCGTTCCGTCATGTCCCGGTTTAGATGCTCCAAACTGCCGTCCGACGAAACTTCCCCGCACAATCGCGCATCTTCTGGCAAACTACTTGACGGCGAGGACTTATTCCTTTGAGCGACACGATTCGTCATGCCCCGGGTTGGCCCGGAATCCCACCCCGCTGGACGTCGAGCGCCAAAAGTGGCGCGGGCACCGCGTTGAACCTGCACAGCAGAGTCTGGTTCACGCTGAGTCACGGCATTCTCAATGAAATTTATTTTCCTCGCGTGGATCAAGCCTGCACCCGCGATTTCGGCTTGATTGTCACCGACGGCCATCAATTCTTCTCCGAAGAAAAACGCCATTGTACCTTCGAGAACGTTCCTATCGAACCTGGCGTGCCCGTTTACGAACTGACCAACACCCACACCGAGGGCCGCTACCGGATCGAAAAAGAAGTTTTGACCGATCCGTGGCGAAATGTGGTCCTGCAGAAAATTCGGTTTGTGCCATTGCAGGGAAGCCTGGGCGACTACCGTCTGTTTGCGCTCCTCGCTCCGCACCTGGCGAACATCGGGCATGACAATACTGGCTGGGCTGGCCATTACAAGGGGAGGCCGATGCTCTTTGCTCAACGCGAATACTGCGCCCTCGCCCTCGCCTGCTCGGCGCCGATGCTGAAGCGTTCGGTCGGATTTGCCGGCGTTTCCGACGGATGGCAAGACCTGTCGCAACATTTTCAAATGGAGTGGGAATACGACCGCGCCGAAAACGGCAACATCGCGCTCACCGCCGAGGTCGATCTCAAGGCCTGCAATGGAGAATTCATCTTCTCGCTCGGATTCGGCGGAATGTGGGCAGAGGCCGGCCAGCAAGCACTCTCTTCGCAACTGACTTCATATGACAAGATCCGGCAGGATTATGTCTTTCACTGGCAAAACTGGCAGCACAAGCTCAAGAAGCTGGACGAGAAGCCCCGGCAAAAGGACTTGTATCGGGCCAGCACGGCCGTGCTCCGCGTGCATGAGTCCAAGGACTTCCTTGGCGGCATCATTGCCAGTCTCTCCATCCCGTGGGGCTTCAACAAAGGCGACGAAGACCTAGGCGGCTACCACCTTATCTGGCCACGCGACCTGGTCGAGAATGCTGGCGGCTTGCTGGCCGCTGGAGCGCCTGACGACGCTCTGCGCGTTCTTCATTACCTCGAAGCCACGCAAGAAGCTGATGGTCATTGGTCGCAAAACATGTGGCTCGATGGCCGCCCGTACTGGAACGGCTTGCAGATGGATGAAACCGCTTTTCCCATCCTGCTTGTCGATCTCCTGCGCCGCGAATCGCCGCGCAGCTTCGGCGACAACACCCGCTGGTGGCCGATGGTTCGCAAGGCTGCGTCTTTCATTACCATCAATGGGCCCGTCACGCAGCAGGACCGCTGGGAAGAAGATGGCGGCTATTCGCCCTTCACCATGGCGGCTGAAATCTCTGCCCTGCTGATCGCCGCCGACATGGCGCAGTCCATGGGCGAGGAGCAACCCGCGGAATTCCTGCGGCATATGGCCGACACCTGGAATTTCAACATGGAGCGCCGCACCTATGCAGTGAACACCGATCTAGCTCGCCAGGTCGGAGTCGAAGGCTACTACGTCCGCATCACTCCGCCTCCCAGCGACGGAGCCGCCTCACCCCTGCAAGGATTCGTTCCCATCAAGAACCGCGCCACGAGCAGTTCCAATGCCGCCGCGATCGAAATCGTCAGCCCCGACGCCATCGCGCTGGTGCGCTTCGGGCTGCGCGCTCCGGACGATCCGCGAATTCTGAACACCATCAAAGTGATCGACGAACTGCTCCAGGCAAAACTTCCTCAGGGTCCCATGTGGTACCGCTACAACTGCGACGGCTACGGCGAACACGAGGACGGATCTCCATTTGACGGCACCGGGATTGGCCGCCCATGGCCGCTGCTGGCTGGAGAACGCGCCCATTACGAACTGGCTGCGGGGCATCCCGATCGTGCCGAAGAACTCCTCCGCGTGATGGAAAACTCCACCGGAGCGTCCCGCCTGCTCCCCGAGCAAGTCTGGGACACGGGAGATATTCCCGAGCGCGAGCTGTTCGCTGGAAAGGCGTCGGGTTCAGCTTGTCCGCTGGTCTGGGCACATTCCGAGTACATCAAACTGCGCCGCTCCCTCTTTGACGGAAGGATTTTCGATCAGCCGCCCCAAACTGTCGAGCGCTATCTCAAGAACAAGACCGGCGCCCAGTACTTCAATTGGCGCTTCAACAACAAGCCGCGATCCATGCCGCCCGGAAAAAAGCTTCGGGTGCTAATGGCGGAGCCGGCGAAGTTGCACTGGAGCTTCGATCAGTGGCGGACGGCTCAGGACAGCGACTCCGGCGAAAGTGGATGGAATCTGCAACACGTCGACCTGCCTACTGAGAATCTTCCCTCAGGCCATCGGATTGCTTTCACGTTTCACTGGAAAGATACTGGCCGTTGGGAGGGGCAAGACTACGAGGTAACGATTGAATAGCTCAAACGTCCAACGTTGGACGGCGCGCCAGTCTGAAATTTCCATGCTCGCACATTCATTTCGAGGCACCATGCGCACTCTCAGCCTATTTGTTATGGTCGTACTCATGAGTATCCTGGCAACATCTCAATCTCTGCCCGCGCCCCAGGCCATCACCGATCCTCAGCAGATCGCCTCCAAGCCCGATGCCCGCGTCGAAAAGTCCTTGTCGATTGAGAAGCTTTACATGACACGTCAGGTTGGCGGCCCGACCTGGTCGCCCGATGGCAAGACCGTTGCTTTCATCAGCAACATGAGTGGCCGCAACAACCTCTGGCTCGTGCCCTCGGACGGTGGATGGCCGATGCAGCTCACCATCAGCAATGAGCGCCAGGCGCAACCCACATGGTCGCCCGACGGCAAGTCGATCGCTTACATCTCCGATTACGACGGCGATGAACAATGGGATATCTTTCTTGTCTCTCCCAAGACCGGACAAGTCACAAACCTCACCAACACCCGCGAAATCTCGGAAGAAAGTCCTGCCTGGTCGCCCGACGGCCGCTATCTGGCTTACATGGTGAAGCCCAAAACCTCGTCGGTCTTCGAAATTGACGTCTACGACACGCTTATGCGCGACACCAGGCACCTCACTACTGGCACTGCCAAAGACCGTATGAACGTCGCTCCCATCTGGTCGGCGGATGGAAAATTCATTGTTTATACGCAGGAGCAGTCTAAAGGCACGGACTCCAATGTTTTTCTGCTCGACGTCGCCAGCGCGCAAAGTACGCTGCTCACTCCGCATGACAGCGAAAAGACGTACTCGGCCAACGACGTTTCGCCCGATGGAAAAAGCGTACTCATCACATCGAATGCTGCGGACGGATATGACAATGTGGGCATCCTCGACATCGCGAGCAAGAAGATTCACTGGCTGACGCAAGACAAGTGGGAAATCTCGGGCGAAAGCTTTTCTCCCGATGGCAAGCTCCTCACCTACAACGCGAACGTCGACGGCAATACAGAAATCTATCTCTACGAGGTCGCATCCGGAAAATCCCGTGCGCTGACCTTGCCCAAGGGAGTGAACTATGTGGCCGGGCGTCCTTCGCCGTTTACTCGCGACAGTTCGCGCCTGCTCTACTATCACACCGGCCCCACTGCTCCCGGCGATTTATGGCTCTACAACATGGCTGACGGCCAGTCCCGGCAACTCACGCACTCTCTCATCGGCGGCGTGCGCTCCGAGGATATGGTCGAGCCTTATCTCGTCCATTACCCGAGCAAAGATGGCAAGTGGACCATCTCGGCCCTCGCTTACGTTCCTTATAACCTCCCCCGCAACGCTGAACATCCGGCGATCGTGTACGTTCACGGTGGCCCGACAGCGCAGACCACGAATACCTTCAACCGCTTCATCCAGTACATGGTCAACCAAGGCTACATCGTCATCGCGCCCAACTACCGGGGTTCGACCGGATACGGCAAAGCATTTCAGCAGGCCAATCTTTTCGATATGGGCGGCGGCGATTTGCAAGACGTTCTAGCGGCTGCCGACTGGATCAAGCAGACGGGCTATGTCGATCCCAAGAAACTTATCCTGATGGGCGGCAGCTACGGCGGCTACATGACCATGATGGGCGTAACCAAAGCTCCGGAAATGTGGGCCGCTGGGATTCCGATTGTGCCCTTTGTCAACTGGTTCACCGAAATTCAGAACGAAGACCCCGTGCTGCAGCAGTCCGATCTTGCCACGATGGGCGATCCCGAAAAAAACAGGGCGCTCTACGAAGATCGTTCGCCCATCAACTTCGTTGACCGCATCAAGGCTCCGCTCTACCTGTTAGCCGGCGGCAACGATCCGCGTTGTCCCAAATCCGAAGCGCAGCAAGTGGTTGACGCAGTCAAGAAGCGCGGCGGAGTCGTCGAATATAAAGTCTACGAGAACGAAGGCCACGGCTTTGCGAAAGTTGAAAATCAGATTGACGCATACAAACGCGTGGCGGACTTTCTCAAGGCCCACGTTCCGCCTGCCGATTGCGGCTGCTCCCTGAATGAATAGCGCAAAAGTAACCCTCGATCCCAACTCTGACTACATTTTGCCAAGATTCTCGCTTCCCGCTTCGCCTTGAATCGGGCGTAGCCAACTCACGGTTGCCGCGGTACAATTTCACCTCCGCAAGGCGTCTCATCAATGAATGAGGAGAGAATGATATGAACGTGGATTTCACCGCAATGAAGCTAACCGTAACCACCCTGCTGACCACGGTGGGTTTAAAGATTCTGGGGGCGATCGCGATATGGATTATTGGCCGCTGGCTGATCGGACTTGTGCTCCGGATGATGGGGAGCGCACTGACGCGGCAGAAGATTGATCCGACCCTGGTCCGCTACATCCACTCGGCCGTCGCCGCGTTGTTGAATATCGCGCTAGGCATCGCGATCCTTGGGTTCTTTGGAGTCGAGACCACGAGTTTTGCCGCTTTAATCGCCGCCGCCGGCGTAGCCATCGGCATGGCGTGGTCTGGACTTCTATCCAACTTTGCCGGCGGGGTTTTTCTGGTTATCCTGCAACCTTTTAAAGTCGGAGACTTCATTACCGCCGCCGGGGTGACTGGCACGGTCGAGGAAATCGGTCTATTCGCGACCACCATCAATACGCCCGATAACGTCAAGACTATGGTCGGCAACGGAAAGGTCTTCGGCGACACGATCCAGAATTTTTCCGCCAATCCCTACCGCCGAGTCGAACTGACCGCGCAAGTGGCGCACACGGTCGACCCGCAGGCGGCGATCTCGCTCTTGAAACCGGCGGTAGCGAAGATTCCGAACGTATTGGCAACACCCGCGCCCGATGTCGAAATTCTGAGCTTCAACAATTCAGGTTCGGTACTGGCGGTTCGTCCATGCTGCAGCAATGCCAACTACTGGCAGGTGTATTTTGACACCAACCGGCTGATCCACGAGACCTTCGCCCATGCTGGGTTCCCTGTTCCAGAGCAGTATTATGCCGTGCGGGGTCCTGAGGAACTGAAGCTGGCAAAAACCGCGTAACGCAGGGAGAAAAGCAGGTCTCAGATCGCGGCATCGCTTGTTCGCGGTGCCGCGCTTCCCTCGTATTTAGAAGTCCGGCCATCGAAATTACGGCAACAATCCATAAACCAGCAGACTATTGTTCGTTCCGATGTACAGTTTCCCGTTCTCCACCATCATGTTGGCAAAGTGAGGGATGGGCGGAAGCAGACTGGTGTAGATCTTTTTCAGAGTGCTCGCATTGAACACCGCCAGAGTCTGTCCCGTCATCTGCCATAAAACGCCAGACGTAGTTCCATTGGCGGAGATGATCGGCGAATGCCCTGAGTCTACATTCCTGGATTGGGCAAATGGCGAACTGGCCAGTACTCCATCCGTGAGGGCCAGTCCCATAATGGGCAGACCGGTGGCCGAGGTATAGATGGCATTGTTCCAGTAAACCAGCGCGCCACCTTCCGGGGCGATACCGGTCAATTCCTGCACGATCTGAGTATCGGACTTGGTGCACGTGCCGCAGAAATGCCCGAGATTATTCTGGTTCAGAATGTAGATCGTGCCTTCCTTCCCCACCGCAGCCAACAGATTCGGATAGGGTCCTGACTGAGTCGGCAGAACCAGCACCGGTTCGCTCAAATCGCGGTCGTTCTCATCCAGAAACAGCTCGTTAAAAGGTGTGAACCAATCTGCCAGTTCCAGTTCACTGCCAGCCTGCGACAGCTTGAGTACCGACTGGCCGAAATCCAAGCCAGCCGCAAACGGTCCATCCGCCGTCGCTCCGTAAATGTTGCCACTGCTGTCGGCCGAAAGCCCTCCACCGCGCATCCACACTGCCGCCGCCGAAGACCCGGGCTCCACGTCAAAAACGCCCGCCGGCTGCAGCGTCGTCGCGTTGTACGACATCACCCACCCTTCCTCTAATCCGCTACGGCAACCGTTCGATCCGAATGCGATGTACACGTACCCATTCACCAGCAGCAGAGCCGGACGGTTGACCTGCATTGCGTCCGCGAACTCGTAGGTAGTCCCGCTCACGGTGTAACTCGCCGTAATCGTCACCGGACTTCCCTGCAGCTCTTGCCCCGTCGTCACACTGAGCGCGTGCAACCGGTGTACAAACTTTGAGTTTTCGTATGTTTTTGCTACGACATAAATTGTTCCTGTCGCAGCGTTGATGACCGGAGTCGAAACGATCCCCACTTCCTTCCAGCCTGTGACGCCGCCGCATTTCTGCAGTTTGATCGGAACCGGTGTCGCTCCGTTGACCAGAAAACTTGTCATCCACAGCGGACTCGCGTTGCTCCCGGTAGCGTTGTCCGCGTCAAACGCATACACGCTGTCATTCATCGTCGCAACATAAACGACGTTATGCACGCCGGCGCCCGGAATCGTGACCTGCGGCAGATAAAGTGCCTGGCCAATCACCTGGCCATCGACAGGCTGCGTGAAAATAGGTCCAAACTGCTTCTTGTTGATGTTTTGCGGCGTGAGGATCGTTTCGTTGGAATTCGCGCCGGTGCGCGAGTTGTCGTAATGCCACGTGGTGACACCGTGCTGTCCTAGGGCCGCCGTCACGCCCGTCAGCAAAAGGCACAAGACGCCGAGACCAAACGCACGAGTACCTAGAATCGTTCTAACCATATGGTCCCCCACCCAGTGTGAAATTTCGACGGTGGCTGAAGACCCCTGCTGGATAACACATTCGGTCGGGCAGGAGCATTCCTGACGAGCAGCACAAAACTGTTTTCAGAGCATACCGCCAGGTTTTGGATTGGTCAAACTCGCTGGTACTACATTGCAGTCAACAGTAGCACTTCGCTATGTGTAAGTTTTTGCAGCTTTCGCCAGCGGATCTCGGCCCCGGCTTCACTCCGGGGCCGACCTCGAATCTAAGCACTGACGATGAGCGCTCCAACGGGCGTCTAGTTCACGACCTGCACCAGGATCGGCGATGTGCTTCCGCTCACATCGGTGGTTCCTGCGTAAACAGCGGTGATGTTGTGGGAACCTGCGCTCAGGGTCGTTGTCGAATAACTGACAAGGCCCTTGTTTAGCTCCCCTGTTCCCAGCACCGTGCTGCCATCCATGAAGGTTACCTTCCCCGTCGGAGTGGTAGTCGGCGAGGTCACGGTGGCTGTGAACTTCACCTTTTGTTTCGGGTTGGACGGATTCACCGAGGAGGCCACGACCGTTGACGAAGTCGTCTGCGCGACCACCTGCTTCAGCGCCGGCGACGTGCTGCCCAAGTTGGCCCCGTCTCCACTGTAGACCGCAGTGATCTTCGAGGTGCCCACAACCAGCGTCGACAGCGTCAGTTGAGCTATCCCGCCGCTGACAGACGCGCTGCCGATCGCCTTGGTCCCCGACTTGAAGGTCACGGTTCCAGTCGGAGTCGTTCCCGAGGAATTGATCGTCGCGGTGAATGTCACCGGCTGCCCGTAAAGTGACGGATTCAAATTTGAAGCCAGACTCGTAGTTGTTGTATCCAGTTTCACGACTTGTTTGAGCGGGCTTGAAAGTCCACCCTCGTAGATCGCGTCACCCGAATAGCTGGCCACGATCGAGAAGCTCCCGGCCAACGGAAACGCATACTGCAGGCTGGCTTTCCCGCTTGCCAGCGTTGCCGTTCCCAGCGTTGTCGATCCCTGCTCAAACGTTACTGTCCCCGTGGGCGTCGCCCCGCTGCCAGAGACCGTCGCTGTCAGGGTCACGTTCTGACCCGCTGACGATGGATTTGGAGACGAGGCTGCCGTCACGGTGGGTATCAGCAGCGTGTTCGTGGCGAGCCTGAACACCGTGCCTCCGCCGTTCGTGGTGTTCGCTCCCCCGGAAGAAGTCGTGCTGTAGAGATTGCCCGCCGAGTCCTGGACAAGGCCTCCCTCAGGAGACGCACCGTCGGTGCAATTCGTGCCTCCGGTTAAGCAGAAACTGTAGATTACGGTCTCGGACCAGGCATCGCTCTGCTGTTCTCCGGGCGCCAGTTCAAACACAGTGCCGCAGGTCGACAATCCAATCAGATAGCAACCGAGACTTCCGCTGCCTCCGCCTTCAGTCGTGCTGTAGAAAGCGCCCGAAGCTCCCTTGAGCAAAGCCGCTGCAGGATAGGCCCCGTCGGTGCAGTTCGCTCCTCCCACCGAGCAGAAGTTGTAGAGCACGGTCTCCGTCCCGCTGGAAGTCAGTTCGAACACCACGCCAAATCCGTTCGCCCCGCCTCCATAGGTTGTGCTGTAGAAATTCCCAGCCGAGTCCGCGATCAAACCCGCCACGGGATTCTGTCCGTCCGTGCAGTTCGTGCCGCCGGTGGAGCAAAAGCTGTAAAGCACCGTCTCTTCGCCCGTCGTGCTCAGTTCGAACACGGTGCCTTGGCCATTCGCGCCCCCCAGGAACGTGGTGCCATAGAAATTGCCTGCAGCGTCTCGAATCAGGCCGGCCTCGGGGCTGTTCCCATCCCCGTTGCCTTGCTTAAAGCTATAGAGGACCGTCTCGGTTCCTGCCGGAGTCACCTCAAATACCGTCCCATCGCCATGCACTCCGCCGGCAAACGTAGTGCCGTACAGGTTCCCCGCCTCATCCCGAATGAGCCCACTCACCGGGTTCTCGCCGTCTGCGCAACCCTTCTGAGGACAAAAACTGTACAGTACTGTTTCCGTCCACGCGCCGCCTTCTTGTGCGGGAGGTTGAAGTTCAAAGACCGTTCCGCCGCCTCCAATTCCCGGAGCACCGCTGCCGCCCGCGGACGTCGTGCCGTACAGATTGCCTGCGGAGTCCTCGATCAGGCTGGCAGCGGGGATCACCCCATCTGTGCAATTCGCCGCCGAGCAGAAACTATAAAGTACCGTTTCCTGGCCCGACGGATTCACCATAAATACCGTGCCGCCGCCTACGCCACCGTTAGCGCCCGTGTTTACGCCACCGGAGGATGTGGTGCCGTAGAGATTGCCTGCCGCATCTTGAATCAGACCCGCCGTGGAATTCGCCCCATCCGCACAGTTTGCTTCCGAGCAGAAGTTGTACAGTGCGGTCAACGGCCCGCTGTCGGCCGCCTTTGGATTATTGCTTCTCCGTGTTTTTGCCAGCCGCTGTCGCGACCGCTCGATTCGGTTCAGCCGGATAAAGGTGTTCGCTTGCGCGCCTCCTTGGGCGGCAAGACCGACGAGTAGAAACAAACCAACCAGCCCCAAAGTGCACGATCGTCCCACACGGATAGTCATACTTTCTCCCAGGTTCTTGTTCAAAACTGATCTTTGCTGAAATTGCATTCCGCGCACTGTCGTGAGCGGTCGAGCGGCTGAAAGAACCCAGCCTTTCCCGGCGGGGGGCGTCCGGTTTGACAGGTCATCTTACCTGCCGACCTTGGCAGCGTCAATGATGTGAGTGTGAAATTTTGGCCGAATATTTCTTATCGGAATTGCAGCGCAGCATGCAGAACATTGCAGTTGTCAGCTCGTTCTCCAAAGCTGCAAAACTATGCGACTGGCGCATCGCGACGTTGTTTATAGTGAATTTGTACGCATATTTACTGCAGGTTTTTGTTTAGCTCCGTGTCGCCCAGTTCCGAAGCCAAAACCTGAATGTGGAGCGAAGCGATCGCCCGACGGACACCACGCAGTTCTGCTGGTTTTTGATTGGTGGCGCTCGCTTGAGGCGCACCACCTCGAGGATTTCCGGCGTTCCTTACTGCCCCGTCGCAATCACCGCGATCCACTGTCCGTTGCGTTCCTCGTGATAGGTGATCGTCCCGCCCAGGCGCTGCGCGATATCATCGGGCAACAGGTCGCGGTGGTATCCGAAGAATCTTTCTTTCACCCGCTGCCACCCCTCCCAATTCTCGAAGACGGCATGTGGGGGCTGATACTTCGTGGAAAATACGAGCGCCGCATCAAATCGGCCGCGGGCCCTGGCCGCCAGCGCGATCTGCGGCTCCGAAAAGTCCTCCACCCGCACCACGCGAAAAGGCCGCGCGCCCGTGACATAGCCGAGCCAGGAGCGAGTCAGTTCATCTGATGCCGGCCACGCCGTCAAAATGCGCTCTCCCGGATATCGCTCCGCCAGAAAACGGCTCGCCTCCGCATGCATCCAAATGTAGTCGCGGTAGGCTAGATTATCTTCGAGAGCAAACCCATAGGGTGGATTTGTGAACAGGCCTGCGACCAACGCAATGCCCAGGGCTCCCGCAATCAATCTCCAGAACCGCACCCGCCGCCACAGCGTCGCGACCCATGCCAAAACCACTAGCGGAATGACCGGCAACATATACCGAGCCAGCACCGCTCCGCCCACCACCGACATAAAGACTAGATACGCCACCAGCACCCAGAGAAAGGCCGCCTGTATCCACAGTGCAATCCGCGGCCGCGACGTTCCCCCGACCATGATGGGAGGACGCAGCATCGCCAGCAATCCTGCCACGCTGAGCAAGTAAAGGCCGAAGTATCCAAAAACCTGCCAGAGCCTCATCGCAAATGTCAAAGGGATTCGCAGCGGATTCAGCGTTGCCGCAACGTTGTAGCGAAAGAATTCAGGATTTCCCAGCAGAAAACCCGTCTTCAGGTAATGGAAAACATACCAGCCCGCCAGCGGCACCGCCGGAAGCGCGAGCTGCCACCAGCGCATCCGCCTGTCACCAGGCGGTAGAATCTCTCTCCAGCGATCTCCCGGCAACCGCCTCAGAACCACATCCGCGACGAGTTCCCAACCCGCCAGCGCCACCGGAGCTAGAATCGCGGTTTCCTTTGCGAGCGCACCCGCAGAAAACCAGACCACGACTAGCCACGGACGATCTTCGACATAAGCCGCGAGCGCCCAGAATGTGAATCCCGCGGCCGCCAGATCAACCTGCGCCAGAGAACCCTGCGTGAAGTACACGGGATAGATCGCCACCAGGGCCGTCGTCGCCCAGGCCACCGGTAAATTCGCGGCCACTCGCGCCAACCGAAACAACCCCAGCAGAGAAAAGGCGCTCACCGCCAGCATGGCCGTGCGCGTAACCAGCGGAGAATACCCATAGATTCGCCAAGCCAGCGCCAGCCACGCCATCACCAGGGGAGGATGAGCATTGGACGGAGTCGACTGCGGAATCAGCGAGCCGGTCAGAAGAAGATCGCGCGCCGCTGGAACGTAATATCCCGCCTCATCCCAGAAATAAGGCAAGCGCAGCAGCGGGGCATGCAGCAGCATCGATCCCGCGAAAAACAGGGCGAACAACAGCAACTGCATCGCCCATGCCGAGGCTTCAGGAGCTTGAGTCGCCCCCTCAGTCCGCGCGACGAACCGCTTGCTCTCGCGCGAATTCGATTGTTTATCGCGCCGCTTCGCCGGACGCCCCGCCATTAGTGGATCTGTCCACCCGGAGCCCTCGGATCGAGCTTGATCTCGCCGAACGCGGCCTCGTAGTTGGCCACATTCTGCTGCAATAACGCCATCAGCGCCTTGGCCTGTTGCGGACTCAGATAAATTCCCTGAAAGTTCTGCAACTCCACCTGCGTCTCGGAGCTTTGCTGCATCGTTCCAAACACCAGGAAGAAATCCCAAACATTCACGCGAATCTGCACACTATTGGCGTACGCGTCACGGTAGTCGGAGGTTTGCGCAAACTTCACATTCGGTTGATTAGCCGTATTCATACCTCGCAGTGTACCGAATCAGTGGAATGAAGGGCAAAGAGCCGAGCATTGACGAGGGTACGGCGGCCAGCGCGGTCGCTATCGACGGAGTGGTGAGCTCAACTAGCTCTGCAACTCCACCGGCAGCCCCCCATTAATCGCCGACCGCACCTTCGCCATCAAACAGTCGCGATCCCCGAACTCCGCCGGCTCAATCGGATCGTGAAATTGGACCGTCACCGTTCCCGGACGAATCGCAAAGCGCGCCTTCGGCATGACCTCTTCCGTGCCCGAAATCGTAATCGGCACCACTGGGACCTTGCACTCCTCGGCCAGATAGAACGGGCCCTTCTTGAACGGCAGAAGCTTGCCGTCAAACGAACGCTTCCCTTCTACATAAATGGTCATATTCAGTCCCTGCTCGATGGCCTTCACCGCATCTCGCACCGCCGAGATGCCCGCGTCGCGGTTGCCGCGGTCCACCGGCACCAGGGATCCGATCAGCATGATCTGCCGCAGAATTGGGACCTTGAATAATCCGATCTTCACCATCACCGAAGTACGCCGCGGTATCAGTGGCAACGTGATCGGCGGATCAAGATTCGAAATGTGGTTGGACATGAAAATATAAGTTCGCGACGGATCCAGTTTTTCCAGGCCCACCGTCCGCACCTTGACGCCCGCGATCCGCACGCCCATGAAGGCCGCCCCCATGCACGTGCGATACAAAAAAGTGATGTCCTTGGTCAGATACGTCCAAGGAAATCCCAGCACTGCCGCTACCGGCAACGCAGCGGCCCAGAACATCAGCATGAGGATGGTGCGAAACACTTAGGTCTTTGCTCCGAGCGCTTTCACGCCGAGTTCCCGCAATCGCTGTGGCAGCTTTTCATAGATGCCGCCAAACCCGCCATTGGAGAGAATGGCAACCACATCTCGCTCGCGCAGTTCGGGAGCGATGGCGTTTACGATCGCATCCGCATCCGCCAGAATGCGTGCGGGCTTCGCCTGTTTCTGAATCTGGCTAATTACGCGATTCAAATCCAGGCGTTCGGCTTCAGGAATCGCCTCCGACTTGAAGATCGCCGCGACCACAACCTCATCGGCCATGGACAAGCTCGTCGCCAGCGCATCCTGCAGCACGTTACGGCGCATGGTGTTCGAGCGCGGCTCGAGCACCACCCACAAGCGCGAGAGCGGATACCGCGCCCGCAGAGCCCGAATCGTCTGCTCAATCGCCGTCGGGTGATGCGCAAAATCGTCGATGATCGTAATTCCGTTGATCTCGGCTTTGACTTCGAGCCGCCGCTTTACGCTGCGGAAGGTATCGAGCGCCCGCGCGATCGCATCCTTCGCAATTCCGTAGTCCGCCGCCAGAGCGGCCGCAGCCGTGGCATTCCACACGTTGTATTCTCCGCCCAGCGCAAACCGGAAATCCGCCCACGGTTTTCCATCGCGAACCACCGACCACGAACTCTGCTCTTCGGTCAATTTCAAATTCGCAATCTTCCATTTCGCGGCACCCGACACTCCATAGCGTTCAACCGGACAAAACGCTTTTCCCAGACAACGATCGATGCTCTCGCCCGTGTCGAAGGCGACAATTCGTCCGCGGCGCGGCACCAGATTGACCAACCGCTTAAACGCTGTTTCCACCGCATCGAGATCCTTATAAATATCCGCGTGATCGAACTCTACCGAAGTAAGAATCACCGAATCCGGGAAATAATGCAGAAACTTCGGACCCTTATCGAAAAATGCCGTGTCGTACTCGTCGCCTTCCAGAATAAAGTGCTTCCCTTCGCCGAGCCCAAAACTGCGGCCGAAGTTTTCTGCAATCCCGCCGATCAGGAACGAAGGCTGCAGACCAGCTGTCTCGAAAATCCACGCCAGCATCGAGGTCGTAGTCGTCTTGCCGTGCGTTCCGGCGACGACAAGAACGTCTTTGCCCAACAGAAATTCGTCATGCAAAATCTGCGGCAGCGAGCAGAAAGGAATCCGCTCATCCAGAACTCGCTCCAACTCGACATTGCCCCGCGAGAGCGCATTGCCCACTACCACCAGATCAGGACGCGGATCGAGATTTGCTTCTGCAAACGGCTGCGCGACTGCGATTCCCAGAGATTTGAGAAACGTGGACATGGGCGGATACGACGCCGCGTCCGAGCCCGTCACGCGAAACCCGCGTTCCTGCAACATCCCCGCCAGCGAAGCCATCGCCGTTCCGCAAATGCCAATCAGATGTATGTGTTTGGGTTTCGTCATCGACTTATTCATCACTCAATCGCTTGTTGCCGCCTCCAGAATCCGCAATTCCACCGCATCCTCCACGCTCAGTCTTGCCCTCACTCCAATCGGCAATGTGATATTGGCTCGCGAAACATGTCCCGATCGCAGCCCGAACGCCACCGGAATTCGCAAATCTTCCACAATCCGCAAAATCACTTCTTCCAGCGTGTAATCCTGATCCGCACTCTGCCTGCAATCCAGCATTTCGCCGAAAACCATGCCGCGCACATCTTTTAGCTTGCCCGCCAGTTTCAATTGCATCAGCATGCGATCGATCTGGTAAGGCTTCGCGAAGATGTCTTCGATAAAAAGAATCGTGCCGGCCGTTCGGACTTCGTGCTCTGTACCCAGCGACGCCACCAGCATCGAAAGGCATCCGCCATAAAGAATTCCATACGCCTCGCCTGGAACCATCGGCCGCGCTCCCGAGCCTTCCGCGATGCTCCAATTCGCCGCGCCGCCCAGCGCATTCTGCCAGGATTCCACGTCGACTCCGCCGGCAATCGCGAAATCCTTGGCCGCCATGGGACCGTGGAACGTCACAAAGTTGGCCGAGTCGGCCATACAGCACACCAGCGTCGTGATATCGCTGTAGCCCACCAGAATCTTCGGATGCGCAACGATCTTGTTCGGATCGAGAGCTATGGGCAGGTAATTCGACCCGTATCCTCCGCGCGCACAGACAATGGCGCGAATATCGTCGCGGACAAACATGTCTTCCAGTTCCCGTGCCCGCCGCTCCACCGATCCCGCAAAATACAGATCGCGATCCAGAATCGACTCGAAATAAAACGGCTCATAACCGGCCCGCCGCAGGCCTTCGCAGCCCGCCTCCAGCATGTCGCGCTTCACGTTCGACGCGGGCGCAACAATACCCACCTTGTCGCCCAGACGGAGAGAGCGCGGCTTGTTTCGCAAGTGTGGGGAAGCGGAAACCATTGAGTGCCTGTGTTTCGCTAACTTGATCTTAAACGAAGAATTCTCCGGCGCAGATCAGAGTGGCCGGGCCCCGCAGGTAAACTTGCTTTTCCCAGCGCACCGTCTGAGCGCCTCCCGGCGCTATCACTTTCACAGGCGACTCAACCCTCCCGGTGGCAATCGCGGCCACTGCCGCTGCACACGATCCCGTCCCGGACGACTGGGTCTCCCCGACGCCACGTTCAAACAATCGGATCTCAATCTCGCTTGCCCCGCGCACGACCACGTATTCCACATTCGTTCCCTCGGGAAACTCCGGTTGCGCCTGAATCGCCGCCGCCTGCCGTTGCCAACCCTCCTGAAAGTTATCCACAAAAATCACGAAATGCGGATTTCCCATCGAAACTCTAATCCCCGGCGTGCGCGTTCCCATCGTCTTAATCGACAATTCACCGCCAACTTTCGGTTCTCCCATTTCCGCCTCGAACTCAAACGTGGAGCCTTGCCGCGCCATCAGCCGACACGTCTTCAATCCCGCGCCCGTACGAACCACAACCTCTTGCTTGCCTTCTTGAGAGCAAATCTCCGCCGCCACGCAGCGCGTGCCGTTGCCGGAAATCTCCGCCGCCGAGCCATCGGCGTTGAAAAGTCGGACGCGCGCATCGGCTTCTGCATCCGTATACATCCATTCCACGCCGTCTGCGCCCACTCCGTTATGACGGTCGCACATGCGGCAGGTGAGTGAACCCAGATCGCCGGCAAACTGGTCCCCTCGCACCAGCAGAAAATCGTTGCCACACGCCGATGCCTTGGTGAATAGAATTCTATCTTTCTGCGGATTCTCCGGTGGGCTCATTCCCTCACACTCATTCGTGTTCGATCGTCCCGAGCGTGGAGACGGTGGCAAAGGCTGTCGATTCGTGCAATCGGATGGAGAATACGTTCTGCTGCTCTAGTTCGCCATCGACCGCGAATACCATGCGGAAATCGGGCTCGGCGTTGGCGATGTGCACGCTGTGCATCGAGAGTTGTTCCGACTCCAGGATGCGATTCACTTCGCGCAACATTCCGTCAACATTCCGGCCCGTCACTTCATAGTTCGTAACAAAGCCTTTCAGCGCAAACGTGGCCTCGATTCGCCCCAACACCACCAATGAAAGCAGGATAATGACTGTGGCCCAGCAGGCAATCAGGTAGAGGCCGCCGCCCGCCGCCATCCCGATCCCAGCCACCACAAACAGCGTCGACGCCGTCGTCAGCCCCTGCACCGTCGCCCGCGCGTGCAGAATCGAACCCGCCCCGATGAATCCAATGCCGGGGATGATCTGCGCCGCAATCCGTGCGCTATCCGACTCCACCCCTGCCAGTTGCCGCGACAACACCGTAAACATGGCTGCGCCAAAGCAGATAAACATATTGGTGCGAAGACCCGCGGGGCGATGCCGCAATTGGCGTTCCAGGCCGATGATGCCACCAAGAATCGCCGCCAGCAGCAACCGCGCCAGCGTCGAACTCAGCACCACGCCCAGTTCATTCCGCAGCATGTCGATAACCTGGTGGAGTGAATTCATGAGAACGCTATGGTTACGAGCGGATTCTACCACCGCCATTCCGCGCATTCCGGTTTGCTCAAAGACAAGGGTTAACGCGCTAGATTCGGGCTGCGCCGCGTGGCATAGATATGCGCGTGGGGCTGTCCGGTGGCATGAATCTCCGTCAGTTCGATCAGGTTTGCCCGGTTCATCCCTTGGTCCACCAAGTCACCATCGAAGGCGATCACGAAATCAACGTAGCGCGCCGGATCGGCCAGTGCCCGCTCCCATAGGCCTTCCGGGTCCGAAGGACGAATCCACGCGCGGTGATTTTCGTTGTTCACCACCTGCCGGAGAGGAATCCCCGCCTGCTCCATTACTCCAACATGCTCCCCGAGATCCATGAGGAAGAGAGAATGCCGGGGCAACGAGGCCACGAGCCGTTCCACTGCGGAATTCAACGGGTTTCGAATCTGCCAGTTCCTGCGCGCTTCTTTCAAGCACTGCGGATCCAACCAGATCGATGCGTAGCCGCCAATCACCAGCGCAAAAAGCACCGCTACCAGTTTCCCTGCGTGGCGACCGGGTGCCACCATGCGAAAGGCCAACGCAACCAGCAATCCCGTCGAAACCGCGAACATGGGCAGCAACTGCAGGCCATAGCGCTGATTAAATGTGGCGAACGGCCACCACGTGGAGACGTGAATCGGCACCGAACCGTAGGCGATCGAAAGTGCGTAGAACACCAGCGGAACCCACAGCAATAGCAGCGCGACGTTTTGCGCCGGCAGTTTCCAGATCCCAATCGCCAGCGCCAACAGCGCACCGGTCAGCCAGAATCGTCCCCAGTTCCCGTCCGCCATATTCAACTGCGCCGATTTCAAGAAATACAAGGCCGCGACCGCCACATTGTGAAACGCCGGATTTGGCGCTCCCACCCGGTGCTCGATCGCCTTCGCCGAATAGGGACCGTTAGCGAATTCCAGCGCGTTTCCGTAGACTGCCCCGTTGTATGCCAGCCAAAGGACCGGAGCCACCGCGATACTCAACACAAACTTCACGGCAGCACGCCGCAAAGCGCGGCTGCCAAAATCGTTCGCGCCAACAAAGCGATCTGGACGTCCTCGTAACGCCATGACGACGACAGCCGTTCCCATCACACCTGCCAGAAACCATCCGTCGTACCGCGTTAACTCCGCACCAGCCAAGCACCAGGCGCAACGAGCCAGTGGACTTCCGGCTGCCGGTGTGAACCCTACCTTCGCATCCTCAACTCGCGGCGCATCTCCAAGCCCATCGCTTTTCCTCCAGCTCCGCAAAAATTCCGCAAAATACACAGAAGCCCAGATAAACAACGCCAGGTAGATCGACTCCGTCATCGCCGTAGCCTGCATGTAAACCAGGTTCGGATTCGCGCCGTAGACAAACGCTGCGACCCCTGCGCCCAGACCGGCCGCCTGGCACGTTCGAGGATCCGCTTCCAACATGCCGCGCGTGAGGCGAAAAATTCCAACGACCGCGAAAACATACGCCATCATCGAAGGGATCGAACCGCCCGCGCCTTTTTGCCACATCGTGTCGGCAAAAATGAAGGGAATCATCAGCAGGTGTGGGAGCGGGAGCCAAACCGTTCCGAGTTGCAGCAGGCCGGGAGTCTGCGAATCGAACACGCGCCGCGCAATATTGATATGCGCAACCGCATCGCCATAGAGCAGAAGCTCGCTATGTTGGAAGTAGTAAAAGAAAGAAAATAACGATACCAGCGCCGCCAAGCCAGCCACACGCGCGATGGCGATGTCGGGAACCGCGGAAGCCTTGGCGCCTTCTTTGTTACCGACTCGCTTCCCCATCCGTCGCTCAGAGGGCTGGGCCATGGCTCGCGCTAATCCAAGTGGGTGAGTTCGCGGAAAATCTGAAACCGCGCATCGATTTCCGCGCGCGTCAAATTCTGCAGCCGCTCCGTTCCAAACCGTTCCACCGCGAACGACCCCATCACTCCGCCATAAAACAGGGCGCGCTTGAGCACTTCGCGATTCACCTCGCCCTGCGACGCGATATACCCCATGAATCCCCCCGCAAACGAATCGCCTGCTCCCGTCGGGTCTTTGACCTCGTCGATCGGCAGTGCTGGAGCGCGAAATGGATGCGAGCCGAGACCGAAAGCGCCTTCGCGGAAGAAGATGGTCGCGCCATACTCCCCATGCTTCACTACCAGCGCGCTCGGACCCATGGCAAGAACCTTTCTGGCCGCACGCGGAAGATTCTTCTCTCCAGCCAGCATCTTGGTCTCGGTGTCGTTGATCAAAAGGACGTTTACCAGTTTCAGCGTTTCCGCTAGTTCCTTCGGCGTGCCGTTGATCCAGAAATTCATGGTGTCGCCGCCGGTCAGGCGCACGCCATCCATCTCCAGGCGCACTGCGGCTTGCAAAGTCGGATGAATGTTGGCGAGGAAAAGGAATTGTGTGTCCGCATACTCTTTGGGAATGCGGGGCTGAAACTTTTCAAACACATTCAATTCCGTGAAGTCCGTCTTCGCCTCGTTCAGGTTATCGAGATACTGCCCGCCCCAGCGGAACGTCTTGCCGTTGGTTCGCTCGATGCCACGCGTGTCGACGCCGCGGTTCTTCAGTACCGCCTCGTGTTCGGGCTTGAAGTCCTCACCCACCACCGCCACCATGCGGACCTCGGTAAAGTAACTCGCGGCCAGCGAAAAATAAGTCGCCGCCCCTCCCAGAATGTCGCTCACCCGGCCCGAGGGCGTGGCAATTGTGTCAAAAGCAACAGATCCTACTACGAGAATGCTCATGAGGCTCCTAAGTCAGATTTCTATGCAGTCATTCGCGATTGCATCCGTCAACAACCGCGTCGAACTACTTCAAATACTTGCCTAAAATCAATTGCAGCCTATCTTTGGTCGCCGCCGGAATCTTCGTGGGATCGGTCAAAATGGCATTCTGCAGAGCGCGTCCGCACTTGCATTCGCGCGCTGCGGGCATGGCGGCGACGCTCGCCTTTACGACTTTGGCTGCGTTCGCGGCGTTCTTCACCAACACCGACACAATCTGTTCCACGGTTACCGAATCATGATGCGGATGCCAGCAATCATAGTCCGTCACCATGGCGATCGTGACGTAGCAAATCTCCGCTTCACGCGCGAGCTTAGCTTCCTGCAGGTTGGTCATGCCGATTACGTCCGCGCCCCAGCTGCGATAAATATTCGACTCCGCTTTCGTGGAAAACTGCGGCCCTTCCATGCAAACGTAAGTGCCGCCCAATTTCGCCGACACATCCGAAGCCTTGCAGGCTCCCCGCACCACCCTCGCCATCTCGTCGCACAGCGGATCGCCAAACCCAATGTGCGCTACAACCCCATCGCCGAAAAAAGTATCCACCCGGTGTCGCGTGCGGTCGATAAACTGGTTTGGAATTACAAAATCGAGGGGCTTGTGTTCTTCCTTCAGCGACCCAACGGCTGAGATCGAAAGAATGCGTTCCACTCCTAACTGCTTAAAACCGTGAATATTCGCCCGAAAATTCAATTCGCTGGGCAGCAACTTGTGGCCGCGGGCGTGCCGCGCCAAAAACGCTACCTTGCGGCCCTCCAGGGTCCATAAATCGTACGCGTCCGAAGGGTCTCCAAAAGGAGTCTGCAGTCGCACCTCCTGCGCGTCTTTGAAGCCCGGCATTTGGTACAAACCGCTGCCGCCAATAATTCCTATCTCTGCCTGTTGCACGTGCTCTCCTGCTTGGGATGAACTCTCTGGAAATGCTTGCGGAACTTGTGATTATACAAGAGCGAAACTTAAGGCTTCGCGGACGCAGCTTTTTCCGCTGGCCACAAGTCGGCTTCGACCCGGTTGGTCGTGTCAGAGTCCAAACTTTCGCTGATGAGCACCGCGTCGCCCCGGACTTCGATCATCACCACTCCTTCTTCCGTCAGCCAGGCATGACGCCCGCGCAACGTGCGCCACGATTCGGCCGGGGGCGCATCCTGAGCCACCTTCCCGTCCGACCCGATGCCTTGCCGCTTCTGGTAACGCTGCGCCAGTGACTTCGCGTATACGGCTGCGAACTCCGCCGCTTTCGCCTCGCTCGACCAGCGCGAAACGTAAGCCACCCCAATCGGCGCCGACTTGTCGCGCTTCGGCTTGCCCGCAAAGTAGTATCCGCCGCGCCACTCGGGATAGAGCGCCGCCGCTTCCTTAGCGCCGGCATACTGCTCCACCAGCACATCCACGTCAAATTCGCCCATCGCGCCGATATCAAAGGCGTCGTAGTCTTTGAAATCCTTATCCATGTCAATCATTTTGAGCGGCGCCAGCTTTTCGTGCGCCAGATAAGTCTGCGGTTCCATGATTTCGCGCGTCGTCTTCGGAGGATTCTTGAACGCCCCCGCATAAGCCAAATCCTTGCCGCCCGCCTGCAGCAGCGCCGCCGTAAAATCCAGCCCGTACCTATAGGGAAACGTCAACTCCTCCTTCAAGAAAATCGGCGCATCGCGAAATGCAGGAGTATCCGCCGTCCCGACCAGCATTCCCTGCTTCAGAGCGTCCACAATCTGCGGCGAATTCAGGACGGTCTTTCCGGTCGGCGCCAGCGAATAGTCCAACAGCACCACCATTGCCTGTCCTTCAACCACCGCCTGCCGCGCCGAGGTCTCCTCGTCGTTCACAATGTCGGCCGCGCTTGGATCCTCTTTTTTGTCGTCGCTTGGATCCGATCCTTTCATCCATTTTTCGATATCGAACGATTGATCCTGCAGCGCGTGCGTCAATTCGTGCGCCAGAACCGGTTTTTGAGACTCCGCGTCGACCCAGTTCAGGAGATTCACAGTCTTCGTTTTTACGTCGTAGTATCCCGCCACCTGCTCGCGCAACATCACCACCAAAAACTTTGGCAGGTCGAAGTCTCGCGGAATCAGTCCAAACTTCTTCAGGACGACCGACGACCGCTCGAGCCGTTTGGCGTCCTTGTCCTCTTTCATGCTCTTCTGGATGTACGACTGCACCTCGTCGCGCTTGGTCAGCCTCCGCTTAACCTTATGGTCAATGGGCAGCCCCGTATCCTGGCTCGCGAATTCCAGGATCTCATCCACCGACCGAAACAGTTCTTTCGCCTCTTTGGGGGAGACGACGGTTTCTGGCGCCGCCGCTGCTGGTGTGGATTCTGTGGTTTGCGTAGCCTGTGTGGCTCGGGCGCCCTCGCCCGCGAGGGTTTGCCCTGACGAAGTTTGAGTCTGCGCCGCTTGATCCTGCGCAGCCTTACCCGTCCCACCCGTTGCTTGCCCCCACAGCGACGCAGCCAATAGTACGAGCAGCGCGAATTCGCAACAAAACTTTCGCAGTTTGTGAGCAACCACCTTAACGTTGTCCATCTGCATCGAGTTTATACTGTCGCATCGCCGCGAATCCCCGGCCAAAAAAACTACTGGATCCGGGAACTCAGTTGCTCAGGCTGGAACGGATCGGATTTATCGACGCGGATCGTCACTGGAAATGGCGGGAATAGCCTCCCTGTCTGGACGACGAAGCCAAGTAAACGAGAGTTAACCAAAGTCACAACTAGCGCAGCACTCTCTCCGCCACCCACTCTCCCGCCTCGCGCGTCCCCAGCGTCCCGCCAATCTCAACCGTAGTTTTCTTCTGCCGCACCGCTTCGAGCACGGCCGCTTCGATCTTCCCCGCCTCGCCAGACATCCCCAGATGCGTCAGCATCATGGCCGCCGTAAGAATCGCTCCAAAAGGATTGGCAACATTCTTGCCCGCAATCGGCGGCGCGGAGCCATGCACCGGCTCAAACATCGACGTTCTTCCCGGATGCAGATTGCCGCTAGCCGCCATCCCCAACCCGCCCTGCAATCCCGCCGCAAGATCAGTGATGATGTCGCCAAACATGTTATTTGTAACGATCACATCGAACCCGCGCGGATCGCGCACCATCTGCATGCACAACGCGTCCACATACATATGCTGCGTTTCAATTTTCGGATACTCTGCTGCCACTTCCTTAAACACGCGCTGCCACAAACCGCCGGCGTGCGTCATCGCGTTCGATTTGTCGCACATCAATACGCGCCGGCGCGGTGAATCGTCCAGCCTCTTGCCGTCCGCGCAATACTCAAACGCGTAACGAATCACGCGCTCGACGCCTTTGCGCGTGTTGATGTCTTCCTGAATCGCAACTTCATCCGGCGTTCCCTTCTTGAATACGCCGCCAAGATCACCGTAAACTCCCTCCGTATTTTCGCGAATCACTACGAAGTCCACATCGCTTGGCTCGACTCCCTTGAGCGGACACAACGAAGCATCCATCAACCGCACTGGCCGGACATTCGCATACAGGTCCATCTGGCAGCGCATGCCGAGCAGAATTTCTTTCGCATGGATGTTGGAAGGCACGCGCGGGTCGCCAAACGCCCCCACGAGGATCGCGTCGAAGTCCCGCGCCAGCATCAGAAATCCGTCGGGCGGGACTGTCACACCATCGGCCACATACCGGTCGGCTCCCCAGTCGAGTGCGGTGATATCGAGTACCGCGCCCGCAGCCCGCATCACGTTCACAGCCTGCGTAATGACTTCCTTCCCGATCCCGTCGCCTGCAATCACAGCAATACGCTTCTTCGAATTCACGATCGCAACGTTAACACAGGCCTGTTCCAGAGATAAACCAGCAAGGCCAGTGGAGCGAGTTCGGGATAACAGCCGGCCATTCCCGGCGTTCGTTATAATCCCTTCGCTATAATCGTAGGATCGAACCTATGACTTCCACCACGCTTCCGGGAGCAACTCCGGCCGAGCAGAACCCCGGCCTTGCCGTCGACTTCGGTGATCCTCGCGCCGAGTTCCAGTCTTTGCTCTCTGCGTGCGGTCTTTACGACCTGAGCGGCCGCGCGAAAATCAAAGTGACTGGCGACGATCGCGTCCGCTGGCTGAACGGCATGGTCTCCAACAATGTGCGGGATCTGGCTGCCGGCCATGGCGTTTACGCGTTCATGCTGAATGCGCAAGGCCACATCCAGGCGGACCTTTATGTTTTTCAGCGCGGAGATTCGCTGCTCGTCGATGCTGAAGCCGCGCAGCGCGACAAGATCCTGCAACTGTTCGACCGTTACATCATCGCTGACGATGTCGAACTTATCGACATCAGTGGTGAACTGACCTCGCTAGGCTTGGCCGGACCCGAATCGCGCCAGGTGCTCGAGCGCGCAGGCATCGTTTTTCCGGATCTCGCGCCGTTGGAATTCTGCTCGCCGAAGTGCGACTGCTCGTGTGGCTGCCTGCAATGCACCGTGGTCAGAGGGGACGGCTCCGCTGGTACGTCTTATGAAATCTGGCTGGCCCCAGACCAGCGCAAGCCCACATGGGACGCATTGCTTGCTGCCGGCGCCACCGCTGTCGGCGCCACTGCGCTCGAACTCCACCGCATCAATTTCGGCATCCCGCAATTTGCGCGCGACATCCGCGAACGCGATCTTCCCCAGGAAACCGCCCAGACCCGCGCCTTGAATTACGCCAAAGGCTGCTATATCGGGCAGGAGATTGTGGAGCGCATCCGCGCCCGCGGCGCCGTCCATCGTAAATTCACCGCCTTTGCCGTCGAAGGCACGCTGCCCGAGATTGGTACAAAAATCCTTGCCGATGATCCGGGGAATCAACCCAAGGAAGTCGGCGAGATTACCAGCGCCGCGATTCTGCCTATGTCCGCGGGAGATCGCCCCGTTGCTCTAGGTTATCTGCGCCGAGAGGCCGCAGGGAAAGATTTGCACGCGGGAACGGCACTGCTGAAACCGGCGTCGCTACCGATCGTCTGAGTTTCAATTTACGAAGTCGACAACAGGTACACCCTTATGGCTCAAAAAAGAAAAGAAGAAAGCGAATTTAAAGTAAGCGACCGTCGCTTATTCACCTCCGACGGGCAATTGCGCGACGACTCCGCGGAAGAACAAGCGCCGCCTCCGGTCGCATCGGCAGCCGCTGCGCCCGCGTCGCCCATTTCTCCGCCCGCCGTGATCATCTCCGAATCCGCGAACGCGCCCGCGAACGCCACGCCGGAAACGGATGTCCCCGCCCCACCCACTGCCTCTGAACAACAGGCGCAACATGACGCCTACAAGCAGTCGTCGCGCGACCTTGATGCGCGCGTCGAATTGAGCGGCCACTCGGTAAAAGATCTCGAAATGAGTTTCGAACGCTTCATGGCTTCGCTCTATATGACCGCCATGATGCAACTCGGCCTCATGCACGAACAGGGTGGACGCCCGGCCGTCGATCTCATCGGAGCGCGCCAGACCATCGACACGCTGGGCATGCTCACCGAAAAAACGAAAGGCAACCTCACGCCCAAAGAGCAGGCATTTCTGCAGAATTGTCTCTATGAACTTCGCATGGCCTACGTGGAAGTAACGAATGCCTTGGCCCGTCCTCCACAGGCACCCGGCCCGCTGACAGGTACAAACGGCTGATGCAGGCGACTCTGACGGTATTGGGCAGCGGCACGTCGATGGGAGTTCCGACCATCGGCTGCGACTGCGCCGTCTGCCATTCGTCCGATCCTCGCGACCGGCGTACCCGCCCTTCCGTGATGATCAGCTACAACGGCGCCCATGTGCTGATCGACAGCACGCCCGATTTCCGGGAGCAGGCGCTGCGCGAAAACATTCAGCGGCTCGACGCCGTGCTTTACACCCACACCCACGCCGACCACATTCTCGGCATCGATGACCTGCGGCCTTTGACTTATCATCACAAGCCCGGCAAGATGCCGCTGTACGCCACGCCGCAAGCCTGCGATTTTCTGCGCAACATGTTCCGCTACATCTTTGACGCGACCTATAAATTTGGCGGATTGCCTCTCGTTGAACTGCGCCCGATTGAAGGTCCCGTGGAACTGTTTGACGCGCATTTCGAACCGTTAACGGTGATCCACGGCGAAACCCCGATTCTTGGCTTTCGCTTTGGGTCGGCCGCGTACCTCACCGATCACAGTGCGGTCCCCGCTGAAACACTCGACAAACTCCGCAATCTTGACATCTTGTTTCTGGATGCGCTGCGCTACGAGCCTCATCCAACACATTCCACCGTCGAACAGTCGCTCAAGATTGTCGACGCCGTAAGGCCGAAGCGCACGTTCTTTACCCACATCTGCCACGATCTGCCGCACGAGGCCACCAATGCCACATTGCCCCGCGGCGTGCAGTTGGCTTATGACGGAATGAAGCTGGAGTTCGAAATTTGACGACCGGTCGAACAGATTTATCTACTATCGCGAGCAAGGCGATGGATTCAGAGTTGTTCTCGGCGTCTCGGTGGTGAAAAGAGTTCGATGCAAGTCTTCCACAAAATCGACGACATGCCCCGCGATTTCGGTCCGGCGTTCGTCAGCGTCGGCAACTTTGACGGCGTGCACCGCGCTCACCGCCATGTGATTGACGAGATCGTACACCGCGCACATTCGGCCAAAGAACACGCAGTCGTTGTCACTTTCGAACCTCATCCCGCCCGCATTTTGCGTCCCGATCACAACCTGAAATTGCTGACTCCGCTTCCTGAGAAGCTGCGCCTGCTCGAAGCCACCGGCCTTGACGCCGTTCTCCTGCTTCCCTTCTCGCGCGATCTTTCTCTCATGACGCCGCACCAGTTCGCCCATGAAATCCTGAAGCGGCGTCTGCATGCCCGCGAAGTCCATGAGGGCTACAACTTCCACTTCGGCCACAAAGCCGCCGGAAACATCGCAATGCTGCGCGAGTTTGGCCGTGAAATGGGATTCGAGGTTCACGATTATCCCGAGATGCGCCTGCGCGGAGAAAACGTCTCCAGCAGCCACATCCGCAAACTGCTTTCTGAAGGCCGCGTCAGCCGCGCCCGCCACTTGCTGGCGCGTCCCTTCAGCATTCTCTCGACCGCCGGACGGGGGCGCGGCTACGGATCGAAATATACGGTCCCCACCATCAACCTGGCTCGCTATGAAGAACTCGTTCCGAAAGATGGCGTCTACATCACGCGCACCCGCGTAGGGAGCAGTCCAAACGGTGAATGCTTCGACTCCGTCACCAACGTCGGCAACCGTCCCACCTTCGGCGCCGACTCCTTCGCCATCGAAACGCACCTTCTGAACTTCCACCCAATCGCGCTCTCAGCGGAAACAGAAGTGGAACTTCACTTCCTCGACCGTCTGCGCGACGAAATCAAGTTCCCGTCAGTAGAGGCTCTGAAAGAGCAGATCGGGCGGGACGTCCAAAAAGCGCAGAAATATTTACGGCTGGCATCGTCACAAGCCCATCGATAGTCGCTAAGGTTTTTTTCGAACTTCAACTAGCCGTGGGTGCCCCATTCTTCGCGCTCTTTGCGCAAGGGTGGCAAGCGATGCTGCGGATACCCAAAAGCTCTCATCCCCTTCCCACTGCTACAATCCCTCACCAATGCCCATCGGCCCCATCCAGCTCCTCAAGCACGCAACTCCGGCCCAGCGTCGCACCCTCCTCGCGGCCGCTCTTGGCTGGATGCTCGATGCCTTCGACGCCATGCTCTACGCGCTGGTTCTCGCCTACGTGATGCGCGATCTCGGCATGTCGAAGAGGACCGCAGGCTTTCTCTACACTCTCACGCTGCTCGCCTCCGGCATCGGAGGCTTGCTCTTCGGCTTCCTCGCCGACCGCATCGGACGCAAGCGCGCCCTCATGCTCAGCATCCTGACCTACTCCATCTGCTCGTTCGCCTCCGGCCTTTCAACCACTGTGCTCATGCTGGCGGCCTTCCGCTTCATTCTCGGACTCGGCATGGGCGGCGAGTGGAACACCGGCGCGACCCTCGTCGCCGAAACCTGGCCCGATGATCTGCGCGCCAAAGCGATCGCGCTGGTGCAGAGTTCGTGGGCCATCGGCTACGCGCTGGCTGCTCTCGTGGCAGGCATCGTCCTGCGTTACGCCAACTGGCGCTTCGTCTTCTTCGTAGGAATTCTCCCCGCCCTCGTCACCCTCTGGATGCGGCGACAAGTGCCCGAATCGCAACTCTGGATCGACCGGCAACCGAAACCTTCTCTAGCGCGGACACTCGCACCCGCGAGCCGCGATGATTCCTTCTTTGCAATTTTTCGCGCGCCCTACGTCAAGAGCACCATCATTCTTCTGCTCCTCAACTTTTTCGGCCTTTTTGCCTGGTGGGGACTCTTCACCTGGATTCCCCCGTATCTCTCGCTGCCCCTCGCACAAGGCGGACGCGGCTTCAGCGCGATGCGCACTGCCACGCTGCTCATCGTGCTCAACCTGTTTGGCATGTTCCCCGGCTACATCAGCTTCGGATGGGTCGCCGACTACCTCGGCCGCCGCAAAGCCTTCGTTGTCTATTTGTTCGCGGCCGCTCTTCTGGTGCCGCTTTATGCCACGGCACGCTCGCAAGTTGTGCTGCTTTTGGCGGGCACTGTCCTCGCATTCTTCGGAACGGGGTTTTTCTCCGGCTCCGGCCTGATGGGCAGCGAAATCTTCCCAACCGCGCTGCGAGCGCGCGCCCTCGGCTTCACCTACAACGGAGCACGCGCCCTAAGTTGCATAGCACCCTGGATCATCGGCTGGGCCGGCCAAACCAAGGGGTTAAGTTCGGCTTTTTATCTGTGCGGAGCAGCTTTTCTCTTCGCCAGTCTGATGGCGACTCAGTTGCCTGAGACCAAGGGCAAGGCGCTCGAGTAAGAATACCTCGACGTTTTGTCATCCCGGACGAAGTGAGGGATCTGCGTTTGCGGCGAATTCATTCCATCGGTTCCACCACCACCGCCTCGCCAAGCGCCGCGCGTTCCGGCCACTGAATCAGCACGATCGCGACCAGCACCAGAACAATTCCCACACTCTGGATCGGCCGCACTAACTCGCCCAACGCGAGCGCCGCAATCAAGATACTAAAGACCGGCTCCAGGCAACTGGCAACAATCGCCCGCGTCGGCTCCAGGTGTTGTAATCCGGCGAAGTAACAGGAAAACGGCCCAAGCACGGATACGAGCGAAAAGATCAGCAGAAATTCCCATTGCTGTTGGTCATAATGCGCAGCAATGATTCTCCACGGCGGGTTCACGAATAGCCAAAACACTGACGCCGACACCAACACCCACAACAGCACTTTCCAGCGGTCGTAGCGCGCCAGGACCTTGTGGCCGCCTACGTTATAAAACGCGAACGAAAACGCCGCCAGCAACGCGGCTGCAACTCCGACCGTGTCCATACGGAAGCCGCCCGACCCGACAAAGCCGACCGCGAGCGAGCAACCGAGCACAGCTAGCCCTACGGCTGCGCTTCTCCGCGGCGCAAGCGGTTGCGCCCCACGCGCTGCCATATACAGCAGCACCCAAACCGGCGCCGTGTATTGCAGGATGATCGCGGTTGCCACGTTGGTTCGTTGAATCGCGAGGTAGTAAAGATAATTCGATGCGGCGACTCCAAGAATTCCCAGCAGAAAAAACCGTGCCAGGTCGCGCCGGGGAACTCGCAGCGCTGCCGCCCCTCTCCGTGCCAGCAGAACTGGCAACAACACTACCAGCGACAGCGTAGCCCGGCTCTGCGAAAGGATGAGAGGATCGATCTTCTGCAGCGAAGTGCTCAGCGACATTCCCCCCGGCAGCGGATGCCCAGTGAAAGCCGCCCGCCCCAGCGTCGCCGAAACTCCCCACAAAAAAGCGGCGCTCGCAATATAAAGGTAGCCCCGCAGAGGATGATGCGTAGCCTTGCCAGAGGCCGTCCTGCCGGAGTCAGCCTGACCAAGCCCCGCCTTCACGCAACGTGCTCAATCGTGTAGGTAATCTCGGCAGTCTTCTCCAACATCGCGGAGACCGAACAATATTTTTCTTTCGAAAGCCGCACCGCGTCCTCCATAGCCTTACGCGACACGTCTCCGTGTACGATATAAGTCAGGTGAATCGACTTATACACCGAGGGATAGCCATCCGCTCTTTCGGCTGCCGCTCGCACTTTCAGGCCGGTGAACTTTTCCCGCTTCTTGCGCAGAATTCCCACAACGTCGGAGGCCGTGCAACCGCACAAGGCGAGCAGCACGAGTTCCATCGGGCTGTTCGCCGTCTTTTCCGCGGCGGTATCCATCACGATCGAGTGCCGCGAACTTGCCGATCCCACATATCGCTCTTGATCCGTCCAATTCACTGTCGCTTCAATCATCGCTGCCCTTCCTGCATCAATTCAAAATTCTCTACCGGCGGTTATCCGTGACCGGCTCGGGATGGATCAGAACGCGAAACAATTCCGGAGCATCGTGCTTGAAGCGGATCTCGAGAGACGTCTGCACGTCATGGACTCGCGAGAGAGGCATGTCGTCTGGCAGCGTGCAGTGGCATGACACATAGAGCCGCGTACGCACTTTCTTGAACTGAAATTCATGCACATCCATCACTTCGGGAAATTCCCGCACAATATCCTTCAGCCTCTGCTCCAATTCCGGCTCGCGCACGATTTCTTCCCCTGTTTCAATCGTCGCCGGCTCGCTTTCAATATGGGTCAGAATCGTCGCAATTTCCGGCACTTCCGTACGCATCTCCGTCTCCAGCCGCGTCACTTCATCGTGCGCCTGCTTCATGCTGAGCCGCTCATCCAGTTCCAGATGCTGCTCCACGTGCAACTGCCCGTTCAGATCCTGCACGCTGACGTCATGCACGTTGAAGTTGTAGCGTGTCGCTACCGCGCGAATCCGGTCAAAGATGTTTTCGGTTCGTCGCGCTCGAGGAACCGAATGCACCACCACATCCGCGTCTGGCAGGATTTCTCGCACCCGCGCGGTCACATTCGCCACAACCTGCTCCGACGCCTGAAAAGTGAAGTTGCGTTCCAACCCTACCGAAACGTCGGCAAAAAAACGGTTCCCAGCTTTGCGGAACCTGATGCGCTCCACTTCCAGGACTCCATTCACCGTGCTAACCCGGGCAATGATCTGGCCACGCACACCGGCCGGAGCCGCGTCCAGCAAGGCGTCCATGGTGCGGCGCGCCAAACGCCAACTCACGGAAATCACCACGCCCGCCACAAACAACGCGGCGATCGGATCAGCCTGGCGCAGCCACCCGATCTGATACCTGCGGCCCATCCAAACCAGCGCCAAGCCCACGATCACCAACGCGCTCGACCAGATGTCGGTCGAGAAATGCAGCGCGTCCGCTTCCAGCGCCTGGCTGTCATACTTGGTCGCGATGCGCCCCAACGCCCGCGACCGCCATACGTCCACCGCCATTGAAACTGCCATTACCAAAAACGCGGCAACAGTAGGCTCAATCTCCACACTGTGAAAGAAAAGCCGCCTGAAGGCTTCATAGACGATCCACGCGCAGGTCAGCAGCAGCAGGCCGGTTTCGATGAACGCCGAGAAATTTTCAAATTTGCCATGTCCATACTGATGGTCCGCATCGGCCGGCTTGTCGGAGACCCGCACCGAAAAAAAAGTCACCATCGCCGCGATCAGGTCTAAACCAGAATGGGCGGCCTCTGACAAAATTCCCAGCGAGCCAGTCGTCATGCCCACAACGACCTTCAGGCCCGTAACCACCAAAGCCGCCAGCACGGAATTTCCCGCCACCGCTCTTTTTTCACGGCGCATCGATCCCGAGCTGAAAGCAGCCTGCATGTCTGACATAACTTTCATTATCGCTTTGGATTCGCCCGCCGCCAACCCCTTCTGTCCGCTTGCCCCCTCCACGCTGGCTCATGCTACGATGGCATTCGTCGAAATTTCTCTCTGGAGGATTTGTTTCATGCGTTTCCAGTTCCTGATTTGTTTTTTGCTCGCCGGATTACTGTACGGGCAAACTCCGCCACCGGCCGCAACTCCCGCCCCCGGGGCCGCTCCAGCGCAGAATGCGCCCGCCGCGCCCGAAAAGGCCCCCGAAGTACAGGTCGGCCCCGAGGATACGGTCATCACGCTCAAAGGCTTTTGCTCAGACGCATCCCTGACCGGAGATGCCTGCAAGACGGCGATCACGCGTGCGCAATTTGAGAAGCTGGCCGAAGCCCTGCAGCCCAACATGTCGCCCGCCATTCGCCGCCAGCTCGCCACGCGCTATTCCTGGGGCCTCAAGATGTCCAAGGAAGCGGAAAAACGCGGCCTCGACAAGAACGCTTCGTTTGACGAGAAAATGTATTACGCGCGGATCCAGATTCTGTCCCAGGAGCTGAGCGCTGCCCTACAAGCTGACGCCGGCAAAGTTACGGATCAGGATGTTGCGGATTATTACAAGAAGAACGAGCCCTCTTACGAGCAGGCTACTTTTATGCGGATCATCGTTCCTCGGACCAAGCAAGTCATCCCTGCCGCACCCGCTAAGCCAGGAGCTAAGACCGCTGCCAAGCCCGTTACGCCGCCGCAGCCGACCGAAGCCCAAAAGAAAGCTGCTGAAGACGCGATGACCAAGCTCGCAGATTCGATACGCGCTCGCGCCGCCAAAGGCGAAGATCCGGACAAACTGCAAAAAGAAGCCAATTTGGCCGCTGGCATCAAGGGCAACACTGTGAACACCAAGATGGAGAAGGTCCGCCGCAACACCCTGCCCGCCAGCCATCAGGTGGCCATGGATTTGAAGCCGGGTGAAGTGTCCGAGGTGATCACCGATGCCAACAGCGGTCACTATATTTACGTCATGGTGAGTAAAGAGACGTTGTCGCAGGAGAGCGTCACTCCCGAAATCAAGAAGGCTCTTTCCAGCCAGCGCTTCCGCGACGGCATGCAGAGCTTCCAGAAGGATGTTGAGTTGAACGACGCTTACTTCGGCGCCGCGCGCAGTCCGATGCCGCCCACTCCCCGCGGCGTAAGACCACCTCCCGCTGAACACGCCAATGATCCGGACTGAGAAAGCCTGACTTAGAAAGTCCGGACTCAATGGATAAGGCAAAGCCAACCATCATCGTTACCGGTGTTTCGGGCAATCTTGGCCAGCGGCTTCTGCCGCAGCTCTCGGCATATAACGTGGTGGGCGTGGATATCACGCCCCCCACGCACTCTCCTTGCGACCACTTCGTAAGCATCGACCTTGGAATCGAGGAGTCTGCTCGCGAACTGCTCCTGCTCATGCGTGAAGTGCAGCCGGTTTCGCTTGTGCACCTCGCGTTTGTCATCGACCCGATGCGCTCCGGCATTCTGGATGTCGATCACATGTGGCGCATCAATGTCGCAGGTACAGCCCGGGTGATGGAAGCCATCAGCGAAGCCAACCGGAACGTTGAAAATCCTATCCGCCAGTTCATTTTCCTAAGCAGCGTTTCGGCTTACGGCTCCGATCTGCCCGACCCCGTGAGCGAAGACGCACCCCTGGGCGGTCACACCCTGCCTTACGCCATCCACAAAAAAGAAGCCGATCTTGTCGTCCAGCAACGAGCGCCCTCGCTGCGGGGCTGCGGAGTCTTCATTCTCCGGCCCCACATTCTTGCCGGCGCCACCGTCGAAAACTACCTCATGGGAGCTTTCTGGGGAACGCCCAACGGCAAAGGGCCGCGCGCCGCCCGTATGCGCCAGTCCGCGAAGCGTCTGCCTTGCCTGCTCCCTTACGGCAGAAAGTATTTGGACAACAAAATCCAGTTCGTCCATGTCGACGATATGGCGCGGTTGATCGTCTGGATCTTGAAGCGCGAACCGGAGGCCCGTCGGCTTACGATTTTGAACGTGGCCGGACGCGGCGATCCTTTGACCTTCGCCCAGTGTATCGAGATGGCCCACGCTAAATTGCGCCGCGTTCCTGGACTCTGGGCGATGCGCCGGGTCCTGCAGTCGCTTTGGAATTGGAGAATTTCGGCGATTCCGCCCGACGCGCTTCCCTACATGACCGGCCAGTACATCATGAATACTGACCGCCTCAGAAAATTTCTAGGGAATGACTACGAACGCGTCATTGCGAACACCAACGCCGAAGCATTCGCTGATTCTTTCCAGAGAGGCTAAGCAATCAATCAGGCAGCGCACGGCTCGCGCGCTTCTTTTGCGCCCTCATTAGGTGCAGCCATGAACGTTAGGTCGCTCTCCACCACAGGTTCAAGAGTTGGATCGTTCTGTGCGATTGTGAGCCTTTACCGGGCCCCGGTGCGATTCTGATGCGAACTCTCTTTCGCTCCTCTATACAGCCCGGCCACACCGAAGGTGTACGGAGTCCACGAAACCTCCCGAAACCCGGCCTGATGCATTCTTCCGAGCATCGCATCGGGAGCGGGAAAGCGTTCGACCGACGCGGGTAGGTACGCATACGGACCCCGTACTCCAGAGATCACGGTCCCAACTGCGGGAAGAACTTTCTTGAAGTAGACGCGGTAGCACCGCCCGACTAATCCACCCGGCTCGCCGAAATCCAGAATGCCGATCTCTCCGCCGGGAGCAAGCACACGCGCAATTTCTCGCAACCCCGCGTCGTAATCGGCCAGGTTACGAAACCCGAATGCCGATGTCACGAGGTTGAAATGTCCATCGGGAAACGGCAACCGCAACGCGTCCGCCTCAATCCAGCGAAGCGTCGTGCCCCTTCCCTTTTCCGTCGCCCGTCGCAGCATCGCGTGCGAAAAGTCCGCGCCCACAATCCGGGCACCCGCACCCGAACCGCGTCGTCGCAGGGCAAACGCCATGTCGCCGGTCCCGCAGCAGAGATCCAGCACGCGAGCCTCGGGACGCCGCAAAATACCGTCAAACTTTCGCGCCGTGCGCCACCACCACACGCGGTCGACGTTGAACGAGAGAACGTGATTCAGCAGATCGTAGCGCGGAGCGATGGCAGTGAACATCTCTCGTACCGCCCGCGCCGCCGACTCCCGGTCCTGCGCACCCGCGGGTGCCGCACCAACCACCCGCTCCTTGATCTCCTGACCCATTAGTTGCGCGCCAACTTCCGAATCTCGTCCACCGCCGCGCGGACAATCGCTTCTGGCACGTCCGTCACGATCTCAACCTTGCCGATCTCTCGCGGCAGGATAAAGCGCACTACGCCCTGCCGTGTCTTTTTGTCAGAGCGCAGACGCCTCAAAATATTCCTGGTCGTGATCGCCATGCGCGGCAGCCTGCCAAAACCCAGCACGGAATTCGAAATTCTTCCCGCCGTCACGCTATCGAGCTTGCCGGTCGAAAGCGCGATATGCGTCGCCGCGACCATGCCCCATGCCACTGCTTCTCCGTGGAGCAGCTGCGTGTAGCCTGTCTCCACCTCGAGCGCGTGCCCGACCGTGTGGCCTAAATTGAGCACCTGTCGCAGTCCGCCCTCGCGCTCGTCGGCGCTGACGACCGCCGCTTTCAACCGCACCGAATCCGCAATCACTTTTTCCAATACCACTGCATCCCGATCCAGAATCTCCCGGCGCCGCTCTTCAAACAACCGGAATAGTCCCTCGTCTCCGATGATGCCGCACTTCAACGACTCGTAAAGCCCGGCGCGATATTCCCGCGAAGGCAGCGTTTCCAGGACCGCTGGGTCCACGAGCACGGCCCGCGGCTGGTGGAAAGTCCCCAGCATATTTTTTCCCGATGCCAGATTGACTCCAGTCTTCCCGCCAATCGCGGCATCTACTTGCGCCAGCACCGTCGTTGGGATCTGGATAACGTCCACGCCTCGCATGTAAATCGACGCCAGGAACCCAGTCACATCGCCCGTAACGCCGCCGCCCAGAGCGATCAGGGCTGCGCCGCGATCGGCACCCCGTTTGACCAGTTTTTCCGCCAGTTTTTCCAGAGTTGCAAGTCGCTTGGAGCGCTCGCCATCGGGCATTTCGACTAACTCAGTTTCGATCCCCGACGCCGCCAGCGATTTCACCAGAACGCCCGCCCAGCGCCGCCGCACCGGCGGAACCGTTACCACAAACGCGCGCTTGTTCTCCAGGAACTTACCCAGGCACTCTCCGGCACGGGCAAGCAACCCGCTTCCGATGAGCACTTCGTAAGACCGCGACGGCGTTGCCACTGGGACGCTAATCATGACCCTTCATCATAGCGTATGCCAAGTCCGGCCTCGTGTGACCCGATGTGCCGCGTGGCCCATAGTTTTCGGTTTCGAACGGCTGCCCGCCGTTCAGTCCGGCAGCTTCTGAGGGCGTAACAACGAGACAAGAATGGAAGTCGCCAAAATGAGCAGCACCGTCGTCAGCGCCCATTCCGTGGGAATTTCCACGTAATGCACTGCCAGCATCTTGATTCCGATCAGAATCAGCACCGTCGACAGCCCGTAATGAAGGTAGTGAAATCGGTCCATCATGCCGGCGAGCGCAAAATACATTGAGCGTAGCCCAAGAATCGCAAACACATTCGAGGTGTAAACCACAAAAGCATTCAATGTGATCGCGAGAACCGCTGGAATCGAATCGACGGCAAAAAGCAGGTCGGTGGTCTCCACCACCAGCAGGACGATCAATAAAGGAGTCGCGTAGAGCCCGTCCCTCCGCGTGAAAAAACGACCTCCCGCATATTCTTTCGTGACCGGCAACACTCGCCGAAACAGGCGCAGCACTCCATTTTTCTCTGGATTGATCTCCATCTGCCCGCGCCGCAGCAGTTTGATTCCTGAATAGATCAGCAAAGCGCCGAATCCATAGGTAATCCAACTGAAGCGCCGGATCAGACCCACGCCCATCAAGATAAAGATACCGCGCATCGCCAGCGCGCCCAGAACTCCCCAGAAAAGCACCTTGTGCTGATATTCGTCCGCGACCTTGAAATAACGGAAGATAAGGAGAAACAAGAACAAATTATCGACGCTCAGGGACAGTTCGATCACGTAGCCGGTCACGAACTGCAGCGCCTCGACCCGCCCGTGCCAGAAGAATTCCAGCACCGCAAACGCCGCCGCCAGCGCTATCCACAGCGCCGACCACCCCAGTGCTTCTCGAAAGCCGATCGGGTGCGCCCGCCGATTCAGGACGCCCAGGTCGAGCGTCAGCATCACCAGAACGAACAAGTTGAAAAGAATCCAGAACGCGAGCACAAGGAATCTTACGAGAATCAGGTCCGAAGTGTCAGGTGTTAGGTCTCAGGTCTTAGATCTTAGAAAGATCCTAGTCGTTAACGTTGAATCCAAAACAAAGGGAGCCGCATCGCTGCCAGGACCAAGAACCTCCACGACCTGCCCTACTGCTCTCTGCCCCGTTTCTTGCTAGCCCACTCGTCCCACATGCCCATGGCTTTCATTTCGTCGTCAAGATGGCTTTCATGCAGGGTCTGCTCGATCTCTGCGCGCTGCAGCCGTGGCCCAACGCGATCCGGCGAATTCGCCAGCGCAAAGCTGAACACCGCCGCCTCCGCCACGTGTTTCTTCAGTTGCGCAAAATCGACTTTGTCGAAGGTATCTGTCGTGGCGTGATAGTTCTCCAGGTAATTCGCTTCCTCCTGGTCGGCAACGAACGTCGGCACCCCCTCGAGCATGAAGTCAAAGTGATCGGTGCCCGCCTCGGCCGTCGCATCCGCCTTCGTTACCCCGAACTGTTCTAACGGCGCCAGCATCGACTGCGCGGCCGCGATCACGTCTTTGCGCCCGCCAGTCGAGAACGCCGTCGTTTTTCCCGTGCCCGAATCGAACACCACCACGCCGGCCGCCTTATCGAGTTCGTTGCGATGCGCCGTGGCATACGCACGTGATCCGATCAATCCTTCTTCTTCGCCCGAAAAAAGAATGAAGCGCATGGATCGCCGCGGCTTCAGCCCCGACGCCTTGATCGCCCGTAGCGCATCCATCACCAGTGCGGCATTGCACCCGTTGTCGAGCGCCCCGGTGCCCAGCTCCCAGGAATCCAGGTGCGCGCCGAGCACGACGAATTCGTCCGGCTTTTCGCTGCCCCGAATCTCCGCCACCACATTCCAGGTCTTGATCGCGCCTCCAATTTTGTTTGGTATCGAAAGGTCCGCCCAGACTGGACGCGCCGCTGCAAGTAATCGCGCGATCCGCTCTCCGTCTTCGCGCGCCACAATCAACTGCGGTATCGCATCGATCTCGCCCACATTTGAGTTCGTGTGCCGGTAAAGAATCCCGTGCTCGCGCGTCGCCATGAACGCGATCGCCTTGGCCTTCCCTTTCACCGCCAGCGCGATAATCGCCGGAGCCCGCTCGTACTCGCCGAACAGATCCTCCCACGTTGCCAACACCTTCGTGTGCACGAGCACCAGTTTCCCCGACACATCCCCCACCCTCGCAAACTCCGCCGCCGATCCGTCTCCCACATCGATGATCGGAACGTGCTTGGCCTCTGCCAGCGCGGGCGCCCATGCGACGGAAACGGCATGCGCGCGAAACGTTGTCCCGGAATACAGCGATGCCGTCATCGACGTGGCACCCTCCGCCCACGAATTCTGGATGGTGAATTCCTCGGTGTGCACGCTGTCTGCCCCCGCGTCCTTGAAAGCCGCTACTCCCCAGTCGACCGCTCGCTGGAACTCTGGAGTGCCTGGAATCCGTCCGCCAACCTCGTCGCTCAATCGGCGCAGATTCGTTTCCAAGGCTGAAGGCTTGAGGGCCTCCGAAATCAGCCGATCCGCGATCTCTCGATCTGAATCGCGATCAGCGGCAAAGACTGAGGACACAGCGATGAAAACAATGCTCAGCACGAAGAAAACCACTTTGCAGGTCATAGCGAAGCATTAGAAATGAATTCGCTGGAAAACGGAAGGGTTGCCGGCTTTCGGGAGAAGCTTAGTTTGAATTTCTTGGCGTAGAGCGCCAACCAGCGTGTCAGCGCAGGCGCAAAATTTCGACCGTGATATTGTCCGGGCCGCCGCGCTCGCGCGCCAGTTCAATCAGTTCCCGGCCCGCCTGCTCCGCGCTCTTGTTTTCCACCGCGCCCAGAAGCTCCTCGTCGCGCACCTGTCCCCACAAGCCGTCGCTGCAGATCAGCAGCACGTCCTCGGGCCGCAGGGGCTCCGGATGTCCCGGCGAATCCATGATCAGATCGGGATTCGTGCCCAGAGCCGCGGTCAGAATATTCCTTTGCGGATGATGCTCCGCCTCTTCCGCGCTGATCATTCCCGCCTCGACCAGGCGACCCACATAGGAGTGGTCGCGCGTTACTCGCGTAATCTGGCCGTCTCGGATCAGGTAGAGCCGCGTATCTCCCACATGCACGTAGTAGAGCGCGTCGCACTGCTCGCCGCCATCCATGCCTTTGACGATTGCCGCCGCCGTACATGTTGTTCCCATGCCCCGCAACTCGGGATGCGAAACACTGTACCGCCGGATCTCCTCGTGCGCGGTCTGGAGCGCTTCGACCAGCGCTTTTTGAGGATCGTCTCCACTGAAATCGCGATATACCGCCATTAATGTTTCTACCGCCAGACGGCTCGCCTCCTGCCCGCCTTCGTAGCCGCCCATGCCATCGGCCACTACCGCCAGCCGCCCCTTGCGCAGGAACTGCTGGTCGTCCTCCGGCTCCCAATACCCGTAAGAATCCTCGTTATTGTTGCGCACGCAGCCAATGTCGGACTGGCTCGATACTTCAATTCCAGTTCGCACCTTCATCCGGACACGACGTCAATGGCGGGAATCCGCAGCATAGAGAACCTGCACTCACAGGGCAAACTCAAAGATTATAAAGGTTGTGGGCGGAACGCTCAAACCCGCGCCTGCCGCATCGAGGATCGACGCCGCGAAGAAGTCAGTCACAAACGGAGACGAGGACGGCCGCCAGGCAGCCGTCCCCGCAATGAAAAACATTTTTTGTCAGCCGATCGCTAGGAACCCGAAACCGCCCCACAAGCACCGCTTGGGTTGTTTTCGTTTGCGGGATTTGTGTCTGGTTCCCCGTTGACCAGGGCAGGATAGTACTGATCGCCCGCCGCCGACGCAACCGGTATATACGCTGGCTGCGATGTAATTCCATCGAACGTGGCCGTCACTTCGTAAGCGCCCGAGTAGAACCATGACGCGGCATCGCCTAACGGAGCGATATCGACCCATGTGCAGGTGGCGAACTCCACTGCCGTGATCAGACCCGTCGGGCTGTATTCCACAGTCCCTTGCCCGGAAACCTGGCACGGAGCCACACACGGAGCCGGCAGGTTATTGCCGTAAGCATCCACGCTGTGATCCGGATCCACGATTACGTTATACGTTACCTGGTTGGTAATATCTTTCGTCTTGCTATTGCTGTAGTTGCCGACGGCCTGGAGCTGGATCGTGCCTCCGTTGCCCTGCAGCGTGAAGAACCCCGCCTGTCCGGTTGGAGCCACACCGTTAATCAGAGCAGCGTTAAGCGTAATGGACTGCAGTTTATTGGTCGCACCGCAGCCTAGCATACTGAATACCAGCATTGCGCCAACCAACGCAGCAAGGAGAGTTTTACGATTCACTGCCATGTACCTCCAAAAGGAAATCTTCAGCATCGTCGCAGCATCCGTCACACCAGGCAAGGTAACCAAAGTCATTGCACCTTTCGGACGTGCGCTTCTCGCCTACATCCTCCCGGTCAATTCATCCCGCCACAACGCCGCTTCGCGCGCATTCGCAAATCCGTTCTCGTCTACAATCGCTTCATGCCCGACCCTGTTTCCCATACGGACCCCGACCCAAGCCACGGTAAAGCTGCCCCTCCAACAACGCCACTGTCTCCCGCGTCAACCCCAGTCACCAGCTTTCACATCGGCGAAGAATTCGGTACCGCCCGCCGTAATCTTCCGCCTGCCCGCATTGTCTTGATTTGCCTGGCCGCCGTCGGCATCGTGCTAGGAATCTTTGCGTTCAAAGAACGTCCGAAGCCGCAGGGCGCGGGTTCCATCGATTTTGCCGTCGCGGCAACCGTGCCCGGTCAGGATTTAGTCCTCGCGGCCGTTACGCTCACGCTCCGCAACGCCAGCGAGCAACCGCTCTACATTCATACCCTCAAAGCGCAGCTCACCACCGCCGACGGCAACGTATTCGAAGATGAAGCCGCCGCTGCCGTCGATCTCGACCGCTATTACCAGGCATTCCCGGTGTTGAAACAGAATTCTCAGCCGCCTCTGTCTTCCGAGACCAAGCTGCCGGCTGGAGCCGAACAGAAAGGGACCATCATTGTCGGCTTTAAGGTAAGCAAAGAAGCATTCGATCAACGCAAAGCGCTGACCGTCACCATTCAACCCTACGATCAGGCCTTGCCGATCGTCTTAAAATAACTCCATATTATTTTCAAGAACTCAGACCACAGCATTTTGCGCCGCCTCGCATCTCACTCGCCACCGAGTTGCTTGCGTGCTTCTTCCAAAGCCGCCTTTTCCGTGCCGCTCACCTTCGGATATTTCAGCTTCATATTTTTGAGCGCATGCACGACAGCATGGGAAACCACCAGCCGCGTGAACCACTTGTTATCCGCCGGAACGACGTACCACGGCGCAAACTCCGTTGCCGTGTGGCGCACCATATCCTCGTAGGCATCCTGATACGCGTCCCAGAATTCCCGTTCCTTCGCATCCGCCGAAGAGAACTTCCAGTTCTTCTCCGGATCGTCGAGCCGCTGCAGAAACCGCCGCTTCTGTTCCTCCCTGGAAAGATGGAGAAAGAACTTGAGCACCGCAATACCATTGCGCGTCGCGTAACGCTCGTAGTTGACGATATCTTCAAAGCGCTGCTGCCAGATATGTTTCGTAACCAGCGGCTTCGGCAGTTTCTGGTTCTCCAGAATCTGCGGATGCACCCGCACCACCAGCACTTCCTCGTAATACGAACGATTGAAAATGCCGATCTGCCCTCGTCCCGGCATGCACTTCGACGTTCGCCACAGGTAGCCGTGGTGCAACTCTTCGGACGACGGGGCCTTGAACGGCGATACCACCACTCCCTCTGGATTCACCCCCGACATGACGTGCTTGATCGTCCCATCTTTTCCCGCCGCATCCATGGCCTGAAAAATCAGCAGCAATCCCCAGCGGTCCTGCGCCGCGAGCACGTCCTGTAGTTGGCTGAGTTCCTTGACGCCGTCTGCGAGCAGTTTTTTTGCCTGCGGTTTGAGTTCCGACTTCAACCCGTGCGTATCCGCCGGATCATGATCCTTCAAACGGAAATGTTTGCCATCCTCGATACGATAACGTTTCAGCAGTTTTTCGATTTTCATCGCGTTGATCGGTGCGCCTTCCTTTTAGTGTTGCGGTTCATAAGCCGAGTTGTTCGGCGTCGGATCATCATATTCCCTGCCGTACTTATTCTTGTGCGCCATACGCTGCCCGTTCGCTTCCGGCACTCGAATCACTCCGAGCGAGGCGGCATTCTCAACGATCGTGATCTCCCGCGTCATCGGTTGCGCGTTCTCTGGAGCCATGCTTTCGCTCCACACGTGCAGCAGGTAACGTCCGTAAGGCACCCCCGCGATGCTCAGCTGCCCATCATGGTTCGCGATCGCATACAGCGGCGTCGTCAGCGTGATGATCACTGCGCTCATCTCCGGATGAATGTTGCAGAAAATATAACTGATTCCCGGACGGTCGAATCGTACCATCTTCGTAGTGCCCGCTTCGTACAGGCCAAGATCGAAGCGTTTGCCTTCAAACAGCGAAAAGACATTATGGAAGAAGGGGTCGCGATTGGGAAACTCCACCAGCGACCCCGCCGGCACGACCAGAATGTGAGGCTCGAAACTCTTGTTCTTCTGCACCAGCCGCAGGGTCGCCGCCGGACTTGCCGGAGCAAGCGATGACGGACTTATTGCCCCACTTGTTGACGAACTTATGGAAGAACCAGGTAACGCCGTGGCCGCCTCGCCGCCTGCTGCCGTCATTGGCGTCAACCACACTACCGTCCCGGGAATCGCTCCATGCGTCGTCTTTCCCGCGACCTTCGCGCCCGCGACCTCGACGCGTCCGCGCACGGTCGTGGTCGTAACCTGCGCCGTCGCCTGCGGAGGAGCCTGCGCCCCCAATCCCGCCGCGCTCGCCCATAGCAAAGCGATCCCCAGCAGCATCTCTGGTCGATAGCTAATCATTTGTCGATAGCTAATCATTGGAAACAGCTTCCCTCAAAAAAGAACTCCCATCATCAGGTTGAGGTGCCCAGCGCTGTTTCCTTCACCGGCGAGCGGAAATGTCGTCAACCGCCGGTATTCCGCCGAAAACAACAGGTCCGATCGCGGACGATAAATCATATTCACAAAACTTCCCCGGTTTCTTCCCAGTGTGGAATAACCGCCGCCGTACAACTGTGGGTTGTAGAAGTACTCCAGGTCGGCGGCATAGGGATTATCCAGCCCAAACGCCGCGTTGAACTCCCATTTATTCGTGGGACGATACTTCAACTGAGCCCAGCCGCCAACCGAATCCAACCCCTGCACTTCCGTGCCTGCGGTATTCGGAGCGCCGCTGAATAGAGCGCTTTGTCCGAATGCGCCATAGAATCCGCCGATCCCTCTGCCGCGATAGGCTTTTCCGCTCAGCGAAACCTGCGGACCGAGCGGCAACTCAATATCGGCCATCCCAGCCCAGGCGTCAACATTCTCGCCCATGCCATAACTCAACCGGCTGTAATACCCGGCGAAGCCCACTCGAAACGGTTGGCCATCAAGATTGTGCGTCCATGCCACGCGTGCCGCATAAGCTGGTTGCCGCGATTGCTCGCCGGGTCCGGGGAGCCGGTACGAGCCTGTGTACGGCGTCTCGCCGCTCACCGGGTCGAGAATTCCTCCCTGGAACAGCAGATTAGAATCCTCACCCAGGGCAACTCTATGCTCGACTCTTACCTGCGGAATCCAGCCCCACAAGTTGCCGGCGGATGACAATGCCGGAATTGCCAGCGATGCGAACGACGTCGGCGACGTCGGCGAGAAGAAAAGGGCATCCTGCCCCGCCACCACCGAAGTATTCGCCCAATCCAGCCGCATCGTCGCGGTTCGCAGCCGCATCAGTCCCGCGTTCACCCCATCCGGCACGGACGGAAAGCCGCCCGCTAAATCCAGTTGCAAATCGGCCTTCGTCTTCGCTCCAGCGATGGTCGGCCCAAAAGTCTCAAAACCTATCTCGGACTGCCTTAACGTCGCCCCGAAACTCCCGTGCGAATCGCCGGGAATCGCAGCAAACGCGTAAGTCGGGAAATCGATGTTATCCACCGCACCCTGATTGCTGAACAGGTTCATCAAGACGATGCCCGATACCCGCAAATGGTATTTGGACGCGCTCTCGACTTTCGTCTGATACTGGTCGTCTACTTTTCCGCTCAACAACTCGTACTGTTCTTCCAGGCTGGCGGCATGATCGCCGATTGTTTGATTCTGCGAGTCGACCTGAGTTTGCTCAACGGATTCTTTCTGAACCAGATTTTGCGCGAGATGACTTTGCCCATCCTGCACCGCCATGCTGCTTCTCAAGTCGGGCCCAGCGTTGGGTAAAAGGATTGAGCCAGAAGCCACGGCATCCCGCAACACCGCATTCCGAGGTTTCGTGCCGGCGCGCAATTCGTCAAGCTCCCGCCGTAGTTCGGCGGTCTCTGCCCGGGCCTGCTGCCAATCGGACCGCATCCCCGCGACCGCCGCCTGCAGTTCGCGCACTTGTTCCCTCAAATCAAGAATCGAATCGCTGACTGAAACACCCGACGACTCTGGGCGAAATACCGGAGAACCAGAACCGGCGTGACCTTCCTGTGCGCTGCCCGATGCGGCCGATGCCACCGCACCCATCAGCATTGCCCATCGCAACCAGCCGAACCAAAGCTTGTCGCTCATTTCCCCTCCTGCGATTCTCCGGATTCAACTTCACTCACTGAGTATGAACTCGCGGGCGCCTTTCCCGTTGGCACTCTGGCTTTGCACTGCGGGCATTCACCACCGACCGTGGCGACTGGGAAACCTCTGATTACGTCTCGTCGAACCCTTACTCGGAACGTCCTTGCTTCACCTGCCGCGCACTCGCTTCGTTTTCCGCCGCCGGACTCAGCGGAATCTTCACGCGAAACGTCGTCCCTGCCACCGATGTCTGCTCGACTGTAACGTCGCCCCCGTGGTCTTGCAGAATTTTTTGCACCACGGTTAAACCCATTCCCGTCCCATTTTCCTTGCCATGGCTGACAAAGGGCTCGAACAGCCGGTCCCGGACGGCCTCCGCGATTCCCGGACCATTATCTTCAATTCGAATCTCAAGGTTCTCCCGCTGCCGTCGCAGCCCGATATCGATCTTCCCCGACCCGGCGGGCACCGCTTCGCAGGCATTGAGCAGCAGGTTCAGCAAGGCCCGCTCCAGCTTTCGGAAATCGAACCATCCCTCGGTCGAGCCTTCCGCGGAAACCCGAATCCGTATCCGTTGATATTCAGGGTGCGCTTTCACTCCTTGTACCGCTCGATCCACCGCCGACCGGACGTCGCCGTACGTCGGACGCAGCGATTCCCGCGTCCGCGAAAACTCCAGCAGCGACTCGATCAGATCCGTCATCTGATTCACGGCGATCCGTATTTCTGCGTAAAGATCTTCGCGCTGGGCCGGTGTCAGATTGCTCTCGCAAAGAAATTCTGCGTTGGCCACCACCGCCGCCAGCGAATGCCTTAAATCATGGGAGATCGAACTCGCCATGCGCCCGATCGTCGCCAACCGCTCCGCATCCAGCAATTCCCGGTGGGTTCGCTGCAGGTTCTTTCTCATCCGGTCAAAGGTTCCCGTCACCTCGGCAACCTCGTCTCCGCCCCGAACATTCAGTGGATAGTCATAGTCGCCTCGCTCCAGTGCCCGCACTCCCGCGACCAGATTTTCCAGTGGACGTGTGAAAGTGTGGGAAATCAGGAACACGAGAAGGCTGCCCGCCAGCACTGCCGTCAGCCCGAGCGCCAACAGCAAATCGTTGAGGCTGCTCAGAAATGCGGTGGCCTGGTCGAACGACTTCAACACCCACAAATTCAGCGCCGGCGCGCCGGGCGTGGGCAAATCGACCAAAGTCGCCAGAAATCGCTCTTCGCCCAGCCGAATCTGGTCTCCTTGCGGGGGGCCTCCCGTCGCCGTTCGCGGCGCTACGCGCAGCAGCTCCGTTTCCTGCGCCGGCTTCAGCGTGCTGCGCACGATCGCATCGCCATAGCGGAACGCGATCTCGCTCGCCGCTACCCGGCTCAGGTCGCGCGCCACTTGATCGTCGATCTCATAGCCGAGCAGCAGGTAGCCCAGGACGTGGTGTCCGCTCGCGGGGCCAAAGTAAATATCCTGGAGGAAGACTTCGTAGAGGTGGCCTTCGACGTACCACCAGCGTCGCGGCTCCTCGCCGTTGCCGACGCTCTCATTGCGGAAGAAGGTCTGAAGAAATTCCTGGCCCTCGCCGACCGTGATCTCGCGCGGCGTGGCTTGCAGCGCCATCACCTTCCCCGAGGAGTCGGCCAGGAGCAGCAAGTCGCTGCCCGCCAGTTGCCAGAAATACCGCGACGCGTCTTGAATGGTCGCCGGATCGTGCGTCGTCATGAGCGCCCGAACATTCGGTAGATCGGCTAACAGGGCCGCGGACCGCTCCAGCGTCACTTCCCGCTGCTTCTGAAAGTTGCGGAATGCGGAAACGGAATTCTCAAGGTCGCGCTGGATCCCGAGACGCACTTCTTGCTGCACCGTGTGGCGGACTACCAGCAACGTCGTGAAGGTCAGCGCCGCCGAAACCGCAACCATGGAGAGCAGGAATTTCGTCCGCAGCCGAATTCCGCCCATGATTCAGTCCTCGCAGCCATCCAACGAATAAAAAGGTCAGAGGTGAGAAGCAAGATTGCAGAGGTAACAATCACCACCGTTGTTGTTCTGCCATCCTGCCTCGAACTTCTTACCTCCGACCTCTCTTACGGCACAAACTTATACCCAGAACTATGCACCGTGCGAAAGTGCAACGGGTTCGCCGGGTCTTTCTCCAGTTTCTGCCGCAGTCGCAGAATATGGTTATCCACCGTCCGCGTGCTCGGATAATTGCGGTATCCCCAAACATGATTGAGCAACTCTTCCCGCGACAGCACCCGTTCCGCGTTCTGCACCATGAATTTCAGCACCTTGAACTCCTGCGAGGTCAGCTGTACCGGTTCCCCGTTCCGCCAGAGCTCCATTTTCGTGAAGTCAACTTTTATGTCGGAGAATTCAAACGTCTCAGTCGGCGCCGGCCGCTCGGTCGGCGTCGAGCGCGTTGACCGCCGCATTGCCGTCCGCACTCGCGCCAGAAGTTCCCGCGGGCTGAAGGGCTTGGTGACATAGTCATGCGCCCCCAACTCGAGCAGCAGAACTTTATCCATCACTTCCGACTTCGCGCTCAGAATGACGATCGGCAACGACGGCGACGCCTGGCTGATTTCCCGGCACACATCCTGCCCCGGAGTGCCCGGCAAGCTTAAATCCAGCACCAGCACCGACGGCGGCGCCGCCCGAAACATCTCCAGCCCGGTCGAGCCATTCCCGGCGATATCCACAACGAACCCTTCGGCCTCAAACAATCGCTTCAATGCTTTCTGCACCGCGCGGTCGTCCTCGATCACCAGAATCCGCTCGCCGCTCGCCGGAACCGTTCCCATCGTCTGTGTCGCCGACATGTCTGCCGCCGCCGCGTTCTTTTGCACCATCGCCCCCGCGCCGTAACCGGCCTGAATCATACCCCTAAACTCTAGCCTGATATCGGGTTAATCGCGCGTCGCGAGAGAGAAAGTGACAGCAATTTTACAATTCGTTGACAAGCGCAAATCGGCTGGTTGAAAGCTCGCGACCGAATTTGTCTCTTTTCACAACGTCGATACGGCCAAACATAATGATTGCCAGGCAGTTATTTTTTCAGGGTCTCGGTGATCTAGTGGTGACAAAACGAGTTTGCGGCCGCGCCGCCTCTTACACCGGATCGTGCACCCGAATCTCCGGTTGGCCGCCCAGGTCCATGAACCGCGAATCCCGCGCCTCTTTGTGAACCGCGCTCAGGGCCACCGTAACTTCGCGGATGTAATAAAGGGTACCCACCAGCAGGCAGGTCATGGACAGAACAAAAACGATCACCGCGGCGACGGCAGCGTCCTGCCAATAGAGGCCAAACCCCAGCAGGAGGCACGAAGAAATTGTTCCCGCCAGCGAAATCAGCACCAGCAGAAAGCACCGACGGATCATCTCCGCTCTCTGCTCAATATCGCGGATCTGCGCCGTGTAGGCTTCGGCTTCCTGCAGACGATCATTCTTCGCCGCGTCGTGCTTCGCGTGCACATACTGCCGCAACCGGCTCACAATTCCCATGAGCCGGACGTTGATCGACAAAATCAGCAAGCCTGTAGCAGAAACAAAAATGGCGGGAGCAAGAAATGCCTGAAAAAGACGAGCGATGTCAGTCATGCCCGATTTTAGCGCAATCGCGGTTCAGCCACGCCCAGAACGTCAGCGCCAACGCCAACGCCAACGCCCGATCTGCTCTCGCGCCGAGTTCTGACCATACAACACATGGCAATTACCGAACCTTGTTCGACTCGGAGTTACAAATCTCTACCAGGACGTCGACCTCGACGGGGCTAGCATGACCTAACAACATAAGTCCGATTAACAGATCGGCTCGGAATCGAGCTGCACAGGAGTACTCCCATGATCCAATCGGCATGCGCCATCCTGCTTCTCGCGATCTTCCTGATCGCATCGCCACTTCTTGCCCAAGTCATACCCGCCAGAAATGTGAATGTACCAGCCTGCGGCGCAGGCGTAGCTAATACGTGAACGCCTGTAGCGCGTTGCCCTGCGTACCGTCCGGGCCGGAACTATTCACATATCCCGTCCGATTGCTTGGGTTCAACGCGATGTAGGTCCCAATCACGCTCGAATCGTCTGAAAAGGTGAAACCATTCAGCGACTCCACCAGGTTTCCGCTCGTGTCATACACCTGAATGCTGCTGCCCGGACCTGTTCCCGAAACTTGCTGCGCCACGAAAAACAGCTTATGGACCGGGTCGAACTCCACATCCGTCCCACTCGTCAGTTGGCCCGGGTCCGGCAGGGGCACCAGAAACCCGGTCTGATTCTTCAGATCGTAAAACGTAATGTTGCCGTTCAACTCTGTCGCCGTCACGGCAATCCCGTCCTCCGAATCGACCGCGATTCCGTTCACCGAACCCGGCCCCAGCGGCGGCTCGTCTACCCCCGTGAATTCCTTCACCTTCCCCGTGGTCAGATTCACCAGCGCAATCTCCGGCGCCGGACCGCCCACAGCTCCTGTCGACGACGCGATCACTGCCTGGTTGGTCACCGTGTCGTAAGCCATGACCGGCACAAGGCAGAAGCAAAAGAGCGGATCCTTAAGCTGGATCTGCGGTCCAAACGTATTCGCGCCCACATTCGACCCCATCACGAACGAGGGAGAATTCCCCGAGTTCTCAAAGTAAAACACGGCCGTCGTCGGCGACCCCTGCCGGCTAACGCTCATGATGATGTCATCGCCCTTCAACGGCGCGTTCCACGTTCCCGTAAACTTGTTGGCCGACAACGGATTCAACACCTCATACACTCGTTTGGTCACATAAATCCCGGTCACAATCTGATATTCCACCAAGCCAATGCTGGTGCCCACAACTCCGTGGGTCACGAAATCGTCCAGCGTCTCCGTCTTTTTCACGACTTTCAGAATTTTCCCCGTCGCCTGATCGAACGTTTCCACCGCCGCCAGCGTTTTCCCGTTGTTCAGGGTTTGGCCTTCACTCAAGACCCCCTCGGTCCCGTTCTGGTCGATGTCGAAGCCGAAAATACTGCCGCCAAACTTGGAGTGCACAAAGGTTGTACCGCCGCCAATTTCTTCTCGCCCCGGCTGCCCGTCATGCCCTTGCGCCGAAAGCAGCGCCGGACTGCCAAGCCACAACGCGCAACCCGCAACCACCGCCGCCACCAAACGCAGGCAATCAGCCTTATCGCAATTCATGAGAGCAGTTCCTCCTGGTTTCGATGTTTCCCGAGCGTCCGCAAAAGACTATCGCCTTTGCGTTTTTCCCGTGTCAAAGGCGAGTCCCGGATTTGTAAACATTTTGTCTCTCCCATTGCCGGAACAAGCGGGTTCTTCCCAGCTGGGCGACGGCCCTAAGCCGCTACTGGGGGTACGCTCACCGGAGCATCGGTAGCACCAAAAAAAGAGAGAGGAACCCTCCGACAATTCCGCGAAAAAAGGGCCGGGCGTGAATCACGCAGCCGAGGACTTCTTGGGATTTTGGCACGCTACGGGTGCGCCGTTCGTCTTGGATTTCTACCTGTGGGTTACTGATAACTTGGAGCGGGAGACGGGGATCGAACCCGTGACATCCAGCTTGGGAAGCTGGCGTTCTACCGCTGAACTACTCCCGCTATGTTTAACAACACAAAAGACTTGCTTGCGTTGACATGTAATCTACTTAGCCGTAAACTTAGCCCTATGCGATACCAGCGGGGCTGGATCACCAAAGAGAGTGGTTCTTGGTTGGGCCATTTCAACCGAAGATTCACAGACGCAAGCACAGGGGAGATAATACGCCAACAACCGTCATTTGTCATCGGCAAGGTTGCCGACATGACGGAAGCGCAAGCGAAACGCGCCTGCCGCGAGTACGTCGAACGCGCATGTGGGATGCAGGATCAGCGCAGCACAGTCGAGTGGTTCACTGCAAACAAGTGGATACCACTCCATGAAGGCGTCTGGCGCGAAAGCACTCGCCGCACAAACATGGAGTTGCTCAAGATCATAACCGACCGCTGGGGTAAAACCGCTCTGGCTGATATGGACTTAGTTGAGATGCAGAAGTGGGTCAATGCCATTGCCAAGAAACGGAGTGGATCAGCGGTCAAGCACTTGGTATTTTTCATTCGCTCGATCCTGAGTGATGCGGTTGAGCAGGATTTCCTTCGGAAGAATCCAGCGCGGTTGCTCCGGTTGCCTCGACTGCGCCCGGTCAAGCGTGCTTATCTCACCGAGCCAGAGATCGGAGCATTGCTGAGAGCGACGAAGTGGCGGTTGAGAGACCGCGCCCTGCTCACACTGATCATCATGACTGGCTTGAGACCTAGCGAATTATTTGCGCTGCGCTGGCGCTGCTTCAACTCAGACATGACGGCACTCACGATCACAGAAACGTGCTATCGCGGTGTGCTGCGCCCGTACACAAAAACCACCGAGGAAGGGGCGACGGAGTTTGTCACCCTGTACGTGCCGATCATCGTTGCCAACACTCTTGCGGAGTGGCACGCGACTTCCAAGTACAACGCGCCTGACGATTTTGTATTTGCGAACACCGAGGGGGGATTCATCACCAAAGAGAATTACACAAGACGAATTCTCTATCCTCTGGCCGATCTCGCTGGGATCAAACGATTCAATTTTCAGTCGTTGCGGAGGTCGGTCGCTACCCACTTGCAAGGGTTGGGATCACCGAAGGATATTTCGACGGTGCTACGGCATCGCAAGACCGATACGGCCCAGGCCAATTACGTGATGGCCGTGGAGAGCAGTGTACGCGACGCTATCGACAGACTGGCCGTGGCCCTGCTCGGGAGCAAGGAACCAGAGAGTGTCAAAACCTAGCGTACAGTGTACGCGACGCGAATGGTGGGTTACTTTGTCGTGCGTATAGTGTGCACGGATTTCGGGCACGATGAAGCTCGGAAACAGGGTGTCCAAGAGAACAGGGTGTCCCGATGGGGTTACCTATGGACAGGGCAATCAACGTCAACCCCAACATCAACGCCAACCTCAACGCTAAACCCAAATGCCAGGGTAGTTGCAGAGCAGTATCAATACTCACTCCCATATCACTATCAAATAACCAATACTATAGTTAATAGATAAGGAAGGAGCAATGGAAAGCAATGCAGTTGCATTGCATACTCAATACCCATACCGTTGAGGGGGCCTTCAACGTTACGGTTTTTAACCTAACGTGTTAATAATAAGTCACTTACATTCAGTCGCGCTCTCAGCGCCGCCACCGGATCATAAAATTTTCAGTTCCTTTGTTTTCATTCACTTGCAAAGTCTACCTACGCAACTGTCGTAAGGCGATGGTAAGGTGACTTGCCGAAGGCCTAAGCTTAATCTCACGGGTGATGAAGCCCAGAAGCTCTGCGCAGCGTGGCTACCTCCCAGTTGGGTCAAGCTTCGGCCTTTTGACCGTGATTGAACGCTCAGGAAGCGACAAAGCGGGACGCATCATGTTCAGGTGCCAGTGCAAGTGCGGCAACATGTGCGAGGTTAGGGGAGCTGATCTTCGCAGCGGGCATAGCAAGAGTTGTGGATGCCTGAGACGCACAGTTGTCCGGCGTCGCTTCGGGAAAATCCAGTTTCGGGTGTTCGGAACCGTTTTCGTCATGGGCAAAGCTGGCGACGAGTCTGGCGTCAGGCGGTCAACTGTCTGGGGCGTCATTTGTAAGATATGCCACCACCGCGTCTTCACCGCCACCGCCAAGCAGATACGCGCAGGCACTGCGCGATGTGTCTGTTTGAAAAGGACGCACACTAGCTTTCGCCAGATGATCCAGCGATGCACCAACAAAAATCACAAGCAGTACGCCGATTACGGTGGGCGGGGAATTCGCATAAGCGAGCGATGGCGTCATAGCTTCTCGACTTTTGTCCTGGACCTGGGACAAAGACCCGAGGGAAAGACTCTGGACCGCCGTGATAACGATGGTCCGTACTCGAAGGAGAACTGTCGCTGGGCGACAAAGAAGGAACAAGCTCAGAGTCGCCGAAAACCCCGCCGCGCAACTGCGCAATGCGACTCAACCTGGACTTAGATAGATCAGTTTTTCAGCAATACGATTATTGACGGAATCAAAACTGGCGAATTCGTGCAGACGCCTTCGTAGCTGCAAAAAATGTACGGGCGACCAACACTGGGCTGCATTTACAGCCAGCGCCCTACCATGCTATGCGCCTTTGCCCACCGGCATTCACCGAGCATGTCCCAGCGCCAGAAACAAGGCCCGACGAGGGCTGTGTGATCGCCTCATTGGCCGCCCCACCATGCTCTTGACAGACGGGTGTAACTCTCCAACAAAAATTAGCCGCCCATGGAGAATTCCCCCGCCCGCCACCTTTTGCGAATGACACCCCTCAGTGAGCGCAGACTGCCTAAATGTCACATTAAAGTTGAAAACAGCCTTCACCCTCAAACCGGAAACACGGGATTTAACCGTGACAATCTAAATATAATGTCACAGAACAACTATTTTGTGATATTATGACGGTGGAGGCAATCATGGACTTCCTAACCGAGAAAGAACTGTTGGCGATTTTGAACACTGCGAAGAAGGAAAGCGCCCGCGACTTTGCAATGATCTTAGTCAGCTACAAGCACGCATTGCGAGCGTCAGAGACAGCATCGTTGATCTTGAGTGACCTGAAGGATGGATGCCTCGATGTCAAGCGCAAGAAGAATAGTTTGCATACAATCCAAACCTTGATGCCCCACAAAGGTGAACCTCTACTTGATGAGGTCAAGGCGCTGAGGGCATGGTTGAAGGTTCGACCGGATGATTGCAGCAAGGCACTGTTCACTTCGCAGAAGGGCGGGGCATTGTCCCGTGAACAGGTTCACCGCATCTTCAAGGGCATCGCAGAGCGTGCTGGGATACCAACACAGAAACGATTCGTGCATATCCTCAAACACTCCCGAGCTACCCATCTAGTCGGCACGATGGACATTGCCCTGCTGAGGCAGTTGCTAGGACACCGCAATATTCAAAACACGATGATTTATGCACATGCGAACGACAAGCAGGCATCCGCAGCGGCGATGGCAGCGGAGATGGAAGTATTTCGCAAGTGAACACCGGATGGGAGCATGCGACGCGGGTCCCTGCCACGATCTGCGCTCCCGCATCAGTGACAGACAAGTGATAGTCCTTTGAGCGAATTTTTCGTCGCCAGAGCAAACGGCGCAAAAGTCTGCTGCAGCGACGCGGACGTTTCGACCCCGACTGAACACGCAAAAGGCAGCTACCGTTGCCTCGACTTGCTTGTCGTGATCGCACTTTTGGAGGCATCCGGCCTATTGAGAATCTCTCGGATAGTGAGAAGTCGGAGGGGTTTGTTTCGGGCAAACTCTCGTGCGCTTAGACTGAAATCGGAGGTCGTAACAAGCCAAGCCTCGTCTGCTCCTATGTGTATGAGACTGCCGTAGAGTTCTCTCACAGGTCCTGGGCCGATGCAGGCCGCGTGAGCCTTGCACTGAATGGCCACGGTCTTTCCAACGGCTGAAATGATGAGGTCTACACCGTCATCGCCTCGACCACCGGTATGCTTCACCTCGAAGCCTCTTTTGGCGAGAAGCGCAGCAAGCTCCATCTCGAAATCTGTGCCGCTTAACTGCTGCCACCAGGATTCTCTGCGACGCAGTTCCTCTTCACGCAGCTGCTGTTCACGCAGTTGTGCTTTTTGCTCTTCCAGTTTGAGCAGGTGCAATCCTTGATAATATTTTTCGCAATCCCCTTCGTATCGTAAGTAGTCTTGGTAGTCCGCTTGTGATTCTCTCCTGCGATTCCTCAGTCTGGACATTGCCTTGCGCACTTCAGGGTCGATAATCGCGGCAGGAATATATAAAAATAGGACCGCCAAGAAGACCCATCCCGGTGCCCCTAGCAACTTAAATATCCAAGCAGCTACCAAGAAAAAGATAAACCACTGAAAAGTCCAACTCTCAGTAGCTTTTTCGTCGTGGAAATAGTGCCAGCGTTCCAAAGTCAGGCCATACTGGTAAGGCTCAGGACATAATCTAGGCAACAGACGCGAGCGCGCCGCATCCGAAATGTCCGATACCCAAGCAGCCGAAGGGAGAGGGTCTTTGATTGATGGTGGCTTCGAACTAGCCCAAGCACGGCAGGATGCACACGTTTCCTCAATATGCTTAGCTCGCTGTTCGCAGAATTTGCAGAAGTGGAAATCCTGACTACGGTCCAGTGAGTTGCTGCCCACAGAAGTATTCTGGGTCACGGGCGCATTCGAAGACAATTCTTGTTCCGTTCTCTTTAAACGACCTAAATTCTTGAAACACTCCCTCACGAAAGAGACCAGAATGGCAACGACAAGTAGAGCAATTCCGATGGCCAGAGCAGCCCCTAGGCCATGTTCCTTGAATGTCATCAGGATCAGAATTTTGAAGACTTGTTCCAGTTCCATACTACGGCCTATTTCCGAATCTTAATCTTGAAATCTGGGCACGCCTTGCAGAGGGGAAAACACAACGATACCACCACTACTTGACTACATATCAGTGTTTTGACCGTCTGGTAGTGGTGCCATCAAACGGCACCACTACCGACCGTCTCAGACATTGGGCTTGAGTTCCCAAATATGAAACTTCTCTGCTGACAAAGGAGTGCTCTCCGACAACTTGATCTTCAATTCGGTTTCAAGCCAATCAACCAAGGCGCACCGAACTTGAGCGCGAGAACTTTGGCGGTTCATGCCACCATTCCACGCGAAGGCTACGGCCCCGACGAGTAAATCAGCCAGTTGAAGAAGGTTGCTTTTACGTTCGTCACCAGCCTTTACGCGGCAGTAGTACATCGCTGCCGCAGGTCGGGCCTTCTTCACATATCGCCCTTCAACAGACCTTTCGACATCGGAACAATCAACACCCGCGAACTCGTCAATCACAATCTCATAGTAGAAGTTCGGATAACGCAGCATCAGACCGTCGGCGAGAAAAACGCAGTAAAACTTTTGATAACCGACCAAAAAATCGCCGCCCCAAAGCTTGCGGTTGTTGAGCGGATGTTTGTGAGTATCGACGACCATGCACTTGAAGTGAACTCCATCGTTTTCTAGAAACGTTTTGATAAAAGCCCGGTAGCCGTCCAAAAACAAACCGGCTTGTGTTGGGACCTTTGACCACTTCACACTGTCTAGTAGATCAGACTGGGCTTTCAGTTCTGTTAACTGGTGCTCGATCTTGGTGACCGCGTCTTGAACATCTGAGCCCTCTTTCAAAGCGAAATAAACCGCACCCAAAACGAAAAATTGCTCGCGGTTCTGCGAAGCTTCATCGCAGAAGGCGATCAGACACTGCTTGGGTCGCACTCTCGGCAACTTGAAAGTCGAATGGATCGTCACAAGCCTATTGTAGGCTGACAGGGGCGGGACCTTGCAGCAGATTGAGCGTAGACGCCGCTTTGCGAGGGAATTGCCACGCACAACACCGCATAATTCGGACTTTCCCGCGCTGGGCCGACTCGGAGGACAAGCAGTGAATCTACTGTAGATGCTTTGTTATGAGGGAGATACAGCGCACAGTGCCCAAAGAACAACGCACGATGAGGGGTCCGAGGCCAACGGTTTTCGGACCAACCTTGGGCCTGCAAAATCAGCCGGTTAGCAACGCTCGGACCGGCGAGGGTCCGAGGGCATCAGCTCGTCTGGGCGTACAGTTACACGTGCGGAACGTCGCATTAAGCGTACTAGTGTACGCGTCGATTATGCCCTATTGACCTTCGCCGGTGCGGGGGATGCTGTGGGCCTACCTGCCTGTAGACTATCGCTCTCAAATCACCGTGGCGCTGCTGTGGGGTATCCGTAGGGCAGGGTGATGCTGGGCAGAAATCGACTGACGATGGAAGCGAATGAACGCCAGCGAAATCTACTTAGCTCTCAACTTAGCTGAAGCACTTCGGGTTTCGCCCCTTTATATGCTGAGTTTGGCTGAAAATCGAGGTTTAGTATCATTAGGATAGCGGGATTTGTAACTTGGGAAGCTGGCGTTCTACCGCTGAACTACTCCCGCTCGTCTTGCTAAAGCCGAATCATAACATGAGACATATTTCGTGCAACTCCTGGGAACCGGCTCGCGCCTGAACAAACCCGGCGCCTTTCTGGAACGAGTTGATCAACTGCTCGAACTTGTCCTGGCTGGCGGCGACGGTCTTGGCCGGTCCGGTGAACTTGATGAACACGTTCCCGCCCGGGCCCTCGACGATTGCGCCCAACAGCCGGTAATTGTGCTGCACAGTTTTTGAGGCAGCCATCGGACCGCCCATTCCCGTGTAGTCGCCGGAAGCATCAATGGTGGTAACGGGAAGTCCGTGAACCGTACGCTTCGCTATTTTGGCTTCCACTGGCGCACCGCCGGAGGTTGTCATCTGGCCCTTCCAGCGGTCCAAGTTGGCCTGGATGCTGCCGCCCTGTCCGGTGCCGAAAAAATAGACCACGCATTCGGCGCTGGCTGAGTCTCCGGCAGTGGGAGGGACGGTATAGGTCGCTGCCCGCATCGGCCGCTCGCCTTCCGACTTCCATCCGGCGGGGGGCTTCCATTGCAAGCCCGCAACCGATTGGGCAAAGGATGAGGCGACGAGTAAAAGGAGTACAGACATAATCCGCATACAGCCAGTATAGACGCAACGCTCCGCAAAACCCTTCATAGTGTCGAAGCGAGCGTGGTCGGCGGATCGAAGTCCGAGGCCAAGGCGGCGACGATCATGGCCACGCATTACGGATCGGGGGAGGCGATGATTGAGGCGGGAAAGAAGCGGAACGAAATCCGCGAAGTGGTGGCGAGCAAGCTGGCACGCGAAGTGATGCCGAAATAAGAGGATGAGACGTGAATCCAACAAAAGAGCGGAGGGCTCCGGATGGTTTTGGAAGACATTCGAGGCTGCGGGCGCGACTTGTTCTGCGTTTCCTTGGCGCTGTGCGTGTCGTCACGTCCATTTGTGATTGCCAGCCTAGTTTCGCTCGTCCCAATCTATAATGATGGGTTGCTTTGTGAGCCTTGGAGGCAAGAAGAATGGCATCGTTCAACGGAATCCCTCTCCCACCCAACGGACAAAAGACTGAATACAGCAATGGCAAGTACAGTGTGCCGAATCACCCGATCATTCCTTTCATAGAAGGCGACGGCACAGGCCGCGATATCTGGAAGGCTTCGGTCCGAGTGTTCGACGCGGCGGTGGAAAAGGCATATCAGGGAAAGCGTTCGGTGGCGTGGTATGAGGTTTTTGCTGGCGAGAAGGCTAAGGCCCGCTTTGCGACGTGGCTGCCCGACGACACGATCAGCGCGATCCGCGAATTTCGCGTGGCCATCAAAGGGCCGCTGACTACGCCCGTCGGAGGCGGCATCCGCTCGCTCAACGTGGCCCTGCGGCAGATTCTCGATCTCTTCGGCTGCGTGCGTCCGGTGAAATATTATTCGGGCGTGCCCTCACCGGTAAAGCATCCCGAGCGCATGAACATTGTGATCTTCCGCGAAAACACGGAAGACGTTTATATGGGCGTGGAATGGGAAGAAGGCACAGCCGATTGCGCGCGGCTCATTGAGTTCCTGAATAAGGACATGTTGAAGGGCGGAAAGAAACAGATTCGGCTGGATTCCGGAGTCGGTATTAAGCCGATTTCCATCACAGGCACCAAGCGACTGGTGCGCATGGCCATTCAGCACGCGCTCGATAACAAATTGAAGGCGGTGACGCTGGTTCACAAAGGCAACATTCAGAAGTTCACCGAAGGCGCGTTCCGCAAGTGGGGATACGAACTGGCCACTGAAGAATTCCGCGGCCAGGTGATCACCGAGCGCGAGAGCTGGATCATCGACAATAAGGATAAGAATCCTAATCTCACGGCTGCGCAAAATGCCGAACTGGTTGAGCCCGGCATGGAGTTCGCGCCACCGGAATTTCGCCAGGCGGTCGAAAAAGAAGTGCAGCAGGTGCTTGATTCTATTTATGCTACGCACGGCAAAGGCGCATGGAAGAAGAAGTTGATGATCAACGACCGCATCGCCGACTCGATTTTCCAGCAGGTGGTCACGCGGGCGGATGAATACAGCGTGCTGGCGACGCCGAACCTGAACGGCGACTATATTTCGGATGCGTGCGCGGCGCAGGTGGGTGGATTGGGCATCGCTCCCGGAGCCAACGTTGGCGACGGCTACGCGATTTTCGAAGCGACGCATGGAACGGCTCCCAAGTATGCCGACAAAGACGTCATCAATCCCGGCTCGGTGATTTTGTCGGGCGTGATGATGTTCCGGTTTCTGGGATGGGGCGAAGCCGCCGATTTGATCGAGCAAAGCCTGGAGCGCACGATCGAGCAGAAGAAAGTCACTTACGATTTCGAACGTTTGATGGAAGGCGCGACCAAGGTCAAAACTAGCCAGTTCGCAGACTGCATGATCGAGAATATGAGTGTGGCAGTCGCGGCGGATTGATTAGACTGGGCAATTTTGCAATCGGGTGATTTGGTAGCTTGAACCCGCCGAGTGAAATTTCAAATTGCAAAATTACCCGATTACCAGATTACAAAATCCCTACTAGAGGTCTCATACATGCGCAATAAGGTTACGATCGTAGGTTCTGGAAACGTAGGCGCGACGGCCGCGCACTGGATCGCATCGAAGGAACTCGCCGATGTCGTGCTCATCGACATCGTGGAAGGCGTGCCGCAAGGCAAGGGTCTCGACTTGCTCGAAGCCATGCCGATCGAGAAGCGCGACTCCGCCATTCTCGGCACGAACGATTACGCCGACACCGCCAACTCCGATATCGTGGTCATCACCGCCGGAATCCCGCGCAAGCCCGGCATGAGCCGCGACGACCTGCTCAACACGAACTACAAAATCATGAGCGACGTGGTCGGCAAGGTTGTGCAGCACTCGCCGAACTGCATACTCATTATTGTCTCCAACCCGCTCGACGCGATGGCGCAGGCCGCTTATAAGATCAGCGGCTTTCCCCGCGAGCGCGTGATCGGCATGGCCGGAGTGCTCGACTCGGCCCGCTTCCGCACGTTCATCGCGCAGGAACTGAACGTCAGCGTAGAGAACGTGAACGCCTTCGTTCTGGGCGGACACGGAGACACGATGGTTCCGCTTCCCCGGTATTCGACGGTTGCGGGCATTCCCATCACCGAATTGATTGCGAAAGACCGCCTCGATGCAATCGTGCAGCGCACCCGCGACGGTGGAGCGGAGATTGTCAAATATCTCAAGACGGGATCGGCGTATTATGCGCCGTCGGCGGCCGCGACTGAGATGGTGGAGGCGATTCTCAAAGATAAGAAGAAAATTCTGCCCTGCGCTGCGTATTTGAACGGAGAGTACGGAATTCACGGGCTCTACGTAGGGGTTCCGGTGAAACTTGGCGCGAAGGGGATTGAGCAGATTATCGAGATCAAGCTGACGCCGGAAGAGAAGGTAGCGCTAGACAAGAGCGCGGCGGCGGTGAAGGAACTGATTGCGGTGATCAACGTATAGACGGCAAAAGTAGGGTGATCACAATTCGCCGGAGAGACTCATGGACTTCGATCAGCTCGAAATTTTTCTCGAAGTAGCGCGGCTCTCCAGTTTCTCGCGCGCGGCGGAGAAGCGGTTCCGGACGCAGCCGGCGATTTCATCGCAGATTCGGGCGCTTGAGGAGGAGGTTGGCGCGCGCCTGCTCGACCGCTCGGGAGGGCGCGTTTCGCTCACCGCTTCCGGCAAATTGTTTTTCAAATACGCGGAAGAGACGCTGGAGCGGCGCAAGGCCATCCTCAATGAAATCGCCGAAACCGAACGCGTTCCTCGCGGCGAGATTGTGGTCGGAGCCAATGAGGGCACTTGCCTGCATATTCTGCCGGAGGTATTTGCGCAATTTAAGCGCGACTATCCGAATGTTGCCGTGAACATCAAGCGCTCGGACTACGCCCGGATTCTGGAATCGATTCTGGAGAACGTGGTGGACTTCGGAGTCGTCTCGCTTCCGGTGAACGACAACCGTCTCGAAGCGCAGATGATTCATCGCGACGAACTGGTTGTGATTACGGCTCCGCGGCATCCTCTGGCGGCGAAAAAGAGCGTGACCGTCGCTGAGATTGCGGCGTATCCGCTGGTTGTGCCGAAACTCGGCCACACCCGCGACGCGCTGGACGCGATGTTCTATGACCATCAGTTGAAGCCGAGCCTCGCCATGGAACTGGACTCCAGCGAACTGTTGAAGCGTTTTGTGGCTGCGGGCGTCGGCGTGGGATTTATCGCGCGTTCGAACATTGAAGAAGATATTCGAGCAAAAGCTCTGGTGGCAATCACGTTCGCGGACGCACAGATTCGCCGCGATCTCGCCATTGTGTTTCGCAAAGATAAATCGCTGAGCCGCGCCGCCAAGGCGTTCATGGAAATCGCGGTGAAGCATAATAATTTCTCCGCGGCCGGGGCAGTAAAGCGCGCGCGATGAACAGAGCGACAGCCCTCGTTATTCTTCTGGTCCTGCTGACCACAGCCGGCGCGGCGCAGCGGCCCCCCTCCGGCAAGGCGGCTGCACTCGCTCCCAGCAAACTGATCGCGCTCAAAGTCACGGGAACGAAACGCTATACCGACAAGGAGATTCTTGCCGCGAGCGGACTGCAAATCGGCCAACCCGCGGCCGATGGCGACTTTAAAGAGGCGGTGCAGTTGCTGGGCGCTTCGGGGCTGTTCAACGAAATCTCGTATACCTATTCCGCGTCGGGTGGAGGCGTGAAGCTCGAACTGGAACTCGCCGACGTCGACGACAGCAAGCTGGTCGGCACGGAGTTTGAAAATTTCGTCTGGTTTACCGACGATGAACTTGTGGCCTCCCTGCAAAAACGCGTTCCGCTGTTCAAGGGCCTGGTGGCTCCGGCAGGAAATCTTCCCGATCACGTTTCGGAGGCATTGCAGGCAATTCTGACGGAACGCCACCTTCCGGGGCGCGTGGATTTTATCCGCGAAGCGCAGGACCAGAATGGCGGACCGCTGGTTGCGGTCGCTTATCGCGTCGAGGAAATCGGCATTCTGATTCGCGGCTTCGAATTTCCGGGAGCATCGCCGGAGCAGGCGGCTTTGCTCACGACCGCGGCGCGACGGGCGGTTGGTGGAAGCTATGTCCGCTCGGGGCTCGCAGCGGTTGCCAAGTTCGACCTGCTGCCGGTGTACCTGCAGCGCGGATATTTAAAGGCCGCGTTTGCGCCGGCGAACGCGCGCGTCGAGCCGCAACCGGCTCCGGCGGCGGAGGCAGAAGGTCCGGCGGAGATTCAGGTGGATGCGATTCTGGCGGTGACGCCGGGCAAAGTGTACGCAAGTTCCGGCGTGGACTGGAAGGGCAATTCCGCGATCGCCACCGCCGAACTCGCGCCTTTGATCCACCTGCCAACGGGCGAACCGGCCGACGCCGTGCGCCTGGTTCGCGACCTTGAAAAGGCGGGCAAGTTGTATCGCAGCCGCGGATACATGACCGCGCAGATCAAGCCCGAAGCCCGGTTCGACGATGAAAAGAGTTCCGTGCACTATGAACTCAGCGTGGCGGAGGGTGAACTTTACAGGATGGGGGAGCTGGAGATTCTAGGGGTCGACACTCAGACCAAGACGCGAATGCTGGACGCGTGGAAACTGCGGGAGGGTCAACCTTATAATGCGGACTATCCCAACAAGTTTCTTGCCGAAACGGAGGCGCTGCTTCCGCGGGGAGTGAACTGGGGCGTCAGCGTGCATGAAATGCCGGACGCGAAAGACAAGACTGTGGATGTGGAGATACGCTTCAAACAGCAGTGAAGCCGTTGCGCAGCCGAGTGGACCGCGAAATATTTTGCAACCCGCCCTTGCGCGCAGCGCTCGCAATTGACATGATGAATTGGGCACCTTCAGCGATCGCGGTTTTACCAGAGAGGAACTAAGTATGAAAACGAATCGAATTGCGGCGGCGGTTTTAGGAATGCTGATGCTGGCGGGGTGGTCGGCGGTTCCAGCGCTGGCTGCGGGCAAGAGCCAGACCCTGGTTGGCGAAGTAAGCGACGCCATGTGCGGGGCAAAGCACGACATGCCGGGCAACGCCGCGGAGTGCACGCGAGGATGCGTCAAGCATGGATCGAAATACGCGCTGGTGGTGGGCGATAAGGTCTACACGCTGGAAACCGCGGATCAGGCGGCGCTGGGCAAACTGAACGACCTGGCGGGCGCCAAGGCCAAAGTGACTGGCGATGTCGATGGCAGCACGATCACGGTGAAATCCGTCGCAGCGGGATCGTAACGCAGAGGAAACATCGCAACTGCTCCAATCAGAAAGACCGGCTTATGGCCGGTCTTTCTTGTTTAGCGACTGCGATATAGCGTTGAAGGCGCCTGACTGCTAGTTCTGGTTGCCGCTATCGTCGCGGCGCTTCAATGTCGGACGGTCGTCATCATTGGTGTCCGATCCGGTTGAGGTTTTGTCGCTCGCCGTCGTACGGCGCAAGCTGGGCTTGTTGCCATCCTTCTCTTCGATCACCTTGTGCCGGTTTTCGATGGTGGCGAGGCGGGATTTCACGTCGTCGAACTCCGAGGTGGAGACGACGTATTGCGCCTTGGCCGGGAGAATGGTTGCGATCTCCTGTTGCGACTTTTCAATGCGGTCGGGGGTCTGCGGGTGCGAAGCGAAGGCTTTGGCGAGCGTGCCGGGCTTCTTCTTCTCTTTGGCTTGAATTTTTTCGAAGAAACTGATGAAGGCCTGCGGGTCGTATCCCGTCTTATACATGTATTGCAGGCCGAGATAGTCGGCTTCGGCTTCGAAGTTGCGCTGGAACTTCATGAAGGTCAGCGGGAGGCCGAGGCCAGCGGCTTCGTAGATGCCGTAGCCGATGCCTCCGCCGATAAAGATCAGAGGAATCGTTCCGATATTTGCCCATTGGGCGCGCGTCATCTGACGGGTACCATGGCGGGCGGCGACGTGAGCGATTTCATGGGCCATGACGCCAGCGAGTTCGGCTTCTTCATCGGCCGCGAGGATCAGACCCGAGTTCACGTAGAAAAATCCGCCGGGCAGGGCGAAGGCATTCACTTCATCGGAATCAATGACTTTGATGGTAAACGGAACCTGGGCGTCGGAATTGCGGACCAGATTCTGGCCAATGCGGTTCACGTACTCGGTGACGACGGGGTCCTGCACCAGCTTGACGGTGCTTTCGACCTGCATGGCGTATTGCTTGCCCATGCGGATTTCGGTTTCGAGGGAGTACCAGTTGCCGAGGCCGCGTCCGCCGATCTTGCGGTTGCCGATGGCGTCAACATCGTTTTCGCCGCCGTCGTGTTTCACCTTGCTGTCGTCAGGTTCCTGAACGGGAGTCTGACCGGCCGGGGTGGCAGCGTCCGTCGTTGGAGCGCCGCTGCCCGAAGTGGTATCTGCCGGGGCGGGAGTCGAGCCAGTGCTGGCCGGAGGATTCTGGGGCGGTGCTGGCGTGGCGGCGGTGGTCGGTCCGGCCGGAGGTTGCGTGCTGGAGGGCTGCGCGGTCTGATCTTTGGTCGTTGATGGGGCTGGCGTTTGCGACGGCGCCTGGGGCTGCGAGGCTTGCGGCTCTGCGCCCGGGGTCGAAGAAGTTTGATTCTGTGCCAGCGCAGGCATGGTGAGCAGCGCAAGTAAACTCAGGGAGATCAGCGATTTACGGTACGACATGTGGACACCCCGCGGAACCCGGATCGGTTGAGGTCATTATACTCCCGAGAGCAAGTCGGGCTGACGGACTCTTCCACCTAGTTGGACGCTGGTGGACGCCGAAAAGTTACCTGATAATTTGCCGCGCTCAACGCGGGGTTACGTCCAGCGAAACCAGCGGAGCGCGAGGATGAAGGAGACGCCGCCCCAGATTGCCAGCACAAGCAGGCGTCCGGATTGCGAGGCGAGAGAGGCGCCTTCGATGATGGTGGCTCGCAGCGCGTCGTTGAGGGCGGTGAGCGGCAGGGCTTTGATGAAGGGCTGCGCCACTGCGGGAAATTTCTGGTAGGAGAAGAAGACGCCGGAAAAGATCCACATGGGCATCATGACCAGGTTGATCAGGCCGGAGACGCTTTCGATTTTCTGAGCGCGGCTGGCGGTGAGGAGGCCGACTCCGCCGAAGGCGACCGCGCCGACCGATCCGAGCAGGACGACGCTGAGGATGGAGCCTTGCACTCGCATGTGAAAGACGAGGACGCCGAAGCCCAGGAGCAATCCGACTTCAATGACCATCAGGACCAGGCGGCTGCTGGTCAGAGCGAGAAGGAAGTCGCTGCGGCGCATGGGCGTGGCTACGAAACGCTTGAGCAGCTTGCGCTGGCGCATTTCGACGATGGCGAAGCCGATTCCCCACATGCCGGAGTTCATCAGGTTCATGCCGAGCAGTCCGGGGATCAGGAAGTCGATGTAGCGGGAGCCGGGCTCGCTGGAGGATTGCGCGGAGGTCGTCAGCGTGTCTTTGCGGCCAGCGGCAGCTTGGAGATGGGCATCGATTTCGGAGCGGGATAGGACGCTCTCCGGCCGGGCGGGGTCGTAATAGTAGGTGTAGCTGCCGTCGGCGTTGGCTTCGATGGCCAGATCATACTTGCCGAAGTGGAAGGCTTTGAGCGCGGCCTCGCGGTCGAGGATGGCGGCGCGAATGGTGGAATGGCTCTCGCCTTTTCCGGACGAATCTTTGGCGGACGAGTTTTTATCGGACGAGTTTTGGCCGGGGGGGCTCTGCAGCATGGCCAGTGTTTTCTGCGCGCCTGCGTTGTCGATGACGACGACGGAGGTGATGTCGGCGGGCTTGTTGCGGAAGGCGATGCCTAATCCTGCGGCCAGCAGCAACGGGAAGACGAAGACCCAGAAGACGACTTCGGGTTCGCGCTTGAGCTCCAGGATGCGCACCCAGAGCAGGTGACGGTAGCCGGACCAGCGGCGGTTGCGCAGGGCCGGGTGAGCTGGCTGAGGCGGGCTTGCTTTGCCGGCGGGGAGGCTGGGCGTTTTGGTTTCGGTGGTTGCCATTCAGTCCTCTCGCAAGTGGCGACCGGTTAGCTGCACGAAGACGTCTTCGAGGCTGGCCTGGCGCGTGCTCAGGTGTTCGAGTTTATGGCCGTTGGCGGCGACGGCGTCGAGAAGGGCGGGGATGGTGAGGTGCGGCTCGCGCACGCTGAGGCAGACGGTGGAATCCTCGCGACGAACGGACTCGACGCTGGGAAGAGAGCGCCAGCGATCGAGGCTGGCTGCGTCTCCATTGGTGTTGGGGCTGGTGTCGTGGTTTACCTGGAACTCGACCACGTGGTGGCCGCCTAAGCGGTCGATCAAATCGGAGGGCGTGCCTTCGGCGATGATCTGGCCGTGATCGACGATGGCGAGCCGGTCGCAGAGGCGCTCGGCTTCGTCCATGTAGTGCGTGGTGAGGAGCACGGTGCCACCTTTTTTCTGGAAGGCGCGAACGATATCCCAAAGCTGGCGGCGGCTTTGGGGATCGAGTCCGGTGGTGGGCTCGTCGAGAAAGAGGATGCGAGGATTGCCGACCAGCGCGGTGGCGACGGCGAGGCGCTGCTTCTGGCCGCCGGAAAGTTTGCCGACCCAGGCGTCGGCTTTTTCGGTCAGCTCGAGTTCCTGCAGAACTTCGCTGGCGGAGCGCGGTTCGCTGTAGAAGCTGGCGAAGAGGTCGATGGTTTCGCGGACGGTTAGTTTCTCTGACAGGCGCGTTTCCTGAAGCGAGATGCCGATCCATTCGCGCAACTGGCGCGGGTTGTCGTTCCAAGTGTGGCCAAAGATGAGAACTTCGCCGGAGGTGGGGGCGAGCAGGCCTTCGAGGATTTCGATGGTGGTGGTCTTCCCTGCTCCGTTGGGCCCGAGGAGGCCGAAACACTGTCCGGCTTCGATCTGGAGGCTGAGGCCGCGGACGGCCTCGACTTTGCCGTCGTAGGTCTTGCGGAGGTTGTTGCACTGGATTGGCGATCCCACTTCGGAATTCTAGCGCAGTTGTCGGTGAATAAAGCTGCGGCGGAGATTCGAGGAAAAGTTCGGTTGTGCAGACAGAGTTCGGGTTGCGGAAAGAGTTTTTTCGCGGGGCAACATTCCCCTCAGCGGCTGGAAGCCGCCATTGAGGGGGCGGCATTTACGGCACGAGTGGAACTCGTGCCCTTCCCTAAACCGGAGCGAAGCGGAGTTTTTTCGCAATCTCTAAACTCTTGCCCTTCCCCAATACCAGAGCGAAGCGGGGCGGGAATGAAGTTCGGTTGTGCAGACAGAGTTCGGGTTGCGGAAAGAGTCTTTTCGCGGGGCAACATTCCCCCCAGCGGCTGGAAGCCGCCATTGAGGGGGCGGCATTTACGGCACGAGTGGAACTCGTGCCCTTCCCTAAACCGGAGCGAAGCGGGGGCGGCATTTACGGCACGAGTGGAACTCGTGCCCTTCCCCAAACCGGAGCGAAGAGGGGGGCGGTATTTTCGGCACGAGTGGAACTCGTGCCCTTCCCTAAACCGGAGAAGCGGAGTTTTTTTGCAATCTCTAAACTCTTGCCCTTCCCCATGCCAGAGCGAAGCGGCGCGGGAATGAAGTTCGGTTGTGCAGACAAAGTGCAGGTTGCGGAAAAAGTCTTTTCGCGGGGCAACATTCCCCCAGCGGCTGGAAGCCGCCAGGGAGGGGGCGGTATTTTCGGCACGAGTGGAACTCGTGCCCTTCCCTAACCGGAGAAGCGGAGTTTTTTTGCAATCTCTAAACTCTTGCCCTTGCCCAATACCAGAGCGAAGCGGCGCGGGAATGAAGTTCGGTTGTCGCAGACAAAGTGCAGGTTGCGGAAAAAGTCTTTTCGCGGGGCAACATTCCCTCAGCGGCTGGAAGCCGCCATTGAGGGGGCGGCATTTACGGCACGAGTGGAACTCGTGCCCTTCCCCAAACCGGAGAAGCGGAGTTTTTTTGCAATCTCTAAACTCTTGCCCTTCCCCAATACCAGAGCGAAGCGGCGCGGGAATGAAGTTCGGTTGTGCAGACAAAGTTCGGGTTGCGGAAAAAGTTTTTTCGCGGGGCAACATTCCCTCAGCGGCTGGAAGCCGCCATTGAGGGGGCGGTATTTTCGGCACGAGTGGAACTCGTGCCCTTCCCTAAACCGGAGCGAAGAGGGGGCGGCATTTACAGCACGAGTAAGCTCGCGCCCTTCCTGAAACTGGATCGAAGCGGGGCGGCACTTACGGCACGAGTGGAACTCGTGCCCTTCCCTAAACCGGAGCGGAGCGGGGGCGGCATTTACAGCACGAGTAAGCTCGCGCCCTTCCCTAAACCGCAGCGAAGAGGGGGGCGGTATTTTCGGCACGAGTGGAACTCGTGCCCTTCCCTAAACCGGAGAAGCGGAGTTTTTTTGCAGCGTGCTAGGGGGCGCGGTCCTGGGCTTTCGCAGCTGGCTCTTTGGCATTCGCGAGTTTCGCATCCTGCCAGAGGATTGCGTTGAGCTTCTTCGCGTCGGCGGCGTCGGGCCTGGAGAAATCCATTTGCAGCGACTCTTTGGCTCCTGGGGCTTTCTTTTCGTTCACGGCGTAGATGAGGCCGTTGCGGAGATTCTGGTCGTCGGCGGTGTAGGAGGGCTGCGATCCGGGGCCGGCGAACAGCGGCGCCATCAGAGGGGCGTGGGCGTCGAAGAGATTCATGGGAGGAAGACCGAGCAGGGCTTCCATGGTGTGGATCATGCTCACCGTAGTGTAGAAGCTGTGATCGACAAAAGGCTGGGGCGGGCGCGGCGAATACTTGCTGATTACCAGGGCAATCGAGCGGTGGGCATCGACGTGATCGGCGCCGTCCTGGGCGTCGTCTTCGACGACGAAGATGGCGGTATCGTCCCAGTAGGGGCTGTGGGAGAGGGCATCGACGACGCGGCCGACCGCGAGGTCATTGTCGGCAACGGAGGCTTGCGGGGTGGGCTTGCCGGGGCGCGTGCCTCCGGTGTGATCGTCGGGGAGATAGAGCAGCGTGAACTGCGGAAGCTCTTTGGGGGTGCCTTTCGCCTTCACAAACTGGTTGAATTCGCGGAGAAATTCGTCGGCGCGGAGCTGGTCGGGGTAGTCGGTCTCGAAATCCGGGAAAAGCGGGTCGTAATGATCGCGCAGGGCGGCTTTGGTGGGGCGCATGCGGTTGATTTGCGGAACCGCCCACGGCCACGGACTCGGGCCACCGGAGGGATTGCCGACGTTGGCGGGAAGCGGCTCCCCTTTCCTGATTTGTGGGATGGGACAGGTTGCAGAGACTGGAGACGGCGTGCCTTCGGTTGGCGAACTGGCTTTCTCGTTCTTGCACCAGACGGCGGCGATGAATTCTCCGTAGACGCGGTAGGTGAGGTTGCTTTTGGCGAGGTTGTCCCAGAGGAAGCCGGTGCCGGGATCGTCGACGTCGGGGATGCCTTGCTCGAGGGGAAACTCGTCGGCGACAGTGCCTCCGGAATCGTAAGTGCGTTCTCTGCTGCGATAGCCGATGGGCCAGATTTTTTCGTTGTAGTCACTGGTGGTTGAAGCGGTTGACCAGATGTGGCCGTCGCCGGAAACTTCTCCGCTGTCGTAGAAGTTGTCAAGGACGCCGAATTGCAGGGCGAGTTTGTGCTCGTTGGGGGTAATGTCGGCTCCGTACATGGTGAGCGATTTGTCGCCGTCGCCGACGGGGAGGTCGCCGAGGATCTGATCGTAGGTGCGATTTTCCTTGAGGATGTAGATGACGTGGCGGATCGGATTTTTGCCGCCGGCGAACTCGAACTTGCCGCCATCGGAGTGGATTAGATTGTCTTCTTCGACTTGGCGCGTATAGGCGGGGAGATTGTTGTCGATGGCGGCGAGGCTCAGGCGCTGGATGGAGCCTCCGATCAGGGTTGGAATGTAGGGGTGCCCGTGTCTTTTGCGCTCGCCTTTGAGGCCGGACATGCTGTTGGGGCCGCTGCTTTCGCCTTTGGCGGTAGCGATGAGGAGGTCGTTGCCGGCGAGGGCGATAGCGCTGGGATACCACTCGGTGGGGATGAAACCGAGGGGTTCTTCCATCGGGCTCGAGAGGGCAGGACTCGCTGCCGGGCTCGAGCTGTATTTGATTTCGAACACGGCAATCGCATCCGTTGCAGCGCTGGCCGCGTAGAGGCGCTTGCCGTCGGGCGAAAGCCCGATCGCCTGTGGAACGGAACCGTCGGAACCGGTGTGATAACGGCGGGAAGCGGCTCCTGATTTCAGATCGACGGCAACGACGGCGTCGGCGTTGGCGAGAGCGGCGTACAGCGTGTCTTCGTTCGGGCTCAACAGCATCGCGGCCGGGTGCGAACTGGGTGAGATTGGATCGACGGTTTTTGCCAGGTCGATCCAGCGCGCGACCTTGCCGGTTTCAAGGTTCAACTCCGCGACCGACGCTGAATTCCACAGGCTGACCCAGGCTCTGGTTCCAGCTTTGTTGGCCACGACCGTGTAGGGATATGCGGCGGGGATGTAACGGCTGCGGCTTAGATCGAACGACTTCTCAATCTTTCCGGAGGTGGCGTCGAGAAGGATCACATTATCGGAGAGATTGTTGGCGATGAGCAGGCGGTCGCCACTCGGCCCCGGCAGCAGGGCGAATCCTGCGGGATAAGGGAGCGCGGTTCCGGCGGGAGTTTTGCGCAGGCTGAAGGCTACTTCTTTGCCTTCGGCAATCTTCTGCGGAGGGATCTTGATGAAGCGCTCGGGAGTGACTTGTCCGTCGGCGAATTTGTAGACGGCGATGCCGTTGCCGGTGCTCTTTGGCTTCTCGCCGGTGGGATCGGTGATCGAGCCCATCGAGGCATAGAGATGATTGCCATCGGACGAGAAGGCGAGTCCGATGAAATAACTTTGGTGGGTGGAATACTCATCGCTCAGGCGGTCGTCGGGAAAGTCGTGGAGTTGATTGGTGGTGAGATCGAGGATGGCGATCGACTGGCGCGCTCCGGCCTCCTGCGTGCCGTATCCCTGATTGAGCAGCGCGGCGTAGCGGCCGTCGGGGCTGAGGGCGATGGTGGCGGGAAAGCTGTTGGTGCGAGCGAGGTATCCGGGGACGGGGAGGGTCAGAGTCTTGCTGGTGGGGAGATTGATGCGGCGCTTGTTTTCAGCGGCACGGACGCCAAAAAATACTACCAGCAGCAAAGGAAGAGCGACTACGGCTATCTTTTTCACGAGCGGAGGCCTCGCTCGGGTTGTACCATCGCCGACGACGATCAGGCAAACGGACGCGGTGAACGCGCCGTCCCCGCGGTTTCAGAGTTGGTGCCGCGCACGTAAGCAATCTGATTCTTAGCCCACCAAATGGACCTCAGAGACCGGCTCTCCGGAGCGGGACTTCCTGACCCCTACGAGCGCGACGGCTTTGGCGGCGATGTGTTCGGCGGAAACTTCGAATTCCTTGATCAGTTCCCAGGGAGCGCCGGAATCACCGAAACGGTCTTTCACTCCGATGGCGCCGGTAATGATGGGAATGCCGTACAGTTCGGGCGATTGCGTGATGGCGCTGGCGACTGGCCAGGCGAGCGCGCCGATCTGGTGTTCCTCGGCGGTGAGGACGATGCTGGTGTCGCGGGCGGCATGGACGATGGCGGCGGTGTCGAGCGGCTTGAGAGTGTGAAGGTTGAGGATGCGGGTTTCGTAACCGAAATCCTGCTTGAGAATCCAGGCGGCGCGCATGGCTTCCGGGACCATCGGGCCGCAGGCGGCGATGGTGAGGTCTTCGCATTCGTCGCGGTAATCGGATTCAAGCTTGGTTTCGAAGGCCTCGATGAAATTCGCAGACTCCCGGCGCAGGCGGATCACGTTGGCCTTGCCGAAGACGAAGGGGGTCTTTTCGTCGGTGACGATGGGCGTGGCTTCGCGGGCGAAACGGATGTATTTCGGGCCGACGTGCTTGAGGAGCAAATAGTCGGTGGCCTTGCGGGTTTCGACGATATCGCAGGGGACGACGACGTTCATGTTGGGAAGTCCGCACATGGCGAAGCAGTCTTCGAGGGCCTGGTGGGTGGCGCCGTCGGGGCCGACGCTGACTCCGCCGTGAGCTCCAGCGATCAAGACGTTGAAATTGCCGTAGCAGATGGAGGTGCGGATCTGATCGAGATTGCGGGCGGCGGCGAAGGTGGCATAGGTTCCGAAGACGGGGAGCTTCCCTTCTTTCGCGAGTCCGGCGGCGGCTGAAGTGGCGGACTGTTCGGCGATGCCCATGCTGATCCAGCGGGGCTTGCGCTCGGGCTTGTTGGCGTAGAACTCGTTGATGGTGATGGAGCCGGAGATGTCGAGTCCGAAGCAAACGATGCGCGGATCGTCGCCGTTGGCGGCAAGCGACTGGCCGAAGCCGAGGCGGGTGGGCTTCATCTGAACCTTCATGGAATTGCGCGCGTTCCACCAGTAGTTGCGGTGGAATTCGGGCATCCTGGCCTCGAGCTTACGGTCGACCTCGGCTTGATATTGCCGGGCGTGGGCGAAGAGTTGCTCGACGGGAACCTGGCCTTCGAGGCCGAGTTCTTTCAGTCCCGTGGTTAATTCTTCCAGGTTGGGGGCTTTGCCGTGCCATCCGGCGATGTCTTCCATGAAGCTGACGCCTTTGCCTTTGACGGTGTTGGCGATGATGACGGTGGGCTTGGCAGAGGGTTGGGTTTTGGCGTTCTCGAGGGCTTCGACGACCTGCTTCATGTCGTGGCCGTCGATGGTGACCACTTGCCATCCGAAGCTGCGGTATTTGTCTTCGAGAGGCTCGACGTTCATGACGTCTTTGACCCAGCCGTCGATCTGGAGGCGGTTGCGGTCGACGATGCCGATGAGGTTGTCGAGCTTGAAGTGGCCGGCCTCCATTGCGGCCTCCCAGATCTGGCCCTCCTGCTGCTCGCCGTCTCCCATGATGCAGAAGACGTGGTGATTCTTGTTGTCGAGCTTGGCGGCGAGAGCGATGCCGACGGCGATGCTCAGGCCTTGGCCGAGGGATCCGGTGGAAACTTCGACGCCGGGGAGCTTGAGCCAGTGGGGATGGCCTTGAAAGGGCGAATAGAGTTTGCGGAGGAGAGCCACATCTTCTTTGGGACAGAATCCAGCGAAGGCTAAACCGAGATAGAGGCTGGGCGCCTTGTGGCCGGTGGACCAGACGATGCGGTCGCGGTCGGGCCAGCTGGGATTCTTAGGGTCGTGATTGGCGACGCGAAGGTAGAGTGCGGCGGTGATATCCATGATGGAGAGCGTGCCGCCGGCGTGTCCGGAAGTGGCGGCGCAGAGGGCGGCGAGGTCGTAGCCGCGCATCAGGTTGGCCTGCTGTTTGAGTTCGTCGATGGTGTAGGAATGCAGAACTTCGCCGGTGGATGAATTTTGGATCGACATGGGATGGCTCCTTGGCTGACGGCGGGAGTTGGAACGAACTTCGGACGGCACTCCGAGCAGCAGGGGAAATGGCGCATAGGCTTGCGCATTCAACGTGCAGGATGAGCGTAGCTCCGGATGTCGCAGGGTTCAGTGAGCGCGGTCACAGCGGGGAGTGATGGGGCCGGGGTTTTACTGCGACGGTTCGCTACTAATTATGAATTGTCACCCTGAGCGGAAAGCAGGATCTTCGCTTCGCTCAGGATGACAATTGCAGTTTAGGCGACGCTCCCATCAGCGGGCCGACTTGAAGATCGCGAATACTGCGCCTTGGGGGTCGGCGATTACGGACATGCGGCCGACGCCCTCCATGGTCATGGGCGGCATGTGAAGGGTGGCGCCCAGTTCTTTTGCCTTGTTCGCGGCGGCATCGACGTCGTCGACCTGAAAATAGGCCATCCAATGCGCGGGCATTCCGGGCTTGCGATAGGCGGCGGGGGGCACGCCTCCGATGAAATGCTCGCCGTTCTTGATGTGCTCGTAGCCGGAGGGATCTTTCGTGCCGTCGGTGCGCTCGCTAGCAATCTCCCATCCGAAAAGACCGGAGTAAAAGTCGGAAGCGCGCTTGACGTCGGGGGTGCTGAGGTCGGCCCAGCAAAGAGTACCGTGGAGGTGGGTGATTCCGATTCCGGTGTTGCGGTTCGCCTTCCACAGGCAGAAGACGGCGCCGGTGGGATCCGCGACGACCGCCATACGTCCGGCATCCATGACGTCGAAGGCCGGAGCCAGAATGGTGCCGCCGAGTTGCTGCGCTTTGGGGACGGCGGCGTCGACATCGTCGACGGCAATGTAAATCAGCCAGTGCGGAGGGACTCCCTGGGAACGCTGCTCGGGACGCAGAGTGCATCCGGCGGCGGCATCGCGGCCATTGATGCGGAAAATGGTATAGACCTCATCGGGGCCCATCGGCATGTCGTTGACCTGCCAACCAAAGATGGCGCTGTAAAAACTCTTGGCAGCGTTCTGGTCGGTGGTGGCGAGCTCGATCCAACAGAAGGAGCCGGCGGGATGCTTGTCGATGTTTGTCATGGCGGGGGAAAGTGTACACCAAGCGGGGGCGGCGGGGGGAACAGGAGAGGAAGGGGAGTTAGCGACCGGGCCGTGGACTTCTTGTGACCTCAGCGAAGGCCGAGCAGGACGGCAACGTACTGGCGCACTTTTCCGAGCAGGGCGGGTTCGGCTTTGCAGCGGAATTTCGTTTTGCGGACGGCCCAATCCATGCTCTTTAACTGATCGACCAGAACTGCGCCTTCCACCTGATCCACCGTAACGGGCAGGGCAAACGGATAGGGTTTGCGCTGGCTCGTGAGGGGACAAACCACGAACAGTCCGCTGGCTTTGTTGTAGCGCTGGTCGGTGAGCACCAATGCGGGCCGCCGCTTGGCCTGCTCGCGGCCAACTTGGGGATCGAAATCCATCATGACGATGTCGCCGGCTTCGGGAATGTAGGCGGTCACGCAGTCACCATTCGACAGCTTCTTTCCCGATTTCCGCGCTGGTGGAGATCTCGGCGTAACGATTCTCGGGAGTGATCTGGGCGACCAGTTGCGCCAGCGTGGGAACTTTCGTGGCCCGGCGCAGTTCGACCTGGCCTTCGGCGGAGGCCTCGATCTCGATGGAATCGCCTTCCTTGAAGCGGGCGCGCTCCACCACGTGCTTGGGAATGCGCACGGCCAGACTGTTGCCCCACTTGACCATCTGCGTCTTCATGACTGCTACATAGTATAGCCTGGCGTATATACTTTGTCGATACTGCCAGGGATAGCCTCTGGAGAACTCGTCCCTAAAATGGTCTCGGCGGCAAAAGCATTGGCCCTCAGGGGCTAAAGCCCGAGTGGTTTCGACTCGCAGCGGCACGACTGAAGTCGTGCCCTTCCCAAAATCATGTGTGAGACCAGTTCCTCATTGCACGCAGTAGCGAGCGCACCGCAGTGTTTTCCCTACCCAGGTTCGATTTTGTCAGGGCGCGCGGAATCCTGGTTGGAGTTCGTTATGCCGCATACCTTGCTCACCGCGCACTTTGCGACGAGCGGGATCGCGTAGCGGTGTTATCTTGCCCGGCACTCACGAGGAATCGCGTCACCTTTTTGCGGCGCCGCTGGGAGGCTTGCCACAGATCATATTGGGTTTGCATGCCGACCCATAGCTCGGGGTTGGTGCCGAGGGCGTCCGCCAGCCTGAGGGCCATGTCGGCTGAAATTCCCGCGCTGCCATTGAGGATGCGCGACAGAGCGACCCGCGTCACACCAAGGTGTTTGGCGGTGTCGGTCACCGATCTCGTCCCTAAATACTCCCGTAGGACCCTTCCTGGGTGGGGCGGATTGTGCATGCGCATAAGGCCTCTCAGTGGTAATCGTGATAATCGACCAACACGGCATCTTCGCCTTCAAAAGTAAACGTCAGACGCCAGTTGCCGCTGACGTCCACCGACCAGTGGTTTTCCAGATCGCCGTGCAGTGGATGAAGCCTCCAACCGGGTGCGTTCATGTCCTTCGGGGATTTGGCGTTATCCAGCGCGGCAAGCTGCAGCCTCAATTTGTCCGCATGATGCGGCTGGATTTTTGCCTTGGACCCTGTATCGAAGAACCGCTCGACACCTTTGTGCCGGAAGCTCTTAATCATTTCGTATAGTGTAAAGCTATACTATACAGACCGTCAAGCGTCGATTTGCCGCCTCAGCGCAGGTTCTTTCCTACCCAGGCGTCGATTTTGGCCAGGGCTTTGTTCAGGTTCTCGAGGGAGTTGGCTACGCTGAAGCGGAGGTAGCCTTCGCCGTAGGCTCCAAAGGAGGTGCCGGAGAGGCAGGCGACTCCGGCTTCTTCGAGCAGGGCGTCGGCTAATTTTTTCGAGGGCCATCCGGTCTGCTTGATGTTGGGGAAGGCGTAGAAGGCGCCTTTCGGCAGCAGGCAGGAGAAGCCTTTGATCTTGTTGAGTCCGGCGACGAAGACGTCGCGGCGGTGTTTGAACTCGGCGTTCATTTTGTCGACGGAGGATTGATCGCCGCGGAGGGCTTCGATTCCGGCGATCTGGGTGAAGCTGGCGGTGCAGGAGTTGGAGTTGGTCATGAGGCGCGCGATGTGCACGGCCAGGTCGGCGCGCATGACGCCGTAGCCCATGCGCCATCCGGTCATGGCGTAGGTTTTGGAGAAGCCGTCGAGCAGGATGGTGCGCTCTTTGAAGCCGGGGACGCTCATGATGGAGAAGTCTTCGCCTTCAAAAATGAGGCGGCTGTAAATCTCGTCGGAGAGAACCATGATGTTGCGATCGCCGATGGCGTCGGCGATGTCGTGGATATCCTGCCTGGTTAGAACGCCGCCAGTGGGATTGTGGGGCGAGTTGAGGATGATGAGGCGAGTGTGGTCGTTGATGAGCGAGGCGAGTTCTTTCACGTCGACGGCGAAGCCGCGCTCCTCGCGGAGCGGGATGGGGACTCCGGTGCCGACGGAGTAGTTGACCATCGACTCGTAGATGGGGAAGCCGGGATTGGGATAGATGACTTCGTCTCCATGTTCGATGAGGGCGAGGATGGTGAAAAAGATGATGGGCTTGCCGCCGGGGACGACGACGACTTCGTCGGGCGAGACTGGGACGTTGCGGGTGCGGCTGACGTAGTCGGCGATGGTCTGGCGCAGGTCGGGCAGACCGGCGGCGGGGCCGTAGTGGGTCCATCCTTTATGGAGCGCGTCGACGGCGGCTTCGATGACGTTGGAGGGCGTGTCGAAGTCGGGCTCTCCGATTTCGAGGTGAATGACTTCCTTGCCCTGCTTCTCTAAGGCGCGGGCGCGGTTCAGGACTTCAAAGGCGGTCTCGGTGCCGAGACGCGACATGCGTCCGGCTAGACGCAATTCGAATTGAGTTGTGGTTGGCATGGCAGCGAAATTATACGCCCCACATGAGGTGAGAGGTTCGATTGCGGAGGTCAGAGGGTCGATTGCGGAGGTCGGAGGTTTGATTGCAGAGGTCGGAGGTCGATTGCGGAGGTCAGAGGGTCGATTGCAGAGGTAAAACCTGACGTCCTTCGAAAGTCCGAATTCTGAATCGGCGTTGGGAGATTCGTACCTCTGCAATCGAACCTCAAACCTCTGACCTTGTTTTCACTTCTGCGATCTGACTTGTGCAATGGCCCTTCTGCAATCGCACTTCTGACTTTGCCTATTCCGAGATTGTGCTTTCTTCACTCTGGGCTCGCAGCACGCGGTCCACGGAGTAGGGGGCGCGGGAGGTGGGCTCGTGGTAGTGGCGGACTTGCATTTCGCCGAGCAAGCCGATGGCTAGCAAGTTGAGTCCGGCCAGTAACAGGACGGCGGAGAACATCATGAGCGGTCCGTGCTGGGCCATGACATCGGTGTGGTACATGATCTTGTCGAAGATGAGCCATCCGGAAACCGAGCTGCCGGCCATGATGCTGAACATGCCGAGCGTTCCGAAAAGATGGAGCGGGCGGGAAAGATATTTGAGCAGGAAACGGATGGTGATGAGATCGAAGAAGACGCGGAAGGTGCGGGAGATTCCGTAGTGGGAGGCTCCGCGCTCGCGGTTGATGTTGCGGATGGGGACTTCGACGATCGAGGCGCCATACCAGGAGGCGAGGGCGGGGATGAAGCGATGAAGTTCTCCGTAAAGCGGCACCTGGCCGAGGATTTCGCGGCGGTAGGCTTTGAAGGTAGTGCCGAAGTCGTGAATGTCGACACCGCTCAGCTTGGCCATGAACCAGTTGGCGCAGCGCGAGGGAAAGCGGCGGAGCCAGAAGTTATCGACGCGATTCTTGCGCCATCCGCTGACGATGTCGTAGCCCTCGGCAATTTTTTCGAGGAACATGGGAATATCGGCGGGATCGTGTTGCAGATCGCCATCCATGGCGATGATGTATTCGCCGCGGGCGTGGTCGAAACCGGCGGCGAGGCCGGCGGTCTGTCCGAAGTTGCGGCGCAACTTGACGACGGTGACGCGGCTATCGACGGCGGCGATTTCGCGCAGAAGATTGAACGTGCCGTCGATGGAACCGTCGTCGACGAGCACCATCTCAAAGGTTTCGCCGCTGGCTTCCATGACGGACTTGAGGCGAGCGTAGAGATCGGTGACGTTCTCCTGCTCGTTATGGAGCGGGACTACGATGGAATATTTGAGCACAGTGATTTCATTATACGGCAGAGGGATGGCGGCATGGATTGACTTGCGTGGGGCGGGCGCGGACGGAGAAATCGTGCAGGAATGGAGAGGCGAAGGTGGTTCGCGGGGGCCGGGTCCGAATTAAGCGACTTCAGCGCGGTCGGGGACTTCACCACGGCGGCACGGAGACACGGAAAAAAACAAATGCCGGGCAACAACTTGCCTCTGACTGAAGGGCGAGGCTGAGTTGCGGCGAGGTATGTTTACTTTTCCGTTAATACTCTGCGGTGGATCGGCTACGGCTTTCGTTTCTTTGAATAGCGGTCTTTTAGAATCATTGAGTTAGACGGAAATTCCTTTCAAATCTTTGAGTTGCAAGGGGTTATCTGCAAAGTGTTGTGGGGGAATGGGTTAGGCGTGGGCGGATTTCGCCTGGTCGGGAGTGGGGCGGAAGCTTCGGGGGAAGTCGGGGTCTTCGCGGCGGCGTTTTTCGATGCGGCGGGCGATGGATTCCTCAAGCCTTCTGGATTCCTCCGCGAGATCTTCCATGGTGAATTCGCGGCTGGGTACGTGGGAGAAGCCGAGCTCGTTTTCGCCGGGCTCGATGATGTCGTAGTCCTGGCCTTCGATGGAGGACCAGGCGGTGGATTCCAAGGGACGATGTTCGACGCATTGGGGGTCGATGACGATCTGGGTCTGGGGCAGGGGTTCGAGGGTGGTGAACTTGACGTTGGCGGCGGCGATGCGGAGGGCGCGGAGGAGCAGCGAAGCGGTGCGGTGTTCGATCTGCTGAGTTAGTAACAAGTGCATAACCTGGGCGAGCGCGAGTTGGATGGAGTTAGCGTCTTCGAGGTTGGGGAGGGTGAAGGCGGGGTGGTTTCCGTCGGTTGGTTTGGGTTGGGGGTTGAAGGCGCGCCATTGGTGGTGGAAGTAACAATGGTTGTGGTTGCGGAGCGCGGGCGATCCGCATTGGATGCCGTTGACCTTGATGTGCTGGCAGCGGCGGACGGTGATGGGATAGAGGGGCATGGGAGTCCTTTCAGGTTCGAGGGTTGAGGGTTGAGGTTCGAGGTTTTAGCGGGGCTGCGGGAAAAAGTTTTTCGCAGGGCAGCATTCCCTCAGCGGCTGGAAGCCGCTATTGAGGGGGCGGCGTTTACGGCACGAGTGGAACTCGTGCCCTTCCCCAAAACCGGCGCGGGTAGAACTCGTGCCCTTCGTCGAAGCCGGCGCAAACCGGAGTTTTTCTTGGGAAGGCTCGGTCTTGGGTTGTTGCGATTGGGCAATAGGAAAGGGTGCGGATGGTTGGTCCGCACCCTTTAGTTTTACTTACTAACTCTATTATAACAATGTGCGAGGGGTGGTTGGACATTGTGGAGCGATTTATATTTAGTGTCTAATCATCGAGTTACCAAGAAAACGGCGAATTGGGGGGCTTGACAGCTTTCTCAGCGCTGAAGCGGCTGGGCTCCGGTTGGTCGCCCTCCGGGGCTGGAGGTGCGGGGCATCTGATTCCAACGGGGCGCCGGCGAATGAGTGGTTGAGGGAGGCTGTGGTAGCCCCGGCAGGAATCGAACCTGCATAGTCAGTTTAGGAAACTGAAGTCCTATCCGTTGAACGACGGGGCCGAGCGGAGATAGGGTAGCAGGTGGGGGAAGAGGAAGACAAATTTGGGAATTTTGGAATTTTGCAATTTGGGAATTTTGTAATTTGGTAATTTTGCAATTTGAACTGCGGATCCCTCACTTCGTCGGGATGACAATCGTCAGTGCGGATCCCTCACTTCGTCGGGATGACAATCGTCAGTGCAGATCCCTCACTTCGTCGGGATGACAAGCGTGAGTGCGGATCCCTCACTTCGTTCGGGATGACAATCGTCAGTGGGGAGGGGGGGATGAAAAGTGCAGCCGCCTAAAAAGTGCCGCCGCCTACGATGAGCGGGGATGAAATGCGCCTCCGCCTACGAAGTGGACGATTTCCAGTTTGTCTCCGTCGTGGAGCGGGGTTTGGGACCATTGATCGCGGGGGACGATGTTGCGGTTGAGTTCGATGGCGAGGCGATCGGGCTTCATGCCGAGGGAGTCGACCAGGGCGGACAGGGTTGTGGCCTGGGAGGATTGCGGTTCGCCGTTGATGGTCAGGGTGAGGGGAGGCATTTTTGATTTGTAATTTGTAATTTGTAATTTGTAATTTGAAAAAGGGCAAGAGTTCTAATTTTGTAATTTGGTAATTTTGTAATTTGGTAATTTGAAAACCCAAGGTCGCGAGAGTTTCGATTACCAAATTACCCGATTAGAAAATTACAAAATCCTGACTGTTTAAATTACCAAATTACTAAATTACTAAATTACAAAATTACTAAATTGCAAAGTCTTGCGATTCTCCGCTCGGTTCTCGTCACGGCTGGGCTTTGCCGCATGTTTACTGGGTTTGGCGCAATTGGAATTTGCGGGTGGCGGTGCGTCCGTCGAAGCTGGCCTGGACGACTACGGAGGAATCTTCGAGGTTTTTTTCCTCGATCTGAAGGTTCATTTCGGCGCTGCCTTGGGAGTCGGTGATGACCTGGGCGTAGTAGGGAGCGGCATTGGGACGGGCGAGGCGGAGGGTGAGGCGGGCTGCCGGGACGGCGACGCCTCCGTCGGTAACGCGAATCTGCATGGTCAAGGCTCCGGCGGAATGGATGGAGCCGGCATTGACCCATTCGAGGTCGAGTTCTTTGACGGCGGCGAGGGTTTCGGGGGAATCGCGCTTGTCGAGGATGGAATCGAGTTTGCCGTCGCGGATGGCGTCTAAAACTTCGCGATGCAGATCGCGCAGGATCCTCTCCTTATCCTGATCGCCGCTGGAGCGGTTATCGGCGGGGGCGGAGTCGGGTTCGGCGGGGGAGAATTGGGGAGGGCGGGAGTCATAGGGAACGGCGCGCTTGCCGATGCAGCGTCCGCGGACGAAGACCTGGGTTTGCAGGAGGCGCTCGCCTTCGCGGGCTTCGCTCTGGACGTGATAGATGGTGTCTTCGTAGCGAATATCGGTGTTAAAGCCAAAGATCATGCGTTTGCGGCTTTCCCCGGGGCCCGTCGAAACCAAGGAGACAGGTGGCACGGATGAAACACGAACTGAATTTGCAATGACAACGAGCCTGTCTCCCGGGCAACGTGGTGGCGCCCGAAGTACAAAGCAGGTGCTTGGCTTCGCTCAGGATGACAATTCCGTGACCATTTTTTTGCTGACAATCAAACTGAGCGACTGGTGCAATTGTACTTAGCTTGACAGTTGCGCCAAGCAAAACTAATCTAAAACGTTTACTGGTTGTGCTGGCGCAGATTATATATAGCTCCCCCTATGCCCGACAATTATTTCGCACGCTACCTGCCTCTGCTGATGCATTTCGGCCTCGTAACGGGGCTGGCGGTTGCCATTGTCGTGCTTTCGTGGCTGGTGGGCCAACATAAATTCGGCCTGGCGAAGATGTCGCCCTACGAGTGCGGGGTGAAGCCGATTGGGGACGCGCAGGGCCGGTTCTCGGTGAAGTTCTACCTGGTGGCGATGCTCTTCATTTTGTTCGACGTGGAAGCGGTGTTCCTGTATCCGTGGGCGGTGATTCTGCGCGAACTGAAGATGTTCGGGTTCTGGGAAATGCTTCTGTATATCGTGGTGATCCTGGTCGGCCTGTTTTACGCGTGGAAGAAGGGCGTGCTGGACTGGGGCCTGGCGGCCGAGAGGAAGGGACATTTCTAATGGCGCTGACGGCGGCGATCACGGATATGGAGCAACTGAAGTCGCATCCCGCGCTGGCATTGCTGATGGGGTGGAATACGGCGGCGGTGCAGGCGGCGAAATTCGACCGGGAAGAATTGACGATCTGGATCGAAAAGGAAGCGATTCGGGAAGCGTGCCGCACGCTGCGCGATTCGGCGGCTTGCGCCTTCAATTATCTTTGCGATCTGACGTGCGTGGACTGGTATCCATCGGAGCCGCGGTTTGAAGTCGTGTATCATCTGCTTTCGATTGCGCAGAAAGAACGCGTGCGATTGAAAGTGCGGCTGGAAGGGTCGGATCCGGCGCTGGAATCGGTGACGCAGGTCTGGCCGGCGGCCAATCATTATGAACGTGAGGTGTTCGATCTGTTTGGCGTGCGCTTCACGGGACATCCCAACCTGACACGAATCATGATGCCCGACGACTGGAAGGGCCATCCGTTGCGGAAGGACTATCCAGTGGAAGGCTACCGGTAAGACATGGCAGAGTTCCCGACAGACATTGCCGAGCGGCCACTGGAGAATGCTCCGGATCGCGACCGCGATCCGAACGACCGGACGATGGTCCTGAACATGGGACCGCAACACCCGTCGACGCACGGGGTGCTGCGACTGGTGCTGGAGATTGACGGCGAAACCATTGTGCGGTTGAGGCCGGAGATCGGCTACCTGCATACGGGGATCGAAAAGACCTGCGAAGCGAAGTTCTACCAGCAAGTGGTGCCGCTGACGGACCGGATCGATTACCTGTGTCCGATGACGAACAACCTGGCGTATTGCCTGGCGGTGGAAAAGCTGCTGGGGCTGGAGATTCCTCCGAAGGCGCAGTGGCTGCGGGTGATGATGAACGAGTTGACCCGCATCAATTCGCACCTGGTGTGGCTGGGAACGCACGCGATGGACCTGGGGGCGATGACGGTATTTCTGTATTGCTTCCGGGAGCGGGAAAACGTGCTGCGGCTGTTTGAGATGTTGAGCGGGCAGCGGATGATGACGTCGTATTTCCGGATTGGCGGGATTTCGCTGGAGCCGCCGCTGGGATTTTTTGAGAAGGCGAAGAAGTTTGCGGACGCGTTTCCGGGGAACGTGGATGAGTACGAAGGGCTGCTGACGGGGAATCCGATTTTTAAGATGCGGACGCAGGGCGTGGCGTATTTGAGCGCGGAGGATGCGATTGCGCTGGGAGCCTGCGGTCCGACGCTGCGGGGCAGCGGAGTGGATATCGATTTGCGGCGGGACGCTCCGTATTCGGGGTATGAGAATTTCAAGTTTAAGGTTCCGGTGCGGTCGGAAGGCGACGTATTTGCGCGGTACGTATGCCGGGTAGCGGAGTTGCGGGAATCGATTGCGATTGTGCAGCAGGCGATGGCGGGGATGCCGGAGGGTCCAATCAAAGCGGATGCGCCGAAGGTAGTGCTGCCGGACCGGGAGAAGATGAAGACGCAGATGGAAGCGCTCATCTATCACTTTAAGATTATTACGGAAGGCTTTGCGGTTCCGGCGGGAGAAGTCTATTCGGCGATCGAGTCGCCGCGCGGGGAGATGGGGTACTACATTGTGAGCGACGGGACGGCGAAACCGTACCGGGTGCACATGCGGGGTCCATCGTTCGCGAACCTGCAGGCGCTGTCGAAGATGTGCGACGGGCAGTTGATTGCGGATGTGGTGGCGGCGATTGGGAGCATTGATGTGGTGCTGGGAGATATCGACCGGTAAGGGAGATGAGCCGGGGAAGATTGATTTTGTAATTTGGTAATTTTGTAATTTGGTAATTTAAGGGCCTTGGCGCAGACGTTTTGGATGGCGGGCGGCACGGGTTTTCAATTACTAAATTACCCGATTACAAAATTACAAAATTGTTTCAGTCCAAAACTGTTGTTTCACTTATGAAATTTTCGGACGAATTCGAGGGTCGGTTTGCGGAGATGCTGACGCATTATCCTACGAAGCGGTCGGCGTTGGTGCCTACGCTTTTGTATGCCCAGGATGAAGCGGGGGCGCTGACGGACGAGGTCATTGCCGAGTTGGCGGGGCGGCTGGATCTTACCGAACTCGAAGTGCGGAACGTGATCAGCTATTACTCGATGCTGACGACCAAGCCGCGCGGGAAGTACAACGTGCAGGTGTGCACCAATATTGCCTGCATGCTGCGCGGGGGCGAGGAAATTCTGACGCATTGCAAGAAGAAGCTGGGGATCGGACATAAGGGCACGACTCCGGATGGGCTGTTTTCGCTGGAAGAGGTGGAGTGCATAGGGGCGTGCAGCTGGGCGGCGGCGGCGCAGGTGAATTACGACTTTCATGAGAACCTGACGACGGAGAAGATGGACCAGGTGCTGGATGAGTATCGGAAGAAGGGGACGCAGTAGGATTTTGTAATTTCGTAATTTGGTAATTTTGTAATTTGAAACCCGCCGACTGGCATCGGCAGAAATGGGTCTTCAAATTACAAAATTACCCGATTACCAAATTACCAAATTGATTCAGTTATCCAATGGCTTATTTAGTGTCACATCCCGATGAGGTTCGCGTGATCTCGAAGCGCTTTGGACAGGGCGCGACGGAGATTGAACGCTATCTGCAGCTCGACGGCTATAAGGCCGTGCAGAAAGCGTTGGGCATGGGCGCGGACGCCATTATTAATGAGGTAAAGAATTCCGGGTTGCGCGGGCGCGGCGGGGCCGGGTTTGGCACGGGGATGAAGTGGTCGTTCGTGCCGAAGCAGTCGGCGAAGCCGAAGTACGTGCTGTGCAATGGCGACGAGAGCGAGCCGGGGACTTGTAAAGACCGGCTGATTTTTGAGCACGATCCGCACACGGTAATTGAAGGCGCGATGATCGCGGCGCTGGCGGTGGGTTCGCACCAGGCGTACATCTACATTCGCGGGGAGTACCGCTACCTGTCGGTGATCATGCAGAAGGCGATCAAGGACGCGTACGCGAAGGGGATTCTGGGCAAGAACATTTTTGGCAGCGGATACGATCTGGACGTTTATTGGCATGGCGGCGCGGGCGCGTATGAGGTGGGAGAAGAGTCGGCGCTGATGGAGTCGCTGGAGGGGAAACGCGGCGTGCCGCGGATTCGGCCTCCCTTCCCTGCCGTGGTGGGACTGTGGGGCGGGCCGACGGTCATTAATAATGCGGAGACGCTGGCGGCGGTGCCGCACATTATTCTGGGCGGAGCGGAGTGGTATGCGGGGTTGGGGACTCCGAAGAACGGCGGCACGCGGCTGTTCTGCCTGTCGGGACATTTGAACAAGCCGGGCGTGTATGAGCTGCCGATGGGCTACAACCTGAAGAAGATGATTTATGAGGTGGGCGGCGGGATTCCGAACGGACGGAGCTTGAAGGCGGTGGTGCCGGGAGGGTCGTCGACTCCGGTGCTGTTGCCCGCGGAGATCGATATCTCGATGGATTTCGATTCGGTGGCGAAGGCGGGATCGATGCTGGGATCGGGCGGGGTGGTGGTGCTCGACGATACGACGTGCATGGTGAAGTTCGCGCTGCGGACGATCAAGTTTTACCAGCATGAGAGCTGCGGATGGTGCATTCCGTGCCGCGAGGGAACGGATTGGCTGAAGAAGACGCTGACGCGGTTCCATGCTGGAGCGGGAGTGAATAAGGATATCGACAACATTTATTACCTGGCGGAGAACATGCTGGGGAAGACGTTTTGTCCGCTGGGGGACGCGGCGGCGATGCCGACGATGGCGTTTGTGAAGAAATTTCGGAAAGAGTTTGAAGACCATCTCGACGGGAAACCGTGTGCGTTTGAGCAGGCGGCGGAGACGGTGGTGGCTTGATTTGGTAATTTTGTAATTTGGTAATTTGGTAATTTGAGAGCTTGAGGGCTGGAGAGATTGGGAAGGTTGGGCGGATTTTGTAATTTGGTAATTTGGTAATTTGGGTAATTTTGTAATTTAGGAGCTTGAGGGCTGGAGAGATTGGGAAGGCTGGGCGGATTTTGTAATTTGGTAATCGGGTAAGTTTGTAATTTGAAAAGCGTTGAAAGTTGTGAAGACGGATGGCGTCGCAACCGGAGGAGCTTCGCGATCGAACCAAAGCGTTTGCGGTTCGGATTGTGCGGGTTTACCGGGCGCTTCCGTATAAGAGCGATGCGCAGGTTTTGGGCAAACAACTGATGCGGTCGGGCACATCGGTCGCGGCGAATTACAGAGCGGCTTGCCGAGCCCGATCCAAGGCGGAATGGGTCGCAAAGATTGGCGTGGTTGTAGAGGAAGCAGACGAAACGGTGTTCTGGCTGGAAATGCTTTCGGATTGCGATATCGTTCCGATTGAGAAGTTGCAACCGCTGTTGCAGGAAGCACATGAGTTGAGCGCGCTGTTCACCTCGTCGCAAAGCACCGCGCGCCAAAGGCGATAGAAATTCAATTGCAAAATTACCCGATGACGAAATTACAAAATGCCTGATGTCAACTTAACTGTCGATGGCAAGAAGATCACGGCTCCTGCGGGGACGCTGTTGATTGAGGCGTGCAAGAGCGTGGGGATTGAAGTGCCTTCGTTCTGCTATTACCCCGGGCTTTCGCTGCAGGGCGCTTGCCGGATGTGCGTGGTGAAGGTCGAGAAGATGCCCAAGTTGCAGACCGCGTGTACGACGGTGGTCGGCGAGGGCATGGTGGTTTCGACCGACAGCGATGAAGTGCGACAGGCGCGGAAGGCGATGGTTGAGTTGCTGCTGGGGAACCATCCGCTGGATTGTCCGGTGTGCGATGCGGGCGGCGAATGCGAATTGCAGGACATGACGTTTTCGTATGGCGCGTCGGAATCGAAATTCATCGAGGCGAAGAATCACCGGGACGAACAGCAGTGGTCTCCGGTGGTGTATTTCGACCGGCCGCGATGCATTTTGTGTTACCGGTGCGTGCGGGTGTGCGGCGAGGGGATGGACGTCTGGGCGCTGGGGGTGCAGAACCGCGGCGTGAGTTCGATTATTTCTCCCAACCAGGAAGACCATCTCGAGTGCGAAGAATGCGGGATGTGCATTGATATTTGTCCGGTGGGGGCGCTGACGTCGGGGGCGTACCGGTATAAGACGCGTCCGTGGGAAATGAACCACGTGGGGACGGTGTGCACGCATTGCGGGGATGGATGCAAGACGACGCTGGGCGTGCGGCGCTGCGACACGGGGATGGAGATTGTGCGCGGGGACAATCGCGACAAGAGCGGGATCAACGGGGATTTCCTGTGCGTGAAGGGGCGGTACGCGTTCGATTTTGCGCATCATCCGGAACGGCTGACGCGTCCGCTGATTCGCAAGGACGGGAAGCTGACGCCGGCGACGTGGGAAGACGCGTTTGAGCTGATTGGACGGCGGTTGCGCGAAGTCCGGGACGGCGCTGCCAAGGACGGGCTGGGCGGGAGCACGATTGGCGTGATTGGATCGAACCGCACGACGAACGAAGAAAATTATCTGCTGTCGAAATTTGCGCGGGTGGTGCTGAAGACGAACAATGTCGATCATCACCGGACGGCGGATTATCCGGCGTTTGCGGCGGCGTTGCAGGGAAAGCCGGGACGGACGGCGGCGATGCGGGAGGTGTTGAATGCTCCGGCGATTCTGCTGATCGGGAACGATCCGACGAACCAGCACCCGCTGCTGGCGTGGCAGATGCGGACGAATGTGCGGCTGCGGCGGGCGAAGTTTTACGTGGTGAATGCGAATGCGATCAAGCTGCGGCGGCAGGCCACGATGTTTGCGCAGGTGTCGGAAGATAACGGCGAGTCGGCGTTCGTAGATTTTCTGTCGCATGACGGAGCGGCGCCGGAAGGATTGGGAACGCAGGGCACGACTCCGGCGACATTGGCGGCATTGCGGCAGACGTTGCGCGAAGAGAAAGAACTGGTGGTGGCGTTCGGGTCGGAGATTCGCGGGGCGAGCATTGCGCAGCTGGTGGCGGCGCTGCCGCAGGCGAAATTCATTTGCCTATCGGATTATTCGAACTCGCGCGGGGCGAGCGAGATGGGGCTGTATCCGGATCTGTTGCCGGGATATGAGCCGATCGCGAGCGCGGGAAAATTTCAGCAGGAATGGGGCGCGATGCCGGCGGAAAAGGGGCTGGCCGTTCCGGAGATGGTGGAGGCGGCGAAGGCGGGCAAACTGAAGGCGCTGTACGTGGTGGGATCGAATCCGGTGAGGCGGTTTGGGATTGATCCGTTTGTGCTGTCGAAGAGTTTTGTGGTGGTGCAGGACATGTTCCTGACGGAGACGGCGAATATTGCCGACGTGGTTTTGCCGGCGGCGAACGCGTACGAGAAGACGGGAACGTACACGAACACGTGCGGCGACCTGCAACTGGTGAAGAAGGCGGGCGAAGTCACGGACACGAAATCGGATTTTGAAATGATCGTGCGGATCGCGGATGCGATGGGATTCGATGTCCGCGGACTGGTTCCGTTTGGCAGCGGGACGCGATCGGATATGGGGCAGACGCGGGGAGCGCAATCGGGAGAAGCGGACCGGCATGCGGTGTGGCTGGAGGCGCATAACCTGGAGCCGAAGATGACGCCGTTTGATCCGCTGGCGATTTTCGATGAAGTGCAGCGGGTGGTGTCCGGGTATGATGTGTCGCGGGTGAATCTGCTGGCGGGCAACGATCAGCATCTGGAGATTGCGGAGAGTGGCGGCGGGGCGATGCAGGATCCGGCATTGATCGTGCCGTCGAATGACGATCTGTTCAGCTCGGGAACGCTGGGAAGGTATTCGAAGACTTTGAATTCGGTGATGGAGAACAAGTCGGCGGATGTGGAAGTGGCGGCGGATTGAGGGTTGTGGCAGGACGGCATTCCCGCAGCGGCTGAAAGCCGCCGTTGATGGGGCGGCAGTTTACGGCACGAGTGGAACTCGTGCCCTTACCCAAAGCGGCAGCCTGCTAGTGAAATTCGCTGGTTAGGTTGGAGCAGGACGAAGCAGCAAGGTTAAGGTCAAAGGCGAGCGGGCGAGGGCGCCCGCGCCACACGGGAAGACGAAAGAATATTTTGCTGAGCATAACGGCATTTGTCATCATCTCGCTCATCAAGTCGCTGATCCTGATCGGCGTGCTGATGACGGCGGCGGCGTATAGCGTGTGGCTGGAGCGCAAGGTGTCGGCGCACATCCAGAACCGGTGGGGGCCGACGCGGGTGGGGCCTTTCGGGCTGCTGCAGCCGATGGCGGACGGGATCAAGTTTATTTTCAAGGAAGACCTGACGGAGCCGTACGTCTACAAGCCGCTGTATATCGCGGCGCCGATTGTGGCGGTGATTTTTGCGCTGACGTCGATTTCGGTGATTCCGTTTGGGAACTGGGTGAATGTCGGCGGCTGGGGAACGTACCTGCAGATCACCGACGTGAACATTGGATTGCTGGTGATTCTGGGCAGCACGTCGATGGGCGTGTACGGGATCGTGCTGGCGGGATGGGCTTCGAACAGCAAGTATTCGCTGCTGGGCGGATTGCGCTCGAGCGCGCAGATGATCAGCTACGAAGTTTCGCTGGGGCTGGCGCTGGTGGGCGTGCTGATCATGACGGGCAGCCTGAGCTTGCGCGACATTGTGGATGCGCAAGCGCATCTGCGCTGGAATATTTTCTTTCAGCCGGTGGCGTTTGTGGTGTACCTGATCTCGGCGTATGCGGAGACGAACCGGACTCCGTTTGACCTGCCGGAAGCGGAATCGGAACTGGTGGCGGGGTATCACACGGAATACAGCGCGATGAAGTTCGCGATGTTTTTCGTGGCGGAGTATTGCAACATGGTGACGGTGGCGTGCCTGGCGACGCTGATGTTTTTCGGAGGCTGGTATGGTCCGATCTTTGGGCCTCCGCTGCTGCAGGCGGTATTGCCGATCCTGTGGTTCTGCCTGAAGGTATTCGCTTTCATGTTTCTGTACGTATGGGTGCGGTGGACTTTGCCGCGGTTTCGGTATGACCAGTTGATGGCGTTCGGATGGAAGATCCTGCTGCCGCTGGCGCTGGCGAATATTGTGGTGACGGCGCTGATTGTGGCGTGGAGAGCTTAAAGGCAGCAGCCAGTGGCCAGTAACCCCTTTCGGGCTGGCTTTCCTGGGTACTGGATACTGAGTACTGACTTCAATGTTTCATTTATTTTTATTTTTATTTTTCGGAGCGATCTGCGTGGCGGGGGCGGTGAACCTGCTGGTGCAGAGCCATCCCATTAACAGCGCGCTGTCGCTGATTGCGGTGATGGCGTCGCTGGCGGTGGAGTATCTGCTGCTGGGCGCGGAATTTCTGAACGCGGTGCAGATTATCGTGTACGCGGGCGCCATCATGGTCTTGTTCATCATCACGATCATGCTGCTGAATGCGGGCGCAGAGGAGCGGAGCAAGGGCAGCCGGGTGGCGGTTCTGCTGGGCGTTCCGGGCGTGGTGATCGGATCGCTGCTGGTGGGCTGGACGATTGTGTTTCATTCCAACACGCGGCCGGTGGCGATGGGCGCGTTGAAGGGCGATCCGCACGATATTGCGCAGCTGCTGTTTCACGACTTTCTGCTGCCGTTTGAAGTGACGTCGGTGCTGATCCTGATCGCGATCATGGGCGCGGTGGTACTGGCGAGCCGTCCTGAGGCGGTTTCGCGCGGCCCGAGAAAGGAGGGATGATGGTTCCTCTTTCTTATTACCTGGTGCTGAGCGGAATTTTATTTGTGTGCGGCGTGCTGGGATTCCTGATCAAGCGCAATATCATCACGATTTTCATGTCGATCGAGCTGATGCTCAACGGGGTGAACCTTTCGTTCGTAGCCTTTGCCGCCCAATGGCACGCGCTGAGCGGGCAGGTGTTCGTGTTCTTTGTGATGGTGGTGGCGGCGGCGGAGGCCTCGGTGGGGCTGGCGATCATCATTGCCGTCTATCGCACGCGTGAAACGTTGAACGTGGACCGGGTGAACCTGCTCAAGTTATGACGCAGAATCCTTATCTCTGGCTGGTTCCGATTCTTCCCCTGGCGGGGGCGGCGATCAATGGCTATTTTGGCCGGCGGTCGTCGAAAAAAGCGGTTACGACGGTGGCGCTGGTTTTTTGCGGCGCAGCGTTTGCGATGGCGCTGTTCCTGGCGTCGGGATTCTCCTCGGAATCGGCACCTTACACTTGCGATCTGGCGCACTGGATCCGCTCGGGAAACTTTCAAGTCGACTTCAGCTTTTATCTGGATCAACTCTCGCTGGTGATGCTGCTGGTGGTGACCGGCGTCGGCTTCCTGATTCACATCTATTCTGTCGGATATATGTGGGAGGACGAGAGTTATTACAGGTTCATGAGTTATCTGAACCTGTTCATGTTCTTCATGCTGACGCTGGTGCTGGCCAAGAATTATCTGGTGATGTTCATTGGCTGGGAGGGCGTGGGACTGGCGTCGTATCTGCTGATCGGGTTCTGGTTCACGAAAGACTCGGCGGCAGCGGCGGGCAAGAAGGCATTCATTGTTAATCGAATCGGCGATTTCGGATTTCTGATTGCGCTGTTTTTGATGATCCAGCATTTCGGGTCGCTGGACTTCACGCATGTATTCGCGGCGGTGCGAACGCTTCCGGCTGAGGCGGCGGGCGCGGGACTGCTGACGTCGATTGGGCTGCTGCTGATGGTAGGGGCGGCGGGCAAGTCGGCGCAGATTCCGCTGTATGTATGGCTACCGGATGCGATGGAAGGCCCGACGCCGGTGTCGGCGTTGATCCACGCGGCGACGATGGTGACGGCGGGCGTGTATATGGTGGCGCGTTCGTCGGCGATTTTTGAGCGCGCGCCGATGGCGATGATGGTGGTGGCGATCGTGGGAACGCTGACGGCATTGTTTGCCGCGACCATCGGCATTGCACAGACCGACATTAAGAAGGTGCTGGCGTACTCGACCGTATCGCAACTGGGATACATGTTCATGGCGTGCGGCGTGGGAGCGTTTTCGGCGGGCATTTTTCACCTGATGACGCACGCGTTCTTCAAGGGACTGTTGTTTCTGGCGGCGGGTTCGGTGATTCACGGGGTGGGCGGCGAGCAGGATATGCGGAAGATGGGCGGCCTGCGGAAGTATATGCCGTGGACGTTTTGGACGATGACGGTGGCTACGTTTGCGATCGCGGGCTTCCCTCCGCTGGCGGGATTCTTTTCGAAGGACGAAATTCTCTGGAAGGCATTTTCCAGTCCGAATGGAAGCTGGGTGTATTGGCTAATCGGTGTGACGACGGCGCTGATTACGTCGTTTTATATGTTCCGGCTGTGGTTCATGACGTTCTTTGGGGACTACCGCGGGGCGGCGGCGCATGAGGCGCACGACACTGGACACGGCACGGGGGCGGGGTCACACGGGCATGACGGGCGTGGGACGCCGCATGAGAGTCCGTGGGTAATGCTGGGGCCGCTGGCGGTGCTGGCAGTGTTGTCATTCGTTGGAGGATGGATTGGGATCGGCGGGCGGTTTGAACATTTTCTGGCTCCGGTGTTTGAGAGCGTGGGGCTGATGCAACCGCCAGCGGAGGCGGCAGATTCGGCCAAAGGAACGGAAATGCTGCTGATGGGGATTTCGGTGGCCGCGGCGGTTCTGGGACTGTTGTTTGCGTGGCTGCTTTATTACCGGCGTCCGCAACTGCCGGCGCGGATTGCGGCCAGCCTGGGCGGGATCTACGAGGCGGTGGTGCACAAGTATTACATCGACGAGATTTATGCGGCGGTGTTCGTGAAGCCGCTGATCAAGGGATCGACGGCGATTCTGTGGCATGGGATCGACCAGGGAGTGATTGACGCGGCGGTGAACGGATCGGCCACGGCGGCGCGCGAGGTTTCGGATTCGACGCGGCACATGCAGTCGGGCAACCTGCGGTCGTATGCGGGCTGGGTGGCAGCGGGCGGCGCGGTGGTCATCGCCTACATGGTGTGGATGGGAGTGCGATGAACAATATGGATAGCCTCAGTCCCATCATTCTGACGCTGGTGACGTTTATTCCGGCGGCGGGCGGGCTGCTGATTTTGCTGATTCCGAGGCGGGACCGCGATATCAAGCTGTTTGCGCTGGTGATTTCGGTGCTGGCGTTTGTGGCGTCGCTGCATTTGCCGGTGCACCTGCACCGGGGCGAGGGGCTGTTCAAGTTTGAGATCGACAAGGTGTGGATCACGACACCGAATATCCATTACCACATGGGGATTGATGGAATTTCGGTGTGGCTGGTGGTGCTGACGACGTTCCTGACGCCGCTGTGCGTGTTGATTTCATGGACATCGGTTCACGAGCGGGTGAAGGAATTTTTTATTCTGCTGCTGCTGCTGGAGACGGCGCTGATTGGCGTGTTCACGTCGCTCGACCTGTTCCTGTTCTATTTCTTCTATGAAGCGACGCTGATTCCGATGGCGCTGCTGATCGGGATGTATGGGCACGGCCGGAAGGTGTATGCGGCGGTGAAGTTTTTTCTGTTCACGATGATCGGCTCGATGTTTATGCTGGCGTCGATTGTGTGGCTGTATGCGAAGACGGGCAGCTTTGATTTCACGGTGATTCACAACGCGATTGCGAGCGGGAACGTGCCGGGGTATGAAAGCGCGTCGTTCTGGCTCTTCCTGGGATTCTTTGTGGCGTTTGCGGTGAAGGTGCCGCTGGTTCCGGTGCATACATGGCTGCCGGACGCGCACGTGGAAGCGCCGACGGCGGGATCGGTGCTGCTGGCGGGAGTGCTGCTGAAGATGGGCACGTACGGCATGCTGCGCTTCAACGTGGGATTGTTTCCGGAGCAGGCGCACCGGAATGCTCCGTGGATCATGGCGCTGGCGCTGATTGGAATCATTTATGGCGCACTGGTTTCGCTGGTGCAGCCGAACATGAAGAAGCTGATTGCGTACTCGTCGATCAGCCATTTGGGATTCGTGGTGCTGGGGATTTTCAGTTTCACGGCGGCGGGTTTGAATGGAGCAGTGTTTGTGATGCTGGCGCACGGCGTGGCCACGGGCGGATTGTTCATGCTGGCGGGCATTCTGTATGAGCGGCGGCACACGTATGAGATCAGCGAATTCGGCGGGCTGGCGACACCGATGCCGAAGTATGCGACGTTCTTTTTGATCACGGTGCTGGCGTCGGTGGGACTGCCATTGATGAACGGGTTCGTTGGCGAGTTCCTGGTGTTGAGCGGGGCCTTCCAGGCGCGGCCGCTGTACGGGATTCTGGCGGCGACGGGGGTGATCTGGAGCGCGTGTTATTTGCTGTGGATGTACCAGCGGGTTTTCCAGGGCAAGGTGACGCACGAGGTGAATCAAGGGCTGCCGGATCTGAACCTGCGGGAGAAAACGGCGCTGGCTCCGATTGCGGTGGCGGCGCTGGTGATGGGAGTTGCGCCGCTGGTCTGGCTGAGCGCGATTGACCCGGCGGTGCAGCGGTACGCGTGGGTTCCGCTGACGGAATTGGCCAGCAAGGTGGTGGGCCAATAATGATGACCACGGCGATCTCCCTCCTCCACGTCATGCACGGCGTGCCGGGTTTGCTGGCGCAGGCGCAGGGTTCCCTTCCCCAGACCGCGGATTATCTGCGGATTCTGCCGGAACTGGTGCTTTCGATTTTTGGCATTGTCATCATGATTGTCGACCCGCTGCTGGATCACGAGAGCAGCCACCAGTCGCTCGGCATTATCGCTTTGATTGGAACGTTTACGGCGCTGCTGGCGTGCTTCTGCATGGCGGTGCATCCGGGGACGGCGTTCTGGAACATGGTGCGCGTGGAACCGTTCAGCGTTTTCTTTCACGTGCTGGTGATCGCGATCGCGGCGGTGACGATCCTGAGTTCGTTCGAATACTTGCGGGTGCAGCGGATTCGCGCGGGGGAATATTACGCGCTGATTCTGCTGGGCACGGTGGGCATGTGCCTGATGTCGTCGGCGATCGAACTGGTACTGATTTTTATCGCGCTGGAAATTTCGTCGATTGCGACGTACATTCTGGCGGGGTTCCGGCGGCACAACGCGGCGAGCAGCGAAGCGTCGTTGAAATATTTTCTGCTGGGATCGTTTGCGACGGCGTTTTTTCTGTACGGGGTGGCGCTGATTTTCGGGGCGACGGGTTCGACCAACATTGACGCCATCAACGTGGCGCTGCATTCGGGGAGCGGTCCGGTGCCGGTTCTGGCGTATGTGGCGACGGCGCTGATGTTTATCGGTCTGGGATTCAAGGTGGCGTCGGCGCCGTTCCACGTGTGGACGCCGGACGTATACCAGGGGGCTCCGTCTCCGATAGTGGGATTGATGTCGACGGGGCCGAAGGCGGCGGCGTTTGCGGTGCTGCTGCGGGTGATGTTTGAGGCGAACGTTCCGGGACGGTTCTGGCTGATCTGGATTTCAGCGGCGCTGACGATGACGCTGGGGAACCTGGGCGCGCTGGTGCAGGACAACATCAAGCGGTTGCTGGCGTATTCTTCGATCGCACATGCAGGATATCTGCTGGTGGCGTTTGCGGCGCGTCCGGATCTGGGCGTGTCGGCGGCGATGTTCTACTCGGCCTCGTACGCGGCGATGAATGTGGGCGCGTTTGCGGTGGTGAGCCACCTGGCGGCGGCGCAAGAGCGATATGTTTCGCTGGAAGACTATTCGGGACTGGGCAAGAAGTCCCCGGCGCTGGCGGCGACGTTGACGTTCTTTTTGATGTCGCTGATCGGGATCCCGATCACGGGCGGCTTCTTTGCGAAGTTTTACGTTTTGAGCGCGGCGCTGAATGCGAACCTGGTGGGGTTGTCGATCATCCTGGTGCTGAACAGCGCGGTAGGGGCCTATTATTATCTGCGGATCATCGTGATGATGTACATGCGCGAGCCGCGGGGCGAGGTTCCGGCGACGCCGGTGAGCCCGGCTCCGGCGCTGGCGATCTCGATTTGCGTGGTGGCGACGCTATTTCTTGGAGTGTTTCCGGGGCGGGTGCTGGATTCCGGGGTGGCTTCGGGCCGGCAGCTGCTCAATGACGCCGCGGCTCCGGCGGTGGCGGCGGGCGCACCAGCGACCCTGCCGTAGGTTGGGCTGTTGGGCGGGGCTGTCGAGTCTCGTGTTGAGATCAATGGGGCTCGTTCAGGGCGAAGTGGACGAGACTAGCTTGGAGTGTGCGGTTAACTGCATAGGTTCCCCTGGATTGGAGGGGCCGAAGTGTGCAATTTTCTGCAACGAATTTTACCTCTGGATGATTGACATTCGCCGCTAGAGGCGGCATTATTACCTACACAAGAGTGCCAGTACGTTTACCTTTCTATTCGGAGGCTGTATGGGTCAGCTTTTACGCAATCTTTGGGCGGACGAGCAGGGGCAGGATATTGCCGAATACGCAGTGATGCTCGCCGTCATTCTGGTATTGGTAATCGGCACGGTGCGGCTGATCGGCACCAACGCGAACACCGTGTTCTCGAACGTTGCCAGTTCCATCAATTAATTCAGCGGCGGCAGGATGTTGGCAATGCCGGTTTTTTTTAACGCTAAGGTTTCGCAGATGAACCGACTCGTAAATCGATTTCGCGTGTTTCGCCCGTTTAGCCGTTTTCCATTTGGAAGCGCGGCGGAAACGCAGAATCGGAGCCAGTCGCCCAGGTAGCATAAGAGCTCAAAGATTCCGTTGAAGCCGCGATGCTAAATCGCGGCTTTTATTTTTGGTCGAAACAGAAAAAAGGGAAAAAGGGAAAACGCCATGATCGTCAACATGTCTGACCGCGCCACCGAACAGCAGATCGAGCACATCATCCAGCGGATTCGGGAGGCGGGATTCCAGCCGCACGTGACCCGTGGCACGGAGCGCACCATTGTGGCGGCGGTAGGCAGCGGCGGCCGACGGCATGAGATCGAGGCGTTGTCGGTGGCTCCGGGGGTGGACACGGTGGTGGCGATTGCCCAGCCGTTCAAGCTGGTGAGCTGGCAAACGCGTCCCGAGCCGACGGTGGTGGAGGTGGGCGGGGCGGACTGCGAGAAGGTAAGAATTGGCGGGCCGGAGGTGGTGGTGATTGCGGGTCCGTGCTCGGTGGAGTCGCGGGAGCAATTGCTGGAGACGGCGCAGGGAGTGAAGCGGGCGGGGGCGACGATGCTGCGCGGGGGAGCGTATAAGCCACGGACTTCGCCATATGAGTTCCAGGGGCTGGGAGTGGAAGCGTTGAAGATTCTGCGGGAGGCTCGCGAACTCACGGGGCTTCCGGTCGTAACCGAGGTGATGAGCACGGAGGACCTAGACCTGATCTGCGAGTATGCGGACATGCTGCAGGTGGGAGCGCGGAACATGCAGAATTTCGCGCTGTTGCGAAGGCTGGCGACGGTGAAGAAGCCGATTCTGTTGAAGCGGGGCCCGTCGGCTTCGGTAAAAGAATGGCTGCTGGCGGCAGAGTACGTACTTTCGGGGGGAAACGATCAGGTGGCGCTGTGCGAGCGCGGAATCAAGACGTTTGAGACGGGGATGCGGAATACGTTTGACCTGGCGGCGGTGGCGCTGGCGAAGGAGTTGTCGCATCTGCCGGTGGTGGCCGATCCGTCGCATGGCACGGGCAAGCAGAGCCTGATCGGGGCGGTGTCGCGGGCGGCGATTGCGGTGGGAGCGGACGGGATTATTGTGGAAGTGCATCCGTGTCCGGAGCGAGCGCTGTCGGATGGGCCGCAGTCGCTGGATCTTTCACAGTTTGAGAAGGTGATGAAGGGGCTGAGCGCTCCGTTGCGTCCGGTGCTGGGGGCGGCGGCGGCGCGGGCATGAATGCAGGGCGATTCAGAGTTTGCGCTATTACTTGACGACTTGCCGCAGCGGTTTTGAGGTCGCGGGTTTGAAGTTATCATCCCCCGAATAGATCGCCCGGATTGAAAATGTTCCACTCTTCGTGAATGCCGTTGTGAAGCTCGCTTGCCCATTATTCAGCGTAACGGTTCCGAGGTCGGTCTTCCCTGCCGCGAAGGTTACCGTCCCCGTTGGAAGTGTGGCCGCGCCGTAGACTACGACGGAAAATTTGACTGGCTGGTCGATCTTCGCTGGATCAGGGCTGGAGGTCAGGGTGACGGCGGCCTTGGGGGCAGCGAGCGCGAAGATTACGCCGCATGTTCCGTTGAGGTTGAAGCAACCCGACTGCTCAAACCCTCCTCCTTCGGTGGCGGTGCCGTAGAGATTTCCTAAAGCGTCGCGGAAGAGAGCTCCGACGGGGGACTCGCCATCGTCGCACGCCAGATCGACACAAAATGGATAGAGCATCTGCTCATGCCATGAGCCACCTGGCGATCGATGGACCATAAAGACGCTGCCACAGCCCGAGGAACAGATGCCAGAAGCAGGAGCGCCTCCGAATTCCGTCGTGCCGTACAAGTTGCCGTCGGCATCCTGGATGAGGCCCGCGACAGGGTAGGCTCCGTCGCCGCAACGATAGGGATTGGAGATGCAGAAGGGGGAGTTGGGATTGGACGATCCCTTGAAGCTGTGGAGGACGTTCTCCGTCCAAGTTCCTCCCGGTTGCGCTGGAGGTTCGAGCTGGAAGACAGTGCCACATCCCCCTGAGCAAGAGTAGTTATGGTATTGAGTTCCTCCATTGACGGTGGTGCCGTAGAGATTGCCGGCAGCGTCTTGTATGAGGCCGGCGTAGGGGTTCTCTCCATCGGTGCAGTTCGAAGCGGAGCAGAAACTGTAGAGCACGATATGAGACCAGGCAGCGCCCGGTTGAGCGGGAGCTTCGAGTTCGAAGACGGTGCCGCCGCCGTTAGCGCCTCCTGAGGTTGTGGTGCCGTAGAGATTGCCGGCAGAGTCCTGAATCAGGCCGGAGTAAGGGAGAGCGCCGTCGGCGCAATTTGATTGGGGACAGAAGCTGTAGATTACGGTCTCGTTCCCTGCCGGGTCGAGTGTAAACACGGTTCCGCAACCCCCAGGCAGATTATGCCCTTGGCAGTTCGCATATCCTCCGGCGGAGGTGGTGCCGTAGAGATTGCCGGCAGCATCCTGAAGCAGACCGGCGTAAGGTAGAGCGCCGCCGGCGCAGTTGTTGGAAAAATCAGCGGCGCAGAAGTTGTAGAGCACGGACTCATGACGTTGCGGGTCGAGTTTGAAGATGGTTCCGCAGCCGTAATTATCGTTGGATCTGCCGTCAGTACCGGCGGGAACAAAGAGACAGTTTCCATTCGGAGTTCCAAACGTGCTTCCACCCACAACTGTGGTGCCATAGAAATTGCCAGCGGAGTCCTGAATGAGGCCAGCGACAGGGTAGCCGCCGTCGGTGCAGGGGGACTGCGAGCAGAAGCTATACAGCATCCTCTCCCGACCCGTGGTGGGATTGACCTCAAAGACCGTGCCGCATCCTGGGGCGCCAAAGCCACAGGGAGAATCCTGGTTGATGCCACCGTAGGAGGTGGTGCCGTACAGGTAGCCGCGCGGGCCCGGGATCAAGACCGATTGGGGAAATATGCCATCCGAGCAAAGCTCCGGGCCGGGGCAGAAGGCGTAAAGATCGACGAAGTTCAGGGAGTCGCGGACCGCGTAGTTTGGGGCGGGATCCGCAAGGTGCGACTGAGTGCTCGCGGTGTTGGAGTGCAATTCTTGCGAACCGCCTAGCCGGGTGAAGGCGTAGCGTTGCGCGGGGGCGTGGGCGGTAAAGGCGAAAAGCGACAACAGGGAGATCAGCGTGAAGGTGCGAGAAGGGCGGGTCAGGATTTTCATGGGCTGCTCCCAGTGTTGAAATCTTGGTGTCTTCTTTGCGGCTGCTCGCCGACCGTGGTAACGGGGCCAGTTCTTTTTCAATACAGGCGGCGGTGCGGGGATCCCAAGTGAATCGGGCCATGCTACTCGGAGCGGGAACAGGTGTCAACGCGAGCGGGCAGTCGATCGATGTGATCCTTATTGATTGCTGGTCGTAATTGTTGGTCTTAATTGTTGGTCCTGCGATCATGAAAGGAGGGGACCGAAGCAAGAATGGATGAGGTGGTTTTGGGCCAGAATGTCCCGAACGGGGGTTTTGGGTGGCCTTGCTTTTGTTTTCAATTCTTTGCAGGTCTAAGTAGCACGTTTGCGGGAGGGTGGCGCGCCAACTTGTCCCGTCGCGCGGCGGGAAGGAGAGACTGCAAGTCATTGTAAATAATGTATTTAGAGTAGTTGGTTTTGGTCTGGTGATTGCCTATTAGAGGCCAGGCACGAGAGTCGTGGTTTCAGTCACTGCACTCGCAGCCTACCGGCAAACAACCTATGATCAACAACCACAAATTGCAACTCACAAACGGACGGAAGGAAAGTCCGATCCATTCCCCAGCGTTCAGCGCTGCTTGGGGCCGTACTCTGGTGGCACTGCTGATGCTCTCGGCGGTGCCTTCCTTTGCCGGCGACAGCAAGGCGCCGAATCAACAGAAAGCTACTGCAAGGCCGGACTCGATTGTGTGGAGTCCGAGCGTTGTCAACACGGCGACGACCTCGGTGAACAAGGCGGCCAGCAGTTCGGCTGTGGTTGATGCGAGGCCGGACTCGATTGTGTGGAGTCCGAGCGTCGCGGTCACCACAGTTTCGAAAGTGTTATCCAGCAGCGGCGAAGTGAAGAGCAAGTTTGCTCCCGAGTTGCAGCAGGAGCCGACTGGCGATGAAAACGGCATGATCACGGTGATCGTGCAGCACAAGCAGATGCCCACGAGCGCGCACTTGAAGGACATGCAGGGACGCGGAGTGAACATCCAGTCGAAGTTGCACACGATCCGTGCGGTGGTCATGCACGTACCGGTGAGCATGCTGGCGGAGTTGGCGAACGATCCCAACGTTTCCTACATCTCGCCGGACCGCACTCAGAAGATGACTGCGAATCCTGTGACGGAAGAGTTTGCGACGGCGGTGCAGGCCGACGTAGCGGCTTCAGCTTACGCACTGAACGGAACGGGAATCGGCGTAGCGGTGATCGACAGCGGCATCGCAGCGCATCCCGATCTGAACAATGCCAGCGGCGTGAGCCGCGTGGTGTATAGCCAGAGCTTTGTATCTGGCGACACGACGACGGGCGACAAATTCGGACACGGAACGCACGTGGCCGGCCTGATCGGCGGAAGCGGCGCCAATTCGGGTACAGGCAAGGGCTACGCGGCGACTTATGCCGGCATGGCCACCAACGTGAACCTGATCAACCTGCGGGTACTGGACCAGAACGGTTCGGGCACTGACAGCGCGGTGATCGCGGCGATCCAACAAGCGATCGCGTTGAAGAGCACTTACAACATCCGAGTGATCAGCATGTCGCTGGGACGCCCGGTGTATGAGAGCTACACCCTTGATCCAGTCGATCAGGCCGTGGAAGCGGCCTGGAAGGCGGGCATCGTGGTGGTATGCGCGGCAGGCAACAATGGACGGTATGCGGCGACGGACGGTTTCGCCACGATCCTGGCTCCGGGGAACGACCCGGCCGTGATCACGGTGGGAGCGACGATGACGGAAGGGACGACGACGCGAGTCGACGACCAGATTGCCAGCTACAGCTCCAAGGGGCCGAGCGTGGTGGATCACATCGTGAAGCCTGACCTGGTGGCGCCGGGAAACCGGATGGTCTCGTTGCGGGTGGCGGGCAGCACGCTCGACACAGCGTATCCGGGATATCAAGTTGCGCCGAGCAGCGGAACCGCGATGTACTACGAACTGAGCGGAACCAGCATGGCGACGCCGATTGTGAGCGGCGCGGTAGCGTTGCTGTTGCAGAAGACACCGACGCTGACGCCGGATCAAGTGAAGGCGCGCCTGATGAAGACGGCATGGAAGGGCGTTGGCCAGTACACGTCATCGCACGACTGCCTGGGCAACCTTTACAACAACGAATATGACTTGTTCACGTATGGAGCGGGGTATCTGGATGTGGATGCCGCGCTGGGCAACACGGATTTGGCGTCGGGGATGGCACTTTCCCAGACCGCGGTCCTGAACTCGAATGGCAGCGTCAGCGTGACGAACACGACGCTGGACTCGGTTTTTGCAGGCAGCAGCATCGTGTGGGCGCCGACCTCAGTGTTGTGGGGCAACTCGATCGTCTGGGGCTCGAACGTTCTTTCTTCAACGTCAATTGTGTGGGGATCGACCAGCATAGTGTGGGGTTCGACCTCCGTTTCTGGTGAAAGCATAGTCTGGGGATCTACTTCGAACGTTGCCAGCGCGACGTCAGCGTTGAGCGATGGCGACCCGGGGGACAACTAGGCTAACCGACTGAGACCATAATCGGAGATCAATATGACAAACACACTGCCCATCAAAGCAAAAGTCATGATCGGAATCGTGGCCGTTGCGAGCCTGTGCGCCCTGTCGTTCGGGGTGGTACGGTGGCAATCGCAAGCCTGGCCGCAGTTGGTGCTCCTGTCAGCGGCAGCCGCGCTGAGCTCGCGCTTCAAGGTGAAGCTGCCTGGATTGACGAGCTCGATGTCGGGAAATCTGCCCGTCATTCTTCTGGGAGTCACGCAACTGGGATTGTTCGCCAGCCTGGTAGTCGGCATCGTAGCGGCGATCGCGCAATCCTATAGTTCCGGCAAAAGTAAACTGAAAGCCGTTCAATTCATCTTCAACGCATGCACCCTGCTGAACGCGACCGGCCTGGCGTACCTGGCGTATCACAGCCAAGTCTTCGCGGGCGGAGCGGCAGCGACCACACACACGATGTCTCTGGTACTGGCGGCGGTGACGTACTTCTTAGCGAACACGGCGCCGGTAGCGAGCATCATCGGTCTGACCGAAGGAAGCAATCCTTTTGCCCTGTGGCACAAGGCGTTCCTGTGGTCGTTCCCGAACTACGTAATCGGAGCGGGATTGACCGCGATGGTTTCGGCGTTCACGACCGTAAGCGGACTGGCAACGATCGCGGCCCTGATCACGGTGCTGTTCGGCGTCTACCAGTCGTACAAGATGTATGTGAGCCGTAGCGAGCAGACGCAGCCACAAACCATGAGCATGGCTGCCGGACGTTAACCCTTAAGCACTCCAGCCAGCGCGCAGCCTTCGGGCTGCGCGCTTTTTTTTGGGACGGGGCGAGACCCGTGAGTCTCACCATTTATTTCAGGCGCGAAATCCAAATTGCGGCGCAGCGCGTACCTGATTCGAGAAGCAAACTCAAATCGAAAGGATCTCGAATCTATGAAGCGCAAAGTTTTGCTTGCAGTTGGGGTACTCGCGCTGTCGGCTCTTTCGGCAGTCGCGGGAGAAAAAGACCCGATGGTGGGCGGGCAGGCGATGTATCCGAGCAAGAACATCATTGAAAATGCGGTGAACTCCGCCGATCACACGACGCTGGTGGCGGCGGTAAAAGCGGCGGGCCTGGTGGAGACGCTGGAGGGGCCGGGACCGTTCACGGTGTTCGCTCCGACGAATGAAGCGTTCAGCAAACTGCCGGCGGGGACGGTCGACACGCTGCTGAAACCGGAGAACAAGGCGACACTGACCAAGGTGCTGACGTATCACGTAGTGGCAGGACGCTTGTCGGCGCATGACCTGATGGAACAGATCAAGGCAGGCCACGGCACGGCGGAACTGAATACGGTTGAAGGCGGCAAGCTCTGGGTGATGCTGCACGATGGGAAGCACATTGAACTGAAAGATGAAAAAGGTGGCACGGCCATGGTGACGATTGGGAATGTATTCCAGTCGAATGGAGTGATTCACGTGATTGACTCGGTGTTGATGCCGAATTAGCGTGGACTTGCGGGTGGGCCCGGGTTCGCGTCTTAAAGACGCGAGCCTGGGTGGTTCCAGTGTTTACTTCGAACTGGTTTCATCAATAGTCATAGGATTTACGGCACGACTGAAGTCGTGCCCTTCCCCAAACCGGCGCGGAGTTTTTTCCGCGGCCTGCTAAAGCTTTATGGGAGCGGTTCTCGTATGGGCAACTGCCGGCATTTTTATACAAACTGCCCGCTCCGGCGCGGCAAGGGACTAGTCATAGCGGAAAAGGTATTGGCCCTCAGGGGCTGAAGCCCACATTTTTTTCCCGCTGGTAACGGCACGACTGAAGTCGTGCCCTTCCCTAACCCAGAGCGGAGTTTTTTCCGCGGCCTCTGGAACTCGTGCCCTTGCCTAACCCGGCGCGGAGTTTTTTCCGCGGGCTGCTAAACCTTTATGGGAGCGGTTCTAGTATGGGAACTACCGGCATTTTTATACAAACTGCCCGCTCCGGCGCGGCAAGGGACTAGTCATAGCGGAAAAGGTATTGGCCCTCAGGGGCTGAAGCCCACATTTTTTTCCCGCTGGTAACGGCACGACTGAAGTCGTGCCCTTCCCTAACCCAGAGCGGAGTTTTTTCCGCGGCCTCTGGAACTCGTGCCCTTGCCTAACCCGGCGCGGAGTTTTTTCCGCGGGCTGCTAAACCTTTATGGGAGCGGTTCTAGTATGGGAACTACCGGCATTTTTATACAAACTGCCCGCTCCGGCGCGGCAAGGGACTAGTCATAGCGGAAAAGGTATTGGCCCTCAGGGGCTGAAGCCCACATTTTTTCCCGCTGGTAACGGCACGACTGAAGTCGTGCCCTTCCCTAAACCGGCGCGAAACGGAGTTTTTCCGCAGCCTGCTAAAGCTTTATGGGAGCGGTTCTCGTATGGGCAACTGCCGGCATTTTTATACAAACTGCCCGCTTCGGCGCGGCAAGGGACTAGTCATAGCGGAAAAGGTATTGGCCCTCAGGGGCTGAAGCCCACATTTCTTCCCGCTGGTAACGGCACGACTGAAGTCGTGCCCTTCCCCAACCCAGCGCGGAGTTTTTTCCGCGGGCTGCTAAACCCTTCTGGGAGCGGTTCTCGTATGGGCAACTGCCGGCATTTTTATACAAACTGCCCGCTTCGGCGCGGCAAGGGACTAGTCATAGCGGAAAAGGTATTGGCCCTCAGGGGCTGAAGCCCACATTTTTTCCCGCTGGTAACGGCACGACTGAAGTCGTGCCCTTCCCTAACCCAGCGCGGAGTTTTTTCCGCGGCCTCTGGAACTCGTGCCCTTGCCCAAACCGGCGCGGAGTTTTTTCCGCGGCCTGCTAAACCTTTGTGGGAGCGGTTCTAGTATGGGACCTACCGGCATTTTTATACAAACTGCCCGCTCCGGCGCGGCAAGGGACTAGTCATAGCGGAAAAGGTATTGGCCCTCAGGGGCTGAAGCCCACATTTTTTCCCGCTGGTAACGGCACGACTGAAGTCGTGCCCTTCCCTAACCCAGAGCGGAGTTTTTTCCGCGGCCTCTGGAAGTCGTGCCCTTCCCCAAACCAGAGCGAATCGGAGTTTTTCCGCAGCCTGCTAAAGCTTTATGGGAGCGGTTCTCGTATTCGTAACTGCGCGCTTTCTCAAAGAAACTGTCCGCCTTCTTAAGCCAGCTACTTGCCTTTTCAAGACAACTATTTTGCGGGGGGCGGGGCGAGGATGATTTTCATCAGCTCCTTGGCGAGGTCGGGGGCGTTGCCGTCATCGAGGTTGATCAAGACGACGACTCCGGCGTGGCGCTCGGGGACGATGAGGAATGAAGTGCTGGTTCCCTGCTGGCTTCCGCTGTGGCCGACGGCCGGAACGCCAAGGTCGTGGTGGATGCCCCATCCGAGGGCATAAGGATCTTCCTTGCCGTCGGCGGGCTTGAGGGGAGTCCACATAAGGTCGCGGGTGGCGCGGGTCACGAGGAGATCGTTCAGCAAGGCCACTTCAAATTGAGCCATGTCGTCGGCGGAGGAGAGCCATCCGCCACCGGGAATTTTGTAACTGGAGTCGAGGAATTCGGCGTTGGTGATCGCTCCCGACTTGTCTTTGCTGTAGAAGCGGGTGCGGAACGGAATGATGGCGAAGCGGTCGTCGGCGACGGTGTGGGCCATTCCGGCGGGGGTGAGGATATGTTCGCGGACGTAGTCGACGTACTTCGCCTGCGAAGCGCCTTCGATGGCGCAGCCGACCAGGGTGTAGCCCTGGGTGGAATAGTGAAATTCGCTTCCGGGCTTGGCGACGAGCGGATCGTTCTTGAAGAAATCGATTCCGGCTTGAATGGGATTGAGGAAATGGTGAGTGTTGCCACCCTCGGGATCATCCTGCGAATCGGATTTGTAGTGGCGAATGCCGCCGAGGTGGCCGAGGAGTTCGCGGGTGGTGATGGGCGTGTCTTTCTCGGGAAAAGCAGGACAATATTTTTGCAGGGGAGCGTCGAGATCGAGCTTGCCTTGCTGCCAGAGCAGGAGGGCGGCGGTGGCAGTGATGGATTTGGAAATCGAGGCGAGGCGATAGAGCGTGTGCGAGGTGGCGGGGACGAAGTTTTCGAGGTCGGCGCTGCCGAATCCGGCGGACCACTCTTCGGCGCCATTTTCGACGACGGCGACGGAGACTCCGGGAGTGCTGTTGGCGGCCATGAAGCGGGCGATGGCGGTTTCAAGCTGGGCGCGCTTTTCGGGAGCGATCTGGGCGGAGGCGGCGGCCAGAAACAATTGCGCGATGAGGAGAGGCGCGGAGAAATGAGCGATGGTTTGCCAGTTGAAGCAAAGCGATTTTTTGCGCGGCGGCGCGATCGCAGCGGCTCGACATGATGGGGAAATGATTTTTTCGGAGGGCGGCATTCCCCCAGCGGCTGAAAGCCGCTGTTGATGCGGCCGGCTTTGCGGCACGAGTGGAACTCGTGCCCTTCCCAAAACCGGCGCGAGGCTGAATTTTTCCGCAGCCCCTGGAACTCGTGCCCTTCCCAGAACTGGCGCGGGGCGGAATTTTTCCGCAGCCTCTGGAACTCGTGCCCTTCCCAGAACTGGCGCGGGGCGGAATTTTTCCGCAGCCCCTGGAACTCGTGCCCTTCCCAGAACTGGCGCGGGGCGGAATTTTTCCGCAGCCCCTGGAACTCGTGCCCTTCCCAAAACCGGCGCGAGACGGAGCGCACATGTAAACCGCTGCGCCATCCAAAAGAGAAAACGGCGGCCAGTTTTTTCGCAGAGTGCGAGGGTTGGCGGCCGCCGGCTACGAGTTGTTTGCATAGTGGAAGATTCTACTTCACGTCTCCGCAGGATGGCCCGAGATATTTGGAGGTGAAGGTGAAGTCCATGGTCATGTTGTGAGCTTGTTCGGAAGTGGTCACGATGTGCACGGAACCCTTGACGTTATCGGAGCCGAGGGCGTCGATGACGATATTTCCGTCGGACTTGGCATCTTTCTCCTGGCAATGAAACTTGGCTTCGAGGTGACGACCGTTGGAGGAGATGACGGTGCGAGTGCAGTCGCCGCGGTTGTCGCCGAAGGCGGCATTTTTCTGCAGCTTTTCCTTGGTGACGCATTGCTTATGGACATCGGTGGTGGGCCTGCCGCTCATCATGGCTTCGACCTTAGCGCGCTGGTCGGGAGGGAGCTTGGCAAGCATGTCGGGAGAGATGTTGGCGGCGCCCGAGGGCATTCCGGACATGGAGTGAGTGACGGTCTGTTCCCACAGACCTTCTTTAACGTTGAGTTGCGCGGCGTCCTGAGCCGAGCAAAACGTCAGGAAGCAGGAAATCATCAGGACAAGCAAAAGTGTGTAGCGCATGAGCACTCTCCGGTGTGTGGTTGACGGTGGCGATCGGACAGCTTTTAACCAGGCCGTACTGATAACGCCGACAGGATTACACAGCGGCGATGCGGGAGCAAACAAATTCGGCGGGCGAGTGTGACGTGGTGTGCCGGTAAGGTTACGTGGTTGCGATGCGAGTGCAAGGAGTTTCACATGTTGTTCGCATTGGGTGGTGGCGAAAAAATCTCATGGGTAGGGGAATCCCAGTGTGGGTCTGGGGATTCGGAAGATTCTCGCTCGCGGCTTTTGGGGAATCCCACCCTTGCGCAAAGAACGCGGAAGAGTGGGGCACCCGGGCAGCTCGGGTTGTTTTCAAACTTTCCCTAAAGGATGCGGATGTGTTACAAGCATCAAAACGGTGGAGGCGGAATGCGATCGCGAGATTACATTTTCTGGGAAGTGGATGTACAGGCGGATTTCATGCTGCCGGGGGGGAAGCTGTATGTTCCGGGAGCGGAGAAGATTTTGCCGAACATCCGGCGGCTGACGGATGCGGCGCGGCGGGGCGAAGTTTTTCTGGTTTCGACGGGCGACTTTCATCCGGCGAACGACCCAGAGTTCAGCCAGTTTCCTCCGCATTGCCTGAAGGGGACGGCGGGAGCGGAGTTGGTTCCGGAGGCGATTACGGGCAGTTTTGTTCGGGTGGAGAACGAGGCGGGGGCGAGGGTGCCGGAGGATTTTTTGAAGCATCAGCAGATTGTTCTGGAGAAGCAGACGCTGGATATTTTTGCCACGCGCCACGTTGACGATCTAGTGGAACGGTTGGGGGACGAGGCGGAGTTTGTGGTGTTTGGGGTGGTGACGGAATACTGCGTGGGTTGCGCGGTGAAGGGCTTGCTGCAGCGCAAGCGGAGAGTGGCCGTGGTGAACGACGCGATGGAGACGCTGGCGGCGGAAGCGGGGTCCAAGGCGATGGAGGAGTGGAAGGCGATGGGAGCGCGGGTGGTTACGACGCAGGAGATTCTGCACGAACTCGGGGAGGGGCGCGGTTAAGCCGGTAACTCTTGCGCTGCATCGGCCATCGCTCGCGGCATAATCAAGGCTTCCCTCGCCGATCGCGATACCAACATTTCTCTTACAGCAACATGCCGGCGATGGAGGCGGACATGAGGTTGGCCATGGTTCCGGCGAGCATGGCGCGAAGGCCGAGGCGGGCGAGGTCGGCGCGTTTGTTGGGAGCGAGGGCGCCGATGCCGCCCATTTGAATTCCGATGGAACTGAAGTTGGCGAAACCGCAGAGGGCGAAGGTGGCGATGGTGAAAGAGCGGGGATCGAGCATGGCTTTCTGCGGGCCGAGCATGGAGAAGGCGACTAATTCGTTGAGGACCATGCGAACGCCGAGAAGGTTTCCGATGAGACGGCAGTCATGCCAGGGAACTCCGATGACCCAGGCGATGGGGGCGAACAAAGCGCCGAGGATGGCTTCGAGGCTGGAAGGAACCCAGGCGATGTGGGCGTGAATTCCGCCCATGATGCCGTCGCACAGGGCGACCAGGGCGAGAAACGAGATGAGCATGGCGGCGATGTTGAGGGCCATGTGCAAACCATCGGTGGTACCGCGGGCGATGGCGCCGAGGAGATTCTGGCTTTTTTCGAGCGCGAGTTCTTCGTCGCTCATGACGACGCGGCCGGCGGTTTTGGGGACTTCGGTTTCGGGCACGAGCATCTTGGACATGAGGAGCGTGCCGGGAGCGGTCATGATGACGGCGCTGAGAAGGTGTTTGGGCTCGATTCCGAAAGCGATGTACGCGGCCATGATGCTGCCGGAAACGTGGGCCATACCGCTGGTCATCACGGTCATTAACTCCGAGTACGTGAGGTCGGGCAGGAAGGGGCGAATGGTCTGGGGCGCTTCGGTCTGGCCCATGAAAATGCTGGCGGCGACGTTCAGGGACTCGGCGCCGCTGACGCCCATCAAGCGAGTCATGAGCCAGGCAGCGGCGCGGATGATCCACTGCATGACGCCGATGTAATAGAGGACCGCGAAGAGCGCGCAGATGAAGATCACCGTCGGCAAAACCTGAAAGGCAAAATAAAAGCCGAGATGGGAGCCTTGCTTGCCGAGATCTCCAAAGACGAACTGCGATCCGGCGAAGGCGTAGCTGAGGAGGCGGTTGACGGCGTCTCCGGCTTTTTGAAACAGCGTGCGGCCGAAATCAATCTTGAGGACAAAAATGGCGAAGGCAACCTGCAGGCCGAGTCCCCAGGCCACGGTCTTCCCGCGAATGGCGCGGCGGTTGGTGGAGAACGTATAGGCCAAGGCCAGCATGGTGAGTAGACCGAGAATGCCTGTGAAGCGTCCCATCAGTTTGTCCTCATAATCAAGCGGTTCGCATGGATCAATGTTCGCCTGGGTAAATCACGCGGTGAATCAGCGGGGCGGTGTGCGTGGGCGGAGAGTTTGCGATCTGGTAGCTCTCCTTGAGCAAGGCCTTGGCGCGCGCGGCCTGGGCGTCGGAGTGGCAGTGGATGGTGCAAAGGGATTCTCCGGTGGAGACTTTGTCGCCGATTTTTTTGTGAATGACGATGCCGACGGCGGGATCAACGGAATCTTCCTTGCGCTCGCGGCCGCCGCCGAGAATCACGCAGGCGGTGCCGACCTGTTCGCAGGCAATGGCGGTTACGTATCCGGCCTGGGAACTGGGAACTTCGACGCGGTGAGGGGCGGCGGGAAGACGCGTGGGATCGTCGATGGTGCTGATGTCGCCTCCCTGAAGCTCGACCATCTGACGAAATCTTTCGAAGGCCTGGCCGGAGGCGATGATCTGCTGAGAGAGTTGCTTGCCCTGGGCGACGGTTTTGGAAGCGCCTCCGAGAAAGAACATCCAGGCGGCGAGGTCGAGGCAGAGTTCGCGGAGGTCGTGCGGGCCGCCGCCGTGGAGCACGTCGATGCACTCCTGCACTTCGAGGGCATTGCCGACGGTGCGGCCGAGGGGCTGGTTCATGTCGGTGATGAGCGCGACCATCTGCTTGCCCATGCGCTCTCCGGTTTCGACCATGAGTTCGGCGAGAAAGACGGCGTCTTCTTCTTTTTTCATGAAGGCTCCGGAGCCGGTTTTTACGTCGAGGACGAGGGCATCGGTGCCTTCGGCGAGTTTTTTGCTCATGATGGAGGCGCAGATCAGGTAGGGACTTTCGACGGTTCCGGTGACGTCGCGGAGGGCGTAGAGCTTGCGGTCGGCGGGAGCGACATTCTCGGTCTGGCCGATCATGCAAGCTCCACAGGCTTTGAGAACGCGGTGGAATTCGGGGACGGCGAGGCCGACACGAAAGCCGGGAATGGATTCGAGTTTGTCGAGGGTGCCGCCGGTGTGGCCGAGGCCGCGGCCGCTGATCATGGGGACGAAGAGGCCTCCCGCGGCGACGAGCGGAGCGAGAACGAGGGAAGTTTTGTCGCCTACGCCTCCGGTGGAATGCTTGTCGACTTTTTTTGCGGGCAGGAAGCTGAGGTCGAGGACTTCGCCAGAGTGCAGCATGGCGTGGGTGAGGGCGGCGGTTTCTTCACGGGTCATTCCGCGGAGAACGACGGCCATGAGCCAGGCGGACATCTGGTAGTCGGGGATGGCGCCGTCGGTGCAGCCGGAGATGAGGTAGCCGATTTCAGCGGTGGAGAGAGCGCCGCCATCGCGTTTTTTGCGAATGAGGTCGATGGCGCGAAATTGCGAAACACTGGGCGCGTTCACTTGAGGCGAAAACCCTCCGGCAGAAGATCGGTGATGAGAGCCTGCTTGGGGCCATGTTTGCCCTGATAGAAGATGACGGCTTGGGGTCCGAATTCAAAGATGACCTGGCGGCATGCGCCACAGGGAGTGCAGGGGACTTCTGCGGCTTTGTTGGGAGAAGCGACGACGGCGACGGCGAGAATTTCAAGGCCGGGGCCGCTCTTGGCGATGGCGGAAAAGATGGCGGTGCGCTCGGCACAGTTAGTCATTCCGTAGGAAGAATTCTCGACGTTGCATCCGACGAAGACTTCGCCTTTGGCGGTGAGAATGGCCGCACCGACTCTAAAGTTGGAGAAGGGAGAGTAGGCGTTCTTCATCACTTTGCGCGCGTCGCGGAGGAGGCGTTCGCGCGTGGCGGCGGAGAGTTTTTTCATGGGCATCAACGTTTCGACAGAAACTCGCGTGGTTCGCAATTGTAAACCTGCTGGGGCCGGGAGCGTAGGACAAATCACAAGGGCGATGCTACCTGGGCGGACGAGAGAGCAGGTCGATTACCATGCGATTAAATTTGTCGAGGTCGAGATCGGTCGGAACATGGACGAGTTGCTCGCCGAGTCCGGGCTGACTGCCGGGAAGCCAGACGAGCGTGTTGCCATAACCGGCGGCGTGGGAGATATCGATATCCATGTAGAGGGAATCTTCTTTGGTGATGATGGTTGGGTCGATCCAGGCAGCGGCGGCGAGTTCATCCCAGAGAAATTCTTCGTCGGCCCACTTGGCGATGTATTGGGCGGCGGGAGTTGCGGCTTTGGCGATGTCGTCGATCATGGCCTTGGTCAAATGGGTCTTCACGGAAATGTCGACGGTGGTGATGGTGATTTTTTTCCACGGAGAGCGAAGAACGATGTGGACGGCTTCGGGATCCCACCAGAAATTGAATTCGCGGCGGTTGGACTGGGCCCAGGACATGGGAAGTACGGGCGCGATGCTGCCGCCCATGATGACGAGTTCCTGGGCGAGGCTGGAAAACTGCGGGTCGAGACTCACGGCCAGGGCGAGGTTGGTGAGCGGGCCTCCGGCGTAGATGGTGACCTCGTGAGGATACTGGTGAACCATGCGAATCATGAAGTGGGCAGCATCTTCGGATTCGGGTTTGAGGGAGGGATTGCCTTCGGGCAACGGATTGGGAACTTCGAACGGCCCGCGATAGACGCCGTCGTTCCAGACTCCGGCATTGAGAGCGCCGTTGGGAGTGCGGATCTTGTGCTCGTTCCAAGCGCCTTGATAGCTGACCGCGCCGTAGAGTTTCTCCCAGCGGCTGACTTCTTCTTTGCTGTTGATGAGCGGGAAGACGGCGCCGGGATAGACCTTGATGTTGGAGTGTCCGGTGAGTTCGAGCATGCGCAGGGTGTGGGCGACCTCTTCGTCGCGCCACTGGTCGCCGCTGACGACGGTGATGCCGAGGGTTTCGATCTGCGGAGATTGAAGGACGAGAAGCAGGGACTGCTGATCGGTGGTGGCGGGGCCGCGGGCGTCCTGATCGAGGATGATTTTGCGGCGCGGGTCGGAGCGGGCGACGATGGAGGATAGAACGACGATGGCGAGTATCCATGGCGCGTGGCGTCTCATGATGTGAACTCCTGGCTCAGGTAGTTTGCGATCGACTTTCGGCCCTGAACTTTCAATACATGATGGTCTTCGTCAGATGATGAGGCCACCAAGTGGTGTGATAGTGGGTCCAGAGCCGCGCATCGATTTGCGGGATGAGAATCTGGAGATGCGAGGGGCGGAGTTTATTGATCTCTTCGGCCAATAATGCGCTGGCGTAGATGCAATGGGCGCGAATTTCGATTTCCTGGAGACTGTCGCGAGGAATCAGTTGATGAGAGTTGATGGCGTGTTCGAGCGCGGCGGAATAACGGATGATTCCGAGGAGACGGAGAGCGACGGGAACGATGTAATCGGCGAAGGCAGACATGGAAGGCAGGTCGGCGAGGGGAAATCCGGCGGACTTGCGGAGGGTGGTGTGAAGGAACCAGAAGGAAAGTTGCGGCAGCTTATAGAACTTGACGAGGTGTCCGTTGTAGAGGCTCTCATCGCGGAAGCGGGGAAAGTCGGCGACGAGGCGCTCGACGAGGCCGTTGCCGTGGTCGTAGAGGCGAGGCGGGCAGGAGGCGACGAAATTGTGGAAACGTCCGTTGTATTTTTGCGCGAGGGTGACTCCGACCTGGTTGAAGATTTGAGTCTTCTCGTCGAGCATGGGGAGTTCGATGTTGCCGGCGAAGAGTTCTTCCATTTGCGAGCGCTGGACAGTGGAGAGAAATGGACCGTCGAGAATGGGAATGCCACGGTCGAGGGCACGCTTCATGCAGGCGAAGAGGGCGTCGGAGTCGGACCAGTGGCGGCCGGCGTAGTCGACTTGGAATTTTATATGGGTGGAGAAATCGGTGAAGGCAGTGTCGATGCAGGCGGCGGTGAGAATGAAGTCGATGGTGTCGTTAGGGTCGCCGTCGGCGATGCCGAAGGGCATAGCGTAGTCGGGCATGGGGAGTTCTTCGTAGGCCATCCAAGCGGCGACTTCACAAATTTTGTCGGGGATGGTCTGCACGTCGCGGGAATGTTCGATGACGGGACGGACGCTCTCGAGAACCGGGCTGTTGGTGAGTTTCGGCCAAGGTTGGCTGTTTTGTGTCGGCATGTGTTGTGCGAAGACTTCGAGTTTACGTTGAACGGTTGACGAGTTGAGAGCGAGAGTTCAGGCGACCAGAGGAACGGATCATTATAGCGGTGCGCGGACGGAGGGCAAGTTGTTGCGCAAAGGGCGGGCAAATCTTGACCCTGAGTGGTGCGGGTGTTAATTTCAGGCCACATCTTTCAGACCAGTGAAGCGACTCCGAGAGAAAACTTTTTGAGGCGGCGGGAAGAGATGAGGGGGGCGTCGAGCGGGCGCGGGGCGGCGGAGGTTGGACGCCGCGAATTCTTGCTGCGCTGCGGGCAGGCGGCGTCGGCGACGTTTGTGGCGGCGGGGATGCATGGCCTTCTATTGCCCGCGGCGTTCGGGTCGGATTCCGCGAAGGCGGCGATGCAGGATGCGGAATTTCATATGCATCCGCATTACCGGATGCCGCGATCGATCGATGCGCTGCTGGCGAAGACGCGGGCGGGGTCGGACGATTTTGTCGGCGAGAAATATGCGGATGAGATCACGGCGATTCTCGGGCAGTGGAGCGCGGGGCTGCTGCGCGATCCGAAGGATTTGGGCGCGGTGGAGAAGGCGCTGGGGGCGGGATTTGGCGGGGCTTCCCTGAGGCCGGCGGAGTCGCGAATCGTGCGTCCGGGTGGGATTGAGGTTCGGAAAAACATTTTCGGGCGCGAGGCCGAACTTGGCCGCGAAGCGTTTCTGCGGGAATTGCGGGCGGCGTTGAGCGGATTTTCGAAAATCGTCACCGCGGAATTTCAAGTCGCTGGGATTGACGATGGAGCGGCGGGGATGGCGTCGCCGACTGAGTCCTCGGCGAAGTTGCGGACTCGCATCCGATATGAACTGGTGGGCGCGGGCGCGGGATTCTATCGCGAACAGCGCGTGGGGTATTGGGAGATTGGGTGGGCGCGCGCGGGTTCAGAAGAATGGCGGGTGAGCCAGTGGCGGACGCTGGAGGAGACGGTCAGCCGGTCGCGTGGGCAAGGGTTTGTGGACGTCACGGCGGCGGCGCTGGGAGGAAACGCGTCGTATGCTTCGCAACTTGTGCATGGGACCGACTACTGGCGAACGGTGCTGGACGGGGCGTGCGGGATCGACATTTACGGCCACAACGGCGTCGCGGTGGGCGACATTGATGGCGATGGATTGGACGATCTTTATGTGTGCCAGCCGGGCGGGCTTCCGAACCGGCTCTATCGCAATCGCGGGGATGGGACCTTCGAAGACATTACGGAAGCGGCGGGAGTGGGGGTTATCGAGAACACGGCGTGCGCGCTGTTGGTGGATGTCGACAACGACGGGCGGCAGGATTTGATTGTGGTGCGGGCGAACGGTCCGATGCTGTTTTTGAATATAGGAGGAGGCAAGTTCCGGCAGAAGGAAAATGCGTTTCAGTTTGCGAGTCCTCCGCAGGGAACGTTTACGGGCGCGGCGGTGGCGGATTACGACCGGGACGGTTGGCTGGACATTTATTTTTGCCTCTACGTGTATTACCAGGCGACGGATCAGTATAAGTATCCGGCGCCGTATTACGACGCGGAGAATGGGCCTCCGAATTTTATGATGCGGAACCATCGCGACGGAACGTTTCGCGATGTGACGGCCGCGAGCGGGCTGAGCCAGAACAACACGCGCTACAGCTTTTGTTGCGGGTGGAATGATTTTGACGGCGACGGCTGGCCCGATCTGTATGTAGTGAACGATTTCGGGCGGAAGAATCTTTATCGAAATAACGGTGACGGAACGTTTACCGATATTGCGGCGCAGGCGGGAGTGGAAGATATCGGCGCGGGGATGAGCGCCTGCTGGTTCGACTATGACAACGACGGGGCGGACGATCTCTACGTGGCGAACATGTGGACGGCGGCGGGCGAGCGGATTTCGATGCAGGACAATTTCAAGAAGAACGCCGCGGCGGAGACGCGCGCGCTGTATCACCAGCACGCGATGGGGAATTCTCTTTTTCGAAACAGGTTTCGCGAGGGTGGAAGCGCTGCGCGGTTTGAGGATGCGACGAGTTCGTCTGGAGTGGGGATCGGGCGCTGGGCCTGGTCGAGCGACTGCTGGGATTTTGATCATGACGGGCATCTCGATCTCTACGTGACGAACGGATTTGTGAGCGGGCCTGCGGGCGCGGGAGAGGATTTGAATAGTTTTTTCTGGCGGCAGGTGGTGGCGCTTTCTCCGGACTCGGCGCAGCCATCGCACGATTACGAGCAGGGATGGAGCGCGATTAACGAGTTGATCCGGGCGGATGGAACGTGGAGCGGGTACGAGCGAAATGTTTTTTATGCGAACAACGGGGATGGAACGTTTTCGGACATCTCGGGCGCGGCCGGGCTGGATTTTGTGGAGGATGGGCGGGCCTTTGCGGTTTCCGATTTTGATGGCGATGGACGGCAGGAAATCTTTCTGAAGAACCGGAATGGCCCGCAGTTGAGGATTCTGAAAAATGCGATGGAGGAGTTGCCTCCGTCGATTTCGTTTCGATTGCGGGGGACGAAGAGCAATCGGGATGCGATTGGGGCGGTGGTGACGGTAGAGACGGAAACAGGGCGGCAGACGCGGAGTCTGCAGGCGGGATCGGGATTTCTTTCGCAGCACAGCAAGGATGTTTTTTTTGGGCTGGGAGCGGCGAAGGGCGCGGTGCGGGCTGCGATTCGCTGGCCGAGCGGGCGGGTGCAGGAACTCCGCGATCTGCCGGTGAATCATCGGGTGTGGGTGGGGGAAGGGTCGGAGCCGTCTCGCATGGAAGCGTTTGCGGGCGGGCGAAGGGATGCGGGAACGCGGGAGGCTGCGGAGCAAGCTAGTGAGGCGCTGCCGACATCGGCGGAGACGTGGTTGCTGGCACCGGTTGCGGCTCCAGATTTTTCTTTGCCCGATCTGAAGGGGCGCACGCAGACGCTTTCTTCGCTGCGGGGAAGAACGGTTCTGCTTAACTTTTGGGCGGCGGGAGCAACGCGGCGCAAGGAGGATTGGGATACTTTCAATCGGCTGCATGCCGGCTGGGCGGCGCAGGGATTGGCGTTGCTGGCGGTGAATCTGGATGAACCGGCGACGGAGGAAAGCGTGGGGGCGGTGGCGCGAGAGCATGGGCTGACGTTTCCGATCCTGTGCGGGTCGTCATCGTCGGATGTAGCGGCGGTCTACAACATTCTGTTCAGTTACTTATTCGATCGCCATCGGGACATGGAGCTGCCGATATCGTTTTTGATCCAGGGCAACGGAGAGATGGTCAAGGTGTACCAGGGTCCGGTGAACGGGGAGCATGTGGAATGGGATGCGCGGCATCTTCCGCAGACGGGCGGGGAACGGCTGGCGCGGGCGCTTCCCTTCCCCGGCGTGACCGACACGGTTGAGTTTGGACGCAACTATCTAGCGTATGGTTCGGTGTTTTTTCAGCGCGGGTATATGGAACAGGCGGCGGCTTCGTTTCGGATCGCGCTGCGGGACGATGCGACGAGCGCCGAGGCTCTGTATGGCCTGGGCAGCGTGTATCTGAACCAGCAGAAGACGGCGGAAGCGCGAGAGAGTTTTGAACGGGCGCTGAAGGCTCGCGCGAGTTTTCCCGATACGCTGGCGAATGCGTGGAACAATCTGGGATTGCTGGCGGCGCGGGAGGGGCGGACGGAGGAAGCGGCGGAATATTTTCAGAAGGCGCTCCAGTTGAGTCCGGATCATATGATTGCGCTGGATAATCTGGGGAGCGCGTATCGCCAGTCGAAGCGCTGGGACGATGCGCGGAAAACTTATGAGCGGGCGTTGAGCATCAATGCGAATGACGCGGAGGCGAATTACGGCTTGGGAATGGTGCTGGCGCAGAATGACGATACGGCGCGGGCATTGGAGTATCTGCAAAGGGCGCTGCGACTGCGTCCGGTGTATCCGGAGGCGCTGAATAATCTGGGGATTCTTTATCTGCGGACGAAGCGTCCGGAGGAGGCGGTGGCGCGATTTGAGGAGTGCATTCGCGTGGCGCCCGAGTTTGAGCAGGCGTATCTGAACCTGGCGCGCGTGTACGCGATTGAGGATGAGACGGAGAAAGCTCGCGCGGTGTTGACGGAACTGCTGAAGGAGCATCCGGGGCACGAACAGGCGTGGAAAATGATGGAGGAGCTGGGACGGTAAGGCACAAGCGCGAAAGCGGGCCTCGGACGCTGCTAGAATAGAGGCAATGGCGACACAAACTGCAAATTTTCCCGCAAGCACAACTACGACGGCTCCCGCATCGGCGGGGGTTCTGCTACCGGCGTTCACGCTGTGGTGGCGCGAAATTGTGCGCTTTTACCGGCAACGCGCGCGCGTGGTGGGCGTAATTCTATCTCCGCTGCTGTTCTGGGTGGTACTGGGGTCCGGGTTCGGAAGGTCGTTTCGCTCGGGACAGGCGGCGGGGCAGCAGAATTATCTGGATTATTTTTATCCGGGCACGCTGGTGATGATCGTGCTGTTTACGGCAATTTTCACGATGATGTCGGTGATTGAGGACCGGAACGAAGGATTTTTGCTTTCGGTGCTGGTGGCTCCGGTGCCGCGGGCGGCGATTGTATTGGGGAAAGTTTTGGGTGGAACGACGCTGGCGGCGGCGCAGGGATTGATTTTTCTGGTGTTCTCGCCGCTGGTGGGAATCCACATGACGCTGGCGTCGTTTGGGCTGATTGTGCTGACGGTGTTTCTGGTGTCGTTCGCTTTGACGGCGCTGGGGTTTGCGATCGCGTGGCCGATGGATTCGACGGCTGCGTTCCACGCCATCATCAATTTATTTCTGATTCCGCTGTGGCTGCTTTCGGGAGCGCTGTTTCCGCTGGCGAAGGCGTCGTTGTGGATACGGTGGATTATGTATGCGAATCCGCTGACGTACGGAGTTGAGGCGCTGCGGACGCTGATGTATCCGGATGCGCCGAGTTCGTTTTCGTTTCCGTTCTCGCTGACGGCGTCGCTCTTGACGCTGGTGCTGTTTGCGCTCTTCATGTTTGGACTGGCGTTTGCGCTGGCGAACCGGAGAACGACGAAGCCGGCGGCGTAAAACCATTTGGTAATTTCGTAATTTTGTAATTTAAGAACCTACTGGCTTACGGCACGAGTGGAAGTTGTGCCCTTCCCAAGACCGGCGAAACGGAGTTTTTCCGCAGCGCTGCAGCGCGAAGTGGTTGCAGATTATTGCATTGCTCCATTAGAAAATTACCCAATTACTCAAATACTAGATGCCTCTCGACATTCTTGCTTTGGCGGCGCACCGGGACGATGTGGAGCAGACTTGCGGCGGCACTCTGCTTAAGATGGCGGAGCGTGGGTACCGCACGGGGATCCTCGACCTGACGCGGGGCGAAATGGGGACGCGCGGTTCGGCGGACGACCGCGAACGCGAGGCAACGGAGGCGGCACGGATTCTGAAGGCTTCGTGGCGATTGGCGCTCGATATTCCGGATGGGCGGGTGGAGAATACGTGGGAGAACCGGCTGAAGGTGGCGCGGGTGCTCCGCGAGCAGAAGCCGCGGGTGCTGATACTTCCTTACTGGGAGGGGCGGCATCCGGATCACTACACGGCGTCGATTCTTGGATACGAGGCGAGCTTTCTGGCGGGGCTGGCGAAGTTAGCGGTCAGCTCGCCGCTGTCAGCTGTCAGCGAAACCGCTGGGGATTCGGCTTCGGCTCATCGGCCTTTTAAGATTCTTTATGCCAGCTTGTATCGCGATGTGCGGCCTTCGTTTGTGGTCGACATCACGGATCAGTTTGAAGCGCGGTTCGAGTCGCTGATGGCTTACAAGTCGCAGTTCAGGGATCAGGACGCGGGGAGCGGGATTTTTCCGGCGCAGAAGGAGATTCGGGCGCGAGTGGAAGCGATGGCGCGGTTCTATGGCATGCTGGGCGGCGTGACGTATGCGGAGCCGTTTGTGCAGAAAGAAGTGGGGCTGGTCGACGATGTGATGGCGATTCCGGTGAAGTCGATCTGATCGGTTGCGGTTACGGTGAATCGACTGGTTCGCTGACAGTTCAAATCCAGCACTTCGCGAAGGATGGGGCATCCTCTGGCAGGCTGCGGAAAAAGTCTTTTCGCGGGCAGCATTCCCCCAGCGGCTGGAAGCCGCCGTTGAGCGGTCGGAGTTTACGGCACGAGTGGAACTCGTGCCCTTCCCCAAAACCCGGCGCGAATCGGAGTGTTTTCGCAGGCAGCATTCCCCCAGCGGCTGGAAGCCGCCGTTGAGCGGTCGGAGTTTACGGCACGAGTGGAACTCGTGCCCTTCCCCAAAACCCGGCGCGAATCGGAGTGTTTCCGCAGGCAGCTCGAGTTGATATGGGGGAAAGAGTGGGCGTTCCCCCCAGTTTTCGGACATCTAGTTTTCCGTCATCTACCGTTATTCTTCGTCGCCGTCGTCGTCGGCGTCGGTGGGCTTGTGGGCGGCTCCGGTGACTTGATCTTGCGTCACGTAATAGTTTTCGAAGAAGCTGTTGATATAGGGCTGGCCGGTGGTGGGATTCGTACCGGGCGTGATGGGCGTGAAGGGGAGAACCGTTGGGGAGTTGAAGAACTCCCACATGGGGACGACGGTTGCTCCGTTGTAGGACGTGTCGAAGGTATTGGAGTCGGCGTAGGTGTAACCCTTGGGGGCAATCTGCGTGCCCTTGGGATAGAAATTCTCCTCGGTAAATTTCAAGAGACTTCCGAAGTCGTGGGTCCACGCCTTGGGCAGATTCGCGTACTGGGCTAAAGTCGGCAGCGTGTTGCTGCTGAGGGCGCCGGAGACGGTTCCGGGCTTGGTGTAAGGCGAGACGACCATGAGAGGCACGCGGAAACCGTAGGTGTAGCCGCATCCCCAAGAACCACCCTGCGAGTTGGTGCATTTGAAGTGGTCGGGAGGGGTTCCGGTGCCGACGTTGACGGCGGGCGGGGGAACGTGGTCGTAGTAACCACCCCAATCGTCCCACAGAATGAAGATGGCGGTGGGTTCCTTGGTCCAGTAATCGCAGCCATTCTGAGCGCTCTGGCCGATGGCATCGACGATGAGAGCGACCCAGGAAGGTCCGAGGTTGGGGTTGGTGGGATCGACAAAACTGGCGCCGGGGTGGTCGGACCAAACACCGTCGGGAGTAACCCAGCTGATCTGCTGCAGGTTGCATTTCTGAATATCGGTGAGGATGGGCGCGCCGGTCACGTTGGCCTGGGGCAAACTGACATGACTATATTCGGTTCCGTTGGTGCCGCAGGCGGCGGGGGCGGTGTTGCTGCTGTTGGGCAGGATGGCGTTTTGGGAGTTGCAGGTCTGAGTGATGGCCTCGGGGGCGTTCCAGATAATTCCGGCTTGCTGGGAATAGTATTTCCAGGTAATGGCCGAACCGCCGGTGGTGGTGCGGTCGGAAACGGCGCTGGTGTTGGTGGTGGAAGAGGTCACCAGCGTGTTGCGGTCATAACAGATGTAGCCTTCTTGGAGGAATCCTGAAGGCTTGGGAAACAGGGTTTTGACGGAGGCTTCGGTGCCAATGGGTTCGATCCAGTTGAGGCCCGTGGCGGCGGTGCCGTCGCATCCGGCGGTTAAAAAGCCGGGGTTCTCAGAGATGAAGTAGCGGGAGTACTCGGTGGTCGGCCAGGTGGGTGCGGAAGTACCGCTGAAAAGGAACTGGTGCGCGGGGAAACTGGGGCCCTGATTGGTCTGGAAGAAGTAGTTAGCCCAGGCATAATTGGCGGCGATGGAGAGATAGGGCTGCACGACGCTCTGCTGGACAGAAATGTAAGGGGCGTAGGGGACCGAGATGCAATTCGCTCCGGTACCGGCGACGCAGGCGCCATCGAGAGCTCCGTTATCGTACTGGTCCTCCCAATCGGAGTGAGCGTGGCTGCCGCCGCCGAAGCCGAGGTTGGGATAAGAGGCGAGGGGCGTGCAGGTGGAGGTGACTTTGTTGGGGCCTCCGTTCTGGAGGTCGACGCCGTTGGCGAATCCGTTAAAGCCGGCGCAGGCGGGATTGGTGACGATGGGAGCGCCGCCGAACAGAGTGTCGGGGGTGCGATTCTCCTGGATGATGAAGATGATGTGGTCGAAGTGCGGCGGGGCCGCATAGGCGGGTCCGGTAGCCCACTGGGCGTGGGCGGCGAGGGCGGTGAACAGCGTGAATAGCGCGACCACTGGAAGAGGCATCTTCGCCATAATCATTCTCCTGGGACTGCAGTTTGCTGAGACGGAAGGCCCGGTTGAGGGCCGAGTGTGAGCCAGTGTACATCTACTAGAGGCGGTCGTTGTGAAGAAAATATGAAAAAAGAGTAGGTAGTGCATGGGAGGGTGAGGGGGCAAAAGGCTTGTCCAAGGCGGAGATTGGACGGGAGAGGCTGGAGGCGAAGGTGCCGGCGGTTGAGCAGGCCCCTTCTCGAAATGCGCGAGAAGGGGCGCACGCGGTTATTGCGATCTATGGGAAAAGAGGGTGGCGATGGTGTGCGCGACGGCGTGGGAGAGCAGCGCGGAAAGGACAAAGGGGACGAACGGCAAGGTAAACGCGGACGTGCACCGGATGCAATATTTTGTTCCAAAGACGGCGCACACCGCAGCCCATGCGAATACGCAGACGGGAGCGGCATCGCTGGAGGTCCAATTCTGGTCGCGGTAGGCCACTACTGCGAAAGGCACGGCCGAGAGCAGGCAAAACTTGATAAGCGGGCGCATCAGGTCGCTGAAGTCGACGATTGGGGGCCCAGTCGTGATGAATTTGAGGTAACTCGAAATGGAGATTCCGTAGATCACGACCAGGGCGGAAAACAGGCCGACATATTGTTGTGCCTTGCGGGGGTCCAACCCGAGGTCTTCGCAATATTGGTTGAATCGCCAGCCCACCGTGGCCTCCGAAGGAAGAAATGGGGAGGAGTCGTCGTGAAGACTAGGCTAGCAGTTGGGAGAGCGAGGCGTTAGTGCACGAAGGAACATGACCCGGCGGGAGGGGGGAGAGCCTCTTAGTGGTTGCCTTCTGCTCTCATGTTCTATGCGAGAGCCGTGGTGTTTTGTCCCTCTTGTGTGTAACTACAAACAGAACTACAATGGAGAGTGAGATGGGATGAAGTACGAATGGGACGAGGCGAAGAACCGGACGAACATCGCCAAGCACGGCCTCAGCTTTGAGGATGCCGGGCAGGTGTTTGACGGGCCTTGCGTCACGTTCGAAGACGACCGTTTTGCTTACGGAGAAGAGCGGCTCATCACTTTAGGTCTGCTGGCGGGACGGTTGGTGGTTATCGCCCATGCGCCGCGCGATGAGGGGACGCGCATCATCTCCATGAGAAAGGGAAACCGGCGTGAACAAGAAATCTATAAGAAGCGACTTAGCACGAATTGACCGCATGAAGGATTCCGAGATTGACTACTCGGACGTTCCACGGCTGGACAAGACCTTTCTTAAGAAGGCAACGATGGCGTGGCCGCCGGCGAAAAAACAATTGACGATTCGGCTGGATGAGGACGTGCTCGATTGGCTCAAGGGTCACGGCAAGGGCTACCAGACGCGCATCAACCGCATTCTGAGGGTGGTGATGGAGAGTCAGGCGGGACGGATGGGGCGTGGGTGAGGCGGCGGTACTGCCGCACTCAAGCCAACGGACGGCTTGAGTGGGGCACCGGCCAGTACACAGTGCGGGCGAACATTGGGTCTCCGGTCGGATGAGACCGAATTCCCACTTCTCCAAAAGCTCGAGAAGTGGGACCCCCCAGATATCTCAATGTCAAAAGTAAGTCCAGTCTAGGCCCCGGTTAATGTGAGCCAACCGCCGGTCATGGAGACGTGGGTGAGCTAGTGATTAAGCTATTCCCTACCTGCACAGCCTGCGTTGACGCTTGTACTTCTAACCAACCAATCGAGAGTTTCTCTCCCTTAGAATCGTCAGAAACCGTAGGAAGGACGGTATGAACCTTACACAGGTTTCGGATATTTTGGGCCAAACCATTCCAGTCGCCCGATGGAGGAGCCGGGTATGCAAATATCAGCAGAAAGTAACGGTCAGCCGGAACCGATGTCATCTTCTGAACGTCACCAACGCAGTTTTGCTTGGCGTAGTCTAATCGCCTAATCGGATAAGGCCTGCCATCTTTATTTCGGGTGGGCATAACTTTTACTTCGACGGCAACTGTTTCCTTTTCAAAACTTCCTTCCAAGAGCCGAAGCCTGAAATCAATTCTGGGCGGATTTCTTAGATCCGGCGTTACAGGATATTCGGGTTCCCACTTAATGGTTCCCCTTTTCTCCATCTCACTGAAAACGTACGCAAGCTCCGCCGTAAACCAATGCTCGCGCATTAGCCCAAGCGGTGATATGGCCTCTACCCGTTTGAGAGGCTCTGGCTGGAAGAAATGATTTCTGACTTCATCCCTTACTATGGGTGGAACTGGCACGGCCTCCTCCCTGTGTCGCTGATTTGAACCGATGGGTGGATTCTACGCTTTCCAGTGCACACTCTTGGGCAGAACTTCCGAAAGCGCCGCCGGGTGCCCCACCCTTCGGTTTTTGAAGGATGGGGTTCAACATCCGCCGACCGCTCAGGATCTTGGTTTGGCAGTCTGGCTTAGCTCCTGTTTTCAGCACGGCGAGACCTTCAGGTTGAGGGCGTGCAGTATGGAATTGATGGTCTCAAGACGTGCGTATGCGCATCTCGGGTGCTTCGTCATTTAGCGCATGTTGCGGGCGGCGGACTGTTCGCGCCATTGGCCTTGGCTTTCACGCCCCCCAGGGGCTAAAGCCCTCATCTTTGGTTGGCTTATCGGTTGGCTTATTGGCACGGCTAAAAGCCGTGCCCTTCCCGGTTGTGGTAGTTCCGGATAGACGGGGGGTTCCGGCGGGGAAAGGTGCGACCTCAGCGGCGGCATTCGAGCTAATCGAGTGTATCCGAGTGGATACGGTCGTTCAAGCGCGGGGTAAATCCGTGTGGAATCCCACCCTTCGCGAAAAGCACGCGAAGGATGGGGCACCTTCTGGCAGGCTGCGGAAAAAGTTTTTTCGCGGGCAGCATTCCCCCAGCGACTGGAAGCCGCCATTGAGCGGTCGGAGTTTACGGCACGAGTGGAACTCGTGCCCTTCCCCAAACCCGGCGCGAAACGGAGTGTTTTCGCAGCCTGCTCGAGTTTATATGGAAGAAAGAGTGGGCCTTTCCCCTGCAGAGTCCTAATCGTCCGATGAGAACGCTTCCCACCCTTCGCGAAAAGCACGCGAAGGATGGGGCACCCTCTGGCAGGCTGCGGAAAAAGTTTTTTCGCGGGCAGCATTCCCCCAGCGGCTGGAAGCCGCCATTGAGCGGTCGGAGTTTACGGCACGAGTGGAACTCGTGCCCTTCCCAAACCAGAGCGAATCGGAGTGTTTCCGCGGGCAGCATTCCCCCAGCGGCTGGAAGCCGCCATTGAGCGGTCGGAGTTTACGGCACGAGTGGAACTCGTGCCCTTCCCCAAACCAGAGCGAATCGGAGTTTTTTCGCGGGCAGCATTCCCCCAGCGGCTGGAAGCCGCCGTTGAGCGGTCGGAGTTTACGGCACGAGTAGAACTCGTGCCCTTCCCCAAACCCGGCGCGAAACGGAGTTCTTTCGCAGGCAGCTCGAGTTGATATGGAAGAAAGAGTGGGCCTTCCCCCTGCAGAGTCCTAATCGCCCGATGAGAACGCTTCCCACCCTTCGCGAAAAGCACGCGAAGGATGGGGCACCCTCTGGCAGGCTGCGGAAAAAGTTTTTTCGCGGGCAGCATTCCCCCAGCGGCTGGAAGCCGCCATTGAGCGGTCGGCATTTACGGCACGAGTGGAACTCGTGCCCTTCCCAAAACCCGGCGCGAAACGGAGTTATTTCGCAGCTGGCACTCGTGCCCTTCCCAAACCAGAGCGAATCGGAGTTTTTCCGCAGCCTGCTCGAGTTGATATGGAAGAAAGAGTGGGCCTTCCCCCTGCAGAGTCCTAATCGTCCGATGAGAACGCTTCCCACCCTTCGCGAAGAGCACGCGAAGGATGGGGCGGCCTCTGGCAGGCTGCGGAAAAAGTTTTTTCGCAGGGCAGCATTCCCCCAGCGGCTGGAAGCCGCTATTGAGCGGTCGGAGTTTACGGCACGAGTGGAACTCGTGCCCTTCCCAAAACCCGGCGCGAAACGGAGTGTTTTCGCAGGCAGCATTCCCCCAGCGGCTGGAAGCCGCCATTGAGCGGTCGGAGTTTACGGCACGAGTGGAACTCGTGCCCTTCCCAAACCAGAGCGAATCGGAGTTTTTTCGCAACTGGCACTCGTGCCCTTCCCAAACCAGAGCAAATCGGAGTTTTTTCGCAGCCTGCTCGAGTTGATATGGAAGAAAGAGTGGGCCTTCCCCCTGCAGAGTCCTAATCGTCCGATGAGAACGCTTCCCACCCTTCGCGAAAAGCACGCGAAGGATGGGGCACCTTCTGGCAGGCTGCGGAAAAAGTTTTTTCGCGGGCAGCATTCCCCCAGCGGCTGGAAGCCGCCATTGAGCGGTCGGAGTTTACGGCACGAGTGGAACGCGTGCCCTTCCCCAAAAACCCGGCGCGAAACGGAGTTTTTTCGCGGGCAGCATTCCCCCAGCGGCTGGAAGCCGCCATTGAGCGGTCGGAGTTTACGGCACGAGTGGAACGCGTGCCCTTCCCCAAAAACCCGGCGCGAAACGGAGTTTTTTCGCAGGGCAGCATTCCCCCAGCGGCTGGAAGCCGCCGTTGAGCGGTCGGAGTTTACGGCACGAGTGGAACTCGTGCCCTTCCCAAAACCAGAGCGAATCGGAGTTCTTTCGCAGCTGGCACTCGTGCCCTTCCCAAAACCCGGCCCGAAACGGAGTTTTTTCGCAGCCTGCTCGAGTTGATATGGAAGAGAGAGTGGGCCTTCCCCCTGCAGAGTCCTAATCGTCAGATCCGAACGCCTCCCACCCTTCGCGAAAAGCACGCGAAGGATGGGGCACCCTCGTTTCGTTTTGGGGGAAGGAGAAAAAGCCTAGTACGGGGAGGGTGGGCCACCGCGCCTTCCACGAACCTCAAATGCAGATTCCTCCCTTCGGTTGGAATGACAACGCCCCATAGAGTCCGAGCCGTATAATAATCGGTTCCTCATATTTGCCGACGACATTACCCACCCTTGCAAAAAGCGCAAGGGTGGGGCAGCCTCGAGTCGAATGTCGGATGGGCACAGGAGATTTCATCATGGTTACTCTTACCGATGTCAAAAGTGCTGAAGCTGATGCTTCCGCTCACGTGAAGACCCGCATTGAATCGGATTCGATGGGGAAGATTGAGGTTCCTGCGAATGTTTATTGGGGGGCGCAGACGCAGCGGTCGCTGTTGCATTTTGATATTGGGCGGGATGTGATGCCTCCGGAGCTGATTCGGGCGTTTGGGACGTTGAAGAAGGCTTGCGCGCTGGTGAATCAGGATTTGGGGAAGCTTCCGGCGGACAAGGCGAAGCTGATCGCGCAGGCGGCGGATGAGGTGATTGCGGGGAAACTGAATGACCAGTTTCCGCTGCGGATCTGGCAGACGGGGTCGGGCACGCAGACCAATATGAATGTGAATGAGGTGATCTCGAACCGCGCGATTGAGATTGCGGGCGGCGAGATGGGATCGAAGAAGCCGGTGCATCCGAACGATCACGTGAATATGTCGCAGTCGTCGAACGACACGTTTCCGGCGGCGATGCATATTGCGGCGGCGGAGCGAGTGAAGAATGATCTGATTCCGGCGATCAAGACGGTGCGGGATGCGATTGCGGCGAAGGCCCGGGAGTTTGACGGGGTGGTGAAGATCGGGCGCACGCACTTGCAGGATGCGGTTCCGCTGACGATTGGACAGGAGTTTGGCGGATGGGCTTCGTTGCTGGACCGCGACATCACGCGGCTGGAGCAGGTTCTGGATGGGCTGTACGACCTGGCGATTGGCGGGACGGCGGTGGGGACGGGGTTGAACACGCATCCGGAGTTTGCGGAGCGGGCGGCGAAGAAGATTGCGGAACTGACGGGACTTCCCTTCCGGTCGCATCCGAATAAATTCGCGGCGCTGTCGGCGCACGATGAGATTGTGTTTGCGCAGGGCGGGGTGCAGACGTTGGCGTGCTCGCTGATGAAGATTTCGAACGACATTCGCTGGCTGGCTTCGGGGCCGCGGTGCGGGCTGGGCGAGTTGTCGATTCCGGAGAACGAGCCGGGATCGTCGATCATGCCGGGGAAGGTGAATCCTACGCAATGTGAAGCGATGACGATGGTGTGCGCGCAGGTGCATGGGGCGACGGCGGCGGTGGGGTTCGCGGGATCGCAGGGGAATTTCGAGCTGAACGTTTTCAAGCCGGTCATTATTTATAACTTTCTGCACTCGGTCACGCTGATCACCGACGCGTGCCACGGGTATGTGGAGTACATGGTGAAAGGGATTGAAGTGGACCGGGCGAAAGTGGATTGGTATGTGAAGAATTCGCTGATGCTGGTGACGGCGCTGGCTCCCAAGGTGGGGTATGACAAGGCGGCGCAGATTGCGCATACGGCGCACGTGGAGCATTCGAGTTTGCGCGAGGCGGCTTTGAACCTGGGATATTTGACGGGCGAGGAGTTCGACGCGCTGGTGAAACCGGAGAAGATGACGCATCCGTAGAGGGCCGGGATGGCGGATCGTGTATATTCGGCTTCATGCCACGCATATTTCCGGGACGCTATACAGCTCATCTTGAAGGACCGTTTGTTGTCTTTGTGATCGGGATGCGGATCAATCAACTGTGGGCGCTGCACAAGTGGGTTCCGGTGGCGCGGTTGATGGGGCCGATGATTTCCGAGCTTGCGCAAGATCCGAGCAAGGGCTTTCTGTCGGCGCATGTATGGGTCGGCTGGCGGGAAGCGATGATGGTGCAGTACTGGAAGTCGTTCGACGCGCTGGAAGCGTATGCGCGCTCGGCGTCGGATTCCCACCTGCCGGCGTGGAAGGCATTCAACCAGAAAATTGGCGCAGACGGGTCGGTTGGGATCTGGCACGAGACTTACCTGGTGGACGCGAAGCAGTACGAATGCGTTTACGCCAACATGCCGCGATTTGGCCTGGCGAACGCGGGTGAGCATTTAGCGGCTGTGGGCAATCGCGAAACGGCGCGACTGCGCATGGGCGGCACGAATCAACCGGCGGTGCCTTCGCCGCGAAACCCGGGCGAGTAGGCGGATCAGTTTTTCTTGAGAAAGCGGCGGCGGTTGAGGTGAGTGGATGCGTTCGGCTGGATATCGTCGTATTTGAGAACGCTGATGGAGCCATCGACTTCGAGGACCGCCAAGGCAGCTTGCTTATAGGTGCCGACTCCGTGCTCGCGGAGAGCGCGTTCGAGTTCATCCATACTGACATGCTCTTTGGCCATGTGGGCCTCGATGATTTCGCCATCGTGGACCAGGAGGCTGGGCTGTCCTTGAATGTATTTGCGGAAGCGGCGATTGCCGCCGGAAAGCTCGGCGACGAGGTAATTCAGGACCAGCAGAGTGGTGGCGGCGACGGCGCCTCCGGCGAGGGACGTGTCGGGTCCGGTCATGGCGTTCTGCACGGAGTTGGAGAGCAGAAGAAGAAGGGTGAGATCGAAAGGAGTCATCTGGCCGACTTCGCGCTTGCCGCTGAGGCGGATTCCGAGGAGGACGAGGCAGTAGATGACTCCGGTGCGGAGTGCGATTTCGAGGAGCGTGTGGGCGCTGGCGGGGAGCATAGGAAGTTCGAGGTTTGAGGTTTGATTTTAGAGGTCAGATTGCAGAAGTCAAAGCCACTTTACAGACAGCGGTTGGCGATTCTGTGACTTCACCTCGGCAATCCGACCTCGAACCTCTGACCCCGTTTATTGGGGCGTGGCGGTGATGGGGGTGGGCGCGTTTTTCGGCGTGCTCAGGTAGCCGGTGACTTTTTTCTTGTCGACGGTCCAGACCACCATTTCGTAGAGCATGTGATCGCGTCCGGTGTAGAACTGGACGGGCTCGTTCTGATTCTTGTCTTTCTTTTCGATGGTCTTGTCGTCGGCGGTCACGTCGACTGAGTACTTGCCATGTTTGGGATCGGTCTTTTTGAGTTGCAGGGCGACGGTTGAATAGGCCTTAGGCTTGTCGCCCTTGAGCAGAGCGAATTCGTAGTATTGACGGTCGCCTTTGTGCTTGAGGGCTTCGAGATCGGAGCGGGTGTTGGCGATGAGTCCGCTTTGCTGGCCGAGATCGCCGATGGTGCTCTGGAGTTTGGCGATGGTGGCGTCGAGGGAGGCCTTGGTGGCGGCTACGTCGGTCTTGACGCCGCCGACGTCGGTCTTCACGGAACCAACTTCTCCGGAGACGGCGGTGACGTCCTTTTTCTCCTGTTCGGCCTGGGCCGAGATGCGGGCGGCGGCGACTTGTTGCTCGCGCTGCAACTGGTCGGCACGGGAGGCCAGCTCTTTCTTGGTCATGCCGATTTTTTCGCCCAGGGTTTCGGCGTCGGCTTCGGCGGACTGCATGCGCTTGGTCAGATCGCCGATCTGCTTCTGGCTGGCGGTCTGATCCTGCGTGAGCTTGTCGAGCTTGCCGTGCTGGTCGTAAATGAAAAACGAGGACGCGCCAGCGTAGGCAACGGCCAGAGCGATCAGGATCCATTTGCCGATATTGCTCTGGGGCTCGGGATGGTAAACGGTGGGCTGCTCGCCTTCAGACATAGGGTCGGTCTCCGGTTGAGGTGAATTGTAGAGGTTATTGTTGGTGAGATGCGGGTTGCTGTCAATTGCGTTTTGGATTCTTGGGAGGGATGGGTGCCGGGGCAGAGGGAGAGCTTTACCACGGAGGGCACGGAGACACCAAGGAAATCCGGCCGCGAAAGCTAGAGCGGTGAAGCTGTGGTGAGGGCTGGCGCCGATTGTGCGCGCGGACCGCAATACAATGGAAGCGATGAAAAACTGGGATGCGATCGTTATAGGGGCTGGCATCATTGGGATCGCGCTGGCGCTGGAGTTGAGGCGGCGCGGGCTGCGAGTGCTGGTGGTGGAGAAGGGCGAACCAGGGCGCGAGGCTTCATGGGCGGCGGGGGGAATGTTGTGCGACTACGCCGCTGAAACGGCGGTGGAATTGAGGGAGCTGGCGACGGCGAGCGCGAGGATGTATCCGGAGTTTGTGAGGGAGTTGGAGGATGAGTCGGGGCTGACGATTGATTTGCGGTCGGTGGGGACCATTGTTCTGGGCTGCGGAGAGAGTGAGCATGGCTCTGACTTGGCGGGGCGCAGCCTCGCCACTACAGGGGAGTTTGCGCTTCCGCGCGCGCTGGCGGAGTTAGAGCCGGGGCTTCGGGTGGGTGAGGCTGCGGCTGCTTATGTGAAGGAAGGGTGCGTGGATCCCCGGGAGTTGCTGGTTGCGGCCCTGGAGGCTGCGCGGCGGCGTGGGGTTGAGTTTTCTTCGGGCGAGGGCGTGGTGGAGGTGGAAGTGGTGGATGGGAAGGTGTGCGGGGTGCGCACGAACACGGCGCGGCTGGCGGCGGGAGTGGTGGTGAATTGCGCGGGAGCGTGGGCGGGAGAGATTGGGCCGCAACGATTTCCGACGCGTCCGGTGAAGGGGCAGATGCTAGCGGTGGCGATGCCGGAGAAAGAAATGCTGCGGCATGTGGTGCGGACGCCGGAGGTGTATCTGATTCCGCGGAGCGATGGGCGGCTGGTGATTGGGGCGACGTCGGAGGAAGCGGGATTCGACAAGGCGATTGTGGACACGACGATTGAGAAACAGCGGCGGGCGGCGGTTGCGGTGATGCCGAGTCTGGCGGATGCTCCGGTGCTGGAGACGTGGGCGGGGCTGCGCCCGGGGACTCCGGATAAGCTGCCGATTCTGGGTGCGACGGCGACGCCGGGATATTTTGTGGCGACGGGGCATTACCGGGATGGGATTTTGCTGGCGCCGATCACGGCGCGGGTGATGGGGCAAGTGATTGCGGGAGAGACGCCGGATATTGACATCTCGAAATTCTCGGCTGGGCGCTTTACTGGGACACACAAACCGGAGGCTTGACCTTGGTAGCATAATGACTGCATGAGTAGAGTCTCTGTGCTCCTTTGGCTGACGCTGGCACTTGGCCTTGGAATTCAATCCGCCGCTCAATCCTCGCCGGATAGAAGCCAGGCGCCAGAGACAGCGGTACTTGCGCCTGAAGAGCTATTCAAGCGCGTCTCGCCTTCTGTTTTTCTAGTGGAAGCGCTGGACGAAAAAGGCACGCCTGTGGCTAGCGGGAGTGCCGTCGTGACCGCTCCAAACGAGCTTGTTACGAATAAGCATGTAGTCGATGGGGGATCGGCATTTCGCGTACGCCAGAACGGAAAGACTTGGGCTGCTCGCGCCACTCACATCGACGCAAGACACGACCTCTGTACGCTTCACGTTGAAGGTCTAAATGGGAAGCCGATTTCCGTCCGCATTTCCTCTGCCTTGGCAATCGGCGAGCGGGTGTACGCGATAGGCGCACCTGAGGGACTGGAATTGACTCTTTCTGAGGGCCTGATCTCCGGTCTACGCGAAATCGACGGCACACGCGTTGTTCAAACGAGTGCGGCTATATCACCTGGTTCCAGTGGCGGCGGTCTTTTCGATTCTCAAGGCCGACTTGTTGGAATAACAACCTTCTACTCCAAAGAAGGCCAGAATCTCAACTTCGCTTTACCAGCAGAGTTAATTGCTGGTTTGGCCGACCACCCGATTTCCGAGGGAGCGGTTCGTCCGAAGGAAAATCCAGAGTTTTCCTATCTAACCGAAGAGTTGGCTCTGTTGGAACTGGAACAGGACTCGCTGAAAGCTGGTCGGTATGACAAAGCAATTGCCGCGGCCAAACGCGTTGTCGAACTTGACCAGCAACACAAATCCCCGATGCTTGGGATGTCGTGGAAGAGTTTGGGGTCGCTCTACGTCGAATCCGGGAATTCGTCCGGCGCTAATGATGCCTACCTGGAGGCGATACATCTGGATCCCGAAGACGGTGAGGCGTGGAGATCGCTGGGATTCACTATTCTCTCGGTCGGAACGATGGAACAGTCCGAAGACGCCTATGCCCACGCCATTCGCATAAACCCTCAAGATGCGCTTGCGTGGTGCGGCTTAGGGATTGATCTGCACTTCCAAGGTAAGACTTCCGATGTCCTCAAAGTCTACGATCAGATCAAGAAGATTGACCCCGCCAAGGCAGACGAGTTCTACCGCAATGTTGTTCTCAGCAAGTAGTTTCCAGAGGAGGCGGTAAGCTATGCAATCGACAGACATTCCGGGCCTATCGACTTGGCAAAAATGGCGGTCAGACGCTCTCGATCTCGCTCCCGACTCTCCGGGGATATACGTACTAAGAACGGAAGGAGGGCAGGCGATTAAAAGGCTGCTTGGATCATCGGATATCATCTATATCGGATGCAGCGTGGATTCTACAGTCAGAAGCCGACTGACGGACCACAAAGCAGAGGATTCCTTTGTGCGAGTTCGCAAAGAAGTTGGAGGGATGGAAGTCTCTTGGCTACATCTTCAGACAGATCATTTGGTACGGCTATGGGAAAGCGATTTGATCGCCCGGTATGAACGAGAACACATCGAGCTTCCACCGCTTAATCGAACCCAGCCTTGGGCGGCATGGCAACAACTAAAGAGTTTCATTAGATCGCTACCTCCCAACGTTTGCAAAGAGCTGACGGAAGTTTTACGCAAAGGTGGATATCCTTTAGAGATACCCGACGAGAACCTGTAACGCTGGTGGACACATCGCCCACTTCGCAACAGAGCAAAACGCCAGATTCCGGTATACTGGGACGTTTTCGGCGATCATCTTCTTATTGCGCGCGGCCTGCGCGCCAGAAAGGTTGCACAGTATGGCTTCTCCTGCAGTGGATTTTGCCCGCAGTAATCAACCCCGGTTTCTTGACGAATTGAAGAGTCTGCTTCGCATTCCGAGCGTGAGCACGCTGGAGGAGCATAAAGGAGACGTGCTCAAGGCGGCCGATTTTGTGGCGTCAGAGTTGCGGCGCATCGGGATGGAGAATGTGGAGGTGATCCCGACGAAGGGGCATCCGCTGCTTTATGCGGACTGGCTGCATGCCACGGGCAAGCCGACGGTATTGATGTATGCGCACTATGATGTGCAGCCGCCTGATCCGGTGGATGAATGGAAGACGCCTCCGTTTGAGCCGACCGAACGCGACAACAATATTTATGCGCGAGGAGCGGTCGACGATAAAGGGCAGCTGTGGATGGAAGTGAAGGCGCTGGAGTGCCTGATGGAGGCGCACGGCGGCAAGCTTCCGATTAACGTCAAAGTGATTTTTGAAGGCGAAGAAGAAGTGGGCGGCGAGTCGATTGCGGAGTACGTGCGCAAGGAGAAGGCGAAATTGAAAGCGGATTTCGCTTTGGTCTGCGACACGGAATTGTTTGCGCCAAATCTTCCGACGCTGTGCGTGGGGCTGCGCGGGCTGGTGTATACGGAGATTGAAGCGGTGGGGGCGAAGACGGATCTGCACTCGGGGATTTATGGCGGGGCAGCGCCGAATCCGCTGTTTGCGCTGGTGGAGATTATCAGCAAGCTGAAAGATTCGAAGGGGAAGGTGCTGATTCCGGGGTTTTACAGCAAGGTGAAAGCTCCCAGCAAAGATGAGCTGAAGGCGTGGAAGCGGCTTCCTTTTAATGAAGAGAAGTACCGCAAGGCGGAAGTTGGGTCGAAGGTGCTGACGGGCGAGCCGGGATATTCGGTGCTGTACCGGACGTGGGCGCGTCCGACGCTGGAAGTGCACGGGATGCCGGGCGGGTTTGTGGCGGTGGGCGCGAAGACGGTGATTCCGGCGAAGGCGTCGGCGAAGGTTTCGATGCGGCTGGTGCCGAACCAGGATCCGGAGGATATTTTGAAGCGGTACACGGCGTTCGTGAAGAAGCTGACGCCGAAAGGGATCGACACCAAGATTAAGGTGTGGAGCAAAGGTCCGGCGTCGGTGGTGGGCACGGATAACCGGTTTATCGAGGCGGCGACCGAGGCGCTGCATGACACGTTCAAGAAGGAGACGGTATTTATTCGTTCGGGCGGGTCGATTCCGATTGTGACGGATTTTCAGGATGTGCTGAAGATTCCGTCGGTGATGATGGGATTCGGGCTGCCGGATGACAATTTGCATGCTCCGAACGAGAAGTTTCACATTCCGAATTTTCATCGCGGGATTGAGACGATTTGTTTGTTCTTTGAGAAGTTGGGATAGAGCCGCTGTTGAGGAGGCGGCATTTACGGCACGAGTGGAACTCGTGCCCTTCCCAAAAACTGCGCGAGACGGAGTTTTTGGGCAACGTCTGGAAGTCGGGCCCTTCCCAAAACCCGGCGCGAGACGAAGTTTTTGGGCAACTGGAACTCGTGCCCTTCGCGGAACGGGCGCGAGACGGAAGCCGCTGCCGGGAGCGGACAGGACTCGGCCGCGGAGCAGGCTGCGGTTTCGCGGGGCAGCATTCCCCCAGCGGCTGGAAGCCGCCGTTGAGGAGGCGGCATTTACGGCACGAGTGGAACTCGTGCCCTTCCCAAAACCTGCGCGAGACGGAGTTTTTGGGCAACTGGAACTCGTGCCCTTCCCAAAACCCGGCGCAAACGGAGTTTTTGGGCAACTGGAACTTGTACCCTTCGCGGAACGGGCGCGAGACGGAAGCCGCTGCCGGGAGCGGACAGGACTCGGCCGCGGAGCAGGCTGCGGAAAAAGGCGTTCGCGGGGCAGCATTCCCCCAGCGGCTGGAAGTCGCTGTTGATTGGGTGGCGGTTACGGCACGAGTGGAACTCGTGCCCTTCCCAAAACCTGCGCGAGACGGAGTTTTTGGGCAACTGGAACTCGTGCCCTTCCCAAAACCCGGCGCGAAACGGAGCTTTCCGCAACGTCTGGAAGTCGTGCCCTTCGCGGAACGGGCGCGAGACGGAAGCCGCTGCCGGGAGCGGACAGAACTCGGCCGCGTAGCAGGCTGGGGAAGAAGGCGTTCGCGGGGCAGCATTCCCCCAGCGGCTGGAAGCCGCTGTTGATTGGGCGGCGGTTACGGCACGAGTGGAACTCGTGCCCTTCCCAAAACCTGCGCGAGACGGAGTTTTTGGGCAACTGGAACTCGTGCCCTTCCCAAAACCCGGCGCGAAACGGAGCTTTCCGCAACGTCTGGAAGTCGTGCCCTTCGCGGAACGGGCGCGAGACGGAAGCCGCTGCCGGGAGCGGACAGGACTCGGCCGCGGAGCAGGCTGCGGTTTCGCGGGCAGCATTCCCCCAGCGGCTGGAAGCCGCTGTTGATTGGGCGGCGGTTACGGCACGAGTGGAACTCGTGCCCTTCCCAAAACCTGCGCGAAACGGAGTTTTTGGGCAACGTCTGGAAGTCGTGCCCGGCGCGGAACGGAGTTTTTCCGCAACGTCTGGAAGTCGTGCCCTTCGCGGAACGGGCGCGAGACGGAAGCCGCTGCCGGGAGCGGACAGGACTCGGCCGCGTAGCAGGCTGCGGAAAAAGGCGTTCGCGGGGCAGCATTCCCCCCAGCGGCTGGAAGCCGCTGTTGATTGGGCGGCGGTTACGGCACGAGTGGAACTCGTGCCCTTCCCAAAACCCGGCACGAAACGGAGTTTTTGGGCAACGTCTGGAAGTCGTGCCCGGCGCGAAACGGAGTTTTTCCGCAACGTCTGGAAGTCGTGCCCGGCGCGAGACGGAGTTTTTCCGCAACGTCTGGAACTCTTGCCCTTTGTGGAACGGGCGCGAGACGGAAGCCGCTGCCGGGAGCGGACAGGACTCGGCCGCGTAGCAGGCTGCGGAAAAAGGCGTTCGCGGGGCGGCATTCCCCCAGCGGCTGGAAGCCGCTGTTGAGGAGGCGGCGGTTACGGCACGAGTGGAACTCGTGCCCTTCCCAAAACCCGGCGCGAGACGGAGTTTTTCCGCAGCCTGCCAGGGCGCGCCTTCAGGTAAAATGAAATGTTTGAGGCTGAGGGGCATGCGCACACGGTTTTTTGCTTCGGCGGTTTTGTTTCTGCTGGTCACGATGGTGTCGGCGCCGTGGCTGCAATCGGAAAGCGACGAGGAAATTCCGCATTTTAATGCGGGGCCTCCGGCGAAGGGCGATGAGTTGCCGCCGATTTTGACGAAGGATCAGCTTTTTGGGCCGAATGCGCAGCATGCGTATCAGACGCATGCGTACGAACTGGCGGCGAAGATTCCTCAGATTCTGTACCAGCAGCCGTGCTTTTGCTACTGCGACCGGGGCATGGGGCATACCAGCCTGCACAGTTGTTATGCGGGTACGCACGGGGCCGAGTGCGGAACATGCCAGAAGGAACTCTATTACACTTATATGATGTACAAGCGGCACAAAACCGCGCGACAGATTCGCGAGGGAATTATCAAGGGCGAGTGGAAGACGATCGACCTGGCGAAGGCAGCCAGCATGGAATGAACGGGCAGAGTTTGCAGGCACTTTGTCGACAGCGGCGCACCGGGAAGAAGCGGGAGCCGCAAACGTTGAAGTTTTGGTTCACAGGTTTTTCAGATTCAATTCCGAATTAAAGGCGGTTTGATGGCACTGAAGCTAACCCCCAAGAAACAACCGGCGGAAGATCCACGACACACACAGGCGGTACAGGCCTACGAACTGGGGCTGCGCGCGCTGCAGGAACACAAGTTCGACAAAGCGAAGGGCCACTTGCAGAAGGTATTGAGCGGTCCAGACAAGGCGCTGGTCGACCGGGCGCAGGTGCATATCCTGACCTGCGACAAGCACATGGAAAAACCGGCGCTGCACTTCAAGACGGCGGAAGAGCATTACGATTATGCGGTTTCGCTGATCAACTCCGGCGATTACGTGACGGCGCGGGAGCAGTTCGAGAAGCTGCTGAAACAGAATCCCAAGGCGGAGTTCGTGCTTTACGGGATGGCGGCTTTGGATTGCCTGACGGGGCACGTGGAAGAATCGTTGCGAACGCTCTCCGAGGCGATTGAGATCAAACCGGCGCTGCGCTTCCAGGCGCGGAATGACGCCGACTTTCAGAACCTGGCGGAAGACCCGCGCTTCACGGAACTGCTGTATCCCGATCCGGGTTCCGAGGAATCGGAGCCACTGGAAGAAGAAGCGAGCGCGTACTAAGCGGAGGTTCGCAGTCCGAGGTCAGATTGCAGAGGTGAGAATCGCCCCATGCGAGCTGCGGGGTTTTCACTTCTGCCAGCTGACTTCTGACTTGCGCAATTTCTGACCGCTGCAACTTCAATTGAGACGGACATGCTTCCCCAGGCGCGCACCAACCCATCCGACACCGGCAAGGCCGGCCCCGAATTGCGCGTGGTTGCAATCGGCGGCGGCACGGGCCTCTCCACGCTGCTGAAGGGGCTGAAGCGCTACGTCACGACACCGGCGCTGTCGGCCTCGGGACAGGCGAGCATTCTCGAATTGTGCGGCGTGGTGACGGTGAGCGACGATGGCGGGTCGAGCGGCCGCCTGCGCAAAGAATTCAACATGCTTCCGCCGGGCGACGTGCGCAATTGCATCGTGGCGCTGTCGGAAGATGAGGCGTTGCTGTCGCGACTGTTTCAGCACCGCTTTGAAAAAGGGTCGGGACTCGAAGGGCACAGCTTTGGGAATTTGTTTCTGGCGGCGCTCACTTCGATCACGGGCGACTTCGCAGAGGCGGTGCGGCTGTCGTCGGAAATTCTGCTGACGCGCGGACATATTTATCCGGCGACCATGACCAGCGTGGAGCTGGAGGCTTCGTTCGAGGATGGGACGAAGGTTCGCGGCGAGACCCAGATCACGGCGAGCAAGGGTAAGGGCAAGATCCGCGAGCTGGTGCTGGTGCCTCCTGATGTCGAGCCTCTGCCGCAGACGCTCGATGCGATTGCCAATGCGGATCTGATCACGATCGGTCCGGGGTCGCTGTTCACGAGCCTGATTCCGAACTTGCTGGTACGAGGGATACCCCAGGCGATTGCCGAATCGTCGGCGGTTAAAGTGTTTGTATGTAACCTGATGACGCAGGTCAATGAAAGTTTAAGTTTAACAGCGGCGGATCACATCCGGGCGGTGAATGAGCACGCCGGAGTGGAGTTGTTCGACTATGCGCTGCTGAATCGCAAGATCGCATCGGAAGAGATGAAGGCGAAGTATGCGGCGGAGGGAGCGTCGCAAATTGTCGTGGACCTGGAAGCGATCGAGGCGATGGGGGTGTGTCCGGTGCTGGGCGAGTATCTGGGCGAGGGCGGAGTGGCGCGTCACGCAACCGAGCAGGTGGCGCACGACCTGATGGCGCTGATGGCGCAAGCACCCGACCGGCAAGCGATGCGGAGTTGAAGCGAAGCCGCAGGCGAAGCCCGGCGACGAAATTCGCAGCCCAGAGTCGCGGTATATTGTCTAAGCATGGCAAAAACAGTCCAGCGAAAATCCAAGTCTTCCCTGCCAACTCCTGAAGCTCCACTCAGCTCTGTCGCGGTTGTGATCATGGCGGCGGGCAAGGGCACGCGGCTCAAATCGAAGCATCCAAAAGTTCTGCACGAAATCGGCGGCAAGCCGATACTGGCGCACGTGATCGCGACGGCGAAGCAGGTCGTTCCGGCGCAAGACATCTTTGTGATTGTGGGCCATGAGGCGGAGCGGGTGCGGGCGGCGGTATCGAGCACGGGCGTGAACTTCGTGGTGCAGGCGGAGCAGCGGGGCACGGGACACGCGCTCATGGTGGCGCGCGACGCGGTGGCGGGGTATGACGAGGTGATCGTTCTTTCGGGCGACGCGCCGTTGATTTCGGTGGAGACGATCCGCACCCTCGCTGAATTTCACGTGGCGCAGAAAGCGACGATGACGCTGCTCAGCGCGGATCTGGATAATCCTTACGGATACGGGCGCGTGATTCGCAAGGCGGGGCGCGGAAGCGTTGAAGTGCAGGCGATTGTGGAAGAGAAGTCTGCGTCGCCGCGGCAGAAAACGATCCGCGAGATCAACTCGGGATTTTACGCGTTCTCGGCGCCAAGGTTGTACGAGCATATCGACCGGCTCTCGACGGCGAATCCGCACGGCGAGTACTACCTGACGGATATGGCGGCGGTGTTTCAGCGGGCGCGGAAGAAGGTGGTGGCGATCAAGACGGCGGATGCGGGGGAAATTCTAGGGAGCAACACGCGCGCCGAGATGATGATGCTGGATGCGCGGATGCGACTGGCCAAGTGCCGCGCGCTGCTGGAGGCAGGAGTGACGGTGTATTATCCGCACACTTGCGTGATCGACAGCGACGTGGAAGTGGGCGCTGACACGGTGATCGAACCGTTTGTGCAATTGCTGGGGGGAACGAGGATCGGCGCGGATTGCCGCATCCGGTCTTATAGTGTGATCGGGAATTCGGTGATTGGCGATGGGGTTACGGTGCGGCCGGGGACGATCATAGAAGACGCGCGCGTGGGCGCGGGAGCGGTGCTGGGTCCGTACTCTCACCTTCGTCCGGGAAGCGATGTGGGCGAAGGAGCGCACGTGGGAAATTTTGTCGAGACCAAGAAGGTGAAGCTCGGCAAGGGATCGAAGGCGAATCATTTGAGCTATCTGGGAGACGCAGAGATCGGGGAAGGCGTCAACATCGGTGCGGGAACGATTACGTGCAACTACGACGGGGTCAACAAGCATACGACGGTGATCGAGGACGGCGTGTTTGTGGGCAGCGACTCGACGCTGGTGGCTCCGGTGAAAATCGGGCGGGGAGCGTATGTGGCGGCCGCGAGTTGCATCACGGAAGATGTTCCGGCGGACGCGCTGGCGCTGGGACGGGCGCGCCAGAGCGTGAAAGAAGGTTGGGCGCGGGCGAAACGGGAGTCGCAGAAAGAAAAGCGGAACTGAGTCGCGTTAAGAAGGAAAGTCTTGGGCGCAGACTTTGGGGAGTCCCGCGCTTGTGAGGGGATCGTATCGGGCTTGCGGGGAAAATCCTTATGCTCGCGACGGTTGGGGAATCCCGCCCTTGCGCACAGAACGCGCAAGAGTGGGGCACCCGGCTTGCCTGTGGATTGAATTGGAATAGACTGGACGCGAAGTGAAACCATGACCCAGACGACACAAGAAGTATCACCGGTTCGTTACGACGTTTCGCTGCTGACTGCCGAAGATTTCTACCTGTTCAACGAAGGCAGCCACTACCGCATCTACGAAAAGATGGGCGCGCACGTGGTCGAATCGAACGGCACGCGGGGCACGGTGTTCAGCGTGTGGGCTCCCAATGCCAAGCACGTTTCGGTGGTCGGCGACTTCAATGGCTGGACGCCGCGGTCGCATCGATTGCAGGCGCGCGGCTCGTCGGGAGTCTGGGAAGGGTTTATTCCGGGGCTCGAAAAGGGCACGCTCTACAAGTTCCACATCGAGTCAACGCAACAGGGATACCAGATCGACAAGACCGATCCGGTGGGGCTGTTTGCGGAGGCGGCGCCGCGGACGGCTTCGGTGGTATGGGATCTCGATTACGGCTGGAATGACGCGGCTTTTCTCGAGAAACGGGCGGCGGCGAACTCGCTGCATGCGCCCATCTCGATTTACGAAGTTCATCTGGGCTCGTGGATGCGCATTCCGGAAGAGGGCAACCGCTCGCTCAGCTATCGCGAGATTGCGCCCCGGCTCGCCGACTACGTGAACCAACTGGGATTCACGCACGTGGAACTGCTGCCGATCATGGAGCATCCTTTTTACGGTTCGTGGGGCTACCAGACGACGGGTTATTTTGCTCCGACATCGCGGTATGGGACGCCGCAGGATTTCATGTACCTGGTGGACTACCTGCACCAGCGCGGGATTGCGGTGATTCTGGATTGGGTGCCGTCGCACTTCCCTTCTGACGGTCACGGGCTGGCATTTTTTGACGGCACGCACCTGTTCGAGCACTCCGACTCGCGGCAGGGGTTCCATCCGGATTGGAAGACATTCATCTTCAACTACGGGCGAACGGAAGTGTGCAGCTTTCTGTTGTCGAGCGCGATGTTCTGGCTGGACAAATATCACATTGACGGGCTGCGGGTGGATGCGGTGGCTTCGATGCTGTACCTGGATTATTCGCGGAAGGAAGGCGAATGGATTCCGAATAAGTACGGTGGCCGCGAGAACCTGGAAGCGATCGACTTTTTGCGGCGCTTCAACCTGGAAGCGTACAAGGAGCATCCTGACATTCAGACGTACGCGGAAGAATCGACGTCGTATCCCATGGTGTCGAAGCCCACGTACCTGGGCGGGCTGGGGTTTGGCATGAAGTGGGATATGGGGTGGATGCACGACACGCTGAAATATTTCAGCCAGGATCCGATTCACCGGCAGTATCACCACAACAAGTTGACGTTCCGCATGCTGTATTCGTTCCATGAGAATTTTGTGCTGCCGCTGAGCCATGATGAAGTGGTGCACGGAAAAGGCTCGCTGATCGGAAAGATGCCGGGGGACGAATGGCAGAAATTTGCCAACCTGCGATTGCTTTACGCGTACATGTTCGCGCAGCCGGGAAAGAAACTGCTTTTCATGGGCTGCGAATTCGGGCAGGTGAGCGAGTGGTCGCATGACCGCAGCCTTGACTGGAACGTGCTGCAATATCCGGTGCATCGCGGCCTTCTGAATTGGGTTTCGCAATTGAACCGACTGTATTGCAGCGAACCGGCGCTGCACTGGTTCGATAACGATCCGCAGGGATTTGAGTGGGTGGACTGCAACGACGCGCCGATGAGCGTGGTGTCGTTGCTGCGCAAAGGCAAGGACGGGGAAAATCCGGTGCTGATCGCGTGCAACTTTACGCCAGTGCCGAGAGTGGGATACATGGTGGGCGTGCCGACGGGCGGCTATTGGAAAGAGTTGCTCAACAGCGATGCCGGGGAATATGGCGGCAGCAATATGGGCAACGCCGGGGGCGTTGAAGCGCTGGCGGAAACGACGCACGGACGGCCTTATTCGTTGCGGCTGACGCTGCCTCCGCTGGGAGCGCTGTTTCTGCGGAAGGCGTAGCGCGACGCTGAACACTAAAGACAATTCAGAATAACTTTGAGCTCAGAATAGCTTTGAGCCGCCGGGGCAAGGCTGCGCGGCGAAGTGTAGTCAATCGTGTCCGAAATTCGGATGCGCGTGTCCTATTTTGCGACAGACTTCCAGGTTGACCTTTGCTGGCTCCAGGCCGGCGAGGGGAAGTTTGTGCTTCATCCTCAAGCGCTTACGAGACGCATTCCGCTGTTTGTTCATGGGGGGCGGGTTTGGGTTGCGAAATGCAATATTTTGCGCGTCTTTGGGTCGACATTTATTCAGTTACAAATGTAAGGATCAATCTTGGGAGAAAAGCACCCGAACCAACGGGATCCGCAGGCTGATTCCGGGTGCGTGCCCCCGGTTGCGGCAACGGGGTCGACCGCCGCGCAGGCAATCCGGATCGTGATTCAGCATATTCAAAACAAATCGAGTTATCGGCTCTGCGCCTATACCTCGAACTGCGCATACCGTCCGGTTGAGTTTCGGTCTTTGACACGGCTGCTGGCAACGCTCCGCGCCGCGATTCCCGACTTCGATCAGCGAGCGCTTTTCATTCAGGAGCCGTTCCGCGACACCTACATTCTTTACGCCGGCAACTTCGAACTCAGCGACCAACAGAAAGCGATCCTAGGAGTGAGCGATGGCTTTAATCCGATGGGATGAGTCGTATAGCGTGAATGTGAGCCGGTGCGACGCCGACCACAAGGAACTGTTTGCCATCGTCGGCATCCTGCATGACGCGATGTCGGCTTGCAGTGGCGCGGCGGTCGTCCGCCAGGTGATTGAGAAACTTTCGGAGCACACGCAGAAGCACTTTTCCAACGAGGAATGGCTGATGGAGAAGACTGGCTTTTCGGGGCTCGACGCGCACCGCATCAAGCATCAGGAACTGCAGGCGCAGGTGGATCAATTCCGGAACGATATCGCGGCGGGAACTTTTGTCTCCTCGGTTCCGGTGGCGGAGCTTCTCGATACCATGATCAGCCATACGACGGTGACTGACCGGGAATACACCGAGCATCTGAACGCTTACGGAATCTTCTGATCGCAACTGAAGGCCGCGCAAGCCCGGAAGATACTCGTGGCTATGCAGCGACGAACGCTCTATAATTGGCGGATTCTTACCCGATGGGGGTGTGGGCCATGCTGCAAACGCGCTCCATATGGTGTTATGCGCTGGGGTACTGCATCGCATGAGCGATTCCCTTCAGACTCCGTTTGACAGCGTTGAAAATGCGCAGCAATACGTGCGCATGCTGGTCGAGGCCATTACGGAGGCGAAAAGCGAAATCGCCGCCGACCTGGGCGCAGCGGCTCAGACGCCTTCTGACCGCCGGGTGCAAGCCTTGCAGATCGTGCAGTTTAAACTCGACAAGCTGGAGCAGCACTTGAAGACCAGTGGACGGCTGCTTAACGACCTGCGCACGTTGCGGCGCCTGCTGCTCGACGAACGCGCGGAAGCCGCTGCCGGGAGCGGACAGGACTCGGCCGCGTAGCTGCGCAAAAAGTCTTTTCGCAGGGCAGCATCCCCCCAGCGGCTGGAAGCCGCCGTTGAGGGGGCGGCGTTTGCGGCACGAGTGGAACTCGTGCCCTTCCCAAAACCCGCGTGAGACGGAGCTTTCCGGAACGTCTGGAACTCGTGCCCTTCCCGGAACCGAGCGAGACGGAAGCGGCTGCCGGGAGCGGACAAGACTCGGCCGCGTAGCAGGCTGAGGAAAGAGTCTTGCAGGGCGGTAGCCCCCAGCGGCTGGAAGCCGCCATTGAGGGGGCGGCGTTTGCGGCACGAGTGGAACTCGTGCCCTTCCCAAAACCCGCGCGAAACGGAAGCCGCTGCCGGGAGCGGACAGGACTCGGCCGCGTAGCTGCGCAAAAAGTCTTTTCGCGGGGCAGCGTCCCCCCAGCGGCTGGAAGCCGCCGTTGGGGAGGCGGCGTTTGCGGCACGAGTGGAACTCGTGCCCTTCCCCGAAACCAGCGCGAGACGGAGCGTTTCCGCAACGTATGGAACTCGTGCCCTTCGCGGAACCGAGCGAGACGGAGCTTTCTGCATCCTCTGGGATTCGTGCCATCCCCAAAACCGGCGCGAGACGGAAGCGGCTGCCCGGAGCGGACAGGACTCGGCCGCGTAGCAGCGCAAAAAGTCTTTTCGCGGGGCAGCATCCCCCCAGCGGCTGAAAGCCGCCGTTGAGGGGGGCGGCGTTTGCGGCACGAGTGGAACTCGTGCCCTTCCCAAAACCGGTTTTACGCGCGCAATTTTTCAGCGAATTTCTTTTCCAGCTTCGCCAGCTTGGGCGAGATGACGAACATGCAATAAGGCTGGCGCGAGTTTTCGTTGTAATAATTCTGATGGTAGTTTTCGGCCACGTGGAATTCTCCGGCGGGCTCGACGGCGGTGACGATGGGCTCCGGAAACACCTTGGCCGCGGTCATCTCGGCGATCACATCTTCGGCGATCCGCTGCTGCTCTTCCTCGGTGTAAAAGATCACGGAGCGATACTGCTCGCCGGCATCGTTGCCCTGGCGATTGAGCGTGGTGGGATCGTGCACGGAAAAAAAGACGTCGAGCAATTCGCGATAGCTGAGGACGTCGGGATCGAAGGTGACGCGCACGACTTCGACATGCCCGGTGTCGCCGTTGCAGACGGCTTTATAATTCGCGTCGCCGGCGCGACCGCCCATGTAACCCGACTCGACGTGGGAAACGCCGCCGAGACGCTGAAAAACGGCTTCAATACACCAGAAGCATCCACCACCGAACACTGCTGTTTGCTCTTTAGCCATAAGGATTGGATGCGCGAGGGCTGCGGAAGTTTCGGTTGGCGCGGGGCGTTTTGTGGCGTGGCGCGGGGGCCGACGGGCTATCGAATTTCGAGCGACACGACATCGCCGCCGCCGTCCTGACGTTCGCGATAATTCACGGAGACTTTTTTATTCTTCCATGCGCAGGAAAAGGCACCGGCGCCGATGAGGACGATGTGTTTGCTGTCGTCCACATGCATCTGGAACCGGCGGCCGGCGGAAACAACGGTGAGAAATGCCTGCGGGGGCACGGAACAATCGACGGCAGCGAGTTTGCCTTCCAGCAACTGAATTCTTGCCGACGGGGCGGGCGCGCCCTCGAGGGTAACGATTTGAACATTGCCGCCGTTGCTGCCGGAATCCGACCCGGCCTTAACGTCTTCGGGATCGTCCGCCTGTTTTTCGGCGCGCTGATGGATTAATGCCGACTGCTGCTTGAAGTTCTCGGCCTGCGCAAGGATGGTACGGGCACGGCTGGCGACCTCGGGATTGCTGCTGCCGGCGAGGCTGCGGAGGATGAGGATGGCGTCGTCGACCTTGTGATTGGTCAAATAGACATTGGCCAGATTGAATATGTAGGTTTCGTTGCGAGGCGCCAGTTCATATGCCTTGCGCATGGTGGTCAGAGCTTTTTCGGGCTCACCAGAGGCCGCTTGCGCGTAGGCCAGCAGCGAATAGGCGTCGGCGAGTTTGGGATCGAGCGCGATGGCCGCTTCCAGCTCTTTCTTCATCTCCTCGGACTTGGCGGCACTCAGGGTAGCGCCGGAGCGGCTCATGAGGAGGGCGGTGTAGTAATGGACGCGAGGATCCTGGGTGTCGCGGGCGGCGGCCCGCCGGAAATATTCTTCGGCGTGGTCGATATCCTGCACCTGGAGATAAGCGTAGCCGGCTCCGCAAAGCGCGGAGGCATTGTTGGGATCCAGCTTGAGCACATCCTGAAATTCCGCGAGGGCACGGTCGTGATGATCGAGTGAATGGGCGTCGATGTCGGCCAGGACGGCGCGGGCATCCGCCAGACTGACGGGCGTGACGGCAAACTGGGCGGCGACAATGCCGGAAGGCGTGGGGATGGGAAAATATTTGTAACGGCCGCCGCTCAAGTAGTTGCGCAGCGCTTTGTCGAACTGGTCGGACGTCATGGCAAAGGCGAGCTCGATGGCGCGCTCGACGGGCTTCTTCTGATTGACGACGGCGTCGAAGTAATCCACGAGTTTCGAGGTCAACTGGCTGTCGTAGAGAAAATGGACGACGAGGCTCGACTCGGCGTAGAAAGTGCTGCGATGGTCTCCATTCTCGTTGTAAGTTGTGGAATTCTGCTGCACGCGAAAAAGGTCGGCGACTTTCATCATGCCGGACTGTTGCAGGATGCGGTAAGTGTCTTCAGGAATCTTGCCGACGCGGGCCTCGCGGTTATCGACTTCGATGCTGGAAAAAAACTCGGCGAAGCCTTCTTCGAACCAGGGATCGGTATGCTCGACGAGATTGCTGTTCATCAACTGGTGGGCGTATTCGTGAAAGACGACGGACCAGGGATTGTCGACCGACATATCGAGCATGATGAAGCAGCGATCCTCGCCAGCCTGGAACAGTCCCGCTACTTCGACGGGCTTTCCATTAAAGACGGGGGCCATTTGCCGGATCTCCCTGGAGTTTCGAAACGCCACGATCTGCAGGGGAATGGACTGGTTCACCTGGGCTTTGGTCATGAGCGTTCCGAAGACAGAGCGCATCTGCTCGAAGTGGAGGGCGACATCACGGCCGCGCTTCTCGCCGGCATCGGTGATCACTGAAAAATTCGGGGAGTGGACTTCCAGCCACTGCGGTTCGCCGGCAAAGCTCTGGCCCGGCCATAGGGCGAGACAGCCCAGCGCCACGCAGACTTTGAGAAATCGCATGATCGCTCCTGGGGAAACATTGCAAGAAACTAGCGATGGTACAGCAGAAGGCGGCGCGAGCGAATTACTATTTTGGGGAGTAGGTGGGAAGCGAGCGGTCTGCGGCGACGTTAGCCGCGGTGAAACGACTTACACAGAGACGGTAAAAGAAGTTTCTGTCCGCGTGACGGGACGGTAGAGGGTATCGCGCTCGATCGGTTCGCGTCCGGCTTCTTCGATGAGCCGCACCAGGTCATGGCGCCGCAGGCCCTGGGGAGTGGTCGCGCCGGCATCGTGGTAGATTTTCTCTTCGACGACGGTGCCATCCATGTCGTCGGCTCCAAAGCGCAGGGAAATTTGTGCGATCTTGGGAGTCATCATCTGCCAGTAGGATTTGATGTGCGCAAAATTGTCGAGCAGCAGGCGGCTGACCGCGATCTGCTTGATGTCGGTCATGCCGGTGGTGGTGAAAAGATGCTGCAACGGAGTGTTCGCGGGATGAAACGCGAGCGGAATAAAGGTCTGGAACCCGCCGGTTTCATCCTGCAGGGCGCGCAGTTTCAGCAGATGATCGACGCGGTCTTCGTCGTTCTCGATGTGGCCATAGAGCATGGTGGCATTGGATTTCAGGCCGATCTGGTGGGCGAGGCGGGCGGTGTCGAGCCATTGATCGCCGTCGATCTTGTGATCGCAGATGATGTGGCGGACGCGGTCGGAGAAAATCTCGGCGCCGCCGCCGGGGAGCGAATCGACGCCCGCTTCTTTCATTTTTTCGAGGGTCTCGCGGATGGTGAGCTTGGAGCGCTTCGCCAGATAGGCAACCTCGACCATGGTGAAGGCCTTCATGTGGACCTGGGGAAAGCGTTCTTTCAATCCTGAGACGAGATCGAGAAAATATTGAAACGGCAGGTCGGGATGGAGTCCGCCGACGATGTGGAATTCGGTAACGGCTTCGGAATATCCGGAAGCGGCCGTCTGAAAGGCTTCTTCGAGCGCCATGGTGTAGGCGCCGGGAGTATCCTTCTTGCGGCCAAAGGCGCACAAGCGGCAAGCCGCCACGCAGACATTCGTAGGATTGATATGGCGGTTGACGTTGAAGTACGCCTTGTCGCCATGCATGCGCTCGCGCACCCAGTTCGCCAGCCAGCCGACGGCGAGGATGTCTCCGGTACCGTAGAGAGCGAGGGCATCGGCCTGGTTCAGGCGCTCGCCGGCGAGGACTTTATCCTTGATTGGGAGCAGACGGGGGTCGTCGGTCTGGAATGGGTGGGGCTGGAGTGAGGGCGAAACAGGCATCGTTATTGATGATACCGCAGGAAGTGACCTAAATCACAGGAGAGTCACCAATACACCACTTCAGGGGTGGAAAAGGTGCAAAAACGATCCAAGTCCCGGAGAGGCGACTGAGCCCCGGGCATAGGTCTCAGCGCGACTGGAAGCCCGAGCTAGGTTAATATCCAAAGAACAGGCGGGAACCTGGGGCACAAGGCGTTATGGAAGTGGCCAAAGCTAGGTTTCTTCGAACGGAGGGACGATGACGACCCTGCCTTATACCGCACGCTTCGTATTCATCGGACTGATTAGTGCTTGCAGCACTTTCTTCTCTGCCCGTGCTGCCTCCCAGACACCTCCACCTCAGCCAGAGTCGATTGCCGTAAACCTCAGTATCGAAAGAAAGCAGGTTGCGATCGGTCAATCGCCGTGGGTGGACCTGACGGTAGAGAACTTATCCGATCATTCGATTGCACTCCATGGCCGGATGTGCCGAGTGCGCGTCGAGGGAGAAAAGGGAGAGCCTCCGACAACTAAGGTGCAGCGGCAGATGACTGACAGACTTCGGCCTGGGGAAGCGCCGCTCAGAGAAGACGAAAACTTCCTCCCGATGATCTGGCCGAAAGACATACCGGGAGATTCGTATACTCAAAAGTGGAAGTTGGATTATCTCTATGATCTCAGTGCGCCCGGCAAATATACCGTTTATGCGGAGTGCATGGACCCATCCACCGAGAAATCATCCACGCCGAAATGGCTACGTACGAATACTGTGCAGTTCACAATGCAGGCGCCGAATCACTAGTCGGCGCCCAAGGTTCACGCCCGTCCTTTAGGCGTGGGGGTACCACCACAAATTTCTGAATTCTTACCCGCCGGTTGGCCCACAATCGCCGAAATTTACCCGCGCCTCAGGAGCACGTCTCCCGCGACAAATAAGAAGAACACAACCGAAATCACTCCGTTCATGGTGAAGAAGGCGGCGTTGAGTTTGCTCAGGTCGTCGTGACGGACGAGGGTGTGTTCGTAGAGCAGAAGCGCGGCGACGGCGGCGACTCCGGCGAACGCCAGTTTGCCCAGGCCGAACGAAACGACGAGCGCGATGAGCAAGGCGAGCATGACGAGGTGAAACAAGCGCGCGAGGATCAGGGCGTTCCTGACTCCGAGATAGCGGGGCAGCGAGTGCAAGCCATGGCTGCGGTCGTAGTCGTGATCCTGACAGGCGTAGATCACGTCGAAGCCTCCGACCCAGAACGTGACGGCGGCGGTGAGCAGAAGGATGCGCGGATCGAGCGAGCCGCGAACCGCAATCCAAGCGGCCGTGGGAGCGATGCCGAGCGCGAAGCCGAGGAAGAGATGCGACCAGCGCGTGAACCGCTTGGTGTAGGAGTAGAGAAGGATCACGGCCAGCGCCACGGGTGAAAGCAGGAGGGTGAGGCGGTTCAACTGCCAGGCGGCAAGAACGAAGATTGCGCACGAGACCAGGACGAAGGCGCTGACGAATGCCGGAGTCAACTGGCCGACGGGGAGCGCGCGGGTTGCGGTGCGGGGATTGGCGGCGTCAATCGAGGCGTCGGCGAGACGGTTGAAGGCCATGGCGGCCGAGCGCGCCGAGACCATGGCGACGACGATCCACGCGAGTTGCCGCCATGCGGGAATGCCTCCGGCGGCGAGCATGGCGCCGCACAGGGCAAATGGGAGCGCGAAAATCGAGTGCTCCCACTTGATCATCTCCAGTGTAATTTTCAGATTGCGGAAGAAAGCCACGCGACGATTGTAAAGCAGTCGCGGACGGGCCGTGGTGAAAGTGGTGTCCGGATCGAGGCGAGCGTTGCAGGAATTTTCATTCGGAGGAATCGGCGGCCGTTGGGAAATGCAGATCCCTCGCGTTGCTCGGGATGACAACAAGCATTGCAAATCCCCGGCGTTGCTTGGGACGACCACATCAATGCCGATCCCTCGCGTTGCTCGGGATGACAACAAGCAATGCAGATCCCTCGCGTTGCTCGGGATGACAACAATCATTGCAAATCCCCGGCGTTGCTGCAGACGAAATCAATGCAGATGGCAATATGTGAGGTCGAGAGTTCGTTAGATCGGGAGTTGAAAGCGGGGAATTCGACTAGTCGTTTTCCGGGCTTCCTGCTAACAAGGGGACGAATCGACAACCTTCGAGAATTGTGACACGCGGCTTGTCGTCTACTTTGCGGATCAATTGCAATTCCTGGCTGGAGGAAGGACCGATAGGGGCGATCATGCGTCCGCCTTCGCGCAACTGGAAGAATAGAGCCGGCGGAATTTCAGCGGTGGCGGCGGAAACGAGGATGGCGTCGAAGGGGGCGTAGGCGGGCCAACCTTGGCTGCCATCGCCGACGCGGATCTGCACGTTGCGGTAGTTGAATCGGCGCAGTGCCGCCTCGGCTAGAGCCGCAAGTTCGGCGTGGCGTTCGACCGAATACACTTCGGCGGAGAGCAGCGCGAGCAGAGCGGTCACGTAGCCGGAGCCGGTGCCGACTTCGAGGACGCGATCGGTGGCTTGGAGCGCGAGACGTTCGAGCATGGTGGCTACGATGTAGGGTTGCGAGATGGTTTGATTTTCGCCGATGGGTAAGGGGCGATCTTCGTAGGCTTGCGGGCGAAAGGGTTCGGGGACGAACGCGTGGCGCGGCACTTGGCGCATGGCATCGAGCACACGCGGGTCGCGGATGCCGCGATTCTCAAGTTGCAGGCGAACCATGGCTTCGCGCTGGCGCTCCGGAGAATCGTGTTGAAAAGGGAAACTCATAGCTTCTGCCGGGCCTTGGACGGTTGAGGGCGGCCGCTCCTACGCGATTCAGTAGGGACCAATGATGCCGCCGATGGTGCGGGCGGACGGCTTGGAGCGTGATCTTTTTTCTTGTGCTTCGATCAGGTCGAGATACTTGTAGGCCGATCCGGTATTGAAGAGCACGACGGTGTCGGCTTCGGTCAAAAATCCAGTGGCACGCAGCTTCTGGTAAGCAACCAAGGATGCAGCTCCCTCGGGCGCGGCGAAGACGCCTTCCCTGCTGGCCCAGTGCCGAGTCGCCGCTAGAATTTCTTCGTCGGTGGCGGCGACCGCGGTGCCATGGCTTCGCGCGAGGATGTCGAGAATCAGGTAGTCGCCATAGGCCTTGGGCACGCGCAGGCCCGCCGCGAAAGTTTGAGCGCCAAGCCACATCTCCGAGGCGCGGTGCCCTGCTTCCCAGGCCTTGACGATCGGCGCGCAACCGGCCGCTTGGACGGTGATCATCTTCGGACGGGCGGGACCGATCCAACCGAGTTCTTCCATTTCGTCGAAGGCCTTCCACATGCCGAGCATGCCGACGCCGCCGCCGGTCGGATAGATGATGGCTTGGGGCAGTTTCCAGCCGAGTTGTTCGGCGACCTCGTAGCCCATGGTTTTTTTGCCTTCGACGCGAAAAGGCTCTTTGAGCGTGGAGACGTCGAACCAGGCTTCGTTAATGCCCGACGATCGGTCTTTGCTGATGCGTTCGGCGACCATGCGCCCGCAGTCGCTGATGAGGCCGTCGACGAGCGTGAGGTGCGCGCCGTAGTAGTCGCATTCCATGCGGTTCGCGATGGGCACATCTTTCGGCATGAAGATGTGGGCTTCGATTCCGGCTGCAGCGGCGTAGGCGGCGAGCGCGCCTCCGGCGTTTCCGGCGGAGGGAGCGGCGAGTTTCTTCAGTCCATAATGCTTGGCCATGGTCACGGCGGCCGACATGCCGCGGGCTTTGAACGATCCGGTGGGATTCAGGCCTTCGTCTTTAATGAAGACGTTGGCGAACTCGCGGCTGGGGAGCATGGGAGTAAATCCTTCGCCGAGAGTGACGGGCTTTTCATCTGCGTTGAGTTCAGGGAGAACTTCGGCGTAACGCCACATGCTGGCTACGCGGCCCGATAAATCTTCGCGGCGCAACTTCCCTTTCAGGCTGGCAAGATCGTAGCGGACGTAGAGTACTCCGCCGTCTTTGGGGCAGACATTCTGCGGACGATCGGCGGGGAGATGGTCTCCGCAGCGCGTGCATTCAAGGTGGGAAATTCGCATCGTGGGAAGGATAGCATTTCGGCTTCCGCGCACAGACGAGGATTAGAATAGGGCAGAATGACAAACTGGCTGAAACGTTTTCAGGAGCGGCAACGCGAACTCGCGCAGGGCGTCGACGCTGATTTAGTTAAGATCAACCATAGACGGTTTCAGCGTGGTCTATCCCTGTTTGTGTTCGGATGTCTGCTTGGCTTTGCGGGCCCCAAATTGCATTTGTCGCTCGTGCTGCGCACTGCAGCAGCCGTCGTGTTCGGAATGTCCTGCTTGATCGGGCTCTTCATGCTTCAGTGGGCGGCTCGGGAGTCGGCATTTCTACACAGTCCCGACTCGGAGAAACCTCTCAGTATCCTTAAAAATGACGATCACTAGTGGGACTTCGTGAATATGGGACAGCCTAGGGACACCGACGTTTCGTTGCCAGAGGCGCAAAAAGCCGAACTCGCTCGAAGGCTTTCAACTCTCGATCAGGATCGAAGTCAAGCGGTCACGTGGGAACAGTTGCGGGCTGAGTTGGCTCGCCGCCGCCCTTAGAAATGCAAGCAATCTTTACGCTGGTAATCTCTTCAGGACTTCCTTCGCCCGCCGAAACCAAGGCCGTTCCCGCCGCCGCAGGTAGCCAGGCATAGTCGGTTTCTTATCGAGCACCTTCTGCGCCCATTCCCGGGCTTCGGCGTTGCGGCCTTCGGAGGCCAGCAGGTCCGCGAAATTCAGATAGGTTTCTGACAGGGTTGAGGTGACGGTAATCTGCCGAAACAGCGCCTCGGCTTTTTCTTTTCGTCCGGTCTGCGCATAGGCGTGGGCTAGCAATCCGGCGGCGCGCTGGAAATCATAGCCGGAATCTTTCGCGACCACGCGTTCGAGGTCGGGTAACGCGGCGGCGGCGTCTCCCAGCAGGAGGGCGCAAACTCCGCGGCGGTAAAAGGGGTCAGGCGTATCGGCGCGGGCGGCAATGGCCTTGTCGAAGGCGGCGCGGGCAGCCGCGAGATTGCCGTCGTCCATGTAAAGGTTGCCGAGATCTTCATAGTTTCCGGCCGACGGGTTGTCGTGGATGGCGGCTTCGAGTTCGCGAATGCGCTTACGGCGGGGAAAAACTTTGAAGGACTGGCCGACGAGTCCGATGTCGGGAAGCGCCTCGACAAGGAGGTAGATGACGGCGCCGAGGGGACCGAGAAAGAGGATGACAAAAAACCAATAGTTATCCGGCCGGCGACGGATGAAGTGGACGATGGCCAGTCCCTGAAGCAGAAATCCCCAAGGGTAAAGAAGGTGGCTGAAGAATCCCATGTCAAGTATTCGGCCCGCTGAGGGCCTAGCGTGAGATTACACATTTGTGGAAGATGGAGAAAGTGACTGTTAGGTGGCAAGGGAGCGGCGATGCCGATCGAGAGCGACGAACAACAGATTCTGGCGCTGCATCTGGCGGGCGACAAAGCTTTAATGTCGGGCGATCTGGCGGCGCTCGGGCAGATCTTTGCCGACGACTACGTGCAGTACAACGAGTCCGGCAAGGCGTTCAGCAAGCAGGATGTGTTGAATAATTTCCGGACGGGGGCGATTCGGTATCCGTCGATTGTTTCGACCGGGCGGAAGATTCGTGTCTTTGGGGAGACGGCGGTCGTGCATGGGTCGGAGTCTGACGAGGTGGAAGCTGGGGGAAAACGCTTCAGCGTGCGCTACGTTTATCTGGACGTGCTGTGCAAGCGCGATGGGGAGTGGAAACTGGTGGCGTCACAGTTGGCGAGGCCGGTGGAGTAGGCTGCGCGGGATGGAGTTTGTGGCTGCCGCCTCGGGCTTGGAAGCGGATCTTGTCGATTGAGAATCGGTAAGCTGCCTGGACAGCCGAGGGCGGCTGTCCCTATGCGAGGCTGTCCCTAGGGGTTAATCGGCGGCGCGGAGACGGTTCTGCCAGTGCGACCACAGGAACCAGGCGATCCCAATCAGAAGAAATGCGCCGATGACGGCGTCGAATTTATGGAAGTACTTGCCGAGCGAGCGCCAGTTTTCGCCGAGTTTCATGCCGAAGTAGGCCAGGGCGAAGCACCAGGGCCAGGATCCTAGAAATGTATAGAGGTGGAATTTGCCGCGAGGCATGCGGGCGATTCCAGCGGGCAGGGCGATGAAGGTGCGAATGACGGGCAGCAGGCGGGCGATGAAGACGGCCATGTCTCCCCAGCGAACAAAGAAGCGGTCGGCCCAGTCGAGTTCGCGGTGGCCCATCAGGATCCAGCGCCCGTAGCGCTCGACCAAGGGGCGTCCGCCATAGCAACCGATTTCGTAGGCGACGAGCGAACCGAGATTGCATCCGATGGCACCGGCGGTCGCGGCCCAGACCAGTTTCATGGCGCCGGTATAGACGAGGTAGCCGGCGAAGGGCATGATCAGTTCCGAAGGCAACGGAATGCAGGCCGATTCGATGGCCATGAGGAGGGTGATGCCGAGGTAGCCGGTCGCGGCTACGAGCGAGTTGATGAAGACGAACAGTACAGTCAGGATTTTTTCGGTCATTTCCGGGTTGATGCGATCACAGGTACGGGCCGCGAAAAAGCAGATCCTTGGCTTCGCTCAGGGTGACAATCGATCCTTCGTTTCGCTCGGGGTGACAAGGCAAAAGGATACTCTAAATGCGGGTCAGAATGCGCCTTCCTGGGTGAAGCTGAAGCCGGGCAAAGTGACTCCATCGCCCGATTTGGCGACTTTGACTTTCACGACGGGGGCGTTGGGAGCATTCACCTCGGCGGGACGCAGAACGGCGTACTGGGTGAAAACCTCGCTATAAACTTTGGTGACGAGGTGATCCTGCCCGGTCGTATCCTGGCGCCACACCTGTCCAAGCTTGATGCTTTTCACGGCCACAAGTTTTTTCCCTTAGTTATCAGAGTACCCACGCCGCCGCCAAGCCGTCAATTGCGGGGTTAGTTACTTGAGTTACTTTGTTGGGCAGCGGCTGTCCGGACAGGGCGGCTTTGTTACTATGTAGCACGATTCAGGAGGAACCCATGACTCGCGGAACAGGGCCGCGCCAACCGAGCCGCAGCGGACGCCACGAAGGGGCTCGCCGCGCGCAGAGTGCCGTGCTGCAGCAAGAACGAACGAAGGCAGCGGCCAAGAATGCGCCGCCGAAAAAGGCAGCAGGCGCGGGGCAGAGTGGCGCCGCGAAGAATCTTAAGGCTGGCGCGGCGAAGGGCGCGGTGAATCCGAGCCCAAAGAAACGCGCGGCGGGAGGCATCCCGGGTTATGATCCGCTGGCTCCGGAGAGAGTGCGTCAGATTATTGCAGGGCTGGACGAAATGTATCCGAACGCTACCTGCGCCCTGACGCACCGCAATGCGTGGGAACTGGTGGTGGCGACGATTCTTTCCGCGCAGTGTACCGACGTGCGGGTGAACATGGTCACGCCGGTGCTGTTTGAGAAATATCCGACGGTCGAGGATTTGGCGGCGCTGAAACCGGAGCAGTTAGAGCCGGACATCCGGTCGACAGGCTTTTTCCGCAATAAATCGAAATCGGTGGTGGGCGCGGCGCGCACGGTGGTGGCGGACTTTGGCGGCGAGGTTCCGCAAACGATGGACGAATTGCTCACGTTGCCGGGAGTGGCGCGCAAGACGGCGAACGTGGTGCTGGGCACGTGGTTCAAGAAGAACGAAGGCGTCGTGGTGGATACGCATGTGGCGCGCATCTCGCGGAGGCTGGAACTGACCAAGCAGGAAGATCCGGGGAAAATTGAAGAGGATCTGATGCGGATTCTTCCGCGGGAGCGGTGGACGGATTTTTCGCACGAAGTGATCTGGCACGGGAGGAAGATTTGTATCGCGCGCAATCCCAAGTGCGCGGATTGCGGGCTGGAGAAATTGTGTCACGCGGCGGACAAGACCTGGTCTACGGTTCAGGTTGACCCTGGATAGGACGGCCAGAAGGATTTTGTACGGCGCGGGGATGAGTGAGCTTCGCAGGAAAGCGCAGCGAGAAACTAGATTATTCCGGGCGGAAGAATTTGATTTCGACAGACTCGCTCGATCCATGGGGGGCGCGCTCCCACTTCCAATGGCGGACGGCGCTGACGGCGGCCTGGGTGAGAACGGGATGACCGCCTTTGATATCGACGGCCTTCACGCTTCCATCGGGTGAGACGACGGCTTCGAGCTTGACCACTCCCTCGAGCGCGAGGGCACGAGCCAAGGGCGGATAGACCGGAGAAGTGCGGATCACGACGCGGCGCTTGCCGGCGGCATCACCTGGCGCTTGCGCCGAAGCGGAAACCACTGCCATCGAGCACGCGACAGCAGCGACAGTAAACCAGCATGCGGCGCGGTGCTTTGAGAATGCCATGGGGGCGTGGGCGGGGGCAGCCCGAATTTCGAATGTAAATCTTTGTCAGTAACGAAGAAAGATCACGCTCGTAATGTTACTGCGCGTGGGATTTATTGGAGACGGGTGAGCGCCGGTCCCGCGAGCATTCAGACTTTCAGCTGCCGTTGTAGGAGAGTTCGACAACAGTGCAGTCGTCGTTGAGCGGAGTGCCTCCGCAGAAATCGGCGACCGCGGTGAAGACGTCTTCCATCGAAGAGCTTTTGCCGGCCACCGTCTCAAGGCGTTCGCTGTCGAACATGTCGCCGCGGGCGTTTTCGGCTTCGGTGACTCCGTCGGTCACCAGGATGAGACGGTCTCCTGCGCGCATCTGGCAGCGGTCGCTCGAGTAGGTGGCATCGGCGAGGAGGCCGACGGGCAGGTTGCCGTGCGATGGGCGGAGCACTTCGTTGCCGCAGATCCAAACGGGGGGGATGTGTCCGCAGTTGACGTATTCGAGGTCGCCGTCGTGGCGCAGGCGGGTAATGATCATGGTCGCGTACTTTTCGCCAATGTGCTTGTAGGTAAAGAAGCGATTGACGGCGTCGACGATCTCGACGAGGGGCATGCCTGAAATCAGTTGTGAGTAGACCATCCCCTGAAGAATGGAGGCGAGCAAGGCGGCGGAGACGCCTTTGCCGCTGACGTCGGCGAGAACGACGGCGAGGCCCTGGGGCGTGTTGACGGCCTCGAAGAAGTCGCCGCCGATTTCCTTGCAAGAGAGGTTGCGTCCATTGACGCGGGCGAAGGGCACTTCGGGAAGGGTGACGGCGAGCAGACGCTGCTGAATTGAGGCGGCAATCGAGAGCTCCTGCTGGTAGCGGCGTCCGGCTTCTTCGGCCTGGACGAGGCGCGCATTCTCGATGAGCTGGGCCGCTTCTGTCGCGATCGCACGGAGAATGTCGTGGCTGACGCTGGTGATGTCGCGCGAAGCAAAGCGCGAGTCGACGTAGAGGGCTCCCATCACATCTCCGCCAGCCGGTTGATCGGCGCGGGTAGTCTGCACCAGAGGCTTGCGCAAGGGCATGCAAATGACGGTGCGCAGGTCGAAGGCGACGATGCTTTGCCGCTCCTTCACGTCGAGCATCTGGCTGGTATCGGTGACGAGATACTCGGAGTTCGAGGTGAGGGCGCCTTCGAGGACGGAGCGGGAAATGGTTTTGTCGTCGAGCAGGGCCTCGCCCTTGGAGTTGCGTCCAGCGGCCAGGGTGAGGGTGCCGTCGATGTCGCGCATGAAGATGTAGCCGCGTTCGGCGCGGGTGAGCTTCAAGGTGGCATCGAGGAGGGTGACCAGAATCTCATCGAGCACGCCGATGGTGTTCAGCTTGCGGGCGGCTTCCATGAAGAGCGTGAGTTTTTCGAGGTCGCTGGCCTCGGGCGCGATCTGAATGCCGGAGATCTGGCTGAGAAATTCGCGCGCGGTGTTGGAAGTGGCATGGAGCGGGTGGAAGATGAGATAGGCAACGTCGCGGGCGCCGAACTCCAGGCGGTCGTTGCGCTGGAGCTGGTGGCGTTCAATTTTTTCGCCGTTGACGAAGGTGCCATGTTTGCTGCCGTTATCAACGACGAAGAAGGCTCCATTTTCGGCGACGATGGAAGCGTGCTCGCGGGAGACGCGGGGGTCGGCGATAACGAGGTCGCGATCCACCTTGCGGCCCACGGTGTAAGGGGTGTGATTCAGGGAGAGCGTCTGCTGATCGCTGCCCTGCACAAAGATGGCGATGGGAAAGATGCTGGAGATGCCCGAATGTGACGAAGCCGACATGGACCCTGAACGCTCCCGCGGCCATCGTTAAGATGGCCACAGCTGTTTCCCACGACAGGCTGAACCTGGGACACAGCCCCCAGAGCATTCTACGACGAGCCCTGCCCGGCTGGGGCGGGAAAAGTCCGCTGGTAGTAATGAAGGAGCATCAGGGCGGTCACGGAAGCAGGGATGTGAAGCACGGTCCATTCCGGAATAGCCCAAGCGCGCTGGATCGTCTCTTGCCGCAAAACGAAGGAAAGCCCCCCGAGCACCGTGCTGGACAGCCAGGGCCAAGCCAGCATTACGGCAACCATCACCATGACGCAGCGGCTGGCGAGGTTGCGTTCCCAAAGGATTTTTTGGTCTCGGACAACGATCAGGATGGCGGGCAGCAGCAGGGCCTGGTTGTAGAGAGAAAAAGTGGGCAACTCGAGGACGGTCAGAGCCAGCACGAGGCAGGTTGAGGATTGGAAGGCGCCGGTATTTTCGGGGTATTTGCGCTGCTTCCAGCAAACGAACGCCGTGGCTGCCGCAAACAGCGCTTCGAGAAGGACGTCCCAAGGATGAGGGAGCAGCACTCCCAAGATTGGAGTGGCGCGCGTGTAGTGGCGGTATTCGGCGGCCGCGTGCCAGAAGCGGGCGATCCAGTGCGGCAGCCAGAACTCCGCACCGGCGCAAAGAATGGCCATGACGACGAGAAATGAAACTGCCCAACGGTAGCGACGCTTCAGGTCGCCCAGGCTCCATATGGCGAGCCAGAGCAGAAGAGGCAGCACAAGTTGCGGCTTGATGGTCGCCAAGGCTAACAGAATCCCGGCGGCAATCGGACGTTCTGTAACCAACAACGCCATCGCCAAGGCCAACATGGCGGCGACCAAGAGCGTCAGTTGTTGGAGTTTGAGTCCCTGCAGTACGGGGAGGCTGCCCAGGGTCAAGACCATGAGGACGGCTCGGATTGAAGGAGGGACCGGCCAACTCAAGACTCGAAGCCACAGAGGAATGCTGGCTAACGTGAGGCCAATCAGGATCCAGAAGAATGTTTTCTGGACGATGGCAAAGTCGAGATGAATGGTGGGCGCTAAATAAAAAACGAGGTAAGCGGGATAGGCGAACGCCTGCTGGTCGATTGGATCTTCGGGACGGGAAGGATCGAGCGGGCGACCGTAGTATCCGGTTTGAATCTCGCGGGTGATCTCGGCGCTATAAGGGTCCCGGCCATGCAGAAGAAGTTCCCGAGCGCCGAGCCAGCGGGGATAGAGGTCGGAAAGATTTCCACGCGGATTGCCATGAATGGCGGCATAGCTGAGTTGGTGGGTGATCAGGACGCGCTCAGCATAGGTCCACATGCTGACGGCGCAAAGCACGCAGACAACAAAGGCCCAGAACATCTTCGCGGAAGTGCTTTGTCTGTCCATAACAATCTCGGGGAGCCGGCATGTCACGGTAGTGCGCCGACGCGATCGACATTGATGATTCGCCGATTTCCCCAGAGCTTCTCTGTGTCCTCCGTGGTGAAAGCCTTTGAACTCCTGGCCGAGCACCGGATCTCCGTTGAATCCAGGCAGAGCATTGAACGCTCATCATTTCCGGTGCACTCACTATAACGGAGGCGGCGCGATACGCCTTCAGTGGGCCGTAGGAAACGCATTTTTCTCCGGCTCGGCGGAAGCAAGCGAGCCCGCTGGCTTGGCATGCAGCCGCAACTGCGGCCAGACGCTCAGAACGAATAATGCCAGCGCGCAAGGAAAGAAATAGCTGAAGAGTTCCGGCCCGATCACAACCAACATCAGCTCCCGCTGCGGAGCGTAACCGAACGCCAGCCCGGCCAGCAACAAGGGGAAGGCCAAAATCCACTGCCCCACCAACAGGGTGAAAGCGATCCGCCACAGCAGCCGAGTCAGGCCGTTCCTCTCGCTCAACGTCCAACCGGAAACGAATAGCCAAAGGCACGCCGGGATCAGCAGGGACTGGTTGTAGTAGGATCTGCCGGCATTGGGCAATAACAAAGTGGTCGCGGTCAAGGCAGCCGCCAGCGCGAAATTGAATCGTCCGGAGCCGGGTATTTCCTTGCGGAAATTCCAGAACAGCGCCAGGCAGAGAAAGATGGCAACCGCTGCCGCAACCATTGTAATTCGCTCGCCGAGCAGGTTGACCAGGAGTGAGGGCCTATGGAAGGAGACATACTCGCGCGCCGCCTGCCGCCAGAGTTGCAACCAGCCCGGCAGTACAAGTTCCGACCCGAGGAGCAGGGCGGCCATGGTCCCGCCAAACCCCAGCGCAAACCTCTTGCGCACACGCCAATCCCCCAACATCCACAACCCGAGGAAGACAACCACGAGAAGCGCAAGTTGCGGCTTTACCATGGCTAATGCCATCAACACGCCCGCCAGCGCCAGCCGCCCACGGGCCAGCGCCGCCGCAGAAGCGGCAAGGAGGAAGACGACCAGCAACGTAATCTGCTCCAGGTGAAGCCCATCCAGGACCGCGAAACTGGACATCGTGGCCACCGATGCAAGCACGGTTGCCCATGGTCGCAGGCGCACGTTCAGCGCGCCCATCCAAAGCGGAACACTGGCCAGGGTGAGCAACACGAGCCCGGCGTAGAACACGGGTCGCACGGCATCAAAAGGAAAAGGCAAGAGCGGCGCCAGCAGGAATACGACATAAACCGGATAAGCAAAGGCTTCCGGATCCTTGGGATCAAAACGATTCGACGCATCGAGGGGCCGTCCGTAAAAGCCGCGCTGTATATCCCGCGTCATCTCCGGGCTATACGGATTCCTGTGATGCCAGAGAAGTTCGCGAGCGCCCAACCAGCGCGGATAAAGATCGGACCAATTTCCCGGCGGCGCATTTGAAAGCGGAGCCTGTCTCTGGCGGATGGGCACCAGCACGCCGTTGTAGTAATAAATCATGCCCGCGGCGAGCAGCAGAGCAGTCGCGGAAAGCACAATGAGGCGTCCGACCCCGCCGCGCGAGGGGCGAGCGGATTCGACCTCCGCCATTCTTGCTCCTTCGGGGAAACCTGGAATAAAGCGAGGATTATATCGCTCCCGGAGGATGGTGGTGGCACAGCCGAGCCAGCCTTCCGAGGGCTAACTCTATAATTGCCGGAACCGTTCCGGAGGAACCTTGCCAGCCGCAACCGTGAACTGTTTGCCGGAAAGCTTTAGTTTGGGCTGCGGCCCATGACAGAACCGGCGATCTTGGGCAGCTTTTGCGCGCCGTCCATGGATCTCGGTTGTAAGGCGTCTCAAGGCGATTAAGTCGGGGAAAAACCGGTGTGAGTATTTCTCGTCCAATCCGAGATTTTGGGGTTTCCGCAACGATTGCTGTCGCAAGCGGAGGGCTGTGCTGGGTGTTCCTGAACCACTTCCAGTTGGGAGGGGCGGATTTTAACTGGGCGCATCATGCGGCGCGGACGGTTTTGTCGGGAGGAGATCCCTACGCGAACACTCCGTCTGGCATCATTCCATACCCGCTGCCCGCGGCACTGGCGGCAATGCCTTTGGCGCCGCTTCCGGCCGAAATAGCAGCGGCAGTGTTTTTCGGAATGAGTTCGGGTCTTCTGGCACTCGGACTCATCCGGAAAGACCCGGTACGATTGTTGATCTTCCTGGCTTATCCGTACTGGACGGCGCTTATGACGGCGCAGTGGACGCCCCTGATCATGTGCACTGCATTCTTTCCGCTGGCACTCATGTTCTGTGTGGTGAAGCCGCAGATTGGTGCGCCCGTCGCGCTGACAAATCTTTCGCGGATTGGAATGGCAGCGAGTTGTCTGTTGCTGTTGGCGAGCCTGTTAATCCGGCCGCGGTGGCCCCTGGAATGGGCTGGGCAACTGAGCGGATACCAGCATTTCGTGCCTTTGCTGATTGTGCCCGGGCCGCTATTGGCGCTGGCACTCTGGCGATGGCGCGACCGCGATGCGCGGCTGCTGATTCTATGTTGCATACTGCCGCAACGCTGGTTTTACGATTCGTACCTGCTGTGGTTGATTCCGAAAACGCGCCGGAGCATTCTGTTCAGCGTCGCGTGCAGTTGGGTTGTGGGGATCTGGCGCTGGCATCATATGCCACACTCCATGCACCAAGTGGGACGGTGGATGGTTCTTGGCTTCTACCTTCCGATGCTGGCGACCGTGCTGCAGCGACCGCGTGGCGCTGCTCAAGAAGAGGGCAACTCGGCGGGCGGCGGGTGCGACGGAGCGACTAAGACAGCCAGTTTTCGCGACACCGATTCTATAATCGCCACGAAACACAAACGATGAAAATTCCTGTGTTCAGCCGTGCGCGCCTTTTCAGCGGAGTCCTTTTTCTGGGTCTGCTGGGGATGACTGCGCGCAACGCCATCGACCCGGATCTCTGGTGGCACCTGCGCGCCGGCCAGTGGATCGTGGAAACCGGGCACGTTCCGCACGTGGATTCGTTTTCGTTTACGCGCGCCGGGCAGCCGTGGGTGGCGCATGAATGGTTGTCGGAAGTCGTGTTTTACGAACTCTGGAAACGGGGCGGTCCGGTTGCGCTGATCGTATTTTCGGCGCTGGTCACCAGCGCCGGCTTTATGGTTCTTTTCTGGCGCTGCGCGGCGCAGGCGCAATGGGCAGCCGCGGCGACCGCGTTGGGCGCCTTGGCCGCCGCTTCGTCCTGGGGCGTGCGGCCGCAGATGTTCACGTTTACGCTGGCTGCTTTGCTGCTGTGGCTGTTGGAGCGCGGCGAGAGTCGCCCCGGCTTATTGTTGTGGATTCCGCCGCTGTTTTTGTTATGGCTGAACCTGCACGCCGGTTTCGCCCTCGGCCCTGCCCTGCTGCTGGCTTATGGAGCGGGCATCTTGTTCGAAACCGCGCTCGGGGATACTCCGTGGCAGCAGGCGCGGCCGATTGTGGTGCGCGTTCTGCTGGTGGTAGCGGCTTGCCTGGCGCTGGTTCCACTCAATCCCAATGGGGCGAAACTTTATCGCTATCCGTTTGAGACGCTCAGCTCGCATGGGATGCGCTCCCTGATTGCCGAGTGGGGCTCGCCCGATTTTCACCGGGGGCTGTATCTTCCGCTGCTGGCGGTGTGGCTTCTGCTTCTCGTCGTATTCGCAAGCGGGCGCGCGCGTCCCAAATGGCGAGTGTTCGTTCCTTTGCTGCTGACGGGGTTCGCGGCCCTGGACGCCGCGCGCCATATTCCGATCTTCATTTTGCTGGCCATTCCGGTGATCGCTGCGGCGCTGCCTGCGGGCGCAGGGGCCGTAACCGCGTTGCCACGGCGGCTTGTGGCCACGCGCTTCCGGCCGATTTTCAACCTCGCAGTGATCGTTCTTACGGGCGCCCTGGTGCTCGCGAAGTGGAGCAGCCTGGCCCGAAACGAGGATGCGAAAGAGGCGGAGATGTTTCCGCGGGAGGCGGTTGCGTTCTTGCATTCCGGCGATTATCCGCGTGATCTTTTCGTTGATTACGATTGGGGAGGCTACGTCCTATGGAAGCTCTATCCTGAATATCGCGTGTTTGTGGATGGCCGCGCCGACCTCTATGGCGACAAACTGCTGCGCCAGGGGGCCGAAACGGTGCTCGATCTGCGGACGGGCTGGCGGGAGGTTCTCGACCATTGGAAGGTAGAGGCAATCCTTGTGCCGCCATCGAGCGCGGTGGCGCAGGCTCTTATGCTGGACCCTGAATGGCATGTGGCTTTCCGCGACAGCAGGGCAACGGTCCTGGTGCGGCGGCTTGACCCGATTGAAAACGCTCGTATTTTTGAGGAATCCGGGCTTTCAGGCCCGCGAGCCATCCCCGAGGCCCTTAATCAGAAAGGGCCGGGAGGCCGAAAAAATGTTTCCAAGAGTCATCCGAATCTGCGAAACTAGGAGGCTACAGAAGTAAATCCGAACTACGGCTCCGACTGTAGCTTTCAACTGACACTCAATTAAGGAGTATGGCATGGCGAAACTTTGTAAGTTCTTGTGGCGCAATGAAGAAGGTCAGGACATTGCAGAGTATGCGGTAATGCTGGCGGTAATCCTGGTGATCGTGCTGGGCACGGTTCGGTTGATCGGCACCAATGCGAACACAGTATTTTCGCAGGTCGCCAGCGGAATCCAGTAATCGCCGGCCGGCGCGTGAGCTGTTCCGCGCGCGCACGCCGTCCGCGCCTCGTCGCAGTCACTCGCAATCCGTGCGGGCTCTACCGGAAGGAATGGAATGAATCGAAGCCGCTTGTTGATGATCGGAGGCTTGGCGCTCGCCATCGGCCTGCTTGTCAGTTACAGCGTCTATAACCGTCTGCGGGCATCTGCCGGGATGAACGCCAACGCCAACACGGTGCAGGTGCTGGTCGCTGCCAACGATATCGATGTCGGGGCCAAGCTGAAGACGAGCGACGTGAAGCTCATTGGGATGCCGGCAACGGCGGTCCCTCCGGGCGCGTTCACGTCCGCCGGAAAAGTTCTGGGGCGGGGCGCGGTTCTTCCCATCGGCAAGGGAGATTTTATTCTGTCGAGCAAGTTGGCGGCGGTTGACGCCGGGGCGGGATTGCCGTCGATGATTCCGCCGGGAATGCGGGCGATTTCGGTTCGGGTGAATGACGTGGTGTCGGTGGCGGGATTTGTGCAGCCGGGCACGCGCGTGGATGTGCTATCGACTGGGAATGAGGGCAGCGGCAACGACCGGCAGACGATCACGGTTCTGCAGAATGTGGCGGTCATCGCGGTGGGCGGGAGCCTGCTCGAACGCATCGCCGGCGGAGAACAGACCGCTCCGGTGATCACGCTGCTGGTTTCGCCCGACGACGCGCAACGGCTGGCGCTGGCGTCCCAGGAAGGCAGAATCCAGCTGGCATTGCGCAACCCATTGGACACCAAGAAGGACAGCATTGCCGCCACCCGGACCAATTCGCTCTACGGTGGCGAGAAATCCGCGATCGCGGCGGACGTGAAACCGAAAGTTCACAAAGTGACGGCGAAGGTTGTACCGCCGACAGCGCCTGCGCCTTACCAGGTAGAGATGATCCGCGGTAACAAACGGGATGAAACCAAGTTTGAAGATAAATAGCTCTGGTCCGGTAATACTACAACGCCTCGCGTTCTGTCATCCTCTCGATGGATTTGCTCGCGCTTACGCGCGGAGGTCCGCATTCATGAAAGCACTCATGCTGGCCGCGGCGGTTTTATTCTTCGCAGCGGCGACGATGTCCGGGGCGACGGCAGCTGCGGCTAGCGCTTCCGGCGGCAAGCCGCAGGACGCAAGCGCAACGCCGGCAAGCACCGCGCCCGCGCAAACTTCGGCCACGACAGCCGCTACGGGGGAAAGCCCTTCGACGGGAGCCGCCCCGCTGCGGGTGATGGTGGGCAAGTCGCTGCTGATTAACACGACCGAGCGGCTGAAGCGCGTCTCGGTGACCGACCCCACGGTGGCCGATGCGCTGGTGGTCACTCCTACGCAGGTTCTGGTGAACGGGCTTGCGCCGGGCGAGGTGTCGCTGCTGATCTGGGACGAACTCGAGCGCTCGCGCAGCTTCGATTTAAGGGTCGATGTTGACATCAGCGCGGCCTCGGAGGAGATGCACCGGCTATTTCCGGATGAGCAAATTGCGGTCACTCCGTCGCGATCGGCGATTGTGCTCTCCGGCCATGTGACGACGGAAGATGTAGCGAAGCATGCAGGGGCGCTGGCATCGGCCTATTCCAAAAATGTGGTCAACGTGCTGACGTTTGGCCCCGTGGGCGCGGAAGAAGTGTTGCTCGAAGTGAAGTTTGCCGAGGTGGACCGCTCGGCGCTGACCCAGGTTGGCATCAATCTGTTTACGACCGGGGCGGGAAACACGATCGGCACGACGACCACCGGCCAGTTCGGCGGAACTACCATTTCGCCGATCAGCACTACCACCAACGCCAACGGCGTTACCACCCTCTCCGGCAGCACAACCACGGTATCCAATCTGCTCAACATGTTTTTCTTTAATCCGCAGGTTCATCTGGGAGCGGTGATTCAGGCGCTGCAGGCAAGAAATCTGCTGCAGATTCTCGCCGAGCCCAACCTGGTCGCGGTCAACGGCAAGGAAGCGAGCTTTCTGGCCGGCGGAGAATTTCCCTTTCCGGTGGTTCAGCCCGGGGTTGCTGGAGTGGCAACGGTTACGGTGCAGTTCCGCGAATTCGGCGTGCGCTTGAAATTCACGCCGGTGATTCAGCCCAACGGAAACATTCATCTGCATGTCATTCCCGAGGTGAGCACGCTCGATTTCGCCGACGCCGTCACGGTTTCGGGAACCACGATTCCGGCGATCAGTACGCGCAAGGCGGACACCGAATTCGAGTTGCAGGATGGCCAGAGTTTCGTGATCGCCGGCCTGTTGGACAACCGGGTCACCAACGTGGATAACAAAGTGCCCTTTCTGGGCGATATTCCAATCCTGGGCAATTTCTTCAAGAGCAGGAGCGACCAGAAGAGCAACTCGGAGTTGATGGTACTGTGCACGGTACGCCGGGTGGCGCCGAGCACGCAGACGCCGAAAGGCCCGGCGATGCCAGTCCCGACTCTCGACAAGAGCAAGTTCGACAAGAGGGGGAAGCTGGATTACTGACGCAGCGAGTCTCTGGAAATTGCGTCCGGAGAGTTTGCAAGACTTTGATTGATGATGCAAGGTTGTTAGAAGTGGGGACCCGTTCATGCCGGAATTATCCGTAGCCATCTTTGCCACCGACGAGGATCAGCGCGCCGTACTGCAGGTGCTGGTCGATGGCACCAGTGTGGCGCGCACGGCATTCAGCGGGGCGGAGATGCCCGTGGCCGCGAACAGTCCGGCGATCCGGAAACTCCAGGGGCTGGCGCCCGATGTCATTCTGGTCGATATCGGTTCCGACATCAATTCTGCGCTGCGGGCAATCGAGTTAGTGCACCAGGAACTGCACGAGGCGGCGGTGTTCGCGGTCGGCCCGATGACGCAGCCGCAATTGATTATCAGCGCCATGCGGGCGGGCGTCCGCGAATACATCGAGCGGCCGACGTCTACTACCGATCTGCTGGACGCGTTCGTCCGGCTGACTGCAACGCGCCGGAAACCGGGGCGCGAAACTTCGCGCGGAAAGGTGTTCACGGTTGTGAACGCCAAGGGCGGGAGCGGCGCCACGACGGTCGCGGTGAATCTGGCGCTGGCCTTGCAATCGATTCATCACAGCACGGCGCTGGTCGATCTGGCCCCGCTGGGGCACTGCGCTTTGCATCTGAACCTGAAGCCGGCGTTCACCATCTCGGACGCGATCACGAATCTGCACCGGCTCGACGCTTCCCTGCTCGATAGCTTCATGGTGCGACACGATCGTGACCTACAGTTGTTGGCCGGCCCCGCCGTGCCTACGGCGATCGAGCCTTCAGCGTCGGATTTTGCGCGGTTGTTCGACACCATGGTCGGCCAGTTTCACTACATCGTGGTCGACGCTTCTTCGCGCCTGGACAGCGCCACGCGGCTGGTGAGCAATTTGTCGGAGAAGGTTCTGCTCATCGCCCATGCCGACGTGGCTTCGCTGTGGAGCGCGGGCAGAATCGCGCAGTATCTCGGCGAGAGCGGATCCCGCGACCGCTTTGGCTTGGTCTTGAACCGCTATCGCAAGGTGCCGGGCTTCGATGAATCGGAAGCGGAGGCGGCGATCGGGGCTCCGGTGCTGTGGAGGATCCCGAACCAGTACTTCGCGGTCTCCACGGCGATTGATCGGGGCGTTCCGCTGATGCAGCAAGGCAGTACCGATATTTCTCGCTCCATTGAAGGGCTGGCGGAGCATTTAACCAAAGACGATCTGGAAGTGAAGCGCACGGCGTGGTCGTTGTTTAAGACGGTGTAGGAAAGCAATTGGTGAATTGGTAATTTTGTAATTTGGTAATTTTGTAATTTAAAACCGGCATGGCGGACGGCTGGTTCCTAAATTACAAAATTACAAAATTACAAATTTTCCAAGCCGAAAGTAAGAGCAGCAATCGTCCAAACTTATGGCCAATCTCCAAGCTTTCGAACGCGGCGACTACCAACAGGTCAAGGCGGACCTGCACCGCAAGATCCTCGACCGCCTCGACCTGGAAAAACTTGGCCGCACGGCGGGAGACTCGGCGCGCGAAGAAGTTCTGATCCTGATCCGCAACTCGGTCAACAGCGAGGCCGTGCCGCTCAGTTTCGCCGAGCGCGAGCAACTGTCACGCGAGATTCTCGACGAGATTTTTGGCTTAGGCCCGCTGGAACCGCTGCTCAAGGATCCGACGATTTCCGACATTCTGGTCAACCGCTTTGATCGCGTTTACGTCGAGCGCGCGGGCAAGTTGGAGATCACAGGCCTTTCGTTCAAAGACAACCAGCACCTGATGCAGATTATCGACCGCATCGTGTCGCGCATCGGGCGGCGGGTCGATGAATCTTCGCCGATGGTAGATGCGCGCCTGCAGGATGGCTCGCGCGTCAACGCCATCATTCCTCCGCTGGCGCTCGACGGCGCCTGCCTCTCGATCCGGCGTTTTGGCCGCGATCCGGTGACCGCGCGGAACATGCTGGACAATAAAACGATGACCGCGCCGATGCTGGAATTGCTGTCGGCGATGGTGAAGGGCCGCTTGAACCTGATCATCTCCGGAGGCACGGGCGCGGGGAAAACCACGGTGCTCAACGTTCTTTCCGGATACATTCCGAATTCAGAGCGCATTGTCACCATCGAAGACGCGGCCGAATTGCAACTCAAGCAGGAGCACGTTGTCCGCCTGGAAACGCGCCCGCCCAACATCGAAGGCAAGGGGTCGGTGCGCATGCGACAACTGGTGATCAACAGCCTGCGTATGCGGCCCGACCGCATAGTGGTGGGCGAGGTGCGTGGCGAGGAAGCTTTTGACATGCTGCAGGCCATGAATACGGGCCACGAGGGTTCGCTGACCACCGTGCACGCCAACTCTCCGCGCGACGCGCTGGCTCGAATCGAAAACATGGTTTCGATGGCCAACCTCAATATTCCGGAGCGCGCCATTCGGCACCAGATCGCCAATGCTGTTCATGCGGTGGTGCAGGTGGCGCGTCTCTCCGATGGCTCGCGCAAGATCATCACGGTCTCCGAAGTCGCCGGCATGGAAGGCGACATGATTGCGCTGCGCGATGTTTTCGTGTTTGAACGCAGCGGCATTGACGAGAGCGGAAAAGTGCGCGGCGTTTTTCATTCCATGGGCCACCCGCCGCAATTCGCGGAGCGTCTCGCGGTCGCGGGCTGCCGGTTGAGTCCGGCGCTGTTCGAGTCCCGGATGGAGATCTAGCGCATGTATTTCGTAATCGCGTTGCTGGTGTTTTTGGTCGTCACGATGGTGGTCTTTGTCGCCGTCTCGCTGCTCGACCAGCGCACCGCCCAGGCGCGCATTCTGCGCGACCGGCTCTCGACGGCTCAGAAACCCTCGGAAAGCGCATTGCCCGACGCCGCGCTGCTGCGGGATGAATTACTCAGCCGCATTCCGGCTTTCGACACGTTTCTCCGACGCTCGGAGCGCGTGTCGGTGCTGCAGAAAATGCTGGCGCAAGGCAACATCGATGTACGCGCCGGAAACTTTCTCATGCTTTGCGGGATCTCCGCCGTCGTATTCGCCTTGATCGCGTTTATCGCGGGCGGCAATCTTCTGTTCGCCTGGGGCGGCCTGTTGCTGGGGTTCTTTATCCCGTACGCCTATGCCGCGCACATGCGGAAGAAACGCTTCGATAAATTCGAGGAGAAGTTCCCAGAGGCGATCGACACGCTGGCGCGCGCGGTTCGCGCCGGACATGCGTTTACGACCGCGCTGGAAATGATTGCCAATGAAGTGTCGGAGCCGGTCGCGGGCGAGTTCCGCCAGCTTTATGAAGAACAGAAGTTCGGGCTTCCGGTGCGGGATGCGCTGCTGAATCTCGCCGAACGGATTCCGCTGGTCGACGTCAAGTTCTTCGTGACCGCGGTGATGCTGCAGCGGGAAACCGGCGGAAATCTCGCCGAGATTCTCGACAACCTTTCTTATGTCATTCGGGAGCGCTTTAAAATTCTGCGGCAGGTGCGGGTGCACACGGCCCAGGGACGGCTCACGATGGTGCTGCTGATGGCGCTGCCGCCCACGATTGTGGTGATCATGATGACTGTGAACCCGGGATTCATTCGTCCCCTGTTTACCGATCCGCTGGGGCACGCCTTGATCGTCGGAGGCATTACGCTGCAGACGCTGGGATATTTTGTGATCCGTAGAATTATCAGGATTCAGGTTTGAAGAACCGGTCGTGTGTGGTTGGTCCAACGACCAGCGACAGAAGTTAAAGGTCTTACCCATGACGCTCGCGCTGCTACTCGCCATTCTCGTTTTTGTGACCATCGCGGTGGTGGTGTTCGCCTTTGGCGCGGCCGCGGTTGCGCCGTCGTCGGTGCTCGGGTCGCGGTTGCGCGAAATCGGCTGGCAGCGGCCCGTAACCCAGGCGAGGGCGCCCATGCGGGAACGGATGCAGCAGGCTCTCGATCCGCTCAGCCGCGCCCTGCCGCTTTCGCCCACCGACGTTTCAAAGACGCGAGCGCTGCTGATCCAGGCGGGATATCGCAACGACCAGCACCTGACCATCTACCGCGGTTTGCGCGTGCTGTTCGCCGCGCTTGGCTTCGTGTCCGTTTTTCTTTTTACGGGTTTCAGTTCTCCGCTGCTGCTGGTGGGAGTGACGGCGTTCGGCTTTTTCATTCCCCGATTTTTACTGAAGAAGAAGTTGCAGGAGCGGCAGCGCCGCATTCGACTCGGGCTTCCGGATGGCCTCGATCTGACGGTCATCTGCGTCGAAGCCGGATTGTCTCTCGACCAGGCGATGATGCGGGTGGGCGAGGATCTGCGCACGGCCCATCCTGAACTGAGCGCCGAATTTCATCTGTTCGATCTTGAAACACGGGCCGGAAAACCGCGTGTCGAGGCTCTTCGCAACCTCGCCGAGCGCACGGGAGTGGATGACATCCGCTCGCTGGTCGGAACCCTGATTCAGACGGACCGCTTCGGAACCAGCGTTGCGCAGGCCCTGCGCGTGCATTCCGATTCCCTGCGCACCGAGCGCCGCCAGCGCGCCGAAGAGCAGGCCGCCAAGACCACGGTCAAGATGATTATTCCGCTGGTCCTGTTCGTGATGCCATCGCTGATTTTCGTGACAGTAGGACCCGCCGTAATTCAGTTGATGCATATCTTCATGCCGGCAGCAGGAAAGCGGTAAGGATCGATTTGGTGATTTGGTAATTTTGTAAGTTGGTAATTTTGTAATTTAAGAACTAACCGTTGTGCTTTGCCGGCCAAAATTACAAATTACTGAATTGCCAAATGCTCAGGAGTTGTCATGCCTCCGCGCGGGCCCAAGGGATACGCGTTTAACCGCACGCGAACGACCTACCTCGCGACCGATCTGGCGATTGCGCGGACCCACTGGTCGCGTTTTCGGGGGCTGATGGCGACGGACTCGGCGAAATTCCGGCGCGGCCAGGGCTTGTGGATCAACCCCTGCCACGGCATCCACACCTTTGCCATGCGTTTTGCTATCGACGCCATTTACCTGGACCGGGACCAGATTGTTATCCACATCGAAGAAGACCTGAAACCGTGGCGGATGGCCGCGGTTCGTGTCGCCGCCGCAAGCGTGCTCGAGGTGCCGACCGGAACGATCCGCGACTCGCGCACAGCGCTCGGCGATCAGGTGGATATTTCTTTCGAAGAACGCCCGGTTCACACCGAAGCCGCCTGATACCAGAGGTTCAAGATGACGGAAAGCAGTGTGACGTCGAAGGGCGTCATCCTCGTGAATTACGAGCGGACCGGCGCAGCCGCAACCGGAAGCCTATAAAACACTCGGATGGATGGCAGGGCTTTTAGTCTTGCGGGCGGTGTTGTTTAGACCTGATTTTCTTGAACGCCCGTGATCAGGAGCCACGCGGCTGATATGAAAAACGCGAAGGAAAGCACCATCGCTACGGAAGCCAGGTAAAGCCCCAAGACGTGCCCTGCGATCAGTAGAACAGAACCGATGATCTGCGCTGCATAACAAGATGTGCCCACTACGAAGCGACCGGTGCTGAGCCCGACGGAGCTTCTGCCGATCTTCGTGGCCTGCACGTACACCCGTATGTAAGTAATCGTGGGAACGAGCGTAACCACCAGCCACTCGACGCCGATCCATTGACAGGTTTGATTTCCAATGAGGGCGAAACCGCAGATCATGAAGACGGCAGTGAAGCCGGTCAAGGTTGCTATGGCACGATTTTTATGGGTTGCATCGCGAGTGATGATTGGGAGATTGATCGACATGGCGATAAACACCAAGCCGGCGAGAGCGGCCGCTCCGCCTCCTACCATGACGAAGAAATTGCTCCATTGGTCGAGAGCCATTGCCACTTGATGATACTCGAAAGACGATGGAGCGAAGGGGTGGGCGGGGGCTGGGGCATGCGGGAGCAAATTATCGCGCTTTTCGAGACCTGGCCAGCGAGGAGTTTAGTTTTCTGCATGTCACTTGGTGTTTGGTAGGAAACCCGAGAAGGACCGGACGTTCTTCAATTTTCGAAGAATGGAGACGGGAGAGCGTCCCGTTGGTCTTGAGCTTCCGCGTTTTCCGGTCTTCCCATTGTGTTATTTTATAAGTGTACATTTGTACTATATATGTTAACCTATAAATTGATTATTCTTACGTTTATGTACACTTATAGGCTGATGTCATAGCAGGCAGCGGAAGAAGTCTTTTCGCAGGGCAGAATTCCCCCAGCGGCTGGAAGCCGCCGTTGAAGGGGCGGCATTTACGGCACGAGTGGAACTCGTGTTCTTCCCCAAACGGGCGCGAAACGGAGTTTTTTTGCAGCCTGATAGGGGTTGAGAGGGAGGATATGCGCCCTGAATTTAAACGATTGCGAATCAAACAGCTGGACCGAGCGTTGGAGCCGTTCGCGGCGTCAAAAGACTCGCCACGTCCGCAGAGAGGGTGGCTTCGTGCCGTCCGGGAGGCAACCGGAATCACTCTACGGCAGGTGGCAGCTCGGCTTCAGAAAGCTCCCAGCCTGGTAGCAAAGCTTGAGAAATCTGAAGCGGAATATCGCATTACGCTGGGCAGCCTCCGGGATGCTGCGGATGCTCTTGGGTGTCGGCTTGTCTATGCCATCGTGCCAAAAAACGGAAGCATTCAAGAACTTGCGGAGGAGCGGGTGAGGGCCAAAGCTGCGGAAAACGTGCGCGCCGTTGAGCACAGCATGGCGCTGGAGGACCAGGCGGTAGGAGGAGTGCCCGAGAAAATCGAGGAAGAAACGAGACGAATCCTGGAGCGAACAGGAAGAGAGTGACGACCACCATGGCAACGGGCGACGGCAATACGCCCCTCTCGCCGGACGAACTTGCCGACCTTATCCCGAATCTTGCAACCAAGAAAGACCTGAACGAGTGGGAACGGGAGAACATTCTATTTGCGAGGGACTGGGCGATGGCGGACCGCACTCGTCCAGTGGAGATTGCTGCTGACGAGTACGTCAGAAAACTCCACGGGAAGATGTTCGACCAAACCTGGAAGTGGGCGGGCGAGTATCGTTGCAGCGAAAAAAACATCGGAGTTCCATTCCATGACATTCGAGAGCGACTCATGGCTCTGTTCGGTGACGTTCGCCATTGGATTGAGAACAACACATACTCACCCGACGAGATCAGTGTTCGATTTCATCATCGACTGGTACTCATCCACCCATTTCCGAACGGGAATGGCAGGCATGCCCGCTTGATTGCGGACATACTGGCCATGAAGCTTGGCCGCCCAGCATTTACGTGGGGTTCGACCAATCTCGTCAAAGAGGGCGAGGCACGGAATCGGTATCTGGAGGCGATCAGAACAGCGGATCATGGTGAAATGAAGCCACTTCTCAGGTTCGCTCGATCGTGATCCGTAGCTATTCCGGCCTTGCGGTAGCTTTCGTCTTTGGGATGCAAAGTCCCGAAGGGGAAGGTTTTGCCACGGGGTTGAGTTTGTGCGTGCCTCAGTGACCGCATGGTGAGAAACTAGGTTCGAACGGTATCCGAAATCACAGACTCCCCTCCGGCACGCTAAACTAGTAAATCCCCCGGAAATATAATCCGAATCATGGACGAAGTCGCGACCATTCCCGAGAATGTCACCCAGTGGCCCGATCCGCCCCGCCTTTTGGTGGAGTGGTCGTCGCGCTGGGATGAGTTCAAATCGGCCTTTCGTCCTGCGCTGACGCGTCCGCCGAAAGCGTTGGCCGGAGAAGCGCCGATTGGCATCTTCCCCTATCGCGGCATGCTGGCCGGTTGGCTCGTGGAGTGCCTGCTGCTGGTTGCGATCATCGTGATCCCAGAGCACTTCATCAGCCTGGAACTGCCGCTGCCGTCCGCGCATCCGCAATCGGACGTGATTTATTTTTCGGGCGACGAACTGCCGCAGACGCAGGACCGCGGCGGCGCGCAGGCGGGCAAGTCGGGACGAGGCGGAGGTCACCAGGCGCATCACCGTACCCAGACGATCCGGGTAGCGCGCGGCGACCAGGCGAGCGAAAAAGTGGTCGACGCGCCGAAGGTCAATCTGCCGCACTCTGATGCCGCGGTCGCCAACCTGCTGGCGTTCAAGTCGAATCCGGGACCGCCTCCGGCCGAAGGCTTGCGCTCGGCGGTGGCCGCGCCGACATTGACGGCGATGAGCGCGGTGCCGCCGTCGCCGGAGCTGGCGGCATCCCCGAACCGCAACGCGCTTACCCTGCCGGCTGACGTTATTGCGCCCGCGCCAGAGGTGTCACGCTCGCTACGCAGCTCGACGAGCCTGAACTCGGAGATTGTCCCGCCGGCACCGAATGTGTCGCGCGACAAGATGCAGACCGCGACGCCGTTCCTGCCGACGGTGATCGCACCCGCGCCGCGGGAAGCGCAGCGCGACCTGGCCAGTTCCCGCATACCGCTAAGCCAATCGGTGGACGCGGTCGCGCCTCCGGTATCGGCGCCGCAGCGCGATGCGTCGTCCGCAGCCAGGCTGTCGTTGCCAGCGCCCGCGGTGGTTGCGCCACCGCCATCGCAGGTGAGCCGCGACCTCAACAGCTGGGGAGGCTCGTCGACGGGAGACTTGCGCACGAAGCCCGTGCCTCCGCCACCCAGCGCATCGGGCGGAGGATCGCGCCGGTCGGGAGCGGGCGCGATGACGGCGCAAGTTGTGCCGCCTGCAAGCATCGGCGGTGGCCAGGGAAATGTTGGCGGACGGTCGGGACGCGCTTCGGGGCAACCTGCAGGCGGAACGCTTGGGTCGGCGGAAGTCGTGCCGCCTCCACCGGGACTTGGCGGAGGGAACGCGCTCTCGGGCAGCGGACGAGGCAAGAAAGGTGCGGGAGCGGGTGGACCGCTTGACCTGGGATCGGCGGTCGCTCCACCGAGCAACGCCGGGGGCAACGCGGCTGGAAACGGCGTGGTGATCTCGAGCGAGCCGGGAACGAAGTTGGGAGTTCCGAACTCCAGCGGTGGCGGCGCTCTGGCGATGTCGCCGAGCGGCACGGCGAAGAGCGGACTTGGCGGCAGCGGCGGCGGACCGGGCATCGGCAAAGGCACTGGCGCGGGCAGCGGATTGCAGGGCGAAGGATCGGGCGCAGGCCGGGAGAACGCGGGCAGCGGGCGCGGCTCTGACCCCAACGCTCATGGCGGAATCTCTCCCTACCCCGGGACAGGGGGAGCGGGAGGCGGCACGAGCGGCACGCCGGCGATGGCTGGAGTATCGGTGGAGGGGGGAACAACGACGGTCACGCTGCCCAGTTTTTCAACGCCTGGCGGAGACGCTCCGGCGGCAGGCCCGGGAAGGTCGTCGGTGAACGAGCACAAAAGATCGGGAGTGACGGTGGTCGCGACGTCGCGCTCGGGGGGCGTGTTGCCTTATTACGGTCTTTTGAAGGGCGACAATTATTCGATTTATATTGAAACGTCGCTGGGAACGGCGGTGATGCAATACTCCGATCCGACGTCGGCCACGCATGGGTCGGGGGAAGCGTTGAGCGAACCGGAGCCGATTCGGAAGGATCTTCCCGATGGCTTGCGGCCCACGCGCGTAATTATTGCGTGCACGCTAGCCAGTTCCGGCGAACTGAAGAATCTGAAGGTGCTGGAACCCGGCGCCGCGGAAACGACTTCGAAAATTCAGGTGGCCCTACACAATTGGAAGTTCCGTCCGGCATTTCGCGGGAATGAGCCGGTGGAAGTGACCGCGATTATCGGGTTTGGGATTGATACGCGGTAAAGGGCTCGGCAGAGTGGCGATAGCAGGCTGCGGGAAAAAAGTCCTCTCGAAGGGCAGCATTCCCCCAGCGGCTGGAAGCCGCTGTTGAGAGGGCGGCGTATACGGCACGAGTGGAACTCGTGCCCTTCCCAAAAACCGGCGCGAGCCGGAGTTTTTGCGCAACCACTGGAACTCGGGCCCTTCCCAAAACCGGCGCGAGACGGAGTTTTTTGCGCAACCACTGGAACTCGGGCCCCTCCCGAAACCGGCGCGAGACGGAGTTTTTGCGCAACCACTGGAACTCGGGCCCTTCCCAAAACCGGCGCGAGACGGAGTTTTTTGCGCAACCACTGGAACTCGGGCCCTTCCCGAAACCGGCGCGAAACGGAGTTTTTCCGCAACCTGCTAGAGCGACTCAAGTCAGATTTTGGATGCTGCATAGGGCCGATCGTCACGTGACCTTCGATACATGGTTATCCACGGGAAATGATCGGAACGCCGCGTTGGTCCGTTAGTCTGAAACTAACTGGGACCCATGACAACGCTCCACAGATACGCGATGGTGTTTTGCGTCAGCCTGGCCATTCTGGTGGTTGGGATCTCGACCGCGCCCATCATGTTTGACGAGCCGGCGTATGTGGGCGCGGCGCGCAACTTTATTGCGGGGACTCCATCGGTCAACCCTGAGCACCCGCCGCTGGGAAAATATTTCATTGCACTGTCGATTCAGACTTTTGGCGACTACTCGTTCGGATGGCGCTTTCCATCGGCGCTGGCGGGCGCGTTGGCGGCACTGTCCATCTTTGGGTTGACGCTGAGACTGACCCGGGATGTGCATACCGCCTACGTCGCGTGGCTGCTGATGGTGGCCAACGGGTTCTGGTTTGTGATGGGGCGCGTCGCCATGCTGGCAATCTTTGAACTGGCATTCGAGGCGGCGGGATTGTGGGTCTTTATCATTGCCGTGCAAACGAAAAAGTTGCGCTGGTTTGCGGGGTGCGGGGCGCTTTTTGGGCTTTCGGTTGGATGCCGCTGGGTCGGCGTGGTGGGACTGGCGGTATGCGTCGGTTATGTTGTGGTTTTGTGCAGGCCATTTGTTCGGCGCGTGGCGGCGATGGGCGCGGCCGCAGTTTCGGTGTATGCAGCCAGTTGGATTCCACTCATCCTGCGGGAACACCGCACGACTGAATATGTGGTGATGGCGAATACATTCATCTACCAGTTTCACAGGCACGCCGAGGGTGATCCGCGAATTGGCGAAGCGTGGTGGTCGTGGATTTTCCGGTTCCAGCGGCAGCCGAGCCTGGCGTATCTTGTGGGCAATCCGGTGATCGGAATCCTGGGGCTTGTTGCGCTGGTGGTGCTGCTGTGGAAGAAGCAACCGTTGCTGCCGGCGTTGTATGCCGCTCATCTTTTGCAATGGGCGCTGGGCGTTAAACCTCTGACGTTTTATTACTACTACTTCGAAGCGTTCACCTGGCTGACCGTGGCTTTGGCGGTTGCGATGCAGGGCGTCACGATACGGAAAGTACGACTGGACGTTGTCACGACGGCATGCGCGGCGGCGGCGTTCGTCTGCTCATTGCCGGGATAAGTCCCGCTCGTCTCCCATTCTTCTCGGATGCTTCTCGGCGTCTTCCCTGCACCCTCTCCGCGAGGCGGCTTAAGTTTTTCTTGGTACCCGGAGATCCGAGCCCGTCATCTCCTTCGGCTCGGTAATGCCCAGCATCCCCAGCATCGTCGGAGAAATGTCACGCAGGGAACCGTTGGGCTTGAGGGTGAATTGCTTGGCATCTTCGGCGATCACGATGAACGGCACCGGGTTGGTGGTGTGGGCGGTGTGCGGGCCGCCGGTTGCGGGATCGATCATCATTTCGGCGTTGCCGTGGTCGGCGGTGATCAGCATGGCTCCGGCTTTGGCACGGATGGCTTTTTCGATCTCGGCCAGACAGGCATCGACGGCCTCCACGGCTTTGATCGTGGGCTCAATCTTTCCCGAGTGGCCGACCATGTCGGCATTGGCGAAGTTGGCGACGATTACGTCGAAGGCGCTATCGTTGGTTGCTTTGACAATGGCCTCGGCGACGCCAGCAGCGCTCATCTCGGGCTTTAGATCGTAGGTGGCAACCTTGGGCGACTGGATCATGACACGATCTTCTCCGGGAAAAGGCTGCTCGACGCCGCCATTAAAGAAGTAGGTCACGTGCGCATACTTTTCGGTTTCGGCCACGCGCAAGTTGCGCATGTTGAGGCCGCCCATGACGTTGGCCAGAATATTGGCCATCGATTCCGGAGGAATCACGACCGGCAAATTAAAGTTTTTGTCGTACTGCGTCATGCAAACGTACTTGAGATTTTTGGGCACGTGTTCGCGCGGAATGGTGGTGTCGAGATCGGCCGCGCCCGGCAAGTCGCTCCCGCCCTTTTCGTTGAGCTTGCTGTTGCGGCACAAGGCGCGCGTGATCTCACGCACGCGGTCGGCGCGAAAGTTGAAGCAGATGCAGGAATCGTCGTCGCCGATGGTCGCGAGTGGCTCTCCGCGAGCTCCGGTACAGACGAAGGGCAATACGAACTCGTCGGTCACATTCTTGTTGTAAGACTCCTTCATTCCCTGGACGGCGTCGGCGTAAGTGCCACCCTCGGCCTTGCCATCGACCATGGCGGTATAGGCTTTGGCGACGCGATCCCAACGACGATCGCGATCCATGGCATAGTAGCGGCCGTTGACGGTGGCAATCTTGCCGGAGTTATACTCGCGCACCTTCTGCTGCAATTGTTCAAGATAGCCGGCGCCGTTGGTGGGCAGGGTGTCGCGGCCATCCATAAAAGCGTGCACGAAAACGCGATCCACTCCCTGCTGTTTGGCCATCTTCAATAGCGCGTAGAGATGCTCCTGCCGCGAATGCACGCCGCCATCGGAGAGCAGGCCGAACAGGTGCAACTTGCGGCCACTGGTGCGGGCATTCTTCATGGCCTCGACCAGCACGGGATGGGAGAAAAACTCGCCGTTCTGGATCATCAGGTCGATGCGCGTGATATCCATGTGAACGATGCGTCCGGCGCCAATGTTGAGATGGCCGACCTCGCTGTTGCCCATCTGGCCTTCGGGGAGCCCCACAAACGGGCCGCTGGTGTGGATCAGGGTGTTGGGATACTCGCGCAGGAGACGGTCGTAGGTTGGCTTGCGCGCGAGGGCGATGGCGTTGGCTTTGGTTTCGGCGCGGTATCCCCAGCCGTCGAGAATGACGAGAACGAGAGGTTTGGGACGGGACATAAATTCGCTTTTGGCTCCTGGCTATTGGCTGTTGGCGTTCGCTTCCGAGAGAAATTCGCCGCGGAGGCGCCGGGAAGATCACGAAAAGGGCAAAAGAAGAATCTATAGGAGGGAGCGCCGGTTTTCAAATGAGCGGCGAATTGATTTGTTCATTTGGCGAGGCTCAGTTCGCGTCATATACTATCGCGGGAGAAAACAAAATGATGAACGAGCTTTTACTCACTGAATTCGATGAAGAGGCGAAGAAGACGCGCACGATGCTGGAACGGGTTCCGGAAGACAAGAAGGATTTCACGCCGCATCCGAAATCGATGCCGTTAAACAAGCTTGCACCTCATGTGGCGCAGTTGGCGGGTTTCGGGCTGACGATCCTTACTACTCCAGAACTGGATTTTTCGAAAAGCAGCTTCAAGCCTCTGCCGTTCGAATCGGCGGCACAGTTGGTCGCAGCTTTCGATGACGGTGCGGCCAAGGTTCGCGTGGCGCTGAAAAACACTCCCGATGAGGCGTGGACGCAGCCCTGGAAACTCAGTTTCGGCGGCAAAACAATTTTCGAAGGATCGCGTTTCCTCGCCTACCGCGAAATGTTTCTAAACCATCTGGTTCATCATCGGGCGCAACTTGGCGTTTATCTGCGATTGAATGAAAAACCGGTGCCGGCAACGTATGGGCCTTCCGCAGACGACACGATGGGATTTTAACGTCTAGCTCATGACCTCGGTGCGAATCGACAAGTGGCTGTGGGCGGCGCGCTTTTTCAAGACGCGCGCGCTGGCGGCGCGCGCCTGCGACCTGGGCAGGATCCTCTCGAACGAGCAGCCTGCAAAACCGGCGCGCGAGGTTCGGGTGGGGGACATGCTGCGAGTGAGCAACGAGGGCGGCGAGTTTCAAGTGGAAGTGCTGCTGTTGAGCGAGGTGCGCGGCCCGGCTGCGGTGGCGCAGACGCTGTACCGCGAAACGGAGGCGAGCCGCGAGACGCGCTTGAAGGTGGCGGCGGAGCGAAAGGCGGCGAGGCAGTTCGAGGAGTTGCCGACGGGCAGGCCATCCAAACGCGACCGGCGGAGAATTATCCAGTTTCGAGATGCAAGCCGCACCCGCGGCGATTGACCGCTGCCGGAGTCGGTGTTGCGCCGCGCTAGAAACTCTCAATGCATTATGATTAGCGACTATTGTCCGGCAGCCGCTGATTCCAGCAAAAATCGTCCGTGGGGGAAATTTAATGAAGCGTGTCTTGATCGCGTCTTTAATGTTGGTGGTGATGGCTGCGATCGCAGGCGGCCAAGGTTCGGCGCAGCCTGCGCAGCCCAAGACGGCGACGGGTGAGCCCAAGACGATCCACGAGAAAACCGCCGGCATGCAGAAGCTGCCGGGATTCTTCACGTGCTATTGGGACGAGCGGGAAGGAAAACTCTGGCTGCAAATCGACAAGTGGAACACACCCTTCTTGTATTACGAATCGCTTCCCAATGGCATGGGTTCGAACGATGTGGGGCTGGATCGCGGACAGCCGGGAAGAACAAATGTCGTGCACTTCGAACGGAGCGGACCGCGAATTCTGCTGGTCGCTGAAAATGAACGCTACCGGGCGATCACCGACGATCTCGAACAGCAAGCAGCGGTGAGGGAGGCGTTCGCGCAATCGGTGCTCTGGGGATTTGACGCCGCGGCACAGGAGGAAGACGGCAAGTCGGTGCTGGTGGATGCCACGCCTTTCTTTCTGAGTGACGCGCACGAGGTCGCGGGGAGGCTGGCCCAGCTGAAGCAAGGAACCTACCATGTCGATGCGTCGCGGTCGGCCATTTATCTGCCGCGCACCAAGAATTTTCCGGAGAACACGGACGTTGAATCGACACTGACGTTTGTGGGAGACAATCCCGGACGATGGGTGGAACAGGTAACGCCCGATGCTCGAGCGATCACGGTCCACGAGCACTTCTCGTTCATCCAGGCGCCGGGAGATGGATTCCATCAGCGCGCGTACGATCCACGTTGCAGTTTCTACGGCATCAGCTACATGGATTTTGCGACGCCAGTGGATCAGCCGATTGTGAAGCGCTACATTGTGCATCACCGGCTGGCAAAGAAAGATCCGACGGCGGCGACGAGCGATGCGGTGACGCCCCTCGTGTATTACGTGGATCGCGCCATTCCTGAACCGATTCGCTCGGCGGTTATGGAAGGAGCGGCGTGGTGGAATCAGGCTTTCACCGCAGCAGGATACCGGGACGCGTTCCAGGTGAAGCTGCTGCCGGAAGGCGCCGACGCCATGGACGTCCGCTACAACGTAATCGAATGGGTTCCAAGGGCGACGCGCGGTTGGGCCTATGGCAGCGCGGTCGCCGATCCGCGCACGGGAGAGATCATCAACGGCCATGTGAATTTCGACGCGCTGAGGATCCGCCAGGTATTTCTGATCGCGCAGGGCCTGCTCGACCCTTTCGGTAAAGATCCGGCGGCGCTCAAGAAAGCCAATGAAATGGCGCTCGCGCGGATTCGACAACTGGCGGCTCACGAAACGGGGCACACGCTCGGGCTCATGCACAACTACGCGGCCAGCCTGGTGAACCGGAGCTCGGTGATGGACTATCCGCCGCCGACCGTGACGCTGGGAGCAGACGGCCGGCCCGATGTTTCCGACGCTTATGCGACCGGCATCGGCGAGTGGGACAAGGTGTCGATTCAATATGGCTACAGCGATCTTTCTTCAGCAACGAACGAGACGGCGGCACTCGATACAATTGTGGGTGACGCGTTCGCGCGAGGACTTCTGTATTTGACCGACCAGGACGCTCGTCCGCTCGGATCGGCCAGCCCGATCGCTCATCTTTGGGACACGGGCAGCAACGATCTGGACGGCTTGAAACGCGTTATGGCGGTGCGCGCCGCGGCGTTGAAGAATCTTTCAGAGAGCGCGATCCCGGAACATACGCCGATGGCAACGCTCGAAGATGTGCTGGCGCCGATGTACCTCTATCACCGCTACCAGGTCACGGCGGTTGCGAAATCGATTGGGGGATTGGACTACTCGTTTAATCTTCGCGGGATTCCGGGGAAAGGGCCGGAGATTGTTCCCGCGAAGCAGCAACGGGAAGCCATTCGCGCGGTTCTCGACACGCTGTCGCCGCAAGTGCTGGCGCTGCCGGAGCGTTTGCTCAAAATGATTCCGCCGCGACCGCCGGAGTCCGCAAGCACGTCGGAAAATTTCGCGCGGCGCACGTCGCCAGCGTTTGATTCGCTCGCTCCAGCGGAAGCGGCGGCAGAAATTGTCGCAAACCTGCTGCTCCAGCCGGAACGCGCGCAGCGAATGATTGAATATCATGCGCTGGATGCCGCGAATCCAGGGTTTGACGAACTGGTGACAGACTTGCTGGCGGCCACGTGGAAGACGGCGCCGGCATCCGACAAAAACAGGGGGTACGAACGAGCAATACAGAGGACGGTGAATGCGGTCGTGCTCGAACACCTCATGACGCTGGCGAGCGACGATCAAGCGTCGGCGGAAGTTCGGGGAGTCGCATCCCTTGAACTTGATCAATTGAAAAAGTGGATTGCGACGCAAGCGCCATCGGCGAAAGATGAAGCCGAGCGAGCGCAACTGTTTTTTGCTGCAAGCCAAATCGAGCGATGGCAAAAGAACCCAGGGGAAATCCACTTGAGTTTGCCAGCGACGCCTCCAGACGGGGACCCGATCGGCACGGATTCGTGGGAATGAAGTAGTGACGGGATCGGCATGGATTGAAGACCGCGATTCGCCGGGAGCGGCCCGTCGGTCGCTGGGCAAAAGCCGGGACCACGGGCGAGATTAAGTCTCAGATGACACGGTGAGAAATATATCGAGGACGTGCTCGTTGAGCGCCTCGGCGAGCTTTTTCGCCTGCTCGACACGCATGCCGCCCAGCAAGTCAAACCCGAGCAAGGCTCCCTTCAGTCTGGGAATGGTGTCCTGGTAGAGTTCCAATGCAAGGAAGGGCTTGCCGTCTGTGCCCTGCTGCACCACAAAGCGGCAATTGCTGCGCTCGATTTTCGTCTGCGTCATATCGCCCCCACGTTTTTATCCCCGACGTACCCCAGTGTAAGACCGATTTCACCGTGGTTCTATACAGCCTTCGTTGTAGTGTAGGACGCGGCCCCGCGATTTGTCACTGTGTCGGCGGTGCGGGGGCGGAGAACGCGCTTCAAGCTTGAATTTTTCCGGAGTAGAGCGCCATGCCGACCACGGCATCGATTCCGAGAGCATCGAGGCTATCGATTTCGCGCTGTTCGGTGATGCCGCCTGCCACGACCAAGTGATTGGTAGTGGCGCTGCGGATGGCGTGCACAACATCCATGGGGATTCCGCCCATCAAACCTTCGGTGTCGATGTGGGTGTAGAGGAAGGTTTCGCAAAATTGTTCGAGCTCGCGAATCATGTCGAAAGCAGTGATGGTAGTTTTGGTTTGCCAGCCGTCGATCGCGACATGGCCGCCACGGGAGTCGAGAGCGAACATCAGGGCGGCGGTGGGAATTTTTTCCGCGAGGGCGCGGGCGTGGTCGCGATTGATGCGGCCGCCCGTTAATAAGGCGGATCCGATAATGACTTTGCGAGCGCCGATCTGCAGGAGTTCCAGAGCGCTTGCGACATCGCGAATGCCGCCGCCGACCTGGCAAGGGAGAAGGCCGGCGATCTGCTTCACGAGCGTCCGATTGTCGCCCACGCCGCGCGCGGCGTCGAGGTCGATGAGTTGAACGATGGGGTACCTGGAGAAGCGGTCGATCCAGTAGTCGAAGTTGTCGAACTCCAGCTTCTTTTTATCGCCCTGGACCAACTGAACGATCTTGCCACCCAAGAGGTCGATGGAAGGAATCAGCACGGCCACCTCACCGGCACGTTGGCCGCTTGCAGTTCGCGTTTCAATTGTCCGATATTCTCCAGTCCGAAATGAAAGATCGACGCGGCGAGAGCGGCATCGGCACGACCGTCGCGGAACACATCAATAAAGTGCTGCGGTGAACCGGCGCCCCCGGAAGCGATTACGGGGATTGAAACCGCATCGGCCACGCGCTGCGTCAATTCGCAATCGAAGCCTGCTTGCGTGCCGTCGCAGTCCATCGAGGTCAGCATGATTTCTCCTGCGCCGCAGGCAGCCGCCTCGCGCGCCCATTGGATGGCGTCTCGGCCCGTGGCGGTGCGCCCGCCGGCAACGAATACTTCGAATCCACTCTTCGAGCGCCGCGCATCGATGGCGACGACCACGGCCTGCGAACCGAAACGGGCGGCGATTTTGCCAATCAGATCGGGGTCTTTGACGGCCGCCGAGTTGATGGCGATTTTGTCGGCGCCAGCCTCGAAAACATCCTCGGCATCGGAGAGTTGGCGAATTCCTCCACCGACGGTAAAGGGAACAAATAAGGAACGGGCCGTTCGCGACACGACATCGAGCATGGTGCGGCGCTTATCGCTGGTGGCGGTGATATCGAGGAGAACGATTTCATCGGCGCCGTCGCGGGCATGAGCCGTGGCGCACTCGGCCGGGTCTCCGGCATCGCGGAGATTCACGAACTGCACACCCTTGACGACGCGGCCGGCGTCCGTGTCGAGACAAGCGATGATGCGTTTGGTCAGCACGCGGCACTCTCGCGGAGGCTTGGCTCTGGGACATTCAGCTCGCAGAAATTCTTGAGGATGAGCAGCCCCACGTTCCAGGATTTTTCGGGATGAAATTGGACTCCAAAGATGTTGCCGCGCTCGACGACCGCGGAAAAACGGGTTCCGTATTCGGTTGCGGCAGTGGTGTCGGTAACGACTGGCGCCTGAAAAGAGTGCGTGAAGTACACAAAAGAATCGGGAGCGACGTTCGTTAACAATTGCGATCCCGCGCGAATTGCCAGGGAGTTCCATCCGACGTGCGGCGATTTTACCGATAAAGGAAACGGATGGCACCGGCCATGGAAGATTCCCGCGCCCGCAAACTCCGGAGCCTCGTCGCTGCCCTCGAACAGCCACTGCATTCCGAGGCAGATTCCGAGAAGCGGCTTGCCGGCGTTTGCGCATTGCAGCACGGCATTGCGCAGGCCCCGGTTGTCCAATCCGCTGAGGGCGGAGAAATGGCCGACGCCGGGGACGACAACTTTGTCTGCAGCCAGGACGGCCTCAGGTTCGCTGGTCACGACCACGTTAGCGCCGAGATGGTCAAAGGCTTTCTTCACGGAGTTGAGGTTGCCCGCACCGTAATCTACGATGGCAATCTTCTGTGATCCGTTTGCACTTGAGGAATTCATAGAAGTCCCTTCGTGCTGGGCAACATGCGCGCCAGACGGCGATCATGCGAGCAGGCCACGCGGAGGGCGCGGGCGAAAGCTTTAAAGAGCGCTTCGATTTTGTGATGGCTGGAGCGTCCGTACATCACCCGCACATGAACGTTGGCCCGCGCGCCGCGGGAGAAACCTTCGAAGAAGTCCGGCACCAACTCCGTTTGCAGATCGCCGACTTTGGATGCACGAACCTTGGTTTCCACGACGGCGACCGCGCGGCCGCCGAAGTCGACTGCAGCCAGACCCAGAGTTTCATCCATGGTCATGAGAAAGTAACCCGCCCTGAGAATGCCGCGGCGGTCACCAAGGGCGCGGTCGAACGCTTCGCCGAGCGCGATCCCGACATCCTCGACGGTATGGTGCTGGTCGACGTCGAGATCGCCGGCGGCGGCAAGTTTCAGGTCGAATCCGCCGTGACGCGCGAAGAGCTCCAACATGTGATCGAGGAACCGGATTCCGGTGGAAACTTCATACTTTCCGCGGCCCTCGATGGTGAGCGCGATTTGAATTTCGGTTTCGGCGGTTTTGCGATGCAGCCTGGCTTTCCTCATGCCCGCACCTCATTTCCATGCGCGGTTCGCAATTGAAGCGGTTCGACTACGGCGCGAAGAGCGGCGATGAGAGTTTGTGTGTGTTCACCGGTTCCGACCGTCAAGCGCACGCAGCCTTCGCAGCCCGGATCGGTGTGGCGATCGCGGACCAGAATTCCGCGGTCGCGGAGAGCCTGAACGAATGCGGCATGTGCGTCGCCAATCTTCACGAGAACAAAATTGGCGTGACTGGGCCAGTAATGCAAGCCGAGACGGGCGAGTTCGTTTTGCAATAGGGTGCGATTGTTTCGCACCTGCAGGACGTAGCGATCGACGTATTCCTGATCTTGCAGAGCAGCGGGCAAGACAGCCAACGCGACCGCATTGACGCTGTAGGGGGAGGCGACGCGGCGGACCATCTCCATCTGGCGCGGTGCTCCCGCAAGAATGCCGATGCGAAGCCCGGCCAAACCATAAGCTTTGGAAAAAGTCCGCGCGATGAAGAGATTTTCGAGTTCGGTAGAGCGGACGCGAATTTCGTCCAGCAGCGTTGCGCCATAGAATTCGAAATAGGCCTCGTCGACGAGGAGAGCGGCTTGCGGCGCGGCTTGCGCAATCCGAAGCAGCATCCCGGCGGGCACCGCGACTCCGGTGGGATTGTTGGGATTGGCGACGGCGATGATGCGGGTGCGTGGAGTCAGGTGGGCGAGCAAGTTCTCGAGGGGAAAGCTGAAGTTGTCGCCAGCCTGCACTTGGATGACGCGCGCTCCTTCGGCTTGGGCGAAAATCGCATACATGGCGAACGTAGGGACGACGATCAGCGCCTCGTCGCCAGGATCCAGATAAGTGGAACAGAGTAGATGAATGGCCTCGTCGACGCCATTGGTCAGCAGCACCTGCGCCGGATCAAGGCCGAGAAAGGCGGCCACTTCCCTTTCGAGGGGCGCTCGCTCGGGATAACGAGCGAGCAGTTCGGCGTCGAGGGCGCGCAACCGAGCCAGCACGAGCGGCGAGCAACCGACGGTGCTCTCGTTGAAATCGAGACGCAGTCCGGTACGGCCCGCTAAAGGCGGCTTATAGGCGTGCAGAGTTTTGACTGCCGGACGCGCTTCAAGCATGGGGACTCCTTGCCCGGAAGGCCTCGGCGTGCCCTTTCAATCCCTCGGCGGTAGCGAGCCGAATGCCGGTCGAAGCGATTTGTGCGACGCCTGCGCGCGAAACCTGCTGACAGCCAATGATGCGCACGAAGTCGAGCACACTGAGGCCGCCACGGACGCGAGCCATTCCGGCGGTGGGGAGAGTGTGGTTCGGCCCGGAGACGTAGTCTCCCGCAGCCTGCGGCGTGAACTCGTCGAGAAACACCGCGCCCGCATGCTGGACAGCGGGAGCGAGATTTGGGGGCAACGTGAGATGCTCCGGCGCGATGCGGTTGGAGATCTCGATTGCCTGCGGCAACGACCCGACGAGCAGAATGGAGCCGTTGCGGGCGAGCGACTGAGCGGCAATCGGATTGGCGCGGGTGCGGGTGGCGATTTCCGCCTGAACTTTTGTGGCCAGCGCACGCGAGGTGGTAATGAAGATGCAAAGCGCGTCAGGATCGTGTTCGGCCTGGGCGACGAGATCGGAAGCGAGGAAGGCGGGATCGCCTTTTTCGCTGATCACAACGGCTTCGGTCGGCCCCGCGAGAAATTCAATGGCGCAATCGAAGGCAACCATCTTTTTCGCTGCCGTCACATAGCGGTTGCCCGGGCCAACGATTTTGTCCACGCGCGGAATCTCGTGGGTTCCATAAGCAAGGGCAGCGATCGCCTGCGCTCCGCCGACGCGATAAAATTCGCGCACGCCGAGGAATGCGGCGGCGGCCAAAGTTGCCTGCCCGGGCTGCGGAGAGACGACACGAATCTGTTGTACTCCGGCAACCTGGGCAGGAATCACGGTCATGAGCACGGTGGAAGGAAGAGGATAACGGCCTCCGGGCACGTAGCAGCCGACGGATTCAAGCGGACGGACTAGCTGGCCAACGCTGACGCCCGGCTCGATTTCGCGCAGCCACGACGCGGGAGCTTGCCATTCCGCGTAGCGCCGGATATTGCCCGCAGCGTGTTCGATGGCGTGCTGCAATTCGGGATCGGCGCGTTCCCATGCGGCGATGAGATCATCCTCGGGAACGCGCAGCGGATCAGACTTGCCTAGCCCGTCCCACCGCGTGGCGTAGCGGCGAAGGGCTGAATCTCCGTTGCGCTGAACATCGCGGACAATGCGGCGAACCACAGGCTCGACATCCTGGAGATCGGTGGCGCCGCGGGCGGCCAGCGCACGCACGAGACGAGCCTGGGCAGCGCCTTCGACGATGCGAATGGCTTTCTTCCGCATCACATGACCACCTTGTTCAAGGGATACTCGACGATGCCTTGCGCATTGGCTTGCTTGAGCTTGGGAATCAGGGACCAGGCAGTTTGCTCTTCAATGACGGTATTCACGGCGACCCATTCGCCGTCGGCCAAGGGCGCGACGGTAGGATTTTGCAGGGCGGGCAGCAGGGCGAGAATGGCGGCCAAATCGGCCTTGCGCACGTTGAGCATGAGGCCGACGCGTCCGAGGGCCGTGATCGCGCCGCTCAGCATGACGGAGAGATTGTCGATTTTCTGACGGCGCGCTGGGTCGGCCCAGGCGGCTTTGTTCGCGATCAACTGGGTGTTGGACTCAAGGACGGTCTCGAGGATTCGCAGATGATTTGCGCGCAGAGAACTGCCTGTTTCGGTCACTTCGACGATGGCATCGGCCAGCAACGGGGGCTTGACCTCGGTGGCTCCCCAGGAGAACTCAACGCGCACGTCAACGTTCCGCCGGGCAAAATAATTGCGGGTGAAACTCACCAGTTCGGTGGCAATGATTCGACCGTGAAGGTCTTCGAGTTTCTGGAAGGCGGAATTTTCAGGGACGGCCAAGACCCACTTTACTTTGCCCATGCTTTGCTTGGAGTAGATCAGATCGGTGACCTTCACCACATCGAGGCCGCTTTCGAGGACCCAATCGAGGCCGGTTAACCCGGCATCGAGGGCGCCGTGATCGACGTAGCGCGCCATCTCCTGGGCGCGAATGAGCATACATTCGATTTCGGGATCGTCGGTGGCCGCGAAATAGGAACGGGCATTGGTATAAACCCGCAGTCCGGCGCGAGCAAAGAGGCTGAGCGTGGCTTCCTGCAAACTTCCCTTGGGAATACCGAGGCGCAGTTTCATTGCTTTGCCCTGGAAGCTGCGGGATTTTCTGGTGCAAGGCGCGTTGAGTTCGAACCGGATTGTTCAAAGAGGGCGGGGCCGATTGCGGCTGCTCCGAGTGGAAGTGGCTCGGTAAAACAGGAGCGTGTTCCCTTGTGGCAGACCTTCCCTTCCCCTAAAACCCGGACGCGAAGCAGGACCGTGTCGCGATCGCAATCGGTGGCGGCAGTGATCACCTGCAAACGATTGCCGGACGTTTCACCCTTGGTCCAAAGCTTCTCGCGCGTGCGGCTGTAGAAAGTAACAAACCCGGTGTGCAGGGTCATGTGCAAGGCTTCGCGGTTCATGAAGCCCACCATCAGCAGCTCGCCATTGCCTTCGTCCTGAACTACGGCAGGCACCAGGCCTTGCATCTTGTCAAAGTCGATCTCCATCAAAAACCCTCCTAAGTTCAATATCAGCTTCTTGCGGGTTCGCAAAAGCAAAAAACCCGCTGCGCGTTGTGCGCCAGCGGGCTTTGGATTTCCTATGATTGCCTGGTTATCCGTGCTCCCCCGCCGACACGCTCGCCGCGTGGTGATGGTGATGGTGGCGATGAGTCAGTGGAGTCATTTCAAGGGTGATAGTAGGGCAGCTGCGATGCCATTGTCAATCTATTTTGCGCTTGTGTTTGTGGGAGTGCACACGGTATCTCCAACGGTGGAAGGCAAGCGCGACTCGGAAGTATGATGTTTTCGGCTTCCGATGCGTCCCACACCGATCAACACCGGGCTCATAGTGGTGGCTGTTTCCATTGCCATTCTAGGGTTAGCGGCCCTGATGCTATGGCTGTCGGGCGATTGGCGCTGGGTGGAGGGCTGGATCTTCGGCATCTGGTGGGTTTGCTTTGCTGCCGTCACTCTCGTGTGGCTTCACTACCGGGACCCTGTGCTCCTGGCCGAGCGCATGCGGATGCCCGGCAGCGGCGGTCAATCGCGCGCCGACCTGGCTATCCTCATCGGGGTCAAAGTGTGCTTCCTGGCTTTGATCGTTGTCCCGGCGCTGGATGTGCGCTTCGGTTGGACACATCGTCTGCCGCTGTGGAGCGAAGTATGCGGAGGCATCCTGCTCCTCGGGGGTAGTTTCCCGTTCTTCCGTGCCTTTACCGATAACACCTATGCGTCGCAGTTGGTGCGGATTCAAAGCGAGCGCGGCCAACATGTCATTGACACGGGCGTCTATGGCTTTGTTCGCCACCCCATGTATCTCGGCGCAAGTGTAGCGTTCGTTGGTGCGGCGTTGCTGCTTGGATCCGTTTCCGGCCTTCTTCTTGCCATGGCCCTGGTCGGCTTGCTCATTCTGCGCATCTTTGGCGAGGAAAAGTTGTTGGCACGCGATCTGGAAGGCTACCGCGCCTACCGCGAGAAAGTGCGGTTCCGTCTTATCCCGCACGTCTGGTAAGCACTCCGTCAGTTGATTTCCTCACCCCGATAAGGCAACCCTGGGCCGTTTCCCAACGCACGACCGCTTTCTCCATTTGCAACTGAGGCAAGACACCTACAGGGATCACTGTACTTCCAAGGTCCGTCTTTCGTTATTTACGCCACGGTATTTCTATCGTGACGAAGGAATGCGATCCGAAAAAACAAATCCAAATCGCCTCACCCTTCGTACCGAGAGCAACGGCCCTTTCAGGCCTCGGAGGAAAGTGATGAATAGAAAACTGAAGACGGCGGTTTGCCGGCTGATGATGACAGCCGCCGTGCTGCTCACTACGGGAACCTTGTTTGCCCAGCTCAAGGCGAACCAGACGGAAGGTTATGGAGACAATCAAGTCCTGAAGTTCAACTACACACAAAATTTCGATTGCATCGACCAACCCAGCGACGACTTGAACTACAACGGCGTGACAGCGGGCTCCGATCCGGGAGAGTTCCAGATTCCCATCTGCCAGATCGGCAAGAATCCTTCCATCAATCCTCCGGGCATGGTGGGGAATCCGGCGAACACGACGGAGCCGGTTTACGTCCTCGTTCCCATGTTCTCCGTGAAGAACGATCAGAACCCGGCGGATGCTATCTCGTGCGACAATGTGGTGACGGGAACTTTGTGCGGGACGTCTCTTGGTTCGACGCTGATCAAGCTGTTTGGGGCGATTCCGGAAGCGTTTAAGGCCACACCGGCCGTGTATACGCAATGCCCCGATCCGGGCCTGCCACCGGGAACCTGCACCATGCACGCATCGAGATTAGATCTGGGAAAGCTTCTGGTGGCGCTTGGGTATTTACCTCCTCCAGCGACCAACGTGTTTTTGCCGAGTCCGAATCATAGCCACGTGCTGATCGACCAGGACATTAACCTGAAGGCGATCTGGTGGCAGGTGATCCCAGTGTTGGTGCTGAATCAAAGCGACTGGCCGACACAGGACGCGAGCGCCGGCATTACCTCGTATGCCAAGCTGCGAGCGGCGGAAAAAGCTGGAGCCGCGCTGCAGGCGCCGTCCAACTTCTTCCTGTATTTCTCGTCGTATGCGATGAAGGGAATGAAGATGTGACGGTTGGACAGAATTGTGCAGCGCGGAAGAAGCGGCTGCGCTGGTTCGACAGGCTTGGCCGGGGGGCGAGCCTGTCGAATTTCTGCATGGCGACGAGTCAGGCGCAGGCTGAACGGTTTCGAAATTCCGTGCGCTATTTGCTACGACGTATCGCTATCAACCAGCTTACCTTTATCAACGAGCTTTCGAATCGGCTTGCTAGCGCTTCCTGAAACGGTAGGAGACGCTGGTCACGAGACGAAGATTGTTTTGAAACCTCATGGTTGCGGTGGGGTCAGCAAAGGTGGTGCGCACATAGTCGCCGCCTACTCGGAGCGTAAAAGGGCCAAACAGCGGGTGGTCGACACCGCCGCCAACCGCGTAGGAGAAGCGGGCCACAGCTCCACTGAGGTAATACGTTCCGCTGACAGGAACCGCGCTATCCACCATGCTGACGCCAGCCATGCTATGGACGAACATGCGGGTGTTTGCGTATGCGACAGGGTAGAACTCTGGTCCGCACAAAAGACTGAAGACGTTTCCGCTGTGCCCCGTGCCGAATACATCGCCCGTACGCGCATAACTCGAATTGGCGAGCACTCCCCAACGGGCGTTGAGGTCGACGAAGGCATTGGCGTCGACTCCGCTGAGAAAGACTCTCTGCTGCGAGGGCGTATCCATCGCAAAATAGGTGTAGCCAAGGCTCGTCTCAAAAGCCAGGCTGGTCGCCGCCGGGGAGGCTCCGGGACCTCTGTAACTCTGCGCTACAAGGGGCGCAGCCAAGAGTAAGATGCAGGCCAACAGTTTCTTCATGACTCTCCTCACCACAAAGCAGTATTGATCGACGCGCATCCAAGGAGAGCATTCCCAGGGCCAGACTTCGGCTAAGATTCATCCCGAAGTCTCGGCCCAACGTGAACAATCTAAAGCAACGTCGAAGCGGGCGAGGGAGTTTGGGAGATCCGAAATGGGAGCGAGTGCAACGCAACGGTTCCACATAGGGAATCGAGAGGAAAATTCGGTTCAGTAATGGTCAGGAAGTAACATTGGCCGGAAGCGCGCTTGTGATGGGCAATTCCGCGGTGTCCCGTCCAATCCGCTGTTATCCTAATAAGTCCGGCGGAAAAAGCAGGGTGAGTATTACGATGCAAATGGCATCCGACATTTTAGCGCAGATCTTCAGTACGCTGTGGGCGCACAAACTGCGTTCGTTTCTCACCATGTTCGGCATTGCGTGGGGTGTGGGGTCATTGTTGCTGCTGGTCGGGCTGGGCGAAGGCTTCAGAACGGGCAACAAGCGCGGCCTTTCGGAATACGGCGAAAACATCATGATGATCTGGCCCGGGCGAGCGCCGGCGGTTGCGGGCAGCATGAATTCGGCTCGCCCCTACCGCCTCACCTATCGGGATTACCTTGACATCCGCAACGAATCTCCCCACATCAAAGCCATCACTCCCGTCCTCGTCAACGACGGCGTCCACGCCGTCAGCGAGTTCGCGAGCGCCAGCGGACAACTCACCGGAGCAGAACCACAATACAACGGAATCCGTTTTCTTCCTCTGAAACTCGGGCGCTGGCTCAACGATCTGGATGAAACGCAGAAGCGCGACGTCGTTGTCCTTGGCGATGAAATGTCGCGCACCCTTTTTCCCGGACGCCCCGCCATTGGCTCCTTCATCCTGCTCAACGGCTATCGCTTCGAAGTGATCGGGACGCTGGCGCGCGTCGGCCACGGGGATGATAACTCCACCAATACGCGCGCCTATATTCCTTTCCAGGTGATGCGCAGCGAGTTTCCGCTCAAGGGCGAAGAAGCGTTCGATGCTATCTCGGGCATCAACTATCAACCCCGCATCGCCGACGAGCACCTTCTCGCGCAGGATGAGGTACGGCGCGTTGTGGCCCGCAACCATGGTTTCGACTATCACGATGAAGACGCATTCGAAGGCTGGGACACGGTGAAGCAGGCGCAGATGATGGGCGTCATCTTCGACACGATGGATGAATTTCTGGGCACTGTGGGTCTGGTCACGCTCGCGTTAGGGGCGATTGGAGTGGTCAACATCATGCTGGTTGCCGTCTCCGAGCGCACCCGTGAAATCGGGCTGCGCAAAGCCCTGGGGGCGACGAACCGCAGCATCATGGCGCAATTTTTTATCGAAGGCGTATTGCTGACCCTGGTCAGCGGAGTGCTCGGCATGGCGCTGGCCGCCGGATTTATGGCGGCGCTTGGCAATTACAACTTCCAGGGAGGCTTTGACCCGCCCCGACTGGTTCCGCAGACGGCGGTGCTGGCCATCATCAGCCTGACGCTCGCAGGCGTTGCCGCCGGCCTCTATCCTGCCCGCAAAGCCGCCCGCATGGAGCCGGTGGAAGCGTTGAGGCAGGAATGAAATGGGATTTGGTAATTTGGTAATTTGACAGCTCAGACCGCGCACGAGTTCAGATTACAAAATTACCCGATTACAAAATTACGAAATGATCTGACTATGATCCGCGATCTGCTCGAGCAATCTTATGGCGCGATGCGCCATAACCGGCGCCGGACGGCCCTCACGATGCTGGGGATGGCCTGGGGCATTGCTACGGTCGTCATGCTTTTGGCGTATGGCGACGGGTTCGGACGGGCGATCGTCAACATCTTCGCCAACTTCGGAACGAAGCTTTTTATCATTCTTCCGGGGCGCAGTTCGATGCAGGCGGGCGGCGCAAAAGCGGGAGCGGAAATCCGGCTGACGCTCGACGATGTGGATCTGCTGACCACCAACATCCCGCAGATCACGCACATCACGCCCAGTTGCAGCGTAGACGCGATCATCCAGTTCGATACCCGCTCTTACACGATGAGCGTCAACGGAGAATATCCCAACACGTTCAACATCCGCGCGCTCACGCTGGCGCAGGGGCGGTTCTACAATCCCGAGGATCAGATTCAGCATTCGCGCGTGGCCGTGATCGGCTCGGAAACGAAAGACAAACTATTCTCGGGACGCAATGCTGTGGGCGAGTACATCCGGGTTGACGGCATCAGCTTCGAAATTGTCGGGGTGCTGAACGCGAAGATGCAGGAAGGCGACAATAACATCAACCGCGTGGTCTATGTACCGTTCACGACGATGAGCGACCTGAAGGACACTCACTACCTGGATTCCATCTGGTTCAACTACGAAGCCGACGATTACGATCGCATCGAGCAAACCGTCCGCTACACTCTCGCGGAACAGCACCGATTCAATCCCATCGATCGCCGCGCCGTGACGATCGTCAACCTCATGGATAAACTGCAGCATTTCCAGATCGTCACGCTCGGCCTCAAGATTCTGCTGGGCTTCATCGGCACGCTGACGCTGGGCATCGGGGGCGTGGGACTGATGAATATCATGCTGGTGGCGGTCACGCAGCGGACGCGCGAAATCGGCGTGGAGAAGGCGCTGGGCGCGCGGCGACACCACATCTTCCTGCAGTTTCTGGCGGAGGCGCTTACGATCACGTTTATCGGCGGGCTGTTCGGAATTATTCTCGCCTATGCGGTCGCGATGTCGGTAGGCCGGCTGACGCTTTACAGCGCCATGGCGAAACACGCCGAAGCCGGCGACATTCGATTGGTGATCAACCCGGTCACGCTGATCGTAGCGGTGGTGATTCTCGCGGCCGTCGGGCTGATCAGCGGAATGGTCCCTGCCATACGGGCTTCGCGCCTGGACCCGATCGAAGCCTTGCGCTACGAGTAGGTGTATATTGCTTTTGCACGGCCCTGGAACCTTCACAATTCACAGAAACAAATGGACCCGGGCGGTGTTATTGCATCCGGAGGATCATCCAAAAATGAAAAAGCTGATTGGTTTACTCGTGATTTGCTTCGCGTTCTCTCTCTCAGCCCTGGCGCAGCATGGCGGGCGCCCGGAGGTCGGTGGTGGTCATCAAAACATCCCGAAGCATGGGCCTGCGAAAGTCACGACGGCCCACGGCACAGCCGAACGCCGCGATTTCAGCGAAAAGGCTGGACATCCGAACGCTCCGCACGTGGATCGAGGCAAACAGTGGGTGGGCCATGATACGGGCCCGAACGATGCTCATTACCATCTCGATCATCCTTGGGAGCACGGGCATTTTACCGGCGGTTTCGGCCGCAGCCACATCTGGCGCCTGGGCGGCGGTGGCCCCGGACGGTTCTGGTTCGGCGGCTTCTACTTCTCGGTGGCTCCCTACGACGTTGGTTTCTGTGATGGCTGGCTGTGGGATTCGGACGAGATCGTCATTTACGACGATCCCGATCATATTGGCTGGTACCTGGCCTATAACGTCAGACTGGGCGTCTATGTCCACGTGATGTACCTGGGGACGTAGAAAATCGGGAGGAACTTCTTCTGAGGCAGCACTTCCAGCGGTTCCGTGGAAGAGACGGGCAGGGATGCCCGTCTCTCCACGGTTGGCGAGTGTTGAGTTACTTTTTCGGCTCGTCTTTGTCTTTGTCAGCCTTCTTCTCGGGTTTCTTGTCGTCTTTCTTGTCGGCGTTCTTGTCGAGGATCGAGATCAGTTCGACTTCGAAAATCAGAGTGGCGTTCGGACCGATATCGCCGCCTGCGCCGCGCTCACCGTAGCCGAGGCTCGAAGGAATAAAGAGCTGCCACTTCGAACCCACGGGCATCAGTTCGAGCGCTTCGGTCCAGCCTTTGATGACCTGGCTGACGCCGAAAGTGGCGGGTTGGCCGCGCTTGTAGGAGCTGTCGAATTCGGTGCCGTCGATCAGCGTGCCCTTGTAGTTACACACGACGGAATCCGTGGCAGCGGGCTTTGGTCCGGTGCCGGCGGTGAGAATCTTATACTGCAAGCCGTCGGGCAGAGTGACGACGCCCTCTTTGCTCTTATTGGCGGCTAAGAATGCTTCCCCCTCGGCCTTGTTCTTGGCGCCGAGTTGTTCCGCCTTCTCCTGCTGCTCTTTACGAATCTCGTTTTGCACCTGGGTGAGTACGGCCTTTTCCTGCTCTTCGGTGAGGAGCGTCTTGCCGCCCGACATGGAATCCTTCAATCCCTGGGCGACGAGGTCGGAGTTCACTTCCACCGACTGTTTTTTCAAGTTTGCCCCAAGACCTGAACCAATGTTCATGCCCAGCGCGTAGCTAAACTTTTCTGTTCGGGTTTTGAAGGGACCCAAGTCAGCGTTCTTGTCCTCGGCGGAGCCGGGGGCGTTTTCCGCCTTAGGAGTTGTGGCTGCGGGAGCCGCTGGGGTTGAGGCCGCGGGCTTGCTTGCTGGAGGAGTCTGCTGGGCAGAGCCAACTCCTGCCAGCATTGTCGCCGCGGCCAATAATAGCGCTGAAGTGAGAAATCTTTGCATTGTTCTATTGTCCCATTGAGGGGCATTCTGCGCCAGACCCAGTCCTGGCGACCGGGGTTGCAGAGGTGGTCCCCGGCCGCGCTGGTGAGGATTGGCAGCCGCCCCCAGTTCGCCACGTAGGGTCAATTGCCGATTGACGCTTGGCTCGGAACGGCGGTATAGTTTTGCGCATTGCCGCAGCAACGGGGGCCAGTCGATGGAGTTCTCGCGCAGAACGTTTCTGAAGGGCACCGTGCTGGGCGGAGCCGGATTCTCCGCTCTTGGTTTTGATCTCGCTCCGGTGTACGCGCAGACAGAATCCCTGAAAATTTCGCGGGCCAGCGAGACGCGGAGCACCTGTCCTTATTGCGCGGTGAGCTGCGGGATCATCATTTACACGATCGGCGACAAGGCCAAGAACGCGATCCCTCAGGTGGTGCATGTGGAGGGCGATCCCGACCATCCCATTAACCGGGGGACGCTGTGTCCCAAGGGCTCGTCGTTGCAGCAGGATATTCTCAACGAGCGGCGGTTGCTCAAGCCGCAGGTGCGGCGTCCGGGGGCGACGGACTGGGAAGACATTTCGTGGGATCAGGCGTACGCCGAAATCGCCCAGCGGGTAAAACAAACGCGCGACGAAACGTTTGTTGAAGCCGACGCGCAGGGCCGCACTGTGAACCGGTGCGAAGGCATCGCCTTCACCGGCGGTTGCACCGACACCAACGAATTCAACTATCTCGCGGTCAAAAGTATGCGCAGCCTGGGGGTCTGCTACCTGGAAAACCAGGCCCGCGTTTGACACGGCCCCACGGTCTCCAGTTTGGGGCCCACCTTCGGACGCGGCGCAATGACCAACGGCTGGATCGACATCAAGAACACCGACATGATGTTGATCATGGGGGGCAATCCCGCCGAGAACCATCCTTGCGGCTTTAAATGGGCGATTGAAGCCAAAGTTCACCGTAATGCGAAGACGATTGTTGTCGATCCGCGCTTGACGCGCACGGCGGCCAACGCCGACATGTATGTGCAAATCCGAGCGGGCGCGGATATTGCGTTTCTTGGCGGAGTTATCCGATACGCAATCGAGAACAACCGCGTCGCCAAAGAGTACCTGCTTAACTACACCAACGCATCGTTCATTATTAAGGATGGATTCAGCCTGCCGGAAGATGGACTGTTTTCGGGGTTCGATCCCGAGAAAAAGGTCTACGACAAATTCACCTGGAACTATGAAGAAGGCGGCGACGTCACGGGCAAGCCGGTAGCTCCGACTCCGGCGGCACAAAACGTTCACCCCAGCGCCGCCGCGCAGAAAACCAGCGACACGGGCGGCGGACAGGGGCATCAGGCGGGCGGCCCGGTTGGCGCTGCTGGAGGAGCGGGCGCGGGTCCCAAGCTCCCGCCGAAGATCGCCTTCGATCTTTCACTGCAGCATCCGCGATGCGTTTACCAGTTGCTGAAGAAGCAATACGAACGTTACACGCCGGAATTGGTCGAGCGCATCACCGGCATTCCGCAGGAGCAGTTCCTCAAGGCGGCCGACCTGTTCACGTCCATCCGCAAAGATGGCGACATGAAGAAGGTCGCGACCGTGATTTATGCGGTGGGATGGACGCAGCACAGCTTTGGCACGCAGATCATCCGCACGGCCGCCATGCTGCAATTGCTGATGGGTAACGTCGGACGGGCCGGGGGCGGAGTCAATGCGCTGCGCGGCCACTCGAACATTCAGGGCGCGACGGATATGGCGGGCATTTTTGACATCCTGCCCGGTTATCTGAAGATGCCGAATCCGGCCGACGTAAATTTGGCGGGCTATCTTAAGCGCACAACGCCAACCGAATCGAAGCCCGATCCGTGGGAGTCATTCAACTACTGGTCGAATACTTCAAAATTCACAGTCTCTTTGCTGAAAGCGTTCTACGGACCCGCGGCCACCAAAGACAACGATTGGGCTTTTCATTACCTGCCGAAGATCGACCGCAACTACTCCTGGGTAAACATCTGGAATGACATGTATGAGGGCAAGATCAAGGGCATTTTTGCTTTCGGCATGAACGGAGTGATGATCGGCCCGGATTCGAACAAGAATGTCGACGCGTTGAAAAAGGCCGACTGGCTGGTGGTGTGCGAAATCTATCCCGACGAGACCAGCGAATTCTGGCGCGCCCCGGGCATTACGGCGGACGACCAGAAGAAGATCAACACGACCGTCTATCGCTTGCCAGGGGCTGGTTTCGCGGAAAAAGACGGGACGTTCGTGAACTCCGCGCGCTGGCTGCAGTGGAAAAACGCCGCCGTACCACCGCCCGGCCAGGCTCGACTCGATCAGGAAATTCTCGCCACGATCTTTTTGAAAGTCCGAGAATTGTATAAAAAGGAGGGCGGCAAGTTCCCCGACCCGGTTCTGAACGCGACCTTCGCCTACACGAATCCTTATAACCCTTCGCTCAGTGAAGTCGCGAAAGAACTCAACGGGAAGGCGCTCGCGGACATCACCGACCCGAAAACGAACGTGACCATCAAGGCGGGCCAGCAACTTCCCGGCTTTGCCTGGCTCAAAGACGACGGCACGACGATCTCAGGGAATTGGCTCTATTGCGGATCATGGACGGAAGCTGGGGCGATGATGCAGCGGCGCGGGACCGACGATCCGTCCGGGCTCGGCGTTTACCCCAACTGGGGATGGTCCTGGCCGGCGAATCGACGGGTGCTGTACAACCGCGCCTCGTGCGATCTTGAGGGGAAGCCGTGGGATCCCGCGCGCCGCCAGGTTTGGTGGGATGAAGCCAAGCAAAGTTGGGTAGGCGTGGACGTTCCGGACTTCAAAGTCGATTCCGCTCCCAAGGATCATATGGGACCGTTCATCATGAACCCGGACGGCATCGGACGTCTTTTCGTGCCGCTGGGCGGAATGCAGGATGGCCCGTTCCCGGAATTCTACGAGCCGATCGAGAGCCCGATTGCGAATCTGCTGCATCCGAACCAGTCCAACAACCCGGTGGTGAAGCGGTACAAGACCGACATGGACAAGTACGCGCCAACGGGCGGCGAATACAACGTAATCTGCACGACGTATCGCCTGACTGAGCATTACCACTACTGGACGAAAAATAATCCGATGAACGTGCAGCTCGTTCCGGAGCCGTTCGTGGAAGTGCCGGCCGAACTGGCCGACCGCATGGGCATCCGCGGCGGGGAGAGAGTGAAAGTCACCAGCGCGCGGGCGCATTATGTCGCCAAAGCGATGGTCACGCGGCGCATCCGGCCGATGAAGATCGACGGTAAGGAGACATTCCAGATCGGAATTCCCATTCATTGGGGGTTCCGCGGCATTGCGGAAGATGAAGGCAAAACGGCGAAGACGCTGACCAATCAGCTGACACCGACGGTCACCGACCCCAATGCCTTTACGCCGGAATTTAAGGGATTTCTGGTGAAGATCGAGAAAGTTTGAAGAGATTGCAGATTGTAGGAGTCAGATTGCAGAAGTAAAACGCTGTTCGTCGTTCGCTGTTCGCTTTAGGTTGAGAGTAAAAGCGAAGAGCGAACAGCCAAGAGCTAACGATGGCAGACCGCAAGGCACTTCAATCCGAAATGATCTCCGGGCACACGACGCCCTCGCCCGGTCTCGGCATGCAGCGCGACTTGGAAGTCTGCAAACTGGTCGACACGACCACGTGCATCGGCTGCAAGGCGTGTGAGGTGGCGTGCGCGGAGTGGAACGACATGCCGTTCACTCCGACGATGTTTGACAACACGTATCAGACGATGCCGGAGACCGGTCCGCATTTCTGGAACCTGATCAAATTCAACGAACATCAGAATCCTGACGGGACGATCCAGTGGTTGATGCGAAAAGATCAATGCATGCACTGCGCCGATCCCGGCTGCCTGCATGCCTGCCCGGCGGACGGCGCCATCGTGAAGTATGCCAATGGGATCGTCGACTTCAACCAGGAAAACTGCATTGGGTGCGAGTTTTGTGTTTCCGGTTGTCCTTTTAATATTCCGCGGTTTAACCCTGCGACCAAGCGCGTCTACAAGTGCACACTCTGCTCCGATCGAGTGGGCGAGGGGCTGGAACCAGCCTGCATCAAGGCATGCCCGACTGGTTGCCTCAAGTTTGGATCCAAAGAAGACATGAAGTACATCGCCAACGAGCGCGCGAAGCAACTGCGTGACAATTTTGGATGGCAAAATGCGGGCGTGTACGATCCGCAATCCGTGGGTGGAACGCACGTGATCTATGTGTTGCACGATGCAACCGATCCCGAGCGCTACAGCTTGCCGAAAAATCCGACGATTCCGTGGAGCTATACGGTGTGGAAGTGGCTGTTCAAGCCCGTGCTCGGGACTTTTGCCCTGTTCGGACTGCTGGGCGTTCTTTTGCATCACGTAACCCACGGGCCGCGGCTCGCGCAACCTGAACCACCAGGAAAGGACGGCGCCAATGGCTAGCGGAGCGATCGAGCACTTCGACGACAAAGCTCGCGAGACTTTCGAGCGCGCGGGCAAGACGACGGTCTATCGCGGGGAGTTGTTACGGCATCCTGTCTACACGCGGGTATTGCATTGGTCCGTCGCGCTCTTTTTCTTTCTGGCGCTGTTCACAGGGTTTGGCATTTATTTGCCGTGGCTGTTCCGCTGGTTCACGCCTATTTTTGGCGGCGGGCAGTTGAGCCGCATCATGCATCCGTATTTTGGCGTGGCCTTCGTTTTTTTCTTTGGATTGCAGGCCCTGAACTGGCTGGAGCCGATGATCTGGACGGCTGGCGATTCGCGCTGGATGCGCAACATTAAAGCAATCGCCAGCGGTGAAGAAAAGATGGATCCGCCGGACACGGGATTTTTTAACGCCGGACAAAAACTTCAGTTCTGGGAGATTGTTGGTGGTTGCGTCGTGTACCTGATCACGGGCGCTGTGCTATGGGCGGGCGCGAGAACGTTTGGCAGAATTCCCGTGGCCATCAGCTATGTGCTCCACGACATCTCGGCGCTGATTATGCTGGGCGGAATCTTCGTGCATATTTATCTGAGCACGATCGGCGAGCCGGGCACGTTCCAGTCGATGATTCGCGGCGCGGTGAGCGAAGCGTGGGCGTGGACTTTCCACCCCGCATGGTACAAGCAAGTTACGGGACGCGACCCGGAGCAGGCCTACCAGGAAGCACGCCGGGCAACCGGCGAGGGCAAACCATAACATTCTCGCAATGGCGGTATAGCGCATGCTATCCCGCGATAATACCCGGTGCTCCGCCGCTTTCTTTGGAATCTAGAGTTACGCCCGCAACCGCTGTTCTTCCGGCCACTCCGCTCCTAAACGAAGCATGATCTGCGCTGACGTCCAACGTTTCCGGGGATCGATTTGCAGGCAACGTTCCGCGATTTCGCGGAAGGGTTCCGGCATTTCCGCTGGAATTTGCGGAGCGCGCCGCCAGGTGCGATCCCAGACGGGCAGGCGTTGGGTGAGCACTTCGACCAGCGTCATGCCGAATTGCCAGACGTCTCCGGCCTCAGAGATCTCTCCCTTCCCTGCCTCGGGAGGGTCGTAGGGGCTCAATGTTTTCGGACTGCGAGGGCTATCGCCCAATGCGGTCAGCGAATCGCTGGAGAGCTTGACGTGATCGCCGATGGCCAGAATATTGGAAGGTTGGATGCGGCCGTGGACGTATCCTTTTTCGTGCACGAACTGCAAGGCCAGCAAAACCGGCGGCAGGGTCACGTGGGCTTCTTCGGCGGTCAACGCGCGTTCCGGAAGAATCTGCGCGAGATTTTCTTCCGCCAGTTCCTCCACCACGTAAAGCAGGGCTGCGCCATCGCGTCCGCTGTCGAGAATGCGAAGCAGATTGGAATGGTTGAGTTGGCCGGCTCCGTTCCAGCGCTCGAGTTGCCTGTCGGCATCGGCGTCAGCGGGAATCAGTTTCAGGGCGGCTTTTTCGGAACCAGCCGCGGCGTGTGGAGTCAGAGTCAAGAACACTGCACTATGATCGGAGTTGCCCAGATACCTGCGCAGCTGATATTTCTCGTCGACAGTGCGACCTTCCCACCGTTTTACCGTTTCGCTCATAGCTCCTCAATGGCCCGACGATTCTGTGCCACGAGGCACACGTCTAACTATCGGGGTTATGGGGGAGAGAGACATCATACCACTACTGCACAAAGTTCAAAGGCCGCGGAACAGCGCAACCGGGCAGCGCTGCAGAATTCCAGCGGTGCGTTGCGCCAGAGGTGGACCGCGGCGTTTTATCCGGTTCCTCGCACCTGGGAGAGACGGCGCATCCACTCGCTGCCCAATGTCTCTTGATGGGACCTTCGTGACGGCTGGGGAGATGGAACGTCGGGCCGCCTGCCCTCGAGGCGGGCAAGAATCTGTGCCACGGTCCATCGCCGGTCAGGATCGACGCGAAGGGAGTTCTCGATGACTTCCACCAGAGGCTGGGGAATTCCATCAGGCAGGGCGACGGGGGTGGGATGCTGCGGATCCGAGACGGGCGCGCGCTGGGTCAGCGCTTCCGTCAGCAACACGCCTAACTGCCAAACGTCGGAGGCGGTCGAGAGCGGCCCGGTTGCAGCTTCTGGCGGATTGTAAGCACCCGGCGCACGCTCATGCCGGCCGTTCTCTCCGGGAGCGATCAGCGAGTCGCTGGAAAGCTTGATTTGATCGCCGATGGCCATAACATTTGAAGGTTGAAGGTGGGCATGGACAAAGCCTTTGCCATGCAGGTAGAGCAAGGCGCTCAGAATCGCGGGCAGCATTCCCTGGACTTCTTCCGGCGTGAGCGCTCGCTCCGGCAGAACCTGGGAAAGATTTTCCTCGGCAAATTCTTCGACGACATAGAGGAGTTGCAAGTCATCGAGTTCGCAGCGTCCGGCTTCGAGAATGCGGATCAGGTTGGGGTGATTCAGTTCGCTGGCCGCCTCCCATCGCAGGAGTTGCTGGTCGGCCTGGTTGGCGGTGGTGGGAATCAACTTGATGGCAGCTTTGCCGGAGTCGGGAGAAATGACCGGCCCAAAGGTTTCGAAGACGGCACTGTGATCGGACTCGCCGACGCAGATTCGCAAGGGAAACTTGCCCTCGGCGACGACGCGACCTTCCCATAGCTGTAACGCTGAACTCATATCGTATTGCTCATAGCAGGAGCCTCGGGAGCCAGTCCAAAGACTGGCATGGTAGAGAATTCAGAGCGCTGTGCGATTTCTCGCAAAAACACTCGCAGCACTTTACACTATCCGCATGGCAATTGTCCCTGCCGAAATTCATGGCCAGCGCTATATCAGCCTCGCGACATTCCGCAAGAGCGGAGTGGCAGTTTATACGCCGATCTGGTTTGCCGAAGACAATCACCGGCTCTACTTCATGACCAACAGTAAGCTGGGCAAGTGCAAACGCATCCGCAACAATCCTCAGGTGCGGATTGCGCCGTGTACGATCCGCGGAAAAATCACGGGGCCGGAATTCCCTGCTACGGTTCGCCAACTGCGGCCGGAGGAATGTGGCCGCGCCCGGCAGTTGATCAACGCGAAATACTGGCTGGCGCGTCTTCCTTTCGTGTGGCGCAACACGGACACGTACTTCGAAATTACGCCGGGATAAAAAAAGCTGGAGAATCCGGTTCGGCTATTCGGCTCTTGGGAGCGCCGGGTATTCGGCCAGGGCGTCGTGGCTGGCATGGAGAATTCATGGCGGGGAGCGGATGACGTTTACGCTGACTCCTCCATCCTGTTAACATCGTAAGTTCATTCAACTAGCAATGCTGCGATTTTTTGGGGCAGAAAATTTCGTTTGGAGGAACTATGGCCGTAAAAGTTGGCATTAATGGATTTGGGCGCATCGGACGCAACGTACTTCGAACCTCGCTTGGCGATAAGAACATCGACATCGTGGCGGTGAACGATCTCACCGATCCTAAAACTCTGGCTCACCTGCTGAAGTACGACTCGATTCTGGGCAACTTGCCGCACACAATCACCGCTGGTCCCGACAGTATTTCGATCGACGGCAAAGTGATCAAGGTATTCAAAGAAAAAGACCCTGCCGCTCTGCCCTGGGAATCCGTGGGAGCCCAGGTGGTCATTGAGTCGACGGGGCGGTTCACCGACGCCAACGACGCGAAGAAACATTTGCGGGGCACGGTCAAGAAGGTCATCATCTCGGCACCCGCAAAGAACGAAGACCTGACGGTCGTGCTGGGCGTGAACGAGGAGAAGTACGATCCCGCCAAGCACCACATTATTTCGAACGCATCCTGCACGACGAACTGCCTGGCTCCGGTGGCGAAGGTGATCAACGACAACTTCAAGATCGTCGCCGGGACTATGACCACGATCCACTCTTACACGAACGACCAGGTGATCCTCGACTTTCCGCACAAGGATCTGCGCCGCGCGCGCGCTGCCGCGCTGAACATGATTCCGACGACGACCGGCGCGGCGAAGGCCGTGAAGCTGGTCATCCCGGACCTGGCCGGAAAACTGGATGGTTTTGCCATGCGCGTGCCGACGCCGAATGTTTCGGTGGTTGACCTGGTGGTGTGGGTGGAGAAAAAGACCACCAAGGAAGAGGTCAACGCCGCCCTCAAAAAAGCGTCAGAGTCAGGCCCTCTGAAGGGCTACCTCGGCTTTGAGGAGAACGAACTGGTGTCGTCGGACTTCAAGGGCGACTCCCGCTCTTCGATCGTGGATGCGTCGATGACGCTGGTAGTGGGCGGCAACTGCGTGAAAGTGATCTCCTGGTATGACAACGAGTGGGGATACTCTTGCCGCGTGCGCGACCTGATCAATCTGATGTCAGGCAAAGGACTGTAAAGGCCTCCGACGGGGCGGACACGTGGTCCGCCCCGGGAGCGCAAATCGATTTCCGCGATCGCAGGTTCACGAAGTGCAAGGCCGTTTTATACGGATTCACGACGGCGAATTAAGACAACGGAGTCTTATCCATGCCCAAGCTATCGATTCGCGATCTTCCGCTTAACGATCGTCGCGTATTCATGCGCGTCGACTTCAACGTGCCGCTCGACAACGGCCGCGTGATGGACGACACTCGCATCCGCGAAACCCTGCCCAGCATCGAGTACGCCCTGCGGCACGGGGCGCGGCTGATTCTCGCGTCTCACCTGGGGCGGCCTAAAGGCAAACCCAATCCGAAGATGAGCCTCAAGCCTGTCGCCGAGCGTCTCCGCATGCTGCTCGACAAGGAACTGTCGCGCGGCGAAAATGTCGGGTTCTGCCCCGAGTGCGTTGGGGAAGAAGCCGAGGAAATGGCGCTGAAGCTGGAAAAAGGCCAAGCGTTGCTCCTCGAAAATCTGCGCTTTCATGCCGAAGAGGAAAAGAACGACGAGGCTTTTTCGAAGCAACTGGCCAAGCTTGCGGAGTTCTACGTCAACGACGCTTTCGGCACAGCGCACCGGGCGCACGCTTCCACGGTGGGGATCACGAAGTTTGTTCAGAAATCCGCAGCCGGGTTGCTGATGGAAAAAGAGCTGCAGTACCTGGGGCGGGTTCTGCAAGACCCGGAGCATCCTTTTGTCGCAATTCTTGGGGGCGCGAAGGTCAGCGATAAGATCGGAGTCATTCAGAACCTGTTGAGCAAAGTCGATGCCTTGATCGTCGGCGGAGGCATGGCGTACACCTTCCTGAAGGCGCAAGGCGAATCCGTGGGCAAGAGCCTGGTGGAAGAGGACAAGATCGAACTCGCGCGAGATCTTTTGCAGCAGGCAACGGCGCATAAGGTGAAATTCCTGTTGCCCACCGATCACGTGATCGCCGACCGCGTCGAGGCCAATGCCCTGACTAAGATCGTAGGACCCGGCCAGTCCATCCCCGACAACATGATGGCTCTGGATATCGGACCGGAAACTATCGAGACTTTCTCCGAAGAGATCGCGCGCGCGCGGACCATCGTATGGAACGGGCCGATGGGCGTCTTCGAGATGCCGCCGTTCGCGAAAGGCACGTTCAAGGTTGCGCACGCGGTGGCGGAAAATGCCGGCGCGGTCACCATCGTGGGCGGAGGAGATTCCGTAGCGGCAGTCAAGGCGGCCGGGGTCGCCGACAAAGTCACCCACATATCCACCGGCGGGGGAGCGTCGCTGGAATTTCTGGAAGGCAAGAAATTGCCGGGCGTGGAAGCACTGACGGATAAGAGCAGGTCTTAGTTGTCAGGTGTTAGGTCTTAGGAGAAGCAAAATCAATTTGCCAGCCTGCCAAGGTTTTCCTAAGACCTAAAACCCAAGACTTGACACCCAAGACCTTAGAGCTGACACCTGTTTCCTAGAAAGGTTCCCTATGAGAAAGAAAGTTATCGCCGCCAACTGGAAGATGTACAAAACTCCAGATCAGACCCGTGCGTTCTTCCAGGAATTCCTGCCCATGGTGCAGGGCCACGACCGCGACGAGATTGTGGTCTGCCCGACTTACCTCTGCCTCGATGCGGCCATCACCGCCGTCAAGGCATCGAACGTCGCGATTGGCGCGCAAGATCTCTACTGGGAAAAAGAAGGCGCCTTCACCGGCGAAATCAACGCCGCCATGCTGGTCGCCGTCGGCGTCACCCACGTCATCATCGGCCACTCGGAGCGCCGCCAGTACTTTGGGGAGACTGATGACACGGTGAATCTGAAGCTGAAGTCCGCGCTCGAGGCGGGGCTGATTCCCATTGTCTGCGTAGGCGAGGTGCTCGAAGAGCGCGAAGCGGGGCTAACCGACGATGTTTTGCGCCGGCAGTGTCTTCGCGCCTTCAATAAGGTTTCAGCGAAGAAGGCGGCGAGCCTGGTGGTTGCCTACGAACCGGTTTGGGCGATCGGCACGGGAAAGACGGCGACTCCGCAGATGGCCGCCGACGCCCACGCAATTATTCGAGGCGAAGCTGCCGACTCGTTCGGCCAGGAATTCGCCGACAAACTCCGCATTCTCTATGGCGGGTCCGTCAAACCGGAGAACGCGCACGCCCTGATGTCGGAAGAAGAGATTGACGGCGCGCTGGTGGGCGGAGCATCGCTCGACCCGAAGTCGTTTACGGCGATCGTGAAATATTAGAACGGCCCGGCAAGCAACGATTCAGTTCGAGGATTCCAATGAAATTCGGCGTTATTATCTTCCCCGGTTCGAATTGCGATCACGATGCATTTTGGACGGTCCAGCAGGTTGCCAAGCAGCCTGTAACTTTTCTCTGGCATGACTCGCACGACCTTGAGAATTGCGACGCCATCATCGTGCCGGGAGGCTTCGCCTTCGGGGACTACCTGCGCACGGGCGCGATCGCAAAGTTTTCGCCGGTGATGGAATCGGTCCGAAAGTTTGCCGATGGCGGCGGGCTCGTGCTGGGCATTTGCAACGGCTTCCAGATCTTGTGTGAGTCTGGATTGCTGCCCGGAGCGCTGATGCGCAACATCGGGCTGAAATATGTGTGCAAGCCGGTGCAGGTGAGAGTCGAAAACAACGAGACTCCGTTTACGAACGCGTGCAGCAAGGGAGAAGTGCTGACGATTCCGATCGGACACATGGAAGGCAACTATTTTTGCGATGAGGCGACGCTCGCGGAATTGAAGCGCGACAACCGCATTGTCTTCCGCTATACGAACGCGCAGGGGGAAATCACTGCCGAGGCAAATCCCAACGGATCGCTGGAAAACATAGCAGGCATCTGCAGCCCGGGACGCAACGTTCTCGGCATGATGCCGCACCCGGAACGCGCCGCCGAGGCTGAACTGGGCGGAACGGATGGGTGCAGGATTTTTGAGTCGCTGGTGGAGAGTCAGGTGTTGGGGGGCAGGTCTTAGGGTTCAGGTCTCAGGTCTCAGGGAGAGCAAAACCGACCAATCTTTGCGTGACTGGTATCACCGTACAACCGTGGTGGGCCGCTTTAGTGTCGTCATGGGAGATTCGATGTCGGGAAGTTACCGGAGTCTGATTGCCTGGCAGAAGGCGAAGATCGTGGCGTTGGAAGTCTATCGATGCACTCGCCGGTTTCCGAGAAAAGAAGTTTACGGACTCAGTTCACAAATGCGGCGCGCGGCAGTGTCGGTCCCTAGCAACATCGCCGAAGGGAAAGATCGTTATTCCCAAAAAGAGTTCGAGCAGTTTCTGTGGCCTAATCAGTCGCTTCCAACCTTGCACGAACGGGATTCCCAAGACCTAACACCTAAGACCTGTTCTAGTACGCCCAACGCAACAGCGTGGCTCCGACCGTGAATCCCGCGCCCACGGCGGCCAGCAAGACCATACTTCCCTTCTTGAGCCTGCCTTCCTGGCGAGCGGTTTCCATCGCCAACGGGATGGTTGCTCCGGTGGTATTTCCGTAGCGATCGATGTTAACGACAACGGTTCCCGGACGCAGCTTTACGCGATCGGCCGTGGCGTTGATGATGCGCAGGTTGGCCTGGTGCGGAATGAAGAGGTCGATATCCTCGCCGGTCAGGCCGTTGCGCTTGAGGATTTCGTCGCACGCTTCCGCCATTTTTCGCACGGCGAATTTGAAGACGGCCTGGCCGTCCTGATGGACGTAATGCATCTTCTTGTCGACGGTCTCATGCGACGAAGGATTCAAGCTGCCGCCTCCCGGCATGTAGAGAGACACGCCACCGGAGCCGTCGACTTCATGCAGAAAGTCGATTAATCCGAAGGAGGCGTCGCCGCTCGCCTGGTCGGACAATTCTCCATTGGCTTCGAGGATGACCGCGCCGGCGCCGTCTCCGAAGATGACGCAAGTGGCGCGATCGGTGTAGTCGATGATCGAGGACATGACATCGGCTCCAATGACCATGACTTTCTTATGCGCCCCGCTTTGCACGAATTGCGCACCGACCTGCAGGGCATAGACGAACTGCGAGCATCCGGCGGAAAGATCGAAGCCCCAAACCTTTTGCGCACCGAGTTTGTGCTGCACCAGGCAGGCGGTGGCGGGAAAGAGCATGTCGGGAGTGACGGTCGCGACGATAATCGCGTCCAAGTCGCTGGCGGAGATGCCGCGTTCGGCAAGCGCTCTCCTGGCCGCTTCGGTCGCCAGGTCGCTGGTGGCAACGCCCTTATCGACAATGTGACGCTCGCGAATGCCGACGCGGCTCATAATCCATTCGTCGCTGGTATCCACCAACTTGGCGAGGTCGGCATTGGTGAGAAGGCGGGGCGGAACGTAGGTGCCGAGAGCGCTGATCTTAACGCGCTGAAGCTGGCTCAATGAAATCTCCTATAAAAGTGCGAATCATGGTGAATTGATTATTCTGAACGATGCGAACGGACAAAACAAGGTCTCAGAAGAGCAGGTTTCGGGTGTGAGGTCTCAGGAAAAGCAAAATCACGCCGTTAAGCTCTCTTGGTTTTCCTAAGACCTAAGACATGCTCTTCCGAGACCTTTCATTTCATACGGGCGGCTAATTCGCCGAACAGCGGCAACTCGAAACGTTCGCCCTCCCATGCCTTGATGGAGAGAACGATCCACAGGAAGAACATCGCGAGCGACGCCAGGATTCCGAACAGGAGAAACAGCATGGCGGCGGCGATATTGGAAAGCACGAGCGCGGCCCCGGTGAAGACAAAAAACACTCCCCAGAGCCAAATACTCTGCCAGGCATGAAAGCGGACGAAGCGGCGGTTGCGAAAAGCTGGCATCAACAAAATCACCGCGCCGGCGATGAAGGTGAAGTAAGACGCCGCCGCGGCCGCCCGGTCCGCAGCCGGAATCGGTCGCATCGACCATCCACAAGCGGGACAGAAAGCCGAGTTCGCCGGCATCGAAGTGCCGCAATGGGGGCAGTCCACCAAGGCTTGAGCCGTGTGCGCGGGAACATTCAGGGGAATGTTGTCGGGACTAGACAATGCGGCGTCCATTCGTTTTCCTGCGGCACTGTTCGCAAACGCCGTAGATTTGGAAAGTGTGGCGGGTGGTGGCGTAATGATGCTTGCGTCCGATCTCCTGTTCGATTTCGCCGACTTTCTCGGAAAAAAATTCTACCGATGCACCACATTCGGTGCACACCATGTGGTGATGGCTGCGCCGGTTGTACTGGTGCTCGTAGCGCGCGATGCCATCGTGGAAGGCAACCTCGCTGGCCAGTCCGCAACCGGAGAGAAGTTTCAAGGTGCGGTAGACGGTGGTGAATCCGATGCGCGGATCGGTTTTCTTGACCAGCCGGTGGAGTTCGTCGGTCGAAAGATGTTCGCGAGTCTCGAGGAAAGTCCGCAGAATTGCATTGCGCTGTTCGGTCTGCTTCAAGCCGACGCGTTTGAGATGGCGCAGAAAAATCTCTTCGGCTTCACGCACGTTCTCGCGTGAAATGCTGGTCTGATCGTCGATGCGCTTTTGCAGCATAGAGAATGCGGCGACTTCCGCTTGCTTCGATGCACCGGGAAGCCGAAATCATAATACTGGGGAAGCGAGGGTTTGCGCCAACGGCAAGTGAGGCTCCGGAGAGCATCCACTCGATTTCCCGAGTTGTCAGAGGCAGCACGCCCTCCTACAATCTTCGAGTCATGTCTTCGACCCTTTCCCTGCCCGAGACTCCGACCTCCGACTCGCGCCGCCGAAATCCTGCGCTTCACATTCTCTACTACTCCGTGTGCCTGCTTTTGGTGGCGCTCATTGCGGGCATCTGGTGGGCTTTTTGGATGGCTCACTCGGCTCTGCCGCAACTTGATGGCACGGCGGCGGTTCCGGGAATTTCCTCCAAAGTGCGCGTGGTTCGCGAAGAGCACGGCGTCCCGACGATCGAGGGCGCAACGCTGAACGATGTCTTCTTCGCGCAAGGCTATGTGACAGCGCAAGACCGGCTGTGGCAGATGGACATCCTGCGACGGGCCGCCGCCGGAGAACTTTCGGAAGTGATCGGCGACGCTACGGTCAAGTTGGACCGCGAGCAGCGCATTCTCGGGCTGCGGCAAGCGGCCGAGGCGGCGGAGAAAAATATTTCCGCGCGCGACCGCGCTTTCTTTGACGCTTACACACGCGGAGTGAATGCATTTCTTGATTCGCATCGCGACCGGCTCTCGCTTGAGTTTCGCCTGCTGAAGTATGCTCCCAAACCCTGGAGCGTGACCGATTCGCTGCTGGTCGGCGCACGGATGGTGCAGTTTCTCAATCACTACAGTTACGCACGCGCTCTCGATCGCGAGAAAATTCTGGCGAAGCTGGGGCCAGAGCTAACCGCGGACTTATACGTCAATTCTTCCTGGCGCGACCGTCCGCCGACGGCTGTACGGCGTCTGGAGGACGATCCCTCATCTAAAGGTGGTGACGAAGAGGACGATGAAGAAGAGGTTGAGCCCACGGGTGCGGGGCGAGTGACTTCGGCGTTGCCTTCCGCGCCTCTTTCCACGCCGGCGATGGCACTTTCAGCCGCTCTGCTGTCTGAGTTCGCTTTCGATCAAGCCGGGACGTTCCGGCCGGGATCGAATGACTGGGTCGTCTCCGGCAAGCACACGGTCTCGGGGAAGCCGCTCCTTTCGAACGATATGCATCTCGATCACCAGATGCCGAACCTGTGGTACGAAGCGCACCTCAAGTTGAAGGATGGGAGTTTCGACGTGGCGGGCGTAACGCTGCCGGGAGTTCCTTTTGTCATTGTGGGACACAACCAGCGTATCGGGTGGGGATTCACCAATGTCGGGCCCACGGTGGAAGACAATTTCATCGAGGAATTCAATGCGCAGGGACAATACAAGACTCCAGCAGGATGGGTTGACCCGCAGCATCGGCAGGAAACGATTCGCGTGAAAGGCAAGCCGGACGTGACGCTCGACGTGGTGACCACTCGGCATGGCCCGATCATCACCGAACTGATTCCGGGCGAGACGCGCAAGATTGCGCTGCGCTGGACGCTGCAGGACGGCGAGGGACTGGTGTTTTTTGACGTGGATTCGGCGCAGAACTGGGATGAATTTCGCAAGGCGTTCTCGGCCTTCGACGCGCCGGGACAGAACGTGATGTATGGCGATGTCGATGGTCACATCGGTTACCAGGCGACGGGACGCGTGCCGATCCGGGCGGCGGGTGATGGAAGTTTGCCGGTGAATGGCAGCGACGATGCGCATGAGTGGACAGGCTGGATTCCTTTTGACGAGATGCCGCGGGTTTACGATCCGCCGGAGGGCATTCTGGCGACGGCGAATGGGCGCATCGCTCCTGATGGCTACAAATATTCGATCAGCACCGAGTGGGATGCACCGTGGCGGACGGATCGCATCTACCGGGTGCTGGAATCGGGAAAGAAGTTTGCTCCGGCGGATATGCTGGCGCTGCAAATGGACGTGTCGTCCGCCTACGACCGGTTTTGCGCCGACAAGTTCGTCTATGCGATCGATCATGCCCCGAACGCTTCGGAGCGCGCCAAGCGCGCGGCCGATATCCTGCGCGATTGGGATGGCCGCATGTCGGCCGATGCCTCCGCGCCGACGATTGCAACGAGGGCGCGCCTAGAACTGACGCGTTTGCTGCTGGAGCCGAAGTTGGGGCCGGCGCCGGTGGGACCAGATCGGGGTACGGTGAGTTGGAAGAGTTACCGGTGGGGAATGTCTTCCGTCTGGCTGGAAAATGTGCTGACCAAACAGGCCGCACGCTGGCTTCCGCCGGGATACGCCGACTATGGGAGCCTGCTGACGACTGCGGTTGAGAATGTTGTGAAGCGTCCAGAGGTGGAAGCTGCTTTAGACAGTCCTTCAAGAGTCGATTCGCGAGCCCCTTCCGACCTCAGTCAGTGGAAATGGGGAACGTATTACCCGGTTGAAATCGATCATCCTGTCCTCGGACAACTCCCTCTGATTGGACGCCTCACGGGTCCGGGATTGCATCCTTTGAGCGGCAGCACGGCGACGGTGAAGCAGGTGGGGCGGGGGTTCGGGCCGTCCGAACGGGCGACCTGGAATTTCGCTGACTTTGACGAAAGCACTCTGAACCTGGTGACAGGCGAGAGCGGAATTTTGCTCAGCCCGTATTATCTAGATCAGTGGAACGCATGGTACGGAGGCTCGACCTTCACGCTTCCCTTCTCGGCGGGAGCAGTGGAAAAGCATCACTCCCATGAGATGACGCTGGAGCCGAAGTAGACAGGCTGGAGAGCTGCGCTAGAAGTCGACAGTCTTAACGTCGTAGAAATTGCCAACCAAGCCGCGGATTTGGCCGGGATTCAGGTAATTATTCGGGTTGTACTCCAAGGCATCCTTGGTCACGTCGTAGATGGAGAGGGATCCCCCCTGAGGCACGCCCTGGCCCTGGATTACATACACGACTTCCTGCGCCATTGATGCGCCGCGCGTGGTGATGGGCTGGATGCCAGTGACATCTCCGTTGGCGGAAGGAATGAGCACGCCGCCGGCAGGAGCGCTTCCCACGGCGGTTGTGAGGGTGTTGTAGATGGAAAGGCAGCCGCGCGTCTCTCCGGTCGCGGGTGGTGGCGGTGGAAGAATCTCGGTGCAAGCGTGCGCGCCGATGAAGAGCTGCCCGTTCGCTCCGAACACGATGTGATCGTGGTAGCCATCGGTGATGACAATCGGCGACGTGTTGACGACGGTCATGGAGTTGAGGTTGAAGATGGTGAGGAGTCCGCAGGTGGCGGCGGCCGTGGTCTGGCCAGTGCAGGGCTGCGAGGGCGCTCCGCCGGAATAGGGCGTGCCCGCCAGATATAACATCGAAGAGTTCGTGACCAAGGCCACAGTGGCGGCAGGAACGGGCGCAGCAGCGCCGGGAGTGGGCGGGTTGGTGGTCATGTCGATCGCTTGCACGCTGGCCTGTGTGCCTCCACATTCGGGGCCGCAATTGAGGACATAGGCCGTGCTGTCGTCGGCGGTAAAGAAAGCGGCGACGGGATGGTCGAAAATGCCGGGGCCGCCGATGAAGGTTACCGCGTTTCCGATTCCGATATTCGACGGCGTGATTACTGCGACGGTGTCGGCGACGCTGGATGCGCCGTCGCTGAAGCCAAGAATCCGGTCGCCGCTGTTGTCGATCGAGAGATATCGAAGGGCGGGAACATTAACCGTTCCGACGACGGAAGCGGAACTCAACTGAACGGCTTCGAGCAAGCCGGGGGACTGCCCAGGTTCTCCGGGCCCATTCGGCACAGCGATGTATGCTGTCGAGCTATCCGGGGAAACAACAAAGCTATAAGTCATACCGGGCAAATTCACGTGACCGGAAGCGGCTTCGGCGGAGTTGCCGATGATGGTGAACTGGTTGTCGGAGGACGGCAAGCCGTTGCCGCTGAAAACCAGAGTCTGCGCGCGGTTCGGCGTAACGAGCATCATATTGGGATTGTTGCCGGCCGAAATGGGCGACACAGAGGGACGGATATCGGTGGCCGCGTTGACGATATAGACGCCCGCCGACGACGTGCCGGACGAAACGTTATTCGTGAGGAAGGCGCGATAAGCGATTCCGCTGGTATGCGAAGGAGGGGCCGCGCTGCCGTTGCCGCAACTCAGCCACGCCAGACACGCGGACAGCAGGAAACACAAAAGGAATAGGGCTTTTCTCAAACCTGGGACTCCAACCTCTGCCGGATAATCACTTGGATGCAAGTAGAGAATTATAGCAAAAGGAAATCTAGCGCTCCGGAAGAGGATAGTAATCGGCGGCGATCCATGTGAGGTCGGAGGGCTTAAGCTTGCGGCGCGCACCGTGGCGAATTGAGGAGCGCCTCAACGGACCATGGTTGAGAACCACAGCACCGCCGGCCGCAAGATGCGTAGACCCCTGTTCTTCTTGTATTCTCAGACAGATGCCACAGAACCTTCTCGAACGCTTGAAGCAGTCGCCCGTGCTTTGTGATGGGGCCATGGGAACGCTTCTCTATGCCAAGGGGATCTTCATCAACCGGTGCTATGACGAGCTAAACCTGTCGCAGCCGGAGCTGATCCGCGGTGTTCACCATGATTATTTACAAGCGGGTGCCGAGATTATTGAAACCAATACTTTCGGCGCGAACAGCTTTCGTCTGGCGCGGCATAGCCTGGCCGACCGCGTGCGCGACATCAACATTGCCGGGGCGCATGTGGCTCGGGAAGCGGCGAAGAGTTTTGATGTTTGGGTGGCCGCCTCGATTGGGCCGCTCGGCGTGCGGATCGAGCCGCTGGGCAAGACTTCGTTCGAAGAGGCACGCGCGGCGTTTCGGGAACAGATCGCGGCGCTGGTTGAGGGTGGAGTCGATCTGCTCATGCTCGAGACCTTCGGCTATCTGGAAGAGCTGCACCAGGCCGTACAGGCTTGCCGCGATGTGAATCCGCAGATGCCGATCATCGCCCAAGTCACGATCGATGAGGACGGGAACTGCCTGGATGGTTCCGACCCGGAAGCCTTCGCCGCGCGGCTCGCGGAGTGGAAGGTGGACGTGCTGGGCATTAATTGCAGTGTGGGTCCGGTGGCCATGCTTGATGCCATCGAGCGGGTCAGAGCGGTCACCTCCCTGCCGCTGGCCGCGCAGCCCAACGCCGGCATGCCGCGATCGGTGGAAGGGCGCAACATCTATCTCTGCTCGCCCGAGTACATGGCGAGTTACACGCGCAAGTTTGTTGCGGCGGGGGTGCAGCTGATTGGCGGGTGCTGCGGAACCACACCGGATCATATCCGGGCCATGAAGTCGGCTTTACGAGTGGGCCAAGCACGCGGCAAGACGGCCGTTACGGAGGCGATTCATTCGGCGGAGCCGTTAGCTCCGGCGAGCGTCCCGATGGCGGAGCGCTCCAAGCTGGGAGCCAAGATTGCGACCGGGGAATTTGTCACGATGGTCGAGATCGTGCCGCCCAAGGGCATCGACATCCGCAAGGAGATTGAGGGCGCGAAGTTTGTCAAGTCGGTAGGGGTGGACGCGGTGAATATCCCGGACAGCCCGCGCGCCTCGGCACGCATGAGCAACCAGGCCTTATCGCTGCTCATGCAGCAGGCGGTCGAGATCGAAGCGATCCTGCACTACACCTGCCGTGACCGCAACGTGCTGGGCATTCAGTCGGATTTGCTGGGAGCGGCGGCGACCGGCATTCGGAACCTGATCTGCATCACCGGAGACCCTCCGAAGATGGGAAATTATCCCGACGCCACGGCGGTGTTCGACGTGGATGCGATCGGACTGGTGAATATTGTCCACAATCTGAACCGCGGGCTCGACCTGGGCGGGAACCCGATTGGGGCGGGGACGGGCTTCGTGATCGGGGTGGGCGCCAATCCGGGGCTACCCAATCTGGACGAGGAGATCAAGCGCTTTGAATATAAGGTGCAAGCGGGCGCGGAATACGTGGTGACGCAACCGGTATTCGACCTCAGTCTGCTGGATAATTTCCTGAAGCGGATCGAGCATTGCCGCATTCCCGTGGTTGCCGGAATCTGGCCGCTGGTGAGCGCCCGCAATGCCGAGTTCATGAAGAATGAACTGCGGGTTTCGGTGCCGGATGAAATCCTGAACCGGATGACGAAGGCGGCGAGCCCGCAAGCGGCCCGCGAGGAGGGAGTAGCCATTGCGCGCGAGATGCTGAAGGCCGTCCGCGACCGGGTGCAGGGTGCGCAAATCAGCGCTCCTCAGGGTCGATATGCATCGGCCGTCGACGTTTTGGAAGCTCTGGGTTCGAAGGGACCGTCGGTAGTTTAGTTTTGAAACACCCTCTGCACAAAAGATGGGGCAGATTTGAAAAATTCACTGGACATTTGGCTCTGGAAGCTGCATTACAATAGAGGTAGGAGCAAGTGGATTGGTAAAGTTTGAAGAATGCCTCGAGCGTCTTGAGAAGATCGTCAAGGAACTGGAAAAAGGGGAGGTTCCTTTGGAAAGGTCTCTGACGCTGTTCGAAGAAGGCATGCAACTTTCGGCAACCTGCAGGCAACAACTGGAGGATGCAGAAGGAAAAGTAGAGATTCTGTTAAAACAGAACGGAAAGCTCCAAACTGAACCGTTCGAGCCCCCGGCCGAGAAAGCCCTGCGGAAGTAAGGCAGGTGCGTCCGGTACGGAAATGACAACGCCTGTGCTAGCAGTTTGCTGTCGCAGCCATGGCCGCCGCGCAATTGCGGCAACGTCAGGGGGATGTATGGAACCGCAGCATGTAGTCGTATACCAGAATGACCCCGGAACTGCTCAAACTCTGGCGGTCGGTCTCTCCCAACATTTTGACTCAGTGTATTTAGCCCGCAGTTACGACGAAGTCGGCCCTGCGGTCGCCCGAAATCGCGCGGGTGCGCTGGTACTCGATCTGGAAACCTCCGGCCCTGGGGAGGTGGAGCGTTTGCACCACCAGTTCCCGGATCTTTGCATTGTCGGTACGCACCGGTTGGCGGACGACAAATTGTGGGCCGAGGCGATGAGCCTGGGCGCGTCCGATATCTGCGAACCGCGCAATGATGAGGTTACGCGTTCGCTGATGCGCGGACTTGCCAATAGCGCCGCCGCCTGACCTGCGCTGGAGGAAACGGGGCCTGCCCCGTTGATAGCCGGGCCCGCGGTAGTTGCGCCGGAGTCAACGATTCAGCTGTAAAAAGGACGCCTTCGGGCGTCCATTTTTTTGCTTCCGCTTTGGGCTAACTTTTATTCCTCCGTTATCTTTCCGTCAACTCAACTTGTTATACTGCGATGCCATGCTGAAACAAGTCCTGGAGCGGGGACGCCAAGCCGCCGATGCCGCACTCGAACAACTCCTGCCCGCCGCTGATCAGTATCCAACCTCGATTCACCAGGCCATGAGGCACAGCGTATTTGCCGGCGGAAAGCGCTTGAGGCCCATTCTCTGCATGGAGGCGGGCCGCATGATCGCGGGGAGATCACACGACGGCGCATCGACGCAGGCGGCACCGGTCGACGCGTTACCCGAGGGTATCGAGCAAGTCGGGGCGGCGCTTGAAATGCTGCACACCTATTCTCTGATTCACGACGACCTGCCCGCGCTCGACAACGACGACCTGCGGCGTGGACGGCCCACATGTCACAAGGCGTTCGGCGAAGCCATCGCCATCCTGGCGGGGGACGCCCTGCAAACGCAAGCCTACGAGGTGCTGGCGCAGATCGCGTGCCCGGCGGAAGCGCGGGTCGCGATCATCCGGGAAATCGCGCACGCCACGGGCACTCTGGAGGGCATGATTGGCGGGCAGGTGATGGACCTCGAAGCCGAGCACAAAAGACCGGATCTTGCGACCCTCGAGTACATCCACCGATCGAAGACGGCGGCGCTCATCACCGCCAGCGTGGTCAGCGGAGGAATCTACGCGGGCGCGACCGGGTCGGATATTGCGCGCCTGCGCACGTATGGACAATCGATCGGCCTCGCCTTCCAGATTGTGGACGACGTTCTCGATCTAACCCAGACCTCGGAGCAACTGGGAAAAACGGCGGGCAAAGATGCGGCCGCTGAGAAGACGACGTATCCGGCGCTATTTGGAATTGAGGAATCGCTCCGCAAGGCTGATGCTCTGGTCGCTCAGGCCTGCTGTGAGTTGGAAGAGTATGGTCCGGCCGCTTCGACCCTGCAAGAGCTAGCTCATTACCTCGTTGAACGCAAGAAGTGAGCTTGCGGCTTGTTGCAGGCGGATTAAATTTGACGCGATCCTTGATCTGAAAAAAGGCCACCAATTTTTGGTGGCCTTGCTGATTTGCCGCGAACAGCTGGTAGCGACGCGCGATGACCTTCTATTCCACCGAGGCGGTGTAGGAGGCTTCGAGGTCGATATTAGCGCCGGGATCGGTTCCGTCGGTGGCTCCGCTGTGGCAGGGGCTTGTGGTCAAAAGGTGATAATCGCCGCCCGACCCGCCGTTGTAACTGACGAAGATATCGGTGAAGTTGGCGACGCTCAAGCAATTCGGCGTGTTGGAAGCGGGCATCACCGGCCACGTTGCTTTATTAGCAACAATCGCGTCTCCGCCGAACACAAATGGGGTCCAGCAGACTTCGATCATTGCAGTCCCGCCTTTTTGTTTGTCGGCGCAATTCGTCGTGATCGCCGAGCCGGCGTTTAAAGTGCCCGACGTCCCAGCTTCGCCGAGATTGTTGATAAAGGTAATGTTGAACATTCCATTGCCCGCCTTAGCGAGGGCGCCCGCGATATCCAGCAATGCCCCTTGACTGTTCTGGGAGACGAGCGCCTGCACAAAAGTATTGTGGTTCAGAGACACATCGTGCAGAGCGTATTTGACGGGTACGGTCGGGTCTTCGTAGATGGCGCCGGGGTCGGCTTTCGCGCCACAGCTGTAACACGGCTGATAGCCAAGATTATCGATGACGTTGTCGTGCATGCTGTAGTCGTTGCCTTCCACCGGGAATGCCTTATTGGTGTTCACGTTGTTCGCGATCTTGAACGCCTGGGACGCCTGCGTGCCGTAGTTGTAGCGGAGCGTAATATCGGTTACGGCGCAGGAAGGACACAGATTCTCGGTGCCGAGATTCGCATTCTTCGGAGTCAGCAAAAGCATGGCTCCGGTCTGGGTGAATCCCGCCCAGACATTTTGAAAAACATTACCTTCGACCAGCATGCGGAGACCGTTTTTCAGTTCAAAGTGGTTCTTGACCACCGGCCACCCGGCGTCCGATTTTGCGGTGGGCATCCATGAAGTGGGCTTGAACATGTGGTTCCTGCGCACTTCCCAATCGGACGGCGAATCGACGCTCGTGGTATTCGGGCCGGCGCCGCCGCCGACCTCGATGGTTTCGGCGGCACCTTCCATGAAATTGTTAACAATCTTGTAGGTTCCCCAGCCAGAGTTCAGCGCGGACCCGATGCCACCGGCAAGGGCTTGGGCGTCGCAACCGCTGCCATTGGTCTGAGTGCAATAGAAGTCGTTCAGGTAGCTATTGATGACTGCGACCTGATGGCTCTGACCGAGGCCCAGGCAACGAGTGGTCTCCGTGAAGTTGGTTTTGCTTGCTGGGAACGCGCCCCCGGCAGGCTCAACTCCGTGACACCAGACCTGATCGAGGATGACGTTGTTGCCTGTTCCCAGCGCGACCAGATTTTCGATCGTGGTTTTGGGCGCGGTCTGCCGCGTAATCTCCACGCCAATAAAGCGGTAATGATCGGCATTGTTGGTGGCCAGATCGATCGGACCCGAGGAGCCGGTAGTCCCGGTAAAAAGAATTTGCGCCATTAATGCGGCCGGTTTACCACCCGGGCAATTAAACGGGGGGCGACCGGGGAGGGACGCTACGTCGGCAAAGCAGGGGCTGATGCGCACGTCCTCCGCGGGCCACAGGTTGCTACTCACTCCGGTCGATTCGACCGTAATGTACTGGCTGTTGGAGCAACCGAGGGCGGGAAACTTAAAAGCTGTGTTCCCGGTTGTGGCGTACGAAGAGCCAGCGTCCAGCTGGATCGTGTCGCCGCAAGCCAACGGTTTGCCGTCGCTGCAATTGAGAGTGGCATTGAGAACATCGTAAAGATCGGAGGCAGTGTGGGCGGCGCAGGTTGCACCCGGCGAAGGGGTCGCGGAACGGAGCGTGAAGTAACATCTCTGCGGGAGCACGGCGGGACCATCGGTGGTGGCGCCTGCAAAGTTCACGACGTTCCCAGCGTTGCAGTAGCGATTGTCGGCGGTGAGCACAGACAACTGGAAACTCTGTTGCGCTTTCTCGCCTGAGCTGTCGGCGACCTGAACGGAGAAAGAAGCAGTTCCGGTGGCGGTTGGGGTGCCTGATAGCAGACCCGGCGTGTTCAAGGCGTTCAGGGCGAGTCCAGCCGGTGGAGTGCCCGAGGAGATACTCCAGGTGTAGGGGGGTGTTCCTCCGGTGGCAGAAAATTGCAGGTTGTAGGTGTCTGAGACTGATCCGTTGTAGAGGGGAGACTGAGTCTGAATGGTGACCGCTGCCCTAAGGGGCAACGCGAAGGCGAGCAGCAGGCAAATAAACTTCAGGTTACGAAGAAGCATAAAACTTCTCTCCTGTGTTTACGTCTGAAATTAGATTTTTGGATAGGCTCGCAAAGGCGGGGCTACGGCCGGGATTGCGGAATACTAACACAGCGGGGACATTCCGCAATGCTTTATCTGGTGGCGGCGATGCGCGAAACGCCCCGGCCCGTGCGGAGTTCAGTGCAGCCGTTTTGATTTCAGAGCCTAGATGATCGTTTGGGTTGTGAAGAGCAGGGGCGCAAGGAGAGGAAGAAAGTATTTTGTGATGGGAGTGTAATTTCTTGCAATCGCCCTGAAAAATGACGCTCACAGAAACTCGTGAGCGGTCGCAATAGAAAACAAAAGTCAGCCTATAATCAAAATCTGTTTCGCCATGGCCTCCCCTCAGCAACCAACTCTTCCGCCGCCCCAAGCCAAGGGGCGGGTCCGTCATTTCTGGCATCGTGTCAGCGAAGGGCTGGCACTGAACCAGCTGTGGTCGATGTTTGTAAAGGATGCGCGGTCAAGCTACCGGCTCTATTCCGCGGGGCTGGAGAATCTGCCGGAGCAGCGATCCAAGTTTCGCAGGGCGTGGCAAATCTCGAAAGCGCTGTTCTGGGCGATCCTGGAGAAACTGACTCCGGCGAGGCGCGTCCTGCTGCTGCTGGGACTGCTGCTTCTGTTTTTGCCTTCCGCCAATGTGCCGCAGAACCAACACTCGGGGCATATTGAGTTCTATGTATTCGACGAGCATGTGTGGGGTGGATTGCTGTTGTTGCTGGTGCTGCTTCTGGAATTAGCCGATCGGGTTGTGATGAAGCGCGATCTGGAAATCGCCAAGGACATCCAGGCATGGCTGTTGCCGGGAGCGCCGCTGCAGATTCCGGGATACCAGATTGCGTATGCCACGCGCGCCGCCAACACGGTGGCGGGCGACTACTATGATGTGATTCTGCGCCCCGGAGGGGAGCGAGCGCCCGACCGCATCTTATTTGTCGTGGCCGACGTGGCGGGCAAAAGCATTCCGGCGGCGATGGTGATGGCGACTTTCCAGGCCAGCCTGCGGACGCTTTCGACCAGCGGCGTGTCGTTGCCGGACATGGTGACGGGCGTCAATCGCTATTCCTGCTCGAACAGCCAGGGCGGGGTGCGCTTCACCACCGCCTTTTTTGCTGAACTGGATCCCGCGACCGGAGACGTGGCGTATGTCAATGCCGGGCACAATGTTCCGATTCTGCGCAAGAAATCGGGCATCGTGGAGAGGCTGGAAGCGGGAGGCCTGCCGGTAGGAATCTTTGCGGAATCGCCTTACCAGGTGGGAACGACGCGCCTGGAGAGCGGGGACTGGCTGGTGATTTTCACCGATGGCATTGTCGAGGCGGAGAATGCCAGGACGGAAGAATACGGCGAGCCAGCATTGCTGCGACTGGTGGATCGGGAGTCAGGAGCGGCTCCAGCGGAAATGCTGCGCCAGATGCTGGCGGAGTTGGATCTGTTCGTTGGCAACACGCCGCAACACGACGACATGACTTGCCTGCTGCTCAAAAGGACCTGAGTGGCTTGGCGAGAGGTCTTCCCTCGAGCTTTTATTGCGGCATCAATCCGGCGACCGAGAGCAATTGTCCGGCTGCAATTTGAGACTGGCTCAGGTTCGGGGAAACCTTACGAGCCTGTGCGACAGCGACGTCCGCATCGGCGGTACGACCGGCTCGACGCAGAGCTTGCGCCAGCAAAAGAAGATTCACATCGCTGGCTTCGATCTTCACGGCATGGCTTAACTGATTAACCGCGGTATCCGGTTGTCCCTGGCCGAGCGCCACGACTCCCGAGCCGACCAGCGCGGTTTCATTCTCGGGACTGAGGCGCAAAGCATTGTGAAAACTTTCCGCGGCGTCGCGATAGTGCCGCAACTGCAAGTGCGCTTGCCCGAGCCCAGTCCATGCGGCGGTCTGAAGCACTGGATCGGCCGAATTGCGCAGGACCGAATTACATTCTTCGATCGCTTCCTGCGGATGGCCAACATGCTCCTCGTATTCAGCGAGCGCGAGCACCTGGGCGGGCGGATATTTGTGGAGCGCGTTGGCTGCGCGAAATTCGACAACGGCCTCGTCGGTGCGTCCCTGCTTGGCCAGGGCGAGCGCGAGATTGTCATGCGCCATGTAATTGCGCTCGGTGACGCGCAAGGTATAGCGCCAAAGAGTTTCATCGTCATGCCAGTAGCCGAGCTGGCGATAGGTCAAAAATCCGAGGGCGAAGAGCGCAAGAACGGTGGCGGCACCCAGCCACGCACCGGAGATTCGATGCTCTGTTGCTGCAGCGGTCAACAACCAGGCGATGGCGATAAATAAGCCGATATAAGGGATGTAGGCGAAGCGGTCGGCCATCGCCTGCTCGCCGACCGTAACAATCCCGATCATCGGAACCAACGTACCCAGAAACCAGAACCATCCGAAAGCGAGATAGCGGCGGTCATGCCAGCGCAAGACGAGCGCAGAGATCATCAACAGCAGCGCCATGGCCGCCAGGACCTGGGGAGGCGTCAGCGTATTTCCGGGGTGGGGATACATGGGAGCCAGATGGGAGGGCCAAAACATTTCTCCCACATAGCGCACGTAGGAAACGAAGACATTGCCAAAGCGGGCGGGCAGAGAGACTTCCGCAGCGGTGCGGATGGCGGCGCCCGACCGTTGCGCGAGGACGGTGATCACCGAATCGGCGGCGGCAAGAACGAACAAGGGCAGCTTCTCCCAAACCAGAAACGCAAAGGAGCGCGGTATGGGTGCGAGAGGTAAGCCGGAGGATAGCTCTTCAGTTGCAGGCGAACACATTCGCTGCAAGGGCCAGTAATCCCAAAGCAGCAGGACAAACGGGAGAGTGACGATCTGTGGTTTTGCCATCAAGCCGAGGGCAAACAGAACGTTGACCCAGACATAGAAAGACCGCCGGCCCGTGCGCGCGTAACGATCGTAAGCACGCAATGCAAGCAGGAAGAACAGCATGCTGAGAACATTCTTGCGTTCGGCCACCCAGGCGACCGATTCGACGTTGACGGGGTGCAGCGCAAACAACGCGGCCACGGCCAGACTGGGCCAGGCGACCCCTGTGGCCTGCCACAACAACCAGAAGAGGAGCACGGCGTTGGCCGCGTGCAACAGAAGATTGATGTAGTGGTGACCGGCGGGATTGAGTCCAAACAGCTGGCAATCGAGAGCATGAGAAAGCCAGGTCAGGGGATGCCAGTAACCGGCATGAAAGGTCGTGAAGGACCATTTCACGGTCTGCCAACTCAGGCCGCTCTGAACCGGCGCGTTCCGAAGAATGTAGACGGAGTCGTCAAAATCGGTGAACTGGTTATGGACGACAGGATTGTAAAAGACGAGCGTGGCGGCAACCAGCAGCAGGCAGAAAATGACGATGCGTTTTTCGCCAGAGATTGACATGACGGTCGCTGGTAGTCGCTCCTTCGCCGGAAAGCGAGCGGCCGCGCAGGGCGGCCGCATTCTTCGCTGCCAGGAATAATTTTAATGTCATCGAGGCGTGTGGGGACTCTCACGGGCGCTTCAGAGCAATCGACAGTAACCGGATCGGTCTTTTCTTAGGTGGGCATGAGTTCGCGATACATCTGATGGAAGGCGTGGACTCCCTTTTCCTGCTTCGCGCTGTAGCGCCCGCTGTGGTAGCTGCGGGAATGAAGATTCTTTTGCACGACTTCGCAGATGGCAACATCTTCGACCTGAATTTCGTCGCTGAAGGCGAGCGCCTTCCGGGCGGCTTCGCTTTCTAAATCCTTTTCGGGCAAATACCATTCGAAAATTGCCAGCGTGCGCTCCGGCGCGAGCGGCAGGATGATGTTGACGGAGACGTTGTCGGGATAACAGTTCAGCATCCAGTTGGGAAAAACCCAGAAATAATCGGCCGTGAGGTCTTCGCCGGACTGCTGGTAGCGGCGTTCGACGGCGTCTCCAGGCTGGGCTCCGCGAATGGGTGTCCACTGGCGCACATGCTGAGGATAGGCTTCGACGGTATAAGCGCCGTAGTCGATCTCGCGATTCAGAGAGGGGTGAACGCTGGGCACGTGGTAGCCCTCGAGATAATTGTCGATGTAGGTCTTCCAATTGCAATTCATCTCGTAGGTGCGGCGGGCGGAAAACTTCATGGCGCGGAAGTCGAACTTCTCGGCCTGCGCGGGCAATTCTCCGAGGGATTCGCGCAAAGGCCTCGCTTCGGCGTCGAGGTTGACAAAGATGAGGTTGAACCACTCCTCGATGCGCAATGGCGCCAGCCCGAACTCGCTGGGATTAAAGTCTTCCACGCCATCGAATTCGGGAGTTACCAGGAGAGCGCCATCCAAACGATAGGTCCAGCCATGGTAGGCGCAGCGGAAGAGCTTGCGGTTGCCGCAACCGGAAGCGGGATTGCCGGCGCGGTGGCGGCAAACATTAAAGAAGCCACGGAGAACGCCGTCGTCGCCGCGAGCGATGAGAAGCGGCTCTCCCATGAGGTCGAAAGTGAAATAGTCGCCCGGATTCTCCACTTGGTGAGCGTGACCCACGACTTGCCAGGAGGGGGCGAAGATCTTGGTTCTTTCCTCCTCGAAGGTCGCCGGACTGAAATAGAGGGGTGCAGGCAGGGTGGAAGCGCGGGCGATGTTGCGATCGGCTTGTAACTGAAGGTTGGGCATAAGACTTCCCGGCGAGGGCTATTTTACCGTCGAGACGGTTGGGACGCTGAGAAAATGCGGGGAGAGATAAAAACTCCAAGGACAGGGCGAGCAGCGCAGGAGAATCTGTTCTGCTGCAAGAAGAGCGTGGCCGAACGTTCCAGAATGAGAGTTATGGCGTCCAGCAAGCGATTTGAACGGCTCGACGAGGAAGGTGGCAGATGTCAAAATATGTCAGGCGGGGTCTCCAAAAGTGTCATACTGGGAGAGCGGAAGCGGTTTTGGGTGGTGACCGTTCGCCGAACGCCGTTGAAAACGCTGGGCTTCACCCAAAAGGACATTTGACTAAGGTCACTTGGGGCTCTGGCCCCTAGAGTGCGATAGTACAGATCGAGTTGGTCATCCAACCAAAACAGTCAAACGGAGACGAGGAAAACTAAATGCGGAAACAAAAAGGCTTCTCACTTATCGAATTGCTGATCGTGGTCGCGATCATCCTGATCATCGCCGCGATTGCCATCCCGAACCTGTTGCGCGCACGTATTGCAGCCAATGAATCGTCCGCTGTGGCGTCGATTCGTACGCTGAACACAGCACAGATTTCGTATAACTCCGCCTACCCAACGGTTGGCTTCGCAGCCAGCCTGGGCAACCTGGCGGGCACCAGCTGCACACCGCCTAGCTCCACCGGCGCTTGCTTGATCGATACGCAGCTGTCTTCGGGCACCAAGAGCGGCTACTCCTTCCAGATGACGGGCGTAACCGGCACTCCGGCCTCCACGTATCAGGCGATCGCATCGCCGCTGACCCCGAATCAGACGGGCGTACGTTACTTCTGTTCGTTCGCGGATGCCGTGGTTCGCTACAACGCGACCACTGCCATCACCACCTGCGACACGACCCAGAACCCGCTGCAGTAAGTTTGGTTTTGGCAAAGTACCTGGGGGAGGGTACCAGCCGGAAAAGAGCAGAGGCGAAAGCCTCTGCTTTTTTTATTTGGTGGCGGAATCCTCTCTCGGCCTCCAATGGCCCTAGTAAACCTGTCGAGGGCGCTGCCAAAATTTGGCACAATCCTGCTGGATAAGTGGCAGGATTTGTCATGTTCACGACGGCAGGAAGCAGGCTTGAGGCGCGCGGGCCAACAGAATTGCCTAGAAATTGTGGGTTTTTCCAATGCTGATTACTTGCGACCAAGCCCCACTGAACGGTGTATTAAGTGCAACTCATGGATCGACAACTGTCGTTTAATCTCGGCCCGAGGGCGGGACGGAGCTTCCTTAAGGAAATGAAGAAACAAAAAGGGTTTTCACTGATCGAATTGCTCATCGTGGTGGCGATTATTCTCATCATCGCTGCAATTGCCATCCCGAACCTGCTGCGGGCTCGTATCGCGGCCAATGAAGCCTCGGCAGTGGCATCTATTCGCACGCTGAATACGGCCCAGATTTCGTATGACTCGGCCTACCCGACGGTAGGCTTCGCTGCCGCGCTTTCGAACCTGGCGGGCACCAGTTGCACGCCACCCAGCTCCAACGGCGCATGCCTGATCGATACGCAGCTGGCTACGGGCACCAAGAGCGGCTATTCGTTCCAACTCACGGGCGTCACGGGCACACCGGCGTCCACGTACCAGGCGATCGCATCGCCCTTAACCCCGAATCAGACGGGCGTGCGTTATTTCTGTTCGTTTGCGGATGCCGTGGTTCGCTACAGCACGCCCGCTGCGATCACCACCTGCTCGAACAGCATCACGCCATTGCAATAGTTCGATTTTTGGCAAAGTACCTGGGGGAGGGTATGAGCCAAAGGAAGCAGAGAAGAAATTCTCTGCTTTTTTGATTTTCGCTCGCTGGAGATTTTTGGCGCTGACACAATTTGGCACAATCGTGCGGGATGAAGCGCCAAAGACTGTCAGTCCGGGTCGGCTCTCAAGGCTGTCGAGCGGACTGCAGGGCGAGAAATAGCACGCAAATCGCGGCTTTCCAAGACCGGCTGATTACCTTAGGCCAAGCCCTGCGAAACGGTTTATCAAGTGCTATGTGTTTCGTGTCGTTGCAGGGTTCGAAGTGATGTTTAACGCCAGATGCAGATTTACCACGTGCCGCATCTGGAGCGTTGCTTGATCGTCATCGATTTGAGTTTGGCAAAGTACCTGGGGGAGGGTATGAGCCGAAGGAAGCAGAGGCGAAAGTCTCTGCTTTTTCTTTTGTGCGGGGAGTGGAAAGCGGCACGTTAGCAGCGCAAGGTCGAATGACACAAAATGTCACCCGGCGAGAGCGGAAATGTGGAACTCCTTACGCCTTAAGGATGTCGGGTACGGCATGCGAAGTGCAATGAGTATTTGGGACGATTGTCACACGCTCACCCCGAGCGAGGAAAATGTAATGCGAAGGAATGCCGGATTTTCGCTGATTGAACTTTTGATCGTAGTCGCTATCATCTTGATCATTGCGGCCATCGCAGTGCCGAGTTTCTTGCGTTCGCGCATCGCGGCCAATGAATCGGCCGCAGTGGCCTCAGTCCGTGCCGTGAATACGGCCCAGATCTCTTACAATTCGACCTATCCGTCGGTTGGCTATGCGAGCACCCTGTCAGCATTAAGCGGTACCAGTTGCACTCCGCCGACTTCGACTTCAGCCTGCCTGATCGATACGGTTCTGGCCGGGGGGCAAAGAAGCGGTTACAGCTTTACGCTGTCGAATGTAACGGGTTCGCCGAATTCGACTTACAACATCATTGCTTCTCCGATCTTGTGGAACTATTCGGGCATGCACTATTTCTGTTCGTTTGCGGATGCCGTGGTCCGAGTGAGCACGGCAACGATCTCGACCTGCGATAACACGGTCGGTCCGCAGAATTAGGCATCGCGCGAGCAAGATCTTTACCCGCTAGAAGCGGGTGCGATAGCCGTTTACTTTCGTAACCACCCGGGCCGTTACCCGTCCGCACAGCCTCCAACCATTGCTTATAATCGCATCATCAAATTACGGTGTGGGAGCGAAGCATTCCGCGCATTTGCATGGCAGCGATTGAAATTCTCGATCTGGAAAAGAGCTACCTGGTTGGATTCTGGCGCAAACGTCCGAAAGTGGCGCTGCGCGCACTGCGTCTCACCATCGAAGAGGGAGAAGTGTTTGGCTTTCTCGGCCCCAACGGCGCGGGCAAGACCACAACCCTCAAACTGCTGATGGGGCTGGTGTTCCCGACCGCAGGAACGGCGCGGTTGCTGGGGTTCGACCTGGACGATCCCCGGGTGAAATCAAAGATCGGGTTCCTGCCGGAGCAGCCTTACTTCTACGACCATCTAAGCGCACGGGAACTGCTGAATTATTACGGGCAGCTTTCCGGGGTTCCGGCAAAAGGACGCTCGGCTCGTGTGGAGCAGATGCTGGCACGAGTGGGGCTAACTGATTCGGCGGGCGTGCAGTTGCGGAAGTTTTCGAAAGGCATGTTACAGCGGGTGGGATTGGCGCAGGCGATTCTTCACGACCCCGAACTGGTTTTTCTGGATGAACCAATGTCGGGACTGGACCCGATGGGACGGCGGGAGGTTCGGGATCTGATTCAGCAGTTGCGGCACGAAGGCAAGACGGTATTTTTCTCGACGCACATTTTGTCGGATGCGGAGGCGCTTTGCGATCGCGTGGGCGTGATCCATCAGGGGGAGTTGCGCGGTGTGGGTTCAGTTGCGGACTTGACGTCTGAGAAGCAGGGGAAAGTTGAGATTGTTTTTTACACGCAGGACCAGAAAGTGCCGCTGGCTCTGGCGAACCTCGGAGCCGAGGCAAAGGTCAGCGGCGACATGGTGAATGCCGTATTGCCGGAAGGGCAGCAGGAGGCGGCGCTCGACGTGTTGCGCCGGGAGCGCCTGCGGTTGATCTCGCTCACGCCGGTGCGCAGTTCGCTCGAGGAATATTACGTCCAGAAACTGCGGCCCGCGGAGACTCCGGGAGAAGTTGTTGCCGCAGAAGCGCAACCCGTGGGAAACCGGAAAGGGGCGGGAGTATGAACGGGGGTGGCTCCAACTCCAGGATCGGCTACATCGCCTTCAACACGTTTCGTGAAGCGGTGCGTGACCGGGTGCTGTATAACCTGATCGCCTTTGCGCTGCTGCTTTCCGGGGCGGCGATTCTGGTGGGGGAGATTTCCATCGACATCGAGCGCCTGGTGGTGGTGAACCTGGGGCTGACGGCCGTTTCACTGTTCGGAGTGGTGATTGCCATCTTCATCGGCATTGGCCTGGTTTCGAAGGAGATCGACAAACGCACGCTGTACACAGTGCTTTCGCGTCCGGTGCGCCGCTGGGAGTTTGTGGTGGGCAAGTTCTTCGGGCTCACGGGCACGCTGGTGGTGAACACGTTGTTTATGGCGGTCGGCGTTTTGCTGGCGCTGCTTTATGTCTCGCACAAATTTGAAAAGATGGACGCGTGGGTGTTGGTCGCGCTGTACTTCATCATTCTGCAGTTTCTGATCGTGTGCGCGCTCGCGCTTTTCTTCTCCTCGTTTTCGACTCCATTGATGTCGGCGGTGTTTACCTTTGCGCTGTTTGTCATCGGTAGCCTGGCCGAAGACTTGAGGGGCTTTGCCCGCATCACGCGCGGCATCGGGGGAGAACTGGCGACGGCGATTGCTTATCTAGTGCCGAATTTCTCGGCCTTGAACGTAATCAACCAGGTGGCCCATGGCGATGCCATCAGCGGGCACCTGATTCTCTACAACACTGTTTACGCGCTGCTGTACTCGATTATGGCGATCTCGGGAGCGGTACTGATCTTCCAGCGCCGGAACCTGAAATGAGCCCGAAGCGACGCGTCAATCTGATAGCGCTCACCGTGCTCTTGCTTTCGATGGCAGGCGCGACCATTACGCTGGGCGCGATTGACCGTGACCGGCGGCGTCCAGCGGCTCAAGAAGCGCTTTATCTGAGTTCGCCGAATGTACTGCGAAGGTTGAGCATCGGCTACACCGGCCTGCTGGCAGACATTTATTGGACGCGCGCGGTGCAGTATTTCGGACAGCAGCATCATGCCGATTCGGGAGATTTCCGGCTGCTGGCTCCGCTGCTTGAAATTACGACGCAACTCGATCCGAAGCTGCTGCCGGCGTATGAGTTTGGAGCGAATTTTCTGGCTCCGCAACCTCCTGCCGGGGCGGGCTTGCCGGGAGCAGCGCTTTCGCTGATGCAGTATGGCATCGAGCACAATCCAGACCAGTGGCGGCTTTATTACAACCTCGGTTTTTTGTACTACACCGAGTTCAAGGATTATGCCAAGGCGGCGGACACTTTCAAGCGCGGAGCAGCGCTGCCGCTGACCAACTCTTTCATGCCTATCCTGGCGGCCCGGATGGCGCAGCATGCCGGCGAATTCGACACGGCGCGACTGCTGTGGGTCACCACCTACCAGAACACGAAGGACACGCAGATCCGGGAGAACGCGGTCGAACATCTGCTCGCCCTGCAGGTCGACGAAGAAGTAACGCAACTGGAGCGCGTGATCGCCACCTACCGCGAGCGCACCGGGCGTCTGCCCGGGAGCATGGGTGATCTGGAGCGCGCCGGGTTTATTCATGGGACACCCACAGATCCGAAGGGGCATCCTTACCGGCTTTTGGCGGATGGGCGAATTGAAGTGGAAGATCCGGCGCAAATTTACTTCATCACCAAAGGGCTTCCGCCGGGAGCATTGCCGCCGCAACCGCCGCGCGAGAAGCAGGCGGCGAAGTAACGCGGTTGGGCTGATGATTTCGGCTCTCCGCTACAGGTCCTTTGCGAATGGCAGGGAGCCACGAGCGATGGCGAACGACCGCTCACCTTGTTAGCATTCTTGCGTGCCCTCAGGTTTTCCTCAACAACTCTGGAGCTCGTTCCGCGAGTGGTGGCGCGCGCAGACGCGGGCGACAGGATTTGCGGGCTCGTCTTCCCTGCTGGCGCGGAAACTATTCGACTTTGTGCGGGAGTCGACACCCGAGCAACGGCGGCGGCGCTATGGCGACATGGAGTACGACTGGGAGCATCGGGTCAACACCACCAGCGGCACGGTAGGTTGGCGAGCGCGGCTTTTGGGGCTGTTTCATTCTCCGTACCAGCCGACTGATCCCATTCTTTTTTCGGAGATGATGGCGAGTCTCCCGATCGTTTTCGAACAATTTACTTTTATGGATGTTGGTTCCGGCAAGGGGCGGACGCTGCTGATGGCGTCGGAGTATCCGTTTCGTAGGATTGTCGGCGTGGAGTTGATTGCGGAACTGCATGAGGCGGCGGAAGAGAACCTGCGCGCGTACCATTCGGCAACGCAGAAGTGCTCGCAGATCGAAGCGGTGTGCGCCGATGCTTGCGACTTCCCTTTCCCCAATGAACCGCTCGTACTCTATCTCTTCAATCCCCTGCCGGAATCGGGCATGAGACGAATGGTCGCTAGGCTTGAAACAAGCCTGGCGGCAAATCCGCGTCCGGCGTACGTGCTCTATCACAATCCGCTGCTGGAAGGAGTCATTGCCGGGAGCGCACGCTTCGAGAAAGGTACTTCGACGGCGCAGTACTGTATTTATTCCGCAGGAAAAGCGGTCGAGTGCGAGCCTGGGGTTGCGATAATGAAATCGGAATCGCCACGGCTTGCCGGGTCAGGGATGCTGCCGATGCAGTCGGTTGAGGGCAAAATCGCGAAAAGTGAAGGTTGACCCGCGGCAACCTAGAAACTCTTCGGATTGTAGGTAAAGTCGACGAGCGCGTCGCGATAGTCGATCTTGATGTCGAGAAGGCGGAGCATTGTGAAGCCTAAAAAGCCGGAAATCTCGGTGCCGGCGTTGTCACTGAACGACGTGGTATCGAACGACGTCATGTACTGATTGTGCTGCCGCAGGTTTCCGAATGTCAGTACAGTATGGTCTGCGACGTAAACCTCCTTGACAGACCCGCTCAGGCCTTTTACAGAGGCGCTTGGATCGCCGCTAACCTTGGTAACTTCGCGCGCCGCCGTGGGCGTTATTGCATTGTCGATGGACGCCGTCTCGAGCAGAAATAGTTTTTCGGGCCCGTCACCGACCTTGGTCGGGATCAGCAGGTCGTGGCCGAACCGGTAGAGGTGAGTGAACGACTGCATCTCCGATGCAATGTAGCGATCCTGCGGTCCGGACGACTTTGGCGGGGCTGGAGGATTCCTAGCATCGTCCGGAGACGCCTCTTCGGTTTTCTGCGCGTCCTCCTGAATGTCGGTTTCGCCCTCTTCGTTCTTCAAGGCCAGTGGTTTATCGAGCGTACCGGGACGTTTGGGCAGCGCGCTAAGCTTCAGTTTTTCGTCCGGAAAATCGATATCGACCAAGAAGTCGTTAAAGACAAACGCGCCAATTACTCCATCTTCACCGACCACAGACCGGCTCTCCACGACTTCCACCGGGCAGTTCTGAAATTCCAACTCGCCGATGCGAATCGATTGGGCCGTGCCGATATAGGCATCCTTCTTTCCCTTGTCACCGACACCCCAAATCCTGGTTTCTGTGATCCTGGTGATGCCCGCCTTTTCCGCGGTCTGGCGCTTGATCACAATTCCGCTGGCTCCGGTATCGAGCAGGATGTTGGTACGCACGCCATTCAAATTTACCGCCAAGCCGTAGCCGCGGAGATGCGTGGGATCAATCAACATACGGACGAGGGGCGCTTCCGTGTTCTGGACCTTGCTCACCAGGCGGCAAGAAGGTTCGTGCCGTTTCGCCCGCTCTTTCAGATAGGACAATGAAGTTTCCAGGTAGGCACGCTCTTCGGCATCTGAGTTGTTTGGATTCGCCAGGTAGTCTTCGTAGGACTTGATCCGCTCCGAACGCGGGAGCGTTCCGATCCACGCTCTCTGAATGTCGGGATCCTGAGGATCGAGTTCGTGGGCCTTCTCAATCATGGCCTTCGCCGATTTGTACATCGAAATCGCCCGGCGAACACGAGACAACCCGAGATAGGCGCGAGCGGCCTGGTGTCCCGAGTTGATCACTTCGACCCATTCCTTCTCGGCCTGCGGGATCTTGCCCTGGCGGAAGTAGACTTCACCGAGCGCGACACGAACCGGCCAAGCGTCGGAAACCTGCAATGCCTTGCTTATGGTCTCGAAGGCTTGCGTCACATCCTTCTTTTTCAGATAGCAGCGGGTGATACCGGCATAGGCGTCCTGCGATTTCGGTCTTTCCTGCAAGACCTCCTGATACTTTTTGATAGCGCCATCGCAATCGCCTTTACGGGCCAGCTCCCCAGCATCACCCAGAGGATTTTGCACCGCATCCGAGGGAGCTGCGGCGGAACTCGACTTCAGCGGCTCGGGCGCAGTTTGCCCCGGTTGCGGACTAGCGTCGGGTTTCGCCTCCTGCGATTTTGCTGACACCGCGAAAATGGCAACCGACAACGAAATAACAAGACACAAGAGTAGCTGGAGAATTGCAGCCGGGCGGATCATTAGGACCTGAGATTCTCGCACGAGGGCAAGTTGAGGCTCAAGGGGAAAAACTGCAGCTGGCTGAACTTTCCTTGGCTTTTAACTGCGGACAAGAACGGGGCGCAGTAGAATCGAGAAAGCAAAATGTCCTCCTTGAATCGCTTCCTACTTTCCATGTGGTTGCTGGCGGGCTGCACCCTGTCGCATGGCCAGGACATCCACCAGCTCGCCCGTGCCGTTGACGACCACTACAACCATCTGCGCAGTTTGGAATCCGACTTCACGGAGATTTATCGCGGCGACGGGCCGGAGCGGGTGGAATCGGGGACGTTGTGGCTGAAAAAGCCGCGCAAGATGCGGTGGGAATACCGTTCTCCGAATGAGAAGCTGTTTGTGAGCGACGGCGAAGCAGTGTGGTTTTACCTGCCAGCCGACCGGCAGCTTCGGAAGACGACGCTGAAGAAGCTGGACGACGTGCGATCTCCCTTGGCATTTTTGCTCGGCAAGACCAAGCTGGAGAATGAGTTACAAGGACTTTCCAAGGCTCCGGATCAATCGCCCTTGAAGCCCGGCGACACGATCTTGCGCGGCGTGCCTCGGACCATGGCGGGTCAGGCCAGCGAGGTGCTGCTGGAGATCACGCCAGCCGACCAGATTATCCGCATCGTATTGGAGGATGCAGACGGGGCGGCGACGGAGTTCCGTTTTGCCGGATGGAAGGAAAACGGGGAGATGAATGAAAGTCAGTTTCACTTCACAACTCCAGCGGGCGTGGAGACGGTGGAAGGGGAACTGGGACCGTAGAAGGAGGGTCTGGTACGGGCGCCCGAGCGATGCGCGCGACTGCGGTTACCGAGGTACTAAAACGGCAGGTACGTGCAGTAAGGGCTTTGGGAACAGAGTGTTACACTTGGTGGAGAAGTCCATCGATACAACCGGAAGCAGGTAGACCGGAACTCACAAACCGGAACTTGGAAGAAGACATCGAATGGCGGAATTTCTAGTCAAAGTCGCCGACGAACAAGGCCATCTGCGGCAGCAGGTGGAGCAGGGCTATTCCGAGGCCGAAGTGCACGACCGGTTCGTGCAGCAGGGGTATCTTGTCTACTGGGTCAAGCCCCGGACCATCCTCAGCGCCAGCGGTGGGAAGTTTGGGCGGCAGGGCAAGCTGAAGCAGTCGACCTTTCTGATTTTCAACCAGCAATTTCTGACGTTGATCAAGGCGGGTCTGCCGATCCTGACGTCGCTCGATCTTCTGATCAAGCGGCAACGGGATAAATCGCTGCTGAAGCAACTGGAAAACGTGCGCGAGCGGGTGAAGGGCGGAGAGTTGCTGTCGGACGCTTTTGCCGCGCAGCAGGTGTTTCCGAAGATGTACACGACGACGCTGCTGGCGGGCGAGAAGAGCGGCAACATGGAAGAAGTGCTGGGCCGCTATATCACTTACCAACGGATGGTGCAGACGTTCCGCAAGAAACTTCTGGTGTCGCTGGTGTATCCGGCGTTGCTGGTGTCAGTCGTGACGCTGATGTTGATTTTCCTGATCACGTTTGTGGTGCCGAAATTTGCCGACCTGTTCAATAACCTGGGCGCGGATTTGCCGGCGATCACGGTATTCATGCTGAATCTTGGCCTGAACGCGCAGAAATACGGCTGGATCGTAGCGCTGGCGTTGGTCGCGGCAGTGGTGCTGTTGTTGCGGTGGAAGCAGAGCGATCGCGGAGCGGAACGGGTGGATAAATTCCTGCTGGGGCTGCCGCTGATTGGCGAAATCCGGTTGAAGTATCAGGTAGCGAATTTTTCGCGAATTCTGGGAACGCTTCTGCAAGGCGGATTGCCGCTGGTTCCGGCGATGGAGACCGCGGCCGAATCCTTGAGCAGCCGGCAGATGCTGATGGGCGTCAACGCGGCGGCCGAACGGGTGAAAGAAGGGCAAAGCCTGGCGCATGCGCTGGAGACGCAAAAGCTGTTTCCCGATCTCGCGGTGGAAATGCTGGAGGTAGGCGAATCGACGGGCGCGCTGCCCGCGATGCTCGCTTCGGTGGCGGAGTTTTACGAAGAAGATGTGCAGACGGCGCTGGGCGCGGCCATGGCGCTGATCGAGCCGCTGATCCTGATTGTTATGGCGGTGTTTGTGGGCGGCATCTTGATTTCGCTATATATGCCGATCTTTACTTTAGGCGCGAACGTGCATTAAATGCCGGTGCATCGGGGATGCGTGCCTTTGCGGGCATAGCCCGGCGATCACACGGGATGGGCGCAGGATGGAAATGGAAGAGGTTGTAAACTGAAATGGCGATGGTCGACAAGAAAACAGTAGTGGCGGGCGGCGGGAATGGCGGCAAACTGGTGCCGGAGGTGGCGTCGGTTCCGGACGAACTGGAACGGGCACGCGATATTGCGCGGCGCTACCGCTGCGAGTTCATCGATCTGAGCGATTTCCAGTTGCATCACGATCTATTCGAAAAGATCCCGGTGCACCTGATGTTCCGCTACAAGTTCGTGCCGCTGGATGAGACGGCGGACGGGCGGCTGGCGATTGCGATTGCCGATCCGAGCCAGTTGATGATGATCGACGAGATCAGCCTGCTGCTGGGCAAGCGCATCGTCACCAAGGTTTCGACGCTCAAGCAGATTTCCGACATTCTGCAGAAGACCGAGCAGAGCAAGCGCGTGCTGGAAGATGCGAGCGAAGGCTTCACGCTCGACGTGATCCGCGAGGACGAAGCCGGCAACGACGAGACCATCTCGATCGACAAGCTGACGGCAACGGCGGGCACGGACATGAGCCCGATCATCCGCCTGGTCGATACGACGATCTTCACTGCGTTACAGCGGCGGGCGAGCGACATCCACATCGAGACGCGGGACGACTCGGTGGTGATCAAGTTTCGCATCGACGGCGTGCTGACCAACGCCATGCCGCCGATCGGCAAAGAGCATCATTCGACGATCATTTCACGCATCAAGGTCATGAGCGAGCTCGATATTTCCGAGCGCCGCGTGCCTCAGGACGGACGCTTCCGGGTGAAGTACAGCGGACGCGCCATCGACTTCCGCGTTTCGATCATGCCGTCGATTCATGGCGAAGACGCTGTGCTCCGCGTGCTCGACAAAGAGTCGATGAGCGAGAAGTTCAAGAAGCTGACGCTCGACGTGGTCGGGTTCGCGGAAGACGATTTGCGGCGTTTCCGGCGCTATATCAAGGAACCGTACGGCATGGTGCTGGTAACGGGGCCGACGGGCAGCGGCAAAACGACCACGCTGTATGCGGCGGTCAACGAGATCAAGACCGACGAAGACAAGATCATTACGATCGAAGACCCGGTCGAGTATCAACTGCGCGGCATCACGCAAATTCCGGTGAACGAGAAAAAGGGATTAACCTTCGCCCGCGGATTGCGGTCGATCTTGCGTCACGATCCCGACAAGATCATGGTGGGCGAAATCCGCGATAACGAGACGGCGCAGATCGCCATCCAGTCGGCGCTTACGGGCCACCTGGTGTTTACCACCGTCCACGCGAATAACGTGGTGGATGTGCTGGGACGTTTTCTGAACATGGGTGTCGAGCCTTACAACTTTGTGTCGGCGCTGAACTGCATTCTGGCGCAGCGGCTGGTGAGAATCATCTGCGACTCGTGCCGAACGGCGGTGCATTATCCGAATGACGTGCTGGAGGCGAGCGGCCTGGACCCGCAGGTGTGGTCGCAGGTTCCTTTGTATGAGGGGCAAGGCTGCATCGAATGCGCGGGCACGGGGTTCCGGGGCCGGACGGCGATTCATGAGTTGCTCGATCTGACCGACCGGATCCGCGAAATGATTCTCGACCGCAAATCGACGTCGGAAATACGGAAGGCAGCGCGCGAAGATGGCATGCGCTTTCTGCGCGAGTCGGCGCTCGACAAGGTGCGGGGCGGCTTCACGACTCTGAAAGAGATCAACAAGGTCACGTTTATCGAGACCATGCGCTGAGGCTGGTTACTTCGGGAGTGCCGGCAGTTCCATGCGAGCGTCCCCGGAAGTAACTATTCTCCGTGGGAAATTACGGGATATCATCGAATCACAGCTATGACTTCAGCTTCCAAACACGCTCGCCGACCGACGCTGGCCTGCGAAATTGCGGCCGACCGGGTGCTGGCGGGGCGCGCCGCGGATGCGGGGCGAATGGTGGAAATGGCATCGGCGCGGGAACTGGCGCCGGGCACGGTGCTGCCCGATCTGATGGAACCGAACCTGCGCGACGGAGCGGCGGTCCGGCAGGCGATTGAAAGCGCGCTGGGCAGTATTGGCGGGCGCTCGCGCGACGTGATTGCGATTCTGCCTGACACCGCGGTGCGAGTGGTGCTGCTGGATTTCGAAACGCTGCCCGCGAAACTGGACGAAGCGGAAGCGGTCGTGCGCTTCCGGCTGAAGAAATCGTTGCCGTTCGATCCCGCCGAGGCCCGGATTTCGTATCACGCGCAAACGTCGGGCAAGGGTGTGCGGGCGGTGGCTGCGGTGGTGTTGAATACAGTGCTGGAAGAATACGAGTCGGCGTTTCGCGACGCGGGCTACAGTCCAGGGATGGTTATGCCGTCGATGCTGGCGGCGCTCGGCGCAGCCGATGCGGAACGTCCCACGCTGGTGGTCAAAGTGGATGCGCACACCATCAGCATCGCAATTCTTGAGCAGGAACAGCTGTTGCTGTTTCGAACGCTGGAAAATGTGCGCGGCGTGGCGATCACGGGCGACCAGTTGGCGGAAGAGGTGTATCCGTCGGTTGTGTTCTTCCAGGACACGTACAACCTGAATATCGAGCGCGTGTACGTGGCGGGCCTGCCGGAAGCGGGCGGCGCCGCATCGGCGTTGAAGAACCAGTCAGGAGCACAAGTTGAAGAACTGATCGCCGCTTCGCAGATTGGGTCGAGCACGGGAACGGTTCCGCGCTGGCGCATGGCGGGAGTGGTGGGAGCGTTGATTTCGTAGACCGGCTGTCAGCGATCAGCTCTCAGTAGAACCAACGAACTGAGGGTTGAGAACTGAAAGCTGATGGCTGAGAGCTGAAAGCTACTATGCGTTTGGATATCAATCTCGCAACCCGGCCGTATGAGGATGCCCGCGAATTCTGGGCACGCTGGGGCTTGGGCGTGGGAGTGCTGGCGGTGTTGACGCTGGTGCTGTTGGGGTGGGCCGTCCGAGGCTGGACCAATGCGGGAAGGGACCGGCGCAACATCGCGCAACTGGAAGCGCAGATCGCGGAGCGCGACCGGGAACGGTCGCAGGCGCAGGCCTTTCTCGACATGGCCGCCAATCGCAGCACCCGCGACCAGTCGCAGTTTCTAAACGGACTGATTCAGCGCAAATCGTTTTCCTGGACGCGCGTGTTCGAAGATCTTGAAGTCGTGATGCCCGCGAACCTGCATGTGGTTTCGTTGCGGCCGGAATTGAACGATCAGAACCAGATGGAACTGAACATGAAAGTGGCGGCGGATACGCGGGCCGCGGCCGTCGAACTCGTGCATTCGATGGAAGGCTCGAAGCACTTCCAGCAGGCGCAACTGGTGCAGGAAAGCGTGGGATCGGATAGCGGAGCGGGCGTGGTCGCCTCGATCATCTCGATTTATGTTCCGGATTCGGTGCCGGACTCGACGACTGATGGAAAATCCGATTCGAAATCCGACTCAAAACACAGGAGCGGAAAGTAATGCCGGATCTGGGAAACTCGCGGCGGAAATTGAAGATCGCCATTGGCGCCATGTTGGCCGCCGATGTGGTGGCGGTCGCCGTCCTGTTCTCGCCGCTGGTGGGATCGGCGGACTCGCGCAAGGCGCAATTGAATCAACTCCAGGTGGAACTGCAGAAGAAGAACCGCGAGGTGCAGCCACTGCGGGGCATGGACAAGAAGATTGTCCTGGCCAAGGACGAGATCGGCGATTTCTACAAGGGCCGGTTTGCCGCCAAAGATTCCGATCTGCTCGACGAACTGGGCAAAGTCGCGACCGCCAACGGCGTGCGGATGCAGCAGACGCATTACAAGGAAGAAGATGGCGAGGTTTCCGGCGTGATTCCCGTTGAAATCGAGGGGAGTTTTTCCGGAGATTACCTGCAACTGGTACGATTCATTAACGCGCTGGAGCGTTCGAAGCTGTTCTTTGAAGTGGAAAGCGTTGGGCTGGCCGGCGAGAGCGCGGGGCCGGTAAAGCTGGAAATCGGTATGCATAGTTATCTGCGGTCGGGTGCCTAAGTGAAACTGGGAATCGAAAACCGGAAGCAAGTGATCTGGCTGGCAGTGCTGGGCGGGGTCGCGCTGTTGATGCTGGGCCGCGAGTTCTGGCCCTCATCCTCGTCGACGGTGCCCTCGGCGGCACCGACGGCTTCGGCTCCGGCCAAGCCCGGAGTGCGGCGTACCGCTTCCGGGAAACTGGTTCCGATCGTGGAGCCGCGGCTCGATCCCACGCTGGACTTGAAGCTGCTTGGGCGAAGCGAAGAGATCAAGTACGCAGGCAATGGCCGAAACATTTTTGTCGCGGGCTCGGTGGCGCAGATTGAAAAGCCCAAGGGCAACGGCGCTGCTCCGGGCGAGCAGGCCGGCATTCACACGCCGCCGCCAATTCCGCCGCCTCCGCCAATCAATCTGAAGTTTTTTGGCTTTGCCAACCAGCCCGGAGAACCGAAGCGGGTGTTCCTGTCACAAGGCGAAGACTTCTTTATCGCGGCTGAGGGCGACATCGTCGACCGCCGTTATCGCGTGCTGCACATTTCGCCGAACGCAGTGGACGTGGAAGACGTGATCAACAATCACCGGCAAAGCCTGCCTCTAACCCAGGGATGAACCCGATTGGTAATTTGTAATTTAGTAATTTGAAGGCGAGTGAGCCGTCATGCAGCGCGATTTAAAATTACAAAATTGCAAAATTACAAAATTACAAAATTCCCAGCGCGGCTACATCATGCTCACGCTGATGCTGGCGGTGGCACTCATGACGATTGCCTTGCTGGCAGCGCTGCCCAGTATTAAGACGCAAATCAAGCGCGACCGCGAAGAGGAAATGAGGCACCGCGGCACGGCGTACATGCGCGCCATTCAGCATTACTACAAGAAGTTCGGGCGCTATCCCAATAAAGTTGAGGATCTTGAAAGCACGAACAATGTGCGCTTCCTGCGGAAGCGCTATACCGATCCCATGAACCGCGATCCGGTGACGGGCAAGGAAAAAGATTTCAAATTTCTGCATCAGCAGGACATCTCCCTAAACAACGGTCCCGTCTTGGGACAAGGTGGTCAGGGCGGCATCGGCGGGGCGCAAGGCTCTGGCGGGTTTGGCGGACAGCAAGGCGCCTTCGGCGGACAAGGTGGCTTCGGGGGGGCCCAAGGCGGGTTCGGTGGGGCGCAGGGCGGGTTTGGCGGCGCGCAAGGCGGATTTGGCGGGATGCAGAACGGCCCGGGCGGATTCGGCGGACAGAATGCTCAACCACAACAGGCAGGCCCCGGAACCACCGGCGATGCTTCGAGCGGATCAGGGTCAGGCAGTTCGGGAATTTCGTCCTCGGGCAACACGCCGGATGCTTCAGCAGGTTCGAATGCCTCCGGATCGACGGCGAATTCCAATGGCACTCCGGGCTCCGGGTCGGGCACGGGCCTCAATGGGCAGACTTTTGGTGGCGGCCCTATCCTTGGGGTAGCGAGCACGAGCAAGGAAAAGAGCGTCCGCGAGTTCTTCAGCAAAAATCATTACAACGACTGGCTCTTCATTTACGTGCCCCAGGCCGACCGTGGCGGGCTGCTGGTCGGGCCAATCAATCCCGGCATGCAGACCGGCAATATGGGCGGACTTACGCCCGGACAAATGGCCGGACAGAGTGGATTGGGCCCAGGCGGGTTAGGTCAGGGGGGATTCGGACAAGGCGGCTTTGGGCAAGGTGGACCGGGCCAAGGATTGACGGGCGGCGGGAATCAAGGCCTTCAGCCGCAAGTTCCGCAGACCCCACAGACGCCGCAGCAGTAGATGGGAACGCGTGTCGCAGGCGCTACGAAACTCCTAACAATGGAAAAGCCCCGCGTCAAGAGCGGGGCATTTTCCGAAATCAAAAGCGCTGTGAATCCGGCGCGTTGATCCTACGGGGTCAGACCTTAATCCTAAACGTTAAAGGACGAGCCGCAACCGCAGGTGCTCTTCACGTTCGGGTTGTCGAACTTGAAGCCGGCGCCTTCCAGCGTCTCGACATAATCCACATTCGCGCCGCCCAGATACATCAAGGAAGTGGCATCGACGAAAACTTTCAAGCCGTCGAATTCGAAAACCTTATCCATCATTCCCGCGCCATTTTCGAAGGCCATGGAGTATTGGAAGCCGGAGCATCCCCCACCGACGACGGACAGGCGTAACCCCGCCGGAACCGGTGTCTGTGTCGCCATGATTTCCTTGACCTTGGCAATCGCAGCAGGGCTGAGCACGGGTGCCGCGGTCTTCGGCTGCACATTGGGTTGGACATCGGGCGTGGTAGTGGTGGCCATCGTTAACTCTCCTTAAGTGTTGCTTATTATAACAAACGTACCGGCGGAACCGGCAAGGCGTTTCCGGAGCCGGACGATTTCATTATTAAATACTTAGATGCTCCACCGGGGGAAGAAGTCGCCACGTACTCTTGCCAATGGGTCTATAATCGTGCGCAGTAGGGGCCTGTACCCGAAATGCCAGCGTTTGGCGCACCGCTTCGACGCGGTCCAGATCGCAGCTTCGGGGGATTGGCTCGATCGAAGCTCCGAGGTGGCGTATGACTCCTATGTTCATGCTGCTGGTCGCGTGGGGAATTCTAACTGGAATCCTCATCATCCTCCTGATCTACAAAAGCACCCTTACCATGCACGAAGACGATTCCATCTTCCTGCATGAAACCGAATCCCAGATGCACAAGGATCAAACGGAAGTTCTGGCCAAGATGAGAAAGATCACGCCCATCGTCAGGGTGCTCGGCGCCTTGTCGGGAGCCATGATTCTGGTGATCGCAGGATTATTCATCTATCAAGGACTGAACAGCGCCACCACGCTGCAATAACCCGACCAGAGGCGGTGTTCAGGAGGCCACGCACGCCGCCTCGTCGAAATCTCGCCAGCATCGCGCTGGAGTGTGACCGCGCGCTGGCGAATCTTTTTATGGGGCGCGATCTCGCAGCAAAGCATGAGTGCGCATGACCCGATTGCCATTGTGGGAGGCGGACCCGCCGGAGCGCTGGCGGCGGCACAACTCGCAACGGCTGGGCGCGAGGTACTTCTTTTCGATGAAAAGCTCGCCTGGGAAAAACCTTGCGGCGGGGGCCTTACGCACAAGGCGCTTCAGCGTTACCCTTTCCTGCTCGAGGCTGCGAACAGCAGCGTTCCGGCTGCACACAATCGCGTCGATCGCTGCGAATTGATCAGCCCGTCGGGCGAGCGCGTACACTTCCGCCTGGAATTTCCGGTGGCGATTTTCTCGCGCCTGGCACTCAATGGATTATTGCTGGAACGGGCCCGCCGCGCCGGTGCCGTGCTTCATCAGGAGCGCATCACGCGCATCGAACGAAACGGAGCAGGCTGGAGGCTAGTCGCGCCGCAGCAGGAATATCAGGCTTCCTACGTCATCCTGGCTGCTGGAGCGCGCAATCCCTTTCGCGCACAGTTTCTCGCTCCGATTTCCGCCAGCGATCTGATGGTCACCGCCGGATACTTCATTCCGGGGAGCAGTTCGCTGATGCAGATTCAGTTCTTGAAAGCGATCACAGGATACATCTGGGTATTTCCCCGCGCCGACCATGTGTCTGCGGGAATTGCCGCCAAGATGGGGGAAACCTCCACCGCCGAACTGCGCCGAGTGCTGGAGCACTGGTTGGAAGAAAACGGCTTCCGATTGGCCGAGGCGCGTTTTTATTCGCATATTTTACCGTCGTTCCGTACAGAAAGCTTTGAGACTCTCCGCGTTTGCGGAGACGGCTGGGCCATGATCGGAGATAGTGCGGGGCTGGTCGATCCGATTACCGGAGAAGGTCTGTACTACGCGCTACGGTCCGCGGAATTGTGCGCGGACGCGGTGCTGACGGATCGCCCCGGCAAGTATCAAGGGGCACTGGAGGAAGACGTGCTCCCAGAGTTGAAGTTGGCCGCGAGTATTTCGCGGCGGTTCTATAGTGGACAGATTTTCGGCGAGAGCATCCTTGAGCGAATGGTGTCGCTGACGCGCCAGAGCGCCAGCATTCGAGATCTGATGAGCGATCTGTTTGCCGGCAATCAGGGATACCGCGACCTGCGGTCGAGGCTCCGACGGATTCTTCCCGCGGCCCTGGCCGAAGGACTGGCGGGAGCGCTGCGCAGTCCGTGGAAGACCGTTCCAGCGCAACGGTAGGGCGGCGGAAAGAAGCGTCCGGTGTAATTTCTTTTTTCTATGCCGCCTTCGACTTCAGCCCCGTAATATCGTCGAGCAATACCTTCTCGTGGCCTTCGGGGTCGACTTTTTCGTAGACCTTGCGGATCACACCCTTTGGATCGACGACAAAAGTCGTGCGCTCCCAGTACTTCGTCCCTTTCCATTCCGCCTGTGGGATGCCGAGCGTCTTCATCAGATTCGACTCGGTATCGGAGAGCAGGTCGATCTTAAAAGCGAACTTGTGGGAGAAGTTCCGGTGCGAAGTGACGTCGTCGGAGCTTACGCCAACGACTTTGATTCCGGCAGCGTCGAAATCGGCCTTGGAAGCCGTGAACGACTTGCCCTGGATGGTGCAGCCCGGTGTGTCGTCTTTCGGGTAAAAATAGACCACGAGCCAGTGACCGGCGAAATCGCCGAGGTTGGTGATCTTGCCGTCCTGATTCGGGAGCGAGAAATTCGGAAAGGGATTGCCAGCAGAAAGCATAGGGAGAATTCCTTTCTAAGTTGTCGTTGCAATTATACGAGGGTGCACCTGATCACCCAGTATGGATGAACCGAGCGTCAACAGTAAGCGTTACACCTACGCCGCGTGGGCGGCTTTTTTCGCGCGCTCTTCCATCTCTTCCGGCGAAACATCTTCCTTATGCGTCGCCACACCCCAGCGATGGCCGAAGGGATCCACGATGAAGCCGGAGCGGTCACCATAAAACTGGTCTGCAATCGGCTTGAGGACCTTCGCTCCATCGGCTACGGCGCGCCCGACAGCCGCATCGACATCTTCGACGTAAAGAAGAATGCTCACCGACGGGTTGCCCTCGGTGGGCGGGCCGCTGTGTCCCATCTCTGGAAACTCGTCTGCCAGCATGATGTGCGAGTTGCCAATCTTCAATTCAGCATGCCCAATGCGGCCCCCAGGACCGTCCAGGCGCATGATTTCTGTCGCCCCGAAAACCTTCTTGTAATAATCAATCGCTTTTGCCGCCCCCTTCACGACCAGATAAGGCGTTACGGAGTTGTAGCCCTCGGGAATGTGGTGGACTTTTTTCATGATTGTCTCCTCTGCTCTGCCCCTCATGATTATTCTGTGATCAGCCTTCCTAGATTCGACGGCTGAAGATTGAGGTTGGACCGCGCGGGCCAGCCCCCCACGGGCAGACCGCACCATCATGAGAACACAAGTTGAGAGAGGGTTCAAGCGAGGCTACTTTCTCGAAACTCCGTGGAATGTACGATAATCAGACGGCGATCAAAGCCAAATTTGCGTGCCCGAACTGCCCGACATTGTCGTCTACATCGAAGCGCTGCAGCGGCGGATTCTTGGCCAGCGCCTGGAACACGTGCGCATCGTCAGCCCGTTTCTGCTGCGCACGGCCATTCCGCCAGTTTCCGCTGCGGAAGGCAAGACCGTGGTGGAATTGCGCAGACTGGGCAAGCGAATCTGCATCGGCCTCAGCAACAATAAAGAAGCAGAAATTTGGCTGGTGCTGCACCTGATGATCGCGGGGCGTTTGCACTGGCGCAAGCGCGACACCAAGGTTTCACCCCCGCGCGGGCTGGCGGCCTTCGATTTTTCCACCGGAACGCTACTCTGGACTGAAGCCGGCTCGCAAAAACGGGCGTCGCTGCACGTAGTCGCCGGAGTGGACGGACTCAACGCGCTCGATCCCGGCGGCCTTGAGGTTCTGGATGCGGGTCTGGACCGTTTCGCGGCAGCGCTCACGTCCGCAAATCACACGCTGAAGCGCGCACTGAGCGATCCGCGGCTCTTCAGCGGCATCGGCAATGCGTACTCGGACGAGATTCTGTTTGAAGCGCGTCTCTCGCCATTCGCGCTGACGCAAAAACTGAAACCAGAAGAGATCGAGCGGCTGTTCGCGGCTGCGCGCAACAGCCTTGTCCAATGGACAGAGAGATTGCGAAAAGAGGCAGGCGATCAGTTCCCGGAAAAAGTGACGGCGTTCCGTCCAGAAATGGCGGTGCATGGCCGCTATAAAGAACCGTGCCCTCGTTGCGGAACAAAAGTGCAACGGATCCGCTACGCCTCGAATGAAACGAATTACTGCCCAAGCTGCCAGACGGGAGGAAAGCTGCTGGCCGATCGCGCTCTGTCGCGACTGTTGCGGGAAGACTGGCCTAGAACGCCGGAAGAGTTGGAGTTGCTGACGAGGGAGCGAAGATAAGCTTTACGCCTCGCCCTTTCCGTTCGTCGGGCCATCAATCTACTTCCTCAGGACCAAGTAATCCCCACTTTTCAGAGGCGTGGGCCTCATCAATCTTCATCTGGATGCCAGCGTGATTCGCAGCCAGCTACCCGTATAATTTACAGTGAAGTAGCCAGTGCAGAGGCTAGATGCCAGTTCCGACATACGATCAATTCGTCGAGCCGGTAATGCGTTATCTTGCGCAACATCCTCAGGGAGCGGCGGCGCAAATATTCCGTGACATTCTGGCCGGAATCGAACTTTCGATGAAATGTCTTCGCTTTCATAAATAGCTACTTCCACATCGCGCGGAACGCCTCGCGGAAATCAGACGGATGGTTTCGTCTCAACGGGTGATCACCGCCTACCAGCCGCTCTTTGCGATCAGGAGGCATCGGGGTTCCTCGCTCGTACAGGCCGGAATTTCCATCAACTCAGGATCAGCCCACAGTGCTTGAGCTTTATGTTCACGAATGCTGGTGGAACGAAGGTCCGACGGTGTTAGAACTGCTCCTGCTTTTCGCAGAATGGCCGACTGCAGATCCCTCGCTCCGCTCGGGATGACAATCCAACAAAAGGGGGTCACTCCATCCCCAACTCGCGCGCCAGCGCCTTCCACTTGCCATCCACCAGTGCGCGGGTCTTCGCATCCATCGTGATCTCGTCGGGCCATGGACGTCCAAACCCCTCGGTTGACCACTTGCGCGTTGCGTCAATGCCCATTTTCGATCCGTAATTGGCCAGGCGCGCGGCGTGATCGAGCGAATCCACAGGCCCTAGTGTGAACTGGATATCGCGTTCGGGATCGATGTTGTTCAGCACTTTCAGGGTGACGTCACCAATATCCTGGACGTCAACATCTTCGTCGACCACAATGATGCACTTGGTGAACATGGCCTGCCCGAGCGACCAGATGGCGTTCATCACTTTGCGCGCCTGTCCGGGATAGGACTTGCGAATCGAGACGATCATCAGGTTGTGAAATACGCCTTCGATGGGCAGATTCACGTCTACCAATTCTGGAATCGTCAGCTTCATCAGCGGAAGAAAGATACGTTCGACGGCCTTGCCCATCCAGGCATCCTCTTGCGGAGGCTTGCCGACCACCGTAGTCGCGTAAATCGGGTCTTTCCGGTGCGTGACGCAAGTGACGTGAAACACCGGGTACTCGTCTTCGAGCGAGTAGAATCCGGTGTGGTCGCCGAAGGGACCTTCGGTGCGCAGTTCGTCGAGATTGACGTAGCCTTCGAGAATGATTTCGGCGTTGGCTGGAACTTCCAGATCAACGGTCTCGCACTTCACCAATTCCACAGGCTTCTGCCGCAGGAATCCGGCGATGATGAACTCTTCGACATCGGGCGGCGCGGGCACGATCGCCGAGAACGTCAGGGCGGGATCGGTGCCGATAGCAACAGCGACTTCCATTTTGCCGGAGGGGCGATCGCCTGCGGCCAACATCGATCCGCCGGAAGAGCGGGCCATGATGTCGACGGCAGCAGACTTCCCACCTTTCGCAGAAGACGCGAAGGATGGGGCACCCTCAGTACTGTTGGAGGCCATCCGCATGCGGTCGCGATAGTGTTCGGCCGCAACTTTTTGCCTTTGCCAGTGCATGCCGGTTGTGCGTTCGTCGTAAACCTGCATGCGATACATGCCGACGTTGCGCTTGCCGGTTTTCGGATCGCGCGTGATCACACAAGGCAAGGTGATAAAGCGTCCGCCGTCTTTTGGCCAACATTGCAGGATGGGAAAATCGAGCAGAGAAATACTGTCGCGATGGATTACCTCTTTGCAAGGGCCGCTGGCGACAGTCTTCGGAAAGAACTTGCCCATTTCGGCCAGCATGGGCAGCATTTTCACTTTATCGAGAAAGCCTTGCGGAGATTTCACGTCCATGAAGCCGCGAATGCGCTCGGCAATTTCATCGAGGGCATCCACTTCGAGGGCAAGCTTCATGCGGCGCGCCGATCCGAATTGATTGATCAGAAGTCGCGCTCCGGGATGGCCTTTGAGGTTTTCGAAGAGCAGGGCTTTGCCGCCGACGTTACCCTCGCGATCTTTGCTCTTCGAGACGCGGTCGGCAATCTCGGTAATTTCCAGGATCGGATCGGCTTCAATGCGGATCCGTTTCAACTCTCCGGCACGCTCCAGGGCTTTGATCCAGTCTCGCAGATCGTCGTAGGCCAAGCTTCCTCCGTTGATGAAAGACGATTATATGATGGCGGCAATGGAAACCCTGAACCAGCGGGGACGCGGGGAGTGGCAGGTGAAGTTACGGCTTCACTCTTTCACATTTCACGCTGTGCGACTACGATATGAAAATCAATTTCGTGGCGTCCGTAGGTCGCTGACAAGCTCACGAGGAACCGATGATCCGTTTTAAGGTGAACGGCCAAGAAAAAACGTTTGACGGCGATCCCGACATGCCGTTGCTCTGGTATTTGCGCGACGTTGCAGGACTGAAGGGGACAAAGTTTGGATGCGGCATGTCTCTTTGCGGAGCCTGCACTGTGCATCAGAATGGCGCGGCTATACGTTCCTGCACTACTCCGATGAAGGAGGTCAGCGGCGCCGAGATCACCACCATTGAGGGCATCGCGCCAATGCACCCCGTGCAAAAGGCCTGGATGGAAATTCGCGTGCCGCAATGCGGTTACTGCCAGACGGGACAGATCATGCAGGCCATCGCGCTGCTGAAGGAAAACAAGAACCCTAACGATCAAGAGATCGACACAGCCATGTCGGGCAATCTCTGCCGCTGCGGAACCTACCAGCGCATTCGGGCTGCGATTCACCAGGCGGCGAAGGAGACGGCATGAATCTCATCGAAAATGTCAGCCGTCCCTCGAATCAAAGCAAGTCGCGTAGCGTGAGCCGAAGAGGATTTCTGCAAGCTACGCTGGCTAGCGGCGTCTTTGTATTGAGCGCGCATTTCGTCCCCGAAGCGCTGTGGGCCGCCGATGGCGAAGCCACCGCGCCACCGTTTGATCCGACGGTATGGATGTCGATCGCGTCAGACGGCACGGTCACCATCGTCGCGCATCGTTCCGAAATGGGCTGCGGCAGCCGCACCGCTTTACCTCTGGTGGTTGCCGATGAACTGGATGCCGACTGGAAGCGGGTCAAGATTGAGCAGGCGATTGGGGATCCAAAATATGGCGAGCAGGATACGGATGGCTCGCACTCCGTGCGCAGCAACTTCGACCTGATGCGGCAAGTGGGCGCCACTGGACGCGCGATGCTGATCAGCGCCGCGGCAGCGCAGTGGAACGTTTCAACCAAGGAATGCACGACCGAGCCTCACTTCGTGGTGCATAAGGCGAGCGGACGCAAGGTGGGCTACGGCGAAGTCGCGGCCGCAGCGGCGAAGCTGCCCGTTCCCAAGAAAGAAGACGTCCCGCTGAAGACACGAGCCGAGTGGCGCTACATCGGCAAAGAGAGCAATTCCCTCTTCGACCTTCCCGAGATTGTCACGGGCAAAGCGATCTTCGGTATGGATGCAGTCGTGCCCGGTATGGTCTACGCGTCGGTCGAGCATCCACCCGTCCTGGGACAAAAAATCAAATCCTACGACGACAAGGCTGCGCTCAAAGTGCCTGGCGTGCAAAAGACGCTGACTATCGAGCCCTTCAAGCCGCCGCATTTGTTTCAACCCCTGGGCGGAGTCGCCGTTATCGCCGATAACACTTACGCGGCATTTAAGGGACGCAAGAGCTTAAAGATCGAGTGGGACAGCAGTCCGCATGAGGTCTATAACTCTGGCCCCTTTCGCAAGGCTCTGGAAGCCACTTCGCGCCAGCCCGGCAAAGTTGTACGCAACGTTGGCGACGTTGATGCCGCCTTTGCCAAGAGCGGTCAAACTGGAGCCAAAGTAATCGAAGCAGAGTACTATGCGCCACATCTGGCCCATGTATCCATGGAACCGCCGGTCGCCGTCGCCGAGTATCGCGATGGAAAGGTGCGGGCTTGGGCGCCAACGCAGAATCCGCAAGCTGTACAGGAAACGATTGCCGGAGTACTCGGTATCAAGAAAGAAGATGTCACGTGCCACGTCACGCTGCTCGGCGGCGGCTTCGGACGCAAATCGAAGCCCGACCAGGTCGCCGAAGCGGCCGTGCTTTCGAAGCAACTCGGCAAGCCGGTCAAAGTTGTCTGGAGCCGCGAAGACGATATTCACTTCGACTTTTTCCATTCCGTCGCCGCGATGTACATGAAGGCCTCGGTCGGCCCGGATGGCAAACCGACCGCGTGGTTGCAGCGTACCGTCTATCCGCCCATCGGTTCGACCTTCGACACGAAGGCGGTGTATGCGGAAGACGAGATGGGCCTGGGGTGGAATAATCTTCCATTCGATATTCCCAACCATCGCGCCGAAAATGGCCCGGCCGACTACCATGTCCGCATCGGATGGCTGCGCAGCGTAGCCAATATCTATCACGGATTCGCGATTCACTCGTTTGCCGACGAACTCGCGCACCACGCCAAAAAGGATCCCGTCGAGTACCTGCTCAATCTGATCGGCCCGCCGCGGATTGTCGCGCTCGACCTGAAGGGAGACGAAGCTGAAGACGACAAGAAATATCCGCTCGACACGGCTCGCCTGCGCCGCGTGGTCGAGATCGCAGCCGAGAAGTCCGGATGGGGTAAGAAGCCGATGGGCAAAGGGCGCGGCATGGGCATTGCCGCTCACCGCAGTTTCCTCACGTATGTTGCGACCGTAGTGGAGGTCGAAGTCGATGACCGGGGGCAAGTGCATATTCCGAATGTCTGGACAGCAGTCGATGCTGGCACCATCGTCAGCCCGGACAATATCCGCAACCAGTTCGAGGGGGCAGCGGTTTTTGGAACCAGCCTGGCGTTGTTCGGCGAAATCACGGCGACGAATGGAATCATCGACCAGAGCAACTTCCACAATTTTCAAATCACGCGCATGAATCGCGCACCGCGGCATGTCGACGTGCACATTGTCGAAAGCGACGCGCCCCCTGCCGGAGTGGGTGAACCCGGCGTGCCGCCGTTCGCTCCGGCTTTATACAACGCCGTATTTGCGGCCACCGGCAAGCGAGTGCGCGAACTTCCGCTGTCGAAGACGAAGTTGGTGTGAAGGAAATGGGTATCGATTTTTGTTTTGGAGGGGCGCGTCTGGAGCCCCAAAGACTTAACATTCTGCGATGAAACAATTACTCGCGCTACTCCTCTTGTTCGCAGGAACTTTCGCCGCCGCTCAAGAAATCACCGTGGCGGCAGCGGCTGATATGAGCGCCGCTCTACCGCAATTGGCAGACGCCTATACGAAGAAGACCGGCCAGACTGTGAAGCTCTCGTTCGGAGCCTCTGGCAATCTGACCAATCAGATTCGCAATGGCGCGCCCTTCGACGTTTTTTTCTCCGCCGATGAACAGTACCCCCAGCAATTGATCGCCGAAGGGCTGGCGTCGAAAGAAACGCTCTACCGCTACGCGATCGGCCGGCTCGTGCTGTGGGTGCCGAACGATTCTCCTCTGGACTTGCCGAAACTTGGCATACAGGCTTTGCTCGATCCTTCAGTCAAGAAGATTTCGATTGCCAATCCAGCGACCGCTCCCTATGGCCGCGCCGCCGCAGCGACGCTGCGGCATTTCAATCTTTACGATAAAGTTTCCAGCCGTCTCGTCATCGGCGAGAACATATCGCAAGCGGCGCAGTTTGTGGAATCGGGGAACGCGCAGGCTGGACTGGTCGCGCTTTCGCACGCGCTAGCGCCGGCCATGAAAGACAAAGGCCGCTACTGGATGGTACCGCTTGAGGCCTATCCCCCCCTGAACCAGGCAGCCGTCGTGCTCGCAAAATCAAAACAGCAGGGCGCAGCCCGAAAGTTCCTGGATTTCTTGCGCAGCCCGGAGGCCACTTCCCTGCTCACCAATTACGGCTTCAGCCTGCCGGAGGAGAAGAGTTCCACCGGAGAGAAAAAGAAATGAACTGGGAGGCCTTTTGGCTGACGGTGCGACTGGCTGCGATCGTCTCGGCGCTGCTGATCGCCATCGGAATCCCGATTGCTTACTGGCTAACTTATTCGCACTGGCGCTGGAAATTTCTGGTTGAAGCCGCCGTCGCGCTTCCCATTGTCCTGCCTCCGACGGTCCTGGGCTTTTACGTGCTGGTCGCTCTCGGATCGCGCAGTCCACTCGGCCGCTGGTGGGAATCGATCACCGGGCACTCGCTGGCCTTCACCTTCGAAGGTTTGGTAATCGGGTCTTTGTTGTACAGCCTTCCCTTTGCCGTGCAGCCGTTCGCCGCCTCATTCGGCGCGGTTGACCGCACGTTGCTGCAGGCATCGGCGACGCTTGGACATTCGCCTCTGCAGACCTTTCGCCGCGTTGTGCTTCCCCTTTCAAAAGCCGGGCTGGTCACTGGGTTCGCCCTGAGCTTCGCGCACACGCTCGGTGAATTTGGAGTGGTGCTCATGGTCGGCGGCAATATATCTGGTGTAACCCGGACCATCTCGATTGATATCTACGATCAGGTGGAGATGGCAAACTATTCCAGTGCGAACCAAACCGCTCTCGTGCTGCTGCTGCTCTCGTTTGTGGTGTTGTCCGTGGTGTATGGAGCGAACCGGCGCCCCTGGGCGGTGAGTCCATGGCGGTGAATCCAGCTCCCGCCACGCAGACTGCCCTCCCAGCATCGATCGCGCCCGATAGTTCCGATCTCGAAGTCCGCATCCGCAAGCGCTTTGCCAACTCCGGCGGCAGCTTTACTCTGAATGTCCATTTTCGGGCGACGGCCGGATTCACGGTTCTTTTCGGCGCTTCCGGAGCCGGAAAAACCACAGTGCTCGACTGCATCGCCGGGCTCATCGATCCCGATGAAGGGCGCATCGTCGCGGGCGGCGAGACGCTGTATGAATCCGAGACCAAGAGCAACCGGGCCGCCTGGAAACGGCGGATTGGCTACGTGCATCAGGATCTCGCCCTCTTCCCTCACCTCACCGCCGAAGAGAATGTCGCCTACGGTCTTCGCGCACTGAGCGCGAAGCAACGCCAAACGCGCAGCCGAGACATGCTCGATGCCTTCCGCATCGCGCACCTCCGCGACCGCCGTCCGGCGCAAATCTCCGGTGGCGAACGCCAACGCGTCGCCCTGGCGCGGGCTTTGGTCACGGAACCGCGAGCGTTGCTGCTTGACGAGCCGCTGGGCGCGCTCGATCTTCCGACAAAATCTCTCCTCGTCGACGACCTGCGTCGCTGGAATCAAGCACACGGTGTCCCGATTCTTTTCGTTACTCACAATCACGAAGAAGTGTTTGCCCTGGGCGATGAAGTTATCGTGCTCGATGCGGGTAAAATCGTGGCCCAGGGACAACCGCACGAAGTCATGCGTGCACCGCGATTGGAGACCGTCGCCCAGTTGTCTGGATTTGAGAACATCTTCGACGCGACGGTTCTGGCGTTACACGAAACGCGCGGCACCATGGCGTGCCAGATCGTGGCCCGCCCGACAACGAACAGCAATCCCGATGGCGGCCCAGTGGAATTGGAGACCCCACTGGTGCGGGCCGGTATTGGTTCGCGTCTCCGTATCGGCATACGCGCCGGCGATCTTCTGCTGGCAACGGAAGCTCCACGAGGGTTGAGCGCTCGGAATATCCTGCCGGGATCGATCCGGCGGCTTCAGCAAAAAGACGTGATCGTTGCGGCCACCGTCGATTGCGGGTGCGCCCGGTTCGAGGTGCACCTTACGCTCGCGGCGCGCGATGCGCTGCAATTGGCTCCGGGCAAAGGGGTCTGGGTTGTGGTCAAGACCCATTCCTGCCATCTTCTGCAACTGTAGTTTCGCGTTGATACAGCGGCTGCACTTACTTGCCCTAACTCGAAAGTGCATTTCACGTTGACGCCCACGAAAACTCGGTGGTAAGAATGGACCACTGTTCGTTGGGGCACGCTTAGTTTTTCTGGTCACCCGTCACGAAAACGAATACCGACAACAACCAAAACTAAAACTATCCGAGGAGAACCAGCATGAAACCGACTCGCAGTACGGTATGCAGCGTTGTTTCTGTCGCTGCTCTGGTCTGGGCACTTACCGGGTCCGCACCAGCGCAAAACATTATTGCCAGCATCCCCATTCCCACCGCTTCGGCCGGTCAAGTGGCCGTGAATCCAGCTCTCAATAAGGTTTACGCGGGTGGCGGCCCCAACTCCGGCGGGACGAGCCTCACAGTGATCGACGGCGTCACTTTCTCCGTGGTGACGACGATTAACCCTTCGGCGGGTGTAAGCGTTGACATGAAAAACGACAACATCTGGACTGGAAATCTGACTGCGGGAGACGTCGTGGTCTACAACAGCAGCAACACCGAGATTTCTTCTACCAAAGTCAACTCCTGCCCGGCGTCGGTCGTTTTTAATTGCAAACGAGAGATCTGGGTGGCCTCCCAGTGCGGGACGGGAAACGATCCTCTGTGGGCTTTCGATCCGGATCATCTCAAGCTGATCAAGGGACCGATTGCCTCCGGCGGCGCCATTGGGCAACCGCCGGTGGTGAACCCAAACACAGGCAAGCTGTACGTGACCTCGGGCGGTGTTTCCGAGGAAGTAAACCCCTCGACCTTTGCAGTATCGACAACAACGTTCGGAACGGTGCTGGCGGTCGATTCCTACACGAACAAGCTATTTGCCAGCTCGGGCAAGAACCTGCAGATCGTGCTTGGAAAAAACGAGACGATAGCCACCACCGTAGCTTTGTCTTATGCGCCCGCAGCCGTCGGGGTGAACAACGCTCTCGGTCATGTTTATGTGGCGAACTCCGCGGGGAACGTAATTGATGTTTACAGCGAGACTGGAAAGTTGCTCACATCCTTCCTGTTGGGAACCGACAATCAGCCCGGGCAGTTGGCGGTCGACTCCACACGCGGCCGTTTGTATGTAGATGTGCTGAACACGGGAACCAATGCCTGGTCGTTGAACGTGATCGAGGACCTTTATTCCGTGCGAAAGTGCGGCATCAACGGAAGCTGCGACTACTGAGATCGGAACGGAGGCAGGCTACATTCGACCTCACTGCCCCTTCGTTCCTGAACCTGTGCAACCCCGGACTCGGGAGTAGAATCTGATTTAGTAGAAGCGCGCAGTCCTGGTATGTGGATTCGGGTCTCGACTCCTCTCTCGAACGTGCCCGCGTTTCCCGGAGGTACTGGTTTATGTGCACATCGAGTGTCCGCAGGTTCCTGATCACATTCGCAGCGGCGGTTGGTCTTTCCCTCATTCCAATTTCAGCAATAGCACAACACGGTGGTGGCGGCGGTCACAGCGGCGGTGGTGGCGGCGGAAGCTCCCATGGCAGCAGCAGTGGCGGATTTCACGGTAGTGAAAGCGGCGGCTTTCATGGCGGGAGTGGATATGAAGGCGGCCGGTCTTACGGCGGCGAAAGCCACAGCCGAGGCGGGTACGGCCCCGGAGGCTACGGGCGCGGCGGTCTCAACGGCAGCGCGTCGCGCGGCATGAGCGGACGAACAGGATTAGAGGCCGGTCGTAGTTTTGGGTCGAGTGGTGCGAATATCCGACCGGCGATTGCCGACGGGCAGTGGCATTCCTTTGGCAACGGTGGCGTGCGCACGTCGGGATTCGCGGGCGGGACCCGCAACGGAAACTTCGTTCGAGGTGGTTTTGGGGGCTACGGTTGGGGCGGCAACGGCTGGCGTGGCGTCGGTTGGGGCTATGGCGGCTGGGGTTGGGGAGGTTGGGGCTTTGGGTTCGGCGGGCCTTTCTGGGGTTTCGCGTGGGATCCGTGGTTTTATAACCCTTTCTGGTATGGACCCTACTCGTACGGCTATCCGTATTACGGTTATGACGATCCTTATTACGGATATAACTGGAACGACGATCCGCCGCCGTATCGTCCGGAGCCATCGAACTCGCAGAGCGATCCCAACGCCAACCTCAGCCCAAACTATCATTTGAGCGCAAGCTCAAACTATAGTTCGAATGCAGGCTCGAACGTTGAGGTACCCGAGCTCGGCCTCAACTGAGGCACGAACCAGGGCCTTAGCGCAAGAATGGCGGTAGCGCTCGGTCGCACCGAGAGCGGTCAAAACATTACGCAGGCCTCATTAACGCGGTCGAGGACTCGCTGCAAGAGCGCCAATTTTCGCTCCAAGGCTAATTTCGACTGGACCTCCGGCTGAGCCGCGATTTCATCCTTCAGCCTGCCCTTCTTGCTGGACAGGAGGTCAGCGGCTTGTTCAAGCTCGCCCGCATCCAACCTGAAGTCACGGGCCATAACCTTGTCCATTAGTCCTTGGTACGGACGAGTGTCCTGTTCAAGCAAAACATTAGCTAGCATTTTTACTTCATCTGCTTCTAGATGGAATTGCATAACTACCTCCTGCCATCGAGCGAATGAATTTGGAGACAAGTTGGAGATCTAAATGTAACGTTGACGTTTGCTTTCCACGACGAAGTTAACCCGGGTCGCGCATGCCTATGGGTGAGTCGGCTTTATGATCGGAGAGCCGCCGCCCACGCGGCGTACATTAATGTGCGGGAGCGCCCTGAATGGGTGCATCCCCGGAAGTTCGTGGATATCCCCATTCCAGCTCAACGACGGTGCGAAGAGCTGCGCAGTTGTGACCATAGTGCAAAACATTTCGCCCGTCAGTGATTCGGAGCACCCGTTCGCGTGACCCTATGCACGCTGGGAAGAGTGCAGTTCGTCTAAGAACTCTACGAGACCATCACTGGGCCGGGATTTGACAACTTTGAACTAAGGCTCATATCGTTACGTACAACACTCCGTAGGCTTACAAACTCTCAGGAGATCACTCATGTTCAGAAAGCTCTGTTTCGGGACTGTTGCGGTTGTTGCGCTGGCCGCGGCCTCGTGGGCACAAACCGCCGACGAGATTATTGCTAAGAATATCCAGGCGCGCGGCGGAGCCGACAAACTGGCCGGCGTGCAAACCATCAAGGCAACGGCCGTAATGGCGATGGGTCCGGGCATGGAAGCGCCCGGCGTCTCGATCCAGAAGCGCGGAAACATGGCGCGCCTGGAATTCACCATCCAAGGACTGACCGCGATCCAAGCTTACGATGGCAAGAACGCATGGGAAGTCATGCCGTTCATGGGCAAGAAGGATCCCGAACTGATGTCCGCCGACGAGGCGAAGGACATCCAGGAAATGGCCGACATCGACGGCCCGCTGGTCGACTACAAGAGCAAAGGCAACCAGGTTGAATTTCTCGGCAAAGATAAGATCGAGGGGACGGACGCCTACAAGCTCAAGGTGACGCTCAAGAATGGCGATGTGCAAACCGTCTATATTGATGCCGATTCTTTCCTTGAGATCAAGGAAGACACCAAGCGTATGGTACGGGGCAGCGAGCAGGATGTTGAAGAGTCTATTGGCGATTATAAGGAAGTGAACGGAATTATATTTCCGTTTGCCATGGAGAGCGGGATCAAGGGCAGCCAGCAGAAACAAAAGCTGACCATCTCCAAGATTGAACTCAACGTACCGGCGGACGATTCGATTTTCAAGATGCCGCCGCCTCCGCCTCCGCCGCCAACACCGGCCAAGCCCGAGGCTCCAAAGAATTAGCGTAAAGACAACCAAGTTGTGGATCATGGCTTAGCTTTCGCGTCATGCATTCAACGTTCGTGGTGAGCGAACCGAAGGACCTAAGTATTCCGCGATGGAATACGCAGGTCCTTCCCTTTGCACAGAAGGCGAGCGGCTACCGTAGATGTCTGCGTTTCACTTCGAGGAAATTATGTTCAATCGTGCGCGTATTTTCTGGATTTTCTGGATCGTCGCTCTTGCAGCTCTCGCCCTGTCCGCTTCCGCCCAGGATGTGACGCTCGACTCCGACACCCTGAGCGGGCTTCCCATCCGCACCATCGGTCCCGCGGCTATGGGCGGCCGCATCGCCGACATTGCGGGGGTTCACGAGGGTCCTCGACTTACCATCTATGTCGGTTCGTCCGGCGGAGGAGTCTGGAAGTCGGTCGATGGCGGCATCACCTTCAAGCCGATGTTCGACAAACAGCCGTCGCAATCAATCGGCTCGATTGCGATCGATCCTTCGAACCCGCAAACCGTGTGGGTGGGAACCGGTGAATCGTGGGCGCGCAACAGCGTATCGGTCGGCACAGGGATTTACCGCTCGCGGGACGGCGGGGAAAACTGGCAAAACCTGGGTCTTGCCGACTCCGAACACATTTCCCGGATCCTTGTAGATCCGAAAAACGGTAACACGTTGTATGCCTGCGCCCTCGGGCACCTGTGGAATGCGAATACTGAGCGCGGCGTTTTCAAGACAACCGACGGCGGCAAAACGTGGACCAAACTGCTCTATCGCAATGACAGTACCGGTTGTGCCGAAATGGCCATGGACCCGCAGGATTCTTCGGTAGTCTATGCCGCCATGTGGGACGTTCGCCGCGAACCGCATAACTTCCGCTCCGGAGGCCCTGGCAGCGGCCTATTCAAGAGCACTGACGCCGGCGCCACCTGGCACGAATTACGAAAAGGTCTGCCAGAGGGCGATCTGGGACGCATCGGCATCGCCATCGCCGCTTCGAATCGCTCCCGTGTGTATGCGGTCGTTGAAGCCAAGAATCACACCGCCCTGTTCCGATCCGATGACGCTGGAGATAGTTGGGTCGAGGTCAATAATTCCTTCAACGTGAGCGGACGGCCATTTTACTTCGCCCGTCTGGCGGTCGATCCGAAGAATCCGGATCGCGTTTACAAGCCAGGATTTTTCCTAACCGTCAGCGACGATGCCGGAAAAAGTTTCAGTGCTGCTTTCTCGAGTGGCGAAGGGTTCGGCGACGCCGTGCACAGCGACCATCATGCGCTCTGGATCGACGCCGAGAATCCCGAACAGATGTTGCTCGGCACCGACGGCGGCGTCTACCAAACGCTCGACCGCGCCGCCCACTGGCGGTTTCTCTCCAACCTTCCCGTTTCACAGTTCTATCACGTGAGCGCCGATATGGCGGACCCGTACAACGTATACGGCGGACTGCAAGACAACGGCACCTGGATGGGACCGTCGCGGGCTCCCGATGGAATCGCGAACCGGCACTGGCGCAACATCGATGGCGGGGACGGCTTCTGGGCTTTTTCCGACCCCTCCGATGCCGACTATGCTTACGCGGAATATCAGGGCGCGATGATCGTGCGCTTCCGCAAGTCCACGGGCGAAGCCAAAGACATCAAGCCACTGCCTCGCGCCAACGAACCCGACTTTCGCTTTAACTGGAATTCTCCGATTCACATGAGCCCGAATCATAAGGGGACGATCTACCTTGGCGGACAATTCCTGTTCCGCTCCCGCGATCACGGAGAATCCTGGGACCGCATTTCGCCCGACCTCACGACGAACGATCCGGCGCGCCAGCACCAGGAATTGTCCGGCGGCCTGACGATTGATAACTCCGACGCGGAAAAGTTCGAGACGATCTACACCATCGCTGAGTCTCCCAAGAACGGTGAAGTGATCTGGGTGGGGACGGACGACGGCAACGTCCAGATTACGCAAGATGGCGGCAAACATTGGACGAATGTCGCCAAAAATGTCACAGGGTTGCCGGCGGGAACCTGGGTTTCGACCATCGAAGCCAGCCATTTCGACCCCGCCGTTGCCTATGCGACTTTCGACGGTCACGCGACCGGCGACATGAAAACCCACGTGTACCGGACGAAAGACTACGGAAAGACGTGGACCTCGATCTCCACCGGCGAGTTAACCGGCTATGCCCACGTGGTTCGCGAGGATCTGGTCAACCCCAATCTTCTGTTTGTCGGCACCGAGTTCGGCCTGTTTATTTCGATTGATGGTGGAGCGCACTGGGCGCAATTCAAGGGCAGCCTTCCGAACGTAGCGGTGCGCGACATCGCCATCCAGCCGCGCGAGTCGGACTTGATTTTGGCGACCCACGGCCGGGGCATTTACATCCTCGACGATCTGACTCCGATCCGCGCACTCACGCCAGAAATCCTAGCGAAAGATCTCGTGATGCTGCCGTCCCGCCCTTCCGTGTTGAACCTGCCGGCGGGCGAGCAGCGGTTTGATGGGGACTCCGAATTCCATGGCCGCAGCATTCCCGAGGCCGCTGCTATTGTCTACTACCAGAAAAAGCGCCACATTTTCGGCGATCTCAAACTGGAGGTCTTCGACAGCAAAGGCCAGTTGCTCACCTCGATTCAGGGAGACAAGCGTCGCGGCCTGAACCGCGTGCAATGGCCCGAGCGCGCCAAGCCTCCCAAGATGCCGCCGGCTGCGGGGCTGGTGGAGAACGAATATGTCTTCTTCGGCCCGCAGGCGCAGGAGGGAACCTACACCGTCAAGCTGACCAAAGGCAAAGAGACATACTCCTCCGAGGTTAAGCTGGTACCCGATCCGCGCTCGAAGAGCACTCCCGCCGATCGAGAGTTGCAGCACAAAACCGTGACGCAGCTCTACGACATGCTGGCGCAGTTGACCTACATCGTGGATGCCACCAACGATCTTCGCGACCAGGTTAAGCAGCGGCAAACGGGTTCAGTCGACAAGTTGAAGCCACAGCTTGATGCTTTGTCTAAGAAGCTCGATGATTTCCGTTCGACTCTGGTATCGGTGAAAGAAGGTGGCATGATCACTGGAGAGAAAAAGCTGCGCGAGCATCTGGGCGAGTTGTACGGCGGGGTCAACGGTTATTCGGGCCGTCCCACGCAGTCGCAGGTGGAGAGCACAGCCGTGCTGAACAAAAAACTGGAGGAAGCCGGCGCGCAATTCAAAGCGATTACGTCTTCCGATGTCCCGCCAGTCAATGCGGCCTTGCAGTCCAGTCAGCAACAACCACTGACCGTAACGTCGCGGGAAGACTGGGACAAGAAGCAGAAGTAAGAGCGGGGAACGTAGGGACGGGCGACGTGCCCGTCCCGTGGCAAAGACGCCGAAACTGAGACGGTTGGTTGTCTACTGAAGAGTAAGCACGGGAATGGTAGTCGGCAGAAGGCTAGTCGGCAGCCGCGACCTGGCTGATCCGTCGCTTGCTGCCTGATCGAACCGGCTCCCGTATTTCCTGAATGCGGGACGTCACAATTGGCGCTTTGTAGTTGGGATGGTGAAACTCCAAGTGCATTCCGCGGCCGATAAAGCGCACTTTGAGCATTGAACCGCCCCAGGTCGAGCCTGCAATCGTCACCTGGACTGGCTGGGGGCAATACTCCGGATGTCCAGAAATCAAGGCCACGCCTTCGCCCAGCAATAATGCGGTATAGAAGTGGTGCTGTGTGCGTATGTGGAGCACGGTATCAGGCGGAAGGCCTTCCAGCGACACGCCACCCTCGACTTCGGACTGGACGATATTCCCATTGATATCGTCACCGAGATTGGGATGAGGCATGAACATGGAATCCCCTGACATTAATTCCCCACGTATGCATTCACTCTACCGGGGTTTGGTCCCGGTCACAACCCCAATTTTGACGGCCAGAACGTACTTTGGTCCATGGTACTTTCGTAGCTTAGAAATGATCCTCCGCGGGATGCCCGGGATGCTCGAGCGCTCTTGCCTGGATGGCGCGGTCCCAGGGTCCGCCCTGCCAGTTGTCTTTGATGCGGTTGTTGTGAATCCAGGGCGGCAGATTCATAAACAAACGGCGGCTGAGCGCGTGCAGGTAGGGTTCATACACGACACGAAGTTCAGCCAACCGCTCCTCCGCATCGGCCTTATCGTTGATCGTGACGCCGCGCCATGCCAGTTCCGTCTTCAGCCGATGCCGATCCTCCGGTGTGAGCCGGTCCGCATCGTTCGGACTGTATTCGGCATTGACCACCTGGGAGAGATCCACAACCGCGTGCCGCGCCATGGCAAATGTCAGCTTGGCCTGATCCGCGTGAATGCCATCCACGCCGGTCATGACCAGCGATGTGACATCGAGCATGACGGTGAGCGCGCTTAGCCACGACTGATTGCCGTGCTGCGACCGGAAAAACAAGAGCACGGGATACGAGATGTGGCTGGACAGAAGGTCGGCGCACCAGCGTTCCCAGTCGCGAAAGATATTGTCGAGCACCGTCTGATCGGGACAGCAGCCGAGGCGGCCAAGGAATTCTGTCGCGGTGGGGGGTGATCCGGCGCGCGCATCGAGTAAGGAGATCTCGATTTCGCGCGCGGCAAAGGAATTGTAGATCACCGGCAGGTAGCCAATGACTACTCCGAGGAAAGCGAAGCCCATGCCCGATTCCATCACGGCCAGAGCTCGCGCGGCCCCGTTGTTCGGCGTAATGTCTCCGTAACCCAGCGTGAAAAATGTTTCGCCGCTGAGATAAATCACCTTTCCGAACGTGATCTTCTCGTTGCCCAGAGATAGATGCTCGCCCAGGCCGTACTGCACACAGGCGAATCCAAAAATCAGGCCGAGCGCCCAAAACCCCAACAGGGGAAACAGCGACAGCGGCCCGAAGTACGCGAGAAAGCCTTCGCGCCGGTTTGGGGACTTGATATGCCGCCCTACGCGGGTAAAGAGACCCCAGGATTTCCTGTAGAACCGAGTTGAGATGCGGAAGAAATTTCGCTTGATGCGGCGCGGTAAAACCACGGTCTCAAAGGCATCCATGAGGATGACGAAGATCAGAGAAGCGCCGGCTATGGATGCCCACCAATGCATAGAAGATGAGATTCAGATGACGCCGGAATGGTAGCAGATTCAGAAACGAACTGGAGCCACCGGCAAATCGCGGCTTTATGCGGCTTTGATTCGCGAGGGCGGCGACGCGGTCCACCAGCGCAACGCGACTACCCAGAGCACGAACAGAGGCACAGCGAGAAAGCATCCGCGCACCACCAGGACCGGGAAAGCCACGCCTCCGATGCGATACAGATACAGCGCAGAGATGGCAGCCGCTAGCACTGTGATCGAGAGCCGGGACGGTGAGAATTTCCCGGCTTCGCCCCCGGCAGGAACGCCACTCCACCCGCGTGCCGCTCGCTCGGCCAGGAAGACCATGGGAAGCAGCGCCATGGATAAATCTTGCATGTGAAGGTGGTAGCTGATCAAAATCGCCGTCAGGATGGCGACCGCATAGACCATACTCTCGTCTTGCATCGAGCCGTGGCGCAGCACAAGCCAGGCTGCCACCACCCCGACCACCGCCGAGCACATAAAAACGACGAGCAAAATAGTTCCCTCATCAAGCCACGGTGCCAGCGCCCATTGCAGAAACCCGCGCAGGTTCGGCATGAACCAGGGCACAAATCCCCAGGGCGTCATGACATCCTGCCGGCGCAACATCGCAGGATAGTCATGAAGAATCGCAGGTCCGACCATAGCCAACGAAACTCCGCCAACCAGAACGCCACCACATACAAATCCAGCCATTCCCCGCCATCGCGCACGAAGAAGCAATACGAAAAATGCGATCAGGAGCGCCAGATGAAACTTGAAGCAGGCGAAAGCCAGCAGGAATCCAGCGAGAAAAGTGCTGCCGGCATCCATCGCGCGCAGAGACAGGACGAGCAACAAAGTGAAAACAAGAGAATCCTGCCCCTCACCCAAGACATACATCACCGGATAAAACGCGAGGAAACAGAGCGCGAGAGGCGCACCCGCCGCACGCGTGAGGTTTCGGCTGTAAGGCGCCAGCAGCCAGGCCAGAGCAAAGAGCAGGCCAACATTCACGAGCGCCCAAACCAGAAGGGCAGTTCGATAAGAGAGTCCGGAGATCGGCCAGTACAAGAGCAACTCGTACGCCAGATGGTTGAACGGCAGCAGACCGCTGGCCCGAGTTTCAGGATAGAGTTCGGTCTGCGCTTTCCGTTGCGCGTCGAAATTGTAAAGCTGATGGCCCGCGCCCGATCCGACCATCTTGACGCCGGTCATGAAAATTCGAAGGTCGGTGAACACCGGACCGTGAGACATGTACCAGAACATCTGGCGACCGCTCACGACGATGGAGATCAAGCAAAAAACAGCCAATCCCCACACAAGAATCGGCCGAACGCGAGACATCGACGGGTTTGATTGCGTACGCAAAGAGTGAGCCGGCCGCAGTGGCTACCTCTTGATATCACGTTCGGAGTTGTCTCAGGACTGGGAAAGTCGAGGGCGAGTCACGCTAGTCACCCACGGGGATTGAGCCAGGGTTACGGCGTGGCGACTGCCAACTCGAGCGATTTTTTCACCGCCTGCAGTTCCTTGAGCAAGCCGCGCAGGTTTCGCGAGTCGAGCGCGTTTGCGCCGTCGCTTTTTGCTTCTTTGGGATTGTCGTGGACTTCCATAAACACACCATCCACGCCGGCCGCTACCGCTGCGCGGGAGAGCACGGGAATAAATTCGGGCTGGCCTCCGCTGGCGGCAGGCTGATCTTCGTCGCCGCGCGATGCCGAGGGCAACTGCACGGAGTGCGTGGCGTCAAACACCACAGGGGCGAACTTACGCATGATCGCCAGCGAGCGCATGTCCACAACCAGATTGTTATAACCAAAACTGGAACCGCGCTCGGTGACAAACACCTGGCTGTTCCCGGCCTCGCGGCACTTTTCAGTGGCGTGTTTCATGTCCCACGGCGAAACGAACTGGCCTTTTTTGATGTTCACCGGGCGTCCGCTCAAGGCAGCCGCGACCAGCAGATCGGTCTGGCGGCAGAGAAATGCGGGGATCTGGATCACGTCCACGACTTCGGCGACCGCAGCCACGTCGGCGACCTGGTGTACATCGGTCAACACCGGAATGTGCACTTCATCCTTAACCTTCTTTAGAATACGCAAGCCTTCCTTCATCCCCGGCCCGCGGAAACTGCGGATCGAGGTGCGGTTCGCTTTGTCATACGAAGCCTTAAAAATGAAGGGGAAGTTCAGCGAGCGGGTCACGCCCTTGATGATCTCCGCCATGCGCAGGGCGTGATCTTCACTCTCAATCACACACGGTCCGGCAATGAGAAATAGATCGCCCGAACCCACGCGAACGTTGTCGATTTGGAAAGACAAGGTCAAAGTTGTTTACCGCCGAGAACGCCGAGAACTGCAGATCCATGGCTTCGCTTGGGATGACAAAACCCAAGACCATAGAAACAGAAGCTAATTTTTCGGCGTCTCGGCGGTGATTATCTCCGTCCTACATTTTCCGGCCGCAAGAACATTTCTACTACGGACGCATTGTTCTGCTCTTTCCTCTTCTGGCCGTATTCGTAGGCAGCGCCCACGAATGCCTTGAACAGCGGATGCGGCTCCAGCGGCTTTGACTTAAATTCGGGATGGAACTGGCATCCAATGAAGTACGGATGGCCTGGAATCTCCACCATCTCGACGTACGTCCCGTCCGGCGTCGAACCCGAAATGCGTAATCCCGCCGCGACCATGGGCTCTTCATATTCCCGGTTGAATTCGTAGCGATGCCGGTGGCGTTCGCTGATTTCGGTCTGCCCATAAACCTTGTGGGCCAAGGTACCCGTCTCGATCTTGCAGGGCCACGCTCCCAGGCGCATCGTGCCGCCGAGATCTTCCACGCCGCGCAACTCGCGCAGTTTATAGATCACGCGATGCGGAGTCGCCTGATCGAATTCACTCGAATTCGCATCCACCAGCCCGCAGACGTTGCGCGCATATTCGATGCAGGCGGTCTGCATGCCCAGGCAGATGCCGAAGTACGGGACATGCTTTTCGCGCGCGTACTGGATCGCCCGCAACATGCCTTCAATGCCGCGCTTTCCAAAACCACCCGGCACGAGCAATCCGTCATAGCCTTCCAGTTGCGATTCGTAGGTCTTGTCGGTTTTATCGGCGCACTCCAAGCCTTCCGCTTCCACCCAACTCACTTCCAACTTAAGGTTGTGCGCCAAAGCGCCGTGGACCAGCGCTTCTTTTAAAGATTTGTAGCTGTCCTCATACTCTACATATTTGCCGACAATACCAATGCGAACCACATCTTTGGGGTTATAAACGCGGTGCACCAGGTCCTTCCAACGGGAAAGATCACGATCTCTGGCTTCGAGTTTCAGACGGCGCAGCACCAGCGTATCGACTTCTTCATTCGCGAAACAAACCGGCACTTCGTAAATCGACGCCACGTCTTTCGCCGTGATCACCGCTTCTTCTTCCACGTTGCAGAACAACGCAATCTTCGATTTGATCTCTTTTGACAGAAAGCGGTCAGTGCGGCAGAGCAGGATGTCCGGCTGAATTCCGACGCTGAGCAACTCTTTCACCGAGTGCTGCGTGGGCTTGGTCTTCAACTCCTGCGCCGCAGCAATGAACGGAACCAGCGTCACGTGCACAAACAAAGTATTGTCGCGGCCCAATTCCTGCCGCATCTGGCGGATCGCCTCAATGAACGGCAAGGACTCAATGTCGCCGACGGTGCCACCGATTTCAATGATCGCGACGTCGACGTCTTGCGCGACCTTTTTGGCCGCGGTTTTGATTTCATTGGTGACGTGCGGAATCACCTGCACTGTCTTTCCCAGGTAATCTCCGCGCCGCTCTTTAGCGATAATCTGCTCGTAAAGGCGTCCGGTGGTCCAGTTGTTGTCGCGAGAAAGTTTGGCGTGCGTGAAACGTTCGTAGTGGCCAAGATCGAGATCGGTTTCCGCTCCATCGTCGGTCACAAACACTTCGCCGTGCTGAAAGGGAGACATCGTGCCCGGATCGACGTTCAGATACGGATCGAACTTCATCAGGTTAACTTTCAGGCCGCGGCTTTCGAGCAGGCACCCGATCGATGCCGCAGCCAGTCCCTTGCCTAATGAAGACACCACACCGCCGGTTACAAAGATGTACTTGGCCGACATCGCTTCCTCGCTTTAATTTGTTTTGGAAATTTGTGCGGGCTGGGGTGCACGATCAATTATGGCAGCACTGCGATCCTCTGTCTAGCCTCAGCAACATACCTATTTTCAATTCTCACATCTGCCGGAACTGACCAAAACGACTTCTGTTTTGTAGACCGGTGGTGAACGGCGGGAGTCGAAACATGGGTGGCGAGGAGTTTTTATAAGGGCAGGCAGAAGGTGACGGATACGAAGAGACGCGGCTCCCGTCGCACGCTGCCACGAATTGGAACAATCGAAGTCAACAGCCAGACGGTAGTGCGCGAGTGCCGATCTGGAAGATTCTCCGGGATTACGCCTCCCGGAGATCTACGGGCTGTGGGGCTAGAGAATGGCGCCATCCACGCTGACGGCCGACCTACGGTGTTGCACTTGATTCGTGAACCCATGAGGATCCGCGCTCCGGATCCTTGCTACCGGAAATGAAAGCTTGTTGGTCTCGTTCTGCCTTTTTTGCTTGCTCCTACTTGGTTCATCTACCAAAAGGCATCGACTTGTCATTAGTTCACCACATTCAACACGATTGGGATCGTCATCGACTGCGACGGGCTTGTGTCTTCGAAGATGTTGATCTCCGCGTAGTAACTTCCCACTGGCAGCCCGCTCGAGACGACGCTGAGTGTGAGATTGGTCGGGGTTGCACAGGGATAAACATTGTTGTTGCAGGTGGTGAGCGGCAACCAATCATTACCCTTGCCGGTGGATGTGACCTGGTAGAAGTTCATCGCCGCTCCAGTGCTCGCAATGGTAATGGTTTGAGGCGGCGGAGTGCCTCCCTGACTGGTCTCGAATACCACGGTCGGCACCGGCACAAAGGCCTGACCACTGACGTTGACGACGACCGGAATCGTCGCCACCCCGGTGGACGCTGAAAGCACCTGCTGGCCCAGGAAGGTGCCAGCGACGGCGCCTTTATTCGGTAGGCTGGTGGGCTTGACTTCGACGGTGTAACTGCCCGAGTTGGCGCCTTTGGTCGGAGTTACGGTCAGCCATTTTCCGGTGTCGGCGGTTGAGGTCTTGAGGCTCCAATCGAGCGTGCCGTCGCCTCCGTTGCCGAGATAGATGGTTTGCGATTGCGTTTTGGTGGCGCCGGGCGCGAAGGAGAAGCTGGCCTGCCCGGGAAGTTCGTCGAAGAACGCCTTAGTGTCGGCCACCACGGTGAGAGTTACGGGAACGGTGATTGAATGAGAGGGATTTGCATCCCAATAGATCGTGACTTGGCCGGTGTAACTGCCGGCTGCGAGGTCGTTGGTGTTGGTGACGCTCACCAGGAACTGATTGGGCGTGCCGCAGGGATAGACGTTATTGTTGCACCCGGGAACTGACAGCCAGTCACCGCCGGTCGCGGTGGATGTGACCTGGTAGAAGTTCAGAGAGGTGCTGTTAATCGTATTGACGGTCACAACCTGGGGCAACGGGTTAGCACCTCCGGCAGGCATGACGAAGTTGATCGGGTTCACCTGCGTGAAGGCGTTGGCGGCAACGACGACCGTAACCGGGATGGTCGTGCTGTCGGTGCCAGCCCCCAGCAGAAGCTGTCCTTGGAACGTGCCGGCAGTAGCTCCGGCGTTGGGGAGGTTCTTCGGATTAATTTCGACGCTTACGGTCTTGGGCGCGCTGCCGCTCAAGGCAGATGCAGTGAGCCAAGCGCCGCCATCGGCCGTGCTGGGCGTGATCGTGAACTTCAGCTTGCCGCTTCCCACGCTGCCGATCGGAAGATTTTGCGGCGTTACTGCGCTTGCTCCTTGCCGCATGGTGAAGCTCAACTGCCCGGGGAGATTGTTGAAAAACGCGCCCGAGCCTACGACATTAAGCGTGACCGGGACAGCGACGGAGGTCGATGGGTTCGTATCCTCGTAAAACACCACCTCGCCGGTGTAGACGCCTGCAGGAAGCGAGTTGGCATTCTGCACGTTGACTGCGACTTGGTTTGGCGATGCGCAGGGATAGACGTCATTGTTACATGCGGGAACCGACAGCCAGTTACCGCCCGTGGCCGTGGTAGCAACCTGGTAGAAGTTGACGGATGTCGTACCGGTGGTTGACAGGGTCAAAATCTGCGGGAGGGGAGCCGCGCCCCCCGCGGGCATGGTGAAGCTGATCGGATTGATTTGATTGAAGCCGTCAGTGGCGACCGTAACGTTGACGGGAATGGTAGTAGTGTCGGTTCCGGTTTGCAGGAAGACCTGCCCGGTGTAGTTTCCGGCGAGTTTGCCTCCGTTTGGAAGCAAAGCGGAATCGACTTTGACACTAAGTTCCGAGGGCGCGGTTCCGCTGGTCGGACTGGTGGAGAGCCACGCGTTGCCGTCGGAAGTTGCGGTCGTGGCCGTCCAACTCAGCGTACCGCTTCCCGCATTCGTGATTGGAATCGTCTGCGTGACGCCAGGCCCATTCGGCGAGAGCGTAAAGCTGAGGCCGCCAGGCAGATTGTTGAAAAAAGCGCCGGAGGGTTCGACATTGAGCGTGACCGGGATATTCAGAGACATGCCGGGACTCGAGTCCTGGTAAACCGTGATCTCGCCCTCGTAGGTCCCGGCGGGCAGCGCGCTGGCATTCTGCACGTTCACTGCAAACTGATTGGGCGTGGCGCAAGGATAGACATTGTTGTTGCATCCAGGAACTGACAGCCAGTTTCCGCCCGTGGCTGTACTGGATGCCTGGTAATAGTTCACCGCCGATTCGGTGGTGGCAATCGTTATGTTTTGCGGTAAGGGATTGCTTCCGCCGACCGGCATCGTGAAGCTGATGGGATTGACCTGATTGAAGACATTCGTACCGACGACCACAACTACAGGGATCGACGTGGTATCGCCGGTGGTTTGCAACAGCACTTGACCCACGTACGTGCCTGCCACCGAACCTCCGCTGGGCAGGTTTGCCGGGTTGACACTGATGCCGGTCCCGGAAGGCGCGGTGCCGCTGCCCGGTGATGCCGAGAGCCACGCGCCGCCGTCGGAGGTTGATGTGCTCGTTGTCCAACTCAGGCTACCGCTGCCTGCATTGCCGATCGTTACAGTCTGCGAGGGCGGTTTGTCTCCCGGGACCAGGCTGAAGGCCAGACCTCCGGGAAGGTTGTTGAAGAACGCACCGGAAGCGACGATGTTGAGCGTGACCGGGATGTTGATTACCATCTGCGGGCTGCTGTCCTGGTAGATGGTCACCTGTCCCATGTAGAAACCAGCCGCCAGAGAGCTGACATTTTGAATCGCCACTTCGAACGCGGTTGGGCTCGCGCACGGGTAGACATTGTTGTTGCAATTGGGCGCCGAGAGCCAGTTGCCGCCATTGGCTGTTACAGCGACCTGGTAGAAATTCTTGTTCGAGTTATCGGCCGCCGCCATGGAAATAATCTGTGCGAGCGGCGCCGCTCCCCCGACAGGCATGGTGAAGTTGAGTGGGTTCACCTGCTCGAAAATGGATGTTCCTACCGTAATTGTGACTGGAATCGTCGTGCTGTCTCCCGTGGTCGAGAGCACCACCTCTCCGACATAAGTCCCTGCGCCCGAAGGAAGATTTGCGGTATTAATGCCGATGCTGACCGTGGCCGGAGCGGTACCGCTGGCGGCCGAAGCGGTGAGCCAGTTGTTGGTGCTCGCAGTGCTCGTGCTCAGAGTCCAATTCAAAGTTCCCGTTCCCGCATTGCGAATCTGAAACAGTTGCGGGGTTGGAGTGGTGCCACCGGTCTTGAGAAAGTAGGTCAATCCGGCGGGAAGATTATCAAAAAATGGGCTGGCCGTCTGGGCAACGGTCAGTGTCACCGGAACCGTCATGGTGCTGGAATTGCTAGTGGAAATGAACTCGATCTGGCCCTGGTAAGTTCCGGCTGCGAGCCCCGCAGCTGACACGACAACGGCAACCGAGCTTGGAGTGGCGCAGGGGTAGACGTTATTGGCGCATGCGGGCGCCGACAGCCAACTGCCTCCGCTGCTGGTGCTCGTCTTTTGATAAAAGTTGAAGGCCGCGCCGGTGCTGGCGCTGGTTACGATCTGGGGCAGCGGGTTGGCTCCGCCAAATGGCATGGTGAAAGAGAGGGCGGGCACGCTCTGGAAATTCTGAGCCTGCGCGGTACTGCAGAGGCCAATGGTGGCGGCGACGGCGAGCGCCAGTAAATAAGATTGAATTGCGACCTTGCGGCGCGAACGGGTCGGAGTGGCGAGCGTCATCGTGGTCTCCTCGAACTCTGGAATGCGGAGTGTGTCCGCAAATTTGTGGACAACCGGGGCAGCCGTTTTCCCGACTGATCGCCCGGCTATCCTTTAGTTCTGTTTTGCATCGTTGCCTACGGTGTCGTGCTTTTGCTCGGGGGCATCCCGTTAGCGGATTCCCTTAAAAGCCGCCCCGTTTCTCGTTGCCCAACGCCCCGAATTCGTGACAGAATATCAACTCGGTTGCGATGTGGGCCGTCGGGAACACATTCTGCATTCACTCCCCCTCCGGTGTCCTGACGGACTTCTAAAGAACTCTTAAGAAGCGGTAAGTCCATGCCTATGAACGAGTCAGACGGTGTCGCTCGCGAGATTTCCGCGCGCCAATGGCGCTTTGCCGAGTGCGAACTCGACGAAATGCGGCGTGAGCTGCGGGTGCGCGGCGTCCCCGTCGAAGTGGAATCCAAGCCTTTCGAGGTCATGGTGCAACTGCTGCAGCGTGCCGGCGAAGTCGTCACCAAAGAAGAGCTGCTGGAATCGGTCTGGCCCGGGACTACAGTAGTCGATGGGTCGCTGGCCACGGCGGTTTCAAAACTCCGCAAGGCAATCGGCGACGAGGATCAGCTCACCATCCTGACGGTCCCGCGGATCGGCTACCGACTGGCTGTGCCGACCCAGAGCAAAGAGGTCGCCGGGGTAGTCTCGACCGGGCAAAGCATGAAGGCCGGAGACCCGGTTCCGGGTCGCGAGCAATGGCGCCTGACGCGCCCGATGGGATTTGCGGGATCGAGTGAAGTGTGGCTCGCGGAGAATCCGAAGACCCATGATATTCGCGTCTTCAAGTTTGCTTCCGACGGGATTCAGCTCAAAGGTTTGAAGCGCGAAGTCACGCTGGCGCGCTTTTTGCGCGAGTCGCTCGGGGAGCGCCCCGATTTCGTGCGTGTGCTGGAGTGGAATTTCGATACGCCTCCGTTTTTCCTGGAAAGCGAGTATGGCGGCAGCAATCTGGCGGAGTGGGCCACGGCCCAGGGCGGACTGGAAAAGGTTCCAAAGGAAATCCGGCTGACCATGCTGATCGAGATCGCGAAGTCGGTGCTTGCGGCGCACCGGATTGGAGTGCTGCACAAAGATCTGAAGCCGGCAAATATTCTGGTGGCAGATTCTGGCGGAGACAGCGGCGGCGAATCGCGCTGGCAGATCAAGGTTGCCGACTTCGGCAGCGGAGCGCTCTCGGATCCATCGCGGCTGAGCGCGCTGGGAATCACGAATCTTGGGTTCACGCAGACTGCGACTCCAGATTCGATTCTCACTGGCACCCTGAGCTACATTGCCCCCGAGGTGCTGGGCGGGCAGTCGCCGACGATATCGAGCGACGTTTATGCGCTCGGCGTGATTCTCTACCAGCTAATGGCGGGCGATTTTCGCAAGCCTCTCTCACCAGGTTGGGAAGCGGGGATCGACGATCCGTTGCTGCGCGAGGATATCGCGGATGCGGCGTGCGGAGATCCGCAGCGGAGGTTGCAAAGCGTTGGCGAACTGGTCGAGCGGCTGGAAAATCTTGAGAGCCGCCGCGTGCAGCGCGACAAAATCAAGCTGGCAGAACAGCGGGCGCAGATTGCAGAGCGGAAATTATCGCAAGCGCGGGCGCGGCGTCCTTGGATCGTGGTCGCAGTGGCGGCGCTGATTCTGGGGCTGGGAACGAGTCTGTTTCTTTACCGGCGTGCGGCGCGCGAGCGCGACATTGCCAACCGGCAAACCGCGATTGCGGCGGACGTCAACCGCTTTCTGGCGAACGATCTCCTCGGACGCAGCAGTCCGTTTTCAAGCGGCAAAGCGGAAGAGACATTGCTAGAAGCGGTCAAGCAAGCTTCGCCGGGAATCGATCAGCAGTTTGCCGGCGAGCCGCTGGTGGCGGCACGACTGCACCACACCATCGCTCGAGCTCTCGATCTCCGGACGGATTATCCGGATGCGCGGAAAGAATATGATCGCGCGGCGGGACTTTATGAAAAGGCAGAAGGCGCACAGTCTCAAGATGCGATGATCGCGCGGCTGCAACGCGCGGCGCTCGAGGCCCGCAGCTACCAGGCGGGCACTCTGGATCTGGCAAAGTCGATGCTGACCGAGCAGGAAACCAAAATCGCTCAATGGAAGGCCGCGCAACTTCCAGGCGTGCGCGACGATTTGTATGTCTGGCTTTACACTGCGCGGGGAATGATCGCCCTCATCGATAACCAGGCGAAGGCGGCACACGACAATTTTCAAGCGGCGCTGGAAAAATCGACGGGCCAGGCGGCGATCGATGAGAACACGCGGCTGGCGCTCAAACAGAGATTGGGATTTTCGAACATCCGGCTTGGAAATGGAGCCGAAGCCGAGCGCATTTTTCGCGAGCTGATCGACCAATATTCGCGCTCGACTGGACCTGACAGCGCGGAGGTGCTTCGAGTGCGGCTGAACCTGGCACAGGCGTATATGATCCAGAACAAAAACGCGGAAGCGGTGGAGGAGACAACGCGCATTTACCCGGCGTTTGTGGAGAAGCTTGGCCGCGATCACGAACTTACCATGCAGGTCCTGGCGACGCGCACCCAGTGTGAAGGCGCGATTGAGAAATTCGATGATGCCAGCCGCGACGGGATGGAACTGCACCAACTCGCGGTGCGAAAGCAGGGTCCGGCATCGTTTTTTGCAATTGGTTCGCTGGCCGATGCTTCGCTGGCGCAGTGCCGCGCGGGACACGTGGCCGAGGGTGAAGCGAATGCGCGCAGCGCGTATGAGGCTTCGCGCAAAGCGTTCGGCGATAAAGCGGGACTCACGGGCGGGACAGCCGAATCGCTGGTGAACTGCCTGATCATGCGCGGCAAACTGGACGAGGCTTCGCGCGTGATCGACACGATTGATGCGGCCAGCGTGTCTCAACTGGTAGGAATTCCGGGTTGGGGTGCGACCCTCGATCTTGATCGGGCGGAGATTGCGGAGCGCCGTGCAGATTACACCGGAGCGCGCAAAGCCCTCGAACTAGCCACCGCATTCTTCTCGCGTCCGGATACAGAGGCGTACCAAAAACGGCGGCTGCAGGAGTTGCAGAAGGAACTTGCTCGGGCACGTTAGTGCAGATCACATGCCGCGCCAGCTGTCGCCCTCTCCAATGAGCGATGGCTTACCCTAATCGATACCGTTTGGCCGAAAGTGTAGCCATGTCCTAAACCATTTAGGTTTGTGTGGGCATGCGCTGCCGAACGCGGACGGATTCTCACCGATGAGGTCAGTCTGGCGATTGGCGCTGGACAAATCCATCAGCCCCTAAGGTATTGCGAAGAATTGTGCAAACTGTCGACACTGCGTTGACAAACGCCTGTAAGCGCCGCACTAGCATCCGAATTGCCAGCCGGATCGGAGCTTTCGGCGACTGTCGCGCTACTCTGCGGCTTCCGCCCGCCGTCCGGCACGCACAATCCAAGGAGGTCCTGTATGCAGCGTCACAAGATTGCTTTCTCAATTTGCCTCGGGCTCGCGGTCATGTTGGTTTCGAGGGCGGCCCTGGCGCAGTATAAACTTACAAATCTGGATTCGAATCAGGCAAAAACCGCGAAGTTCATGGACCCGTTGCAGGTGAACGGTTGGGGAATGGCTCGCAGCGCAAGCGGAGCATGGTGGGTGAGCGACCAAGGTTCGGGCTGGTCGACACTCTACAATGGCGAGGGAGTCAAGCAAGGACTGACGGTTTCGGTTCCCTCGTTCAACGGTGCAGGCCCGGGTCAGCCGACGGGAATCGTCTTGAACGAAACGGGAGAATTCCCGGTTGCGGGCAACACGGCGTTTTTCATTTTCGCGACTCTGGATGGGACAATCAGCGGATGGACTCCGAAGTCCAATGCCAACGCTTCGATCATTGCAGTGAACAACTGGGCGGCTGGCGCAAGCTACACTGGCGTGGCCGTTACCAACCGCCCTTCGGGAAACCTTTTGTATGCGGCGAACCTTCCCAACAACGTGGTCGAGGTCTACGATGGAAACTTCAACCTGGTCAATACGTTTACCGACACCGCACTGCCAGCTGGTTACGGGCCGTTCAACGTTGCCGATATCAACGGATTGGTCTATGTGACGTTCGCGCTCATAAACCTGGCTCCGAGCGGCCAAATCGATGTCTTCCAGGAGGATGGAACACTCGTAAAGGTCCTGGCGCAGGGCGAGCCTTTGAATCAGCCTTACGGCCTCGCTGTGGCGCCTGATAACTTCGGACCGCTCAGCAACACTCTTCTGGTTGGGAACAACCTGAACCGTCCGGGCACCATTAGCGGCTTCAATCTTGCGACGGGCGAGTTCGTTGGCACTCTCAAGGACACGAACGGCAACTATATCGCCATCGACCAACTTTGGGGTCTTGGGTTCGGCGGAGGTTCGGCAGCCAACGGCAGAACCAACCAACTCTTCTTCGCCGCAGGTCCGTACAACAATCTGGCGGGGACGTTTGGCGTGATTGAGCCAGCGAAATGACCAGGAGAGCGCGAGAACGGGAAAGGCCGCCGCGGGCGGCCTTTTCCGCCCTCTATTGAAACAACGATGGGTTTCTGGATCTTCTCTCGCACCATCCTCAATAATGACGGGCATCAGCCCGATTTCGAACTCTCTAACATTTCGGAACTCACGAACTCTGATCGAGGGCTGGTGCGGCACCCGCCTTTGCGTTCGTCCCCGTACATTTCCATGTTGTGTAATGGCTCCCCGCCTTTGAGCCAGGCGAGTGAGGGGATTTTGCTGAAAGTGTCGCTTTTAGAGGTGAGGAGCAGAAGCGCTCGATCTTGTTTCCGCTGTTGTCGCATTCCTGTAGGCAGTGCCGCGGATTGCGTCGGCTGCGGTGCGATCTTGCGAGAGATTTCTGCCCAACATCTTTGAAAGGATCGACTCTTCTATGGCTTCCGTAACGATTCGCTACGAGATCGCGAACTGCAAAACCAGACTTGTGCGTACGGGCTGGTTGGCTATCTCAGCCTTAGCGCTGCTCTTCTCCGTTTCCACCCTGCGGGCACAGGTTCATCCTGTCCTCCCTCTTCCCCCGGCGACGGTATCGACAGTTCCGTCAAACGGTGACGTCAATCCTTATGGAGTTGCGATTGTGCCTTACGGCGTTGCGGCGGGGCTAACCCTCCAGCCGGATGACGTTCTGGTCTCGAATTTCAATGACAACTTAAACCTCCAAGGGATCGGAACAACCGTGGTTCGCGTGAACTCGAACGGCCAACAGTCGCTGTTCTACCAGTCGTCGTATCCCACGACAGGAATGACCGCGGCATTGGGCGTGGTCCAGAAGGGATTCGTATTTGTTGGGAACCTGCCCACGCTGGATGGAACCTCCGCCACGGTGCAGCCCGGGTCCCTTACCATCATCGATGGCAACGGCCATCTCGCGGGAAGCATTGTCAACTCTAGTCTCATCAACGGCCCGTGGGGCCTCGCGGTGGCGGACAATGGCGCCTCGGCGCACATCTTTGTCTCGAACGTCCTCAGCGGTACTATCACGCGCGTCGATGTTTCGTTTCCCGTTGCTGGGGGAGTAGCGATTGTTAAGGCGGTCGTAATCGGTTCTGGCTTCAATCACAGGCCAGACCCCGCAGCGCTCGAACTCGGTCCTTCCGGCCTTCGCTTCGATTCAGTCCACGACATCCTTTATGTGGCGTCATCGATGGACAATGCAGTGTACGCTCTGAGCGGCGCCGCCAAAGCAAACTCGAGCCTCGGCTCGGGGCAACTTGTGTTCCAGGACTTCGTTCACCTGCATGGTCCAACGCAACTGGCGGGCGCTCCAAATGGCGATTTGCTGGTTGCTAACAGCGACGGCAGCAACGTCGATCCAAACCAGCCGAGTGAGATTGTCGAGTTCACGACCGCCGGGGAGTTTATCAGCCAATCTTCGGTTGATCCCAACAACGGAGGGGCTTTCGGAGTCGCTGCCAGGTCGCTCGGGTCCGAAGCCGTTCGCATCGCCGCCGTCGACGACAATGCCAACACCGTGACCACGTGGACGAAAATTGTTTACTAGGTTCGAATGGCACTTGCTACGCGTTCAGCCCGCTTCTTAGTAGTCGGGAGAAGCGGGCTTCTCGGGAACAGTGAGTTGGAACGAACAGGAGTTCTCAGTGAGTTCAAACGCCTGAAGAGTCGAGAACAAGCGCAGTGTCCCTTACTCGACTTAGAATCTCCAAATCCCCTTGGAAGATGATCGATCTGAAGAGAGTGTTGGCCGCATTGGCGAAGCTGTGCTGAAACTGCGGATACCAGGTTCGACCGGCGGAGTTCCTCCGAATCAGCCGTGGCCGGGTGTTGAGCAATTCCCGCGTATCCGCCCTAAGCTCTCTCATCCGTCTGAGCTCGTGTGAAGGGGCAAAAAACGCGGCACACAGTCAAATTCAAAGCAGTCCCAGGACAAACACTCCGAGGTTCGTGCTTACGTACACTTTCCCGTTTACTACGATCAGGGCTGCGAAATGTGGCAGGGGTGGCAAGGTATCCTTTGCGTTGGTGTCCGAGGAATAAAGCTCGTTCAGCGTTTGCGCGTTGTACGCATTCAAGGCCGAGCCATTGATCTGCCACAAGATGCCATTTGCACTTCCATTCGACGTGATCACGGGCGAATGTCCGCCAACGACCTTCCCGGTTTGCGCCGCTGGGGTTGTGGAGAGCAGACCATTGGCGAGCGGCCACGCCATGATCGGTGAACCGACGCCAGTCGAATAGACGGTAGAGTTCCAGTAGGCAAACGCACCGGTCTGTATCCCCGTCGCCTTTAGGAGCTCCTGCACAATCTGCGTGTCGCCGGCGTTACAACTCGCGCAGTAATCACCCATATTATCCCGGTCCAACACATAGATCGTGCCTTCCTTACCCGCGCCGAGCGCCAGATGCGGATGAGCACCCGGTTGATCGGGAAGCACAAGGACCGGATCATTCAGGTCCAGGTCATGACTATTGAGATAGGCTTGGTTGTATGGTGTAAACCAGTCTGCCAGTTGCAAATTTGTCCCCGACTGACTGAGTTTCAGGATGCTGCTTCCGAAATTCGTTCCCGGGTTAAAGTCACCCTCTGCGCTCTCCGCATAAATGTTGGAAGCACTGTCGGCCGACAAGCCACCGTTTTTTTGCCAGATGGCCGCGAGCGCTTTCCCCGGCTCCGTAGAAAACGCACCTTCGAGCGCAAGCGACGACGCGTTGTACGAGAGTACCCATCCCTGGTCCGCAAAATCGTTGCAGCCGTTCGACCCGAAACCCAGGTACACATGCCCGTTTGTTAAAAGCAACCCAGGCCGGTTGGTCTCCGCAAAGGCACTAAAAGTTTCGGTCTGTCCGTTGACCACATAGGAGGCGGCGATCTGTACCGGACCACCAAGCTTTTCCTGCCCCGACGTCACATCAAGCGCATGCAACCGAAAAACTGGATTTCCATTTTCGTAAGTCTTGGCAACAACGTAAAGAGTGTTGGTCGAAGCATCGATCACGGGCGTTGAGACGATGCCAACCTCGGTCCAATTCGTGACCCCTTGGCACCCCTGCACCGACATGGGTACAGATGTTGCATTGGGAGGAAGGAGGCTGGTTTGCCAGAGTGGGCTGGCGTTGTCGCCCGTGTTGTCGTCAGCATCGAAAGCGTACACAGAGTCGTGCATCGTCGCCGCGTAAATGACGTTGTGCGTCCCCTTCCCCGCGACGGCTACATTGCCGAGGTACAACACCTGTCCCACGATCGCCCCATCAGTCGACAGCGTGAAAAGATTCCCAAAGCTGTTTGCGTTCACATTGGTGAGCGTCAATAAGGACTCCTGCAAATTGGCGCCCGTACGCATGTTGTCGTAATGCCAAGTCGTTACGTTTGGGGAACTCGGTGGCGGAGGCGGCGGGGAAGAAGAGGATCCGGCACCTCCGCTGCATGTGCAAAGAACTAAGCACAGAAATGCTAAACAAATGCGTGTACTCTGGATTGTCATCGCCCATCCCCGTCTGGTTTGTTGTCCGTCTACGTTACAACACTTCAGCCGGCCTCGGCTCGACAATCGAGACCGCCCGTCGCTGCGTGGTCAACACTTCCCCAACGGATAAAGCCATCGAGCAGGTTGATCCCTCATGGGTTCTCCTGTTTGTGACGCGACCTCCTGCACATAAAAAACCGGGTGCAACCTGAAACGATTTGCCGCTAATCGTCACTATTCCATCAATCGTCGCAGGTGCTGCGCCGAATTAAGCGTGCTGCCACGACCGGGAGAAATCAATCAGTTTTGCAAGCGATTTCTTAGTTCTGGGCGATTTGACCGCGCCGGAGATATGTCGAGGAAAGAATTGCTCGTCCGAGTGACCTTTCTTTGCGAGTTGTCCCGCAATTCAGGAATGGGTTTTTTTTACCTCAACACAACCAGGAGGAACCATGAAGAGGAAATTGCGATTCGTGACTATGACGGTCTGTGTCGTAATGCTGATTTCGGCCATTGCGTCGCAGGCACAAACGACAACGTCGAACACATCTCCGAATACCGCGACGGTGCCACGGCTCATTCGATACGCGGGTGTGGCGCGGGATGAAAATGGCAAGGCGCTGACGGGTATGACCGGCATTACGTTCTCCCTCTATGCGGAGCAGGCGGGTGGGGCGGCGCTTTGGATGGAAACGCAAAATGTGCAGGCTGATTCCAGCGGCCACTATTCGGTACTGCTGGGTTCGACCAAGCCGGATGGTTTGCCAGCCGAACTGTTTGCCTCGGAACAAGCACGCTGGATTGGAGTACAGATCGAACAGCAGGCGGAGCAGGCGCGCACGCTGCTGGTGAGCGCTCCGTACGCGCTGAAGGCGGGAGATGCGGAAACCCTCGGCGGGCTGCCGCCATCGGCGTTTGTTTTGGCGGCTCCGGTGATGGCGGGGAACGACGCTCCGTCCTCGAAAGCTTTGTTGGGTGCGAATGGAAGTCCTAATTCGCCCAATAGTGCTTCGGACGTAACCACTACCGGCGGGAAGGCAAACACAATTCCGATGTTTACCACAGCGACGAACATTCAGAACTCGATCCTGACGCAGACGGGAACGACGGCGGTGAATGTAGGCGGCAATTTGAATCTTCCGGCGACAGGTACGGCGACGACGGCGAAAGGATTCGATTCGCAGGCACACGATTTTGTGGCGTCTGTATACAGCAGCGCAAGCAAGGCCGCTGTGGCGCAGACCTTTCAATTGCAAGCTGAGCCCGTTGGGAATGACACCGCGACAGCGTCAGGCACGTTGAATCTTCTGTACGGATCGGGAACGGCGACCCCGGCGGAGACGGGGCTGAAGATCAGCAACAAAGGCGTCATCACGTTCGCTACGGGGCAGACGTTTCCGGGTACGGGCAATGGCACGATCACAGGGGTGACAGCGGGCACGGGGTTGAGCGGTGGGGGCACGAGCGGGACCGTGACGCTGAAAAATGCTGGTGTTTTGAGCCTGGCGGCGGGAACGGGCATCACCAGCAGCGGGGGCCAGACTCCAACGGTGGCGATCAATACGGCAGTGGTTCCGCAGTTGAATGCGGCCAATACCTTCACCGCTAACCAGAGCGTTAACGGGAATCTTGCAGCGACGGGTGAGGTCGCGGCCGGGGGCGCTCCAAGCGGCAATGTGGCCTCGGGTAACGTAGAAGTAGACGCGAGCGCCCTGAATAAAGGCGCCTACGGACCGGGGCTGACGTTCGCGGGCGGAGGGGAGACGATCGCCTCCAACCGCAACAGCGGAACGAACCAATTTGGTCTCGATTTCTACACGAACTACACAGCTCGAATGTCGGTGACCAACGGGGGCTTGGTGGGAATTGGAACGCGAACGCCGGGCGCATGGCTGGAAGTAGACTCGCAATCGACCAGCTACAGCGGGCTCACAGCAAGCGGCGGCAGTTCGCCGAACGGGGCGGGTCAGACCGGATCGACGGGTCTAACAGCGAACGGCGGCAACGGCGACCTGAGCACCGACGCCAACAGCAATGCCGGCGATGGGCTGGTAGCGAACGGCGGCGCATCCACCTCTCTCTCGGGAGACGGAATCATCGCCAACGGCGGCTACGGTCAGGACACGGGAGAAGGTGGGTATGGTCTCGTGGCGAGCGGCGGCGGCGGCCAGCCTGACGGGGTGGGAGGAAGCTTCGGAGGGGGAGACTTCGACAGCGGGGGCGACGGCATCGACGCGTTCGCGGGCAGCGGAAACGCGGGATCATTCGTCGGAGACGTCAGCATCAGCGGCAATCTTTCCAAGGGCGGCGGCTCATTCAAGATCGACCACCCGCTCGACCCCGCCAACAAGTATCTCTACCACTCGTTTGTGGAATCGCCCGACATGAAGAATATCTACGATGGCGTGGCGATGTTGGACGCAAACGGCGAAGCGGTCATCCAGATGCCGGACTGGTTCAGCGCGCTGAACCGGGATTTCCGCTATCAACTGACGCCGATTGGCGCGCCGGGACCCAACCTCTACATTGCGGAAGAGCTGGTTGAAGGGCGCTTTAAGATTGCAGGCGGCCAGCCGGGTGCGAAAGTTTCCTGGCAGATCACCGGCATTCGGCAGGATGCCTGGGCCAATGCTCATCGCATTCCGGTGGAAGAGGAAAAGGAAACGCAGCTGAAGGGCTACTTTCTGCATCCCGAACTGTATGGAGCACCAGCGGAAAAACAGATCGAGTGGGCGCGACATCCGCGGATGATGAAGAGGATGCAGCAGCAACGGCGGACCATCAACGAGAAGCGGGCGCGTCTAGCGGACGCGAAGCGATGATGCAGGATTAGACAGTTCCGCCGATAGCCTAGAAAAAAGCGGCCTTCACGCGCTGCAGATCTTGCTCCGCGTGGAGGCCGCCGGCTCGCGATCAAACTCATTGGCAGCTAGGACACAACTACCAGCGCCAGTTGGACACCGGGGTGAAGCAGATCGAAGAGAAAATACTCGCCGTCGATGTAATCGATGTAGCACTGGTCGGTATAGGCCCACCCCATTGGCCACGCATCCACAATAGTGAACGAGTAGCCGCCATACTGGAACTGCGGTTGGCCACCAACGGTGTTTACGTGATTGATGGCAAAGGTGTGTTGGCGTCCGAAATGGGCGCGGAACTTGTCATCGGGAATGTGGCCGCGGCCCTGGTTAGAAGCGCGCTGGGCGTGCTGGTTTTGCTGTCCTTCCTGCTTAGCGGCTTTGGCATCATTCTTTTTGCCGGCTTTGTCCTCCGCAGGCTCCGATTTGTCCTTATTTCGATCTTGATCCTGTTTTTGCGGGTTGGCGGCATCCGGGCGCGCCATCTTGTTCCCATCCTGTGCCGGCGTTGATGCCTCCGGACGAGATTCTTCTTGCGGTTTTGCGTCCTCGTCGTGCCGTTCCTGTGCGTACAGCAAAGCTGTAGCTCCAAGTAACAATGTAAGAGCTGAAGCGCTAAACAAACTGGTGAGTTTCATGAATTTTGTCTCCTTCGTAACGGTAGCGTTGGATGACAACCCACCGCGCCTAAACACTGCTCCGGCGCCGGCCGAGATGGGCGAAAAGTGAAACCACAAACAAAATCAGAAAAACGAAGAACACCAACTTGGCAATTCCCGCCGCTGCGACCGCAATGCCGGTGAAGCCTAGCAGAGCAGCAATCAGCGCGATAACCAAGAACGTGACGACCCAGTTGAGCATGAGGAACCCTCCGTAAACTAAACGGATGGTAATCACAAGATGGTTTTCTATGAATCCCTATTAAGCTGTATCTCTAGGATTAGAGTCATGTAGGAGGGGCATTGAAAGGGTGGGGTGCGGGGTAGAGTGTAGATCCTCTGGACGCCGGATTCGTTATTGTTTTCGGCGCAAGACAAGAGACGCCACCACAACGGGAGCAGCCCTGAGCTCGCTTTCGTCGATCCGTTAGCCCAAAGTCGATTCGTTACCCGAAATTCAATTTGTTAATCCGAACTCGCCGTGCAGTGTCGCGGTGGAGTCTCCCCCAACCCACACGTCGAAATGTTCAGGTTCTACGACCCATTTTCTTTCGATGGGGCTCCAAAATTGCAGTTCGTCTTTGCCCAGCGTGAAATGGACGGTTCGCTTCGCACCGGGTTCGAGTGCAATCCGGTCAAAACCCTTCAACTGGCGGACAGGACGCGATGCGCTGCCTGCGCGCTGGTGAATATACAACTGGACCACGGCGTCGCCAGCGCGGCTCCCGGTGTTGGTGACATCGGCTGAGACTTCAATCGTGGATTCGGCCACTCTTGCGCTGGGCGTCACTTTCAGATTCTCGAACGAGAACGTCGTGTAACTGAGCCCATAGCCGAAGGGATAAAGCGGAGTACTGAGCAGATCCCAGTAGCGCGACTTGAAGTCGGGTGAAGTCTCTGGCAGTTGCGTGAGGTTATGGCTGTAGTAGAGCGGGACCGATCCGGTGCTGCGCGGCCAACTCACGGGCAGGTGGCCGGCTGGATTCACATCGCCAAACAAGACATCGGCCACTCCATTGCCGCCCTGGCTGCCGGGATACCACGCCTCGACAATGGCCGGGACATGTTCAGCGGCCCATGAGATGTCGAGCGGGCGCCCATTGACCAGCACCAGAACCACGGGCTTGCCGGTCGCAGACACGGCTTCCAGCAATTCCTGCTGGCCGCCGGAGAGTTTCAGCGAAGATCTCGACGCCGCTTCCGCGCTCATCAAGTTGATCTCGCCCAAGACCAGCACAGCGAGATCACTTTGCCGCGCCAGAGCGACAGCGTCTTCGAGCGCCTGGTGAGCTTCTTGCTCGGTCTGAGCAGGTTGCTCCTTGAGAGTTTGCAGAATCGGAAGATCCTCCAAGGGTGATGGAACCATGCGCCGGATATTGGGGCCGTGAGCATAAGCGACGTGCACGGCGGGACCGACCTTATCGCGGATCCCCTGCAGAATACTGACGGTCGGCCCCGGCTTCGTCATTGCACCCCACATCGAAAGGAGGTCGGTCTGCGCATCTGCCAGAGGCCCGATCACGGCGATGGAATGTATTGTCTTACCAGTTCTTTCCCCCGTCTTATCCAAGGGAAGCAAGGCACCCTCGTTGCGCAGTAACACGATCGACCGCTGCGCTGCGTGCCGCGCCAACTCTTGATGAGCCGGGTTGTTCAGCGTCTGCTCCAAGCGGGATTCATCCGTATAGGGGTGTTCGAATAACCCCATTCGGATCTTGGTTTCGAGAATCGGCCGGACGGCATCGTCAATCTGCTGCATTGAGATGTGTCCCTGCTGCACCTCGATGGGCAAATACTTCAAGTAAGTCCCGCTGGCCATATCCATGGTCAACCCGGCGGTGAAAGCCTTGTGCGCGGCGTCTTGCAGGTCGCGGGCGAAGCCATGGGTCACCAGACTTTTGACGGCGAAAGCATCGCTCACCACGAATCCCCGAAAATGCCAAGTCTCGCGCAGCACATCGTGCAACAGCCAAGGGTTGCCAGTGGCCGGCACATCGTTCAGATCCATGTACGCGCTCATCAGAGTGCCAGCTCCGGCGTCTACCGCGGCTTTGAAGGGAGGCAGGTAGACATTCCACATTTCTTCTTCCGGAACGTACGAAGAATCGTAGTCACGTCCGCCATCGGCCGCGCCATAGCCGGCGAAATGCTTGCCGCAGGCCAGCACGCGATCGGAGCCACCCATTTGCCTGCCCTGGAATCCCCACACTTGCGCGCGGGCCATTGCAGTTCCGAGATAGGGGTCTTCGCCAGCGCCTTCGACCATGCGTCCCCAGCGCGCGTCGCGCGCAATGTCCACCATGGGCGCGAAAGTCCAATGAATGCCGGCGGCACGAGCCTCTTGCGCGGCAATGGTTTGCGCATCTTCGGCCAGCTTGGGATCCCATGAGGACGCCATCGCGATGGGCGCCGGGAAGATCGTGTGGTAGCCATGGATCACGTCGAGCCCGAAAAGGACGGGAATGTGCAGCCGCGATTGTTCCGCCGCCAGGTGCTGCAGCCGATTGATCTCCTTCGGATCGGAGACCCACAGCATCGAGCCTGCGCCCAGTTGCTTGAGTACATCTTCGGGGGCGCGTTGAACCGTTTCTTTGAATTCCGGAGCGGGGAACCCTGGAAGTTGGGATAGCTGCGCGGCTTTTTCGTCGAGAGTCATCTGCCGCACCAGGCTGTCGGCTTTTTCCCGAATCTGGGCGTCGGTCAAGGTCTGTCCCGCTGCTTGCTCTGGCTCGCCAAGAAAACTGCCCGCCACGATGATGAAGAAGCACGCCCATCCATAGAATCCATATCTTCTTGCCATCTTGATCCCTCCGGGGGTCAGGGTATTCACAATTCCAAGAATGCGCGAATTCCATTTCCGCAGCAACTTCCGCTCGATCCTTGACGGCTTCCAGCACGCTGGGAGCGCTGCCATGAGACAACGACTCCTCCCGCAACATCCTCGCGCCGACTGTGAATTGTCTATGAACTTCTACATCATTGCAAATCCGGCGCGTTGCGGTTCGCGTTCTCATGCTAGACTCGCAATTGAGTCAACGACCTTTGCGGATGCGCATTCTCACGCGCTACATTCTTGGAGAAGTGGTCTCCAACGCCTTGATTGGCGCGGCGGTTTTCACTTTTGTTCTTTTCACCCGCGACCTGGGACGCATTCTCGAACTGGTCGTGCGCAACAGCGCTCCGCTGCCCAGCGTTGCCGAGGTTTTCTTTTTTACCATCCCAGTCGCACTTACCTACACCATTCCGATGGGTGTTCTGGTGGGCATCCTCATCGGACTCAGCCGGCTCGCCGCCGATAGCGAGATCACGGCCATGCGCGCCAGCGGCTTGGGCGTATGGAGATTCCTGCGCATCATTTCCATCTTCGTGGTCGTGGCATGGCTGCTGGCGCTTGGCAACAGCGCGTATCTAGCGCCGCGCTCGCTCGCCGACCTGGGCCGGCTCGAAGATAACCTGAAGTCTTCGCAGGCTTCCTTTGAAGTGCAGCCGCGCGTGTTTTACGAGGGTTTCCCGAAGATCATTCTCTACGTGCAGGACGTTAAGGCCATGTCGGGCGGCGCCTTGTGGAAGGGCGTGTTTCTGGCAGATTTGAGCGACCCGGCGGCGCCCAGAATCAGTTTGGCGCGCGAGGGACTGCTCGTCAGCCAGGGGGCCGACCGCCTGGACCTGCACCTCATCAACGGTTCCACGCACGAAATCCCCGACCCCAGGAACCCCGACCAGTACCAGATTTCCACGTTTCAAACCACCGACATCCCGCTTCAACTGCCCGCCGCCCAGAATGGCCAGGAGCACGAACCTACGTCGCTGGGTGAAGTGAAGGTCAGCGATCTTCTGCGCATCTCGCGGACCGCCGATGCCACCGCGCGGCGATGGGCTCTGATTGAATACCATCGCCGCCTGGCGCTGCCCACGGCGTGCATCGTGCTGGCGCTGGTCGGCATTCCACTTGGACTTTCCTCGAAGAAGGGCGGCAAGTCGAGCGGATTTGTCCTCACGATTCTATTGGTCTTTCTCTACTATTCGATTTCGTTGATCGGCGTGTCTCTTGCCCGCCAAGGGAGACTGTCGCCCGCCGCCGGCGTTTGGCTCGCCGACCTTATGTTTCTTGCCGGCGGAGTTTTTCTGCTCTGGCAGTCGGAACGCCGTCCGATTGAATGGGGAGGATTGCGCTCCTGGTTCAAAACCTCCGGATTCGCGCCAGCGCGCCTGATCTCATGGGTCCGCGGCGGTTCCGAGGGCGAATCTTCGACGGGATTTTCAGAGGACGCAAACTCCACTTCCATTCCGGGCTACGCGGCGCAACAACAGAACGGCGAAGCCATCCGTTCATCCACTCGCCGGAGCATGGCGCGCCGCGCTTCCCTCCCCCGGCGACTGTTCAACCTTCGGTTCCCCACCATCCTCGACGATTACGTGCTGCGCGGATTCGCCCTGTACCTGGCCATGATCGTCGCCGCATTTCTCTTGCTGCTGCTGGTATTCACGCTGTTTGAATTACTGGGCGACATCCTCAGGAACCAGGTTTCGCCCCTCACCGTTGGGGAATACCTGCTGAACGTTGCGCCATATTTTCTTTACAACACAACGCCGCTCAGCATGCTGCTGGCGGTGTTGATCACGTTCGGACTGTTACAGCGCTCGAACGAAATTACGGCCATCAAAGCTACCGGCATCAGTCTCTACCGCATTGTCGTCCCCATTCTGATTGCTTCGACCCTGGTTGCCGGAGTGCTATTTCTCTCCGACCAGTTCTATCTTCCTTACACCAACAAGCGTCAGGACGCGTTGCGCAACCAGATCAAGGGGAAGCCGGCGCAGACCTACCTGCGTCCCGATCGCAAATGGATCTTCGGCCAGCACTCCGACATCTACTACTATCAATTTTTCGACCCCGACCGCGATGTGTTTGGCGGGATTTCAGTGTTCCAGTTCGATCCCCACACGTTCCAGATCACGCACCGTATCAGCGCCGACCGGGCGCATTGGTCGAGCAGCATGGGGCGATGGGTCTACGAAGAAGGATGGGAACGAAGCCTGAACGGATCGGCGATTGCCAACTACCGAAAGTTCGACGTGGCCACCTATCCCGAACTGTCGGAAGCGCCGCCTTACTTCAAGAAAGAAATCAAGCAATCGTCGGAAATGAGCTATGGCGAACTGCGCCACTACATTTATGACCTCGAGGAGAGCGGCTTCGACGTGGTGCGCCTGCGGGTACAACTGCAAAAGAAGATAGCGTATCCGCTGATCACGCTGGTGATGGCGGTGCTGGCGATTCCGTTTGCGCTCTCCGCGGGCAAGCGATCGGCTGTCGCGGGAGTGGCGACTGCGATTGGGATTGGTGTCGTTTATTGGACGATCAACGGCTTATTTGAAGCGATGGGGAATTTGAGCCAACTTCCGCCCGCGGTCGCGGCGTGGTCTCCCGACCTCGTGTTCGGCTGCATTGGCGGGTATCTCATTCTGCGGATGCCAACGTAGTCGTTAAAAGCCACCTCACCGCCAGTTCCCTTATTGATATCGTTCGCGTCGTTTGAGTCTAGCGAAGCGACATCCCACTTGGACCAGGGTTACTGATGACGGTCGTTTGATTGCCCATCGCGCCGGTGGAAGTGTTAATGGAGTAGCCCGAAATGCTGCTCGAATTGTTATTCGCTACGAAGAGGAACTCTCCGCTAAAGGCGCCGTCCCCCTGATCCACGCTGGGCTGGATCGCCATGGCGACGGGCAGCGTTCCGGTCGGTTGGTAGGGAGTGGAGAGCGGGACTAGCGCTCCCGTCGTCAAGTTGATGCGATAACCGAACACCTGGTTCGTCAGCGCGCTCGTCGCGTAAAGAAAGCTGTTGGTGGGATCGGCCAGCATCGCTACCGGGTTGTCGCCCGCCGATACCGGCGGACCCGTAGGCGGAATCAATTGCCCCAGATTCTGGGTTGTTTTGCAGGATGCATTCACCACCGTGCAAACCTCGTATACGCTAATCGCCCCGGTTGATGTCCCCTGGTTCCCCACGAAGACAAACACTCCACCCGTATTTTCACCGGCCGGGTTGGTATTCACGGCCAGCACCGAAATAGGATTGGTGGGTGTGACATAGGGCTCGTTCGGCGTCAGATCCGTCAGAACACCCGTTGAAGACACGCTGTAGGCGCTGAGCGTGTTGTCATTGTTCAGCACCAGATCCTGGTTGTACGTGACGTAGAGAAATTCCTCCGCCGAGCCGCCCGGTGGCGTGTAGGTGACCGACGAGAGCGCGGAGGGAATTCTGGTAAGGACAGGGCTGGCGTTGGCCACAGGCGTCAGGGTCGTCGCAGACACGCTGAAGACCAAAAGTTGGGGGGCTAATCCCAGACTCTGATTTCCTTGAGTGATCACAAACAGGAAATTGCCGCCGGCATCGAGCGCCATTGCGAGGGCCAGATCGCCAGCCACCAGCGTCGGCGTTGTGGCGACGGTCGGCGTGGAAAGACTGTGGTCAGAATTCACGGTGTAGGTATAGATCGTCGGCGGAACGGACGCCGACGGTAACCCCTGGTTCAGAACGAAGGCCGCTGAACCCGCAGGGTTGAAGGCGATACTGAGGGGCAGACCGCAGTTGGCGCTGGCCGAGGTGCATGTGCTGGCGTTGTAATTAATCAGCGTCAGTGCCCCGGTGTTGATGTCGATGGCATAGGAACTTACGTTATTCCCGTTGATCAGTCCGCCATTGTTGTTGACGGCCTCGGTGAGCACGTACAAGACGCCGGTCGGGCGGGACGAAGTACTGCCGCAGTTGACAAGAAACAAACTCAGGCCACACAGGGCCGCAAGCGCCAGCGCAAAGCTTATTTTCTTCGACATCTATTCTCCCACTGGGATCACCATCCGGCACATAGCCGCCGTTTGGTGTACTCAGCCGCATCCGTCCGCTGGCAATGCCCGCCAGTCTCTCACTTGGACGGAAGCTTGTGGCTGAAACAATTTTTTTATCAGGAACGAGCCGGAAGAGCAAACCCGGGGGCAGCCGGAATCCGGATTTCAACCTCTAACCCACCCTCATTGCGGTTGGATGCATGCAGTTGCCCGCCGTGCAGCCGGATCGCCCGATCCGCGATCGACAACCCTAAACCCGCCCCCCCGGTCTGGCGGTTGCGGGCGTCATCCAGTCGATAAAAGGGCTCAAATATCTTTTTCAGCGCCTCGGGTGGAACCCCCGGCCCCGAATCGAGTACCCGAATCACAATTTCGTCTTGGCCGTCGCGTCCGGCGGGCTGCCGCTCCAGTCGCACCTCCACGGTCGTTCCTTCAGCAGTATAACGCGTGGCGTTGCGCACGACATTCTCAACGGCGCTGCGCAGCAGGTCCGGATCGGCCTCGACCATATAGGGATCGTATTCCGATGTTACTTGGTGAGCGTCCACAACAGACGCACCGTCGCGTTTCGCGGCACCATTCGGGACAATGACGCGGCAACCCCGGCCTGGAGTTTCGTACTCCGCGTCGTGCGCCACTTGCTCGATCAGTTCAAGCAACGAGAGGGGCGTCTTTCTCAAACCATCGGCTCCAGATTCCAGGCGCGCAATGGTCAGCAGGCGCTGGATCAACTGGTTCAGGCGATCCGCTTCGAGTTCGATGCGGTTCAAGGAGGCTTCAATGTCGGGCGTGGCACGTTGCCGCGCCAGACCCAACGCCATGCTCAGACGAGCGAGAGGAGAGCGGAGTTCGTGGGATACGTCTTTGAGCAGCCGCGACTGGGACTCCACGAGGCCTTCAATGCGTTCGGCCATACGGTCAAAATCACGCATCAGCTCCGTCAGTTCGTCGCCACGTCCGCTTGGGGGCGCACCCGCGCGGGCGCTCAAGTCGCCTGCGGCCAAACTCTGCGCAGCCCGGCGCAAACGCGTCACCGGACTGGTCACCGACCACGATAAGAGGTAGCACACGAACCCCGAGAGAAGAACGGCGATGCAGAGTAAATACAGGTCATTCGGGCCGAAAAAAGACCGGGGTCCAGGCGGGAGTTCAAGCACCAGCGTGTAGCGTTTTCCATCGAGCGTCAAGGCCACACGCACAATGCGGTCGGGCAACAGAGAGTCGATCCAAGTGCGACGGTAGGGAGGACCGCCGCGCTCCTCCCGGCTGCGCGTCGAGCCGGAACCGGTCGAAGACAGATTGCCTTCGCGGGCATCTTCAATCCACGGCGGCACATGGCGTCCGGAAAGTTCGTGACCCTCGGGATCAAACACATAAGCACGCACGTGTTGCGTGCGAAAAAGTTCTTCCACGTAGTCATGGGCGGCGCGTTGTCCGCCAGTCTGGTAGGCATTCACAGCTTCGGCCAAGGTTTGCGGAGCCTGGCTTTCTATTCCGCGGCGCGTGGGGCGCAGGGCGATGGTCACCACAATCGCCAGCACGAGAGACAGCGTCAGTGCCGCCCAGAACGACAGGAAAATCTTGAGGAAGAGGCTCTTCATGGTAAACGTTATTTTCGTGTCGAGCTAAAACGCCAGTTGCTCTTCGTTCTCAGGACGAAGAGCATGCGAATTATTTTTTTGCTTTTGACGACGGCCTCGCAAACATGTAGCCGACGCCGCGAATCGTCTTAATGTGGTCTCCGTCTTCTTCGGAGTCGCCCAGTTTGCGGCGCACCTTGCTGACGTGCATGTCGATGCTGCGATCAAAGGGCATAAACTTGCGGCTGAGCACCGCATTCACCAGACGCTCTCGCGTGACCACCCGGCCCGCTTCACGTAGGAGAACCTCGAGCAGGTTGAACTCGACCGAGGTCAAGTCAACCGGTTGACCCGCGCGCTGCACACTGCGCGTCGCAGGATCCAGTTCTACATCGCCAACGCTCAAAACCTCAGGCGGCTCATCCGCCGCTTTGACTGGCTTGGTGCGGCGCAGTATGGCACGGATTCTCGCCACCAGTTCGCGGGGGTTAAACGGCTTCGGAAGATAGTCGTCGGCGCCGATTTCGAGTCCGACGATGCGATCGACATCCTCGCCGCGCGCGGTCAGCAGCAACACCGGAATCTTCGACACGCTGCGAATTCGCCGCAGCACCTCGAAGCCATTCATGCCGGGCAGCATCACGTCGAGCACCACCAATGCAAAGTCATTGGTGAGCGCGTGCTTCAGTCCTTCCTCGCCGTCATGGACAGCCTTCAGGTTGAAGCCTTCACCCGTCAGGTATTCCTGGACTAACCCGCACAGTTCGATATCGTCATCCACTACCAGAATTTGATCCATTGTTTTATTCATTGAACACCTTTGCGGGCCTTCATGCAGTAAAGATTTGTGATTGCTTGCAAAGCGATTTGGATTCGAGGCGATTAGCTTTACTCCGTCTTAACTCATCCCGGAATCTCAACGCCGGAAACAGGCTTTACAAAACTTTACCGCGGTTGACCGACTCTTTACCCCTTTTCTTGACGAATCGTGTTCATATCTGCGTAGGTGGTTGCGGCTGAAGCAGCCAAAATTCCACAAGATCTTCCAGAGATGGAAAAAGGAGTTTTTCATGAAATCTACTCGCAACCGCGTTCTCGGGCTCGGCGTCGCATTCCTCATGCTGGCGGCAGCCGCCATCGCTCAAGGCCCGGGTCCGCATGGTTTTGGCGGACCGGAGGGCGACTTCCATCACATGCTGAAACAGCTGAATCTGACAAGCGATCAGCACAGCCAGATTAAGGCAATCTGGGAAAAAGAAAAACCAGCCATGCAGCCGCTGATGGAACAAATGCGGCAAAACCACGACGCCATGAAAGCCCTCGAAGCCAGCGGCCCGTTCGATGAAAACAAGACGCGCGCGCTCGCCACGCAAAATTCGCAGAACATGGTCGAACTCGAAGTTGCGCACGCCCGTGTGAAATCGGAGATCATGCAAATTCTGACGCCCGAGCAGAAAACCAAACTGGCTCAACTCGAGGCCAATCACCATGAGCGCATGGGCAAGCACGGGCCTCCGCCCGAAGACTAGATTTCGCGCAGAGTCTCTCTCCACCCGGGTGAGCCACGGACTACCAACCACCGTCCTCACCCGGCTTTTTCCGGTCTTGCCACTGGAGAAGCAAAATGGAACACGCCGACCTGCTCTATTCGGGACTGATGTTCGCCGCCGGAATGCTCTCGCTCTGGACCGCGATTCTATTCACCGCCGCATCCGTCGCCGTGGCCTCGTCCCGGGGAAAATCCCGGCCACGCGCTGCTACAATCTCATCAACAGGACGTCGCTCGCGACGCCTCACGCAAGATGGTGCCGAAGAAACTACGCCCGCTGGTTCCTTATCTCAAGCGCTACCGCGGCGGTCTCATTTGGGGCGCCCTATGCGTTCTGCTGACTAATGCGCTGGCCGTGCAATTTCCGCAGATTCTGCGGCATGCCACCAACGACCTCAATGCTGGAATCACAGCTCAGAAGCTTTCGAAATTCGCCTTGTATATCGTCTGCCTTTTTGCAGCCAAGGGCGTGTTTCAGTTTCTGACGCGCTGGATCGTCATCGGCATTTCGCGCGACATCGAGTTCGACTTGCGCAACGATCTATTCGCACACCTCGAACGCCTCTCCTTCTCGTACTACCAGCGCAACCGCACCGGCGACATCATGGCACGCGCCACCAACGATCTGAATGCGGTGCGCAACCTGCTCGGTCCGGCCATCATGTATTCCGCCAATACCGTCGTGTTCACGGCGATGGCGGTCAGTTACATGCTCAAGATCAGCCCCAAGCTCACGATGTTCGCTTTTCTGCCCCTGCCCGTGGCCAGCATCGTGATTCAGTATTTTGGCCGCCGCATCCACGAGCGCTTCGAAAGGATTCAGGCGATGTTTTCCGACATCTCGGCCCGCGCACAGGAGAATTTCTCCGGGGCCCGCGTCATTCGGGCCTATGTGCAGGAGCAGGCGGAGATTGCGGCCTTTGAAAACGCCAATTATGAATACATCCGGCGCAGCCTGGGACTGGTGCGCTTGATGGGCATGCTTTGGCCGACGCTGGAACTGATGCTCGGCATCGCCATTGTCATCGTGCTCTGGCTCGGCGGACGCCAGGTGCTGCTCGGCAAAATGAACGTGGGCGATTTCGTGGCTTTCAACACCTACATGGCGCAGTTGATGTGGCCGGTGATCGCACTCGGGTGGGTGATTAACATTTTCCAGCGTGGGACCGCGTCCATGTCACGCATCCAGGAAATTTTATCGACGCAACCGGACATTGCCGACCAACCCGCTGCCGCGTTGCATAGCAGAGCGACGAAGCCAATCCTCGGCGAAGTGGAATTCCGCAATCTGAATTTTGCCTACGACGGCGTCCCCGTTCTCAAAGACGTAAACTTGCGCATTCCGGCCGGATCGAGTCTGGCGATTGTGGGCCCTACGGGCTCCGGCAAGACTACGCTGGTAAACCTGATTCCGCGCACGTACGATGCTGGACCGGGATCGGTCCTGATCGACGGAATCCCGATCCGCCAGTTCCCTCTCGACCTGCTGCGCCGCCAGATCGGTTTTGTCCCGCAAGAGACGTTTCTTTTCAGCGACACCATCCGCGAGAACATCGCCTACGGCATCTCGCACGAAGTTTCGCAGAATGAAGACGAGCCTTCGCTCGACCAGATCAAAGCCGCGGCCGAAGCCGCCAACATTGCGCAGGATATCGAAGGCTTTCCCGAAGGCTACAACACGACGGTCGGCGAACGCGGCATCACGCTTTCGGGAGGCCAGAAGCAGCGCACCGCCATCGCGCGCGCACTGCTGCGCAGCCCGCGGATCCTAATTCTCGACGACGCACTTTCGAGCGTGGACACCCAAACGGAAGACAAGATTCTGAACCACCTGCGCGAGATCATGCGCGGGCGTACGACCATTTTTATCTCGCACCGCGTTTCCACGGTCCGCAACGCCGACGCCATTGCCGTCCTGCATCAGGGGCGCGTCGTCGAACTTGGCACCCACGATCAACTGATCGCCCGCAACGGCTATTACACCGATCTGTACAACAAGCAGATGCTGGAAGAAGAACTGGCGGAAGTTTAGACACTGCCTTGCCTCGGTGGGCGATTTCTGGTGTCGGCCGGCCCGTGCCAAGGGCGGAATTCAACGGAGATTACAATTCATTACAAAGAGAAGCCCGTGATCCCTGGTTGTCCGTCCTGAGTGGGCTGCGGCTCACTTCTTCGGCCCACAACTGCGCCGCCCCAGGCCGCATACTTCGTTCCAAAAAGAACCGTGTACCAATCGTGTCATACAACCCCACGAGGAAATCCTTGCTCTGACAAGTAGGAAGCGTGGATAATACTTCCCAGCCCTCAAACACATCTTGCTTCACGGAGTGACCATGCGACGTTCGCCATCGGCCTTTCTGCCCTCCTCTAATTTTTCTACGTCCAACCTCACGACGCTCATTCTCTGCGTGTTGCTTCTGTCGACACTGAGCTTAGGCGCAGTGCCCGATCGCATTGCGGGAGCGATTGATTCGAACCACACTTTCGCGCTGACCAAGAGCCATCACCCGAAGGCACAGCCCCAATTTGATCGGGGCCCAGTTGATCCGTCATTCAAGCTTGGTTATGTCACGCTGATGATCGCTCCCTCGGCCGCGCAGCAGAAAGCGCTCGACCAACTTCTGGCGCAACAGCAGAACCCGCATTCGGCTCTCTACCACCAGTGGCTCACGCCGCAGCAGTTCGCGGCGCTCTTTGGTCTGAGCCAGAACGATCTTGGGAAGCTTACGACCTGGCTTACGTCCCAAGGTTTCCAGATCCTGAAGATCGGAGGCGGCCGCAACGAAGTGATTGTGAGTGGCACGGCGGCGCAGGCAGAACGCGCTTTCGGAACCGAAATCCATAACTATGAGGTCAATGGCGTCGAGCATTTCGCCAACTCAGGTCCCGTGAAGCTTCCCGCCGCGCTCCACGGCGTGGTGGCCGGGGTGATGGGTCTGCATGACTTCCGCGCGATTCCAGCGGCCCGCTTTAGGGCGCAGAAGCCTCGCCCAGCCTACTATGACCAGGATTTCATCTGGCCGAATTTCCTCGCTCCCGGCGACTTCACCACCATTTATGACTTGGGTCCGCTCTACACGGCGGGCTATGACGGCACGAACCAAACGCTGGCAATCGTTGGTCAAACCGACGTTTATCTCTCCGATCTGAATGATTTTCGTTCCGGGTTCGGGCTGTCGACGATCACTTGCACGGCTCCCAACGACCTCATTACAGCCTGCAGCGACCCCCACTTCTCCTATGTGCTGAATGGTCCCGATCCTGGGCCCGTATCTGGAGATTTAGGGGAAGCCGATCTCGATCTGGAATGGTCGGGTGCTGTTGCCTACAATGCGCAGGTCATTTACGTCAATTCAGGTGGCACCTCGGGCGGTGTTTACGACGCTCTGAGCGTGGTGATCAATCCGCCGGACGGACCTCCTCTTTCGAAAGTCGTCAGCATGAGCTATGGCTATTGCGAGGCTTTCTTTTCGGGAACCCTGGAGCCGTTGCTGTCGCAAGGCGTTGCCGAAGGCGTCACCATCATCAATTCCGCCGGCGATCAATCCTCGGCCGGCTGCGACTACGATCCGCCGAATGCCAATCCTCCGTTCTCGCCTGCACAATACGGACTGGCTGTGAGCTATCCCGCCAGCAGCCAATATGTGACGGGCGTGGGTGGAACTGAGATCAGTCTCGCCAACGATTCGTATCCGAGCCAGTCATCCTACTGGGCAGCGCCTAACACCAACCCCACCAACGGCGGGACGGCCAACAGTTACATCCCTGAGATTTCCTGGAACGATCTGGAGGAGTTCGCCAATTATTGTCATGCTCCGGCTGAGGGCGACACGTTCTGCAGCACCGGCGGCGGGACACTGGATTGGGTCGCCCTACCAACTACGGCGACCGCGGCTCAGGTTCAGGCAGACCTCTGGCTTGACGGTGGTGGCGGCGGCGCCAGCAATTGCTGGTACATCGATCCCAACACCGGCTACTGCCTGGGCGCGGGCGCAGGACCAAACGGCGGCGGCTTCGCTGCTCCGTCGTATCAGGCGGAGCTTTCGGTTCCGAGCGCTCCGGCTGGCGTGCGTTACGTTCCGGACGTTTCGCTCTTGTCGTCACCAAATTTCCCTGGGCACATCTGGTGCACGCAGTTATCGGAACTCGGTGACTCGGGCACGGGAAGCAGTTGCGCCAGCGGCATCTTCGATGCGGTGGATACATATTTTTCGACGGTTGGCGGCACATCGGCCGCCGCTCCCACATTTGCGGGCATCGTGGCGCTGCTCAACCAGTACGTTGTAGCGAAAGGCATTCAGGGTACGTCCGGCTTGGGCAACATCAATCCGACTCTGTACCAGCTCGCGCTCTCCAATTCCACGAACAAGGTATTTAACCAAACTACGGCAGGCGACAACATCGTCTACTGTCAACCCAACACTCCGGCGAATGAACCGGTGGGGATTGTGTGCCCTTCCGGGGGAAGCATTGGCTACCAGGTTTCGAACGCCGATCCGAATACGGGATACAACCTGGTGACGGGCCTCGGGTCGGTGGACGCCAACAACCTCGCTCTGGCCTTAGCTGGAGTCGGTTCTGCGACCAACACTACTCTCACGTCCAGCTTGAACCCGGCGAATTATGGCGCGCCGGTGACTTTCACCGCGACGGTTACGACCACCGGCTCCAACCAGCCCACTGGCACCGTGACGTTTCTGAATGGCACCACGACGTTAGGCACCGGCACGCTGAGCACCGTGAACAGTTCGCAGGTGGCGACATTTACTACCTCGACTCTTTCGGGTACAGATTCGATCACCGCCGCCTACGGTGGAGACTCAAGCAATGCTCCGAGCACATCGGCGGTGTTGACTGAGACGATCAACCCACCCACGTTCACGTTCTCCTCACAGCCAACAACTCCAACGCCCGTTTCCGCGGGAGAAAACACGACGACAACCTTTACCCTCACTCCGGGAGGAGGCACTTTCCTGGCCTCGGTCAGTTTCTCTTGCAGCGGGCTTCCGGACACAACCATCATCTGTTCAGCCACTCCGATCGCCGCCGGGGCTACCGGACCTCAGACCGTAACCCTCACGATTATCACGAGTGGTCCTAACTCAAACACAGGAGGTTCCCACCAGCGGCGCAGGGCCGATAATCGCACTCCGTGGCTCCCGCTTACTTTGCCGCTCGCGGGAATCGTCATGGTTGGTTTGGCGGGAAGAAAGATATCCCGTTATTCCGCTCTTGCGGGGCTTTTGGCATCGCTGGCACTGATCGGCCTAATGGTGGCTTGCGGGGGCAGTTCGACGCCGGTGTCCGTCAGTGTCAGTCCTGAGGGGGCGACGGTGTTTGCGAGTGCTCCCACGGGAAGCAACTGGCCGCCTCAAACGGCGACCTTCACCGCCACGGTATCCAACACAACCAACACGGCTGTGACGTGGGCAGTAACCACGACCAACGGTGGATCCATCACCGCGGGCGGCGTGTACACGGCACCGACTGCGGCGGAGGGTCTACCCGGAAGCGCGACCATCACGGCGACTTCGCAGGCCGACACGACCAAAGTAGCAACGGCCACCGTGACCATCACGCCTACATCGGTTCCGGGCACATACCCGATCATGGTGACCGCCACGGAGGGTCCAACCTCGGTCAATTCATCGTCTTTCAATCTGACGGTGCAGTAAGGCGACTGCTTTTGAGAACGCTGTTTTAGTTTGGGGCGCGGGCAAATTCCGCGCCCTTTCTTTATCGGGCACACCACGGGTGCGCCGCCGCTGTTAGGATGGCTGGTGGCTTTTTGAATTTATGGAGCGTGTCATGATCGCTGCACTTGCGAACCTGCAACCGGAAGCGGTATGGAAACATTTTGATCAGTTGGCGGCAACTCCTCGCGCGTCGACCAAAGAGGCGGCAGCACGAGATTATGTGCGGACACTGGCCACCAAACTCGGCTTGGAATGTGTGCAGGACAACGCCGGCAATCTCGTGGTGCGGAAGCCTGCGCGTCCGGGACGCGAGGGAGCGCCGATGGCCCTTTTGCAAGGTCATCTCGACATGGTGTGCGAGAAAAACGAGGGGACAGTGCACGACTTCGATCGCGATCCGATCAAGGTAATCAAAGACGGCGACTGGCTGAAAGCCGAGGGCACGACTCTCGGCTCGGACAACGGCGTTGGCGTGGCGGCCGCGCTGGCGGTAATGGAAAGCAACGACATTGCGCACGGTCCGCTGGAATTCGTTTTTACCATCGACGAAGAGACGGGCCTCACGGGCGCGGCGGAGTTTCCGGGCGGCCTGCTGAAGTCGAAGTATTTTCTCAACCTTGACAATGAAGAGATTGGGACGCTCTGTATCGGGTGTTCGGGCGGCATCAAGACGACCGCTCGACGCAAGGTTGGACTTCACGCCGCAGGCTCGGGCTCAGCTTGGCGCATCAAGGTGGCGGGACTGAAAGGGGGCCACTCGGGCGTCGATATTCATCAAGGCCGCGGCAATGCGTTGCGCATCATGGGAGGAGTCCTGCAACAGCTGCTCGATCGGCTTCCCATTGAAATCTCCGAGATCAACGGCGGGAGCGCGCAGAATGCGATACCGCGCGAATCGGCGGCGCTGGTGGTGCTCGATCCATCGGGCGAAAGTCAATTGAAATCGCTCGTAGCCGCGGCCGAGAGCGCGTATAAGACTGACCTCGGCAGCTTTGATGCCGGACTGCAGATTACAGTCGAGAAGGCGCAACGTCCGGCAAAGGCGATAGATGCGGCAGATGCGAAGCTGGCGGTGGCCATGCTCGTGAGCCTGCCTCACGGCGTGATTGCGATGAGCCCGGATGTTCCGGGACTGGTGCAGACCTCCACAAATCTGGCGATCACTCAAACCAAGGGCGATGTCATCGAGATCGTGACCAGCCAGCGAAGCGCTATTGAGAGCAGCATGCTGGCGGCGGCCTGCATGGTTGCGACCGTATGCGGACTGGCGGGGTTCGAGGTGGAGAACGCCGGCAAATATCCCGGCTGGAAGCCGGAACCGCAGAGCGAAATTGTGAAGAAGCTGCAGGAAGTACACCAGAAAGTTTTCGGAGAACCGGCGAAGCTGATCGCCATGCACGCCGGGCTGGAATGCGGCGTTATTGGCGAGAAGTATCCGGGCATGCAGATGGTGTCGTTTGGCCCCACGATTGTCGATCCGCACAGCCCGAACGAGCGCGTGCAAATATCGACCGTCGCAAGTTTCTGGAACTACCTGAAGGCATCGCTCGAAAACCTGTGAGCCGCGATGGAACCGGGATCGCCGCCGACTGATTCACTCGCGCGCGGCAACTTGCGCGGAGGTCTGGCTTTGCTTCGTCAGGATTTCGTTTAGCAGAAATAAATCGGTCAGCAGCGCGCGGAGATGGATCGAGGCGTTGAGATTATCGATCAATTGGGAACTGATGGCGGGCTGAGCCAGAACCAGTTCCATGGCGGCGAGCGCATCGCGAGCATCGCGGTCTAGTACGGCGAGGAACGCCAGATATTTTCCAGCAGGTGCAAGCGGTTCCTCTTGGACTGCGGTCACGCAAGCTTCGGCAAGCCCAGTCAAGGCCTTCGCGGCGCGATGAAGGAAGTCCCGGACTTGCGCTCCCGAGTTGCTGCCTTGGTCGCTCGGAAGCCCCTGGGCGGCGTAGGCCAGCATAAATTCGTAGCACTCTTCGACAGCCTCACAGCGATTCAGTATCTCAAGTAGCATCTCTCAAGCCTCGGCGCTGCAATCGATTCGATGGAGCCGGCGTGGGAAAGGACGTCGGGGGAGTTGGATCGACCGGCCATCGTTTGGGGTCATGCTCCTGCAAATAGAAGTCGCGGTCCATCCAGCCGACAATCATTGACCTGGTAATAGGAAACTTCTCCGGCCGCAGACCGAAATAGACGTGCATCATAATGAGCGCAATCAAGCCTACGCCAGCGAGTCCGTGGAGCACATACATCAAGCCCCAGGTCATGTCGCTGAACAGGTATGGGTTGCGAGGGAAAAAGATCGTGCGCACGCGAAACATCATGAAGACGCCGGTGCAGATCACAGCCAGACCACTCAGCAAGATGGCGCCGTGGTACAGCTTATTCTCGAGCGGATACTTGGCAAATTTGTGCGGCGGCGGCGCGGGCTTTCCGAAAAAGCGACGCACCCTTCGCGACGCGTCCTCCAGATCGATTTTGTCGGGCCAGATCGACCAGAAGTCCATCCCGAATGTCGCATGAATAATGTGAAACAAAATGGAGGCGGTCAGCACGACGCCAGCGATCCAATGGTAGGTGACCCAGTTAAATTGGACGCCAACTTTCGGCAGAAAAGCTGTGAACAGCAAAGTGAACATGGAGGCGGCCATGATCCAGTGAAACAGCCGCGCCGCCAGCGAATGCCGAGGAACGTGCCTGGGGATGGCAGCAACGATATCGGCAGGGGTGTCATCAACGAATTCCTTTTTCCTGGCGAAATATTTCAACCAGGTCGCATGCACGATCAGAAACAGCATGCCGGCGATGAGCGCAACCCAGATCAAGAACCAGGCGATGTGGATGGGGACAGTCTGGCCCCACGGACTCGTGGCCCATTCTAAGAAGCCCATGCTGCCTCCTCGGTTGTGGATTGAACTCCGACGATGGCGCGCTTTACAAGATTCCTCATGAGCGGGATCTTATAAGCGTTGAACTGCAGCGGAACCGCGCCCTGCACGGCGAGCTTTCCAGCCATCTCGCCCGTTGCGGCATTGCGTGGTTTGCCGCGGACTGCGTCTTCAACCGCCTTCAGCCGTAGCGGGCGCGCGGCAACGGCATTGACAGCGATTCTTATCCGTTCAATGTTGCCGACGCCCGACGTGTACACGCCCAAGGCCACATTCATGAGCGGGAAATCCCAAACGTTGCGGTCACGTATTTTTTCGAAATAAAATTGCGCGCCAGCCAGCGTGGATGGAATGCGAATGGCGGTCAGCAGGTCTCCGGGCTGCAAAATCTGCAGCCGCGTAATGTCGATGTCGGGGCCGACAAAGTAATCCTCCGCTTCCACCACACGCTCACCTTTAGGCGTACGCATAACAAACTTGGCGTCGAGCGCAATCAGGGCCGGGGCCGTGTCGGATGGATTTACGGCGACACAGCGTTCGGCGTGCAAGATTGCGTGCTCGCGGTTGCGGCCTTCCGGGGTATCTGCATAGCAGATATTGCCGCCGGCGCGGTAGCAGGGCCAACCCGCGCGGTAATACCAGCAGCGCGCATCCTGCGAAACATTGCCGCCGATGGTTCCCTGGTTGCGTATTTGTGGAGACGCCACAACTTCCGCAGCTTGCGCCAGGAGGCCATACCATTGCTGGATGAGGGGATGATTCACCACTTCCGTCAGCGTCGTCATTGCTCCGATTTCGATTCCATCGCTGACGTTATGGCCCATCGCGCGGATGCCGCGCAGTTCATTGATTCCACTGAGATCGATTACGACTTTCGGCTTTCTGATGCGATCCTTGAGCCAGTCGAAGCTGTCAAGACCCCCGGCGAGAACCCAGGCATCGGAACCGTGCCGATCGAGCAACATCAGCGCATCATCGACGGAACCTGGCTGATAGAGTTCGAAAGCAGGCATTACGTCTCGGATGATAGCCATAACTCACCTTCAATCTGTCCAACCCGCGCGAATCTCATCCCACGTCGGCACTACAAATGAACCGTCATCAGATATGCGCCATCAGCGGGTGCTGCATCGGATGTCCCGCCTCGAGCGACGTCAGAATCGTGTCAGCGTTCACCGGTGCGCGCCGGAAGATTTCGTCGCCCAGCGCATCGGAGAGCGCATTTAAGATCGAGGCGCACCCGCCCGCGACTGGCGGCTCGCCCACGCCGCGGGCGCCCACCGGCGTTTCCGGATCAGGAATGTCCAAAGCCGTCCATTGCATGTCGACGGGAACATCGAGAATGGTCGGCGGCTTGTTCTGGTAGAAACGCTTGGAAATCATCTCTCCGTATTGCGGATCGAACACCCATTTTTGCCCCAGTGCATGGCCGATACCGAGGACGGAACGGCCTAGCATTTGACCACCCAGAGCGCGGGGATGGATCACGGTCCCAACATCGCCGGAGGCAAGGAAATCGACGATGTGGTACTTGCCGGTTTCAACATCGACCTCAATCTCGGCAAAGCTGGCAACGTACGAAAACGTGGAACCGTCGCGCGGATAATTGTCCTTGGCCGCCGCTACCAGACCCTGGCCCGCAAATGCGGCAATCGACTGCTTCGTTAGTTTGTGGACGTCGGCAGGCGCCTCGTGGCCGTCATAGATGCCGCCGAGTTCGATCGCGTGTTGTGCGGCTTGCGCCAGCGTCATGGCGCCGCCACCCTTGCGGAACACGCGCTCGTTGGCCACTTCGTATTGCTCCGGTTTGCCGCCAAGTTTTTTGGCCGCAATTTCCCGGAGCTTCTTCCTGGCGTCCATCGCCGTGGCATACGCGGCTCGCGTCATCGCGTGTGTAGTCTGGCTGCCACCCGAGACACAGGTGAAAGGAAAATTCCTGGACGTATTGCCCCATACAACTTCGCACTTCTCCCATGGCACGCCTAGCACTTCCGCACCCGCGCGGTGAACATCGCTGACCGACTCGGTGCCGAGGTTGCCGATTCCTGACTGGAAGGTGACGCGGCCATCCGGCTTGATGATGAGAAGGCCGTCGAACCCGATTGTGCCGCCCACGTAACAGCTGAGCGATACACCGACGCCGCGAACCTTCGCGCCAATCCTCTTTGGAGTGCGCGCAACGCGCTCGCTCCACTTGAATTGCTCGGCGCCTCGGTCGAGCGCTTCTTTCACAAATGCGCTGGTGGCATGCTGAAGCTTCCCCTGCTGAGGAGGTCCGAACTCTGCCTTGCCCTCCGGACAGTTGATACGGCGGATCGCCACCTGATCGACACCGAGTTTGCGAGCGGCTTTGGCGATAATCGGCTCAATGATCACGATGCCCTGCAGTCCTCCTGGGGAACTCTGTGCGCTGCGCGGGGGCGTATTGGTGAGCACCGTCACGCCGCGCCAGCGCATCGCTTGCGGCTGGTAGAGCAGAGAAACGATGCGGCCCGATGACGGCGCATCTCCCACCGCATCGTAGGGACCGTTGTCGCAAATCACGAACATATCCAGGGCTGTGATCCGTCCTTCTTTGGAGAAACCGACTTTCGTTCTTCCCTGGAAGCTGGGCCGCGCACGGCCGATGTATGTTTCTTCTTCGCGGCTGATGCGCATCATCACCGGCGCATTGGCTTTCTTGGCCAGCAATGCGGGGATAATCATGGTCACGCCGCCGGTGATCTTGCTGCCGAAACCGCCTCCCGTGTACTCGCTGATGAGGACAATTTTGTCGGCGTCGATATTCAGCCAGCGCGCGATGGCGGGCAACGTCTGCGCGGTGCTTTGCGTGCCTGTGTGGATATAGACTTTGCCATTCTGCCAATACGCCATGGCGCTGCGGGTCTCAAGCGTCTGATGGCTGGTATCGGGCGTGACGAATGTTTCATCCAGCACCAGCGCGGCGTTTTTGAAACCGCCATCAAGATCGCCGTAGGACCATTCATCCGGAGCCTTGCCCATGGGGAGGCGTCCCTGCTTTTCCGCGGCGAAATCGTCCTCAGTCCACTTCAGTTCGGTCACAGCGGGCGCAGCCGGTCCCTGCGGCGACGGCGGCCGCGTCCAGACGTTGCCGTCGGTGCGCGGGTTCGGACCACCGGGGCGCAGCGTTTCGAGCGGATCGATAACAAAGGGAAGCGGCTCGAAGTCGATGTGGATTTTCTCGATGGCTTCGGCCGCGGTGAGTTCATCCACGGCCGCGACAGCTAGAATCGGCTCGCCGTGATAAACCGGTTCCATCGTCAGGCCACGCTCTCCCCACTTGCTCGCTTTGATGACGGTGCCGTTGTCGGTAAGGCTGTCGGCCGGAGCTGGCAAATCGTCGGCGGTGAGAATAGCTTTGACGCCCGGCATTCTCAACGCCCCACTCGTATCGATACGCTTTACCCGAGCATGGGGCATGGGGCTGAGCAGCAACCTGCAGAACAACATTCCTTCAGCGCGAAAGTCTTCCGCATACTTTGCCTGTCCGGTCACCTTGGCATAGAGATCGGGCGTCACGTAGTTCTTGCCAATCAGCTTATGACCGACCCCATACTCACGCTGGCCGGGCTTCGCTGGACCGGTCTCAACGACTCTCTTGTTATCGAAGCTATCCAAGCGTCGTCCTCCGCAAATTCTCGGCTCCACGCATCAATGCAGTCAGAATCTTGTCATAGTCCTGGCAGCGGCACAGGCATCCTGAGACGCCATGCGCCAGTTGCTGACGTGTAGGATTCGGATTCATTTTCAGGTACCCCACGGTTGTCATAATGAAGCCGGACATGCAGAATGCGCACTGGAAGCCTTGTTCGTCGACGACTCCCTGCTGTACCGGATGCAACGTTCCATCGGAGCGCGCCAGGCCTTCAATGGTCAAGACTTTCCGACCGCGCACGGTGTGGGTGAGCACCGAACACGAATAGTGCGGGATGTCGTCGATTAAGACAGTGCAGGATCCGCACTCGGCGCGGTCGCATCCGAGCTTGGTGCCGGTGAGACCCAGCTTGTAGCGCAGCGTGGAAGCGAGGGTCTCCTGCTTCATGACGTCGACGCGGCGCTGCTGGCCGTTGACGTTCAACGTAATCAACCGCTCGCCCACGCCAGCGGAGGTTGGCTGGCCGTACAAGACAGACGAGGCGCGAAACAGATACCCCGCCGACGAGACCGCTACGCCGCTGGTGATTACACCCTTGATGAAATTTCGCCGGGAAACCGCCTTGGGCTGGTCTTCCATCGGCCGTGACTCTGACGTTTCCGTCATACTCGTCACCTCTTATCGCGAGCAATCGCCGTCAGCTTTTTTGCGGGAAGCAGTGCTTGTGAGATGCCAACTTCGGACACTTGGATGACTCACCATTCTGGCTGGATTCGTAAATTCCACAGCCTCGGCGACCTGACAGCAGAAGGCAAATTACGCCGGAACGCGTTCGTCTTCAAACGCTCCACAAGCGGCAGGCGCTGGAGGTAACCCAACCGCGCTTACGATTGTAATGCTATTTTCAGCCGAAACCTTAAAGTTTCCCGCAGACGTTCCGATAGTACGACCCGGGAGTCTACTTCTGATCGAGTTGGCTTCCGCACCGTCCAGGACGGGGGCTTCGGAGAAAACAACGGAGCCGGCAGGGAGATACACATGTCAGCAACCGGGGTCCAGTTAAGTTCGGAATTATCGCTCACGTATTTTCACCCAACGATTCGAGAATACTTGCAGGATTTGAAACAGGCGGTTGGAACCGAGAACTTGCCAGCGGCAAAACAAGCTCTCGCCCAGCTCGGAAAAGCCATTCCAAGCGAGGCCCAAGGCCAGGGTGGAGGGCACGCGACCAGCATCAGCCAGGCGCTGCAAGACGCGGGTACGGCCCTCGAAGCTGGCAACTTTTCAGGAGCTGAGCAGGCAGTTGGCCAGATACACGACGGCCTCCAGTCCATATCCGCAGAGCAGAAAGGGCAGGCGCCGGTCGCTGCAGATTCGACGGCGCAGACCACCACGGACGTGTCTTCTGAAGATGGAAACGATTCGGAGATTGGCCCCAATCTGAACGTTCGAGTGTGAATACCGCGACGTGATGCCGCGAATCTCGGTTCTGAGCGACCCTTCGGCCTCAAAAGGGGTTACCTCTGTAGTCGGAACGTTCTCGTTCGAACCTGCAACCTCCTGCTTGTGAGTATTTCCATCCGCGACAGCAGCGCGTAGCCGCTCCGCGCATGAGTTTTGTGCGGACGACAAAATGCGAACCTTTGAGTTCATTAGCGCGGGAAGATGCTCAGCGGAGCAGCAAGAGCGCGAGTGCTCGTAAGCATTGCAGTTTTCGCCGTTTACGGCTCACCGCAGTGGCCGTGTATGTCGGAAGTAACGGTCTGCCGTTCGTGCCTTGGGGCCGGCCGCGGTCAGCTCACAGGGTACCCTAAAGTTATTACATACTGGCGGGAGTCTCATTATCCTGGAGATCACCCAGCGGGAAATCACCGTGGATCAGGCCACTTCGTCGAATTCCTTAACGAGTATTGAAGGCTCGGTCTGAAGGACTCGTGCTCCCCCTTGGCCCCGCCGAGCTCTAGCGACGAGCTTCGACCTTTGGCGAAAAACCAGTGACCAAGGAAATGATAGGATCAAGTTAGCCTAACTCCATGCGCCGAATGAGGAGATCTCAGTGGACGCGGATCATCGCCCGCTCGTCCTGTTAACGGGAGCGTCTGGCTACATCGGTGGGCGCCTGCTGAAGGAGTTGGAGAAGGCGGGCTGTCCCGTCCGTTGCTTAGCTCGACGCCCTGATTTTCTCAGATCAAAAGTTGCCGCTTCCACGGAAATCGTAAAAGCAGACTGCCTGGATCGTCGTTCCCTGGCGCCGGCGCTGGCGGGAGTACATACGGCCTACTACCTGGTCCATTCCATGGGGTCTCCGGGTAGGTTCGAACAAGAAGACCGCCAAGCCGCCCAAAATTTCGCCGACGCCGCGCGCGATTGTGGAGTACGACGCATTATTTATCTGGGTGGATTGGGGGAGCAGGACCAGGCGCTCTCCGCCCATCTGCGAAGTCGTCATGAGGTCGCTGACATCTTACGAAGTTCCGGGATCCCTACTCTCGAATTTCGCGCATCCATTGTGATTGGTTCCGGAAGTCTTTCATTTGAAATGATTCGCGCGCTCGTACAGCGGTTGCCGGTGATGATCTGCCCGCGCTGGGTTGCCGTCAAGGCGCAACCGATCGCCGTCGAAGATGTGGTTGCGTACCTGATGGCCGCGCTGCTGTTGCCGGAGGAACAGTACGGAGTTTTCGAAATCGGCGGCACCGACCAGGTCAGTTACGGCCAAATCATGCAGGAGTATGCCCGGCAATGCGGCCTACGCCGGTGGATGATCCCGGTTCCGATCTTGACGCCTCGGCTCTCAAGTTTGTGGTTGGGTTTGATCACGCCCGTTTACGCCCGCATTGGCCGCAAACTCGTCGACAGCATGCGCAACCCTACCCTCGTACAAGATGCCTCCGCTTTGACTGCCTTTGACATCAAGCCGAAAGGTTTGCGGGAGGCGATCGAGAGAGCCCTTCACCATGAAGACCAGGAATTTGTCCTGACTAGCTGGTGCGATGCTCTTTCCTCGGCGGGAAAGCCTCAGTCATGGGGAGGCAGGAAGTTTGGCACCAGGCTGGTCGATTCCAGGACAGTGCAAGTATCGGTGTCCCCAACTTCAGCGTTTGCTCCGATTCAACGCATCGGAGGTTTGAATGGTTGGTACTTTGCCAATGCGTTTTGGTGGTTACGAGGCGCGGCGGATCTTCTGGTGGGCGGCGTGGGACTGCGTCGGGGCCGTCGTGATCCCTACGCACTCTCCGTGGGCGATGCTCTGGATTTCTGGCGAGTGGAGAACTTTGTGCCTGATCACGAACTCCGTCTGGTCGCTGAAATGAAAGTGCCAGGCCGCGCGTGGCTGCAGTTTGAAGTGGAACCCAATAGCGCAGGCTCCGTCATTCGGCAGACCGCTATTTTTGATCCGGCCGGATTGGCGGGGCTTTTTTATTGGTACCTGCTTTACCCTTTTCATCGCTGGATTTTCAGCGGCATGCTCGCCAAGATTGCTGCTGTCGCAGAGAGGACAGGCATTTCCTCCCGCGAGGATTGACAGCCCAGTTTCTCTGCGCTTGACTACTACGTTTCGTCATAATGTAGGGGCTCCGCTTTGCAACGTCTTACGAGGCACGAACTGCTTAGGTTGCTTTCTGCAGTCTGCAACCGGAACTCGAGTGGCTCGCGGTGCTGGTTGGGTATCGGCTCGGTTTGCGTGCCAAAACTGAAATCCCCATCCTGACATCGAAAGGCGCGGCGTCAGGATGGGAAGGGCCGCGTCTTACGGAGTCACTTCGAATACAACACCAGATCCGCCTACTCCACCCGCTTGAGTTGTGCCATAGAGGCTGCCAGCGCCGTCAAGAATAAGGCTGTCATCCGGAGTTGCTCCGTTGGTTTCGTTGAAATTCCATAGTGTCTTCTCTTGATAGGTTTTAGTCTTACCGAATGGTGCAACTAGCTCGAAAACGGTCCCGACGCCGTTCATCCCGCCGTTGCGCGTAGTGCCATAAATGTTCCCGGCTGAATCCAGCACAACTCCTGCATACGGCGCGTAGCCCCCTCCATTCTGGCTATCAAAAGAATAGAGGACCTTTTCCTTCCACTGTCCATTTTCTTCGGGAGTCAACCGGTAAACCGTTCCGCCATTGTGAGCACCCTCAGCAACCGTAGTTCCGTAGAGGTTCCCAGCGGGATCGGGAGCAAGAGTACCGTAGGGATAAAACCCCCTAGCGAAGGTGTGGAGTACGCTTGAACTCCAGCCGCCATTGCCGTTCGGCAACAGTTCGAAAACGACCCAATTGTAGGGTTTAAGTGTGAGGCCGAGGCCGAAGATATTTCCGGCAGAATCTACCGTCAATCCGGCGTTGGCAAATTCATAACCGCTGTAGATGACTTTCTCTGTCCATCCCCCACCGGACGGACTCAATTCGAAAACGGTGCCGACTCCGTTGAGGTTGCTGTTGGCAGTTTCGGTTGTGCCGTAGAGATTACCACCCTGGTCCATGATCAATCCGGGCACGGGATAGCAACCGTCGACCCCACCGGCAAAGTTGTGCAGCACCGTTTCGATCCAGTGTCCGCTCGACCGGCTTAGTTCGAACACGACACCACAGTTATTCGAGCCGCCCTCTTGCGCAGTTCCATAAAGGTTGCCAGCTTGGTCGAGGAGCACGTAAGAAACAAATGGGTACTTTCCGTCCAAGCAACCGGGAACTGGGCAGAAGCTGTAGAGCACGGTCTCGGTCCAGTTCTCGCCATTCGGCGAAATTTCAAATACCGTACCGTACCCGGCGGTCCCTCCCGCACCAGTCGTCCCGTAGAAATTGCCGTTGCCGTCGGGCGTGAGTCGGGCCCCGGACTCGGAACCATCGGGATTACCTGTGAAGGTATAGAGTACGGTCTCGGTCTGAGCTTGCGCCGCGTGAGCAGCAATCAACAGAAGCAGACAAAGCAACGCTGATGTCAGAGCGCCACCATTCACGTATCGAACTTTTGCACCCATTTAATTTCTCCTCTCGGTCTTAACCGGAATTGCTCTTCGTGCCAAAGCGATGGTTCCTCCGACCTTGGGGAAAACGGGTCAGAAGTATTCCTTATTTATTTCCCGGTGCCTCCCAGCGCAATCGCCTGCGGGCTTCCCGGCACGCTGTCCTTGAGGCTGAGCGTGGCGGTGCGCACCCCTGTTGCTTTTGGCGTGAATGTCAAGCTAACCGAACACTGCGCGCCCGCAGCCAGGGCGTGCGGCGCGAGCGGACACGTCGTGGTTTCGGCAAAGTCAGATCCGTCGGGTCCGCTGATCTTTGGTTTGCTGAATGTAATCGGTGTCCCGCTGGGGTTGCTGATAGTGATGGCCGCCGGGTTGCTCCTGGTACCGACCTTCTCGGTCCCAAAGTTCAGTGCGTTCGGGAAAATAGAGATCACAGGAAGATTCAGCAGGACCGATACGGTGTTTGAATAGAAATTGGTCACCGCCAGATCAGTTCCACCGTCGCCGTTGAGATCTCCAACCGCGGTCCCGGACGAGCCCACACTGAACAAGTAGTCGGTATGAGGTTGGAACGTGCCGTCGCCGTTACCAAATAGAATGGAGACCGTTCCGGGCGCGCATGGAGTGGTAAAACAAAGGAAGTTAGCGACGGCGACGTCCAGGTTGCCGTCGCCATTGAAGTCTGCAACTGACACGGAAAATGGAACCTGGCCCACCGGATAGACGAGTTGCGATGGGAACGTGCCATCACCGTTGCCCAGCAAGATGGATACGGTGTTGTCATCTTCGTTGACCACAACAACATCGTTTTTACCGTCATTGTTAAAGTCCCCGATGGCAACGGCTGCCGGAAGGTTGCCAACCGCATAGTTCACCGTAGGTTGAAACGTTCCGTTCCCTCGACCCAGCAAGATGGAAAGCTGAGGTGTGCTGCAGCATGGGTTCACACCGACGGTGGCCAAATCGAGTTTGCCGTCGCCATTGAAGTCTCCCGCCGCGATCCAGGCAGTTTCAGTGTCCGTCGGATAAGAAGCGAACGTTTGGAAAGTGCCGTTACCGTTGCCCAGCAAAACGGCAGCGGCATCTCCGGTGTAGTTATCAGCAGTAGCAATGTCTAGGTTGCCGTCGCCATTGAAGTCTCCCAGCGCAATCCCCCCCGGCTCTGAGCCAGCCGCATATTGCACCTGAGACCGGAAGGTCCCATTGCCATTGCCCATCAGCAGGGAGATGGTATTCTCCCCGAAATTCGCCACCGCCAGATCCACATTGCCACTTCCGGTGAAATCGCCCGCGGAAATACCATAGGGAAAATAACCGGTCGCGTAGGTTCCCCCCGCGCCAAACTTTCCCCCTCCTTTGTTAAGCAGGACCGAAACCGAATTGTTCTGGTTCAGGACAGCAAGATCGGGTTTGTGATCGCCATTGAAGTCGGCAATCGTCAGGTATATCGGATCCGCTCCCGTCGCATAGTTTGCTGGAGACTGGAAGGTTCCATTGCCCTGGCCCGCCAGCACGGAGATCGTGTTGGCGTTGTAGTTAACGACGGCTACATCGAGTTTTCCATCTCCGTTAAGGTCTCCCACGGCCAAGGCGAACGGGAGCGCACCGACGCCATAATTGACGCGGGACGCAAAGCTGCCATTCCCTTTCCCGAGGAGGACCGAAACCGTGTTGTCAGCACCATTCGCTACTGTAAGATCAACCTTGCCATCGCCGTTCAAGTCACCAACGGCTAGCCAGTTCGGAGCGTTACCGGCCGCATAGTCTAGATGGTCTTGAAATGTGCCATCGCCATTCCCCAGCAGAACTGAGACGTTGTTGCCAAGGTAATTCGCCGTAACCAGATCGACTTTCCCATCGCCGTTGAAGTCGGCGGCGGCAATCGACACCGGACCCGGGCCCACCCCATACTCCACCTGTGGGCTAAACGTGCCATCGCCATTCCCCAGCAGGATCGAGACCGTACCCGAATTGAGATTGCAGATTGCCAGATCAACGGAACCGTCGGCATTGAAGTCTCCGGCAACTAAAGCAGTCGGTAAGTCTCCCGCCGGATACGTCACCGGCGCACGAAATGTGCCATCCCCATTTCCCAGCAGGATTGAGACTTCCTGAAACGGCCCGTTGGGTACCGCAAGATCGAGTTTCCCGTCGCCGTTAAAATCCCCTGCAATCACGTCGAGGCAGTACCCGACGCAGGAATAACTCACCTGAGGCCGGAACGTACCATCACCGTTGCCCAGCAGAATCGCAACTGTGCCTGAGTAGTCGCTGGCGACCGCCAGATCCAGGTTCCCATCGCCATTGAAGTCGCCGACTGCAATCCCGTCAGGAAAGCTCCCGGTTGGATAGTCTTCCTTGATCTGGAAGGTTCCATCGGGGTTACCGAGCAGAACGGAAACCGTCGCCGAGTCCCAGTTGGCGATGGCGATGCTCTGCGGACCGCCAGTCTGAAATGCTCCGATTGCGACCGCCTGAGGCGCATCGCCTGTGGCCAAGTCCATCCTTCCAAAGACGTATCTCTCCGCCGCCACGGGACCGCCAGGCAACCGGGGAGATTTTTGTGGGACCCGATGAACCGCTTGAGGTTGGTGCGGTTTACGGTCGAGATGGATGGGCGATCGAGTCTGGCTTTCCGCCGTCGTGACGGTCATTTCATGCGACCGCATCTCCGCTTGGCTGTGCGCCAACTGATTCTTTGTCAAAGGTCCCGCCGGAGGATATGCAGCGTCGACCTGGGCCGCCACAACCGCGCAACAAACCGAAACGATGACGACCGATAGTGCAGTTCGAAAACCGAGGTTTCTACCGCTGCCCATGACACCCCTCCCGTTTCCAGTTCAACAGTTATGCCACCCTACCGAACCGGCCCTGATGCAAGTGGGAAACTAGCACGCGTCGCCAGCAGTGCGTCAATTGGCCGCACCGGAAGAGACTCTGAGTTTTTTATGAGGACATAACTGCCTTTATATCTGATATTTGCGCAACTTTCGTGATACAACAGGGAGGCTCCCCGAGGAACTGAAAATTGCGAATTGCCAATCTCTAGGTCGCGGGATAGAATCGCTGGCCAAGGTACTGAGGCATTTTACGCAGTTCTTCTTCTACCGAGTCATCAGCGCTGAACATGATTCTGGGCGCGGCTTTTCAGGCTCCGCTGGGTCGATGATTTGGGAACGGCGATCGCCAACCACCACGGGATGAGAATATTCGGCCCCTTCACGTTCGATCCCGACTGCGGCGAACTCACTCGCGACGGATACCGTATCCGGCTTCAACCCCAACCCGCCCTCGTTCTGGCCATACTGACGGATCAACCGGGGAAACTCGTTCCGCGCGAAGACATGTATCGTGCAGTCTGGGGAGAAGATACCCATGTTGATTTTGAACAGTCGCTCAATTACTGCATCCGCCAGATTCGCTCGGCATTACGAGACGACGCGAACGATCCAAAATATGTGGAGACGATCCCCAAGCGCGGTTACCGGTTTCTGCCTTCGGTGGAAATTAAGGATGTACCAGGGCCGTGCCTGAGTGTGGAAGTCGGGAAGGCGGCGTCGAGTCAATCGTTATCCGAACTGGTTACATCGGAGACTAGTTCTCGCAGCGGTCGTTGGGGCGGTGTAAAGATCCTGGTTCTATCCGTAGTGGCGGCGCTACTGGCGACGTCCGCAGTCTGGTGGCTGAATCATCGCCGTCAGGCGTTGCCACTTCGTGCCAGCGACACGGTGCTGATTGCCGATTTTGAAAACCAAACCGGAGACCCGCGTTTCGATGACGCACTGTTGACGGCTTTCACGGTGAGCGTCGGCCAGTCTCGCTTCGTGAACCTATTTCCGCGAAGCCGGCTGGAAGCGGTGCTGAAGCGTATGGGCAGGACTGGTAGTGAGCGAACCACGATTCCCCTGGCGCGTGAGATCTGCGCTCGCGAAAATATCCGTGGACTGATTGCTAATACCATCACCCGGACGGGTCAACAATTCGAGTTGACGGCGGAGTTGATCGACCCTGAGACCGGAGCCACCGTGCGCTCCTATCAAGAGCGCTCCTACGGCGAGGATCACATTCTTGAAGCCCTCGATTTCATCGCGCACCGGGTGCGCGCCGATTTGGGCGAATCGCTCAACGAAATTCGCAAGGCTGACCAGCCACTGCCCCAGGTCACGACCAGTTCCCTGACCGCACTAAAGGAATACGCCGGAGCCTCGTCGCTCTGGGCTCACACAAAATACGAGGATGCGATTACGCTTTATAAGGCCGCAATCGAGATCGACCCTGACTTCGCCATGGCGCACGCTGCCTTGGGGCGCGCTTATAGCAGCTACGTCTACTACCAGACGGACCTCGGGCGAAGAGAGTATGAAGCGGCCCTGTCTCTGCCGTCGCGACTGACGGAACGCGAACGAATGGTCATCGCGGCCCATGAAGCTATGGACCTTGATCATGCGGAAGCCGCCGACCGCCTCTGCCGCTCCTACCTCTCGACTTATCCAGATGACTGGAACATGTTCAGGGATTATGCCGCTCTGTTGCGCCGGCATGGGCGCCTGGCAGAAGCGATCGAGCAGCACAAACGGATCCTCGAGATCGCCCCCGACGATGCGCATACCTGGATCGAAATGGCCACCGCATACAAAAGTCTGGGGAATTTCTCCGATGCCGTGCGCGCATATGCGCAGGCTTTTCAGATCGAGCCCAACTGGCTGGTTTCCGGCAACATCAACCGGGAATACGGAATGGCGCTGGTCGGCAACGGCGAAGAGAAGAAAGCAGTTTCCGTTTTCTCGGATCTTTTGGAAAAGCCCGAGAAGCGTGGGGACGGACTCAGTTCGCTGGCCCTGCTTGATCTTTACCACGGAAGATATTCAGCGGCACAGGCCCATCTGCAAGAAGCTCTGCAAGTGAATGGAGACCGCCACAACGTCTTTGCGGCAGCGCGCACGCACTTTTTGTTGGCTGTGGTTGCCGAAGGAGTGGGTGACAACCGGATGCGCCTGCGACAACTCGACGCGGCCGCCGCCGGTCTGAAGAATATAGGACCCAAGGTCGAGTGGGGCTCGATGGTCGGCCAGGAGTATGTCCGAGCGGGCGCGCTCGCCAAGGCAGAAAGACTCGCGCAGTTCATCGCGCCGTTGGCGGATGCACATGACAACCAGCAAAAGGGCTATGTCCATCTGCTGCAAGGTGCCATCGCTGCCGAAAAAGCGGAAACGCAAAAGGCGGTTGCGGAAATCTCCGCACTCACTGATCCCACGTTCGGTGCGTCCGTGAACGGTCTCGCCGTGGAGACGATGGCGCATGCTTACCAGCGAGCGGGCAATCTGGATCAAACCGTAGCTTGGTTAGAAAAGCTCGCCAGTCCTCTTGGCCCGCTGGCATTCTGGGAGCCGCAACAACGATGGGCATCGGCCCGCTACCAGTTGGCAGTGGAGTATCAACGTCGCGGACAAGCCGACAAGGCGCGGCAGGCCCTCGCGACACTACTCGATTTGTGGAAAGACGCAGACCCCAATCTTCCGCTGCGAAAATCAGCCTTACAGCTGCAGTCGCAGTTGACACCATGACCCTTACTTGCGATTCACTCTCTGCGCGAAGCGAGTTGCCTAAATAGAAATAACCCGCCACGTTCGTGTTGAGTTGTCCAGGAGACGCGACCCACTCCACCGTTCCGGCTACAACGACTGCCCCCTCTGAAGATTTAACCGCTAATTACTGAATCAATGGTGGGCAGTGCAGGACTCGAACCTGCGACCTCCTGCTTGTAAGGCAGGCGCTCTAACCAGCTGAGCTAACCGCCCGCTCGACGCGGTGGGATACGACAAGCGCCCGGCTTTGGAAAAGCCTCGGCGAACTTATGGTTGAGGATACCGGACAGCTTCCACCCGGTCAAACTACGCTTTTAAGCCCCATTTCAGACACACCGTTTCCCCCACCGGGCTAGCGAAATCATCGCTCCAAACGATCTTCGTCCCACGGTGGCGCGTGCCTCCAGGTGATGCCGTAGCGTGACCGCGAGGACAAGGGCAACACTCGAGGTTGAACCAAAGAGTGGGGCAGTGGGCCCCGCGGCTGCTACACTTTTCGGGTGCGACAGTTGATCGTCAATGCCGATGATTTTGGTCTGACTGCGGGAGTCAATCGCGGAATTGTGGAAGCGCACACCTCCGGCGTGGTGTCGTCCGCGACCCTTATGGCCAATGGCGCCGCGTTTGGCGACGCGGTGGCCTCGGCGCACTCGGCTCCTAAGCTCTCTGTCGGATGCCACGTCGTGCTGGTCGACGGAAAACCCGTGTCTCCGCCCGATACGGTGGATACGCTATTGGCAATTCGCTCGGCGCCCGATCATTTCTACTCCAGCCTCTCCGGCTTCGCAGCGCGCGCCATGCTCGGTGGCTTCGATCGCGATCAACTGGTGGCGGAAGTGGTTGCGCAAATTCGAAAGCTTCAAGCCGCCGGCGTGCAGGTAACTCATCTCGATACCCACAAGCACGCGCATATTTTTCCCGAGATTCTTGGGGCGTTGCTGCGAGCCGCACGAATTTGCGGCGTTCGCGCCATCCGGAATCCAATCGTTCCCGTGAAGGCGATCCCCGGGCGTTTGTTCAAGAAAAAGCGCGAGCTCTGGAAACGTTATGGCCAGGTCCGGGTCCTGCACACGTTTGCGGGGCAATTTCGGCAGCGCACCAAACGCGCCGGCTTGCTTACGCCGGACGGCGTGCTGGGAGTGATCGAAACCGGGGCGAGCGAAGATTCCGGCTATGGTTCCCTGCTCCGCGAAACCCTCACAAATCTGCCGGAAGGCACCTGGGAGTTGGTCTGCCATCCGGGATACAGCGATGCCGACCTGCGTGCCGCTGGCACACGCCTGCTCACCTCTCGCGATGATGAGCGGCAGTTGCTCATGTCGGCGAAGCTCCGTCAGTTTCTTGATGAGCAAAAGATCAGCGTGATCGGTTACCGCGAGTTCTGCGCCCAGTTTTGAGGGCAAAGCACTGCGGAATGCCGCTGCTGCCTGCTCCGGGCAGATGCCAACAGTGATGCCTCACTGGTTACTCCCCAAAACACCTTGGTAACCTCGCAAGGCCTATTGCTGGCGGTATCATGGCATGAAGACGTACAGCACGGGTACGAGGAGAAAGCATGCGCGACCATCAATCCGAACCTCGCTTGACGGTGGACTTGCCGGTGCGGATATGGGGAATGAGCGCCGAGGGACGTCCTTTTTCACAGGTCGCCCGCGCGCAGAACATCAGCGCCGACGGCGCCCTGATCGCGGGAGTCGAAAATGAACTGAAAGTCGGCGACGTGATTGGACTCCAGTGCGAAGAACGAAAAACCCGCTGCGCCGTGATTTGGGTCATGAACAACGGCGCGGTGAAGAAACATCAGGTGGGCGTAAAGCTCGTGGCCCAGGAATGCCCGTGGCAAAGTTATCTGCCGCTCGATGGGGCGACGGTAAAAATTAACGATTCCAACCGCCGCCGTTTTCACCGCCATAAAATTACGCTGCCGCTGGAGCTTCGCGATCAACGCGTCAACGCTCCTCTCCGTATCAATGCCACGGACGTGAGCGGCAACGGGTGTTACGTCGAGAGCATGCAGCCTTTGCCCCTCGGAACCCTGCTGCGCGTCGATTTCTGGATTGACTCGGAGCAGATCAAGGTTACCGCTGTCGTCCGTACGTGCGACCCCGGCGTGGGCAATGGGATTGAGTTCACCGGCATGAGCAGCGAGACCAAGCAACGTATGCAGGAATATCTTGACGCCATCGACCCGCAGATGGGCATCTCAGCCCAGCAGGGAAAGTAGCATCCGCAACCGCGGATGATCCTCCATCAAATCAATCTGCCTTCGAGCCGGCCAACCAGCCGTTGTGGCACGACCGGCTTTCTGCTGGCTGCGCACGACGGGCGAAACTTGTCGCCGCTCCATGCTATGAGGAAGATTCTGCGTAACGCGCCAGGACGATCGCTCGAATCAGCCCGCCCATGGTGAACTCGCGGGCCTCGATGGCCACCGGCAACTGCAACTCCCGTAGCGTGGCCGAGGTCACTGGACCTATGGAAGCCAATTGAACCTGTTTCAGCCAAGCCGCGTTGCGCGACCCTGACTTCAGGGCTCCGAGCAATTCGGCAAAGTTCTTTGCAGTGGAGGAACTCGTGAACGTAACCATGTGCGGACGGCGCGCCGCATTTTTCATCAGCGCGACCAGCCGTGTGCGGGATTTTTCCGGTACGACCGTTTCGTAGGCCTCGACCACATCGACTTGCGCTCCAGCCTTGCGCAGTTCTTCTGGAATCACGTCGCGCGCGACCTTGGCGCGTATGAGCACCACTCGCTTGCCGTTAACTTTGTCGCGCAGTCCCTTGACGACAGACTCGGCGACGTACTCCTCGGGAACCATCTTGACCTTCAGGCCATGCTTCACAATCGCCTTCTTGGTCGCGGGCCCGATCGCGGCGATCTGGAGATGCTTGAGCGCGCGGCGCGGAATTCGAAGTTTCCGAATGCGCCCCCACATCGCCTCGACTCCATTGGCGCTGGTGAGAATGAGCCAGTCGTAAGTCTTGGCATTTTTCAGAGCATCGTCGAGGGGCTGGAAAGATTGTGGCTTGCGGATCTCGATAAACGGGATTTCAACAACCGATGCGCCTAAGCTGCGGAGGCTCTTAGAAAGGCTTCCGGCCTGATGACGGGCGCGTCCAACTAGAATGCGAGTGCCGGTGAGGGGATGTTTTTCGTTGGGCTTCATGGGTCAGGTCTTAAATTGCCAGGTCTTAGGTGTCAGGTCTTGTGTGTCAGGTCCTGGATACGAGGTTATCCTGAAACCGAAGACCTGAGACCTTTCTTTTTACGGTTGCTGCGGCAGCGCAAAACCTTCGCCGTAGACTTCTTCGAGAATAACATCGCCGCCCCGACGCAGAAGAGTCTCGCCCACTTCTTCGCCCAGGCGCACAGGATCGTCACCGTCGCGAACTTCGCGCAGAACTTTGGTTCCGTCGGGGTGAGCCACCAGCCCGTTCAGATGAATGCGGCCATCCTTCACTTCGGCGAAAGCGCCGATCGGAACCTGGCAACCGCCGCCCAGCTTATTAAGCAAGGCGCGCTCGCAGGTTGTGCTGGCGCGGGCGGCGGCGTCGTCCAGAAATGCCAGGAGCGCACGCGTTGCCTTGTCGCCATTTCTGATTTCGATACCTAAGGCACCTTGTCCGGCGGCAGGCGTCATCACTTCCGCTGAAATCACCTGGCGCACCAACTGCGTTTTGCCCAGCCGGTTCAGCCCGGCTGCGGCCAGAATAATCGCATCGTAGTCGCCGGATTCGAGCTTGCGCAGCCGCGTATCCACATTGCCGCGCAGTGGGTGGATTTTAAGATCGGGACGAATCGCCATCAACTGGGCCTGGCGGCGCAGGCTGCTGGTCCCTACGTTTGCGCCTTGCGGCAGTTCTTCAATGCTCGCGAACTTCACCGAGCAAAACACATCCCGTGGATTTTCGCGGGTCGTAATGGCCGCAATCTCAAAATCGCTCGCCAGTTCGGTCGGCAGATCTTTCAAGCTGTGGACGGCGAGGTCGACGCGGTTTTCGACCAGTGCCTCTTCGATTTCCTTCGTAAACATTCCCTTGGTGCCGACTTTAGCCAGGGCTACGTCGGTGATTTTGTCACCCGTCGTCTTAATGATTTCCAGTTCTATGGTGTGACCCTGCGCGCGCAGCAGATCCGAGATGTGATGCGCCTGCCAAAGGGCGAGTTGAGATCCGCGGGAGCCGATGCGAAGGCGCGCCATCAGTTTCGCTCTCCCCGGCCAGTCGTGCCAGGACCGCGGCCTAACTTGGCGGCAGCAATTTCCTTGGCTTCCTCTTCGCTATGCAGGTTGAACAGGCGCCGCACGAGTTCCACCACCGTGGTGGACTCGGGATCCCGCGCCGCGGTTTTCAGCGTACTGATTGGCGTATGCATGATTTTATTGACGATGCCTCGGGTAAGGGCTTCCACCGCCATCTCCTGATCGGTGGTCATGGCGCCGAGGCGGCCGCGTACGCGATCAATCTCAGCCTGGCGAATAGTCTCGAGGTGATCCTGCAAGCTGACGATGGTCGGAACCACATCGAGAGTTTGCAGACGGGCGTGAAATTTCCCGACCTCGTCGGTGACGATAGTCTCCGCTTTTTCCGCTTCTTTCTTACGATCGGAAACATGCGAACTGACGGCCTGCTGCAGATCGTCGATGTCATAGACAAAAACGCCGTCGATCTTGTTCATCTCCGGATCGACATCGCGGGGAACGGCGATATCAATAAAGAACATGGGCTTGTTCTTCCGCAGCGCCATGAGCCTTTCGCCGTGTTCAGGTTTGAAGACGAAGTTGGGCGAACCGGTGCCCGTGATCACGATGTCGGCGCGATCGCAGGTTTCATAAAGCCGGCTGAATTCGATCGCCTGTCCGTTGAATTTTTGCGCCAACCGGATGGCTCGGTCATACGTGCGGTTCGCTACGAAGAGAGAACCGGCGCCATGCGCCAGTAAATGGCGGGCGGCCAGTTCGCTCATCTTCCCTGCTCCGACCAGATAAACGCTCTTGCCGTTAAGGCTGCCGAAGATTTTCTTGGCCAGTTCAACGGCCACCGAAGCGATGGAGACCGATGAAGATCCGACCGAGGTTTCCGTGCGAACGCGCTTGGCAACCGCAAAGGCCCGGGAGAGCAACTGGTCCAGTTGCGCTCGCACCGCGCCCACCGCGCGGGCTGTGGCGTAAGCTTCTTTTACCTGTCCGAGAATTTGCGGCTCGCCGACGACCATGGAGTCGAGGCTGGCAGCTACGCGAAAAATGTGGCGGACCGCCTCGTCTTCCTTGAATTCGTAAAGATGCGGTTCGAACTGCGTCATGTCCGCGTCGAAATACTCCCGGAGAAATTCGCGCAGGTCTCCGGTGCCATTCTTCATGTTCGCGATAAACTCTACGCGGTTACAGGTCGAGACAATCATGCCCTCGGCCACGGCGGGATGCTCGGCCAGTTTCTTGCAAGCGTCGGGCAAACGCGATTCAGGAATCGCCAGGCGCTCGCGCACCTCGACGGGCGCAGTCTTATGATTGACGCCGATGAGTTGGAATCTCATGAGGTGATAAACCTGTGCATGCCGCTGAAATAATTTGAGATCCAAGCCACGATCGCAGCGACGAAAGCGACGCTGGCGAGCAAAGCGGCGCGGCGCCCCCGCCATCCGGCAGTCAGCCGCGCGAACACCATCAGCAGGTACACGACCCACATCAACACGGAAAGCAATATCTTCGGGTCGAAGTAGTCCAGTCGTCCGTAACTCGATTCGGCCACCACGATCCCCGCGATTAGCCCCAGCGTCATGAAGGGAAATCCAAGCATCAGGGATTTGTAGCCAATGTCGTCAATCACCTGCAACGAGGGAAGCCGCGAGAACATTCCTGTCGAAATCTTGGATTTCAGGGCGCGCTCTTGCATGAGATAGAGAATGCTCGCGCCGAAACTCAGGAACAGAGCGGCGTATCCGGTAAAGATCATCAGGATGTGTACGGCCAGCCAGCCGTGCTTGACCGCAACCGACGCGAACACCAGCGGCTGCTGGCCGGTAGCGGCCACGAAGGTCAACAGAAAAACCAGCGGAAAGATCACAATGCCCGGCGTGGTCGTCTTATACACCAAATACGCAAGCATGAAGACGACCATGATCAGAAAGGCAAGCAGCGATTCCGCATTGTGAACGGAGGCCGAAGCCAGTTGGCCGGTTTGCACAACCGCTTCGGTCAGCGAAACCAGATGAAACACCATGCCCAGGTAAGAGGCGTGGAGGGCAATCTTGCCAAGAATTTCGGATGTTCGCGAGATGCGGGTCAGAGCGACCAGGGCATAAAGCAAGCCCACCGCATAAAAAACCAGCGCGACACGCAGCCAAACTAGGGTCATCATTAAGAAGGTGCTTTCACAGGCCGGTTCGCTACATCCCCACCCCGCCTGGGTGATTATAGTTTGCCGGGAGGAGAGCGAAAGAAGAAACGGAGGCGGTCACAGGCATTTGTGATGTGGATCACATGGGAGTTGGGAAAGTTCCCCCGCGAAATCTGCTGTCTTGCCAGCCCGGAAACTCCTATTCTGTAGAGACTCACACGACGTCAGCACCTGGGCCCGTTTGCAAATCACAAGTTAGATTCTTGAAAAGCAATTCTGGAGTCTGCGATGAAGAACTGGAAGCAGCAGGTTGTGAGACTGGGGTGTTGTGCCCTCGTTCTATGGACCACCGCCTATGGACAACTAACCCCAAGCAGCGACGCTTACACCAACACGGGAACCCCGACCAAGAACTACGGCGCCGCTACCTTGCTTGATGTCGAGAGCGCGTCGCAGACAACTTATATTCAGTTTAATTTGTCGTCGATTCCATCCGGCTACACGGGCGCCACCATTGCGCAAGCCACCCTGAAACTCTACGTCAATGCCGTGACTGCGGCGGGCAACTTCAATGTCGACTACATTAATGGCGCATGGTCTGAGAGCACCATCGACGCCAGCAACGCCCCCGCGCTGGGAAGCACCATCGTCGCCAGTTTCCCGCTCACCACCACGAACAAGAACCAGTACATTTTGATTAACATCACGCCGGCCGTGCAGGCTTGGTTGAACGGTACCGAGCCGAACTACGGCATTGCTTTAGTCGGCAATAGTCCGTTGAACGCCAGTTTCGACAGCAAAGAAAATACGACGACCAGCCATCCGGCCGAGTTGGACATCGTGTTCACCGAAGGTGGCGGAATCACTGGGATCACCACGGTCGAGGGCAGCGGGCTTCAGGGAGGAGGCAATAGCGGAAACTTGAATCTCTCGCTCGTGGATACTTGCGGAACCGGACAGGTGCTGGAGTGGAGCGGCTCGGCGTGGGTTTGCGCATCAGCGGGCGGAAGTACTGCCTTGTCTTCCATTACCGCTCCCTTGGCCAATACCAGTATTCCCACGGGTACGTTTACGACGACATTCACGGAAGGCGACTTTGGCAGTTCCCCTGTCAGTAGCGCTTTTGGAATCACAGACACCGCAACCTCAACCGCGGATGATACGTTCGATCTCACCATAGAAAATGGCAACAACAGCTACCACAATCCATTCAGCACCGGAGTAACGACGGGCGGGACATACTTTCCGCAGCTTGAAATCTGCAACAACGGTTCGCAACATGTGGGTGCGAGTTTATTTGGCAACGCAGTCACCTGCGGCACTCTATCGACGGCACCCTACAACAAGGTCACGATTACGGACAACACGGGCGCCCACACCGGGCTGGCGATCCTGAATAACAGCTTCGTGAAAAACGGCGGGAACGAGACCGGCACGATGCTGCGCCTCCTCTCCGCGACCGCCGCTGGCGGACCGTACAACTTTCTGACTGCTTGCGCGGGCACGACCGCTGCCGATGCCCTGTGCAATGGCACGACCGTCACCACTTTGACATCCGCGGGTGCATTGAGCGTGGCGACGAGCGTGACCGCTCCCGAATTCTGCATCGGGTCGAGTTGCATCACCTCTTGGCCCGGCAAGAGCGCAGCAACGGAAGCCGCGAGCGACAACCTCGATCGTCCGCTCGATCCTGTCAACCAGTATCTCGATCCCGCTGTGGTCGAATCACCCGAAAGGATGAAGATTTACAACGGTATCGCAACCCTTGATGGGAGTGGTTCAGCGTGGATCGTGCTGCCGGATTATGTCGCGGCCGTAAATCAAGAATATCGTTATCAATTAACCGCGATCGGGACGCCGCAACCGAATCTCTATGTCGGAAGAGAGATTGCGGGCAGCCGCTTCCGTATTTCCGGCGGCAAGCCGGGTGGAAGAGTTTCTTGGCAAGTCACGGGCGCTCGCCAGGATGCTCACTGAAGTTTCACCAGGGCGTCGTGTTCGCTAACTACTCTACGCCGAGCGCGGCGAGCGACTCCTCCAGGCTCTGCAACTCGATCTCTAAGCGCAAGCCTTGCTCCTGCATGTTTTCCACTTCATCGAAGGCGCGAAACAGGCGCATTTTGACGGCGGCGTACTGTTCGGAATCGGACAGCGTTCGTCCGTGGGCTTCGGCCCAGGCGGTGGCCACATGCTCTGGCAAGTAGATACTGACCGCGTAGGTCAGCTTGCGATCGCTGGTGACGTCGAAAATGTATTCGCCGATAGCAGCCTTGGCGCCTTCAGCTTGCTGTGCGGAATCCGTCGCGGACGGACGCTTCCCGACAAAGTAGTACTGGTAAACGTAGCCTTGTGATCCCGTATAGGTCTTGAGGCGGCGGATGGTCATAAGGCGTCTGTCAGCCGTCAGCCGTCAGTTGTCACTTGTCAGTAGAGAGGCGCCTTAACTGAGAGCTGAAACCTGCTTTTAGATCCTCGCCTCCCGCAGGCGTTTCACTGCTGTTTCCGACGTCACCGGCGAGTAGTAGATTTCCTTAAACGTGTACGACCTTGCCTTGGCCTCAATGATCGGCAATATCTCAATGTGCCAGTGATAGTCGTCATCGAGCGTTTTCCAATATCCGAGAGTCGCGGATGGATGCTGGCTGTTGGGCGATGTGTGAAGAACGAGGTGGAAAGCCTCTGTGACCGTCCGGATGCGTTGTAGCGTGCGCCGCAACAGAGCGGCAAGATCGATCACGCTTCCCACGCGGGAGGAGCCAGTGCGCTCAAAGGAAGCTTCGTGGTTACGAGGGATGATCCAGGTTTCATACGGGACCCGCGGAGCGTAGGGGCAAAACGCCACGTAGTCGCCGCGAATCTCAACAATTCGCGCGTTCTGCCGTTCCTCTTGCGCCAGGATGTCGCAGAACACGCACCGCTCTTTCGACTCGTAATAGTCGCGACCGGCGCGGAGTTCATACAAAACCCGGCGCGGCACGAAGGTGGTCGCGGTCAACTGCGAAGTGGGGTGCTCAAATTCCTGTCCGGCGCCCTCGCCATGATTCTTGAAAATGCTGATGTACTTGAAGCGCGCATCGCGCTTCAAATCCTGCAAACGCAATGCTGCCAGCCGCAGAAACTGTTCAACTTCGGCGTCGCTCGCGTTCCAGAGATGGCCGTCATGACGCGGGTTTTCGAGCAGAACTTCGTGCGCGCCCACCGAGCCCATGCGGTCATAGAGGCCATCGCCGCGGCGCGCCGCCTCGCCTTCGATGTGGTAGAGCGCGTTGGGATGCACCACCGAACGCGCCGACCACGCGTTTCCATCGAGGCCGGGTAGGGTTGCGATCACTTGCGCGGGTTCGGCGGTCGGCCCGCAAAAGCGGCACGCTTGAGAACGTGGAGTCGGCTCGATGACATCGTCACCGGTAATCACCCAGGAACGAGTGATCGGATCTTTGCGAAGTTCCATGCGGTAAGGAGAACAAAAGAATTTGTAATTTGCAATTGGTGATTTGTAATTTAGAACTCTTCTCGCCGTTCACCTTTCCGACGTGGGCGGACTGATCCAGCATAGAATTGCAAAATACAAGATTACAAATTACAAATTACCCATTACAAATTGCCCATGTCTGAGCCCTCAACACCGCTGATGCGGCAGTATGCCGCCATCAAGAAGGAGCATCCCAATGCTCTGCTGTTCTTCCGTCTGGGGGACTTCTACGAGCTTTTTTTCGACGACGCTGTGCTCGCCGCGCGCGAGCTGCAGATCACTCTTACCTCCCGCAATAAGGAAAAGGGCATCGATATTCCCATGTGCGGCGTTCCTTACCATGCGGCCGAGGGCTATATCGCGAAGCTAATCCGCAAGGGATTCAAGGTCGCGGTCTGCGAGCAAGTGGAAGATCCGCGGATGGCGAAGAAACTGGTTCGCCGCGAAGTAACGCGCGTCGTGACTCCCGGGACCGCAGCCGATTCCTCGCTCAACGCCGAGGAAAACAATTTTCTGGCAGCGGTCGCGACGGTCGGAGACAGGGTGGGCTTCGCCGCGCTCGATCTCTCCACCGGCGAGTTTCGCGCCACCGAATTCACCGGCGAGACAGCCACAAAACGAATTCAAGAAGAACTTGAACAGTTGCGGCCAAGAGAAATGCTATATGGGTCTTCCGCCCCGCTCTTTGAGACACACACCGGAATCCAGCGAGGCAGTTTCGCGCCGCTCGAGTCTCAGGTTCCTTTGGGAACTGGGGCGCTGCCAGCTCGCCACACCGGCACGGGGACAGCGCCGGTTGCTCGAATCTCCGGCGGAGGGTGGGCAGAAACTCCCTTGGACGATTGGATTTTTTCTCCCGATCACGCCATTCCTTTGGTCGAAAATCACTTTGGCGTGTTATCGCTCGAAGGCTTTGGGCTCGCCGGAAAACAGGCGGCGGCTTCGGCGGCAGGCGCGATTCTTTATTACATTCGATCCACGCAGCGCGGTTCGCTCGATCACGTGGACCGCATCGGCTTCTACGAGCGCCAGAATTGCCTCGTGCTGGATGTCGTCACCGTGCGCAATCTGGAACTCGTCGAACCCTTGTTTGCCGGAACCGACGCGGGCGTGACTCTGTTCCGCTGTCTCGATGCAACGGTGACGCCCATGGGAAAGCGCCTGCTCCGTACCTGGTTGCTGCGGCCATCCTTGGATCGCGCCGAGATCGAAGGCCGGCTGGATGCGGTCGCGGTGCAGGTCAAAGACACGGTGCGGCGCGAAGAGCTGCGGCGATCGCTCGACGGAATTCTCGACTTGGAGCGCCTGCTGAGCCGGGTCACGCTGGAGACGGCGAATCCACGCGACGTGCTCGCTCTGGCGGCTTCGCTTGGACGCGTTCCCAAAGTGCGCTTGACCTTGGCTGAGCTGTCTGGGCCTGAGTTGTCAAAGGCTGGATCATCCGGCCCGCGGCTCGGCGCATTACATGCCGCAATCGATGAACTGCGCGATCTGCGGGAGAAAATCGATCGCACGCTGGTTTCCGAGCCTCCGCTTACGCTGAGCGATGGTGGGGTGATCGCCGCGGGCGTCGACCGCGACCTCGACGAACTCCGCGACCTGAGCCGCAATTCAAAGCAGTATCTTGCGCAAGTAGAAACGCGTGAACGCGAGCGCACGGGAATTGGATCTCTCAAGGTAAAGTTCAATTCCATTTTTGGCTATTACATTGAGATTTCAAAGGCGAACCTGCACCTCTCGCCCGCCGATTACGAGCGCAAACAAACGCTGGTAAATGCCGAGCGTTTCACCACTCCCGAGCTGAAAGAGTATGAATCGAAGATTCTCGATGCCCAGGAGAAGATCGTCGAAATCGAGCGGCGTCTGTTTACCGAGTTGCGATCTGCGATTGCCGCCGAGGCCAAGCGCATCCGGCAAACCGCGCTGGCGCTGGCGGAAGTCGATGTTCTCGGATGCCTCGCCCACATCGCCGTGCTGCGGAACTACTGCCGGCCCCGGTTCGATGAAGTTGAAAAAGATACGGACGGCGGCGACTTGGAAATTGTCGAAGGCCGTCATCCGGTGATCGAACTGCAGGAAATGACCACTGGCAGCGACCGCTTCGTTCCGAACGATCTGTTTCTGGATTCGTCTCCTCCCGGAATGACGCCCGACAAATCGCACAACGCCACGCCGAACATCCCCGCGCAGAGCATCCCGCGACAGAACATCATTGTCCTGACCGGTCCCAACATGGGCGGCAAGAGCACCTATCTGCGCCAGGCCGCGCTGATCGTAATCATGGCGCAGATGGGGTCGTTTGTTCCCGCGCGCTCGGTCCGGATGAGCATTGTGGACCGCGTGTTCACTCGCATTGGCGCGAGCGACAACGTGGCGCGGGGCCGCTCGACTTTCATGGTCGAGATGACGGAAACGGCCGCCATTCTGCACACGGCGACGGCGCGCTCCTTGATTTTGTTAGACGAAGTCGGGCGCGGCACTTCCACCTATGACGGATTGGCCATCGCCTGGGCGGCCATCGAGTATCTGCACGCGCACGTGCGGGCCAAGACTTTATTTGCCACCCACTATTTTGAGCTGACCGAATTGGCCGAGCAGTTGAGTGGAGTGAAGAACTATCACGTCTCGGTAAAAGAGGCCGGGGGGAACGTAGTGTTTCTGCGGCGCGTCGAACCGGGCGCCGCCGACCGCAGCTACGGCATCGAAGTCGCCAAACTAGCGGGATTGCCGAACGAAGTAGTCATACGGGCACGCGAGGTGCTGGCGGAGCATGAATCGTCGGAGCATCGCCTTTCAGGCCATCTGACGCCGGGCAGTTCCCATTCCGAAGGACCGGAGCGTCCCACGCAGTTGACCATCTTCACGGCACTCTCGCAGCCGGTAGTGGAAAAGCTGCGCGAAGTGGATTTGAACCGGCTGACGCCGCTGGAAGCGCTAAACTTGCTGGCGGAGCTGAAGAAAGAAATCTAACCGCCGAGACGCGGAGTCTCCGGCGAAATGACCGAGGGGTAATCAGGAGTAGAGGATATAATTCTGCTTATGGAGAAGCGCGTTATCCACATCTCGGAGGCAGAAGCCGCCAGCGATTTCCCTGCCGTGCTGGCGCGTGTGCGCGCCGGGGCCGAAATCGTCATCGAGGGGCGCGAGCCCGTCGTGGTCGTGCGTGCTGGAGAAGCCCGCGCCGAGCCGGTCCGTGGCCGGTTGCTCTCCGAGTGCATCGCACTGGCGAAAGCACATACCAAAGAGCTGGGCTACGAACCGACGCTAGACCCGGACTTCGCCGCCGACCTGGAAGAGATCATTAAGAGCCGCAAGCCCCGTGAAATTTCCTCATGGGAATAATCCTCGATACCAGCGTGCTCATCGCAGGAGAACGCCGCGGGGAAGGTGTACAGGCCATCCTTCAGCGAGTGCAGGCGGCACATGGGGAACAAGACGCCGCGTTTTCGGTGGTGACCTTGGTGGAACTGACCCACGGGATCTACCGCGCCCGCACCGATGCCGACCGCGCGCGGCGGCGAGCTTTTAGCGAAGAACTGCGGCGTGACATGGCGGTGCATCCGGTGACCGCTGAAATCGCAGAACTGGCAGGTCGCATCGAGGGCGAGCAAGCGGTTCGTGGAGTCAGCATTGCCTTCGAGGACCTGCTGATCGGCGCAACGGCTTTGCACCTGGGCTATGCCGTGGTCACTCTTAACGTGCGACATTTCCAGCGCATTCCCGGTCTCTCCGTCGCGTAATCTTGCTCCCTCAAACAAGTAGCCTAGGAAGTAACTCGTGCGAGTTGGATTTGAACTGGCTTACGCCGCTGGAGAAGCTAAACTTGTTGGCAGAGCTGAAGAAAGAAATTTAACGCGGAGATAGGGTGATGAAATGCTTCGTGCTGGGAGCGGGGGTTTCAAAATCCGTTGGCTACCCGTTAGGGAGTGAGCTTTTCGATGAAATTGACAAGTTCATCCAAGAGAGCGGGGCCTGTGTTGATCGGTTTGACTATAAGAAGGATTGGCCAAGACTTCGAGATTGGCTGAAGTCGAATACGAATCCAATAGTTGCCCAATCCTGTCGGTCGAATAACATAGAACATATATTCACGGTTTTGGACTCCGCCATCGAGTTGCGTGGCGCGGCCCAATGGAGTGCCCACAAATGCAAAACTGAAGATGAGCGCAAAAGGCTATTTGCGGAGTCCGTCAATTTTGACAGTCATGTTGAGGATTACACGAAATACCGGCGTATTCTCCTCTGGGCACTTGAACAGTATTTTTCCGTGCGGCATGAAGATGACAATTCAGAATCAAAAGAGTGGAACTCCCTGAAAACCTTTGGGGAAAAGCTGGAACCTGGAGATGTTGTTATAACCTTCAACTACGATGCTGCCCTTGAGCGGGTTCTACTTGGTCAGGGGAAATGGTCTCCCAAGAACGGCTTCGGTTTTGAGTTGGTGTTCCAGAAATCGAAATTTGAAAACGAGCAGACCGAGTTCTGTGAGTCTAAGATACTTGTGCTGCATTTGCATGGAGCAACGGGTTGGTATCGGAGGCCGCTATTTGCTCCGGGTTGTGCGCCTAAAGGAAGAGGTGCTGTTCCGCGAAGAACTTTTGGCGCAGCACCACTAAGTACAGAGATTTCTTTAGACCCGTTGTTCCTGGGGGGGCTCGGTATCCAGAATGTCGATGCATGCCTTCCCGACCTAGCATCCGTAGGCCACGATTCTCACGTACTAATTCATCCCAGCTTTTTGAAGGACTATGAGACGGGCGAGACTGGTAGCCATGTGTTTCTGGATCTCTGGCGGAAGGCGGCACAGGCGTTACGAGAGGCGGAACTCACGTATATTATCGGCTATAGTCTCCCCCGGGCGGATGTTGCAGTTCTTACTTTGTTTCTTACGAATTGCAATCCAGGCACCGTCTACGTAATTAATCCGGACGGAGGAGCGAAGATGCGGCTCGGAAGATTGTTTCAGTCGGGAGGCAAGTTCGATGGTGCAGTAACGTTTGAGGAGTGGGCCTCTTTGGGCTGCCCTGAAACGGTTCCATGGAAACCGAAAGCTAAAGTGTCCCCCTTAGTCAACATCTAACGTTGAAGTTTTATTACAGACCATCAAGTCAGTCATAACGATGCGCGACTTGAAACTGAACCCCGCCCAACTCCTAATCATCGGCTTCGACGGCACCGAGATGTCTCCGCACCTCGCTTCCCTGCTCGCGAAGCTTCAGCCGGCGGGCGTGATTCTGTTTGCCCGCAACATCACCGGGGCCGAGCAGACGCACGCTCTTCTGCGCGAGTGCCAGAAGCGCGTGGCCACTCCGCTTTTCACTTGCGTGGACCTCGAAGGCGGCACGGTCGACCGCTTCCGCAACGTGCTGGGTTCGGCGCCGTCTGCGGCGGAGGTTTTTGCCACCTGCAGCCGCGCGCTCTTTCGGAAGCATGGAAGCGTGATCGGCGACAACTGCCGCGCTCTAGGCTTCAACGTCGATTTTGCTCCGGTGCTCGACTTGGCCTTTGAGGCTTCGCGTTCGGTGATGAGTACGCGGGCGGTCTCGGACGATCCGAAGCAAGTAGTTGCCTACGCGCGCGAATTTCTGCGCGGACTTGGTGACGCCGGTGTGTTTGGCTGTGGAAAGCACTTCCCCGGACTGGGCGAAGCCACGCTCGATACGCATAAGAAACTGCCCAGCGTGCAAAAGCCGCTACGCAAAATGTGGGATCAGGACCTGGTTCCGTATCGTTCGCTGAAGCGTGAATTGCCGTTCGTCATGATTTCTCATGCGGCGTTTCCATCTGTGACGAAGAAACAAATTCCGGCGTCGTTGTCGAAAAAATGGACTACCGACATCCTGCGCACGAAAATCGGATACACGGGATTGATTGTTTCGGACGACATGGAGATGGGCGCGGTTCTCGACTTTGCTCCCATCGAGCAGACGGTGGTGCAGCACATACGAGCGGGCGGAGATCTGGCTCTGATCTGCCACACGGAACAACGGATCGTGCTTGCCTACGAAGCTCTGATTCACGAAGCGGAACGCGATCGCCGGTTTGCTGAGCGCGTGCGGGAGTCGGAGCGGCGCGTGCTCGCGTTCAAATCAAAACACACACGGATGCGCTTGCGTCACGCACTTCCTTCTCCAACTCGAATTGAAAAGCTGACGCGACAGCTTTGGTTATTTGGCGAAGAAGTTCGCATGGCCTCGTTTGCACGCGAGGAGATTGCATGATTGTTGCGGGCGTGATGAGCGGCACTTCCGCCGACGGCATCAATGTGGCACTCGTTCGACTGGCGGCGCGCGGAAAGGAGTCTCCCCACTTCACTCTTCTTGCGCACGAGGAGTATCCGTTCCCTGCCCCGGTTCGGCGCACAATTCTTGCGCTGATGAACGCCGAGTTGGCCCGGGTTGCGGATCTGGCGCGGCTGAATTTTCTTTTGGGCGAACTTTATGCGGAAGCGGTGGCAAAAACCACACGCAAGCATCGCGTCAAGCTCGACTTGGTCGGCTGTCACGGGCAAACGCTCTATCACCAGGGAGTATCCGAAAGGTTTCTTGGACGAAAGCTGGCGGTGACGTGGCAAACCGGCGAAGGCGCTGTGGTGGCGTGCCGGCTGGGAGTTCCAGTCGTCTCCGATTTCAGGCCCGCAGATATGGCTGCCGGGGGAAAGGGCGCTCCGCTGGTTCCGTTTCTCGATTTCATTCTGTATCGCGACCGTCATGTCGGGCGCATTGCGCAGAACATCGGCGGCATTGCCAATCTAACGGCGATTCCGGCGGGCGGCTCGTTGCGGCGTGTCGTCGCCTTCGACTCGGGCCCGGGCAATATGGTCATCGACGCACTGATGGGAGAACTTTTCGGCAAACCCTACGACCGCAACGGCAAGGTCGCGGCCTCGGGACGTGTTCTGAACCATGCCATTACCCAATTGTTGCGGGCAAAGTTTTTCCGGCAAAAGCCTCCGCGGACGGCAGGCCGCGAAGAGTTTGGCCGCGAGTACGTGGGACAGTTTCTTCAACTCTGCAACGGCGCCAGCAGGCCTGACGTCATCGCAACCGCCACAGCCTTGACAGCGCGCTCCATCGCCGGAGCCGTGCAGCGTTTCGTGATACCTCAACTTGGCGCGGGCCGACGACGGCACGCTCACCAGATGATTGTTTCCGGAGGAGGCGCGAAGAACCCAACGCTGATCGCCATGCTGCGCAAGGAAATCGCAGGGTTCGGAGTCGAACTTCATTTCTCCGATGAGTTCGGCATACCCGCGGAAGCGAAAGAGGCGGTCGCGTTTGCGTTACTTGCGCACGAGACGTGGCATCGACGGCCAAGCAACGTGCCTTCCGCTACGGGCGCGCTACGGGCCGCAATTCTCGGAAAGATTTCCTATGCGTGACACGGTGGGGCAGAAGGCACGGAGCAAATCCTCCCCTCCGCTCAGGATGACCTCGCTGTTTTTGTTATTTAGCGTTTGCATCCTTTCTCTCTCCTGCTCGCAACGTCCCGACCCAAATACGCTCGTAATGATCATTGAGAGCAGCCCCACCAATCTTGACCCGCGCGTGGGCATTGACGGCCAGTCGGAGCGCATCGACGAACTCCTGTTTGACGCGCTCTTGACGCGCGACGAGCACTTCAACGTGCAACCGGGGCTGGCAGAGCGCTGGCAGATCGTCGATCCTCTTACCTACGTGTTCCATCTGCATCCGGGTGTGAAGTTTCACGACGGACGTTCCCTCACTTCGCGCGACGTAAAGTGGACCTTCGATTCCCTGCTCCAAGGCAAACTCCGCAGCACGAAGACCTCGACGTACCGCTTCGTCGACCGCATCGAAACACCCGATGACGCGACCGTTGTGTTTCATCTCAAAGAGCCCAACGCAACTCTCCTCTGGAATCTTTCGGAGGGAGCCATCGGGATTGTTCCCTATGGCTCGCTCGATGAAATCACGCGCAGGCCGGTGGGATCGGGACCGTTTAAGTTCGTTAGCGCCGAGCAGGACAAGGAAGTCATCGTCGAGCGCAATGACAACTACTGGAGAGCCAAGGCACGCTTATCGCGCGTGCGTTTTACGGTGGTGCCCGACCCCACAACGCGGGCGCTCGAATTGCGCAAGGGCAGCGCTGACCTCGCCATCAATGCGCTGACGCCAGACACGGTGGTCGCCCTCGAAAGCGATCCCGTACTCCAGATCGAGCGCGGGCCGGGGACGATCCTCGCCTACATCGGCTTCAACGCGCGCGATCCGATTTTGCAGGACGTGCGCGTGCGGCAGGCGATCGCCTATGCCATCGATCGCGGTCCGTTGCTGCAATACATCTGGCGCGGGTTTGCGCAACCCGCATCGAGCATTCTGCCGGTCCAGAGTTGGGCTTACGACCCGGATGTAAAAGGCTTCGCCTACGATCCTGATAAGGCCGCGAAGTTACTCGACGCCGCCGGTTATCGCATCGAGAATGGCGTGCGCTTTCACCTGACCATGAAAACTTCAACCGAAGAGAGCACGCGGTTACTGGCGGCGGTGCTGCAGCAGCAACTGCGAGCGGTGGGAATTGCGCTCGATATTCGCACGTTTGAGTTTGCTACGTTTCTCGCCGATGTCACCAGCGGTGCCTTTCAGATTTACTCGCTCCGTTGGATTGGTGGCAACGAAGACCCCGACATCTATGACACGGCTTTTCACTCGCACAGCTTTCCTCCGGCGGGAAGAAATCGTGGTTTCTATGCCAATCCGCGCATCGATAGCCTGATCGATCAGGCGCGGCGCGAAACCGATCAAAGCATCCGCAAGCGGCTCTATGCCGAGGTGCAGGAGATTCTGGCACAGGATGTTCCTGCCATTAACTTGTGGTATCTCGACAATGTGCTGGTGCACAACCGCCGGGTTCGCGAGCTCACCCTGAATCCTTCGGGAAATTACGATTTTCTCAAGACCGCTGAACTCATCGCCCAATAACCAAGAGAGCGCGCGCCCGGTTGTCTGCACGCGCCCGGCGCGGTTTTCAGCGTGATACCATCGAATCTTGAAAATACTTTTTATCGGTGACATTTTCGGCCGTCCGGGCCGGACCATTGTTCGAGAACGTCTGCCAGAGTTGCGCAAGCGCCTCGCGGCCGATCTTGTAATCGCCAACTGCGAGAATGCTGCGGCCGGGTTCGGCATTACTCCTTCGCTGGCGGAAGAGCTTTTCGATCTTGGCATTGACGTGATGACCACCGGAAATCACGTCTGGGATAAACGCGAAATCATCGAGTACTTCCAGATGGCCGACGGCAATCCCCACAGTCCCGCTCGCCGGTTGTTGCGTCCCGCGAACCTCTCGCAGGGCTTGCCCGGTTGGGGAGTTTACGAGGGCCAGAAGAATGGCGTCGCTTACGCCGTCGTAAATTTCCAGGGGCGCGTGTTCATGGGGTCGAGCGACGACCCCTTTCGCTATGCCGACCGGCTCCTGCAGGAGATCAAGTCAAAGATCGTATTCGTGGACTTCCACGCCGAGGCCAGCAGCGAAAAAGTCGCGTTCGGCTGGTATCTCGACGGTCGCGTCACGGCGGTCGTCGGCACGCACACCCATATCCCTACCGCGGATGAGACCATCCTGGCCAAAGGTACCGCCTACATCACCGACGTCGGCATGACCGGACCTTACGACAGCGTCATTGGCGTCAAGAAGGAACTCGTGATCGAGAAGTTTCTCAGCGGAATGCCCGCGCGGTTTGAGGCTGCGAACGGTGACGTCCGTCTTTGCGCCGTGTTCGTGGAGTGCGACGACCAGACCGGCCACGCCACGCGTATGGAACGGCTAATGCTGCGATAAAGAATCGCTTCGCCCTGCCCTTCGCCGAGTTTTCCGCAGCGCACTATTTTTTTGGATATGGCACTCCCTGCTCCACTGTCGCGCATGGCCTTCGTTCTCGCGGGAGGCCAGAGCACTCGTATGGGCGCTGACAAAGCCTCCCTCGATTTTCGCGGCCAGTCGCTTCTCGATCGCGCGCTCTCCGTGACAAAAAATGTTTGCGAAAGGGCAGCCATTGTCGGCGATCCCGCCAAGTTCTCGAAGTATGGCCCTGTCGTCGCTGACATTTTCCCGGGATGCGGTCCTCTTGCAGGCATTCACACCGCGCTCGCGCATTCCAATGCCGAGTTGAACCTGATGCTGGCCGTCGACATGCCCTTTGCTTCAAGGCAGCTTCTTACATTTCTGTTCGTCGTCGCTGAAGGCCACGACGCCGCGGTCACTGTACCCCGCACCAGCTATGGCTTACAGCCGCTCTGCGCTGTTTATCGGCACGGCTTCCTGAGCGTCGCCGAGCGGGCTCTGCGGGCGGGCAATTACAAGATCGACGCCGCGTTTGCCGAAGTGTCCATTCGCGAAATCGCAGCGGAAGAACTGGCAGCGGCCGGCTTTTCCGAACGCAGTTTTTTCAACATCAACACGCCGCAGGACCGTATTGTGGCTTCCAGCCAGTAAATTCGCGCAGAGCGTAGCCCTTGAGCCGTAACGCCATCTCATGCCATTCTGGTAGACATGGCCGCTGCCGAAGCAACTGCTCCGTACATCGAGTTCAAGGATGTCTCCAAGGCCTTTGGAGACCGCGTCATCCTCCAGAACGTCAGTTTTGACGTGCTTCCGGGAGAGATGGTCTGTATTCTGGGCCGCAGCGGCGTCGGAAAGTCCGTTTCGCTCCACAACATCATGGGCTTCCTCAAGCCCGATTCAGGCCGCGTCATCGTCGCCTGCCAAGACATCACCGACTACAACGAAGAACAACTGGAAGGGATTCGCAAGAAAGTCACCATGGTGTTCCAGAACGGCGCGCTCTTCGATTCCCTGACCGTCGGCGAAAACGTCGCCTTCCCCTTGCGCGAAAAAAGAGAACTGAACGAGGATCAGATCTATCAGGTCGTCGACGGCCTGCTCGAAATGGTGGGAGTGAAGGAGATGCGCGAACTTCTGCCCTCCGACCTTTCCACTGGCATGAAACGTTCCGTCGCCATCGCGCGAGCATTGGCCGCCCAGCCCGAGTGCGTACTCTACGACGAGCCCACCACCATGGTCGACCCGATGATGGGAAACCTGCTGGGCGATCTCATTGCCAGACTCAAACTCCAACTCCATCTGACTTCAGTCGTGGTCACCCACGATATGCGCTTGGCCAAGAAACTCGCTGATCGCATCGTTTTCTTGCACGAAGGCCGCGCAATTTTCTTTGGTCCCTACAAAGCAATGGAGAACTCCACCGAGCCCATCATTCAGGAATTTCTAGAGCTGGATGAATTGACCTTGGAGGCCTGAAAGCACTCGCCAGGCCTCGCTTCTCACCGCAGGAGGCACTAAGCCTGCTTCTAGAATCCGTGCCCCACCAGCTCCTCCACTGTCAACGAACTCTGTCCCGGCTCGCCTTTCATCATCTTCTCGACATACTTTGCGATCAGGTCGGCTTCCAGATTCACCGCGTCCCCCGGCTTGAGCGATCCCAGATTCGTCATCTCGACGGTATGCGGAATAATGGCGATCGTGCACCGGTTCTTCTCCAGCTTCGCAACCGTCAAACTGATGCCTTCAATCGAGATGGATCCTTTGAACACCGTGTACTTCTCGATCTCGGACGGAATCTCAATATGCAGCCACCAGTTCTCGGAAGCGCGGCCGGCCGCGTCGACGATGCGCTCAAGCTCGATCAGTTTTCCCACGCCATCAACATGCCCTTGGACGATGTGTCCCCCGAAACGTCCGTCAGCCTTCATCGGCAGCTCGAGGTTCACGCGTGCGCCTTCGTGCATGCGCGAGAATGACGTTCGCACCCAGGTTTCGGGCGCCAGATCGGCGCAAAACGAATTTGCCTTGATCGCCAGCGCGGTCAGGCAAACGCCGCTGACGGCCACGCTGTTGCCTTCCCGCAATTCTTTCGGAGCATTGGTAGCTTCCACAGTGATTCGCCGGTTCTCGCCGCGTTGTTCGATTCTGACAACCTTGCCTACTTCTTCAATGATTCCAGTAAACATAAGCCTCCTACAACTTTTTTTCAGCTACGGTTCCGAAACTCGCAGCATTAAGCTGTTTTCTTGGGACTTACACCTGCCCCGCATAAGGATCGCGCAAATAGCCCTCCACCGCGAAGTCCTCGCCAAAGCGGTGCAACTCGAACCGCTGCAAACATTGGGCCTTCCCGCGCAGCCCTTCGGAAATAAACGGCACCGTGCCCTCGCCAAAAATCTTCGGAGCATAGTACAGAAACACCTTATCCACTTCACCCGAGGCCAGCGCAGCGCCGTTCACCAGCGCTCCGCCCTCGATCAGCAGGCTCGTAATCTCCAGAGATCCCAGGTTCTGGATGATGGCCGCAAAATCCGGGCGACCTTCTTCCGTAGCAATCTGCAAGATCCGAATCCCCTTCGCTTCCAGCGCCCGCTTCGTCTCTTCCGCCGCAGTCGAACAGAGCACCAGCACGTCGTTGTCGGCAGTTTGAATCACCCGCGAATGTAGGGGAATGCGCAAGTACGAATCCAGAATTACGCGCAACAACTTTCGCCGCCGGGGCTGGCCGCTGCGGTCGGTCAGCAGCGGATCGTCAGCCAGCACCGTTCCAACTCCAGCCAGGATCGCGTCGCTCTGATGCCGCAACTGCTGCACGTGCGAGCGCGCCGCCAGTCCCGTGATCCAGTGATAGCCGCTGCGCGCTCCCTCCGTGGCAGTCATGGCCGAACCGGATTCCATTCCCGGCTTGGTGGCGTCCGCGATCTTTCCATCCAAAGTCATCGCCGATTTCAGCGTGACCAGCGGCTTGCGAGAGCGGATGTACTTGGCAAAGCTTTCATTGAGCGTTCTCGCTTCTGCCTCGAATAGCCCTGCTTCCACGGCGATGCCCGCCGCCCGCAGCTTGCCAAATCCTTTTCCTGCCACTAACGGATTGGGATCCTGCATGGAGCACACCACGCGCCGAACCCCGGCAGCGATCACCGCATCGGCGCACGGCCCGGTGCGCCCCAGGTGCGAGCAAGGCTCCAGATTCAGGTAAAGGGTGCCGCCCCTCGCCCCGTGGCCTGCCTGTTCCAACGCGAGAACTTCGGCGTGCTTTACGCCGTCATACGTGTGCGTGCCCGCTCCAACTTCCCGCCCCGACGAGTCCACGACAACTGCGCCCACGGCTGGATTCGGCGTCACCAGGCCAACTCCCGCCCGCGCTCGATCCAGCGCCTTGCGCATGTACTGTTCGTCGGTGGTCATAAGCGGCTATTCGCTTCTACCTCTCAGCTCTGAGCTTTAGCTAGCAGCTGGTAGCTAGAAGCCCTTTCATGCAAACAGCGATTCCACAAATTCCTTCGGATCAAACGGCAGCAGATCCCCGATCTTTTCCCCAACCCCGACATAACGCACCGGAAGCCCCAACTCGCGCGAGATTGCCACCACCACTCCCCCTTTCGCTGTGCCGTCAAGCTTGGTCAATACAATTCCGGTGACTCCCGAAGATTGCGTGAACTGCCGCGCCTGCTGCAATCCGTTTTGTCCGGTCGTCGCATCCATCACCAGCAAAGTCTCGTGCGGAGCGCCCGGCACGATCCGTTGCGCCGTACGCGTCATCTTTTCCAGTTCGAGCATCAGATTTTGCTTGGTGTGCAACCGCCCGGCCGTATCCACGATCACATAATCCGTCTTGCGCGCCGTCGCTGACTGCAACGCATCGAACAACACCGCGGACGGGTCACCCCCAGCCTTGGTCTTGATCACTTCCGTTCCCGTGCGCTGTCCCCAGATTTCAAGCTGTTCGATCGCCGCCGCGCGAAACGTGTCCGCCGCGCATAGCAACACCGTCTTGCCCTGCGCCCGAAATACATGCGCCAGTTTTCCGATGGTCGTCGTCTTACCCGTGCCGTTCACGCCTACCACGACGATCACCTCCGGCGTGCCGTCAACCTTGGTCACAGGATGCGAACCGGTTGTCGTCAGAATCGCCAGCAACTCTTCCTTCAGCAGTCGTTTGAGTTCGTTGACGTCCTTGATTTGCTTGCGGTCGGCTTTATCGCGCAGTTTGACCAGAACTTCGCTGGTCGTGGTTGTGCCCAGATCGGCCCCGATCAGCGTGGCCTCGAGATCATCCAGCGTGGAACGATCGATTTCTTTCCCGATGGAGACCACATCTTCAATGCGCTCGGCCAGGTTCTCGCGCGTGCGCGAGACAGCCTCTTTCATGCGCTCAATAAAACTTGGTTTCTTTTCTTCGTCCAGACTGCCAAAGAGGGTTTGAATCATGAGGTATCCGCTCTGATTATAAGAGAATCTGCAGGAGGAAGCCGTGGATTCGGGTAATTGTAACTTGGCAATTGAAACAACTCTCGGAGCACCTTGGCCTCAAATGGCCGAATTGCCCGATTGCCAAATTACCGGCAGTTGTCTAGGTTCGCGCGATTTCGACGGCGAGCATTTCGGCGGTCTGCGGCAGCGGTGGAGCAGGTTGGGTTGTATCCGCAGCATCTGTGCGCGCGGGTACGTTCTGCATGCCGATTTCTCCCCGCTCGAATACCGCCAGCAGCGCACGAACTGCCTTCGGATCCAGCCGTTGTCCTGAGAGATTCTGAATGATGCGCAGAGCTTCGCCTGAATCGAACGCTTTTTGATACGGACGGTTTGTCGTCAACGCGTCAAACGTGTCCGCCACCGCAATCACCCGCGCCAGCAGCGGAATCTCGTCGCCCTTTAAGCCATAAGGATAACCTCGCCCGTTGAGTGCCTCATGATGCAATTCGATTCCCGGCAGCATCTCTCTCAACTGCGGCACCGGGCGCAGAATATTTGCGCCCTTGGTGGTATGCGTCTTCATAATCTCGAATTCTTCTGGAGTCAGAGCGCCCGGCTTTTTCAGGATGCGGTCTTCAATGCCAATTTTGCCCACGTCGTGCAACTGCGCTGAAATTCGCAGAACCTCCAGAAAGTCCGCATCCAGCCCCATCTCCGTGCCGATCATCAGCGAATATTTCGTCACGCGGTCCGAGTGGCCTCGCGTATAGGGATCCTTTTCGTCGACCGCGCCTGCCAGCATCTGGATCGACCCCATGAACAGCGCCTTATTTTCCTCGGCGGCACGCTTCAAATCTTCGACAAAATGTTCAAGCTCGTCCGACATGCTGTTGAATGTCGCCGCCAGTTCGCCGATTTCCGTGCGCGTTTTTATATGCACGCGCTGCGAAAAATCGCCGCGGGCAATCGCCCGGCTCGACTGCGCCAGCACCTGCAACGGGCTCGTAATCCGCCGCGCGGAGAAGATGCTCAAACCGACGCTCACAAATACCGCCAGCCACGCCAGCAGGCGCCCGGTGCGCTGCATCTCATAGATTCCGCGATACGCTTCTTCTCGCGGTTTCTGCACCACGACCGCCCACTCCAGCGAGGTCACCGGACAATACGTCCCCAACATCTCCGTGGCGTTGTTGCCGTCGCGAACCGCGAACTCACGAGTCTCCCTTAATTGCCCCTTCGCGCCCTCGCCCACAAAGCTGCGGACAATCTCAAACTGGCTCATGTCCTGCCCCGTGGCGTATTGCCCCGTGGCCGCCGCCACCAGCCTTCCCTGCCGGTCCACGACGTAGGGCATCAATCCGCTCAGGCTGACCTGCTGCAGCCGCCGGACCAGGTAATCCATATCCACCACAGACGCGATCATTCCCAGGAATCTTCCGCCATACATGATCGGAGAACTGACCAGCATCACAGTGTGCGCCGATTTTCCGCTGCCCACCATCAACGGCTGCCCGCTATAAGCGCGCCCCTCATGCGCCGCGAGATACGCCAGTTCCAATTCACGCTGCAGAAAGGCGTCCGGCTCAATCCGCCCCGCCGACACACCTTTGGCATCGGCATTCAGCAATGTGGCGTAGGCAATATCGTTCGATGACGAAACGAAATTCTCTACCATCGCCCGCAGCTCAGGCGTCAGTAGCTTCTGCGCGCTTTTTTCCACGCTCAGGTCGGCCCCACCGGGACTTGCCAGCATCATCACTTGAATCGACGACGACAGGTTCGCCAGCATCATATGCAGGGCTTCCTGATGCTGGGAGATATCGTCGGCCAGCGACCGCGTGACCGTGTTCTGCAACAGCATTTCGTTGGTTTTCAGACGCACCAGGTTCATCGCTTCGATCTGCACCGAGTACAAGTACATCGGAAGGATGCTGATCGCCAGCAACACGCCCAAGATGACATACAGCAAGGGAACCCGCGCGAGAATGGGTAACTTCAAGGGCAAAATAAACCTGTCGGCCCAAGCGCGGGGATGAGCTGGTCCGTTCACTCTTTATCTTAGGTTGACTTGACCCTGTTACCTAGGGCTTTAAGGTACAGTTCACCGTTACCGAGGTACCGGCGTCGATGGTTACCCGAACGGCATCATTCGCGTTGCTCCCTCGTTTGCCAGAGTCGACCCAAGGTACCGAAAACTGAGAACCTCCCTACCTCTGGTCTATAATGACTCCAATCAATCCCCGGGGTGCTCCATGCGGTCCTGTCCTTACTCCGTTGCACGTTCGATGTTGGCGGTCTTTCTCAGCTTGTCCGCGCTGGCCCATGCCGGAAACAACCCGGCCCCTCGAATGTCCAAGCAGACCCGCGAAGAGATCATTCACGCCTTCAATGACGAACTGGTTTACATTCGCACCAATTTTCCTATGGGAAAAACCGGACTGAAACTGAAAGATGGTGCTTTAACTCCCAGCGGCCCCGAGCTGCAGCAACTCATGGCGCTCTGGGGACCTGCCGCAAAGCCCGGCGATCGCGCCCGCATCAGCAGCATTTTCATTAAAGAAGACCGCATTCGCTTGGAGATCAACGGTGGTCCCATCAAACGGCAGAAGTGGTACCAGCACATCGAAGTAGGCGGCGCAATGGGTGGCGGCCCCATAGCACCCTCCGATTCCTCGGCCAACGCCCGCGGCTCTTTTGTCGATCTCTGTTTCGACCGGTACGTGCCCGAGATAACCGGACCCGAGCTGAAGGAACTATTGCGCCCTGTCTTCGATTTCAATGCGAAGTCCGCCGTCGAAGCCTATCTCGAAACCGTTCCTCCTCTGGTGAAAGAGGCCATCAAGAATCACAAAGTACTGGTGGGAATGAATCGCGAAATGGTGATCTACGCCAAAGGCCGCCCGCCCAAGAAAATCCGTGAGACTACTCCCGGAAGCGATGAAAGCGTCGAGTATGAAGAATGGATCTACGGCGAGCCGCCTCAAGATGTGGATTTTGTGCGCCTGGTCGGTGACGAAGTAATTCGGGTCGAAACCATGAAGGTCGATGGCCAGAAGATTGTGCGCGTTAATAAAGAAGTCGATCTCGGCACGACCGAAGTGGCGAAGAAGCAGGAGACTCGCCCAGCCAACGCCCCCACTCTTCGCCGCCCGGGAGAAGAAATGCCCGACACCAATCCCGAGACCCGCTCCACGGTTCCTCCCGTCGCTCCGTCGTCAACCGGAGGCAATGGTCCGGATCTAAACTGGAGCCCGTCCTAAGAGGCGGAGAGCAGCCCGGCGCCTGCCAGGGAATACGCCGTTCGGTCTCAATGCGCTGCGCGGAAAAATTGATAGCTGAAGGGCCTGGCGCTCATCGCCTCCCCCAGTTCGCTTCCGGCTTGCTGCAAGGGCACAGGCTTGTCGACATTATTGAACGCGCTTCCCTCGAGCCCAAAATACAGGATGAGTCTGTGTCCTCGAATCGAAAGCTCGCCCTTGTGAATGCCTCGCGTATCCGCCAAAGTGATTGATCCTGCTGGCGCCGTGACATGAACGATCTTTTCGGCGCAAACCTCCTGGACCTCCTGGTCACTTAAATTCATGCGACTCGCCAATCGTCGCGTCAAGGGCCGAGTGGTTCGATTTGCATGATGCGACCCTTTCACAAAGACGAAATGCGGCGATTCCAGTGTGGTGTCGGTTAGGTTCACCCCGACCTTGAGCCAGCGCAGGCATCCTGAATCCACGTGAAACGGTCTGGGACGCAGCCCAGGTGGAACGAAATCCGTATCCCACCACATATCAGGTTTCGTAACCACCGGAAAAACGCCGAGATACCGCGTCGCAACCGCCAGAAGATAAGGATCGCACAACAGGCGTTGAATGCACTGATTGGCTAACAGCAACTCTCGAGGAACCGCATAATACGAATAGCGAGGCTGCAGAGGGTCGATTCCATGGGTCATACCCGTGTGAATGATCGGGATGGTTAACTGAGTTCCTGAACCTTGATTCGCTGCAAGAGGACCATACGTTGTCGTGTTGAGTTTGCAGGACAAGGCCAGATCATAGAGATTTTGAACTGTTTCCTGGTTGAGTCGCAGCGGAACGACAACAACCCCATCTTCTTTGAGCTTGCGGACAACTCCTTCGATACTCGAGTCCAGCACGCCCGCTGGACTGACGAGAGACGCGCCATCCCAGCCAAGTTTTACATCCCGCTCTCTTCGCCTTGACTCAAGAATCCGGAACAGAACGTCGTTCGACCTGCCGTCGGTCAGCGCGGAAAGCTTTTGTACGAAGGTGTTGCTCTCCGGCGCCGGCTCGCCATGCCGCCAGTAACGCCACATTCCCCTGCCAAAAGCTCCGACTTGATTGATATTGTCCTGAAGGCTAGTCAAGCACAAACCGCTTTCATTTCTGGGTTAGGGGAAGTATAAAGCGACTTCCACTGCGGGGGCAAAGCCCGCAGGAATTTCGAAACATAGGGAGGGAGTCAACCGGCTCGACCCTCGGTCCGATCTTCGGCTCTCGACCTCAACTCCTTCAAGCCTCTACACTAGAACTGTGAAAATTGCCCTGGGCCAGATCAATCCCACCGTGGGAGACTTCTCCGGCAACGCTGCCAAGATGATCGAGTTCGCCCGCGAAGCGCGAACCGCCGGAGCCGCCCTCATCCTGTTTCCTGAGCTCGCCGCCTCTGGATACCCGCCGCGCGACTTGGTCGACCGGCCATCATTCGTCGCTCGCAACCGCTCGACCGTCGAGCAGATCGCCGCCGGGACCAAAGGCATTGCCGTGATCTGCGGCACGGTTACCGCGGCGCAAGCCGATTCCGGCAAGAAGGTGATGAACTCCGCTGCCCTGCTGCGCGACGGCCAAGTGGAGTTCATCCAGTCGAAGATGCTGCTGCCCACCTATGACGTCTTCGACGAAGCGCGCAACTTCGCTCCGGCCAGGCGCCAGCAACTGTTCGGCTTTTGCGGCGACCAGGTCGCCCTCACCATCTGCGAAGACGCCTGGAACGACAAGCGCTTCTGGAATCGCCGCCTCTACGGCGTCGACCCCGTCGAAGAACTGGTTCGTGAGGGCGGAAACCTCGTCCTCAACATCTCGGCTTCTCCTTTTTGGATGGGCAAACGCGAACTCCGCCGCGATATGCTGGCGGCCATTGCGCGCAATCACAAGGTTCCGGTTGCCATGGTCAATCAAGTAGGCGGCAACGACAGCCTCGTATTCGATGGATCGAGCCTGGTGATCGCTCCCAACGGAGAGGTCATTGCCCAAGCCAAATCATTCCAGGAAGACCTCATCTTTTTTGATTCCGCCAAACTCACCGGCGACCTGCACCAACAGATCGCCGGAGAAGAAGCCAGCGTGTACGAGGCGCTGGTTCTGGGCACGCGGGACTACGTGCACAAATGCGGATTTCAGCGCGCGATCATCGGGCTCAGCGGAGGCATCGATTCCGCGCTCACCGCGTCGATCGCCGCCGATGCGCTCGGCCCCGAAAACGTCATTGGCGTCGGCATGCCCGGACCGTACTCGTCGAAAGGATCGATTGACGATGCTCGCGCGCTGGCCGCGAACCTGAAGATTCGTTTCGAACTGCTCTCCATTAACGAAATTTATGAGGCCACCCGCCGCACACTGGAGCCCGTGTTCGCCGCTCTGCCCTCCGACGTAACCGAAGAAAACATTCAATCTCGCGCCCGCGGATTGCTACTGATGTCCATGTCAAACAAGTTCGGAGCCCTCGTGCTTTCCACCGGCAACAAGAGCGAACTGGCCGTAGGTTACTGCACTCTGTACGGCGACATGGTAGGCGGCCTGGCCGCGATCTCCGATGTGCCGAAGACTCTGGTCTATCGCCTGGCCGCGTACGTGAACTCCCGCCGTCCTGTGATTCCCGAGGCGACCATCGAAAAGCCGCCGTCGGCCGAGTTGCGACCCGACCAGAAAGACTCGGATTCACTCCCCCCCTACGACGTTCTCGACGCGATTCTGGAAGGCTACGTCGAGGATTCCTGGTCCGCCGAAGAGATTGCCCGCGTCCACCATTTCGATCTCGATCTGGTGCGGCGAGTGATCCGCATGGTCGAACGCAGCGAATACAAAAGGCAGCAAGCCGCCCCCGGAATCAAAATCTCCCCCAAAGCCTTCGGCTACGGTAGAAGATTTCCGATCGCCGCCAAGTCAGAACTCTGACGAAGCCGGCAGCGAATGACAACCGGCCCAGTATTTGTAACAATCAAATTCACGCTATGACAACCATGCAACGACTCTTGCTCGCTATTCTTCTGCTCTCCGGTCTCACCGTCGTTCAAGCTCAGCCCACGCTCCAGACCCGCCCAGCGGCATCCGGGAGCGCGACAGTTCTACCCAGCGAAGACACAGTCAACTCCTTCATGTTCCAGATGCTGGGTTACGATTCCACCAAAACCTGGAAAGTAACCGATATCCGTCCTTCCGAGGTTCCCGGATTGGCGGAAGTCCTGGTCACCATCACCGACCCGAAGGGATCGAGCCCCAACCGGTTGCTGGTGAGCAGCGATGGCAAGCACGTCATAGCCGGCGACATCATGCCCTTTGGTGCCAAGCCGTTTGACGATGCCCGCGCTAAGCTGGAAAAAGGCGTCAACGGGCCCTCCAAGGGGCCGGCGAAGGCAGCCGTCACGATTGTCGAGTTCAGCGATATGCAGTGTCCGCACTGCGCCAAGGCCAACCCTGTGATCGATCAACTGCTGGCCCAAGAGCCCGAGGCTCACTTCATTTTCCAGAATTTCCCCCTCCCCGCGCACAACTGGGCGGAGAAGGCTGCCAGTTATGTCGATTGTCTGGGACGCTCCTCGAACGACGCGGTCTGGAAGTTCATCCAGAAGACATTCGACGACCAGGCCAATATCACCGAATCGAACCTCGAAGAAAAGCTGAAGGCCAACGTTACCGCCGCGGGCGCGAAGGCTGACGAGGTCGCCGCCTGCGCCGCCAAGCCTGACACCAAAGCCAGAATCGAGGCTTCGCTCGCCCTCGGCAAGTCCGTCGGCGTGAGTGGAACGCCGACCCTGTTCATCAACGGACGCAGCGTTCCCGGCGGCGCGCCGATTGATCTGTTAAAGAAAATTGTAGACTTTGAAGCCAGCCAGAAATAAAGCGGCGCTATCGTGATTCGGCCATCACGGAATCTAAAACAGGGCCACCTTCGGATTTGACAGTCCGAGATGCTGATCCCTTACTTGCCCAGCCAGATTTCGGGAGCGTCAACCCGCTCCGCGCTGCGCAGCACATGCGGCGTGATCAGGATCAGCAGTTCATCGTTTTCTTCTTGCCGGGTTTGCTGCGACGTGAGCAATCCAAGGCCTGGGATCATCGAAAGCGGCGATAGGCCACTCAGGTTCTTCGCATCGGACTGCGTGATCATTCCCGCGACCACCGCCTGCTCTCCGTCTTTAACCAGGATTCCGCCTTTGTACTCGCGGTTCAAAATCGCGGGAATACCGTTTGTAACCACGCCTCCCAGACTGCGGATTTGGATCTCCAACTCGACCGCCACATCGGAATTATTGTGCACCAGCGGCTTCGCCTTGAGCGTCAGTCCGATGTCCTCATAATTAACCGAGGGAAAAGGCGCTGTGTACGACTGGTTGCCGACAACCTGCGATATGGCCGAATTGTTATAAATCGGCGCGAAGCTCGCGTTGAGGATAGGGTAGCGTTCTCCCAGCTTGAAAGTGGCTTCCTTACTTTGCTCGGCCCGCAACTGCACGTGATCGAGTTGCCGCACCGAACTCTCGTTCATCGAAAGCACAGGCGCTAGATGATCGAGGCTGAGTCCCATGAACGTCAGGCCGCCGCCGAAGGTCGCCAGCGGCTGGCTGAAGATCGAATTCTGCTGGCTTTGCAGTTGCGCGATCAAAGCAGAGACGGTCTGATTGCCCGCTTGGTTGATGCCGCCCGAAGCGATTAACTGGTTGATGAGTTGTTGCAGATTTTGACCGCCGAGAGCTGCGAGCGCGGCTACCGGAATATTGTAAAGATTGAAAACGTCAGGAACGTGCAACCCGATACTTCTCATATAAGTGTGGCTCACCTGAAATACCTTCAGATCGAACAACACTTCCGGTTGCGGACTGTTGAGCTGTCCCAGAAACTGCGTGGCCGCCGCCAGCGCCGCTTGCGGCCCGCGGATGGTGATCGTGGTCGAGGCGGCATTCAGGCTCACGAACTTGAACTCAAACAGCGTCCGCAACGAATTCATCAGCTCATTTAATTCTTGTGCCGAGCCTCCGCCCGGAATATAAAACGACCGCAACCCCATGTGGTCGTAGGTGCGGTGGTTGTCGGGGGTGTCAGCGCATGCATAAAGCACCGTGTCTTCAATGGGCACGCTAAAAGTCTTCGTCACCGTGGAGGCCACCTGCAACGCGGTTGCGAAATCCGCATTCTCCAGGTCAAAGCGCAGGCGCCGGCTCGGAAAACTGTCGTCGAAGATTACCGTCAGCCCGTAGCTGGCGGCGATTGCATTCATCAGCCCCCGTGAATCTCCCCGGTAGTGGAAGTCATGGTGTACATCGATCGGCTTGGCGCTGATGGCGTCGGCGCTGGCGACCACTCGCGGTGGCTCCGCCGTGTGTACCGGCGCAGGCCCTAGCGCGTCGCGAACCCGCTGCAGCGCAAACTCGTTTTGCGGATCCAGATTCAGCGCGCTGCGAAACTCCGCCATCGCCTCGACTTGCTGCCCCTGCAGCAGTTCGGCGTTTCCTTTTTCCAGGTGCGCGCCGGCCAGATGTTGCCGCGTTAACTCCCGCGCCGTCAGGTACTCGACATTCTGCGGGACGAGGGTCGCCGCTGACTCAAATTCGTAAAACGCTTCTTCCAAATTGTTCGTTTTTTCAAGCTTTAGGCCGTTCGCGAAAGCTTTTCGGGCAGTCTTTAAATCCTTCTTCGAACCCTGGCATTTGGGTGCATTCCCCGAATCCGAACACAGGGTCACGGCTGGCGCAGGGGCCGGCGGAGTGTCGGCGGCAAAACACACTCCGGCAAAAAAGATACCAATCCCCCACTGCAACCATCGCATATCTATCTACTATAGAATGCCCGCGACTCGCTGTCTTGCAAACCAAATACTCAGTTGGGAACTACCATCGTAATCGGTCTCGCACGGGCAGATCGCTTCATCCCGCACCACTCCTTGAAGTCAATCCGAAATCAATGGCTGCCCTTGCCTGCTCGGCCGGTCAGTGCTTGCAAGGGAAGAACGGATGCGCTGACTATCATGGACGAAAGTAACCTATTCAGAATGTCGCGGCCGGCGGAAGATGAGGATGTGTCCTATCGATCAGGACACTTTAGTCATCTATGCCGCAAAAACTGATGGATGTTCTCATGTTGGGGCGCTGCTCGCACGAGTTTTCCTGGCCGCGACGCGCCGCCGACGGCGAGTACTACCAAGTCTGTATGTTGTGCGCGACCGCCTATCAGTATGACTGGAAGACCATGCGCCGGGGAGACCGCGTCAGTGAACCAGCGGCCGAAACCACCACCGTGCGTCGCCGTTCCCCTCAAAAGCACCCCACCTGGATCCCTCGGGCACGCCGTCTCCGGTCGGACCTGCCAGTTCGCTACCGTGGCAAGAACCTCAGCACTTGGTATGAAGGTGTGATCCAGAACATCAGCCAGTCCGGCATCCTGTTTCATGGACCGCAACAACTGCCGTCGAATGCCCTGGTCGAGATGATCTTCGAAATGCCCGAGGAAATTTCGGGACAAAAGAACCGCAGCGTACTCTGCCAGGGAAGGCTGACTCGAATCAAAGATGCGGCCGACAACGTGGCGGACGCTTTCGGGCTGGCTGCGACCATTCTCGATTACAAGTTTCTTCATAAGGACTGACTTGCCTCGCGTGGCATAGCAGTTGCTTGGCACTGGCGTTGCTGCTAGAGTCTTCTTGCGACATCGGCTGCATTCTTGCCCGCGCTCGTTCGTAGCGCGTTGACTTTCTTCCCTGGTTCGAATTGCAGCGTGTTGTTTGAAGATAATGTCCGAAAGTAAGCCCAATCTTAGAAGTTGGATCGCGCGGCATCGTCATTCCGCGCGGATGCAGTACGCGGGCGCGGCCCTCGCCGTGTGGGTTGCACTGAGTTTTTGGACTCTTTCGCCTGTATTGCATCGCCATCTTTTTCTTCTGCTGCTGGCCGCCGTGCTTTTCACCTCGCGCTTTCTCGGCTTTGGCCCGGCTCTTTTCTGCTCCCTGGTTTCGACCGCTTGCCTCGATTTCTTTACCCTGCCGCCTTATCTCAGTTTCATCATCCACCGGGGCGCGGATCTTGAGCGCATGCTGGCATTCCTGGCTATCTCCGTGTTCGCAGGAAGCATGGTTCGGCAAAAGACATTGGCGGAATCGCGCGCCGAGCAGAGCACTCGCGAAATCGCTGCCATCGTGGAATGCTCCTGTGACGCCATCTACAGCACAGGCATTGACGGCAACATCAGTAGCTGGAATCGCGCCGCCGAACAGCTTTACGGCTACACCGCCTCCGAGGCGATCGGGTTGCCCGTTGCACGGCTGGCGCCTCCCGAACGCCAGGATGAGGTGGAACATAATCGCCAGATCCTCAATGCCGGCGGAACGGTTGCGCCGTACCGCACCGAGCGTATGCGGAAAGACGGCACGCTCTGCCCGGTGCAGCTCTCCGTATCGCCGTTGCGCAATGCGCGCGGTGAGTTGGTGGGGACGTCAGCAATCGCGCGCGATATCTCGCTTGAAAAACAGTCGGAGGAAGCGATGCGCCGCAGCGAGAAGCTCGCCACCGCGGGCCGCCTTGCCGCTTCCATTGCTCACGAAATCAATAACCCGCTCGAGGCTGTTGTGAACCTGCTCTACCTGGCGCGCCACGATTCCGTCCATGCCGCGGGATACCTGACCCAGGCCGAACAGGAGGTAGGACGAGTCGCGCGCCTGGCCCAGCAAGCTCTCGGACTGGTCCGTGACGCCAACTCTCCCGGGTTGATGGACCCGGCGGCCATCATGGATGAGACTTTGCAGCTCTATTGCCGTAAGCTTTCGGGGCGGAAGATCCACGTGACGCGGCGCTACCGGGGCGATTGCCAGATCCTCGGCTATGCCGGAGAATTGCGGCAGTTGCTGTCGAATCTTCTCGTGAATGCCGTGGATGCCATGGCCGAGCACGGCACTCTGCATGTCCGCGTAGCTCGAGGGCGCGCATGGTCCAACCAGCGCGACGGCGTGCGAATCACCGTCGCCGACACGGGCAGCGGCATTCCTCGCGACCGTCTCCAGCAAGTGTTTGAACCTTTCTATTCAACTAAGAAAGACGCGGGCACGGGTCTCGGCCTTTGGATTTCCCGCGGAATCGTCGAGAAGCATCAGGGATCGATTCGCGTCCGCAGCCGCGCCGTAGGGTCGACAACCGGCACGGCTTTTTCCATCTTTCTGCCGTGCGGAGATGAAATCAGCAGAGTGGCTTGAGCATTCTCTTTTCCTCACAACAACTTGCCATGGTCGCAGGTACAGTGACTTTCGTACTTAGAAGGCCTCGCTGAGCCAGCTTATAATCATCCAAGTCCAAGCCTTGTGGGCACTTAGACCAACGTGGAACCTTTTCTCGCAGCTGCGATGTTCGCCTACGGACTGCTCTTCGGCAGTTTCCTGAACGTATGCATTTATCGCCTGCCTCGTGGTAAGTCCGTAGTTACGCCGCGCTCGGCGTGTCCGCATTGTGGGACGATGATCCCGCTCTATCACAACCTCCCTGTCTTGAGCTGGCTGATTCTCGGCGGCAAGTGCCGCGCCTGCAAGCAGCCCATCTCGCCTCGCTACATGGTGGTGGAAATCCTCACGGGCTTGCTCTTTGCCGGCTGCTACCTTCATTTTGGTTTGACCCTTGGAATGTTCAAGTGCATCGTGCTCGGCTTCCTGCTCCTAGGATTGATCTTCACCGACGCCGAAACCAAGCTGCTGCCTGACGCCATGACTTTACCCGGGCTTGCCTTGGGAATTGCTTTCAGCCTGATCGTCCCCGTCAATGACCTCGCCTCGCGCATCATGGTGGGCTTGGTCTCGCCTGCGCTGCGGAGCGGCATGTCGTGGCGCTTGTGGTCGCTGTCCGATTCGCTGCTCGGGGCTGCCGTGGGCGCGTCGTTCCTCTATGGCGCGGCCGCGATCTACCTGCGCGCTCGTGGCGTCGAAGGTATGGGTTTTGGCGACGTCAAGCTGATGGCCATGATCGGCGCGTTTCTAGGAACCAAGCTCACCGTGTTGACCATTTTCGCTGCCTCGCTCGCCGGTTCCCTCTTCGGACTCAGCACGGTTCTTGCTGTGTGGATGAAGCGACTCCGGCGCCTCGAGGCACGCGCCACCGCTTCGCGCACATCGTCAAGTTCTTCTCCTGAAATTCCACCTGGCACGTTTCCCCGCATCTCTCCGGAGGAGGCGCGGAAGCGCGCGTGGCGCTCGGCCAGGCTGGCCCTACGTTATTACGAGATGCCATTCGGAGTTTTCCTTGGCGCCATGGCGCTGTTGTCGTTTTTGTTCGGCAACCAGCTTCTTCACTGGTATTGGAGGGCGCTATGAAGCCCTTCATCAGTCCCATGATTTTCCGCATGGCGCTGCTTCTGCTGGCGGCTTGTGCGAGCTTCCTGTTTGGCCTGGTCGCGATTCGCCGGGTGCGGCGGAATCTGGTCGCCGGGTCCGAATCCGCAAATTACGCTCCGCTCGCGGCCGAAGGATTGCCGGTCCATGCCTATCACGCCGTCATTCAGCAACTGAAACAACAAAAACACGAACTGGCAGCGCAACACCTTTCGGAGCGTCGCAAGGCGAAGGCCTCCGACACCCTGAGTTCCGCCATTCTATCGAGTCTCTCCTGCGGAGTTCTGTTCTTGAATACTACCGGCCTGGTACGGCAAGCGAACCCGGTGGCGCGAAGGATGCTGGGATTCGCTTCGCCCGTAGGGTTGCACTTCACCGATCTGCTGCGCCGGGCCACTCTGCGTCCAACGCTGAACGGCATCGATGGAGCCATCGCCGTCGAGCAGGCGCTCGAACCGGCGCTTACCGGAAAGGCGGCAGTTCGCGATCTGGCGCTGATTTACGTCACCCGTGAAGGGGAAAATCACGTGCTCGAAGTGACCGCGTCTCCGGTGATGGCCGAGGATGCCAGTCTGATGGGCACAACTCTGGTCCTGACCGACAAGACCGACATCGAGCGCATCCGGCACGATCAGGAAATGCATCGCGAAGTTTCGTCCGATCTTGGCATCGCGCTGCGCGCTTCTCTGGACACCATGGCAGAGTATGCACAGCAACTGAAACAAAGCTCCGACCCCGAATTGGCGCGCCGGATGGGCGAAAACATCTCCGGCGAACTATCGCGGCTGGATTCGACGATTGAACATTTTTTGAAAACGAAAGCGGCAACCGTCGGTTCTTAAGGGCGGAAGCTGCCTTGTAAATCGGAATTAGCAACGGCAGCCTGTAATTCACATCGCGGGCTGCGAAAGGATGATCCTATGAAGAACACGAAACTCATGACTGTCGGCACGCTGGTCCTGTTCTGCGCCGGAATCGCCGCCGCTCAATCGCTGGGAGATTACGCCCGGGCCGTGCGCAAGAATAAGCCCGACACCACATCGGAGAGCCGCCACTTCGACAACGACAATCTTCCTACCGGTGATGGCCTCAGCGTCGTCGGACCTCCCGCCGAGGGTGATGCGAAGTCGGCTTCCGCCCCTGCGCCCGACCCTGCACCCGCTGCCGCCGATCGGCAGAAAAAGGCCGATGACTTGAAGGCAAAGATGGATGAGCAGAAAGCGAAAATCGCGGCCTTGAATCATGAACTCGATCTCGACCAGCGCGAACTCCGCCTGCGCTCGACCGAGATCTATAGCGATCCCGGAAAGCGCATGCAAAACCCGACCCAGTGGGACGAGGAAAGCGCAAAACTCAAGACCGACGCCGAGACTAAGCAGAAGGCGATGGACGCCGCCAAACAAGAGCTCGATCAAATCCAGGAACAGGCGCACAAGGCCGGCCTGCCGGAACCCGACGACACCGACAAGAACAAGAAGGACCAGGACAAAGACAACAAGTAATCCAAACACTGCGGAGCGCTCGGCGCCGCTCGCCCGGCGCTCCCGTCCCACCCCGCAATCCCTACCTCAGAGCTTCCCCATCCGCTCGCGGATCTGCCGTGCATGATGCTTGCCGTGAACCCAGTGGAATTTGCGCCACTCCGCTGCCGTGAGTGGGCCCAGAATCGGGTGGTCCATAAGCTTGGTCGCCGCGCCGAGCCTCTGCTCGCAATCGTCGAGTCCAGCCTTCATCGTTTGGAGTTCCGGAAAAATCGCCCGCCGCACTTGTTCCGGCCCCATGCCCTGCGGCTTCGTTCGCTCCGGCGCTCTCCGCCCCGCCGGCATATATCCGAAATCCACCACCAGCCAGGTAGCCAGCCGACCCTTCAGCGTCACCCGCGTAGCCGACGGAACCCCTAGTTCCCTGCACTTTGCCAAACCGCGATTCGTGCCTGTGTAGGTAAGCAGGAGGTGCTCCAATATCTGCGCCGCACTCCATTTTCCCGCCGGAGCCGCCGTCAGACTACCCTCCGTGGCCTTCTCCAATGCCTCTTCGAGTACCCGCTCGAGTTGTTCGAGATAGGAAATCATGCTCTGAATTCAGTACAATGATCGCCAAACTAAAGCAGCGAACAAAAAGCCTGATCAGGAAATCGCCCATGAGAAAAATTGCAGTCGCAATTCTAGCAGCCGGAATGCTGGTCGGATGCTCTTCCGAGCCGAGCAAAACAGCCACCACGAAGGAGACTCCTCAGCCGAAAGCTCCCGAGGCCCTCACCGGCAACAGCGCGTTCTTCAAGTGCTACATTGCCGCCCGCGGATGGGCGCCTGACGTCCAACCCTATCGCGCGGAATCCATTCCCACTCCGGCTTCAAAGGGACGCGACGGCAAGGCCGAACAATGGAGGGCCGGATTCGCATCGCCGGCGTCCCACTCCACCAAGGTTTACACTTGGGCAAACGGCGATATCTCGCACGGCGTGGACGACTCTTACAGCCCGACGAACTCCAGCACGCAGGTCTTTAACGTCCAGTTTCTCAAGGTTGATTCCGATAAGGCTTTTGCCATCGCCCAGGAGCACGGCGGAGACAAGTTACTGCAGAAGGATCCTGACACGCCCGTCCTCTATGTGCTCGACTGGAACCGGCAAACCAATGAACTCTTGTGGCACGTAATCTACGGGACCGATCGCGAGACTGCCAAGCTTCGCGTCGCGGTCAACGCCAGCAGCGGAGAGTTTGTGCGCATAGAAAAATAGGAGAAGCAACCGAAGGAAGAACGTAACGCATCAAGCCGGCTGCATCAACGCCACGACGCTGATCTGGCACGCCGGTTGTCCGCAATGAACCTGAGGATCGATCAACCACGCGGCGTTACTGCCGACCCGAACCATTGGGCACCATCACGCCGCCCTCAATCTTTGGAATCCCAAAGTGCCCGCCCAGGTGCGAAAGATCCATCGGACTGATGGAACCGGAAACCGCCACAAAATCGACCTCCGCCGGCTTGGCCACGAGCACTGCGATATTGCTGATCGCGTTATTCTCCATTCGCATCCACAGGCTGGTTGTCCCTTGGCCCATAATCTTCTCGTCGTTCATCACCTGCTTCCATCCGGCCGAGCGGTAGTCCTCCTTCAACGCCCTCAAAGCGTCCGGGTCATACGAAGCCTTTCCCGAGAACTTGAAACTGTGCACGGAGACTCCGCTGACGCCCGCAATCACCCGGCGCAGGTCCTCATTATCAGGATCGAGTTTCGACGCCAAAACCAACATGGAGTGGTCCAGCGTGAACTCGGTCTTCGACGTCGCGCTGTTCCGCAAGCTCTCCAGCCCCTGCGGACTCCAGTCGCGTCCTTGCGCGGGTGGGCCGGTCTGCGCCTGCGCCGCTAGAAACATGCCCGTGGAAATCACCATCCATAACGCAAAAATAAGACGAGCCGGTCTCATAAGAAAGCCTCAGCCATGGTTGTGGGATTCGATCCAGACATGCAGTCAGGATTCCCGGAAAATAAGAACCCGCCGCCTGAGAATAAGTTGTCCGAAACCGCGAGAATCGAAGACAACTCGAATTGCCCCCGGTTTCTTCGCGCTATCACCGTTGCTGCGGAGTGTTGGTCCTAAGCTCTAAACAACATCGGCGGCCGTTGCGGCCTTCTCCGCTACCACGCCGCTCGGCCGCAGCGTGACCCAGTCGGTCTGCACCCGGTCCCATCCTTGAATCAGGAAGCCGTAGGAGTCGAAAAGCTGGCGGATCTGCGACCGCTGCCATCCCGCGATTTCTTCCAGAATCGGAACCAGCGTGGGCAGAGCATTGTCACTCAGCACCGTTCGCTTCGCAATCTGCGCTACCAGCTTCGATTCCGAAACCGCGATCGTGAAACCATCGCGACGGTTCACATGCAGCATCACATGAATGTCGGAACTCCCGTCGCCCACATACACAATGTGATCCGCCGGAAGCCCGAGTTGCTCCTCCAACTGATCCAGTCGCGTCACTTTCCCGTACCCCGCCGTCGCCCGCACCAGGCTCTCAATCTCGCCCGACGCCTTGTACTTGAACTCCGTCCCGAAAATATGATCCTCCGGCACGATCCCTTCCAGCGCCGACTGGATCACCTCCACCGGCGAAGCTGAAATCACATAAAAATCAAAGTGGAACCCGTCGATCCGCCGGTCCAGAATCTCATAAACCTGCTTGATGTTGGACTTCAGGCGAATCAGCTTGCCCGCTTTGATCAGGTCGTCGCGCCGCACCCGCGAACGAAACTCCGGATCGTGCAACAGCAGATAAGAAAGTTCGGCGCCCTGCTGAACCAGGTTCAGCTTTGCCATCCCTTTGGCCTTGCGCTCAAACTCCTTCACGGAAATGCCAATTAATTCGCTCAGCACGTAACCCGTATCGTTAAACGTCAGGGTCTGATCGAAATCACTGGCAAACAAGTAATGTTTACGAAAATTGCTATCCATATCTTATTTTAGATTCAAGATCGTGTTAATCGACTATTAAATTTACCTATCGGAACCATCACCGCAATGTGCCTGCGCCGCTGCACTAACTGCCATTGCCCGACCTGAACTTTAAGCGTAGCCTACGCTGTACTCATAGTTACTAAAGGCACCAGAAAGGATTGCCATGCCAAAAAGCACCAGCGATCATCTTCTCAATGATGCCGACCGCGGCAAGGGTTCGCAAGAACCGGACGAGCCTAACCAGAAAGGTAACAATTCCATGCAAGGCCAACTCGGCCATCGCAACCCCGATCCCATGCAAGACGGAGCCGATAGCGATTTCCCCGAACCCGGCCACAGCCCCGAGCACTCCTTTGAGGGAGAGGTCAAAAAATCCCCAGCCAGGCCCTAGCGGGAAATTTGAACAGTGGGACGTGTGAGCGGGAACCGTCTACTATGACGGAGATGCGGAATTTGAAGCGACGTCTTGGCAATTTCAGTGGCACCCCTGCAATCCCCAAGAACCCCAGTGTCACGGTTGATTTACCGCGAAGATTCCGCCCTTGGAAAGCCACCGACCACAACCTGAATCCTGAGCGCCCCGTGGCACATCGATAACTTTTGCACTCTCATAGTCGTCTTGCGTTTCCACACAACACCAAATCCATGAGGAGCAATATATGCCCACAATGAAAGCTGTCCAAATCCCCAAGCCCGGCGCTGATTTCGAACTTGTCGAAAAAAATATTCCCGAACCCGCACGCAATCAAGTGCGCATCAAGGTCGAAGCCTGCGGCATCTGCCACAGCGATGCCCTGGTCAAGGAAGGCCATTGGCCCGGCATCCAGTATCCGCGCGTTCCCGGACACGAAATCGCCGGCCGTATCGACGCCGTCGGAGCCGATGTCACCAACTGGAAGCCCGGCCAGCGCGTCGGCGTCGGATGGCACGGCGGCCATTGCTTCACCTGCAATCCCTGCCGCCGCGGCGATTTCATTAACTGCCGGAGAGAGAAGATCACCGGCATCACCCATGATGGCGGATACCAGGAATTCATGGTTACGCCCGCCGAAGCGGTTGCCGCCATCCCCGACGACCTGCCCGCCGCCGAAGCCGCGCCTCTGCTCTGCGCCGGCATCACGGTCTTCAACGCCCTGCGCAACTCCGGAGCGCGCTCCGGCGATCTGGTTGCCGTGCAAGGCATCGGCGGACTCGGCCATCTCGGCATCCAGTACGCCCGGCAGATGGGCTTCCGCACCTTCGCCATCGGCCGCGGAAAAGATAAAGAAGCTCTCGCTCGCAAACTCGGAGCTACCCATTACATCGACACTTCCGCCGCCGACCCGGTCGCGGAACTGCAGAAACTTGGCGGCGCGCGCGTCATTCTCGCCACTGCGCCCGATTCGAAGTCCATGTCTGCGCTTGTCAATGGACTCTCTACCCGGGGCAGACTGATCGTTGTTGGCGCCGGCGCTGATTCCATCGCCGTCACGCCCGTTCAATTGATCATGGGCAGCAAAGCTCTTCAGGGATGGGCATCGGGAATCGCCACCGACTCGGAAGACACCATGCAATTCAGCACGCTCTCCGGAGTCCGCCCCATGATCGAGAAATTCCCCCTGGAAAAAGCCGCCGAAGCCTACCAGCAAATGATCAGCGGAAAAGCCAGATTCAGAGTAGTGCTGACGATGTAGTACGCGCGGACAAAATTCGTGTGGGGACGGGGCTCTGCCCCGTCCCAGGATTCATTCGGCACGGGCGCTCATCTCGGAACCAGTCAATCCTGCGAAAGCAAAAAATGAGCCGGCTCTGTAATGAACCGGCTCATTTCTCAACTTCGATTCAACCCACTCTACTGCAGTTCCGCCATGCACTGCGCCAGCACCTCGCGGCTCGGACGCGTCATCGATTCCGGCAGCGTGGCCAGCGGTTGATCCGTAACATTCAACATATCGATAAAGCTCGGAGCCTTCGCGTTAATGTAGAACACGCCCGTCAGCACCTCGCCCTTGGCGTGCGATTCCATCAACTGTTTCACGGCGTTTACCTTATCCGTAGGATCGTACTCCTGCTCCAGTTTCTTCAAACGCAAGCTCGATCCGTCATGCATCGTGACTTCCAGCGTAGTCCCCGGATCGTACTCGACATTGATCTCCTCAAACGACGGCACAAAACTGACTTCGTGCAGCGGCTCTTCATGCTCCTGCATATATTTGTATGACTTGGTCGACCCCACGTGATCGTTAAACGTCACGCAGGGAGAAACCACGTCGAGCATCACCGTTCCGTTATGCGCAATCGCCGCCTTCAACATCGTGTGCAATTGCTTCTTGTCACCGGAGAACGACCGTCCCACAAACGTCGCTCCCAATTGAATCGCCATCGCGCACGTATCCACCGGAGGCAGGTCGTTCGCAATGCCGCTCTTCAACGTCGATCCCAGATCGGCCGTTGCCGAGAATTGCCCTTTCGTCAGCCCGTAACAACCGTTGTCCTCGATGATGTAAATGATCGGCAGGTTGCGTCGCATCAGGTGGATGAACTGCCCTGCCCCGATCGAAACCGTATCGCCATCGCCCGTCACACCGAGCGCGATGAGATTTTTGTTCGCCAGCATCGCACCCGTCGCCACCGACGGCATGCGCCCGTGCACGGAGTTAAAGCTGTGCGACCGGTTCATAAAATAAGCCGGACTCTTCGACGAGCAGCCAATCCCGCTGAACTTCGCCACACGCTCGGGAGGCACGCCCATCTCATACATCGCGTCGATGATGCGCTCGGAAATCGCATTATGTCCGCAACCCGCGCAGAGCGTCGTTTTCCCGCCCCGATAATCCACCACCTGCAGTCCAATACGATTCGTCTTAGGAGCGGGAGTCGGCGTCGTAGTCGTGGTCCCCATGTTATTTACCCTCCATCATCATCAGTTCGTCAGTTACCGACCGCGCATCAATTGGCAATCCGTGAATGTGGCAAATCGACCGCAACCGCGAAACCAGCTCCGGCTTGAGATCCAACTTCAACAGGCTCGCCATCTGCCCGTCGCGGTTTTGCTCGACTACATACGTGCGCTCGTGCCGCTCGATAAAGTCATGCACTTCGCGAGTAAATGGATACGACAGCACGCGAAGGTAGTCCGTTTCCAACTTATGCTCTTTCAATAATTGGTCGCGCGACTCGATGATGGCCCAGTGCGAAGTTCCATAGGCCAGAATGCCGACCTTCGCCTTCCCACTGCCCGCCAATTCCGGTCGCGGCACAAATGACCGCGCCGTTTCAAACTTCTTGTTGATCCGTTCCATATTGCGTTCGAAATCATCGGGACGCTCGCTATATTGCGCCTTCTCATTGTGGCCGCTGCCGCGAGCGAAATAAGCCGCCGCCGGATGATCCGTTCCCGGCAGCGTCCGATACCCCACGCCGTCGCCGTCTACATCCTTATAACGGGCAAATCCGCCAGCTTTCTCCAGATCCGCCTTGCTCAAAACTTTTCCGCGATCAATCGGCTTCTCCGGATACGGAAACGGATCCGACATCCAGTTATTCATCCCCAGATCGAGATCCGACATCACAAACACCGGCGTCTGAAATCGCTCCGCCAAATCAAACGCATCCTGCGCCATGGTGAAGCACTCGATCATCGAATTCGGAAACAGCATGATGTGCTTCGTATCGCCGTGGCTCAGAAACGCCGTCGAAAGCACGTCGCCCTGCGCCGTCCGCGTCGGCAATCCCGTGGACGGCCCCACTCGCTGAATGTTCCAGATCACCGCCGGAACCTCTACGTAATACGCGAGCCCCGCGAACTCCGCCATCAGCGAAATGCCCGGACCCGCCGTCGCCGTCATCGACCGCGCTCCCGCCCACGCCGCGCCAATCACCATGCCCACCGCCGCCAGTTCGTCTTCCGCCTGCACAATCGCGAAAGTCGCCTTCCCATCCGGCCCCATGCGATATTCCTTCATGTAATCGATCATCGTCTCCACGAGCGAAGACGAGGGCGTGATCGGATACCACGTCACCACCGTGCACCCGGCGAACATGCATCCCATGGCAGCGGCGGAATTGCCGTCGACGATGATTTTCCCCGCCGTCTTATTCATCCGCTCGATAGAAAACGGATCGCGCTTCTTCAAATTCGCCACGGCATAATCGTGCCCCGCCTTGGCCGCCGCCAGATTCAATGCCGCCGCTTTTGCCTTCGTGGCAAACTGTTTGCGGATCGCCTTTTCCACCTCGGCATAATCAATCTCCAGCAACTGCGCCGCGACGCCCACGTAAATCATGTTCTTGATGAGCTTGCGCAGTTTCGCCTCCGCGCCCACCGTCGCCGCCAGCTTATCGAAAGGCACCGGGTAATAAATCAAATCGCCGCGCACCTTGTCGAGCGCCAGCGGTTCGTCGTAGATCACGGACGCACCCGATGACAGCGTCTTCACATCGTCCTGCGCCGTCTCTGCATTCATCGCGATGAGCAGGTCGATTTCTTTTTTGCGCGCGATGTACCCATCTTTGCTCGCCCGGATCGTGTACCACGTCGGCAGCCCCGCTATGTTCGACGGGAACATGTTCTTGCCCGAGATCGGCACTCCCATCTGAAAAATGCTGCGCAACAAAACCGTGTTCGAACTCTGCGACCCTGAGCCATTCACCGTCGCGACCTGAATGCTCATGTCATTCACGACACGCCTTTGCCCTAATTGGCCCGACGATTCCTGGGGCACAACATCGATAGTGGCCATCCCTTGTGTACCTTTCTTGTCTAAACCGCGCAAAGTTATTTGACCGGGCAAACCCCTTCAGCCCGGAAGCTCTTGTGGAGTGATGCAGGAAAACTCTTTATTATAACGCCCGAAAGCGGTGAGCGTTCTTCGCAGCGGCGATCGGTCGGACAACGCCGAATCATGGTGTGCTGCAGAAACCCTCCCGGCATCGAATGGGCACGCACGGAGATTGCGGGCGGCCGCTTCAATTCAGCGAATCGCTCGCCGCCGCGCAGCACCTCAGACACTACGCCCTTCGCTCCCTCCGCCCTCCGTTCCAACTCTTATCGCGGAGCCGACGTCAGGCTCTTCCCTGCCTCGAGGAAAGTACTCAGGTTCGTCTTGTCGATTAAAGCTGAGCCGGTATCGACAAAGCTCGGAACCGGCGCATAAATGTCTTTCGCGAAATCCGCATCGAGCGAAGCCGGCTTGTTGTGATGAAGCACATCTAGCATCTGCATCCCGATAAAGCCCATCGTGTAGGGCTTCTGCGCGATCGTGGCCGCGATCACACCCTTCTGGATCCAGTCGAGCGTCTCCGGATCCGTATCCATCGCCATCACCACCTTGCCGGTGATCTTGTAGCGGTCGAGCAAGCCAGCTACCTCTTTGCCCGATTGCGCCTCCAGGCAGACAAACGCATCCACCTTGCTAATTTCCTTGCCGATAATTTCCGTCGTGGTGTCGAACGTAATCCTCGGGTCGCCCTGGATATCGACCACCCGCGTGATCTTGATATCCGGCGTGCGCTCCAGAGCATCTTTGTATCCGTGCTGACGTTCCTGCAGGTTGGGCTGCGCCGGCATGGTGAAAATCACCACGTTGCCTTTGCCCTTCAATTCCTGCGCCAGCCGCTGTCCGCCCATCAGTCCAGCCTGGTAATTATTGTTGCCCACAAAAAACAGCCGCTTGCTGGCAGGCGCATCGGAGTCCACCGTAATCACGGGAATGCCCGCCGCCACGGCCTTATCGATGCTGTCCTTCAGCAACACCGGGTCAGTGACGCCCAGCAGGATGCCAGACGCTTTTTTCTGCACCGCCTGATCCAGAGCGTCGCGTTCAGCCTTGGGATCGTAGGTCTGCGGACCAACAAAATCCGACTTCACCTTCATTCCCTCCGCCGCCTTCGAAAATCCAGCGCCCGCTGCCCTCCAGTAGGGAACCTGCAGGTTAGCAGCAACAAAAACGTAAAGCTCATCGGAGTCGTGCGCCGAACCGCAACTGAGAAATGGCGCTAGCAGAACAGCAATGCAACCACAGAAAAAGAGCTTGCGTGAGAGGAGCATCGGATCCTCCTTAATTGGAATATCGAACTTGAATTCGGCAGATGCGCCGCCGTTCGGAAAGAACTTCGGCGACAGGATTGTAAACCAGCCTGCACACAAAGGCCACGACCTGCTTCACCGGTTGCTCAATGTCAGCGTCAGACAACGAGGCGACCCACCACCGAAGTCACCCTGCTGCCATGCTGCTAGGGATTTTCTTACCCCCATCGGGTATCGCGTTGACTTTTGCCAGCCCTACAGGCAAACTCTCAATTCGCCCGCTAAACGCTTTTGGGCGGAGCAGTGAGGCCGGCGTCGACGTAGCAAGCCCGGCGAAGGCCGACTCAGGAAACGTTCGACCTATGTCAGAAGACCGTGTCTTCTATACACTCGACTCGACGTTGGAGACCGTGAACAACGCCGAGGAGACTGCCGGGCGCATCGCCGCCGAGGCCGGTTTTGACGACGAGGAGATCATGAAGATCTCCATGGCGGTGCGCGAGGCCGCCGTCAATGCGGTTTTGCACGGCAATGCTTACGACCCGAACAAGAAGGTTACTCTGGCGTTCGAACGTACCCCAAGCGACTTGGTCATCGTAATTCGCGATCAAGGCAAAGGGCTGGATGAAAGCAAGATTCCTGACCCGCTCGCGCCCGATAACCTTATGAAGACATCCGGCCGGGGCATTTTCCTGATACGCTCGTTTATGGATGTGGTGGAGATCCACCCCTCCCAGACAGGCACCGAACTTAAAATGATTAAACATGTCCACGGCAATGCCGGGGATTCCAAGGAGGCTCTCCAGTGAGCATGAAGTCCAGTACTCGTCAGGTGGATGGCGTCACGATTGTCGACCTCAGCGGCCGGATCACACTCGGCGAAGGCAGCGTAGTCCTGCGTGATACCGTGCGCGACTTACTTTCCAAGGGACAGAAAAAGATTTTGCTGAACCTCGGCGAAGTGAACTATATCGACAGCTCCGGCATCGGCGAACTCGTCAGCGCCTTCACCACCGCTAAAAATCAGGGCGGCGAACTCAAACTGCTCAACCTCACCAAGAAAGTTCACGACCTGCTGCAGATCACCAAGCTGTACACCGTCTTCGACGTAAAAGAAGACGAGGCGGCGGCCGTAAAGGCCTTCAGCTGATTCGTGGTGAGCAGTCGGTCGGACCGCCAAACGTCTGGCCGCGAAACCTCGGGGGCTGCGGAAAAACTCCGTTGAGCGACGGTTTGGGAAAGGGCGCGAGTTTCATTCGCGCCGTAACTGCCGCCCCATCAAACGCGGCTTGCAGCCGCTGAGGGAACTGCCGACCGGCGAAAAGAATTTTTCCGCAGCTTGCTCAACTTAATAAGAGGACGCCGGGGACACCTCCCCGGCGCTCAACTTCACTCCTGCTGTTCTTTTTTGGGAACTCGCGGCAACTATTTTCCTTCCCCGCAATTCGATCCGCCCTGTCGAGACCTACAATCAAAAATGAATGCGCACCTTTTTCGCGCCCCACTGATCATGCGATCTCCTGCCGTGAGTTGTTCACCCTTCCTCGTAATTACCGCGGTGGTGTTGCTGATGAGCGCTGTTAGCTTCGCGCGCGACACTTCCCCGAGTTCCTGCGTTCCCGTTGCCGAAGCCGGCAATCACGTCGGATCAACCCAATGTGTCCGCGGAACTGTGCAAAATGTTCAGGAGGGCGCCCTAGGCGTCACGTTCCTCAACTTCTGCCCCACCGCTAAAACTTGCCCATTCACTGTGGTCGTGTTTCCGTCCGACCTTAAGAAAATGGGAGACGTCCGCCAGTTAGAGGGTCGGCAGATTGAGATCAAAGGAACCGTGCAGGACTATGATGGCCGCGCCGAAATCATTTTGCGCCGCACCCAGCAACTCGGCGAAGGCGCCTTTCTTCTATTCCCCCAGGTTCCTACCGACTATGACGTCGAGCGCAAGGGCCATGCCAACGCCGGCAGATTCAGCCATCCCAAAGAAGCCAGGAAAAAGGAGAAGAAACAAGGCGACCCCGTGTCCATTGAAGACCCTCAAGAACCTTGAGGCTTTTTTCCCAAAAGGGAGATATTTACACATAATACGTGCACACGTATACTGTGTTCATGAACCTCACTCTCTCAGTTGATTCCCAAGTTGTCGCCGAGGCGCGTAAGAAGGCGGAAGCCGTCGGCAAGAGTCTCAATCAGCTGATCCGTGACTACCTCCAAAGCTTAGCTGGAGGCGACGATCCAGAGCGGAGTTTCGAGGAGTTCAAGAGTCTCTCCGGTCGCGGCAACTCCCGGGGTTGGCGGTTTAATCGCCAGGAAATTCATGAGCGTCCGTAGTTTCTTCGACACCAACGTACTCGTATACACCGACGACCAGGCTGCGTCAGCCAAGCAGCAAATCGCGCTGGATCTTGTCGCCGTTCACCTCCGCAACCGCACCGGCGTAGTGTCGCTCCAGATCCTGCAGGAGTATTTCGTTACCATCACCCGGAAACTGAACGTTGCTCCACAAATTGCCCGCCGGAAGGTTGAACTGCTCGCCGAGTTCGATGTTGCCGCTCCCAACGTTGCGGACATTCTTGCCGCCATTGACCTGCACCGTCTTCACGGTCTCTCTTTTTGGGATGCGCTGGTGCTCCGCTCGGCCAAGCAAGCCGGTTGCAGCGTACTCTTTTCGGAGGATATGCAGGATGCCAGAGAGATCGACGGTCTTCGAATCGTAAACCCCTTCACTTAGCGCGGCGACTGCGGCTTGCCTGCCACTTTCAAACCAATGGCAGCGATGGTCGCTCCCTGGTCGCTAGCCACTGTCCTTTACACCATCCCCTTGCGTAACTCCTCCAGCGGATACTTCGTCCCGCGCCACACAATCCCGTCATTCGAGAGCGTCCACACCATCGACCGCAACAGCGTGTACATAAACAAACAAGTACTCACCGGATGCAGGAAGAAATAATAGGCCGGAACCGCCGACATGCCCGACATCCCGTAATAAATGCCAAACAGCGAACCGAGGGCGATCGCATAAGGAATCCGCGCCCATCCATGCGCCAGCCAGACGCCCACAAATGGCCCCAGATTCAAAAACCCCAAGCCAAGAATCGCAGCAACCGTCCGCCACCACTGGAAAGAAAGCACGGCAAAAAAGTTCTTCGTAAGGTTGTTCACAATGCCAAACGCGCCCTGCGCCCAATGCAGCGAAATCAGATCCTCGCCGAAGACATTGCGTTGCGCGAAACCGGAATTCTTTATCACCTTGCCCAACTTCATGTCGTCCAGCACTTCCATGCGCAGCGCCCTGTAAGTTCCCACCCCGTCATACACCGAACGTCGAACTAGATTAAAGGCGCCCACTCCCATGTGGTCCTTCGCTTTCGGATCGGCAACTTTCCACGGACGGTGCCCAAAAACAAAAAGTGCCTGAAAAAAAGCAATCATCATGCGCTCGCTCGGGCGCTTCATGATCATGCGCGGAAACAGAACGACGTGATCCGCGCCCTCCCCTTCCGCATAGGCAATGGCGCGTCGCAGACTATCCGGCTTAAAAAGCACATCGGCGTCGGTAAAGAGCAGCCATTCTCCGCTCGCCTGCTCAGCCGCTGTCCACATGGCGTGCGTTTTGCCCAGCCAACCGGAAGGCAGGTCCGAAATGTGAATCACCTTCAAACGTGTAGCGCGCACACTCTTGTCCGCGCTTGTCACCTCATCCATAATTTGGCCAGTACGATCCGTCGAGCGGTCGTTCACCGCAATAATCTCGTAGTTCGAATAATCAAGCGCCAGCAACTTCGTCAGCGTCTCGCGGATATTAGCTTCTTCATTGCGTGCTGGAACAATCACGCTCACCCGGAGTTCGCCGATGGGAGTTGCCGGCCTCTGGTCCCACTCTGGCCGGGAAATATCGGCGAGGCGTGGCATGCCCAATGCGGCCTCCACAATGCGCGAGAACCACGCCAGCGCCAGGATGCCGCCCGCAATCCAATTCAAAAGTTGCCAATGCATTCTGCTGAGGAAGATGCTCCCGAGGCCGCTTACGATGCGGCGGAGCCTCTATCTCTATCGATCCGGAGCGGCGGCGCAAATCGCATCCCGTAGAACAGTATGGCAGAAGAGATGCCCATGGCAATCACCGGCAGCACGAAAGCAGTCTGCAAAGAGCGCTTGTCGGCGACCCATCCCATCATCGTCGGAGAAGGCACGTCCCCCAAAATGTGAATGATGAAAATCTCCACCGCAATGGCCGTGGCGCGGATATGCGCGCCGACGGAATTCATCACCGCCGCATTTAATGGCGAAGTGTTCAGCAGCAAAAAGAACGCCGCGACCGCAATCGCGGGCACCATGATGCGTCCTCGTGAAAACAGAGCAACGATCATGAATGGAATTCCCAGCGCCATGCTGACCGCCGAAACCATGTAGTAGGAACTTTTCATCCTCGGCAGCAGGTAGTCGCCCAGCCATCCTCCAGCCAGCGACGCCAGAATACCGTCGACCACAATGATGATGCCAAAAATGAAATTCGCTTCTGCCAGCGAGTAGTGACGCTCGCTGTACAGAAATTGTGGCATCCACACCTGAATCCCGCCCAACGAAAACGTCATCGCGGCCATGCCCAGAGTCGCGGTAAGAAAAGCCGGATTCAATAGGATGCCGGTCCATACCCTCTTCAGAAAAACCCACTGGCGAAACACGAAACTCTTCAGAGCGCCGCCTTGGAAACCAGTCGGCAGCCAGTCACCGGAGTCTTTTTGCGAGTCGAATTGCCCTCGTTCCGGCTCCTTTAGAAACAAAACCGCAATCGCGAGCAGAAATCCCGGCGCCGCCGCAATGTAGAACGGAAATCGCCATCCATAATGCGGAGCCAGATTCCCTCCCAGCAAGTATCCTGCAGCCGAGCCGACCGGTATCGCCAGATAGAAAATGCCGAGGATGCGTCCGCGCTTTTCTTCCGCAAATAAATCGGCCACAAAAGTCGGGGCAATCGTGACAAACGTTGCTTCGCCGATTCCGACCAGCGTGTGGCGAATCAGCAACTCCGTATAGTTGTGCGTGAAGGCGGTGAGTAGGGTCAATGCGCTCCAGAACATAGCGCCCAGCGCGATAATCAGCTTGCGAGAATAGCGGTCCGCCAGCGGCCCCACAAAAGGCGCCGCGATCATGTAAAACCCAAGAAACGCGCTGGTGAGATAGCCGATTTGGGTCTTGCTGATGTGAAATTCATCCTGGACCAGCGGCTGTACGGCGAACAGCACGTTGCGGTCCGCGTAATTCAGCAGGTTCAGCGCGGTGAGCACGAGCAGTGCGGTGCGGGCCTGAAGCTTGTCTTGGGTCACAGGTCGAGAGAATATAGCACGAGCCGATTGCAGAAGTCAGAAGTCAGATTGCAGAATTCAAACCCGAACGATGCTCTTTTGAATTTTACTTCTGCAATCTGACTTCTTACTTCTGACTTCTCTTTCGCGGCCACCGCGCCACCACCACCGTCGAAATCCCTCCCCGCGGACGAAACTCCCCTTTCACTTCAGCCCATACGGGTTTGGCCCAGCGCACCACATCCGCCAACACCTGATTCACAATGTTCTCCTGGAAAATGCCAAGATTTCGATACGCCTGCAGATACTCTTTCAACGATTTCAGTTCCAGGCACAAGCGGTTCGGCTCATAACGAATCAATATCTGGCCAAAATCGGGCAAGCCGGTCTTCGGGCAAACAGACGTAAATTCCGGGTCGTCCACCACGATCTCGTAACCCGGAAACTGGTTGGGCCACGTTTCAATCTCCGGAAAATCATGATCCAGTCCGGCGCTGGCGTGCTCGGCGGTATACCGCGGAGATTTCGAACGGGGAGACTTTCGCATCTGCCTATTGTACCCAGAGATGAGACCGATCACTTCAGCACTGCATCTAATTGGGTAAGTCACAAACGTGCATTGTCCGCCCCCGTAATCGGCGGATGATATACATTTAAGCGTTGCGCGCTTCTCCCGCATGCCATTGAATGCAAACAGTCCGGCACGCCGCCCGCGGCCCTGGTGGGTAACCGCGCTCGCGATCCTGGCCGCCGTGATCGTGCTCGCCGCCTTCGTCTCTCATCGCGATGAATCGATTCCCGTGCGAACCGTAGTCGTCGAGCGCGGGACGATCCGCAGCGTGATTTCCACCAACGGAAAGATAGAGCCCATCAATAACTTTGAGGCCCATGCTCCCATCTCCGCGCGGCTCGAACGCGTTTTGGTCAAGGAAGGCGACGCGGTCAAAAAAGGCCAGTTGCTGGTCGTTCTCGACGACGCCAACGTGCGCGCACAAGCGGCGCGTGCTCAAACAGAGATGAAAGCGGCCGAAGCCGAACTCAGCGCGTCCGAGCGCGGAGGAACGCAGGAAGAAGTTCTGAGCCTCCAAGCTCAACTGGTAAAAGCGCAAGCCGACCGCGACTCCGGCCAGCGCAATCTCGATGCGCTGAAAAAACTTCAGCCACAGGGAGCCGCCACTGCCGGCGAAGTGCAGGCAGCTCAAGACACTCTGAGCAACGCTGACGCGCAACTTAATTTTCTCCGGCAAAAACAGACGAAGCGCTACTCGCCCGGAGAGCTGGCCCACGTCGAAGCGCAACAGGCAGATGCCCAGGCCAGCTACCGCGCCGCGCAGGATCTTCTGGCCCAGTCCAATGTGCGCGCCCCGTTTGACGGTATTGTCTACTCGCTGCCCGTCAAGCAGGGCGGCTTCGTTTCTGCTGGAGACCTGCTTTTGCAAGTCGCCGATTTGCGAAAAGTGCTGGTCCGCGCCTTCATCGATGAGCCCGACGTGGGTAGGCTCGCTCCCGGCGAAACCATGCAGGTCACATGGGACGCGCTCCCCGGTCGCGTCTGGCCCGCCACCCTCACCGCCGTTCCCTCTGTGGTGAAACTATTCGGCACGCGCAACGTCGGCGAGACCACCAGCATCGTAGATAACAAGGATTTAAAACTGTTGCCCAATATCAACGTAGGAGTGGCCATCGTTGTCGCCGAGCACACCGACGCGCTGGTCGTGCCTCGCGAGGCCGTGAGAACGGACGATTCCAAGCCTTATGTGTTGCTCGTTGCCGGTCATCGACTCAAGCGCCGCGACGTGGTGACTTCGCTTTCCAGCCTTACGCAGGTTGAAGTCAGTAGCGGCCTCGCCGCCAAAGACGTAATTGCCGTCAATTCGTGGAATGGCAAACCGATCGGCGATGGAACGCAGGTAAAGTTTCAGTAGAGCCTTCAGTTCATTACACTGCAGTTCAAACGATGATTCGCATTTCTACAATGTTGCTCCCACTGCTCCTGTTGATTGCCTCTGCAGGCTCCGCCATGGCGGACTCCGCGAAGGACATGCTTGCTGCCGGCCGCGTCGATGAAGCCATTTCCGAATTGAACACCCGCCTCTCTTCCGCCCCCGACGCCAATTCCTCCAACCTTCTTTGCCGCGCTTACTTCGCACTTGAGGATTGGGATCGCGCCGGAGCCTCCTGCAAAAAAGCCGTAGCGCTCGATCCCAACAACAGCCGCTACCATCTTTGGTTGGGGCGGGCGTACGGCGAAAAGGCCGAACACGCGAATTTCGTCACCGCCGCTCGCCTCGCGCCAAATGTCCGCGCGGAATTCGAGCGCGCCGTGCAACTGGACCCCAACGATGTTGACGCTCGCCTCAATCTGGCGGAGTTCTATGCCCAGGCCCCCGCCATCGTCGGCGGCGGAGCACAGCAGGCCCGCGAACAGGCTCAGTCCATCGCACTCCTTAGCCCTCCCCGCCAACATTGGGTTTACGCTCGCATCGCCGAGGAAAAGAAAGATGCGGCCACGGCGGAAAGCGAATATCGCCAGTATGTCGACCTCAGCCACGGTGATGCGGAGGCGCTGCTCAACCTGGCTCTTTTTCTTCGACGTCAGAATCGCCTCGACGAAATGGAACAAACCGCACTCAAACTCCGTCAAGCGCCCCTGCCCAAACCCGATGTCCTGGTGGAAGCCGCTGCTCTCTTGAATCGCGCAGGACGGAGTTATCCCTTCGCCACTGAGTTGCTGCGCCGTTACCTCGCTTCCGGTCCCGTCGAAGCCGCGCCCGCTTTCAAGGCGCACTACCTGTTAGGCACGCTGCTCGAAAAACAAGGCGACAAAGCGGGGGCCGCGCAGGAGTATCGTGCCTCCCTGGCTTTGGCCCGCAATTTCGGCATGGCGCAGCAGGCCCTGAATCGCGTTGCTCAACAACGGCCGCTGGCGAAATAATCCACTGCGATCATGTATCCGTTTTTCAACGGCTGGTGAAATCGCTCTCCAACGCGCGAGGGACCTGCGCTGCAACCTGTAAAATCATGGAGCGACCCACAAACGACTCCCTCATCTATGCCGAGCGACAAGATGAAATTGCGATCTCAGCGGCGTGCGCGTCTCCTAAGTCTGTTCGCATTGCTAACCGCCCTATTGCTGACGGCCACGCGCGGCTACACCGAACCTCTACCTTTCGAGCGCGCCGTTCGCCTTGCGCTCGCGCACAGCACCGGCTCAGCCATCGCCGGCGCCAATGTGCAGCGCGCCTTTGCCTCCCACCGTGAGCTTCGTGACAATTATCTGCCGCAACTTTTTGTCGGATCTGGCCTCGGTTGGTCCTATGGATTCCCCCTCAGTATCGAAGGCTCCGCCCCCTCAATCGCGAATGTCTCCGCCCAAAGTACGGTCTTTAACGCCTCCCAGCGCCAGTTCGTGAACGCCGCAAAAATCGACTGGCAGGCTTCGGAATTTCAGAACAAAGACCAGCGCAACGCACTCATTCAGGATGTCGCCTTGACCTACGCGGAACTGGCCAAGTGGGAGGCGCGGCTCCTCCGCCTGCAACTGTACGAGAACCAGGCACAGCAAACCGAACAGGCCGTAGCCCAGCGTCTCCAGGCCGGCGTCGATAGCGCCGTAGACCTGAACAAAGCCAAGCTGATCACCGCTCGCGTGCGACTCCATCGGGCTGAAGCACGCGGCTCCGCCGACGTTCTGCGCCGTCACCTTTCCACTCTCACCGGAGTGCCGCCGTCGGCCATCGAAATCGTACCCGAAACCATTCCCGCCTTGCCGCCCGTCGCCCCGGAAGACGATGCCGCCCAGAAAGCGATTTCCTCCAGTCCCACAATCAAGCTAGCCGAGCAGCATTCTCTGGCGGAATCCATGCGAGCCTTGGGCGAGCATCGAGCTTTCTACCCCTCCATCGATTTTTCCGCCCAGTATGCCCGCCTCTCTACCATCAATAACTACAACCAGTACTACACAAAATTTCAGCCGGATAATGCCACCATCGGCCTCGCTTTCAGGATCCCGCTCTTCAATGCCAGCCAGCGTGCCCGGGCCAGCGCCGCCGACGCCGAGGCCCTCAAGGCGAAAAAGGAGGCGGAAGCCGCGCGCGATCAGGTTGCCGAGGAGACCCTGAAACTGCAGCGCGCCGCCGAACAACTCGCCGCCGCCCGCGAGGTCGCGGACTTGGAATATCAACTGGCGCAATCGGGCCTCGATTCCGCACAAATCCGCGTCGACTCCAACACCGGAACCTTGCACGAACTCGCGGATGCGCGTGTCCAGGCAGCCGAACGCTTCCTGCTTTTTCAGGATGCGGACTTTGAATACCAACGCGCCCGCATGAACCTGCTGCGGGCCACCGGAGACCTGGAGGGCTGGGCACTCCCCGGAGCCTCCGTTTCCACGATCCCCGCTTCGAAATAGCGCATCCAATCCTTTATCCGGCCACCTCGCGATTGTGGCGGCTCGATGCGCGGAGACGACGTTCGACGCCGTTCCCTTGGCGGTTTGAGCACCGCTAAGGCACACTTAGACAAAGCTTTGCACGCCGTCGATTCCGCTGGGAATGTACCACATTGGTAGCGTGTTTCGCGGGTTTTGTCGCATCCAATAATGTTAAAATAGGGACTCCCACTATGCCTTTGAAAACGCTGTTTCTGAATCCGCCTTCGTTTGAAAATTTCGATGGAGGCGCTGGTTCTCGCTGGCCCGCCACGCGCGAGATCGAGTCTTACTGGTACCCCGTCTGGCTCGCCTACCCCACCGGAATGTTGGAGGGTGCGCGCCTGCTCGACGCCCCGCCCCATCACATCACCGCCGAAGAGACCATCCGCACCTGCAAGGACTATGAACTGCTCGTGCTCTTCACCAGCACGCCCGGCTTCCCCGGAGACGTCCGCATTGCCGAGGCCATCAAGGACGCCAATCCCCACATCAAAATCGCCTTCGTCGGACCCCATGTCAGCGTGCTGCCCGAGAAGTCTTTGATGGACGCGAAGGTCATCGACGTCGTCTGCCGCAAGGAATTCGACTATTCCATCGTGGAGTACGCCCAAGGCAAGCCGCTCGAAGACATCCTTGGCATTTCGTACCGCAAGAATGGAGCCGTCGTGCATAATCCCGACCGGCCCACCATTCAGGATCTCGATTCCCTGCCCCACGTCACCGACGTCTATCGCCGCGATCTCGATGTCCGCCGCTATAACGTTCCTTTTCTGCTCCACCCCTATGTCGCTCTCTATACCACCCGCGGATGCCCCGCCCAGTGCACGTTCTGCCTCTGGCCCCAGACTCTCAGCGGACACCCCTGGCGCAAACGTTCCACCGACGACGTAGCCCGCGAAATGGCCAGCGCCAAAGAGTACTGGCCCTATGTAAAAGAATTTTTCTTTGATGACGACACCTTCAACCTGCAGAAGGCTCGCACCATCGAGTTGTGCTCCAAGTTAAAACCGCTCGGCCTGACTTGGTCCTGCACTTCGCGCGTCACCACCGATTTCGAAACCCTCAAGGCCATGAAAGAAGCCGGATGCCGCCTCTTGATCGTAGGCTACGAATCGGGCGATGAGCAGATTCTGAAAAACATCAAGAAGGGCGCAACCATCCAACGCGCCCGAGACTTCACCAGGGACTGCCACAAACTGGGCCTTGTCGTCCACGGAGATTTCATCATCGGCCTGCCCGGAGAAACCCGCGAGACCATCAAAAACACCATCAAGTTCGCCAAGGAACTCGATGTAGAGACAATTCAGGTCTCTGTCGCCCATGCCTATCCCGGCACCGAACTTCACGAACACGCCATCAAGAACGGCTTCATGACCACCGACACCAAAATGGTCGATGACGGCGGCCACCAGATGGTGCAGATGCAGTATCCCGGCCTGCCCGCCGCGGAACTGCTCGAAGCTGTCCACCACTTCTACGATGAATATTATTTCCGCCCCAAGGCTGCGTACCGCATTTTGAGGAAAGCGGTCTTCGATAACTCCGAACGCAAGCGCCTCTACAAGGAAGCGCGGACCTTCCTCAAATTGCGCGCCCAGCGCCATAAGTGGGTGAAAGAAAATCGCAAGGAAGATGCTCCGGATCCGCAACCGGCCAAGGCGTAAGCAGTCACTCAATCCTTCAATGGTTGCATAGCTTCAAACTTGGATCGGCAGTGACCTTAAGAAAATACCTCGTCCTGGCCGGAATCACCGTGTTCGCCACGGTCGGCGATTCCCTGTTGGCCCGCGGCATGAAAGGTCTTGGCGGCGTTTCTTTGCACCACCTCTCCGGCCTCCTGCTGGCGATTCTCAACCCCTCTATTGCCGCCGGAATCCTGCTGCTGCTGGCCTTCTTCGCCTGCTACATGGCCGCCCTTTCCTGGGCCGACCTTACCTATGTGCTTCCCGCCACCTCGCTTGGGTATGTGCTCGTCGCTTTGGTTGCGCACTTCGGCTTTCATGAAGAAATCTCGCCCACACGCTGGCTCGGAATTGCGCTGATCGCCGCCGGAGTCGGCTTCGTAGCCGCCGGACCGTCCCTAACCTCCCATCCCCTGCCTCAGAAGCCTCAGGACGCCGCCTTAGAGCCCGTCTCCCATGAGGTGCAAGGATGAAAGAACTCTACGCCTGGGGAGCCATCGCCCTCATCATTCTCGCCTCCACCACCGGAGACGTGCTCCTTTCCCACGCCATGAAGCGCGTCGGCGATGTCGGAAAACTCTGGAAGCGCCGCGGCATTCTCGCGGTGATCGGTCGCGTGCTATCGACGCCAACATTCGCCCTCGGCGTTATGGCCATGGGCATTGCCTTCTACAGCCTGCTCTTCGGTCTTTCCTGGGGTAACCTTAGCCTCGTCGTACCCGCTTCCGCCTCGCTTACTTTTGTGGCGAATGCGGTCGCGGCTCGCATCTTTTTGCACGAACAAGTGGGTCGCCGCCGCTGGATTGCCGCTTTGCTGGTGGCGGCTGGTGTCGTTTTGATGGCGCTCTAAATCCCTTAAATTAACAGATCAACCGACAACACCGTCGGTTGCGTCGCTGCCGCTCCGGTTTCAGTCGCGGGTTCGGGCTCGCGCCGCTCCGGTTTTTCTTCCAGAGTCTCCGCCGGCCATTGGCTCCCCAGCCAGGCCAGCCGTTCGCTCAACATCTCGGCTTGCAGCTTGGTGTTGGGCAATTCTTTTCTGAACAGCTCAGAATCCAGCTCGCGCCGCTCCGACTTGAGCTTCTTCATCAAGGCCTGCATCCGCGCCAGGTCCGTGAGCAACGCCGAGAGCATGTCTTTTCCACCCGAGCACATGCGCACAAACTCAACCCCAGCGCCCGACGGCCCCCGCATCGCCTTCACCGTCCCCAGAGCACGGAACGACGCATGGTTCACGCGCACGACAATCTCCGCCAGCGCACCGCAATCAATCCGCAGCGGCGTCTCTACCCAGCATCCATGCAGGCTCAGGTCGCGGATCGTGCCTGGAACAATCAGCCCATTGGAGGGCAGGCAATTGATCTCGGCGCGCCCCCCACAAGTGAATCGCGGACTACGACGGCGGTCGTCGTCCGCATCAATACGATCTGGCATGGATATATGATCGTAACTTCGGCAGAAATTCTTGAGCTGAAAAAGGCGGTAACTCGAAATTAAGGACTGAAGTAATGACCGTCTAATGCAATTCTCATCCAAAAAACTTCATTAACCCGCTCGGCGCCAGGTCCGGCACCATAAAGCTTGCAGTCTTACCCCCGGAGAATCTGACCAGCGCCTCCGCCGCCAGATACCCGCTCCGCACCGCGCCCTCCATGGTCGCGGGCCAACCCGTCGCCGTCCAGTCCCCCGCCAACAGCACACGCGGCCATGCCGTCCCCGAGTTCGGCCGGTATTCGTCAATCCCAGGTCGCGGCGAATACGTGGCGTTGACCTCCTTAATCACGGTGGACTTCACCAGATTCGCTTCCCGCGCACCCGGAAAAAACTCCCGCAACTCCTTCACCGCCAGATCGACAATCTCCGTTTTCGATTTCTCCACCAGACTCTTCGAACTGCTCACCACCAGCTCTACATAGCTCCCCTTTCCGTTTTCCCCGGATTCATTCCCGGATGAGTTCGCCCGCGCTGCAATCAGCCGCGACTTGTGAAACATCCACTGCACCGTTCGATCCAGCAGCACGGCATGATCCAGGTCGCAGATCTCCCGGTCAAACCACAGGTGAATCCCTGTGATCGGAGAAGTCTTGAATTGTCCCAGCATCGCCGCCAGCGGTGCCGCTGCGGCTGTCTCCGGCAGTATCCGCGCCAGCACATCGAACGGAACGGCCAACACCAGATAGTCGAATCCCCGCTCTTCTCCGTTCGCCTTCACGCGAACTTCCGACGGTTGTGCGCGAAACGATTCCACGCTGTTGCGAAGCTGAATTGCCCCGCCCCGAGCGCTAATATAGTCCGCCGCAGAACTGTACAACTCCGTCAGCGGAATCGTCGGGATTCCCATTTCCCGCGCCTTCTTCGATTTCATCGATTCGCGCACCACCTGCCCGGCGTAAGCCACCGACGTCAGTTCCAGATCTTCGCTGAGCGCGCTCACCAGCACCGGCTTCCAGAATCGCTCAATCGCATTTTCCGTTTGCTTGTGCTGGTGCAGCCAATCCAAAAACGATTCCCCCCGGTCCCGCGCCGCCACCGGAATCAACGCCGCCATCGCCCGCGAAATCGCCAGCTTGTCAGAAGCATCCAGAAACGGAAACGACAGAAACGACGGAGTCGTGTGTAAAGGCGCGGGCAGAAACGATCGTTCCAGAACCGACCTTCGCCCGCCCGGTTCGACAAATGTCATCGTTTCGTACCAGCGAATGTTTTTCTCCATGCCAATCCGCCGGTAGAAGTCGATCAGGTTCGTGCAGCAACCGAACAGCACATGCTGGCAATTGTCGACGATTTCACCCGTGCCGGGATGCTGGTACGAAGAAGCCGCCCGCCAAGATAAGGACGCCGTTCAAACAGCGTAACCTTAAACCCGGCTTCAGCCAGCGCGCATCCGGCGGAGAGTCCAGCCAAACCGCCGCCGGCAATGGCAACCGACGAACGTTGCGCACAATCAGGATGTGTCGAATTCGCCATCAGAACAGACGCTTCACGATTCCTTTGCCGAAGACCGTGAGCTTCTCGGGAACCGTCAATCGCACCCGTTCGCCGAATACGTCGTACTGCCGCGCGGCAATTTTTTCCAGCAGGCGCCGGTAGATCGTGATCAGAGTCCACAGCGCAGGCTGGCTGTCTTCGTTCACCAGCGGAATCAACTCATCCCCAGCCCGGTAGCATTCCCGGGCGCGTTCCGCCTCCATCGCTAGCAACGGTCGAACGCGCACGAGGTCAACCTTTGCTCCCTCCAGATCGGCAGCCTCAAGTCCGAACTGCGCCAGATCTTCCTGCGGAAAATAAATCCGGCCCACGCCCACATCTTCCTTGACGTCGCGAATAATATTCGTCAGCTGAAATGCCAGTCCGCAGCGCTCCGCCAGCGACTCAGCCGCGGGATCGCGATACCCGAAAATCCTGATGCACACCAATCCGACTACCGAAGCCACGCCGTAGCAATATTGCCGCAGCTCCTCAAAAGTCTGGTAACGCGCAAGCAGCGGTCCCGTCGCGCCTGCTTCCGTCAGCCCCCAGTCCAAATCCGCAGCCGTGCCAAACGCGAGTTGGTCGAGCAGCCCCACCGGGATCTGGTAAGTGCGCTGCGCATCGGTCAGGGCAAGCAGCACGGGATCATCCGTCGGCTGCGCCGCCAAGGCGCAATGGACTTTATGCAGCCAGTCCGCCAGCTTGTTCCGACGATCCTCCGAGCTCAACGTGTTGTCGTCGGCAATGTCGTCGCAGCGCCGCATAAACGCGTAAACCGCGCTGAGCGCATTTCTTTTCTTGTGCGGAAGTACCGCGAACCCGTAGTAGAAATTCTTGGCCGCGGCGCGTGCAATGCTCCGGCAGACGGAGTACGCCATGCCCAGCTGCGATGCCGTCGGCGCAAACTGCGGGGGCGCGTTCTCTACCGCGCTGCTCATACCAGCTTCCCCAGCGCCGCACGCGCTACCAGCATCACCTTGCGCGTCTTGGAAATCGCGGGCCGCTGGCCCAGAACTGCATAATTCTGGCGCTCCATCGCGTTCAGAATCTCCTGCCCGCCCCGGCTGAACAACTCTAGATCCACGGCCAGTTCACGATTGACTTTTGCTGTCAGCGGCAAACCCTGTGCGAACCATTCCCGCGCCCGCTTCACTTCGAACTTCATCATCTCGCGGAACGCACCAGAATTATCGACGCCGCCAATCGCCTCTTCCTTCACACCGAAGCGCCGCAGGTCCTCCAGCGGAAGATAAATCCGCCCCTTCGCAAAATCCGCGCTCACATCCTGCCAGAAATTCGCCAACTGCAGCGCCGTGCACGTGTAATCGGACAGCAACTGGCGCTCGGCATCGCGGTACCCGCAGAGATACAGAACCAAATGGCCGACCGGATTCGCCGAATACTTACAGTAGCCGAGCAGATCGTCGAACGTCTCATAACGGCTCACCCGTTGATCCTGCCGAAACGCGGTCAGCAGGTCCACAAATTCGTGCTTCGGAATTTCAAACTTGTGCACCGTTTCCGCCAGCGCAACGAACACCGGATGCCGCGCCCGTCCGGCATAGCAGGCGCCTAATTCCGCCTCCCATTCGTCGAGCAATTGCAGCGACGCCGCGTTGTCGCCCGTTTCATCCGCCAGATCGTCCGAGATGCGGCAGTAGGCATAAACATTGAAGAAGTGTTGCCGCAGTCGTCTCGGAAGAAACCACGAGGCTACAGAAAAATTTTCATAATGCGACCGCGCCAAACGCCGGCAATACTCGCGTGCCTCCACTTCCGAAGGCGCATGCTCGGGAAAGGCATACTCCGGCGGCAGTGCTCTCCAGGCGGAGGAGAGCGTCGCGGTTGGGGTATGGCTGGCAGCAATCATTCAAATATCCAATACACTCGTCATCAATCTTAAACAAAATTGTCATCCTGAGCGAAGCCGAGGACCTGCTTTTCCTTGCACCGGCAGAAAGCAGTTCCTTCGCTTGGCGAAGGATGACAAATGGAAACTGGTATGCAAATTACGCGACTTAGTGCCCCGGGATGATCGCCGTCTTGATGTCCCCGTTGCGGTTCAGCATGTGTCGTAGCACATCCTGCAAGCGCGAAAGCGGCGCTTCGCCCGTGATGTAATCGTTGCCCAACACCTTCCGCTCGGCAATCAAGCCAAACGCGCGCCGCACCGTTTCCGGAGTGTGATGGAACGTCGCCTTCAACGTGATCTCCGAATAGTGCAAGCGGTTCGTATCCAGCTGCACCTTCGTTCCCGCCGCGCAGCCGCCGAAGAAATTCACCGTGCCGCCCTTACGCACCATCTGCACCGCCCACTCCCAGGCTTCGGGACGCCCCACGGCTTCGACCGCCACATCGGCGCCGCGCCGCTCCGGACTCAACTCCCGCACCGCCTCCACCGCGTCCTTCACCTTGCCGATCTGCACTACCTCATGCGCGCCTTTCTTGCGCGCCATCGTGACTTGCGAATCGCGCTTCACCACCGCAATCACATTGCAGCCGATCGCCTTCGCCACCTGCACAAACATCAATCCAATTGGACCGCCGCCAATCACCACCACCGTATCCCCGATCTCCACTCCCGTTTCATGCAGCCCGCGCAGAACGCAGGCCAGCGGCTCGGTCATCGCCGCATCCTCAAAACTTACATTCGCCGGCACCACCAGCATGTTCCCTTCCACAATGCGCCGCGGAATCCGTATGTACTCCGCATACGCGCCATTGTTGAAGAGCAGATCCTCGCACAGATTCAACTGGTGCTTCGAGCAATAAAAGCACATGCCGCACGGAGCCGAGTTCAGCGCCACCACGCGCATGCCTTTCCGGAAGCCCCGCACGCCTTCGCCAACCTCTTCGATCGTGCCCGCCAGTTCATGTCCGAACAAGGCCGGAGGAACGATCATGCGCGCATGGTAGCCGCGCTGGTACACCTTCAAATCCGTCCCGCAGGTGAGCGCTACGTGCACCTTCACCAGAACTTCGCCTTCACCCACGCGTGGAATCGGCACTTTCTCGATCTTGATGTCTTCTTTGCCGTAGAGGACGGCTGCCGTCATCTTGCCATTCACAGTTGATTTCCTTCCCACCCCATCACGCCACAACCCGTCGCGGTGAGGCCTCCGGCTTGCCCGGCTGGATGACGATCTTCATCGAGTCCGGCTGAGGATGGGCCGCCAGATTCAGCGCTTCCACACCGCTTTGCAGCGGGAAACGGTGGCTGATAAGCCGTTCCAGATCCATTTCACGATTCATCACGAATCGCACCGACTCCTCTTGCAGTTCAACCGAAGCACTGTAACTGCCCAACAAAGCTTTTTCGTCCACGCACACCGCCGCCGGATCAATCGTCGCTTCTCCCCGTGCCGTCTGCGCGAACAGCAACACTCGGCCTCCCGGGCGCGCTGCATCCATCGCTGACCGGATCAGGCTATTTCCGCCCACGGCCAAGATCACCGCGTCCGCTCCTCGCCCCTCCGTCATTCCGCGCACTGTCTGTCCCGCGTCGAGTTGGGAGGCGTCAATCGTATGTTGTAGGCCGAAGCTACTTGCTATTGTAAGCCTCGCCGGATACAAATCGGAAGTAATCACCCGTGCCCCCGTCCTTTTCGCCAGATTCGCCAGGATCAGCCCGATCGGCCCCTGCCCCATGACCAGGACAGTTTCTCCCGCTTGCAGACGAAGGGTCTCAATACCTTTGATGCAAGTATTGACCGGCTCGACAAAACACGCCTGCTCGAAACTGACCCCCTCCGGAATCCGCACCGTTCCTTTTTCTACAATCCAGTCCATCACCCGAACGTATTCCGCAAAGCCGCCACCCGAGGGTTCGAATCCCGCCGTGCAGCCCACTTTCTTGTAAGTCGTGCATTGCGCAAACGTCTTGTGGCGGCAGTAATAACACTCCCGGCAAGGAATGTGATGAAACACCACTACGCGATCTCCCACCGCGAATTTCTTAACTCCTTCGCCCACCTTCGCAACCACGCCCGCGGTTTCGTGACCAAAAATGCGCGGCGCGGAGTGCGATCCCGTCGCGATCTTCTTAAGGTCGGTACCGCAAATCCCGCAAGTATGCACGCGAACCAGAATCTCGCCCGCTCCAATTTCCGGCACGGCTACTTCTTCCAGCCGCAAATCGTTGACGCCGCGATAGACAACGGCCTTCATCGTCGCAGCAATCCGCGAAGGAACTTCGAATCTTTCCAGTTCCGCGATTGTCGGTGTTTGAGAACTTGCCATATACCTTCTTGATCGTTTCCTTACCGCTCACCCGTAGTCTGAGTATGAGCCTCCGGGCTACTCCGAGTATGTACGCTAGCGCACGTCGCGCTCTCCAGAGCCCGAACCCGCGCTAATCCGGCTGGATTCAAATCCTCTCTCAGCGGCTGTCCCAGTTCGGACTGCCGGCCGCCGCTCTCGCCGACCAGATAACTCTCAATCGCTCCACAAAGTGCCCGGCTGGCCTTGGAACTATTTCGCGCCAGCGCAATCGTTGTCCCCCACATCCACGGACGCACCGCCACATGACAAGCAAAGCTGAACGAACGAAACGCGCCATCCTGCGCCACAAAACGGTCGATCGAACTCTCGCCGCCCGGCATCTTAAAATCCAAAGTATCCGAGATCGCTTTCACGGCTCCAAACTCAACCCCTCGTGCCTCAGCTCCTTGCGCTACCGCGGCAGCTTCCATATCGACCGCGCAAGCGCCATACGCCTTGCCGAGCCGCGCCTTCTGCTGCGAGTCCGCCACCGTCGCGGAACTTACCAGCACCCCCGAACCTGACGCGACCTCAGTTCGAGCTCCGTCAGCCGCGTTGATCACCGTGCGTGGCTGCACCACATCGCCCACCAGCAGAGAACTATCCAGCGCCCCGGCAAACCCGACCGATATCACCCGCGCCGGATTCATCTCGTGAATCGCCGCTTCCGTCGCTCGGCGCGCGGCCTCCGCCCCAATTCCGCCGCATACCAGAACCGCGCGTCCCTTTTCAAACAGACGATAACGCCTTCCGTCGTGTTCCATCGTCCTGAGCTTCCACCCTCGGATCAGTGGCCGCACCTCGCGCTCCATCGCCGCAATCACCACGATCGCAACCCGATCCTTTTCGTCCTTAGACATAGGCGTTGGCGCGAAACCATTCCACCGACCTGCGCAGCGCTCCATCCACCGGAACCACACGCCAGCCCAGTTCCCGCTCCGCTTTCGCCGAACTCACAAACATCATCTTGCGTCCCATCCGCACGGCGTCAATCGTTGCCCGCGGCTCGCGGCCCAGAAGTCGCCCCGTCACCATCTCGTCCACCACGCCCGTCGCCAGGGCAAACACATATGGCAACTTCACCGTCGGCGATTTCAAGCCGGTGATCGCAGCCAGTCGATCCAGAATCTGTTTCAGCGTAAGATTCTCTCCGCCCAGAATGTACCGCTCGCCCGATCTTCCCTTTTCCAGCGCCTGCGCGTGACCGCGCGCGCACTCGGTCGCGTCCACCAGGTTCAAGCCCGTTTCCACGTACGCCGGAAATTTCCGCTTCAAGAAATCCACCACGATGCGTCCCGTCGGAGTCGGTTTGATATCGCGCTCGCCGATCGGCGTCGTTGGATTCACAATCACTACATCCATACCGGATTTCGCAGCATCGATTGCCACCTGTTCCGCCATGAACTTCGACCGCTTGTACGGCCCAATCATCTCAGCCAGTGACACCGGACTGTCTTCGTCAGCAGGATTCCCGTTCTTCGAACTGACGCCCGACGTAAAACCCATAGTCGCCACGCTCGATGTGTACACCACTCGCCGTACGCCCTGTTTCCTCGCCGCTTCCAGCAACGACCGCGTGCCCTCGACATTCGAGCGGTACATCTCGTCAGGATCGCGCACCCACAGCCGGTAATCGGCCGCAACGTGAAACACAACCTCGCAGCCCGCCAGCGCCTTCTCCAGCGAAGCTCGCTCGCGCAAATCGCCAACCGCGCGGTCTGCGCTCAGTCCCTCAAGGTTGCGCAGGTCGCTCGTCGGACGCACCAGCAGACGCAGTTCAGCTCCCTGTTCCGCCAGAACGCGCGCAACATGACTGCCCAGAAACCCCGTGGCGCCCGTAACGAAAACCTTCAAACCCTGTTCTCAGTTCTTAGTTCTCCAGTTCCCAGTTCGAACCCGGTGCGACGTTCCACCGGAGCCGGGAACCAGCGACTAGCGTGCCGCCTTCTCCGCCATCACCTTCGAATAGGTCGTTAACGCAATCAGCGGGAAGTACTCGCTATACAGGTGATATTTCAGGTAGAACACGCGCGGAAAACCTGTGCCCGTGAAGAATTTCTCGTCCCATGACCCGTCTTTATTTTGCGTGCGCAACAAATACGCCATGCCGCGCGCTACGCATTCGCTGCGCGTATCGCCCACGGCCAGCAATCCCATGATGGCCCATGCCGTCTGCGAAGCCGTACTCTCGCCCTGCCCTCGCAGATTCGGGTCGTCATAAGACCCCACCGTCTCGCCCCAGCCGCCATCCGCATTCTGCACCGATCGCAGCCATTCCGCCGCTTGCTGAATCATCGGATCGTTCCGGTCCACGCCCATCGCCTCTAACCCGCGCAACACCTGCATCGTGCCATAGATGTAGTTCACGCCCCAGCGCCCAAACCAGCTTCCATCCGGTTCCTGTTCCTGGCGAATAAACTTGATCCCTCGCTTCACCGCCGGATGATTCTGGTCATATCCATACGTCGCCAGACACTCCAGAATCCGCCCCGTAATATCCACCGTCGCCGGATCCAACATCGCGTTGTGATCGGCAAACGGCACGTACTGGAACACCATGCGGTCGTTGTCTTTGTCGAATGAAGCCCAGCCGCCGTTCTTGCACTGCATCGACAGGATCCAATCAATCGCCCGCTGCACCGACTCTCTCTGATACCGCCCGTTCGGATGCTCTACCCGGCTCAGCCCCAGGCAAACCATCGCGCTGTCGTCCACGTCGGGATAAAACTCGTTGTTGAACTCGAAGTACCAGCCGCCCGGCTCCCCCTTCGGATTCTTAATCTTCCAGTCGCCCGGCTTGCGCACCTGCTTCTGCAGAATCCAGTCGGCGCACTTCACCAGCCGCGCATCGCTCGCCGGAACCCCGGCCTCTCCCAGCGCAAACAACGCATACGCCGTGTCCCATACCGGAGACATGCACGGCTGCATGCGGAACGTATCCCGCTCTTCGATCCCCAGCTTCTCGAACTCGTCAAACGCCCGTATAAACTGCGGATCATCCACCGAATATCCCAGGCAGCGCAGCGCGATGATCGCGTTCATCATCGACGGATAGATCGCCCCCAGGCCGTCGCTCATCTCGAAGCGCTCCAGCATCCACTTCTCGGCCTTCCGCAACGCCAACGATCGCAGCGGACGTATGTGCACTCGCTCAAACCAGTGCGTCACCCGGTCCAGGCATAAAAAGAAATTTCGCCACGAAACCAGCTTCTCGGCCCAGTGCAGATGCATGCGCGACTTGTCGCGCCCGCCAACAAACAGCTCTTCCACTCCCATTTCGTCGGAAATCTTCTTGAACGGCTTCTTGGCGTAGCAGATCGAAAGCGGCACCAGAATGGCCCGCGACCACGAAGAAATTTCGTAAATATTGAACCAGAACCAGTTCGGAAACAGCACAATCTCCGGCGGAATCGCCGGCACCGCATCGTAATCGTACTGCCCAAAAAAACAGAGATAGATCTTGGTGAATGTATTCACCTCGGTCACGCCGCCCATCTCAAGAATCTTCTTGCGCGCCCGCGCCAGCGCCGGATGATCCGCCGTTAACCCCGCCAGCTTCAGCCCAAAATAAGCCTTCACCGAGGCGCTGATATTCGAAGGCCCCCCGGTGTAGATGCTCCATCCGCCGTCTTCATTCTGGTGATTCAGAATATGGCGCGCGGCCTTGTCAAAACGCTCTTGATTCCCCGTCCCCAACAGCATATGCAGCAGGATGTAATCCGACTCAAGGGTCGTGTCGGCTTCCAACTCCCCGCACCAGTAGCCGGATTCGTGCTGCTGGGAAAAAAGATAGTTGCGCGCCGCGTCCACCGCGACCGCGACCCGGCTTCCAAGGTCGTCGATCTTTCCAAACCGCATCTGCGGAGCCGAGGCCGAACTTTGGCTCCAACCTGGCCCTGAATTCTGGGATGAAATAGGTCTCGGTCGATAGGGGGAAGATTCTTCCATCGTGTCTCCAAAAGTCTGCTGTACCGCGTTCCGTCCACTCGCTCTCAATTCACCGCCGGAGCTGACGCGATCGTTTCCACAATCTCCGGAGGCAATCCAAAACGCACATTCTCCGGCATGATTTCCAATTCCTGCACGTTGTCAAAACCCTGTCCCGCCAGGTACGCCACCACTTCCTGTACCAGGTGTTCTGGAGCTGACGCTCCCGCCGTCAGCGCCACCGTATTCACATCCTGCAACCACAACCGCTCAATATTGTTGCAGTCATCAATTAGATGCGCCGGAGTGCCCAAACTGCGCGCAACTTCTACCAGTCGCTTCGAATTGGAACTATTGTTCGACCCCACCACCAGCAGCAAATCCGCGTCCGACGCCACGTGCTTCACCGCCACCTGACGGTTTTCCGTCGCATAGCAGATATCCTGCGCCGCCGGTCCCTTGATCTTAGGAAAGCGCTTGCGCAGCGCCGCAATAATGTCGCGCGTCTCATCCAGGCTCAGCGTAGTCTGCGTCAAATACGCCACCCGCTCCGGATCGGGCAGCGTCAAAGACGCAACTTCCGCCGGCGACCCCACTACCTGCGTCACCGTGGGCGCCTCGCCTAACGTGCCGATGACTTCATCATGATCCCGATGCCCGATCAGCACCAGAGAATAGCCTTCCTTGGCAAACTTCACTGCCTCCACGTGCACCTTGGTGACCAGCGGACACGTGGCATCGATCACCCGCAAATTCCGGACCTTGCTCGCCTCGCGCACTTCCGGAGAAACTCCATGCGCGCTGTAAATCACGCGTTCGCCCGACGGTACCTCGTCGACGCTATCCACAAAAATTGCGCCCTTCTGCTGCAACTCCTCGACCACAAACCGGTTGTGCACAATTTCCTTGCGCACATAAATCGGCCGACCAAACGCCTCCAAAGCGATTCGGACAATGTCGATCGCCCGCACCACTCCCGCGCAAAATCCCCGCGGCTTCAACAGCAACAAGGTCTTATTGTTCGAATTTTTAGGATCTGAACCGCGCGTCTCCGACAAGTAGCGACCCCCACCCACCAAGGTACACTTTCTCTTAAGGAAAGATGCAGTAAGGGTATCGAAAGATGCACCCCAAGGTCAATGTAAGCCTTTGAGGATGTGAGGATTAGCACCAGAAGGGGAAAACCGGCGGGTGAACGGGACCCGCTCGCCGGTCTAGTTCACCAGATACATCGAACATCGTACTCGTCAAGCCCGCGACCGGCGCTGAAGATAGGAACATTCATCGCCTGCGCCTGCGCCACGAGCACCCTGTCAAAAGGATCGCGATGATGCAACGGCAGCAGACCTGCCCTGACCACCTTCCTCAACTTCGGTATCCAGCGCGCGAAGCGCCGCCGCATGGCTCCGCAGTATTCATTCCAATATACCAAGGTAGGGGGAGGGGGCTACCGGGGTTCACCCATTCGCCCGAATCATCTGCTCCGCATGTTTCCGCGAAGTCTCCGTCAGTTTCGCACCCGACAACATGCGCGCCACTTCCTCCGTTCGCTCCTCGCCAGAAATTTGCCGGACCGTCGTCTTAGCCCTTCCCGCCGCCTCCCGCTTCTCAATCACGTAATGATGATCCGCGAACGTAGCAATCTGCGGCAAGTGCGTAACGCACAATACCTGATTCCCCTTCGACAAAGCTTTCAGCTTCTTTCCCACGGCCTCTGCCGCTCGCCCGCCGATGCCGGTATCAATCTCGTCGAAGACCAAAGTCCGCTGCGCCGCCGACTTCTTCTTCGAACTGGAAGCGCCCGCCGAATTCGCACCTGCCTCCACACTCGCCTTCAGCGCCAGCATCACCCGCGAAAGCTCCCCGCCCGAAGCGATCTGTTCCAGCGGACGCATCGTCTCTCCCGCATTGGTCGAGATCCGATACACGACGTGATTGATGCCCGAAGCCATCCAATGCTCCTCGTCATCTTTCTCCTCGACCGCAATGCGAAAGCTGGCGCGCATGGCCAGGTCGTTGATCTGCTCCTCGACCAGCTTCTCAAGCTTTCGTCCCGCCTCCACGCGCTTCCGCGAGACCGATCGCGCCGCCTTCCCATATTCCTCGGCAGCCCGGGCCAAGTCAGAACGAAGCTCAAGCAACACTTGATCTTTATTCTCCATCTCCAGGATTTTTCGCCGCGTCTCCGCCCCAAACGCAATCGCCTGCTCCAGCGTCGGCCCGTACTTGCGCTTCAACCGATCCAGCAAAGCCAAGCGCTCTTCAATCTCGGCCAACCGCTCCGGAGAAGCCTGAATTCCGCCCGCATAGTCCCGTAACGTCGCGCCCACATCCTCCACGCTGATCCGCGCCGTCTCCAGCGCCCCGAGCGCTTCCTGAAACTTCGGCTCGTAGCGCGCCAACTCCTCGAGGTGTTTCTGCGCCGTCCTCAGGCTCGAAGAAGTCGAGTGGTCGCCCTCATAGAGCAAGTCGAAAGCGTTGATGGCTGCCGCATAAATCTTTTCGGCATTGGCCAGGACGCGCTTCTCCGATTCCAAGCGTTCATCTTCACCTGCCTGCAGCCGCGCCTCTTCGATTTCGCGGCACTGAAAATTCCACAGATCCAGCAACCGCATGCGATCCTGCTCGTCATGTTCCAGTTCCGCAATGCGTCCACGAATCTGCTTCCAGCGCGCAAACGCCGCAGCCACATCGGTCAACTCGATTCCGGCATAACCATCCAGCAGATCCTGTCGCGCACCCGCATCAAAATTCGCCAGCGATTCATTCTGCGCGTGGATCACTGCCAGATGCGGAGCAATCTGTTTCAGCACTGCGACCGTCGCCGCCTGATTATTAATAAAGACTCGCCCTTTGCCCCCCGCCGCAATCTCGCGCCGCAAAATCAGCGAGCCATTCTCCGCATCCAAGCCATTCGTCTCAAGAATCCCTTCAATCGCGCGCGCCGCCGCTCCTTCGCTCTCAAACACGGCCGCGACCACAGCCCGTTCTGTTCCCGTCCGGATCACATCCGACGAAGCCTTTTCTCCCAGCAGCAGTCCCAGCGCGTCGATCAGAATCGACTTCCCCGCGCCCGTCTCGCCCGTCAAAAGATTCAGGCCAGCCGCGAATTCAATCACCACATTGTCGATGACCGCGTAATTTTCCAGTCGAAGTTCGGCGAGCACAAATTTCCTTCAATTCCGAAATTTGGCGCGGACGCTCTCATCCGCACCACCGTCGACATCTCCCATCAAGCCGGCCAGCCGTCAAACCAGCCAGACCGCAAGGTCACAACAGGTCTTCGCCCACTCCTGCCAGGACTCCTGATTTTACGCGCAGCATAGCACACAGCACATTCCTCGAAACTAAAGGTCAGTACCGACTCGGCACTAGTGAGTAACTAAAAGCGTGAAATATGCACGTCTGATTTTGCGACCCTCAGGTCGTTTGAAGAAAATCGATTCATGCGAGCACTCTCCCCCATTCTTATCGCACTTATGTTTTGCTGTCTGCCATTGCTCCCCGCACGCGCTCAAGACCTTGATTGCAAACCTTGCTGGCAGGATTTCGGCAAGGTTCTGGTCGGCCGGTCCGGATCTTCCAGCTTAGAAGTTTCGAACGTTGGACACAGAAAACTCATCATCACGTCCATATCCAAACAAGGGGCCGAGTTTTCCTTCGACAAAGTGCGCCTTCCCTTGGAGATCGCCCCTGGAGCGAAGGTCCAGCTCACCTTGCTTTTCACGCCTACCGCCTTGGGTTATACCCGCGGCACTCTCACCCTGGTGACCAATGACCGGCAAGCATCCCGGGAAATTCGTGTCTCCGGAACAGGCGTCGAAACCTCCGGTTCCAAACTCGAACTCAGTCCGGCCTCCCTCAATTTCGGCAGCGTCAAGGTGGGTTCCGACGCCAAACTCCCGCTGACGCTCACCGCCTCCAACGGTTCCGTCACCATTTCGGCCGACCGTTCCACCAGTTCGGAGTTCACCTTCGTCGGACTCGATCTCCCCGTGACCATTCGCGCCGGAGACACCCTTTCGGTCACCATTCAGTTCACCCCCAGCGGTTCTGGCGAAGATCCCGCCAAAGTTGGATTCATCAGCAATGCCGAGAATTCGCCCAGCGTCGAACCGGTTACCGGTACCGGCGTGGCTCAGGATCCGCAGAAGATCGAGCTCTCCTGGGATGGCGATGCCAACGCCGTGGGCTATAACGTCTTCCGCGGCAGTGCCAAGGCCGGTCCCTTTGATCAGATCAACACCTCGCTCGACTCTTCCACCAGCTATACCGACGACTCGGTGGTCGCCGGCACGACGTATTACTACGTCACCACCGCCGTCAACGCCCAAGGTGAGCAAAGCGCCTACTCCAACGTAGCCAAGGCCGTAGTGCCTCGTTAACCCGCGAGATTCACTTGCGTCATGGGAAGAACCGCAACGCCTTGATCATTCTCACAGTCGATCCCGCGTCTTCAATTCAGATCCTCAGATCCATTGACCGATGCGGTACCCCAGCCAATCGCCCTCCTACCCTGGTCTATAATTGTGGCTGGGGTTGAACCCGAAACCGATGCATCTGTCTTACGTCCTGCTGTTGTTTATCGGCGGCGAAATCGTCGATCTCGTTCTTCAGACCGGTCCGGTCGCCAAAACTGCGCTTCTCCTGCTCATCGCCTTCAGCGTTCTTTCCTGGGCCGTGATTTTGTCCAAGTGGCGCGTCCTCAGTCGCGCACGGGCGCAGAGCGCTCGCTTTGCCCGCGCTTTTCGCAAGGCCCAACGCCTGCAGGAGTTGACTCCGATCGCCGACCAATTTCGCCCCAGCCCGCTCGTCGGAGTCTTCGAAAATGCCGTCGCCGAGTTCAAGCGCCAGATGGGCACAACCGGCTCCATCCACAACCTCCCTGCCATTCAGCGCGCCATGCAGGTCGCGTCTTCCGAAGAGATCACGCGCCTCGAACGCAACGTAACCTGGCTCGCCATCACCGGCGCCGTCACTCCGTTTATCGGACTCTTCGGAACCGTCTGGGGCATCATCGACGCCTTCCACGGCCTGGGTACCGCGGGCGCCGCCACCTTGCGCGCCGTCGCTCCCGGAATCTCCGAAGCTCTGGTCACCACCGCCGCCGGCCTCGCTGCCGCCATCCCAGCCGTCATCGCCTACAACCTCATCATCAACTCCATTCGTGAGATGGCCTCACGCAACGACGACTTCAGTCTCGAAATGCTCAACCTGATGGAGCGGCAAGCTTACGACCTCCAGCATGCTCCGCCGCTCACCGAGGCGCATCGCTGATGGCGTTCACCGCTGCCAACGGACGCACCCAGACTGCGCTCGCCGACATCAACATCACGCCCCTCGTCGATGTCGTGCTCGTTCTGCTCATCATTTTTATGGTGACCGCGCCCGTGCTCCAGTCCGGAATCGAAGTCAACGTTCCCCACACTCGCACCGTCAAGGAAATCACCGAAGAACGCCTCGTCATCAGCATCGACAAATCGCAAAGAGTGTTCCTCGGCAACGATCCCATCAATATCAACCAGATCGCGGCCCGTCTTAAACAGAAAATTCGCGATCCTCGGCACCAGTCCATCTACCTGCGCTCCGACGAAGATGTTCCTTTCGGCGCCTTCGCCACCGTGATGGACGCCATTAAACAGTCCGGCATCAGCAACGTGAGCATCGTTACCCAGCCCATCGATGCGCATCGCGGAAAGCCCTGATATTGAGATCGATATGCAGAATCTCGACATCTACTCCGAACCCGGCCAACTCCGCCGGCCTCTGGCTTGGTCGCTCGGACTGCATCTCGCATTCGCGGCCCTCGTCATTCTCTACGCGGTGTTTGTGAACGGAATTCGCGGCGAAGGCTGGGGCAGTGGAGGCGGCGGCGACGCCATGGGAGCAACCCTTGTAAGCGCTGTTCCCTTGCCCGCCAACCCTACCGAGACAACGAATGTGCTGGCCACCGAATCCAAGGGTCTGTCGAAATCGCAGCCCACCGTGCAGGAAAAAGAACCGGAAGCGATTCCGATCCCCGACAAGAACACGAAGACCAAAATCAAACCCGCTCCCGTAAAAACGGCCACCCAACGCAAGCCGGAACCCGAACAGCCTGAGTCGAATCAAATTCCGTATGGCGAGGGAGGTCCCGTCAGCGGCCCTTACACGATGAACGCCGGCGCTGCCAAGGGCGGCTTCGGCTTTACCGGAAACGGCGGCGACTTCGGCTCTCAATTTGCCTGGTACGTGCAAGCGGTGCAGCGCAAGGTCACCGAAAACTGGCTGAAGTATGAGGTTGACCCGCGCATCAACGAGGCTCAACGGGTCTACATTACATTTGATATTGCTCGCGACGGCCATCCGTCGAACGTCCAGATTGAACAATCCAGCGGCGTGCCATCACTGGATCAGTCGGCGGTCCGAGCCCTGCAACGCATTGACACCTTCGGCCCGCTGCCTCCGAATTATTCAGGGAGCAAGGTGTCGGTAGAATTTTGGTTCGATTACAAAAGATAGCGATAGCTTTAAAGACGGGCGTGTGGGGACGGGCGTCTGGCCCGTCCAGCCAGGTAAGACGCTCGGTGCCCAACAAATACAAGGGAGCGTAAATTGAGGAATACGGTTCAACCAGTTCGTTATCACGCTTGGGTCGTCGTAGCCACGCTGTTCCTGCTGGCATCCGCCTCCGCGCAGGACTGGATCCGCACCGGCACCGGCCTCGGCGTCGAGCGCGTGCGCCTTGCCGCCGCCGACTTCAAACCTTCCACCTCCGACCCCAGGAACGCCGACCTGCAAAAGACTTTCAACGACACTCTCTGGAGCGACCTCGAAAACGCCGGAATCTTCGACCTCGTCTCCAAAAGTTTCTACCCGCTTCAGGAACCCGGCCAACCCTCCGAAGTTAACTTCACCGCCTGGAGTTCCCCCCCGCCGAACACTTCCATGCTGGCCTTCGGCAACCTCGGCATCACCGCAGGCAAAGTCACGGTCCAGGGATGGCTCTACGACGTCAAGAACCAGGCCTCGCCGCAGGTCCTCGGCAAGCAGTATGTCGACAATGCCACTCCCGAAGCCACCCGCGTCATCGCACACCGCTTTGCCGACGAGATCATCTTCCGCCTTGGCGGAGGTGTGCAGGGCATCGCCGAAACAAAAATCTATTTCGTCAGCGAGCGCTCCGGCCATAAAGAAATCTGGATGATGGATTACGACGGCAACAACCAGCAACAACTCACCCACCTCGGAAGCATCTCTCTGTCGCCTCGCATCTCCCCCGATGGCTCGCGTCTGGCCTTCAGCTCGATCAACAAAGGCGGGTGGGAAATCATGATGTACTCCTTCGATCTCAACCGCATGGTCGCTTTCCCCCGTTTCGGAGGCATGAACCTCTCCCCATCCTGGTCCCCAGACGGCAAACTCGCATTCTCTTCTTCGCGCAACGGCTATCCCAACATTTTTGTTGTTGACGGCTCCGGTGGAAATTCGCGCCGTCTCACCAGCGATAAGGGCCCCGACGTTTCTCCCACCTGGAATCGCAAGACCGGCAGCCAGATCGCTTTCGTCAGCGGTCGCACTGGCCTGCCCCAGATCTATACCATGGAAGCCGACGGCACCAACCTGACGCGCATCACCGATCAAGGCTACGCGGTTTCTCCCAACTGGTCGCCCAACGGACAGTTCCTGACTTTTTCCTGGATGCGCAAGTATGGCCCCGGAGAACCTGGCTCCAATGACATTTACTTAATGGATGCCGCCAGCAAGCAGTGGGTACAACTCACCCACGATTCCGGACGCAACGACTTCCCTTGCTGGTCTCCCGACGGCAGGCACATCGTGTTTCAGTCCCACCGTTCCGGCAGCGATCAGATCTGGTCCATGCTCGCCGATGGAACCAACGTAAAACAGCTAACCTTTAAGGGCAACAACACGCAGCCCAACTGGAGTTGGAAATGAACGTGGGAAATCGACCGACGATTACCTGCTGCAACTCCGAAGAAATCGGTCTGCTACGCAGCTGCCCCATGCATTCCCGCGCACCTCGCGGCGCAAGCTTTTGACGCAGTCGAAAGACAATCGCAGATAATGTATCGAGGCGGCAACGACGAGTAAGCACCTCAATCACGAACCAACCCGGCTCTGCGGCTGGCCAAGCGTGCGCCCTACCGCAAAGTTCGCTTACAACAGGCGCACAGGAAACTGGAGGAAACAGGTGAAGCAACCAACAACGACAACGAGATGGAGCACATTCGCATTGGCACTGGGCACACTCATGTTTTTAGGTGCGTGCGCGAAGAAACTGCCCCCGCCGCCGCCCCCGCCGCCACCTTCAATCACAGCTCCCACGGCCTCGCTGTCGGCGAACCCCAATACCATCGATCAGGGCCAGTCAACCACTCTGACTTGGGAAACAACCAACGCCACCGATGTCAGCATCGACAGCATCGGCCCGGTTGATCCCAGCGGCTCCCGGAAAGTAACTCCGTCCGAATCGACCACCTATCATCTCGTCGCCAAAGGCTCCGGTGGAACCCAGGACGCCACCGCTCGCGTCACCGTCAACACCCCTTCTGCCCCTCCCCCAGAGCCCACTTCCAACCTTACCGAAGAAGAGCTCTTCGAGCACAGTGTCAAGGATGTCTACTTCGACTATGACAAGTACGATATCCGCGCCGCCGACCGCAGCGTGGTGCAGGGCGACGCGCAATTCCTCCAGCAACACGCCAACATTCACATCACGGTTGAGGGACACTGCGACGAGCGCGGCTCCACCGAATACAACCTCGCGCTTGGCGCCAATCGCGCCGACTCCGTTAAGAACGCGCTGGTCCAGGCTGGAGTCGCCGGCGATCGCATCAAGACCCTCAGCTACGGAAAAGAAAAGCCGTTCTGTCAGGAGTCGAACGAAAGCTGCTGGCAGCAGAATCGCCGCGGCCACTTGGTGTACGAAAAGTAATCGCAGGTTAGCGGAGGACGGGCCTCTCGCCCGTCCTCCGCTTCTTGCTGCTCCTCGTCAACTTTTCTAGTCTGGTTTGGTAGATGTCTTTGGGAAGGGCACAACTTCAGTTGTGCCACTACAGGCCGGAAGACTACGGGCTTTAGCCCTGAGGGATACGGGTGCAACTCCAGGTTCCAGGCGTTGGACGCCCGGCAGAGTATTTACATCCAATTAGGATAACTATGAAATTCAATCGCATCACAATCGCTGTAGCCCTGTTCTTTGCCGTCGCGATCGCTCCCGCTTATGGTGTCAACAAGGATCTCATCGAACTGCAGGCTCAGGTCACACAACTGCAACAGCAGATGACCCAGATGAAGCAGTCCTTTGACGAACGCATGGGCGTCATGAGGAACCTGCTCGAGAAAAACGCCGACACCGCCAACAAAGTCAGCGACGCCATCACCCAACTGCAATCCTCCATCGACAAACAGCAGCAGGATCGCTCCGGCCAGGTCGACCAGATTTCCGGCCAGATTCAGGCCCTCAACGACACCATGGACGAACTCAAGGTGCGCCTCGCCAAGCTCAGCAAGCAATTGGAAGACATGCAGGCGGCGCAGCAGTCCATGGCCGCGCAGCAGACGCAGGCCCAGCAACAGCAGCAGGCCATTGCGCAGGCGCCCCCGCCCGACGTGCTCTACAACAACGCCCTCCGCGATTACAACGGCGCTAAAAACGACCTGGCCGTTCAGGAATTCAACGACTACATCAAGTTCTACCCCAACACCGACCTCGCCGGAAACGCCGACTTCTATCTCGCGGAAATTCAGTTCCGGGCCGGCGACTACCAGGCCGCGATCGCCAACTACGATCTGGTCCTGCAGAACTTCCCCGGCGGCACCAAGGCTGCCAGCGCTCAATTGAAAAAAGGACTCGCGTTAATCGAACTCGGGAAAAAAGACGAGGGCATCCAGGAACTGAAGCACGTCGTCCAACGCTATCCGCGCACCAACGAAGCCCTACAGGCCAGAGAGAAATTGCGCAAGCTGGCGCCCGTTCAAAAGATGCGCTAAGTAGGCCAGTTGCCGAGAGACCGGGGCCTCAGCCGCTGAGTAGAGGGCTAACGCGTTCTACACCGTTTCGAGGATGATGCTCGAGCAGGCTGCGGAAAAACTCCGATTCGCTCTGGTTTGGAAAAGGGCACGAGTTCCACTCGTGCCGTAACTGCTACAGGATTCCCCGTCAGCGCCCATTCATTGCGCTTTCGCGGTTCGGTCCAGTCCGGCGTGCGCGTCCTTCGCCAGCGGGCCGTCCGGCAAGATCTTCAGGTATTGCTCGTAATATTTCTTGGCTTCCGCTTTGTCTCCGAGTTTTTCCTGGCACTCCGCCAACCGGAAACTCGCTACCGCGTCGCCTTCCTTGTAGTAGAGCGCTTCTCTATAGCGCTCCAGCGCGGCCTTGTAGTTCTTGCGTTTGAAATAGAAATCGCCAACCTCTACATCCTTGAGCGCCTTCATCGGGCTCCAGGGATGGAACTCCTGCACCCCGCTCGTATCCGCATTGTCACTGGCCTCGAGACCGGCCACCGCCGCCTTGCTTTCGGGGTGATCCTTGTCGTCATCCTTCGGCGGGCTGATGTCGACCCTGGTATCGCGGCTGGAGCTCGCCTCCGCCTCGCCGCCGGATGCTGCATTCTTGTCTGGAGAAGCTTGACCCTCGGAAGATTGCTGTGAGGGAGACTTGTCTGCCGCGGCCTTGTTCGACGAACCTTTCTGTGCCGAATCTTGGTTTTCAGAACTCTGGCTCTGCGAACCCTGAGCTAACGGCATCGTCGTGAGCAGCGCCACCAGAACCATCAAAAATCGAATACGCACACGACTATTGTAATCCTTCATAATCGGTCGAAGAAAATGCCGAGGCACTCTCCATGCCACGCGCCCGAATGTTTCGGATCATTGCCGCCCGCGGCCACAATACCTCAAAAAAACAGGCCGCCCACAAAGGGACGGCCTGGTTTGGCAAAGTCCTCCGGGGAGGAGGGACAAAACTGTATAGAACTATAACCCAGGCGGAGTCGTCGTGCTCGTCGTTGTTTTCGATGGAGTCGTGTCGGCACCGGTGTTGGTCATCAACCGAATATCCACGCGGCGATTCTTCGCGCGCCCGTCCGAAGTCTTGTTCGAATCGACCGGCTTATCCTTGCCCAGACCGATCAGATAAATTTTGTAGGCCGGAACGCTCTTCTCCGCCGCCAGATATTGGATCACCGCGTTGGCGCGGCGTTGGCTTAAGTCGTAGTTGTAGTCTGCGCTCCCGATCGAATCCGTCGCGCCCTCGACGGTGATGATGTATCCCTTGGTCGTGGCTACGCTGGCGGCGAGCTGATCGATCGCTTCCTTGGCTTCCTGCGTCAAATTGTCTTTGTTGAAGCCGAAATGCACCGCTGTCTCCACCACCGGCCGGTAGTTGTCGAGATTCACCACCGTGTTGGTGAGAAGATCGACACGCCTCGAAGCGCCGTTCGCCGACATTTGCGCTTTGTCCGCGTCACTTCCTGCAGCCATCGCCTTCTGGTCGGCAGCCGCTGCCTGCGCCTGCACCTGCTGAATTCCCGCTTGCGCCCGCTGATCGACGTCCTTGATGTCCTTGGAGTTCTTCGCCGTCAGGTCGTCCAGTTCATTGGTCTTGTTAATCAGAGGAGTGGTCTGTTGACGAACATAGGTCTTGGTTGTGCATCCGATCGATGCCGCCATCGTCGCCGCCAGCATCAGGGTCATTTTCAACTTCAATGACATACGATTCATAAGCGTTAAGGCTCCTGGCCAAAGTATTGCTTCTTGATTGTAGGGTCGTTCCAAAACTTCGTGATCGCTCGCAACCTGTTCAATGCACGGGGGTTGCCATTCAATTTTTCCGGAAAATTCATTCAAGCGTATTCTTATCAATAACTTACAAATCCCCTGTGGAGAACATCCAAATCCCGCCTTTACGCAATCACGATGCGAATCGTAAAAATTTTATATGGTCGGTGAATTGTTCGAATTGTAGACCTTGGTAGAAGATTGCCCCAGAGACAAATTTGGTTCGCCTCTTAACTGGACGAGTGAGTTGGCAGGCTGCGGAAAAACTCCGTCTCGCGTCGCTTTTGGGAAGGGCACGACCGGGGCCCCCCGCAAGCCCGGTCTTGGCTTGCTGGGGTGGACGAGTGCCACTCGTGCCGTAAATGCCGGCTCAACGGCGGCTTCCAGCCGCTGCGGGAGCTCCGCCAGCGAAAAGGCTCTTTCCGCAGCGTGGGTAACCGTGAGGTGGCGAGGCCTTGCGCCTCCAACCTAACTAACGCTATGTCCTGGCAAGAACGACCACGGCAAGAAATACGACGCCTACATGACCGGAGGAACGCTGATCCCCATTGTCGCAAGCACCCGAATCAGTTCCCTGCGCACCACGGCCACCGTCGCCAGCAGGAACCTCTTGCGCCCTTCATCCGCTTCGCTCAGGATCGGGTGCCGGTGATAGAAAGTATTGAAAAGCTGCGCCAACTGGAAAGCATGCTTGGCCAGATACGCCGGCTCCGTCGTCGCGATGCACTGCCCAACGATGTACGACGTTTTCGCCGCAGCCAGCCAGAGTTCCCAGATGTCGTTGCCTGATTCGCCGTTCAGATACTTGGCAAAGTCCTCTGTAGAGAGCTGGCTTGTCTCCGCTCCACAGAAAGTTTCTGGATCGAATCCGCCCTTCCTGAAAATGTTCGAAGCTCTCACGACCGCGTACTGCGCATACGGGCCGGTCTCGCCCTCAAAACTCAGCGCCTCCTTGAAGTCGAAAGCGATGACCGAAGTCTTCGTGAACTTCAGCATGAAAAAACGCAGCGCCCCGATGGCAATCTGCGTGGCAACGCTGGCGCGCTCCGCTTCGCTCGAATCCGGATGACGCCCATCCACTTCCTTGCGCGCGGAGTCGATCAGCGCGTCGAGCAGATCGTCCGCTTTCACGCCAAAACCTTTGCGGCCCGACACCTCGATCCACGGCCGCGCTTTATCTTCCTCGCTCAGTACGTAGCCGAGTTCCGCGGCACAGCGCGGCGTAAGCGCCACCATCTCATAGGAAAAATGCGTATACCGGTCGGCGGCTTCTCCATGCCCAAGTGCGCGCAACGCTTCGATCACCGTATTTTGCGCTTCCGCCTGCCGCGTATCGATGACGTTGTAAATTTCGGCCACATCGCCAAAGTGCGGGTGATCTTTTTCTCCGTCCGTCGTCGAAATCCAGCACTCGTGGTCGTCGGGATAGCGGAAGAACTTGCGATAGCCGAAATCGCGGCCCAGCAGTCCGAACTTCCACATGTGATAAGCGATGTCTTTGCCGACATAGCCCACCGTGCCATTGGAGCGGACAATAACTTTCTGGTCTTCCTCCGTGATTTTGTCCCCTGCGTTCTCCGTGTCCCCCGTGGTTAAAGGTTTAGACGTTCCCGCTCGGCGCATGATCCAACAACCTTTGTTCTTCCCCTGGTCCTCGAACGTGAGCGCACCCGACTCCTTGAGCTTTCCAAATGCCGCATCCCAAAAGTGCAGGTGCAGAATCTCGCTCTCCCGCGGCAGGAAGTCGTACTCAATGTCGAGCCGCTCCATGGTCTCCAGATGCCGCCGCAGCACCGCAACCGAAATCAAATCGGCAATCGCCGCCGTTTCGTTGTTCCCTTCCTCAATCGCATGCAGCGTCGCCAACCGTGTCTGCAGGTTGGCTTTGTCCTCTTCGTACCAATGCGAAACGCGGGCGTAGAGATCCCAACAAACGTAATCAAATCGAGCAGCGGCAGCGAGCGCCTCAATCTCGGCGTGAGATTTCTTCTCGATCTGCAGGAATCCCACCACCACATCCGCAACTTGCACTCCCGTGTTGTCGATGTAGTTCTGCACGTCCACTTCCCGCCCCGCAACTCGCAGCAAACGCACAAACGTGTCTCCGAGAATCGCATTGCGCAGGTGCCCGATATGGGCCGCCTTGTTGGGATTGATGCTGGAATGTTCAACCAGAACCTTGCCGGCGCGTACCTCCACCGCCGGGGCTCGATCCGCCGCCAGTTCCGCGGCCAATTCGGCGCGGCTTACGCGGACATTAATGTATCCGCCGCCTGCCACCTCGATTTTCTCAAAACCCGGAATCACTCCCACTCCGGCGACGATCTCTTCAGCGATCTTCCGCGGCGCCTGGCGCAGCTTTCGCGCCAGTTCGAAGGCGAGCGGCAGCGCGTACTCGCCAAATTCAATCTTGGGCGGCTGCTCCACCACGATGTTCACGTTCTCCAGTCCGTACGTGCGCCGCAAAAACTCGCGGAGATGCTCGACCAGCCGGCGTTCCAAGTATCGATACAAGATGCCCCTCTAACTGATTGAAGAAGCTGTGATTCTAACAAACTCAAGACTGGCCGCGGGTTTGACTGTGCCGAAAGCGTTCCCTATCATAAAAGTTTCACGCGGCATCTACGAAAAGCATAACCACAGGCGAGACTGCATTGCATCAGGTGGATCGTTCTGTTCTTCCCCTGTGAACCCTTGTGTCCCTTGTGGTGCTCGCTTTTGACTCTATGCGTATAGCCTACCTTGACTGTTTTTCCGGCATCAGTGGCGACATGTTTCTGGGCGCTCTGGTGGATGCAGGAGTGTCCCCGTCGCTCCTCGAGAACACAGTCGCCGCACTCAATCTCGGCGCGCGGTTGCAGATTTCCCGTGTGGTGCGTGGCGGAATTTCCGCAACCAAGGTCGACGTCTACGCCAACGGAGAAAAAGATCTCCCTCGGGAAGCCTTCTGGAAACAGCACGAGCATGATCACGGTCACGCGGACCACCGTAGCCACGCAGAAACCGCGGGGCAGCGACACTCCGCCCCGCCCGCTGTCGCCAACCAGCCTGATCACAGTCATTCGCACGGCCGCAGCCTCAGCAAGATTCGCGAAATCATCAACCACGCAACGATCAACTCTGCCGCCAAGCTCACCGCCATTCGCATCTTCGAAGCGCTCGGGAAGGCCGAGGCCGAGATTCACAATACCTCCATCGAACAAGTCCATTTTCATGAAGTCGGCGCCGTCGATGCCATGGTCGATATCGTCTGCGCCGCCGTAGGAGCGGACGCGCTGGCCATTGACGAATGGGTGTGCTCTCCGCTGAATGTCGGCGGCGGCACCGTCAAATGTGCCCACGGAACCCTTCCCGTCCCCGCGCCCGCCACTTTGAAGTTGCTCGCCGACGCGCCCGTATATTCTTCCGGCCCCCAGGTCGAACTCGTCACCCCAACCGGCGCCGCCATCGTGAAGACCTTGTGCACCCGTTTTGCAGCCTTTCCCGCAATGAAGATCGAGAAAGCGGGGTACGGCGCCGGGACTCGCGAATTCCCAGGTCACCCAAACATTGTCCGTCTTACGATCGGACAATCCGCAAGCCTAGAAATCGCGCCCGCGCTTGCTGCCGCCGCAGTTTCGATCGCATCGAACGATCCCTCCGCCGACGCTTCCAACGAAACCATCGCCGTCCTCGAAGCCAATCTCGATGACCTCAGCCCGCAAGTGCTCGCCTACGCCATGGAGCGACTGCTGGCCGAAGGCGCGCTCGACGTCTTCAGCATTCCCGTGCAGATGAAAAAAAATCGCCCCGGCGCGCTGCTCACCGTGCTTGCCCGATTGGATGACGCCCCTCGTTTAACCAAGGTGATTTTTGCCGAAACTACGACCTTGGGCGTCCGCCGCCGCGACGAACAGCGACAAACCCTTTCCCGACGCTGGGAGAAGGTCGATACTTCATGGGGGCCGGTGCGCATCAAGATCGCCAATCTGAACGGCAGCGTTTCAAACTACGCTCCGGAGTATGAAGACTGCAGAGCCCTGGCAGAGTCCCATCACGTGCCGCTCAAAGACGTCATGCAGCAGGCGCTGCAATCCTATGCAGCAGGCAATAAAAAATGATCATCCAAATTGCTGACCTCGCAATCGTTGATCGGGAGAATTCATGCAGGCTCTGACCTCTCTCCGCAATCTATTGCAGCACGCACCCAGCCGCCTTAAAGCGCTTCCCGAAGACGCGATCGCGGCCAAGCCCACGCCTTCAACATGGTCTAAGAAAGAGGAATTCGGCCACCTCCTCGATTCCGCCGCCAACAATCATCAACGGATCGTTCGCGCGCAAATGGAAGACAAGCTGTCGATGCCCGGCTACGATCAGAATCGCTGGGTCGCCATCCATGCCTACCAGCGCCGCGAATGGAACGACCTGATCGACGTCTGGCAGGCGCTCAACCGGCAATTGCTGGCCGCAGCCGAAGCTGTTCCCGATGCTGCCTGGTCGCATACTCTGACTGTCGCCGGTTCTCAACCTCTGACGCTTCAATTCGTGTTCGAGGACTACATCGTCCACATGGCGCACCACCTGCGGCACATCGGAATCAACCTCGACGACATCGTTCCGAATGCAACCCATGCAGCGTAAGCGCGCAGTTTGAGATAGAGTTTTGTTTACAGCACGCAAGGAAAGCAATGAGTAAGAAGTTTTACATCACCACGCCGATCTACTACGTCAATGCGCACCCGCACATCGGACACGCCTACACTACCATCGCCTGCGACACCATCGCGCGCCGTCACCGCATGCTCGGGGACGATACCTGGTTCCTTACCGGCACCGACGAGCACGGTCAAAAAATAGAGCGCGCCGCCCAGGCTGCCGGCAAAACCCCGCAGCAGTTCACCGATGAAATCTCCGCCGAATTCAGCGCCCTCTGGAAGCGCATGGGCCTGACGCCCGACGATTTTATTCGCACCACCTCCGCCCGCCACAAGCAGGGTGTGCAGGCGCTGTGGCGCAAAATCCGCGACAAAGGATACATCTACAAAGGAACCTACACCGGCCAGTACTGCGTTTCCGACGAGCTTTACGTTGATGCCGTTGGCCCCGGCGCTCCTTGCCCTGATTGCGGTCGCCCCACCGAAACCGTCCACGAGGAAAATTACTATTTCAAGCTCTCCGCATTCCAGGATCAGTTGATCCGCCTCTATACCGAGCATCCCGATTTCATTCGTCCGGAAACGCGGCGCAATGAAGTGCTCTCCTTTGTGCGCGGCGGATTGCGCGATCTTTCCATCAGCCGCTCCACGTTCTCCTGGGGAATTCCCGTCCCGGACGATCCCAAGCACGTGGTCTACGTGTGGCTCGACGCCCTCGCCAACTACATCACCGCGCTCGGCTTCGGCTCCGAGGACACTACCAGGTTCGACAAGTTCTGGCCCGCCGACGTGCACATGATCGGCAAGGAGATTGTCCGCTTCCATTGCGTCTACTGGCCGGCGTTTCTCCTGGCCGCCGGATTGCCTCTCCCTAAAGGCATCACCGCGCACGGCTGGCTCCTGTTTGAAGAAAGCAAGATGTCGAAGTCGCGCGGCAACATCGTCCGCGCCGAAACCATCGTCGATGTCCTCGGCACCGACGCCCTGCGTTATTTTTTGCTCCGCGAAGTTGTCTTCGGGCAAGATGGATCGTTCAGCTTCGATGCGCTCGTGCAGCGCTACAACTCCGATCTGGCCAACGGCCTCGGCAACCTTGCCAGCCGCACTCTGACCATGATCACCCGCTATTTCAAGGGAGAGATTCCTTACCCCTCGAACGCCGCACGCAACGCCGCCGATGACGTGGTGGCCGACACGGCCAAAAAAGCGATCGCCAGCTACGGTGAACTCTTTGACCAATATCAGTTCTCACGGGCGCTCGAAATCGCGTGGGGCCTGGTCGCGACCGTCGACAAATACATTGTCGAAAACGAGCCCTGGGCGCTCGACGAACAGAAGACCGAGGAAAGCCGCGCTCGCCTGGCCACCGTCCTCTACACCAGCGCCGAAGCCTTGCGCATTGTGACCGCGCTGGCGCATCCCGTCATACCCGACGCAACCGCGAAGATTTGGGCGCAGTTGGGCCTCGGAGACATCAGAAAGTTCGACCTCACGCAATTGCAGTGGGGACAACTGCAACTCGGTACGAAATTGGGCGAAGTGCACGCCGTGTTCCCGAGGGCAGACAAAACGACCGTGGAGAAAATGCAGAAAATGGAAGAACAACGCGCAAGTTCCGGTACGAGCAGTGTAGGCACGGCCAGCGTAGGAACGGCCGTTCCGCCCGCCCAGCCGAGCGCCGCGGGCCAACCCGCTGCCAGCCCGGCTTCGCCGGCCAAGACGGAAACCGCCGCCAAGCCAGCTCCCGCCATTCCCGACGGCAAGATCAGCATCGACGACTTCGCGAAAGTCGAATTACGCGTGGCCCAGGTAAAGACCGCCGAGCGCGTCAAGGGCGCCGACAAACTCCTGCGCCTCGAAGTCGACCTGGGAACCGAAGTCCGCCAGTTGGTGGCCGGCATCGCCGAAGCCTACGCGCCTGAAACCCTGATCGGACGCAAGGTCGTCATCGTAGCCAATCTAGCTCCCCGCAAACTGCGCGGACTGGAATCCAATGGCATGATCGTCGCCGCTTCGCCCGAAGGTGGAAAGCCTGTCTTGGCAAGCTTTCTCGAAGATGTCCCGATCGGTACGCGTCTTAAATAACTTGTGGGGCAGAACAAATTGTGTGGTGACGGGCCTCTGGCCCGTTCCTGCCTGCAACCTCGGCAGCTCCCACCAATGAACAACGACCACCGGCAATGTTCATCGACTCTCACGCCCATCTTGAAGGCAAACGCTACGACGCTGATCGTGACGAGGTTCTCGCTCGCGCGAAACAGAATGGCGTCGAAGCCTACCTCGCCATCGGCAACGGCGAAGGCCCCGACACCGCCGACTGCGGCATTCGCCTGGCCGAGAAGTATGACGGCAACCCGGAATATCCGCGCATCTGGGCCAGCGTCGGAATTCATCCTCACGAAGCCAGTCTCGCCAACGCGGCCGCCGATTCTCAAATGCTCGAGTGGGCGCGCCATCCCAAGGTGATCGCTTGGGGCGAAATCGGACTCGACTATTTCTACGACCACTCCCCGCGCGACATACAGCAACGAGTCTTCCTGCAGCAAATGGAGCTGGCAAAAACGGCGAAGCTGCCCATCATCATTCATTGCCGCCCCTGCGACAATAGCGAAAATGCCTGGGACGACTGCCTCTCGCTGATTGCAGGGCACTGGATTTCGACTGGATTGGGCGGCGTTCTGCACTGTTTTACCGGCAGCATCGACCACGCCCGCCGCGCACTGGACATGGGCTTCATGATTTCTTTCGCGGGCAACATCACCTTCCCCAAGGCGCAAGCCATTCGCGACGCCGCGCAGATGGTTCCCCTCAACCGCATGTTGATCGAAACCGATTCCCCCTATCTCGCGCCGATCCCCCATCGCGGAAAACGCAACGAACCCGCATTTGTGCGCGAGGTCGCTCGCCACATCGGCGAACTGCGCAATCTTCCCCCGGAGGATGTCGCCTCGCAAACCACCGAAAATTTCTACGGTTTCTTTAAACTCCCAGTCAAAATCTGACCTGCGAACTCGCAAACTGCAGTCAATTTTGATGAAAGTGCCGTTCACCACTGCGCGGAGAATGCCTCTTCTGTTACTCTCAGAAGTGCCTGTTTGGGTGCGCAATCCTAAGGCGGTCGAGTTCGTGCGACCGGCTCCCGGCGTGGCCAATCTAAAGCTTAGCGAGTCAGCTTCCGCAGTCGATCGTAAATTGCAGAGGCGGCTTCGACGGTAAACTTTCATGCCCGATAACAGTTTCGATATCGTCAGCAAAATCGATCTCGCGGAAGTGAACAACGCGATCCAGCAGGCGATGAAAGAAGTGAGCACGCGCTTCGACTTAAAAGACTCCAAGTCGCAGATTGCGATGGAAGGCGCCGATGCGATCCTGTTGCACTCCGCCGACGAGTTCAAAATGAAAGCGGTCAATGACGTCTTCCAGCAGAAGCTGGTCAAGCGCGGCGTCCCCTTAAAAGGCCTCACCTACGGCCCGCTGGAACCCGCCGCCGGCAGCACGGTCAAGCAGAAAATCACTCTGCAGCAAGGTATCCCCATCGAGAAGGCGCGCGAGATCGTTAAACTCGTCAAGAATTCCAAGAAAAAGGCGCAAGCTTCCATTCAGGGCGACGTCGTTCGCATCAGCGGCAAGGATCGCGACACCCTGCAGGAAATCATCGCCATGGTCAAGCAGCAGGATTTCGGCATCGATCTGCAGTTTACGAATTACCGTACGAATTAATTACCGGAGCGGCCAGGAAATTGGGTTCAACGACCTCCACGAACGGAAAAGAAATCTTTGACCTGCTGCGCGACGACATCGCGGCGATCGAGGAACAGTTCGGACATGACACGGTTTCGAACGTCGCCGCGATCACGGAGATCGGCGAGTACCTCCGCGCCGGCGGCGGCAAGCGAATTCGTCCGGCACTCCTGCTGCTCTCCGCTAAACTCCTCGGCTACAAAGGCAACGGCGGCGTAAAACTCGCATCCGTCGTGGAGATTATCCACACCGCGACCCTCGTGCACGACGACATCATCGATGAGGCCCTCACCCGCCGCGGCCGCCCTGCAGCCAATACACAGTGGGGCAACTCCATGTGTGTCCTGGCCGGCGATTGGCTTTACATGCAGGCGTTCAAGGTCGCGGTGCAGGAACGCAATTTTCGTATTTTGGACGTGCTCGTCGAACTGACCCAGCAACTCGTGGAAGGCGAACTGCTCCAGATGGAGAAACTCGGCAAGCTGATCTCCCTGCAGGAGCATCTCGATCTGATTTATCGCAAGACGGCATGCCTGTTCTCGGTTTGCATGCGCGTAGGTGGCATTCTTGGCGGCGCCACCGCCGCCCAGGAGGATCGTCTGGCCCAGTACGGTCGCGATCTCGGCATCGCTTTCCAGATCGTCGACGATGTGCTCGACCTGACGGCGTCAGAGAGCGTGCTTGGCAAACCTGTCGCCAGCGACCTCCGCGAAGGCAAAGTCACCATGGCGGTCATTCATGCCTTGGAACGCTGCACCCCCGCCGAGCGTCGCCAAATCGAGACTGTTCTCCAGGATCGCGCGTTCAACGGCGTTACCCACGCCGACATCCTCACGATTCTCAGTCGCTACGGCTCTCTCGAATTCGCCTCCCACGAAGCGGCCCGCTACGCCGAATCCGCCCGCAACGCCATTTGCATCTTTCCGGATTCCGAGTTCAAACGCGCGCTGCTGTGGGCGCCCGAGTTTGTCGTAGCTAGAGAAAAATAAAGCCCGGAGAAATAACAATTCGTACGCAAGACTTCAAAACGAAATAGTTGTCATCCCGAGCGAAGCGAGGGATCTGCAGTTTGCAGCGGAGTGGAGGACCCCACGCTAGCCCTTCATCGCAATCCCCAGCATCTCAAAGCGCCCGTTGAATAGCAGCGGCCCTGATCCCAAAAACGCCCTTGCCGGGAATTCGCGCGAGAAAAGCTTCACGTACGCGGCGTTGAACTGTTGCCACAGAGAAACATCGGGCGAATATACCTGCACCCACACCAAATCGTCCATGGTCATCCCAGCCTCTCGCAGCACGGCTTGGAAGCCCTCGAACAGCAGGCCGAGTTCAGCGTCGATGTCCGCTGGCGCCTCGCCCGTCGCCGGGTCCAGCCCGATCCTTCCCGAGATATACAGCGTATTGCCCGCGAGCACGGCATCGCTGAATGGAAGACCTGCAGGACGGTTCGAAAGATTGATGTAGCGCCGGCTCTCGGACAAATGCTTCCCCCTGCGGAACGCCTGTGTCCTACCACTTTAACAAAAGTTCCTGTTTCACCTTCAACCTGATTCGCGGCAGGACTGGATTGCTATACTGAGCCGGGGCGCTTCCCTCATGACCGACCTGCTTTCCTCTATTTCGCGCCACGGCTATCTGTTTCTCGCGATCGTTTGCTTCGCCGAGGCCATCGGTCTTCCCTTGCCCGCCGCCCTCGCCATCCTCACCGCTGGCGCGGTCGCGGCCGTTGGAAATCTGCATTTCTATCTCGTGTTCGGCGTCGGCGTCGTGGCCCTCATCTGTGGCGACGTTGCTCTCTATTTCACGGGCAGAGTCAGCGGATGGGCGTTGTTGGGGTTTCTGTGCCGCCTGTCCGCCAGCCCGGAAACCTGCATCTTGCGCTCCGCCGAATACTTCTACCGCCGCGGCAAGCAGACCCTCCTGTTTGCCAAATTCATTCCCGGCATCAATACCATGTCTCCCCCGCTCGCCGGCAGCATGAAAATGCGCATCGGAGACTTTCTGATTTTCGATAGCCTGGGCGCGATCTTCTATGTCGGAGCCTATGCCGCCGTAGGCTATCTCTTCAGCGATGCTCTGCGCGCCATCACCCGCGGACTGCGCTCCGCCGGCGTTGCCGCCGAAATCGTCTTTGGCATTGGCTTGGCTGCCTACATCGTCTATCGCATCTGGATTTACCGCAAATATCGCCTGCTTGACGTGATTCCGCGCATTCAAGCAACCGAGTTGGCGAAACGGCTGGCCTCCGACGCGGCGAAGAACATGCTCATCGCCGATGTTCGCAGTCACGGTTACTACGACGCCGACTCTGAACGCATTGCCGGATCCATCCGCATTGAGCCCAACAACCTGCTTGAAGAAGTCAAGCACCTCCCCAAGGATCAGGAGATTTATCTCTACTGCACTTGACTGCGCGAAGCCACCAGCGCCCGTGTGGCGCGTCAACTTCAGGATCTCGGATTCAAAGTCTTCGTCATCGCCGGTGGTCTGGGCGCGTGGCGCAAAGCTGGACATCCCGTGGAACGGGTTCCACACGACGACCTGGTCAAACTGCCGACCTTCAGCTAGAACTCGCCTCATAACCGTTTTGTGGAGGGGCACGACTTCAGAGGCCGCGGGAAAACTCGCGTGGTGACAACTCGTGTGGTGACGGAGCTCTGCCCCGTCCAAGCCCACCCATACTATGCACGGGCACGAACGGCAAGGGCACGAGTTCCAAAGGCTGCGGAAAAACTCGCGTGGTGACGCGCCTTCTGTCCCGTCAGAGGCTACCCCACTCCGGTTTCGGGCACGAACGTGAAGGGCACGAGTTCCACTCGTGCCGTAAGTGCCGTCCTATCGATGGCGGCTTCCAGCCGCTGGGGCAATCTCGCGCCGCGAAACGACTCTTCCCGATTCAACCCACTTAATGGCAAGGGCACGAGTTCCAAAGGCTGCGGAAAAACTCGCGTGGTGACGCGCCTTCTGCCCCGTCCAAGCCCACCCTATACTATGCACGGGCACGAATGGGAAGGGCACGAGTTCCACTCGTGCCGTAAGTGCCGTCCTATCAATGGCGGCTTCCAGCCGCTGGGGCAATCTCGCGCCGGGAAACGACTCTTCCCGATTCAACCCACTTAATGGCAAGGGCACGAGTTCCGAAGGCTGCGGAAAAACTCGCGTGGTGACGCGCCTTCTGCCCCGTCAGAGGCTACCCCACTCCGGTTTCGGGCACGAACGGGAAGGGCACGAGTTCCACTCGTGCCGTAAAGTGCCGTCCTATCGATGGCGGCTTCCAGCCGCTGGGGCAATGTCGCGCGCGAAACGACTCTTCCTGATTCAACCCACTTAATGGCAAGGGCACGAGTTCCGAAGGCTGCGGAAAAACTCGCGTGGTGACGCGCCTTCTGCCCCGTCAGAGGCTACCCCACTCCGGTTTCGGGCACGAACGGGAAGGGCACGAGTTCCACTCGTGCCGTAAGTGCCGTCCAATCAATGGCGGCTTCCAGCCGCTGGGGCAATGTCGCGCCGCGAAACGACTCTTCCTGATTCAACCCACTTAACGGCAAGGGCACGAGTTCCAAAGGCTGCGGAAAAACTCGCGTGGTGACGCGCCTTCTGCCCCGTCAGAGGCTACCCCACTCCGGTTTCGGGCACGAATGGGAAGGGCACGAGTTCCAAAGGCTGCAGAAAAACTCGCGTGGTGACGCGCCTTCTGCCCCGTCCAAGCCCACCCTATACTATGCACGGGCACGAACGGGAAGGGCACGAGTTCCACTCGTGCCGTAAGTGCCGTCCTATCGATGGCGGCTTCCAGCCGCTGGGGCAATCTCGCGCCGCGAAACGACTCTTCCTGATTCAACCCACTTGAGCACTTCAGGGCCGACTATTAGCCTCGCGCTCTTCATCTCATACCTCGCGTCCTTGGCAGACTTCCAGCAGTTTGTTATCGTCGCCCTATGGCGCGAACCCCGAGTCTTTGCGGAATCATTCTCGCGGCCGGCGACTCCTCGCGCATGGGCCGCGACAAGGCGCTGCTGCCTTGGCCGCCGTCGTCGCTCAGCGACACCTTCTTATCCGCCGCTATACGCCTCTTCTTTTCCCACGCCGATGTCGTGCTCGTCGTAGTCGGCAAAAATGAGACCAGCCTGGCTCCCGTCGTCTACGCCAACGGCGCTTCGCTCGTCGTCAATCCCGATCCGGCGCGAGGGCAGTTCAGTTCGTTACAAGTCGGACTGCACGAAGTTCTCAACCGCGGCAGCGATGCCGCCATGGTCACACTCGTTGACCGCCCGCCGGTCAAGGCGGAAACCATTGCCACCCTCGAAGCCGCCTTCGAACGTGCCATCGCAAAAAGAAAATGGGCCGTCATCCCCGAATATCAGGGACACCACGGCCATCCCATTCTGCTGGGCCGCGAACTGCTCGAGGCGTTTCTCAAAGCCCCGGAAACCTCGAACGCACGCGACGTCGAGCACGCCCACCAGAATGAAATCGATTACGTTCCCGTCGACGACCCGCTGGTCGCGATCAACATCAATACACCCGAGCAGTACGCTGCTTTGAATTCCCCGTCGCAGCTTCTGCCCTCAATCTGATCCCCGCCGAGGCCCAATCTTCCATGACCGATCTCACCGCCGCCCAATCCGACTTCATCGAAACTGTACTCAGCCTCAAACCGCGCGTCGCCACCTTCGACTGCGACGGCACGCTCTGGTCCGGCGATGCCGGCGAAGGTTTTTTCTCCTGGGAACTAGAACATGGCCTCGTCTCCAAAGAAATCGCCCGTTCCATGGGTTCCCGCTACGCGGAGTACAAAGCGGGCCAAGTAGCCGAAGAAGTCATGTGCGGAGAAATGGTCACCATGCATGCCGGGATGCGCGAAGAAATCGTGCAGCACGCCTGCGACGCTTACTTCGCGCAAGGCATCGCTCCCGATATTTTTCCCGAAATGCGTGCCTTGGTCGAACGCCTTCGCGCCGCCGGATGCGACGTCTGGGCCGTCTCTTCTTCTTGTCAGTGGGTCATCCGCTCCGGCATGCGTTTCTTCGGCATTCCGCAAAACCGCATCCTGTCCGCCGAAGTCGCCGTCGACAATGGCGTCATCTCCAACCGTCTCGTGCGTGTTCCCAGCGGCCCCGGCAAACCCGAAGCCATTCGCTCCGCCCTGCAATCGTCGCCCCATCCTCAGCCCGATTGCGCCTTCGGCAACGCCATCTGGGATCGCGAGATGCTAGCCATGTCCAAACACCCATTCGCCATCAACCCCAATCCAAATCTCAAAGAGATCGCGCTCGCCAATCGCTGGACCGTCTATCAACCGGACTCGAACCACGCTGGCCGCTAGCCGGTCCGAACTTCACCCTTGAGCACTGTCGGCTCGAACCAAATAACTCAGAACCCGCGCAACAATTCAGCCATCGTATCCAGCGCCAACTGGCAAGCGTGCCCCGAAGCCTCGGGCACGCCGCCCACGCTCCGCAGCAACTCTTCCCTGCTCACCTTTCTCGCCTCTTCCACACTCTTGCCTTGGATCAACTCCGTGATCGCCGATCCGCAAGCCATCGCCGGAACGCACCCCTTGGCTCGAAACCGTATCTCGGCGACCCGACCACCTTCGAGTCTCAATGTGAGTTCCAGCACGTCGCCGCAAACGGGGTTTTCTAACCGCGCAGTCCGGTTGGGAACCTCGACTTCGCCTGCGTTTCTCGGGTTCTGAAAGTGGTCCAGAAGTTCGGTCGAATACACAGAGCGATTGTAATGTGTCGCCAACTGCATTTCCGCATTCCGACGGCTTGCAGAGGAGAGCACTGCCGCACCTCGCAGCCTGTGGTGCAAGTGCGATTCGTATCAGGGCACGCATTCATGCGTGCCGTAAGTGCGACAAAATCAATGCGGCTTTAGAGTTTGCGGAAAAAGTTGAGTTTCGTATCAGGGTATCGCCTTAGCGATACCATAAGGTGTTTAAATTCACATGCTCCTTTAGGGCTGGACGCAGGAATTTTAACTTTTTTCCCGGCCTGCTAGGCGCTGGCTTCCTGCTTACACATCCGCTCCTTGCCCGCCTTCCACGATCAAGCCAATGTCTTGCGCAGTTCGCGCCGCAGAATCTTCCCCGAAGGAGTACGCGGTACCGCATCCACAAAATGAATCTCGCGCGGCTGCTTGTGATGCGCCAGACGATCGGCCACGAAGTCTCGCAGTTGTTTGTCGAGTGTGTCAGACCCCGCAAATCCCTCGCGCAGCACGACAAACGCGCACGGAATCTCTCCCGCCTCCGCATCGGGCTTCGCGACCACTCCGCAATCGCGTACGGCCGCATGTTCGAGCAATACGGCCTCGACTTCCGCCGGAGCCACCGGGAACCCCTTGTACTTAATCATCTCTTTGCTTCGGTCGAGTACGTAATAAAAACCGTCCGCGTCGCGACGCACAATGTCTCCTGAAAAATACCAGCCGTCGCGAAGAACCGCGTTTGTGGCTTGCGGCTCCTTCCAGTATCCCATCATGATCTGCGGCCCCCGCATCACCAGTTCCCCTTGTTCTCCGGGTCCAACGTCTCTCCGTTCCAGATCAACAACACGGCACTCCGTCAGCGCCAGCGGCTGCCCTATCGATGCCGGCCGGTTCATCTCCGGAGGACTAATAAATCCAACATGCGTTACCGGTGATGCTTCCGTCATGCCATATCCCTGATTGACCAGGACGCCAGTGAGGTCCGTCATGCGCCGCGCTAACTCCGGAGCGAGCGGCGCCGCTCCGCTCTTGAGCCACCGGAGCTTGTTGTTCTTGGGAAATTTGCCCGCTTCGGCGACTTGGCAGAATGCATTAATAGCCGGTGGAACCACCGGCATCATCGTCACCCCTTCGCTCACCAGCAACCCGCAAAGCTTCTGCACATCGAAACGCGGCATCAGTACCAGCCTGTTGCCGAGCGTCAACGACAGCGTCAACGCCACCGTAAGACCGTAAATATGATACAGAGGCAAAAAGCAGAGCATCACATCGTCAGCCGTTAGCGGGGCCGCGCCCGGTCCGATCGTCTGGTACACATTCGCCACCAGGTTGTAATGGGACAGCATGACTCCCTTCGGCAGTCCCGTCGTTCCGCTCGAGTATGGCAGTGCGCCAATCGTCTCTTGCTGGCTTTCCTTCGGCTCCGGAAATTTCGCGGAACTCGTCCGCAGCAAGCTGGCAAACTCTTCGCAACCGGGGCGCGCATTGCGAGTAGTGAAGACTCGACGCAGCGCCGCCAGCCCCGCCAGATTCACGTTTTCCAGTAGCGGCCCGTCGGTGATCAGGAACACCGCGCCCGAATTTTCCAGTTGATACCGGATCTCCCGCTCGCGGTACGAAGGGTTCAGCAGCGTCGGAATGCCGCCTGCGAGAGTGGCCGCATGATAGGCAATCGCAAATTCCCAGGAGTTCGGCAAGAAAATCGCCACCACTTCGCCGGGCACGAGGCCGCCAGCAATCAAGCCGCGAGCCAGCGCCTCAACCATCCCTCCATATTCTGCGAACGTTATCTTGCGCTCGCAGGAAGCATCGATCAGGGCTGTCTTCTCTCCATTCCGTCGACAGCTCTCAAGGACGACATCGTGAACGAAGTGTCCCGTAGGATCAGCGTACAACTTGGTACGAATCATCGAGGAGATTGTAGTGCCAGCGTGGGGAAGTTCAAAGTCGAGTTTAGGCGCTCAACTTGCGCAGGAATTCCTTCTCATCCATCCGGTACTTAAACGCCTTTCGGCCATCAATCAAAACCACGGGTACCTCGTCGGTATACAGCCGCCGGATCTCCGCGTCAGAGTCCACGTCAACTTCCCGCCACGTAAAGCCGCCGCGCTTGTGCAGCTTCACCAGGCTCTCCTTCACGATCTCGCAGAGATGGCATCCCTTGCGGGAATAAACCACGACTTCCCGAGGCTGCATCATGCGCCGCAGTGTAGCAGTTCTCGTGCAGAGATTCCAAGACCCGAGGGGATAAGACTCCTGTAAGTCATCTGGAAGTGCGCGCCCTCGCGAGGGCAAGGTGTGGGGACCAGCTCCCTCGCCCGTCCAGGCCGAGCCCAGCTCGGCTCGCTCCTCGCCGCAACAACATCTCCGAATTCGCTATAGAATCGCCGAATGAGGCACAACCAACTCCCACTCTCGGGCAAGACCTTACTCGTTACTGGCGCCGCCAAGCGTCTCGGACGCGCGATTGCCCTCGCGGCAGCCGACAACGGCGCGGACGTCGCACTCACCTATCGCGACTCGGCCCCCGAGGCCCGTGCCGTCGTCGCCGAGTTAGCGGATCGTGGCGTCAATGCTCTGGCCGTGCGCTGCGATATCACCGACGAGCACAACGTCCGCGAGATGCTAAAAGAAGTGGCCCGTGAACTCGGCGCAATCGATGTCCTCGTCAACAACGCCGCGAACTACGAAACTGCCGAATTTGAGAAAATCACCGTCGCCCAGTGGGATGCCATCTTTGCTTCAAACACCCGCGGCCCATTCCTGGTCTCCCGCGAGGCTCTTCCCTACCTGCGAAAACGCAAAGGCCGCATCATCAATATGGGTTCGCTGGGAGGCCTTCGCCCTTGGGCAACCCACGCGCATTATTGCTCGTCCAAAGCCGCCCTGCACATGCTTACCAAGGTGATGGCCACAGCGCTGGCGCCCGAGATTGCCGTGAACGCGATCGCTCCCGGGATGATCGACCTCGGAGAAAAAGCGGCCGCCGCCTTCATGAAAAAGATGGCGAAACAAACGCCCATGCAGCGCAACGGAACCGCCTCCGAAATCGCCGCCGCAGCGATGTTCTTTGCCCACTCTCCGCACTTCATCACAGGTCAGATCCTGACGGTCGACGGCGGACTGGGACTGTAGTGCCCCATGTTGCTCGCATCCTCTCCTAACTTAGTTTCTTCACCACGAGTTACACAGATACGGAGAAACTCAACGGACTGGCAAAACCTTCCGCTTCTGTCTTTTTGCAGGTTCAAGGTTCTCTCCGTGCCTCTGTGACTCCGTGGTGAAAAAGGCAAATTAGGGCACTACCCGAATCCTTGACCATTTGTCACCGCGCCTATCTTCGCGTATCTTTCCCTTTCGACTTTCACCATACCTATGACACGATTAATTCCGGGTATCGCTTTTCTCTTTCTCGCAGTCTTGTTCGCTCATGTTCTCGCGCCCTCTTTCGCCGCCGCCCAGGATGGCCCCGAATACGGCAGTCACGAAATTTCCGTCTGGACCGGCGGCGGACACTCCGTCCCCGGCGGCACCAAAGATACCAACGAATGGAACGCCGGCATCCGTTACGGATGGATTCTCACCGATCCGCATCTGCCCGGCCCTCTCAAGGGACGCTTCGAACTCGCCGCCGATGCCATCCCTGCTTTCGTGGTGTTTCAGCCCGCCAACACCGCCTTCGGCGCCGGAGTCGATCCTGTCGATTTCCGCTGGATTTTCTCGACCCACGGCCATGTCGCTCCCTATCTCGAGCTAAGCGGCGGCGTTCTCTTCACCAGCCATAACGTGCCGACCGGCACTTCAAACATCAATTTCACCCCGGGCGCAGCCTTCGGTTTCTACTTCTTCGGAGACCATGCCTGGTCGGTCGATGTCCGCTACCTGCACATTTCCAATGCCGGATTAACCGTGCCCAATCCCGGCGTCAACTCCGTGCAGTTGCGGCTGGGCTTCGGCAAATTTTTCGGGAAGCGATAGTTCCCAACCCTTCAATTACAGCTCCCGCACGACGAGAACTTTTGAAACATGGGATTCTTGGAGCAGAACACGCAGGTAGATATCACCTCAACCTCAGGCGTGATTCGTGTGACGATCTCCTCCGATCCGAACTTTATTGCGGCGGCCTTTCAAACTGCGTGCATGACTCTTTTCTTTTGGATTGGAGCGCACTCCCTGCTGAACCTTCCACGAATCTGGCAAATAGGGATCGCGCTCGCCGCGGCTGTCACGGCTACACGCATCTTCCGGATGGTCCGGCACTCGGAACAGCTGATTGAGTTCGGAAAAGAAAAATTGAAAATCGGACGTGTCCTGGCGGGGTTCGAGAGAACCTCGGAATACGACGTGCAAAAGTGCACCGGGCTGACTTGGCGCGAACCCCGTGAAAGCGAAGACGGGTCCGTACTGGAATTTAAATACGGACTGCGGAAGGTCTCGTTTGGCGCAGGTCTTTCCGCCCAACAAGCACAAGAAATCCTGGCTTCTTTGCAACAATATATGCCCGAGACGGCACAAACAATGGGAATGTCGCACGCAAGCGCGCCGTCTCACTTTACGCGACTCCGTTTGAATTAACCCAGTTCAACAACGGAATCGAGACCAACGCGATCTGCCAGCACCGTCGCCATCTGCCGCGGTTCCACCCACAGATTGTGTCCTATGGAACCCAGGATTCAAGCGAGTGGAATGCCCACCGTCCAATACGGCTCGATCCTCACACGTCCCCGTGACAACTGTCGCTGACACGTGTAAGAAGTTGCAGTATCATTCGCTTGCGATTCCGCCTCCCCCTCAATTCGCAAACTGGTTCGACAAGATCCGAATCAAGGCAACTCGAAAAGCGTTTCAACCCATGAACTCCGAGCCATACACCCTCCAGGTTCCGCGCCCATGGTGAAACCAAAGTCAAGACAAACACGAAGGAGAACATATGAATATGACGCGAACAACACTGCAGCGCGGAATTGCCTGCGCATTTTGTTTGGTCGCATGGTTGACGATGGCAGCGCAACTGGCGCAAGCCCAGCAGATGACAGTGGCTGCCACCGATGAGATCTCGGCCGCAGGTTACAAGAAGCTTAATACCACCGATCACTCGGGCCATCTGCCGCCCCAGATTGCGTTGCCCGACGACGCCACTTCCATGACATTCGCGATCTTCGGCGGAACCGAGCTGCATCTGAAGGGTTACAAAGGCCGCTGCACCTCTCCCTGCCTTACCGTAAACGATGGCACTGGCGATCTCTATAACGATGCCGACGGTGTGGGCTCGGCGGGAAGTCTCAATGTGCTTGCCGACGAATCCAACTCCGGCATTCAGGCTCCAGTCGCCGGCTTTCTTGCTGGCGTATTTGAAGCCGGTCCTCCGACCGGAGCTCCTCCCGCCACGCTCGATTTCACCACCATCGGCACCAACTTTCCCTCGCTTTCGCCGGTTCTTCAGCAGTTGTTCTTCATCGGCGACGGGCTTACCGGTGACGGCAGCGGAAGCGTCCAGATCTTCTATGTTCCGACTGGAGCGGAATCGTTGTACTTCGGAATTCCCGACGCCTGTTACTACAACGGCTCGCCCAGTTGTTACCGTGACAACAAGGGTGCCCTCATTGTGAGCTACGCGATTACCACGCAGTCTGGTTTGCCGAAGGTCACACTCGTCTCGCCAGCCAGCGGCAAGCCCGGTTCATGGGTGAGGATTTGGGGCCACAATCTCCTGAACGCCACCGCCGTGAGCTTCAACGGCGTGCCCGCGCAGTTCACCGTCGAAAGCACGCTGATCACGGCAATCGTTCCCGACGATGCAACCAGTGGCCCGATCGAGGTCACAACTCCCAACGGCTTGGCAAGTGAATCCAAGTTCACCATCGAGCCCTAGCAGGCTGCGAGAAACTCCGTCCCGCTCCGCTTTGGGGAAGCCGGGTGGCCCAGCCTAGCTTTTTCACTCCCCAGCTCCAGCAACACAAAAGGGTGCCCCATCTTTGCGCGTTCTTTGCGCAAAGGTGGGATTCCACCGTCGCGTCCCCCTTTGCGATTCGAGCGGGCCGCACCAAAGATGCCAACGGCGTCCGCATCGAGAAATCCTCCGGCACCCTGTACTGGCCCGGACCCTCCGCCCCCTTGGCCGAAACCACCCTCACCGGCACGATCAACGAGGAGTACATCTACTCCAACGGCGCACGCATCGCCCGCGTTGACCGCCCCACCGGAACCGTGCATTATTATTTCTCCGACCATCTCGGTTCGGCGAGTGTCATCACGGACGCCTTAGGCAACATCACGAGGCAAGATTTCTACTTCCCATATGGAGGCGAGCTCCCCACCCCCACCGGAAGCGATTCCAACCACTACAAATTCACCGGCAAAGAACGCGACTCCGAATCCGGCAACGACTACTTCGAAGCCCGCTACTACAGCAGCAGCATGGGCCGGTTTATGTCGCCGGATTGGAGCGCCAAACAAGACCCAGTACCGTATGCAAAGTTGGACGATCCCCAATCGCTGAATCTGTATGCGTATGTGCGGAACAATCCTCTGAGCAGAGTTGATCTGGACGGACACAATGACTACCTGTGGCAGAAGCTAAAGAACTGGGCTGAGGGCAATGGTTACAGAACCAATGCACAGGCGCAGGGCTTGAGCGTTGCACAAACAGCGGCGAATCACAAGGGAGACAAAGACTGGGCAATTAACGGCGTCAATCGAAGCGGTGGGGACACCGGTCATCCGCATGATTTCCTGCCAGGGAAAAACAAATGCAACGAGTTTGTCGGAGACACACTTGCGGAGGCCGGAAAGAAGAGACCGGAGATCACGGACGCAGACGGCAAAACGAGAATGCCGAATGCCCACGAGTTGGCTGATCCGAACGTCCATATCCCAGGCCTGTCGGATACGAAGCCGCTCAGCCAGGCACAGCCCGGCGATGTGATCGCACAGGAACATGGGGACACCTACGGTCACACCGGGATCGTCGTCGGCGCCGGACAGACGGCGTCGGCAAACTTCAATGAAGGCGGAACGATCACAGTGAACGACTGGGGCTTCCGTCCCGCTGGGCAGAATGGCGAGAGTTCAAGCGATCCCGCTCCAGTTGTGCGTACTCCGCAATAAGGGAGAGATCATGAAAACCGTCATGCAGGTTCTTTTCGGCTTGGTGCTGGGCACGGTTGGTATAGCCGTGTCCCTCAATCTAGGATTCTTGGTGCATGGTCAGCCAGACTGGCGAACGGGTGTTCTTGTTCTCTTTTTTCTGGCGGCCACACAGTGGGTTGGGTATTTTTCCTTCCGCCATCGCCTTGCGATACAAGTTCTTTTTGGCTTGGCCTGGTCTGCCATGCTCTCAATCGCATGGCTTTATCTCGGTCCTTTTTGGGAAAGCATGTCGCCTGATGGCAACTCATATGCACTCACCTGGAGATCAGATTTAGCACTTGTCCTTCTGGTAGCCGCCACGCAGTGGATTTCTGTCTTAGTTTTTCGTCGGCGCATTGCGTTACCGGTTTTCATCGGCTTATTGCTGTGCGTGGCCTTGGCAATTCCTCTGCTCCGTTCCGAGGCTGCATTTTCTTGGGAGAAGCACTTGCCAGAGGGAACGTTCACGATAGGCTGGCGGTCAGATATGCTGTTCCTTTTTCTGGTCGCAGCCACTCAGGGAGTTTCGTTCCTGGCCTTTCGTTGGATCAGGCGCGATGGGCTGAGGCCTCCCACCGGAGGGACTGTTCCGCAGCCTCACGGTTGACAACGAGCCGGGTGCCCCAGCCTGGCTTTTTCACTCCCCAGCCCCAGCACCACAAAAGGGTGCCCCATCTTTGCGCGTTCTTTGCGCAAAGGTGGGATTCCACCGTCGCGTCCCCTTCGCGATTCGAGCGGCCGCACCAAAGATGCCGACGGCGTCCGCATCGAGAAATCCTCCGGCACCCTGTACTGGCCCGGACCCTCCGGCCCCTTGGCCGAAACTACCCTCACCGGCACGATCAACGAGGAGTACATCTATTTCAACGGCGCACGCATCGCCCGCGTTGACCGCCCCACCGGAACCGTGCATTATTATTTCTCCGACCATCTCGGTTCGGCGAGTGTCATCACGGACGCCTTAGGCAACATCACGAGGCAAGATTTCTACTTCCCTTACGGAGGCGAGCTCCCCACCACCACCGGAAGCGATTCCAACCACTACAAATTCACCGGCAAAGAACGGGATACGGAAAGTGGACTGGACAACTTCGGCGCGAGATATAACGCTTCGAGCATGGGGCGCTTTATGACGCTTGATCCTTCGACAAATCTCATCCTTCGTGCGATCAATCCACAACGATGGAACATGTACGCCTATTCCATCAACAATCCAACCAACTACGTGGACCCAGATGGCAGGGACGCTGCGGCTGTGAACTTTTCGGGCATGGTGGGGGGCTTGGGCCACGAAGGACTCGTCATCATCAGCAACGACGGGACGGCAACCTACGCGCGTTTTGGCCCGGTAGACCACAGCCTCGGCAGCTATGGCGGAGCGAGCGGCCCAGGGGCAGTATCAACCTACAGCAACCTGCCAACCGTTCAGTTTGGTGCCAATGGTCTACCGACAGATGCGTCCATAAAGGCGCTTGCCGGCGCTGTGGCCCAAGACGAGAGTAGTCCGGGTAACGTTATAGACCCGAACACAGTCCGAATTAACTACTTTCAGACGGGATCATCCGATACGGCCATGCTGAAGCAGTGGGCCGAAACGCAAAAAAATGGAGCCTACGGCCACTACTGCGTCTCAAATCACAACTGTGCCACATTTACGGCGGCAGGCCTGGTTGCTGGTGGCGCTCTTACAGCCGCGCAAGCCAACGGTCTCTCAGTTGATCCGAACCGGCTGTTCAATCAGCTTCGTGGTTTCGCAAACATAAGTTATGAGTTTGATTTGTTGTCAAAACAGCTTCAACACCAAACTGCGTGTGTGTCCGCGACCGACAGTTCTGGCCAGGGCACCGGAACACATTGCGAATAGAGATGCGCAGCATCACTCTCATCGGCGCAACACTGGGGACGTTGATCGTTCTTGCCGTGGTCGTTGTTTGGTGGACTGGGCGTCCGCCCCGACGACCGAGCGGACTCTCTCCCAATGCGCTCCATTTCGAACCATCCAATGTCCCGTTTACTCTGCACCAGACCGGTTACTGGTTGGATTGCTGGCTGGATGAGCATGCGGATGTGGATCGCTGTAAGCTCACCGATATGAAGGGCAATGCATTGTTTGAGGATGTCTTTCTGCCTTGTGAAGGGCAGTCGCCTGTTCCTAAGAGCAACTTGGTGTTTGACGCACGGCGAACGGGCTACACATGGACGGGGTCGTATGAGAAGGGTATCAAGGTTCCGGTTGTTTTCCTGGTGGGCGGCCAAATCCTGCTTCCAAAAAGTGCCTACGAGGAAGCCAAGAAAACGGTCGACTGCTCAGGAGGCGGGCACGGCGGTGCCTAGTTACCTCCGGTCGGGCAGAATGTAATGCGATTCTGATTTCGCGCAATAGGGAGACCCATGCATCGGGGACCACTAGCCGTGATACTTACGCTTGCTCTTCTTCGGACTGCCGTTTGCGCCGATAGCACGCCTAGCACGATGACCCACGTGATCGCCCAGATGAGCGGCGCGGATATCCCTGCTGACTCCTTTCAGGCAAAGCCGAAGGTCTATTGGCGCGCTGCGAATCGGTACTGCAGAGTGGATGAAGAACCGGATCCTAAAGAGGGCATTCATGGCCGGATCGTTATCAATGAACCGGATACTTGGCTCATCAATTTGGAAGACAATACCGCCAAGCATCTCGTGGATCACGGTCCGACGTTCAATTGCAAGTTGCCAGTTTTTGCTATCGATCTAGAAACAACAAAGAGCAAGGTCGGCGAACTGGAGTTCGGGCGCGAACTGGAATTTTTTCTCACTAATGGTGCCAAGCAGATCGAAGGCCCAAAGCTGGAGTTTCCGGCAAATTACTATGAGCTGATGATCGGGGACTCGGTTCTGAAGCTGGTTGAACGTGCCGATATCCACGCGCCGATCTTGATTGGCCTCATACGCGGCGACAAAGCGTTCTGGGTGCGTTACCTAATGTGGGATGATCAGGTGCCATTTAAGGCGGACCTTTTCGCGAAGCCGACCGGCGTGAAGGTTGAAGAATCGAAGTAGACAGAAGCCGCACGACTCCATCGCTGGGGCCGCCGATCCGCGCCGCGATCCCGATCCTTTCAGCCGCGCTTTCCTTTCCCGATTCGCGCTCCGATCCCGACCCGATTCTCCGTCCTTTGCGCTGCCGATCCGTGGGCTGATCGGGGTGCGATGGGCGGCGCTTTGGGGTGGCGATTGTGCCGCCGATTGGCTGGCCGGAAGCGAGGCGAATGCCGGTGTGGATGTGTGGTGGAGGGGTGCCAGGGGGGGCTGGCCCACCCTTTCCTTCCCGCGTCACCTCTCTTGAGGCTGCCCCACCCTTGCGTTCTTGGCAAGGGTGGGAATTCTGCCGGGTGCCCGAGACAAAGGCTGATTCGCGCACGTACTTTGCGAATGAGTGGGCTCTCGATATCGGCAAGACTCTCGACCGGGCGACGCTTGATTTCCAGCGCCCGATACTGACCGGGGTCAAGCTGGCGGGTGGCCCAGCCTGGCTTTTTCACTCCCCAGCCTCAGCAACACAAAAGGGTGCCCCATCTTTGCGCGTTCTTTGCGCAAAGGTGGGATTCCACCGTCGCGTCCCCTTCGCGATTCGAGCGGCCGCACCAAAGATGCCGACGGCGTGCGCATCGAGAAATCCTCCGGCACCTTGTACTGGCCCGGACCCTCCGGCCCCTTGGCCGAAACCACCCTCACCGGCACGATCAACGAGGAGTACATCTACTTCAACGGCGTCCGCATCGCCCGCGTTGACCGCCCCAGCGGAACCGTGCATTATTACTTCTCCGACCATCTCGGTTCGGCGAGTGTCATCACGGACGCCTTAGGCAACATCACGAGGCAAGATTTCTACTTCCCATACGGAGGCGAGCTCCCCACCACCACCGGAAGCGATTCCAACCACTACAAATTCACCGGCAAAGAACGCGACTCCGAATCCGGCCTGGACGAGTTTGGTGCTAGGTACTACGCTTCTCCTCTCGGCAGGTTTATGACGCCCGATTGGGCAACGAAGCCAACCGACGTGCCCTACGCGAACTTCGGGAACCCGCAAAGCCTTAATCTCTACAGCTACGTTCAGAACAACCCCGCCACAGTGGGTGATCCCGATGGGCATTGCCCTGCTTGCGTAGAAGAGGCAGAGGAACTCTTGGAAGAAGCAGAGCCGTACATTGAAGAAGGTGCGGAAACAGCTGGCGTTGCCATAGAAAATGGTGCCTCCAGTGCATGGAACTATGTCAAGGGTGCTGCTGCGGCAGCGGCTGCCTATATCAGTTCTCCTTCTGGAGACCGGGAATTGCACAACAAAGAACTCATGCAGGCGCAACACGGAAAAAGCAATGTCAGCAATGAGTTTTCGAATTACACGGATCAAGAGCTTGAAGATGCATACAAAGATCCGAGGACAAGTGCATCAGATAGAGCGAAGATCAAGGAAGAACAGAAGAATCGCCAGACCCGGCGCTCGAGTCAGAGTGGTGGGAAGAAACCGAAGAAGGAGCAGGTCAAGAACGATCCAGCTAGCGTGCGCGCACGGCAAAACGCCAATGCAGCCCCTAGGATTGCTCCAACTGACTCCCAAGATAAGTCGTCAGTGACAACCACCGAGCGATATTATCTTCCGCCCAAGAAAGATCAACAATGACGTGAGCACGAACGAGACACCGTCGAGGCCGAAGAAGCTACGTTTTGGTCAACGAAATGAGGATCATATGGGACGAGCTGTCAAGAATCGAAGATCCAGACTAGGGGTGGTTGACCGTACTAAGGCTGTCATGTCCCTTCCAATGGGAGATAAGTCCGCAATCGTAGAAGCTGTTAGAGGATATTTGGCCGACCCTAGCCCGAGGGTGCGGTCGGCTGCTCTAGAAGTTGTAAGAGACGAAAATCTCCGCGAACTGGACCAGCAAGTTGTGATGTCGCTCTCGGACAAAAACAGTTTCGTTCGATACTCTGCGGTCGAATGTCTCGGCACTCTTCATCAAGAAGAATCTATTGCAGCTTCCTGGCTATATCCGCTGATGGAGGACCCGTCTTTCCTGGTCAGAGTCGCCACACTTGAGAGCCTAGACCAGATCGGTGATAACGATGCCCTACCGATGATCGCCAAAAGGCTTTACGACGACAATGCTTTAGTCAGGGCTTATGCAGCAGGAGCTATCGCCCAGTTGGATGGTGGAAAGTACGTCCCAGAGATAGAGCGGGCGCTAGAAGCCGAAACGGATGACAATGCGAGAGTTGGCTTCGCCGATGCGCTCTTCCTCATGGGAGACGAGAGGCAATTCTCAGAGTTGCTGAAGTTGCTGTCTTCTTCGGACTATCATGTTCGGTGCGCATCTGCAAATGCGTTGGGCGCAGCTAATCTCAAACCCGCTCAAGTGCAGTCTGCACTCGAAGCAGTGTCCCACGCAGCTCGTAACGCGCTCTTTAGAGCTGACAGGTTGACTATGGAGCGCGTCGAAAAGGACCTTCGCGAGCAGAGGAAGCAAGAGGCGGGTGGCCCAGCCTAGCTTTTTCACTCCTCAGCCCCAGCACCACAAAAAGGGTGCCCCATCTTTGCGCGTTCTTTGCGCAAAGGTGGGATTCCACCGTCGCGTCCCCCTTTGCGATTCGAGCGGCCGCACCAAAGATGCCGACGGCGTCCGCATCGAGAAATCCTCCGGCACCCTGTACTGGCCCGGACCCTCCGGCCCCTTGGCCGAAACCACCCTCACCGGCACGATCAACGAGGAGTACATCTACTTCAACGGCGCACGCATCGCCCGCGTTGACCGCCCCAGCGGAACCGTGCATTATTATTTCTCCGACCATCTCGGTTCGGCGAGTGTCATCACGGACGCCTTAGGCAACATCACGAGGCAAGATTTCTACTTCCCTTACGGAGGCGAGCTCCCCACCCCCACCGGAAGCGATTCCAACCACTACAAATTCACCGGCAAAGAACGCGATAGCGAAAGTGGCTTAGATAACTTCGGGTTTAGGTACTACGCCTCGACGATGGGGCGCTTCATGAAACCCGACTGGGCAGCAAAAGCAATGCCAGTACCATATGCAGTGATGGGTGATCCACAGAGCCTCAATCTCTACGCTTACGTTCGAAATAACCCACTTAGTCGAACTGATCCGACTGGGCACTGCGGTGGCTATGATCCCAAGACGGGGAACATGTATTGTCCTCCCGACTTTGGGCACGGTCCAATCTGCATTTGCGCGGCCCCGCAGCAAGGACCGTTTGGAGGCGGGAGCTCTGGTGGCGGTGGAGCGGGCGGGTCCTGGGGGCCAGAATCTACCACAGCCAGCACACCAAGCCGCGTCAAAATTCCAGGGTATGGCGGGTCCGTAACCGCGACAGCGGGAGCTACTGCGGCAATAGGAACCACATCAAGTGTTTTATCGTCATTCATTCCTGAGGTTGCACCTGAGGCTGGCGAGGCCGCAAGCACAGCACTTGTACCACTTAGTGGCGCTTCAGCGCCGTACGGAACGATAAGCTCGATGGCCGGATATGATATCGGGGGATCGTCGGGGCTTGTTGGTAGCACATATAACTACAACATCTGGGGCATGTATTCGACGCCAGAAAGCGAAGGGATGTTCGCTCTCGTTAATGAAATGAAAGCGACTGCTGCGCTGGAAGGCGCTGACAGCATCAGTATCCTCGGGACACACGTTGTCAACACGGAACTTCTGAACGCTGCTCGAATGGCTCCGATGGCCGCGAGAGTGGGGCTCTCGTTCGAGTCCGTCGGCGATGCGGCTATTTTGTTGACGGGGCTGATTCCATGATCACGGAGCATTCGTCCTCACACTGGCAAACTGTCTGGGCCTCTATCTTTCGCCGCAAGGGAAAGAGGGGCCCCCACACGGATGAATTTAGGCTGCTTGATCCGCTTGATCGAGCAAAAATCGAAGCAAAATTACCCAGACTGGAGGGAGGAGAGCTCCCAGTCTTAGCGAGCATACCCTCTGCTTCTTCATGGTGTCTGCTTACAACAAAACGGTTATTTATTTCGAGTGACGACACCGGCTTTAATGAGGTAGGCGTGGAGGACGTCGTTAATGCTAGAGTCGATCTGACGCGAATGGCCGCGCAAGGGCTTACAAAAGAGCAATTAGGCACGTTTCGTATCACCACTACAGAGGGCGTTGACCTTGACGTACATGTTGATCCTGGCGCGCCGTGCAACGGTTTCCTCAGCGTCCTAATGCAAATCGCCCGTCGGAATCGGAGCGTCTCAGCGGAATCTATCGACTGAGGGAAGTCCCAAGCAAGCCCGCGCTGCCTACGGCATCGGGTTGAGGGTGGACACGTCACCCCGCGCGGGTTGCTGCGAAGTTGCTGAAGGTTACCGGGGCGGGAACCATCAGAAAACAAGCGGCTAAGAGGAAAAATCCCTGAAATCGGGTTACTCTAATAGCAACTTGGCGTTGCTGAAGGGGTAACTTGATGACTCCCCTCCCCTTAGCAAGAAAACGGCTCTGTTCGGCCCGTTGCCCGGCACGTTGCGGCACGCGGCCAGCGTGCGGCCTGAATCCCGGCCTCAATCCCCAGCACAATCGAATCGGCGGTGAGCGATGAAAGCCCCGCTGCGCACGAAATCCATCGGCACGAAGGTGAGCGAGGAGTAAGCGTCCGAGCTGCACCGTATTGCTAAGTGTCCGCGAATAAGTTAAGTGGACACTTCGGGGGGCTGGCCCACCCTTTCCTTCCCGCGTCACCTCTCTTGAGGCTGCCCCACCCTTGCGTTCTTGGCAAGGGTGGGAATTCTGCCGGGTGCCCGAGACAAAGGCTGATTCGCGCACGTACTTTGCGAATGAGTGGGCTCTCGATATCGGCAAGACTCTCGACCGGGCGACGCTTGATTTCCAGCGCCCGATACTGACCGGGGTCAAACTGGCGGGTGGCCCAGCCTAGCTTTTTTCACTCCCCAGCCCCAGCACCACAAAAGGGTGCCCCATCTTTGCGCGTTCTTTGCGCAAAGGTGGGATTCCACCGTCGCGTCCCCCTTTGCGATTCGAGCGGCCGCACCAAAGATGCCGACGGCGTCCGCATCGAGAAACCCTCCGGCCCCTTGTACTGGCCCGGACCCTCCGGCACCTTGGCCGAAACCACCCTCACCGGCACGATCAACGAGGAGTACATCTACTTCAACGGCGTCCGCATCGCCCGCGTTGACCGCCCCAGCGGAACCGTGCATCATTATTTCTCCGACCATCTCGGTTCGGCGAGTGTCATCACGGACGCCTTAGGCAACATCACGAGGCAAGATTTCTACTTCCCTTACGGAGGCGAGCTCCCCACCCCCACCGGAAGCGCAACGACCAGTTAGGCAGTCACCAGCGCCAGCGGAAAAATCCGATGTTTTTTTGAGAAGGCTATCGAAATTGATGCCGATTCACTGTCCCGTTCTTTGCCGGTGAATTTGTAGTGGTTGGAATCGCTTTGTCCACACTTCGTTCACCGAGTGGGCGAGAGGACGTGCCGACAGCGTTGTAAACAAGAATAGCCTGGCCTACAAAGGAGGAGAGGTGACAGGGGCTGCTGTAGGCACCGGGATTGTATCTCTTGGCGTAGCCAACGCAGCAGTAGGTGTAGAGTCGAAGATCGCTCTACACGGCGCACACCACACATTTGAGTGGCTCGGTGGGGCGAGGCTCGCGCACCTCCAAATCATTATGTGGGTTGCAGGGCAGAAGGCAAGCGATTTTGTGAACTGGCATATTCCGCTACCATGGAGATAAAGATGGCAAAATTCCTCAGGATCACGCATCCAAGCGAGCTTGATGCGGTTAACGATATAATCCACGATTGCTATTTCGACATCGCCGACATCGTCTTCGATTCGTCTGCCGCTTCACTGTCATTCAAGTTCCGAAAACTAGTCACTCGCGGTAAGCACGGTTGGAAAGATTTTTTTTCTACAAGCAGGATGCTCCCGGCAACTGAGTGCTTCTTGAGGTTTGCTGGCGTTGAGTCGTATCAAGTCAATGACACGCAGAAGGTGCGAACTTACGACTTCAACGTACTTGAATACAACCCCAAAGAAGGGTGCGTCAAGGTGTTAACAGGGATACCAATCGAAGTAAAAGTTCAAGTGACACGCTTCGATGTGTCCGTGGAAGTGACGGATAATTTAATCCCGGCGGTCAGCCCAGCCTAGCTTTTTTCACTCCTCAGCCTCAGCACCACAAAGGAGTGCGCTTCGCGGGCGCTAGAGAAACCGCGTCATCCAGCTCTAACGTCGATCCGTGAGCGCCGTTGCCATCTGCCGCGGTTCCGCCCGCCGCCCGCAACACGGCCCCGGCGGAATCGCCGCGCCATGCGGGCACGTCAGCGGATGGTTCAAGAACGTGCAGATCTTATCGGTCGCTTCCGGCGACAAAATGTGCTCGAACTTACACGCCTGTTGCTCAATCTCGGTTTCGCTGTCCATCGCCAGCGAATCCGTGAAGAGCCGTTCCGCCAAACGATGGCGCCGGATAATATCAGCCGCGCGCTGATACCCCCGCAACGTAAGCTCCACAATCGCCTGACCGTCGCCCGTCGAAAACCCCGTCGGCTTCAGCGCATCGTGGCAGGGATTCACAAACGGTTTGTGGTCGTGCGACTCGGGAGGATGCGGACGCGTGCTCACCAGTCCCATCGCCGCCATTTTTTCCACCGCAATCGACACCGGCAGCGCGCCATGCACTTCCATCCGCCCAATCTCCGCGATCTGGCCGTGTTCTTCCAGCGCAAATAATTCTTCCAGCACTTCGTCGAACTGCTCGTCGTCCGCCATGGCAAAAACTTCCTGCGCCGCGATCTTTCCATGATGCAGTTCAATTCGCCGGTCGGCCAACCGCGCCACCACCGGATCGTGCGTCACCATCACAATCGTCCGTCCCTGCTGGTGCAGTTCGCGCAGCAACCGCAAAACAATCTCTTCATTTACCGCGTCCAGATTGCCCGTGGGCTCGTCCGCCAACACGATCTTGGGATCGTTAATCAGCGCCCGCGCAATGCATACCCGCTGCTGCTCGCCTCCCGAAAGCTGCGACGGCAAATGCCCCGCGCGATCTTTCAGCCCCACCCGATCCAGAGCTTCCAGCGCTTCTTTTTCGTCGGTCATGCTGTGAAAATATTGCGCCAGCATCACATTCTCGACCGCCGTGAGATACGGAATCATGTGAAACTGCTGAAACACGAACCCAATCGTTTCGGCCCGCACGTGATTCAGGTCGGAAGCGCTCAGGCTGGCAACATTCTGTCCATCCAGCCAGATCTCGCCGCTGGTGGGCCGGTCAAGGCATCCGATCAAATTGACCATCGTGCTCTTGCCCGAACCCGACGGCCCCATCATCGCGACCCACTCGCCCGCAGCGATCGAGAGAGTAATATCGTCGAGCGCCTTAATCAGGCCGCCATTTTTTTCTTCCGCTTTGGCCGGATAACTCTTTGTCACGTTCTTTAGGCGAATCATTGCGAGTTCCTTTTACTCTCCCCTCAGAATAATCGCGGGTTGCACGCGGCGTAGCAACTCAATCGGCAGAATCGCCGAGATCAGCGCCACCGCCACACTTCCCGCCAGAATGTACGGGAAGACGCTGAAGCGCGGCACCACCGGCGCATGAAAATTCACCCGCCCAATCCAGGCCGCTACGCCGATGCCGATAAAAAATCCCAGAATCGCCCCCACCACTCCCAATGCCGCCGCTTCCGCCGCGAAAAATCCATTGACCAGGCGTTCCGAAGCCCCCAGCGCCTTCATGATGGCAAAATCGCGCCGCCGGTCGAACACCCATCCGATCAGCGTGGCCAGCACGCAGAGCGCCGATGTCAATACCACCAGCGTCGCGGAGGCATACAACGTCGCCCGCGTCTTGTTCAGCACATTGGCCTCGCCTTCCATGATCTGCCGCACCGGACGAACCTCCGCCCCCGGCAGCGCCGCAGCCAGTTGCCCGATCGACGCGTCCACTTCGGCAGCGGTCCCAGTGGCCGCAATTTCAATCGTCGAAGGCGCAATCCCGGTCCAACTTTGAAATGCCGATTGATCGAGATAAATGCGGCTGTCTTCTCCAGCGCCCGTCTGCAGCATTCCCGCGGGAGCCAGTTCGATCGCTTTGCCCTGAAACGTCAACTCAAAATTCTGCCGATTAGGACTGACGACCGTCCCTGCGCGCATGCCGACGAGTGCCTCGCCGGGAGCATCCGGCCAGTGGCTCACTTTCCACCAGTGATTCAACTGCCGCGCCCGCGCGAAATCGATGCCGACTACCACCACCGATTGCCCATCCTTGGTGCGCGCGACCGCATAAGAGAAAGGAACCGCCAGCGCCTTCGCTCCCAGCACGGATTCCACTCTGCCCATCGCGTCCGCCGGCAGCGACTGCCCTTCTTTGGCCACGACCACCACGTTCGCTCCATAATTCCGGAACTCGCTGCGCAACTTGGCTTGCACGTCCACATACAGGTTCATCATCGCCGTCGCTACCGCAGCCGCAACAATCATCGCCAGCAGCGCCGACGCCGCCCTTCTCCGTCGCAGCACCGCTGCGCGCAACAACATCCGCGCGAACATCGACGTATGCGGAACCCCCGCCCGTCGATCCGCAACTTCCTTCGGCGTCAATAGCGTGTCTGCGGCACTCATCGCTATCCTTCTCCTCGCAACGCAAACACCGGATCAAACTTCACAGCGCGCCGGATGGCTGCGGCGCTTCCCGCAAACGTCACAAACACCGCGATCCCTAAAATGATCGGAAACAGCACCGGCTCAATCGAAATCTGCGCATTGAAAATCGAGCGTCCGATCTGCCTCGCCAGTAGCGCCCCAATCGAAAATCCTGCGATCCCACCCGCAATCGCCAGCAGCAGCGCCTCCGCAAAAAAGAATGCCGAAACCGAGAAATTCCCTGCCCCCAGCGCCTTCATCAGTCCCACTTCGACTCGCCGTTCATAAATCGCCGTGGCCATCGCTGCCGAAACCGCCAGCGCCGATGCAAACAGCGCCGCGAACGTGATCAGCAGCATCAACCCTTCAATCCGCGATAACACCGTCCCTTCGTTCTGCGCCACCTGCCGGATCTGCTCCGCATGCGAATGCGGAATCGCTTCCTGCAACTGGTACGCGATCGACTCCACATACGGCGAGCAATACCACCGGTCGTACACCTCGGGCGTCATCGTCTTCGGATCGCGCGCCGACAAGGCATCCGGAGGCTTCGTCATCGCGCTCACATAGAGCCGCCGCACCGCTCCCGGCTTCCCCAGAATCCTTTGCGCCACCGCCAGCGGAGCTACAATCTGATCGTCTTCGGTCCCGCCCGTCGAAAGAATTCCCGAAATCGCCAGTTCCTTACCCGAAACCTCGATCGAATCTCCCGCCTTCTTCCCCAACTTCGCCGCCAGCCGCTCCCCCACCAGAATATTTTCGGAGCCATCCTCCGGCCACGCACCTTCCACCTTCCACCACGGATTCGTGATCTTCACCCCCGTGGTGAAATCCTCTTTGCCAAAGCTCAACGCCTTATTAAAGTAAGTGCCCAGCAGCGTGACGTCTTTCGCTTCATGATTGCCTTCGTCGACTTTCACCGTGACCGGGAGCATCGGCGAAAACCCAACAATGTTGTGGTGCCAGAACGTCCCGCGAATTTTCGGCAGGTCCGCTTCGTTCAGAAACGCACCGTCGCTAGGAGGCTTCAGGTTCACGCCGCCGACTTCCACATCCAGCGTATCTTCTTGCGGAGTCACCACCAGGTTCGCGCCATAGCTGCGCAGCTCGCGGTTGATCTTGTCGCCGATATCGGTGGCCACGGCGATCATCGCGGTCGCAACCGCCACTCCCAGCGTGATCGCGATTCCCGCCAGCAGCTTGCGGCGTGCCTGGCGCCGGAACGATTCGTAGACAATGCGTGGAAACATTATTTCTGCTCGAAGTAGTGTCTGCCCGCGGCGACGTCAAGTTCCGACACGATGACGGCGTCGTCGGTGACCTGCGCTTTCAGCGGGATCGGATTGCACCCGCCCGGCATCCCAATCGACTGCGGGTTCATTTGCGCGGCGCAATTCTTGCAGATCACTCCCTGTTTATTCTTGAAAAAACCCACCGGCCCGCAGATTTCGCACGCGTCAAACAGCGTCGCAATCTTTCCATCCGGCTTCTGGTAGAGCCAGAAACGAACTTCCACCCCGCCCTCGTTCGCTTCGAAGCGGTGCAGTTCACCGTCGTAAACCTGTTTCACCGGAATCGACACTTTCCCGTCAACAAACGTAACTTCCGTCGCTGGAGAAAGCGCGCTCGCGCTCTTCTCATAAATAAAGCTCGCCGTGATCATCACGATGAAGGCGAACGAAAAGATGTAAATCGAGGCCATCCACAACCGTTCGCGGCGCGCCGTCCACAGCGCTTTGCGCCGCGCTGCCCCCGCCGCCGGCAATTCGAGATGCTGCCGGCTCTTCATCTCGAACAACACCATCAGTGCCGCCAACACAAAAATCGTCACAAAAAAGAAATAATCGTTGCGGACAATCGGCCCGATAATCGCCATCTCCTGCCGCGAAGACGGCAGCACGCCGTTTTCCGACAGCTCGTGCAGGCCCGAAATCACCAGTTGCCCCGCCACCAGGAACAGAATCGCGGTCGTAACCTTGAAAAATTTCTGCAGATTAATCTTGACGCTGCCCTTGACGAACATCACTCCGAACAGAATCGCGACCACAATTCCCGACAGCGTCCCGATAAAGCTCGTCAACTCGCTCGAATTCAAAGTAACAGCCGATAAGATCAGAACCGTCTCCGCGCCCTCGCGCAGCACCATCAGAAAAACGAACAGGAACAGCCCAATCCACGCATCTCCCCGCGCGAACAATCCGATCTTCGATTCGATTTCGCCCTTGAGTTTGCGCCCCGTCTTCATCATGAAGACGATCATGGTGACCACAAACACCGCCGCCACCAGCATCACCCAGCCTTCAAAAATGTCCTCATTCAGCTTGAAGCGCGAGAGAACCACGGCCATGCCAATCGAGCCCACAAAAGCCGCGCCCAGCGCCGCATACACCGACTTGCGCAAATCGTTGCGCCCAATCTTCGCCAGATAGGCCAAAGTGATGCCGACAATGAGCGCCGCCTCGACGCCCTCACGGAGAGTAATAATGAATGCCTGGAGCATGAAAAAGGAACCGCTTCCTAATTGAAAATGAATTTCAATTTCAACATCTTTAGGATACGGTTTTGCGCCCTACCGGTCAACGCGATCAGTCACCGATGGTTGTGATTACCATCACACGGCGAATACAGCCATTAAGCGGCTTTCGCCCCAAGACCATCGCATCTTCGCCATAAGAAAAGGGGTTGTCATCCCGAGCAGAGCGAGGGATCTGCATTGGGCCCAAGAAACAACAGCAGGTTCTTCGCCCAAAACCAGACGCTCGGAATGGCAACTACGCGGTTCGGGTTTGACACCGCAAAGTGCGCGAGTGTGCGGTTCGGGTTGACAGGTATTTACAAGCCTTAGCTGTTGACTGGAACTGGTCTCCTAAATGGTTTTGGGAAGGGCACGACTTTCAGTCGTGCCGCTACGAGCCGGAAAGAACGCGGGCTTTAGCCCCTGGGGGCCAACGCCTTTTCCGCTGCGACTATTGATGAGACTGCTCTGGTCTTTATAGCTGGTCACGTCGTCAAAAGGCGAAACTCATGATTGAGGAGTTAAGAGACGCGATGGTGGAGTCGTGGCAATCGTTCCGCTCGCTCGATTACACCGTGCAGAAGGGGATACTGGGAGGGATTCTGGCTGTCGTCGTGACAATTCTGGCTTGGAAGGTCATGCTTCCGCTAGTTCTATCCGCCATTGGCATCACATCTTATCTGCGCCTCTCGCGAAACGAAGACGCGTTGTGACGGCACACACATTATCCGAATTATTGGAAACAGACTTGCCTCGTGCAATTGATGAAAATTCCGATTTCACCCACGTCTAACCAGAATCTCCCTCCCCTTTCAGAGAATCCGCAAAAACTTCTTAGCCTGTGCGAGTTCAGGGAACGAATTTTCCTCCGCCACAAACTCCCGCGAGTGCACGCACCTCCGGCTCCCGCGCACTTTCACCGGATGCTTCAAATGCAGCATCTCGTGAAACACAATGTATTCGACCGCATACCGCGGCACTCGCGCATCGTCGAACACCCGGCTAATAACAATAGCGTTATGCGCCGGATCGTAATGCCCCAGGCTGCGCCGCGCATGATTCTGGCTCCAGGTCAGTTGCGGACGCCCCAGCAGTCCATGAAAAAACCGCCGGTTCAGGTCGTCAAACACTTCCTCCAAATGATAATGGTGCCCCCGCGCCGATAGAATGTGTTTGCGCCCGCGCATCTGCCGCACCAGCCGCGCCTTCGCCGTCACATCGTGGCCGACAATGTAACGCCGATAACGGCTGCTGTGCCCGCGGTCGATAGGCTTGCGATAAAGCTTGGCCAGCAAAATATGCAGAATCGAGTGCAACACGCCATCGGGAGCGCCTTCCAATAAATCCGAGAGACGAATGTAGAGCTTCCCCTCGCGCAACCGAATCGTGTTGTTAATCGAAACAAAAGGATAAAAACGAGCGTGCACCGGAGGCGCAGGCGTCCTCGGACGAAGCTCGCAATAAGCCGCGTCAAAAATTTCCGTGAGTCTTTGAGACACGTTGCAGGAAGAGTAGCACGGAGCCGTTCTCTGTCATTGATCGAGATTGTCAGGTCGACTCTGCAACGTCAGCGAGGATTCAGCCCTGGCCACGCGAACCTCAACCGCCGCAGAAAAGCCCCGACTGCGCGTCCCCATCTAAGTCCTTATTCTTCAAAGATCTGGCGGAATATCGACAAACGCATCCATGCCAGTCATCGTTCTATGAAGACCTCGCCCGTAAGTCATTATTCCTCAAGGACATGGCAAAATTAACCATCTAAGTCTTTTGTTTTCAAAGATCAGTTTCCGAAGAAAGCGCAGGACCGGTTGCCGGGCGGCAATTCCGAACACGAGCCCGCCCGAAACGAAGCCGAAGAGGCCCGCAGCCTTGTCAACCCCCCATCTCCCATCTTTTCCCGCCAACCTACTGAATCGCAAGCCAATAAAAAGGGGAGAACCTTGTCCAACCAGCACTCTGAGATTGATATAATAAAAGAAGAGATAGAAAGAGCGCGTGGACGCCTGAGCCCCCTTTCCATTTCCGAACCCACGAGGCCGGCATCCGACGAACTCTGGCCAACACGCTAAGTATTCAAGACGCTAAACCTATATTTCCCAATATTTTGCAACTAAGTCCTTTAAACTCAAAGATCTGGCGGTGATCTCTACGTAAATCAATGATTCTAAAGGACCGCAAAATACATTTTCTCTAAGTCGCCCGTAGTAGCGCCCCTTACTTCTTCTTTTTTCGCTTCATATACTCTTCAACGTCGGCCAGCGTTTTGCGGTGATCTTCGGCGCTTGAATCCACAGTGTCGAGCGCATCGGTCAGCAGGAACTCATATTGTTTCATTTCATCTGTATTGCTGTTCGCTGAGTTCTTCAGCGCCCGCAGCTTCGACTGGAATTCCGTATCCGCTTCAATAATCGTTTTCAGCGGCTTGCGAATATCGTCTTTACGTCCCACGTACATGTCGATGTTGTCGTTGAGTTCGTCGTAGATCGCAAGAAAGTCCTCCAGCCGGTCATGGGTCTGGCGCCCGCGCTCCGTCGTCTTCGGATTGCTCCGCATCTGCTCCAACGTTGTAATGCGATCCCGTGAAAACTTCACGTAAAGCTTTAACCGAACATCGGGATCCAGCATGGCGTCGCGAAGCTGGTCAACCTCCAACGGATCCAACGGGTCGTGCTTCCGTTGCGCCCATGCGGCGGAGTGAAGGAACAAACCGAGCGGCAGTGCTACCAGCAGAGCCAGGCCCAGCACGGTCCGCCAGCGCTGGGTGCCGCCCTTCATTTTTTCCCCTTTTTCTCGTCTTTGGCGAACATCTCCTTGAGCAGCGTGGTGCGGACGTTTTCCAGCCTGCGGATGGCCTGCTCCACTGCCGACTGGTCTTCAAACGCGAGCGTGCGCTTGATATCACGCAACTTCTCCGCCATCTTCCGCGCATCGATCTCGACATTCTTCAGCCGCTTGTTGGTTTGTGTGGCGGCATCGCGCGCCTTTTCGGAGTAGCTGACAATGTCCTCCACCGCCGCGCGCGCGTCGGCCGTCTTGCCGTCGTTGTAGAGCTTGTCCGCATTCTGCAGCTGATGCTGGGCGATCCGTATGCCCAGTTCCGCCCGCTCCTCAACCCGCGATTTTTCAAAACGCGCTTTGAGTTCGTCGATCGTTTCGTCTTTGGCGGCAGCGCACAGCACCGCACTGATGCCCATGAGAATGATCGCAATCGTCCACCGCCCCATAGTCGTCAACGTTTCTTCGGCTCGATCGCGATCAAACGATGCGTCGCTTGCCACTCCTGATCCGGATTCTTTCCATGATCGGAATCCAAAAACTGATGATAATCGACCGCGGCCTGTTTGTAGTCGCGCAAGTGGTCATAGGCCGACGCTCGCAGAAAATAACAGACCGCCGGCATCTCTGCATTCAGCAGGCTGCGCCCGTTCAAAGCCCTGATCGTGAGCTCGTAATTTTTGTTCTCGCTCGCCGCAAACGCCAGGTCGACATAGACTTCCGGCCAGTCCCGCTTGAGCCGCAACGCCACCAGAAACTCCTGCTGCGCCTCGGCAAACTTCTTCTGCCGCAGCAGGGCCTGTCCCAGCCCGCGGTGCGATTCAGCGTCGTTCGGATGCGCCGCCGCCAGCGAACGATACGCGGCTTCCGCCAGTTCGTTCTTTCCCGCCCCAGCATAAAGCTCAGCCAGCTCGCGCTGCGCGTCAGAATCGCCGGGCGTCAGTTTCAACGCGGTTTGCATCTCGACGATGGCATCGTCCTTCTTGCTCTCCGCCATCAGCACGCGCCCCAGTTGCAGATGCAATCCGCCATCATCCGGACTCTCGGCAGCCAATCCGCGCAGCAGAGGTTCTGCGTCGCCCAGACGTCCGGACTTCATATAGATATTCGTCAACCCAATCGCCGCTTCCCTGCTCGCCACGCCCGCGTCCTGCGTATCGGCGGAGTGCGCATTCGTAGAATGCGTGGACAGCGCTAAAGCGAGTTTGTATTCCGCTTCAGCGTCCGAGAATTCTTTTTGCCGCTCATGCAGCAGGCCTGCGGCAAGATGCGGCTCGGGATCCTTCGGCATAAGCTCGGAAGCTTTCCTGTAAGCAGCGAATGCGTCTTCCGGCTTTTTACTTTCCAGCAACTGCGCAAGCGCTAGCCAGGCACGGGCCTGACCTTCTTCGACATGGTCCGTGGGCTTGAGAGTTGTAGCCGCGCGTAGAAATTGTTCGGCCTCGGGATCATCCTTGGCGCGGACGAGCATCAATCCCAAGTTGAGATTGGATTCGAAAACGTCGGGCTTGGCCGCCACCGACTTGCGATACGCCGCAATCGATTCATCGGCCCGGTTCAGGCCGTGGAGAGCGAATCCAAGGTCGAACCACGCCTGGTAGAGCCATGCCTGTTCTGTTCCTGGATTCTTATCGAGAACCTTCTTTAGCAGCGTCTCCGCGCTGCCGAAGTCGTTCTTCTGAATCGCATCTTCCGCCTGCGCAATCTCCGGCGGCGTGTCGTCGATCCGCTCTTTGTAATGCCGGACGGTGGCATGCGCCGTCTGCCGCAGGGCAAAACAGGCCAGGACGGCGACCAGAATCGCTTTAGTCCGCGTGCGGTTCATCCGCGTGAGCATCCAGTCCTTCAAGGGCGATCGAACTCATCCTGTACACCGAAACACAAAAACCTATGGCCGAACTTCCGGCAAGCCTGTTCGAAAGAGGTCGAACCGGAACTGTTCCCATCCATTCTACGGCTCGCCTCGTCCCGCGCCGTTCCCATTCAACACCTGCTTCAGATATTGTCCCGTATAAGAGTTCTTCAACTCCGCGATGGCCTCTGGAGGCCCAGCGCCCACAAGATTCCCGCCCCGGTCGCCTCCTTCAGGCCCCAGATCAATAACCCAATCCGCCGTCTTGATCACCTCCAGGTTGTGCTCGATGACCACAATCGAGCCGCCCGCATCAATAAGACGGCGGAACGCCGAAAGCAGTTTGCTGACATCATCAAAGTGCAGCCCCGTCGTAGGCTCATCGAAAATGTACAGCATGCGCGGTTTGCGCTTTGGCCGGTCACCGTCTTCTCCAGTTCGGCTCACCGGACGCGCGCCCGGCTGCAAGTGCGCGGCCAGTTTCATCCGCTGTGCTTCTCCACCGGAAAGCGTCGTAGCCGACTGCCCCAGTCGCAGGTAGCCAAGGCCAACATCGTCGAGCACCCGCAACTTCTCCGTCAGCCGCGGAACCTCCGCAAAAAACCTCAGCGCCTCTCGGATCGTAAGGTTCAGAACTTCGTGAATGTTCTTTCCCTTGTAATGAATCTCCAGCACTTGCGGCTTGTAGCGACTGCCCTTGCATTCGTCGCAGACCAGTTCCACGTCGGCCAGAAACTGCATCTCGACCGTCACCGTGCCATCCCCCTGGCAATTTTCGCAACGCCCGCCCGGCACATTGAACGAAAAATGCCCTGCCGGGAACCCGCGCTTCTTAGCCTCCGGCACTGCAGAAAATACCTCTCGGATCTGATCGAATGCCTTGATATAAGTAACCGGATTCGACCGCGGCGTGCGCCCAATCGGCGATTGATCGACGAGCACAACTTCATCCAGGTAATCTTCCCCTTCGATGTCATCCCATAACTTGGCTACGGCCCCGCTGCTGATCTGCCGCTTGGCGATCGCCAACGCCTGATAGATCACATCATGCAGCAGCGAGGATTTTCCCGACCCCGAGACCCCCGTGATCGCCACCAGCATGTTCAGCGGAATCTCCAGATCGATGCGCTTCAGATTGTGGGCGCGCGCCCCCGTAATCCTTAGTTTGTGCGCTCCCGGCTGCCGCCGTTTCTGCGGAATCTGAATATGCAGTTCCCCGCCCAGGTAACGCCCCGTCAGCGAATGCGGCATCTTGACGATCTCGGCCAGCGTACCCGCGCCCACCACCACTCCGCCATTCTCGCCCGCGCCCGGTCCCAGATCGAGAATGTGATCAGCCGCCCGCATGATGTCCGGGTCATGCTCCACCACGAGAATCGTGTTTCCCAGATCCCGCAGGTCATGCAGAATCTTGATCAGCCGGTGCGTGTCGCGGCTGTGCAGTCCAATCGAAGGCTCGTCGAGCACATAGAGCGTGCCCACCAGCCGCGACCCCAGGGAAGTTGCCAGTTGAATCCTTTGCGCTTCGCCGCCTGACAACGTAGAAGCCAGCCGGTCGAGCGTCAGATACTCCAGCCCGACTTCATTAAGAAAGCGCAGCCGTTCCCGAAGCTCCACTAGCAGTTTCTCGGCAATCGCCGTCTGTTGTGGAGTCAAGGTGAGTTGCCCAAAAAACCGCGCCGCCTCTTCCACCGTCATACTGCAGACCTGGCAAATGTTCTTACCGTCGATCTTCACCTGCCTGGCTTCCACTCTCAGGCGACTCCCTCCGCACTCCGAGCACAGCGAATACCCGCGGTAGCGGCTCAGAAATACGCGCACATGAAGCTTGTACTTCTTGCGTTCGAGATACTGAAAGAACCCGCGAACTCCATCAAATTCGCGACTGCCATCGGTGATCAGCTTTTGCTGCTCCGGGTCCAGTTCGTACCACGGAACATCCAGCGGAATCCCCGCCTGCCGCGCGAAGCGCTTGAGTTCCGCAAACAGCGGACGATATTTCGGCTTCGTCCAGGGCTCAATCGCCCCTTCATTGATGGTCTTGTCTTTGTCGGGGATCACCAGGTCGAGATCGAAATCGATGGTGTTGCCAAATCCCTGGCACCGCGGACACGCTCCATAGGGATTGTTGAAGGAAAACAGCCGCGGCTCGGGTTCTTCGTAGCGAGTGCCGTCGTTCTTGCACTCGAAGCGCTGCGAAAATCGTAAGCGCTGCGGAGCCGCTCCGCCGCCATCGTCCTCGCTCGCCCGAGGCGCCGTTTCGAAAATGACTTCGCCAGCTTCGCGATAGCCAGTTTCCACTGCATCGACCATTCGCGACCGTTGATCGGCAGCGACGACGAGCCGGTCCACCAACCCAAACACTGGCTCAGAAAAATCCAGGTCCAGCAACGACTCCGGCGTCGAGAACTCGAACACCTGGCCATTCTGGAACAGCCGGTTAAAGCCGCGTTTCCGCAAATCGAACAGCCTCGCCTTGATCGCATCGGACGGCAGTTTCGACTCGGCCAGCTTCACCGCCTTTTTTGTCCGGGCTTTCTTGCGGCTGGCACTCTTTTCGTGAATCGCTTTTGCATCAGCCACAGTCCCAGCCGCGGTTCCCTGCGCCTGAATCGGAAAGAACACGTTCAGCCGAGTTCCCTCGCCCAAAGCCAGTAAACGGTCGACCACTTCATCCACCGTGTCCTTCTTAACTTCCTCCCCGCATACCCGGCAGTAGGTACGACCCACGCGAGCAAAGAGCAGCCGCAGATAATCGAAGATTTCCGTGGCCGTCGCTACGGTCGAGCGGGGATTGCGCGTGGAGTTCTTCTGCTTGATGGCCACCGCGGGCGCGATGCCGTCGATCAGATCTACGTTAGGCTTCTCGATCCGCTCCAGAAACTGCCGCGCATATGCCGACAGCGACTCCACATACCGCCGCTGTCCCTCGGCATAAATCGTATCGAAAGCAAGCGACGACTTCCCCGATCCCGAAACCCCCGTAACCACGGTCAGGGTATTGTGCTCGATCTCAAAATCTATATTCTTGAGGTTATGAACCCGGGCCCCGCGAACCACAATGCTATCTGTCGACATCTTCCCCTGGCACTACAGATGGATCCAAAGTCGCTAACGAATCTTTCTATTATAAATCCGATCCTTCCCTGGATCGGCATTGAGCCCACCTCACTGCAACCGAAGTCGGAGACAACCGCAGAAACTCAGGGAAACACTGGCATGGAGGGTTCCACGACCGCAATCTCATTTTTTTTATTTGTTTCTAGCGCCGGTGGTATTTCAACGCCGCTCGGCCAGGGATGATTCCACGGCAAGCTGACGGCAGGTGAATCGAATGCCTTCATGCGCAGACTGCGAGTCCACGAATTGAAATCCATAGCGAAACGCGTTCCGTTGGCGAACCAGAGCATCAATCTTCACCGGTCCGAACGGAAGCGTGAAGTTCAACTCCACTACCTCGCCAATCGGAATTTCAATTGTGGACATGGCGGCAATTCCAGACTCGCTGATGTCCACGGTGTAGCCCTTCAGTTCTCCGCAGGTACGGGACTTGATCGTAATGTCAACCGCGAGTTTGAACCGGGGCTTTTGACGAGCGTCCATCATTTTGTGCCTCATCGCCTCGTGCAGTTGCCGCGTGGGATCGCCCGCCATTTACCACCGCCCCTTGCCAGGAAATGCGAGCAACATCTTTCGAATCGTGCGATCTGTCCCTGCGAAGCGCCCATTTGCAAGGCCATCCGAAAGCAGAATCCCGTTCAAGCGGCTAGATTAGGCGGTTATCTTTGAGGTGAAGGAGCAACTTCTCCGTATCGATCGGTTTCAGCAAATAAGCGTCACACAGCGAGTGGAAGGACTGCACTACATTCTTCACATCGTCGAGGGCCGTAATCATGATGATCTTCGCGCCATGGGTGGAGAATGTGCCTGCAGCTTCCTCCAAAGCGCGGATTTCTTTTACGGCGGCCTGTCCATCCATTTCGGGCATCATGATATCCATACAGACCAAATCGTACTTCCGCCCCCCCACTTGAGCGCCGCGGAAAGCAGTTACCGCTTCCTTGCCATTGACCGCGATGTGACACTCCCCATACTTTGAGAGAAAAGACTGCAGCAGTAAACGGCTCGTAAAGTCGTCTTCGACAATCAGTGTGCGCATATAAAAAATCTCCTTCTGAAGGGTGGCTAGGCCAATCCTGACTCGTGCAAGGAACCCTTCAGCAATTCAAATTCTTTCTCCATTTGTTGCAGGAGCGCCAGAGCTTGGCTCGGGTCGCTTGCGTGCTGCATGTTGACGCAGACAGCTCGCAGAGACTCCGCCGACATCGTAGCGGCCGCACCCTGAAGCTTATGTGCTTGACGGCGAGTCTGTTCCATATCGCCCTCCTCCAATCGTTGTCGCAGGGTGCGCAGTTGCCGCGGAGCGTCCTCGAGGAATGCGCCGATCACTTTACGGGCGAGATCCCGGTCACCCATAAGTCGAGACAATAGGTCTTGTCGGTTGAACACGGGTTTGGCCTTTTCAGGGAGGACCTGCGCGGGAGCAGGATCGGCCGCGGACGAGTTCAACCATTTTCGTAAGGCTTCCGCTAACTGGCTTAATTCCAAAGGCTTTGTGAGGTAGTCATTCATGCCCGCCATTAGGCACTTTTCCCGGTCCCCCGGCATCGCACCAGCCGTAATTGCGAGGATGGGAATTTTTGGATTGCGCACTCCGGTTTGGCAATCCCGAATCCGGCGAGTCGCCTCGAAGCCGTCCATCACCGGCATTTCACAATCCATCAAAATCGCGTCGTAATCGGTCGTCCGAAGCGCTTCAAGAGCGCTCACTCCATCGGAGACCAGGTCCACGCTATAGCCGGCGCGTTTCAACATCGCCACGCCAACCTGCTGGTTGGTGAGGTTATCCTCGACCAGCAGGATGTGCCCCTGGCGGTTGTCTTGAGTTTCTGCGAACGAAAGGCGTGGGATCGACGTCATCCCGTCATCGTTCTTCGCCGCAGGGCGCGGCGCGCTGTATCGAGAATCAGCGGGTTCAGATTGCTCTTCGAAGATCGCGGTAAACCAGAATGTGGACCCGACGCCTTCCTTGCTCTTTACTCCAATCTTTCCATTCATGATCTCGACGAGCTGGCGAGAGATCGTCAAACCGAGGCCGGTTCCGCCGTACCGACGTGTGCTCGATCCATCGCCCTGGACAAAAGGCTCGAAGAGAGTAGCCGCCTGAGCCTGCGGGAAGCCGATTCCAGTATCGCTAACCGTGAAGCGCAGCGTTACGTGTTGTTGATAGCCGGTCCTGAGTTGGGGGACATCGACTTGGGCCGTGAGTTCGATGCGGCCGCGAGCCGTGAATTTGACTGCATTGCCGAGGAGATTCACGAGCACTTGCCGCAACCTGCCGGAGTCTCCCCGCAATCGCGAGGGCGTGTCCGGATCGATTTTCCAAACCAATTGGAGGCCTTTTTCCGACGCCTTGATGGCAAGCACGGCGACGGCATCTTGGAGAACGGTGCGCAGGTCGAAGTCGGCGATCTCGAGGGTAAGCTTTCGCGCCTCGATTTTGGAGAAATCCAAAATGTCGTTCACTACTTTGAGCAGCGCCTCCCCGCTGGTACGGACCAGTTCGGCATACTGGCGCTGCTCGTGTGAGAGTTCCGTATCCAGAAGCAGGCCGGTCACACCGATCACGCCATTCATGGGCGTCCGGATTTCGTGACTCATGTTGGCAAGGAATTGGCTCTTGGCGCGGTTGGCAGCCTCGGCGGCCTCGGTCGCCTTGCGCAATTCCTGGTCGGCCAGTTTGCGCTCCGTGATGTCGACGATGGTCCCTTCAATAATCGCTTCGGCCCTCGATACGTCATCGAACAAGTTCATGTTCCCTAGCGCCCAGAAGGCATCGCCATTCTTACGGCGAAACTTGAACTCGTAGTTTGTGACGCTGCGCTCGGACGTGAGCTTGGCCAGGAAATCTTCCCGGTCCGATGTGTCGTAATACCAGTTCGAGACTGGCAGCTTCATCAGTTCGTCAGCGGATCCGTAACCAAACATCGAAGCGGTTGCTGGATTGCACTCCAGCACACGCCCAGCCAGGGTGACGCGATAAACTCCAGCCAGATTGCGTTCGAAGAGCAGCCGATAACGAGCTTCCGACGCTTTTATGGACTCTTCCTGCAGTTTGCGCTCGGTAATATCCTCGGCAATGCCAACGATCCGGATGATGTGGCCGTCTTTGTCGCGAACGGGAAAGGCTCGATCGGAAATCCATTTTTCCTGCCCGTCGGGAACTCGGATTCGGTATTCAGAAACGATGCGTTCTCCCTGAACTTGCCGGGCGAACACCGCGTGAGCCCGTTCCTGGTCGTCGGGATGAATCGACTGCATCCAGTCCATCGGGTTCTGGTAAACCTCTCCGCAGGGCTTACCCCACACCTGTTCATAGGCGGGGCTCACGTAAAGAACCTCGTCGCCTTTGGGCGACATCATCCAAAATACTTCTCGAATATTTTCGGCAAGCTGGCGGAATTTTTCTTCGCTCTGCTGCAGCCTCTGGTGCGCCAATCGATAATCGGTGATGTCATGACTGGTTCCCACTAAGCGGATGGGGCCGAAAACCTTGTCTTCGATCACCTGGCCGCGACTCCGGATCACGCGTAGGGTGCCATCGCGACGGACCACGCCATGCTCCAGGTCAAAGGGTTCGCGGGTCTGTATCGTGTTTCGGATCGCTTCGCGCACGCGATCGCGGTCTGTAGGCGGAATCGTGTCGAGCACGATGGCGAACGGCTTTTCCGCCCCTCCGCTCGAAACGCGATCGCCGGGGTTTAAATCAAAGATCCGATAGAAACCCTCGGACCCGCGAAAGTTCCTCGTGTTGGCATCCAGTTCCCATCCCCCCAGTACTGCTAGATGATGCGCCGCTTCGAGTCTCTTTTCGCTCGTATGCAACGCGACTTCGGTGGCGCGCCGTTCGGTTACGTCTTGCTTGATGGCGATAAAGTTGGTGATGGCTCCCGCGGGGTCACGCACGGGCGTGATGGACATCTCCTCGGTATACTCGGTTCCATCCTTACGCCGGTTGATGAGTTCCCCGTGCCAGACCTCGCCCGCAATGATCGTGCGCCAGAGGTTGCGATAAAAAGCTTCGTCTTGCCGTTCGGACTTCAACAGGCGCGTGTGGCGACCGACGACCTCGCTGAGGTCATACCCGGTCATGCGGGTGAAGGCGGGGTTGACATACTGGATCATCGCGGACCGATCGGTAATCACAATTCCTTCGCCGATTTGTCCGATGGCGGTTGCCAGCAGGTCATGGCTCGCTGCGTTTCCAGCCACTGCCTTGGTCCTGGCAGCGCTGTTCGAGCGGCCAGACCTTTCCTCCGAAGGGGAGGGATGAGGATCGGTGATTTCTCTGGTCGGAATCATCTAATTTCGTTACTTCACCAGTTTCTGCGCCACCGCGATCAACTGCTCGGCATTGAAAGGCTTCACGATCCAGCCTGTCGCCCCCGCCTTGCGCCCCTCATCTTTTTTCTGCGCTTGCGACTCGGTGGTAAGCATCAGGATTGGAACAAACGAATATCCAGGCAATTTACGCACAGCGGCAATCAACTGGATTCCGTCGACATTGGGCATGTTCAGGTCGGTCACGATCAAGTCAAACTTTCCGCTGCTGATTTTGCTCAGGCCATCCTTACCATCGACCGCCTCCACGACTTCATAGCCGGCGTTGCGCAAAGTGAAGCTGACCATTTGGCGAACGCTGGGTGAATCATCTACGGTTAAAATTCGTTTCATTGCTCGTCCCCTATCGTTTATAAAAGTGCTGCCACAGCCAGGTTTAAAACTAAAAGAGTTCGACAACGTTGCCCGCGAACGTTGACTGACTTTCAGGAAGCTTTTCTCCGCGAAGCGCCGCCTGCAAAACCAGGCGTTCCATCTCAGTCGTATAAGAGCTCGAGAACATTTTCTCAACTTGTTCGGCGTCGAACATGGTTACCGCTTCGGGATACTTGATTTCTAACTGCCGCATCAGAGCCTCGACGGCGGCCAGGACGGTGTCCAGGTTTGCCAAACTGGCATCGAAAAGAGTGCCCGTGTTACCAATGCCAGCGACGGTTGCATGCATGTTTGCGGTAACGCTCTTCATCTCGCGCGCTTGTTCTTCAGCGAAGACGGCGGCGGTGCGCAAACTACCGAGGCCACTCTTGGTTTGCACCTGCGCGTCCCGCAACCGGTCGGTGCTCGCCGGCGAAAACGTCTCCATGACCTGATTCGTCTGCTGCACGAGCGTAAGAATCTTCTCCATCGCCCGCCCCGATTGATCGGCAAGTTCACCCCAACCCGCGGAGGTCGCCTTGATACTCTGGGAGATGGCAAGCACGGCAGCGGCTTGACTGCCCAGACGGCGGCCTTCAATGATGGAGTTGAACGTGAGCAATCGAAGCCGGTTGCGGATCGCTTTCGATCGTTCAAGATGTTCGCCGACCAATTGCACCAGGTTCGAAAGTCCCCCGAAAGTCCGCTGGATTCTTTCGCTGTATCTCTCGCTCTCTCGTTCGAGCAGTTCCATGTGGGCCAACTGGGAGACCACCAGGCGCTCCTGTTCGAGGACTAACGGGCCTAGGTTCATTACTTCAGACGCGCTCACCTCATGAATCCCGGCCATGCAGGTGCCGACCTGCGTCGCCCACGTAGCGACTGTGGATCGGACCGATCGCAACTGATAGGACTGGATCTTAAGGCCGGCATATGCTTCGCCTGCTTTTGCGGCGACACCAAGCTGCGAATCCAGAGAAGCGCGTATGCTTCCGGCAACCAGAGCCAACGACTCTCGTACATGCTCCACTTGTTGCCGGGTAACGTCGTGGACCTGGATGGCGGTCACCACGCCGGCAATCTGCCCCGCGATATCCTTGACACAACCGCGGAACTGCGCGGGAGTTTGCAAGAGTCGATTCAGACTGGAGTCGAAAACCGCCAAGGCGGCGCCCAACTCCGCCTCAATGCGAGAAAATTCGTTCTGAAGGCGGGGGAGTTCGACCGCCAAGACTCGCCTGGTTTCTTCGATCGCGACTTTCCGGCCATCGGTGTGGCTCGCGAGCGCGCGCGTATCGGCAGTAAACGACTTTGAAAAGTCCGCCAACTCTCCCGCTAGGTAGAGGAAATTGGCGCCCGTGTCGCCGAGGCGGGCAACCTCGGTTTTCGTGAGGACACTGAAGGCATTGATCTCGCCGACAATCGCCTCCTGCCCGCGCGTGATGCCCGACAATTCCCGCAGCAACTCCACTTCTTCGGTCACCACCGCCAGCAGTCCGGTGGTCGCGTTGAGACGGTCGGAGACAAAACGTTTTGCCTCCGCACCCAGAGTTTGCACCTTGGCCAGAACTGACCGGACACTTTCATCCTCGACACACCCGACAATGCGGGCCGCAATGTTCAACATGGTGTCGGAACAGCCGGCTAAGCCTTCGAAGGCTTTCGTGACCAACCCTATCTCGAGTTCAGTCCTGCATGCCAGATCCTGAAGCTGCCCCCCGCTGCGCTCAAGGCTGTCAATCATTTCGACGCCGAGGCTATCCGTCACCCGGCTGGGAGAAACTCCGATGGACGTAGCAGCTCTCACAATCAGCGACCATCCTGAACGGGTTCTTTATTGACAACAATCATGATCTTCACCGTTATCGCACGCTCGCGAGTATGGCTCCCGTAATGGAATGCAGGGGCAGAACCTTGTCGACGGCGTTCAGCTTAATGGCTTCCTTCGGCATGCCGAAGACAACGCAACTCGCCTCATCCTGAGCGATGGTGACGGCGCCGCCTTGCTTCATTTCCAGCATTCCGCGAGCGCCATCGTCCCCCATTCCTGTGAGAATTACGCCGACGGCATTCTGCCCCGCATACCGCGATGCCGAACGAAATAGGACGTCCACAGAGGGGCGATGGCGGCAGACGAGCGGCCCGTCTTTGATTTCGACGTAGTAGCGGGCGCCGCTGCGCTTCAGCAACATGTGATGATTTCCTGGGGCGATCAAGGCGCGTCCGCGGATCACCGTATCGTTCGACTCCGCTTCTTTCACCGTAATCCTGCAAAGTGTGTCCAGCCGGTTGGCGAACGCCCGGGTAAAGAGCTCCGGCATATGTTGCACAATGACAATGCCGGGCGAGTCCGCGGGGAAAGCCTCAAGCAGAGTCTTCAGAGCCTCGGTTCCTCCGGTCGAAGCGCCGACAGCAACGACTTTTTCGGAGGTTTCCGCCATCGCGGCCGCGCCCGGAGCGAGAATGGCGTCCGCGGTAAGTTTGGGCTCAACAATGCGGGTTGGACGCATGGTCTGCACCTTTGCCGCCGCTGCTGCCTTCACCACCTGGCAGATGCTGATTCGCGACTCTTCCAGAAATTGTTTACTGCCGAGGCGAGGCTTTGTAATGATCTCGACCGCGCCATACTCAAGAGCTTTCAAAGTGCTTTGGGCACCATCGTCGGCGAGACTGGAACAGATCACGACCGGAATTGGGTGTTGCGTCATGATTTTCTGCAGGAAGGTCAGGCCGTCCATGCGCGGCATTTCAATATCCAGCGTGATCACATCGGGCACTTGCTCCTGAATCCGCTCGGCGGCTACGAAAGGATCGGACGCGGTCGCTATCACCTCGATTTCAGGATCAGAGGAGAGCACCTCGCTGAGCGTTTGGCGCACCAACGCAGAGTCATCGACGATAAGTACTTTGATCTTCGCCTTCATAGCCTCGTTCTAACGAACTCGGTCCGCGGATCCAAATGGCAAGCGCCGGGCCGCGGACTTGGCCTGCGTCTGGAAAACTCCGCCGCACATCAACTGAGGCGGCGCAGTTTTACTTCCCCGGTCCGGGTGTCGAAGCAGATGTGCAATCCTGACGTGCCGCCGATGCTCTGGGCGTTCACCTCGAATCCCTCTTCCCGCAGGACTTCGATCGCGACTTCGTAATTCAGCCTGCCCACCGTGGGCCGGCCGCCGTTCTGGACCACGAGCACATCCGCGCCTCCAAACAGCTTGACCTGCACTTCCGCTCGAACCGCGCCGAGTTTATCGAACTGCCGGGCCAGATCGCGGATGGTGTAATCGACGTAACGGTGGCCCACAGCCCGTTTCAAGTTCGCGTTGCTTGGGCATCTCGGCAACTGGGAATGCGACAGAGCACCAACGCCCAGGCGCGAACTCCAGAAAGTTACCCCCACGCAGGAGCCCAAAATCGTCCTGATGATCGCGGGCTTGCGAGCCAAGTGTGCCTGACCCGGATATAGATAAACTTCCGCTACCTCGTCTTGCAGATCGAGCACCCTTCAACTTCTTCCTGTTCCCATGGTCAGGAACGGTATTGTTTCCTGTACAAAGCTGGCGCAACCGGGACCAATGGGATGTCCATGCCGTGAAGGCTCTCCGAATGGCCAACAAACGCATATCCTCCCGGAGACAGGTTTCGGGCGAGTTTTTGTACGATCCGCTCTTGCGTAGGTCGATCAAAATAAATCATGACGTTGCGGCAGAAGATCACGTCGGCGAATTCGGACAGTCCGAAATCGTCCTCCATGAAGTTGAGGCGGCGGAATTCAACTTGGCGGCGCACCTCCGGAACCACCCGGACAAACTTGGAGTCACGGTCGCGGCTGCGCATGAAATACTTGCGCTGCAGTCCCGCCGGCACGGAATTCAGCGTGTCGGTGTGAAAAACACCACGATGGGCCTTGTTTAGAACAATCGTGGACATGTCCGTGGCCAGGATATTGAATTGAAACCCCGGCCGAGTTTGCCTCCACTCATTGAGCACCATGGCCAACGTGTAGGGTTCCTCGCCAGTCGAACAGCCCGCGCTCCAGACCAGCAGTTGCCTGCCTGTCTTATTGCGCTCGAGAATTTCCGGGATCGCCTTCTGCACCAGCAAGTCAAAATGCTCAGGCTCTCGAAAGAAGTCGGTCTTATTGGTGCTGACAACATCGAGGAGGTGAACGATTTCTTCCTTCTGCCCATGCGGACCGAACAAGTACTCGCAATAGCGGGCATAAGAATTAAGATCCAGGATCTTCAACCGGCGCTGAATCCGAAGCTCGAGCATCGTCTTCTTGTCGTCGTTCAAGTTGATCCCCGACTGCTCGTAGATCAAACTGCGGAGTCGACCGAAGTCCTTATTCGAGATACCTTCGTGATGGCTCATGGTTTAGGGGACTCGATCTGACGCCTCATATCGTCAGGCAATCGCCCCGGTTGCTTTCGTGCTGTCGGCGGAGCGAAATGTTGCCAACTCCTCCGCGGAAAAGACCCTGTCAATGTCCAGAATCATGATGAACTGCGTGTCACGGCGCCCCATGCCCTTAATAAAATCGGTGCGGATTTGCGTCCCGATTTTGGGCGCTGGCTGGATCTGATCCGGTTCGAGATCAATAACCTCCTCCACCGAATCGGCCAACGCTCCGATAACAGTCGGCTCGTTGTCCAGCAGGACCTCCACCACGACGATGCAGGTATTCCTGGTCCGTATCGTCTTTGACATTTCAAAACACAGGCGTAGATCGACCACCGGAACCACACTGCCGCGAAGGTTGATGACGCCGCTCATGAAATCCGGGGTTCGAGGAATTTCGGTGATGGTTGTGAAATCGAGGACTTCGCGAACCTTGGCCACATCGGTGGCAAAGATTTCGTTGCCCAATTTAAACGTCAGATATTGCCGCGTCTCGGTGATGTCGCTTACGCTCATAATCAGCTCCTCTAGTCGGATTGGCACCCGCGGACCGATCGAGCGGTCCGCGCCGGAGCCGGTTAGAAACGCTCGAATTCCTTGTCGAGGTCATCTCCCTTGCTTTGGAGATTGAGGCTGACCCCAGCCTTGGCCGCCATCGCCTTTGACCCCGAGGCCGCATGGCCGTTTGGTTTCGCGGTTTTGCCCGCCGCACCAACCGCGTGCCGGACTGACTTTGCGATCGAAGGTCTCCCAGACTGCGAGTGAACGTCATCCCCGGTACGGAAAAAGGACAGCGCGCTTACCAATTGATCGGACTGGCTGCTCAATTGTTCGGTGGTCGACGCCATTTCTTCCGAAGCGGACGCATTCTGTTGGATCACTCTCTCCAGTTGCTGCAGAGCCTTGTTGATCTGCTCAGCCCCTGTATCCTGTTCCTTACTGGCGGCGGTGATCTCCTGCACAAGTTCGGCCGTCCGCTGAATGTCGGGCACGAGTTTGCCCAGCATTTCGCCGGCTTTCTCCGATACCTTCACGGTTGTACCGGAGAGTTGATTGATCTCTCCCGCAGCTTTCTGGCTGCGTTCGGCCAGTTTACGAACCTCCGCAGCGACCACGGCGAATCCTTTGCCGTGTTCACCGGCGCGAGCCGCTTCGATGGCCGCGTTCAGGGCAAGCAGATTGGTCTGGCGGGCAATTTCCTCAATGATGGAAATCTTGCTGGCGATTTCTTTCATCGCCGTGACCGCCTCAACCACCGACTTCCCGCTCTCCTGCGCATCGGTTGCGGATTTATTGGCGATTTTGTCGGTCTGTTGGGCATTGTCGGCGTTCTGCTTAATGTTGGACACCATCTCTTCCATCGAGGAGGACGCTTCTTCGGCGGACGCTGCCTGAGCCGTCGCGCCCTTGGAGACCTCGATCGAGGCCGTACTGATCGACTGGCTCGCCGATGCAACCTCACCCGCGATTCCACGGATATCGGTTACAGTTCGGATCAGGCCATTCACCATCGAAGCAAGGGCTTGCATCAGTTTGTCTTCCGCAGAACGCTCGCGAACGCTGACCGTAAGGTTGCCGTCGGCGATTTCCTCGGCAGCAGCGGTAATTTCGTTCATGGCATCGATCAGCGTATTGAGATTGTTCTTGATGACGTTGAAATCGCCATGATAGGTGTCGGTAATGAGCGGAGGTAGATCCCCCTTGCTGATTCGTGCGATGTAGCTGGCGGTGAAGTTCAAGGGTCCAATCACGGCGTCAAGAATGGAATTCACTCCGCGGACGATGTCGGCATAAGCGCCTCGGAACTGATCGTGTTTGCCGCGTTCCGCCAACTGCCCGGCGTTGGACGCGTCGGTGAGCCGAGCCAGTTCTTTTTGCAGGCTCTGCAACACGACGGCGACGTTGTTGACCGCCTGTTTCATCTTTTCGTGGTCGCCCCTATAGGTCTGAGCGATCAGCTCGTCGATCTTGCCATTGGAAATCTGAGCCAGAATCCGATTGCCTTCGCCGATCGGCAGCAGGATCGCGTCCAGCATCGTGTTGACTCCGCGGATGATTTCCGCGTAGGCGCCCTGGAACTGCTCCGGCCTGCCGCGTTCGGAGAGTTGGCCTTCCCGGGAAGCTTCCGTGAGCCGCACCAGTTCTTTTTGCAAAGTCTGCACCACCGTAGCAACGTTGTTGACCGCCTGCTTCATCTTCTCGTGGTCGCCCTTGTAGGTCTGAGCGATCAGCTCGTCGATCTTGCCATTGGAAATTTGCGCTAGAATGCGATTGCCTTCGCCAATCGGCAGCAGAATCGCGTCCAGCATCGTGTTCACGCCGTGCACAATTTCCGCGTAGGCGCCCTGGAACTGATCGGGCTTGCCGCGCTCGGAAAGCTGGCCATCTTTTGAGGCACTTGTGAGCCGGGCCATTTCCTTTTGCAGACTCTGCACCACGATCGCGACATTGTTGACCGCCTGCTTCATCTTCTCGTGATCGCCCTTGTAGGTCTGCGCGATCAACTCGTCGATCTTGCCATTAGAAATCTGAGCCAGAACGCGATTGCCTTCGCCGATCGGCAACAGGATCGCGTCCAGCATCGTGTTCACGCCGTGCACAATTTCCGCATACGCGCCCTGGAACTGATCGGGTTTGCCGCGTTCTGCCAACTGCCCTGCGTTGGACGCATCGGTAAGCCGAGCCAGTTCTCTTTGCAGGCTCTGCAATACGACGGCGACGTTGTTCACCGCGAGCTTCATCTTTTCGTGGTCGCCCTTGTAGGTCTGAGCGATCAACTCGTCGATCTTGCCATTGGAAATCTGGGCCAGAATGCGATTGCCCTCGCCGATTGGCAGCAGGATCGCATCCAGCATTTCATTGATGCCCTGCACCATCTCGCGATAGACACCCTCAAACTCATCTGCATGACCGCGCTCCGTGAGCCGGCCATCACGCGATGCCTGAACCAGGCGCACGATTTCCCGGGAAATAAGCAAGACCTGGCCATCCTGCGAGGCTCTCGCACGATTCGACTGTTGATGCCCGCCGTTGCCCACGCGGGCGCCGTTCGACTTTCCACTTCCGTTTTCTAGCTTCGTTGACATGACCTCTCCTTATTAAGATCTCTTGTTCAATCGTTGTAGCGACGCTCCCAAACACACCGTTCGGAACGCGTCCAAACCATTCCCCGGACTGCAAAACACCTAAACCTTGACCAGTAAATCGTCCGTGATGCCGCCCCTCTCCCGAGTCGCGACGGCGGAACCAGAACGACTCCGCGAGCCGAGTGATGCTGTCCGCAACACTTCCAGGACTAACCGGTGAGGATCGAGAATCAAAGCCACGGTCCCGTCACCAAGCACGGTGGCACCGGAGAGAATGTGCACATGGCGGTAGAACCGGCCCAAATTCTTGATCACGGTCTGGTGGTCGCCCAGGACTTTGTCCACCACGAACCCATACCGCCCCTGCTCGGTTTCGGCGATCATGATCTGTTCGCGCTCGGGCCGCTCCGTCTGAATATGAAAGTATTCGCGCAGGCGGATATAGGGGATAATCTCGCCGCGCACGTTGACGACGTGCTTGCCGTTGGCCCTTTCAATGTCTTGCCGTGTCAGTTCGATGCATTCCAGAATGGTCGCGACCGGGAGCACGAAGTGAGCGCCGCCAACTCGCACCAGCAAGCCGTCAATGATCGACAGGGTGAGAGGAAGACGCAGGGTAACGGTGGTTCCAACGGAGGTCTTGCTCGCGATGTCGATCGAACCGCGCAACGCATCGACGCTTCGCCGGACCACGTCCATGCCCACACCTCGGCCAGAAACATCGGTAATCTGCTCTGCCGTTGAAAAGCCCGGCGCGAGGATCAGTGAAAAGATCTCGGCTTCGGAAAGCTGGGCATCGGCCGCTACCAGGCCTTTTTCGATGGCGCGATCGCGAACCGCGTCAGCATCGATGCCCTTGCCATCATCCGTAACGTCGATAAGAATGCTGGCGCCAGAGTGCCGGGCCGATAGCCGAATCATGGCCGTGGCCGTTTTGCCGGCAGCCATCCGCGCTTCCGGCGATTCGATGCCATGATCCATGCTGTTGCGGATCAGATGCATGAGCGGATCCGCCAACTGGTCGATCACGGTTTTGTCCAGTTCCGTCTCCGCGCCCTCGATGGTCAGTTCCACGTCTTTGTGCAGATCCCGCGCGAGGTCGTGAACCAGCCTGCGGAAGCGTTCGAAGGTCGCGCGAATCGGCATCATACGGATACTGATCGAACTCTCGCGCAGAGAACCCGTCAAACGCTCAATTTCTTCCGATACGGCTAATACGTCCGGATCCTCTTGCCGTGTGGCAATTTCACTGAGCCGCGCCTGCACGGTCACAAGTTCACCGACCAGGTCCACAAACTGGTCCAGTTTGGAGGCGGGAACGCGAATGCTCGACGCCGTCTCCGGCGCATCGGATGAGCGGCGCTCCCCGCTCTTGGCTTCGGAAGCTTTCGAGACGCGATTGGACGCAATGCCTCCCACGGCCTCATTCGCAGACTCCTGCGCCGGCTCGATTGTGAGCTCGCTGGCATCTTCCACGAAAATGAAGACATCGCGAATCGCTTCGCGCGTCGCCGCGGTCGTCAGAATCAGATCCCAGCTCAGATAGCAACGTTCAGGATCCAGTTCTCTAAGAGGAGGAATCGCAGCCATATCGGCCTTGATTTTCATCTGGCCAAGTTGCTGCAACTCGCGCAGCAAAAGCACCGGATGAGCGCCGTTGCGCATAAGATCGGGCCCGGGACGAAAGCAAACGTGCCACGAATTGGAGTCCGCAATCGCGGGCCCGGGAGTCGGCTGAGCAGAGGCAAGGGCTGGATTCGGCTCACTCCCGACTAATCCAGTCAACTGCTCTAACTTCGCGATGATCGCGGCAGAAGACTCGTGCCGCTCCGCTTTGCCTTCCACCGAATCGTCTAACATCAATTTGATCTGATCCAGTGCCGCCAGAGATAGATTGATAAGTTCGGGAGTTACGCTCATCCGGCCATTGCGGACTTCATCGAAAGCCGTTTCGAGATTGTGAGTAAAGGCGGCAAGCTCGTCAAAGCCGAACATCGCGCCCGATCCCTTAATCGTATGCAGAGCGCGAAACACGCGTCCCACCCACTCTTTGTCCGTAGGGTTTTCGTTGAACGCGAGGAGTAACGACTCCAGGTCGACCAGAATCTCGCGAGCTTCCTCTTGAAACGCTTGCCTGTATTGATCGATCGTCTTGCTGGAATTCCGCACTCGACTAACTCACCTGATCTTCAGTTCCCGGAAATGTATCGAACCCGGCGCCGACTGCCGCCGCCAGCAGGTGTGCGGGCAGCGTGTCAGCGACCGACAGTCTCGTACCCATCGCTACGGCGTCTCGCTGCGCAGCCCACAGCAACTGTAGGCTGGTGATGTCGAGTTCCGTCGCATTTGTAAGGTCGACCAGCAGTTCCTTTCCTGGGGTCAAGCCTTGCAGCAGCAACTGCTTCAATTCTGCTGCACACTCAATGTCGATTTCACCCTCAAGACGAATCGTATTGAGCGCCTCACTCTGGTCTAAACTCACTGGCATGCTCCACTCTTCTCCCGCCACGATATTTGCGGCGGCTTCAATCGAAGTACGTTAAGATGCTGAGTTACACGAAGCCCGGTGCAACTCTTCCCGCGGAATCAACTGACGCAGACATTTCCAGGTTTATGGATCAGGAGGAACTGGGCCGAACGGCGACGACGCAGTAATTCCCGCTCCCCGGTCGTCGAATTAAGATGAGGACGGGAGAGTTCTGAGCGGTTTAGACGGCTCATGTCTCGAATTGCAATTCGCCTTCCATAGACGCATTCCACAAACACGAGCAGGGACGCTGCATCCATTGAACATTTGCGCACTATCCCGAATAAGGTTGCGGAAAGTCCCGTCCTAAATTGACCGTGCTTGTCCCAAATCTGGACGCTTCGAGAACCGAGACGCAGAATGAAAGCGTCGAGCGGCAGATGACAGCCCCACCCACGAGGCTGCTATCTCCTTGAGGCTACAAGCTGATTGCGAAGGTGTCTGTCAGCATTCGGCTGACAGTTGTCGGGAGTAGCCTGAGGTGCGGTTCGAGGCGAAATTGGAGGATTTTTGCTGGAGCGTCGGTTGGGGTTTCGAATCGGGGATCGCAGGATGATGGACCGTAGTGAGAATCCGTGAAGCCGCTCGACTCACTCATCTCACTGGGCCGCGAACGAAAACAAGACAAGAATATAAATCCACAGCCCCGTCATGCAATGCCAGTACCATGAAGTAATGTCGATGACGATGCGCCGCGTTTCCGCTGGACGACGCAAAATCGCCGCCACATTCGCAAACAGAAGAGCCATCACACCGCCCGCCAGATGGAGCCCATGCATCGCCGTCAACATGTAGACGAAGGAACTGCTGGTGCCCCCCGCGAGATGGAAACCTTGGGCAGAAAGCTTGCTCCAGGCAAAAAGCTGCCCGCCAAGAAACAGAAGGCCAAGCAAGGTAGTCAACGCGAGCCAGGGAAAACGCCTCTCATCACCCAGCGAGATGCCCGGAATCAATTGCACGGGAGCAAGCGCGGCTTCACGCGTGATCTCTCGCCGCGACAATTCTATCGTGACACTGCTCGCTATCAGCACAACGGTATTGCCGAGCAGGATCGCCCATGGCAGGTTCACCGGAACCCAGATTCGAACGTAGGCCCCGTTGCTCGCGTCGAAACTGAGAAATCCGCGGCGGACAAGATACACCGCCGTAAACGAAACGAAGAGCATGACGATGGGCGTCATCGCAACCGCCAGTCCCATCCGCGCCCGCCGCAAGCGTTCTCCGTAGTTCGGAATCGAATCGCCGCCATCGCTTCCGCGCCCGTCGCCGCCTCTTCCAGCGCGTGGCGGCAGCGATGCTCCATGATGGCCGGAAATGCGGGTCGAGAACGGTGTCAGTCGAGCCATTTGCGGTTCAGTGATGCGGGACCGGACGAGTTAAACCCGACGCCAAACAATTTCAGTTTGCAACCCGCCGGATTGCCGAATCCCCACTCCCCCACCACTTTGTGTAGATGATCTCACCCACGGCAAAGCTTCGCAAACCGGCTCCCCTTTCGTCGAGAAAAATCGTGACAACAAGACAGGAAACACCAGGATTGCTGTGCCAACGGGAAGAATGTCGCCGCGACAAGAAAGTTGCACCCGGTACACGTTCGCATCTAGACTTGTTGTCTGTCCAATTGCTGAATGAACCGATGCGAAAGTGGCGGAATTGGCAGACGCACCAGACTTAGGATCTGGCGGGGAAACCCGTGGGGGTTCGAGTCCCCCCTTTCGCACCAGCTTCACAAACTGTTTTTGAATCGAGAGTTCTTCGTATCCGCGTCAGTGGCGCAGGTCCTGCGCTAAACCGCAGTCCATCCTCCGTCCACAACAAGGCCCTGCCCGGTCATATAGGAAGAAGCGTCGGAGGCGAGAAACAGCAGCGCGCCAGCAAGTTCCCGCGCTCGACCGATTCGGCCCAGGGATGTGTTGGCCTTCAGTTTTTCGATGAACGGATCTCCCGCTTGCACCGAGTTCGGTCCTGCGTCTTCTGTGTTCGAGAATGGTCCCGGAAGAATCGCGTTGGCGCGTATACCGTGCCGTCCCCAGAACGACGCCACATATCGCGTGAACGCCATCATCGCCGCCTTCGACGCCGAATACGCAGGCGGGTTCAAGAATGTTGTCCCCTCATACAGCGCCGGGCGCGGGGCCACCAGCGCGTACATGGTGGAGATATTAATAACGCTGCCACCACCACGTTCTTTCATGCCCACCCCAATTTTCTGCACCGTGAGCGCCGGCCAGCACACGCCGGCCTGAAGATTTCGCATCCACACTTCCATGGTCCCGTGTTCCAGAGACCCCTCGGGAGTGTTAAACCCCGAAGCGGGCGCCAGTTCATGCGCGTTGTTGATCAGCACATCCACAGCGTGGCTCGCGGCAATTTCATCCAGCGTTTTCGACAAGGATTCAAGGTCGAACATGTCCACGTAATAGCAATGTACCCGGCGCGCGCCGTATCGTTCGCTCCAAATCCGCTGCTGCTTGCCGAGCTTCGCTTCCCTGCCGAGGGCGACTAAATCGGCGCCGTTCGCCAGTAAAGTTTCCGCAAACGTCCGTCCCAGAAATCCCGAGGCCCCCGTCAACAAAGCAACTTTTCCTTGCAGTGAGAACAGCGACGACCGGTCCAGGGACGATCGATCCAATGACGACCCGCCTGAAGACGAACGATCCGGCTCTACCAGCACGTTCTTCCTCCATCGACCACTAAGTTCGCTCCCGTCATATACGAAGATGCATCGGAGCAAAGAAACAGGATTGCGCCCTGATACTCATCGACATTCGCCATACGCGCCATGGGGATCCTTTGATACAACTCCGCCAAAAACGCTTCGGGCTGCTGATTGAAAACGCCGCCCGGAGATATCGCATTCACCCGAACACCCGCGGTAGCCCAGTAAGTCGCCAGATAGCGGGTAAGTCCGAGTAATCCGGTCTTCACCACCGAATAAGTCACCGGCTTCACAGGCTGCTCATCTTCCGGAACGCCTGGCTGCCGGTACAACCTCTGATCGGGAGCAATGACAGCCAAGTCCGACGCGATGTTAAGAATCACGCCCTTTCCCCGCTTTGCCATCTCCGATCCAAACACACGGCTGCACACGAAAGACCCCGTGAGCCCGACGCGCAAATCGTCGTTCCACACTTCCAGCGGAAAATTCTCCAGCCGCGACCAAACCTTCGGTTTGGAACCGTCCGACTCAACTTTAGGATTATTGGCGGCGTTATTGATGAGGATGTCGATGCGCCCGAATCGCGCCATCATCTTATCCCGAACCCTCTCGACCTCAGCCAGTTGTGTAATGTCCGCGGCGATTCCAGTCGCATCGACGCCATATTTCTTTGCGATTGCGGCTGCTGCCACTTCCGGTTTGGCTTGCGGAAGATCAAGCAGCACCGGCGATCCTCCAGCGGCGGCGATGATCTCGGCGTGCTTGGTGCCCAACAGCCCCGCACCACCAGTGATCACCGCGACGCGTCCGGTCAAATCAAACAGCGTCTGAGCCCGGTTCGTCCCCTCAGTAACTTTTAGTTTGTCCGCCATCGGCCTTGAAACACGCTCCTGTAATGAATGCGGCAGCGTCCGAACACAAGAACACCGCCATACTCGCGATTTCTTCGGGCGTGCCAAAACGCGCCAGCGGCACGTTGGTCTGGATAAACTGCATCACCTTCTCCTTGTCCTTTTCCATGTGGCGCTCCCATGTTCCACCCGGAAACAGCACATTGCCGGGTGCTATGCAGTTCACCCGTACGCCCAGCTTGGCAACCTGGCTGGCAAGATTCTTGGAGTAATTGATAAGTGCAGCTTTCGCCGCACTATAAGGAAGAGGCGCAAGAGTTGCTTCCACTCCGGTAATCGAAGAGATAAAAAGCAGCGCCCCATGCTGGTTTTCCGCCAGTTTCGGAAGCGCAGCCTGCGCGAGGCGTACACTTCCCCAGAAATTCAAGCGAAACAGACGCTCCCATTCTTCGTCGTCCAACTGCCAACCAGCTTTGCCGCTGCCCGATCCCAGATTCGCCACGACCCCATCGAGGCGTTTCCACCGCCCATGGGTTTGGCTCAAAGCCTGTTCAACCGTATTCGGGTCGGTAAGGTCGCCGCAGAAAGAGGTGACAGATTCTTTTCCGAACTCCGATTCAAATTCCGCAAGCGCCAGGGACAACGGTGCCGCGCTTCGACCGCTGATACACACACGGCAGCCTTCGCGCAAAAAAGCAGCGGCGATGGCTTTGCCAATGCCGCGCGACGAACCGGCAACCAGCGCTACGCGATTTTGCAGGGAGAGATTCAACGTTCAATTGTGCCAATAGCCCCGAACAAATGCCAGGTTCTGCTTTGCCAACTCCACTTCATCGCCAGGAGTTCCGCGCGCGACCTGCAAAGTGAAGTCTCCCTTATATCCAATCTTTTCCAAACAACGGAACAGCGCCGCAAAGTCCGAATCGCCCGTTCCCAGCGGAACCGTCCCGCCATTCAATACCCGATCCTTAATGTGGACGCTGCCAATTCGATCCCCATAAGCGGCGAACTCATCCGCCGGGGCATATCCGAGCGATGAACTGTTCCCGGAATCGTAATTCACCTTAAGCTTGGGATGAGGAATGCGGTCGAGCAACTTGGCAAACTCCGCCGGCCCTAGCGCAGTCTCCAGGTGAATCTCGATTCCCGTCTCTTCGGCCAGCGGCATCGCCGCATTCAGAGCGTGTTCCACCGCCAAAGAGTCCTCGGCCGACCGAATCGCCGAGGCATCCACGAAAGGAATCACCACCCGGTTCACTCCCACCTCGCTTGCGTTGCGCAGAATGCGCGCCAGTTCTTGCAGGCGTTCGTCGACCTCCTGGTGACTGCAGCGCACCAGCGGTCGATCCATAAAATAGTCTGCGCACACCGAACGAATGCCAACTCCGGTGGAAGCCGTTAGCTTCTTCAGCCTTTCAATTCCCTTGCCCGCCGGGTTGCCTAGCGGATTGACATCATGCCCGTAAAGATCGTAGACCCACTCGATGTAATCGAAAGGAACCTTCGCCGCATTGGCAAACTCGCTCTCCCACTGCTGGCGGGGGAAACATTGAAATCGCCCATCCTCGGGCGGCACGAGCCGGCCTTCCATGATTCCGAATTTCGTCACGCAGAATTCTCTCCTCCAGGATAAAAAGAAGCATAGAGGTAAACTGCGCACCAAGCAAGCTATGCCTGCGGAACGCACACCAGGAAGCGCGAATCAACCATCCGTCCTTCTCGTTCAGGCAAGTCAGTTCGCGGAAAAGAAATGAATGACGATCTAAAGAAAACCGCTAGCTGCCGAATCGATCCGTCGTTTCTCCGTGGAAACGGCGAGTCACAGACAAGCCCCCTCGCGTCATGGGGGTCCAGGGATTCACTTCTATAATGCCGTTTGTTGCGAAGATCTTCTCACACCGGAATGGATTCTTTGCCTTCGTGCTGGCATGAACGCGCAGTTCAATGTTAAGATTAATAATTCGCACGATAGCATCGACTGTTTTCGATAGCTTCAGGAGCGGGTGACACGCTCCAACAACGAAGGTTACGCGGATGCGAAACTCGTCCACGCCCGATCGTTAGGGCGCTAGGAACGAGGTCGAGCAAAATTGGGGACGTAGTTCAGTTGGTTAGAACGCTGCCCTGTCACGGCAGAGGCCGCGGGTTCGAGTCCCGTCGTCCCCGCCAATTCTTTCAAGCACTTGCAAGGAATTGGCAATTTGCGTCATGGTCCAATTTGGTCCAGTTAGGCAAGTGCCTCTCCCTTGTTGAGTACCATCCGTCGTGTGCGCCGCCTGCGACGAAAATCGGAGTGGAAGGTTGCTCAGTCTCCGGACACATTTGGTGTCTTTCCCCCAGATCACTTCTGCGGCACCCATTTGTTTCTCACATTTTTTCGACAGCTGGAAGCAAAACAGGAGCGGAGAGGGAGGTCAGTCAAGGCCGCATTTTTTGCGCCGCGTAGCGGTCGGAGCGAAGCGCAGAGCCTTGACTGGCCTCCCGCGCTCCGTACACTCGCCAGCGGAAGAATGGGAGCTGACCCGTTCCCGTGGCTGCCGAGTTTTCCCGCGGCGCTTTCTTTTGTCTCCGCCTGCTGCCGCATCGCACAGTACTCGGCAACCCAGGCTCAGTGCCGGTCTTCGTGGTCTTTGAGACGGTCCGTAGCCACACGCACCTTCTGCCTCTTGACCATGTCGACGATTCCATCGGTTCGAACCCGGGATCTTGAACCATCGTGACACAAAACAGCCCCGCAAAGGTGCGGGGCTGTTTCGTCGCAGTAGACGATCTTACTTGCCCGTGCCCGTTAGAGTCGAAGTCTGCGGGCTGTTGATGGCACTGTCACTCACGCTCAAAGTACCCGTCCTCGTACCCGTTGCGGTTGGTGTGAACACGACGCTGATCACGCAAATGTCCAGCGGGTTCAGGCTTGTCCCACAGGTTGTCCCGGAGATACTGAAGTCGCCGGTCGTTGTGATCACAATGTTGTCAAGCGTCGCACTGTTCTGTTTGTTGGTTAAGGTAAACACCTTCGGCAGGCTAGCCGTCCCCACTTTTTTCGCTGGATAAATTGCAGCCGCCGGGGTGAGCGTTGCCTGGACCGTGCCGGTGCCAGACAGTGACACCGTCTGTGGACTGTTCGCCGCGTTGTCGGTAATCGTGAGCGTTCCGCTACGCGCTCCCAGTTGAGTAGGAGTAAAAGCAACATCAATCACGCACTTCTTTCCCGGCGCCAGAGTGATACCACAGGTGTGATTTGCGCTCGCTTGGCCAAAATCGCCGTTGAAGGCAATATTGCTGAACACCAGCGTCGCGTTTCCAGCGTTGGTGACTGTGACGGGTCTCGCCTTGCTTGTCTCGCCCGCCACTAGATTGCCGAACGCCAGCGAAGTCGCTGAAAGCGTGACCACTGGACTGGTACCGCCGGCCGTTACGACGAGGTTCATCGTAGTTGACCACGTCAGGCTGCCCGACACTCCGTTAATGGTCACAACCGCCGGCCCGGTGGCAGCACTTCCACTCGCCGTGAGGGTCAAGGTGCTGGTGGACGCTGTCGAACTGGGTTTGAATTTCGCTGTGACGCCACTCGGCAATCCAGAGGCGCTCAGCGTGACGGTGCCCGAAAATCCATTGACCGGATTGACTGCGATCGTGCTCTTGCCACTGCCGCCCTGACCAATGCCGAGGTTGCTGGGATTTGCGGTCAGCGTGAAGTAGGGTCCGCCCGATCCGGAGAGTGCGTCGATCAGATAGACTCCGCCCGGACTACCCCAACCAGTTACCAGATCGTAGCCGGTAACTGCCGAGTACGCTCCGTTACTGCCGCTCGTAATGTCGTGGAAGTCGGTGCTATAGCCCGCTCCTAACGCCAGTGGATAAAGGACCGGATTAATGAAGCCCACCACCGAACCGCCGTCGGCCACCGCCTGCTGATTGACCAGAGCCATGTAGCCGGCCCACATCGGCGCCGCAAAACTGGTTCCTCCCCAGCCTCCAGCACAACCACTTTGGTTGTAGCAGACGTAAAAGTCAAAATTGGCTTCGCCTGACACATCCGGAACATTTCGCAACGTGTTGGACCCACCGTTGGAAGAGTTGATCACGCCCGCCAGTTGCTGGTAGCTGGGAATCGGAATGCCGTCCTGCGAAATTCCGCCGCCGCTGAGAGACCACGCGGTCTCTGAACTCCAGGGACCAGCTGCGCCTTGCGTAACCAGGTCGGTGCCGCCGACGGCCGTGACGTTGGCGTCTTCCGCCGGATAGTAGTAAGGCGTTCCGTTCGGATAAGATCCGGCGTCACCAGAAGCCGTGAAGAAGCTCTGGCCCTGTGCCGCGAATTGCTGGTAGTACGGATCATCGGTGCTGGGGTCCGCCGGCTGCCATGCCCATGAACAGCTCAATTGCGCATTAAGGGGAGTGTTAGTGGCCATGCTACTTAGCATTGCGGTATCGGTGGATCCAACGTATACGTACAGGCCGCTCATGGCCGGGGCCATGGAAATCGCCTGCGTCATGTCAAGAATCTGTTCAGTATCGTCGCAACTTGGATAGGTACAGCTCACGGCGGTTCCATCCGTGGAGATACCAATCACCGGAACATTGTCGGTTTGCCCAGTATTATTGTAGTAAGTCTGCAAATCAGCGATGTCGTATCCGACGTACTCCAGCAACCCCAGCGTTTGGCCGCTGCCGGTGAGAGTCGTTTGTCCGTAGTAGGCCGCCCGCATGTCGCTGCCGCAATAAAAGCCACCAGGACAGGACCCCTGAACAGTCTGAGGCTTCGCCTTCAGATTTTTGTGCAGAGAAGCGGGGCGCGCGATTGAATAGTTGTCCAGACCTGACACGTGCCAGAGCGGAAACGGCAGATTCACCGTAGGCTCCCGGTCCGGAGAATAGAAGGTTCGATTTTCCGTCGGGTGCTGGTACACGCCCATGGTCACGTGAAAAGCCTTCTCAATGGCCGCCACCGTTCCCTTAAGCTGGATGTCCCGGGAATCGCGCGAGCCACCAACCACCGCGAAGCCACTCGCTTTCGCGAAAGCAAGCACTGCGTCGTAGTCCTCCTGACTGGGACCAAACCGCGCGGTGAACTCCTGCGGCGTGACGAAGTGCCGGTAGGAGGGGCTGGAAGGGTCGTAGATTTCCTGTAGAAAATTTTGCAGCTCGGGCTGATGGCGCAACGGCAGCACGACGTCGAAGCGCATGGATTGTGTTGCCGGGAGCCGTCCGATCGATTGCGATTGGCCATTAACGGTCACTTCACGCACATGACGCGTCATAAAGGACTGCGCCTGGGAAATGCTGGTTACGATCGAGACGATCGCAACAACAGCGAGCACGAATGAACTCAGTTTTCGAATCACGGACTTCTCCTTTGGGGTCACAGATTCTTCCAATATCTCTCTGGTCCCGATCCCGGCACCAGAATCACGCGTGAATCTCAGTCCAACCTGTTTGATGAAATAGTCGAGAGCGGAAACTGTTCGCATCTACTCTCCCTTCGGGCTCTTGGGAGTGCCCACGCCGGTGACAACGTCCCATCCCTTGGTGGCGTAATAGCCGTTGTAGCCAACCGTGATGTCGTTGAACAGGTTCTGATATTCGGTCGGGTTCGAGTATTCGTTGTAGATCTTTGTGAGTTCGGCGTTGGTGGAACTCTCGAAGCTGCCGGCCTCATTCGTAATGCCCGCCAGCACCGGCGAAGAAACACTGGTGCCGCCAATCACGCACCAGCCGCCGCAATACGATGAGTTGAATACGGCGACGCCTGTGTTCGGATCCGCGATCGCCGACACATCAGGAGTGCCGCGGAAATTGCCGACGATCGGCTGGATCGTGCCCTGGTAAGACGGCAGAGGCTCATAGGCGCTGATGCCACCGCCACCAAATTGCCAGCCGGTCTCGCCCGTGAAGTTCCCGGAACCATCGCGATGGATGGTTGTGCCGCCAGCCGAAACAACGTTTGGCGAAACGCTAGGGTACTGCGGGAATGCTTCGCCGTCCCCGGCTGAGGCGAAGAAGACAACGCTCGGATACACGAAAAACGAGTCATCGCTGGTCTCACTGGAGAACTCGCCGCCGCTGTAACCCCAGCTATTGGAGACCTCGCCGCCGCCAGCTGCTGCGACGTACTCGGCCGCAATCTGTTCCGCAGTGCTGGTCAGAGGATCGCTATTGTAGGCAATAACGTAGATGTGCGCTTTCGGCGCCATGGCGTGTGCCCACTCGACATCGAGAGCAGTTTCAATGTCCCAGCCCGTGCCGGCGTTGTTGTAGCACGGCGGTTCAGCGCATATCACGGTCAGGTTGGTCTTGGGGAGGCCGAACGTGGTGGAGAACGTGGCCAAGTCGTTTTTCAACGCCTTGTATTCTCCAAACTCAATCACCGCGATGGCACCCTTTCCGCCCTTGGGAACCACTGTTCCACTCGTGGGACATCCGGCAGTCGGTGCGGTCACACCATAAATGCACGCAACCGACGCAGGCGTTTCTCCATTGGGAATCTGTGGTTGGTTGCCACCAGCAGGCATATAAATGCGGAGCGCAGTGCGCGGCAGCTTGGGACGTCCAGGAATTCCAGCAGTGCTCGGGGGCGCCACGACCGTCCCTTTGGCCGTCACCGACGGAATCTGCGGTACTCCGGGAGCGCCCGAAGGCGTCAGGACCGTTCCGACTGGCAAGTTCTGTGCGGCGGCAAACTGCACAACCGCAAGCGCTGCTGCAACCGCAATCAACACGAAGCTACGTCGCATAAAAATTCTCCTTGGATTTGAAAAGCTTTTTATTGCTTGCAATTTGTAATTCGTGAGCGCACCGCAAGTACGGTACTGGTTATGGCAGCTTGATCTGGCCGAACCCTCCGTATGCGCCTCCGAGGCGGCCCAATCCGTACAGGTATCCATCGAAGGGAGTGAGCGCGCCCATCCCCAGGATGTCCCCGTTGTAGCTGTCGAAGTTGTACAAAACGTCGTAAGTCCACACGCCCTTATGATCCGAAAGCTTGTAGAAGACGCCGTAGCCATACGTGCCGCCTGCGGTGATGCTGAACAAGTTTCCTTTGGCATCGATGTTCAGGACCGAGGCGCCGCCGACTCCAGGACCGCCGGTCGGGAACACATAAAGCACCTGTTCAGCCCACTGGCCGTTGCCCTGCGGGGAGAACTCGAAGACTGTGCCGCAACCAGTCCAGTAGCGGTTCGAGCAACCAGTATTGCCGCCGGTCGCGGTCGTGCCGTACAGGTTTCCCTTGCTGTCAAACACCATGCTGCCGGTTCGAATCGGGTCCGACCCGTCGGTGCCGCCCTGGAACGAATAGAGCCGGTGGAACATCCAGCTGCCATCAGGTTGGGCCGCGAGCTGGAAAATAGTACCGCATCCATAGTTGTCTCCGTCCTGCAGACAGAAGCCCGTGCCGCCCCAGGTAGCCATCCCATACAAATTCCCGGCCGCATCGAAATTGAGGTTCGAAAAGATTTCGTAACCATCAATGTAGAGAAGGCCATACAGCGTGGACTCGGTCCAGGTGCCGTCCGGGTTGTGCGTCATCTTGAAGATCGCGCCGCAACCGGCGGCGCAGTAGGGGTCCTGATAATTTCCGCCAAACATGGTGCCGCCGTAGAGGTTCCCGGCGGCGTCGGCAATCAGGCCGCTCCCGGGGTAGATTCCGTCGGTGCCGTTGTTGTTGTTAAAGCTGTAGAGTGTCGTTTCGGTCCACGTGCCGTCCGGTTGGGGGGACAATTCCCAGACCGTGCCCACGTTGTAATCGCCGCCCTGGTTTGCCACCCCGTACATGTTTCCGGCTGCGTCAAAAATGAAGCCGGGGTTCGGATACCTGCCGTCGGAGCCGCCGGTAAAGTTGTATAGCACCTTGTCACTCCACGTACCGTTGGCGCCCTTTAGCAACTCAAACACCGTGCCTTGATAGCTCTCGACACCGTAAAAGTTTCCGGCAGCATCGGCAGTAAGCATGCCGCCGGGGCTGGTTACCTGTTCGTCCGGCCCCGCAAAACGGTAGAGCAGTTTGTCTCTACCTGCCGCATGGGCGGGGATTGCCGCAGCCAAGCAGGCAACCACGATTGTCAGGACTGCGAACTTGAACACCTGGGATTTATTCGACTGCATGGTTGTGTTTCCTCCTCCAGTGCTTACTGCTTGTCAGATCGTCTCGGTTACGGTTTGATCTTGAACTCGTAGAGAGCGGCGGCACGATTGGGCCACACCATGATTGCCCCCAGCCCGTATGCATATCCGTCAGTCCCGACGACGATCCCTTCGGGGAAAATTACATCGTCCCAGAAGCCGCCGTAGCTATAAAGGATGTCTTCTTTCCACGGGCCTTTCTTGTTTGGCTTTACTTTCCAAAAAGTGCCTAGTCCATACGCGCCGTTCCCGCCATAGCCGAACAGGTTTCCGCCGGCATCCATGCCTGAGATGTTTCCCTGCAGAACATCCGTTGGCGAATTACCGAACGTGTACAGAATGGTCTGTGTCCATTGACCGTTTGGTTGAGGACTCAACTCGAAAGCAAGACCGCAGTCTGTGAGAGCGAAGTAGTTCCCGCATATGGGAAAAACATTGCCGCCCCCGTGATATGCGGTGCCATAAATATTGCCCGACTTGTCGATGATGAAAGGAGCGTTGATCTCCGCGCCGTCGGAGCCCTGGAAAGAATGGATCCTGTTGAATGTCCAGCTGCCATCCTGTTGCGGAGAGAGTTGGAAGATCGTCCCGCAGCCAAGCTGACCACCGTCGCGGCTCAAGCAATTGCTCGGGCCACCTTCACTGCCAGCGCCATATACATTCCCGGCGGCGTCGAGCACGGGAGCCGACACGGGGTATGCGCCATCAATAAAGAGGGGCGCATACAGGATGGTTTCGCTCCACGAGCTGTCCGGATTATGGGTCAGTTTGAAGATCGTGCCGCAGCCGAATCCGTTACAATAGGGGTCCTGAAAAACTCCCCCGTAATAAGTGTTGCCATAGATGTTGCCCTTGCCATCGAGAACAACTGCGCTCGGGTACCACCCGTCAGAACCATTTTCGGGGTTGAAACTGTAAAGGTCCGTTTCGGTCCATCCGCCCGAGCCAGGTGACAACTCGAAGACCGATCCATAGCCGTAGGAACCGTCGAACGAGGTGACACCGTACAGATTGCCCGTCGCATCAACTGCGAGACCGCCAGCCCCCGAATTGAAAGTGTGGAGAGTTTCTTCAGTCCATGAGCCGTTCGCGTCGTGCACCATTTTGTAAACGGTGTTGTCGTTCGTGTCGGCGAAATAGAAATTCCCCGCCCCATCAGAAATAAGATCGACCGGGTTGGTCACCGTCTCGTTTGGGCCGTAGAACGGGTAGAGGACCTGAGCCTTGACCGCAAAGGCTGGCGTCGCTACCGCGAGGCATCCGAAAATAATAGCCAGCACGATGAAGTGAAGCGCTCGGTGCTTGTTGGACTCCATCGTAGTTCTTCTCCTTGTTGTCCTTGCTCGTACACGTGCGAAAAATGCCTTTGGGTCTATGGCTTGATGCGGAAGAACGCTCCCCACGCACCGGGAAGGCTAGCCAAGCCGTACAGGTTACCGGCCGCGTCGGTGACGAGGTCCCCAGCGGGATAAGCTGCGTCGCCGTAGTAGCCGTCGAAGCTGTACTTGATGCCATAGGTCCACTGGCCTTTGCGGGCGGGCTTCATCTCGAAGAACTCGCCCGCACCATAAGCACCGCCGCCAGCAGTCACGCCGTACAAGCTTCCGGCGGCATCGAAGCCTACGGAATAGGGCTGGATTCCGTCCCCGGCGGTATCGCTGAAGACATGCAGCAACGTCTCGGTCCACGTGCCGTTCGGCTGAGGGGTCAATTCGAAAACCGTGCCGCAACCGGTGAAGTAGTTGGTCGTGCATCCCTGGTTACCACCCCAATGGGTCGCTCCGTAAAGATTTCCCTTGCCGTCCAGCACGGGCGCGTTCGTATATGGGTCGTACCCATCGGTGCCGCCTTGGAAGGAATACAGGCGGTGAAACATGTAGGAGCCGTCCGGTTGGACGGCGAGTTTGAAGACAGTGCCGCAGCTAACGCTCTGGTAACATGTTTCGGTCCCACCTGCTCTAGTCATGCCGTACAGATTCCCAGCCGCATCGAAGATTACCTTCGATTCCGGATCAGACCCGTCGATGAAGAGGAGACCGTACAGAGTGGACTCTTTCCATGTTCCATCCGGGTTTTGGGTCATCTTGAAAATGGCGCCACACCCGCCGGGAGCACAATACGGGTCCTGATAATTCCCCCCGAACTGAGTCGCGCCGTAGAGATTGCCGGCGGCATCGACAGTGAGGCCGCTGCCCGGGTAAATTCCGTCGGTGCCGTTGTTGTAGTTGAAGTTGTAAAGCGTGGTCTCGGTCCAAGTGCCACTCGGGTTGGGCGACAATTCGAAGATCGTGCCCACGCCGTACTCGCCGCCCTGGTTGGCCGCACCGTACAAGTTGCCGGCGACGTCAAAAATGAAGCCGGGGTTGGGGTACATGCCGTCGGAGCCGCCGGTAAAGGTGTAAATCACATGGTCGCTCCACTTGCCGTTCGCGCCGGTCACAAGCACGAAAATTTCACCGTAAGGGTTGCCCTTGCGTTGACTGACGGCACCGTAATAGTTCCCGGCTCGATCGGCAGTCAGTCCGCCCTGAGGGAGTTGCACCTGCTCTTGCGGCCCATAAAATTGGTACAGCACTTTTTCTCTGCCGGACGCGTAGGCCGGGGTTGACGCGGCCAGGCAAACAAGTACGATTGCCAGAACTGCGAAATAAGAAAACCGGGTTCGATGTGGTTTCATTGTTTGTATTTCTCCTTAGAGTCCGGGTACCCAACAGCGATTAAACGCTCACCTTCCGGCTCATCTCTTAAAGCAATCTCGTTCTCGTGCTCGTGTCAAAAGCCTTATCTGTGGCCATGTTTGGCGGTTCGCACTGGCCGTCCCATTCTATCCGGGGCGACTATAACAATCCTTACGAAGGGATTTTCTGCAAAGACTGTGTTGCCTTTGACAGTTCTTCGTGTTCCTCGCTCTCATCTTGGTGAAAGAACCTAATTTTCCGTTCCTCACGCCGCCGTAACGGCTGTGAATTCGCTGGACCGCGTTCCTCCAGAAGCTCGGGAGAAAGTTCATCCAGATTCTGGACGTAATCTTCCTTAATGGTTTCGAGAACGATCATCGTGCAGGTGTGCAGCACGTAAGGAAGCACCAGTAGTTCGTCCTGAATCCAACGCGAAAGAGTGTGCATATCTTTGCAGCGGACGCGGAGCAGGTAGTCATCAGCTCCGGTCAGCAAGTAAGATCCATGCACGTTCGGCAAACGGCGAAGTAATGCCCGGAACTCCTTGATCGATGAAGGGGAATAGCGGATGCGGACACTCACGAACGCGGTAACGGCGAGTCCGAGTGCTTCCGGATTAAATGCTGTGAAGTGCCCGGCGATGACTCCGATCTCTTCCAGTCGTTTCACCCGGCGGGAGCAGGGAGTCGGCGAAAGCCCTACCTGGTGCGCCAAATCCTGCATCGGAATGCGCGCGTTATCCTGCAGAATGGCAAGAATCCGAAGATCGATTTCGTCCAGTTTCAAGCCCGCTCCTTAATAATTTAAGCGAATCCGGGTTCACTACAATCGTGGCGTCTCTGAGAGCGTTTTTCCTCAAGAAAGTGAATTGTTATGCACATCGCTTACGACCCATTTGGGCAATCTCGCAGCAAAGGCGTTGGGGCAGCCGTTCAATCCGTGCTACATTTACGGGGTCGTTTTGCCTTGCTGGGGAGCGATTCTTGCAGCGCGGGTTTCAAACCGTCTTTAGAAAATGCTGAAATCGCTCTGAAAAAAGTCTGAAACTGTCGTTTTGGTAATGGAAACCGGAATTAGATACCGTTTTGGCCCCTTCCTCCTTGATCCCAGAAAGCGCCTGCTCCTGCGCAATGAGCAAGAAGTCCCGCTCTATGGCAAGGCCTTCGACACATTGCTTCTGCTGGTCCGGAACTCTGACCGTTTAGTCAAGAAGGACCAACTGCTCAAAGAGGTGTGGTCGAACCGGGTAGTCGAGGAGAACAATCTATCCCAGAGCATCTCGGCAACGAGAAAGGCGCTGGACGACACCACGCAGCCGCACATTTACATCGTCACCGTCCCCGCATGGGGATATCGCTTCGCGGCGCCGGTCAGCCTTTTGCGGGAACCGGAAGAAAGTCCGGTCACGGCGCCTGAAGCGACGCCGGAACAGCCGGCCGCCCCTTCCGTCCGAGTCGTTACGCGTTCGCGATCTGGCAGGCTGACTTTGATGGGGCTCGTCCTGGGTGCCATTCTTGTGTCTGTGGGCTTGCTGTGGGCGCGTTTCGGTTCTGTGATCTTTGTCGGCAGCGGGGTGAAAACCGCTGTGGCGTCGTCCGCGCGCCGCTCGGTTGCGATCGTCGGTTTTCGAAATCTCTCCGGCCACAAAGAGGACGCATGGGTCTCCGCCGCGCTTGCGGAAATGCTCAATACAGAACTCGCTGCCGGAGAGCAGCTTCGCGTGATTTCTCAGGAAGACGTGGCGCGCGCTAACACGGAAGTGTCGCTGGCGATTGCCGGCGGGGCGCCCAAGAACGTGGTCAGCGGATTTGGCAAAAGCCTCGGCTCAGATCTGGTCGTGTCGGGGGTCTATTCGATCATCGGTGAAAAGAGCGATAAACAAGTGCGGTTTGACCTGCGCCTGCAGAACGGCCATTCCGGAGAGACAGTCGCTGAAATCGCGGAAACGGGATCACAAACGGAGCTGTTCGGTTTGGTTTCGCAAGCTGGTGCGCGCCTGCGACAGAAGTTGAATATATCCGAACTCTCCCCCACCGAGACGCTGGCGGTGAGGGCATCTCTGCCGAAAGACCCTGACGCGGCTCGGCTCTATGCCGAAGGGTTGGCAAAGTTGCGCATGTTCGATGCCATCGGTGCAACAGATCGGCTCCAAAAAGCGATTAACCTCGATCCCGATTATTCGCTCGCTCATTCGGCACTGGCTGAGGCGTGGTCGGTGTTGGGCTACGACGCTAAGTCGCGGGATGAGGCCGAGAAAGCATTCCAGCATTCTGGAGGTTTGTCGCGACAGGACCGGCTGTCCGTCGAAGGGCAGTACCGCATCGCTTCAACGGACTGGGCCAAAGCGGTCGAGGCTTATAAGACTCTATTCGGTCTGTTCCCCGACGACTTGGATTACGGACTCCACTTGGCATCGGCACAAATCAAAGCGTCAGGAACCGATGATGGGTTGGCTACATTGAAGGTACTTCGCCGCTTGCCAGCTCCGGCGGGCAATGATCCTCGGATCGGACTCACAGAATACGAGGCCTGGAGATCTCTCAGCGATTTCAAACACATGGAAGATGCAGTCGCGCAGGCTGCGGAAAAAGCCAAGCAACAGGGAGAGTTGCTCTTGCTGGCGAGGGCGCGAATCCGGCAATGCGCATTGCAGGTGCAAAGGAGTAGTGGGGAGCAGGAGCAGGCTCTTAAGAATTGCCGAGAGGCACAACAGATATTTGTGGCCGCCGGAGACCGGCGGGGAGAAGCTGAGGTGTTGCGGGTGTTCGGCGATGCCGCGGCCGTCTCCAACACCGCGGAGGCGATCGACTATTACCAGAAGGCTCTTAGCCTCGAGCAGGAAATTGGCCACCTTTCCGGCCAAGCTGCCGTCATGACCCAGCTCGCGACGGAACACTCCAGCCAAGGCGATCATCTTGCCGCCAAACGCTCCTACGAGAAGGCCCTGGCTATTCTCCAGCAGTTGGGCGACAAGGAGGACGCTACCGGTCTGATGATCGATATTGGTGGCGAATTGGTAGCACTAGGCCAAGTCGAGCAAGCCGCAAAGATGTATCGGGACGCACGGGAGTTGGCGTCGGTGGAGGGCAATAAGTATCTCCAGGCTCTGGCGGAATCCAACGCTGGTCTTTTGCAGCAACTGGAAGGCGACCTTCAAGGGGCTCAGGAATCGTACACGCGATCGCTGGAATGGCTGCGCCAATTGGGCTCGAAAGAATACGACATTGCCCTCACCAAGGACCTCGGCGAGGTTGCCTTGGCGAAAGCGGACTTTGCCGGCGCCCGCGCGCTCTACGAAAAAGCGATGTCGATGCAGCAGGTCTCTCAACAAAAACTTTCCGCAGCGGAAGTCGAAATGGACTTGGATGAGTTGACCATGGAAGAAGGTCAGCAGTGTGCAAGCATTGAAAGATCCCTGCGGCGAATCGTCGATCTGTTCGGCACCGGCAATGACACGAGCGGCGTCAATGCCGTCGATGACCAGGCCTTGTCGGTTGCATTGCTGGCTCGTTGTCAGCTATCGCAAGGGCAATCCACGGCCGCGCTGCAAACGATTGAACGGGCAGTGAAGATCTCCGCCAAGACTGATCCCAGTGTTCGATTGTCAATTGTGATTGCAGCCGCCCGTATCCACTTTGCAGCCGAGCCTGGCCATGACGAATCACGAGCTGCCGGGGATTTAACCAGAGCGATCAACGAAGCTCGGGAACTCCACTACTTGGGCGTCGAACTCGAAGGCCGGCTTGCCCTGGGAGAAGTCGAGGTACGTTCTGGAGCACTGAGTCGGGGCCGATCTCGCTTGCAGTCTGTGGAGAGGGATGCGTCGAGACGCGGTTTTACCCTTCTGGCGCGAAAAGCAAAAGTTGCTGCCTAGAGAGCCATGCAGGTTACCGAATAAGGAATTAGCCTCCGATTCTCGAAACCCTGTGACATTTTGCTGTCACTAACCCTGAGTCCGGTAGTGTTCCAACTTTCAATTGAAGACAAGTCTGTCGCAGGGCCTCTGTCGTTTGTCCTCAGGGTGCCAAATCGAAAAGGCTGACGATGAAACGAATCTGCCGAAGAAGGTTATCGCCGGCCACCCATCGAACTTGCCCCTTCCGGATCATGTGAAGCGCTTCGTAGCCTTAAATCGTTCGCCGCGCCGCTTGAAATTCTCGAAAGTCTTGCTTGGCCTTCACGCGACACTTGATGGCTCGATGATCCTGTTCGAGAATGTTGTTCAGGTACTGCATAGGTCGGTGCCGACAGCGCTTACTCAACGTTCCTTCCTTCTTGCTATCGGGAATCGCGGAGCTGTAGATCGGCGCCAGATCCGTGTTGATTACTCGAGGTTGGGGATGGGATCGGTCGGCGAGCGCCTTGCGAAACAGCCGCTTGGCAGCCTCGGCGTCACGGAACGCTGACAACAAGAAATCAATGGTGGCACCTTTGGAATCGATGGCCCGATACAAGTAACACTAGCGCCCCTTCACGCGAACGTAGGTTTCGTCCACTCGCCAAGACTTGTTGGTCGGCTTGAGATGCGGTCGCAATCGCTGCTCCAACTCAGGTCCGTAAACCTGCACCCAGCGCCAAACCGTTGTGTGATCGAGATGGAGACCGCGCTCCTCCGGCAGCTCCTCAACATCGCGTAGAGACAGAGAATAACGAAAGATACCACCGGACCGCACAAAGGATCAGGCGGGTTCGTCTGCCGCCATTTGAAGATCGCGGGTCGGGTTGTCATTTGGCGATTCTTTCATGCCACCAACTAGCAAACTTGAAACTTGCAACACATCCCGTAAACCCGGGGGCTTTCAAAAAAAGTACATCCGGAGCAGATAGGCACGAGTCAGAAGACGCGATGGGCGAACGGGTACTGAACAGTTCGTCTGAGGGCCACTTCAGCCCCGGCCAATTCCAGGGTGATCTTCTTAGGGTTCCCGCAACTGAACCCGGCTGGCGTTCGTGCTGCAGGATTCGTGAGCTTGGCCCATGCGTCCAGGCTGCGCTTGTAGGAATTCCGAGCCTCAGTCCACGCTCGAAGCCGCTGTTCCGGTGTGACTGTCTGGTTTGCTTGACGCTGGTGCAGTTCTCCCAGCTTCTCGTTTGCGTCCGCCTTAACGTAGATCGCATCGAGCATATAAGGGTGTGTCGCAATCATTTGCTCAGCGTCCGTCTCCGCAAGATCGGCCTCTTGACTCGCTTCCTGCCATCTCCCGCTGCTCGCGAGTGCTCCCGAGATTTTCTCGTGGACCCCAGCCAGAATGGTTTGGGCCAGCGGGTGTTTGTTCTGCTCCCAAATCGCGATCACCTCTCGATATTTTCCCAGCGCTGCTTCTGGGTGCCCGTTCCGCTCGAGGGCTTCGCCATTCCAGATGAGGGTTAAAACTAGGAGCCAAGGCGGTTCGTTATAATCAGGATCGCGTGCGATTTGTGACCGGAGCATCCTCGCCGCCTGGTCGAGTGTGGTCACTCCAACCTTGGTGTTGCCATTGAGAGCTTCTGCATTGCCAATTCTTGCCAACGCTGAGGCCATATCAAGTTGCGCAACGGCGTTCTTAGGGTCAGTTTCCAACAAGGGCCCGAGGACTTGACGCCCTCTTTGATAGCTGTGCAACGCTTCCCGAACATTAGAGTTCAGCAGCTGTGCGTCGCCAAAACGCTCCAGGGCAGCGGCCAGGTATCGCGCCGAAATGGTGTCTGCGCCACCGGCGGACAAAGATTCGAATATCTGGATCCCCTGATGAAAATGTTTGAAGGCCTCTTCACGGAAGCCGAGCTTGGCCAACTCAACTCCGGCCTTCGTTTCCCACTTGCCCTGAGCTAGCAGCAGATTCAGGTTTTCTCGAGCAGTTTGCAAACGAGCCGCTATGATGGGCTTCTCTTTTTGCAAATATTCCCACGCCCCCTCATAGTCTCCGGTTGAGTCCCGAAACGTGACTAGAAGGTCGTAGTTGGTCTGCAGTTCCTCCAGAGCTGCAGGGTTTGAGGAATCGAGGTGATACGCCTTCTCAGCTGTTGCGAGCGCGAGAAGCTCCTCCTCCATGTTTCTCTTTTCGTCCCAGCCCACGGAGCGGTTAGCGGATGTAGCCGCAAAGAGTCTCTGGCATCGAGCCAGCGCCACCTGATCAGCGACATTTTCCGGATCTATTTGCGTGAGGTGTTCGCGGATCGCCAGAGCCTTCCCGTAGCTCGCCAAGGCGCCCTGAACGTCACCGAGATTGGCGCCGAAAGGATTGCCCTGGACCGTGCCAACCTTCTCGTATGCAGTTGCCAGTTCGCGTTGCAAGGACGGCTCTGATGCGGAGCCGCGCGCGAGTCCATCGAGGTAACGCAGAGCTCGTTCGATCAGCAACTTCCGCGCAGGAGTCGAGCCGGGAAGATCCTGAATGGAGTCGTGTACGTCAAACAAGAGAGAATTGGCCAGGTCGCGAACGTCATTGAAACGTTGTTCTGCAAGCCGCCGTTGCGCCTGCGCAATTCGTGCCTCGTGCAACGTCACTGCAATTCCGCCAATCACGGACACGGCCACGACGATTGCGGCCGCAAATCCCGCCTTATGCCGGCTGACAAACTTGGACAGCCGATATTGCAGGGTATCTTTCGCGGCACTCACGGGCTTGTTTTCGAGATGCCGTACGAGATCGGCCGCGAACTGTTCCACGGATGGGTAGCGCCGCTGCGGTTCTTTGCGCAAGGCCATCAGAATAATGTTGTCGAGGTCTCCACGCACAAGACGGCTCAGTTTTTCGGGTGAGCCCTCCCTTACTTCACTAACCGATTTCGGAGTGATGTCGACGATTCGGCTATCAGTTTTGAGAGTCGTGCGCTGGAACACAATGGCGCTCGGCTTTTCGGGTTCAAATTCACATACGGCTTGCTCAATTTCGTACGGTGCGTTTGACTCGATCCGACATGGACGATGACCAGTTAGCAATTCGTAGAGCACGACACCCAGCGAGTACACATCGCTGGCAGTGGTGATGGTTTCGCCACGAATCTGTTCGGGGCTTGCGTAGGCGGGAGTAAGCAAACGAAACAAGGAGATGGTTGTCTCGGCTCCCTGCTCGGGAAGAGATGGGGCTTCCAGGATTTTGGCAATGCCGAAATCCAACAGCTTGGGAGTGCCGGTCGAGGTCACCAGAATGTTGCTAGGCTTGAGATCCCGATGGATGATAAGTCGCTGGTGCGCGTACTGCACGGCGGAGCAGACATGCAGGAAGAGTTCGAGACGCTCCCGAACGGAGAGCTTCTTAGTATTGCAGTATTCCACGATGGGCTGGCCCGCGATTAATTCCATCGCGAAGTACGGAACGCCCTCCTCCGTGGTGCCGCCATCGAAGAGGGCCGCGATGTTCGGGTGATCCAGGCCGGCGAGTAACTGACGCTCGCTCTTGAAACGCGAAACAACAAAACTGGAGTTCTCGCCACTTCGAACCAGCTTGATCGCAACTTCCTTGCGAAACTGATCATCCGCGCGGAAAGCGCGGTAGACTACGCCCATGCCTCCGATGCCAATTTCTTCGACCAGCTGATAAGGCCCGATCCGCCGTCCAAGGCGGCTGCTCTCGGTTCCGGATCCGTTAAGAGTTACCTCGTCGCCGTCCGTCGGGGGGCAGAGAAATTCCGGGCTGGCCTGTTGCTCGATGGCGAGCAGGCTCATGACCTCGGAGCGCAGGGCGGGGTCGTTGGCTCCGAGACCTTCCAGGTATGCAGAACGGTCTCGGGGCGCCAAAGCCAAAGCCGCAGAAAGCTCGTCCCGCACCTGCTGCCACCTTTCTGGAGTCATGCCCCAGTCCGGACGTTCATCTCACGGATGAGCCAAAGTCGTGCTGTGGTCCAATCGCGCTTCACGGTTGCGGGAGAAACTCCCAGGGCTTGCGAGGTCTCATCAATGGACATTCCGGCAAAAAAACGCAGCTCGACCATGCGGCACTGCCGCTCGTCGAGTTTTGCAAGGTTCGTCAGCGCGTCGTCGAGAGCAATCAGGTCCACATCGCGCTGCTGGGGCATGAATTCAGCCTCATCGAGAAGGAGGGGCGGGGCCCCACCACCTCGTTTGCCAGCTTGCTTCCGGCGCGCATGATCCACCAATATGCGGCGCATCAGTTGCGCCGAGACGGCGAAGAAATGCAAGCGATTGTCCCAGCGCACGGAGGTATGGTCGATCAGCCGCAGATAAGCTTCATTGACCAGAGCTGCGCTTTGAAGTGTGTGGTTAGGGGCCCGACGGGAAAGGGAGAGCCGAGCGATGCGTCTCAACTCCTCATAGACCATGGGGATTAGCTGTTCCCGAGCCGCAATGTCACCCTTGCTCCAGCGATGGAGTAATGCGGTAACCTCACTTGGGCTGGACTCCACGGCTGCCTCCTGCGGGAAGAGACAATTTGCGGCACGTGACACTATTTGCGGAACGTTACACCAGCCAACTCCAGGAAGTCAATCCGGCTATATCGCTTGAATTCAGTCGTTTGGCCGGAACGTCGCCGCGGTCGAAAGCTCCTGCGAACTACGCTCAAGGGGCTCCACACAATCCAAGACCCTTTCCAAGAAATTATCTGGGATTTCGTGAGCCGATTTGCACATCGTTTTGCGGTTATCAAAGTGACCCAAGTTGGGTTGCTTTTAATTTTCCCGCGGAGGTGCTCGATGAAAAACTACGCTGCCGTAGTGATCGCAGTCACGGTGTTGGTCTTGGGGGGCAAAGTTCATGCTCAAGTTTGCTGGTCCGATGTGATGTCGTGGAATGCGACCTTCAGCCTTTCTGGGAGCGGGTCAGGCAGCTGCACCGGTTACGCCGAATGCACCGCGAATGATCTGCTGACTGGGAACAATGTCAAAATGACTCCCGGATATTTGAACTGCCACCCGGACGATGCTACCTGGGGTGGATATACGAGCAGCACCAACGGTCAGTTGAATGACAGCGCCACTAACCTCTGCCCGCCATCTGGAGAAAACCAATACCAATGGCAACTAAACGGCGCGGAGGCGAGTTCCGGTCTAGCAATTGTCGAATCAGCCGGCACCTATCAGTACGGGGTAGCGGGAGCCGGGATCGGAACTTATACAGAGACCCCCTGTGGGGGGCAACCTAGCTCTTCGAGCGTGCCACTGGGGATTCTTCCGGTCACGAACTATCCTCAAACGCTGCCGCTGCCGTCGAATGTGGGAGTACTTAGTAACTCATATTCTTTCAACGGACAGGAGCTTGTGATGCTCTTGGCGATTCCCTGGACGTTCTCCTACACCCTAATTCCTAGCTACGACGACGATGACGACTGCGAGCAACAGGGCGGGTCCACTGTCGGCTGCCAGAATCAGAACCTAGGGGAGGACTTGTCGGTGAGTGGAACAGGTTTCTTCCTCCATTACGACAGCGGTCGCGCCCCGGGCTCTCCCGGAAATGCTATGGCCATCGCTGACGCCTCGCAGATCGGCGGCTGGACGCTCGCCGTTCATCACGCCTACGACCCCAGCACCAACACGCTCTTCCTGGGAGACGGAAGCCAGCGCAACGGCTACCAACTCGGTGTACCAGTCAGCTACAACGGGGATCTCCTGCTTACCTCCGAGGACGGTGGTGAGGTGTACGTATTTACCACGGCAGGCCAGCATCTCCAAACGCTGCTGCCTCTCACCGGAGCACCGAAATACCAGTTCGGCTACGACACTGCCGGGAAGCTGGTGACGATCACCGATGCGAGCGGAAACATCACGACCGTCCAGCGCAATGCCTCCGAACAGGCGACAGCTCTCGTTTCACCATATGGCCAGACGACAACTCTGACCATGGATGCAAACGGATTTCTCAGCCAGGTCACCGACCCGTTAGGAAATTCCTCCATCCTCGTAAACTCAAGCACCGGATTGCTGAGCGGCCGAATCGACCCAAACGGCAACCTCTACAGCTATGCCTATGACGCGAACGGCAGATTGACGGAAGACGCGGACTCGTTAGGCGGTTACATTAACCTGGGGAGCACGCCCTCGAACTGCGGGGTCGGATCGACCGTTTCAGAAGTCACTGCGCTGGGCCGAACTAGCGCTTACGTGTCCTGTCTCACTTTGCCTTGGATCCAATACGGCACCACGCCCGAGTCACACCAGCGCACGATCACCTGGCCCGACGCGTTGGTGGCGACATCGGACAAGAATCTGGGCAGTAACGGCCAGCTTACGGATAGCTACGCGCTGCCGGATGGGACCGTTGACAGCAAGACGCTAGGGCCGGATCCGGTGTGGGGACTGCAGGTTCCGGTGGACCTGAGCGAAACGTTGAGCCTGGGCAATTTGACGATGGACATTGCAGAAACTCGCTCGACTACGCTGGGGACTGCCGGGAACCCTTTCACGGTTACTGCGGAATCCGACGTGGAAAGGGTGAACGGGCGCGCCTACGCGTCCACCTACACGGGAAAAGATCGCACATGGATTGACAAGTCTCCCGTGGGAAGAACATTAACGATTGCTCTTGATGATCTGGAACGTGTTTCCAGCACCAAGCTCGGTTCTTTGACAGCGGTCGATTTCACCTATGACAGCCGCGGCCGACTAGCCGCGACAACCCAAGGTACACGCAAGACAACGTTCACTTATGGCGCGAACGGTTTTCTGGCCAGAGTCATCGACCCACTGGCGCTGACCACGAGCTATCTCTACGATGCGGACGGCCGGCTGTCGACAACTACACTTCCCGATGGTCGGATAGTCGGATACACCTACGACGCGAATGGTAACCTGACTTCCGTTACACCACCGGGCAAATCCCCGCACGATTTTGGCTACACCGCCGTTGACTTGATGTCGTCGTATACCCCGCCGAGTGTATCCGGAACTGGCGCCACAAACTATTCTTATAATCTGGATCGCGATCTCACACAGATCGCGCGGCCCGACGGACAAACGGTCCAATTCGGCTACGACGGTGGCGGCCGTTTGAATTCAGTGACGGCGCCAACGGAGACGATCGGCTATTCCTTCGATCCAAAAACGGGCGACTTAACGAGCGCGTCGATCAGCACTGGCGAATCGCTCTCCTACAGTTACAACGGCCCGCTTCTGATCTCAGCGGCCCTCACCGGCACCGTCGCCGGGACGGTGAGCCGCTCCTATGACGACAATTTTTGGGTTAGTTCCGAAAGCTTGAACGGCTCGAATGTCACAAATTTCACTTACGACAACGATGGATTCGTAACCAAAGCCGGGTCCTTGTCGGTCAAGCTCAACTCCAAAGATGGCTTGATCACCGGGACCACGCTGGGCAGTCTGACCGACGCTCGAACCTATAACGCTTTTGGTGAACTGACGGGCCTCACCGACAAATATAAGACCACTGCGCTGTACGCCGTTACTTATACCCGCGACGCTGACGGGCGAATCAGCGGCAAGACGGAGACAGTCGGGGGCAACAAGAACGCCTATGTTTATACGTTCGATGCGGCAGGCCGCCTAACTGCGGTTACGAAGAACGGCGCGAGTTTCTCCAGTTACACTTATGACTCAAATTCAAACCGGCTGTCGGCAACAACTTCCTCCGGAACAGCGACCGGAACTTACGACGCCCAGGATCGCCTGTTGACGTATGGCAACGCTTCGTTCACCTACACGGCAAATGGCGAACTGGCGAGCCAGACTGTGGGAACGCAGACGACCGGCTACACTTACGATGTCTTCGGCAACCTCGTCGCTGCCTCGCTACCGAATGGCACAAATATCCAGTACGTCGTAGACCCCGAAGACCATCGGGTAGGAAAGGTCGTCAACGGAGCGCTACAAACGGGCTATCTTTACGATCAGGATGACTGGCTGGTCGCGCAATTAAATGGCCGCAATCAAATCGTCAGCCAATTTGTCTACGGCACGGGTTCGCTGTCGCCCGTTTACATGATCAGCGGCGGTGTGACCTACCGCATCGTTTCTGATCCGCTGGGAAGCCCGCTGCTGGTGGTCAACAGCACTACGGGAGCCATTGCCGAGCAGATTTCGTACGACGAATTCGGCAACGTGTTGGCCGACTCGAACCCCGGGTTTCAACCTTTTGGGTTTGCCGGAGGTTTGTATGACCAGGACACAAAACTGGTCCGTTTTGGAGCGCGCGACTACAACCCGAGCACGGGTCGCTGGACGGCCAAGGATCCGATCAAGTTCGACGGTGGAGATTTGAATCTATATGGGTACGTCCTTCAGGATCCGATCAACCTGGCGGATCCTTCGGGCCTGGGCGGCGGTCTCTGCAAACAGGTCCACAAGAAAGCGAAAGACGCGTTGAAACAGAAAGTGAGCCAGATCACCCTCTACAGGGGTCCTGGAATTCAGGTCGGGGTCCGCACCGACAGACCCGCGGCGACTGCGTCCACAGGCGGCAGCGTCGAAGTTGACGGCGTTGAGGTGGGCAAGGTCAACGCTACAGTCGAGGTTGGGGTGACACCTACCGCTGACCCGCGTGCACCTCTCTTCTATTATGACGCTAGCGGTAATGCCAAGGTTCTTGGTTTCACTGTATGGCACGGGGAAGCGCACGGTGAAGGCGGCGATCCCAACAATCTGCCAACCGTAAAAGATCTGGACAAGGAAAAGAACGCTGCCGAAAAGGCTACTTGCACGGATACATACCCGTGCAAGTGACACACCATAGGCAAAGCCGAAGGCGCCTCGACCAACACAAATCGTCTGCCGCAGCATGAAGATATAAGCTCGATCGGAGGAAATATGTATTCCAAACACGCGGGGGCTTTGTTTCTGATCTTGCTACTGTCTGTGGCAGCAGGGCCGGCGGCGGCCCAGACCGAATCCGTTCTTTACAGTTTCAGCGGGGAGCCGGACGGATCCACTCCAGCCGCGGCATTGTATGTTGACGCCCACGGAAATGTGTATGGCACAACGTACGGCGGCGGCAGCGTCGGCGAAGGCACGTTCTTCAAGCTCGTTGCCGGCGCCACCGAGGACACGATTCTGCACAGCTTTAACGGCACTTCCGATGGCAGAAGTCCATCCAGCGGGGTCGTGCAGCACAAAGGAGCCTACTACGGCGTTACCGGTGCAGACGGCGAATTTGGCTGGGGAACGATCTACAAGCTCACTGCAGCCGGCAAACTTACAGTCCTGTACAACTTTCACGGCGGCGCCGACGGCATTAATCCTGCCGGCAGCCTGGCCTTCGATTCCGTTGGCAACATCTATGGCACAACCGAAAACGGCGGAATCGGTTTCGGGAGTGTCTACCAGCTGACGCCATCGGGAACGCTCAACGTATGGCATGCATTTAGTCCCAATGGCATTGATGGTTATGATCCCTATGACGGTGTCATTTTCGACAGCGCCGGAAATTTGTACGGCACCACGGCGAATGGCGGTAAGTACGGATTCGGCACAGTGTATGAGATCACGGCGTCCGGGAGCGAGAGCGTGCTCTACAGCTTTGGCGGCCCGCCCAGCGACGGAGCGGGTCCAACCGACAAACTGGTGCGCGACAAAAAGGGAAACTTATACGGAACGACGTCCGAGGGCGGCGCCGATAATGGTGGCACGGTTTTCAAACTCACGGCATCGGGGAGCGAAACCGTGCTCTACTCCTTTAGCGGAACCGACGGCCAGTATCCGTTTGCCCCTCTCGTGCAGGACGCCGCGGGCAATTTCTTCAGCACGACACACCAGGGGGGAAAGTATGGCGGTGGTGTAGTCTTCGAAATTCCGGCCTCCGGAGGCGAGTCGACGGTGTGGAATTTCAACCCAGACGCGGGAGACGGATATTTCTCTGTCAGCGGCCTGGCCTATGAGAGGGCCACGGGCAAACTTTATGGGGTCACGGAACAGGGAGGAGCCCATAACGACGGGACCGTCTTCGTCGTGACGCCATAAATTGAGGATGATTCGGCGATGTTTTTGCAAGATTCGAGTTCGAAACGGCCATGACTTAGTTTTGTGCAGCATCGTCCAAACTCTGCACCTCGCGCAAACGGAGGGTCGCCTGAATCCTTATTGAGACGGCTAAGGTCATAGCTATCTCTACGAATTCCAAATCAGCTCGGTTCGCCTTCCGACCGGACCGATGCTCTTGCGTCAGATGTGGCTGTAACTGTGGTTGTACGTTGCTAAACATGGCCAACGTTTCAAGCACTTAGAGGCGGTTATCTGTGCGCGGGATGTGTTGCAACGTTCGGGGTTGCTGGGTGGTGGTGTGAAACAATGGCGCAATGATAACCCGACCCGCGATCTTCAAATGGCGGCAGACGAACCCGGCCTGATCCTTTGTGCGGTCCGGTGGTATCTTCGTTATTCTCTTTCTCTACGCGATGTTGAGGAGCTGCCGGAGGAGCGCGGTCTCCATCTCGATCACACGACGGTCTGGCGCTGGGTGCAGTGTTACGGGCCTGAGTTGGAGCAGCGACTACGACCGCATCTCAAGCCGACCAACAAGTCCTGGCGAGTGGACGAAACGTGCGTTCGGGTGCAGGGGCGCTGGTGCTACTTGTATCGGGCAATCGGTTCCCAGGGTGCCACCATCGATTTCCTGCTGTCAGCATTCGGTGACGCCGACGCTGCCAAGCGGCTGTTTCGCAAGGCGCTCGCCGACCGATCCCATCCCCAGCCTCGAGTAATCAACACGGATCTGGCGCCGATCTACAGTTCCGCGATCTCCGACAGTAAGAAGGAAGGGACGCTGCGCAACCGCTGTCGGCACCGACCTATGCAGTACCTGAACAACATTCTGGAACAGGATCATCGAGCCATCAAACGTCGAGTGAAGGCCAAGCAGGGCTTTCGAGAATTTCAAGCGGCGCGGCGAACGATTCAAGGTTACGAAGCGGTTCATATGATCCGGAAGGGGCAGGTTCGATGGGTGGCTGGAGAAGAACTTCTTCGCCAGATTCGTTTAATCGGCAGCCTTTTCGATTTGGCACCCTAAGGACAAACGACAGAGGCCCTGCGACAAACTTGTCTTCAATTGAAAGTTGCGACACAACCCGCTGAAGGGCTTCCACATTCAAAGGGAGCTATATGGTGCACCGGCCGATAAGCAGACGCCGCGGGGAGGGGGTCAACATCCGTTTCCTCACAAGCGGCTTGCATCGCTCGGGGGGCAGGCGCTCTACCCCCCGCCCGAATCTTCTCCTTATTTTCCTCTCGCAATCCCGGCCGCAGTGATTGGCACCTCCATCGGACTACCCGGAGCACTGGTCACAATGTTCAACGTGCCTGTGCTCAGACCGACCGCGTCCGGCGTGAACAGGACCCCGATCAGACAACTCTTCCCGGCCAGAAGTTTCGCCGGACAGACATGGTCGAAGCGGAACTGCGACGAGTCTCCCAAGGTCACGGACAAGCTAATGGGGCCGATCAGCACCGGTTTACCGGTATTGTTCTGCAGGGTTACAGTCTTTTTGCCGGCTCGACCGACAATCACGTCGCCGAAATTGACGCTCGTGGGAGAAACGGTCACCTGCGCTGCGACGAAGTTCGCCGTCAGGCTCTGCGGACCGCTCATCGTCACTGTTGTTGACATGCGGCTGGGGTTGGCCACATCGCCATTCCAGTTGTAGAACGCATAATTAACGTTCGGCGTCGCGGTCACGTTCACGACCGTGTTCGGAGCATAGTAGTCGCCTGACACTGGCGTCACCGTTCCTGCAGAGGGGGGATTGGCAGTCGTCGTCAGTTGGTAACCGGTGTTGAAACTCGCTGTATAGCTCGTGATGCTCGCTGAAGCCGTCACCGCATGGCTCAAGCTTCCGCCGTCCGACCAGTTCGCGAACGTCTCCTGCACACCGGCGCTTGGATACTGAGGGGTGGTTGTCGCGAGCGTGTGCCCACTGCCAATCGTCCAGGTGAAACTCTGCCCGCTGCTGTAGTTCACTCCGTCTACGGAGAACTGCAGCCCTGCCGGACTGGCGCCGATCGTGACCATGACGGTGTTCGGCAAGCCCACGCCTTGCAAGCTGATGATCTGGCGAGCCGGGGCGTTGAGCGCGTTGTCGGTGAAGACGGCCGTGCTGCTCAGCGGATTGCCCGGCACCTGCGGAGTGAAGCTGACGCTGAGGTCACAGATAAATCCCGGTGCCAGTGGAGCCGCAGAGAAGTCGACGCCGCAGTCAGGAGGCGTGCCCGAGCCCGCGACCTGAACAAAGTTCGGTCCGCTGACTACCAGGGCCGGAGCGACCGCATTCAGCGGCTGGTTGCCAATGTTTTGCAGGGTGACCGACTGCGGGCTGTCGCTGCTGGTCTGGCCTACAACCGTGCTGGCGAACGTCAACGACGGCGGCTGCGAGCGGTTCACCTCATACACAGCCTCTTTGCCCCGGTCGGCGATGAACACGTCGCCCGCTGCATCCACCCCTACGCCGAACGGGTCACTCAGTCCGCTGCCCAGTAGGGTCTGGCAGGTGGCGCTGGTGCAGCCCGCCGGAACTTCCACCACGTTGCTTTGATCGGCGATGAAGACATCGCCGGCGGCGTCCACCGCTACTCCAGAGCCCATCGGCCCCGTGAAGACCGTGATCGGTGTGCCATAGCCAGTTGGCGTGCGCGGCCACTCCACCACTTGATTGGGGTCTCCCTCCCCGACGAACAAATCACCCGCACTGTCGATCGCCAGTCCCTCGGGGGAACTGGGCGCGATGCTCATAAAGATTTGGCAGGAAATGGACGTGCAGCCGGCCGGCACTTCGACCACCTGGTTCCCCTCGACATCGGCGATAAAGAGGTCGCCGACCCCATCGACCACGAGCGGGCCGGGGGCATTTAGCCCCTCGCTGACCACGGTGTTCTGGCAGGAATTCGTGGGGACGCACGAGGCTGGCACCTCGACCACTCGAGTGTTGCCGCTATCTGAGATGAACACATCGCCGGCTCCATCTACCGCCACACCGGTCGCGTTATCCAGTTCGCTGCCCAGAGTAATTTGGCAAGCGCCACTGGTGCAGCCGACCGGCACCTCGACCACCTGGTCGGCGGCGCCATTCGCGATGAAAACATCGCCCGCCGCATCCACCTTTACATCGAGGGGCGAGGTCAGCCCGGTCGCCACCGCAGTCTGCGTGGCGGGACTGAACGCTACCGCCGGAGCCTGGCCAACGCCGTACACCACGGTGCTCGTGAGCTGGTTGCCGGAGTTATCGAAAAGCTGCACCGTACCCTCGCGCAATCCGGGCGCCAGAGGGGCGAGCGTAATCGTCAGAGAGCAAGAGTTCCCCGCAGTCACCGTGCCCGTGCAGGTGCCGCCAGGGTTCAGAGTGAAGTCGAGATTGGCCGTTCCCTGTGTAACAACTTTTGGGGTGCCGAAGGTTGTGGTCGAGGTGACGTTATAGAGAAACTGGAGCGGGTCGTTGGAACCGACCAGGGCACCACCGAAATTGATCGCAAACGGCTGCACCTCCACCGCCCGCTTGTTGCCTTCATCCGCGATGAAGAGATCCCCTGCACCATTGACTGCCACTCCTTCCGGATTCTTCAGCCCATTGCCGAGCGTAACCTGGCATGCGGCGCTGGTGCAGCCGGCCGGAACCTCGACAGCCCTGTTGTTGCCGCTATCCCCGACGAACACGTTACCCAATGCATCCGCTGCCACACCGGTCGGGCTACTGAAGCCGCTGCCCACATTGGTCTGCGTAAAAGTCCCAACTTCCTCAACAACCTTAACCACGCGGTTGTTGCCGGTGTCCGCGATGAGAAGGCCATCGTTGCTTCCCGCCACTCCACTCGGGCTCATTAGTCCACTGCCGACCGTGTACTCCTGACCGCCATAAACCATCACTACCTCGTTGGCGCCGGTATTCGCGATGTAGACGTATTCGCCATCAACAAACACCGCCACGCCGGCCGGAAGACTCAGACCGCTGGCCACCGTAGTCTGGCACGTCGCCGTGGTGCAACCGGCCGGAACCTCCACTACCTGGTTGTTGTTAGTATCCGCAATGAAGACATCGCCCGCTCCATCCACAGCCACCCCTTCCGGGTTACTCAGATTGAAGCCCACTGTGGTCTGGCAGGAGCCGCTGGTGCAGCCAGCCGGAATCTCCACCACGCGGTTGTTGCCGGAGTCTGCGATGAAGACATCACCCGCGGCATCCACCGCCACACCGCTCGGGTTAACGGGTCCGTTGGCTGGCAACGTGGCCTGAACGCCCGCGAAGGTCACGTTTTGTGCGTGCGCTGTAATAGCAATCGCGCCCAGGAGCCAGAGCGAACACACTCCCGCAACCGCCGAGAGTAGCCGCCGACACGCATGCAGCGTGGAAGACGATGCATATGGTTGGAAAGAAAAAAGCTCGGTTACGCGTTGGGACGATGTAGTCATAATGTCTCCTTCAATCTCTTTGAAATGGAACTGCCTGCAGCAATGGGGTGCCCTAATCGAAAACTCGTCGGATCCTGGTCATTCGCCGCCTCCTCCTGGTCCAGTCAACGCCCCTTGTGTTCGCGGATCTGCGAAAAGCTAACCACCATTTCCGATCCGAGCGCGACCGCGCCGTCGTAGTCGTGGACTGGCTCGCTGTCGAGCGTCCCGAACACCAGCCGCCTCTTGTCGTCGCACCGTCGCACCCGCACCCAGAGCCGCTCGTCTCCGATTTCCACCTTCACCTGGTCGCCGACCGCGTAGGTGGGCTTACTGTCTTTCATTGCCAAACTCGCTTGGGAACGGATCAACAACGGCCTTTCTGGAGCGGAAAGTTCGCACGATTCCTGGGGCGCGTCAATGCAGGCAAGGTAAAGCTTTCGTCTTCTTGCTCTAAAGGATTTCTAAAGTCGCAACTGATTGAGAAAAAAGGATTGTCGTGGAACTGCGGCAACTGCGAAACTTCCGGTGAGTGGAAGAACGTCGCTAGGATCAGCTATACTTTTGCCCCAAGGCCGTGGGAGGGGAAAGCTTTAGTAGGTGCGGTTCGATATCTCCAATTAAAAACAGACTCGAGTTTCCGCGCCCGACTTCGTCACGCTCGTTAGTGAGTTACTGCGATTACTGCCCGTGATCAGGTCCCCGAAAAGAAGGGCCGATGCTGACTCGATTCGGGAAATTCGAACTGGACTCGCGACGCTATGAGTTGACCTGCGAGGGTCGCGCTGTAAGACTGGAACGCATTCCGTTGAAACTCCTGTTCTTCCTGACCGAGAGCAAGGGAGCGCTCGTCAGCCGGCAGGCCATCGCCGAACATCTGTGGGGAAAAGACGTTTTTGTCGATGCCCAGCACAGCGTAAACACCGCCATTAATAAACTTCGCGCCGCATTGCGCGACGATTCCGCTGAGCCCAAATTCATCCAGACTGTAAAAGGCATGGGCTATCGCTTTGTGGCGGAAGTTGAAATATCCAGCGGCGAACCTCCCGTCCCCGAAGCGCAGCCCATCACGCTAACTCCATCCAACGGAAATCGCCGGGAAACCGTCAACCTCGTCACCGGCCAATCGGCCGCCGTCATAACACCCGCAGATTTCGCCGCGACGGCAACGATCCCCTCAAGATTAGATCCGGATCGCCCGATCGAGTCCTCCAATTCTCGACAGCTCGGCAATTCCTTCCCAGCATCGAGTTCGGGCAATGGCACCCCTGCCATCGCAGTCGCGGATGTGCCCAAACTTCGTCCTGCCGGAGTTGCGAAACTGGCGAAATTTGCAGTCCCCGTTCTGCTCGCGGCCCTGCTCGTGGCGGGCAAACTTTACTATCGCGTGCGTCGACCCAGTCCTCTCGGCGACCGGGACACCATCGTTCTCGCCGACTTCGCAAACAGCACCGGAGACGAGGTTTTCGACGACACGCTCAAGACGGCGCTTAACGTTTCCTTGCGGCAATCGCCTTTCCTAAATGTGCTTCCGGACAGCCAGTTCGCCCAGACCTTGAAACTGATGGAGCGTCCGGCGGGCGCGAAACTCACACCCGAGGTGACGCGCGAGCTTTGCCAGAGAGTCGGCAGTAAGGCTTACGTGGCCGGGTCGATTGTGAGTCTGGGCAGTCAATACGTGCTGGAATTGAAGGCAGTGAATTGCCGCAACGGTGACCCGCTCGCCGAGGAACAAGTGACAGCGACGTCCAAGGAGACGGTGCTGGACGCATTGGGCGAAGGGGCATCCAAACTCCGTACCGAGCTTGGCGAATCGCTCGCCACGGTGCAGAAATTCGACGTCCCGCTCGAGCAGGCCACCACTTCTTCGTTGGAAGCGCTGCAAGCATATAGCAAGACCCAGCGCGGGAAAAACCAGATCGGCGACGGCATTTCTTTCAATCAACGCGCCATTGAGCTTGATCCCAACTTCGCCATGGCCTACGCGTCCCTGGGCGCAACTTACCTCGAACTCGGGGAGCCTGCGCGGGCGAGAGAGTACTTCACCAAAGCATTCCAATTGCGTGATCACGCCAGCACACGCGAAAAGCTGGAGATTACTGCCGAATACTACCAGAATGTAACCGGAGAGCTCGATAAAGCAGCCCGGAATTATCAGGAGGAAGTCGAGAGTTACCCCGGGTTGGGTTACGTCAATCTAGGGAATGTCTATGCCGAGCAAGGACAGTTCGAGAAAGCCGCCGAGATGACGAGACAATACATGCGTCTCGCACCCGAGAAGGCCTATTCCTACGTCAATCTCGCCAACTTCGATCTCGCTTTGCAGCGTTTCGACGATGCGCGGCAGATCCTCCGCGAAGCGCAGGCTCGAGGAATGAATCCAATTCTTATCCATCCAACGCTCTACGCTCTCGCTTTCCTCGGCGCCGACCGGGCGGGGATGGCGGAGCAGCAACAGTGGATTGCCAACCAACCGGAATACGAAAACTTTGGGCTGTCGCTGGCATCGGATACGGAGGCATACGCTGGTCATCTCGGCAAAGCGCTGGAACTGACCAAACGGGCGGTCGATTCCGCCATTCGAGTGGACGACAAGGAGAACGGGGCCGTTTGGCAGGCGATTGCCGCTCAGCGGGAAGCCGCTTATGGCAATGCCCAAAGCGCTCGACAGTTGGCGGCACAAGCTCTGAACCTGGCTCGCGTGAGCCCAGCAGTAGAGAGCGAAGCAGCGCTTGCGTTTGCCATGGCGGGCGATGGGGCACGAGCCGAATCGTTGGCGCAAGAGTTGGAGAAACTCTTCCCGCTGGGCACACAGGTGCAATCCATCTGGTTACCCGCAATTCGCGCGCAGTTGGCGATCAACCGAGGGAACCCGCTTGCAGCAATTGAGTCGCTGCAAAGTGCTCCGCCCATCGATTCCGGACAGATTATGTTCGTCATGAACATATCCTGCCTGTATCCGGTGTACGTACGCGGAGAGGCATACTTGGCAGGCGGACAGGGCAGCGCCGCCGCTGTGGAGTTTCAGAAGATTCTCGACCATACCGGCATGGTTTGGAATTGCTGGACCGGAGCCTTGGCACATTTGGGATTCGCCCGCGCGAGTGCTTTGGAATCGAGAAGCTCTCAGGGCGCGAATGCGGCTGCCGCTCGCACTCGGGCGCTGGCCGCATATGCTGATTTTCTCACCCTATGGAACGATGCCGACTCAAATATCCCGATCTACAAGCAAGCCATGGCCGAGTACGCGAAGCTGCAATAGCCGAAAGCGTCTGCCTCGTCACTCTCTCGATCTACCCATTTGCAACTAATAAGCGGTCACCAGGCATACGCCTTGCAGGCGGGTGGCGGCGTGGGCTACTGCACGACCAATATTCTTGGCGATCTCAAATCCACGGGCAGGAATCATGCTGATTCTTTCGCGTGGTCGATCTGCGCCGAGCGCGGCCGAATTGCTTTTGCGATGGCGGGATAATTACACCATTGAAATGCCGGACGCGTTTTGGTGTAGGGCCACCGCTTTCTGAAAACTCGATGAACATTGTCGACTTACATTGTCGAGAACAGGAGAGTAGGTGTAGAGTCTGTATGTCTCTTGCATCAATAAGGGAGATTACATAGAAGATTGCTGGAAGCTGTTCGCAACAGGCTCCCTCCCTGGAGGCCTTATGACGTCGATTCGGTTCGTCTGCATTTCCACCCTTGTCTTAACCGTTATCGCCGCGACATCTCTGGTCGCCCAAGTGGCTCCGGCTCTGCAGCCTGCGCCGTTGCACTTCGGCCCGGCATCATTCATCGACTTCAGTTATCTTGCTCTATCCCCCGACTCCAGCGCCACCGGCGACCTGAACGGTGACGGCAAGATCGACCTGGTTGTGGCCGAAGACTATGGCGGCACTGTGGGCGTGCTGCTGGGGAACGGCGACGGCACCTTCCAGCCGGTCGTGTATTACTCCTCGAACGGTGGCAACCTCGGCTCGTGGTTAGCCATTGCAGATCTCAATGGAGATGGCCACGCAGATGTAGTCGTGTTGAATGAATGCGACAACGTCGATTGTGGCCATGGCGGGATCATTAGTGTATTTCTCGGCAACGGCGACGGCACGCTCCAAGCGCCTGTCAGCTACAGTTCAGGAGGCTATCTCGGCACAGGGATCGGGATCGCCGACGTAAACGGTGACGGTCATCCGGATCTTGTGGTCTCCAACCTTTGCCAGGGCGTCAATAATTGCGACTTGGGGAATGTAGCCGTGCTATTGGGCAATGGCGATGGCACGTTCCAGCCGCCGCACACTTTCCCTTCAGGAGACGCTGAGCCTTCAGCAGTGACCGTTGCCGATCTAACTGTTGACGGCAAGCTCGACGTCGTGTTGGCTACTATCCAAGCCGTAAGCCCCTACACTACAACGATCAGTGTTCTGCGGGGTAATGGTGACGGGACGTTCCAATCCGCTGTCAGTTATGCCGCCGGTGGCTGGAGTCCTGTTTCTATCGCGGTTGGCGACGTGAACGGTGACGGCTACCCGGATGTGGCCGTGGCCAGCATGTGTTTTTATGATGATTGCAGTCCGGTGAAGATCGGCGCGGTGAGCGTGCTGCTGGGCAATGGCGATGGTGGCTTCCAGCCCGGAGTTCTCTCGAAGTCGGGTGCAACCTACGCCTCTTGGGTTGCTATCGCTGATCTGAATGGCGATGGCCAGCCCGATCTGGTTGTAACCAACATGTGCCAATCGGCCGATAACTTTGGTGATTGTTATCCAACGGGCAAAGTTAGCGTGCTCTCCGGAAACGGCGATGGCACCTTCGGGAGGCCTCGAAATCTCAGCACTGTGGGCACTCAAACTGCTTCGGTCGTGATCGCCGACGTGAACGGAGATGGCCGGCCCGACCTGGTCGCGGCCGACGAATGCGACTTAAGTCAGTTCTGTACCGAAGGCGGCGTGGCTGTGCTACTCAACGACCTCTTGGTACACCCAGCTATAACTCTGACCTCGTCGCCCAACCCGTCGCGGGTCAACCAAACAGTGACCTTCACGGCTACCATCAGTTCCAATCCGGCCGTCCCTAACGGAGAGACGGTGAGCTTCTACAATGGCGGAACTAGTCTCGGCACTGGTATGACGAAAAATGGCGGCGCAACGCTGACCACATCGTTTTCCGCGGCGAAAGCATTCCGAATCAAGGCCACCTATTCCGGCGATGCTTATCATCGGGCCGCGTCGGCGGGGGTGACGCAGGTGGTGAATGAGTGAGCTTCTGCTACCAGCGCCTGGCCGGAACGGAGTCATTCGACAGAATATCCATGGCTAGTCTGGCTGGCAGATTTTCCTCCTCTCGCACTTCAGCCCTCTTATGCTAAAAAACGGAAAATCGTACCGAGCAGGCCGGTTCCACCACCAAATGTCACGCCGTAAAAAGTTCCGTTCTGCAATCGAATAAGCCCGAAGTCTGGGTCCGCACCATCCGAGCAATTTGGCTGCAGGCAAAAGGTATAGAGGGAAGTGAGCTTGCCAGCAGCCGTCATCGTAAAGAGCGTGCCCTTGCCCCCTTTAGCTCCGCCGGACTCCGTGGTCCCGTAGAATTTCCCATTGCCTACTTGGACCAATGCTCCATCAGGAACGTAGCCATCAGCGAGGGTGAAGTTGTGGAGCGTTGTAAGGGTGCCACTGGAAGTGATTTTGAAAACTGTGCCATACCCATTGGTACCACCGAATGCGGCCGTCCCATAGAATAGTCCTTTTTTGGTTTCAAGAAGGGGAGCGTTAGGGTATTCGCCATCACCTCCGCTGAAGCTGTAGAGGGTGGTCAAGCCGCCCGACAGCGTGATCTTAAACACGCTGCCATAGCCGCTCGCGCCGCCTTGATATGTCGTTCCGTAGAGGTTTCCATCGTTGGCTTGAATTAAAGCAGCGTTGGGATACGCACCGTCGCTTAAATTGAAGCTGTACAGACTTGTGAAACTTCCTTCCGGACTGACCCTGAAAACCGTGCCGCACCCGAAGGATTCGCAGGAGTTGCTCGTGCCCCCTCCTGCTGCTGTCCCGTAGACGTTCCCATCGCTTGCTTGAACGAGGGCAGCCGAGGGGTATGCGCCGTCCGAGAAGACAAAACTATGCAATGTGGTTAGGGCACCTTTCGGGGTGATTTTGAAGACGGTACCCACGCCATACCCTCCCTCGATGGTGGTCCCGTAGAAATTGCCATCGGTGCCCAGCACGAGGCCGCCAACCGGGTTCACGCCATCCGCGCAGTTCTCTTGTTGACAGAAGCTGTACAGCGTTGTCAGCGCTCCGGAAGGGGTGACTTTAAAAACCGTACCGAAGTCGAATGCTCCGCCAGTGTTCGTCGTTCCATATAAGTTGCCGTCGGTGTCCTCAACCATGGTCATGTTCATCGGGTTAGCGCCGTTGGCCCCATTAAAATTCACCAAAGTTGTAAGGCTCAACTGCGGCTCCGCGATAGCCACTCTGACGGTCATTAGGATCACGGCAATCATCAGCGGAGCGTTTGCGCGATTTGATCTTCGAACCATCTGAATTCTCCTGTTCGCTAAGCGGGCGATTATACGGTCCCTCTGAGTAGAGTCGTATGCTCCCCAAATGTTACACCGGACTCCAACACAGACCATGCCTGCCGAAAAGGTGTTCTGCTCAAACCATGATCATCAAGATGTGATATTTCGCAATGACAAGATGCGCAAATTGGTGTCAGGTTAATTTGTTTTCGCGTTCTCGAAGGGGCAGTTCCCGCCCGTTGAGACACAGCACCCTCTGAGGCGACCGCACGACCACGGCGAATGTTGATCATGTGGATGGTGTCTCTGTTCTGGGGCGGCGGTCCACGGCACGCTGCGTACAGCAAGACCGGAATACAAAGCGGACGGCATACTAACGGCCTGGTCCGTCGCAGGCGCCGTAAACGTCGTCGGGGGCGCGGCCCGCAGAGGTGGCGGAACGCGCGCGCGCGGCGTGGAGAAAGTCCCGGGGCTATAGGCGAGAAGTATTTCGATCGGAACGTGCGGCATTTTCGCTGCCGTCACCTAGCTCCGTAGAAGAACGGTTAGGATCGAACCTAATGGCTGAAGACAACGCTACAACTTTAGGTAACTCAGGCCATTGACGTCTTTAAGGGGCTCGGGAAAAGAGTCATTTTCCAAGTCAAAAATGTGACCCCAGCGAACTCGGCTGCCGTAAGCTCCGCCCCGTTGAACTGTGAGGAGTGATATAGGATATGTAACAGTGGGGATATTCTGTGGTAGTCGATGTCGAATTCGGGTCAGGGTTGTCCACCCGTGGCTTGTGCTCGGACGATCGTCTCCGCGGATTTATCTCGCAGTTTGGCGCCCACATCCTCAACCGCCAAGGGCTTGCTATAGTAATATCCTTGAATTTCGTCGCATTGATGCGCCCGCAGGAATGACATTTGATCCTGGGTTTCTACGCCTTCCGCAATTACTTTGAGATTCAGGCTCTTTGCCATGCTGATAATTGCGATTGCGATCGCAGCGTCGTCGGGATTTACCGCCACGTCACGAACAAATGAACCATCGATTTTGAGTTTGTTGACCCGAAATTGTCGCAGGTAGCTAAAGCTGGAATAACCGGTCCCAAAGTCGTCGATGGCCAGCTTTAAGCCCAAGTCCCGCAATTTTTGAACCCCCGAAAGCGTCACGTTCGTATTGGTCAAGAGGCTTTCCGTAAGCTCCAGTTCCAGGTATTGTGGGTCGAGGCCCGTTTCCTGAAGCACTTTCCCGACAAGCTCGCAGAAGTGTTCCTGGCGAAACTGCATTGCTGAAACATTCACGGCCACTGGCACGGCGAAAAGTCCTTCTTGTTGCCATCGTCGCGCTTGTGCGCATGCCGTCCTGAGCACCCATTCACCAATAGGAATGATCAATCCGCTGTTCTCAGCAATCCGGATGAATTTGTCGGGGGGCACTAGGCCAAGCTCCGGATGTTGCCAGCGCAGGAGCGCCTCCAATCCAGTGATTTGTCCACTGGCGATATCCATCTGTGGCTGATACATCAAGAACAGTTCTTTTTGGGCAAGTGCCGCTCTCAGGCTATTCTCTAGCGTCAGTCGCTCTACCGCTTCGGTATTCATGTCTTCACTAAAAAACTGAAAATTATTTCGTCCGTTCTCCTTGGCGCAGTACATGCTGGCGTCGGCATTCTTGATGAGGGTTTCCCCATCCGAACCGTGATCCGGGAAGATGCTGATGCCGAGGCTGCAACTAACGTTCAGGTCGTGCCCTTCGATGACGAATTTCGCATTCATTGCGTCCATCAGCCGTTCCCCGACAACGGCGGCATCGGAAGCGTCTTTTACAGCGGTCGCTACCACCAGGAATTCGTCTCCCCCAAGCCGAGCTACCGTGTCCTGGTCCCGGGCAAATTTCTTAAGCCGTTCCGCAACCTCCTGCAGAAGAATGTCACCTACCGGGTGACCGAGCGAGTCATTGATTATCTTGAAGCGGTCGAGATCGATGAAAAGCAGGGCAACTTTGTCTCTCCGGCGTCGAGCGCTGGCGAGTGCCTTGGAAAGTCGATCCTGGAGAAGGGTCCGATTGGCGAGACCTGTAAGAGCATCGTAATAGGCCAGGTACTGGATCCGGGATTCGGCGGCCTTACGGGTGGTGATGTCCTCGTTCGTTCCCTCATATCCGATCAGCACTCCATCGCGGCAGAGTACCCGTGCGCTCGAGGAAATCCACACCTTGCTGTGGTCTTTGCGGTATACCTCGCATTCAAAATTCTTGACCTTCCCTTGCTCCCTCAGCAGTCGCTTGAACTCCTCTCGATTGTGGGGATCTGCATAAACTTGCAGGCCGATATCAGTTATACTCGCTACCATTTCCTGGGGTGAATCGTACCCTAGCATTCGGGCCATCGCAGGATTTACATCGTTGTACCTCCCGCCTGGCGTGCTCTGAAAGATGCCGATGAGAGCGTCTTCAAAGATAGCCCGGTACTTTTCCTCGGCTCTGCGCAGCGCATCTTCCGCTCGTTTGTTATCCGTGATGTCTCGAAAGTACCAGATCCTGCCCCGGTATTGGCCGTTGGAGTCGACCAGCGGTGCAGAGTATCGGTCCAAGATCCTCCCGTTCTTGAATCTGACCTCATCCCTGACTTTTTCATCCCGATGGCCACAGAGATATTTGACCCGCTCGAGGAAGCCGCAGGAATCCTCGACCTGCATCGCCATGTGCTTGCGCACGGCGAGATCGTTTCCGGCCTGCAGCATTTTCTCCGGTATGTCAAAACCAAGTTTGAATTGTTGGTTTGCCAGGACGATGTGATCGGACTCGTCGACGACCAGGATTGCGTCGATGGTCGTTTCGGATTGCGCTTCGAGCAGCGCAGTTTTAAACAAAAGAGCTTCCTCGTTCCGCTTCCGGTCGCTGATATCACGTGAAAAAGCGAAGCTGTATTCCTGCCCGCCGAACTCCACGTATGTGGCAGTGATTTCCACCGGGAAGAGTTTTCCCGCTTTAGTCTCGTGCTGGCCTTCGAGGGTTATCGATCTCCTCTGGGTGAGGTCTTTCCAGAAAGCCTTCCAGATAAATTTTGGAGCTATATCTGTGACCGAGAGGGAGAGAAGTTCTTCGCGAGAACGTCCGACAGCATGGCAGGCCGCTTCATTACAGTAGACGATACGGCCCTGGGAGTCCGCCCAATGGATCGCTTCCGAGGCATGCTCCAACGAGAATTGCGTCAGTTGCAGCTCTTTTTCCACTCGCTTGCGCTGGGTAATGTCTTGTTTGACGGCGATGAAATATTGACCTACCCGACTGCCGGCCTCACGCATAATCGGCGTGATCGTCATCTCTTCGCTGTAGGTTGTTCCGTCTTTTCTGCGGTTGACGAGTTCGCCTTGCCAGACCTTGCCCGACAAAATTGTTGCCCAGAGATTCCCATAGAATTCTTCGGATTGTTCTCCGGATTTCAAGAGACGAGGATTGTTCCCGACTATTTCCTCTTTACTGTAACCAGTCATAGTCGCGAAGGCTTGATTCACCCATACGACCGTGCCGCGGACGTCTGTGATCACAATAGCATTCGCGGTGGCCTCCAGCGCCGCCGCTTGCCGGTTTAACTGTTCCTCCGCAGACTTGCGCTCATCGATGTCCATGGTGATCCCGGACATCCGCGTCACGTTCCCAGCATCGTCATAGAAGGCCCGGCCGTTGGACCTTCGCCAGTGCACGCTCTTGTCGGACCAGACCACGCGGAATTCGCAGGCGTACTCTCGCTTCTCCTCCAGTGCTCTATCGATCTCGGCCTGCATCCTCTCCCAGTCGCCAGGATGTACGGCGTTCATCAGGGCCTGATAGTTTGCTGTACTGCATGGAGCCACGCCCAGCAGAACCTTGCAGGTGTCCGACCATACGTGCTCGTCCTTGACAACATCCAGATCCCAGAAGCCGATCTTCGCCGCCTCCATTGCGATCCGCATACGTTCTTCGCCTCGACGCAGTTCGAACTCGGCGTGTTCCCGCGCAAGGGCCTCCAGGCGCAATCCCTCCTGAGCTTGCCGGCGCTCGATCATCTCAGCCGCCAGGTGCTTGTTCGCCGCAGTGAGCTCGCGCGTGCGCTGGATTACTCGCTCCGACAATGATCGGTATCGTTTTTCGCTTTCTGTCAGAACCTCTTGCGCCCGCTTTTGGGCGGTAATATCGCGTGCGATACCCGATATGCCTACCACTCTTCCGGTGTGGTCTTTGATCGCAGCAAGGGACAAACTCACCTCGATAATCGTGCCGTCCTTCTTGCGGCGTTGTGTGTCAACCGGCTCGATTACTTCACCAACGCCAATCTTCTGCACAAGAGAGCCAAACTCTGCCCGCTTTTCTGGCGGGATACAAAAGGAGATGTGGCGGCCCATCGCTTCGGCGGAGGAATAGCCATAGGTGTGTTCCGCTCCGCCATTCCAGCTGGTTACATTGCCGTCTAAGTCAATACTGCTGATCGCATCGTCCGAACTTTCAACCACAGCCGCCAGTCGCATCCGTTCCCGTTGCGCGGCTCTGTCCCCTCGACGAACGAGGAAGCTGATGCAGAATCCAATACAGCCTGCGAAGACTACGGTGATGATGTTCGACTGAACGATGGACATTCTTGGGAAACATCTGTACAGCGTAAGTTCATAAAATGCCGTCGCGCACAACGCCGCGAGTCCGACCCGCCATGCCCGCTGGATTGGAGACTGGAACATAGATAAGTGAAACTCTTCTTGGTCTCTGGATTCTTAGTCCTGGGGGGCCATCGTTAGTCTTCAATGCTCTCTTGCAAGAGGTGGCACAGAACAGGGATTCCCCAGTATTGATGTTGCAAGCGGAGTGCCGACCCAGGTTTATAGAAAGACGAATAAGCCGGCTACAAGATTGTCCGGTTCGCGGAAAGTGTCCAGAATTTGCACACAGTATAAAACCACCGCGCTCTGCTACCGCAAGATTTCTACAAGATTTGTATATAAGATGGATTACGTCAACGGCCCGTGGTCGGACAGTACGGATTCCGAGCAGCGGGGTTTGAATCTTGTTCTCTTACGGCTCTGCAGAAACCCACAGCAGACCTGCAGGGATGCCGGTAGCCGCAGTCAGCGGGCCCCGATTCAGCGCGCAGCCTATGCTGCTTTCCGGAGAAAATAACTTCTGTTTGTCCAGTCCCAAATCCCAGTCTCTTTGAACAGTCTGCTCAAAGCCCGGACCGAACCGCCGATATCCGCGGGAGAAATTGTTCTTTCGTCTACAAACACCACGCCGTCGTGCGATTTCCCTTCTTCCGCCCAGGTCTTGAGCAGGGGAGGAGTCGTTCTCCGGTCGTAACTGATAAGCGTTAATCCCTGAGCGGCGGCTGCCCGCAAACACATGGAATCGTCCTGTCCCAGGAAATGGCCTTCTTCCCGTTACACCAGATAGGGAACTTCTATGATGCGATTGCGGCGACGCAGACCAGGTGCTAGGTACGGTGAGAAATGCTCATCGAGAAGAAGCTTGAGAATCTCAGATCTCGGGCGCTCTCTTCGGAACGAATTGCGTGGCTTGAGGCAGCATCCGTTTCAGCGCTTCGAAATCCATTGCCTCATTTTCCGCGATCGCCGCGCTGATTTCTTCGGGGTACGCCAACGTCGGCAGTGTTACCCCCGAAGAACGGGCCGGGCTGCGTGTTTGGCGGAAAACCTTCTAGCCCCCATGACCCGCTCATCTCTTCCTGGCTGGATGCCTGAGTCGAACCGGCACCTTCCGGACTAGAAAATCGGATGCCCGCAATCCGATTTAGGCTCCGGTCCGTATTGCTAGTGTCGGCAGGTCGGTGCAGTCGCTGCCGTAAAGCGACGATGTTGTTGCAATTTCGCGAAGCAGGGCATTACCCGAGATCATCATTTGCAACTTTGTGAGGCTGGAATGGCAAGGTGGCTACTAGTTTCTCTGATCGTTTGTGCCGCATCGGTATGGTCACAGACTGCGCGTTTTAAATCCGCTCCTGAGAAACAACCCAGCTATACCTCGGAAACGGACCAGCAGATTAAGACCTTGCAAGACCATGTGAAGACATCGCCGGGCGACTACGCTGAATTCGATGGGTTGGGATCGGCATTCCTTCAGAAGGCGAGAGAAACCGGGGACATTGCTTATTACAACCTCGCCGAACAGGCGCTGCATAAGGCGCTCGCTCTGGCGCCACAAGACTTCCGAGCGGCGGATCCCCTAGTTCACATGGCGTTGGTTTATATGGGCGAACATCGCTTCTCGGACGCCCTGGCTTCTACCCAACGAGCGATCGGGTTAGGCTCGGGTAATCTGGCGGCATTTGCCGTCGAGGGTGACGCCTACACCGATCTAGGCGACTACGACGAGGCGTCAGAGGCCTATCGCGCTCTGCAGGCTCTGGGGCGGGCGACCTCATCGCCTTTGACGCTCGCGTACATGAGCGACAGCCGCCTAGCCTATCTGTGCTACCTGCGAGGAGACTCCCCGGAAGCGATCCGGTTGATGAAGAGCGCGATCGCGGCTGCGCTTCAAGCCCATGTTCCCCGAGAAAATCTGGCTTGGCTCTATTACGAAATAGGCGAGCGTTATTTTCAAACCGGCGACCTGCGGAATGCCGCTTTGTCGTATCAGGCAGGCATAAGCACCGACCCCAATCATTATCGCTCCCTGGCAGGTCTTGCGAAGGTTCAGGCAGCGCAAGGGAAACTGGAAGAATCCATTGCACTCTATCAGCGTTCGATTGCCATCCTCCCTTTTCCTGTCTACGTAGGCGAGTTGGGCGATGTCTACAAGAGGTTGGGACGGCTGCAAGAAGCAAAGCAGCAGTATGACTTGGTCGAGTACATCGGACACCTGAGCAAACTCAATCAAGTGTTGGCCAATCGCGAGCTGGCCCTGTTTTACGCAGATCAAGGGATCAAGCTGCACGAGGCCCTGGACTTGGCTCGAAAAGAACTTGACGTCCGGCACGACATCTACACATGGGACACCTTGGCTTGGGTCCTGTTCAGGAATGGCCGATTCCAAGATGCGACCCAGGCGATGGATAAAGCCCTCGCCTTGCACACCAATGACTCGCTGCTCCTGTTTCATGCCGGAATGATCTGCCACAGTTTGGCAAAGGATTCCGATGCGGAAGACTTTCTTAGCCGTGCGTTGAAAACGAACCCGCATTTCCACATCTTTTACGCCGAAGTAGCGAACGGAATTGTGGAAAAGATCGCCCGAGCCCATAACCGTGATTTGAGGTCAAGCAATGCGCAAAACTAGCTGCAACGAAGGCCATCATGCGCAGTTGAATCCATGGTGTCTTGGAATCGTTTTGCTGGTGCTGATGTTGAGTTCCGCCACATCCCATGCCCACCCCATGGGAAATTTCAGCATCAATCATTATTCGAAGATCAAGATTAGCCAGCGATCAGTTGAGATCCGGTATTTCATCGATATGGCCGAAATCCCTACGTTTCAGGAGATTCGGCAGTTCGACATTACTCCCAATGCTGAAGACCCGAGCGTCGGCCGTTACCTCGAAAAGCAGGAGCAACGATTAAAGGAGGGACTCCTGGTGGAGAGCGATGGCGAAGTGGTTCGGCTCAATGCGATATCCCGCCAGCTGACCTTTGCTAATGGCGCTGGGGGCCTGCCTACGATGAAAATGGGGTTCGTGTTCCGGAGCGAGCTCGACATCACCGCCGTGGCGCACAAACTTTCCTATATCGATAACAACTTTGCGGGGAGGGCGGGGTGGAAGGAAATTGTCGTGGTCGGCGATGGAGTTGCAATTTCGGACAGCTCCGCTCCTGCCACTGATCGCAGCCAGGAATTGACCAACTACTCCAGTGATGCATTGAACAGCCCTCCACAACAACTATCGGCTGTGACCGGCTTCAGGACCACGCTCTCTGAACCCACGCTGCCCGAGCCGAACAGGAGTGCATCGGCGAAGCCACTCGCGACTTCTTCCAGCCAGACGACATCGCGGGGAACAAACACGGTACAGCAAACGTCCACGTCCCTCCTCGCACGACCAAGACAACGGCGAAAGTCAGACGCACTTCTTTCGACCAACCTGAAGCGCACACAATCCTCCCGCGATGTCGGTTCGGCATCCGTGGTTGCTCCGCCGTCACTCGCTTCTCAAGCACCGAACACACCGCGCAGCCGCTTTACAGAGCTGATCTCGACCCAGCGTAAGTTGAGTTTGTGGGTGTTGTTATCAGCCGCACTGATCGCTGCTAGTCTGGGCGCACTCCATGCGCTGGAGCCGGGACACGGCAAGACGATCGTTGCGGCCTACCTTGTGGGTTCGCGCGGCACGGCTAGACACGCCGTGTTACTGGGAATCGTCGTCACCGCTGCGCACACGATGGGCGTTTATTTACTCGGCGGAGTGACACTGTATGCCTCGCGTTACATTGTTCCCGAACAGCTCTATCCGTGGCTGGGAGTAATCTCCGGCCTGAGTGTAGCGGGACTTGGCGTTTTCATTTTCCTAAGACACTGGACCGGCGAAACCGGAGAACACTCCCATGTTTCGGGTCAGCGGCATTCGCACTGGCTGGGTTCCATCTTTAGGGTAGCTTCGCCCGCAAAACATGCGGGTCGCCCAGCGATCGCTGGTTCGAACCCCACCGAGCATGCGCTGTCATTGCGCGAACTCTGCTTGCTGGGTATCACTGGAGGAATCGTGCCTTGTCCGGCGGCGCTGGTCGTGCTCCTAAGTGCCTTCTCTCTTCACCGGATCGGCTTCGGGTTGTTCTTGATCACCGCTTTTAGCTTCGGACTGGCAGCGGTCCTGGTAACCATCGGCCTAACCATGGTCTTCGCCAAACGCGTGATGTCTTGCCGCGTGCGGTTTGGCAAAACTGCGCTTCGCGATCTTCCCTTACTCTCATCTGCCTTCATGGTCGTGTTGGGTGTGGGAATCACAGCATCGGCCGTCGCATCGGTTCACATCAGTCATAGTCTTCTCTCCCACGGTGTTCTCGACAAAGGCAAGCTGGTTCCTTTTGTCACTGTAATTCTGCTTGGATTGTTCTTAGGAATGCGTCATTCCACGGACCCCGATCATGTGGTGGCGGTGTCGACCATCGTAAGCCGCCAAGGTTCGATTCGGGGCTCGGCAAAGATAGGTTTGCTCTGGGGGTTGGGGCACACGCTGACGATTTTTCTCGTCGGATCTCTAATCATTGTCTTCGGTGTGGTGATCCCGCCGCGTCTTGGTCTGTCCATGGAGTTCTGCGTTGCGTTGATGCTTGTCCTGTTGGGTGTGTTGAATCTAACTGGTGTCATACGTTGGGCTACAGAGCGCCTTACACCGAGGAGCGCTGCAAGTTCACGCTCGAACCGGTCGGAGATTTGTCTTTTGGAGGACTCGGGTACAACGAAAGAAAAGATGTCAGGCAGCGCTGAACGTACTCCTGAGGGGACGACGGGAAGACTTGGTCTCTATCAGACGCTTCGACCAATAGTGGTCGGCCTCGTCCATGGCTTGGCCGGTTCGGCCGCGGTTGCCTTGTTAGTGCTTTCCACCATCAAGAGCCCACTCTGGTCAACTGCGTATTTGTTGGTGTTTGGTTTTGGGACAATGATGGGCATGATGCTCATGACCACGGCAATCTCAATGCCTCTGATCTACGCGGGCAATAGATTCTTTAATGTTAACCGGCATTTGACCACGATTTCCGGTTTTGCCAGCACGGCCTTCGGCATCTTTCTGGTGTATCACATCGGATTTGTCGACGGTCTGTTTACTTCTCAAGTGCACTGGATCCCGCAATAGTGGCCTTAGTTAGAAACATGATCAGGAATACGACATGTCTTTCACTGAGATCCTTGCGCGTATTCCTGTGGCCTAGACACCTGGGGCAACGAAGACAACGCAGCAAATATTCTTCAAGTTATGAATCTGATTGCCTCAGTGACCGCGTACCCGGGATACGTGGGCAAGCCGGGGACATTGCGACACGAATCACTCACGGGCAGCTAAATCCACGGCGTTGTCAACGAATTCCGTAGAGAGGCATTTCCATGAAAAACCTGAAAGCAATCGCGGCACTCGCGATATCGCTGGTCATGCTGGCGCCTGCCAGTCTGATCGCGTCGAGCCATCGCGAGGCACCTATCACGGCATTGGACCGGGCTGCGGACGTTACGGACTGGTACACCTTTGTCAGCTACGACAACCCTAACAACGTCACCATGATCTTGAACGTTGACCCACTGCTGGAGCCGACCAATGGACCCAACTATTTCCCGTTCGATGACGCTGTGGTCTATCAGATGTTCGTCGACAATAACCAGAGCGGAAAGCCAGGCATCGTCTTTCAATTCCGCTTCACGACACAAATCCTCGATCCTCAGTTGCCCGTCGGATTCATTGGCGGCATCGCTGGGATTCCGCCCATCACGTCGTTGACCGGCGCTGGTTCCGAGGGTCTGAGCCTGCTCCAAACCTACACCGTGACCATGATTAAAAATGGCGTATCCACGTGCCTGAGCTGCGGTCAGACTCTTTACGCCGTTCCTTCCAATGTAGGTCCGAAAACCATGCCCAACTATCAGGCGCTGTTCAACCAGGGGATTAATACCCTACCCGGCGGCATTTCGGTTTTTGCCGGAACCGTGGATGACCCATTCTTTATAGACTTGGGTGCCACCTTTGACTCCGTAAACTACCGTGGAGTTCCGGGGTCTCCGGGAGATCCAATTCTGACAGCGGCCATCGATGCTGACAATACTCACAACTACGCCCCTGACGCCGTCGGCGGGTTCAACGTGAATTCCATTGTGCTGGAACTTCCTATCACGATGCTGACGGTGGACGGCCAGTTGCATCCCCCCACCGACAAGCGCGCTGTCATCGGGACTTATGGCAGTACGGCGCGTAATCAAATCACCGTGCGGCGTTCCCCGAATCCCGACCTTAACTTGGGCTCGCTTCAGCAAGTTAACCGAGAAGGCAATTCGTTAATCAACGAATTGATCATCGGCACGGGCTTTAAAGATCGCTTCAGCGAAGATTTCCCGATTCACGACAAGCAGTTTGCAAACTTCGTGCTCAATCCAACGTTGGCAGGGGTGTTGGCCAGCGTGGGAATCCCAGTTCCGCCGAATCCACGTACCGACTTGTTGCTGCTGGTGCAATACGAGCCTCCTATCTGTCCTGGGTGCGGGCCCAAAGATGCGGGACCGATCGCCGATTTGCTGCGCCTGAACACGGGTATTCCACCAACTCCGGCCGGCCAACAACTGCGGCTCGGTTTCATCGCGGGCGACGTGGCTGGCTATCCCAATGGACGCCGACCGATCGACGACGTGGTGGATATCTCTCTCCGCGCCGTTGAGGGAATCTTGGTGAGCCCCACCTTGTACGGCTTGCCGCTCGGTGATGGCGTAAACACCAAAGTGGAAGGTTTCAACAATTCCTTCCCCTACGTGATGCCGGCCAACAGTGGTCGCGAGAGCGATCACATCGGGCCGGGACAAGCAGGCTGCACCGGCATAGCCGGCGGCGTCTGCCCTGAGTAAGGAACCTTTGTGGCCGCTGTTGGACCCCACAGCGGCCACGATTTCTCACTTTGAATCTCCAAAACGAGGCCTGCGATGAAAAAAACGATTTCGGTAGTGTGCGTAATGATGATGTTTTCTGCATGGGCGGCGGCGCAAAGCATCGCCGCTGCAGTGAGTACCGATCCTTCCCCGGCTGCGCGAAGCGTGGCAGCCGCCCAAGAGGCGATCCGTGAAAAGCCGACCGAATATGCAGCCTATAACCTTCTTGCAATGGCGCTAGTTCGCCGCGCGCAAGTGACTTCCGATGCGAGCCTTTACGCGCAAGCCGAGGATGCGGTAAGGAAATCATTGACGATCGCTCCCAACAACTTCGAGACGCAAAAGATACAAGTTTCGATTCTCCTGGGAGAGCATGACTATCCCGCTGCGCTGCAAGCTGCCCAGGCACTAAACCAGAGAGCACTCGATGATGTCATGGTTTATGGCCTGTTGACCGATGCGAATGTGGAACTCGGCAATTATGGGGATGCAGAGGACTCGGCACAGTGGATGCTCAATCTTCGCCCCGGCAATCGGCCTGCTTTGATTCGGGCCGCCGGTTTGCGCGATCTGTTTGGGGATCCAGAGGGCGCCTATGAGCTGCTGGAGTTGGCGTATCAGTCGACGCCGCCGGCCGAAACCGAGGAACGCGCGCGGATCCTTAGCCAGATGGGCCATCTGCGGTTGGCTTCTGGAAGCGCCGCAGCGGCGGAAAAACTCTTGCAGCAGGCATTGATATCTTTTCCCAGCTATCCCTCCGCTCTGGGAACTTTGGCCGAGGTTCGGATCATGCAAAAGCGTTACGCGGATGCGGTTGACTTCTTAAGTCAACGCCATCAGGCCGCGCCACGAGCCGAGACTCTGTACGATCTGGCCGAGGGCCTGGAGTTAGCGGGACGTGAGACCGAGGCCAGAAAAGCGTTCGCCGACTTCGAAACCAAAGCGCTTGCAGAGTCCGCTCGTAAGGATAATTCCAACCGCGAGTTAGTCTTCTACTATGCCGACCACACGCACCAGCCAGTCAGGGCGTTGGATGTAGCGAGGCAGGAGTATGCGTGGCGGCACGACATACGCACTCTCGATGCCTACGCCTGGGCACTGCACGTCAACGGTCAGGATGCGGAAGCTCGCCAACAAATCGAGAAGGCCTTGGCGGTCGGAATCCGCGATTCCAAAATCTTCGCGCATGCGGGTGAGATCGCACTCAAGCTAGGCGACCGCGTCGCGGCCCAGGATTACCTGCAGAAAGCGGTAGCGTTGCACACGATCGGATCGGAACATGCGCAACTCGTGCTGGATAAGGTCTTGCGGCCTAATGCGCTCCACTAGGTCCCATCCGATTACAAGTACGTCCAACTCTGCAAATTTGCAGAAATCGGTCAGAAAGAAAAAAAACTCTGCCGTGGCTTGTATGCCTTTCGAAATACTCCATGGCTTAAGGCATCGGGAGCTATCATTCCTTGAGGTTTTAGCCATGTCGTAAGCCATACGCCTTCATGCCTTCCAGGTGCCCGTGCGGCAATAGCGTTTGCACAACCTTCATGTCCTCGCCGTTCCCCTTGAGGAGCGTCGCCTACGTGTGCCAGAATTGGCTGGATTCCCGTCCAGGCAATCTGCTGATTAATGAGTCCGTCGCTCGGAATGGAACTGCTTGAGGGCTCCAACCTAGGCAGTTGGAATATACAATCAATGTAAATCACGAAGCGAAGAAAAGTGCATGCGCCAGTCGTTCGGCGCGGATGACAGATGAAGAGAGAGTGAAGCGCTTATCTCACCCAAATCGAATCCACGCCACTCCGCCGTGGCCACTGCCGTGTGAAGGCCGTGTGGGATTTTGAGCGGTTCGTCAGCGCTGAAACAATGCTCGACCCGATCAGTCAGTTGCTGGCGTTTGTTGTCGATGCAAGCGTCGCGGCGGCAGTATTCATGGTCCAACGATGGTCTACTTATGGTCCAGGTTTGAGCCACAACAGGCCGACCTCTGCCGCTAGGCAGAGGCCATTTCCGTTCTGAAAGCCAGACAATTCGTATGCGCGTTCTTGGCCGGGGTTTGTCACGTGACCTTGTGATGTGCTAGCCTCCACGGGATACCATGCGGCGATTGGTTGCCAGTCTCGTGCTTTTGCTGACTGCCTGGAACTTCGTCGCTCCGATGGCTTCGGCACTGACGGGAAAGGATGTGCCAGCCTGCTGTCGTCGTAACGGGAAGCATCACTGCCAAATGGCGGGGATGTCCGCTATAGCGGCACTGTCTGCCGATGGAACTCCCAGTGTTCGCTCTCATCCATCGGTTTGCCCTTATCGTTCGCAAAAAGCCACACCCACCGGCTCTTTGACGCCGAACACCCCGACTAGCGACGATCAAGAACTACCATCCTCACTTTTGGTTTCTGCCTCAGATTCTCGCCTTCGATATTCGCAACCTCTCACTGGTAATTCGCAACGCGGTCCTCCTCTCTCTTGGCTCTAGCCAGTTCTAGCTTGTAGGGAAAAGGGCGAGTCTCGCGTTCCATGCACGCCGAGTGCTCTCGTCATGCTTGCCCGTGCCCTCCACTTGCTTCTCCTCTGCAGGAAGACTACTTCAACTCCAGCATTCGACCTCGCGCCAGTTCGGGGTCTCGCAGGAGTAGGACAGGACTATGAAAGCGGTATGGATGCGGACAATTGTTGTGGCGGTCGCGGTACTGATTGTCGCGGGCGGTGTCTACGGCGCGCACTTGATGGAATACGGACTGAGCGCTCGCAATGAACCGACCTTCGTCGAAAGGTTCCTTGCGCGCACGATGCGGCATGCGGCAATTCCGGCGAAAGGTGTGAAGAATCCGATGCCCGCGACTCCGGAGATGTTAGAGCATGGCCGGAATCACTGGGCCGATCACTGCGCGACCTGCCATGCGAACAACGGGAGCGGGGATACGATGATCGGCAAGAATCTCTATCCCAAAGCGCCAGACATGCGTTTGCCCGCAACGCAGTCTCTCAGCGACGGAGAACTGTACTACATCATCCGCAACGGTGTGCGCATGACTGGAATGCCTGCATGGGGAAATCCGGAAAGCGGAGATTTCGATCACGACACATGGATGCTCGTGTTGTTCATCCGCCACCTGCCGCAGGTTACGGCGGAGGAAGAGCACGAGATGCAGAAGCTGAATCCCAAGACCGCTGCGGATCGGGAAGAAGAACAACGGGAAGAGGACTTTTTGAATGGAACGACTTCTAAGGAGGATGCACATGAACACTAAGTATCGAACTGGACTCCGGACTGAAATCCGAAATGTGACACTCAGCATCGTCGCAACCATCGCCATTTTGGCGCTTTCAATAAATGCTTTTGCACATGGCGACCAGCAGCATGTGATGGGCACGGTGACACAAATCGACGCCACGTCCATAACTGTAAAGACGACAACGGGCGAGGTAAAAACCGTCATGATCCTTGCGGACACAAAATTCGCAAAGGGCGCGTCAACGATCACGCAGCACGACGTCAAGATCGGAGACCGGGTTGTGATTCATGCCAAACCTCAAGGAAACATGCTGCACGCGACAGAAGTCAGGATCGGCGGGTCAGCAAAGCCGGTTCCTCAACCACAGTGAGCAACGACAAGGAGACTGGAGGGTATCGACGAGATTTCGCAAAGCAATTAGGTGCTCTGCTGCTAACCGGCGGCATGATTGGAGAACTGGCAGCGACTTCGCAAAGAGTCGAGCAAGCAGCCCAGTCAATCCAATATGCCCCACGCCATGCCCTTTTGCTTGTGGTCGGGCTTACTGGCTCGATGCTGGCCTACAAGCACAACATTGACCGCATCCTTAATCCCCAGTTCTTCGCCAAGCCACAGCCGGGAGCAAAGCGGTTGGCCTACGGCGACCTGGCTATGCTCGCTGAACAAATCGATCCGCGTATCCAAGTCTGGTACTTTTCGGATGAGACGCCCGACTCGGTGTCGATTCGGTGTGTTCCTCGTAAGAATCATGCAACGGGCAAAGCATACGATGTGGACTTCGATCACTTAATTCTTGACCCCTACTCGGGTCAAGAGCTTGGGCGGCGCAGTGAATTCAACATTTCGCGGCTGACTCGCCAGAACTTTATGCCCTTCATGTATAAACTGCACACCTCGCTGGCTGCGGGTGATACCGGTTGGGCTGTGCTTGGATACGTTGCTTTAGTGTGGACGATCGATTGTTTTATCGGCTTCTACCTTACGCTCCCGTTGGGGTTTGGAAGTTTCTTGAAACGTTGGAAATACGCCTGGTGGGTGAAGGTGCGCGCCAGTTCGTTCCGGGTGAATTTCGACCTCCATCGGGCGAGCGGTCTGTGGCTTTGGCCTTTGTTGTTCATCTTTGCCTGGTCTGGAGTTATGTTCAATTTGAGTTCCGTCTATACGAAAGTGACCTGCGCCACTTTTGGCTGCAAATCAATGGACGACGACTTCCTCGAATCTTTTAAGGGCCACGAGACTGAGAGACCCAAACTGGACTGGCGCGCGGCCGAAGCAAGAGCCCGCCAATTGATGGCCGAACAGGCCGCCCAGCACGGATTCACCGTTTTGCGTCCCACCGGCATCGCCCTGATCGGCAATGTGGGCGTTTACTCCTATTCTGCCGAGACCAGCTTGGATCTCCGCCACGATACGCCAGACACATTCCTCTTCCTCGATGCAGACACCGGTGAATTTGTGCATCTGTTCAATCCCAACCTGACTACGCGGACCTGGATTGGCGTTTTCTTGAAGGGTGCGCACTACGGAGACCTGCGTGGTTGGTGGCTCTATCGTTTCCTTGTGTTTCTGACGGGCTTGGTCATCGCGGTTTTGTCATACACCGGTGTTTATATCTGGTGGAGAAAACGAAGAGTGCGAAAGCTCTCCGTGTCGGTTCATCGCTTGATGGAAGCTGAGGGAGGAAGAGCGGCCTGATTCGCTGCGACTTCAAGAACTGGAACAAACTCAACCAAACGAGAGACCTATGCCCTTTCTAAGATACGCATAGTCCATCTTTGCCGTGTTCCTGCTTTGCCTGGCCTTAGCTCTAGGTGCCACCGCGCAGGTTTTGAGTCAGTTGGAAGGAATGGCACCAAAAAATCCAACCCGCAAGTTCACCCACACGTTTATTAGACTGCCGCTCTTTCGAATATCTTCGAATCCAACTGCCCCAGGTATTTTGAGCGGCGATCATCCTGCCGACATCCTCGTCCGCATTCGGATCAAGGGTGGTATAAATCCGCGAATGATCCAAGATGCCCTGGCCGGGCTTCTGGTTCTCCTTTGCCTTGCTCACCAGCCCTTGCTCGTGGATATTCTTTACCTTCAGGGTGCGTAACGGGTGAAGACGAAGTCGCGAGTTTTGATCGCCAGATGGCAAGGAAAGCAGGTCTTAAGCGACGCCTCGTCGGCGGGTTTGCCATCCTTATTGAATTGGGCGTATTCCCACCCGCCCGTCGCAGCGTATTTTTTTGAGTCTTTGACCATAAACTGCAGGTACCAATCCGGAGCGGCCCCCGGAACGAAAGATTGCGCACGGCCAAAGACCTTATTGTTTTCCTCTGAAGCGACGTAACTCCAGGCGATTCGAGCGATGATTGTGCCATCGGGAAACGGAATTTTCCCTTCTCGATACGCGGTGATCGCAGGATCATTGCCCAGAATGGCGCGAATATCATTGAGGTTGCCTTCTTCGTGGGCCACTGAGATCAATCTCCAGTCGCGGTATCCGGCTGGAATTGTGACTCCGAAGATCGGCGTGGGCTCTCCATCGGCGAGTCCAGATGCGGGTGCCATAAGGACGACTACGCCGGTCAGCGCGACTACGGCACTCAACAACAACGCGATCCGTTTCATGCGGTCCTCCTTCTTTCCCTGTCGTTGAATGGCATCCATTTCTGCAACCGTGGCCTCTCGCGCAATGCTCTCCGGTCCCGACAAGAGCGCTCGTTGAATTTTGGCTTTTACAATTTCGTCTGACATGTTGTTCTCTGCGTCCATCGTGTTACCCTCTGCCAGCGTATCGTTGGCTGCGTCCTGTACTCCGCGATGCTCGGACGACTCCTCCGCCGTTTTCGCTACCAGCGGCCAGCGTGGACCCCGCCATCGACGTGGAGCACTTCTCCGGTTACTTGTCCGGCATGTGCCAGGTAGAGAACGGCGTCGACAATGTCTTCAACCTCCGCGACTCTTCCCATGGGCTGCAGTGTCTTCAGAAAGTCCTTGGGATCGTGTTGATGCATCGGTGTGTCCACGACGCCGGGAGCTACAGCGTTGAATCGGATCCCTTCCTTGGCATACTCGATGGCCAGGCTGCGGATCACCGCATTCAAGCCGCCTTTCGTAATCATCGGTACTGAGCCATTGATGCCGGCAATCGGCTGATCGGCTAGCGCCGCGGTGATGCTCACAACACTTCCCGATTTCTGCTTCAGCATCTGTTTCACCGTGAGCTGAGTGATGTAGAGAAACCCGAGCAGATTGGTCGAAAACAGGTCATTGAAGTCCTGGGTTGTGAAGTTTGTGAAAGGCTTGGTGTAGAAAATTCCCGCGCTCGTCACTAGAACATCGACGGTTCCGAAGTGCTGGATCGCCGCTTCGACAGTCTTGGCAGCCGTCTCTTGTTTTCCGATATCGCCATCGACCAGCGCCAGGTTCTCCGGGGCCGTTTTGGTCAAGGCAGCCAGTGATCGGCTCACATTGCGAGACGTCGCGACCACGTTATAACCCTCCTTCAGAAACGCCTCGACCAAACCTGCGCCAATGCCCTGCGATGCGCCCGTGACGATTGCTGTTTTCTTGTCTGCCATACTTTCCTTTGTTCTTGAAAGCTTTCGATTCAAATCCCATTTGCCATTAAGCCAGAGACCCGCAGGAGAATCCATTGGACGATGGTATTGACCGACGCCGCCTTCACTCTTTTTTCCTGCACCTTCACATCGTCAGAACAACGCGAAACTGTGCCTTGCCGCTCATCATTCGGGCATAGGCGTCGCCCGCTTTTTCGAGCGGATAGGTTTCAATCATGGGGCGCACACCGGTTAGCTCCGCGAAGTGCAGCGTGTCTTCGGAATCTGCCGGTGTTCCCGTGGACCAGCCCTGCAGGCTCCTACTTCCGCTGATGAGCTGGATCGGTGTGACTTCAATCGGATCGAAGGTCGCGCCCACCACCAGAAGCTTGCCGTTCGGGCCCAAACCGTCGACCAACTCAGACATTGCTTTCGAGCTTGGCGCTGTCGCCAGGATCACCTTGGCGCCTCCCATTGTTTGCAAAGCCTCGGCTGCGTTCGTCGCTCGGCTGTCGATGTACACGCTCGCTCCCAGTTTCTTCGCAAGCGTCGCGTCTTCGGATCCGCGCCCGATCGCCACGACCTCGTAGCCGAACTTCTGCGCGAATTGAATTCCCAAGTGACCCAGGCCGCCAATGCCCTGCACCGCGACCAGGTCGCCTGGGAGCGCACCACTGTGGCGCAGCGAGTTGTAAGTCGTAATTCCAGCGCAGAGCAGCGGCGCTGCTTCGGCATCCTTTAGACTGTCCGGTATAGCCACAAGCGCATCAACGGGCGCGACCATGTATTCCTGGTAGCCGCCGTCGTAGCTGATGCCCGGGATTTGCAGATTGCGGCAGTTATTGAAGTCTCCGCGCCGGCATTCGCGACACGTCCCGTCATGGCCGCCGTGCCAGCCGACTCCCACACGCTGTCCTTTTTTCCAGATGGAAACCCCACCTCCGACTTGATCGATGATCCCCGCCACTTCATGTCCGGGAATCCGCGGATACTCGATTCCAGGCCACAAGCCTTCTTTCGTCAGCACGTCGCTGTGGCAGACACCACAGGCCTGCACCCTGATGCGGACCTGTCCTGCCTTCGGCTCGGCGATCTCGCGCTCGACGATCTCGAAATCCGCTCCGGGTTTTGAAATCCGCGCCACCCTCATGTGCGCCACCGCTGGTTTCACTGCGACTCTGAGCGTTGCCATAAATCCTCCTCGAATTAACCTGTGTTGCCTGGGCGATTGACTCGCTATTTCTGGCGAGGTCTTCGATCCGCTCTCGCCCTATCCTTCCACTTCGAAAATAACTTCCAACTCAACTGGGCTGCCGAGTGGAAGGCTGGCAACCCCATACACGAGCCGGCAAGGGTTTTTGTTTTCCCCGAAGACGTCCTGCAGCAACTCCGAAGCGCCGTCAGCGACCTTGGCCTGATCGCGTACATCTCCGAAGGTGGCCACGAGCACGCCAAGCCGGACGACCCGCGTCACTCTGTCGAGAGATTTCAAATGCTCCTTCGCGACTGCGAGCGCATTGAGCGCCGCGAGTTTCGCTGCCTCCCGCCCTGCGTCCGCATCGAACTCCGCCCCGACACGCCCGATGAATTTTGCTGTGCGGCCTTCCGTCGCAAGCATCCCGCTCAGATAAAGCAGATTGCCGGTCTGGACCGCCTCCACATAAGTGCCGAAAGGTGCTGGTGGCGATGGAAGCTTGATGCCACGGTCTCTCAAGCGCTGCTCCGGCCCGTATCCCGGCGAGCTTTCGACGGTCGCCAGACCCGTGTTCAAGTGTTTATTCATTGGTCAGCCTCTCTGCTTGCCGGAATGACCGCATCAGACCAGAAGCGTGGAGGCAAAACAATTGGACGATGGTATTGGCGATACGTTCGTCTCAGTCCTTGGGACGAGTGGTGTCGTCCGATGCAGCGCGGCGGTCAGCCGATTTGCCAGTCTCGCCGAGGCCGCAATCGTGACCGAGCGCCAGTCTCTGCTTGTGGATCGAGGTGGGCTGTCGATGAGTTCCGCCTCGTTCAGCCAGTCCTCTGCCGACAGCCCGGCCTGCTCAGGACCGTACAATTCCTTCACTGCCCTGAGGAATGCCGATAGCTCACCCTCTGCCCTGTGCATCTCGTTGCTGTAAACCGAATCGCTAAACAATTCTTCCGTGTTCATTGGATCTCTCTCTTCTTCACCCGAAGGTGAACGAAAATGCTTCAACACCGGAATCGAGAAACTCGATCTCAACCTGCCTGTCGGAGATGGGCATGGGTTGTCGGGTCAATTGATTCATAAGTGACTCGCTAACCGCACCGCCGCCCTGATCGTCCACGTCATCCCCGTGCGCAGCGCCCGGCTGCCTCCCAGCGATCAGCACGCGAAATCGCCATCCCGCCCCAGCAATAAACTCAGGCCACAGCCGTCGCGGGTTTGGTCCCGACTACGTTTGTCACAACGTTGATGTTTCCGTGTGTGGCTTTAGAATACGGACACTCCATGTGCGCGCCGTCTACCAGTTTCTGGGCCACTTCACGATCTATGCCCGGCAGGCTGACGTTGAGGCGAGCTTGCAGAAGGTAACCACCGCCGGCTGTGCCCAAGTCAATTTCAGTATCGATGGCGAGATCCGTCGGCAACTTGACTTTCATTCTGGCAGCCACGATCTTGATCGCCGACAGGAAGCACGCCGACCAACCGACAGCGAACAACTGCTCAGGATTAGTCCCGGTTCCGGAAGTGCCGGGAACCGAAAGCTTAACGTCCAAGCGGCCATCGGATGTGCGGGAAGCTCCGCCGTCGCGCCCCCCGGTTGTATGCGCTTTGGCGGTGTAGATCACTTTTTCGATTGGAGTTGTAGTGGGTTTTGTCTCGTCTGCATTCATGGTGGCTCTCCTTGGCACGCGATTTCTCAGTCCCGATTTGTTTCGGATCCTATTCGCAGCCTCGATTAAGCCAGAAGAGCCACCTCGAATCTATTGGACGATGGTATCGGTCCATACCTTGGCAGCAGTTGAGGGCAAGCTGCGCCCAATTTGCAGTCGTGCTCTTGAAATGGCACAATTAAATCAATTCGGAGGCGTGGGGCCTCTGACGCAGTTTCTTTTTCAACAATCGAGATCGGGCCATGGATGGCTCGCTGCGCATTCGACTTCCGCAGAACGGAGGTTGCTCATGACACTCGATGGCCGTTCCCGGAAGTCCGTGCTGCCGCGAAAGGTTGGCGATCAAATTCGTCTTCCGAGGCAGCCGTTCCGTGCGCGCGCAGGGATCTACCCGTATTTTTCCAAATGGCTCTTGTGGTGACCCAGGTAAAGTGATTTCCATGTGGGAGGAATACACCGTGAAGAAGGCCATGCCACCCATTTCCCTCGCCGGTTCCCAGCTCGGCGAAGTGCGTCATGTCTGCGCGTTTTTCAACAGCGATGACGAAGAGTACCGTGTGTTGCTTCCGTTCATTAAGGATGGATTCGAGTGTGGCGACAAGGCGGTTCACGTCGTCAATCCGGATCAAACTCACGATCACCTGCAACGGTTGGCCGCGGTAGGCATCGACTCGACGGCTGCTGAGAAGAGCGGGCAACTCGAAATTCGGATCAATACCGAAGCCTATCTTCGAGACGGCTGTTTCGATCAGGATCGAATGCTGGCTGCGTTCGAGAAAATGGCCAGCGGCAACGCCACTGGAGGGTTTCCGCTCAGCCGCATTTGTTGCCGGATGGACTGGGCAGTCAAAGACCGATCCTACATCGAGGACCTGGTTGAGTTCGAATCGCGTGTCAATGACGTGTGGCAACGCCACGACGATGTTGTCATCTGCACCTACCAGCTTGGAAAATTTGGCGGTGACACGGTGATGGACATTATGCGGACGCACCCGATGATTATCATCGGCGGCATCCTCCAGCAGAATCCGTTCTTCGTGCCGCCGGAGGAATTCTTGCGTGACGTTCGCCAACGGCGGGTGAGGCGGACCGTGTCACCCGCGGCGGCTTAGCATGGAAGCGCAGCCCGCCGACGAAATCAAACGCCTTCAGCGTTGCAATAATGATCTGGTCAGTGTTCTCGCGCTTCCCGCCATCTGGAGCGGCGGCGATTCATCCCACATTGTCCATACCTTGCTCGACGCTCTCCTGAATATGCTCGGCCTGGACCTCGTATACGTGCGCTTGAAAGACGCCGTGGACGAAGCACCCATTGAAACAATCCGGTTCGCTCCAACTCTTAGACTCGCGGAACAACTCATGCCCCGTTCACAAGAGATTTGTGGAGCACTTAGCCGTCGCCTGGGGGATGACCCGAAGAAATGGCCGCCGCAGCTGCGAACCCCGATCGCAGGCGAAGACTTCTCGATCGTGCCCGTACGACTGGGCTTGCATGGTGAAATTGGTGTGATCGCAGCAGCGTCTCAGCGAACGGATTTCCCGGCACAGACCGAGCAACTTCTTCTCAGCGTGGCAGCCAACCAGGCGTCGATTGGCCTCCAGGAGGCATGGCTTCGCAACCAACAAAAACGAATCGCGCGCGAACTCGATCAACGGGTCGCAGAACGAACTCTGGAGCTTGCTGAAGCCAACGAAGAACTCAGAAAGGAGGTCGCCGATCGAAGGCTGGTGGAAGAGAAACTTCGTCGCGAGGAGAGCGAGAGAAAACGCAGTGAGGTTCGAAAGGCGGCGATCGTGGACTCGGCGCTCTCTTGCATTGTGACGATTGACCACGAAGGGCGCATCACTGAGTTCAATCCCGCCGCGGAGCGCACCTTCGGGTATCGCCGCGATGAGGTCATGGGCAGATCCATGGCCGACATCATCATTCCCCCGTCACTCCGACAGAAACATCGAGAGGGTTTTGCCCGCTACCTCGCCAACGGCGAGGGGCGAGTACTCGGGAAACGTGTTGAGATGACCGCCGTACGTGCCGACGGCAGCGAATTCCCGGTCGAACTCGCCATCGTTCGCACTCCGCTGGACGGACCGCCGGCCTTCACCGGCTACCTCCGCGATTTGACGGACCACAAGCGGAATGAAAGCGCTTTACGTGAGGCCCACGCCCAGGTCGCGCGCAGCGAGGAGCGGTGGCGCTCTGTCTTTGAGAACTCAGCCGTCGGCGTCGCGCTGGCCGACATGGACGGTAAATTTCTGGCCACAAATCCTGTCTACCAGCAGATGTTGGGTTACACCGAAGAGGAATTGCGGGAACTGTCTTTTCTCGACGTCACAGCGGAAGAGTACAAAGAGCGTAACCGAGCGCTCGTTGGCGAGTTGTGGGCAGGCAAGCGTCAGCAGTTTCAGATGGAGAAGCAATACCGCCGGAAGAACGGCAGTCTGCTATGGGTGCGGAATAGCCTTTCTCTCGTGCCCGGCACCGAGCGAGTGCCGCAATTCCTCATGGCGTTGTCCGAGGACATTACCGACCGCAGGCGGGCTGAGGACGCCCTGCGCGATAGCGAGCAGAGCTTGCGTTTGATCCTCGATGGCATCGCAGGATTGGTCGCCATCATGAACGCGCGCGGTGAAGTCGAAGCCGTCAACCGTCAGGTTTTGGATTACTTCGCCAAAACCGCCGAAGAAATGAAAGGATGGGCCACCAGCGACGCCGTTCACCCGGATGACCTGCCTGCCGTGATGTCCGCTTGGAAGTGCTCGATCGAGACCGCCTCAATGTACAATCTCGAACACCGTCTGCGCCGCGCTGACGGCGTCTATCGTTGGTTTCGCGCTCGCGGCCTGCCCCTCCGGGATGCTAAAGGTCGTGCCCTCCGCTGGTATGTCCTGCTCACCGACATTGATGAGCAAAAGCAAGCTGAGGAAGCTCTGCTCGCCAGAGAGCGCGAACTGAACGTAATCGTCAATACCGTCCCGGCGCTGGCTTGGTCGGCTCGTCCCGACGGTTCCGCGGAGTTCTTCAACCAGCATTACCTCGCGTACGTGGGACTTCCATTAGAAAAACTCCAGGGCTCAGGCTGGACAGTCGCTGTTCATCGGGATGACATCGCTTCGCTGTTTGCGGCGTGGCAAGTGATGATGGCTGCAGGCAAGCCGGGAGAGGTCGAAGCGCGGCTGCGGCGCTTCGACGGAGAGTATCGGTGGTTTCTGTTCCGCGCCAATCCGATGTTCGACCAGTCGGGCAACATCTTGAAATGGTATGGAACAAATACCGACATCGACGATCGAAAGCGGGCCGAAGAACAATTGCGGCGCAGCGAGGCCTTCCTCACGGAAGGTCAGAAGCTGAGTCGCATCGGCAGCTTTTCCTGGCTCGTGGCGACGGACGCGATCAAGTGGTCAGAGCAGCTTTACCGCATTTTCGAGTTTGAACCAGCTGTGCCTGTGACGTTCGAGCTCATCGGATCTCGCGTTCATCCGGAAGATCTCCCCTTGCTGTATGACATGATCGCAAAGGCGCAGCGTGGCGTCAGCGACTTCGAGTACGAGCACCGCTTGCTCATGCCCGACCGCTCGATCAAGTATCTGCACCTGATCGGTCACGGGACCCGGGATCGGGAGGGGCGACAGGAGTACATCGGCGCGGTTCAGGATGTTACGCAGCGCCGGCTCTCGGAAGAAGCCCTCGGCAAAGCCAGATCGGAACTCGCGAACGTAGCAAGGGTAACGAGCCTGGGAGTGCTAACCGCGTCCATCGCCCATGAAGTCAACCAGCCTCTTTCGGGCATCGTTACCAATGCCAGCACATGCCTGCGGATGCTCTCTGCCGATCCTCCCAACGTGGAAGGCGCACGCGAAACTGCCCGGCGCGCGATCCGCGACGGCAACCGGGCCTCGGACGTGATCACCCGGCTGCGCACGTTGTATAGCAAGAAAGACATTACCCTCGAACCGATTGACCTCAATGACGCTACCCGAGAGGTGACTTCGCTGTCTTTGAGTGAACTGCATGGCAACCGTGTGATTCTGCGGCAGGAGCTTGCAGACGACCTGCCTCCCGTCCCTGGCGATCGCGTCCAGCTTCAGCAAGTCATTCTGAATCTGCTGCGAAATGCTGCCGACGCGATGAGCGCCGTCGACGATCGCCCGAGAGAATTGCTGATCAAAACCGAGTGCGACGAGGGAGAACGGGTGCGCCTTAGCGTAAAAGATGCGGGAGTCGGGTTAACCCCGCAAGCCGCGGATAAGCTCTTCGAAGCATTCTTTACGACGAAAAGCGGTGGAATGGGAATCGGGCTATCGATCAGCCGCTCCATCATCGAGGCTCATCGCGGACGTCTATGGGCGACACCGAACGATGGCCCTGGCGCCACGTTTGCCTTCTCGATTCCCTGCACGCGCGAGAGCAACCGTGCCGACGCCGAAACTCGCGTTCACTAGACAGATCCGTGGACCGGAACGCCCCGTGTGAGCCTGCTTCAGATTGGGCCGTCAATCCAATACCTAAGTACAATAGACGCCTCTCACGGACTGGAGCAATGTTGTTCCATGAAGCTTCCACCGGAAGGGAGCACCGTCGAACGTCCACTGGTATCAGTGGTTGATGACGATGAGTCCGTGCGCGAGTCTCTGCCTGATTTGCTCCACGAACTGGGCTTTGCCACTCGCACCTTCTCGTCGGCGGAAGAGTTCCTGGGCTCCGATTGCGTTCGCCACACCAGGTGCCTGATCCTCGATATTGCCATGCCCGGAATGACCGGCCCTGAACTTCAACAAGAATTGACCCGTCGGCAACAAGCGATTCCAACCATCTTCATCACCGCCAATCGGGATAAAACGGTTCGCCCGCTGCTACTCGAGAAAGGTGCGGTCGAGTGCCTGTTCAAGCCGTTTAGCGACACGGCTTTGCTTGAGGCGCTTACCTCCGCAATTCGAGCGAACTAACCATTGGATTGCACGACAATCCGCAGTCGCTTACCGCAAAGGAGGGATATAAAATGATCTTGTCGCGCTCTCTTGGCGAGGCAGTGGGGTCATCACCAATGTCGACGGTCAGGCCCATCGTGTTCATTGTTGACGACGACATCTCGGTGCGCGAGTCGCTCGAATTGTTGATTCAGAATGAAGGCTGGCAGGCAGAGACCTTCGCATCCGCTCAACACTTCCTCGATCACCCTCGAGCTGATCTTCCAAGCTGTCTCATCCTTGACGTTTCTCTTCCCGGCCTCAATGGTCTGGAACTGCAACAGCAGATCGCCACCGTGCGGACCGACATGCCGATTATCTTCATCACAGGTCACGGGGATATCCCGATGTCGGTCCGGGCCATGAAGGCCGGCGCAATTGAGTTCTTAACGAAGCCCTTCAGTGATGAAGCCCTCCTGAGCGCGATTCGGCAGGCGCTCCAACGTAGCCGCCTTGCGCTTAGCCACGAAGCGGAGGTGCGGGATCTCCGGAACCGTCACGCATTGCTTACCCCTCGCGAGCGGCAGGTTATGGCGTTGGTCGTTTCGGGCCTGTTGAACAAGCAGATCGGTGGAGAACTCGGCATCAGCGAGATCACTGTGAAAGCGCACCGCGGCCAGGTCATGCAGAAGATGAAAGCTGACTCTCTCGCCTCCCTGGTGAAAATGGCTGCCACGCTTCGCTCTGCGCGTCGGCCCGACTCTGGCGCGGTTCCCGCCGCTTGATCCCCCGACATATATAAGGTCTGCGGGGAATGAACATCCCATCGACGGAACGCTGGCGACGGGGAATCGGCTCCGAATTGACCTCGGCTTGGGATCACCCCACATTGGTCCAGCAGATGTGCCCAGCGGCGACATCGAGCGCCAGGCCATCGGGCCATTTCCGCCTTCGTTGATGATGGTCTTCAAATCGGAGCCGTCAGGTTTGCGGACATTACGCGGCCAGCGCTGAGTTTCAAGAAGAAGAGCCTGCCGGACGCAGATGCGTTTTTCGCCTGTGCGTCAATCGACGTGGAAGCTGTCGCGCTCATCGGACGAATCTCCTCGCTAACGTGTGTGTGTGGTCCCGATTGCAAAAGGTCAACTCGCCTTCGCACGGTCCGTCTTGGTCTCATCGTGGTCCGTCGTCCCGAATGAAGGGAGGTAGCGGCCGAAGTTCAATTCGAAGTCGCTGCGAACTCCGTAACCGATACCGCGGAGTTTGGTGCGGCGCGCCTGCGCATCGGGCCAGGCCAGCATTGGAAAGATCATTTCATTGCTCGACTGAAGCTCGGCTGCTGTCGGCATCCCGAATCGATTGATCTGGGCCTTGGCCGTGGCCAGTGTTTTGCCGCCGAATGAAGCCAGCCGCTTTGCGAGGGCATCCACGAACGAATCGAGGTCTTTATCGTCCAGCGTGCGGTTCACCCAGCCATAGCGTTCGGCAATATCAGCATCGAAATCGTCAGCGCTGAGCACGAACTCAAGTGCCCGCGAGCGGCCGACCAAACGCGGGAGCCATTCCAGAGCTCCGCCCCCCGGGATTAGTCCGACGCCAACTTCGGGATTGCCGAATATGGCGTTTTGCCGGCTGGCGAAGCGTATGTCGCACGCCAGCACGAATTCGATGCCGATGCCGCGCGTGCGGCCGCGGATTTTGGCAATGCTTACGACTGGCGCGGACGAAAGGCGCAGCACAAAGTCGCGCCAAAGTCCCAGGACCTCTGGACGTTCGACTGCTTTGGCCACGTCGAGATGCGCAATGAAAAAATCGGGATTCGCCGACTGGAACACTACGACCTTCACGGACTGGTCCGCCTCAAGTTCAGTCACCAGCGCTCCCAATTCGACAATAGTTGTCGGAACAAACATGTTGATCGGCGGGTTGTTGAAAGTGATCGTCCACCGTCCCGGATGGGTGCGGTCGATGCTGAACTGCGCCACGCTCCCCTCGTTGGCGGCGTCGTTGTCGTGGACGTCATGCGTCGGACTTGTCATGTTCGTTACTCCTTTTGCGTTTCGCATTGGTCTTTTCGCTGCTTACTTGGGGCGAAGACAGGAGAGTCCGGTCATCCGTACTCTCCCGCGCAATGCGCACACAAGGCTGGTCTCCGCCGCGATCAAGTTATGCGGCGGAGCTTCTATGCGGCAGACCTTGCCACGCCCGAACGTAATGAGCGGAAACCGGCGCGAAGCTCTTCCGAGAACAGCTTCGGCTGTTCCCATGCCGCAAAGTGCCCGCCCTTAGGAAGCTTGTTGTAGTGAATCAGTTTGGGATAAGCCCGCTCGGCCCAGCTCCATGGAGCGGGATAGAGTTCGTCAGGAAAAACGCTCACGGCCGTCGGGACCACGACGCCTTTGACTGCGAAGAACGACGCGCCCTTGTTCTCCCAATAAAGACGGCCCCCTGAGATCGCCGTATTCGTCAACCAGGTGAGCGTGATGTTGTCGAGGACGTCGTCTCGGGTGAGGCCTTCGCTTCCTCCGGCAAATACTCGTGCGATCATTTCGTAGCTGCGCGCGTCGTGGTCAAGGAAGTACGCCGCCAGGCCGACAGGAGAATCCGCGATCCCGTATAACGTCTGCGGTCTCAACCCCATCTGGAAGCCGTAGCCGATGCCCTTCGCATAAACGAAGCTGAGCCGCTCGTAAGCCAGCTTTTCGTCGGCCGAGAGATTCGCCGGTGCCGGCGCGCCGGAAAAGGCCAGCTTGTCGATGTCGAGTGGAATCACGTTAGCCATGTTTGTGTGAATGCCGAGCAATTCCGGTGGCGCCTGCGCGCCCATCAGCTCGGTGATAATCGCACCCCAATCGCCGCCCTGGGCCACAAACTTCGTGTATCCCAGGCGCTTCATCAGCACGACCCATGCGCGTGCGATGTGGGTGGGGTCCCACCCGGGCGTACTCGGCTTGCCGGAAAACCCATAGCCCGGCATCGACGGGATCACGACATCGAAAGCGTCTGACGCGCTTCCGCCGTGAGCAGTGGGATTGGTCAGCGGATCGATGATCTTCATCTGTTCGGTGATCGAACCAGGCCATCCGTGGGTGACGATCAGCGGCAACGCATTTTCATGCTTCGAACGGATATGAATGAAATGAATGTCCAGTCCATCGATCTCGGTGATGAATTGCGGAAGCGCGTTGAGTTTTGCCTCGATCTTGCGCCAGTCGTAGTCTGTCGCCCAATAGCGAGCCAGCGCTTGCGTAGTCGCGAGCTGTACGCCTTGGGTCGCATCTTTAACAGTTTCGCGTTCCGGCCACTTTGTGTTGTTGATGCGCTTGCGTAATTCTGTGAGATCCGCTTCCGGAAAGTTCACCTTCGGAAGCAGCCGAATCGCGTTGTTGCCAGTTGCTGGCTTGCGGCTTTCCTCTGCAATGGTTGTGGTCATGGATTCCTCCTCTGCGGTGATATTGGAATTTGCAAACGTGGTACGTGACAGTTCCGGGCTCAATTGGGCTGCACCACCCCGAACGCGTCCTAGCTGCCCGTTCGCTCCTTCGCGATCCACTCGCGGATGTATGCCGGACAGTTCCTGAGCTCAATCCCTTTTGCTTCGGCTTGGGCCAGAAGCTTCACAGCGTCACGGTCGACAAGTTCCACTTCTGCAAGTGCGATGGCCACGACAGATCGTCCGTCAAATTCGGTGCGAACAATCTCCAGGTCTTCCGCCGTGAGCCGGCCGCTAATGCAAAGCAGCTGACCCTGTTCCGTCGAAACTCGGTCGATTCGGCACGTCATTGGCCGCCTCGCCTGTCGTCCACCGACTTCAGTGGCAAACGACGCGCCATTCGAATCTAACGGGAAAGACTAGAGATCCGGCCATAAGCCTGTCAGGCGAATTTGGCAGATCTGGTGAATGTGGTGAATTTGGCGAAACTGGTGGGGACTCAGCGAAACTTGAATTGCGTCTTGTCGATGCCCAACGCCTTGATGCGGTGGTCAAGCGTAGATGGTGGAACCCCAAGCTTCGCGGCGGCTCCTGAGCTCCCGGCAACACGGCCTCGGCATGCGGCGAGTGCAGCCTCGATGATCTCCCGTTCCGTGTGGGGCTCGCCTTGAGATGGCGAGTGTGAAGCAACTTGAGGTCGTCCGCGGCTAGGTTGTTTTGACAGCCATGACTCGTCGACGACAAACACCTCGTCGGAGTTCAAAATCACGGAACGCTCAATTACGTTCTGCAGCTCACGTATATTGCCTGGCCAATCGTAGTTCTGCAACAAACTTAATGTCTTCTTGTCGATCGAGCGGAAGTTCTTGCCCGCCCGCTTGGCGTAACGCCGCACGAAATACTCGACGAGCATCAGGATGTCCTCAGTCCGATCTCTTAGGGGTGGCACCTCGATCGGAAACACGTTGAGTCTATAGAAGAGGTCTTGGCGAAAGCTTCCACTGGCCACCGCGGCTGGCAGGTCGCGGTTGGTGGCCGTGATGACTCGAACATCGACCCGGATCGTCTGTGCTCCCCCAACTCGCTCAAACTCTCGCTCCTGCAAGACTCTCAAGAGCGCCACTTGCGTATCGGACGGAAGTTCACCAACTTCATCCAGGAAAATTGTGCCGCCATTAGCCTGTTCGAAGCGCCCCAGCCTCCGCTGTGTGGCTCCGGTGAAGGCTCCCTTCTCGTGACCAAATAACTCCGATGAGATCAGCGTAGGCGCCAGTGCAGCGCAATTCACGCTGACGAAGGCACGTCCAGCTCTTTCGGATCGCTTATGCACGGCGCGGGCGATGAGTTCTTTGCCGGTGCCAGTCTCTCCCGTGATGAGCACCGTGGAATCGGTCGGTGCCACTTTGGCAATCCTCGACAGAACCGTCATCAGCGGCTTGGACGAACCGACAATTTCCTCGAACATCTGAGCACGGTCTACCTCGTCTCGCAGCGCCAGGTTTTCCCGGTAAAGTTGATCCTTAAGTGCTCTGATCTCAGCTTCAGCCTGCTTTTGCTTGCTCAGATCGAGGACAAAGGCAAGGCCCTCGTTCCCGCCTTTCTGGAACAAGGTGGCTCCAATCAGCACGGGCACACGGCTGCCATCTTTTCGGAAAAACTCTGACTCGAAGGGTTGGACCATTCCGCTGTGGATTACCTCTGCCAAAGCCCGCTCCGCGCCCTCGCGCCAGTCCGCTGGCGTCATGTCCCACCATCGCACTCGACCTGCCGCCACATCTTCATGATCGTGTTGCACCATGCGAAGAAAAGCTTCATTGGACGCCAGGATGGCGCCGTCAGCATTCCAGGTTACGATTCCAAGAATGTTGGCATCCACCAGGCGGCGGATCTTTGCTTCACGATCTTCAAGATCGCTATAGAGACGAGTATTCTCCATGGAGATCGCGGCTGCCGAGGCAAGCAACTTGAGGACTGCCATTCGCCCAGCGGTGAATGCATCACGGGTAAGGCTGTTTTCTAGGTACAACAATCCAAGAAGGCGATTTTGTTTAAGCAGTGGCAGACATAGCACAGACCGCGCACGATGTCTTCGAAAATACTCATCGGCCGCAAACTGATTCTGACCGGATTCGTCGTGCAAGAGAACGACTTCTTGGGTCCGAAGGACATAATTAACAACCGCCTGGGGTAGGTCCGCAGCTGTGGGACTTGCCTGTCGAAGAGTGACTGTCACTTGATCGCTGCTGGTTTGTGCCTCCGCTTCGATGCGATAGTCATCTCCCCGAGCAAGAATGAGCAGGCCTCTTTCTGCCCCTGCATGTTCCAGGGCCGTGCGCATGATTGTGTCGATCAGCCTATCCAACACGATCTCGCCTGATACAGCTTCGGACACCTTGATCACCGTCGCGAGTTCGAGTTGCTCGACCGACGCGTGTATCGTTTCCGTCGCTTCCGAGATCGTTCTCTCAGGCCTGATCTTCGGGTAGCGCTGCTCCAGTTGCCGGACCTTGCCATCCGCTCCCCAACGGAGGTAGCAGTAGCGCGCTTCGCGCAGGTAGGTCGTCGCGATCTTCTCGTACCCTCGCGCCGCATAGAACAGCCCGGCCAGTTCATTCGCGAGGGCTTCCGTGTGGACAAAACCGTTCAGATTCGCGGATCGAATCGCTTTCTCATAGAGGTCTTGCGCATCCAGGATGCGCCCCTCGATCCGTGCAATCTCCGCCGCAACTAGGGCGGCGCGGTTTTCAAAAGTTTGAGGTGAGTGCACAGCCCAGACTTCGAGCTGCTTGTAATGCTCCGATAAGGCCTCGAAGTGTTTTGGACGTGCCTCGGGCGACGCGATATTCCAGGCGCCCGCGTGAGCAAGCGCTGCATAGAGACGAAATTCTGCCGTTTCGAACATCGCCGCGGATGTCCAATACAGCTGTTGTCCCTTGAACGCGGCTTCAGCCGCCGAAGTATAGTCTCCCGCAAAAACACGGGCCTGCACTTTACGAGTCCAATAGTAGAACTCGGCGAATACCAGATTCGGATTGCTGGCGAGATCGCGCTCGACCTCCGGCTCGATGTAGTCGTCGTGATCCAGATGCCCAAGCGTCGGCGTCACTCCACGGAGGGTCCGGATCAGGCCCAACTGTGCTCCGCAAAGATGGATGACCAACCCGAAGCGAACCCTTTTCGCGAAGGCCAGACCGTTTTCGCACTCCGTCTGCACTTCTGCGAGCGGGTCTCCGACTGCCAGGCAAATCGTAATAAGTTGGTCCCAGCTATAGGATGCGAAAGTTAGGTCGCCAATACGATAGGCGAGATCAAACGCCCGACGCACCAACTCACGTCCGCTGGCAACGTGATCCGACCATGGCATGACCATGGCGCCCACAGACATGTAGGTTCGCGCCTGGTAGCGCGTCAGGCCGCGCTTCTCGACCAGGTCATAGCCCAATTGACCGAAGCGGAATCCGTCTTTGTAGTTGCCAAGACGCGGGCCGGCAAACATCGCAAGCCAGACGTAGGCGAAGCAAGCGGCGTCACTGTTGCCGTGTTCGAGGCTGAGTGTCACCAAACGGCAGACGACCAATGTCGAGAAGTGCTCGTCAAAGAGGATCGAAGGCGTAACAATCTCCGTGAAAACATCGAGCGTGTCGAGCACTTCCGGATCCACAACGAGCGGCAGGTCCATGAGATCTTCAATCTGACGGCTGCCGAGCAGAGCCCAGATTCGTTCGTATTCGCGCAATACGTCATCGCGGGTCGGGCGATTCGACCACACCGTGCCTTGCGTGCCGAGCCACTCCAGAAACACGTCGACCGCGCGGTCACACCGATCCAACGTGGTGTATAGGGTGAGTCGCAAGCGCGTGGCTAGGCAGAAATCGTGCCGGTTGTTTGCGCGCTGCGGCAATAGCGAAAGTCGATTTTCAGCGGCAACTTTCTCCGCGGTCAGTAGCTCGCATTCAGCCATCAAAAATTCGGTCGAGAAAATGAGGGGATAGTTCCGCGCCCAGGTCTCCTCCGTGAGCAAAGCTCGCCCGGCCCCGAGATACTTGAGTGCCGAAGCGTATGCGGTCGAGACCTTGGCGCGCCGGCCTGCAATGAGATTCAACTCTGCAACGCGCTCTCGGTCTTCCGTCGAGGTGAGGAGGTGAGAGCCGCGATTGAGTTGGTTCACGATCTCGAAGATCGCCTCCTCACGCTTGGCCTCGGGCGTGTGCGCCGCCAGAAGCATCCCAATGCGCAGATGCGCGGCGGAACGCATGTTTTCAGGAATCAGGGAATACGCTGCTTCCTGTACTCGATCGTGTAGGAATCGATACGAATCGTCCGAGCGGAAGATGAGTCCGGTCCGTACCGCTTCCCAAAGGTGTTGGTGAAGTTCCTCTATCGACTTCTCGTAGGCCATGGCCAGCATGTCGAACTCGGCGCTGTTTCCCATGCAGGCAAACTGCTTGAGTGCCTCCTGCGTATCGACGGGCAGGCGATTCAACTTTCCGACCATGAGCTCCACGACATTGTCGGTGTAGGCTTTGGCGTGAATGCGATCCAGGTCCCAGCCCCAGCGACCCTCGCCGTAGTCGAAACTAAGCAAGCCTTCCTCTGCCAAGGTGGAAATGAACTGGATAGCGAAGAAGGGATTGCCTGTCGTCTTTTCATGAATCAATTTCGCGAGCGGAGCGGCGCGTCCCGGTTCCGAGCGCAGCGAGTCCACCAGCATTTGACGCAGATCGTCCTGGCCGAGCGGCGTCAGGACGATGTCCTCCACTGCTGCTCCCGCCTGACGGATTGCGTCGATCTTACGCATCAGCGGGTGAGTTGGGCTGACCTCGTTGTCGCGATAAGCGCCAATGAGCAATAAGTGCCGCAGATCGTCGCGGCTCAACAGATCCTCGAGTAAGTCAAGTGTCGCGGCATCCAGCCATTGCAGGTCGTCGAGGAAAAGTGCCAGTGGATGCTCTGGTCGTGCGAACACGCCGATGAACCGGCGAAAGACCAGGTGAAACCGTCGCTGCGCTTCCGACGGTGGTAGTTCAGGAACCGGTGGTTGTTCGCCAATGACATGCTTCAAGTCGGGGACAAGATCGATGATCAGCAGGCCGTTTGGCTCCAGCGCTTCCTGAAGTGCGTCACGCCACTTGCGTAACTCGTCCTCGCCCTTGCTGAGCAGCGGCCGGACAAGGCTTTGGAACGCCTGCGCCAACGTCGCATACGGAATGTCGCGTTTGTACTGGTCGAACTTTCCAGAAGCAAACAGGCCGCGGGGCGGGACAAGCGGCTTGTGAAGCTCGTTCACCACCGCCGACTTGCCAATACCGGAGTATCCAGAAACGAGCACCAGCTCTGGCCGCCCGCCCGCAACAATGCGGTCAAACGCACTGAGCAGGGCGTCCACTTCACGCTCTCGCCCGTACAGTCTCTCGGGGATCATCAGGCAGTCCGGCGTGTCGTGTGCCCCGAGAAGAAACACTTCGATGGACCCACGTGACTCCCATTGCGACAGGCAATGCAGTAGATCGCGTTCCACTCCTGCCGCCGTCTGATACCGCTCTTCGGCTGTCTTCGCGAGCAGCTTCATGGTGATCGCGGAGACAGCCTCTGGAACGTTCCTTACCCGCTCGCTGGGTGCGACCGGTTGTCTCGCGATGTGGCAATGCACCCATTCCATCGGATCCGAGGCCACGAACGGAAGACTGCCGGTTAGCATCTCGTAAAATGTGACGCCAAGCGAGTACAGGTCGCTGCGCGAATCAATAGACCGATTCACCCGTCCAGTCTGCTCGGGTGCCATGTACGCGAGTGTCCCCGCGATGAACTCTGGAGGTTCGGGCGCTTGACGCTCGCGCGGAAGGCGCGATGCGATGCCGAACCCGGTGAGACGGACCTGGCCAGTTGCGGCGTCCACCAGCACGTTTGGAGGTTTGATGTCTTTGTGGATCAACCCTCGGCCATGTAGCTGACCTATTGCCCCAGCCAGCCCCACAGCCAGTCGGAGGAATTGTCCGACCTCCATCGGCCGCCGGACTAGATGATCGAGCGGCTCGCCACCCGTGTAATCGACCAACAGCATGGTCTGGCCGCGCTCACGCACCAATTCCAGAGGCCGCAATGCCCAAGCGCTATCCAGGTGACTCTTGAGTTCGTGTTCGTGCGTGAGGCGATGAATGCTCTCCAAGGTCGGGTGCTCGGCAGCGGCAGGAATTGCTACAAATGCGTGCTTCTGAGCTTTAGCATTATGGCTTAGCCTGCAAAAGACACGTCCGGCATCGCGCCACAACACCTCTAGGGAATCGTTCTCCCAGCCGGCCCCGAACAAGATGGATGCTTTCATCTGTCCCGTCTCCTTCAGCCCACGGGTTCAAACCGTTCGTCTGGTTCGCGTTCGTGGACATGCAATGATTGGAAACGATGAAACCCCAGGTCGCAAATTTTAGCAGATTCGTCGCACCGTCTTCGACGCCGGGCTCGCTCGCTAACCCTTGTCGGCTTTGTCGCCCACTGGCTCCAAGCAAGAGCCAGAAACCTCACACCCAAAAACGGTAGAACGTCATAACTTTGTTTCTCAGGGCAAAGCCCATCGCTTGATGCCACCAGTTTCTACGTCCCTTATTGGTGCCAACAAACCTAAAGATTTTGTGTGGCGCATCACGGTGTTGTTGCGGAATGCGGGCTGGACGGTGGGCAAGGATCGAGTGCAGCGGATCTGGCGACGCGAAGGGCTGAAAGTGCCGCAGAAACTTAGTGAGAAGCTACACTTTGGTGGTCAACATGGTTCGTCTTAGCGGAAAGCCGGTATTTGGCCCACTTCAGCACATCCCAGATCTCGCACTGCAAATAAAAGCCAGACGAGATAGCAGGCGCTATCACTCCTTCGCCAACAGCATCGTGAGCCAGTTCATGCACTGCTTCATAGCCCGGAATCTGTACCCGCTTGGCGAGTTCTATCAGTTCCCGCACTGGAAGTTCACGTTCCGCAATCATTGCAAGCAGTAACATGAGACCGTCGGGACCCGCGAACCGGTCGAGAGCTAATCCCTCCACGATTCCGCGGTTTTTTCTGAATTCGTCTCGCGGATTGTACTGACATCCGTATGGCTCTCGCCATCTTGGACTCGTGCTGCGACAGTGCACGAGCCGCAAACCTCCTACTTTCGGTTTCCCCCTAGTGTCCGCCGCCGCAAGCCATTCTACCCAGCCTGCCTGCAGGTCTGGCACAAATTCGCCGCACCCATCACATCGCCAACCGGATCGAATGGATTGTTCTTTGGGCATAACACTCACCACATTCTGTCGACCGACTCTCTGAGCATTGGATTCTCAGCTCTGCACTCGCCGTCTGCGCGTCACGGCGCCTTTTGGGGCAGGATCTCTCCCCTTCTTTCGAGGATGAATGCCCAGTTCGTGCCATGACGTTTCCGCAAGGTCGATGTCGTAGTGCTTTGCAGCTTTCTCGATGTTCGCAAACGCCAGAGCACGGTCGGCATCGGAAACGTCAGTGACTTGATCGAACCGCGCGACCGCCCTCCGCACATGCTCTGCGTCGGTCAGTGGTTCTTTACGTTGCTTCGGAAAAGCATAGACGCTGTCGGGTAAGTCGCTCTGCGTCGTCAGTCGTCCGTGTTTCTCGTGAGGTTTCCAGGTCGCTTCCGGCATGTCTTTGCCATCCTTTCCTTACTTGGCCAGAGAGAGCGAATGCGCGGGATCTTAGCTTTCTTTAACACTCTGAGCTAGCCCTTGTGAGCATCAGATGTTCGAGTTTCCGGACTGCCTCATCGAGATCCATATTTCCCCTCTTTCATGAAAGTCTGGCGCGAAACGACAAATGTGATATCACCGTTTATCGGGTTAAGGGTTACCAAAAGCGCCCTCTTTTCTCGGGTCAGTCAGGCGCGCGCCAGACGCTTTCCTGGCGTTGGATCGTAATTCTCGGCAAAGTTGCGGTTTGCGTCCAGCGCGTCATCCAGAATACTCATCGTGCTCCTCCTGACCAGCGAGTGAGCGGCCAAGCCGTTTGCTCAGCTGCCGATCTTCCGACCGAAACAGCCGCGATGGAGCGATTACACCCGAGGTGCTCTCTCGAATCAATTGGACAATGGTATTGGCGATACCTTGGTATTGGGGACGCGTGGAATAGACAATGAGTTGGGCGCCACGTCGCAGAGGATCTTTCCAAAAAGTGAGGGCCGCTCTGGCGAAACCGTCAGCTTGCGACCCAAATTTTCACTGGTGTGTCAGTGCGAACCAGGACACTACCAAACTGTCTATCGATGTCAGAGCAACGCCTCAGAACACAAGTAGTGACCGATCCCAACGCGCTTTCCTTCCCCTCCCACATCAAGCCCTAAAGGGTCGTGGGCTTTGGGCTAACGATGGGAAAGCTGGCGCTTTCCGGTCGCATCGACGAGATGGTCGACGCGATTACGACCAATATTCAACTTATATAAGCCCCGTTGCGAGGGAGAATCACAGGTCTCCTGCACGCTCGGTGCCTAGAGGCTGCGGAAAAACTCCGCTCCGCGCCGGTTTGGGGAAGGGCACGACCGGGGTCCCCGGCAAGCCCGGGTTTGGCTTGCTGGGGTGGACGAGTTCCACTCGTGCCGTAAATGCCGCCCCATCAGTGGCGGCAAGCCGCTGGGGGAATGCTGCCCTGCGAAAAGCCTTTTTCCGCAGCCTGCTAGGCAGCCTCCGTGTGCGACTTGCCGGACTTCTGCCCCAGGAAGCTAAGTAACTCGGCGTTGACTTCTTCCGTGTGGGTCCACGGTATGCAGTGTGGACCGTCTTTCACCACCAGCAAGCGCGCTCCTTTGATGAGCTTGGCCGTGCGCTGCCCCGCCGCCGCAATGGGAAGAATGCGGTCGGCGTCTCCGTGAATCACCAGTGTCGGCACGTCGATGCGGGCCAGATCCCCGCGGAAATCTTCATGCCAGGTCGGGATACACGCCAGGCTGGCGGTGGCGGAGGCGCTAGCCGCAACGTTCCAGCTAGCTTGGACGGCTTGTTCGCTGACGCGCTTACCGAGCAGCAAGTCCGTGTTGTAGAAATCCTTAAAGAAGCCAGTGAAGAACGCGTAACGGTCGGCAGCCACAGCTTTCTCGCTGCCGGCAAATACACTGGCATCCAGGCCTTCGGGATTGTCGCCGGTCTTGATCAGGTACGGCGGCACGCCGGAGATAATTACGGCTTTGCTCACGCCCTTGGATCCGTATTTTCCAATGTAGCGTGCCACTTCGCCCCCGCCCATCGAAAAGCCGACCAACGTGAAATCGCGCAGCTTGAGGTGACTGACCAGCTTGTGAAGATCTTCTGCGAACGTATCGTAGTTGTACCCTGCGGTCGGCTGGCTGGACTTGCCAAAGCCCCTGCGGTCGTAGGTAATTACCCTGTACCCCGCTTCCAGAAGGACGGGCACTTGCTTCTCCCAGGAAGCGCCACTCAATGGGTATCCGTGGATCAGAACAACCGGTTGGCCCGATCCGTGGTCTTCGTAGTAAAGCTCGATGTTGCCTGAATTTTCTTTTCCGACTGTAACGTGCGGCATTTCTTTTCTCCTCTTCTTTTGCGATGGATGAGCTTGTGATTGGCAGAGTCGTGACAGCGATCGACTATCCGTCGATCCAGTTTTCAATCAGACTAGTGGTTGCGACTGCATCCCGCTTCTAACAGCAGTCTGTTGTTCCCACGCCGCGCAGGGAGTGCCGCCCACACCTATGCGCGTAGCGATTTGAAGGCGCGGCTGAACTCGTTCTTCGTGCGGTCGTCTCTTGGCTGCACTCCATCAGACGAGCATGCACCGCCCCACGCGGTTGCGCAATTAGACTTTCGTATCGGTTCGCAGAGAAATACACCAGAACGCGCCTGTGGCGACAAATCTTTCGATCGAGGTGGCGCTATTCGTTAGCTGGCCACTCTCGAACGGCGTCAAGTGCTCGCCTTCGGTCCAAATGTCGCGTTCGACGCCGGCTGTTTATATCAGCATCGAGCTCTACTGGCGGCGGGCAGGATGGTTGGGGTCGGTGAATTCGAGCAGTTCGATGGGCGCGCCGTTCTCGACGATGAACGCCACGCGGACTCCGTCCGATGGGCTGTTGGGAGGAATCAGGATTTCGCGGCCAGCAAGCTCGGAGTCGAGATCAGCCACTTCAAACGCGACGTGCGGAACTTGCCGGACGAGATCCGGGACGGCCGCCTCCGCTTCGAAACGCATCCATTCCACCCCAAATTCGCTCTTCTCGTGGCTAACGATAAAGAGTTTCAGGTGTTTCAAGTGCGTTTCGCCAGGCTTCGCTTCAGTGGTGGGAATTCCGATGTGATGGTAGCGACGCATGGGTTTCGCTCTCCGCAAAATTGGCACAAATTCTACGCTCTCGTTACCGCATTGGAAACCGCTCCCTCTCGATACCCACAGTTATAGCCACACTCTCTGGATCGATCTCATCGCACCGAGGCGGTGTTTGCCTTTCCAGCACACTCTTCGTAAGATTTCCTGCGTGAGTTTTCCGCGCAGGTCCTGAATCCAAACTCATATCGTCGCCGGAGCCTTGATGTCCATCGATCGCGTTCCCCCAACACTGAGTTCCCAACAAATCTCTACAGACAAACCGAAGAAGAGTTCGAAGTCGAATTCGCGCAGGGCCTTCCTCCGCGCCGGCGCGAGTGCCACCCTCGCCTCGGCTGCCTACCCTGCCTTCGCCTCGGCTCGGGCTCTTGATCCGCCGCCTGCAACCGCGCAGACTGGCGCCGCATTGAGACAAGACTTTGTCCTGGACGAGATCACGATTGAGGATCTGCAAAAGGGCTTCGCGTCCGGCAACTATACTTCGCGCTCCGTAACGGAGATGTACCTCGCGCGCATCCACGAGATCGACAAAGCGGGCCCACGCGTCAACGCAGTCATTGAGATCAATCCCGATGCGCTTCAAATCGCAGAAGAACTCGATCGCGAGCGCAAGGCAAACCAGCAGCGCGGCCCTCTGCATGGAATTCCAATCCTCATCAAAGACAATATCGATACGGGCGACCGCATGCAGACGACCGCCGGTTCGCTCGCCCTCGCTGGATCTCCGGCACCCAACGACGCCTTCGTCGCCGCCCAGTTACGTCGCGCCGGAGCCATCATCCTGGGCAAGACCAATCTCAGCGAGTGGGCCAACATTCGTTCCAGTCATTCCACCAGCGGGTGGAGCGGTCGCGGTGGTCTCACGCGCAACCCTTATGCCCTCGACCGCAACCCGTGCGGGTCGAGTTCAGGTACGGGAGCGGGTGTCTCAGCCAATCTTTGCGTGGCCGGAGTCGGCACCGAGACGGACGGGTCCGTCGTCTGCCCATCCTCCGCCAACGGTCTGGCAGGGATGAAACCCACGGTGGGTCTGGTCAGCCGCGCTGGCATCATTCCTATTTCACACAGCCAAGACACAGCCGGTCCCATGGCGCGGACCGTGCGCGATGTTGCGATCCTTCTTGGAGCCATGGCCGGTGCCGACCCGCAGGATGCGGCGACCGCCGATCCCCAGGCCAAGGCCTTCCCCGACTATACAAAGTTCCTCGATCCCGCGGGTCTGCGCGGCGCGCGCCTCGGAGTGGTGCGCAAGTACTTTGGCTTTAACGATGCCGTCGATCAACTCATGGAGAAGCTGATCGATGAGATGAAGCATGCTGGTGCTGAAATCGTCGACCCCGCCGACATTCCCACCATTGGCAAGTTCGACGAGAGCGAGTCCACCGTCTTCTACTACGAATTGAAAGCCGATCTCGCCGCCTATCTGGCCCGGCGGCCGGCATCGGCAGTGAAGAATTTGAAAGACGTGATTGACTTCAATGAGCGTAATCGCGACCGGGAGCTGACTTACTTCGGGCAGGATTTCTTTCTCAAGTCCGAGCAGAAAGGGCCGCTCACTTCGAAAGAATACCTCGACGCGCTCGCCCTGAATCATCAACTCAGCCGCGCCGAAGGCATTGATTTTGTGATGGACAAATTCAAACTCGATGCGCTCGTCGCGCCCACTGGAGGCCCGGCTTGGGTCACCGACCTGATCAATGGCGATCATGCCGCCGGAGGCAGTTCGAGCGCCGCAGCCGTCGCGGGTTATCCAAACATTAACGTGACAGCCGGATATCTTTGGGGACTGCCAGTCGGCATTTCGTTCTTTGGACGCGCCTGGAGCGAGCCAACTCTGCTCAAGATCGCTTACTCGTTCGAGCAACTCACCAAGGCTCGCCAGAAGCCGCGCTTCTTAACGACGATTGACACCACGGCGCTCGCCACGCAAGCATCCTGACCCGCTTCTGCCATGGTCCACGCTGAGCGGCTTAGCGCGCTGCCTGCCCCGGCCTTACGCCCTTGGCTTCTACAATCGACCAGCGCCAGTCTTCATCGGGCCCCGGAGTGATGCCTATATTCTCTCGCAATGCGGTGGTGCTGAAGGGTCTCGCATCCGCCTTGAAATGATAGAGCAGGGTTACGTCGGATCGCCGCTCGGCGGTCACAAGCGCGTTGCTTTGGGCGGCGGGAATCACTCGCGCCCGTGCCGCAATCTCGGCATTTTCTCCGGGCTTGCGTTCCAGCGTCAAGCCGATCGTAATTTCTCGAAGGTCCCACTCCGTCCCGTTGAATACCTGCAACTGCAGGCTCTCATCCTGAATCGATCCCGGTCCATCGATTTTCACAAGTTCGGCCAGCGGCAGGTCTTCGACCAGAACCGGCTTCACCAGCAAGGTAGTGGCCCGAGAATTAAACGAAAGGCTGCACGTCATGTCGGGCGCCGATACTTTGATGTTGTTCGTCGAAGGGTCGATCGAAAATACAGCCTGGTCTGCCTTCACCGGACGCGCTTTTCGCGCATCCTCCATCACCTGGTTGAGATTGTCGTTATCGATCACCGTTCGGGCAGGCGCTTGATTCTCCTGCTGCGTTGCCTTGTTCTTCCGCAGATTGCGGGCAAGGTCGCCGAGCGAAGGGGAGTCGTCCTGCGCGCTCGCCCTGGCAACAACCAGAGAAAATACCATCAAGCCTAAGATCGCGAATCGGAATCGCATAATTTCGACCGCTCGCGCCGGATGATTGAGCGCAGCGGGTCCACATACAAAGTTTAGGCGAGATGGAACAGAAAAGAAGTTACCAGCGGTGATCCAACGAACACGAAGGGATTAGCACTAGCAGGAGGAACAAGGCCCAGCGCGCAAGTTGCTCGCGCCAACCCGTCCACGATAACAGCCAGCATGGACGCGCTCAGATCGAAGTAACGCGCAACGGGGCGCGTCCATGCCGTTTCACCGTAATCTACAGCAAGCCAGAGGTTCGGAACCTTGCAATCGGATCGCTGACCGGCATTGGTTGACGCTTAAAAACCCAGCGCGCCACCGCAATCCCCAATGCCGCATATGCCAGATGCCAGATTTTCATAGTATCGCTCCCCGTCCCGGACCTTTCTTGGGGAGAAACTACGAAGGTCCCGTCGTAAACTAACACTACCCCGGGCATATCGGCAGGTCTAGGCCACGAAGGTGCTACCAAGCCTCGGCCAAGGTAATCGCCAGTAACAACTGCCAGTAAGTTGATGGATTGGGCGAAGGCGTTTCGGCCGCCCTACGCGAGTTGTTCAATCCAACCGCCGCCCACAACGATATCGTCCTCGTAGAAAACGGCGGCCTGGCCCGGAGTAATCGCGCGCTGCGGCTCATCAAAGGTGACCAGAATTTCGTCCGGCCCCGCCGACTCAATCATGGCCGGGGCAGGCTGATGCTTATGGCGGATTTTCACCCCAACCCGCATGGAAGCGCGCAGCTCAGCGGTCGCAATCAGGTTCACACGGCGAGCGCGAAGAGTTCGTGAGTACAGCTCTTCATCTTTGCCGACCACCACTTGCCGTGTGTCATTCTTGATCTGAATCACATACAACGGCGAGCCAGTCGCGACGCCGAGACCCTTGCGCTGCCCCACGGTGAAGTTATGAACTCCCGCATGCTCGCCGATTACCTTGCCCTCAGTCGTGATCATCTCGCCGCCCACATCGGCTGGCTTATCGCCCTGTTCGCCGAGATACGCTTCGAGGAAGCGCTTGTAGTCGCCGCCCGGAACAAAGCAGATCTCCTGCGAGTCCGGCTTTTCGGCAATCACCAGCTTGTGCTTGCGCGCCAGTTCGCGCACTTCCGGCTTGGTCATGCCTCCCAGTGGAAATAGCGTGCGGCTCAATTGTTCCTGGGTTAATCCGAAAAGAAAATACGTCTGGTCTTTCGATCGGTCCGCGGGACGCTTCAGCAACCAGCGGCCATATTGCTCGTCAAGCTCCACCCGCGCGTAATGCCCGGTGGCAATCTGATCGGCGCCAATCTGGCGCGCCACAATCAGCAGCTGGTCAAACTTCAAGTGGTTATTGCACAGGCTGCATGGGATCGGCGTTCGTCCGGCAAGATACTCCTCGACAAACGGACGCACAACATCGCGCTCAAAACGCTCTTCGTGATTCACCACGTAGTAAGGAATTCCCAGCGTCTCAGCCACCCGGCGTGCATCGTAGACATCATCAATCGAGCAACACCGCCCTTGCACGGATTCCGGCATGCCCTCGTGTCCGGCCAGTCGGCGCTGGTTCCACAGTTGCATGGTCAGTCCGATCACATTGTGACCTTCCGCGCGCAGCATCGCCGCAACGGCCGAGGAATCGACTCCTCCCGACATGGCGACGGCAATGGTTTCGGATGACACGGCTTCTGACTACGGTCTCCTTTTCCCTGGATTCTAAATTTGCCGATGACCAGATCCCATCGATCAACTTATCAGTTTCAAAAGGGCCTGGTTTCCTGGCTTCTAGCGGGCTGCTGGCTCACGGCAATTTTTGATCTCGACGACACCCACAGTGGCGACAACTCTCGCAACCGCCCCACGATATCCGGAATCAGCCGCAACGCGAAGTCCACATCCTCCACCGTATTTTGTTTGCCGAGGCTGAAGCGAATGCTGGCTTTCGCGCGCTCGGAACGCAGTCCCATCGCGGTCAACACATGCGACGGTTCGATTGCACCCGAGGAACACGCCGCCCCAGTCGAAACCGCCAGCCCCTTCAGGTCGAGAGCAATCACCAGCGCCTCGCCTTCGATGCCATCGAAATAAATGTTCGTCGTGTTCGGCACGCGCGGCGCTCCTCCGCCATTCAGTCCAGTCGATTCAATCTCGAGCAGTTCGAGTTCCAGCCGGTCGCGCTCCGCTGCCATCTTCATGACGTCGCCTTGTTCCAGGCTCGCGAACGCCAACTCCGCCGCCTTGCCGAATCCCACAATCCCCGGAACATTTTCCGTTCCCGCACGGCGCGAGCGCTCGTGACTGCCACCATACAGCATCGCCTCAAGGTCAGTTCCCTTGCCCACGTAAAGCGCGCCCACTCCTTGTGGCCCATGAATCTTGTGGCCGGAAATCGTTAGCAGGTCGCAGGCGATGTCATGAACGTCGACTCCCACCTTCCCCGCGGCCTGCACCGCGTCGGTATGGAAGTACACCCCCGCTTCGGCAGCGATCTTTCCAATTTCCGCAACCGGCTGCAGCACCCCAGTCTCGTTGTTCGCAAACATGATGGTGGTGAGTTTCGTGTTCGTCCGGATCGCTCGCTTCACGTCAGTAGGATCTACCAGGCCCCGGCCATCCACCGGAATGCCTGTGACCTCGCACCCCAACGTCGCCACATGCTTGCACGCGTTCAGCACGGCATGATGTTCAACAGTCGAGGTGATCACATGATCGCCCGGCTTCACTACGCCAAAGATCGCGAGATTATCTGCTTCCGTGCCGCCGCTGGTGAACACAACCTCTGAGGCAACGCAACCCAGCAACTTCGCCACCGCTTCCCGCGCGTGTTCAACCGCCGCGCGCGTCTCCTGCCCGTGATGATGGATCGAAGACGCGTTTCCGAAATGCGCCCCAAAGTAAGGCTGCATCGCCTCGAGAACGTCCGGGAGCACAGGAGTTGTCGCGTTGTTGTCGAGATAGACCCGGCCCGTCATGCTGCTTCTATTGTACCGATGTCCTGACCTTGGCAGGCTGGTGAACACTCAGGTTTTGATCTGCTTTGAAAGGGTGCTGATTTAGCAGTTGAGGAAAACTCGAAGTTGCGGTCGCTCTTGGCGCGCGCCCCTGGGGAAGTGTCGCCCGGCGAAGCCACTTTTTCCGCATGTTCCGCCGCTCCGGTACGACACTGCACCGCCACCGGAAATTCATTTCGAATTCCCTGCCCCTGAATCAGCGCTTTTCCACCGGCACATATTTCTGCGGATATGCGGGCCCAACGTAATCCGCCCGCGGCCGTATCAGCCGGTTGTCGTCGAGTTGTTCGATCACATGCGCGGTCCATCCACCGACGCGAGACACCGCGAAGATCGGCGTAAACAAGTCCACTGCGATTCCCAGCGTGTGATAAGTAGAAGCCGAATAAAAATCCACATTCGCGTTGAGGTTCTTGTCGGACTTCACGAATTCCTCGATCTTTTGCGAATACTCGAACCACTTCGGATTGCCGCTCGAGTGACCCAGGTCGCGCGACATCTGCCGCAAATGGGTGGCGCGCGGATCTTCCGTGTGATAAACGCGGTGTCCGAAGCCGGGGATTTTTTTCTTCTGCGCCAGCAAGCCCTTCACATACTCGACCGGATCGGCCCCGTTGGCGTCGATTTCCTGCAGAATCTTGAAAACGGCTTCGTTGGCTCCGCCGTGCAGCGGGCCCTTGAGAGTGCCGATAGCCGAGGTTACGGCGGAGTGCATATCGGAAAGCGTTGCAGCGGTCACCCGCGCTGCAAAAGTCGACGCGTTCAATTCATGATCGGCATGCAGAATCAGCGCAATATCGAGAGCGCGTTCGGCGGTCTTGGACGGCGCGACGCCGTTCAGCATGAGCAGGAAATTCGCCGCGTGCGAAAGCGACCGGTCCGGAGACACCACCGGCTGCCCGTTGCGAATCCGGTCGTAGCTCGCCACCAGCATCGAGAGTTGCGACGTAAGCCGGATCGCTTTGTTGATGTTCGCATCATGATCGTTCTTGTCGTATTCCGGATCGTAATACGAGAGCGCGGAAACCAGGGTACGCAGCACGTCCATCGGCGGAACGTGTTTCGGCACCAGCTGCAGCCGGTAGAAAATCGACGCATCCAGCTTCCGCTCCTCCGCCATGCGCTGCTTCAGTTGGATTAGCTCGGCTGCATTCGGCAGTCGCCCAAACCAGAGCAGGTGGCACACTTCCTCGAAAGTGGAATTGTCCGCGAGATCGTGAATGTCATATCCGCGGTATGCGAGCACTCCCAGATCGCCGTCGATGTAGCAAATGCTGGACGTGGTCGCAACTACCCCTTCCAGTCCCTTGGGAGCGTGCGTATTGGTAACCGTAGCCATGTGATTCCTCGTTTGCGGTGCGGATGGATTGGTCGCTCGTCAGCGCAAGAGGGGCAGCCGGGCAACCCTTATTTATACGCCAGGTGAACGGCCCTTTCCAAGCGCGCCCCCACCTCTATCTAGATGCGGAACCTCTCCTGTCAGATGTTCAATCCTGCCGCCACCCAGCCGAGCGCGAGCCTCCGCATCGGTGATAAGATTCCGCTCACCAGATGGAGGAGCTGCTCAATGCCCCACCCGATATGCCATTTCGAGATTGGTTGCCGCGACCAGGCCAAGACCAAAGAGTTCTTCGGCAAACTGTTTGACTGGAAGATAGAAGACGCCGGACCCGCCGCCATGATCAACACCGGTAGCGATCCAACTGGGCACATCACGGCCCTGGGCCACGAACCGCACAATTACACGATCTTTTACGTCAAGGTTGACGACGTAAAAGCCTACCTCGAAAAAGCCAGCGCTTTGGGCGGCAAAACCTTGGTGCCCCCAATCGCTATTCCCACCGGCACCTTCGCCTGGTTTGCCGACCCGGAGGGCAACACCATCGGGTTGTGGCAGGATAAAACGTAGTCTCATTCCGGCCAGATCGAGGCAGCCGTCTTGCTCAAGATCTGCTCTCGCATCTGCGCCGTCATGGGTAGCGCCTTGAAGGCCTCAAGATTCTGCTTCACATCCGGGACCCCGGGCCCTGGCCAGTCCGTGCCAAACAGCGTCTTGTGCGCAACCTCGTCAAGCCGCGGAAAATACTTCAGCAACGCCTTCGGCGGAATCCCGCTGATGTCCAGGTACACGTTCGCGTGCCTGCGCAGCAGAAAAAACGCCGTGTCCATCCACAGCGGCCGCCCGCCATGAGCCAGCAAAATCTTGAGGTCAGGAAAATCGACCGCTACATCGTCGAGGGTCATCGGGTCCCCGTATTTATTCCGCGCCCCCGGGAAAAACCGACGTGCCCGTATGAAACATGATGGGGATGCCATTCGCTTCGGCTGCCCGGTAGATGATCTCCAGTTCCTTCACTCCGTTCAGGTAATCGTTCGGAAACAGCAACTGATGCGGTGGATGGATCTTGATCATGCGGATGCCCAGACGCAGCAACCGCTCAACATCGGCCAGGATGTTGGCCGTGTGACGCGGATGCAGGCTGCCGCACGAGATCAGTCGCTTCGGATCGTACCGGCTGTAATCCGCGACAAATTGGTTGACCTCCGACGTAAAGCCAATCACTTCCGGCGCCACGTAGTTGATCAGTACGGCGCGATCGACCCCACATCGGTCCAGATATTGCAAAAAGGCTTTCGGTGAACGGCAGTACTCGGCAATTTCATCAAAATTCGAGCGCCTCTGCTTCATCAACTCCAGTGCATGCGGCTTGAATAGCTCCAGCGGCGCGATGTGGATGTGACAATCCGTGATCAAGCCTTGCTCCTGGCGACCCCCACTGGTTGCTTGCAGTCTTGCGCTGGGCCGCAATCGGCAAAAGGCCCGTCACCAGCTCACTTCAATACAACGGAATTTTTGGGTCCACCGTGCGCGCCCACCCGTCGATCCCGCCGCGCATGGATTGAGCTCTCTCATATCCCTGCTGCCGCAGCCAGTTCGTAACCGTGAGAGAGCGCACGCCATGGTGGCACAGGACCACGATATGGTCTTCAGGATCAAGCTCCTGATGAGCGCGCGTCGGGATGTCGCCCATCGGAATATGTTTTGCGCCTTCGATGCGAGAGGTCTCGTATTCCGACGGCTCACGCACATCGACGAGCACAAACGCATCTCCGCGCTCTTGCAGCGCCTTCACTTGCGAGGGAGAGATTTCAAAGTCCATGACGTTCTCCGCTACTGCGCTGTCGCCTTCGCCTTCCCCACCGTAGTCAGGCTCAGCAGTGCGGCCAGTGCCCAGAGCACGCCAGTTCCAAGGCGCGCCAGGCGCACGTCCGCAGCGGAAATGCTGCTCCACAGCGTTAATCCGCAGCCCGCCAAAAAGTTAATCACCAGCACCCCGAAGAAGACCTGCTCGCGCAAACACCGCGTGTCGAAGGTCAGGGCGCCCAGCAGGATGATCCACACCAGATAGGTCGCGGCCGTCCAATAGTCGTGCGGCCACTCGTATTCGTTGTGCAGCACGTGGGCAAACGAGATCCAGGTGAAGTAAGCGCAGCCCACAAATCCGGCCAGGCCCCACAAGGACGTGCGGCACATTAAATGCCCGGAACTATAAGGCTTCTTCCGCCTCTCAGCAGTCGCGAGATTGCCCTCTTCTATTTCCCTATCCATTTCGGTGGCCGTTTATCGAGGAAAGCTATGATACCTTCACGCGCGTCTGCGGTCGAGAGAAGTTCTTCCAGATAGATTTTCTCAGCCCGCGCCAGCCCTTTGTCAAAGTGAATCGCATCCCACGCGTAGATGGCTTTCTTGGCGTGCGCCAGCGCCGCCCGACTCATTTGCCGAAGCTCATCGAGCGTGCGTCCGACCACCCACTCCAGTTCCTCGGACGCCACAGACCGCGTCGCCAGGCCCATCGCCGAGGCTTCGTCGCCCGTAATCTGGCGCCCGGTGAGAATCAACTCCGAAGCGCGCTTCTGCCCGATCAGTGCGGCTAATGCCACCGCCGCGACTGGCGGATAACATCCCAGCTTGATTTCAGGGAATCCCCACGTCGCGTCGCTTGCCGTGTAAACCATATCGGTGACGGCCGTCAGTTCGGCACCCCCGCCAAGGCATGTCCCGCGGACTACCGACATCGTGACCTTACGCGAGGCGACAATCGCGCGAATGACCGAGTGAAAACTGGCGAGCATCTCGTGGATTTGCTCTGGAAGATGCGCCTTGATATCCACGCCGGCGGAGAATGCGCGGGCATTGCCTTCAAAGACGATGATCGAGACGTCGGCGCGCGCCTCAACCTCGATGAGCGCCCTCAGAAGCTCGCTCGCCATCTGCTCGTCGATGACGTTAAGTGGAGGATGGACCAGCCTGAAGCGTGCTACCGGACCGCTGATCTTGGTGCTGAGCCGAATTGTTGAGTCGTTCGCCAATTGAGTTGCCGGGTCCGCACTAGCTTCGCCGCGCCCCAAAAACGACTCGAAGCGCCTCTCTGCGCACATCTTCTAAATGTTAATCGCCGACTTGCGCGGCTCGCCGATCGTTGAAAGCGGATCGCGCGCTCCGGTCTTCTCTTTAATCCACTTCTTTTCATTGCGGATAATGTCCAGCAGCAACGCTTTATCCTTCGCGCTCGGCAGATTTTCCTCGCAGTGCTGCTCGTAACTCCGGTCGTCCAGCGGTTGGCCGGTTTCGCAGTGATATTTCTGCCCTGCCCAGCGCCCGATGTTGCGGTTGAAATGGATGTCCGGCGTGTAAAACTTCTTCTCCCCCGGCTTGAGGAACGTGTTCAGCCGTTCCACCAGACCTGCAACTTCCTGGCGATAGAGATGGCGGCTGTAATCATTCAGATCGTCGAGATCCGCAGCCTTATCGTTCTGCAGTTCGTCGTAACGGCCTTTGATTCCCCAAACGTACGCCCAATGTGCCGAGGACGAATGATCGGTTCCGAAAAGGTCGAACGAACTTGAAATCCATTTGTTCAGGTATTTCTGCATCAGCCACTGCGGAATCACTCCTGCTTCAACCACGCGCCGCAGCCCGTCGTTGCCCGTCCCCATGTGGAACGCTTCTTCCCGCAGCATGTACGAAGTCGACCGCCCCAGCGGGGCAAACGACGAGTACTTCAGCATCTGGAGCTGGAACTTGCCGTCGCGATCCACAAAATCTGTATACGTGAAAAAGTCGAGCCAGTTATCCACGTCCACGTTGAAGGTGCCGAGCAATCGCGCGTTTTCAAAGGCCCGCCGCTCCAGCATTTTTTGCGCTTCCACTTTGCCCGACGATCCGAAAAAGTCGATCAGCAGCGCGCACATCTGCCAGCCGTGCCGCATCTCTTCAATCATGACGCGCGTCAGCGCGCGCCGGTCCCATTCCGACGGGGCCGTTTCAAACAGGTTGCGCTGCTGCTCCACGCTGGCAAACTCGGTATCGCCCTGGTAGATGATCATGTTCATCAGCGCGTCGCGCATCTGCTGCGTCGGCACCTGCCGCAGGTTCTGCCACTTGTTGCGGCCCTTGTAAGCTCCGAACTGGATCTCTTCGGTTTCGATCGCCCCGTAGAGCGTGTCGAAGTGGAAGGCCTCCACGTCATCCTTGTTCACGCCGACTTCCTTGCGCCACTCGTTGAAGAGCCCAACCCAGTCGCTGAAGCTTCCAATTTTCGCTACTTTGCCTGGCATTGTCTAAACCCCTTTCACCGCCGAGACGCCGAGAAATGCGACGTTCCTATGCTTCATACAGCGAATTCATTGTTCCCTCGCGCTTGAGCCTCTTGATCGGATCCGAAGATCGGATGTACCGCCAATAAACTTGCGCTCCATCATGGAAACCACCGTTCTTGAATTCGTCTTCGAAGAGTTCGGCCGACCCGCACACGCAAGCCACACGCCAATGCACGGTATTGCCCAAAGCGTTCTTATACGGAATCTCCCCTCGCGCCACGATCCTTTTGGCCTTTTTCTTCGCCGCATCATGGCTCCCCGCGCGCACGAGCACGAGCCGGTCTTCATACAGCGGGATGCGAGTCGCTTGCCCCTTGCCTGTACATCGAAGCAAGAGCCGAACTGAATAGACTCCCATTTTGCCTCCCCGCTCGCTGTTTTGCGCGGACTGGAGTCTCCGCGCTGCACTATTTTGCTGTGAAAGTGGCTGGCCGCTTCTCCACATAAGCAGCCAGCCCTTCTTTAGCATCTTCGCTCTGAAAAAGAATCTGCTGGTTCTCACGTTCGACGGCCAGCGCCGATTCCATCGGAATCTCCCACCCCGTCTGCACCGCCCGCTTGATGCGGCCCACGGCCTTCGCGGCCTTGTTGGGCGGCGTGAACTGGCGCGCGTATTCCATGATGTTCTCCATGAAGCCTTCGCGCTCGAAAATGTCGTTCACGATCCCGAATTCCTGCGCTTCTTCGAACGAGAACGTATTGCCGGTAATCATCAGTTCAATCGCTTTGCTCTTCCCCACCAACCGCGACAGCCGCTGCGTTCCACCCGTGCCCGGAAGCACGCCCAGGTTGACTTCCGGCAGGCCGATCTTGCCGGCGTCTTTGCGCGCGATTCGCAGGTCCGCCGCCATCGCAATCTCCAGCCCTCCGCCCACGCAGTGGCCATTGATCGCCGCGATCACCAGCTTGGGAGTATGCTCCAGCCGCAGCAGCGTTTCATTCGCATGCAGGCAGAAGTAATACTTAAACGTCGGATCGACCGACGCCAGCATCTTGATGTTCGCCCCGGCGGAGAAAAACTTGTCTCCCACGCCCGTGAGCACAATCACGTAAACGTCATTCGCCATCCGCGCCCTGAGGATGGCGTCGTCGAGTTGCCGGTTCATCTCGTAGGTGTACGTGTTCGCCGGAGGGTCGTTCATCTCGATGACCGCCACGCCGGCGTCGACGCGATAATTGATGAGCTGCTTGGTGGTTTCGCCGGTAGCCGGCGGCATTGTCGTTGCCATGATATTGCTCCTTGTCGATCTCGATCTTCGGAATTACCTTAACTCTTCTTGCGCGGCTTGCCGCCGTGCGCAAGTCCGTTGAGCACAATGTTCCCCATCTGTTCCGCCAGGTTTGCCGCGTTGCCGTCTACGCGCGGGTTATACCAGGTGTAGATCCAGTTGATCATGCCGAAAACACTCATCACGGCCGTACGCGCATTGAAATCGAGGCCGCGCTTGCGCCGGAGGTCTTCCATCAGCCCGAGGCAGATGCGGTAGTACTCGCGCTTAATGCCCGCGATCTCCGCGTTCAGGCCGTTCTTCAGCGACTCGTCCTCATGGGACAGCACCTTCAATCCCTGCTGGTTGCTGACAAAATATTCGAGGTGATTCAGAATAAAAATGCGAATGCGCTGCTCGGGATCCGCAACCGTCTCCAGTCGCTCTTTCAGCGTTGCCAGAATCGTGCTGAAGGTGTGCTTCTGGATCAGAAAAAGCAGGCGCTCTTTCGACTCGCAGTAGTGATAAAGCCCCGCCAAAGAGATTCCGCTGGCGCGAGAAAGATCGCGCATCGATGCGCCTTCATACCCCTTGGAACAGAACATGTCGGTCGCATGCTCGAGAATCTGCCCCAAGCGCCGGTCAAAACGAGTCACCGGCACACTCCGGGATCTGCGCCTTCGGGACGCACGGCTTGCGGGGAGAATCGCCATTAGTTCGAACGTTCGTTCTAATTGTATCGGACTGTGATTTTCATCACAAGCCCTTGTGATCGCTCCCCGTTCCTAGCTCTGAATCCCCGCCATCAATCGCTCGATCTCGGCTTTCTGCTCGCCGGAGAGCGGCAAGAACGGCAACCGCGCCACCCCGCCATAATAGCCGTTCAGGTCCATCGCGTATTTCACTCCCGGAACGCCCAACTCTCCCACGACACGCTGGGCCGCAAGTTTCACCCGCTCTTGTTTTTCGCGGGCCAGCGCCGTGTCGCCGTCCTTGAGCGCCGCGAAGATTTCGTAGCACGCCATGGGAGCGGGACCGGCAAACGCCAGAATCGCCCCCACCGCTCCCAGCCCCAGCGACGGTTCAAGTTGGTGTGCGGCTCCGACCATGACCTGGAACCCCACTTCTTTTCTCCGGGTTTTCAACTTGCCCACAACCGTTACGGCAGAAGACGACGGCTTGGGCGCGCTGTCTGTCGGAACGGACCTTTCAGCAGTGCCGGTAAGCGATGCAACACTCACCAGTTCCCTGCTCTCTTTCTCGCTTTCGGCAACCGCCGCCTTCAGCATGCGCGGAGTCACTGCCTCAAACGTCTCGGTCACCGTGGCTTGCCTCTTCACCTGCCGCGTGCCTTCCACCATCGCCTTCACTTTGTCGAGGTTGCCGCTCGATTCCTTGATAGCGATAACGTTCCGATGTTCGGCAAGTTCAATCACCACCTCTGCGGGAATGTCGTATCCCGTCGCTTGCGGAAAGTTGTAGATGATAATCGGCAGCGCGGAACGGTCCGCCACCGTGCGATAAAAAGCCAGCAGGTTCGACGGGTGCATCTGCTTCTTGTAGTAGTGCGGAGTCCGAACCATCGCCGCGTCGTAGCCCAACTCGGCCGCATACTCGGTCAGCCGGAGAGTTTCATGCGCCGACTCGATCCCCGTGCCCGCGATCATCACCTTATTAGGTGCAGCGGCCGCCAGCGCGGCTTTGAGCACGTCGCGGCGCTCCTGATCGGAAAGCAGGATTGCCTCGCCCGTCGAGCCTTGCACCACGATGCCCGCGACCGGCGTCCGCGAATAGCGCTCTACGTTCGCTTCAATCTTTTTGTAATAGACCTCGCCGTCTGCATAAAAGGGCGTTGTAATGGGTGGGAAAATTCCAGATAAAAGCATGCCAACTCCAATCGTGATCTTTTAACAGGGTACCGCCGGACCGAAAAAGATGTCACCTTTTCGCCGGTACAAAATCCTTCAGGCGCTTTGCCGTAAAAGCCGGGCAATAAACAACAGCAGGAGCAGGCACCCATCGACGATCACGACGGTGGATCCGATCCAGATGAGCACAATCATCCGCACTTGTTCCTGCGGAGGCGGCGTGATCCCAATGGTGCTGTGCAAGTATCCCAGCATGTCGTTGAGCAGTTTCCCGGGCACGACCCGGCTCACCACCGCTAGTCCGAGAATCAACATCAGAACGTGAAACGCGACAATGCCAATCATCTTTGCCCTTGCCTCGCTCCCCGAACCACGTCCACCGCAGCGCCTTCAACTTGAGCTAGGAGTATGCTCGACCACTTTGTGCGCGTCATTCGCACGCGGGCCACTCGTTATTCGGATCCACCACGTGCCGGTACTGCTCCTCGGTTCCAACAAAGAATCGTACAAACGGCGTGGACGTCGGTTCATCGACCATCGTCCCAACTTGCCAGATCATGCCGCCCTTGCACACTCCTACATTGGAAAGCGGTGTGCGCCGCTCGCCAGAGTAGTAATAAAAATCGTCATTGCCATGGCCCGAGAGCGGATCGGACGAAGTCTGCAGTTTCCCTTGGGCATCGAGTTTAAGTAGAAGACGCCCGTCTTCCGTCGGCAAGGGCGGCGCGCCCTTCTGATGAAACTCGATTCGTACCCACCCAATAAATCCAGCGGGAATCAGGAAGCGCTCCGGCGGCCTCCGGTGGAAGACCAGGTCCACCGCAGCGGGACCAAAAACGAGAGCACCGATAAACAGAGGAAGGCCGAAAACTGCGACGATCACCAGTGCCGTTTTGTTCATGCGCAGCTATCGAGCGCTCACACGCTCCGCGTGCAGGGCCTGCAGAGCTTGCACGCGCACTTCTCCCCGTTGCAGCGCCGCAATGCCTTCCGCCGCGGCCCGTGCGGCCGAGAGTGTTGTAATCGTCGTGATGCGTCCAGTAACCGCGGCGCGCCGGATCGCTTTCTCGTCGAAATAAGGATCAGGACCGTGCGGCGTATTCACGATCAACTGGATGCGGTCGGCCTTAATGAGATCGACGGCATTGGGCCGTCCCTCTTTCACTTTATACACGCGGTCCACCGCCAGCCCGGCTTCTTCCAGAATGTCGGCGGTGCCATGCGTCGCCACCAGTTTGAATCCCATATCGACAAAGCGATGCGCAACCTCCACCACCGCCGGCTTGTCATGATCGGTGACGCTGATGAACACCGTGCCCTTCGTCGGAAGTTTCTGGCCCGCGGCAATCTGCGCCTTCGCAAACGCTTCGCCAAAGTTATCCGCGATCCCCATCACCTCTCCCGTCGAGCGCATTTCCGGCCCTAGAACCGTGTCGACCCCAGGAAACTTCGACCACGGAAACACCGGAGACTTCACATAAAAGCATCTGCCGGTATCGAGATCTGTGCCGCGTTCAATATTCTCCGGAAGAAATTCGCGCAGCTTGCGTCCCGTCATGAGGCGCGCGGCGATCTTGGCCATCGGCACGCCCGTCGCTTTCGAAACAAAAGGCACGGTCCGCGATGCGCGCGGGTTCACTTCGAGCACGTAGACCGTGGATTCCGAATTCCCACTTCCCTGCGATCCGTTCCGCCGCGGAATCGCAAACTGCACATTCATCAGCCCAATCACTCGCAGCGCCCGCGCCAGCTTGAACGTGTATTCCCGCATGCGTTGGAGCAACGGTTCGGCAATATCCACCGCGGGCAGCACGCACGATGAATCCCCGGAGTGGATCCCGGCCTCTTCGATGTGCTGCATGATGCCGCCAATCACCACGTCCTCTCCATCGGAGAGCGCGTCCACATCCACTTCGATCGCATCTTCCAGGAATTTATCGATGAGCACCGGCCGGTCTTGCGAGTATTCAACCGCCTGCTTCATGTACTGCTGAATCGTGTCTTCGTCGTAAGCGATGACCATGGCTCGTCCCCCAAGAACGTACGAAGGACGCACCAGCACCGGGAATCCTATCTTTTTCGCCGCCTCAACCGCCTCTTCGACCGACGCGACCATCGCCCCGGGAGCCTGCGGAATATCGAGTTCTTCCAGCAATTTTCCGAACCGCTTGCGGTCTTCCGCCAGATCGATCGACTCCGGCGTCGTGCCGATGATATTGACGCCCGCGGCCTTCAGCGGCAGCGACAGGTTCAGCGGAGTCTGGCCGCCGAACTGCACAATCACTCCCACCGGGGCGCCCGCCGAAGCTTCATGCTCGCAGACGGCGAATACGTCTTCCAGCGTGAGTGGCTCGAAGTAGAGACGGTCGCTGGTGTCGTAATCGGTCGAGACCGTCTCCGGATTGCAGTTGATCATGATGGTCTCGTAACCATCTTCCCGCAACGCGTACGACGCGTGGCAACAGCAGTAATCGAATTCAATTCCCTGCCCGATGCGGTTCGGACCAGAACCAAGAATCACAACCTTCTTCTTCGCGGTCGGCGCCGCTTCATCTTCCTCTTCGTACGTCGAATATAGATACGGCGTGTAGCTCTCAAACTCCGCCGCGCACGTATCGACGCGCTTGTAGACCGGCTTCAGCCCATGCTTCTTGCGGAAGTGCCTGACTTTTTCCTGCCCGCCTTTACCATCCAGGCGCCACGTTCCCGCAAGCCGGCCATCCGAGAATCCCATGCGCTTCGCTTCCCGCAGCACTTCGCCCGGAATCGATTCCATGGGATGCTTTTCCAGCTCCAGTTGCATGTCGTTGATCTCTTTAAGCTGGTACAGAAACCACGGATCAATCGATGTCATTTTCGCAATCTGCTTGATCGTGTGTCCCTGTCGAATGGCATAGCGCACATACGACAGCCGCTCCGGATGCGGCGTGACCAGGCGTTGCGTAAGAATCTTCGGCTCGATCTTTTCCGAACCCACTTTCTTGCCCGTATCCAGCGCGCGAATTCCCTTCTGCAGCGCTTCTTTGAACGTGCGGCCGATCGCCATCACTTCGCCGACCGACTTCATCTGCGGGCCAAGCGATTCGTCCGCCCCGGGGAATTTCTCAAACTGCCACTTCGGAATCTTGACCACCACGTAATCAAGCGTCGGCTCAAAGCACGCCGGAGTCTTTCTCGTGATGTCATTCGGAATTTCGTCAAGCGTATAGCCGACCGCCAGCTTCGCCGCGATCTTCGCAATCGGAAAGCCCGTAGCCTTCGACGCCAGCGCCGACGACCGCGAAACGCGCGGGTTCATCTCGATCACCACCATGCGTCCCGTCGAAGGATTCACGCCGAACTGAATATTCGATCCGCCGGTCTCGACGCCAATCTCCCGAATCACCGCAATCGACGCATCGCGCATCATCTGGTACTCGCGGTCGGTAAGCGTCTGCGCCGGGGCAACAGTAATCGAATCCCCCGTATGCACGCCCATCGGATCGAAATTCTCAATCGAGCAGATGATGATGACGTTGTCCTTGGTGTCGCGCATCACTTCGAGCTCGTACTCTTTCCATCCGAGCACGGACTCTTCAATCAGGCACTCATGCACCGGCGAAAGATCGAGCCCGCGCGCCAGCACTTCCATCAGTTCTTCGCGGTTGTACGCGATCCCGCCGCCAGTCCCGCCGAGCGTGAACGACGGGCGAATAATGACCGGGAATCCAATCTTGCCCGCAAACTCGATCCCGTCTTTCAGGTTGTTAACCAGCGCTGATTTCGGCACGTCTAGCCCGATGCGCTGCATCGCGTCTTTGAAAAACAGGCGGTCTTCTGCCTTCTTGATGGCGCTGATTTGCGCCCCAATCAGAATGACGTTGTACTTGTCGAGCACCCCGCCGTCCGCCAGTTCGATCGCGAGATTGAGCGCAGTCTGTCCGCCCACGGTCGGCAAAATCGCAAACCCGGCGCTCGGCGTCATCTCGCGCTCCACGCGAATAATCTCTTCCAGATATTCGCGCGTGAGCGGTTCGATGTAAGTGCGATCCGCCGACTCGGGATCGGTCATGATGGTGGCCGGATTCGAGTTCGCGAGGATGACTTCAAAGCCCTCCGACTTGAGCGCCTTGCAAGCCTGCGTGCCGGAGTAGTCGAACTCAGCCGACTGCCCAATGACGATGGGCCCCGAGCCGAGGATCAGGATTTTCGAGATGTCAGTTCGTTTAGGCATTATGCGGTTTTGGCCTTGCTTTGAAGAGGAAGGAAGTCGGATTCGTTTCGAAGCCATGCGGCGTCGGCCCGGGGCGCGCCGGCGTTCTTGGTTTGAATCGCTACAGCTTCGGTTCTGGCTTGAAACGCCGCGGCTTCGGCGGCGTTCGTTGTTTCGATTTGATTTGAGGATTTGCCTTGACAGGGCACGCCTTCCAGGCGTGCCGCAACCGCCTGACCTGAGACTTGGGGCTTTAGCCCCTGAGGGATAGCGTCCAATTCAAATCCGCCATGCGCGGAGGAATACGAAAATTCATCGGGGCCTTCGCAGAATCGCTCCTTGACGGGATTGCTATGAATATAGGACACATGCACCACCCAATCATTCGCATCGCGGATGCGATGGTCCTCAAACCCCTTCTGCCAAATCTCCATATTGCAGCCCAATTCCTTCTTCGCTCGATAGGAGAATCCGCCCTTGATAAATTGAACTGCCTTTTCGAGACTCGTCTGCGGAGTGATGAGCGCGTGGAAATGGTCAGGCATAATAACGAATTCGTGCAAGAGATATGCGGACGGCCGATAGTGATAGAGCGTGTCAATCAAAAGTCTTGCCCAGGGCTCGGCCTGAAAGAGAGCGCGACGTTCCCATGTGGACGAGGTGACCATGTAGGTCTGACCATTATGCGTCACATGTTCTCGTCGGGGCTTCATTGGCGCTCCCAGCATTCCCTCAGCGGCTAAAGCCGAGTCTTTAATTGTTGCCCGTTTCTTTGCTACCTTCATTTTTTTCGGGATTGTCATCCCGAGCGAAGCGAGGGATCTGCAGCTCAGCCCGCTCACCCCACCCCTCAGCCAGATCCTGCCAGGTCGGATTCATCGTCTTGATTAGCGCCAGTCGTTTCGCCCGCGTCCACGCCTTGATTTGTTTCTCCCGAGCGATTGCATTGTTCACGTACTTGAAAGTCTCGTAATAAACCAGCCGGTTGACGTGGTACTTCTTTGTGAAACCTTCGACCTCGCCTGCCTTGTGTTGCAGCGCGCGGTGGTAGATGTCTCCGGTCACCCCGGTATAGAAAGTCAGTGAGCGGCTGGCCATTATATATACGTAATAACGTCTCTCTTCCCGCATCGCATTCAATCCTTGCGGCGCTCGCGGCGTTCTTACAATGGATCGGTCCTCATTTCTTGCACTCCTCCATCATCTTCACAAAGTCCTTAAACAAATAATGCGAATCATGCGGCCCCGGCGCTGCTTCCGGATGGTATTGCACCGTGAACAGCGGCAAATTCCGATGCCGCATCCCTTCCAGCGTGTTGTCGTTCAAATCCATGTGCGTCAATTCGACTTCGCTCTGCGGCAGCGAATCCGGATCGACGGCAAAGTTATGGTTGTGCGCAGTGATCTCAATCTTGCCGCTCGCCAGTTGTTTCACCGGATGATTCCCGCCATGGTGGCCGAATTTCAGCTTGAAGGTTTTTCCTCCCAAAGCGATGCCCGTAAGTTGATGTCCCAGGCAAATCCCAAAAATCGGCTGTCTTCCCATCAGCCGCCGAATATTGTCGACCGCATACGTGCACGGTTCCGGATCGCCCGGTCCATTCGACAGGAACACGCCGTCGGGCTTCAACGCCAGCACGTCCTCGGCAGTCGTCTGCGCCGGGACCACCGTCACCTTGCAGCCTTCCCCGCGCAGCTTGCGCAGAATGTTCTGCTTGATGCCGAAATCGTAGGCCACCACGTGAAACCGCGCCGGTTCGTCCTTCACGCCCACAATCTCGTCGGGCAGATGCGAGCGCTCGCCGGTTTCCCACACGTAGGTATTTTTCGTCGAGACGACTTTGGCGAGATCCTGACCATCCATCTTCGGAATCGCCCGCGCTTTAACAACCAGTTTGTCCGAGTCCGACTCAAGGGTCGAAATCACGCCCCGCATCACGCCATAGGTCCGCAAATGCCGCACCAGCGCCCGCGTATCGATGTCGGCCAGCACGGGAATCTTAAACTGTTCCATGAACTCGTCGGTGACCTGTTGCGAGCGCCAGTTCGAGCTGACTTTCGAGAACTCGCGCACGATCAACCCCTCGATGTACGGGCGCACCGCCTCGTTGTCTTCAGGGTTGGTGCCGTAATTTCCGATTTCGGGGTTGGTCAGAACGACGATCTGTCCCGCATACGAAGGGTCAGTGAAAATTTCCTGGTAGCCGGTAATGGAAGTATTAAAAACGACTTCGCCGGAGCATTCGCCTTTAGCGCCGTAGCCTTTGCCTCGGAAGACCCTTCCGTCTTCGAGGGCAAGGATCGCTTGCATCGTGACTCCTAGGAGTGGATTTCATGAATTCTAGCAGGAGAGCCTGTGGATTTCCCCAGAAACGTGTCGCTCAAAGCCATCCGCTCTCAGCTTTCAGCTATCCGTGACATCTAACGCTGGGACTGCGCCACCACGCGGGTCAATCTGCTGGGTTCTCTGAAAGCTGATAGGTCAATGCCGCCCTCACGAGTGAAACAACCCGTCGCCCCGGTCAAGCACGTCTTTGTGCTCGACAAACTCGCCCGGGTCGGCTTGCTCGCTGCCTCTTTGTACTCCAGCGACAAAGCTGGCCTGATCTTCGAGCATGCGGACTACAGTGTCTTTCACCAGTTGCTCGGCATCTTTACCATGGGCAGAGGCCACTTGCTGAAGTCGCGTTTCCATGTCGGGCGAGAAATGTACTTCCATACCCTGTCAAGATCCAGGGAAAACCCGCGCCGGAGCAACGATTTAGCAACTCTTCTAATTTCAGGGAAAAAGCGTTCAACCACTCGCAGTCAAGAGACTCTTGCGTTCGAGTCAGCTTTTCGTCGCACTTTTACGCGAATGGCATCGACGGCTAGCCAGCAAATGCTCACGACAATTCCGAGTGCCCCGACGCCTGCGACCAGAAGGCCAGCGATGCCTAAGTTCTGAGAACCAAACCATGAAGCACAGCCGCATATACCGGGACGGCAGATGACAAAACCAGCGATCAGTAATCCAACCGAAATGGCCAGTGCGACCGCAGCCCGCTTCATCCTCCTATTTTCTGTGACTCTGCTGGGTTCAAGCAAGATAAAATCCGCGCTAGGTTTTCCTGAGACCTGAGACCTCTACCGCAGCCTTCCCAGCTTCTCCATCGGCCAGTACCCAAACACCGCTTTGCCGTAGATAAACCGCTCATTTACCGGACCGAAATCACGGCTGTCGTTCGACATGCTGCGATGGTCCCCAAGAACAAAAAAGCTGTTCACCGGAACCACGATTTCTCCGTACGAACGCGCGTCCGTGTAATCGCTGGGAACGTAGTCTTCGTCGAGCGCCTCGCCATTCACGTAGACCTGACCGTTGTCGATGCGGATGCGGTCGCCGTCGATTCCAATCACCCGCTTGATGTAGCTCTTCGAAGTGTCCCGCGGATACCGGAAGACAACAATGTCGCCGCGCTGAATCGGCTCCCAGCGATAGACGAACTTGTTGACGAAGATGCGCTCCTGGTCTTCGAGCCCCGGCATCATGCTCGTGCCTTCAACCTTGACCGGCTGGTACAGAAAAATAATGATGAACGCGGAGATGGCAAGCGAGACGAGGAGATCGCGCGCCCACACGGCCACCACGGGCAAGGAGTGTGCGCTGGATTTTCTGGCTGCCCCCAGATCTGGCGGCTTTGGCCCTCCCGCGTCAGGCATCGTGTCCCATATTCTATACGCAAGCGGCCCAACCGAGCGAAAGATTGCAACCGAATGGATTGGCTCGAACGCAAACGTGAGAAGTCAGATGGCATTGGTGAATCCCCAGTGATTCAGCATTGCCGCCCGCCGCGAATGCGTTTCACTTCTGCAATCTGACCTCGAACCTCCGCAATCTCACCTCCGACCTCCGCCATCCCCCCTCTGACCTCCGCACCCCTCCTCCCTTGCCAAGATCCCCCATTCCCAGTACAAACTAGGCTACCGCTATGACCGACTACTCGATCTTCCCCAAGATCAACGCCACCCTCAACGCATCCAGCGCCGCCCTGTTACTCATTGGACGCGCCCTGATCGCGCGCCGCAAAATAGCCGCGCATCGGGCAGTGATGTTGTCTGCCTTTGCCACATCTTCCCTCTTCCTGGTTTCGTACCTGTATTACCATTGGCCTCATCACGGCGGCATCGTCTACTTTCATGGCACTGGATGGACGCGAACCCTCTACTTTGCCATCCTCGTTTCCCACACAATTCTGGCCATTGTGATCGTGCCCTTGGTCCTGATTTCGCTCACGCGCGGATTACGCGGACAATTTGCTCAGCACCGCGCCATTGCCCGCTGGACGTTTCCTCTTTGGCTCTATGTTTCCGTGACCGGCGTCATCGTTTACCTGATGCTGTTTCAGATCTTTGTGTGACCTCATGCCAACCGCTCGCGCCACTCCCAGCAATATCGATCATTACATCGCCTTGTTCCCACCCGACGTTCAGGCCATCCTCGAAAAGATCCGCTGCACGATCCGGAACGCCGCACCCGGCGCGATCGAAACCATCCGCTACAGCATTCCAACCTTCACCCTCAACGGCGTTCTCGTCCATTTCGCCGCCTTCAAGAAACACATTGGGTTCTATCCGCCCGTCAGAGGCGATGCGAAGCTAGAGAAGGCGGCGTCAATCTATGCGGGAGAAAAAGGCAATCTGCGTTTTCCCCTCGACCAGCCGATCCCCTACCGCCTCATCGAAAAACTTGTAAAACTCCGGGTAAAACAAAACCGCTTAAAGGCTCGCACCCAGACCCGAGGATAAAAACCAAGAGTTTCATTTCGGAATCCGACCCCCGAATCATCACAGATTTCCTGTACGGCCGACACCGACTCCCTCCCTCCCAATTCTGCTATAGTGAGCGTCTCGAAGGTCAGCGTCTGCGAAGGAGCTTGCACTCATGAAAAGCGTCAATAAAGTCATTTTGATTGGAAACCTCGGCAAAGATCCCGAAGTGAAATTCACGCCGCAAGGCACGCCAGTGGCGAAGATCACCTTGGCCACCAACGAGCGCTTCAAGGGCAAAGACGGACAGTGGCAAGACCGCACCGAGTGGCACAACGTCGTGCTCTGGCAACGGCTCGCGGAGATTGCCGGCGAATATCTCAAAAAAGGCGGCAAGGTCTACATCGAAGGCCGCCTCCAGACCCGCTCCTGGGACGACAAAACATCCGGCCAGAAAAAATACATGACCGAAGTTGTGGCCAGCGATCTCGTTCTGCTCGGCGGACGCGGCGAAGGCGGCGGTGGCGATTACGCCGGCAGCTCGCGCGGATCTTCGTCCTCTGCAGGCGGCAACAACTTCGACCAGAGCGCCCCCGAACCCGAGCACGCTCCCGCCGGAGGCTCCCCGATCACCGACGAAGACATTCCGTTCTAATCTTCTTCGGAACTCCCCCTTGCCACGCTTGTAGGGAGCACGAGTTCCAGAGGTTGCGGAAAAACTCGCGTGCTGACGGGGCTCTGCCCCGTCAGAGGCTACCCCACAATAGCTTCGAGCACGAACGGGAAGGGCACGAGTTCCAGAGGCTGCAGAAATCCCCCTCGCCCAGTTTTCGGGAAGGGCACGAGTTCCACTCGTGCCGTAAATGGCTCCAAGCACCAGCGGCTTCCAGCCGCTGGGGGACCTCCGGCGGGCGAAATTACTGTTTCCTCGGCGTCGAACACCGCTTCATGCTTTGAGTCCCGTTCGCTCTTTCAGCATCTGAAACTGCATGCGCACTCCCACTCTCGCCCAGAAAACCTGCGTGCCCTGCCGCGGCGGCGTCCCGCCGCTCAAAGGCAAGGATCTTTCCGACCTCCATCGCCTGCTGCCCGATCCCGCGCAGTGGAACGTCGTCAACGACCATCACATCGTTCGCTCCTACAAGTTTCCCGACTTTAAATCAGCCCTTGCATTCGTAAATCGAGTCGGTGCCGTAGCCGAAGAGCAGGGCCATCATCCCGACATTCTGCTCGCATGGGGCAAGGTTGAGATCACACTCTGGACCCACAAAATCGACGGCCTCACGGAATCGGATTTCATTTTGGCCGCCAAAATCGACGGCCTGCTTTGAAGTGGAGAAAATCTCCCCATCACGCCAGACCCCGCGCTGGACGGGCGAAGTGGGCTACCCTCTTGCGCACTATTGTGCAAAGTTATGCACACCGGTCCCCATAGTCTTTGGAAATTTTGAAACTTCGGCTCCCCCGACCCCATTTTTGCCCGGAAAACAGTCTGTGTGAATGGATCGTGAAACTCACCCGGTTGGCGAGCGGCTTGCGAGTCTATTTCATGAAAGGAGTTTCATCCGTGCGAAACTTGGGCTCCGCTTTAATGCTCGTCCTGTTAACTTCTTCGAGCATGTTTGCCGCACCTGCCGCCGTGAAAACCGCTGTCCTTCCAGAACCCGGACTTTTACTACTGCTGGGCACCGGCCTGGTTGGCCTTGCCACCGTGATTCGGCGCCGCATGAGCGACTAATTCTTCGCTTTCTCTTTGCCGGGAGCCCCCTCTGCTCTCGGCTCATGACTTTGCGCCTGCCATCCGCAACTTCAATCGATTACTTCCCAGCCGCCACCATATCCATGAAGTATTGGTGTATGCGCGGGTCGTCGCTCAATTCCGGATGGAACGTCGCCGCCAGCGTCTTGCCCTTGCGCACCAGCACTGCATCCTTGCCCTCCGTCGCAATCACCTCCACGCCCTCGCCCACATGTTCGATCTTCGGCGCGCGGATGAATACCATCTCGATCGGTTCGTTGCGAAACCGTCCTTCCCGAATGGAGCTGTCAATCTGCCGCCCGTAGGCATTGCGGCGCACCGTGATGTCGAGCGCGCCCAATCCCGCCTGCTTCGGATTCTCCACCTCGGTCGCCAGCAGAATGCATCCCGCGCACGTTCCAAAGGTCGGCTTGGCGCGCACAAAATCCTTCAGCTTTTCGAATCCGTCTTCGCCCAGCAGTTTCAAAAACGTGCCCGATTCGCCTCCCGGAATGACCAGCCCGTCCAGATCGTTGAGTTGTTCCGGCTTTTTCACCAGCACGACCTCCGCGCCCAGTTCTTCCAGCCGCCGCCGGTGCGCGTCAAAATCGCCCTGCAATGCTAAGACACCGATTCTCATAAAAAGTGTGGCACAGGCAAAGTCTGCCGGGCGTCCGCGCCCGCGAAGTTCAGCTCGCTCCCCCGTTACGAAGCAAGCGGTTATTCTAACGGATGCTCCCACCGTTGGACTGCTGGCGTGGTATCGCAACTGGTGCGCGAAGACAGCGGAGCGGGGAAACAGGTGGGCGGAATCCAGTTCATCGTGCCGCTGAGCCGGGTGCCGATCTGAATTGGCAGGCTAAGCTCAACCACGGCCGGGTGCTCGCGTTGCGCGTTGGCGCAAAAACTGCTGGCGGAGCGCGCCGTCAGCCAACCCGCCTGATGCCCTGTAGATGCCATTGGATCGCCGTTCCATGCGATTCAGGCGCGTGCGTTTGCAAAAAGCAAGCTCCGTGCGAGAACATACATGGTTTGCACTCATCCCACAGATTGCACAAGGAAGCAGCCAAAATATGGCGAAGGTGAAAAAGTCCCCCGCGAAATCCGCGAACTACGCGACTGTAGAAGTTAAGTCTCCGGCGAAACCATCGAGCGGCGCCGAATCCGACCGCGTCATCCAGCCGGCCAAAGGCAAACTCGGTGTGATGATTCCTGGCATGGGCGCCGTCGCCACCACGTTTGTCGCTGGCGTCGAGGCAGTGCGCAAGGGAATCGCGCATCCCATCGGATCGCTTACGCAGATGGGAACCGTCCGCCTCGGAAAGCGCACCGATGGCCGTTCTCCGAAGATCAAGGACTTTGTTCCTCTTGCCGGACTCGACGATCTCATCTTTACCGGCTGGGACATTTTCGAAGACAACATGTACGCGGCCGCGACCAATGCGGGAGTGTTGGAACGCGATTTGCTCGCCAAGGTCAAAGGACGCCTCAGCGCGATCACTCCCATGAAGGCCGTGTTCGATCACAACTACGTGAAGAAGATCGACGGTCCGAACGTCAAAAAAGGCAAGAACAAGATGGACCTCGCCGAGCAGCTTCGGCAGGACATCCGCGACTTCCGCAAGTCGAGCAAGGCCAGCCGCCTGATCACCATCTGGTGCGCTTCGACCGAAACCTTCATCAAGCCCACCGCGATTCATCAGAGCGTGAAGTCGCTCGAAAAGGCGATGCTCAATAACGACAAGAACATCGCCCCTTCCATGATCTATGCCTACGCCTCGCTGATGGAGGGCGTCCCCTTCGCCAACGGCGCTCCCAACCTTACCGTCGACATTCCCGCGATGCTCGAACTCGCGCACGAGCGCGAAGTTCCCATCTGCGGCAAGGATTTCAAAACTGGCCAAACGTTGATGAAGACCGTCCTGGCTCCCGCCTTCAAGGCCCGTTTGCTCGGCTTGAGCGGATGGTATTCGACCAACATTCTCGGCAACCGCGACGGCGAAGTGCTCGACGATCCCGGATCCTTCAAGACCAAGGAAGAATCAAAGCTCGGCGCATTAGAGCACATCCTGCAGCCAGCGTTGTATCCCGAACTCTACGGCAATATCTTCCACAAAGTTCGCATCAACTATTACCCGCCGCGCGGCGACAACAAAGAAGGTTGGGACAACATCGACATCTTCGGATGGCTTGGCTATCCCATGCAGATCAAAGTCGACTTCCTCTGCCGCGATTCGATTCTCGCCGCGCCCATCGTGCTCGATCTCATCCTTTTCCTCGATCTGGCGCAGCGCACGCCCGAACTCCGTCGCCTGGGCATTCAGGAGTGGCTGAGCTTCTACTTCAAATCGCCAATGACCGCTCCGGGCCTGTATCCCGAGCATGACCTGTTCATCCAGCTGATGAAATTGAAAAACACGCTCCGCCACTTGAAGGGCGAAGAACTAATCACGCACCTGGGACTGGAGTACTACGACTAGTTCGAAGTGGAACGACTCGTGTGGCGCGGGCGCCCTCGCCCGCGTCTCTCAGGTCACATCAGAAACAGCCATGGTCATATCTACATGACCATCAGCTCGGCGATAGAATCTCTCCATGGCTGCAAAGAAATCCAAAGCCGGACGCTCCCCATCCGGCCACGACACCCGCTACATCAAACTGCAGAAGAATAACTGCTTCGGCTGCGGCAAAAATAATCCCGATGGCATGCGCCTGCGCTTCACCTACGACGAAGAGCGCGACTGCTTCGTCTGCCGCTTCCGTCTCGGCAAGCGTTTCACCGGCCCTCCCGGACACTGCCACGGCGGCATCATCGCCACCATCCTCGACGAAGCCATGGGCAAGGTCAACAAGCTCCGCCACGTGATCGCGCTGACTTCCGAGATCAAGGTGAACTACCTCAAGCCCGTCCCACTCAACCGCCCGCTGCGCGTCGAGTCGCGCGAGGTTAAAGTGAAGGGCCGCCAGCACATCAACATGGCCGAAATCCTCAACGCTAAAAATGAGGTCCTGGCCCGCAGCCAGGGCCTGTTCATCGCCATCGATCCCCACAAAATGTTCGCCAAATTCGTCGAGCGCTGATCACCCCGTCGGGACCGCCGCCCTCGGCTGTCCAAGCCAAGTTCAACCCTCGCGGGGTTCCGCAAATCCCGAACGCCCTGTAAAATATCTTTAGCAGCGAAACTCACCCGCGCACCATCGATCTAGGGTCAGCTAGAAGCCAGTAGCCAGAAGCTGGCAGCTGCCTTTCGGAGCCTCATCATGTCAAGCAATAACGGCCACAACACCACCAGCCTTCGCCTCAAAACCGGCCTCGCCGAAATGCTCAAGGGCGGCGTCATCATGGACGTCACCACCGCCAAACAAGCCGAGATCGCCGAGCGGGCCGGAGCCGTCGCCGTCATGGCCCTCGAGCGCGTTCCCGCGCAAATCCGCGCCGAAGGCGGAGTCGCCCGCATGGCCTCGCCCAAAGTCATCCGCGAAATCATGGGAGCCGTCGACATCCCCGTCATGGCCAAATGCCGCATCGGCCATTTCGCCGAAGCCCAGATCCTCCAGGAACTCGGCGTCGATTACATTGACGAGTCCGAAGTCCTCACCCCCGCCGACGAAGCCCACCACGTCGATAAGCACGCCTTCACCGTCCCCTTCGTCTGCGGAGCCCGCAATCTCGGCGAAGCCCTCCGCCGCATCGCCGAAGGCGCAGCCATGATTCGCACCAAAGGCGAAGCCGGCACCGGAGACGTGGTCCACGCCGTCCGCCACATTCGCCAGATCGTGCAGGAGATGCGCATCCTCACCGTCCTCGGTGAAGAAGAACTCTACGCCAAAGCCAAAGAGCATGGAGCTCCCTACGAGCTGGTAAGAATGGTCGCCCGCGACGGCAAGCTCCCCGTCCCCAACTTCTCCGCCGGAGGCATCGCCACCCCCGCCGACGCCTCCCTGGTCATGCAGCTCGGAGCCGAAGCCGTCTTCGTAGGCTCCGGAATCTTCATGAAAAACTCCACCGAATTCGCCGACCCCGTAGAAGCCGAAAAACGCGCCAAAGCCATCGTCCAAGCCGCCACCCACTACAAAGATCCCAAAGTGTTACTGGAAGTCAGCGAGGATCTCGTAGGCGCGATGAAGGGCCTAGCCGTCTCCACGCTGGACGAAGCGCAGTTGCTGCAGACCAGAGGGTGGTAAGGTTGTGTGGCGCGGACGCCCTCGTCCGCGGCTTTTGACGTTGGTTCTGGCGCCCCGTTCCCACCCTCAATCGGAACTAGATTGGGAAGGGCACGTAGGGGCTGGTAGAATAGCGCGACAGTGGGCAAAGGCATCCGGAGTTAAATTATTCTTTACGGCCGAAGTCACGAAATCCTTTTCTGATGCGCGAAGCCGCGCATCTGAGCGACGAACATACCCCACTCTTGGTCGCTTAGCTCTGGTAACAATTCTTCGATGTCAGCGAGACGAGGGTCGCGATCCCGCATATTGAGCGCGGTCCTGCCAAGATTGCGCTCTGTGCGGTCCGCATTGACAGCCTTCTGCGCGCTATCGAAACCTATGTGCAGGAAACGACAAATCTCGCTCAAAAGTAAAGGGGACGGTGAGGACGTCCCTATCCAAACCTTCCGCAACTGTTCATATGTATATTCAATCTTTGCCGCTAGGTCACGCAGAGAGAGCCTCTCCCTACTCACGGCTGCCTCCAACATCTGCCCAAATCGTCCATATGGCTCCATCCTTACCCCTAGACTCTGTATGGTAATCGGGCGCCTGCCAAATCTGTGCTCTAGACGATCTGCGTTGACGGCCTGCTCCGCTTTATCGAAATCTATATGGAGAAACCGACAAATCTCCGCCAAAAGTGACGGAGATGGGGCAGACGTCCCCTTCCAAACCTGCCGCATCTCTTGATATGTAGATTTGAGCTTTACCGCTAGGTCACGCAGAGAAAGTCTTTCCCTACTCACGGCTGCCGCGAACATCTGTCCAAATCGTCCATATGCCTGCATCCTCACTCGAGACGTTTGATCTTTCTTCCGCGAGTTCCTTTCCCTCATCGCTTCTTGAGACTGTAACAATGCATGTTTCGGTTCTATCCTGTGCGATGCGCTTTGCCCTTCTCGCGTACAACCTACTCGAGTCCAATCACCTATTTTCGGTGTGTACTGAGACAGGAGTTCCTCGAAATTCACACCGAGAATCCGGGACATGCGCAGTGCGGTTTGCCTACTTGGGCGGCAATCGTCGGAGATGTAGTTGTAGACCATCGTACGGCTAACACCCAGCTGATTCGCAAATTGTTCAGGCGTCAGTCCCGCTTCGGCAAGCTTTTTCGGGAGCCACTCGGGTAAGTGGCTGAAATCGATGTACGTATTCAAAGGAAAGGATCACTTTCTTGTAATCTGGCTGTCAAAATCAGGACGAGCACGCCAAGTCAGATGACTTAGATCAAAGTCTATGTTGAAATTACAGGTTTAACAGCCAATAAAGAGTGACGTCGGTCACTCATGATTGTGCAGACGGCCGGTTACCCCACCCTTTCACGGTTTTCGAAACGTGGGATTCTACCACCGCATCCATCATTGGGGTTTCAATTCGTCCTCTCACCTGAGACCGAGCGGCCGGTGGCCCCAGTCTGCCCGCTGTTCTTGGCTGGCATCACCTAGCTGTGGGTGCCCCCACTTCTCGCGCTTTTCGAGAAGTGGGCTTGCACACAGTATCGCGATCCGTGCACGAATACACGGCGACAGACGGGACGTTCGCCACTTTTCGTGAATCTGCGCATCAACCGAGGCCGGGTAGTATGCTTGCATTATGGTCGAACTTCCGCGCAGCAAGAAGATGGACAAGAAAGAAATCAACTCCCCAAAATTGACCGAGCATTTTCTTTTCTGGGCTTGTGGCCTCGGAGGGTTACTACTGGCGGCCCTCCTCGCTCATTTCGTCTACCACCTCTTCTGAACCTGCCGGGTGCCCCACTTCTCGCGCTTTTCGAGAAGTGTACTTGCCGGCTGCCCCATCCTTCGCGTTTTTTGCGAAGGGTGGGAATCCACGACTGCGCGCATCATGGGTTTTGATTCCACCGGGAAGGGCACGACTTCCAGTCGTGCCGAATGGCTACTAACGAACATCGCGGCTCCAGCCGCTGAGGGGCGGGTGGCCCAGGTAATGAGGGTGCCGCACGTTTCCAACTTCCAACTCTTTTAATCACGGCCTTCGCACGGTCTTAACCTCAGCAATCTGACCTCTTACCTCTGACCTCTAGGCCGGGTGCCCCACGTTTCGCGGTTTTCGAAACGTGGGATTCCACGACTGCGTGCATCATGGGTTTTTGATTCCACCGGGAAGGGCACGACTTCCAGTCGTGCCGAATGGCTACTCACGAACATCGCGGCTTCAGCCGCTGAGGGGCGGGTGGCCCAGGTAATGAGGTGCCGCACGTTTCCAACTTCCAACTTTTTTAATCACGGCCTTCGCACGGTCTTAACCTCAGCAATCTGACCTCTTACCTCTGACCTCTAGGCGGGTGGCACAGCCTTTCCACAGTATTTTTTCTATCCCTAAAAATGAAAAATGGGTGCCCCATCCTTCGCGTTTTTTGCGAAGGGTGGGATTCCACGACTGCGTGCATCATGGGTTTTTGATTCCACCGGGAAGGGCACGACTTCCAGTCGTGCCGAATGGCTACTAACGAACATCGCGGCTTCAGCCGCTGAGGGGCGGGTGGCCCAGGTAATGAGGTGCCGCACGTTTCCAACTTCCAACTTTTTTAATCACGGCCTTCGCACGGTCTTAACCTCAGCAATCTGACCTCTTACCTCTAGGCCGGGTGCCCCACGCTTCGCGGTTTTCGAAACGTGGGATTCCACGACTGCGTGCATCATGGGTTTTTGATTCCGCCGGGAAGGGCACGACTTCCAGTCGTGCCGAATGGCGACTCACGAACATCGCGGCTTCAGCCGCTGAGGGGCGGGTGGCCCAGGTAATGAGAGTGCCGCACGTTTCCAACTTCCAACTTTTTTAATCACGGCCTTCGCACGGTCTTAACCTCAGCAATCTGACCTCTTACCTCTGACCTCTAGGCGGGTGGCACAGCCTTTCCACAGTATTTTTTCTATCCCTAAAAATGAAAAATGGCTGCCCCATCCTTCGCGTTTTTTGCGAAGGGTGGGATTCCACGACTGCGTGCATCATGGGTTTTTGATTCCACCGGGAAGGGCACGACTTCCAGTCGTGCCGAATGGCTACTAACGAACATCGCGGCTTCAGCCGCTGAGGGGCGGGTGGCCCAGGTAATCAGGGTGCCGCACGTTTCCAACTTCCAACTCTTTTAATCACGGCCTTCGCACGGTCTTAACCTCAGCAATCTGACCTCTTACCTCTGACCTCTAGGCGGGTGGCACAGCCTTTCCACAGTATTTTTTCTATCCCTAAAAATGAAAAATGGCTGCCCCATCCTTCGCGTTTTTTGCGAAGGGTGGGATCCCACGACTGCGTGCATCATGGGTTTTGATTCCGCCGGGAAGGGCACGACTTCCAGTCGTGCCGAATGGCTACTAAGTAACATCGCGGCTTCAGCCGCTGAGGGGCGGGTGGCCCAGGTAATCAGGGTGCCGCACGTTTCCAACTTCCAACTCTTTCAATCACGGCCTTCGCACGGTCTTAACCTCAGCAATCTGACCTCTTACCTCTGACCTCTAGGCCGGCTGCCCCATCCTTCGCGTTTTTTGCGAAGGTGGGATTCCACGACTGCGTGCATCATGGGTTTTTGATTCCACCGGGAAGGGCACGACTTCCAGTCGTGCCGAATGCCTACTAACGAACATCGCGGCTTCAGCCGCTGAGGGCCCGCACTCGGAGCGTATTTCAAAACGTAGACTTCCGCGCAAAACCAAAAGCCCCGGGAGTCACCCGGGGCTCGTAACGTTGCCAGTTGGTACGCCACCTGCGAAACACGACCATTATAGCATCCGCCGCAACTCGACTGGCCGGTACAAAGGGTCGAGCGCCGTGCGGAGGACGACGGACTCGAACCGTAATGGCTGACTAGGCCACTCGACCGCTTCGCAGGCAGCGTCCAGTACCCACTGGAAACGTCCTCCAGACGCAACCTGCCTGAATTCAATATTCGCTTCGCCCCAGCGATTCGCAATCCCTCGAAAGTAGCCACTCCAAAAGGGGAATCCGCAGGTGACCAAGGTCCTGGCGGCAAACTTATCACCCACCCAACAGCTTCCGGCCCAAAGCTCGCGCCATCGTCACCGGATGCGTCGCCAGAATACAAATCCGCCCCAACGCGCTTTGCGGCTCGTGGAAAACGCCCAGTTGCCGCAACACCGTTCCCCGGTCGTAGTAGATTCTCTCCCCGGCCAGACGGTCATCGGAATCAAATGTGTAGACGCCGCAGAGCGGAAACTCCACCGTGCGCCCGGTTGGCGGAAGCCCGCGCCATTTTCCGAGGTGCGTGCCGCGAATCATGACCTCTACCAGGATCGCATCGTCGGTGACATAACGGCGCTGGACTTTGATCTCCAGGTCCGGAAGCGCTCGCATCAGCTGCTCGTAAAACCGCCGGACACCGCCCGCGCCCTGATACTGCTCGCCCCACGCTTCATCCTCGTACCGTGCCGTGTCGCCGAATGTGCCGAGGACGCCTTCAAGATCGTGCTCGTTTTCGAGCCGGATGTGTTGCTCAACAATTGCAATCCGTGCCGATTGCGAATCGTTGTCTCTCGGAATCGATGCGCTGGCCATAGACACCTCCGATCTCAATGGCTCCGCCCGCGCGGGGCCATTCGTGTTTTGGCCAGATGGTTGTCTCCGGGGTGTAGAAACAGCCTGGAAAAACAAAGAGCGCGGACCAGAGTCCGCGCCCATTCTTATCCTACAGCTATTATATCACGCCAATGCCGATTTACGGACATGATTAGCCGATTTATTTAACCCTTACTTTCATCATCTTACACGTACAATGTAATTTTTACATAGAGAATAACTGGCGAACGTATCAACAACTTACGGAGGCCAGCCATCATCCCCTCGAACCCTTGGATTCCCTCCGCGGCTCAGGCGCGGTTCACTCCATAAGCATCCAAAACGCTCTGCAGCGTCACGATTCCTTCCAATTTATGCACGTCCGCGCGGCTCACGACCGGAAGGATTTCAATCTGATTTTCACCCATCCGCTCCAGCGCAAAATCAAGCCCCTGGTCGCCGTGGACGTGCGGAAACGCCAATGCATCAACCAACTCCTCGAGCTTCTTGTCCGCGCCGTCCGCCGCTTCGCGCTCCAGCCGGGCGAAGTTGATAACGCCAATGACACCGCGTCGATCCGTCACCAGCCACGTTCGAACTTCGCTCGATCGCACGCGTTCCAGCGCTTCCGCAACCGTGATCTCTCCAGGCAAAAGTTCGCCCGCCGCCTGCATCACCCTTGCCAGCTGGCGCCGATCCGATCGCCGCTTCTCCCCTTGCGGCAGATGGATGCCATCCTGCACCGCCAACGCTTCATAAATGGGCTCGTGCTGCAGTCGCGAGGCAATAAAAAGGCTCACCATGTTCGCGATCATAAGCGGGACAATCACCGCATAGTCCTGCGTCATCTCGAAGATCATTAACACCGAAGTCATCGGAGCCCGAACGATCCCCGCAAACACCGCGCCCATTCCGACCAGCGCGTAGGCGCCCGGCGTCGCCGTATAAAGCGGAAACAATCGATGCGCCACCGTGCCCACCGTGCCTCCCAACATCGCGCCAATGAACAGAGCCGGTCCAAAAATTCCACCCGCATTCCCCGAAGCATAACTGGTAGTAACGGTGAAAAATTTCAGCACCACCAGCAGAACCATAATCCGGAACGCCATCTTTCCGTTCAAAGCGTCGCCGACATAACCATAACCGACGCCCAGAACCTGCGGCACAAACCATCCCAGTACGCCGACCAGCAAGCCTCCCGCAAGCGGCTGGAACCACGCCGTCCTCTGCGGAAAGCGCAGAAAGCGCGCCCGCATGCCGAGCAGCAACTTCGCGAAGGCCGCCGAAATCACCCCTCCAGCCACACCCAGAATCGCGTACACCGCAAACTCCGCCGGATGGACGAGTTGATATTGCGGAACCTTGAAGAGGGGATTATTGCCCAGCGAAACACGCAGCACCACCCATGCCGTCGCCGAAGCCAGCACTACCGCCCCCATCACGGGAGCGTTGAGATCGCCCATGATCTCTTCGAGAGCGAATACCACCGCAGCCAGCGGTGTATTAAACGCTGCCGCAATGGCCGCTGCCGCACCCACCGGAATCAGCCTCTTGACCAGTTCCGTGCGCAGTCCAAGGAGCCGCCCGAGGACAGAAGCAATGCCCCCGCCAACCTGCACCGAAGGACCTTCTCGTCCCAGCGGAATTCCGCTGGCAAGCGTGGCCGAGGTGCAGAGAAACTTGCCGAGGACAGTGCGCAACGTGATGCGCCCTTCGCGCGCAAACAGCGCCGCCTTGGTCTGGGGCACGCCGCTGCCGCGTGCATTGGGAAAGTAGCGATACAGCAGGTAGCCGATACTGAGCGAGCCTGCGACCGGAAACAGCAGGCGCCGCCACGGAGCGCCGCCCACCGGATATAGCCTCATTCCCATGCGTTCAGTCAGCAGGATGAACGCGACCACTGCCAAACCGGTCACGGCGCCGATGACCAGTGCCAGGACCAGCACGATCTGGTCCTCGCTTTGCCGCAATTTGGCCACGCGTTCTGAGAGCCACGTTCTCTTAACAACCCTGCTTGTCGTTTGGATTTCGTCGGGCATCGCTGAGGAGAGTTCCACCCCACAGCTTATCGCATCGGCTTAGGTGCAGCAAAACGATCGGGCTCCCCGGGGCGACGGCAGACCACACTGGAATTTTGTGTTAAAGATAGACTCCATGAAATTCCATACCGAATATCTGACCTTGCACACAAAAACGAAACGCGCCTACGTCCACCTGACTCCGCAAGTCGAAGCCGCCCTGCGGAAGTCCGGAATTAAGGATGGGATGATCCTGGTCTCCGCCATGCACATTACTGCTGGAGTCTACGTCAACGACAACGAGAGCGGCCTGATCCAAGACATTGACCAGTGGCTGGAAACGTTAGCTCCATTCAATCCCGACTACAAGCATCACCAGACCGGCGAAGACAACGGAGATGCCCACCTGAAATCGCTGATCCTCCACCACGAAGTGATCGTCCCGGTGACCGGTGGGAAACTCGATTTCGGACCGTGGCAACAGATCTTTTATGCCGAATTCGATGGCCAGCGCGACAAAAGGGTCATCATTAAAGTAATGGGCGAATAGCCAGCCGTGGGTTATCCTCAAGCCCATGCCGTTCTCAGCCGCGAGGCTGCCTTTTTCGAGAACTGAGAACGGGAACCGAGAACCAACCAGGAGCCTCAACGATGTCAGAAGAACTTCACGAATTACATGAGCACGCCGAACACGCCCGCGAGCATCCCGATCTCGCTCCGATCACGCTGACCATGGCGGTGCTGGCGGTCCTGGTCGCAACCGTCTCCCTGCTCGGCCATCGCACTCACACCGAAGAAATCATTCTGCAAAATAAGGTCACCGATCAGTGGAGCTACTACCAGGCCAAAGATATCCGCCTCCACACCGCCGAGGCCTTCGCCGATCTGGCCGGTGTCGTCGCCTCCAAGGACCCCGAAGCCGCCGTCAAGTTGCAGGAGAAAATCCGCACCGAGGCGGAGCACTATAAAGACGACAAAAAAGAGCTGATGGCGAAAGCCAAAGAACTGGAAGAGGAATTCGCGCTCACCAACCACAAGGCTAACCGCTTCGATCTCGGCGAAGTGTTCCTTGAAATCGCCCTCGTCATCACTTCGATCACGCTGCTCTCAGGCCGCCGCATCTTCTGGCATCTCGGACTGTTCCTGGCCACGGTAGGAATCCTGGTCGCCGCTTCAACTTGGATGATGCACTAACAGGCTTCTGAAAACCCGGTCCTGCCGCGCGGTCGCTGTTTCAGCCGCCAAAAAATCCCTCTGCGTTTGTTACGTGCAGAAGCCGAACCCTAGAGGATTCCCATGGATCCTCCTGAGAAACGACGGACATCCGTCGGCGGTGACCAGTCTCCGTCAAGTGTGGCGGCCATGATGCCGCGGTCGCGGTTTCGTCAAGCTATAACTCCTTGAGAACATGCATTGGGAATTTCTAACTCTCTCTGGGTCGGTAAGGCCTCTCGCGTGCTGAGGAGCATAAAGCTCTTGGCCGAAACTCAATTGAAAAGAAGGATGGACCAGCCCCCATGCTTCACAAATGCGCCAACCCCAGTTGTTCTGTTCCCTTCCGTTCTTTACGTGAAGGAAAGTTGTTCCTCGCAGAAACTCTTCCCTCCGACCTCAACGCCAATCTCGAAAGCAGCCGCCGCAAGCTCCGCCGCCGCGAACACTTCTGGCTCTGCGAGGCCTGTTCCGCTCACTTCACGCTCCGTTTCGACTCGAACCAGGGGATGCTGACCGTCCCCCTCGGCGCGCACGGAGGCCCACGCTATCTCACCCGCGCTGCGGCCAGCGCTTAACCAGCGGCTCGCAACTAAAGTCCTGATTTCATAAGGGATACCCATGGATTACGCAATGCATACTTCCCTCATCCGGAAACGCAACGCCTGTTCCGTTTGCGATCTCGACACCGTTCGACATAAGGGATGGTTCCTGGTCGTCGAAAACCGGTGGCTCGACCGCCTGAAAATCCTCTCCTGGCATTCGTCGCTCGCCGCGCAGCAAGACATGAAGAGCGTCTGCTGCCGGGAGCATCTGAAAACCCTGATCGCCCACTGGTTGACCCAAGCCAGTCTTCGCCTGCCCCCGGCGCGCTTTTCGCCCATGCCGATCGGCAGCGATCCGTCTCTATCCGACCTCGATCTGGGCCCTGAGTCGTTGGGCCGCGTGCTCGGCGAACTGACCGTTCACCGCGAGTCCTTTTCGCGCGTCTGGTCGGGCTCGGCCGCTGCCCTCGAGTACATCCTCGATGCCATCATTACTACAGAAGCCGAGAAAACAACGCGCGTTCTCGGTTCGCCTCTTTTCGATCTTCGTTACGAGTCCACGCACGGACTTTCCCTTCAATAAAAAAGCGCTGGCGGATTCTAGCTCTGCCAGCGCTCCTTCCACATCCGCCAATCCTTGTCGATCGCGTCCGCCATCGCCTGCGCCGCCGTCACCAGCCAGTTCCCTTTCCGTCCCCGGAGGTCCTTCAGAATCGCACGCCGCTTTTCTTCGGTCCCGACATGGATGTTCCCCGTCTCTCTTCCCATCGCCTCCAGCAGCCGGCATTCACCGCGGTTGCTGGCCAGCGCTTCCAGTTCGATGCGCGAGCAATGGGGGGACAGTCGTCGAACAATCCAGTGTCCCCGCATCTCGACATGCGGATCAGGACACCTCATGGCCCGCCGGAGAATCGCTCCGTAGAGAATCTCCGACGGCACGCGCTTCGGATTCACGCATTGCAGCGCCGAGGGCAGCAGCGCCTTGGCTTCGCGCGCCACTCGTCCGCCCTTCCACTCCGCGATGCCCACCAGCCGCGTTCGCCCCAGGCTTCCGAGTCCCGCCCTGCGTCGTGCCAACCGGTAGACCATCCCACGCTCCGGCAGCATGTGCTCAATGGCCTCGCGCGCACTCTCTGGAATCTCGCCCTTCGCCGTTGGATTCGCATCCATCTTCTTCCAAAATGCCGCCGGATCGCGCAGCTTGCTCTCCGCGATGGCCCGCAACCAGGCGTGGCTTTCCTCCAGTACAAAAGGAAGTCCGCCTTCTTCCATCGCGCTCTCGTATCCTTCTAAAATCGCGGCCGCCGCATCTTTGGGCTTCATCGTCAGATGGTCGGTGCGCGCTGCCAGCAACGCGCTTGTGGCCAGCCGAACCAGGTCCATGGTGTAGGGATACACGCAGGTTTCGTCGAAATCGTTGACACCCCAAATCAGCCGCCCGTCGGTGTCCCGCCAGGTACCGAAATTCTCCACATGCAGGTCGCCGACTGACAGAAGATGAGGCACGCGATCGAGTTCCGCGCACACCTCCGGCCACAGCTCGACCCAGCGATAAAATGTCGCACGGAAAAAGGGAAAAACTGCGGACGCCATCTGCTCGTGTTTGAACTGCAAATCCGGCTCCACAATCCGTATGTGCAGCCGCAGCCATTCCTCGTACTTCTTTGTGGCTTTAACAATGTTCATAGATGGTTAGCAACGATAGGGAGATAGCCACAGGCTGTCAAGGCACAGTCAGGAAAGTACAAACGATCAGAAAGATAAGACCAGTGGCAGCCTTGCCGATCGTTGTTTTCCCGGCAATCCGTCATAGGATCGACGGAGCCTTACTTCTTCTTGGCCTTCGCCTTCGGTTTAGCCTTGGCTGTCGCCTTCACGGGCTTAGCGTTTTTAGCGGGTTTGCTCGGCTTCTTCGGCGCAACCTTAACTGCCTTGGCAACCGCGGCAGGTTTCGCTGGAGCCACCGACTTTGCCGGCGCGACTGGTTTCGCGGGTTTCGCCGATCCTTTCGTCGAAACCGCAGTTTTTTCTGGCACCGGAGGTGGTGGAACCGCAACTTCCGCAGCTTTTCCTTTGCGCTTGCCTTTAGCCCCCGGCTTGCTGGCGTCTGGCGGTGCAGCTGCGGCGGCGGCTGCTGCCGCTTTGGCAGCTCTGCCCCGCTTGGTCGGTGGAGGCGGCGGTGGCGGTGGCGGTGGAGCGAGTGGCTTCAGGTACTTCAAAGTCTCCGTCCGCGAACGCAGCTTGCCATCGAGCAACAGCAGGAAAACGTCGTGCGCGATCTTCGGATACTCCGGCATCTGCGGAGTTATCAGCAACTCGGTCATCTCGGGCAATGGAAGCTTCTGCTGCACCTGACGCCATTTCGTGAAGAAGTTCTTGATCTTCTGCGCGACGGCTTGCTGACGGGCCGTAATCGCGAGGAACAGGATCATTTCCGGTCGCGCCGACGACAGCAACTGCCACGTCCGCGAAGGCGTGGCCGCCTCTTTCCCCATCAGTCGTTTCGCCAGGCTCTGAGCGTTGTCTTCCAGATCCTTCCACGCTTCTACCAGATCCTTGCGCGGAATCGCACGCCGCACATCGGCAATGTCTTTATCGCCCAGCCGGGCCGTCATGAAATACAATACGGCAGGCGCAACCTCGGGCGTATAGCCGATTTCATTCATTTGCTGTCGCGTTTTCATCAGCGCGCCCAGCCCAGCCGTATCCACTTTGGCCGTGCTCCAATGCGAATTCAGCACCTTCAGCCAGCCTTCTTTTTCATAGGCTTTCAAGACGCCCAGCGCATCGTCTTCATACGCCAACTGCTCGATCTCATATCCGATGGTCGAACTGCGGATGTACTCGATATAGCCGTTTTCTTTCCCGGACGCGTAACGCGCCTGCGTCCGCTCCTCCAAAGGCCAGTGGAAGCGTGTGGTGAAGCGCGTCGCCCGAATCATCCGCGACGGCTCTTCCAGAAACGCGTAGTTGTGGAGCACGCGGATGACTTTCGCTTCGATGTCGGCCACGCCGTTGAAGGGATCCATCAACAGCCCGCGCGACCCTTCATTCAGCGAAAGAGCCATCGCGTTGACGGTGAAATCGCGCCGCCGGAGATCTTCGATGATCGTGGCTGGAGCCAGCACAGGAGGCTTTCCTGGCTTGTCATAGCGTTCGGAGCGCGCCATGGCGATTTCGGCGCGAACGCCGCCCGGAAGCGTCAGCAGCAAAGTCCGCGTCTCGTCGTCGGCATCGCCGACCACGGCGCCGGCGCGCTCCAAGTCTTTTCTCAACTTGAGAGCGTTGCCCTGCACGGTGAAATCTAAGTCGCGAATGGGAAAGCCGGTGATGACGTCGCGAATGGCTCCGCCCGTGAGATAAACGTTCATCTCTGCCGCTTTGGCGGCGTCTAGGACGAGTGCGACTGCCTTTTGTTGGTCCGGCGAGAGCCGGGTCTCCAGTGTATATATGTAATCGGCCATGCCTTCCTAGTCGCCATACGGTGGCTGGACCGGGGCGTTTTTCACAGGATTTCCACAGCCAAGAGCCCCGCTGCTCGGCGCGCTCTCCACTCTGGAATCTAACTTGCTCTAGACATTAGACTTATATCGCAAAATAGCAATACAGTAAACAAAAGAAAATAACATAAGGTTTACCGTTTGGCTACTGCGCAGGCACAAACTGTTTAAATTCTTACGGAAAGTGCGAGAATCCAAGTTGCAAGCCGCTCCATCATGTTCGATGCGGAGACCGCTCTCCGCGTAGCCGCCGCTCCAGGCTCAGGAAGCCTGAGGCTGAATAACTCGCACGAAAGAAATGAGCTACGCTGTAGGATGACGAGTAGAGAGCGCCGAACCCATGTCCTCGACCCACAAGAAAGTCATCGTGCGAAAAGACGACCGCGACTCGGTCAGTGGCTTCGTCGCGCCCGCCAACTTCGTGGTCGACGGCAAACTGGAACTGCTCAACACCTCCGGCAACGTGGTGGCCATCGATCTGCGCGATATCAAGGCTGTCTATTTTGTCCGCGAGTTTTCCGACACCGACCTGATGCTGCGCAAGACCTTCACCACCCGCCCCCGGACCGAAGGCCTGTGGGTGCGGCTAAGATTCAAAGACAACGAGGTCATTGAAGGCATCCTGCCCAACAACCTGACGCAAAATCCTGCCGAAGGATTCCTCATCAACCCTCCCGACCTGCGATCCAACACGCAAAGGGTATTCGTGCCCCGGGACGCTCTCACCTCGGTCACGGTGCTGGCGGTAATCGGCTCCGCCAACCGCCGCCGCAAAGGCGGCCAACCCGACACCCGGCAAGTCACATTGTTCGAACCGTAGCGATTGCTCGGACGGGGACGGTCGCCGCCCCGTCCTTCCGCTACAATTCTCCCGAGACGCCATCATGAAATTATCCGACATCGCCCAAGCTCTCAACGCCCGCCTGGAAAACGCCGCTCCCGACACCGAAATCACAGGAGTATCCGGCATCGAACAAGCCGCCTTAGGACAGCTCACTTTCGTCTCCAATCCCAAGTACAACGGTGCCGCAAAAACCACAAAAGCGTCAGCAGTCATCGTGTCCGAGAACTTCCCTGCCCTTGGCACCGGAATGCTGCGGAGTTCGAATCCTTATCTGGCCTGGGCCAAAGCCATTGAACTCTTCTATCGCCCGCCTGCCTACGCTCCGGGAATTCATCCGACCGCCGTGGTTCATCCCAAGGCCAAGCTCGGAAAGAACGCTCACCTCGCCCCCTATGTAGTAATCGACGAAGACGTCGTGATCGGAGATAACGCGGTCCTCCTGTCCCACGCGGTCATCTATCGCGGAGCCATGATCGGCAACAATTTTTTCGCCCATGCCCACGCCGTCGTCAGAGAATTCTGCCACCTTGGCGACAACGTCCTTCTGCAGAACGGAGTCGTCGTCGGCTCCGACGGCTTCGGCTTCGCCAAAGACGATCAGTCCCACTGGCACAAAATTGTGCAGTCGGGCAATGTAGTCATTGAGAACGATGCCGAACTCCAGGCCAACACCTGCATCGACCGAGCCAGCATCGGCGAGACCCGCATCGGCAGCGGCGCAAAAATCGACAACCTCGTCCACATAGGACATAGCTGCAACATCGGCCACGACACCCTGCTCTGCGCTCAGGTCGGCCTCGCCGGGACCACCGACGTAGGCAACAACGCAATCCTGGCCGGACAAGTAGGCGTAAGCGGTCATGTAAGAATCGGCGACGGAGCCATCGCAATCGCCCAAAGCGGCATCCCCCATGACGTCCCCGACGGCGCCATGGTCAGCGGAGCCCCGGCCATCGATCACAGACTATGGCTGAAATGCTGCGCGGCCTATGCCAAGCTGCCAGAGATAGCCAAGGCAGTAAGAAAGCTGCAAGAAAGGGTGCCGGGAGAAGTTTGAACTGTTGCCTCGGGACGGGCGCCCTCGCCCTTCCAAGTCGAACACAGTTCGACCCATGCCTTCGGCAAGCGTCTAGCTCGAGATCCGATCCGGCCCTTCGCTCTACGGACATCCCGTGCACAACGGTGTACGCGCCGCAAAGTATCCAAAGGAAACCTGATCCGATCCCGGACTCGGATTGACTAGATCGGTTTCCACAAAGAAACCATGGTCTGCGTCAATGATGTAGAAATTGACTCCGAATTCGTTGTTCGTGGTGTTGTTGCCGACGCTGAATGCCGTGCTCTGATTCACGTTTTCGAGAGTGCCCGCGAAAGGAACGTTGACTGTCGGACTGCCAAAAGTTCCTCCAAAGGCCTGGTCGGGCAAACTTGGGCTGCCGGCGTTTGCGCTGCTATCGGCAAAGCCAGCCACCGTCTGCGCGGTCAGGCTAGCATTCAGCTGGCCGGTGCCATCGTTCTCGCCCGACGAACTCACCTGCGTGAAGCTAAGCCCGTAGTCACCGCCACCGAATGCGGGAGCCGATTGTAAGTACGCGAGTCCCGTTCCGATGGAGGGATAGGCAGTATCTCCGCCCTCCAGCACCAGCGCCGGATTGCCGTTGCCGGTAAGATAGAAAAACAACGCTGGGTTATAACTGTGCTTCGGCTCGGGGTTCAACGTGATCGACGTCAAGGTGGCCCGGCCCGTTCCACTGGAGTCCACCGAGTAGGTTCCCTGAAACGCCGCCCTGATCTGCGCTCCCGGAATTCCGCCCGGAGCACAAGTTAATTGAGCGCAATTCAGCTGGAGGAAGGTGTCGGTGTATCCGCTGTCAAAGTTACCGTTGCCGTCGGCCGTGAACAGGCCCAACGAAGTCAGCGTGTTCGGTGTAACGGTGCCACCGGTGATGCTGCTGAGGTCGATGCCGGGAACATTAAATACGTAGGTTCCCGAAAACGCTGCGTTATCGGTGAAGGTCCCGGTGGCCGCGCCTTGGCCGATGGCGACTCCTGAGGTTACGCCAAAGGGAGACGCGCTGCCTGAAGCACTGTCTGTCTCGATGAGTTGGATGTGCGCGCTGTCGACAATATATCCGGTGAACTGCAGCGGGATCGGTTTATTCGCGACTCCGAAGGGAGCCGTCAGATTCAAGGTAAAACCCCCGAATCGATCCGCAGGCGTGAGTGTGCCCGAAAGTCCCAGGGCAGTTGCAATGATTTTCTTTCCCAGAATCTCGTCCGTTACGCTGCCGTTTCCCGAGATTGTGTTCGCGGAGTCAACATTCAAGACGCCCCCGACCGCTACGGGCGGGTTGACACCGGACGGATTGGTTTTTGCCACATCGACGCCATTCACCGCGAACGCGTATCCGCCCGTCGGTGCGTCGGTGCTGGTCTGCGCCACTAGAGTTCCGGTGGCCGAAGCTCCGGTCGCTGCGCTTCCTAAGTCCACCTGCGAAAGCAGCGCATTAGGACTGGGAGAAGCTCCTAAGAACACAAACGCAAAGGTTTCGATGCCGTTGCCGCCAATCGTGGTGTCACCAGTAGCTAGGGTAATCTGCCCTCGACCGTCGTTGCCGATGAAATAGCTGCTGCCCACTGGGTTGATGTTGTCCACGACCGAGGTTAAGTTGGAATTCACCGTCTGCTCACCCTTTGTCACATTTCCATTGCCATCCAACGTGACCACGGCCGCAAACTGATAGGGGAGCGTATTTTCTACTCCCTGCACCGCGAGAACATAGTTGCCCGCCGGCAATTCACTATCGAAGGTAGTCACCGTCACCGGAGCCACGACGTTCTTAGCCTGATTCGCCGTGGCCAGTGCCACAATCTCCACGACCAAGCTGCCGGTAACAATCTGGGGGGGAGCGGTATAAGTAATAGGAGAGCCGCTCGCCGTATGCGTAGAAGTAACGCCGTTCACCGTAAGTGTGCCGCAGTTGCCTACGCCAACGCTGCCCGGACATACTAAGGACCAGTCCACTCCATAGTTATTGGAGTCGTTACTAACTGCAGCAGTAATCGTCTCTGAGAACCCGACTGCGAGCGACGCTCCAGGCTCGGGCTGAAAAGCAATGGAGATATTTGATGCCGGAGGAGGGGGAGGGTCCTGCACATTTGCGGTCGAGCCACTGCTGCATCCGATGAACGCTACCGCTACCACCGCTGTAAAAAAAGTAAGAATCCACCGTTGAGTCACCATAGCCGACCTCCTGAAATCGTATTGCGCCGTTCTGTTCGTCATTGCATCTCTCCAAAGCAGCCGCCTTTCCACGCGAACAAACGGCCTCGCATCTCCACAAACTATTGCCCGGAACCCCGCAATTGCACGATTTGCGGATTGCCCACCGGCTCCGGCGAGTAATTGATCGTCATACTTCCATGTTCAAATCCGGTGCCCGTTGGGGTGAACGTGACGCTGAGTGTGCAACTGCTTCCAGGGGCGAGCGTGACCGGGCAATCGTCGGTCTCAGCAAAGTTTCCCTGCACTGCGATCTTGCCCAGGAACGTCACCGTTTGGGCATTCGCCAGATTCGGATCGTTAAGCAGCGTGATGGTCAACGGGGCGCTGGTCGTGCCTTTTTTCTGGTACCCAAAATCCAGACCCGCTCCCGGCGCCATCCGCAAAGGGCTCGGCCCATTAGCCTTGAGTTCCACCGGAAAGCGACCGCTGTCAATTTCGCAGTCGTTGCCCGGGCACTGCACCGTATTCAGTTCCAGGAAAGCATCCAGCCCGTTGCCGTTGTCGGTATACGTCGTCGGCTGCGGCACATACGCGATCTGCAAACTGCAACTTGCCCCCGGATTGACCAGCGTCCCCGTACACGAGTCCGATGAAATCTGGAAGCTCGGGAGCAAGGTATCACGATCGTTGTCGCATCCGTAGGTGATCGTGTCATTGTCTGCGCTGATCGTCGCCGGACCGGAATAATTGGCCACCACTTGCAGTCCCGCCACCCCGCTTCCCAGCATCAAGGGCCGCGGCAGCTTGTTGGGAGTCTTCCCGTTCGGGTTATTCGTACAAGGCGCGCTCCCCAGGATCTGCACGGGATTCGTACTGGTATTGGTGAAAGTCAGCGTTTGCGGCAGACTGGCCTCTGCCGGATTAGACGGATTTTCCGATCCGAAATCGAGCTCAGGCGTTGAAGGCTGTAGCGCGCTTAGCCCGACGCCCGTAACCGGAAGAGCAAACGATGTCTCACTGTCGTCTGGGCTGGTGACGCCGTTTACCAACACGGAAGCGGTCAGAGGAAACGGGCAATACTCCGGCGCGGCCCCTGCAATCGACTGCCCATTCCCCGAACTCGGAAACGGGAGCCAAGAACAGCCTTCTTGCGGTACAAACGCCACCGTTACCTTGCAAGACTGTCCTGCCGCCGCAGAGAATGTTGCTCCATTTTGAGAGGGCAGCAACGTTTCCCCACCAGAGACACAGTTATCTGTCGCTGTAAAATTCGCCAGGCCATTAAAGTCGCTATAAGTTTCAAGGCCGGATGGGGTTAGGTAGTTGAACCCGCCATTCTGCGGCAGCGCCAGGCTCAAGTACACTGCGCTTTGAGCGGTGTTAAATGTCACGGTCGCAGTTTGTGTCGAACTGACGTTCAGCGCCTGCTCGGGAAAAGTCAGCGGGACCGGAGACAATGTCACGGGCTGCTGGCATGCGGTGCCGCCGTTGAGTGCCAAACAGATGTTGCCCGAATCTCCGGCGACGGTTGTGCTAGCCAGACTGCCTCCGCCCGGACAAGCCCCTGTCTGGACCATATAGGAGGGCCCAATCCCCTGGAGAATCGAACCGCCCTGAGTCGAGATCAACGTAACCGGGTTGACCCCCGTCGACGAACCAGCGGACGCTCCGATCTGCCCGACCGTCGCTCCGTTGGTGCCAATGATCTGCAAAATCAGCGAGCTTCCGCTAATTTGGCCGTTCACCGAGGCTGTAGAGAAACACGGGTAGACGCTAAGATTCGTCTCAGTATTGATAAAGCTCAGCGTACCCGTGACGGTCGCGTTGCTGGCGCCGATGTTCTTCCCTTGGTTCAGCGAGCCGGACACCACAAAATCCTGATCACCCAGGCCCGAGTTCTGGCTTGTACTGTGAAAACTCCCTGCGATCGTTCCCGTGACCGGCGGCACCAAAGCCGCGCTCCATATCGAGGAGGGTCCCGACTCCGCATACCCGCAAACCGACCCATCCGGTGCGGTGCCGGCCGTAGACGTGTAACTCCCCGTCATGGTCGAACCATCCGAACTAACGGTCCCGGTAAGCGTGAAAGTCTGCGTTCCCGCAACTTCAGTGATCGTCACATTTTGGCCGCTCACTGTGACCGTGACCGGAGCGGATCCGCTATTGCAAGGCCCTGTTTGCGAAGTAGAAGAAGTGACCGAGTACACCGTCTGCCCGCTAACGTTGCCATTGTTATCGAGGAGAAAACCACCCTGCAGGCCTCCGCTGAATGTCGGGTCACCCGCGTTTCCGTCTGTCTGTGGCGCCATCGTAAACTGCCAGTTGCCCGCCAGCGAACTGCCCGGCTGCGAATTCCCCGACGTGCCGCTGCCGCCACAACCCTCCAGGACAACCGACATCAACAAAGCGGCGGCTATCAACGCAACACCAACACTCCGTCGATACCGTGCCGAGGCAAACCACTCCTTACGCCTCTGGACCCCAAGCCGTTCACTCCCTTGGCTCACCATCGCTCCCCTGTCAATGAGTTTCTGCATGATGCTCCACATTTCGCAAGGTAACTTTGCCGCGCGAAATTGCGTCCGAACCGGTCCCAGTTCCCGTGAGGGTTGCTGCGAACAGCGTCTCGCTGTTTGGGTTCTTACCCTGTGTAAGATTTTCATTAATATTGAGCGTTGCGGTCACAGTAGACGGGCATAAGGGCGCTCCGGTCGCACAGGTTTGCTTCGGGTCAAAAATGATCGTGATGTAGCAACTAGCTCCTGAGCCGAGATTGAAGGGCGCACCCTGTGAAGAAGAACCTTGTGGACCGCAATCATCCGTCTCGGTAAAGTTCAACGGGCTCCCGGTCGGGTTGTTGAACACGGCCAACGCCAAATTATTCAGGTCAGCGCCCGAGGTGTTAACCAGCGTCATCTGCTGGGAGATGGGATCGTTCAGCGGTTGCGGGAAGAATGTCAGACTCGATGGACTCAGCGTGACCGCCTGCGGGCAAGCGTTTGTGTAGCCCAATGCGGCACTTTCCACCCCCACACATAAACTGCCGTAGTCGCCGGCCGTAGCCGTACTATCAAGGCTTCCTTGACATGAGTTACTCGCAACTAAGTAAGCTGGCCCAATCCCCTGCACAATATATCCATTTTGTGCTGAACCAAAACTGACTGGATTAATGCCCGTTGCTCCAGCGACGCCAACTGTTTGTCCAATCTCACCCAGAATGGATTGATCGCTTCCGACGATCTGTAGAGTCACAGAGGTTCCGCTGATCTGACCGGTGATCGACGCCGAATCCGTCCCTGTGTCGAAACAGGGGTAGTCGCTGGACGAGAAGTTGAGCGTGCCCGTGAGAGCAGCGCTGCTGGCACCACTATTTGCCGCTTGCGACAGCGTGCCCGACACCGGGAAATCTTGACTGCTCAGCCCCGCTGCGCCGCCCGCACTTTGGAAACTGCCGGAGAGGATTCCAGTGATCGGCGGCACAAGCACCGCGCTCCATTGCAGTCCCGTTTGAGCAGTCCCGCAGGGGCCGCCATCGCCCGCCGTCCCCGCAGTTGAGGTATAAGTGCCGGCCATTGTTTCGGGAATAAACGGCTCGCCAACTACGGGCGTCCCGATGAAGCTCAACGTCCCGGTGAGGGTAAATGCCTGTGTTCCGGCTACCGCCGTAAGAGACACGGTGGAACCGCTGATGGTACCGGTGATTTGAGCTGACCCGCTGTTGCATGGAACCAACAGCTGCGACAATGAAACTGCATAGGCTGCGGAACCCTTCGCCGAACCACTGCTCTCTTGCAGGAACCCGCCCTGCACTCCGCCAAAGAATGAACCGTCAGCCGGAGGCGCCATCGTGAATTGCCAGTTGCCCGAGAGCGTTAGCGGCACAGCTTGAGTGTCGCCGCTCGAGGAACTGCTTCCGCATCCCGACAGCACTATGGTTGCGATCAGCAACGCAGCGACAACGACAGACAGTGGGCCGCGCTGAGCTCTTCCCAACCGCCGCGCACCCTCTGCGCGTTCCACGCACGAGGCCGGTTGACCTTTCGTTATTGTTCCCATGTCATCCATATCGTTCAACTTTTGCTTTGAGAGAGCGGGTTCGCACACCAATTTCAGGCTCGCCGCAATACCCCTAGAAACCAAGTTTCAAGCCAAACTGCAGGGTCCGTGGACGGTGCGCATCGAGCGGATGCAGGAACGAAGCACCCGTGACGCAATCGCCTCCGCTGCCCTTAAATCCCGCAGAGTAGAGCGGCCCCGCATAGCAACTGATGATGTTGTTGCCCGTGCTACCGGGGTTATCCGGATCGTAAATTCGGAATTGAGTGTGATTGAAAACGTTGAATGCCTCTGCACGGAACTCGACCGTCCCGGACTCGCGGATCTTGAAATGCTTCAACAAAGCCATATCAAAATTTGATCGACCCGGGTTATTTAGGTAATTCCGACCCGCATCTCCAAACGTAAGTCCCCTGGGAGCAACAAATTCTGAAGGGTTGCCGATAAGTGGACCAAAGCTTTGTGAGTTATTCGGCGGAGTAGCCAGTCCCTTCAACACGTCGGGATAGGAGGCGGCGATGCCAAGCCCACTGGAAACGCCTGCATTATCGGTGAGCGAAATTCCCGTGTTTCCTGCGCTGTTGATCACCGTAAACGGCGTGCCCGACTGAAACAGTGCGACCCCCGAAAGCTCCCACCCGTCGAGCAACTCCGTAACCAGAGTGGAACAACAGTTTGCCTTTGGAGGCGCGTCGTCTTTCCTTTCCCGCTCCTCTATCAAGTCGACGAAGCTGCGCGGGAAATTCTTGAGCGGCAATTGATAAACGTAACTGATCGTCGCCTGATGACGTTCATCGAAATTCGAACTGGCCCGATTCTCGTTCAAATTATAAGAATTGACCAGAATAGGATCGCTTCGATCTGAAGCGTCGTCGATCGAATGGCTATAAGAATAGGAAGCGCCTAGAGTAAGTCCGCGACTGGTGTGCCGCACAGTAGTCTGCAATGCGTGATAACTCGAATTGGCAACATTCTCCAACGATAGAACTCGCCCCAGCCCCGGAAAAGGACGCCCGGCCAACGAGTTCACGTTCGGAATATTCGGATTCGTGCACGCCGCCTGCAAATAAACGTAGGCGGGGTTTTGCGCCGTCACCTGTGTTCCATTCATGAGCGAAAAAGGATGCGTACCGTCGCCGGGCGCGTTGCCCGGCGTGCCCGACTCACCATCAGGAAGAAGCGTACAATCCGAAATCGTCAGCGGCTCGTTGGGCCCGAAAGGATTCTCTCCTGCCGGCAGTGGCCGCAACTGATTGAGCTGACGCTCCACCGTCAAATGCGTACCCTTGCTGCCCACATAGGCCATATTCGCGACAAAAGAGTGGGGCAATTCTCGCTGAATACCGAAACTCCACTGCTGGGCATAGGGCCAGATTGCCTTGGTCGGAATCGAAGTCACGTCCAGCGGAAACACCGAACCGGCTGCGGGCTGCACCGACGTAGAGGTCGCCGACGGGCTCGCGCAAGCAGCGTTGTTGGTGTCAAACGCCGCTCCATAGCCGACGTTGCCGATGCAGGTGTAACTCACGGGGAGGTGCTGTGTCATGCTGAGCACGTCCGGCGCGCTGGCCTCAAGCGAGCCCGTGTTGGCTTCGTTGCCCGTCCCATGTTCAAAGAAGATGCCATAGCCACCGCGAATCGACGTTTTCCCATCACCCCAAGGATCCCATGCGAACCCAACTCGCGGCGCGGGGTTGAACAGATGGCCTTTCATGCAACTGGCGGGCGTGCCCCCGTAACCGCACCGCACCAGACCCATGGCGCTCACCACGTCAGAAGGTAATGCGAACGTGGTGGGGTTGAATGCCACCGGCTGCCCGTTCTGCAGTAACTCGCCATATGTTGGATCGACCGTGAATGCGCTTTTCACAAACAGCGACTGTTCCCAGTTCCACGCATTGTGGTTTTTTTCGCTGTAAGTTCCAAATAGACTTATGCGCAAGCCCAGGTTGACGGTTAGATTATGAGTTACTTTCCAATCGTCCTGCACATAAGGCTCAGCAATCTGATAACGCTGGTAGTAACGGTGCTGTGCAGAGTCCTGCGTGAAGCTCTGAATGAATCCCGCGGGATTTCCCGACGCATCCACATATTCGACCAGGAAATCCGCAAAGGCATTGCCCGTGCTATGCACAAGATTGCTGAACGTCAAGAGGCCCTGCAGATCGCCGGATGCCGCGCCAATCGCGTTGTTCGTCTGGTTGCGCTGAGAGTACGCATATTGCATTCCAAACTGCATTGTGTGTTTGCCAACGGCTTTGCCCACGTCGTCGCGCCAGTTGAAGGTTGGATTGGTATGGCCCCACGGCATGTAAGCGGGATCTGCGGCAAAGCCTCTGCCTCCGTAGGCGGCGTTGGTGCCCAGAAAATTCACGCCCGGATTCTTACCACCGAAACCGTTATTGAAAATGTAGCCCATCGCGCATTGCGGGAACCCCGTTGCCGGGTCCACGCTGAGCAGAGGATTGCATTGCCCTGGTGCGGAAGGGTCCGGAACAAGCGGCTGATTCAACACGGGATTGCGTTGGAAAACCGCGCCACCTGGGCCGTTCTGGTCCGTCAGCGTAATGTCGGAATTGACATAGCTAAGAACCAGATCGTTCAGCAGCGTGGGAGAGATGGTGTCGGTGATTCGTGCCACCAAACTTCTCCCTGGCCCAAAGAACCGGTTCTGTATCGTCGGGAACGTATCCCGCACAATGCCCCACTGCGGCGTCAGTACGCTCGTATTCCAGGAATCATGGATATACCGGAATGACACCTTCAACTTATCCGTTATGCCGTGATCAATGCGAAACAACTCTTCCCGCCAGTACGTTGAAGGAGACACTGCCGCGTCATAACAGCGGTTAGGATCGCTGGGATCAGGGGTCGCAGGATTGTAATTTGTCACGCTGACGTTGCACCCAAAAGGAGCGTTGGGTAGCGGGATCACATTCGAATTCAGAATCGCCAACGCGTTCTTATCCACGCTCGTCGCACTCGGCGAATATCCAGCACCCAACTGCAGATGTGGCAGCGGAATAAGACCAGCGGACGTGATGATCGCCGGGCAATCCGGGTACTGCGCGCGGATAATAAAGTTCACAGGGACTAACGGACATACGTCGCTAAAATCGAAGTCCTGGTAAACCGCTCCGGTGTTTCCATTGGTCTGCAGATTTTTTGTGACCACTCCCGAATTCAGCGTCAGGCCCCGCTCCTTCAATCCCGGCACGGCCTGGTTGTATTCCGTCGGCGTTTTTTCCAACCGGAATTCCTCGGAGTAGAAAACAAAGGTTCGTTTCTTTGTATTTTCGTACACATGAGGAATCGTCAGCGGGCCGCCGATCGTTCCACCGAAGTCCTGCCGGCGATAGAGGGGAGCTTTGTTTCCGATAACGACTGGAGGAGTGGTCTGCCCGGGCAGCGTCGGCTCGGTATAGACAATGTCAAAATAATTGCGAGAATTAAATGCCTCGTTGCGCGCGAAGTCGTAGAGATTGCCGTGCCACTGCGAGGTCCCGGATTTCGTTGTAACTTGGACGGTGCCCGACGCCGTGCGCCCATACTGCGCGCCGTAATTGGAAGTCAGTACCTTCACTTCCTGGATGGCATCCAGGCTGGGATAGACCATCAAGGTACTGGAAGCGCCATTGAGCCCGGTATTGAGCACGTCGCTGCCATCCACCTCGAAGGTGTTGTATTCGACGCGTCCGCCGTTCACGCTGTACTTCACGCTCCCGGTGACTCCCACCGTGGCTTCGTCCTGCCCAGTCTGATTGCTGACGCCCGGCGCGAGCGCAACAAGTTGCGTAAAATTACGGCCGTTTAATCCGATCGACACCACTTCTTTGGTCGTAATGGTGCCCGAAACACTGGAAGTCTCGGTCTCGACTTGTCCCACACCGCCAGACTCCACGCTTACTTCTGTCTTACTGCTTGCGGGCTCGAGAGGCGCGTCTAGAGTTAGCTCGAGGCCTGCTGTTATCGTGATGTTGTCGAAAACCTTTGCGGCAAAATTTGGAGCTGTTACCGTCAGCGTGTAAGTCCCCGGTTGGATTCCGGGAAATGAGTACACGCCCCTCTCATTTACTTGGCTCTCAACCTTCTCGCCGGAAGCGCTTGTCAGCGTTGCTTTCGCCTCGGCGAGCACGGCTCCGGTTTGATCGGTGGCCGTCCCTGTAATCACGCCATTCTCACCCGAGCTTTTCCGCGAAAGCTGCGCGGAAGCAGCTTCCACTGGCCTAGCCGCAACCGCCGGCTTCGCCTTGATTGGCGTCAGCGTTGCGTCCAAGGTGAGCTGACGACCAGGCGGCAGATTGAGATTGCTGAAAACAAACTCATCGAAGTTAGGCGCCGAGACCGTCAGGCTGTAGGTTCCGGGGAGGAGCCCGGTCATGGAATACGCACCGTTCTCGTTGACCGGAATCGACAGTCTGGTGCCGGAAGCGCTCGTAAGAACTGCTTTCGCATTGTGCACGACGGCACCGCTTGGATCCGTGACGGTCCCGCTAAAACCCGCGTTACTGGCCACCGCCGTCGACTGTTGCCCACCGCTCAGCGGCACCCCAAGAAAAACCAGCACCAGAACGCTGATTATGCGGAAGATAACAGGCACACGGAATCGCACTCTTAATCGCTCCGGAGTCATATAAATTTCGAATGTCGTTGCAAGGGGGGATTCTATATGGTCGTCCACGCTCCCAAAGTTAAAGGAATGTGAAATTTCGCCGTCGTCTTTCCTGTCAGACGCCGGAGATCGAACCACTGATAGAGCAGCTTAGAACAGCCATCGCAAAGTAGTCAAGTAAATAAATAGACTTTATTATATTCAGTCCACGCTGGCCAATCGCGGCCTGGCCAGAGCTTTCGGGGCCTTTGCCCTTGACTTAAGACAACCCAACTTATTCCGATGGATCAAGAACCCACGCAAGAGCGAGAATCCCAGCCACCGTTTCCCACAGCCATCTTCCATCAAGCCGAATCTTTGCACCCGATGACGAAAGATATTTCACCTCGATGCCCTCAGGGCCGCAAAACGACGCCCTGTCACCCATTCTCACGTTAACGAATTTTCACAAAGTTCTCACACAGCCTTAACATCGCGCGGCGACCCAGCGGATAGACTCGGCCTGCTCTTCAAAACACCGCTGCGATGGCTGCTGAATTCCGGACCCGGCCGCTACTGCAGCTTTATTAGGAAGAAAACGGCGGCGATCCGCACTGACAAGAGCTCGCCTTCCTGCGTGTGGCGAAACGCCCCATGTGCAACCGGATAGTTTCAAAAACACCTTAGAGAGGGATCAAATATTATGTCGCGCATGAAACAGATTTTTGCACTGATGTTGATGGCCGCGATCGCTTGCCTTGTGCCTCAGGCTCAGGCTACAGCGACCAAAGCGCAAACAACGATTGCAGGTTCGTCCGCCATGTGGCAGGCAACGGCTCTGGCAGCTTTCGCTCTAGTTTGCCCCAGCGGTTATGGTAGCTGCCCTACGACCAACGGAGTGACGGCTGGCCACTGGACCAGCGCCTCCAACGACGCCTTGCTGACGGACTCTCGCCCGTCGACTCCCAATGTAGACGCGGGTACCATCTGGATCGTTTGGAACGCTGGAGCCACCAAGGTATGGTCATTCAACAAAGTTGACTCCGTCGTTGGCGACCGCTGCTACTTTGCACAACCACAGTGCGTTGTTACGGTCACTGACACCACCAGCCCTGGCGCGCAGCAGATCGCAACCAGCCTTTGGGGCTCCGACTCGAATCTGCCCAGCATCACCGGGAACGATGTGCAAACCTTCTTCGCTACCGGAACGCCGGTGAACGTGGCAGCCACCGACATTCGTCCTGAAGATGCCGCCTTCGCCGCCTGCCGGGTAAACTCCGCACTCGGCGCCGGAACGCACGGTGGCACGGCCAGTGACGGCCTCGACGGCCTTGGTTACAACTCCGCCAATGCCTCGGGCGTTTGCGCACCCAACGGCCTCGGCAACACCGCGGCAAACTATGTTGGCAGCCCCATCAAGAGTGGCTACCCCAGCAGCACGTCCCAGGCTAACGTTCTGTCGTTCAACATTTCCGGAACTGACCCCATCTCGGGCAAGACGATACCAGCTTTCAAGGTAGTAAGGGTGGGAGCAGCGCCGATTGTGTTCGTCACTGAGCGCGCTACCGCACTGGCGGGTCTGACCGAAGCCACCGACAAACAACTGCAACAGGCATTTTCTGGATCGAACTGCAACGCCAGCGCTTTCGGGCTAGCGTCGGGTGCCATCAACGTTTTCCTGCGCGAGCCTTTGTCGGGCACTATGAACACGACCGAAGCGACCATATTCCGCAAACCGACCATTTACACCGGTTCCAACGGAGGCCCTGTGATCGGTGTTAGCCAGGAAACCGGCGTTGGCCTTTCCAACCCATTGTCGAACACCTGCGCCGCTGGCGGCGGTTCCCGCTATCGCGCGATTGGTACCGGCGAAGAAGTAAAGTCGGTTCTGAACTCCTCGGCGAAGTTCGCCGGTAACCTCGACGGGATCGGCTACACGTTCTTCAGCTACGGGAACGTTGGATCGCTCTCGAATAGCCCCACCTACGGCTACATTCAGATCAACACGGGCACTGGCACGTACGATCCGATTTTCGCCAGCTACGCAGGCGGAGATCCCGGTCAGCCCGGAAACGGCACCATCCCGGGCGCGGCAAACCTGCCGAGCGCTTGCGGCGGAGCGTTTCCCTGCAGTGAAGGGCAGATCTGGACTGGTGGACTTTCGTTCCCGAACGTCCGCAGTGGCAAGTACCCAGCGTGGTCGATCTTGCGCCTGGTCAGCAACGGAGCGGGCCTGACGGCCGCGGAAGCCCTGATCGCGGAAGCGGAGAAGTACACTGTGACCACCACCCCCGATTTCGTTCCGATTTCGAAAACGGTAGCGGGTGGCATCACTGATCCGGGGCTGTTGATTGAACGCTCGCACTACCAACAATATGACGGAGCCGGCACCTTCCTGGGTGCAGCTCCCGTTGACAAGGGCGCAACCGAAGCTGGCGGCGACATGGGCGGTTGCATCCTCCCGACTAGCGGATCTCACTCCACCCTCACGCAGTTGGTGAACGGAGACTATCCTGCTTACCTGTATCCGAATTGTGGTGCAACGCGACCGTAATTCGGCAGTAGCCGTTTCACCGAATACCAAGGGCGGACCGACATTCGGTCCGCCCTTTTACCATGGAACCGGGATTCTTCCAGCGACTTCCGCGCTCTACCGGCCCTGTAACAGCTTCGTAGCCAGAAACGACTTCACCACGATCTGATTGGGCTGCACGCCCACCGGAATCATCGTCAGCAACGAATATTCCGACGGCTCGAATTTCTTTCTGGGCGTACGTTTTTGAATAACCGCCACGTCTCCCGAGCCGGAGTCGACCACCAGCAGATAGTTCTGGCTCTGCGAAAGCGCCAGCGCATCGGGATGCGTTCCGACCGGAAAATAAGCAACCACCTTGCCCAGTTCCATGTCGTAAACCGCGATGTTATTGGACCCGAAATTCGAAACATACAACCGCGCGTTGTCGAGCGAAAACACGCCGCGCGCCGGCCCGTCGCCAACCAGATAACTACCCGCCACTTCGTTCGCGGTAGTCTCAACAATGGAGATACTGCCAGCTTCGAAGTTGAAAGCGGCGAGTTCGCCTCCGTCCGGTTTCAGCGCCAAGCTTACCGGAGATTTTCCGACATCGAGAAGCGCAAGCAGTTTGTCGCTCTGAGGTTCGCTCCCGTTCGCAGTCTTAAGGGCAATGCTGGCAATCTGTCCCGATCCCGAACAGGATACAAACGCTTTGCTGGAATCCGGCAAAACAGCTATATCTTCCGGATGAATACAGATGTTGATGGCCGAACGCACCGCAAGGCGCGCGGTATCGATGATGGAGACGCTATTGTCGCCGCGATTGCTGACAATTACCGTCGATCCGTCGGGCGACACGCGAGCCATGCCGGGCGTGCTGCCTACGTGAAGCGTCGCCGCGACCGCGCGCCGGTCAAGATCCAGCACAGAAACATTGTCGGACCCGGAATTGGCAACGTAAGCCCTGTGCCCATCGGGTGAAACATCGATGAAAAAAGGCCGCCCGTAAACGCCGATCGTGGCAACAACCTTGTTCTCCTCCGCGTCGATCACACTGATGTTCGAGGAACCGGTGTTGACCACGTAAACTTCATTGCGCTTGGGATTCGCCGCTCCTCCGGTAGGGTCGATGCCCACCGAAAGCGTGCGCACCGGGCGAAAACTTCGAAGATCGATGACGGTGACGCTATTGCTCTTGCCGTTGGTGATATAGGCGTATTCGCGGTAAAGCGGGCCGTAGCCGGGTAGTGGGCGCTCGTGAAAGTAGTACCAGCCGGCGGCCAGGACTAGCGGGACAAGAACCGCGAGTAGCAGAAATTTCCTCAAGGACGAGTTGGCCTCTCCGCCGGCAAGAGATTTATCCGATGTCGCAGGAAATTAGTTTAACTTGAACACAACTTCTTCGCTGACTTCAACCGCAACCGGCTTTCCCGCCAGCGTTCCCGGACGGAATCTCCATTTCCCGACGGTTTTGATGGCTTCTGCATCCAATTCCGGCGAGACACTCTTTACGATCATCGCATCGCCGGGCTTTCCGTTCGCGCCCACGATCACCGACAGCCAAACCGTCCCTTCGCTTCCTGACTTCCGAGCAGACTTCGGATACCTCGCCATTTTCGAGCGAACAAGAACTGGCGCAATCACCGGTCCACCCGCTCGATATGCACCGTTCCGCGCCGGCGAATCTGAACCCGGGCCCGAGTTGTAGTAGAAGTGAATGCGAAGACCAAGGTTTCGTCCTTTAAATTGAAAGGGGAGCGGTTCCAGCGGAGATGACGCCGCGACCGCCGCCCATGCGGCACGATCCAAAGCTACGTCGCCCGACGTAGCTTCCAGTCGCAAGTCGCGCACCTTGCCATCCTGATAAATAAAGAAATCTACTTTTGCATGGCCTTGCTTGAAGGTCGGCGAATAGACCTCTTCTGGCATCAGATTAATCCAAGTGGATCGAATCGGCGCCAACACACTCTCGCGAATGTAAGAACAGAAATCGACGCCATTCGTCTCAGACAGGATTTCGATTTGGTTGGTCAGGTCTGCGCAAGGTGGTATCCCGTCGGTTTGCGAGTTCGGAGCTGGGTTTGAGGCCATGGACTGTGCCCCAGCAAGCACAAGAGCGGCAGAAATGAACAGGGCAATTCCTGATTTCTTGACCATCGATCGCAGGGTGTGTGCCGTCGCTCACCTCACAACTGTTGCGGTCTCGCGGGCTGCAATCGTCCGCCCCAAAACCGCTGCGATCTGTCGGACCTGCACCATCAACGCATCAAACTGATCCGGATACAGCGACTGCATGCCATCCGACAAAGCGCGGTCGGGATCGTGATGAACTTCGACAATCAACCCGTCGGCTCCAACGGCCACCGCGGCACGGGACAGCGGCGTCACTTTGTTGCGCTTGCCGGTTCCGTGGCTGGGATCGACGATGATCGGCAGGTGACTCAGTCTCTGCACGGCCGGCACGATGCTCAGGTCGAGTGTATTGCGCGTGTGGTCGGCGAAAGTGCGCACACCGCGCTCGCAAAGCACAATCTGGTAGTTGCCCTCGCTCATGATGTATTCGGCGGCCATCAGAAATTCTTCCAGCGTCGCCGAGATGCCGCGCTTCAACAGCACTGGCTTGTGGGCCCGTCCAGCGCGCTTGAGCAAGGAAAAATTCTGCATGTTGCGGGCGCCGATTTGGATCATATCGGCGTATTGATCGACCAGATCGAGCGATTCATAATCGACCGCTTCGGTCACGATGAGCAACCCGAAGCGGTCGCGGATTTCCGCCATGATCTTGAGGCCTTCTTCGCCGAGGCCTTGAAAAGAATAAGGAGAGGTACGAGGCTTGTAGGCGCCGCCGCGGAAGAACTGGGCTCCGGCGCGGGCTACTCGCTCGGCAATCGCAAACGCCTGTTCCCTGCTCTCGATACCGCAAGGCCCCGCGATGATAGCGAGTTCACGGCCTCCGATGGTGACGCTCGATCCGGGAAAGTTGATGACCGAGTTGTCGGGCTTGGTGTCGCGGCTGACTAACTTGTAAGGCTTCGAAACGTGGATGACTTCCTGCACGCCCGGCATCTCTTCGAGCGATCCGGAATCGACCTCGCCCTTGTTGCCGGTGATGCCGATGGCAGTGCGTTGCGCTCCAGGCATGGAGTGGGCGCGGTATCCAAGCGCTTCAATTTTCTGGCAAACCGCGCGGACCTGCTCTTCGGTGGCCTGCGCTTTCATGACGACGAGCATAAGGTGTACCCCGAATCCCTAAGTCTAGCGTCCGGTACGGAATGGAGCAAACCAGGGAAACAAACACGCTTTGCTAAAAGCGGACGCTAGTTCAACGACTTCACCGATGCGGAATCCAGAAGCGCGAAGGAGCAACCGCTGTACTGATAGCATTCGAGAATGCCGCGCCGGACGAAACGCGTCGGAGTATCGTCCGGCGCCGGGATGTTGAAATCGATCTTCTTCAATTGTTTTCCCTGAAGTTTCATCGTGTCAGACCCGCTGATGAATTTCACATCTTCCACTTTGAATTTCTTGTTTTTTCCGTCCGTGGCCAGCAGCACAAAAAAATCCGCGCTCTCGGTCCCTGCCAGGAATCTCGGCAGCTTGAATTCCCGTTCCTTGAGGACCATGTCAACGGCATCGTCTGTGCTCTTCGAGTGTGGGGCCCCTGCAGTCAGGAATTCCAGATTTTGCTTGGCGGCATCCATTTCGGTTTGCATCTGCATAAGTCCCGTCGTGATCGACATGCGATGGATTGCCATACGGCACATCCGAATGGCGAGATCGTAGCGGTGGGTGCGTTTGTAAACGTAACACAGGTGACTGGCAGCCACTCCGTTCTGCGTCAAGGCCCAGGCAGCGCGCAAGTGTTGTTCCGCCTCATCCAGTTTCGACATCCGTTCTTCCGCCCAACCTAGGGTATCCCAATACGCAGAGAGCTTCTGGACCCTTCTTAAATCTTCCATTTTCAGATCCGCTAGGGTAGTCTTCTGCGACTCCTCCTCAACGCGGTGCACAGCTTTCCCAGCCAGGTCCACGGCAAAAGGCAAATTTAAGTCGGCACTGGCCATCTCATAGGCAACATCGTTGAAGTAGTTCCCGTCTGTATCCAGGTCTGCAAGTTTGTTGAATGCAACTTCCGCCTTTTCACGTTCGCCTGCGAGCAAGTAGGCCGAACCGAGCGCCGCTTGGGTGCCAGGGGATTTATCGTTGTTCGCCGCGGTTTCCAGGTAGGGCAACGCCTCACCGTAGCGTTTCTGCTGCATCAGCATCGATCCCAATTGAGTGTTTGCTTGGAGATCTTCCGGGGCGATTTTCAGCGCATCGCGCCAGGCGTCCATCTCTGAATCGGAGCGACCCAAATGCGCGAGCGCTAGCGCGTAGGTCCTACGCGCCACCACCTGCTTGGGGTCGCAGTCGATGGCCTTACGCAAAGCGTCGAGACCGGAATCGCTCTGCTCCGATGTGATGTAGGCGGTGCCCAATAGAAGCCACGCCCGAGTAAACTTTGGATCCTTTTCTACGGCACGCTTGAGTGCGTCAATTGCAGCCGAACGATCACCTTTTTCCAGGGCGCTGCGGCCATCGGATTCCGACTGGTTTGCGTCGGACGATGCACTCGCCGGCAGTTCGACAATACTGGTCATCAAGAAACGCAGCTTTGCCGTGTTTATAAGGTTCAAGTCACTCGGGCTGAGTGACGCGTTTGGGATGGCCAACCCGTCGGAGGATGATGTTTGCACATATTGGCTCACATCGTTCTGCACGCTCTTGATGAAATTTCTATATTCGTCAAACTTGGCGACTGGAACCTCTTGCAACTTAGAAATGAAACGGCGTTTCGCGGTCAGAGTGCGCTGATCATTCGAGCCGGAACTGGAATTCGAAATGGCATAGGACGCATGGTATTCCGCGAAGTCACACTTCAGGTCTACGTTGGAAGGCACCCGCGGCTCATAGCCCTTGGGCAACTCGATTTTGGCTTCCGACACCAACTCCCCGGACGATCCAAGCCACACGGGATACTTCGAATCATCTCGGAGCGGGGTTAAGGAGAACGGCAGGCCGGGAACCGCAAACTGGTGATCGCTCTTCCAAGTCGGATAATCTTTACGGTTGTAGGAATAGGAAAAGTGAAACGGCTCGGCAATCGCTTCGGGCGCGCCGGCCACGACATCGCTTACCGTGCCCGCGAAACCCAAGCCATAAGAAATTCGCTGCACCAGGTCCTTCCACTGGGCTTGTGGTACCTGGCGGAAGACAGTGCGCAGCACAATCTCACCATCGCCCCGACTGGTATCCTCGATCTTCGCGTCGAGCGCGCCGTCTTCGCTCAGCTTGCCGTCAACCTTGAAGGTTTCCGCGCTCTGGAAGGGCGGGTCCGCGGGTGTGTTCTCCAGTTTCGTCGACTTCTCTCCCAACATAACCAGCGCAGTCTTATCGCGTAGACGTTGCACCAGGTAGCCCACCGGCGCAATCTCCGAAGTGGTATCGAGCCAGACCGCATCCTTATTGCCACTGACTTTCCCTTGCGGCAGATAACCAATGACGTGGTCGAACTGAGACGGCGATGGAACGTCAGGGTTGATTGTGAAGCTGGAGTTGATAAGAGCGGGATACAGAGTAATTCCGGACGCCTGCAGCAAGGCTGCGAGCAGGGTGTGCTTGTCTTTGCAGTCGCCGTAGTTGTTGGTGAGGACGTCGTCGGCGCTGTGCGGCTGGTAACGTCCGATGCCGAATGCGATTCCGATGTAGCGGTATTGCGTACTCACAAAACTGTACAGGGCGGCCAGTTTGGCGGCATCATCGGTCATACCCTTGGTCAGTTCCGCGGCTTTGTCCCGGATAGCGGGGCTGGGTTCGATGCGTTCTTTCTGCAGATTCCAGTACCAGCGGCCGACTTCGTCCCAGCTTTGGAAGCTGCTGATTTGAACGTCGGGCGCGGGGAGACGGCCGAGCGCCGTTTCGACTTGTTTCTTCTCGTCTTCCGCAGGATCCTTGAGGCGCTGCAACATGGAGTAGGTCCAGGAATAAACGCGGGAGCCCGACGCCGTTTTGACAGTCTGCGTGGCTTGCGGTCCTTTTACCTTGACGGCGCGGTCGGCGGGCACCTTAATCTCCAGGCTTTCCGCGAGAACAATGCCGTCGTGGTGAAAACTGTATTCGAACCAGAATTGACCTGGAATTAACGGCTTTGTGGTGCGCCAGTGCGCTTGATATTCGAGCGTGTCGCCGGGACCGAGTCCTTTGACTGCCACGTGTTTTTCGCGCAGGTCACTGTAGAAGGGAGCACTGCGCGTGATCTCCGAATCGAGATCCTGAATATTGTCTTCCGGCGTCGTGACGGTGCTGCCGTCCGCCTTGCGGACCCTTACGTAATCGATGTTCACCACTTGCGTTGCTGCCTGAAAAGGAATCGTCAGCAGGCCCCACTGCTTCACGCCAGCGTCTGTTTGGACGAGTATGCGGCTGGTTTGTTCCCGGGTAAAATTGCCATCGTTTTCAAAAACAATCTTGGTGGAGTTCTCCTCAATCACAGCAGATTCTTCGGAATAATCGCCCTTGGCAGGAGTGTGAGGACTGGAAGTCTGCGACCGACCTGCCAGTGACATCGCTAATACTACGGTAAGAAAAATGGCGCTTTTACGAATGATCATACTTGCCCGTATTTATCGCTGGTGAGCGGGAAAAAGGCAAGCAAGAAAACCTGACAGGGATGTTGCAATTGTTTGCGCGGATTTACGAACGTGCAGGTTGGTGCGGCATATCGGAGAGTGGCGTTGTAAAATCTAGCATTACTTATTACTGAATTATCCTTATATCTATGCCACAGGAAGACAGGCCGATCCCGACCATCCGCGCCGATCGTAACGACGAGCGTTATGATGCGCAGCGCATCGAACAGAAATGGAACGAGCGCTGGCAGAATGATCCATCGCTTTATGCTGCCGAGCCCAACACGGCCAAGCCGAAATATTACGTACTCGAAATGCTCCCCTACCCTTCGGGCGCGCTCCACATGGGGCACGTGCGCAACTACTCCATCGGCGATGCGCTCGCCCGCTACATGTGGATGAACGGTTATAACGTGCTTCATCCCATGGGCTGGGATTCCTTCGGCCTGCCAGCGGAGAATGCGGCGATCAAAAACAACACTCCGCCGAGGCAGTGGACCCTGGCCAATATCGCGGCCATGAAAAAACAGATGAAGCGCCTCGGCTTTGCCTACGACTGGTCGCGCGAGGTCACCACCTGTCTGCCTGATTACTACCGCTGGAATCAGTGGTTTTTTCTCAAGCTCTACGAGGCGGGTCTGGCCTATCGCAAGAAAAGCAAAGTGAACTGGTGTCCGCAGTGCGCGACGGTGCTCGCGAACGAACAGGTCGTGGGCGGAATGTGCTGGCGCCATGAAGACACTCCCGTCGTCCAGCGCGAACTGGAGCAGTGGTTTCTGCGCATCACGAAATACGCCGACCAATTGCTGCGCGATCTCGACAAACTGCAGGGCTGGCCCGAAAAAGTCCGCATCATGCAGCAGAACTGGATCGGCCGCAGCGAAGGCACGCTCGTCGATTTCGACTTGGGCGGAACTGTCGGTCCGGCTGGCTCGACCATCACCGTATTCACCACGCGCGTCGATACGATCTATGGGGCAACCTCGGTTCAGTTGGCACCCGAGCACCCCATCGTTTCCGACATGATTTCGCGCGATGCTGCTTTGCGCACGCAAGTGGAAGAGTTGATTGCCGAACAGCGCCGCGCCAAAGAAGCAGGTGATATCGGCAACATTGACAAACATGGAGTTTTCACCGGTCGCTACGCCAAAAATCCCTACAACGGCGATGCAGTTCCTGTGTGGGTGGCAAACTACATCCTCATGGATTACGGCACGGGCGCAATCATGAGCGTGCCTGCGCACGACGAGCGAGACTACGAATTCGCGAAGAAGTACAAACTCCCAATTCGCCTTGTGATTCTTCCCGCCAGTTCCGATCCTGAAGAAACCATGACGGCGCCTCCGCTGCCATTTACGGCAGAGGACGGAATTCTGGTGAACTCCGGCGAGTTCAGCGGCCTCACCTGCGCCGAAGGCATTGCCAAAATGTCTGCACGCGCCGCCGAAAAAGGCTTCGGCAAGGCGACCGTCACGTTTCGCCTGAAAGACTGGGGCATTTCGCGCCAGCGCTATTGGGGCACGCCGATTCCCATGGTGTACTGCGACAAAGATGGCGTTGTGCCGGTCGCCGAAAAAGATCTGCCCGTGATTTTGCCCGACAACGTTCCGATTACGTTGGCTGGCGGTTCTCCGCTGGCAAGTGTGCCTGAGTTTCTCAACACGACCTGCCCCAAATGTGGAGGTCCTGCGCGCCGCGAAACCGACACCATGGACACCTTCGTCGATTCGTCCTGGTACTTCTACCGCTACGCAGATGCGCATAACGACAAAGCTCCGTTCGACAAGGCGACCATCGCCTACTGGTTTCCCATCGACCAATACATCGGCGGCGTCGAGCATGCCATTCTCCACCTTATTTATTCGCGCTTCTGGACCAAGTTCATGCGCGATATGGGGCTCGTAACGAACGACGAACCCGTGCAACGCCTATTCACGCAGGGCATGGTGATCAAGAACGGCGCGAAGATGTCGAAGAGTTTGGGCAATACGGTGTCTCCCGACGAGATGGTAGAGCGCTATGGAGCCGATGCAGCTCGGTTGTATAGCTTGTTTGCAGCGCCTCCAGATCGCGATTTGGACTGGCAGGAAACAGGGATCGAAGGGATACAGCGCTTTCTTGGGCGCGTGTATCGGTTCTATTTGCGCAACCCAGTAGCAGCGACAGCAAGCGCGTCGCCTGCAGCGCAGAGTCCAGCATTGACTCCTGAAGCTCGCGCGGTCCAGCGCAAACTGCATCAGACGATTAAGCGCGTCAGCCAAGACTTCCAGGGACGTTGGCATTTCAATACCTGCATCGCGGCCATCATGGAGTTGGTGAACGAGATTTATACCGCGGAAAACGCAATCGCCAGCGGTAAAGTTCCGGCATCGCTGATCATGGAAGCGCAACGCACGATCGCTTTGCTGCTGGCTCCCATGGCTCCTTACCTGGCGCACGAATTGTGGGAGATGACCGGCGAGACGAGCAATTTGCTGAAAGCCGCATGGCCCAAGTACGACGCAGGGCTCGCCGCCGACGACGAGATCGAAATTCCCGTGCAGGTCAACGGCAAACTGCGCAGCGTAGTGGTTGTACCGGCGGAGGCTAGCGAAGACCAAATTAAACAGGCCGCGCTCGCCGATGAAAAAGTGCGGGCGGCGCTCGCCGGCAAGCAGGTCGTCAAAGTCGTCGTCGTGCCTAAGAAGCTGGTCAATGTCGTGGTGCGGTAAAAAGCTGCGAGCCACGAGATTAGGGCAAATCGGAGGATTGGTGTTTGCTCCAAGCTAGAAGCTAGTCGCAAGTAGCTCGCAGCCGGTTCTTGCAACTCAAGCATCAATCTGAGAAACTCATCAGTGGAAACCCAATCCATCGTAGTCCTCGACTTCGGCGCGCAATATTCGCAGCTCATCGCCCGCCGCATCCGCGAACAGAAAATCTTCTCGGTGGTGCTTCCGTTCAACGCCAGCCTGGAAGAAATTCGCAGCTATCATCCGCTCGGCATCATTCTTTCCGGAGGCCCTTCCTCGGTCTACGACAAAGATGCGCCGCTTGCCGACAAGAGCGTCTTCGATCTTGGCATTCCCGTGCTCGGCATCTGCTACGGATTGCAGTTCATGGTCTATGCTCTCGGCGGGAAAGTGCGCTCCGCCGCAAAGCGCGAATATGGCCATGCCAAAGTCGAGATCCAGCAGGCCGATTCCGAGCTTTTTCGCGGACTCCCTCACCTGCTCGCCGTCTGGATGTCGCATGGCGACGAAGCCGAAGAACTCCCGCCGGGGTTCCGGCTCACCGCCAAAACTGCCAATGCCGTTGCGGCCATCGAAAATGCCGAGCGCAAAATGTGGGCCGTACAGTTTCATCCCGAAGTGCACCACACTCCGCTGGGTTCGGAAATCCTGCGCAATTTCGCCGTCACCATCTGCGGCGCGAAACCTTCGTGGACTCCGCAGCACTTCATCGACGCGACCATCGCCCAAGTGAGACAGCAGGTCGGCAACGGGCGCGCCATCTGCGCCCTTTCCGGCGGAGTCGATTCTTCCGTCGCGGCCGTGCTCGTCGATCGCGCCATGCGCGATACGCCTGCCAAGAACGGAACCGAAGGATCGCGCCTGACTTGCGTCTTCGTCAACAACGGGGTGCTCCGCAAAAACGAATTCGAGAAAGTGCAAAAGAATCTCCGCGACAATCTCGGACTGCGCCTGGTTGCCGTCGATGCCACCGACCGCTTCATGCAGAAACTTGCGGGAGTAATCGACCCCGAAACAAAAAGAAAAATCATCGGCAACGAGTTCATCGAGGTCTTCGACGCCGAAGCGCATCGCATCCTTAAAGAAGAAGGCGAAGTCGAGTGGCTGGTTCAGGGGACGCTCTATCCCGACGTGATTGAATCGCGATCGGTGCGCGGACCGTCGCAGGTTATCAAGTCGCATCACAACGTCGGCGGATTACCGGAAAAGATGAAGCTCAAGCTGATCGAGCCGCTGAAGGACTTATTCAAAGATGAAGTTCGCCGCATCGGCCGCGATTTGGGTATGCCCGAAGAGCTTCTGCAAAGGCAACCGTTCCCTGGTCCTGGGCTTGCCGTGCGCATTCTGGGTGAAGTAACGAAGGAACGAGCGGAATTACTCCGCGAGTGCGATGAGATAGTGGTCGGAGAAATCAAGAAGGCTGGACTCTATCAGAAGATCTGGCAGTCGTTTGCTGTGCTCTTGCCAGTGATGTCGGTCGGCGTCATGGGCGACCAGCGAACTTATGCTTACACTTGCGCGGTTCGCGCGGTGCATTCCGAAGATGGCATGACGGCCGATTGGGTTCCTCTGCCGTATGAGGTGTTGAAGACGATTTCCAATCGGATTGTGAATGAAGTTCGCGGAGTGAATCGCGTGGTGTATGACATTACTTCGAAACCTCCGGGAACCATAGAGTGGGAGTGACGTTCAGTCGAAAATATATTTTGTCTGGCTCGGTCGGGGCGCTGCGGAAATGCCTCGATTCGATGTTTGCCGGTCAGTACCCCCCCCCTTTTTGGTGCTATCAAAGTCATTTAGAATCATATGGTTGGCGGGGGCGGCATCTACATACCGCATTCTAAAGGACTTACATTGAAATACCGCAGCCGTAAGGACTTGTTGGTTTTTTGTCCTGTTTCTTGTGGCTTTGGACGCCGACTCGTCCCGATTCGGGCTGTGAAGCCCTGCCTCTGGAATCGAAAATGTCAAAGAGCGTTTGGATCGCCTCTGGAGGCGGGCGCACGCTTCGCTGCCGCGATCCGGGAATGATTTTCGCAGGGCACGGGGATGGTGTCTGTGATGGGGACACGGCGTGGTTGTGATGAATCGAGCTGGACGGAGATTCCTGACTCCCTAGCCCCGCTCCCGGCCTTCGCGCACAATCGCAACCAGATCGGCAGTGGAGATCGCTAAATTTACCCCCTTTGCATCCAGCGGCGACGCCTTGGATCTTCCTTTGGATGTTGGCGCGGGCAAGATGCGAAAGACTGAGCCATCCCGCCGACGAATTTCAACCGCACCGTCCCGTGGGGCTTCTTCGAGCACGGTGGCAAAATTTCCGCGCGCCTCAGAATAGGTATAGGATTTCAACGGACACCTGCCTCCAACACTCCCAGCCTCAGGGATACCGGGAATTCGACGGATCGGTGCTGGTTTAGCGCAGAACACCTCGAACAAGACGTCTTAACTCTCACGCCCTCACTACCACTCAGCCCAACACTTTCTCAAACGGATGAAAATCCAGATTCCGATGCAGCGAGCGATGCCCGTGCACCCAATAAAACCTAGCAATCCAGCAGTGACAACCTTTCCTAACCGCGTAAGCGCGATTCTGTAACAGTGAGGTCTGCATTACCTTCGGCACTGTTGCTTCTATTACTTTCGCCACATAATTTGAAAGCGGGTTGTGACCGATAAAGACTCTGTGGGAGTTCGTTTCCGATTCGTGCGCGGTCCTGCCCCCAAAATGACTGGACGGATCGACGCGCGGGCGCTGATGGATCCGGAGGAACGAACAGAAAACCCGCGGATAGACTCGATTATGCGACGCATCGTTTTGAGCTTGTTCTTGATTGCAGGCGCGACCGTGAGTCCGAACCTGGCCCTCGCGCAAGTTGACTATAAAGTTGTCGATGTCAGCGCTGGAGGCACGATTTCCGGGTCGGTCAAATGGGTGGGAGCGATCCCGCACAGTGCTCCATACCCGATTGCCCGGGACACGGGGGTTTGCGATCCGGAGTCGCATAAAGCCACGGATTTGGAACGGCTCATCCTGGGACCGCAGGGTGGGGTTGCCAATACCGTCGTTTATTTGAAAAACATATCCAGCGGCAAGGCACTTGATCTGCCGCCGCAACGCAGGCATCTGGATCAGCGCGCGTGCCGTTATGTTCCGCACATTATGATCGTTCCGGCGGGGTCGGATCTGGTGATGAATAGTTCGGATGCGACGCTCCACACGGTGCACATGGACGGAGCGGCGACCTTCAACCTTTCGTTTCCTTTTCCCAACCGTCCGAATACGCGCACGATGACGCAGCCGGGAATTGTCCACCTGCGTTGCAACGGCGGGCATGTCTGGATGAACGCGGAAATGATGGTGGTTACGCATCCTTATTATGCGGTAACCGACGAAAGCGGCGAGTTTCAATTGACGAATGTTCCGCCTGGCACTTATCAGGTCGTCGCCTGGCACGAAGGCTGGGGCGTGCAAACGGTCCGTTCCGTCGATTTTTCGACCCAAAGCCACGTGGAGCGCCCGATCTTCAGCGACGCCAAGGTCGTGGAGAAATCGGTCACCGTGCTTCCGAAACAAGCCACGGTGGTGAACTTCACTCTGAGCGCGAAGTAGCTCATCTTTCACACTCAACTTCAACCCTCATCTTCCAGAGCCACCTGCGGCATACGGGCGACGACGCATCGATCTTGTCGCGACTGAAAGAGGCTCAGGGCGTCTTGATGATTCCGCTCCCCAGCCACTACCATATCTCCATGCCCGTTTCGATCGAGATTCCGACATCTTCCTACACCCGAATTCGCGCTCCGCGCGGCAACTCGCTCTCCTGCAAGGGTTGGCAGCAGGAAGCGGCGCTGCGCATGCTCATGAACAATCTTGACGAGGACGTAGCCGAGCGGCCTCAGGATCTGGTGGTGTATGGCGGCACTGGAAAGGCGGCTCGCAATTGGGATTGCTATCGCGCCATCGTCCGGTCGCTGCAGGCGCTGGAGAACGACGAGACTTTGCTGGTGCAGTCGGGGAAGCCCGTGGGCGTGTTCAAAACGCATGAGTATGCTCCGCGGGTACTGATTGCGAACTCGAATCTGGTTGGGCATTTTTCCAATTGGGAGAAGTTCAACGAATTGGAGCGCGCAGGGCTGATGATGTATGGGCAGATGACGGCCGGGTCGTGGATTTACATCGGCTCGCAAGGCATCGTGCAGGGCACGTACGAAACCTTCAACGCGGCGGGCGACAAACATTTTGGCGGAGACTTGAGTGGGAAGCTGATCGTGTCGGGCGGCATGGGCGGCATGGGCGGAGCGCAGCCTCTGGCCGCGACGATGACGGGCGCGGCGTTTCTGGGGATTGATGTCGATCCGGAGCGCATCAAGAAGCGGCTGAAGACTGGGTATTGCGACTTTCTGGTGACTACGCTGGATGAGGCTCTGCGCATTCTGAAAAATGCGGTGCGGAAGAAGGAGAACGTTTCGGTTGGGCTGGTGGGAAATTGTGCGGACATTATTCCGGAACTCGCTGAGCGCGGAGTGGTTCCCGACATTCTTACCGATCAGACTTCGGCGCACGATCCGCTGAATGGATATGTGCCGAATGGAATGACTTTCGAAGCGGCACTGGAGCTGCGTGCGCGCGATCCAAAGTCGTATCAGGAGCGGTCGCTCGATGCGATGGCTCGGCATGTCGAGGGCATGCTGCGGTTGCAGAAGATGGGCTCGATCACGTTCGACTACGGGAACAACATTCGGACATTTGCGTTTCAGCGCGGCGTGAAGAATGCGTATGACTTTCCGGGATTCGTGCCTGCGTATATACGTCCGCTGTTTTGCGAGGGGCGCGGGCCGTTCCGGTGGGCGGCGCTTTCGGGCGAAGCATCGGATATCGCAGTGACGGACGATTTAGTTTTGGAGTTGTTTCCGGAGAATCGGAGTTTGCGGCGGTGGATTGAACTGGCTCGCAAGCGCATCAAGTTTCAGGGATTGCCAGCGAGAATCTGCTGGCTGGGATATGGCGAGCGGGCGCGGTTTGGGCTGGCGATTAACAATCTGGTGAAAAAAGGGACGATCAAGGCTCCGATCGTGATTGGACGCGATCATTTGGATTGCGGGTCGGTGGCTTCTCCTTTTCGCGAAACGGAAAGCATGAAAGATGGCACCGATGCCGTGGCCGACTGGCCGCTGCTGAATGCTCTGGTGAATACGGCGGCGGGCGCGAGTTGGGTTTCGATCCACAACGGGGGAGGAGTGGGGATTGGATATTCCCTGCATGCCGGACAGGTTACGGTGGCCGACGGATCGGACATGATGGCCAAGCGAATTGAGCGCGTGCTGACGACCGATCCGGGGATGGGCGTGATTCGGCATGTGGATGCGGGGTATGACGAGGCGAAGGAGTTCGCGGAGAAGACCGGCGTTCGCATTCCGATGGCGAAGTAGCTGTCAGCCATCAGCAAGAATCCCTGCGAGTAGTGTTAAACATTGGTCCCTGGGTCAGTCGGTCCGGCGGCGGTTTTAAAGTATTCGCGCACTGCCGCTGTGTTGAGCCAGTAAAGCAAGAACATGCCGAGCACTGCTTCCGACGCGATCATTAGTCGGCTGGAGGCGTCAGACTGATGCCAATATCGAAGGTTGTAGATTGTGAGGACTGAGGTCAGAAGAACGGCAATCCTGGCCCAGTTTCGTCCCTTCCAATAAAACCAGAGGAACACATACCCAGTGAGAATCAAAATCGTGAACACTGCGAACTGAGCCCGTGCATGCGGTTTATCCCATTCAATGATGAACCAGCCCATTGCGTTGCAGATGCACATCAGCACCGCCGTAAGGGTCAGCCCTTTGGGACGTGTCATTGCATAGCATTGTATGAATAACCGGCATTATTGTCACGACCGAGACGTAGATAGTCCTGTTAAACTATCGCTTCCTTGAACCCAATCGCGAAATCCAGATCTGTTGTCGAAGGCGCTCTGCTGTTGCTCAACATTGGCCAACTTCTCACGCTGCGCTCGGCGACTCCCGGCCCGCGGCGCGGCACTTCCCTTCCCGAACTTGGAATCATTCGGGACGCTGCGGTGCTTTGCCTGGGCGGGAAGATTGTTTCGGTTGGCACGACGACGGACGCGCTGCGCGATCCCTGGCTGACGAAGAATCGCAAGAAGGTCATGGAGATCGATTGCGGCGGACGCGTGGTGTTGCCGGGCTTCGTCGATTCTCATACTCATCCTGTATTCACGCAGCCGCGGCTGGTGGATTTTGAGAAACGAATTTCAGGCGCTAACTACGAAGAAATCTCCGAAGCTGGCGGAGGCATTCGCTCGAGCATCGAGGGCGTGCGAAAGGCCACGAAGGCCGCTCTGACCAAGAAGGTTTCCGCGGTGCTCGTGGATTTGGCGGGTCACGGGACGACGACGGTGGAGGCCAAATCCGGCTACGGTCTGAGCCTTACCTCGGAAGTGAAGTCACTCGAAGCTATTCGCGATGCCGCGCGCGAGTGGCCGGGGACGGTGGTTTCCACTTTTCTGGGCGCGCATGTAGTTCCGCCTGAGTATCGTGGACGTTCGCGCGAGTATGTCGAACTGATCTGTAACGAAATGATTCCAGCCGTCGCCAAACGCAGACTGATTCAGTTTGTCGACGTGTTCTGCGATCGCGGCGCTTTCACTGCCGAGGAGACCGCGCAGATTTTTGCGGCGGCGGAGCAGTACGGACTCGCGGTGCGCGCCCATCTGGGTCAACTGAGCGAAACACGGCTCGCACCGTTGCTGCGCTATCAGCCGGCATCGCTCGATCATATGGATCACGTTAACGACGCCGACTTGCCTGTGCTCGCCCGAAGCAGCACGGTCGCAACGTTGGTTCCCGGCGCAAACTATTTTCTCGGCCTGTCGCGATATCCCGACGCGCGGCGATTCATCGAATCGGGAATCGCAATCGCTCTGGCAACGGACTACAATCCGGGTTCTTCACCGACGGCGAGCATGCCCATGGCAATGTCGCTCGCATGCACGCACATGAAGATGTCGCCGGCCGAGGCCATTGCGGCGGCGACGATTAATGGAGCGTGGGCGCTGCGCATCGCCGACCGCAAAGGCAGCGTGGAAGCGGGCAAGGACGCCGACCTCGCGGTGTTCGATGTCGATGACTATCGCGAAATTCCATACTGGTTTGGCGCAAACCGTTGCGCACTGTCGATCATGAATGGCGTGCCAAGTGGATCGCTGTCATCGTAAGAGCGGGGTTTCGCTGGCTTTTGGGCGAAAACTTTTCTGCAAACATTTGGAGCGAACCGTAAACGACTTGGTATAATTCGATTGTTCCGCACGGTCCCTGCGCATCGGCTGATTTGCTTCGGCATCCCGCCCAGTGAGAGCGCACGGTGGTCGGCCCGTTGGCTGCGAGCCGTTTTCAGGACAGAGTTTTGCAGAACAAGTGGCCAGGTAGCTCAGGTGGTAGAGCGCAGCCCTGAAAAGGCTGGCGTCGGGGGTTCAACTCCCTCCCTGGCCACCATATCTATCAATCGTTTAGCAGCCCAGCCTAGAATTTCACACCTGTGATTTCACACCTGTGCCTGTTCACTTTAAGCTATAGGCGAACAAACGGCGAATCTGATACCATACCCTGCATGAACGAGGGCCGCAAACGCGTGCTGTTAATCGCCGCGAGTACCTGATTACGCAGATGATATGCTTCGTCGTATCTTCTTCATGCTGTATTGTTCCTGACGCACTACCAGCCGCCCCCAAGGGCGTTATAGAGCTGCACAAGCGAAAGCGCTTCCTGCTTCTGGGCGGTCTTGAGGGTCAGCTCGGAGCTATAGAGGTTGGCGTCGTTGGTCAAAACCTCGAGATAGCTGGTTGCTCCTGCGTTATAGCGCATACGCGCCAGCCGAACTGCATCCCGAGTGGCTTCGGTCTGCTTCTCCTGCTTTTCGCGGTATTCGCGGGTCTTACTGTAAGCAACGAGAGCGTTGTCGACATCGCGAAAGGCACCGGCGATCGTCTGCCGATACGTATCGACGAGTTCCTGATCTTCGGCCTTCGCATAGTGGAGATTGTTGGTAAGCTTGCCGCCTTCGAAGATCGGCTGGCTCAAGGAGCCGACCGCATAGTAGTAAAGATTCTTCGACTCGACGATTCCCTTGAGCTGGCTTGTACTGGTTCCGCCCGTACCGGAGAGCGAGAGCTGAGGAAAGAACTGGGCTTTGGCGACGCCGATGTTTGCGTTTGCCTGCACGAGCAGCTCCTCAGCCCGGCGGATATCGGGACGGCGCTCGAGAAGATCGGACGGCAGGCCAACGGGAACCTCAGTCGGATGCGGAGCCTGGTCGATTGGCAAGCCGCGAGCGATCGGCCCTGGAGCGCGGCCGAGCAGAATGCAGAGGCTGTTTTCCTGCTGGGTGATCTGACGTTCAAGATCGGGTATCTGTGCCTCAGCGGTGTATTCAAGCTCCTCGGCCTGACGCACGTCGACAAGCGAGTCGCTGCCTCCGGCTTCCAGCTTCTGTGTAAGTTCCACCGAATTCTTGCGTGCCTTGAGCTCGTCCTTGGTGATGGCCAGTTCGGCATCGAGCGTTCGGAGTTCGTAGTAGCTGGTGGCGACGTTCTCCACGAGCGTCGAATAGGTGGTCTGCTGCGCCCACTGGGTAGCACGCAGGTAGGCACGAGCAGCCTCGGTCTGGCGGCGATAGTAGCCCCAGAAGTCGAGGTTCCAAGCTACGGAGGTGGTCAAGCCGCCGGTATAAATCTCTGTGTGCCCCTGGTTGTTCTTCGACCCATTGGTGTTTGGGCTGCCGTTGTTATTTCCGAGGCTGCTGAGCAGACCGCCGGGCAGAGCCGCCGCGTCGTAGGTACCGCCCACGCTTACGGTTGGGTACTGGCCCGCCTTGGTGACTCGTACCTCTGCCTGCTGTTCGAGCACGCGGTCGGCGGCAATCTTTACGTCGTAGTTGTTCTTCAAGGCCTCGGCGATGAGGGATTGAAGTACGGGGTCGGTGAAGAGGGTAGTGTACTTTTCGGCTCCAAGCGGAGTGCCCCTGGGAGTCAGTTCGGGAGCCCCGCGATAGGCCGCGGGCGTGTTGACCAGCGGGCGCTTGTAGTTGGGGCCGACCATGCAGCCCGTGGCAGCAACGAGAATCAATGTTGCGGGAGCGATTTTCCATTTCATGCTGCACCTCCCTGATGATGGGCTGTCGGATGGAGAGCGTCTTGATCCTCCGGTGGACCGGCATCGTGGGTTGAGTCGAGGCCTGCGTTGTGCGAACTCCCGAAGCGCTGGGCGACGCGTTCGGAAAGAGAGAAGGTAGTGGGGACGAGGAAGATCGCGATAATCGTCGCGGCCAACATGCCGCCGATCACGACGGTGCCGAGGATCTGACGCGAGACTCCGCCCGCGCCGGTGGCGAACCACAACGGGACGCAGCCAAGGATGAATGCGAATGCTGTCATGAGGATGGGCCGGAAACGAAGGCGGGCTGCGCCCATGGCTGACTCGAAGATGCTCTTGCCGCTTTCATACTCGTCCTTGGCGAACTCGACGATGAGAATGGCGTTCTTCGCCGAGAGACCGATGAGCATGACCAGTCCGATCTGGGCGTAGACGTCGTTTTCCATGTGCCTCATGGCCAGCGCGAGGTATGCGCCGAAGATAGCGACCGGTGTGCTGAGCAGCACGCCAAACGGCAACGACCAGCTCTCGTACTGCGCAGCAAGAATGAGGAAACACAGCAAAATGGAGATGGCATAGACCACCCAGGCGGGAATACTTTTCTGCGCCTGCTGCTCCTGATAGCTTAGGCCGGAGTAGTCCATCGCCATGCCGTCCGGCATGGTTTGCGCGAAGGTCTGTTCCAGTCCCTGCATTACCTGGCCTGTGCTGAAATCAGGCTTGGCTACGATGGTGATCGAGGCCGCTTCGTGTTCATTGAAGCGCGTGATGAACTCGGGACCCGTGATGCGCCGGACCGTGGTGATGGAGGAGAGCGGAACTCGATTGCCGTTGGCGGCGGTCACGTAGAACTGTCCGATATTGTCGATAGTGGTGCGTGTGTCGCCTTCCGCTTCGACATAGGTCTGCCATTGACGGCCGAAGCGATTGAAGTAGTTGACCAGCGAGCCGCCGAGGAAGGTCTGAAGCGTCATGTAGACGTCGCCGATATTCACCTGCTGCTGAGCGACCTTTTCACGGTCTACATCGACGAAGAGTTGCGGGACCGCGGGGAAATAGGTTGGGATGGCAGCGGCGATCTCCGGTCGCTGGTTCACCGCGCCAAGGAACTTGTATAGGTTGCCGGTAAGGAAGTTCGGGTCAGTCGAGTTGGAGCGATCTTCAAGCACCATGCTGACGCCGCCCGAGGTTCCCAGGCCGGGGATGGCCGGCGGCGCGAAGGAGAATGCAATCCCTTGCTTGATGCCGCCCAGAGCCTTCGCGAGATTCGTCTGAATGACGGCGAACTGTTCATCCTTGCTCTTGCGGGCGTCCCAATCCTTGAGCGTGACGAAGAAGAAGGCGTTGTAGGTGCTCTGCGTCTGTGAAAGAAGACTAAAGCCCACAACGGAGACGACGGATTGAACGCCCGGCACCTGGTGGAGAGCGTCTTCGACCGACTTCGCGGCGTTGGTGGTGCGTTCGAGACTGGCGCCCTGCGGCAGTTGCAGGTTGACGAAGGCGTAGCCTTGATCCTCGGTAGGCAGGAAGCCTCCCGGCAGGCCTTTGCCCAGCAGGAGCACTACGGCGCTGAGGCCTAGGATGAGCACGACACCAACGATGGACTTGCGCACGAGCCAACCCGAGAGGTCAACATAGCCGTTGGTTGCCTTTTCGAAGAGCTTGTTGAAGCCGTTGAAGAAGCGGCCCTGGAGATCAGGTTTGGCATTCATATCCTTCGGTTTCAGTAGCAGGGCGCACAGGGCGGGGCTTAGCGTAAGCGCGTTGAACGCGGAGAACAGGACCGAGATAGCGATGGTCACGGCGAACTGTTGATAGAGGCGACCGGTGATGCCAGGGATGAAAGCCGTCGGCACAAAGACAGCGGTAAGGATGAGCGCAATGGCGATGACGGGGCTCGATACCTGCTCCATTGCGGCGTAGGAGGCATCCTTGGGGGACATACCTTCTTCAATGTGCTTCTCGACCGCCTCGACGACGACGATGGCGTCATCGACCACGATTCCGATGGCCAGCACCAGTCCGAACAGCGAGAGCGTATTGATATTGAAGCCGAGAACCGGGAATAGGATGAACGTGCCAATGAGCGAAACCGGCACGGCCAGCAAAGGGATGAGCGTGGCTCGCCAGCCCTGGAGGAAGATGTAGACGACCAGGATGACCAGAACGAGCGCTATGACCAGGGTGACGAGAATCTCGTGGATGCCGGCACTGACAGCCTTGGTGGTGTCGAGTGGAACCGCGGACACCATATCGGGCGGGAAGGCCTTGGATAGCTTGGCGAGTTCGGCGCGGACGTCCTTGGCGCACTGCACCGCGTTCGAGCCGGGAAGCTGGTAGATTGCCATAATGGCAGCGGGTTTGCCCTCAAACCGGCCGTTGAGATTGTAGGTTTGAGCGCCCAGTTCGACGCGTGCGACGTCCTTCAGGTGCAGTACTGAGCCGTCGGCGTTGGAGCGAAGAATGATGTCGCCGAACTGCTCTGCGGTAACTAGGCGTCCCTGCGTCTGGACGGTATAGGTAAACTGCTGCCCGCTTGGAATCGGTTCCGCGCCGATCTGTCCGGAGGGGTTTACCGTGTTCTGCGTCTGAAGGGCTTGCGTGATCTGCGGTACAGTTATGCCGAGCTTCGCAAGCTGGTCGGGCCGAACCCAGATGCGCAGTGCATATTGGCCAGCGCCGAAGACCTGCACACGGGAGACGCCTTTCGCACGCGTGATGTCATCGACCAGGTTTATGTAGGCGTAATTGGCGAGAAATGCCCCATCGTAGGTAGAGTGGGGGGATGAAATCGAGAGCAGCATCAACGGCGACGTCAGCGATTTCTGGACTGTGAGGCCGGCAGTGCTCACCTCAGTCGGCAACTGGCTCTCCGCCTGCGCTACACGGAGTTGCGACAGGATCTGGTCGTTGTCGGCATTCGTGGCCACGCCGAAGTCCACCGTGAGCTGCATCTGGCCGTCGCTGGCACTGGTCGACTGCATGTAGTTCATGTTGTCGACGCCGTTCATCTGTTGCTCGATGGGCGTGGCGACGGCTTGTTCGAGAGTCTTGGCGTTGGCGCCAGGATAGGTAGCCTGGACAAGGATTTCCGGGGGGACGATATTGGGAAACTGCGCGGTCGGCAGGCTGAGCATGCAGACAAAGCCGCCAATGACCGTAAGTATCGCAATGACCATCGCCACGATGGGACGACGGATAAAGAATTTCGAGATCATTGGTTGTTCCCCCTCGGAGCTCGACCGGCGTTGCTCGCGGTTGCAGTCGCTTCCTGTTGTGGAGCGACCTTGGCACCATCCTTGACCTTGTCGTTGCCTTCGGTGACCAGAACGTCGCCTGCATTGACCCCGTTTGCGATGACGATGTCTTGACCGATCTGAGGACCAAGCTCGACGGTATGCACATGCGCCACATTGCCGGACCCTACGACATAGACCTGGTTCATTCCCTGCAACTCGGAGACGGCGCGCTGCGGGATGACGACAGCATCCTGAAGCACCTCAGTCTGCGCGCTGATGCGGCCGAACTGGCCTGGCCGCAGCAGATTATTGCGGTTGGGGAACGCCGCGGCAAGGCGAATACTGCCAGTCTGTGAGCTCACCGACCGATCGACAAAGACGATTCGCCCAGACTCCGGAAAAGCCTGGTTGTTCGATAACGTAAGCTTGAGCGGAATGGAAGAGCCTGTATCCAGCAAGTCAGCGTGGCCGCTGGAACGGGCCCGGTCCGCGAGCGCGAGATACTCCTGTTCGCTGATGTAGAAGTAAACCTTGATCGGATCGAGCTGCGAGACCGTTGTGAGTACGGACGTCGTACTCACCAGATTTCCCACCTGAAGCGCCGCCTGCCCGGCCACACCATCGATGAGCGATCGTACCTTGGTGAATCCGAGATTCAGTTTCGCCGATTCGACCTGAGCCTGGGCGCTGGCGATCGCGGCCTGGGCGCTCGCAACCGAGGCCTGATTCGACTGGAGCGTCTTGGTCTCGTTGTCCAGCGTGCTCTGGGCGATGGCATGAGCCTGAGCCAGTGGGGTGTCGCGCTGGACATTGATCTCAGCGAGCTGCACCTCAGCCTGCGCCTGTCCAAGTTGGCCTTTTGCTTGATCCAACTGTCCCTGCGCCTGGTCGAGCGTGGCCTGGAACGGCCGAGGATCGATCTCAAAGAGGACCTGATTTTTGTGGACCTCGCTGCCTTCCTTGTAGTCCTGCTGGATCAGATAGCCGGATACCTGCGGTTGGATCTGCGCATTGACATATCCATCCGTGGTCGCTACCCAGTTGCCGACGATCGGGACCGACTTGGAGACTGCAGTGGTCACCTGCACCGGAAGAGGCCCCTGGGGGCCTCCCGTACCCGGCGGCGGTCCGGAGGGCGTACATCCGCTAAGTAAAAAAACGGGTGCCAATGCCGCGAAGAGACCTGCGATAATGCCGCGCTTGTGAGGAGCAGGCTTCGGGGAGTTCTCTAAAGAGGAAGTGGCCAGCAGCAGAGAGGGCGTTTCTGGAAAAGAAATCAAGAAGGAATCTCCTGAAATGCCTCACCAGAACATTGGTTTGGCGGTAGAATAGAAACATGCATGTATGTATATATGCTAGTGACGGGCAATTCGGTTCAGAAAAATGACAGAACACGATAAAACGCGGTCCGATAGCAGACTCTCTCGGGAGTCGCGCGATGATGCAAAGCCGGCCCGTCGCCTGCGCCAAGGCGAGCGGACACAGGCGACCAGGACGGCACTGCTCGCCTCTGCGGAGCGAATTTTCGCACGCGATGGCTTTGAGGCGGCACGGATCGAAGACATCGCGCTGGACGCTGGGCGCACTCGTGGAGCGTTCTACGCCAACTTTGACAGCAAGGCGGAGATATTCATCGCGCTGCGAAGTATTACGTTCCGGCGTCTCAGGTCCGAGGTAAGCGCCCTGCTCGCGAACGTCCGTGGGAAGAAAGCCAGGGTGAGACGAGTCGCTCTCTATCTTCTGGAACAGATCCACGATTCACAGAGTCTTCTGCTCCAACTCGAGTTCAAATTGTTCGCCATCCGTCACCCGGAGATGCGGGCGGAATTGGCGAAGCGCCACATCGACGCCCAGACGCCCGACAAGATGGAAGAGCTCGCAGAGGAGTTACGGGTCGACGAAAATGCCCCAATTGAGCAGCAACGCAGGGGCCTCGCCATCGAGGCGCTGCTGGAGGGATTTGCCGTCAGCGCTCTCTTCAGCCCCGAGGTCATGGATCCCGACGTTCTGGCGCAAACCATCCCACCCTTGGCGTCGATTCTCTTGAGTGACTGGTTGCGGGGTTCTCGTTCCTGAGTCCATCCTGCAAGGTCCGAGAAACCCGCCGGTTCTCCCTGCCGTCGCGCATACCGCTTCTTACAAGCCACTTCAGTTGAGCGCGTCGGGGGGCGTTATGTCCCGTCGCTCTCCCTTGGGTGAACGCGGGAGGAAGAATTTGATCCTCCTGATCTTGTCGATAGTCGGATCGGCAATCGACAGCATCTTCCTCGATTATCCCAGAGAACCGACCACAAGGAGGCCAATCCCCGGGAGATCACGTCAAAATCGAAGTCGAAGATAGAGAATTCGGCGTGGACGAGTGGATGTGGATGCTGGTCGAAGAGTGCGATGATGAAAAGCAATTGGTATTCGGGCGGCTGGATAATGAGCCAATAGCCAGTCAAGACATACGCCTCGGGCAACAACTGGCTGTGCGCTACGACAAGATTCGAGAACATCGCAGGTTCGATTGACTCGGTTGAGCTGAGCTTTTCCTTGGGCTCAGATAGCGGCGCTGCCGGCTAGTCGGGTTGCGTATGCTCGACGGCACCGCAGGAAATGAGATACTCCGCGGTCGCGTCTAAGAGTCCTGGCTCCCTTGTTTTGTCTTTCGGGTCGCCTATGGGGACCCAAATCATCAACCCTTCGCGTGCCCGAGTAAGCAGAACTCGATATCCATTCTCAATGAATCGCCGACGCGATGGATCATTTACGACCTGCCAGCGACTCCCGTTTAGGCGCCGATAAAGCCACTTCTGACTTCCCGACATGCGCACGAAATTGCCGCCCCAGCAGAGAGCAGCGAAATCAAGTTCGAGGCCTTGGCACGTGTATTCGTTCGCGGGTACCTCTAATGCATGACTAGCACGAATATCTCCGGGTGGATTCAAGTACCAATGTGCTATGTCCATTCCATCGGTAGCATTGAGGATTTCGCCAACGCCGTCCGCGCGAAGCCGGCGTGCACCCGAATTGGCGAGAAGCCCGCAGCGTCGCTGACCACGAGTTGTATTCTTCAACCATGCCCGCGCGGCTGCCAACGATCTTGTCAGCCCGACTGGGTACGCAAGTGTCGACGCAATTTGGCCTGCTTTTGATGGTTATCCCAATAGAACGGAGGCAACCCAATCGTTCAAGGCTGGCGAGCGGAATGACCTGAGAGGTACTTCGAGTTGCAGCAACGCGTCGATTCTGACGTCGAGACCTGGAGGCAACTCTCCAATACTGTCGCCACCGGTCGAAGGCCCTCCGGACAATACGTCTGGTGGTCCAAACAGTACCCATGATTTCACGTCTTCAGTTGCGAGATCCCGAATAGCGTCACCCCAGCCGGACACACCGCGTTCGCCAGAATTGATCTCCTGACCTCCCCCTACAAGGCAAACACAGGCGCACCAATCCCCGCGTAATCCCATAACTTGCAAGAGCAAGGCTGGCTCGGAGGCCGTTCGCGAAAACTTCTTCAGCCCCTGTCTTTCATCCCACGCGCGTCGAGCTTCATCAAAAACAATCGCATGCTCAAAAGGCACTTGCATACCGCCGCTGTGCAAAACTTGTTTGAGAAAGTCATTGACCTGCTGGATTCTCGTGCGCACTACACGTCGAATGTCATGTAGAGACTTTGCTTGCCCTGTTCCGGTGTGCCTTGAGTATTCACTGCGGGCCAACGCCTCGCGAAGCACTGTTACAAGCGGGGTATTGCCGGAGAGATATACGATGTCACCTTGCTGCCCGTCCCCATTCGCGATCGCATCGTGTACTGCCTGCAGTCCGGCCAGTGTTTTACCCGATCCCGGCACCCCGGTCAGGAAAATTCGCGCGCGCTTCTCAGTTCGCTTTGCCCAAGCGATGAGGTCGACAACGTGAGCGGCGGCTTCTCTGAGATTTGACGCATCCGATTGAGCCATTTGGCGGACATCGTGACCCGCAAAAATTGACGTCGCAGCTTGAATGACACTTGGGACAGGGTGGTAGCCGGATGTGTCCCATTCTTCAGCATCGATTGTTGGTTTTGAGGGATTGCTATTTGCCGCAATCAGACCAGCAAGTCCGGTCGCACCCATCCGTGAGACGGGTGCGACAAAATCCGTCACGATTGTGTTCTGAAATTCCTGCGATGCTGCGTGAGTGGCCCAAAGTACTGGGAACAGGGTCTGACCACGACTGCCCTCGTGGAAATCTCGGAGATCAAGGCAATATTCCTCAACTTGTCTCTCATCGCTGGAGACGAAGCGCTCTTCACCAACCTTAGACTCAATAACAACGATTGAGGTCGTGAGTACGACAATATCGACGCGCCGCTGCAATCTGTAGAGTGGAAATTCCAGGAGAATAGTCCAAGAACGTGCACCGGGCACCTGTCCAATTAGGGTTTGAGCCTCAGCCTGCAAAAGAGGTATAACCTCAGCCCATGCTCTAGTTTGGGTTAAGTATTGTTGCGCAAATCCGTCCTCCGCGTACTTTATCTGAAGCTGCCCGATCACCGCCTGTGGGTCTTCTGCTATGAACTCAGCCAGTCTGGCTCGATAATATGCGGGCATTTGTGACGATCCTCAAGAAGGGTTTAGGCAGTTACCCTCTGCGGCAATTAGGCTACCCTAGAAACAGGCTTTTCTGCTTGCCCAACCCGGTCCAGTGGTTACGGGTCCCGCCGACCACGATCGTGCCTCTCTCGGCATCTGAGGAGCAGAGAGAGTGAGTCTAGGGGCAGTCCATCAAGGTAATTTGGGCAGGGGTTCTGACCGGAGGATCTGGCTGTGATCGGTTCTCTGGAGCGAGCATCTCATTTCTCACCTGCGGTCTACACCTGTGGTGTTTCCGTTTTACAGGAGTTACGACGTACTAAGACAGTCCTCGGCGGCTTGTAAGGGGTTGAAAGTACTCGAAACCACGGTTCTGAAAAGGCTGGCGTCGGGGGTTCAACTCCCTCCCTGGCCACCATATTCTTCAACCAGTTACGGCGAATCCCCGAAAACCCTTCAGCCCAGTGTCTGCGCATGATTCGCCGCATTTCAATGCGACGGTGACAGTCCGACAAGAGGCCGGTGGGATCGGAAAAATTGTGCATCTGGGCTCCAATTCGTACTGGCGTCATCGGCTACTACTAAACGGTACCCTCAAAGAATTCAAATGTTCCGGAGCGCGTGTCGTGTCACAAGGGCAGAATCGTCTGCGCTTGTCTCGCTCGCAATTTCACGCAGGATATAGGCGTTCACAATCACGCCACATTCTTCGTGGCATCGGTGGCAATATCGCGCTCCACAGGGCAGCTTACCCTTTTTGGAGTTCTCGCGAAGATTGTGGCTGCTCCGACTCTCTTCTGGACTCATTTCCTGTTCAGTGCTTTGCATTCAGCTTTTCTTGCGCCTGCTTACGGCACATTCCTATGAATACAAGGCTGACAGACTTGTAAGCGGACGCATGTGACAAATGTCACGGGGCAAATCCAAGGGATACTATTACTCCAAGCGACGGGGGATTAACGACCGTTGCTGGAGCCGCGCACATCGCAATCGACGCGATCGACAAAGGAATAGAGGCCCAGGCAAATCAAGAACATGACACCGGAAAAGATCGCGGCGGGCAGCGCAGTATGATGGTTTCCGCCAAGGTAGGACTCCAAAGCCGCGCTCAATAGCCAGATTTGTACGATCAAAAGAACGGTGATCAGAGACATCGCACCCGCGATGGCGGTCAAACCGCGAATTTGGGGAGGCCGATCGTTTGAAGCCGGCATGGCGTTAACCCTTTACCTCGATAGCAACTAATTGTTCGCCGCGTGTTTCGAGGACAATACTCGGTAATGGACGCGATGGAGGCCCTTGCAGGACGGATCCATCCTTGATCGAAAAAAAGCCCTTGTGGCACGGACATTCAAGTCTGTTTTCCGCCTGAGAATAATAGACCGCGCAGGAAAGATGAGTGCATTTCTGGCTGTAGCCTACGTATTCGTCCCGGGCGGTCCGGATCATGATGCAATGATCTTCCTTTGTCGGGTAGCTGAACAGCTTCACTCCCCCGATCGGAATCTCTCCGAGTTCGGCCACAGGCTGCTGCGGGTAGATGGGAGCCTTATAGAAAATCGAACGAATCAGAATCCACATGTTGCCCACGAACATGCCGAAGCTAGTCAGGACCAGGAACTTCGTGAACTGGCGACGTGTGACATAGCGCTCGTCTACTGTGCGAACCGAGAATTCTTCCTTCCAGAGCGGTTCGCTGGCCGTTTCTCTGCTAGTGTCCCGTCGCAGCCAACTCATGACTCTCCTCCCACATGTAGTCCACGACATCCAAAGTGATGGCGTCTCGTTCGGCTGGGGCCATCATGTAAACCTTGGTGGTGATCTTCTGGTTGCCAAAATAGAAAACATTCGTCGGCTTCTCACGTCGGTGCGCGATCTCCTCAGGCTTAACATACGAAAGTGCCTGACTCGGGCAGACAGTCGCGCACATTGGTCGCTTGCCCATGGAAGTGCGGTCGTAACACATGTCGCACTTCATCATCTGCTGCTCAGGAATCATCATCTTCGGGATGCCGAAAGGGCAAGCCAGCACGCAGTTGTTGCAGGCGATACAGCGCGGCTTAAGCGAAGAGTGGACGATTCCGTCCTCGCCCTTCTTAATGGCATCGGCAGGGCAGACCTGTGCGCACGTAGGCTCGTCACAATGCCAGCATACGTACGCTGCAGAACGGATACTCTCTTCGCGCTCAATGAAATCGAAGTTGATCATCGACTTTCCCCGATGGGTGTCGCATTCCTCACACGCCTGCAAGCAAGAGCGGCAACCGATGCAGCGCGAAGGATCGACATAGAATTCGTATCCGAACACTAGCCGCCCCCTCGCTTCACGCCGTTGTTGTGCGCGCCACGATCATCGGGAGACGTATCAGGTCCCGTCGCTTTGGTAATGCGGCATGCAGAAACCTTGAATTCCGGAATTTTGCTGCGAGGATCGAGCGTCCGATGAGTGAGCCGGTTTGCGCTGCGAGCGCCCGCCCAATGATAAGGAATAAAGACGGTGTCGGGGCGAATGGTCTTCACAACCATGGCTCGAATCGTCAGATCGTCGCGCCGCGTTGTTACGGTGACCCAGTCGCAGTCGCGGATGCCATATTGTTCCGCCAATCGAGGGTGAATCTCCGCCCGAGGTTCAGGACTCTGATCCACTAATGCCCCGATGCGCCGGGTTTGAGTTCCCGACAAATACTGGCTGACCACGCGGCCGGTGGTCAGGAATAAAGGATATTCACCATCTACCGGATCGCCACTGGGACGCCATTCTGTGACGTTGAAGTGTGCTTTTCCATCGTGGGTATAAAACTTCCTGTCGACGAACAGGCGCGGGGTGCCCGGGTGGTCGAGTGATGGGCAGGGCCAGAAGATGCCCATCTCCTGATCCACTCTGTCATAAGTAATGCCGTAGTAGTCCGCCACGCCCCCTCGCGAGGCGACACGCAACTCGTCGAAAATGTCGGCCGGATTCTTGAAAGGAAAGAACTGCCCGCGACCAAGCCGATGTGCCAAGTCAATGATGATGTCGGAGTCTCGTCTCGCATCGCCCGGTGGATTGATGCTGGTCTTCCAGTGAATGACGCGGCCTTCGGCACTGCAGCCAAGCCCATCTTCTTCTTCGTGGAGACTACCGGCCATGACCACGTCGGCGTGATGAGCCGTTTCGGAGAGAAAGAAATCCACGACGCCGAAGTACTCCAGCTTTGACAATGCTTCGCGGGTGAAGTTCGCATCGGGAAGCGAAACAAGAGGGTTGAAGCACAGCGAGAGTAGCCCCTTAATCTCGCCGCAGTGGATAGCGTTCATGATTTCTTGTGCGCTGAACCCGGGCTGGGGAAGTTCTTCGGGCTTGATGCCCCAGACGCCAGCAACATACTCTCGAGCGGCGGGATCGGCGAGGGAACGCTGTCCGGGAAGTTGGTCGCACTTCTGCCCATGTTCGCGCCCGCCTTGTCCGTTGCCCTGACCGGTAATCATGGTGGGCCCTGCCCCCTCGCGCCCCACGTTGCCGGTAGCAAGAGCAATGTTGAGAACAGCCAAGCAATTTTCCACGCCTTTGGATTGATGCTCGAGGCCGCGAGCGTGCATCATGATGGCCCGCTTCGATTTTCCAATCCACCGCGCCGCCTTCTCAATGGACTCGGGCGGCACACCCGTCATTTCACTTACTCTGCGGAGATCCCACTGCCTGGCAGACTCGGCGACAGCTTCAAATCCCGTGGTGTATTGGGAAATGAACTCGCGATCCTCCAGTCCGTCGCGCAGAATTACATGCAGCATTCCCATCAAGAGTGCAAGATCGGTACCCGGCCGTAATGGAAGATAGAGATCCGCGTTCCGCGTAATGGGTGTCAGCCGGGGATCGGCGACGATAAGTTTTCCGCCCCTATCGCGGCAGCGCCAGATGTAGTCGGTGGTGATTGGAGCACACTCGCCAATATTCGCGCCGATCACAAACAACACTTCTGCTTTGGGGATCTCGCTCCATGGGATCGGACTTCGGTCGACGCCGAACGCAAGTTTGTAGGCCGTTCCAGCAGAAACCATGCATAATCGCCCGTTGTAATCGATGTGACGGGTTCCTAAGGCCACGCGGGCGAACTTGCCAAGCAGGTAAGATTTCTCTGTCGAGAGCGATGCGCCGCCGTAGACGGCAACGGCGTCTTTGCCATACTTTTCCTGAATCTCGCGCATTCGGCTAACCGTGAAGTTCAGCGCCTCGTCCCAAGACGCAGGACGAAATCCCTTCTCACTGCGCATCAATGGCGCGAGCAGACGGTCGGGATGATTGCCCTGGAGATAACGCTTCACTCCCTTTGGGCAAAGCATGCCATGGTTAAACGGGAACTCTTCCCAAGGCTCGAACCCGATCACCCGATTTTCACGGACTTTTAATTGGATTCCGCACTGTTGTCCGCAAAAGCAGCAATGTGTTTTGACCAGCTTCTCCGCAGGGTGGATGGATTCGTCGTTCCAACCGCCGGGCGGTTTGTAATTCAGATGGGGGCCGAATTGTTCTTTGAGGAGCTCTTCGGAGACAGGAGACTTAGCCATTCGCTTCCTCTTTTAATCTCAGCTGCGCGAGGGAAAGTGATTTGCGCTTGCAGGTTGGACAGAGTTCTTGCCAATTGCCCACTGGCTCCGACATTGAGTAGTTGAATCCGACTTGTGGCAGCACGTATTTCAGATCTTCAACATGCATTAAGGAAGCGTAGCGCTCGCCACAACGGGCACAGATCGCACCCTCGCCTTCTTCGCCGGCGCGTTGGTACAGTTTCACGCCGAGTTGTGCCGGCCGCTGAAAGATGTGGAAGAATTTCCCAAATGGAAGGTAGAGCAAAGCCGCAACCACCGTGATGGCATGCGAAATGGCGATGAAGTCATAGAAACTTCCTCCCAACCACTCTTGGGAAACCGTCAAGGCCAAGCCCGTAATCGAGATGGCAAAGAGCAAGATCAGGGGCCAGAAATCCATAGCCAGGGTTTGAACCGCGCGCGCGCCTTCATCCCTCATGCGGCGCCAAAGGGAAAGCGCAATTCCGCCCAGAACCAGGAAAGCTGCGATATCGAGGCCGTGAAATAAAATCAGAGCAGTAAACGTGTGCAGACGAAACCTGCCCGCCGGAAACCCGAACAGGTGGGTAATATAGATCATTTGATCGTTCGGAGCGCTGGTGAAATTGATCCATCCGAACACCAAGGGAAACGTGACTATCACTGCCAACACACATCCCCAGAAGATCATCTGATGCATCGCCCAACGTAGCCTGGAGCGTTTGGCGATGAATTTCTGCGCCAGAAGATGTGTAGCCGCCAGTGTAACGAGGTACCCGAGGCTTTGAATTACTCCTCGTTCCTTAAAGAGTTGCCATCCCCGCTGCCAGTACACATAGGTGGGAGGTTTTCGAATCCAGACGGAGTAGTGGTAGATCACGCCCCAGGTTGCGAAAATAATCGCGAATGTGTAAATCACGAGCGCGGGATCGAAGTTCTGGAGATTGCGTGATCCAAGCACGATCGCGGCAATCAGAACCAAGGTCCACATGGTGGCCCAAGCTCCGGCGCGAACTTTATCTGCGGTTCGCGTTAGAGCCGGAGGAAGCTTGGCTGCGAGCGCTTCCTCCCGAGGCAAGAAGACTCGACCATTCATCCACCAGAGAAGGCACGCGACTGCGGACAGCAGCAGGAAACCTGGCCAAGCGACTCCGAGGCGATCCCGGAACATGCCCAGAAGCAAAGGCGGGAAAAAACCACCCATCCCACCCATGGCACCTACCAGTCCGGTGACGGTCGCTCTCTGGGTCGGAAAATAGCGAGGGACAAGCTGAAACACGGCGCCGTTGCCGATACCGAGCAAGGCCGCGCATCCAAGCGCGCCAACTGTGAACGGCAGCATCGATTGCACACCCAGCAATAGTCCGAAAGCAGCCACCGCCGGAAGAATCCATGAAAGAACTCGCGACCCGCCAATCCGGTCGGACAGCCATCCACCAAGCGGGCGACAGAGCGTGGCTATCACAACGAATCCGGCAGTCCGGAAACCGGCGTTCGCGGGTCGCAAACCAAATTGATCGCGCAACAGCGTAGGCAGGTAAATCGAGAAGGCAACGAAACCGCCAAAGGTCAGAAAATAGAAAGCCGCCAGTGTCCACGCCAACGGTTCATGTGCCAGCACGCCAAGCATCTCCAAGAGTTTCTTGGGCTTAGCCATCTGCGGAGCGTTTCGAGCAAGAACGACGAATACACCTGCCCAAACCAGCAACACGACCGACATTCCCCAATAAACTGCGCGATATCCGTAGGCCGCAGCCACCAAAGGTCCCAGAAACACCGCCGCCGACTGACCGATATTTCCGAGACCATACACGCCGAGCGCACTGCCCTGGCTCTCCATGGAAAACCAGCGGGAGACGTAACCCACACCAACCGCAAAGGAAGATCCCGCCATTCCAAGAAGGAATGCGACGACGACTAAATTTCTGTAGCTGGTGGCATGAGGAACTAAAGCCAAGGGCACGGTGACGAAGAACATCAGAACCGCGAAAACAGCACGGGCTCCGAAGCGATCCGCCAACATTCCTATCGGAAGCCGCGCCAGTGCCCCGAGCAGAACCGGGACTGCGACGAGGAAAGCGGTCTGTGTCGCTGACAGGTGAAACTGTTGGCGAAAATGGGGGGCGAAGGCGCTAATAAGGCCCCACGCCGCGAAGCAGACAGTGAACGAGACTGTGCCCAGGAGCAGGTGTCGCTTTTCTGAATCGTGAGAATGCCCCACAGCACGCTCCTCGACTACTTTCTAAGAATTCTACTCTCCGCTTTACGCTTCGTTAGTGCGCTTTTTCCATCGCAATCGCTCGCGGAAACAGAATGTTGTTTTCCAAATGAATGTGCTGATGGAGATCGGCTTCAAAATCAGCCAGTGCTTTGTACAGCGTCTGGTAGCTGATACACGCATCGCCAGGAGGGGCATAACCGCAACTGGCCTCGCGCATGGCACGCAATGCGTTGCCGGCCGAATCGTGCTCATGCTCCATCATTGAGACGGGGGTTTGCACGCTACCAAATGGTGATGGCAGGACCGGTTCCTTCTGGATGACGGCCTCTTCCATCCTCACTATGAACGGGAACAGAACGCGCTCTTCTTTCATCATGTGCGTCGTCAACTCTTGCACCAAGCCTTGAAAGCTCTCGCGGACACGCTGCAGTTCGACATGGTTGTTGCCGTGGACAGAACAAACCTTATCCAAGAGAGGAACGAGGCGAACCATCTCCTCCCGTGTGTATTTGTGGTGCGTGGTCGTAATGTGAGCGACCAGGTCGGCGAGCGGTTCAGTTTGCCAATCGCGGACCGCTCGCGCGGCCCGAGCGGAGTGGTCCGCCATCTCTAGGGAATCGATCACTTCGTTGATCGAGACACTGGCATTTCGGCAAGCTTCGTCGAGCGATTGATTGCCGCCGCAGCAATAGTCGATACCTAGTTTTTCAAAGACTCTAGTGGCAGCAGGGTTTTCCAGCGCCAATTCACGAACGGTTTTCTCAGCAGTCATGCTCATTGGATTCTCCTCACAACTTGGCTCCATGCCTTTCGGCCGTGTTTGATGTTCTGAGACTAGCCGAGCGACAGGGCCATGCCGATGACTTTTGTCACGCGGAAAAACCCATAAACCCCAACTTACGACGGAATTCTTGAATCCTCCTGTTTAGCCTCGGGGACTTCTCTCGGTGTGCATTATGCCGATCGCACGTTCGTCCTTTCTCACAAACGGCAGTTAATTGCGCTCGCCGCTCGCGTTATCGAGTTGGCTCACGAGACGCAACCGTTCGTTCTCTCGCACGACCGCCCGGCTTCGTCCTTTCAACAGGTCCTGAAGGGTGATCGTTCCATTGATTCGTTGGGTCGTACGGTTCACCACTGGGAGGCGGGCGATACCTTCCGTGGCCATCAACTCGGCAGCGCTGCGGCAGGTGCAATCGGCGTAGACAAAGAACTCTGGTACCACAGCCTTTTCAACTGAGTTAATAGGTGTGGATATTGGTGTCATCAGGTCTCTGACGATGACAATCTCAAGCGGGTCAACGCCGTACTCGCGCGTGAGGTGGTAACCGCGGCGGCTCAACTTTTCGGTGAGGATCGAGCGCGGCATGATCAGCGCTGTCAGCAGATAAGAGGCGATACAGCCCAGCGTAAGCGGCACCAATGCGGGCAGACAGTGCGTGACCTCCAGACTGAACAGGATTGCGGTCAGCGGAACACCGAGTGAGCCTGCCAACATCGATCCCATTCCGATCAGGGCCCAGAAGGCCTGCATTTCAGAAGGAGCATGACTGAGGCGACCCGCCGCCGCGCCAACGGCACCACCGATCATCAGTAGTGGCGCCAAAACGCCACCGGACGTTCCCGACCCGAGGGAGAACGCCCACATGAGGGATTTTGCAAGGAGAATGCCCAGGATGAGTGCGATCGGCGCGCTTCCGTGCAGAAGTTCAGCGATATTGTCGTATCCGACGCCGAGCCCGCGCGGAAAAAATAGGCCTCCAACACCCACGCCAATACCCCCGAGGGCAGGCCACCACATCCAGTGGACCGGCGACGACTCGAAGAAGTCCTCGAATGCATACATCATGCGGCTCAACCCTGCGGCGATAAGACCGACCACCACCCCTAGCAGCACAGAACCGGCTGCAAATGGAATCCGATCCACATTGCCGATTCCGGGCATCCGAAAGAGGGGGCCTGCACCGAGGAGATATCCACGCAGAATGGCCGCAGTCGCACTCGCGATCGCGACTGGAACAACGCTTCGCGGCCTCAACTCGAAGAGCAGGAGTTCGACCGCAAGCAAGATGGCAGCGACTGGAGTCGCGAAAGTCGCGGACATTCCCGCGGCGGCCCCGGCAACCAGAAGAGTGGTACGTTCCACATCGGTAAGATGAAACCACTGCGCGATCAAAGAGCCGAAGGCTCCCCCGGTCATAATGATCGGACCCTCCGCGCCGAACGGACCGCCTGAACCAATGGCAATCGCTGCGGAGATCGGCTTCAATATGGCAATTTTTGGATCGATCCGTGCACGGTGTAACAGGATCGCCTCAATCGCCTCGGGTATACCGTGTCCCCTGATTTTGTCGGACCCAAAGCGAGCCATCAATCCAACGATGAGACCGCCAATCACCGGAACGATGACCATCCAATACCCAAGAGTACTGCCTGCCGGAGACGCGAACTCCAGACTGAACCGGTGATAGTAAAAGAGATTGGTCGACAGAGCGATCAATCGAAGTAATAAGACTGCGAGGAAGGTCGCGCCAATCCCAATGATCAGGGCAACGGCGGAGAGCAACCAGACTCTGCTGTCCACGGTGAAGTCGCGGAGTACAGAAGATTCAGATTCCACTGTTCCTCCGCGCCCCGCTTCCCGTCCGAGCCCCTTTTTTCCCCCGTTTTCTGTGTAGTGATCTCAGCGCGGTCAGCGTTCGAATGAGCTTCGGAGCGAGGTCGTTAAGCTCAGCTTCATGGTCGATGGAGAGAGCTTCGAGCTTCTTCCGACCTGTCGATGTGAGTTCCAGCAGGACACACCGGCGGTCAGACCCAGCATCCTTGCGAACTATCAACTCCGCGGCCTCGCATCGATTGCAGAGCTCAACAACGGTGTTATGGCGAAGACCGAGACGCTCAGCCGCATAGCCGATCGTCGCAGCCACGTTGTCGGGGACGCCAGCGATTTGGAGGAGGAGCTGATGCTGTTGCGGCTGCAAGCTGCGCTTCTGCGCTGCTGTCTCACTAAAAAGGAGAAATAAACGGAGACGGTGGCGAAATTCCGCCAGTATTTGAAGTCGGTCTGTCGAGGCAGAAACTCTTTCTTTGCTCATCCCCCGCAATTATATCGTACTACGATATATCATTCGACAAATAATGCTGACAGACCCCTCTTTTTGGGGCGACGTGCGCTTTTACGAATAAATGAAAGCAAGTGCAAGCAGAACTCCGAATACCACTCCATGCTTCATTTCGGACCAACCAAGGCTTCTGACGTCAAGGGGTTCGGGTTTTCGAAAGAACCACAGCGTCCCTCGAACGAGTGCGGGGAGAAAAGCGACGATCACAAGAGGAGGGAGCACGCGCCAGAACGATGCGACAACCAAGAACGTGAAAAATGCCGGCTGCGCCAAAAAGAAGATCTTCCCCCGCGCACATTTCTCGCCGAAATCATTGGCGCGAGCACAATGAATTCGCAGTTGAACGAAATGAATCTGGTTACCTGCGAAAATCCAATTGGCCGCCCATAAGATGAAAGCGCGCCCGCCTAGCCGTCCAGTTCCGATGTAGTAAGCCGCCGGTGCAGTGCAAGTGAGGCCAATTGCGCCGACCATCTGAGCCATCATTCGCCAACTGCGACCTCGCCTTCGAAGGACTGACTGGAACAGAAGAGCAACGACTGTGGCTCCTCCCAGAAAAAGCAACCATAAGTCTTGCCCCTTCCACAGCAGACCAGTCAGACAAGCAGTGGCCACAGCGGCCAAGAGAAGCGATGCAACGAGCGCCGTCCGGCGTTCTTCTTTTGTATTGGCCGTCAAAGAACCGGTGCCAATGAGGCTTTCGACCGGTGTCCGCAGCCAAAATAACGACAGCGCGGCCACCGTGAACAGGAGCAGTGGCCAGATCCGATGCTCCGAAGCGAACCCCGCAACAAGTCCTGTGAACAAGGGTATAAGCAGCAGACCCCAGGCCCCATGCTCGCGAGGAACAATTAGGGCTCGCCTGCGGGTCTGCTGAGCCGTGCGGAAAGCGCCACTCGTTTCGGTCATTTTGCTTTCTACTTCTGGACTTCGTTCCGTCTTCTCTTGGAAGGGTAACCGAGCGACTGATCCTTACCGATGACTTTTGTCACGAGGGAAGTATGCACGAAAGGTTTTCACGATTGGAGGATCGTAAGGGGCGAACGTATCCCAACCGTTTCGATTTACTCAGGGGAATTCATTTCGGCTTCCAGAGCCTTCAAATTGCAAATGGTTACAGTGCGACCATCAATCTTGAGCATCCCTTCAGCCTGGAGGCGAGAAAGATTGCGGGAAACGAGTTCGCGGACAGTTCCAATCTGCGACGCTAATTCTTGATTGCTGGCGGGCAGTGCGATTTCCACGCCTGCAGCGGAACGTTTTCCTTCCTTTTGGGCGAGGCGCAATAGAAACGACGCCAACCGGTGACGCACAGTGGTGAACGAGAGCTCTTCGATTATGCCCACCAGTCGCCGCAGGCGCGCTCCGACGACGCGCAAGACCTTAAGCGCTACCTGAGGGTGGGCTAGGCATAATGCCTGAAAATCCTGCTTGCTGACAAAGAGCAGCTTGGCCTCGTCGATAGCCGTCACGGACGCAGGATAGCTCCCGCCATCGAAGACGGGGAGTTCAGCTATGGAACTGCCGGGACCATCGATGCTGAGTACTTGTTCGCGCCCATTGGCCGAACTCTTAAAGATTCGCACATGGCCGGACTCGACGACATAGAGTCCAGAGCAAGGCTCACCCTCGCCGAAGACGCTCTCGCCCGCCGAATAGCTGCGCGGCACCGCACGTTGCGCCAGAAAACTCAATTCGCTCTCCGTCAGCCCCGAAAAGATCTGGACCTTCGCTAGCATTTGCGCGGGCGTAGAAGTAGATTCGTGCACGGTGGCTATTTTACCGGAGGCACGATGGGGGAGACTGCGGTCTGCACTCCAACGACGACCATAACGGCATTTCGCTTGATCAGGGACCTTCCCGAGCCTGGCTTTTCCTGGGTCGGCATAAGACCACAATAGATCTTGGAGCCAGCCGGTATTTCATCCTCTCCAAGGGGATTCCGCCGTCTGAGAAATCGTTGGGACTGGGCAAAGCCGTATCCACGATTCTCTTCCACTCCACTGCGGTTCCCTCCTGCACATTGAACTCCAACTCTTGCCAATACGCATTGATCATGGCGTAGAGGTCGTCATCCCCTTGAGAGGCGCCGTGCAGGCAGAACGCCAGGCTGTGCGAGTCGCGCGACAAGTCAACCGAGGGGCCAACGCCGTACCAGATGACATCCTCACGCCAGAACCTGCTCCGGCTCAACGAGGGATGATTCTTCCGGAATGCAATCATCTTCTTGAAGAATTGGAAAATATCCTTGTTGGATTGAAGTTGACTCCAATCTAACCATCCAATTTCGTTATCCTGGTTATACGGATTATTGTTGCCCGATTGCGTGTTCAGAAATTCGTCCCCAGCCCGAAACATTGGCGTTCCGTTCGACAACAAGAGCAGACAGCAGAAATTCTTCACTTGCTGGCGGCGCAGTGCATGGACTGCGGGTGAGACGCTGTCATCTCCTTCCTGCCCGCAATTCCAACTGAAATTCTCATCGGTACCATCCTGATTCTTATTCCCGTTTTGCCAGTTGTGCTTGCGGTTATAGGAGACAAGATCGTAGAGCGTGAAGCCGTCGTGGGAAGTCACATAATTCACGCTCTGATAAGCGTGATAAGCATCGTCGCGGTTGTCTGGAAATAGGTCATCGCTGCCATAGATGCGACGCATCAAGTCGGGAACCATCCCGGCGTCGCCCTTCACAAAACGCCGGATGTCGTCGCGAAAGCGCCCGTTCCACTGCAGCCAAGTCAGGCCTGGAAATCCGCGTCCGAGCTGATAAGCGGCTGTGTCCCACGGCTCCGCGATCAAACGCACGGGACCTAATTCCGGGTCCGCGGCGATTTCGCTGAAGATGGGCGCTTCCCCCCAATTCAGCGATCCATCCGCGTTGCGGCTGAATACCGATGCCAGATCAAAGCGGAATCCGTCGATATGCATGCCTCGCTTCCAATAACGCAGACTATCAATGACCATCTTGCGCACGTGGGGTTGTCCAAAATTCAAGGTATTGCCAGTGCCGGAGTAATTTGCGTAAGGGTTTGCCGGATCCGAGGAAAGCATGTAATAGCCGGCACTGTCGAGACCCTTGAAGCTGTAGATCGGTCCTTTATAGTCGCCCTCGCAAGTGTGGTTGTACACGACGTCGAGCACTACGCCGATACCAGCCTGATGAAAAGCCTTCACCATATTCTTGAATTCAAGTCGCTGCTCATCGACACGGGTTGTACTCGCGTATTGAGCATGCGGCGCGAAGAAATTCAAAGGCATATATCCCCAGTAGTCGCCTTCTTGGGGATCCCGCTGAAAAACCGGCATCAGTTCTACGACGGTGACCCCGAGTTCCCTCAAATAGGGGATCTTTTCCATGAGACCCGCGTAGGTGCCGGCACGCGCTGGATCGATACCTGAGTTTGGGTTCTTGGTGAAACCTTTTACGTGAAGTTCGTAGATGACTGCATCCGACTCATGACGCGGAGGCCGAACCCCCGACCAGTCAAATGTCGGCCGCTGATCAAACAGCACTCCCAAAGGCGCGCTGCCTGCATTGGATCCCTCTCGCGTCGCTAAATTGCGATCAAAAGCGGGAGGAAAGAAGATGCATTTCGCGTAGGGATCGAGCAGAACCTTTTGCGGGTCGAAGCTATGCAGGTGAGGAATGCTCTCTCCCGAGACCGAGTATGCGTAATAGCGAGCCCCACCCATCTTTGCGATTGGAACGCGGCAGTGCCAAATGCGCCCCGACTTGTTGTGCAAAAAATCCAATTGAATCGTCAGAGAAGGATTCACTAGATCGGCTGGAGAATAGAGCAAAAGACTGACGCTCTCCGCATGTTCCGAGTGGACGGCAAAATTGAACGCTTGTTCCGCTTCGATCCAACTGGCGCCAAGTGGCAATGGGTTGCCCTCGACCTGCTCCCAAGTCGGTCGTTTCATGAGTGCAGCCCCCACGGTGTTGGTGGCTCGGCCGGACCGTCGATATGGGCGAGTCCATCAAAACTTAGACGGTTCACGGTACCTCCCTTTCATCCACTAAAACCGCTTGTTCCGCCTCAATGCGGAAGCGCTACAACTCCGGCAAACTGCGGCAACGAACCGAGCAATTTGCTCGCGCCATTCCAGAAAATCTGCACCCCGATGCATACCAACAAGAATGCGGTGAGCTTTAAAATTACGTTCGTCCCGGTGGGACCCATCTTGCTCGCAAGGCGGTCTGCGTAGCCGTAGCAGAGATAAATGGTTACCGCGACGAACGCAGAACCGATCGCGGCTGAGAGAATTACGAGCAAGTTTGCACCCAGGTTGTGCGGCGAATTCGCGCCCAAAGTAATCGCGACCGATATAGAACCGGGGCCGACTGTTAAAGGAAGTGTTAGAGGGTAGAACGCCTGGCTCAGGGCGTCGGCGCATGTGACCGTTCGCCGGGCAGGGCGGTCATCCCCATCTTTCTGATTCAGCATCGCCCAGCCGGATGACATCACGATCAGCCCACCGCCGACCTGCACAACCGGGAGTGAAATCCCAAAGAAGGAGAGTACGTGCGCCCCGAGGGTAAAGGATGCGATTAGCAGTATGAAGCTATCTACCGCGATGCGGCGAGCCAGGGCTCGCCGTGTCTCTGGAGCGTAGTCTCGCGTGAGCAGCAGAAAGATCGGACTGCCTCCAATCGGGTCCACGATCGGAAAGAGCGCGCTCACCACCAGGAGAATACTTTTGGCAATTTGAATGATTACCAGATTCAACTCCCGTCTGTTTCTAGATTTAAGCGGTCACCCGTCCGCGGTCCACTTGCGCCGTCATAGTCGAACTGACCGAGCGATTGGAACGGTCCGTCAAATTCTGCAGCCATTGAAAAGCCTGAGCGGATAGCATGTCTTGTCGGACCCGCCAGCGCCAGTTCCCATCGGCACGACCGGGCACGTTCATGCGAGCTTCGCTTCCGAGGTTGAGCAGATCTTGCAACGGAGCAATCGCCATTGCGGCGGGTGACGACCATGCCAGCCGCATCAATTCCGGAGCGGCGTCCGCAGTGTTCCCCGGCGTGCGCTGGAGGTAGCCCCAGAAGTTCTGCCGCTGGTAGTCGGGCAGTTCCTCATACCATTGCCGCGTTGTGGCATTGTCATGCGTGCCAGTGTAGGCGACGGTGTTATGAACAAAGTTGTGAGGTAGATATGGGTTGTCCGCATGGCCATCGAAGGCGAATTGCAGGACGCGCATCCCCGGCAGGCGAAACTCATCACGCAGAGCCTTCACGTCGGCCGTAATCACGCCCAGATCTTCCGCAATGAACGGCAGATGACCCAACCCTGTTTGCACTACTTGAAGAAAGCTGGCTCCCGGACCCGCCACCCACTCTCCGGATTGAGCCGTCGGCGCCCCGGCCGGAATGTACCACGCCGCCGAGAAGCCGCGGAAGTGATCCAAGCGAATCAAATCGACGTGAGCTAGCAGAGCACGCAATCGGTCGATGCACCAGCGATAACCCGTTGCACGCAAGGCATCCCAGTTGTAAACGGGATTACCCCACAATTGACCTTGCGCGCTGAAATAATCGGGGGGAACTCCGGCGACGAAGCGTGGCCGATGGTCCTCGTCGAGCAGGAATAGCTCAGGATTTGCCCAAACATCACTGGAATCAGGGGAAACAAAGAACGGCAGATCGCCGATTAGGTTGACGCCTTTGGCATGGGCATACTCCTTGAGTTGATCGGCCTGGCGGAACAGGAGGAATTGCGCGAAGCGGACTTGATCAATCTGAGTTGCTAACTCCTGCCGAGCAGCGGCGAGGGCAATCGGACTGCGTTGGACTAACTCCGCGGGCCACTCCAGATAATAAACTTGCCGATACTTTTCCTTCAGTGCCCGGAATAAAGCGTAGTCCTCCAGCCAATGTGCTTGCTGGGCGCAAAACTCGTCATAGGCAGGAGCGAGATTTCTGTGACTGCGCTGCCCGGCTATGAAGTTTGCCCAGGCGGTTTCGAGCAGACGCTGTTTGAACGGAATCACAGTGTCATAGTCCACCACGTCCGCGGAGAAGAGAGACTGAGCATCGCTCGCCGCTAGTAGTCCGTCCGCGATAAGCTCTGCGGGACTGATCAAAAGCGCATTGCCGGCAAACGACGACATTGATTGATAGGGTGAGTTTCCGGAACCAGTCGGACCGAGCGGCAGGGCTTGCCACCATCTTTGACTGGCATCATGCAGGCGATCAATCCACGAAAACGCGGTCGACCCCAGGTCACCGACGCCATATGGAGACGGCAGAGAAGTGACGTGCAACAGCAGGCCAGAAGCACGATAGTCGGGTGGAAACGGCGGGACAATGGTGGGCCCGCCGTTGCCGCTCATTTGCGGCCATCCTTCTCAGGACCGGCTGTGGACGACCCTAAGGCGTTGTTCACCATTTCCTGCGCCTCACCGAGGATCGCGTTCAAATGGGTCTGGCTCTTGAAGCTCTCGGCATAGATCTTATAAACGTTTTCGGTACCAGAAGGTCGAGCTGCAAACCAACCGCTATCGGCCACCACTTTCAAACCTCCGATTGGGGCACCGTTCCCCGGCGCTTTGGTCAGCTTGGCGGTGATGGGCTCGCCGGCTAAGTCTGACTCCCTGACTGCGTCCGGGTTGAGTTTTCCCAACTTTGCCTTCTGCTCGGGACTGGCGGGCGCGTCGATGCGCGTGTAGTAGGGCGTGCCGAACTCGGCCGTCAGTTCGCGGTAGTGTCCCCCGGGATTCTTTCCAGTGCGAGCGGTAATTTCCGCCGCCAGCAAGTCCATGATCGGACCGTCCTTGTCGGTCGTCCACACGGTGCCGTCTAGACGAAGGAAGCTCGCTCCAGCGCTTTCTTCCCCGCCGAAACAATACGAACCATCGACCAATCCCGGCACAAACCACTTGAAACCCACTGGCACTTCGCGGAGCTGGCGACCGAGCTTTTTGACGACCCTGTCAATCATGCTGCTGCTCACTAGAGTCTTTCCCACCGCGACATCGTTACTCCAATGGGGTCGATGCGTGACCAAATAGCGGATAGCGACGGCAAGGTAATGATTCGGGTTCATCAAGCCCGCAATCGGAGTTACGATCCCGTGGCGGTCAGCGTCGGTATCGTTGCCAAAGGCGACCTGGTATTGATCTTTCAGCCCGACCAGCCTGGCCATCGCATAGGGACTCGAACAGTCCATGCGAATTTTGCCGTCGTGGTCCACGGTCATAAATGAAAAGGTCGGGTCGACGACTGTATTCGTGACAACGATGTCCAGCGCGTAAATCGAGTTGATCGGTTCCCAGTAAGGCAACGACGCCCCGCCCAGAGGGTCCACGGCAAGTTTTAAATGGGCACCGCGAATCGCATCCATGTCGACTACATTTTTGAGATCACGAACATAGGGCAAGACAAAATCTTCCTGGTGAGTGGTCGCAGACTGGATCGCCTTAGCAAAGGGAATTCTCTTGACGCCTGCATTTTTCGCCCGCAACAATTCGTTCGCGCGATTCTCTACCCAGCGGGTCACATCGGTATCGGCCGGGCCGCCGTTGGGCGGGTTGTACTTGAAGCCTCCATCCTCGGGCGGATTGTGCGAGGGCGTGATCACGATGCCGTCGGCGAGATGGTCTTTCTGCTTGCGACCACGGTTGTAAACCAGAATCGCGCGCGAGATGACCGGCGTCGGGGTGATACCGTCGTTTTGTTGAATGATCGTCTCGACGTTGTTTGCCGCCAGCACCTCGAGGGCGGTGCGCTGCGCGGGCTCCGAGACTGCGTGGGTGTCTTTCCCCATGTAAAGCGGGCCATCAGTTCCCTGCTGGAGCCGGTATTCGCAGATCGCTTGTGTAATCGCAAGAATGTGCGCTTCGTTAAATGTGCCGCGCAGGGGCGAGCCACGGTGCCCGCTGGTGCCGAAGCTGACAAGCTGGGTTGGATCTTCCAAGTCGGGAAGGCGGTCGAAATACTCCTTTTCCAGCCGAGCCACATCCACCAGCAACTCCTTCGGCGCTGGTTTGCCTGCCAGCGGCGAAATGGCAGGTTCGCGGGTCAGGGACTGCGTTTCTAAAGTACTGGGCATGGTTTCACCTTCCAAATCTCACTAGCATATTCAGCAATCGCGCGATCGCTCGAAAACATCCCGGAACTGGCAACGTTCAAGATTGCTTTCTGCGCCCATGCCCCGGGTTCGGCATAGAGAACGCCGAGCCTTTCCTGTGCCTGGCAATACGAGGTCAGATCCGCCAGATTCATATAGTGATCGCCCTGGGTCAGAAGCGTATCGCGCAAGGGAGCGAACACTCCTGGTTCGTTGCGGCTGAAGTGATCAGAGAAAATCAAGTCCAGAGCGGATCGAGTCTCTGGCTCATTGTGATAGTGCCAATGCGGGTCATACCAGGCGCGGCTGTTCTCGACTTGCTCCACCGTGAGCCCGAACAAAAACATGTTCTCTTCTCCAGCCTCTTCCGCCATCTCGATGGTCGCACCGTCGCGGGTTCCAACGGTTAACGCTCCATTCATCATAAATTTCATGTTACTGGTTCCGCTGGCCTCGTAGCCGGCGGTCGAGATCTGGTTGGAGACATCGCTGGCTGGGATCAGCCGCTCCGCCAACGAGACGTTGTACTCGGGCAGAAACACGACGCTGAGACGGCCGCGCGCAGCCGGGTCGGCGTCAATCGTGGCCGCAAGGTTGTTGATAAATTTTATGATGAGCTTGGCCAGCTTGTAAGCGGGCGCCGCTTTACCAGCAAAGAAAAAGGTGCGAGGCACGATCTTCATGCCGGGATTTTCCCGCAGCCGATTATAGACAATCACAATCCGCAGCGCGTTCATCAATTGCCTTTTGTACTCGTGAATACGCTTGATATGGCAGTCGAAGATGGTATCTGGGTCCACGACCCGCCCTGACGTGGACTTGAGCCAGTTTGCAAAGTGCACCTTGGCCTCTCGCTTAGATTTGAGAAAGCGTTCGCGCGCACTCGAATCCTTCGCGAATGGTTTGAGCTGGTGGAGCATGCTAAGGTCCGTAATCCAGCGATCTCCGATGACCTGCGTGATTTCGCTTGCCAGCGCGGGATTGGCCTCGAGCAACCAGCGTCGGGGCGTCACTCCATTCGTCTTGTTGCTAAAGCGCTCGGGAAACATTTCTGCGAGATCTTTGACTGTTGTGGTTCGCAGCAGCCTGGAGTGGACGGCAGACACTCCGTTGGTGCTGTGCGAGCCAACAATGGCAAGGTTGGCCATCCGGATCTTGCGCGGGTTGCTCTCTTCCACCAGACTCATGCGCTGCACGCGCCCTTCATCGCCCGGAAAGCGCATCCGCACCTCATCGAGCAGCCGACGGTTAATCTCGTAGATGAGTTCAAGGTGACGAGGAAGTAGTATGTCAAACCACGCCACCGGCCATTTTTCCAGGGCCTCGGGCAGCAAGGTATGATTGGTGTAACCGAGCGTCCGCTTCGTTAGGTCCCAAGCCTGGTCCCATCCCAAGTGCACATCGTCGAGCAAAATTCTCACCAGCTCGGGAACCGACATGGAAGGATGCGTGTCATTGAGTTGAATAGCGGCTTTCTCCGGAAACTGTGCCCAATCGGAGTTGTGGCGCTGGAACCGGCGTACCAGGTCGGCCATGGAACATGCGACGAGAAAGTACTCCTGCAGAAAGCGCAGCCCCTGCCCCTTCGTCGCAGAGTCGTCGGGATACAGTACGCGGGTAAGCGACTCCGCTTGGAGGGTTTCGCCGAGTGCGCCCACGAAGTCTCCGGTATCAAATTTCTCAAGATCAAAATACTCGGGAGCAGCCGCGGCCCAGAGCCGGAGCGTGTTGACCGTCTTTCCACCATAGCCCACCACGGGACGATCAAACGGAATACCGATCAGGCTAGACGGACGGTTGCGGATCACTTGAAAATTACCGTCCTGCAACTTGAACGATACGTTCAGCCTGATTTCCACATTCTCGTGAAGCCGGGCAATCTCCCAGGGATCGCCGTAGCGGAGCCAGTTGTCCGGATTTTCTTTTTGCCAGCCATCTACGATCGATTGCTTGAACATGCCGTACTCATAGCGAAGTCCGTAGCCGGTGCCGGGGAGTTGCATGGTCGCCATGGAATCGAGAAAGCAGGCCGCGAGGCGGCCCAGACCGCCGTTTCCCAACCCAGCATCCGGTTCCTGCTCGATCAATTCAAGCCAGTCGATTCCGTTCTGTTGAGCTGCATCCGGCAAAAGCGGATCCAGCAACAGGTTGGTGATGTTGTTAGCCAACGAACGTCCGATGAGAAACTCCATCGACAAGTAATAGATACGTTTGGCATTCTCGCGCTCGTACGTGTTCTTAGTCAGAACCCAACGCTGGGCGAGAAGGTCTCGCACCGAATGGGAGAATGCTTCAAAGCGCTCCCGCGCGCTCGCCACCTTGGGATCGATTGCCCTGTCAAAAACCAGGTGCCGCTCATAAAGAGCGTTTTCCGTCCCGAGAAACGGCACAGCGCCGTAACCATGCTGTTGCAGAACATCTGTAACGGCTTTTGCTCCCGTTTGCATGGGGACGACTCTTGCAGGGTTCGGACCCGCCGCGCGGTTGGTGCTCATTAGTAGGCCTTATTTTTTATGTAGAGGAACGGTTGGTGTTGAACTTTCCAAGACCACGCCAGTCAAGAGTACAGGTTTTCGTCTGTCCCAAGTTCAATTCCTGCTGTTAACAGGTATGCGCGCATGGCATCTTCGGCGGCGAGCCAATCAATTTCCGGTGAGCCATATGGCCTGCCTCTTTTTTCCCAGTGCTGGTACGCGAGTTTCTGCACAAGTTCATGACGGCTCTCCCCATAAAAATCGGTCGGCGGCTTGAGCGGTTGCACGCGGTCTTGGCTAATCGGCTGTTCGGTCATGGGACCCAGTTTGCTCTTCGGCACAAATGCGACATTGAGACACGCCTACGTCGGAGCAGGCGTGACTCAACGCTTCTGGTGTGGGTGGAAGATATAGTCCTTCGCCTTCACGACCGTATGGCATGAGTTTCCGCAGCCTGCGAGACTCTTGGGATCTGCAGAGAACTGATCCGACGCTGCTTCATAGTTAGACACGGCGTATTCCCATCCGCCACTTTTCGGGAATCTCTTGCTGTTTTTTTCCATAACGAAAGCCTGGGAAAAAACGTCCGGCATATCCACGACGAAAGGGGCCTCAGTGCTCCTCTTCGGCTTCCAATGGAGCTTCACGATTCTAGAGCCTCCGGGAAAGGCTGGCCGTTGCCCGGGACACCGGCCCAGCATAGGTTTCAAGCCACCAGCAAGACCTTCCCAATACCGCCTTTTTCTGCGGCGGCTTGAGCTTCGGCCGCTTCACTGAGTGGCAGTTTGCGGCCGATGGGGATTACCAGCTTGCCATCTCGCACCGCTTCGGCCATGAACTGGAGCGTTTTGGCATCAGGTTCAGCGAACACCGACACGAACTTTATCGATTTGTATTCAGCAGAATTCCGCGGTGCGCCGAGAACCGATGCAAATACACCTCCCGGCTTCACCTTGCCAACCAGCTTTTCCGCGGTCTTGCCGTTCACTGTGTCAGCGACGACATCGAGCATCGAAAGATGCGCAATCGCGTTGTCATCATCGGTTGGTAGCACACGGTCTGCGCCGATGGTCTTCGCTTCATCCAGTTGGGTTTTCAACACTCCAGCAATCACGGTTGCGCCCCGTTGCTTTGCAGTGAACACTGCCGAACGGCCGACACTTCCTGCCGCGCCTGCAACGAGAACCGTCTGGCCTGATTTGACTCCGGTCGCGGAAATGAGCTGGTTCCCAGTGGTCGTAACCAGAGGCAGGGCTGCTGCCTGGGTCAAATCGAGTCCCTTGGGAACCTTGGCCAGAATCGCGGCTTTCACAACACAGAGTTCGGCATAGGTGTTGGCAGCCATTGCAAAAACCTGGTCGCCTCGGGCGAAGCCTTCCACTCCAGGCCCAACGGTAACGACGGTCCCGGCAATGTCCACTCCCATTACCCCCGGAAAGTTGATGGGATAAAAGTCTTTCGTCAACCCGGCGCGTCGTTTGTAATCGATCGGATTCACACTCGTGGCAGCGACCCGCACCAGTACTTCTCCGGGACCCGCCACGGGATCAGGGTATTCCTCGAACTTGAGTACCTCTGGACCGCCATATTGATGGACTACGATTGCTTTCATGATTCATCTCCAAATTGGGCGCGAAGAGCGATCGCGAGTCAGGCGGCGCTTTCGTGTTCAACTACTTTGACTTCGTGTGATCTGCCAGTGTCGACGTCGAAGATAAAACTGCGCACGGGGATTTCCTCAGCAATCCAGGGATGCGACTTTACTTCTTGATCTGTTCGCGGGTATTTTCGTCTGGATCCGCTTCAATGAAGGCATTAGACCCGAAGCGCTCAGGCGAATCAATTGGACGATAGTATTGGATGACACCTTCGTATCGGATCCGGCGCAACGGACTAGTTCCCACTCAATGCCGTTTACTCATCCGCACTCTGGCAGCAGTCCGTGCGTTCCTTCAATAGATTCGTCGTCGTTCTGGTCAGCCATCCGTCGCGGCCCACTCTTCAATAAAGGCTGAACTTTCACTGTGCCATTGATAGATCGATGTTCACCGGCTGCGTATAAGTTTGGCTGATATTCCCGGCGTTATCGAGTACTCGCACGCCAACAGTGTGCGCGCCGGCGCCGCTGACGCTGACCGTAGCCGTGGAAGCCGCCACCGCGCTCACCGGACCGCCGTCGACCCAGTACAGAATCTGGCTGACGCCACTACCCATGTCGCCAGCTGTGATTTTGACTAATACAGGAGAGCTATTGTTCACGCCGCTGGAGTTGGCAGCCGGGGTAGTGCTCAGGCTCGCGGTAGGCGGCGAGAGGTCAACGGAGGCAGGCGCCAGCAGGAGCAGAACGCCGCTGATCGGGTTCAGGGTCAAACTCACGTTGCCGCCCGAGACAGTGTAGGTGGCGCCTCCGAGTGCATCCTGCAACAGCGAGCCGTCGCGGTAATAAGCGCCCACGGGTATCACGGGCACATTGGCAATGGATCCATTGTTGAGCGCCACAATGGCAGTCTCGCCGCCGGCAATGGAGCGCGCGTACGCATAGGTGTTGGCCGCCGAAGGCTGCTGTGTGTCGCCCGTGACGAGAGTTTCGAAATCTCCGCTGACCAGCGACGGGTGCTGCTTACGCAAGTGACCCAGAGCCGTGTAAAAGGCAATCATGGTCGCGTCCGGGGGACCGTAGACAGTGGGATCGCCGGGTTGATCGGTCCAGGGATACGGCGCTCGCGTATAGGGATCACCCACTGGACCGTTGGAGCCGCTATAAAGCGATGGCGCATTCATGGCGGCCTCGTCGCCATAGAAAACTGTGGGGGCACCGAGGTACGTGAACTGGAACAGGGCCGCCAGTTTGAGGCGCTGCTTGGCCTGCGCCAGTCCGTTGTCGCCCAATTCGGTCATAACGTAGAGCGCGCGATTCGTGTCGTGCGAGTCGATCAGGTTCAGCATGGTCAAACTGGATTGCAGCGGGTAGTCGTCACGAACGGCGCGATTGGCGGTATCGAATTGGCTCGGTGTTAGCGGGATGATGGCATCGTTGCCGTTGTCATTGTCGTCCATCCAGCTGTAAGGCCAGCGCACGAAACCGGTCACATTGCGACGAAAGCGGTAATTCATCACTGAATCCATCTGATCCCCGGCCAGCCACTGGCTGGCATTGGACCAGATCTCGCCAATCAGGGGTCCGTTGGCGTTGTAACTCTTCGCATACGGGCGCAAAGCGTGCCAGAAGGAGTTGGGGAGATTCGGCGCGCTGTCAAAGCGCCATCCAGCGACGCCCACGTTATACCAGTGCAGTATCACGTTGTCGGGCTTTCCACTGTAGAAGAATTGCTGCACGGCGGACTGGGATGGATCGAAGAGCGGCAGGCTGGTGACTCCGTCCCAAGCGTCATAGTCTTTGGCGCCGCAAGGCACGCTGGCGTCCAGGAATTGAAACCAGGCGCGCCATGGCGAACCCAAGGACTGGCAGGCACCGGTCGTGGAAAACTTTTCGTACTGGTTGAAGTAGAGGCTATCCGAAGAGGCGTCTTCAAAGGTACCGTCGAGAATGGCGTGCATCCCCCTCTGGTTCATGGCAGTCAGCAGAGAGATCAGCGCCGCATTTCCGCCCAGCGCCGGATCAATGTTCAGAAAATCGTCGGTGTCGTAGCGGTGATTGGAATTTCCGTAGAAGATCGGATTCAGATAGAGAGTGTCGAAGCCCAGGCCCTGAATGTAATCCAGTTCGTTCTGCATGCCCAGCAAGTCACCGCCATAGAAGATGCTGCCGAAATTGTTGTAGCAGGAAAGGCTTTGATTGTGCGGATCGCAGAGCTGCGAATTCCAGGTGGCGACTGCAATAGTCTTAGCGGGCGAAGCGCCGTAAAACGAAGGGCAACCGGACGTGCTTCCTGGCACGCAGTAGTCGTTCGTGGGATCGCCATTGCGGAAGCGATCGGGAAAGATCTGGTAGACGTTGGCATGGGCCATCCACGACGGTGTATGGAAGCTGGAAGCGTAAGCCGTAATCTGAAAAGAAGAGAGAGGTTCCGTAGCGGATGCCGCACCGGTGCCGTCCTTATTCAGATTGTCGTAGTCGTCAATGTAATCGTCGCTGTAGAAGGCGATGCCGGGACCATTCGAGATCACGAACTTGTAGTACACGATACTGGGCGTGCTGGGAGTCGTATAGGCGATGCTGTATTCGTCGTAGAGCGTGCCGCCGACGGTTTTGGTTTCAAGGAAGGCCATGGGTGAATCAATGGGACCCGTGGTATTCCCCGAGGCGGCATCGAACAGATACACCCGTAGCTTGACTTCGCTGGCGCCGAGATAGGCTGTCCTGAAGCGCAGTGTAACGGTAGTTCCCGCCGGAACCGAGCCTTCCTCGCTGCGATAGTACGGATCGAAAGTATTGTGATAGAGAGCTGAGGAGTTCACTCCATTGCCGAAGTTTACGATTGAAAACGGCGGAGTACTAGTGCCATTGGCCGTGCTGTTAACGACGAAATAGTGCGCGTAGACGGCTGCGGTGCCAATCGGGCCCCCGCCATTGTCAATCGGAACCTGTCCATACACCAGGCCGGTGCTCGATGTCAGCAGCCCGAGAAAAAGGAACGACGACGGCATGCCGCCACCCGTGATGGCCGACCACGGGATGGCGAATTCGCGGGTTTCTTCATTCGAAGCATACGCGCCATAAGAGGAGACCGCGTCGCCCCAGTGGCCGTTTCCATCCGCCTTCCGGTATTCGTTGTAGCCGTCCTTGAAATAGGTGACGAACTGCGCCCGGAACGGCAGCGTCCCGATTGCTTCGCCGTCGTAAGTGAAGCCGCTGAGATTGCCATTGGCCGTCGTGCCCCCATTCGGCGGATTGGCCGGGTTAGCATCGACATACAAAACAGCGCCTTCAATCCGATTGGCATTCGCGATCCCCACATAGAGTTGAGACGAATCCCATGTCATGTACCAGGTTTGGCCGCTGTCAGTCGCAATCTGGTTTGTGCCGTTCTGGGTGTTGCCGTATTCGCCCGTCTGGATTACGCCGTCGATCGACGGCGTGTTGAATTGGGCATGGAGATGAAGGCCACACGCCGCCAGGGCAATCGCGACAACCGCAGCGCGCAGGGTGGCTGTGCGTGAAATGGAAATCAAGATGCGCTTCCAATCTGCAGGCGAAGGCTCGAGATATGCGCCCTGAAATCGATTCTATCGCAGGGACATGAACGCGATTGCGACCGGTTCAGTTCTGTAGATGGTCGCTAGGGGGGTGGTTCCAGGAACATTCGGCCGATAAAACAACCGGCGGGAAGCATTGGCCCCCGCCGGTTTCTAATAACGGCATATCCGACACGACCGGTAAGCTACTCGATCGTATGCAGCAGCTTTCCTGTTGTGTCGTAGACCGCAATCGAGTTGTTTTCTCCATTCGAGATGTATATGCGTCCATGAACGCTATCGACGGCAAGTCCGGTGATCGAGAACGACACTTCGAGGAGTTGGGTTGCGTACCCGAGATTGGAAGGGGTCGCATAGTTGATCGTATTTTCCTCGGTGGCGAAGTAGATGGTGCCGTTGGAAGCGGCGGCCACGTAGGTGGCGAAGTTGTTGCCGCCGACGGTGGTTCCGCTGATAGAGCCTGTCGTAAGGGCCACGGTCGCGGGAGCGAAGCTGAGGTCGAGACCGCTGCCCAAGACCAGTTCGCCGTCAGAGACCGCAACACCGTAGAAAACGGTTGGAGTGGTGCCGAAAGTCATGTGCAATTGGTTCGCCGGACCATAGTCTCGAGTCGGCTCGAACACGAGCAGTGGCGGGGCGCCGCCGTAGAAATAATTCGCGACCCAGATGTTGTTAAGCCCGTCTATCGCGATGGTGAAGGGAGAGGAAATATCCTGTGTGATCGTATTGGCCGGTTGCGGTACGCCTTGGGAGTATTCGGTAACGGTATTGGCGGCATAGTTGGTGACCCAGAGGTTGCCCAGAGTATCAAAGGCGACATCGGTAGGTTCGCTGATTCCGTAGGTGACGGTGTCGGCCGTCAACTGCTTGTAATTGGAACCGAAGGCCACGACGTTGTTAGCGCCCGAGTTAGCGACCCAGAGGTTGCCCTTGGCATCAACCGCCATACCACGAGGGGTATTCAGAGGATTGCTGACGGCGAAACTGGCCGATGCGAAAGCGGCAACGATCAGCAGAGTGGAAACGATACGGCCGATGAAGCGAGTGGATTTCATGACGATTCTCCTTAAGGTGCGATCTGTGAGCAACTGGGTGTGGGTGGTAGCGGCTCACTACTAAGAGCGATGTTTCGGAGAAAATCGCCTCACTGTAGCGCGAATTCTTTTGCCCCTTGGTTCGATCGCGGATGGCTCAAGCATTCCGATCTTCAACCTGGGTGTCCACGGCATGGGCCCTGAGAGTCTAGCTCGCTCGCAACGGCAATCCCCGCAAACAGGCGAAACACAAGCGGTTCACGCAGCCTCGATTCATTGTAGAATTCAGCATTCAGGCTCTTTCGGGCACCCTGAACACGAATAGGAGGCAGAACAGTGAACCAACGATTTGGAAAATCTATAGTCGCCACCATAATGACGTTCGCGCTCTTGCTGTTTGTAGCCGCACCGTTGGCGCATGCCGATGACCGATCGAAGTGCCGGCATGCCATCGAAAAAGCCGAGTCACGACTAGAGAAAGCGATCCGAGACAAGGGTGATCACAGTCGTGAAGCCGAGGCACGTCGGCGGGATTTGAATGCCGAGCGGGAACATTGTTGGAATCGATATCATCAGTGGTGGAACGGGAGAGAACATCGCTGGGAAACTGAGCACAGTTGGTAGCAGAATTGAATAGAACACAACTGCGCGGACACGAGAGCCGATCCATGGAAAGGTCTTCAAATTGAGCGCTCTGTGACTCTGCACCGGCTCCGGGGCGCTCTCTTTTTTCTCGATTCATAACTCGCTGGGCGGAACTACTCCATTGCAGCGCCAGCCTTACTTTGAGTTCTCGATTAATTGGCTTCAAGTGGACAAGGAACCGGGGCAGTTTGCTGCGCGGATCCCCACGAAGCTCACTGTTTGTATCAGCTTTCCTTGCAACCTCGCACTGCGGCTATCCACGAACTGCCACTGCGGGCTCCTCCACCAGCAGACCGCGATAAACTTCCTTCCTACACACGTTCTGCAACGCCACTCGAAAGCGAAAAGAATGAACCGCTGAAGGCCTACGGGAGTTGATGCAGCAGACTACAGTTTTCAATCGATTCCAACGGCCGTTCAGTCGACGTAGGGTTGTAAGGAATTACAGGGACGCTTCATGGAGCGAGAGGCATTTGCGCCTTTACTCACTGCCTCGACTGATTTCTGCTTGCGCCGAACCGCGCCAAAATCCCAATCCGGGTTCGACATCCGGCGCTTGAGAGAGGGCAGATGGCGACCGCGGAATGAATCCTGCCGTCCCCGGCAATGACTCGAAATCGACGGTCCGTATCAGATTTGTCCCTCTCGATTGCTGCGCCCGCCACGTTGCGGAAATTAACGCCAGAAATCCGGTTACTTCAAGATGAATAAAAAACACGCGGACGTCAGTTTGGAAGAAGGTACCGTCTCGACACGTGCTGAGAAAAAGCAAGTCGAAGAACGCCTGGCAATTGGCGCACACGTGGTATATGAAACGATACGACGGGAAGGCGAGGAGCAGTTGCACCGGCCCGCCGCCGCACTAGCATGGTCGGCGTTCGCAGCCGGCTTGTCGATGGGGTTCTCATTCGTGGCCAGCGGTATTCTGATGGCTCACTTGCCCGACCAGCGATGGCGACCCTTGGTCTCTTCGGCTGGATACTGCATCGGGTTTCTCATCGTCATCCTGGGACGACAGCAACTCTTTACCGAGAACACGCTGAAAGTTGTCTTACCAGTCTTGTTGCGAAAGGATCTCCCCACACTCCTGCGGATGCTTCGGCTATGGGGCATTGTTCTAACGGGAAACCTGGTAGGGACGTTTTTGTTCGCGCTCTGCCTTGGAAAATTCGCGCTATTCGACGCGCACACGCAACAGAGCTTCACGGAAATGGGTGCTAGTCACATGGGGGCCGGTTTCGGAACGGTGCTGCTCCGCGCAATCTTCGCAGGATGGCTGATCGCGTTGATGGTGTGGCTGCTCCCAAGCGCCGACTCCGCCAGGGTCAGCATCATTATAATATTGACCTATCTGGTGGGGATCAGCGGATTCAACCACATTGTCGCGGGATCCACCACCGTGTTTTTTCTGGTCGTGACTGGATTCATCTCCTGGAAAGCGTATGTCACGCAATTTTTCTTTCCTACTTTATTTGGCAATGTCATCGGCGGCCTCGCTCTGGTGGCGGCACTCAATCATGCCCAGGTGGTCGGAGGACAGGAAGGATAGTTCACGAGTAAGGTGATTCGCAGACAGCGGTCACACTGCTTCTTGCAGCGACGCCCCACTGTCCGCTTTTTCCAGCGACTCTTTTTTGGGAATCGGAATCGTGATGTGTACCCGGGTTCCCGAACCGCCGGACTCGATACTCATCTCCCCGGAAAATTGGCGAACTCTTTCTCGCATTCCCCGGATTCCCACACCCGAACCGCGGGACTGAATCTCCGACAGGCGTTCAGCGGGCATGCCCCTACCTTCATCGCGAACATCCAGCACAACTGCTCCTTCATTGCGGACGACGCGGATGCTGGCAGTTTTACTTCCCGAATGGCGATGAACATTCGTGAGGCATTCCTGAATAATACGGAATAATGACAGCTCGTAGTCGCGGTCCAGACGCTCGATCTCCGAGGAGAGGTCGAGCGACACCTGGATCCCGCTCCGTTCGGCGAATCCGTTGGCATACTCAGTCAGTGCGGATTGCAGCCCAACTTCGTCCAGCAGGGGGGGATACAGGAGGTGAGACATCGTACGAATGTCTTTGGTCATTTGCGAGATCAGCGACTCAATGTTGCGCAGCGACGAGGCGCCACGAGAACTCAAACGGTCGCACTCTCTGGCCAGCGTCGAGGCCTCCATGCCAAGCGCGGCGAGAAGTTGTCCGGCGCCGTCGTGAAGCTCTCTCGCGATTCTTCGTCTCTCCTGATCTTGAGCTCGCAAAATTCGTGCCGACAATTCCCGAAGCTCATGACTCGCACTCAGGAGCTCTCGCGTGCGCTCCTGAACTTTCTGCTCCAGTTCTGCCTGGTTTACCCGGAGTTGCGACTCTCGATCTCGCTGCAGCCGCGCGATTTCGATTCTGCCGCTCACGCGAGCCAAAAGTTCCCGCGCGGAGAAAGGCTTGATCAAATAATCATCCGCGCCCGCCTGGATGCCTTCCACCCGCGATTCCTCCCCGGCGCGGGCCGATAGAAGGATCACGGGAATGCTACGGGTCCGCTCATCTGCCCGTAGAGTCTTCAAAAGCTCAAAGCCACCAAGTATCGGCATCATCACATCGCTAACGATGAGGTCCGGGGAGCTTCTTTGCGCAGCCTGAATGGCCTGTTGACCATCAGCAACAGTCTCCACCTGGTATTGTTCTGACAAAAGACGGGCCAGGTATAGCCGCATGTCGGAATTGTCGTCGGCGATCAGGATCCTAGGACGGGCAACGGCCTCGGAGACCGGCGGGCACGGGACCGGTAGTAACTCGTCGTGCACAGCAAACCCTTCATTGTTTCCACCGACTGGGTCGGGAAGCCACCTGAGGGCTTCCTCCACAAACGGCTTCGCACCCACAGCCGTTGAAGACAAGCTACGAGATCCAGCCATTTGTCCGGACGTAAGATGCTCTTGCCCAAAGGGAATGCTCACGACAAACAAGGAGCCTTGTCCCACCGTGCTTTCGGTCTTAATCGAGCCGCCGTGCAGCTTCACCAGCTCATGGACTAAAGCCAAACCAATCCCGCTCCCCTCGTGCGTACGGCTACGCGTATTCGGAACACGATGGAAACGCTCGAACAATGCTGGTATGGCTTCAGAGGGGATTCCCACTCCCGTGTCGCGAACGCGGAGTTCGGCCATGTTCCCCACGCGATGTACGCTGACAGAAATTTCTCCGTCAAAGGTGAACTTGAAAGCGTTGGAGATCAGATTCAGGACAATCTTCTCCCACATATCGCGATCCACATAGACCGGCTCGCCAAGATCGCGGCAGTCCACAACCAGCCGCAATCCCGCCTTGTCGGTCGCGGAGCGGAATACGCTGGCCAAGTCGGAAGTGAAGGCTGCCAAGTCTGTGGCTTGATAGACTCCCTGGACCCGCCCGGCTTCGATGCGTGAGAAATCGAGCAGCGTATTGACCAGCCGCAACAGCCTTGAACCGTTGCGACTCACCAACTCGAGTTGTTCTTTGGCGGTTGGAGAGAGGTGAGTCTGGCTTCTAGCCAACAAGTCCTGGAGCGGACCGAGCATCAAAGTGAGCGGGGTGCGAAACTCGTGGCTGACGTTGCTGAAGAATGCCGTTTTAGCACGGTCAATTTCAGCCAGAGCCTCCGCGCGTTTTCTCTCCGCTTCGTAAGCTCGCGCATTAGCGATACTCGCGGCGATTTGGCCGCCGATCAACTTGATAAATCCTGCGTAGCTGACATCCAGAGGGCGAAATGGATTGAGCCCCGCTACGATCACACCCACCGGCGCATCCTGCCCTTGACCCGTGATTGGAAGCAGGAGGGCGCGCCAGGGTGATTTGTCCCAGAATCCCGAGGGAAGCGATCCGAACCTCTCCGCGATATTCTCCACGAGCATCGAATCCCTTCCGCTGAGAAGATCGCGGATCGGCCAATCCGGATTGTCTTCGGAGAATCGAACGGAATCGGGCGCTGCTGGGTGACCCGGACCGACACCGGTCTGACAGGCCAGACGGGCTTCCTTCCCGTCTTCAGTCAGCAAATATAAGAGGGTAAAGGGTAAATCTTTCTGATTTTCTCCAAGACAGCGAGCGACACAGTCGATCACATCCGCTTCCGTAATCGTCTTGCTCAACTCTCCCGCCAGAGAACGCAATGTCTTGAGACGACGTTCGCCAATGACACGGTCGGTTTCTTCGGTGACTACGCAGAGATGGCCCGCGATTTTACCGTCGTCTCCGCACAAGGGGCTGTAAGAAAAAGTGTGATAGGTTTCCTCGCGGTACCCGCTCCGTTCCAGGAACAAAAGCAAAGCTTCATCCCACGTTGCTTTCCCGGTTTGCAGGACGTTCTGAATCCGTGGACCAATTTCGTCCCAGATTTCGTTCCAAACCTCGCGCGACGGCCTTCCCAGTGCCCACGGGTGTTTCTTTCCTAAGGTCATCCGGGCGTAGTCATCGTTGTAAAGACAGGTGAGTTCTGGTCCCCAGCTCATCCACATGGCAAAGCGTGACGTGAGCAGTACGCGAACCACGGTCTTCAGGCTTTGCGGCCACTGCTCCATCGCGCCAAGCGGAGTCTTCGTCCAATCAAATTCGTGTACCAACTGGCCCAGGGCTCCGCCGCCGAGCATCCATCCGTCCTTGATTGAAACTTCTTTGCCTTGTCCGCCGATCGCCTCGGAGCTGCCATTGTCCAGCAACTTCTCGATTGTTGTCCGCAACTCTCCCGTCAACTCGGATTTTGTCACGGCCCCGTGGGCGTCTACCGTAGCAGCTTGCTGCCGAGCAATGGTCGCATCATTCTGGGTGACAATAATTACGCCGCATTCGGGATGCTCTCGCCGGATGATTCGCGTGGCCTCTAACCCATCCATGCGAGGCATGTTGATGTCCATCAATATGATTTGAGGCCGCAGTTGTTTCGTCTTTTCAATGGCCTCTACCCCGTCTCCCGCTTCGCCGCAGACGTGCCAATTGGGCTGGGACTCAATAAACGATCGCACCGTTCGCCGAAACAATTCATGGTCGTCGGCAATCAGGATTTCGACGGCACCCATCTTCGAAACCTCCTCGCGGCTGAGGGTGTTGCAAGCGGCACAGAATAAATCAAATTATTATCTACCGAACTCCCGATGGAGCCTCTACAGTTTCCCCCGTATTACTTATTAGTTACCCCACCCCGCATTCGCATCTGGATGGGCTTGCAACGTTTTGCCATTCGTGAGTGCGTCGTAAGGTCGGAAGTGGATGGTGCACGCCAGACAAGGCCCGCTGCCCCTTGCAAGTGGAGTAAACACCAGTAATTATGGGTCGAAGGTGCGTGCTAGTGGGCACGTATTCATGGGACTGGAACTATCGACGGGCATCAAGCATCGTGCCTCGTCTCGCTTGTGAATATTCAGACTGGAATCCTGTACGAATTGCCGGGTTCTACAGACTTCAACGGATGTAAGAAGCCCGCGAGTTGATCTAATTTTCTAACGTAGCCGAGATCGGCATGATTGGCCATTCAGTGATAACACTTTGAAATGGAGCGAGCGAAACAATGTATACAATTTTGCTGGTCATCCTGGTTCTTCTTCTCATTGGAGCCCTGCCCAACTGGCCCTATAGCACGGGATGGGGATATTACCCGAGCGGCGGCCTTGGCTTGATCCTCGTTATCGTGCTTGTATTGGTTTTAATGGGACGCGTCTGACGTGTTTGTTCCGCTCACAATTCAAGAAGTTGTTGCAACTTTCGCCGAGGGTGCGAACACTTATGAAGCAAATTTTTTTAAGTGATCGCACCCCTCGGCCTTAAACGAATGCTAGCCTGTCGTTCTTTTTCGTTCTCGTTAACCAGCGCGCCGCAGCCCGCTATTGACATCGGCATGCTGAGAGTGCGCCTCAGAAGTCGACGAAACGTCCTGCGCGCCAGTCGCTTCCAAAATCAACCGGGCCCGTTTCGTCGAATCGGAGCTATCGGAATGCACTGAAAGCAAAATGCCACCATCTTTAACCCGCCCCTCGTAGCGCTTCGCCTCATATTCAGGAATTCCCATTCCCGCCAAGGCGCCAGCAATACCGCCCAGGGTACCTCCCACTCCAGCCCCTGCCAACGCCGCCATGATGGGTCCCGCAGCAATGAAAGGGCCTAGCCCTGGGATCGCGAGAGCGCCGACGCCAAGCAACCATCCCAAGGCTCCGCCCAAGACAATTCCTGTTCCCGCCCCAGTGGCCGCGCCTTCGGGCGCCTTCGTGCCTTTCTCGTGAGCAAAGTCTCTTGTCCCGGCACTTTCCGGGAAGAGCACGGAGATCTCTCGATTACTGAAGCCGGCCGCCTTGAGGGCGTCGACCCCGCTTTCCAGACTTGCGTAGCTGGGATAGATAGCGAAAACTGCTGTGTTTTTCTCAGACATAGGCAACCTTTCCTTAAGACGACCTCAAAAATCGATCGTGGAGTTAGCTTTTCGGTTTGATGTGAATTTCACTCGTCACTCTGTCGGCGCCTGCGATTTCAGAGGCTCTCGCCTCGATGGCGCGCTTCTCCTCGGCCGACCGCACTGGCCCTCTTAACGTGACCTGGCCGTTTTGCGTGATGATTTTTACGTTGTGTGCGTAAACGGACAGGGATTTGTCATTCACGATGGCCCGGCGGATTTGCTGGGTAAGATCGCGGTCCGAACGCGTGTTTTTTTGTTGATCCGCAGTGGGTTCTCCCCGATCTCGCTGGTTAACGGTCGTGTTATCGGCAGAAGCATTACCCCCCATTGACTGCTGGGCGTTTAAAAGTGTGCCAGCGCTCAATGAAGCTGCAATCAGTAGCGATAGTCGGCAAAGTTGTTTTAGGTGCACAGTAGGACTCCTTAAATGTTTTGGATTGGATCGATTCTTGTCACCAGTGCAGACTCGATCCCGCCCAAAGACGAATAGCCTATCCAACCTAGACAATAGCTGCTCAGCAGTTTCCATGACATCGAGTCGGCGCCGTAGTTCAGCGGAGGAATGTCTGTAGAGAAACGACGGGACTGAATTCAAGCCCGGGATGACATCGATTTGAGTGAGTTGTTGTGCTGAACGCTAGAGAGAGTTGCAGGCGTTCTGACTGGCGACCGAGGCTTTCGAGGGGTATCGCGACCGCGAGTCTTGTCGGTCCAAATGACTATTCTCGCAACCGGTCCTGAGCAAAATGCAATGCTTGCGATCGGCTAAGCGGTCTTCTTTTCGACGGCATCAACCGGCGCTTGGATCGTGACATCCACTTCCGCCCCAGGCTTGAGTCTTACCTTCTCACCATCCGTATTTTCGAGCGTGTTTTCGATCCGAATCTCCCTGTACAACTCTTCGGCCCCATGTATCGCAATCTGAGCTTTTTCAGGCTCGCGCGGGTCGACCGGCTTGACGATTTTCTCGACAACTGCTGGTAATGTGATAGCGGGTTTTTCGGTGTCAGCGTTCTTATCATTCGTTGGATTGTTCATAGCGTCCCCGAATCTGCTTGGACCACGAAGCTTTCAGAATTATATCGCGGAGCCGCCTCCACGGAGAATCGACTTGAGCTCTTCTCTGGCCTGATGCGTCAACACGAGCAACATCGATGCCGACAAGGCTGATGACCGCCACTTCGACGCTTTTCAGGACGACTAAGCCTGCCACCAATAGACGCGTGCCAAAAGAGAGTGTCGCGGAACAAGCAGTCTTTATCGAGACGACTGAAAACGATATCCCGGTTTAGCTGTGCACCGGTACACTCGTCCTTTGTCTGGGTTGACGCCGGAATCACAGCTGGCCCAACTCAAAATCAGCGACGGTCCCAGCGGGAAAATAATCGTCTGCCCATCCAGGTCCGCCTCAATGCTTACACTCTCGGCGGCGGAAGGTAGAGTGAAGGAGAGCCCCTCCCCGAAGATTACAGGATATGAGGAGCGCTCCATTTGAGTCACCATGGGACGAAAGACCTCGGCTTCCAGTAGAAACGTGGCTGTGTCGGACCAATTACGGGCGGACACCGAGATGGTGCGGCTCCCCTCGGACAAGTGATTGACTTCGATCTTTGTGAAGGGGCAGGGACCCGCGATGCAAGAGGCGCGGGCATTTCGAAACTCATTGCCCATGCCGGCATCCAGCGTAGCCGATCCGAAAGCTGCCTTCCATTTACCGTCAGGTGAGCAGGGACGTCGCCCGTTGCAGGGCGTATTCCCTTTGTTCTCGATCTCGAACGTCTTGACGGCGCTCCCCACGTTGATCTCAGTCGAGGCCTTCACGGTATATCTGACTCGTACGCTGGCTACTTCAACTTCCTGTTGATTCGCCGCGGAGTGACTCGACAACGGAACGAGATGAACGACATAAAGCTTGTTGCTGACAATCTCTTTCAGGTCGAGGGGCCAATACTGTGGGTCTCGGAAAGAGAGGAGAATGGCTTGACCCTTACGAATAGGCTTACGGAGCTTCAGGGAAAAAAAACCTGAGGAATCCGATTTGGTGTCGGCGATCGCAAGATCGGGAGCGGAAATTACCACTCCGGCAAGCGGCTGCTGTTTCCGAGGATCCGAATCCTGCACCAACACCGCTCCACTAAGAGAGATTGGCTTTTGTCTTTGCCACCGGATCACCGCCAGGATGCCGGAGATGAGGGAAATCGCGACCACCAACGCGATCCATGTCTCGATTTTGTGGGCACGAGTCATGAAAGCAACTTCAATACCTTCCGTCCGAGGCCGGGCCTGCATCGAAGGTTTGGCCGAATTTCGGCAACTGCACAGTCTTCATTTGCATCTCCCACAATTATTTGGGGATTTCTTTGACCCTTTGCTATTTAAGTCCTTCGGTGATGTCATGGAGAAGATTATAGTTATTGGCGGCTCTGTCGAGATGGGCTTCGCGTTGTGTTTTTTCATATTTCCACGTATGACCAACCTACTGCATGACTGACTCCGAGCTCCATTTGCAATCGCGCCGGCAGATCCTACGCCAGATTTTGGGAACCGGTTTTTGCCTTCGCATGCCCGGGCCGATAGCTGCTCTAAGCGCGTTGGAATTACCCTCTGCCCCTGTAGGCAGTCGCCTTAAGTCACCAGTTCTCGCAGCAGAAGATGATCAGTTTTTAAACGACTTGGAGCGTGCAAGTTTTCTTTTTTTCTGGGAGCAGGGCAATTCCAAAACGGGGATGGTCAAGGACCGCTGCAACGTTAATCAGAACAATCCCAACATTGCGTCGAGCATCGCCGCGACTGGCTTCGGCCTCACCGCTCTCTGCATCGGGGACCAGCGCGGCTTCATCTCAACCAGCGCGGCTTTGGAACGCGTCTATGCCACATTGCGCTTTCTATGGCGAAAGCTTCCCAACCACCGCGGTTTTTTCTACCACTTCGCCAATCCCGAAACTGGGGAGCGCATGTTCGACTCCGAAGTCTCTTCCGTGGATACGGCTATTCTCCTCTGCGGGATTCTTACTTGTCGCGAACACTTCCGTCACCCCGGGGTCGCAGAGCTGGCGAACCTGATCTTTAACCGTGTGGATTGGACTTGGCTTTCGGAGGACACATCTCTTCTGACTCACGGATGGACTCCGGAGGTCGGATTCCTTCCCTCCCGTTGGGATTACTACAGCGAACTCATGATGATGTATCTGCTCGGCATGGGGTCATCGGCGCATCCGCTGAAACCGGAGACTTGGAACGCCTGGAAGCGCTTGACGTTTGAATATGATGGCATGCGGTATATCGGGTCGTTTGCGCCGCTCTTTGTGCACCAGTACTCACAAGCGTGGTTTGATTTTCGCGGCAAGCGCGACAAGTACGCAGACTATTTCCAAAATTCTGTGATTGCTACTGAGGTTCACCGGCGTTTCTGCCTGGAGCTCGGCAAACAGTTCCCTGACTACACCGACGACCTGTGGGGCATCACGGCCTCGGATTCCCAATACGGTTACGTGGCTTGGGGTGGTCCCCCGGCCACTGGACCAATCGATGGCACGGTTGTTCCAAGTGCGGCTGGTGGGTCCTTGCCCTTTCTGTCGGCAGCCACCCTCCGCGTTCTGAAGGCGATCAAAAACCACTACCCATCCGCATGGACCAAGTACGGGTTCGTGAACGCATTCAATCCTCTCAAGAACTGGTACGACACCGACGTGATTGGAATCGACACTGGGATCATTTTGTTGATGGCGGAGAATCTGCGAACTGGATTTGTGTGGAATACGTTTATGAGGAGCGCGGAAGCGCAGCGTGGAATGGAGCGAGCTGGATTCCGTTGAGGCCGGGATGGAACAACAGCTCTCGGGTGGTTAAGCAATTCCTGCGCGGGGCAAACGTCTATTGCTGCCAGCCTTCAGTTGAATCGACGACTTCAACATTTTTCGAACCGACGCGCCGTCATCGACGACGAAAGCAACTGATCTGACTCCAACCCGGGTGCTGACCATTAACAGCCCCAGTGAGTGCAGTAGCTCGATTTTCCGCTGTATTCAAGTCGACAGAATAGGAATCTCAACCGCCAGCATCTCCATGCAAACGACCCAAAACAATAGAACACAATTGACAAGGAAACATGCATTTGCAATAGTGTCAAAGCGGTTAGACGATGACTTCCAAGTGCTTCAAATCCGGCGCATACTGTCGGTCGACGCAGGAGGCAACATGAGCGAAATTGACTCTCTGGTTCATTCCCGTGAGATGGCTCCTGATCAGGGAGGAGAACTTCTTCTCCTGCCCCGACAACAGGCGCAGTGGGAGTGGATGAGCTTTTTTGTACGGCGTCTGCAACCTGGGGTTAAGTATGCCGCGCGGACCGAGCACGAGGAGGCCGCCTTTGTGATTCTCGGCGGCATTTGCGTTGCCGACTGGGGACAAGGCCCGCGCTTGGTTGGTAAGCGCAAGGATGTTTTTGACGGCTTTCCCTACACGCTGTATCTGCCCGCCGGGCACCAGGTCACCTTCAAGGCTGAAACCTGCTGCGAAATCGCCGAATGCCGTGTCCCATCGACCGCGCAATTGGAGCCCCGGCTCATTACGCCCAGTGACGTCGTGAGCAGCCTGCGCGGCGGCGGCAATGCCTCTCGACAGATCGTCGATGTGATGATGCCCGCGTTTCCTGCGGACAAACTTATGGTAGTCGAGGTCTACACCCCTGGCGGAAACTGGTCGAGTTATCCGCCTCACAAACATGATGTCCACAATCCACCGGCCGAGGTCGACTTAGACGAGATCTATTACTATCGGATTCGCCAATCGGAAGGATTTGCGTTCCAACATTTGTACTCTCGCGAGAACGGCAACGAGCGCACACTTAAAGCTCGCGATGGCGACGCCGTTCTGGTGCGAAGCGGCTTCCACCCCGTTGTCGCCGGTCCTGGGTACGACGTCTATTACCTCAACTTTCTGGCTGGGTCGTCGCGCGCTCTGGCCGTGACGGAAGATTCCCAGCACGTCTGGATTCGTTCCACTTGGAATCAAACCGATCCCCGGCTACCGCTGGTGAAGGGATGAGGACCAAGCCTCTGCTTCCGGGGCCGACACTGCCGCTAATCGGTTAGCTGGAATTTCCCGGCGGAGGCGGTATTCTCAAACGAACGCGGAACACGTTGATGTCTTGCTGCCGCGCTTCCACAAGGAGTTTGATTTCATGGCAACTCGGCTTACCGTCGCACAAGCCATCCTTCGCTTCCTCAAGAATCAGTTCACCGAACGCGATGGTCAACAACATCGACTGTTTGAAGGCTGTCTGGGGATTTTTGGACACGGCAATGTCGCAGGCCTCGGGCAGGCGCTGGAACAGGATCCCGAGTTTCCCTACTACCTTTTTCGCAACGAGCAGGCAGCGGTCCACGCGGCGGTGGCGTTTGCGAAAACCAGCAATCGTCTTCGCACTTTGGCCTGTACAACATCGATCGGCCCCGGTGCCACCAACATGGTCACCGGAGCGGCTCTAGCAACCATCAACCGGCTCCCCGTCCTTCTCCTCCCTGGCGATATATTTGCGCGGCGCAATGTCGCCCCGGTCTTGCAACAACTGGAATCTTCCGCGACCCAGGACATCTCCGTGAACGACTGTTTCAAGCCGGTATCGCGTTATTGGGATCGAATCGAACGTCCCGACCAGATTCTGACCTCCCTTCCAGCCGCTCTGCGCGTTTTGACCTCGCCCGCGGAAACCGGCGCTGTTGTTCTTTCCCTCCCTCAGGATGTGCAAGCCGAGGCTTTTGACTATCCCACCCAATTTTTTGACAAGCGAATCTGGACTATTCCACGGTCGCGCTGTGACCGTCATCTCTTGACACAAGCTGCCCAATGGATTCGATCCGCCCGTCAACCCCTGATCATTGCCGGAGGCGGAGTACTTTATTCCGAAGCCAGCCTGGCGCTCGCTGAGTTTGCCGCGCAAACGGGTATGCCTGTTGTCGAAACGCAGGCGGGCAAGGGTTCCCTGCACTACGATCACCCGCAAGCGCTGGGCGCCATGGGCGTGACTGGAACTCCCGGGGCCAACATTCTGGCCCGCGAATCCGATCTCGTCATCGGAATCGGAACCCGCTACTCGGACTTTACGACCGCTTCGCAAACGGCATTTCAGAATCCTGCCGTGCGCTTCATCAATATCAATGTCTCCGAGTTCGATGCCGCCAAACAAGGCGCTCTCTCCCTCGTTGGCGACGCGCAAGTGACTCTGCAGGAACTGACCAGCACACTCACAGATTTCCATGTGCCCGCGGCGTATTCGGCTCAAATCCTCACGTTCCGCGAAGCTTGGGAGAAAGAAGTCGACCGCATCCACAATCTCAACTGGGGCCCTCCCGTCAGTCAGGGCGAGGTGATTGGGGTCGTCAACGAAGTTTCCAAAGCGCGCGATGTGGTCGTGTGCGCCGCCGGCAGCCTGCCCGGCGATCTGCACAAACTCTGGCGCACCCGGGATGCCAAGGGCTATCACGTGGAATACGGCTACTCCTGCATGGGATATGAAATCGCCGGAGGCCTGGGAGTAAAAATGGCGGCGCCGGATCGTGAAGTATACGTAATGGTCGGCGATGGCTCCTATTTGATGATGGCGCAGGAAATCGTCACCGCCCTGCAGGAGGGTTATAAGATCAATATTGTCGTCCTCGATAACCACGGGTTTTCCAGTATTGGCGGCCTAACCCGAGCCTGCGGCAATCGCGGCATGGGCACCGAATATCGCTACCGCAAAGATGGGAAACTGGAAGGCGACGCCATCCCTGTTGACTTTGTTGCTAATGCTAGAAGTCTGGGAGCCGATGCCCTCCGTGTTCACACCCGCAACGATCTGCGCCAGGCGTTGCTCGACACCAGAAACAATTCGAAGACCACTGTCATTGTCATCGAAACAGACTATGCGCAACGAGTCCCAGGTTATGAGTCCTGGTGGGATGTGCCCATCGCCGAAGTCTCCGAGACTCCGTCGGTTCAGGCTGCTCGCGCGAAGTACATCTCCGCTCAGAAAAAGGAGCGGCTTTTCTAGTTGGCACGAAAGCCTTCGCCCGTAGCATCCCATCCAGATCCCGAACATGGGTGGGCAAACCAAGAAAAGGGACCAAAGGGATGCAGCCAACGACCAGCGGCCATCAGACAACTTCCGTGGCAGCGCCACGACTAAAGCGAGTCCTGAGCCTTTGGGACCTGGTTTACTACGGCATCATCCTCATTTCTCCCATCGCCGCCGTGCCCATGTTCGGAGAAGCCCAAGTCCTTTCCAAGGGCCATGCCGTGACGACTCTTCTTGCTTCCATGGTCGCAATGACAGCCACGGCGGTGAGCTTCGGCCGCATGGCCACCGTGTATCCCTCCGCCGGATCGGTCTACACCTATGTCAGCCGCGGGTTCAATCCTCACATCGGCTTCGTCGTCGGCTGGGCGATGTTCCTCGAATATCTGTTCCAGCCCATGCAAAACAGCCTTTACGCTGCTCTCACCGTTCAACGGCTGCTTCCTCATGTCCCCCTTGCTGTGCTGTCGGCAGTTGCCGTCGGTTTCATGACCCTGTTGTGCTGGATGGGAATTCGCACCACCGCCCGCACCAATCAGATCCTGCTCGCCTTCATGTCGATCGTGATGGCGGCGTTCCTGTTCGAGTCCGTCTGGTACATCTTTGCCCATCAGCATTGGCAGGGACTCCTGTCTTTGCAGCCGGTCTATGACTCGCGAACCTTCAGCGTTCGCGCCATTGCTGCTGGCACGGCTCTTGCTGCAACAACCTACATCGGTTTTGACGGCGTGAGTATTTTGGCGGAAGAGGTTCACAACCCGCGGCGGAATGTTCTCTTAGCTAGCGTGCTCGTCTGCGTTTTTACTGGACTCTTTGCCGGTCTTCAAGTCTATCTGGCGCAGCGCGTCTGGCCCGATTATCGCACCCTCTCCAATCCCGAGACCGCATTCATGGATGTCGCTCAAGTCGTCGGCGGCTATCACCTGTTCGCTGGATTTGGCGTCGTCCTGCTGGTGTCGAGCCTCGCTTGTGGACTCGCCGGACACCTGGGTGCGGTCCGGCTCCTTTACGGCATGGGTCGCGATAATTTTCTGCCGCGCGCCATCTTCGGACACTTGAATCCGAAAAGCGGCAGCCCCACGTACAACGTGGCCATCGTAGGCATCCTCGCTTATGTCGGAACCATGACGCTCGGATGGGAGCGTGCTGTCGAGATCCTCAACTTCGGAGCCTTGCTCGCATTCATGGCCGTCAATCTTGCAGCCCTTCGTCACTTCGGCTTGGGACGACAAGAATCCGGCCATCGCAATGTGTTTCTCGACATCATTGCGCCGGCTCTCGGCTTTCTTTTCTGCCTCGTTATCTTTTTTGGTTTGCAGGAATCGACAATCGTCGTGGGAGCCGTCTGGCTGGCCATTGGCGGCCTTTACGCTGTTTTGAAGACGAAAGGATTCAACGCGCGCCCGGTCGAAATCGACTTCAGCGAATCGTAACGTACGGAAGAAATTCGTGGAATTTTTGAACCCCAGGCCACCGAAGTTTTATCCCCCGCCCACAATACGTTTTGACATCTCGATCGCCTGTCCCCGAGAGATATGAATCCCAAATCCGCAGGATTCGCGAATGCGCAACTCCGGCTGTAGCTTTCTGACAACGGCTTTCTTTCGGCTGCCTTCAATTCGCTCGATCAACAGCTCCGATGCCTCGCTCCCCAGTTGATGTTTCGGCAGTTCGACCGTCGTGAGCCGAGGCCGGAAAACCCCCAGCCACGGATAATCGTCGAAGCTTACCAGCCCGAAATCCTCCGGACACGATAAGCCCATCTCCTCCGCGGCCTTCAACAAGCCAATCGTCATGAGATGGTTCGCGACATAGACTCCGTCAGGATGGTGCGAAAGTAAAGCGTGCCCCGCTCGAAAGCCCGAATCGATTCGGTAGTCTCCTTCGGCCACCAACTCCGGCACGAATGGCAATCCCTGTGCCTTCAGCGCATCGTAGAATCCCTCTCGCCGGGCGAGGGCGTTGCTCACTTTCAATGGGCCGCTGATAAGGCCAATTCGTTGCCTGCCAGCCCGCGCAAGATGACACACCGCATCATAGGCGCCCTGGTAGTCGTCGGTGATCACCGCATCCTGCGTCAACTTGGGGCAAGTGCGCATCACCAGGACAATCGGAATTTTCATTTCCTTGATCATTTGGCGTAGCGGCGGTTGTAAATCGCCAGCCGCCTTGGTGAGAAGAATTCCGTCTACCCGTTTCGAAAGCAAAAGTTCGATTGCTGTCGCTTCTTTCCCCAGGCTGTCGTCGCTGTTGCAGAGCAGCAGATTGTAGCCGTGCTTTTGCGCGGCGTCTTCCGCCCCGCGAACCACCATCGGAAAGAATGGATTGGCAATATCTGGAACAATCATGCCAATCGTATGGGTCCGCTGCTTCGCCAAACTTCGCGCAACCAGATTTGGACGATAACTCAGTTTGTGGATCGCAGCCTCGACCCGCTCGCGCAGCTTTTTGCCCACATGGCTCTTGTTGTTCACCACTGCGGAGACGGTAAATACGGACACGCCCGATTCCCGGGCAACGTCATAGATGCTCGCTGCTTTGCGAGGCTTTTGCCGGCTACTTTTTTTCGGGGCAGGCATGATTTAGTTTACCGTCGTTTGCAACGAACGACTCGGACATCGATAACCCAATAGCTGAGATTGCATTGGTTGATATAAACCTTATTCATATCGAATGAACACGGGCTCTCGGCGCCTTGCCGACTCGTACACCGACCGCAGGATGATCATATCCCGGTGACCTTGCACTCCATCCGGAACAATCGCACTCTTGGTCTGAATCGCCGACGCCATGGCATCGAGTTCTGGAGCAAATTCGTCCGTAACTTTAAATCGCCGCGCGATCGCGCGCCCTTTCGCTATCCCTGTGACTTGTCTTTCTTCGTTAAAGTCGAAAGCGGGAGTCAGGCATACCCACCCCTTTGTCCCCTGAATGTAGAGGAGCGAAGACATTGCGGCCGCGTAAGACGAACTTCCTTGGACCACAAGTCCGCTCGGGAATCGCAGTCGAAAAGAAATCCCTTCCTCTACCTTTCGAAATCGACCGGCATCGTGCTTCCACGCTTCCGCGTTCACCTCCGCCGGATCCTCGTCCACCAGCCACCGGGTCGTGTTCACACAGTAGATTCCGAGATCCATAAGCGGGCCGCCACCCGCGAGCTGCGCGTCGAGCAACCATGCCACCGACTTGCCCGCCACGTGCAGTTCGCTGAATGCCGTGTGGATGACATCGATACGCCCGAGATCGCCACTTCGAATCAATTCCTTCAAAAAGCAAGTGCTCGGCTCAAAATACTTTCGATACGCTGTCATCAACAGTACTTTGTGTTTCTGGCACGCCTGCACCATCCGCGTCGATTGCTCAACCGTCGCCGCGAGTGGTTTTTCACAGAGCACATGCTTTCCCGCCCGGGCCGCCTCGATCGTGAGCTGCTCGTGTTCTCCCTGGGGAGTTGCAATATACACAACGTCCACCTCTGGGTTCGCGAGGCACGCAGCATACTCTTCCTGAGCGTAAAACGATGGCGCTTTGTAAATCTTCGCTAAGCGGACCGCTTTCTTCTTATCCCGGCTAACCAGCGCAATCAGCCTCGCTTTCTTGCTGCGGGAGAACGCAGGTAGCACCGAACTCTGAGCAATGCTGCCCAAACCAACGACCGCGAATCCTACTCTTTTGACTGCAGCCATATTGCGGACACTCCGCGACGGACTAACTCTCGCGATCCGCTCTGCTCAGCCGCTGGTTTCGAATTGCCTTGTGATCGAGCGAGCGCAACTCTTCGATATTCTCAAGAACCTTGTGGATTGCATCCGCAATCGCATCCACGTCACGCTCGCCACCTAAAAAGAGCTGATGCATGAACCACACCCCCTCGTGATACGCCGCCCGCTCCGACTCTGGGCAGGAATACATATTCCGCAGGTCAAGCGGCTCCTCCCGTCCCCAACTCAGTGCCGGGAAATCGAAAGAATCCACCGGAAACAGCGAACTTTTATACACCGGTTCGTAGAACAAGCCGTCGCACGGAATCCCCTCCAGTTGCAGCGCCCCCACAAACGCTGCACGCGGAATCTCTTTCACCTCATCGGAAAAATACTTCAGCACGTACCCGTAAGGTGCGAGCCGCGTGATTCTTGGGTCCGGTTTTAGCAGGCCTATTCCGGGTGTATTTTTCAAGCGCGCTTCGAGATGCATCATATTCGCCTCTCGCAGCTTTGCCTGCACTGGCAGCCGCTCCAGCTGCGGCCCCAAAACCGCCGCCTGAAACTCGCCCAGCCGGTAGTTGAAGCCGATGATCCGCCGGTGAAACTTGTCTGTCACGCTGGCCCGCCCGGCATTGATGTAACTTTGCACCAGCTCCATGTATTCGAGATTGTTGGTGATCACCGCTCCACCTTCACCCGAGGTAATCAGCTTGCTCGACTGAAAACTGAAAGCGCCCAGGTCTCCCATCGATCCTGCGCCCTTGCCCTTCCACATTCCGCCATGCGCGTGGGCACAATCCTCGATCACCTTCAGATTGTGCTTGGCCGCAATCCGCAGAATCTCATCCATGTCGGCGAAGCGCATTCCCAGGTGCACGGGCAGAATCGCTTTCGTTTTCGGCGTAATCGCTTTCTCAATGAGCTTCGCGTCCAGACAGTACGTCTCCGGATCGATATCCACAAACACCGGAATCGCGCCCAGCAGCAGCACCGGCCCCACGGTCCCTTCCCACGTGTATGCCGGGGCAATCACTTCGTCGCCCGGCTTAATCCCAATCGCCTTCAACGCCGCCTGAATCGCCACCGTACCCGTATTCACACATTGCCCATACTTCGCTGTGTGCACCTCAGCAAACTTCTTGGCGAACGCCTCCGCGTGCTTCCCCGGAAACGGCTGCCCACCCCATTTCGAACTCGTCAGGACGTCATCGAGCGCGCGAGCCTCTTCCTGCGTGGCCAACGGCCACTGCGTAAAAGGAGTCTTGCGTAATGGTTCACCGCCGGTAATCGCTAGCTTTCCCACTGGTATGACCCTCCTCGAACTCTACTCAGGATCAAAGCTACATCCTCTGCCTGCATCAAAGGACCGCATCACGCGGCATCCGGATTCGGAATCAGCACATCCCTCACTAAACCGTCCAGATCGTGACAAGCGCTGATAAACTGCCGCAGCGTCCGGCGCGTCGGCCCGAAGCTATCAAATTCCGCGACCGTCATACCGCCTTCCGTGTTCGCACGCCGAAAATCCGCAAACTTCCGTGAAAGTTGATCGACAATCTTAGAATTCACGGGATCGTCGATACGCTTACGGACCTCGATCTCGCTGGCGTTGAACCGGACCTGCCAGGAATACGGTGGCGAGATCACCACGTCGCCTCCGATGAATTCGCTCCAGTGCATGTGGTTGCGAAACGCCGCCGAGAGCAGGCGCAAGCGGTACCCTCGCTCGCGGAACAGCATATAAGTTTTTTTGAATACCGCCACCCCGGCCCACTCCAGATATCCGGGATCGATCGCGATATTCTCTTTTTCCATGACAACCTTAAGCCAATCATCCAACCGCCCGACCATGATGGTGCACACCGGACCCATGCTCGCGATCTCCTTGCCCTCTCGCTCGCGCCGTTTCAGCCCGCGCTCCACGGCTTCGGCAACTGCGATGCACTGCGGCAATGTAAAGCAGACCGTAGCGTTGATACTGACTCCGTGATAAGTCGCTTCCTCGATGGCCGGAATCCCCGCGCTCGTCGCCGGAATCTTGACGATCATGTTGGCTGCGAGTGCGCTGAATTCAATCGCCTGCTCCACCATCGCCTTCGCGTCTCGAAACAGGCGTGGATCGGTCTGGATCGACAACCTTCCATTCCGGCCGCGCTGTGCATCGAAAATCGGCTTCAGCAGGCTCGCGCCTTTAATCGACATCTCGCGCACCACCTGCCACGCAATTTCATCCTCCGTGGCGGTCGGCCGCTCCTGGACCAAACTCTGAAGCCGATCCTTCCACTGATTCATCTCCTTCTTCAGCACGCCCACCACGATCACCGGATTGCACGTCGCGCCCACCGCGCCATGCTCGATCGAGTAAGTCAGTTCCTGTATGGAGGCGGAATCATTCCACAGGCACGTCGGAGTGGCCTGCGTCATTTCGTGTAACGGACTCTTATACGCGGTAGTAGTCGAGACAGTCATTGTCCCTTCCCTCACTTTCGACCTTCTGGGTCGCGGCGCACATCCCCACTAGTCGCTACTCACCTTGCACGCCTTCCCCTCGAAATGGGAATTCTCGGCCGCCACCGCGATCGCCAGGGCCTTTAAGCCATCGTCACCCGTGACTCGTGGCGGCTGGTCGTGAAACATGTTATGGACAAAATCGCGCATCTCCGCCACATAGGCGTCGGCAAAACGCGAAAGGAAGTGGTCGGCAAGAATGGTGGCTCCTCCGTTCGCGCTCAAGAACATCGCAGGGGTCTTCTCCAGGCTCCCCACAAATACGGAGCCTTTCGATCCGACAATTTCCGTGCGAACGTCATACCCGTAGAGCGCCTGCACATACGACTCAACATTGCCAATCGCACCGTGCGCGTACTTCAGGTTCACAACGCTGGCGACCACATCGCCATACTGCGCAACTTCCGGACGGATCGCCACGGTCGTATAGGCGTGGGTCTCAATCACCTCGTCGCGCATCAGCCATCGCGCAGTGTCGAAATCGTGAATCGTATTGTTGTAAAACAGCATGCCGTTGATGTTCGACTGGTACGCCGACATCGGCGGCATATCCTTGTCGCGGCCCACCGACTTGAAGATAACCGGCTCGCCAATCTCGCCTGCCTCAACTCTCTTCATCGCGGCTTCGTACGCCGGATCGTAGCGCCGCATGAAACCCACCTGCAATCGCACACCCGCCTTCCCTACCGCCTCCAGCGCGGCATGTGCGTCCGGCAGATTGGTCGCTAGCGGCTTTTCACAAAGTATATCTTTGCCGGCTTCAGCGGCAGCACGAACCGCCTGCGCATGAAATTTGTCGGGAGTCGCAATCACGACCGCCTGCAGATTCTTGCAGGCAAGCATCTCTTCAAGGCTGCGGAATGATTGATCGATCTCCAGTTCGTCGGCAGCCTGCCGCGCCCGATCCGGCGCAACATCGGCCACAGCCAGCAAAAGACCCTCCGGCACAAGTCGGCGCAAGTTCTCCGCATGGCGACGGCCCATCTCTCCCACGCCGAGTACTCCAATGCCTAGTTTTGCCAAAATACTTTCCTCATTTCTTACCGCTTTGACACGCTGCCTGCCGGAAGCGAACCGTCACACCATCGGTTTCACTATCCCGCGTCTCGGCGTGAATTGTACCAAGAAACCCTCGCCATTTGCCATGTTCAATGCAATCGCCACACACCACTCCAACTCGGCCTACCATCGATTTCAGGCCTCAGTCAGAGTAGGCCTTCAGCTTCAAAGACCATTTTTAGCCAGAATTACTGTACCGTTCTAAAGCTAATGTGCTAACCGATTAGAAGTGTTCCCCTCCACAAATGGCCAATCGCGTTTCCGCCACGCCAGCACAAGATAAGCCGCGAACCCCAATCCGATAGTTCCGAAGGCGTAGGCCATATAAAGCCAGCCTCCCGGCTGCAATGCGGGAGTGACAAATACTCCAAGCCAACCCACCAGCGCAAACACCGCCGGCAACGGATACAGCCACATCCGAAAAGGCCTGGGCGCATCTGGCTTGCACTTTCGATACACGAGCAATCCGATGATCTGCGCGACAAACATCGACAAAATGCGCGCCAGCATCAATGCCGTGATGATCTGCACCAGATCGAAAAAGCACGCGACCATTACCAGAAATCCAACCAGTAATAGCGACCGGTGCGGAAAATCCTTCGTCGGATGCAACTTCGCAAACCATCGGAAGAACGCGCCATCCAGCGCAGCCGCATACGGTATCCTCGAATACCCCAGGATCATCGCATAGGTCGCGGCGAACGCCGTCACTTCCACCATCACCGTCATCAGCGCCGACGCCCAATGTCCGCTGACCTTTTCCATATACACCGACCCGATCGCGTTGAAGGCCTGCGATCCCGGCTGTACCATCTCCCGCCACGGCACCACGCCCGTGAAGCTCACCGAGATCAGAAAATCGATCACCGCCACAATCAGAATCGAAAAGATCACGCCAAAAGGAATCACCCGCTCCGGCTGCTTCACCTCGTCTCCCAGATAGCAGATCTGGTAATAACCGAGGAAGTTAAACATCACCAGCATCGTTCCATTTCCCAGCCCGAGCATGAAGGGCAAGCCGACCTGCCACGCTCCCGGTGGAAAATCAAACAGCAGTTTGGGATTGAGATGCGTCATCCCGGTAACGATCACCCATCCCGCCGTCAACAGCATTCCGATCCACAGCACGATCATCAGTCGCGCAATGTCCTTGATCTTGCGATAGAGCGCCAGCATCGCAATCCCCGTGATCGCCGCCGCCAGCAACTTGACTCCCCAGCGATACGTGATCAGTTTCGGCCAGAGAAATCCCGTGTACTCGGCCATCCCGATGCTGCTGGTGGCAATTTCCAGCGTGCCGCTGAACAGAAACTGCCACACAAAAATCCAGGCCATCATGTGGCCCCAGCGGTTTCGGCCCAGGGTCTCGCGCAGAAAAATATAGGAGCCGCCCGACGCCGGTATGGCAGAGCCCAGTTCGGCGAACACCAACCCATCGGCAATCGCCAGCGCCGCACCCGTTCCCCATGCCACTAACGATTGTGGGCCACCCAGCGTTGCCAGAATCGCTGGAACCGTAATGAACGGCCCGGTTCCCACCATGTTCGACATGTTGATGGAAATCGCATTCAGCAACCCGAGAGTCCGCGGCAGCCGCGGTTTCTCCTGCTTCGGTATCACCGCGGTGTCAGTGGCAACTTTCAATCGAAGCTCATTCTGGGTACTTCCCTCGAGATTTCACCCGCGCAGAACCGCCCAAAACTCCATCACGCTGTTTTCTCGGCTAGGTCGTGCACTACCGACTTTAGATAGCGGAGACTGGCCGCCACGCTTTCTGCCGGAGGCACCACCGTCGCTCCAAATGTTACGTCCTGCTCGATCACCATCCAGCCCGAGTATTGATTCTTCTCGAGCAGGCGAAACAATCCGGGAAAATCAATGGCCCCTTGCCCGATAATCGTAAATACCTTTTCCGCGATCGCCTCTTCGAAGTTGAGTTTCTTGCGCCGGGCTTCCGCCAGCACGTGATTGTCGACGTCCTTGATATGCAAAAACCGTAGAACGCTCGCGAATTTCGCCGCTTCCGTCACCGTGTCTCCACCGCCGTATTCACAGTGTCCCGTGTCAAGGCACAAGCCGACCCCCGTGTGGGCAGTCACGTCGAAAAACCGCTCGCACTCCTCCGGCGTCTCCACGTAAGTCGCCACATGCGGATGAAAGACCAGATCCAATCCGAACTCCGACGAAACTTTTGCCGCCTCTTCCACCACCTTGGCGACATTCTTCCACTGCTCAGCCGTGAGTCCGGCGCTGCCGTCTTTCGGAACGCGCCCCGAAATGCTGTTTCGCGCGTCCGATTGCGCGTCCGCCAGCACCAGAAATGGCGCTTTCAACGTCGAGAGCAGGTTCCCTACTTTACGGATGTGCTCAACTGCGATTCCCGCTGACGCCGGATCGCTCAGCACGACCGGCACAAACGATCCCAGCAGTTTGAGCTTGCGCCGGTCCAGTTGCGGCTGCAAAACCGCAGGATCAGTAGGAAAAAATCCATACGGCCCAAGCTCCGTTCCGGTGTAGCCGGCCATGACCATCTCGTCGAGCATCTTTTCGTACGATTGCTCCCACGACGGCCCCGGATAGTCGAGCACGCCCCAGCTGTCGGGAGCGCACGCAAAATGAAATCGCGATGTTATGTCTGCCATTGTTAGCCTCGAATAAGAATGTGTAAGTACCGCTCAGCAACTTGAACTGAGCCCTAAGCCCAAGGATCGATCAACACTTTCATCGAATCCGCTTCCATCGATTTCTTCATCGCCAACTCCACATCGCGCAAACCAAAGCGATGCGTCACGACCTCGTCCAGCGGATAATGCCGCATGTAACGCGCCATCTGGCGCATGCTCGGCCCGTAGGCAGCCGGTTCTTCGCCGCCCACACCAAGAATGCGAACATTCTTGGCGCAAAGATGACGATGCGGACTGATGGACACCTCTCCCATGTCAGAGAAATTTCCGGCCTCGACCAGCAGGCCACCCACCCGCAACAGCTCCAACCCCTCCCGTACCGCCTCGGGCACGCCGGCGCACTCCACGACCACATCGGCCCCGCGCCCGCGCGTCAACTTCCGAATCTGCGCCAGTCGCTCTTCCGGCGAAGTCTTGCTCGCATCGATCGTGTAGTCGGCTCCCAGCCTGCGCGCACAATTTAGCCGATAGTTGGAAAGATCGACCGCAATAATCGTACCCGCGCCCAACATTCGCGCTTTCATCACAAAGCACACGCCCAGCGGCCCGGTTCCCAGCACCACCACCGAATCGTCGAACAGGAAAGACTCGTTCGGAAACGCCGAGACTTGCTTCCCCCGGTCAAGTCCCACCGTCACCGCCATAATCTCTGTCAGTACCGCAATCTCGGAAGGTAGTTCCTCTGGCACTCGCACCATAAAACTCCCCGGCACCACGTAGAGATATTGCGACCACCCGCCGAATAGATGGGGAGGATTCTTCGCGCTGATGTTATTGCCGTAGTCAACCGTATTCTCGCAACAGTAATACGGAAAATCGTGCGTACAGGAATAGCAGGTTCCACAACTGACGTTGGGACCGACAACCACTCGATCTCCGATCTTGAGCGGCACTCCTTCAAAGTCCATATACCGGCCATCGCCGCCAATCGCGGCGATCGTACCGACATTTTCATGCCCCTGGATAATCGGAAAAGGCACCTGCCGCGATGTGCCGCCACCCCCATACTGTTCCGCGTAGCCCTGGTAGGTATGCTTATCGGTCCCGCAGATCCCGGAAATTTCCATCCGCACCAGCGCACAACCCTGCGCTGGATCGGCAACCGGATACTCGCGGATCTCGTAGTGTCCCGGTTCAATCAGAGTTGCCGCAAGCGCGCTTTGCGATGACATACGGAGAACAGTCTTTCTGGCCTCGATAACGGCTGCGCCAATCCGCCTTCGATAAAAATGCGGGGGACCGGAAGAACCCCCCGCAACGGACCTGCAGCCTGCCCCCTCTGAAGTAACCTCGTACTAAGTCGCGAAACGCGGAGCTCTGAAAAAGCATGGCTTTACAGGCTGCTGAAAAACTCCGTCTCGCGCCGCTCTTGGGAAGGTGCACAAGTTCCACTCGTGCCGCAACTGAACGCGCGATGGACGACAGCTTTCAGCCCCTGGGGAACATCGCCCGGCAAAACGAACTTTCCGGCATCCTGCTCAGCCACGCCTCCAAAACTGGCCATCCAAGCGGCTTTCGCCGCCAAATGGTCGCACTTTCAAAGAATCCAGTCTCGATAGTGAAGACTGAATCAGAGTTTCCTCAGAACTCAATCTTCAGCGAGACCTGCCCGATCCTCGGCGCTGCTTCACCTGCCACTTCGCCAAACGACGCCGTAGTCGATCCGCCGGTGCCACCGTAAGAACTGATTCCGCTCGGACCCAGGAACTGGGTGTGATTAAAAACGTTGAACATCTCCGCGCGGAATTGCAGATTCACTCGCTCCGCCAGCGCCGTATTTTTTACGAGCGCCATATCCCAATCATTGCTGCCTGGACCGTGGAAAAACCGCCGCCTTGCCGTGCCTTCCGTTCCCAAGGCAGCCTGACCAAACGACGCCGGATTGAAATACAACCCTCCAGATTTTCGCGGGTTCAAGATCTGCACCGGTGCCACCAGGTTCGGCGTGTCAACCGGCAGGATGATCGGCCCGCCAAACGATGTTCCCAGCAGAGACTGGTCATCGGTCTCCACCAATGTCACCGGCAACCCGGTTTCAAACCGCGTAATTCCGCTGAGCGCCCACCCGTTCGTCAGCCGCTTCGGTCCGCCCCACTTGTCAAAAGGCAGTGCGTAGTTGTAACTGACCACGAAATTGTTGGTCGAATCGAAGGCCGACAGGCCGCGGCTCAAATTCGGGTTGATCGGATTGATCTGCTCACCATAACCGGAAGCCGTATCCAACGACTTGCTGTACGTGTAGCCGAGCAGCACCTGCAAGTTGCCCGAGGTATGCCGGAAATTCACCTGCGCGGAATTGTAGGAAGACTTGCCCGCGGTGATGAAGTAAGAATCGTTTCCGATGGGAACGATCGGCCCCAGCGTTGGGTCATTCACCCCTGGAAACGTGGGCCGCGTGCCGATTACGAGTCCTCCCGCGGCCGGCTGGTAGACATTATTTTCGCCACCGGGGCCGCAAGTCGCAGTTCCCGCCACCACATCGCCGGGCTGGCTCAAGCTCAAACACAACGCCGCATTGCCCGGATTCGCTGACTTCGAGGACAGCAACCTGTGTCCCTGCGTCCCCACATAGCTCACCGTCAACAGGTCCTTACCCGTGATCTGGCGCTGCAGCGAAAGTTCGTAATTCTCCGCATAGGGAAGCCGATTCCCGTTGTAAAACGCCGGCGAACTGTCGATTTGGCCGAAGGCGTTGTAAAAGTTGTCCAGCGTGTTATACGGAGGCAATTGGTCCGCGGGATTGGTCGGCGACGGATGCTTGGGCGGCAACGCCACGGGAAAGAAATTCGTAATAGAGGTTCCCGCTGCCCGGTTGGTGAACGGGGCCGCAAACGTGGACTCGCTCTGTCCCGTATAGTCTCCGAATGGAGCGTCTCCAATTTCATTGAAGTCGGTTGCGCCTTCAAAAGCCGAATAGGAAATCGTGTAGCCCGCACGGATACTCGACTCGCCGGGCTTCCCGAGAATCTTGCCCAGTATTCCTTCGTGATCGGAAAACGAATAAGCCAATCCCAAGCGCGGCCCGAAGTTATTCCACCTCGTCGGTGCCAGCGTCCGCGGCACATGCGGGTCGCCCGGGAATACCCAGCCCAACGGAGATCCTGGAAAAACCACCGACTGCTCGCCCGGAATCAGCGTCTGAATTTCATTGTATTTTTCCCACCACGGCGAGCTCACGTCATAGCGCAATCCGTAGTTCAAAGTCAGATTCGAGCGGATGCGCCAGCTGTCCTGTCCATAGAGGCCAAAGTAGAAACTGCGTCCATACGAGGGGTAAGACTGGCCCTGCACGAACGAACTCGGCGCACCCAGAAGAAAGTCCACCACGTCGCTTCCAGATTCACTCGCCTGGCCGCTGAAATTTGATCCGAAAAAGAAATTTCCGTTGGCTACGTTCGAGAGGTTTTCCTCGAGCTGGTTGAAGTGCACTTGGCCGCCAAACTTAATCGTGTGCGTGCCCTTCACCTTGCTGAAATTATCCAGTGCCTGGTAGATGTTATCGATCAGCAGATTCGGTCGGCTCGGCACCCCAATCACGAAGTTATTGAAGTCGATTTCCGGAATCCCCTCAACACTCGGTGTGCCCACGTAGATGCCGGGCCCGCCGTTCGCTCCCGAATCAAACCCCAGCGATGCGAGCGTCGTTCCCGTTCCTCCCAGGGGGCGGTTCAGAGTCGTATACAGCCGGAAGTACCCTAGTCGAGCCTCATTCACCGTCGTGGCGCTGAGCGTCTTCGTGTCTCCGAGATTGATGTTGTACGTCTTACCCTTGCCGTCGATGTTGAATCCCGGGTAGACCGGCGCGTTCCCAGACCAGTACGGGTCGATGCGGTTGAAGCGATCGAAATAAAAATAGCCCGACAGCAAGCCTATGCTGGAGTTCGCGTCCACCCGTCCGCTGAACTTGTTGTCGTTCAGGTTGATCGCTCCAGAACTTGTTTCAAACACCCCCGTGCCCGTATTCGGATTGATGGGTCCGTTCGCCGGTTGGATGTACGGAATCAGCTTGGAAGAAATGGGATTGAACGCAGTCTGGGAAAGTTGCGCTCCGGGAAGTACGCACTGCGATGTGTTCGAGCAGGTTGGAGTGTAGTAAGGCTCTCCTTCGAAAACTGCATATCCCAATTGACTGGTCAGTTGCTCCGCCCAAGCTGTCCCCTTGACCGTTGTTCCGAGCAGACTCGAGCTGATTCCCGAGAAATTCCCCGTCAATGTGTCTTCGCTCGGCGCTCCGTTGATCACCTGCGGAACGTTCTGAATGACCCGGTTCCCCTGATAGTCGGCAAAAAAGAAAATCCGATCCCGCTGAATCGGGCCGCCGAACGTCCCGCCAAATTGATTCTGGTGATACGCGCCGCGCACCCCTGCATTCGCATAGTTTGCTGCGTCCAGATCCGTGTTGCGCAAAAATTCAAAGGCATTCCCGTGCCACTGGTTGGTGCCGGACTTCGTGACTACGTTGATCTGCGCTCCAGCATAATTTCCATATTCTGCGTCGACGTTGTTGGTCAGAATGCGAAATTCCGCAATCGAGTCCAGGTTGGGAATCGCGCCCGCACCGGAATAGCCAACTTCCTGCACCAGCACTCCGTTCAGGATGAACCCATTGGCCGATTCGCGCATGCCGTTTACAGAAAGTGCCCCCGAATTCAGGTCTCCCGAAACCTGCGGAACTGCAAAGCCTGCCGAGATGAACGAACCTGCGTAGGCTCCTGACATTCCGGAGGCCTGCGAAATCACGCCCGGTTGCAGCGCCAGCAGGTCCGTGTAGCTGCGCGAAACCAGCGGCACATCCGTCATTTCCTTGCCTTCGATCACCTCGCCCATCTGCGACGACACCGTCTCGACGTGCAGCATATCGGCGGCAACTTCCACGACCACTGTCGCCTGCCCCACCTGCATCGTCGCGTCCACCAGCAGCGCTGAATTCACGTCCAGCGTCAGCCCCGTCTGCCGGTAGGCTTTGAATCCCGTCTTCTGCACCTCAATCGTGTATTTGCCCAAAGGGAGCGATTGGAACGAATAGAATCCCTGTCCATTGCTGGTCTGGGTCTCGGCAATTCCGGTGTCCGTGTTCGTGGCTGTGATCGTTGCGCCGGCAATGGCCGCGCCGCTGCCATCCTTGACCGTGCCCGAAATGCTGGCCGTCACTCCAGCGAAGAGTTGTCCGCTAATCAGAAAAAGCACGATGAACAACAAAACGCTTTGACGCCGACTCCATCCTGTCAGGTACATATCCCCTCCGAGTGGGGAGCGCCGACCTCGGTCGCAGACGAAGTCGAAACTCCTTTGAAAATTGCCTGCATTGTTCTGACCCTGAACTATTGCTCCGTGCCAATCTAACCGCTTATTGCCTTTCACGGCTTATAGTTTAGCCATTCCACTTTGTCAAGATATTTTGCGCCGCTTTGCGCGCGCGCTCAGAAACAGCCGGCACGGAGCTCGCGGCTGACATCGCTATGAAAAAGTGGATTTCTACTCGCTTCTACGATCTCGCGACTGTGGCGTCGGGCCGCCCTTTTCCGCTCAAACGGCTGTCCGATCGGTCGCTATGGGAAACTTCCAGTTTCGGGAACCTGTCGTCAAACCGCTCAGATCAACCGCCTCATATTCCCGATTTTCAAACTACCTGCCATCGATTTTTTTCATCGGTGTCTGGCGCTGTCATCGTCTGATTCGTCTTGAAATGAATAAACGGGTTAGCGATTTTTTCCTTGCCGCAGCCTCACTTGTGGGAAACTGGCCCCGCCGGGAAATGGCGACACGATCTGTTGTCCCGGCTGGCTTGCACCATGCATCTCGACTGGATTGACATTGCCATCGTCATTGCATCCCTCGCCCTGACGGTCCTGACCGGGTACAGGGTTTCCCATCGTGCGTCGCACGACATCAGGGCTTACTTCCTGGGCAGCAACGTCATGCCTTGGTATATCCTCGGAATCTCCAACGCTTCGGGCATGTTCGATATCAGTGGCACCATGCTGCTGGTCTATTGGATGTTCGTCTACGGCCTCAAGAGCATCTGGATCCCCTGGCTGTGGCCCACCTTCAACCAGGTCTTTCTGATGGTCTACATGTCCGCATGGCTACGCCGGTCCAACGTGATGACTGGCGCCGAGTGGATCCAGACTCGTTTCGGCAAGGGTCGTGGCGCACAACTTTCCCACATCATCGTGGTCATCTACGCCTTCATCAGCATCATCGGATTCTTCACCTACGGCTTTAAAGGCATCGGTAAATTCTCCGCCACGTTCCTTCCCTGGCATCTCAGCGACAATCAGTATGCGCTCTTGCTCGTCGCCATCATCGCCATGTACGCGATCAAGGGCGGAATGTTCAGCGTCGTCGTGACCGATGTCGTGCAGTTCGGCGTACTTTCCATTGCGTCCTTCGCTGTTGGAATCATAGCCATGATCAAGGTCGCGCCCGGAACGCTGCAAAGATTCGTTCCCGCGGACTGGGGCGGCATCTTCTTCGCGTGGCATTTGAATCTGGACTGGTCAACCCTGATTCCCTCGGCCAACACGCGCATCGCCGATGACGGCTACGGCCTGTTCGGATTCTTTGTAATGATGCTTCTTTTCAAAGGCATCCTCATCAGCGCCGCCGGACCCGCACCCAATTACGACATGCAACGCGTTCTTGCTTCCAAGAATCCCCGCGAAGCTTCGCTCATGAGCGCATGGGTAAATGTTGCGCTGACTCTGCCTCGCTACTTCCTTGTCACCGGCTTGACCGTCCTCGCGCTGGTGTTTTTCAGCAACCCGATTCGGGGCATGGGCACGCAAATCGACTTTGAGCGGATTCTGCCCTCGACTCTGGCTCTGCTTGTGCCTCCCGGCCTGCTCGGAGTGCTCATCGCGGGTTTGCTCGCCGCCTGCATGTCCAGTTTCGCCGCCACCGTCAACGCCGCCCCGCCCTACTTCGTGAACGATATCTACAAGCGCTACATCAATCCCGCAGCCAGTGCGCGAACCTACGTGCGGCTGAGCTACCTGAGTTCCTTCGTCGTCCTTCTGGCCGGAGTGCTCATCGGCTGGTATGTCACCAGCATCAACAACATCGTGATCTGGATTGTGACCGCTCTCTGGGGCGGCTATACGGCGTCCAATCTGCTGAAGTGGTATTGGTGGCGTTTCAACGGCTACGGTTATTTCTGGGGCATGGTGGCCGGTATCTCTTCCGCTCTTACCATTCCAACGCTGGTTGCAAACATCCAACCCTTGCAGAATTTCGCGCGGTCCCATTCGATCAACCTGGAAGTATCCGTCGGATTTGGCCTCGTTTTCCTGTTCTCGCTCATCGGATGCTTCGCCGGCACATGGCTAACCGCGCCCGAGGATGAGGAAGTGCTGATGGAGTTCTACCGGAGGGTGCGCCCTTGGGGCGTCTGGGGACCAATCCTGAAAAAGGTGCGGCAGCAGGACCCGTCTTTTCGCGAGAACAGAGACTTTTTCCGCGACATGTTCAACATCGCAGTAGCCATGGCCTGGCAGCTCGCTCTGGTTGCCCTGCCCATCTACATCGTTACCTGGGAACTGCGCAAGGCAGCCATCGCGGCACTCTTAGTAGCCGTTACGTCGGTCACGCTGAAGTTCACCTGGTACAACCATCTCAGGGAACTTGAACATCTCGACCTCAATATCACTCACGCACCAGCCACGGCGATGGCAAAAGATTAGGCCCGCAGCGGTGCCGGCCCCGTCGACTTGCGGACAATCAGTTCCGGCGTCAACGCAATTTCAGAAACAAAGGGCGTGCGATCCTCGATGCGGTCCAGCAGCGTTTGCGCCCCAACCGTGCCCATTTCAAGCAGCGGCTGGTGCACCGTTGTAAGCGGTGGTATCGCAAAACTGGCGACCGCGATATCGTCAAAACCGACCACAGAAATGTCCTCGGGAACACGAAGGCCAGCTTCGCGAAAAACGATCATCGCTCCCACTGCCGAAAAATCGTTGTACGCAAAAAGCGCTGTGAACGGCTGGTTCGCCGCTAGCAGCGTCTTTGCCGGCAAACAACCGATATCGGAAATATTAGGAGTTTCTTCCAGCTGCAATACCAGTTCTGGATGAATGGTGAGATTGAGTTCGGCCGCCACCGCCTCAATCGCCTTCCAGCGGGGGATGGAGTCCGAACTCGATACCGGCCCGCGGAAAAACGCGATATCTCTGTGCCCCAACTCCACCAGGTGCCGCAGCACCAGCCGCACCGCGCAATGGTGATCGAGGATGATGTTGGTAACGTTCGGCACATCCTGATGCCCGGCAACCGCCACCGTAGGAAGAATCGGCGGGTGATCGATGGAGGTGTCAATCGTTATGATGCCTTCCGCGCCACGCGTCAGAAGCAGCTGCGAGTACGACCGCATCAGGGCATCGTCGTGCCGGTGCACAACGGTTAGAAAGAAGAAATTATTCTTGCGGAGTACGGTCTCGATCCCGCTAATCACCGTCGCCCCGTAGGCATCGCCGATTTCCTCTGCGATGACGCCCACTGTATAACTGCGCTGCACGCGCAGCGACCTCGCCAGCAGGTTCGGACGGTAGTCGAACTTACGAGCGGCATCGAAGATGCGCTTGCGGGTGTGTTCTGGAATGCTGCGCGAGGCGCGTGCGTTGTTCAGAACACTGGAAACCGTTCCCGCTGTAAGCCCGAGATACGAAGCCAGCGATTTCAGAGTTACAGCGCCGGGCGACTTTAAAGTGCTGGGTTCCTTGTCGGCTATTGTCATCGCGGACTCGCCTCGCTCAAGATCCTAGAAACAAACTACGCCGTTCTTACCAGCTTCAAAGCAATATATCATTCCTCATCGGGTGACAGCCACAACTAACACGTTTCAGTAGCGCCTCCCGCCACCAAGCCGCTCCTCATTTAAACTCTTGGCATGGCTAAAAGCTGGAAGACAAAACTGATTCACTCCGACGCTACAGTCCCTCCAGGGTTCCGCTCGCTCTCGGTAGGAGTCCAACGGGCCTCGACCGTTCTGTTTCCCGATGCCGCTTCGGTCAAAGACGACTGGGATCAATACGAAGTAGGCTACACTTACGGTCTCTATGGAACTCCAACCACCCTCGAATTAGCCGCGCGTATCTGCGAACTTGAGGGCGGCTTTCGCACCCTGATCACTCCCGGCGGCCAGTGCGCGATTTCGCTGATCAATCTCGCGTTTCTCAAAGCCGGAGATCACGTTCTGATCCCCGAAAGCATCTACACGCCGAATCGTAAGTTCGCCGTCCACGTTCTTAGACGGTTCGGTGTAGAAGTCAGTTTCTATCCCCCGGAAGCAGGCGCAGGCATCGCGGCCTTGTTTCTCCCCAATACAAAAATGGTATGGTGCGAGAGCCCCGGCTCGATCACCATGGAAGTGCAAGACATCCCTTCCATAGCGGACGCGGCTCATCGCGCCAAAGCGATGGTGGTTCTCGATAACACCTGGTCCGCAGGCGTCTACTTCGACGCCTTCGCGCACGGCGTCGATGTCACCATGCAGGCCTTGACCAAATATGCCGGCGGCCATAGCGATTTATTGCTGGGATCGATTACCACTCGCGACGAAGCAGCATGGCGCCAATTGGGAGCTACCCACCAACTGGTGGGCTGCGCGGCTTCTCCGGATGATTGCAGCCTCGCTCTCCGCGGACTTAAGACTCTCGCCGTGCGCCTCAAAGCCATTGAAGATGCCGCCTTAACCCTCGCGCACTGGCTGAGTGAGCGCCCGGAAATCGAGCTCGTCCTTCACCCCGCTCTTCCCTCTTGCCCCGGCCACGAATTCTGGGCGCGCGACTTCGAGGGTTCCACCGGCGTCTTCTCCATTGTGTTCCGCCCGCAATTCACCAAAGCTCAGGTTCACAAATTCGTCGACAAACTCGATCTGTTCGAGATCGGCTATAGCTGGGCCGGGGTCACTAGCCTCGCCGTCGCCTACGATTTCCAATCTGCACCCGGACGCGCCGGTTACGGGCACCGCATCGTCCGCCTTAACATTGGACTGGAAGATGTAACTGATCTGAAAGACGACCTAAGTCAAGCGCTAGCGCATATGTCCGAATAGCGGTCGGGCAAGTAAGTTTCGGATAGGAGCTTTGTCATTGAAAATCCCCCGGGTTCTTTGAATTCACTTGCCCTTGCGGGGCGGGCCGCGCGTTTATGGTCATTATCGTCATGGGTGTTTCCGGTTCAGGCAAGACCGCTATAGGCGAGGCGCTCGCCCAGCGACTCAACTGGCTCTTTGAAGATGCCGACCGTTGGCATCCGCCGTCGAACATCGCAAAGATGCACAATGGCAAACCCCTTACCGATGATGATCGCGAGCCTTGGCTCCGGACGTTAAACAACTCCATCCTTACTTGGATCGCCGAAAAACGTAACGTCGTCTTAGCTTGCTCGGCCCTTCGCGCATCCTACCGGACAGCCCTTCGCAAAGGTGTTTCCGACGACCGTTCCCTTCTTTTCATCTACCTCAAGGGAACTTATGAGCAAATCGACGCTAGATTAGGTCATCGCGCCAGCCACTTCATGCCGGAATCGCTCTTGAAGAGTCAATTTGCTGCACTCGAAGAGCCAGACTCTTCCGAAGCCCTCGTCATCGATATCAGCCCTCCCGTCGCGGCCATTGTGAACTCGATCATCACCGGCCTCTATAGGTTTGTCGAGCCCGTGAAAGATGAGTTTTGGCCGCGTGGATATTGACTTCCATCAAGTCATGATGGCTTAGTCATGGACTTGGTCAACCAGCCAGACGGGGAAGATGCGAACTGGCCCTGATCAAAAGTTAAAACGATATCCCAGAATCATTTTCGCGATCAGATGGTCCGTGGCTCCGGTCACACCCACGCCAAGCCCAAAATTGATCTCCCATTGCGGAGCCAGATTCAAATCAATCGCCGGAAAAATCTGGTGCTGCTGTTGCGCAACTGCATCAAACCCAGTCACCGGTCCCGCCGATCCGTAATACTCCAGGCCGCCCGCAACCTTCGGCGTGAAATCGTAACTGAATTTAAAGTTTGGAGAAAACACAACCCCCTGATTCACGCTCTGCCCATGAAAAGACCGATCCAGCGTAGGGTTCAACGACCAATACCAGCGGCCAACCTTCTGGTCCACAATTGGACGGATCTCCCAGGTCCACGTGTCCACCGAATACTGCCGCCGCTGGTAGCCAATCTCATTCGACAAACTCACCCCTACCGGCCACTTCCATTTTTTAGGCACCGCGACTCGTGGACGTATATGATCCCCCACCCACTGCCAGCCCTGCCCATCCGTGATCGACGTGAAGATGTAGAACCCGCACTCGAACCAGTCGTTAAAACCGTGAGTGATCTCGACCGTCTCATGCTCAGCGTGGTTGGTCGGATAAACACCATCAACGGTCCTCTTGGAACCGTCGATGGTGAAATTACTATGCAACTCAACCATGGTGTGTCCGGGATCCACCAGGTCCGAGCCATACACCTGAATCTCGTAGTTATCTTGAGCGCGGGCCTTGGCTACAACGAAAACGAACGCCAGAAACGCGAGCGCAGCCACGCTACATCGATCGCCCGCGACTCGGCACGGTTCGACGATCCCCACAGGAAATGCCAGGACGTCCCCCTTTTTTGTCACCCTTTATAGTTCAGTGCCTTCACTCCCAAAAACCGCGCCGCACCGCCCAACTCTTCTTCAATCCGCAGCAACTGGTTGTACTTCGCGATTCGGTCGGTGCGCGAAGCCGAGCCCGTCTTGATCTGTCCCGCGCCCGTCGCAACCGCGAAATCGGCGATGAAAGTGTCTTCCGTCTCGCCCGAACGATGCGAGATCACTGACGTATATCCATTGCGCTTCGCCAGATCTATCGCGTCCAGGGTCTCACTGACCGTTCCGATCTGGTTAAGCTTGATCAGAATCGAGTTGGCAATTCCCTTCTCAATCCCTTCGGCAAAAATCTCTATATTAGTCACAAAAATGTCATCGCCCACCAACTGAATCTTGCCGCCCAGTTCCTTGGTCAACAGCGCCCAGCCTTCCCAATCATTTTCCGAAAGCCCGTCTTCGAGCGATAGGATCGGGTAATCGTTCACCCATTTCGCATAGTAGCGAACCATCTCCTCCGAACTCTTCGCTGACTTATCCGATTTCTTGAACACATACTTTCCATCCTGATAAAACTCACTGGCCGCCGGATCCAACGCAATCCCGATTTCCACGCCCGGCTTGTATCCCGCCTGCGTAATCGCCTCCAGCACAACTTCAATCGCTTCCACGTTCGACTTCACTGAAGGAGCAAATCCGCCCTCATCCCCTACAGCCGTGTTATACCCGCGCTTTTTCAGCACGCCCTTCAGCGTGTGAAACACCTCCACGCCCCAGCGCAGCGCCTCAGAAAACGACGGCGCTCCCACCGGCATCACCATAAATTCCTGGAAATCGACATTGTTGTCGGCATGCGCACCGCCGTTCAAAATATTCATCATCGGCACTGGCAACAGATTCGCCGCGGCTCCGCCTAGATAGCGATAGAGCGGCAACCCGCAGGCATTTGCCGACGCCCGCGCCGCCGCCATCGACACGGCCAGAATCGCGTTCGCGCCCAGTCGCCCCTTGTTCTCGGTCCCATCGAGCTCGATCATCTTGGCATCAATGTTGCGCTGGTCCGCGGCATCCGCGTTGCTCAAAGCTTCGGCAATCTCGCCATTCACATTCGCCACCGCCTGCAGCACGCCTTTGCCCAGGAACACGCTCTTATCGCCATCCCGCAATTCCACCGCCTCATGCTCGCCGGTGGAAGCCCCACTCGGCACTATGGCCGACGCGCTCGCGCCGCCATCCAGAAAAACTTCCGCTTCAACCGTTGGATTCCCGCGTGAGTCCAGCACCTGCCGTCCACGAATTTCAGCAATACTTGTAAGAGGCATATTTGCGTCCTTTATTTTACGAATTGGTTGAAAGTTGTCGTCATTGACCACGATTCGACGGTTCCCCGAAAAAATCCGCAACCGCTGCCCCGTGAGATAGCCGACTCCCGAGTAGCTCTTCGTCAACTTTGTTCCCTGAAAACTGCGATTATATCGGACGCGCCGCGCCCCGTCTGTGAGCCACCACCAGTGGCCAGCTTCACATTTGCCTTTTCACCAAGGAGTCGCGGAGACATGGAGAAACTTTTGAATCTGCAACGACCAAAAAGGAGAGTTTTGCCAAGCCCTGGGCTTTCTTCGTGACTCCGTGCCTGCGTGGTGAGAAATAAATTGCGCCTTTCCACGACCTGCCCCGTCCCCCCGGTACCCCGTCTGTTATTGTTCCCAATTTCCACCTCGCTTACAGTCAACTCAACGTGAAGAACCGCACCGAAACACTCGAAATCGGGTCGCTCGCGCCTTATTTTTCCCTGCCCGCAGCCAATCGAGACGGCATGTTCGCGCTCGATGGTCTGCTGGCCGAAGGCAACCTGGTTTTGGAGTTTCTGCGCGGCACCTGGTGACCGAACTGCGTCAAGCGCATGACTCAGTTCGAGTCACGGAAAACAGAAATCACAGCCGCCGGAGCGCAATTGGCGTTCGTCGCCGCCGAAAAGCGCAACGGCGTCTGGAAGCCGGGAACATTTCTGAGGAAGCACCCCATCCCCAGTGTGTTCCTTCTCGATGAGGATCGGACCGTGACCAGGGACTACGGGCTCCATCACGCCTTCGGTGTCGATGCCATCAACATCGCGCATCCGGCCACGCTCATTATCGATCGCCATCGCTGGGTGCAATACATCTATCGCGGCGACAACCAGAACGACCGTGCCCCGCTCGATGAAGTAATTCGAGCTTTGAAAAACGTTAAATGAATTTTTGGAGGTAAGACTCAAATGAAACAAACACTTTCGCTCACCTCGCTCATCCTGTTCGCAGCCCTCGCGTCCGCCCAAACCGCCCTCCCCGCCGGAACCGCCGTCAAAATGAAACTCGAAACCACGCTCGCCACTTTCAGCTCAAAAGCCGGAGATCCTTTTTCCGCCCGAGTCACCGAGCCCCTCATGATGGATGGAAAAGTCGTCATCCCCATCGGCACCACCGTTGAGGGACACGTCACCAAAACCAATGAACCGCGCCGCATCGCCGGCAAGCCCACGATTGCCATCTTTCCCGAAAATCTGGTTCTTCCCAACGGAGACAAGTTTGCCCTCAATGCCTCCCTCGTGGACACCAACGCGCGCCACGGCACCGACGTCAACAACGAAGGCCAGTTCAAAGGCGACGGCCACGACGCCAAAGATCTCACCGAAATCGGATTGGGTACCGGAGGCGGAATGATCATCGGCGGCCTGGCCGACGGCGGCAAAGGCTTTCTAGTCGGCGGGGCCATCGGCGCCACCGTCACCGTCACCCATTGGCTAAGCAAGCACCGTTCCGCCATGCTTCCCGCAGGCACAGAGCTAGTGATGGAGTTAAACCGTCCCATGACGATGACGACGGTGGTCGCCAGCGGCGGCCAGTAACAAGAACCAGGTGGGGACGGGGCTCGGCCCCGTCCAAGCCAGCCCTACACGGTGTTCGAGCAAGAACGGGAAGGGCATGAGTTCACTCGTGCCGTAAGCGCCGACCCATCTATGGGGCTTTCAGCCGCCGGGGAATGCGTTCGGCAAAAGCCCACTCCCGAGGAACTTCCGAATTACCCCCCCACCGCCAGCAGATCTTCTTCCTTCAATAACTCCAGTTCAATCCATCCTTCCACCGGCAAAGCGTCCACCGGCAGATGGTTCTGCCATAGACTGAAGCGCAGGCGCACGCGCACCGTCAGCGTCTCCGAGCTTTTCGGTCCCCGCACCTTGTCAATCTCCAGAGGAGCAGCCAGCAACCAGGTCAGCGGCACGCGAAACTCGAAATTCTTGACCAGCGCCACCCGCGCATCTTTCGCGTCCGCCGAATCCGCGACCGCCTTGTCCTTCCCCTGCGTCACTTTCCACGACGTGATGCGCCCATCCTCCGCTACGGCTCCCACTCGCAATTCGCGCCGCGGCTTGGCCGCCTGGTTCGCCCACGATTCCACGTTCACCACGACTTCAAAGGCTCCGGACGGAACTTTCCCGCAAAAATCCAGCCGCCCATACAAATACTCTTCGTCGATTCCTGCCCATACCTCGTCCATCAGAAACTGCTTGCCGTGCATCGCGCCCGAACGCTGGTCGGCCGTATACCGCGCCGCTCCCATCCACTCGAAGTAGCGCACCATGTCGCCGGTTACTTTCGGATGAATATAAGCATTCTGTGGAGTAAACGACGGCCGAGCCTCCGGCCCAGCAATCGGCTGCGCCAGGTAATCCGGAGGAATCCCGCCTAGCGCCTGGTAAATATTCGACAGGTGTTTGCGATAGAGTTCGTCAAAGTCGCGATCGTTCGCCGAGTGATGCTCGGGGCCATACCACCAGTTCCAATCGCTGCCCTCGGCAATCAGAACTTCTTCAAACGCGAGCTTGCGTTGCTTTTCGGTCGCCTGCGGAGCAGCCTCAGCATAGAAGTTGCGCGCCTGATACAGATAATCCCACGCCTTGTTGTCCTCCGGCGCTCCAATCCACACGTTGAAGTTCGCATTGATCCACGACCCCGGCACCAGCGACTTGAGCGGACTCACATTCTTATGCCGCTGAATCGCCTCGCTCACCGTGACTGCTTCCATCCCCGGATCTTTTTGCAACGCGTCATAGAATCGCCGCAGGAATTCCCGTCCCGACTGCGGATAGTATTCCCACGCATTCTCCCCGTCCAAAATGATCGGCACCACGGCGTCCTGCCCGCTCGCCAGCACCGGCTGCGCCGATTCCTTGATCTTGTGGATCAGATTATTGGCCGCATCTTGCGGTGGCATGCTCGAATACACAAAGCCAATCAGATCTGACAACGTATGATCGCGAAACAGCATGTTCATTCGCGTTTCATTATTCTCGTATCGGTAAATCGTGTAGAGCCGGTGCGCCAGATCCCCATGCAGCCGGCCATATCCGTCGCGCGAAAAGTTCATTCCCAGGCTGCGACCCAGCACGCCTTCGTCCGTTGCCATCCACTTCACGCCCAGATCGTGGGCAATCGCCAGCGTCTCCTCCGAAACGCTTCCCTCCGACGGCCATACCCCTTTCGGCCGCACTCCAAACACTTTCTTATGCAGGTCCATGCCGCGCTGCAACTGCTCGCGTGCGTCGTCAGCCTGGCGGTAGCGATTCTGCGGTAGCGGCAGCCCCGGCGTCGAAACCGCCCCCACCTGCGTGTCGCACACCAACGGCAGAATGGGATGATAAAAAGGCGAAGTCGAAATCTCGATCAGGCCTTTCTTCGCCGCCTCCGCGTGCACCGGCAGAACCTGCCCCAGCAGTTCGCGCTCCCGCGCCATCACCAACCGCTGCTCTTCCAGCGTGTAGTTCCGTCCCTTGCGGATCAGTTCCGCGATATCTTTCTCCGCCAGAAAGAACTCGTCAAACCACCCGATCTGCGAAAGTACCTGTAAATCCGTGAAGTCCTGCGCCTGAAAATATTTCGCCGCTTTTTCCGGCGACTCCCCCGCCCCGCGAAATTTCTCAAACAACTCCCGGTACCGCGGATACCGCCCAATCACGTTCACCGGATTCGCCTGAAACAAATACTGCAGCGCAAAACATCGTTCCTGCTCCGTAAGATCCTTCGCGGGCTTCGCTGCCACCTGTAGAAATGGATCCTGCGCATCGCCAGAAACATAATCCTGAATCTGGGTCACCAGCGACGGCACCAGATTGAACGTCTGGTGCACCTGCGGAAACTCGTCCAGCAGTTTCACCATCCCGTAGTAATCTTTCAAAGCATGCAGCCGCGTCCAGGGCAAACGATACTGCCCCGTAACCAGATCCTTATAAAACGGCTGGTGCTGATGCCACAGTATGACAACTCGCAGTTGGGCCATGGGTTCTCTAACTACTCCATCGACAATTTGTCAGTTTAATTCATTTCGCGACCTTGCTCGGCTCAGAATTTTCCCTGCCATGCCTCATAATAGAAATCGCCATCGCCATGCACTCGCCCACTAAAACCATTTTCTTCGACGTCGGCAACACTCTCCTGTTCCCCAATCGCGAGCGCATCCACGCGCCTCTCACCGATCGCGGCTTCGTGCCTGAGCCCGATCATTTGCGCGATCTGGAATGCCGGACCAAGAACCAGTTCGATGGCATCATGACCCGCAACGGCGCCACCGACCACAGCTTCTGGTGGATGTTCTACTCTCAACTGCTCTCCGAGATTGGACTGCAGGACGACGCCATCCGCGACCAACTCGTCTCCAGCATCCGCGAATCTGCTAACTGGGATACCATTCGTCCCGGCACCGCCGGCCACCTGCAGAAGCTTTCCGAACGTTACCAGGTCGCCGTCATCTCCAACGCCGACGGCAAAATCAAAGACGTGTTGACGCGATGCGGCATCGCCCATTGCTTCCACACCATCACCGACTCCGGACTTGTGGGTTACGAAAAGCCTCACCCCGAAATCTTCCGCCAGGCTCTGAACAGCATGAATGCCGTTCCCGCCGAAAGCCTCTACGTAGGCGATGTCTATTCGGTCGACTACCTTGGCGCTCAGGGCGCTGGCATGCAAGCAATTTTGATGGATGTCCCCGGCGCCTACCGCGACCGCGGCCTGCCGCGCGTGGAAGACCTGCGGGAATTGCAGACGGTCCTGGAGGCATGACGACACCACTTACAAGTCGCCGAGACCTACAATCCGCCCGTTGACATTCCGCTGAATCCGGGGGACCCCGCAAACAGCCCCATTCGATTATATTGTTCAGTCGGAGCCAGAATGTCCTCCACGAAAAAACAATACCTGTTTGTCTCCTACGTTCGTACGGACTCTGACATTGTGATGCCCATCGTCCAAGCCGTGCGCGAAGAACTCAAATCTCGCGCACTCGATGTGGAAGTGTGGATCGACCGGCTCGATTTAGTACCTGGGGAAAAATGGGCCAATCAGATTGAAAAGGCCCTTCGCGAGTCCATCGGTCTCATGGTCTTCGTCTCCAAGGCGGCAATGGCTTCGGGCTGGATCGCCCGCGAGATAACCGCAGCCGCAGCGCAACCAGACCGCCTTATCATTCCAATCATCCTGGAGCTCGTGCCCGACCTGTCGCCTTATCTCGCGACGCGGCAAATGATCAACATAAGTCGTGACCCTCGCAACCTCGGGAGCTCAGAGCTACATTTGGTCGCGATGCAAATCGCGAACGCCGCAGCCACGCACCTTCATATAGCTGGTGCCGTATCACCGGTCGAATCTGCCGAGACCCCGACAATCGCTGCCACTATCGCTCAAGAAGTGCGGCAAGTAAGACAAGTGGATCAGGGTGAGAGCGAACCGCCTAACTCCGTCTTTCTGGTTCACGGCCACGATCCGATCGCCATATCGGAAATGGAGGATTACCTCGCCGGTCTCGGCGTAAAAACCTTTATTCTCTCGCGGGCGGGTGGTCCGACACAGTCGCTGCTGCAAAAATTCTTCCAGTCTGCCGCTGACGCGAGATTCGCAATCGTGATTCTCTCCGCGGACGATCGTGGCGCCTTACGCCTTCAGTACGATGCTCAGGGAGTCGGGAACCTCGCGCTACAGTTTCGTGCGCGGCAGAACGTGATTTTGGAACTCGGTTTCTTCTATGGCTTTCTTGGCTGGGAAAATGTCTTCGTCTTATACCGGCCGCCATTGGAGGTCTATCCAAACTTTGAGCGGCCCTCCGACATCGAGGGCGCCGTATTCGACACAATGGATCCAACCGGAGCGTGGCGAGAGTCGCTAAAGAGCAAACTCGTTGAGGCCGGATTCGTCCTGAAGAGCTGACAGCGGCTGAAACGCGCCTTGACACAACTCCAACTATGTAGCATAATACTTCCATGTTTGGAGACGTTGTTCTCGGCGCATCCAACGTTGTCCATCTCCACGGCGTCGCCTGGGATGAGCCCGCCGATCTTTCCAGCCGCGCCGTGCAAGAGAAGTTAAGCCCGGTCGCCATCCGCGCCTTCTTCCGCATATCCTCACACTGGAAGCTGCGCGACGAGGACGCTCGCGGCCTCATCGGCGGCATTTCCAACGGATCGTTCTATCAGCTCAAGCGCACTCCCGCCCGCACCCTCGATCAGGACAAGCTCACCCGCGTGTCGCTCCTAGTCGGCATTTTCAAGGCTCTCAACATTCTTTATTCCACCAAGCTCGCCGATGCCTGGATCCAACTGCCAAATTCCAACCCAATCTTTGGCGGTCAGACGCCGCTCGGCTATATGCTGAAAGGCGGACTGCCTTCCATGCTGCGCGTTCGCCAACTGCTCGATGCGCGTCGCGGCGGCCTCTAATGCCCAGCACAAAGCGCTCCCGCAAGGCGCTCCCCACCACCACGCTCATCTCTCAGGACGACACGCATCGCCTGATTCCCAGCAAGTTTTGCGACGGGGGCGAGACCGTTCTGTCGCGGCTCGACCTTCCCCCCGCCCAGATGGATCACTTGTTCCAGCTTGATGACGCCACCAACGCTCGACTGGCAGGCGAAGCCAACCTGCTTCCCGGAATCACGGTCCACGAACTGGTCTTCGGTGTCCCTTACTTTCACATCATCAACGCGTCGTTCACCCACGCCCGCCCCGAAGGCAGTCGCTTCAGCGGACCCGAGCGCGGAGCCTGGTATGCCGGCTTCTCCCTGAAGACCGCGCAAACCGAAGTTGCGTTTCACTATGCCGAGGGATTGCGCGAGGTCAATTGGCAGGAGGAAGAAAAAGTGGTCTACCGCGAGTATCTGGCCGACTTTCGCGCCGAGTTCCACAATCTCAGAGCCGGCGATCCGAAAAGTGGCGAGAAACGCACTCCCGACCCAAGCCCGGAATCGCCGTACAAAAAATACCTGAATCCCGACAGCTATCACGCGTCCCAGGAGCTCGGGCGCCGCTTGCTCGACCAGGGTTCCGCGGGAGTTGTCTTTCCCAGCGTTCGCCAACCGGGAGGCACCTGTATCGCCTGCTTCCGTCCCGCGCTCGTCGGCAACGTCCGCGAGGGAGCCTGCGTTACCTTCACCTTTCCCGACGCCTTCCACGCTCCCACCGTGAAAGTCTCGCGCTAGATCGGGCCGTGGACTTTTCTGAGTTTGTCGTCCCGAGCGTTATTAGATTTGTCATCTCGAGCGAAGCGCGGGATCGGCAGTTCGCCGCCAAACACAGCCCCTCTACACCATCTCCGTTCCCCACAAATCATGCAGGTGCACAACCCCAAGCAATCGCCTGTCGCTGTCCACGACCGCCAGTGAAGTGATCTTCATCTCTTCCATGCGCGCCAGCGCGGTCGTGGCAAATTCCTGCGGCCCAATCATCTTCGGAGCCCGCGTCATGCAATCCCCGGCTGTCAAATCGAGGCCGTCCTTGCCGCGCTGCTCCAGCAACCGCCGCAAATCGCCGTCGCTGATCACGCCCAGCAACCGGTCGCCCTCCACCACTGCAGTCATGCCCAGCTTCTTGCGCGACATCTCGTAAATCACATCCGGCATCTTGGTTGTCGCCGTCACTCGCGGAACCGCATCGCCTTCGTGCATCAACGCCTCGACCCGCGCCAGCCGCTTGCCCAGCTTTCCTCCCGGATGGAGGTTGGCAAAGTCCTCTACCTTGAAACCGCGCTTCTCCGAAATCGCAACCGCCAGAGCATCGCCCAGAGCCAGCATCGCCGTCGTAGAAGCCGTGGGAGCCAGCCCCAGCGAACACGCTTCCTGCGAGATCGAGCAGTCCAAAGCCACATCCGCCGCCGCCGCCAACGTAGACGCCTGAGTAGGCCGGGCGCCCCCGCCCGCTCGAGACTCTGCCATGCCATCGCAGGTCATGCTGATCAGCGCAACCTGCAGCCGCTTGATCGTGGCCAGCAGCGACAAAATCTCTTCCGTCTCTCCACTGGCCGAAAGGGCCAGCACCACGTCGCCGCGCACGATCATTCCCAGGTCGCCATGCAACGCATCCACCGGATGCAGGTAGAGAGCCGGTGACCCCGTCGAACTCAGCGTGGCTGCAATCTTGCGAGCAATCAGCCCGCTCTTGCCCATCCCCGTAACCACCACCCTGCCCCGGGAGCCGAACATCAGTTCGACCGCATGCGCGAAGTCCGCGGCCATTGGGCCCGCCAGCCGATCCGCCAGCGCCCGCAACGCCTCAGCCTCGATCCGCACCACATTTTCGCCCACATTCTTCATGAAGAGGGAATGTTAGCAGAACTGTGGAGACGAAGAATGCAGCAACCAACTTCCGCAATAGGCGGAGTCGGGGGTCTCGAGGTCCCTGCTCGGAAGTAACGTTGCCGGTCGTGATTTGGGTGTGCTCTGCTTGAGTTGGTCGGAAACATCAAAGGCTGGCCCGTAAGTACATTGCGGGGGAGCGCTTCAGCGCTCGCGCCAGCTAAAACGCGCACCTCGCACATCTTCAGAACCTGCCATACAACTTTTCCTCAACATCCGGGTTCAATAGTATGTAGGGGTGTGATCGTCAGGAGGAGAAAGTGAAAGCATCGCTCTCGCAGAGTCCAGCCATCGGTTTTGGATTGGCGGCAAAGGCCGCAATTTTGTCGTTCGTGTTAGGCGCAGCGGCACTCGTCAGCGCCCAGACTGGTGCAATGTCTCCGTACCAGGGTGAGCAGGACGGCGTCAGCGCCGGCGGCCAGTGGCTGGAGTTCGCCTCCACCGATAAAATGACAGGCGCAAACAAGGTACGCTTTGAGCTCCAGTCGAACAACTATTTCAAAGAGGACTCCAACTACAAACCACGAGTCAATCTCTATTGCACCAACGGCAAACTCAAGCTGGCCGACTTCAACCCCGGAGTCCGGCTGCTTCCGCCGAACCGCCCCGGCTTCTGGGGACAACCTCAGTTAGAGGTCGAGGTCCGCGTCGATGGGACCCACTACTTCAAGGGCTGGAACTGGATGCGCGGCCACTTCCTCTCGATGGATAAGGAAACCACGCGCGGCCTGCTCGGGGCCCAGGTTTTCAACATTGCGCTGCCCACAAGAAGCGGACGGCAGATCGCGGAGTTTTCTCCCGCTGGACTGAACTTCGATCAGGTCAAGAAAGAATGTGATCTGACCCCGAAGAAGCCGAGCAGAGACTAGCCAGGTCGTGAGGCTTTTTTCACGATTGCAGTATGTTTCACGTGAAACATGTTGGCAAAAGTGTACTTACACATAGATACATACTGATCGACCGTACCTTTAACGAAGAAAACGGGTTAGGACGTGCCCTAGAATCGCCTTGCAATACATGTAACCAAGGGTCATTTGTGAGAAGAGAGTGGAGATAAAACAGTCTCTTATAGTTCTCCTGCCACTTGCGCTTTTCGCTGCCGCAGTACCTCTCCAGGACCAGCCGGCGACACTTGAGGCTTATGGCGGTTACTCCTACGTACGGTTCAATGTAAACGCCAATGTGCCCGGTTTCCCATCTTCGGCCAGCTACAACGGAAACGGCGGCGGCCAACTCGAGTACAACGCCAACCGCTGGCTCGGAATGGTGGGAGATGTAGCGGGCTACGGAGCGACCACTACCACGAACGGCGCATTGGTGGGAGGAGCGTTTACCTATCTCTTTGGACCGCGAGTGAATTTCCGTCGCGGCAGAGTTACTCCGTTCGTCCAGACGCTGTTCGGAGGCATTGCCACGACCGACGGGATTGGCCATTCGGGGTACGAAAATAATTTCCGCTGGCATCGGGCGGCGGAATCGATTTAACAGTTTCCCGGCACGTTTCGGTGCGTCCATTGCAGGCCGAGTAGTTTATGACCAGGATCCCCGACAGCCTCAACGACCGGCAAGACAATTTGAGAGTTGGCGGTGGAATCGTGATCCGGCTGGCCAAAGATTAGCCCGGTACTGCCTAACCTGTTGACGTGAAAAGAAAGGCCCCGCATCGCTGCGGGGCTGAGTTGTTGGTTGTCAGTCTGGTCTAGTCCCCGGTACCGCTCAGACTTGTCTTCTGGGGGCTGTTGTTGGCGCTGTCGTTCACGGTCAGAGTTCCCGTCAGCGCGCCGGTCTGCGTCGGCGTGAAGGTCACATCAATCGTGCAGCTCTTGCCCGCATTCAGCGTCGTACCGCAAGTCGACGCCGAAACCGCGAAGTCGCCCGTGGTCGAGTAGGAAATTCCCGTCAGCGTTGTGCTCAAGTTATTTTTCAACGTAAACGCTTTGGCTTTGCTTGTGGTACCAACCTTCGTCTTCGCGAACTCATAGCTGGTCGGCGTCAACGTTGCTTGCACCTCTCCCGTACCCGTGAGTGTCACGATTTGCGGGTTATTCTGGGCGTTGTCCGTAAACGTAAGGGTCCCCGCCTGCGTTCCCACTGCCGTGGCCGTATAGGTGACACCGACTTTGCATTTCGCGCCCGCGGTGAGCGTCGTCCCACAGGTATTTGACGAGATGTTGAAATTTGCTGTGGGGCTCGTGGCGATGCTACTGAAAGTGACCGTGGAATTTCCAGCAGGATTGGTAACGGTAACCGACTGAGCTTTACTGGTTGTGTTGACAGGCTGCTTACTGAAGGTTAGTGAGCCTGGGGAGACCGTAATAGGCCCCGGCGAGTTGTTACAGTTAGGCGGAGTGCAAGGGGTAAAATTAGCAGTAACATTTCTGTCAATATACCGATTGATTGTGCATTCATTTCCGCTCGTACTGTTACACCCGGTCCAACTGCCGAATGTATAGTCAGCATTCGGAGTCGCAGTCAGACTTATATCGCTAAAGTTAGGCAGGCTACCGGATGTAAAAGTGTCAGGCCCGAAGTATATTTGGCCTGTGGCTGGATCATAGATTTCTGGTTCATCGATCAACCAGCCCCAGTCCGAGGGAGTGTGACCGCTATTCCACAATCGGAAACGAATCAGTATCGGCAAGGTCTGCCAATTTGTGATTTGGGTTAAGTCGAACTGTTCCTGGGTCCAACTGCTGACGGTACCATTAAAGCCCGGCCCCACTCCGTTGGGGTTCACAGTGTCCTGATTCGATAGCGGAGTCCAAGTTGTTCCGTAATTCGTAGAGTATTCAACATAACCGTAGTCCCAAGCGGACCAGTTACAGCAACCGCTGTAGTACCCGATCGAATATTGAGTGTAGATAGACAAGGTCGGGGCGGTCGCTCCGGCGAGGCTGACGGGCGTGGCCTGCTCTAAAACAGAGTTGGCGTAGATGGCGTAAGCGCCCCCGTTGGGAAAGTCGGGAACCGCTGAGATTGCGGCTGGCGGGACCTCGTAGACGGAATCTTCCAGTGCCCACTCTCGCCCACTCAGCGTCCAATTGGCCGGCCAGAGTTCTGAGCAAGTGCCTGGGCAATTGATTCCGCCGCCGGTAACGGTTCCACCCCCTGATGGGATGGAAACAGTCAATCCAACGTTCAGGGTTGTGCCCTTCTCTTTGACCTCGACGTCATCGATCAACCAGCCCCAGCTTGTTGGTGTGTGACCGCTATTCCACAAACGGAACCGAATCATGATCGGCAGGCTGTTCCACTTCGGTATTGCGGTTAAGTCGAACTCTTCCGGGTACCAACTGCTCACGTTGCCAGTAAAGCCGGGCCCGTTAGAGTCAGGGGACTGCGTGTCCGGATTTGATAGCTTCGTCCATGTCACGCCGTAATTGGTAGAGTACTCCACATAACCGTAATCCCAGGCCGACCAATTACAACAGCCACTGTAGGACGCAATCGAATACTTATGCCAGAACGTTAGAACGGGACTTGTCGCTGCCGAGAGGTTGAGCTTCTCGGAAAGGGCGAGCGTCAGTGAGGCGTTGACATTCTCTGGATAATCCGCACCAGGGCTGGCTGAGACAGAGTTAGTGACGCTCCGGTAATCCGTCGTAATCAGACCCCAGTAACCGGTGCTCTCGGTCCAGTTCGAGAGGCCGTTCTCGAAATCATCGAAAAAATAAACTGTGTTGACTGTCCCGGATTCGGGAGCCGCCTTCGTCGGCTTTTCTTGGACCGGCTCGTTGGTACGGTTCTTGATCGTCGTTGCCCATCCAGTGCCGGGCAGAAGCATTACCGCGAACACCAGAACAATCAACGAAAGACTAAGGTTTACTGATCTGCGCATTTGTTGTTCCTCCTATTGAGTGAGTGCCGAGCTCCGCCCGGCGGATAGGGCCATCTTTCCTGGGTTGGAAGATGAAGCTGGAGGGATTACAAAGGGCGGCTGGCGTCGCCTGTGAAACTCTCGAGAGACAGCGAGCCCCTTGATGCGTGTCACGGCTGTCCTCCACGATGCGAATTCGTGGCGTATCTGCTTTTGTCGTGAACCTGTTCGTTAAAACGTGCTAACACTACGCGCGATGCGCGAGGATGGTCTGTGACAAGTGTCACCTCTCACTGTGCGGATATCGGGGAGATCGCAATCCCCGATCTAAGCGCGCCTGCATCCCTGGCCGCTCCAGCGAATCCAATGATGGTATCTTGGCTTCTGGCATGGGGAGGCGCATGAAGGTCGGCATCACGTGTTATCCAACCTACGGCGGCAGCGGAGTGGTCGCCACCGAACTTGGTCTCGAACTCGCTCGCCGCGGGCATGAGATCCATTTCATCTCTTATTCACAACCCATTCGCCTCACCGGACCCGAACCGAACATTCACTATCACGAGGTCGAGGTCACGCGCTATCCGCTGTTTGAATATCCTCCCTACGATCTGGCGCTGGCCACGCGCATGGCCGAGGTCTCGCAGCTCTACGAACTCGATCTGCTGCATGTGCACTATGCGATTCCGCACTCGGTGAGCGCAATGCTGGCCAAACAGATGCTCGCGGCCACGCCGCCGCGCCGCAATTTACCTTTTGTGACGACGCTGCACGGCACCGACATCACGCTCGTCGGACTCGACCGCGCCTATCTTCCGATTACGCGTTTCTCCATCGAACAGAGCGATGGAGTGACGGCGATCTCGCAATACCTGCGCAACCGCACCCTCAAGGTTTTCGACATCAAGAACCACATCGAAGTCATTCCCAACTTTGTGAACTGCGACGACTACATGCGCAAGCCGGAGTGGACGGAAAAGCGCTACGAGTACGTCTCGAACGACGAGCGGCTGCTGGTGCATCTGTCCAACTTCCGCCCGGTAAAGCGCGTTCTCGACGTCATTGAGATTTTCGATCGCGTCCGGAAGAAGATTCCGTCGAAGCTGTTGCTGATCGGCGACGGCCCGGATCGATCGCAGGCAGAGTGGCTGGCAGTGCAGAAAGGCATCCACGAGCACGTGCTCTTTCTCGGCAAGCAGGATCAGATTCGCGAGAAGCTGGCCATCTCAGACGTCATGTTGATGCCGAGCGAACTGGAAACCTTTGGACTGGCGGCGCTCGAAGGCATGGCGTGCGAGGTGGTCCCGATTGCCACCCGCACCGGCGGAGTGCCGGAAGTGATTGAGCATGGCGTGAGCGGATTTCTGGCCGATGTGGGTGACGTGGACACGATGGCCCGCTATGCGATCGACTTGCTGGGCGATGAATCCGCGCTGCGCGCCATGGGCAAGCGTGCACGAGCCGCGGCGCAGTCGAAATATTGCTCGAGCAAGATCATTCCGCTTTACGAAGACTTTTACCGAACGGTACTGGAGCGGTCATCGACGTCGGCGAAGCCGTCATTAGCTCTTCGGGATTAGGCAGGATCGGCAGGCGTAGCCGAATCAGAGTGCCTCCGCCCTGGCGGTTTTCGATGATCATTTTCGCTGCGTCGCCATAAAGAACCTTGAGGCGCTCGGCGACATTGGCCATTCCGATGCCGCCAGCGCCGAAGCCATCGGGTTGCGCAAGCAGTTGAGCAGCGCCCATGCCCACGCCGTCATCTTCGACCTCGATCACCAGGCGTGACTTGATCACACGGCTGCGCAGAGTAATACTGCCGCCTTCGACTTTGGGCGCGAGTCCATGTTTAATGCAGTTTTCGACCAGCGGCTGCAACAGCATGCTGGGGACCATAGCCTCGAGCGATTGCGGATCGAGGTCTTTAACGACTTTGAGTTTGTCGCGGCCGAAGCGAACGACCTCGATATCCAGATAATTGTCGATAAACTCAACCTCTTCACGCAGCGCAACAAACGAATCAGTGCTGTGCAGCAGGCGGCGAAGAATCGTGGCCAGTTTCAGGATCATCTCGCGAGCCGTGTCGGGATCGAAGCGCACCAGCGACGAAATGGAATTCAACGTATTGAACAGGAAGTGCGGGTTGATCTGATTCTGCAACGCCGCCATGCGCGCCTGCAGCAGCAGTCGCTCTTGCTCTTCGAGCTTGATCTGGATGCGGACGCTGTTGAAGATTTTCAGCTCCGTGCCCACCACCGTGACGACCGTCAAATAGATCGCGCATTCGAGCAGATAGCCGTTGAGCGTCACGCCGCCCGACCACAAGCTGGGGCTTTCGAGGCTGAAAATGGAATTCGGCCAGAAGCGCCAGATTTCTGTCTGCAGAAAACGCAGGCCCACGATCGTAACGAAAAAAGCCACCTGCCAGTCGAAGACGCGCGGGCGCGGCAGGTTGCGGCGAATCATGCGGTACAGCGTGAGATCAATAAAGGGCGAGAACGACCAGATGTCTTCCTGCTCGGGCGCGAACCGGCGCAGCCAGCCTGCGATGATTCCAGCCATCACGTTCAGCGGCATGCTCGCCCACTCGCCGTGCAGGGCGGCTGGCAGCGCCATCAGGGCTCCGCCGACGCCGCCCGCCAAACGTCCGCCGATCACGCCCAGCAGCAGCGCGGTTTCCAGCGACAGATCGCCGGCAAAAAAGCTCTTGGCGTTGAATCGAATCCAGACGCCAAGCGAGATGGGAACCGCCATCCACAGCGCCAGGTAGATTTTGTGCTTGGTCTCGCGGTGCTCGCGAAAGATCAGGCTCTTGAATTCCTTGGAGCGCACCAGCGCGCTCGACAAGGCCGCAGCCACGCCCAGCTTGATGAGGAGGTTGACGAGAATCAGCCGCGGTTCAAGCATGGAAACAGTTCAGACCCGAGAGATTGGCGGGTTCGGGATCATCAGGCTCCGATTGTACCCGCTGCCTGGCGCAAAAGCTGTTCGAGGTCGATCGGCGAGCCGGACGGAACTCCGCCCTGCGCAAAATCGCGGCTGCCGCCGCCTCGGCCTCCGACGGATGCGAGCACCTGTTTGAGCAACGCGCCCATATCCGTGGTCAATCCCGGCGCCTGCGCAAATACCAGCCCCGGCGATCCTACCGAACTCGCCACCAGCGCAATCGCCGGCGCGCCCGCCCGCGTTACTTTCTGGGCAAACAGTTTGGCGAAATTGGCATCGCGGTCGGAAAACACGCGCACGACAATCTTTCGCCCGTTGGTCTCGGCCTGCGCTTGTAGAGCGGACAAAGCCATCAACCCGGCAAGTTCTTCGAGCGCATCGTCTTTTTGTTTGCGCAACAGCTTGCTGTCTTCGAGACTTTTGCGGATCTGCTCGGGCGCGTCCCAAAGCTGCGCCGAAAAAAGTGCAGCCGCTTCGGTCAGGGCCGCGTAATCACGCCGAGCCATGCGCACAGCGCGCGCGCCGCAGACAAATTCGACGCGCGTTCCCTGCCGCACCTTCTCCGTCTTCCGCAGAATGATCGAACCAATCTGGCCGCTCGCGCCTACGTGAGTTCCGCCGCAGGCCGAGAGATCAAAGTCAGCAACTTCTATCAGGCGCAACTCGTCGCGCTCCGCCGGGGGAAGTTTGCGCAGGCCTAGCTTCTCGGCCTCCGCCCGCGAAACATAGCGAACCCGCACCGGACGATTCTCAAACACAATCTGATTGGCCCGCTCTTCGGCGCCGGCAATCTGTACCGCGCTCACCGAAGGCGCAGCCAGATCAATCGAGCAATAGTCGTCTCCCATGTGAAACGAGACCGTGGGCATCGAGTAAAGCTCAAGAAAAGCCGCCGAGAGAACGTGCTGTCCGGTGTGTTGCTGCATGTGATCGCGGCGGCGATCGAGGTCGATCACGCCATGCACCGCAGCGCCGGCCAGCGGCAAGTGAGGACTCGCTTCGAGGTAGTGGACGATCCTGCCGTCTTCCGCGTCCGCAACCTCGGCGACGCGCAGGCGGGCACTCCTTTGATCTTCGCCGCTCAACGTGAGCCATCCCGTATCATGCACCTGGCCGCCGCTGGTCGGATAAAACGCCGTTTCCCGTAGGATGACAGCCGTGCGCGATTGTCCCGGCGACGCAGGTGCGACGTCCTCGATCACCGAGTCGAACTCGTGCAAGGTGGAGTGGTCGTAATAGAGGCGCTTGGTCCTTGGCTCGCTCATGACTTGGTCCCTACGCGCGCAGACAAAAAGTCAGGCACCGGCGAACCACTGCACACGAAAGAGCCCGTTACCGTTGCTTCCTTCCGGACCTGGCGGGGTTGGCGGGAAAACGTCGCGCGGAACCGATGCCTGACTCTCCATAATACTATCAAGGAAGCGGGCAAAGCTGGAGAGTCCGATGAGGCTTGAGGAGAGGTGCGATAGTGGCCGAATTTAATTCAGCCACTACCAGATCTCTTGATGAGGCTGTGGGTCGGGCACAATACCCGGTTCTAGCGTGGTTCCACGATCCAGAATTATTCCGAAGGCGCTACGCTGCATGGCTCAAAACCCTCCATCGGCTAAGATCTGGCGTCCAGTAGTGCCATTGTCCACAGCAGTTCAGGCCGTTGCCCTCCGGGTCGCACTGCCCTGACTTACAGCCAAAGGTACAATAGGTCAAAGGATATGGCCGAGTCAGAATGCGCCGTCTACAAGAAGCTGAAAGAACGCGAATCCAGCACACACACCGCCTGGACTTCCCATCTTTACCGCAATGAAGTGAAGCCCAAGCTCTCCGAAAAGGCCAAGCGGAAACATCAGAAGGAAGAAATGGAAGCCTACCAGCAGGCGCACAAAGCGCGGCTGGCGCACGTGAAGAGTTGTCCAGTCTGCCTCTCCAAATCCAACGAATAAGGAATAGCGAGCCGTCCAGCGATCTAGCGGACGACCAGCACTTCGCGCATGGCGTCGCGGGCGAGAAAGAACTTGATCGACGCAAAATCGCGGAAGAGATTTTCAATGTGACGGTTGTTGAAGACGCGCTGCGGCCGGGGTGACTGCTTCTCCGATGCGGAACGCCCGGGCAGCGCGAACTTCACTTCTTGCATGTCCAGCATGTCGCTGTCGGTGACGTGATAGCGATAGCAGGTCGAGTCCGGACCCGCGTCCTGAGTGTGAAAGAAAGCCAGCAGCACTCCACCGGGCTTCATCACCGACCACAGGCGGTCAACCGTCGGCTTCACCAGATTCTCTTCCATGTAATCCGGAAGGTTCCAGCAAAGCACGACGTCGAACTGCGCGTTCGGATAGACCAGGTTTTCTTCCAGAAATTTTTTTGTGTCGACAACCGACTTCCCGGTTTCGTCCTGCACCCGCAAGGACGGATCAAGCGACGAGCGCAGCAGATCTTCGCTGTAATTCTTGTGGCCCCGGCTGGTGAAAAATGTGATGTTGCTGGGCGAGGTCGAGCCCATATCGAGCACGCACAGCCCCTCCTGCGATTTCAGCAGCCGTGAAATCTCTCCCATCCCGCTCGACCGGCGGGATAGCTTCCGCGACGCTTCGGGTGCCGCATCTTGATTCGAAGAACTTCGAAAAAATCTCATTCTGTTATCAGAAACAGATGCCAATCGTCGGCTCCGCCATCTATGCGACCCCTCGCGAGCTGAGGCCTGCGACTGCCTACGACGACGCCTTCGCCGTGCCCGGCTCTTTCTGGATCTCAACCTTTCCTTTAAGAAACGCGCCTTCTTCAATGGCAATGCGCTGCGTGGTCACATCACCGGTAACCACCGCTGAGGTTCGCAATTCCACGCGATCCGAGGCGTTCACGCTGCCTTCCAGCCTGCCTTGAATCACCACCGTCTTGGCGATGACGTCGGCTTTCACCTTTCCGTTGGGTCCAATAGTAAGGCTGTGGTTGTTCAGCTGAATTTTTCCTTCCACGTTGCCATCGACATAAAGGTTTTCGGAGCCCGACAGCTCTCCCTTCACGACCACCGACTTGCCGATGTTGGCGCCCTCTGCGGTCTGCGAAACATCCATTCTGTTGGCCTCCATCTCTTAGCTCGCGCTCTGTTCGCCGCGAATGCAAAGATTGTAAATCATTCCGCCCTCCGGCGGAACGGCAGAGTGGACGGAAATCATTCTCCAAGAGGAACTTACAAGGGCACGCGGAATCGTAGTCGATGGGCTGGGCGGCTTTTTGCTACGATCATCGTAGCTGGGCCATCGCTGCCAACCTCATCATGCTGCCTGTCCGCGTAATCATCTCGCGTCGCCGTTGGGTCCTGGCCAGCGCCTCAATTCTGCTGCTCTGCGCCTTCGATCTGGCCGCCCAGTCATCGGCGGTCTCTTCATATATAGATCCCGTGGAAATCATGCGAAAGGCCGTGCAGAACGAGGTCAAGGCGTCCAACGACGACACGGTCCACTTCCTTTTTCGCGGTGTCAAAACGACCGATCAGGGTTCGACCACTCGACTCTACGTCGAAACCACGGAGGCGACGGCCGGACTGGTAGTTGCTTACAACGGCAAACCTCTCACCGCCGACCAACGCCAGGCGGAACAGGCGCGCGTCGAACGTTTCATTAAGAATCCTGAGGAGATGCGAAAGAAGCGCGAGCAGGAGCATGAGAACGCCGAGCGCACTCTGCGCATCATCCGCGCCATGCCCGACGCCTTCCTGTTCGAGTACGCCGGAGAAGAACGCGGCTCAAGCGAAATTGGTCGTCCCGGCGCTCCGTTAGTCAAATTGAAGTTCCGGCCCAATCCCCACTACCAACCTCCCTCGCACGTGGAAGAGGTTCTGACCGGCATGCAAGGCTATGTGCTGCTCGACGCTGTCCGTTACCGGATTGCCAGCATCGACGGCACGCTCTTTAAAGAAGTTGGCTTCGGATGGGGAATTCTTGGCCATCTGGATCGGGGCGGCCGCTTCGTGGTTCGGCAGCAGGAAGTTGGCGACGATCAATGGGAAATTTCCAGCATGACTTTGAATTTCACCGGAAAGATCCTCTTGTTCAAGAGTCTTAACATCAAATCAACGGAGATTTTCAGCGGCTTCAGGCGCGTTCCTGCGAACCTGACCTTTTCTCAGGCGCTGGACTTGCTGAAGAAAGAACAATCTGCCGCGATCGGCAAGCCTTCGCCGGTCGGATGAGCTCGCGGGCGAGTGATCGACGAAAGCGATTGCTCGTCGAAAGGATGCGTCATGCTGCATCGGTCTCTATTCCCGTGTTTGCTCGTCGCGTCGTTCCTGTCGGCGCTTGCTTCGCCCGTTGCCGCCCAGAACGAGCGACACTTTAACTTTCACTACGCATTCACGGTAAAGAATGTGAACCCCGGCGAGCGTGTGCGGATCTGGATTCCGTTGGCTCATTCCGATGCCTTCCAGGATGTGAAGATTCTTTCCAAAAGCGGCGACCTGCCTCTTCAACACTTTCCGCAGCCGGAATATGGCAACGAAGTTTTGTACGCCCAGTCCGCTAAGGCCGACAAGACCGAATACAAGTTCTCAGTGGACTACGAAGTTATACGCAGAGAACATATCGTCCTCGCCAACGGAAAGCCGATCGGCAGACCGCAGTCTGCCAAGCCGACCCAACTGGAACTGTCGCGTTTTCTTGCCCCCGACCGCCTTGTTCCCGTGACCGGTGTTCCCGCACAACTCGCCGCCCGGGAAACCAAGGACGCGACTACTCCTCTGGAAAAAGCGAAAGACATTTATGAATATGTTTTTCGCACCATGAAATACGATAAGAGCGGTGAGGGCTGGGGACACGGCGACACGCTCTGGGCCTGCGATTCCAAGCACGGCAACTGCACGGACTTTCACTCGGTTTTTATTTCCATGGCGCGATCCGAAAAGATTCCGGCGCGCTTTCAGATTGGATTTCCTCTTCCCCCTGACAAACCTTCCGCCGAAATTCCCGGCTACCATTGCTGGGCTGAGTTCTATCTGGATTCAACCGGCTGGACGCCTGTAGATATCTCGGAAGCCTGGAAACATCCGGAAAAACACGATTACTTCTTCGGCGCGCACGATGTCAACCGAGTGCAGTTCACCGAGGGACGAGATCTGCACCTCCGCCCGGCGCAGGATGGGCCGCCCCTGAACTACTTCGTTTATCCCTATGTAGAAATCGACGGCAAAGAATATTCCAATGTTTCGATTGCCTTCTCCTTCGAGGATGCGAGGGATAATTCCTACAACACAACCAGTCTCCATTAAGTTCTGAGCACGGAAGCCGGCCTGTATCATAAGCAGGATGGTTCGATCGCGCAGAACGAGCATTGGAGTATTCGACTCAGGCGTTGGCGGCCTCACCGTGCTGCGCGCGCTGCTCGACCATATCCCGGGCGTTGACTATCTCTACTTCGGCGATACGGCGCGCCTTCCTTACGGATCGAAATCGGCCGCAACCGTTGCCCATTACGCAGTGGGAGCAACGCGTTATTTGCAGGACCAGGGAGCGGACCTGCTGGTGATCGCCTGCAACACCGCCACCGCATTGGCGCTCGACCAAATCAGCGCCGCAGCGGGCGTAAAAGTGATCGGAGTCGTCGAACCGGGGGCCGAGGCCGCAGTGGCGGCGACGCGGCAGCGCCAGGTTGTCGTCATCGGAACCGAGGCAACGATCTCAAGCCACGCTTACCGGCGTGCACTCGAAGCCCGCAACGTCACGGTGCGGGAAAAGGCTTGCCCGCTGTTCGTCCCCCTGGTGGAAGAAGGCTGGGTGGAGCATCCCGTGACCGAGCAGGTGGCGAAGATTTATCTGTCGGAGGCGTTTTCCGGCGACGCTCGTGAGGCTGACGTGCTGGTGCTCGGATGCACGCACTATCCTCTGATCAAGCCGCTGCTGCGGCGAATCGCGCCGGAGCACGTCACCATCGTCGACTCGGCTGAGTCGACAGCGCACGCTGTGGCGCGTCAACTGGAGCGGGAAGCGAAGCCTATACCTTCTTCAGCAGGAGGAGTGCGCGGAATTCATGCGCAGCTAAAATTCTTCGCCACCGATTCGGCGGAGAAATTCAGGAAAATGGGATCGCGATTCTTGGGACTTCCGGTGGAAGATGTGGTGCACGTGGATCTGAAGGAATAGGCGGCTTTGTAAAATTTCGTACTCATCCTGGTTTACGAATTGTCATGCTGAGTCAAGCGAAGGACCCGCTGTTAGCCGCCCTATGCAGATCCTTCGCGTCGCTCCCGCGACAACGAACATCGCTCATCGCCCGATCGACTCCAAATCAAAAACGGCCGCAAGCGCGGCCGTCTTTTGGGCTCCCAAACTTCACTAGCTTCCGCCCTCAATACAAGCGGAAACTCACTTCGATGTTAATCGCGACCGCGACCGGCTTGCCATCCTTGGTCGCCGGTTCGAAACGCCAGGTCTTGACTGCCTCAATCGCTTTCTCATCCAGCCCCAAACCCAGCGTACGCTGCACCCGGACATCTCGCGGCCGGCCGTCGGGTCCAACCACTACGTAGAGAACGCACGTCCCCTGATACTTCGCCTTCCGCGCTTCTTCCGAATACTCCGGATCGGGGTCGTAAATCTTCTTGGGAGCGGAGACGCCGCCACCGACGTGGAATACTCCCCCACCAGTGCCGCCGCCCGAACCCGGCCCGTAACCCGGTCCTGATCCTGAACCAACCCCGCCGCCGCTGCCCGAACCAATGCCACCGCCAGAGCCGGTTCCATTCGACGGAACCGACGGCATGTGCGAGAGCGGATCGCCAAGATCGGGAAGAGCCGGTTGCTGCAGCTTAATATCGGGAGGCACAACCACCGTCGGCTCCATCGGCAGCTTCGGATCCGGATTGCGCTGCACGGCCACAGGCGGAGTAAATTGCTGCATCGATTGCTTGGGCAAACGGCCCATGGACGCCTGCAATTTGTCGCGATCGCCACCGCCTCCGCCGCCTCCGCTCTTCGTGCTCGAAGGCGGCAAAACGGGAAGATCATCGGGCGCGATCAACACGACCGTTTCTTTTGGCTTCACCACATCGACCATCTTGCGGCCCAGATAGGTAGCGGCAATAATCAGGGCCACGGCCAAAATGTGGATGACGGTGGAACCCGCCGCTCCGCGGCCTTTGTAGTTGTAAAACCCCCAAATGTCGCGCACCGCGACCGGCTTCGAGGTCAGGACCAGCGGAGGCAGTTTCTTCGGAAAGAAAAATTCGTCAATATTGCGGAACAGGGACTTCCACAGCGGCTCGTCCAGAGTCTGATTCGCGAGGAGGAGATGCAGTTCCGGCTCTGGACTCAGCGGGTTCTGCGGTGCTTCAAGTTCTGCCATATTTTCCCGAACGGTGCTAACTTCCGAAAGCGCGAAGCCACTGCCTGAAACGACAACCTGAAGAAAGCCTCTGGATTTAGATGCGCGGGCACTCCCCAGAGTTCACCTGCAAATTTTGCCGGCGCGAATATCTGCGGCCAGCCGGACACACCAGCAACTTCCCACTGAGTTTAGATGCTGGCAGGCTTCGATCCTGTTGAAAATTGTACACGTTTTTGCAGCATCCGAAACAGTACTTCTCCGAATTCGTTGCTTCTCTGGTTGCCCGAGGGACGCGTCTTTTCGCCCTGCCTATATAATGAAAAGATTCAATCAGTTGGGAGAACCTTGCCAGTGCCGATGGATCTGAAATCCACCATCAATTTGCCGAAGACCGGCTTCCCCATGAAGGCCGGATTACCCCAGAATGAGCCGAAGATGCTCGAACGCTGGGAGCAGATGAAGCTCTATGAGCGCATCCGCCTGGCACGCCGGGGCGAGAAACAGTACATCCTCCACGATGGCCCGCCCTACACCAGCGGCCCAATCCACCTCGGCACGGCGATGAACAAGTGCCTCAAGGATTTCATCGTCAAATCCAAAACCATGTCGGGCTTCGATGCTCCCTACGTCCCAGGATGGGACTGCCACGGCCTGCCCATCGAAATCAAGGTCGACAAGGAACTGGGCGGCAAGAAACTGCAGATGCACCCGACCGACGTCCGCGCCGAGTGCCGCAAGTACGCGCAGAAATTCCTCGACCTGCAGCGCCAGCAGTTTAAACGCATCGGCGTCTTCGGACGCTTCGACAAGCCCTACGCCACCATGACGCCGCAATACGAGTCGGTGGTGCTCGAAACCTTCTTCTCCTTCTATGAGAACGACTTCGTCTACAAGGGACTGCGCGCCGTCTACTGGTGCATGCACGACGAAACCGCGCTCGCCGAAGCCGAAGTCGAATACGAGAATCACACCAGCTCGACCGTGTGGGTCAAGTATGCGCTGCTCGATGATCCAGCAAAGATTGACACTTCGCTAGCCGGCAAAAAACTCAACACCATCATCTGGACGACCACTCCCTGGACGCTTCCTGCCTCCATGGCCGTGGCCTTTCATCCCGACGAAGAATACGTCGCGCTGGAGTCTGGCGGCGAAGCCTACATCGTAGCCTCGAAACTAGCGAAAGACGCCGCCGAGAAGTGCCGCCTTGCTGATCCGCGCGAACTCGCTCACTTCCCCGGACGTAAGCTCGAGCGCCTCAACTTTCAACACCCCTTTCTCGACCGCAAAGTTCTAGGCGTGCTCGCCGACTACGTCACCATGGACACCGGCACCGGCGTCGTCCATACCGCGCCCTCGCACGGCGCCGAAGATTTCATGACTGGCGTGAAATACGGTCTCGATGCCACCAGCAACGTCGACGAAAAAGGTATCCTCCGCAACGGCCTGCCCGAATACACCGGAAAGCGCGTTTGGGACGCCAATCAGCCGATCATCGACCTGGTCAAAAGCCGCGGCGCTCTGCTGCACACGGAAAAGACCGAGCACTCCTATCCGCACTGCTGGCGCTGCCACAATCCGGTGATCTTCCGCGCCACCGAGCAATGGTTCATTTCGATGGAAGCCCCGATGCCGGGTGGCAAGGGAAAAGCCGACACCCTGCGCACGCGCACACTCAGCGAGATCAAGAACGTCAAATGGGATCCCGCCTGGGGCGAAGAACGTCTCTCCAACATGATCCAAACCCGCCCCGACTGGTGCATCTCGCGCCAGCGCGTCTGGGGCGTGCCCATCGCCGTCTTTCTCTGCGAAGGCTGCGGCAAGCCGCTCAACGACCATGCCATCAACCGCAAAGTCGTCGAACTCTTTGCCACCTCGGGCGCCGACGCCTGGTTCACCAATGCTCCCGACACCATCGTCCCCGCCGGAACCAAGTGCCCCCATTGCGGCGGCACAAAATTTGAAAAAGAAACCGACATCTTCGACGTGTGGCTCGAATCCGGCGCAAGTTATCTCGCATTGATCGCCGCCGAACCCGATTATCCCTGGCCCTCCGATCTCTATCTCGAAGGCGGCGATCAGTATCGCGGATGGTTCCAGTCTTCCCTGCTCTGCGCCATGGGCGCGCGCTCCACGCCTCCTTATCGCGGCGTGGTTACGCCCGGCTGGACGCTCGACGAAAAAGGCCAGGCCATGTCGAAGTCACGCGGCAACGACGTCGATCCCGTCGACATCGCCAACCGCCTCGGCGGAGAAATCGTCCGCTTCTGGACCGCTTCCGTCGACTTCCGCGAAGACGTCGTCGGCTCCGAAGCCCTGATGCAGCGAGTGGGCGAAAACTACAAGAAGATTCGCAACACGTTCCGCTACATCCTGAGCAATCTCTACGATTTCGATCCCGTGAAAGACGCGGTGCCGTTCGGAAAGATGGAAGAGCTTGACCAGTACATGCTGCGCGAGACGTCCGCTTTTGCCGCCGATGTGCGCAACGGTTACGACGAGTTTGCCTTCCACAAGATCTATCATCGCGTCAATCATTTCTGCATCGTCGACTTGAGCGCGTTCTATTTCGACGTGCTCAAAGACCGCCTCTACATCTCGGCTCCGACGTCGCACGGCCGCCGCAGCGCGCAAACCGCGATCTGGAAGATCGGCGAAGCGCTCACTCGTCTCCTCGCGCCCATCATGACTTTTACCTGCGAAGAAATCTGGGGATACCTGCCGAAGATTGCCGGCCGCGAAGAGAGTGTCCATCTGGCGGCGTTTCCGTCCGCGGCGGAGATAACAACCGCGAGCGACTCCGAATCCGCCGGGAAATCCACGTCTGACGAGGATTGGAGCACGCTGCGCGCCGTCCGCGATGACGTGCTGAAGGCTCTCGAAGAAGCCCGCAATAACAAACTGATTGGCACAGGCCTTGAGGCCCAGGTGTCGATCGCCGCTAGCGATCCGGTGTATTCCGTTCTTAAGCGTCATCAAGACCAACTGCGCTATCTGTTCATTGTGTCCGCAGTAGAAACACAGCTAGCCACGTCTTCCGACGGCATCGCCGCCATGAAGGTGGAAGTGAAGAAAGCCGGCGGCCAGAAATGCGAGCGCTGCTGGAACTACTCCACCCGCGTCGGCGAAGACGCAAATTATCCCACCGTCTGCGAGCGCTGCAGCGCCGTATTAAAAGAACTAGCGTAGGGACAGCCGCCCTCGGCTGTCCAACCACCCACCGGCGCAGCTCTCGTGGAAATGTGGCGCGGGCGCCCTCGCCCGCGCAGCACGCAGCACCGGCCCCACCCGCCGCCACTCACGCCCGCCGCGCTATGATTCTGAAATCTGACTGAAATGCCGAACGCCCCCACCAAAGCCCCTCGTCGCTCGCGACTCCTCCCATCCCTGATTCGCTCGCTCCTCATCCTCGTAGTCTTTCTTTGGTCGCTAGCCTCCCTGCTCCTATTCGCCGCCCGTTGGATCGACCCGCCCACCACCGCCGTGCACATCGAGCGCCGCCTTCAGGCCTGGATTCACCACCACCCCTATCGCGAGCGCTACAAATTTATTCCGCTCGCCCAAATTTCGCCCGATCTCCAGCACGCCGTCATCGCCGCCGAGGACGCCCGCTTCTACCAGCACCACGGATTCGATTGGCACGAAGTCGAAATCGCCGCCCAGCAGGATCTCGAAGGCGAGCGCACTCGCGGAGCCTCCACCATCACCCAGCAACTCGTAAAAAACCTGTTCTTCGGAACCGGCCGCTCGTTCCTTCGCAAAGGCGCGGAGCTCACCCTCGTCCCGGTCGCCGAATTCGTCCTAGGCAAACGCCGCATTCTCGAGCTTTACCTCAACGTGATCGAATGGGGTCCCGGCATCTACGGCGCAGAATCGGCCTGCCGTTATTGGGACGAGACTTCAGCCCAGAATATCGGCCGCCAACCCGCCGCACGGCTCGCCGCCATTCTTCCCGCTCCCCTGAAGCGCCGACCGGACCGCATGAACAGCTACAGCGCAATCATCCTCGGCCGCATGAACCGCATGGGATGGTAGTCATGACGGTAGCCGGGGCCAGTGTTCGTCTCATGCCGCGCCGCCTCGGCACCCTTTCCGAGGGTGCAATCGCCTGACATCAGCAGTTACGGCGCTATTACTCCGGCGTGATGCGAAAAAAAAGCCGCCTAGACATCAGGCGGCCTGGTAGTTGATTCGATTCCGGCAGTCGTTTTCAGGTTAAAGGCTCGGCCTGCGCCGTTTCCCCAACTTCCTATCGGCGCAGGTCCCGCTGCCTGCCACGATTCCCGGCACCGTTACTTGATCGTCGTTGCCGAGGAGACTGCTTGGTACGCAACCAACTGTGTCGTTGAAAGTTCTTTGGCCCCTATCCTGTTGCTCACATCTTCAATGAGCCTGGCCTGCTCTTTCATTTGCCCAGCCATGGCTTCGACTTCCTTTTGTAAATCCTGAACTCGCTGATGCTCTTTCAGAAACTCGTTGAGCAGCATCGCGTTCACCGCTTCATACCGCACCGTGAAGACTTGTCCCTTCTCGTCGCGAACGACCAGATCCGGATCGACTTTCTCCACCTGCTCTGCCACCAGTCCAAACTGCGGGATGCCTTGCGGGTCAAGATTCTTCTTATAGCGGAAGGTCACGGGCTTGAGAGCCAAAATCGCCTCGCTCGCATCCTCCATCGGCTTGATTTCATCCTTGAAGCGCGCCGAAGAAGTCTTTACCCCCAACTGCCCCGCCGAATCCACGACAACCTCCACGCCGCTAGCGACCGTGGCTCCATGAATGCCGGCGATATAGGTAGAGGTCTGAGTTCCCTGCACTCCGATCTTGATCGTATCGTTGTCGCTGGAAGTCCCTTCATTGCCAATCTCGATGTTGTTGCTTCCAGTGGTCACGTTGTAACCGGCACTCGCGCCTAACGCGGTGTTATTGGAGCCGGTTTGGTTTTGCTGAAGAGCACTGACACCCACTGCCGTGTTGAGTCCGCCGCTCGTGTTGCCGGACAGCGCCCCACCCCCGGTCGCCGTGTTGTAGTTACCGCCGTTAAAGTAAAGCGCGGAGGCCCCGGTCGCCGTGTTCCAGATTCCGTTACTGTTGTTATAGAGGGCTTCAGAGCCTTCGGCCGTATTGCTACTGCCCGTCGTGTTACTCAGAAGTGCCTTAAAACCATCAGCCACATTGTTTGCCCCGGTGGAGTTGAGGTAGAGCGCTCCGTAACCGGTCGCGGTATTGTAGTTTGCCTGATTGCTATAGAGCGCCTTCCCTCCGACGGCCGTGTTGTCGCTGCCATTCACGTTGCTATAGAGCGCGTCAAATCCAAACGCTGAATTATCCTCGCCGGTGCTGTTGTCTTGGAGCGCACCCGTGCCGTATCCCGTATTCTGCGCTCCGCTTGGCTTAGCCAGCATCAGAACCAGAACCAGCGCGGTCGCGAAAGTGAGCCATTGAAATCTAGAAGTTTTTGCGAAACAAACGTTAATGCGTGACATAACATCCTCCATTGCTGGCCAGGAACCAGCTTGTTTAGTTTGGAGAGAAGCGCGTCGGCCTTTCGACGCTTTTCCTCTCTACTCCCTAACAGCGCAAACTCCAGCCAAAAGTCATCATGGAGGCAAAGATTTTTTTCCGCGGGCAGGAGCCGGCAATCCGTTGCATCGATCGGCATACAACGGAGAATTTTCCAGGTAAGAAGTATGGAGTAAGCCCATCAGCGGAAGGGACTTCCCTACAACGACGACTCCAGCACGATAAATCGCGTTGCGCAGCCGTCAAAACGTGCGATGGCCCGCTAACGGGTAAAGCCAGGAGAACTCGCAACACGCCGTTCACCCAGCCGGCCTTCTCATCCCATCAGATAGCAGTCAGTTGACTGCAACCTTCGGCTCCGTCAGCGTAAACTGGTGACCATGAAGGCAAAGATTCACGGTGAAAGAACGCGCCTTGATCGTGTGAGTACACTTCCACCAACACCCTTCACCCCCCGCCACTTTTTTCATCACCAATTCCAAGTACGCCCATCACAGACACCCGTTCGCAACGCCTGCAATGATCCTGCTACGAGTGCACCGTCCACAGCTCCCCCGGTGTCCGTAGACGGTCGCAAAGGTCACGCCGCACTTGTGTTTCGCCGCTCTTTTACAACTTGAAACCGCTAAGTCCTTACGGCTGCGGTATTTCCATGTAAGTCATTTAGAATGCGGTATGTAGATACTATGGGCGCTAATCACCTGATTCTAAGAGATTTAAAAGTGCCAAAAGAGGGGGGAGGGGGGTACTTTCCCAGACCAAGCGACGGGTACCAAATCAGGAAAAAATTCGCTTCCTCGCCTCACCCCGAACTGCGGCAAAACGCGATAATCTAGATCAGAAGCTTTTCATTCCGATTTCGAAATGCGCAAATATCATTTTCTGATCGCATTGTTCATCATCGCTCTGGACCGCTACACCAAGTGGACGATCGCGCACCGGCTTTCCCTGCATGAAAGTATTTCGGTGATCCCAGGTTTTTTTCGCATCATCCACGCGGAAAATCCGGGCGCGGCTTTCGGCATTTTTGCGGATTCTCCTTCCCAGTGGAAAATCGGCATCCTCATTGCCTTCTCTGTCCTTGCGCTGCTGATCGTTTCGACCCTGCTCTGGAAAAGCAGCCACACGCTGACATCCACGGGAATCGGCCTGTCGTTGATTCTCGGAGGCGCCGTCGGAAACTTATGGGATCGCGTCGTCAGCCGTCACGTCGTCGATTTTCTCCTCTTCTATGTCGGTTCGCACCAGTGGCCCGCCTTCAACGTCGCCGACAGCGCGATTGTGGTGGGAGCTGGGTTGCTCGTGTTTGAGATTGTGTTTGCCAAATCGCCCAGCCAGCAGTCGGCCTAGATTCTCGATGACCCTCCGATGAAGAGCGACCATCCTCATTCCACCAAGCCGCATTTCGCCGACGAGCAGGAGATCGCCGCCATGAATGGCAAACAACTGCTGCAGGCCTCCATCGACGGCCGCGTGCCGCAGGCGACCATTACGAAAACGCTTTCCCACCGTCTGGTTGAGGTTGGCGATGGCTTCGCCGTATTCGAAGGCGAACCCGGTCCGCACATGCTGAATCCGATGGGCACGGTACACGGCGGCTGGGCGCTGACGCTGATCGATAGCGCGGCCGCATGCGCCTGTCATTCGCTGCTGCCGCCAGGCGTCAGCTATACCACGATCGAAACCAAGGCAAATTTTTCGCGTCCCATCAAGATCGACACGGGCCGCGTGCGCGTCGAAGGCCGAGTCATCTCGCAGGGGAAGCAGATCATCTCGGCGCAAGCGCAGGTGCTTTCACAGGATGGCCGCGTGCTTGCCCACGGCACGTCGACCATCATGGTGCTCAAGAAGCATGGTGCCTAAGAAAATTCAGCGAACCAGCCCCATGTTCATCAACTGCTCCCGTAGCGGCGTCCTCTCATTTCGCAAATGCTTACCTCGGTAACTGGAGGTCCTACGCGTTCTGATGCCAAGCTTAGGCCATCGCACACGGGAGGCTCATGCTTCGACAATTCGCGGTCATCGTTTTCTCTCTGACATTGTGTGTTCCCTTGAACGCCAAAAGCGACCATCGAGACGCGCCGCAGACTGCGCGCCAGGCCCTGCTGGAAATGTTTTTCAGCACGCAGCCCGGAACCCTTGTGAAGCATTTGCCTGCAGTCACTCGTGCCGCGCTCGAACAGTCCGGCGCGCTGGCCAGCCTGCAGCAATATTCCACTCTGGCCGCACAGTTCCAAACGCAGGACAAGAAATTGGAGACATTTGCGACCGGTCCGGTGCTGCTCACCAGCGAGGACTCCAAGACGGGACAGAAATTTCAAGTCGTCATCGAAAACGACTCCTTGCGCGGCGATCAGGATGACATCGAAGTTTCGTTCCACACTTCCAAAGACAGCCAGGCGGAAAAAACTCCGTTCATGCCCCGTGTCGTGTTTTCCATGAAAATGGAATCGGAAGTTTGGACGCTGCATGACATAGCCATCACGATCAACCTGCCGTTGGCAGATCCGGACTTGTGGAAGCGCATTTCCGACGGGATGAAAGCGCGCGCGGCGTCCATCGCCAGTTCGCAGATTCAGGCGCCTGGGGCGGCGCTTGCGCGTCAGGTAAGCAGCAATCCCAGCGGCGATTCCGGCGCTCTGGCCGCAATGCGCGAGATTGTCGCGGCGGAGACCACCTACGCAGCGACCTATCCTGCGGTGGGTTACACCTGTACCCTTTCCGATCTCGATGGCTTCGGCGCCGCAGAGGCTGACGAGCACCACGCCATGCTCATCCGCAGCGGACTCGCCGGCGGCAAACATCAGGGGTACTCATTCTCGCTGTCAGGGTGCGCGGGTGCGCCCGCCGCCAGCTTTCAGCTTACGGCTACCCCTCTAGGAACCAGCTTCGGTCGACGCGCGTTTTGCGCCAACCAATCGAGAACCATTCATTCTTCGGCCGATAGCGATGCCGCTGCGTGTCTTCGCAACGGCACAGTCATACCGTAGAACTGCCTGATCGAATTCGGCATGATGTCGGGGTTGACTGTGAGGAGGCGACGATCGATTATTTTTTCGCGGCGGCGGCTTCCCGTTGCCGCAACGCTGCCATAGTGGCTGCGGAAGGATCTTTCCGCTTGCTGTTCTTCGGCCGTCGCTTGGTCTTGGTGCTGTAATGATTCTGCGCCATGTTAACTCCTGATGTATCGGCGGTTCGGGACGCCTGCCCTGATTGGTGCGAGAAAAGCGAACACAATCGCTATCGCCGTCGCTTCTTAGAAGCTATCACAGTGAACGGGCTTGTCCACGCAGGCTTAACCTCAAGTTAACGCTGGCGGCTGGAGCCGATCCGCTAGGGCGTTCCGTAAAGCTGCCGGTAAACATTGGCGTTGCGCAGGATCGCCTGCACGTATTCGCGCGTTTCGGTGAAAGGGATGGACTCGACAAATTCCTGCGGATCGCGGTAGTGGCCTTGTCCCAGCCAGTCTTCGACGCGGTCGCTGCCGGCGTTGTAGGCGGCAAGCGCATATTCGAACTGTCCGTTGTACTTGTCGACCATATCCTTGAAGTAGCGCGTGCCCAGTTGTAGGTTCACGGTCGGCGAATAGAGTTGCGGCGCGCTGAATCCCTTGAGCTTGACTTGCTTCGCTACCGTCTTGCCTGTCTTCGGCAGAAGCTGCATCAGGCCCACTGCATTGGCGTGCGAGATCGCTCCCGCATTGAACTCGGATTCCTGTCGGATGAGCGATGCAACGATATAAGGATCGAGCCCGTTCAACTCCGAATACTTGCGCAGATCGTTCCAATACGGTTTGGGAAAAAGCGCTTCCCAGTAGGGACGAGGCAGGTCGGGAAGGTCGACGGCGAAATAATTCGGCGTCAAGCGCTTCATGATCTCGATTCCACGATCGTAGCGCCCTCCATCCTGATACACACGCGCCATTTCAGGTGGCGCCCAGCTTCCACCTTCCTGGCTGGCCGCGGCCTGCAGTTCGCGCACTGCCATATCGGCAAGCCCTCCGTTCGAGAGCAGGCGCGCCCGCGCAACGCGCAGATTGTCCTCAGGAGGATCGGCAGGCGTGATCCTTCCCGAAGCCGGGAGCGGTGCAATGCGGTCGAGCAGCGTGTAATGCGGCGCATCTTCTTTCGGCACACTGCCCGCGCCTGGCAGGCCTTTCAATCTCTGGCGCCCGAACTCAGCGTAGTAGTAGTTGCGGAAGCGGTCAGAAAGCTTTTGATAGAAAGCCCGCGCCATGGCTGGGTTCGCCTCTTCCTCGGCGAGACGTCCTCGCCAATACAAAGCGTTGGGAACCTCCGCGGATTCGGGATAAAGAGCGATTTGCTCCTCGAAGGCTTGGCGCGCCTCGTCGGTTCGCCCCTGGCGGAATGTCAGCCACGCCGCTTTCCAGTGGGCGTACGAGGCGTGAGTGCCATGAGGGAAGCGCTGCTGCAACTCGCGGAAATAATCGATGGCGTGTTCGTAGTCGCGCTTCAGCAGGTGCATGTTGCCCGCCGACAGCAACGCCTGTTCCAGCCATGGGCTCGCCGGACCGAATTGGCGCAGCTCGTTGAGCGTCCGTTCCACCGCCTCTTCATCACTGGTCGAACGCTGAGTTTCACTGAGGAGATAAAGACGTTCGGCCTCAGCGTCGCCTGTCTGGACGCCCATTGTCGTCAGAATCTGCCGCGCTTCGTGACTGTGGCCGCTCTTTTCCAACGCACCCGCCAAGGCCAACTGAATCTCAATACGATTCTCCGGTGCCACATCCTCGGCAATCGCGCGATAGGCATCGGCGGCATCACTGTAGTGCTTCGCTTTCAATAGCAGATCGGCGCGAGTGCGGCGCTCGACCAGGGAACCGGAAATTCCCAGCTTGCGCAATTCCGCTCCCGCCGCAGTGGACTCGGCACTATTGGGAAGGTTGAAATAAATATTGCGGAAAGCGCTTTCGGCTCTTTCTTTTCCGCCCGCCGCTTCATAGGCTCGTCCCGCCGCCAGTTCAATATCGCTGCGGACCGGAGTCCGGTCCTTTTCGAGCAGAGCTACCGCCTCCTGCGCGCGGCCTTCTTCGAGCAGAGCATTGGCATAGACCAGGTGAGCGTCGCGAACCAGAAGCGAGTCGGGAAAATTCTTACTGAAATCCGCCAGCGAGGAGAGCGCTTCGGCATTATGGCCGGTTTTCAGATACGCGTCGCCCAGGTAATAGGCGACATAATCGCCCAATTCGCTGGCACCAGCCTTGGCGCGATTCAGCGGATCAATGGCTTTGGCATAGTCATGATCGAGCCAGCGCGCATAGCCGATCGCGAGCCAGGCCAACGCTCCAGCATCCTCTTTGGGGTGCCGACGGGCGTAAGCCTCGACACCGGCATAGGCGCTGGGCGTGCGATCCTGCAACAATTGCTGCGCCATGGGACGAAGGCTGGACGAAGCGACAAAAGCCTGCCGGGCGCGCCGCACACGCGGCGAGACTGGTTTATGCCTCTTTCGGGAACTGGTGGTAGAAGCAGTCTTCTTTGTGTTTGCGGGCACATTTTTGGTCGCCCCGCTTTTTGCTGCGGAGGATTTTGCGGGCGCGCGCTTGGCGGGAGCAACCTTTTTCTTCGGTGGCGTGCTTTCAGAGGTGGCAGAAGATTGAGACTGGGCTACTGCCATTGGCAAAAAGCCGCAGAAAATCAAGCCGAGACAATGCAGGAAGAAAATTCCAGCGAAAACTGCGACTGCAAAACGGCGCACTAAACCCTACCTACCTCTTGAAATTGGCACCCATGATCGAGGGATCGTCCTCTGCCAGACTTCTTATTATTTCATGATCAAAGTAATTGGCGGAAGCGGCGATCGTACTACCGTAACGCTTCTGGTACGTCACGCGGCTCTTCTCGATCACTTCCTTCAGGCGGTCATAGAGATCTTTGTGGTTCCTGCCTTCGGCTACCTTCGCCTGATTGTAGAGTTTGATTTCATCGACCAGCAGACGGGCAAACCGCTGGGCCTTGCGGTGCGTCTCCTGATCCTCGTCCGACATCGAGGCAGACGAAGTCGAAACCAACTCTGCCGGATTCGTATTCTCCATGGGAACGATCGGAGGTGTCGCGGCCTCAGCGGTGTCCGCAGAAACCATCGATGGGACTTCCGCAATTGCATTTTGGACTTCGACGGCGGGAGAGGTCTCCTCCACCACGGGCGGACTACCGGCGGTCGACGCGGCGGCCACAGCTGCCATCGCCTGGCCGGTCGCAAACGTCGGAGCGTGCGCCGCGAAGGGATCGTTCAATGCCGGGATAGCGGGCACCGGTTGCGCAGCAGCAGCGCTTGCGACCTCCGCTGGCGTCATGCTGTGAGCGTCTGCATGAGCGGACGGAGGCTCCTTGTGCATCTGCTTGCGGAGCGAGTTCACCTCAAGCCATGAACTGCTGGTAAGGGCAAGCAGTTCGAGCGCGCCTGCGTCGAGCCAGCCGCGTCCGTCGGCGCCGCTATCGGCGTAGACCAGCGCCGCAACCTTATCCTTCAAAATCAAAGGGAGAATACAGCCTTCTCCGGTCGCGGGTGTTCCGACTGCGGCGAGAAAGCGTGCATCGAAGTCGTCTGCGGTCACGTTCGCCGCCAGACGGTCGCCGGGAGTTCGTCCGATGGTCAGAACAACGGCGGGAGTGCTTTCGTCGAGAGCAAAATCCTTGACCGTATCATTGTTGCTGAAACCGCGACCTTGCCATCCGGTTGCGTGGCTTCCCTTGACGACAAAAAGCGCCACCCGTGAGGCGTAGCGAGCGCTGGCATCGAGCAAGGCGCAGAGAATCTCACGTTGCGTGGAGCCCATTTGAATTTCGGCAACGGCGTTCGCCAAACCCAACGAAACGGACGCGGCATGTTCACTGGCAAAGGATGCGGAGGAGCGTTCGTCGAGCGATTCGTCCGGCCTCGGTGCCGAGGCCAACTCTTCCATCACGCGATGAACAATCTCGCTGCTCAGCTGCGCGGTATGGCCGTCTAGAACCCGGCCAACCACCCGTTCCACAATCGGCTCAATCCAACTGCACTCCTTCATTCGAACTCCGGGGTCAAACTATATTGGTAAGACAATCTTGGCAAAGCTGATTTGGGGAAAGAAGGACTCAACCTTCTAACGACTCATTATAGGACCGCTCTAATCAGTTCCCCGGACACCTTGGTACCTGCCCTATTGGGTATAGGAAACGCCCTGCGAGCCGGCCGCACCCTTCTCGGCAATCCCGGCTCAAAACAACGCCCCGAAAAACGCGTCCAGCAAGTACAATGGTCATCGGGGTAACGCTGGACTTTTTGGAAAAATCTGCATCAAGTTACGAATGAGTACCATCCAACCCAACATAGAACAACCGGTCAGCGAAGAGATGCAGCTGGTCCGGCGCGCCAAGCGCGGCGACGATCAGGCGTTTGAAGATCTGGTGCGGCGCTACGACCGCAACGTTTTTCGGATCGCGCAACACATTACGCAGAACCGCGAAGACGCCGAAGATGTCGTGCAAGAAGCGTTCCTCAAGGCGTACAGCAACCTGGAGAAGTTCCAGGAGCAGTCGAAGTTTTACACATGGCTGGTGCGGATTGCGGTGAACGAAGCTTTGATGAAGCTTCGCCGCAGGAAACCGGAACGTACGGTTTCTCTGGATGAGGATGTAAAAACCGAGGATGACTCGCTGCCGCGTGAGGTTGCGGATTGGAGCCCCAATCCGGAGCAGATGTACAATCAGGCGGAATTGCGAGACATTCTGACGCGAACCATACAAGGGCTGCCGTCGGGTTTTCGGACGGTGTTCGTGCTTCGGGATGTGGAAGGCCTCTCGACCGAGGAGACGGCCGAAGCGCTGGAGTTGAGCATTCCGGCGGTGAAGTCGCGGTTGCTCCGCGCGCGCCTGCAATTGCGCGAGCGGTTGCATCGCTTCTTTCAGAAAAAGGCGAGTGGAGATGGCACCAGTGAAGTGTTCTGAGTTCCTCAACGAATTAACTAACTATCTCGATGGCGCGCTGGACGAGAGGACCAAGTCCGAACTCGACGATCATTTGGCGTGGTGCCACAACTGCTACGTCGTTTGCGATACCACTCGCAAGACCATCGAAATCTACCGCGATTCGGAGCTTTACGAATTGCCCGACGACCTCCGCAGCAAACTGCGGGCCGCCATCATGACGAAGTGTGCGGCGCATAAGAAGTCTGTCCCGCCGCAATAGCTGACCACCGATTCGCTTTTCAGTCTTAACGACGTGTTGTGCGGCGCCAGGTTGCAGCGCACGGAGCGGCAAGAGAGGCGCCAGCGATTCTCGCGAACGTCAGAGTTTTCCCTCGTCGCTCCCCATTTCCTTCAAGTACTTCATTCCGGTGACACTACAACGCACCTTGTGCGTCACTCCTCCCCTCGAACCTTTTCTGATGTACTGGAATCTAAGTAACTAGAAACCGATTGAGCCCCTCAAGCGAAGGGAACGATCCGGTTTTCTCGCTTTATCTGTGTGGAGGTACCGCAAAATGCTTTCGAAATTGATGGACGCCATGTTCGGCTGCCGGCACGCCCGCTACAGCTTTCCGATTACGGTGCGTTCCAGTTCGCGTCGCACCACGGGCACCGCGCGGACGGGCACCTACGTGGTGTGTCTAGACTGCGGCAAAGAATTCCGCTATGACTGGCAGGAGATGAAAATCCTGGGCTCGCAAACGAGAGAAGTCGCGCGCTCGCTGGTCACCAAAGAAGCCGCATAACGGGCAAGAAGAAGCCGTCAGGGCAGATCGACAGAAGCGTCTCCTTCGCAGCATTTTACAGCTGAAACTGAACGTTCTCCGCCGGTTGCCGATCATCCTCGTTTCCGAGGTTTCCCGGTTTCCCAACCTTCGCATTGTGCAAGATTTCGCTAACTCCTTGGCTGGTCGAAAGCGCATAATTGAGATGTCAGTGAACCGCAGAGTAAGCTTCGTTCGTCATTAGGAAGCACCCTCATGTGGTTCGGACGGGAGGTTTCTATGCCTCTTTCCACGCTTCGTGATTTTCTGGATCGTAACCGCATTCAATACCTGGTGATCTCTCATTCCTTGGCTTACACGGCCCAGGGGATTGCCGCACTCACGCACACACCCGGAAAAGAGCTGGCGAAAACTGTTATGGTCATGGTGGATGGGCGCCTCGCCATGGCGGTCGTGCCCGCCTCGTTCCGCGTGGACTTATACCGGCTGAAGAAATATCTCGGGGCGGATTTGGTGGAACTGGCCAGCGAGAGCGATTTTCGCGATCGCTTTCCGGACTGCGAAACCGGATCCATGCCGCCTTTCGGCAATCTCTACGGCATGGACGTTTTCGTTGACCAGACTCTGGCCGAGGATCAGCAAATCGCCTTCAACGCGGGTTCGCACCGAGAGTTGGTGCGGATGAAGTTTGCCGATTTCCGCGAACTGGTGAAACCGGCGATCATTCCGCTGGCATTGAGCAAAGCCCGCACCCACGCGGCCTGAGCACCGCGACGCGGACACACTACCTGCGCTGGGTCACGCACCGCCGCCTGGCCGTTGGCGACAAACCGAGCGCGCCCCGGGAAAATTCTGCGCTTCTCTCTTTTTTCATACAATCTTCACAAATCCCTGTGTTAGATTTGGCCCTCAGGCCAAAAATTCAAAATCGGCGCACCGGCGAATACATCGACGCCTTTTTTCTGGAGGAAACTGCATTGGGCAAGGACATGGTCCCCAAGAAAATATTTTTCACCAAAGGCGTGGGGAAACACCGCGAGCGCCTAACCTCGTTCGAACTCGCTCTGCGCGACGCCGGCATCGCGGCGCAGAATCTCGTGCGCGTCTCGTCCATCTTTCCGCCCAACTGCAAACTGGTGCCGCGCTCCCAGGGACTCAAATATCTGCATCCAGGAGAAGTGGTCTTTGCGGTCGTAGCCGAAAACTCGACTCACGAACCGCACCGCCTGCTGGCGTCCTCCATCGGAGTAGCCATCCCCGCCGACCGCAACACCTATGGCTATCTCAGTGAGCACCATTCGTTTGGCGAAACCGAAGACTCCGCCGGAGACTACGCCGAAGAACTCGCAGCCGAAATGCTGGCGACGACGTTGAATGTGGAGTTCGATTCCGACCGTTCATGGGACGAGAAAAAAGAGATCTATCGGATCTCGAACAAGATCGTGCGCACGGCCAACGTGACGCAGTCGGCGGTGGGCGATAAGCGCGGGCTTTGGACTACGGTGATTGCTTCGGCGGTGCTGATCTTCGACTGATGCTGGTTGGTTTACTTGTGAGCCAGTAACTCCTGTATAATCACGGACTTCTTGCATCGAATTGTTTTTAAAATGCGATCTTTGAAATCAAGGATTAGGCAAGATGTTTGAGTTTAAAGGACTTACATGTAAGATACTCTGCAAATAAGAAGCTATATTCACTTTTTGGCTTGCCCTGGCGCTTAGCTTTGCGTTCGGATTTGATCTTATTGGGGTACTTTGATTACCAAGTAATTAATGGTGCGGAAGCGATCCGCGCAGTTTTCCTCTTTCTTCTCTTCCCCATGATTTTATTATAACAATTTCGGCCTGCATTTGAGGCCATTCGGATTTACTATGTCGCCGATCGAGAAGCAGTCCACGTGATTCGCGTTCTGCACGGAAGTGCGCGATGTGAAGAGCGTGCTCCATCGCGAAAGGACATTTCAGTCTAGGTCTCAGGACATCACAAAGCCGGACGCGTGGAGTGCCCGGCTTTGTGATTTGCGTTCGCCGCTGTGGGGTTGAGTCTTGATTTCGAAGCCATCAGTCTGCGGCTTTTTTCACCACCTGCTTATCGACGTTTGATGTACTGCCGGCAAAGGTCGAGTCCCCTGGGTACACGGCCGTGATCGAGTTGGCCCCCACTTTCAACGCCGAGGTTATAAAAGTGGCTGTGCCGTCGTTCAGCTCGCCCGTCCCCAGGACTGTCTTACCTTTCATAAACGAAACGGTCTCGCCATTCGGCGGCGCGCCCTCGGACGAACTGACGACTGCGGTAAAGGTCACTGACTCTCCGTAGGTGGACGGATTCGGGGAAGACGTCAGAGTGGTCGTGGTCGGCACCAGAGATGTTCCCAGGTAGCTTGCACCGGAGAACGCGAGATTGGAGTTCGATTCGTACCCAAACGCGCCTTCCGTCAGGCAGTTGCCGGATCCGATGTCGAGCAGTTGGACGTGGGAGTCAGGGAAGGCGTAGCCCTCTTCCGTGACCACGGCAACCGTGCCTGCGCCCGCCCCAAGCACGTTAATCGTGCCCGCATAAAACCACAGCGATTCGTAGCCCTGTAAAGTAAGGTTGGGGCAGCTGTTGGCAGCCACCGATGTCCCGCTGACGTCGGTAGATTCAACGACCTCCCCGTAAGTAGCCACGAGATATAGGGCGTTCCCGCCAGCGCTCAGACCCATCGTGGCCGAAGTACCAACCGGCAGCCCCCCTGCTGCTGTCAACGGGCCGTTAGTCACGGTCACGCCGGGGTCCGCGGCCGCAAACGCGTCAATCGTGGCGCCGAGCGGCTCCTGGCCGAGCCCGAGCAAGCAGTCCAAGTAGACATATTCGCTGTTCGAGCTGATCGCGATGCCCGTCGGCAAGTAGCCGAGCGTGGTAAAGCAGTTCGATGTAAACAGTTGCGGCTTGCCGAGCGCAGTGCCGCTCAGCGGGTAGTAGCCGTAAGTACCGTCGTAATAGGTTGCCACAACAAACTTGCCGTTCGGAGCAACCGCCATGTTGACAAGCGAGCCGCCGTTTCCACCAACGCCGCTGGCGCTGCTTTTAGAGGATTTCAGCGAACAACCAGAACCGATCGTGAATGTTTCGAGCGTCGGCGCCTCTCCCGTCCAACCAGCCACCAGAACACTCCCTGCATGCGCAAGCGCAATTCCGGAAGGATAGCCATTTCCTTTCACTCCGGAGGTTACAATTTTCGCTTTGCCCGTGCCCGTTGCGTAGTTGTAATAAGCGATATCGCCTGGGCCCTGGCCGCCGGTGCCACCGCCGTCCGAGAAGAATATGCACTCATCCTCGTTGCTCACGAAATCAATATCGACAAGAGGTGTGCCATAGATGTCCCCAGTGCCGTAGGAGTCAGAGTCGGGTTTGATCTCTGTTTGGTATTTGCCGTTAATGAAGACCGAAGCATGGTTGGGAGGGACGAGGTCGCAGGTCACACACACGTCGTCGTTCACCACGGTATATACCGCACCTTGGGCCTTCGCGAGCTGCGCGAAACTGCCCAGACCGATCACGAGCGCCAGCGCGAGCCATCTCTGTTGAATCCTCTTTATCAAATGCGCAGAACGGCCAACACGCACGGTTGCAGTTGATATCGACTTCGTTTTCATTGCGAGTAGCTTCCTTTCAAATCCTATTTTGTGGGAGCCCGTTTAACGCTGGCTAGCGCCGGGGGGGAAGTACAGCGCAGCCGAAGTATCGGAGAGTCTGACTTACTCCCGAGTAATTGTCAAGGGTGAGAGCCGCAGACAACACTCGCCGCGCTACAGGACCCTAGAACTTCGGCAGGAGAAATCCGGTCTGGCGGCAGTGATCTTCGAAGGCTGGGCCGAATTGCTGGCTTAACATCGATTCTTCTATTCTTGCTTTGATCCAATAAGCCGCGACGACGAACGCTAGTCCCACTACGCAGCGCCAGCGATCGACCGCCAGCACTCCGCCGAGCACGGCGAGATCGAATCCAGAATATATCGGATGTCGAAAATACTTGTAGGGTCCGGTGCGGATCAGTTGGTGATCTTCCTTGACCGTCACTCGGGCGCTCCAGTACTGCCCCAGATGCCAGCGGGCCCAAAGAGCGATGCCGAGGCCGATCCAGGTAAGGGCAACGGCCATGACCAACGAGGCCTCGGTCGTGTTGAAAATCTGATGGCCAAGCGGACCGAACTTCGCTTCGAATTCGCTGTTGTCGCTATTGCTGAAGACGAGGAAATATCCGGCGAGAATTAGAAAAAGTATCCCATAGCGTGATAAGAAAGGTTCGCGGAGCACCGCGCGGTTCGCCTTCAGCGCGCTGATCCACCAATAGAGGATGAGAACGATCCACGGACCTTCGATGAGATATCGCCAGATCATTTTCTTTTGTGGGGAAACGCGACGCCTAGGTCGTGACGGGCTTGGCGACTTTTCGGTAGCGCCAGGTAATCAACGCCAGCCCCGAAGCGATCAACACCATGGTTGACGGTTCAGGAACCACGGGCTTCTTGTGTTTTCTAGGTTCGCAGTGGCCATCTACCAGGGTGCTGTCGAAAGGGCACCGGGAGGAGCTAATGGGTATACCCATCGGCACATAGGGAAATAGAAATCCTCCGGTAAATATCTTCGGCTCCATCGGCTGGCCTGGCGGCAAACCCGAGGGGGCAAGTACCGGCCGGATGGGCGACAACGGCGCTTCCATCACCGCCACCGGCTGGTCCAGAACATCATCTTCTGGCTCTTCCTGCGAAACCTCAGGCTTGGCTGTATCGGAGATCTGGTTGCCGCAATGGGCCCTGGCGGTGATCTTGCCATCGGTCAGCAGCAGCTCCCCAACATGCAAGCGGACTTTTTTGCGCGTCCAGAAAACAGTGTCGCGAATGCGATACGAGAGATAAACCTCACGGGCTTCGCTGGCGCGCACCAGGCGCGCGTGGTCATAATCGAAACGCGCGTAGTGCCGGCGAACTACGGCATCACGCGCCGCCGCTTCGCGCAGATCACGAAGATCCTTCACTCCGCCAGGAACAACGGAGTAAGGATAAACGCCGGGAATTCGCATCAGCCATTTCGCAGGCCTGGGCAGCGATGCCACTCGCGACGCCAGGTTTTTCTGGAGGCTCCCTTTCACCCACGAGGAACCTGATACCTGGGAACTCTGCGAAAACGATGATTGGAAATAGCGGGCGGCATTCAGCAGGCAGGCGGTGGCGAGCAGCGTTCCGACAAAAACAGCCATCACGATTCGCTGCATGCGCAGGCGACGCCGATACCAGCTGCGTCTGCCCACCCGCACGCGCTTTGGACTTGTCGGTTGCTGCAAAGTACCGTCGTTCACAACTGCACTCCTGCCAGTCAGTCAGACACGTAGGCCGCGAAGGGAGGCCAGCTTTACTACAGCACTTTTATTTCCAACACCGCGATGGGAGCCTGAGCTCAGATAGAGCAATTTACCACAACGCCGATCTCATAGTAGCAGGGATGTGCAAAAAACTTCATTGAAAACGGTGTTGCAAGGGCCTGCACACCCCTATTTGGGAAAATACTCTGTGCAGAACTTGGCCGCCAGCCCACTTCCGTGGGGGGTTGCAGCCCTTGCTAGTAGCTCTCAGATTAAGGACAAATTGGTAGCCGGTGAGAACGGAATTAGGAGGGTTGCGCGTCCCGAGCACGCCGCGAGCCGCATCGAACGCAAGGATGGTTGATGAATATTCATCCTCCTCACCACTGGCTGTGTTGAGAAACCAGCGACCGATCGAGCGGGGACGAATGTTGCAATAGTTCGAGGAACAGTGGTGTGCGTTGTCTCAAACCGGCAAGTGAATTCCGCGCTCGCACAAGATAAAACCCCAGATCATTGCAATCCGACGAAGTTCAATAAGGACCCGCCCGCAACGTATTCGCATCAGCGACCGAAACTGTACCGTAAAGTGAACCGCGCCTGAACCGGTTCCATGGGGTGCATAACCCTTGTGAATGCCGCGTTAGCATTCACAACACTCGCAACCTGCTCCTGCCCGGCTAAGGTTGTTGGCGGTGTCGCTGGTAGCCCCAGCCCGGCTGCTGGCGTTATTTGCGATACATAGGCGTAGTCAACGTCGTGATCTCGGCGGTTGAACAAATTCAAAACTTCGCCCCAAAGGCTCCAGTTCTTGTTGATTTTATAACTGGCTCCCAGGTTGACCAACGTCGTTGAGGGTGAGTTGTAAATTGCGTCGGACGTCAAAGGGCGCGGGCCAAAATAGCGCAGGCGCAAACTCGCCGAGAAGCGTTTGTAATCCTGAAGTGTCGCGCCCGCTGCAACCACCCACCGAACTGCTTCGGGCACCTCCTTGCCGTATGGATTTTGCAGGTAAGCGCCGCCCCCGATCGGAATCAGCCCAAAGCAATTCGAGTTTTTTGCGCAAAGCTGGGGACCCGTTGGGGTCGACGTGTAAAACGTCGAATCGCCTGGGTCGTTTTGGGTAAAAATGGCGCGGGAGTCCGCAAAGTCAGCATCAAAAACCAAATGTTCTAGTGGCGTGTAGTAGTTGCCAACTTCTATGCCGTAGCGGTTGCTCGACTCAAGTGAGGCACTCGTGCCTCCGGTGTCGCCATCTTGCAGCAGTTCGGAATTACTGTGGAGATACCAGACTTCAACCGTGCTTTGCAGATTTGGGACGGCCGAGGTGCGCACGCCGACTTCCGCGCCTTTGGTTTGGACCAGGAAGGGGATTTTAATGGGATTCGGCGTGTTGTAGTAAGGATAGTCGGGCGAAACCGGTTCATACAGTTGCGTTGAGCCCCGCACGTCGTTGGTGTGGTAACTGGCTCCGCCCTGTACGTACACCTCCGTATTGGCCCACGGGCCGAAGATCAAACTTGCTTTGGGGCTGGGCAGGAATTTGGTGACCGATTGGTCAGTATTGGGATTGTAGTTGGCAGGGTAGTGATTGGGATAGTTGGGGTAGTTGGGGTTGGTGGGATTTGTAAAGCTGGTGATGACACCTTTGCCGTCGTCGCCGCGCAGGGCCAGGATCGTGCGGAATTTGCTCGCCCACTGAGTCTTGTTCGTCACCCAGGGACTTCCTATCGTCTCCGTAAATTTATTCAAGTCCGTGTCCGCGGGCAAGACCGCGACCTGATCGAGCGACGACGGTTCATCCAGATAGTTCGCGATATAGTACGTTTTGTCCGTACGCACACGATCTTCCGTCCGGAAAAGGCCGTTGTGGATCCAATCGTTGCGGAGCTGCATGCCGAACGTGGTTTCCGTCTTGCGGCCGAAGAAGTGGCCGAAAATCGTATGGCGAAGGTCGAACCCAGCCACCCAGCGCCTGTCCTGCTGTTCAAACTGATCGCCTTTGTAAGGGTCGACCAGGTAGTAGGTGAAATCGGACCACAGATTGAGATCGTAATAGAACCCGTAGGCCATGAAACTCGTTTCGGAATTTGCGCTCTTACGATGCCATTCCGACTGCAAGCTATAACGATGGGAACGGCCACCGTCTTCTGGGTTCAGTGCGCCAAAGAATCCGACAACGGGTATGGCCGTATAAGGGAGCTGGTCGCTTGAATTCCATCTAGCTCCATCGTAAGCGCGGGTCGTGATGCTGAAACCGCTGGCCTCCGCTCCCTGGCTGTAGGTGACAAGACCGTTGAATTTATAAAAATTGTCCGAATGCACCCACGGGCCGCCATCGTGATACGCCTCTCCGCCACAAAGCAAGTTGCCCTTGCCGAGCTTTTGCGATACACCGAAAACGAATCGCGCAAACTGGTACATGCCGCCGTCGACCTGGAAGAAGTCCTGAGGCAGCGTCTTGTAGTACTTCACTTGGGCATTACCCGCCGAGCCATAATCGCCAACTTCGCCGTAGTAAGGACCTTTCTCGGCATCCACCCGCTCCACAAACTCCGGGATGACAGTGTTCATATCCGAGTAGCCCTCGCCGTGCGCGTGCGACGGCAGGTTCAGCGGCATTCCGTCGAGAAAAATCGCGATATCCGTGCCATGGTCAAGATTGAAACCTCGCAGAAAATATTGGTTGGCCTTGCCGCCGCCCGCGTGCTGCGTGATGATCAAGCCGGGAAGCGTCTCCAAAATCTCTCCCGACCGGAGAAGCGGACGATTCTTGAGTTCCTCGGCGCCCACCGTCACCTGGCCGGCGGACTCGGCAATTCCGACGAGGTCATCCTGCCGGCCTTGCACATTGATGGTCGTGCTCAGGGAGCCCACTTCCAAGGAGATGCGCAGCCCGGCCAGCGCCACGTTGGCCTCGATGGTGACTGCCACTTCTTTCGTTTCAAAGCCGGATTTAGATACCACGAGTTGATAACGGCCAGCCGGAAGTCCGGAAATAGAGAAGGAGCCGTTTCCATCTGACTGCGACGTTTTTCGTACAACAGCATCGGCGCTTCGAACCTGCACGCTGGCCCCGGCAATCACCGCTCCAGACGTGTCAACGACCGTTCCCGATAGCAGAGAAGGATAGGCGCTATCACTCGCGGCGACCGGCGTCTTCTCCAGCGCGAAAAAGGGAGATGACAGTCCCATAATCAGCACGCATAGCGAAGTTAAAGTTCTCGCGCAGCCAACACCGCCCCTCCAGTAATTTTTGTGCGCGCGAGGGTTGAGCTTCGTGTTGGTCGTCGCATTCATTGGCGTGCCTTGCCCTTCGATTCCCCGTTAGGACTTGCGCCTGCACCTGGCGCTCGCTTTCGCAAATGATGACACGAATTATAAATTCGTGCTACCAGTAAGATCGTGACGCGAATCACGGACCTGCGTGATTTCGTCGTCGGATTGGTTGGCTCACAAGGTATGATTTGTGCGGGTTCACGTACTCTGCGGCTTCAACGACGCCGTATGCATAAGGAGCAACCGTGGCTGACTTGGTAAGAACCGGGCTTTCGCTGGAGCAGGATCTACTGGAACAGTTCGACGAATCCATCGCCAGGCGGAGCTACCAGAACCGTTCCGAGGCCATCCGCGATCTTATTCGCGAGTATCTTGTCTCGGAAGAAGGCGATAAGAACGCGGTCATCGCCGCTACTCTGACCATGGTCTACGACCACCATCGCCCCAAGCTTACCGAGCGCCTGACGGAGATCCAGCATCAAGCCCATGCGCAAGTTCTCGCCGCAACCCACGTCCATCTGGACCACCACAATTGTCTGGAGGTTGTGATCATGAAAGGTCGCGGCTCAGAACTGCGAAAGATAGCCGACCAGATTCTCAGCCTGCGGGGCGTGAAGCACGGTAAGTTCGTGATCACCACCACCGGTAAGGATTTGAAATGATTACTGTCCGCACGCTGCGTACGCTTCTGGACGGCGCACCTGAGTCGAGACCGATTCGGCGCAGTTGTGCTCTATCAATTTGCGACGGCTTGAAAATTTGGTGGAGCTAGTCGGGCTCGAACCGACGACCTCATCGTTGCGAACGATGCGCTCTCCCAGCTGAGCTATAGCCCCGCACGGCGGCGGATTTTCTTTTGATTATTTTAGCAGCCGTGGCTTATTTTCGCCTAGACAGCTTGGTTGAAAGCCAGTTCGCGCCGGGCGCGCCTCCCATCGGAGGCTATAATTTAAAGGTGAGTTCTTCCAAGGTTAAGCAAGTCGCCTCCGCCGATTTCCCCACTCGCTGGGGACATTTCCTGATTCACGGGTTTACCACGCGCGCATCCTTTTCCGCGGACGGCGCCAAGACCGAAGAAGCTGTCGCGCTGGTCATGGGCGAAGTTCACTCCGGGTCTCCTCTGGTGCGCATTCATTCGCAGTGTCTGACGGGCGACGTGTTTGGCTCGCTGCGTTGCGATTGCCGCCAGCAACTTGAGCTGTCGCTCTCGCTGATCGCCAACGACGGGGCGGGCGTGCTGATCTATGAACAGCAGGAAGGCCGCGGTATTGGCCTGATGGCGAAATTGCAGGCCTATGCGCTGCAGGACAGCGGCCTGGACACGGTCGAGGCCAACGAGCGCCTCGGTTTCAAGGCCGACCAGCGCGAATTCATGATGCCGGTCGAGATCCTGAAGGCATTGGACATTCGCCGCGTTCGCCTGCTTTCAAATAATCCCGATAAAGTTGCCGCGCTCGAACGCGCCGGAATTCAGGTGACCGAGCGCGTCCCGTGCGAAGTCGCGCCCACTGAATTTACCGAAGATTATCTAAAAACCAAGCAAGAGAAATTGGGGCACTTGTTTACGAGCCGGTCCGGAAAGCACTAAGACCGCGAGTTCTGCCTTTACACCTCGAGCAACAGCTTCAGTTCGTCCTCGTTCTTCACCGGCAATCCCCGCAGCGCGGCCCGCGCCAGCGCCACATAAACCTCGCGCGCTCCCGGATGCTTCTTCAGCGACGCCAGGTGTTTTGCCACCGTGGCCGCGTCTCCGCGAACCAGCGGGCCGCTGAAAGATTGTGCTGCGCCCATGCGCTCGTAGTTGGCCAAAGTCTGGCGGATGATTGGTAAATTCTTGCGCCGAGCGTCCCGGCGCGTTAAGCCCGCGGCGCGTGCCGCTTCTTCCAGCGTCACCAGGAATGCCAGTAGCAGGGGCGAAGTCATCGTCGCCCACGCGTGGTAGGCGGCTTTGCGCGATGCGGGCAAGACGAAACTCTCGCCTTCAAGATCGCGGACAATTCGCCGTGCCACTTGCACTGCCTCGCGATCCCCTTCCAACGCAAAAGACACCCCGGCCAAAGAAGGATGCGCGCCGGCCACAAACGTCATCAGTGGATGCACCGATGCCACGGCCACACCGGCATTGCGTAACGGAGCCAGTTCGCGGCTGGAGAGCGCTCCGCTAGAGTGCAAGGCAAAAGCGCTGATCACCTGCTGCCCCATCAGCGCTCGCGCAGTCAGATGATCCGATAGAAGCCATGCCGCGGCCCTGATCTCGCCATCAGGAACGCAAAACCAAAGCAAATTGGCGTCGAGAGCCGCGGATTTCGCGGTGACAGAATGCGCGTTGACCTTGGCGGCAAGCCGTCGAGCGCGACGGCGCGACGGCGGCGTATCACGCGCCACAATCTCGCGGATGGTGAAACCGGCATCGCGCAGGGCTGTGGCCAGAAAGGTCGCGAGCCTCCCCGCTCCAATGATGGAGACTGTAGGCTTTCTGGTCGCTACCTTTGAATTTTGTTTCGACTTTTTTTTGGCCATCATTTTTTTCGAGCTCATCGTTTTATGAGTCGTTGGAAGAATCCAAGGTTGCTCCCACTACCGGCATATGGCCGATCCGAGTTCGACTTGGATGGCGAGAAGCCCGTCCCACACGAACCCGTCGAGCAACATTAGACTTTGCAGTAGCAATCAGCTTAACGGCGCAGCATACCTTATATTGGTGTCATGGCGAAATCCTCCGAAACGAAATCGGCACAGGCGAGAGTCCTTTCTTCGCGCGTCAGCTACCAGGGGCCGGTCTTTAGCGTCACCACCGATGAGGTGGAAGAACCCGGCGGCGTGCGCGCTCGCCGCGATGTGATCCGGCACTCCGGATCGATTGTGGTTCTAGCCATCGAAGAACCGGCGCGACGCGTCAAAGGAGCGGAGCCGCGCGTCCTTCTGGAGCGCCAGTACCGCTATGCCGCACAGTCCATGATGTGGGAGCTGCCCGCCGGACGCATCGACGATGGCGAAACCGCGATCACCGCCGCCAAGCGCGAACTGATCGAGGAAACCGGATACCGTGCCCGCCACTGGAAAAGGATTCTGCATTTCTACGTAAGCCCCGGTTTTCTTGACGAAACCATGACGATCTATCTAGCCCGTGGTCTCGAAGCCGGCGAAGCCCAGCCCGAGGCGGACGAGAGAATCGCAACCCGATTTTTTGCCTTATCGGAGGCAAAAAGGATGGCGCTGCAGGGCCGCATCCGCGATGCTAAGACGATCTGCGGCATTCTCTGGTTTGCTCAGAACGTCCGGCTGGCGAGGTAATTCGGCTATCTTGTTGCCTTTGTGATAACTCCCCCGTCTCGTCCAGTTCGTTGAGCGCGCACACTGCTTTGTGATTCCAAGCCTTGACAGCCCCTTCCGCCGGCAGCACAATTCCTACAAATTTTTGCGGAACTCTGAAATTGCGCCATTTCGGGGTAAATCCGCAAGACGGAGGGGCGCACGTGGAACGATTGAAAGGCACCGTCAAGTGGTTCAACAACGCCAAAGGCTACGGCTTCCTCGGCCGTGAAGGTGGACCGGATGTTTTCATCCACTACAGCTCCATCACCACCGAGGGCTACAAAAGCCTCCAGGAAGGCGACGAAGTGGAGTTCGAAATTGTTCAGGGACAAAAAGGGCCGCAAGCGGCCAATGTAACCAAGGTCTCCTGAGGGGAGGCTGGATTTCTACCGGGCCCGCATTTTTGCGGCCCCCGTTGTAAGCCGACGCTGGGGTATTTGTGTCTTCCGCCTCTCGGCTCCTCCGCTTCTTCAGCGTTACAATCTTCTCGCGGGCTCACTACTCTCCATGGACAACAAAGCCATTGCCGGACTTCTTTACGAGACTGCCGATCTGCTGGAAATCGACGGGCAGGACTCGTTTCGCGTGCGCTCCTATCGCAATGCGGCCGAGGCGATTGAGGCCTTACCGCAGCAAATCGCCGACCTCATCGCGGAGCCAAAAAAACTGCTCGAAATCCAGGGCATTGGCAAGGGAATGCAGGCCAATCTGGTGCAGCTTTTCCAAGTCGGCCGCATCGAAGCGCACGCCGAACTGCTCAAGAAATACCGTCCCTCGATGCTCGAGCTGCTCAAGATTCAGGGGCTGGGGCCGAAAACCATCGCTTTAATCTGGAGCGCCTATCAGGTCAGCGATCTGGAGGGCGTCGAGAAACTGGCACGCGAAGGCAAGATCCGCACCTTGCCGCGTATGGGCGAGAAGCACGAAGCCAAGCTGCTGAAGGCGATCGAAGACTACCGCCGCATTGCGGGCAGATTTCTTCTTGACGTTGCCGAAGGTCTCGCCTCAAAACTGACAGAATACTTGCTGTCGGTTCCCGGTATCGAAAAGGTCACACCTGCCGGATCCCTGCGCCGCGGACGAGAAACTGTCGGAGACCTCGATATTCTGGTCACTGGCAAAGACTGTATTGAAGCGGAATCGCGCCAGAAACTGATCGAACACCTGCTCCGCTTCCCGGGCCTCACGGATGTAATCGCGCAAGGCGAAAACAAAGTCAGCTTCCGGCACCGTAATGGCATGCAGGTGGATGTGCGCCTCCTGCCTCCCGAATCTTTTGGCGCGGCCATGCAATATTTCACCGGATCGAAGGCGCACAACGTCGCGCTGCGCCAGCGCGCGCTGAAGATGGGTTTTACCCTCAATGAATACAGCCTGGCCCGCGTCGAAGACGAGAAGCCGGTTGCGCGTAAGACGGAAGAAGAAATTTACGCCAAGCTTGGGCTTGACTACATCCCTCCCGAACTGCGCGAGAATCTCGGGGAAATTGAAGCCGCGGCCGCGCATACACTCCCGGCGCTGATTGAGTTGTCCGACGTTCGCGGAGACGTGCACATGCACACGGTGGAAACCGACGGCCGCAACACGATCGAAGAGATGGCAGAAGCGGCTCGGGAGCGTGGCTATGAATATATGGCCATCACCGACCACTCAAAAAATCTCGCCTTCGCCAATGGCCTCACCGACGAACGAGCCCTCGCGCACATTGAAAAAATCCGCGCCGCCGGCAAGAAGATCAAGGGCATTCGCATTCTCGCGGGGATCGAAGTCGATATTCTCGGCGACGGCACACTCGACCTGTCCGACTCCGTGCTCGAACAGATGGACATTGTCATAGCCAGCGTGCATTCGCTGTTCAACCAGGATCGCGCCACGATGACGGGACGGCTCCTGAAGGCAATTGCCAATCCCAATACTTCGATGATTGGCCACCCCACCGGCCGCCAGTTGCTGCGACGCGACGCTTACCCCTTCGATCTCGACGCCGTACTGAAGGCCGCGGCAAAACACAAAGTCGCCATGGAGTTGAACTCCTATCCGGAGCGGCTCGATCTCAACGACGTTCATCTGCGCCTAGCCAAACAACACGGCGTGAAGATTGTAATTAACACCGATTCGCACCACACTTCACACCTGGAAAAGCTGCATTACGGAGTCACCCAGGCACGGCGCGCCTGGCTGACAAAGGAAGATGTGTTGAATACCCTGCCTGCCCAATCCTTCGCCCGCGCTATGAAGCACGCCTGGTAAAACAGGGGTGGCATCGCTCGGCAGACCGCAGTTTCTGCAGTAGCTTAAAGGAGTCGAACTCAACTGGTTTTAAGATCAGTCATCACGCTCAGAGCCAGAAAGCAGTTACAATTAGCATCAAAGTCAAACGCAACCGGAGGCAGGCCGTGAAACCAAGTCATCTCTACTCCGCAAGGACCGTGTGCTGTCTTTTCCTTTTGGCGATCGTGCCCAGCCTGGGGGCTCAGGAAAATCTTGTACTCCCCCACTCAGGGGTTTCCGAGGACTGGTCGCAGCGCCAGATCGTCTTCAGCCGTGACGCTTTGGCTCAGCACCCTGAGATCCTCGACCGCGAACCGCGGGTGAGGAATCAATGGATACGGCGCTCGCAGCCCTCAAACTTCGCCAACTTCGATCCCCTGGCTACGCATCCCAAAGAGCATGGGATACAACGTGATTGGAGCGTTCCCTCTCTCGGCGGACGCCTCCGCGCGAATACATTTCCGGCAAAATTCACTCTCGACCCGAACGCGCCACCCGATTGCGTCAATGACTATGTGGTGTTCGGACTTGCCATTGCCGGAGCGACCGGAGGCCAGGCTAATCTTGTCGCCTTCAACAACCTCTACGTAAACGACTCTGGCACGGGCCTCTGCTTGGGCACAAGCCCCAATGTATTGTTTGCCTACAACGTGAGCACCGCCGGAGGAAAAATTCTGACTTCGCCGGTCATGTCAGAAGACGGAACGAAGATCGTCTTTGTTGAAAGTGTGACGGGCGCGCCCACCTCCGCCATTTTCCATGTCCTCACTTGGAGCTCTGGCGCTGGCACGATTGGCAATGCCGCCGCACCAACGTCGATGACCTCGCTGCCCTTCACCTCGGCAAGCGACCTCTACTCTTCGCCATGGGTCGATTACAGCGGCGATACCGCTTATGTTGGCGACTCCCTCGGCAATGTTTACCAAATCACCGGCGTATTTACGGCCTCGCCGATCCTGAGCGGAGACCCTTGGCCCGTTTCGCTGAGCACCCCCTACGCGGTCACTTCTCCGGTGCTCGACTCTCATCTCGGTCTACTGATGGTGGGTAGCAATAATGGCAACCTCTACCAGATCAATACCACCACCGGCGCGGTGGCCACGCTTTCCGTTGGAAATACGGGAAACACGGGCGCTGGCATCGACGAGCCGCCGATTGTTGATGTCACCAACGGCACAACCTTCGTCGTCAGTTCCAATGTCGGAAGTTCTGCCGCGCTGGTCGAAGTCGACACCAGTTCCATGAATGCATTGTCAACCGCCGACATTGGTGTCGGCTCTGCTGGCGGTACCAACGTCCACATCTACCAGCCGGCGTTCAGCAATGCCTACTACAACGACCCTTCGACCGGAGTAGTTAGTCTCTGTGGGACTGGCACCTCCACCGATACCAGCCCCTGGCAATACGAATATGGGTTCACAGGGCGGACTATGTTTGAGAGGCCTGAGACCGGATTCCCCGTTCAGCTTTCCACATCTACGACCGACCGTTGCACGGGGTGGACTGAGTTCTACAATCCCAATATCAACAGCGGCGTGGATTTCTTCTTCTTTGGATTAACCGGGGATTGCACCCTGTACGGCACCGGCTTTACCGGCTGCGTGGTCGCGCTCAGCAGCGATCCCACGATCCTCACGGCTTCGGCGCAAATTGATGGTGGGCCCAGCGGGATTGTCGTCGATAACTACAACATCGCCGGTTCCAATATTTACTTTGGCTCAGTGAGTCTGGATACTTTGTACCAGCTCTCTCAGGACGGGTTTACACCCTGACCGCCCGACGCAAGCGCCGGACGCATTCCACCGGCGCTCGCGCCGCAAGTCATTCCGCAACTCAGAGCTGCAAGAGATTCGGTTGCAGCTTTGCATAGCCTTGCTTCTGGGCCCAGAGGTCCAGTGCTATCGACGCGATCTCATCCACGACGGGTTCCGCTCTTCCCGTCTTCGTCATATCGACCGTCTTGATGTAAATTTTGCAACTGTCGCAGGCTTCCACCCTGACATGTGTCAGTTCTTCCGCAGCATAGACCGGAAGATTCGCATGGTTCTCTTCTCCGCATCCCGGACAAACAATGCGGCGAAATTCCCATTCCGCCAGACAAAAAGAACAAACCAGGGAACGCTTACCGCCTTCGCCCAGCGGACGCAGGACGCCCACGCCGGGCTTCCTTTTGCAGAATGGACACACAAAAGGAGTCGGGGCGCTCCATTGTTGGGTCAACCCGCATCGAATATGCGCCGCATAAGGTTGCAGAAAGGCGCGCGCAAAAAACTCCTCGGGACCTGGCGCCAGCGACGCGTACTCATTTCCATTCCAGAAAACACTCAGCAGTTTCAAATGCGAGTCCGCGCCACCGTTTCGTATTTCCGCCGCTGCTTGCCGCAGCGCGCCCGGACCACTCCCCTCCACCACAGACAGAAATGATTCGAAGCGGCGGGTGTGCTCCGGCGGCAATGGCTGGGCAAAGCCAGAAGCCTGATTCGCTCGGGTATGCGAATTGCTGAGTTCGTCATAAAGCCTACCCTGGAAGCGCGCAATCGCCGCATAGAAGCGCAGAATCTCAGCCGCAAACCTGTGTTGCGAGCCCAGTTCCTCAGCCCGCGCGATCCGTCGCTGCCATTCGTTCTCCGGCATGGCGATGATCGGCCGCTTACGCGAGACCACTTTGCCGGGCTAGCGTGAGCGCTTCCAACGCCGCGCCGCGTGCACCCGCTGTGTCGCCGTTGGGCATGACGTGAATGGGAATGCCGGCTTGCTCTTCCCGTTGCTTTGGCATGCCTTTCCGAATCTCGCCCAAAAACCAATTCTGGAATTCCCGGCTCGTCTCCAGCACTCCGCCACCGACAATCAGCACATCGGGATCAAACGTGTTAATCATTTCGTCAAAGAACAATCCCAGGGCGTGAGCCTGAACTCGGAAAATATCTTTACACATGGCATCACCGTCATCGGCGAGGCCACGGACCGCTTTGGCGGCGGCGTGAGGTTCCTGCTTCGCCAGAATGTGCTTGGGATAGCGCTGCAGAAAGTACGGAAGGATCGTCTTTTCAATGGCGGTAAGCGAGCAGAGCGACTCGAGATCGCCGGTTCTGCCGCAATTGCAGTGAGGCTGCATGCCCTCGGTGCCAGCGATGCTTTGATACGGAATCAGCACGTGGCCGAGTTCGCCGCCGAATCCGTTCTTGCCTTTCACCACGTTGCCGTCAAGAATGATTCCTCCTCCGTTGCCGGTGCCGACCACGTCGGAAATCGAAGTCTCGCGGCTGTTGGCCCCAAAGATCGCGTAGTGTCCCCAGAGCGCAGCCGCGTTGGCATCGTTCAAATAGGTGACGGGCTTGCCGAGTTTGTGCGCCAAGCCTTCGCGAATATCAAAGCCGGCCCACTTCGGATGCACGAAGTTCGTCGAACCGCGAGCACTCAGTCGCCCCGAGGCGCTCGCCGGACCGGGAGTGTCCAGGCCGATTGCGACGACATCGTCGACCGCGACGCCCGCCAGGTCGGTGGCGATTTTGAGGCCATCAGCAATTTGCTGGAGGCAGATATCGGGTCCTTGTTTGGACAGCGCCGGATGCTCGCACAGTCCCTCGATCAGAAACTTCTCTTCGCCATTGACTAACGTGTAATTGATCGCCGTTCCACCCAAATCCACTCCGGCCACGACTGGCATGGTTCTCTCCTGTTCGACTACGCTCGACAGATTAGCAGAATTCAACCATCGGCTCACAAACATGGCTGTTCAGCGTTCGCTCGGAACCTGAATCGCCAGCCCAAACAGCCAGGTCGCGGCTGGCAGCCGGTTTGGTTATAATCCCTGCATGAAAATCACTCGCTTGCTCCCCCTCGCAATGCTTGTACTCGCGTTGGCTTCAGCCAGCCAGGCGAAGACTAAGATCAAGGTCCAGCTTCAGGATGCCCAAGGCAAACCTGTGGGCACAGCGACTCTGTGGGAGTCCGGCCCCGGTATCGGGTTCGAGCTTAGGGCGGAGAATCTGCCCCCGGGCGAACATGCCATCCACTTCCATCAGAACGCGAAGTGCGACGCCCCGGATTTCAAATCAGCCGGACCGCATTTCAATCCCGACGGCAAAAAACACGGATTGGAGAACCCCGAAGGCCACCACGCGGGCGACAATGCCAACTTCACGGTCGGCGCGGACGGCAAAGCTCATTTTAAGCGCGAAGACAAAGACGTCACGCTCGGCAGCGACAGCCATTCGCTGTTCAGCAACGGCGGCACAGCCCTCGTCATCCACGCAAAGGCTGACGATCAGAAAACCGATCCGTCCGGCAACGCTGGAGACCGCATTGCCTGCGGCGTGATTACAAAGTGACTGCTCGATCCTCGCTCAACTTGAATTCTTCGGCTGCGCTCAGCACCAGTGTGCGGGTGCGCTCCTTAGCGTTTGAGTTCCGTCATTATGAGTAGAGAAATTCCAGCGTCGCTGGAAACCGCGCTGCCCAGGCCCCTTCGTTGTGCGCCCCGCCCGCCTCAACACTGACCTTAAGGCGCTGCTCATTCAATCCTGCTGCCCGCAATATCGTCTCCAGTTCGCGGACACCAGCAACGATCTTCGCGTCTTTCTGTTCATCCCCGGTCTCGCGCGTGCCCATCCCTACATACATACGTTCGGGCCAGCCACGAGATCTGCGGCAATCTTCGAAAATCCTGCCGTTCGCCACCGAAAGCGAAGGACTCTCGACAAGCAACCGGCTGAACATGCCGGGCGCAGCAAGCTGCGTGTATAGGGTGATCAGGCCTCCCAAAGAAGACCCGCCCAGCCCCGTGTTCTCGGGCCCCTTCAACACGGAATACCGCTCTTCAATTAGCGGTATCACCTCGCGCCGCAGAAACTCTGGATAACATTTTCCTTTCGGACGCAGAATTCTGGGATCTTTGGACTTATACGGAATGTACTCGTTCAGCCGCGTCTTGGTGTTGTCGATACCTACAATAATCAGCGGCGGGATTTTTTGCTCGGCGATCAAGCGCGTCGCCGTTTCGCCCACCTGCCAGTGCACTCCGGCGAAGGCCGTCGCTGGGTCGAATAGATTCTGCCCGTCGTTCAAGTAAAGAACCGGATAGCGTTTCTCGCCCCATCCGTCGTACTCCGGAGGCAGCCAGACTCGCACCAGCCGGGTGTTTCCAAAGATTTTGCTTTCCAGTTCATGCAGCCATATCTGGCCGGAAGGAACCGGAACGGCAGCGGCCGTGGAAGCCGTCGTCTTCAGTTTTTGACTTTTGGGCCGCGGCATGGAGAGAGTCGAGCTTTCAGACTGACAGATTTCAGAAAGACCTTTCGGCCGGCACAACCGCTCTGGGTACTGGGTACTGGATACTAGTTACTGATTACTACCTTTCCACCAGATCAGCGCCGCCAGAATTGTCGTCATCGCGATTAACGACAGCGAACTCAGGCAAAGAATGCAATACACTCCGAGCACGTGCGCTTCCACGTACGTCAGGTATAACGCGAATGCCAATCCCGCCGCCGCTCCTCCAAACAGCATGGCCGGAGTCTCGCGGCGATCGCGATAAACGGTAGCGAGTCCCGCCAGCGCCGCGTATCCCATCATGCCGATCAGCGCCACCGGGATTCCCAGCAGTGTCGAATATTCGCTCCGATTCACGATGTCGCAGTTGAACGTTTCCCCGATATCGCAGAACTCCGTCTTTGAGGTCGCATAGTGATGCCGCAACGACACGGACGACACTACGATTCCGCATACCGCCAGAACCGCGATCACAAGCATGAGGCGGCGCGCCCAGCCGCTCATTCGAGTGGACACCCGGTGCGGTCGCTCAGTTCTTCCAGACTGAAAATGCGCTCGACTCGTTCCCCCGTCGGCGGAAATTGCCAGGTTGGATAATGCTGCACGTGCGCCTCTTTGCACGCCTCCGACTGCCCGCTCGTTTGCCCCTTGATGCCGCACTCTACGTAAGGAGCGTACTCGAACGACGCCGCAAACTTCTCCTTTTGCTCCACACAGTGCGGGCACCACCACGCGCCGTACATCTTGACTCCGCGATCGGTCAGACAGCGCGCAAAAGCATCGTGCTTGTGCTGGCTGTGGTGGTCAAGAAAGTAGACCAGCCCAATCACGACCACGACGGCCGCGGCATACGCTGCAATACGCTTCCCACTCCACTTCGAAGTTCTGATTCCGAGTCTTTCATTTTGACGTTCTCTTCGCTCTTGCGACATGCAGTTTTTATATCACGATCCGCTTAAACCACCACCCGCAGTGCCGAAGGCAGAACGTCGATGGTCTGGCAATGCAGCGTCAGCACTTCCCCATCCACCATCACATCGACCGGCGAGTCGAGTTGAAATTCTACGCGCTTCACCGCTTGGCGCTCCGCCAGTGGGTGCCGCGTGTGTGTGCCATCATAGAGCGTCGCCAGGTTCCGGATCAGCCCCAGGCGTCCGATCGGACCCCACCGGACATACTCAATCAATCCGTCGTCGGTGACCGCGTCGGGCGCAATCATCATCGTGCCCCCCGTAAACTTGCTGTTGTTAAATGTCAGAAACAGGCAGCGCCGCCGGTCAAATTCCTCTTGACCGTCGGTCCGCAACGGAAATGCCCGACGATCAAGCCGCGCCAGACAAAGAAAAATCGACAGCAGATAACCGAACTGTCCGAGGCCCTGGAAGCGCCTGTGCCGCAGTGTCGCGACATCCGCCGCAAAACCTACGCTGAGCAGATTCGTGTAATAGATTTCTCCATCTTGATGCGTCAGACACATAACGTCGCAGGGCCGCGAACGCCCCGCCTCCAGCGCCTGCATCGCGTGCTCCAACCCGTCCTGGACCGGAGTTCCGCCCACGAAATCGCGCAAAAACGAATTGCCCGTGCCGAGCGGAAGAAATCCCAGCGTAGGAGTGCGATCATCCACCTCGCCGGAAATTCCAGACTCGCTAGCTGAACTTCGCGCCCGGCTCTCGGGCACGATCCCGTTGACGATCTCAAAGGCAGTTCCGTCCCCGCCCACCGCGAGGAATTTACGGAAGCCGCGACCGTAAGCCTCGCGCGCAATCTGAGTAGCCTCACCAGGCGCGCGAGTCTCGGATGTGTCCAACGCAAGGCCCGCAGCGCGCAGGCGAGCCAGCGCGCGTCCCACACGCTCGCCGCAACGTCCGCCGCCCGCCGCCGGATTAATAATGGCTAGAAAAGTCTGGTTCACAAATCAGGTGCCAAGCGCAGGTTCGCAAAGCCAACTTTGGATCACAATTCCTTCTATCGGAACTTCTCGGTGCTTTTGTCTCTCCGCTGCGGATTCTCGCCTAAATCTCAACAATCGATGCCCGCGACGCGCCCGCTCCAATTTCAGCCGCTAAATCTCCGCGCTTGATCTTCAGCGAAGCCGTTCGTGGAAAATCCCTCCCCCACAGCAGATAGCCACCCACGCGTTTGAAGTCCGCTAACCGCCGGTTCCGCGACATAATCTCGTCGCGCAACTTGTCGTCGAACTGCTGGTTCTGATCGAGCCGCACTATAAGCACCAGCATCTCGTGGCCCAGCGTCTTCTGCGGCCATAGATAATTCGCGGCGAACACACAGAATTCCTTCACCGTCAGACCGTCAAACACGGCCTCGATGTCTTCGGGATAAATATTCTTCCCGCCCGAGGTGACGATCATATTTTTCTTGCGCCCAACCAGTTGCAGATGGCCATGATCCTCAAAACGCCCCTGATCGCCCGTCAATAGCCAGCCTTCGACAATCGTTTGCGCGGTTAGTTCCGGGTCGTCGAGATAGTGCGACATCACCGCGCGGCTTCGCACCGCAACTTCGCCGATCCCATCGCCATCCGGATTCAAGATGCGCACCTCGCTCCCCGGTAGCGGCTTCCCTACGGTATCGGCCCGAAAGGGCTTCAGATCGTTCAGCGTTACGGCCGTGCACGCCTCCGTTAGCCCATATCCGCAAGTCACCGGAATTCCCAGGTCGTAGAAGAACTGCAGCGTCGAAGGATCCGTGAACGCTCCGCCCACGATCAGCGCCAGCAACTCGCCGCCAAACGCCTTGTGCACTTGCGGCAGCAGACGCCGGCTGAGTTCGACCCGGGGACGGGTTCGCGTCAGCATTTTGTTCAGCCCGATCAGTCGGTCCAGCATCCAGCGCTTCCCCGGCTTCAACTCATCAAATTTGGCGCGTAGCCCGCGTTCCAGGTTCTTTAGCACCATCGGAACCAGGCTCACATACGTAATGCGATAGCGTACGAATGCATCGCGTACGAACTCCGGACGCAGTGTCCGCAGATGAACTACGCAGGCTCCGCAGATGAACGGCCCGATAAACCCCACCATGAAATCAATCGCGTGATTCGTCGGCAAAATACTCAGATAGCGCACGCCCGGCCAAAATGGATACCACGCCGTCAGCGAAGCGCACTGCTCCAGGTAACTATCATGCGTCAGCACGCATCCCTTGGGACGGCCGCCCGTTCCCGACGAATAGACAATGCACGCCGTATCTTCGCGCTGGCGTGCCACAAAACTTGGTTCGCCTTTCCTCTTGAACTCTTCCCACCGATAAGCGCCTCGCAACTCCACGCCCGCTGGCGCCTCCGTCACCAGAACAATTTCCGTCGCCAGTTTGCCGAACTCCGGCGACTGCGTGATCGCGCGCCAGAGGTAATACTCAACTATCAGAAAACGCGCCTTCGAATGCGCCAGCAGTTGCAGATGTTCCACCGCCGTTAATTTGTAGTCCAGCGGAACCAGCACTCCCCCGCAAAAGAAAATCGAGTAGGCCGAAATCAGCCACTTGGACTGGTTCGTCATGATGATCGCCACCCGATCGCCCGCCTTAACATCTGCGTCTTCAAGCGCGCGACAAAGCGGCCGCGCCATCGTTTTAAAGTCAGAGTAAGTGAGCCGGACTTTCTCGCGGTCGCGATCTGCCTCAATCAGGCAGGTTTCATTCGGCCAGCGCTCCAGCGCGTCCTTAAGTGCTGCGCCCAGGCTGGCATATTGGCGGAGATCAAGCATCGAATATTTATCAATCCCCCGAGCTCGGGATGACAATTCCTGAAAGGTAGTTCTACAACCGCGATTGGATCCGATTCGCCAGCGTGCGGAAATCTGATACGCCTTGCAGTTCATAGTCCGGCAACTCAATGCGGAAATGCTGCTCCAGTCGCGTCAGCAGATCGAGCGCCTGCAGGCTGTCGATGCCCAGCGTCTTAAAAAAGTCGTCGTCAGGCGTAAGCTTTTCCCGCGGCACTTTAAAATGTGCAGCCGCAAGATTCAAGATTTCGTCGAGCGTGTGTTCGAGAGTAGGCGCTGGCATGTGTTGAAGTGTCCTTACCTTGCAAGTTACAAATCGCCCCATTACGAATCAGGGCAGATACGGCTGCACTCCTTCGTTCTCTACAAACTTCCGCAGCCCTTCCTCAACCGCTGGACGCGAATACAGCTCGCAGAAGATATCGATCTCCCGCGCCAGCTCTCCATAAGGAATCGGCTTCACAAACTCTTTCGCCGCCGCCGCCGTCCGCTTATCGAATTTTGCCACCTGGCTCGCCGTAGCGCGCGCCACCCTCAGCGCCTCGCCCTCTGCCGCTATCTGGCTCACGAGGCCGATCTGTTGCGCCTTCATTACATTGAAGCTGCGTCCGGTCAGCAGCAAATCGCGCACAACGGCATTCCCCAAATCTCGCTTCAGCCTTGGAATCCCGCCGAATCCCGGAATCAACCCCAGCCGCAGTTCCGGGAAACAAAATCGCGCCATGCGGTCCGCAATGATAATGTCGCAGACCAAAGCCAGTTCGAACCCGCCGCCAAATGTTACCCCATGGACCGCGGCGATCGTGGTCAGCGGAGCCGCATCCAGCGCGTTCATCACCGCGTGGATGCGTTCTAGGAATTCCCGCACTCCACGCAGGGCTGCCGGTTTCGCCAGCGCTTGCCCGCGCTCAAACAACTCCCGCAGGTCCGCGCCGGCAGAGAACCCCGATTTTAGCGTCGAATAAACAATCAACGCCTGCGATTCCTGCGCCAGCGCAGGCAGAGCCGCGGCAAATCCTTCCAACTCCTCTAGCGTGAGAGACCCGATTTCGTTGCAAGGATCGCGATGTAGCGCCAGTTCAATCGCGCCGTTTACGATTTGCCACGAAACTGTTTGTCCCTTGAACTCCGTCATGCCGTCTTCGCCGACTGGTTATGAGAGTCCTGATTCTGTGGGCCTTCGCTGTGCGCAACCGGATTGCGCGCATTCAGGTACATCCCATCAATCTCGCCGCGAAACCGCTCGGCAATCGCGTCCCGCTTCAGCTTTCCGTTGGCCGTCAGCAACCCGCCATCGATCGTGAACGCATCCGCCACCAGATGAAACGCCCGCACCTGCTTGTAATGCGGAAGTCCTGAATTAACAACATCCAGAGCTGCCTGCGTGTTCTCGACGCTCACGTTGCCCGTAACCAGCGCCACCAGATACCCACGTCCGTTGCCCACCAGCACCACCTGGCTCGCCGACGGCAATTCCTTCAGAATTTTATCCTCAATCGGCTCCGGAGCAATGTTGTGCCCCGAGCCAAGAATGATCAGGTTCTTAATCCGGCCAATGATCTTCCAGTTTCCATCGCCATCAGCCTCCCCTTGGTCACCCGTGTGGAACCAGCCATCGCGCACCACCTTCGCCGTTTCCTCCGGACGATTCCAATAGCCCGGAAAAATATTCGGCCCGCGCACCACGATCTCGTCGTTCTCCCCAACCTTCATCTCCACGCCGGAAATCGCCGGCCCCGTGCGTCCCGGAATCACCTTCCCATCGGGATCATCCATAGTGCAGATCGCGGTCGTCTCCGTCAGCCCGTATACCTGCAAAACCGGAATACCGAGCATCATGAAAAATAATTGAGTGTCGATACTCAGCGGCGCCGATCCACAAATCAATGCGCGCAGCCTGCTGCCGATCATCTTTTTTCGAATCGTCGGAAACACGAGCCGGTTCGCCAGCGCAAGCCAGAGCGCATCCCCGGCGCTTCCCTTGCCTTCCTGCCGCCGTGCCCACGCGCCTTTTGCCCTGCTGTACACCTTCAGCGGGAGCCCCGCCGTCTGCCACAATTGTTCGTCGACGGCTCTCCGCATGCGTTCAAGGAGCGCAGGAACATTCAGGAAGTAATCCGGCGACGCCAGCCGCATCTCCGCAGCAATCTTTCCTAAATCTGTGTTCAGCGTCAGCAGGCTGCCGCGCAATAAGCAGGTCAGCATCATGATCCACGAACCCGCAAAGCTCAAGGGCAGGTAGTGAAACACAGCCTCCTGTCCAGTCTCTGTCTTCGACCGGCGCCCTCGCATCAACTGGTCTAGCCGCCCTGATGTCCGCCCCAGCATGTACCCAACATTGCCCGCGTTGAGCATCACACCTTTCGCATCGCCGGACGTACCCGAGGTGTAGATGATCGTCACGATGTCTTCTTCCGCCACCTTCGACTCGGGAGTTTCCACCGGGTCCCGCGAAGGCGTGAAGACATTTTCAAACGTGAAATTCGGCGGAGCGTCCGGCCATTCTTTTACAATGGCGTCGGCTAGCGGCTTCTCGCCGCAAACGATCACCATCGGCCAGCAATCCTTCATCATCGCCACTAATTCGGCTGGCGCCTGCCGCGCATAAAGCGGCACCACCGTGAGGCCCTCCGCCATCATCGCCAAATCCATGGCTACCCAGTGCGCGGAGTTATGCGCCAGGAGCGCGCAACGGTCCCCTTTCTTCAGCCGCAATCGTCGCAGATAAGCCCGTGCCACCAGCACCAGATCCAGCAACTGCCGCGCTGTAAGCGCAACCGGCTGCCCCTCGCGCAGTTCCTGCAGCACGACGGTATCGCCGCGGTGCTCCAGGTTGGAGAAGATTTGTTCTAGAAATGACATGGGATTGAGATTAACCCGGACGGCCGATATCGCAAGCTGCCTTTCAGGATTCCCTTCGTGCACCTAACTGTAAGCTGCCACCAATTCTTTCAAACCCGCGCTCATCGGCGGAAGATAATCCTCCCAACTCCACTCTCCGCGCCGCGTCGGAAACTCGGGATACCGCCGCTGCACTTCTTCCTCGAAATACACGCCCATGCGCGCCATCAGTTTCAAATTCCGCACCGTGGTCCGCGCGATGCCATCCGCAATCCGTTCCCCGTCGCGATCCAGAATTTCCAGCGCCGCCAGCGTGCGCGCCTCCAGGTCCGGATCGTCCACATTCATCAGCAGTTCCTGATGTCCGCGTTCGTTCATCAGATTTCTTATGCGCTCATCCATCGTGATTCCCGCGGAAGCCACCAGCGCTGGCATCGAGGTCACAATCCCGTGATAGCGCGACGAAAGCATCATACGGCAAGCCCGCAGAATGCTCACCAGCTGATACATGTTGTAGTCATCCGAGGTCAGGATTGGAACTCCGCTCAGTTGCTCCGAAATACGGCGGCACGGCCGGGCATCCATGCGCTCGGTCGCCGCCATGATCACGAATACATTCCTTTTTTCGCGAAACGCCGCCACCGCCCTGGCAATCGCGCTCAAATAATATTCGTAGGCGCGGTCCGCTTCCGGCCCGGCATTGTGAAAATACGGCCCGCGATAGTGACTCTCTTTATAAGCGCCGGTCAAGCTATGCAGCGCTGCCTTCGCCACCGAAGCCTTCACCGGCCACTCAAATGGATTAATCGGACAAACCACGAGCACCGGAGTCGTTCCATCCCAACCTACGTCGCGCAGAGCCTTCTGACCATACTCGGCACCCATCGGCTCAAAGGTCCAAGCCGTGTCTGTGCCCAACTCTGTAGGCACTCCCAGTTCGCGTAGAATCTTCCGCGATTCGTTGTTGCGGGTGATCACCAGCGAGTTCTTGCAATAGCGTCCGCACATCTTCGCGACCAGCGGATCCATATGTCCCGCTTCGGCCCCGTAGCCGACCGAGAGCTTGTTCTCCGCCGCCGCAATGCCTAACGATCCGATCATCATCGTCGCCAGGGCATTTGCGAATTTCGACTTGAACATGGAACCTTCACACGCCACCACGCCGTGATGCTTGGGCACTTCGTTCGCTAGAAATGGCGGAAAAATATCCGGCAGCCGCACCTGCGACGTGCCTTCGAAATATCCTCGCGAACGGTCAAAGTTAAACGTCATCATGCTGAGGTCAACATTTTCCGGCCCCAGAATGCGCCGGATCTGCCGCAGCATCTCTTCCACCCGCACATCGGATCCCGTATTGCGCGTCCCGTTGTAGCCCGCGAATAACAGCTTCAGTTTCTCTCCCGGTTGCCATGGCTCGCGCTTGCCCATCATCCATTGCACTTTCTTGCCTTCGATGATGCTCGATACCCAGGCTTCCAGAAAAAAGTCCATCATGCGGCGGACCCTCCTGCCCTCGTGCTCTCAGGCCAGGCTTGATACGGATAGGCAAAATTGTGCTCGCGGCTGAACCGCAGCAACGGAAAACTGTATTGCGAAAACGGCGCCGGCTTTCGTCCCATTTCCTTCGTGACTCGCGTGTTGTCGAACACCGTGTTCCATGTCAGATAGGGCAGAAACACCTTCATGAGCGCCGCTCCATGCCCGACTGGCCCTTTGCGATTCGCGAGCACGTTCACCACAGACCCAAACGGCTTTTCAAGGAACGGCAAAAACAGCGGACCGCGCTTGTTCTGTTCCTTCGCCAGCGCCCGGGTCAATTCCTGAAACGTCTGCGAGTCTCTGCCCGAAGAGAGATGATAAATATCGTGCTCTGGTTCCGCCTTCATGTGCAGAGTCGAAATCGCGTCGGCCACGAAATCTACATTCACAATGTCGATTTTGTCTTGTGGGCGAAACGGCAGGGCGACCAGGCCCGCCAGGAACACGAACGACCGCACCATGTCGAATTGCGTCGTCTGCGGGTAGCGGCTGTCTCCCAAGACGATGCTCGGGCGGAACATCGTCAGCGGCACATCAGGCAGCATCTGCCGAACCATATGCTCGCAGAATTTCTTGGTTCGCGCATACGGATCGTAATCCGAGCGCTCCCACTCAATCGAACGGTCCTCCACTACCACTTCATGGCTGCGCTTTCCCGCCACCGCCACCGTGCTCACATTCGAGAACCGCTGCAGCCCATGATAGTACTGCGTTTGACGCGCCAACTGGATCACTTCCAGCGTCCCGCGCAGATTTACGTTCAAACAGCTCTTTTCCGACTTTCGGTTCAGCGATGCCGCGCAATGGATTACAGAATCGGTCGTGTGCACTAAACGGTCGTAATCGCTCGGATCCAGGCCGAACTGCGGCGAAGTAAGATCGCCGCGAAAAATCCTTATCTTCGCCTGTAGGTATTCGTAGAATTTCGGAAAAGGGAGATGCAACTGCAACGCTTGCCACAGGCGCAACTCGGCATCGCGCGGATCGCGGCTGCGCACCAGCAGATTCAAAGTCGCGTCATGCTGCTGCAGCAGGTTCGCGGCGACATGCGCCCCGATGTACCCCGTACCACCCGTCAGGAATATCGCCACGTTGCTCCGTTCGTCCCAGTTTTCACGGTGTCGCCATTTTCTGTCGCGTTGGATGCTGCCGTTGTCGTTGGCGCTGCTGTTTTCCCCGGCATGCGCAGCACCCGCGGCTCACGCGCTTCCAGCGACCGCCCCTCAATCAGCGGATACGTCCACCGCCGTAGCGCCGGAATGTGAATGTCGATCCAATACTCCCACCAGTCCAGCCCCGCTGTGTCATATCCGAAGACTTCCTTTTCTTCGGGCGTCAGCGCCTGCGACAACTTCTCCACATTATCGGCGACAAAATCGTGTTCGTTGTGCAGAATAAAGGGCTCGAACAAGCCCACTAATTTTTCCACGCGCTCCAGGCTGCGCTCGGTCTTCGCCAGCGGCTTCGTCATCGCCGAAGGCAACGGAGACATTACCCGCTGAATCGATTTGATGATCATTTTTTGCGCTGGCGCCGACATGCGGTTATAGCGCTCCTTCGAAACGGGTATGGCGTCCATCCGCAACCGCAGCCAATACTCCAAACCCTCCTGCGCGCGATAATGCCGCCGGTGCCCGAGACTCGTCAACTCGATCGACCGCCCCATGTCGCAGGGATTCGTCACCGACGTCGCCAACTGGTACAACGGATCGTGTCTTCGCTCCACCAGCGCCGCCCCAATCAGCGTCATCCCCGCACACACCGCATCCACGGGAATAATATCCAGCCGCTTGCGTTCGTTCGAAGGCAGTTGCCGAAAAGCAGTCCCCAATAAGTACGACAGCGAGGCCGAAGTGTTGATGCCCTCATTCCATCCGCGAAACGGCTTTGACACCGACGTCTCGACAATCGCCGGACGCACGATTGCGATCGGCAGCCCCGCGCCATGCTTCGCGATCATCGACTCCGCCAGGCTCTTGGTGAAGGTGTACGTATTCGGCCATCCCAACTCCTGCGCCCGCCGCGTGCCCTCTTCCGTCAAATAGTTTTTCAGCCAGCGCACCCGGTTTTTGCGGATCTGATTTTCTAGTGCCTGCCCGCTCAGCCCCTTCGCGGCATGTTCTTTCTCCAGGGCCTGCTTCTTCAGTTCTTCGGCGACTTCCGGCCCCTCCGCTCTCACTTCCGCCGACTCCACCAGTTCGTGCAGGCGGTGCCACTCCGTTTCCGCATCGAAATCGGCGACGCCAGCGGGTGTGTAATTTAAGCGGACCCGTTCATCCACGCGCCCATCGCGCTGCCCCGCTACATAGCAAGTGGAAAGATGCAGCAAGGCCGCATGATTCGATGTGCGGATGAATTCGATCAGGTGCGACGTCGAATCCACATTTACCGCCAGCGCATCGCGCAGATCGGGATTAAAATCCGTCAGCCCAGAACTGTTGATGATCAGGTCCAGATCCCTAAGCATCCGCGCCGAACTTTCGGAGTCCAGTCCCAACCCCGGCTGGGAAACGTCGCCCTCCACCACTTCAACTTTCGCCGCCAGTAGAGCGCCTAGTCCATCGCCGTATTTCTCAAACACGGGATCGAATACCGGCGAGGCTTCCATCATCTTCTCGAAGCGCGCCTGCGCCGGGCTCGACTTCTGCCGCCGGATTAGCAGGTAGAGCTTCCCAATCTCCGGCAGATCCATCAGCGTATTTGCCAGCCAAACTTTGCCGATAAACCCGGTGACGCCGATGAGCATCACGCGCTTTCCGTCCAGGGCCTTGCGCACCGAAAACCGCGCCGGATATCGCTTTTCATCGAAATATACAATCGGGCGCACCCGCGGCGTCTCCACCCGCACCGCCGGCACAATCGCCGACGCCAGCGCCTTCGGACCGCGCAATCCCAATGCCCGTACCCAGCGCGCCGGACTCTGCTGCCCGTCCGGCCCCGCTTCGCGAATCCGTGCGAATAATCCACGCGGGCGAATCACCGGACTCAACAACCTTCCCGTCGCCACGCCATCCCGGAAATCAAGCCGGTTGGCAATAATCCACCGCACTCCAAGATGCCGCGCCAACGGACGCATAACGTGCTCCAACCCCTGGCTCACCAGCACCACGTCGACGCCCGTCGCCTGCAGAGCCTTCAGTTGCCGCACGCCTTCTTCTTTCAGCAATGGCTTCAACTTGTATTCAAACTCTTCTTCGCCCAGCAAATCCAGGCGGTCGCGCGTAATCCCGCGTAACACGGAGTGCACGATTCGAGTCGCAGCCACGCGGTTCGCCGCATACAAGAACGGGCGCAACACCGCCATCAGAAGCACTAAGCTGCGGCGCGCCGCACGCGCGATAAAGGTCTGGCTGTTCCAGGTGAAAAACGCGATCGGACGAACCGTGGTCAACTCCAGCAGGCTGCCCTCCACCCGCCAGTAAACCGGCGATGAAGGCCGCGAACGACGAGGCGCTGACGCGTTCGACGGAACCGCTCCGCTGAGCTCGAACTCGGCTCTCGGCGCGCTTCCATCGGTTTTGTTCACGGGTTCCAAGGCTCAAGTCCCGGCTGGGCTCACACGATCCCTCAGGTTAGCCAGGAAGCATCTATTTTAACCTCTAGTTCCCAAACCACGAAGAATAACCGAAGAACCCGCCGGGCCAGGTCTCCTCGCAACTTTTCACGCCCACCGTTCGATCCGCGTTCCGCAGTTACCGGACCATCCATCCCACCATCGCCGCCGCTGCAATCACCCACGCCGAATTCACTCGAAAGCGCAGCAGCGCTACCAGGCTCGCGCACAAAACAGCCGCGGTCATCCAGTCCACGATGGCCCCCTTCGCCAACTGCCACGCTACCACCCCCATCAGAGCGAGCGAACCCGCGACGACTCCATCGAGCGCGGCCGCCACTCCTGCGGATCTTCGCAACCGCGGCAGCAATGGGCCGCTCGCGGCCACCAGCAGAAACCCCGGCAAGAAAATGCCGATCGTCGCTACCACGGCACCCTTCCAGCCTGCCACGATGTATCCGATAAATGTTGCCGTCGCAGACAGCGGCCCCGGCGTAAACTGCCCCACTGCGACCGCATCGAACAACTGTCTCTCGGTTAGCCAGTGCAGATGTTCTACGAACTCGGTCTGCAGAAACGCCAGCAACACCATGCCGCTGCCAAACATCACTGACCCAATTTTCAAAAACGATAAGAACAGACGCCACAACACGGCGGGAAACACCGCTCCGGCTGAAGCAACGGCTACTGCCGCCGCAGCCATTTTCGGAGCACCGATAATTTTCTGCACCTCGAATGCCTTCGGAAACGCCACGGTCGAAATGCCAACCACATTCCCGCCCGTAGTACGTTTTTTCAGCGCCCAAACAGCCCACGATCCCAGCCCGGCAAATATCAGCACCAGCACCGGACCCACTCCCGCGAAACTCAGCACCGCCGCAACCATTGCAATAACCGCCAGCGGAATCGCTCGTACTCCGGTTCGTCCCAGCTTTACCAGCGCCTGGATCACAATCGCAACCACCGCCGGCTTAATTGCGGCGAGCACGCCTTCCACCTTCGGCAGCGAACCGAAGCGCACATAGGCCCACGCAATCGCCAGCACGATCAGTGCCGCTGGAATAATGAAGCAGCATCCGGCCACCAGTAGTCCCCGCCAGCCGCGTTTCAGTTGTCCTATGAAAATTGCGACCTCGGTCGAACTCGGGCCCGGAATCAAATTCGCGGTGGCCAACCGGTCCAGAAATTCGGCCTGCGTAATCCACCGCCGGCGCCATACGAATTCCTCTTCCATCATGGCCAAGTGCGCCGCCGGCCCGCCAAACGCAATGGTGCCGAGCTTGAGGAACACCAAGGCAATTTCGCCCAGCGACACCTCCCGAGTGTCAGCAGACTCCGTCAAAGGTTCGGTCATAGCCTGTGTGGCGCGCGCGTCCCCGCCCGCGAATCCCAGCCGTAGCCAGACACTCGAGGTTACCCCAAGTTTGCATGGATAAAAATATGGAACGGAAATTCAGGTGAGAGGGGTGGTCGCAAGTGGAAAAAGGCTTTGTGGTGATGGAGAACCCTAGGCTGGGGCAGAGCCCCGCCACCACGCCGTCAGAGCTTATTCAGCCCGTCGAGCGCTGCCACTTTATAAGCTTCCGCCAGCGTCGGATAGTTAAACACCGTGTCGCGGAAGTACTCGATCGTTGCGCCCATGGTTAGCACCGCTTGTCCAATGTGGACAATCTCAGCCGCCCGGTCTCCAATAATGTGTACGCCCAGCAGTTTGAGCGTTTCTGGGTCGAACAAAATCTTCAGTAGACCTTGATCATCGCCCAGCATTTGCCCTTTCGCCAGCTCCGAATACCGCGCCAGACCGCTTTCATACGGAGTTTTGTTTCGCGTCAGCTCTTCCTCGGTGGCACCGACCATCGAAATCTCAGGAATTGTGTAGATGCCATACGGAATCAGATTTGGCAGCAACCGGCTGGGCTTGCCAAACATGTGACACCCCGCCAGCCGCCCCTGCTCCATCGAAGTGCTGGCCAGCGCAGGAAATCCAATGACATCTCCTGCTGCATAAATGTGCGGGACCGCCGTCTGGAAATGCTCGTTCACCAGCAATTTGCCGCGCTCGTCCGCTGACAACCCAGCCGCCTCGATTTTCAGCTTATCGCTGTTCGCGTGCCGCCCAATCGTGTAGAGCAGCGCCTGCCCGCGCACTTTCTTCCCACTCTCCAAAGCCGCAAAAACTTGGTCCCGCTGTTCGTCGAAACCCACCGTGACGACCTTCTCTCCCACGCGGAACACCGTTCCCAGTTGCCGCAACTGAAAACATAGACTCTCGATGATCTCCCGGTCCACAAACTCAAGCAGCGTTGGCCGCTGATCCAGCAGCGTCACCTTCACTCCGAGCGCCGTGAACATCGACGCGTACTCCAGCCCGATAATCCCCGCTCCCACCACGATCAGCTCGCGCGGAATCTCTTCCAGGCAGTGCACCTGATCCGAATCGAAGATGCGCTTCCCGTCCACGGGGATCCCGTCGATATGCGCCGGCCGCGTCCCGCAGGCAATCAGAATCTTCTCGCCGCGTACGTGATGCACTCCATCTTCATTCACAATCTCGATCGTGTGCGGATCGGCAAAATGCGCGTCCCCTTCGAGTGCCGTCACATAATTGCGCCGCAGTTGCGCCTTGATTACGTCCACTTCCTTCGTCATCACGGCCTGCGATCGCAACACCAGGTCCGCCATCGCGATTCGGTCTTTTACCGCGTACCCGCGCCCGTAGAACGAACGTTGCCGCAATCCGCTCAAATAGAGCACAGCCTCGCGCATCACCTTGCTCGGGATCGTCCCGGTATGAACGCAAACTCCGCCCATCGTCAGCCGGCGGTCGATGATCGCGACCTTCTTGCGCATCTTCGCCGCGCAAATCGCGCCCTTTTGCCCCGCCGGACCGCTCCCGATTACCACCAGGTCGTATTCGTTAGCTTGCATAGATATGAACTGTGCCGCAGCAAGAAACTATCATTGCCAAACTTCCAACGAAAGATATCGTTGGTATCACGATAGAAACATTAAGCGTTTCTTAATAATCGAACCCCTTCGAAATGCGCACTCTTATCTCAAGGAGTTTACGCAATACGCGACCAGCGTCTTGCCGCCTCGACCGCTCTCCTTTTCAACTTTCGCCACCAACTGAGATTCCAAGTCCTCGGGATCGGCCACCATCTCGCACGCCGCGATCTGTTCATCGCTCGCGCCCTGAAAGCATAGTTCGCAGACACCCAGCCCGTCCTCCGATTGCACTGGAGGACCAAACGTGCGACAGGTCATCGGCCTGAAATCGTAAAGATCGCACAATCCCGTCGCCGGGTCGAGCACCGGGCACGGCTCGTCATTCCCAAATTCGGCAAAGCGCTCCTCCGCTTTCGAGCCTTCAACGAATACCTCCGAGTCCAGCACCCCCGTCTTCCCATTGCCCGGGAATCCCGGTGCCAATCGTCTCACCGACTCGCGTGCCCGATTGCGAATTCGCCCCGCACGCTGCGGGTCCGTCTTGTCGAGCACGGCTAACCCATGCTGTAACCGCGCCGCATCCAGTTGATGAATCGCAAATACTCCCACGCAACACTGCGTGCATCCCGGACGACATGCCAGCCACTCACCGCTACGCTGCGTGGCGTCGGCCAACGCCGCGTCCACAATCTGTATCAGGACCGCATCCCCAGTCGGCAATCGCCGCAAAGCCATCCCGAGAGCATATCGCAGCAGCATGCCCCTAGCACTAACGATTGTCTGGGAGACTAAATCTCACCCCTCGAACGCGTCTAAAATGTCTGAACCAATTGCCCTATTTTTAGTACCGCCTGTCCCAAGGAGAATAAGGATGATGCGGCCCGCTCGAATCCGATTGCTTTTCGCCACTGCTCTGATGGGAATCGCCTCAATTTGCTGCGCTCAACGCGGCCAGGGCATTTCGCCCGCTGATACCCGTCCTCCCCTTCCCGGCGGAGACTACCAGCCCTTTGCCGCCGACAGTCCTTTCAACATTCAGATTCCAGCTCATCCAAAATTAGATCCTGATTCGACCAAGATCATCTCCACTCTCTTGGCCATGACCAACGACAGCCTCGGACCGATTCGGGTTGCCGCCGAACCCCAGAACATCGACTACACCATTCCGTTCTACTACAGCCTGCCCACCGATCCCTTATTCACCGTCAAGTGCTACTACAATGGGCCGCCGCCGAAATGGGGAGACTGTCCGCTGGAGAACGCCCAGATTCATATTCCCAGCTACGCCCTGCCCGAGAATAGCGGCGGTGCTCCACTCAAAAGCGATCATCATCTCTCGGTCGTCGATCCGCTAACGAACACCGAATACGATATGTGGGCCTCCGCCAAGCCAAAAACCGATGGCGGCATTCTAAGAATTGGGTGGGGCGGAACCGGCCCAACCACGGGACTTGGCATTAATATTTTCGGCGCAACCAATTCCGGCTTTGCGCTCACGATTGGCATCGTTCGCGCCGCCGATATCAACGCCGGAATCATTCCGCACGCGCTCCAGATGGCCGTTCCCTGCGCTAGCAGCGGCGTCTATCCGGCGGCGGTAGCGACCGATGAAGCATGCGCCAAAGGCGTCATCGCTCCGTACTATGGCATGCGGATGCAACTCGACCTCACCGACGCGGAAATTCAAGGCCTCGATGCTCCCGCTTATATCAAAACGCTCTACACCGCGCTCGCTCACTACGGAGCCTTCGTGTCCGACACGGGCACCGGGGATTCCATGGAGTTCCAGACGGAAAGCGGACTGACTTATACGCAACTGGGTCTCGCCGACCCTTGGGTCGCATTGGCGCAGGCCAACAGTTTGACGCCCGATCCGCCGGAGCCAAATCCGTTTGCCGCGTATCGTTTCCCGCTGGATGTCGCTGGAGTCGACCTTTCCAAGCGTCTTCGCGTGATTGCGCCTTGCGTTACCGCGGGGACTTGCTGAGAGAAATAGGCTGTTAGACTCAGCGTGTGTCCCAGATTCGCGCCCAACCTTTGGGCACGAACGGGAGCTCGTCTACGCTGAGCCACGCGGCCACCGGAACTTCCTGTCACGATCAAGCCGGGCCGCCCGATTTTTCAGCAAGCCGCGGCTCCCCACCTTACGAAACTGGCGCCCAATTCCTCCGCTCCACAAACATGGGCGGTTCGTAGGTGCAACCCGCTGCCAACCGCCGCTCTTCCCTTCGCGTCGTCCACAACAAAATCGGCCCGAGCGACGCGGCAGTCAGCCGCGCAATAACTGGAAATTCTTTCTCCACTTCGCGGCGCAACTTGTGAATCTGGTCGCTCACACCACGGTTGACTTTCTTGAATTCCCGCTCCATCGCCCAAAGCGCCGCGTTGTAAGCGCTGTTGAGTTTCTTCGCTTCGCGTGCAAAACGCTGGCGGACGCGCGGGTCGGGATGATCCTTATACCGTTGCCACCCGTTCAATACCGTGCGGCACATCCGATAAAGGCTCGGTCCATTGTTCTCGAAATCGCGCCAGAATGCCCAGTCCAGAAATCGCTTGGAGTCCTCGCGAGAGATCGCCGCATGCTTAAAGTTAAACTTGAACTGTCCGTGAATATCCGCAGGATCAATGTCGGTTAACATGCGGCCTTGTTCCGCCATCTCTTTATAGAGCGGGGTCCCCGGCACCGGTGTATACAGCATAAACTGGTGAAAGTCCGTCTGGTAGGCAACTGCCGATTCGATCTCCCCGACAATGTTCTCCGGTGTATGGTGCTCGAGTCCGATGATGGTCGAGCCCTGCACCCGGATCCCGTGTTCGCGCAACTCGCGCGTCAGCGCGGTCACGTCTTTGCCCTGCAGCTTCGAATAACTCGACCGCGGAGATTCCAACCCCATCCACACCCAGGAAACGCCCAGTTCGACCAGTTCGAGCATCGTGTATTTCTTGATCGCATTGGCGGAGGAAAACACCGACAGCTCCCAGCTCTTGCCCGCTTCCTTCATCCGCTCCAGCAGGCGCATCGCGCGCGGGCGGTGCAGCAGAAAGTTTTCGTCCATCACAAAAAAAGAATGCACTTTGAGTTCCGCTTCGATGCGGCACATTACATCGAACAGTTCGTCGCCGGTCTCGTAAAAATTGAAGAACTTTCCTTTACCGCCAAAAAAAGATGACGTGGTGCAGAAGTTGCATCCCATGGGACAACCCACCGACGGGATAATCGTCGCCGCCGTCCCGCCCTTGCGGTTCGGCAGCCGGATTCCCATGATGCGCGTATCGATGCCCGAAACAATGTTGGGATGGCGAATTGGCGCGCTTTCGTCTTCTCCCAGATAACGCCGCATCCATGAGATCCCTTCTCCGCGCACGATGTGGTCGGCATCGATCATGTTCTCAATGCCCGGAATCGCCGCCACGTGTCCGCCCACAACAATGACCGAATCGGGCGAAAGATCCCGCACCATGCGGCACATTTCCCGCACCTTTCCCACATTCACAATGATCGACGAGATGCCTACGATGTCGTACTTTTGCGTCGTCAGTTCACGCGCAAAATCCTTCCGCGTCGGGAAATCCAGCACGCTGCACGGCGCCGAAATATTTTCCTGAATCATCATGATGCCCCACGAGCGATGGAACATCCGCAGCGAGAAGCTGCCTTGCGCCCGCGTCACCTGGTTGTGATACAGCTCCATCGGGTTGATGGAACGGCTGCCAAATTCATCGTCTTGCGCATACGGTCCGAACACCGAACTCAGCAAAATGCGCGCATCACTGCCCTTGGGATGTGTTTCTGTCTGACTGGTTTTCATGGGTTTGTACTTTGAGAGTAGGGCTCCGCTGACTCGCGCGCCGTGATCCTGGTTACATTACAAAACTATTACGTTTACAACAGCATTACCTTCGTGGGTCTTCAACTCTCTCCTTACGAACTTTTTATGAACGTCTTATTCGAAATTTACGGCGCCGCGTATCCAATAGAGTGCAGCAGAAGGAGCCATCCAGTGACAAATCCTCCCAGGGGGTTCGGATGGTTGTGACGGCCGTCATGACCGTTGTGTGCGTCGCGGCCATCGCGTTCAACGTTCGATTTCTGGTGGCATTGCGCCAGGAACGCAGGTCCGTCGCAAACGAACACGCAATCCTGGAACGAATGAAACGTAAAAAACCACTTGTTCGCGCGGCCTGAGAACGCACGCCAAGCGCAACACCTTACGGGCACGCTCGACAACACGAACCAACAGAAGAAAGGAATTTTTAGATGTCGATTCAGGAAGTTTCACCCGAACAATTAGCGCAACTTTTCCACCACTATCATCAGGCATTAGCGCCTGACTTTGGCTGCGCACCCAACTCCAGCGAATCATGGGATCAGGTATCTCTTCCCGAAAAAAGTCGTCTGGTAGCGGCCGCCCGCCTCGCCATCCTGGAAGTTGCCGCAACCTCTCCGGAAGCGGAAGATCACAGGCACTATTTTGACCGGCGTTATTTTGCCAAGCCCGGCGAAGCCGAGTGGGGATCGTAGGACACTGAATTTGTTGGCGATGGAGTTGTGCTCGGGCGGCTTGAAAGAACTCGTGGCACCGCTAAGCTCGCCATCCGCACCAGCCTCTTCCAAGCTTTGAGGCAAAAGCCCAGGGGGCGCCCCATGCTCTCCCGCAGAATGGCGACTTTTCTGAACTGGCCGCTGACACGCCAAGTGCGGATCGCGCCAGCCGGAAAGAAACCCACGTCCCCAGGGCCGAAGCGTTGCTCCTCGCCATTCTCCCGCATCAGAAACGCTTCACCCGCAACTCCCAGGATTGTCTCGTCCTGTTCATAATGCCATCGGAACTGCCCCGATGTGCAGTCCCAGACCACGACTTTCGACATCAAGTCCATGCTTCGCGACAGATCTCGACTGCGCGCAAACGGCATGCCACTAAGAATCCAATCTTGAGGAATGGGCTGCGGCTCAAGCTCGATCGTTGCTGGCGATGCTATCTCGATCCATTGCAGCAAGAGCGCTCTCCCCCATAACAGCTACGATGAAACCGAAAGCTGGCCCAAGAGGATAGTGATGAGCCGCGAGAAAACGTTACACCAGAGCCATTACTTGCCCTGCACTTCCACCGCATCCGCCAGACGCATCTCTTTTGCCGAGCGAATCCCCACCTCTACCGGCTCCCCGCGCTTCAGATATTGCGCCAGTACCGCTGGCTCGGCCCAATCCAAGTCCCATCCGTCCTCAATGGCAATAACGCTATACGAACCGGAAATCACATCGCGCAGTTTGAAGCTTCCGTCGAGATCGCTCTCGTCCCGGCGGAATCGGTCTCGATCCCCTTCCGCGTTCTTCGGCACCAGCACGATCATCGCGCCCGCCACCGGTTTTCCATTGCGCTTGGCGTAGCCTTCCACCGTCACCGAACCGCCCGCGATCGACAGCGCGATGCTAAGCGACGCTCCCGCCGGCACGTTCAACACGTGTCCCGAAACTGCTCCCGCCTCAGTCGCCATCCGAACCACTGCGAGCCGCAGCGACGGAGACGATGCCTGAACGTCATACTTCCCCGCTGTCAAATCCAGAAACTCCGCGATTCCCTTAGCGTCAACCTGGGCAATTTTCGGCGTGCCCTTGCCTGGCCGCAGAAGAATCTGCATTTCTCCCGGAAGACTTCCCCCGCCCTCGACTTGCACCGCCGCTTTCACCTGGCTCAGCGAGCGCCCCGAGGACAAATCCAGTTCCCCGCCACTGGACAAATTCACCTCAATCGCTTCCTTAAACTGGCCGCCCGCGTCGCGCGTCCGAATCGTGTAACGCCCCGCTGCAATTCCGCTCATCTCGTACACGCTCCCGCCCACGCTTTGAATATTCGCGCCCTCAAACTCTTCGATACCGTCGAATACCATCTTTGACAGCCTCGGGTATGCATTGTTTTCGGGAATGTGCACGATCAAATGAAGGGCCGGGACTGGATTGAGGTGAATGTCGGCTTCCAGGCGATCTCCGCCGCGCACCGGAATCGGCGTGGCATCCTCGGCCTCCGTCGCATCTCCGTAGTAGGTGGTTGGGTAGGCAACATCCAGCGAGGAGTCGACTTGCGCGGCCGCATTATTCGACCCTTCGCCACTCAGCACCGGATGCACCGCATACCAGGGCGACGCCTTGGCTGAAACAAAGTACGTACCCTCCGCGATAGGAGTTACCTCGTATCGGCCCTCGTCATCGGTCGCCGCACTGCGATAGCGAGTCGTGCGGCTCACGCCCTGTGTATGTTCTTCCCGGTACACCATCACTTGCGCATTGCGCACCGGTTCGGCAAATTCATCCAGCACCCGGCCGGCCAGCACCGCATTCGACGAGAGCCGCAAAACAAGATTCTCGGTATCGAGATCGTCGCCCGTCACGATTGCGGTGGAGAACTGTTCGTGCTGGTTATAAGCAGCCGGGATAAAACCGCGCTTCGCTCCCTCCAGCGTGTATTTGCCCGCCGGCACATGGAACTCAAATCTCCCATCGTCGCCGGTGATCATAAACTTCACGCTCTCGCGATTCTTGGAGTCAATAATGGTGACGCGGCAGCGGGCCAGCGCGCTCCCAGCCTTGGCATTGACGACCGTCCCGGCGATGCGGTAAGGACCGGAAGGAATCAGCGGGCCCTCGGCGCCCACCAACCTCGCCAGCGCAAAACAAAAAAGCGCGCAGCCTAACGTGAATCCCAACACCGATCGCAACTGCCGCGAGCGCCATGGTCCCATTGCACTCCCGCAGTCGTTTCGCGTGGATAAACGGGCGGAGGACAACGCAGATGAAAAGACCGTCGTCATCACTCGTTACTCGCAGTGCTGGGTGAGATCAGCTGCACCGTCGTGCTTTCCTTTTGCCCGCCCGTGAGCCGTACCACTGTCCCCTTCGACTCGTAGCCTTGCATCGCCTCGGGATTCCGGTATTCAATCTCTCCTTGCGCCCGATCAAACGCCACCACCCGATAGGCCCCCGGAGGCAGCCCCTGGTAATCGAACGTCCCATCCGGATGCACCCAGATTTCCGTGAACTGACCCGGACTGTCCGCCAGCGGAATGCAATAAACATGCGCCCGGCTTTGTGCCGCGCTGCTTCTCGCTCCCCCCGGACCCGGCGGTGGCGGCGTCATCCCTTCCACCGTGCCGCTGATTTCCGCCATATCGTCCCTCATCGTGATCTCGATGGGAGACGCCGCGCCTCCCACCCCCACCACCAACGGCAGATGCAACAAATCCAACACACCTGAACGAACCGACGCCGCGTAACCCCGCGACGATTGCACCCGTACCCAGTACCTTCCCGCCGGTGCGCCCTCGATCACCAATGCATCATCCTGGTTCCCGGTCGGGCTCCGCAGCGAAACACTGCGCCCCATCCCAAAATCATCGGCAGGATCGAGCGTGACATTCAAATAGCGGCGTGGACCGCTCAACGGCGCGCTGCGACCCGCCGCCCCGCTGGAGTCCGCGGCGCTACTCCCGTGATCGGTCGAGGTGAATTCCTCCTTCACGTTCACCCCAATCACGCCATTCGGCGTCAACGCAATGCTCGGGCCTTCTACCGGCGCGCCTTTCACCGCGATCGTCTGGATGCCTGCGGATCCATTCGTCCGGAAGCTCGTGACTTCCACCGTATAGGTTCCGTTCGGCAGCATGCCTTCCACCGCTTGATGGGCATGGTTATAACCCAGAGCAAATCCCGGCCCCTTATGCCCCGCATAAACCGTCACTCCCAGTCCCGTGGCCTCATTGTTCTCCGACGCGAACACTGGCACTTTCACCCGGTAATACGGCTGTTTCACCAACGCCAGGTTCACCGTCTGGGTCTGCCCTGCAGCCAACTGGATGGGGCTGGCCGTTTCAAAGTCGGAGGCGCTCTGGTAGTAAACCGGCGGGTACCCGAACAACTGCCCATGAGCGTCTGGGCTGAACGGATCGACGCGGGGGTCCGTCGTCAGCGGGTCGGTGTCCAGCAATTCCGTGGTCAGCAGTTTATAGGTCCCCGCCTGCAGGTCCGCAAAACGGAACGAACCATCCGACATGGTTTGCGCGCCTCCCGACGGAACCCAATGCGCACGGCCGTCCTGAATCTGCCGGCGAAAAAGTTGCAGCGTGATCGTATCCGGCGCCTCCGACGTCGGCAGCGTCACCGTGCCCGCAATCACGGCCTCCGGAGTCAACGCCAGCGTCACATCTTTCCCCGCGCCGCTGCGCAGGTTGTTTCCCTGTTGGTTCGGATCGGTAAGAAATCCGGGCTTTCGCGCCATCAACGCAAAAGGACGATTGGACCCGGGACGACTGGCACTTCGATAGGGAGTGCTCGAATCCGAACTGCCATCGCCGCCCGATTCCCCCTGCGGCAAGGAGAACTCAAAACGTCCTTCACTGTTTGTCATCGTGGCAAAGCGATTGTCGGGCGATGACACCAGGGCGCGATCGATCGGCTCGCGCGTCACGCTGTTGATCACAACACCATGAATGCTTCCGCTATCGTCGGAGGCCGCTTGCGCCAGACACCACCCGCCGCCGAGCGATGTCACGACGAAGACCGCAGACAGAAATCTCACTGTCCATGAATTCGGCAGCCGCAACCCTCCTCGCCAACACGTCAGATCCATCCCTCCCCTGCGCTCGCAAAATAAGAAACGCTTCCCGCCCTTCCACCGAACCACTTCAGGCATGAATTATTGTGGCCTAATTTCAAAGAAATGCACAACCGAGCCGACTGGCGCGGTTGGAGGTCGGGCCGCTCATCCAACTACCTGGTGACAAAGTAACCCGGCCCATTGAGGTCGGCGAGCAGCCCCGGTCCGGTAGGTTCCCACGCCAGCTGATTCCGGGTGAGACGACTTGAAGCCGGATTGTCGGTCGCGGCGAAGTCCCCGAACCAGCTAAATGCCTTTGCCGCGTCTTTGGCTGAAATGGACTCAACCGGAATGTTCAGTTGACTGCCAATGATCTCGGCGATGGAACGGAACTGAATGCCCTCATCGGCCACACCGTGATAGCGTGCTCCGGCAACGCCCTGTTCTAACGCAAGCCTGAACAGCCGTGCCGCATCGCGACGATGCACTGCCGGCCAGCGATTTTGACCGTCTCCCACATAGCCAAAGCGGCCTCTTTTCCGGGCGATGCCAATGAGTTGGGGCACCAGCCCGGTGTCACCTTCGCCGTGAACTGACGGCGCAAGCCGGACCATCGTCGCACGCACGCCCAGCGACGCCAGGGCTTCGACAGTTTCCTCGGTCCTTGCACGGGCGATGCCCGCTGAGAGGGGATCGGGCTCATCCTCTTCCGTCGCAGGCCGGGCGGCACGAAACCCAACGTGCGAGAGGCCCATGGTGCCGAAAGTCGTAACCAGCGGCCGTCCCGAGCCTTTCAAAGCGCCGCCAAATGTATCAATGGCGCGTCGATCCGCTTCTGCGGCCGCAGCCATGAACCGACCAGCAATCCCGCTGGGGAGTCCACCCAAGATGACACCCATGCGTTGCACAAACGGAATCTGTGAGGGGCCGTGCATGAAGGCCAAGTGGATCACACCGTCGGCTGCAGCGGCCGCACTGCGCAGGCTCTCCATATCATCGAGGCCGCCGAGAATTGGCTGAATTCCCTTGGCAGACAATTTCTTTGCCGCCGCTTCCGATCTCGCGAGAGCGGTGACGGTGTGTCCTGCCGCCATCAATTCTTCTGTGACTGCCGATCCGATAAAACCCGTTGCACCCGTAACAAATACTTGCATTGGACTTCTCCTTATTTTCTGCCCAATTGATTCTGTTCTGTGTTCCGATGGGCTGATCCCGGTCCACTGGATCAACCTTAGCCGTAGAAGTCAGGACTGTATATAATTGGAAGTCCAGTATTGATTATCGGTAGTCCAAAATGGATCCCTTATCGCAAATTATTAGCCTTCTCAAGCCTCAAGCGGTCTTTTGGCGGGTTGTCGAGGCACATGGCGCATGGACCATCGGCTTTCGCCCCACTAACATTGTGGTATTCGGCCAAATCATCGAAGGCACCTGCCACGTTGAAAGGGAAGACGGCATCAGTTTCGATCTTCAGACCGGCGACTTCATGCTGATGGCCGCCCCGCCGAACTGGACGATGGCAGCCTTCGGTGGAGGCACTGCAGTCGATTTCAGCGCCGTGGTTGCAGACCCCGGCATACTTCTTACCCCCGCGCACACGACTCAAGTCACACGTTTCATGGCCGGAAACTTTGCTTTCTCAGCAGCCAATCACGATTTGATATCGACCTTGATGCTGCCCATTGTCCATGTGCGCGGTAATGAGATTGCGGCAGCTCGGCTGGGCGCACTTTTGGCGACATTTGGCGACGAAGCGATCGCCGATCGGCCGGCCCGTTGGCTTGTGCTGGATCGTCTCCTGGAACTCGTTTTGATTGAGGCGCTACGATACCGTCCCGTTGATCTCGGCGACGGCAGAAGCAGCTTGCTGGCCGGCCTCGCAGACCCAAAAATTGGACGTGCGCTCCGCATCATGCATTCGGACACAAAGCGGCCATGGACTCTCGCTGCACTCGCGCGCGAAGTGGGTATGTCTCGATCTGCCTTCGCATCACGCTTCGCGCAGCTCGTGGGCGTTCCGCCGATCGAATACCTGGCCAACTGGCGGATGATGCTTGCAAAAAGCGCGTTGGCATCGTCAGAAGTTTCCATGGCAGATATTGCTGAGATGGCCGGTTATCAGTCGGTGAGCGCATTCAGCACGGCATTCAAGCGTGAAACCGGCCTCTCGCCGACTCTTTATGTACAGTCTCTTCAGAAGGCGATTTGAAGGCCGTGGGACATGCGCGGGAACAGACGAAGTCTTCCCACCCGTCACGGGAACCCTAACGCGGAAAAATCGCTTTCCGTTCGGTTCGGGATCCGCCCGGTTTGATTCCCGCTACTTTTTCCCCAGCCCGGTACGCTACAATGAGAACGCGACCGGTTCATTGGTGGGGAAATAACTCGTCGTTTCTGTTAGCTAGTTTGCTAAATCAATGCCCTCGCAGCCGTGTCGCAGGGAGGCAGTAAGAGTGTGTTCTTTGGCTCCTGGGGGAGACGGTTTTTACTCCCTCCGATAGTCGAACATCGGAGTTGATATGCCGCGACCTCGCATCATCCACAAACCGCCTCCACCCCCGCCGTCACCCGATTCCATTGCTCAGGTTCTCCTTTCCAGCGAACTGCTCGAGACCTTGCCGGATGCCATTGTCGCCGTCGATCACGAAGGTAAGATTCTTCAAATCAATTCCCAGACCCAGGAATTATTCGGTTATGACCGCGATGAATTGATCGGCCAGAAAATCGAAATTCTCATCCCCGAGAACGATCGCCACCAGCACCAGCAGCATCGCCAGAATTTCGCAAAAAAACCGAAAGCCCGTCGTATGGGAACGGAACTGGACCTCTATGGGAGGCGGCGCAACGGCTCGGAGTTTCCCGTTGAAGTCAGCCTGAGTCCTGTCTCTACGGATTCAGGAATGGTCGTCCTGAGCGCCATCCGCGACATGAGCGATCGCAAGCGAATCGCCGAGGAACTCCGCCGCGCCAACGAAGAACTCCATCGCAGAACCGCTCAGCAACTGGGCGAATACCGCGGCCGCCTGGCCTCGATTATCGATTCCTCCGAGGACGCCATCATCGGCAAAGATCTGAACGGCATCATCACCAGCTGGAACAAGGGCGCCGAGCGCATCTACGGTTACACTCCAGAAGAGGTCGTCGGAAAGCACATCTCCATTCTCGCTCCCGATGATCGTGCCGATGAAATCCCCGCCATTCTTCGCCGGATTGCCCGGGGCGAAAGCACCGAGCACTACCAATCGGTGAGGGTGGCGAAAGACGGTCGCCGCCTCGATGTGTCCATTACCGTCTCTCCTCTGCGCGACTCCAACGGCGGCATCATCGGCGCCTCCGCCATCGCCCGCGACGTCACCGCTCAAAGACGCACCGAGAACCAGCTTCATCAATCGCAAAAAATGGAGGCCGTCGGCCGCCTCGCCGGCGGAGTCGCCCACGATTTTAATAACATCCTCGGAATCATCAATGCCTGCGCTGAATTCCTCCGCGACCGCATCGATCCCTCTGCCCAGCATCTGCAGTACGTCGATAACATCAAGGATGCCACCCTCCGCGGTTCCTCTTTGACTCGACAACTCCTCACCTTCAGCCGCTCCTCGTCGATCCAGCCCCGCGTCCTCGACCTCAACGAACGATTAAAGGACGTCGGCAAGCTCCTGCGTCCGCTGATGGGCGACGATGTCGAGATTCTCATCGTCTCCAAAGCGCCGGCCGCCGTCATCGAAGCCGACCCCGGCCAGCTCGACCAGATCGTCGTCAACCTCGCCGTCAACGCGCGCGATGCCATGCCTCGTGGCGGCAAGTTCATTCTCGAGACCCGCTCCGAAAAATTCGACGAGGCCTTTGACGAACAGCAGCAGAATATGCCGCCGGGGAAGTACGTTATGCTGGCGGCAAGCGATACGGGCAGCGGCATGGACAAAGCCACCCTATCGCGCATTTTTGAACCCTTCTTCACCACCAAGGAAATCGGCAAAGGCGCCGGGCTGGGCCTCGCCACCGTTTACGGCATCGTCAAGCAAAGCGCCGGGCACATCCTGGTCTACAGCGAGCCCGGCCACGGAACCACCTTCAAGATCTATCTCCCCAGTGCCGAGCACAAAATCGGCATCGAATCCGTCCCCGACGTGGTCGCCGTCACTCCCAGGCGCGACGGCGCCCGCATCCTTCTCGTCGAAGACGACGAAATGATGCGCAGCCTCACCCGCCAGATCCTCGAACAACAGGGCTACACCGTCGCGGAGGCTCGCGACGGCAAGGACGCCCTCGCCTGGCTGCAAGCCAACTCCGACCCTGTCGACCTGCTATTGACCGACGTCGTCATGCGCCACATGAGCGGCCCTGAACTGGTCGAGCGTCTCAGCGTCTCCCACCCCAATCTCAAGGTCGTCTACATGTCGGGCTACACCGGCGAGCTGATCGCCGAACGCGAAGTCCTGAAACGTGGCATCACTTTGCTCGAGAAGCCCTTTAGCCGAAGCGTTCTGCTCAATACGATCCACAACGCGCTGGGATGACTCGCAGTTCTAATTCGTTTCCGCGCTGTCACCATGCGTCTGTTCGTAAACTCTGGTCATATAACCATCGAGTGTGGTCATTTAACCAGCCCGTCAGTGATGAAGATCACACATGACTGTGGGAAAGGACGCAGACTCCCGCTTTCGCTTCCTGCGACTTGGTGCCAGCCGTCTCTTCATTCATCCCTTCAACCGTCTTACTTTGTTGTGTTTGGATGAATTTCCTTGAACCTGCATCCCGCTTCCGCAATTGGCCATGGAGTTGCCAAAGTACAGTGTCCACCGGAGGCGAAACATGGCTACCCAGGTTGTTAACCATACGCAGAAACTTCCACCATCAGATAAGAATCATTGCGATCTACCCCCAGTCGTATCCGATGCCCTGGATCAGGAAGCCCTTACCACCTCCTACCCAACCGGCGCGGTTCTATTCGCTGAGGGGCAATCTCCCCGCGGTGTCTTCATCGTTCGGCGAGGCCGCGTAAAGCTCTCTGTTTGCGGCAGCGACGGCAGAACCCTCATCCTTCGCATTGTCGATCCCGGCTGTCCCTTGGGAGTGGCCGCTGCCGTCTCCGGCCGTAATTATGAAGCCACTGCCGAGACCCAGGAACCTTCTGAAATCAGCTTCCTGCGCCAGAGCGACCTTCTTCGCCTCATGCGCCTTCACGGCGAGTTCGCCCTGTGGGTCACCCAGCACATCGCCGCCGATTACGCTTGCACCTGCCGCGAAATCCGCGACCTTATCCTTTCCGACTCGGCCAGCGAAAAACTCGCCCGCCTGCTGATGGGATGGTTGGACCAGAATACCAATGCCCGTAACCCCAGCCAGATGAAGCTGGCTTTAACTCACGAAGAGATCGGACAAATGATCGGCTCTTCCCGCGAAACCGTCAGCCGCCTGTTTGCCGGCTTCAAAAAACAACGCATCATCCAACAAAGTGGATCAACTCTTGTCATCCCGAACCGTGTGGCCTTGGAATCTCTAATCTCAGCCTAATCTTTCATAAAATAAGCCACTCGCAGCGGGGCCGGTCAACCTCCACCGGCCCCGTTTTATTTGCCGTCCCATCACTCGATCTCTCGATTCAGCTGCAAATACGCAAAAAGGTAGATCGGGGTCGTCGTTGGAGGAGCTTCTAACGAATAGTTGGGAGTGCGCTAATTCTCGCGCTTTTCGAGAAATGACTGATGCGGAGGGTAGTCGAGGCCTTTGACTTTTCTTTCAGCCACGACCCCAGCAGCCGGATGTTCTACCGAGGAACCAGCCGCGGCGGCTGACTCCCTCTCACCACCCGCAGAATGCGGTGAATACGGGTCTGACAGCCTTTGCCATGCCCCTTCATCCATCGCACGTTTGCCGGGCAAATATGGGACAGCCACGCTTCTGGATTGAGGCTCCCTTAGTGCTTACCGCTCGGACTATCGCCGCCCTCGTGCTCATCGCGGTAATCGGCTGGATCACTCGGCTCCTCCACCAGGTGCGCCCGCTCCAGCGCCCGGTAGTATTCCGGACGCGAATGCCGGTAATGATCGGCTGGTACTTTGCCGTCAATAAAGGCCGTGTCCAGCGGGTAGACGAGCGGGTCGAACATCACCATGTAGGAGTGCCAGATCAAAATGGCGAAGGTGGCAAGAATCGCTTCGTAATAATGCACCGCCGTCGCCGCGTCCGATACCCATTTGGGGAAAAAGCGTAGCGCGAAATCATTGAACCACAGGATGAACCCCGAAACCGCCATGACCAGGGTTCCCCACATGAACGCCAGGTATTCCAACTTCTCGGCGTAGTTGAATTTCGCAAACCTCGGTTCCACCTTCGTAATCCCCAGATTGTAGGTGAACACCTGCACGATGTCGGTCGCGTCTTTGATCGTCGGAATCATCGCCCACAGAAAAACCCGGTCGCGCTTGTTGATGGCCAGGTGAATCAGGTGATAGAGCGTGGCGGCGACTAACAAAACCGCCGCGGCGCGATGCACTCCACCGCGAATGCCCGCATGGCCTTCCCAGATCACGAACGGCTGCGCCCAGAAAGCGTCGGGAAACTTCAAGGCAAACCCCGTAATCACCAGCGTCGGGAAGCTCAGAATGACGCCCCAGTGCGCAATGCGGAAGTTGCGGTTCATCCGCGTAACCTTCGCGCCGCTCACGTGGTGCGGACGCTTGCGAATCAGTTTCGCCAGAAAGTCGATCAGGTTGTGCAGGATCATGAAGCCCAACGTCATCGGGATTAAGCCCCAATACGTCCAGCGAATCCACTTCACAATCGGACTCGCCGCGCCCGTCGACGTTTGCACGTGCACCGCTCCGATGGCGAACTTCCCTTCTTCCACGCCTTTATGACACTGCCCGCACGTCTTACGGAGATTGGCCGCATTCACGGTCGAGCGCGGATCGCTCGACGGCAGAATCTCGTGCACTCCATGGCACGAAGCGCAATTCGCCGCCGTCACTTTGCCTTCTTTGACGGCCAGTCCGTGATAGCTATCGGCATACGATGTCAGCCGGTCCACCGGCAAATCGTAGCGCAGCGCCAGCCGCGAGTCGCCATGGCAACGTCCACAGGTTTGCGACGAAACATTCTCGGCATTCAACGGCGAGCCCGCACTCTTCGGATCCATGATCAAATGCTCGCCATGGCAGTCGACGCAAACCGGAGCATCCCGCACTCCGTTCTTGACGGCCTCTCCGTGCACGCTCTCGTTGAACTGCCGCGCAATCTCCTTGTGGCATTGCCCGCACGTTCCCGGCACTTTCCAGTGATTGACTTTCGATCGCTCGTCAGTAGCTGGAAAGATGTCATGCGTGCCGTGGCAACTGGAGCAGGTGGCCGCATCCTTACCCATTGCGACTGCGCGCCCGTGCACACTCAATTTGTAGGAATCCGCGGGATGCGCCACGGGAATCTTGTGCCGCGATAGAAATCCGGCATCGCTGTGGCACTTGGCGCAAGTGTCCGCCATGTTCTTGCGGGCAACGGTCGAGTCCGGTTCGCTCGCGCTTTTCACCGCATGGATCGGACCGTGACAGGATACGCACTTGGGCGCGTCCGGATCGCCCTTCTTCGCAGCTTGCCCGTGGATGCTCGATTCGAGGGTCTTCGCTTCATCCTCATGGCACTCCACGCACTTTCCTGGCATCAGCTTTTCCGCCGTGGTCACCTCGTGCACGTTGCCGTGACAGGATGCGCATCCCGATTCGCCGAGCGCGGCATGCGCGCTGCCCGGGAATGCCTTGGCTTCATCTGCATGGCAAGTCGCACACTGCACCTTTACGACTTTGGTGGGATGCGGAAACTCCTTAATGTCGGTGTGGCAGTCCTTGCAACTTAAGACTCCGTGCGCGCTCGCCGCATGCTTGCCCGGATCAATCGAAATGCTCTTCCCGGCGCCAGACTTCATTCCCGCCTGACCGTGGCATGCGAGACAATCCTGGTCTCCGCCCGGAGCAGTCGCAGCCGAGGCCATTGTCGCAGCCAATAACAACGCCAGATAAGTCAAAACGATCCGAGTCGTGCGCATTTCTAGAATCTTCTCCTCTAATGAAAACACCAATAAATATTGGAAACAAAAACCGCTACTGAATAGTGGTTCTACCGGTAAGCAAACAGCACTGCATAAATAATCCAGAGCACAATACTGAAGCCCAAGGCCAGCGCAACCCAGGCGAAGGCTCGAATCGTCCGGATCACGATTGGCTGATAAGCCTCGCCCATGTTTTCATCCAGTTTCCCAGCCGCGACTAGCGCTTCATACTCCCTTGGCTTGTCCCGCTTCAACTCTTCCAGCGGCATGCGTCCCGTGAATACCGTGATATCCATGGGAAATTTCTCCGGCCGCAAGTGAGTATTGAAAAAATGCACGGTAAAGATAAAGCCCGTCGCCAGCAGCGCCTCATCGCTATGAACAATGGTTGCAACGTTGAGGAACGATCCCGGAATAAAACGCGTGAAAAACACGGGAAACCACAACGTGAGCCCCGTAGATCCGATTACGGCGATCCCCCAGAACACGGCAAAATAGTCGAACTTCTCCCAGTAAGTCCAGCGGCCATAAGCAGGGCGCTCGCCTCTCCCGATGAACCACTTGATCGTGGCAATCAGTTCCGTCAGGTCGCGGCGGTTGGGCACCATGCTGCCCGGACCCAGCACCAGCGCGTACCATGTCCCGTACTCTTTCTTCTTCAACCGGTACAGGTCCACCAGATGAGTGACGAAAACCGTGAACATCACAACCGCAGCGCTGCGGTGAATATAGCCTGCGGTCTCGAACCCTCCGAACAGATGCGACAGGATGGCGGCCCATCCTGTATACGAAAATTTCAGGGTCAACCCCGTCATCGCCAGGGTAATAAAACTTACGATCATGCACGCGTGCAGCGCCCGCTGCAGGCGCGTGAACCGGACGAACTGGCGCTCCGCAACTTCGCCCGTGGGCAGCGTTCTCTTTGGCGGGTTTTGCAAAACCTGGCCACTAGGCATCGTTGCCCTCCTTGTTCGGAGATTTTTCTGTTTCCGCGGCCGCCTTTTCCTCGGCCGCCTTCAGTTCCCGCCGCATCTGGAAAGCCTTCGGGAGCCACAGCAGCGTATGAACGCCTCCCACCACGAACGTTCCCAGCAGCAGTCCGGTCATTCCCCAGAACGTATAGAACACAAACGGATACTTTTTCGGGTCATGGTGCGTAGCGTGGGTCAAGTATCCGGCAAAGCGGCGCGTCGCCCCCGCATGGCACTTGGCGCAGGTCGCGGCCACGTTGGCGCGGCTCAAGTGTGAACGCGGATCCGACACCCTAAGCACGTCGTGAGCGCCGTGGCAGTCGTAGCATTTCGCTGCTTTCGTGTACCCCAGCCGCGAGACCTTGCCGTGATAGGTCTCGAAATAGGTTTCGGCAATCTTCTCGTGGCAGCGTCCGCATGTCGTCATCACACTCAGCCGGAAGCTATTCTCATCGGTGCGATGAATGGAATGAGCCGTGTGGCAGTCGTTGCAAACCGGAAGCGCCTTGTCGTATCCGCTGACTTTCTTGGAATGGATGCTGTTCTCGAACTGCTCTTCGATGCCGTGATGACACTGCCCGCACGTGTTCGGAACATTGTTCGCGTTCACGCTCGATGCGGCATCGGTTCGGGGCAGGATATGGTGAGCGGTGTGACAGCTGGTGCAAGTCGCAGTCACCGTCAGTCCATTTTTCAGTAAGGTCCCGTGAATGCTTTCGGTGTAATTGGTGATGATTTCATGCTGCGTTCCCGTGTAACGCACGGCCGCTTTCTGGCCCTCGCGATGACAGCGCCCGCAGAGGTTTGGAACATTCACCGCGAAGGTCGCCGACTGCGGATCCTGTTTGTTAAGGATTCCGTGGGTGCCGTGGCATTCCTTGCAGGTCGGAGCATTGGGATCGCTCTTGCCGTTCAGTTGTCCGTGAATGCTGGTGGCGTAGAGCTTGCCAACTTCGTCGTGGCAAGACGTACAGTCGACTCCCTTGGTGATCGTTTCGCAAGGTCGCACGCGCGAGGCATTCACTTCCGAATGACACTGGCTGCAGGCAACTCCCTTTTTGCTGTGCACCGAATGGGATACTTCCTCCATGTTGACGAACATGGACTTTCCGTCGCGTGCGCGGCGCAGTTTCTCGTCCGCATGGCAACGCATGCAATCCGCGTTCGCCATGCCCATTTCGTAGAAGACATTCCGGATCTTATGAGGCTGATGGCAGTCGGGGCAGGAGGGCAGGACGTTCGCCTGCTTTTCCCACAGCTCGCCCCGAATAATCTTTCGATGGACGGTTTCGATCTGCGAGTGGCATTGCGTGCAGGTATTCGCAATGTTTTTGCGATTAATCGATGAGGCCGGGTCGGTATGCGGCAGGATTGAGTGCGCGGTGTGACAGGTGGCGCAAGTCGGGGCCACGGACAGTCCCTTTTTCAATAACGCTTCTCCGTGGATGCTTTCCGAATAATTCCCCAGGATATTGTCCTGGCCGATTTGGCGGTTCAGAGAAACTGGAGTTCCCTCGCGATGGCACTGGCCGCACACAAAAGGCACTTTCAGCGGCGCTACCGCCGAGCGCTTGTCCTTGACGGCGAAGATTTCGTGGTTCCCATGGCAATTCACGCACCGCGGAGCCAGCGGATCGCCTCGGGCAACCGCTTTCCCGTGGAGCGACTTGACGTAGAGTTCCTGCTCGTTCGAGTGGCAGGTCCCACACTTCACCGGAGCCGGCTTGTCGTGCGGAAAATCCTTCCCTTCCAGATCGGCGTGACAGCCTGTGCATCCGAAGCTGGCGTGGACCGACGTCGCAAACTTCTTCCCGTCCACGAACAGCGGAACCTTGCTGCCCTCTCGCGTCGGTGCGCTGCTCCGGTCTCCATGGCAGGCGAGACATTCCGCGCCAGGCGCGTCGGCGGCGCGCACAGGACGCTCCGCCATCCGGACGGAACCAATTGCGCCGAGGAACATCGCAGCAACGAATCCCAGCCCCGCACGCCACCTTTTTCGCGCAATTTTCATCTCAGCCATGTCCCACTCTCGCTCTGGTTTCCTCAACCCCGTGTCGCCCGGAACTTCGGCCCTCGCTCACTTCGGCCCACAATCTTAGGTCGCCCCTTGCGGCACAACAGAGGTCAATTCGCGAAACCAGTTACTGCCCGTGCCTACTTCACGCCGAGATCCGTAAGCACTTTCGGATTTTCCTCCCCTACCGCCAGCAGGTTGTGGCAAGCGCTGCAATCATTGGTGATTGTCTGACCATCGGCGCTCGTATGACTGCCGTCGTGGCAGCGGAAACAGCCCGGCGAATCGTTATGCCCAAGATTGTTCGGATGAACGCCCCAGGTCATACGCATATCCGGAAACACATTCCGCAGGTAGATGTTCGCTATTTCCTGGCCCGCCTGCTCGACTAGCGTGCGCCGCGTCTGATAAATCTCCGCGTAATTGGTGCGATAAAACTTGTTGAGTTCTTCCTTGATCGTCTGCTGCGCTACATCGCGCGCCGAGTAGTTCACCTTCAACACCTCGACCGCTTTTTTCCGGATGTAAGGCAGCTCAGGGCTGATGCGGCCGGTCGACATTGCCTTATCCACCGCATTTTCCGGCAAATCGAACTTGTGCGTGGGCCGGTTATGACAATCCACGCAATCCATTACCCGATGCTCTCCCTTGTCCAATTGCTCTTTGGTGGGTTTCGCATCCGTCGAAACGAATTCGGTCGTCTTTCCCTGATCGTCGGTGTAATCGACCACCGGAATCGTCTGTCGTTCCACGTCGGTCGAAATGTAGCGGATGCGCGCGCCATCGGCGAGGTGGTGCCCGTGAATACCGACCGAACCCTGCCACGTGATTCCGCCCACCTTCACCACCAGAACATCCGTCTGCGGCGTGTTCTTTTCGTCATCCTTGTAGCTCGTATTCACCAGGAACTTATCTCCGGTGAAACGCTGCGGCCAGTGACATTGCTCGCAGGTCTCGCGCGCCGGACGCAGGTACTTGACCGGCGATGGAATCGGCCGCGAATACGTGTGGAAAGTGACCGCTACCACCTGGCGAAGGCCGGACAACTTCGACTTCACAAACCACCCCGCCCCCGGTCCGATGTGGCACTCAACGCACGCCACCCGCGAATGCGGAGAATTCTGGTACGCCGTGTACTCCGGATCCATGACCGTGTGACAGGTCTTCCCGCAGAAATTCACCGAATCCATGTACTCCACGCCGCGATAGGAAGCGGTGCCCACAATCAGCAGATTCAGTACGGTTGCCACCGCCACGTATTCCAAAGTGCGCCGCACCACCGGCAGTCCCAAATCGACGGTGGGAAACACACTCGGCAATTTTCCGCTCTCCAGCAGATCTCGCCGCCGCAGAAGGATGCCGATGGGAATCAGCAGCAGGCCCAGCACAAAAATTCCAGGCAGTATCAGAAAGACCAGAAGGCCTACATAAGGATGCGGCGGCCCAGGCAGGAAGATGTCATAGAACCAGAAAGCGATGGTGGCGAGCGCCGTGCTCGTTGTGACCACTGCGCCCGTGAGCGTAATGGGATTCTGCCCCAGAAAGTAGATCGGCCGCGACCAGTCTCGAAAGCTTTCGTGCAGATTCATGGAAAACCGTTACTCCCCTCCGTGTCGCTCCGCTCATCTGCGTGTGCACACACTCCCACACACAGCGCCGGATCCACCGTCACTCTCGACCTTCTAATTACGTTCTAATGAGCCCGTCCGGTAAAACCGGCCTGGACTCCTACTTCATTGTCCGGATGTATGCCACCAGGCCCTTGATCTCTTCCGGCTTCAGCTTGTCCGCGTACTTCGGCATCTTCGGAGCCTTGCCGTCCGTGATGACCGCTGTCAGATCGGCATCCGATTTCTTTTGCACATCGGCGGATGTCAAGTCGTGACCGGCCGCTTTTTTTCCATCGGCGCCATGACACATCGCACATTTCGACTTGTAAATTGCCCCCGCGTCTTGTGCTTGCGCTGGCAGGGAGAGGGTGAGCAGAATCGCCATTGCTGCGGCGGTTGTAAGCAGGGGAAGGCTAACTCTTTTCATTCGTTCGCTCCGGTTCAGATTTGGTGTTGAACTATGCAACAACGATACATCACATGCCTTTGCAATACTCATCTTTTTGAGGGTCCACCTTCTGTGATCCTGATCACACCTGCGTGTTCACCGAAGTCTTTTTCGAACTGGCAAAGGAAAATAAGAACGGGATGAAAACGATGATCAAACGGTGTTGGTTTAGGGGATCGCCACTTCCGATTTACGATTCCGCAGCCAGGGCAACTGCGGCGCTCTCTAAGACTTTTGCGTCTTAGCGCCCTGCTCCCTCAAAGTGCGCTTCGATCTCTTCCAGCGTCTTGCCTTTGGTTTCCGGCAAGAACACCGCTGCGGTAACGAAATAGACCACCGTGCATCCGGCAAAGCCAAAAAACATTGTGGAATAGCCGTATTTGCCCACTGTGGGCAGGAATACCGCCGCAATCGTCGTCGAAACCGCTTGGTTGATCAGCAGGGCAATACTCATGCCGTTCGAACGAATGCGAGTCGGCATCAACTCCGACAGCGCCAGCCACACGCACACTCCCGGCCCGATCGCGAAAAACGCCATGAACACGAACAGGCTCGTCGCCACCAACCAGCCTTCGTGCGTGCTCGGGACCGGTGTGATCAGTGCCTGGTCAATTTTCAGCGGAGCCGTCCGCGCCGCCGCCAGGTCGCTGAACGGATTGGAAAAAAACGCCACCACCTTGTTCACGGGCACGCAGCCTTCCCGAGTGATTTCAATCGGCTGCGCGGCTTGGTCGTCCGAGCGCGCAACCTTGGTCGCGGCTCGGAAATCTCCATACGAATAAATCACGACTAAAGATGTCGCCCGCTTTTCGCTGGCCATGGCCTTGCCTGCATTCCCACTCGCCTCCAGCAACGCGTTCGCCGCTTTGTCGTTATAAAGAAGTCTGATCTTCTGTCCTGCGTCTACCATGTCCTGTACTGCGGACCGAGAATCCACCCTCAGCTTTTCCGTTTGGCGAAAGAGCATGCCGGCGCAAACCAGCGAAACAATGATGCCCGCGCTTCCTACCGAAAGCAGGAACTTGCGCCCCTTGCGATCCACCAGCAACACTCCACCAATGGTCATCAGGAAATTGACAAGTGTGAAAAGAACGTAGCCCCAGTGCGCCTGCACATCGGTAAGTCCACTCTGCAATAGAATATTGGTGTTGTAGCCGATGATTGAGTTGACTCCGGTCGCCTGGTTGCACGCCAGAATGATGCAGGCCAATACAAACGGAATCACATATTTGCGGTGCAACAACGACTCCCGCGCCTGCGATCCCTCGGCGCTCTTCGCTTGCTCGGCTGCGGCAGCCTGCTGCATCTCCGCCAACTCGGTCCGCGCTTGTTCGGTCGCTCTCGAACGCACTAGCGCTGCATAAGCCGAGTTTCGTTCCCCGCGACGAAATAGCCACCGCGGAGACTCCGACACCATGAAGCTCCCCATCACAAACAGAATGCCGGGCGGCAGCGACACCCAGAAAATGCTTCGCCAAGCTCTGTCTTTGAACGCGAACAGTTTCGCCGGATCGCCCAGCCGAGCCACTTCCTCCACGCGAAAGCTGAAGTACATCCCCACCACCGCCGCTGTCACAATGCCGAGTGTCAGGAGCCATTGGAAAACGCCCGTCCCCTTACCCCGGTCGGCTGCCACCATGCACTCCGCCAGATAAAGCGGCACCACCACGCCAATCAACCCGGCGCTCACCCCCTGCAAGAGCCGCCCAATCACTAACGGCCCGTACCCGTGAGAAAGCGCAATCGCCGGAATGCTGCAGACAAACAATAGCCCGCTGAGGATCATCAGCGGCTTGCGCCCGATCCAGTCGGCCAGCGCGCCAGCAAATAAGGTCGAGATGACGCTGCCCAAAAGAACGGCCGCCACGACGATCGAAAGCTGGCCGGCGTTCAATCCCGACGTGGCCTCCAGGTACGGTAGTGCGCCCGCAATAATGCCGACGTCAACCCCGTACAACAATCCGCCCAGCCCCGCGACCAGGAGCAGAAATCGGTTGTATCCGGCTTTTGTGTCGTTTAGCGCGATGGCAGCCATTTTATGTTCAGGAGCCTCCGCCCAGATTACCGGTATCCGTCAGGATGCGTCCGGTGCCAATGCCAGGCGCTTTCCACGATGGATTTCAAATCCTGGAATTTGGGCTGCCAGCCCAGTTCGCGCCGAATTTTTTGCGAGCTGGCGATTAGTACCGCAGGATCCCCCGCGCGGCGCGGCGCTTCGATCACCGGAATCGCGTGTCCGCTGACTGCTCGGGCCACCTCGACCACTTCGCGCACGCTGAAGCCCTGTCCGTTGCCCAGGTTATAGACCAGCGGAGCGGAGTTGTCGTCCGTTCTCCCTAACGCTTCCAGCGCTAAAATGTGCGCTCGCGCCAGATCAATAACATGGATGTAATCGCGAACGCAGGTGCCGTCCGCCGTCGGATAGTCCGTGCCGAATACATTAATGTGCTCAGCACGGCCCAAAGCCACCTGCAGAATCCGTGGAATCAGATGCGACTCGGGACGGTGTGCTTCGCCTTGATCGGGACACGACGCTCCCGCCGCGTTGAAATAGCGCAGGCTGGCATAGCGCAGACCGTGAATCTGGTGGAACCACGCCAGCATCCGCTCCACCAGCAGCTTCGATTCGCCATACGCGTTCGTCGGCTGCAACAGGTCGCCCTCCTCAATCGGAGTCCGAAGAGGATTCCCATACAACGCCGCCGTCGATGAGAACACCAGACGCTTCACTCCCGCCCCCAGCATCGCTTCGAATAGGGTCAGCGCATTGGCCGTGTTGTTGCGGAAGAATTGCTCGGGGGCCTTCATCGACTCGCCCGCTTCGATCAGCGCCGCAAGGTGCACGACGGCCTCAATCGCTCGCGAACGAAGTAACTCGTCAAGACTACCTCGGTCGGCCAGATCGCCCACGACCAGTTCGGCGCCCTTCGGCACCGCCTGCCGATAACCCCGGCTGAGATTATCGAAGACGACCACGTCGTGCCCCGCCTCCAAAAGTTCCCCGGCAACCACGCTGCCGATGTACCCCGCTCCCCCTGTGACTAGAACCTTCATCGCCTTCACGCTCATTTCTTTAGCTTCCTAAGACTCTCAAGCCACGCGGCTTCCGGCAACTGTTCGGCACCAGGGGTAACCATCCATACCTCCACTGCGATCGCCGCCGTGCCCAAGGTTTGCCCTGTTACTCCAACTCCATGTGAAAAGTTTTTCACTCGGAAGGGTGCCCCGACACTGCAAATGATTGATCCTTATGCGCAACGGATTTGGGCACCGTGTTGCATTTTAAGACGGCATAGCACGATCCCTTAAGATCACGGGAACCGAACTCAGTAAGTCGGAAAGTAACTTTAGTAACTAGGAGCCAGGACAATGAAAAACCGAAAACAAAATCAAAAAGGCTTTTCGCTGATCGAGTTACTCATGGTCGTCGCAATTATCCTGATTATTGCCGCCATCGCCATTCCGAACCTGCTCCAGGCGCGGGTCGCCGCCAATGAATCTTCCGCCGTCGCTTCGCTGCGCACCATCAGCACGGCCCAGATCACCTACATCGACAACTTCCCGACCGTCGGCTTCGCTCCCGTTCTGGCCAATCTTGGCGGCACCACTTGCACCACGCCCGATCAGAACGGCGCCTGCCTGATCGACAGCCTGCTCTCGAGCGGCGCGAAGAGCGGCTATAGTTTCAGCGAGATCGGAATCGGTTCGGCTCCGAACAACCAGTACCTTGCCACGGGGCTGCCCACTTCCGGCAACGGCAATCGCAGCTTCTGCACCACCGAAGACGGCGTCATCCACTATGATCCGACCGGATCCGCCATCTCCGATCACGATTCTTGCCTCGCCCTGACTTCGTTGCAGTAAATCCCGTTCCTCCGAGTTCCATTCCCGGATGTGGTGGCAAGTTTCCGCAGCCACCACATCTCTTTTTTTTGCCGCTCCCAATCAGGCCAGCGTTTGCCTCCTAACGTGCCGGAGCCGGCGCCGGAGCAGGCGTCGTGCCAAAATTCACCTTCGGCACTTCGCGTGACCCTTCTGTTGCCTGGAAATATGCTGGGTTCTGCTTGAACCCGGCAAATCCCGCAAAGAGACTGGCCGGAAATTGCAGCACGTACGTGTTGTAATCCTGCAGCGTGTCGTTATAACGTTTGCGTTCGACCGCAATCCGATTCTCCGTTCCCGCCAGTTCATCCTGCAGGCGCAGAAAATTTTCGTTCGATTTCAGCTGCGGATAGTTCTCCGTAATCGCCAGCAACCGACCCAGCGCACCGTCCAACTGCCCGTTCGCCGCAATCTTGTCCGATGGAGTCTGAGCCGCCAGCAACTTCGAACGCGCATTGGCGATGTCTCCAAATACGGTCACTTCCTGCTGTGCATATCCCTTGACCGTCTCCACCAGGTTCGGAATCAAATCCGCGCGCCGCTGCAGCACGATATCCACCTGCGACCACGCAGCCTTCACCGCCTGGTCCTTCGCGACAAGATTATTCTTCACGCCTATGTACTGCCCGCCCACCACCAGCAGAATCACTACCAGCACCGCAACCACAATCAATCCCTTACCCATGTCACTCTCCTGGAAACAAAGATAATAGCTCTTACCTGGACCGCGATCTTCGTGCCACAAACCTCGAGCAACCGCTTTGCTCGAAGCCTGCAGCTCGCAGCTCACAGCCTACTTACTCGGCGAAACAGAACGTACCACCATCACTCATGCCGCGGGATCCAGCATCGTATCCACCGCCGCCGTTACCTGCTCAACCAACTTAAGATAGCGCGCAAATAAATCGTCCACGACAACCCGCCGCCGAACTGCCGGATCTTTCGCCTCTCGAATATCGAGCAACGTACCAAATACGCTCGTATCGATCCCCAATTTCGCCCCGAGCGCCGCCGCTGCCTCCCGCTTCGATCCCGCTTCCGCATCGCCGAGTGCGATCAACGCGTGCCGGAATAAAGTCCCAAACGCCGGCACCGATTGCAGCAGCAACTCCCACTTCGCCTCGGCGCTGCGCGCCTGCAGCAACCTCTGCCGCAGCAGAATCGTCTTCTCCCGCAACTCATACTCCAGTTGCGCCCGATGCCACCGCATCGGAATCTCAATCGTATTCAAAATGTCTTCACCCCAGAGCAACCGATGCTTCCGCCGCATGTCCAGAAATTCAATGGAGAACACATCCGCCGACCGCCGCATCTCTTCCGCGCTCATCAATAGCGGCGGACGATGCTTTTGCTTGCTCCACCATTCGACCGCCGGAGCCAGCGCCTCAATCGCAGCAAACGATGTCTCGCCCATCACGCACAGCAGATTCACATCCGAATGGTCGGCAACATAATCCCCCGTGGCCGCCGAGCCATACAGAATCGCCGCCTTCAGGTTCGTCCCTGCCGCCGTCCGCACCCGCTCGACAAATTCGTTAATGAGTTTTTCCGGTACCATTCCACGTCTCTCCGCTCTCTAAACCCCGCTAGGTTCGCGACACAAATCTTGCCTCACGGATTCTCACAACCGTTTGCCGGACGCCTCTCTACCAACTCCCGCCAGCCCCGCCGCCGCCGGTGCTACCGCCTCCGAAACCGCCGAAACCTCCGCCGCCCCCGCCAAAACCTCCGCCCCCGAATCCGCCTCCTCCAAATCCGCCGCCCCGGCCGCCTCCCATGTTGCTAAACAGGATGCCCCACAACAATCCGGACCAGAATCCAGACCCGCCGCCCCTTCCCCCGCCGCCTCCGCGAAAGATCGCCCGCAGAATCGGAAGCACGATAAAAAGGACAACCAGGATCAGCACCACCACCGCTCCCGCACCAATCTGAGGTGCAGGTTGCTCCTGAGGACGCGCAGGTTGCAGTTCCGGCTGGTTCTCCAGCGTCACGCCCGCGTCCTGCGCAATCACAGAAGCCACACGCGTGGTCATCAACGTGACCGCGCCGGAATAGTCCCCGCTCTTCAACAGCGGAACCGCTTCCCGGCCAAAGCCTCCGACCTTTCCGTCTGGAAGAATCGCCTCCAACCCGTAACCCACGGAGGTAAAGTACTTGTGATCGTCGGTCGCCAGCAGAATCAGCACGCCACGATCTTTTCCCTTCGCCCCAACTCCCCATTTCTGATAAAGCGCTACCGCGTAGCTCGCTTCATCCTGCCCATCGAGCGACTTGACCGTGACCACGGTGATCTGTGCCTGCGCTTTCTGCTCCACCTGGTGGCACAGATCGTTCAATCGCGCCTGCGTGGCGGCATCAAGAACTCCCGCGAAATCGTTGACATAGTTCGTCGGGTGCAGCGAGGCAATGGGCTCGGCTACGGACCACACCGCCGCCCCCAGCACAATTAATCCCACCAGAATGCACGGGAGCGCCCCGACTCTAGCGCGCTTTATCATTCCGAGAGATTGTACAGGAGCGCGCTCCAGCCAAAACTTGGACACGTTGCTAATGCGGATATTGCCCCACTATTTTTTCTGGCGCAAGTCGAAAATCGTGCTAAGATTCCGCTACCTTCCCGTTAAACCCAGCAAATCAATCTGGAAGTTTTGGTCACTTGCAAGCGACCTTACGGCCGTTGCTGGTCCGGATGCGCTGTGGGCTTCAAACAAATACTTCGTCAAAAAGGGGGACACAATGAAACGCAACCAATTGTTGTCTGCTGTGGGGATGATTCTGCTCGTGGCAGGTTCGCTGGCAGCCCAGGAAAAGCCGGGAACGCTCGCCGGAATCGAGTTTCAAAAACCGAAGAATGGCATGGTGCCGCAGTACGAGGCGGGACGCAAACAGAAGGCGGCTTGGCATAAGGAAAAGGCCGACCCTCACGCCTTGATGGTGTGGGAAACACTCACCGGCGACAGCACCGGAACATACTTGGTCGGCCGCTTCGATATGCACTGGGCCGACATGGATAAACCTGCAATTTCCGACGAAGCCGACCTGGCTGAGTTCCAAAAAGTGATTGGCGGCGCCGTCGATTCCGTCGTCACTCGCTATTACGATTTGCTGCCCAAGATCAGCAACCCGCCCGCTGGCTCGATGGGTCCGTCCAAATATTCGGAAATCGTGATCTTCCACGTGCGCTATGGCAAGGGTTCGGATTTCCGCTCCGCCATCGACCGCATCCACGACGCAGCCGAAAAAACAAAATGGCCTCTCAACTTCTACTGGTACGAGTTGGTCAACGGCGGCCAGACCGGAGAATACGTATTATCTCTCCCCCACGATAGCTGGGCCGACTTCGAAGACAAACCGACTGTGAAACCGTTCCGCGACATGCTCAAGGAAGCTTTTGGACAAGCCGAGGCCGATTCCATTGTCGATCGTATCGATCATTCCGTGGAGATGGAGACCAGCGAGATCCTTCAATTCCGCCCCGATCTCAGTTACTTGCCGGGTAAATAGGAATATGGAATAAATTCGCGAGGTGAGTAAGCCACTTCACGCGCAAGCTGTTGACGGAGCGCGAAGCGATCTTATGAGTCGAGCGACTAAGAAGGGCGCGCCGCAGATAGGGGCGCCCTTTTTTGGCAACGACGAGAAGAAAGACAACGAGCTTCAATGTAGGCTTCTTTTGCTACAATCGCGCCATGCGAGGCTTCACAACCGCTGCGGCCATCACCTGCCTTATCACGCTCGTCTCACTTTTCGGTGTTGGCCACGCCGACGCCCAGAAAGTGCCTTCGCCCAGCGTTCCCGATGTCATTCGGTCGCACCCGGGAGAAGAAGTCGTGCTGCTCGCGCACGCCTCCGGGTCGCAGATCTACTCCTGCCGCGCCGGCTCCGACGGCAAGTTCGCGTGGACCCTAAAAGCTCCCGATGCTGAACTGAAAGACGAAACCGGCAAAATCATCGGCAGCCATTTCGCCGGTCCTGCCTGGAAGCTCAATGACGGCAGCGAAGTTACCGGCAAGGTTGCCGCTCACCTCGATTCTGACCAACCCGACTCGATTCCGTGGCTGCTGGTGGACGTCGTAAATCACTCCGGCGATGGCCTCCTCACCCAGGTAACAACGATTCAACGCGTCCATACCAAGGGAGGCAAGCCGCCCGCCGCCGGATGTGATGAGTCACATCACGACGCCGAAACCAGAAGCAATTACACCGCGGACTACTATTTCTACGCGCCCGCGAAGTGACCGGTGCTGAAGGACCGCTCTTCCGCGTACCTGTCCCGATTTGATTCCCTCCATCGAACGAGCCCTCGTTCCTCTTAGCCTACCCCTCTCAACTGGTTGATTTCACGCACGATGGCTGAAATGAGCCACTCCCTTCTCCGCAACTTTTCTCCGCCATCCGAGTTCAAATGTGTGGGTACTTCAGAAGAAAGAAAAAGCTGAAGGACCTCAAGCTCCGGCGAGTCGCCACGTTGCATTGCAACTGCGAATCACCCCAGCAGAACCCAAGGGAGGTTCACCATGAAATACCTGAGATATGTTGCACTGCTTGCTTTACTGGCTATGCCGCTTGCATTCGCGCAGGCTGCAGTCGTTGTCGGGGGGGTCGGGGTAGGTATCGGCGTCGGTCCAGTCGTGGCTGGCCCTCCAGTCTGCACTTACGGTTATTACCCGGACTACCCGTATGGATGTGCGCCTTACGGCTACTACGGTCCCGAATGGTTTGCGGGTGGCGTCTTTATCGGCGCGGGCCCGTGGTACCACGGTGGCTGGGGACGCGGCTACTACGGAGGCCGTTATGCCCACGGTTTTGCCGGACGTGGCTACGCCGGTCGCGGATATGAAGGACGTGGTTTTGTGGGACGCGCTCCTTCCCACAGCTTCGCCGGTCGCGGCTCGGTCGCAAGCAGCCGCGGTGGATCCCACGGTGGCGGCCGCCGCTAACTGCGGCTCCTCCCATTAGGAGAACGGCTGGCATGACAACTCTGCCAGCCGTTTTTCTTTCGTGGTATCATCCTCGGCGTGCTGGGCGGACGCACCAACGAGCAATGGATCGCGCAATACAGTTCCAGCCATCGCCATCCCGTCAACCGCTTCTGTCACACCCTCGGCATTCCCATCATTCTGCTGTCGCTCCCGCTTTTTGTCGCCAGCATCTTCGTTCACTGGCTGTGGCTGTACGCCCTCGCAGTATTTTTTATGGGCTGGATCTTTCAATTCATCGGCCACGCCTTCGAAGGCAAGCCGCCTGAATTTTTTCACGATTGGCGTTTTCTATTCGTCGGTGTCCGCTGGTGGTGGGCGAAGATTCAAGGCAAGGCTTGACCCATCGGAACATGCCAGTTCCGCCAACCCAACCCTGAAACGTGCTTAGATTTTGAGGAACTCCCGGTGCGGCCCGATCCATGATTTTAGCGCGGGCCTGAGGTTTTGCAGTCTTTTTGATTTGTGCCCGTGCTACTGCAGCAAAGGCTTCTCTTCGATCGCGCTCAGGTTTGCCCACCAAATCCCTAAGTCGGTAGGCTGATCGCGCCGCCGGTATTGGACGCCCAGGCGATCCAGTTCCAGCAGAACTTCCGCCGTCACTCGATCAAGGGAGGATTTCACCGCGTCACTCAGATCGCAACTCGGCTCAAAAGACTCCGCTCTGACTCCTACCAGAAGCACGTCGGCGGGCGCGACTCCAAATAACTCCGCGCTCAGCATCGCGTCGACCAGCGCCGGCGAGTGCGGATCCATCCGCACCGCAGGACGATGGCGCATGATGTCGGTTTTGCGGTAAAGAACAACCGTTCCCGGGGCCCCGTCGATGGCGTCTTTGTCGGCCGCGACCGAATCGATCACAATCACGGCATCGTTCGTCGTGAAGTGATCGATCAGATCCAGCGCGGGAGTTCCCAGGTCGAGAACTTCCACGCTTTCTTCGAACTCGTACTGCGCGGCTAGAAGCCGCGCCACGTACGGGCCAACGCCATCATCGCCCAGTAAAACGTTGCCGATCCCGCCAATCAGGACTCTCTTCACAGCACTTTCACTTTCGCAATCTGGCGTCCCGTCGGATCGAAGGTGTGGCAGGCGCAAGCCATGCATGGATCGAAGGAGTGTACGGTGCGCAGCACTTCCAGCGGTTCCTCTGGCCGTGCCAATGGCGTGTGTAACAGCGACGCCTCGTAAGGACCATGCGCTCCCGACGCGTCCCGCGGACTCGCGTTCCACGTCGACGGCACCACCGCCTGGTAGTTCTTGATCTTTCCACCATCAATCACAATCCAGTGCGAAAGCGTACCGCGCGGAGCCTCGTGCGTTCCCACGCCTTCGATTTCGCCGCTCGGGAAACTCGGCACGTTGTGCACCGCGTAATCCCCTTTGGCCACGTTGTCGATCAGCAACTGCAGATGTTTCTGCGCCAGCTCGCCCAACATGGCGGCGCGAATCGCGCGCGCTCCATGCCGGCCCAGCGTCGATTCCAACATCCCCGGAGTCACTTGAATGTGACCAACCGCGCCAATCGTCTCGATCGCCTTCACCGCATACTTCTTCGTCAGCGGATGCCCCTGCGCGAAGCCGACCAGCACCTGCGACAGCGGACCTACCTGCATCGGCGCGCCATTGAAGCGCGGCGCCTTCACCCAGGAGTACTTCTGGTCGCCATTCCAGCCTGTGAAGTCAGGATCAGTCACTCCCTTATACGGATGGAGCGGCTTGTCGCCGTGATAATAAGCGTGCGCAACATCTTCGCTCACGCCTTCTCGGAACTCTTTGTCGGCTGCGGTCTTGAACGGGTGCACACCGCCGATATTCCCGTTCATAATGTAGCCGCCGGGAAGATCGTACGACGAGCCCGCGCTATCGAGCGGCAGGTCGGGAACCGCCATGTAATTATTGACGCCCTTGCCGATCTTGAACCAGTCCGGATACATCGCGGCGACGGCGCAAACGTCGATGAAGTACACTTCGTTGACGAACTGCACCACTTGCGCCAGCAACTCGCGGATCATCTCCAGCTTGTCCATGTCCAGCGCGCTCACGCTGTCGAGATCGATGGCGTTCGCCACGCCTCCCACCGTCAGGTTCTGAATGTGCGGAGTCTTGCCGCCCAGAATTCCAACCACCTGCAGCGCCTTGCGCTGAAATTCCAGGGCCTGCACGTAGTGCGTAAACGCCAGCAGGTTGACTTCGGGCGACAACCGCATCGCCGGATGGCCCCAGTATCCGTTCATGAAAATGCCGAGTTGTCCGCTGGACGCTACGGCCTTCACACGGTCTTGCGCGGCCTTGAACTCTTCGCGCGAATTGCGCGACCATGGCGATACGCTCTCCGCCAGTTTGGTCGTGGCCCCAATGTCGGCCTTCGGAATCTGCAGAATGTCGACCCAGTCCAGCGCCGACAATTGGTAGAAGTGAACGATGTGATCGTGCAGCGCGTGCGCAATCAGGATGAGATTGCGAATGTACTGCGCGTTGATCGGCACTTCCAGCTTCAGGGCGTCTTCCACCGAACGCACGCTCGCCATCGCATGCACCGTCGTGCAAACGCCGCAGAAGCGCTGCGTGAAAAGCCACGCATCGCGGGGATCGCGGCCTTTCAGGATGTTCTCGATACCGCGCCACATGGTGCATGACGCCCATGCATTGCTGACCGCATTATTGTCGACTTCGACATCGATGCGAAGGTGGCCTTCAATTCTCGTGATGGGATCGATCGTGATTCGGTTTGCCATGATACCTGCTCTTAGTTAGATTCTGTTGGTTCGGTGTCGCCGAAAAATCCAAAATTAAAGTACTTGGTCCATGTGATATAGGGTTTGCGCGCCTTGAAATAGGTCGCCATGTTGCGCCATTCCTGGTTCGGAGCCGGAAGAATGGCAAACAGCTTCACCATGACGAGGAAGATCGCGATCCCGGTTGATGCGAACCCCAGCGCGATCAGAATTTCGATGGCCGAGGGGAAATACATTGCGTTGACCCCCGGCATATAGGCGAGGGTGGTGGGGCTGAACCGATAGAGCATTCCGCCCAACGAACTCAGCGCGTACCCCAGGAACATCGTCCTCAGTTTGTGATCCTTGAGGCATTGCAGCAAGAGCCAGCCGCCGTAGCCGATCAGGAATGTCTCAATCCAGAAAATCCCGGCGTAGCGGGTAAAGTGGAATGCGCTCCACAGCGAGCCGCGGAACAGAAGATCCAGGTTGCGGACAGCCAGCCACCCGAAAATTGTCCAGGCGCAGATGCGGGCCGCTTCGTCCAGAACCTCCATGTCCATCACTCGCTTCCACATCAGGCAGCACAGCATCGTGGTCCCGGCGACGCAGCCGAACGACATGAACGAAGCCGCGCCCACATACAGAAGCGGAAGGAACGGTGTTTGCCAGAGCTGGTGGACCCGCGATCCCGCCAGCAGCATCAAGGCGCCCAGGGACGACTGGTGCATGCCCGGCAGCAGGTACGCCGCCGCGACGATCAGCGGGAAGAAATAGTGCAGGGCGTGTTCAAGCTTTTCCGCGATCGGCTGCAGGCGAACGTCAAAGTGCCACAGCCGCTCCAGAACCGGCGGAATGTTTTCCAGAAACAGCGGAATCGTCGCGTAGATCGACATGCAAATCGCAATTTCCGCCATCGGCGAGTGCACGTTCCAGTGCCACGGGAATAACACCCAGTAGAAGTTCCAGGGACGGCCCACATCGACGCCAAGCAGGCACAAACCGCAGGCATACGCCAGCATGCTGGTCAGCAGGGCCATGCGCATCAGCGGAAACAACTTCTTGCGGCCAAACACCCACGTCGCGATTCCGATGGCGAATGCGCCCGAACCCCACGCCGTCAGCACCACCACGTTGAACGTCTTCCAGATACCCCAGCCGAACTTATCGTTCATCCCGCTGGCCGGGCCGAGTCCGACTACTTCCCGATACACGGTTAACAGCAGCGACAACAGGGCTAGGCCTATCAGAGCCAGAAAGAACGGATTGATCACCGAAACGCCGTATACGGGAACTGCCCGCTCCCAGCGATTTCGATTCACAGTGGCCGGGACAATCCTCGGCGCTTTGTTTACGGTTGTGCTGCTCATAATTGCGCCCTCAAACCCGTCTCTTTTTCTTGCTCGTGCGCTTCCTGCTCGTGCCCCTTCTGGTTCTTGCGAATGATGGCCACCAGGCCCGCATAGAGCACCGTCGGCAGCGCGAAGTAGGAATAAATCCGCTTCTGCCAGCGCAGGTTCGTCGAGGGCCCCGCGTCTGCCGCGATCTCCGGCAAGCCGAGTTTCTCGAAGGGAACCCGCGACAGGTACAGCGCCTGCGTCCCGCCATTTTCAACTTCGCCGTACACCCGATCCTGGTAATAACGCCCAGGACTGTTCTTGATGCGGCGCTTAGCCTCGAGCAGTAATGAAGTCCGTGTTCCAAAAATCACCGCGCCCGTCGGACAGACGCTCGTGCAACCAGGCTTCAGCCCCTTGGCCAGACGGTGACTGCACAACTCGCATTTGGTGATGACCGCGTTGACTCCTAACCACTGGAATCGCGGTACCGAATACGGACAAGCAATCGTGCAATAGCGGCACCCGATGCACTTGCTTCCATCCCAGTGCACAACGCCGTCGTCCGCGTCCTTATACAGCGCTTCAAAGGGACAACCGGCTACGCACCCCGGATCGAAACACTGCATGCATTGCTTCTTTACAAAAGAGGACTGCGAACCGTCCTCCGGCTTGTACAGCTTGATGATGTTGCGCGTGAAAACGTTCAGGTCAGCTGGCGCCTGGTGCAATCCATCGCTGCTGGTATCGGGGTCCGTATTGTTCGCCGCAGCGCAGGCCGATTCGCAAGCCTTGCAACCGATGCACAAGCTGGCGTCATACAGCAAACTCAAGGGAGCACTTGGAACCGGTACTTCCTCCGCTTGCAACGTCTGCGCGCCAGCTGTCATCGCCACTGCCGCCGGCACTCCAGCCTTGGCGATGTTCGTTATCAGTTCTCGCCGAGTAATCGCCACAGTTAGACCTCTTTCTTGCCCGTTTGTGCACGAACCTCTTCGATTCGTTCCGCGCCCGCTTCTTGACTGCTCTCAAAACGCTGCGAGTAGACGTAGGTTGCTCCGCCCAGCGCTCCTGCTACCACCCCCGCCAGTCCGGCCGCCGCTACGGTGACTCCGCCAATGGAATTGAAAATCGGCGGGTAGGTATCGGGTGGTGTTGCCAGATGAATAGGAACGGTTTCGAACGTGCCCATCTTCCAGATCACGCCCTTTTCCGTGCAGCCTACGCAGGGAATTCCAGCGCCGATCGGCCAGCAATCCGCAATCTCGTTGAAATGCCGCGTCGAACAGGCAGCGTGCGTGACCGGTCCCTTGCAGCCCATTTTGTAGAGGCACCACCCCTTGCGATGACCTTCGTCGCCGAACGCGGTGGCGAATCGGCCAGCGTCAAAGTGCGCGCGCCGCGGACAGTTTTCGTGGATCACTCGGTCATAAGCGAACCGCGGCCGGCCCACATCGTCCAGCTCCGGCAGCTTGCCCATCGTGACGTATTCCAGCACCACGCCCATCAGGTTGTAAGGATTCGGCGGGCATCCGGGAAGGTTGATGATGGGTTTGCCCGTGACGATCGAATCGACGCCCACCGCGCCCGTAGGATTCGGGTCTGCCGACGGCACGCCGCCCCATGAAGCGCAGGAGCCAATCGCGATCACAGCCGCCGACTTGGCTGCAACTTCGCGCAGAATCTGAACCGCCGGCCGGCTGCCCAATTCCATGTAGACGCCTTCGTCCTTCATCGGAATCGAGCCTTCCACGACCAGAACAAACTTGCCCTCGTTCTCGGCAATGGCCGTCTTCAACGCCGCTTCCGCCTGCGCGCCCGACGCGGCCATCAGCGTCTCGTGATAATCGAGCGAGATGACGTCGAGGATCAGGTGAGCGACATCGGGAGCCGACTGCCGCAGCAACGTCTCCGTGCACCCGGTGCAGTCCTGGAAATGTAGCCAAATCACCGATGGCCGTTTCGTCTTTCCGATGGCCGCTGCCACTTCGAAGACCGATTTCTTGCTCGTCAGCGCCAATCCCATCGGCGCGGTCGCCATCAGCATGCTGCACAGCTGCACAAAGCTTCTTCGGGAGACTCCGGTAGCCTCCAGGTGTTCTGCAATGGTTGGATGCTTGGACATTTGCGCCTTCCTCGAGTACGGCATTCCCCAGTAACCTGCAGGCACGCAAGATTTTGGTGCATTTCGACTTATCGTCGACCCGTGGAGCTACAGGGCGGTGGGCACTGCTAAGACAAAGCCGAAGGTTTCGCGCCTATTGAACTATTAGGACCAGCATTAGTAAATGATGAATGCGCGCAACCACAGTTCTTTCTTTCGTCCACTTCCCTGCTTCTCCAGCGCTGCTTCTAGCCAGCAGTATCTGGGTGCAACGATAGTGTTATCGCCTGTGGGAGTGACTGGGGTCAGTGACCGCAATCACGCGATGGTGTGACCAGGTGACGAAAAACGCAACACTTTCATCGCATCCGCCACATTAGTTCTTGCGGCGCTTCAGCGACAGGACGATACTCCCGTGTAGCGGAGTCACTAATGAGAAACGCGAGCCCCGCAACCGGCAGAGTTCCCGCTGTTGGACAACAGGATCGCCGGCCAAACTGGCTGACCACGGTTGCGTCCCTGACCGTCGGTGTTGCATTCTTCACGCTCTGGTTCTGGCTTTTGCCCTCGTGGCTGGGCTTCCAGGTCGACGCCGTGGGTCCGGCACGCTGGCGCTGGATTGCCTCCGTTCCTTCGGTCCTGGGCTTCGCCGTGGCCCTCAGGTGCGTCTTCGACTTCGGATGGACCGGACACGGAACGCCCGCTCCCATCGCTCCACCAAAACGACTAGTGGTGGTCGGGTTCTATCGCTACGTGCGCAACCCCATGTATCTCGGTTTTGCCGCCGGTTGGATCGGACTTTGGGTAGTTTTTGGACACGCCAACCTTGCCGCGATCGCAGCCGTGTGCGCCGTGGCGCTTGGCGTGATGCTATTTGTGATGTTCTACGAGGAACCGCACCTCCGAAAAATCTTCGGCACAGAATACGAACGATACTGCAAAAACGTGCGGCGATGGCTACCTCGTCTGCGGCCCTGGGACGCAACTCTAAATCCGTAATCGCTCAAGTCACAACCCTCCCCGTTCGCTGCCCTCAGCGCCGTCGCAGTCAAAAACCGTCGTTAATGCCAGCCCCGACTCCTACGGGAACTCCCAACCCCGCTTCGGAGTCTAACTACCTAAGCGGGGACGCTTGTCGCCCTTATCTTCGGTAAGGTCGCGAGGGTAACAAATTAAGCCTCCCGCCTGGGGTCGAAGTCACTATAATTAAGGGGAACGCCTTCATGGCGGGAGCTACCACAATGGGCGATCTTGCCAGCGCGATGGGAGCGCGAGCCGAGGAATCTGCCGTCATTGCTGCCTTAAAGGCAGGCTCCGAAGATGCCTACTCCTGGCTGATTGGCGAGTTTCACCAGCCCATCTACGGCCTCATCTACCGCATCGTGAATGACCCCTCCGATGCCGCCGATACCACTCAGGAAGTGTTTCTGAAAGTCTTCCGCGGCATGAAGCATTTCCACGGCGAATCCAGTCTGAAAACCTGGATCTACCGCATCGCGTTGCACGAGGCCGCGAATCGCCGGCGGTGGTGGTTCCGCCACAAGGCCCAGGAAACTCCCATCGATCCCGTCAATACCGGCAACTGCGAATTTTCCGGCGAAGATCGACTCATTGATCCCGGCGAGTCTCCTTTTGAGCAGTTCGCTCACTCCGAAGTCCGCGCCGCCGTGGAGCAGTCTCTGCAGCAGGTGCCTGAGCCTTTTCGCACGGCTTTGATTCTTCGCGATCTCGAGGAAATGTCTTACGAAGAAATTGCGGAAGTTCTGGCGATTTCTCTGGGAACGGTGAAGTCGAGAATCACGCGCGGACGCGATGCTCTGCGCAAGAAATTAGCGGCCTACGTCCGCGAGGTCGGCCCGGAGCTAGGTCTGCTCGCTCCCGCCGCCGATCAACCGGGACGCGGCTTTTCCGCCCACCCACGGCAAAACAGCACCACTGCAAATTCGCGGGAAGCTTCCCGCGCTGGCCGACAGGTAGAGGTGACGCCATGAATTTTTTTAACACGAACTGCGCAGGGATCAGAAAACTGTTCTCGCCCTATCTCGACGGTCGCGTGAGCGGGTCCGAGATGCGCGCCCTCACACGCCACATGGAAAAATGCGCCGCCTGCGCGCGCGAATATGCCGCAATGCAGCGCACGCAGCAGTTGCTCGCCGGTCTGGGTACGAAAAAGGCTCCCGCCGACCTGGCATTGAAGTTGCGCGTCGCGATTTCGCGCGAGGCTGCCGGGCAGCGCCGTCCACGGTTTGAAGGAGTGCTCGTCCGGCTCCAGAACGCGTTGAATGCTTTCATGGTTCCCGCCACCATGGGACTGGTGAGCGCGGTCTTGTTTTTCGGGTTGCTGCTCGGCTTCTTTGCCTTGCCCGCCCAACTGCGCGCCAGCAGCGGAGATGTTCCTCTGATGCTCTACACCGCGCCTGAACTGGAACGCTCTGCCTTTGGCACTTCGCTCGGCAACGTCGGCGATGACGCCTTGGTCATCGAAGCTGACGTCGATGCCAACGGGCGCGTCGAGGATTATCACATCCTCTCGCAACCCGACGCTGCCAAGGCTGTGCTGCCGCAGTTGAAAAACATGCTCATTTTCACCACCTTCCGCCCCGCGCTTTCCATGGGCCGCCCCACCACCGGCAGAGCGGTCCTCTCATTCTCAAAGATCAGCGTAAAAGGCTAGCCGCGCTAACCTTTTAGAAACTAGTCTGTTCCGTCACCCTCGCCTGCCCGCCTTTTAGCTCCCAGACGCAGGCTGCTATACTCTCGGCGCAGGTGGGTTGTTCCATCGCATCGAACGTCATCTCATGTATTTTCCAGCAACCTCGCGTTCGCCCTTTCGCAGCCCAACTAGCGCCCTCACTCCGCCTCTTCGCAAGACTCCTGCCCCTCTCTTCCCGTTCATCCTGATACTGGCCCTGGCGACTACGGCCGCGACACAGCCCCCCGCAGCGTCACCACCGCAAGCCGACGTCAACCATGCGGCCCAGGCGGCTTACCAGGCGGGCAATACAGCCATCAAGAATAATGACTGGAAGACCGCCGAGGCCCAGTTCGAAAAGGTCGTTCACCTCGTCCCCCAGATCGAAGAAGGCCACAGCAGCCTGGGCGCGGTCCTGATCCGGCTCGGAAAATTCCCGCAGGCCATCAAGGAATTGGAAAAAGCCGTCGCGCTTAAGCCTGCCGATATCGCCGCTCAAACCAATCTTGCCTTGGCGTACGAGCAAACCGGAGCGTACAAAAAGGCGGTTGCGACCTTCGCAAAGCTTGAAGCTGACTCGCGTCGCAAGTCGGTGCCTAATTCCTCGCCTACTCTTCCTGCCGCCCTCCTTGAACCCTACGCTCGCGCGCTCGCCGCCACCGGACAACTCCCCGATGCCATCTCCAAGATGAAAGCCGCCGTAGCCGCGGAGCCGCAGAACGCCGAACTCCATGACTCTCTCGGCACGCTGCAAGCCCAGCAGCAAAACTGGACACCGGCTGTCGCTGAATTTCAGGAAGCGATCCGCCTCGATCCGCAGTTCGCCGCGGCCCACATGCACCTCGGAGTCGCCCTCCTCATGCAACAGCAAGCTCCTGCAGCAATTCCGGAGCTGACCAGGGCCTCGCAACTGGCTCCCGACAATGCCGTGGCCGCCATCGAACTAGGGAAGGCATACACGGCGAACAACGAAGACGACAAAGCCATTGCTGAATTTCAGCGCGCCCTTAAACTCGATGCCCCATCCACCGAAGCCAGGTATCAACTGGCGTTGGCACTGCAGCGCACCGGTCACGTCGCGGATGCCCTTCCGCTCCTTCGCGAGGCCGTTGCCGCCGATCCAAAGGATGCAGAGGCGTCCGCCAGCCTGGGACTGGCTCTCCTGCTAACAGGCAACGCTAAGGACGCGATCCCATTCCTCGAGCGTGCGCTCCAGCAGAACCCCGGTGATCCCACCGCGCATGAGAATCTTGCCAGCGCCTACCTGCAGATGAATGAAGTCGATGACGCCATCCGTGTTCTTGGCGCCGGACTCAAGAAAAATCCCGACAACTTTCAGCTTCATTACAATCTCGGGCTCGCCCTCAAGTTGAAAGACGACAATGCCGCCGCTATCCCCGAATTGGAGACTGCGGCCAGGCTCGATCCCTCCGCCCATGAACCGCACTACACCCTCGGCATCCTTTATATGCAGGATGGCCGCTACGACGAGGCCGCCCGCGAACTCGCGCAGGCCCTGAAACTACACCCCGACAACGCCGATGGCTGGGCCACTCTCGGCAGTCTCTATCGCAAGATGGAGAAACTCCCCGAAGCCGCGGACGCGCTTCGCGAAGCGATTCGGCAAATGCCCGACCAGCCCGACCCTCACCTCACGCTCGCCACCGTCCTCCAGCAGCAGGGCAACGCCCCAGAGGCAGCCGCCGAGCGCAAGAAAGGAGCTGAGTTGGAGCGCGTCGCCATGAACATCCAGCGCGCCACTGTCGCCACACACTCCGGCGATTCGCTGCTGCAAAAAGGCCAAATCGACGATGCCATCGAGCGTTATCGGGAGGCGATTAATGAAGCTCCGCAATATCCCGACGCCCATCGCGGATTAGCCAATGCTCTCGAACGCCAGGGCAAAAACGCCGACGCCGCAGCCGAGCGGCAAGCTGCCGACAATTTGCAAAAGTCTCATCCCTGATCGGAAATCGTCGAATTATAATGGCGCAACATAGACGAATTATGGAAACTGAGCCGCTCCGTATCGGTAGCAGCTCTCGCGGCTTCCAGTCGCTGGAATCCCGCTCGACACCATCACGAAGACTGCTCTAGTATGTCAGCGCACGACAATGCCACACCAATGGATGAGACAACGGGTTCATCAAGGTAGCTTGTGAAGTCTCGAATGCGTCAATTCATCGTGCACGCTATCCGTTTCGCAGTCAGCTTCACTTTGCTTGTCGGAGCCCTGCAGTTCAGCACGCGCGCCCAGGCGCCCACCTCGTCGGCTCAGTCTGCCGTTCCTTCCTCCCCTGCATCGGCCCTTCCACACAATTACACCAGCGAGCGCAAGGATTATTCCGATCAGATCCGGGAGACTTACAATTTTCGTTTCGGCAAAGATAGTCTTTCACTGCCCGGCAGCGCCGCCATCGAGGGCAACGAATTCATTCAACCCGGCGCGTTTCCCAGGGCGGACTACTGCGGCCATTGCCACGAAGAGGCCTATCACCAGTGGCGTCAGTCCTTGCACTCCAACTCATTCCGCGAACCCTTTTACCGCGCCAGCGTTAACATCCTGATCCGCACCCAGGGCATCGAGTTTTCCCGGCACTGCGATAGCTGCCACAATCCCATCGCCGTCCTGTCTGGCGCCCTCACCCAGAACTCTCATGTCGATCGCTCGTTTGATCAGGACGGGTTGACCTGCATGACCTGTCATTCCATCCAGGCCCTGCAGTCCACATCCGGCAATGGCGGATACGTCATGGGCGTGCCCAGCGTCATGGTCGACGAAAACGGCAATCGTATTCCCGGTGAGGTCCCCTTTGGCGATATCCTCGAACATCCGAAACGGCACGCGCAGGCCGTCATGCTTCCCATCTACAAGACGCCGGAATTCTGCGCCGCCTGCCACAAAGCTAATTTGCCGAATGCCCTGAATGATTACAAATTCATTCGCGCCTTTACAACCTATGACGAATGGCAGAACTCCAAGTTTTCCCAGCGCAATCCCCTGAATTTCTACCAGTCCGACTTCGTTCCCTGCCAAACCTGTCACATGCACCGCATGGCGGCTACCCTGCCCGACTACGGCTTGAAAAATGGACTGCTAGCCTCGCACCGCTGGCCGGCGGGTAACACTGCCGTCCCCTTTTATTACGGCTTCGACGAGCAACTGGAGAAGACCGTTGAGTTCTTGAAGCGCGGCACTTACCTCAACGTAGATATCTTTGCCCTCAAAAAGACCGGCGAAGACAAGCTCATCGCGCCCCTCGGCTCCGTCCCCTTTGCCGTTCAGCCGAATGAAACCCTGCAGGCCTACGTCGTTATCCAGAATAAAAATATCGGCCACTCGCTCATCCCCGAAGTTCGCGATCTCTACGAAGCATGGGTCGAGGTCGTCGTAAAAGACGCCGCCGGGAAGGAAATCTATCACAGCGGATTCCTCAAACCAGATGGACTGATCGATCCTCGCGCCCACAGTTTCACCAATCGTCCCGTGGATATTTCAGGCGAGTTCGTCGAAAACCATAAAGTTGCGACCATCCACTCCATGGCCTACGACAACTCCATTCAGTCTGGACGCTCCGCGCTTGTACGTTATGAATTTCAGGTTCCGGCTGACGTTGCTGCCCCGCTCACCATCACCGCTCGCGTCAACTACCGTCACTTGCGCCAAAGCTACCTGAACAACGTCTTCGGTCCCGACCATCCGCTCTACCCCGTCGTCGAACTCGCCTCGCGCACTCGCACTTTGAATATGGGCGCCAACGATCCCACTCCTCCCGAACCCAGCGATAATCAGGACTGGATGCGCTGGAACAACCTCGGCATCGCGTACCTCGATCAACTGCAATACTCCGAATCGATTGCTGCTTTCGAGCAGGTTGTCAAACTCCGTCCCGACTACGACGACGGCTACGTCAACCTCGGCCTCACCTATATCGAGTGGGAGAAATATTCCTCCGCCCGGCCTCCTTTGGAAAAGGCTTTGCAGTTGCATCCCAACTACGCCCGAGCCCTCTATTACCTCGCTTTAGTAGAACGCCGCGAAGGGCATCCCGAGGCTGAGGTCGCCAACTTGCAGAAAGTCGTGGAACAGTATCCCCAGTCGCGCGACGCTCGCCGAGAGCTCGGCATCGCCTATTACCAGCAGCACCGCTCCGAAGAAGCCGTGGCGCAGTTTGAAGCCTTGCAAGCCATCGATCCCGACGATGTCGCCGCCCACTACAATCTCGCCATCCTATATCGCCGCAAAGGCATGAAAGCGGAAGCCGCCCGGCAAGCGGCCTCCTATGCTACCAAGACCATCGATCCCGCGGCTCCAACCTATTCCCTCGATTTTTTGCGCAAACATCCTGAGATCTCCACCGAAAGCGTGCCCTGGCACATCCACACCGACATGCATCCGGATATGGCGCAATCCGGCGCCAACAGCTGCGGTAAGCAAGACTAGAGGAGGATTAGTGTCACCTTTCGATCGCCGTAAGTTTCTTACCTCATTGAGCCGAACCGCTCTCGTTCTTCCCTTCGCTGACATTCTGGCGCTGGCTTCCCCTCAACCGCAGAACACCCCTCAGCCTGGCAGGCAAGGCATCGGCCCTATTGAGCGCACTTACGATGCCAAGCCCGCTCCTCCTCCGCCGGGCCCCAAATCGCCCATCGAGGGCACGCCGCTCGGCGTCAGCTTTGTCGATGTCGTCAAAGGTTCTGGACTGGATGTCGAAACCATTTACGGCGGCGTGGGCAAGAACAAGTATCTGCTCGAAACCACCGGTTGCGGCCTCGCTTTCTACGATTACGATAACGATGGATGGCTCGACGTCTTCCTCGTAAATGGATGGCGGCTGGAAGGCTTCCCCAAGGGTCAGGAACCGCATTGCCGTTTATTCAAGAATAATCGCGACGGCACCTTCACCGATGTCACCAAGGGTTCGGGCCTTGAAATCCGCACTGGATGGGGCCAGGCCTGTTGCGTAGGCGATTACGATAACGACGGCAATGACGATCTCTTCGTCACTTATTACGGCCAGAATGTCCTCTACCGTAACAACGGCAACGGCACCTTCACCGACGTCACCGAAAAAGCTGGCCTCCTTCAACCCGGACCCAAGACTCGTTGGAATACCGGCTGCACCTGGGTTGACTACGACCGCGATGGCCACCTCGATCTGTTTGTCGCCAACTATGTCGATTTTGACCTCAAGACTGCGCCGCTCCCCGAAGATGGCCCCTGCACGTATAAAGGCATCTTAGTCGCCTGCGGCCCTCCCGGACTTAACGGCGGCAAAAACATTCTCTATCACAACAATGGGGACGGTACCTTCGCTGATGTAAGCCAAAAAGCCGGCATATGGAATGCCGTCGGCACCTATGGTCTCAGCGTTGCCGCTTCCGACCTCGATAACGATGGCTGGCCCGATATCTATGTCGCCAACGACTCCGCGCCCGCCACCTTGTATCTCAATCAAAAAGACGGCACCTTCAAAGACGTCGCCATTGAGAACGGAGCCGCACTTTCCGCCGAGGCCAAACCCCAGGCTGGCATGGGTGTTTCCATCGGCGATTACAATCGCGACGGCAATCTCGATGTCGTCAAGACAAACTTCGCGGGCGATACCGACTCGCTCTACACCAATCTTGGCGAAGGTGTCTTCGAAGATCGCACCTACCCTAGCGGACTCGGCGTCAATACGCGCTTACTAGGATGGGGCGTCGGTTTCTTCGATATGGATAACGACGGCTGGCTCGATATACTAATGTCAAATGGCCATGTGTATCCCGAAGTGGATAAGTCCAAAGCCGATCTGAAATATGCCGAGCATAAGTACTTGTATCGCAACTTACGCAACGGTCGCTTCGAAGAAGTAACGAACCAAGGTGGTCCTGGAATTCTGGAGAACGCTCCCGCGCGCGGCTGTGCTTTTGGCGATTACGACAACGATGGCGACCTCGACATCGCGGTCAACTGCGTCAATGCCATCCCCCAACTCCTCCGCTGCGACTCAACCCTCAATCGCAACTGGGTTAAGATCAAGTTGGTTGGCGTGAAGTCCAATCGCACCGGCATTGGCAGCCGCGTGCTTGTCACCGCCAAGACTGTCCCCACCGCGGACAAACCGCTCGTGCAAATGGATGAACTCCGCAGCGGCGGCAGCTATTTTTCTCAAAATGACATGCGGATGCACTTTGGCTTGGAGCAGGCCTCCAAAATCGATCAAATCGAGATTCGCTGGTTAAGCGGACAAGTCGATCAACTCAAACACCTGGATGTGAATCGCCTCTACGTGATTCAGGAAGGCGGCAAGATCCTTAAATCCGACCCCTTGAAACCCGCGGCGAAATCCTGATATGCGCGCGTCGGCGAACTTCAAGCTCACTGCAACGCGAGTCTCCTGCATACTCTCGTTCAGCCTGGCGTTGCTTGTGCCTCAGTTATGCCCTTGTCAATCCAAGTGTCCGTGGCTGAACGAAGCGACCGCCCGCGGAATTCTCGGCGGCCCCGTCGCTCTTACGGCCCACACCGCCACCAACGGCACCGGAGTCTGCGAATTTACACGGCAGCAGGGCGCGATCAACCTCCTCCTGCGTATCTCGGTCGACCTCATGACCGACATTCCTAAACAGTTCCCTACTTACCTCGCGCAATGCGGTCCAACCCCAGCGCCTCTGCACGCCATCGGCAACGAGGCTGTAATGTGCACCCTGCAAGACAAGGACAACCACTATTCCGAGGCCGTCGTAGGCCGCGTCCGCGATCAGGCTTTTGTCGTACGCGTCAGCTCGAGTGTGCAAAACGATGTCTGCATGACGCAGCCGATGCGCCGCCAGAAAGCCAATCTGGTGGCCGAACAACTCGCCGGAATTCTTTTTTAGACATTGTCCTTGACCTGCTCTTCCCCCTCCAGCAGACTGTTTGAGGCCCTGCAAATGGGATGGGAAGGCAAATCTCTGACGAAGCATGCGCACGCGTTGCCGAGGGTGTTATTGACTATTTGCTGCCTGTTCGCAGCCGCCGCCCTCGCCCAGCAAAACCCCAATAACACTCCTGAAAATTTAAACCGCCAGTTCGTGCGGATCTACAACACGACTCCCGGGACCGGCCTCCTCGTCTTCACCGTGTACTCCGAAAACTCCAAGACTCATCTCGACCGTCAGGCGCTTCTCAAGCTCGTCAACCTGACCGACCAGACTGCCACATGGCAGACCACGGAGGAAGATTCCAAGGGCGCATTCACTGACGTCCCCTACGGCAACTACGATGTCGAAATCAGCGCCGTCGGCTATCTCAGCGCCCATCAGGAAATGCACGTAACGAACTCAGAACTCCATCAGTTCGAAATTGTGCTCCACCACGACCCCTCCGCGATCGATCTCGACATCGACAATCGTTCACTTCCTCCCAAAGCGCGAAAAGAAATGAAACGTGGGGTGGCGGCGCTCAAGTCGCGCAAATATAAAGAGGCGCAGAAACACCTCGACCAGGCAAACAACTCGGCTCCCTCCAGCGCCGAACTTAACTTCCTCCTCGGATATCTCTACTTTCAGCAGAATCAGTTCGACAAAGCGGCCCAGTACTTAGTTACCTCCACTACCCTGAATCCGCAAATCGCCCAAGGCTTGACTCTGCTGGGACGAACCTATCTCGAGCAAAAGAACTACCCAGCCGCCCAGGCGGCATTAGAGCGTGCGGTCGCGGCTAGCTCAGCAGTCAACTCCGCGGCTAATTCTGATGACTGGCTCCCCCACGATCTGCTCGCCGATGCCTACTTCCGGCAAAAGAACTACGAAAAAGCGCGCGCCGAAGCCGAGGTGGCTCTGGCCAAGGGCAAAGCCCAGGCGAGCGCCGCACGGCTCGTTCTCGGTCAGGCTCTCATCAACCTCGGACTCAACGACCAGGGCATTCAGGTTCTTGAAACTTTCCTGCACGACGCACCCAGTCATCCTCTCGCTGGCCAACTGCGCTCTCTAATCGCCGAAGTACGGGACAGCGAATCTGGCACTCCATCCACGGACGCAGACGCCGCCAAACTACGGCTTTCCGGTGTGGATCCGCTGGAGGCCCTTCCAGCCCCCGGATTGTCCGTCAAATCCTGGCAGCCGCCCGGCATCGACGACACCAAGGTTCCTCTGGCGCTCGGCGTCGACTGCCCCACCGACATGGTCGTCCGAGAAACCGGCAAGCACGTTGCGGAACTCGCGGACGATGTCGCTCGCTTTTCCGCCATCGAAGATCTCTTTCACCAAAGCCTCGACGCGGCAGGCAACCCGCTTCACACCGAAACGCGAAAATATAATTACGTGGCGTCCATCTCCGAACCCGAGCCCGGCTATCTCGCAGTCGACGAGTCCCGCGCCGACAAGATAACCTTGGCCGACTATCCCGACAAGATTGCCAGCACAGGCTTTGCCACGCTCGCCCTCGTCTTTCATCCCCACATGCGCGACGACTTCGACATGCAGTGCGAGGGCCTCGCCGACTGGCACGGACAAGCCAGTTGGCTCGTTCATTTCAAACAGCGGGATGACAAACCCAACCGCATGCACAGTTATAAGGTTGGCAAGATTATCTATCCCGTGAAGCTCAAGGGTCGCGCTTGGATCACCGCCGACAAGTTCCAGATCGTTCGCATCGAGGCCGAGATGATTCGCCCCATGCCCGAAATCAGACTCCTCAGCGAGCACCAGGTCGTCGAGTACGGGCCCATCCGTTTCGACAAGAAGAATACTTCAATCTGGCTGCCAAAAAGCGCCGAGATTTATTTCGCTTTCCGGCAGCATCGCTACTATCGCCGCCACAGCTTTGACCACTACATGCTCTTCTCGGTCGATTCCGACGAAAAACGCAAGGAACCAGTCGCCAAACCCGTCGACCAGCCCGGCTCCGCGGGCGGGTAGATCGATGCCGCCGTCGCTAATGTTCCGAACTCCGCTAACGAACCCTCGTTTCAATGCCGCGGCTGCGCCAGCATTTCATTGACCGATTCCAGGTTCTCGCGCGCCAGTTGATGCGTGGGATCAATCCGCAATGCTCGCTCGAAACATGCTTTCGCTTCCAGAAGCTTCCCCGTCTGCGCCAGAACGCTGCCCAGGTTCGCTTGCGCCCCGGCATCCTCGGGATTCAAACGCACCGCCTCACGAAACTGTTCCAGCGCTTCTATCGTTTTTTCTTGCGATGCCAGCGCAACCCCCAGGTTGTAGTGAGCGTCGAAATAGTCCGGCCGAGCCGCGATCGCCGCTCGAAAGTGTGGAATCGCCTCGTTCGTATTTTCGGTCGTCATCAGCGCCCGCCCGAGCGCATTGTGGATCACTGCATCCTTCGGCCGAATCTGCAGCGCGATCTCATACTGTGCAATGCCTCCGCGCACGTCCCCGCGATCCTCCAGCATCGCGGCCAGATTGTAGTGAGCGACGTAATCGCCCGCATCCTGCTCCACATGGTGCCGCGCCAGTGCCTCCTGCAACACACGGCGCCCATCGCCCTGCGTGGCTTCTACATTCTTCGGCAATACTTGCAGCCAGAGATGCGACATCTCATCCACGGAACTGTTCCCTGCTCGCACTCTCTTCGGAGGATCGTTGGGATTGTGAATGTTCTCCGCCGAATTGTCGTAGACATAGCGCATCGCAAGCACCGTGCCTTTGGGCAGCGTCACCGGCGTCTCGTAGCGATAGACCGCTTGCCAGTTCAAATCCCACCGTGGAATGTGAATCAGCGTCTCGTGTTTTCCGTCGGGCAGAATCGCTTCTGCGAGCAGATCCTTTCCCAAATAGTGCGCATGCGGATAAATGCCAAGTAAGTCGACGTCGATAGGCAGGGTGAAGCGGTCCTCAATCAAAAAGTTCTTATCCCCCGGCGGGATATCCAGCAGCGCGTCGCGTTGCAGCTGCAAAAGCATCGGAACTTGCGTTGCCGGCTTGTCGGTGAAATAGACGCCGATGCTGGGCTGCACCAGTTCCGGCTTGCCCGTGGGTTGCATGTGCGTGTTCAGCACCAGGTCGGTGCCTTTGTCCACCCTAAGTGCGAGCCCATCCGGCTCGACATAAGGAAGGCTCCCCGGCTTCCAGAAAAATAAATGGCTCTCCGGCTCGAATACCTCCGACTCGATGCGCAGATCCATGCCGGCAAAACCCGCGCCCGGCTCCGCCTCCAGCCTCCGCGACGCCCCCGTCCGGTCCACCAGAATATTCGCGTGATGGATCACCCGCTTATCCCCAGGCCTGATCTCGACCGCTTTCACCCAACGCGTCTCATTGACCGGAATCGGCAAAATAAAGTTCCAGTAAAGATCATTCCCGGTCGCAACCAGTGGATATGGTTTGCTCGCTTTTACGATGACATCGGGAGGTCCGAGTTGCCATCCTTCCACAAACTTCGGCATCGCAGGCGCATCCGCAGCGCTGCCTTCCACCTCACCCTCGTCCACCCACTTCTTGATAAGGTCGATCTGCCCGCTCGACAAACGCCGCTCATCCGCGAATTTTAACGTTTGCGGTTCAGGAAGCCACGGTGGCATGATTCGCGCCTGCGTCACCCCGACAATCTGGTGGCCGTGTCTCTTCACATCGGCATAACTTAGAAGTGAAAAAGGCCCCGCTTCCCCCGGACGATGACACGGAGAACAATTTTGAAAAATGATCGGCGCTATGTCCCGATTAAACGTCACCGCCGAATGCGTGCCGCCGCCCTTCTCCTCGGCGCTCTCCTCGCTTCCGGCGGAAAATGCCGCTCTCGTCCCGGCTGCGGCCTGAATCGACCGAAATCCCCACAGCATCGCCGCCATCATGCCAATCCAGATCGCTACGCGCACCGCCGCGATTCGCCCAACCCTCGTCCTCTCCCATCGCTTCATCGCATGTCCATGATCGTGCAGCCTACAGCCGGGGCAGTCTGCACCTTCGGAACCTTGCCCGCCAGCGCCGCTTGCAGTGCGTCGTTCACTTCATGCGTCGTAGCCGCAGTGCGCGCCCGCCCAATGCTTTCGTAGAGATTGTCAATGCGCCCATGGTAGAGCAGCTCTCCGCTGGCTCCGAATACGGCGGCTTCCGGCGTGATTTCCGCGTGGCTCCTACGGACCAGTTCATGATCCGGATCGCGCAGCGCCGTCAGCCTGTAACCATACTGCTGCAGATGTTTCTTGATCTGCTCCTTCGTTTCATCGTTGTCCGGATACACCAGCCAAAACGCCGCCCGCCCTGCATAGTCGCCTTGCAGTCGTTGAATGATCGGCGCGTAGCGATTAGAGATCGGACAATCCGTGCGCACAAACACCAGCACAACCGGCTTGCCCGCACCGTCTTTCAGCGGATCAACTTTTCTTCCGTCGAGATCGGCTCCTTCAACTCGCCGCACTTCGGTCTGCTGCGCTGTCGCCAAGACCACGCCCGCGCTCACCCACAACAACAGAGCCAGGGCGCCGATTCCCGACCATCGCCTCAGTCCACATCTTTGGCTCGCCATCCTCGCTTCACTGTTTCGCATGGGCCTCATCCTGGATCTGCTGCGCAGTTTTCCGCTCTCGTTCCGCATCCTCGGTCCTCCCCATATCCTGATACGCCTGCCCGAGTAAATGGTGCGCCACCGCGTTACTCGGATCCATGGTCAGCGCATGTTGCAGCGCATGCACCGCCAACTCCGCCTCTCCTTTTTTCTCCAGAACCTTGCCCATCAGAATAAACGGGCCCGTAGACGTCGAATCGAGCCAGATCGAGCGCTGCAACAGCCGTTCTGCCTCGTCGAACTTCTGCACGTGTTCATAGGCGTCGGCTAGTTTGTAATACGTAGGCGCATGCCCCGGATTGATGGCCAGTTCCTGCTGGAAATCTGCAATCGCCTCCGCAATCCTCGACTTATAAAGATGCAACTCCCCTAGAAAAAAATGCGCCAGCGGCAACTTAGGATCAAGCGTCACCGCTTTCTGCGCATATTCTTCGGCAATCGGATCGAATTCCTGGCGCAATAAAACCCGCGCCGTAAACAGATATGCCGCCGCCGAGTCCGGTCCAACTTCGAACATCCGCGCAAACGCCTTGCGCGCGTCCGGATAATTCTTGGTCTGGATATTCGCCACGCCAAGAATATACGCCGCATCTACATTGGCCCGCGGGTACCATCCCTGGACTTTTTCGAGCAGCGGAATCGCGTCCGCCGGGCGTCCGGCTAAATAGTTCGCCAGCCCCAGCAGTTGGATGCCTTCCTTATCTTCCGGATCTTCTTCGATCGCCTGTTTCAGCGAAGTGATCGCTTTCAGGTAGTCGCCGCTCCGGTAGTATGCAACCCCCAGTTCGTGCGACAGCCCCTTCATTCCAGGATGGCTGCTGCCCAACTGCTGCAAACTCGCGATCGCCGCCGCAGTGTTGCCCTGTTGCAGCAGCCGGCGCGCCTCACTGAACCCGGATTCCGCCGCCGGCGCCGCATCTGGAGGAGCGCTCGCGCCCGATTGAGAAGTCTCGGCTGGCCACGCAGAACCACACAGGTAAGCACAGAGAAGGGCAAGGAAAATAAAAACGCAAAACTTCCGTTTCATTTGGAGAGTCCCTGGCAATGATTGTAAGCCGCGACAGGACTGGGTGCTGGGCACTCCTCACTCCCGCCGATGTTGCCGCGACAGTTCTTGCTTGGCCAGCGTGGCAGTCAGGGGCAAAACTCTGATCCGCGCCGGTTTTGGAAAGGCCACGAGTTCCACTAGCAGCACTGCTAGGCGATGTCTGCCAGCGAGTGCCCCAGTTCGCCGTCCTTCGGCGTTGGAGTCGGTCCTGCCTGGCTCGCGACCCACGCTCCCACCAGGTTGGCAGCATGGTTCATTTGATCCAGGCTTGCCCCTCGAAGATAATTGTGCACCAGCGCCGCCGTGAACGCGTCGCCCGCGCCGATCGTATCCGCAACTCTTACCGCAATCCCGCTTCCCTCGCTGCATCCCGACCGGCCAACCAACAGACTGCCGCGGCCTCCGCGAGTCACGCACGCCAGTTTTAACCCGTAGTGTTCCATCAACCGCTGCGCCGATGACTTCTCGTCCGCATGGTCAAGCCCCACCAATTCCATCACCTTCGGCACTTCCTCATCGTTCATCTTTACGAGATCGGCCAGTTTCATCGACTCGTCGAGCACTTCGCGCCCGTAGAACGGTTGCCGCAGGTTAACGTCAAACACCCTCACCGCGTCCGGCCGCGTAGCCCGCAGAAATCGCCGGATCGTTTCCCGGCTCTGCGGAGAGCGTTGCGCCAGCGAACCAAAGCAAACCGCGTCGGTCTTTTGCGCCAGAGTATGCCATTCCGCAGTCCACTCCAGAAAGTCCCACGCCGAGGATTGCTCGATTTCAAATCGCGCCAACCCTCTTTCGTCCACTTCCACCTTTACCACGCCCGTGGGATGGCTCCCATCGCGCTGTACTTCTGAAACCGATAGCCCCAGCACTTCCATGCGGCGCGTAGCTTCCAACCCGCGCGCATCTGTGCCTACGCGGCTCGCCACCACGCCTTCGTCACCCATTAGATTGGTGATATAGGCAAAATTTGCGGGCGCGCCACCGAGGTACTTTCGCCCCGGAAGCATGTCCCACAGCACTTCCCCGAGCCCCACCACTAATTTCTTCATGGTAGTTCCTGGCGGCTGCGCCGCTATCGCTGATGCGATCCAAAAAAGGGGAGCCCGCAGGCTCCCCTTGGGAAAGCAAACAACTTGGCTCTAGAACGTTACCCTGACGCCCAATTGGAATTGACGCATTGGCACGTCTGTTTCTGTCGCGTTGATCACGCCGTTTCCGCTCGCAACGGTTCCACCGTTCGCCACGCCTCCGCAGTCAATACAAAGTCCGGAGCCGCTCTGCGAACTGTTGAATCCGTATACCGGATGGTTGAACACGTTGAAGAACTCTGCCTGGAACTGAGCCTTGACCCCTTCCGTAATCGCAAAGTTCTTAAACAACGACATGTCCGCCTGGAATTTTCCCGGCCCGGTAAACGCGTTCCGGTGGACGTCTCCAAACGTTCCAATCTGCGGTCTGCTGAAGGGTCCGCTCGTAGCGCCGTTAGTCGTCATCTCCGCCACCGGAGTGAAGTACGTAAGCACACCATCGATCCGGTGCACTCCGTCGCTGAAGCCGCCGGTCAGGTTCGGTCGGCATGGCCCGGTATCTCGATCCGAGTTACACAAATCGTAGCTCGGGCTCCAGGGCAAGCCGCTCGATATGTTGAGCGAGGTGTTCCATTGCCACCCACCGATGACCTCGTCCGCCAGTCGGCTGATGTCACCCAGGTATGACTTCCCTCTTCCGAAGGGCAACTCGTAGATCGGAGCAAACACGAAGACGCTATCGCGATTGAAATCCGACCGCCCCCATCCCTGCCGCAAATCCGGCTGGTAGCTGCCATCATTGTCATACGACTTCGAGTAGGTGTAGTGAGCCAGGAAGGTCAGGCCGTTGCCCACCCGCTGGTTCACCTTGACTTGGAAAGCGTTGTAATCGTTCGCTCCGTCGTTGCCCGCGTAACCCATGCTGTTACCGCCGCAACAAACCACGTTCGTTGTGTTCCCGCTTCCGTCCGTGTACGGAGTGATAAAGGCTGTGTCATACGGTGAGCGCTGGGCATACGTCAAGCCCTGTGCGAAACCAACCACCGTCGCCTGGTTGATGTTGTACGTCGGACCCGTTCCCTTAAACACGTGCGTGCCGTGCGTGCCAACATACGCCGCTTCCACCGTCATCTTGGAGGTCAGTTGCCGTTGCAGCGTAAAGTTCCAGGCATCGACCGTTGGAACTACGACACGATCCGGCCGGATGTGTGGCGACGCTGATACCGTCGGACCAAACAACGGTAGGATCCCGTTCGCAGGGATGACTGGGAAAGCATACGGAGTAGGACCGCAAACGCCAGCCGCGTAGCCCGAAGCTGTCGGCAAGCAAACCGGCGCCGTATTTCCTGCCTGCGCGGCAAAGTCGAAGGCCGCCGTTAAGTTGTCCTGATTGAGATCCTGCAAGGTCTGGTTCACCAGAACCGGCAGGTTCTGCGTTACCGTGTGCCCGAAGTTCGAACCGAATACGCCGATGTCAAAGCTGCGGCCATACCCCATGCGAACCACGGTCTTCGGATTCATTTCGTACGCTACACCGAAGCGTGGTGCGAAGTTGTGCAGGTTGCCGTGCGTATTTCCCGCGTTGTTGATGCCGCCGTACCCGGCGACCCGAATCACGCCTTCCGGCAGTTCCGCAAAACCGCCATTACCCTTGGCGTTCACCGCTTCCGGACTGTAATACTCCCAGCGCATGCCGTAATTGATCGTCAGTTTGTGCGAAGCCCGGTACGTATCCTGCGCGTACAGGAAATATCGGTTCTGCAGTTCGATCGCATTCACTTCGCCCGGCGTCCCTACGTAACGGTTGAAGCTCGTCGCTTCGCCGAACAGGAACGTAGCGACGTCCAGGCCGCCCGATTCCAGCGGACCCGAGATTCCGTTTCCGGTGCCTTCGTGGTTGAAGTTCAGGATGCCCGTGCGGTTCGCATCCGACGGGACGCGCAGGTTGTTCGCGTGCCGCAAATCCGCACCCACCTTAAATTGATGGTTGCCGATGATCTTCGTCCAGTTGTTCGTGAACTGATACTGCTGCTCCCTTTCGATCAACGGACAGTTGCAACGCCCGATGTTCAAGCCCTCGCCCAGTCCGTTCGACCCGCCGCCGGGGCCGCCCGTGTTTCCAATGGTCTGGTCCCAGATCAGAGCGGGCAAGCCGTTGGTGGTGGGGTCGCTCGTATTCAAACCGTAGAAACCCAGGTTCGAGGCTGCATTGGTGCTGGTGGAGTCAAACTTCGTGGCATGCGGATTGTAACGGAAATATCCAAAGCGGAAGTCCGTCAACAACGTACCGCTGAAAGTGTAGTTGAAACCGGTCGCCAGGCTGTAGTTATTGATATTCGACTGCCCCGCCAACCCGATGTATCCCAGACCAGGGCCGCCAATCGTGTCCCCAAACACCGGTTTGCCCGACAGCAAGAAGTGCGCGTGGCTGTACCGGCCAAAAATCTGCAGCTTTTCCGTCGTGTTGTGATCGATGCGGAACGTATATTGGTAATCGTTGAACGAACCCGATCCGCTCGCCGCGTAGTTCTCCGTCGTGCCGCCGTTGTTGCCCGTGATATTGGGCGCCGGCAGTTGGCTCAGAAATGATTCCGCTACGCCTTGCGGATCCCATTGCTGCAAAACCGTAAACGGAATTTGCGTCACATAACTGCCCGGCGCACCCGTCGTGTAAGTGTCGCGGGAGCCCGCAGGCTGGTACGGATTGAACACCGCGCCCGCGCCGCCGCCAAGGTTGGCGTTGCTGTAATCGCTCAGGTCGCAATACGTATTGGTGTTCGACACCGGCGCCAGACACGTGCTGCGCATCAATGCCGTTGGCACCGAAATCGTAAACGTCGGGCCCGATGTGCGGCGGTTCGCTTCAATTCCACCGAAGAAGAACAGCTTGTTCTTGATGATCGCGCCGCCCACTGCGCCGCCGAACTGATCCCATTTGTTCGGTGCCGGGGCTCCCGTGAACGGATCCCTCGCTGGCCCCTTCGGGTCCAAATCGTAGAAGTACCCGCTGCCATGGAACGCATTGCCGCCCGACTTCGTCTGGGCCGACATGATGCCCGCGGTCGCCTTGCCAAACTCGGCGTCGTAATTCGCGGTCGTCATCTTGACTTCGTTCACCGTGTCGATACTGGGATTGACCACGATGATTCCAAGAATCGCGTCCTGGTTGTCGGTGCCGTCCAGCACGTAACCCGTGCCGCTGAACGTCTGCCCGTCCACCATGATCTGTTTGCTGCCCTGCGGGTTTTCCGTCGCCGCGTGCGCCCAGCCCGTGATCGTCTGCGTTCCCGGCGTCAGCAACTCCATGCTCTGGAAGTTCCGGTTCAATACCGGCAGATCCTCGACTTGCTTCGTGCTCAACTCCACCGCCACGTCTTCGCGGTCCGTCTTGAGCTGCGGAGATTCGGCCGTCACTTCCACCGTCTCCGACGTACCGCCGAGCGTCACCTGCCCATCAAGGCGGGTGCCGTTGTCAGCTTGCACAATCACTCCCTTTTGCTCGATCGCCTTGAAGCCCTTGGCCTCGATGCGCACCGTATAAACATCGGGAATCAAGTGGGTCACCGAGTAGTTGCCGCTCTCGTTGGTGACTGCTGTTGTGGTGGTGTTTTTCTCTGCCGAAATCACCGTCACGGTGGCGCCTACAACCGCCGCGCCTTGCGGGTCGGTCACGGTTCCTAGAATGCTTCCGAAAATTGCCTGTGCGGACGCCTGATTCGCCATCAATCCCGCAACAAGCAGCAACAAACCAACCACGCAGATCAACTTGGACCTGAGCATAGACTCTCCACTCCTCAAAGTTTCGCTTTTTACTTTCTTAACTTCTCACTCTGGACTGCTCACTGCAGTACGGCCCCGTAGCCACCCACGACTGTGCAAAAAACTTCTTTCTTGAACTGGGGGGAAGTTATAACGTCAGGAAATTTAATTGTCAAGCAAAATGTATTGCCATTTTTTAGGGCTATGTATAGTTCTAATCCATTAGCTGGCGTCCCTCGCCTAATACGAACGCACTAGAAGCGAACGCCCCGTCCCTCTATTGCAGAATTTTGCCCAATTTGACAGGGTTTTGTTATTTCACGTCTTGTTCAGCAACGGTAAGGTTGAGTCGCGACCCGCACGAGTCCCGCACCACCAACTGGCAGTGCAGCAGGATATCCCGGGGAGGAATCTCGGGCGTTGTGATTCGCTCAATCATCGCGCGCACCGCTGCCGCCCCGATGTGATCGCAGGGCTGGTGCAGCGTTGTTAAAGGAACCCTCAGCAGGCTGGCATATTTGACGTCGTCGATCCCCACAATCCGCACGTCCTGCGGCGTCTTCACTCCAAGCAGGTCGAGCGAGTGCATGAGATTGGCTGCTGTGATGTCGTTCGCGCAAACCAGTCCATCCACCCTCGAGGCCTCCAGATACTGCCGCACCATCGGAACGTCCGAAGGATCTCCCTCGGCGACCCACGAACCTTCAGCCGCGACTCCGTATTGCCGCAGCGCTTCATGGTAACCCTGCAGGCGCATCGTCACCGTTTCCGCCGAATAAGGACGGCTGAAAAACCCCGGCCTCCGGCATCCCAGGCTGAGAAGGTGATCGGTCACCGTGAAACCGGCCGCGCGATTGTCGATCCCCACTCGGTCATACGGGCTCCGGCGCGGCGACCGGTAAATATCCCGGTCCAGCAGAACAATCGGAATTCCCGCCGCATCCAGCGCCCGGACCACCCTCTCATTGTGCGCTTGACCGTCTGCCGTGAACTCCAGCGGAGCAAAAAAAACACCCGCGACCTTTCGCTCGATGCACTGCTGGCATGCTTGCCATGCCTCTTCCCCAGCATCGCCGCTCGCATCCACCCCAGTCGCCGCCCACAGCAACCCGTGATGGTTGGCTTGGGACGAGTGCGCCATTTCCCGGCAGATCGGCTCAAAAATTTCCGTTTCACCCAGCCGCGGAATCACCAGTCCGAAGAGTTGTCCCTGCTCCGGGCTCGTTTTTCGAACGTAGGTTCCCGAGCCCGCTCGCCGTTCGATCAGACCTTCGTGCTGCAACTTGCGCAGCGCCCGCGCGACCGTCGGTCTTGAAGTCTCGTACTGTTTGACTAGTTCCGCCTCGGTAGGAATGCGCTCGCCTTCTTTGTACTGCCCCGAAGAAATGGCATGGCGAACTTCATCGCTGATTCGTTCGTGCTTGGGTTGCCCCGCTTTAATTGGCATTCGGATTGTTCTTACAGAAAATCGTAGGATGCTATTACATTTGTAAATCGCTGTCTACATTTAGTTTTTCGCGCGTTGCCAGCCATCCCGCTCCATTCCAGGCAATCATCTATGATTTCTGGTAGTTACGGCTTGGCCGATTCCAGCTCTTGCCACCGCTTCAATTCCTCTTGTGCCTCTGCACTGTCCCCCTTGCGCTGCAGGGCTTGGCTCAGCTGATAATGAGCGGGCGCGTACCCGTCACTCATCTTAGTAGCCGCCCGGAATTGACCAATCGCACCCTCAATGTCGCCAGCATCCAGCAGCCTCTTTCCTGAGTTGGTGGCAAACATCGCGCCCTGCAGGTTATTCGTCGTCGCCGTGATCTTCGCTGCCGCTTTCGCTTCTTCGCTGGCGTGTTCGTTGTCGCCCAGCTGCCGCAGCACCGCCGCCAGAGTCGTGTGCGCTCCGGCGAAATCAGGTTGCAGCCGGATCGCCTCCCTTAGCGCACCCGCCGCATCTTGCAATTTACCCTGCTGCTTGTAGACCGTCCCCAGCGTGTAATACGCCTCCGCATACCCCGCGTGCACTTGGATCGCACTCTTGAGTTGCTCCGTCGCCGGCTCGAATTCACCCTTCTGCCAGTAAAGCACTCCCAGCGTGTAGTGCGCGTCCGCCAGTCCCGGATCCAACTGAATTGCCTTCTGCAGTTCGACGACCGCCTGATCAAACGCATCTTTCAGTTTGTAGGCGAGCCCAAGGTTGTAGTGCAGGGAAGCGTTCCTCGGCGCCAGGTGGACCGCCGCATCCAGTTCGACAATGGCCGCGTCAAAATCCGCCCGCTGCAAGAAAGCGATTCCCAGGTTGCCCCGAATCGTCCCGTCACCCGGACGCAACCTTACAGCCTCGCGGAACCGCGGAATCGACGACTCCGCATCGCCCTTCTGAATCAGCGCCAGCCCAAGATCGTTGTATGCATCCGGATCGCCTGGCCGCAGCTTAATCGCCTGCTCAAATGCCGCCACCGCACCAGCCGCATCTCCTGCATGTTGCGATGCCAGTCCGTAAACAATCTGCGCCTCGAACCAGTCTGGCCTCAACTGCGCCGCTGTCTGCGACTCTTGCAGGGCCTCTGCGCTCTTCGACTGCCCCGTCAACGCCTCCGCCAGATAGTAATGGGCCGCCGCGTCCCCCGGCGTCACTGCAACCGCCTTGCGCAACTCCACGGCAGCTTCGTCGTACTGGTGTTGTTGCAAGCGGGTTACGCCAAGATGATAGTGCGCTGGCCCAAACGTTGGCTGCAGTCGCAACGCCTCAGCGAACGACGCAGACGCGGACGCAAAATCTCCCTGTTGCGCAAAAACCGATCCCAGATCGTCCCGGAGATCCGCTCGATCGGGAGCCAACTCCACCGCCCTCCGCATTTCCGACCCCGCCTCGTCCTTCGATCCCCGCAAACTGAGAATTCGTCCCAGCAGCCGATGCGCATCGGCATTCTCCGGAGCCAGCTTCAGCGCCTCCCGACTTTCCGTTTCCGCTTCCGCCACGTCGCCGCGCTGCACCAGCACGCCTCCCAGACTCATTCGCGCAACCGCTGCCTCGGGATCGATTTTTACGGCGGCTCGCAGTTGCTGCTCCGCGCCCTCCCAGTCCCCCAGTGCCGCCAGAACTCGGCCCAGCGACACGTGCGCATCTTCGTCCTCGGGAGCCACTCGAATCGCTTCCTCGAAATCCGTCCGCGCCGCTGCCAGGTCGCCGCGCTCCACATCGTCTTGCCCGCGTTGGTAAGCAGCCTGCGCGCCCGATGGCCCTTGCGGAGCCTGTCCCGCCAACACTCGACAAGCACCCATCAGCATCGCCGCCAAGCACGCAACAATCCTGCGCCCATGCAGCGTGCGCCCAAACGCGCCTCTCAGATCAAGCTTTGAATTTGAATTTGACCTTGACTTCGAATCTGAACTCAAACCTGTTTTCGGATCAGGGTTTGTATCCGGGCATCGCTTCAGCGATGCCGTAACCTCGCCCAAATCTGATGCCCCTTTACGGGCTGGACACCGAAAATCGTAATCACTCATCTCCAGCCCATGATATGACAAAGCTTCAACCTGTAATGACAAATTGATTGACATTTGCCCGAGCCATGCTCTATGTAAGATGGACGCTATGTCATCCAGTGTACCGAGTCGGCTAGGGCCTTGCGCCCCGGTCAAACTGTAGCTCTGGCCGCAACACGCGAGCATCGTTCCAGGTCGCATGATGATCTCACGGCTGTCACGAAGAGATTTCGTCCGCATATCCGGCGCCGCCACCGTCGCTCCTTGGCTGCGCGGCATCCCCGTCCACGCGCTCGCCTCCGAAACTCCCGCCACCCAAAAAGACTCGCAGACGCTTGCTTTTTGCCAGAAGCTCCGCTCCGATCCCTTGCGCCCGCAGTTCCACCTGCTTCCCTCTCACAACTGGATGAACGATCCCAACGGCCCCATCTTCTATCGCGACCGCTATCACATGTTTCACCAGTACAACCCCAAGGGTGCCATCTGGGGAAACATGAACTGGGCCCACGCCACCAGTCCCGACATGATTCACTGGACGCACCAGCCCATCGCCATCTCGCCCACTCCCGGCGGCTTCGATCAAGACGGAGTCTTCAGCGGCAGCGCCATCCTCGACCACGGCACGCCGACCATGATCTACACCGGCGTCATGCCTCCCGCGATTCCCGCGGAAGCTACTCTGCGCGACGGCGTCCACACCTGGCGCGAAGTTCAATGTCTCGCAACCGCCGAAGATAATGACTTGCGCACCTGGAAAAAGTTAGCCGAACCCATCATCGCCTCGCCTCCTCCCGGCCTCGAAGTCAACGGATTCCGCGATCCTTATGTCTGGCGCGAAGCCGACGCCTGGATGCTCACCCTCGGCTCGGGCTTCAAACACAAAGGCGGAGCCGTTCTCCTCTACCGCTCCACCGACCTCCGCCACTGGACCTACCTCCATCCCCTCGTTGAAGGCTCGTCCAGCGCGCAGACAACCGTCAACGCCGTCGACAACGGCGAGATGTGGGAATGCCCCGACTTTTTTCCCTTGGACAACAAGCACGTCCTTCTGGTTTCCACCATGGGCAAAGTCCACTGGAAAGTCGGCACCTACAAGGATCAACGGTTCACTCCCGAAAAAGAAGGCGTCGCCGACTGGGGCTCCTACTACGCCGCCAAGACCATGCTCGACCGCGACGGCAATCGCATTCTCTGGGGATGGATTCCCGAAACCCGTCCCGACGCCGACCTCATCGCCGCCGGTTGGGCCGGAGTCATGGCCCTTCCCCGCGTCCTCTCGCTAAGCGCCCAAAACGATCTTCAGATGGACGTCTTGCCCGCCTTCGAAAAACTTCGCGACCCCAGCCGCCACACTGAGGTTCCGTCGGAACCCGCAGCGCGCAAGCAAACTCTCGACTCCCTTCGCATCCACGATCTTTCCGCGGAAATCCAAATCGAGTGCCGCCCTAAACCAGATTCTTCGTTCACCCTTCGTCTCCAGTGCGAAAATGGAGACACCTTTGCCTCCATCACTCACCGCAACCGTTCCCGTGGGCAAGAGCCTCCGGTCGAGGAGCTTCAGGTCAACGACGTAAAAGCACAGACGACTGGCGCTACCACGCAATCCACGCGTCTTCGAATTTTTCTCGACGCCTCGGTGCTCGAAGTTTTCGCCAACTCCACGACTGCGATCACCGCGCGCGTCTACAAAGCGCCCGCTGGACCGCTTCGGCTAACATTCGAAGGCAATGCCGATCCAACCGATCTACAGGTCTGGCAAATTCAGCCCATTTCGAAAGATCGGCTGACAGGTTCATTATGCGATTAGACTTTCCCCCAGGCCCCAGGCGCTTGGCCACCACGTCTTACACCAGGATTTTCAGAAAAAAGATTTCAGGAGGAACCATGAAGTTCCACAACCTCGCAGTACTAACAACCTTCGCAGTCCTGCTCGCCCTTTCTCCATCCGCGCAAGCGCAGAAAAAAGTCGATGCCGAAGGCCACCAGTGGTGGCAGCACGCCGTGTTCTACGAGATTTATCCCCGTAGTTTCGCCGACAGCAACAACGACGGCACCGGCGACCTCAACGGCATCACTTCTAAAATGGATTACCTCCACAAACTCGGCGTCGACGCCATCTGGATCACGCCCTGCTTCCCTTCTCCGCAAGTTGACTTCGGCTACGACGTCTCCGACTACGAAGACATCGACCCCACCTACGGCACGCTCAAAGATTTCGACCACCTGGTCGCGGAAGGCAAAAAGCACGACGTCCGCGTCATCCTCGACTTCGTCATCAATCACACCTCCGACCAGCACAAGTGGTTCCTCGACTCCAAGTCCTCAAAAACCGCGGAGCATCGCGACTGGTACATCTGGCGCGACGGCAAAGGCCCCGGCCAGCCCCCCAACAACTGGCTCTCCATCTTCGGCCACTCCGCCTGGAAATTCGACGCCACCACCGGACAGTACTATTACCACGCCTTCTACGCCGAGCAACCCGATCTCAACTGGCGCAATCCCGCCGTCGAGAAAGCCATGTTCGACGTCACCCGCTGGTGGTACAAGCGCGGAGTCTCCGGCTTCCGTCTCGATGCCGTCGACACTCTCTACGAAGACCCGAAGCTCCACGACAATCCCATCCTTCCCGGCACCAACGCGTATGGCGACCCCAACGAAGAATTCAAATACAACGCCAAGCTCCCCGAGATGCACACCACCCTCACCAATCTCCGCAAGGTGGCCGACGAATCCGACGCCGTCCTCATCGGCGAGACTTGGACCAAGAACATCGAAGAACTCAAGGAATATTACGGCGGGCACGGCAAAGAGTTGCAGTTGCCCATGGACTTCCTCTTCGCCAAAGTCGACAAACTCTCACCCGACGAGTTCCGCCGCCAAATCGCTGGCGTCGATAAAGCCGGTGGATGGCCCGTCTACCTCTTCAGCAATCACGACATCGTTCGCGCCTACAACCGCTACGGCGATGGCCAGCACAACGACCAGATCGCCAAACTCATGGCCGGACTCTACCTTTCCCTCCGCGGCACCCCGATCATGTATTACGGCGAAGAACTGGGCATGGAGAACAACGACCCCACCCGCAAGGAAGACGTGAAAGATCCCATCGGCAAGATCGGCTGGCCCCAGGAAAAAGGCCGCGATGGCGAACGCACTCCCATGCAGTGGAACGATTCCCCCAACGCCGGATTCAGCGCCGCCACTCCCTGGCTGCCTGTTCCGCCCAGCTACAAAACCCACAACGTGGCTGCCGAAGACAAAGATCCCGATTCTATTCTCAACTTCTACCGCCATCTCCTCGCCCTGCGACATACCGACCCCGCGCTCCTCGACGGCGAATACGTCGCGCTCAACGAGACTGACCCCAATGTCATCTCCTACCTCCGCCGTTACAAAAATGAAGCGGTGTTGGTGGCTTTGAACATGTCCTCAACCGAGCAGACCGTGAAGTTCGATCTCGCTCCCCAAGGCTTCGCCAAAGCCAAATCCGAAACGATTCTCACCACCATGAAGCCCGAACCTTCCGGCGTAGCCCAGGTCACGCTCGCCCCCTTCGGCGTCTACATGACGAAGTTAACGAAATGAAAAACTCACGCCCGTGCTTAGAATGTGTCTCGGAAAAAACCGCAGCAAAAAAATATAAAGTGGCTGCCCCACCCTTGCGCGTTTTTTGCGCAAGGGTGGGATCCTCCGCCGTCGAACCCAAGTCGAACAAAAGCACAGCGGCTGCCCCATCCTTGCGCGCTCTTTGCGCAAGGGTGGGATCCTCCCCCACCGGAAGCAATATCGAACCCAACATCATGCCCCGCCGAATTCTCCATTCTCTTTCCCTAATCATCCTGTTAGCTCTAACAACCCAACCCGCCATAGCGCAATCCGCACAACCCGCCCTTTCCCCCATCCTCACCTACATCTCCACCGGATGGGACACCCTCACCCGCTCCATGACCGACTGCCAAACCGTTGTCGATCCGAAACTCACCGACTCATCCGTTCTCTACATTCCCGCTCACTTCTCCCCACCCCCAGCCGTCGCCGACACCCAGAAGCGCTGCAACATCCAGGTTAAGGAACTCCCCGCCGCCATCACCGGACCCGGCCAGGTCACAAAATCCATTTATCCCCCCGGCCTCCTCTATCTCCCCAGCAACTACGTTGTCCCCGGAGGAAGATTCAACGAGATGTACGGCTGGGATAGCTACTTCATCGTGCGCGGCCTCCTCGAAGACCATCGCGTCGAACTCGCCCGTGGCATGGTCGAAAACTTTTTCTTCGAGATCGAACACTACGGCACCATCCTCAATGCCAACCGCTCGTACTATCTGACCCGCTCCCAGCCCCCCTTCCTGACTTCGATGGTCATGGCGATCTATGAAGCCGACCAGTCCGCCCGTCACGACGACCGCAAGTGGCTCGAACGCGCTTACGAATTCGCCAGCAAAGATTACGAGATGTGGAATCGCGATCCCCACCTCGCCGGAGACACCGGCCTCTCGCGTTATTACGACTTCGGCAACGGTCCCGCGCCCGAAAGTTTGAAAGACGAGTCGGGAGTCTATCGCAAGGTCACCGATTATTTCCTCTTTCACGACGCCCGCGACTACATCGTCGACATGAGCAACGGAAAGCCCGACCGGCCCGTCGACGGATTTCTCTACTCCGTCCAGGTCTGCGAAGAGCCGCTGACCATGGCGCGGCCCGTCTGCGATCCCGCCAAGAAGATCTCTCTCACTTCTGACTATTACAAAGGCGATCGCGCCATGCGCGAGTCCGGCTTCGACATCTCTTTCCGCTTCGGACCCTACGGCGCCGCCACGCATCACTTCGCCCCCGTGTGTCTCAACAGCCTGCTCTACAAAACCGAAAAAGATTTGCAGCAGCTCAGCGATATCCTCGGCCACAAAGAAGACGCCCAGCGCTGGCAGCAGCGCGCCGAAAAAAGAAAAGAGCTCATCCAGAAATATCTCTGGGACGCCCAGCGCGGCATGTACTTCGACTACAACCTCGACCAGTCCGCCCGCTCCTCCTACGAATACATCACCACCTTCTACCCCTTGTGGGCCGGCATCGCCACTCCCGAGCAAGCTGAAGCCGTTAGAAAAAGCCTGCCTGTCTTCGAACATGAAGGCGGCCTAGCCATGAGCAATCACGATGCCGGAGACCAATGGGATCTCCCCTACGGCTGGGCTCCCACCCAACTGCTCGCCATCGAAGGCCTCCGCCGCTATGGTTTTCACAAGGACGCCGACCGCGTCTCGTTTAAATTTCTTTCCACCATCGCCGAGAATTTCCGCCGCGACGGCACCATCCGCGAAAAATATAACGTCTTAACCCGCTCCTCCGAGTCCCACATTGAAACCGGCTACAGCCAGAACGTAGTCGGATTCGGCTGGACCAACGCCGCCTTTCTGGCCTTGCTCCACGCCCTGCCGCCAGACCTGACAGACCGCCTGGCAAAAGAGCAGTTGGCCCCACTGCCACCAGCAAAGTAAGCAAACACCACCGCATTGTCATCCGGAACAACGCGAAGGACCTGACCACCGCACAACAACTGTCATCATGAGCAAGCGATGGATCTGACACTCGCAACAGAATTGTGAGCGAAGCGAAGGACCTATGTATTTTGTTTGCACCACCGAACGTCCCGCCGCGCCTGCGGAGGCTGCAGGGCGGCAACTCTCAAGCTCTTCACTCACTACCCCAAAGATGAAACCTCGTGTCAACCCCCCGTTTTCGAAGATTTCCCTCTAAGTATCTGACAAAACAAGAGAAAGAAGTTCCGGAAATCTGTCCAAACGTACTGCGCGAATTGGTATAATTGAATTACATAGAGTTGAAGAGTTGAAGAGACACCAGAGCTCTTCTGTCAGCCAGCAAGCGGTTTGTCATCCTGGGCGAATCGAAGCACCTCTGCAATTTGTTTGCACCACGGAACTCCCTATGGCGGCTTCCAGTCGCTCGGGATGCCTTTCGACCCTAACTCCTTATTCCGCAATACTTTAAAAATAAGTCTATTAAATTCAAAGATCTAGCCCGGGACGATCGCTAAATCAATGATTCTAAAAGACCGATGAAATAAAAAAAACGTGCCCTAAAGCCTGCTCTCGCGCTTTAGAACAGAGTCAATTAAACAAGCTATTCTGAATCAATACTTTGCGCGACTTATCCCGTGCAAATTCTTGATTCTAAAGGTGTGCGCCCCAAAAGTACGCAAACAACCCCTTTGTTATGAATACTTTGTAAGTTAAATCCATTATAATCATAGACCTGGCCACAGAAATCAGGTAAGTATATGATTCTTATATACCGAGGCAAGGGGGGAGGGGGGACCCCACAGTGGGTAGCCCGGCCTTCAAACTGCGGAAGCCACTACGGCCTGCGGTGCCATCGGCGCTCCCACTGATTCGCGCTACAAGAACGAAAGACAAAGACTGCGACATGCGAAAAGGGTTTACGAGAAGACCAAAACCGGACGAGCCCGCGACCCATGTCAAGAACTACATAACGCGGAGCGGACTGCAGCGCCTCAAAGATGAGCACCGCTTTCTACTCACCCGGGAACGTCCGGCCGTGGTGGAAGTGGTAGCGTGGGCTGCCGGCAACGGCGATCGCAGTGAAAACGCTGACTATCAGTACGGCAAGCGGCGGCTGCGGCAGATCGATGGACGGATTCGCTTTCTCTCTAAGCGAATCGAAGCCGCGGAAGTGGTGGACCCGGAAGCTCCGCGATCGGGCCAAGCGGCGACCAGGGCATTCTTCGGAGCGACCGTGCGCTATGCCAATGCCGCGGGAGTGGAGCGAGTCGTGAGCATCGTGGGCACCGACGAGGTCGATCTCAACCGCAACCACATCAGTTGGGTGTCACCCCTGGGGCGCGCGTTGATGAAGTCGGCAGCGGGTGACAGCGTCATCCTTCAGCTGCCGGGCGGTTCAGAAGAACTGACCGTGCTGGAAGTGCGTTACGAGCGCATTGCCGTGGAACCGTTCCGTGAACCGCCTGGATCCGAGTCCGCGGCCAAGGGCTGAAAAACTCGCGCGGTCCCTCGATCAAGTCCTACAGACCGCGCAAGGCGAGAAGGCGCTCCGGCGTGGATCGAACTATGCGCCGGATTTAATCGAGCCTAAAATCCTTGGAAATCGGTTCGCGCTGGATAGGATCAGAAAGTCTTATTCTTAAGCCGAGTTATTGTTTCGGAAACCACGGCAGAAAAACGCTGGTTTTTCTCTTGTACTCCGCGAAAGCGGAATTTTGGGCGAGCCTCTTCTCAAGCATGGGAATGCCTGAAACCTTCAGGATTAAGAAGGTGATCGTGAAAGGCCCGATCATTCCCACCCAGCCGTCTCGAACCGCTAGCGCGACGAGTCCCAAGCCCCACCACTGCGCAACCTCGCCGAAATAATTGGGGTGTCGACTGTAACGCCACAACCCGCTTTGCAGGATCCTACCGCGATTGAGCGGATCCCTTACGAATTGCGCGAGTTGGGCGTCACTCCATGACTCGAAAACGAAACCACCTAGCCACACACAAATGCCGATGACGTCGAGAATACCCAGCCTTCCACCCACGCTTTTATTGACAATCAACACCGGCAACGAGACAAGGAAAAGGAGAGCGCCCTGCAGCAGGTAAACCTGCACATACGAGCGCGCATAAAACCATTTGCCCCATTCCTCGCGCCAGGCCCGGTAGCGGTAATCCTCGGGCTTGCCTTGATTACGTGAGTGGATGTGCCACGCCAGACGCAAGCCCCATGTGCTCACCAAGACCCCCACCATCAAACCGCGTGTTCCTGGCCTGCCCCCTAGAAAAAAAGAGGTCCACGCCACAAGCACGAAGCCCAAACCCCACGCGACGTCGGCTACGTCATTTCTTTTTTTGACCAGTGAAATCACGAACCACAGGCTCATGTAGCCCCACAGCACGAACGCCAATGTCGGATAGTAGTTCATGGGGCGATCTTGACCGCAATCAGGTAGGTTACGGCGGATACGGAACCTGCTAAGACAGTGCCCCAGATCATGTCCACAACCGAAAGAGAAAGAGGCCAATCCTTAAGTGTGGCGAGATTCGTTAGATCGTAGGTCGCATAGGTAATGAGACCGAACAATCCCCCGAACAGGAGCGCGCGCATCCATGAATGCTTGTCCATCGCAGGAGTGACAACGAATACTACCAATCCCGCGATGAAGAAAAGGTAGAAGACAACAGCCGCTACCCAATTGACGTTGGATTTCATCAGAAATCCGATGTGTTTGGCGTAGAAATTCTTCGCCACTAAGCCGAGCCACACCATATCCATGGCCAAGAAGATCGGCAAGGCAATGCAATAACATTTCAAGAACATAAGGTCACCAGTCAGAAAGTCGCGATCGCAACCCGTTTTCGAGCCGGGCCGCTAAGTTAAGAGGGAAACAGGAAAAATTGCCGTTTCCGTATGCATTGCAATCCATGGGAATTGAATGACAAGAAAATATATTGTATTAATATGACAGGAGAAGCCTTTGCGCGCAATCGGCACCCAAGCGGCTCGAGACAAGCGCCAGCCCGGACTGAAACGAAAACCTGTTTCGTCCAAAGAGACCGTGGCAGGTTGGCTGAGACCTTACTCAATTGGCGGAAAACTAAAAGCCTTGCGCCTCGGGAAGGAATTGGGTCTGGTCGAACTGGGGCGACATACCTGTCTTTCTGCGGCACTCCTGTCCAAGCTCGAGCGCAGCAAGCTTTATCCGACTCTGCCCACCCTGGCGCGTATCGCATCCGTGTTCGATGTCGGCTTGGATCATTTTTTTGCAGATGAACGGAAGCGCCACGTTGTGGCCGTGGCCAGGAAGCAAGATCGACAGCGGTTTCCTGAACGTCCCGGAACATCGGAGATTTCTTATTGCTTTGAAACCCTGGACTATGGGGCGGCGCCGAGAAAGTTTAACGGGTATTACGCGGAATTCCAGAAGATCGCAAAAGAGAAACTCAAACCGCATACTCACGCCGGGGCTGAGCTCTTGTACTTGCTCTCCGGGGCACTCATCGTGACGATTGGGGGCGACGAATATCAGTTGGAGACTGGCGATTCCATTTACTTCGATTCCAGCGTGCCTCATACGTACCGTAAATTCGGGGAAGGCCTGTGTACAGCGCTCGTCAATACCGTTCGCTGAGACCCGAGACCTTTCGCCAAAAATGCGATGGAACGCGTCAGGGTTGCCAGCCTGGCATTCACGCTAAAAGCTTTCACGACTCGCAGCCGGATCGAGCGTCAGTGTCACGTTGATCTCTCAATTTGGCAACAGAAATGCGCCGGCACGACGCGCTGCAGTAGACAACTTTGTCCCAATCGACAGCGAGCCGCCTTCTCCATAGAATCGTTCCCCCACAAACGGAGCACGACTTACGCGGCGCTCCCTGCTTGCCGAAATCCAATTCACAAGAATAATTGTCCATGGCCTAACTCTCCACTGCTGAGGACTGAAGCGGGCTAGTCGCGTCGATGCACTACCAGAGCGCTTTGCAGACTTGCTCCTTTGGTCTCATCAAACGGGCCTTCCGACCTCCACAGCACTTTCCCCTGACGGTCAACCAGAAAAGCATAGATCTTCTTTTGATCAGTGATTCGAAGCGCCTCGCAAAACGGCGTCTTGTCGAGATACAAAGTGATGGTGCGCTCGCGGGCCTCGCGATCCGCTATGCCATGCCGCATTCCGTTATCGATAAACCAGCGCGTCAGGGCGCTCGGCCGTTGGATGGTGGGTAGCTCATAAAAGCGAAAGCCGGGGTCCATTTCTCCGAATCGCTTCATTTCCCGCAACCACGTGTCCACCTCGGACTGCTGTCCGCGCTCAAATGCCACCAACAGGAGATTGCGGTCGCCCGCGAAATCGGCGGGCAAATTGAAGTCACGCTTTTCCAGGTTGGAGGCGCTCACTCCGGGGAAGTACGCTTCGGGCGAAGAATCAGGCCGATCTCCGCCGAAACTTTCTTGGGGACCAGGAATCACGAACGCCAGAATCGATGCGGCCGTCAAAACAGCGGCTTTCAGTAAGTGCTTGTGGTAGGGCATAGAAGTTTATAGGGCCTTCGCGGCAGTGTTATGGCTACTCTCCGCGGACGAGGTTGCGACGCGGCGCAACGTCCAAGACAAAAGGAAGTACAAAAGAAAGATTGTGGGTGGACCGATGAGCAGCCACGCAGATACCGCGTGAACTCCCGCAAGCCACAAGGTCGCAAAGGCTTGGTGGCGATCGGCGCGGACCATTGCCAGAATCTGTGCTAGAGACAACTGCAGAGGAGTCGCGCGAAATAATTTCTCACCCATTCGAATGAACGGCACAAGGAAGAACAACTGCAAGGGATAGATAAGGTAATTCACGAGCTGGATGACAGGGATGTTTAACCGGAAAATCAAGGCGGCAGCCAGGCAAAGAATGGTCGTTGCACCGAGCACGGGCACCACGCCCAATACAATCCCAAAAGCAAGGCTGAGGGCAATCTTCTCCGGTGTGATTCCGCGGTTGAGAAGAGTCAGGATAGGCTCAATCACACGGCTATGGAGGAATCCATTCTTCATAATGCGCTACTGAGCGAAAATCTCATCGATATTCAATATGGTCGCGCTCCCGACTGCAAAGTACGAATCGAACGCCACAACGGATTGCTAACCGCACAACTAAAACGCAGCCCCCAGCGCCGACAGTTGGTGCTCCAAAGCCCCGAAGTCGCGCAACACCAGCCACCGCGAACCGGCAGTGGCCCGTTCGAGGTTCAGTGCCGGTGCTCCCCCAACCCAAAGAGCGGTCGAGCGGGGCACCTTTCGTTCGATATGCCGGAGTTCTTCCATGGTTTCTTCACTGGGTGCAGTCGAAATACTCAGCAGGATTACGTCAGCATCGGTTTTGCGAGCCGCAAGAACGATGTCCGCCGCCGGCAAGTCCGCTCCCACGTAAATCACTCCTAGCCCCGCAGCGGCCGTCAACATCGCCGCGGCGAGAAGCGGAAACTCGTGCCGTTCATTGCGCGGCCCCGCGAGCAGTATCCTTGCCGGCGGGTTCGAACGCGAATACATTCGCACGAATGAGGTCAGCACAGCGCTTATGTGTCTGGTCACAATGTGCTCCTGCGCGATGCTGCATTTTCCTTCATGCCAGCGTTGCCCGATGGTGTGCATCAGAGGAAGCGCGACCTGATGCACGAAATCTCTCGGATTGGCGACTGCAACCGCTAGACGATTGATCGCGCGATCGGTCGCAGCGTAGTCGAATCGCTCCAGAGCCCGAAGCACGGGCAGTAAGACCTCGGGTGAACTTCCGGTATTTGAATCCGAACCCTCCGTTGAAAGCGAAGAACTCTTGTCCAGTAATTCGCGGAGCCGCCGGTCCCCTAATGCAGCCACTTGGCCAATCGAGTGGCCTTGTTCGAGCACGCGGCGCAAGAGGACCAGCCTCTCGATTTGTTCCTCCGAATACAGGCGACCCCGCTTGACGCGCTTGGGGACGACGGCCTTGTAACGGCGCTCCCAAGCTCGCAGGGTGTCCAGCGGAATTCCCGTGAGTTTGGCGGCGGCGCTAATCGGGTAGGAGGATGGCATTTCTCCAACAATGCTAACAGTGGGTTCTTTGCGATGTCAACTCTTTGTCATGGACAAACTATTGACACACCTGAACTGGTTGGGACATAATACTCACTAAGCAATCCGGCTCCTGCCTGCGAGCGTACTCAATAATAGGGCTAACCTTGAGCCTGCGGTCCGAGGCCAAAGCTAGGAAAGTTTTGTGATCACTCAGTTGCGCAACTATAGTTTCGGTACGGTCGTGCCCTTCGTGCTGCTGCATTTGGGATGTGTCGCGCTATTTTTTGTTCCTTTTCATTGGTCATCGGTTTGGCTCATGCTGGCGATGTACAGCCTGCGAATGTTCGGCATCACCGCCGGATACCACCGCTATTTCAGCCACCGCAGTTACAAACTGGGACGCGGATGGCAGTTCCTCATGGCATTTCTGGCGGAAACCTCAGGGCAAAAAGGCATACTTTGGTGGGCGGCTCATCATCGCGTGCATCATCGTCACGCGGACCAGGAGCGGGATATTCACTCCCCATTGAAGCGAGGATTCTGGTGGGCCCATGTCGGATGGGTTTTGTCGAACGAGTATGACAAGTACGACCCGGCGCTGGTGAAGGATTTCAGCAAATTCCCAGAATTACGCTGGTTGGACGAGCACTATCTGGTCCCACCGGTGACGTTGGCGGTGGTATTGCTGCTCAGCGGCGGGCTGGGTGCGTTCGTGTGGGGATTCGTGGCCTCAACGGTACTTTTGTTTCACGGAACCTTTACGATCAATTCCGTGGCCCATCTTTGGGGTTCGCGGCGCTTCGACACTCCAGATGACAGCCGCAATAATTTCGCGCTGGCGCTCATCACGCTGGGCGAAGGGTGGCACAACAATCACCACCGATTCATGTACGCGTGCCAGCAGGGAATTTGCTGGTGGGAGCTGGATTTTACCTACTATGGGCTGCGGTTGCTGAGTTGGCTGGGAGTTGCCCGAGACCTGCGCCGTATTCGATTGTCGCTTTCCGAAGGCGAGGCGCGATGAGTCGGATCGCGGTTATCGGCGCGGGAATTTCAGGAATGGCGGCTGCGCACCTTCTCAGCCGGAAACACAAAGTTTGGTTATTCGAGAGAGAAAATCGTCTCGGAGGCCACACCCATACCCATGAGATTGAAACCAGTTGCGGTGTATTGCCGATCGACACTGGTTTCATTGTGCACAACGATCGCACGTATCCGAATCTGGTGCGGTTGTTCCACGAGCTTGGTATCGAGCGGCAGTCGAGCGATATGTCGTTTGGCGTATCCTGTCGTGAAACCGGGTTTGAGTACAGCAGTCGCGGGTTGCGGGGTTTCTTTGCTTCCCGGCGCAACTGGTATCGGTTTGGACACTACCGCTTTCTCGCAGAGATCATGCGGTTCAACCGCGAAGCCCACAAACTACTGCAAGATCCTGTGAAAGCGGAATTGAAGTTAGGCGACTACCTGCGCGGCCAGCAATTTCGCGGTGACTTTGTTCGTTACTATCTGCATCCGATGGCGGCAGCGGTGTGGTCCACGTCGCCGGAGGAGATCGAGGATTTTCCGGCTTTTACTTTAATTCGATTTCTTGACAATCACGGCTTGCTGGGATTGACGGCCCAGCCTCAGTGGTATGTGTTGCGGGGCGGCAGCAGTTCATACATTGCTCCGCTGACGGAACCTTACAAGGAACGAATACGGTTGGGTGCAAGAATCGAGGGTGTGACGCGAACGCCATCGGGGGTGCTGATCGGATTCGAAGACCGCGATCCTGAGTCGTTCGATGAAGTTGTATTCGCCTGCCACGCCCCGCAGACAATGCAGTTATTGAAAGACGTGACACCGCGGGAGCGGCAAGTATTGAGTGCTTTCCGGACCAGTCGCAACGAAACGGTTCTGCACACCGACTCGCGCATGTTACCGCACAGACCGGGCGCACGCGCTTCGTGGAACTATCATCTCGGCGCCCAGCGCCACGTGGCTACTCTTACCTATCACATGAACCGGCTTCAGAGTCTGCCTACGAAAGAAGACTACTGTGTCACCCTGAACGACAAGCAATCCATAGACCAACACAGCGTCGTGCGCGAAATGACTTACTATCATCCTCTCTATACTGTCGAGGCGGTTCGAGCCCAGGCGCGCTGGCTGGAAATCAGCGGGCAGAACCGCACGCATTTCTGCGGCGCCTACTGGTTTTATGGTTTTCACGAGGATGGTCTAAACTCGGCGATTCGGGTCGCAGAACGACTGGGCGTAGCATGGGAATTGAAAGCGAGTGCGGCGGCCTGATGGAATCGGGAATCTACACCGGCACGTTACGTCATCGCAGGTTCAGCCCTGCTCGTCATGAATTTACCTATCCGTTATTCATGGCCTTCCTTGACATCGACCGGTTGCCGGAACTGATGCAGGTGTCCCCGTTGGCCGGATACAACCAGCGCAACTGGGTGTCTTACCACGAAAGCGATCATTTCGGAGATCCGGCAGAAACACTTCGGGACCGAATCTTGCGGGATGGGCATCAAAAGGGTGTGGTGGTAGCGGAAGGGAAAATTTTTCTTCTTACTCATCTGCGGTATCTAGGGTACAACTTCAATCCGGTTTCGTTTTTCTATTGTTATGACCGCGAAGAGACTTTACAGACGATCATGGCCGAGGTAAGCAACACCTTCGGAGAAACACAAAACTACTGGCTCACGCCCAACATCGAGCGCCCAGCGGGCGGCAACAAACGGTACCGTTTCGCGAAGACGTTTCACGTCTCACCTTTCATGAAGCTGGGGCACGAATACGATTGGACATTCACGCCGCCAGGCGAGCGGCTGATCACGCAAAGTGCCAGCTATGAGAATGGGTTGCAGATCTTCGATTCGACACTGCGCCTCGAACGCCAGGAATGGTCGCGGCGCGAATTGCACCGTGCGCTGATTCGCTTCCCTTGGATGACCGCCAAAGTAATTACCTCCATCCATTGGCAGGCATTGCGGCTGCTGCTGAAAAGGGTCCCAATCGTCAGGCATCCGGGGGCGGGCCATTTTGAAAGGGCGCACGTTCAACACTTGGGGGCATCATGGCGAGCGGATTAACGGCAACTTTGGCTAAGAAGATATTTCTCAAAACCCTGTCGGGTCTCCGGGTTGGTTACCTGCAGATTATTTGTGCGGACGAGACATATAGTTTTGGTCAGGCGTCTTCCGGCCCAGGAATAGATCCGCTCCACGCTGTGGTCGCTGTGCACAACGACCGCTTTTTCCTGCGCGCACTTTTAGCGGGCGACATCGGCGTCGGGGAGTCCTACATGGACGGCGACTGGTCAACGCCCGATCTCGTTTCCGTGGTTCGCTTGGCGGTGCAAAACCTCGACCAACTGGACAACAGCAATCGATTATTCACCAAGGTTCGCAGAATTGCTGACTTTCTGGAGCACCGTCGTAAGCGAAACACCCAGTCGGGCAGCCGGCGCAACATAGCGTACCACTACGATCTGGGAAACGACTTTTACTGCCTTTTCCTGGACCGCACCCTGGCATACTCTTGCGCCTGCTACGAGAACGCGAATGACACTTTGGAGCAGGCACAGATTCATAAGTATGACCGCATCTGCAGGAAGCTCCAGTTGGGGCCGAGAGACCATGTACTGGAAATTGGCACGGGCTGGGGTGGCTTTGCCGCGTATGCAGCCGACACTTATGGGTGCCGCGTCACTACCACAACCATCAGCCAGCAACAGCACGACTACGCCCGCGAGTTGTTCGCATCGATCAAAGCCGGAGAACGTATCGAATTGCTGCTCGATGACTATCGCAACCTGCGCGGGCAGTTCGATAAAATCGTCAGCATCGAAATGTTTGAGGCTGTTGGCTACGACCACTACGACGATTATTTCTCAGCTTGTGATCGCCTGCTCAAGCCAGACGGCAGTCTGCTGCTGCAGACCATTACCATTCGCGAAGCAAAGTTCGAGCAATACCGCAAACAGAGCGACTGGATCAAGAAGCACATTTTTCCCGGGGCTGAACTGGCTTCGGTTGTGGAGATCCAGCGGTCACTGGCGAGAACGACCTCCATTCAACTCTTCCATTTGGAAGACATTGGCATGCACTACGCCCTGACGCTGCAAGAATGGCGCCGCCGCTTCCTGGATCGCCTCGTTAGTGTGAGGCAATTGGGGTTCGACGAGCGTTTTGTTCGCATGTGGGACTACTACCTGGCCTACTGCGAAGGCGCGTTTCGAGAGCGCTACATCAGCGATGTCCAACTTCTTCTCAGCAAGGTGACCAGCAAGAGCCAATTGATGAACGAACCGGAAATGAAGTTAGCAGAGCAGGAGAGAATGTAATGAAAAATCGACTACCGGTATTTGCGCTTTGTGTTGTGACCATCCTGATCACGACCTTGACCGTCTGGGCCGACTCCGTACCGTCCGTGGGCAGCATGGCGCCAGAATTTACACTCACGTCGCAAGAAGGAGCGCCTGTCAGCCTCAAAGACTATCGCGGCAAGTGGGTGGTTTTGTACTTTTATCCCAAGGACTTTACCAGCGGCTGCACGATTGAGGCCCACAATTTTCAGCGCGACCAGGCGCAATACCAGCAGAAAGGCGTCGTGGTGCTTGGAGTGAGTGTAGATACCGCGGATTCTCACAAGCAGTTCTGCACGAAAGAAGGTTTGAACTTCAAGCTGTTGGCGGACACCGACCACAAGGTGTCGAGTGCGTACGGCTCGTTGACGAACCTTGGGCTAGTGAAATTTGCATCCAGGCATACCTTCATCATCAATCCTGACGGAAAAATTGTGAAAGTGTTTACCGAGGTCAATCCCAACCAGCACAGTAGCGAAGTATTGTCGGCGCTCGCCGAGCTGCAGAAGTAGAGTTCATGAACTACGACGCGATTCTCGTAACCTCTTTCGGTGGCCCGGAGTCACCCGATGATGTCATGCCATTCCTGGAGAATGTGCTGCGGGGTAAGAACGTGCCCCGCGAGCGCATGGTGGCGGTGGCCGAGCATTACTACCGGTTCGGCGGCAAAAGCCCGATCAACGATCAGAATCGTATGCTGATCGCGGCGCTTGAAGCGGAGTTGGTTGCGCGCGGGCCTCGGCTGCCCATTTATTGGGGAAATCGCAACTGGCATCCCATGCTTACTGACACTCTGCGACAGATGCAGACGGATGGAGTGCGCAGAGCGCTGGCTTTTGTGACATCCGCTTACAGCTCGTACTCGAGTTGCCGGCAATACCGGGAAGACATCGCTCGTGCCCAGGCGGCAATCGGGGATGGCGCACCCATCGTGGATAAAATACGCGCGTTTCATAACCATCCGGGGTTTGTCGAGGCCGTTGTCGATCGACTGCGGCATGCATTGGAAAAGATCCCTCCGGGCCGGCAGAAGACCGCGCATCTCATTTACACCGCGCACAGCATTCCGAGCGCAATGGCCCTGAGTTGTGACTACGAACGACAGTTGAAGGAAACCGCCCGGCTGGTGGCCGAAGAGTTGGGACACGAGCAGTGGCAACTCGTCTACCAGAGCCGCAGCGGGCCCGCATCTCAGCCTTGGTTGGAGCCGGACATTCTAGATTGCCTGCGCGAAGTCAAAGCGCGGGGTGGCAGCGTGGATGTGCTGATCGCTCCGATTGGTTTTGTATCAGACCACATGGAGATCCTTTTCGACTTAGATACGCAGGCGCGAGAGCTGTGCGCGGAGTTGGGCTTGAACATGGTGCGAGCCGAGACTGTCGGCACGCATCCGAAATTCATCAAAATGATTCGGGAATTGATCTGCGAGCGCATCGACAACAATCAAAGACGGCTGTCGATGGGATTGCTCGGCCCGCGCCCTGACGTCTGCCCCGCCGATTGCTGTCCGATGCCGATGCGTCCGGCTGCGAGGGATGCTGCTTGAGAACGGTTTTTTCGGAACTCAACATTCTTCCTTCACCTTCGTAGTATTGAACCGGCCTTCTTCGATTCGGGCCAACCAGACGCGAAAATGCCAATCCTCTCACTACAGAACGTCAGTAAGCACTACCATACCGACGGGCAAACCGTTCAAGCGTTAAGCGGTGTCTCACTGGCTGTCGAAGGCGGCGAATTTGCCGCTCTGGTGGGACGCAGCGGCTGTGGTAAGTCGACTCTGCTGCATCTAGCGGGCGCCATGGATTTCCCGAGTGAAGGAGTCGTCCTCATCGACGGCGTAGCATCCAGTACTTTGGACGACGCAAAACAAACCAGCCTGCGCCGCGAGAAAGTTGGATTCATCTTTCAGTCGTTTCAATTGCTGCATACGCTGACAGCGCAGGAGAATGTCGAGTTGCCGCTTTTGCTCGCAGGTGCACCCGATGCGCGAGAAAAGGCAGTCCAGAGTATGCAATGGGTTGAACTGGACGGCTTAGCCTCTCGATATCCGCACCAGCTTTCTGGTGGGCAGATGCAACGCGTCGCCATTGCGCGAGCTTTGGTTCACTCTCCCCGAATTCTGCTGGCGGACGAACCGACAGGCAATCTGGATACAACCACGGGAAGCGTGATTCTCAGCCTCTTGCAGCGCCTGACGCGCGAACGGAAGACAGCGACCATCATGGCGACTCACAGTTTGGAGGCGACCGCGATTTGCGACACTATCGTGCGCTTGCGCGACGGGCGCATCGAGGAGGTCACACATCGTTAAGATGCCTCGCCTTACACTCTTCTACCGGTTGATGGTGCGGCCGCTATTTCGGGAGCCGGTTCGTCTTTGTCTCACCGTCCTCGCGGTAGCGTTCGGCGTTGCAGTTGTTCTCGCCATCGACCTGGCTGGTAACGCCGCTGCGGGCTCTTTCCATTCGTCCATGGAAAGCCTGGCCGGAGACAACGATTTGGAAGTTGTGGCGTCTGGTGGAGTTCCGGAATCGATCCTAGCGACGCTCGCGGCCTACCCTTCCACCTTGCGGATATTCCCACGCATGGAGGATTTTGCGGTTCTGACAGATTCGCAACAGACTCTCCCGCTGATTGGTGTCGACCTCATCGCGGAAGGAGGTCGCTACGCTCTGGAGTCGCCGGATGGTTCGTCGGCCCGCTCTCCCGCGCCCGGGGAGGAATCGCTGAAATATCTGACGGATGCGCGAAGTATCTGGGTGAGCAGCAGCCTCAACAAGCATCCGGGAGAGCATCTTTCTCTTCTTATCAATGATCGCGTCTACGACTGCACGGTACGCGGCGTTTACCCCGATGCGAGCGGCAGCGAGAACGCGATCCTCATGGACATCGCGGGGGCGCAGCGCATTCTCAATCGCTTCGGACGTGTCGATCGAATCCTCCTTAAATTGCCACGCGGCGCTGAAATCGAAGCGTCACAAAAGGAACTCAAGAGCGTCTTACCAGCTGGAGTGGAGGTCCGCCCGCAAGGCACGGGCACGGAGGAAAATCGGAAGATGCTGGCCGCTTTCCGATGGAATCTGCGCCTTCTTAGCTACATTGCCTTGGTCGTAGGCGCCTTTCTGATTTACAACACGATTTCAGTTTCTGTAGTCCGGCGTCGTGCGGAGATTGGCATCGTACGCGCCGTAGGCGCCAGCCGGACGGACGTGCTCGTCGCGTTTCTTGGTGAGGCAGCCTGTTTCGGCATCGCGGGTGCTTTCATTGCATTGCCCCTAGGGAAGATACTGGCTTCCGGCGCGGTAAGACTGATGAGCCTTACGGTGTCGTCGTTATACGTCAGCAGTCGGCCCGGGTCGATCGCCCTAACTCCGTTGTCTGTCCTGTGGGCTCTACTCATTGGAGTTGGAGTCTCGGTGGCTTCTGCGCTTTCGCCGGCGCGCGAGGCGATGAATGTCTCGCCGACGGACGCCATGTCTCAAGGCCGCCGAGAATACATTGCCAGAACGAACATGAAGCGCGACCTGCTAATCGCGGCCGTGGTTGCCGTGGTTGCGGCGATCGCCGCACTCATGCCAGCAGTCGCGGGCATGCCGCTTTTCGGATATCTCGCTACGATTCTTCTCATCGCGTCCACGGCCTTTGCCACGCCGGCGCTGGTGGCTTTCCTCTCCTGGGCCACATCCGATCTTCTGAAGAAACTGGTGGGCGTCGAGGCTTTGTTGGCAGCTCGCAGCCTGGCCGCCGCGCTGCGCCGGACTTCCGTCCTGGTTGCAGCTCTGGCCACTGCCGTGGCCATGATGGTGTCGGTCGGAATTATGGTCGGAAGTTTTCGCCAGACTGTTGTCAACTGGATGAATGATCAGTTGCCGGCGGATCTCTACCTGCGGCCAGCCGGCGATCCGGCGGCAGACCGTCATCCAACGATTTCATTGGATCTCGCCGAGAAGATTGCTCAGTTGCCGGGAGTGGGTGCCGTGGACCGGCTTCGCGCCTACGAAATCAGTTACGAGGGCATGCCTGCGACCCTGGCTTCGGTCGACCTCCGCGTGCTGGGCTCTTACCGCGGTTCTAACTTTTTTTCGGGTCGCCCAGCCGAGGAAGTGCTCAACCAACTGCGCGGCCAGAACAACGTGATCGTGAGCGAACCCTTCACTTCCAAGCACAAAGTTAAAGCGGGAGACTCGATTACACTTTCGCTCGGTGAAACGCAAACCTCATTCAAGATTGTCGATGTGTCCTACGATTACGCCAGTGAACGCGGTTACATTTTCATGGACCGCGATACCATGCTTCGCTACTTGCCCGATCCGGCGCCATCGAATCTGGCTGTGTTTGTGACAAAGGGAGCGAATATTGAGACCGTCCGCAAGTCCATTCAGGAAGCTGCCGCGGGTCATCGTATCCTGATTTTTTCGGACCGCGATCTGCGCACGGAGGCGATTCGTATCTTTGATCGCACGTTCGCTATTACTTATGCGCTGGAGGCTGTTGCTGTCTTGGTCGCTGTCATGGGAATCGCTGGAGCGTTTGTCGCCTTGGTCATTGACCGGCGCCGCGAACTAGGGTTGATGCGTTTTCTAGGGGCTTCTTCCCCGCAGATTCGCAAACTCATTCTGGTCGAAGCCGGACTTCTGGGCTTCCTCGCGAATCTCGCCGGTTTTGTTCTCGGTTATTTTCTCTCTTTAATTTTAGTCTTTGTCATCAACAAGCAGTCTTTTGGTTGGACGATTCGCTTTCATTGGCCGGTCGCAGTCATTTTTGCAGCGCTTACCGTGGTCTACCTCGCTACCGTCCTCTCAGGCTTGTATCCGGCACGGGTCGCCGTCCGATTGAACCCGCTGGGAGTGATCCATGAGGAATAAAGTTTTCGTCCTAGCCATTCTTGTCTCATGCCTGCAACCTGTCGGTGGGCAAGACGCAGTTGAGAAATACAGGGTCGCCCTGCCTGGCTACCATTACGAATTTCCTCGCGACCATTTCAGCCATCCCGATTTTCAAACCGAGTGGTGGTATTACACTGGCAACCTCACCGCAACGGACGGCCATCGCTTCGGCTTTGAGCTGACTTTTTTCCGCCAGGCCATCGACCGTGATCCTGACAAAACCTCGACGTGGGATATCCATGATCTCTACGTCGCTCATCTGGCAATCAGCGATCTCGATGGCGGGCACTTCTACCATGCTGAACGAACGAGCCGATCGGGACCGGGCTTAGCGGGAATTAGCGAAACGCGGGCGAGAATCTGGAATGGCAACTGGGCCGTGCAGTGGCAGGGCGACGACATGATTCTGAAGGCTTATGACGATCGCTTCACCTTTACCCTGTCTCTACATCCGGAAAAGCCTCCCGTGATTCACGGGCAAAATGGCGTAAGTCAGAAGGCACCGGGGCCGGGGCATGCCTCTCATTACATTTCTCTCACTCGCTTGAAAGTTACGGGTAGCTTACTCGTCGGAGGGAAGACGAATCAGGTGAACGGGACGGCTTGGATGGACCACGAATTTTTCACTCACCAGTTGGATGCGCAGCAAGTCGGCTGGGATTGGCTCAGCCTGCAGTTGAATGACGACACTGAACTGATGCTCTTCCATATTCGACGCAAAGACGGCTCGATTGATCCGTTTTCGGCGGGAACCTACGTTGATAGCAACGGCCAGTCGATGTATCTCCAGGCTTCAGACTTTTCACTAACGCCAATTGGTGAGACCTGGACGAGTCCCGTCAGTTCGGCGAAATATCCAGTGCATTGGCGGGTGGAAATTCCCAGACTAGGCATCTCTCTGGAAGTTACCACGCCGCTGAAGTCCCAGGAACTGTCGGGAACCGCCAAATTCCTCCCTAGTTATTGGGAGGGAGCCATCACGATCGCGGGACGTCGAGGTTCAAACGAGATCAAGGCCGTAGGTTATCTGGAGATGACTGGGTATGAACGCCCTTTGGAAATGGGCCCGTGAAGACAGGGAGAATGTGGGCCAGTCAGCCGCCGGTTGGCCCTGCGAGTAAATCTTCCGGACGATTTGTCGAGTTCACGGGCCGCGCTTGCCTTTAGAACCCATCGGCAGCGAAAGGCTTCCCCAAACCTTTCGCCGCCGCGTGTTCCGCGCGGAACCTTACCGAACTAGAACTCCGCGCCTATATTTAAATGCGAGAAACGTGCTCGGAACGGGTCAGCCCTCCTGAATAATAGTTCGTTCTGCGCAGGGCGGGAGTTCACGGGACTTCGACAGGCCGCGATGCGTGCTTAAAGTTGCCGAGGCGGAGTTGCCTACGGTCTCGTGATCACCCACGCGTTCCTGTACAATTTTTCCGAACCATAGCAAGGTACTCGTCTAAATGAGCAATTCTTCTCGACTCTTGCTGGCCATTGTTTTCCTCTCCATCGCAGCCCTAGCTCAGATCGCGACCCCGACTTCGTCTCCGGCAACTAAGACCGAATCCAGCGAATACGTAGGCAATCAGGCTTGTGCCGGTTGTCATTCATCGATCTTCGAGGCGTACACGAAAACCTCGATGGCGCACGCCAGTGGACCCGCCCTCGAAAATCTCATCCCGGCCGATTTTGTCCACCAGAAATCGGGAGTGCATTACCGCATTTTCTCCGAGGATGGCGCGGACGCTAAAGGAAGAGTCTGGCTCGATTTTGAGCGTCCGAACGACCCTGAAGTGAAAGGTAGACGGCAACTTCTCTACTACATCGGTTCTGGAAGACGGGGACGAAGTTATTTGTTTGCGACGGACGGCTTTTTGTTCGAGTCTCCGGTGAACTGGTACACCGACCGACATTTATGGGATATGGCGCCCGCTTATGGCAATGCAAGCCAAATTCCTATGACCTTGCCGGCCTTCACCAGTTGTATGCACTGCCACTTCAGCGGAGTTAAGGCTCCGGCGCCAGGAACGGAGAATCGGTATCCCATTCCGCCGTTCACGGGTGCGGGAGTCACCTGCGAAGCTTGCCACGGACCGGGCGCGGCGCACATGAACGGCGGGGCGATCATCAATCCGGCAAAGCTTGATCCGGTGCGGCGCGATGCGATCTGCATGCAATGCCATTTAGAAGGCAAGTCGGCGGTGGAGCGGGCGGGACAGCACATCTATAACTTTCGACCTGGCCAGCAGCTTTCAGATTACATCCACTATTTTGTGTTTGCCGACCAGCAAGGTCCTGGGCTCGGAGCGGTCAGCCAGTTCGAGGCGCTGGCGCAGAGCGTGTGCAAAAAGAAATCCGGCGATGCCATGTCTTGCACCAGTTGTCACGATTCGCACGCCGAACCATCGACTGGAGAGCGGGTCGCGTACTACCGGCAGAAATGTTTGGCGTGTCATGGCGGAAAGTTTGAAACCAAGCATTATCCGAAGCAGCCCGATTGCACTTCGTGCCACATGCCTGCTGCCTTGAGCACCGATGTTGCTCACACCGAGGTGACCGACCATCGCATTCCAATGCGTCCTCCGATTTCGGCGCAGCTTCTGCAGGATGTTGTGGCGCAGCCTTCTTTGCCGCGGCTGGTGCGCTTCCCGGAGGCGCAAAAAGGCGAAGACGACGTACGCGACCTCGCACTTGCGTGGGAGTCAGTGGCGGATCGCGGCATGACGGCGGCTGCTCCGGAAGCCGAACATCGCCTGCTCTCAGCGATCGCGAAATCACCGAATGACCCGGTGCTGCTCTCCGCACTTGGATATTGCGCGCAGAAACGGGGCGACCTCAAGCGCGCCGGTGAATGGTACGAGAAAGCGTTGGCCATCGATCCTACGTTGATTGATGCGGAAACAAATCTGGGCATCCTTGACGTGAAGCGTGGTAACACACGCGAAGGGATCAAGCTCTGGGAAGATGCGTTCCGGCGTGCGCCGGGGAAGAGCCGTATTGGGATGAATATAGCCCGCGTGCTATGCGAAGCGGGCCAGCCCGACAGCGCGCGCGATTATGTGCTGCGGGTCTTGCAATTCGATCCCGATCTTCCGGAAGCGAAGAGCATGATGAAAAATTTAAACAGCAGCGCGCCAAAGTGCGGCCAGTAGGAACTACTGCCCTAGCCGAGCATGACGCTCCGCAAAGTGAAACACTACCTTCTGCCGTTCGTAGGTATCAGATGGCCCCGCCGGAATGCGGATTTTCACCCTTGCGTGGTTTGCTGCGGATTTGATCAGTTCGGCACCGTCGACGCTGTCCACGAGCGACGCATTTGAGACCGTCAACTCATAGGTTGAGCCAGCGATGCCCTCGACTTCCACGTCGAGGCGATCCCTGGCCGCACTCCATGACTCCGCGAGTACGCGCAAGCCGATACTCGCGCTGCCAAGCCCAGGCAAGTGCGGCGTGAAGCTCAGCGCAAAATCATTGCGAATCATGATGCGCAGCGTGGAGAGACCGGGAGGGACGGAAAATTTCGCCGTCACATGCTGATCGTTGTCATTTTCGACGATGTGATAGGGAACTTTATGTCCGCTCGACTCGACGCCGATAACCTTGGCAATGAGACTCACAGCAGGTGAGAATTCAAGGTTGCACTCGCCAGTTCCGCTGCGATTCGTTTCGAGCGTGATTTCCGCGTCGGTCCGAGCATATCGCAGGTCGACTACGCACGCACCGACATGAACATTCTTAACGGCGAACGCGTCCCAGTTGGCCGGAACATGGGGCGCGAATGACAAAACATGGGTATTCGCGTCAGCGCTCAGTCCGAGCAAACCCCTCAATAACGGACTCACGAGCATTGCCGCCGACCATATCTGATGAGGTGAACTGGTGGAGAGCGGTTGGTAAAAGTCGCCGGAAAGTACTTCGGTGACATGTCCAGGAGAACCGTCGAGCGCGAGAAGAGCATTCGCGCGCAGATTCGCGAATGCCGGAAGCGCGCGATGGTAGCGATACTCGGCGACCGATGCCCAGCCCGTGAAGAGGGGCCACACGGCTCCATAGTGATATCCGCCTCCGCTGTAGTTCAGCGATTCCGAAGATATGATTCGCATGCCCCAGTCGGTCTCGTGGACGGCTGCCGACAATTCGTCGATCATGGGCTGCGTCTTCTCTTCATCCAGCAGGCCAAACCACATCGGTACGGTAGCCAGCACACTAGGTTCGTCGACCGGTTTGCCGTTGGTATCCAAGGCAAATGCGAAACGTTTTTTTCCGTTCAGCCAAAACAGGTTGTTGATCAAGGATTGCTGTTTCGAAAATTCCGCGGAGAGTTGCTTGCTGACATCGTCTTTGCCTAGAAGCCGCGCTGTGTTCGCCAGAGCGCGCAGCGCCTCAGCGCCCAACCCGCTCTGGTAGAGTTCGCTCTTGACCGGTACGAGTGGACCGCCTTCGACCCATCCGTGACCAATTCCCTGATTCCGCGGCACCCCCTGTGGATCGTAGGTCGAGCGGAGAAACTCGTAGGCTTTCCAAAGACTGTCCCACTTCTGCTGAGCGAAGCCCAAATCTCCGCTGGCGGTTACATAGTCGTTCACGCCGATGATGTAGAGCGGTGTCGCGTCGGCGGAGGAGTACGCAAATGGGTAAGTTTTGAACCAGTCGACGAAGTTGGCGGTTTGGGAGATTTCGTGAGGAATCTTGCCGTCCTCGCGCTGGTATTTGCCGATGAAATCGAGGGCATTACGGGTCGTGGCAAAATCACCCTCGGCGTTAAGGGCAAACGAAGTCCAAATTGAATCGCGTCCGAAAAACCACGCAAAGCCCGGACGCTGGCTGGTTCCTGAGGTCCGGTAGCCGGCGATCAACCCAGTGCCGAGAAGAGGATTTTCTACCACTCCTTGGAGCATGCTGATTCGCGACCAGTCGTAGGCCTGCTGCAATGGAGCGTCGGGGAGTTCGAGATTTACGGTGCGCTGTAGATAGGCCTGATAGTAGTCCGCGGATTCCTTTAATAGCGTCTCGTAGTGAGTGGACAGCGACCGGTAGGTGGCTTCGGCTTCCGCGGGGCCATTCACTGAGGCAGCGATCACGATGACTCTTGTCTCTTTTTTCTTACTGGTTGGGCCGAGATCGAACGAGTTCTCGTCTGATTCGAAGTAGTTAGTCTGGTATTCGGGGCGTTCATTCAAGTCCTGCGCTCCGGTGCTCGGCGATCCGATGAAAGCAGCGTATTTCTTCCGTTCCTCGCCGAGGGCAAATGCATGCAACTCCGCATCCCATTCCACGAAAGTGCCGCCCAAGGCGGCTGGCCACTCCATCTGGAAGTCGCTTTCGAACACGGCTCGCACATTGAGCGGCTGAGCGCTTTCGATATCGAGCAGCACGAGCGCTCCGGCTTCATGAACGGGCACAAAGAAGGTCTCGCGGACGGCAAAGGTATCGCCCGTGTACAGGACGTCGCACGACTCCGGACGGGCGGTGACCGTGCGCGCCAGACTTTCGGCGGGGATCCAGCGGCCATCCACTTTGAAGAGCAGGTGAAAGTTTCGCAGGATCTTAAGAGGGTAAACCCAAGCTTCGACGCGTCCAGACTCGTTGCCAAACAGGGCGGCGCGAGTGCCCACGGCCGACAAAAATTCCCATGGCCGGTCAGGGCGGGAAAGCTCCAGCGGTGGTGGCGATGGCTGAGCCACCGACACCGCGCAGAGCAGGGCGAGAAGTAAACTGGTGAGAAGCAACGAACTGCGGGGGCGAAGTTGGGATAGCGGTCGCATTGTTGGCCAGGGCTTTCGCGGTGAAATTAAACTAAAATCCTGCAGCAAAACTTGCAACTGCGGAGACTTCAAAATAAAGTAAGGGCGGATTCTAGCACGGTCGACCGAGAGAGGTGTGACGCATTTGTTTTCTTCGCGCCGTAGGTTTATCCAGTCGTTGAGCCGGTCGGCGCTTGTTCTCTCGCTGGAGAACGTTCTCGCTCTCGTGCTGCCCCGCCGCTTGCGCGCTTTTCCTAAATCTGCAACACAAGAGCCATCGTCGATTTCGTCTGCCAAGCCCAACGCTGATCTTGGCCTCAGCTTCGTGAACGTCGCTCGGGAATCGGGTCTGAACGCGAAGACGATTTTTGGCGGCGAACATAAGAATAAGTATCTGCTCGAGACCACCGGATGCGGCGTGGCGTTTTATGACTATGACAACGACGGCTGGCTGGACATCTTCCTGGTCAATGGATCGCGCCTCGAAGGGTTCGCCAAAGGGCAGGAGCCGGTGTCGCATTTGTTTAAGAATAATCGCGATGGCACTTTCACCGACGTGACCGCCAAGGCTGGCGTCGGGCACGCGGGATGGGGACAGGCGGTTTGCGTTGGCGACTACGATAACGATGGATTCGAGGATCTTTTCGTCAGTTACTTCGGCAAGAATGTTCTCTACCACAACAATGGCGACGGGACGTTCACCGATGTGAGCGAGAAGGCGGGCGTTGCGGGCAACGGCAAGCGATGGAACACGGGATGCGCTTTCGTTGATTACGATCGCGACGGCAAGCTTGATCTGTTTGTTGCGAACTATATCGATCTTGATCTGGCCACAGCTCCAGTACCGGAATCCGGGCCGTGTCTCTATAAGGGCGTGATGGTGGCATGCGGTCCTCCTGGACTTGTGGGAGGCAAGAACATCCTTTATCGCAACAATGGAGACGGCACATTTACCGATGTTTCGGAGAACTCGGGCATTCTGCAGGCGAACGGAACGTTCGGTCTGGGGGTGCTCACGGCGGATTTCGACAACGATGGCTGGCCTGACATCTATGTGGCGAATGATTCGACAGCCAGCGCGCTTTATCAGAATAAGAAGAACGGAAAGTTCGCCGATATCGCGCTGGAGGCTGGATGCGCTTTGAGTTCTGACGGCAAACCGCAGGCGGGGATGGGAGTATCGGCGGCGGATTACGATTTAGACGGCAAGCTTGACATCGTAAAGACGAACTTTGCTGGGGACACTCCTTCGCTGTACCACAATCTCGGTGGAGAACTTTTCGAAGACGCGACTTTCGCGGCGGGCTTAGGGCTGCATACACAGTTTCTTGGCTGGGGATGCGGCTTTCTTGATATGGATAACGATGGTTGGCCGGACATCCTGATCTGCAATGGTCATGTTTATCCGGAGGTCGAGCAACTGAAAACTGAAGCGGGATATGCGCAGCGTAAATTGCTTTACAAGAATTTGCGCAATGGACGCTTCGAAGATGTTTCGTTTCAGGCTGGCGATGGTATTTCCGCGCCAGCGCCAGCGCGGGGCGCGGCGTTTGGCGATTTCGACAATGACGGCGATATCGATGTTGTGGTGAATACTGTGAATGATTTTCCGCAGTTGTTGCGCTGCGATGCGCACACGGGGAACAACTGGATCAAGGTGCGGACGATAGGGACAAAATCGAACCGCAGCGGAATTGGCGCGCGATTGAAATGCGTGACGAAGCCTCCTGACGAAAGCAAGCCGCACCAGCAGATCGACGAAGTGCGCAGCGGAGGCGGCTATTTTTCACAGAGCGATCTGCGGGTGCATTTCGGAATCGGCAAGGCCACCAAGGTCGATGTGCTCGAAGTGCGCTGGCCGAGCGGGCAGATCGATACATTGAAGGACATCAAAGCGAATCAGTTGGTCTACGTGAAAGAAGGCGAAGGGATCGTGCGGACGATGACGTTCGACAGTGGAAGTTCGCATAAGTTGTGACGCCTAAGACCTGTCCTTACTCACAATGCGCGGTCGAATTCCTGTTTGCCTGTCTTAATTGGCCGCAGACAATTGGGTGACTGAAGCTAGAGACTTGCCATTTGCTCCTGAACTTTGGGAATCCAGATTTCTTGCGCGGTTGGCTCCATGAGATGAACTCGCTGCAACGCGGCACGAGTGGAACTCGGGTCCTTCCCGAAACCAGAGCGAATCAGAGTTTTTCCGCAGCCTGCTAGTGCGCGGGCTTCTCGGGTTGGGCGGCTCCGTCGCCTTCTTTCAGGGTGTGGATCAAATCAATTGCGAGATTCTCGTAACGCTCAATCAATCCGCTGGGCCAGCGAATCTGCACCCATTCGACCTTGGTGGCTGCGCCCAGTCCGAAATGGACGCGCCTGTCGTTGCTGGAGGCGTAGCTGGCACCGCTGCGGACTTCGTCTACCCATGTGCGGGTTCCGGCCTTTAGAGTGATGCGCGCGCCGATGCCGTCACGATTGGACTTGACGCCGACGGTGCGAATCGCGATCCAGTGATTGGCGGTGCGAACCTGATTGACCAGCAGGCTGGGATGTTCGTTCATGTTGCTGACGACGGCTGACACGCGTCCGTCGTTCCACAAGTCGCCCACCGCAAAGCCACGGCTGGAGTGGGGCACGGTGATGCCGGGTCCGGCCGCGTCAGAGATGTCGGTGAACTTGCCGTTGCCCTCGTTGTGATAAAGAATTCTAGGCTCCTGATAGCTGCTGCCCAGGTGCTGCTTGTCGACTTCGGGATAGACGTGTCCGTTGACGATCATGATGTCGAGCCATCCGTCGTTGTCGAAGTCGAGAAAATTCGTGCCCCATCCCAGATATTTCGTGTTGAGGCCGAGTCCGGCGGCGAAAGTTACATCGTCGAAGGTGCCGTCTCCGTTGTTGCGGTACAAGGTTGACGTGTCGTCGGAGAAATTGGTTTTGAAAATATCGAGCTTGCCATCGCCGTTGTAGTCGCCAATGGTTGTACCCATTCCAGCCTGTTCGCGTCCGTCTTCGTTATAGGCGGCTCCGGCGGTTACGGCGACGTCGGTGAAGGTTCCGTCGTGGTTGTTGTGGTAGAGAATGCTGGCGGTGCTGTCGCAAGCGACATAAATGTCGGGCCAGCCGTCGTCGTCGTAATCGAAAGTCACAACGCCCAGCGAGTAGTGTCCGGGAGTCTGGTCGATGCGGGCCTTGGTGGTGATGTCGGCGAACTTTCCGCCGCCGAGGTTGTGATAGAGAATGTTGTGGGCCGCGGGCAAACCGCGCGGGCCGCACATCACCGGGACGCCTTTCCACATGCAGGAAGCGCGGTCGCCCGGAGCCGGGGTGGTGGCTAAGTCAAAATCGACGTAGTTGGCGACGACGAGATCGAGCAAGCCGTCGCGATCGTAGTCGACGAAAGCACAGCCCGTGCCCCAGTCTTTTCCTGAACCAGCGGTGCCTGAGGTTTCGCCCACTTCTTTGAAGACTCCGTGATCGTTGTGGTAAAGGCGGTTCTTGCCGTAGTAGGTCACGTAGAGGTCTTCCCATCCGTCGTTATCGTAATCGCCCACGCATACGCCCTGGCCCCAGCCGGTGGCGGTGAGCCCGGCTTTGGCGGTGACGTCGGTGAAGGTTCCGTCGTGATTGTTGTGGTAGAGGTGATTGGTGGGGCCTTGGCCTTTGGGAAAGCCTTCGAGCGTGGTGCCATTGACGATGAAAATGTCGGGCCAGCCGTCGTTGTCGTAATCGAAAATTGCGACTCCGGTGCCGGTGGTTTCGATGATGTATTTCTTGGTGTCGATGCCGCCGAAGACGTTCTGCATGGTGAGTCCGGCTTTTTCGGCGATGTCGAGGAAGTTGGCAACGGGCGGGTTGGCTGCGGGTGGCTGCGCGCCGGCGTTGATGGACAGGGCCAGAAGGAACGGAAGGAGGGTGAGAATTCGAACGGCGAAAAGGCGGGAAGGCATGATCCAGTTGGAATAGTAGGGGCGATGAGAGCGAGGGTCAAGTTGGTTGTCAATTGCCAGCTCAGAGTTGCTAGTTCTCAGCTCTGAGGGCGGGCTGAGGGGTGTGGGTACGGTACGAGGTCTCCCCTCCCCCCTGCGGTCTATTAGAATCAAGACTTTAGCGAGAAAATCTTCGTAAAGTATTCGATGTAAAGACTTTACAGTCAAAGTCCTGACAAATAAAGACTTAGTTCCTAAACCAACTCAAAAACAGTTTTAGGGCAGTTTCCAAGGCCGCTGCGGTAGACGGATTCCCTATTCTGCCCCAATGACTTGTGGCGTTTCGGATGTCGGGTCGCGTGTCGTATTTGCGATGTAATTACAGAATAAGGATGCCTCGTTTCCGGGACAACAAAAAATCGGTGGTTGAGGAGTTTTCGCCGCCGCGACGCCGAGAAGATCAGAGTGATTGACGGACGGAGTTTTGGAATCCCACTGAAGCGAAAAGCGCGCTTGAGTCGGGCACCCGGCCATCGCTTACACTCAAGCTACATGCTCAACCGGGGATATGCCTACACCACCATCATCGGCAGCAAATACCATGGGCAAACCCTGCTCTCGCATTTGGCAAGCCTTTACTCCCACTCAACGGCACAAGCCTGGCAACAAAGACTGAACGACGGCGAAGTCGCCCTCAACGGCGTCACCGCCTCCGGAAACGAATCGGTCACTGCAGGCCAAACCCTTGTCTGGAACCGTCCACCCTGGATCGAACCAGACTCCCCTCTGCACTTCGAAGTTCTGTATGACGATCCCCATCTGCTGGCCGTCAACAAACCCAGCGGACTGCCGACGCTCCCCGGCGGCGGCTTCATGGAAAACACCCTCCTGCGGCTGGTGCAAAAGCAAAGCCCAAACGCAAATCCTGTCCACCGGTTGGGCCGAGGCACTTCCGGCATCGTCCTCTTCGCCAAAACAGCGCAGGCGGCCGCTAAACTATCCGCGAACTGGAACACATCCAGAATTCAAAAAATCTACCGAGCGCTGGCGCAAGGCGTTGCACAGCACGACGCCTACGAAATCCTTACACCCATCGGACTGGTGCCGCACCCGCGCATCGGCTCCGTGTGGGCCGCCAGCCCGAGTGGCAAGCCGTCAAAGTCATTGGCGAAGGTGATCTCACGGGCACCAAGCACCACAACCTTTGAGGTCAGGCTAGGTTCGGGACGCCCTCATCAAATCAGAATCCATCTGGCATCCATCGGCCATCCTCTGGTAGGCGATCCTCTGTACGGCTTAACCGGTCAGCCTCTTGAAAATCTCCCCGGCCTCCCGGGCGATGGAGGATATTTCCTGCACGCCCAATTTCTGAATTTCCACCACCCCATCACCGGAGAACAGATCAATCTTGAGGCAGCTCTGCCGGGTGGATTCTCAGGGCAGCAGCGTCTGTGAGGGCTCATCGCTTCTTTCGCGAAAAGACTAGAGCGTCGCCTGTTACAGTCATCGCATTTTCACCGCTTGTGCAGTTGGACCTTGGGAAAGTGAAGAGATCTACGAGCATCCTCACGCGCTCTTTCTGGCGGCTGTGCGGAAATCGCTTGGTCCTCGTGAGCTCGGCGACACCGTGAAGGCTCGCCCAAAACAGCTCCGATAGAACCTCCGACTTCGAGCCCTGCCTCTGAAATAGCTGCAGGAGTTGGGCAAACGCGAAATGCAACTCCGGAGGGGTAGCCTTGTTATCGAATGGTACGCCAAGACTGAGCGAAAACATCACTTCATACAGTGCTGGTGAGGACGCGGCGAACTCCAGATAGGCGGCCGCGACCGATTGGACCCCATTTCCACGTTTAGCCCGTTTCCGTGCCTTCTCCAAAGCCAGTCCGATCTCCTGAAAACCCTCGATGGCAACCGCGTCGAGAATTCCTTCGCGGCTGCCAAAATGAGCGTACAGGACGGGTTGGCTGTATGAAATTTCGTCGGATAGCCGCCGAACGGTTACGTTGGACCATCCTTCAAGCTCGGCGATTCGTCGTGCGGCACTGATAATCTGTGCCCGGCGGGCCTGCTTGTCACGCAGCTTTCGCTCCGCAATCCGGTTCGATGCCAGCGGCGGTGCCATTTGATAGGAATTATAGCTCCGCTAGAATCGTCATTGGCCGGAAAGCAAGCTCTTTCACGAATATTCCTGCATCATGCTACGGAGGTCATACATCATATCTAGCAATGCTAGTTGTTGTAGTACTGGGATATTTGATAAACAACGCTATCTCGAAATGCAGAGAGGACAAATGAATACTACAACAAGCTTGGATAGTTCGACTTTCAGAAGGAATTCGCCGCTCTTCTGGTTCACTCTCCTCATACCGGTAGCGATCATCGGGATCGGCATCAACTTCATATTCAACCCGGTTGGGGCCTCGACTGGCTTCGGCATTCCGATCCACGACCCCGCCGCCTTTCCTTTTATGTGGGTCAAGGGGATCCGCGACATCTTCTCAGGTCTCGTCGTCCTCACCTTCCTCATTCGGGGAGACCGGCGCACCACCGCAATACTCTTCGCCGTAGCAACTTTCATCCCTGTCGGCGATGGGCTCGTCATTCTGAAGCATCTTGGCTTTGCGCCGCCCATCTATATTCACTGGGGAACTGCACTTTACATGGCAATTGTTGCCGGGTTTCTTCTGAGAGGGAAAACCGCCTGACTTATGCCCGGGCCGAGCTCAGGGGAACTCATGACGGACCGCTTTCGCGTTTCTAACCGTGGGAATCCGTTAGCAGTTAGTCATCTCTGGCCTTTTGCCCAAAGAGCAAGTTCATTTGCAAATCCTAAGGAGAGATCACATGGCTGAAATGACAGGCAAAAATCCACTCCTGCCTCCCGACAATCTCACTCGCGCATTGGGGTTCGCTCAGGCAAACGGCGAAACAGCTCCCCACATCGGTCTGGTCGGAGCCACGTATACCATCACCGTCGCCGGGAAGGAGACCAACGGCCGATTCTGTGTGATCGACATGCACGTGCCGCCAGGGGGCGGACCACCTCCACATCGGCACGACTTCGAAGAGACCTTCATCCTGCTCGACGGTGAGGTGCAAGTAACATTCCGGGGCCAGAGATCCACGCTGCGTGCCGGCGATACAGTGAATGTTCCGTCCAACGCTCCACACCAGTTCTATAACGCATCGTCCGAACCAGTGCGAATGATCTGCATCTGTTCTCCAGCTGGGAACGATGAATTCTTTCTCGAAGTCGGCGTGCCCGTAGCGACGCGCACAACTCCGCCTCCCCGGCTCGACGGGGAGCAGCAGGTTCAATTTCTGAAGAAGGTAAAGGCGATTGCCCCGAAGTATGGCACCGAACTCCTGGAGAAGGCATAGGAACTCAGCTCAATGGGGGCTGGCCCACCCTTGGAGCCCGAGGCTGCCCCACCCTTGCGTTTCTTGCAAGGGTGGGAATTCGTCACAAAGGAAATAGGAGTTTCGTCACAGCTTGCAACCCCTCGATCACATAGAGTCTCTGCATGCCCGCCCGTCTTCGCCGCGCCTACGGTAGCGGATATCTTCACTTCATCACCTTCAGTTGTTACCAGCGCCGTCCGTTGCTAGGCGCGCCGCAGTGTCGCGACCTCTTCCTGTGCATCCTCGAAGAAACACGAATCCGCTACGGAATTGTTGTCGTCGGATATGTGATCATGCCGGAGCACGTGCATCTCCTCTTGTCCGAACCGGACAAATCCAATCATTCTGTCGTTCTGCAAGTGCTCAAGCAGCGCTACTCCTGTGAATTGCTGGAGAGGCTCCGAAAGAGGCAGCCCCGTCCTGATGGAAGTCTGTGGAACACCGTTCTCGAGCAGGGCCATGTCTGGGCGGGTGGCCCGCCTTTGGCGACCGGATCCTAACTCTGACCGTTTGCTGCGGGGAATCTATTACAATCACTCGCGAAGGCAGAGGCCACGATCATGCGTCAGTTTCTAATAGCAATTACGCTAGTTACCGCTGTGATGTTCTCAGTGTTCGCCACGGCTGCTGAGACACCCGACTTCTCTGGTACTTGGGTTCTCAACGCCGCAAAAAGCACGCTCCCGAAGGACAGCACGACCAAATCCGAGACAATCGTCATCGAAAACAAGAAGTCGGCAATTGTTTTCCATTACAAAACCGACGGCAAGAAGTCGACGGAAACCTATACCCCGGATGGAAAGAAACGCGCTTCGATGAAAATGTCGTCAGGTCAACTGAATTCGAGCGCGAGCTGGCACGACTCAGTGCTTGTCATCGAATCCACGCTGGATATAAAAGTCCCTAACGCCACTGTCGTTGTCACGGGACTTAAGCCTGTCATCGATACATGGACACTAGCGGCTGACGGCCGAACTCTCACTCACGACGCGGACGACCACAAAGAGATTTACGTCTACGAAAAGCAATAGACGCCGCCACCCGCTATACTGAAAGGAAAGCCATCGCTGTCTGCAGTGTGAAGACCCACTTCTCGAAAAGCGCGAGAAGTGGGGCACCTCCAGTTCTGTTTAAATCCTAAGATCGGAGCCGAGACATACTGAAACCGCAGAGGGGCGCCACCCGCCCGCACTCGAACTTCTTATTTCGCCTGCGCTAGCCCCGCAATAACCTCAGCAACTTTATCGAGTATCTGGTTCCAGCCCTCGAATTGACCGCTATTTTTCGCGCTCTCCATGGGTTCATTTCCAATGAAGGTGAGCTTCGTCTGGCCGTTCCCGAGATCCTCAAAGAGGGTCACGTCGTACGCACCGTCGATCGCCTCATGTTCTATTCCTAATTGCGCAGGATCGACCTTGTTTCCCTTCGAGTCGGAAAAGTACATGGAGGAAACGATCTTTTCCTGGGGAACAATCTCGTGGTATTCACCGGCATTCCAGAACTCCTGCCCATCCGGCGCCTTCATGCAGCAGAGAAATTTTCCTCCCACGCGAAAATCCATCTTGCAATAAGGCGCAGTAAAACCTTTCGGCCCCCACCACTGCATCACGTATTTCGGGTCTGTCCACGCCTTCCAAACCAGTTCGCGTGGAGCATCAAAAACTCTTGTGATCATCATCCGTTCTGTCTCGTTAGCAGTGTTTTTTGTCATCTCTGGCCTCCTCTTTCTTCATTTGGTTTACAACCGCATCCAGCTTGTCGAAACTCTCTTCCCAGAACCGGCGATAGCTGATCGCCCAATCGCTGACGGACTTGATCGCCGCTGGCCTGAGCGTGCACACACTCTCCCGTCCACGCTTCTTCTTGATCACAATCCGCGCCCGCACCAGGTAGGCAATATGTTTTGAAATCATCTGCTGCGAGAGTGCGAACGGTTCTGTCAATCGATGCACAGAGGCGGGCCCATGGGAGAGCCGCTCGATCATGGCCCGGCGGGTGGGATCGGACAGAGCGGCAAATGTTGTACCTAATTTATCCACAACCGTATGGTAGTGGATTATCTGGCAATGTCAAGGTCGAATTTTGGCGGGTGGGCGGCGATGCTGCCGGCGCAACAGCCGCGGCGGTAGGCTTTCGAGCCGAAGGTTGGGAACTGCAATTGTCAGCGCCGATGCGGTCTGGCTCAGTTTTTCTTCTGGCACAGACCCTTGGGAATCCAATCGTGGACCATGGTGGTGGCGGGCTCCGATGAGTGATGGAGGATGAGCACGATGGACCGGCGCTGTTCGCTGCCGGTAGCGGTGAGGTGCATTGCCAATCCCATGGGAGCGATCACAGGAGGGCCGCCGGGCCGGCCGATCTGCATCTGGCCATCGGAAGATTCAAGACACGTTTCTCCGCCCAGTTGGTACCAGGCCTCCGGGCCAGAGTGGACGTGTGCGGCGGCTGTCATTCCGGGTGAGAAGATCGCTTCCATCAATTGTGCCGAGTACATTTCTCCGGCCACGATGGGAAGCGGGCCAATTTCGGCGACGCGATTTCCGTGGGCGGATCTCCACTTCTCGTCGGAAATGGTCATCAACCAAATCTTGCCAAAAGACTCGACCACTACGCCCTGCGGCCCCTTGTCTGCCTGCGCGGCAGTCCGTGTGGGATAAGTGTCGAGATGCCAGAACATCTCTGGTTTTGTGAGTTGACCGACAGAATCGTCAGCCAGGATCCAGCATCCGATTTCTTGCGTCCGCTCACTCACCGGCTTGCACCGATCGCCCGGAACGGCAACTCCTTGCGCGAGCAGTGGATTGCACGGCAGCAAGTGGGAACAGAGGAGGAGTGTGGCGATCAGCAGCGCGCGTCGAATCATTGTTCTGGCCTCGGATGTTCTAACCTCAGATTCATTCGGTATTGTCAGTGGAGAATTGTACCCGACAGCGCGGCTCACAAGTGGTTCGGTTCAAGAGGAGGATGGCCGTGCATCCACGCCGGAACTTTTCCGTCCACGCTACACTGCGGCTACACTATTTAAAGAAGCACCGTACCGCGAGTTGCTCGTTTCAATGACTTCTCAAAATGATCTCTTTCTCAAACATCAATAAGCAGTATGGCAAGCAGTTGCTCTTCGTGGATGCTTCGTTTCAGTTGAATCCCGGCGAAAAAGTCGGGCTGGTCGGTCCCAATGGGGCGGGCAAGACGACGCTCTTCCGAATGGTGGTCGGCGAGGAGACTCCTGACGAGGGCGCGGTCTCTGTCCCCAAGAAGATGACGATCGGCTACTTTCGCCAGGACGTCGAGGAGATGCAGGGCCGTTCGGTGCTGGATGAGGCGATCGCAGGGAGTGGACGCGTCGGCGATCTGCACCACGAGCTCGAAGCCTTGCAGCACGAGATGTCGGACCCCGACAAGGCCGATGAGATGGACCGCATTCTTGAGCGCTTCGGTCACGTGCAGGAGGAGTACGAGCATTTGGGGGGCTACGCGCTCGAATCGCAAGCGCGTGAAGTGTTGCACGGGTTGGGATTCAAAGACGATCAGATTGACGGCGACGTGGGCGCGCTCTCGGGCGGATGGAAGATGCGCGTGGCCCTGGCGCGGGTGCTGCTCGGCATGCCGGATGTCTTGCTGATGGACGAACCGACGAACCACCTCGACATCGAATCCATCATCTGGCTGGAGCAGTTTCTCAAGTCGTTTCCCGGCGCGCTGCTGATGACTTCGCACGACCGCGAGTTCATGAATCGCCTGGTCTCAAAGATTGCTGAGATTGATGGCGGGGAGATCATCACGTATTCGGGTGACTACGACTTCTACGAGCGCGAACGGGCGGTGCGAGAGAGCAATCAGCAGGCAGCCTTCGCCCGGCAGCAGTCCATGCTGGCCAAGGAGCAGCGGTTCATTGATCGTTTCCGGACGCACGCGGCCAAGGCGGCCCAGGTGCAGAGCCGGATCAAAGCGCTGGACAAGATCGAGAAGATCGAGCTGCCTAAAAAACGACAGGTCGTGAAATTCGACTTTCGTGTCCCTCCGCGATCCGGAGAACAGGTGGCCGTGCTTGAGAATCTGCACAAGAGTTATGGGCCGCGCGTGATTTATGACGGGTTCAATCTCACAATTCGCCGCGGAGAACGCTGGGCCGTGATGGGGAGAAACGGCGCGGGCAAGACCACGCTGCTGAAGATGATTGCTGGGGCGAGCGCTCCCGATGCGGGAAGCGTGCGGCTCGGCGCCAGCCTGTATATGGGCTACTTCGCGCAGCAGTCGCTGGACGTGCTCAATTCCGATCTAACCGTCATCGAACAGTTGCAGCAGGATTTTCCTCAGGACGGGATTGGGGCGCTGCGGAACCTGGCGGGGGCATTCCAGTTCTCCGGCGAAGACGTGGAGAAGAAGATCCGCGCACTCTCTGGCGGAGAAAAATCGCGGCTGGCCATCGCGCGCATGCTTTACAACCCGCCGAACTTCCTGGTGCTCGACGAACCGACCAATCACCTGGATCTGGCGACCAAGGAGATGCTGGTGGAGGCCCTGAAGGACTTTGAAGGCACCATGATTTTCGTATCGCACGACCGCATGTTTCTTCGCGGGCTCGGCTCACGGGTGCTGGAACTGGGCGGGGAGAGCGGGACGGAGCGCACTCCTACTGTTTATCCGGGGTCGTACGTTGAGTACGTGCAGAAGCTTGGACATGAGGCGCCGGGGATCTATTCGTAGGGATTGTTCTGCGGGTATGGGCCGCCTGGCCCGGGATTTTCGAGTGTTCCACGTGGAACCTAGCGTCATGGCGGCTGCGGGCATACGATTGTGTCATGACAGTTAAGAAAAAGAAAACAAAGCGGCGGAAGGGGCGACCGGGGAAACTGGGCCGGGTGTGGGCCTCGATTGAAGAGGAACTGTTGTCCCTGGCGGAGGAGGAGGCAGGCGCGGAGGCGCGCTGGAACCGTCCGCGCAAACGGCGAATCTCGCTGCGCGTGGATGTAGAGGTTGTGGATTGGTTCCAGTCCAAAGGCCCGGGCTACCAGACGCGAATCAACCGGATCTTGCGAAAAGTGATGGTGGAGGGTAAGAAGCGGACAGGGTAGGAACAGAAGTCGAATGGCAACGACTGCGTGTCGAACTGGACGCATTTCGGCGGCGTCAAAACCCACACATCGCAACGTGCGCGATGTGTGGGGCACCCGGCACCATGACCTTCGTATCGCATGACCGCATGTTCCTTCGCGGTCTTGGCTCACGTATGCTGGAACTGGGCGGGGAGAGCGGTTCGGACCGCACTCCCACTGTTTATCCCGGGTCGTACGTTGAGTACGTGCAGAAGCTTGGACATGAAGCGCCGAGGATCTATTCGTAGGCCTTGCAGGGGTTTTGTGTAACGACTCGGCTAGGTGGATAATCGAAGCCTGAGTTCTCGGGTCTAAGAGATTCCAAGTATGTCTGAAATTCGGGCATGTCTTCTGCTAGCGCTGTGCGCGACGACTTTCGGCGTTTGTCGGGCGCAGTCGGTTGTACCTGATTCCCTCCCGGAACTAAGATATCCTCCGCTCGCGAGAGTCGCTAACATTCAGGGTGATGTTGTAGTGAGCTTCCGACAGACACCGGAAGGTCGAACTGTCGATGTAACGCCCCTTTCTGGTCCTGTAATGCTGCAAGGAATCGCAGTCGAAAACGTGAAGGCCTGGCACTTCGAGCCGAAAACGGGGCTTGCAGGGCCAGCCTACAAAGTCACATTTCACTTCCAACTCAATCCACCTGACGATGGATACGACGATAACCAGCCAGTGACGAAGGCGGTGCTAGATGGAACAGGACAAGTTCAGGTCGTTTCGATCTCTACGACGGGATTGGATCGCTCAGAATGTCCGACTGCCAATGATAGTGTGCCCCCAGCAACCGTGATGGATGGAGATTTCGTAGAACTGCAGCGTTGGAACGAGCAAGTCAGGGTTGGTGCAGACGGCTCGGTTGTTTGGAAGCAGGGAAATCTTTCCCAGAGAGGACAGATCACACCGGCCGAGGCGAACTCCCTATTGGAGCGCTTTCGCACTCCAGCTATTTGGAGGCTGTGCGGCCGCTACGACCAGGCGGGGCTGATGGATGGCGGTGGTAGTTCGTTTAAGGTGCGCGTTGGTGGTCGGCAGAAGAGTGTCGGAGAGTATGGCGATGCCGCACCGGCGATCTTCAGAGACGTAGAATTGGCTGTTGACGAGTCCGCCAATACACATCAGTGGCGACATGGTGATCCCGCAACTGAAAGTATCGCGGAAATCACCTTCGAGGATCTCCCCAAACCCGGTAAGACAAAGCTGATGGATGCGGCGCGTAGCGGGGACAAAAAAGCTTTGCAAGCCGCGTTAGCCGCGGGCGATAAGCTGACTGACGTCGACTCGAGCGGATGGACGCCCCTGATGTATGCCGCCGCTAGTCCCTATGGCGATTCGCCGCTGAGTGAAATAGTCAAAGCAGGAGTAGATGTGAATGCCCGCTCCAAGAGAGACGAAACGGCCCTGATGGCATCTGCTCTCACGGGCATGGCGGATGAGGACCTTCTGAATGCTGGTGCCGAAGTGAATGCAGTCAACGATGAAGGCATGACCGCACTCATGCTTCTGGCTCAGCGCGGAGATCCAGATGAGGTCGAGACGTTGTTGAAAGCTGGGGCCAATGCTCGAATGAAGGACTCAGCGGGACGCACAGCTCTCGATTATCTCAACGCAGCTAACTGCGGATCGCCCATCGTCCACGAGAAAGACCCTCGATGGATGACCCTGGGCTATTCGAAATGCAATGCGCTTGACCATGACGATTATCAGAAGTCGAAAAGACTGCTAATCAATGCAGGCGCTAGAGAAACACTTACCGCCGTACCAGCTCCTTTACCGACGCGGAGACGCTGATCTTCTAGAAGCTGAGTAATTGGCCCCGATAAACGTGCCCTCGTCACACTAACTCCCGGACGCTCGGCCATACGGAGTTTGGCCAGAAGCGGCATTGTGGAAAGTTGCATTCCAGCTAAATTCCATCCCATAAGTTGGCGCTCATGAGGGCTCCCCTCGACTCCACCGTTGTATTAGGTTCGCGTTCTGGTTCGAGTGTTTACTTTTCTTTCCACCGGTAAAATAATGCGATCCCCAACAATAAATTCGTTTGTCCTTTTTGGGGACACCAGAAAGCACAGGTACAGAAAGGGACTTGGTGAAAGTCGCCACTTTCAACATTAACAACATCAATAAACGCCTCGACAACCTCCTGGCTTGGTTAGCGAAGGCGGAGCCGGACGTGGTGAGTCTCCAAGAGCTCAAGGCAGAACAGGGAGCCTTTCCCGTGAAGGCCCTTCGGGCTCTCGGGTACGAAGCGGTCTGGCACGGGGAACGCTCCTGGAACGGCGTGGCCATTCTCGCGCGACACCAAGCTCCTGTGCTGACCCGCATCAGTTTGCCGGGAAATTCTGAAGGGCATTTTTCTGAAACTCGCAATCTCGAAGATCATCAAGCTCGCTACATTGAAGCGGCGGTTCAGGGAGTGCTGATCACTTCGATCTATCTCCCCAATGGGAATCCGCAGCCGGGACCGAAATTCAATTACAAGCTGGCCTGGTTTGAGCGCCTGATTGCCCACGCTGCCGAGCTCATGGCGAGTGGCGCACCCGTGGTGTTGGCCGGTGACTACAATGTCGTGCCGACTCCGCAGGACATCTATCCGACTCGATCTTTGGAATTGGATGACAATGCTTTGATCCAACCCGAGAGCCGGCAGGCGTTTGCGCGGTTGCTGGCGCAAGGGTGGACTGACGCCCTGCGGAAGCTGCATCCGGACGGGCCGCTCTGGACATTCTGGGATTACAAATTTGAACGGTGGCAGAAAGACAAAGGCATGCGACTGGATCACTTTCTGCTTTCGCCGACTTTGTCGGAGCGACTGGTGGATGGCGGGGTTGACCGATGGGCGCGCGGGCAGGAAAACGCCAGCGACCACGCGCCAGCGTGGATCATGCTTGATCTCTAGACGTAATCTCTAGATCAGAGTCGAGGTGCGAGCCCCATTCCGGATCCTTGACGCGCAATATCGCGGCAGCCAATCCTGAGCAGACATTCGTGACCGCTTGGTCTGGATGATTCTCTACGACCTAAGGCTGTGATCCACTTTGAAACCGCAATGCGGCGAGGTCTGCTTCATAGTCAAATCGGGCATTGGCCTCGGCGATCTGCGCCTGTGTCTGTTGTAACTGGGCCTGACTTAACTCAACAATCGAGCTGAGCCCCAGGCGATACCTTGTATCGGCGAGATCCAGTGCGGTGTTGGCCTCTTGCAAGAGCTCCGCGGTCACGCTCATTTTCTGTTGCGCGGTGTTCGCTCTCAGCCAGGCGGTGCGGACATCCCGTACGATGCGATTGATGAGGACACGGCTCTGCTCGTCGGACGCCTTGGCGCGCAGGTCTGCTTCCGCGGCCTGGGCATGGAATTTGAAACCTTCGAAGATCGGTATGCCAATGTTCACACCGGCCGCTCCATACCAGTCAGGGGAGAAGTAGGCGCTGGATCCGACGGGCGTGATGCCCACGGTGCCCAACCCGGAGATCGTAGGGAGTAGTTGCTCGTGTTGGGCGCGGCTAAAGCGCACATCCGCCTCGTGATTGAGCTTGAGAGCAAGAAGATCGGGGCGCTGTTGCAAGGCGAGAGCAATGACTGCGTCCGCTGAAGGCGCGACGGGCAGCGGCGGCGAGGGGTCGTCGACGAGTTGGTACAGTTGATCGCTAGTCGTTCCTAGCACCTCGTTGAGATTCGCTATAGCGGCATCAAACTGATTTTGCGAATCGAGCGCAAGCAACTTGGCCTGCGACAGATTGACTTGCGCGAAACTCTGGTCGAGCGTGGACTTGAGCTTGCTCGCAGTTAATGCATTGACTTGATCACTGACCGCTTGCCGGGCCTTTACCGTGCTTTTCGCAACCTGCAGCGTGGCCTGCGCCTGCAGAGCATTGTAGAAGGCAATGTCCGCCGCCAGGACGATGTCCTCTTGCGTCGCCTGCGATTGTTGTTCGGAGGCCTTCGCCTGCAAGGACGAGGACGCGACTAAATTAGGGGTGCGGCCAAAATCCGTGATCAACTGATTAAGGTCAACGCCTGCGCCCACGTGATAGACAAGCCGGGAGGCATACAGCGACCCGGCCGAGATGCGGCTTGCTTCCTCAGCGTCAACCGCCGTCACATTGCCATTCAACTTAGGAAGCAACGCCGAGCGAGTCTCGCGGACGACCTGCATCTGCGCCAGAGCGAGCAGCGCCGCGACGCTGATTCGTGGGTTATTTTTGAGCGCCAACTGCTCCGCGTGTTGACGCGTAAGCGTCTCTGCAATCGAGTCTGGCGGCAGGGAACGCGGAGAATTCGATGTCGCGGAATTTAACACCGGTGTTCCCTGCTCTGACTGAACCTGCAGCTGCGGCGCATCTGGAAGCTGCTCGACGATCGGCAGTACGGCGACCTGCTGTGCGCGCATGGCGACCGGACATAGAAGAAACCAGAGCGGCAACAATAGACTTCGGTTACGCATGGGTCACCTCACCGGATCGGGGCTCGATTTTGTCATCGCGAATATCTTTGCGATGAATCAGCAGGTACGCTGTCGGCACTAAGAAAACGGTTACTATGCCGGAAACGGTCAATCCCCCGAGAATTGCTCGCGCTAGCGGCGCATACTGTTCGCTGCCCGGCTCGAGAGCGAGTGCCATTGGAATGAGGCCAAGGATGGTGGCTAGCGTGGTCATCAGAATGGGTCGCAAACGTACTTGGCAAGCTTCGGCCAAGGCTTGCTTGAGAGGACGACCATTGGCGCGGAGCGTGCCGACGAATTCCACGATAAGGATGCTGTCGGAAACGGCGATTCCAGTCATCATGATGACGCCCATAAGCGACATGACGTTAAGCGTCGTGCCCGTGGCCATCAGGAACAGGATCACGCCCGAAAGACCCGGAGGAATCGCCAGCAAGATGATGAAAGGATCGGAGAACGAAGCGAACTGCGCCATCAGGATGAGATAAACCAGCACGATCGCGAGGATGAGACCGATGCCGAAACTCTGGAACGAGCTGTGCATGTCAGAGATCGCTCCGCCCATCGACATGGTGATCTGGGAAGAGTGGCGCATGCCGTCAAGGAGGTGTTGGATCTGCGCGCCTACGCGGCCGAGGTCTTCCTTCTTCGGCATAACGTAGATGTCGAAACTGCGACGCAGTTGGTAATGATCGACCTCGGTCGGAGTATTGATCTGCTTGATGGAAGCTAGCGACTCAAGCGGAGTCGTGTTTGCAGCTCCGGGGGCGCGCAACGGAATCTGCTTTAAATCGGTGAGGGTTTTGATTTGATTGTTGGGATATTGCACGCTGAGAAAGTAATTATTGCCAGTCTTCGGATCGACCCAGAAACTCGGGGCGATCATCGTGTCCGATGTAAGTGCAGTGATGACATTATCAAGCGCTGCCTCGGGCGATATGCCGAGCAGCGCGGCATGTTCACGATCGATATTCAATTCCAGCCCCGGATAGTCAAGGTCCTGCGGAATCAGGACATCGTTGACCGAGCTCAATGCTTTCACCCTCGCAGCCACGGATTTAGCGAAAACAAACGATTCATCCAAGTCGCTGCCCCCGATTCGAATGTCGATCGGAGCGGGTTGCCCCTGGTTGACGACGGAATCAACTAATCCGCCCGTTTGAAAGTAGGTGCTCACTTCTGGAAAGTCGTTTGCCAACCTCTCACGCACACGTTGCATGTAAGCGAAGCTGCTGGTCTTGTGGTCCTCCTTCAGACTGACCTGAATGAAGGCGGTATGCATTCCCGAATTGCTGGTATAGATGGCCGAAAGGTCTGGCGTAATGCCAATATTCGACACGATCATATTCATGTCGTGCGGTGACACTACATCGCGGATGTCTTGTTCCATTTTCGCGACATATTCATCCGTCACCTCGAGGCGAGTTCCGGGTGGAACTTTGACATTGACGACAAATTGCCCGGGATCGGTGCGGGGGAAGAACGCCACGCCAAGGAACGGAAATAACGCGAAGCTCAGCACCACGAAAGCAGCGAAACTGCATACCGTCAATACGGGTCGATCCAGACAAACGGCGATCGCTTTTTCGTAGGCGTGCTGCAACCGCTCGAATCGCTCATTGAAACCGATGACGATACGTCGAAAGATGTTGGCGCGCTTTATTCTTTGTTCCTCTTCGACTTCCCGTACCGCCTCCTCGGCCCCGCCCAGGGTGCTGTAAGGAGCGCTGCTGTGTTCAGGCTCCAAACGAATAAACTTTGCACAGAAAAGTGGCACCACAGTCATGGCGACGGCATACGAAGCGAAGAGCGCCAGCACGACCGCGAGGGCGAGGGCGCTAAAGATGTATTTACTGACTCCCGACAGCATGATGACTGGAAAGAACACGATGCTGGTGCTGCATGTAGCTGCCAGCACGGCGAGCTGGACCTCCTTGCCCCCGTTGATGGCAGCTTCAACCGCCGGTTCGCCCAATTCCATGTGACGAAAAATGTTCTCAAGCACGACCACCGAGTTGTCGATCAAGCGGGAAAGGGCGAGCGCGATGCCGCCGAGCACCATGGTGTTGATCGTGCTTGCGCCCAAGTTCAACGCAATGAAGGCGGCGAGGCATGAAATGGGAATCGAAAGCAGTACGGAGATCGTCGCGCGGAGATTGCCGAGGAAGAGAAGGATCATCAGAGCGGTGAGGCACAGGCCAATGCTGCCCTCGTTGATCACGTTCTTCACCGCGATCTTTACGAAAACGGATTGATCGAAGACGACCGCTGTTTTCAGCGCTTTCGGTATATCGAGCAGATGTTTTACGGCCTCTCGAATACCGCTCACAATACTGATCGTGTTCGATCCGCCGCCCTGTTTCAAGATCGGAATGTAGACGGAATGCTGGCCGTCAACTCGGACGATGTTGTATTGCAGCTGGCCTGAGTCCACCGCCTTCCCAACATCGCCGACGAATACGGATTCACCAATATGGTCCTGTTTGTCCGTCTTGATCGGCATGGCATTGATTTCGTCAACCACTGGAATCTGGCTATTGGCATAGACGTTGTAGTCCTTCGGACCGATGCGCACGTCGCCGGCGGGTAAAATCAAATTCGATTCGTTCACTGAGCGCACCACGTCCATCACTGAGAGTTGATGAGCTTCCAGCTTGACCGGATCGACGTAAATCTGGATTTGCCGATACTTGCCTCCGTAAGGCTGCGGGACGGAAGCGCCGGGAACGTTGGCGATTTGATTCCGCACTTCAAACTGCGCCAGATCTTTCAGTCGCGTCTGGTCGAGACCCTGACCTTCGAGGGTGACCAGACACACGGGAAGATTGGAGGCGTCGAACTTCAGCACCACCGGAGGCAGGGTTCCCGGCGGAAGTCGCCGCAAGTTCGCCATGGCGAGATTCGAGATATTGCTGACCGCGGCGTTCGCGTCCGTGCCCGGCTGAAAGTAGATCTTGATCAGGCTCACACCGGGCAGCGATCGCGACTCGATGTGATTGATTCCGCTTCCCAGCGTAAAGAAACGCTCGTAGCTATCGGTGATATCCGCCTCGATCTGCTGCGGCGGCATGCCGGCGTAGAAAGTCGCGACCACGACCACTGGGATATTGATTTCCGGAAAGAGATCGACGGGCATGCGCGCGACTGTGGTAACACCCACGACGATCACCATGAGACAAAGCATCAGGATGAAGAACGGGTGCTTGATGGCAAAAGAGGACATTACTCGCTTACCTCCTGCGCCGCCGTCGGAATGAACGCCGCATGCGGGGACACAACTTCTCCGGGCTGATAGCCAGTCTGTCCAGAGGCGATGACGTCGTCCCCAGCCTGCAGACCACTGGTAATCTCCACGCGGTTCGAGGTTTGGATTCCGAGAGTCACGCTCCGCTTCTCGACATGGTTCGTCGCATCCACAATCAGCACGTAAGATTGACCTTCGTTTTGCACGACAGCCTGTGCCGGCAAAATAAGAACGTCGTTCTTCTGCTGGAGTTGAATCGTCGTTTCCGCATACATGCCTGGATTGAGAGTCAGGTCATGGTTGGGGACATCGACCTCTGTCAGCATGGTTCGGGTGTTGGTATCGAGCGCGCGCGAGAAACGGATGATCTTGCCTGTAAATGTGCGCCCGGTCGCGTTGACCTTCACCTGCACATCGCCGCCGGCCTGAATGTAGGGTACGTCGCTCTCCGGCACGGGCATGCGAAGCCGGAGCAGGTCGCTCTCGGCCACTTGTACCACGGGAAGTGTCTGCGTGTTGTTGTCTTGTCCGGCTTGAATCAGCGAGCCAGTATCGGCATAGCGTTTCGTCACAACACCTGCAAAGGGAGCGATGATCTGCTCGTATCTGGACATCGTTTCGAGCCGGCTGCGGGTCGCGCGAGAAACGCCGAGTTGTTGCTGCATTGCGTCGAGCGAGGCCTTGGCGACCCCGACCTGTGCCGCCGCTTGCTGGTCTTTGGCTCGTGCGTCATCCAACTCCTGCTCCGCGATCAGCCCCGGTCTTTCTTTGGTAGCTTGTTCCAGACGGGTGTACTCAGCGTGCACTGCGGAGTACGTGGACTCGGCGCTGACGACCTCGCTTCGTGCGCGAGTGATATCTGATTGGCTGTGTCGGACCTCGGCCTGGGCGCCCTCCACTTGATTCTGTAGCTCAGGGACTTCCAGCAGAGCCAGGACTTCGCCTTGACGAACGCGGTCGCCTATATCGACTTTGATCCAGCGAATATATCCCGAGACTTTGGCGTGAAGATCCACCTGCTGATAGGGCTGAAATTGACCGGCAACGGTGAGGAAACTTGCCAGATTGCCACGCGTGACCGCGACGATTGCGGCCGCACTTGGCTGCTCGGAAGGGGCTTTGCCATAGTGATTTCGAACGATCAGGAAGAGAGCTGCCAATAAAAGGCAGAGAACCACCGCGATCCAAAGGATTCGCTTACGATGCATGGAGCCACCTTACTTTCAATCCCGCAAGTTCGGGATTGGGATCGACGACAGCACAATGCCTAAAGGGACTGGCGATCACCACGTCCTATTCGATGTTTGAGAATAGGCCGGGTTTGCCGTAAATCTATCGCCGTGGAGGGACTATCAGAAGGCTGGAGGAGGACGTTGCGTGAGGTGCGGATCGCGAAAATTCCATCCGCGAGACCTGCAGAAATTTATTTCCACTGGGTAAAGCTCGAATGAAAGAAACAAGATCGCCTGGACCAAAACCAATAGCGGAATCAGGCTCAACGTCTCCCAATCCGTACCCGGTTTGAGGGCCTTTTCAAGCAAGGCCATGGTTTGGGCGGAACGCTTCTCCGTCAAGAGTTTGGCAACTGTGACGGCAGAAGGAGATTGCTGGGGTTTGTAAAGAGAGAGTTTTGCCTGCAGTCCCCAAGTGAATACGGCCCACGCCAAAAAGAGGAGAGCGCACTTGAGTGCGTATGTGGCCCCAATTTGATGTCGCTTTGACATCTGTCCCCTCATTTACCAAACAGCCCTGTCAATAATGTAGCAAAGAATGGCCTTGGGGAGTTGCGAGGGGTAGCGAGCAGGCTGACCATTTTTGGATCTAACCACCGTTCACACGATCTGTCACTTAGAAGGTCGCCATTCAAATCCAATTGCTGTTTCTTAATGCGGCGCTTGCGTCTCAGCGTTCTTGCCACCGCTACCGAAGGCAGGCGACAGGTGCTACATTCAACGCGATGCGTTCTGACATCGAATTAGCAGTCCAACTGTTGCGACAGGGAGATGAAGCTGCCTTGGAGCAGGCCCTGGCTCTGCTCCAAAATACGGTGTTCTCCTTTAGCATGCGTGTCTGCGGCCAGCGTGAGGACGCGGAAGACACCATGCAAGAGGTGCTCGTGAAGTCGGTTCCCTATCTGCCCAAGTTCGAAAGTCCGAAGGCGCTCGTTGTGTGGCTTTATAAGGTCGCAAAAAATCGGTGCCTGATGAGCCGCCGCAGAAGCAAGTTCGCTCCAAAACAGGAGCTGTCTCTTGAAGAACTCATGCCAGATCGCATGGAACTGGAGAAACTGAGTTCCGGGGGCAGCGTCAATCCGGAAATGTTCGCGATCCGAAGCGAAGAGGCGGAGCGATTGCGCGAGGCAATTCAGAAACTGCCGGCGCAGTATCGCATAGTCCTGGTTCTGCGAGACATGGAAGGGCTCACGGACGAAGAGGTTGCGGAGATCACGGGCCTGCGCTCAGGAACGATCCGCGTGCGTCTGCACCGGGCGAGGCTGTTTGTTCGCAAGGAATTGATGAAGACACGGAAGCCACGCCTCGGCCGGAAGATCGAGTCTGTCGCTTCGCGGGCTGGGGCCACGGAGAAACCCCGGCCTCCTCGTTGCAAGGCGATGTTCGCGGAACTCTCGAACTATTTGGACGAGCAGCTCGACGACTCCTTGTGCGAAGAACTGGAGAAGCACCTCGACGGCTGTGGTCCCTGCAAGGCATTTCTTGCGAGTTTGGAAGCCACGATCAATGATTGCCGGCGGCTGCCGAGTCAAGCGCCGGATCGCGCTACAGCGAACAGACTGCGGAAAGACCTGCTGCAGCAGTATGAGCGCGCCCTGTCAGGACAAACAGCTAGGAACGGCGTTAAGTCTCCGGTTGCACATTAAGATATTGTTCCATCACTTTGATCGGCAAGCGCCGATCCATCTTGCCAAAGTAAAGAGTTTTTCCAGTTCAGCACGGCATGGTCCGTCCCTGAAGCACCGGGAATGCGATCAGCAGAGCCCTCTCAATGTCTATCGGGATCATTTCCCCGGATTCTAGCAGTCTGGCTCCCGCGTTTGGAGCTCACGAAATTTCATGTAACAAATCCCGTCCGGCTGCATTTATTCGTGTGCTCCATCAGCAGAACCAATCAGGAGGCGATCATGATCACAGCCAAAGTTGAGCTAACTCAACCACTTAAGCAGCAACGCCAATTTGTGGCCCAGACCGGCAGCGGCCATCACCTGCTGCTGGACGATGCAGCCGGGGGCACCGGCCCCAAGCCGATTGAGCTGGTTGCCGCAGGGCTCGCCGGCTGCACGGCTTTCGATGTCATCACGGTTCTGCGCCAGAAGTATCACCAGAAAGTCACCGGCTATGAGGTCAGGGTTGAAGCCGATCAGGCGGACCGTCCGCCGCAGGTGTTCACAGCCGTGCGGATTCACCACGTGGTCACTGGGATTGGAATCGACATGGCCGCGCTGGAGGAAGCGATTCGCCTCTCGGAAGAGAAGTACTGCTCCGTGGGGGCGATGGTGCAAAAGACGGCGAGCTTTCACACCACATACGAGGTCGTTGAGGAAAAGACCGAGTGGATGAAACCGGTCGAGTCTGCCGGGGTTCAGAGTTGAGAACTCGCTTGAAGTTCATCACGGCGATCATTCTTGCGGCATGTTTCTTGCAGGCGGCCCTGGCCCAACCAGCGGCTGGGCCCTCGCCGCTTACCCTGCAGCAGGCTGTAACCATTGCGCTGGAGAAGAACCCGCTGCGCAAGGCGGCACTCGCGGACACAAGAGTTTCATCCGCAGACGTTCGCGCAGCTCGATCCGTGCTTATGCCGCGGCTTATGTTCTCCGAGACAGCGACCCGCGGGAACGATCCGGTTTACGTGTTTGGCAGCGAATTGCGACAGCAGCGCTTTACGAACGCCGACCTCGCACTGAATCGGCTGAACACGCCCACACCGATCGGAAACTTCAGTACACGGTTTGGCGGAACCTGGAATTTGTTCGACTCCTTCGCCAGCTGGCACGGTGTAAATCGCGCAAAGCAGATGAACGACGCGGCCGAGCATCAACTGGCGCGCACCGAGCAGGAGATTGTCTTCCGGGTGGTCGACTCCTACTACGCAGTGTTACTGGCGACGAAGCAACTGGAAGTCGCCGGGCAAGCGGTGAAAACGTCGCAAGCAATCATGGATCGCAGCCAGGCGCGGTTCGACAGCGGGTTGGTGGTGGAGTCCGACCTGCTCACCGCGAAGGTGCGCACGGCAGCACGAAAGCAAGAACTCATTCGGGCCAGAAACAATCTGGATCTCGCACGCGCCCAGTTGAGCACCGCGATGGGCGTGCCGGTGGACTCCGTGTTTCAGCCGGCGGAAGCCTTGGCGGAACACACGCTTCCGGTCCCTGTTCTCCAGGAAATCGAAGAGAAAGCGCTTGCGAATCGACCGGACTTGAAGCGCATTCAATCCGAGGAAGCCGCCCAGCAGCAGAGCGTTGCTATGGCGAAGTCATTGTTCGGCCCGCGAGTGAGCGCTTTCGCCGGATGGGAAATGGATAATCCGACCTTTGTGGCGGGTGGCGGCGGCAACAACTGGCTGGGCGGAGTCGAAGTGCAGCTTGACATCTTTCAGGGTGGCGCAAAACGAGCAGAGCTCTCCCGTGAACGTGCCCTACAGGAGAGAGTGACGGCCATGAAGCAGGCGGCCAACGACGGAGTCCGCCTTGAGGTCCGCCGGGCTTATTACGACCTGGACTCCGCTCGCCAGGAAATAGAGGTTACGCGGGCTGCCATCGCCCAGGCACAGGACAGTCTGCGCATCAACCAGAACCGATACGACGGCGGGCTGACCACCATTACCGACCTGCTGGGCGCCGAAGAAGCGACGCTGCGCAGCCAGACCGATTACTGGGAGGCTGTCTACCGCTTTCATACCAGCTACGCCAACCTGGAGTTGGCGAGCGGGACTTTGAATCCTCAATCCCCTGTGGTGACGCCATGATCCGCAACAAGCTCATTTTTTCACGAGTCATTCCTCTGGCTATGCTTCTGCTGCCTATCGTTCTGTCCGGTGGACTCAGCGGTTGCTCCAGTTCCAATTCGAATGACAGGCAGGCGACGCCCACGGCGCCAGAAACCATACGCAATGTCGCCGTGCTCACGGTGCAGCGGGCCGATGCACCCGATTTGCTGGAAGCGGTTGGAACGGTGCGCGCGGTGGAAACCACACAGCTGGCAAGCCAAATGATGGGGAACATCGTGGAACTGCGGGTCCATGAGGGAGATCGCGTAAAGCGTGGGCAGGTACTGGCGGTGATAGACGATGCACAACCTCGGGCTGCCGTCGAGCGCGCCACATCGGCCGTGAGCGCTGCCGAACAGGAAGTGGCCGCGTCGGATTCCGACCTCGCTCTCGCCCAATCGACACTCAACCGGTACCAGAATCTCTATGACAAGAAGTCGGTGAGCCCACAGGAATACGACGAAGTGAAGGCTCGCTGCCAGGCGGCGATGGCGCATCGCGACATGACACGTGCCGGGCAGGCGCAGGCCAAGGCGGCGTTGGCCCAGGCGCGTACATCGCTCTCGTACACGCGCATTCTTGCGCCCTTCGATGGAGTCATCACTGAGAAGAAAGCCGACCCCGGCACGCTGGCCAGCCCTGGCCTCCCGATCTTCACAGTCGAGGGCTTGGGACGCTATCGATTGGAAGCTGCGGTTAATGAAAACGACCTGCGGTACGTCCGGATGGGAGAGCAGGCGCCGGTTGTAGTGGACGCATTGGATAACGCAGAGCTGAAAGGAAAAGTCGTGCAGATCGTGCCTGCCGCCGACCCGGGCAGCCGCAGTTTCCTGGTGAAGATCGAACTGCCTGCGGATGTGCGGCTCCGTTCGGGGCTGTTCGGGCGAGCGCAGTTTTCCCGCGGTGAGCGGTCGACATTGTTGATTCCACAAAGCGCGGTGGTGGAGCGCGGCCAATTACAGGGTGTCTACGTGCTGGACCAGAACAAAGCCGCGAGCTTGCGCTATGTCACGTTGGGGAAGAAATCCGGAACCCAGGTCGAAGTGCTCGCGGGTCTTCAAGAAGGCGAGCGTCTCGTGACGAAACCGGGCGAACTCGACCTGAATGGCAAGCGCATCGAGGCCCAGTGATGACAGACGAAGACTTCAAATCATCAAGCCCGCTTGCCCACGGTCCAGGTGTGGCGGGACGCATCGCCCACACCTTCATCGACTCGAAGCTGACTCCGCTGGTGATCGTCGCGGCATTGCTTTTGGGTGCTTTCAGCATCCTTGAAACTCCACGAGAAGAAGAACCTCAGATCGTTGTCCCCATGCTTGACGTGTTCGTGCAGATGCCGGGCGCATCGCCGGAAGAAATTTCGCAACGCGTCAGTCTTCCCACGGAGAAGCTGCTGCGTGAGGTTCCGGGTGTCGAGTATGTCTACTCGATCAGCCAGCCGGGGATGAGCATGCTGATCGTGCGCTTCTATGTTGGCTCGAAGGAAGAAGACGCGATCGTACAGACATACAACAAGCTCTACTCTAACTTCGACCGAATCCCGCCGGGTGTTTCGAACCCGATCATCAAAGTCCGCTCGATCAACGACGTTCCCATCATGGCGCTCACGTTATGGGGCAAGAACTATGACTCTTATCACTTGAGACGCATCGCAGGCGAACTGGAAAACTCCCTCAAACAGCTTGACGATGTTTCTGAAACCACGATGATCGGGGGGCAACCGCGTCAGATTCGGGTGGTCTTGGATACACAGCGGCTCGCCGCTTATGGCCTTACGCCCGCGGCTGTCGCAGGGCAACTCCAGAGCGCAAATGCGCGCGCCGATGTGGGGAGCTTCTCTCGTGAGAACCGGGAGTTCAAGGTTGAGACTGGCAAATTCTTCACGCGTCCCGAAGATTTACAGCAAGTTGTAGTCGGAGTCCACGCTGGCCGGCCGGTCTACTTGCGCGATGTCGTGGAGAAGTTGGAAGACGGCCCTGCTGAACCGGACAGCTATGTCATGTTCGCGAATGCCCGTGGTGGTACGGACCAGACGGCCGGCGCGGAATATCCAGCAGTTACGATCACGCTAGCCAAACGCAAAGGCACGAACGCCACGATCATCTCCGAAAGTGTTCTGGAGAAGGTCAACTCGCTGCGCGGGTATGTTCTACCCAATGACTTGAACATCACGGTCACGCGTAACTACGGCGAGACCGCGAAAGACAAGTCGAATGAACTACTGAAGCACCTGCTGATCGCGACGCTGTCGGTCACCTTGTTGATTGCCTTAGCGTTGGGTTGGCGTGAATCTGGCGTCGTGCTGCTGGCTGTACCTGTCACGCTGGCTCTCACTTTGGCCGTTTTTTATCTCTATGGTTACACCCTCAACCGGGTCACTCTGTTTGCGCTGATTTTCTCCATCGGCATTCTGGTGGACGACGCCATCGTGGTGGTGGAGAACATCGTGCGTCATTTCCGATTACCGGGAAGCCGCGGGCGTCCTCTGGCAGAAGTGGCGGTTGAGGCAGTGGATGAGGTGGGCAATCCCACGATTCTTGCCACATTCGCCGTCATCGGCGCGATCCTGCCCATGGCCTTTGTCCGTGGCTTGATGGGGCCCTACATGCGCCCGATTCCGGTGGGAGCTTCGGCAGCCATGCTGTTTTCCCTGATGGTGGCGTTCGTCGTCTCGCCCTGGGCAGCTCTGAGACTGCTGCGTCACTATGCAAGTGAGGGCGGCCACGATAAGCATGAGGTCGAAGGCTGGACGACCCGTCTGTATCGCCGCGTGATGAACCCGCTGATACTCGATCCCCGTCGCCGCTGGATATTTCTAGGCGGAGTGGTGGTGCTGTTGCTGGCGGCGGTTGCGTTCGTGCCCTTGAAGTGGGTGCGCGTGAAGATGCTCCCTTTCGACAACAAGAGCGAGTTCCAGGTCATGGTTGACATGCCGGACGGGACTCCGCTGGAGCAGACAACCCGCGTTGCGCAGGCACTCGGCGCTTATCTTGGGCAGCAGCCGGAAATCACGAATTATCAGATTTACGCGGGTACGTCCGGCCCCTATAACTTCAACGGACTGGTGCGGCATTACTTCTTGCGGCACCAACCGAACCAGGCTGACATCCAGGTGAATCTGCTCTCACGCCACGACCGAAAAACTCAGAGCCATGAAATTGCGCGGCGTTTGCGTCCGGAGCTGGACAAGATCGCTCTTCCCTTCCGAGCACGCATCAAAGTTGCGGAAGTTCCACCTGGGCCGCCCGTGCTCCAGACTTTAGTTGCGGAAGTCTACGGGCCAGACTACAAAAGCCAAATCGAATTGGCGGCGCGGATCAAGGAAATCTTTCAGAAGACCGCTGGAGTAGTAGACGTGGATTGGTACGTTGAGGATCCGCAAACCAAGTACGACCTGAAAGTGGACCTCGATAAGGCCGCACTGCACGGAATTTCGCCCGCCGACGTTACGCGCACCCTGCAGGTGGGACTGACTGGTACGAACGCTGGGCTTTTGCACGATCCGAACTCGCGCGAGGACGTGCCCATCGAGGTTCGGTTGGCCCGGTCCGACCGCTCGGGAATCGAGGATCTACAAAGCCTGAAGCTGCCCACTCCCTCCGGGGGACAGATTGCGTTGCAAGAAGTCACGAACCTCCAGCAAACCACGATTGCCCCCAGTGTCTATCGCAAGAACCTTCAACCCGTGGTTTACGTGACCGGGGACGTGGCGGGCGGCGAAGAGAGCCCCGTCTGCGCCATCATGAAGATGAGCGAAGCCATCGACCAGATCAAGTTGCCCAATGGTTATGCGGTCAAGCAGTACAAGGGCACGACCATGCCCGAACGCACCGACCGTTTGTCCATGAAGTGGGATGGTGAGTGGCACATCACGGTGGAAGTGTTCCGCGACTTGGGTCTGGCGTTCGCCGCTGTGCTGGTGCTGATCTACGTGCTGGTCGTGGGCTGGTTCCGATCTTTCCTAACGCCTCTGGTCATCATGGCGCCGATTCCGCTCACGTTGGTCGGCATTCTTCCTGCGCACGCGTTGATGGGCGCATTCTTCACAGCCACGTCGATGATTGGATTCATCGCGGGAGCCGGCATCATCGTTCGGAATTCCATTATCCTCGTCGATTTCATTGAACTTCGGCGTTCGCAAGGAATGAAGTTAGAGGATGCAGTCGTCGATGCGGGCGCGGTGCGATTCCGCCCCATGCTGTTGACCGCGGCGGCTGTGGTTGTCGGTGCCAGCGTGATCTTATTCGATCCGATCTTCCAGGGCCTGGCGCTGTCGCTCATGGCGGGCGAAGTGGCCTCGACTGTGCTGTCGCGCATGGCTGTCCCAGTGCTGTATTACCTGAGCCAGCGCGGTCACAACTCGAAGCCATCGCCGGTCGAGCCCTTGGCGACAGCCTCAGAGTAAGGATTTCAAAAAGGAAGGCGGCGCTATGACAATTGAACGCTACTTGAGACTGATCGCCGGGGCTTTCATCCTGATTTCGCTGGCACTTGGACACTGGGCGAGTCCTTATTGGTATCTTTTCACCGCCTTTGTGGGCCTGAACCTGTTTCAGTCGGCATTCACCAACTGGTGCCCGATGATGAAGTTCTTGCGTAAACTAAGAGTGAGCGAATAGCCGAGAGGGAAAATGGCTGATTGGGTGTGGATAGTCGCGTTTCTTGTTGCTTACGTGGGTCTGACGCAGTGGCTTCTGCCAAAGCTGGGTGTTCCCACTTGAAGGACTCCTCGCGTCGGGTCTCGACGCAAGAACATTCAAGCTCAAGGGGCCGCGAGCCCGGAAAGCCATGACGACCATTGCGCAAGTTGAATATCGTCCCAGCCTGCTGTCAGCTCGTGAGGATATTCTTCAACTATTAGGGCATCCAGTCGTATCGGTTCTCGGCTCGCGGGCGGCGAAATCTTGACCTCTTCGATGCGTCAGTTGGAGTCGTAGTGATCGGGCACAGGGCGCCGCGGCAAGAGCGATGCGAGCTTTTTGCGTATTTTCGGGAAACTCTCCACGCAATTCCCATCGTGGCTCTCCTAAGGAAGCCGCGACGGCACCTTCAGTCAGACTGATTTCAACTGCCCCGCAGATAGAGACGTCGGCGGTCCTTCATCCGGACCATTATCGCGTACATCGTAAAATCGTCCAGATCGTTTTACGATGGACAAGAAAAGTTCGCTCGGACGTTCGGATATGGACTCAATCTCGCTTAAGAATATCGGTTCCCTATGTTTGAGTTCGAGGGAGAATGCCCAGATAACTTACTGCTGGAGCACAACCGCGGGTCAATTGAGCAGCCTCGAAAGAACCTGGTTAACCGCGAACGCAGAAGCGTAGGCGACGATGGTCATATAGACAAACTGGACGATGGGCCACCTCCAGCTGTTAGTCTCGCGGCGCACAACTGCCAAAGTCGATGCGCATTGCATGGCAAAAGCAAAGAAAACCAGTAGCGCCATCGCCCCGGCGGGAGTGAGATCTTGCCGTAGCGCATTCTGCAGCGTCATCGATTGCGTTGCCGGGTCAGTTCCATAAATCGTACCCAGGGTGCCGACGATGACTTCGCGCGCGATCACCGATGTCAGCAGGCCAACGCCAATCTTCCAATTGAAGCCGAGAGGCCGGATGAGCGGTTCAATTCCGTGTCCCAGATATGCGATCGCGCTGTATTCCAGTTCCGGGGAACGGCCATTGTTCAACGGTAGATGCGTCAGCACCCAAACAAGTAATGAAACTGCCAGGATGACGGTTCCCGCCTGCCTCAGGAAGACCCGGGAGCGATCGAGCAGGCGCAGGCCGACAGACTGCAACGTCGGGCGCCGATATTCAGGAAGTTCCAGCATAAATGGAACAGCAATAGATTTGAGTACCGAAGACTTGAGGAGTCTCGCAGTGGCGATAGCCGCAAGAAAACCGAGCACGTAGAGTGAAAGCATGGCACAAGCCCTTGTTCCGAGCAGTACGCCGACGACCGGGCGATCCGGAATAAATGCTGCAATGAGCAAAGTATAAATGGGCAACCGGGCTGAACAGGTCATGAAGGGCGCAATAAGAATCGTTGCAATCCGGTCGCGCTTATTTTCGATGGTGCGCGTTGCCATGATCGCGGGAACGGCGCAAGCATACGCAGACAATAGAGGAATGAATGCTTTCCCGTTCAGTCCCACGCTTCGCATAGTGCGGTCGGCAATGAGCGCCGCACGGGCCAGATAGCCCGAGTCCTCCAGTATCCCGATAAAAAGGAAGAGCAGAAGGATCTCGGGCAGAAATACGAGCACGGAACTGACGCCTTTCCACAGGCCATCCAGCAGAAGCGATCTCAAGCCTCAGTGATCACTTCAAAAGCGGCCAACAGTTATCACTTGAAAACCGGCCAACGGGATTGGCCGTCCAAGACTAAGAATGTTCTACCCTGCCGCCTCCTGTGGTGGCAAGTCGGTTTTGGTGCGCCAGCTTCGCGGGCCGCACTTGAGCACGTGGCCGTGGTGTAGCAAACGGTCGAGCATGGCGCTGACGGCGGCCGCGTCGCCCAGCAGTTTGCCCCAGTCTTCCACGGGGCGGTTCGAGGTCAGCATGGTGCTGGCCCGCTCGTAGCGGCGCATGATGATCTCCAGCAGTTCTTCGGCAGCGGTGAGGGGCAGCTTGCGCATTCCGAGATCGTCGAGGATGAGCAGGGGCACGGTGACCAAGAACTCCATGTGCTCTTTACGCGTGCCGTCGAGCGTGGCTTCGGCGAGATCATCGAGCAAGGCGTGAGTCTCGCGATAGAGCACGCGGTAACCCTGTTGGATGGCGGCTTGGCCGATGGCTTGCGCCAGGTGACTCTTGCCGGTGCCGGGTGGGCCGAGAAACAGGGCGTCTTCGTGGCGCGCTATGAACGCGCCAGTGGACAGATCGAAGACCAGGCTGCGATTCATCTTCTTGTTGAAAGCGAAGTCGAAGTTGTCGAGGGTCTTCTGCGAGTCGCGGAACTGCGCTTGTTTTTTCCGTCGTTCCAACAGGCGCTCGCTCCGCAAGGCGAGTTCGTCGGAGACCAGGCAGGAGAGCAGGTCGATGGGGGCGAGCGGTTCGGCTTGGGCCTGACGCAGACGGGTCTCCAGCACGGCGGCCATTCCACCCAGGCGTAGTTGTTTGAGCGCACGATCGAGTTCGATGAGGTTCATTCCTCTATCTCCTTGGTTCTGTAGTTAATAAAATCGCGGTACTGCACCAGCTCGCGGATCAGCGGATCGACTTGCTGCAAGCTGAGTGGCGCTTGCGGGCAGCGCTCCAGATAGCGACGGACGAAGCGGTATTCCTGCACTCCCATGTCGAGCGCAGCGGCGCAGGCTTCATCGACTGCTGCGGTGCCGTACTTCTTGGCCAGGGAGAGAACGCCCAGAATGCGACGCACTCCGACCTCGCCTTGCTGGCGATGGATGGCGTCGCAGAGCGCGCCGATGTGCGATCCAGCGCGACCGGCTCGCCACAGCAGTTGCGAGGTGCGCAGCGGTGTTCGCTTCGGGCGGTCCTCTTCTTTAATGCGATACCAGCCGCGTTTCTGGCGCACATGTTCGCGCAACAGTTGCCCGGTTTTGGGATCGAGCAGACGAACATACAGTTCATCCCATTGCACGCGCAGCACGCGACCGATCCAGCCCGGCGGCGCGCCGTAGTACGCGGCTTCGACTTCGACGCAACCATCCAGATGCACGATGCGTTCGCCGTACTGGTAATAGCGGAACGGTTCGAGCGGCAGCGGCAACAACGTGGGTTTCTCTTCGGCAAACATGGCGGCAACCTGCCGCTTGGTGGTGCCATGGATGCGCGTGTCGGCCCAGCGTTGTTCCCAGCGATCAAGGTAGGCTTGGGCTTCTTCCAGAGTCTCGAAGTGCAAACCTTTCAGCGGCGTCTTCTGCGCATGACCGACGCCGGATTCGACCTTGCCTTTGCGGTCGGGATCTTGAATCCGGCAGGGCATGGCCACTGCGCCGTAGTGCGCCAGCACGTCGCGATAAAGAGGATTGAGAGCGGGATCGTAAATGTCGGGAACGAGCACGCCCTCGCGAAGATTGTCGAGTACGACGATGCGAGTAGCGCCGCCCAGCCGGCGAAAGGCTCGTTCGTGCAACTCGGCCCAGATGCGCGAACTGGAGCGGAAGGTCAGCAGACGAACCGACTTGCGGCTGCAGCCCAGCGTCATCACGAACAGCCGGGTGCGCCGATACTTGCGGCTCTCGGGATCGCGCACCATCGGACCGGTGCCGTAATCGACTTGCGCCTCCTGGCCCGGCGCCGTAACGATGACCACGCGGGCTTCGGGGGTTTGCGTTCCGCGCCGCTTGCGCACGAAGCGCTGCACACTTTGATAGCTGCTGGCGAAGCCGTACTCGGAAACCAAGTCCTGCCAGATCGCCCGCGCATTGCGGCCGCGGCTGAGCCCCAAGTCGATGGCCTCGCGGTACGGTTCGCAGGCACTGGGGCCGGTGACCACGGCAGAGTCGGTGATCACCTCGTTCTCGTTGGCCGGTTTTGCAGTGGCTGTTGCTTTTCCCTTCGTAGGAAGGTTTTCGGGGTTGGGGTCGACGTTGGGGTCGACGTTGGGGTCGAGGGGATCGGCAATCGCCGAAATGGCCGGTTTTGCCGCGCCAAAGTCGGTGATCACTTCGTTGGCCGGTTTTGCTTTGCACCGCCCCCAGCCACTAGGCGGACGCACCGCAATCCCCGCTGCTTTTAGGTACGCGCCTGCGGTTTCCCGACGGACATGGGTCGCTTGCTGGATGCGCCGTAGCGACCAGCCCAGCCGTCCCAGCGCTAAGACTTGTTGTTTCTTCTCTTCGTTCAAGACATTGGCCATGCCCACGGAGCCTACAAGCCTCCGCGGGATTCAATGTCTCGGACGTTATTCTCGTTGGCCGGTTTTCAGGTGATAATCAGTGGCCGGTTTTGGGTGATCGCTGAGGCTCAAGAGGCCATTCGAAATAAAGGGCGCCGCTTGCTGCCCGAGCTTTGTGAGCAGATCCTGAAAAGCCGCGCTCAGGGGCTGGCCGAGTCCAAAGACAGTTTGGAAAACAGCACCTACGACGATCGCAAAAATCAGCGGCCCCGACAGCTTGTGCAGAACTATGTCGTCTAGCCGGCGGGTCCACACGCTGGGAAGTGGACGCTGATAGTCGACTCGACGGCTAAGCTGGTTCGCCCATTTCCGGCACTGCGGAAGATCTTGCAGAATGGGGAGCAACGCGTCTGGCCGCCGATCGTGAGCTTCTTGCAGGAAGCGTTCCACAGCGTCTAACCCGCTGCCCTGTGTCGCACTTACCATGGCAACGGGAGCGCCCAATTCCGCGGCGAGTTTGAGAACATCGAGCGACCCGCCGCCTTTTGTGAAGACGTCCGCCAGATTCAAAAGAACGAGTGTGGGCAAACCCAATGCGATTACGGGCGCTGCCAGCACGAGTTGGCGTGAGAGATTGGTTACATCGAGCACCAGCAAGATCGCATCCGGGCGAGGCAGTCCGCCTATTTTGCCAGTCAGTACGTCCACGGCGACCCGTTCATCTTCGGAATAAGGCGTCAGGCTGTACACGCCAGGGAGATCAATCAGTTTGACCTCTCGTCCGCCGCCAGCGAGCAGGCCAACACGCTGTTCGACGGTAATGCCTGGGTAGTTGCCGACCTTTTGGCGAAGGCGCGTCAGACGATTGAAGAGCGTCGACTTGCCCGAGTTGGGTGGGCCAATCAGGGCCACCGTCCGAATTTCACGCTGCGGGGTCTCCGGGGATTTTCCGGGACTAGCGATCAAAGGTGAGGTGGGCGCAATCGTCATAGCAAGTCACCCAACCGTGGAAAGTGTCCCCGCTGAACGAAGATGTAGCTTGCCGTCTCCGCCCGCAATGCAACTTCGGTTCCGTCCACTGAATACACACTGGGGTCGCCCATAGGCGCGTGATGGGACAATTCGATTTCTGCTCCGGGAACAATGCCGATGCGAGTCAGGAATTGCTGATGGGTTGGAGGCAAGGCGATATGGGCGATCGCGCCTCCCTCCCCGATTTGGAGATCCGTGAGCGCGACGGGCAACTGGGTCATTAGTTCCATTCGCTCTCAGTCTCCATTCGCACCTGCGCCATCAACTCTGCGGGCGCACGAGGAAGCGGGGGAACGACCCGCGCAACCATTGAACGCAGACGCAAAGTTGCGAGGAAGAACAAACTGCAAAGCAGCGCAAATGGAACCACGTAGAGCCACTGGCCTGCTCTTCCTGGAGGATCGGCCAGGATTCGAACTCCATAACGGGCCACATAAATGGCCTTGATCTCCTGTTCCGAACGACCGGCGAGCACAAGTTGTTCAACCTCGTCCAGCATCTGCAGAGCTTCATCCGAGCGATGGATGGCAATCGCTTCGCGCCAGCAACAGGGTGCGATCAGTTCGCGCGTCAATTTGCTGTAGCGCTCCGATTCAGAGCGCGTGAGAGCCCGATCTTCCACCGTCGCAAAAACGCTCCCAGAAAGCATTAGTACAGCCAGTGTCATGTAACAAATACCACCCATGAATTGCCTCATTTCAGCTTGTGCAGGTATGCCACAAGTTCCCTGGCATCGGCTTCACGTAAACGCTTGTCGAAGGCCGGCATCGTGCCGCGGCCTTCGATGATCGTTCTGCCCACTTGTTCATCGGTTGCTGGAGCGCCACTCGGTAATGTCTTTGCCAGAAATAATCCATGCAGATTCGGAGGCTGCTTGCGTAATTCGGGATGAGGATTTTCGTGACACTCCGCGCAGTGGTCGTCGTAAAGCCACTGCCCCTGAATTTCGGTATTGGTGAGCTTTTCGCCCGGCGAGCACGCCAACAATGAAAACACCGGAAGTAGCATCGTCATTAATACTCCCCCTCGGACCATCGTCCTAACCTCCTTCAATATCGTTCAATGCAACCGGTGCAAATACTGGACAATGTCGTCTGCGTCCGCGTCGGACACAAACTGGTTAAAAGCAGGCATTGTCCGCAGTCCCGAAATGATTGTGTGGTGCACCTGTTCATCAGTCGCAGATGCCCCGCTCGGCAAGCTCTTTGCAAGGAATATGCCATGCAGGTTCGGCGGCTGTTTGCGTAGCTCCTGGTTTGGAACCTCGTGACAGGACGCGCAAAGGTAACCGTAGAGCGCCCGGCCATGGATCTCGCTGCTCTGCTCGCTGGAATGGAGGGTTTGCTGCATGCTTTCCATCAATTCCGTCCAGGTCCAGTCGGTGGACCAAAGCTTCGCCACCGTGCCATCGGGCCCAATCAGCACGATGTTCATGGTGTGAGAAATCTGATTGTCCTCTTCCTGATACTGAAGGCCGAATGCTTGGGCGATGCGGGCCATATCTGTGGGATTCGTGGAAGCGAAATCCCACTGAGAAAAACCACTCGCGTCGTCATCCAGGTATGCCAGTCCGTATTTGCGCAAGACGGGTGGAGTGTCATACTTCGGGTCGAAGCTGATGGTCAACAGGTGTGTTTTGCTGTAGTCGCCGGGGCTCTTCTTGAGTTCATCGTGAATTTTCGCAAATTGGCTGCTCAACCGCGGGCAGAAATTCGGCATCGGGCAGCGTGTGTAGATGAACGTCACCAGCAATGCCTTCCCCGCGAAATCGGAAAGATGGATGGTTCGGCCATCCTGGTTCACGAAAGCCATGTTCGGGACTCTTTCGCCAGGAATCAGCATGTGAGGCGTCACTGGTGTCTTGACTTGGGCTCGCTTTGACTCATCGGTGATGCGCACATCATCCAGCCAATAGTCACCGCTCTTGCTGACAAACGCTTCGGCGGCAATCTTGTCACCGGGCTGGAGCTCCTGAATGACCGCAGGGTCTTTAACGTGGTACGGCATTGCCATGGCCGGCATGAACCCCGGAATGTCGCTATGGTTCACCGTGATCTCGCTGGTTGCCACGCTCTTGCTAACTATTTCACCTTGCAGCGGATACTTCTTGGTCCGGTTGCAGGCCACAAGGGCCGTCAGTAGCAGAACGAATCCTGTGGCTCTAATGACCTTCGACAAACTGCGCGAAGTGGAGAATTGCCTTACAGTCCGCTTCTTCCACCAGATGTAAACGCCGGTGTAGGAAATGGTGCTGAGGAAAACCCCGAAGAGACAGACAAAGATGCGGTAGGTCAGCCAGTCACGCAGATCGGCAAAATGGATGCCCCAAAGCAGAGCGGAAATGGAATTGCCGAGATGCTGGCCGCGCGCCAAGTCCACGCTGCGCAACTCACCACTGTTGCCATCCACTAGCACGGTGGTATCCCACCCGTGACCGCGAAAGTCGAGACTCGATCGCACGGCGTAGGTGTAGGCACCGTAGTCGGGGACGTAAGCCATGCCATACGGACGCTCGACGGTGAAGTGATGTAAGGCAGCCTGCTCGGCCATCGCACGCTCGCCCGCCTGCTGCGCCTGACGCCAGGTGAGCGCCGGAGTGTCGAGCGGTTTCGGCAGCGAGTTCTGCGCCAGGCTCTCGCTCATTGAAACGAAATCGAAGAGGTGTTTCATCACCGGCTCATACACCTGCGTGAGACCGAACATCACACTCGACCATCCGAAAACAAACAGGAGCGGCCACAACCAGAGGCCGCCGGCGCGGTGCAAGTCGAAGTGCACCCGGGCGGAATTCGCGTTCCATTTGATCTTCCACGCCTGTTGCCAACGCCGCCAGAAGGGCCCCGCGCTGCGCGGCAGGGTGACGTAGAAGGCAACGAAACAATCCAAGGTCCAAAGCAGTGCGATGATGCCCATGAATGTCCAACCGGTCGTCGTGCCCGTGGCCAAACTTGTGTGCAGGCTGTAGACAAAGGGCAGGACTCGCTGCCGCCAGGGTCCCGGTTCCATCCACTGTCCTTCCATCACCGCTCTACCGAGGACCGCGCCGCTCCAGGGATCGAGAATGAGTTGGCTGTAGCCGAGGTCGTATGGCTTTCCGCTGGCGGGATCTTTTTTGCCGCCGACCATTACCTGTACCTGGTCGTCTTCGGCCCAGAAATAGGCGACGCGAAGATGCGGGTCCGAGGCCTCCGCGCGCTCGGCAAGCGTGGCCAGGTCCACAGGTGATGCGTTTGACGGGCGGGACACATGAAGCTCTGGATTGAGCCAGCGGTCAATCGGGCCCTCAATGGCAAGAATCGAGCCGGTGAGGCCGACGATGATGAGAAAGGCGGCAATCAGCAGTCCCGTCCAGCGATGGATCAGGATGCCAAGGTCTCGGATTCCGAATTTCTGCGGCATATTTGGCCCCTCTGGTGGCTTCATGTCGTATCTCCGTTATCAAGCGCCTCGCGTCTTATCGCCCGTCCCCTTTTCGCATGCGAGGACAAGAGTTGCTCGTTCACGGCAGGATGAATCCTTGCTTATTGGCCGCCTTGACTCGCTCGGTTGAACCAATCGATGATCATGCGATCGCGGTCGTCGCGATTCCGCGGCAGCGGATGGCCATCCCGCTCGTAAATATGCAGGGCGTACACCTTACCCTTTTCCTGAAGTGCTTCTGCCATCCGCAGCGCTTGCGCTACCGGGACCATTCTGTCGGTCCGGCTATGTAGGATGAGAACAGGCACGTTGATCTGGTCGGCCCAATAGACCGCTGATCGCGCCCGATACTGTTCCTCCGCGCGATGTTCGTAGTCTGGCCAGATTTTTGCAAAGCCGTCGATAAACTCATTTCCGTTGACAATGTTCATCTCGGGCCTGGCGTCCACCCAGGCTTTCACGTCCGTGACTCCTCCAATTACAGCGGCGGCCTTGACGGGAACTCCTCGCTTGATGGCAAGGTAGGTCTCGGTACCGCCTCGCGACAATCCGAGCATGTACAACCGGTCCGGGTCCACGTAGTCGAGCGACTTCAGGGCCGGCACGAGATTCAGAACATCGTCGACTTCCACTCCGCCCCACTCGTCGCGCTTCACGGTGGCGCCCTGGTAACGGTAGTCGGAGGCGATGACCACAAAACCGGCCTTGGCGAACCGGTAGAGATCGGCGACGTCCAGGCACGATGTATTCGCCATGCCGCCGCAAGGCTGGCCGTTATCCGTGATACGCCCGAGATCGCCGTTGCCTCCGCGGTTGAATATGATTGCCGGCCATTTTCGCGAGCCCGGCGCTTTCGGCTTAATTAATAGTCCGCGCACAGGGATCCCGTCGCTGGCGTAGGTGATTTCGAGAAGGTCGAATTCCTTTTGTGAACGAGCCTCTTCGTAGACCGCCTTTGGGAAATAGCTGCGACCGAAATCGTCCAGCGCCTCATAGTTGGGCAACGGCGGCCAAGGCTTCGAGGTCAAAATCTTGCCGTCAGGTTCCTGTGCGGCAGCCAAAGACAATGCTGCCGCACTAACCAAGAACTGGATGAACAGAAGCAACAAACCGCTAATCACTGTCTTTCGCATCGTGCTGTCCCTTGTCATTTCCTAGAGATGCTGACTGAATTTGGCGCAACCGAAGATTGAGCGCGCGAGGCCGGCAAAGACACGCACTCTCCTCGCGGTACCGGAATTTCAAAGCGTAAGTGCTCTTGCCGAATCGGCAACTGGGACTTTTCATAGCTTAAAACTTGATCTCGAGTCTCGGCATGAGGGTGAAAGGGACGCCCGGTAATGCCTGGTTTGGATTGACGTTGGCGAAGTAGCGCCGGTTGAAAAGATTGTTGATATTGACCTGCGCGCTGACGTGCGCTCGTCCGACGGCGCGGTCAAAGCCGCTCATCCAATTGACAATGACGAATGAGGGAATGCGGTCGGGCAGGTAATACGCACAAGGGGGCGAAATCTGTGGCGAACAGGTTGGGTTCTGCGGATTCGAGTCGTACTCCCAGGCCACCTCACCCGAGCGAGACTGCACGCCGCCACCGAACCTGAAGCCGCGCATGGATTGAATCTGCGGCTCCCAGACTGCCCAGAGGCTGCCAAGATTGCGCGGCACGCTCGGCAACCTGAATCCTGTTTCACTCGGCAATCCTGCCTGGATGTTTTCCGGGTCATTGGTAATGAGGGCGTCAATAGAACTGTAGCCGCCGATGATGCGTACATCGCGACTCACCTGGCCGGACACGTCGAACTCGACGCCTTGACTGCGTACCGCGCCGATGGCCACCGTGATGGCCGCATCCTTCGGATCGACACCGGGGACATTGTGCTTGATGATGCGGTAAACATCCGCGGAGGCGGTAAGTCGGCGGTTGAGCCACTCTGTCTTTGTGCCAAACTCCGTTTGCTCGGCAGATTGCGGTGGCAAGAATCCTCCACCCGGATTGGATATGCCAAGAGCCGACGCACCATAGTTGGAGGTGTAGGACGTATAAAGACTAAGGTGATCATTCGTTCTCCATAGCACGCCTGCGCGGGGCGTTGCCGGGCGGTCGTGCACGGCGGTTTGGTTGACGTACACGCCGGCATAATTCTCAAACTGTTCCGCCCAGTTCAGACGGACTCCACCCATAACAAAAACACGGCCGGGCAGCTCGGCGACATCCTGGATGTAGGCGCCATATTGATTCCAACCCTGCGTGTTGTAGCCCTCCTGCGTCGGATCGGGCGGGGGGTAGGGCTGGTTGTAGACAGGCTTGTAGATGTTGATGGACTGCGGAAATACCGTGTTGTAGTCGTAGGCGCCGGACTCTTTGTAAAAGTCAAAGCCAATGAGAAATGTGTTCTTGATGCCGCCGAAGCTGAACTTTCCCGGCAGGTCGGCGACGGCCTGATCCGTGCGGTGGTGGAAATAACTCTCGGTAAAAGCCAAGCGCGGCAGATCGCCATTTATATCCGCATCGCCGGCGTAAATTTCATCGACGGGAGTGGGGCCGTTGGCCCGCGAGAACCTGTACTGTAACCGCAAAGGCCAGTCCTTAGCGAGGTGAATCGTGATTACAGGTTTGAAGCGGTACTCCGTAGTCGGCGAATCATTCAGGCCGGGGTCGGCGAAATTGCTGCTCAGAGGAACCGAAGAAAGCCGGGTGTGAGTGGCCGCCGTATTACTCGTGCCGTCGCTGATAAAGGGAATGCCATTGTCGAGAACGTTGGTGCCCTTTTGATAGGCCACTTGCAGCATGAGATCAATGAAGCTGTTCGGACGCCACGTGAGCGAGGGATAGAGATTCAACTCATGGGTGTAAATGAAGTCGCGAAAGGAATCGGCGTGGGTGCCATCGAGCGCAAACCGAAAGAAGAGTTTGTCTTCGATCAGTGCTTCATTGAAGTCAGCGGTCGTGCGGAAAAAGTTGTGGTTACCAAACTGCTGGTCGACGTTCAACAAACGCTCCGGCCGGGGTTTCTTAGTGATGATATTCACGAGTCCGCCGGGTTCGGATTGGCCGTAGAGAACCGATGCAGAACCTTTTACCACCTCAATCTGTTCGACGTTTGCCAGATCCTGCTGCAGGCCGCCGATGCTGTATTCGTCGATCTTGATCCCGTCCTCATAGAGCACCGAGAGAGCATCGAATCCACGAATTGAGAAGCTGTCCGTGGTCCCATAGCCATCGTTGGTTGGCGCGACGCCGCTGACGTTCACCAGTGCATCGACCAGGTTCACCGTTTGCTGGTCGGCCAGCACCTGCGCGGGAATGACATGCACCGCCACCGGAGTTTCCATGAGCGGTAGTTCCACCTTTGTGCCCGACTGGGCCTCTGTCGCGGCATAACCTCCCGTAGCAGAAACGTTCACCGATTCGCGGACCGAAGCTACGTGCATCACGATACGAATGAGTGGTTGCGCCGAGGTTTCAGATATGACAACAGCGGTTCGCGTGATTTCGAAGTTCTTGCTTTCTGCCTGGAGAACGTATTTCCCGGGCACGATTCCCGCCATCGTAAAGCGCCCTTCCGAATTCGTCGCAGTCCTGGCGCTGACGTGGCCAGCGGTATCCCGCAAACTAACTTGAGCGCCCACGAGGGCGCTTCCCGTTGAGTCCACGACGCTTCCGCTGAGGCTTGCGCCTTGCGTGCTCTGTGACTGTGCTGCAGACCATGGGCCGGCGAATATTATCGCCATAAGGATAAGTGTCGTGAGGTGCCTGTTCCGCTGAGACATATTCAAATCCCACCTTGGAGACCGAGTCGTTGCCTCGCCTTCATGGCCTCACCTCGCGCCTCCTCGATGGCCGGGGCGTAGTAGCCGCTCACGAAATCTCTGACCTTTGGGCTCGCGTCCTTAGGATTGCCTGCCTTGAACGGAGGCTGCGGATCGTATTCGTTGGCGAGTTGAAGCGCCTGGGCATACTCATCACCGCGTAGTCGTGTGGCGATCCGCAGCGCGAAGTCGATACCCGCGGTTACCCCTCCGCCGGTAATCCGGTTGCGATCCTCGACCACACGGGCGTTGACCGGCGTAGCGCCGAATAGAGGTAGCAAATCTCGCGCCACCCAGTGAGAGGTGGCCTTGTATCCGCTGAGGAGACCGGCTGCGCCGAGCACGAGCGATCCCGTGCAGACGCTGGTAATGAGCTTTGCCTTCGCTCCCTTGCTCTGGAGAAATCCGATTACTGTCGGATCGTTCATCAGCGCCCAGGTTCCCCTGGTACCGCCGCCGACGAACAGAATGTCAAGATCCGCTGGACAATCCGCAAAGCTCATCGTAGGAACAATGGAAATTCCCGTGTCGCTGGTCACAGTTTCCCGGGACTTCCAAACGAGATGCACCTGCGAGTTCATGAGTTCGGAGAAAATGGTTTGCGGGGCCACTAGATCCAGAGCCGTCATCGCGGGGTACACAAGCATGGCGATCTGGAGAGGCGGACCGGAAGGCATAGCGTGCGGCATATTTCCCTGCGGGGTTGATGGGCCGGACGCCTGTGGAGCCGCCTGCAACTCTCCCGGGAGACCTGCGGCGAGTAGAACGGCCCCCATCTGCTTTGCAAAATCACGGCGATGCATTTAAACCTCCTAAGGTCCGACCGTAGCTAGTACTAACTTGCTGACTCCAACGAGTGGTCGCAACGGTCGCGCACGTGTGTCTTTCGGACGCAACTCGCGCGGATCAGAGATGGCATGACAGCCCGCAACAGATCACCGACAGTGCGCCGATCCAATACTGGTGAGAGTGTAAGAGAGGCTCAGCGATCCCGAACGCAGGCAACGGCTTTACGGAGATGTTCCGCTCCTCGAACGTCAAGGAAAACAAACGCCGTGGTCGCTTTTCTACTTAGATTTGGCTAGAGGCAATTGGCAGGAGGGCCGCGTTGCGAGTTGCAGCTCGCGTTCCGGGATTTCGAACACCGAGATTCCGCGACGGAAAAGAAAGTTACCGACGGTAGTTCCAGAGCGGAAATCGTCTCAGTTTGTGGAGCCCTAGCGGTCGTGGGTGCGGCCTTTTGTGAACGATAAGGGCAGTCGGAAGGCTTGGCATGAAAACTGGGAAGTCCATCAGGAGACATCGCCGCCTTGGCGGACATTCCCGCCATCTGGCAGTGGTGTTTCCCATCGCGACGACAGCAAGCCGGCACATCGTTTCCCGTCGCCGCGAAGAGCATCGGAGCCAAGAAGCTCCAAGCCATCACGGTGAGCACGAGACTGGCAACGAAACGCCGCATACGATTCCGAGAAAGCTAGCACATCACAACCCTATGTGACAAATCTGGCTACGAAGCGCGGCTTAGGGTGGGAATTTCCCTTCTGGTCGGCAGTGGGGTTGCCGGGGAAACATCCTACCACCGTGTACGTTCTGTGTACGTCGATTTCTATTTTGCTGATTTTTGGGCGTAAAAGGTTGGTTGCGGGGGGTGGATTTGAACCACCGACCTTTGGGTTATGAGCCCACGGTTAATTGGAATTACAACAACTTACAAGACGCGGGTGGCCCTCGAAGAGCCTTGTAAGAAGCATTAGGGAATCGTTATTGGACAGTGAAAGGACAGGCACGCTTCAATACTTTTTTCGTTCGGGTTTGGATGGTGTTTGTGAGAGAAAACAACTGGTTAGGAGTCATGGTTCTCGAGTCAGCTGCAGCGTGATCAACTGCACAACATCTCACAAGTCCAGTTCACTTGCGCACCTTCGGACATCCACTTTGGGCTTCCTTCAATAAGGGGAGATCTGGGTCAGCGCCCTTCCATAACTGAAAAAACTCCTCACAAGATTGGCGAGCTTTATCCAATTCTCCAATTCCAGCGTAGGCGCGGGCGAGTTCGAGTTGACTCAAGGGCCACAGCGGAGAATTCACCATGAAGCGCCTGTGATCTGCCAATTTTTGGAATTCTGCGAGTGCTTTTGCTCTGTTCCCCGCCGCCAAATAGGCCTGGCCCCGAACAAACGTGGGATAGAGAGTTGCGACCGAAAACGCCGGAGGGCTCGCAAACTCAAGGGGCGGAGTCACCACCGCCAAGTCGTCAACGGCCTTGGACGGAAGTCTTTCTTGAAGATGAGCTTCCGCTCGAATCAGGGGAAGCCAATATTTCTGCACATAAGTACCCAAAGGCCAATCGTTGTCCAGTTCATGGCTAAGCATGTCGGCTTGTTCGTCATTCCCCATATGAGCCATCGCCAGCGCTGCGAGGGTGGTTACATCCTGTCCGCGAGACAGTTTCTGCGCTCGCGCCAGCAACTCCCGGGCGTGGACATAGCTTCCGACCTCGGCCTCGCGGACAGCTGCCTGGGCGAGGCAGACAGCCGCAGACTCTTTGTCGCCATCGCGCTCCATAAGCTTCGCAGCTTCGCTTGACAACTCACGAGCCTTTCCAAAATGACCGTAGTAAGCTTCGGTGTTTGACTGCTCGGCTAATAGAAGCGGCTTTGCCCCCGGGACTTCCGAAGACAGCTCTAGCAAACTTTGCATTTGGCCGCTGTCCCCGCGGATGAAGGCAATCCAATACCCCAGCTGAAGCAGTCCTTCCGTTAGCAACTTACGCTGGCTAGCATCGGTCAGAACCGCCGACGCTTCGTCAAGGCGGTTCAGTGCCAGAAGATCGGTCGCGAGATTTGAATATGTATTCGCACGGGTGGGGTCAATTGTCAGCGCCTTGCGAAAACCGATTTCGAAGCTCGTAAGCCCTTAAGCCGACTTACCGGGACTTATCCAGAAACCCATAATTTCGGCGGATCAACGCCGCCCTAAGCCACTACAAATGAAAGGGCTTGAGTTTGGACCTTCGGTTGCAATGCGTCTCAGCAGTAGTAGAGTCCGCAGCCAAGCGATCCGGCCTTCAAAATCTTAAGCCCGGGCTCCTGGGGAGTGCCTGGGGGGTGGTGGAAACCTACAGGGCAATCCTCCACCCCAAACAAGCTAAGCGTCGGGCACTGAGTAGTTGCGGACACATCTTTGCAGCAAGGAACGAAAACGAGCATGATGCGATTTGCAAAGATCGAAAAGATTGCAGCCGGAGTTGCAGTGGGAGCGCTTGCGCTCGTGAGTTTGCTGAGCTTGACTGTGAGCACGCGGGCACAGGAGGCAGAGAGGCCCTATCCGAAGATGCTCCCGCTTTCGCAGTATTTAATGGACCGGGATGCCGCAATCGCGCTGGCGCGAAGCGCCGCTCCGGAGGGCATTTCAAAGGATGCGTCTGTTTTGGTGCTGACGCCCAAAGGCTGGGAAACAGCGGTCCATGGTACAAACGGTTTTGTGTGCATGACGGGGCCGGCATGGACGGCCAGCATTGACTTTTATGACGTCTGGAGTCCGAAGCAGAGAGGAGCGATTTGCCTCAATCCAGCGGCTGTGCGGTCGATCCTGCCGCTCTTTCGTAAGCTGACGGACATGACGCTCGCTGGAGCGACCTCCGTAAAAGAGCGCATCGCGGGCATTCAAGAGGCGTATGCGAAGAAGGAGATTCCGCCGGTGGAGCCAGGGGCGATGAGCTATATGATGTCCAAGGATGCATACCTTTCCCATTTGGGTTCACACAATCTATGCCACGTGATGTTCTTCTTGCCAATCAAAGATCCCGCTGAATTGAACGCCGATGATCCGAAAGCACCCATTTTTTCGACATCTATCTGGTTCCCGGACCCTGACAAACCGGATAGTCCAATGAACAAAGAGCTACCGCCGCTGCGGACCGTGCCAGTCGAAGTGCCCTATTGGTCCGATGGCACTCCGGCGTTCCACTAAATGTAGCCGTATGGCAACAGTACCGACCCAGGAACGACCTTAGGTTCTGGCAAACGCGGAAGCATCTAGGATTTTGTCTCCAGCCTAGCCGACTTCTCGTTACCGATCTCGCGCACTTCCCGGAAGCCCGTTTCTGGACAACCTTCTAGATCCTGGATAACCATATGCGAAAGATATCGTTCTTTATCGTTCATAAAGGACGGAGGAGACCCCTGCCACCTTAGTTTCAAGAAGTCGATTAGCGGTTAGGCTCTTTCAAACTTTAAAGGCTTCCCGAGTTGCGCAGCATTCCACCATCGATGAAATGAGTACTGCCCATAATGTAGGCGGCATCATCGGATGCAAGATAAACCGCGAGGTGCGCCACCTCTTCAGGCTTGCCCCATCGTCCCATAGGAATTTCTGCCAGGATTTGATCGTTCAGTTTTGTATCGGTTTCGACATCTTTGTCGATCGGTGTATAGATCGCGCCGGGACCAATATTATTCACCGTAATTTTATGAGGAGCCAGCTCGACCGCGATGGTACGCATCAGCATGCGAAGGCCTCCTTTGGTCGCGCAATAAGGAGCGTTCGTCGGCATGGGAAGATCTTCATGAATCGACGAAATATTGATGATGCGGCCGCCGGCCCCTTGTGCAATCATCTGCTTCGCGGCAGCCTGAGAGCATAGAAACGGCCCGGTGAGATTCACCGCCATGATCTTCTGCCATTGTTCCAGCGGGTAGTCGACAAAGGCAAACTTCTTCTCAATACCGGCGTTATTCACAAAGATGCTTCCATCAAGAATCTCCACCGGGCGGCTCGACACCGGAACCTTTCGCAATGGTGCGCTCCAGTTCCGAGATCGTTTCCTCGTCATAGTCGAAGGCATACTGTGCAGCTTTAGCTGAGGGCCACGAGCGTTGCATCGTGGCTCGCTCGGTGCTGGACTTCGCTGCCGCCAACGCTGTGACCATCGATTGCTGATCGACGCGCAGATACAGATCGGCTGTCGTGCTCAGGTGTGAATGCCCGAGAATCTCCTGAGCAACCTTGATGTTGCCAGTGCTTTCAAGCACACCTTGTGCGAGCGTGTGACGGAATAGATGCGGATGAACCGAGATGCCCGCCTTTCGACCGATGTACCGCAGCGCCGATTAAAACTCGCATAGCGAAGCGGCTTACCTTGACCCTTTCGCGAAGCGATCCACACAGCGTGAACGTCCGGTGCTGCGCGCCGCTCGGTGCGCAAGTACTCTTCGTAAATCGGCCAAAAGTCGTCGGTGACGGGCACGCGGTGCTGATCGCGCGCACCCTTCAGCCGCACGGTGATGAAGCGCCGTTTGCGATCGACATCCTCCAGTTCCATGCCCAAGATCCCGTGCCGGCCAGCAACCGGACTCCAATCGCCGATCCGCTGACCCGCGCGAGACAGCAATATCAGAATCGCTTTATCGCGATAGGAGCCGGCGTTCTCGATCAGCTTCTGAATCGCCGCGGGCTCCAGGATCTTCGGGAGCGTTCTTGGAATACGGCGGCGAAATCCGTCACGTTGCCTCTGGCGCGCCGGCAAGTCGCGCCCGATCATCCCGTGACGCAGTTCCTCGGTGAGAGGATTCCCCGAGGCTGGGTTGATGCGACCCTTCCAAGGACCCCACCCGTCCTCGGTATCGCGGCGAATGCAGTACTCAAAATAAGACGCGAGCACGCTTAGACGATGGTTGATCGTGCGTGGCTGGCGTGGCTTCTGCGCGGAGTGCGCGCTGACAGCTCCTTGCCTCGCGCCCCGTGCGAACTCGGTGATGTAGTTGCCAACAGTCTGACGCGTGACGTGATCGGGATCGCCTCCCGAGGCGTGTAGCCAACTGAAAAAATGCGCGAGGCCAATCGCGTAAGCGCGTAGCGTGTAGACCGAACAATCGCGCAGGCTCAGCTCCGTTAGAAACTGATCGCACGATCCAACGCCAGCACCCTTCGAGTCGCAAACACGGAATGAGGCGCCGATTCGCTCGGTTCTTCTTAGGATCCCGTAAATCGACATAGCAGCCATCTTCGCCTGACCGCTATCGAGAGGTACATCCACTGGCGGAATCGGTCGGGCACGCAGAGACTCGGCCGCAAATCACGAGATAAGACATTACTCAGACGGAAGGCAAAGACATTCCAACGTTGACCGAAGTCAACGGCGACGTGAGCGGATACCGAGAACGCCTGTTCAAGTTCGTGGAATCCCAAAGTGTCGAGCTTAACTTCTCGGAACGAATTGCTCCCGCGAAAGGTCTTTCCCATGGCGGAAAGATCACGTTGCTTTCAGGGATGCAGCCAGCCGAAGAGTTCTCGACGCTTGTGCATGAGATCGCTCACGAAATGTTGCACCGTGGCGACCGCCGCACTCTGACCACCAAACAAGTCCGCGAGACCGAGGCCGAAGCCGTGGCCTTTGTCGTCTGCCAATCTGTCGGGCTTCAGAACGGAACTTCATCCCAGGACTACATCCAGCTTTGGCACGGAGACGCCAATCTCCTGCGCGAGAGCTTGGAAGCGGTTCAACAAATGGCTGCCGTGATCCTCGGGGGCATTGCCCCCGAGCCAGCGGCACTCGCGGCAGCCGCTTAACACGTCAATACCTACACCGTTTGGTTTTTGGGCCCGACGTGTGCGCTGAGTCTACGAACACCTAACCAAAGACACATAAGAGGAGAAAAGATCATGCCGAGTACGCAAAATACAGTCAACAACCATGAATATCGCAGCGTTCCCATCACCGCGCTTGCGGAGTCCGCAACGAATCCCCGCAAGCGCTTTGATGCAAAAAGCCTCGAAGAACTGGCCGTCAGCTTCAAGACGCAAGGGATTCTAGCGCCTCTTCTGGTACGAGAACTGGCAGAAAGCAAGTACGAGGTTGTCGCCGGAGCACGTCGCCTCAGAGCGGCGAAACTGGCGGAACTCGAAAAACTTCCCGTTCGCGTAGTCAAGCTGTCGGATGCGGAGGCAATCGAGGCTCAATGCGTTGAGTTATCTATGGTTCGCAAGTGTTTTCTTTGTCGATTGGCTGGTCACCACGGCGTTTGCATGTAAACGACACGGTGAAAGTTTGCCGCTAGCGCGGCTTCGTTCAACTTCCAAAATTTGATACTCAATTCCGCGCAACCGAGAAGCCGTTCGTCCGGGAGTGTCATTTAGCTGGTTTTTGCAGCGCCTTGAGGCGAATCTGTGCCAGGTGATAAGAGGAGACTGGGAGGTCGACTGGATTTGGGGGGATCGTGACTCGCTTGTAGTCGGCAAGTGCTAGATCGCGCTCGCCAGCTTGTTCGGCGACCCGACCGAAGGCGTACCAGAAATTCGAGTCTGGATCATCGAGATTGGCGGAATCCATCGCCTGCACAAGAACTTCTCGAGATTCCTTTAGCTTCCCTACCTCCGCGTAGAGGCACCCCAAAGTGTGCAGAATTCCCCATGCGTTGTTGCTCAATTGGGCGGCTTTCAGGGCAGCGTCGACATCGGAATCCGAAGGTTTTCCTGCAAACAGCGAGTACCAGGCAATCCCGTTCAGTTCGGAAGTACCCCCTTTCCCATCCTTTACTATCCGCTGAGCTATGTCGTGTGCCTGCGCGAACTCTTCGCGAGCAATCGCGTCATATTCCATTTGGCGCAAAGCATCCACGTCGCCGGGAGTGCGCCGTAACCGCTCCTGAGCAATCGCGTCAGCTTCGCCAGACCTCCCCGCGGCGCGCAAGAAGAACGCATGCCAGCGAAACGCGCCGTCAGATTCTGGGTATTGTTCTTGGAGCTTGGAAGCGACCGCAACTCCTTTGTCGTACTTCCGGAGGCGATCATAACCGTAGACGAGAGCAAGGGCGACGTTCGTCTTGTCGGTATCGGCAGAGACGGAACCATCTGCGGCTTCCAGAATCGAAATCCCTCGTTCCGCAGTAGCGTCTGCAATTACGAGGATCGCGGCGGCCGCTAACCTCATTTTCGCGGCATCGGATTCCTTGCCCTTTGTCCAAAAGCGGGGAAACGGAACGCCAGCTAGTGGATCATCGCCGCCTGCAAGGTGCTGATCTTCGCGTAGCCAATCGAGGAGGACACCTGCACCGGATTGGTCGTTTGCAGCAAGTCGATCCAGTACCTCCAGACCAATCCCGCCAGGAAAGCGAGAATGCGCGAGTACCTTGTAGTGGCCGTCTTCTTTGACGACATACACCGATTCCTTGTAATTGGATAACGGCCATAGCGTCACCTTGTAGCCTGTCGCGTCGCTGCCTTGGACACTCGGTTGCGCCCGAGCAATCGAAAAGTCATCGCCGTTTTGCCAAAAAACTCCTTTCCGGGATTTTTCGCTGATGGTTCCTCGTTCGCTTTTGGTGAAATAGTCGCGGACATCTGAAACGGCAAGTGCAGTTACACCGTTCCGGCTGCTGATCGAACGAAGGTGGTCAACTGTGAGGTCGGGGTCCTGCTCAAGTAAGGCGAGTCGGATGGCGGCACCCGCAGGATCGTCGGGAGGGTGTAATTGTTCGCGGAGCTGGGTCCTGCGCATTAGGGAGGCATACGATTGCTGATCGGAAGCGTCCGCGCCAGCAGCCCCTGCCTCTATGAAATCGGCAGCCAGCGAGTATTTCCGAAGGTTCTCCAGCATCTCTCCGGCGGCCCTTGCGACCTGTTTAAATTGCTCGTCTCCAGCAGTGCGTTTATGGGCCTCAGCCATGCCGGCATCCTTGCCGTTGAGGGCCGCTTCGCACGCGACGATCAACGCAATTGGCTGCGGGTTGGAAGCCTGGGCCGCCTTTTCGGCCTCCGAGAACTCACTTGCGTAGAACAACGCAAAGGGAAGGTTATTCTGTATTCCCAGCTCAGTCTGCTGCTCGACAGTGAGCTTTCTGTACTCTGCGACAGCATCTTTCAGCTTCGCGCCCGATCCGTAGTGCAGGCCCCAGTGGTCATATTCCAGCAGAATTGCAAGATTGGCTACCGTGGCCTTGTCGTCGGGATCAAGCTTTTCCGCGGTGCGAAACGCAGCTTCAGCGCCCGCGTAATCACTGCCAAGCCGAAACTTGCGCCCAACAAGATCGTATTCCAGGATTTCGGCCAGTGTCTTTTGCGCCAGAGCGGAATTTGGGTCCAGCTTGGTCCCTGTCTGTGCCTCGGCCCGTGCGCCTTCCGCCAGTCCAGCAGCGAGCAACGACTTCGCAAGTCGGAGGTGCAGGACTGGCCCCTTGGGATCAACGGCGATTAAGTCTCGATACGATTGGAGAGCGTCACGAATCTTCCCCTCGCCAGCTAGTACTTCTCCAACGGGCTCGAAATAGATCAGAACTGGCTGCCCCTCTACCAATTGCGTAATTTTCTCGCGTAGCTCTACGGCTTCGCCAGCACTCAAGCGCCGCTTCACCGTATCGAATCGCAGGTTGGCATGGACCGTGTTGTCCGGATCCGACGAGAACTTCTCGGTGAGGAGGCCAGGACCTAACCGAAACTCCGTGTCCTTTGGCAACGGTTTAGGCCGGAATCCTGTGGGCGGTGTGACAGTGTAGTGCCACTCTGTAGCAAATGCCTCAGGAAGCTCGTAATCCGTCATGCGCTTCGCTTTAGATTTCTGCGCGTTGGTGTCGCTGTCATTCTTCTGGCGTTCTCTCAACTCTACTGGGAGACGATAGAACAAACCGTCTAGTCGAATGGCAGCCACAGCAATCTCAAGGTCGGTAAAACCACGTTTTGCCCGATCACTCTCAAGCACTAGTTCGAACTGATGTGAGAGATCGTCCGGGTCGGAACGATCGAGCTTGTCTAGATTCTCAGCGAGGTACTGCGATTTCACATAACTCGTCAGGTTGTCTCGTGTGGTTTTGTTCTGCTTGTCTGCGTATGACCTTCGGTAAGATGACTCGCTGCTTCCATGTGGCTGAGTGCGCTCAATGATCCTCGCGGGGCCATATTCTGCAAGATGAACCTCGCGGAATTCAGCCAGCAGGTTGTCCTGCGAGGAGGCTTCGGGAGTGCGCACCAGGGACGTGGTTTCGGGTCGAACCACGAGAGTGAACCGGCCCTGGTCCGAGGTTGGGAGTTGACCAAGCCGAGCAAATTCATCCGTAGCATCGATCCACAAGTCGGTACTTCCCGGCACGTAAACAATGGCATGATCAAATAGGCCCATTCCTGGAAGCTCCGCAGGCACGTCCATTCTTCCTCCCGCATTCAAGAGCGCAATGTACGCTGGAATGCCAGCCGCCCGTAGCATTGCCACAAGGAGCGTGGATTTGTCTTTGCAATCTCCATACTTGCGAACGAGGGTTTCAGTGGGAGAATGCGGAACAATCGCAGCTTCCCCAAATTCAACCCCGGTGTACCGAATTTGTTTGTCGAGGTAACCGGAAATCGCTTGTATCGTCTCGAATCGCGTCTGCTTACCCTGAGTTAGCTTGTCCACTACCGTCTTGACGTCACCGTTCTTGATCTGGCCATCCACTACTGCCGCGTAATCTTCGGCCACGCGCTGCCATGATGTTCCAGTTGAAAAAGTGATGAAAGGGTAGGCTGGCACGTCGCGGGGTAAGTACGAATCCGCGTTTTCCAACGGATCAATGGCCCCGCGCTCGAAAACGATGCGGACTCGCCCATCACTCTCAGTCTTTTGCGGCTGCAGTTCAGGGAGCAGCTCTGCCACATAATGAAGCGGAATCGAGGAGGGTGCCTCTATTACGAAACGGCTGTGATGGACAGGGACTGAAACCCGCCCGAAGAAATATCTTCCTAAAGCACCAGCGCTGAAATAGGTAGTGCTTTCGCGGACGACAATTTCCTGCTCCACGACTGAGCCAGACGCGACAGCGGGCAGCGGTCCTCGAATGACTCGACGATCACTGTAAATATTGGACTGTTCATCCTGCGCTGGAGCATCGGTGAGAGTTTTCAAATCGAGATCATGGACAACGAGATCCGGGGTGATGACGCGGATTCTGATTAAAGGCCGCTCTTGGTGCCAGGGTTCCCAGGCTACCGATATGCTGCTCCACCCCTCCGCTCCTTGTTGGGTGAGAACCTTGTAGACCGTGTATTCGGTGTACAAACTGCGGCCGGATGCATCGAAGCTGTAACTCTCTTCGTCGTCCAGAACCGCGACGTTGGTTCCCTCAGGCTGAGCAGACTCAGATGCCTCTGCGTAGAGAACTTTGGCGTCGATGGTGAAGTGCGGAGCCACCCAAGGAGTTGGCGTGTCGCTCGCGAACGAGGTGATGCAGACGAGGGATAGAAGTACCGATTGGAGGATTGGAACTTGCTTCCAGGCTAGAGACAATTGGGCCTCGAATTAAAACGTAAGTAGAAGGAAGAAGGTAACTCTCGGGACGCAGCTCTGCAAGCAAGAGCTGGGGCCGAAAAGGGCGCCCGTGCGTCCAGTCCGGGTTCTGGGCGAGTCACGAGCAATTCGGATGTGTGTCGCCGCATAGGCTCAAGTCTGGCAGATCACACCGTAGGCGCGTTCTAGCTTTTCAGTCAACTCGCGGTTCTTCTCCTCCAGAGTTTTGATTTTTAATCGCAGCGTCTTCATGATGTTCTGCCTGGACAGCCACTCACGATTACGGACGAATGGAGTGGAATCCTTAAGCGTTTGGGTTTTCCGCAAACGAATGATTCGCTCCCTAAATTCCTGCTGACCATAGAGCCATGCGGTTGAGACCCGTGCTTCCGAGGCCACCGTGCAGAAGTTGATTTCCTGATCGGTAGCTTCCATGCGCTGGAGAGCCGCTGTCGCACGCGCTAGTGCAGCTTCGGTACGCAGTCGCGCGCTCCGCTTCAGACCCTCAGTATTTCTAGGCATGTGGTCGCTCCAGAGATGTAACGATGTTGACCAGGTTGTTTCGCTTCCGTTCGTTCATTTCGATCTGCCGAGTCCATCCATTCGCGTTGGCCTTGGTGAGGACTCTCTCTGTGTCGCGCAGTTCCGCCTTGTGCACATCGAGAAAACTAGCGTCGGTGCGGAAGTGCGCACAATTCAAACACGCATTCGGATGGGGACATGGCCCGGCAATCACCGGAATCGCGCAGTAACCGTTGGGCAGGGCTTGAGCGAGCACGTTGCGCGTGAACCAACGCAGATCACCTGTATCGAGCGGCCCTTCTTCCGGCACCACTTTGCCGGTCACATCGACCAACGTTCCTTGCAGGTACTCGGAGAGTTTGTCCCGCATCGTTGCGTCGTGGATGTGTGCGTACCGGCTCGTCGAGCCATCAAGCGTCGCGTGAAGGCCAAGCAAGGCTTTCGGGAATTTCAGGCGGCGCGGCGAACGATTCAAGGCTCCGAAGCGTTTCATATGATCCGGAAGGGGCAGGTTCGATGGGTGGCTGGAGACGATCTTCTTCGCCAGATTCAGTTCATCGACCGCCTTTTCGCTTTGGCAAATTGAGGACAAACGACAGAAGCTCGACGACAGACTTGTCTTCAATTGAAAGTTGCAACACTACCGCTTTTTGCCGAGACGGTCGCGCGGCACGGACTCAAGTGCTCCCGGGTAATCAAGGAAGAGTACTTCGCAGAGCGAACCTACTCAATTATTCAACTGCGAGAGTTGATACCCGCCCAGTGACGAGCCCGATTCCGGGTTTTGAGAGCTATGAGGATTATCGCCAATTGACGCTCAAAGGCTCAAAGTGCCGACTCTGTGTACTTGTCCACTCCCTATGGCAAACCCTAAAATTTGAGATATCGTTGGTCGTTCTGACGGCACGCATGTGTGATTTCCGCCCTTGCAGCTAATTCCATCGGCGACTATGCTCAACCAGCGCAGTTTCTGGAGTAGATAATGGGTTCCCAAGCCGTGACAGTGTCTGTCTGTGGATTCAGGAAGTTCCGCCCGACTACGAGCGAGGACAAGATACCCTTTGGAAACCTCGTGATATTCATCTGCCTCCTGTGGTCAGGATGCGGCGGGGGAGCCGGGACAGGCGGCGTGGGCGCACCGCCCCCGAATGTTCCTTCGCTGTCGGCAATCGCTCCGTCGACGACTGTTGCTGGAGCGTCATCGATCATCTTGTCTTTGTACGGCTCTAACTTCGCAAATGGCGCAAGCGTGGAGTGGAATGGAACCCAGCTGTTGTCGTCATGGCTGAGTGCCACTCAGATGAGCGCCACCATCCCGAGCAGCGATCTATCCGCTGCCGGAAACGCGCAAGTGACCGTTGTCAACCCAAGCCCTGGAGGCGGGACTTCAGCCACCCAAACCTTCACGATCCTCGCTTCTGCTGCGCCCGCCTCAACTTGGATAAGAAACGTCGCGGGGATCACCGTGCCGAATGACGTTGTATGGGATAACACACATGGGAATCTCTATACTTCAGTCAGCTCGAACGACCCGACGAATCCCAATGTGATCGCGATTATCAATCCGGCGACTGGGACTATAGGATCAACGATCCAAGCTGGAAACAATCCCGACCTGCTTTCCATTTCCTCAGATTCATCCTATTTGTGGGCTGCCCTTGATGGAGCCAATGCAGTCCAGCGCTTCCTTCTGCCGAGCCTCACAAAGGACATTTCCTTCTCTCTGCCACTAAATCCTTACAACGTACCTGCTCAGGTGGTGAGCCTTCAGGCTGCCCCGGCTAGCCCGCACACGCTTGCACTGGTTTCGGGTAATTGGGGAGAATCGCCTCCCGGGAATGGTGTGTATATCTACGATGATGCTACTCAACGTCCCACCTTCGTCCCTGGCAGTTGGGGAACGGGCGGCGGGCCATTCATCGACTGGATTCAGTGGGGTGGAAACGACTCCACGATTTACGGGAATCAATATTTCACCATTGACCAGGGCGGAGTTGCTACCTTAAACGTGACATCCTCAGGAGTTTCGTTTGTCGCGTATAACGGGGGCCAAGCAGACCCATCCTTAACTCAGTACGACAGCAGCAACGGACTGCTCTATTCCTACGGAGAAACTTTCGATCCAGTTAATGGAAGCCTCGTCGCGACATTTGATTTTCCTGAATACAACCCCGCTTGCACAGCGGACTCTTCCCTAAACCGATATTTTTGCGTGGTTGCATATCCCGTTGGCGACACTGATGTTTCAAGTTTCGAACTCTGGGTGTTTAACCTAAACACTTATGCTCTGCTCGATCGAGTCTACTTCGGCTCATCTCAAGGCACGGAATACTCTCCGCTGACCGGCGAACCTTATCAACTCGTTCGTTGGGGCAATGCCGGACTGGCAGTGACGACAATAACGGGACCGTACGTCGGAACCGGAGGTGTGTTCCTGATTGACGGAGCGGCTGTGAACCCGAATCTAGCACCCGATTCATCCTCCGGGACACCATCTTCGCCTTATATCTGGATGACATCTTTAACACCGCAGCAGGCGACTGCCACTGGCAGTTCAATCAACGTAACCATTAACGGCACTAATTTCACACAAACGAGCACGGCTTGCGTGAATTGCAGTTACCTGCAATTCGAATATCTCCCCACCACGTATGTGAGTTCCACGCAACTCAACGTCACCATTCCGGCGAGCTTGCTCACTACCTCTGGACCGTTGCCGATCAGCATTTTCGATAGTGCCACCAATCTGTTTTCCAGCAACGCTCTGGCTTTCACTGCTGGCTCACCTTCAAGCAATGGTGGGCAAGCCACTGCGTTGAATCTCACCGGCCTTGGTATGGCGTGGGACGGAAAAAGCCAGCTCCTGTACGTGGGAGTGGCAGATTACGACGGGGCGTATCCGAATTCAATTGTTGCTATCAATGCTGGCAGCGGAGCGGTTGCGCACTCGCAGAATGTCAGCTCTGATCCTGCCTTTCTTAGCGTCTCAGCTAACGGACAGTATCTGTATACGGCGTTTGCTACCACGACCGACATGACTCAACTTCAACTCCCCGGCTTGAACTTGCCCCTCACGTGGGCATTGAATAACCCGGGTTCTTCGGAAGTATATTGGCCCGGAGACATGAAGGCCGCTCCGGTAAGCTCCCATACAACCGCTGTAGCACTCGAAGACTTCGATAGTACGCCGTCAGAGTTGGGCGGAGTGGTGGTCTTTGATGACAGTGTGCTCAGGCCTGACTTCGCACCATACAACCCGTCTTATCCTTACGACACTGTCGCATGGGGTGGGACAGACGAGATCCTGACAGCCTCCCAGGTGCCTCTGTCTATCTTTCAGGTAACGTCTTCTGGCGTTTCGTCGGTCGTTGTTGGTCCTACATCATTCAACAACGGCGACCCCTTACACGAGGACTTCGGGACGGGATTCATCTATAGCGATACTGGCAATGTCGCCGATCCGACCACGCAAGCGCAGGTTGGCAACTATGGAGCCTCAGGCTTGGCGGCTCCAGATTCAACGTTGAACAGCGTTTTCATCCTTGGCCAGACAGCCTCGCAGGCCAACACCAACAACTACACGATTGATTCATTTAACGAGAGTGCCTACACCCCAATATCCTCGATCACTCTTACTAACCTGCTGGGGACACCCATTGAACTCATACGCTGGGGCACCTCTGGGCTTGCGGTGCTAACCGCAAATCAGAGCGGCGGTCCGGCAGGGATGCTCTATCTGATTCAAGACCCAAGTTTTGTTACGAATGCTCAGGCAGCTGGATCGCGCCTGTTCCCGCCCCAGGAACTCGTGCAACGACGGTGGAAAGGCTCGTCCAAGGCCGACATCTTGAGAACGATGAGGGAGCGGAATAGCGGAAGCCAGCACTCCGGGAAAAATCGCTCAAGGCACAAGCTCAGAGGACTCGTAGGCGTTCCGTCGCGTTGACCGCACCGAGTGCGTACGACACCATGCTCCTTGGTGGTAGGCAAGGAAAGCCGCAAGAAAGAAGCCCACTGCGCTAAGGTAAATGAGGTTCCCCACATCAGCTAAGGATTCGAGAATTCCACGCTATTGTGCGTTCCTGCGCTGCCCAGTGGCGTCGAATGTCCTCGCCGACAACGGTGATAAGCGCGAGAAGGAAGAAAAGGCCGCCAAAGATCAAAGCCAGTGTGACGCTTCCACCATTGATGGCCCAATGGCCTGTGCTAACCCTTGGCCAGAAGCTGGCGAGCAAAGCGATGGCAAGAGGAGCTATGGAGAGCATTACTGGGTATGAAAACGAGAGCTTCAGGTACGTGGGCAAGGCTGTGCGCCAATGACTCTCGGCCTTCATCCTGTTCTTTGTACTGTAATCTTCGAGCGGCGTCCAGAATCTTTCGAGACAACTGTTGAAAACAGATGGCGATGGCGCAACTTTTCGCCTTTGTTCGCCCGACAGGCGACAAGGAACGCGCAAACTTGTGCTATCGCGATGTTGCGGCCATAGCGCTCACCACCTGGAGTGGATGGGTTAGGGTTCTGGGCGGATGACGGTCGAGTGACGGGCAAACCGGAAAAATGAGATTCAGCCAAGTCCGAAGGTTCCGCTTCGTCCTCACAACAGCGCCTGTGGGGTCAAGTCTCGGCTATCACACATAATCATGATGCTCCCAAGGAGGGGAACATCATGCTGGTTCAGTATTTCAAACGTCCTTCACGTATCGAGGAACTACGGAGTTGCCCCGGTAGCCATCTACTGGAGGAGTTCGCCAAGGAACTGGCTGCGGCCCGTTATCAGTGGGTGGCGGCGCGCCAACACATTCGGACAGCCGAGCACTTTCTGCGTTGGATCGGACATCGGGGCTTGTCCGTCACGACTGTTGAGGAACGATATTGCAGGTATTGCGAGACTGGCGACACAAGGTGCAGTATGAGAGGTTCGATCCGGTCAGCGATTTGGCGGAGCGGCCCTCAGCCACATCCGATACTCCGGCAGTGATGGGATCCGACGGGATTCTCTGGGTTGCCACCTCCAGAGGCGTCATTCGGGTCGATCCCGCACATCTGCACCGGAATTCGAATCCACCACAGGTAGCCATGCGAGGCGTAATCGCGAACGATAAATCCTATTCCGTTTACGCTCCGGTGCTGCTACCTGCGCATACCACGAATCTGCGTATCGGCTATTCGGTCTTGAGCTTTCCGATTCCGGAGAGAGTGCGATCCCGCTATCGCCTGCATGGATTCGACACGGAATGGCGGGATGCAGGAGGTCGCGTAGATACGGTCTACAAAAACCTGGGGCCTGGGCAATACACATTTCTAGTGCAGGCGCGCAACAACGATGGCGTGTGGAACGAAACTGGAGCTTCTTTGAACCTTGCCATCCAGCCTGCCTTCTATCAAACTGTTTGGTTCCAGTTCTTCTACGTTTTGGCTGGTGTCACACTCATTTGGCTCCTGTATCAGCTCCGCCTCCGCCAAATGACCGCTCGAGTGCAACTTCGATATGCGGAGCGCCTGGCTGAGCGAACCACATAGCTGGCAAAGAAGTATCCACCGCAGAAAACCAGGCCAGCAAAGAAGACAGCTTCGACTCCGTACTGCACATAGGCGGAACGCACCGTAAGCCAGCGTACGGCAACGACCGCGCCCATCGCAATCAACGCTGGATACGCCTCTGCGACGTAGTAGAAGCGTCCCTTATTAATCCAGAAGAGCACGACCGGGAGAACGTACATCCAGGCGAGCATGCGATAACGGCTGGAACGGAAAAAGGAGATGAGGCCGGCAATCCAGAGCGGCGTGGCGAACGGGTTAACATCCATAAGAAATTGATACGTCCAGTACCCATCGGCGCGGCCTTCGCCCACGTCACGCGCATGGATGCATTGGAGCATGTGATAGGAGATAAAGTCGTGGCGGATGAGCCAAACAGTATTGGGTAGGAACAGGAGAAGCGCAATCGCAACGCCGCACCATAACCACATGCTGGGCAGGTAACGGCGCGCGTAGGTGAGAATGAGTCCGGCAAGCAGACCGACGATGAAGAAGGCTATCGAGTACTTGGTGAGCAGGCCCAGGCCGATGACGGTGCCGATGGCGATCCACCAGCGGGGGTTCTCGGACTTGAGCAAGCGGATGGTGAACCAGCAAACGAGCGTCCACCATAAATAGCAGAAGGACGTGTACTGGAAAACGGTGGAAATGATGATGAGGACCCCGGAAAGTCCAACCGAAAGAGCGGCGGTGACCTGGGCAAGCCGATTCCCGCCGAGATCGCGCGCCATGAGGCCGCTGGCCAGGATAACGATTGCCTGCGCGAGGACCGAGAAGAGACGCAGGCCGACTAGTGAAAGGCCGAAGAGGCTGAAGCCGATGTGCTCGATGAACGGTGTGAGAGGCGGATAGGCAACGAAACCCCAGTCGAGGTGACGTGCATCGGAGAGGAATTGCAGTTCGTCACGATCGAAGCCGTAGCGGCCACTGGTGAGGATGTGGATCAGGGCGAAGGAGGCTGCAATAGCCATGAGGAGGGCCGTGGTGCGGCGCGTAGTGGACCCAGGATGAAACGGCACGGGCGAAGCCGCGATGACTGCAAAAGGCGCTCTCGTCTTTTCGCGAGCTAGGCGAGATGAGTTCTCACAAACGCGCTTCGCAGAGATCTGCTCGAAGCCGACTTCTCGCCCGGTTCCGGGCTGCCCGCCACTCAAAATCTTTGCCAAGCATCCGTGCGGAAGTGCTGGGAGTACCAATCAACGGTCAACCGTGAACGACCATGAAGACCTGTTGCTGCGCTGGTACTTTACTGCAACTTCGCATACTCCGCCTTGGCTTGTTTCAGGATGGGAACGTCGAGATCGGCGTCTTTCCAGAGGGTGAGGAAATCTTTATAAGCGGCCAGCGCCCGGACGCGGGCGGCATCGGCATCCGCTCCCCGAAAAGTCTTCGCCTGCAGAGCATTGGCACGAGCCACGCCCAAATGCGCCAACGCCCCTGTCCAGCAGTTCCAGACGATGCCGCTATGGTCGAGAATCTTCTGAAACTCGGCGGCGGCAGCGTTGCCTTGTCCGGCCGCCAAGTATGCCTCCCCGCGGGTGTACGTCGGATAGAGGCAGGACATGTTTAGGAGGAACAGAATTTGCCCCAGCTCGATTGGTGTGGCAGCTTGCAGTATGTTCAGTGCGGAAGCCGGGTCCTTTGCGTTCAACGCCAATTGCCCCTTGATCGGAGGCAACCATACCCCTTGCATCTGCGTGTCCAGCGGAAAGCGCTTCCCTAAGTCTTGTGCCAAGGACTGAGCTCGGGTGGTGTCACCCACCATGGCAAACGCCAGCGCCGCTTCGCTCTCGGCACCCTGACTCGTGGGAGCAAGCCTTAGAGCCTCTGCTGCTGACTGGCGGGCCTGCGCAGCATTGCCGTAAGCAGCTTCCCACTGAGCAGCAATCGCCTGCCATATTGCTCCATTTTCCTTGTTGTCAGTGCGGACGGCGGAATCGACCGCCCGCTTATTCAGCTCTCGAGCCCTGCGCACACGACCGGCGTAAGCTTCGGTGGCGGACTCGAGTGCAAGGCCAGCGTTCTCATATTCAGGCTGGGACGCAAACCAATTTTGCTGTTCTTCCATCACCGCGAAATCCGCGCCAAGAAAGGCGAGGCCGTAGAGGGCAATGTTAAATCCCGCGTGCCCCATTTTTCGAGCCTGCGCTTCTTGAATGATGCGCCGCGTTTCGTCGATGCGGCACAAGGCAAGGGTGTAGTTAGCGAGATTTACGTATGTAACGACCCGTTCTGGCGCAAGGCGCAGACCTTGCCTCGTGATCTCCGCGCCCTTCTCATACTGCCCTAGTCCGGCATACACCAGGCCCAAATTGTTGTAACCACTGAACTCTCGTGGGTAGCTGTCGACCTGCTCCTGAAATGTCTGGGCCGCTTTATCTAGCTGCCCGGTTACATTGTGATAATAGTCGGCCTCGATCCCAAGCTTCTCCCGCTCGCTGGCATGCTCGCGCAACTGGAAGGCATGGCTGAAGTATTCGCTGGCCCGCCCGACTTGGCCCAGACTGGAATACGCATTGCCGATTGCCCTGTAGCCCACGGCAAAATTCGGATCGAGTTCGATGCTGCGTTGTAGGTAAGGCGAGGCGGCAGCCGCGCCTTTTTCGTCAACGACCCTTTCTCCGAGACTGTACGCCTTCAGAGCTTCGAGGGAAGATGTCGTCGCCTGTTCCAGGGGAACGTCGAATTTCTGCACCGTACCTAGGGATTCGCCTATTTCGCTGCGCAGCTTGGATGTCAATTTGCCCAGCGCGTCCAGCACCTTCTCTTTGGACGAGGCGGTAACCTGCTCCTCGGCCAGCGTATCTCCGCTCTCGCAATTCACTGCTTTCAATCGCAGCACATATTCCTTGCCCAGCCTGCCAATCGCTCCGGCGAGATAGGCTTTGCTGCCTGCGCGCAGGCAAAGCTCGCGGGCTACTTCGGGAGTGAGTCTGGTTCCAGCTGGACGTGTCATCATCTGCAACGTCTTCGCGACCTGGCTGTCCCTGAGGACATTCAGGAAAGGCGACTGTCGCAAGGAAATGCTAAGCCCCGTTTTTAGAGTGTCGTCGAATATTGGGTCTTCAGTGCTGTTGACAAAATCGGCGAGAACGATCGTATCCCTCTCGGTCAGTTGGCGCGATTGTCGCCGGCGGAAACTAACGCCCACCGCGAGAGCCGCAGCGAGCGCCACGATTACCAACGATGTCACCCACAGCCTGCGCCATACCACAGCGCGACCTGCCAGATGTGCTCGCCGTCCGCCTGCGATAGCCTTTAGGTCAGCGAGGACATCCGCCGCTGATTGGTAGCGCTGATCGCGCTCCCTCTGCAACGCTTTGGCGATGATCTGGGTTAATCCTTCCGCCAGATTGGGAGGCGGGCGCGTTGTCGAGAGTGGGTCGCGATGCAGTATGGCGTCAAATACCAAAGCAACCGTGTCGCCTCCAAAGGCACGCTGCCCGGTAGCCATCTCATACAGCACAGAACCGAGACTAAACAGGTCGGTGCGGACATCAAGATCTTGCCCGCGAGCCTGTTCCGGGGACATGTAGGCAACGGTCCCAATCGCCGTACCCGGAGAGGTTAACTGCTCCTTTGAATTCGCATCAAACACCGCCGAACCAACGGACCCAGTCGCCAGTCGCTGGCGCTTGCGCGTTAGTTTTGCCAACCCGAAGTCCAGCACTTTCACCTGGCCTTGCCGAGTCACGAAAATATTAGCGGGCTTCACATCCCGATGGATGATGCCTTGCGCGTGCGCGGCTTCCAGAGCCTCGACGATTTGGATTGCCAGTTGCAGCAGGCGGTCGTTTTCCAGCGGACGGGACTCGATCGCCTGTTTCAGCGTTTGCCCGTCCAAGTACTCCATCGCGATGAAGGCTCGCCCGGCCGACTCGCCAATGTCGTAGATCGTACAGATGTTGCGGTGATTGAGCGAACTGGCGGCGCGAGCCTCACGCTGGAATCGTTCGACCGCATTTGGGTCCGCGGCTAAGTCTTCAGGTAGGAACTTCAGAGCTACCAGCCGTCCCAGCCGCGTGTCACGCGCCTTGTAGACGACCCCCATTCCTCCTCCGCCCAGCTTCTCGAGAACAACGTAGTGGGAGACAGTCTGGCCCGCGACAGCAGCGGCGGCACTGGCACCCGACCGATTGTGCTGCAGGGCCACCTGGCGGGCGAGCACTTCAAGAGCGGGCGCCTCGATAAAGTTCTCCGCTTCTTTATCGTGGGCGAGCAGCGATTCCACCTCCTTGCGGAGGGGCGCATCTGCGCCACACGCACTTTCCAGAAATGCACTACGTTCCGATTCAGGGTGTTCCAGCGCGGAGTGGTAGAGCTGCTCAAGGCGCTGCGCACGCTCAGGATCCATCGTCCTTTTCTCCGCTCGTTTCTCGGCTCATCGCGTGCAGGAGCCAGACTTTCGAAAATTTCCAGTCGCGCTTGACTGTCTCGGGGGATATTTTCAGAGCTTCCGCTGCTTCCTTGACTTCAAGTCCGCCAAAAAAACGCAGTTCGACCACCTGACTCTGCCGCGGATACATCACGGCAAACTCGGTCAAGGCCTCGTCCAGCGCCATGATATCCGCATCCTTTTCTGGGGTGACATGGAGAGCTTCGTCGAAGGAAACCTGCACAGCACCCGCACCCCGTTTCTGATAACTCCTGGAGCGCGCAAAATCCGTCAGGATGCGCCGCATCATGCGAGCGGAAATGGCGAAGAAATGCGCGCGATCCTGCCAATTCACCGCGTTGATGTCCACCAAGCGGAGGTAAACCTCGTTTACCAAGGCGGTGGTTTGCAGAGTGTGACCCGGATTTTCCCGCGCCATGCAGCGGTGGGCCAACCTGTGCAGCTCGCGTTCGACGACCTGAGTCAGCTGCTCCAGTGCCTTATTGTCCCCGGCACCCCAGGCTTTCAGTAGTTGAGTGACTTCGATTTTTGAGGGACCTTCCGAAAAATCCTGCATTGGCCCCGGCTCTCCTCTCGGGTGAAGGCAAATTATCACATCGATCCTGGGGATGCCAGCGAGGCCACATCGATTCTTCTTGGAGCATGACCTCTGAGACTCGTCATTCCCGCTACATCCAGTGACGGGCTCTGTGAGGACGGATACAGGAGAGACCCGCCGATAAACAGTCACAAACTCAAGCTCCCAAAGGGAGCAACCAATAAGGAGGATTTATGAAAGGAACATTTTTCTTGTCTCTAGGCAGTGCGATTCGCAGCGCACTAATCGTCATGGCCGGAACGACCGTGCTCATGACTCTCACTACCGTCGCCCGGGCAGACAACCCGGCGGCCATTGCCGTGCGCTCCACCGGTGAGGTAGATGTTGTCGCGGAGGGAATGAACGGTGAACTGGAGTACTTTTGGGCAACTCCGGGTTCCCCGTGGCAGTCGACAACGATTGCCGCTGACACGCCCGCTGCAACCGCACCCTCGATTGCGGTGCGCTCCGACGGCGAAGCGGACGTGGTCATCATGGGCTCCCACCACGAGCTCCTCTATTTTTATGCCACTCCTGGCTCGCAGTGGACGGAATCTACTATTGCTGGGTCTGGAACCACGTATTCGGCGCCAGCCATTGCGGTACGCTCGACCGGCGAGGCGGATGTGGTCGCAGAGGGACCAAATCATTCGTTGAAGTACTATCACGCAATGCCCGGTTCCGCCTGGTCCGTGAATACGATTTCTGGCTCTGCAACTACGTTCTCAGCGCCGGCGATTGCGGTTCGGTCAACCGGTGAGGCGGATGTGGTGGTCGAAGGACCAAGCAATTCGCTGCTGTACTACTTTGCCACTCCTGGGTCTCCCTGGTCCCTCAGTGCGATTGCCGGCTCAGGAACGACCTTCTCGGCGCCGGCGCTTGCGGTGCGCTCGGTGGATCCGGCGAATGAGGCGGATGTGGTCGCGGAAGGCTCCAACCACTCGTTGCAGTACTATCACGCAACACCCGGTTCCGCCTGGACCGCCTCTACAGTTGCTACCTCAGGAACGACCTTCTCGGCGCCGGCCATAGCGGTACGCTCTTCGAACCCAGAGGGCGAGGCGGACGTCGTCGCTGAAGGCCCGAATGGTGAACTAATGTACTACTTTGCAACTCCCGGTTCTCCATTCTCTGTATCGAGGATTGCGGGCAGGGCAACCACCCACTCATCGCCGGCCATTGCGGTACGCTCCACCGGCGAGGTCGATGTGGTCGCGGAGGGCGGCGCCAACATCGATTTGACCTACTATTGGGCGACTCCTGGGTCTGCCTGGCAGGAGACCCTGTTAGCGGACTTCACTGAATAATACTTAAGGACGCTATTTGGAGATGGGCCAGTCAGACTCATCCATTCATCTCTTACCTCATAGCCCAGCTTCGGCTGGGCTTTTTTTATGCACCCAGTACATTCCGGCGACAGAACGTCAAGCAGGAATTCCAAGTCCCCGGAGTCGGCTAACCAGACTTCTGCCAAACATGACATTCGCCGAATTTGGTAACGGCTGTGGTTAGGGTCGGCCAGACTCAAGTGGTTATTGCCTGTGGCCACGGCGTAATCCACAATCTTCCCCATGTTTCAGTGCGATAGAAACGGCAGCCTACTCCCACGGGCGAAGCGCCGATGTTTATGTGGCGACAATGCTTGATCACGTAGTTCACTGGCTCGGTACGGGAAAACCGTCGGTAAACAATTGACGCAAGTAGCGGTCGTGATAGAGATCGGGGAGACAGGCAAGGTCTCAAGCGGAAGAACTTGGGCCAAAACGTTTCGCTGAAACTCAGACACGGTATGAATTCAAAGAATGTTCGCATCTGTGCGTTTGCGCAAAAGTCTGGACTTGGCAAGGTGCCCGAAGCAGCGTTAAAGAGACCAGCTAATTAGCCCAGGGTTTTTTGGGTTCAGAGTCAGGTGAGTAGTGGTCCCACGGACGACGATGCTGAATTGGAGTGTCAACTTTTACCACACTCGGCCGGCTTTAGCGCTTTCAGTCTTCTCAATTCGCCCAGACGTGTTGTGGCCGTATGTTGCTGGTGCCTTTTTTCTTTTGATCGGGTTGGCAAAAATCATCAAGGACAACAAGCTACAGGCCAAAAGAGGACTCGAAAGGACCACTCCGTTGGGGCGGTTGTTCTATTCCCTCCCGATGGGAGTCTTCGCCACTCAGCATTTCACCAATACAAACTTGGTCGCCAGTATCGTTCCGTCTTGGATACCGCTGCACATACTTTGGGTCTATGTTGTGGGCACTGCGATTATTGCCGCAGCGCTGAGCATCCTTCTTGAGATACAGGCAGGATTGGCATCCGCACTTTTGGGATGCATGTTCTTGCTTTTCGTTGTTTTGATGCATATCCCAAACATAGTCGCCGCGCACGGCGCTCTTTTGTTTTGGATCATCGCCCTGCGAGATCTCGCCTTCAGCGGTGGAGCGTTTTCGTTAGCCACGACACAGTTGAAAGGAGAAGGAGCACCGTTGTACGAGACGCAAAGGTTGCTGACTCTCTGTCGCTTTTTCGTGGGGATACCGGCGATAGTGTTCGGCGTGGACCATTTCCTGCATCCGACGTTGGCCCCCGGCATTCCTATGGAAGCGATAACGCCCGTATGGATCCCAGGCCGTATTTTCTGGGCTAATCTCACGGGTATGGCTCTCATTGCTGGGGGCGCGTGCATTGTCGTAAATAAACAAGTGCGCATGGCGGCAAAATGTTTGGGCTCCGTAATTCTCCTTGTAGGAGTGTTTGTTTATCTGCCGATGATAGCCGCTAGCCCCTCCGACATAGATGGCGGGCTGAACAATTTCGTAGATATTTTGGCTTTCAGCGGAACTGTGTTGGTTCTGGCTGATGCTATCAGCAAACGAACCGACAATTCGCGGACCGCAAGATAACCGAGACTCTTGCATTGGCATTACGATTTTCGATGGGCCCAACCCTTCTAGGATTTTCACACGGCAGCTGTCGCGAACCCAAAGCGCCCCGTATCCGTTTGTCGGAATAACGGACTACGACGTAAGGCGCAGGCAACCGCAATCAGGTGTCCTTCGTCAGGTCAGTCGCGGATATGAGATCTCATTGCATATCCCATGGTAGTTCCCGAATTCCATAGCGAATATTGGATTTCAATGATGAGCAGGACTACCGCGCGCTTAGCCAACCGAAGACATTTGTTCACCCAAACTCGATAGCTGAAATCTCGTCCCGCTCCTTCGTATGTTCGTCACATTCTTGCGCTTCAGGTGCAGGTTTGGATCACAGGTTGCCCGGAAAATCAGTAGTTGCAGACCTATGGGTTCAAAGGAGGCTTTGCTATGAAGTATGAATCTGGTGTCAGTGTTTTGTCTCGGCTAACCGCCCTGGTTCTTGCAGTGATAGGAACGGGTGTCATGATGTTCGGCCAAGCAGAGACCGGAAGAATCAGCGGAACGGTTTCAGACGTCACGGGTGCGATAGTCACAACGGCAAGAGTCGTAGTCAAGAACGTGGACACGGGCCTAACGAGAGAAGCTACGACCTTAAGCGGCGGCGACTACACGATCACAAACATTCCGGCTGGTAACTATATCGTGACAGCGAACGCTCCCGGATTCTCTGAATTTAGAAAGTCAGTCGAGGTGACAGTCGGCACGACTCTAACCTTGGACGCGCGACTCGCAGTGGGTAGTACGGGAACGGTTGTGGAAGTCGTAGGCGCCGGAGCTGGTGCGGAAGTCGACACGGAGACCCAGACAATTGGCGCGACCATTACTCCGAACCAGATCATGAACCTCCCCAGCTTGACGCGGAACGTTTACGACTTTGTTGCGACAGCGGGAAACGTTAGTGATGGCGACAGTTCCGGCATGCGGGGGGTAATGGGTGTTTCCATCAACGGACAGCGGGCCGCTTCGACAAACATTCTGCTGGACGGCGCGGAGAACGTGGATCTCTTCAATGCGAGTGTAGGCCAGCAGGTGCCGCTGGACTCCGTGCAAGAATTCAAACTCAGTACTAGCAATTTTACGGCGGATTACGGACGCGCATCCGGTGGAGTCGTGAATGTCGCGACCAAGTCAGGAACCAATGCGTTCCACGGATCGGCATATGAATACAATCGCGTTTCAGCACTAGCGTCGCAAACCTATCAGACCGATGCGTCGAACTATGCCAACCAGCAGCAGGGACTTCCGAAGCTTCCAAACTCGTCGTTCGTGCGCAACCAGTTTGGCTACTCGATCGGCGGCCCCGTAATTAAGGACAAGCTCTTCTTCTTCTCGAATACGGAGTGGACCCGGATCCGCAGCAGCGCAAACAATACCGCTTATGTGTTCACTCCTCAATTTCTAGAGCAGACCGGAACGGCCACACAAACCTACTTTAGTACCTACGGCGCATTGGGCACCGGAGTGAGCAACATTGGAACGCCCATCACGGCTGGCCAGATCGCCAGTGGCAATGTGTCAGGCTATGTCTTGAACTACTCACCGGCGTTCACGACACTTGCCGCAGCAAATCCGACGTTGCCGGTTTGGCAACTGGTCAATTTCACCGTCCCGACCGACGCTGGTGCAGGAGTTCCGCAGAACGCTTACTCATCGGTGAATCGTGTGGATTTCAATGTGACGGATAAAACCACGATTTGGGGACGATACGCGCTCCAGAATGAAATCGACTTTCCGGGCTCGGTTGCCGACAGTCCCTATTCCGGTTACAACACGGGCGAGAATATTCGGAACCAGAATATGTTATTTAACATAACGCACATCTTCTCATCGACAATCGTCAACCAGGCGAAGATTTCCTATAACCGACTGAACCTCCTCCAGCCACTGGGTACGCAGCCCGTTTCGCCGGGACTCTACCTGGCGGGGACGGTGCCGCTAGTGAATGGCGAGAACGTACTGCTGCCCGGCTATATTCCACAATCGCAAGCCAACTCCCTTCCCTTTGGAGGTCCCCAAAATCTTTACCAGTTCTCGGACCAGTTCAATGTCACGAAGGGTAAGCACAGCTTGAGCATCGGCGGAGAGTTCATTCAGGCCCGTGACAATCGCGTGTTTGGGGCCTACGAAGAAGGCATTGCCGACCTCGCGAGAAATTCAGCCGGAATTCAACCAACGCCGCAGAACCCCGCCGGATACCCTGGATCTTTAGACCAGCTCCTTACTGGTCAAATTTACAGCTACCAAGTTGCCATCAATCCGCAAGGCACACTTCCCTGCGAGACTGACATAAACACCGGCTTGCCCATCAACCCAGCAAGCTGCACGATCAATCTGCCGGTCGGCGCACCAGCGTTCAACCGTAACAATCGATTTAACGACGGCGCCGCCTACATAACGGACACCTGGAAAGCTAAACCGCGTCTCACCTTGAATCTGGGTTTGCGGTGGGAGTATTTCGGCGTCCAGCACAACGCTAATCCAGCACTCGACTCCAACTTTTACTACTCCGGAGCCCTCAATCCAGCCAGCGTGCGCTCCGGCATCGTGAGCCAAGCGCCCAAAAGCTCACTAGGGCAGTTGTGGAATTCCTCTCCGCACAATTTCGGCCCGCGCATCGGTTTTGCCTATGATCTATTCGGAAATGGAAAGACATCGATCCGCGGCGGCTACGGCATCAGCTATGAGCGTAATTTCGGAAACGTGACCTTCAACGTCATTCAGAATCCTCCTGCATACGCAGTCGTGGCCCTTTCCGGCGGCCCCTACCCGCTCCCGACTGACAATCTCGGACCATTCTCCGGAACGGGTTCGACCATTCTCCCTCCCGTAACGCTGCGCGCGGTGGATCCCAATATTAAGACCGCCTACGGAGAAACATACTCGCTTGCGGTCGATCATGAAGTTGTGCGGAATACGGTTGTGGCATTGGAATATTCCGGCTCGCGCGGCATCCACCAGTACTCGATCACCAACATCAACCGTTACTTTGGCGGTCCCACATACAATGGCGACTCCAATTTGAATCCTCCGAATCTTGAAGCGAGCCGCACCAACAATCAGTTCGGCAACATCAACTTTCGCGCTGCCAATGGCGACTCCTGGTATAACGGGGTCAATTTCCGGGCGACCTCTAGCAATTTCCAGTCCAAGGGTCTCCAATTTGCGTTTAATTACACATGGTCTCACGCCGAGGATGACTTGAGTTCCACGTTCTCGGAAACGCAATCGGGTGGTGCGCAAGGCAGCTTGGGTTTTCTTGACTGGCAGCATCCGCTTCTCGACAAGGGCTCATCCGACTATGACATTCGGAATCGCGTGTCATTTAGTGCGGTCTACGCGCCAACATACCTCGACCACTTCCAGCGCAAGGCTATGCGCGAAGTCGGTGGGGGATGGTCGATAGCTCCCATTTGGACGTGGCGCTCGGGCACTCCCTTCACCATGTACGACTGCGGATTCGCCTATGGAATTTGTGCGCGTCAACTCAATAACGGCGGAACGGCAAGCTACTCGAAGATCGCTCTGGTCGACCCCGTCCATCAACCAAACACGTTCAGCTACTTCACGCCTCTTCCCTACACTCCCTACATGGCCACGGTCAATGGCAACGTTGTTGGGGGAGGAGTGGCCGACGACCCTAGCTGCAGCAACGGAGTGTGCGCATTCCCTTCGAATATGCTGGGACGCAACACTTATCGGACTCCGCGCAACTACAGCCTCAATATGGGCGCGTACAAGACGTTCAAGCTGACCGAGAGAACGGCATTGCAGTTCCGCGCTGAGGCTTACAATCTCTTCAACCATAGCAACGACTACCTGAACTATGGCGGGACGGATTCGGAGTTCGGCTCGCCGGTAACGGTCGAAAAGGGCTTCAACCCCGCCCTCAACGGAGGCACGTTTGAGCGTCGCAATATGCAGTTCGCGTTGCGCTTCACGTTCTAATCGCAGCTGAAAACTACAATCGAACCGGGGAGCCGTAGGGCTCCCCATTCTTCTGGGACATGGGATAGACAGAGCGGCACGTGGGCTCGGGAAAAAGGTGCACCTTTAAGTGCTGCCGTTTCAGGGGCTGGTTCTCACTTTGCTGTTAGTAGGGTTTTTAACTTGTGAACGGCACGTGGAATCTCCTCTATGGCTGTGCTGCCAAATCCAAGAATAAAACCCGAGCGCGATACTTCGCCGGCGTAACCAGGAGAGAGTGGCCAAAGCCAAAACCCCTGGCGGGCCGCCCGCTCCGCAATTTCCAGATCACGATACCGGTCAGGCATCGTCATAGCCAGATGCATCCCGGCCGCCCCCCCCTGCACCTCGAATTTGGGGCCAAGCTCCTGGCGAATGCTATCGACCAGCGCACTCCTCCGGTCACGATAGAGAACCCGCATCCGTCTCAGGTGCCGCGCAAAATGTCCCTCGCGCATAAAGTCCGCGACCACTTCCTGATAAAGATGCGGTGGACAAATATCCATCGCTCGTCGAACCGACATAAAACGATCAAGCAGATCGGAAGGAATGACAATGTAGCCGAGACGCATGGAAGGAAATAAGACTTTACTAAAGGTTCCGATGTAGATCACGCGTCGGCCTGGATCAAGCCCCTGCAAAGACGCAATGGGCAGGCTGTCAAAGCGGTATTCGCTGTCGTAGTCATCCTCGATAATCCAAGAGCCATTGTCCTGGGCCCAGTCCAACAATTGGAAGCGCCGCGAAGCGCTCATACAGACGCCGAGCGGAAACTGATGAGAAGGCGTAACAAAAGCAGCGTGCGCCCTGCGACTGAGTTTAATGCCAGCGCCAACATCTAGGCCTTCCCCATCAACAGGAACAGGGACGATACGACAGCCTGCCATCGCAAAGACGGTTCGTGCCAGCCAGTAATTCGGTTCTTCGATCCACACTCGATCACCGGGATCGACGAGCACACGCGCCGTAATCTCAAGGGCTTGTTGCGAACCGCTCACAATCATGATCTGGGTTGCATCACACTGGACTGATCTCGCGGTTCTTAGGTAGCCCGCGATGGCTTGGCGGAGAGTTCCAGAACCCAGGTAGTCTCCATAGTGAAATGACTTTGGGTCCTTACTTCGGTAGCGACGCGCCATTAAGTTCGACCAAATCTGGTGGGGAAATTGATCGACGGCCACTTGCCCAACTCCAAATGCACCCCAGCCATTTCGCCACGATTCAACTCTGAAGTGGGGGAGCACCGAGGAATAGCGCGAAACCCGTCGAGGCTCCTGGCGATTAGTTGGGATTTGTCTCTTAGCAGGTGGGCTTGATGTGAGTTGCTCAGGGAGGGATCGGGAAACGACTGTACCTGCACCGATACGGCTCTCGAAGTAGCCCTCCGCTAAAAGTTGGGCGTAAGCGTTTACAGTCGGAAAGCGCGAGACGCCGATCTCTAACGCCAGCACTCGGGTTGATGGAACTCGCTGTCCAGGTCGGAGGTTGCCTTTCACAATCGCTGTGCGAAAGGCGTCATAAATCTGCTGATGCAATGCGCGTCCGGCCTCCCGATTGACTGCAATCAAGGGCAGAATCCCCGAGGCGACTCTCTTCATTTCGGAATCGTAATGGTTATGTCATAATCCGGTCAAATGGTCATTGTAAACAACCATTATGGGAGTTACTGTCGAACCAATGATTTCTTTGTTCTCGCTGGCGCGCGGCCGCAGCTCGGGGCGCCACGAATCGGGGTGATGACCATGAAGGCGCTTTCGTCGAAATCGTCCGAGAGCTATGGTGTGCGGCTCTTGTCGGCGGAGCAAGGCTCCCTTTTGCTGGAAACCATGTCAGCCCCTCAGGCACCTGCCAGGTCACGAGGTCCTAGGGTTGCCATCAAGGCGAAAGGCAAAATTCTCCTCATTTCGCCTTTCGACGTGATTGCTGTTCAATCTCAGGGTAACTACGTATTGCTTCAACAGGACATGAACTCCTATTTGCTTCGGGACTCGATTTCGGTAGTGGCAAGGAAACTAGAACCCTTCGGGTTCATTCGGATCCATCGCTCCGTATTGGTGAATGCGTCTTTTGTAGAGGTGATCATGCCGTACTCAACAGGAGAATACGGGCTGCAGGTGAGGGGCGGGAGAGAGTATACGGTCACCCGCACCTACAAAAACAATCTTAGATTTCTTGCGAAATTCTGGATTGGGACCGGAGCGTTCCCCGACTAAAACAACCGTGCCTTGGTGTTCAGCAGGAGAGTCTCCCGGACTACATATTTAGGTCTTCGAGTTCTGAGAAGCCGCGGAAAAACATCTTCGCTGCTGGAATGTCCGCAGGCTTCGAGCGGTCGCCAAACGGCGAGAGCGGTTTTAATCGGACTGTAATCCACACCTTATGGTATTGCCTACAACGGAGCCGATTCCAGGATCCCAACACGTGCGATGGGGTGAGTGGCATCACGGTTTCACCACTAACCCGCGTGGCTCGCAGTTTCCGGCCAACGCCCCACTGTTTCTGACCGTTGGGATAGCGTCCAACCCTACCCTCTTGCCGTTCCTTACCGTTCAATGCTGGCGATCACGTGCCCCGTTTGTGATTACCTCGAGTCACTACTAACCGTAATTAAGCTGAAGAAATTGAATCCGATTGCCGATATGGTTCCGCAGTGACTTGCAAACCCATTGCTCGCGGGCTGGCCCTTGTGCTCCTAGCGGTTGGAGCTCTGAACGCCCAGGAATACAGTGTTCGCACCTTCAGCACACCTGAAGGCCTCAACAACCTCGCAGTGCGGCAGATTTATCAGGATCGATTGGGTTTCATGTGGGTGAGCACGGAAAACGGCATCTTCCGCTACGACGGAGATCGCTTCGAAGCGTTTGGCCCCGCTGTAGTAGGAGACATTGCCCGCGGAGAAAGTTTGTTCCAGTTGCTCACCCGCCTCGACCAGGCTATCGACAAGGCCCTCACTCTGGGTATCTTTACCGACGAGATCAATGGCTGAGCTCTCGCCATAAGTGTTCACCTTGCGGTGGACACTTGCCATCCCGCTTGTCAACTCGACCCACAGCGGACGGTTAGGATTCATCGTGACCTTGTGGATTAGCACAGCGACCATCACGCTGTTGCAACTGTCTGGCGTGGACGATTGATGTGGCGATCCATCGATGTGGGGAACCATCCGCAGTCATGCGCCGCGGGGCTTCAAGGATTCGTGCCTTGGCCCTGCGGCACTAGTTTATGACGCTGCGACATGCAAGGTTGCGTGGTTACCTCTCTGGCTACGGATTCCAGTTGATATTGGCAACCCCTCCGCCTTCAGGAATGTCCTTGCAAATCAATTGAGCACTATTGCCCCCGGACACCGTGACAGTGGCCGAGAGCGATTGCCCCGAAGCCGTGAAGGCAATGGTACCGCCATTGACAATGTCGCCCTTACCGTCGTACGCGTAGGCTTGGCAATTGAAGGTGTTATCGGCATCGCTTCCGTCAAAGTAATTCTGCACCGTGAAGGAATGGCTTCCTTCGGTATCGACTGGCACGTCGAAAAGCAGGCTCACCGGAAATGCGCACTGATTCACGACCGCCCCGAAACGTTCAGTCAGGCAGCTGTAGGTAGCTTTAAATTGGCTCTTGTCCGCCATCCACACCTTGAACGAGTTGTAAGCCGTCGTCGAGCGTGCAAACGCAGGGCTGGCCGTTGCTGCCAGAATGACTAGGCAGATCCCAAGAAAAAGTGACGTTGTTTTTCGTTTCATGGTTGTTCTCCTTTTGTTTGGCAACTCCATGCCAATCGGTTGAATTGTTTCGTGGCAGACTTGCGGGTCTCCGACAGACTCTTCGGTAATCGCAAATCCATATATTTGTTATTGCGGCTTCACCACCGGCTCCAGACAGACCAGCAACGATCCATCGGAACCTTGCGACCAATGCCATCCCCGGCTATCCCCGCAGCCGGGGGCATCGGTTGGGCTGTCAGCGCCTGCGGGTTCTTCCCCGAAACCACGCCGGCCTCTTTCAGCTTCACCATGTCCACCTCGCGGCCGCATTCCGCACACCAGCCTCTTGTTGTCTGCGATTTGCGAATGATCCAGATCCGGTCGGTTTCCACGGTGATCTCAGTCCTTCTAAACGTTGTCGAAGCGATCTCGGTAGCCTTTGCCCGACGCCGGAACTCGTGATAAATTGCTCGCCACATCGGGACTCAACTTCCTTGGCCGCTCGCCAACGAGTGCGATCCTGCCGCAGATGGCCTTCAGAAGTCTTTAGAAACGCCATCAGAGGTTCTCAGAGATTCTTTGGGCTGGCTATGGCTAAGCAAAAAAGGAACTTATACGAATTCGGTCCGTTCCGGCTTGACCCCGACCGCCGCACGCTCTTACGCGAAAATAAGCCCGTCCCGGTGCAGCCCAAGGCATTTGACATCCTGCTGGTGCTCGTCGAGAACTCCGAAGTGGTCGTTCTGAAGGACGATCTGTTAAAGAAGGTTTGGCCTGACACGTTTGTAGAAGAATCTAATCTGGCCCAGAACATCTTCGTCCTGCGCAAGATCCTCGGCGACTCCGCCGGCAAGAACCGCTACATCGTCACTGTCCCTGGACGCGGCTACCGTTTTGCGGAGGAGGTCACGGAGATCAACTCATGTTCCTCGGCCGACGAGAGCTTGGTTGTTGAGAGCAAATCGATCGAACGCGTTACCGTCACTCAGATTTCTCGCCCCTCACGTCGCTTCCTCTGGGCGGGCACGGCGTTGTTATTGGTAGTGGGCTCGGTCGTGGGGTATCGTGCCGATCGCTCGTATCGCGCGCGCCATGCTGCAGTCGCCTCTGCAACTCCCACTATTCCCGCTCGCCGCTCGGTGGCTGTGCTCGGTTTCCGCGATCTCTCGGGACGCCCCGAAGATGCCTGGCTTTCGACGGCGTTAGCCGAGATGATGAACACCGAGTTGGCCGCGGGTGAAAAGCTTCGTCTCGTTCCCGGTGAAGATGTCGCTCGCACCAAACTGGATTTGCTCGTGCCTGATGCCGACAGCCTCTCCAAAGATACGCTGGTCCGCCTGCACAAACGTCTGGGCACAGACGTGGTCGTGCTGGGCTCTTATGCCACTCTTGGCGGGAAATCCAAGGGCAACATCCGCCTTGACCTCCGAGTCCAGGACGCCGTCGCCGGAGAGACCTTGGCCGAGGCGGCGACAACCGGAGGTGTGGATGACCTGTTCGACCTCGTCTCGCGCGCCGGCATGCAACTGCGCGAAAAACTGGGCATGGGTGCGGTTTCCACGGAAGACGCCATCAGCGTGAAAGCTTCCTTGCCGGCAAACCCCGAAGCCGCCCGTTTGTACGCGGAAGGATTGGCTCGCCTGCACGTCTTCGACGCGCAAGCCGCATGCGATCTGCTCCAGCGCTCGATCTCGGCAGACCCGAAGTATCCACTTTCCCACGCCGCCCTGTCCGAAGCTTGGTCGGCATTGGGCTACGATAAGAAAGCCAGCGACCAGGCGAAGCTGGCGTTCCAGTTGTCGACCAACCTCTCGCGCGAAGATCATCTCCTCGTCGAAGGCAGTTACCGGCTGGCCAACCATGAGTTCGCCAAAGCGATTGATGTGTATCGCACACTTTTCACCCTTTTCCCTGACAACCTTGATTACGGGCTACGCTTGGCACACGCGCAATACGACGGCTCGAAACCGAACGATGCGCTTGCCACCGTCGCAAATTTGCGCAAACTTCCTTCACCTGCCTCTGGCGACGCTCGCATTGATCTGCAGGAGGCGCAGGCTTGGTCCGATCTATCGGACTACAAGCACGGACAGGAGCCGCTGCTGCACGCCCTGCAAAAAGCCCGAGCTCAAGGCGCGCGATTACTCATAGCCCGTGTACTCCTCCAGCAATGCCGCGAGCTCAAGGCCCTCGGACAACCCGAGAATACTGACGCCGCTTGCCGCGAAGCGCGTGACACTTATGCGGCCGCGGGCGACCGCGCCGGCGAAGCCGAAGCGTTGCGCAGTTGGGCCGACGCCATTACGGAATCCGATCAGCCCGGAGCCATCGCCTTCGACCGTCAGGCCCTCGACATGTTTCGCAGTATCGGACACGAGGGTGGCATGGCAAATGCCATGAACACCTTGGGGCTGCTCTACCACGAACAGGGACAATTCGCCGCCGCTGACAAGATATACCGCGAATCGCTGGCCCTCTTCCGCCAGCTCGACAACGCTGCGAGTTCGGGTAAAGTCACTGCGAACCTCGCCAACGTTCTTTTGGAAGAAGGCGATCTAGACGGCGCTCTGCGCCTTTACGAAGAGGCAGCGGAGCTGGATCGTGCCGTCGGGGATGCAGGATCGGCGGCCATCGTTGGATACAACCTGGCCAACGTTGAGGAACTGCGTGGAGATCTCCCGGCCGCCAAGCAAGGCTTCGAAGACTCGTTGAGTGAGTTCACCAAATTAGGCGATCAATACGATTCCGGATTCGCCCTTTACAGCCTGGGTGAAATATTGCTGACGGAAGCGGACTTTGCCCGCGCGCGCAAAATGCTCGAGGATTCCCTGGCGATTCGGGAACAGGCGCGTGACAAAGTCACGCTGGCCGAGACTCGAATGCTCCTTGCCGACCTGTCGCTCGAAGAAGGCCGCGCCCCCTCTGAGTCCGAGGCCGTTGCCCGGCAAGTGGTCGACGACTTCCAAAAAGAGAAGTCGCAGGACGACGAGGCTCAAGCCTGGAGCCTTCTCGCGCGCACTCTGGAAGCAGAACGGAAATTCGACGAAGCAAAGCACGCCACCGAACAGGCCGTGGCCTTTTCGGAAAAAAGCAAGAACCTACAGCTTCGCATGGTCAACTCGATCATTGCCGCTCGTGTGAAGGGCTTGGACGACAAGCCCGTTGCTAGCCCTGACCGCACAGCCCTGATCAAGCAGTTGGCGTCAATCGCCTCCGAGGCCAAGAAGCACGGCTATCTCGAAGAAGAGCTCGAAGCACGGCTTGCCACTGGTGAAATCGAGATGAAGGCCCCCTCCACGACTCTCGCCCAACCCCATCTCGCAGCCCTTGAGGCTGACGCCCGCGCCAAGAGCTTCAACCTCATCGCGCACAAGGCCGCCGCAGCCCGAGCCCACCATTGAAGCCAATCATTCGCGGCAGCCGATTTTCTCAGAAGGTCGTTGACTCACTTTGTCGTTTTTCATCGCTAAGTGGAGTGGCCTTGCTGATTTAAATCATAGGAAAATCAAAAGCCGAAGATGTCTGTACCTACCGGATTAATTCGACAAACTTAGCTCCCTCTTGAACTCGCGCAACTCGCGCCGCGAGCAAAAAGTTGGAACCGTCCGCAGGGGCGTAATTCCTCGCAGAACCCTCAAAATCCACTCGCGCAGTCCCACGGGGCACTGTCAGCCTGTTTCCCGGAAGGTAGACGATGAGATTGTCGAAAGCTGATTGGCGGTTAGCCGTGGGAATGTGGGGAGCGGTCCACATCAGCACTGCTTGGAGTAATTTCGGGCTAGAAAAGGGTGTCGACTTCCGAGAAGCCCGTTTATCGATACCGATTTGGTGAAACCTCCTACAAGCGGGCATATGGCTCGTAACCATGTCTGCTGTGGGAATTGAGTGAAACCGCGATTTCACAACAGCTTGGTCAACGAAATCTCGTGTTCCTCGCGGGGGCTATCGACATAGCCATGATTGTGGCGAGCATGGTTGCAACCACTTTCTCTTTGCCACCGTTGATGGCAAAGGCATCCGCCGTACAAATCGTCAGCGTCCGCCCAGCTTTCTTCACTTGCGCTCTAGCCACGAAGAACTCGCCCGCAGCGGGTGCTAGGAGGTTCACCTTTAGCTCGACGGTGAGGACTTCTTTATCATCAGGTGCCACCGTCAGAGCGGCATAACCGCAAGCGGAATCCAGAACCGCGGTGATCGCACCCGCGTGCAGATAGCCGTTCTGTTGCGTAAGATTCGGCGAAAATGGCAGGCGAATCTCCACACCACCTCGAACCACTGCTGTAAGCTCTGCCCCCAAAGTGGACATGAAGGCCTGTTTGGAAAAGCTCCGCCGAACGCGTTGCTCGTGCGTGGTCACGTATCTCCTCTGGGCTCGGGTCTTTGAATCAGATTTTTCGCAATGACAAATGATAAACGCTTCCTGCGAGATGAGCGTCGGGATTTGAACTCCAACTGTCGAAACCAGATATTTCGCTAACTGTCACGGGTGTTCTAAACTGCCGGCGAGACACATCAGTGGAACGGTTGGCGCTGGCCCCACCTCTTCTGAATTGCCGCCCATCCAGCTTTAAGAAAGCTTCGCTCTACTCCATCGGTTCGTAGTGATCTCGCGAGCGGCGGTGCGGTACCTTCGATCACATGAGAGAATTTGTGTAGGTAGTCAATTCTTGGCGAAGGATGGGGCCGCTTTCGGGTTGTTTTCGGGCATTCCGGGGAAAGCAAAGGCCCAATGAAGACCCAAAGCAAAAGCCGCAGATCTATGAAGCCCGTTAATGCACAGTACATACAGAGCCTTGATCGTGGTTTGGCCATTTTGCAGGCAGTCGCTCTCAGCAAGCGGCCGGTGACCTTGGATCAATTGGCTTATCTGTTGCAAATAGATCGGAGCAGCGCCTTCCGACTTGCCCAGACAGCACGGCGCCGCGGTTTTCTTGTCTGTCCACCAGGGAGGAAGGACTATATCCTAGGGCCCCTCTTTTGGACACTCTCCCGTCAATATGACTGGAGCAAAATGCTGGTCATGGTGGCCAATAGCCCCTTGCGGCAACTTGCCTTTGAAGTCAAGGAAACCGCGCACTTGGCAGTGCTCGAAGGAAAGCGCGCACTTTTCATCGATGCTGCAAATGTCAACAACGTCATTGCTGTTGCCGAACGAATAGGAGATTTGTTACCTCTCTATTGCACCGCGCATGGAAAAGCACTGCTAGCAGATTCAGGTGAGCGGGAGTTGAGTTCTCTCTTGGGATCTCAATCGCTCAAGGCTTATACCAAAAACACGATTACCAGAATCGATTTGCTTGCCGAGGATTGCGCCCTCATCAAGAAACGTGGATTTGCCATCGATGAATCAGAATTTCGTGATGATGTGCGCTGTATCGCCGCCCCTATCCGTCTTCAAAATAATGAGATTGTGGGATCGATGGGAATATCCGCCCCTCTCGCGCGATTCCCAAAATCAAAGACACGCAGCTATGCTGCGCAAGTTTGTAAAGCTGCCGAAGCTGTTGGATTGCAACTCAGCCAGTCTGGATCAGGTTTCGGAGACGAATAATAGAAGACGCGAGGTCTTCCTCTGTAGTCGAGCCCAAAAACCTTTGGCGGATTCTTGCTGCCTATAGAATCGCTTCCAAAGTACGAGGCTCGAAACCCGCAGACCGGAATTGCCAAGACTGACTCTCTTCATGATGCCACGTGCATTTGGCGAACTTCGCTTTCGCCCAGCTACTCAGATATTGAGCCGCTCATTTGTTTGAAGCTGTGGTCTCAAGGGCCGCGGTAGCATAAGCAACTTCGCGCCCGCCGTAGCGACGCACCCTGACGTTGGCCTGTTCCGCATGACCGAGAAAACCTTCGAGCACACACAGACGCGAGCAGTACTCACCAATCATCGCTGATGCTTCGTCGGTGAGCACTTTCTGGTAAGTGCAGGTCTTAATGAATTTACCAACCCATAGGCCGCCTGTGTATCGCGCAGCCTTGCCGGTTGGAAGCGTGTGGTTGGTACCGATCACCTTGTCGCCATAGGCCACGTTTGTGCGGGGGCCCAGGAACAGAGCTCCGTAGTTCTTCATGTTCTTGAGGAAATAGTCTGGATTAGCGGTCATGACCTGGACGTGTTCGGATGCAATACGATCCGCCTGACGAACCATTTCCGCATCGGAGTCGCACACGATCACCTCTCCATAGTCCCTCCACGAGACGGACGCGAACTCCGCAGTGGGCAGGATTGTAAGCAGCCGTTCCACTTCGGCCATAGTCTCGCGAGCCAATTTCGCGGAAGTAGTGAGGAGGATCGCTGGGGTATTGAATCCATGTTCAGCCTGGCCCAGGAGATCCGTTGCGCAGATTTCTGCATCGACGCTTTCATCGGCAATGATGAGCGTTTCTGTTGGCCCGGCGATTAGATCGGTGCCGATTCGGCCGAAAAGCTGACGCTTGGCCTCGGCAACAAAAGCATTGCCGGGACCAACGATCATAGCAACCGGGTCTATGGTTGCAGTACCTATCGCCATGGCTGCAATCGCCTGTACGCCGCCCATGGAATATATCTCGTCAGCTCCGCCGAGATGCATTGCAGCTACGACTGCAGGACTAGGCTTGCCATGAAATGGAGGCGAGGCCGCGATTACACGCTGCACGCCTGCAACCTTCGCTGTCACGACACTCATATGTGCCGAGGCCACAAGTGGGTACTTTCCGCCGGGCACATAGCAACCGACGGATTCGACCGGAATGTTCTTATGGCCGAGCACAATTCCGGGAAGCGTCTCCGCCTCGATATCTCTCATGGAGGAACGCTGTATCTGGGCGAAATTGCGCACTTGGGCTTGAGCAAACTTGATGTCATCCAATTCCCGGCGCGAGAGCTGAGACAAGGACTCCTCAATCTCCTGCTGCGACAGACGGAACGAGGGTGGATTCCACTTGTCGAACTTCTCAGAGATTTCGCGCAGGGCAGTCTCACCGCGGGTTTCGATGTCCTCAAGAATCCCGGTGACGATATCGCGAACCTTCTTCGCTTCGGCCTTAGTTTGCTCGAGCGTTTTACCGGTCTTCAAATGTTGTGCCATCTCATCCCCTTTGACTCCTGGCCATTCCGTTCCGGACTTCACGGCCTTACAGCCCGCGCCAAGCATTTCCGCTAGCACAGGTGTCTCTTAGTCGACCGCAGCCAGCCATCGCCAATCCTCACCCCGAATGTGGCCCGCATAGTTGAACTGCATCAAGCCAAAAGCGAGGATGTACGGATAGTTTGCGCGGCCGCCCGAATCGATCCACGAGGCATCGGGAATACCAATCGGCCCCTGGCCGTCAGGCTCCGGATAAGCAGCCTTGAACGCGTTGATCCACTGCCCCTCTGGGAATGCGCCCTCGGCACCCACCTTAACCTTCACCTTCTCCATGTTGGAGCAGTAACCAACCTGCACGAGTTTCAATCGGCGGGTCTTCTGACCTGAAACGGTGGGGCCATTGTGACTCCAGCCCGCGGGGTTGTAACCAAAGGATTCAACCATCTCAAGCGGCTGATTCTCCGGCGCAGCGCCGTCAAGCGTCAGCTCGAAAACTTCTCCAACCCTGGGATAGGCCCTGCCTGCCGCAGGTTCTGCTGTCATGTCTTTCCCTTTCTCCAAGTCGCAAGCATTTAGCGGGGCCTATAGATGCTGTTCGGCTTCATAGCCGGCAGCATAGTCGTCCCTGATTGCTTCCGGTGCAGTGGGAACCGGTGGAAAGTCCCACCAACCCACGACCTCTGATCCCGCCACGGAGACATCCCGTGTAATCGGCACCTCAATCAGCGCAGGCGCGTTCGAATCGAGTGCCTGCTTGATTGTGCTGCCGATTTCGGCGGACGAGGTAATTTTGGTTGTCACTTCGAAGCCGAATGATTTCGCCAGGGCCACAAAATCCACCGAGTATGGCGATCCGTTGCCGGCGTAATGATTAAATTCTGAAATAATGTCACGGCCCATGAGCATCTTCTGGCCATCGCGGATTGACATATATCCCGAATTGTTGAGGACCAGGAATACAACCGGAATGTTGTGCATCACGCAGAGGGCCAGTTCCTGAACACACATCATGAAGTCGCCGTCGCCGCTGATGCAGACCACCGGCGTATCGGGCTTGGCAAGCTTGGCGCCGATTGCGCCCGGAAGCGCGAAGCCCATGCTGGAATAGGAGCCTGAAGTGATATGTGTCCGCGGCTCGTAGACGGGGAAAGACTGCTTAGTTGAATTCTGTGGGTGACCTGGCCCGACCGTGACGATGCCATTGCGAGGCAGGACCTTGCGCAGTTCACGCAGTGTGCGCTGTATCGATGTCGGTATACCGTTGAAAGAGCGACGAGGCTCAAGCCTCCGCTCCCACTCCATTTTCAGCCCTTTCAGCCTGTCAAGATAGGAAACCCGTGACTCGCGCGCTTTGCGTGCCTGTTCTACGGAAATGCCTGCGAGAATGTCGGCCAGGACCAGCTTGCAATCTGCCGCGATGCCAACTTCTGCCGGATAGTTCTTGCCGATCTCGTGTGGATCGATGTCGACGTGGATGAGTTTTGCTTCCGGTATGGAGAAGGTAATGCCCTTGCGGTAGGACGAAGCAGACCAATCCGTGAAGCGGCAGCCAAGCGCCATGACAACGTCAGCATTTGCGGCGATAAAGTTGCCAGAAGACGATCCGGGCCAGCCCGCAGTACCTGCGCAGAGAGGATTGTCCTCGGCGATCGCACCCTTGCCGTTCCAAGTAAAGACAACTGGGATCCCCAATTTTTCTGCGAGTTCGGTCAACTCCGGCGAGGCGTTGGAAGTGATCGTCCCGCCACCTACGACGATGCAGGGTCGCTTTGCTGTAAGTAGAAGCTGAATTGCTGCTTCTATCGCCTTGGTCTCCGCACGCGGCTTTCCGATTGGGATGCGCTTGGAAAGTTCGGCCACTTCGACCTCAGTCGTCTCGATTTGGACGTCCATTGGAACTTCAATGTGTACCGGGCCTGGCCGGCCGGTCAACATAGCATTGAACGCACGATGCATCAGGAAGGGCATCTGGTCAGGCCGCGTCGCGTCAAAGTTGCGCTTCGTCACCGGAGCCGTGACATGCGGAAAATCCGGAGAGGCGAAGCGGTCAAGCTCCTGCATCACGCCGTGACCACGCATGTGAGTCGCTGGGCTGCCGGTAATGAGAAGAACGGCCGTCGAATCGGCATGCGCGGTCGCCAGCCCAATGATGGTGTTCGTGGCACCGGGACCGAGCGAAGTGCATGCAGCGATTGGCTGGCCGGTGACGCGGTAATGCGCATCCGCAATGTGGACTGCACTCTGCTCGTGCATAACCTGGATCATCGGCATCTTTGAAACGGGGTCGTTGAATGCATCAATCAGGCTCCAGTTGCCGTGCCCGGGCAATCCGGTGACATAGGGAACCCCATACGCCTTGAGTGCCTTACCAATAATCTGTCCAATTGTTAGTCGCATAGACCTTCCTAGCCAGCAGAATTACTATTGAAAACCGCGGTCGCCAGTGTAGCGTGCGAATGCCTCAAATCGTTTGCGTAGACCTGAATCTATGGTTCCACGCTCGTTACGTAGCGAAGTAAAAAACAAGTCCCTAAAAGTATTGCACAATACACAATACGTCTTGCATAATGAATTGCGTCCCCAAACGTAGCAAACCCCTAAGTGGGAGTCAAGAGCATTTGGAGCGGAACGGGGCCTCGACAGGGGGCAGATTGTGCCCCAGATTTACTTGCAAGATCGCGATCAGCGCGTGTTCACAAGACAACATCAACTACAGCAGCATCTAGTGAAATGCGATGCCGTTCATTGCAACAAGATGAAAGGGAGTACCGGGATGACTTTCGTTCAAAGACAGCTTTCGTTCGCAACCAGTTCGCTGGACGCAAATCTGATTGACGGCGCAACGGAGCACCAACTGACCGACGCATCGATCGTAGTTAACCTGTCGCCCTCTGCACTCGTGGTTCAAGGCGATGCAGCTCGCGCGATTGCACCATGGAATTCGACGATCCTTCGAAATTCTACGGTTGAGGTTCGAGATCGAATCGCTGTGCTGAGAATCCGAGAGCCGAATGGAATCGCCGGAGAGTGCCTTTCCTCGTGGAAAAAACTTGGTGATGTCATTGAAAATTATCCCAAGTCGACTCCTTTATACATTTCATCGCAAGATGCCGTCGGTATGACTCAGTTCGATCCAGGGTTGTTTGGTCAAGAGCAATTCAGCGGGCCAAGTAATCGGCGCTTCGAGATCCGATTAAACCTCTGGTGGTGTGCGGCAAACACCAACTGCGGCATTCATCGCGTCCATAACTTTCTCGAATTCCACACGCAAGTCAACGGACAAGGCCGAATGCAGAAGTTTCGCAATGAGAATGAGGATAGCCTCTACGAGGATTTGGGACTCCTTCCAGGAGCGAGCCATGGCCCGTTCTTTACGGTCAGCGGACGCGAGTGGGCCTATCCCTGGCATCGTTATTTCGGCGAGAGCGAATGTATCTGGATGGCTATCGAGTTCCATCCCCTGGATTAATTACCCATTGCATCGGCATTCGTCACATGTAGATTGCGTTTGGACCGTCATGAATTCGCTCCCATTGCCCGGAGGCACGAATGATGCAGCAACCTGATGTACTCGTAATTGGTAGTGGAGTTGGCGGCGGGACACTCGCCAGCCGCCTGGTTCAGCACGGCTTTCACGTGACGATCCTGGAACGTGGCGGATTCCTTCCGCAGGAGGACGAAAACTGGAATGTTCGCGCCGTGTTTAGCGATCTGCGGTACGTTCCCCAGGAGACTTGGGTAGATAAAGATGGGAATGCATTCCGGCCGGGCACGTATTACTATGTCGGCGGCAGCAGCAAGATGTTTGGTGCTGTGATGATCAGGTTTCGGGAGGCAGATTTCAAGGAGCTTGTGCATGAAGGTGGTATCTCACCGGAATGGCCTATCAAATATCCCGATCTTGAGCCCTATTACGCGCTTGCCGAAAAAATGTACTGCGTCCATGGCACTGCAGGTGTGGATCCCACTGAGCCGCCAGGAGTGCCCCCCTACCCTTTTCCCGCTCTCCCGAATGAACCGGCAATCCAGGAAGTTCATGAAGCGCTGAAGGCGGACGGCATTGCCTCCTCCCCGCTGCCTGTTGCAGTACAACGTGATGGAGCTGGGAATTGCATCCGCTGCATGACCTGCGATGGCTTCCCCTGCAAGGTCCACGCAAAGACTGACGCGGAAGTCGCGGCGGTAAGGCCTGCGCTAGCAACCGGCAGGCTCACCCTGATCACAGACGCAAAGGTGACACGGCTCCATTTATCTGCGGACGGCTCAAAGGTTGAGAGCGTTGTCTACGAGACCAAAGGCGCCTCCCAGACCATCTCGGCCCCGGTGATTGTGCTCTCCGCCAGTGCGGTAAATAGCGCCGTGTTGCTTTTGAACTCTGCCTGTCCCCAGGCTCTTAATGGAGTTGCCAATAGTTCTGGCGTGGTTGGGCGCAACTACATGGCGCATAACAATACGGCCCTGATGTGCGTCGGTATAAAGCGCAATCCTACAAAGTTCCAGAAAACGATCTGTATTAACGATTTCTACTTCGGTGATGCAGATTTCAAATTCCCCATGGGCAATGTGCAGGGCCTCGGCAAGCTACAGGAAGAAATGTTGACCCTCAAGGTCAAAGCAATGCCGGGATTCATCGCCCGGTTTCTGGCAGAGCGAAGCGTTGACTGGTGGGTCATGTCGGAGGATCTCCCCGACCCCGAAAACCGAGTCCTTGTCCGCGATGGAAAGATCCATCTTATCTACACAAATAACAACATGAAGGCGCATCGGCGTCTCGTCAAACAGATGATCAAATTGATGCGCCACCTGGGCTTCGGTTTGAATCTGCCTTACCACATGACAGGCCTTTCGGTCTCACACCAGTGCGGCACGGTTCGATTCGGCAACGATCCCAAAACCGCCGCACTCGATCCATTCTGCAGAGCCTTCGATCACAGAAACCTGTTTGTTGTCGACGCGTCCTTCTTTCCGTCCTCCGCTGCAGCGAATCCCGCGCTGACCATTGCTGCGCAGGCCCTTCGCGTCGCGGATCACATCGCTACAGTGGACTTTGCCGGAAAATCAAATATTGCTTCTGGTCAGTCTCTGGAACATGTTCCGCCGCTCACAATGAGAGCGCAGGAACTCGTGACACTTTCCAATTAGCTAGTGCTGGTCCGCCCGGCAGATTCCGTACCCTTGAGAATGAGGCAAACTCGAAGGAGAATGACTAAGGTCCCCGCGTTCCAAGGCTTCAGAATCAAAATCGAATTCACCCCCAACGAAGAATTTGCTGTCAACAGTAATTGCTTGCCTTGTTCGGCCGTCAGCCAATTACCGACAGACATCCCGAGCCATTTTGCACCATTTACGCGGCGGATGCCGGCGGCGAGATCTGCGCTTAGCAAACCGCAGTCGGCAGCCTCGTAGGCCAGCCTCCGAACCACAGCCAGACGCAGGTTGATCGTGGTTGGAGCGTATTGTCTCTGTTCGAGGGAAATTCGGTATAGCGGGTGACCACAGTCTTGTTAAAGGCGAGCCTGGGTTCCGCACAGTACCACTCAATGAATTCTGATCGCATGATCATAAGTCCGGTGCGAACTTCGAGACTGTCAGGCTGTTCAATACGGCCGACTTCGATCGCTCAATTTGTGCTTTGTCCTGCTCTTTGCCATGGGTACGGCCTCCATTGCGCCCGTGGCAAACGGCATCACCAAAACCTCCGCCTGGGCCTATCGTCTTGTGAGCGCTGTCAATCAGTTGGAGGCACTCGGACGGATTAGTAATGGTAAGTCGGCTTGTGTTTACCGATGGAGAAGAGTGGCAATTACGATTGCCGTTTCTGTTCTCAGAGACCGCGAGTTGATGCGCGACACTTGATAGCGGACTGACGCCGGCCCGAAGTCCCCCTCTGGGAAGTTTGCGGAGATTGATACGGATGAATGCGTCAACTCAGACAAAGTCAAGACCGCTTCGCTACATCATCGATCTCTGATCGCAATGCATTTGCCATCTGGGGTCGTTGAAACCGCACCGTTCATGTGCCTGCCGCAGAAAGCCCAGCAAAACTCGTATTCAGCATTGCGAGGCACACTTTCTCCGGTCCGGTTCGAGGGCAAAACTATGCGGAATTGCGGCCATTTCGCGCGATTTCAAGGGTTCGGCCAGCGGATTTATGTGCAGTTAAGACTGTGGTAGAGCGATCGGAAATCGAACTCTGGTTAGAGTTTCTGGAGCTTGCAAGAGCCCGCACCTGCGGGAGTTGAAATTTTGTTCAGGGTACTTTGATTTCTTGCTCCCGTTGCAAAGATCAGTCGGTCAGTGGCCCCTTTCCATTACATGTCAGATCGGGAGTTTCAGCGGCTGCGCTGAGAAAACCTGCGCCACAAGAAAATACTCTACGACCTCGTCCCAGCGGACGAGGTTTTCGCTCGGCAACTCCATGAGCCACACCTCTTTGCACGCAGTACTACCGAAAACATATTTGGCGAGGCTAGCATCGTTTTTAATGAAACGTTTTCATGCGGTGCTGCACGATATGGAAGGGAGAACAAGCTTTTCCATCTCGAGGCTGTTATTTCTTTGCTCTCTGCGACCTTTTTCTCCTCGTTTTGTCGCTTTAATAGGTGAGGGCAAGAAGGAAGGTTGGCGGTGAGAACCCAAGCGATCATCTCGGACCGGCGTCAGCACATTCGGGAAGGCACTATGGCTGAGATCTAAAACCTTACCTACGAAGTGCTGCGCAGGTATGAAGTCGACGTTGGGACCGAGCAGCGCAGCCCCGACAATACGCGACAGAACGCCGCGTAACTATGGCGCTGCGCTAGCCCGAGCCCAAAGGAGTCCAGATTATGACATACGTGATGACCAAACCGTGCCCAGTCTGTAAACAGCAATTAACCAAACAACGGCCGACCGATACGGTGCCGTGCACATGCGGTCATCACGTCTGGCAGGGATAGCATCTGAAGAAGAGGCGTAGAGGCGCTCTGCAAAACTGCTTCTCCATTACCAAAATCGCTCCGATCCAACGACGGTTATAATCTACTCATGTTCCGAGCAGTATTAGCGGCGCTGCTGATCGCCATCGTTCTAGATGGGTCGTTGCAAGCGCAGCGAGCGACTTTTCATGGCACCGCTGCGAGACTCTCCTCTCGCTCGGGTTCCGTAGGACAGCTCGGCTTTTCCAATAGATACCTTAGAACTCGCTCTCGTCGTTCCAACGGCAGCTCTGGTTCCTTTTTTCTCCCCGATGACGAGCCATTCGAGGAAGAACAACTCGATTCTGAAGGGAAGACGGAAGGATCCTTAGTTCCTGTGGCTATTCTGCAACCGTATGAAGGGCAACCACGGGAATCCGAACGGACTGTGCCCAAGCCGCTGCTCATCGAGATTCCAAGCGTTGGGAGTTTACCCGAGGTAGAAGTGTTGCCGCCGACCGTATTCGTCTTGAAAGACGGCCAGCGGCTGGAAGCTCGACGGTTTGTGCTCCTGGCAAGTAATTTGTCTCTCACCATCGACCGGCATCAACGTCCCGTTCCGATTGAAACACTCGACACTAGCGAGACGACGATCGCCAACCACGACCGTGGAATTGATTTGCGCATTCCCGCCGACCCAAATGAGACTTCTGTGAGCTTTTGAGAGATGAACCGTGAAACCCGTCTGCCCGACATCATCGGTAGCCAAAGAGTGCCAATCGCGGCACGTCCGAGCCATTTATGCAATTTGAGGTGGAGGCTAAGTTGGAGTTGAGCAGCTTTCGGGGGAGGGCTACTTCAAGAGCGCCCCATGACTCGCAAAGAGTCTGGGGCGCTTTCGTCTTTGCGCAGACACTATTATGCCAGTGGTGCATTGTGCGTTTCAGGCATAAAGGAATAGAGAATCGCAAATGCTGCCGCTGCCACGCCCGCAAGGAATAGGAAGCCGAAGCGAAATCCCGAGTGGCGAACAATACTACCAGCAATGAATTGGCTCAAAGCCGCCCCGATACCGACCGCAGTGGTGATGGCTCCCAGCGTGAGATTGAAGCGGCCAGTGCCTCGCGTTAGATCGGCAATCGCGAGCACGGATTCGACGCCGAATATCCCCGCCCCTATGCCATCCATGATCTGGATCGCCACAAGCAAGTCCGTATTGGACGTGAGGGTGCTGCTGACAGTAACCGGTAGTATTGTTGGGGGTCAACTTTGCCTTGCACTCCGGGACCTTGCAACTGCCCGCGATCTCAGCCGACGTGTCGGTCATTTGATCCAGAGAGCTTGCGTGGGCGACTCGCGGATTGTTCTTGCGATCCGAATCTGAGTCGGGCAAGGCACCGAATCCGCACAAAAAACGCAGACCGCCTTGCCGTCCGCGTCTTGGTGGGACGCTGCGCAACCGGGCCCGTGAATGAGAAGACATCGCTCGCAGTCCATTCAGGGACGGTTCCAAATACTATTCAACGATGACAGTCGCCACCTTGGCATCGGATGGCCTGCGCTGCGATTTGCAGAGCCCATGGCAGTCCGTAGCGGTGAAATCTGCACTTTGTGGTGCTCCTTAAGACATCCCGTGGCCGCGGACGCGAGCCCGTAGCCATGGGATGCAAGCCGGAAAAACTGTGAGGCAACTCTCCCGGCAAACCTGAAATTGCCCCTAATTGCCCCTAGGAGCAGTTTTTGTATGGGGTGCAACTGATTTGTCCGTTCCGAGACATAGGTAACAGAACGTTCCGGAGACATAGGTTACACTTTTCGGCCCGAAGGGGGCGGAGAGGAGATGCCATGGAAGGAGCGTTCTGTGATGGACGAGCGAATGCGGTTTGTCATCCGGTTGAAGGATGGCGAGACGATGGCTTCACTGTGTCGGGAGTTCGGTATTTCGCGCAAGACCGGCTATAAGATCTTCGAGCGGTACCAGCAGTGCGGACTGGAAGGGTTAAGTGACCGAGCGCGCCGGCCCTTCCGCTATGCCAACCAATTACCCGAGCAGGTCGAGGCAGCGATCGTGTGCGCTAAGCGGGAGAAACCGCACTGGGGCGCGCGCAAGATCCGGGAGCGTCTGCTGCGCCGCCTGCCCCATGCCATCCGGACTCCCGCCGCTTCTACCATTCACGCCGTGCTCGATCGCCATGGCCTGGTCACGTCCATGAACCGGCGCCGCAGCCGGGCCCAGGGAACGCCTTTGTCCGAGGGTCTGCATCCCAACGATCTCTGGTGCACCGATTACAAGGGCGAGTTTCAGCTGAGCGATAAACGCTATTGTTATCCGCTGACCGTCACCGATTACTCCTCGCGCTACCTGCTGCTGTGTGAAGCGCTGGAATCCAATCGCGAAGACCTCGCCTTTCCCGCCTTTGAGCGCCTGTTCCACGAACGCGGCTTGCCGCGGGCCATCCGCTCGGATAATGGTGTCCCCTTCGCCTCACCGCATGGATTGTTTCAGCTCTCCAAGCTCTCGGTGTGGTGGCTGCGCTTAGGCATCTCCATTGAACGGATTCGTCCCGGCCATCCCCAGCAGAACGGCCGTCATGAACGCATGCATCTCACTTTGAAGAAAGAAGCCACTCGTCCGGCGGGCGCCAACATCCTGCAGCAGCAAGCCAAGTTCGACGCCTTCGTGGAGGAGTTCAATCACGAACGGCCGCATGAAGCTCTCGCCATGAAATGCCCGGCTGAGGTCTACTCGGCGTCGTGCCGCCCCTATCGCGGCATTCCCGAACCGCACTATCCCTTTCACGACCGCACCGTGGTGGTCACCAGCTGCGGACGTCTTTGCTTATACAACAAGAAGATCAATCTCAGCGTTTCCCTTGCGGGGCAGGCCGTCGGCGTCAAGGAAGTTGACAACGGCATTTGGCTGGTCAGTTTTATGGATTACGATCTCGGCTATATTGATCTGGAGGAAAAAACTCTGCAGCCCCTGGAGAACCCCTTCGGGCCAAAAGTGTAACCTATGTCTCCGGAACGTTCTGTTACCTATGTCTCCGGAACGGACAGTTCTCGAGTCAGCTGCAGCGTGATCAACTGCACAACATCTCACAAGTCCAGTTCACTTGCGCACCTTCAGACATCCACTTTGGGCTTCCTTCAATAAGGGGAGATCTGGGTCAGCGCCCTTCCATAACTTAAAAAACTCCTCACAAGATTGGCGAGCTTTATCCAATTCTCCAATTCCAGCGTAGGCGCGGGCGAGTTCGAGTTGACTCAAGGGCCACAGCGGAGAATTCACCATGAGGCGCCTGTGATCTGCCAATTTTTGGAATTCTGTGAGCGCTTTTGCTCTGTTCCCCGCCGCCAAATAGGCCTGGCCCCGAACAAACGTGGGATAGAGAGTTGCGACCGAAAACGCCGGAGGGCTCGCAAACTCAAGGGGCGGAGTCACCACCGCCAAGTCGTCAACGGCCTTGGACGGAAGTCTTTCTTGAAGATGAGCTTCCGCTCGAATCAGGGGAAGCCAATATTTCTGCACATAAGTACCCAAAGGCCAATCGTTGTCCAGTTCATGGCTAAGCATGTCGGCTTGTTCGTCATTCCCCATATGAGCCATCGCCAGCGCTGCGAGGGTGGTTACATCCTGTCCGCGAGACAGTTTCTGCGCTCGCGCCAGCAACTCCCGGGCGTGGACATAGCTTCCGACCTCGGCCTCGCGGACAGCTGCCTGGGCGAGGCAGACAGCCGCAGACTCTTTGTCGCCATCGCGCTCCATAAGCTTCGCAGCTTCGCTTGACAACTCACGAGCCTTTCCAAAATGACCGTAGTAAGCTTCGGTGTTTGACTGCTCGGCTAATAGAAGCGGCTTTGCCCCCGGGACTTCCGAAGACAGCTCTAGCAAACTTTGCATTTGGCCGCTGTCCCCGCGAATGAAGGCAATCCAATACCCCAGCTGAAGCAGTCCTTCCGTTTGCAACTTACGCTGGCTAGCATCGGTCAGAACCGCCGACGCTTCGTCAAGGCGGTTCAGTGCCAGAAGATCGGTCGCGAGATTTGAATATGTATTCGCACGGGTGGGGTCAATTGTCAGCGCCTTGCGAAAACCTTCAGCCGATATCTCGTAAAGCCCGAGTTCGCCCTCATCAATAGCCAGGTGGTTATAGGCACCGGCCGATTGATAGTTTTGAACTTCCAGAATATGAACCTGTTCCGCCTTTTCCAACTCGCCGGTCACGTAGGCGTAATATCGTGCTTCAATGGTTGCTCTCTCCGACTCGGTTACGCGATTTCGAAGCTCGTAAGCCTTTGCGGCATTCTCTCTAGCCAATTTCGTTTCGCGCAGATTGCGATAGACCGTGGCTAGACCGCCATATGCCATGGCGAAGTTTGGATCCAGATCTTCGGCTTGCTTGAAAAACGGGAGCGAATCTCGATCTCCCTTCTTATCCCAGGTCGAAAGCGCCAGGCTATATGCCTTCAGCGCGTCAAGTGAGGCGGTAGTTGCCTGTTCCAGCGGGGCATTGAATTTCTGGATTGAGGGAAGCGACTCACCCAAGCGCGCGCGCATGTGCGATGTGGCCCGTCCCAGCACATCTACAACATCTTCTTTACGTTTGGCTTGTAACTGCTCGTTGGCCAGTATTTCGCCGTTGTCGCAGCGAATCGCGGCTAATCCGATAAGGTAGGTCGCTCCCAAACTTGCGATCGAGCCTTGCACCGTAACCTTACTGTTCGCTCGCTGGCATACTTCGACGGCCGTTCGACCCGTCATCCGCTCTTCCGGAGGACGCCCCATCTGCTTCAGGATTCGTCCCACCTTTCGATCGGAGAGGATGTTTACAAAGGGGGATTGCTGCAACCCGACCTCGAGCGCCTGTCGAAGGGAGTCATCAAAAACGGCTTCCCCGGTTGTGTTGGCAAAATCGGCGAGGACGACTGTGTCCTTCGGGGTGATCCGGAAAGGATTGCGATCTTGAACCCAGTAAACTGCAACGCCGGCTGTGGCCAACAAAACAGCCGCGATGAGCCCGATTGGCAGCCACTGTTTTGTTCTTGAGGCGGCGTCAACTGATGGCAGCACTTCGACTGGATTGTTCTCAGGGATTGCAACGGCGGGCGTCGGAGGAATCCCAGGTCCAGTCGCGGCTGCGTTCGCTTGTCCTGGTTGTGTGATGGTGACCGGCGAAATAAAGCGATAGCCCTTTCGCGGAATCGTTTCCAGGAAGCGGGGGTTCTCGGCAGAATCGCTTAACGCCGCTCGGAGTTTCCCCACGGCGGTGTTTAGGGCACGGTCAAATTCAACGAATGTGTTCTGGGCCCAAAGCTCCTGGCGAATCGCATCCCGAGTTACAAGCTGGCCGGCGTGCTCGAGCAGGAGCACCAAAATCCGAAACGGCTGCTCCTGGAGCCGGATCCGAGTTCCGGACTTCGTAAGTTTGCCTTCGCCGACGTCGACTTCAAACAGTCCGAAGCGAGCAATTTTGCCTGGTTCTCCCTGCTGCATGGGTGTTTGGGCTCCCCAAAAATCAGACGGGAGTATAGCACGAGAGATTACAACTTGAGCCAAATGCTTACCCGTCAATGCGTTGCACGGTGATATCTCGATTGCGAACAGTTGGGTTGTATCCTCCGGCGAGTTCGAGCAGATTGCCGCAAGTGGACGGGACGTTCGAACAAACGCAGGGGTTCAGTGATTGCGATTTCGGTGCCAAAGCCCAAACCACTCCCAGGAGAACTTTATGAAACTACTCGGCACAAGATTCACGCTACTTCTCATCCTTCTCGGCTATCTGATGCCACTGTCTGCTCAAGATAGTTCCGTCGTGAGTGCTGTGGTTCCACGCCTAATCAACTATTCGGGGAAGGTCGTCGACGCCGAGGGGAAGCTAGTGGCCGGCGTTGTCGGAGTTACCTTCGCGATTTACAAGGATCAGGAAGGCGGCGCTGCCCTTTGGATGGAGACGCAGAATGTTCACGCTGACAAATCCGGGCACTACACCGCGCAACTGGGTTCATCCAGTCCGAGTGGCTTGCCGGCCGACCTTTTTGGCTCGGGCGAAGCGCGCTGGCTCGGGGTGCAGGTAAGCGGTCAGGTTGAGACTCCGCGGACCTTGCTCCTCAGCGTTCCTTATGCGCTGAAGGCGGCGGATGCGGAAACGATTGGCGGCCTTCCACCGTCGGCATTCGTCCGCGTCAACGATACGGCGGCGAAGACTCCAGCGCCAGCCAACGCAACGAGCGCAGCTACGGCAGCCGCGCAGCCGGCGAAGAACTCGGCCGTCACGGGCAAGGGCGTAGCGAGTTATGTGCCTATGTGGGATAGCGCCAGCGACATAATTGACTCCGTCATCTTCCAGAAAGGTTCGGCGATCGGTATCAATACGACCGCTCCAGCGGCTCCTCTCGATGTCAACGGGAAGGGAGACATGCGTGACACGCTAACCCTTTTTCCGAAGGGAACGGACCCCACACTGGCAATCAGCGGCACCGCCTTCAGCGTGGCCTCGACAGGCAAAGTTACTTTTGCCGCGGGACAGACATTTCCGGGAACGGGCTCAGTGAGCAGCGTTGGATTGGCGGCACCGTCCTCCGATTTCACGGTGTCGGGTTCGCCGGTTACGAAGAGTGGGACCCTAACCATGAACTGGACAATTCCGCCCACTCCTGACAGCACGCCGAACGCCATCGTGAAACGCGACAGCAGCGGGAGTATCACTGCCTTCGGGATCAGTGGAACCTTCCTTGCCGCTAATAACACTGCTTCTGGAGGCAATGGCGTCTATGGTGAGGACGACTCGGGTGTGGGAGTCAACGGCTACAGCGCCGCCGGCGGGGCTGGAGTCCAAGGCGTCATCGGGACCGGAGGCAGCAGCAGTTCCTCTGGTGTCTACGGCCAAAATGATAGCGCGTCGGGTGGGAAGGGAGTATTAGGCATAAGCCAAGGCTCGGTGGGATTCGGTGTGCAGGGCCTGGCGCCTGGCAGCAATGGAATGGGCGTTGTGGGCACTAACACGTCGTTTGGTTCGGTCGCGCAAGGGATTCGCGGCACCGCTCCGATCGGAGTCATTGGTGACTCCAACGGGTACGGTGTGGTTGCTACCTCGGATAATAGCAATGCCTTCCTTGCGAAGAACAACAGCGGTGCTGATGCCGCAGTCATCGTCAACGCAGGTGGCGGAGCTGTCCTTTTTGCGTCGGGCACATCTGGGAGCCTGTTTCTGGATGGCGCCGGCAATCTGAGCTTGAGCGGAACGCTTTCTGCGGCATCGAAGAATTTCAGAATTGACCATCCGCTCGATCCGGCCAACAAGTATCTCTACCATGCTGCGATCGAGTCATCCGAAATTAAGAATCTCTACGACGGCGTCGCGATGCTGGATGGAGGCGGGTCGGCAGTTGTGAGCCTACCCGATTGGTTTGAAGCAGTGAACGGGGACTTCCGCTATCAACTGACGGCGGTGGGCGCGCCGGGGCCGAATCTTTACATCGCACGAGAAATCTCCAGCGGCCAATTCGTGATCGCTGGCGGGCAGCCGGGCACGAAGGTTTCCTGGCAGGTCACAGGTGTGCGGCATGACGCGTTTGCCCAAGCGCATCCGCTGCAGGTGAGTGTGGAGAAGCCCGAGAACGAGCGTGGCTACTACATTCACCCCGAGTTGTATGGCGCGCCGGCGGAGAAGAGCTTGGCAGCCGCACATCTATCGCAACAAATGCACCAGGTGAATCACGGCCAGGAGCAACCCGCCACCTGGAAGTAATACAAACTCAATCCAATCCTAGACCCACCCGATGCTGGCGCCAAACAGCGCGGTCAGCATCGGCTATCTGCCACTGGGATCGAGCGCACTTGAACCATAAGGAAACGGAGGATGGACAAAATGCAAACGCTAAAGATCAGCGGAAAACTGGCGGTAATGGCGATGGCGGCAAGCGTGTTTTTCGGTCTCACGGCAATCGCGATGGGGCAGAGTGACGGGGTGCGAGCAATCTACCTCTCAGCAGGCAACGTCCCAACCAACCTCGCCAACATCCACACTTATGCCGAGCCACCGAGGGCATTCAATCCACTTACGGCTGCCGATGAGGAGCTAGCCACCTACGGCTTCCCCACTCGGCCCGACAAGCAAGCCGATCCCGACCACTACCGTCTGTGGGAAAGGGCAATGACGGCGGCGAAAATTCACTGGCAGGGAGACCTTAAACCAATGTCGCGCAGTCAGCACGGCATGAGTCAGGCCGGCTCAGTGCCGCAACCTGTGGAGCAGGCCGTCCATCCGAATGCCGGGCCGCAGCAATGGTCAAATATTAACGCAGCCGGTGTCATTTTGAACAACAACCTGAAGAAGTGGAACGCGAAAACTTCGTTCGGCGACATTTGGACGCTCATCAGCGTGCCGACCGTGCAGGTGCCGTTCGACAATACCACCGGATGCACCGAAACATATTACTTCGATCTGAACTACATAGGAATCGACGGTTATCTGGCTGCCGGGCAGTCCATTTATTTCAATGCGGGGGAGCAGGCAGGAGTTCAGGAAGTAGTTAATTGCTCGACCGGCACGCCCTACTACAACATGCTTGTAGGATGGGGCGACCTCTACACCACCGGGTTCGCGCTTAATCCGGGGGATATTTTCTACACGGAACTGCACGCCTTCGGAGGTTGCAACAACGGCTCTGCATTTGTGGAAGATCTGACGACTCTTACCTACTCGACCTACACCATCCAAAACGATTGCGTGGTCCCGCAGGTGGGCAGTCGTGCCAACTGGGTTGTGGACAGGTTATGCTGCGACGGCCCCTCGCCGAATGGGGTGTGGCCGCTGGCCAATACCGGCTCCATTTTCTTCGATGGTGGAGCGGTCGAGAACCAAAGCGGTGCTCTCTTCTACCCTGGGTCGCAAGCTGCTTTGACGCAGGTCCTAACCATGACCGATGACGTAGGCGACCAGGCAATTGAACTCACCAACCAAGGCAGCGGCACCGGCTACGAAGGCGAGCACGCGTTGTTCTTCCAGACCACGGGATGCGCTTGGTCTGGAGGCTGCACTCGGTAGCGAAACCTGCTACGCAAGGACGAACTCTCGAACCGAACACATTGCCGCGCGCCGCTTTTCTCGATGTCATTGGCAAGGGCAAGCGGCGACAGCAACACCAAATTCTCTGGAAAGGAAATTGTCATGAACGGGTATCTCAGAACGGCCAGTCGGGAATCGGAACGCGCAGCACAAGGCGAAGAAAACGCTTCTACGTGCTCATCGCCCGAACGTATGGCTTCTTCACCAAAGGCGGCTCTGGGCCAAACGAATGAGAAGGTACATGGCAGGTCCGGCCTGAAGATCGGAAGGCGGGTGGCGTTTTATGTTGTCGCCCTCATCACCCTCGCTACCGGCACTGCCATCGCCGACGTGTACCTTCGCAATCTTTTTCCATTTCTCGATTTCACAGGCTTTTCCGGCACATACAGCAAGACAGGAAGCGTCGATCTGAGTGGCCCGTTCTTTCAGAGTCTGGGAACCAACGGTCGAACCTGCGGAACTTGCCACCAACCCAGTGATGGATTCGGGTTAAGCGCCATCGATGCGCAACTCCGATACTTCATAAGTCGAGGCAAGGATCCGCTGTTTGCACAGGTCGATGGCTCTACTTGTCCCACCGGCCCCGCGAATAACAGCCTGGTGGTGAACAACGGACTGATTCGGATTGGGCTGACCGTACCACCGAATAGTACGGATCAGTCCCCGCCGCAATACACGATCACCGCCGTGCAGGACCCTTACGGTTGTGCCCTCGCTACAAATCCGCAGGGACAGCAGACGGTTTCTGTGTACCGGCGGCCATTGCCAACCACTAACCTCGGTTTCCTGAGCGCGGTGATGTTCGATGGCCGGGAATCGCTCACGTATCCGCTGAACAACGAACAGACTTTCGCTGCCAATCTGAACACCGACCTGACCCAGCAAGCGACAGACGCCGCTTTGACCCACGCCCAGGCCAATCAGCCTCCGACGGACACGCAGTTGAGCCAAATCATCAACTTCGAACTCGCGCTCAACTCTGCCCAAATGTCCGATTTCTATGCAGGCAGTTTGTCGAAAGGCGCCAATGGCGGGCCACAATTCCTCTCTACCCAACCCTACTATCCTGGAATCAACGATTCCCTGGGCGGAGATCCTGACGGAAAGCCGTTTACCCCCAACGTATTTACGATCTACACGTCTTTCCAGAACTCGAGCAATCCGCAGCGTGCTTCGATTGCCCGTGGCGAGCAGATCTTCAACACGCAACCTCTGAAGATCAGCAATGTCCCGGGGCTAACCACCGGCAATCAGCAGATCGCCGGGACCTGCACGACGTGCCACGATACTTTCAACGTTGGCAATCACTCTTTCCCCCTCCCACTCGACATAGGAACCAGCCACTCGCTCGCCTACGAGACTGACCCGAACATCATTGCCGCGCTCAAAGAGCTCCAATCCCCGACTCTGCCGGTGTTCGAACTGGTTTGCACACAAGGGCCACTAGCGGGCAATACGTACTTCACTTCTGATCCGGGAAAGGCCCTGATCACCGGACAGTGCAGCGACATTGGCAGAGGCAAGGGGCTTATCCTGCGAGGCTTGCCGTCGCGTGCTCCGTATTTCCATAACGGAGTGGCCGCCAATCTTCAGCAATTGGTGAACTTTTATAACCAGCGCTTCCAGATCGGCCTCTCACAGCAGCAGATGCAGGACCTGATTAACTTCCTACAGACGCTATAAATCTTGAACTCGTCAATATCAGCGACGCGTTTCCGGACTTTTTGGTGCGATTCGTGAGGTTCCTAATGTCAGACACGCGGCATCACGGTTGGCTTCCCCCCTAGTGCCCCGGGGCAGAGGTCGAAGTTAATGCCGCCACTCAGGCAGACATCTCTCGCGACGCCGTTGGACCGAACACAATGAGTTGATTTATGACAACAATACCGTGAGTACCGTGCCTGATCGGTTTGGCGGTGGTCGTCGGACTCGGAAATCTTCGAGCCTACGCTCAAGCTGAAGTTGATCCCGATCATTTCGAGACTGTGGATCCTGAGCCACGACCACATCTTCCCTGCCCTGATGCGCTGCATTCTGGGCGCTTGTCCTCATGCTTTGCGGCGACAGAGACATTATTTTCATCCGGGCCCAGATTTCCTGATCTCCGCCATGATCGATGCGGATCTCGACGCGAGTCGAGTTTGACCGCTCCTCCTATCCTTTGTAATTATCGCCAATATGTCGCGAGCAAGTTGTGCGCCACGCCCAAAGAGCCCTTTCGGAACCACTGCAGAATCAGGCTCATACACTCGGTTCAGTTCCCCGAGAATGCCCCTCCGCCACTCGGCTGTACGCGACGATTTCAAGCCAGCTCTCTTCTCTTCCCTTGTCGTGTCAACTCAACTGGAGGAGAACCATGAAGCGGCGCAGGTATCAATATGGATCTTTGACCAAGAAAAACAACAGACTCTCTGAAGACGTTTGGCAGTTTCGTTTTTATGAAACCACGCCCGAAGGACATCGATACCGGAGGTCAACAACTGTAGGAACAGTAGTCCAATACCCAACCAAGACGGACGCCTTGCGAATCATCGAGCCACTCCGTCTCCGTTTAAATCTACATCATCGATTCGGACGACCCATTTCAATCGCTGCTCTGATCGATCACTTTATTGAACGCGAATTGCCGGGACGGCGGTACTCAACACAGCAATCTCATTCGTCGACATTGAACCGCTGGATTCTCCCGCGTTGGGGTGACCGGTCGCTGGAGGACGTTAAACCGGTTGCGGTCGAAGAGTGGCTGCGGTCCCTAACCCTGGCGCCGAAAACCAAGGTCAACCTCCGTAGCCTGTTTCACCTCGTCTATGAGCACGCACGTAGGTGGGAACTGACCGACCGAAATCCCATCGACTTGGTGCGACAGCGGGGCGGCCGCCGATGTATACCGCGCGTGCTGACGCCAGGCGAGATTCGTCTTCTTCTGGCGCAACTGGCCGAGCCCTACCACACCATGGTTTTGGTCGCGGCGGGTTTAGGTCTTCGCGCCAGTGAAATCATGGGCCTGCAATGGCAGGACTTCAACTGGGAGGACCTGACCGTATTCATCAGGCGGGGAGTTGTGAACGGAAGGTCGGGCGATACCAAAACTGAGGCCTCGCAAAAGTCGCTGCCGATCGATCTTCGGCTCGCCCGTTGTCTACAAGAACTATGGAAACGGACGTTGCTTCAAGGCCCTGAAGACTGGGTCTTCGCGAGTAAAACGGGCCGACCCCGAGGACAACAGAACATCCTGCACCGCCATCTGAGGCCCGCCGCATTACGGGCTGGAATCGGAAAGATCGGTTGGCATACGTTTCGACACTCGTACTCGACCATGCTGCGAGGCGCGGGCACAGACATCAAGGTGCAGCAAGAATTGCTGCGGCACTCGACGATTCACAGCACCCTGAATACTTACACGCAAGCGATTTCCGAGCAGAAACGCGCCGCTAACTCGATTGTGGTGGGGAGTTTGTTCAATGAAAATGCCTCTACAGACCAGTCCTCCGCTAATGGGAGCTAAAAGGCACTCGGCGCGCGGCGTTTGGGACGCGTGCAATCATATTCAGGCGACTGTTTTTGTGGAGGTTAGGTTTGGTTGCGGGGGGTGGATTTGAACCACCGACCTTTGGGTTATGAGACGGACAATAGGAATTTCAACAACTTACAAGACGCGGGTGGCTACCTTAAAACCTTGTAAGGAACGCTACGGAGCCCTTATTGGACAGCTAACGGACAGTCAACTTCGGGCAACACTTGCTGCCAGGTTCGGAGTGAAGCTATGAGACTTCGTTCGGGCGTCCAGGGCACTCGAAGTCTTCCGACTAGCCCCACTCTTCGATGTTGGGACCTTGGGTACGATTCCAGGGTGCGACAGACATCCCGCATCTTCCGCTTCCCGGAAGAAACGCTGGCGATACTCTCGTTCTTCTTCGGGAGGTTGGCCTACCAACGATACAGTCTTGACCGCTACGCGGTTGATTTTAGGATCGTGCGGTTTGTAGACGACACCCATGGTTCCCCGTCCCAGCTCGGCTAGGATCTCGTAGCGACCAAAGCGGTGACCACGCCTCCAGTGGTGCGTTAGGCAGCATTGACCGCCATTTCCCCTCTTGACGAGAGCCAGAACGCTGCGCGGATCGTGAGAGAAGCTACGGAGAATCACTAGCCGTTCCTTCCGCTGCCCCCTCTGGAAAGGGTAGCGAACGAGTGTCCACACCTCGCTGCTCAACGTAGTTCTGCGCGATTAGCTGAACTCCCCAATTTCCAAGAACCGCGACAACCTCTCTTCTGAAATCGGGGCCAGCCTTCCACACCAAGTTAGCCGCTGAGGTGTCGTTGGCATCGTGGTCCAGTGGTCCAGTTTCCAGCGAACACCGTGTGAGCAATTGTGAACAGTTTTCTGAGCGGAAGTGTTGAAAATTATTTTGAAGGTGAACGATGTCCGCGGCGGTTTATCCGGTACTCCAAAGCGCGGTTCTGCTTTGTATCGACGACAACGAAGACCTTCTGGAATGCGAGAGATCATTTCTCGAAAGCTTCGGCTATTCGGTTCTTACCGCTAAAAGCGGTGGCAAGGGATTAGAACTAGCCTCCAAGCACTGGGTTGACGTTGTAATCCTGGATTACTTCATGCCGGAAATGAACGGACAAGAGGTCGCCATTGAGATGAGGCGACTAAGGCCGGAGGCGGCAATCATCATGCTATCCGGAGCAGAAGACGTTCCTGAGCAGGCTTTGAGGTGGGTCGATGCCTTTATAGCCAAAGATCGTTTGGCCAGCCAGTTGTTGCCCACGATCGCACAATTGTACGGATACGGATCGACCTCTCAGCCCTCGTGTGACGCATAACGGCGGATTAGCCGTTTATGAAGACCGTGCTACTTGCGGGCCTGAACCTGAGCGGTCGTCCCCGGTAAACGTCAGAATCAGCGTCAACATTTTGCAACAAATTACCAATTACCAACAACAGCAAGACAAGCAAAGGAGAAATTAAAAATGTCAGATCAAGAAAATCGTAACCTGCAACATAGCGATCCGCAGAAGCCCGTTCCACCGGAGCAGAAGCCGGTAATCCGGCCCAATCAGCCAGTGCAACAGAAACCGGTGGTCCCGATCGCACAGCCCAAGGTTCCGCAATCGGAACCGGAAAAACACGATCAACCGCAGAAGAAACATGCTTAGGCTGCGGTGGATTTGGAACTGGTGAAATGGAGGGCTCAGGACGGTTCGATTCACATCGAACCGTCCTGTTACTTGGGCGCTCTGCATCAACATGATCAACA
>CAVQSN010000002.1:0-16714 GCA_963715965.1 uncultured Acidobacteriaceae bacterium | reverse complement strand
TCGTGACTTCGTCTTTACCCATTACGCACCTTAAATACGGAGATGTCCCATGGACAAGGAAGAATCATTTGGCAATTCGACTTGCGAAGATCAGGTCAACATGGCGGAGCGCGAGTTATCGGCGTTCATGCTGGCGGTGACTGAATTGTTCGGTCCAGAGCAGGCAAGGCTTTCGGCAGAAGACTGGCTCGACGAGTCAGAACAAATGGACAGCCCGCAGAGAGCCACCAGTCGAGATTGGCGAGCGGTTACGGTAGCAGCCTTGGCCCGATTGGCAACTGGGGGGACTCCAGCGCGAGATCATCGAACGCTTGCCGCATCGACCGATACGAAGGTGTCGCCGATACTATCGTCCAATTGTTTCGCATCCGCGTTTCTGGTGTGATGCCTCATCGCAGCGGATGCGTGGCCAGCCTTCCGCTCCGGCACGCCAGTGGAGATTGAAGCGATTTTCGAAGTACTGAGTATGCGGAGAACGAAGGAGAAGGCAATATGTCACACCATTACTCCGGTCCCGACTTTGGCTTCCCTCACGGGGATGCCCGCCTCGATCTTACTGACCTGTATGCATTCCCCAAGCCGGGGGATGTTGGCAAATCGATCCTGATTATGAACGTGCATCCGTCCGCGGGTTTAAGCCCAGCCGGGCCCACGACGGATGAACCCTTCTTGACTGAAGCCTTATACGAACTGAAGATTGACACTGACGGTGATGCCGTCGCCGATATCGCATACCGAATGCGGTTCACCTCAGACAAGAACGGAGGCCAGACCGGAACATTGCGCCGCGTTCAAGGCACGCAGGCCGCCGGCACTGGGGACGGCGGGCAGACGATCATAGAAGGAGCACCGGTCTCGACCGCACGCGACGCACATGTAACCTCGACCGGAGACTACCGCTTCTTCGCGGGCTGGCGCAGCGATCCCTTTTTCTTCGACACGCTGGGCGCGGTAAACAATCTGCAGTTCACCGGCGTCGATTACTTCACCGACAAGGACGTGTGCAGCATCGTGCTGGAAGTACCCAACTCGGCCCTCGGCTCTAAAAAGATTGGCCTATGGGCGCGTACGCTGGACGGTGCAAGCGGGAAATGGATGCAGGCGGACCGCGGTGCGCGGCCAAATCAGACTCCCTTCCTTGCTGGCGAGCAGAACGCCGCCTATCTCTCTGCGGAGCCAGCGGACGATGCCCGTTTCATCCCGGTATTCGCGCACGCGCTGGAGCACACCGGTAGTTACACGCAGATAGAAGCAACGCGGGTCGCCGGAATCCTGCTGCCGGACGTGCTCCACTATGATCCCACGCGGCCGGCGTCCTACCCGGACAATGGCCGGGCACTCACCGACGACGTCGTGGATTTCTTCCTTCCTCTCCTCACAAATGGGAAGGTGGCGCGAGATAACGTAGGGCCACACACAGACCTGCTCACCTCCTTTCCCTACGTCGGTTCGCCGCATAAGATTCGATCCGCGGAGGGGGTGGCCGCATAAGTATGTACGGAGCCGGGCTGAGAGTTTCCGCATCCCCACCACTGCATTCAGTCCTTGCATTCTCGCCGCATGATGCTGACGATTTCTGTCATGTTCGCATCGTTGCAACTGCTTGCCCAAGTTCAGGAACCTCAAGTCCAGAAGCCACGAAAGGAACAAACCATGGAGAATTTTATTTTTTATCGCACCGCACAGATCGATGGGCTGTCAGTTTTCTACCGGGAGGCTGGTCCGAAAGATGCCCGGACGCTCCTCCTGTTGCACGGTCTGCCCTCCTCTTCGCGAATGTTCGAGCCTCTCTTCACCCGTCTTTCCGATCGCTATCACCTTGTCGCGCCAGATTACCCGGGCTTCGGTCACAGCGACTGGCCGGACCCGAAAACATTCGCGTACACCTTCGATCACATCGCGGAAATCATGAATCACTTCACCGAAGCGCTCGGTCTCTCCCGCTTCACCCTCTACATGCAGGATTACGGTGGCCCCGTCGGCTTTCGCATGATCTTGGCTCACCCGGACCGAGTCGAAGCTCTCATCGTCCAGGACGCGGTAGCACACAACACCGGTCTCGGCGAGAACTGGAAAACGCGGCGCGCCTTCTGGGCCGATCGCGCTCCCAACGAAAGCGCGCTGCGCACAAATCTCCTGTCGCTTGCAGCCACGAAGGCCCGCCACGCGGGGAATGATCCCGACGTAGAACGCCACGACCCCGATCTCTGGGTCGATGAATTTTATTTTCTAAATCAGCCCGGCCAGGCTGACATTCAAAGCGACCTCTTCTACGACTACCGCACCAACGTGGATTCCTACCCGAAATGGCAAGCATGGATGCGCGAGAAGCAGCCGCGCCTGCTGGTGATCTGGGGTAAGTATGAGTCTTCGTTCGACCCCTCCGAGCCAGAAGCCTATCGCCGCGATGTCCCCAAAGCCGAAGTCCACATCGTCGATGGCGGCCACTTCGCCCTAGACACCGCCGCAGACGAAATCGCCGCACTCGTCCAAGGATTCGTCGGTTCTTCACGCCAGGGCTTCCCGGCGCGGCGAGCGGGATGAAGCCGCTTTGAGTGGCACGGGTTTTAGTCGAAGGTTTTCCGGAAGAAGGTTATAACCCAATGGTTGAAAGTCGAGATCTTCGGCTGACGAGAATGCCGCTCAACAACGGAGCCGGCCACATGCCCGCCCTCGGCTTCGGCACCCTCATTCCCGACGCTGCCCTGACGAGAACCGCGACAAGAGACGCACTGGACGCCGGATTTCGACACTTCGATTGCGCGGAACGATACCGGAACGAGCGAGAGGTAGGGGAGGCGTTGCAGGCCGGACTTGCCGCTAATGGGATCGCGAGAGAGAACATTTTTGTTACCACGAAGTTGTGGAACTCCAACCATCGGCCAGAACGTGTCGAACCGGCTTTCGAGGCGAGTCTCCACAGACTCAGTATCAGGTACCTGGATCTCTACCTCGTTCACACTCCCTATGCATTTCGACCCGGCGATGAGCAAGATCCAAGGGATCAAAACGGCAATGTGATCTATGACAACAAAGTGACTCTGGTCGACACCTGGAGAGCAATGGAAAGTCTCGTGGACCACGGCAGGTGCCGGGCCATCGGGCTGTCGGACATCAGCTTGAATGAATTGATGCCTATCTATGTGTCGGCAAGAATCAAGCCCGCCGTGGTACAGGTCGAATCACATCCGTATCTGCCGGAAACGGAGCTTCTGGAATTCTGCAAAGAAAAGGGTGTTGTGTTTTTGGCTTTCGCGCCATTGGGTCATGGTATGAAGCCGGGGCTGCTCGAAGATCCTGTCATTTCGGCAATCGCCACACGAGTTGGAAAGACGTCGGCACAGGTCCTTTTGGCATGGGCCGTTCAGCGCGGCACGGCTTTGCTTACCACGCCCAAGACTGCGGCTCGCGCGAGAGAGAATCTTGACATCTCTGCGCTTCCGGAGGATGCGTTGAACGAAATCAATCGCATTCAGACCAGGCAGAGACTTAATGATGTGGTGAAAACAGGCATCCCTGGTTTCATCGCGCAAGGGAGATGAACATGAGAGCGAAAATCTCCCGTTTTTAAAAAGAAAGGTTATGTATGTCGGCTAAACAAACAGCGATCATAACCGGAGCATCGGGCAGTATTGGCGCGGGTTTAATCGAAGGCTTTCTGAGAGAAGGTTACAACGTAGTCGCAACCTCTCGTGACGCCGATCGAGAGTTAACGGCCTCGAGCACCCGGGTTCTCGTCGACGGCGATATCGGCAAGCCGCAAACTGCTGCGGATGTTGTCGAAGCCGCAATCAATAACTTCGCAACCATCGACGTGTTGGTGAATAACGCAGGCATCTTCCTGAACAAGCCATTCATGGACTTCACTACCGATGACTTCGATGCTCTAGTCTCCACGAATCTGCTCGGGTTCTTCTACATCACTCAGCACACTGTGAAACAGATGCTGAGACAGAAATCAGGATGCGTTGTAACCATCACCGCGGCGCTTGCCGATCGGCCGATCGCCGGCGTAAATGGCTCGATTTCGATGATTACGAAGGGCGGCTTGAACTCAGCGACCAAGAACCTCGCAATCGAGTATGCAAAAGATGGCATCCGCTTTAATGCCGTGGCTCCCGGCGAGGTCGACACGCAGATACATCGGAATGACCCGAACGACTCGGCGTTGCAGCCAGCCATGAAAAAGGCGACGGTAAAGGATATTGTCGATGCCGTTCTTTACCTCGCACACGCAGATCATGTGAACGGAGAGATTCTCCACGTGGATGGCGACGCTCCGGTTGGTCGTGGGTAAAAATAAAGGGACTCTAACCACACGCTCGGTCTTCAACGAGGGACGCATGCCCCGATTGCTTTCAGTAAATGTCGGCCTTCCGCAGGACGTGACATGGAACGGGAAAACCGTCCGAACGTCCGTCTGGAAATCTCCCGTCACCGGACGCCGAATGGTGCGCAAGCTCGACATCAACGGCGATGCGCAAGCCGATCTCTCCGGTCATGGCGGGGAGCACCGCGCCGTATTCGTCTACCAGATGGATTCTTACCATTACTGGGAGCAGTTTCTCGGCCGCAACGATTTTACCTTCGGCCAGTTCGGAGAAAATTTCACCGTCGATGGACTTCCTGATAACGAGGTGTGCATCGGCGATCGCTACCGCATCGGCGGTGCCGAATTTGAAGTAACGCAGCCACGCGTGACCTGCTACCGCGTCGGCATCCGCATGAATGAACCTCGCATGCCGGCGCTGCTCGTCGCCCATCACCGACCGGGATTCTACTTTCGCGTGTTGCAAGAAGGCGAAGTTAGCGCAGGCGACGACATCGTAAAACTTGCTGATGGTCCAGAGCGGGTCAGTGTGGCCGACGTCGATGCACTCCTGTACTTGCCGGGACAGACCAGCGAGCAACTGCAACGCGTGCTGCGAATTCCTGCGCTCAGCAGGGGTTGGCAGAGTTCGTTTCAGGCAATGCTCGAACAAGACTTGAGCCCCAAAACTGCAGCAGGTAATCCCGGACTCGCAGATGAGGAACGAGCGCCAGCCTGGCCCGGTTTTCGACAAATGCGCGTCGCGGGTACTAATAAGGAGAGCGAAAACGTAATTTCCCTCGTTTTGTCGCCAATCGATGGGCAGCCGCTCCCTGTCTGTCAGGCCGGTCAATTTGTCGTCTTGCGCTTGCTCGTCGATCCCAGCAAGCCACCGGTTCTGCGCAGCTATTCGCTGTCCGATCTGCCGGCCGCCGATCATCTCCGCATCAGCGTCAAAAGCGAATTGAACGGGATTGGAAGTTCATTCCTGTGCAACCGCGCGCGAGAAGGCGATGTGTTGGATGTGAGTGCGCCGCGAGGCAGCTTTACGTTGCGTCCCAGCCAGAATCCTGTGGTTCTGCTGAGCGCTGGAGTGGGCGCAACGCCCGTGATGTCGATGCTGCACTCACTCGCCGCGGGAAAATCAGAACGAGAGATCTGGTGGATCTACGGAGCCCGCAATCGCGCCGACCATCCCTTCGCCGAAGAATCGCGTTCATTACTGAAACAGCTCTCTCGCGGACGAGCATACATCGTGTACAGCAGGCCGGCTGCAAGCGACCGGGTCGGGTCAGACTTCGATGCTTCGGGGCACATTGACGCCGCTCTGCTTCAGAGAATCGGAGTTTCGCAGAAGAGCGACTTCTATCTCTGTGGCCCCACTTCATTTCTGCAGAATATGCGCGACGGGCTGCAAAACTGGGGGGTGCTCGCCGAGACCGTGCACACCGAAATCTTCGGTACGCTTGAGAGCATTACCCCCGGCATGGCGCAGGTGGTTCACACTCCCCACTTGCCACCAGGCCCACCCGGATCGGGCCCTCCAGTCTCATTCGCGCGAAGCGGAATCACCGCCGCTTGGGATCCGAAATTCTCGAGCTTGCTTGAACTGGCCGAAGCGTGTGATGTTCCGGTCCGATGGTCGTGCCGCACTGGAGTCTGTCACACCTGCATGACGGGTCTGATCGGCGGAACAGTTTCCTATCAGCCCGAGCCGCTCGAGAGGCCTGCTCCCGGGAACGTGCTCGTATGCTGTTCCCAACCCAGCGCGGGTGTCACGCTGGATCTTTAAGAGAAGATCTTTCAGAGAACGATCTTCGAAAGAAACGAGAGGAGTCCAATTATGCGTTCCGATATTGTGCCCGGAGGAAAGTTCCCCGACTACGAACTGCCCGATCACACGGGCACGCTGCGCAAACTCAGCGAGATCCAGGGCGAAGACCCTTTAATCCTCACGCTCGCGCGCGGCCACTATTGCCCCAAGGAGCACCAGCAGCATTTGGAACTCGCCGCAGCCTACCCGAAGATCGCTGTGGCTTACACTCAGATTGCCACCATCGCCACCGACGATCACCATACTCTGCAGGAATTCCGTGCGTCAGTCGGAGCCGAGTGGACATTCTTTTCGGACCCCGACCGAACGGTTCAGAAGGATCTCGACATCCAGGAATACACAGACCCCGAGCACAATCCGATGATCCCACATACGCTCGTGCTCAAGCCGGGCTTGGTGATTTACAGCATCTATAACGGATACTGGTTCTGGGGGCGTCCATCGGTCAACGATCTTTGGCATGACCTGCGCGTCGTGACCAGCGAAATCCGCCCCGACTGGGATCTAAGTACCCCTGGGCTCCGCCAGGCATGGAATGCGGGTGACCTCTCGCGCTTCCACGGATGGAACAAGCAGGCCAGCACGGATGCTGCCTCGACTGCACGCAGGAGATAGCAGATCATCGTTCTGGCGCTTGGTAGCGAGTTGAGAGACAACAGCGGAGAAGAATGAAGCCGACTGCTTCCCCAGGTCTGTGGCGACCGCTTCGCGTGACGGTGTTTCGCAATCTGCTCATCGCGGACGTCATTTCCGACGCCGGTTCTTTCATGCAGAACGTCGGCGCGGCCTGGTTGATGGTCTCACTCGGCGCCGGTCCAATTTATGTTGCGCTGACGCAGACTGCCGCTTCCTTACCATACTTTCTGCTCGCCCTTCCCGCCGGCTCCGCTGGCGATATCGTCGACCGCCGCAAGCTGGTTCTGTTCACCGAGTCCTGGATGATGGGCGTCGCGTTGCTTCTCGCGATCTTGACCATCGCAGGCGTGATGTCGCCGTGGATGCTCCTGGTGCTAACTTTCGCGCTCTCGGCGGGCGACGCCTTCGAAGCACCGGCATGGCGAGCAATCCTCCCTGAACTCGTCCCCAAGGAAGACCTGGCAGCGGCATCTGCGCTCAACGGAATTGAATTCAACCTCGCCCGAGCGGTAGGGCCGGCACTCGCTGGCGCGATCATATCGGTCGCCGGTGTCGCCACAGCCTTCATCGCAAATTTCGTATCGTTCTTCGGTGTCATTCTTGTTGTTGCCAAATGGAACAGGCCTGTCCGCAGCGGGAAGAGGAGCGCGCCGCCGGAATCTTTTTCGGGAGCCACCGTCGCGGCTATTCGATACGTCCGGCATTCTCCCGCAATCCTGACGGTATTACTCAGAACAGGCATAGTAATGTTCTTCTCCAGCCCCCTTTTCGCGTTGCTGCCGATGGTTTCTCGGAGCGTGAATCAGCATGCAATCGGCTATGGGCTCCTGCTTGGCTGCTTTGGTGGCGGTGCAATCATCGGTGCTTTGGTCATGCAATCAGCCCGTGACCGATGGGCGACGGAGTCCATAGTGTCGACGGGCGTCGTGATGTTGGGGCTGGTGATTCTGGCGATGAGTGGGTTGCACAGATTGAGTACGCTAGCTGCGGTGATGTCGGTTGGCGGTGCGGCATGGGTCATTTTCATTTCCCTTATCAGTGCACTGATCCAGAACCTGGCGCCTGATTGGGTTAGAGCACGAGTCCTCGCCATCTTCATTCTGGTTTATCAAGGAAGTTATGCGCTCGGGACCTCAACCTGGGGCGCCGTTGCCCAACGATCAGGCGTTGGAACCGCGCTTGTCTGGGCTGGAGTGGGGACAATTGCCACTGCAGCAATTGCGCTTTTCGCACGGCTTCCCGATTCGACCGCAGATATGAGTCCCTGGAATCACTGGCGCATGCCTGTCGTCATCGGGGAAGTTGGGGCAGATATTCAGAAGGGGCCGGTACTGGTTACCGTCGAATACGTCGTCATTCCAAAACGGACTGCAGAATTTGTCGATGCGATGCATGAATATCGCCGGGTGCGGCGTCGCGATGGCGCCTATCAGTGGGCGATCTTCCGCGATACCGAAGTCGCGGATCGTTATCTGGAAATATTCTTGGTGAACTCTTGGGCGGAGCATCTGCGTCAGCATGAGAGGCAAACCCAAGCCGACCGTGAGTTGGAAGGGCGAATAACCAGCTGTCTTTCTGGGGAACCGATGGTGCGTCATTTGATCGACGCCTATGTGCCAGAAACGTGATCGGGCGGAGCCCGTCTCAGCTAGGTGTGACACGGGAGCTCTCTAGCCGGTGTCCATCTTGTTCCTGTCATTGGCTGGTGTACCGAACTTGGAGGCATTGTTCGGTTCAAACTTCCGAACCACTCTTGTCCCAAATTCTTCGTCAATTTGAATTGTCAAATACAGAGAGCAAGAGGAACACAGCCAGGCGTATTCGATCTGCCCAGACTTGCTTGAGCGACTCGGTTTGTGCCCACCTAGCGTTTCCTTGGAGGCAATCACATACAGCCTTCCTTCGTGAAGGTAGCGGAACGTAGTCGGACAGGTCGGATTGGCACATTTTGACAGCATTGGGTCTCCGAATTCGTGTCCGGTGAATGGGTGTTGGCGTTCGGCGCTCACAATGTCACCTGTTCAATCCCCGGAGGCGCTCCAGGTGATTACGCCACAACCACAAGAATCAGGCCATTGGACGAAGGTGTTGACCAACACTTTCGGATTGGCTAACGGCAAGCATTATTTCTGCGGGGAAGGCCAGTCTACTAGGGCTGCGTGGGTGCGGGGTATTCCCGCAGGTCAACTCTACGGTTATCGCATCGAAGGAATATTCCGGTCGGTCGGTAAGGCTCTTGCTTCAGATTTTGTGCCGGAACTTCTGCGCGCCAGTGCCGTTGGCTGGTACAGCGCCATCGTTGGACTTCTGGGATTGGTCGCAAGCGTTGTCGCAGGTCTCTTGTGGGATCACATCAGTCACGCCGCTGTATCACAGAACAAACCAAGAATGGAAGCGTTCTCGATTGCGCTGCAGGCAGGGACAGTCTCCCGCGGTTCCGTGCCACGAGGTCCCGCGAGCGTCAACTGTTTATTTCACGGGCTCTTCCTAAAGCGAGAATCTCGCTCCACACCATTAGCGGGTGGCATCGGTACGCTGTAGCGCAGGTACAAATGCTCAGCCCTTTGCCTTACGCTGAGCAGTTGAAACCCAGGAGCGCACTCGGGCATAAACTCCATTCCTTGCACAAGACCCGGCCGAATTGCGTCTGCCTTGCGGCCGGCGACTTGCGGCGACAGCGTCAGAAAGAGTTCGTCTACGACGTTTGCCCCCAGAAATTGTCCGAAGAGTGTAGGCCCCCCCTTCGTGAAGGAGCCTCCGTACCCCAAGCTCCGCATAGAGCAATCGCAACATCGCCATCGGAGCCAGAGTTCCACACTTCGCATCCAGAGCATGAATCTGAACAGAGGGCAATGTTGTTGCGCCTGCCGCCACGAGCACATCCCTCCCGGCGGAGGTTGTGATCACGGCAGTGCGCATTCCAGGCGTTCGGAAAATTGCTCTGTCCAACTCCAATCTGCCGCTGCCGCTGACCACGACAAGGATGGGATATTCAGGTTTGTCCAGCACGTCTACTCGGTACTCTCTGAACAAGAGTTTCGCATTGGGGTAGGTGTATTCGGGGGTCCAAAGCGCTTCGGAGCCCGTGTCGTGGACAGTGCCAGAGCCGACGATAACTGCATCCGCTCAAGCTCGCAACAGCCCCATGATGAAACCATCCGCAGAGTCAGAACCACTTACGGTCGAGCCGCTAGCGTGGCCCTTGATCTCGTAGCTCACGACGCCATCAAGAGTGGAAACGAAATTCGCGATGACAAACGGTCGCTCGGCGGTGGATTCACGAAAGCGCAGATCCCCATCGTAAAGCTCCCTCAGGCCCGGCGGAAGCGGCGGTCCAAGGTCCCCCTGGTCGCGATCAGTGAGAGTCCGGACGAGGGCCATCTGCTTTTCCTAAGCTGCGGGCGATAGACCACAGTGGCCCCACTGATGAGGTCACTGTGGTAGGTGCGGGGAGTGTATTGCATCGACTTGCCGATTGACCCCAGCCGGCTCACGCCGCGCGCGTTGCTCCGGTCGTAGGCTCGTAGCTGTCGATTTGCTCGGCGCCTGAAGTCCTCAACAGGTCGCGGGCTTTCCCCACTTCCTCGGCAGTTCCATGTGCGACAAGAACGAACTTGCCGGCCTTGATCGACGTCTCGTATTTTACGACGCTGTTTTTGGGAATGCCGAGGCTGAAGAGCCCCGCACCGAGAGCACTGACCCCTCCCACGACGACTGCTCCCTCCAGGGCTGCGACGATCGAGGCGACAACCGAGCCGGCCGCAACGACAGGTCCGATGCCCGGGACAATTAAGAACGCCGCACCGGCAAGCAGGCCCCAGAGCCCGCCCCAAAATGCACCCCATTTGCCCCAGTATTTCATCCTGTCGCCTGTGTTGTAGAAGCCGACGACATCCTCTTCGGTCTGATAGTCGCGGCCGACGACGGCCAGCTTCTTGATGTCAAAACCACCACCCTTCAATTTCTTGATGGCGTCTTCTGCTGCTGAGTGTTGGCTGAAAACTGCAACGACCGAGTTTTGGTCCTGGCTTGGCGTGTTATTCATTGTTCATCTCCTAATTCTTGGTTCTTACTGCAGAACTTATCTGTGTCACACGATTTGTATCGCGATTAGTCGAGGTCCACACGCCTTGTGTGGGTGAACAAAGTCGACACCTCGGAACGAGTTCTGGCGACGGTGTATCAGGCGGAGCGCTTAAACTTCGGCCCTACGATCCTTGAGCAACTTTCGCACCACGCTGTCTTGTAACGAGACACGGAGTGCTTTTCCCAGCTCACCGCAAAATAGGGTTGGCCGGAATTGTTCTTTGAGGATTAAGCCAGAAGCCGGGGATGGAGTCCATTGGACGAAGGTATTGGCGATACCAAGGTCCAATGGTGCGATGTTCTGAATTACTGCACGCTAACTCGCATGTAGGGCGCCGCGCGCAAACAGAAATCGGGATTATCACATTGCGCACACGACTTCGATCTGAGCTGACTGGCAAACAGAATGAATTGGACGCTCGAGAGAGCAAAGGAGAGGTCATATGGCTGCCACTACCGCTACCGCTCTGTCCCCAGCAACTATCGAGGCCATCAAGCAAAAAGCAAAGCGGTTGAGCATTCTTTCGATGATGTCGACAACCGCGGCTGGTTCCGGACATCCGACATCCTGCATGTCCGCGGCGGAACTGGTGGCAGGAACGTTTTTCTACGCGATGAAGTTCGATCCGAAAAACCCTAACTCGCCGGATGGCGATCGTTTTGTTCTCTCCAAAGGCCATGCCGCGCCGGTCCTTTACGCCGCGCTGGCTGATGCGGGCGTTTTCCCGGAATCGCGTCTGATGACGCTGCGTGAATTTTCAAGCGAGCTGGAGGGCCATCCAACACCGCGCATTCCCGGCGTCGACGCCGCGACAGGTTCGCTGGGCCAGGGACTATCTGTCGGTGCGGGGCTCGCGATCGGTGCACGTATGGATAAGAGTCCAACGCGTGTCTACGTGCTAATGGGCGACGGTGAAATGGCTGAGGGCCAAGTGTGGGAGGCGGCAGCGTTCGCTTCGCATTACAAACTCGATAACCTCACGGTTCTGGCTGACGTGAATGCGTTGGGCCAAAGCGAGCCGACAATGTACCGGCACGACATGGAAATTTACCGTAAGAAATTCGACTCAGAGGGCTGGGCGACTGAAATCATCGATGGCCACGATGTCGCGGCGGTGCTTGCCGCGCTCGATCGCGCCAAGACGACGAAGGGCCAACCGCAGGCAATCCTCGCACGGACCATTAAAGGTAATGGGGTAAGCTTCCTCGCAGGCAAGGAGCACTGGCATGGCAAGCCGATTCCGAAGGATCAACTCGCTGCCGCGATCAAGGAAATAGGACCGCCAATCGATCTGCCCGCTGACCCAGGCAAGTCCTATGCCAGGTCGTCTCTACCTAAACCTCCGAGTTTCCCGGCTCCCGCGCCGCCGGACTACGATCCTTCAAAGCCTGTCGCGACGCGCGAGGCCTACGGATTTGCCCTCAAGCGACTAGGCGCGGTGAATCCGCACATCGTGGCTATTTCGGGCGACGTGAAGAACTCGACTTTCTCAGAAATATTCGAAGATGCCTTCCCGGATCATTTCTATCAGGGCTACATCGCCGAGCAGAATTGTGTGAGCGCGGGCGTAGGGCTCGCCGCGCGCGGCAAGGTGCCTTTCCTTGATACTTTTGCGTGCTTCCTGACCCGCGCCTATGACCAGGTGCGCATGGCGGACATCAGCCGGAGCAACATCAACCTCTGCGGGTCGCATTGCGGCGTTTCGATCGGCGAGGACGGTCCATCGCAGATGGCGCTTCAGGATATCGCGATGTTTCGCGCCGTTCATTCCTCGACCGTCCTTTACCCAAGCGATGCCATCTCCACAGAGAGCCTTACGGAAACCATGGCGGAGCGCGCAGGCATCAACTATCTGCGAACGACCCGGCCGAAGTCCCCGATCCTCTACTCGAAAGACGAGAAGTTCCCGATCCCCGGATTCAAGGTGCTCCGACAGAGCTCGGAGGATAAAGCGACAGTGATCGGCGCGGGAGTCACATTACACGAGGCGCTAAAGGCCGCTGATCAGTTGAAGGCAGACGGCACAGCCGTACGGGTGATCGACCTTTATTGCGTCAAACCCATCGACGGAAAAGAGCTCGCCAAGGAGGTCGCCGCTACAGGCGGTCGGCTGATCACCGTGGAAGATCACTGGGCGGAAGGGGGAATAGGCGAGGCGGTCCTTTCTGCCCTCGCGCAGGCCGGCGGCGCCCCTGCCAAGTCGCAGCTCCTCGCGGTGCGAGAGATTCCGCACTCCGGCAGGCCGGATGAACTCCTTGACGCTTTCGGCGTTTCCGCAAGACATATTGTGGAGGCGGTGCGCAGAATTTCATAGCTAGGCGCGACAACGATGATCGCAGGCCGGAAACCGGCGCGCGGTTACAGTTGCCGCGTCGGCGGGATTAGCAAACCGGGTCAATCACTAGGCCCTTGCGCGAGGGCAATACTAGATTCTCAGCCGGGTCAATTAGGCAAGCCAGATGGAAGGCATTAATTCCAGTACCATTCGATCCCAATGTCACGCTGCTGGATCCACCGCCTGCGCGGACGGAGGTTCCTCTGACAAGACTCGCACTCGCCGGCGTTTTGTCAGGAAGGCAAGCCCCCACTGCAGCAGCACAAACAGGCGATTGGCAAATCCAATCAGAAAATAAATGTGCACGACCGCCCAGAGGACCCATGCGGGGAAGCCCGCGAACTTTGCAAACCGCAAGTCGGCCACTGCGTATGTTCGACCGATAATCGCAAGGTCACCCTTATCCCAATACCAAAAAGGTTCCGGTTGTGTGCTCCCCGCCACACGGCGCCGAATGACGTCCGCAACGTACTTGCCTTCCTGTATAGCCGGTTGAGCTACTCCGGGCATCAGCATCGGTTTTTGTGATTTAATGCCAAGCAAATTTCGAACGGGAGCAACAAGATGAGCGGTGTCGCCGATCGCGAAAACTTCCGGACGATCATGTACAGACAAATCCGAATGTACGATGATCTTCCCGGATTTGTCGGTTTCCGCACCTAACCAACGCCCTGCCGGAGATGCAACTACACCAGCTCCCCAGAGCACTGTGCCGGCCGGAACTTTCCGTCCGCCAACGACAATTCCCTCCGAGTCCAAATTCGTAACGGGAGCGTTGGTAAAAACTTCGACGCCTAACTTCTCCAAGTGTCTTTGCGCTTTGCAGGAAAGGTCCTCGGGGTACGTTGGCAAAATGCGCGGCCCAGCCTCAAACAGAAGAATACGCGCTGTTCTGGGATCTATGTGCCTAAAGTCGTGGGCCAAAGCTATACGCGACATTTCGGCGAGCGTGCTGGCCATCTCGACGCCGACTGTCCCGGCCCCAACGAGTGCGAATGTCAGAAGGCGACGAATTTCCCCAGTCGGGAGCGATTCCCGATTTTCAAATGCAGAAGCCAGTGCTTCCGCGCTCTCGAATGCAAGCAGGACTTTACTTCGAATCACGTCGGCATCATCAAGTGATTCGAGGCCTGGTGCGAAACCGCGCCATTGGTCGTGTCCAAAATAGTTATACCGGATGCCCGTCGCCAGGACGAGGAAGTCGTACGCCAAATCTCTGTGTTTCAGGTGAACGAGGCGTTGCTCCGGGCTAATACCCGTGACTTCGTCAAGTAACACATCAACATTTTCTTGAGCGCTAAGGATGGAGCGCAACGGCCATGAGATCTCATCGTCGGAAAGCAGTCCCGTCGCAACCTGGTAGAGCATCGGACGAAAAAGATGATAATTCCGCTTATCAATCAGAGTTACGCGAACCGCCGCAAGGCGCAAGGCGCGAGCCGTTGATAGCCCCCCGAAACCACCACCGACGATGATCACATGCGGCACCATCAACGGAACTCCAATCACTCAAACGTGTCCCATGGCATGAGCCACCAACACCGCTTGGACTCGCCCTCTAAAAGAAGATGCATCACAGCAGGGTCGAGCGCCATTGGACTTTAGTATCGATTATGAGTTCAGCATCGCTTCGGCATTCCTGGCGAGCTTCGGACCAATCATCCGAAAGTATCGACGATACTATCGTCCAATTGTCCGGCTCCCATCCTTGTGGTGTGATGCGATCAGCTCGGTTCATCATAGCGAAGGGCGGGAAGATGAAACATGAAGACCTTAATGGTATCAACGTCTCATGATCAACTCGGCGATACAGGCCTTAAAACCGGTTTCTGGCTGGAAGAGGGAGCGGCTCCTTACTTCGTTCTCAGGGACGCTGGCGTCCAGTTGACTCTCGCCTCATCCAAAGGCGGGCGGCCCCCGATCGATCCGAGGAGTGATGATCCGGAGAATTAGACGCCGGCTCAGGTCCTTTTTCGATCACGATGGCCGGCTCGTCACCGGCCAGAACCCCGCGTCATCGACCGTTACAGCGCAGGCTCCGCTGAGCTTCATGGCCACGAAAAAGGCAGCTTAGATTTCAAAGGAGAAGATTTCGTCAGGAGAAAATGTCCAGGGAACGGTTGCTGTTGCGATCGGCGGCACGGAGCCTTTCCGCCGGGACTTTGACGGGAAGGAGCGCTATATGGACAGTTTGCGCAATGTTTTGACTCGTCTTGAAGCAGAAGGCGTGGGACTCGGCCACTTCAACGTTTCAGATCTGGTCTTTGTGAAAGCGGTTGTCGCAGCCGCAGGTCATGTTGGAGTGCCGGTACTTGTGGGCGCCTCTGAAGGAGAGCGGGATTTCTTCGGTGTGCGCCAGCTCGCGGTCGTCGTGAACAGCCTGCGCGAAGAATTCGATGTGCCCATTTATCTCAATGCGGACCACACACATTCGCTCGCAGAGCAGTAGAGGCGGCGAAGGCGGGCTTTGACGAAATCATCGTCGATTTCTCTGCGTTGCCGTTCGAACAGAATGTCTTGAGCACAAAGGAGGCGCTTGAGGCAGTCAAGGCGATTAATCCCGCGATCCTCGTGGAGGGGGAGATCGGCGACATAGGAACCGGCTCTGAGGTACATGAAAAAGCTCAGAACGAGTTTAAGAAACTGACCACCGCCGAAGAAGCGAGACAGTTCGTCGAGTCGACTGGCATTGACGTGCTCGCGCCGGCCGTCGGCAACATGCACGGCATGGTTGAGAGTATGGTCGAAGGCAAAACGAAGAAGCGCCTGGACATCGAGAGAATTGCTCAAATCAAGAAAGCTACTCGGGTTTTTCTGACGCTGCACGGCGGGTCCGGGACCAGTGACGACGACTTTCGGAAAGCAATAGCGGCAGGAATTAACGTGATCCATGTGAGTACCGAACTGCGAGTCGCATGGAGGAAATCTTTAGAACGCAGCTTGGCGGCACGGCCCAATGATGTCGTCCCCTACAAGATTTTGAGTCCTGTTGTCGCTTCCGTGGCAGAAGTGGTGGGCTCCCGCCTGAGATTGTTCAGTGAAGAACGGAAGACCAAAAGTGCTGCTTAGTGACGATGAACCTTCGACGAGAGCAGACTTGCCGTCGGCCTTACGACACAGCGCGGATTCAAATCCCGTCGGGGCCAAAACCTCGTCGACGAAGGGACCGTTTGACATGGCGCAGCAACGGATCGGTTGCGGAAGTGTGGCTGTAATTGTGGCTGTACGTTGCCAAATATCAGCACCGTTTCAAGCATTTCGAAGAGGTTCTCTGTGCGCGCAAGACTTGTGTAAGTTATTGGTTAATTGCGAGTTGCTAGAAAATGGATGCACGCCGCTACGTGACTCTTAATCAGTTCTCTCTGCCGCCATCACCATCCGAAACCCGAGCGAAAAAAGCATTGATACCCGACTGTCCTTTCACTGTCCAATAACGGTTCCCTAATGCTTCTTACAAGGCTCTTCGAGGGCCACCCGCGTCTTGTAAGTTGTTGAAATTCCATTTAACCGTGG
>CAVQSN010000001.1:1672500-3340551 GCA_963715965.1 uncultured Acidobacteriaceae bacterium | reverse complement strand
CCGGCCGAGGTTACATGTGCGTCGCGTGCGGTCGAGACCGGTGCTCCTTCTATGATCGTCTGCCCGCCGTCCCCAGTGCCGGCGGCCTGCGTGCCTTGAACGCGGCGCAATGTTCCGGTCTGGCCTCCGTTCTTGTCTGAGGTGAACCGCATTCGGTATGCGATATCGGCGACGGCATCACCGTCAGTGTCAATCTTCAGTTCGTATAAGGCTTCAGTCAAGAAGGGTTCATCCGTCGTGGGCCCGGCTGGGCTTAAACCCGCGGACGGATGCACGTTCATAATCAGGATCGATTTGCCAACATCCCCCGGCTTGGGGAATGCATACAGGTCAGTAAGATCGAGGCGGGCATCCCCGTGAGGGAAGCCGAAGTCGGGACCGGAGTAATGGTGTGACATATTGCCTTCTCCTTTGTTCTCCGCATACTCAGTACTTCGAAAATCGCTTCAATCTCCACTGGCGTGCCGGAGCGGAAGGCCGGCCACGCATCCGCTGCGATGAGGCATCACACCAGAAACGCGGATGCGAAACAATTGGACGATAGTATCGGCGACACCTTCGTATCGGTCGATGCGGCAAGCGTTCGATGATCTCGCGCTGGAGTCCCCCCAGTTGCCAATCGGGCCAAGGCTGCTACCGTGACCGCTCGCCAATCTCGACTGGTGGCTCTCTGCGGGCTGTCCATTTGTTCTGACTCGTCGAGCCAGTCCTCTGCCGAAAGCCTTGCCTGCTCTGGACCGAACAATTCAGTCACCGCCAGCATGAACGCCGATAACTCGCGCTCCGCCATGTTGACCTGATCTTCGCAAGTCGAATTGCCAAATGATTCTTCCTTGTCCATGGGACATCTCCGTATTTAAGGTGCGTAATGGGTAAAGACGAAGTCGCGAGCTTTGACAGGCTCGTGGCAGGGAAAGCAAGTTTTGAGCAGCGCCGCGTCGGCAGGTTTGCCGTCTTTGAATTGAGCAAACCCCCAGCCACCGGTTGCGGCATATTTTTTCGAGTCCTTGACCATAAACTGAACGTTCGTCGCGGCTCCGGGCACGAACGATTGGGCACGGCCAAAGACTTTGTTGTTTTCCTCGGACGGAACGTAACTCCAGGCCAGGCGTGCAATGATTGTGCCGTCCGGGAACGGAAGCTTGCCCTCCCGGTACGCCTTGATCGCCAGATCGTTGCCAAGAAGGGCGCGAAGATCGTTGAGGTTGCCTTCTTCGTGGGCCACAGAGATCAGCTTCCAGTCGCGGTATCCGGGAGGGATCTTGATTCCGAATATCGGATCAGCATCTTCATCGGAGCGCCCAGACGCGTGCGCCATGTAGACGACCACACCGGTCATCGCTACAACTGCAACCAACAAGTAAGCGAACCCTTTCATGCGGTGCGCTCCCTTCCAAAATGCTCATTTGTCGCGTCTACCTATGGCGACCCCGGATCACCTGGTTCACCTAACCGACACCGAGGACGACCCATGCCGGGGAGCGATCGAAATAGGAACCTAAGCGGCTACCCGACACGCGCAAGCGTGAGGGTGTACCAACCGCGACAGTCTTTCCATGCCCCTCTGATCTCAAAACCGACATCTCTGAGAAGCGTTCGAATGCTCCTGTCTGTAAACTTGTAACTATTCTCGGTGTGAATGGTTTCGCCTTGTGTGAAGTGAAGATCAAGGTCCGCGTGCTCGATACTTATGCCCTGCTCTTGCACGCTCTCGAGGTGCATCTCGATCCGAGACTCAACGGAATTCCAAAGCGCGCGATGACGGAAGCATGCGGGGTCAAAGTCGGCTCCTAGTTCTCTATTGAGGCGATCCAGGATGTTTAGGTTGAAAGCCGCAGTGATTCCTTCGCGGTCGTCATATGCAGCCAGAAGAGTGGGTTCGTCTTTCACCATGTCTGTACCGAGCAACAGCGCGTCTCCGATTCGCAGCTGAGTACCGAGATTTCGCAGGATGAGTCGCGCTTCCTCAGGTGAAAAATTACCGATACTCGTGCCGATGTAGAGTGCGAGTGTGGTGCCGTCAAAGGGTTCGAGTTGGAGCGGGTGAGTTACATAATTCCGGACGATGGGCTGGATGCGCACTTCCGGCAACGCGCATGCAACGTTTTGGCACGCCAACTCAAGAGCGTCGGGGCAGACATCAACTGGCACATAGGCGACATCGTCCGAAATGCGCGAAGCAGCTTCGAGCAGAATGCAGGTCTTCGAGGCCGTGCCGGCGCCCAACTCAACAAGACGCAATGGCGACGATCTGTCGCCGTGAGCTGCGGCAATGATCGCATCTGCGTATCCCGCCAGGATGGCCCTTTCTGTGCGGGTGGGGTAGTACTCGGGAAGCGCCGTAATGCGCTCGAAGAGGCGCGAGCCCTCCGCATCGTAGAACATCCAGGGTGAGAGCGAGCGTGGCCGCGTGATCAAGCCGCGCCGCACTTCGCGAGTCAGAGCTTCGCGAGTGAGTGCTTCGCGCTCATCCGCCGTTGCAAAATGTCCGATGTCAACTGTCTGAACGTAGGTTGCCATTTTAACGAATCCTTTCAGCGTGCTAAGCGAATCCCGGAGAACTGCCATCTGGTTGCCGGTGGAAAGAAATTTCGATAGGTCGCCCGAATGTGACTCGCAGGAGTGACGCACGATCCCCCGCGGAGAATCATTTGGCCGGACATGAACTTGCCGTTGTATTCGCCGAGCGCACCAGGCAGGGGCTTGTATCCCGGATAACCGGTATAGGCGCTCGCCGTCCATTCCCAGCAATCGCCAAACAGTTGCTCAACCCCTGCACCTCGGGCTGCAGCAGGATGGAGTCTCCCAGTCTCGAGCAGGTTTCCCTCGACCGTTGTCTGACTCGCAACGTATTCCCACTCCGCCTCAGTCGGAAGCCGGCAACCCCTCCAACGTGCAAACGCATCGGCCTCGAAGCAACTGATGTGGCACACGGGCGTATCAACCAGGGCCGAAAGCCCGTGCCAACCCGCTAGTGTGAACACGCGCCATCCGGTCTTATCGCCAGCATCACGCCGCCAGTACAGAGGCGCCTGCCAGGAAGCGCGTTTCACGTTATCCCAGCCTTCGGAAAGCCAGAGTTCAGGGCGTGTGTATGCGCCATCCGAAATGAATTCCAGGTATTCGCTGCAGGTGACTTCGCGGGTTGCGATCTGAAATGGTTCTAGGAAGGCGTTGTGGCGGGGAGTCTCGTTATCGAAACAAAAATCGAGAGGATCTTCTGCTCGAAGTGAATAACCAATCTCCACCAATCCACCGTCAAAGCTGTGCCAGGCTAGTTTGGAAACTGGAGAATCCATTTCTTCTGAGAGGGCGCACGCCATATAAGAGGGGAACAGTGGGTTGGAAAAGAAGGCGTGCTTAATGTCCGTTAGGGCCAGTTCCTGGTGTTGCTGCTCGTGATTCAGACCCAACACGATACGTCGGGTCGCTTCCTCATCGGCACCGCTCGCAAGAAATCGGTCCATCTCCTCGTCAATATGTTTGCGGAACGCAACAACGTCATCGAGCGACGGCCGTGAGAAGACCGAGCGCAGGCTCTTCTCCGGAATCTCCTGGCCGAGCGAGTTGTAATAGCTGTTGAAAAGCCAATGAAACTCTTCCCGCAGGGGTTTGTAGTCCTTAAGGAAGGAACGCAGCACGAACGTCTCGAAAAACCATGTGGTGTGAGCCTGGTGCCATTTCATGGGGCTAGCTTCCGGACACGATTGCACCATCTGATCTTCAGCCGACATACCCGCGGCCAGACTGCTTGTCGCCGACCGCACGGCCCGGTATTTGGACCGGATGGCGCTATCCCGCAGGTCGCTTCCGACTCCGCAGCCATCAGCTTGTATCGCTTCTAGTTGGCCTGGCGCTGCGGTAACAACGGTTTGAGCCATAGCGTGCTCCTGAGAATTTTTCATTCTGCGCATACCGAATCTGATTCGTCCGCGCTCAATGCATAAAAACAGAGGCGTCAAAATGAGGCAATTGGACGATGGTATTGGGGATACGTTGGTATTAGCTCTTAAAGTCCTGGGCGACGGGCGCTCGCGGTGCTACGTAACGTCGACTCGACCTCGGCACCGCCGACGCTGCCATCGTTACAGACCCTCACGGTCCCAGATCGACGTCCTATCGCGATATGGAAACAGACTCGGGCGCACTTCATTCCGCGAGGCCCAATACAAAGGTGTCGCCGATACCATCGTCCAATTGATTCGCCGCAGCACCTCGGGTGTAATCGCCGAATCGCAGGCGGCTAGAGAAAGGACGGTAGAGACATGCCGGAAGCAACTTGGAAGCCTCACGAGAAACATGGACGGCTGACGACGCAAAGCGACTTGCCCGACAGCGTGTACGCATTTCCGAAGCAGCGCAAAGAGCCACTGACCGACGCACAACATGTCCGTAATGCGGTCGCGCGTTTCGACCAAGTCATCGACGTTTCCGATGCAGATCGTGCTTTGGCATTCGCCAACATCGAGAAAGCTGCAAGCTACTACGACGTGAACCTCGCGGAAACGTCGTGGCACGAACTGGGCATTCATCCTCAAAAGAAAGCGGTGACTCGTTGAACGCATCGTGAGGTGAGGCTCAACTTGTTTGTGGGAACCTCGCCTCGCGCCAGTTCGCATGGAAGGATGATTGTGAGAGTTATGGCGAGAGGTAAATCCATTCGATCCGGTTGGCGATGCGATAGTTGCGCCCAACTTGTGCCAGATCTACAGGCAGGATGGGTGGAGTGGCTTGCGGCAGAGGACACCAGGGGAAAACCAAAAGTAAGCGGTTTACGGTTAGTGCACCGTCGCAACATCGCCGCAGGATCGCCAGAGCCATGCGGATGTCGGTACAATCCGCGAGACGAATTCAGAAAAAACCGAGGCATTGTCGAGGGATTAGCTCTTGACCGGTTCGCGGGTCCCGACGGTCTTATGTTACTGCTTTCGATGATTGCTGAACGTGAACTTCCGGTGCAAGAACTGATCGAACTCGCCAAGCGAGTGCAGATTCCGGGTTACGAAGCAGTGTACGAAATGGTTCACGATGCCGTCAGCGAAGGAGTGATCACGCCTTCTATCTCGACAGGTTTTTACCTGCAGTACGAGATCTGGGAGGTGCTGGAGTGGGCCAAATACCGAACCTCAGCGAAGACGCGCCGACTGGACCCAGCTCTCTCGGGGGCGTATGTGGCCGGAAACTCAAAATAGAAAGGCCATTAAGAAATCCGATTGAGGAGACTAGCATGGCAGTCACCACGGAAATCGCGCCGAATATCTATCGCATCTCGATCTTTGCGCAATCGGGCAATTTGCAGTTCAACCATTTTCTAGTGAAAGACGATGAACCGCTGCTGTTCCACACCGGGCTGCGCGGAATGCACTTGGAAATTCGCGAGGCCGTCTCCAAGCTCATCAACCTTTCCGAGTTGCGCCACATCAGCTTCAGCCATTTTGAGTCAGACGAGTGCGGGTCGCTCAATGAATGGCTCGAGGCAGCGCCCAAGGCCGATGTGATCTGCGGCCAGGCTGGCGCCCTCGTGTGCGTGAACGACCTCATTGGCCGGGAGTCACTCGCCCTCACTGACGGCGGAACCTTCGTGACGGGGAAGTACCGCTTTCGCTATTGCCGGACTCCCCATCTGCCTCACGGCTGGGACGCTGGCGTCCTCTTTGAAGAAACGCAGAGGACACTGCTCTGTTCGGACCTGTTCCATCAGAACGGCGACGTCGAACCGCTCAGCTCTGCCGATGTCGTGGGCCGCTCGCATCAGGCGATGAAGGAATATCAGGCGGGCATCCTCGCGGAGTATGTGCCCTACACACCACACACCGCGCAGAACTTGAAAAAGCTCGCGGAACTAAAGCCCAAGACGCTCGCCATCATGCATGGCTCCAGCTTTACAGGTGACTGCGCCCGAGCACTCGACGACCTCAATGTGATGTTACGCGAGGTGTTTGGCCCGCAGGACTAGAGACGGAGATCGGTGCTCTATCGACCTGGCGACCGATTCTAGCTTCGTTCATCTAAATTTGTTTTGGTGACTGTTGGCCTACCGTACATAAGGATATGAAATGTCCACTCTTCCTCCAAAGCGCGTAAGGAGGGGCAGACGCGGGTGAAATGCATGTTATGTACCCGAGAATCCGCACATCAACCGCATCTTCATTTATTGGCTTTGGCCGCCGCTCGCTCGATCAACTCCGCCACTTCTTTCGGGTGAGACAGCATGGCCAGGTGATTCGCCGGTACTGTGATTGAAGTCGCCTTTATGGCCGCTGCTTCGTCTTTCTCGAGTTCTGGCGGAATCGCCCGGTCGTTGCCCGCAATCAGGGCCCATGAAGGCTTACTCTTCCACGCAGCGGTCGTGACTGTGGCTCCGAAAACCGATGACGACGTTTGACCCTGTGTCGCCGTGAGTATCTGCTTCTCCTTGTCCGAGAGATCCTGGGCCATGTCTTCGGCAATTCCTTTTGGAGTCGCCGTCAGAAAACCCTGAGCGTCGGGTCGTAGCTCGCCGCCCAGCGGTGCGGGCGGATACGGTTTGCTGACGGAATTGATGGATTCACCTTCCCCGAACGCGAACGCCGCCACGTAGACCAACCCGACAACCTTTGGGTCGTTACCCGCTTCGGTAATCACCACGCCAGCGTAGGAATGGCCGACTAGTATTACCGGCCCGTCCTGCAGCGCGATGATGCGCTTCGTCGCCGCTACATCGTCAGCCAGCGAGGTCAAAGGATTCTGCACAGCGACGACATGAAAACCCTTCGCTTGGAGGAGCGCAATGACTCTCGACCAGCACGATCCATCGGCCCAGGCGCCGTGAACCAGGACAATATTTTTTGTCGCTCGCGGGGAGTCCGTCTGAGCGAAGGCTCTCACGTCGAGTCCAGACGACAAGATCAGCATCGTGGTTGCGATCAAAGCGGTCCGGAACATTTGCGAGAGTTTCATCTTTATCTCCTCGTTGGACAACCTGTCGCGATTAAGCCAGAACAATCCGCGCCGTGCAATTGGACGATGGTATCGGCAGTACCTTGGTATCAATTGAGCCGAGCAGCGCTCGGTACATGTTGTGATCGCGGCGGGCTATCCATCAACCTCGGCGTCCCCCATCGGTACTGACTTCGATCTTTCAGCTGATCCTCTTTACTCACTATGCACATCAACTGAGTCGAATATGCAAACTCCTTCCCGCAATCGAGACAGCAGACGTAGTCGATCCCGGTGCGGGCGCGCTGCGGCCAAGTCGTGTGCCGATGAACACAGTCGAATAGGTACGCAAAGATCCACTTCGCCCAAGTCATATTCTCCTCCTGCACTACGACCCCAATCGACAACTAACCACCTACAAGTGCTCGTAGTGCGGCTCCCAGAACATTCTTCGAATAGAACACCAGAACGCTGGCTGCGATTGCATACTGTAGAGTTGCGCGTGCTATACGTCGAGTTTCCGAAAGCCCGACTCTATGTCGCGAGTCCTGCCTCGGCGATTGAACTCCGCGGTGGTCGCCCTCACAATCGACTGCAAGCTTTTCCTCGGCTGCCGCTTTGCAAACACGAAAGCCGATCCCGACGACGCTGACGCCGGCAATTCGTTCGCGCAGCGACTCTTCGTCACGAAGCGCAAACACAAAACGCTCAGGGAAAGGTTCATACCATCGGGCTTCGATCACTAGGTATCGCTCGCCCCGTGAGTCTCCCGTTGCAATTGCTGTTTTCTTCTGTGACATATAAACCCCTTCTTGTCGACTCCAACACACGACGCGATTAAGCCACAAGCTTCGATGACAATCTATTGGACGATAGTGTTAATCAATACTTTCGCAGTGGCTGAGTCGATGATTGCGTTCCATGAGAAGACAGCGGCGTGATTGTGAAAAAGATCACGCCAAGTGGATTGCTGCACGCGTCGCTCCTAGCTTGACAGCCATTCTCACCAGGTCCGCGAGGGAGTTGGCCCCCATCTTCTGCATGACTTGGCCTCGATGCGCTTTAACCGTAAACGTCTAACCAGTATTCGCGCAGCGCGACTTATGCGTGAAAGACGGGAACGCGTGGGAGACACAGCCTAGCGGCCATTCTCACCAGGTCGGCGAGCGAATCGGCCTGCATCTTTTGCACTACCTTACCGCGGTGGGCCTTCACTGTGATCTCGCTGATCCCGAGTTCCCAAGCAACTTGTTTATTCAAGAGGCCAGAGACTACCAACGCCATAACCTGACGTTCGCGACAGGAGAGGGACGCGTAACGGTCCCGGAGCTGCTGCATATCCGCCTGGTGACGAAGAGCCGCGCGGCTACGGTTGAGGCCGTCGCGGATCGCCTCTAACAGAACGTCATCGCTGAAAGGCTTCGTCAGAAATTCGAGAGCCCCCGCCTTCATAGCCTGCACTGTTATGGGCACATCGCGGTGGCCCGTGATGAAGATGATCGGCATCTCGGGGCGTTCGACAGCGACGCGCTTCTGTAGTTCAAGACCGTTAAGGTCCGGAAGAGAGTAGTCAAGGACGAGGCAGCTTGGACCGAGGCTTCGCGGGCGGTTGAGGAATTCTTTCGCGGAAGCAAACGTCTGGGGCTGCCAGCCTTCGCACCGAATCGACAGTTCCAGCGATTCACGGACCGAAACGTCATCGTCGACAACGAAGACGACGGGCACGATCTCCGATACGGTTGGCAGCGTTAATTCACGGCCGGCTGCGGCGAGTCTGGCCAGTGCGTCGACTTTGAATTGGGTTCTGGGCTGGGTCGCTGAACTTACGGCTGCATTCATAACTCACTCCTTAGACGCTCTGTTGTTCGTTATTCCTTGGATCGATGGCACTGACTGTAGAACGAGGTTTGCCAGCGGAACAACCCTAGATGGAACAGTTCCGGACCCCGTCTATAGAGATGGGCGGTGACTCAACTTTAGAGTGGGTTGAAGACAATCCGTTGAAGACAACTCAGCGCACTCAAATATCGAGACGCTTTCTGCCAAAAAGGAGAGCATCGATCGACCAAGCGCCGGGCCCAAGGACCGCGATCGCGGCTCCGATGGTTGCCAACAGGATGCTGCTTCGCAGGTGGGCGGTGCCCGATAGAGCGAGCCAGATATCGCTGCCCGCTAGAATTGCTCCGGCGACCGGCGTCCAGAAACCCGCAAGCAAAAAGATTCCCGCACTGGCCGCGGTTATTTGCAGTGCAACCGATCCATTCGGAGCCGCTCCCATCAGTCTGGCGATGCCGTCGTAAATCGGCAGAATTCCAGCCACTATCCGCAGCAAGAGAAGTCCTCGCCCGGGCCAGCCGTTTGGGAACATAGAAAACAGACGTTGCAGAAAATCTCCTCTCCCAAACGCACTACAATAAACGCGTGTGCCATGATTTTGAGACGCCAAAACAGGGGGGGCGACGACTACTCTTTTGGGGAGGTCACAACTCGATGATTCCGCGCTTCAGCGCGATCGTGACGGCGTGTGTTCGGTCGCTTGCGCCAAGCTTAGAAAGAATGTTCCTGACGTGGAACTTGACGGTCTCCTCGGTAATCGAGAGTTGATCGGCAACCAGTTTGTTCGCATTCCCTCCGGCGATTAAGCGCAGGACAGCGATTTCTCGCGAGGTCAGGCTGTCGTCGGCTGCGTGTTCGGCAAGTTGGGAAGCGATGTCAGGGGGGATGCGCTTTTCCCCAGCATGGACGGCGCGGATCGTCTCCACGAGTTCCTTGCGCAAGAGACCTTTTAGCAAGTAAGCTCTTGCACCGGCTTTCAGAGCGCGTAGAACTTCGACGTCACCCCTGTAGGTTGTCAAGACGATGATGCGTGCCTCTTGAAATTCGTTGCGAATCGCGATGATCGCATCGAGACCGTTCATTTCTGGCATCTGCAGGTCCATCAGGGTGACGTCGGGACGGTGTTCCCGGAACTGCTGGATAGCTTCGCGCCCATTAGCGGCCTCGGCGACGAATCTCATGTCCGATTGATTAGCGAGAAAGGTTGCGATCCCTTCGCGAATGAGGGAGTGATCGTCGACTGCCAGAACCCGAATTAAACTGCCATCGGCGCTCATGACTTCATCTTTGTCTCTTTTACATCGGTCTCTTTCCCGTTCGTCCCTCTCCGAGAAAACTTTTCAGACAACCAGGAGCGGCGGCGATAGGAAGTTGCGTAAGCGGTGGACGCAGGAATACTCAGATCCACCTCCGTACCAGAATCGAGCTTGCTCCAGACCGCCAGTTTACCGCCCACAAGTTGGGCGCGTTCCCGCATGCCATGCAAGCCGTAGTGTTTCGCGCGCCCATCTTCACTAAGAAACTTCGGCTCAATGCCCTTTCCGTCATCCCGGACTCGCAACCGAAGCCACCGTTCTCCGTATAGGATTTCCACTTCGATTCGCTGCGCGTGTGCGTGCTGGAAGGCATTGCGCAAAGCCTCGGCTGCAATCCGGTAGACTTCGTCCCGGAGGATCGGGTGAAGATTCCGTGCAACGCCTTCCACCTCCACCTCAAAGACCACAGAATTCTGGTTTGTGTCAGCGGCCCCAAGTTCTTCTCCGAGAATCCTTACTGCGGAGACGAGGTCGTTGGTTTCGACCGCGGAGGCGCGCAAGCCCTGTACGGCATCCCGGCCCTCATTGATCGCTTGATCCGCCCGATCAACCGCGATCTCAAGCGTTTTACGCGCTTCGACCGGACGCTCCGGGAGCAGGTCGATACCAGTTTGAAAATGGAGCATCAGGCCCTGGAAACTTTGGAGCATGGTGTCATGCAGGTCGCGAGCGATGCGCGTGCGCTCCGCAACCCTTTCATTCACTCGAAGTATAATGATGCGCCTGGTAACCGCCCCGCCAAGAACGGCCGCTACGAAAAACGTGGAGATCGCCGTTGCCTGCACGACAACAAAAATTCTGAGCTGCGCCCTTCTCATGTCCGCGACCGCGAGCGCAAGTTCTGCTCTCACTTCCTGGTCGGTCCCGCCAACGAGGGAAGCACAAAGAGACTCCACCGGCTTCAATTCATTGTCCAGCCGAAGGCGAAGAGCCTTCCAGTCACCGGACGATGCCAGTCCATCGATCGCATCCAATTGCGTCGGCAATGTAATCTCAATCGCTTGCAATGTTGGCTGAAACTCGGGTTCTACGTGGGTTTCGTAAGGCAAGCGGGTGAGCGCGGTCATCTCGCCCTGCGCTTCTTCCAGGAGATTTCTGCGCAGCGGTTCGGATTCGGCCGCGATGCCGCCTGCGTCTTTGGACTGCGCCAATTCGTCCAGCCGCTGATGAACTGACAGAAGACTCACCTGAAGTCGTAACACCCCGATCAGTTCCTGACTCACATCTTCAAGACGTTCCGTTTGTAAACGAGCGAGACGAAATTGCCAGAGGAGGACACCATTCCCAACCAAAATCAGAGCGATTAGCAGCGCGAAGGTAAACTTCAGTCCCGGACCGATTTCGAGTTTGTTGAGGTCTGCAGAGTTCATGCGCTTCGGCCCAAACACGGCTCAAATTCCTCAAGCATAAACCAAATCAGAGGCGGGCAAACGATTTGTTGCCGCCTGCACGAATCACTTCGCCGGCTTCACCGGACCGACATCAAAACCCGTGATTTCGACCAATCGTTTTTCAAGCGCTGCCGCCGCTTCCGGCGCCCCCTTTTCCCCGATCAGTACTGAATGCACAGCGGCGATATAGGCGGCGGCGACTTGCTCGTAGGCGTGCCCGGTCACGGTGGAAGGCCGGCTGATGATGCCGCCCCTGTGTTGCCCAGCTTTTTGTTCCTTCTCCGGCGGATTCTGGATCGAGGGCAGATCGTGGACTTCGGGCTGCAAGGGGGGCGTACCCGAGTCGTTCTCCGCTCGTGTGAATTGGATCTGCGCTTGTGTCATAAACCGCACAAGTGCGATGCCCTCCTGAGGATGGGCCGAATGCCGCGAGACTGCCAGTCCTGAACCTCCCAGCGTTCCCGCCCGCCCTCCGGGCCCGCCAGGAATGCTTGTGTATCCCGTGCGGTCAACTACCAGCGAGTCCCGCCAATGGAGCAGCCGAGGTTGCCCCGTCGGCGTGATGGTAGTTTCAGCCCAGGCGCGGTTAAAAGCGGCGACTCCTGAGTCGAATACATTCATCGAATCCGTCTCCCGATACGCCTGGACGCTGGGCGGCGATATCCAGCCAATCCAGCGCCTGGCGCGTTGCCACGCGCGAATAGTTGCTGGATTGTTCACGCTGATGGTCCGGTCGTTCTCAACGATCCGTCCGCCTCCCTCAGCGAATTGCCATTCGAGCGCATTGCAAGTCAATCCTTCTGTTGGCGCACCCTGCCACACATAACCCCAGAAGTCTTTGTTTCCCTTGGCACGCTCGCCCGCCTGGATCCGAACAGCCATCCTCTCAAGTTCGTCCCATGTGGTCGGCGGATGGTCATAGCCATATTCCCGAAGGAGGTCGGTTCGGTACTCAAGAGCCCCAATCTGAACGCGATAAGGGATGGCTACCAGTTTCCCTCCCACCGTGTAACTGGGTATCAATTCCGGCCTCAATTGGGAGATTTCCGCCGCCGCACCGGGTCCCAAGTCGACTAAATCCCCTTCCACAATCCCCGACCAGAACACATCGATACCCAAGACATCGGGGCTCGAACCGCCATCTTGTAGAAGCTTGCGCGAGAGGCTCAGGGCATCAAGCGTGCTCTCTGGAACCGGAAGATCCTTGACGTGAATTCCCGTTTCCTGGGTGAACTGCTGCAGCAATCGCTCGGCTCTCTGGTCATGCTGCGACCAACCCGGACGGAAGAATGTCAGCTCGACCCGCTCTCGGGAAGGTTGGCGACAAGACTCCGCCGCCAGCGCCAGTAGGAGAATCACGAGCAGTTTGCCGGCGCTCGCCGAACTCCCGAGCTTGCGGCTAACTCGCTTATCTTCAGACACGAGGTCGACACTGCCATCCATCTGCATCCTCCGATCTGGCAGTTGTTCGCGCACAGTGCTTCTGCCATTGGAAGGCAATATCCGGCTCACTCATACGCACCCTCTCGATCCTCTAAGATTCTGAGCACGTACGAACACGCCGGCTTGCGTCTCGCTTTAGTCTGCGGTCCTACCAACTGGCAGGCCCTTTCAACGTACCAATCCCCGGGGTTCTTGACGCGAGCGGCGCATAGTCAGAGGCGTTTGCTAGAGTGCACCTGTTGGCCGGCAGGCGACCGCCATAGAACCGGGCGCACCTCATCGATCCGAGCAAGCCGAAATTTGTGCTCAGCCATGGATAACCACAAGGAACTCAGCGATCGCGTTGATCTTTGGTTTGTAAGAGAGTTTGCCTTCCAGACCGTCCGCTCATACTGGCGCATGTCGAGCGACGAATCCAATGCAAATGCGCAAGCGCACCAGGCCACTATAACTGAAGACAGGGCAGCTAGCGTTGCCTGATGCCCCACTCATCACTCGTTTCGGGGCGCGCCCCGTGCCCAACATCTTACCGCAGTTTGCACTTCAACCATTTTTCGGTGAGGGACCACATCAACGTCAGCTATGGCGCTTCCGCGCCAGCCTCAGGAGTTTCTCTGGGAAGGTTAGCAGCCAAGGAAGTCGCGAATCCGAATATCGACCGCGGCAACGCAGCTCAGTAACTGGCTGGCGAGCCAGGAATCGACACTGAACTTTCCCGGACCGGAGCAGATCAGCCAGATAAAGAAGAGCACGTACAGGACTTCCGGAAGGTAAAGGAAATCGTCGAGCCAGTTAAGTGGCGAAAGTCCCTTCGGCAGGGTGGAGACCGCGCTGGTCAGGGTGGCCACTGTCATATCGATCAATAAAGCCACGCAGGCTGCGCTCGAAAGAAACCCCACGGTCAACAAGGACCCGCAAACGAACTCGACACCCGCGACGAAATAGGCCAGTTGCCGGGGAACGGGGCCTTGGCCTTAACGAGCGTGTCGTAAACAGGTTTCGTGCCTCCGGCGACAAACAATTTGTTTCCACCAGAGATGGCGAAGAACAGCCCGATCGAGACACGTGTCAGCAGGATGGCATATTGTTCCAAATTACTGCTACCCTGCAGCGCAAACTGGAGTAACCGTTTCCAATCCATCTCTTGTTCCTCCATCGAAAGGAAACGCTGTAACGATACCCAATGTCACACCACCTTGCCCCGGCAACCGCGCCAATGTCAGCCTTATGTGAGGCCAGTGCTTTGTCCGACCTCGATAATGTAACCGTCAGGATCGCGGATATAGCACCGTATCTCGCCATACTTGGGGATCGGCTCCGTGATGAACTCGGCTCCCCGACTTTTCCATAATTCATAGCACGCTCGAATATCCGCAACACGCATATTCAGGAAGCTGCTGACCTTATCCGGATCGGCGGGAACGCTGAGCGTCACTGACGGCTTGTCCGGGGTGGGCCCGCCTCCGATATTGACGATCAGCCAAGTATTCGCGATCTGAATGTGCCCAGACGCGCCCTTGCTGTCGCCTCTGCTCAGAACGCGGCCGCCGAAGACCTTCTCATAAAAATCAGCCGATCGGTCGATGTCGGCGACGGTGATGAACTGTGTGACCGAGAACCCGTCGCGCGGCGGCATCTCATAACTCTTTTGTTCGATTGGTGCGCTGCTCATTGATGGCTCCAATTCCGATAAAGAGCGCTTCTCGTCATGCTCACCTAGGATTTTGAGTGGCATGGGAATATAGCGACTGTTTTGTTGACGCACTACCCGCAACAGCTACGCGGCAACGTCCACGATTATGTCAACCCGCTCGCCATTCAAATAAACGCTCCCGTCGTTTGCAAGCACGAAGACCAGCGCCTTCGGCCGTTCCGAGAGTGTTCTCGCCTCAATCCAATCGGCCATATAATAGTCGACCTCCGGACCGAGTCCTTCTTCCCGATCAGATAAAACTCGGGTTACGACCGCCTTCTGTCTAAGCTCTTTATCTGCACGTATCGCGAACTCGAATTGCTGGCCGATCTTGATCTCTGATTTCATGCCTATCGTCCTTTCCGCGTTGCCAGTCGAGGAGACGAACACTCTACCCCCAAACAGAAAAACCGGGGGCAGGCGGGACGTTGACAAATCTTCGTTGCCGAAACATGGAACAAGTCCCGCCTGTCCCCGGTTTCCTTCCGATTCTTATGCCGCTGAAACCGATTCCTTCCTCCGATTGAGTGCCGGTAGAAGAAGTTTCAGCAGCGCTTCATCGGAGAACGGGTTCTGGCCTGAGATCAGCTCGCGATCTTGAACGACGTAGCTACTCCATGGAGCGAGCACACTTACGTCCCCGCCCGCCGTACGCAAGGCGAAGTCCGGGTAGAAGAGGACCTTGCCACCAATCTCCTGCGGTTCCCGCTGCTGCTCTTCCGCCGTCGAAAAGATGGTCATCTTATATCCGGCATAGATCCAGCCTTTAGCTTTTGCGTGTGCACCGGCTGCATCGCCTGCAGCCAGCGAGGCGACCACCTCCCAAGAATTGGGAAGCGCCGAGAGAAGTGAAATCGGGCCATGGCAGAGCACTGCCGTAGGTTTGGATGTTTCGTGAAAATGTCTCATCACTGTGCCAGCGTCCGGATCATCGAGAAGGTCTATCATCGGGCCGTGGCCGCCGGGGACGAAAACAGCGTCGTATTGATCGAGGCCCGATGCGATGACATCCGCGATGCGATTTGGATCTCTGAGCCCAGCCAGGCCGTCGCGGAATAGCATATAGTCCTGAAGCTTGGCCGCGTCCCCGCCGAAGAAATCGGCGACCTCTGAATTCACATCCGGTTGCGGCGTGTTGCCTTTGGGGTTGGCGAAAGTGATCTCGTAGCCCTCCTTCATCAGGGCGCGAACCGGAACTGTCAGCTCGTTGAGATAGTAGCCAGCGCGCTTATAAACCTTGCCATCTTTCAAGGGCAGGCCGCGACCGCTCGAGACCAGCACCAGGACTTTTCCTTTGCTTGTCATTGTTGTTCTCCTTTTGTGAAATCGAATTCTGTTCTCCTGAGTGTGAGTTAGCTTATCGTCCGCGGGGCTTCGTCCAGATTGCGCAAGGCCGGCTACCGCGGTTGATGTACCTTATGCCCCTGGGAATCCGAACATCAACCAAGACTGATTGGCCACCCAATGCGGGTATAGCTCCGTCATCTGATCGAACAGCTCATGGTCGGACGTCGCGGTTTTCTGCAGCCGATCGAAGTCCTGGAGGTAACGCTTGGTGTCCTGGATGGCCGAGGGAGAGTCGGGCGCGCCAGGCTTCTTGTGCCCGGCGACAACCATCGTCGGGTTCAGCGCCGCTAACCGGTCCAGGTCCGCGATCCAATTCTTTCGGCTCTCGGGCGTGGTGTCTCCGACATACATGCGGCATTGGTTGTACACAACGTCGCCCGCGACGATCAGGCCGATCGATGGCACGTAGAGAGACGTCGAATCGGGACTATCGGTGCGGCCCTCCTCGATAATGCGTAATTCGTGACCCTCGAGGGTGAACGTGTCGGGCTCATAGGGCTCGGGTGAAACCAACTTGGTGGCCACTTGCCCAGGAAACATACGGCGGGCCAACCGCTCCACTGTCGGAGTGAAAGACATCTGCATGCCCTTCACCGTCTTGGGTGTTGCGATCGCCCGAGCGCCGGGGAAACGGTTGAGCAGAATGCTCAGACCATAGAAGTGGTCGAAATGGGCGTGCGTTATATAGATGGTCTCCAGGTTGCGGTTGTGCAGAGCGACCCAATCCGCGAGAGCCTCGGCCTCAGCCACTGTCCCCATTGCATCCACCAGCACCGCGTCGTACTCGCCGAAGATTAAAGTCGAGGTGATCGGATCAAAGCCGAGCGCTTCGCCGAAGGGCTTGGGCCGCTCGCCCACCATCGGCTTTCCGGGAGCCGTAAAAACATTCACACTCAGCGCGTTCAGGACGACAGGCGCGACCGTGCGCGTGGTTTCTTCCGGTTCGTTTGTGACGACCATCCGGTACTCCTTTCGATGTCAGAGCGAGTGACTGTTCAAAGCGAGATTGGCAGACCGCCACCACGAGCGCAGAGTCGGCATCCCATCCGGCCCGAGTGTTAACCGTACGTGAGGGTAGTGCTCTGTCCGACCTCGATGATGTAACCGTCAGGATCGCGGATGTAGCAGCGTATCTCGCCGTACTTCGGTATCGGTTCCGTGATGAACTCGGCTCCCCGACTTTTCCACAACTTGTAGCACGCTTGAATATCGGCAACGCGGAAATTCATAAAGCTGTTGATGTGATTCGGGTCGGGGACACTGAGCGTTACCGTCGGCTTATCCGGGGTCGGTCCGCCGCCAACGTTCAGAATCATCCAGATGTTCGCGAGCTGAAGGTACGGGGGTGCGTTGCCGTCACCCATGGTCAGAATGCGAGCGCCGAAGACCTTTTCGTAGTAGCGAGCCGATCGCTCGACGTCGGCGACGGTGAGAAAATGCGCTATGCTGATCCCCTCGCGCGGGGGCATCTCATAGCTCTTCTCATCGATTTGTACCGCGTTCATTGATGGTTCCTTTTGTACACCGCTCATTTGATTGCTCCTTTTGATACGGTGCTCATTACGAGCACGGTCTCCCGAGTTCCACTCCAACGCATAAGAATCGATCGACGCCAGCTAGTGCAGCAGTGATTCCCAGTTCCCTGGAACTCTCCCTGCCGGTCCTGGTGATGGTTGATCCTCCGGATGCGAACGTGCGGAAGCAACTTCACACCCCTGATCATCTTCCGCTTCTCGTAATCGTAGAACCAATCCTCACCCGGCTCGAAGCTAGCGATGACCTGATGTCCTGTTGTCGAGGCATGCTTCGACGCATGCTGACTTGGAGAACTGTCGCAGCAGCCGATGTGCCCACACTCCGCGCAGCGACGGAGATGAAACCACCAGCCTTCAGGCGACGCTAGGCATTCGACACACCCATCGCCGCTCGGCTTCGAAACGGGGTCGATTCCGCGCAGCTCTTTTTTCATTTCCAATTTTCCTTCCATGTCCTGGCAACCAAACTTGGCTTCGAGCTCGTCCCATCGGCAACATCCAGGAGTTCGGAACTTGCATCGAGCGCCGACCTAGGGCGCGATTTGCCCCAGGTAGTACCCGAGCCGATTTTCGACATCCCCGGGCTTGTGGAAGCCGCGCTCCATCAGAGCCTTGATTCCCTTTTGTGCGGCAGGTCGTCCGAGCGAAGCGATGCACGCATCCCATCCGGCGCCCAGCTCGACGTCCGGCGGCAGGCTGGTGTCGACGAGGCGCTTGGTCTGGGCGATCGCCCATTTGTCGAACTTGGCGATCCGAGTCGCGAGCGCCTCCACAAACGCATCGAGATCGGCGTCGGGCAGGGCGCGATTAATGTAACCGTAGGCCTCGGCCTCGTCCGCTCTGATGTCTTCCGAGCTCAAGAGCACTTCAAGGGCGCGATTTCGGCCGATGAGTCTCGGAAGCCGAGCCATGGGCCCGCCGCCGGCGACCATCCCCACACCGACTTCCCACTGCGAGATGATGGCCTTCTCGCGGCTGGCGAAACTCATGTCGCAAGCCAATGTGATCTCGCTGCCGTTGCCGGTCGCACGTCCGCGGATGAGGGCAATCGAGGCAACCGGCAAGCGCGTCAGACGCACAAGAAAGTCCGGCCAGGGCGGCAAGCCTGTGGGCCCCTCCGGCAGCGAGGTCAGGTCCTCAATCTTGGCCGTGAAATCGGAGTGATTCAGGAAGTAGTCGTCAACCGCGCTGTCGAAGACCACGACCCTGACTTGCTCATCGGTCTCCAGAGCGCTGATGACCGCCTGGAACTGCTTGACCATTTCTGGACCCATGACGTTAATCGGCGGGTTAGCGATCGTGACACGCCAATAGGCGGGCGACCGCCGAGCCAGGCGAATCTGTGTGGGCTTCGTGGCCGCGTTCATCTCTGTGACTTTGGTAGGTGCGTTCATAGTTGCCATGGAATTTGCCCCGTGACCATTCAGCCAGAACAAAACGGGCCGCGCAATTGGACGATAGTATCGGCGATACCTTGGTCCAATTGTTTTGCTCCCCTCACCTCTGGCCTAATTGCAATCGTTCGAGATGCACGTTGGTCGGGCTTAGCAAACTTATTTGTGAGGAGAGCACACCATGTCTGAACTTGTGACGAAATCTGTGCCGCAAGAACAACAGGAACAGAGGATAGAAACGCGCATCGCCGTGAAACGCATTGGCGGCTTCTCTGCCGCACCGACACCCGGAGGATCGTGTCTATACGGTAATCTCGGGCGTTTTCTACATCGGCCTGGGCGATCAGTTCAATGCGGAAAAGCTGGAGGCATATCCGCCCGGAAGTGTCATTGTTCTGCCGGGCAATACGTCCCATTTCCACTGGGCGAAATCCAGTGAGTACATCACGCAAGTGATGGCGCTTGGACCGCTTGGACTTGAATACCTCAGTGCGACGACGATCCAAGAAACCACAACTCCTAGGAGACATCTGCGCGATTTCCGCGACGGAGGATAGACCAGCTATGTGTTTCTCAGCCACCGCGAACTTCGTAGGCAGCGGAGTTCTGGGTGCCGTCGGCGTCGTCACCTTGACTAAGGTGAAGCACCGGCGCGAACTGCTTTTCGCAGCGCTTCCCGTGCTATTCGCCATTCATCAGTTTATGGAGGGATTCGTCTGGTTGGGATTGGATGGGATCCTTTCGCCTGCGGTGGCACACGACATGGGCGCGGCGTTCATGCTTTATGCGCAAGGGCTCCTTCCCTTTTTGCTGCCGCTTAGCGTAATTCTGTTCGAGCCGAATGCCAAGAGCCGCCACAGGATGCTGCCGTTCCTTATACTTGGCGGAGCAACTACGCTCTATATTTTGTGGGCATTGACGGCGTACCCATTGCAGCTGTACGTCAGGGGAAACAGTATCGTGTACATCAATCAAGCGACTAACAACATCGCGGTTGCAGTGCTGTATGTGATTGCGACCTGTGGCTCGTTGTTTTTCTCAAAGATCAGGATGATGGTAGTCTTCGGCGCGGCCAACCTGGCGATACTGCTGGTTGTAATGGAGGTCAAGCGATACGCGTTCACGTCGTTATGGTGTGCCTACGCGGCGGTTGCAAGTATGATCATCCTCGGCTACTTCTGGAAAAGCCACAGAGAGCGGCCGTTCCTGTATGCCTAGGAAGGTTATCCAGGAGTGAAATGGACGATTTATCTCGACCCCGGAGCCTCGTAAAAGCACGTCGGCAAGAGTGCGTGAGGAGGGAAGGCGATTACAGCTTTGGCGGACGACGGTAAGCTTGCAGGGCGAAATTTCACACGCGAGTCGAGTGTAGCATTCTCGGCGGGCGAAATCTGCGCGCTCCACCCGCGACGGTACCCGATGAAGAACGATCCGACCAACACGCCTGAAGTAGCAGCCGGATCGCCTGCCATCGCACAGGCAGTGGCTGCGCCGCTCACTCGCGCCGCGATCTTCCTGGTCGCAACGCTCAATCCCGGCTCTGAAAATCGCGCCACCCTGCGCTCGTTCTGCGGAGACCTCGCCGCGCTGGTGCGCGCCGTGGAATTTCGTGACTTGGATGCGAGTCTTTCCTGTGTCATGGGGTTTGGCTCAGATGCATGGGACCGCCTCTTCGGGCAGCCCCGGCCGGCAGAACTGCATCCCTTTGGTGAGATTCGTGCTGGGGCGCGCCATGCGGTCTCCACACCAGGCGACCTGCTGTTCCACATCCGCGCCAAGCGCATGGATTTGTGCTTCGAGCTGGCTACTCAGTTTATGGCGCGTCTGGGAAACGCCGTTTCGCCGATAGATGAAGTTCAAGGTTTCCGCTACTTCGATGATCGCGACCTGCTCGGCTTCGTCGACGGGACGGAGAATCCCCGCGGTGCCGCTGTAGCCGAGGCCGTGCTCATCGGCGACGAAGACACCGAGTTTGCCAGCGGTAGCTACGTTATCGTTCAGAAATATCTCCACGATCTGGGCGCATGGAATGCGCTCTCCACCGAAGCGCAGGAACGAATTATCGGCCGCACCAAGCTTTCTGATATCGAATTGGACGATTCGGTCAAGCCAACCTCAGCACACAACGCGCTCACCACAATCGTCGAGGACGGCAAAGAGATCAAGATCCTGCGCGACAACATGCCTTTCGGCCGACCCGCGCATGGTGAGTTTGGCACCTATTTCATCGGCTACAGCCGTTCGCCCCGCACTATCGAACAGATGCTTGAGAACATGTTCATCGGGCGCCCTCCCGGCAACTACGACCGGCTGCTGGACTTCAGCCGTGCCGTGACTGGAAACTTGTTCTTTGTGCCGTCGGCGACATTTCTGGAGAACGTGACCGAAGACCAAACCCAGCCTGCGGCTGCGGAATCCCCCGCGGCGCCTGCGGCTGTCGAACCTTCTCCATCCATCCCATCGGTGCGTGCGGGTTCGCTCCGCATCGGATCTCTCAAAGGAGACGTACCACATGAATAATCTCCATCGTGAACTTGCCCCCATTTCCGATTCGGCATGGGCTCAAATCGAAGAGGAAACATCACGGACGCTCAAGCGCTATCTCGCCGGACGGCGCGTTGTCGACCTGAAGGGCCCGGCCGGTAGTGCGCTTTCTGCGATCGGCACCGGCCACCTGAGGACAATCGCCGCACCGGCGAAGGGCATCGTCGCGAGCCAGCGAGAGGTGAAGGCGTTAGTCGAGCTACGTGTTCCGTTCGAACTGGATCGCAAAAGTATCGACGATGTTGATCGTGGCGCGAACGACTCCGACTGGCAACCGGCCAAGGATGCTGCGCGGCAGATTGCCTTTGCCGAGGACGCCACCGTATTCGAAGGATATGCCGCCGCCGGCATTGGAGGCATCCGCCAGGGCACCAGCAATCCCATCAAGACGCTTCCGGCCGACGTTCGCGAGTACCCCGATGCCATCGCTCAAAGCTTGAGCCAGTTGCGTCTCGTCGGGGTCAATGGCCCCTACTCGGTACTCCTCGGCGCCGACGCCTACACCGCACTCGCCGAAACTAGCGACCACGGATACCCTGTGTTGGAGCACGTCAAGCGGCTGGTTAAAGATCAAATCATCTGGGCACCCGCCATCGCCGGCGCTTTCGTGCTAACCACCCGTGGTGGTGATTTCGAACTACACATCGGCCAGGACGTCTCCATCGGCTACCTCAACCACAACGATGCCGCGGTCCGTCTGTACCTACAGGAGACATTCACTTTCCTTCTGCTCACGACCGAGGCCGCTGTCGCTCTGGTGCCTCCCGTGAAGGCGAAGAAGACTTGACGCTATCCTCGCTTTACCGCTGGCTTGATCGCAATCGTTCGGGATGCACGTTTGATCGAACTTAGAAACTCTTTTTTGCGGAGGAGAACACACTATGAGCGAGCACCTCGAATCGCTGTAGCAGAATCTTCTCACCTGAAGCGCCAATTGCACAGAGAGGCTTTTTCGCAGCTCACTTTTTCACCCTGAAGGACCAGGAAAAATCGGAAGACTTTTATATCCGAATTCCTGGCGGGAAATTAATCAAGCCAGCAGATCCCTGCTACATCAAGGTGGAGGATACGTGGATCATTCTTAATTGCGGCGGCGTGCCGACTCCCGACAAGCCGGAGGTCGTTCTTGAAACCCCGCCGGATCTGGACAGAGTCAGTAGCTTCCTTAATCTGCGCGTCGCCGGCATCCGGGCTTGCTACAAGGAATGGGGCGACAAAAGAGCGTTCTTTCTTACCGAACCATTACCCAATCCTGACGGCTGGGAATGGCGCTACTACATGCGTGACCCCGACGGCTACATCATCGAGGTAGGCGAATATACTCAACTCGCAGTCGACTGGTTCAACAGCCACAGTTAAGTTGATCTCTTACTCGTCAACCCTATATTTCCGCCAGTGCGCCATGCACCAGATGGATCGAGATCGCTCCCTCGCCAACGGCTGACGCAACCCGCTTGACGTTTCCGGAGCGGATGTCTCCCACTGCAAAAACAGCTGGCAAGCTTGTCTCAAGCATCTGCGGCGACCGGCCAAGAGGCCATTTTTGTGGAGCGCTTGCCAGAACTGGATCCAGGTCCCGTCCTGTAAGAATGAAGCCCTGCTGATCAAGGACGACACAGCCACGCAGCCAGTCGCTACGAGGTGATGCACCCGCCATCACGAAAACGTGCCGGATGTCGCGCGTCATCCTCTCCCCTGACGACCGGTCGAGCCAGGTGACCCGTTCGAGGTGCGATTCGCCCTCTAATGACACTAGTTCGGTCTGCAGATGCAGCTCGATCACCGGATGCTTTGTGATCCTCTGAGTCAGATAGCGTGACATCGTCTCCGAAAGCGTTTTTCCGCGAACCAACATATAGACCTTCCGGGCGGTTTCCGCCAGGAAAATGGCTGCCTGGCCGGCCGAGTTTCCTCCGCCGATCACTACGACCTCATCACCCCCGCAAAGCTGTGATTCCATGAATGTGGCCGCGTAATAGATTCCATTTCCTTCGAATTTCTTCAGGTTGGCGACGTTCGGCGTTTTGTATTGTGCCCCTGTGGCGATGATGATGCTTCGAGCCTGCAGAATATCGCCATTCTCCAGCGAGAGCCGATATGGCCTCTGATCGCATTCGAACTTGGCCACTCGCTGTCCCACCATCATCTGTGCGCCGAATTTCTCCGCCTGAACAACGCCACGGCGCGTGAGTTCCAGACCGGAGACGCCGGTTGGGAAGCCAAGGTAGTTCTCAATCTTTGAGCTCGAGCCCGCCTGTCCACCGGGAAAGTCAGCCTCGATCACGACAGTTTCTAATCCTTCTGAGGCTGCGTAAACCGCCGCGGCCAACCCGGCCGGACCAGCGCCCACAATGACGACATCGAGAATGTGCGATTCATCGACTTTGCCCGAGAGCCCCAGGCATTGAGCCAACTGTTGCGTCGTGGGATTGCGCTGCACGGCCTTTCCGCTACAAATCGCAATCGGTATCTCGTCGATCTTCACGTTAAAACGATCAAGCAGCTCCTGAGCCGTTGCATCACTATCAAGGTCGATATATGCGTGCGGCTGTCCGTTGCGGGTGAGAAACTCGCGCAACCGCAGCGTATTAGCCGAGTGACGCGATCCCAAAATGATGACGTTACCCAAGCCGCCCGCAATGAGCGCGAGGCGTCGCTGGATAAAAGCGCGCATGAAAATATCGCTGAGTTCGGCATCTTTCGCGATGAGCGAGCGCAAGGCACCGGGGCTAACTTCAAGAAATTCTCCTGATTCGGCCACACGTCCGCGCGCCATAGAGCCGGTTCCGGAGATCAAGACCATGTCTCCGGAAAAACCGCCAGGACGATGAGTCGCAAATACGTGCTCGCCAGAGAGCCGGGTTATTACGATATCGAGCTTTCCGGAAAGCAAAACAAACAAAGGCAAACGATCCCCAGCTTCGAACAGAATCTCTCCCGCGCGAACTGTTCTCACCGTGCCGTACGGCCGGATGCGGTCTATCTGGCTGGGAGTTAGCAGAGGGAAGGCCTCGGCTTGCCGCTCGGGTGAGTCTATCGATCGTAGAGTTGACTCGGTCACTTATCTTTTCCTTTCCCAAATGGCCCATCCCGCTTCCGGGCAAGTGGCGAGACGGCATCAGTCGTAATATGTTGGCAACTTCTTTTGCGAGTCGCTTTGGGACTGATCGTGGTTGATCCAGAGTTGCGCATGTTCCTTCGCCATGACTGCCGCAATCTTGTCCATGGACTGCAGCGAGGCCTGCTTGTTCCAGTTATTGTCGGGGACGTAGCGATGTTCGAAGCTTGTCTGAAAATGCACAACATCGCCGCTTAGAATGACCGCTCCAGTTTTAGGAAGCCTCACGAGCAAAGATTGGTGGCCGGGCGTGTGTCCGGGCGTGGAGAGCAGCACGAGGCTCCCGTCGCCAAAGATATCGTAGTCGCCGTTGACGAGCTTTACCGGATGCTTCTTGTTGAACGCAACGGTGTCTTGCCGGCTTCCAGCCCATTCATACTCGACTTTCTGCACAAGCATGAGCGTGTTGGGAAACATCTCGACATTTCCTGCGTGGTCCGGGTGGCTATGTGAAACGGCCATAAGTTTGATGTCCGAAGGCTTGACCCGTAACTGTTCGAGCTGAGCCGCGAGCGTGATTGGTTTACGCCAGATCGGGCCGGTGCCGGGCCCCCACTCATGAAACACCTCCTCGTGATTAGGCAGTTGCGCCACAGCATCATCGATGCCCGTGTCCCACAGAACCCAACCCTGGGTGTGGTGGATAAGGTAGCAGTGGCCGGGAAAGCCGACGGGCGTTCCAACATTGACTCCCGGCGTCCAACGCGATTCGTCGGCCCCACTCCCGTCACCGCAGTCGATCACATAGAGCCGGTCTACTCCGGACTTGACCTGCGGGTTGGGTGCGGCGGAAATTCGCACGCCAAGGGTGGCGGTCGCCAGCGCCAAGACCGCAACTGAGAAGCCCAACGTAACATTTGCTTTCATGAAATCCTCCATCCGAAATCTAATCGAAGTGGGCAGATGACCATCCAGTTCCGGGCTACAGCTTTAGAGGCGGTCCCGGGCGCTTGAGGCCGATTAAGGTTGGAATCCGTCCGCCATCCACTTGGCGAATAATTCAATCCGAGATTGCTGCCAAGGACCTTCTCCTCTTGGCGGCGGTGGTGGCATTACGGGGCCGCCGATTCCGCGGATCCGATCATAGATGGCGGCAGCGTGCTTTTTGACGTCATCGTAACTTCCCAGGTTGAACGCCTTGCTCATGCCTTGAATATCTCGCTCCGTAAACAGCGGTCGAATGTCCGCTTGAAAGCCGGTCATTTTCGTCATCGCGCCTCTCAGGTACTGGACTCATTCGGCCACAACAAAATGGGCCGCGCAATTGGACGATGGTATTGCTCATACTTTCGTACCGACTACAGTGTGCACGTCGCTGAGGCATCGGACACTGGATACGGATGTCGCCGATACCAAGGTCCAATTGTTTTGGTCCCTCCGCCCGTGGCCTAATGGTGCTCGTTCGAGATGCATGTTGATCGAATTTAACTATTTGTGAAGGAGAACACACCGTGAGTAAGCACCTCGAATCGCTGTATCAGAATCTTCTCGACGGGAAGCTTCCACATAACCTAAGTTGGAGCGAGGCCGTCGAACTGGTTGAGCATCTGGGTGAGGCCCAACCGCACGGCAACGATGAATTCGTGTTCGTCGTCAAGGGCCAACGCGTCTTTTTCAAGAAACCGCACACCCACGACCTTGGCCTCGAGGAAGTTTCTCGGCTGCGTAAATTCCTGAAGGAAGCCGGACGGGATGCTAATAAATCAGTTTCGCCAGTAGAAGAGCCGGCCCAGCCCAGCCGGATGATAGTTGTCATCGATCACCATGCCGCCCACGTTTATAAGGATTTCGGTGGAAGTCATCCGGCTGACGAACACAAGGTGCGGCCTCACGATCCTTATCATTTCCATCATCATCTGATTCATCGAAAGGAAGCTCACTACCGTGGCGAGCGCGTGCCAGAAGAGGATTCGTTTTATGAGGAGGTCGCGAAAGACATCGCTCCTGCGAGTGAGATCGTCCTCATCGGTCACGCCACTGGAAAAAGCAACGCCGCCGAGTTCTTGAAAGAATATTTGAAGACCCATCACCCCGAAATCTCTCAACGGGTTATCGCCACTGAAAATGCAGACCTCTCGGCGGTGACTGAGCCGGAAATTGAGGCGCTGGCGAAGCGGCACATGATCGCAGCCGCCTGATCGGTTATGGAACTCACGTCTATTGCACCGATTTCCACCGATACTTAGGTATTGCCGATACCATCGTCCAATTGATTCGCCCCGATGCTTCTGATTGAATTTGGCACGCCACATGGACTTACCGCAAGGTGAAAGGGGAGTTCTTGTTATGGATTGCGTCCTTGGCGCGGCGAGACTCCGTCCAGGCAGGGTGCAATGATTCGGCGCATCGCAATCGCGGCGGCCGCACTGGCCTTTCTCGGGCTGCTGGTTTTTTCCTTATTGTCCTGGCGAGCAGCCATTGCCCCCATCGAGCGCCCGAACCCGGCAAGCTTCAGCGCCGAGTCAATCGCCAAAGGAGAAATTCTGGTTGCGGAGGGACATTGTCTCTCTTGCCACATCCGGTTCGAGGGTCAACCATTCGCGGGCGGGTACGGGGTGAACACGCCATTCGGGATCATCTACGGAAGTAATATCACACCCGACCCGAAAACTGGGATAGGTGCATGGTCGCTCGAAGCGTTTACGCGCGCCATCCGCGACGGTGTTTCACGAGACGGCTCTCATCTTTTCGCTGCCTTCCCGTTCAACGCTTACACCGAACTGCAGGACGACGATGTCGAAGCGCTATATGCCTATTTGATGACGCGGCCACCGGTCAGCGCTACGGTACCCACGATGACAGTTCCGTTTCCTCTGAACGTCCGATTCCTGCAGGAAGGATGGAAGATTCTATGCTTCAGGAGCGGGCGCTACCGGCCAGATCCGGCAAAAGACGGCCAATGGAATCGCGGAGCTTATCTGGCACAGGCCGTCAGCGATTGTGGGGGATGTCATACGCCGCGCAATGCGCTCGGCGGTGAAAAGCTGAGAGACGCCTACTCCGGCACTGTGGTCGATAACTGGATCACACCGCCGCTTACCCCAGGCAATCCGTCGCCCGTCCCGTGGACGCAAGAACAGTTGTTCCGCTTCCTGCGCACGGGAGTAGATCCACTACACGGAGCAGTCGCAGCCACGATGACTCCGACTGTCCGCGACGCCCTGGACCTTCCAGTCGTCCCCGATAGTGATGTTCAAGCGATCGCGCTCTATATGAGCGATATCAACCACGCGGATGCGCGTAAGGCTAACGTCGGAGCGGCAACGAAGGAGGCGCTGCAGACTTCAGCTCTTGGTAGCGGTCAAGATTATGACCCCGACGCCGACCTCTATGCCTCCGCCTGTCTTTCGTGCCACTACAACAGCGGCACAGTTCCACTTGCCGCCCGTCCGGAACTCGCGCTCAACAGTGCGCTCTCCTTGCCCGAACCGACCAATTTCATTCAGGCTGTGCTGAGAGGCATCGGCAGCACGGACGGTGCGCCGGGACTGGTAATGCCGGCCTACGCCTCGTCCCTCAGCGACGCCGACCTGGCCAGACTCGCGGCTTATCTCCGTCGCACGCGAACGACGCGACCTCCTTGGACAGATGTGGAACGCAAAGTATCTGCTGCCCGGCGAGAGTTGCTGGAGCCGCGCTGAAAGAAGAGCGAAGAGAGGAAAAAAGAAGAGAACAGGAGCTAATCGATTATGACCACATTCAGCCTCAATGGCCGCACGGTTTCGGTGGACAGTCCGCCTGATGCGCCCTTGCTCTGGGTGATTCGTGATGAGCTTGGTTTCACCGGAACCAAATTCGGCTGTGGGATTGGCATGTGTGGCGCATGCACTGTTCATGTGGAAGGCCGGGCCACTCGTTCCTGCATTACGGCGGTCGGCGCAGTCTCGGGCGCCAGGGTAACGACGATCGAGGGGCTTGATCCTGAGGGGAGGCATCCGCTGCAAACCGCATGGCTCGAGTTGCAGGTTCCGCAGTGCGGATACTGTCAGTCAGGACAAATCATGCAGGCAGCAACGCTGCTCAAGGATTTTCCCGACCCCAGCGACCAGGACATCAACGCCGTAATGAAGGGGAACGTCTGCCGCTGCATGACTTACATTCGAATCCGCAAAGCCATCAAGCTTGCAGCATCGAGGATGCGAGGAGCGACGCATGATTAGTCTGTCTGCCCACGGACTGAGAGGTTCACCCGAGCTTTCGCGACGGGGTTTCCTGATCGCACTGACGGGAGCTGGCGTCATGCTGGGATACGCGCGCTCCGGCCTCGCCCTAGTCAGCGGGGTGACGGGGAGTGCGAGCGATTTGTTCGAGCCGACGATCTGGTATGGAATTGATCCGAGCGGTACGGTGACCGTAAACATTATTCGCGCCGAGATGGGCCAACATGTGGGAACATCTCTGGCCCGCATAGTAGCTGACGAGTTGGAGGCTGATTGGAACAAAGTCAAGACCGTCACCGTCGACTCGGATCCAAAATGGGGGCTGATGATCACGGGCGGTAGCTGGTCCGTGTGGCAGAGCTTCCCGCTGCTGAGCCGGGCCGGCGCCGCCGGCCGCATCGCCTTGATTGAAGAGGGCGCCAAACTTCTCGGCGTCAGTCCACAAGCGTGCACGGCACGCAGTAGCGCTGTGCACGCCGACGGAAAATCGGTTTCCTACGGCGACATCGTGGCCCGCGGAGACTTGCGCCGAACTTTCACGCCGGAACAGTTACAAACAATGCCTATTAAGCGGCCGGCCGAACGCCGCCTGATCGGAAAAGATGTCATGGCGCTGGATGTTCCGTCGAAAGTCAACGGCAAAGCCCGCTACGGTCTTGACGCAGTGGTCGATGGCATGGTCTACGCCCGTCCGTTAATTCCTCCGACGCGCTACGGCTCAAAAGTAATATCGATCGACGATTCTGCGGCTAAGCATGTGGATGGCTACATTCGAAGCATCGCTCTAGATGATCCGTCAGATACGGTTCCTGGCTGGGTTATGGTTTACGCCTCCAGTTTCTCGGCGGCTAATCGTGGAGCCGACCTCGTCAAGGTGAAATGGCAGTCGGGCGAAACTGCAAATGTTTCTGAGCAGGATCTTCAGCAGCACGCAGCCGAACAGATCGCTGATTCAAAAGGTGGTTCCTTGTTTGTCGACGATCCGAGTGTGGACACAGTGTTTGCGTCGGCAAAGAGAAAGATCGAGCGGACCTACACCACGTCCACTGTAATGCATTTCGCCCTGGAGCCGGTCAATGCCTTGGCCTTCGAAAAAGATGGCGTAGTAGAAATTCACACCGGGAATCAGTGGCAGTCGTCGATCCTGCCGGTACTGGCGAAAGCTCTGCGCCGTAGTCAGGACAAAATCGTGATGCGCAGCTATCTGCTGGGTGGGGGATTCGGTCGTCGCCTGGACGGCGATTATGCCGTGCCTGCCGCGCTGGCCAGCCTCGCGATCGGCGGCAAGCCGGTGAAGATGGTCTGCACGCGCTCCGATGACATGCGCTTCGACTGTCCCCGATCCGCATCGCGGCAGGTCCTGCGTTTGGCTTGGGGCGAAGGAAACAGAGTGGCGGCCATGGATCACCATGCTGCCGCGGGCTGGCCCACGGCTACGATCGCCCCTTATTTTTTGGGTAAAGACTCCAAGGGCGCGCCCTTCGATCCCTTCGCCATCTCAGGAGCTGATCACTGGTACAACGTAGGCGCACACCGCGTTCGGGCAATCGACAATGACTTGGCGGAGCGGGCATTCCGCCCTGGCTACCTACGATCAGTGGGCGCGGGCTGGACCAGTTGGGCGGTTGAGAGCTTTATGGACGAGGTGGCCCACGAGGCCGGCATCGATCCGGTAGCGTTCCGGCTGAGCTTGCTTGACGGCGCAGGTGGCAACGCCGGGTCGGCGCCGAACTCCGTAGGCGGGGCGCGCCGGCAGGCCGCGGTGCTCTCCCGCTGCGCGCAGAAAGCCGGGTGGGGCACTACCATGCCGAAAGATGTCGGGCTCGGCATCGCCTCTACTTTCGGGCAGGAACGCTCGATGCCGACCTGGATCGCCTGTGCCGCTCGCGTCCGGGTGGACCGCTCAAACGGCCACGTAGCAGTAGAGAAGCTGACCTTGGTCGTCGATGCCGGAACCGTCATTCATCCCGACAGTGCCGCCGCCCAGGCGGAAGGCGCAGCTTTGTGGGGTCTTTCGACCGCTCTGTTCGAGGGAACCGAGTTCGTCAAAGGCCAACCCAAGGACACGAATCTCGATAGCTACAGAGTGCTCCGAATGGGACAAATCCCGGAACTCGAAATCGAATTTATTCCCAGTGCAGAAATGCCAGTTGGACTGGGCGAGCCGGCGACTACCGCGGTTGCTCCGGCGATTGGGAACGCGATCTTCGCCGCTTCAAGTGTGCGTCTTCGAGACTTGCCAATTCGTCCAGAAGCGGTGCGACAAGCTCTCGCGCATCAGGCTTGACTCGTGGGGATGTCGGACTGGCTTCCCACTCATGTGCGCACTGCGTTGATCTACACGACCAAGACCTTTGCACTGGAGAGATCGTCCACAGAGCAGTCTGAGGACTCCGCTTCGGCCGTCATCGAACGATTCGCGATGTCTCCCGGTTTGAGTGAAGCTTGTGTGGGTGAATGGAGGAAGCCGGGGGAAAGCTATCCTGCGCCCGGAAAAAGCGAATGCGTGGTTGCTTCTCTGCTGGGGAGTCGGTGACAGGGCAGCATTCTAACCAACTGAACTACGTCCCCACTCGCCAAATCAACAAGATGCGCAATCGCCAGTGTTTATGCAGCGTTGCGCGATTTGCATACCGTGCATGGAATTGCCTTCGTTGCACAAAAGAGCGCGATTCCTGTCCGAACCGCCCCCAAACCGCCTCCAAATTTCGGCGTCTCCCTGCACCTGTGCCATGTGCAAATCCACTTGCACAGACTGCTCCGGGCGATCCAGATTGTAGCCAACCTGGACAGAACCGCCAACGAAACCTGAGCAAATGTTTAGCACAGAAATATCCTAACAGCTTCTCGCAGAACACGGAAGAGCGTCGAGCCTTGCGCTATTTCTTCGACGAGTCTAACTGAAAACACGCGGCACGGATGGCGCTACAAAAACGTATGAATGACCTTCGGCTCTCGCCACCGGGAAGATGAACAGGCGATGGGGTATGGCAGCGTCCGCAATCGTTCATCGACCCCGCCGAATATTGAGGACATAAAGCAAAGGCTCGCGCGGGGGAGGACATCCCCCGAAGCCGTTGAAAATTTCCGCCTCCACCGCTTAGCCGTCTGCGACCACGAGCCAGTTGAGATCAAAGCGCATCGTGAACAGCACAACCTGCACATAGGCACGAAGGCTCGGCTGTATCTCAAATCGTTCAGTGAGCCGTTCCAAGGTCTGCAGATCGTCGAAGAAATGCGCGGTGCGGCCATCGATCGCGAGTTCGTCCGTGCCCGCGGCCGCTTCGATGACGCCGCGTGCGGTGAGGTCGAGCCATTTTAGATCGCCACCGTCGAATGCGTCAGTCGCGCGAGCAAGATCAGCAATTCGGTCCAGTAATGACGGTTCCTCTATGCTTTCAGGGTTGGGATTGGCCGCACCCTGCGCGCCGGGCGTCTGGTAATACCAGGCGTCGTGTCCCCTGAGTTTCTCCACCGAAGGAAACGACGAGTTCTGAACCACTGTGCGCCGCTGTGTGTGTCTAAACAGGTCGGTATAGGTGTGAAACGCGGGCGATGCATAAGCAACGTGAGCTTTGCCCTGCAAGGTCTCGGACATTCTCTGAAGACGCCTCTGCTGATGCGGTGTTATGCGAAACGACCAGAGCGGAGCGCTGATCGTCTTGAGCTTCTTCAGCGACCTGGGCCGCCGCGTGTAGAAATCGGGTCTCTTAGCCTGCAGGAAAAGATTCAGCCGGAATCTCGGGATCTTCTCTTTCGGTTGCTTAAGCCTCCACACAAAGGGCCAGTCGTAATAGGCTAGCGCCGCGCCCTGTAGCGGAGTCTTGTATCCGAGCGTCTCCCAGACCGCCGCCTGAGCTACGAACAGCCCCGCATCGAATCCCAAGGTCTTTTCGAGTACCTGCCCCGGTGTGAATAGCAAGTTTTGGCCTCGCTCCAGTTGATTGTAGAGCGGGCCTTCATAGGCTTTTTCTTCAAACTCGGCAGTGATCACGGCTCTAGTATCCGCTGATACTCCACGAAGCTACCACAACCCCTATTAGTTCACATGTGCCAGGTCAAGGTAAGCCCTTTGCGAGTTACAGGGGGCTGGCCCCCACCCTTCCGTCAATCCAACGCGGCGAAACGACTCAGGGCCGTATCATCGAAGCATGAGCGGATCAGCGGCAGTCGGTGGGGAAAACGTGGAAGTTCAGATAGAAACGGCCGGCTACCATGAAGCTGGGCATGTCGTCGTGGCCGCAGCATTGGGACTTCGGCTGCGGCCGGAAGGCATCATGGTCGGGCAGGATGCGAAGGGTCTTGCGTGCTACTGGAAAGAACCATACGGTACGGACGCATCGGTCGAAGCGAATATCCTCGCGTCCTTTGCCGGATTTAGCGCAGAGAAACGCCTTCGTTCAATGCGGGGCTTTCAGCAGCGTGACTATTTCGGCGTCATCTTCAGCACGGACTGGAAAGAAGCGCGGGTTCTGCAGGGGAAGTTTTCCTCCGATTATTTTGGGGACAAGGGCCGCCGGACCATTCACAATGAACTGGAGGCCAAGGCGGAGCAGCTCATCGCACAACATTGGTCTGCGATTGAGGTGCTTGCCGAAGCCCTTTTGAGTTGCCAATGGGAGTCGAAGAAGCCTTTCGAGAGCGGCACGCAATGGAGTGACGCAGAGCAAGCAAAATACCTCCTCGGTGCAGAAATAGTCGAGATCCTTGCAGGCCTGGGCATTACGGCTCAATCTACACCTCCGCTTTGACGGCTTGCTCTCCCTCGCTATTATCGGCTGCCAAATTCGGCATTCCGTATTTCCCCTTATCGAGACAGTATGCCCTGAGTTCGCCGTGACGAGTCACGCAACATTTAACCGATATTCTCCAGATTCCAGTCTTATGAGCCTGCGGAATAACGTCCCGCCGAGAAGTCATTAGACAACACCTTGCTCTAGCGCTACGGTGAACCGAAAGCAGCGGCTCTGAACTGTCACTGCTGGAGGCTCTCATGCCGCATTTGGCCCGTATCAAACTTCCCTTCCCCCTTCGGTTGGCGATCTCTTCGACCTTTGCAAAGTCGGCGCTGATGGTGCTCAGTGTTCTCATCTTGGCCCCACTCGCTGCCCATGCCCAAGGAAGTCCCTTCGACACCGGCTTTAATGCCATCCAAGGCCTCTTTACTGGAACGATCGCGAAAGTGGCGAGCCTGGTCGCAATTGTGATCGGAGGCTACGGATTCGCGCACGGCGAGCCCGGCGCAAAAAAAGCGCTCGCTGGTGTTGCCGCTGGAACGGGCATTGCCGTTATGGCAGTGAATGTCTTGAGTTGGCTCTGGGGTGTATAGCGCCCTACCCAGCCACTCTCACCCGCGCCTAGATCGAGGAAGCTATGCCAGACAAACCACAGCAGCAGCGTCGCACGAACCGAGTCTTTAAGAGCCTGCACAAGCCACTCACTTACTTGGGAGTGGAACGGACGCTCTTCTACTTCGTTTGTGTGAGCGCCGTGGGGGCCTTCAACCTCTTCAATTCCATCCTTGCCGGTATCGCCGTCTTCATTGGCGGCTTTGCCTTCGGCCATTGGGTGACGAACTAGCGATCCGGCCTTTCTCCGCATCCTGGCAAAGTCCGAACGCTACAAGCTGCGCTATGACGCGGCGAAGCAGCAAGTTCCCCGCGTGGAGGTAGTGTGATGCTGCGTCTCGACAAAGTCATCAAGCCCTGGAAAGAGAGTGCGGCACTGAACGACCACATCAACCTTTATGGCTTCTGGAACGAGACGGCCTTCCTTACCAAGAGCGGTGATGTCGGCATGATTCTCAGCGTTCCCGGTGTGGACTACGAAAGTCTTGACCGCTCGCAACAGGAATATGCGGTGAAGCGGTTGGAGGCGGCGCTGAAAGCCTTTGGCCCAGGCTTCCATGTTTACCAGTACCTCTTCAAGTCGAACCGCCCCGACATACCGTTCGCAACATATGATGACCCCATTGTCCAAGCCGCTATCGACCAGCGACGGAAGTTCTTTGAAGCGAAGCGGGACCATCTCTATCAAGTTGAAATCTTCTACTGCATCCTGCTCGAAGGCGCCCGGTCGAAGACCGGCGTCAGCACAGCGCTAGTTCGCCTGGTACGCGATCCAGAGGGCGCGATTGCCGAACTCAAATCGCAGTTCACCAACGACAGCATGAAGAAGTTGTTGCGGACGCATATCGAGCGTGATCTTCAACGGCTCGACCAGCACGTGCAGGCATTCGCTCGGCAGCTCGCAGATTTCATGCAAGTAGAGGTTCTGAATCAGCAGGGGCAATTCAGGTTTTTCCGCCGTTTGCTGAATTATGACGACTGGCGCATTGCCGGTAAACCGCAGTCCACGCAGTTCCTTGACTATCAGGTCGTCAACTCCGACATCGAAGCCGAACGCGATCATCTCCGCGTCGGCGATCACATCATCCGGGTGCTGACGATGAAAGAGGCCATCACCGAAACGAAGCCCCTGGTGCTAGACGCGCTATTGAAGATCCCCGCCAACTTCTATGTCGTGACGGAGTGGACACCACTCCCGGCGGACAAGGCGCGCAAGGAAGTTAACAAGCGACGCCGCCACTTCAATATGTCCAAAACAGGATTTGTCTCACAGATGGGCAACGACGCCACGAAGACGAACCCGCGCGACGTGTTGGTGGACGAGTCCAAGCAGGCCGACATTGAGAATCTTGGCGATTGCCTTCGCGCCCTGGGTGACGGTCAATCGCTTGGAGATTTCTCGCTCACGATTGTGCTTTACGGCCGGTCACGAACAGAACTCGATCAGCTTGTGGCCGAGTTTACTGGCGTCTTCACCAACGCCGACGGCAATCTGTTCGCGGAAACCTACAACCAGCTGAACGCATACTTCGCAACCGTGCCCGGCAACTATGCGCTGAACCTTCGCAAGCTGTACCTGCTGAACACGAACTACGCCGACCTTTCTTTTCTCTTTACGATCCTTCCCGGCGAGAAAACGAACGCGCACCTCGGCACGGAGTGCCTGGCAGTCGTCGAAACCGACAACAGCACCCCCTACTTTCTCAACCTGCACACTCGCGACGTTGCACATACCCTAATTCTCGGTATGACGGGCAGTGGGAAAACATGAAATTAGAAGAAGTCAACACACGAACCAAAGAGGCCGTGGATTTTCTCGTTGCGGCATTGGAGTCCGGTCACAGTGAAGTCCTCACCGCATACCTCGGAGCAATGGCGAAGTTTCACACCTACAGCTTCGGCAACATCATGCTCATCGCACGTCAGAAGCCCGATGCTACCAACGTTGCCGGACTTCGGACATGGAACTCGCTTGGCCGCTTCGTTAAACGGGGAGAAAAAGGCATTTTCATTCTCGCCCCGATGGTCGGAAAACGGAGCACCAAGGATGTAGCAACCGACGAGCCGAGTGAAGACGCAACCACGGAGGGTCAGCGGACGTTGTATGGATTCCGGGCCGTCTACGTTTTCGATGTCAGCCAAACCGAAGGCAAAGACCTTCCCGTCCTCACCGAAGTCAATGGTGACGTGAGCGGATACCGTGAACGCCTGTTCAAGTTCGTGGAGGCGCAAAGCGTCGAGCTTGGCTTTTCCGAGCGAATTGCTCCCGCGAAAGGTCTCTCGCATGGCGGAAAGATCACGCTGCTTTCAGGAATGCAACCCGCCGAAGAGTTCTCCACGCTTGTGCACGAGATCGCCCACGAAATGTTGCATCGTGGCGACCGCCGCACGCTGACCACGAAACAAGTCCGCGAGACCGAGGCCGAAGCCGTGGCTTTCGTTGTCTGCCAATCTGTCGGGCTTCAGAACGGAACCGCATCCCAAGACTACATCCAGCTTTGGCACGGAGACGCCAATCTTCTGCGCGAGAGCCTGGAAGCCGTTCAACAAACCGCCGCCGTGATCCTCGGGGGCATTGCCCCCGAGCCAGCGGCACTCGCGGCAGCCGCATAACACGCAAACACCTGCACCGTTTGGGTTTCAGGCCCGACGTGTGCGCTGAGTCCACGAACACATAACCAAAGACACATGAGAGGAGAAAACGATCATGCCGAGTACGCAAAATGCAGTCAACAACCACGAATACCGAAGCGTTCCCATCACCGCGCTTGCGGAGTCAGCCACCAATCCCCGCAAGCGATTTGATGCCAAGAGCCTTGAAGAACTGGCCGCCAGCTTCAAAACGCAAGGGATTCTGGCCCCTCTTCTGGTACGCGAACTGGAGGAGAGCAAGTACGAGGTTGTCGCCGGAGCACGCCGCCTCAGAGCGGCGAGGCTAGCGGAACTCGAAAAACTTCCCGTCCGCGTAGTCAAACTAACCGATGCCGAGGCAATCGAAGCCCAGTGCGTTGAGAACCTGCAACGCGAGGACATTCACCCGCTTGAAGAAGCTCTGGGTTTCAAATCACTCTTGGAACTCGGAGAGCCTGCCTACGCCATCGCTACCATTGCCTCACGCGCTGGCAAAAGCGAGGCGTATGTCTACGGTCGTATCAGACTCGCTGACCTTATACCTCCCGTGGCCGAGGCGTTCCTGAAAGACCAGATCACCATCGGCCACGCCTTGCTGATCGCCAAACTCCCGGCTTCGCAACAACAGGAGGCATTCGCGGCTGCTTTTCGGGGCTTGTGGACAAGCGAGGGCAATAGCCAAGTCTTGATTCCAGTGCGTGAGTTAGCAGCGTGGATTGAATCGAACATCTTGCTCCAACTGGCGTCCGCGCCGTTTGACAAGCAGGATGAGACACTCGTTCCCGAAGCAGGTTCGTGCGCCAACTGCCCGAAGCGAACCGGATTCAACAAGCTACTCTTCCCAGATGTGCGTAAGGACTCCTGCACTTCGCCCGACTGTTTTCGGGCCAAAATTGATGCTTGCGTGAAAAAGACTCTCGAAACCAAGCCGCAGCTTATACAGATTTCGGCGGCGTGGAATTCCCGCGAAGGCGCTCCCTTGGGACGGAATCAATATGTAGAGTTGGAGATCAAGAAACCGAAGCCAAACGGCGCAAGCACCAAGCCACCAGCTAACCAGAAGCCATGCGAGAAGATGGCTGAGGCCATCGTCATGGACGGCGGCAAACGCGGCCAAGTCGTCAAGGTTTGCGCCAACCCGACCTGCCGTGTCCACCACCCGAACACACCCTCTCCGCAGCAAGTCGAGCGGGAGCGGGCAGAGGAACGGAAGCGCATCGAAAAGGAGAAACTGGCCATTACGACTCGCCATCGTGTCTTGGCCACGATCCTCCAACGTGTGTCGGCTCCGTTAAAGAAAGCTGACTTGCTAACGGTCTCCCACTACCTGATCGGCCATCTCTCCTACAGCCAAGTTCCGGCTCTGGCGAAGCGGCACAAGGCAGAGGCGAAGAAAGACTCTGCGTCCGCGCAGGAGCTTCTGGCCAAGCAAGTAGGCACGTATGACGAGGCCGGACTCTGCAAGCTGCTTCTGGAAGTCAGCCTTCTAGATTCGGCTTATCAGCGATCCACCGCCAACCGCGACGACGTTCTGATGGACGCCGCCAAACGCTACCGAGTGGATGCTGAGAAACTCCAGAAGGCTGTGGCAGAAGAACTCTCAGCTAAACGACATAAGAACACGAAGGCCAAAGCAAAATCGAAGGCTCACTAGGCAGTGGCATAAGCCAATCCCTTAGATTTCTGGCGGGGTGCGAGTTTGCACTCCGCCATTTTCACGCTCGCACCAGCATAAACATTGGCTAGAATTACCTTTGTTGGCGTGTAGAACGCAGTTTCCAAGTAGGACCTAACGCCAAATGCACTGTTATACTCTCCGCGTTTGCGACGAAGGAGAACAACTCGTTGACTCAGCCGACCGCCCATCTTCCTTTTCCAAAGTTCAGGCGGGCGTGTTCGTCGTCTCTACTTCAGTACGTGGTGTAACATCTCCGTCAATGCCGGGATGAACGGGGTGAGCAACGCGACATGATTTGCCGCCGCTGCGATAAAGTCGGTGTAACGCTGTGCGAATAAAGGCTTCCCGTGAGACTCCTGCAAGGCAGTCAGCGCATTGAGGATTTGTTGTTTTTCCTGACCCTCTGGAATTCTCGATTCGATCCGTTGTTGCAAGGTGGCGAAGAACTCCTCCTTGGACTTCGTGACGACGTTCACGGAATGGTCATTGCTGTTTACATTCACCCGCGCATTCTCACCTTGCACGTTGTAGATCGTCGTGGAGCCTTCGGTTTTCTTCGCCATAAGCCTTCTCCGGTCGATCTTGGTCTTTACCAGGTTGGCTGAGAGACTGATATTCTTTTCCAGCAATTGCTGATGTAACGCCTCCGAGCCCGCCGGCATACCTGGGATGGGAGTGCGTGTTGAGCTGTGGACCATGTTGTTCATGCCTTGGATGATCTGATCACAGATGTTTATTGCCGTCTGATCATCTACGATAATTCCATACAGCTCATACCCCTCTAGGATCGAGTCGAGCTGTGCGAGAGATAGAGCTTCGATCTGCTCAGCATTAATTTTGGCAGTCTCGCTTACCGTCGTGCTCGACATAAGCGTTCCGCTAGCTGCTGCCTGCTCTCGCATTTCGAAAATCTTCTTTTGGTGCGCTCGTTCGATATATTCCGACTCGCCCACATATCTGGTGCGTGCAAACTGTCGCGCCTTTTCGAGAGCTTGATTCTGATCCACGGTACCAGTATAGATCGCGAAGCAACTCATTTCAGAACGTGGGGAGCATCTCAGTCAACGCCGGTATAAGGGTGCGATGACCTTGATGTGGTTGGCAGCGGCCGCCATGGGCCAGCCGAAGGATGGGAAGAGCTTTGCCTCATCCAAATGATCGAGTATTAGCCGCACGGGGCTAGAACCGCACTTCTAGTCGCACTTCACATTCACAATATCGCCTGAGCCTCCGGTCTTCGCCTCCGTCTTGGTGCGACTCGGGTCGCCCGCATCAGTCGCGGTCGTCGTAATCGAGAACTTGCCGTTTCCATCTTCCTGAACACTGATAGGGCCAGAAGTCTGGTCATGATTAAGGCGTTGATTAAACACTGTGGGATTGCCAGGTTGCTGGTTGTCGACGGCCGACACAAAGGCGTCATGGATATCCTCGTTATGAATCGTGATGTTAATCACTAGTGTTTCCTCCAATCTGTGTATGTGTCGTGCGTGGTTGATTTGCGCATACGACGACTTTTTCTGTGGCTGCGTTCTCAAAACCCAATCTATTATCAATCCGCAGGATCACGGCCCCAGCAGCCAGAATTCGACAACGGCCGCTCCCGGATATTGATCATGTAAGGCCTGAGTGCCGTCCCAAATGTCTACGTGCCCGGTAACCGCTAACGCGGCATTCGATTCTTCGACATGCTGACAGCTAGAAGCTTCCTCTCGTCTAACAACCTTCCCGAGTGGCGGACCAAAAAACACAATTGCTGGAGCGCCTTTCGGTCTACTTGCCCAGGATGTAGCATCCGGAGCACCGTTCAGGTCGTTGCAAATTGCCCGCATTCCAGACGCAGCCAACACTCTTGGCCTATCATGCGGTGGGCTATCGCATCGCTTTACTCCCGCAAGAAGCTCAATATCGTAGCCGGCTTGATAAATCGCATCTGATACATTCAGGGCGCAGCAGTTGAAGGTGGAGCCACATTTAGTCTGACCTGTGTCGTTATACCAGCAGTTTGCAACAGAGCAACCGGTTCGCTTGAAATTAGCCGACAGTTTGGCGAACGACCACGATTTCGTCGATGCGACCCGCTTGAGCACCGACTGCACTCCTAAATGAGGTGATGGACCCCACGCCTTGATATTCAAATCGAATTGATTTGCGATGCGAAGCTCAAACTCTACGTGATCGATTCCATTGGGGAAGAGCCTGCCGCCTGTGGAGGCCTTTTGCAGTTCTTCAAACGCCGAATGCAAGACGGCCGCAGCAGACGATGCATTCCACTCGGGCAGTGGCGAATCAGCCTTTCTTTTCATTCTTCCTCCTAGAGTCTCGTTGTCCCTGATCCTTATTTGGTTCCGTTTCGACTCATTTGCATCTCTTCCAATGGACGCGCTCATTAAGCAAACTCATAACATTTCCGGGCGGCCCTGCCGATATTTTCTTCAGCAATTGTAGGTTTGCCTCGCTCTGATCCTTTGTAGTGATCATTTTACGGTTCCTATGCCAAACGACGGAACCTTCGCGTTGTGAGTCTTGATCTCAAGTTTATCTCTCCTGCTCGCATCGGGTCGGACGCGTTAAAGGGGCAAGATGTCGAAATACGCGGGCAAAGAATAGGTTTGCTTTGCGTTTTCCGCTGATGGCCAGATCTCGCACTCTTGTGCGACAAGGACTCCGCCTCCTCCAAGCCATGAGTTGGGCACGGTCGCTTGCCAGAGTACATCCGAGTTCGGCGGCAGGGTGGTGTCTGGCTTTACTATTTCGCCCGCAGCCCACTCAAAATCATGCGGCCTTGACAGTTCAAGGTCGAAATAGCGCACCTCAATCGAGGTCTTTGGAGTTTGCACAGCATCGTCACATTTCGGGCCGCATCCGTGAAGTTGGACCTGTGTCTTCCTTGATAAGCCATTCCATTTCGTAGTGATCGTGACTGAGCGCTCGGGGCGCAAGAGTGAGAAATCGCACATCGAAACGTCAGAAACCTGTTTACCTACAATCGCGTTCTCCTGGTAACGGGCGATGAGCAGCCGTACGACCGCACCATACGCCGGTGGAGCGGAGAGGCGAAGATTGACGAACCACTGCTGGTCCTGGTGATTGAATCGTGGCGTGAAAAGCAGAGCGGAATACCAGTCACCGCCGATCTGGATGTTTTTGGAATTCGACAACTCGAGCGAGGGCGCGGCGTCATCTTTGTCGTGAGCACGCTGCGCATCTTCCATGATTTCGATCTTCGGCGAAGCGAAGCTGTTAGGAATGCAGTTCTTCCAATCCGCCAGCACTCCCCACGCGGAAACATTGTTTTCAGCGTTCGAGGGCATATTGGTAATGATGCCCTTTTCGACCTTGTCAGATGGCGCCTTCTGCCGGGAAGTGATTACCGCCAACTGTTCTCCGATCCCCGAGCTGAACCAGGGTCTGTTCAGCACAATCGTAAGTCCCATGGTCCGCGTTCTTTTTCCCTCATGGATATCCCAGCGCAGGTTCGGCAAGACATACTCGATATCGGCGGCCTTGGGCTGTGTAGTGGCCAGCACGTCGACGGTCACCAGGTCGCTGTCAACGGTCCTTTGCTTCGCCCCCTTGCCGAATACGTCTCCATAGCGTGCGGTCCCGCGCGCGGCGACCATCAATCGGCGATAGCGGCTGTCAGAAAAAGGAAATTGAATCAGCACCGGCGTGATCGTTCCTGTGTCTTTACCTCTTTTCAGAACTTTGAACTCGGCCAGTTGGGCGTTCAGTGGTTTCTTCTCGTACGTGCGTTGTTTGAGATCGTCAGTGATTTCCTGCCATGAGGCGAGCAATGCCACCTTGGATGTGGTGGCCGGCTCCACGTTGGCGCCGAGGTACACCGTTCTGGGATCGTTCGCCGAAGCGTGATGGTTGGCCGGGAGTGCCGGCTCCATCGTGACTTCCGGTTTTTTGATGGGCCGGTCCGTTGCATGCGTCATGCGGACCGTGGTCGGCCGGCAAACGTCGGACAAGGCGAACAGGGCGGCGTCAACCGTTTTGTTGTCCTTCGTAGCTTTAGTCATCAGTGAGAAAGCATGGATATTTTCAATATTGACGCGGTCGACTTGCGGGCGCAGCACCAGCAAATAGGTCTGACCGGGCGGAATTTTGCAGATGAATGCCTTCGATGCAGGTGAGAGGAAACGCATGATGCCGGGAGCGTGATCAATCGTTCCAGTGCTAAGCGACGGCGTAGCCGCCGCGGACCACTCCATCTGGATCATGTGCGGTATGTAGTCCGGCCACGCATCTCGTGAGCCGGCATAAAACGGGAGGGACTGGGTCGCGCACACCTTGCCATCGAGGTCGGTGAGAATGGCAGTAACGCCGATACACATCGGGTCAGGGACGTAATATCCGGAGGTATGTTGCGAGGGCTCGGTTGCGATGTCGATGTGGTCCGGCAGCGCGCCATTGTTCAGCGGGAGGACAGTTGCGCCCCGGCTGATTCGCGCTTCATCTTTGCCGTGGCGGCGGGCGACGTCAGGGGTTACCCGAGGCGGTACGATCAGCCGTTGCGCGAGGGTGGTGTATTTTCGGAGCGTCAGATCCTTCTCCACATGACTGCCCACGAACATCAAGGTCGGATTTTGCTGTTCGAGATAGTTATCCGTGAGTGTCACAGGAATGACGGCGGGGCCCAGGATCAGTTCGTAGCGCTGAAAGGGAGCAGCCTGCAATGCAGCCTTGATCGCATCAGGTTTGTTGAAGGGAACCACGCCGCCGGTAACAAAGGCGGCCCGCATCGCCACGCGATAGTTCCAGCCAAACCGCGGCGAACCGACTTCGACAGCGGGAGTTAGAGTGGGCTTGCCAAGCTTCTTCCACGGAACTTGTTTCGATTCGTCAGTGGGCGTCGCCACGGGCGTTCTGCTCTTAATTGGGTTGTTACTGCGACGCGACTTGGCGACAAGCGACCCGAGTCGCCACGTAAAGATCGTTTCGTCCACGTCGTGCGACAAAGGCGCCGTTGTTGCCGGATCGAGGGAACGTATTGCTGCGATCTTTACGCCGCGGTCGACGGCCCGACATTTGATCTTCGTGCCCTCAATATTGAAGGCCTCGTTGCGTTGACATAAATGGATCCAGGTTCCTTCGTCGCGCTTATTCGTCGGATCGTATCCTACGACGTCGACCACCACGCCCGTCCGCAAGTCCTCAGCATAGAGCGGCCTGTTCTCATCGTCGCGGTTTGCCGTTGCGTCGGCCCGGTGCTGATTGACTTTGTCCTGCAACTGATGCTGCCACACATACAGGCCGCCGGTGTGCGGTGACGGAGAAAGAATCGGATGATCGATGTCTTCGTCGTACGAGGTGGTCAACTCCGGGCCGTTTTTGGGATCACTCGCTTGTCGGAGACCGGCCTGACTGGAGAATTGCGTGATTTGCATCGCGGAGGAATCAAGTTGAAGAGATCCCATCCGGTATCCGTCCGCAGGATTGATCCAGCCGTTGGAGAGAATAGGCGGAATGGCATTCGATCCGGTTTTCGATGCGGGAAGAAACCCTGAGTTCGTAATCGTGGTACGTGGATGCGGATCAGTTTTCGTTTTCGCAGTCAAATCGTTTGGCACGTCGAGCCTAACTGCGGTCAGCGCCGACGCTTTGTCCCAGGGCAACTCAAAACGGAGCAGCAGTGCGAGCGCTTCCAGCAATGCCGGCATGTTGAGGAGCATCGTAATCCGCTGGTTGAAGCTGTATGGATCGCGCGAAAAGACAGTGTGAGCTATCTGCGCGGCGTGCAACGTCCGCTTTTCGGCGGCGGACGCGATCGCTCGATTAAGGTGATAGATGAGGTGCGGCGGCCTGTCAAAAGCGCTCGCTTTATGTTTCGGATCGCTCGCCGCTTTCAAGCTTGCTACAAGGTCTAACTTCAGAGCCGCCAGCGCGTCGGTGGCGGCAACCGGCGGTTGAATGCTAGGGCCATCCTTCACTGCGATCAGCGGCGAGACGGGAACGCCGGCTTTGGGATCCGGTGCAGGTGGCTGCACTCCGAAACGGCCTCGAATCAAAGCGTCGGCATTCGCGTCTTCATTTCCGCCAGCCACTTTTTCCAGGAGGCTCGCGAGGCGCTTCCTTGTTTCGGTGATCGGAGGCGTCGATTTGGACGATGGGGCAGCCGCGTACAGTCCGTATTTTTGGATTGACGTAGTGTGAAAGCCGTAAAGGAAATCGTGATCAGACCCTTGTCTGGTGACGTCGATTGAACGGCCGTTCGCTAATTCGTAGAAATTATGACAGAGCTGATATGTCATAGCGAGACTTACGCCGTTCGGCGCGATCGGAGTGGGGCTCGCGGGTTGTGCATTAACAACGGCATCGCCGAGCAATGTTTTCCAGAGCTTTTTCTCAATCGGGCCGCTGATCAGTTTTAGGCTCAGGCTGCCGTTTACGGTAAACTTGTCTTTGCACGCCAGAACGGCGTCTGGCCAGGCAAGTAGATCCTGGATGTTATTTGCATCTTCGCAATGCGGCACCGCCAACACATCAAGAAAAGCAGTGGCGGCTCCCCCGGCATCAGATTGTTTCTTGCCCATCGGAACGCAAGTGAAGACCACTTTGCAAGCCATGAAATCGCCTTTCGTCGCTAGCTGCTGGAGCTTCCCGAAAAATCGTGGTGCATGTGGAGTGGAACCGTCTCGCTGAAGAACAGCGCCTGCACGTCAATATCCACCTCGCAGTCGCCGGAAAGCCACGCCTCGCCTCCACGATTCTCGTAGCTCAAAGACATGAGGAATTCAACGGAAGCCGAAATCAGCCCCAAGACATCAAATTCACCTCCAGCGCGGAAGTAGCCGGAAAGTAAGAGGTCGTCTGGACGGAGCGACATATATATCCCAGCGAAGATGTGGACCTCGCCGTGAGCAACGAAGCCAAAATCTAGAGCTGCCATGGCTCCCGCCTCTAGGGCGGCCGTCACGGCCATTCCTGGTTTCGCCGTTGCAGCCCACGGGGCGAATTCCAGGTTCACGAAGCCGCCGCCTCCGAGGAACAGGTACGTCATCGTGAAGTGCTGGTTCGGACTGGCGAATCCGAACTGAACGCGGAGCGGGCCTCCGGTGAAGTCGAGTTTCACCGCCGTGTACAAGCTGAGATTGACAATGTTGAATGCACCCGAGGTGATCGCCGGCAGCTGAATATTCATGCCAACAAGAACACCGGCGGGGGTGACCTGGACAACCATGCCGTCCGGTAAATGAAGTTTCGCCGCGAGGCCAGCCACAAAGTCGAGAGGACCTATGAGCTGCACGTTCTTCGCGTCGAACGGGCAGCTTACGGTTGGCGCTCCTCCATTGTGCGATTCGAAACGCGCAATGGTAAACCCGATCATTACGAACGGGAATGAAGGAATGAGCTTGAGACGGAAATTCGTGACCTCCGCGTGAATATCGAATTGCGGGGGAGTACCGTCGAGATTGACCAGGACGTTCGAATCGAGCGTAAACTGCGAACGATTGCCATTGAACTCTGCAATGAACGGCCCGGCATTCTGAAGCGGCGTAGCATAGGTGTAATGGACGTTTATGTGCTTGGGAATCGTAAGACGATCACGCACGCTTTGAAGCTGCGTCAAAATTTCCGATTGTTTTTGAAGGAATGTCTGACGAACTTGTTCTTCTGCGGCAAGGATCGTGTTGACGATGGTATTTGTAGTTGTGACCGCCTGATCCAGGCTGTTCAGAACCGTGGCGCACGCGTTTTGGACAGTGCCGTCGTCCTTCAGCGCATCCTTGATATCCTTGGCGACCGAAGCAGGGATCGCGCTCCCGGCCTGCGCGATCGCATTGCTTAAAGCCGTAGCTCGGTTGCGCAATTGGTTCACGCTGCAAACGCCGGCTGTCGCATCAAGGCTGTCCTTGATACCTTTGCGCATGTTCGTTGCTGCTTGATCTAACGTTGGAATGGCGGCCGCAACGTCGGCGACCGTTTCGAACGCTGTAATAGCCTTTTGAACGTCGGCGCTGTTAATACCGTCGAGAAGGTCACGAGCCGCGGTTGCGAACTGATTGATAAGAGAACTCGCCAGGAGGCCAGCAACTTGTCCGGCCAGGGCGTATGCGTTGTCAAGATCTCGTTGGAGCTGCACCTCACCTTCTAGGAGGGCGTCGTCAAGTTTCTGGGCAAGATCCTCAGCAGGCTTTGCGAGAAGGCTGTTCAGCGCGTAATCGCGGACCTGGTAGAAAGTGGGAAGGATCGGTTGTTTTTGGTCGTCTACCGGTGGCCAACTCGTGGCTGCTTGAATACGTTGCAAAGGCGAAAGCGCAATTCTTGTTGCCAGGCGCACGGTTTTGTCCCGCAACGCTGTGTCGAGCGCCTGCTTGCTGAGAATGCCGATGTCGGCCGGCCGCTGCTCGGTGGAAATAACGCGCACGAGAGACGACGCGATTTGGATAGCGACAGTAAGCTGCTGCTTAAGGGTTTCGATTTGGGCGGAACAAGTGGTGTAAAAGTTCTGCGCTTGCGTGCCGAAGTCCAATACGGGCTTTAGAAGGTTCTGGATTTCTCCAATGGTGGCCTGCTCAAGCTCGTGGAGCTGCTTCACTGCGAGCAATGGCAATTGCGCAGCTTGCGCTATACCATCGGAAATCTTCTCGAGCACCTCCGCTAAACCAACAGCTCCGAGCAGAAATGTATCTCGACCGAGGTTCTCGAACATCTCAGCCACTGTCATGCCCTTGTTGCCAATGTCGGTGAGCGTCTGATCCAGATTGCTCAGGTCGGCCATGCTGGAAAACACGGTACCCGTCTTTCGTGCCAAAGCGACCACGTTGGTCGAAGGCATCGCCAGGCCTCCCCCCTTCCCGGCATTGAAATTCATCTGTATTGGCGGACCGGCGTTTTTCGCCAAACTGAGGACCACTTCCGCACGATTGCTCCCATCCTGCTTTTCGACGTCGTCAAAGGGTTCGGCCTTGTAAACTTTCGCGAATTCAAATGCTTGCGTCACGTCATCGGTTATCAACCGCCCGGCGGTCGGACTGCTGAACGTTGCAACTTGCTCTAGGGTGAGCACCGTGGTTTGCATTTGCGGATACCACGGAATCGTTTCGTTCTGCTTCGCGGCGGCTAAGTCGAGAACGGTTTTGGCAACCAACCTGATTCGGTGCGTCGGATACGAGGTGTTTCCCATTTGCGTCGGGCGCGCATACGCTACGCGCCGCTGCATGAACTCGATGCTGGGATCAAAGGATGGATTGTTGTAACCGTCGATGATCGAGCGGTTATAGAAGTACGAAGTGCCCTGTTGTGGCGGGTCGGTAGCCTGCGTGTAGCACGCGACCATCATCTTCATGGTGGTTATGTGCTTCACATCTGCGCGATCAACGATCTGAACCGGAAATTCGAAGGGCACAGGGGGCTTGGCCGGATCCGGCCGAACCCATGCCCAGTAATCATAGATAGACGGGCTGGTCGTTCCACAATCGATGAAGAATGCATCAGCCTTCGGGTAATCGAGATAAGGTGTTTCTTTTCCGATGAGTTCAATTGATCTGAAGGGAAGTTGAACCTCCCTTTGCGTTTTGGCATCCTTCCGAAGATAGTCGTACTCGATTTTTGTCGGTGAGTGGTAGATGATTTTGTAGTGCTCAACAAAACGCGCGACCAGCAGCGGATCACCCTTTTTATCCTTTTCCCTGCACCACTGTAACTTTCCCGACCGCACCACGCTGACGCGGTGACCGGTGGGTGCCAGCCACGCTTCCGTCGTGAACTCCACTTTCTGCTCCAGAAAGCCGGCGATGTTCTCGCGGAAAGAACTTCTATTGTGTGCATCCGCAACCACCGGCCATGTAGCGCCGAAATCGAGCCAGGCGCCGTTGCTGCTCAGGACACAGTGTCGAGCAGGCGCCGCACCCTGCTTCATCATTTTTACGATGAGATTGAGATCATCTGTGCGCAGAGTGAATTCGTCAGAGTCGTCCAGTTTGTGTGCGAGCAGCGGACGGAGAGCAGGTCGTCTTTCCGGAGTGACCGGAAAATGAGTTAGCGCGTTTTCCGCACTGGTCTCACGCTCCGGTTCGATTCTCTTCGACAGGCGCGCCGTCCACTGCTGTGTTACGCCATCGTCATATCGCATGCCTCGTGAAGCAAAGAACGCGTGATGCTCGTCCGGCGAGATGCTGAGACCTGCTGGCGCAATGATCTCTGTGGCGGACTCTGGAATGTTGACTGGATCGGCGTTGTGCGCAGGTTTCTCAAGTGCCGCCGGCACGATATTCAATGGATAGCGAGCCCATTCGAGTAGCGCGTCGAGCGACAAGATGACCGAAGCATCGTCGCTTGACAGAAACCGCATACTCACACGCGATGGCGCCGCGACACGACCATGATCGTCTTTCGGAGGCGGAGGAATGCAGTTGGTTTTGCAATCGTCCGTATCTTTCATCGCCGAGCTCTTGATACTCGGCATGATGAGCATCTGTGGCGGCAAGTCCGCGATGAGCAAAGAATAATCGTCCGGATCGGATGCATTGTGCGACAGGTGCAGACGGCCAAGAGGCGAAGGATCAATTTTCAGCTCGACATTCGTAATCCTGAAACAGATATCGAGTGAGTCTTGCGGTCGAAGGATACGAAAACTGAGTGCACCCTTCAGTACCGGACTTGTACCGGCCATGTCCAGGCTTGCCTTGGCATACGAAGCGGCCTTGTTCTCGTCCGTCAACAGCACAACGTCCCACGGTTCCGGATGAACGGTCGGCGTGATCAGTGCGGTATCGATGGTGCCGACAAGCCCCGCCTGTGCAATGACGCAGCAGCCCTGATCGCCGGCCTGCAACGCCGGTTTTGTATCGGGCGGGGAAAGCAACAGACGGAGCGGGCCGAACTGCATGGACTGCGTTTCAGCAAGTTGGGCTTCAAATTTGTGTGATTTCCGGCTGATATCAATCGCGTAGCTCGGCTCGACCAATGTCAGGTCGATCGGGCGGCCGTCAGTGCCGCTCGGCATCATTTCCGCGGCGATGTGGAAGGACTTCTCCGCGTCTGGTGCTGAGAACAGAATGCTGTGTGTCGGCTTCGCCGCTTGTTCGGAAGCTTCGATAAGAGCCGAGGCGAAAATGTAATCCGCTCCCACATAGTTCCAATTGCCGCGCGGTAGGTCGAAATGCCACGGTTCGGCTCCGCGATGCAAAGTAATCGTTGTTTTGCGTTCAGGATTGGCCTTCAAAGATTCAGACGAAGGATGGCGCAGATGGGCGTTCCTCGACAGAATGGAAATTCCGTACTCATGCACCTGCGCGGTGGTATCGCCACTGAAGTGAAGGGCACCGTCAGCCGCGAGTCTGACTGGGCCGGGGGCGGCGGCGACGCGGATGCCTTTCGAATCGAGCAGGGTGACGGACGAAGGCAAGAATGCATGAATGCCGACCTCGCTCAGCCAATCTTCAACGTAGCCGGAAAACTTCAGGCCCAAGCCCGGATAACGAATCTGGGTCTCTGTGCCGAATGGACTTTCCCATAGTTCGAAGGTTGCGTCGGCCGGGAAGTCGAGGCCGAAGTGGCGCGAATTCTCCACACCGAAGGCGATCTGATTGCCAGACTGTTGGCCCCAAACGGAGGCACTCCCGGCGAACCATTCGGCCCGCAATTCGAATGCAAGGGCATCGTCGCGATGTATCTTGATCCAATCGTTCCCAGAGCTGAGGCTGAACTTGGAATGCGTCGAAGTCAATCGCGAATGGCCAACTGCAGCCAGTGCTACTCCGCCTTGGAAGAATTTGCGCCGAGAGAATTGAAATGGACCATTTCTGGGCAAGAGTGTAGCTCCTTACCACGGCTGTACTGATAACACAACAAACAACGGGGCCCCATCGTTGTGGAATGAACCTATTGCAAGAGCGGGAATCGGATCGCCGAAGTATAGGCGGGAATTCTGAATTGTCAAGTGTGTTCCAGTTTCGTAACACGGAACAAGCCCAATCATAGCCGTGAGATAGTTATTAAGTAGGAATCAGTTGTGGCGCAGAAGCCTGCGGAACCAGGGTTACGGTCTGCGCCTACCCCGTATCGACAGGATTAATCAAGCTATAAATAACGAAGAGATTAATGCGGCTACTCTTTTTACGACAATGGAACAGAAGAACTGTCCTGCACCCATTTAGCGCGCCTTTGTTTGTGACGTTGTGCATTGCACGTCGTCAGAAGCGGTGGTATCTTGACGCCCTAATTAGATTGGCTCGCAATTCGATTCAGGCGACGCCGAGATTGTCTACCAATCCCGATTCAGCGCAGTGAGGGGTAGATAACGGAGAGCTATGAAAACAGCGATGACTATAGTGCTGCTGGTCTTCAGCGTCGGGCCCCTTTTTGGAGAATCCTCTGAAGTTCGGGTCAGGTTCCTGGACGATCAGACAGGGTTTGCAATTCCAGCAGAAGCAATTCGCCTGAATCGTCCTACCCGCTTCGGAAGAGGGCTTCCCGCTGGAATGTTGAGCGTTAGACCGGACAATCAACCAAACATTGTTACTGCTACTGCGAGCGGGTATAAGCCGCTCTCATTCACTCTTTTTCCAACAGACACAGTTCTCCAAGTGAGGCTTAGCCCAACTGCAACGCCGCGGGAGTTCTCGTCTGAGGACATCTCGCGCGTTCGTCAGCCACACCAGATACTCGTAATTGGATTTGTTTCCGACGCGTCGACCGGAAGCGCCCTGTCAGGTGTAAAGGTTTCAGCCTTGCAGCTTAAGACGAATGCCGAAACGAATGATAGAGGATTCTTCGTCCTGCGTGCTCCTGCTCCTACAGAGTACTCAAGCGATGCAGCATTCCGTACCGACATTCGGTTTGATAAGGGCGGCTATCGTTCACTGCTCAGGCAGAATGCCAGAGTTGCAGTCGAGACGGTTCTGAAATATCGCGTCAGCTTACAACCTGGGGCCGGAACACAGACGGTTCACGAGCAGCACCGGGGCGATACCGCGGATCAGCAGGATTCAGACTTGGGTGGACGGAATATCTCTCAAAAGGGCCGATCTCGTGCTCCAGTTCTGCCTTCATCTGTCCGTGTTGGCCGGAACTGTTCAAGTTCAACCTCGTGCACGACCGTCGAAATCTCTGCTTTGGAGGATTACACCAAACATGTATTGCCGAAAGAGTGGATTGCTTCTTGGCTTGCCGAATCGCTGAAGGCCGGTAGTGTAGCAGTGCGTTCAGTCGGTGTCTGGTACACAATGCATCCGAAGACGAGTTCGTACGACGTGTGCGACACAACACTCTGTCAGGTATACGATCCCGATAGCAGCAGCGATTCCACTGACGCTGCGACAGATGCAACTGCGAAAAATGTTTTGGTCCAATCCGGCACCGATACAATTGCCAAGGCCGAGTACGCGGCAGAGAATAATCACCACTCCCCCTGCGATGATGGACAAACGGGAGACGGATCCTCGTGGCCATGCACAGACGACAGTGTGTGCAAAGGCCAGACATTAGATGGGCATGGCCGAGGGATGTGCCAGAGAGGAAGCCAACGTTGGGCACAAGGTTCAAAGGACATGGATTGGACTCTCACTCACTACTATCCACATTTCGACAAGGTTGTAGGAGATTGATGATTACAGAGCAATAAACAAAAGGCACTGGATTTCACCAAACGATTGAGGTCGGGTGCACGCAAGGATCGTTAAAAGTGGGCCACCCTCCGGATTCGGCAGTTGAAATAAAGAATGGAGTAGCTGTCGATTTTCAGGAAACCGGGGACGAAGAAGATCAGTTTCTTCTAGGTAGTATTATCGTGAGGCCTTTTGCTCGCTGAGGGCTTCGGAACCGCATCAATCAGCACAAGCTGAATGCGCAACGCCTTTTTCTCTATCGATTTAATCAAACTCACCAGATGTGCATCATCAACGCTAACCCTAATCACCAGCAAGATTAGCCGTTTGACGTTTTCCGCACTTGCATACGCTGGAAGCTGCTCGTAGTAGCCCTCCCTGAGACGTGCATGTGTCGATAACTTCACTTCAACAAGCAAGCGGGCCTCATGCCCAACTGTGAATCGGAAATCTACAGCGCCCGGTCCCGCGTTCCCTTCGCGCGACACATCAACGTCGTAAAGTTTGGCAAAGATTTCAGCGATTGCGTAAATGAGTCGCTGAGAGACAATTTCCTTCCGGGGTTTCCCTGCATCATCGTAAAGCACGTCTGAAAGGCGATTTTCCTCAATGCTCTTTTGCAGATGAGCAAGCGCATCACGGAGGCACCCTTCAACCCGTTCTATTTGGGTCAGTCCCGATGGTTTGGGCGGCAGTGTGCCCGTGATTTCACGGGCAATGGGGGCAAGAGTATCTATTTGGTCTGGATCGTCATCATAATCATAAGGCACTGCCTTTGCGTTCCTGTAGCCGGCAACGATGCCCCTGCTGATCGAGGCGTTGCGAAGAACGAGGCTGCGGAGGTACGGCTTCGGCGAAAGGCGTTTCTTATGTGCCTCAGCATAGATGCGATTAACCTCTGCGCGAGCCTGAGCGTTGAGATCGGCCACATCCAGCGCGTCCTCAATATTTGCTGCGATCGGAAGTGGCTTAAGTAGATAACGTGGAATCAAAATCATCGGCTTATCACTTGTCTTAAATCTCGGGCAGGTATACTTTGCCGACTTATATGAAGCCTCGACAGTATGCTGAACTCCCAATTCCCTCGTTATGCGTTCGGTATAAAGTAGGAAGCGAGCCTTCAAGATTGACACGATCATGTCGCTAAGTCGGTCACATCCGATTCTCTCGGCAAAGACACCAATCAGCTCGAACAGGTCTGGCGCAAAATCAATATTAGGCAGGATCTCGCAAGCACGCTCCACAATCCTTTTCGCAAGCACCTTTCCAATTCCGTTCCCGTTCGTTCCTTCCTTAGAAAAACCCATGGCGGTGTTCGCGGTTTCTTTGAACCGCATGCGATTCCACGCGGCAGTCCAAGTATGGTCGGCCGCAGTTTTCGATTTAATCAGTTTGACAAGTTGCACAGTCTCCGAGAAGTAGGTGACAAGCTCATGGTGAGCACCGTCGAACTCGTCCCTGCCGAGGTTAAGCAGTTTAGGATCAACAAACATCTTATTGTCCACACCGATCTTGGCGTTGAACACGCCCAACTTTTGCATTGCGATTGCGCTTACGCCAAATCGTTGGTTGAAGTACACATGCCCTCTCTTCGAAGTACTCTGCGTATAGACGCTGAAAGCTAGGACATGATAAATCTGCACTGGGAGTTAAGCTGAGAAGAAATTGTGCGCGTAGGGATGGCCGGTGGCCCTGATCTCGATCTTGTCCTGCTGGCGAACACACGGCGAATATGCTACGCTTTTGCACGTGGTTCTGCGAACGTGCACAGTTGCGGTAAAGGATATCCGAGACGTTGAGCACTCCATAGAGGTCACTGCGGAGACTCTCTATGAAGCGGTCGCCACGGCTCTCGCCGCGTTGCAGCAGGACAACTGGGTAGGAGAGATCGGTCAGGGGTTCGCGACGGTGACCGTTCTTGTCCAGCAGCCACCCGTAAAGCACGAAGTCAAAATAAAGGATTTTGTGTCATGGCTGGGACGTCAAGGACGTTCTCCCGCGGAAGTCATATTGAAGCAAAAGCTGCAAAAAATATTGGGCAAGATAAACCACAGAAGAACGTGACCGAAAAGGCCATGCAAAGAATTCAGGTGGAAGCAATCTCCGAGGTTTCACTGACTCGGAGTCCGAGCCGCTTTGTGGGAGTGCTTAGACTGCCCCGCTTGCGCAGCACCCGTTTTCACCGAGGAGGGTTGTCTAATGATCGCACCTGGCGCGAAGGGGTCCTTCCCTTGAAGCATCGAAGATGCAACGAAACTAACCAGTATCATCCCGCTCAACAATCCCCACACGAGAACGACTGGCTTCCAGGGAACGAAAATGTACATGGCAGAACCTCCGGGACGAAGAGCGGTTCACGATTACCGATATTATACTGCGACAAAGCCCAGACTTTTCGTCGACATTTTGCCGGAGTCCAAGAGCGGTTTCGGCAGTTGGAATAAAACAATTGGAACCATCTACTTAACTCCCATCTCCCATTTCCGAAAATCCAGACAGAAAAGCCACACTAGGGGCATCGATGTCCAATACCGAACTGGCCAGACGCCTGATCGATACACTGAAGTCCGCATTCTCGCCGGAGCTGTTCAACCCATGGCGCGACCATTGCACCGACTGCAAGCCCTGCAATGGTCCGGATGCAAAGCTGGCTCGGCTGGCAGCTCATCTCGCCTGCGTTCCGGAGTTTATTCTTTGCGGAGAAGCGCCGAGTTATCGCGGTTGTAGACACAGTGGGATCGCGTTTACTAGCGAATGTCTTCTGTTGAGTGGGGCGATTCCTCGCATACCTCCCATGAGTCACAGACTCACCACGAAGAAACGTCCGTATAAAGAACGATCCGCCACGATAGTCTGGAAGGCGCTGTATAACTTGGGTATTGAGGAGCGCACGATTCTGTGGAACGCCCTCCAAATGCATCCTCATGAACGGGGAAACGAACAGTCAAATCGAACGCCAGAATGTTCCGAGATTGACAAATTTGGCAAGCCTGCCCTACGGATGCTCGTTGACGCATTTCCCTCAGCTACAGTCGTTGCCGTCGGCAAAACAGCCAAACGATTGCTCGACTCGATGAACATCGCCTACAAACCCCTGCCTCATCCAGCCTACCGTGGAGCGACCGAATTTACGCAAGGGCTGAAATCACTCGTCGGTGGCGCGCACGGACGAACCGCGGTTGATCAGACTCTGTTCGACTGTCGCCCGAAGCGGGATCGCTAGGCCAGGGGACGCTTCAATTAAGGCGATCGGACGGAAACAAGAAGATAGACCCTCCGTACAGTCACGGCGGGTTTAATATTTGAGAATTCATTTATGCTTATCCACGAAAAGCTGCCACAGGGACACATCTATCCCCAGATTACTCACGCCCCGGACACCTACGCAGACTTTTTGAACTATTTCCGTGGTGGTCACACCATTGACGACAACCTAGGGGCTACGTCTATCGCGGCGATGGTGCAAGCCCGTATGTTAGAGATTGCTATCGCCAGTGGACATCTCACAAAGACAAAGAACACGGCAATGCCAAATGAGTTTCTTGCGGATATTTCTCTTACGAAGGCGGGAGCGGAACTCATCCAAACCGCCTTGGATCGAACATTCTGCGAAGTGGCAATCGCCGAAGCTCGTAAGAGTATCGCTGAGAACGACGGCGAACTCCATCCTTGCGTAGGAGCGGCTGTCGTGAAAGACGGAAGGGTTATAGCTAGAGCATACCGATGCGAAACAGGCGAAGGAAGGCACGCCGAATTCTGTGCTCTCAAAAAACTCAATGATGATGTGGACAACGTCGATCTGAGTGGCTGCACTGTTTATACAACGCTAGAGCCTTGCTCCGAACGGAAGCCGCCGAAGAAGCCCTGCACTGAACGCCTGATCGCAGGCAAAGTCGCACGAGTCGTATATGGTATGGCGGATAAACACGAGTCGGTGTATGGGCACTCCTCCCTCGTCGAAGCGGGCATTGAGATTGGATTTTTCCCTAACGATCTGATGCAAGAGTTACTCACTCTCAACAAACAGTGGTCTGACTCGCTCAGATTGAAACAAGGGTTTCCACCGCCCAATGAAACAGGCCCCATCGCCAATGTTTCTTACTACAAGCCGGGGACTTCTATGGCGGACAACACGCACATGTTTGTTCGTCCGCCGAAGGAAGCTGGTGGATTCTTCACAATTGAGGATGGTGCGAAGAATGTTTTGGCTTACGGTCGAACAGACGAAGAAGCTGCCATTGAGTGGCACCGAATTGACCGCCAAAAGGTGATCGTAGAAAAACTAGTTCGTCAAAGTTACGGCAGCAGCAATCGGCTTTTCAGCTTTATCTAGAGGAAGCGTGAAAAGATGACTACCGAATTCAGAATCACGATCAACACCACACGAGACCTACTGAAGAAATTTGGCGTGCTCGGCGGCGGCTGGATCGCCTCGCCAAGCACTCCTATGAATGAAATCGCCCAGAACGGCGTCAAAGGGTTGTTCTTTTTCGACGATGGTGCGTTGGGCACGTCCATAGACGCGAGTGTCGCAGCGGAACTGGGTCTCACACCAGATGGCACACACGAGGTACAGGGCTTCAACACTGCATCTAACGAGGATCACTACACCGTAAAGATCGTCGTCGCAGCCGAACACGTGCCAACCGGCACAAAGAATGCGGGCTTCTCACGGCAGATAAGCGGAGTGACGGGCATCAAAAACATGCACGACCGCCTTATGGCTATTTTCAAGGATGAAGCACCGGGACGGGTGATCGGTATCATTGGGCGGGAGTTGTTGGAATACGGCACGATGGTGTACGACGGAATTAACGGCACCGTCATGATTGAAATCGACTCTTCAATTTTGCAGCGGTAGCTGAATCTTTTATACCGCGAGAAGCGCCGCTACTTCTGGAATTTGGCCCGGCAGTAATTCCACGTATAGGCAGTAGCAGTGAATAGAAGGGAAATGGTCATAATAACTGCGGCTGCGCACGACACTTTGAAAAGCCACGGCAAGCACCAGTGCTCCGCAACGCCCAACGCTGCGTAGGCCACTACCAAGCCCCAAAGGTTCTGGTTCAGGTTGACGTTGAATTTGTCTTCGATGCCCATGTTGTTGGTTAGTAGTCCACCAGCACTTCCTCTTCGGTCTCCTGCTTAGGCGTCGTCAGCCAAAGACCAAGGAAGCGTGTACCGAACGTAAGCACGATACTGACGACCAGTTCCAAGAGCACAGACCATTCCGCATGGAAGATTGCAGCTAGAAGCGCAACAGGCACGACACCTACCCCAGCAAAGATCAGGCCGACTGCCAGCGCCCCGTAACCCCAAGCGTAGACGACAAACAAGCACGAGTAAGCCCACAGCATAAGACCAAAGACATACGACGCGTAGACGTAACCCACCCCGGCCCACGGGCGCGTCCTGGGGAAGATACACAGTGGCAGAAAGATGAAGATGCAAACAAGTAGTGCTATACCGCTGGCAGTGACAAGCCATGGCATCATTTTGTCTGACGCCCACACCATGCCACGCAGCAACAGCGCGACGAAAAACAGGACTACGCAAATGACGATTAGGCCGACAGCGTAACCGCCCACGCCAAACGCAGCCTTCTTCAGTTTTGATTCGCCGGGCACGGCAAAAAGCATACACCCGGCTGTCAATCGCGGATAGCTGCGCGCGTAGCTTGATTGTTTCTCTTTGTGGGCGCACAATCTGGGGCCATGAGCGGCACGCTGATGGCGTCGGCAGTGGCAGCCCTTGCGCTTGGGGTACTCCTAAAGTGGTATCTCATGCGCGGCTGGGCGAGATACTATGCCAATCCGAAGTCTGTCATCTTCCCAAGAGTCTGCCCGGTTTGTTTGGGACCGGCTGACACAGTTGTAGAGGAAGATTCTGCATCGCGGACCACAAGTAATTATGTCGTTTGGCGCGAGTACCAGTGGTGGACCGCGAAAATCCCGCACTGCTCCGCCTGCCAGCGCAAACAAGTTAGGGACCTAATCGTTGGCCTTGCGCTTGGCGCGGCTTGCGGCCTGACAATCTTCATCCTCACGCCCGCCCCTGACCCGCCAGGCGAAATCGTGTTCTATGCCTTCTTCGCATATCCCTTCTATGTAATCGCGGATTACGCGCGCAAGGGGATTTCGCTTGGCCGGGGCGATTCCCAAGTGCTGAACATGCGGATTAGACACGCGGGATACTACGACCAGTTTCTAACCCTCAACTCGCAGCACGCAACCGCTGCCGACGTGCCGCTGGCGGGCAACAAAGGCGTGTGGCGTCACTGAGCCTCATTCATTTGCCGCGAACGCATACGTAACGGGGGTTTGTGCAGAACGGGCAGCTTGCCCCCATATTGCAAGGCCTTTATGGCTTTCTTAGGTTTCTGGAGGAGTGCGAGTTTGCGCTCCGCCATTTACCCCTTGCGAACTGGCTTGTCGCCCTCTCCCGTGCTGGTGGCAGTGCGCGAAAACCCCACCCTGTAGCGGGTTTTGGATGCAAGGTATTCAAATATTTGTTAGTTGCTCACGAAACTTTACAGGACCGGCCGGGTTCCAATCTCCTAACCACTCGTCGTTTCACTCGTATGGCAGGACGAAACTCTAGGTATCACCACACTCTTAAACGGGGCTTGGAGCAGTGTTCCCCAACGTTGAAGTCCGCCACCTTCTCGCGGTCGATATCCTCGCTGAGGAACTGAATTTCACGCGAGCTGCTCTCAGACTGAATATAAGCCAATCTGCATTGAGTCGGCAGATTACGGACCTCGAAGAACACTACAGATTTCACCTCTTCACTCGCGACAAGAGACGAGCTGTCGAACTCACCGAAGCGGGTCGCGTCTTTGTCAAGGAGGCTCGCTCCGCCCTGCTGCTTATAGAGCGGGCCGGGCATCTCGCTCATGCGGCCCATGAGGGGGCAGTCAATGTTTTGACGATTGGAGTTTCGCCATGTGTCGAACAGGACTGGATTTCGGGCCTTCTGACTATCCGCTTGCCGCTGTACCCCAGAATCCGAATTCGATGGCGTAGTCAGTTTCCAATCGACTTGGTCCGGAGCGTTCTGGCGGGCGAACTCGACCTGGCGCTGGTGGCAGCACCGCCCGAGGATTCTCAGATCACATCTGTGTTGCTTTCTCGTGCGCAACTCTGCGCTCTTCTCCCAGAGGGCCATCCAGCCGCCCACAAGGAATCCTTGGTACTTGAGGATTTAGCGCAGGACGCATGGATTCTTTTCTCGAAGCAGGTTCATCCTCTTCTGCGCGATGCGATCCTTGAGGCGGCAGAGGGCGAGGAAATTGTGCCCAAGGATGTTCACGGGGTCCTCACAGCACAGGAGGCTTTCTATCTGGTAGCACAACGCGTGGGCGTTGCGATCCTGACGAAACCGACAATGCTGGATACTCGCGCCAAGAAGGGTGTGATCGTGAAGCCGCTCGCCGATACCGCTTTGTGCTTCGAGACGTGCCTGGTCTTGCGAGCACATGAGGAGTCTCGGTTTGTGAACGAGTTCGTGCGCTCCTACCTCCGTAAATATGTCCCACAGCGACTCGGACCGACTCAAATGGAGCTGAAACTGCCCGCCTGAATGCGCACCAGATCTCCGGCGCTCTTCCCCCATCTCTGAGTTGATTTCGACATTGAAGACGATCTGCCATAATGCTTCGATGTGTGGGCGATACCGGCTATCCCGAAGGAAGGAATTGCGCGAACGCTTCGACGCCTACGGCGAGTATGATGACGCTCCGCGCTATAACATTGCCCCGTCGCAGCCAGTGCTGGCGATCCACCAGGAGCCTTCCACTGGGCGGCGGAGCTTCTCAACCATGCGGTGGGGACTTATTCCCGCTTGGGCGAAGGATCATACCATCGGCTTCAGAACGATCAATGCGCGATCCGAAAGCGTCACGACCATGCCTTCGTTCCGGGAACCGTTCAAGTCGCAACGGTGCCTGATTCCTGCGGACGGATTCTACGAGTGGTCGCGACACGAAGCTGCATGTGTGATTGTCCGGCGAGCACCACTCGACCGGACCTGCCATCCCATTGGCAGTACCCTACGAGGTATGGCGATTCGGTAACGACTCGTCTAGAAGCCCTCGGACAATGTATCCCACCGTCCCAAGACGGGTATCGAAACCGCGAGGGGACGATATTTCTGCCAGCATCGAGGCGGATCGGGGCTAGGGTGAGTGGTAGGGTCAGCAGATGCGAACCTCTGTAAGTATCGTCAAGAATGAAGGGGTCAAAGATGCTGTTAGGCTCCGAGGCTGCGGCTGGAACGGGTGCTCCATTCTCACCCGTCGTGGGCGAAAAGGCCGTCGGTATAGTAGGAGGGACCTAACCCATTCTGTCACGCATGTGGAACGTGGTAAGCCCGCATTGCTCCCTTCGGGGTAGCCAGGCCGCAAGGCCATGCAACGGTGATGCGGGTAGAGGATAGAGGAGAAAGCGAACGTCCGACTGTAATGGTCGGAATACGGATTGCGACATTATCCGACGCGAAAGCGGGCAGACTTCCTCTTGGTTTCCGATCACGAGAGAACTTGACAAATCGGCCCAATAGGATCGGCAGATGACGGCGCAAGCTGGTGCAATCCTAAACACGAGTTCAGCATGGGACGCTGCTGACTGGCGAACCATCGAGGACAATGTTCGCCGACTCCAAGCCCGTATCGTGAAGGCGGTGCAGCAAAAGAAATGGAACAAGGTGAAAGCCTTGCAACATCTTCTTACGCACTCGGCCAGCGGCAAGTTACTTGCCGTGCGCCGGGTAACAGTGAACGACGGTAGAAAAACGCCTGGAGTGGATGGCGAACTCTGGGACACACAACATAAGAAGCTTCAAGGTGTGATTTCGCTGACGGCACGGGGTTACCGCCCCATGCCTCTGCGGCGGATCTACATCCCGAAGGCCAATGGGAAGCTCCGACCGTTAGGAATCCCAACGATGCGGGATCGAGCCATGCAAGCCTTGTATCTGCTGGCGCTCGATCCGGTCGCGGAAACCACTGCGGATCAGAATTCCTACGGCTTCCGGCAGGGGAGAAGTTGTGCGGACGCGATTGAACAATGTTTCACTTCGCTCTGCCACAAAAACCCAAGCTGGGTGCTCGAAGGCGACATCAAAGGCTGCTTCGACAACATCAGTCATCAGTGGCTGCTCGACAATGTTCCCCTGAACAAAGCGATCCTCCACAAGTGGCTAAAGTCGGGCTACCTAGAAAAACAAGTATTCTACGATACGATCTCTGGCACACCGCAGGGCGGAATCATATCGCCTGCGCTGTCAAACATCACTCTCGACGGCCTCGAACGCCGGCTCCGGGAAGTTTTCCCGGTACGCGGAAAAGGCTCCGAGCGCGGACGCGCAGCGCAAGTACATTTGATCCGTTATGCGGACGACTTCATCATCACTGGACACTCCGAGGAGTTGCTGAGAATGACGGTGAAGCCGCTGGTCGAATCCTTCCTGACCGAACGTGGTTTGGTCCTCTCTTCGGAAAAGACCTTGATCACGCACATAGAAAAAGGCTTCGACTTCCTTGGGCAGAACATTCGGCGCTATCCGCACGGCAAGTTGTTTATCAAGCCAGCTCGGAAGAGTGTTGTGTCTGTTCTCGCCAAAGTGAAGCAGATCATCCGAGAGTACTTGGGTAGTACCGCTCATCTTCTTATTAACCGATTAAATCCGATTGTAAGGGGATGGGCCAACTACCACCGCTATGTCGTCTCCAAGCGCGTTTTCGCACGACTCGATGCTGCGATATTCAGGATGCTCTGGGGATGGGCGCACGCCCGTCACCGCCGAAAAGGAGCTGGTTGGATAAAGCAGAAGTATTTCGACCGTGTGGGAACACGTGACTGGTGGTTCTTCGGTGACACTGTGGACGCGCAGGGCTCGCCTCTTCGTGTTCGCTTGTTTCATGCAGCTTCCGTGCGAATCGTAAGGCATGTGAAGGTTCGGTCCGGCCTGAATCCTTACGACCCGAGTTGGACTCCGTATCTGTCCAGACGCTACGCCGTCGCTCCACATCGTGCGCGTTCATGATCTGAGCGTTCCCGGAAACTTGAGCCGTGTGAGCTGGAAACTCTCACGCACGGTTCTTAGAGGGGGGACCAACAGCAACGTTGGCCCCCTACTCGGCGTGAGGAACGGCAAGAGCAAGCAACCCTACTGCTTCGAGGTAGGCAATGGGGATGTGTTCGCATTCGCTGGGCTATGGGACAGATGGACTGATCCGCGAGGAGAAGTGGTTGAGAGCTGTACGATTCTGACGACCACCCCAAATGCTCTCTTGGCCGACATCCACGATCGAATGCCTGCAATCCTGAGACCCGACGACTACGATCTCTGGCTCAATCCCACGACACAAAATACGGAAAGCGCATTGCGGCTGCTCTCGCCGTACAAGGGTCCGATGCGTCGGTACCCGGTGAGCACTCGGGTCAACCAGGTCCAGAATGACGACGCCGACTGCGCTAAACCAGTGGAATTGGAAGTTCCAGCGCAGAGTCAGTTGTTTGGCTAACAAAACGGACGCGGCGGCGCTTCCTATTTTCTTGGCACTTGATGAGCTTTTATGCGCCCCAGGAATAACGTGCCTCCGAAAAATCATTGGACAGGACCGGAAGGAGGACTCAAATTAGTAAACAACAAGGGCGCTAGGTTTGCCATTGCAGCTTTTCCGGCCCTTCGTTTCCCGGACTCTTGGAGACATTCGTCCAAATGACTCTCATTGAGCAGTTGCGCTCCAAGAAGAAGGCTCTCACGGTCGAGGAACTGGCCGGGTTGCTCTGCGTTGCCGTCCGGACTCTGTACAAGGAAGTAGAAGACGACCACATCCCCTTCTTCCGCGTGCGAACCTCCATCCGCTTCGACCCGCACCAGGTAGCTGACTGGCTGGAAATGAAGATGCCGTCGCATTCCATTAGAGCCGAGGGGCAGCAAGGTAACTCGATCATGCGGGCTTAACAGCGGCCATCTTAACCCATACTGTTTCTGAACCGTGTTAACGTTACACGGGATTTCCACCAGCGCAGTCGAAATCCACAGATCTCTCTGAATTTGAGTAGAGCGTATACTTTACGCATTGGTGCTCACCACTCCGTTTGCAACGAGCCCGGATATCCGGGTCGCCGTTGGATGGAGGCTTGGTGGAGGCGTCGCTTCCACACGAAGCGATGGCGAATGCGCACAGCGTCACGACGTTTGTCGTCCTGCTCAAGCAACGCCGTCGTCAGTGATGAAGCGATATCCACGTTGTGCAGACTGGGCCGGTCGTAAGAGACAGTCCGGAACTGCAGCGCCTAAAGGTGCTGTCGAGGGTGAAAGGAGATCGATGGCAAGCAAGACGAACCTGGTGGCGAGGGGCGGGCGGGGCTCGAAAGAGCTTGACAAAAAACCAATCGGACTAGAATTGATGATGGGGTCTTCCGGCCGCGCTTCGTGGCCGGGCTTTGGGCCCTACTGGTCTGCATAGGCCTCACCACTCCGTTTGCAACGAGCCCGGATATCCGGGTCGCCGTTGGATGGAGGCTTGGTGGAGGCGTCGCTTCCACACGAAGCGATGGCGAATGCGCACAGCGTCACGACGTTTGTCGTCCTGCTCAAGCAACGCCGTAGAGATATGCCGCCTGCATCCGCGGTTTCTCCGCAGGCGGCAATACTTTTCTTATGAATTCCGGGTCGGCACTTCTCGCAATCTCGGATAAGCGACACCTCCACAAGGCCTGGCGGGAAATATCCAAACGTAACATGCTCTCGAAGGGCTCTGACAACGTCACCATCAAGGCGTTCAAGGCTTCTTTAGATCAAAATCTGTCTGACATAAGCAGTGAGTTAAGATCTGGCCGATACACATTTCAGAAGCTAAGGGCCCACGCGATCTCTAAGACAGCCTCGTCCAAGCTCCGACCGCTCCAGATTGCCAGTGTCCGCGATCGGGTGGTGATGAAATCCATCGCCCTATTTATTGAGCCTACTTTCCGAAGTTTCGATCTCCCTTGTAGTTTCGCATTTATCAAGAGCCGCGGCGTCAAGAATGCAATTTCGCGCATTCACGAGCTTGTAGAACAAGGTAACAAGCACTATTTCGAGGCAGATATCATCAACTTTTTTGGGGCAGTTGACCGCGAAACACTGTGGGTGATGTTTTCGAGAAAAGTTCGACACAAGAGCCTTCTTCGTTTATTGAGACAGTGTTTCGATCTTGAGTTGCAGGATCTAGATAGCTTCACACCAGAATTTCAGAAGTTGTTCGTAGGCGCCGACTCTGGAATTCCACAGGGCGGCGTTTTGTCCCCGATGCTGGCAAACTTCTACCTACATGAATTTGACCGTAGGATGCTTGAGCGTGGATTCAACCTTGTACGCTATGCCGACGATTTCGTTGTGATGTGTGAGTCCGAAGAGCGCGCGTGCCAGGCGCATGATTCTGCAAAGGTAATCCTCGAAACCTTGGGGCTAAAGATCCACGCTCTAGACGAGCCGCACTCGAAGAGTAAGATTGGCTACTTCTCGAAACACGGCTTGATGTTTCTGGGAGTGATGTTCGAAGGGAAAGAGGTGTTCCCCGCAAAGAAAGCTGTGGAGAGATTCAAGGCCAAGGTGCAAGAGGTCCTCACACCAGGAACTGGCGACAGCCTTTTCAGGACGCTTCAAAAGCTCACAAACCTGATCAATGGCTGGGGAAAGTGTTATCGCTCTATGAGGGTGATGGAGATCTATCTGCGACTTGATGTCTTTATCAAAGAGTCCGTGGAATCTTACCTGGAGGCCTCCGACATCCGACTTGTTGGGAAGAAGAAGGGCAAACACATGAAGTTTTTAGGCATACCTTCCCTTCCAGCGATGGTAGAGCACAGACGAAATCAGACTCGCCCCGCCTCGGGAGCTCCGACAGTACCCTCGGGATTTGTCTTGCCGTCGCCCCCTCCTCCCCAGGTCATACGCGTGGACAATGTGGGTGGCGGCGACGGTTCGACCCGCCGAGAAGTCCTTGGTGTGTCTAGCCTTCTTTAAGGGCATTACTCCGAACACTTCAGGACAGCCGGTCCCGTCCAGAAGACCCCGCCTCTTGAAGTGTAGCGCCCGCATTCCGCTCAAGATATGTGACGAGCGTAATCCCTCGACCTACGCCAGCGCAGCAAGACTGCCCTTGTTAATCCTCGCCTGGATATCCTGATTCCGAACTCCCTTGAGGTACACCATAGTTGATGCAATGTCGCGGTGCCCCATCCACTGCTGGAGCGTGCGAATGTCGATTCCATCTTGCAGATGTCTCGTGGCGTAGGTGTGGCGGAATTTGTGAAGGAACCAGCGGCCACAGTACGCTCCTTCGGCACAGCGATTGATCTTTACGGTCCCGTTTTCTAGCTTGTGGCTTACAGCGCAATGACCGCAGTTCAGCTCTCCGCGAAACGCGACTGCCTTAAGCTTTTCTAGCATGGCGCCGTCGGGCCGGCCTGTGGCGCTTGGGAAGATAGGATCGTCGGGGGTCGCGTTCGCGGGACGGAAGGCCTTGAGAAGCGTGATGAGTTTCTGCGGCACTGGGACCTCCCGTTCCTCCCAGTTCTTGGGATGAAATCCCCAATGCGGTTTGGCGGTAACGCGTACAGCCATGTGCTTGAAGTCGACATCCCGCCAGGTGACGAAGCGCCCTTCCGCGTCGCGAAAGCCTGACATCAGATAGAACTTAAACCGGATTTCCTCAGGCTTCGTGCAGGCTCTGAAGAGCTTCGCCAGGTCGAAGTCTTCATAAATCGGCCGCACGGTCTCGACGAAACTAGGCCAGTCGGCAGCATTGAGCAGTTTCGCCTTACCGTGCTGCTTCATCACTTGCGAGATCACGACAAGCTTGTTGTAGACGCTTTTACCCTTCTGCCCTTGTTTCAGGCAGTCGGTGGCGAAGTCGGGCAGATCTTGGCGCTCCACATCATCGACGTACGTCTTGGTACAGAATGCGCTAAAGGACTCGAGGATCGGACGGTAGGTCCGGAAAGTTCGCAATGAGCGGTGATAGCGAACATAGTCCTTGTACGTATCGAGGGCATGCTTTAGGGTCGTGCGCTCCTGGGCCACTTCGACGGCAGGCGGTGCAGGAATAATCCCATTGCGTGCCGCGTCCAGTTCGGCCTGCTTAGCCCGTACTTTGTCGGCGGCGGCGAAACCATTTGGCCCAGCGGCTTCGCGATACCGACTGCCGCCTTCCCACCATTCGAGGTAGTAGCTACCTTCGGCATGGACTTCGTCTCGACCCGCGACCGTCACGTGATCGCGCCGAACCCGACCTTTGCTGTCGAAAAGCGCCGGAACGAGGGTCCAGTTTGCGCCAGCCGAGGTGGAAATCTTGATTTTCTTGAGGAGTTTGACGCGGGAGATCTTCGGCATTTGGCGGTTTCTCGTCTGAACCGCCACCATATTCGCCTACAAGGCTTCTAAATGCAAGTAAACAAATCCACACCGTGACAGGGCAGCGTTCTAACCAACTGAACTACGTCCCCAACTTGCTTTCTTACCTTTATCGGAAACCCGCGTGTTAATTGGCTTTCCTCAGGTTCAATCGATTCGCCTCTGTCGCCTGTTTCAACCCCGTAGAACCGAATTCCGAGGTTAATGGACACCATGGACACCAAGCTAAACCGCTGTCCGAAACCTGTGCTACAGGCAACACGAACCCAGAGCAGCTGTCCCTGCCCCGTCAATGAATTGCAGCAGAGGGTCGATTGATCCGTCAGGCATTGACCCCGTGCGAGTGAGGTTCTCTGTGGTTTCCGCTGTTCGAGCACAGTTGGTTTCAGGATCTCGGTGGATAACCGATTGCTTCGTACCGATTTCCGGTCCTCGAATCACTGCAAAGCTCCGTCCATCCCGATTTCCGTTCCAAACCTGAAAAGATAGGTTCACCAAGTGTCATGTATGAGAGACAAATCTATTGAGTCTGAGACCTCTGCCGGCTGATGGGGTTGGGACGATCGACGCATCGCTATCGTGCGCGGAAGGAGCGGAACGCCGTTCTGCGCATGCGGTTGAAAGAGTTGGCCGCCATGCGCATGAGGTTCGATTGTCAACACGATTTTCGGTACTCGCAAGTGCTTTGATCGCAGCGTGGCGTATCGCGGTTTTCTCGTACCCATTGTTGACACACAATCACAGGCGTGTGCCCGCATAGACACACAGCGGCGGAGAGCTGAGAACAAGCGGGTTAGATCGCAGTCAATTTGGGGCGAGAAGCGGCGCGTGGCAGACCTTATCCTCTCGTCGACACAGCTCTTGAAATTCAGGTAGTTGTAAGAGCATCTGTATTATTCCTTCGATGCTCAGACTGCCTTGGGCGATGAGTTCGAGGATCAAAACTTGAATCTCAATTTCTAGTTCCGCATCGGTGGCGCTTTTGAAATTTAGCATCTGCAACCTCCGAGAAGAAGCCTGCCTTCTCTCGCCTCCGAAGGCTCGCCATGTTGGGCACAATAACGCAAAAAAAGCGCCTCAGACTCCACTCGGAGTTGTGAGGCGCAATCGAATGAACAGCCCTCCCCCGAGAACCGTCAGTGTGACTTGATTCTTAACCCAAACGACTGCGAAATTTCAGTGAGAAATGTCACATCTCGATGTGCCGTGACTCACGAAGAGAACGGCTCGTCTACGGCAAATACCGCAGCCGGTCTATCGTTTGCTCCAATGAGAGAGAATGACGATCAAAGCCTCCTAGTGCAAGTTGAATGTTTGCTGTGCGTGATCTTGCTCTGCTATTTACTGAACTACGCAGATGCCCGGAACCGCAACCTTCTGCCAAAGATGGGGTGTGCCGACAACCGAAGGCGGATAAACCGACAGCCTCGCCCGGAATTCGGGATTCGTGAATGCCGCCCGAAACTGAGCGGTCGTTTCCCAGACGGCGTAGTTCAGGTACGTCGGACTCTCGCCGATCGCGCGGTGAAGTTGGGCCGAAATGAATCCCGACTGCTGCTTCATGAACAGCGCATCCTGTTGCCAAGCCTTCAGGAATGCCTGCTCGTCTGCCTTGTCGAGCGTGAAAAGGTTCACCAAGACGACAGGGCTTGCGTCGAGCATGATTTGACGCTCAATCGGGAAATTCGGGTCTAATGGGCGTAGCTGCGGCATAGAAGCCCCTCTCATTTGGTTGCATCGTGTCTATTAGGTTCTATGACACCTAACGAATGGCGAGAAAGTACCACCTTGACATGATGGTGTCAAGACAATAATATGATGACACATGCGAATCGAATACAAGGGCAAGCGAACGGCGACAGGGGATGCCCTGACCTCTCTCGTACTCGACCTGTTCCGGCTGAACAGCTTGCTGCTCACGGCGGGGGATCGGCTGGTCTCGCGCCTAGGGCTAACAAGTGCCCGCTGGCAGATTCTCGGCGTCGTGGCTGCCTCCGAACGCCCGCAGCCTGTCGCTTGGCTCGCCCGCGACATGGGTGCCAACCGCCAAAACGTGCAGCGAATTATCAACGACCTGCGCAAGCAGGGTCTGGTCGCGCTGGAGGCAAACCCGCATCATCGGCGAGCACAGTTTGTGGTTCTGACCGACAAGGGAAAGCAGACGTTTGATGCTGCCATGCGCTTGCAAGCCCCTTGGATCAACAGCCTTTCGGAGGGACTCTCGCTCAAGGACATCCAGACTGTCCAGAATGTCACCAGCGCAGTGCGCCGGAAGTTGGAAACCAACGAGTCAGAAAGAAGCTGAAACCTTCGTTTGAAGCTATGCTTCCGCAGCCCCGCTTGGTACCGCCCTGCGAGCCTGTGCTTGGCGGATGGCAGTGGAAAGGGGATCGGAAGCAGGTAGGGTCACTGTCTTTCACTTGTTTGTCAAAAGCCACCGGATGGTGAGTGGATCGTGACCTTTAGCACGAATCAGCCCATGCCCTTGCAATGCCTTCACGGTACTGGCATTCGCGGATAACGGACGGATCACTTCGACATCTTTCAGCCTGCACAGAACCGGATTATTGCCTAGAGAGCCTGTCTCAAGCTGATAGCCGCCTTCCATTCGAGAGAGAAGGTCTTGCTCGCCCTCTGTCAGTTTTGGCGCAACGTTTGCCGCTTTCCTCTTTGCCATCTTGTGCGGAGGGTTTAGTTCTCTATTCAGGTAGTTGGATTACCGGAGATTCAGATCGGCAGCAGACGCCATAATGCTGCCATAACTTAAACCACGGGCTGTGAGCGAGCATCTCGTCGTGCCTTCGATTTGCAGCAGAGATGTCGCTTGCGCTGAGCGGTCTAATGTCCGGCGCTTCGAACATTTCCTGTAGCTGCTCGATGTCTTCAATAACTCGTTCAACGTTCATTCCGTCTCAATATCTAATAAAAAGACATGGGCGTCAATTTGGAGCGGTATGTCCAAAGACCGCGACAGCGCGATTTCCAGTCGATCCGCCCGCGACCAACACGGGTAAGCCCACAATTCTAGGGCTAGCGATCTTGATCGCAGCCGCCGCCGTCATGCCGTGGCTTGCGAAAGAGAAACGGCGGCTGTCAGGAGCTACTGGCAGTGCTGCGTTGAGGGCGTACGCCACGCAGTCGGGGCTGTGTGCTTGCCTCTCGCTCATCGCCTTGGCGGGACTGGCGGTCAACGAGATCTGGCACGTAAAGTGGGCAGACCCGACTGCGGCTCTGGTCATAATCCCGCTCATTCTGTGGGAAGGCAGGGATGTACTACGAGGCAAACCCTGCAACTGCTGCAGAAAAGGGTAAGTCCAGGGCAAATCGCGATTCCCAGCCATCCGGCAATCGCGAAGCCTTGGGCTCGGCTCCCTCCTCGTAGGGGAGCCTTCACCCACGACGCTCAGGCGGTATATCCGATGCAATGCGACTCATCGCATTGTCGGTTCATGCCGTCACATTACGCTTGAGTACGCGTAGCGAGCAAGGCCCACAGCCATTCCGAGCGCGCCGAACAATGATAGCGTGCGATCTCCGGAAAATAGAGTGGGAGGTAGTGCGTCAGCAGTCGGTGTTGCGTTCGCGTCTTTTCCAGAGAGACCTGGTGGTGGGTCTTTGACAGCTCCTGGAGATCGTTCAGGTTGTGAACGATGGGATCGTGGTAGTGCTGGGTCAGGCCGCTCTTCAAAAGATGAAGAATGACCTGGGCGTCTTTGGGATCGTTCTTGTCCCAGGAGTTATGCATGGCTTCGCGCGTGCGAGCCAAGGCCAACGAAGAGATCAGCTGCAGTTCGAATCCCTCGGAGTGAAGGAAGTAGGCCAGAGCCCGGTGGTAGTTGCTGGTGGGCTCAAATCCAATGCGAACCGGGAATCTGAGGCCGTGAAGGAACTCTGCGAAAGAGCGAAAGTCTTCCGCCCCGTTCTGTACACGCACCCGCTTGCGGCTGCGCCAGCCAGGGGCTTCAATCAAAACTTCATGACGATCCTTGGCCACATCGATAGCGACCCACACAACTGCTTCCGGTGTACTCTGCACGATGGTCATGGTCGGTTCATCTCCTTGTGTGAAAGGGAGCGTAGCGACCGGAAGCTAAGCCAACCGGCCATGGTCAGCCCAGAAGTCTCCTATACGGTGAGTGTGCTGAACATTTCAGCCAAGCCAACCACACCCCAACAACTCGAAAACATCAAGCGCTTCCCGAGGTGCTATGGGCCGGAGCTGACCAGTCGGCACTTTCTGGCGTGGTGCGTGGAACGGCAGATTGAGTTAGTTCACATTCAGCCGGGAAAACCGACGCAGAACGCACGGGTGGAGAGTTTTCACGGACGGCTGCGGGAGGAGTGTTTGACCGTGAGTTGGTTTCAGAACTTGTTCGATGCGCGAAGGAAGATCGCCGCCTGGAGGAAGGAGTACAACGAGGAACGTCCGCACAGCAGCCTGGGATACCAAACCCCTAGGGAATTTGCCGCACGGGTAGGGGCGGCTGAGGCCGACTCCGCTTTACGGGCTGCGTCGTCCTCAGCCGCCCAGCTGGAAAACGTCGTATGATCATGTGCGCGAAAAACGGGGGCAGGTCATCTTCACATGCGCTGTCCGCTTTCCGAACAAGGCTTACCCCTCCCACTTCTGTTATGTCACCACCATCGCTCTGCCTTCCCTCCTACCAATGAGTGAGATTGCGATCTTACAATTTTCAGGGAGCTTCAGTTCGCGACGAATCGGGCTCAACCGCTTCAATCTTCTCCAACGTTTCTTGGAGGCGAAACAGGTCTTCCCGAAGCTGTTCCAACTCGTCGATTACATCGCTGATTGTTTTGGGTTTATCAGTTTTCACAATATAGAAATGATAAGAGTCCGTGGCGACAGAAGTCTGTACTCCACCGTACCGAACTGGCACGTACGAGTAGACGGACACGGGTTGACACCAGCATGAACTACTTCCCTTTCATACCCTGACTTGAACCAGCGGTGACGGGTAACCCCTCAGGGACAATCTAGCTGTCAAAGTCCTGCTCGGTTTGCCGGTCCAAGTAGGTGTGGGCAGTCTCCATTGCCTCGCCAAAACTTCTCTTGGTTTGCTGGAAGACCTCGTGCCCTCGCAGAAAAACCGTCACTTGATACTCGGATCGATCAGCCGTACCGATCAGGGGCATTATGGCCGCGACATAATGCCGCGATTTGCAACGAGCTTGAAGAGTCACCATGGTGGTCGCGCTCCAGAACTAGGGACTCAACCGGGGGACGTGGCGCAGAGCCGAGTCGGGGGAGGGAATTTCAGACCGTCAAGGGCTCCGCGCCATATAGCATGAGCTAACACACTCTAGCGGACGGTGCGGCAAATTGTCTGTCGGGCGAATCCCCTACAGGGTGCGCGCCACTCGCTCAACAAAAGTCCTCTGCGGGAGCGCTTGAATGCCTCAGGGTAAGGAGTATGATTTAACGAACGTTTTCTCGGTGCTGGGGGCAGTTCGATCCGCCTCTGACGCTTTCTTAGCTAAAGAGGAACATTACATGGCAGCCTCCACCCGACTGCTTGCCAACCCTGATTTTCGCAGCCTCTTCGAGGCTGCTCCCGGTCTGTATCTAGTTCTCACTCCCGACCTAATCATCGTCGCAGTCAGTGACGCCTATCTCCACGCCACCATGACTAGTCGCGAGACCATCCTCGGTCGTCATCTGTTTGAAGTGTTCCCTGATAACCCCGACGACCCAAGCGCGAATGGCATTCGGAATCTCAGGGACTCATTGAATCGAGTGTTGCGAAACCGCGCACCCGACGCTATGCCAATCCAGAAATATGACATCCAGCGCCCGGAGGCGAAAGGCGGCGGCTTCGAAGAAAGACATTGGAGTCCCATCAATTCACCTGTGTTCGATAATCAGGGACAACTTTCTTACATCATCCACCGCGTCGAGGATGTCACGGAGTTTGTCCTTCTCAAGCAGTCGGGAAGCCAGGAGCGCGAACGAGCCGAGGAACTCCGTGCGCGCGCAGAACGAATGGAAGCAGAAGTTTATTCCCATCGCCGACAAGCCGAGGACTCGACTCGACAGAGGCTGGAGGCGGTTGGACGATTGGCGGGCGGAGTGGCTCACGACTTCAACAATCTCTTGGCCATCGTGAGTGCCTGCGCCGAGTTGCTTCGTGACCACGGCGATTCGAAGGCAAAACATTCAGAATGGCTGGGGAATATTCGTAAGGCGGTCGAGCGCGGCAGCCAACTCACGCGCCAACTGCTCGCCTTTAGTCGGCAGCAGGTTACCGAACCGTGTGTGCTCGATTTGAACGACCGTCTGAAGGACATCAGCAAACTCCTACGCCCATTATTGGGGGACGAGGTTGAAATCGCGATCCACCCAAAGGCGGATTTCGCTTTCATCGAGGCCGATCCGGGGCAGATCGACCAGATTCTTGTGAATATGGCATTCAACGCCCGTGATGCCTCAGTGATCACTTCAAAAGCGGCCAACAGTTATCACTTGAAAACCGGCCAACGGGATTGGCCGTCCAAGACTAAGAATGTTCTACCCTGCCGCCTCCTGTGGTGGCAAGTCGGTTTTGGTGCGCCAGCTTCGCGGGCCGCACTTGAGCACGTGGCCGTGGTGTAGCAAACGGTCGAGCATGGCGCTGACGGCGGCCGCGTCGCCCAGCAGTTTGCCCCAGTCTTCCACGGGGCGGTTCGAGGTCAGCATGGTGCTGGCCCGCTCGTAGCGGCGCATGATGATCTCCAGCAGTTCTTCGGCAGCGGTGAGGGGCAGCTTGCGCATTCCGAGATCGTCGAGGATGAGCAGGGGCACGGTGACCAAGAACTCCATGTGCTCTTTACGCGTGCCGTCGAGCGTGGCTTCGGCGAGATCATCGAGCAAGGCGTGAGTCTCGCGATAGAGCACGCGGTAACCCTGTTGGATGGCGGCTTGGCCGATGGCTTGCGCCAGGTGACTCTTGCCGGTGCCGGGTGGGCCGAGAAACAGGGCGTCTTCGTGGCGCGCTATGAACGCGCCAGTGGACAGATCGAAGACCAGGCTGCGATTCATCTTCTTGTTGAAAGCGAAGTCGAAGTTGTCGAGGGTCTTCTGCGAGTCGCGGAACTGCGCTTGTTTTTTCCGTCGTTCCAACAGGCGCTCGCTCCGCAAGGCGAGTTCGTCGGAGACCAGGCAGGAGAGCAGGTCGATGGGGGCGAGCGGTTCGGCTTGGGCCTGACGCAGACGGGTCTCCAGCACGGCGGCCATTCCACCCAGGCGTAGTTGTTTGAGCGCACGATCGAGTTCGATGAGGTTCATTCCTCTATCTCCTTGGTTCTGTAGTTAATAAAATCGCGGTACTGCACCAGCTCGCGGATCAGCGGATCGACTTGCTGCAAGCTGAGTGGCGCTTGCGGGCAGCGCTCCAGATAGCGACGGACGAAGCGGTATTCCTGCACTCCCATGTCGAGCGCAGCGGCGCAGGCTTCATCGACTGCTGCGGTGCCGTACTTCTTGGCCAGGGAGAGAACGCCCAGAATGCGACGCACTCCGACCTCGCCTTGCTGGCGATGGATGGCGTCGCAGAGCGCGCCGATGTGCGATCCAGCGCGACCGGCTCGCCACAGCAGTTGCGAGGTGCGCAGCGGTGTTCGCTTCGGGCGGTCCTCTTCTTTAATGCGATACCAGCCGCGTTTCTGGCGCACATGTTCGCGCAACAGTTGCCCGGTTTTGGGATCGAGCAGACGAACATACAGTTCATCCCATTGCACGCGCAGCACGCGACCGATCCAGCCCGGCGGCGCGCCGTAGTACGCGGCTTCGACTTCGACGCAACCATCCAGATGCACGATGCGTTCGCCGTACTGGTAATAGCGGAACGGTTCGAGCGGCAGCGGCAACAACGTGGGTTTCTCTTCGGCAAACATGGCGGCAACCTGCCGCTTGGTGGTGCCATGGATGCGCGTGTCGGCCCAGCGTTGTTCCCAGCGATCAAGGTAGGCTTGGGCTTCTTCCAGAGTCTCGAAGTGCAAACCTTTCAGCGGCGTCTTCTGCGCATGACCGACGCCGGATTCGACCTTGCCTTTGCGGTCGGGATCTTGAATCCGGCAGGGCATGGCCACTGCGCCGTAGTGCGCCAGCACGTCGCGATAAAGAGGATTGAGAGCGGGATCGTAAATGTCGGGAACGAGCACGCCCTCGCGAAGATTGTCGAGTACGACGATGCGAGTAGCGCCGCCCAGCCGGCGAAAGGCTCGTTCGTGCAACTCGGCCCAGATGCGCGAACTGGAGCGGAAGGTCAGCAGACGAACCGACTTGCGGCTGCAGCCCAGCGTCATCACGAACAGCCGGGTGCGCCGATACTTGCGGCTCTCGGGATCGCGCACCATCGGACCGGTGCCGTAATCGACTTGCGCCTCCTGGCCCGGCGCCGTAACGATGACCACGCGGGCTTCGGGGGTTTGCGTTCCGCGCCGCTTGCGCACGAAGCGCTGCACACTTTGATAGCTGCTGGCGAAGCCGTACTCGGAAACCAAGTCCTGCCAGATCGCCCGCGCATTGCGGCCGCGGCTGAGCCCCAAGTCGATGGCCTCGCGGTACGGTTCGCAGGCACTGGGGCCGGTGACCACGGCAGAGTCGGTGATCACCTCGTTCTCGTTGGCCGGTTTTGCAGTGGCTGTTGCTTTTCCCTTCGTAGGAAGGTTTTCGGGGTTGGGGTCGACGTTGGGGTCGACGTTGGGGTCGAGGGGATCGGCAATCGCCGAAATGGCCGGTTTTGCCGCGCCAAAGTCGGTGATCACTTCGTTGGCCGGTTTTGCTTTGCACCGCCCCCAGCCACTAGGCGGACGCACCGCAATCCCCGCTGCTTTTAGGTACGCGCCTGCGGTTTCCCGACGGACATGGGTCGCTTGCTGGATGCGCCGTAGCGACCAGCCCAGCCGTCCCAGCGCTAAGACTTGTTGTTTCTTCTCTTCGTTCAAGACATTGGCCATGCCCACGGAGCCTACAAGCCTCCGCGGGATTCAATGTCTCGGACGTTATTCTCGTTGGCCGGTTTTCAGGTGATAATCAGTGGCCGGTTTTGGGTGATCGCTGAGGGATGCCATGCCCCGAGGCGGAAAGTTCCTACTGGAAACCAGCGTCGTGCAAATGGAAGAACCATTCGCCAGTACGCAACGCTCCATGAAGGCTGGAAGATACATCGTCTTGGCCGTCAGTGACGATGGGGCGGGCATGGATCAGGCTACCGCGGCTCGCATCTTCGAACCTTATTTCACGACCAAAGAGATTGGCAAAGGAACGGGGCTGGGGCTTGCGACTGCCTATGGTATCGTCCAGCAAAGCCACGGACACATCCGGGTGTACAGCGAACCGGGGCATGGTACGACGTTCAAAATCTACTTCCCGAGCGCAGAGCATAAACTCGGTCTGGCAACCACCTCTCGCGTGGAGACCGTTGCTCCAAAGCGACCGGGCAGTTTGATTCTCCTCGTAGAGGATAACGAAGACATGCGTCGATTGACCCGTGAGATCTTGGAAGAACACGACCACACAGTGATCGAAGCCCCGGATGGCAAGTCAGCGCTGGAGCAAGTGCACACGCATCCGAACTCGATTGACTTGCTGTTGACCGATGTGGTCATGCGTGGACTAAGCGGCCCCGAACTGGCCGCGCAATTGAATCAAAGTCATCCAACCTTGAAAGTGATATACATGTCGGGATATACGGGAGAGCTGATCTCACAACAGGAGATGCTGAAGCCCGGATTTACCCTTCTAGAAAAGCCATTTACCCGCTCTGCATTGCTGAACACCATTCACCAAGTTCTGAGTGCTGGCTGCGCTTGAGACCTCAGCCCTGCTGACACAACCGTATTCTGGCGGAGCGGTGCCCTTGATATTAGCAAATGATCGCAATCTCGGTTCTATTTAGTAGTAATCAACCCTGACGGTATAGCCGACGAGCTGGACATCCAACAACCGAAGGATTTCTACCGCGGGCATCGGACTAGTTCTTTCGCCCGCGAGGACTAAGAATTGTGAACCGCTGACCTCTTGATGGACGAAGGGGTCTTTGACCTCGACATGATAACGATCATCGGCGGTCTTTATAATGTACATTTTCGCCATGGTTAAATCGTCCTAGGGAGACGAAGGTTTGATCGGGAATTGACACTGCTCTTTGCTTTTTTGTGCCAACGGGCGGGAGCATTGATCGTCAAGCCAAAGGTTAATTTTGCGCACCAGTTCGATCAGTTTCTCGGGATCTCGTTCCTCGGCAGCGTAGGCAACGAATTCCGTCCAGCATTTCTTGGTTTCGCCAGTCATGGGAACTGCCCTAGTATCACAATTTCCGATCCGCCATTTCAACCCGCACCGAAACTCTTAGTCGCTGGCGCACGTGCTTTCTGGCTCATGCGCTCCGATGGATTATCCTCCCGCATCGCAGAACCTTTCATAATTGTCTTGATTGTCGAGATCAGAGCTTCGGGTCCATCCCCCTTGTTCAACAACGCATCAGCGCTGCTCCCGAATATCTCTTCAGGGCATCCGCTCCAGATCACGATGGGAAGGATGGGGTGTTCTTGCCTCAGTACTTCAGCGACCTGATTGCCGTTCATGCCGGGCATTCGGAAGTCCAATACCACAAGGTCAACGACGTGGTTGCGGGTTAGAGCAATTCCAGTCAAGCCATCCGGTGCGGTCAATACCTTGTATCCTTCACGCTCCAGCAGAATTCGATAAAGTTCTAGGACAAGGGGTTCGTCATCAATGTAGAGGATCGTCACCATAAAGTGCACCTGTCTTTATGAGATTGGAATTTAATCTAGCGGAAAAATCGGAGTTTGTCAGTGCGCTCCCGCACCACCGGCTCTCGGCGTTGGCACCAAATACATTACGTCTCATAACCTCTTTTATGGGACGTAATCCTGCTAGCATGAAAATGGTTACGATTCGTTAATTATTGCTGCATGGATTCTGTCATATCAAAGGAGATGCTGATGGGCAAGGCGTTGCTGTCCAGGACCCGAGCCATCGGGCGCATCCAACAGCAAAAAATGAAGATCAAACGGGGATCACAATGAAAAGGATCGATGGGGAGATTTGGTTACGGAGAATCGGCTGCGGCGCTGAAGGTCCTTCGCGGCGACGGGCTTAACGAAGGACGAGCGGTTCCTATTTTTCAAATCCAAGGCGGCGTATGAAACTCTCGAATCGGGGGTCACTGCGAATTGGGTCATACATCGGGTCTACTTTGATTTGCACGACGGCATTCGAGTGCTCCGAATAAGCTTTCTGAAGCAGTTCAATCACACGGTCGTTCTGTCCTGTGCCCGAATAAGCGATCAACAACATAGCGATGCGATCCGCCCGCGAACCGGAAATCTGCTCAAGTTTAGCTAATGCCCAGTCGGCCTTTTCTGCATGTCCCGAGCGGCTATAAGCGACCGCCTTCCATGCCCAGATCCATGGCCCTTCATCGCGCGCCGCCCAGTCATTGAGACCCTCGACTGCTTGGTCATATCTGCCCATTTGCAAATAAACGGGAATCATCAAGTCTCGGGCACGATCATGATTCGAATCCAGTTCGAGCACCGAGCGGTATTCCTTCAGTGCATTGTCATACCGGCGCGAGTAATACAAAATCGAAGCGTAATCAGTGGCAATTATCGACGACAGCGGGTCCAGTTGCCGCGCCAGTTTGCCCGCAGCAAATGCCTCATCGAATCGGCCCTGCCATGAAAGAAACTCCGCGTACCACTGGTGCGCGGTCGCATATTGCGGATCGAGCTGAATCGCCCTCCGGAATTCCTGCTCAGACCCCTGCCAGTCGTAATCATAGTTTTCTTTGATCAGGGCGAGCGAAGCGTGCGCCTCGGCAAGACTCTCGTCGAGCGCCAAAGCTTGCAATGCCGCAGCTCGCGCCTTCGGCATCAGCTCGTTTTGCGGGCCGATGTACCATGTGCTCATCAGCGCGAAAGTGTCCGCCAGCCCGGCGTAGGCGCGGGCGAAATTCGGATCCTTTTCGATCGCCTGCTGAAAGTACTCGGCCGCCTGCTGAAATCCTTCCCCCGTCCTCTTGTTCCAGAAATAGCGGCCTTTCAGGTACAGGTCGTACGTTTCATAGGAGTTTGCTCCCCGCACGGCAGCGGGCCGCGCTGGCTCGATCGGCCTCCGCCCGCTCAGGCTAAATTCGATTTCGTTGGCGACTTCGCGGGCGATCTCCCCTTGCAGTTCGAGCACGTGGCCCAAATCGCGGTCGTATGCACGTGCCCACAAATGGCTCTGGTCCTTCACCTGGATGAGCTGTGCTGTAATCCGCACCCGTTCCGAATCCCGCCGCACGCTGCCCTCGATCACATACTGCACGCCCAAATCCTTCCCGATCTGCGCAATTGGTTCCGGGGCGTGCTTGTAGTGCATTACCGAAGTTCGGGCGATTACGCCCAAGTGAGCCGGATCGATGTTCCCGAGCTGGCTGATCATCTCTTCGGTGAGACCATCGCTGAAATATTCCTGCCCCGGATCTCCGGTGAAATTCTCGAAGGGCAAGACGGCCAGCATGATTTTGCCCGGCTCCGCAGGGCTGACCCGCGAATGCCAGGGCCGAAGGGCCGCGACCACAATCAGGACCAGCGCGACGGCTGCTGAGGCGATGACGAGCCGGCTCCAGCTCTTTACCTTCGGGGGCGGCGGCACCGGAACTTCTTGCACGCCTGTGCCGCTCGAAGGGGGCAGAGGCCCTTCTGTCCGCGGCGGTGCTCCCCGCGGTCTCTCCAACATTGCTTGCTTGACTGGAACCAGAAACCGGTATCCCTGGCCTTGCACGGTTTGGATGTACCGCCGGTCGGCCGTCTCGTCCAACGCCTTCCGCACCATAAACACCGTCTGCGTCAGGTTGGACTCTTCGACCAGGCTGTCCGGCCAAACTGCGTTCATCAGTTCGTCTTTGGTCACAATCTTTCCCGCGTTCAGTACCAGCATGCGCAGGAGGTCGAAAGCCTTCGGGGTGAGCGGCACGGTCGCCCCGTTTCGCCTCAGCGCCCGGTTTTGTGCGTCGAGACTGAAGTCTCCGAACTCATACAAGTCATTGCTCACACTGGGCATAGCACGATTTTGAGAGGTTTTAATAACTTTTGAGAGCCGATTTTAGGACACGTGAGGGGCATGCGAGGTAGTGTCTGGCGCTGAGGGATGGCAAAACGACGCAGGCCATAAACCGGACGGAATTTTACCACGGTTGTTTCACAGATACCGCCGATTCCGGGGCAAAGAAGCAGCCAGGAGCCACAAGCTGTTTACATCCATCGCTATCCCGCGAATGAGAAAAAATTAGGAGATTCCTATGTTGCGAAAGAACGTTTCTTGGAGCATTCTGCTGTTTTTGATCGGCGGTGTCTTATTTGTCGCCCCCGCATCAGCCCAGCATTTTCAACAAGTCAAAGGCACCCTCGTCGGCGTCTCTGCTGGCCGAAACGAGGTCTTTGGCCTCGATAGCCACGCCGCAATCTGGCGATACAATGCCAAGGCGCAATCCTTCGGCAAAATAAAAGGGGAGCTTTCCCAGCTTGCCGTAAGCGGCGGTACCCTGTCTCAGCTTGACGAGGTGTGGGGAGTCAACGCGAGCTTCAGTGTTTACAGGTTCAACTACTCCAGCAAAACTTTCGATCAGGTACCGGGCACGCTCGCGCAAATTGCGGTCGGTGTAGGCAACCAGGACGACTGCCACCCCTATGAAGTCTGGGGCGTCAACTCCAGCGATTCCATTTTCAGGTACAACTACTGCACCAGCATCTTCGATCCGATCAGTGGCTCCCTTACGCACGTCGCAACCGGCGGAGGTGACGTATGGGGTCTCAACAGCTCGGGGGACATCTTCCACTTCAACTTTGGCAAGCTGTCGTTCCAGTCAGTTTCAGGCACCCTTGAACAGATCTCCGTGGGAGTGAATGACGTGTGGGGCGTCAACGGCCTCAATGAGGTCTTTCGTTACGATCCCAGCAACGGACTGTTCAACCAAGTAGCTGGGACCACCGATCAGGTCGCGGCGGGCGGGGATGGCGTGTGGCTCATCGACACCTCCAACCATATCCTCCGCTTTGACTCCAGCAGCGAATCGTTTGTTTTGGTTTCAGGCGTTCTCAAGAACATTACCGTCGGCTCGGGAGCCGGCGTTTTTGGAGTCAATAGTTCCAATCAGGTCTTCACGTTCCTTCGACCGTAAAAGGTGGGAAACCACTAATCGGGTGGCGGCCGGCAAAGGCTGGTGGGCGGCTTCCAAGAACCGTATTAAGGAGAATCAGAATGAAGCGAGTTTGCAAAATCCACAAGACACTTCGAATGAGCATGATTTTCGCGGCGCTTGCCATCGCTTTCCGGTTGCCTGCCGCTTGGGCACAGGGGATATCTCCGGTCGTCTGGAGCGCGTCCTCAGTTTCGTTTGACAACGGTACAGCCTCGTCGGTGGCAATTTCCGGTTGGTTCGCTGTAGAAGTGCACGAGGGGAGTGCGGGTACGCTCTGGTATAGCACCGGCCAGATACAGGCAGGAACAATCATCTGGACCGTGCCCGTGCAGTATGCCAACGGATATGCTCCGTCGGTCGCCATTAGTGGCAATACGGTCATTGAGGTGCATCAAGGCGGCAGCGGATTCGGTGCGCTCTGGAATGTATGCGCCCAGATTGCGGCCGCCGATGATGGGATCAGCTGGGGCTCCGCGGGTCAGTATGACAATGGCTTAGCACCTTCGGTGGCCGCCCAGGGACTGACGGTTATCGAAGTGCACCAGGGCGGCACCGGAGTCGGTCCGCTGTGGTATCACACCGGCGAACTATTGTCAGGCGATGTCGAGTGGGATGCGAGTGCATTTCAATATGACACCGGTGCAGCACCATCGGTGGCGGTTGCAGGATCGACGGTCATCGAAGTGCATCAGACAGGCGCCGGCGAAGGGCCTCTGCAGTACCACGCCGCCGAGGTTCGGGCCAATGGTTCGGTGGTGTGGGCCACAAAAGGGTTCCAGTACGACAGCAGTGGCCTTGCTCCCTCCGTATCCGCCTCCGGCCCGACCGTCATTGAAGTGCATCAGGTGGTCAGCGGGGTCGGCGGGCTGTGGTATTACACGGCTGGATTGCAGTCGAGCGGGACGGTCAAATTCGCAAAAAAGCCGCTCGGATATGACAGTGGTGAAGCGCCGCGGGTCGCAGTGGCCGGAGCGGAGATCGTGGAGGTGCACGCCGAAAACACGGGCGCGGGACCGATTTTCTATCACACTGCAGAGTACTAGCGGCGAGCTGCAGGGCCCCCCAAACGAAGCGGATTCATGGAGGCACGCTAGTGCAGGTCTCTGTGAGATCGCTATCGTGGCCCCGAGGGCCTCGATAGCGAGAGGCCCTTGGCCGCGTGGTACCGCTTTATGCTGACGCAGAAAAGTATTTGCCAATCGTGGTTACGGGTTCCAGTTAATGTTGGCGACTCCGCCGCCCTCGGGAATATCCTTGCAAATCAGCTGAACACTCGAAGCGGAGGCCACCGTAACAGTGGTGGCGAGGGATTGGCTTGGACCGGTGAAGTTGATAAACGCTGCCGTTAACGATGCCGCCAGCGCCGTTGTAGTCGAAGGACTGGCAGGTGAAGGTGTTATCGGCATCGCTTCCCTCAAAGTAACTCTGCACTGTAAAGCCTGGGTCGTGCGGCGCATATGCCCCATCCTTCTGCGATCATCGCGAAAGCATGGGGCACATGGCCTGTGTACAAGCTCTTCTCACTTCATCCAAAGAGAGCGATCGTCCTTGGCCCGAATGCGGTACACGGCCCGTTGTTAACGCTGAGACCCACCAGGAAAGTTCCGTTTGTGACGTATTCGGTGCCCCAGGTGACGACTACCGGCGTAAAAGAGGCTGGCTCGGTGACTGACACGGTGTCATTCCATGAGTAACAACACGCCCCCTGGAAAAGCGGCAGGACACGCTCCTCTGCGAGCAGTGTGGAACCGACTCCATGAATACCAGCGCTAACTTTTTCAGCGGCGTGTTTCTCTTAATTCTGCTCCAAAGCCTTGGGGGGAACAGTCACCATGAGGTCGAATTGCCTAAGTTGTTTGATTTCGGGGATGGGGATCGAAAAGGCGGTCAAAATCGAGGGGCAAATTGTCCACCGGAAGAAAAAACGTATGTTGCTGAAAACGGGCTCTTTATCCCCGTAATACAAATCTTGTAGAAATCTTGCGGTAGCAGAGCGCGGTGGTTTTATACTGTGTGCAAATTCTGGACACTTTCCGCGAACCGGACAATCTTGTAGCCGGCTTGTTCGTCTTTCTATAAACCTGGGTCGGCACTCCGCTTGCAACATCAATACTGGGGAATCCCTGTTCTGTGCCACCTCTTGCAAGAGAGCATTCAAGACTAACGATGGCCCCCCAGGACTAAGAATCCAGAGACCAAGAAGAGTTTCACTTATCTATGTTCCAGTCTCCAATCCAGCGGGCATGGCGGGTCGGACTCGCGGCGTTGTGCGCGACGGCATTCTATGAACTTACGCTGTACAGATGTTTCCCAAGAATGTCCATCGTTCAGTCGAACATCATCACCGTAGTCTTCGCAGGCTGTATTGGATTCTGCATCAGCTTCCTCGTTCGTCGAGGGGACAGGGCCGCGCAACGGGAACGGATGCGACTGGCGGCTGTGGTTGAAAGTTCGGACGATGCGATCAGCAGTATTGACTTAGACGGCAATGTAACCAGCTGGAATGGCGGAGCGGAACACACCTATGGCTATTCTTCCGCCGAAGCGATGGGCCGCCACATCTCCTTTTGTATCCCGCCAGAAAAGCGGGCAGAGTTTGGCTCTCTTGTGCAGAAGATTGGCGTTGGTGAAGTAATCGAGCCGGTTGACACACAACGCCGCAAGAAGGACGGCACGATTATCGAGGTGAGTTTGTCCCTTGCTGCGATCAAAGACCACACCGGAAGAGTGGTAGGCATATCGGGTATCGCACGCGATATTACCGCCCAAAAGCGGGCGCAAGAGGTTCTGACAGAAAGCGAAAAACGATACCGATCATTGTCGGAGCGAGTAATCCAGCGCACGCGCGAGCTCACTGCGGCGAACAAGCACCTGGCGGCTGAGATGATCGAGCGCCAGCAAGCTCAGGAGGGATTGCGCTTGGAGGCCCTTGCGCGGGAACACGCCGAGTTCGAACTGCGTCGAGGCGAAGAACGTATGCGGATCGCAATGGAGGCGGCGAAGATCGGCTTCTGGGATCTGGATGTTGTCAAGGACGAGCACGTATGGTCGGACACCTGCAAGGTTCTGCTGGGCGTGGCTCCATGCAGTACAGCAAACTATCAGGCCCTGATGAACGCCGTACATCCTGGCGACTGGGAGAGGATGCAGGCCGAGATCGATAGAGCACTGGAGGAGAAGCGAGAGTACGCCTGCGAATTCCGCGTGGTCTGGTCCGACAAGAGCGTGCATTGGCGAAGGTCCAACGGCCGGGCCTTCTATGACGATGCTGGGAACGTGACGCGGATGTCCGGGATCACCATGGACATCGATGAGCGCAAGTCTGCGGAGGAACAGTTAAACCGGCAAGCGGCGGCGCTGGAGGCCACCGCTAATGCTATTGTGATCACAGACGTCCGCGGCACGGTCGTATGGGTGAATCAAGCCTTCGCGACTATGACTGGTTACAGTAAAGAGGAAATAGTCGGGAACAATCCTCGTCTCTTGAAATCCGGAGAACAATCCGAAGAATTCTATGGGAATCTCTGGGCAACAATTTTGTCGGGCAAGGTCTGGCAAGGCGAACTCGTCAACCGCAGAAAAGACGGAACAACCTACAGCGAAGAGATGACGATCACGCCGATTATGCGTGAGGCCGGCAGTCGGGTAGGTCAATATTTCATCGCCGTCAAACAAGACATTACCCAGCGCAAGCGAGTGGAAAAAGAGCTGCAACTGACGCAATTCTCGTTGGAGCATGCCTCGGAAGCGATCCATTGGGCGGACTCCCAGGGCCGTATCGTCTACTGTAATGAAGCGGCCTGCCATGCTGTCGGACGTTCTCGCGAAGAACTTCTCTCCCTCTCGGTCACAGATATAGCTCCAAAATTTATCTGGAAGGCTTTCTGGAAAGACCTCACCCAGAGGAGATCGATAACCCTCGAAGGCCAGCACGAGACTAAAGCGGGAAGACTCTTCCCGGTGGAAATCACTGCCACATACGTGGAGTTCGGCGGGCAGGAATACAGCTTCGCTTTTTCACGTGATATCAGCGACCGGAAGCGGAACGAGGAAGCTCTTTTGTTTAAAACTGCGCTGCTCGAAGCGCAATCCGAAACGACCATCGACGCAATCCTGGTCGTCGACGAGTCCGATCACATCGTCCTGGCAAACCAACAATTCAAACTTGGTTTTGACATACCGGAGAAAATGCTGCAGGCCGGAAACGATCTCGCCGTGCGCAAGCACATGGCGATGCAGGTCGAGGATTCCTGCGGCTTCCTCGAGCGGGTCAAATATCTCTGTGGCCATCGGGATGAAAAAGTCAGGGATGAGGTCAGATTCAAGAACGGGAGGATCTTGGACCGATACTCTGCACCGCTGGTCGACTCCAACGGCCAATACCGGGGCAGGATCTGGTACTTTCGAGACATCACGGATAACAAACGAGCGGAAGATGCGCTGCGCAGAGCCGAGGAAAAGTACCGGGCTATCTTTGAAGACGCTCTCATCGGCATCTTTCAGAGCACGCCAGGCGGGAGGTACAACGATGTAAATCCTGCGATGGCCCGAATGCTAGGGTACGATTCACCCCAGGAAATGGTAGCGAGTATAACTGATATCGGCCTGCAAGTTTATGCAGATCCCCACAATCGAGAGGAGTTCAAGCGACTGCTGAGGGAGCAAGGGAAGGTCAAGAATTTTGAATGCGAGGTATACCGCAAAGACCACAGCAAGGTGTGGATTTCCTCGAGCGCACGGGTACTCTGCCGCGATGGAGTGCTGATCGGATATGAGGGAACGAACGAGGACATCACCACCCGTAAGGCCGCCGAATCCCGGATCCAGTACCTGGCCTATTACGATGCTCTTACAGGTCTCGCCAATCGGACCCTTCTCCAGGATCGACTTTCCAAGGCACTCGCCAGCGCTCGACGCCGGAGAGACAAAGTTGCCCTGCTTTTCATCGATCTCGACCGCTTCAAGATAATCAATGACTCGCTCGGTCACCCGGTAGGTGACATTCTTCTGCAGGAGGTTGCGGAACGGCTTAAGAAATTTGCCCGGGACCAGGACACGGTAGCTCGGCTTGGGGGAGACGAATTCCTGGTGGTAGCGACCGCTGTAAAAGACGCTTCCGATGCCGCCGTTGTCGGAGAACGGCTGATGGACGCAATGAATGCGAAATTCGTCATCGAAGGGCACGACCTGAACGTTAGTTGCAGCCTCGGCATCAGCATCTTCCCGGATCACGGTTCGGATGGGGAAACCCTGATCAAGAATGCCGACGCCAGCATGTACTGCGCCAAGGAGAATGGACGAAATAATTTTCAGTTTTTTAGCGAAGACATGAATACCGAAGCGGTAGAGCGACTGACGCTAGAGAATAGCCTGAGAGCGGCACTTGCCCAAAAAGAACTGTTCTTGATGTATCAGCCACAGATGGATATCGCCAGTGGACAAATCACTGGATTGGAGGCGCTCCTGCGCTGGCAACATCCGGAGCTTGGCCTAGTGCCCCCCGACAAATTCATCCGGATTGCTGAGAACAGCGGATTGATCATTCCTATTGGTGAATGGGTGCTCAGGACGGCATGCGCACAAGCGCGACGATGGCAACAAGAAGGACTTTTCGCCGTGCCAGTGGCCGTGAATGTTTCAGCAATGCAGTTTCGCCAGGAACACTTCTGCGAGCTTGTCGGGAAAGTGCTTCAGGAAACGGGCCTCGACCCACAATACCTGGAACTGGAGCTTACGGAAAGCCTCTTGACCAATACGAACGTGACGCTTTCGGCGGTTCAAAAATTGCGGGACTTGGGCTTAAAGCTGGCCATCGACGACTTTGGGACCGGTTATTCCAGCTTTAGCTACCTGCGACAATTTCGGGTCAACAAACTCAAAATCGATGGTTCATTTGTTCGTGACGTGGCGGTAAATCCCGACGACGCTGCGATCGCAATCGCAATTATCAGCATGGCAAAAAGCCTGAATCTCAAAGTAATTGCGGAAGGCGTAGAAACCCAGGATCAAATGTCATTCCTGCGGGCGCATCAATGCGACGAAATTCAAGGATATTACTATAGCAAGCCCTTGGCGGTTGAGGATGTGGGCGCCAAACTGCGAGATAAATCCGCGGAGACGATCGTCCGAGCACAAGCCACGGGTGGACAACCCTGACCCGAATTCGACATCGACTACCACAGAATATCCCCCACTGTTACATACCCTATATCACTCCTCACAGTTCAACGGGGCGGAGCTTACGGCAGCCGATTTCGCCGGGGTCACATTTTTGACTTGGAAAATGACTCTTTTCCCGAGCCCCTTAAAAACGTCAATGGCTGAGTTACCCAAAGTTGTAGCGTTGTCTTCAGCCATTAGGTTCGATCCTAACCGTTCTTCTACGGAGCTGGGCGACGGCAGCGAACATGCCGCACGTTCCGATCGAAATACTTCTCGCCTATAGCCCCGGGACTTTCTCCACGCCGCGCGCGCGTTCCGCCACCTCTGCGGACCGCGCCCCCGACGACGATTACGGCGCCTGCGACGGACCAGGCCGTTAGTATGCCGTCCGCTTTGTATTCCGGTCTTGCCGTACGCAGCGTGCCGTGGACCGCCGCCCCAGAACAGAGACACCATCCCCATGATCAACATTCGCCGTGATTGTGACGTCGCCTCAGAGAGTGCTGTGTCTCAACGGGCGGGAACTGCCCTTCGGGAACGCGAAAACAAATTAACCTGACACCAATTTGCGCATCTTGTCATTGCGAAATATCTCATCTTGATGATCATGGTTTGAGCAGAACACCTTTTCGGCAGGCATGGTCTGTGTTCGAGTCCGGTGTAACCTTTGTGGAGCATACGACTCTACTCAGAGGGACCGTATAATCGCCCGCTTAGCGAACAGGGGAATTCAGATGGTTCGAAGATCAAATCGCGCAAACGCTCCGCTGATGATTGCCGTGATCCTAATGACCGTCAGAGTGGCTATCGCGGAGCCGCAGCTGAGCCTTACAACTTTGGTGAATTTTAATGGGGCCAACGGCGCTAACCCGATGAACATGACCATGGTTGAGGGCACCGACGGCAACTTATATGGAACGACGAACACTGGCGGAACATTCGACTTCGGTACGGTTTTTAAAGTAACCCCTTCCGGAACGCTGACAACGCTGTACAGCTTCTGTCAACAAGAGAACTGCGCGGGTAGTGTCCTAACGCTGTCCAACCTCTAGCCACGAAGTAAAACAACTTTACTTGTATCAGCAACACGCCATTAGGACACTACCACTGCGCGGATGGCGTGAACCCGGTTGGCGGCCTCGTGCTGGGCACCGATGGCAATTTCTACGGGACCACCATCGAGGGAGGGTATGGCGTGGGTATTCCTGTCTTCTTAGCCATGAATCGCATTCTAACCGCGATCCGTGTCTTAGCGGGATTCTAACCAAGAAAACATACGGGCTCTCTGCTGAGGTACTTGGCGATTCCAGATCATCGAAATTTAAACGAAGCGACATCCTTCGACTTATGGCATAATACCTCCCGCCTCTGCGAAGAGCAGTTCCCGCCCGTTGAGACGCAACACCCACGGAGGCGAATCCCCCGAACTCCGTGAGTGAATTGTGAATCTGAGATGCTCTTTGTTGTCATTTCTGGGAATCCACCGTCCGAACTGTAATCGTTGCCGTGCTCGCCAGACGGGGGGCGACTTAATACGAAGACGGCTAGATGAATTGAACTGGCGGACGCAGCCGCATTCGCCCAACAATGGAGATCGACAAGCAGTCGTTTCCGAGTCTAGCGAAGTTATCAATGCGCCTATTTCGTTGAAGGCCGAACAGCAAGAGAAGGATATTGCTTGAAACCACTGTCAGTTTTACATTGAACCGACAAGCATGAATTTCCAGCACTGGATTGACCACACCCCGCCGTGATCGCTGCAATTTTCCGGATCTACTTTTTCTGCTTGTGGTTTCTCGTCGCTGCGACGATCAGCGTTATTGGCGGCTGGTTTTCACTGGCAAAGATCTATCGCCCGCGAGTGCCGTTCAACGGAACGAAATGGAGTATGCAGAGCGGACAGATGCGGTGGCTGACAAACTACAACCACGTCCTCACGATCGGAAACGGTCAGGAAGGGCTGTATTTAGCCAGCACGTTCCTGTTCCGCCTCATGCACCCACCATTGCTTGTTCCGTGGAGCGAGATCAAGGTGAGAAGGAAGGACGGCTGGGTGTTCGAGTACCTGATCTTCACACTGGGGCATGAACTAGCAATCCCTTTGCGGATTCGTGCGAAGTTGGCAGCGAAGCTCAGGGAGTCGGCTGGCAGCTGTTGGCCCATCGAGGAGACCTGAGCACCAAGCCTCACTGCGCGGGGCCGACTTCTTGCCTTTAATCGTCTCGTGAGTCTCACTGAACATTAACACGACCAAGCTCACACGGTGCCAAACCGATAAATCCGTTGCGATAGTTGCGTCCAGATCACCCCGAGCTACGATGGGCCCATTGAAGGCGGCTACAGAGATGTCTGTGGCCGATGGTTCAATAAGGAAATGGCTGTGCTAACGAAATTTGGAAACGCAAAATTCGAACCTGCGGCTCTTACTGATTGGGTCTCTACCATCAGTGATGGCTGGCGAATGGCTGGGTGCGCAGGGTACTAGGATTCGTCACAAAAATGATGTAATGGCCATCACAGACGAGTCGAGACGGTAGGCCGATAAACGTTGAATGGTTAAGTCGCCGTTCTTCGCAAAGATCATCGAACAATTGACATTGATCACCTTGCGTCTTGCTCAACGCAGAACCGAAACCGAACGTCGCGCTCTGGAAAAGGCACGCGAGGAACTCTTGGAGCTGCTGCAAATCTCGGTTTGCGAAGACGGTTGCTAGAGTGGCTGGTTGGCTTGCTCAGGGTAGCAATCGGACCTGGAATTTAGCGACGATTTCAAGACCGCCATATGGATCTCCCCCGCTGAACAACCGTATTGCATTCAAACGGTCACTATGGCGAACGCTTTTCAAGATCGCACCTCTCCACGATAGCATTGTAAAGGTGTTGCTCCACAGTGGGCAGGTCCGCGTTGCTTTCCAGCACGAGATCAGCAAAGCTTTTGCTCGGCAGCAAGTACCGCCGCGCTGCGGGCATCACCGTGTTCTCGTATTGCCAAAGGATGAAGTCGATCGAGCGTTGACGCTCGGTGATGTCCCGTACTTTGCGGCGATGGAAACAAATCTCGCTGGGAGCGTCCAAATAGATGGCTAGGTCGAAGTGTGGCCGCAGTTCCGCAAAATGCAACGCCAAGATGCCCTCCACGATCAGCAGCGACTTGGCGTGAACATGTTTGCGCCGGTCGCTTACTCGCAAGTGCTGAGCAAATCATAAACGGGAGCCTCGATGGCCTTGCCTTCTGCGTAGTCGTAAATATGGCTCTCCAGCAACTTCACGTCAATTGCATCCGGCGCATCATAGTCCAGCTTTGCTCGTTCTTCGAGCGGAAGATGATTCATCTCGATGGAGTAGGTCTCCATCGAAAGCACGTTCCCGTTGAGACGAGAGGCTACGCGGTTGGCGACTGTGGATTTCCCGCTGCCGGACGGCCCCGCCAGTCCAACTATGAACGCTTTATTCCGAAGGGCAGAGGTCATGATGGCCTAACACTTGCTCCCTGTGTAGTAGTGGATAGCATCCGCCACCTTCCGCTTTTCTCTCCAACCATTTCAAGATCGGTATACGGAAGGACCACCGCCATCGTGAAGTGCAGGACGCCCCCAGAGAGCAGCCCCCTTCCGAAGGACTACCCCACGAACATAGTAAAGTTCTGATTGACCCTCGAACATAGCCCCTGCGTGCTAACCGAATAGCACCACCGCCCCAATCATTTTCCGTAAAGGGGAGTAGGGATGCCGGGATATTGTTGAAAAACAAAAAGCGCAAAGTTGGACAAATCAACACAAAGCGAAAAACGCCCCAGACTCCATATGGAATTGTGAGCGATATGAAACAGCTCTGCTGACTCCCAGCCTCCTAAACTTCGAGCAGGAGATAAAACCATGCCTTTGCCCGAAGACGTCCAACGCAGACTCTCGGCTCGCGCCGTTACTGATCCGGATCTCGCAAGCCTGCTCGCAATATTCACAAAATCCGATGAGACTGTGAGTGAGATTCGGTCCGATCAAGTGATCGGAGACGCCAAAACGCCCGCGCTTTGAATGAGACGTGCTTTAAGCCCAATAACCGATAATGAAGCGCTAGTTGCTTGTATCACGGGGGGGGAGACTATATGGAATATTTTCGCCTCAACCGCTTCTGCTTCACCAACCGGAGCTATGCTGCCAATCATCACCCGCGCCCGACCCACGATCTTGGGCTCGAACCTGGCTTGGCGATCGCGCGGGGTTTCTAACTGCAACTCGCCGAAATCGCCCCGCAAGGTCTTTTGGCTTTTCCCGTTGCGCGTGTTGCCCCGGTGGTGGCCCGCCGGATCGTGCTTCTCATAGCCCACATGATCAGTCATCTCAGCTTGCAAAGCTCGCTCGAGGATGGCTTTGGTCAACTCCTTGAGCAGGCCGTTCTCCCCGATGATATCTTCGGGTTTCTTGTAGTTGGTTAGCAGTTGATCGATCAACTTCGTGTCGATGGTCATGGGTTCTCCTATTTTCTACTTCCCATGCCGTTTACACAGTTCTATTTACACCCTCAAGGATAGTGCGAGCGAGTTCATCAACTAGGGAAAGCCGCTGTTCAGGCATCACGGCTCGCCCCTCGCCCCTCGCCCGCCGCCGTTCATCCGCCTGTAGTTGGATAAGCCGCTCAAGCGTGCGCACCTCCGTCAGCAAAGCGATGGATGCAACTAATGGAATCTCAGAGCAAAGCACATCTGATGGCTTCTCTGTCATCTCTTGCGCTCTCGCCAGAATTGCTTTCCGTTCTTCGTCGGGCTTCCTGTTCAACAGTAAAAGGCTTGTGCTGGCAAGCTGCTCAGTCGCACGCATGGTGTCGTTCAATGCTTCACTGGAAAATGCGCGGAAGTAATCACTAAACTCTTTCCATTTGCTTTTCACGCAACCAATCTCGCCTGCTCGCAGCCACGCGGGAAGCGCACGGTCACATACTCCTTATGGCAAACGCGAGAAGCAGCCCAAGGCCAAGCAGAAAACCAACGTGGGCAATGCGATACACAAAGAATATAGTGCGTAAGCAATTGTGCTATGATCATTGGCTTCTTATGAAGCCCGTGTCAGGAGGTTTGTAATGACTTACCGGTTATTGTTCTCCGTTTTCGTGGTTCCGATTGTATCTGCGTGTCTATTTGCCCAAGGCGTGCAACTGCAAATCACCAATGCCACGCTTTTCCGAGGCCAGCAAGGCAACATATACGCCGATGTCTTCAATGCGACAGGAGGAACGGCACCTTACAGTTGGAGTATTTCCTCAGGCACTCTTCCCTCAGGAATTTCGATGAATGCAAACGGGAATTTTGTCGGGATACCGACAGCCGCGGGCACGTTCAACTTCACGGTCATGGTCGCCGACGCTAACAAAAACACTTTCACCCGCAATTTCAGCGTCAACGTAGGTGCCGCCAGCGGTTACGATGGCCCGGCACAACTACCGAAAGTGACAGTTGCCAGCGCAATGGCGGACACTCCCGCGAAAGGGTCCGTCATTAGCGTCAATGCTGGCGATGACCTGCAGGCAGCATTGAACAGTGCTCAGTGTGGCGACACGATCCAACTTCAGGCTGGATCGACTTTCACTGGAAGCTTCAGGTTTCCAGCGCTGAACTGTGACAGCAATCACTGGATCATTGTGCGCACAAGTTCGCCTGACTCCGCTCTACCAGCTGAAGGGCAACGTCTGACACCTTGCTATGCAGGAATAGCCTCCCTACCGGGACGTCCTCAGTACCCCTGCAACAACCCGCAGAATGTGCTGACCAAGTTGGTTGTATCTGGACCCATAGGCCCCGTAATCTTCCAGACTGGAGCGAATCACTACCGGCTGTTGGGGTTGGAGATAACGCGTCCCATCGGGATTAAGGGATCCCCCACGCTGCTTTCTGTGGCACTCGGAGGTACAGCCAATAACATCGTGCTGGACCGGAGCTGGCTGCATGGAACAACGCAGGATGAAACTCGCAATGGATTTATTCTCTCAGGAACGAATTATGTAGCCGTTGTGGACTCCTACTTCAGTGACTTTCACTGTACTGCTCTCACAGGTACATGCACGGAAGCACATGCGATAAGTGGGGGCACGGGCAATTATCAGGATGGTCCTTACAAGATCGAGAACAACTTTCTAGAATCTGCGAGCCAAGACATCTTGTTCGGCGGAGGCGCGGCGACGAAGACTCCGACTGACATAACGATTCAGTTCAATCACTTCTTCAAGCCGTGGCAGTGGCTGACAGGGAACTCGCCGTTTCAGGGAGGAGTTGGCGGCAACCCCTTCATCGTCAAGAACGACTTGGAACTCAAGAATGCAGTACGCGTGCTGGCCGAAAATAACCTGATCGAAGACGTGTGGGGAGGTTTCAGCGAGACAGGCTATGCCGTACTCGTGGCTCCTAAGAACCAGCATACTCCAGCGGGAGGAGACATCTGCCCGCTCTGTGAAGTCACGGATGTGACGATCCGATATACACAAATCAGCCATGCCGCGGGCGGTATTGTGCTGGCTACCGCCATGTCGGGCAATGGAGAAGACGGAGCGCCCGCCCAATTGGGTGCACGGTGGAGCATTCACGACGTTGTCCTCGATGACATCACCAAGAAATATGTCGGCGAGGGCTATTTGTTCTTAGTGATGAACGGTTGGCCGATGAACCCCGTGAATACGGTCACGATCAATCACGTCACCGGCTTTCCAGATGCCCACGCCGGGATTATGGTGTTGGGAAACTTGACCACAAATCCAGAGATGTACGGATTCGTCTTCACCAACAACCTAGTCACAACGGGCAACTATCCGATATGGAACTCGTTGGGACGCGGTTCCCCGAGTTGTGCGATCTCGGGCGTCCCGATCACGAGCTTGGCCACGTGTTTTGCTACGTACAGTTTCACGAATAACGCTCTGATCGGGGCGCCCGCTCAATATCCTCCGTCGTCTTTCCCGACGGGCAATCTGTTTGGGACGAACCCGAATAACGTCGGTTTCGTTGCTTACGATAACGGTAACGGAGGAAACTACGAGCTCCAGCCGAATACGCCCTACAAGAACATGGGCAGCGACGGCAAAGACCTCGGGGCCGACATTGTTGGGTTGAATTATGCTCTTACGGGAGTCGAGTAAGTTTGTAGTTTAGTTGGGAAGTAAAGGTCCGTGGTCTGCCCCGGACCTTTACTCGGCTCGTCTGCTGGAGAACGTTCCCAGATTTCTACGGTGAAAACAGCCAGGCCAAGGCAGAAATGATGATGCCTTGGGTTCGACTTCTTCTCTTTGGCTGCCGTCAGTCTTCAACCTAGTCGCTTAGGATCATTTGGTTCTGGAATGCCCGGAAGAAATAATCACCTGCTCCGGCGACTCGTCTTCGCGGATCGATGATAGGATCGGGAATCTGGTAAAGTCTGAGTACATCGCTCTTGCGTCTCTTGATCTTCTCGCTGTCGATCTGCTCACCACGCCCAAGGCGTTCTGTCAGGTCCAGCCATGCCCGCGCTTTGAAGGCGATGAGCAGCACCCACCATCGGCACCCCGTCAACCTCCTGTCTTCCTGCACGGATGAAATCGCAGTAGTTGTTATTTAGGAGAAATCGTCGAAAGTCTGGACGTATCTTCCTCAATCGGTAGCGGCGTGAGGTGACTGCCGTCGGCAACCTGCAGCACATCGGGGTGGCGCGAGAACAGCTCCAGCATTAACGGATAGTCCGCACTTGCAGGTTTCTGGAAGCGGTGGACTGCTTCTCGCGGGTTGACTTCTCCGTAAGCATACGCTGATGCAAATTAAACAATCAGGCGGATAGCCACAATTCCCTTTGTTTTGGCGGTATGCGCTTGGGCGCATATCTGTGGAGGAAGGAGCGGCCAAACTCGTTCGCCAGTCGCGAATCATCATCGGATCTCATAATCAAGCATGTTTCGAAAGACAACGATTGGTCCGACAGTGGCCTTATAACAACACCTTCATCGCTGAGGCCCACTGACGCAGGCTTGGTCACGATTGCCACTCCAACATGCTGAGAGACAAGGTGAATTGCTTCTTGGGCGGTAAGGATATCGTGCGCGTGTTTCGGAGCGACGCCCTGACGTTGTGCTGCGTCGATGATTGCAGTACGAACGACGGGATGAGATCGCCGAGCAAACAGAATCCATTCGTCTTTTGCCAAATCTTGGAAAGCAACATTTTCCTTTTGAGCCGCTGCGTGGGTCTGCGGGAGAGCGGCATAGAGATGGGTCTGAGCGAATGCCACGGCCGTGATCCGCGAGCTTTCCGGCGGTGCAATCACCAACGCCATATTCAAGTCGCCTGCTATAACGCGCCGGACCAACTCGCTGGAGAACTCGCTAATGAGCTGAATGCGGAGATTAGGGTACATGGGCAGCCGGATTGCGAGAATCGCCGAAATCCAGGCTAGGTCGGCGTCAGGTGAGTGCCCGATGGTCAAAATGCTATCGCTCCCCTCGCGAGCAGCATGAACGGCTCGGTCTATGTGCCAGAGCGCCAGACGGGCCTCTTCGACAAAGATGCGGCCCACTTCGGTGAGTTCCACATTCTTCTTGTTCGTGCGAACGAATAAGTGAAATTTGTGCAGTGCTTCGATCTCATTTATCTGTTTGCTGAATCCAGATTGGGTAATGTGCAATCTGTCCGCGGCCCGAGTGAAGTTCAGCTCTTCGGCCAAGACGATAACTGCGTGGAGGTGACGCACTTCGACCCTGGGGAACACCGCTAAACCCCCTTCACGTGCGGCGGAGATCGGTAACCGCCTACATCCAGTAAAGGAACCTCTACAAGGGGGAAAGCAGCAAAACAATCTCGGCATACCCTACAGAAATGGAATTGCGCCGTATAAAAATATTTTGATGCTTTTCCCCCTTAACCTGTTCCTGAGTTAGTGTCGGGTAAATCCCGGTGAAAAACGGTTCAGTCGCCGCTCTGCACCAGGAACCTACCTGTTGGGGCGGTGTGCTGCGATTCTGTTATGGTCGTGGCAATGTGGAGGCGGTCGTGGAAAGAATAATAAGATCAGACGTAAATGTGGGACGGATCGGGTACCGTGTCCATTCTTGGAGCGCACAACAGGAACACGAAGCAATTTTCCTAACTTCGCCTAGTCGCGCGTCAAGGCGTCGAGTCCTTCGCTTTATTTTGGTTCTGGCGATACTCGTAACAGCCTCAAGTTCCGCGGTCCTAGCGGACGAGACTGCGGACACGCTGCTACAACGAGCGCTCTATTTTTCCGACCTGTACAACTGGCGCGCTGCACGCCCGTACTTTACAAAAGCTCAACAAATGTTCGAAGCGGCGGGTGACAAAAGGAACGCGTTATACGCACGGTTGGGAGCAATCAGGGCCGGCGCGGAACCTGCTCCACTCATAAAACTCTCCTACATGCTGGGTCAAGAACTCGCCGCGAATTCGCTCTTGCAATCTGACAAAGAGCTTCGAATGTTCTGTCTCATTGTTAAAGGTGATTTCGACGGGGAAAGCGATACGCCGTCGATGCGTAGCGATTGGACGGAGGTAGCGTCCCTGGCACAATCCCTCGGAAATACAAAGTGGCAATACCGCGCGCAAGGACAACTGGGTTTTGCAGATTTTTATGACGGAGATCTTCCGAGTGCTCAACGCAATGTTGCTCAAGCATTGATCGGTGCAACCAAAGCCGGCGATATCGGCGGCCAGATCTTCTATTTGTCCGCCACGGCGAGCGGGCTTGTGCTGCAAGGGATGAACGATCAGGCCAACCTGTACGCGATTCGGGCTATTGGAATTGCGGAGGCGAATCCAGATGCAGGGTATCCGATAATCGCGCATCAGGCACGACTATCGGCAATGGTTCAAGCTGGCCAAATCACTGCAGCACAAGAAGAGTTGAAGAAGTTATTCGCCCGCCCTGAGGCTCAAGCCAGTGACGATCAATTATCGGAGCTGAATTCAATGGGTGCGCAAATAGCCCGCTCCCAAGGAGACCTGCCGGGTGCCATTGCGTATCTCCGCGAGGCTGTCCGGCACTCAGAAATCGCCGGTGACACGCACGCACTTCCGGAATTTCAGAGCGAACTCTCAGATCTGTATCGACTGACCGGAGATCTGCCGCAAGCCGAAGTGCTTGCTCGCCGGGCGGCTGAGTCCGCGCAGGCGCTCGGATATATCCCCCTGACCCCAAAGCTGCTAAATGTCTTGGCACAGATTCAAGTGAGCCGGAAGGAGTATGCCGAGGCCGATCAGACCTACGACCGCGCCGCTACGATTCAAGATGTAATGATCGGCAACGCCGACAGCGCGCTCGGAAAGACGGCTCTCATTAAAGGTGTGGGCGACTTGTATGAAAAGCATTTCGGTTTGATTGCTGAAAGCGATCCGACAAAGGCCTTCAGTGTAGTCGAGCAGGCTCGCGGCCGAGTGATGACAGACCTTCTGATGTCCGGAGACAAGACCTCGCCGGAGTCTCTGGCCACTGAAAAGAACCTCGCCCGGTTGCGCCTTCAACTGACCGAAGCGCATTCAAACAAAGATATTGAAAAGCTCCGGGACCAGATTTTCCTCACCGAGCAGTTCAGATCGGTCAACCCTGAGGTCAGCATCCTGCAAGCGCGAGAGCACCAAGTCATCACCAGTCGGCAACTACAGGACAGTCTTTCGGATTCGGAGGCTCTCCTGGAATATGTGGTAGATGACCCTACTTCATACTGTTTGGTCTTGACTCGCAGCACTATCCGCATAGCCAAGCTGCCGGCAAAGGTAGTGCTCTCTTCACTTGTAGTCGCATACCTTGGCAAGCTGAAGGCGAAGGAACGGGCTGACGATGAGGCGCGCCATTTGTACGATGTCCTGCTAGGCGGACTCCCCGGACTAAAAGGGGTTAAGCAGCTCATCATCATTCGTGATGGTCAACTTCATCTGGTCCCGTTCGATGCCCTGGTTGAGCAGTCAGGACGGTATGTTGTCGAGTCCCGAAGAGTCGTGTATGCTCCGTCCGCAACGAGTTTCTTTCTGTTGCGCACGGCGGCGAAGCGTAAATCATCAGCACAAGGACTACTCGCGGTTGGAGGTGTTCCTTACCAGCAAAGCGGGACAAAGCTCGGGGATCTTCCGAGTTCTAGGGACGAGGCGGTGGAAGCGGCGGCGGCACTGTCAAACCCGTCGAATACGTTGCTCCTCGGCAAAGAGGCTACGGAAACGGCATTCAAGAAGTCGGTCAATCATCGAATTATTCATCTCGCCGTACACGCCATTGCAAATAACACCAGCCCCGATCGAGCGGCGCTTGTCCTCCTCAGTGATCCTCAGCACGGCGAGGACGGGTCCCTGTACCCGTCGGAAATCGTTCAGCTCCCGTTGGATGCTGATCTAGTTGTGCTGTCAGCGTGCGATACGGCTGTCGGACCGGTCGAGGGTGAGGAGGGGATTTCCACGCTTGCTCGTGCTTTCCTCTTGGCCGGCGCTCGTACCGTTGTATCGACTCTTTGGACGATCGACGACGACAGCACTCTTTATTTGATGAAGGTTTTCTATGCGGAACTGGGTCGCAAGAAGTCCGCTCCAGAAGCGTTGAGACTCGCCAAAAGGAGCATGCTCAAGAAGTTTGGCCCGCGCAAGGCCGTTCCTTATTATTGGGCGGGCTTTACGCTAGAAGGACTTGCCCCACCGCCGATTGTGCAGTAATAAAGGAAGAGCATTGACTGACCAGACACAACGCCTAGCGGTCATTTCACGGGTGAAGACCCTTGTCCTCAAGCACCATTTCAATATCGGAAATGTCGATTACGGGGAATGGTGCCGCGAAGTCGATCAGCAATCCGCCACCTTGGCTGCCGCGGACGAGGGCGCCTTCGAGGAAGGCATCCGCGCTCTTCTCGCGAAGCTGAAATCCAGCCATACGAATTTTTATGCTACCGATGTGAATTCGACAAGGCCGCAGCATGTCGTTGGCGCCACACTACGCTCAGTGATCGATTCCGGCAGTCCGCACTGGATGTTTCTCGATGTGTTCGAAGATGGCCCTGCAGCCCGCGCCGGTGTTGCTCCCGGCCAACTGCTAGTCAGCGTGGACGGCACGCCAGCCATTCCTCCAGCATTCCCTGCTTTCCGTTTCGGTCAGGATCATCGCGTGACTACAAAATTGCCCGGCCAGCAAGAAGAGAGGAGCATTGCGATAACGGTTCCTCAGAGGAAAACCCGCAAAGGCCGGCCTCCGTTGATCGAGCCAAAGAGTGTCAGCCACCGAATGCTCACGCAGCGGGTCGGGCTCCTGAAGGTTCCTTTCTTCCCTGGATCTTTTGGAATCCGTTTTTCGAAGCTCTTGAAAGTAGCGGTCGACGACCTGAAGTCCAAGGGTTGCGACCGCCTCATCATCGATCTGCGCGGTTGCCTAGGCGGCAGCTTAGGATTCGCGAATCTTGTCAGCTATCTCTGTGCCGACCAAATCCCCATCGGCTATGACGTCACCCGAAAACGGCTCCAGCGCGGGTACACCGCCGCCGAGCTGCCCCGCGTTCCGATGCCGCAAACCAAAGCTGGCGTTCTGCTTTGTCTGGCCCGTTTTGCCGTGCAGGATAAGTCGCTGATGCTACTTACGCAGGGTCTCGGACCACAACCGTTCCATGGCCGCATCGTAATACTGGTAAATGAATTCACGAACAGCGCTGGAGAGATGGCCGCCCAGTTCGCAAAAGATGCAAAACTCGCTACTCTGATTGGCGAAAAGACTATGGGTAATGTGCTCGGGTCCACGACATTCAGGATCGGACACGGCTACACCCTCTATTTGCCGGTAGTCGGTTGGTACAGTCCGAATGGAAACTACACGGAGGGACCAGGTGTGCAGCCTGATGTTCTCGTGGACATTGATCCAGAAGCTCTTGCGCGCGGACTAGATGCCCAGCTCAACACGGCCCTAGATGTCCTTCACTAACAACAGCGCCGCTCCGGCGCACCTATAGTCCCGAACCTATTTCCGTTACCTGTCGGGCGAACTTTGGCATGCATAAGTGTGGTGACCTCCGAACCCGATGCTCGCGATTCTGAAGTGAAACCAGTTTTCGTTCCAGGGCGCATTATTATCGGTTAGCCCGGCATCGACACGGAGCACTGCCGATCCCTCAGGAAAACCTTGCCACAAGCCGACTTTTTATCACTTGTGGCATGCCGCAGAGACCACGTTACTGCGGACGTTACGGGCTGGATCGAAATACTTGCGCTGAATCTGCCCGAGACAAAGACAGAGAATCGAGAATGCGCTCCGCTAAGACAACTGTCAACGGGTTTCCAGCAAGAAATAAGATCGCGTACCGAATAGATTAATGTAGAACACCTTCCGCTGGTAATACTCGATTCCGGAGCGCTTCACAGTAGCGATTGTCCGTTTTGACCTATCTCTTTTTACAGGAGCCATCCATGTTCTTCTCTGCGGCCTTACTCAGAGATGCCCTTTGTTCTTTCTCCGAAAGAGCATTTCATTTTATGAGGAGTGGCCTTCGCGCATACTCAATTACACTGTTCGCGTCGGTATTGGGCGCTGGAACTTTGTTCGCAGCGTTGCCAATTCCGGCGCAAGAAGGTACGGCGGCGGATTCGGCACATCCATTTGCCTGCCATGTATCGAGTGCGCCTGGCGCTCTACCCTTCTCAGATGCGGTCTTTTCGGACTACCAGGATTACTACTGCATTGTCCATACTAAGAGGCCGCAAGATCGAGATCCCGGGGCGGATTACAACGGACTGCTTTTCACCGCCGAGGCTTGCACGATCATGCAACTACAAAATGTGATCTACGACAGGAATGACATTGCTACTGGACTTCCGCATTGGCAGGTCGAAGGGCATCCCGGACTATACCGCCATGCTCCCGAGAATAAGACGGATACAGAGGGTCCCGACGATTACATCGGCCTCGGCGCGCTGGCTGGGGTGTGCGGATTTCATCAAGTTGCGCGTGAAATCCTGAATTACGGAAAACCTGACGATCAAGCTTTGGCGTTGGCCGGGGCCAATGCAAATCCGGTCAGCCGGGGGAAGGAATGTTACGCGTCTCTGCGCAAAGGGATCACTCCGACCGGATTTATACCTTACAACTACAATAACGTCGATCCGGGCAAATTCACCTTGGCAACGTGGCTAGGCAAGGCGCCTGCCATCATTACACATTTGAAGTTAGGCGCTGGTGACCAGCCTACCCGAAGCGAGTTAGCAATCTGGAGTGCGGCCCTGCTCTACAGCGGAGAAAGCGGATTATCGGACCCTTCGCACTCCAATCAGGATAAGTGGCTGCAAAGCTGGCTGATGGTTCTGACCTACGAAATGTCCCACTATCACTCTGGCGATGCGGACACCGCGGTGGACAAATGGTGGAACCTCCTCTATCAGCGGTATCCGGGTGGCATCCAGCAAACCATGACCGAATATCTCAACCTGCCCGGCGGCACGGAAAACCCCTTGAGCAAATATATTAAAGACTTCAAGGACAAGCGGGACACAACCGCAATCTCCGTGGACTCCGTTGAGGCGGGCCTGGTGGACGCTTTGCAGGGGCTACTAAGCACGAATTGTGGGCAAGGCGTTGCGCCCGGAGTATGTATTAAGGATGACAGTGCTTCGCAAGCAGTATTCTCAAAGACGTTTGATTTGGCACTTTCTTCCGCACAAACTGCTGTTGATTCGGCAAAAGATCTGGTGGCGAGCCATCAGCATCTGTTCGACCGTGGGGGCCAGCGCGTGAACCATTCAAACGACGTGGTTGTCGGCCTAACTGGAAGGGTCGCAGACCTTCAGGCTCAGACCCTTCAGGTGCAAGCGAGCTTAGCGAACCTGAAGAAGCAAAAAGCCGACATGCTGGCAAAAGGGTTAAGCAGGATACGGCTCCCCGGACACATTGAAACACACTGCATTAAAAAGTTAGGCGTTACTGTGTGTTCACCGCCAATTCCCGTTCCGGGCCCCATGGGGGATAACCCAGTTTTTGTGAAGTTGGTCAATTCGATGAGCGATTTAGACAAACACAGCAGCGCCCTTCAGGGGCAATCGATTCATGCTCAGCACGATCTGGAAGACGCACGAAGAGACCTGACGAAGGCAACGACTGATCGCGACGCCATCAAAGCCGAACTTGACCAGCTCAACGATGCCCTGGCAAAAGCGAATAAGTACCGGGATGCTGCAAAGAATGCCCTTGAAGGCTCGCAGGCCGTCCTACAGAATCTTATTCCAGGCGTGCCCCTTCAGTGCGTTAAATGAGTGACCTCGACTGAGAACGCAGCAGGGAGCTTTCATTGATTACAACAGGACCGAAAAACGCGCTTGTGTCCAAGAATGGAGTATTCTCGGTTGGTCCGCAAACCGGAATCTACCCAGTAGCGCGAATTCCTTCCTTCAACATTTGATCGATGGTCTTTTATTCATTGAGTTTCGTGATCACAATCGGTACGCGGTGCCATGACTCGCCAGCATGGCGATAGGACAACAGATATCTTCCCGCCGTCATATTCGACAGGTCCAGCTTGGCGTCGAGCCGGACGTCGCCGTTCTTGATGGTCGCATTTCCTTGACCTGTCTTTAGGATCTCGCTTTGAACAGTGTGTTGAACCTGGACATAGTACAGTCCATCAGAGCTGCCAAACGGCAGGGTCATGCGACACTCCAGAAGTCGAGGTGGTACTCGGATCATCTGGGTGTCATTCGTGCTCGTCTCGCCGCGCGTCGCGGACCGTGTGAGATTGAACATCACCTCGAAGGGTTCCCTATTCGCTGCCGTGCTAGCTACATCGTGCCGGCCACTGGGGTCACCTGTTATGACGGCATGGTTTGTTGCAGCCACACCCGCAACCGGCGTCGGTATCCCAGGCCCTCTGCCCAAGTACCTCCAGAGAAATCCCGCACTGGCGAGAACAATGCACGCCGTCGCTGCATATAAAATGACTCGCCGCCGTCGCGCGCCGGACGCCGCTTTAAGCCGATTGAACTCTCCAAAACATTCGCTACACGCGCCGAGATGATCGATCCACGGGTCAACTTCAGAAATAGGGACTTGATGGCGTGCGACGCGTTGTAGAAACACCGAGTCAGGGCAGCCGGCCCGATCTGGGTTTGGGAATCCTTCTGCTAACTCTCGATTGAGGAGATGCGAGAATTGCTTGTCCTCGTCGTCCTGTCGTTTCTTGTGCTGAAGGCTAATCAAGATTCACCATTTCGACATGCGCTTCGCCGATCGTCCACTTGGTTCCATCATGGGCACCACGTACTTCAACTAAGCCGCGGTCCCGCCGCGGCGACGAAGGTAGTTTCGCAATCGCGCGAGGCTCCGGCGATAACGAAATTCAACTTGGAATTCAGTGAGATCGAGGCGTCGCGCAATTTCTTTAATCGAATAACCATATTTGATGTAGTTCCAAACCCGTCGCGTCCAAGGGTCCAAAAGCTTTAGCGTCTGCTGGACTTGCAGGCCGCGTTCCAGCCGTTCGACAGGTTTCCAGTCTTGGATTCGGCCCAGACTTTCAAGTTCTTCAACTGACTCAGGCAACAACACGTTCCTGCGGTAATGTCTTTCTCTTACTAGCTCGCGGTGGAAGCGGTGGCGAAAAGCACCGATCAAGTATGCTTCCAAGTCCGTAACATGATGCAAGTTTCCAAGCCGACGCATCGTTCTTAAGACAGAACGAAGAAGCTCTTCCCAGACTTCAGTCGCCAGGGATTCATTGTCAGCAACATCCGTCAAACGTGCGTACGAAAGGGCGCGGGGCCATGCGACCCGAGCAGCATCCAAAAGACGCTCATGACTCTTAGAGCGCGTTCGAGCTTTGTCATCTGGGCCCGTAATCACCCACTCAGGGCCAGGGTTTGGGCTCTGCAAGCAAATACTCCATACTTAACTGGACTCGACGAAGCGCAACTTGTGGAGAGATTCTCACCGGCACAACCCGCAGTCAAGGGCCCTTTACAAAAATATATTGTGATGCCTTTGCTCCTCAAATTGTTCCTTAATCAGTAGGAGGGACGCTTTCGCAATGGCGAGGGCGTACGAGGTAGCGCTGCTCGATTCGAGCGGCGCTGAACTCCGTTCACGAAAAAGTGCCTTGGGGATTTCGCAGTATAATTCTGGTAACGGTGAGGCGCTCTTCGTCCCCGGAGGTTTTGGCATGTACATTCTCGTTCCCTGGAAGCCAGTTGTTCTCGTGTGGGGATTGCTGAGTGGGATGATACTGGTTAGTTTCGTTGCATCTTCGCTGCTTGAAGGAAAGAACCCGTTCGCGCCAGGTGTGATCATCACGCAGTCCCCCGCTGTGAAGTCTGGTGTTGTGCAAGCGGGGCAACCTAAGCGCTACCACAAAGCGGCTCAGGCTCCGACTCACTGAGACCTTGAAAATATTTTGCTGCTGCTGATTTCCCTGCCTAGCTTTTTCGGTCACCCCTTGCCTGATTAACCTTGCCCAATATTTTCTCCAGCTTTTGCTTCAGGATGACCTCTGCCGGAGATCGTCCTTGACGATTAAGCCATGACAGAAAGTCTTTCATTGTGACTTCATGTTTTACGGGCGGTTGCTGGACAACAACCGTCACCGTTGTGAATCCTTGGCCGATCTCTCCTACCCAGTTGTCCTGCTGCAAGGCCGCGAGAGCGGTCGCGATCGCTTCATAGAGAGTCTCCGCCGTGACCTCTATGGAGTGCTCAATGTCTCGAACATCCTTTACCGCAACTGTGCACGTTCGGAGAACCACGAAGGACAGGCTAGACTCCGCATCACCTCCGCTTCAGACAATTTCGCGAGCCTGCGGACAGAATGTGCTGCCATCTTTCTCACCTTGACTCCGATTCTACCGGCGAACCAGCGTGCATTGACAAAATGCCCCCGAGTGCATAGCCTGTTATAGCGAACAAAAGGCGAATCTGGATGCGTTCTGCTGCGGCAGGTCGGCAACAGATCGAATCGTCCGTGGCAGCCCGCATTCCCGCCGCGCTTTCCGTCCACCTTGGGCATACCCCGGACCCGATACCCATTGGCATAACCGAGGTAGACGCATTGTCAGAGGGAGGTTTGCCCCTTGGCAGCCTGGCGCAGGGGGATGCTAACACTGGGATTTGGAAAAATGCGACTTATGACCTCATCGCTTAGCGAGCTATGTACACCGACTATCCTCTTGTATTGAGTGTATTTATGCTAGAAAACATGATAGCTTCTCTGGTTATTCGTTTACTGGGTAACATGTTTGTGCCCTGCACGATTTTGACAGGGCCGGTATCTAATATGCCAGGTGACGCCAAGCCGTGGGATCCGAATGATTGGGAAAAGCACATTCAGAAAGTGCTGAAGGTGCGGTATGCACAACCCGTCGGCTGCTACCAGCACATCCCGGCTGACATCAAAGGCGACTGCGGGCTTGAAGGCTATGCGACGGATGGCACGGCTTATCAATGCTACGCATGTCAGAACTGGACCGATTTCGGCGTGCTGCTGGAACACCAAAAGAACAAGATGACCACCGACATCGGGAAACTGCTGAAGAAAGAGTCAGAACTATTGAAGATCCTGGGTGACATTCGAATCGGCATTTGGAATTTGGTGCTACCGTTTTGGAACAACAAGGCCCTCCTCATGCACGCGCGCAAGAAGGAGCAGGAGGTACGGCAACGCAAACCGCAGCATGTAACAGAGGACTTTCGTATCGCGGTCATTACGGGCGAGGAATTTTTGATCGAGACCCAAATGCTCGCGAAACAGAACCTCTATCAGTTCGACGTGAAGGATCTGCCAGAAAGCGTGGCGAACGTGGCAACGTGGTTGGACGATAACAAGAGCCTACAGATGGTCGAGAATCTCACGCGCAAGACGAGCGTCATCGCGCAGGGGAAGTCTATCAGCATGCGTGGGAACTTTCTGAAGCGGATGGTCAAGAATTATATCGACGGCCAAGTGGTTTTGGGCAAACTGGAATTGGAGCTGCCCGAAGTGTACGAAGATGTTATCCGCCGAAAGACGGATCGTGAAGGCGAGCTTGAAGCGGAGTGTGTCACAAACACCTCAGTTCCTGGGCAGTTTTTCAATTCCACCCTCTCTGCATACACATCGCAGTTGCGGAGCGTGTCCGGTATTAGTCCGCGGGCGGCGGATATTTTGGCGCGGGAAGCAGTATCGGATTGGCTCTTGCGGTGCCCGCTGGAGTTTGAGTAATGGACGAAGAGAAAAGTCTAACAGTCAGCGAAAGCCAGTCATTCCGGTTTACCCGGAGACCGATGGCCATCGCAGCGGAGCTTCGACCTGATTGGAAAATAGGCGCGGTGTTGCTCATCCTCCATCTCAGTTCCCATGGTGGCAAGAGTTCACTTAGGCGCTTGCACATTCTGAACTGGGCGCTTCGTTCGTCCAAGAACCGGGCCGAATTCGAGCAAGTACGTGAGCATCAGCAACCGCTCTTCAGTTTTCAGTTCCGGTTTGAACCTGCGCTCGGACGGGCCATCAATCTCGCAGTTGGCGAAAAGCTTATAGAGTGGGTCGGCGGCGACCGGCTTCAGATAACGGCTAAGGGCAAGCGATGGGTCACGGAAATTCTAAAGGATGAGGCCGTGATGCAGGAGGAACGTGACTTCCTGCAACGTATCGGGAAAAGTATCACCGAGCCTGTGGCAACAGAAATGATCACGGTCAGGAACATATGACGACGCTGCGCATTCGGCATTTGTTCATAAACATCAACACCGACCAAGGCGTGTTTGGAACTAGGCAGAATTTCGAAGACGGCCTAAACATCATTCGCGCTGAAAACTACGCTGGTAAGTCGCAGGTGGTTCAGGCGATTATGTACGCCCTCGGAATGGAGGGCATGCAAGGGCCGTCGCATGCCATTCCCCTGGCTCATGCCTTGACGGAGTACTTGGAGTTTCTGGTCGATGCCAAGAAGACGAATGCGAAGGTCATTGACTCTATGGTCTCGATCGAGATTGAGAACGGGAAACACGAGTTCCTTACTGTCCAGCGGGCCATCGCGGGCGACCGCCACCGGCACTTAATGACGGTCTATGAAGGCCGGGCGCTTACCAAGAAGGAAGCCCTGAGCACTGCGAGGGACTATTTCGTGCGGGAGGGTGGTGCCGCAAGCAGTGAACTGGGGTTCCACCGAAGACTCAGAGATTTTATCGGCTGGGACTTGCCACTTGCGCCCCGTTATGACGAGCCTGACTGCCCGCTGTATTTGGAGACCATTTTCCCACTGCTCTATGTAGAGCAAAAGCTAGGCTGGGGACGACTCCCAGCACGTTATCCCACATGGTTAGGGATTCGCGATGTAGGCCGCAGAACGGTTGAATTCCTGCTCGGGCTTGATGCCTATGCCAATGCACTCGAACGTACGGCCGTACAGGAAGAGATCAAGCGCCTGAGGAGGGAATGGTCGAGCACGCGGTCACAGACCGAGAAATCCGCTTCCGCGGTCGTCGGGAGTGTCCGGGGGGTTCCTGTTGAACCCATTGCATCCTGGCCGCCGGAAGTGCTGCCGACCCTCTCCGTAATGCAATCCTCGAAATGGGTGCCCATTGCGGATAACCTAAACAGTCTCAGAGTCCGACTTGCCGAGCTGCAAACCATCGAGGTTCCCTCCACGGTCAACGCCGAGCCTAAGATTCGCGCATCGAACTTGCCGAGCTTGAGGAGAAACTCGCGGCCCAAGAGCGTAATGTAGCCCTACTCTACGACAAATTTGAAACCGAGACGACCGAAGCAGAATCCTTGCATCAGAGGATCGACAGTATCAATGATGATCTCCGGAAGTACAAGGATCTGCGAAAAGTTCGCAAGCTCGGGTCAAATGATCAGCCGGATGTCATTAACGGCCATTGCCCGACCTGCCATCAAGATCTCGCGGACTCGCTACTTGATACGGGCAATAAAGCAGTCCCCATGACCGTGGACCAGAATGTCAGTTTCTACGAAGAGCAGATTCAGCTCTTCACTTCGGTCCACAGCAACGCGATACACTCCATCGAAATCGCGCAGAAAGATCTACGTGCGCAGCGTGCGGAGGTCATGAGATTGCGAGAGCGCATACGCGACATCCGCGAAACGCTGGTTTCGGCGTCCAGTTCTCCATCCATCGAGTCGATTTCGGAGCGTATACGGCTGCAAGAGAGAATCGGGCGCGTGGAAACTCAGCAGCAGGTCTTCGAGGAACACATGGCGGAGCTTGCCCAACTCGCAAGTGAATGGCTAGATGTCCAAGAACGGCTTAAGAAGCTGCCTAAGGGCGCGCTATCGGAACGAGATCAAAAGAAGATTTCTACTTGGCAGGACTCGTTCCAACAACAGCTCACCCGGTACAAGATGGGCAGTCTCGCCGTTGCTGAGGTAAGAATTTCGCTCGACACATATGAGCCCCAAGCGGAAAATCTGAATCTGAAAGCTGACGTGTCCGCTAGCGACCTGATTAGGCTGCACTGGGCATATCTTATCGGGCTTCTCGAAGTGGGCACGCAAGCCACTGGCAATCATCCGGGATTGCTCATATTCGATGAACCGCAGCAGCAATCTGTTGAAGAGAACGCGTTTCGCGAGATGCTGCTTTATGTATTGGGCGAGAAGAACTGCCAGATCATCATCACGACGAGCCATGAACGCAAGTCGATTGGTGCATACTTTAAGAAAATCGGCGTGGAACACGTCGCAGAATTTGGTGATGATCGCATTCTGCAAAAGTTGTCGAGTTGAAGGGGCTGACAGAACAACAAAAGCGCTCGTATTCGCTGATCGAGCCGTTCTCGGCTGGTTGGCGAGTTGGAAGCTTCTTACTGGGTACTCTCTAGAACAACATCTCCGGAACATATTCCGCGGCACAAGCTGGGTCATCGTTCTGTGCCGAGTTGACTCGGGGATTCACGCGGTAGCGGCGCATGGAATCCGCCTGATATGGTTTGAGCAAATCGAGGATGTCATCGACTTGTTTGAATCCCGGATCGAGCCACCGCTCATGGTCTTCACCCTTGAGAATCACCGGCATTCGGTCATGAATATCGGACAGAAGCGCATTTGCCGAAGTCGTTATGATCGAACACGTTTCGACGAGTTCCCGCTCCGGGTTCCTCCATCGGTCCCAGATTCCAGCGAAGGCAAAGATTGAGTCGTCCGCGAGGGTAAAACAGAAGGGAGACTTCCCCTTGCTGAATTTCGACCACTCGTAAAATCCATCGGCGGGAATCAAACAGCGACGAGACCGCAAGGGCTCGCGGAAAGCAGGCTTTTCGGCAATCGTCTCGGCCCTGGCGTTAATCATTTTGTAGCCGGCTTTGGCGTCCTTCGCCCAGAACGGGATTAGCCCCCAACGTATCAGCGAAAAGGATCGAACGGGGCGAGTCGTGTCCTGGCGGACGACGGGCACACTCTGGCTGGGTGCAATGTTGTATCGAGGACTCCAGTCATCGTCATCCCCCACATCGAAGACCTCGGCCAGAATCTCCTTTTTCCGGGCGAGGCGATAGCGTCCGCACATGCAGAGAGTATAGGGGAACGGATGCCGACTTACGTTTGCCTCCCCACGCGGCGAAGTTTCAGCGTGAAGGGAGAAACATCGAAACCTCAAGGGGCGATTCGAAGAGTCGCGCTTTGACACCGCTAACGCCGTGTCCTCGACATAAAAATGCGGGGCGCTTGGAACGCCCCGCCAGAGTCCTGCAACACTTGCTTAGGCCGCAGACTTGGGTCTCGGTTTTCTTTTGGCTCTTGGCTGTTTACTCTGCTTCGCAGCGAACTCTGCCGCGACTGCTTTCTCTACTTTTTCGACATCCACCCGGAAACGCTTCGCGGCATCCATGAGCAGGTCTTGCGATACGTCTCCCCGTTGATAGGCTGAGTCGAGCAAGCTGATTTCGAGCAGCAACCGCGAGAGCGCAGCTTCGTCATAGGTGCTGATTTTCTTCATCAACAGTTCCTGCGGCGGTTTCGTGGTTTTGGAGGTCTCGACCTTGTGCCGTTTCGCCAAGACAGGAACTTGGTTGTAGGACAGATGGCCGATGGTGTTTTGCGCGACCGTGAGCAAGTCGGCTTTCTTTAAGGGCGCAGCCACACGCTCTAGCACCTTGGCCAACACGCAATGGCGAATGGTGATGGCCTGTTTGCTTTTTTCGATGCGTTTGCGTTCCTCAGACCGTTCCTTGGCAACTTGCTCAGGTGAGGGTGTATCGGGATGATGCACCCGGCACGAGGGATCGGCGCAGACCTTAACCAGTTCGCCTCGCCTTCCACCGTCCATGACCACTGCTTCGGTCATCTTCTGGCATGGCTTCTGTTGAGGGGCAACCTTGGAACCTGTGCCGTTAGTTTTGGCCTTCTTGATTTCAAGCTCCACGTAACGGTTCTTTCCCAATGGAGCGCCTTCTCGGGTGTTCCAAGCGGAGGAAATCTGCACCAGTTGGGGTTTGGTTTCGAGGGTCTTCGACACATGGGCGTCGATCTTGGCCCGGAAACATTGTGGGTCAGTACAAGAGTCCTTGCGCACGTCGGCAAAAAGCAGCTTGTTGAAGCCTGTCCGCTTGGGACAATTGCTACACGATCCTGCTGCGGGAACGAGGACTTCGTCCTGCTTATCGAATGGGGCAGACGCGAGTTGCAGCAGAATATTAGATTCGATCCATGCCGCAAGTTCGCGCACGGGAATGAGCACTTGGCTGTTGCCATCGGTCGTCCACATGCCGCGAAAAGCGGCGTTGAAGGCTTCCTGTTGTTGAGAGTCCGGCAGTTTGGCGATCAAGAGTGCGTGACCGATGGCAATGGTGTCTTTCAGGAAGGCCACGGCCACGGATGGAATCAAATCTGCGAGCTTAATGCGTCCTTGCACATAAGCCTCGCTCTTACCTGCTCGGGCCGCGATGCTGGCGATGGTGTAGGTAGGTTCTCCGAGTTGCAAGAGGGACTTGAAACCGAGAGACTCTTCAAGTGGGTGGATGTCCTCGCGTTGCAGGTTTTCGACTACCTGGGCCTCGATGGACTCCGCATCAGTCAGTTTGACCACGCGGACGGGGACGGTTTCGAGTTCCGCCAGCTTCGCTGCTCTGAGGCGACGCGCCCCAGCGACAACTTCGTACTTGCTTTCCTTTAATTCCCGCACCAGAAGAGGGGCGAGAATCCCTTGCGCTTTCATGCTGGCGGCCAGTTCTTCGAGGTTCTTCTCGTCGAATCGCTTGCGCGGGTTGGTAGCGGACTCCACCAATATGCTGATGGGAACGCTTCGGTATTCGTTACTGGTTACATTGTTCTGCGCGTCTTGCATGACCATTCTCCTTTTCATTGTTTTGTTCCTCGGTAGTGGTTCGGTTGTGGCCGTCACACGTCGGGCATGACGACCCGCACGGTTGTTCTTGAGCTAGAGTTTTGTGTTGGGTTAAGCGGCGACCGCCGCTGGCTCGGGGGCAATGCCCCCGAGAATCACAGCAGCGGTCTGTTGGACGGCTTCCAAACTCTCGCGCAGGAGATCGGCGTCTCCATGCCATAGCTGGATGTAGTCGGCAGATGCGGTTCCGGTCTCAAGCCCGATTGCTTGGCAGACCACGAAGGCCACAGCTTCGGCCTCGGTCTCGCGCACTTGCTTGGTGGTCAGGGTGCGACGGTCGCCCCGGTGCAACATCTCGTGTGCGATCTCGTGCGCGAGTGTGGAAAACTCTTCGGCGGGTTGCATGCCGGAAAGCAGCGTGATCTTCCCGCCATACGAGAGACCCTTGGCGGGAGCAATTCTCTCGGAGAAACTAAGCTCGACGCTTTGCGCTTCAACGAACTTGAAGAGGCGTTCGCGGTATCCGCTCACGTCGCCATTGACTTCGGTCAACGTTGGAAGCTCTTTGCCTTCTGTCTGAGTAACGTCGAACACGTACACGCCCCGGAAACCGTACAACGTGCGCTGAGTCTCCTTGGCATCGGTATTCTGTTCCGCATTCTCATCTTTATTGCGCTTGTTACCGACCATCGGAGCAAGAATGAAAATGCCTTTTTCGCCACGCCGGACGAAGCGGCCAAGCGAAGTCCAAGTTCGGTATCCGGCAACGTGCGTGGCATCGGGTTTCTGCCTCGCAATGAGCATGATGTTGCCGAAGCTGTAGTTGCGAAACTTCGCCATCGCTCCGAGATACTGCTTGAGGACTGCACTCTGCCCGGACTCCAGCGACTGCACCAGATAATCCACGGCTTCTTTGGTCTTGAGGTTGACTTCTTCTAATTTCATGTTTTTTCCACTACCGGTCATCCCGAGAATCAGAGTATGAGCAACATCGCGGGTGTGCAGATTGAGAAAGTAGGGCGTGCTGTTGTCCGTCTCGACGACTGCCAAGTACTCCGTTCCAAGAAAGGCGTTTGTCTTCTCACCCGGCAAGATCGTAAACAGGAAAGAGAGGTCGGCGTAGTTGGTGTTGAGCAGATAGAGTTTGCGCAGGTTGAGGGCGTAGTTGCCCGGCACGATGGCGAAATAGGCGTTCAGTTGGTTGTAGGTTTCGGCAAAGAGATTGCCGTCCGCATTGGTGAAGACACCGGTGAACTCACCCACGAGTTGCTCCAAGTCCGCGTGTGACGAACCGTAGAGAACAATAGTCAGCGAGTAGTCTCCGAGCGATTGGCCATCGCCCAAGCATCGCAAGCAATCGCCAAGATTCTCGATATCGGCTTGTTTCGATTCATCTACCAGCACGTCGCGCGGGTTCGTCTTTGTCACGTCGTTGCCCATCTGGGAGACGAAGCCCGTCTTCGACACATTGAAGTGGCGGCGCCGCTTGTTCACTTCTTTGCGCGCCTTATCTGCGGGAATCGGCACCCACTCCGTGATGACCTGGAAGTTGCCCGGAATCTTCAGAAGCGCGTCGAGCACCAATGGCCGGGTCTCTGTAATGGCTTCTTTCATCGTCAGGACACGGACGATGTGATTGCCTATACGCAGGTGGTCGCGTTCTGCCTCGATATCCGAGTTGACCACCTGGTAGTCAAGAAATTGTGTTGACTGCGGCCTGCCAGCGATCCGCCAGGCGTCGTAGTTCAACAAGCGGCGGAAGAACGTGAACTGTCCCTGCTGATTTAGCACGGCGACTTCCATGAGATCTGCTAGCTGCCGAGAGAAAGCCTGCACTTGCTGGCCAAGATGCCGAACACTTCGTTCGATTTGGGACCGTAGGAGCGTTTTGATGCTGTCGTTGGTGAACTGCGCTTTCAATTCGCCAATCCCTCCAACTGGATCATGAAACATGCGAGCGAGCGCCGCGCCGACACCGGTTTTGGAACGGGGCCCTTCGAGCAGGACGCAATAGAAGATTTCAACTTGATAGAGATGGTCCCGCTTCGCCTCAAAGAACCTCCGACGCTGGTCGATAGCAGCTTCCACAATCGGGTCGTCATATGTTGCGAACGGTATGTCCGGGCGATTGGATTTGAAGAGGTATTGGTAAACATGGAAGCCTGGGCCAAAGGCTTTCAGCGCTGCCTCCAACCGCTTCACCGCATACTCCTGTTCCGAGCGGTCCAGACTTTCGTAGTCCACGCCGGGAACACTGAGAACCATGCCTAGATCGCCGCTCTTGGTAAGGAAGGCGGTCTCATTCCAGAAGCCGTAGAGGTTAATGTGGTCGTTCAGCGCCGCGCTCTCTTTCCACGGCTTGATCACCTTGTCGAGACGCAGCATCACACGACCTCCACGCGAGGAACTTGTTGCTTCGCGGAGTCATAGCGCAGCTTGTACCGTTCGGACTTTGCGAGGATGCGGAGAAACGCCGGATCGCTGTTCGTCACCCAATGGCCGAAGGCAAAGCCGCCGATGAAGACGGCGATGCCAGCGAGGATGGAATCGAAGAGATTGAACGCTCCCACCGCTCCGACGCAGACGAAGTAGAAGAGTGTCCGCTCCACGCCCAAATAGGTGAGGGGCTTATGCAGGCTTTTAAACACCCGGTTTGTGCGATGTTGTCGTGTCTTGTCTGTCATAAGCCCCTCGCCTAGCTAAACGTGTTGAATGAAAACATCTGGGACTTTGGGACGGTCGCTAAACGCCCCAGAGCCAGCTCAGGACATTGACGGCGAGAACGGCAATGCCCGTTCCGGCGGCAACGCCGGCGAGCGCCTTCTTTGCGCCGGGTTCGCCATGGGCGAACCCGTAGCCGCCGATCACGATTGCAACCAGACTTGCAACCTTCGCAATCGTGCCGGTGAAAAGGCTTTGGATGGCGGTAAAGCCGGTGTCGAACGGTGACCCCTGTGCCAGCGCGGCGATAGGCATCAGGAGAAACAAGGCAAGAGCAACCGCAGTTGGACGCGCGCACTTCGACTGAAGAAAGCGCTCGATCTGACTAACGGTCTGGACTTGGAACCAACGTGGCATTTGCGCCTCCCGCAGCACCTAAAATAGGCTGCTTGTGGCGCAAACTTAAGCGGACTCGTTGACGCTGTCCAACAACTTCTCGTCACTCTGTTATTCCTGGGAGGAATAACAGGCAAATACGGTGTCGCGACCAAGTAAATTGCGCCTTCCGGCCCGGTAGCTTCGGTAAGGAATTTTCCTGAGAAAGCGATTGGTCGGCAAATACGACCCGAGCACCGGGACAAGGAAGGTGTCTGAATATGTGGCCCCGAGATACCATTCGTCGTGGCGGGCGCGTAATCACTTTGCTCGCAAATCTGCGTCCAACTGCTTGCCGATGAAGCAGATAAGGCTGTTAGTTTCTGCTTGAGTCAGTTCTTCTCAAACAGCCGCTCCGGATCCGCGAAGTGATTTGCTCAACGAAATGTGACGTGAGAAATCGGGTTATTGCCGTCTGATATTCCCGGCAGGAATATCACGCGGACGAGAAGTTGTTGGACACGGTCGAGGAAACGAAGCAAATTAGCTGACAGCGTTGGTTCCGCGCAAAATCCAATTGCGCGCGGAACCGCATTGCAGCGAGGCTTCTATGTCGACCCAGCCCACTCGAATTCCCCCACGCGAGCGGCTACGCACGGTTCGGGAAGCACCCGTCAACCAACAATACGCCGCACGTTTCCTCAACCTTCATCCGAAGACGGTACTCCGCAAGGCTCGTGAGGGCTCGCTTCCCGCGCACCCGGTTGGGACATGTCGGAAGCGCTGGCATTTCTATCTCTCGGAGCTAGACCATTGGCTTCGTTCTCAGGTAATCTCAGGCAGCCACCCGCGTCGCCAACCCCAAGGAGATTACATTGGCTAAGCGAACGCGGTATCAGTACGGTAGTGTTGAGATCAACAAACGCGTAACAGGACCGGACGTATGGCTCTATCGTTGGTGGGAACCGACTTCAGACGGTCGCAGGACCAGAAGAGGGTTTACTGTCGGAACCGTCGAAAAGTACAAGACGGAGGCCCACGCCTTGAAAGCAGCAGAAGGCATGCGGCTGGTGATCAACGATGGGATGTTGCGCCGAGATCCGGTTCTCTTCTGTGGCATCCTCGACCGTTTCCTGCTCGATCAGAAACAGGAAGAGGACGCCGAACAAATCACTCACAATACTCTAGCCTCCTACCGAAGTATGATTTGCCAACACATCCGACCCAAGTGGGGCGACACCCATCTCGAAGACGTTCGGCCCGCTTTGGTACAGGATTGGCTTCGCAAGCTCGTTCTCTCGCCCAAATACAAGGGACATATTCGATCCCTGATGTATCGTCTTTTCGACAAGGCGATGCTTTGGGAATTGCTGAATGTGGAACGAAATCCCATGGACTTGGTCGAAGTGAAGGGCATCAGCAAGCGCAAGAAACGTCCTCGCGTCCTTCAGGTAAAGGATGCTTGGCAAATGCTCGACGCGCTGGTTCAGCCCTTTCGAACCATCGTGCTAATTGGCTTGTGTTTCGGTTTGCGAATCAGCGAAATCCTGGGTTTGCGCTGGACGGATTTCGATTTCAAGCGATCGGTGGTTCTGGTTCAACGATCAGCGGTCGGAAGGCGGCTCAACAAGTTGAAGACGGAGTATTCGCAGGACGAGGTTCCAATCGAACGGAGCTTTATCCTCGAACTCAAGAAATGGCAAGCGCTCTGTCTCGATACCGAAGAGCACTGGCTTTTCCCGAGCCCGGTGACGGGTCGACCGTATCATGCCGACTCGATGCGCAACGACTACCTGGTTCCTACAGGTCTGAAATTGGGACTTGGCAGGATCGGATTTCACACGTTCCGTCACACATATCGTGCGTGGCTGGACGAGACCGGAGCACCCGTGGGCGTACAGCAGAAACTCATGCGGCACGCGCACGTCTCAACCACGATGGACCAGTACGGCAATGCCTCGGCCTTGGCCAAGCGCAAAGCCAATCGCCCAATCGTGCAACGCCTCTTGCAAAGACCTGCGAATCAAGAGGTCTCCATTCAATAAATAAGGGGAACTGTGTGGCAGTTCCCCTTATTGGACAGTTTTGGACAGTTGCTGCAAGTGCCCAATGGCCCGTAACCCTATGATTGCGTTGGTTGCGGGGGGTGGATTTGAACCACCGACCTTTGGGTTATGAGCCCAACGAGCTACCAGACTGCTCCACCCCGCATAAAAAGCATAACACAGGTGTGGAGTTGCGAGGCCAAACTCGCGAGCCCTGGGTTGACATAATGACCGTCTCGGCGATCCGATTGCTTTACCGGTTCAGTTTCTTGCGCTCGCAGGCATCGACAATCTTTTTGGGATCGATGGCTTCGCGATCGATCTGCTCCTCTAAAATCTTTCCGTCTTTTCCAATCAGGAAATTGACTCGGCGCGGGGCTTTGTATTTATCAACGTAGAGTCCGTACTCGCGGGTAATCTCTCCACCCCAGTCACTGAGCAGGGGGAAGGTGACTCCGATCTGGTCGGCGAACGCTTTGTTAGCGAAGGGGCTGTCCATGCTTACACCCAGGACCTGGGTGTCGGCGGCTTCCAGCGCTTTCAGATTCTGCTGGAAGGCCTTCATTTGCGCGGTTCAACCACCGGTGAACGCAAAGATGTAAAAGGCCACGACCACGTTGCTCTTGCCGCGATACTGGCTCAGGCTGACTTCCTTCAAATCGCTGCCATCGAAGTAATTCAGCTTGAAGTCGGGAGCTGTGTCGCCGACTTTCAGTTTCATCGGCGGCGAATCGGGCCTGGCGCCTTGAGCCTTGTTGTCCTCGGCTCGCAATTGAGGACACAATGTTGCAGCGGCAAGCAGGCAGACTCCAAGCTTCATCCATATCAGGCTTCGTTTCATGGAAAGACCTCCAGGAGATGTCACAAGCCTACCTTGAGGCGCGCGGGGCGGTCAAAGCGTCACAGATGTGTGTGATGACGCGGCCAAACTACTTCTGCGGAGCGGCCCGACTGCGTACAATGAGCTTATCCAGTGACAGCGAAACGTTGATCGGATCGTATGAGCCTTCAGACTCTAAACGACATTTTGCTGACTGTCTGCAACCACCGCCGCGACCGTGTCATGCTGCAACGACAGGTTCAGGGCTGGGCGCCGCTTTCTTCCGCCGACATCTACCGAAGTGTTAAGGGCGTTGCACGCGCGCTTGAATCCTGGGGCATTGGCCACGGCGATCGCGTGGCTATTCTCAGCGAGAATCGCCCGGAGTGGACCCTCACCGATTTCGCGGCGCTGGCGCTGGGTGCGGTCACGGTTCCGATTTATGCGACGCAGACGGCCGAGCAGACCGCCTACATTCTCAACGACGCGGGAGCGCGAGTGATTGCGGTTTCAACGCAGAGCCAGTTGGAAAAAGTGCTCAGCATTCGGCAGCAAACTGCGTTGGAGCGGATGATTGTGATGGATTCCGTTGAAACGCCGCACGCGATCGCGATGCCGGAACTGACGCGGCAAGGTTCGGGCAATCCTGATCGAGAAGCTGGCGATGCGGAGTTTGAGGCACGAGCGCGGGCGGTGCGACCCGACGACCTGGCAACCATCATCTATACGTCCGGAACAACCGGCGCTCCGAAGGGAGCGATGCTCACTCACGGGAACATGGCTTCCAACATCGCGTGTTCGCTGGATGGATTCGGCATTGGGCAGAAAGAAGAAGTGTGCGTATCGTTCCTGCCGCTTTCGCATGTAACAGCGCGGCACGTGGATTTCGCGCTGCTCTATCGCGGAGTGGTCCTGGCGTATTGTCCTGACATCTCGCAACTGGCGCAGGCGCTGGCGGAAGTGCAACCCAACATCTTTGTCGGCGTGCCGCGCGTGTACGAAAAGATTCGGCAGCAGGTCATCCTGAAGACTTTGGGTTTCCCAAAGAGCGCAATCTACCGTTGGGCGCTGCGCGTGGGGCGCGCTCATCGGGCCGAGATCGTGGCCGACGTTCGGCCGACCGGATTCTTGTGGAAGATTGCTGACCGGCTTGTGTTCTCCAAAGTACGCGCAGGGATCGGCGGCAAAGCCGAAGAGTTTATTTCCGGAGGCGCGCCGCTCGGGCGCGAGTTGGCGGAGTGGTTTGCGGACATCGGAATTTTCATCGATGAAGGTTACGGGCTGACGGAGACGTCTCCGGTGATCGCGGTGAACACGCCTCGAGCGCATAAAATCGGCACCGTCGGCAAGCCGCTGGCGAATGTCGAGGTGCGAATTGCCGACGACGGCGAGGTGCTGGTGCGCGGGCCGTCGGTGTTCAAAGGCTATTGGAATCGTCCCGAGGACACGCGCGCGGCGTTTGTGGGCGGATGGTTCAAGACGGGCGACATCGGGCAGGTCGACGCTGAGGGATATCTTTCGATCACGGATCGGAAGAAAGATCTGATCAAGACTTCGGGCGGAAAGTTCATCGCGCCGCAACCGATTGAGAGTTCGCTGAAGCTGAATCCGCTGATCGGAACCGCGGTTGTGCTCGGCGACCGGCGGAAATTTCCGGCGGTACTGATCGCGCCGCATTTCCCTGTCCTCGAAGATTGGGCGCGGGAGAACCAGGTTCAAGCCGCTTCGCGAGAAATGCTGGTGGCGCACGCCAAGGTGCAAGCTCTGTATGAAGGCATCGTCGGGGAATTGAACCTGAACCTGGCGCGCTTCGAAAGACTGAAACGCGTGCTGGTGGTGGCAGAAGAGTTCTCGGCAGCGGATGGAACGATGACGCATACGTTCAAAGTGCGGCGACGCGGGATTGAAGATCGCTACCGCGCGCTGATCGACGAGATGTATGAGAGGGCGGAGACGTACGAAGTGGAAGACGGTCGTACAATCAAATCATGACGGACTCATTGAGAATCGCCGGCAAAGAATTCCGTTCGCGCTTGATCGTGGGAACGGGAAAATATAAATCGTTTCAGGAAACGGCTCGGGCGCTCGAAGCGAGCGGCGCCGATATGGTGACGGTGGCAGTGCGGCGGGTGAACCTTGACCGGAGCAAGGAATCGCTGCTGGATTATATCGATCCCCATAAATATTTCCTTTTGCCGAACACCGCCGGATGCTATACGGCCGACGATACGATCCGCACGGCGCGGCTGGCGCGCGAAGTCGGGCTCTCGGACTGGATCAAGCTGGAAGTGATTGGCGACCAGGCCACGCTCTATCCCGACGTGCAGGCGACGCTCGAAGCTACCGAAGTGTTGGCGAAGGAAGGATTCACGGTGCTGGCGTATACGTCCGATGACATCGTGTTCGCGAAACGGCTGGTGGATGCGGGCGCTGCAGCGGTGATGCCATTGGGCGCGCCCATCGGGAGCGGGCTGGGCATTCAGAACAAGGCTAACCTGCAAATTTTGCGCGAGCTGATCACGGGCGTTCCGCTGATTGTGGACGCGGGCGTGGGAACGGCTTCGGATGCGGCGATTGCCATGGAACTCGGTTACGATGCGGTGCTGATGAACACCGGCATTGCCGGGGCGCAGGAACCGGTGTTGATGGCCGAAGCGATGAAGCATGCCGTGCTCGCGGGCCGGCAAGCTTATCTAGCCGGAAGAATGCCGCGGAAACTTTATGCGACCGCCAGCTCCCCGCTGGAAGGCGTAGTGCGGTGAGGTAAGGTTCGAGGTGTGGGGGACGAGGTCTGAGGTTCGCTCCAATTATGTTTACTCTTTGGTACTGGGGGTACCCCCCTCCCCCCTATCTGTTTTGGTAAAGTATTCACAATAAACGACTTAAATATAAAGTATTCAATAATAAGGAGTTATGCTTAGTCGTGCGACCAGGATCGATGTCAACGGCGTGCATTATTAAAATTGTGATCTTTTAGAATCATAGGTTTAGGATGAAGTCATTCTAAATCTTTGAATTTAAATGATTTATTAGTAAAATATTGAAAATAATGGTCTTATACAGAACGCTGTCAATTTTCAATCTCGGCGCGATAGAAGTTTCTGCGCGGTCTGTTAGAATCATAGATTCAGGCGGATTATCCTTCTAAATATTTAATTCTAAATGGATTAACTCGTAAGGCGATTACAGGATGAAGGACGCGGGTACCGTCCTCGAATCGCCCCCGTCGCAGATCGACAAAAAAAAGGTGTACGGAGCCTACTCCTACACCCTCTCAATTTATTCTCTACTTCTATTCTATCAATTTGCGCGGTCCGCTTGGACAGATTGCCTAACTTTCTTTTCCCTGCCTGGTCAGCAGCTTACCGGGAAAATCGTCGAAACGTGGCCTTGACAGAAGCTTTCCTCGAACTCAGGCCGGAGGGTGGGTCTCCGATGGCGCAATTTCGGCTTTGCGGGCTCGGAGTTCCCGCAGGGTCGAGGACAACCGGATGCGAAGTTTTTCACATTGACGCTAGCAGAGAATTCGGGGAGACTAGCTGCTGTTTTTGTTGGCGTCAAAAAGGCAACTCTGAGCTATACCGCCAACCCTCCCCCGTCGTAATCATCTACAACTATGCCCAGGAGGAAGATAATGTCGACTCGCAGAATCTTCACGATTGCCACTCTAGCAGTTGCCCTCGTCACGGCCGCGACTGCCCAAACTTCCGCTGCATCGGAGCACGGATCGGAACCGGCAGTGGTTCATAACACCTGGAGCAGCGGAGCACCGATGCCCCTGGCAGTTAAGTTCTCGATGGCAGCAGTACTCGCAGGCAAGATCTATGTGGTTGGAGGAGTGACTGATACCGCGGTCGTCGCCAACACGCAGATCTACGACCCGGTTGCCAACTCGTGGAGTACCGGCACACCGCTGCCAACCACGACCTGCGGTGCCGCCGCTGCCGTGGTAAAGAACGTTTTATACCTCTTTGGCGGGAGCACGGACGGGAAGACCCAGACCAATGCGGTGTGGGCCTACAACATGAAGACAAAAACGTGGTCCGCCAAGGCAGCCATGCCCACCGCAAGATCGAGCGTCGGGGTTGCGGTTTACAAAAACATCATCTACGTCGTTGGCGGCTACGCCAACGGGAGGAGCAACGTCGTCGAAAGCTACAATCCGGCGACCGACACGTGGACCGAAGAATCGCCTCTACTCGTCGGCAAGTCGGAGCCTTCAGTTGGGTTAGTAGGGACTACGATTGTGGCCGCTGGCGGCTACGACATATCGGGCGATACCGGCGACAACGAAGCCTATAACGTGTCCACAAACTCGTGGAAGTCGCTCGCGAATGAGCCGACCGGGCGGAATGCTTCTTGCACGGGCTCCACTGGCGGGCAGCTCTATGTAGCGGGCGGCGGCAATACGTCGGGCAATGCGGTGGCCAACAACGAGTCGTTCCGGTTGACAAAAAATAAGTGGACGATCCAGGCTGCCATGCCGCTGGCCGCTGCCGATCCTGCCTCCGCCGTGTACAAGGGACAACTCTATTGTTTTGGTGGCGGAAGCTTCACCGTGCAGTTCGAGGGCAGCGTCTACAACAACGTGCAGATTTATCAGCCGTAGTTACCAGAAAGTCAGACGGCGGGTGGACATGGCGGGCGAGTTTATTTCCGGCGTTGATTTAATCGCGCATGGAGAACGTGGTTGAAATGAGGGGTTGACAGGCTCGAAGGCCCGAGTCGGTCGAAAGGCAGGCATCACCCTATTTCATGATTTTGCGACAGAGTTTCGGGACGGCAACCGCTTTGTTCACGGGCCTTCGTCGACTGTCTCGAAACTGACCGTTTGGGAGATAGCTGGGAATTGCTTCGGGAGTGAGCAGGAGGCAGCCTTTTGGGTCGATGAGTGAAATGGGGATGTTACGCCAACTGAGACGAGGGATCACCTCGTGGGGCTAGCCAGCGTGTCCAGTAGGGAGACGAAAACAGACTTTCTGACCCATCGGCAGCCGAACGGAGGGTCGTTGTCTGCGGGAGGAAAAGCGGGCATTGACTGTGGCAGCTTGATGTAGTCTGTACAGACTCGCACGCCGTAGTCGCATTTCTGGGCGATCTCCTTTCCATCAAACTCGCATGCGTAGGAAGTTTCCATTGATGAGTACCCTTCGTTGAAAACCTCCGAATAGGGAACCGTTCCATAGCTGGCTGTTGCCGTTGTTTTCGGAGTGATCGGTTTCGTCGCATTGCGGAGGAATAAAACATATTCCCACCCGAGTTTTTCTCCAACAAAAGGGCCGAAGTAGACGGCCGCTCCGCGATGCATCCCCTTGAAACTCTGGACCACTTCGCCTTTGTACACGACGTGCTCGTAGCTCTCAGTGTCCCCAGAAACAATCTTTACGAGAGCGACAACGTCGGCTGTTTTGAACAGATCACTAATCTTGTAGACGCCCGGTTCTGTGATTGTCGTTGACTGCGACTGAGCGGAGACCAACGCCGACATCAGAACAGTCAGCGCAACTATTCGCAGTACAGCCATACGCAACTCCCCGCTCCCTGGAGAATGATAACTGCTGTTAGCAGGCGGCTACACTCAGAACGTTCAACTCTTCCATGATTGCGTTCTAACCCGACGATTATATGCCGCAAGAATCGTTGCTGGCGTCAACAGGCGATTGCGCGTTTTGAGCGATGGTCAATGCCGGGCCGGCAGGAAAAGGGGAGGCGTGAAGCGTACCCTTAAGGAGAATTTCCGGGGCACAGAGTTGGTATCACGGGCGCGACTTGGTAAGCGAGATCGCCTGCGCGCCGAGGTTCCCCCAGCGGCTGGAAGCCGCTGTTGATTGCGCAGGTTACGGCACGAGTGGAACTCGTGCCCTTCCCGTTCGTGCTCAAATCTATTGTGGGGTAGCCTCTGACGGGGCAGAGCCCGTCACCATACGAGTTTTTCTGCAACCTCTAGAACTCGTGCCCTTCCCCGTTCGTGCTCAAATCTATTGTGGGGTAGCCTCTGACGGGGCAGAGCCCGTCACCATACGAGTTTTTCTGCAACCTCTAGAACTCGTGCCCTTCCCCGTTCGTATCAGAGCATAGTGTCGGGTGGGTTTTGACGGGGCGGAACCCAGTCACCGCACGGTTTTTTCTGCAACCTCTAGAACTCGTGCCCTTCCCCGTTCGTATCAGAGCATAGTGTTCGTCGAAGCCTACAGCATTTTCACGCCATCGATGTGAATCTTGTCTCCGTCGATGTGGCCGGTGACGGCGACGTGATGGCCGTAGTGTTCTTTGAGCGAATCGGGATTGTCGACGGTCAGAACCTTCTGGTCTTTGTCAGTGACGATGACGGCGCTGGCTCCGCCTTCGATACATTTCTTGGTGCATTCGGCGGCGCCTTCGTGGGCTCCCTTGACGCCACACTTGGAGTCGCTCACCCATCCGTTGACGGTTTGAGCGTCGCTGGCGAAAGACGCTGAAGCCATTAACGCAATCAACGCACCTGCAAATAACAACGAGAGTAGTTTTCGCATTTCAGCCTCCTGAGACTGATAATTCTGGCTAACGACGGATACGATCCGCCCTGCCAGTCTGTCCACGAAGAAAGCCGAGGCTGAAAGTTCCCGGCCTTCACCCGTGGTTAACGCTCATACAACGCGTCCGTTTCAGTTCGACTCGGTGAATTCGATATAAGGCGCTGTGCCGCTCGTGCCTTTGCAACTGCCGAGATTCAAGTTGTTGGTTTCCCCGGTCGTGCCGGCATGAGATGCGCAGGTCGGCGCGGTCTTGGTGCCATTGGTCACCGCGATCTTCACGGTGACGGAAGCGCCGGTATTGAAGTTGGCTTGCGACCCGCCGCCATCGCCGATGATGTTGAACTCCGATTCCTTCCAGGCAGTGGCGAGGTAGACGACACTGTCTTCGCCCGTGACGCTATAAGCCTTGGTTCCCACGGTCATGACGAGGGTGTCCACCCCGCCGGACACGGCTGACCCGGATATCTTGATGGTCTTGAGCTTGGAGATTGCTTCCTTGGGGACGGTCACAGCGTTGCTGTTGGTATAGCAATCGCCGGAATAGCTGTTCCAGCCTGCGGGGCAGGTGGTGTTCCAGTTGATCAACCAATATTGCATGAATGCCGAGGTGAAGTCCGACGAATAGACGTACTGCAACCAGTCCAGGCAATCCGCTGGAACTTTGGCGCCATCGCAGGCCGGCGTGTTCATGAAATTGGAATTGAGCTGAAGCGAGTAGCTGTTCGCGCCGTAAACGCCGGACTCGGTCTTCACGTCTTTGTCCGCCGGGAAGGAACCGATGGTTTGGCTGATCAGACCCGACCTTACCTCGGCGGCATAATCATCGCCGTCACCGACGGTTTGACCGATGGCTCGACCGGTACGCGGCAGGAATTGGACGTTGGGCGCCTCGACACACTCGACCTGATTCCACTCGACGCTGGGATAGGAGGCTTCGAAGCATCCGGGCGCGGGCACGCTGGTGTGCGCGATGGAGTCGCGCCAGGCTTCCTGGGCGAGAGCTTCCGCATTCTCCGACGCAAGCGCGGCGACGTTCAGGGAAAGCAGGGCTGCGCTCAGGACGCCGGCAGCGGTCGCGGTCCGGATCACGCCGTGTAAAAAACTTGTTGGCTTCATGGTTCCCTCCGGTTGACTGAGATTTGCGAGCTTAAGGACTTAGACCCACGGGATCTCTGAACTTTATCACAGAAGAAGCATAGTTTGGACGGCGCGCACTGGACCAGCTATTTGCCTTTGCTGGCGCGTCCGGTGGGCGGTTTTGGGGCGGGCTCGGGGGAAACGAGGACGACTTCTCCTGGACGGGTGTAGTGGAGTTGCTCGCGCGCTTCTTTTTCGATGGCGGCGGGATCGGACTTGAGCGCTTTGATCTGAGCGACGTGCTGATCGTTTTCGGTTTGCAGGCGCTCGATGTCATTCTGCAGGGCATGCAATTCGGCGCGTTTCTGGCGATAGACAACCATGCCATTGGCTCCGAACGTGGCGTGGAGCATGATTCCCACGATGAGGAGGACGGCGGCCACGGTTCCGAGATGACGCCATTCGCGCGCAAGCCAGGACCACGCGGGGCGGGTGCGCTCGACTAAACGGGCAGCGGCAGCTTCGGCTTTGGGAGCTTGATCCTTGGCCTGATCGACTGCCTGGTCCACGGCATGACCGACGGCGGCGCGCAGACGCTGGTCGCCGCGTGGGAGGATGCGTGGCGACGGAGAGCCGGGCTGCGCGTTATCTGATCGTTCTTTGGCTAACCGAAGATCCATGCTTTCGCCGCCTCGCTCAACCGGGCGAGGCCTTCCTTGCTGCGGGCCTCACAATAAGCGCGCACTACCGGTTCGGTGCCCGAGAGCCGGTAGCATACCCACGATCCGTCTGCGAGGACGAGTTTGAGCCCGTCGGTGCGCACTACGTGGGCAACTTTAGTGCCATGAAACTCGCTGGGATCGCGACGTAACTTCTCAGTAAACTTCGCTTTGACTTCCGGCGTCAAGCGAAAGTTCTCCCTTAAAGGATAGAAGGAACCAACTTTGGCAAATACTTGTGCCAATTGGGCTCCGAGGGAGGCACCACGGCGGGCGACCATTTCGCAGCAGAGGAGGCCGGCGAGGACGCCGTCTTTTTCGGGGACGTGGTGGCGGATGGAGAGGCCAGCGCTTTCTTCGCCGCCGATGAGGATTTTGTCTTGCTTGATGAGTTCGCCAATGTATTTGAAACCGACGGGCGTTTCGTGGAGTTCGATCTTGTGACGGGCGGCGAGGGCGTTGATGAGATTGGTGGTGGCTACGGATTTGCCGACGCCGTTGTTCCAGCCACGGGTTTCGACGAGGTAATCGAAGAGGAGGGCGATGATGTAGTTGGGCTGGAGGAAGGTGCCATCCTGATCAACGATGCCGAAACGATCGGCGTCGCCGTCGGTGGCGATGCCAAGGGCAGCTCCGATCTCGCGCATCTTATGGCGCAGGTCCTCGAGCAGGTGATCGTCGGGCTCGGGAGCGTGGCCTCCGAAGAGGACGTCGCGGGTGTCGTGGACGGTGGCGACGGCGACTCCGGCGTCGCGCAGAAGAGAGTCGGAGTAGCCGCGCGCGGAGCCCCACATGGGATCGAAGGCAATTTTGATGGCGGATTTTTTGATGGCGTCGAGATCGACGATTTCGCGCAGGCGAGATAGATAGATCTGGCGCGGATCGAGAGGCTGGGAGTCTGCTTTCTTCGTTTGCGGCGGTTGCGGGTTCGCATCGAAGGCTGCGATTTCGCGCTCGATGGCTTGGGTAACTTCGGGAAGAGCGGGCGCGCCGTCGGGGGTGGAGAATTTGATTCCGTTGTATTCGGGCGGATTATGGGAGGCGGTGAAGTTGACGGCGCCGTCGGCTTTGGATTGGATAACGGCATAGGAAATCGTCGGTGTGGGAGCAGGATCGGCGATGACGAGGGGCGTGATGCCGTAGGCGGAGAAGATATCGGCGGCGTTAGCGCAGAAACTCTCGCCAAGAAAGCGGGGATCGCGTCCGACGATGACTTTGGCTCCGCTGGACTTTTGCGAGAGGACGTAACGGGCGATGCCATGCACGGCGCGGAGGACGTTGGCGAAGGTGAACTCCTCGGCCACGACGGCGCGCCATCCCGAAGTGCCGAACTTGATCTGCGTTTGCGTTGTCATGAGCTGCCTCGTATGCTCTCCGGTGAAACTTGAACCTAAGATTCTATTACGGCAGGCGTTCAGATAGAGACTTTCCTGTGAGCGATTGATCATGACCGACAAAAGACTCGTGCTGACGACGTGCGGTTCGATGGAAGAAGGGCGCAGCATTGCGCATACGCTGGTGGAGCGGCAACTGGCGGCGTGCGTGAACATTGCTCCGCTGATTGAATCGGTGTATCGCTGGCAGGGCGAGGTCGAGACGTCGAGCGAGTGCCTGCTGGTGATTAAGACGACGCTGGAGGCGTTTGATCGCGTGCGTGAAGCGTTGAGCGAACTGCATTCGTACGAACTTCCGGAGTGCATCGAGATTGCAATTGAGGACGGCAGCGCGGCGTATCTGGAATGGATTGGCGAGTCGGTGGGAGAAGGACGATTGCGTTGAAGGGCGGTGTGCCGAATAACGGCTGAGATGGGTTCGCAGCACACCATCGATCTCCTCAATTTCTTGCAGGTGTGCGCCCCCGAAGGGATTCCTAATTTCCCAATGACAGGAGTCCGGGGAGAAATGATTTGGAGCCAATCCTTACCAACGGACTATCTCAATGTTGAAGCTATTCAGCAACTGTGCGGAGGCGGAGCGCTAGCAGGCTGCGGAAAAAGTCTTTTCGCAGGGCAGAATTCCCCCAGCGACTGGAAGCCGCCGTTGAAGGGACGGCATTTACGGCACGAGTGGAACTCGTCCACCCCAGCAAGCCAAAACCGGGCTTGCCGGGGACCCCGGTCGTGCCCTTCCCCAAACCGGTGCGAATCGGAGTTTTTCCGCAGCCTGCTAGAGCATTTCACTTAATGGTATACGTGCGCGCCCGCAGCGGCCAAAGCCGGAAGGTTTGGTAACTCCTGGCGGCACGACTGTAAGTCGTGCCCTTCCCGTTCCTGCCTTCCCTTTACAGCAAAGCAAGATTTGCTCTAGATCTCGGACCACGTGTTTTCGTGCGTTGAGTTCGCACTAGCCCAGGTCTCAAAATCGAGCCTGGGGGACCTATCTTCGGATTGAATCAAGCGGACTGAATCAAGCGGTCAGAGACTTAGATTGCGGCCAGGGCTTGATCCAGGTCGGCCAGGATGTCGTCCACGTCTTCGATGCCTACGGAGATGCGGACCATGCCATCGGTGATGCCGATTTTGCGGCGGCCATCTTCGCCGATTCCGGCGTGGGTCATGGTGGCGGGGTGGGAGATCAGGGTTTCGACTCCGCCTAAGGATTCGGCCAGGCAACAGACGCGGACCTTGCGCAGCATCTTGTTGGCATTCGCGAGCGATCCGGTTTCGAAAGCGATCATGGAACCGAAGCCGGACATCTGGCGCTTGGCTAACTCGTGCTGGGGATGATCGGGCAATCCGGGATAGAAAACTCTCTGAACTTTTTTGTGCTGCGCGAGGAAGGCGGCGACTTGGCGGCCGCTGCGGTCGTGCTGCTGCATACGGACGGCTAGAGTCTTGACGCCGCGCAGAATCAGCCAGCACTCGAAAGGCGAGAGAATAGCTCCGGCGCATTTTTGAAGGAAGGCGAGTTTTTCCGCTTGCTCCGGCCTGGTGCAGACGACGACGCCACCGAGACCGTCGCTGTGTCCGTTAAGAAATTTGGTGGTGGAGTGGACGACCATGTCGGCGCCGAGTTCGATGGGACGCTGGAAATAGGGCGACATGAAGGTATTGTCGACGACGACTTCGATGCCGTGTTTGTGGCTGAGATCGGTGACGTCGCGGAGATCGCAAAGCTCCATGAGCGGGTTGGTGGGAGTCTCGAGGAAAATGAAGCGCGTGTTTTTCTGGAAGGCGGCTTCAACTTTGTTCAGGTCGGAGGTATCGACGTAGGTGAAGGTGAGTCCGAAGTTGACGAGGACCTGATTGAAGAGGCGGGGAGTTCCGCCGTAGAGGTTGTGTCCGGCGACGATGTGATCGCCGGCTTTGAGCATCGAGGTCACGGCGTTGATGGCGGCCATGCCACTGCCGAAGACGCGAGAGGCGATTCCACCTTCGAGCGCGGCGAGGTTGGTTTCGAGACGGTCGCGAGTGGGGTTGGTGACGCGCGCATACTCGTATCCTTTATTCTTTCCGATTTCTTCTTGCGCGTAGGTGGACGTGGGATAGATGGGAGCGCTGACGGCTCCGGTGAGCGGGTCGGGCTCTTGTCCGGTGTGGATGGCGCGGGTGGCGAAACCGATCTTGTTCTGTGGCAAGAGAATCTCCTCCGGACAGTCGTTGGGACTGAACCTATCTTAATGGAACCTCTGCGATGGCGGTTAAAGCCCACCTCAGGCGCTAAAGCGCGACGGACTTTCGGCGACTTGCGGCACGACTAAAGTCGTGCCCTTCCCCGTTCGTGTAGGAACATAGTGTCGCGTGGTTTTGGCGGGCGAACTTAGTCACCACACGAGGTTTTCCGCAGCGTGTGAAGTCGTGCCCTTCCCTGTTCGTGTAGGGAAATGGTATCGCGGGGGTTTGGCGGGCGAACCTAGTCACCACACGAGGTTTTCCGCAGTTTGTGAAGGCATGCCCCTCCCTGTTCGTGTAGGAACATAGTGTCGCGGGGTTTTGGCGGGCGAACCTAGTCACCACACGAGGTTTTCCGCAGCGTGTGAAGTCGTGCCCCTCCCAAAAACCGCTCGAACTCAAGTTCCTTCCGCAGCCTGATGGGGCATCCACTGGCTTTGTCTTCTAGATTCCGCCTTCGAAGATTTTTTTCGACAAATAACGCTCGGCGGAGTCGGGGATTAGGGTGACGACTCGCTTCCCTGCTCCGAGGCGTTTGGCGATTTGGAGGGCGGCGTAGACGTTGGCTCCGGCGCTGGAGCCTCCGAGAACGCCTTCGCGGGCGGCTAGCTCTTTGACCATGCCGAAGGCTTGGACGTCGGTCACCATCATCACTTCATCGCAAACGCTGCGATCGAAATTCTTCGGAATGAAGCTGGAACCGATGCCTTCGACTTTGTGAGGGCCGGGTTTGCCTCCGCCGTAGACGGACCCTTCGGTTTCGACCAGTACGGTGTGCACTTTTGGAAGGTGCTCCTTGAGAAATCGGGCGATGCCGGTAAAGGTTCCGGCGGTGCCGCTGCCGATGGTGACGGCGTCGATGCGGCCTTCCATTTGTTCGAAGATTTCGTGAGCGGTGGTTTGGTAGTGGTAATCGGGATTGGCGGGATTTTCGAATTGGGCGGCCATGAAGGCCATGGGATCGGTAGCCAGAAGAGTTTTGGCGCGATTGATGGCGCCGGTCATGCCCTCGGCCTCCGGAGTGCGGGTGACTTCGGCGCCGAGGGCGCGCATGATGGTGACTTTCTCTTCGGAAAATCGTTCGGGGACAAAGAGGCGAACTTTGTAGCCGCGGCTGACGCCGATCAGGGCAAGGCCGATGCCGGTGTTTCCGGCGGTGGCTTCGATGATGGTGCCTCCGGGCTTGAGGTGGCCGTCGCGCTCGGCGCGGTTGATGAGGCCGATGGCGGCGCGGTCTTTGACGCTGCCTCCGGGATTGAGATATTCCAGTTTGGCGAAGATGTCGGCGGACCCGGCGGGGGCCAACTTCTTCATGTGAAGCATCGGCGTTTCGCCGACGAGTTTGGAGATGTCGTCGCTAACGCGCAGGCGCGAGGTTGCAGTCATGACAGGCACGTTATCAGAGTAAGGAAGGGGATAGGGCAGCGTCAATGCGGGGATTTTGTAATTTTGCAATTTGGTAACGTGGGGATTTGAGGCGTGGTGAGAATCGGCATTTGAGGCGAACTGCAGGTCCCTCGCTGCGCGAGGGATGACAAGCATTTTGGGACTGCGATTACAAACTTTTCGTTAGGGTGCGGCGGGGGCGGAGGTGTCGCCTCCGGCGTAGTAGCCGCTTTTGGTGCGGACGCTCAATTTGTTGTAGCCGTGGGCGCGGGCTTCGACTTTCACCTGGCGATATCCGCCTTGAGTTTTGGGGGTGGTGGGCTTGTATCCGATGGTGTATTGCACGCGGATGTCGTGGGCAACGGTGCGGCTGATGGCGTCGACGTCGTCGAGGGTTTGGGGAAAGAAGGCGATGCCACCGGTTCTTTCGGACATAATCTGCAAGGCGCGTTTGGCGTGCTTGGGGTGTTCTTCTTTTTCGAGGATTCCGATGGCGTAGACGGTGGGTCCACCGTCGGCCTGAAGGCGGCGGACGGCTTGTTCGAGGGTTTCGCCGCTTTCGTTGTCGTCTCCGTCGGTGACGACGAAAATAACTTTCTTTTCGAGCTTGGCGTCTTTCTTGAGGTGCTCGGCGGAGGCGACGACGGCGTCGTAGAGCGCGGTGCCTCCGCGGGCTTCAATTTTTTCGAGACCCTCTTTGAGCTTATTGATGTTGGAGGTGAAATCCTGGTCAAGGTAATACTCGTCGTTGAAGTTGACGATGAAGACCTCGTCGTTGGGATTGGAGGCGCGCACGAGATTGAGGGCGGCGGCGTTTACTTTCTGGCGCTTCTCGCGCATGGAACCGGAGTTATCGACGACGATGCCCATGGCGACGGGGATATCTTCGTGGCGGAAGGAAGTGATGGTTTGGGGGCGGCCATCCTCGAAGACGGTGAAGTTGGTTTTGTCGAGGCTGGTGACGATGTGTTGTTTGTCGTCGACGACGGTGGCGTGGAGGAGGACTTCGTCGACTTCTTTGCGGAAGACGAAGACGCCGCTGTCGGCGGCATCGGCGTTCTGAGATTTGGTAGAAGCGGGCGGAGCGGGGCTCGGGGCAGCAGAGGAGGTTGTGTTCGTCGCCGGGGTGCTTGCGGCGGAGGAGGAGGCCGAGCTTTGCTCGGCTTGGACGGGCGAGGCGCCCGTCCCCGCACTTGAGCTGGTCCCTACATTCAAACCTTGCCCTTCACTCAGGAGTGTTCTCGATAGGAAAAGGGCGGTTAGGAGGATGAAGGAGGGGAGGGAGAGATTATTCCGTCGGCGCATAATAACCCGTTTTGGCGTAGACCTTGAGCGGCGGCAATCCTTTAGGGGGCAAGAGTTTCACTTTTATCTTACGCCATTTGCCATCGTGCCCAGGGTTCTTAGGACGGTATCCGATGACATATTGGTTGCGCAACTCAATGCCAATCTTAGTGGAAACGTCCGCCAGGTCGTTCGGGTTATCAATGGTGAAAGCGCGGCCACCGGTAAGTTCGGTGACGTCGCTGAGCAGGCTGGGGCCGAGCCGCTCTTCTTCGGTTGGAAAATAATGGTCGTAAATGCCGATGGCATAGATGAGCACGTCGGCCTCCTTGACCATGGAACGGATCTCGCCCTCGGTATAGCGGCTATGGTTGTCGCCGCCGTCGGAGATGATAAGGAGAGCTTTCTTGGGATATTTGGCCTGGCGCATCTTGGTGACGCCCATGTAAATGGCGTCGAGCAGCGCGGTGCGGCCGCGGGGAATGGTGTAGAGGAGACGGCCCTGGATGTCGTCGACGGAACTGGTGAAATCGGCGATCTCCTCGGGCTTGTCGGAGAAGGCGATCATGAAGAACTCGTCCTGGGGATTGGCGGTCTTGAAGAACTCGAGGACGGCCTCGCGAGCGCGCTCGATCTTGCTGCTCATGCTGCCGCTCATATCGAAGATGACGCCGAGCGAGACGGGCGCGTCTTCGCTGGAGAAGGTCTTGATTTCCTGCTGTTCTTTGCCTTCGTAGACGTTGAAGTTTTCGCGGTCAAGCCCGGTGACGAGGCGGTTGAGCGGATCGGTGATAGTGACGGGCACCAGGACTAAGTCAACGCCAACCTTAAAGGGCTTGGAGTGAGCGTTGAGGGCGGGATCGATCTCGGGCTCTTTGGGAGCAGGCGGCTGAATGCGCGGTTGAACGTGGACGTCGTCGGTTGAAACCTGAGCCGATAGGGGGCGGGCACAGCACGCAGCAAACAGCAGAAAGAAAGCCAAGGAAACCCGAGCCGAGAGCTGGTTACCGAACCACATAGGCCCCACTGAGCACGCCTGGTTGAAGGGAGTTTCCTCACAGCCAATAAGCGCGCGACTACTATCCCTATGAGCCGGATACTAGCACAATCCGGAAGGAGTGTTGTCACTTTTTCAACGCGACGATTGGATTCCGAAGAAGTTCGGCAGGTGGCTTACGAAACTGCGCATCTTTTTTCTCTTTTGGTTTCCGTTGCTGTTCCAGTTCAATTCTTCTCCACGGATTCACAGTGACACGGAGAAGCCCAATTGCTGGGAAGGACCTCCCCTAATCGCGGTGACTTCGCTTAAAAAAGCGAATCGGGCTGGGTGCAAAAGAGACGGACTGGGCTGAAGGGTCCCTGCTACAATTCTGCGTTCTCCCTTTTATGGCAATTATTTCTCCATTTCGAGCCTGGCGGTATAACCCGGAGCGGGTTCCGGTGCAGAAGGCGGTCACACAGCCTTACGACAAGATCACTCCGGAGATGCAGGAAGCCTATTACGAGGCCAGTCCTTTCAACCTGGTGCGAATCATTCTGGGCAAGCGACTGGCGGATGACGGGGCGACCGACAACGTCTATAAGCGGGCGGCCGGATCCTTTCAAACCTGGCGGCAGACGGGAGTTTTGCAGCAGGATCGCGAGCTTTCGATTTACCGCTATTCGCAGACATTCACGGTCCCGGGGAGCGCGCCGGGAGGGATTGCTGGGAATGGAGCGCAGGCGGAGCGCCGGGGATTTATCGCCCTGGGCCGGATCGAAAACTATTCGGCGAATGTAATCTTCCGCCACGAGCAAACCCTGGCCAAGCCGAGAGCCGACCGGCTGGACTTGCTGCGCGCGACGCGTGCTCACTTTGGGCAAATCTTTATGCTGTATAGCGGAGCGGGCAAAGTGGATACGGCTCTGGAGTCGGGGGCGGCGCCCGACATCGAGGTCAGCGACGAGTATGGCGTGAAGCACCGGGTATGGAAGATTTCCGACCCGCTGGTGATCGCGTCGGTGCACACGCACATGCGGGACAAGAACCTGATCATCGCCGACGGCCACCATCGTTATGAAACGGCTCTGACCTACCGGAATGAGCGGCGGGCCGCGGCCGAAACCGGGTCGGGCGGCCCTGCGCCCTACGATTCGGTGATGATGACTTTTGTCGATATGGATCGCCCGGGGCTGGTGATTCTGCCGACACACCGGCTGGTATTCGGACTACCTAATTTTTCGGCAACGCAGTTCCAAGCGGTAGCGCGGAGATACTTCAACGTAGAAGAGGCGGAACCGGGCATCGATGCGGCGCGGGCGACAGCGATTCTGCAGAATGCGGGCAAGGCTGGAACGGCGCTGCTGGCGGTGACCGCCAAACATGCATTTCTGCTGCACACGCCGAAAGCTATCGGAATGTTCGAGAAACTTTCCTTGCGCCAGCAATCGCTCGACGTAGTGCAACTGCACAAATGCCTGCTGGAGGGCGTGCTGAAAATTTCGGAGGAGGCAATCCGCAACCAGGAAAACGTATCTTATTGTCGCGAAACCAGCGAGGCGCTGGCGCAAGTGCGTAGCGGCAAGGCACAGGTAGCGTTCCTGATGAATCCTGTGCGCATGGAGCAGGTTCGCGACATCGCCTTTGCGGGCGAAGTGCTGCCGCAGAAGTCCACGGATTTCTATCCCAAATTGCTGAGCGGGCTCACGATTTACGGGCTGGAATAGCTGACCCAGTGGTTAGCCTCCGGTTCCCAAGTTATGGTGCGGCTCGAAGCCGCACCCTTTCAAAGCGAGATCAAAACCTGAGTTTCAGCAAACTGTAAAGGCCGCGGGGGTGGCTGGTTTTGGCGGCATGGCTGAAGCCAAGCCTTCTGCATGCGTTCGTTAACCGACTTCATCATTGGTTCACCGACTTGATCCGAGGTTCCCTAGGGTGCGCTCCACGACAAGGAAGACGAAAGCATTTCTGGCGATTTTGCTGGCCAGCGTGGCGCTTTTGTCGGCGGCGGCGCCGGGCAACGAGAAACACATCTCCGTCTATTCTCCAGTGGCCAACTACTCGCTACCGATTCTGGAGCGCGGCGGCCACGAGTATGTCGGGCTGCTCGAACTTCTCGAGCCTCTGGGACGGGTGAGCAGCGAGGCACACGGGAACTTGCTAAAACTCCGCTACAACGCGATCGAGGGCGAATTCGTTGGGGGAAAGACACGGTGCAAGATTCGCGGCCACGATTTCGATTTCCTGACTCCGTTTCTGATTGAAAATTCTCGCGGGTACGTTGCGATCAACTCGCTGGCCATGCTGCTGCCGCGGTTTCTAGGAGGGCCAGTAGTTTTCCACGAAAGCGGGCGACGCTTATTTCTGGGCGAGGTTGGAATACAAACCAGTTTCCGGCTGGACGCGGGCAATCCTACGCGACTGGTGGTGAGCTTTAGCGGGCCGGTCAATCCTACGATTTCCACCGAACCCGGCAAGCTGCGAATGTTGTTCAAGCGGGATCCGATTCTCTCGCCGGGAAGCCAATCGATCGCCTTCGAAAACCCCACGATTACCCATGCGGGTTACGCGGAGAGTAATGGCGACGCGGAGATCGAAGTGACGGCCAACGAACCGCTGATGGCAAGTTTCAGCGGCGATCGCAGGACAATCACGGTGTCGGCGGTTCCCAGCCAAGGCACAACGCCGCGCGTAGTGGCCCCTGTGCCGCCCAATTCTGGAGCGCCGAATCCTGCACAGGCAAATCCTACGCCGGCGGCGCCGACGGCAACCATTTCATCGGGAGGCAGCAGGCGACTGGTCGCGGTGGTGGATGCGGCGCACGGGGGCGACGAGCGAGGAGCGGCGCTGACCGACACGCTGGCGGAAAAAGACATCACGTTGGGATTTGCGCGGCTCCTGCGGCATGAACTGGAGATTCGAGGCTTCAGCGTAATCATGATCCGCGATGGAGACACAAGCGTCGGCCTGGATCAGCGGGCAACGTCGGCCAACATGGCGCACGCGGCGATCTACATCGGCCTGCACGCGGCTTCGCAGGGCAGGGGCGCGAGAGTCTACACGGCGCTGCTTCCGGTGGAGGGGCCGAGTCACGGAATTTTTCATGCATGGAATGCGGCTCAGGCGCCGGTTCTGCCCGCGAGTGAGATTGTATCGGCGGCGATTGTGATCGAGATGCGGAAGCGAGAGTTCCCGGTGCATGCCTCTTCAGCTTCGCTGCGTCCGCTGAACAACGTCGTTATGCCAGCGGTGGCCGTGGAACTAGCGCCGGGAGAAAATGGCATCTGGGATCTGACTTCCGCCAATTATCAACAGTTAGCGGCGTCGGCGATCGCGGATGGCGTGGTGTCGATTCGCGATCGCCTGGGGATGCAACCATGAAGATGCAGCGCATGATCCCTCGCCATCTTCTGATTGGAGTAGCAGCGCTGCTGTTTCTGGTGGTCTCGATGGGACTCTACCTTCGCCACATGCGCTTACGGGCGGTGGAGGTTGAGTCGCCCGCGGCGGACACTTCGCCGGTTGCGCCTCCTGCCCTGGGCCCAACGGAAACGGTGACTCTGTATGTGGCCGATGATGCGGCGGGGGCGCTGCGCGCGCGGTCGGCGCAGATTCCGCTGCCCGGAGGACGGCAACAACGGGCAGAAGAATTATTGCGCGTGCTATTGCGCATCTACCAGCAACCGGGTTCAGCGCATCCTTTGGCTGCGGCGGCGGACATCCGCGCCATTTACCTGGTCGATCCGGGAGCGGCCGTCGTTGACTTGAATGCGGCGTTTGCGGATGAGCACAGGTCGGGCATCCTGAGTGAGCAACTCACTGTGAATTCGCTGGTGGAGACGCTGGCAGTCAATGTTCCGGGAATTCAACGGGTCAACATTCTGGTCGAGGGCAAGAGGCGCGAGACGCTCGCCGGGCACGCGGACCTGAGCGATTGGTTTGATGCAAGGACGGTGGAGCAGGCGGGGGCACGGTGAGGGAGGTTTTCGCTTCAGTGGCTCATTGCCGCTGTCCAGTGTTCGTTCTGTCTGGACAGTTTTTCGGTCATCTGCTTTTTCCACCAGTCGTCTAACCCGGCCATGGAAAGAATCCGGTGGGCATAGACGGGATCGAAGGTCAAATACATGCAGCGGTTGATCCTGGGCACGGAGCCATCTTCGTTCAGGCGTTCGTGAAGAATCCATGAGTCACCAGCGCGAATCATGCCGGGCTCAAGGACGCGCAAATAGAAGCCAGTGCGATTCCCGGTGATGGTCAGCTTGATCCAGTCAGTCCGGCCAATGCGACGGGCCAGATTGGCGCATGGCACACGCGGGCCACTGACCTGCGTGAGAGCGGCACCCACACGAACAATATCGCCGACGCAAACCTGGTCCTCGGTAATTCCATCGAGAGTAATGTTCTCGCCAACGAAACCTGGTTGGAGTGCCAACCCGTAATTTACATTCCAGAAGCGATAGTGGTCGGCAAGGTGAACGCAGAGAGCGGCCCCGGGACCACCGTGGTAGGGTTGGGTCACCTTGTCACCAACCAACCCGTCCGCCGTGGCCGTGACCGGGCCAAGAACACGCTCGCGGTAGATCGACGAACTCCATGTTCCGTGCTCGTCGTGAATCGTCTTGGGCTGGCCAACGAAAAGAGCATCAACCACTGGATGAGGGTTCAAGTCCATGCCGTATTGGAGTCTATCGCGGGCATCGGGGATGCAGTCGGCAGAAACCATAAGGACAAGAGCAAGTGCGGCGGACAAGAGTGTCCGCCCTACACGGGCTGTTAGAATCTCTCTCTGATGATTTTTCGCAGCGATAACCGCACGCCTGAGCAGATTCGGCCCGTCAACATCATTCCGGACTTCATTTCAACTGCCGAGGGGTCGGCGCTGATTGAGATGGGGAATACGCGCGTGATCTGCACGGCATCCGTAGAGGAGACGGTACCGTCGTTTCTGCGCAATTCGGGGAAGGGCTGGATTTCCGGCGAGTACGGAATGTTGCCGCGGTCGACCTTGACGCGCACGGCGCGGGAATCGGCGAAAGGCAAACAGAGCGGGCGAACGCAGGAAATTCAGCGGCTCATCGGGCGGTCGTTGCGCGCGGTGGCTGACTTGAAACGGCTGGGCGAGCGGACGATCTGGATCGATTGCGACGTGATCCAGGCGGATGGAGGGACGCGGACGGCTTCGATCACGGGCGCGTTTGTGGCTCTGGGGCTGGCTTTGCAGCGGCTGATTGATGCGGGCACTTTGACGGCGGCTCCGATTAAGGATTTTGTGGCGGCGATCAGCGTGGGCATCGTGGACGGCGAAGTTCTTCTCGATTTGAATTATGAAGAGGATTCGCGCGCCGATGTGGACATGAATTTCGTGATGACGGCGGGCAATAAGATTGTCGAACTGCAGGCGACGGCGGAGCATCAGGTGTTCGACGACGCGCAACTGGCGAGAATGATGGCGCTGGCTCGAGGCGGCATCCAGTCGCTGATCGCGAAGCAACAGTCGTTGCTGGGGACGCTGGCTCTGCGGCAGTGACTTCGGTCACAAGGGCGGCGGGGGCTTTGCTTGATACGCTCGTAAGGCGACACTCAACTCTCTACCACGATGACTTGTATCTCCGCACCTATTCCGCAGTGGCGCTTTAGAATGCGCGGTCTGATTGCGTCGGTTGTTCTCGCGCTCGCGGCTGTTTCCTCCTACGGACAAATCGCACCGACGCGGTTCACAGGCGTAGTGGAAGATCCGACGGGCGCAGTGATTGTTGGCGCGCGTGTGGAGTTCACGGGCGGCGACTATCACGTGGCGACTCAGACTGATGCCGCGGGAAGATTTCAGCTTGAAGTCAATGCGGCTTCGGGGGCGATTTCCGCTCGAGCGAATGGATTTCTGCCTTTGTCGATCGCTTGGAATCATGAATCGCAGGTCAAGCTGGTTCTGCATCCGCAATATGAATCGGACTATGCGAGCCAGCACGTTCTGGTCACGGCGACGCGGATCAATACGGCGCTGGAAGATTCTGCCGCCGACAGCGTAACGATTTCTGACGACGATTTGGCTTCAACGGCAGCGCTCGGACTGGACGATGTATTGCGCGAGGTTCCGGGGTTCACGCTGTACCGGCGGGCCAGCAGCCGCACGGCGAATCCGGGGACGCAGGGAGTGTCGATGCGCGGAGTGGGGGCGAGCGGGGCGAGCCGGGCGCTGGTTGTGGTGGATGACGTTCCGCTGAACGATCCTTTTGGGGGATGGGTTTATTGGGACCGCGTGGTGCGCGAATCGATCAGCGATGTCGAGGTGGTGCGCGGCGGAGCCGATGCCAGCCTTTACGGGTCGACGGCCATGGGCGGAGTGATTCAGTTCCGCAGGCGGCAGCCGGAAGCAACGACGATTTTGGCCGAGAGTTCGTGGGGAAGCGAGAATACGCCGGAGCTATCGCTTTGGGCAGGGAGCCGGGTGGGGCCGTGGTATGGCTCGGCGGGGACGGATGTTTTTCGCACGAATGGTTATATTCCGGTGCCGGACGCATATCGGGGCACAGTGGATTCTCCGGCTAACTCCACGCATGAGTTGGTCGACGCAGAGATCGGCCGGCACATTGGCGATTTCAGCCGTTTTTTTGCGCGCGGGTCTTTCTTTAACGAGGACCGGCATAACGGAACAGTGATCCAGTTGAACAATACGCAACTGGCGGACTTTGCCACCGGCTTGAATTACGAAACGAAAAGTTTGGGGGCGATTTCAGCGCGGCTGTTTGGATTGTACGAGTCGTACTATCAGACTTTTTCGACCGTTCCTTATGGTCGCGATTCGGAAAAGCTGACCGACGAACAGTCGGTTCCGTCGCAGGCGCTGGGCGGAAGTGCGCAATGGTCACGACCGGTGGGACGTAAACAGACGCTCGTTGCCGGGTTTGAGGGACGAGAGGTGAATGGCGAGAGCAATGATGTTCTTCCGGGGGTGAGTGCGACGATTGCGGGCGGAAGGGAGCGCACGACGCGGCTTTTCGGGGAGGACATTGTTCAGGTGAGTTCGAAGCTGATCGCGAATCTGTCGCTCGGCTACGATCACTGGAGCGATTTTAGCGCGCGGCAACTCAAGATCACTTCTGGCGGAACGACGCTGACGCCTTATCCGGACAGGGCGCAGGACGCGCTGAATCCCAGGGCATCGCTGCTCTACCGGGTGCGACCGAAGACTACGCTGACGGCATCGGGCTATCGGGCGTTCCGAGCGCCAACGCTCAATGAACTTTACCGGAATTTTTATCAGGGCAATATTTTGACTTATGGCAATCCTGCTTTGGTGGCGGAGCGGTTGACGGGAGTGGAGGCGGGAGTGCGGCGCAGCTGGCTCTCGGACCGGCTCAATCTGCGGACGACATTTTTTTGGAACGACATTACGAATGCGGTGGTGAATGTCACGATTACGCAGTCGCCGACTACGCGCGAGAAAGAGAATGTGGACCGGATCCTATCGACCGGGGTGAATCTCGATGGAGAATTTCGCGTGAGCAACACGTTGCAATTTGCGGGCGGCTACCAGTTTGCACATGCGGTGGTGTCGAGTTACACGCCGAATCCGGCGGTGGTGGTGCTGAATCCGTCGCTGGTGGGAAATTGGATTCCGGAGGTTCCGCATGAGCAATTCACGCTACAGGCGAGGTATGTCAATCCGAAGTTCCTCACGGCGAATGTGCAGGGGACGCTTGTTGGCGAGCAATTCGATGACGATCTGAACACGTTGTTGCTGAAGAAATTCTTTACCGTGGACTTGTATCTTGGGCGCTCGCTTGGTCACGGAGTGGAGATTTTTGCGGCGGCTGAGAATCTGTTCAACGAGCGTTACTATACGGCGCTGAACGTCGTGCCGAACCATCCTAATGTGCCGGATTTAGGGGCACCCATTCTTGCGCGGATTGGGCTGCGGTATCAGTTTCCGAAGCGCTAGGCTTCGGTCGGCTCGTCTTACGTCGCTTTTCACAAACCGGATCTATTCATGGCGCGGGCGGTGGTTTAGAATTGCCTGTCACGACGCACTAATATTTTAAGGAGGATTTATGAAACTTACGCCCGGCAAACTCGCTGGAATGAATGCTGTATCCAACAAACATGGAGTCATCGCCGCGGCCGCCATGGACCAGCGCGGCTCACTGCAAAAATCTCTGGCCAAGGAAAAAGGTTCGGCGGTTTCGGACTCGATGATGGAAGAATTCAAGACGCTGGTGACGGAGGTGCTGACGCCGCATGCGAGCGCGATTCTGCTCGATCCGGAGTGGGGCCTGCCAGCTTCGAAGCGGCGCGCAAAAAATGCGGGGCTGCTGTTGGCGTATGAAAAGACGGGCTACGACAAGACGGGGCCGGGACGACTGGGCGATCTGCTGGATCACTGGTCGGTGCGGCGACTGAAGGAAGCGGGCGCGGATTGCCTGAAGATTCTGCTTTATTACACGCCGTTCGATCCGAAGGATGTTAACGATAAGAAGCACGCCTGGGTGGAACGGCTGGGTGATGAATGCCGGGCGAATGACATTCCGTTCTTTCTTGAGTTTGTCACTTATGAAGAAGGCGTGGACGAAAAGGGATTCGATTTTTCGAAGAAGAAACCGAAGGCGGTCATCGAAGCTATGCGGGAGTTCACGAAAGACCGCTATGGCGTCGATGTGATGAAGGTCGAGGTTCCGATCAACATGAAGTTTGTGGAAGGGACGAAATCGTTCAAGGGCGAAAAGGCGTATACGAAGCAGGAAGCGATGAAGCATTTCAAGGAAGCGGCGGCGGTGGCGACGAAGCCGTTCATTTATCTGTCGGCGGGCGTGAGCAACAGCGAGTTCACAGAGTCGCTGGAACTGGCGGCGGAGTCGGGAGTGAAATTCAATGGCGTGCTGTGCGGACGCGCGACGTGGAAGGAAGGCATTCCGGTGTATGCGAAACATGGGGCCGAGGCTTTCCGTAAATGGCTGGAAGACGAGGGCGTGAAGAACATCAATAACGTGAACGAACGCCTGAAGGCGGCCAGTTCGTGGCACTCGATTTACGGCGTGGAGCCGGCGCTGGCGCATGTGTAAGTGAAACCGTTGCTTGGTTTACAAAGGCGGGTCTTCGGACCCGCTTTTGTGTAGGTGGCGGAGGCGATCGGCGGCAGGCTTGTTTTGATTGGCTGCGGAAGGGGTTGTTTCGCAGGGCGGCATTCCCCCAGCGGCTGGAAGCCGCTGTTGATGGGGAGGCAGTTGCGGCACGAGTGAAACTCGTACCCTTCCCCAAAGCGGGCGAAATAGAATTTTTCCGCAGCCATGGGAACTCGTGCCCCAGCACGATGCGTGATCGGGTTTTTCCGAAGCCTCTGGAACTCTAGCCCGAAACCGGGCGAAGCGGAGTTTTTTCGCAGGATTTAAGGCCTCGACGCTACGCAAAATGATTCAGGAAACATCGCTAAATGGCAACTCTTGAGCACAAAACCGCTCTGATTACCGGCGCTTCGTTTGGCATTGGAATGGAATTTGCCCGCGTCTTTGCGCGGGAAGGTTACAACCTGGTTCTGGTTGCGCGCAGTGGGGATAAGCTGCGGCAGATCGCATCCGAAGTGGAGAAGAGTTATGGCACACGTTCGCTGATTCTGGCGACCGACCTTACGGAGCCGGGAGCGTCCGCGTATGTGCTGGATCAAACCACGCGAGCCGGCATTCAGGTGGATGTGCTGGTCAACAACGCAGGATTCGGACAATACGGCTTCTTCGCCGAAAACGATCTGGAAGAATGCCTGCGGCAGATTCAGCTCAACATGACGACGCTTACGCATCTGACGCGGTTGTATCTTCCGGGGATGATTGAGCGCAGGAGTGGACGCATTTTGAATGTAGCGTCTACGGCGGCATTTCAGCCGGGGCCGCTGATGGCGGTGTATTTTGCGACGAAGGCGTATGTTCTGCATTTGTCGGAAGCGCTGGCGAATGAATTGAACGGAACGGGCGTCAGTGTTACCTGCCTGTGTCCGGGAGCGACGGCGACGGAGTTCCATAAGCGCGCGAATGCGACGGGGCAGCGGTTGCTGAAGTTCGGTTCGATGGATGCGCGCACCGTGGCCGAGGATGGTTATCGCGCGCTGATGGCGGGAAAGCCGGTGGTGATTTCGGGATTCAAGAATTGGCTGCTGGCGCAGTCGATACGATTCTCGCCACGAGGTATGGTGACGGCGATCGCGAGGAAGATTCAGGAGCAGTAGCCGTTCATCGAACAACGACCTTATAAATCTCTGCAGCAGCGGTATAAGCAAACCAACAACCCGCGACGCATATGACCATGCCGGCTGCACGGCTACCCAGTTTTATGATCGGAGCCACACGCTTCGGGCCAGGATACATCCAGCGGGGAGTAGAACCGCCAATGGCTTCTGTGAGTTTGTCCCATTGGGCGGGCAGAAAGCACATCAGAAATCCCCACGCTCCAGCAAACAGGCCCATTAACAGCATTCCCAGAAGAATCAGCACAGAACCCTTCCGACAGGACGCGCCACGCTGCGTCTCTTACGAATTACTTGCGGCCTTCGAGGGCGGCCTGGACGCGGCTGTGTTTCCGGCTGTAGGTGAAATACACAACCATTCCTATGATCAACCAGATGATTAGACGGGCCCAGTTGATCCAGCCCAGTTTGTACATCATGTAGCCGTTGAACAGGATGCCCATGACGGGAACGAATGGAACCCAGGGGGTACGGAAGGGACGCGGCTGTCCAGGGTTGGTGTGGCGCAAAGCCATCACTGCGATGCAGACGATTACGAAGGCCAGGAGCGTTCCGATGTTGACCATTTTTCCGATGTCGTCGATCGGAGTCAGGCTGCCTACGACCGCCGCGAGGAGGCCGACTAGCATGGTGTTTTTCCAGGGGGTGCGGAAGCGGGGGTGAACGTCGGCGAAAAATTTCTTGGGCAGAAGGCCATCGTTGGCCATGGAGTAGAGCACGCGGGTCTGACCGAGAAGCATGACCAGCATGACGCTGGTGAGTCCGGCGAGAGCGCCGATGGTGATGATGTGGGATGCTCCGGTGAGTCCGCGGTCGAGGAAGGCGCGGGCGATGGGGGCCTCGATGTTGACTTCGCGCCAGGGAACCATGCCGGTTAAGATGGCGGCGACGGCGATGTAGAGCGCGGTGCAGATGAGAAGCGAGGCGATGATGCCGATGGGGAGATCGCGCTGGGGATTTTTGGCTTCCTGCGCGGTGGTAGAGACGGCGTCGAATCCGATGTAGGCGAAGAAGATGTAGGCGGCTCCAGCGCCGATGCCGGAGAATCCGTAGGGGGCGAATGTGGCCCAGTCCGATCCCCAGTTGACGACGCTGATGTAGCGGATGCCGAGTCCGATGACGAAAAGGACGACGCCGACCTTAATGGTGACGATGGTGGCGTTGAAGCGGGCGCTTTCTTTGATGCCGATCACCAGGATGGCGGTGATGACGAGGGCGATGACGAAGGCGGGGACGTTGACGCCGATTTCATATCCAAATAAGTGTGGGGCGTTAAGCAGGACGTGAGCTTTCTGCAGCAGTTCCGGCGACTGAGCGCCCATGATGTCGGTGACTTTGGCGAGGAAAGCCTGCGTGCCGGGAACGAGGGTGGAATCGGAGGCGACCGCCATCTGGCGAGCGATGATCTTCTCGGCTTCGTTGAGGCCGGTCCAATGATCGTAGGCGAGCCAGAGCGGCATTTTGATGTGGAAAATATTGAGAAGCTCGATGAAGTGATTGGACCAGCCCGACGAAACGGTACTGGCGCCCATGGCGTATTCGAGCGTGAGATCCCAGCCGATGATCCAGGCAAAAATTTCGCCGAGGGTGGCGTAGGCGTAGGTGTACGCGCTGCCCGCCAGCGGAATCATGGCGGCGAACTCGGCGTAGCAGAGGGCGGCAAAAGCGCAGCCTAATCCGGAGAGCACGAAGGAGAGCATGAGCCCGGGACCGGCGTAGTGAGCGCCCAGGCCGGAGAGCACGAAGATTCCGGCGCCGATGACTGCGCCGACGCCAAGGGCCGTCAACTGAAATACACCCAGGGTTCGTTTCAAGCTGTGCGAGCCAGTCTCTCGCGCCTCCTCTAATAGGAGTTCAAGCGGCTTTTTCGCAAAGAGGTCAGTCATGAAGTACGGGTCTCCTGTTCCACCAAATGGGTTCGATCAAACTGAAGTTGCTTCGGCACGCGGCCGCCAGATGAAATATACCGGAATGCCCAGCAGCACGATGAACAATCCGGGCCAAGTGTATTGCGGTTTGTAGCGTAACAGCACCACGTCGATAAACAAAGCCATCACAATATAGATTGCGGGCAAGACGGGATATCCGACGGCTTTGTAGGGACGCTCGGCCTCGGGATGGGTGCGGCGCAGTACGAACAGGCCAATGATGGTAAGCACGTAAAAGACGAGGACGGCAAAAATAATGTAATCCAGAAGCTGGCCGTAGCTGCCGGAAATGCAGAGGACGCAGGTCCAGACCATCTGGACCATTAAGGAAACGGCGGGCGTTTTGTAGGCGGGATGGAGGCGGGCAACGCTGCGAAAGAAGAGGCCGTCTTTGGCCATGGCGTAGTAGACGCGCGCGCCGGAGAGAATCAGTCCATTGCAGCAGCCGAAGCCGGAGATCATGATGGCGATGGCCATGAGGGCTCCGCCAGCGGAACCGAACATCTGGGTGAGGACGGCGGTGGCGACGCGGTCTTCGCTGGCGTATTGGATGCCGCGCTCGACAAGCGTCGCTCCGGTTGGGCTGCCGACGAGCGGTAGGGCGCCGAGATAGATGAAGTTGCATCCGATGTAGAGGGCGATGACGACGCCGGTGCCGAGCGCGAGGGATAGCGGCAGGTTGCGGCTGGGATTTTTTACTTCGCCGGCGGTGAAGGTGACGTTGTTCCACGCATCGGCGGAAAATAGTGAACCCACCTGGGCGATGGCGAGGACGAGGAGGGTCGAGACGAAAACGCCTCCGCCAACGTCGTGCAGGGTGCCGAGGCTGGAGTTTTTCCAGAAGTTGGCTCCGAAGTTGGCGGCGACGGCCTGAGCGTTGCGGCCGAGGAAAATTCCGAAAAGAACCAAGCCCAAGAGGGCGGCAACTTTTGCGGTGGTGAAGATGTTCTGGATGAAAGCGCCGGTTTTGACGCCGAAGATATTAATGATGGAAAGAGCGATGACGACCAAGATGGCGACGAAATTCTGGGTGTTGAGGCCGACGTCCATGCCGCCGAGAATCATGGGGCCGACGGGAATTTTCGGGACCTTCCAGATGTGGATGATCCAGTGAGTGGAGGAGATGGCGGGCCAGAAGATGCCGAGGAATTTTCCGAAGGCGACGCCTACGGCGGCGATGGTGCCGGTTTGAATTACCAGGAATAGAGTCCAACCGTAGAGAAAACCCCAGAGAGGGCCGAGCGACTCGCGCAGGTAAACATATTGGCCGCCGGCGCGGGGCATCATGGCGGCGAGTTCTCCGTAGGTGAGCGCGCCGACGATGGTGAGGAATCCGGTTACGAGCCAGGCGCCGATGAGCAGAGCGGGGGATGTGACTTCGCGGGAGATTTCGGCGGAGACGATGAAGATGCCGGAGCCGATCATGGAACCCATGACCAGCATGGTGGCGCTGGTGAGGCCGAGGCCTTTGACCAGCTCTTTATCTTGATGAGTGTGGCGCTCCCAGTCGCTCATGGCGGCGACTTTCGACGCGGGAACTGGGGGTTGAACGTTCTTGATCACGTACCTCCTGGGTGGATCGCGCCGCAAAGATTTCCTTAATGAATTGGCATCCCTGGCGAAGCGAGGAATCTGCATGGTGCGGCAAACTGCAGATCCCTCGCTGCGCTCGGGATGACAACATTTAAGAAATACACTTTACCCTAGAGCCCGCAAAAATTCTTCTGCTGATTTGCGGGGATTGGGGAACAGGCCGGAGATCACGGCGATGGAGTCGGCTCCGGCATCGAGGACGGAACGGGCGTTGGCGCGAGTGATGCCGCCGATTGCGACCAGAGGCTTGCGCGTCAGTTGGCGGGCGCGACGGACGCCTGCGAGGCCCACGACGGGATCGGGATTGGCCTTGCTGGTGGTGGCGAAGACGGGGCCGATGGCCAGGTAGTCGGCGGAAGTTTGGTCGGCTTCGGCTAGCTGCTCGGGATTGTGAGTGGAGACTCCGAGCCAGCGGGCGGGTCCGATCAGCTTGCGGGCCGAGTCGGGGGATAGGTCGTCCTGGCCGACGTGCAGGCCGTTGAAGTTGGCGGCCAGGCAGAGGTCGGCACGGTCGTTCATGATTAGCTTGACGCTTGGCGCTAGGCGCGACCTGAGTTCGCGGGCCTGTTCTAGCATTTGGCGGGCAGTTCCCTGCTTGTTGCGGTATTGGAGGAGAGTGCAGCCGGCGGCGGCTAGGTCCTGAGCTGCGTCTAGCAAACGTCTAAGGTCGAGGAAGCAGGACGCATCCAGGATTGGGTAAAGACGCGGCAGCGAAATCCAGTTTTTGCGCCAGTCCCTCAACATGTCGAATTGGGGTTCGAGTGTCTACTCAAGGGAAAACCTTACCTGTCCATCTGTGGATCGACGTTGCGGTCTCTGATACCAAATCAGGCCGGAATATTTGAACGTTTCCGCACGCTCTACAAACTAGAATCAGCCAAGCCGGATTGCCTTTGGATTGTAGCCCAAATAATTCGTGTGCCCTGCCCGTCGTGACATCGAAGTTATGTGGAGGTGCCCCAGGATACCAGTCATTTAGTGTATTGACGACCACCGTGTAATCGCCTTGCGCACAAAACAGGCATCGGTGCGGTACATCTAGGGTGATTGCGTGACCTCCGGCAAGTACTACCCCAACGAGACCATTCACCGCGGCGGCTAGCGTCTCTGCTCCAAGATAACGGCGCAAAGGATCTTTAACGATAGCTTTGTCAAGCAGCTGGTTTACTAGTTCATATTCAGGACCAGCAAGATCACGGTTTTCTAGCTTGTATTGCTCAAGACGGTGGTCCTCGCGGTCGAAGATCTTGCCTGCCAGCATCCAGTAGAGCACTTTGCCAAGTGAATAGACATCGGCTGCCTTTTCAGGAATTCCGCGAGGCGGACGACCGTCTCGCAATTCCGGTGCGCAGTAGAATCGCGAGCCCACAACTTCCTCCGTATTTGTGAGCTGACCTTCGTCATCAACAAAACAGAGCCCGAAATCGCCCACAACTGGCGTACCGTCTTCGCGAAAGTAAATGTTGTCGGGTTTGAGATCACGATGGATTACACCATTTTTATGCGCATAGGCCATGCCAGAACAAATTTGCTGGAAGATCTGTAACACATGGGAGACCGAACCTATCGGCGGTTTCCTGTCGGCCAGAGCACCACCGGAACAATACTCTGTAACAATGAACGGGCGGCCTTTCGGATCGGTTTCGTGGGCAATAATCCGAATGATGTTCGGATGGTCGAGCTTCTGGCAAACCTCGATCTCGCGCTCAAAGCGGTCGAGGCGCTTCAGATTTTTTAGGCGCTTGAGAGCATAACGCGACCCATCCGGAGCATCAGATCGAACAACTCGAAAAACATGGGCTTGACCACCCTCTGGCAAATCGGCCTCCCACTTCCAGTTCGATCCAAAGTCGGGCATGGGCAGATTCTAGCACCGCTTTTCTAGGTTTCAACAAAGGTGGACGCTAGGTGTCTGACTTCTCCTTTTTCGCCAGAAATCTCTCGATAAACCCCGTATCAAAATTCCCCGCTCGGAAATCGGGGTCGGCGAGAATCTTTCGGTGCAGCGGGATTGTGGTGTGGATTCCTTCCACGATAAACATACCTAACGCGCGGCTCATGCGGGAGATGGCTTCGCTGCGGTCTTTGCCGCGGACTACCAGCTTGGCAATCAGCGAGTCGTAATAAGGAGGGATCGTGCCTTCGGCGTAGGCGGCGGTGTCGATGCGGACGCCGGTGCCTCCGGGAGGATTGAAGGTGGTGATCTTGCCGGCCGAGGGCGTGAACTTTTCCGGATGCTCGGCGTTGATGCGGCATTCGATGGCGTGTCCGCGATGCACGATGGGGCCTTGGAGCACGTCGGTCAGCTTGGCGCCGGCGGCGATCATGAGCTGGCTCTTGACGAGGTCAACGTCGGTGACCATTTCCGTGACCGGATGTTCGACCTGGATGCGCGTGTTCATCTCGATGAAGTAGAGACGGCGGTCCTGATCCATCAGGAATTCGATGGTGCCGGCGTTGTGATAGCCGACGGTGCTTAGCGTTTTGCTGATGACGTCTCCGATTTCTTTGCGGAGTTCGGGAGTCATGCGCACGGAGGGCGATTCTTCGAGCAGCTTCTGGTGGCGGCGCTGGATGGAGCATTCACGCTCACCCAGGCTGACTACGTTGCCGTGCTCGTCGGCCAGGACCTGGAATTCGATGTGGCGCGGATGCTCGACGTAGCGTTCCAAGTAAAGATCGCCATTGCCGAAGGCTCCGGCAGCTTCGGATTGCGCCTGACGGTAGAGCGCGGGCAACTCGTCTTCGTTGCGAACGATGCGCATGCCACGGCCACCGCCTCCGGCGGTAGCTTTTACGATGACGGGGAAGCCGATCTTGCGGGCCCATTCCTGGGCTTCTTCGGCGGTCGCGACTACGCCGTCGGAGCCGGGCACGATGGGCACTCCGTGCTGCTTCATGGTGGCGCGAGCTTTTTCTTTTTCGCCCATGAGGCGGATGACGTCGGGAGTGGGTCCGATGAACTTGATGCGGCAGGCTTCGCAGACCTCGGCGAAGTTGGCATTTTCGGAAAGCAGGCCGTAGCCGGGATGAATGGCATCGACGTTGGCGATTTCGGCGGCGCTGATGACGGCGGGAATGTTGAGATAACTGAGGGCCAGTTGGGGCGGGCCGATGCAGATGGCCTCGTCGGCAAAGCGGACATGCAGCGAATTACGGTCGGCTTCGCTGTAGATGGCCACCGAGCGGATGCCGAGCTCCTTGCAGGCGCAAATGACGCGCAAGGCAATTTCGCCGCGGTTCGCAACAAGAATCTTCTTGAACATGTGAAAGATTTCAGCTGTCAGCTATCAGCTCTCAGTAAACCCGCGCGACGGCACGGTATTGGATTCGCCTGAAAGCTGACGGCTGAGAGCTGCGAGTTTATTTTCGCCGGACCGCAAACAGTTCCTGGCCGTATTCGATGGGCTGGCCGTTGGCGACAAGCTTTTTGACCAACTCTCCCGCCATATCGCATTCGATTTCATTCATCAGCTTCATCGCTTCCACGATGCACAGGACCTGGCCGACTTCGAGCGTGTCTCCGACTTTGACGAAGGGCGGCGAACCTGGCGACGGCGATTCGTAGAACGTCCCCACGATGGGAGACTTCACGATATGCAGGTTCTCGGCCGGCTCGGGCGCGACTGCTTTTGCCGCCGGATCGAGGCGGGCGAGCATGGCGGGCGCATCCTGAGGAACCGCCGACGGCGCGGACTGCACCGCGAAATAGCGGGAGTCGGGCAACGCCATGGGCACAGGTTCAGCAGCGCGCTTGATCTTTACCTTGACATCGCCGCGCTCCAATTCAAACTCGGCAATGTCTTTTTCGATTAAGAACTCGATGAGTTCCTTCAGCTCTTTTAGATTCATGGATAAGGCAGGTTCCGTTGTTCGATTGTAAGTCGGGGCGGGGCTGGCCCCGTCCCACACCGCGGAAGAAGAAGCGGCAAGCCGCGTCTTCACGGAAAAACCGTACTTTACAGCACTAACAGTTCCTTATCTCTTGGAGCGAGCACCTCGCATCCGGAAGACGTGACCAAAACTACATCTTCGATCCGAACACCCCACTTGCCGGGAACGTAAACCCCAGGCTCAATCGTAATGACCATTCCGGGTTCAAGCTTCTGCGTTTGCGCGGCGGCCAACCTCGGCGCCTCGTGAATCTCCAATCCTAAACCATGCCCGGTCGAATGGGTGAAGCACCTGGCCAATTTCCGCTTGCGAAGCACGCTGCGCGCCGCAGCATCGACCTGTGCGCAAGTGACGCCCGGAGCAACCGCCGCAATCGCAGCCTGCTGCGCTTCGAGCACCGCCTCGTAGAGCCGCCGGGCTTCCGGCGAAGGCCGTCCGACGTGGACGGTGCGCGTGCGATCCGAGCAATAACCCGCGAGTATAACACCGAAATCGCATAAGACGAATCCGCGGGGCGCGATGCGCGCCGCCGAGGCCCGGCCATGCACGATTGCCGAGCGGGGGCCGGAAGCCAGGATCGTCGGGAAGGACATGCCCTCGGCTCCCGCACAACGGGCCTCGTATTCCATGGCGGCAGCGACTGCAGATTCGCTGACACCGGGACGAATTTTCTGGCAGGCAGTCTGGAACAGTCCGGCGCCGAGCTCGACGGCTTGACGGATGCGCTGGATCTCAGCTGCGTCTTTCACCATGCGAGCGCGTTCGACCAACGGCGGTGCGGAGCGAAGGCGAGCCTTGCCGTGCAGTTGCTTGGCGAGACGGTCGCGCATTCCGGCGGTTATTGATTCCGGTTCAATGCCTACTACGGGTTGGGCCGAGTTGGTGCGACGCGCGGCCAGCCAATCCGCGGCGGCGGCGAGAGGAGACTTGCGGCCGATCATGACTCTCGCGCCCGCAACCTCTTCCTGGGCCTGGGTGCGGTAACGACCGTCCGTAAAGAGGATGGAGTTGCGACCATCCACCAGCAAAGCCGCCGCGCTCCCGGTAAAACCGCACAGATAGCGAACATTGGGGAGATGCGTCACCAGAAGGAAATTCAGATGGTTGTCTTCGAGTTGGGCGCGAAGACGACGCAGGCGGCCAGGGTGATCCATGAAAGGAGTGTAGCAAGAGGCAGGTCTGAGGTGTCAGGCCTTAAGTCTTAGGAACGGCCATCCCGACCCTGACAATGGCAACGACATTCCACGGTGCCCGCTTTTGATTTTCCTGAGACCTGACACCTAACACGTGAGACCGGAAAAAGCGAAGCCGCCGGAATCTCGGCAGGTTCTCCGAGAAATCCGGCGGCGATGGCTCTTTTCAGCTTTGCGTTATTGCCAGAGCTTATGTCTGAATGATGCGCGGAGTGATGAAGAAAATCAGCTCCGAGTTGGAAGTGCTGACGGTGCGATGTTTGAACAGGTTGCCAAGGTACGGGATATCGCCGAGCAAAGGCACCTGCGAAACGCTCAGCGAGTTCTGCGTCTGAATGACACCGCCGATAACCACCGTGCCGCCGTCGGTCACGAGCACTTGCGTAGTCGCCTGCTGCGTGATCAATGCCGGGTTGCCCATGGTGTCTTCGTGCCCAAAGTCGGGCAAGGTGTTTTCCACGTCCACGTTGAGGAAGATCGTACCTTCCGACGTGATCTGCGGAGTTACGGTCAACCGCAGGAAAGCGTCGACGTAGGTGGCGGTAGCGGGGGCACCGATCGAGGCCGCGGTCATAATCGGGATTTTCGTACCCTGTTTTACAACGGCCTGGATGTTGTTCTGCGTGACCACGCGCGGACGGGAAAGCACTTTGAGCAAGCCGCGCGATTCCGCCATGGTCAGCAGAACGTCGATTTGCATATTGTTGGTGGCGTTGATAAAGGAAAGTCCGCTGGTCGGGCCGGTTGCGCCGAGGTTCGAAAACAGCGGAATCGTAGTCCCGGCGGCGGGAGTACCGCTCACCTGATACAAGGGATTTCCGACCACGGGTCCGACGAGAATCGGCGACTGCCCAACGTTGCCGACGCCGCCGACTGCGGATGTGCCATTGCCCCATCCAAAGCCGAGTTGGACGCCGATATCGCGAGCGAAACTGCGTGTCGCCGCGACCACGCGGGCTTCGATTTCGACTTCCTGCGTCTTGCGGTCCATCTGCTGAATGATGCGGTCGATCTGCGGCAGAACCGCGGGAATGTCGGAGACGATCAGCGAATTGGTGCGCTCGTCGGCCACCACGTCGCCGCGCTGGCTGAGGAATTTCTTGACAGGAAACAATACGTCTTTGGCGTGCGCATAACTCAGGAACCGAGTGATGCTGACTTTATCGACTGCCAGAGCCTCGGCGTCGATCTGAGCGCGGCGGCCTTCGGCTTCCTTGCGGAGCGTATCGACGGTAGCGATGCGCAGAACGTTTCCATCCAGTTGGCGGGACAGGTCGTTATTCTTCAGGACGATGTCCAGCGCCTGATCCCACGGCACGTCGTCGAGCACGATGGTGAGGTTGCCGTGGATTTGCGGATCGAGGACCACGTTCAAGCCGCTGATCTCGTGAATCAGGCGGAAGAAATCTTTCAGGTCAACGTCTTTGAGGTTCACCGAGATCGGCTCGCCGGTATATTTCGAACCGCTGGCCGCGGGCTTCTGCGACATCTGAGCCTTTTGTTCGGCCGCCAGATTCACGGCGGGCTGGATGGTCTGGCCGTTGGCCGCTGCTTGCCCCATGGCCGCATTGGCGCTGGTGGCAACCAGTTCCGAGGCAGTCTTGTCGGCAAAGCGATTGGCCGCCTGCTCAGCCTTCGCGGCGGGCTGGTCGTCCTTCACGGAGAACTTCGGCTCGACAAAGGCGAAGTCCGCGGCTTTGGCGGGGTTCTCGGCCTCGGCGGGAACATGCGTTCCAGTCGTTGCCGGAGCCGCATCCGCTGGGGCGACAGCCGGAGCTGACGCCGAGGCGGTGGGATCGGTTGCCGGAGCTGACGTCTTCGCCTGGCGATGGGAGGCAGCATTGGCGTTCTTAAGAGCGTCGATCTTAGGATCGTGGATCTTGAGAACGTAGGCACCATCGGCACCGGCTACCAGCTCGTGTTGGCAGCTGCTGGCAAGTTCGCCACCGGCCAGATCGATGACCACATGGGTGGTGGGCGGAACCTGCCCGTCCATACCGATGCGGACATCTTTCACACCGTTGCCGGCCACATTAATGTGGCTCTGCGCGGTGGCCATCACGGTATTGGGAAAATCGACGACGATGCGCGCCGGCGATTCGAGCGTTGAAACCTTAGGCGAGAGTGTGCCCTTGGCCTTGAACTCGACCCGCAATCCGTCCTGGTTGTGCGCGATCTGGAGCGCTTGTAACCGCGCGCCCGCCGCGACTTCCTTGCCCGTGATGTCACCCGCTGCCGCGATCGTTGCGATCACGAGCAGTGGAACCAAGAGACCCAGCAGTTGCTTTCGCATTTCTATCTCCTCATGCGAGGCGCTTGCGCCCCCATGTGCTTCCTCGAAGTCTTGTGTCTCCGGGCCTAAACGGCCGGAGTCGTAATCTTCTTTGTTACTTCCCGTGTAAACGACTTGCCCAGCCGATCCTGCAACGTCTCATGGAAGACGATGGAATCGCCCGTGATTTTGACCACATATCCGTTGAAGACGGGATCGTTCTCCCGCAGAAAATAAGCCTTGTTAAGACCGTTACTGACGACGGCGATGAAGCCGCTTTCCGACCGGACCACACCCCGCAGATTGATGGCGCCAATCTCGAGGCATTTCTTGCCCGTGCTGCATCCCGAACCGCCGGCGTGACTGACCACCGGACTGATAAAAGGATCGCGACGCCCGTTCGCGCTGTACTTGCTGTCAGGAACGACCGCTTGCTCGTTCGAATCGTTGCCAACGCCATCCGGAACGCCGCCGCCGGAGCCAGCAACCTCGTTGTTCTCCTGCGGAGCTTGTTCCACGGCCGGCGCGGCTGCGCCGGGAACGACCACGAGCACGCCCGACCGCGGTCCGCGGTGGTGGTGCGCGAATGGATCCTGGTGCGCCGGGTCGGTCCGCTTGACTGCGGAGGAAACCTTGGACGGCGTTACGGTGGCCCGCGGCTGGGGCTTCGCCTTGGTTTCCACACCGAGAGCCTGGTTGGAGGCAGCCGTCGCGCGGCTATTCACCGCGTTCATGGTATTGCGCGTGTTCTGGATGATGCTGGGTCTCTGAGCCGAGGCCAGGCCCGCGGCCAGGGCCGCAACCAGAAGTGTCGTCGAGATCGTGATCGCTGGCTTCATCTTCATCCTGTCCTTCCTATTTCTTCGCCGGGGTTGCGGGCTTGCTGGCGGCCCCGGGGTCCAGATCATGACTGAAGTACGTCGTGGTCAGACAAGTTGCCACTACGCTCTCTCCCGGGGCATACACATAGGTGTGCTTGGCCCGGGCGACGTTGGGAATCCGCGTCGAAGCGACTGCCAGGTTGGAGACATTGACGATGCGCTCCACCTTTCCCAGCCGGTCGAAGAATCCCAACATTGAGTAGTAAGGTCCATCGAACTCCACCTCGAACGGCACCTCGGTATAAAACTCTTTGGTGGCGTAGGGCTTGGCGGTGTAGCGGCGGACTTCGACTCCAGCTTTGCGGGCCTCGCCGTCGACAATGCGCATGAAGTTGTCGACTTCTTTTTCATCGGGCACGATACGCCGCTCGATTTCGAGCTGCTGCTTGAGGCTGGCCAGCTGACGGTCGATGTCGGCCAGTCTCGGCTTGTAGGCTTCGAGTTCCGCGTTCTCCCTGAGCTTGCTCTGCAGTTTGACCAGCGCCGCATCGTTCTGGTCGTGCTGCGATTTATACACCGTGAAGTACAGACCGCCGGTGGCCAAGACCGCCACCAGAATCAGTACTCCCAGCAGCTTCACTCCTGTTAATTCGCCAAGACTCATAAATTCTTTCCGCCTTTACGACTTCGCCTTTTCGCAGGTGAGCGTGAACTGAAACGCCTGCATGTCCTTGATACCTTCGTCCTGATAGCTTTCCTTGATCTCGATGTTGCGGAAAAATCCGGTCTTCTGCAGATTGGAAATGAGGTTGGCGACAGCATCGCTGCTGAGCGCGGTTCCGTCGATGGCGACGCTGGCGCCCTGGTCCTGCATGCTGTTGAGCCAGACCGCCTCGGTGCCGTTGACGGTATCGCCGATCATCGACAGCAGGTTGACGGGGCCGGACTGATTGTTGCGCAACTGGTCGATCACATCGACGCGCCGCTTGTAGGCATCGGCTTCTTTCTGGCGCTCGAGATACCGCACTTTGATATCGGCGAGCTCGCGATTTTTCTGTTCGGCAACGCGCATCTTCACTTCGATGGCTTGCTTTTCGCGATCCAGTTTGTACCAGTAGCCGCCATTGATGGCGCCGGCAATCAGCAACACGGCGGTGGCCTGGACGACGGGCCCGCCCAAGTTGCCGAATTCGAAACTCGGCATGTTAAACGAGGGGCCTTTTTTGCCTTTCGGTTTCGGAGCACCCAGCAGATTGATTCGGATCATAGCTTTTCAAAGCTCCTCAGGGCCAAACCCACGGCGACAGCCAACTGGCCCGCATTCTGTTCGACCAGTTCCGCTCCGGCGCCGTCGACCGGAGCGACTACCTTCTGAAACGGATTAAACAACTCAACCGGCATGGAGAACTCCTGCCGCAACGCTTCCACCAGTCCCGGAACCTTGGCCGAGCCGCCGGCAAGATAGATCTTCTCGATGTGCTCGCCCGAAGCGCTGGCACGGAAGAAGTCAAACGTCTTCTGAATCTCGAGCACGATGATTTCGGTCACCTGCTGCAGGATCGGCGTCTTGGCGTCATCCTGCGTCGTGCCCACCTTGCGGCCGAGCTTCAGAGATTCCGCATCGTCGAAGCTGAGATCGAGTTCCTTCTGCAGCGAGTCGGTGTATTGATGGCCGCCCACCGAAACGTCGCGCGGGAACAGCGGCGTCGTGCCTTTGACGATGTTGATGTTCATCACGCTCGCGCCCAGGTTCAGCAGCGCGACCACCTGGGTGGGCGCGGGCTCGTAGTTGTACTCGTAACAATTCTGCAAAGCCAGCGCGTCGATATCCACAATAGCCGGAGTCTTGCCGGCCATCGAGAGTACGTTGGTGTAATTCAAAATCTTGTCTTTCTTGACAGCGACGAGGAGCACATCCATCTGCGGGCTGGTCGCATCGTCGGAAAGAATCTGGTAATCGAGGTTCACATCGGCCAGATCGAAGGGGATGTGCTGCGCAGCTTCCTTCTGAATGGTCTCGGCCAGTTCCTGGTCGCTCATGGATGGCAGCGAGATTTTTTTCACGATCACGGAGTGCCCGCTCACCGCGGTCGCCACCGCCTTCGATTTGATGGCGGTATCGGTGAAAAGCTTGGCGATGGCCGCCGAGACTGTACCCGAGTCCACGATCATCGAATCGACAACGATGTCAGGCGCGATCGGTTCCAGGCCCAGATGCGCCACTTCGATTCCCGTGCGTGTCTTCCTGAGCTCGACCGCCTTGATGCTCGAGGAGCCCACATCCAATCCCACGATCGTCTTCGACTTCATTCCAAACATGTGCCCGCCCTTGTTTCCAGAATTCGATTACAGCGTTCCGGCAGCTTTCGTCGCCGCCTTGATTTTCTTCTTGTCCCGTGGTTCGGCTTCCATCGACTTTTCTTCCATCCACTGATCGATCTTCGATTTTTTGAAGCGCCAGCGGTTGCCCAACTTGAACGCCGGAATTTTTTGTTCGTTCACGTACTTGTAAAGGGTGTCCGGACTCACTCCGAGATACTGCGAAGCTTGGCGAATATTCATTACTTCTCGCGAGTCGGCCATTTCCATATCCCTGCGCGTTCGTTTTATTTTGGTGTGCTGAGCATATCTCAACCGCGTGTGGGGGCCTCGGGACCTGAATCTCCCGGTTTTGTTGGGTTTTATTGGGTTTTTCTGGATTGGAGAAAAAGCGTAGTTGCAATCAGAGTCTATATATTGTATTTGATGACAAGTTGACCACCATATGAAGTATTTCGCGGGCAAGCAGGCGCCCAGTCACTCGCGATGGCGTAACTAAGGTACTAGAGACGGTACGGAAGTACTTGTTCGCACGCGCAAGCCATTGAAAAGACAGTGACTTTCGCATGTGGCGTCAGACGCATTGGCAGGGGTTTTCATGCGTTTTCGGCTTGCTTTTTCGAAGGTGGGCGAGACTAACCAGGCTTCGTGAGCCAGGTCACTCCCTGTCGGGACAAATTCCTTTACTCTGATCTGTCATCGCGCGGATTCCTGCGAGAGCAAACTCTAGACAAGGCACAAGGAGCAGCTTATGAAATTACTCGTGATTGGTTCGGGCATGATGGGGTCAGCGGCGGCCTACGATATGGCGCGGCAGGATCAAGTTGAGTCGGTGACTCTGGCCGACAACGATCGGCAGCGCGCGAAGGATGTTGCGGTACGCGTCAACCGTATTGCGGGCAACAAGAAAGTGCAAGCTATCGCGCTCGATGCATCAAAAGAAAAAGAAGCGGCGCGGCTGATGAAGGGCCACGATGGCGCGCTTTCTGCAGTTCCCTACCGCTTGAACCTTGGCCTGGCAAAAGCGGCGATCAGCGCGGGATGCCACTTTGCCGATCTGGGCGGCAACAATACGGTGGTGCGCCAGGAACTTGCGCTCGCCAAGCAAGCGGAAAAGAAAGGAGTCGCGCTGGCTCCCGATTGCGGCCTTTCTCCAGGCATGGCTTCGATCCTGGGAGGAGAACTGGTTCGCCGTCTCAATGGCCGCGCGGATGGGCTGAAGTTGTACGTTGGAGGCTTGCCCGAAAAGCCCATGCCTCCGTTTCATTACCAGCTGGTATTTTCCGTCGAGGGACTGATCAACGAATACGTCGAGCCGGCGCGGATTCTGCGCAAAGGCAAGCTGACAACGATCGAAGCGCTCACCGAGCCCGAGCCATTTCAGATGGACGGCTTCGCGCCGCTCGTGGCTTTTCAGACCTCCGGTGGAACTTCGACGTTGCCGGAGACCTTTGAGGGGAAGGTAGGCGAGTGCTTCGAGAAGACGCTGCGTTATCCGGGACACTACGACCTGCTCTGCGAACTGAAAGAGTTGGGCCTGTTTTCGAGTGAGAAAATGCGCGTGGACAACGTCGAGGTCGCGCCGCGCGCGCTGATGTCAAAAGTGTTCGAGGGGAAGTTCGCCAGCAAGGGGCCTGACGTCTGCATCATGCGCCTGGAGGCGCACGAATCGATCAAGTCTCCCGGAATCCGCGGGCTGCTCGGCGGAAAACTGAAGGGCCGTGTCGCAACGTTCACCATGGTCGACCACTACGATGCCAAGAGCGACATGAGCGCCATGATGCGCACGACGGCATTTCCTGCCTCCATCGTGCTGCAGATGATGTGCATGGGCGCGATCAACAAACGAGGGGCAGTCCTGCAAGAACGAGACGTTCCCGCGGAAGCGTTCCTCGAGGAGGTCGCGCGACGGGGAATCCACATCGAGTACAAACTCGAGTAGCCTTCGCCTGGGACAACGTGTCCCAACTGAGGGGAGTGGGACGCATTGTCCCATTTTCCGTGCGGTCTCGCCTTGGTCATGACTCCTGTCTTCTAGCACTTACGAGCTACGCATTCTGGCTGGACACGTGCTTGTATACAAGCGTCGCAGCGTAGCCGGTAGAGGTTACGAATCAGTTTGCTGCGACCAGAATAGGAATCGATCCATGAGCAACAACCGAAATAATCGCACCGCTTGGCTAAGAAGCTTACCGGTATGCGCAGTAGTGTTGTTAGTGAGCCTGGCGTTTGCCGAATCGTCCAAGATGTCGAACGACCTGCAAGGGAAAAAGGGCTCCGATCAGGTTGATGTGATTGTGCAGTTCAAACAAGTTCCGACTGCGATGCTCCATCAGAAAGTATTGAGCCGCGGCGGAAAGCTCAAGCATGAACTTAGCGTGGTGAAGGCTGGCGTTTACACGATGCCCGTGTCGGCACTGCATAGTCTCGCCGGTGATCCGGACGTGGTTTACATCTCGCCCGACCGAAATCTGTCGGGCATGCTGAACAATGGCGCGCCGGCAGTCAACGCGCCCTACGCCTGGTCCTCGGGGCTGGACGGCAGCAACATTGCGGTGGCAATCATCGACAGCGGGATACAGGACATCACGGCCGAGGCCGCTCTGCTTGGAGCAACATCGTCGACTCCCCTAAAAATGGCGGCTGCCAAGCTTGTGGGGAATCCCGATCTCAATCTGTGGGGCGTGAGGACTTCACGCGTCGTTTACAGTGAGTCCTGGGTCAATGACGGGAACCTAGTGATGGACGTGTACGGCCACGGCACGAACGTGGCTGGCATCGTCGCTGGCAACGGTTTCAAATCGACGGGATCCAACTACACCAAGACGTTTAAGGGGATCGCGCCCAATGTCAACCTGGTGAACCTGCGCGTTCTCGATGGCACGGGAACGGGAACGGATAGTTCGGTAATCGCTGCGATTCAGACTGCCATCCAGCTCAAGAGCACCTATAACATCCGGGTGATCAATCTTTCGCTGGGACGTCCGGTCTACGAAAGCTACACGCTGGATCCGCTCTGCCAGGCGGTCGAGGCCGCCTATAAGGCGGGCATCGTCGTGGTGGTAGCGGCCGGGAACGATGGCCGGGACAACTCGCAAGGAACCAACGGCTACGGCACAATCGACGCACCTGCAAATGACCCCTATGTCATTACGGTGGGCGCTATGAAGTCGATGGGGACTCCGACCCGCGCCGATGATTTGATTGCGACCTATAGCTCCAAAGGGCCAACTCCGATCGATCACATCGCGAAGCCCGACATCGTTGCTCCTGGCAACCAACAGGTCGCTGCCTATGGTTGGAAAGCGAAGCTGGCTGGGAGTTTTCCTGGAAATACGGTTCCTCTTAGCTTTTACGTTAGTGGGAGCACGCAAGGAAATTCTCCGAACTACTACCAGATGAGCGGCACCAGCATGGCCGCACCGGTGGTCAGCGGGGCGGTGGCTTTGCTTCTCCAATCGCAGCCCGCTCTGACACCCGATCAGGTCAAGGCCCGTCTGATGCTGACGGCCTACAAAACGTTCCCGAACTATAGCAGCTACACGGATCCGACGACGGGGATTACCTATACCGACCAGTACGACGTATTCACAGTTGGAGCGGGCTACCTTGACATACAGGCCGCGCTGAACAGCACGGCGGTCGCTTCAAGTGTTGCGTTGTCGCCGACGGTTGCGTACGACCCGACAACTAACAACGTGTACTTCGTTAACAACTCGTCCGCACTGTGGGGCAGTTCCGCGTTGTGGGGATCGTCTGCGGTTTGGGGATCCAATGCATTCGTGGGCAGCCAATCCGCGTTGTGGGGGAGTTCCGCGTTGTGGGGATCGTCCGCACTGTGGGGCAGCAGCACGACCTCGGGATTCAGCGCACTGTGGGGCAGTTCGGCGCTGTGGGGCAGCAGCACTTCCGACGGAGGCGAAGCGGTGAACATCCTGATCAACGGGGAAAACTAACAGACACGACAGAAAGCAAAGGGAATCGCACCTGGTATGGGTGCGATTCCCTTTTTTTGCGCTTGATGCGAGCACTTGCTCCAGCTAGGGCTCGTCACATTCAGGACATTCCTTCCGTGCTCGGCCCATTCCTCCTTCCAGAATTTCAGCGGAAAGATCGCCCATTGCGCGCAGAAAAGGCAGGTGCGGCATTCTCGGAGTCTTTTTCGCCCAGCGTACGTTGATTGCAGCGCGAATTCCGAAAAGACTGTAGGGGAAAACGCGCAGCTTTGTGGGGAGTCCGCCGCGCAGTGGGTGTAGGGAGCAGCAACGTATTGAGAAACATTTTCTTCGGTAACCGAGGGAGGAGGACGCTTCCCTGGCAAGGCTTCTGGGGCGAAGGCGGCGGGTATGCAGAATCACTGACCGGGATCGAGCAGAGTTTTGGCAACTCAGTTGCTTATTGGATGGTCGGTACGTCGCAGCATTCGGAGAAGAAGTTATGTGGATGAGGTCATGCGCTGTATGTAAGGCAGTTTTGGTGAAGTTGCGATTGCACGATTGCGTTCGCTGCCGTTGCGGGTGGGAGTGGGAGTGGTAGGGGTCCAGACCCCGGGTGATCCGAAGCGGCGTTGCCGCGAAATCTCATGGAATTAAAGAAGGAAACTCTTGTGGCCCGAGTGATTATTTTTCATGTTCCGGCGAAATTCCCAAAAAGCACGAAAGCGCCGAAGAAAACGCAACCCGGAAGAGTCATTGCGTTTCGCCGGCCAGCAAAGAAGCTAGCGTAGCGCGAACTTTGCACATTTCTACTGGCGATTGTCCTCGCCTAACACCGTAATTTTCGTATCCGTGCGAAATTTCTTGTAGTCGCGATAGGTCTGCTCGACATCATCATCAAAGGTTTTGAATAACGCTACCCGGGCATCGATGTGGAGCTGGACGCGTTTGGGAAGCCAGACTTCGTCGTTGACGCGGGTCAACTCAATAACCAGGTGCGTGCCCTTGTGAATGCGCGCCAGCACAAAGCCAACCGAGATCGTGTCCATCGCGGTAATGTCGAGCCTCACCCATTGCAAGTCGGCTTTGTCGATCCACACGCGTCCCTTGAATTTGGCGAGCATTTTGGCATTGCGCTGCCTGGGTTCGTAACCGGGGCGCGGCGCTCCATCGAGCACCCAGCAATCGCGGCCGCCGACGGTTTCCGATCCGACCAAGCGGAAGTTGAAAGCATCGGCGATCTCGAGAACAAACTTGCGGTCGTCTTCGCGTTCTTTTTCTTCACGCTCCAGGCGTCTGCGACGGTCTTGCTCGGATTCGTTCTGACGTTTGTCGATAATTTTCTGAATCTTGTCGTCTTCTTTTTTCGCCTCGTCGGGCGGGAGCGGCTTGTCGTCTCTGGCGGTTAAGCGTTCGACATTCTCTCCGTAAATCTGAAGAATCTCTGAAGTTCTGGTTTCGACTTTCTTGACGCCGCCCTGTGGATCGAGAATGTGCCGCTCCACGCGTTCGATGTAGGTGTAATCGCGCTGCCGCTTGTCGTTTTCGAGGTCGTTTTCTTCGGCGCGGCGGAGCAGTTCGCGAATCTCAGCGATGGGGACGGAACCGCTGGCATCGGGCTTCAGATCGAGCGGTGGAGCAGCGGATCCTGTGGGCGTTGAAGCGGGAGCGGAAGCCGAAGAGGCATCCTGAGCGGCGATTGAGCCCGCCAGCACAATTAGAGCGCAAGCTGAGGCGACGAAAAAGCGCATGAACCGGATACGCACCAACTCCACAGGATGTTCCTCTTGAAACAGTAGCCTACCCTGCGCAACCGGGCACTGGCTACCAAGGATGGGGGAACTTTCGTGGACATGGAATTTCTGCATTGATCGTCCAAACTCTACCCATGCGCTGCTTGATGCTGGCGCGCTGGCAGGGTTTTATGGCTCGCTGTGGTTTGCGTTTTTCGTTTTTCATTGTTTTGTTGGCGGCAGCGTCCTCTTTATTTTTCGACGCCGTTTTCTGCTCTGGCGCTTTCGGTCAAGAGGAGAAGCAGAATCTCCATTCCCCGAACCAGCGTATTGAGACCAAGGTCGACTCTGAAGTTCGCAGAGGGAGTGTTTCTTATCCGAATCGTGATCCAGGCTCAAACTGGAGTGAGCGGGGGAGAACGGTCCCTCCCGGGCAAAGCGCGGCGGAGCTGCGCTTGCGGGCTTACCGCCAAAAAATGGCGATGCGAGCCTGGAGCGCGGCTTCGTCACCCAAGTCGCCGACGGGAAGCTTAGCAGGCTGCGGAAAAAGTCTTTTCGAAGGGCAGCGTCCCCCCAGCGACTGGAAGCCGCCGTTGAGGGGGCTGCAATTACGGCACGAGTGGAACTCGTGCCCTTCCCCAAACCAGAGCGAATCGGAGTTTTTCCGCAGCCGGTTAGGGAGAACACCCGGTTTACGGGCGGGTTCGACGGTGTGGACGCCGATGGGTCCGGCGCCGTTGGCCTCCGACGCGACGGGAGATGGACAGCAGAACTACAACTGGGTTTCGGGGCGGGCCACTTCGGTGGCGGTCGATCCGGCGGACACGAGCGGAAACACGGTGCTCGTGGGCGGAGCGTATGGCGGGCTTTGGAAATCGACGAACGCGGGCAGCCTGAATTCAAATCCTGCGGAGGTGACCTGGCAGGCGCTGCTTGACGACCAGCCTACGCTGGCGGTGGGGGCGATTGCTTTGCAGCCGGGAAACAGCAACGTGATTGTGGTGGGGACGGGGGAGACGAACAGTACGGGGGATTCCTATTATGGCCTGGGAATTCTGCGTTCCAGCGATGGAGGCGTGAGTTGGGCAGCCCCGATTCAAGGCGCGGGGACGGGACAGAGTTTCCTGGGGATTGGATTCAGCAAGATCGCATTCAGCACGGCGAATCCAAATCTGGCGGTGGCGGCAGCGGGCGGCGACAACGGCTTGTATCTTGGGCTGGAGGAAGATGGCAATAACACGGCGCGCGGGCTTTACTTTTCTCAAGATGGAGGCGAGACGTGGAACCGGGTGATACTTTCGGACGGCGCGGTTCCAGCATCGGCGACGTCGGTAAGTTACAACGCGACGCAGGGCGCTTTCTATGCCTTCATCCGGCGACACGGACTGTATTCTTCGACCGATGGACAGCATTTCACGCGGCTGGCGACGCAACCGACGGCGGGGTTGGCATTCGCGAATTGCCCGGCGACATTGAACGACAGCACTTGCCTGATCTATCGCGGCGAATTCGCAGTGGTGCCGGGGCGGAACGAGATGTATGTGTGGGTGGTCGATGAGCAACCGGACGAATATGGGAACCTGCAGCCCTACGATGAAGGCATCTGGCAATCGTTGAACGGAGGAACGAGCTGGACACAGATTCCGGATAACGGGATCACGAATTGCGGCGACAACGCGTTTGGCCCAAACAATAGCGGCTGTGGAGTCGAGCAGGGTTGGTACAACCTGGAGTTGGCGGCGATCCCCGATGGAGGAGGGACGGACGTCTATGCGGGTGCAATCAATCTTTATAAGTGCACGTTGACGGGTGGTACGAGCTGCGCGCAAGGCGATTGGATCAACCTGACTCACGTGTATGGGTGCACGCCGCTGGCTGCTCCGGCGCATGTGCATCCCGACCAGCACGGGATTGCTTTTATGGTGGTCGGAGGACAGTCGCCGGGTTACTTCGCCCACGATGGCGGAATCAGCCGTACCTTGGATGGTTATGCGGGCCTGAACACAGGGAGCTGTTCGGGGACGAATCAGTTCGACAGCTTAAGCCAGACCTTGGGATCGATGACGCAGTTTGTTTCCGTGTCGGTGCATCCGACGAGCGCTGACATTCTGCTGGGAGGCACGCAGGGCAACGGCTCGCCGAAAACCAGCACCGCGACTGAGAGCAGCACGTGGCAGAACGCGCTCGGCGGCGACGGTGGATTCAACGCTATCAATCCGGAGAATCCCAACGAGTGGTTCGCGTCGAATCCTTATCTAACGATCTTGAAATGCGAGGCGGGAACGTCATGTAACGACAGTTCGTTTGAGCCGATCATCGGCCCGAACAACCTGGGCGGAGATCAGGGTGCGTTCAACACTCCTTACATTCTGGATCCTCAGAACAGCAATCAGATGTTTGTCGGCACGTGCCGGGTGTGGAGCATTAGTACGAGCGGGACGGGGCCGCTGCAACTGAGTGACGACTTCGACACGCTGGGAACGGGAGTGTGCACAGGAGAGGAGGTCAACCTGGTGAATGGTCTGGCGGCGGGAGGGCCGATGAGTCCAGACGGAGATTCGGAAACGGTGTACGCGGTGACGAACGGATATGGGCCGTTGAGTGGGTCTCCCGGGGGCGAGGTGTGGGTCACGACCGACGCCGGCATCACGCTGATGACGAACGTTACGCGGAACGCGAACCCACAGGGGTATGCGATTTCGTCGGTCGCCATGGATTCGTCGGATGGGAGCGGCAACACGGCGTATGTCGGGATCATGGGATTCAGCACGCCCGCGTATCCGACATCGCATGTGTGGAAGACGACGAATGCGGGCGCGAGTTGGACGGACTGGACGGGGACGGGAGCCACGGAGTTGCCGGACAATCCGGTCAACACATTACTGGTGGATGCGCAGGCGGGAGTGATTTATGCGGGGACCGACGTGGGCGTTTTTGTAAGCTCGACAGGGTCGGCGAGCTGGGCGGAGGTGGGTCCGGCGCCGGGGCCGGGCGTGTCGGGATTTCTGCCGAACGCTCCGGTAACGGCGCTGCGGCTTTTCAATCCGGACGCGAATACGAAAACGCTGGTGGCATCGACCTATGGGCGCGGCATCTGGGAATATGCGCTGGTGACGTTGCCGGACTTTTCGATCGCAGTGACGGCGACGCCGAGCGCCACCGTGGTGAACCAGAACGTGACCTGGAATGGGACGCTCACGGCGCACGGCGGGTACAGCGGGAGTGTGGCGTTGACTTGCACGATCGGGGCTCCGCTGACCTGCCAGATTACGCCACCGACGATCACGCCGACGGCGGGAGGAGCCGCGTTCACGGTAACGCTGGGGAGCACGGAGGTGGCAACGTTCCAGTTCACGATCCAGGCGACGGACGGAACGATTACGCACGCGACACCTCCGGAGACGCTGACGGTGGGAACGGATGTGAGTTGGACCGACACCGGAAAATCCGCCGTGACCGTTCTGGCCGGACAGAGCGCCGTCTATTCCTTTGAGGCAGTTCCGGCGGGAGCTTCAACCTTTACTTCGGGGGTGAGTTTCGCGTGCGCGAACCTGCCGGCGCTGACGAGTTGTGGATTTAGTCCGGCATCGATTGCGGCAGGGGCGGGACCAACTGGGGTGACGCTGACGATTTCGACGACCGGGCCGAACTCGGGAACTGAGTCGCTGCGGCGGGCGAGGGTACTGCGAAGAGCGGGAGTACTAAAGATTCCGCCTGGTTCGTCGCGACCGATCGAGCCAGAACTGCGAGCGGGAACCGGTTCAATTGCAGCGGCGAAGCGTTCCGAAGAACGTGTACTCGGCGGCACGGGCAGTTTCATCGCTCATCCTCGCGCGTTGCCTTGGTTCGCGCTCGCATGGATATTGCTGGCGGTTGCAGTGGCTTGTGGCGGGCGAACGAGTCGCGGGAAGATTCCGGTCTACGGAGGACTCACGGGAATTTGCCTTGGCCTGGGATTGATCGCGGAGATCTCGTGCGGGGGAGTCACGGGCTCCGGAGGCGGCGGGACGGGGAATTTTGCGATTAATATGACTCTCACTCCTAGTTCGACTCCGGTGAACGAGAATATTCAATGGAACGGATTGCTGACGGCTTCGAACGGGTATAGCGGGAGTGTGATTTTATCGTGCACGTCGGGGGCTCCCGCAACGTGCCAGTTTGCGCCTCAAGTGATGGCGCCGACCACGGCGGGAACTCCGTTTGCGGTGACGCTGGGCAGCACAGTGACGGGAACATACACCTTCACCATCTCAGGAACGGACGGCACGCTGACCAATGCTACGGGGACGGAAACGTTAACGGTGATGGAAGGCACACAGGGAACGCCGGACTTTGCGATTGCGGTGACTGCGACTCCGAATACGACCCCGGTGAATCAGAAGGTGACGTGGAACGGGACGCTGACCTCGCTGAACGGATTTATTAGCGGAGTGAACTTGAGTTGCACGGCGGAAGCTCCGGCGACATGCCAAGTCGCACCGGCGATTCAGACACCGGCACCAGGCGGCGCTCCTTTTTCTGTGACAGTGGGTAGCGCGACCGCCGGAACATTTAGTTTCACGATTGAGGGACAGGGGCCGGACGGGACGCCGACGCACGTCACGCCGACCGAGGTGCTGACGGTGACGCCGCAGGGCGCGTCGCCAGACTTCGCCATTGCAGTGACGGCCACTCCCAATACGACGCTGGTGAATCAGAATGTGACATGGAATGGAACGCTGACGGCGTTGAACGGATATAACGGGAACGTCGCGCTTACGTGCACAGCGGGGGCGCCGGGGACGTGCACGATCGCGCCAGCAACATTGACGCCAACCGTCGGGGGCGCTCCTTTTATTGTGACCTTGGGCAACGCGACAGCGGGAGTCTTCAATTTCCAGATTCAGGGTACAGATGGAACGCTGACGCACGATACGTCGACCGTGACGTTGACCGTTGAAAGCGATGTGACGGTCACGGTGAGTCCGGCTTCGGTGAGTTTGTTTGCGGATGAAGCGGGCAACGCGTGGCCTCCGGGAGTAACGCAGCAACAATTCACGGCGACGGTGAATGGATCTTCGAACCAGAATGTGACGTGGGCGGTCACGGGAGGGAGCGCGAATGGGACGGTGAACGCATCGGGGCTGTATTCGGCTCCGGCAACGGTTCCGAACCCAGCGGCGGTGACCGTGACCGCGACTTCCCCGGCGGCGAGCGCGCCGGGCTCAGCGACGGTGAATGTGGAGACTCCGACGACGCTGGGAACCTCTCGCATTACGGTGTCGGCAACAGCGGTGGGCGGGACAGCACATGGGGATGTTGTGTCGCTGACGGTGCAGTAGACAAGAGACTCGTAATTCTTGATTTGTTGTGGGCGATGGTAGGGCGCGAAGTGCTCCACGTCTCGTAAGGCGCGACGGGGAGCGCGAGCGCCTTTTTTGCGGCTGTCACGTCACATCGCTTTGTTCCCGGTATCACGGTGAGGAGGCTTGGAGTGAGGTAGGATCATCAGCGGTAGCGTGTCGTCTATGTACGGTGAACCGGGCGAAGCGCGGTCTCGACTCAAGATACACAGCTTATGACCTATGACATCGCGGTGATTGGCGGCGGGATTGTCGGACTTTCTTTTGCTATGCAGGTAGGAGAACGGTTCCCGCGGCTGCGGGTCGTGGTTTTGGAAAAAGAGCCGGGGCTGGCGCGGCACCAGACAGGACACAACAGCGGGGTCATTCATAGCGGGGTTTATTACAAAGCTGGATCTCTGAAGGCGCGGCTCTGCGCGGCGGGAGCGCGGGAGATGGTGGCGTTCTGCTCTCTGCACGGAATTCCCCACGAGGTGTGCGGGAAATTAATTGTGGCAACGACTTCGGAGGAGTCGGCTCGGCTGGATGACTTACTTCTGCGCGGGGTGGCGAACGGGCTTGAGGGGTTGCGCTTGCTGTCGCGCGAGGCGATGCGCGAAGTGGAGCCGCATGTGGGCGGAATACGGGCGCTGCGCGTGCCATGCACCGGGATCACGGATTATGAGGCGGTGACTGCTAAGTACTCGGAAATCGCGTCGCAGAGCGGAGCGGAGGTTCGGACGAATGCAGGGGTGGTGGGATTTGCCCGGACACGAAGCGAGATTGTGGTGCAGACACGCGCGGGAGATTTTTCGGCGCGGTATGTGGTGAATTGCGCAGGGCTGTATAGCGATCGGGTCGCGCGGTTGGCGGGGGATGATCCGGGAATGATGCTGGTTCCGTTTCGCGGCGAGTATTACGATCTGGCGGCGGCGCGGCATTCGTTGGTGCGGGCGCTGATCTATCCCGTACCCGACCCACGATATCCATTTTTAGGCGTGCACTTCACGCGGCGGATTCAAGGAAATGTGGATGCCGGGCCGAATGCGGTGCTGGCGTTCCGGCGCGAGGGGTACTCCTGGCGGGATTTTGATTTGGGCGAGACGATGGAAGTGTTTTTGAACTCTGGATTTCGGGCGATGGCGCGGCAACATTGGAAAAATGGACTGGGAGAGTTTCGCCGCTCGCTGCGGAAACGGGAGTTTGTGCGGTCGTGCCAGCGCCTGGTGCCGGAAGTGCGGATGGAAGATATGACGGCGGGCGGGTCGGGAGTGCGGGCACAAGCGGTGGGGGCGGATGGCACTCTGGTGGATGATTTCCGGTTTGTGGCACGCGAGAGATTCTTGCACGTGCTGAACGTGCCGTCTCCGGCGGCGACGGCGTCGTTGCCGATCGGGAGGGAGATACTGAAGATGGTGCCGGCGGAAATTGTGGAGTAAGGACATTGAAGAAGGTCGGACGTCATATTGCAGAGGTGAACGACTCGCCTTGAGGCGGCCATCGAGGAGAGTGGGGCTTTCAATTCCGCAATCTGACCTCTTACCTCTACAATCGTCTGGAGTGATAATTTCTCGATTCATGTAGCGGGGAGAATTCTGATGGTGAAGAGTTTGAGCACGAAGACGAAAGTGGCGATTCTTGGCGCGGGCAAAATGGGATCGATTTTGATGCAGTCGTTCTTACGCGATGGATTGCTCTCGCCGGCGCAGACGTGGGCTACGGCGGCGCATCCGGAGCGGGCGCGAATGCTCAAGGAGAAGTTGAAGGTGCATGCGGGCACGGACAACTCCGAGGCCGCTAAAAACGCGGACATAATTTTTCTCTGTGTGAAGCCACAAGTCGTTGCCGACGTGGTGCGGGAGATTCGGGCGCACGTCCATGAAAAGCAGTTGATTATTTCGGTCGCGGCGTCGGTGCCGACCGAAATGATTGAGCGGGCGCTGGAGAAAGAAGTGCCGGTGGTGCGGGCGATGCCAAATACTCCCTGCGTGCTGGGCGCGGGCATGACGGCGCTCTGCAAGGGGAAGTTCGCCAGCAAGCAGCATCTGGAAACAGCCTCGAAGTTTTTCGACGCGGTGGGACGGACGGTGATCCTCGACGAAAAACACATGGACGCGGTGACGGGTTTATCGGCGAGCGGACCAGCGTATATCTACATTATTTTGGAATCGCTGGCGGAAGCGGGAGTGAAGGTGGGATTGCCGCGCGATGTGGCTACGCTTCTGGCTGCGCAAACGACGATGGGCGCGGCGCGGGTGGTGCTGGAGACGGGTGATCATCCGGCGCTATTGAAGGATGCGGTGACGACTCCGGCGGGCTGCACGATTGACGGCATCATGGAACTGGAAGAGGGCAAGCTGCGCGTGACTTTGATCAAGGCGGTGGTGAAGGCTGTGCAACGGGCCAAGGAATTGGCGTTCTCGTAGGGGCGGACGACTGCCGTCACTGAGTTGCCGGGAGCGTCCGTCGCAAGCTTCTCCGTTTTTCGCTAGCCAGCTGCCGCTAGCCGCGGAGAACAAGCTGGAACCATATCGTTCAGCTTGGATGCCATCTGTCGCAGCAGCACGGTGTTGAGCGGCCGTACTTTTTCTTCCATCTCGCTCAGCGCACTCGAGAGTTCGGCCTGCAACGGGCCGATTAGTTCAGCCTGCCCCCTGGCTCCGACGATGCGACCGACGATCGCGCGGATCTGTTGTTCGCGGGGCCGATACTCCTGCCCCATTTTCAAAATATCTTCCCAACTGACAAAATTGCGCCACACGGGAGGATCGTCGAGGCCGGCATCGCGGGAGTCCTTTCGCAGCAAGTTCAGCTCTTTGAGCAACCGGTTGGCAAGTTCAGGAATGCGCGCCATCTGCGTGGCTAGAACGTTGCCAGCGGAGAACTGACTGGCGTCTTCGAGAAACATAAAACGGAACCGGCAGACAAGCTCAAGGCCCTTGAGCAGCAGGGTTGTCGAAACATCGCCATAGTCGGGCCGTTGCAGTGCTTCGACAAAATAAACATTAAATTCGCGATTGTCGTCATAGTACTTCGTGGCGGTAGTGAGGATCACGCGATAAGCCTTGGCATCGTCACTGGAGACGATGATCTGGCTGTTATCGACGTTGATATGGTCGGGATAGGAAGACATAATCACACTGGCAATGGCCTCACGCCAGGAATCGCGATAGCGGCTTCCCGAAGTCGATTGCAGGAACTCTTTCCATGTCGTACGGGCATCGGACAAACCGAAAATTCCCATGGAGCCGCCGGAGCCGACGGGAATAATTTCGGCCTCATCGGGAAGATCGCCCTGGCATTGGTCCAAGGCTGCGCCCGTGACTCGGATCGTGATCTGTTTCTGCGGCTTCAGCGTGGTGTCTACTGTGGTCTTTAAATATTGGAAGATGCCGATCTTCAGAGCCTTCACGCACCTGACTGGATCTTGTTCCGGCTTTCTCTCAACCGGCAAGCCATGAGCATTTGCCACTTCATCAACCGCCTGCTGCCACTTTGCCAGCAGTACGCACATCTGATCATCGGGTTGGACCGAAATGTTTGCCGCAAACTCCTCCGTTCCCGAGTGCAGTTTGTCGCGTCCGATGTCGAGGACCACACCTTCTTCGTCTGCCGTAACCGCGGGCGGGTTTTCGAGGTATAAGGCGACCTTGGCGCGGGGACGGTCGGTCGCGGTCTGCATGACACGATCGAAGTAGCCGACCTCCCAGCCGGTGTAGCCGTGACTCTCCTTATCCCTGGCCCCGGTATAGGCGATGATGAAAACGTCGGTATCTTCGAGCTTGGTTTGAATCTGTTTTCTGAAGTCCAGACCGGGCTGCAGGAACCGCTTGTCAACGTTGATCTCCGCGAAGACCTCGCCCAGCGCAAGCGAGATGCACTTGCGGATCGCCTCGGCAATCTGAAAGTCTTCCGATGCGTAGCTGATGAAAATCCTGAAGCGCCGAGCAACAGGCGGCTCGGCTGGCGATCCCAGATTTCCGTTCATGGTTCCTCCCGCTTGATCGAGCCTTACGGAGCGCTAATTCGGGTTTAGCGGCTGGGGCGCATAACGCCGCAGCAGACCGTAAACGACCAAGGTTCAATTTCCTAGGGAAGGGCCACAGTATGGATCGCTTTGCCGATCCATGTCAAGAAGTAAACCGAGTTGGCCGATTTGTCGCGTTTGGGAACGCATCCTTACTGTCTACGCCGATTCAGCGACGACTTGCTGGGTCTGTTCGCCGAGGCCTTGAATTCCCAAGCGCATGCGATTGCCGGAGCGCAAGTAAACGGGAGGCTTCAATCCGAGGCCCACGCCGGGAGGAGTTCCGGTAGAAATGATATCGCCGGTTTGCAGGCTCATGAAGCGGCTGACATAGGCGATGAGAGAAGCGACGCCAAAAACCATGGTGCGGGTGGATCCGTTCTGATAGCGGTGCCCATCGACTTCGAGCCAGATATCCAGATTCTGCGGGTCAGGAATTTCATCGGGAGTGACGAGCCAGGGGCCGATCGGACCGAAGGTGTCAGCGCTTTTACCTTTCACCCACTGGCCCGTGCCGTCGAGTTGAAATCCTCTTTCCGAGAGATCGTTGATCACACAATAGCCGGCAACGTGGGAAAGGGCGTTCGCCTCTTCAATATATTTCCCCGGAAGGCCGATGACGATGCCGAGTTCAACCTCCCAGTCCATTTTTTTTGATCCGCGCGGCATGATGACATCGTCGTTGGGACCGCAGATGGCGGACGTTGCCTTCATGAAGAGGACGGGTTCGGAAGGGAGAGTCATCCCGGCTTCTTTCGCGTGATCGGAATAATTCAAGCCAATACAGATGAACTTACCGACGCCGCTTACGCAGGGCCCGAGTCGAGGCTGCCCTAGAACTGTCGGCAAACGCGAGATGTCGATGCTTTGCAGCTTCCGCATCGAGGCGGGAAGCAACGCGTGCCCGGCCAGGTCTGTGACGATTGCCGACAGGTCGCGAATCTCGCCATTGGGCGCCAATATGCCGGGCTTTTCGTGACCGGGTGAACCATAGCGCAGCAATTTCATTGTTTCTCCTGAAAGTATCGAAGCTAAAGACTGAAGCCGCCGTCGACGATGAAAGTCTGGCCGGTGGTGTAACTGGATTCATCCGAGGCCAGATAAACGGCCAGCGCGGCAATTTCTTCCGGACGTCCGATTCGCCCCATGGGCTGGCGCGACACGAATTCCGACCGAGCCTTTTCGATGTTGCCTTGAGCGGCGATGCGCTGCTCGAGCGAGGGCGACTGGACGGTTCCGGGGCAAATTGCATTGCAACGAACGCCGCTGCGAATGAAATCGGAAGCGATGGCCTTGGTCAAGCCGATGACAGCGGCCTTGGTGCTTCCATAAGCAAAACGGTTCGGCGCCGCTTTAATGCTGGACACCGCTGACGCCATATTAAGGATGCTTCCCTTGCGCGCCTGCAGCATGGCGGGCAGAAAAGCCCGGCAGGTGCGGTACATGGACTTGACGTTGAGATCGAAAGAGAAGTCCCAGTCTTTTTCGGAACAATCAAGGATGCTGCCATGATGAACGAAGCCGGTGCAGTTGAATAAGATATCGAGCCGGCCAATTTCGGCGGCACAATTCGCAATGTCGGCGGCGTCGCAGACGTCCAGCCTTCGGATGCGAACACTGGGGCGATCCTGGTGGAGGGAGGCGAGCGACGTCTCATTGATGTCGGTGGCCCATACGATCGCTCCTGCGTCGGCAAAGGCGATGGCGGTGGCGCGTCCGATGCCTTGTCCCGCCGCCGTAACCAAGGCGGACTTTCCAGCAAGTCTCTGGCTCATTTTCAGTCTCGTCTAACGCAGTCCCGTCGTCTCCACGCGCTTTCCTAACGTAGCACTTCCGACTCGCAGGTAGATCGCGGACGATTCAGCGGTCAGTTGGGAAGCACGAAGCTCAAGGTTACATCGGTTTGGAACTGGGCGGGACGATCATGCCACCGGTAAGGCTGGTAGCGCCAGTTGTGGACGGCGTCGGCCGCAGCGGCGGCCAGCACCGGGTCTCCGCTGAGAGTGCGGATTTTCGAAACCGAGCCATCTTCGCCTACCTGGACCTCGAGAACAACGTCGCCGGAGCGGTGGGCGGTTCGAGCTGCCTGTGGGTATTGAGGCTCGGTACGGTTGAGCAGACGGTTTTCGGCTTCGGTGGGAGAAATCCAGACATTGGCGGAAGCAGGAATTTTGGTGGCAGCCGATGCTTCCACGATCGACCCCGGTTGCGCATTGACGGCATCGGACCTGAGCTGGCTGCTCGATGACGAACCGGACTGGGCCGGAGCGGGGCTCATGCGAAACACGACTTTACCTTTTTCGTAGACGACTAACTCGTCGTTGCCGGAAGCTGGCGCCGACCTGGAGGCTTTTTCCAGAGCGGGTTTGGACGAGGAATGATTTGCCGGGCGAACTGCGACAGGCGGCGCCGCATGGGGCTCCGCCGGTTCCGACTGGGCAGGCCGCACCTGCGCTTGTGGGTTGACGGAACTGAGCCATCCGATGCGGGAGCCGATCATAAAGCTAACCATGACCATGGCGACAATCGCCAGCCCGCCGAGGAGGAGGGTCCAGTTTTTGTAGCTGGGCGGGGCAGCGGGCGGAAAACCGGCTGCCTCGAACTCGGGCTCCATCAGTTCGGGAAGGACGGATTCGGGACTGTCCGATTCGGGTTCGACAAACCGCTGGGAACCCGGCCAGGGAGCGGTCACGTTTTGTCTTGGTTCGATGGCGGCTTGGCGGAGGCGGGCGCACTCTTCGGCAAACCCCTCGAGCATGATCTGGTGATAGGTGACGAAGGCAGCAGGCGAAACGGAAAATACCTCGAGGACTCCGGTGAGCTTGGATTCGTCGTGAAGGTCGAAGACGGGAACCACAAGGATAGAGCGAATCCCGCGGTGACGGGAGACGGCCGGGTCAACGCGGGGATCGAACTCGGTATCGACGGAAATCTGAGGCTGACGGGTCTGTACGCAAGCGCCGGAAAGGCCGTCCCGAATATTGAGGTGGACGCCGAGATCGGGGGCAAGGTGTCCGGTGGCGGCGCGGCAGACCATGCCGTCGTTGCGGGCGAGGGCGAGAGCGGCGGCGGAAGCGTGCGTGGCTTCGGCTGCCCGGACGACCAGTTCGTTCAGGGCTAGATCGAGCGCGAGGTCGGGGGGGAAACCGGCGAGCAGATGCTGTTCGAAAATTCGAATCGGGTCGGTGCGCGAATCCTCGGGGTGGAACTCGGTGCTCGACGAATGCGTCAACATTCTTTATTGAACCCCAGCCGCGGACATGCGTGGAACGATCTCCAAGCGAGTTTCCCGCGAAATGCGGGGGAAGTCAATCGCCAGGAGGTGGTAATTCGCCAGTTTTTGGGGTGTTGGGCGGATCGAGATGGACTAAAAAATGGTCGTGAGGCGCATGAACACGCTTCGTGATGGGCCGATGGCGTTGCCGGAGAAAAGACCTCCGAAGTCGATGACGTTGAGAATGTTGGTCAGATTTTGTCCGTCGACTTGAAGGCGCATGGTCATGCGGTCGGATTTATGAAGGTCCGCACCGGCCGAGGCATTGGCCTGAAAAGCGGGAAGAATGCGGCCGCGGGCAAAGTTCAGGCGATCAATCACCGGCTGGCCATAGATTTGGGCTTCCTGGGAGATACATTGGGAAACGGGAATGGTGGGATCGCACTGAAAATCGAAGGGGAGACCGGTATCAAACTGAATTCCGCCGGCAATCCAAAAGCGGGGCGTGACCTGGTAACGGAGGCGTCCGCGCAGGGTATTGCGCTGATCCTGCGAGTCGGGAAAATGGCCAGAGGGCAGCAAGCCTTGAAGGTCATTACCCAAAAACAAACCGCCGGTCACCGGGAACCATGCTTGCCCGACGGTGTAGGAATAGCTGAGAAAGCCTGAAAAACGGCGCCAGTCGGGAAGATCGATTTTTGCCTCCGCACCATAAATGACGGCCTTCTGGAACGCAATCGGGAAGCTGATGGCGGTGTTCTCAATCTGATTGTCGTCGGCATAGTTGGCCACCAGCCGGCGGAAGTAGTTGACGTCCAGTTTGGTCCTGCCGTAGAAGACCTTGGTGAATCCCGCTTCGTAGTAGTTCCCTTCGGACGGTTCGACCGGCCTCTGCAGGACGCTCGTCGGGTCGATGGCATCGGCTGCGGCAGAACTCGAGAGCAGCAGGTTCTCGAACGACGGCGTCTGAAAGACTCTGTCATAAGAAAAATGAACCAGCAGCGCGGCCAATGGAAAATAGCGCGAAATGGCGAAGCGTGGATCCACGGAATGGCGGTTCAATAAAAGCTGATAGTGGTCCCATCGCAGTCCGAGACTGATGGTGAGGTTCTTGAGGCGGATCTGGTCTTGCACAAAGGCGGATTGCTCGAGGTCAGGGCGGTTGGCGAGAAAGCTGAAGTCAGCGGGAGTGCCAGGGTCGAACTGGGTTGGATCGGTGACGTGATAGCGGAAGTTCTCGTTGAGAAACAGATTGTCGGACTCGAAACCGAATTTCCACTCGTTCCGGCCATGAGTGATGGTTGCGGTTCCCTTGAAGTAGGCTTCGCGAAAAAAATTCTGCTGGAAGACTTCGATGGGATCGGAATTGGCGTTGGACTTGAAGCCGGTCTGGTTGTCGCGAACCATCGTGCGAAAATCGGCGAGCGCGTTGGGCGAAAAGGTATGCTGATACGAGGCGATCCCCATGGTTTCAAGATTGTCGGCGTTCTGGCGCTGGCCCACTGCCTCCTGAATCTGTTCATTGGGAATGTAGTACCGCGATAATTCGTGACGAACGATGAAGCGCAAGCGATCTTTCGGGGTCAGATCGCGCTCATAGTTCGCGGAAAAATCTCCGAGGGTACCGGTGTTGGTGTAGTTTTCCGGAACGACGGGATTCAGGTAATGATCGGTCATGCTGCCCGCAGCGCTGGCGCCGAACGTGTTGGCGCCCCAGACATATTGCGCTTGCGCGGACGCGCTGGCCGTATCGAAGCTGCCGCCCGCGACGACAACCTGGCCGTGGAATCCGGACTTGGAATCCTGGAGGGTGTTCACTTCGACGATCCCACCCATCTTTCGTCCATATTCCGCGGGAATTCCGGCGGTGTAGATGCTGACCGATTGCACATCGTCGGCGTCGATGGCCGGACCGAAACTGGGCGAGCGATTATCGATCAGTGGGATGCCATCCACCACAAACTGGGTCTGGTATTCCGAGCCACGCGGATGGACGACGGCGTTGCCTTCGTAGAGCCAGCCGGGCTGAGAATTGACCAGATCCTGCAGCGAACGGCCCGGTACGGAACTGAGCCGGGACTGAATCTCTTCGGAGCCGATCTGACTGATGGCGCCGGGCTGGTCGGGGTCGATCAGGGTATCGGCGGCGGTGACCTTCACGGATTCGTTCACCGCCGGCAGCTGGAGTTGAATCGTAGATTCGATCGCAATGGGCGAATGAATCTCGACAGCCTTGGAGAGGGCGGCGAAGCCCGGCTGCTTGATTTCGAGTTGATATAGGCCGTAGGGCAAACGCTGCACATCCAGATAGCCCTGCTCGCTGGTAGTGAAGGCGTTCCGATATTGATTTGCCTCGCTGACGATCTGCACCGTGGTTCGCGCGCCCAAACCTTCGGGGTCGATTACTTTGAGGCGCAGCTCTCCACTATTGCTCTGGCAGAAGAGCGGCATCGCGCAAAAGACAACCATGGTTACTAATTTGGTCATGCGAAGTCGATGCTAGTAGTTTAGCTGTTCTTCGCGTGGCGATTGTCCGGCCTTTGCGCTCGCGCGGTACCTTTAGTGCGGGACAAAAAGCTCGGCCGCTTTACGTAACTCGGCAGGGCGACACGGTCACCGTGACACTGGCACAGGCCTGGATTTGGCCGCTTTTTCTTGTGAGGTTGCAATTCCCGTTTCCGGGCTGGGGTAAGGCGGCTACGCAAGAAGAAGCGGTGGCGGCAGGCTAAAAGGCTGCTAAAGTAAGGAGATGCACGCCGACGAGCCGGAAGTGCAAATGAGAATTTCAAGGAGAGAAGGCTCGCTATGCGGATTGCGGTGGTTGGCTCAGGCTATGTGGGATTGGTAACAGGCGCGTGTTTTGCCGATCTCGGGCACGAAGTAATCCTGGTCGATAACGATGAGAAGAAGCTAGCGGCGCTGCGGGATGGCGAAGTGCCGATCCACGAGAGCTTTCTGCCTGAACTGTTGGATCGTCACCGCGGAAAGCGCATTCAATTTTCGGGCGACTTGCTGGCGGCCACGAAGGCGAGCGAAGCGGTTTTCATCGCGGTGGGGACACCGCAGACCGAGAGCGGCGATGCGGATCTTTCATACGTGGAATCGGTAGCGCGGGAAATTTCCGGCGGCATCGACGGGTATAAAGTCGTCGTCGAAAAGAGCACGGTTCCGGTGTACACCAGCCTGTGGATTCGCACCATCATCATGAGGAACGGAGCTGACCCGTCGCACTTCGACGTGGCTTCCAATCCTGAATTTCTGCGCGAAGGAACGGCAGTGACAGATTTTCTTTATCCCGACCGGATCGTAGTGGGGGTGGAAAGCGAGCGTGCGGCCGAGGTCATGCGCCAAATCTATGGGCCGCTGACGAGTGGATGGTATTACGAGCAAAAAGATACGATCCCGCGACCGGATGCGGCGGCTTCCAAAGGACCGCCGCGGCTGATCGTCACCAGCACGAAGAGCGCGGAACTCATTAAGCACGCGTCCAACGCCTTTCTGGCCATGAAGATTTCCTTTATCAATGCGGTCGCCACGATCTGCGAATCGGTGGGCGCAAATGTGCAGCAGGTATGCGATGGAATCGGAACCGATTCACGCATAGGGCCGCGCTTTCTGAATCCTGGAATCGGATATGGAGGTTCGTGCTTTCCGAAGGATCTGATGGCGTTTCGGGCCGTGGCGAAGGAAAACGGATACGACTTCCGGCTGCTGGAAGAAGTGCATCGCATCAACGAGGATCAGCGCCACCGATTCCTGCGCAAGGTGCGGAGCGTGCTGTGGACTCTTCGCGGGAAGCGGTTGGGAGTGCTCGGGCTCGCCTTCAAGGGGGGAACCGACGACATTCGGGAGTCGCCGGCGCTCATGCTGGTGCAGGAACTGCTGCATGAGGGCTGCCATGTTTGCGCCTACGATCCGGCAGCCATGGAGCGGGCGAAAGAGGTGGTGACATCAGGAATTGAATTCGCTGCCGATGCGTATGCCGCAGCGAAGGGCGCCGACGCGCTGCTCATCCTGACGGAGTGGGAAGAGTTCGCCGCGCTCGATCTGGAGCGGCTGCGAGCGCTGGTTAAATATCCGATCGTGCTGGATGGGCGAAACCTTTACGACCCGGCGGCGATGGCGGAGCGCGGATTCTCGTATTACAGTGTGGGGCGTCCGGCGGCGTTGACGGAAGAAGTGCCGGCGCGGGCCTTTTCACAGAAGAAAGGGCATGCCGGACAATGACGATGACGCCAAGGATCGAATCGCTACTTCCAATTCAACCACGATTGATTCAGCAATGACCAAGCGCGCACTGGTGACCGGAGGAGCTGGCTTTCTGGGATCGCACTTGTGCGATGGCTTGCTGGGCGAAGGCTATCGCGTGTTGGCGGCGGACAATCTGTTGACCGGACGGCTGTCCAACATCGAGCATCTGCGCAACGATTCGCGATTCGAATTTGCCGAAAAAGACGTTTGCCAACCGGGCGCATGGGGCGCGGTTGATTTTGTGTTTCACTTCGCCAGCCCGGCAAGCCCGGTGGACTATGCCGAGCACGGAATTGAGACGCTGCGGGTGGGCTCTTATGGAACCTTCGAGGCGCTCGAAACGGCGCGCCAGTGCGGCGCAAAATTCATGATGGCATCCACTTCGGAGTGTTACGGGGATCCATTGGTGCATCCGCAGACGGAAAGCTATTGGGGTAACGTGAATCCGATCGGGCCGCGGTCGGTGTACGACGAAGCGAAGCGGTTTTCCGAGGCGGTGACCATGGCGTATCACCGCTACCATCAGGTGGACACGCGCATTCTGCGCATCTTTAATACTTATGGGCCGCGGATGCAGATCAACGATGGGCGGGTGATTCCGAATTTCATGTGGCAAGCCCTCCGCGGAAAAGAGCTCACGGTGTATGGCGACGGCAGCCAGACGCGCAGCTTCTGCTATGTAAGCGACGAAGTGGATGGAATTTTGCGCCTGGCGCGATCGGCGGAACATGAGCCGGTCAATATTGGAAATCCGACCGAGTTCACAATTCTGGAATGTGCCCGGCAGGTGATTGCGACCACGGGCTCGGCGAGCCAGATCAAGTTCGAAGCTCTGCCGCAGGATGATCCGAAGCAGCGGCGTCCTGATATTGCGAAGGCAAAGCGGTTGCTGCAATGGGAACCGAAAGTGGAATTGGAAAGCGGGCTCAAGCTTTCGCTGGAGTATTTCCGGCAAGCGGTGGCGGAGAAAGAACGGCCGGCTTAGCGCAGCTGGGAGTCGAGAGTTGGACCGGCGGAGAGAACCGCGAGGACGCGCAAGAGTTCTTCGCGCTCCATGGAATCGCGGAATTCAAAGCGCACGCCCATGCCGAAACCTGGGTGGGTGGTAATCACTTGCCCGCGGATGCGCAATTTCGCATGCGCGGTGCGGACACGAATCTCCACGCTCGACTGCCCCGCTAGGGGCGAAGGCATTTCAACGTAGCAGCCGCCTTCGCTGATATCGGCGAGAGTGCAGAAATTGGGCACGCCAGTGCCAACGCGGTAAACCTCGGCTCCGAGTTTGCAGGGGAAACGCCGCTCTCCGCGACGATTGCCCGCTCCCGCCACGCTCGTGGAATCTTTGCTTTCACGGTCCCGCGCTGAGGGATGCGACTTCGACTCCAACCCAGACTCGGCCGCGTTCCAATGAGCGCCGGAAGGGCCCGGCGTTGCGGGCGCCAGCGAGGATGGTTGGGCACTTCTCTGCCGCAGCCACGTCTGTATCAAGCGACGCGAAGCTTGTGGTACGTCGAGAAAACGGATGCCGGTGCGGCCGCTGGCATCTTGCCAAGCCACCTCGCCCGACAAGCGAACAACTTCTTTTTGCCCGGGTAGCGCAAACTCGAAATAAACTTTACCGGGCGATGGAAGCCGAGTCGCGGTTTGCAACTGCGTTCCGCCGTCGCTGAGATCGGACAGGACCACGCTGCCTTCGGGCGCTCCGGGATAGGCAATGCGGGCGTTGGAATTCACTGACGCGCGCGGAGTGCGGCGGCGTTCGCGGCGCATGAGGCTGCGGGCGGCGCGCAAGCTGATTCGCGTGCGTTCGGAGGAGAGAGGGCGATACAGAACAAAGCTGGCTCCCAGCCCGAACACAGGCCGGGCATTGAAATCGCTGTCGACGATAGCAATGAGCGTACTGGCATGGTTGCGGGTGGACTGACGGAGGCGCGCAAGAAATTCTTCGGAACTCTGATCGGCGCGATAATCGAGGATAATACCATCGTAGCGCTGCGTTTCGAGCAACTCCAAGCCGCGCGCGATCGAGGGCGTGTGTTCCACCGCCATCCCCATCTCCGACAGGATAAGCGCGAGCAAACTGGCGGAATCCTGGTCCGAACAGACCACGAGAGCTCGTAGATCCATATTGCCTGCATCGTAGAAGACCGCCGGCACCGACCACAAGTTACCTGTGTCACAAACTGAACCAGATACTTTGCCGCACCGCTGCTCGTCGAACACTTTGACAACGCACGACAGTAACACCTTTTCGTTATCTTTACCGCCCCAGCCTAAGAACGATACTTTGGTTAGATACTCCGCGCAGGCTAAGTTACATGCCTCCTTCCCTTCGCGACGACAACGTTCCTTTTAAGTCACCTGAGGAATAAAAGGAGCAGCCTCCCCTGAGTCAACGAGATATGTCAGGAAATCCCCGGAACGGCAGTTACGAACAGACGACGTACGAAAGGACGGTGTACCCCAGTACTTTGACGTACCACAGGACAGTTCCTACCATCGAGTTATTTAGACAGGTCGGAACGGTGGTCCGCCCATTGTAGCGGAACGTACCGGGCTGGCTGAATTGTAGTTCCACAAATTGGCGGAAAACGATCTTTTGGTGATGGCGCGGGATCGGCGGATACGGCGAATGCTTATGAGAAGCCTGGCAACAAACGCGGGGCATCGGAACCATGGTGCCAGCGGCTTCAGCCTGCTGGAAATGATGATCGTGTTAGCGCTGGCCATTGTCGCGTCCGTGGTGTCGGTGATGAGCCTGATACCGATGCTGAACGCGCAGCGTGTGGTGAATGCGTATAACACGACTTTGTCGGTGATGCGGCAAGCGCGGGACAATGCCGTGGCGCAACAGACATCTTACTCGGTGGTTTTCTCGAACACGGTCACGCCCAACACGATCACGGTGGCGCCGACCGCGACCTTTACAGGCGACCAGACGACCGACACCTATAAATTACCGCCTGGGGTCACGTTTCTGGTGCAGACCGGATATCCCTCACCCGGGCCGGACGGCATAGGCGCGGGCGCCAACGCGATTGACTTTGGCTATACCGCGAGCGGGAGCACCGGAATCGAGACGATTTACTTCTGCCCCGACGGCTCCGCGCAGACCACATCAACCTGTTCGGGAGCGGGCAACTGGGATGGAGGCGTCGTGTATCTCGGCCAGTCGGGAAATCTGCTGAGCGCACGAGCGGTGACGTTGTGGGGCGCAACCGGCCGCATCCACGGATGGCGGCTCTACGGCCAGTCAGGAGCTTATCAATGGGTTCGTCAATGATCGCCATGAGGTCATCAAGAATTTCTCGCGGCAAGCAATCTCGCACGAGGAAGGCGCCGCAGGCTGGTTTCTCGCTGATCGAGGTCATGATGTCGATGGTGGTGCTCACCGTGGGCATGGTCAGCATGCTGGGTGTATTTGGACTGGCCATGGCCTCGACGCAAACTACGCAGCAGGACATGATCGCCAAGCAACTGGCGAACGAGGCGTATGAAAGCATCGTGACCGCCCGCAACACGACACAGATCGGGTGGGATCAGATTCAGAACACCTCCGGCACTCAGTACTGCATCAGCATGCCTTCGCCCTGCGGCATTTTTACAGGCACTGCGAGCAGTCCGATATTCGAGCCGATCTACAACGCGGGCGCGGACGGGATTTACGGAACGGCGGATGATTCGGTCGCGGGCGAAGAAACGCTGCAGGATCCGGGGCCCGATGGAATCTTTGGAACGGCCGACGACACGTATGTCCCCCTGACCGGCTACCAGCGCGCAATTCAGATCTCGCTGCTCTATGACGCTGGGGGCAACCTGATCAGCGGGCTTCGAGGCATCACGATCACCGTGCAGTACACGACGGCCCAGGCGAGAACCCAAAAAACGTACGTGGTGAATTCTTTTATTTCGCAATACCAGTAAAGGGGAGTTATGCGCGATCGCTCAACCAAGCACGAAAGCGGATTCAGCCTGCTGGAAATGGTGATTGCCATGGCCGTGGGAACAATTGTGCTGGGCGCGGCGGTGCAGATCTACAGCCAGGGCGTAAACGCCACCTGGACGACAACGCAGCGCGCGGAAATGCAGCAGGATTTTCGGGCAGCCTCGAACGCCCTGACCAAGGACTTGAGCATGGCGGGGTCCGGACTGGGGCCGGGTGCGGCAATCGCGTTGCCTTCCACGACGACTCCGGTCTACGGTTGCGATCAGACCGGGACTTGCTACATCAACGGAGCGGCCGTGACCTATCCCAAGCAGGGCACCACGGCTTATCTGTATGGGCTGCTCCCCGGATATAGAGACGGACCTACGCTGCTCGCCGCGCAGGGCGCTACCGACGCGGTCACCTCGATCTATACAGACGCCACTTTACCTTTGGATTGCTATACCGCTGCCATCACCAGTACGACCACGGTAACCTTTACGCTGCCCAGCACGACCAGTGCGAATTGCACGGCGACGGGCGGCAACGCCGGAGTCGTGGCGGTGAACGATGCTGCGGTAGGGCTCACGGCGGGCGATCTGGTCTGGTTTACCTTTACCGGACCCGTCAATATCGTCGCCGAAGTTACCGCCGTTGCGGGCACGACTCCTGCCGGGACGGTACCGCCCGCCGGAAGCACGTACACCGTAACCTTCGCCGCCGGCGATGTTCTGAAGATGAACCAGGCGGCGGCCGTTGCCAACAGCCTGGCGAGCAAGTACGTTGCGAGTCCCCCGGCAGCGGCTCTCACCAGCGGGTATGCAAACCGCATTCTGGTGATCTCGTATTACATCAACAACACCACGACTCCGCCGCGGCTGATGCAGCAGATCAGCGGGCACACCCCGGTGCCGGTGGCAGAGAATGTCGTTTACTTCAAGTTAAGCTACGACCTTTTTAACGGCGCGACCAACACACCGGCCGTGAACCAGCCGAATCCTGGCTCGGGCGACGCCAACGACACGGCTTCGAACGGCCTGCTCCCCAACCAGATCACGAAGGTCAACATCCTGAATATGGCCATGAACAGCACGCTCTCGGGGTCGCAGTTTGGGCTGGCTAAGGGCTATCAGGGATTAGATTTGCAAACTTCGGTATGCGCGCGAAATTTGACGTACGTCAACAACTATCCCAATTAGAGGCGCCGATGCCAAAGGCGAATGCTGAAGATGGGGAAGTGAACCGGATAGGGTCGACACCATGAAAATTTCCAGCATGAAAAACGCAAAACAACCGATCAGGGGATTCACTCTGATCGCATCCTTGCTGATGTTGATGCTGCTGTCGGGAATTGCGATCGGGCTGATGATGATGGTCAACACCGAAGGCAAGGTGGGCGGCACCGACCTGCAAAACAACCTGGCCTTTCACGCCGCCGACGGCGGCATGGAGAAGATGGCCGCGGACGTGTCGGCGGAGTTTGCGAACGCGCAGTCCCCTCATACTTCTGAAATCTGCAACCTGAGCAGCAACTCGTACCAGCCGGTGATGCTCGGGGTCACATGGTCGCAATATTCGGTGCAACCGGCATCGGGTTGCACGATCGATCCGCCGACCCATACGTGGGGGCAAATCAGCGCCGGGCCTGACGTGGGCTTGTGGGCGCAGATCATCCCGATCAACATGCTGACAACGGCCACGGTTTTGGGCGGCCAGCAGGTCACCATGACGCGAACCGCGCAGGTAGCGCTGATTCCGGTGTTCCAGTTCAATGTATTTTCGGAGAGCGATCTCTCGTTCTTCAGCGGTCCCGATTTTAATGTGGCCGGCCCGGTGCACACCAACGGCGACTTGTATCCGCTGGTTGGGCCGGGGAGCACTCTGACTTTTAATAACAAGATCGAAGCCTACGGCAACGTGGTTCGAACGCAGTTGGCGAACGGCTATAGCTCATCCACCAACTACAACGGCACCGTAGACGTTCCGACCACGGTCAATGGTTGCAGCACGCCCACGACAAATTGCGTAGCCATGGCTGCAGTGACGACCAATTACGGGGACGGCAGTGTCGTAGGCGCGGGCGGGAATCCGCCGCAGTCCGCCTATAACGGCAGCAACTGGAATCCTTTTTCCAGCGGTGGCGCCCCGACCGGCACCAATTACATGATGATCAACGGGAACTGGGGAAGCACCACCAACGTAGGGACGGGCGCGAAGAAGCTGTCCATGCCCTTCGTCAACGGAACCACATTCCCCTACCAGATCATTCGCCGCGCCCTCTCGTCCGACTCGACCGCGCTCGCCGAGTCCCGCGAATATAATCTCGCTTCCATCCACGTGCTGCTCAGCGACGATCCGGCGGAATTGTCGTCGGGCGGATCTTCGGATTCCAATAACGTGCGCCTGGCAAACGTGCCGGCTAATTCCTCGGGCTATTACAACCTGCCCTACGGAGTCACCATCCCGTCGGGCAATTACCCGTCCACACTGCCCAACCCATCGCCTAATACTTATAACCTGTACTTCGCCACCGCCTCCAACGCGATTCCGTCTTCGACCTGCACCTCGTCCTCCTGTCCGCCGGACTGGCCTTATCCGCCTGCGCCGTGGACGGCCGCAACGATGTCTTCGGTAGGAGCGGGGACAGACCCGAACTGCATTCTGCTCTGTCCGACTGGTGCTCCTTACATCGCGAACAACGGTGGCACGGTCACTGGTGGCACGGGATTCCCTCTCAGCCCGGCGCTGAGTGGCACCGGCACCAGCACCGTCGCACTGCTGTCGATGGTCCCCTGCCCCACCGCCAGCATGCAATACAACGGCGGAAGCTTCTATCCTCCGCTCGCGGCCGACGTCCCGGCCAGCTGTACCACGGCCAATACCAACGCCGGTTCCACGGGAGCGATCTCTCCTTATTTCCCGCTGGTGGGCGGAGCTACTTCGTATGGCGAGGCGACCGCGAATTCCAATCTGACCGCGACCTGGAACCTCATCGATGGCTGGCTGCGGGTGGAATACAAGGACGCTTCCGGCGTCTGGCATCCGGTGACCAACGAATGGCTGCAACTGGGATTTGCGCGGGGTTTGACCGCGCCCACTCTTCCTGGCAGCAGCGCTCCCGCGTCGGGCACGAACCCGATTAATCCGAATGCAATTCTGTTGTTGCAGGAACCGGCGGACCGCATCACCAGCGGCAACATTCCAGCCGAATCCAGTCTGAGCACCACGGGAACGACTCCCGTCTGCACCAGCGTGAGCGGAGGCAAGTGCACGGCGTGGTCGGTGACGCCGCCTCAGGTTCTGACGGATACTTCGGGCGGCACCAACTGGTTGTTTGGTTCGACCACGGCCGCCCACAATTCCGCCCCGGCCTCTTCGACTCTGCCGCTTGAGAGCTTGACGCGCTTCAACTGGTATCCCATCAACTTTTACGACGACCGCGAAGGCGAGGTCCGGGACAACGCCGTCACGGACAACAGTTGCACCGCCAACGGGATCATGAACGCGGTGGAAATCGACGTGGGCAATTTGAAGCGATGGCTGGCGGGGTCGATCGGCAGCAGCGGCACCAGCGTGGATTACGCCATGCAGAACGGCTATGTGCTCTACTTCTCCGATCGCCGGGGCATGTTGCCCAACCCCAACAATGGCACTTCGTTCTTCAAGAGCGGAGATGCGGGCCTCGAAGATGACATCAACTCCTCCAGTTCCGCGGGCACGCCCGACGGCGTTCTGGATCCGACTCCCGCGGGCAAGAGCTTTTCGCCCGAAGACGTCAATCAGAACGGACTACTGGATAAGTTCGGCGCGCTCAACCTGGGATTAGGCTTCTTTGGAACGCAAGGCAGCGCTACGAAAAACCTCAATGCGCAAATCACGAGCACGGCTGCACCCGATCCATTCGGCACCGCGGCCAATGCCCGGATCGCCAGCTGCGGCACGGCACGCAAGAACTGGGTCAGCGGCGCAAGGCACGCCTTGCGGCTGGTGGATGGCTCGCTCGGCAACGTGCCGCTGGTTTCGGGGGGAACGCTGGCCGACCCCGGCGGATTCACGGTGGCATCGGAAAATCCGGTGTACATTATCGGCCCTTACAACACGAATTCAACCGACACAACCTGGAACTCGACGCCGGTGGACTTGACCGGGCACTCGTCCGCATCCGTGATTGCCGATGCGGTGACTCTGCTCTCCAGCGCCTGGAGCGACGGCGCAAGCCTCGGCCTCGGCGGGGACGGAACGGTGACCAATCCAAACAACCGGACTACGGTGTCGGACTACTACCGGCTGGCGATTGCAGCGGGAAAGAATGTCAATTTTCCACAGCCCACCTGGGGGGCCGCACAGGATTTCGGCACGGACGGGGGCGCACATAACTTCCTGCGCTATCTGGAGAACTGGAACGGAACCCTGAACTACAAGGGCTCGATGGTGAGCTTGTACTACGCGACCTACGCCACCGGAATCTACAAGTGCTGCAGCACCGTGTATAACCCGCCCACGCGAAATTATGTTTTCGACGCGGACTTCACCAATCCGTCGGGCCTGCCGCCGGGAACGCCGATGTTCCGCGACGTGGAAACGCTCAGCTACCGGCAACTGTTTACGACACGCTAGAAGGAACGACACGATGGGAAGTGAACCGGATGGGATCAGCACAATGAAGAGTTACGGCATGAACAGCGCAAAACAGCACACCAGGGGCTTCACTCTGATTGCGTCCCTGCTGATGTTGTTGCTGCTGTCGGGAATTGCGATCGGGCTGATGATGATGGTCAACACCGAAGGCAAGGTGGGCGGCACCGATCTGCAAAACAACCTGGCCTTTCATGCCGCCGACGGCGGCATGGAGAAGATGGCCGCCGATTTGTCGGCCGAGTTCGCGAACGCGCAGTCCCCTCATACTTCCGAAATCTGCAACCTGGGCAGCGCCTCGTTCCAGCCGGTGATGCTGGGCGTCACATGGTCGCAATATTCGGTGCAACCGGCATCGGGTTGCACGATCGATCCGCCGACCCATACGTGGGGCCAGATCAGCGCCGGGCCGGACGCGGGCTTGTGGGCGCAGATCATCCCGATCAACATGCTGACGACGGCCACGGTTTTGGGCGGGCAGCAGGTCACCATGACGCGAACCGCGCAGGTGGCGCTGATTCCGGTGTTCCAGTACGGAGTATTTTGCGAAGGCGATTGCGGATTCTTTGACAGTCCCAACCTCACATTTGCCGGACGCGTGCATACCAACCAGGATCTCTATCTGGGCGTGAACAGCTGCTGCACGATCACGTTTAATAACAAACTGGAAGCCTATGGCAACGTAATCACGCAAGTCCTGCCGAATGGATTGTCGACCAGCACCTACAGTGACACGGGCAGCGTATATATCCCGACCCAAGTCGGCGGCTGCATTCCGAATACGTCGACCAACTGCGTACTGAAACCTACGAACGGAAACAGCGTCTACGGAGACGGCAGCCTTGTAGGCGCGGGCGGGAATCCGCCGCAGTCCGCCTATAACGGCAGCAACTGGAATCCTTTTTCCACGGGCGGGGCGCCTTCCGGCTCCAACTACATGCTGACCAACGGAAACTGGGGAAGCACAACCAACGTAGGGACGGGCGCCAAGAAACTGTCCATGCCCTTCGTCAACGGAACCACATTCCCCTACCAGATCATTCGCCGCGCTCTCTCGACCGACTCGACCGCGCTCGCCGAGTCCCGCGAATATAATCTCGCTTCCATCCACGTGCTGCTCAGCGACGATCCGGCGGAACTGTCGTCGGGCGGATCTTCGGATTCCAATAATGTGCGCCTGGCAAACGTGCCCGCTAATTCCTCGGGCTATTACAACCTGCCCTACGGAGTCACCATCCCGTCGGGCAATTACCCGTCCACGTTGCCCAACCCATCGCCTAATACTTATAACCTGTACTTCGCCACCGCCTCCAACGCGATTCCGTCTTCGACCTGCACCTCGTCCTCCTGTCCGCCGGACTGGCCTTACCCGCCTGCGCCGTGGACGGCCACGATGATGTCTTCGGTAGGAGCGGGGACAGACCCGAACTGCATTCTGCTCTGTCCGACTGGTGCTCCTTACATCGCGAACAACGGTGGCACGGTCACTGGTGGCACGGGATTCCCTCTCAGCCCGGCGCTGAGTGGCACCGGCACCAGCACCGTCGCACTGCTGTCGATGGTCCCCTGCCCCACCGCCAGCATGCAATACAACGGCGGAAGCTTCTATCCTCCACTCGCAGCCGACGTCCCGGCCAGCTGTACCACGGCCAATACCAACGCCGGTTCCACGGGAGCGATCTCTCCTTATTTCCCGCTGGTGGGCGGAGCTACGTCGTATGGCGAGGCGACCGCGAATTCCAATCTGACCGCGACCTGGAACCTCATCGATGGCTGGCTCCGGGTGGAATACAAGGACGCTTCCGGCGTCTGGCATCCGGTAACCAACGAATGGCTGCAACTGGGATTTGCGCGGGGTTTGACCGCGCCCACTCTTCCTGGCAGCAGCGCTCCCGCGTCGGGCACGAACCCGATTAATCCGAATGCAATTCTGTTGTTGCAGGAACCGGCGGACCGCATCACCAGCGGCAACATTCCAGCCGAATCCAGTCTGAGCACCACGGGAACGACTCCCGTCTGCACCAGCGTGAGCGGAGGCAAGTGCACGGCGTGGTCGGTGACGCCGCCTCAGGTTCTGACGGATACTTCGGGCAGCACCAACTGGTTGTTTGGTTCGACCACGGCCGCCCACAATTCCGCCCCGGCCTCTTCGACTCTGCCGCTTGAGAGCTTGACCCGCTTCAACTGGTATCCCATCAACTTTTACGACGCTCGCGAAGGCGAACCGAGGGACACGCTCTGGTACAAAACGAGCGCTTCCGATAACACATGCACCGCCAACGGGATCATGAACGCGGTGGAAATCGACGTGGGCAATTTGAAGCGATGGCTGGCGGGATCGATCGGCAGCAGCGGCACCAGCGTGGATTACGCCATGCAGAACGGCTATGTGCTCTACTTCTCCGATCGCCGGGGCATGTTGCCCAACCCCAACAACGGCACTTCGTTTTTCAAGAGCGGAGATGCGGGATTGGAAGACGTGATTAACGCCGATGGTACAGGCGATGGCGCCGCGGGTACACCCGATGCCACACTCGAACCGACTCCGGCAGGGCACTCGTTGTCTCCCGAAGATGTCAACCAGAATGGAGTGTTGGACCAGTTCGGCACCGACAACCTGGGGCTAGGCTTCTACGGCACTGGCGCCAACAGCACTTTGAACCTGAATTTTCAGATTCAGGCGGCAAACCCGAACGATCCGTTCAGCACCGCGTCTTATAGCAGCCGGATTGCAAGTTGCGGCACGGCGCGCAAGAACTGGGTCAGCGGCGCGCGGCATGTTCTCAAACTGGTGGATGGCTCGCTCGGCAATGTGCCGCTCAGTCCGGTGGGAACCACGGCCGATCCGGGCGGCTTCACGGTGGCCTCGGAGAATCCAGTCTATATCCAGGGCAATTACAACTCCAATTCCGGCGACCCGTTCTGGTCGGGAGGATCGGACGAATCCGGACACTCCGCGGCTGCAGTCATTGCCGACGCGGTTACAGTTCTCTCCAACAGCTGGATCGATCAGCAAAGCGTGCTTGGAAATCCTGCGGGCGGCGGCAACAATTCGCCCACCGAGGCACAGAACAACCGTCCCGCCTCTACCACATACTACCGAGTGGCGATCGCAGGCGGGAAGAACATGGCCTTCCCATTCCCCTCATGGGAGAACACGACGGACTATGGCTTCGGCACCGATGGCGGAGTTCACAACTTCCTGCGCTTCCTCGAAGACTGGCAGACGACCGGCTCGACGTTGAATTACGGCGGCTCGCTGGTGAGCCTGTACTATGCCACCTACAACACCGGGGTCTTCAAGTGTTGCGAATACTCGGTGTATCAGCCACCGACCCGTAACTACATTTTCGACTCGGACTTCACCAGCCCGTCCGGTCTGCCGCCGGGAACGCCGATGTTCCGCGACGTGGAAACGCTCAGTTACCGGCAACTGTTCACCACACGCTAGAAACAGGCAACCGTCCACTCATCAACCCGACCCCCGATCCGCGAGGATCGGGGTTTTTGTTGGCATTGCATCGCCAGTCGAATTCAGCGGAATTTTCGGGCAGGGTGAACGGGTGGTTCATTGCCTTTGCGCGCGGCGGGTTCAGGAGGTGGGGGCGGGGCACCGACCGGCAGATCGGAGGACCAGCAATCGGCGATGATCTTCCAAATGCCCGTAGGCTGTTTCACGAGCACGACCAGGTATTTTCCGCGCTCTTCGCGGCGCTTGCCCATGGCGACGGGAACGAGCATCTTGCAGCGGCCGAGGTCGAGAGCAATGTCGCCCATCACCTCGAGGCGCAGCGATTCCATTTCGACGTCGCCGAGGCCTGCATCCAGAAGGGAGACAAGGAATTCGCGGATGGCGGCCAAGCTGCGAACCGGCGGAACGCTGGAGCGAATGATGGTGGCGTCGGCGGCGTAGAGTTCGAGCAGGTCATCGATATGGCGGGTGTTGCAGGCCTGGGCCCAGTCCTGCACCATCTGGCGGGCGCCCGCTTCGGCACGGCCTCCAGTCGACCCTGGCGCGCCGGGCGCGCGTCCCTGAGGAACGAATGCTGCGGAAGACTCCGGCTCGGCTGCGGGCACACTGGCCGCCGGCGCACGTCCGGAGCCGGCAGGCGAAGGGACGATGTGGTGATAGTGGTGGTGAAAGTGATGCTGTCCGCCCGTCGGCGATGACGGAGCAGCGGCATTGGTGGTTATGGGCTCGTTGGAGATTCCGCACCAGACGCAGAAACGAGCGCCAGCGGGCAGCACGCCGCCGCAAGCGGAGCAGGCTTTGCCGGGAGCGTCGACGGACAAAGGCTCGGCGCCCGCAGAAGCCGAGGGTGTTCCGGGCATGCTGCCGCCTGAAATGCGCTGAATCGCTTCCATCGCAGCAGCCACGGCCTCGGCATTCGGCTTGGGCCAATGAAAGCTACCAGGGAGGCGTTGGAAGAACTCGTCTACTTCTTTTCCTGGAACCGGCTGGTCATTCCGGCCTTCCTGGTGTTCGTCGTGCGGGTTGGCATGCTTTGCTGCGGGAGAGTTCGGATTTTCTTTGTTCACGGCAGCCTCATGGCTGTCATTGTAGGAGAATTCGCGGGTTAGCGGACAGTGAATCTTACGCGCGCTTCAGAATCGGTGGGAACGCCGTTGCAAAGCGCGGGACGATATCTCCATAAACTGATGGCGCGCAAGACCGCCTCATCGTCATTGGGCCGGTCGCTGTTAAGGACAAAGGCGCTATATACGTGCCCGTCAGATCCGATGATGAAACTGACGCGCATGTTCATGTCTTCGTCCTGACCTTGCAGTAACGGATCGGGAGTCAGCAAAGCCTCCGGAGGGCGAACGTTGCCACACTTTGGCAGGGCCAGAGGCTCCGACACGGGAGAAAATTCAGATATGTGCGCCGGCACGCGGCTCAATCTCTTTTCCAATTGCAACAGCGAGGTCTGGCGCGGAAGATCGCGCGAGGCTGGAGTTACGGCGCACCATACGAAAACGCCGCTACAGGATGCCAGCAACACAATCGTTGCCATCGCCATCCTGCCAATCCTGTTCCCGCTTCTCCAAATCGGCTTCATCGCAAGGATGAAGGGGCAATTCGCCTTCCAGCATCGGCAAAAACACGAGTCATTGCCGTCAAACACTTAGGCGAGATTCTGTCGCGGACTCTTAGCCCCAGAGTGCAATCCTTTGCAAATAGGTCGAACAGAAAGGCTGTGAGGGAGGGATTCCGAAGGCGGCCTGATTTCCGATTCTCGACGGCATGTGGAACAATGTCGAATTGGGGTTTGAGTTCGTAATTCAGCCATCATTCATGACCGCCACGCCGAGCAGCCTCCAACTTGCGCTTTTGTCCGCTGCCATCCTAGGGTTCCGTCATGGCTTCGACTACGACCACATAGCCGCCATCTCCGATATCACCAGCGTGCAGAACGACCGCTGGCAAGGCATGCGGCTGGGTTTGCTTTACGCCCTGGGACACGCGGCCACCGTGGCCGCCTTGGGCAGCGCAGTCATCGTGTTTCAGCTCTCGCTGCCCCATGGCATCGACCGCATCGCCGAGCGGCTCGTCGGCCTTACTTTGCTGATCCTCGGAGTCTATGTTCTGGGATCGCTCTTCGCCGGAAAACCAGCGCCACGCAGCCGTTTTCACCTTATGGCGGGAGCTGCGCGCTGGATGCACTGGAAAATAAAGAGTTACTGGCACGATCACGACATCCCGCGCCCGGCGGACAAGACGTGGAATTACAGCGCGAAGTCGGTGCTCATGATCGGAGTTGTGCACGGGCTTGGCGCGGAGACCCCCAGCCAGCTCATGATCTTCTTACTCGCTGCGAATCTGGGTGGAATCGGCAAAGGATTCTTAGGCCTAGGGATGTTTATTGCGGGACTTCTGGTTATGAATACTATAATGACCGCCTCGGCTGTGGGACTGTTCGGGGCGAGTTCGCGGCTGCCTCGCCTTCAGTTTATCGTGACCGCACTGACTGCGATTTACAGCCTGGCCGTCGGCGCACTCTTCTTATTTGGATCGTCGAGCCTGTTACCTCCCTTAGGATGAGGCTTGGGGCGGCCCATTCGCAGGCATGTCGCTTCCGGGCCGCGATGATCCCACCTCGTTCCCTGGCGATCCTCCGCCTGCTCTCTTAACATCGTTTTTTTGTGTCGCGCGATACAGGTTACATAGAATTACAATTTTTAAGTTAATAAATCGTGGCAGAGAAATGAACATAGTAATACAATTGCCAACGGTAAGTTACCCGAGGGGGTATTGAATGACCAATATTGCTAAGGCAATCGACCGGCTCCGCGAGGAACGCCGGGAAGCACAAAACCAGGTCCAAAAGCTTGGAGAAGCGATTTCAGTTCTGGAAAAGCTTACTCGAGGCTCGGGCTCAAACCTGCACGCAATGGCACCGCTTCGTGCCAAACGCGTGCTCTCCGCCGCCGGGCGCCGAAGGATTTCTCTCGCCCAGAAAGCACGCTGGGCCAAGATGAGACAAGCCAAGAAAGCAGCCTAAAAACGCCGGGCGGGCCGTAAGCTGCGCGAGGTTTTCGCGCAAGACTGAAGCCCGCCGGATTTTTGCCCGGTTGATCTGAACCTGTTGGTTGGCTGATTCTCCCCGCCAGTTGATCCTCGCCCGTTTCACCCCATCGAGTCGACAATACCGGCAAATTACGGGAACGGAAACCGGAGACTCACTTACCCCGGAAATACTAGCCGTGCCCTCCGCCAAGTTCGCGCACAATGCTGCCGACAAACTGTTTCGCGTCGCCGAACAGCATCAGGTTGTTATCGAGATAGTAAAGCGGGTTATCGATGCCCGCAAAACCGGGATTCATGCTGCGCTTGATGACCATCACGGTGTGGGATTTATCCACGTCAAGAATCGGCATGCCATAGATGGGGCTCGTCGTATCGGTACGCGCAGCCGGGTTGGTAACGTCGTTAGCGCCGATGACCAGCGCAACGTCGGTCTGAGGGAAGTCGCCGTTGATCTCGTCCATTTCAATCAGGCGATCGTAGGGGATATCGGCTTCGGCCAAGAGCACATTCATATGGCCGGGCATGCGTCCGGCGACGGGGTGGATCGCAAAACGAACATCGACGCCGCGCTTGGTGAGAGCATCGTAAAGCTCGCGTACTTTATGCTGTGCCTGGGCCACGGCCATGCCATATCCCGGAACAACAATGACGCGGTTCGCGGCGGAAAGAATGGCAGCCGCTTCTTCGGGAGTGGCGCTGCGAACGGGCTTCGCTTCTCCCGCGGCGGCTGCGGTTTGCACCTGGCCGAAGGCTCCGAACAACACGTTGGTGAACGAACGGTTCATCGCTTTCGACATGATGATCGACAGAATGAGACCCGACGATCCATCGAGGGCACCGGCAATGATGAGCAACTTGCTGTTGAGCACGAAGCCCATGGCCGCGGCCGACAGTCCGGCATAGCCGTTCAAAAGCGAGATGACGGTCGGCATATCGGCGCCGCCAATGGGGATGATCAGCAACACGCCGAAAGTCAGTGCGATCAGGATCATGAACGGAAACAGCGTGCGCGATTCCGGATGCAGAACCAGAGTTACCGCGATCGCCAGAGCGCAGGCGAGCAATAGAAAGTTAACCAGGTTCTGGCCCTTGTAAGTGAGAGGGCGCTGCGGCAAGATCTCCTGCAGTTTGCCGGCGGCCATCAAACTGCCGGTTACAGTCAGGCCGCCCAGGATGACCTCGAGCGAGAGCACCGCCATCATGAAGCGCGAGATATCGGGGGTGCGCAGGTAAAATTCGGCGGATCCGACCAGGGTTACGCAAAGCGCTCCAAAAGCGTGACTGAGCGCGGTTCGCTGCGGAACCGCAGTCATGGCAACATTGCCCAGCGGAATGCCGATGATGGTGCCGAGCACCAGCCCGATCGCGATCAGGTGGTAGCTCATGCCGTGGTTCAGCAGCGTGCCGCCGATGGCCAGCACCATGCCGATTTCGCCCGCCCAAATCCCGTGACGGGCGGTCGTGGGCGAACTCATCCACTTGAGCGAGAGAATGAACAGAACGCTGGCAATGAGGTAAAGAAGCTCGATGACGACTTGCGTGGCGCCAATTTCGGGTGTCATTACTTGGCCACCGGCTTCGCCGCAGGACGGCTGGATTTGAACATCTTCAACATGCGGTCGGTAATGAAAAAGCCACCGACGATGTTACTGGTGGCTGCCACGACCGCGATGAACCCAAAAGCAGTGGAGAGCGTGCTCTTGTGCTCGCCGACGAGCACGATCGCACCGACGACCGCGATGGCATCCAGGGCGTTGGTCAGCGACATCAATGGAGTGTGCAGCAGGGGCGAGACTCGCCGGATCACTTCAAATCCGATGAAGCCGGCGAGCACGAAAATAAAGAGTGCGTTGATTAGAGCTGAACTACTGTTCATCTTTCCTCTTTCCTCCGCAGGAACTCTCTTTTGTACGACTGCAAGAAAACGCCGCCGCGTCTCTCAGGTGGAAATCCCCCACAGGTTGCGGCTCTGGAGGGCAGGCCCTGAATCCGCGCTTTTTCGAAACCGAGTCAGCCTTGTTTGACCAGGGCTGGCAACGCCAGAAACTCGCGCACTCGGGCCTGCACAATTTCGCCGTCGCGGGTGAGCAGAGTTTCTCGAATAATTTCATCTTCCAGGTTCAGGTTCAACTTTTGCTCTTTAATCAGGTGGGTCAGGAAATTGGTGACATTGCGGGCATACATCATGCTGGCGTGATAGGGAACGCCGGCGGCCAGGTTGATCGCACCGATGATCGTGACACCATGCTTGACGACCGTCTTGCCGGCTTCGGTAATCTCGCAGTTGCCGCCCCGTTCGGCGGCCAGGTCGACCACCACGGAACCGGGCGCCATTCCCTTCACCATATCTTCGGTCACCAGCACTGGAGATTTCTTGCCGGGAATCACGGCCGCGGTAATCACGACATCGCTTTCCTGCACGGTTTTCCCGAGCAACTCGCGCTGACGACGGTAAAAATCTTCGCCTTGCGCCGTGGCATATCCGCGCGCGTCCTGAGCGTCTTTGGCCTCGATGGGAAGTTCGACGAAACGACCGCCTAGACTCTGCACCTGCTCTTTCGCCGCCGGCCTTAAGTCGTAGGCGGAAATCACTGCGCCCAGGCGGCGCGCGGTAGCGATTGCCTGCAGTCCGGCCACTCCGCATCCGATCACGAAGACTCGGGCAGGTGTAATGGTTCCCGCCGCGGTGGTGAGCATGGGGAAGATGCGCGGGTGCGTGTCGGCGGCCAGCAGCACGGCCTTATAGCCGCAGGCAGTTCCCATCGAGGAAAGAGCGTCCATGCTTTGGGCGCGTGTCGTGCGTGGCATCAGTTCGATGGAAAATGCCGTGACGCCAGCTTTCGCAACCTCCTGCAACACTTCCTTGGTGCCGAACGGACGCAGAAATCCGACCAGGATCTGGCCGCGACGATAAAACTGCACGTCCTGCTTTCCAGTCATATCGTTGGAGCCGTAGCAAAGGATCTGCACGATGATGTCGGCCGTGGCAAACACCGCCGCACGATTGGCGGCGACTTTCCCGCCTTTGTCGATGTAGAGAGAATCGGGATAACCGGCGTCATTGCCCGCACCGGGCTCGATCATGACTTCGAATCCTGCCTTGATCAGCGCAGGAAGAACTGCCGGCACCAGCGCCACGCGCCGATCGCCGGGATAACTCTCTTTTGGAACTCCGATGATCACGAACACCTGCCTGGATAGCGATGGTCTCTATCGCGATTAAGAAGATTTAGAACTGGTCGCATCAATCCTACTCTTGCGGGCAACGTCTTGCGGACAGCCTCAAAGAAACAGAGGATTGTAGTCGAGCGGATGGTCGCGCGCAATCGTCTTCCTTCGAAACACTCACCTTTATAGCGCGATCTCTAATTGCAGGCGATGCTGCCCATCACGCGACGCTGTGACGTCAGCGCAGTTGTGAATAATCCAATCGGCCCCGGCTTCCTCGAGATCGCGGCGATGCATGGTCGTGAGGACGGCAAGGACGCGCGCTCCAGCAGCCTTGCCCGCGCGAACTCCAGCGGCCGCATCTTCCAAGACGATGCAATCGGATGCGGCAAACCCCAGCTTTGCGGCAGCCTTCACATAAGGCTCTGGATCGGGCTTGCCATGCTTCACATCACTGGAGGTGACCATGGTCGCGGGCACAGGCAGACCGGCGGCTCGCAAACGCACCTCGGCCAGAGGGCGGGTGCAGGAAGTCGCGATGGTCCAGCACTCTGGAGGCAGCGCGTTCAGCAACTCGCCAGCCCCGGGCAATAAAACGACGCCGTCGAGATCCTCGATCTCTCTCCGTTCCACTTCGCGATTCTCGCGGTCGATATCCGCGTCAGGCAGAAGTTCGCGGATCGTAGTCCGGCTGGGGCGACCGTGCGCCATGTGGACTACCACGTCTGGATCGAAGCCGTGTTCAACTGCCCACTGCTGCCACACGCGCTTCACTGCGGGAGTGGAATCAATCAGCACACCATCGAGGTCAAACAACAAGCCGCTGCAGCGGATCACAGTCATTCCATCTAATTTACATGGCCGCAGGCTTCTAAATTTCAAATCGTGCGAAATCCGCGACTGGCCTGTGAGGGCGGAGGGGAATCCGGCCGGGAGATCGCGCGGGCTTTTGCGGTTAGCGATCCTTGCGCCTCCGCTGACAGCACAAAATTGAGAGCTATGAAGTTGAGACCGGTTTACTGCTGCGGTTGGGGCGCGGCGGCCGCCAGGCAGAGTTATAGAAGGCTAGGCGATCTGCTCCAAACCGTTCGTGTCGTCTTTATCTCCGATCGGTTGCGGTTCGTCAATTGGCAACGGGTTCGAGGGATCTTTATCTGTCGGCACGCGCACTCCGTCATTCCGGTCGCGGGTCGGGCATGGTTGGCAAATGACGGTCGCGTTCCCGCGGGTTGTCTTTTGGCGGTTCGGCGGCTTGCGCGCCATTCAACGCATTTCCAAATTCGTTTGACATGATCACTCCTTTTTTCTCTGCAAGCAGCGAGGATCTGGCGCGCAAAGCCGAGGCAAACTTCACCATCGGCGATTTGCGCAAAACTATGATGCACCAAGGCGGCGCAAGGATTGCTTCTACGGTGGTAGAACGTGCGTCCTAAGGAGAACACCCCAGCAGCTTCTTCGACTGCAGGTGATTGTCCAAATTAGCTACAACAGGAAGTTTGCGAAAAGGATTGGGATCCGTTTGCTAGAAGTAACCCGACAGTCTTAGGATATTGCCTCTGGGCGCCACTGGCGAAAAGATTCGAGGCTGAGGAGGCTCCCCTTGAGGGTTCACAAACGCCACCGACTTTTCCTGCTCTCTGGAGTCTTGCTCTGTGGAGCAGCGATCTCACTAGCGCAGACGGAAACACCACCCGGTTCGAGCGATCCCGGGCGAGCTATTCCCGGGACGGGTGGAGTCAGCCCCTTCGCGGGCAGCGTCCCCGCCAAGCTTGTTCCAGGCATTCTTCCGCTCTCGTTGCAAGACGCCATCCGCCGCGGATTAGACCAAAACCTTGGACTGCTGCTTTCTCACGCGGACATCGGCTCGGCTCGCGGAGAACGCTGGAAGCAATTAAGCGATCTCTTGCCCCACGTGAACGCAACGCCCTATGCGGATCTTTCCAAAATCAGTCTTCCCGAACTTGGGCTTAAAAGTCTTGGGGGGATTCCTCTGCCTCGGTCGGTGGGCCCGTTCTCTTACTTTGATGCGCGCGCCGATGTGACCCAAACCTTGTTCGATTGGAAGTCCATCAACGCCACCCGCGCTGCAAGCGAGAATTTGAAATCCGCCGCTTATACGTTTAAAGATGCCCGGGATCTCGTCGTGCTCTCCGTGGGCTATACGTATTTGCAGGCAATCGCGGACGAAGTCCGGATTGAAACTGCCGAAGCGCAGGTGAAGACGGCGCAGGCGATCTACGATCAGGCAGCGGACCAGGTGAATGCGGGCACTTCGCCCGACATCGACGGACTGCGCGCCAAGGTTGAACTGCAGACGCGGCAACAACAACTGATCCAGGCAAAGAACAACTTTGCCATCCAGAAGCTGACGGTGGCGCGCGTGATCGGGTTGGCTCCGGGACAGGAATTTGAATTGGTGGACAAAGTGCCTTACCAGCCTTTCGACGGCATCACCGTGGATGAGGCATTGAAGCGCGCCTACACTTCGCGCTCCGATTATCAGGCGGCGATGACCGATGTGCGGGCAGCGGAATATTCGCGCAAAGCAGCGGCGGCGGGCTATCTCCCATCACTTTCCGTGAATGCGGATTATGGATTGGGAGGGGCGCATCCTTCCACGGCAACGTCCGTTGCGGACGCTCGGGGAACGCTGTCCATTCCGGTCTTTCAAGGTGGCAGCGTTCATGGGGATGTCTTACAGGCAGATGCGAAACTGCAACAGAGCCGCGAGCGTCTGGAAAACCTTCGGGCACAGGTTGATTCCGACGTCCGCGCTGCGTTGCTGAATCTGCAATCCTCGGCGGAACAAGTGAATGTAGCGCTGAGCAACATTGATTTGGCAGAGCAGACGCTGGTGCAATCGCGCGACCGTTTCAGCGCGGGTGTAACCGATACGGTGGAAGTGGTGCAATCGCAAGAAGCAGTGGCGAGCGCTCACGAGCAGTACATCTCAAGCCTCTACAACTACAACTTTTCAAAAATTTCCCTGATCCGCGCTCTGGGTACCGGTGAGGAGGGCGTCAAGGAATATTTCAAAGGAAAATGAACATGGCGGAAGAGAATCCACTCCGTTCAGCACCCGAGACGGGCAAGGAACCTGCGGCCGACTCATCGCCAGCCGAGTCATCGCGCCTAATAGACCGGGATTCCAGACTGCCAGCGCGACGAAAAAATAATCGCCGCAGAAACATCGTGATTGTGGTGGTCATTGCCGTGGCGTTGATCGGAGGCGTGTTTTTGTGGCGCTGGCTCAACAGTTACGAATCGACCGACGACGCGCAGGCGGATGTCCATCTCTACCCCGTAAGCGCGCGGGTTTCGGGCTACGTGGTAAAGGTCAACGTCGACGACAACCAGTGGGTGGAAAAAGGGACGGTGCTGGTGGAGATCGACCCGAAGGACTATGAAGTTGCGGTCGCGCAGGCGCAAGCCAATCTGGCCAACGCGGAAGCAACGGCGCAATCGCTGAATATAACGGTTCCGATTACATCCGTGAATACCTCAAGCCAGCTGAGGTTCACCGCGTCCGGAGTCGACGACGCGAATGCCGGTGTGACCGCTGCGGAGAAGCAACTTATCGCTTCTCACGCGCAACTCGAGGCGGCGGAGGCAAACGATGTAAAGGCGCAAGACGATCTTCACCGCTATAAATTGCTGGTCGACAAGCGGGAGATCTCACAGCAAATCTACGATCAAGCGCTAGCTTCGGCCAAATCCAGCACCGCGACCGTAGCCGCGGCGCGGGCCAGCGAGTCGGCGGCGGAACAATTCGTACAACAGGCTCAGAGCCGCGTGGCGCAGGCCGAAGCCAACCACAAATATGCGGAAACGGGACCGCAGCAAGTTTCCTCGACTCAGGCTCGGGTGCGGGCGGCGATTGCGGATGTGGGGCAAAAGCGCGCCCTCCTTGAGCAGGCGCAACTGAATCTCTCTTACACGAAAATCGTGGCCCCGGTCACAGGGGAAGTGAATAAAGCGGTGGTCGTCGGAATGAACGTGCAAGACGGCCAGCAATTGCTGACCGTAGTGCCGCTCGACGAGGTGTGGGTCACGGCCAATTTCAAAGAGACACAGTTAAAGCACATGCAGGTCGGCCAAAAAGCTGAAATTCATGTGGATTCGAGCGGCCGGACTTTTAAGGGCCATGTGGACAGCATTGCAGGAGCTACGGGACCGCTCTTCAGTTTGCTTCCGCCGGAGAATGCCACGGGCAACTACGTGAAAATTGTGCAGAGAATTCCCGTAAAGATCGTGCTCGAACGAGGCGAGAACAAGGATCGGCGGCTGCGGCCGGGCATGAACGTGGTTCCCGACGTCTACCTCAAATGAGCGCTACAGCTCTCACACTCGATCAGGATGTTTGGCGGCCCAAGTACAACCCTTGGCTGATTGCGGTTGTGGTGGCGCTGGCGGCGTTCATGGAGGTCCTCGACACCAGCATCGCCAACGTGGCTCTGCCGTATATGGCCGGGAATCTGGGCGCGAGCAACGACCAGAGTACCTGGGTACTGACCTCCTATCTGGTCTCGAATGCCATCATCCTGCCGATCAGCGGATGGCTCGCGGGCACATTGGGACGGAAGCGCTTCTTCATGTCCTGCCTGGCTGTTTTTACTGTGAGCTCTTTGCTGTGCGGAATTGCGCCGAGTCTCGGCTTTCTTCTTTTCTTTCGAGTATTGCAAGGGGCAGGCGGCGGCGGTTTGCAGCCCATGGCGCAGGCCATTTTGGCGGACACCTTTCCACCGCAACAGCGAGGCTTGGCATTTGCTCTCTATGGGATTACGGCAATCATGGCGCCCACGATCGGGCCGACCCTGGGCGGGTGGATCACCTTCAACTATTCATGGCGCTGGATCTTTTTTATCAACCTTCCCGTCGGATTAGCCACGTGGTTCCTGGTGCGGCGATTTGTCGAAGACCCTCCATATCTGGCAAGGCTCAAGGCCGCCGGAGTCAAGTTGGACTACATTGGCATCGCGCTGCTCGCCCTGGGCGTCGGGGCGTTGCAGGTACTGCTCGACAAGGGCCAGGAGGATGACTGGTTTGGGTCGCACTTCATCACGACGCTAGTCATTGTCGCGACGGTATGCTTGGTCTCGCTGGTGATCTGGGAGTTGTATCAAAAGGCGCCCATCATCGACGTGCGTATGTTCAAGAGCTTCAACTTCGCGAGCTCGAGCCTGATGATGTTCACGTTGGGGATTCTTTTATTCAGCAGCCTGGTGTTGATGCCGCAATTTTTGCAGACGCTGGTGGGCTACACGTCGCAGCTGGCTGGTTTGGCTCTTTCAGCGGGGGGACTGGTTTTGTTGGTTGAGATGCCCATCATGGGGCAACTGACCACCAAAATCCAGGCGCGCTATCTGATTGCATTCGGCTGGCTGTCGCTGTCGGTCGCCATGTTTTATTCCACGAAGCGGATTGACTTGCTGATCAGCTTCAGCGCGGCTACGTGGCTGCGCATCGCGCAGGTGATTGGCTTGGGCTTTTTGTTCGTCCCGATTACATTGGTGGCGTATATCGGAATAGCCCCGGAAAAAAATAACTCGGTGGCCGGCATCGTGAACTTCATGCGCAATATGGGAAGCAGCGTGGGCACATCATTGGTGACCACGTTAATTGCGCGGCGTTCGCAATTCCATCAGGCCCGGCTCGTGCAGAACGCGCGGGTTGACAATCCTAATTTTGTGAATGCCGCTCGCGGGTTGAGCCATCAGCTCGTTATCTCCGGTGTAGGCCGGCATGAGGCGCAACTGACGGCCTATGCGCAGATTTATCAGTCTCTGCAAGCGCAGGCGGCCAGCCTGGCATACATTGATACGTTCATGGTGCTCTGCGTGGGAGCGGCGATCATGTTCTGCCTGGCCTTTCTTTTAAAGAAGAACGAACCTGGTGGTGGCGGGGTGACAATCGCGGAGTAATAATGGTTTGAGTAGCGCGAAGGATCGCGAGCATCCGAGAAACAGTCATGCTGGAAATTAAACGTATCCTTTGTCCGGTTGATTTCTCCGAGTTCTCGATCAGGGCGTATCACTATGCCTTGTCGCTGGCCGAACACTATCGATCCGAACTGGTCGTGCAGCATACCGTCGAGCTGTCGCGTTACCCCTTCGCCGACTATGTTGCATCGACGGGCGACTATGCGGAGTTCTGCCGCGCACTCGGTGAAAGTGGCAAAGACCGCCTGCGGGAATTCGTGAAGCAGAACGCGCACGATAAAATTCAACCGGAGTTAGTAGTACACGAGGGGGCGGCCCCGGACTGTATTGTGTCGTTGGCGCAGACGCGGAAGGCGGACCTGATCGTCATGGGAACGCACGGCCGCCGGGGATATGATCGGCTGGTTCTTGGGTCGGTAACCAATCGGGTGATGCGGAAGACTCCTTGCCCCGTTCTAGCGATTTGCAAACCGCCCCTCGTATCCACGGCCACGGGGGAAGGTCAGCATCCCATCCACCGCTTGAAACAAATTTTGTTTTGCACGGATTTCTCCGAGAATTCCGAAGTGGCTTTGCAATATGCAATCTCAGCGACGACTGAGTACGATGCCGAGTTGACATTGCTGCATGTGATGGAGGATGCCCCATCTCCAGCGCGGACGGAAGAATCCGTAGCGGCAGTCACGAAAGAACTCGACAAACTGATTCCGCCGGAGCAGCGTATGGCTCTCCGGATCAAGACGGCAGTGCGCATCGGGAAACCATATCAACAGATCATTCAGCTTATTCTGGAAGCGCAAATCGACACGGTGATCATGGGAGTGCGAGGGCGAGGCGCGCTGGATCTGGCGGTGTTTGGATCGACAACGTACCGGGTGATGCAGTTGGGAAGTTGCCCCGTTCTTGCCGTCCACGTATGAACTGTATGGCAGGGAGTATTGCGACGCGGATGATCAAAATCATTACCATCGAACGAGAGTATGGAAGCGGGGGCGGCGAAATTGCCCAATTGCTTGCCAAGCAACTGGGGTGGAAGCTTTGGGACCAGTTACTGACGGAGGAGATCGCCAGGCTTGCCGATTGTCCCAAGTCGGTCGTCGAAGGCCGGGAGGAACGAACGGACCCGCTGTATTACCGGCTGTTCAAATCATTCCTGCGCGGAAGCTATGAAGGAAGCATCAATGCGCACAAGCTCAAACTGGTCGACAGCGAATGTATTTTGAAGTTTACGGAACAGGTCGTACAGCACGCAGCGAAAACGGGCAACTCTGTCATCGTAGGAAGAGGCTCGCAGCAGTTTCTCAAGAACCGCCAGGACACGTTGCGTGTGTTTCTTTACGCTCCCAGAGAAGATAAAGTGCGGCGCCTCTTAGCTCGAGGGAAAAGTGCGGAGGAAGCCGAACAACTCGTGGACACCGTGGATCGAGAACGGGTCGATTTCATCCAGAAATATTTCCACGTCGAATGGCCTGACCGCACGGTTTATCACGCCATGATTAACACCGCCATCGGCGATCAAGCGGTCGTCCACACGGTTTCGGATCTGATGAAAACGATGGAAGCAAAGCTGGCGTAAAAAGCCGCTCGCGGAGCGGCGAAAATCAGCCCCGCCGAAATCAGCCCAATGCTTTGAAATTTTGGTGAGCGCGGCAGGAATCGAACCTGCGACCCACGCCTTAAAAGGGCGTTGCTCTACCAACTGAGCTACGCGCCCCACCAGTTTCAAATCTAACATATTTTCTTTGCGTTTTTGCCCCGACCCCAGTGCGCGGTGACGTTTCGCACGCAAAAGCTATACACTCTGCATTGATGGCGCGTTTTCAATGGCCTTGGGCAAAAGTTCCTCTCCAGATTGGAACGATTCTCGTTTGTGCGCTGTTTCTCGCAACCTTCAGCCAGGCATCGCCAAAAACTCAATTGCCCGCTGTGCGCTGGACAGCGGGCGCGCCGGGTTGCACTTTTGAGCGTCGCGACGACGGAAAATACCTTTGGACGATGGCCGAGCGCGATGTCACCATCACGCTCCTCATCGACTCGCAGGAACTGGCGAAGAGCCGCCACCGCTTCTATCATCTTTTTGGCGCTTACGTCACGGTGACGTACAGCGGGCAAAGCAAGCTCGAGTTTCCGGCGGATGTGCGCATCGACTTCGTTCGTCACCGCGACATCCTTGAAGGCTATGAAGATCCAGCGGAACTTGCCACTAAACTGCAAAACGATGTGGACACCAAGGTCTTCGACACCGAGCGTCAGATCAAGAGGAATCCAAAAATCGCCGACGAAAAGACGGCGCTTCTGCGGCAGTATCAAAAAGAGGCGGCAGAGTTCATTGAATTCCTGAGCACGCAGTACCTTCCGTCCGACACGGTCATTCTCACTCCTGGCAATCCCGAAGCGCACGGCTGGGTTCTATTCAAGACGAGCAATAAGTGGATCGGCCCGTGGAAGGAGCGCGAAGATTTTATTATTGGCGTCTGGATGAAAGACAAAATTTGGCAATTTCCTTTCTCGCTGCCTCCGACCGACGGTGATTTCATTCTTCGGAAGCCGCCCGAGTAGAAAATTCGCAGGGAGCAACTGCGCTTTGCCTGCAACTCAGACCGGCCGCGAGACCGGCGCCTGCGCGGCCAAGTTCACGTCGAGAGTTGTGTTACAGTTTCTTGCTCGCGGTTCATGACAGTATTTGACGAACATGGAAATCCCTCCGAAATCGGCGCCTGCGGCGAAAGAATCGGTAGCGCCCTTCTACTGCGCGGTCTGCGCCATGGAAGTTCTCGATCCGCTGACCTGCGGCGATTGCTCGGCGGTCATCTGCCGCCGCTGCGGAACGCCGCTGGAATCTTCGGACGAACTGGGCATGGGATGAGGCGAGTCGATGATCGCGATGCGGATGAAGGGCCCCACCATTCCTGAATGAACCCCGCGCCGGCTCCCGTGTCTATCGAAAGCGAAACCTCCAATCAGAAACCGGGCCTGGTTCGTGGACTGACTCTGCTGGATTCGGTTTTGCTGCTGGTGAGCGGCATCATTGGCTCTTCGATTTTTCTTACGGCGAAAGATATTGCCGTTCCCCTGCCAAATGCAACTCTATTTTTTCTGGTCTGGGTTTTGGGAGGCGTCATTTCCTTGTGCGCCTGCGTGGCCTTTGCCGAACTCGGTTCCATGTTTCCAGACTCCGGCGGACAATATGTTTACCTTCGCGAAGCTTATGGCGACCTTGTCGCTTTCCTCTACGGCTGGATGCTGTTCGCGGTCGCCAATGGCGGCACCATTGCTGCGCTTTCCGTAGCGTCGGCAGCTTACATGGGGAATATCTTTCCCGCGATTTCGCAGGACCACGTAATTTTCTCGCTGGCGGGCATGCCCTTTACACGCTCTCATGCCGTTGGACTGCTGCTGATCGCCCTTCTCACTTACGTGAACGTTTTCGGATTGCGCTGGGGCGCGCTGATCCAAAACGTTTCTACCTGGACGAAATTCGCGGCCATGGCGGCCTTTGTGATCCTCGGCTTCGCCATCGGCAAGGGCCATTGGTCGAATTTCACGGCGCGAACTCCGGGCGGTTTCAGCATGGGATTGACTCCAGGGCAATTGGTCTCCGCTCTGGGAGTGGGTTTGATCGCCGTTTTCTGGGCGTACGACGGATGGGTCTACATCACATGGGTCGCGGGCGAGGTGAAAGACCCGCGGCGTAATGTCCCGCTGGCCATGGTTTTGGGCGTGCTCGTCGTGGGTGCAATTTATCTCGCGATGAATATGACATACGTCTATGCCCTGCCGTTGAATGAAATTGCCAAACACGAGACGATCGTTCACGACGCAGCGGTTGTCTTGTTTTCGCCAGGCGCGGCCGGGTGGCTGTCGGCGATGATCGCGATCTCCTGTTTCAGCGCGGCCGCGGCCTGCACGCTGTCGGGTTCGCGCGTCTATCTCGCCATGGCGCAGGATGGCGTCTTCTTTCGCAGCATGGCGGCCATCCATCCCAAGTGGCGTACACCCGCCTTCAGCCTGATCGGACAAGGCATCTGGGCCGCTCTCCTCACCATGAGCGGACGCTACGACCAGCTTTACACCTACGTCATCTTTGGCATGGTGCTCTCCTACACGCTGACCGTCATCGGCCTTTTTGTCTTGCGCTGGAAGCGGCCTGACGTTCCCCGCCCCTACCGTTGTACCGGATACCCGTGGCTGCCCGCGATCTACATTCTGGTCGGAGTTGCCTGGACACTGAATACCATCATCCAGCGGCCCGCGGAGGCATTTTGGGGCGCGACGATTGTGTTGATTGGCGTGCCGGGTTATCTGTACTGGAAGCGCGGGAGCCGCGCCGAACCTGAAGTCTGAAGGCACGCTTCCCGTTGACAACTTCGCAAAACGGGCACAGAATTACAGACAATTTTGTAATCAGTCGCCGCAATCCTCATCTCCGGTTCAGCTATGGGGTTTCAATTTACGAAAAGGAAGATTCCCATGTCGAAGATTTTTCACCTCGCCCAGTCGTGTGCCCTCACCGCTATCGTGGCTGCCCTGCTCTGCGGTAGCGCCGTCGCGCAGCAACATCTCACCGGGACCTTGCCCGATGGCGCAACCTACGTGATCGACGTGCCGGCGAACTGGAACGGCACTCTGCTTCTTTACAGCCACGGATACGTCGCGCCCGGATCGTCAAATCCCGCAGTAGATGCGGGCGATCCGCTGACTGGGGGCTACCTGTATGAGGCTGGTTATGCTCTGGCGGGCTCGTCGTACGCAACCACGGGATGGGCAGTGCAGCAGGCGGTTCCGGATCAGATTTCCACCCTTAACGTTTTCGTGAAGGATGTTGGAACTCCGACCAAGACCATCGCCTGGGGACACTCGCTCGGCGGAATGATTACTGCGGCGCTGGTGCAGGAGTATCCCACGATGTTTGACGCGGCCCTCCCCATGTGTGGAGTTTTATCCGGAGGCGTGGGCACATGGAACATGGGACTGGACACGGAATTTGCCTTCAACACGCTGATCGCCGGTGGATCGCTCCAAGTCGTGAACATTACCAACCCGACGCAGAATGCGGAAGATGCGGCAGCGTTTCTGATCGCCGCGCAGAACACGGCTCAAGGCCAGGCGCGCATTGCGTTGTCGGCCGCCCTTGGAGACAGCCCCGGCTGGTATGATCCCCTTTCTCCGCCGCCTGGACAGACCGACTACAGCGCCCAGGAAGCAAACCAGTATCAGTGGCTGCTCAATGTCGACGGCATCTTTTTGTTCGCCTATCGCGCCGAACTGGAAGCGCGCGCCGGAGGCAATCCTTCATTTAACACGGGCGTAAACTATGCGACCCAACTGAAACACTCCGTCAATTATGCGGAGGTCCAGGCGCTCTATACCGCGGCCGGGTTGAGTCTTAGCGACGATCTGGCAACGCTGGCAAAGACCGCGAGGATTTCCGCTAACCCCGCCGCTCTGACGTATCTGACCAATAACGTTATCTACAACGGCCAGATTCCCTTCCCGGTATTGACGCTACACACGGTTGGCGACGGACTGGTACCCGTGCAAAACGAAGAGGCGTACTCAGAAGTGGTCGGCAAGGCAAAAGACAGCGCCGACTTAAAAGAAATCTTCGTGAACCGCGCGGGCCATTGCGAATTCACACCTGCAGAAACGATTGCCGCCTTTCAAACCCTGGAACTGCGGTTGACCAGCGGCAAATGGAAAGACCTCACGCCCACCGACCTGAACAATGAGGCGAGCGCTCTGGGCGCTACCTTTAACGTGCTCGACGTGGATAACAAAATCGTGGCCGTACCGCCCGCCTTCGAGACCTACAAACCAGCAAATTTTTTGCGGATTTACGACGCGTTTACAAAGTAGCTTGAGATAGCGGATCGTGCACGGAGGAGGCCGTTCTTACACCGGCACCGCCGTCTTCCGTTTCGGATTAAAGAACGGTAACGTCACCACCGTGGCCGTCGTCTTCATCCGCTGCGCTTCGATGGTCAACTCCATTTGCAGCCTGGTGCCAGGCTTCGAGTACTCCGTGCCCACACTCGCCAGCGCAATTAATTTTTTGAGCAGCGGAGAGAATGCCGTCGTCGTGGCTTTGCCCACGTGCTTGTCGCCAGAGTAGATGGGCACGGCAACCCGCGATGCCTGGCTGGGCGCTGCCGGAGACAGGCCGAATTTGTCGAACTGCTCTTCCACTTCCACCCAATCCACTTCAAGCCCCACCAACTGCCGCGCTACGCCTTGCTTCTGATCTCGTGTGAGCGCGCGCTTGCCGATGAAGTTTTCTTTGTCGAGATGCACCATCTTGCCGAATCCAAGTTCGTACGGTGAATATTTCTGCGACGGGATGAGCGCTTTCTTCGAGCTGATGTAGTCGACCTCGATCAGCAGCAGTCCGGCTTCTACGCGCGACACATCCAAGGCCAGCATGCCGGCCGCGTGAATATCGAACTGCTTGCCTTTGTCCATAAGCGCGTCCCAGACTTTGACGGCCTGGTCGCCACCGTTTGCGAGCGGAATCCAGATTTCGTAGCCGAGGTCGCCCGTGTATCCGGTACGCGAAATATCCACCGGCACGCCGGCAATCTTGCCGCTGGTCTTGCGGAAATATTTAAGGTTGGCGATATCGGCTTCCGCAACCGTCTTCAAGAGCTTCGCCGAGGCCGGCCCCTGCAGCGCCAAAGCGGCCGTTTGCTCAGAGATATCCTCGATCTGAACATCCATGTTGAGGCCGTTCTGACGGAACCAGCGCAGGCTCGGATCGGCGGCCGTCCAGCGATATTTATTTTCTTCGAGGCGCGTAATCGTGCCGTCGTCAATGACCTTGCCGTCTTCATCGCACCAGCAGGCGTAAATCACCTGCCCCACGGCAACTTTGTTGATGTCGCGCGTGATGATGCGGTTCACGAGCTTGGTCGCATCCTTGCCCGTGATCAGGTACTTGTAGAGCGGCGAAATATCAATCAGCGCGCAAGCGTTCCGGATCGCGTTGTACTCGTGCTCGTGGTGCACTTCGTAGACGCTGACCGTGTAGTATCCCGACCACTCGCGGTAATTCAGACTCTGGCAGAGGGCGAACGTTCTTTCGTGAAATGCGGTTCCTATCGGCAAAGGGGCCTCATGTGGGTTTCCCGTAAACCCTGCGTGCTCCGGATCAGTAGTTCGTTATCGCGAAATGCGAAAATCCGCGCCGGAAAATGAAACAAACCCTGACGCCGGATTATATGCATCGGCACCCTTCGGCGGCAAGCAAGGAATAATTCTGACCAAAGGTCAGACTTAGTGCGTAAGTAGAGACAAAACGATACTTTCTCGATAGAATGGCGAGTCATTTTCTGGACGATTTTCCGATCGATCCAGATCTTCTCTGGTCAAACTATGCCGGCCGTTTCCAACAGCACGAAATACGACGTAATCGTGATCGGCGGAGGCCACAACGGCCTCACCAACGCGGCCTATCTCGCAAAAGCAGGAAAGAAGGTGCTCGTACTCGAACGCCGCCACGTCCTCGGCGGCGCCGCCTGTACGGAAGAAGTTTTCCCCGGCTTCAAGTTTTCCGTTTGCTCGTACGTCGTCTCGTTGCTCCGGCCCGAAATCATTCGCGACCTCGACCTTCCCCGCCACGGGCTCGAGATTCTGCCGCTCGACGGCACGTTTACTCCCATGCCCAGTGGGGATTATTTGTGGCGCGTGAACGATCACGGCAAAACGCATCGCGAAATTGCCCGGCACTCGCGCGTCGATGCCGAGGCATACGATGAGTTCGGCAAGGCCATGCAAGCCATGTGCCGCTTCGTGAAGCCGATCCTCAGCATGATTCCGCCTGACCCGGCCACGCTGAATCCCAAAGAATTGATGAAGCTGCTCTTCATAGGACGCCGCTTCCAGGGCATGTCGAGCGAGGACAAATACAACCAGGTGCAGCTCATGACCATGAGCGCCATCGATTTTCTCGACCAATGGTTCGAGACCGATGTGCTCAAAGCGACAATGTCCGCGTCGGGCATCATCGGCACTTTTCTCGGCGTGCGTTCGCCCGGCACAGCCTACGTCTTGCTGCATCACTACATGGGCGAGATCGACGGAGCGTTCCGTGCCTGGGGATTCGCGCGTGGTGGCACGGGTGCGATCTCGAACGCGATTGCCGGAGCGGCTCGCGAAGCCGGAGTCGAAATTCGCACTGAGGCCCCGATCGCCCGCATCATCGTTAAGAACGGACGCGCCTCGGGCGTGGTGATGAGCAACGGCGATGAGATTTACGCCGACGTAATTTCCTCAAGTGTCGACCCGCGCCTCACATTCACCAAGATGATTGAGCCCGGCAACCTGCCGGATGAATTCATGGAAGGCGTGAACCGCTACAAGTTCCGCGGCTCCTCGGGCAAGGTGAACATGGCGCTCGACGGCCTGCCGAATTTCAAGTGCATGCCGGGAATCGGCGCGCACCTGCGCGGCGCAATGTCGATTTCGCCAAGCGTCGAATACATGGAGAAGGCCTACGACGAAGCCAAGTACGGCCATTGGTCGTCGCATCCCTATATCGACATGGTGATTCCGACGCTCACCGATACGTCGCTGGCGCCCCCGGGCAAACATATTCTTTCGTGTTTCGTGCAGTACGCGCCCTATAAACTTGCGCCCGGGCTTGATTGGGACACGGAAAAAGAGAAATTTGGCGACAACGTCGTCAACACGATTGCCGAATACGCGCCCAATATCAAAGACATCATCCTGCACCGCCAGGTCGTCACACCACTCGATCTTGAACGCGAGTGGGGATTGAGCGAGGGCAACATTTTTCAGGGCGAACTCTCGCTCGAACAATTATTCTTCCTGCGCCCGGTCGCGGGATGGGCGCAATTCCGCTCGCCCATCAAGAACCTTTACATGTGCGGATCGGCCACGCATCCCGGCGGCGGCATCATGGGCGCGCCCGGACGCCTGGCGGCGCTCGAAATTCTGAAAGACGGGAAAGCATGACGTCCGGAGAATGACGTCCGAAGCACGACTTATGGCCGAGACACGGGACATCATCATCGTCGGTGGCGGACACAACGGTCAGGTAGCCGCGTTCTATCTAGCCAAAGCTGGATTCAGGCCGCTCGTCCTCGAACGCCGCGCCCAGGTGGGCGGGGCCGCCGTTACGGAAGAATTCCATCAGGGGTTCCGGTGTTCGACGCTCGCCCACAACTGCGGCCCGCTGCGCGCCGACATCGTGCGCGACATGCAGCTAGAGAAACACGGTTTAAAGCTGACGACGCCTGAGGTGAGCACAGTATCGCTGCTGCCGGACGGCCGCGCGCTCGTACTCTACTCCGACGCAAAAAAAGCGGCGCAGGAAATTGCGCAATGGTCGCAGAAAGACGCCGCCGCTTATGCCGACTTCGGTACAGCGCTCGGCAAGATTTCCAAGGTCATCGGGGAAGCTCTTGCGCTCACGCCGCCGAATATCGACAACCCCAGCAGCGGCGATCTTTGGGGAATGCTGAAGACAGGCCGGTCGATTCGGAATCTTGGCAAAAAAGATTTATATCGCGTTTTGCGCTGGGGCCCGATGGCCGCGGCCGATCTGGTCTCTGAATTTTTCGACACCGAACCGCTGCGCGCCACCATCGCAACCCGCGGCATCTTCGGAACCTTCCTCGGGCCATGGTCGGCGGGCAGCGCGCTCGTTTTATTGTTGCGCGCCGCAGCCGATCCAACCCCTGCGGGAAGCGTTCAGTTCCCTGCCGGTGGCATCGGTGCTGTCACGCTGGCCATGGCCGCCGCTGCAAAACAAGCGGGGGTGGAGATTCGCACCGGCGCCGAGATTGCGGAAATTCGCGTGAAAGACGGCGTCGCCACTGGAGTCGTGCTCGCCTCCGGCGAAGAAATTTCCGCGCGAGCCGTGGTCTCCAACGCCGATCCCAAACGCACGCTCATGCGACTGGTCGATCCGACACATCTCGCTCCCGACTTCATTCAGAAGATCAAGAACTATCGCTCAATGGGCACGGTTGCGAAAATCAATCTCGCCCTCTCTGCGCTCCCGGACTTCACTGCGCTGAAGGCAAAAGGCAATGGCAACTTGCTACAGGGCCGCATACAGATTAGCCCTGAAATCGACTACCTGGAGCGCGCCTTCGACGAATCAAAATACGGTAACTTCTCGCGGAATCCGTACATCGAAATTGCATTTCCGTCACTGTCCGATCCTTCGCTCGCCCCCGCCGGCCAGCATGTGATGTCGATCTACATGCAGTACGCGCCTTACAAATTGAAAGGCACCGACTGGGAAACCCAGCGCAAAGCGCTCGGCGAAACCGTGGTAAAGACAATCGCCCAATATGCTCCGAATCTGCCACAACTCATCCTGCGGCATCAGATCATCACGCCCAAGGATCTGGAAGAAACTTACGGCCTCACCGGGGGCCACATCTTCCACGGTGAACTTGCCCTCGATCAGTTTTTCACCATGCGTCCCCTGCTGGACTGGGCACGCTATCGAACACCCATCGAACACCTGTATTTATGCGGCAGCGGAACGCACCCCGGAACCGGACTTACGGGCGGCTCCGGCGCGAATGCGGCGCGCGAAATTGCGAAGGCGCTAAAGAAGTAGGTCTCTCTGCGCTTTTCCCATGCACCTCCGTACCTTCTGGGACCATAGAACCTCTTGAATCACGCGATAAACTCAGGTACACAGAAGAAGCCCTACGTAGACAGCAATTTTTATGCACAACACCGCTATCCTTCTCGTCTCCTGTCCTGATCGCAAAGGCGTCGTGGCCGCAATTGCCGATTTCATCTTTCGCCACAACGGCAATATTCTTTTCAATGACGAACACGGGGACGAGGAGTCGAATCTCTTCCTCACACGGGTCGAATTCGACGCCGCCGATTTCGCCTTCGACCTTGCCCAATTCCCTGAACGCTTCGCTTCCATTGCCCGCGAGTTCCAGATGGATTGGCATCTCGCCCGCGCCTCCGACCGGCCGCGCATCGCCATTTTTGTCTCGAAGTACGACCACTGCCTGCAGGATCTGCTCTACCGCCATCAAAGCGGCGAACTGCGCTGTGAAATTCCGCTCATCGTTTCGAATCACCCTGACAACCAGCGTATTGCCGATTTTTACCATGTGCCTTATTTCGTCGTGCCCGTAACCAAGGAAAACAAGCGCGAGGCGGAACAGAAACAAATCGCGCTGGTCCGTGAGCACCAGTGCAGTCTCGTTGTCCTCGCGCGCTACATGCAAGTGCTCTCGAACGAATTCATCGGAGCTCTTGGCTCCGAAAACCTCATCAACATCCACCACTCTTTTCTGCCCGCTTTTGTTGGCGCCAAGCCTTATCATCAGGCGTTTCAGCGCGGCGTCAAGCTGATCGGCGCCACCGCTCACTACGTTACCCAAGTACTCGACGATGGCCCCATCATCGATCAGGATGTTGTCCGTATTCACCACCGCGACACGGTTGACGATCTCGTGCACAAAGGGCGCGATATCGAAAAAGTCGTGCTCTCCCGCGCCGTGCGCTGGCACGTCGAAAACCGTATCCTGCTGTACGGGAACAAAACCGTCGTCTTTCAATAAACTTGCACGGCAGCGGACTCCCGATCGATGCGCGGGTAACAGTGCCATCCCTTCGGTAACCAGCTAACCAATTGCGCCACAGTTCTCTTTCGGCTTTACTTGAAGTCAGCCCCCTTTCCGAAACATTGGTCCGCGATCTCGAAGGAGTTGACTTTGGTGGAAGACCCGCGATGGGAACTGGCCCTGCTCGCCACGGTGCAGAGTTTCTATCAGCGATTGCTCAGCGAACAACTCGGCCGGCAGATTCCTGTTCCCGCCGAATTGACTCCCGAAGTCATCAATCACACCAACGACGTACGCTCGACCCTCGATCAAATGCAGCTGTGGATCCAGTTGCTCGACCTGGCGATTACTCCCGCCATGCTGCGACGGGGAGTGCAGCCCGACCTGGATCCCGAGGTCGCCGAAGCGCTGCTGCGCTACTTTACGCGCCGCCACGACGATTCCGCCGCGAATCGCGACAAGACGGATCTGGTCGCAACCTACCTGTTTCGCCATCCTCGCGTGCCTGGCCAGTGGGAAAGACGCGGTTACGGCCTCGATGGATCGATTCCGCTTTCGCCCTTCGAAATCGCGCTGCTCGAAATACTGTCCGAGTCGGACGTGCCGGTGCTCTCGCAATCCGATATGCAAGTGCTGCGCGAATTTGGCCCGTTGCTCGACTTGGCCAACCGCTTTTGCGACTTCAACGCGCTGATGGATTCCGGCATCATCCCGCGGGTTCGGGCATTGAAAACCAAACTAGGCGCATCGATGTACCATCCCGGCGTGCTCGCCACACTCGCGCCTTACAATGCCGCTTTTGGCGATCGCTTTCAGGCGCTGTTCGCCGCCGCTACCGAGGAGATCAAGAGTTTTGCCAAACGCCTTGAAGAACTTGGCGGCAGCATCCTCAGCAATATCGACGGGGTTGAAGTCACCGTCGAGCACGTGGCCGCCCTCAATCAGGAAGCGCTGCTGAACGTCGACTACGCCCTGGCGCTGGAGAAGTTCAGCCGGGTTTCGCGGCTCAAGAAGGAATTGGAGCGCCGTCCGCCGATCCAGCCGGCCAACTCAAGCTCCTCGGCACCCGCGCATGCGACCGGAAGTGGCGGCGCGGCCGCCGCGCCAGCGCCCGATCCGGCGTTCGTGACCAAGTATGTGCCGTCGGCGATCACGCCGCAGTCTCTCGGGGTCGAAGAAGCAAAGTTGGCCAGAGTTGAGGAATCGATCCGCGTCTTCGTGCGCGTGGCCGATCCCAAGTTCCGCCAGATCGTGCCCATGCGTTACTTCAACTTGACGCTCAGCCCTGCCGAGGTCGAGGCCTACACCGCCGACTACCTCGAGCAACCCGGACCTCGATCCGACGCGGCTCGAATGCTGCTCCGAATAGTAGCGCTCGCGGCCCGTTTCGCAACCGAGATCGAAGAATTCAAGCGCTCGAAAAATTCTCCGTCTTTGTGGAAGCTGCACGCCAATTCCTTGGCAGTTCTCATCGATCTGGCCAACGGTCTCGAGGAAAGCCTCGACCGGATGGGCTGGATCGCCGGCGAGCAGCCGGATGCGAAGTCAACCAGCGAACCGCTGCGGGCGTCGATTGAAAAGCTGCGCGTGCGAGCTAGCGAAGCCACGAAACTCATCGCCGAATCCTAGCCCGTCAAAGTTCCATACCTACTCTTTGGATTTTTCTTTCAGGAATCTCTCCGTTTCCTTGGCATTGGTTCACTCCCGAGCAGGGCGTAGCCAAGGTGGCTGATGCTTCGTTCGCAAACCAGCTCCGACTTCGGATCGGCTTGTCTTACCTTTCGCACCAAATCGCGCAGCTGCGCGAATCCTTCTGCCCTGGCGACCTCGGAAAGCGCTGCCGCTCCAACCTCGGAATAAGGATCGTTGTCTTCGAGGTATTTCGTGGCCGCCAGCGGATCGGTCCGCAACTCCAGCTTGATTCTCCGCACTTCACGCTGATATGAGGCCCGAACGGGCCGAATCTTTCGGCGCACTCTTGAGACAAGGGCGCACAATAATGAGAGGGACGAGCACTTGCCCGTCCCTCTGCTATTCCCTCTTCTGCCTACCCGGAAATCAACACCCTAGTGAATATCGAACTGCTCCTGATGCAGCGCCGGGTCTGACTTCACGATGATGGTCTTTTTGGTGAGCTCTTCCATCTCGTTCAGCAATTTCGCATTGTTTGCCTTCAGCACCTTCGCGACCTCCGGATTCACCCGCAACATCACATCGCTATGCTCCAGATGACTCGAAATCTTCCGCATCTCGACATACACTTCGTTGCAGATCGTGCCCACCGATTTCACGAAGCCCGTGGACTGGCAATAAGGACATGGCGATCCAATCGTTCGTTCGAGCGACTGCTTCACCCGTTTGCGTGTAATCGCCACCAGGCCAAAATCGTTAAACTGCAGCACCTTGGATGGCGCCCGATCCAGCCGCAATGCCTCTTCCAGCGCCTGCATCACTTTTTGCCGGTTGCGCCGTTCATCCATGTCAATGAAATCGATGATGATGATGCCGCCTAGATCGCGCAGCCGCACCTGGCGCACGATTTCTTTAATCGCGTCCACGTTCGTCTTTACAATCGTGTCTTCGAGGCGAGCGGTCTTGCCCACGTACTTGCCGGTGTTCACGTCAATCGCGACCAGAGCTTCGGTCTGATTGATCACGATGTAGCCGCCGCTTTTGAGCCAGACCTTCGATTTCAGCGCCTTGTTAATTTCCTCGTTCAATCCGAACTGATCGTAGAGCGGCGTCTCTTTGGTGTAGAGCTTGACGCGCTTAACCAGTCCCGGCTGGAATCGATTCGCAAAGCGCACAATGCGTTCGTATTCCTGTTCCGTATCGACCCAGATCGCCGAAAAATCCGAACTCACCTGGTCGCGCAGTACCCGCTCCACCACGTTCAGATCGTGATAAATCAGCGCTGGAGCCTTGCTGCTGTCGGAGCGCGTCTTGATCTCGTTCCAAAGATTCTTTAGAAAGCGGATGTCGGCGCGCAGTTCCTCGTCGGTCGCGCCCGCCGCTGCGGTCCGCACAATAAAGCCGCCTCCGCCGTTTTCGCGCTCGCTCTGGATGATCCGCTTCAGCCGTTGCCGCTCTTCTTCCGACGCGATCTTGCGCGATACGCCGGTGTGATTCACCGTCGGCATAAAGACCAGGAAACGCCCCGGAAGCGCAATGTGACTGGTGATGCGAGCGCCTTTCTTGGCGATCGGTTCCTTCGCAATCTGGATCAGCACTTCCTGCCCTTCCTTGAGCAGTTCGCTGATCTGCGGCACCACCGTATTCTCACGACTGCGGAAGCGGCGTCCACCGCCGCGGCGTCCGCGCCCGCGATCGAAACCTCGCTCGGGACCGCGCCGCTGCGTCCGCTGCACCAGCATGGCTTCGGGTGCTGCGCTGCGCACGGCTGCACTCGCGTCGACCGTACCGTCGCCAATCGCTTCCGCCTCCAACAGAGCCTCGGCTTCGGCTTGCGCTTCTTCCAGTTCCAGTTCTTCGGCTTCCCGCTCCTCGGCCTCGACTTGTGCCTCGAGAACCGCTTCAGGAACCACTTCTCCGTTCGCGGTCAGTTCTCCGCCCGCTGCCAATGTCGGTGAAGCATCTGAAATTCCCTGCCCCACCGGCTGTCCGCCGGCCGCGTGAGTCTCTTCTTCCAGTTCTTCGAAACCGTCATCGTCACCCGGCTCTTCCCCATAGGACGTAAGTTCAGCTTCTTCTTCCTCAATCTCCTGTTCCTCGACCGCGCCGTGCAGAACCGGAGTGGCCTGTTCTGGAGTCGAGACTGAGCTAGCCTGGACCGCCACTTCGGGAGCAACATAAGCGCTCGCCTGCGGAGCCGCCAGGAACTCCTCTTCTTCATTTTCCGTTTCGCTTTCCGGTGCGAATTCGCGCGCAGCCGTCTCCGCCGCCGAATCTGGTTCGGCGGCCGGTGCCGCTACGTTTCTGAACTCCGCGATTTCGGGCGCGGCACTGAAAGTGCTTGCATGGGGTTCTTCACCAACCTCAGCATGGGGCGCCGACTCCTCTCCGTGCTGAGCGTGAAGAGGCGCGGCAGACTCCGCCGCAAAGATCGGCTCATCTTCAGGAAAATTCGAGACGATTGCGGCTGATGCCTGCGCCGGCGTCGCCGCTGCATTCTCCGCTGGCAGACCTGCAGTTTGTCCTTGGCGCTGGTACTTCGAAATCGATTCACCGGGAAGCACGATCGGTTGATACCCCGGAGGCGGCCCGTAATCGTAGTCGCGTCCGGTACGGACGGGAGCAGCCGGCCGCTGGAAGCGCGAGTCCGATGCCCCGCGGCCAGCACGGTCGCCACGGTTGAAGCGGTCATTCCTTACCTCGCCCCTATTTTCATTGCGAGGTTCGCTTCGAATTTCGCCGCCAGCTTCGCCGCGCCCTTCAGCGCGAGGCTCGCTGGTGCGAGGTTCCGCTGTACGAAGTTCGGTCCGAATCTCGTTGCGCTCGGGGCGTTCGCCGCGGCGTCCACGCCGCCGTCGCCGTCCGCGAAAGTCGCGAGAAGACCCTGCGGCGTTGCCCGGCGTCTCCGCAGAAGCCCCTTCCGTTTCTTGCCCTTCGTCCGAAGTGAAACCCGCCTCGGCAACTTGTGCGTCGCCATTTGCGGCGAAGCCTGCGGGTTCGAGGCTCGAGCTTGCACGCGATTCCATCACTGGACGGTTGGCCGGGATCGGTTCATCCAGATCCTCGTCCTGCTGTTCCAGATCCATGAAATCGGAGACGTACAGGAAGGCGTCGCGCTCCAACCCAATGTCGACAAACGCCGACTGCATGCCTGGCAGCACGCGCGTAACCCGGCCCTTATAGATGGAGCCGGCTAAGGTGTATTCATTTTCCCGTTCGAGGTAAATCTCGGCGAGTTGATCGTCTTCGGTGATCCCCACTTTGGTTTCATGGGGAGTGGTCGATACATACAATTCCTTGTTCATTTCTACTCCGGTTTCTTCACCGGACCAGAAGCGCAAGGCGGACGAACAGATCGATAGCGTTCAGCGTCGCTCGACAATGCCCACAGACAACCCGGGTTGGGCTGGCTGGGGATTGGGGTAGGAGCGGGCGCGGTCCCCTGATTGTTCCTGGGAACTGCATTGCAGTGAATTGTTTTGACTCGTCTGCACTGATCGCGTTAAGCCTTTGGTCAGGTTCTGTGGCCACTCTCTCGCGCTCACGCTGAGGGGGCCGTTCCCCGCCTGACTGGCTTCAATCCTGTCCGGCTTCGACTTCTGCCGGCATTCTGCCCTCCTTTTTCGCGAGGGCCTTCGTAATCTTCTTTACTTCCTGATCTTGTTTCTTGCTCAATCCTGTTTCATAGCGCCGTTTTCATCGCTGCTACCGCAGCGGAAAAGAACGCCCTAAGTTCTGCCAAACCGTCTTAATTCACGAACCGGCGCATCCTGATGTTCATCACGATCCCCAGCGCCAAAAACATGAAAAGAACGGAAGACCCACCGTAACTCATGAGCGGCAGAGGTATTCCAGTGACTGGCATAAAGCCAACCACCATGCCGACATTGACCAGAATGTGAAAGCTAAGCACAGCCACCACACCCATCACCAGAAATGCCCCGGCGCGGTCGGGCGCCGTTTGTGCATTCTGAGTCAAACGCATCAGCACTATGAAGTATAACAGCAGAACCACCAGAGCTCCTACAAACCCGTGCTCTTCGGCAAATGCCGCAAAAATAAAATCGGTCTGCGGCACCGGAAGAAACGCCAGATGCGTCTGCGATCCCTGGCTGCTTCCCCAGATTCCGCCCGAACCCACCGCAATCAGGGATTGCGTCACCTGGTACCCGGCGCCCTTCGGATCGGCATCCGGCTCGCGGAAACTCAGCAGCCGCTGTTTCTGGTAGTCCTTCATGTGGTGCCAGGCCAGCGGCATGCAGAGGGCCGCGAGAAGAACCACGATCCCCGCCTGCTTCCACCTCAATCCGCCTAGAAAAAGCCCCATTACGGCAATCGGGAGATACGTCAGCGACGTCCCCAGATCCGGCTGCGCCAGCACCATCAGCATGGGGAACCCTACAATCGCGCCCGCCTTCAGAAAGTCCGTCCATGACAGTTCCCGCTCGTGCAACTCCGCAAAGTACTTCGCCATGGCCAGAATGAGAATCAGCTTGACCCACTCCGATGGCTGAAAATGCCCTCCCGCCGGCATCTTGATCCAGCGCCGCGCTCCGAGATACTTCTGCCCAAACAGGAGCACCGCGATCAGCGAAGCCAGCGAAGCAATATACATCCAGTGCACCTGTTCCAGCAGGACTTGATAATTGACCAGGCTGACCAGAAACATCGCGCCCACGCCCGCGACGATCCAGTAGATTTGCTTGACATCGGCTCCGCTAAATTTAGTGTGTTCCGTCGCACTGTGAATCTGGAACACGCCCAGGGCGCAGATCGCCAGCACAAAGCCCATCAAGGGCCAGTCGAAATCGCGGTAGGAAACGTAGCGTGACATGGATTCAGGCACCCACCCCGAAAGGCGCTGGACGGAACTCAGGGTAAAAATTGGCGGCAAGAAACAGAAACCGCAAAATTACGGGCAATTCGATGGGCAACTCGGACTCATCGGCTGCTCCGACCGCGTGAACACCCACGCTGCAATCCCGCCAACGACGGCGATGCCGCCGAGGACGACCGGTGTCGAACTCATGATTCCTCCGCCCGCTGCGGGTGCGGCACCAGCGGCACGGCGTTTTTTCTTCTTCTTTTTTTCCGTATCGCTGCTGTCGTCGCGCGTGGTCTGCTGGCCCTGGCTGACGGTAGTTGATCCCTTATCGTCTTGCACGCTGACATCGCCCTTGTTGGCGGCGATCAGAACGCGCCCATCCACGTCGGTGACCTGAAATTCAGTCCAAGCATCGGCGACCGGTTTCACCGTGACGTCGCCGATATGCGCCGCCATTCCGCGCGAAGTCGTCACGCGCAGCGCTCCATGCTCCAGTTCTACCGCCGGACCTTCGAACTTCACCAGCGAGTCCGCCATCACCATGACGCTCGATCCGTTGGCTTGAATGCTGGCCGTTGAATCGGGCCGCGTCTGCAACAGGTCTCCGGAGAAAACCGCCGTTGACTTCGGCACATCGGTGCCGTTCAACCAGGCTGCGCCGTTCGCATACACCATCGCCGAGGGCGCGTCCGCGGCAAGCATCGCTTGCGCTGGAAACACGATCGCCAACAAACAGCACACAGCCGAACGGAACACTGACTGCGACATGGTTTCGTTTCACTCCCGCGTATGAGGATTTTGATTATAGTATGCCGCTCATGGGTTACAGGTCAATCCGGTTGTTCTCAAACCTGCACTCCTGAGTTCCTGCCGAACGCCATGCTCTTACGCGACTTCAGGCATCGTGATCCGCTCCCCCAACAGCATCTCGCCATCCACCCCTTCGACGCTCACATCCGCCCAGCGGTTGGCTGCATGGCGTCCTCGTAACTTCACTTTCAGATAATTTTCCGTCAAGGCCTCGGTGAATTCCGCCCCGCCCGTCTGCAGAGTGATCGCCTCCACGGTGCTCCCGACCAGCGACCGCATGAACGCTGTCTTTTTCGTGGTCGCGATCTCCCGCAGCACGCGATTTCTCTCACGCGCCACGGTCACCGGAACCTGTTGCGGCAACAGCGCCGCGGGCGTCCCCGGACGCGCCGAGTACGTGAACACATGCAGGTAGGTCAACGGCAACTCTTCGACCATGCGCCGCGTCTCGTCAAACTCCGCTTCGGTCTCGCCCGGGAACCCAACCATCACATCGGCTCCAATCGCCGCGGTCGGCATGGCGGCACGAATCTTCAGGATCTTCTCGCGATAGTGCCAGGGCCGGTATTTGCGATGCATTCGCCGCAGCACCGCGTCGCTCCCAGACTGCATGGGCACATGCGCATGCTTCGCGATCCGCGACGACGACGCTACCAAACCGATCAGCTCATCGCTCCAATCCATGGGCTCGACCGAACTGATGCGCAATTTCTCAAGAGATGTCTGCGCGAGGATGGCACGAATCAGCTTTTCTAATCTCTGAACGTGAGTTGAGGTTGAATGAGAGCTGACAGCTGAGAGCTGAGAATTCCCCTCGAGATCCCTTCCCCACCGCCCCAGATTAATTCCGGAAATCACGACTTCGCGATAGCCGGCTGCGACCAGCGTTTGCACTTCCGCAATCACTCGCTCCGCCGAAAGCGAACGGCTCTGTCCGCGAACATAAGGAATCACGCAGAACGAGCAGCGGTTATCGCATCCATCCTGCACTTTAAGATTCGGACGCGTCCGTTCATTGGCCGCCTCAAATACAGGGGCCGCCAGCAGTTCGGTATGCGCAAAAATGTCGCCGACCGCCACCATGGCTTGGTGACTCGCGCTCTCACGTTCCGTGTCAGGACGGGGGAGACAATCTCCCGAAAGTTGTCCCAGCGGCACGAACCCTGCCTTGGAAGAGATCCTCTCCACCTGAGAAATAGCAGATACGGACGAAAGCGACGAAGTCGCGATCTCCGCCGCCTGATGCTTGTGCGAATTCCCTACTACCCAGGTGACGCCCGGCAGCGCAGCCAACTCCTCCGGAGCCCGCTGTGCATAGCATCCCGTCACCAGAATCCGGCACTCCGGATTTACCCGCTGCAGCCGCCGTATCGACGCGCGAGCATCCTTATCCGCGCCTTCAGTCACGGTGCAGGTATTGAGCACAACAATTTCGGCGTCCCGAGCTGCCCCGGCGCGCTCCAGTCCGCGCTCCAGAAATTGCCGCTCCAGCGCCGCCCCGTCCGCTTGCGTGGCGCGGCAGCCAAAATTCTCTATGTAGAAGCGAGCCACGCTCCTATACTAAATGAGTGGATGCTGCAGCCGAACTTGGCAAAGGGTCAATCCGCGAAGAATCATGAGTGGTCGCGTTAATTGGACTGTTGTCAGACGTGCCGCGGTGTACTGCGTCTCCACCTCCACCCCAAGAGGTGCTTATGAAACGCCGCATTCTGCTAGTCGACGACGATCTCGCCGTCCTCCTCACCCTCAAAGCTGTTCTGGAACTTCACGGTTTTGAGGTTGAAACGGCCGTCAACTCTGCCGAGGCTCTGGCCCGGATGGAGTCCGGCGTTTACCAGATGGTGATTACGGATCTGCGCATGGAAACCGAAGACGCGGGTTTGCAGGTCATTCGAGCAGCGCAACGCCAGCCTTACGATCCTGCGACGGCTTTGCTGACTGCTTATGCACCCACGCGAGAACGCGGGACGTTAGGCAGACCTGAAGCGGATGGAAATCCTGCCGGGAAACCGGACGGCGCAGACTGGTGCCGCGATAACCCTGAATCGGTTCTCATCAAGCCACTCGGCACCGGAGACCTTTTGCGCCAGGTTGAAGCGCTACTCGTGAGCCATGCCGACAAGCAACTTCGGCAGCGAAACTCCGCTTCCAAGACACAATCGGAGCGGCAGCGCGCGGGTTGAGAGATTTCCCACCCGCTTCGCTGGCTCCGCTTTCCTTGCCGAGCGTATTAAGCGCTCGCGGCTTCCCGTCCCTGCTGGAAGCAGTCGCGGCACAGCACTGGACGTCCCTGCGTCGGAACGAACGGCACCGTAGTCTCTTTCCCGCACTGCGAACAGTTCGTGCGGGTCTCCGTTTTTGAGTGCCCTTGCCCGCGCGACGCCCCATGCGAGCCCGATCCCACTACGGAGACTCTCTTGACCTTGCAGTTTTTGCAGCGCTTAGGTTCGTTGGTGAACTTCTTGTCGTGAAAGAAAAGCTGTTCGCCTGCTGTGAACACAAACTCCGTTCCACAATCGACACACTTTAACATCTTGTCTTGGTATTCCATTGAAGAGGCGCTCCCATTTCGCGTCCCTGCTCTGCACGGAGACCCGAATAGGGAAGGATCCGGTTCACAACGTGGGCAGGAGATTTACATCCCCCTCATGCGTACCCCAGGACTCGGCCCGCCACACGATGTGCACCGTGTGGTTCTTGCTTTACTAGCGTGCTGACTTACTTCATGAATACAACTCTGACAGTTGGGGAACGGGCCGTTCTCGAGTGAACGGCCCGGTTGTTTTCAATCCTGTTCCTTGCGCGCTTTTTTGCGACTGCGCTTGCGAGCCAGCGCTTCTTTTACTCGCTTTCTTTCGCCGGGCTTCAGGTAAAACGAGTGACGTTTGACGTCTTTAATGATGTCCTCGGTTTGTACCTTCCGCTTGAAGCGACGCAGCGCGTTTTCGAGGGATTCACCCTCTTGAAGTCGAACTTCGGCCAACGGACTACACCCCCCCACTCGTCCTAAGTGGACTCGTTAGTTATGGCAAGCAATGTACCTATAAGTCAAGAGGAATATGAATATTTTTTTCTGCCAATTCAAAAATTGAACCGCATGGAAAATTGCAATTGTCGTGGAGCATACGAACTGGTTGGCTTCATCAGACTTGCAGGTTGCTGATAATAAGCCGGATAGTAAACGCCGTTCACCGATTGCGAGTACTTAACAAACTGCCCGGCGGTATTATAGAAACCGTTGTCGCTGATTTCGAGTTTCCGGTTGTCGCGATTGAATAAATTGAACGACTCGGCAGTTAACTCCAGATGATATCGCGGGCCGAGATTCAACTTTCGCCCCGTGCGCAGATCCATCGTGGCGTAGTCCGGTCCAACAAAGGCGTTGCGTCCATAACCTGACAAACGATCATTACTCGAGTTCCCATCCTGGTTCGGATCACCCGACACCGTTGCATTCGCCGGACGTCCGCTGCCATAAGTCATAATGCCGGAAAATTTCCAGTGATCGAACAGACTCGCTAAAACCTTCTCCCCTTCGCTAAACGGCTTCGGTTCCTCGATCGCGGAAATCGTCAGCCGATGCCGCTGGTCGGTCACGCTCGAAGCCTTCTCGCTGTTCGGTGAATACGCGTTCTGCACCGTCGCCGGAGAACCCGCCACCAGCGCGTCCTGCCCGTTGTCGATCGCATGCGCCCACGTATACGCCAACCGGAAATACATTCCTTGCCCCGCCCGCTTGTGCAGCGAAACCGTCATGCCGTTATACATAGTCGTTGCCGCACTCTGAAATTCGTCGATCGCCCCCAGTTGCGGGATAGGGCGGCTTACCGTATTGATACACGGCGGATACGGACAACCAATGCTGTAACTCGTCTGCCAGGTGGCGAACGATTGCACGCTATACTGTGCGTTCGGCACGTTAGCACCGGCGGCGTCGAGCACTGGATAACTGTAGTAAGTCGGCGGCGGCAGATTGGTGTCGAGCGCCCGGATCATATCCATTCCATGCACAAACAGATACGACACCGTTCCCGTAAAGCCGTCAGCCATTTCCCGCTCCACGCTTAGACTTGCCTGCTGGACCCGGGGCGTCTGAAAATCGGACGCAAAAGCGGAAACCTCCGCCGTTGCATATTGCTGCCAGAAAGATGGGATTGAGCACTGCACGGGTCCTCGCGGACAGTTCACCGCCGCATTCGGATACATGGGAAACACCTGGTTCTGGTAGTAGTCCGTGTTGTCCAACGAAAGGAAGTTGTTGCTCAACCCATTTTCATTGATCACTGCCGACTGGTAAATCTGTGGAATGCGCGTGAAAAAAACTCCGAATCCCGCCCGCACCATGGTCGGCCGGTCGCTGCCCAGGGAGTAACCAATCCCCACTCGCGGCGCAAAGTTTGTCAGGTTCAGCGGCATCTTCCCCGACGCCGGCCACAACGGATTCGACACCATTCCCGTCTTCGAAAACGTCTGCAGATCGTAGCGCGCGCCCAGACTCAGACTCAGGTGCGGCGTCAGGCGCGCCGTGTCCTGCAAAAACGCCGAATAGTCATTACTGTTCGGATGCGACACCGGGTTGCCGAAATTCTGCATGTAATACCGCGGGACGTCATGCGCCCACGCCCGCAGCGGCGTTAAGTGCAGCCCGCCATGCATCGGCACAAAAGTAAATGGATTCACCGAAATGTCGTCGTAGAGATACTCTCCTCCATACAGCGACGGAAAGTAGTTGTAGTCCCAAGTCATCATCCCGTCGCCGCCGAACTTCCACTGGTTACGCCCTCGCGTCCAGCTCAGAGTCTCGGCTAAATGCAGACGGTGCTCCCGGGTTTGCCGCGGCAGGATCGACGATTGCCCGAAGTCGTCCATCCAGTCGTAGATGCTCGTCCGCACTCCCGTCGTGTTTGGAAACGACTGTTCCCGGTCGCGTGAGAACTGCAATCGCAGATGGCTGGTCACCTTCGGACTGATGCCGCTCAGCAACGTAAGCGACCCGCTTTCCGTGGCAACCTGTTCTTCTCCATTGGCGCTCATCGCATAGTTGGTAATCGGATTCCCTGTATCCGCAAACACATTATTGGACCCGTAATAGCGCGATGTGCTCAATCGCGCCGTCAAATAGTGATGCTTCGACAACACCCGGTCCAGCTTTACAAAGGCTGTGTTCCCCAGCGATTGTGCTGGAAACGTACCTCCCATGGTCGAAAGCTGTTCCGCCGATGCGAGCACCAGCGCCTCATCGCAAGCTGGACCGCCGATACTGGGCTGGCAAACTTCGTAATCCCCGGGAGTCGGATACGTGCCCAGTTGCGGCACCACCACCGTCGAACCGTTCTCGAATTGCACCACTGCCGGAATGTAGAAGACGTGCTCGTCGTATCCGGCAAGCAAGAACGTCTTATTGCGCTGAATCGGACCGCCGATTGTTCCTCCGAACTGGTGCTGTACGTCCTTTGGATTGAAACCCACAAAGGCCGGAGTAGCTCCACCGAACTCGCTGTCGCGCAAGTGATAGAACGAGCTGCCATGCCACTGATTGGTTCCCGACTTGGTTACCACATTCACGACCGCGCCCCCAGCCCGGCCCGATTCCGCTCCATAACCGCTCGACTGGACGCGAAATTCCTGCACCACTTCGTTCGAAAACTGATACGGCGAGCGATAACGTCCCATCGCCTGCGCATAAAATCCGTTGTTGTCGTCCCCACCATCGACCAGAAAACTCGTGTTGTACCCCCTGATCCCGCCATAAGAAAAGTCGCCGTTCGATCCCGAAGTCAGCCCCCGCGGATCCTGCGTCACTCCTGGCATCAGTAACGACAGGTCCGTAAACCGGCGGCCATTCAAGGGCAGGTCGCTGATCGCCTTCTCATCCACCAGCGCCGACACTGAACTCGGATTCGCATCCGTGACCCGCGGAGCCTCCGACACCGTAATTGACTCCTTCGGCCCCGCCACCGCGAGTTTGAAGGTCAACTGCGTCGATGCCCCCACTTCCACTCGAATCGCGGGAGCAATCTGCGGCGACATGCCTTCTGCCTCTGCTCGCGCCGAATAGCTCCCCGGCGGCAGCAGGTCCAGCACAAATCGGCCCGCCGAATCCGTTGCCGAGTGGTAACGCATCCCCGTCTCCACCCGGATCGCCACAATATCCGCGCTTGTGATCGTTGCCCCTTGAGCATCCAGCACCACGCCGCACACCGCGCCGGTAGACGCATCCTGTCCCCAGGCTGTCGATGCAACAAGAATGAGTTGAACAAGAAGGATCCGGAAGATCACTACGCGAAAGAAATTACGAATTGTAACCAGCGATGCCTGACAGTTCCCGCACATACCAATCCCCTCGTGTCCGAGACCTCGGAATCGGAGGGGATTCCACAGCCCTGCCTCTTCTGTGTATCAATGTGCGCCGCCCAAGAATGTGACGGGCGTACTTTCAAAATGTTCGGTTTTGTTGGGTCGCCGCAGGCGATCGCAGGGGGCGCACAAGACCGCCGATTTCACTTTTTATAGGAAACGGCCGGGGCCGGCAGTTTAGCCAACCCGCTCGGGACGGCGATTCTTCGGAACGTATACCTGCTTCGGCGGAGTCACCTGCAGCAAGGATTTGCTCCCGACATGCACAAAGCTCAATTCGCGCGCTGCCAGCAGGGCATGAATTGCTTCCTTCACCCGCGTGCGGGCAACGAAGTTTGCCAAAAAGTTCTCAACCTCGCCTTCATCCACCGCAACTGCGCAGTCCAGATATTTGGAGACCAGCGCGGAGAGCCCTTCCGGCACCGAAATTCCGACGCCTTCGCGCACCATCTCGGGCGCCCAGCGCGACAGTTCGTCCCACACCGAGCCCTCTTCCACTGTGTAATCGACGCGCGTAATGCGCAGCTTCGCCCACAGTTCGCCGAGCGCGCGATCGAGCCCGGCATTGGATACCGACCCGCCCAGCATCTCGCCGAGCTTCGTCTTCGAAATCGGTCCCGACTTCCGGATGATCTCGAACGCGTCGCAGGCTAGCGGCGAATACGGTGAGCGTGGCCCGGAAGCGGGCGGCAGCTTGGGATTACGCTCCCCCACCAGCGAATAAAAATAAGGAAACACCGACGGCGAGAGCAGAAACGCGTTGTTTTCGTCCAGCAGCGAAGCCTCGAAGGCGGAACGGTCGCGCAGCGCGCGCACCATCAATTCGGTTGCCTCTTTCGCTCGCGGATCGGCATAAGCGTGTTGCCGAGTCGGCAATTTGTCGTCCGCCCCCACCCAGGCTCCTATAAAAGTGGGTACCAGCAGTTCGGGCCGCATCGGATACATCAGACAAAAACCCACCGACTCAAGAAAAGTGCGCGCGTCATCCAATGTGCGCACCGCCTGTCCATCCAGGCGCCACTTTTGCGTGCGGGCCGCCAGCAATTCCGCGTCGGTCATACTTTCGATTAGAACACAGCCCAGCGATCAGCTTTCAGTTCAATCCGCCAACGACGAAAAGCTGGAACTGAGAGCTGACAGCTAGATCCTCTTGAACGCTTTCTGAATATCCTGCATGGAGTAGCGCAACACCACCGGCCTGCCATGCGGGCACGTCATCGGATGCTCGGTCTTGGCCAACTCCGCCAGCAGCCACTCCATTTTGTTCTGCTCGAGCGGCATATTGACTTTGATGGCGGCGTGGCACGCGATGGACGCCGCAATCCGCGTTCGCACCGCTTCCAGATTAATCTCCTGATCTTCGCGCGTAAGCTGCTCGAAAATCTCGTTGAGCATATGCTCGATCTGCGCCGCGTCCACGCCCGCGGGAGCAACTTTCACGGCCACGCTGCGCGCCCCAAAGGGCTCCGCTTCAAAGCCGTTGCCAGCCAGTTCTTCGGCAATTTCGTTAAAGACGGCTTGCTGCGCCGGTGTCAATTCAAGAATCAGAGGCATCAGCAAACGCTGGCTCTCGACCCGATGCGTCGAGCGTTGCCGCAAGACTTTTTCGAACAATACGCGCTCGTGGGCGACGTGCTGATCGATGATCCAGAGGCCGTCTTCGTTGACGGCAAGAATGAAAGAGTTCCGAATCTGCCCCAGCGGCCGCAGCGTTCGCAAGGACTCCAGCGTCGGCGCAGTCTGCGCCTCATGGGCAATGGGCGGAGCGCAGCCGTGATCGGGCACGGTCTGCAAATCGGCACCCTGCCGGAATGAGGACTCCTCGGCCCCGCGAGCCAGCGATACCGCCGCGTTCGCATCGACGGCAATGCCGCCTTCAAACTCGAAGCGCGCCGTCGTCGCCGGAACCGCCGGCGCGCGCAACGTGAATCCGCCCGCCGGCTGGGACTCGTTTAAATCCCGCCAAGGCGCGGCTTGCACACCGTTGCCGCCCGCCGCTTGACTGATCCCCGGACTCGACAGGCCAGCGCCAGCTGTAGGCTGCGCCCCAATCTCCGTCAAGAACTGGGGCACTGGACGCGCCTTCATCAGCGCCGCCCGCACCGACTCGCGCACAAAATCGTGCACCACCGTCTGCTGCCGGAACCGCACCTCGGTCTTTGACGGATGCACATTCACATCCACTTCGGCGGTCGGCATTTCAATAAAAAGCAGCACCACGGGAAATACCGTCGGCGGCAGAATGTTGCGATACGCTTCGACGATTCCATGCTGAATCAGGCGATCCCGAATCAGCCGTCCATTCACAAAAATAAAAATCGAATTGCGGTTGAGCTTCTGAATTTCGGGCTTGGAAACAAACCCATGCAGCCGCACCTCGCCAAACTCGTGTGGCTCGGGCGTCCTCGCCCGCGTATCCGCGTCGCGCCACTCGACTGCGGCATCCCCCGGTCCGCTTGCAGCGGATTCACTCACGGCACTCTCCGCGCTCCTCCGCCACGGTGGAGGCTGCGGCAGACCAACCCGCTCCAGAGGTTGCACAGCCGCCAGCGGAATCAACTGGTCGAGCGTCTCGCGTCCAAACACTTGATAAACGCGTTCGCGATGGCCTGCCACCGGCGGCGCCACCAGCAACGCATTCGTGGCCGAGTGCAATTCGAAATGCTTGTCCGGATGCGCCAAGGCATAATGCGTCACCAGCGACGCGATATGCGACAATTCCGTCGATTCCGAACGCAAGAACTTCTTCCGTGCCGGAGTATTAAAAAAAAGATCGCGGATTGTGATGGAGGTTCCCAGCGGCAATCCCGCCTCTTCCACGCGGATGATCTTGCCGCCGTTGATCTCGAGCACCGTACCCGCCGCCTCTTCTTCCGCGCGGGTCTCCAGGTGCAAGCGAGCCACCGAAGCGATTGAAGGCAGCGCCTCGCCGCGAAATCCGAGCGTCGCAATGCTCAACAAATCGTCCGTCTCTTTGATTTTCGAAGTAGCATGGCGCTCGAAGGCCAGCATGGCATCGTCCCGCACCATGCCGCATCCGTTGTCCGTAATCTGGATCAACTTCTTCCCGCCCGCTTCCACCTGAATCCGAATGCGCGTCGAGCCCGCATCCAGCGAGTTCTCCAGCAACTCCTTTACAACCGACGCCGGACGCTCCACGACCTCGCCCGCGGCGATCTGGTTGGCCACTCTTTCCGAGAGAACGTGTATCTTTCCCATGGGATCAGTCGCCAGTGTGACAGATGCGAAGGCGCAGCGTAAAGGCGGGTCGAAACTCAATGCCACCGCATCCAAGCACAAAGTGTCCTATAGTTTTCGGCGAGCGCCACATGAGCGCGCCGCGGAGGTGCTGGAATGAAACACGCAATTCTAGGGGCTGGAGCCATCGGAGGTTTGATCGGCACCGTACTGTCCTCGCTCGGCGAAGACGTCACGATGGTCGTTCGAGAACAGAGGCTGGCGAGCTATCCCGTGAATTTGTCGCTGGAACGCCCGTCGGGCCCTCTCACCGCACCCGCAAAAGCAATCGCAACGCTGGCCGAACCGGTTGACCTGCTCTGGATTGCCACCAAAACCTATCAGTTGGAAGCTGCGCTCGCAGCCGTGAAGTCTCCGCCAGGCCAAGTGGTTCCTTTGCTCAATGGGATCGACCACATTGCGGCCTTGCGGGCAACGTTCGGCAACGATCGCGTCCTGCCCGCAACCATTGCCGTCGAAGCGGAGAAAGTATCTCCCGGACGATTCATCCAACGCTCCCCCGTGGTTCGCCTTAATTTCGCGGCCAGCGGCGAGCCCCTCTTGGGTGTCATCGTTGCGCAGTTGAGCAACCGAGGATTCTCCTGCCAGTTCATCGCGAACGAGCAGACTCTGCTGTGGGGCAAACTGTGCTTTCTCGGACCCTTCGCCCTCGTAACCTCCGCTTCCGGCCTGCACGTTGGTGAGATCCTTGCCGATGCTGCGTGGAAGAAGCAGTTGACTTCTGCCGTTTCCGAGGCTTGCGCCGTGGCCAATGCGAGCGGCGCGGAGATTCACGCAGCGCAGATTCAGAAGGCTTTCGAAAACTCTCCGCCAAGCATGCGCAGTTCCATGCAGAAGGACGTTGCTGCCGGACGTCAACTCGAACTGGACGCGATCGCCGGCCCCATCGCGCGTGGCGGAAAGCATCATGGCATCGACGTGTCCACGACGCTGCAGTTGATGGCTGCAATCCGCTCGAAGAGCATTGCCGCCTGACGGTTCGCGCCACACCCATGCGTTTGCTGCTACACTTTTTTCTCCCATGAAGACTCTACGACTACTCTCGAACTTGACGCTGCTCGCCGGCTTATTCGCGGCTCGCTTGACGTTCGCCCAGGCGGCTGGCATTCCGGCAGATGGACAACCCGCATCCGGCCTTCTTGCTCCCGAAGAAAAGCACCTGCGCAACGTGAAGCAACTCACATTCGGCGGGTCAAACGCCGAGGCCTATTTTTCAGCGGACGGCAAGCATCTGATTTTTCAATCAACCCGCGACAACCTGCAGTGCGACCAGATCTTCACCATGAATATCGACGGCACTGACCAGAAGATGGTCTCGACCGGCAAGGGCCGCACCTCGTGCAGCTACATTTTTCCGCACAACGACAAGATCCTCTACGCTTCGACTCATCTGGCTGATGCCGCCTGCCCGCCCCGGCCGGACTATTCCAAGGGCTATGTCTGGGCCGTCTATCCGGCGTTCGATATCTTCACGGCCAAAATGGATGGCTCCGACCTCAAGCAGCTCACCACGACTCCGGGCTACGACGCCGAGGCCACGATCTCAGAAGATGGCAAGAAAATTGTCTTCACTTCCCTGCGAAACGGCGACCTCGACATCTACACGATGGATGCGAACGGCAAGCACGTGAAGCAACTTACTCACGAACTCGGCTATGATGGCGGTCCTTTTTTCTCCAAAGACCGTAAGTGGATTGTCTATCGCGCCTACCATCCGAAGACGGAACAGGAAATTTCGGAATACAAAGACCTGCTGAAGCAGAATCTGATTCGTCCCACCACGCTCGAAATCTGGATCATGAAAGCCGATGGCAGCGAAAAGCGGCAGCTTACCAATTTGAACGCCGCCAGCTTTGCCCCCTCGTTTTTCCCGGACGGAAAGCGAATCATCTTTTCGACGAATGTGGGTTCGACCGGAGGCATGGGCAACTTTGAGCTCTACACGATTAACGCGGACGGCACCGGCCTCGAACGGATCACCTATTACGACGGATTCGATGGCTTCCCCATGTTCAGTCCGGATGGAAAGAAGCTGGTGTGGATTTCGCATCGCAACGGCAAAGGGCAGCACGAGACGAACGTGTTCATCGCGGATTGGGTGCCGTAGGACTAAAAATGTGGTGCCTCCGGATTCGAGCCACAGGGAATGGGTGCGCCAGAAATGTTTGCCGCCATCAGGCGTGTGGGCCCTCGCGCAGCAGTTGATCTTTGATCTTCTCCGGTAGCCGCGAACTCGCAAGCACTTCCCGCAGCAGCGGGCCCGGAATTTCTCGGCCAAACTCCAGAGCGCGAGCTAACGATAGATGCTCCGTTCGTAAAAGCGCGGCGCGGACTTCCTTGCGGAGCGACCATTTGGCGTGCCGCGCGACGGCATGGATCAGGGCCGCGCCGGCACCCGGACGAACCACTGCATGAGTGACCAGCGCTTCCGTGAGGCGCGGGTTTTCGAGTGCGGTCTTCATGACTCTCGTTTCGCGAGCTTCGATTGCCGCGGCCGTTTTGGCCTTCACCGTCTTGACGTCCCGCGATTCGTGCCCAGTCCCTGCAACCTCCAGCAGAAGCGCAGCCGCCACTCTGCCTGAAGCACGGCGAGCCAGCGTCAAACGCTCGCCCGCAGTGACGGCTTTCAGGCGCGAAATCAGGATGTCGTCAACCGCAACCCTTACATCCGCGGGGACACCGGACGAAAGCGCCAGCTTCATCAGATCGAACGTGTAAAACTGCCGCGCCAGAGGAATAGAAACATGGCGTGGCGTGTGCCGGTGGCTCGCCAGCGCGAGCTTCACTTTCCGGCTCTTCAGGGCGTTGGCATTTTTGGCGAGCAGTTCGAGAACGTCAACCGGCAAGTCGGGGCGGTGGAGCAGGGCAAGCGCGAGGTTTTCGCTCAGCGCAGGGTCGGCGGCGGTGCGAAGCAGATCGGCCGGCAGGGGTGGCGGCGTCAAAGGCGAATCGGTTTTGTCGCCGAGAATTTTGTGTTCGGACATTCCGCCCTCGCGTTTTATGTGGGCCAGCACATCTACATGCGTTGCGCCCGCGATAACGCGCCCGCTACAGGATCGGCAAGATCCTGGCGCACATCGATGCCGGGAAAACTCTTCTGCAACTGATTGTAGAAAACCCCGCGCACGTCGGCCGATTGACGGAAGACGCTGCCCGTCATGGCCACCGGAAGTGTAGCGACGGGTTGTTCGGATCCTTCGGCATGCGGTGCGAGGCGCCGGACAACCTTCACCGCGAGCGCCGCGAGTCTGGCTCCAGCGTCTTCTAATAGACCGCTGGAAATGGTGTCTCCGTCAGCGGCCGCGTGCAGTACAACGCGAAACAGGCGCGGGAAATCCGGCGGGGGCGTCGCGTTCGCATGCTGCACAAGTTCGTCGATGGTATTCAGCTTCCAAGCTTCGAAGACTCTGCCGGTAAGCGCAGTCTCCACGCCTTCATCATGCGCGCTCAGCAGAGCCGAAACCGCGCAGCGGCCGATCCAGTGGCCCGAACCCTCATCCGACACCGCGAAACCCCACCCTCCCGCGCGCGCCGTGTGCCCATGGGCGTCGCGGCCATACACGATCGACCCGGTTCCGGCGATCGCAATTACCCCGGAACCGGCGCCAAATGCAGCTTCGAGCGCAATGATGTGATCGCCGACTACGTCAATCTTCGCGGGCGCGGGAATCAACTCGGTAATGATCCGGCGGATGGTCTCGGCGATTTCGGACCGCGCAGCTCCGGTAACGCCAATACAGACCGCGCGGATGCTGCCGGTTGAAATCCTCGCGTCGCTGCAGACCCGGCGAATCGCCATGTGCAGCGCTTCCCTTGCCGGTTGCTCGCCGCAACGGATCACGCTGCTGCCGCCCGTCATTGCCTTGGCGATGATTGTCGCTTCATCGGCGAGAACGCAGCGCGTTTTGGTGCCTCCGCCGTCGATTCCCAAGAAGTAGGCCATCGCGCTAGTTCTAACACATGTTTCGCATCCGCCGATCAAGATCGGCGCGAAGCGGGGAACATGCTTGTACAATGCTGCGGACCGTTGTTCGTGTTGCAAATCGCGGTGGGCCGCTTCTTAACCAGTGGTTTGAAGGGATAGGGCTTGGGACTGAATCGCATCGACCTGCTGATTATCGCGGCATACCTGGCGGGAATCACGCTGTTTGGGCTCCGCTTTCGCAAGCGGCAGCGGACGATGCGAGACTACTTTCTTGCCGACCGCAACATTCCCTGGTGGGCAATTTCCCTGTCGATTGTAGCGGCCGAGACCAGCACGCTCACTATCATCAGCATTCCTGGACTCGCCTACGATTCGAATTTTACTTTTCTGCAGCTGGTGATGGGTTACGTGCTCGGCCGCGTCATCATCAGCTTCGTCCTGTTGCCGCAATACTTTCGCGGTGAACTCTATACAGCCTACCAACTGATCGAGCGGCGCTTCGGGCAGGAGCTCCGCACCGTGACAGCCGCTGTGTTCTTGCTGACGCGGGCCGCGGCCGAAGGAGTCCGCGTCTATGCCGTCTCAATTGTCGTTGCCATCGCTCTCGGCACCGGCGAAATCACTTCGATTGCCATCATCACGCTGCTGACTTTGATCTACACATTCGAAGGCGGACTGGCGGCAGTAATTTGGACCGACGTAATCCAGACGTTTATCTATGTGGGCGGCACGCTGGTGGGCCTGTGGACGATTCTGCAAGCCGTCCCGGGCGGATGGGGAACCGTTCAAACGGTTGCAAACGGATTGCATAAGTTCCAGGTGTTCGATCTTCACATGTTCCATGCGGCCGCTTCGACGCCGTGGCCGCACCTGGATTTTTCCACGCCTTACACGCTGTGGGCTGGAATTATCGGCGGCGCCTTCCTGACGACCGCCAGCCATGGCACCGACCAGCTCATCGTGCAGCGCTTGCTGGCCGCCCGCAGCCAGCGCCAATCGGCTCTGGCCCTGCTCTCCAGCGGAGTCGCTGTTTTTTTTCAGTTCGCCTTATTCCTTTTTGTGGGAGTGATGCTGTTCGCCTGCTATCGGGTTCCGTCCTCTGCATTCGGACGCGCCGATCGAATCTACCCAAGCTTCATCGTGAGCCGAATGCCGCATGGGATTGCGGGTCTGTTGATCGCGGCGATTCTAGCCGCCGCCATGTCGAACTTGAGCGCGGCCCTCAACTCTCTCTCATCCAGTTCGATGATGGATTTCTATCTTCGTTTCCGCCCTCGTCTTTCCGCTCCGCAAAGCGATGCCGCTCGACTGCAGCTGGCCCGAATGGCGACAGTCGTCTGGGCGTTGGTGTTGTTTGGCCTGGCGGTGCTCGCACTGCACCGCGTCGGGCGCGTCGTGGAAGTCGGGTTGCAGATCGCGTCCGTCGCCTATGGCGCGTTGCTCGGAGTGTTTCTCTTGGGAGTGCTGACCCGCCGCGCCAACCAGCGTGGCGCAATGGCAGGTATGATTTGTGGATTGGCAATGGAACTCTACTTGTGGGGATGGTCCCATGTGGCCTTCACCTGGTGGGTCGCCATCGGCACCTGCGTGACGTTTGCAGCTGGGTACGCAGCTAGTCTCTTAATTTCGTGGAGCGAGGTGAAAGCCTGAGGAGATCAAAGCTAAGAGATCAAAGCTCGAATATCTGAAGCCGGACGACCCGGAGGGCGCGAAGAATCCTTTTTTCAAACGAAGAGCTTTGAGCCCGTTTCTCTCGGCGACTCGGCGGTGAGAAACGGAGCCGCCATCAATTATGGACCAACGCGAAAAGAAAACGAATCTCCGCCCCGAACTCGCGCGCGACCTTGGCCTTTCTCATGCCGGCGCAATTGTGGTCGGCACCATTATCGGGAGCGGGATCTTTCTCGTCCCCTCCGAAATGATGCAGGCGGTCGGCTCCGCCCGCCTTGTCTATCTCGCCTGGATCGTCGGAGGATTGCTTTCTTTTTTTGGCGCACTCACTTATGCCGAATTGGGCGCGATGAAGCCGCAAGCGGGCGGCGAATACGTCTACATTCGCGACGCCTACGGGCCGCTCGCCGGATTTCTCTATTCATGGACCTGGTTTCTCATCGCCAAGCCCGCTTCCATCGCCACCATCACTACCGGCCTGGTGCGGATTCTCGAAACCTTTCCTGTTTTTTCTTTTTTCTCGACCTCTTGCGTCTCCCATCCGTTCGTGATCACTTACGGGCAACTGGTGGCGATCGCAGCCACGGTTTTAATTTCGGGGCTCAATTACATCGGCGTCCGCCGCGCCGGAGAGTTTCAATTTCTGTTCACGCTGCTGAAAGTTGCCATCATCCTCGGAATTGTCGCCATCGGTTTCTCTTCCAGTACAGGAACTTGGTCGAATTTTGCGACGGAGTTCGCAGGGGCAAAAGGCGGAGTGTCTGGATTTTTCTTGGCCCTGGTGGCCGCCCTCTGGGCCTATGACGGTTGGAACGACCTCAACATGGTGGCGGGCGAAATCCGCAATCCCCAGCGCAACATCCCTCTCGCGCTGATCTGGGGCGTGGCGACGGTCGGAGCCCTCTACATCCTGATGAATGCGGCCGTGCAATATGTGCTGCCTGCCGCCGCGGTGGCTCGTTCGCTGCGCCCCGCGTCGGATGCCGTCGCGCTCGTCCTGGGCCACGCGGGTGCCAGCCTGGTCTCAGCGGGCATAGCAGTTTCCATGATCGTGACGTTGAATGGCACCATCATGAGCGGTGCACGCGTTCCCTTCGCCACCGCTCGCGATGGATATTTCTTTAAAGCCCTCGCCGAGGTTCACCCGCGCTTCCACACTCCCTCGGTGTCGATCGTCGTGCAAGGCATGCTATCGATCGTTCTGCTGCTTCTGGGTGGCAGTTTCCGGCAATTCTTCTCACTCGCGATTTTCGCCGAGTGGATGTTCTACATGATCGCGGGCAGCACCGTGTTCATCTTCCGGTGGCGCGAACCAAAAGCTTTGCGTCCCTATCGCGTCCTCGGGTATCCGCTGGTTCCGGCAGTGTTCGTGCTGTTCTCCGCCGCACTCCTCTACCACACCTTCATCGACAATCTCAAAAGTTCCACCGGCGGATGCCTCGCGATTCTGGCGGGTATTCCTGTCTTCTACTTCTTTGCGCGCCGCCGCCCGGCGGTACTTAAGTAATCAGGGATTGGGGTAATTACTCACCCCTGTTACCAAAGGACACGCGCAAGGGACACGTTTACCACCCGCCCAAATTCCCATAAGGTGAAACTTCCAAGCCCCAAGCGCTCTTCCGGCCTGGGTCCCCATTTGGGAGTTATTGGATGCCTACAGAAGATTACAGTTTTCAACTCGGCCTGTTACCTGAAAAAAAGTGGGACTGGCGCACATTCGCGACCAGTTATGGAATTGTTACAGGCCTGGTCCTGTTTCTCATTTCATTCGGCATCATAATGCCCGGCACCTTGCTTCTCACCAACTATCACGTCACGGAATTGGTGCCGCGTCCGTCCTTGAAACCAGATCGGATCGCACCCAAGGTGCGTCCTTTGCATGCCAAGTTGCTGCCCGCGACTCCAGAGCCAGTGCTGGAGACGCCGAAACTGGTTGTTCCGCGCGAGGTTCGCGCCGCGAAACCGGTGCCGCAGGAGATGGAGCCACCCAAGGTGGCCATGAGTAACTTTGCTCCGGCGGTATTGAAGACGACTGGAGCCCGCCCCGTGTTGGTTCACACCGGGGAATTCGAAGGCAGTTCGGTTACGCCCACGGTGAATGCTCCGATTTCCAAGGTGCAAACCGGCGGTTTCGGTGACCCGAACGGCCTCAAGCCGAGCGACAACGGCAAGCCGAACGGCAAACTCATCGCCTCCGCCGCTGGTTCGTTCGATATGCCCGTTGGTCCGGGACAAGGCAATGGCTCCGGTGGCGCGAAAGGGATTAAAGGCACAGTGGCGAGCGCCGATTTTGGCAACGGCGTGGCCACGGGTGGCCATGGAGACGGCCGCGGCAGTGGCCGCGGGTCCGTAGTGACTTCGAGCTTTGGCGCTACTCAGGTCGCGCAGAACACGCCCCATGTGCAGCGCCTCGATAACGGCCCGGCGACCACCTCGGTCGAGATTACTTTCAAGCCAAACCCGGTCTACACCGAGGAAGCGAGAAATCTGAAGCTGGAAGGCGAGGTGCTCCTCGAAGTGGAGTTCGCCGCCAATGGGCAGCTTCATGTGAATCGCGTCGTCCGAGGTCTGGGCCACGGATTGGATGAAGCCGCGGTGGCGGCTGCCAACAAGATGCGGTTCAAACCGGCTTCCAGCAGTGGGCAAGCGGTCAATTCAACGGCAATCGTGCACGTGGTATTTCAACTGGCGTATTGAAACTTTGGAGACAACGGTTATGCGGAACTTAGGCAGCAAACTTACGAACGTTAACAACTGGATGGTTTTGGCTCTGCTCGCGGTAGCCATCACCGCGGCAGGGGCCCAGCAATCGGCGCCGGTACCGCAGAACTCACAACCGGTTGCGGCAACGCAGCCAGCGCAGACTGGGTCCCCGGCGAGCCCGGCCCAGCCTAATCTCGGGCCGCCGACCACCATGGATCAGGTCGTCGATCGCGTGATCTTGCGCGAGAAAGATCTGATCAAATACCTGACTCCCCGCACCCCCGTGGTCGAGACCTATCTGCAGGACCTGACTCAGGATCCGCAACTGGGACCGGTTCCCCAGGACGATCATTATTTTCTCGGACGCATGGATTTCAGCGAAACCATCGACCGCAGCGAATACGTCCAGGACGACGGCAAAGTGAAGGGCAAAGATAAAGAGGACGGCATGGAGAAGCGCCTTCTCGGCGGCTTCACCAAGCGGTTCAAGTTCCAGTACCAGCCTCTCGGTTTCTCCTGGATGGTCTTCGCCGACCGCACCGACTTCGACCGCCAGCATTACGACTTTCACTATGCTCGCCGCGAATTCCTCGGCGACGTGCGCTGCCTCGTGTTTGACCTGACTCCCAAGGAAAAATCCGGACGCGGGCGTTTCATCGGACGCATCTGGGTCGAGGATCAGGAATTCAGCATCGTGCGTTTGAACGGAACCTACCTGCGCCCGATGCGCAATAACTATTACTTCCACATGGACAGCTGGCGGCTCAATCTGATCCCCGGCTACTGGATCCCCGCTTATATCTACAGCGAGGAAGGCGACTTCACAGCGGGAGCCAAGAACCGAATCGCGTTCAAGGCGCAAACTCGCATGTGGGGATATAACCTGAAAACGACCGCGGCCGGTGACGAACTTACCAACATCCGCGTTGACAGTGTAAAAGACGACACGCCGACGGCGCAGGATGCGACTCCGCTGGCGGCCGAACGCCAATGGCAGCAGCAGGCCGAAGATAACGTCGTCGACCGTCTCCAGAACGCCGGCTTGCTGGCGCCCGAAGGCGACGTCGACAAAATCCTCCAGACCGTGGTCAACAATCTTGAGATCACCAATAACATCGACCTGCCGCGCCCGGTTCGGACGCGGGTGCTGACCACTTCCCCGCTCGAAACGTTCAGCGTGGGCAATACGATTGTCGTCAGCCGCGGGTTGATCGACGTGCTTCCCGACGAGGGCAGCCTGGCGATGGTTCTCTCGCACGAACTCGCCCACATCGTTCTGGGACACAACCTCGGCAGTCAGTACGCATTCAGCGACCGCATGCTGTTCTCCGACGAAGCCACGTATCAGAACTTCGGCTTCAAACACATTCCCGAAGAGGAAGCGGCCGCTGACAAGAAAGCGCTCGATATGCTGAAGGCTTCCCCCTACGGGCAGAAGCTCGAGTCAGCTGGGCTCTTCATCAAGGCCCTGCAGGCGCGCAGCCCGCAGCTGAGCGCCCTGCTGCAAGCGCACCTCGGCAACAACATCTCGGAGAATGGCACGGTGACCCGCATGGCATCGCTCGCTACCGGGGCTCCCGCGCTCGACTGGAACAAGTTGGACCAGATTGCCGCGCTGCCTCTTGGCGGACGCGTCAAACTCAATCCGTGGGATGACAAAGTCGAGATCGTAAAGGCTCAGCCCGTCGCCATCACTTCGGCCCGCGACAAGATGCCGTTCGAGGTGACTCCGTTCTATCCGCGCCTTTCGCGCTACACTGCGCCCGGCGCGCCAGCCGGCAACGTCGCGGCGGCACCGGCCACCACGGCTACAACTGCCAGCGCCAGCCCGTCTTCGGCCAACTGAGACGGCAAAAGTTGAAAGAAGCGCAGGCCGGGGACCGGAAGAAATTCCAGGCTCCCGGCCTGTGTCTTTGAGTGCCATCCCGCGGCTAACGATAAGGTTCTAAACAGTTCCCAAGCCCCCCAGAGACCGCTCCCAGTGCCGATTCTCCTTCCCACGGCATGATCTTGAATTGCACAAAACCCCCTACCCAACTTCGCCGGATTTTGCTACTATGGGCAACCCACGCTTTGTCTCGCCCCCAGGAGGCTTGCAAATGACCTGTAGCTCAACTCTGTGGAATAGTTCTGCGCTCGCTGCCAACGGCAGCTTTCAAGAAAGGTTGTGTATCTTGACCAGGAAGTCGATTCTCTCAGTTTTTGCGGTTCTGCTCCTCGTGTCCAGCGCTGCGCTGGCACAAACTCTGACCCCGCTCAAGCATCAGCCACCCGACGGCGTCATTTACGCGCTTCTGCTGACCGATGGCACCGTGATGGCGCAAGGCGGCAGCTGTTCCGATTGGTGGAAGCTCACGCCCGACAACACCGGCAGCTACGTCAACGGAACCTGGACCCAACTCGCGAGTCTTCCCAACGGTTACGCTCCTTACGCCACCGCTTCCGCGGTTTTGGCCGATGGACGTCTTCTTCTTGAAGGCGGCGAGTACTCCAACTGCGGTTCCGACTTCACGCTCACCAACCAGGGAGCCATTTACGATCCCGTGGCTAACACCTGGACCACCGTTGCGCCTCCGAAGAACGTAAAGTACATCGGAGATTCGCCGTCGGTAGTGTTGCCGAACGGCAACTATGTCATCGGCGACAAACTCACAAAGCTCATGCAGGAACTTAATCCCAAAACCCTGACGTGGACCACAATCCCCTCCAAGGGCAAAGCCGACTTCGATGCCGAGGAAGGCTGGGTTCTGTTGGCGGACGGCTCATTTCTGACCGCGGATGTGAAAGATGCTCCTAACTCCGAGATCTATTCGCCAACCGCAAAGAAGTGGGCAACTGCAGGTAGCACCATCGTCGATCTGCATTCTCCATCGCCGTTCGGCTGCATTAACTATGGTCCCGGCGGCAAACTCTGTTACTACCCGCCTGGGGAGATCGGACCTGCAATTCTTCGTCCCGATGGCACCGTGTTCGAAACCGGCTCCTACACCACCGGTAACGGCGCTGGACACACGGCCATTTACGACAGCCTGACCAACAAGTGGACCGTCGGCCCGGATTTCCCGAATGGCGACAACGCCGGCGACTCGTTCGCCGTCCTGCTCACCAATGGCGACGTGCTGGTCGAAGGCGACTCCGGAACTTCGTATGTGTTCAATGGTTCGACCTTCACCGCCGGACCCCCGACACCCGGAAGTCTGTTGCTTCTGCCGAACGGCCAAGTCCTGGTCGGGGGCGGAACCACCGAGGTTTACACTTCGACCGGATCTTACCAGTCCTCGTGGCAACCGACGATTTCGAGTGCTCCAACCAGCGTAACCCCTGGATCTACGTACCCGATTTCCGGCACGCAGTTTAACGGGTTGTCGCAGGCGAACGCTTTCGGAGACGAGTTCCAATTCGCCACGAATTACCCTCTGGTGCGAATCACCAACAACAGCACCAAGCACGTGTTTTACGCGCGAACCCACGACCATAGCACGATGGGCGTGGCGACGGGTTCCGCAACGGTTTCCACAAACTTCGATGTGCCGGCAGGCATCGAAACGGGCGCCAGCACTTTGGTGGTGGTCGCCAACGGAATTCCGTCCGCTTCCGTCAACGTCAACGTTCAGTAGCAACCAACTCGTACGAACCGAACTGCCCTTGTATCTCCCGGAAGATCGGGAGAGACAAGGGCAGTTTCATTTTTGACAACTATCGGTTTCCAGAAACTGTCCAGGCCAACTCTGATTAAGCCTCCGCCTCGCGTTGGTTTTGGGAAGGGCAAGAGTCCCACTCGCGCCGTCACTGCCGCGCAATGACCGGCGGCTTCCAGCCGCTGGGGAGTGCCGCCCGGCGGAACGATTTTTTCGCAGCCGCCTCACCGGCCGCGGTAACACTCCTGGCTGGGAATCAGCTTTTGCCGCAGCGCCCCTAGAAATGTTTCCTGAGATCGCCGAACCGCTCGACCACCAGCAGGCACTGGGGCAGTGGCGCCGTCGCAACTTCTTCGTGTTCGAGAATCCAAGTGTTGTCGTGAGGGATAAAAACCGCATGCAGTCCCGCGGCCAGAGCGGGGTTGATATCGGACTTCGGACTATTGCCCACCATCCACGTGGTGTCAGTTGCAAGCGCGTACTTGGCGATCGCTGAGCGATAGGTCGATTCGTCTTTTTCTGCGACGATCTCGACAGCGGAAAAATACTCTTTCAATCCCGAACGCTCGACTTTGCCCGACTGTTCCGCGAAATTCCCCTTTGTCATCATGATCAAATGATGCCGCTCTCCCAAATATTGCAGAGTCTCGGGCACGCCGGGGAGAACCTCAATGGGGTGGTCAGCAATCTGGTGGGCAAAACTGCGAATCCGGTCGTGTAACTCGGCAGTCACAGGGTCGACCGAAAGCCTCTCGAAGGTTTCCACCAGTGAATGCGTGAAGCTATGCAGCCCGTAGCCGTGTTTGACGATCGATTCCCGCTCCACGTCGTTCAGAATCAGGCGAACCGCTTCCGGCGAATGATCGCGATGGTCAAGGAACGTAATGAACCTGGCAATCGCGCGCTCAAAATAGACGTTATTTTCCCAGAGCGTGTCATCGGCATCGATGAGCAGAGTCTGGGCGCCTTTGTCTGCCGGCATCTAATTATGATAAAGGCTCTGGCGAATTCGCGGTTCGTAGCTAGAAGCTAGTAGCCAGAAACTCCTTATTACACCCACTCCACGCGCGGCGTCTGCGGAATGATCCCCGCTTTGTGCCCCATATCCAGCAGGCGCTTCACCGCTTCGCGTCCGTCGTCGCCGTAATCGAGCGTGCGCTCGTTGACGTACATGCCGACAAACTTATCGGCCAGTTGCGTATCCAGATCGCGCGCGAATTGCATGGCATAGGCGAGCGCTTCTTCGCGATGGTCGATCGCATACTGGATGCTCTCGCGCAGCGCAGTGCAGACGCTGGCGATCGTCTCTGGGCCAAGCGAGCGGCGGATGGCGTTCCCACCCAGCGGAAGCGGCAATCCCGTGACTTTTTGCCACCACTTGCCGAGATCGACCACGCGGTGCAGTCCCGACTTGTCATACGTGAGCTGTCCTTCGTGAATGATCAGTCCGGCTTCGTGTTTGCCTTCCAAAATCTGCGGGATGATCTGATCGAAGGGCACGACTTCCACTTCAATACCGGGCGCGAACAATTCGAGCGCCAGATAGGCCGTCGTCAGTTTGCCCGGCACTGCGATTTTCTTGCCTTTGATATCGTCTTGCGTAAAAGGCCGCGTCGAAACCAGCATTGGCCCATATCCGTCGCCCACGCTGCCACCGCACGACATCAGGGCGTATTTGTCCTGAATGTAGGGATACGCATGGAATGAGATGGCCGTTACGTCGTATACGCCTTCTTGCGCTTGCCGATTCAGCGTCTCGATATCGCAAAGCGTGTGGCTGAATTTCAGTCCCGGAACGCGGATTTTGTTCGTCGCCAAGCCATAAAACATGAAGGCGTCGTCGGAGTCGGGGCTGTGGGCAACTTTGATTTCTTGAACTGCCGAAGATACTGTACTCATAAGATTCCGTAATCCTGTTCTGATTTCTCGTAGAGACGCGGTTGGCCGAGTCTGCTGCTGCGGGGTGAGACGGGCCAAACCCCGTCTCTACGGGGAAGTCCTGCTGGAAAATCGCTTTGTTCCTGGCTCACGCCTGCGAAGAAGTCCGCTGCTGCCAGCGGGTCGCCACGCCTGCGGCCATCAATACTTTGATCACTTCCGCAAAAACGAACCAGTAAAGACCGAATTTAACCGCCAAAGAAATGGAGTGCGTCAGCACCGCCAGCCAGCCGAGTCCGCTGGCGAATAGCAGCAACTCCGCAACCACTGCCGACACCGCAGCCCATCCAAAACGGCGAGAACTATGTTCGTAAATGTAGCCCGCGGCAAACGCCACCAGCGGATAGGCCAGCAGGAATCCTCCCGTCGGGCCAAGTAACCGAGCCATTCCAATGCCTAAAACCAACGACGGGCTGAACACCGGCAGTCCACACGCTCCCTCAAACAGATAGAGCGCGAGCGCGGCGAAACCCCGCCGCGACCCCAGGGTCAAGCCGACCGCCAGAACTCCGAAATTTTGCAGCGTCAGCGGAACCGGAGTGAAGGGCAAAGGCACCGTCACCCGCGCACACAACGCGACAAACAGGCTGGCCGCGACTACAATCGCCGCCTGCTTGGAGTAGTCCCTCACCCAATCTTTTTCACGATTTACCGTCTGGCTTGGCCGGCCGAGAACCTGCGTATCTGCTGCTGACATGAGCTTCCTTTCTTCGTACGAATGTTCCGGGCGGGCGGGAAAGATCACGCTTCAGGCGTCGAGTGGTCGACGCCGTCCGGTTCCGCTTTTCGGGCTGCCGAGCGGCTCATTTGCCGCCGCACACCCACATAAATCGTCAGCGCAACCGAAACGACCACCGCGATACTGACTCCCAGTATGACAAACCACCAGAGCATCCGCACAACGACCCTTAGGATAGCAGATGCGCGCCGGCAAAAACGTGCGCTCGATCACGCACGCATGATTCACCAAGGAATGATCGCCGGCACATCGTAGACGCTCGACGCCGGATCAGCTCTTCTTCGCCGGCTTCGCCATGGTCTTGCGGCGTGCTTCAATATTCTTTGAGACCAGTTCCAGCCTCTTGCGCGCGGCTTTCGACCCCGTCGCGACGTTCTCGATGTTCGACCAGGCGGTGGGACTGTTCATCTTCTGGCGCACTTCTTTGAGAAACGGATGGATCTTGGCGAAGATGAAAAACATCTCGCCGCTACATCCGGGCTGTATGAATAATTCTTCGTTGAGCGCGCCATGCAATACCAGGGCCGCGGCCATATCCCAGTAACTGCCAACTTGGCGAATCCATGAATTTTCCTGACTGGGAAACGCGTTGACCACTTTCAAAAAATCGTCCGCGCTCTGCGGCCAGAACTCGGCCACGAACCAGTGGCGCGCCTTGCGCATTTCGGCTTCGCGCCGCAGGTCATATAGCTTCAGGATGATTTGTGCGTCGTGTGCGGTTGCTTTCTTTGCCATGATTCGCCTCGTAATAAATTATGTCGTTGACGGCTTGTCACGCTTGCGTCCAATCTGCGGATCGCTCTTCCACGCTGGATCGCAAACGCCACCGTCCTACTCGTCCTCGCTTTTACCTGGGCCTGATAATTCTCAGGCTTTCGAAACCTCAGCGGCCGCGCCTTCCACCGCGCGCTCGTAATCGCATTCCTTGTTCGGACACGCGATCACCGTTCCCTCCTTGCGGATCCGCTCCACCAGGTATTCATGCCCGCAATCCGGACACTTCTCGGGTACTGGCTTGGCGGCGGACGTAAATTTGCACTTCGGATAGTTTCCGCATCCGTAGAACGTATTGCCCTTGCGCGCCCGCTTCTCGACCAGTTCGCCTTCCTTGCATTCCGGGCACTTCACGCCGATGAAGTTCTGCTTCACATACTTGCACTCCGGATAGCCGCTGCACGATGTGAACTCGCCGTAACGCCCATGCCGCAGGATCATGTTGCGATCGCATTGCGGGCATTTTTCATCCAGTGGAATATCCGGCACTTTCTTGCCCTGATCGAGACGCCGCGTGGTCTTGCAATCCGGATAACCTGTGCAAGCCATGAACTGCCCGAACCGTCCCCGCTTCAACACCATCACGCGCCCGCAGTTCTCGCAGTATTCCTCTTGCGCCGTCTCCTGCATGTCGGCCGAGTCCAGATCGGGCAAATTGATGGGATTTTCTTTGGTGAACTTGCAAGTATCCGGATTTTCCTTGTCGTAGGTGCTGCAAGCGTAAAACGAACCGTGCTTGCCCCACTTGATGACCAGCGGCGAACCGCACAGCTCGCACTTCTCGTCCGTCGGCTTCTCCATACGCTTGATGTTTTCCATGTGCTTCTCCGCGTATCGGAGATCCTTGGCGAACTTCTTGTAAAACTCTGTGAGCGCGTCGTTGCCCGTCTGCTTGCCTTCTTCAATCTCGTCGAGTTCTTCTTCCAACCGCGCCGTGTATTGGAAATCGAAAATATCCTTGAAGTTCTCGACCAGAAGATCGGTCACCACCAGGCCAATTTCGGTCGGCACAAACTTGCCGCCGATCTTCTGCGCGTACATCCGCTCCTGAATCGTGCTGAGAATCGTTGCATAGGTGGAAGGCCGGCCAATGCCGCGCTCTTCCAGTTCCTTCACCAGCGAGGCTTCATTGAAGCGCGGAGGCGGCTCGGTAAAATGCTGTTCCGGCAGCAGTGCCTTCAACGTCAGCTTCTGCCCCGCTTCAAGCGGCGGAAGCTTATGCTTCAGCTCTTCGTCTTCTTCATCCTTGCTGTCCTTCGACTCTTCATACACCTTCAAAAAGCCGTCGAACTTCATCACCGATCCGGTCACGCGGAACCAGAACACGTCGTTGCCGGACTTTGCGTCAATGTCGACCGAGGTCTGATCAAACACCGCCGGGTTCATTTGCGAGGCAATAAAGCGCTGCCAGATCAGCTTGTAAACTTTAAACTCGTCTTCCTGCAGGTATTGTTTGACCTGGTCAGGATGCCGCATCGCCGACGTCGGACGAATCGCCTCATGCGCCCCTTGCGCTTCTTTCTTCTCCTTATATGTGTTGGGAGAATCGGGCAAATACGGCGCGCCATACGTTTCGGAAACGTATTCCCGCACTTCCGTGATCGCTTCCGGCGCGACCCGGGTCGAATCGGTACGCATGTAGGTGATTAGACCAACCAGTCCCTCTTCTCCGAGTTCGATGCCTTCATACAGGCGCTGCGCGATCATCATGGTGCGCTTCACGCTGAAGCGCAGCTTGCGCGAGGAATCCTGCTGCAGCTTGCTGGTCGTAAACGGAGGAGTCGCATTGCGCCGGCGCTCTTTCTTTTCCGCTGAGCGGACCACCCAGTCAGCCTTCTCCAGCGCCAGCCGGATTTTTTCTGCGTCCTCGCCGTTCGTGATCTCAATCTTCTCTTCGCCCTTGCCCAAAAACCGCGCGTCGAATGCCGGAGGCTTGGCGGCCGCGAGATTGGCGTCGATCGTCCAGTATTCCTTTTTCTCGAACGCTTTGATCTCGCGTTCGCGGTCCACGATCAGCCGCAACGCTACAGTCTGCACTCGTCCAGCAGAAAGGCCGCGCCGCACTTTATCCCATAAAAGAGGAGAGACTTGATAGCCGACGAGGCGGTCCAGCACCCGCCGGGTCTGCTGCGCGTCGACCAGGTTTCGATCGATGTCGCGGGGATGCTCAAACGCGGCCTTTACCGCGCGCTGCGTGATCTCGTTGAATGTCACGCGCCGGATGCGCGCGCCATCGCCGATGTCATCGGTCTTTTTCTTGGCTGCCTTCTTGCCTTTCTTTTTCTTGCTCGAGTCTTCGCCCAGTTCGTCGGCAAGATGAGCGGCGATCGCTTCGCCTTCGCGATCGGGATCGGGCGCCAGATAAATGTGGTCGGCCGAGAGCGCCAGCTTCTTCAGCTTGGCAAGAACTTTTTCTTTTCCCGGGATGACTACGTACTCGGTCTCGAAGTCGTTTTCGAGATCGACTCCCAGGCTGCTCTTGGGCAGGTCCTTCACGTGGCCGTACGAAGCATCGACCGTGAAGCCCTTCCCCAGATACTTCTGGATAGTTTTCGCCTTGGCCGGCGATTCGACAATGACTAGACCTTTGGACAATGGTTCCTCAATATGGCAGTAATGGAATTGAAGCTAGCACGAATTGCAGTCGGCTGTCAGCTATCAGCCTTCAGCTCTCAGTTAGAGACCTTCACTTTTCGCACCAGAGACGACAACATCTTCTTCACCTCAACAACCTGCGCTGTAAGGCATTCGTAGGCTGGATTATGCAAATATTCCAGGTCGCGGGCGAGCAAAAGCTGGTACTCGAGCTCGCTTGCCGACCCCATCGCCATCTGCAAGAACCGAGCCATTTCCGCATCGCCCTTACGGCAGCAGCCTTCAGCGATATTCATCGCAACCGATGCGGATGCGCGTCGCATCTGGCTTGTCAAACCGAACATTTCCTCCCGAGGAAAGGTTTTGCTGGAGGCTTAAACATCCAAAGTAAGCCGGTGTGCCTTTTCCCAAACAAGAAGATTGCGAAAACTCTGCAATAAGCCCCTCCGGTTTCACTGAGAGCTGACTGCTGACACCTAGTAGCCAGTAGCTAAAAGCTCTTCACAAAATTCTTCCCCGGCAACTGCCGTATCTTCCCGTTCAGCTCCAGTTCAAACAGTGCGGCGAAAATTTCTGAGGCGGACACTTCTTCTTCCAGCAATTCGACCAGTTGATCGATGTGCGTCGACTCATCGGCTTTCAGCAGTCTGAGGATCTTATTTTCGTGGGGCGATCTCGCTTCGTCCGGAAATAGAGATGCGCTTTCCGCCTCGGGAGATTCATTCTGCTGCATCGCGCCCAGCGCAATCTGCACGTCGGTCGGCAGCTCTTCCCATACGTCTTCCCAGGTCGCGACAAGCTTCGCGCCCTGTTTAATCAGCGTATTAGGACCCCAGGCATTCTTGTTCGTCACGTTGCCCGGAACCGCGTAAACATCGCGGTTTTGTTCCAGTGCCAGCCGCGAAGTAATCCGCGTTCCGCTGTATTCCGCCGCTTCCACGACCAGCACACCCGCCGACATCCCGCTGATGATTCGGTTGCGAATGGGAAAGTTTTGCGGCGCCGGAGAAGTTCCCACCGGAAACTCAGTAATTAGCGCGCCCCCCAAGGCCAGTATCTGCTCGGTGAGGCGCGTATTCTCCTTCGGATACATCACATCAATTCCCGTCCCCAGCACCGCCACAGTCTTTCCTTTGCCCGCGACCGCTCCGCGATGGGATGCCGTATCGATTCCGCGCGCCAGCCCGCTGATGATCACCAGTCCGCGGGCGGCCAGGTCAGTCGAGAGCCGCTCCGCCATCCCGCTTCCATACGGTGTCGGATGCCGGGTCCCCACCATCGCAATCCCAGGCTGCGACAGCACCTCGACGCTTCCCTTCACGAAGAGAATGACCGGCGGATCGTAAATTTCTTTCAGCCGCGACGGATAGTCAGGGTCGCTGAGCGAAAGAATTCGAGCGCGCGCCTCGGCCGCTTTCGCGCACTCCTCCTTCGCCATTTCCAGCGACTTCCCTGTGGCGATGGATTGCGCCGAAACCGCGCGGATTCCCGTGGCTTCCAGTTCCGTCAGGCTCGCGTCAAACACGCGCCCAGCCGTCCCGAAGTTCTCTATGAGTTTCTTGATCCGCGCCGGTCCCAAGCCCGGAGTCAGCGCCAGCGCCAGCCAGTACGTTCCTTCTCGCGAAGCCGGTTCGGAGGCAGCAGCAGCCTTCGACATCTCAACTTGAGTAGACATATTGCGTGACCGTAGACCGGGCATAAAACCGTGTCAAGGATGGCCCGCACATCATTTTTGGTAGAATTTATAACTTGATGAGCCGGTTAAAGATCTCGGCCATTTCCTACCTGAACACAGCGCCTCTCATGTGGGATTTTGAGCATGGCCACGAAGGCGTGCCAACGAACGCGAACCCCGACTTCGATATCTCCTACACCATCCCGTCGGCCTGCGCCGAGGATCTGCGCGCCGGCAACGCCGATATCGGAATCATTCCCGCCGCCGCCTACACCTCGGTTCCCGATCTCCTGATCATTCCCGACGTGGCCATTGCCGCTCGCCGCGCCGTGCGTTCGATTCTGCTCGTGGGCAAACAACCGGTCAATCCCTTGTCCACCGAGCAATGGGCGTCACAAGTACGCAGCGTCGCCCTCGATACGTCTTCGATGACGTCCGTCGCCCTCACCAAAATTCTGTTTGCGAAGTGGCTGGGAGGGCCGCGCGATTACCGCCCGATGGGGCCCAATCTCGACGAGATGCTCAAAACATGCGATGCCGCGCTGCTGATTGGCGATCCCGCCCTGCAGGTCGACCGCACCCGCTACTTCACGCTTGATTTGGCTGAAGAGTGGCAGGCGCGCACCGGCAAGTCCTTCGTCTTCGCCTTCTGGGCAATCCGCAAGCAGTCGCTCGCCGGACGAGATGCAGCGGCCATCGCCCAGGCATTCAAGAAGTCCCGTGACCACGGCTTATTGTCAAAAAATCTCGAAGCCATTGCGCAGCAGTGGGCGCCGCGTCTCGGCCTCGCCATCGAACTGTTGCGCGTCTACCTGCTTCATAACATCCATTATTATCTGGATCCGCCGTGCCTCGATGGCCTGCAACTCTATTACCGCCTGGGCGCGGAAGTCGGAGCGCTACCGCCAACTCCGGCGCTGCGGTTCGTTTAGACAAAACCGTCCGCAAAGCCTCGAAATCTCACTGCCTGGAATCGCCGGCGCGATCCATCCTGGAATGATTGAAACGCTTCTCGAATCCCGGCCCGACCGCCTTTAACAATCCTGTTCTTCCCGCAATTTCAGGGTCAGACATTTCGCCGCGCCTCCGGCTTTCATGAATTCTGAAAGCGGCGTGATCACGGGCGTGAATCCCGCCTTCCGCAAACGTGCCTGCAGCGCTTCCGAAGCGCCATTCATCATCACGTGCCGGTTCACATCGACCGCGTTACAACAGAAATGTTCCGCGTCCGCCGCATCGACCTCGATCAGTTTTTCCGCGGGAACGCGGTCGGCGATGGCCTTTTGTCCATCGCCATCAAAGGCCCCCGGAAAGTACATGACATAGCCGCCTTCCAGTGGACACAGGCAGGTGTCGAGATGATAAAAGCGCGGATCCACCAGTTGCAACCCGATCACGCGGCGTCCAAACGCCTTCTCCAGCAAACCGGGCGTGGCCACCCCAGAACGGAACCCGTACCCCGCCCAAATCAATGGCTGTCCGCGATCAAGCAACGCGTCGCCCGCACCTTCGAACGACACTTCAGGAGGCCAGGCGTCAATCTCAAAATCGTGTTGCGCAAACCACGCCTCGAAAAACGGTTCTTCCCGCTGGCGCTCCGGCGCCTTGAAGCGGCTGACCACTACCTTTTCCTTCAGAACCATTCCAGCATTGGCCGTAAACACCTGATCCGGCAGCCCCGGCTGTTGCGGAATCAGAACCACCTCCGCATGCGTCTCGATCGCACGTCTCAGGCCCGACCACTGCTCCACCGCCAAACCCTGATCGGCCTTGCCGCAATTGCCCTCCATCCACGGATTGATGACGTAATCAATGCCGAAATAGTCGGGTGCGCACATCAGAATTTGTTGCTGCTGAGACAACGCCGGCTCCGTTCAAGAGAGATCAACTTCTATCTCTTCAGTATAGGGAGCCGCGCGAGCCTTCCTAGCGGCTAATTAGGCCGTAGTCCGGTGTCCTAAGTCTCGCGCCTTTCGAGATCTGGCTTACCACGGGGAACTGGAGTGCCGGAAAAACAACGGGGGTGCGACACATCTCGCGCTTTCCGAGAAGTGTCGCGCCCCCAGTTGTTTCTCTGCCGACGATTCACCGTCTAATCGTCGTCATCTTCTTTCGCTACCTTCACTGCCTTGTTCACTCCGGCTCCGGGATACGGTTTGTCGTCGCCCATAATTCCCTTCCACAGAATGCGGTTAAACAAATCGGCATTCACCATGTCGGGATGGCTGAAGTTGAACCCCTTGGTTTGCTGCGCCCACCACTGGCCATCGTGCAGCGATTTCATGGCAGTGGTGATCTTCCGGTTCTTGGGGTTCTTGCATTCCGGCACCAGCGTCGGGTCCACGGGAGGCTCGCATAGAATCCCGGGAATCAGCGCGGTGTAGGGTTGCAGGTTGGGTTCCTCGGTGAACACATCCGCCATCGGGAGCGCGTTCGCATCGTTCAGTCCTAGCGGACTGACTCCCAGGATGTCTTCGATCGTACGCAACACGTTGGTCGAGTTGTACATCGTGTGCACCACCCCGCCGCTGATGGTGTAAGGAGAGATCACGAACACCGTCGAGCGATGCGCGTCCACATGGTCCGGCCCGTTCTGCGCATCGTCTTCCACGACAAAGATCGCCGTGCTCGCCCAATACGGAGAATTACTCACCGCTTCCACCAGGCGTCCCACCGCATAGTCGTTGCTCGCAAACTGCGACAACGGATTTTCCAGCGTCGCCACGTTCGACGTGAAGTTGCCGAAATGGTCGTTCATAAAATCGACCATTTCGAAATTGGGCAAGTTGCCTTTCTTCACATATTCGTTAAACTCCCGGTTCCACTCCTCAAAACGATATACATCGGGAGTGTTCAGATCCCAGCCGCGATAGTAGAGGTCCGTCTTGTCGAGGAGAGAATGTTTCACAGGCACCGCCTGCACCACTTTCTCCTTGAAAGCGTCGCGCACGATCGGGATATAAAACGGCGCGCCCGCATACGGGTCGACGTAATAATTCTCGTCGGCGTAGAGACCGTAGTGGCGAACCTTCAAACCGGCGCGTATCACGCTGTCCCAGATATAGCCGCCGAGCGCACTGGGATTGAGATCATCCGCGCCTTCGGAAGCGGTGATGTCCTTCGCCCCTGGCTCGATCGAGGAACCGCCGGTCGGATCAAACAGCGTCGTAATGCGCACCGTGCTCGGGCTCGGCGTTCCCGTAGTCGTGTTGGGCAGGGCGACGCCGATGTTGCGCGGATTGCCATTCCAGTCAAACGGGATGTTGTAATTTGCGTTGCCATAACCGACGAGCACGTTCTTCACCGTGGCATCGTTGGCGTGTCCCTGCGTGTCCCAGTTCCATCCGTCGCCGCTTACATCGCCCGCGTCATAATAGTTGTCGAGCAGCGCGAACTGCGTCGCCAGCAGGTGATGGTTCGGCGAAATCGGCTGCGGAAACTGCACCCGCGTCGGATCGCCATTGCCCTGCGGCAGATCGCCCAGGATCTGGTCGTAGGTCCGGTTTTCCTTCTGGATGTAAATCACGTGCTTGATCTGATTGTGCAGGAACGTCATGATCGGGCTGGTTTGCGGGTTGTCGAAGCCGTTGTTGGCATCCACCACCGCCGACAAATAGACCAGCGTATCCGCGTCGGGAACGGGGATGGTCGACAATCCTGCCTTCAGCAGCGCCAGAATGTATTCATTGCGTGACGTTGGATTCGGCGGCGGACATAGCAACTGCGAGTACTCCGGCGGGATGCCCAACCCAGGACAATCCGCCCGGTATTCCAGGTTGGGTCCGGCATTGGATTTCATGTTCACGACGTACAACTTGGATCCGTCCGCACTCACCGATACCGAACTCGGATACCATCCGGTGGGAATCCGTCCGAGCAACTGTCTCGTCGCGACGTTGATCACCGCTACCGCATTCTCGCCGCCCAAAGTCACATACAGCGTTTGGCCGTTCGGGCTCAACGCCAGCGAATTCGGGTTCGATCCCTTGTACTTATATCCAGGACGCGCCACCGAGATCCGGCTTGCGACTTTGTCCTTCGTCGTGTCGATCACGTCGATCTCATCGAGATCGCCGTTCGAAACATAGAGCCAGTGCTGATCGGCCGAGAGGATCATCCGATTCGGTTCGCCGCCGACTTTGATCACGGTGAACGTTCCCGCAGCGCTCACGTCCAGCACCTGGCCGTCACGCTCGCTGCTCACGTAGGTCTTGACCGGCGCACCCTGGGCGTTCGACACGACTACCGGCCAGTAAGGCATTTCGCCGACTGCGGTAGATTGTCCGGGCGCAAAGAAAACAACCTCGTTCGTCACCAACCGCGTAGCCGTGTTGATGATCGACAGCGAATCGTTCTGGTAATTGGCCACATACAAGGTCGATCCGTCGGGGCTGATCGCCAGTCCCGCCGCCACCGCGCTGAACGGCATATACATATACTGCGCAATCGGATTGTTGTTGATCGGCGTAGTGCTGAATAAGCCGCCCGTCGGGTATTCCTGTATGGGAACGTTGGCTGGCAGGTTGTGATTCAGCAGCACAAACGGAGCATTCGGCGCATAGGTCCCATCCGCGCTCGCTCCATTGGCGGACGTCGAGTAAACCTCGACGCGGTCATCGATGCCTCCGGCGATATAGAAGGTGTAACCCGAGGGATCCCAGATCAACCCGTGATAGGTATTGGGAATGTTGATCATCTGTTTCTGCACCGGCGGCGACACGCGCACGTCATAAACAAAAACCCACTCGGCATTCGCCGTCGTCGTCGACGATGGCAGTCCCGTCAGCGGGTAGAGCGCCGGCCACAAGATCGGCGTGCCATCCGGTCCCTGTGTGTAAAAGCCTGTGTTGTAACCGGTGGTAAGGATCAGCAAAGCAGTGCCATCCGGGCTGAGGGCCGTGGTCACCGCGCCATTCGCGTCGGCGGAGCCATCCGCGCGAAGCCCCGTCGGCAGACCCTGGAAAGTTGAGCCGGGCGCCGCCGTAGGACTAATGTAGAAACCATCTGGCAGAACGTTGCCCCCAACCTGCTGCGCCCCTACCAGCGCGGACGCCATCAGGCAGACCAACAATCCCAGCAGAGCGCAAAAGCAGAAACTATTCTTTCGTCTCATACTTCCCCCTTTAAGTTTTGGAGTTTGAATTTTCCGATTTCCGAAGCGGCCACATTCTACACCCGCTTTGCCTCCCCCGACCGCGCAAAACTATTCTTGATAGTTGGCCTCACCAATTGCATCCCCCAGCCCCGGAATGACCTCCAATACCAAGAATGAACCCACACCTGCTGACGACGCTCCTGCTGGCCGCGAAAAAGGGTTCGCAGAGCAGCGCCCTCCGGTGGCTGATCCATCTCGGCGGCCCCAGCCTGATTTTGCTCGGCCTCGTCGACAATTCGCTCATTCCCCTTCCCGGCAGCACCGACATCGTCACCATCCTGCTGGCCGCCCACCACCGCGAGCCCTGGATTTACTACGCCTTCATGGCCACCGCCGGATCTGTCCTCGGCGGCTTCCTCACCTACCGCATGGCTCGGAAAGGCGGCAAGGAAACTCTGGAGAAAAGGTTTTCGCAACGGAAGATCAAAAAGGTTTACGCGACTTTTGAGCGCTGGGGATTTGCGGCGGTCGCCATTCCCGCCATCCTGCCGCCACCATTTCCGATTGTTCCCATCCTGCTCGCCGCCGGTGCCATGCAGTACCCTACCCGGAAGTTCCTCACCGCCTTGATCGTCGGGCGCGGCATTCGCTACATCACCCTGGCTTATCTCGGGTACCACTACGGACGGCACATCGTAAAGTTCTTTGACCAGTACTACTGGCCGGTGCTGATCGTTCTCATTATTTTTTCTGCGGCGGGCGGCCTTTTTGGTCTCTTCGAGTACCAACGCCGTCGTAAGGGAGGCTCGTCGAAAGCTGCGCCCCCAACATCGCAGCCGCGACAGCGCACAGCCTAGCTGGACGGTGCGGACGTTACATTCGCGTCCGCTCCTCCAACCAGCTAAAATAGGCTTAACTGCGGAGTGATTAACGAATGTCCCTGACCAAGCAGCAAGCCCTGGAAATGTTCCGGTCCGACGATCTCATCGGCATCGGCATGGAGGCGGACGCCCTTCGCCGCCAGCTTCATCCCGAAGGCACCGTCACCTACATCATCGATCGCAACATTAATTACACCAACTTCTGCACCGAATACTGCACCTTCTGCGCCTTCTATCGCCCGCTCAAAGGCCCCGCCGCCAGCGAGGGCTACATCCTCGATTACGAGACCATCTACGAGAAGATTCGCGAGACTGTCGAACTCGGAGGCACCGGCGTCCTCATGCAGGGAGGACTTCATCCCGACCTCAAAATCGACTGGCACGAAAAAATGCTCAGCGGCATCAAGCAGCGCTTCCCCAAGATTCACCTGCACTGCTACTCCGCCTCCGAAATTCTCGCGATCGCCGAATACAGCCATCTCAGCCTCCGCGACACCATCGCCCGCTTGCGCGATGCCGGACTCGACTCCATCCCCGGCGGCGGAGCCGAAATTCTCGATGACGAAGTCCGCTACAAGATCGCCCGCCTCAAATGCCTCACTGCCGACTGGCTCGAAGTTCACCGCACCGCGCACCAGCTCGGCATGCGCACCACCGCCACTATGATGTTCGGCGTGGGCGAATCCATCGAGCATCGCATCAATCACCTTCAGGTTCTCTACGATCTGCAGCAGGAAACCGGCGGCTTCACCGCCTTCATTCCCTGGAGCTTTCAGCCCGCCCACACCGCCCTCGGCGGGCGCCACTGGGATGAAGCCACCGCCGTCGAGTACCTGAAAGTTCTCGCCATCTCGCGCCTCTATCTTTCGAATTTTCTCAACGTGCAATCCAGTTGGGTAACACAAGGATTAAAGGTCTGCCAGATGGGCCTGCGCTTTGGCGGCAATGACGTGGGCTCGGTCATGCTGGAAGAAAACGTGGTCCGCGCCGCCGGCGTCACCAACTGCACCACCGAAGAAGAATTGCGACGAATCATCCGCGATGCCGGCTTCCGGCCAGCGCAGCGGGATACGCTATACCGCCAGCATTTTCTGAACTAACAGTCTTGCTGTTGGCTGTTGCGTTTCGCCTTGTGCTTGGCGGCGTGCGACCAATAGAACAGAACCCGGCACGCGCGGTTACGAGCTGATCAATTCGCGGGAGGTTGGTTATGCGTTGTTCAGGCTTTAACCTTTGGCGTGGCGCAGCCACGTTGGCGTTTCTTTCTTTGTTGCTGCTGATTTCGGCTCGGCCAGCGCAGGCCCAGACTGAGAAAGTGGTCTACAGCTTCGGAAGTCAGTCCGGGGATGGTGGCAGTTCTTGGGCCGGATTAGTTTTCGACAAAAAGGGCAACCTCTACGGCACGACCTCCAGTGGCGGCGACAACCTTAATGGCACAGTCTTCGAGATCACTTCGGGCACTGAGAAGGTGCTGTACAGCTTCGGAAGCCGATCTGGGGACGGCAACTCTCCGGTGGCGGGGTTGGTGATCGACAAAAAGGGCAATCTCTACGGGACGACCGAAGACGGGGGCGAGTACAGCGAAGGCACGGTGTTCGAGATCACTTCGGCTGGCGAGGAGACTGTGCTCTACAGCTTTGGAAGTCGCTCCGGGGACGGCAGCTATCCCGTTGCCGGATTGGTCCTGGACACCAAGGACAACCTCTATGGAACGACCTCCGGCGGCGGCACGCACGGCGGGGGCACGGTGTTCGAGATTTCTTCGGCTGGCGAAGAGACGCTGCTCTACAGCTTTGGAAGTCGCTCCAGGGACGGCAATAATCCCGTTGCAGGACTGGTCTTCGACACGAGGGGCGATCTGTATGGCACGACCCGGCTTGGCGGGGAGCACAACGAGGGCACAGTGTTCGAAATCACTTCGGCTGGCGAGGAGAAAGTGCTCGACAGTTTCGGAGGTCGTTCCGGGGACGGCTACAACCCCGTAGCGGGCTTGGTCTTCGACACAAAAGGAAACCTCTATGGCACGACCCAGCTCGGCGGTGAGTACAACGACGGCACGGTGTTCGAGGTCACGTCGGGCGGCACCGAGAAGGTACTCCACACCTTCGCAGGCGGGGCTGGAGACGGCGCCGGTCCACTTGCGGGCCTTGTCTTCGACAAGAAGGGCAACCTCTACGGCACGACCGTCAATGGCGGCGCAGACGGTTCCGGGACCGTGTTCGAGATCACCTCGTCAGGCACGGAGAAGTTGATCTACAGCTTCGCAGGTGGGGCTGGGGACGGCGCTGGTCCGTTTGCGGGCTTAGTCTTCGACAAGTCGGGCAACCTCTACGGCACGACCATCAATGGCGGAGCCTACAGCGTGGGCACGGTATTTGAAGTGACCCCTTAGGAAGTTAGAAAGCAGAAGTCAGATTGCAGAAGTTACTTTGACGAAGTAAGAAACAACTCCCCCGCTAAATGTACAATGCTTGTTCTGCCATCTTTGTACCCTGGATGTTCATGGTCCTGCTGAATTCATGCCGTTGATGCCCACTTCCCCGCTGGCCATGGCCCTGCTCTCCACGTCCAAGGGCTTGGGACCGTATCTTCGCCAGCATTTTCTCGACAAAACTTTCGTCGGCCTTTACCAGGTCAACGCTTTTGATCTGGCGCTGCTGATTCCCTATTTCATCGTCCTCGTCATCCTCGCCGCCTATGGCGGCCATCGCTACTGGATGGTCTATCTTTATTACAAGAATAGAAAAAACAAGACCACCGATCCTCCCGGCCACTTCGCCGACCTGCCGCGCGTCACCGTCCAGCTCCCAATTTTCAACGAGCAATACGTGGTCGACCGCCTGCTCGATGCCGTCTGCCGCCTCGAGTATCCAAAAGAAAAACTCGACATCCAACTGCTCGACGACTCCACCGACGAGACCATCGAAGTCGCCCGCATCCTGGTCGACCGCTACGTCGCCCTCGGACATCCCGTCACCTACCTGCACCGCGACAACCGCGAAGGCTTCAAAGCCGGAGCGCTCGCCGAGGGCCTCAAAACCGCCAAAGGTGAATTCGTCGCCATCTTCGATGCCGATTTCGTTCCCCCTCCCGATTTTCTGCTCAAGTGCATCCATCACTTCACCGATCCGAAAATCGGCATGGTCCAAACCCGCTGGACCCACATCAATCGTCATTACTCGTTTCTCACCGAAGTCGAAGCCATCCTCCTCGACGGCCACTTCGTCCTCGAACACTCCGGACGCGCCCGCAGCGGCGTGTATTTCAACTTCAACGGCACCGCCGGAATGTGGCGGCGCTGTGCCATCGACGAAGCTGGAGGCTGGGAGCACGACACCCTCACCGAAGACACTGACCTTTCCTACCGCGCCCAGCTCAAAGGTTGGAAGTTCATTTATCTGCAGGATGTCGAATGTCCGGCCGAGTTGCCGGTCGAGATGACCGCCTTCAAAACCCAGCAGGCGCGCTGGGCCAAAGGCTTGATCCAGGTTTCCAAGAAGATTCTTCCCCGCGTCCTCAAAAGCGATGCTTCGCGCCACCAGAAAGTCGAAGCCTGGTATCACCTGACCGCCAATCTCAGCTATCCGCTGATGATCGTGCTTTCCGTTTTGCTGATGCCCGCCATGATCATCCGCTCTTACCAGGGATGGTTCCAGATGCTCTACATCGATCTTCCCTTGTTCATGGCCTCGACCTTCTCGATTTCCAGTTTTTATCTCGTTTCGCAACGAGAATTATTTCCCCGAAGCTGGTTCCGCTCGCTGCTTTACCTGCCGCTATTAATGGCTCTCGGAATCGGCCTCACCATCACCAACACGCGCGCCGTGCTTGAGGCGCTGGTCGGCAAGCAGACCGCCTTCGCCCGCACTCCGAAATATCGCGTCGCCTCGAAAAAAGATAAAGTCCTGGGCGCAAAGTACCGCAAGCGCTTGGGATGGGTTCCCTGGATCGAACTCCTCATCGGAACCTATTTTTTCCTCGCCATCCTCTACGCCATCGACAACGAAAACTACTTCACCATTCCCTTCCTGCTGTTGTTCGTCATCGGCTACTGGGTTACCGGGCTGATGTCGCTCCTCCAGGGACGCTTCGCCGGACTCTCCGTCGGCTCCGAAACCCACACCAAGCCGTTCCCAGTCGGCGTGTAGGTCTCAAGCCAAGGCAAGGGAGGCTAGGGAAGCTCTGGTTAAAGTGCCGGTTTCCCGGCGCACGCATGTGATTTATGCTTTCTGCCGACTCTGAACCAAAGTTCCCCAGGGTGCCGAGTCGTCACATATCTAGAAGGCACAAAGTGGAGCAACCATGAAAACGGAATTGCTTCGATTCAACGGCGCGGTCGAGCGCGATCCAGCCATCGCTGCCTGGATGACACAACACGCCGGGGCATTGGGAGACATCGCGCGTCACTGGTTTGAGGCGATGCAGAATTGCGGAGACGAGGTCCGCGAGCTTTTGCACGACGGCTGTCCGGTCGCATGTTTAGGAGATGCGCCCTTCGGCTACGTCAATGTCTTCACCTCGCATGTGAATGTCGGATTCTTTCACGGCGCAGCACTGCGGGATCCCGCGCGCCTGCTGCAAGGCACTGGCAAGTTCATGCGTCACGTGAAGTTGAGACCGGGAACGGCTGCAAACGCCGCGGAACTAAGCAGGCTCATCGATGCCGCGTATGCAGATATAAAAACACGCGTAGAAAACGGCTAGCGTAACGGAATTGGGATTCAGTTCAACCCAGGTTGAGAACCGAGAACTGACTTTATTTCGCGCTCGAAGGCAGCTTGAACTCCACTGTGATCATGGTTTTGTTCTTCACCGGTTTGCCGTCGAGTTGATAAGGCTCGTAGCGCCACTTCTTCACCGCGTCCATCGCTGACCGCCCTAGCAGCGGAGAACCCTTTACGACTTTCACGTCGCCGACCCTTCCGTCCTCGAGGATCATGGCGTCGAGCACGACTTTGCCCTCAAGCAGTAACTGGCGCGCTCCGGCTGGATAGTTGGGCGGAACGCTGTGCAGCAAGCGCCCTCCCGATACTCCTTGCGATACCGGCAAGGGAAACGCTGGCACCGAGACCTTCGCGGAGAGCACTTCACCAACGTCGTTGTGCGAACTCGAATCGGCCGGAAGTGGCGGCGGTTCGAAGGATGCGCCCTCCGGTGCCCTTCCACTCTCCGCGACCGTCGGCGCATGCGTGGGCTGCGCTTTCTTCGCCGCCGCCTTGTCCAGTTGCGAAGCCAGTTTCACCGATGTGTCGATCGATGCCTTCGCGCCGGATGGCGGGAGCGTCTCGCCACCTGGGTTCGGAGCCCAGACCGAGTCGTTATCGGGAATTCGAACAAGAGGAGATTGGATGGCCGCGCTACTCGGCACAACGGCGCCAGCAGCCGCGGTGGCGACTGGAACCTTTGTCGCAGCGTGTGCCTGACCATCGGTTCCGCCTGAACCGCGCCATCCCAGCCACACCGCCAGCATAAACAGCGCAATCGCCGCCAGCACCACGGCGCCCCAAACCAGCGGCCGCGAGCGCGTTCCCAGAGAAGCATGCACCACGTCCCAGACACCATCCGGCGGCGGCAGCACAGTGGAGCTTTGCGGCGCCTCGCTCTTGTTCTGCGAAAGCGATGCGGCCTCCGCTTCAGGTCGAAACTCGTAGTTGGACCCGGGGTTAACTTCGGAGCCGGACCGAGGCTCAGCCTCTGCCTGCGCTTCTTCTCCCGGCACAACCTCTGCTGAAAGCCGGTTCACCTCGACCGGCATCACGCTCACCGGTTCAGCGGCGCGCGCCCGCTCCGCCAGCGACGCCAGTTGCCGTAGCAGGGCAATATGGCGCTCGGTGAAAGCGTCGGGCTGGGTGGAGAACGTCACCAGAATTCCATTGGTTTCGCGTGTCGATTGAATTGGCAACACCGCGATCGAGCGCAAGCCGAGGCTGCGGCAGACTTCGGCATCCACGCGCGTGTCATTCTCTGCGTCGGTGCAATGCTGCATGGCGCCGGTGCGCAAACACTCTCCTGAAATCCCCGTCTCCGCGTCCAACTGCGCGCCCAGCGGAGGCGCCGTTTCACCACTCCGCGCCCGGCACACCATGAGCCTATCCTTCCACGTCGCCAGCGCCGCTCCCGACGCGCCTGTGAGCAGCCGGGCGGCATCGGTGATAGTCTCCAGCATCGGATCGAGCCCGTGGTCTCCGGCTGCGACCAACTCCTTCAAAGAGGCCAGCGCGGTACTTTCGTCCAGAGTGCCCGACCGGCTGCTGCAGGAAACCTGAGGCGACGGGTCGTTTTCGGATGGGAACTTTTCTTCGGAATAAAGACGGTTGGATTGCGTGGCAGCCATGATTGTCTCTTCTTTGCTGGAAAGTTGCCGGAAACCCCGGGGGTAAAAATAAGCGCCAAGCGCTCGTAAATTTTCGACGAAGTATGAGCTAAGTCTCTGCTCCCTGTCAAGAACGGAGGCTCCCGCCTGCCCTTCCGCGTTCCTGCGAGAGAAGGCAATCTTACTCTCGTTTCAGCCTTGTCCCACAACTAGTTACAACCGCCAATTTTGGCGCTCCCGGGCCTAATCCGCGCTTGCACCAAACTACCCAATATTCGTAACCCGGACGCGGTGCTACCCTGAAAAGGCTCTGGTTTCTCGCAACTCCGCTAGCGGCTTTGCAGGGAACCGATCTTAAAAAGCTGATCCGAACCTTCGAAGCGCTGACGGATTTGGGCCCGCAACTGACGGCGGACCGCGACTTCCGTCAAACCGCTCAGACCATGCTGGCCGCCGTCATGGAGGCCGCAGGCGCGCGCGAGGCTGTTCTTTTTTCGTTCAGTGAGCGCCCATCGTTGCTCACCTCCGTCGCTGCCCAGGGATTCGCGCTCCTGCCGGAACCGTCCCTCATCCCCCTGCTTCCCCGCCACGTACACGCCTTGACTGCGACCCCTGGTCCTCTGCCCCTCAACAGTTCTACCTATGACGCCTTTCTCAGTTCGAACGGCAACGTCGCTCCCGAACTCTTCAAGTGCATCTCGCCTCTCAAAGTCCGCGGCAAACTCGCCGGAGTTATCGCCCTGGGACGCCGCCCCGGCGATGCGCTCTATGAAGAGGATGCTCTCGCGTCCTTCCAGATTCTGAGCCATTACGTAGCACTCGCGGTTCAAAATCACACCCTCAGCCTCACCCTCGCCCAGCGCGTGGCGGAAAACTTGCGCCTGCTGGCCTCCCTGCATGGTTTCTACGACAATGCGCTCGAAGCCTTCGCCATCGCCATCGACGTCAAACACGTCAATATCCACGGACACTCGCTCCGCGTGGGGCGCTACGCTCAGGCGATCGCGGAAGCGCTCGGCATGGACCCGAACGATGTGGCCGCATTGCGCTCGGCAGCCTATCTGCACGATATCGGCATGGTCGCCATTGACAAGCGCCTGTTCGGCAAACCCGCGCAACTGAACGCGGAAGAATCTCGCGAGATGCGCGATCACACCATCATTGGCCATGAGATTGTCAGCCAGGTCCAGTTCCCCTGGCCTCAAATTCCGGAGATCGTGCGCTGGCACCATGAGCGCGCCGATGCCTCCGGATATCCCGATGGCTTGCACGGCGAGGAAATCCCGATGGCGGTCCGCGTCGTGGCCTTGGCCGACAGTTTCGATGCCATGACCAGCGAGCGTCCTTACCGCGAGCGCATGTCCATTGCAACCGCCCTGCAGGAATTAATCCGCATGACTCCGCAAAAATACGATCCCAGCGTGCTCCAGGCCTTGCTGATCCAAGTGCGGCGGGACGCGCTCGGAACCAATCACATCCCCATCTTCCGGCAGGACGCGATCGACCTTTCCGCCCTCGACGTCGATCAGTTAGCTTCCACCCTGCAACACCGGATCAGCGACGATAAACTCTTCTTGATCTGAAGCAGCCAATGGGGTGAGGCCCGCAATATTTGGCCTGCCAACGTATGCACCCCCCGACCCTGCGGTTTCATCTCGGTGTAGAATCGAAACCTAGTCCATTCGGGTCTCACTTCGTTTTTCGGTGGCGATGTAAACTGGGGCGGTAGCCGGGTTTGTATCCATTTGCCGCCGGATTCATCTAAGTCGACAGTGGCGCAGTGCAAGCCAATTTGTGAGGAGAGCATTGATGGCAGTCAGTGACCAGTCGGTCGCCACCAGCGGTACACAACTCGATCAATTGTGTATCAACACGATTCGCACCCTCTCGATGGACGCGGTACAGAAGGCAAACTCGGGCCATCCCGGCGCGCCGATGGCTCTAGCCCCGGTCGCCTATTGCTTGTGGCAGCAGTTCCTGCGCTACGACCCCGAAGATCCGCTCTGGCCCAATCGCGACCGCTTCGTGCTCTCGAACGGACACGCCTCCATGCTGCTCTACTCCCTGCTGCACTTGGCGGGCGTGCGCGAGGTAGCCTCCGACGGCAAGGTTCTCTCGACCCCCGCTGTGTCGCTCGATGACATCAAAAACTTCCGCCAACTGGGCAGTAAAACGCCGGGGCATCCCGAGTACGGCTTAACCTCTGGCGTCGAAACCACCACGGGTCCGCTCGGTCAGGGTGTCGCGAACAGCGTGGGCATGGCGATCGCGGAGCGCTGGCTGGCCGCCTACTTCAATCGTCCGGGGTTCGAACTTTTCAACCACCGCATCTGGGCACTCTGCGGCGACGGCGACATGATGGAAGGAATATCGTCTGAAGCCGCCTCGATCGCAGGTCACCTGAAGCTTTCAAACCTGTGCTGGATTTACGACAGCAACCACATCACGATCGAGGGCAATACCGATCTCGCCTTCGACGAAAACGTAGCCGATCGCTTTGCCAGCTATGGCTGGGATGTCGCGCACGTCGCGGACGCAAACGACCTGGTGGCACTCACGGGTGCCTACAACCACGCGCTCTCCGTAAATCGCCCCCAGTTGATCATCGTGAACAGCCATATCGGGTACGGCTCGCCCCACCGCCAGGACAGCAAAGAAGCTCACGGCGAACCGCTCGGCGAAGAAGAAATCAAGTTGACGAAACGCTTCTACGGCTGGCCAGAGGACGCGAAATTCCTCGTCCCCGACGGTGTGCGCGAAAATTTCCGCGACGGGATGGGCAAGCGCGGTCAGCAACTGAACGGCCAGTGGAAATCTCTCTACGCCAAGTACCGTGCTCAGTATTCCGATCTAGCGGCGCAATTCGAGCGCATGCAGAACCGGCAAGCGGCCGTCGGTTGGGACAAGGAACTTCCCACGTTTGCGCCCGATGCCAAGGGACTCGCCACCCGCGATTCCTCCGGCAAGGTTCTCAACGCCATCGCCAGCAACGAACCCTGGCTCATGGGCGGCTCCGCCGACCTGTATCCCTCGACGAAAACGCGTCTCACCTTCGACGGCGCCGGTGACTTCGAACCCGGCAATTACAACGCGCGCAACTTCCACTTCGGCATTCGCGAGCACGCCATGGGGGCAGTCGTCAACGGCATGACGCTGTCGAAACTCCGTGTCTACGGTTCCACCTTCCTCATCTTCAGCGATTACATGAAGATGCCGATCCGCCTTTCGTCGATCATGGAAGTCCCGTCGATCTGGATTTTCACGCACGATTCCATCGGCGTCGGCGAAGATGGACCGACACACCAGCCGATCGAGCAATTGGTCACCTTGCGCGCCATTCCCGGACTGATCACGCTGCGCCCCGCCGACGCCAATGAAGTGGTGGAAGCGTGGAAAGTAATTATGAACCTGCAGAAAGAACCGGTGGCGCTCATCCTGACACGCCAGGCGCTGCCGACGTTGGACCGCTCGAAATACGCTTCGGCTGCGGGCGTGGCTCGCGGCGCTTATATATTGGCGGAGGCGGAAGGCGGCAAGCCTCAGGTGATCCTGATGGCGACAGGCAGCGAGGTACAGCTCTGCATCGACGCCTATGAGAAGCTGAAATCCGAAGGCGTTCGTGCGCGCGTCGTCAGCATGCCGTCGTGGGAATTGTTCGGACATCAGGATCAGAGTTATCGCGACCAGGTGCTTCCGCCCGAAGTCACTGCCCGGGTCGCGGTTGAGATGGCTTCGACCGTAGGCTGGGCGCTATACGCGGGACCCAAAGGACGCATCCTGGGAATGCGAACTTTTGGAGCATCCGCGCCGCTGAAAGATTTGCAGAAGAAGTTCGGCTTCACGGCCGATGCAGTGGCTCAGGCCGCCCGCGAAGTACTCGTGTAGAGACGGGACTTGCCCGTCTCGGACGCGCCAACCGCGTCCCTATTAAGGTTAGGAGATACTATGAATCCAGTCGACACGCTCGAAACCGCAAAGGCCGCCAATCCCCTCGTCCAGCTTCAAACTTTTGGCCAGTCGATCTGGCTCGACTACATTCGCCGCGATCTACTCAAGGGCGGCGAACTGCAGCGCCTGATTACCGAAGACGGCCTGCGCGGAATGACGTCGAATCCCGCGATTTTCGAGAAGGCCATCGCCGGCTCGACGCAATACCAGGATTTTCTCGACTCGCTCGCCGGCCGCGCCGATCTTGACGCCAAGGGTCGTTACGAACTGCTGGCCATCCGCGACATTCAGGATGCCGCCGACTTGCTGGCTCCTGTTTATCGGAGCACAAAGAAACGCGACGGCTACGTCAGCCTTGAAGTGTCTCCCTACCTTGCCCGCGATACCCAGGGAACCATCGACGAAGCGCGCCGCCTGTGGAAGAGCGTTGCCCGTGAAAACGTGATGATCAAGGTGCCCGGTACTCCCGAGGGAATCCCGGCGATCCGGCAACTGTTGAGCGAAGGCATCAACATCAACGTGACGCTGCTGTTCGCGCAACCGGTGTATGAAGAAGTCGCCGCTGCGTTCATCGATGGCGTAGAAAAGTTCGCCGCGACCGGCGGCGACGTAAGCAGGCTTGCCAGCGTGGCCAGCTTCTTTATCAGCCGCATCGATTCGCTCGTCGACTCCCTGGTCGGCGACAAATTGAAGAGCGAGCCTGACGCCGCCCGCAAAGCAAAATTGCAGGGCATTCTAGGGAAGGTCGCGATCGCCAACGGCAAGCTGACCTACGAAGCCTATCAGCGCATCTTTTCTTCCCCGCGCTGGAAGGCCCTCGCCGCTAAGGGTGCGCAAACCCAGCGTGTTCTCTGGGCCAGCACCAGCACCAAGAATCCGAATTACCGCGACGTCATTTATATCGAGGAGTTGATCGGACCCGATACCGTCAACACGGTTCCCCCTGCGACTCTTGACGCTTTCCGCGATCACGGCAAGCCCCGCCAGAGTCTGACCGAGGATCTCGACGGCGCGCGCACAACCATGGCCGATCTCGCGGCCGCAGGCATCGTCATGAAAGACGTTACCGATAAGCTGACCGCCGACGGCGTCAAGCTGTTCGCCGACGCCTTCGACACGCTGTTGGCTGCGGTCGAAAAAAGCACGAAGCGGCTGAGTATCCCGAAGGTCACTCCGACCACCGCATCCCTTCCATCCGATCTTGACGCTGCCGTAAAAAAAAACCTTAACGACTGGCGCGCATCCGGGAAAGTAAGACGCCTTTGGCACCAGGACGCCTCGCTCTGGACCAACGATGACGAAGCCAAATGGCTGGGATGGCTCCGGATCGACGAAGAACAACTAGCCAACGCCGCCAAATTGAAGGCCCTCGCCGATGAAGTCAAGAGCGGCGGATTCTCCGACATTCTGCTGCTCGGCATGGGCGGATCCAGCCTGTGTCCCGAAGTGCTCTCGCTCACCTACCCCCAGGCTCCCGGCTTCCCGCGCCTGCACATCCTGGACTCGACCGATCCCGCTCAAATTCGCAGCGTGGAAAAGAAAATCGACCTCGCCAAGACTCTCTTCATTGTGTCCAGCAAATCCGGCAGCACGCTCGAGCCGAATATTTACAAGCAATATTTCTTCGAGCGCGTCCAGCAAACCGTGGGCGCCGACAAGGCGGGCAGCCGCTTCATCGCCATCACCGATCCCGGTTCGAAAATGCAGCAGGTCGCCGAACGCGACCGCTTCCGCCACATTTTCTATGGCCTGCCATCGATCGGCGGGCGCTACTCCGCGCTCTCGAACTTCGGCATGGTTCCGGCCGCCGCCATGGGTCTCGACACGGTGAAGTTCCTGCAGCGCACAAAAGAAATGGCGGAGGCCTGCAAGGCAGCCACACCCATCGAGCAGAACCCCGGAGTCATGCTCGGCTTAATCATGGGAAGCGCGGCGAAACTGGGCCGCGACAAGATCACGCTGATCACTTCGCCCGGCATCGCTGATCTCGGCGCGTGGCTGGAGCAGTTGATTGCCGAATCCACCGGCAAGGTCGGAAAGGGCATCATTCCGGTTGACCGTGAGGCGCTCGGCGCTCCCGGCGCTTACGGAAACGACCGCCTCTTCGCGTACCTCCGTCTGGAAGGCGCGGCCGATGCTGCGCAAGACGCGAACGTCGCCGCTCTGGAGAAATCTGGACAGCCGGTCGTGCGCATCGCCCTGGCCGACACCTACAGCCTCGGGCAGGAATTCTTCCGCTGGGAAATCGCCACCGCGGTCGCAGGCTCGATTCTCGGAATCAACGCCTTCAATCAGCCCGACGTTGAAGCCAGCAAGATCGTCACCAAGCAACTCACCTCTGAATATGAAACCAAGGGCTCGCTTCCCGCCGAAACCCCGGTCATCGACGAAGCGGGCGTCAAGCTGTTTACCGATGCCACCAACGCTGCCGACCTCGCCAAGGCCGCCGGTAACGATCGTTCCGTTGCCGCTTATTTGCGCGCACATCTCGGCCGCATTCATGCCGGAGACTACTTCGCCGTCCTCGGTTATATAGAAATGAACGCCGACCACGAAGCGCAGCTGCAATCGATAAGAATGGCTGTGCGGGACAGGAAGAAGGTCGCGACATGTCTCGGGTTCGGACCACGCTTCCTGCACTCCACGGGGCAGGCGTATAAAGGTGGTCCCAACAGTGGTGTCTTCCTCCAGATCACCTGCGACGACGCTCAGGACTTGCCCGTCCCCGGCCAGAAGTACACTTTCGGTATAGTGAAGGCAGCGCAGGCCCGCGGAGACTTTCAGGTTCTCGCCGACCGCAAACGCCGCGCTCTGCGCGTGCATTTGGGCAGCGACGTGAAAACCGGCTTGAAGAAACTCGCAGGGCTGATCGATCAATCTCTGTAATGCGCACGCAAAATTGCGCTGGCTAGCGGCTAGCAGCCAGTAGCTAGGAGCAGAAATGCAACTGGGAATGGTAGGCCTGGGAAAAATGGGTGCCAATATGACGCGGCGCTTGATGCGCGGCGGCCACACAATGGTCGTCTCCGATCTGAGCGCCGATGCCGTCAAGGGCCTCGCCGGCGAAGGCGCGGTCGCCTCATCCTCTTTGGATGACTTGATCGCCAAGCTCACCCCGCCCCGCGCCGCCTGGATCATGGTCCCATCGGGCGACCCCACGGAAAAAACCGTGCAGGCCCTGCTGGCCAAAATGCAGGCGGGCGACACCATCATCGACGGCGGCAACTCCTATTTCAAGGACGATGTCCGGCGCTCCAAGATCTGCGCCGCCAAGGGCGTGCACTACGTCGATGTCGGCACCAGCGGCGGTGTCTGGGGTCTCGAACGCGGCTACTGCATGATGATTGGCGGCCCGAAAGAGACCGTACAGCGCCTCGATCCGATCTTCAAAACGCTCGCACCCGGACGCGGCGACACACCCCGCACTCCCGGCCGCGAAAAACTCACGGGCGCTGCCGTCGGAACTTCAGAGGACGGCTACATCCACTGCGGTCCCTCCGGCGCCGGACATTTCGTCAAGATGGTGCACAACGGCATCGAATACGGAATCATGCAGGCCTATGCTGAAGGTTTCGACATTTTCAAAAACGCGACCTGTAAAGATCTCCCTGAAGACATCCGCTACGATCTCAACTTACCCGACATCGCCGAGGTCTGGCGCCGGGGCAGCGTGATCAGTTCGTGGCTGCTCGACCTGACCGCGATGGCGCTGGTCGAGAATCCCACGCTGTCCGAGTACAGTGGATACGTGCAGGATTCCGGGGAAGGCCGCTGGACGATTCAGGCCGCGCTTGAAGAAGCGGTTCCGGTTGAAGTGTTGACCGCGGCGCTCTATACACGCTTCCGTTCGCGGCAGGATCACACCTTCGCGGAAAAAATGCTCTCCGCGATGCGGCAGAAATTCGGTGGTCACATCGAGCTGAAACCGGCGGCAAAGAGTTAACGACGCGGCTGCGAACCCACGCACTCCGAGCCAGGCAGCCAATGGACGAGGGTGACTGAAAATATCGCGGCTCGAACCGCACTAGAATGAGGAGACGATGGCTCTAACCGACGCTCGGCCAGCACCAGCCAAACAACGACCGGGTCGTACCGCCGACCCCTGCGTCATGGTGATCTTCGGGTTTACCGGAGACTTGACGCGCCGCAAGCTGATCCCCGCGCTCTACAACCTCGCCAGCCAGCAATTGCTGTCGCGCGATTTTGCCGTCATCGGCGTCGGCCGCAATCCTATGAGCGACGATGACGCGCGCAAGAAGGTTTCCGAAGACTTCAAGAAATTTGCCACCGGCGCTGTCGACAACGATTTGTGGGAGTGGTTCATTCGCCGCATCAGTTATCTCAGCGGAGATTTCGACGATCCCGCCACCTACGACAAGCTGAAAGAGACCCTGGCCAAGGTTGACCAGGAACATGACTCTCATGGCAACTATTTCTTCTATAACGCCATCGCGCCCAAGTTCTTCGGCGACGTCGTCGAGAGGCTGGCCAAAGTCAACCTCATGCACGAAGAAAACGGCCACTGGCGTCGCGTGATCATCGAAAAGCCCTTTGGCCACGATCTCGATTCCGCCAAAGCTCTCAATCAGCAACTTTTGAATGTTGCCGCGGAACACCAGATTTACCGCATCGATCACTACCTCGGCAAAGAAACGGTCCAGAATATTTTGGCTTTGCGTTTCGCCAACGGAATCTTCGAGCCCATCTGGAATCGCCGTTACATCGACCATGTTCAAATTTCCGTCGCCGAAACCGTCGGCGTCGAGCAGCGTGGCGACTACTACGACGGGGCTGGGGCCCTGCGCGATATGGTGCCGAACCACATCATGCAGCTCATCACGCTCACCGCCATGGAACCGCCGATTTCGTTTGAAGCGAACGCCGTCCGCGACGAGCAGGCCAAGATTCTGCACGCCATCCAGCCGTATAGTAACGAGGATGTGCTCAGCAAAACCGTCCGCGGCCAATACGGAGACGGCATCATGGACGGCGAGCGCGTGCCAGCCTACCGCTCCGAGGAAGGTGTGCCGCCGGACTCCCGTACCGAAACCTTCGTTGCCATGCGCCTGCTCATCGACAACTGGCGCTGGGCCGGAGTTCCCTTCTACTTGCGCACCGGCAAGCGCCTGCCCGGGCGCAATACGCATGTGGTCATCCAGTTCCGGCGCGCCCCTTTCATGCTGTTCCGCGAAACCCAGGTCGAAAACATGATGCCCAACCAACTCGTCCTGCACATTCAGCCCGAAGAAGGCATCTCGCTGCGCTTCGCCGCCAAAACGCCCGGCACCACCATGCAACTCGGCGAAGTGAATATGGACTTCGAATACTCGGACTATTTCGGCGTCAGTTCTTCCACGGGCTACGAACGCCTGCTGCATGATTGCATGATCGGCGACGCGACCCTGTTCCAGCGCGCCGACATGGTCGAGGCCGGTTGGAGCATCGTCAATCCCGTCCTCGACGTTTGGAAGGCGCTGCCTCCTCGTAACTTCCCCAACTATCCTGCTGGAACCTGGGGACCGAAAGAATCCGACGAAATGATGGAGCGGGACGGTCGCCGCTGGAGAAATTTCGAAAAATGATTCTGGCCGGCGATATTGGAGGAACTCACGCTCGCCTTAGCTTTTACCGGCAAGGCAAGAATGCCAACGATTTTGTTGCCACGCACGAAAAAGTTTTCGCCAGCCGCCAGTTTCGCGGACTCGATGAAATCGTTCTCAAATTTGTCTCCGAGACCGGCGTTCGCCCGCGCCTCGCCAGCTTCGGAATCGCCGGGCCGGTGCGCAATGGACAAGTCGAAACTTCGAATCTTCCCTGGGTAGTCGAGTCTTCCCGCCTGGCGCAGGAACTGCAACTCGAATCCGTAAACTTGCTCAACGATCTCGAAGCGCAGGCGTGGGGAATCCAGTGCCTCGCGCCCGACGACACCATCGCGCTCAACCAGCTTTGTCTCAGCCAGTCGGCTCCCCCCGGCAATCAAGCTGTCGTTGCGGCAGGAACGGGATTAGGCGAAGCGGGCCTCATCTGGGACGAGGAAGAACAGCGCCATAACATTTTCGCCTGCGAAGGCGGCCATTGCGATTTCGGTCCGCGCAACGAAACGGAAATTGAGCTACTCCGTTACCTGCTCGCCCGCTTCGGACACGTCAGTTACGAACGCATCCTTTCCGGTCCCGGGCTGGTGAACGTCTACCTCTTCCTGAAAGACACGCATCGCGGCAACGAGAGCGAACCGCAATGGCTGCGCGATGAAATCGCTGCCGGCGATCCCGCCGCTGCCATTTCCCGCGCTGCCGTCTCCGCCAAGGCAGCCCTCGCCGAGCAGGCCCTCGACTTGTGGATTTCAATCTATGGCGCCGAGGCCGGCAACATGGCTCTCAAGGTTCTCGCCACCGGCGGCGTTTTTCTGGGAGGAGGCATCGCGCCAAAGATTCTGCCGAAACTCTCTGGACCGCTTTTCATGCAGGCGTTTCTTGGTAAGGGCCGCTTGCAGCCGGTGCTCGAAGCTATTCCCGTGCGCGTGATTACCAACGAAAAAACCGGACTGCTGGGCGCGGCATGCTACGGCGCTCGCCACGCCGTCGTCACCAACGCCGTAACAGAACCGGTTAAAGCGTGAATTGGCCGCGCAAACGTTGGCCTCGGATCGGCGTATCGCACTAGCGATACCCATAGTTTCTCGAAATCAAAACGCCCATCGAAGCGCTTGCATCAAACTGTTCTTTCCCAGGATCACACTATGCCCGCAACTCGATCCATCGCAGTGCTCGCAACTGCCGCCGACCTTTTTCACGCGGCCGCTGAGGAATTCGTGCGCGCCGCCCGCACCGCCATTGGCGCTCAGGGACGATTCACGGCGGCGCTTTCCGGCGGCTCAACTCCCAAAGCTCTCTATTCGTTACTCGCGTCCAATTACCCGACTTTCCCCTGGAACCGCGTCTTCCTGTTTTTCGGAGACGAGCGGCACGTTCCGCCCACCGATCCAGAGAGCAACTATCGCATGGTGAATGAATCGTTGCTGACAAAGATTGCCATTCCCTCCGAGAACGTCTTTCGCGTGCCCGCCGAAAATCCAGATGCAGCCGCCGCAGCCGCCGATTATGAATCCCAACTGCGGTCGTTCTTTGGGCTTCGGTCCGCACAGCCCACCGTGGAATTCCCTCGCTTCGACTTGATCCTTCTCGGCATGGGCCCCGATGGGCATACCGCCTCGCTGTTCCCCGATTCAGCGGCCCTCGACGAACAGTCGCGCCTGGTGGTCGCCAACTGGGTCGCGAAGTTCAACACGCATCGCATCACATTCACTTTCCCCGTGCTCAATCACGCCGTCGAAGCAATGTTCATGGCCAGCGGCGCAGACAAAGCCGACATGGTTCATCAGGTCCTTGAAGGCAGGAGCACGCCTCCTCTGCCGTCGCAGCGAGTGCAACCCTCCGACGGAAAATTGCTGTGGATGCTTGATGAAGCGGCGGCAGCAAAACTGACTCGCTGAGGCGACGCGGCAACGCCCGCTTTTTTGCCTTCTAAATCCGAATCTCGCGGATTACCCTCTGTGACTGCGCTCATTGCGCTTTTGCGAGTAAAGAGAGAAGTTATTGACGGGCAGCCTCTGTCGGGAGGACAATCCTCCTTCTCTCGATTGCCATAGATTTCCCTCCCCCAATCGGCAGCCGAGGCCGGTTCTCTGTCCGATATCCGATGCCCGAAGGAGGAACCTATGAAACTCCCATGCCTCATTTGTTTGTTTCTATTGTTGACCGCCGCGTTCTCGCTATCCCAGTCGGGACCAGTTCCCTTAATCAACCAACCGCTCGTACCCGATGCGGTTGTACCCGGGTCAACCGAGTTCAAGTTGACCGTGAACGGGACTGGTTTTGTGCCCGCTTCGGTCGTGAACTGGAATGGCAAAGCTTTGGTCACTACCTTCGTGAGCGGCGGCCAATTGACCGCAAGCGTCCCCGCGTCGAATGTGGCTACATCCACAACCGCCTCGATCACAGTGAGTAACTCTGGCAACACTCAGGTGGCGTCGAATCCAGTATTTTTCCCCGTCACTAACCCCACGACCGGCGTGACTTTCGGCGAAACGGTATACCCCACGGGCGATCTGGACTATCCACTGACAATAGGCGATTTCAGGTCGAGGGGAATACTCGACCTGGTCGTGGGCAACTCCCTTGAAGACACCGCATCGATCCTGCTCGGCAAGGGCGATGGCACGTTTCAACGCCAGCGCACGTTTAATGCTGGCGGGTATCCGGTCGCGGTTATCGCGTCCGACTTCAATGGCGACGGGAAGCTCGATCTCGCCCTTGCGGATCAGGGGTTCGGAAATGTTTCAATCCTGCTCGGCAACGGCGACGGCACGTTTCAGCCGGCAATGACTTTCCCCACCGGTGAGACGCCCGACTCGGTGTTTGCCGCCGATTTTAACGGCGATGGCAAATTGGATTTGGCTTTGACGAATCACAATGACGCTACCGTATCCATCCTGCTCGGTAATGGCGATGGCACGTTTCAGCCGCAGAAGGTGTTCAACACCGGCGATCGTCCGAACTCAGTGATCGCCGCCGACTTCAATCGGGACGGCATCCTGGACCTTGCTGTGGGGAACACCGACGGCACCGTGTCGATTCTTCTGGGCAATGGCGACGGCTCGTTCCAGTCCTTGGTTGCGTTTCCCGCAGGCGACAGCGTCGACTCGATCGTCGCTGCAGATTTTAACGGCGACGGCATTCTGGACTTGGCCGTCTCCAATTATGTCTTTCTCAATTCGATTTCGATTTTGCTGGGCAACGGTGATGGAACATTTCAAGCTCCGGTGTCTTATCCGGCTGGGTCGGAACCTCTGGGAATCGCGGCTGCAGATTTTAATGGCGATGGCCACCTCGATCTGGCGGTTGCCAATAATGACGGTATCCCTTCGTCCGTCTCCATTCTCTTAGGCAACGGCGACGGCACCTTCCAGCCGCAGCTCGTTTTTCTATCTCCGAATGGCGCTTCCGGAATCGCTGCGGGCGACTTCAACCGAGACGGGAGGATGGATGTGGCCGTGACCAACCCCGACGGCCCTCCTAATTCTGTTTCTGTGCTCCTCCAATCCCAAAATACCGCTGCGACGGAAACTACGCTGGTCTCGTCGCGCAATCCGTCCCTACCCTCTCAACACGTCACTTTCACTGCCACGGTCACATCTTCTTCCGGAACCGCGACTGGAGACGTCGCTTTCATGGAAAGAGGGTATGTTCTCGCAATAGAGCGGCTTCGCGGCGGCAATGCCAGCTTCACCGCCTCAAGTCTGCCATCCGGTGCGAGAGTTATTTATGCAATTTACGAAGGCAGCCTGAATTCTTCCTCCAGCGTTTCGCAACCGCTCAACCAGCTCGTGTTGACTCCAACCACTACGACTCTCTCTTCTTCGCCAAATCCTTCTTCCTATGGAGAGACTGTGACTTTGACGGCTGTCGTCACCTGGTTCGGCGAGGCACCTCCCGATGGAGAAATCGTCACTTTTGTCGAGGATCTGACGGAACTCGGAAGCGCTAAATTAAAGGGCGGGGTGGCTACACTTACGACCTCGTCGCTACCCTTGGGAACTCATCCGATCACGGCGGTCTACGCGGGCGACTCAGAGTTCGGAGGCAGTTCAGCGCCGTGGTTGAAGCAAGTGGTAAAGAAGGCCGGAGAGTAACGGCGAGGTCTCAGAAGGAGTTCCAAGGGACCGAGCGCGGTGCAATCTGAAGTTGCCTGAAGGAGGGCAAAGTCGGCCACCCATGCGCACTCGGTTAACAGAACGATAAAGTGTCACGCAGAGCGAAGAGGATTGTATCCTGCGCACTCGCCCGGCGGTTAGTTATGCCGCGGACCCGCGCCAGTCTTCGATCTCTTTGAGACCCTCTCCGCGAGCGTGCTCGAAGAGTCGGACTTTGTGGCGGGTGTGTTCGAATTCGTGAATGTCAGCCCATACTTCCGCCTGCCAAGCTCGCTCATGAGCAGCGGCCTCGCCGCAACTCGCGCAACGCGTATGAAAGGTTACGCCTCGCTTGCCGACGTCCCGGACGTGCCCGTCCCGCAGCTCAATAAATACGCAGCGCACCTCTTCAATCTCGCCCTCCGGGTTGAGAATGTGCTCGTACCGCAACAGATAGCGAAAGCTCAGCTTGCGAGCTTCGACCTCCGCCTCTTCCCGGGTATGGAACGGTCCATATTCCGCGCGCAGTTGCTCGGTCGAATCGCACGCCATCCAGAAGATGTCTTTGTGCACCATACCTGCCCTCGGTCTGCCGTCGAGCGGATGAGCCACCGAACCCCCTGTGAATCAGCGGTAAATCAGGGAGGACAGAAAACTCCTACTTCCGCCAGAGCAATTCAAGGACCGAGGTCGAAGCATTGAAGCCTCCTCCCTCCTCGCCACTCCGCAGGAAAATCATGTCCACTATTGCCAATCGATTCTGTAAGTTAATCCCCAAACCATCAACCGCAACGAACGGCGGAGGTCAGACGCAAATGTGCCGGAATATGCAATCTGTTTCCTCCGCCATCACAAATTGATCAACGTGCTTCCGCGATGTCGATCTCACAGCTCGATGTAACGGTTCAACCAGTTCTATCACCCCTTCGAAGTATCGGGTCACCACGCTCAACTTCCTACAGAAGCCTTCCGCCGGAGGGCACCTCGTTGTTCTTGACTCCAGTCTCAACCCGGCTCCCGACCACGCCCGCCGCAAGCTGCGTCTCGTTGCCCGCAGCCACGGCTCTCCAACCTGTCAATGACGACATCGTTCCGTTGCCCGCGGGCAGATGCCAATTCGCGCCACCGTGACCAGCCACGTAAAGCGCGAGCTCCAACCGGGTCCAGACGCCCAGTTTGTCAAAGGCAGTGCGCAGGTAGTTCTTCACCACCTGCTCACTGGTGATCAGCACCCGGGCAATGTCCTTATTCGTGAGTCCCTGCCAGACCAGGGTCGCGACCTGAATTTCTTTGGCGGTTAGCCGATCACGTGGTTGCATGGTTGCACCTGCTCCTTGATGAACATTGCGGTGGCGAGTTTCACCCGCTTCCGGCCTTCCTTAATGCCTGCACGCAAAAACAGCGTGCGCAGGTGCTGTTTCACCGTTCGCGGGCTGATGTTCAACTGGCTCGCGATCTCTTTGTTGCTGCAACCCTGTACCAGCAGCAGTAATACCTCCTGGTCTCGGGGCGTAATCTTGATTTCATTGAGGTTGATCATCGGCTTTTTGTCTTCTCCTTTAGTTCACTCTTGGGGTCGCGACCCACCTCCTCTTCAGCATTTTGTTCGCCAAATATTCTCCCTCCAGAACTTCATTTAAAACCATACAGTTGCGCATTCAATTCTAAGAGGCCTCCGCCTTTCCTAAAGACTCTCTTATCCACTCCTCCCACTTCGACACCCCCAAATGGGATTCCCGCCCAAAACGGTGTTTTCCATCTTTTCCTTCACAGTTCCCAATCTTGCATTTACAATGATTGTCGGATTCGGCTTCCTCCCCCCCGCCGCCATGTCCTCGAACCGCCACAGCTTGGTTCTTGACGAGCAAGCCTTTCAGGCCCTGCTGGCGGCCGCCTTTACGATTCAGGAACACGGCGATCGTCTCAAACAAATGCTGCCGTCAGCGGTCAAAGGCGCAGCCCGGTCCGAATCCGAAGCCGACTCGTTTTGCCAGCATTGCGGCTCTCTGAAATTCCCGGAAGAAGTTCGCTGCCGCAATTGCGGCCGTGACGAGTTTCGGCCCGGCGAACGCTTGCAGCGCAACTGGGCTTCCCTGTGGCTGATGAGTCAAGAGCGCGGCCTCTGGCCCGAGCGCCCTGCCGGAGACGAACCGGTTCCTCAGAAAATTGGCGAGGCATCGCGCAACGCCCGCTATTCCACCGACCACAGTTCTCCCGCTGCTTCTTGGGATGAACCAATGGAGGGAAACCAGACCGCGGTCAGCTCTGTGTCTGGCCAGAATGGAGCTGACGATGCGGACGCGGCCGATACCGAATTAGTCTCGTCAGTTCAGAAGCCGTCTCCATGGCACGCGGAATCGGCCTTCGAAGAACCGACCCCCGAGGCCTTTGCCGAGGAAGATGAGTGGAGCGCCGACTCTCCGGGAGTCTCCCACTTAGCTGGCGACTCATCGTCGCCCGAATCCTCGAACTTGGATCAGTCTGCACTCATGCTATCGGCCGGCAACGGTCACTCCTTTCATGGTCGTTCTGAAAATGTCGTCTCGTCCGATGATTCTGCTTTTATCGATGGAACGGCTGTCGAAGAAATCACGCCGGTCCAGACCTCGGCGGACGGAACCAGCGTCGATCCAATCTCGCCGCCCCAGCGCTTCGCCGACTTTCGCCTGATCCTGCGCTTTCACCGCGCCGACTTCTATCTCGGCCTCGCCGTCGTCGTCGCTGCCGCAGCCCTGCTGTGGCCTTCGGCTGGTGCGCCGCAACCAAACGCGCTCGGCCCCGTGGACCGCGCTCTCATCGCTCTGGGAGTCGCCGAGGCACCCGTACCCGCGGCCGTCCACTATAAAGGCGACCCCGGCATTAACGTCTGGGCCGATCCGCACACCGCTCTCTACTATTGTCCCGGCGAAGAACTGTATGGCAAGACCGCCGACGGCCACGTCAGCACCCAGCACGATGCGCAGATGGATCGCTTCCAGCCCGCCGGCCGCAGCCCCTGCGATTAACTCGATCTGGCCTGACTTTCCTATCCGCCAGCCTTTACCTTCGGTTTTGTTTTGATTTTCCCGCCCGCTCAGGACGAGTCTCGTAAGACACTGCGGGCTAAATTTTGCGACCCGCGGCCAGCGTACAATAACTACCGGATACAATAAGACCGTCGCGTCACACGACCTAAAGGATGACCATTCATGTTCCTGAGATCGTTCCGCCGTTTATCGTTCCGTTCGCGTTTCGCAGCTCTCGCCATTGCTTTGCTCGCCGCCTCCGTTGGATCGTCTCTCGCTCAGAATAAGATGGAGTCCGGCAAACCCGCTGCGCATCCCGCCGACAAGACCGGCTCCGCAACCTCGGTCGCTCGCGGCAAGTACATCGTCGAAGGCGTGGCCATGTGTGGAACCTGCCACACTCCCGCCGATAGCAACGGAAACCCCGACCGCTCGCGCTGGCTGCAGGGCTCGTCCGTCCCCTATATGCCCGCCAAGCCCGATTCCGACTGGCCGATCAGCGCTCCCCGCATCGGTGGCACTCTCCCTGCCGACGAAGCCGACATGATCAAACTCCTCACCACCGGCATCTGGACCACCGGCAATCGTCTCCGCCTTCCCATGCCCCAATTCCGCATGGACCGCAGCGACGCCGAAGCCGTCGTTGCCTATCTCAAAACCGTGACCATGCAACCATAGTTTGAGCCGGGGGGAAACAATCGTGGGGGTGACGGGGCTCTGCCCCATCCAAGGTTGCGTGGGACACGCTCTTGGTCCGCCCCGAAACGCAAACCGCGCCCAATCTGGAGCTTCGCGGGGCATGCCAGAACCGACTGGAGATTCTAGATTCGGGTCCCCGCTCTTTGCGTTTTTCGCAAGGGGCGGGTGTCAGCACCCACGCAGGTCGCGTACCTCCAACGCTACGATTCCCAACATGACAGCGGCCTCTGGGATCACTTCGAACGCAACGCCATAATCATTCGATCATCCGAATACGGTGATGCCCTATAGATTGCCTGCGCCGAAAACGATTCCAACATCTGACTGTCCACCAATGTACATCCACTGCCAGGCGATTTCGCTCCTTGACCCGTCGGTCCCGGTGCAAAATGTTTCACATTGACGGGCAGGGAAATAGCGTGGGAGAATCAGCAACATTTGTTGTGGGTTGAAAAGGCCAGTTCTGGCCTCCAACTTGCCATTCGCTGACCACTATAAGGTTCCGTTCAGGAGAACGTTCAAGGAGATTTCACTCATGGCCACGCCGTTCGTGCGCTTGTTGACCCCTGCCTCGCTCGCCACCTCGTCCTCGCCCTTCGCTTCTTCAACTTCGGTTGCTGCTTCGAAGACATTGCAGCGGGTCTGGCGCTCGTTGGCTACGGCGGCGTTCGCACTCTCGCTGCTGCTTGTCGCTTCGGTGACGGCGCAGGCCCAGACGGACGCACAAGCCGCGTTGCCAACTCCCTCCGCCCAGCAAGCCCCGAGGGTGCCACCGCCTCTGATGTCGGTCCCCACGGCCCAGTATTTCAAGAACAATCCGGCGGCGCGGGGCCAATTTCTTTCGCAATGGAAACAACGATCCGCCAACTCTGCGCCGCACAAGAAGAAGTTTTCGCCTGCCTTCGGCGGGACCTGGCAGCTCGGGCCCATTGTGACGAACGGGAGCCCAATATGCAACCCGTTGTTGTTGACCGACGCGACAGTGATCGCCATCGACTGCAGCCCCTCGCTGTCAGGGGAGTGGTACAAGTTGACGCCCGACATCACCGGCAGCTACGTGAACGGGACATGGACTGAGATTGCGACGCTGCCGGTATTCTATAACGTCGACGGCTACACCGAAGTACAGTATTCCCCGCTCAATTTCGCCTCCGCCGTGCTGCCCGATGGCCGGGTCATCGTCATGGGCGGTGAGTCCAACGGCCCCGACGATGGTCTTCCGGTAGGAGCGATCTACGACCCGGTGGCTAACACCTGGACACCCGTATCAGCACCACCCGGAGCCGGGTGGGTACAGTATCCATTGGCCATCGGTGACGCCCAGAGCACGGTGCTGGCTGACGGCACATTCTTGCTCGCCGCCTGTTGCGCCGACGATCCGGATCTCGATGCCCTGTTTGACGCCACGATCTTGACCTGGACCAGCACGGGAGCGCCCAATGCGGGAAGTAATTTCCAGGATGAACAAGGTTACACGCTGCTGCCCAACGGGAACGTGTTGACGGTCGATATTTGGACGGGTTGCAGCGGCCCTGGATCCTGCACCGGCCCGGATCCCACCAACGCCGAGCAATACAATCCTACGACCGGCACCTGGAGCAGTGCCGGCAATTCGGTGGTTTCGCTCGTCGATCCGTATGCTTGCGGCAACTACGAAATTGGCCCGGCTCCGCTTCGGCCGGATGGAACCGTGGTCCAATTCGGCGGCAACACGGGCTGCACTGGTGACGCGGATCCTACTGGGATCTACGACTCGACCACTGGCGTTTGGAGCGCCGGCCCCAACGTACCAGAGGTGTGCGGATCCAACGGGACCACTCAATGCGACCTTGCCGACGCTCCGGCGGCGGTCTTGCCGAACGGGAACATCCTGTTTGCGGCCGAGACTGGGTTTGGCGAACCGCCAAGCCATTTTTTTGAATTCACTACCCTCAATGCCATCAATCAGGTGGCCGACGACGCTGGTGCGAGTTTCGCGGCTGCCAGCCAGTACAACTTTCTCGTCCTGCCCAATGGCCAGATTCTCACCACCGTAGGTGTCGCCCAGCCCGAGTTCTATACGCCCACCGGGTCTCCCGATCCGAGCTGGGCTCCTGTGATTTCTACCTCGCCCTCCAGCGTTTACCCTGGAACCACCTATACCATCACCGGCACGCAGCTCAACGGCTTGACGCAGGGCGCATATTACGGCGACGACGTACAAGCGGCGACCAACTATCCGATCGTGCAGATCACGAATTCCGCAACCGGTCACGTCTTTTACGGCCGCACGTTTAACATCAGCAACCGGTCGGTGGCGCCGGGCGTTGCGGTCTCCACGGACTTTACCGTCCCGGCAAATATCGAACAGGGGGCGAGCAGTTTAGTGGTCATCGCGAATGGCATCCCATCCGCGCCGGTTCCCATCGGCATTGAGGTGCCGGTGCCTGGCGTGAGCGTAGGGTCCAGCCTGAATCCTTCGGCCTATGGACAGGCAGTGAGCTTTACCGCGACGGTGACGGGCGTAAGTCCGACCGGCACCGTGCAGTTCAATATCGACGGCAGCGCCTTTGGAACGCCGGTGACGCTGGCGTCGGGCACGGCCACGTCGGGCACGATCTCGACCTTATCTCTTGGAGCACACACGGTCACGGCCGTCTACTCGGGCGACACAAACAACGCGGGAGGCACGGGGACGCTGGCCGGCGGACAGGTCGTCAATCAGAGCAATGTCAACGTCACCGTCGGCACCAGCCCGTCTGGACTGCTCGTTTCGGTGGACGGCGGCTCCCCTCAATCCGCACCTGTCGTCGTCTCCTGGACGATTGGCTCGCCGCATACCATCGCCACCACTTCACCGCAAGGCTCGGGCGGCACGCAATATACTTGGAGCAGTTGGTCCGATGGCGGCGCAATTTCGCATCCCGTGACCGCCTCGGCGGGCACGACCAGCTACACCGCGTCCTTCAACACGGCATACCTGTTGACCACGGCAGCCAATCCAGCCAGCGGCGGAACCGTCGCGCCTCCATCGGGCACATACTATGCGGCGGGCACAGTCGTGAACCTGACCGCAACGCCGAACCCGAATTACGCTTTCTCCAACTGGACCGGCAACGTGGCCAATGCCAATAGCGCCTCGACCACGGTGACCATGACCGGGCCCCAAAGCGTGACCGCGAATTTTGCCACCGGGCAGCTAACCGTTTCGCCCACCAGCATTGCCTTCGGCAATGTTCTCGTCGGTCGTTACGGGAAGAAGATTGTGACCCTGACGAACACCGGTACGACGCCGGTACAGATCGGCCCCACCACGTTGACGGTTAGCCTGGGAGACGCATCGCAGTTCTCTCTCGAACACGTGTGTCCAGGGAAGCTGCTGGCCGGCAAAAGTTGCATCACCGCGGTCATCTTCACGCCCGATGCGGCTGCTGCGGACGCAGCTACGCTCAACATCGTGACCAGTGCTCCCGGCAGCCCCATCGAAGTACCGATTACGGCCGCGGGAATTGTGGCGCCCACGGTGATTTCAGTGTCACCGCCAAGCGGTCCGGTATCGGGTGGAACGCCGGTAACGATCATGGGTACTGGCTTTGCCGCCGGAGCTACAGTGTCGTTCGATGGGGCCGAGGCAACGGACGTGTTTGTCGTCAATCCCACCGAGATCACCGCAGTCACGTCGGCAGTCGCCCATCCGAGGGTAGGTAAAGTAACGGTAACAGTGAACGGGGTGAGTGGAAGCCTGCCGCAGGGTTTCACTTATACGCCCTAAGAGTCGCAACGCTTGCGGCATTTGCGGACGATGGGCCTTACGCTTTGCGCTTCCGGACGATTGCAATCCATTGCGATTGAAGCACTCCACGAGGGAAGGAACGCCGCTCTTCCCTCGCGGCCCCATCTCCGAACCGGCGCGGTCCAAGGTTTCAACCACGCCAGATTAGTCTTGGATCTGAGCCGGCCTCAGCTTCGCAATGGCCGAGGTTCTGCCTTACTCTACTTCGCCGCCTTCACTTCCACGCCCGCCCATTTCTCCAGCAGCGTAAGCGTCGCGGCGTAATCCAAATCTTGGTGCCCTTCTTCGGCGGCTACGTCATAGACTTCCTCCACCGCTTCCAAACCCGGCAAACGCACGCGCGATTCCCGCGCGGCATCCAGCGCCAGGCGTATATCTTTCAGCATCAGGCGCAGCGGAAAATTCGGCGAGAAGTCGCGCTGCAGAATAAAAGGAGCTTTATAGTCCACTACTCCCGACCGCACCATCGAGGCCTGCACCAGCGGCAGCAGTTTCTCCACGTCCACTCCGAGTTTCGCTCCCAGCGTGAGCGCCTCGGCGAATCCTTCATAAATGAGCGCGATTTGCAGGTTCATCACCAGCTTCGTCGCCTGCCCCTTGCCGGTTTCACCCATGTGGAACACCTGCTTGCCCATCGCCTCAAACAGCGGTTGCAGCCGCGCCAGCGTCGCTTCGTCGCCGCCCACCATAAAAATCAAGCTCCCCGCCGCCGCCGCAATCTTCGAACCCGTCATCGGAGCGTCCACATACTCCACGCCCTTTGCCTTCATCCGCTCCGCAAAGCGCCGCGTGGCCGACGGCGAAATCGTGCTGGAGTCCGCAATGATCGAGCCCGCAGCCAGCACTTCCGCCGCCCCGCTCGCGCCAAACAACACCGTCTCCACCGCCTTCGTGTCCGACACGCACATCCACGCCACTTCCGCTCCCGTCGCCGCGTCTGCCGGAGAACTCGCCGTGCGTGCGCCCTCCACATCCTTGCCTGCGGTACGATTCCACACCGCGACTTCATGTCCGGCCTTGACCAGATTCGCGGCCATCGACCGTCCCATAATTCCTAAACCTAAAAACGCGACGCGCATGGGCGCTTGCTCCTTTAAACTTCTTGAATTAGATATGACGGACAAAGCGACGGTCAAGAGATTACGCACTTCGCCGCCGGATGGCATCGACTCACACGCCGAGGCTCGTCGTCTTCCTGACGATCGCCTGCCAGTTGGATTCGTGCCAATCCCCCTCACCGACTCGCACGTCAGTCACAGAAAAGATGCCAAGATGAGCCCGATTGCATCTAAACACACTAGAGTCTTCGGCCAACAAAGCCGATAATAGATGACGGGTTTGCGTTGCAGCGCATTTGTGCAATCGCGCCAGTTGAAGTGATGTTAAAGTCGTCCCTCAAAAATCCGGCGCTGCGCAAGCGTGCAGGGCAGTTCACCCGCCTGGTGCGCCATTCCGCGGTCACGCCCCGCACCGGCACAACCCACAAACCTCAACTGGCTTCCAACGGGCAACTCGGCGTCACCTTCATCGGACACTCCAGCTTCTTTCTGCAGATCGGCGGACAGAACGTCGTGATCGACCCCAACTTCGCGCGCTGGCTCTTCCTTCTCAAGCGCCTGCGCCGGCCGGGATTGGACCTGCGCGACTTGCCGCCCATCGACGTCGTTTTAGTCACCCATGCGCACTTCGATCATCTGCACCGCCAGTCGCTGCGCACCATCGCCCGGCAGGCACGCCGCCAGACTGGAACCGCGCCCACTTTAGTCGTTCCGCATCACGTTTTCGATCTTGTCTCCGATCTCGGCTTTGAACAGATTGTGGAATTGGAATGGTGGAACAACTATCGCCAGGGCACTCTCGATGTCACGCACGTTCCCTCGCGGCACTGGGGAGCGCGCATCATCAAAGACTCGCATCGCGGCTATGGCGGCTACGTTTTGCGCAGCGGCAAGCATTCGGTCTACCACGCCGGAGACACCGCTTATTTCGACGGCTTCAGCGAAATCGGACGCCGCTTGTCGCCCGAACTCGCTTTGCTGCCCATCGGCGCTTACAATCCTGAGCAATTCCGCAACGTCCACACCAGCCCCGCTGATGCTACCCGCGCATTTTTGGATTTGAAATCACGCTGGATGATTCCAATGCACTATGGCAGCTTCCGCCTTTCCCACGAGCCCATCGAAGAGCCACTGCAATTACTGGAGCGCGAAGCGAGAGCCGCCGGTGTGAAAGATAAAGTCGTCGTGCTCGAAGAAGGCCTTACCCGGTTTTTCTGAGCCATCATCGTCGCTCGCGCACAGTCCGCGAGCGCAAGATTTTCAAAGTAGCGAAATCATTTCCTCGCAAACGATACCAATGATCAAAGACGCTGCGTATTGGATTCACAAATTGGAACTGCAGCCGCATCCCGAAGGCGGCTATTACCGCCAGACCTATAAAGCGGATCTGGTTCTACCCCAAGCGAGCTTGCCAGCGAACTTTACCGGGCCGCGTCCCGCCGCAACCGCGATCGATTTCCTGCTCGAAAGAGGAAATTTTTCCGCCTTCCACCGCTTGCGCTCCGACGAACTCTGGCATTTTTATCTAGGCGATGCGCTGCTCGTACACGTAATCGAACCCGATGGCCGCTATTCCAAGATTGAACTGGGCAGCGATTTCGAAAGCGGCCAAACGCTCCAGGCCGTAGTTAAGGCTGGATGCTGGTTCGCCTCGGAAGTCGCCTCCCAGACGCTCGTTGCCGCGAGGCATAATTCGGACCCGTTCGCGCTGGTCGCCTGCACCGTGTCTCCCGGGTTCGACTTCGAAGATTTTGAGTTGGCTGAGCGTGCGCAGTTGGCGATGAGTTACCCTCAGCATCGCGAACTGATCGGCAGGTTAACTCGGCTGTGAAGAAGGATGAGAGGCGTCACTGCCGCTGCACGGCTGCCTGCCGTGGCGGAACCCGCCGCACCACAATCTTCAGATCGCCGGCATTGTCCTCGATATCGGCCTTGGCCTGCAAAGGCGCCGAGACCACTTCAAACATGCCGTTGTTGATGAACTCGTCCGGCACAACACTCAGCGGAAACGTTGTGCGCTTGGAAAACCGCGCCGAGAACCGGCCCGCGCTGTCGGTATAAGCGATCTGCTTGCCGATGTGCAACGCCGCACCTTCGACCGGGTCGCCCTTATCGTCGTTCACTACGCCTTGCACCAGGTATTTGGCGATCGAGAACGATTCTCCCGGAGCGCTTACCATCATCCCGTTCAAGCGATACAGATAGGTGCTCATGCCGAACGAGTAGCGCAAATGCCCATCCGGAGCCACATTCGAAGCCGCCGTGATCTGCCAGGGTCCCGACACGCGCAGCGACGCATTCACAGCCATCGCCTGCTCAAAAGGCTGCTGCGGCCGGTACGGCAGGTAAACGTTCTGGTAATCGACGCGCAGCATCAGCCGGTTGCTGGTGAAGTCGCCTCCAAACGAAACCGTCGTCTGGCCATCCGTTCGCGAAATCAATTGCAGCAGGCTGAAACGCGATGAGAAACGCTCCCGCACGGTTCCTGAAACGATGACCGACGGTGGTCCTAGCGAAGGTTGGCCGGGCGTATTTTCGGGAGCGCTGCGAAAATAATTTGTGTTCACCTCAAAGCTTTGGCCGAATCTGCGGCCCAGGTACAGGTTGGTTCCCTGGGTACCGCGGCCCGCCGCCGTCGAGGCAAACAGGCCCGATCCAAAGAAAAACCGGTCAATGTGAAAATCGACACTGAATTGATTGACCGTCGCCGGCTGCATTGGTCCACCCAGCGTCAACGGCTCCAGGATATTTTGATGCCCGGTCATGAGACTGACGAACGGGAACGGCTTGTAGAGCATCTGCACATTGCCCTTGTCGACCTCGGAACTCATCGGACTGGCAATCGTGATGCGGTGGAACATGTCGCCCATCAGAACATAGCTGGCTTTAAAGGCTAACTTCTGCGTCTCCAGGTCGACTGCGGAGGCGAAATATTTCTCGTTCGAGCCGACACCTCCCGTAAGCGACGCCTTCAGCCGCTTGTCCGGCTTCCACTCCAGGCTCTGCAGGAAAGTCTGGCGCGCGGAGACAATGTCGCGCGAAAAGAATCGCAGCTGGTCGCTCACCTTCTTTTCGTAGAAGAAGATTCCTAACGGATCGTTGCTCGTCGCGGCGTTGAAGAATCCTGTCCCTAGCCAAGTCGAAGTCGCGCCGGCAAACACATAGAACGTGCTGTCGGAATCTTTGCGCGTGGCGCCAATCCCGCGTGCGGAAAAATAGTGGCTGCCGTCGAATACGTCGGTGGGGAGAACAAACGGGATCGTCTCATCCCCCACCAGCATCGTGTAGCCATGGAACAGGCTGCGTCCCTCGGCTCCATATCCGAAGTGGCCGTCAAAGAAGCCCATCCCGACGCTGCCATCGTAGTTAGGGGCTTTGAACTCGACCGATCCGCCCTCGGCGTTGATCAGCGTAGACGTTCCTCCCTGCACCTTGAAGACCTGCGCGGCGGCACTTTCCGCCAGCATCACCGCCAGCAGGAGGAACACGCATTTGGCGGGGAGAGTCATGCGTAGAAGCTAGGGAGTGCGGCTTTGCAGCAGCTTTCCCTCGACCTTGAATTTTTCGAATTGCAGAATGAAATTCACCGGCGCGCTGTCTTCCTCGACTTTTGCTTCCAGTGGAACCTCCAGAATGCGCTTGCTATGAGGGAAGATCGGAAATCCCGGCGCCTCCTGTTTCTTTTTCGCGTACACGAATTCGGTTTCCAGCACGCGTCCGAAATTGTCGCTCGTGTTCTCCACCTCCAGCAGCACTTTGCTTCTAGACTCGTTCAACTCGGCCCGTTCAATGCGAACGTCCGGTCTTTCCACCGTTTGCTTGGGCAGCAGATAGACCGTATGCGGCAGCAGCAGCCGCACGTTCATGCCCTGCGCCGAGCGGAAGGGAAATCCAGAGAAATTTGCATAAATGACAAACCACACCGGACTCTGCGGCGCACTCGCTTCGTAAAAAACATAAAACGTCTGTTGCGGCTGGATGCGGAAACTTGTGTTGGAAAGCTTCAGGTGAATGTTCGGGTCAAGCGGACGGTAGCTAAGCTGCCCGGTCTCGGAAACCGTGAAGCTTTTCGCCTCCAGCACCACGTTCAGCGGCGTCAATCCGTCGTTCACGTATTCGACCCGGCCCTTGGCGGGGTTGCCCAGTTCATTCACCACCGGACGCACTGTCTGGGATTCGCACGCTGCGCTTAAAAGAAATATGCAAAACGCGCCGGAGAGTACCCGGCACGCGTCCCTCAAACCGTTCAATTTCATTTTTCCTTACCTGTCAATCAGAATGCCTGGGCCTGTATCGTCAGTGTTCCGGTATAGTCGCCGGGCGGCAAAGCCGGCAGCGGGCTCAGGTTTATGTTGAACTTCATCACGTCCGTGCGACTGCCTTTTTCGTACCCTAGGACTAGCACATTCGCCAGGGTCAGCCCGGCATTCGCTCCGCCGAACGGCGCCGTATTCGTAAGGGCGGTAAACGCCCCGCCGTTATCGGAAATCTGAAACTCGGCGGATGGAATATTGTCGCCGGCGCCATCCGTCAGCGCCGCGTTTGCATTGCCGAAAAACGCATACACCGACACCAGACCAATGATGGAATTCAGGACCCAACTGGTCGTCGCTGTGATCGAAGTATTTCCGGGATTGCTCGCGCTGCCCGCCGTCAGGTTGAAGTTCACCGCGCTGCTCGAGAGCGTCACCGTGAGCGACTGATTTAGCACCGCGGTTAACGAAATGGGTTTAGCGGCGGAATTCAAGACCTGTGCCTCAGCCGAAGCCACGAACATGGCTGCAATCAGCACCATCCCTGCCACTCTTCCGAATTGTGTGCGTAGGCGCATTTTAGGTTTCTTGCGAAAGACAGTTTGTCTGCGAAACACAGTTCAAGGGCGGGAGCCCGGCTCCTCGCCCTCGCCTGCTGTTTGCCAAGAAACTACGGGGTTGCCTGCGCCTGAATGTTCAGCGTTCCGGTGTAGGTGGCGGCCGGCAACTGCGGCACGCCCGTCAGGTTGATGTTGAAGGCCATCGCATCCGTGCGGGTGCCGGTGCGGTTGGCGGCCGTGATGGTCACATTCGCTAGCTGCAGTCCGGCGTTCGCGCCACCAAAAGCCACCGTGTTCACCAGCGCTGTGGACGTCCCGGCGTTATCGGCTATATAGAATGCGGATGAAGGAATGTTGTCGCCGACCCCGTCGGTCAGGGCCGCCGCCGCGCTGGCAAAATAAGCGTCCACAACGACCGCTGTTCTGGTTGGCTTTAAAGTCCACGCCGTCGTCGCAGTGATGCCGGTGCTGCCCGCGTTCGTGGCGCTGCCCGCCGTAAGTGTGAAGTTCACCGCGCTCGCCGAAAGGGCAACCGTCAGCGATTCGCCCAAGGTGGCCGTCAATGCGATGGGCTGCGCGCCCGAGTTGAGTGCCTGAGCGGATGCCATGGATGCCACCAGTGATGCCAGCACAACCGCTACAATCCGCATGAGTGTTCCCGTTTTCATTTTTCCCCCGTTTGATTTTGGTCCGCCGTTGTTCCGGCTGTTCCCTAAAGAATCCGGTGAATGCACCGGATCATGAGAGGATTATTAGAGAAAACTTTAGGCCCGCATACAGTACTCAGGTAACGGATGAGAACCAAATTAGGACAGGACCGAATGAGGAAGCTGTCGCCGAGGATTCGCCAATCTGCACCAAGTTCCCAACTCGTTGCAAACAAACAGCTTGGATGTAGCCATCCGAAACCTCGCTCACCGGCGTGCATTACTGCGGTGTTACAGGCGCGGCGACTTCCGTCACCTTTACGCTTCGCCCCCGAGCGGGACTTCTCCGGTCAACTTGACCGACGCACCCGCAGGAATCCAGCTAGAGGATCGACTTCAAAGAATTTTCGAGATACAAAACAGATGCTCAGATCACGGACGCTCGCGCCGCATCCGGCCAAGTTGCAGGCGGGAACACACTGCTTCTAGCGAAAATAACCAGCCTTCTTCAGGACTCTTTTTTCAACTGCCGCTTCCATCCCAGCACCCGAGCCTTATTCGCTTCCGCCTCGGCCTCGGGAACCATTCCCTTTTTCTGATACAAAATCGAGAGCCCTGTGTGCGCCAGAACATCGTCGGGATCGATTTCCGAAATCTGCTTGGAGACTGCGATGGCTTCATCCAGCCGGTTGAGGTCTTGCAGCGCTCGACTCAATCCGTGCAGCGCATCCGTAAACTTCGGATCGGCCTCCAGCGCCAGCCGGTACCGTTCGACCGCTTGCTCGTGATGGCCTTCAAGAACCAGATCGAGCGCGGCGTAGTAGTGTTCTTCCGCCAGTTGGCGGCCGCTTGCGGAACGGGCCGGATCGTCAGACATAGGGAATGCCTGATTTTAGCAGCTGCGATATATTTGGCTGGACCGCCGCGTCAACAGGAGGCGCACATGCGCTGGTTCAAACCTTTCGGTCTCATCTTTCTTCCGATCTCGATTCCTGGCTGGATCGTCAGCGCTCTCGCCGCAGCGTTCTGCCTGCACATTTTTCTGTTCGTCGACGCGCGCTCGCATTCCGTCTCCGACATGCTGTACGGCGTCTTCCCTTACTGGGTTCCAACGTTTCTGCTTTGGATATGGATTGCGACCCAGACAAGCTCCGCTTGCGAAAGTAAAGCTTCTCGCTGAATCGTCGCTCTTAGACCGGCTTCTCTTCCCGCTTCCACCGCAGCACCGGCTTGCGCGCCGCCGCTGTCTCGTCCAGGCGCGAAATGCGCGTGTTATACGGAGCATCCAGCACGTACTGCGGATCTTCTTCCACTTCCTTCGCAATCGACTTCATCGCTTCGATGAAGAGATCCAGTTCTTCCTTCGGTTCGCTTTCGGTCGGCTCGATCATCAATGCGCCCGGAACGATCAGCGGGAACGCCGTCGTGTACGGATGGAACCCGTAATCGATCAACCGCTTCGCGAGATCCATCGTCTTCACGCCCCGCTTCGACTGCAGCTTGTCGCTGAACACGACTTCATGCATCGACGGCGTCGAATACGGCAGATCGAACGTGCCTTCGAGTCCTTTGCGGATATAGTTTGCGTTGAGCACCGCGTCTTCTGTGGTCTGTCGCAGCCCGTCCGGCCCGTTGGCAAAAATGTAAGCCAGCGCGCGGATGAACATCCCAAAATTTCCGTAGAAGGCGCGCACGCGTCCCACCGACTGCGGACGGTTGTATTCAAATCCCAGCGTTCCATCGGCCTTGGTGATAACGACGGGAGTCGGCAAAAACGGCTCAAGAATTTTTTTCACCGCCACCGGACCCGACCCCGGGCCGCCTCCGCCATGCGGCGTGGAAAACGTCTTGTGCAGATTTAAGTGCATGACGTCGACGCCAAAATCTCCCGGACGCGCCTTGGCCACCAAAGCATTCATATTCGCCCCGTCCATGTAGAGCAAGCCGCCCTTGGCGTGCATGAGCTCGGCAATCTTGTGAATCTCCTGCTCGAAAACGCCGAGCGTATTCGGATTCGTCACCATCAGCGCGGCAACGTCTTCATTCATCTGCGCCGCCAGCGCAGCCACATCCACCATTCCGCGATCGTTCGATTTCAAATTTTCGACCGCATAACCAACTGTCGCCGCCGTCGCCGGATTTGTCCCATGCGCCGAATCTGGGATCAGAATCTTCTTCCGCGCATTTCCCTTCGACTGGTGATACGCGCGCACCATCAGCAACCCAGTCAGCTCGCCCTGCGCGCCCGCCGCCGGTTGCAACGTGATCGCGTCCATCCCCGTAATCTCGATCAGGCAGTCGCTCAGCGTCTTCATGATCTGCATTGCGCCCTGCGAAATCCTCTCCGCCTGATACGGATGCCCGTTCGCGAGGCCCTCCACCCGCGCCACAAACTCATTCACGCGCGGGTTGTACTTCATCGTGCATGAGCCCAGCGGATACATCCCCAGATCAATGGCGTAATTCCAGGTCGACAGCCGCGTGAAGTGACGAATAATTTCAATTTCGCTCACTTCCGGCATGTCGCCAAGATCCTTGCGCTCCGCCTTGCCCAGCAGCTTCGCCGTATCCACTTCCGGGACATCGAGCGGCGGCAACTTCCAGGCCGCTTTGCCCGGCGACGACTTTTCGAAAATTAACCCTTCATTCTGGCTGATGTGACGTGTCGCTTTGCGTGTCATGGGCTTCGAGTTCATCGCGCCACCTCTTCGGGTTCGACATCTTTCACGTTACGCATCGAGCCCTCGCTCTCGGCGCCCAGGCCCACTGCGGTATCGACCGCCTTGTCGATCGTCGCTCGCGTGCTCAATTCCGTGCAGCACCAGAGCGCTGCGTTGCCGAACTCTGGATAAAATTTCTTCAGCGGCAGCCCGCCCACGATCCTGTGCTCCAGAAGCCGCGCGTTGATGGCATAAGGATCTTCACTCGTCTGCACCACAAACTCGTTGAATCGCGGCGCGCCCGCGAACAGCACTTTGGCATGTTTGCCGAACTGCACAGCCGCGTATGCCGTCTTGGCCAGGTTCTGCTTCGCGAGTTCTCGCAAGCCCACCTTCCCATACACGGTCATGAAAATATTCACCATCAACGCAACCAGAGCCTGATTCGTGCAGATGTTCGAAGTCGCCTTCTCGCGCCGGATGTGCTGCTCGCGCGTCGCCAGCGTCAACACGAATCCGCGCTTGCCATTCTTGTCGACCGTTTGCCCCGCCAGTCGCCCCGGCATCTGCCGCACGAATTTTTCCTTCGTCGCCAGCACGCCGCAATACGGACCGCCGAAACCCAACGGCACGCCAAACGATTGCGCTTCCATGGCCACGATGTCAGCCGCGCGCGGAGGCTCGACAATCCCCAGCGAAGCCGCCTCGGCAATCGAAACAATCAGCAGCGCTCCGCGTTGGTGTGCAATCGCAGCGATGGCCTCGACGTCTTCAATCGTCCCGAAGAAATTAGGAGACTGAATCAAAACGCAAGCCGTTTCGTCACCCACCGCTTTTTCGAGTTCCTGAAGGTCGATCGTTCCTGCATCGGTGAAGCCAACCAGTTTCTGCGGGATCGCCTGGTGCGTCGCATACGTATTCAGCACTTCTCGATATTCGGGATGCAGGCTGCGAGCAATCACCGCTCCCTGCCTGCCCGTAACGCGCACCGCCATCATCACCGCCTCGGCCGCTCCCGTCGAACCGTCATACATCGAGGCGTTCGCCACATCCATGCCCGTCAGTTCCGAAATCATTGTCTGGAACTCGAAGATCGCCTGCAGCGTCCCTTGGGCGAACTCAGCCTGATACGGCGTATACGAAGTCAAAAACTCGCCCCGCTGCACCAGCGCATCGATGACCACGGGCCGGTAATGAGAGTAAGCGCCGGCGCCAAGAAAACTGGCATAGCCCTCGCCATTTTCTCTGGCTCGCTGTTTAAACCAGTCCACGATTTCCGATTCCGCCATTTGCCGCGGAATCGCAAGATCGCGCGTCAACCGGTACTCAGCGGGAATCGGCGAGAATAGTTCGTCGACGGAGCGGATTCCGATCGCCTGCTGCATGGCGGCGCGATCCGAGGGAGACTTAGGCAGATATCTCATAGGAACCTTGGTTAGATGTAAGCTGCGGCAATTTCGATTGTGGATTTCGGTCGATGCGATTGCAAAAGCAAGAAGTCAGATTGCAGAAGTAAAATTTTCTCAGCCTGCCCATCCGCATGGATGCGCAGGAGTTAACTTCTGTCATCTGACCTCGAACCTCTGCAATCTTTTTCAGTGTCCGCCCTCTTCGCTTACAAATTTGTCATAATCCGCCGCCGAAAGCAGCGCATTCAGATCCGCCGGATCCTTCACCTTGATCTTCACCATCCACGACGCGTGCGCGTCTTTATTCACTTGTTCCGGTGCTGTCGCCAGGGCTTCGTTGGTCGCGGTCACGGTCCCGGCCACCGGAGCGTACAGATCCGAAACGGCCTTCACGGACTCCACCGTGCCAAAAGACTCCCCTGCCGCGATCTCTGTGCCCACCTTCGGCAGATCCACAAACACGATGTCGCCCAGCGAATCCTGGGCGTGGTTCGTAATGCCGATCGTGCCGTCGGCGGTGATCCATTCATGTTCCTTCGTATACTTGCGGTCGTTTGGATATGCCATGTCTTTCTAGCTCCTGATTCTCAATCTCTTGTTCTGCGGTCAAGCGCCTTGGCCTTCCCCTGTGAACCTCTGTGCTCCCTGTGATCATGCCTTCTTCGGACGGCGATAAAACGGAATCGCCACGACCTGCGCCTTCACGCCCTGTCCGCGAATCTCTACTTTCAGACTGGCCCCAACCACGGCATGCGCCTGCGGAACATAGGCCAACGCGATGTTCTTCTTCAAAAACGGCCCCGGCGATCCACTCGTGACGTATCCGATTTCGCGCCCGCCGTCGTCGAGCACTTTGTAGCCATCACGCGCGATCCCTCGGTCGACCATCTCCAGCCCGACCAGCGTTCTCTTCACCCCATCGGCCCGTGCCTTTTCGAGCGCGGCGCGGCCAACAAACTTCGCCTTTTCCATCTTGCAGAAGCGATCCAGCCGCGCTTCCCAGACATTAATCGTGTCAGAAATTTCGTGCCCGTAGAGCGAAAGCGCGCCTTCCAGCCGCAGCGTGTTGCGCGCTCCCAATCCGCACGGAACCGCTCCAAATTCCTTCCCCGCCGCCAGAATCTCGTACCAGACCCGCGCGCTGGTCGCCTCGTCCGCCGGAATATAAATCTCAAACCCGTCTTCCGCCGTGTAACCCGTACGACCGATCAAAATGTTCTTGAGACCGCACACCGTCCCGCGCGTCACCCAGTAAAACTTGACCGCGCTCAGGTCCGCGTCGGTCAGTTTCTGCAGCAGATCCTCACCCTTCGGCCCCTGAATCGCAATCTGCGTAAAATCATCCGACAGATTCTCGACCGCGCAATCGAACTGCCGCGTGTTCTCGCGCACCCAGCTGAAATCCTTTTCGCGCGTTCCCGCGTTGATTACCAGCAGATACTCGTCTTCGCCCAATCGGTGGACAATCACATCATCCACAAACGTCCCCTGCGGATACAGCATCGCCGAATACTGTGCCTGCCCAATCGCCAGCCGCGAGGCGTCGTTCATCGAAATATGCTGCACGGCAGCCAACGCTTCGCGCCCTGCCACCCGAATGTCACCCATGTGGCTGACGTCAAAAATGCCGACGCCCGTGCGCACCGCCATGTGCTCATTCACGATCCCGCAGCCGATCGACGCCGGATACTCCACCGGCATATCCCACCCGTTAAACTCCACCATCTTCGCGCCCATCTGGCGATGGACGGCGTTCAGCGCGGTCTTGCGCACATTTCCTGGCACGACGGGCGGAGTGGTTTCGGCGACGGACAAGGAGAACCTCGATCAAACATCCCTTCGACAGTGGCTGGGCTGCCGAATCTGGAACTGTTTAAGTTAACACAAGGGCAGGTCTCAGGTCTTAGGTCTCAGGAAAAACCGGCGCGCCCCGGATTTCGAAAATGAGGGGTTTGTTTTTCCTGAAACCTCACACCTGTGGCCTGCCCTTGTGACTTCGGTACCGTTCCCGCCCCGCTGATTTTGCCCTAAACTCGAGGCATGTCGTCGAAACCTGTCATGAGCCGCATTCTCTGCGCCCAATGCGAGCGGCCCGAGGCGACTTGCTGGTGCGAAAAATTCTGCGTCCTCTGCCAGTCGCAACTCGACGTGCATCTCTGCACCGACGGCCTGCTCTACTGCGAATCCTGCCGCATCGCCTGCGAATACAAACGGGCGAACTAAGTTTCACCTAGTTCTTCTGTAATCCTGAGCGAAGTGAAGGAAATCTGGATTTTGCTTGCACCACCGAACTTCTTGCCCCGTTCTGGAAATTGCGGCCTAACTTTATTCAGGAATTTGCGGGACTCCACCCTAGTCGCCGACCACTCAAATCACCATCACTTCCTTATATTCCCCATAAACTCTTCGCATCGCGTCGGAAATTTCGCCCACCGTAGCGTTCGCCTCCACCGCCGCTAGTATCCGCGGCATCAGATTCTCCCCCGATCGCGCCGTGTCTTCGACCGCTCGAATCGCGTCCTTCCAGGTTCCAGCATTGCGCTTCGCGCGCAACGCACGCAACCGTTCCACCTGTTTCGGCTCCAGCGCCGGATCGATGCGTTGAATCGGCACCGCCTTTTCCTCGCCCACTTGAAAGCGATTCACGCCCACGACCACCGCCTCCTGCCGATCCACTGCCGTCTGATACTCGTACGCCGCATTCTGAATCTCCTGCTGCACGTACCCGCGTTCGATCGCCTTGAGCATCCCGCCCATCGCTTCAATTTTTTCCAGATAATCGACCGCTCGCTTCTCGATTTCGCTGGTCAGCGACTCCACGTAATACGAACCCGCCAGCGGATCGACCGTCTGCGGAGCGCCCGACTCAAACGCAATCACCTGCTGCGTGCGCAGCGCAATCCGCGCCGACGCCTCGGTCGGCAGCGCCAGCGCCTCGTCAAACGAATTGGTATGCAGTGACTGCGTCCCGCCCAGCACTGCTGCCATCGCCTGAATCGCCGTGCGCACAATGTTATTTTCCGGTTGCTGCGCCGTCAGCGTGGAACCCGCCGTCTGCGTGTGAAAGCGCAGCATCCACGATTTCGGATTCTTCGCCTTGAACTTGTCGCGCATGATCTTCGCCCACATCCGCCGCGCAGCGCGAAATTTCGCCACTTCTTCCAGAAAATTACTGTGGGCGTTGAAGAAAAACGAAAGCCGCGGCGCGAACTTATCGACATCGAGCCCCGCCCGCACCGCCGCCTCGACATAGGCGATGCCATTGCCTAGCGTGAACGCGACTTCCTGCACCGCCGTCGATCCCGCCTCGCGCATGTGATAACCGGAGATCGAAATCGTATTCCAATCCGGCACGTTCTCATTGGTCCAGGCAAAGAGGTCGGTGATAATCCGCATCGCCTGCTGTGGCGGATAAATATACGTCCCGCGCGCAATGTATTCCTTGAGCACGTCGTTCTGCACCGTGCCCGAGAGCTTGCGAACGTCCATGCCCTGCCGCCGCGCCACCGCAACATACAAAGCCAGCAGAATCGACGCCGTCGCATTGATAGTCATCGACGTCGAAATCGCAGTCAGATCGATGCCATCGAACAGCCGCTGCATATCCTCAATCGAATCGATGGCCACGCCGACTTTGCCCACTTCTCCCACGGCCAGCGGATTATCCGAATCCAGCCCAATCTGCGTCGGCAAATCGAATGCCACCGACAGGCCCGTCGTTCCGTTCGCCAGCAGATATTTGTAGCGCTTGTTCGACTCCTCGGCGTCGCCCATGCCCGCGTATTGACGCATCGTCCACAGGCGTCCGCGATACATCGTGGCCTGCACGCCGCGCGTGTACGGGAATTCTCCGGGATAGCCGAGATCGCGGTCGTAATCCCAGTTCGCAAGTTCGGAGGGCGTGTACAGCGGCTTCACTTTGATGTGCGAAGATGTCTCTGGTTGGGGAACGTCTTGCTTCGGCTTGATGGCAGTTTCCACCACTGGTGCCCGGTCACTCATCCTGACTCCTTCGTCAAATCCTACGCGTTGCAAAAATCCAGTAGCATGCCTCGACCCAGCGTCACGGCTTCTGCGACCAGACCCTCACGTAATCCACCAGCATCGTGGCTGGGAAATGATCCGACTTGTCCGGCGGCGCGATCCATCCCCCCACCGCCAGATTCACGATGATGTACATCGGCTTGTGCGGAATCGCATCGACTTTCGTGAAATTCTTAATTGCCTTGCCGTCGAAATACCAGGTGACGTGATCCGCCTGCCAGTCTACGCCGTAAGTGTGGAATCCGGCGGAAAGATCATCGCCCGTGTCGTACGCTCTCTGGCTGCTCGGGTGATGCCCGTTGTGCTCGACTCCCCAATGAATCGTCACATAGTCAGTCATGGGCGTGTTGCCCAGCCACTCCACGGTGTCGATTTCAGGAGGCCAACTGCCATCCGACGGCAACAGCCAGAACGCCGGCCACATGCCCTTTCCCGCTGGAAACTGGGCGCTCATTTCCATGTATCCGTACTGAAACGCAAACGTCGCCGGAGTACTCGGAGATCCGCCCGTCGTAATCACGCCCGACGTGTACTCGTGCCCACCATCGTTCTTCTTCGCCGTCAGGTTCAACCTCCCACCCGACACCGACACGTTATATTTCCACATCCACTCCAAGTCATACGGCGGACCGTACGACCCGCCCTGGCTCTCATCGCACCAGGTATAGCAGCGGTACCACTTCGCGAGATCAAGCTGGTTGCCGTCGAATTCGTCGTCGAACAAAAGCGTGTCGACGTTCGGAATGTTGCGATCCGTCCTGGCGTGAACCGCGGAAGAACTTTCGTCGCGGCCCTGAGAGTGCGCCTGAACTGCGACCGCCAGACTCACCATCCCAACGAACAAAGCCTTCATCGCAAGTCTCACGGAAACCTCCGGTCAAGCCTGCCGCCGCAGTAATTCTGATCCCGTTCTGAAACTAGTTGCGCGGCTTGGATACGCGCTTATTTACCCGCCAAAACGAGCTAATTCCGAACCATGCAAACGAAGCCGTAAAGCATATCGCCAGCATCAACCGCCCTGGACCTGTGGCGTGGCCCGACTGATACCTTCCGTACTCGCGGACACCCGCCATGGCTCCGACCGCGGCCATGGCCAGAAATGTGAATCCAGTTACTTCCAGCCAGAGTTGGTGCAGCACCTTGCCCAACGAAGCCGCGGTTGCCCGGATGCCAGCCAACGCCGCTCGGCCCGTCTGGCTGCGCTCCACCGCCCCCACAACCGCCCGAATGACGGCCCGGAACGTGAGCGCGATTTTTCCCACTATCTCCCCGTCGATCATGAGTCCACCACGTCCGTCGCCCCGTTCATGCCTTTTCACCAGAAGTCACGGACGAAACTAACCGCTTGCGCAAAGCTCCGCGCTCGTCTTCGCCGCTTCACGCTTTTCTCTCTCACTCCGTGCCTCAATGGCGAGCGAGATCTGTCACTTTTCCGCCGTTCACGATCAGTCGATTTTAGCAGCGACCCGGCGTACAATGACGATGGGGGTCGTCACCGGAGATTGTGATGGCCCCGTCAGCGGCGTCCGATTCCAAGGGGGATTCGTGGACCAGCAACTGAAGCAACTCATGAAGGAACTAGGCGAGGCTATCAACGAGTCTCTTTCCGATTCCGAGTCGATCGCTGAAGTCGTGTCCCGAATCAAGGAAGGTGGCTACGACATCTTCCTCGTTCTCGAGGCCACCATCGGCGTCAGCAAACAAGGCGAAAATGCCACCGACAAAACTTCCCTTGTCTCCACCCTCAGGACCAGTGCCGAACTCAAGGTCAGCGATCAGGATTTGAAATTCCTCAAGTCGCTCCGCATTAAGCTCGACGAAGACGAAGACGAATAAAGGATTGAGAGCACAAGCTCCATTCCAACCCGTCGCGATCGAGATCAACGCGCCCACAAAACCGTCTGCGTAGCGCCCACTGTCGCCACCCTTCCAGGCAAAAAATTCCGGCTTCCCACAAAATTTTCCCTTCCCTTTATAGGAAAAACCTTGCGGAAACGCCCTTTTCCTCTGCTACCATGGAGTTTTCCTAGCGTAAGTCGTCGTTTAGCAGCATCTTACCCGGAAAGACCCTGCGTCGAAAATGGCCTTCGGCGTGCACTTATCCGGCTAGAAGTGCTGTCCCCGGCCCTCTTCCTCGCAGTTTAGAATATTGGTTCGTGGGATGGATCGCTTCTTCCTTTTGGCAAACAGCAAGCGGATAGTACCCTGAGGTGTGTTCGACATGGATTCCCAAGCTTCACCAATGACTCTAGGCCTTCTACCCGAGGCTCGCACTCGTTGGGGAAGGTTCGTTCTCAGCTACGGCATGCAGTCCGTGGTGGTCGCCCTTTTCTTGCTTACTGCGATTTTGCACCCCGAAGTCCTGGTTCTGCCCGTACATGACTACCATTTCATCAGCTTGGTTCCCACTCCGCCGCCCGTGCCCCAGGCTCCGCAGCCGGTCAGAAACCTTCCGCTTCCCAAAATTTCCGAACCGGTAGCGCCCCGGCCCGAAGCCATGCGCGTTCCCACCGAACTGGTGCAGAAAAAGCCTGTTGTTCCCGAGGAACAGGCTCCCAAGGTGACGCTCGCAGCCAAAAAAGAAGTTCTGCCCGATGTAAAGCCAGACATTCCGCGGATGCCGGTCAAGACCAATGTCTTCTCCACCGGAAGTTCAGCCACCCCGACCATCGCCGCCGCCCCGCAAAAAGTGCAGACCGGAGGCTTCGGCGATCCCAACGGCGTCCCCGCTTCGGATACGCACGGCCGTCCCGTGACCATCGCACAAGCGGGCTCTTTCGATATGCCTTCCGGCCCCGGTAGTGGCAATGGCACAGGCGGATCGCACGGCGTAAAAGGCGTGGTCGCCAGCACAGGATTTGGCAGCGGCGTCGCTACCGGAACTGGTTCCGGCATTTCCGCCAATCACGTTGCCGTTCACCAGGGTGGTTTTGGCGATGCCGATGTGGTCGCTTCGTCGCAACCTAAACCCAAGTCCGCCGACCCGGTCGTTAAGACTCTGCCGGTCGAGATTACCTTCAAGCCCCGTCCCGTTTACACTGACGAAGGCCGGCAGCTCAAAATTGAGGGCGAAGTTCTGCTCGACGTTATTTTCACTGCGAGCGGGCAAATACGCATCATAAAAGTAGTCCACGGCCTCGGCCATGGGCTCGACGAGTCGGCGGTCCATGCGGCGGAAAAAATTCAGTTCAAACCCGCCCAGAGAGACGGCCACCCTGCCGACTTCGAAGCTGTATTACACATTGAATTTCAACTCGCATCGTAGGAGTCAAAGCTGCGAAAGCGGCGATTACGATAGAATGAACCCTATAAAAATGCTGCGCTCCCCATTGGCTCTTTTTGCTCTCTTCGTAGTCGGCTGCTTTTCCACCTTGTTCCCTCCGCCTGCGTTCGCCCAGGCGCCTTCGACCACGCCCGCCGTGACCTCGCCCGCGCCGCAGCTCGCCACTCGCGATGCCGCCGCCGAACAGGCCAGCGCTTCCGCCGCCAGCTTCGATCAGGTCATTGACCGAGCCGTCGAGCGCGAGCATTTCTTCATGGCCCAGATGAAGCAGCTCCATCCGCTGGTCGAAACCTACCTGCAGAATCTCAAGATGGATAAGGATCTCGGCGCGCCCGTCCCCACCAGCGACGTTTACTTCCTCGGCCGCTTGGATATGAGCGACGGCGCCGATGACCGCGAGTTCGTCTCACCGACGACCGCCGGACTCGGCAAGCGCATGCTCAGCAAGCTCAAGGACGTTTACTCCATGAAGTTCCTCCCCCTGGGCTTCGCCCAGATGGTGATCCTCGATCAGGATTTTCAGCGCCGCAATTACGACTTCACGTTTGTGCGCCGCGAGTTCCTCGGCGAAGTGCGTTGCGTCGTCATGGACATCGCCCCCAGAAAAGACGCTCCCCGAGGCAGCTTCCTCGGTCGCATCTGGATTGAAGACCAGGGCTACAATATCGTTCGCTTCAACGGCACCTACACCCAGTCTCATCGCAATAGCTTCTATCTGCATTTCGACACCTGGCGGCAGAACCTCCGTCCCGGCACCTGGCTTCCCGCCCTGATTTATTCCGAAGAATCCGATCTCAAGAGCCGCCTCGGCCAGACCCTGCATTACAAGGCCCAGACCCGCCTCTGGGGGTATAACCTCAAAGACCTCCGCCGCAACTCCGAGTTCACCGAGATCACGGTCGAGTCTCCCCAAGCCGTGCAGGACCAGAGCCAGAAGGCTCAAGACGCGACTCCCGTTGAAGCTCAGCGCGCCTGGGAACGCCAGGCGGAAACCAACGTCCTCGATCGCCTGCAGCAAATCGGACTGCTCGCTCCTGAGGGCGAGATCGACAAGGTGCTCCAGACCGTCGTCAACAACGTGATGGTCACCAACAATCTCGATATTCAACCCGAGATCCGCTGCCGCGTTCTGCTGACCACGCCCCTCGAGTCCTTCACCATCGGCCATACCATCGTCGTCAGCCGTGGCATGATCGACGTGCTCCCCGATGAATCGTCCCTGGCCATGATTCTGACCCACGAACTCGCGCATATCGCGCTCGGTCATCAGCTGAATACCAAACTCGCTTTCAACGACCGCATGTTCTTTCCCGACGAGCGCACCTTCGAGCGCATGGATTTCGCCCGCGACAAAAATGAAGAGGAAGCCGCTGACAAAAAAGCCGTCGAACTCCTCGCGAATTCACCCTATAAAGACAAACTGGGAAATGCCGGATTATTCCTGAAAGCCGTCGAAGCCCGCGCCCCGCAGTTGAAGAACCTCATTCGCGCCCATCTGGGCGAGAGCCTGCTCAACGGCAATGCCACCAGAATGTCGTCCCTGATGACATCTTCGCCCCAATTCGATCCCAAAAAACCCGATCAGATCGCCGCGCTCCCTCTCGGTGGACGTGTCAAAGTCGATCCCTGGAACAACCAGCTCGAGTTGATCAAGACCAAGCCCGTCGCCATCACCACCGCCGCCGAGAAGATGCCCTTCGAAGTCACGCCGTTCTTCCCGTTCCTGACGAGGCTCGGAACTGCCGCCCCAGAAAAAACGGCTGCGGCCGCAACTCCCTCGGGACAATAATAAGGACGTCTTTTAGCCCGGGCGCTTTGTCTTGAAACGGCTGACACGCTCGTCTTCGCTCGCCTTCCGCAAATAGCCGGACGAATCAACGGTCTCAGACCCAAAGCTAACCGAGCGGTTCTCTATGCGATGCGGGATTTTGGAAGGAAACAGGCGGACCAATCCTGGGAGGATTGTTGGAAAACGACCGCGAGGGCTAATTGCCTAACTGGCTTCCGACTTGCGAGAAAACGTTGTTGGCATTACTGCCGATCAAGCGAACCGTGCCAATGACGATGACCAGAATTACGGCCAACATCACCGCATACTCGGCGACATCTTGTCCGCTCTGTTCAGCCCAAAGTTGACGGAATCGGTTGATCACAGTCTGCCCCCAAATCGACGACACGCCCTGGTTGCCACACTACGCGGGCTCTAAATCGCCGTCGTATAACTGTTAAGGTATCTTGAATTGCAGCCTCGCCCCATAGCACAGCAGTGACCCACAATGGCACTTTAGTGCCATATAGGGATGGTCGCGTAGCCGGATTGGGACACAGTTACTAAGAAGCCTGTCAAGGGGGCCTTTCCTCGCTTTTCCCCGCAAGTAGATGAGCAGGGAGGGAATATAAATGCGCGGATTTTGTCCAAGCCACCTCATCAAACTGGTAAAATAGAGTCAGAGAGACAAAACGGTTCAAGCCAACAGTAAACGGACCCTTCGAGCTCGCTGCAGCTCCCGCGTGGCCATCGACTCCCGGAAGAAAGTCCTTATTTAAGAATATTTTACAGTTATATCCTTTGTTTTGAATATTTTGCCGAGAAGTATGCGTGCGCCAGCGCGGTACCAACATCTGAACGGCACGCTCAACTGCGGAATACAGAAATAAGTCTTTATTTACCAATATTTTACGAATAAGTTCTTTGAAATCAAAGATCTTGCGGGAATTTTCTCGTAAATCTATGATTATAAAAGGTCTAATAATTTAAAAATTGAGAACGCTCCCCCGAACCCACGAGTGGTGGAACCTGCTAACTCCTTATATTTGAATATTTTGCACGTAAGTTACTGATTCTTAAATATCTTAGCCAGATCCCGGGGGTGGGGGGTACAAGCGCGGCACATGCCGCGCTGACGCCTGACGGAACGCACTGGCAGCCTTCCTCACACTTTGGGCCGAAAGGCTCGCCACGGATCAAAAGCCAGTCCGCCTCGTTTACACAATCGTCTTCAGCGGCAGCCCCTGATTCACGGCGAACAGCGCCAGTTCCAGGCGCGTCGAAACCCCGAGCTTGTCGAAGATGTTGCTGAGATGGTGTTTGACCGTGTCTTCGCTGATCTTGAAGTACTCGGCGATTTCCTTATTGGCGTAGCCGGCCACCACCGCCGAGACAATTTCCAGTTCGCGCGGCGTCAGGCCGAATTTCTTTTGCTTGGTTTCTTCGTTCGTGCTCTGCATCAGGTTGCGCAGGTACTGCACCAGGTTGGAAACGCTGTCTCGCCCCACCCAGTACTCGCCCGTCATCACCGCGTGGATCGCTTTCAGCAAGAGTTGCGTTGCGGAATCTTTCAGCACCACGCCGCGCGCTCCCAGTTGCAGCGCTTCCACTACCTGCTTCTTTTCCGCCGCCGCCGTCAGCAGAATGATGCGCACCCCGCCCGCCCCGCGCGTGTTCAGGTCGCGCAGCGCTTCCAGTCCGGTGTGGTGGGGCATCGCGAGATCGAGCAGCAGAACATCGGGCTTGATATCGGTCGCCAGTTTTACCGCTTCCAGTCCGTCGCAGGCTTCGCCCACCACCTTCATGTCGCCTTCGGACTCCAGCAGCCGCCGCAACCCGTCCCGGAAAATGGGATGATCGTCGGCAATCACAATTCGTATGGGATGAACGCGTTTTTCCATGGTTGTCCTATCTAAGATTGGCCTGTCTATCATCGAGTTATCCGCACCTGACTGATCCATCGTGAATCGATCGGGTGAATCGATCAAAATTGGCTTGTCCGCTGCCGGTCTCACTGAGGATCGGGCTTTCTCGCCGGAGGTATCTTGACTTCCAGTCGTGACCCAAGTCCCGGTGTCGATTCTATCGCGAGTTCGCCCGCCAGCAATCGTACTCTTTCCCCGATGATCGCAGGTCCCTTGCCGCTGGTTTCCAGTTCGGCATGAGAAAGCCGGCCCGAAAACGGAAACCCCTTTCCATCGTCCTCGACCGTCAGCTGCAAGTTACCCGAACGCTGCGCCAGCCGCACCAGCACATGGTGCGCGCCACTGTGCTTGCGCACGTTGACCAGGCTTTCCTGCACAATGCGCGCCAGTTCACGGCAGCCCTTCTGCGCCAGATCCACGCGCTCGATTTCACTGCGGAATTCCGCCGCGATGCCCGTCTCGCGGCGGAAGCGCTCGACGGTGTCGGAAATAAAACCGAGCAGACGGTCCGCGTCCACCTCGAACGACTTCATGGCCTGCATCAGTTCGCGCAACTTCAGAACTTCTTCGCGCAGCAGTTTCTGGATCCGCCCCAGTTCGGCATTCACCACCGGCGCCTGCGTTCCCGACTGGCGCCGCAGCACATCCAGTTGCATTTCCACCGCGATCAACGATTGAATCGCGCCATCGTGCAGTTCGCGCGCAAACCGGGCCCGCTCCAGGGCTCCGGCGCGCTCCCGCAGCCGCCGCACCAGGTAGACGTTGTAGATTGCCGGAGCCACCTGCTGCGCGAATTCCTGGAGAAAGCGCAGCTCTTCTTCGGGATTTCCCATCCGCTCCGGATCGAACACAAAGACACGGCCCGACCACTCTTTTCCAAACGCCAGCGTCACCGAGAGCAGCGCATCAAAGCTCTGTACCGCCGCCAGCGCATCCAGAAACGCGGTGCTCTCCTCGCGCAACCGGCTGCCGTCAGGCCCGAGCAGCACGGCATGAAAGCCGCCGCCGCTGCGGGCAGCGTAAATCGCGTCGGCGCCCGAATCGAGCAGATACACTTTTTCGCTGTCTGGCATGGCCTCGCGCCAGCGCAGGGCTTCGCCGGGGGCCCCACGATTCACTTCGGCGAGAAACACACGGTAACTGTGCGCTTCCTGCGAAGCGCTGAGCACCCGGCACGCGCCGAAGATGCTCAGCATTTCGCCCAGAATTTGCTGCATCGTTCCGGTCAGTCCCGCTTCCACCCGCGTCGAACTCAGAACCCTGGTAATGACCGCGCGCTCGGCCCGCACTTTCTTCTGGTTCTCCGCCATATAGCCCAGCAGAAATCCGAGCACAATCAGATACACCGAAAACATGAATAGCTGCTGCGGATCCAGTTGCCGAGCGCCGACGCCGAACGGCGGAAGACCGATGTGGCGCAGCCAGCGATCCGCCGCATCCGCCAGTCCAGCGCGTTCCAGCAACGCGCCCGTCCACAACAACGCGACCGCTGCGCCGGCCGTGCTGACGGTCTCCCACAGCCCCCAGCGGTAGGCTGCCGCCGCCATGACAAACACGAAGAACAGGAAGAATGGACCCCGCTGCCCGGGCGCGAATTCCGAGATCAAGACCGGCCAGACCACGTCGGCCGCGTGCACCACCAAGCGAAAAGCCGTCGTCGACTGCGGGCGAAAGCGCACCAGCACCATCACCACGACCGAATTCACGAGATATCCGTAAAGCAGCCAATACAGCCAGCGCGAATAGAAGATGCCGCGCGTCGGCTCCATCCACAGCGAAAACACCGCCGCAATCGTCAGCGCGACCCGCGCGGTGGCCAGCCAGCGCTCGGTGCGGCGGATTTCGCCGGCACTGAGCGGAGCCCGGAAGCGCCATAGATCGCGGTATTGAGGGATGATCCAGGACACGAAAACTTTTCGCCGTTAACGCAACTGATTCTAAATTGAGAGCCAATTCTAAAGGTAATCTTCGACAAACTCCACGCGCTTCTGCCCGGATCCCTGTTTCTACAAGGTTTTGACCCTGCCCCAACACGCGTGGTTACTCTGGTAACCACTTCCACCTGCTCCCAACCTTTACAATGACGAGGAGTTTTCCCCTTTGGCGACCCGCCCCAAACTCTGGCTCGCGCTGTTGATCGCGCTCGTTCTCGCCCAGGCCGCGGCATGTCTTTTGCTGCCCAGGGGAGAATCCCTCACCGCCGCCAGCGACCTGATCCAAGCCGGTCTGCTGTTGGTCGCCACGCTCGCTTTCCTCGTCAATCTTTCGCGCTCACGCGGCGCCAGTCTGCAGGTCCGCCTGTTCTGGGCGTTCATGAGCACAGGTATGGTCTCTTGGCTCGCCTATCAGGGCTTGTGGAACTATATCGAACTGGTCGAGCGTCTGGAAGTGCCCGAGCCGTTCCTCGGCGATATCGTCCTGTTCCTCCACTTGGTGCCAATGATCGCGGCGCTCGCCCTGCTTCCCCATCTGCGGGAAGACGAGCGCGATGAACGCGTTCGCATGCTCGACTTTGCGCTTCTGATCGCCTGGTGGGTCTTCATCTATGTGTACGCGGTCATCCCGTGGCAAACCGTTCAGGTGAACGCAACCGCCTACGCCACGAATTTCAATTTTGCCTACTTGACCGAAAAACTCGCATTGCTGGCCGCACTCGCCATTGTCGCCCGGACGGCTCGTGGCGGCTGGCGAGCGTTTTACGCACAACTGTTCGGCGCCAGCGCGCTCTACGCTTCAAGTTCCTACGTCGCCAATTGGGCCATCAGCCGCCATCTCTATTACAGCGGCAGCCTCTACGACATCCCGCTCTCGGTTTCCATCGCCTGGATGGCAGCCGCTGCCCTGCTCGCTCTTCGCCTGGATCTATCCAGTTTCAAGCCACCCGAACCGGTGCGCGGCGTATGGATCAGCCGCCTCAGTATGCTCGCGCTGTTCAGCCTGGTCTGGGCGGCCATGCACGCGGAATTGGACGCCCGGCTTCCAAACCCGGTCAAGGCGTTCCGCATCACCGTAAGCCTGATCGCAATGATCGCGATGGGTGTGGTCGTCTTCTGGCGCCAGCGCCTGCTCCGCGAGGAGCTGTCGTTGTTTCTGGAGAAATCCCGCCACTCCTTTCAGGACCTCCAGGGTTTGCAGGATAAGCTGATCCAATCGGAAAAGCTGGCTTCGCTCGGCCAACTCGTAGGCGGAGCGGCCCACGAAATTAATAATCCGCTGACCGCCATGCTGGGATACTCCGAACTGCTGAGCGCCTCCGACCTGCCGCCCGAGGAAAAGCTGCAGGCCGAGGACGTGGCCGAACAGGTCCGGCGTACCACCACGCTGGTTGCGAGTCTATTGACCTTCTCCCGCCAGGCGCCGGCGCAACTGGCCGCCGTCGACATCAATTCCGTGTTGCAAACCGCTGCCCGGCTGCTGGCGCCGCAACTGAACGCGCAGGCCAGTTCCATCCACCTCGAACTCACCCCCGCACTTCCGCTGGTGCTCGTCGATTCCAACCAGATCCTGCATGTCTGTATGCACCTTGCCGGACAGGTCGGCACCCGCCTCAATTCGGAAACGAACTCCCGGGTGTTTATCAGCACGCAACGCCGGGACAACTCCGTGCTGGTCGATTTCTCGTCTCACGACGCATCGGCGACACCCTCAATGCTCTCGGAGTTTGGCACCGAAGGCCCAACCAAGCCCTCGACGCTCTCGCTCGGCGCCTGTTGCAGAATTGTTGAAGAACACGGCGGCCGCCTGCTGCGGGCCACGACTCCGGGAAACCCCGTATTTCGCGTGGAGCTGCGCCTTGCGGCAGGAGCTCCGAGCTTCACTTCGATGTCCGCACCGGGCCGGGCCGCCGCCCGCGGCAATTCGTAACATCTTGACAGTTTGAAATCTAAGAAAGTGCCCGCTTCATGGAAGAGTTAACCTGGAAGCGTCACCGTGCGCTTCAACTGCCCGCAGGCAGCGAAAATATCCCGCCCCCGCGGACGCCGCACAAATGCCGGGATTCCCGCATCTCTCAAGATTTGCTGAAAGGCCAGTACCCGCTCCTGCTCCGGCGTCCGGTACGGTAACTCCGTTCCCGGATTCATCGCAATAAGATTGATCCGCACGCGCATTCCCTGTGTCAACTCCACCACTTCGCGCGCGTGTTCGGGAGCGTCCGTTACGCCCGCCATGAGCACATATTCGAATGTCATCTTCTCCCGCGTGCGCAGCGGAAACTCCCGCGCCGCCTTCATCAGCTCCGCCAGGTTCCACTTCCGGTTCAACGGCATCACTTCGCTGCGCAGCGCATCGTTCGATGCGTTCAGCGAAATCGCCAGCTTGGGACGCACGGGCTCTCTCCCGAAATCGTAAATCCGCGGCACGATTCCCGCCGTCGACACCGTCATGCGCGATTCCGGAATTCCCACTCCCTCCACCAGCAGCCGCACCGACTTCATGAAGTTGTCGTAATTCAAAAAAGGCTCGCCCATGCCCATGAACACGATGTTCACGCGCTGGCGCGGCGGCTCGACAGCCTGGTCGCGAAGAACCGCCGCAATCTGCCCTACGATTTCTCCCGCCTCGAGGTTCCGCTTCACGCCCAGCAAGGCCGTGAAACAGAACTTGCAATTCACGGCGCATCCGACCTGGCTGGACACGCAAATCGTGGCCCGGCGGAAATTCTCAGGTGGTGCCGCGGCTTGGCCATTTCCGGCAGCGCGAAGTCCCGCCACCAAACTTTCCGGCTGAATCTCATCCCCAGCTTCGCTTCCGTCGCCGGCCTCGCCGCCATCGCCCTCCGGCATCCAGACCGTCTCGACGGTCTCTCCGTCCCCAAGCGCCATCAGGTACCGGACCGTCCCGTCGCTCGAAACAAACTTGCGTCCGATCGCCGGAAGCCCTATGTCCCAGCCCGCTTCCGCCAGACCAGCGCGATACTCCGCCGGCAAAGTCAGGACCTGATCCAGACGCTCAATCTTTTGCCGATAAATTGCATCAAATAGCTGTTGGCCCCGGTAGGATGGCTGCCCCGTGCTCACGGCAATGTCCTTGAGCTCCTGCAAGTTGAGCCCTAACAGCGAATTGGAAAGCTGCTTTCGCATACACGTGGTCTCTGGAGCGGCCGGGCATTGGCGTCCGTCTTTAGAGTCTAATACCGGAAGCCCAGCGTGGCACAAGGCATCTAACTCGTAGAAACTAAAGGATGAGGTTCCATCATCCTCGTCTAAACCCGTATTGTGGGACAATACCATGAACGGTTCTGATTCATGTCGGGGCATCGCTTCAGCGTTGCCGGGGTTACTCTTCGAAATCGGATGCCCTTCACGGGCGGGGAACAAATAAGAAACTAATGGTAAAAGAAACTCGCAGCATTCGTCGTCAGGTTCTGCCGAACGGCCTCACCGTCATCACCGAGCAGATGCCGCACATTCGCTCTGTCGCCATCGGCATCTGGCTTAAATCCGGCTCGCGCGATGAAGATTCCGAATTCAACGGCATCTCGCACTTCATCGAGCACATGGTATTCAAAGGAACGGAAACCCGCTCCGCTGAAGCCATCGCTCGCCAGGTCGATTCGATCGGCGGCAACATGGATGCCTTCACGGCGAAGGAATGCATCTGCTTCAACATTAAAGTCCTCGATGAGCATCTGCCAGTCGCCATGGACGTCCTCACCGATCTCGTGCTTCATCCCGTGTTCGATGCCGGCGATATCGCCAAGGAACGCGGTGTGATTCTCGAAGAAATCAAAATGGATCAGGATAACCCCGACTACCTCGTCCACGAGATCTTCACGCAGAGTTTCTGGAAGGATCATGCCCTCGGCCTGCCCATCCTCGGCACGCGCGAAACCGTCAAGAAATTTGAACGCCCCGTGGTCTCCCGCTTCTATGGACACCACTTCGCCCCCGGCAATCTGATCGTGAGCGCCGCCGGCAATCTGGACCATGAACATTTTGTCGATCTCGTCACAAAGCACTTCGAGCACGTCAAACCGGCGAAGAATGGTTTACATTCTCCTCCGCCGAAAACTTTTTCCCGGATCAACCTGCGCAACAAGAAATCGCTCGAACAAGTGCAGATCTGCATCGGCGTGCCGTCGCATCCCATGGCCCACGAGCGCCGTTATGCGTCCTACATTCTGAATACGCTGCTTGGAGGCGGCATGAGTTCGCGCCTCTTCCAGAATATTCGCGAGCGCCAGGGTCTCGCCTACTCCATCTACAGCGACCTCAACCCGTATCGCGACACCGGCTCCATGTGCGTGTACGCCGGCACTTCGCGCGAATCAGCCGTCAAAGTCGTCGAGTGCGTGATCGAAGAATTCCGCAACCTGAAAACCACGCCCGTTCCGGAAGAAGAATTGCGCCGCTCGAAAGACCAGCTCAAAGGCAGCCTCATGCTCTCGCTCGAATCCTCGACGGCGCGCATGTCGAACCTCGCCCGCCAGGATATGTACTACGACCGCTTCTACAGCCTCGACGAACTGATCGAACGCATCGAAGCCGTCACCGTGGAAGACTTGCAGCAAAGCGCCGAGGAATTTTTCCGCACCGAGCAGATCGCCGTCACCATCCTCGGCAACCTCACCGGCCTGAAACTGACTCGCGAGCAACTCACCTGCTGATATGTGGCGCGGGCGCCCCCGCCCGCAAAAATCTTGCCCACCCACGAACCCATGCCCGTCATCGTTGCATCCAGACCCATCTAAGCGGATGCTATACTTTCCAGCCGTGCCGGACGCACCCCAACTCGAAATCTGTGCGGAAATCTTCTGCTCCTACTCTCATGCCAAGAAAGATGAGGCGCTCAGGGTGGAGTTCGAAAAGTCACTCAGTCCCTGGGTCCGTAAGAAAGTGCTCCAACTCTGGCACGACGGCAGGAATTCGGCGGGCGACAATTGGGCCGAGAACATTGACGAGAACCTGAACCGCGCCGACATCATCGTTTTCCTGGTGAGCCCGGACTTTCTGGCGTCCGACTACTGCTATGAAAAAGAAATGGGCCGCGCCTTCGAGCGCGAGAAGCAGGATCACACCGTTTTGGTTCCGATTATCGTGCGGGAGTGCAGTTGGAAAGAGACTCCGCTGGCCGATCTGCAAGCAATTCCAGCCGGAGCGAAACCGGTAACTCGATGGCGCCCTCGCGACCTGGCCTGGAAGGACGTTGCCGAGTCCCTGGCCCTGCGGGCGCGCGAAGTATTGACCGGCAAACTGCAAATCGTCCAGATCGCGCAAATGCGAAACGAGGCTAAAAACGTCTACGCTCAGATCCTGCAGGACCAGCAAAAAGCGCAAAAGATTTACGCTCAGATTGCCCGCGACGCCACGGCCCACTCTGAGGAGCGACAACGAATTATGGCCGACCTGCAGTCCAAGATCTTTGCCATTGACCAGGAATTGGGACCCAGTCAGTCCGCCGCCAAAAAGAGCGCAAAAGACGCCTTCAACAACATCGACAAATACATTCGCGGAGATTAGCTCGGATTCCACCGGCGCGCCCGGCGAGAAATACTCTCAAAAGGCTACCAGCGCAGCCCCAGCGTGATGGGCCAAACGATGGTCTTACCGTCGCTTTGATAAGCCTTGTGATTGCGATATTCCAGGTAGATTTTGGCGTGATGCCAGGCCTGCAACTGATAAGTGACTCCGCCGCCATAGTTGAAACTGCCGGCCACCCTCGAAAACGAACTGAGGGTTTGCGGACCATACACCGTCGGTGGGCTTTGCGGGTTGTAGTCGACGCAAGTAATGCCCCACCACACCGAGTAAGGAGCGGGACACACGGTGCCGTTTTGCAACGGGTAGCTGTGCGCTACCGAGACGCTGCGATCGTCAAAGCCGACCCCGAAAATTCCGTAGGCGCCCCACTTCCCAATATGGCGCGGCACGTTGACAATGCCATCCAGGCTCACGGACTGCAGATGTCCGCTGGCGTCGGCCAAGCCCTGGCTCTGGCTCACGCTCGGCCGCAGGCTCAAGTCGTAATACATATATTCGGCGTCGACCGAAAAGAGGCGGTTGAAGTTGTATCCGCCGCCCACCGTTCCCTGAAATGAGTTCCCGACAAACTGCCCGACATAGCCACGGCCAATACCGGGCCCGACGCCGACGTTAATCGTAAAGCGATCGAAACTTGATTGTGCCGCGGCGGATGCCACCAGGCCGCAAATAAGAAGCAACAACGGTATCCGATTCTTCAATCTCCATCTCCTCTTTCATGTTTCCTAGCCGCCTGCTAGAGAATAATTCATTTCGCATCGAACCACTCGGTCGAAGAACCGGCCTGCCATTCCACACTCCTGCCGGCGTTCCTCCGTCGGTAATCCTTCCATCGCTTTTCTTTAGCTTAGATGCGAGCGCGGAAATACCAAAGCCGGCTTTTTCCGAACCGTCAGTTCCTCCCGGGACGGGGCGAGTGGCTGATTTTCTGCAACAACACCGGCCAGTACTCGCGCAGCATGTTTCCTCCCGCCCGGCTCGCCAGGTCCAGCCCATAGCGGAACAAGGTATCTCCGACGGTGCGGTTGCGTTCCGGCCAATAGAGATTCGCCAGCCCCTCCGCTAGAAGCGGTCCGCCCAGCCTTGACCAGGAAACCACATCGCGGCCGTCATCGCTGCGCGCAAGAAAAACCCGCTGCACCGAGTATTTCACGGCATGAAAGAACGGCGGATTGATCTCCGCATAGAAGCGCGGATCCTCATGCCTCGCGGAGGCAAGTATGAAAGTTCCGAAGAACTCGGTGGACGCCTGACGCGCCATATCCGACCCGAATCGCTTGCCATATCCACCCCAGCCTTGTGCAAAACCGGTGGGCGAGTTATCCGCCTGGCCGACCGCTGAACCCAGCATCGCCCACGCAAACGAGTCCACGGAAACGCTGTTGTCGACGAATAGCTGAAATTTTTGCCCTGCCGAAAGCCGCTCCGTGCTGTACGCGATGTCAGGAAAAACGATGGACTTGTTTTCGAGCAGATTGTACAAGGCGACTGCCTTCGGTGGCACCGCCGTGCTGGGCGCTTGTCCAGGAGGAGGTATCGCGGCTGGCGATGGGCTCGGCTGCGTCTGCGGCGGGGGCGGGGGCGTCTCCTGGGCAAACCCTGCTGGAAAAGAGCCGAACACCACACCGATTACAGCAAGACAAAGTAGCGCGCGCAGCGTCTCTTGCAGAAAGAGTGGCCCGTTCGAAACCTCACCGAACGGCAATACAGATAACCTTCCGCGGATGGTCGTTTCCTGTCGAGATGGCATCGATAGAGATTACTCAATCGCAAGCTGGTGGGCAAACGTTGCAAAAGCCGGATGGGGAAATCGAGCTCTCGAGTTCCATCGAGCTTGAGGTTAAGCGCCGCTGTTAGGGGCCCGCGTTTTACCCTGTTTTTTGCAACGTCAGTCTTGCAAATCTGGAATTTGGGTTTCTGCTGCGTCTCGAGAACCCGAGCCCAGGTATTCCAAGAGATCGGGAACGCTCAGGCCGCCTTGTAACAAGGCAATCATCCGCTCGGGACTCAGTCCTAGTTCAGCTCCCATTTCAACGATCTTGGCGACTCCGCGCTGCAGGGCTTCTCTTTGAGCCGCACTGAGCGAATCGGCGGAATCGACGCTCCCATTCGCGGTCAGATTCAGTTCCATGGCCACCTTGCTCACTCTGCCTCTTCTTAACGGACGTGGATTCGGACCCAGCACTTTTCACGCGAACCGGAAACCTGCGACCGGCAGCGCTCCGAGTTGCTGCCCGATTTCCAACTATCATGCGTCATCGCGCAAATCCGCGCTGTGATGACGCTTACTCTGGATTTGTGATGGAAGCCGGAAATGGAGGTCCAAAACGGTACCCCAAACCGGGAAGGCAGTTTAGGTTGTCGTCGCAGCGGCGCAGTGAAGATCGAAAGCGGCCTTAAGATCGGCGGCGATTGCCGCCGCCTCGCGGCTCTCGATCTGTCGCCTTTGCATCATGTACACAAGTTTGCCGTCCCGCAAAATCGCGATCGACGGCGACGATGGCGGGTAGCCGGTGAAATAAGAGCGGGCGCGCTCCGTCGCTTCCGTGTCTTGTCCGGCGAATACGGTAACCACGTTATTGGGTATGACTGGATGCTGCAGGGCCAGGCGAACCGCGGGACGCATGCGTCCAGCGGCGCATCCGCAGATGGAGTTCACGATGACCATCGTCGCCCCCTGATAACCTGAAAGCACACGGTCCACGTCAGCCGCCGTGCGAAGTTCTTCAATTCCCAAGCGAGTCAGTTCTTCACGCATCGGAACCACCATAATTTCGGGATACATGGACTCTCCTCTTTTTCGACTTTTCACACCCCACGATGGGTAATTGGTAAATTGTAATTGGTATTTCAAAATCGGAACCGCGGATTTTTACAACTGCTGGCTATCCATCCCACATCCATGACGATTCACGAAAACATTCCGCTGGCCCGGCTCACCACCCTGCAGGTCGGCGGAGCGGCTCGCTACTTTGCCGAACTGAAACGGGAAGACGAACTCAGCGAAGCGGTACAGTTCGCGATCACCCGCAACCTGCCGTTGTTCATACTCGGCGGCGGCAGCAACCTGGTGGTTGCCGATTCCGGCTGGCCCGGATTGGTGTTGAAGATTGCCATCGGCGGCATCGCGACCCCGAAAACGCAAGACGCTCCCGGCAACGCCGTGCTCTTCAGCGTTGGCGCCGGCGTCAACTGGGATGACTTCGTGGCCCAGTCCGTGGTGCAGAATTGCAGCGGTGTCGAATGCCTGAGCGGGATTCCGGGCAGCGTGGGCGCCACGCCCGTGCAGAATGTCGGCGCCTATGGCCAGGAGGTCTCCGCTGCCATCGAATCGGTGCGGGTCCACGATTTGAGGGACAACCGCATTGTGGTATTGCCGAATCCGGCTTGCCGCTTTCGCTACCGCTCCAGCATCTTCAACACCACCGAGCGCGGACGCTACATCATTTTGCGGGTCAACTACCGCTTAAAGCGAGGCGGAACTCCGTCCTTGCAATACGCCGATTTGCAGAGGCACTTTGCCGGCGCAAAGTCTCCCTCGCTCGCGGAAGTGCGCCAAGCCGTGCGCGAGATTCGGCGGACAAAAGGCATGTTGCTCGATCCCGCGGACGGCGACGGGAATCTGCACAACGACGACAGCCGCAGCGCTGGATCTTTCTTCAAGAATCCCGTCCTCAGCGAGGTGCAGTTCAAAGACCTGGCCGCACTCGCAGCGGTCCGAAACCTCGATCTTCCCAGTTACCCGGCCCTCGATTCCCAGCACAAAATTTCGGCGGCGTGGCTCGTGGAACACTCAGGTTTTTCGAAAGGCCATGTTCTGGGGGCGGCCGCCATCTCGCGCCGGCACGCGCTCGCGCTCGTCAACCTTGGAACCGCTACCGCTAGCGACATCATCGCGCTGAAGGATGCGATTCAACAGGGCGTTCTCCAAGCATGGGGAATTCAACTCGAACCGGAACCGGTCTTCGTGGGGTTCGAAGAAGCCCCGCCCTTGCAGGGCGCTCGTTCGTCAACCTAGGCGGAGTTCCCTAGAAGTCGTTGGGGTCGCGGCGGGTGAGGATGACTTGTTCCAGCTTTTCTTCGCTGCCGACAAAAACGAAGTTGTATTGGGATCCGTTCAATAAAGCGGTAAGCACATCGCGGGCGGACGCCGGACCGAGATCGGCCACCACTCCCTCTTGCTCGGCACCAGCGGGAATCGCGATATCAGCCTGCGTTTTGCGCTGCACCTCGAAGAGCACTTCGGCGAGCGTGGCTTTGTCAGTATGAATGCTTAACAACCCATTGGCATAGGTCACGGAGACGACCGGCGCGGGCGGAGGAGGAGGCGCATCATTCTCCACGGGCGCCAGCAGCGGCTGCGAAGGAGCTGAGACAACCGCGGGCGAAACTTTGGCGACCCCTGTGCTCGCGGCAACGGGCGCGGCGGGCATCGACGCATTCTTTATGGCTGCCGGGGGTGCGGCCTTGGCAACCGATGGCGTGGATCGGGGAACCATTCCGCCTGGCGCAGCAACTGGCGTGGCGAGCATCGCGTTCTTTACGATGGGAGCCGGTTTCTCGGCCTTGGCAACGGACGGCGCCGATGGGGCAACTGCGGGAGCGCCGGCGTTCATGGGGCCAAGCTTGACGACGATCGCATTGGGAAGCATGGAAATCTTATAGGACTGCGGCTTGGCGAGATCGAACACGACCCGGGTAATGGGAGGGTCATTGAAAAACAGTCCTGTGCGGATTCCCTTCAAAGCGCCTTGATTCACCTTGAGCGCGCGCAATTCGGCGGCGGGCAGCGCTCCAGGAAAATCGACGACGATACGGTCAGGGCCGGTGATGGCCTGCGTATCGGGAGCGACGGACGCTCCCGAAGTCTGGATTTCGATGGTCAGGCCGGAGTCTCCGTTGTCGGCGGCATGAACGATCACGTGCTCAACGCGAGCGGTTTTCTTGTCACCGGAGGGCGAGCGGGGCGCGCCAGTTTGCGCTTGACTGGACCCAGCGAGGAATGCCGCCAAGACGATCCCTGCTCCGCAATAACGAAGACGAAACATTTTCACTGAGCAGATTTTAGCAGTAATGGCATGCTGAATATGGACCAGAAGTGCTAGCACTCCCTGCCGCTAGCCGATCTGCACAGGCGGAGCGGGCGGCGGAACGAGCGTCTTGTGGCTGCCATCGCAGAAAGGCCGGTTGGCGGAAGCGCCGCATCGACAGAGTGAGAAAGCGGGCTTGCCAGTGAGGTCGTACTTGTTGCCATCGGCGTCCTGCAAATCGACCAGACCGTTGGGGTCGTCCACGCGCAGAGGACCGTTGGGGCGAACTGTAATTGTGACTTGGGACATGAAGCCTCCTGGATCGGGATCACTTTCAAAAGTATCGCACAGTGAACGACGGAATTATGGCGGCAATCATACTGGCTATCGCCACCGGTCGACCAGCTCCGGGCCGATGGGCCGGTTTAGGGCTTGGGCTCACTGAACGCTGGGAGCCGACAGCTGAGAGCTACTTATCGCCATCGATCCACCAGTTGCCACCAAATCGTCTTGGACCACTCATCAAAGGTTGCTTTGGCCCATTCGCGGTTGGTCCACCAGGCAGCGCCGAATTGGGCGGGATTGGCAGCTCCGGCGGCGCTGAAGTGGTATTGCGGCAGGCGATGGCGAAAGATCATGAGAGCGCGGCGAGTGTGATAGTCGGAGGTCACAATGAGCACCGAGTGGGCTCCGATGGACTGCAGGCAGCGGTTGACGTCGTCGGACTCCGCAAAGGTGGAGAAGCCGAAGATCGGACACACCGAGACGCGGCTGGCTTCGGGAAGGCGACTGGCAAAATTCTGCGCGATCGTGATCAATTGCGTGTCGTAGATGCGGTTGCGGGTCTCGGCATCGAGAAATACGTGATCCGCCATGCCTTGACGCAGGAGGTCGATGGCGTGGTCGGGACGGACCGTCGTTTCCCCGGCAAGAACGACGATGGCATCGGACTTTTCCGGATCATTGACGACCAGAAAGCGCGCCGCTTGGCTGGCGGCGACGAGGGCGAGGAGAATTAGAACGAACAGAATTCCTAAACGGAAACGCATCTCGATTTCTATCTCTTTTCCTGATTCATTTCCGATTCATTGTGGCATGTTACTAGAACGGGTTGGACAGCGGAGGCGCTGGGCGAAGCGGAGTGAACCGCGAACGGGCCGCCTTTATAGGCAGGAAACTAGCGCCCCGGCAGAGTTAGACGCCATTCCCGATTACTAAAGTAATCAATCGGTTCCCAACCGTGCCAGAAAATCGTAAAAATCTGCTTCCAAACGCTGAATTGCAGCGGTTTTTGCAACGGAGCCGCGACTCGCAATGTTAGAATTATTTTCGACCTATTATGACTACTCAACTCACAGCTTCTTCACTCTTTGCCGACCTCAAAGGCCGCATCGGTACCCGCCAAGCTCGCGTTGGAATCATTGGCCTGGGCTACGTCGGATTGCCCCTCGCCCTGCTCTATAGCGAGCAGAAGTTTCCCGTCACCGGTTTCGATATCGATCAGCGAAAGATCGATACTTTGGACAGCGGCGGCACTTACATTTTCCGCATCACGCCCGAGGAAATCGCGGCGGCCAAAGCAAATGGCTTCAAAGCCACGGCGAACTACGAGCAGATCACTGCGATGGATGCCATCATCATCTGCGTCCCGACGCCGCTGAACGAGTATCACGAACCCGACCTCAGTTACATCACCAACACGGCCCATGCGGTCGCCCCGCATCTGCGCGCCGGGCAGATTGTGATTCTCGAGAGCACCACCTATCCGGGCACGACCGAAGAGGTCCTGATCCCGATTCTCGAGAAGGAAAATAAGGCGGGGCTCAGCGCATCGCGCCGGGGCGCTGCCGCCGACAATGAATTCTGGGTGGCGTTCTCGCCTGAGCGCGAGGATCCAGGCAACACGCAGGTGGCTCGCCACGATATTCCGAAAGTGATTGGCGGGCTCGATCCGCAAGCGAGCGAAATTGCGGCCGCGCTTTACGGTTCCATCTTCCGCCGCACGGTTCCGGTGTCATCGCCGGCGGCCGCGGAAATGACCAAACTGCTGGAGAACATCTATCGTTGCGTCAACATCGCGCTGGTTAACGAACTGAAAATGCTGTGCCTGCGCATGGATCTCAATATCTGGGAGATCATCGACGCGGCAGCGACCAAGCCGTTCGGCTTCCATCCTTTTTATCCAGGACCGGGTCTTGGCGGACACTGCATTCCCGTCGATCCCTTTTACCTTTCCTGGAAGGCGAAGGAGTTCGATTTCCACACCCGCTTTATCGAACTGGCCGGAGAGATCAACGTGGCGATGCCTTACAACGTGATCGCCTCGACGATCTCCGCGTTGAACCGCCAGAAGAAGGCGATCAATGGTTCGAAGGTTCTCGTGCTGGGCGTGGCCTACAAGAAAGACATCGACGACCTGCGCGAGTCTCCCGCTCTGACGATCATCGAACTGCTACAAAAAGAGGGAGCGGTGGTCAGCTACAACGACCCTTACTTCCCCTTCGTCGGACGTGGCCGCAAGTACGACTTGCAGATGAAGTGTTCGTCGCTCGACAATCTCGGCCAGTATGACTGCGTGCTGATCGTCACCGACCACACCGATTACGATTACAAAAAAATCGTCAGCGAGGCAAAACTGGTGGTGGATTCGCGGAATGCGACGAAAGGCATGAAGAGCGATAAGATCGTGCACTGCTAAAAGCGCCTGGCTCTCAGTCAGTAAAAGAGGCCGCCCAGAGAATGGGCGGCCTTCCTTGTATTGAAACGCTGCGTGCGTAAAGCCCTTTGTTCGGCGTATACTTCCGTTGGTCCCTTCCCCCCGGTTCAACTCCCCCTCTCAGGAGGACTGCCATGGCCTTAAGACTTCCACATGCATGTCTCGATTGGGCGAAGGGAATCGTTCTCTCCGCGATCGCCGTTTTCGCGCTCTCTGCCGCAGCATTTTCTCAGTCTCTGTTTAACCTGACCGTCATACCCGGCGCACCCGCCGACTCCACCGTCTCCATCAACAACAGCGGACAGGTCGCGGGTACGGTTATTGTTGACCCCGATTCTGGCGAAACCCAGGTATCGCTCTGGAGCCGTACAGCGGGAGCGCAGATCGTCACCATCGGAGATAGCAGCTCTGCGGGAGCCATTAACGACTCCGGACAGATCGTCGGTGCAACCACCACGGACGGCCAGCTTCAACCTTTCTTGTGGCAGGCCGGCGTCGGCACGCAAATCATCAGTGTTCCAGGGGCGGTGTTCAGTGCGGCGAATGCGATTAACAACTCAGGCGTAGTCGTCGGCTTTAGCGATATACCACCGAACTTCGAAGCTTTTATCTGGAGCGCATCGCAGGGCCTGCAACCCTTGCTGCCGCAGTATCCAGACACTCGGCCGGTTGCCATCAACGCTGCGTCGCAAGTCACAGGTTTTTATTATCCGGTGCCGGGAGGAGCGAACCACGCTTTTCTCTGGAGCCAGGCCGATGGACTGCTGGATTTGGGTTCCCTTGGCGGCGGCCAATCCTGGGGCAATGGCATCAATGATCAGGGCGCGGTCGTGGGCTCTTCGGAGGTTCCCTGCTACGCTGACCACGGTTTCCTCTGGACTCAAGCGTCAGGCATGAACGATCTTTCCAGCGGATGCGGACCCAGCACTGCCTGGGGCATCAACCATGCTGGATGGATTGTGGGCAATTCGGATGGAATCGCTTTATGGTCGCCCACGGGAGTAAAGACGAATCCCAAGGGTAAGCCGTTTTCTCCCAGGTTTGCGCTTTATTCCGGGGCAATTAACGATTTCGGCGTGGCTGCGGTTGTCACATCGAAGGGTATTTATGTGATCAGCCCCAGGATGAGCCCGACCATCACTTCGACGCCGAATCCATCGGTGGTTGGACAGGCAGTCACCTTCATAGCCTCGGTCAACTCGCTTGTCGGCCCGCCTCCCGACGGTGAGTCCGTGCAGTTCCTGATGGGCAACAAAGTTTTGGGGACAGGGACCTTAGTCAAGGGAATCGCGCAGTTCACCACCTCCACTCTGAAGGCGGGCAGCCACACGGTCGGCGCGTACTACGGAGGCGACCTGAACTACGCTCCCTCGTTGCAGAACCAGGCCTCTCGCGTAAAGCAAGTCGTAAATCCGTAGCGCGCGTCCACCCCGAAAAAGTCAGTAACCGGGAACGAAACGGCGGCATGTTCCGGCAAGCCGCCGTTTCTCTTGTCCTGCCCGTCTGTGCAGGGTCATATGCTAGTATGGCGCGTTGACCGGAGTAGCCTCCGCGTCTTACGCTTTCGTCTTTAAAGTTTGCCAGTGACGGTGCGCCCATGAAAGATACGCTCGGAATCCTGCTCGCCGGGGGCGCGGGAGAACGCCTCTATCCGCTCACCCGCGACCGCGCCAAACCCGCCGTGACCTTCGGCGGCATTTACCGCATTATCGACATCACGCTGTCGAATTGCGTCAACTCGGGATTACGCCGGGTTTACATCCTGACGCAATACAAGGCTCTTTCGCTCAACCGGCAGATCCGCGAGGGCTGGAACATTTTTGGTCGCGAGATCGGCGAGTTTATCGAGATCCTTCCGCCGATGAAGCGCGTCAGCGAGAACTGGTACATGGGAACCGCCGACGCGGTATATCAGAACATTTATTCCATCGGCTCGGAGCAGCCGAAGTACGTTTTGATCCTGTCGGGCGACCACATCTACAAGATGAATTACGGGCGCATGCTGCAGCAGCACAAGGACGCTGCCGCCGATGTCACGGTTGCGACCCTCACCACCGATCCCGCCGAATGCCGCCATTTCGGCGTCGTGGACATCGATCGAGACCATCGCATCACGGGCTTCCTCGAAAAGCCGAAGCATACCGATCTGCGGTCGCCTTACGACCCGACCAAGATTTCGGCCTCGATGGGCATCTACATCTTTAATACCGACGTACTGATTCCCGTGCTGCTGAAGGATGCCGAGGATCCTGACTCCAGCCACGATTTCGGCAAGAATATTCTGCCCAGGATGCTCGGCGACTACCGCGTTTACGCGTTTAACTTTGTCGACGAAAACAAGAAAGAGGCTCTCTACTGGCGCGACGTAGGCACGCTCGAAGCCTACTATGAGGCCAACCTGGACCTGGTTTCGGTGTCGCCAGTCTTCAATCTTTACGATGAGGCCTGGCCGATCCGCACGCATCAGCGGCAGTATCCGCCGGCGAAATTCGTGTTCTCCGACAGCGAGCGCATGGGGCGCGCGCTCGATTCGCTGGTTTCCTCCGGCTGCATCATTTCCGGAGGCTCGGTGCAGAACTGCGTGCTCTCCCCGGACGTGCGCGTGAATTCCTACGCGGAGATCGAGAACAGCATTCTCTTTTCGCACGTCAACGTGGGGCGCAGTTGCCGCATCCGCAAGGCGATCATCGACCGCGACGTGCACGTCCCGGAGGGCACGACGATCGGGTACGATATCGACGCCGACCGCGAGCGCTATTTTGTCACCGACAGCGGCATCACCGTCGTGACGCGCGACTATTCATTGTTCGAGAATCCGGTCACCGTGGATTACTTCACAAGCGAATAAGGCAGGCGCGGCTCAGAACGTCTCGTTTTCAATCTTCTACGCCAGATGGCCTCGGGATCAGTTCAGCTTAAGGCCTGCGCTCCGCGCGAGCTTTCTCCGCTTCTGGTCGAAGCTATCGGCGTATTCTCCGCCTGCTTCGCCAATGCGCTCTCCATCTTTCATCGAAACGAACTATCGAAGGTGATTCAGGTCACATAAGCGTACTGGTTTGTGAAATAATCTGACCAGTTGATGCAAAAATCAACAGAATCTCAACACGGAAATAGATTTCTGGAGACATGAAATGCCTACCGCGGCCGGCATCGACTACAACAAGCCCGTTCCGCCCGATACCCAAGACAAGCGGTGGCGCATTGTCGATGCGACCATGCGCCGCCTTGGCCGCCAGTCTCGCTCCCTGATCGAAACCTTACATACGGTGCAGGAATCGTTCGGCTACCTGGATGAGGGGGCATTGCGCTACGTGGCCGCGTCCCTGCACGTCCCGATGAGCCGGGCTTATGGAGTGGCGACTTTTTACAATTACTTCACGCTCAAGCCGGCCGGAAAACACACCTGTGTCGTCTGCACCGGCACGGCGTGCTACATCAAGGGAGCACCGCAGTTGCTTACGGCGATGGCGAAAGACTACGGAATTGCGCCCGGGGAGACGACGGCCGACGGCAACATATCGCTGCTGACCGCGCGCTGCCTGGGATCGTGCGGACTGGCCCCGGTCGTGGTTTACGATAGCGAAGTTGCGGGTAAGGTATCCACGCAGAATCTGCGTGATCACGTAGTGAAATGGACGTCCGCATGACACCTGAAGAACTGGAGCAAATTGCGGAAACCGAGCGCGAAGAGCAGAAGAAATTCTCGCACTCGATCACCGTTTGCGTTTCTACCGGCTGCATGTCAGCCGGAAGCCAGGGAGTGAAGGACGCAATCGACCAGGAGATCAAGAAAAAGGGCCTGGAGCACTCCTGCAAGAGCAAAGGCGTCGGCTGCCTGGGACTGTGCGCAAAAGGGCCTCTGGTGTCGACAGGAAGCGCTGCGACGGGTAATTTTTCGAACGGCGGCGGGGTGCTGTACAAGCAAGCCAGCGTCGAGGACGTTCCTGAGATCGTGGCCAGCCTGGAAGGCGATGCCGTGGGCAGGCTGGTGTGCCGGACGGACGTTCCGTTCTTCCAGCGCCAGGTGAGGATCGTGCGCGAGAACGCGGGCGTCGTCGATCCTGAACGGATCGAGGATTACATTGCGGCGAACGGCTATACCGCCATGATGCGCGCCCTGACCGAGATGACTCCGGCGCAAGTCATCGAAGAAGTCGTCAAGAGCGGGCTGCGGGGGCGTGGTGGCGCCGGGTATCCCACGGGATTGAAGTGGAGCACGGTTGCGAAATCCACCCCGCAAAAAGTGAAGTTCGTCATTTGCAACGGCGACGAAGGCGATCCGGGCGCGTTTATGGACCGGAGCGTGCTCGAGAGCGATCCGCATCGCGTGCTGGAAGGCATGTTGATCGCGGCCTATGCAGTCGGCGCTTCCGAAGGCTTCATTTATGTGAGGGCGGAATATCCGCTCGCCATCAAGCGTTTGCGGTTGGCAATCAAGCAGGCGGAGCGATTGGGCCTGCTCGGCCACAACATCTGCGGAACCCGCTTCAGTTTCGGAGTTGACCTTCGCTTAGGCGCGGGGGCATTTGTTTGCGGAGAAGAAACAGCACTAATTGCGTCAATCGAAGGCAAACGCGGCCAACCCCGGCCCCGGCCGCCCTATCCCGCGCAAGAAGGGCTGTTCGGTGAGCCGACCGTCATTAACAATGTCGAGACCTTTGCCAATGTTCCGCCCATCATCCGCAACGGCGGAGAGTGGTACGCAAAGATTGGCACGGAAAAGAGTAAAGGCACCAAGGTGTTCGCTCTGGTTGGACGCGTCGAGAACACCGGTCTGGTGGAAGTGCCGATGGGCATTAGCTTGCGCGAGGTGATTTTTGAGATCGGCGGCGGCATCCCAGACGGCCGAAAGTACAAAGCGGCGCAGACGGGCGGCCCCTCGGGCGGCTGCATTCCGGCGGAATTCCTCGATATGCCGGTCGACTACGAATCTCTGGCCAAGGTTGGGTCGATCATGGGTTCCGGGGGCATGATCGTGATGGACGACTCCTCGTGCATGGTCGACGTGGCCAAGTATTTCATGGACTTCTGCATGAGCGAATCGTGCGGCAAATGTATTCCCTGCCGCGTTGGCACCTACCAGATGAACGAATTGCTCAAGCGCATTACGCGCTTTGAAGCGGGTGCGGGAGACATCGCCCTGATTGAGGAACTCTCCGACCTGATGAGGAGCACGAGCCTGTGCGGTTTGGGCCAATCCGCTCCGAACCCGGTGCTGAGCACCCTGCGCTATTTCGCCGAGGAATATAAGGCGCACATCGAAAATCACGAGTGCCCGGCGGGGGTGTGCGGCGGTCATCGGGAAGCCGATCAAGAGAACGAGAGTCATGAGGTGGTGTCACGATGAGCCCCGTCAGCACTGTCAAGACGCTTAAAATCGACGACCGTGACGTGAGCGCGCGACCGGATGAAACGATCCTCGATGTTGCCCGCGAGAACGGAATTTTCATTCCGACTTTGTGCGAGTTGAAAGGGTTATCCACGATCGGGGCGTGCCGCTTGTGTCTGGTGGAAGTCAAGGGTACGCCCAAACTTCTGGCGGCGTGCGTGACTCAGGTGCAGGAAGGCATGGAGGTTACCACCCACTCCGAGCGCCTGCAGAAATATCGCCGGTCGATTGTGGAGTTATTGCTCACCGAACGCAACCATATCTGTTCGGTCTGCGTTTCGAACGGACATTGCGAATTGCAGTTCCTGGCGCAGAAGCTGAACATCGATCACGTCCACTTCCCTTATCGCTATCCCAAGGTACAAGTGGATGCATCGCACGATCGCTTTGTCGTCGATCCTAACCGGTGCATTCTGTGCACGCGGTGCGTGCGCGTGTGCGATGAGATCGAAGGGGCGCACACCTGGGATGTGATGGGAAGAGGCATTGACGCCCTGGTCATCACTGATCTCAACGAGCCGTGGGGGTCGTCGCAATCCTGCACCAGTTGCGGCAAGTGCGTGCATGTTTGCCCGACCGGCGCATTGTTTGAAAAAGGGAAATCGGTGGCGGAAATGCTGAAGCGCCGGCAGTTTCTCCCCTATCTAACTTTGATGCGAGGGGAGGAGCGCGAGTGAGTAAGCCGCGTTTGGCGACAGTCTGGCTCGACGGTTGTTCGGGATGCCACATGTCATTCCTTGACATTGATGAGCGCCTGCTCGTCGTCGCCCAAAAGGCCGACTTGGTCTATAGCCCGCTGGTCGATGCCAAGCTGTTTCCTGAGAACGTCGACATTACCCTGGTCGAGGGATCGGTGAGCAGCGAGGAAGACCTGCACAAGATCAAACTGGTGCGCGAGCGAACTAAGATCCTGGTCTCGCTCGGCGATTGTGCGGTCACCGCGAATGTTCCCGGCATGCGCAATTCGTTCGGCGTCAAAGCTGTGACGGATCGCGCGTATTGCGAGAACGTGAGCATCGGTTCGGGCGTACCAACGGAAGTGGTGCCGAAGTTGCTGGAGCGCGTGTGCCCCATCCACGAAGTGGTGCCGGTGGACGTATTCGTCCCCGGATGTCCTCCCTCGGCCGATACTATTTTTTATGTGCTCAGCGAATTGCTCGAAGGGCGCACTCCTGAAGTCAGCACTAGGACAAGATTCGGAGCATAAACTGTGGCGGACGTAAGCGTTTTGCACGGCAAATCGACTGAGATCTCGGATAACAAGACCATCCTGATCGACCCCGTAACCCGCATCGAGGGCCATTCCAAAATCACGCTTCACCTCGACGACCAGGGCCGGGTTGAGGATGCCCGTTTTCACGTCACGCAGTTTCGCGGATTTGAGAAGTTCTGCGAGGGGCGCCCGTTTTACGAGATGCCGTCGCTCATGGCGCGTATTTGCGGCATCTGTCCGGTCAGCCATCTGATCGCCTCGGCCAAGGCCTGCGATCAACTACTGGCCGTACGCATTCCTCCCACGGCGGATAAACTGCGCCGAATCTTCGGGCTGGCGCAAGTGTTGCAGTCGCACGCGCTCAGTTTCTTTCACCTTTCTTCGCCCGACCTGGTGCTCGGCATGGACGGTGACCCCGCCAAGCAGCACCTGTTTGGCGTTGCTGAGAAAAATCCTGAGATTGCGCGCAATGGAATTCGCCTGCGGCAGTTCGGGCAACAGATCATCGAGCGCCTGGGCGGCAAGCGCATTCATCCCGCATGGATCGTGCCGGGCGGCGTGAGCGAACCCCTGACGCTGGCGAATCGTGACGCTATTCTGGCGGGCGTTCCCGAAGCGCTCAAGATTGTCGAACACACGCTCGACTGGTACAAAAGCATTCGCGAATCGTTCCGCGAAGAGATCACGACTTTCGGCAACTTCCCGTCGCTGTTCATGGCCATCGTGAAGGCCGATGGCGGTCTGACCTTCTACGACGGCAACGTGACCATCGTCGATGCTTCGGGAGACGTGGTTGCCGCCGCACTCGACCCGGCTCGCTATCCCGAATACATCGGAGAAAAGGTCGAGCCCTGGAGCTATCTCAAATCCACCTATTACAAGCCCAAGGGATACCGCGATGGCATCTACCGCGTCGGGCCCCTCGCGCGCATGAATGTGGCCAAGCGCTGCGGCACGCCGCGAGCCGACCAGGAACTGGCGGAATTTCACGAATTGCAGCGCACCGCGGTTCTGAGTTCGTTCCACAATCATTTCGCGCGCCTGATCGAAGCAATGTATTGCGTGGAACGCCTGGAACAGTTGCTCACCGATCCTGACATCCTCTCCACGCACGTAAGATCGTTTGCCAAGCCAAATTGCCTGGAAGGCGTGGGCGCGTGCGAGGCTCCCCGCGGCACGTTGTTCCATCATTACAAGATCAATGAGCAGGGACTCATTCAATGGGCGAATCTGGTCATCGCCACCGGCCATAACAACCTCGCCATGAATCGCAGCATCCTGCAAGTGGCGAAACATTTTGTAGTGGCCGAGCACCTGACTCCGGGCATGCTGAACCGGGTCGAGGCCGTGATCCGAGCTTATGATCCGTGCCTGAGTTGCTCGACCCATGCCGCCGGAGAAATGGCGCTGCAGGTCCAACTCCTCGGACCGCAGGGCGAACTGTTGGACGAAGTACGCCGCCCTTGAGTGGTGGATTTGGACATTGTTTTGAAGAGGCACGGCTTCCAAGGCTGTGGAAAAACTCCGATCTCTGGAGATTTTGCGAAGGGCACGACTTTCAGCGAAAAGCATAACGTTAGGGTGGGAAACTGGCGTATAATTCCTGCGTTTTGGCAGTTGAAAAGGAATCCCGGGTTAACCCCTTCTGCGAAAATTTGAGATAGGTAAGGTTCTCCCGAACGAGGAGGCCACAGTGAGATCTTTTTCGATAGCGATCGTGTTCGGTGCATGTATAGCCCTAGCTGCGGTGTCGGCGCAGGCGGCTGATTTCACCATCATGGACAACACGGACCACCCAGTCGCCAAACCGTGCAATCCAAAATCAATGTCTTGCCAGCTCGACACAGCGATTACGTCGTGGATGGCCGACAACACAATCCCAGCCGCTCAGCTAGCGGTTCGCAAAGATGGCAAGCTTATCCTCTCTCACGCCTATACGCTGGCGGGTCAAGGCTATCCGCCGGTCTTGACGAAAAACGTTTTTCGGCTGGCAAGCATCAGCAAAATGCTGGAGACCGCCTACTATAGCCAGCAGGTGAGCGTGGGCCACCTTACGGGCAATGAGCTGGTATTTCCATACCTGGGAATTACGGCGCCCCTGCTGCCTTCTCAAACTCCGGACCCTCGCATCAACGACATCACTGTGTCGGAACTGGTGGCGCACACTTCAGGGATGCCCGGAGAGGGAGATGGCGACCCTTTGTTCGAGATGCGCGACATCGAGGTTGAGTTAGGGAGCGAGCCGCTGACGGAGCAGCAGTTCGCGGAATATCTCTACGGAGTGCCTCTGCTTAGCAACCCCGGCCAGGATTATCTCTACTCGAATGTCGGATATTTCCTGTTGCAGATGGTGTTAGAGAAAGCGTCGAATCAGGAATACTTCAGTTATGTGACCGAAGAATTGCTGAAACCCCTCAAGATGACGAACTGGTCGCTGTCGCCTACATTGCACACGAAGGTGAGTCCGAATGAGATCGCCGCGGACGATCCCTACACAGGGCCATCGGTCTTCGACATCTCGCCAGATGCACCGCTGGAACCATTCAATTTCGAAGGTGGCGACATCATTTGGGAACTGACGAAGGGTCCCAGCGACATGGTTACGAATGCGAATAGCGTATCGGATTTCATCCACACCTGGTGTGTCTGGTGTCTCGCTCTGCCCGATGGCCGAGTCTATGACTACGCGCGGGATGGCTGCATACCCGGGGCATCGACGTGGGCGGAGTCTTTGAACGCGGATATCGACTTTTCGATTCTGTTCAACAGCCAGCCCTGTCTCGGTTTCTCGTCAACCGTGATCGAGCAGGTTCGCAGCATACTCGGCAGCCTGGACAAGCCTATAGCGCCATGATCTCGATAGGGCAGCGGAGTTTCGCGGTTTCGGGAGACGGGATACAGGAAGAGCGAGCGAGGGCTCGGTATCCGGCCCTCCGAGTAAAGCAACCCCTAGCTGCGCCGTCCCGACCGCGCTGTGAATGCGCCGTTTAGGCGCTGAGGCTGAACTTTGGAATTCCGTCCCGAGCGCGCCCTCATCATCGGATACGGCAACCCTCTCCGCTCCGACGATGGCTTTGGCTGGCATGTGGCGCAACAACTCGCAAGCAGCCTTCGGAGCGACGACGTCGAAGTGCTGGCCCGGCAGCAACTCACGCCTGAACTCGCGGAAACGGCGAGCCACTATCCTTTAATCATCTTCATTGATGCCGCACGCGATCTTGCGCCGGGAGAACTGCGCTGCACGAAAGTCAGCGGAAGTGAAGCGGGAGACCGAATGGAAACGCCGGGCTTCTCGCATTTCCTTACCCCCACCTCTTTACTCGCTTTAACGGCGGAGTTGTACGACCGGACTCCCGAAAGCTACTGCATAGCGGTCGGGGGCGAATCTTTCGCCGAAGGCGACTCGATGTCGTCAACCATGCAAGCCGCCTTCGCACCTGTGATGGCGCAAGTCCTTTGCCTTCTTGACCAGACCCGCCGCTCCTGAATCCCCTCTTATATCGTCTTTATAAATTATTTACTCGATCTTTATGTGTTTTCGAATGTGATAAGGGGGTCACATATCTCCGAAGAACACAAAGGACTCGACTTGAAACTCTTGACCGATCCATCGCGCAATGTTGTTACTTTCATAGCTGTCTCGACACTGCTCGTTCTAACACTCGCCACCGGCGATGCCGAGCGCTGTTACGCGCAGGACCAGTCCGCACCGAACGGCTGGACAAGAGTGGCAGCCCTGCATGATCCATCGCCCGCTCCTGATGTTCCCGCAAAAACCACGGCGGCGCCCGACCAAGTCTCCGTCGATATAGCAAAAGAACTAGAGGCAATGAAAGCGCGGATCGAACAGCTCGAAGCGGAACTGAAAAGCCGTGCGACGATCGAAAATCGAGTTGCAACTCAAACTCCCAGTGGAACCACAAACGCATCGCTGACCCCGATGATTCCAGCAAACGTCGCGCGGCCGCCAGTGGCAATTGCGGTCGAATCGCCGGCTCAGGCCTCGGCACAATTGACGACCGATGCCGCAGCCACACCTGCAAAGCCGGAGAAGATCGCGCCCTTTTCCGACTGGGACTGGACCTGGCTAAACGGCAATCCACGCAATAAAGACACGGCCTTCGACTCCAAATTTTTCACTCCTGAGATTCGCGCCGACGTGACATACACATATGACTTCAACAAGCCGATCGACGATTCCATGGGCGGCTCGAGCGAACTGTTTCGCTCCAATGAAATTCAGCTGGAACAACTCGGACTCGGCGGCGACTTCCACTACGACAACGTTCGCGCCCGCTTCATGACTCAGTTCGGCATGTATTCCACGGCAACGATCCGCAATGACCCCAGCTACTCCAAAGGCCAGTGGAATATCGCCGACGCCGACCGTTACCTGGCCGAAGCCTACGGCGGTTATCACCTCGACAAATTGAACGGCATCAATATCGACGCTGGAATCTTTATGTCGTACATCGGACTGTTCAGTTATTACAACTTCGATAACTGGGCCTACCAACCCTCGTACGTTTCTTCGAACACGCCATGGTTTTTCGAGGGCATCCGCATCCAGGTCTTCCCGACGCCGCACTTGAAGATTGAACCCTGGATCATAAATGGCTGGCAATCCTATGGCTCCTCCAATTCGAGAAAGGGGCTGGGCGGACAGATCAAGTGGACGCCGCGGCCATGGATCAACATCGTCTCCAACAACTACGGCGTCGGCCATGACGACCTCTACATACAGAATCGCGGCCGCATCCACACCGACGACAGCATCGAAATCAAGTATTACGACAAGCCGGGACAGTTCCTCGACAAAATGGCATTCTCATTCACCGGCGATTTGGGTTGCGAATTCGGACCCAGCACCGCCACTCTCGCAGGCGTGAGCTGTCACGGGGACAGGAAAGATCTGCTGGCGCCAGCCAGCGCCAATTTTCCGCAGGGCGGAATCGACCCCAAGCAGAGCTTTGTCGGCTTTATGCTTTACGATCGCAACTGGTTCAAAAAAGATACGCACGGACTAACGATCGGCGGCGGCATGATCAACAATCCTGGGCGCTACCTGGTGCTGTTGCCGCCGATCAACGGCGAAACGGCCTCGTCCGCGGCCATCAACGCGCCGTACTTTACCGGCAACCCTGGGGATACGTTCAAAGCCTGGGATACGTCGATCACGTATGACTACATGCCAAGGCAATGGCTGACGTTCCGCTGGGAGTACGACTATCGCCATGCCAATGTACCGTATTGGTCGGGCAAAGGCGGCGTGACGCCACCGGGCTCGGGTGGAGTGCCTTATACCAACAACGGATATCCCCAGTTCTACGCATGCAACGATGGGAACTCGTCGATGTCGGAGACTCTCGCGGGACCAACCGGTGCGAACGCGATCTGCGCAGCACAGGGCAGCAGCGTATGGTTCCCCGATTTGCGAAAAGAAGAGAGTCTGATCGATATCGACATCATGGTTAAGTTCTAACGGTTGAACGGTTGAACGCTTGATCGTTGGATCCGAGGGCATCGAGAGGTGCTCTTTCGAGTTTCCCGAAGGATTGCTGCGTATGATATTCCTCCCTGAGCGGACTTTGGAGGAGAACATGTCACTGCAGTGCTTTGGGGCGCGCTTGGTTCGAAGGATGGTTTGCTCATTTGCCTTCGGAACACTAACTCTTCACTTAGTCGCGGCGGCTGAAAGCGGAATACCGGCAAATCCCGCTACAGGGACATTGGTCATCCAAAATCAGAATCACCAGGTTTATAAGAATCTCAAGATCTCAACCGACACTGGAGATTGCATTCAAATCCTGGACTCCACCGACATTACGATCGAGGATTCGGAGATTGGGCCATGCGGTGGCGACGGAGTGAACATTAACGGAAGTGCCAACATACAGATCTTCGACAGCTACATCCACCCGGAAACCCTGAGTCCTGGTTGTTGCGATCACAATGACGGCATCGCGGTGCAGAATGCATCGACGATCACGATTCAGGGCAATGTGATCGCGTACGGCGAATCGAACGTGGAAGTGATACAAGCAGTTAAAGCCGTGACGCTGATTGGAAATTTCCTGCTCAACCCTCGCGGCCCCTTCCCGCGAGGCTCGAATTTTGAGGGTTGGCATTGCAGCAACATCACGGTAAAGAACAATTACACGCTGAGCAGCAGCAACACAAATTTGTATTTGTATCCCGACGATCAGGAGGATTCGATTAACTTCGGAATGGGTTCCGATTTCATCGCCGAGGGCAACTACGTGACAGGTGGTCAGAGTCCCTCCGGGTGCGGGTTGATCGCCGACGACGGCGCAAACGACGTCCAGATCACGCGGAATCGTGTCGTGGATGCGGGACAATGTGGGATCGGCATCGCCAGCGGCACCAATCCACTCGTCGACCACAACCGCATCATCAATCGGAACCCTGTGCAAGGCGGAGGGAATACGGCCCTCTACATCTGGAGCCAATACAACGGCATTCCGTGTGGACCGGCTACCATCTCCGGCAACATCGCCACCGAATTACTCCCGAACGGAAGCCAATCCGGGTTCTGGAATGGCGGCGGGTGCGACCCGGTGACGCTGGCTGGCGACATCTGGGACGAAGCCGCCGAAAAGTTGCTCACTCCGGTCGAGACCAAGCTGCCACCGCCGCTCATCCCTCCTCACCCGAAGCATTGCGTAGCGCAGAGCCCTTATTCGACCCAGACCCAGTGGCCGGCATGTCCGTGAGTGGATCTGGTAAGGCCGCCAGCGCAAGAAATGTAGTTTCGTCCGCGCCTACTGTGTTCTCTTCAAGACCAGATTCAGCTTGGTTCCAGTCTGTGTCCAAGTGCCGGAGATCTCGGACCGCTCTTCGTTCATGGCGCCGTCAAAAGAGACGAGGCTCGAACTGCTTTCGAAGTGCAGGATTCGCTCTTTGTAAGTGATCGCCGTAATCGCGATGCCCGACGTGTCCTGATCGGGATAGTCGATCGTTCCGCTGATAATTCCATCCTGTCCCACGGAAACATGAACCACAACTCTCTTCTTCGGCTGGGCGCCCGGGTCCAGCTTGCCTTCCCATGTGCCCACGATCGGTGAAGTCGTGCTGGCCGCCGTCATCTTCGCCGGCGCAATCAACATCCCTACGGTCAGCAATCCAAAGCAAAAAGTGGCCGATAATGCGCGAGCGGGTTTCATTCGTCAAGTCTCCTTACGGGTTGACCATTGGATGCAGACTCGACGATGCCCGGCTCGGGGAAAAAAACAAGGGCACCGTCCACACGGTGCCCCACCTACCAGCAACTTGTCTAAAAGCAACTTGCCTTACTTATTCTCGTTTTGCGATTGCACGCCAAATTCCTTGCGTTGGATCACCGGACGCGCTGCTCGGGCCGCCGCTACTGCCGGCACAGCCGCCGCCGCTCCGTAACGCTCCAACAGCACTGGAACCATTGCGCCTTCCGCTTCTTTCACGAAAGTCAGCTTGCTTTCGCCGAGCATATCGACGCGAATGAAATCTCCCAGCCTCACCTGTCCTGTTGCGACCAGGTTCGCCAATGGAAACACCAGATGCCGTTCAATCGCCCGCTTCAGGTGCCGCGCTCCATACTTCGGGTCGGTGCCTTCGGCGAGCAGGAAGCTCTTGACCTCCGACGTGCAGGTAAAGACAAACTGATGCGCTCCCGCGGCCATCAGAACCCGTTGCTGCACCATTCCCAGTTCGATTTCAAGAATCTGCTTCAGGTGCTCGGAACGCAGCGTCTTGAACACGACGACCTTGTCGATGCGGTTCATGAATTCGGGAGCAAACTTACGCCGCGCCGCGTCCACGGCCGAGCGCGTAATTTTGTCGTCGAGCGAGTTATCCACTTGCACCGCTTTGGGTGCAAAACCCAACCCGCCATCCACCAGACCGTTCATCTCGGCTGCCCCGAGGTTGGAGGTCATGATGATGATGCAATTCGAAAGATCCACACGGCGGTTGTCGCCCAACGTCAGCGTCGCCTTGTCCAGGATTCCCAGCAGCAACTGCCAGAGCGAGTCGGAAGCCTTTTCGATTTCGTCGAACAGCAAAATCGAAAGCTTCAGCTTGTCGGTATGCCACTGGTTCAGCGCTTCCTGCGTCAGCAGGGGATGCGTCTCCCGGTGTCCAAGGTATCCCGGAGGCGAGCCGATCAACTTGGCAATCTCATGCGAATGCTGGAACTCGGCACAATCGATCTTGATGCAGGCCTTGGCATCGCCAAACAGCGACTCGGCGACGGCTTCAACGACCCGCGTCTTGCCCGAGCCGGTCGGCCCCAGGAACAGCAGGTTGCCAACGGGACGCCCCGGCGCGTTCAACCCGGCCAGAAACATCTGGTAAATTTCAGCGACCTTCTCGATCGCCTGATCCTGGCCGACAATCTTGCGGCGCAGGGCTGCTTCAAAATCTCGAGCGTCGTTGCTGCGTCGGTTCGGATCCAGCACGGTTGCTAGGTTCGTTCTCATCGTTTCGGGCCCCTGTTTCCCTTCCGTGATCTTCTTGTTGTCTGCGAAAATGCTCAATTTTGTCACTCGCCTTTTAGATGCTTGTTCACCGGAGCGGCTTTTGCATTCGCCACCCACTCCCTCCTTGTGCAAGCCGCTAGCCATCCTTCGAACCCACCGTGGTCCTTCATTTTTCATCAATTTAGATGCGGCGACCCTGCCCCGCGGCAGGCCCTCTGGAATGTGCACAGTTTCCCCAAGAGCAATACTTTGCAACCTGCGGGAACTTTTAGCTCAACGTTTCAACTACCTCGCGACCATGTCCCTCAAGCCATGCCTTACTTGCCCGTACGTAACTGGCGCGCCAGTTACCCCTGGGCCAAAGTAGAAGCAGACTTCCTTTCCGGAGAGAATCCTTGTCCCGACTCTTGATTTCCCGGCTGAAGACGGCGAGCCTCACCGCCCTCCTCGTTCGACTGGCTATATCCAGCTTTGGACTACTTTGTCCGACGGCAGCGGCCGTCCAAAACCCGCACGCCTTGCAATTGCTGCAAGCAAAAGCCGAAACCACCAAAAAAGCCGCAAGCTCGCCTGCATCTATTGTTGTGCCCCCCGGCTCCGACCTTTACGTTGCCCAACGCGGAGACAGCATTCAGTCTGTCGCGCGCAAGTATCTGAGGCGCACAAAATACCTGACTTCAGCCGAACTGGCCGAAGCGATTCGCGACGCCAACCAAAATCGCCAGGGAGTCTTCCTCAAATCCGGGGAGCAGGTAGTAATCCCCGGAATTCTCGAATCGCCTATTGTAGAGAAATCGGTGCCGGTTGCAAGAGATTTCGAAGTTCGCGCAATTTATTTAACCGGAGTCATGGCCGGCAGCGAGCATGGTGAGCGCATTATCCGCCACTGGCGCGAGGTTGGCGGAAACGCCGTCGTTTTTGACATTAAAGACAGCGACGGCATCGTCAATATCGCCTTCGACCATCCCCTGGCCACCGGACAGCGCCATTACATCTCCGACCTGCCGAAGCTCATTCATTTCCTGCATTCGCAAAACATGCACGCCATTGCGCGCATCGCCATCTTCCGCGACGAGCATCTCGTCACTACCCACCCCGAACTAGCCGTGAAATCGCAACGCACCGGCCAGCCCTGGCGCGAAAACGGCAAGCTGGTCTGGACCGACCCCTCGAATCCCACGGTGCAGGATTACGACATTGCTCTGGCCAAGTTCGTCGCCCAGCAGGGAGTCGATGAAGTGCAGTTCGACTACGTGCGCTTTCCGGCCGAAGGCGACCAGAAAGATGCCGCATTCGCCTACCAGAGCGATCACGCGGATCATCCAGCAAAGTTGCAGCGCTCCGACGTGATCGCCGATTTCCTTTCCCGCGCCTACGCCCAACTCCATCCCACCGGAGTCCTGTTCTCCCTAGACGTCTTCGGAGTCATGGCCTGGCAGCGTCCCGTCGATCTGGCCCACACGGGGCAAGACATCGTAGCCATGGCCAAGCACTGCGACGTGCTCTCGCCCATGATCTATCCCAGCCACTTCTTCGGCATGGACGGCATCGCCCACCCCGGCGACGCCCCCGAGCATTTTATTGGCGAGTCCATGGACCGCTTCAAGCTCATCACCAAAGATAGTGGAGTGGTGATTCGCCCCTGGCTGCAAGCCTTCGCCTGGCGCACCAAGACTTACTCGCCTCAATATGTAGAAGTTCAAATCGAAGTCGCCAAACAAAAAGGCGGCGTCGGATTTCTTTTCTGGAACGCCAACAACGATTACTCGAAGCCCTACAGCGCCATGCCAGAAATGCGAGCCGCGCAAGACAAAGAGAGAGATAAAGAAAAAGATAAAGACAAAGCCCGTTACTTCCGCGGAGACGAGGTCGGCGTCAAGCGCGAAGCAGTCTCGCCCGCGCCGGTCGCGTCAGCCGCTCCGGTGTCCGGGCACAACGCAAGCGTGGAAACGGCCGTCGCCCCGTCTGGCAGCGATGGCGGGCATCGAGCGCAGAGGATCTGGCGCCACTAACCGATTGGTCTCTTTAAGCTGGCATCCTGAGCGAAGCGAAGGACCTGTGTACCTGCTTTCGCGGCGCACAAGCAACACCCCTCATAATTTGTCATCCCGAACGAAGTGAGGGATCTGCAGTTCGCCGCAAGATGCAGATCCCTCACTTCGTTCGGGATGACAAACGTTTAAAGTACTTCCACAAACTGTCGACACCCGACGCCCGAAACTGACAACTGTCAGCCAAGAGCCACCAGCTAGAAGCTAGCAGCTAGCAGCCAGCGGCTCCCATGTTAGATTCGACCTATGCGCTCCATCCTGCAAAAACGCTCGCTGCGCTTTGTCTTTGCCGCGAACGTCATCTCCATGCTGGGCAGCGGAATGAACTCCGCCGCCGTCGCTTGGACGATTCTGCAGCGCACTCATTCCGAAATGGCGTTGGGCACGTTCGCCGCGCTACAGACGATTCCCGCCATGCTGATGCTTCCCTTCACCGGCGTCATCATCGACCGCGAAGATCGCCGCCGCCTCGTCATGTGGCTCGATGGCTTGCGCGCCGTCATCATTCTCGCGGTCACCGTGCTGGCATTTCTTGGCCGCGTGCAGGTGTGGGAGCTTTACCTGATGAACACGCTGGTGGCGGCCGGCTTCTGGATGTTCTGGCCCGCGATCACGGCGCTGATTCAGGAACTCACGCCCGAAGGCGCCTTCGTCCACTCGAATACGTTTCTGCTCGCGGGCGTGCAGGGCGGCTGGCTGATTGCCGGCGCGCTCGTCGGATTCGTCTATGAACACATCGGCCTCGGCGGAGTCCTCCTGATCGACGTGAGCACGTACGTTGTATCGTTTGCCTGCTACTTCGCGGTGCGCCAGGGACGGCACGTGGTGCCACGCGCAGTCGAGCTTCGCCATGACCTCGAAGCTGCGGAAACCGCTGCGGCACGCTTTCTCCGCGAGATGCGCGAAGGCCTCGCGTTTCTGCGCTCGCATCGCAGCGTGGTTTTTCTCGGGACGAGTTGGGCTCTGTTTCTGGGCGCGATGATGACCGGAGTGGTAGTCACAGCTCCCCTAAGCGATCGCGTCTTCCACGCGGGCGCTACGGGCTATGGATGGTTGAACGGCGGCTGGGGTGTGGGCGCTTTCTTGAGCGCCTTGTACGCTCCGGCCCTGATTGGGCGCGTGGGCGCACGCTGGTCGATTGCGATTGCCATGCTGCTGCTGACGCTGACCATGGCAATGGCTCCGTTTTCTCCATGGCTGGCGGTGGCTGTGCTGCTCTATGGGCTGATGGGATCGGCGCGCGGCCTCAGTGGCGTCGCCATGAATACCAGCTTGATGGAGCAAGTGCCTCCGCAGTTTATGGGGCGCGTGCAGAACACGTTCTATTTCTTCGGCACGTTCTTGCAGGTGGCGTTGGGACTTACGGTGGGCGCGGTCGCATCGAAGATCAGTCTGGCTGCGGGCTTCGGCATCATCGCGGCGGTGTATGCGGTGGCCTTTGGCAGCGCCTGCTGGCCGATTGGTGTCGGGAAGGCTGTGGCAGTGGCGGCGGAGTAGGCTGAAGCTGTTATTCTTTCTTTTCTCCAAAGGAGCTTGATTCATGTTTGACGATTTAAAAGGCCGCACCGCTGTCGTTTTCGGAGTCGCGAACAAGCGTTCAATCGCATGGGCCATCGCCCAGGGACTGCACGCCGCGGGAGTCCAACTCGCCATCACCTATCAGAATGAACGCATGGAGATGGAAGCCAAAGACCTGATCCTCTCGCTGCCGGGCGCGGAAGCCTTCATGTGCGACGTTTCGAAAGATGAGGAAATCAGCGCGCTCTTCGACAAGCTGAAGGCTCGCTACGGCAAACTGCACGCGCTCGTCCACAGCGTGGCGTTCGCTCCGGCCGAAGAGTTAAAGGGCGACTTCGTCAACACTACGCGCGAGGGTTTTCGCATGGCGCACGACGTGAGCGTCTATTCGCTGATCGCAGTCTGCCGCGCCGCCGCGCCGCTCATGGAAGACGGAGGCAGCGTCATCACCATGACTTATTACGGTGCGGAAAAAGTTGTCCCCCACTATAACGTCATGGGCGTAGCCAAAGCGGCGCTCGAATGCACGGTACGCTATCTGGCCCAGGATCTGGGACGCAAAAAAATTCGCGTCAACGCAATTTCGGCGGGGCCGATCAAAACGCTCGCCGCGCGCGGCATCTCGGGCCTGGGAGACATGCTGAAAAGCCACGCCGAGCGCGCTCCGCTGCAACGCAATGTGGAAGTCGCCGAGGTCGGCAGCACCGGAGTTTTCCTCGCATCCGATGCCAGTTCCGGCATCACCGGCGAAACCATTTACGTGGATTGCGGCTACAACATCATGGGATTCTGAAACGCCAACTCGGAACACGGCGCGACCCTCTACAGCGATTTCCCGGCAGCCGCCATATACCAGCCTTCGGCCAGAAACTGTTCCAGCGAGCGCTCCTGCACGCCTTCTTGCACGCGCAGTTCATCGTTCAGAAAATGGTAGGAAATCGTCCGCGCATCATTGTCGTCTATGCGAATGCGATCAATGCGAATGCGATTGCCGTCGCGATCGGCGCAAATCAGGCCGACTTCAAGAGATGGCTCCGTCAGTCGAATAACGCTGGCTTCGTTTCTCGGCGACATGCTCGCGATTATAACCAGCAGTTGCCAGTTCGGCGGCTTTGGGCGACCATGGATCCATGCAGTCTCGCACTCTGGTCTTTGCCTTGTTTGCCGTCGCGATGCTCTACTCGATGGTTCGCGAATGGAACGCGCCTGTGGGCTGCCCGCGATTGGCGGTCACGCGTTCAAGGTAGCAGCCCAGCGCAAACGCGTTGCAACTTTCCTCGCACTTATCGAACTTTCCTATTCTTGATGCGAATGATTCTTCACGAGTTTTCGCCGGATGTCTGGCCAGAACTCCTTCACGACATAGGTGATCGTGTCGTAGCCGACCTGCGATCCCCACACGCTGGTCGCATTCTTCCAGGTGCGATCACTGGCGATATAGGGAACCTTAACTCCAGGTTCGGGATGGTACCCGGGATGCGGATGGTAAGCGTAGGTTGAAATGAATGAAGCCAGTCCTGCGCCGAAAATTTCCGAATAGTTGAACTGCGAGCGCCCGGAGTCGGCGCGAGTCACGAAAATCCGGCTGACGGCGTACTCGGTGCGGTTCATAAATGTGCCTTGGGGCTTCGGAAAGAAGCGCGGATCCTGGCGCAGCAGCGATGGCATAATGGCGCCCACGAAGAAATTTTCGATAGTGCCATCGGCGGCATAGGCACCGTAACGCTTGCCATAGGCGGCCCAACCCTGTCCAAAACCGGGTTCGCTGTCCTGGGCCTGGCTGACGGCGGAGAGCGCGGCGTACCAGACAATCTGCACCGGATCGAAGGAGCCCTCGGCGACCACTTTGAATTTTTGCCCGGTAGTCAGGGGAATGATCCTGCCGTTGGCATCCACCGTCAAGAAATTCGGAAGAGCAAAGAAGAGACGATCTTTGGACGTACCCTCGGTCGTGGCTTCCTTGTTGCCGTTATTCTTGTCCTTCTCGTTCTTATCTTGATCCTGGCTTTGCTTCTGGGTTTGAGCCGGTTGCGCCGTCGGCGCGGGCGAACTGGCTTCCGGCGTCTGAGGCTGTGAGGAATTTTGCGCCGCGCAGAAGTTGGCGGCACAAAAAAAGGACAAAAAGAGTGGGGCTGCCAGTAGCAAACGATTGAGTTTCAAATTAATTCTTGCTCCAAGTTAAGTTGGTTAAAATGCGCTCCGGGCCAACGTCGGCAGCCTACCCCGGGCAAATCAGCCTTCAGAGGCCACGCAAGTCTAAGGCGTACTGCAGCGGATTCTGCGGCCTGTATCCCGCGCTTGCTCGTCTACCATTCGCTCCAGGATAACCTCAACGTTCCGATCGCGTCGCAAGCGAGGGAACTTCTCTCCCCACTCTATCAGTAAGATGCAATTGGGAGCGAACAGGTCGCTAAGCCCGAGCGTTTCCAGTTCCCGGTCGGTGTCGATGCGATACAGATCGATGTGATACAGGGTGGCGCGGGGCCCGTGGTACTCGTGGATCAGCGTGAAGGTAGGGCTGGTGACGTCGTCGGCGTGGGCCGCTTCGAACCCCTCCGCGATGCCTTTGACCAAAGTGGTCTTTCCCGCCCCTAGATCGCCCTGCAACAGCACGATCAAAGGAGCAGTGAGTTCCGCGGCCAATTTCCGCCCGAAAGCGATAGTCTCCTCGGCAGAATGGGTGATGATCTCGGTCGTCATCCGACCCGATCAGTATAGCGGGGAATACAGGTCTCAGGCTCGAGGTCTGAGCTTGCGCCTCTCGGCTTTACTCGCGGCTGATTCCGCTTTGCCTGAGACCGAAGGCCTCACTCTTCAGAACCCGCGCGGCGCCTGATGCTGTTCCGGGCGACTCAAGAAGCTGCGGTCCAGCGCGGAATCGAGAGCCATCCTCAGTTTGCGATGGTCGTCATCAGCCAGAGCAATAAAACGGAACGGCTGCAGAGATTTGCTCTGAAATTTGCGCGTCGGCGGCAACATTTCCGCCACGCCGCGAATCGCGCCCGTTCGCGTGTGGAAAGAGATTTCGACGAAATCGCCCGCGGAAAGCTCGTGCGGCAACTCCAGTAAGCCGCCATTCGAAGAAATGGATTGTAGTTTTGCGCGCGCGAGTTGTCCGCCTTCGGCCGTTACTGCGGCCGCAATCGAACCGTTGAGCAGAACTCGTGGAGAACGCTGGGTGGCATTGGTTTGGGGGAAGTGGGACATAGCCAATTGCACTATGCCATGTCTGATGCGTGCGCGGCAGATTACGAAAGCGCCTGCACACGGGCGTATGCTTACGGAAGGACCTCCGGGATACCGCCAAGTGGCCAATCTTTGCGATAATCAGGTTGGCAAGAGTCGGATTTTGCGATACTTAGTTACCCGTCGGCAACAGAACGGCAGTAACTTTTCCCGGTTCTTTCCAGCGGGTACCTTTGTGCAATAGAGTATCGACCAGATCAAGTTTGCGCGATGTGAGGCGTTCAGAGATATGCGTAGAGCGAGAATTTTGGGAGTTCGCTGTTCGGGATTTCACTATGCCGTAGCGGCCGTTTGCCTGCTGGCGGCGCTGACCGGGTGTTCGCGGGATCCCAACGTCCGCAAGCAGAAGTACCTGGAAAGCGGACAGCGCTATTTCGATAAGGGCCAGTACCGGGAGGCGGAGATTCAATTTGAAAATGCCATCCAGGTCGATTCCCGGTTCGCCGACGCCCACTACAAACTGGCCCTGGCCGCGTTAAAGCTCGAGCAATGGCCGACCGCCTTGCAAGAGCTAACCAACACCATCCAGATCCAGCCCGACCATTACCCCGCGCATCTTGACATGGCGAACCTCCTGATCCTCGGTGGAAATTACGCCGCCGCCAAGGAGCATCTGGACCTGCTCACGCAAAAGCAACCGAACAATCCCGACGTTTTTCTAGCCAGCGCCAACTACCATTCCGCCATCGGAAACACCACCGCTGCGCTCGACGATCTGCAGAAAGCGATCAAACTGGACCCCTCCCGCTCCGAGCCTTATCTGAACCTGGCGTCGATGCAGATGCACGCGCAGCAGTGGGATGCAGCCGAGGCCAACTTTAAAAAAGCGGTCGACCTCAATCCCAAGTCTGCCAGTTCCCTGCTGGCGCTCGGCAACTACTATCAGACGCGCGGGCGCTTTCCCGAAGCGGAGCAGATGTTTCGCCGCTCCATCGATGCCGCTCCTACCGATCCCAACCCCCGCCTCTCTCTTGCCAGCTTGTATATGGCGGAGAACAAGCTCACTCAAGCCGAGGACTTTTTGCGGCAGGCGAAGAAGGATTTCCCCACCAACTCCGTCGGGTACCGCATGCTGGGCGATTTCTATTGGGCCAACAACCAGCTCGACAAAGCGACCGAGGAGTATGCCGCGATCTACCAGGACCATCCCAAGGATCCGGTGGTCAAGAAGAATTACATTCAGCTGTTGATCCTCAAAAACCGGCTCGACGATGCCCGCAAGTTGAATGATGAAATTCTAAAGGCGAGCCCGGAAGAGGAAGACGCCCAGATTTATCTGGGGGAGATCGAGATTCGCAGCGGCAAGGCCAACGACGCCGTCAACACTCTCCAATCGGTGTTGAAAAGCGATCCGGACAAGGCCGTGGCCCACTACCAGCTCGGTCTGGCCTTCGACCAGCTGGGAAACATCAGCCGGGCCGAGCAGGAATGGCGCGACACGGTGCGACTGGCTCCCGACATCGTGGAAGCGCACCGCGCGCTGGCGGGCATCGACATCCATCGTGGCGATGCTGCCGCCCTCGCCCAGGAAGCGGATCAGATTATCTCCTTGCAGCCGTCTGCACCCGATGGATACCTGCTGCGTGGCGTCGCCGAGATTGACCGCAAGGATTTCACCACCGCGGACGAATACATTCATCGCTCGCTCGAAAAGTTGCCCAACAATCCCGACGCTTATATTCAGCTTGGCAATCTGAGGATCGCGCAGAACCAGCTTGCCGACGCGCAGAGAGCTTACCAGCAGGCGCTTGACCAGAACCCGGATTCAACCGAGGCGATGGGCGGCGTGCTCAACGTGGACCTGTTGCAGAAGGAGCCAGACCGGGCGATTGCCGCGATTAAGACGCAGATCTCCAGCCATCCCAGGAACGCAGGCTTCCACATCCAGCTGGGCCAGTTGTTGAGAGACCAGAAAAAGGATCTTTCCGCAGCCGAAGAGGAATTTCGGCAAGCCTGCGAATTGGACAAGAATAGTAGTGATGCGTGGATCGATCTCGGCGTTGTGCAGAGCAAGCGCGGCGACGTTGACCACGCGCTGCAAACCTTTCTCGATGGAGCCAAGGTCAATCCCAACCAGGTCGCTTTGTACTTGCTCGCGGGTGGCATCTATCAGAGCAAGCAGGATTGGGATAATGCCCGCCAGCAATACCAGAAGGTGCTTGAGATTCAGCGCGACAATCCCCTCGCTTCCAATAATTTAGCGTATGTGATGCTGCAGCAGGGCGGGAATGTGGATGTAGCTTTCGCCATGGCCCAGACTGCGCGACGGCAACTGCCCGATAATCCGAACACTGCCGATACTCTGGGCTTGGCTTTCTACAAAAAGAGCGTGTACGGCTCGGCGGTCGAGCTCTTCAAGGAAGCGGTAAAGAAGGAGCCCGAGAGCGCCCTCTACAATTATCACCTGGGGCTCGCGTACGCCAAGAGCGGTCAAGCCGGATTAGCCAGGCAACAACTGGACCGAGTAGAAAAAATTAAACCCGACTTCCCAGATCTCGACCAACTGCGACAGGCTCTAGCCGAGACCCGAGGCTAGCGAGGTAGCTACCGTGGTAGCGGAAGAGGTCGCCGAAACCTTCTCTGCAGAATCGGTTGGGTGGTCAATCGCCGATTCCAATATCTCGCTGCCTGCAAGCATGGGAACATAGAAAATTCGGGACGGCAGCGCGTAATTCTTGCCCTCTAAGCAGCCGAAGCCCCCGAGTCCTACCTGCAACACTATTGTTTGCAACAATATGCTTTGGTGCTCCATTTGCGAATCTGATCCAAATTAGGAACATTTTTATGGCAGAAGCAGCCGATCAGGCGCATCACGATTTTTGGCGTCCGCCCCTGTCGGGTGCAGAAGCTGCCGCTAACTCCCAAGGCTCGGCCAACCTCGAACGCAGCGCTACCTGCCTCTGCGGCACCGAGTTCATCGTCAGTTCGCTATATTGCCATGCGTGTGGCACCCGCCGTGCGGTTCTGAACACCGGGCGCACTTTTGAAATCCCCGGAGGGGCGGAACTCCTCTCGCTCGCTGGCCGCCTCGGGCTCAACCTGGCCGCCACCATTGCTTTTATGCTCGGCCTGTTCTGCATCGCGGGCGCTGTGTCGATCAGTTTATTCTTCACCGTCCGAACCGCGCTGGACTGGCAGGCCGTCCAGATGTGGCGCATCGAGTGGCTTTTGGCGGCGATCGCGGCGTTTGCGGCTGGAGTTCTCCTTAAGAAGCAGTCTTAGCTTTCTCCCTTTCAGCTCCACTTTCGGCTTCCCACTCAATCTGCCAGAAGCCATGGACTCCTCGCGCAGCAATGCCAGCCAGCAGCTAAGAGCGATGAGCTTCGCTCTCCGACACCACCGTGCTTGCGCGCCGTTGCTGGCTCATACGGTAGAGGTGGTGGAGTGGTCCCACTCCGTGGCCCAGTGGATAGGCATTGGCGATTGCGGCCGACACATAGACTTTGGACAGAAGAACCGCCTCCGGCAGTCCGCGTCCGAGCGCCAGATGACAAGCCAGGGCAGAAGCGAAGGCACAACCTGTGCCGTGCGTGGAGTTAGAACGGAGACGCTCCGCCTTGAAAACCTCCTGCTCGGTCCCGCGCGCCGTGGTAAAGCTGAGCAGATCGATGGCCTTATCGAGGTGGCCGCCCGTGATCACCACGTTTGCCGCTCCCATGGAGTGCAGTCGCGCCGCCGCTTCGCGCATCTGGTCGAGATTGGTCACCGCAAGCCCGGTCAAGGCGCTGGCTTCATCAAGGTTCGGAGTCACTACCTCCGCCAGCGGAATCAGTCTTTCACTAAGCAGCCGGACCCCCTTCGCATCGAGCAAGTCGGCTCCGGAACTCGACTTTAGAATCGGATCAAGCACAATATGGGACAACCTGGCGGCATCCAGAAACGATGCAACTGCCTCGACCACACCCCCATTCCCCAGCATCCCGATGTGAACCGCTTCCACGATCAGATCCGAAACCAGTTCGTGTAGCGTTTCGGCAACCACCCCGGGATCCACGCCTTCGACCCGCCGCACTCCCCGCGTCGATTGCACCGTCAGGGCAGTGATGCAGGCCGCGCCATAACACTCATGGGCGGCAATGGTCTTGAGGTCGGCGGTAATGCCCGCACCCGACGAAGGATCAAACCCCGCGATGGTAAGAATTACAGGTGGCGTCACGGCCATTTAGCCACTTTAAACCGAAAGAGCAAATCGCGAAACAGCGCTTCCGTTTTGCTGCAATCGGACGGCAACTTACTGGACTTACTAGATGAGATGGGATTAACCCTTGACACCCTAGCCCCATGTTGGAATAATCAACCGCGCCAGAGTCACCCCCGCCGGTTTCACCTGGCCCTCTTCCCCCAAGGAACAGAATGGGTTGCCGTGTTGGCTCTTCGGTCGTTCTTTCATCGCAAACCGAAAGAACGCCTCCACCAACCGGCAGTCCGGTACAAAGCACAGCCGCGGCCTCACCAACCGGCGATCAGGAGCACAGCATGCACCCAGCAGTGGCTAGTAGCAGTTCAAAATCCAGCTTAGCGATTGCTGACTCTAAGGCAACCTTCGTCTCGATGGCGCCGGCGGTCGCCGCACTTACTCGCCCTTTTTTCGCTGGTGCGGGAGTGTTGCTTTTCCGCTGTCTTCTCATGCTGGCATTATGCTCCGCTGTGCTGCAGATCACGCTTGCTCCCGCCCTCGCCCAGACCGAGACCGTACTCTACAGTTTCTGTCAGTCTTCCTCTAACTGTTCGGACGGCTCGATTCCCTATGCCGGCCTCACCCCCGACGGAAGAGGCAACTTCTACGGAACCACCTTCAGCGGTGGCCGCAAGACCTTTGGAACTGTTTTCGAGGTTTCGCCGAATGCCAACGGAGGCTGGAACGAGTCCGTGATTCACAATTTTGCCGAGGGGCCCGATGGCGGTTTCCCGATTTATTCTGGCGTGATCTTCGACACCGCGGGGAACCTCTACGGCACCACTTATATCGGCGGAAAGTATAAGCAGGGTGTGGTATACGAACTTAGCCCTGATGGGACAAATTGGAAGGAAACCATCCTGCACACCTTTACCGGCGGCGCCGATGGCGGCCGGCCGGAAGCCGGACTCGTCATGGACAAGTCGGGTAATCTTTACGGCGTAACCATCGAAGGTGGATCGAACAATCACGGAACGATCTTCGAACTCAGCCCGTCCGATGGCAGCTGGACCGAGCAAGTCCTCCGCGAACCGGGCACCGAGCACGGCGCCCTAACGATCGATGCCGAGGGAAACCTCTACGGCATCACCGTGAACACAGTCTTCCAACTCTCCGCAGACAGCAAAGGCGTATGGAAGTCGACCACGATCCACGCTTTTGACGGTCCCAGCGATGGCCGCGACCCCCAGGGTACGCTCGTTTTCGACACGTCCGGAAACCTTTATGGGACCACTTATTCCGGCGGCGTCGCCCAGAATGGAATTGTCTTTAAACTCACTCCCGACAAGAAAGGAGCATGGACGGAAACGATTCTCCACTCTTTTCAAGGCGGCAAAGAGGGCGACGGAAGCAATCCTTTCGCCGGGATTTTGCTGGATAAGGCTGGCAATGTCTACGGCACCACGATCGCCGGCGGCGAGTATGAGGCTGGAACCGTCTTCGAGTTGGTCGCCCCCATTCGCACAGCCGGCTACACCGAGAAGATACTTTGGAGCTTCGATAAAACCGACGGATTCCTGCCCTACGGCAGCCTCATTCTCGACGCGGCGGGCAACCTTTATGGCACCGGCGCGGGCGGCGGAGTAAACGACTATGGCGTAGTGTTTGAAGTGACTCCATAAGTTGATTTTTCGCAGCGCCCGCAGCCGTCCCTCGCCTATCTAAAGCCACCGCTGGGGTGATCCCCTTGACATGGGGACAGCACCTTGATAAGTTCCACTGCAGCCTTCCCCAGGGGTGCGAAGCAGCATGTGTGGATGCTCTTCGGCTTTCCAGTTCGTCGTCGTGAATGCCGTTCAAATTTCAGGAGACTTTTTCCATGACCGCAATGTCCGTGCGCGTTACGACCGATGCCTGGTGGGCCAGCATACCCTCCTCCGCTGCTTCCGTTTCCAGACTGCTTGCGGGCCGCGGAGTTCGCGCCGCATTCGCGGGAGTGGGCGGCCTCATCTTGCTGCTGGGCTTCCTCGCGGTTCCCGTTCGCGCTCAAAGCGTAACGTTTGCCGGCTTGCAAACAACGGTGCCGACCAGCGGATTGGAAAACGCGACCGATGCGGCGGTGGATGGCGCTGGGAATGTGTTCATCGTGGATAATGCCGCCTTCAAAGTGGTTAAGGTTACGCCGGGCGGCATTCAGACGACGGTGCCGACCAGCGGACTGAATAATCCGAATGGGATCGCGCTCGATCAAGCGGGCGATGTGTTCGTCGCGGATGTGCTGAACAACCGCGTAGTCGAAGTGCCCTATCTGGGCAACGGAACCTATGGCACCCAGACCACAGTGCCGGCCAGCTCGCTGAGCCATCCGTTTGGCGTGGCGCTGGATGCAGCGGGCGATCTCTTCATTGCCGATACTGGCAATAAGCGGGTGGTGGAACTTCCTTACATGGGGAGTGGAAATTACGGCACCCAGATCACATTGCCGTTCAGCGGACTGGCCGGGCCTTATGGCGTCGCGCTGGATGCCGCGGGCGATGTGTTCGCTGCCGATGGGGGGGCCACTTCTATCCTGGAGCTTCCGTACCTGGGAGGCGGAAATTACGGCACGCAGGTCGCGATTGGCGGGGGACTGGGCGGCAGACCGATCGGTGGGCCAGAAGGCGTTGCCGTGGATGCAAATGGGAATGTCTTCGCCGCCGATACCAACAACAACCGAGTGGTGGAGATTCCGTATGTTGGCAACGGGAACTATGGCGGCGAGTTCACGGTGGGCAGCGGACTGAATCAGCCGATCGGCGTGGCCGTCGATGCAACGGGCGACGTCATCATTGTGGATAACCTCAACCGCCGCGTGGAAGAGGTGCAGACCATCGCGGTCAACTTCGGCACCGTCAATGTCGGTTCCAACAACACCCTCACACTCACCTATCTCATCCCTGATGCCGGCGTTACCCTGGCTCAAGCCCCGACCGTGGCGACCCAGGGCGCGTCCAACCTCGATTTCACCGGGACGAGCGACTGCGTCGGCTTTCTGCCCGCGGGGGACACTTGCTCGGTGACGGTGCAGTTTGCACCCCTCGCGCCGGGTCTCCGCCAGGGCGCGGTAGAACTTTATGACTCCAACGGCGATCTGTTGGTCACGACCCTGCTGCGCGGGGTGGGCGAAGCGCCGCAACTGGTTTTTCCCGGCGGCCCTGAGAGAACCGTGGCCACCGGATTGTATCCCGCCGGCGTCGCCACGGATGCTGCGGGCAATATCTATGTGACGGGTTATCCGGGCGACGGCCGGTACGGCTACGTCTTCGTGATCCCGCCGGGATGCAACAGCAGTTCCTGCTACAAGCAGTGGGGCAGCGGATGGATAGGGGCGGGGGAACTGGCTGTCGATGGCGTCGGCAATATCTATGTTCCAAGCTCTTTCGGCCCCGCTGTCACTTCCATCGTTCCACAAGGATGCACGTCCTCCTCGTGCGAAACGACGGTGGGCAGCGGCATCTCTGCTCCTGCGGCGGTGGCGCTGGACGGCGCGGGCGATATCTACATCGCGGATGAATACAACGGGCACCCGCTTTATGAAGTGCGAGTGGTGGGAGGCCAGACGACCGTGGGCAGCGGGGTTGACAGCTCTGACGCGGTAGCGGTCGACGACCTCGGAGATGTCTTCGTTACCTCTTTTAGCCAGGGAACGACTCTGGAAGTGCCCAGTGTGGGCTTGCAAAGCAACTTTGCGCCGTGGCTGGGGGGAGGCGGTGCGCTGGCGACGGATGCCGCCGGAGACGTCTATTTCTCTGATGGCCATTCCGTGACGGAGGTCCCGGCGGGTTGCGCTTCCAGCGCGTGCGACATTGCGCTGCCCGGAGGTTATGGATATGTGGATGGTCTGGCGCTGGACAGCGCCGGGAATTTGTATATCCCCGACACCGGCAATGGGCCGTTGTATGAAGTGCAGCGATCCCAGCCCCCGGCGCTAAGCTTCCCGTCGACGATGGTCGGCGTTACCAGCAGCGCGTTGACGGTGGCGATCCAGAATATCGGCAATCAGCCCCTGACTTTCTCCAACTTCGCCGCCAGCACCAACTTTGTCGTCGATTCCGGCTCGACCACCTGCTCAGAGTCGTCTCCGCTCGCCGCCGGCGCGACCTGCAATGTAGGCGTTGACTTCGCGCCTACGGCGACGGGTCCGCTAGCCGGCACGCTGACCGTGACCGACGACGCGCTCAACGCCAGCGCCGCCACCCAGACCATCAACCTCAGCGGCACGGGCAGCCCGATCCTTTACGCCTTGACGACCGCCGCGAGTCCTTCGGCAGGCGGAACCGTCACCGCAGGCGGATCCTATGCCGCGAACACTCTGGTCCCGCTCACCGCGACGGCCAACGCCGGCTACATTTTCTCCGGATGGACCGCTTCAGCAGGCTCGTTCAGCAACGCCAATTCGGCGACCACCAGCTTCACCATGCCCGCGCAGGCCGCGTCGGTCACGGCGAACTTCACGCCCGCCGTCGCTCCCACCATCACCAGCGCCAGCGCCACTACGTTCTCGCTCGGATTCCCCGGCACTTTCACCGTGACCGCCACCGGCATCCCCACTCCCGCGCTGAGCGAAAGCGGCACGCTGCCCAGCGGCGTCCTGTTTGTAGATAATGGCAACGGCACCGCCACGCTCAGCGGCACGCCAACGCAGGGCGGCACGTTCGGCATCACGATTACGGCCAACAATGCAGTCCCGCCCAACTTCAACCAGAGCTTCACGCTCACCGTGAACCAGGCCTCGACTTCGATTGCCGTGACCAGCGTGAGCCCGGCTTCGGAGGTTTACGGGCAGGATGCGGCATCGACGATCACCGCGCTTCTGTCGTGGTTCGGCAGCGGTCCTGCGCCCACGGCGAGCGATGTGAGCATTACCACCAACGCCCCCGGCGGAACCCTCGGAGCCACCAGTTGCTCCGCCCCGACCGCGGCCAACACTGTCATCGCCACGGTTCCGGTAGGCACGAAACCCGAAAGCCTTGCCTACGACCCAAACAACGGCAATGTGTATGTGGCGAATCATACGGCCAAAAGTGTGAGCGTAATCCAGGGAAGCACCAACTCCGTGGTGGCCACGGTCCCTGTGGGCTTAGGACCTGTCGCAGTTACGTTTGACCAAGCCAACGGCGATGCTTACGTGGTCAATGATTCGGATAATACCGTCAGCGTAATCGACGGGAACAGCAATACCGTAGCGGCTACGATCCCGGTGGGTAACGCTCCCAACGCGATCGCGTATGACTCCGGCAACGGCGATTTGTACGTTTCGAGCACCAACGATAACAGCGTGAGCGTGATCGACGGGAGCAGCAATACCGTAGTGGCCACGATCCCGGTGGGCAACGTTCCCTACGCGATCACGTATGACCCGAATAACGGCGATTTGTATGTGGCCAATTACGGGGACAACACGGTGAGCGTGATCAGCGGAAGCACCAACACCGTAGTCGCCACCGTGCCTGTGTCCTATAACCCTTACGCGATTGCGTTCGATCCCAATAATGCCGACGTGTATGTGGCGGGTTCGATCGGCAGCGTCAACGACAGCAGCGTAAGCGTGATCGATGGCAGCACCAACACGGTAGTCGCTTCGGTCCCCGATGGCTACTTTGCCAAAGGGATTGTCTTTGACCCCAATAACGGCAACGTGTACGTCGTAGCTTATGGGCAAAGCCCCAGCAATGGAACCGTTACCGTGATCAATGGGACCAGCAATACTCTGCTGACCACGATCCCCGTGGGAGTGGGGGCTTACGGGATTGCCTTTGACCCCAATAACGGCGGTTTGTATGTCGTCAACCAGACCGACGGCACGGTCAGTGCGATCGATGGCGGCAGCAACACGGTAGTCGCCACCGTCCCCGTAGGCTCCGCCCCTTTCGCGATCACCTTCAACCCGAATAACGGCAATCTCTACGCGGCAAACTCTGGCAGCGGCAGCGTGAGCGTGCTCAGCCCGAGCGCCACCATGACCTGTAGCGCCACATTTACCCCCGATGGCAACACGACGGAGGGCACGTACACCATGTCGGCGAGTTTCTCGGGCGACAGCAACTACAGCCTGTCCAGCAGCCCGCAGAGCAACAACTTCAGCATCTCCGAGGCAACCTCCAGCACCTCGGTGTCGCTCACGTCCGGCACCGATCCCTCCACCTACGGCACCGCGCTGACATTCACGGCCAGCGTCGGCGGCGAGTATGGGCAAGTCAAGGGGGCCAAGCGGAACCGGCGCGCGATCCCGAATACGCCAGGCGCAAACGTAAGCTGGAGCGCCAACACCGGATGCGCTGAGACCGCAGTTCCAACCCTTCCCGCGCAGGTGACGTGTACCACGTCGCTGCTGCCAGTAGGCTCCCCGACGGTCACAGCCACGTACTCGGGCGACAGCAATCACTCCGGCAGCAACGGCTCCGTTCAACAGACGGTGAATCCTCTGGTGGTTGTCACCCCATCCCCCACCAGCGTCAGCTTCGGCAACGTGAAATTGAACGAAAAGAAAGAAGAGATTGTAACCCTGACGCAGAATGGCACAGGAAGAGTCTCAATCGGAACCGTTTCCATCATCAACGTCACCGGCAATCCCTCCGATTTCAGCTTCAAAGAATGGTGCAACGGCGGCATCCTCGGTCTAGGCAAGGGCCTGCGTTGCCAAATCGGGGTCATCTTCAAACCCTCGCAAGCCATCGCTGAATCGGCCACGCTGAATGTAATCGTCGGCGCTTCCAACAGCCCGGTGCAGGTGCAGATCACAGGCACGGGAGTCGCCGCGCCGACGGTCACTTCCCTGTCGACCACCACCGGCCCGGTAGCGGGCGGAACGCCCGTCACCATCTACGGCACCGGCTTCGTCGCAGGAGCCACAGTCCATTTCGGAACCGCGCTGGCCAAGAACGTGACCGTAGTCAGCCCCACCGAAATCACCGCCACCACCGGAGCCGCACCCCATCCCGGAACAGTAACGGTTACGGTGAAAACGGCCGAGGGCCTAGGAAGTTTGGCGGACGCCTTCACCTACACCAAGCCATAAGCAAGGGTGGAGAGTCGTCTTTATAAAGATCCTTCAATCCACGCGCCCCGCGAGGGGCGCGACCACCGGCACAACAAGTCGGTTTTTGGGATCCCATCCCCTAGGGTCTTTAAGAATCAAGGATTTAGGCTGCTTTTTCCGCCAAATCTTTGATTTTAAAAGGCTTAATGTAAAGTATTCCAGACTAAGGACTTGGATAAAGCTCGGGTTCTAAGCCAGAAGTTCCGGTTTCCCCTGGCACCTGCGTAAACCGAATTCTCCTTCCGATACAATCACTTGCAGGGAAAAATCATGGCAGACGGGCGGGAAATAGGTTATGGGGCTGAATTTTTGCGAGAATTCTTACGAAATCGGACAGATTTCGCAGTGCCCGATACGAATTAAATTATTGATTATAAAAGATTAAATTGTTATTTCCGTCGAGGAACCGGTACTAAATTCCTGAATGGGAAATACGGGGTTGTGTCGCGGGTTCTAATCCTGAAACCGGGTTGACACACCCCGCCGGCCCCGGTAGCATTTCATAATCGTCTGACAAAGGAGCAAACGACCAAAAAACGACTTTCCACGATTGAGAGGTAATCGAATGCGACGACGTTTAGCCGAAAGTCTGGCAGTAGTTTTAGCAGTAGCCAGCCTGGGGGCCGGAGCCGCATCCGGGTCTAGCAGCCTGGAAGCCGCCAAGGTCACACAGCCGCCGGTCATTGAAGTTCAGACCGGAGGGCACAATCAAAACAAGTCCAACAGCCCGAAGTCGAGGGTCGCTCCCACCAGGGGCTATCAAGTAGGCACCGCATCCTGGTACGGCGAGCAGTTCCAAGGCAAACAGACAGCCAGCGGAGAACCCTTCGACATGCGCGATTTCACCGCCGCCCATCCCAGCCTTCCGCTGGGTACATTCGTCAAGGTCACCAACCTGAGGAATGGCAGAGCCGTTGTGGTACGGATCAATGACCGTGGTCCCGTAGTGGATGACCGGATCATCGACGTATCCTACAATGCGGCGCGCGCATTGGGTTTTCACGAGCGAGGAACGCAGAGGGTCCGCCTGGACCTCTATCAGCCCACGAACCGCCGGTCAGCAGAATCCCAGCCGGCCACCGTGGCGCAGCTGCATCCCCTAGCCAAGCTCGACTAAACCGGATACACTCGGCAGCGAAGAGCTAGAAAAACAGCTGAGAACGAAGGTTCCCAGAAATGGACCCGCGCCAGCGTCTCATCGTTGCCTTGGACGTATCCACGGCCGCGGCCGCCCGGAAGATTGTGGCGGCCGTCGGCGACTCCGCTTTCACGTATAAAGTCGGCATGCAGCTCTACACCGCCGAGGGCCCCTCCTTGGTGCGCGAACTGGTGGATTCCGGCCACAGCGTCTTTCTCGACCTTAAGTATCACGATATTCCGAACACGGTTGCGGCAGCGGTCCGCGAGGCTGCGGAACTGGGTGTCAGCATGCTGACCGTGCACGCCTCTGGAGGCGGGAAGATGTTACGAGCGGCGGTCGATGCCGCCGCCGCACAAGCCAACCGGCCCGGCTTGCTGGTGCTGGCCGTGACCGTCCTTACCAGCATGGACGATGTCGAACTGGGCAAGATCGGCCTGCGGGGAGGAGTCCTCGAACAGGTCATGCGCCTGACCGCCCTGGCGCTTTCGAATGGATGCAGGGGCGTGGTCGCATCCGCGCAAGAGGCGGCAGCGCTGCGCGAGGAGTTTGGCCGCGATTTCGCGATCGTGACGCCGGGAGTGCGCCCGGCGGGCAGCGGACACGACGATCAGGCTCGTGTCGTCACTCCCGCGGAAGCGATTGCCGCCGGAGCCTCGCACATCGTCGTGGGCCGTCCCATCACAGGAGCCGCAGACCCGGCCGCCGAGGCCCGGGCAATCCTGGGTCAGGTGGGATAGATCCGTACCCAGCACTCAGTCGCCACTACCCAGAAAAGCAAAAGGCGCGACGACGAGCCGCGCCTCCTTTGGTTGCGTCCTTGTTTGAAACTGGCTACTGGGTACTGGCTACTGTTCTCAAAGTTTTTCGAAGAATTCGCAAGCCGAGCACGAAATATAGATTCCACCCGGTACGCCACGTTCGCGGTCTTTCATCCGCTTGACGATGCGGGTTTCTTTGCCGCACTTGGGGCAATCGGTTGATTTCGTGGTATCCATGACCTTCTTGCGGTCGGCTGTCTTTGCAATTTTCGCCATTCAATTTCTCCTGACAGGAATGTGCCGCCAGCCGGAAGGCCGCGGTTCTACCTGGTAATTGGGGAGTCTGGTTCTGGGAAGTACCTGAGGCCGGGCCATCTCCCATCGGTCCGGCACGGTCAGCACACGCGGAAGCGGTGCACTGTACTCGCCTCTAGAATCTTACACGAATTCGCGGAGATCGGCGGGATTATGGATCTCATCCCAAAAGCGGGGCTGCTGGTGCAGCCCCACTTAAGCCGTTCCGATCATTTTGTCATTTCAGTTCTTGCCGGTGCCTGACAGAGGCACCTGCTGTGGACTGTTCGCGGCATTGTCTGCGATCGTGACGTCGCCGGTCAGCGGCCCGGTTTTGGTTGGAGTAAAGGTGACCTTGATGGTGCAACTGGCTCCCGCCGCCACCGTGCTGCCGCAGGCCTTATTCTTGGCAACCGTCGCCAGGGCAAAGTCTCCGCTGGCCGCAATGCTGGTAATGTCAAGCGTGGCACTGCCGGTGTTGGTCAGAGTGACGCTTTTCGCGCCGCTCTTTACTCCTACAACCACCTTGCCCCACGTCAGCGAGGCGGGTGAGAGGCTGACGACAGGCCCGCCTCCTCCGCCCGATCCTGCCAGTGCGTTGATCAGGAGCGAGCCATTCGGGCTGCCCCAGCCGCCGCAGAGATTGTATCCAGTTACGCAGGTAAAGCCGTTGCTGCCGCTGACGATGTCGTGGAAATCGGCGTCGCCATCCGACAGACTCAGCGGATAAATTGTCGGATCTATGAAGCCGGGAGCCGAACTTCCGTTGGCAACCGCCTGTTGATTGGTCAGCGCGAGGTAGCCGGCCCACATCGGCGCGGCAAAACTGGTTCCGCCGTAGAGGTTCGCAGTGCAGCCGTTTTGATCCGCGCAGACGTAAAAGGTGAAATTCGCATTGGCAGCAACGTCTGGGACGTTCCGATATGTTTTAGAACAATTCCCACCCGCCTTCGCGCAGTCAGCGGCAGCCGTTACCTGCCAGGAAGGGATTCCGACGTTGGTTCCCCAACCTCCGCCTCCATCGGCCCAGGCACTTTCCGACGCCCAGGGACCGCCCGCGCTCTTGGTCTCTAAGTCTGTCCCGCCGACTCCAATGACGTAAGCGGAATTCGACGGCCATGGAGCCGTGTTTTCATAGCCACCACTATCGCCCGTCGCTTGAAAAAAGCTTTGGCCCTGCGCTGCCATCTTCTCGAAGTAGGGATCGTCGGTCGAGGGGTCGGGAGGGCCCCAGCCCCACGAAGAACTCAAGTTCAAGGGTAGAGGAGATCCCGAAGACATGCCGCCCAAAATCGCGGTATCGGTGGATCCCACATACAAATAAACCGCGGCGACGCCGGGAGCCATGCCGAGCGCCTGCGTGATGTCGATGGTCTGTTCGGTATCGTCGCAACCCTGCGCGGCAAGGCAGTTGACGCTGGTTCCGTCGGTGGAAATGCCAGTCACGGCGGCGGTTCTAGTTTGTTTCGCGTTCTTGTAGTAGGTGTTCACATCGTCGATATCGAAACCGGCGTACTCCAGCAGTCCGATATTCTGGTTGGCTCCGGTCAGAGTCGTTCCTTCGTAGTAAGCTGCGCGCATGTCACTGCCGCAGAACGATGCCTCAGGACAGGATCCCGTCGTGGCATTGGGCTTCACGTGCCCATTTCTCTTCACCAGCATGGGACGCGGAATCGAATAGTTGTCCAAACCGCTGATGTGCCACAGCTGGAACGGCAGGTTGACCGAAGGCTCGCGATCTACCGCATAAAATGTGCGGCTTTCGGTAGGGTGCTGGTACAGGCCCATGGTTACATGGAAGGCCTTATTGATGTTCGCGACCTTGCCAGTGAACTGCACGTCGAACGCATCGCGGGAACCGCCGGCCACTGTAAAACCGCTCGCTTTCGCGAAGGCGATCAAGGCGTCGTAATCTTCCTGGCTGGGCCCGAACCTTTCGGTAAATTCCGGCACGGTGACAAAATGGCGGTAGTTGCGGCTGGCAGGATCGTAAACGTCTTGCAAAAAGTTCTCCAGCTCAGGCTGGTGGCGCAGCGGCAGCACGATGTCAAAGCGCAGCGACTGGGTTGCGGGGAGGGCACGGACAAACTTTGCCTCTCCATTGAGAACCGCTTCGCGCACGTGGCGCGTCAATAGGGGTTGGGATTGCGCCTGGCAAACGAGATTGAGGGCCGACACGATCGCGACGAGCGTGAGCAACGACACACTTAATTTTCGAATCACGACTTCTCCTTTGAGGAACACGCTGAATTATCCTTTTATTCCTGGCATCGCAGCAGCTCCCAGTTGGATCTGTTGAACGTTTCCGGTCGAATACCTGAAAACCCTTATCCGGGGCGGAAGAGGGCGCTTCTGGTCCGCAGCAGTATACATCTTGTTGGACGGCGAGAAAGCCTTACTCGGAATGAACGAGTCAAAAAGAGGGGGCCGATGCTCTCGGCCCCCGCAAGTGGAATCTCGACAAATCAACCTTACTCAACGACGCTGAGTTTAACGGTTGCCTTCTTACTCAGGCTTCCGTAGGTTCCGGTGATGGTGATCGTCGACTTCCCTACTGCCGCCGAGCCGCTGACCTGCAACGTCAACGTGCTGCTGGAAGTGGTCGGATTCGGGTTAAAGGCTGCGGTCACTCCGGTGGGCAGGCCGGTTGCGTTCAGCGTGACTTGCTGATCGAATCCGCCCGTCGGCACGACAGTGACAGTGACGCCTCCGCTGCTGCCTTGGGCGACCGTCAACGTCTTCGGTGAGGCGGTCAGGGTGAAGTTCCCCAACGCGTCCACCGTCATCGCGACGGTTGTGGTTGCCTTCAGGGTGCCAGAAGTTCCTGTGATGGTGACCGTGGCTGTCCCAACCTTTGCCGTGCTGCTGGCGCTGAGAGTCAGGGTGCTGGTCGATGTGGTCGGATTCGGACTGAACACGGCGGTTACGCCAGTGGGCAGCCCGGAAGCGGCCAAGGTTACGTTGCCGGAAAATCCGTTGACCGGAGTGACCGTGATCGTGCTCGTTCCGCCAGCTCCGCCTTTCGCGATCGTGAGGGCGTTGGGTGAGGCAGCGAGCGTGAAGCTCTGGACCAAAGGATTCACGGTAAGGCTGATCGTTGTCGAATTCGTCAACGCGCCCGAAACTCCCTGAATGGTCACCGTGACTGTGCCCGTGGCCGCTCCCGATGCTGCCGATAGAGTCAGCGTGCTGGTCGTCGACGTGGGATTGGGATTGAAATTCGCCGTTACGCCGTTAGGCAAGCCCAAGGCGGAAAGCGTGACACTGCCGTTGAATCCATTCAGCGGAGAAACGGTGACGGTGGTTGATGTCTGGCTGCCTTGCGTCACGCTCACGCTGTTCGGTGAGGCCGAAAGCCCGAAGTTAGGACCGCTCGAACAACCCGTAAAAGCGAACGACGAGATGTTCGTCTGCCAGTCGAAGGTTCCGTCAATCGCCTGGTATTGATCCACATACCAGAACGTGCAGTCGTCAAAAGGATCCACCACCATGGCGGTGTAGTCGCCCCAGCGATAAGCGTAGGAGCCGACTTGCGAACCAGTGCCCGTCACGATGGTGGCTTCCGACTCCATCGTGCCTAACGGGTCGCTGGGCACGCGGCCGGTAATGCGGATGCTGGGATAGAGACTGCTGCTGGAAGCGCTATATCCAAGCCCGATGTCGCCTTCCTGATCTTCGGCAGCGCTTGCCATCCAGCGATAGGTCGCATCGGGAGCAAAGGTTCCCTGCTGATTCAGAGTTACGGTACCGGCTGGGTCGTAGAGTTCATACCACCGGACAGCCACCGAACTGCCGCTGGCCACGGCGTGGTTGACCACGGCACGGTCATGATCGGCAAAGTGGCGGATGGCAAAACGGTACATCATACGGTCGCCGAGCGTATCCAGCGTTTGAGTTGTTCCTTCCTGCGGAACGCATTGCCCGCCATTGCCGCAAGCAAGATTGTCGTTGGCGACGTTGATGGTTGTGGGCGAGGAAAGAGAGGATGTGCCCGCCGCGAAGTTGAGGGTCAGCGCTCGCAGGTACAACTGGCCAGGATCGTTGTTCTGCCAGGTGATAAAAAGCCCTGGCGTGCCATCGACCGGCGGAGTCGGCCCATCCATGTCAGAGGGGAGATATCCGAACTCGTCGCTCGGCGTCATCTGGCAGAGTTGAGCCGCAGTCGGCTCGCCAGCCAGCATCTTGGTGCGGTCGAATCCGCAGAGGTCCGCGCCAATAAAGTTCTGTCCGTTTTGAAAGATGTTGTAGCTGGCCAGATAAGCGCTGTTGCTGGCCGTCGCCCATGTGCTCAGTTTGTCGTAGTCGTTAAGATTTGAGCCGAAGGAATAGCCGTACAAGTAGTAAGCTCCAGTCGGATCGCTGGTCTGGGACACGGCGACGCACTCCGCCGCCCCGCTGCCGGAGCTGCCAATCATGGTGATAACCCAGCGATTGGCCGCGCGGTCATAAAGCGCGATCGGATCGCCATAAGTATTCGCACAGTCGCCGCCGAGCGGAGCGAAGAGCGACAGGATATTGGTGGGACCCGCCAGCGCCACGCCGCTCTTGTTGTAGACGGCGAACTGCACGTTGACAACTTCGACGATGTCGCTCGGACCTACCGCCATATTCGAATCCGAGGGCACGTAACCGGGAGAAGGAATGCCGCTGAAATTAATGCCTTGGTTCACGCTCACTTGAGGCCCGTATTCTTTTTGCCGGACGGGATCTTCCGTTAGTGCCGGTCCGGTGTTTTTCTTAAAGCGCAACGGCCCGGCGCCGGGCTCATGAATTTCTTCCCCGGCAAACAGCGGCTCATCAATCGGCAACTCCGATACCCGCTGGGAAAGCGCGAAGCCAGATGGATAGGTCACGCTGCCTTGGGTCTTGCCGGTTTTGGCGAAGGCCAGCGTCGTCAGCGCCAGTCCACATAGAATGAGAGTTCGAACCACCGTTCCCACACGAACCATTACTTTCCTCCCTGAATTTCCCGCTGGAATAACCTCTCGTGCTAACCATTTCCACTGGTGCAACATGTGCAACTGATGCTTGCTTAAAAAAAGGGGCTGCTCTCGCAGCCCCGTTGGTGTGCGTTCTGGATCGCCTTACTTGCCCGTTCCCGACAAAGGTACGGTTTGCGGACTATTGGCGGCGTTGTCGGTAATCGTAATGTCGCCAGTCAGCGTTCCCGTTTGGGTGGGAGCAAACTTAACAGCGATCGTGCAACTGGCTCCTGCAGCCAAAGTGCTTCCGCAAGCTTTCTTTTTCCCCACCGTTCCGAGGATGAAGTCGCCGGTGGGCACGATGCTCGTAATGTCGAGCGTCGCGTTGCCGGAGTTGGTCATCACAACATTCTTCCCACCGCTGGTTTTGCCCACGACGATCTTGGGAAACGTCAGCGAGGTCGGAACCAGAGTGACTGCCGGAGCGCCGCTGCCGCCGCAACCCGGGAAGCTGAAGGAGCCAATCGCCGTGCTCCAGTTAAAGCCGCCGTTCTGGCCGGTGGCTTTCAAATATTCTTCGCTGAACCAGAAGGTACAGTCATCGGTAGGATCGACTGTCATCGAGGTGTAGTCGCCCCAGCGATCGTAACCGCTGCTCTGTGAGCCTGCGCCGGCCTTGAGCACAACTTCGGCTTCGAGCGTGCCCGCGGGGTCGGTGGGTACGCGTCCGGCGTAGACCAGCGAGGGATACTCACCGGCCGTTGCACTCGAGCGGCTGTAGCCGACGGCGATGTCCTGGTTCTTATCCATGGCAATCGACGGCATCCAGCGGAAATTCGCGTCGGGGGCATAGGTACCCGACTGGAACAAGGTCGGAGTGGTTTCAGGATTGCGGATTTCGTACCAGCGGAGACCGCCGCTATTGCCGTTGTCGGACTGAATCGAGTGGCTGACGAGCAAGGTCGTGTGGTCGCCGAAGTTGCGATACACGAGGCGGTACATGATCCGATCCCCGAGCGACTCGAGCAGGTCGCTGCCTTTGGTCGGTTGGGGAACGCAGCGTCCGCGGTACTCGGTGGGACAAAGCGGCGTGAAGGCTGCCACCGGAATCAACGTGGGGCCAGTAAAGGTTGATTTGGATGGCGTGGTGAAGTCCACGTGGAACTTGAACAGGGACAGGTTGGCGCTGCCATCGGGGTCCAGTTCCATGACGAAGTTGGGCGTCCCCGTAACTGGAGGAGTGGAGCCATCGAGATCGGCGGGCAGCATGGCATAGTCGCTCGAACCGCGCTGGAAGCATTGAATGGTGGCAGTGGAGCCCGCCAGCATCTTGGTGCGATCGGCGGCGCAGACGTTCGCGCCAACATACGCCGTTCCCTGGATGTTGAAGTTGTCAAAGGTCAGATAATAAGCATCCGGCCAAACGCCCAACTTCGGATAGTCAGGGAAATCGCTAAAAGGAAACGCGTAGCGATTGTAGGAGCCGGTGGCATCAGAGGTGGTGGATACGGCAACGCATTCGTAATCCGGGGCCGAGCCGTTGATGGCAAACTGAGCGACTACCCAGCGTTGGGCGGCCGCGTCGAAGCGCACAATCGGGTCACCGGTGTTGTCGGTCTGACAAGACCCGCCAAAACCCGACCAGAAATCGTTGCCGGAAAGCGGCCCCAACAAGCTTTTGCCGGACTTGTCGAAAACCTGATAAGTCGTATTCACATACTGCACGTACTGCGTCAGACCCGGCGCGCCGTCGTTATCCGGCGGCATGCAATCGCAAAACAAGTCGTCGCCATAGCCGATGCCATCGAACTCGACGCTGGAACCAGGCGTCTGCACGTCCGGAGAATTTTCGGCGGTCTGCAACACCGGGTCCGCTTGCGGCTTGGTGCTCCAATTGTGGTTGGGGTTGACGTTATTTTCAATCTCGTGCTCGGAAGGTGTGCCGTATTCAGGAAACAGCGGGGCAATTTCGCGAAGCAGCGGTCCAGTGTCGTGTTTGAATTCCTTAATGACGACGGATTTTTTCGTCACCGTGGGAGAGTGTTGAGCAAACATGGGCAGTGCTAAACAAAACACCGTCAGGAACGCCACTGCTGCAGCACGTTGGATTTTCATTCTTGCCTCCTGGTTATTTCTTTTCCCCTGCCATTTCGGATGGGTCGTAAACGCCTTCCAGTTCCAGAACCAAAACGTCACCGGCGTCGAGCTTCCCTTCGTAGGTGCCGCCGCCCTTAATGCCTTTGAATTTTCCCGTGCCGCGCATTAGACTCCAGCGTCCGCTGGCATCGGCAGGCCCATTCACCCCGGCCACCGAGCCCATGCTCTGCCAGGTTATTTTTTCGCCGTTGTCGAATGTGTCCACTTCGAAACCGTGCGTGTGCAGGCGGCCTTCCATTTTTTCCGGGAATTCAACCGCCACTCCATCCTTGCTTTTTGCGCCCAGGATCGTCATCGGTTCAGTCCAGACGCATTTGCGCTTCGCCAGCATCAGAGCGTGCCCGGGACGATCCGGAACGTCGATCGCATAAGCCGGATCGGGTTTGTCGCAGCGAATCTTCCCCTCGACCTTGATGAGATTGGCGCCCCCACTGGAGGCAGGCTTGGATTCCTTCTCTTTTTTGTCATTGCTCTGGGCAGTCGCCATAAGGGAGAAGGCGAGCAGCAGCGAAAGGAGGCAACAGCAGTTAAAGCGGGGCCCGGGGAACCTGACAGCAAGCATTCGCAACGATAACCTTCTGCTTCAACCACTGCACGTCGGGCAATGATCAAAGCGAGACAGATGGGAGTTGTATAGTTCTGCCCTGCGGCTTAAAGCCTTAGGACCGTTAGTTTAAACTCTTGCAGCGCGAAGGTGGCGAAGGGGAGCTACTACTAGCGCTTGTAGTCTATACATCTCTTCGGGAAAAAGGCAAAAGAAAAAACCGGGCGCAGCTCCGTTTTGCGGCGATGAGGCATTTATTTTCACATTGTGGGAATAACATTGACTAGCCGCCAGCGCAAAGCGCATCCCGCCCTTCGCCGGGGGTCGAGCCATACCTCATCCTGATGTTTGTGGTCGAGTTTCCTTCCGAATCCACTTTCATTTCGTGTCTGCGACGGGAGGTGTCTGCCACGGCCCACGCTCCTTCTCCAGCGCCTGGGCCACGGCCAGCACAGTCTCTTCTTCCCACGGCCGCCCAACAATCTGCACGCCGATCGGCAACCCCTGCTCTGAACGGCCCATTGGAACTACAGCGGCGGGAAAGCCGAGCAGATTAAACCATTCGCAGTAGCTCCATGCATCAAGGTATTTCACGGTCTTCCCTTCCACCACCCACTCGCGTTCTCCGTGACGAAATGCGGGAATGGCCGCCGTGGGGCAAATCAGCACGGGAAATTTCCGCATCTGCAGCAGAATTTTTTCGCGCACCGCATCGCGTCCCAGCCACGAGGCCAGCAACGACTCCCCCGTATGCGGCGGCGCGGCGCTGGCCCACGACAGAAACTCGCACAGAATCGGGCTCAGCTCCGATTCATGACCGCGCAATTCCGGCTCCAGGATCATTCCTCCCGCAACACCGAAAAAATCCCACCAGCGCTGCCGCGCTTCTTCAAGCCCTTCTGGACGAAACGCGTCGACATGAAATCCGCTGCTCATCAACGCCAGCGCCGCACTCCGCACAGCATCTCTGGTTTCCTGCGTTACGGGAGTCCGTCCGTCGTCTTCAAGGAAACCAACGTTGATGGATCGCAACGCTGCGTCATCCATCGCACGCATGGCGATCGGCGCTGAACACGGGTCGCCATCGTCGGGCCCAGCCATCACGGAGAATAACGTCCGCACATCTTCAATCGTGCGCGCCATCGGTCCAACCACTCCGATCAGGGCAAACGGACCGCCAGATTTCGGGAAGTGTCCCGTCGAAGGAATGCGTCCCGGAGTCGGCTTCAATCCGCAGATGCCGCAAAAATGTGCCGGCACGCGGATCGACCCGCCACCGTCGCTGCCCACGCCGCCAGCCGAGAGCCCCGCGGCAATCGCCGCCGCCTCCCCGCCGCTCGATCCGCCTGCCGTGCGGCTCAAGTCCCATGGATTGTTGGTTCGTCCATATAAAAGGTTGTCGGTCTCCCAAGCCATCAGCAGTTCGGGAGTATTCGTAACCCCAAGAATCACCGCCCCCGCCGCGCGCAACCGCGCGACCAGCGGCGCATCTTCGGCGGCAATGTATCCGGCGCGCAGCCGCGAGCCCGCTTCACAAAGATGTCCGGCAACGTCGATGGACGATTTGATAGAAACCGGCACGCCATGCAGCGGCCCAAGTGCGTCGTTATCTTCATTACCCCGCAGAATTGCGTTCTCAGCCTTTCGCGCCTGGGCCAGCACAACTTCAGGCTTGTAATCGACAAACGCGTTCAGCTTGGGATTGAGGCGCTCAATGCGATCAAGGTGAGCCCGAGCAACCTCGACGGGCGAAATTTCTCTGCGGCGAATCAGCGCCGCAATTTCCCGCGCGGAAAAAAGAGTGTTTGAAGTCATGCAATGAAGAGACGATGCAACTGAATTCAGAATAACAGCGGAGGGGATTGCTTTCTGGGAGTTCGCATCCTGAGTGGTTAGCGGATTGCAATCGATGCGGTCAACGAGCGCGGCAACCTTAGTAGGGGTCGGGGGATTCGCTATCGTTATCGCCCTACTGCCCGGCTCATGGGTCGAGAAGCTGTGCAAGATCAAACCGGATGCGCTTTCGCTGCTTCCTATTCCGCAGGTTCAGGTGAGGTAGTATAGTCATCTCACTCATGACAAAACCGTAAGCCCAACCATCACCTTCGATGGTGTCAAAACTCACAGACAGCCGCACGCCCGCGAGCCTACTATTTGTCTGGAGGAATAAAAACTGAATACTACAAATTGGCAGCCCGGCCCTCTAGAGGGATGAGGGCATCTCGTCCTGCCGCCGCTCGACGGCGCGGGGCCGGGCTTGTTTCCGCTTCCTGACTCGAAGGGCGACCTTGAGCAAAGCTGCTGGCGTTCTACTTGTTTTCCAGTAGAGTAAAGGGTTCCATCATCACTGGAGGAACGAGGATCAGCCTTAGCGTGAAGATCTTGTTGGCAACTTGTCTTTCCCTTCTGTCTCTTACTCTGCCGGTCCCGCTGTGGGCCGGATCCCATAACCATCCTGCCAAGCCTGCCGATCTGACCGACCCCGGCTACGTATTCGCGCTGGCCGCGGCCAACCATTTTCTGCACGCCTGGCAGACCGGCGACCTCGAAAACGGCATGGTCCAGCTCAGCGATGGAATCCGCCACGCTCAGAACGCCGACAAGCTGGAACAGTTTTTTTCGAATGGAAGCAACCGCGCCTTCGAAATCACCCGCGGCCGTGGACGCGTAGGCCATTACATTTTCCCCGTGGTGTTGGTCACACCCCGAGGCGCGCACATCGCGCGCAAGTTCTCTGAAGTTATCGTGGTCGACGCTGGCAAGAACGACTGGGTGGTGGATAAACTTCCCTAGAACAAATTTCGAGCAAGCAATTTGATCATAGGAGTTTGCCTTGATGAAACGCATTCACAAAGTCGCAGTCCTCGGCGCGGGCACCATGGGCGCCCGTATCGCGGCACATTTCGCCAACGCGGGCGTGCCCTCGTTACTGCTCGATATCGTCCCCGCTGACGCGGACGGCCCCGCACGCAACAAAATCGCCGCCGCCGGACTCGACGGCGCCAGAAAATCCAAGCCCGCGGCATTCTTCGAACCTTCGCTCTCACGTCTCGTCACCGTGGGCAACTTCGACGACGACTTGAAAAAACTCGCCGACGTGGACTGGATCATCGAGGCCATCGTAGAGAACCTCGATATCAAGCGCTCCTTATTAAAGAAGGTGGAAGCGATCCGCAAGCCCGGCACCATCGTCACCACCAATACCAGCGGACTTCCGGTGGCGAAAATCGCTGAGGGCTTTTCCGCCGACTTCCGCCGCTCCTGGTTCGGCACGCACTTCTTTAATCCGCCGCGCTACATGCGCCTGCTCGAACTGATCCCCACGCCAGAGGCCGACCCCGCGCTGATCGCCGCCGTCACCCACTTCTGTGACGCGCAACTGGGCAAGGGAGTGGTGCTGGCAAAAGATACTCCCAACTTTATCGGCAATCGCATCGGCACATTTTCTTTCCTGAATGTAATGCGTCTCATGCAGGAAATGGACCTGAGCGTCGAAGAAATCGACGCGCTCACCGGACCAGCCGTGGGCTGGCCGCGCTCGGCTACGTTCCGCACCGTCGACCTTGTGGGCCTCGATATTCTCGGCCACGTAGTCGCGAACATGACGCAGAACGTCAAAGATGAGCGCAGCGAATTGCAGATTCCCGCGTTCTTCCGCCAGATGGTCGAACGCAAGTGGCTAGGCGACAAAACGAAAGGCGGCTTCTATAAAAAAGGAAGTGGCGGGCGGGCGCCCTCGCCCGCCAAGCCCGACGGCAAAAAAGAAGACAAAAAAGAAGACGAGCGCCTCGCGCTGGACTGGAAAACGCTGGAGTATCATCCCCGCCAAAAGCCAAAGTTCGCCGCGCTTGACATGGCCAAGAACGTCGAAGACACGGGAGCACGCATTCGCATGTTGCTCGGTCTCGACGGCGGCGCGCCACAGAAACCCGACAAGGCGAGCACCTTCCTCTGGACCGCTCTCTCCGAGTTATGGACCTACGCCGCCAATCGCATCCCCGAGATTTCCGACTCCGTGGTCGAGATCGATCGCGCCATGCACCTCGGCTTCAATTGGGAACTCGGACCCTTCCAGCTCTGGGACGCCGCCGGGGTAGAAGCCACCGTCACTCGCATGAAAAAAGAAGGTAAGCCGGTAGCGGCCAACGTCGACAAACTGTTAGCCTCCGGCGCGAAATCCTGGTACGAGGACGATCCCAAGACCGCATCGGGCCGCGCCTACTTCGATTTGGACCATGGAAGCTTTAAGCCGGTCGAAGTGCCCTCGGGCGTCTGGTCGGTTGCGGTGGCGAAGAAGTCGAACTATATCGTGAAGAAAAATTCCGGCGCTTCGCTGGTAGATGTTGGCGACGGCATCGGCTGCATCGAGTTCCACTCCAAGATGAACGCCCTCGGCGCCGACATTATCTCGCTGATCCAGCAGACGCTGAAGCCCGGTGGACCGGGCGATGCCTTCGACGCCTTTGTCATCACCAATGACGCGCAGAATTTCTCGGTCGGCGCGAATCTCATGCTGCTGCTCATGTCGGTGCAGGAAGAAGAGTGGGACGACGTCGATCTCGCCATCCGCCAGTTTCAGGGCATGACGCAGGCCATCAAGTTTTCGCCGAAGCCGGTCGTGATCGCGCCTTTCGGACTTGCTCTCGGCGGCGGTTGCGAAGTCTCTCTGCACGCTGCCGCCCGCCAGCCGCACGCTGAACTCTACATGGGCCTGGTCGAAGTCGGAGTCGGCCTGCTTCCCGGAGGCGGCGGCTGCAAAGAAATGCTTTTGCGCGCTGTCGATAGCGCGGCTTCCATTCGTCCCGACGCCCGCGGCGAATCGGTCGAACTCCTCGAAGCCATGAAGAAAGCTTTTGAAACCATCGCCACGGCGAAAGTCTCGACTTCGGCCGACGAGGCTCGTGGACTCAATTTCCTCTCCGCCTCCGATCGCATCACCATGAACCGCGAGCGCGTTCTCTCCGACGCCAAAGAGCGGGCGCTCGAACTGCTCCGCGCCGGTTATGAACCTCCAGTCATGAGAACGAATATCCCCGCTCCCGGCGAAAACATTCTCGCTGCGCTCAAAATGGGCGTTTACCTGATGCGCGAAGGCGAGTTCATCAGCGATCACGAACTGAAGCTGGGCACAAAGATCGCCGAGGTTCTCTGCGGCGGAAACATCACGCCGGGCACGCCAATCAGCGAACAATACGTTCTCGACCTGGAGCGCGAAGCCTTCAAATCCCTCTGCGGCGAGAAGAAAACCCAAGAGAGAATTCAGTTCACGCTGAAGACAGGCAAGACGCTCAGAAATTAGGTCTGGAAAAACTCGTGTGGGGACGGGCGTCCTCGCCCGCCCCGCCCGCGCGCAGTTTGACCGTCGCCTCCCACATTGAATCCAGACAAACTCTGCGTCTCGACGCAGGGGTATAATTTCCAGACAAGACCTACCGAGAGATGGAGCAAACAAATATGTCCGCAGGCAATGGCAACTCCAACAACGGCGCGAACGGCAATGGCTTGAACGAAGTATTGAAGCCGCGAGCAGAGTGGCTGGCTAAGCGCCGAGCCGAGAATCAAGACGGCAATTTTTCCCAGATGCACTATGCGCGCCAGGGCGTGATCACCGGCGAGATGCAATACATCGCGCACCGCGAAAAAATTACGCCCGAGTTAGTCCGCGATGAAGTCGCTCGCGGACGCATGATCATCCCCGCGAATATCAATCACCCCGAACTCGAGCCGATGGCCATTGGCGTCGAGTCGCTCTGCAAGATCAACGCCAACATCGGCAACTCCGCCGTCACCTCCAACGTTGATGAAGAACTTAAAAAGCTCCACACCGCCGTTCACTACGGAGCCGACACCGTCATGGACCTCTCGACTGGCGGCGACATTCACACGATTCGCGAAGCCATCATTCGCCACTCGCCCGTTCCCATCGGCACGGTCCCGATTTACGAAGCCATCTCGCGCGTCAAGCGCGTCGAGGACCTCGACAAAAACGTGATGCTCGAAGTCATAGAAGAGCAAGCCCAGCAAGGCGTCGACTACATGACCATCCACGCCGGCGTGCTCATTCAATATGTGCCCATGGTTTCGAAGCGCATCACCGGTATCGTCAGCCGGGGCGGCGCAATCCTGGCCCAATGGATGACGCACCACCACAAGCAGAATTTCCTCTACGAATGTTTTGAAGACATCTGCAAGATTTTCGCGAAATACGACGTGAGCTTCTCCCTAGGGGACGGCCTGCGTCCCGGATGCCTCGCCGACGCCAGCGACGAAGCCCAATTCGCCGAACTCAAAACCCTGGGTGAACTAACTCGCATCGCCTGGAAGCATGACGTCCAAGTCATGATCGAAGGCCCCGGCCACATTCCGATGCACAAGATTAAAGAGCAGGTGGAAAAAGAAAACGAATGGTGCGACGAAGCGCCGTTCTACACCCTCGGTCCGCTCGTCACCGACATCGCTCCCGGCTACGACCACATCACCTCCGCCATCGGAGCCGCCATGATCGGCTGGTACGGCGCTTCAATGCTCTGTTACGTGACTCCAAAAGAACATTTAGGCCTGCCCAACGAAAAAGACGTAAAAGACGGAATCATCGCCTACAAAATCGCCGCCCACGCCGCCGACTTGGCCCGCGAGCGTCCCGGAGCCCGCGACCGCGACGACGCCCTCAGCTATGCGCGCTACAAATTCGATTGGGAAAAACAGTTCGAACTTTCCCTCGATCCCGAAACCGCCCGCTCCATGCATGACGAAACCCTCCCGCAGGAGCAATACAAGTCCGCCGCCTTCTGCTCCATGTGCGGCCCGAAATTCTGCTCGATGAATTACTCCAGCAAAGTGGACGAATATAACAAGCAGGTACACGGGCTGGAGAAGAAAGATTACTCGGAGCTGGTGGAGAAGCTGGTTACGATTAAGTAAACCAAATTATCGAGGGTGCCCCGCCCTTGTCGCGTTTTCTGCGACAGGGCGGGTGTTTTGACTTCCTATCCCCACCACAACTCCCGCCTGTTCTCTTCTCCGCGCCGTCCACGGCGACTCAATTTCCATCACTCCTTCAACGCCAGAAACGTAATGACGAAAACTGCTCCACGCCCAATCCTCCGGACTCCGCACCAAGCCGCGCTTCACCGGGTTGCGGTGAATGTAACGCAACTTCTCGATTCGCTTTGCCTCGCTCCAAACATTGAAGTCGTAATATCGCGGCTGCCACAACAGCCCGCCCTCGGGCGAGCGCAAGCGCCGCGCCACATTTTGCTTGAGCATTTGCAGCGCGACAGAAAGCTTGGCCCGTTCCGGCTCGCTCATCAGCAAATGAACATGTTCGGGCATGACCACGTATCCAGAGACGTAGAATCCATACCATCGCCGCGTCTGCTCGAAAGTTTGCTCGAAGATGTCGCGGGCGCGCGCCGTGCCAAGAAGCGGAGCGCTTCCATAACAACTAAACGTCACAAAGTGCAGACAGCGTGCTTCCTGAAAGCGCTTGAGGCCCCACGGCATGAGAGCATCGTAACCCCGGAGCCCGGCCGCGGGGACCACGGCCGCTGATGTTTTTCATCGTTAATTCCCCAATTGGGAAATTCAAGCGGGAAAGTCAAGCGGGTGCCCCGTCCTTGTGTCTGCGTTCTTTGCAGACACAGGGCGGGAGTTTTGACTTCCTATCCGCTAAAATTTCCTCGCGGTTCCTAAGTGATTGAGAAAGTCAACATCCCCGCCCCGTCGCGGAAAACGCGACAAGGACGGGGCACCCTCGGGAGTTGTAATGAGGGAAAGGGTGGGCCAGCCCCCAAATTGTCGCGTGTTCCCCACTTGGTCGCGTTCTTTGCGACAGGATGCGGATTCCTACCTCCTATCCCCACGAGATCGAAGACCGCTGCTATAAGGTTTCCTCGCAGCCGGGGGTGCCCCACCTCTCGCGCTTTTCGAGAAGTGGCTCCTCTGAAGCCGACTGCGCCCGTCACCGAACCGAATTCCGACGACTCCCAGCGAGCTGACCTTGTAATACATAATAATACAATCTATTATCACGCATTATGTCCGCCTCCGAGAAAACCATCAGCTTCCGCGCCGACGCCGAAAAAATCGACTCCCTCGATTCCCTCGCCGCCGCGCAGGACCGTTCGCGCAGCTATCTCATCAACGAGGCCATCACCAACTACATCGAACTACACGCCTACCAGGACGCGCTGGTCCGCAAGGGCCTTGAAGAGATGCGGAAAGGCCGCGTCCTAACCCACAAAGATGTCGTACATCGGCTCAATAAAACGGGGCGCGCCAGCCGATCATCAAGTAGGTCGGCAAGCCGCACGTCCAGCCGATGACCCGGCCGTTTTCCGGATCAACTCTCGAATGGACCGAGCAGGCGACCCGTCATCTCGATCAGGCTCACGATTACATCGCCCTCGCGAACCGCGAAGAGGTTGCCGACCGAGTCACGGCGCGCATCGTCTCCACCATTCAACAACTCGCCGCCTTCCCCATGTCAGGCCGGTCAGGCCGGGTTCCCGGCACTCGTGAGCTGGTCATTTCGAATACCCATTTCATCGCCGCCTGCGCCGTCGATCATGACCGGATTGTGATCCTCGCCATCTATCACGGCGCCCAACAATGGATTGAGGCCTTCTAAGCTGCTTCTGCACGCGTAAAGTCTTTATTCCTCAAAGACTTGGCGGAAATTTCGCCCCCCTTCTGCCAACCCCACTAGTCAAGAATTCCACGCAACTGCCTGATTCTACGTAAGCGGGCAAAATGCTCAGGACACAACCTGCCCGAAGGACAAAGCACAAACCAAACGTAAATCACTGATTTATAAATATCTTGCCTGTAAGTCCTTATTATTCAAAGACAACGAGGGGGTTGCTTGCGTAAGGTCTTGATTCTAAAAGACCACAGTGAGGAGGGGGTCAAGGTTCAGCGGTGAAAGTCGGCCATTCCATTCCAAACCAATTGCACCGCAATCGCAAGAATGAGAAAGCCAAAGATGCGATTAATCGCACCCATCGCGCTGGGCCCAAGCCGCTTCACGAACGGACCTCCAAGACACAAGAACAGATAACAGGTCATGCCGAGGGCGACGATTCCCACGACCATGCCGAGGTACGAAAGAAAATGGTCAGCATGGGCGGCAAGTCCCATAACCACTCCAATCGAGCCGGGACCGGAAAGCATCGGCATCGCCATGGGCGTGAGAGAAATGTCCTCTTTGGTCAGCGCTTCGCTGCTCTCGGCCATGGTCATGCGACTGTTGCCCGTGACCATTCCCCAGGCAGTGTTGGCGACGATCAGCCCGCCTGCGATCTTCAGTACGGGTAATGAGATTCCAAAGAAGTTGAGAACGAAACGGCCAACGAGCATGAAGACCACCAGAATCGCGATGACATATAGCCCCGTTTTCAGCGCTGTGCGCCGGCGATCCTCTGGCGTGTAGTCAGCCGTAAGGCTGAAGAACATCGGGACCCCGCCCAGCGGATTCACGATGGGGAAGAGCGCCAGGAATGTCGCCGTGGCCGCGGTTGGCAGTCCGCGGAGTATCTGGCCAAAGGCGAGTTGCGTATTCATGTCGTAAGGCTAAAGTATAGCGTGCATTTCAGAGTGGGAACCCGAGTGAACTGACTTCTTGCCCTGGTTGCGAGTTGGCAACCAGAAATAACGTGCCCTGAAAGTCGCTTTATGCGAGACTATGCCTTCAAACTCAATCTGGAGGCTAGCATGCTCATGGACCGCCGCCAGCGGATCCTCTTCTTATCCCCATCTTTACTATCTTCCGCCATCGTCGCGGGAATCAGCGCACTGCTTCTGATTTCTTCCGCTCCGTTATGCGCGCAGGAGATAGACAAAGAGAAAAACCAGGTAACGCAGCAGTCCGAGCATGTCGGGTTGCCCTTCGATTGGACTACGCGGCATGTCATCTACACCAACGGCGGATCGCCCGAAATCGCCGCCGCTGCCGCCCAGGATCCCCGTTTCGCGATCAACGCCGCACTCCACCATCTCTCGCCTGACGGCAACCTGGCGCCGGTCACTCCTCGAATTGCCGAGCCGACCGGAAAGAGCAAACGATTTCGCCGCGATTGGGCAATGTCGCTCGGCAACGGCAGAGTGGAACAGGGAGAAACGCCCGCCAAATTCAGCTTCAACGTCAATGGGACCTTCAGTTGCGCTTCGGACTATGTGGTCTTCGCGACCGATGCAACTCCGTCTTCCTCGCAGGCCAACATTATTGCGTTCAATAACCTGTATACAGGAACCGCTTCATCGTCCTGCCCGAGTGGCATCGGGCAAACTCCGCCCACGACCAACTACACTTCGCCCACCGTCGATTGGGCTTATCAGGTCGGAACCGCCGCACTCATCGGCTCCCCGGTTTTATCGCTGGATGGAACCAAGGTCGCCTTTATCGAAGGCAGCAATCCTGCTATTTTCCATGTGCTGAGCTGGGTGGCTGGACAGGGCACCAGCGCCACAGCACCGGCCACGCCGACGGCATCTCAGTTAGTGTCACTCAGTTATACCAACACCACCGTGTCGGGCTGCACCGCCAGTCCCGCACAGAACTCGCAGTCGTCCCCATACGTCGACTATAACAACGACGTCGCCTATGTCGGCGACGCCAACGGCAGACTCTATCGCATTACTGGAGTCTTCCACGGCACTCCAACCCTGCAATACTGCGTAACGTTGCCCGCGAACCCGAGCCGCTTCTTCATGACCTCGCCCGTCTTCGACCAGGTCACCAATCAAGTGTTTGTTTCCGACGGCAACTACATCTACTCTTACACCCCGGGATCGAACTCATTCACATTCGGAAGTTCCATCGAAGTGAGCTCGTCGGCCGGATTCAAGATTCTAAACACGCCGATCCTGGATGCCACCAACGGCTTCTTGTACGCATTCTCGGCGGCGGGCACGAATACGACCAGCACCAATACCTCCGCGTACTCGATCGTTTCCCAAACCAACCTCGGACTCTCGTCGCAGTCCGTCGCGGAAATTGGTCCAGCGAGCACGTCGTTCTTTGTTTTCGATGGTGATTTTGATAATGCTTACTTCACGGGCGGTCCAACCCACGGAGACGGAACCTTATACGCCTGCGGCACGCAGACCGGGAGCAGCGGAGGAGATAAACCCAGTCTTTATGCCATGTCCTTCATCAACGGAACGGGAATCATGAATACGACTCCTGTGATGTCCAACAACGTCAACCTGAACGGAGCGAGCAACCCGGTGAGCTATTGTTCGCCGCTGCTTGCCTTCGACAACGGCACCAATGATTTTTTGTTCGTGGGAACGGGTTACGATACGGGTACAGCTGGCTCCAACCAAGTGACCGAATGGAATATTAATTCGCAGCTGACAGCCTCTTCGACTCCCAGCCATACTTCGGCGACCAACGAATACGGCGGCACCAGCGGATTTGTTGTCGACAACACTGCCAGCACTCCGCAAGCCTCCAGTATCTACTTCTCCACGCTGTATACGTCCGTTAGCTCGGCACCTTGTGCCACCGGAACGTATTGCGCCGTCAAGTTGACCGATAGCAATCTCCAGTAAGCGGACTTCGTGGCCGATGCGCGCGGGATCGACGCGCGAGGCGAGTTCGCGCGGGGAAACAGGGCGAACTCAGGAACTCTTGCCGTTGAACTGACACTGATGCTGGCTGACGTCGATCTTTCCGCAGGAAAGCGCCGTGGTCTCAAATACCCGCTCATACTGACACGCCGGTTTTTTGTAAGGTTTCTTCGTGGAGGATACGCCGCCACGGGCCTGGGTCAATTCCGCTTCCTGTTTTTCCATGGCCGGCTCCTTAGTAAAAGTCTTGCGTCAACTTACAAAAATAGTACATCGAGTTGGCTCTTGGCGACTGACCTGCTTCTTCACAAGCGCCTTCAGCACTTTGAGGCTATTTTGCCGGTTTTGGATCTGGCGTTTTGTTCAGATAGGTCACGGAATTTGCGGCAACCACTTTGCCGCTCTGTTTGTGCCCGGGTAAATGGCGGCGAGTTTCAGGTTTCACCGGTTCCACTTTGGGCGTGGGCTTAAAGCGCGGGTCCAGATAAGTAACGGTATCGTGGGCGATTGAGCCGTCCCGATGAGAACGCGATTCGCGGGCCTTGACATTCGTTTTGACGACGCTCTTTTGATCGATCCGCGGCTTATCGGCGAGCGTTTTATCGACGATCGATGCTTTGACAACCGCCGCCCCAGTACTTGCCGCCGTTGAACTTCTTGGCGCCCTATGGGATTTCCGACCGGCTGTCCTGGCCGGCGCCACCGCTGACGGAGATACCGTCAACGTTGAGACCTCTCCTGCAACTTTCTGATCCACTTGACTGTTTGTTTCAATGGCAGCGACAGCGACCAGGTTGTCCTCGCCCAGCGAATCTGAATCTTTTGCCGCTGCGGCAACCTCGGAAGGCTGACTGGAAACCTTCTCGATCCGGCGCAAGCCGAAACCGGCCGCCAGAGCTAGCGCGAGGAGAGCGACAGAAGCCAGCGAGGCACGCCATTGCCATGCCGTGGATCGAACGCGCGGCTGCGGTTTCCGCGGCAGCGATGGCGCCGCAACTGCCGCACCCATCGCAACGGGAATGACCGGCGGCGGGACAATAGGAACTTCGTTCGCCGAACTGAGCGATGACTCCTTAACGATTGGAGCGGGTGCTGATGGCCGCCTCCCGGGCCGCGAGATCGGACGCTCACTTTCTTGCTGAGGAGGCTTCCCGTGGGATGAGGCAACTCCTAGTGCGTCGGTCCGCTGTGGATTGGGCACAACCGGGGCTGGCGGAGCGCCAGCTTTAATCTTCAGTGGGACAAGTTCAACCGGCAACTCCCGTCTAAAGTTCGGCTGCGTGAGGAGGCTGGCCGGGTCGCCGGAAAGGTGAATGACTTCCACTGGCTCCGCAGGAACGCGCTGCGGATTCGCTGTGAGCTTTAGGGCTTCAGGAATCGCAGTTTCAGGGGCCGACTGCGAAGTCTCGTCATCAAGGTCGGTCGGGACACCCGAAAGATGGGCAGCCTCGACCGGGCCGGGCGCCTTGCGCACGAAGTCAGCCATCGGAGCTTTCAAATGATGTACAAAATCGAGCGAAGCTGAGCGTTCACCAACGTGCGTTTCGATGCTCGCCACCAGTTGGTTCCCGCGATCTTCTTCAACCCGCAATTCCAGGTCGGCGAAGTTGTCAGGAATGGAATCGGGAGAGACAATTTCCACGGTGTAACCGCGCGCAAGCAGATCGATGGCCAACTCTCGCGAGCATGCTTGAGACCGCGTAATGATTCGTGCCAGTGCCATAGCCCCTTGGCGTTCCCTTTGCCGCACGATTGAGGCGCGGCCCTCAGACGCAGTTAGCGGTATTGCTCCAGCACTTGAACCGCGCGATTCAACGCGGCTGTGAGGGCAGCAATCTGTTGCTCCGTCCGGCGCAGATCGAGGCCGTCAATCGCCTCGTTCACGCCGGGGATCACCACCGCCGCATACCCTGTGTACTGTCCCGGGGCGTAAACGGAATGGCGAAACCACGGACGGTTCGGCAACCCCTCTGGAATCAGCAACGCTCGCTCCGCTTCGCGAAGTTTAGCATTGATTCGGTCGCTGGCTGCTGGCATTTTGCGCTGTTTCTGCAACATCTTTCCACCCGCTTCCTGCAGGCGGCGCGCGGCTTCCACGGCTTTCGAGAAGTCAGGGCTCTTGTCTCCGAAGCGGTCTTTACTCTTGAATTTCGCGTTTTCAAGGTAGACGAGAATTTCGCGCCCGTAGTTTTCGTAATCGTAGGGAAGCACGTCGGCGCTTGCCATGCGCAGAACTTCCAGGCCATAAATGCGTGCCATCTGCTGTTCGTAGACGAAATCGGGGTCGCCAAATTTCTTGAACCAGGCGAAATCGTCAAAGGCGGAGTGATACACGCCATAATCGCCGCTTGAACTGATATCGGTGGAAGGCACTCCTAGATGCTGCAAGAATACGCTGTAGTCGGAACCGCTGCCGAGGTCTCCTACCGGCACATCGCTTTGCCGCGCGTTCGGCGGCGGCCGGAAGGTGGCGGTTTCCTGCGCATGGTTAATCTCCGCGCTCGCGGTCGCTTTTTTCCACGCGTCATACACCGTTGCCCCTTGCGGCGAAGGCACCGACTTGGCAATCTCGCGAATAAATTCCTTCAGCGTGGGAACCCCGGACGCCCCGAATTTGTTGCCCGCTACCGCCACGTCCATATTGAAATAGGCGGCGGCATTCTCCAGTTCATGGGCATGATCTTCCCCCCACTCGGTGGATCCCATCAGTCCCTCTTCCTCTGCGTCCCAGCTTGCGATGACAATGGTACGCTTGGGCTTCCAGCCGGACTTCAGCAACTCGCCCAGGCCGTGCACCGCCTCCAGCATCGCGGCCGTGCCGCTGTTTGGATCGACCGCTCCATACACCCACGCATCGCGATGATTGCCCGCGACCACCCACTCATCGGGAGATGACACTCCCCGAACTTTCCCAATTACATCCCAAATTGTGCGGAACTGGTAGTCCTGCTTAAGGTGCATCTTTACTTTTGTGGGACCGGGACCAACATGGTAAGTAAAGGGCAGCGCACCCTGCCACTCACGAGGCGAGTCAGGGCCGCCAAGATGTTCGAGAAGCGGCGAGGCGTCCGCGTAGGAAAGCGGCGTCACGGGAATCTTCGGCAACTGCCCGGATTCGGCGTTCGACACGCGTTTCGAGTCCGGCAATGTGGGTACCGATGCTGTGCCGGGAGTGGTGGGGTCGCCCGGAAACTGGAACATGAATCCGACTGATCCGCGTTGCACGCCGCTCGCCGGTCGCCATGGACCCTTCGGATAAGCGTCACCGCGGTAATAGCCATCGTCTTTCGGATCGGAATAAATGATCACTCCGGCAGCACCGCGTTCCTGCGCCACGAACGCTTTCACACCACGAAAATTCTGGCCATAACGGACAATGACGATCTTGCCGCGCACATCGACATTCATCTGCTTCAGTTTGTCGAAGTCTTCGGGGGAGCCGTAGTTGGCATAGACGACTTGCGCCTCGACATCGCCGGAGGGCGACATCCCGTTGAAAGGGGTCACGACCCGTGGATCGTCCTGATAGGAATCGCCGTCAACATGCTCGCGGCGAGGGCCATGCATTTCCACTCCGGCCGGCTCGGTCATATCTACCCGGATCTCGATCGGATAGTTAAACCACACCTTGTACTCGACAATTTCGGTTTCCAATCCGGCATCACGAAACTTCTGCGCTACGTAGTCAGCAGTTGCTTTGTCTTCGGGAGAGCCTGCGATGTGGGGTGCTTGCGTCAGGATTCGCAGATGCTCTTCGGCCAGCTTCGGATCGGGCACGGCCATGAATTTCGTCTCCAGTTGCCGCTCGGCCGGCACGTCCCGGAAGCCGCTGATCGACCAATTGTCCACTTGGTCTTTTTCTTTGCCGCCAGTCTTGCCCGCCTGATCGACGGCCTGGAGGTTGGAACCGATCAGCACGAAGAATAAAACCACGCCGGAGAGAAATTTCATGAAACTCCCTGTCAGACACCTGGATTCCGCTCGATGAAAATCGCAACCCCAGTAGTTGCCGCAAGATGAAGATTGTACCTTGTAGAACAGGCCATGGCTGGCAAGGGTTACACTAAAGAGCAATGGCTCAGTCTTCAACCACGCGTTTTTCCGATCGTGTGGAGAACTACGTTCGCTACCGACCGGGTTATCCCAGCGAAATTCTTGACCTTTTGCGCGTCGAATGCGGATTCCGTTCGACTCACATCGTTGCCGACATCGCATCTGGCACGGGCGCGTTTACCCGCCATCTGCTGGAAAACGGGAACTCTGTTTTTGCCGTCGAACCCAACCTGGAAATGCGCGAGATGGGTGTCCATCTGCTCGAAAGCTATCCCCGCTTGGTGTCCATCGCCGGAACTGCCGAAGATACGACGCTGCGGTCCGCGTCCGTTGACTTTGTCACCGCGGCGCAGGCAGCGCACTGGTTCGATCTGCCTCGTGCCCGCGCGGAATTCGCGCGCATCCTCAAACCCGAAGGCTGGTGTGTGCTGATCTGGAATGAGCGTCTGACCTCCAGTTCGCCTTTCCTGCGCGACTACGAGGAGTTGCTGCTCAGATTCGGCACCGACTACAAAGAAGTCCGTCACGAACGCACGACCGCGGTCATCTCTGACTTTTTCGCGTCCGCGCGATGCGAAGAGCGAGTCTTTAGCCTGCGGCAGCAATTCGACTTCGAAGGAACCGCGGGACGGCTATTATCTTCTTCCTATGCTCCGCTCGAGGATCATCCCAATCACATGCCGATGATGCGGGAACTGCAGCGGATTTTTCGCGCCCACGCAAGGAATAATGCGGTCGAATTTGAATACAACACAAGGGTTTATTACGGGAAGTTGGACAAACCTCGCTAGAGGATTTTGCAATTTTGTAATCTCAAACCCATGGTCGCTACATTACAGAATTAAGAATTTGCAAAACTACCAGGTTTCCGATGCCCAAATCTTTCCACATGTCTCCCGAGGAGTTCCGCCGTCAGGGCCACGCTGTCGTGGACTGGATTGCCGACTACCATTCCCGCGTCGAAAGTTTTCCGGTGCTGTCACGCGTGCAGCCCGGAGAAGTTCGCTCGAAGCTTCCGGCCAACGCGCCGCAACAGGGCGAATCCTTCGAACAGATGCTCGTCGACGTCGAACGTGTCATCCTTCCCGGAATCACGCACTGGCAGTCGCCTAACTTCTACGCTTACTTCCCCGCGAACGCCTCCGGTCCGGCCATCCTCGGCGACCTGCTTTCGTCCGGACTGGGCGTGCAAGGGATGCTCTGGTCCACCAGTCCTGCCTGCACTGAACTCGAGACGCACGTGCTGGATTGGCTCGTCTCCATGCTCGGGCTGCCCGAGAAATTTCTCTCCACCAGCGCCGCGGGGGGCGGCGTGATTCAAGACACCGCATCGAGCGCGTCGCTCTGCGCGCTACTCGCCGCCCGCGAGCGCTCGACTCAGTTTGCCAGCAATCGCAAAGGATGCGATGGACGACGGATCGCCTATTGCTCCACGCAAACGCATTCCTCCGTTGAAAAAGCAATGAAGATCGCTGGCATGGGATCCGACAATCTGCGCCACATCGAAGTAGATCAGAACTTTGCCATGCGTCCCGAAGCGCTGGTGAGCCAGATCGAGTCTGACGTTCACGCTGGACTCGTTCCGTGCTTTGTTTGCGCCACGGTGGGAACAACATCTTCCAATGCGATCGACCCCGTCCGCGAAATTGCCCGCATCTGTCGCGACCACAACCTCTGGCTGCACGTGGACTCGGCCATGAGCGGCACCGCGGCGCTTTGCCCGGAGTTCCGCTACATCAACGATGGCGTCGAATTGGCCGACAGTTACACGTTCAACCCGCACAAATGGATGTTTACGAACTTCGATTGCAACGTTTTTTTTGTTGCCGATCGAAAGCATCTCATCCAAACTTTGTCGATCCTGCCGGAGTACCTGCGCAATCAGGCGACGGAGTCTGGCGCTGTGATTGACTATCGCGACTGGCACATCCAACTCGGGCGCCGTTTCCGCTCGCTCAAGCTATGGTTTGTCATCCGTCATTATGGAATCGAAGGCTTGCAGCACCACATTCGCGAGCACGTGCGTCTGGCCCAGGAATTCGTTGCGTGGTTAGGTCGGGATGAACGTTTCGAACTCGCCGCGCCCGCTCAACTCAACCTCGTGTGTTTCCGTCTGCGCGAAGGGGAAGATGCCAATCAGCGTTTGATGGACCGGCTCAACGCCAGCGGTGATCTTTTCCTCACCCACACGAAGCTTGATGGAAAATTTACCCTTCGACTCTGCATCGGACAAACCAACACCCAGGCCCGGCACGTGGAGCACGCCTGGCAACGAATCCAGCAAGAGACTGAGAAACTGGCGAATCCCTGATATCTTCGGTTATGCCACGGGAAATCTCAGCAGGCGGCGTTGTGCTTCGTCAGATGTCTGATGTCTGGCACGTCGCGCTGATTGAACCACAGACCAACGAGCCCCAGAAAGAATCGTCTGGGAAACAAGCTGTCAAGTCCGCAAAGTCGCCGCGCAAACGCAGCCTCGCCGTACTGGCCCTGCCCAAAGGACTCGTAGATCCCGGCGAAACAGCGCTGGCCGCCGCAGTCCGCGAAGTCTTCGAAGAAACCGGCATTGTGGCCGAACCCGTAACCAAACTCGCCGACAATAAGTACGTTTACGTTCGCAGTTGGGGCGACCGCGCGCGAGTTTTCAAAGTTGTGAGCTTTTACCTGATGCGCTACGTTTCTGGAGAAATCGACGACCTCGCCGAAGAGATGCGCATCGAGGTTGTGCAAGCACGCTGGGTTCCTCTGGCTGAGGCTTCCAAGCGCCTCGCCTACAGCAACGAACGCACAATCCTTCGCCAGGCGCAGCAACACTTGGAAACGCTGGCATCTTCACCCAGGCTCAGGTAGGGATCGCCGCCGTTCGCAACGCTCGATCGAGGGATGATTTCTCCTCAGGAGTGAGCGTTCGCGTCGATCCTTTCTTCAGATCGCCCAATTCGAGCGGACCGATCGAGATTCGCACCAGGCGCAGCACTCGAACGTGAAAGGCTTCCAGCAAGCGCCGAATCTGCCGGTTTTTTCCCTCGTGCAACGTAATCTCCAACCAGCTATTCCTATCACCGTGCCGCAAAAGGCGTGCTCCGCTGGCGCTCAGATGTTCGTTGGAGCCGCCGGTTCCCGCGCGCCCTCGGATAATCATCGCAATCAGCTCGGCATCCGCCACGCAGTCCACATGCACATGATATTTTTTCTCCAGATGACTCGCTGGCTCGGTAATTCGAGCCGCCCACTCGGAATCATTGGTAAGTAGCAGCAGCCCTTCGCTCGCCTTATCCAGTCGCCCCACCGGACCCACCCAGGGCAGCCCTGGTGGAAGCAGATCGTAAACCGTCTCGCGTCCTTTTTCATCGGACGCTGTAGTGACCACTCCTCGCGGTTTATTCATCACGAGGTAGATCGGCTGCGTTCGGCCGAGCGGCGCGCCGTCAACCTGAATCTGATCCTGGGGCAATCGCACCGGAGTCTCCGCGTCTCGAACCACTCGTCCATTCAGGGTGACGCGTCCGGCACGAATCAAAACAACGGCCTGGGACCGCGAACAATACCCCATCTTGGAGAGTGTCCGGGCGAGGCCCACCTTTTTCTTAGTCATTCCTTCCCTATGCTAAACGGATCGTGTGACGGTGGAGCATGTGAATCCAGTTGCGCGATAGAACATCAAAGTACGGACAGGAGTTTGACACATGTCCATTCGACCCGTGAAGCGAGTAATCAAATCGAAACCAGCACTCGAAGGCGCGGGCGTTCATCTGCGGCGTGCGTTCGGCTTCGGAAACACAAAAGACTTCGATCCGTTCCTCCTGCTCGATGACTTCCGCAACGATGTGCCTGAGGACTATCTGGCGGGCTTCCCTTGGCATCCGCACCGGGGAATCGAGACCATCACTTACGTGCTGGCGGGAACCGTTGAGCATGGCGACAGCATGGGCAACAGCGGGGTGATTTCCTCCGGCGATGTGCAATGGATGACTGCGGGCAGCGGCATCATTCACCAGGAAATGCCGAAGGGTGATCCCGCCGGGCGAATGCATGGATTTCAGTTGTGGGGCAATCTTCCGTCCGCGCTCAAAATGACCGCACCGCGTTATCAGGAAGTTAAAGCCGCGGAGATTCCTGAAATTGTCGACGACGACGGCACCCACGTGCGGGTTGTCTGCGGAAGTTTTTGGGGGAAGACGGGCCCCGTGGCTGGAGTGGCGGCCGATCCGATTTATCTCGACGTGTCGGTTTCTCCGGGCAAAAGAAAGACCCTTCCGGTGGAGACGGTTCGTCACGCCTTCGCTTATGTGTTTTCCGGCAGCGGCAAATTCTGCAATGCTTCGGGCCCGCTCACGGTGCCAACCGAGGCGATCCAATGGTTAGATACCTCGCCTCCCGTGGAAGCGGACAACCGCTCTCTGATCCTATTTGATCGCGGCGACGAAGTGACAGTTCAAGCCGGGGAGGATGGAATCCGCTTTCTACTAGTCTCCGGACGGCCTCTCGAAGAACCCGTCGCCTGGTATGGTCCGATCGTTATGAACACGCAGGAGCAGTTGCGGGAAGCGTTCACCGAATTGCGGGAAGGGACTTTTCTGAAAGAAGGCAAGCGCCCGTAAGTCCCCGACCGATGGGTCCGAGCAGAGAATCAGCGGGAACAAGTGCTTTGTCGGCGAACAGCTTCCTCTTGCTGCGTTTTACCAACCAAAGGCAGCGCCGGCTCGGGGCTGGGCGTCTTTGGCAGGACCGCTGGGCGGACCCGTCACCGGGGAGCCGGATTCCTGCAAACTAGCCGGACGGGCGACGACGACACGATCGCGACCATCGCGCTTGGCTTGGTAAAGCGCGTTATCGGCGAAGGTTAGCAGCAGATCGGCCCGATCGGTGGTTTCATCAAACGCTGCAACACCGATCGAGACCGTAAGAACATCCGTCGTCTGGCCGTCGGCAAGCGCGGAACATGCTCTGAGTTGCTTGCGGATATCCTCGGCACGCACCGTTGCCTGCAGAAGCGAACACTCCGGGAGGATGAGGGCGAATTCTTCGCCGCCGTAACGACAGGCTACATCATCGGCGCGGACCGAACGCATCAGGGTCGCGCCCACCGCAGCTAAAGCTTGGTCTCCTTTGGAGTGTCCAAGGTTGTCGTTATAGCGTTTAAAGTGGTCCAGGTCGAGCATCATGACCGCGAGGGGACGGTTCTTGCGGCGGGCGGAGTGGAGTTCGCGATCCAGAAATTCCTGCATGTAGCGGCGATTATAAAGGCCGGTCAGCGGGTCGCGGACCGCCTGCAAGCGCAGCGATTCGCGGAGGTTAAGGTTTGAAACCGCGATCGCAATGTGTTCCGCGACGGCGGCCGCAAGATGCTGGCGCCGAGTAAAGGCGACGGCGTCGGAGTCAACGTCAAAAGCCGGACGGGAAGCAGATAGACATTCGTCTTCCTGGAGAGTCAGCGTTCCGATGGCTTCGCCGCTCGTGATGAGCGGGATGCAGATCGAGGGGCCATCTCCTAAAAGGTGAGAGCAGCGCGGGTCAGAGCTTCCACCGAAATGTACATGGGTGCAGCCCCGGCGGAGAGCCCAACACTGTCCTGGCGAAAAGATACGATCTACGGGCGTGATGCCCCATTCAGCGGCGGACTCTACCCGTGTTTTGGAAGCGCTGAGCAAGGCGATGCCGCCAGAAGCGCCGGGAAACAAACGGCGCAGGCGATCGGGAATGAGGCGAAAAACCTCTTCCCGGGTAGCGCAGGCCTGAAGCAGGCTTCCGAGTTCGCTGATCATCGTGATCTCGGCAGTCTGGCGGCGGGCATCGTCCAGCAGGAAAGTCGTTCTCTCGTGAGCGGAGGCCAGTTGTTTCTGCGCTTCCCGCCGCTGCGCAAGTTCCTGCCGCTGTTGAAACTGGGTGATCGCCAAACGGAAGGTGAAGGCGACGAGTGAGGCAGCGATGGCGGCGTCTGCGAGAGTTTCTCCGTAGGCATGTTTCCAGCGATCCATGAGCAAGTGAATGCTGGAAAGCATCGCGACCAGGACCAGGTTGGTGCCGAGGAAACTGATGAACTTTTCCTGCGTTTGGGCGGATTGTTGTTCAGGGGATTGGTTCCATGTCAGGGCGACGAGCGCGGCGCAGGCTTGAGGAAGAGCCCAGCCGATATCGAACCATGCCAGCGCAACGGAATGTTGATGCAGCAGAAGCCAGTCGCCGATGAAGGTTGCGATCGCACAGATCAGCAGGAAGAGCCCGAGCCGCAGCAGCAGTTCACGAGTTCCCCGCAGGCGGACAAACCGCAGGCGCACCAACACCGCGAACAACAGAATCAGACTTTGCTTGTCGCTGACGCTGACATCATGAAGAAGCGCATCCCCCGATTGCAACTGCCGCAACGGAAGAAAAAAGAACGTTGAGTAGACCAGGGCAACGACTACGGCAATCTGGAAGATATCGAGGAAAATCTCAGGCCTGATGCGAGAACGTCCATGCGAGTCAGGCAGAAAGAGCATCATCAGAATGGGGGCGCCGTAGAGGCAATACAGCAGTGCCCAGGTTGAATCGGACCAGAAGACACGCTCCGTCAGCGTCTGGTAAGCCTGGATTGCCGTGGGCACGAGCAATACCATCAGGGCGGCAACGAACAGGGACCAAAACAGGGCGATGAGGCCTTGCGCGCGACGGATGGCGCGCCATGCACAAAAGATCGCCAGAAGGCTGTCGACGACGAGAATGGACTCGGAAAGCGCGCAGCCGGCCTGGCCTGTTCCAAGGAACCAGAAGCCCAGCGCCTGGATCGCCATCAGCGCGACGAAGATCAATCCCACCAGCCAAGCCGGGCGCTGCATCGCAAACTTCCACAAGCGGGAAAGCCGGCTTTGCTTGGCCGCGCCCTCCATCATCGGCATCGAAATGTAATTTGCTTTAAAAATGGTTCCTCTCTCATCATGGCGGTAGGTCGCCAATCATCTTCCATCAATTCGTAGTCGCAGTCCGTTAGACGTAGAGGTACATCATGCACTCCGGACAGATCCCGTGGCTTACCCGCTCCGGCGGATTCCTGACAAAGTCCGGGACCCAATTCCAGCGGCAGTCTCCGCCTTTTGTACGCCTGCATTGAGCGCACATCGTCACGGCCTTGTTCGGGAATCGGCAAATCGCGGGATCGAGGGATGGAAGAGTCATCGGCCGTTCGATTCGCAACGCATGCACCATCGCCAACAAGTTTGTCTTCGGTATCGGCAGTAGCACCAAGCGGAATTTGCGGAACTTCCCGTCGGTGTTGCACTCATAGTCGCTGCCGACTATCTTGCGCCCCAGCGCGGCTCGTAAGAGGAGCCTGTCATAGTGGTCTTGCAGGATCTCTGGAATGTAGTCGAAAAGTTGTTGGCCTAAAACGTGTCTGGAAGTGGCGCGAATCCCGTTGTTGTAAAGGGCGAAGGCGTCCCAGGCCGGGTTGCAATAAATAAGCCTGCGGCCCTCATCGAGCACACAGGTCACGCTCGAACTGTTCTCGAATCGAGTCTGCCACTGGCCGAACGTCGAAAGTTCTTCTTGGACCTGATTAGCAGAGATCAAGGCCGATTGCCTTTCCCGGACTTCCTGCGAGCCGCGTAAGCGTCAGCAGGCTCCGTTCTGTCGTTATTAAAGGTATGGGCGACAAGCTTGCCAGTTCCGCGGCCGGCTGTGGCTTCGAGAGAAGAAATCCCTGAAAAATTTCGATGCCATGCGAACGCAGTGAGGTCAACTCCTCCTGCGTCTCGACGCCCTCTGCAATCAGGCTGGATCCCAAATCACGAGCGAGAAGCACCAACGATGCCAGCAGCGCCTGACGCCGCCTGTCCATATGGGAATTACGAATGATGCATTGATCGATTTTCAAAAATTCCGGGTCGCAGTCCAGGATTCTCCTGAAGTTCGAGTGTTCCAGCCCTACGTCGTCCAGTGCAATTTTGGAACCGAGGGCGCGGAGGTTACGCAGCGAAGCGAGGAACGTCTGAGCATCGCAAGCCTCGCCGTGCTCAACGATTTCGAAAATCAGGTTCGCTGGATTCACCTGCAGCCGCTCCGTCTCCTCCGCGATCCACAGGGTAAAGCTGGCGTCTCGCGCCAGTGTCGCCGCGAAGACGTTCAAAGAAAATCGCTTGGGAGTTTTGAGGGCTGCCAGCGTGCTCAGCGCCGCCGTCAGGCACGCGCGATCAACCAGGGGCTCCGCCGCCTTCAATTGCGCGTATTCAAAAAGTACTCCAGCATGAGCCGCATTGGTCAAGGCCGGACCCCGACTCAGGCATTCGAAGATCGTCGGCACCAAGCCACACTCCCCGACTTCATAAATTGGCTGAAAGACGGTCGAAATCGCGCCGGGAGCCAGGATTTTTTTCAGGAGGGTAGTGCGCAAAGATCCTCCACGCTGGCGAGCAGCTCAGTAAACGATGACGGCTTGGCGATAAAGCTGATTCCTCCCTGACCGATAGCAGCTTCCACAATCATGGAATCGGCATGACCCGAATAAATAATGACCTTGGTTCCCGGAGACGCTTGCCGGAGAGCCTTCAGCACGCCAAAGCCGTCCAATCCTTCGATCGAGTTGAGTTCCAGGTCAGTGATCGCCACATCAAATCGATGGTTTCTCAGCATGGCAACGGCTTCTTCCGCCTCACCTGCTGTCTTGACTTCATAGTCGTGGCACTGGAAATATTCGGCCATTGCCGCCAGCAGCGGTTCGTCATCTTCAATCAATAGGATGTGCCTGTTCATATCGTCTTCCGATGAATCCCGAGTCGCAGCCCTATTTTTCTGCCCTCTCTGCCAGCCGCCCTGTTGACTCTCCTGATCAATCTGTCCGGCAGAGCTTTGCGATTCTCACTTCGTCAACCGTTCCGAGAAATCCGGTTCCTATCTGATCGAGCGACGCTGGGAGCGCAGAGCAAGCGGTAAGTGCATTCCGGTTGCCAAACAAATGCACTCCACGCAGTTCCCAAAAGGCTGGTTTCAGTTGGTTAACGCAGCGGTGCTAAACCTGGTTCGATTCGTTTCGTCAAGTTCCCGGACAGGTGTTTGAAATACGCACAAGACTGGAGAGTGCAGTGCGGGACAAAAAAACATCGCTGTGCTCGGGCCCCCATTTCTGCGGTAGGCCCGACGACGGTCCATGCCGGCTATTGTGGCGGCGAACTGACGAGGGAATGGGTAATTGCATGCACCGAGAGCGCGATGCGGTTTTGTACTCCGCACTTCCGCATCATTTTCGCAATGTGCGCTTTGACCGTCCGCTCTTCAATACCAAGGGGCACTCCGATCTCTTTGTTGGAAAGGCCTGATACAAGCATCTTCAAAACCTGCTTCTCGCGGTCGCTAAGAACCTCGCTCGATCCTGGCAACATTCGCTTCCGTTGCGTGAAGGCCAGCTCAATGAACATTGAAAGCACTCGGCGCGGCGCCCAAATCGAACCCTGATGTACCACGCGAATCGCCTGGGCAAACTCCTGAGGAGATGCACCTTCAAAGACATAGCCCCTTGCTCCCGCAACAATGGCGTCGAGCATGGTTTTGTCGTCCGTACCCGACCCGATCACCAGAATCGACAAATTAGGGCGTACTACTTTCAATGTGGACATCACATTGGCCAGGTTCTGGCCGGGGCGGTCCGCCAGAAGAACCAGATCGATACTCTCCTGTGTAGCGATTTCGGGAAGCGACGCGGAGGTCAGATCTAAATCCAATTCAGATTCCAAAAGTGCGTGGAATCCAACGGACCGCAAGGGATCGTTTTCGACGAGGGCAATGTGAATCATTGGCACCGTGGGCGTTGAGGTTTTCATGAGAAGTCCTTCCTCTACTGGTAAATATTTTGCCCACAAACTGGGCAGCAACCGACGTCCCCGTCGAAGCACTACTGTCGATTGCATCCAGTGGGCCACTTTCCCAATTGCTTTTTCCTTTTGTTTTCAGCGGTAATCGTTTGTGGATGCGGATGTCGATAAGTTGCTTTATGTCCTTCGGTCAATCAGATGTATCGAATTTGGACATTACCGAATAGAACCATCGTGTACCTCGATCCCGCCCGCATCCGCTTCGCTGCATCGGCCTGCGCAAACCGACAGGTACCCGAAGAGCCATTCATCAAGCAGGTACTAAAAAAAAGGGCTAGCATTGACACGGTCCAGGATTTGATTTTGATTTGAGGTCGGGGGCGTTCTCACACTGGCAGAGGAGATGTCCGGTGGTAGTCTCCACAAATACGGCTCTGCGTGGTTTCTACGACTACGGTGACGTGGCTCGCTCGATCCTGATCGCCATCGCCGCGTCCTATGCCGCGCTCGAGTTTACCAGGCGTACGACTGCCCCGCGGGACCGTACTCGTTGGACCTGGCTGGCCTGCGGCACTCTCGCGATGAGCATCGGCATCTGGTCTGGAAGTTTCAAGGGAATGGTAGCCTTCCACCTCCCCGTTCCGGTCGCCTACTACTGGCCCACGGTTCTGGCGACGTTCGTGGTCGCGGTTGCCGCCTCGGCAGTCTCATTCTTCCTGGCAGGACGACAACGCATGGGTCCATTTCGGTTTTTGACCGCCAGCGTGGTGATGGGTGGCGGCATCGCTGCGGTGGACTACACCGGGATGAGCGCCATGCGCTCGGCTTCCGTGGTTCATTTCGATTTTCGAATCGTTGTCCTCTCCGTGCTGGTCGCCATCGGATTCTCCTGGGCCGCCCTTGTGCTGGCCTTCGCTTTGCCCGAGACCACCGCGAGTACGGCCGCACGACGTTTCGGGAGCGCCATTGTGATGGCAACCGCCATCTGCGGAATGCACTACACCGGCATGGCAGCGGCCAGTTTTGTGCCTGCGTCTGAGCCCCCAGACCTGTTCCGCGCAGCGAACATCTCACCGCTCACGAACAACGCCATCGCGATGGTCACGTTTCTCGTCCTCGGCGCAGCCCTCTTCACGTCGGCCGCCGACCGGCGCCTCGCTGCTCAGTCCCAGGAATTGGAACGACGTGTTACCGAGCGGACCCGGCAACTCAAGACCCTGAATGAGCAACTCACCAGAAGTGAGAGCCGATTCCGACTGCTGTTCGAGAGAAATATGGCCGGAGTTCTCGTCGTCAGCCAGGGCAAACTGGTGGATTGCAATGCCGCGTCGTCTCGGATTCTTGGCTATAACAGTCCCGATGAGATTCGCGGCCGGCCCACGGCAGACTTTTATTTTGATCCGGCCGACCAGCAATCGATCTTCGCGCGTCTAAGCCGGGAGTCCGCCGCGCTCGGCGAACTTCGGCTCAAGAGAAAAGATGGTTCTCCGGTTTCGGTCTTGTTCAACTGCCTTGCATCCTCGGGGGAAAACAATACACCGATTGTGCTGGCAACGATGATCGACCTGACCGAGATGAAACGGTCGGATGAAACGGTGCGGGAGTATGCGAAAGTCGTCGAAGGTCTGGAAGAGATGATCTACGTGGTTGACCGCAACCATCGCTTCGTCCTGGCGAATCAGTCGTTTCTGAGTTACAGCAACCTGGAAAGAGAACAGGTCGTTGGACGTCTGGTTTCAGAGATCATCGGCGACGAACCCTACCGGACGACGATCCTGGAAAAACTGGACGCGTGTTTTCAGGGTAGCGTTGTCACCTTTGGTATGACCTACACCCACCCCAACAGGGGAGAGCGAGTCTTAAATATCTCGAACTATCCCATCGAGGGTCCAACTGGAATCGACCGGGCAGCCTGTGTGCTGCGCGACATCACCGAACGCCAAAGGGCCGAGGCAGCCAAGCTTCGTCTTGCTGCGATTGTGCAGTCCTCCGATGACGCGATCATCTCGAAAGATGGCAACGGAGTCATCACCAGCTGGAACAAAGCCGCCGAGCGCATTTTCGGATATTCCGCTGCGGAAGCCATTGCCCAGCCGATCACGATCCTCGTCCCGCCCGAATTGCGCGAGGAGCAACGCGACCTGCTACAGCGGCTGCAAACGGGTGAGCACGTTCAACAGTACGAAACCACTCGCATAACCAAGCAGGGCAAGAGCGTCGAGGTCTCGTTGACCCTTTCGCCGCTGAGGGATTCGGAAGGCCAGATCGTGGGCGACTGCACAATCGCGCACGATATCAGCGAGCGCAAGCGCGTAGAGAGAACCCTCCGGAAAAGCGAAGCCGAAGCCCGGGCACGTGTCGAGGAAATGGCCGCCATCCTGGATGCGGTTCCAGGCATGACCTTAATCGCGCGCGACGCCGAGTGCCGCTGGGTCAACGGAAGTCGGACCGCTTACGATGTGCTCCGCGCCCCCTACGGGTCCAATCTCTCGATGACTGCGGGCTACGGTGAAAGGCTTTTGAGCGTCCGAGCCATTCAAGATGGACGCCAGCTTTCCCCGGAAGAGTTACCCCTTCAAAAGGCTGCGTCTACTGGACAGGCGGTCCGGGAGTCCGAGGTCACCTTAGTGTTCGACGATGGGACAACCTGTACGATGCTGGGCAATGCCGCCCCGCTTCTGGATAGCAAAGGCACCACTGTCAGGGGAGCTGTCGGGGTCTTTATCGACATCTCTCAGCGGAAGCTTACGGAACAGGCATTGCATGGGGTCGAGGCGGAACTGGCTCACGTCACGCGCGCGCTGACCATGGGAGAACTGGTTGCCTCCATCGCCCACGAAGTCAACCAACCCCTTACCGCCGTCGTCACCAACAGCAATTTTGCCCTGCGCCAGTTTGCCAGCGGAACGCCGGACCTCGGCGAACTGCGGCAGGTCATTGCGGAGATCGTCGAAGATGCAACCCGGATCAGTGACGTTATTTTGCGAATCCGCGCCATGTTGCAAAAAGGGACTGCGAATCGCGCCGAAGTGCACCTCAACGAACTCATCATGCAGGTCACGACGTTCATGCGCAATGCCACCTCGCGAAGCCACGTCTATCTGAGTCTTGACCTTGCCGCAGGCCTGCCACACCCTCAGGGCGACCGGGTGCAATTGCAGCAGGTGCTGATCAACCTCGTCATGAACGGCATTGACGCGATGCGCACCAACACCGATCGGCCACGGGACCTGATCATCAGATCGGCAAAGAGCGACGACGGTATCCTGGTCCAGGTTCAGGATTCTGGAATTGGACTCGATCCGGATCGCATGAACCGGATCTTTGAGCCGTTCTTCACCACCAAGCCCCAGGGCATCGGCATGGGACTGGCCATCAGCCGTTCCATCATCGAAGCCCATGGTGGTCGCTTGTGGGCCGAACCCCTCGCGAATGGTACGATCTTTCAGTTCAGCCTCCCCATCACCGAGGATCGAGCCTCATGAAAGATCTCGCGCCCATTGTCTTCGTCATCGATGACGACGCCTCGGTTCGTCGCGCGATCAAGCGCCTGATCGAATCGATCGGTTTGCAAGTCGAGATGTTCGGTTCGACGCAGGAGTTTCTCTTGCGCAAGCTTCCGGACGCGCCCAGTTGCCTCGTCCTCGACGTCCGTTTGCCTGGAATCAGCGGGCTCGACTTCCAGGGACAGTTGATCCAGACCGGCCTTCTGATTCCGATCATCTTTATCAGCGGGCACGGCGACATTCCCATGACTGTCCGTGCCATGAAGGCGGGAGCCGTCGAATTTCTCACCAAGCCGTTCCGAGATCAGGATCTTCTGGATGCGATTCAACTCGGCTTGGAAAAAGATCGAAGTCGGCGCCGGCTAGAGGCGGAGCAGACGATTTTGCGCGATCGTTTCGCACTGCTGACCTCACGGGAGCGCGAAATCGTCGCCATGGTGGTCACGGGCATGCTCAATAAACAAATTGCGGCGAAGATTGGCATCACGGAAAACACGGTCAAGGTTCACCGCAGCCGCGCCATGGACAAGATGCAAGCCCAGTCCCTCCCCGAACTTGTACAGATGTTGGGCAAGCTTTCCCCTAACCTTCGCAAGGCCTCCTAAACCAAAGCATTATCGTTATTGCTTGTTGTGTTACCCAGAGTCACTTAATGCTCAATAGTCAGACGGAGGCGCGCATCCTAAGCTCGTTGCTTCACGAGCGAGAGTCGAAAATGATCGCAACTACTTTGCTTCTAATCGGCGACGAAGAAATTCCGCGGCTGGGTCTAGGCCACCTGCTTGCTTCCGAATCGATCTTCGAAGTCCGAGGCAAAGGCGGCAGCAAGGACGCCGTCGCGCTGGCCAGCAAGCTGAAACCGGACGTCGTCATCCTGTTTGCCGACACGGCGAGTCCAAGCTGTGCCCAGCTGGTCGGCTCAATTCACCTAGTCGTTCCGCGTTCTGGAATCGTTGTCTTGGGTCGTGAAACCCACCACTCTTATGTGGGAATGCTGCTGGCAGCCGGAGCCCTGGGATACGTTCTTCTGCGCGCTTCGCCCCGCGAGTTGTTCACCGCCATCCTCGCCGCCTCCCACCACCGCCGCTATATCGATCCTAACTTGAGTTCAGAACTGTTTGAGTTGTTGGCTCTTCAGGCCGAAGGCGGCACCAAAGTGCTGAGCCGGCGGGAAGAGCAGGTTGTCCGGATGCTGGCCTTTGGCCATACTCTCAAAGAAATCTCCTTGCTGCTGAATGTCAGCGTCAAATCGATTGAGACCTACAGGGCGCGAACTCGTGAAAAGCTCGGCCTTGAAACGCGGGCCGATATCGTCCGCTATGCGCGCGAGATGGGTATGTTCCACGGTGAGCTGGATAGCGTTTTCAAGCTCGGTTCCGGCTCGCCCCTGGCGCCTCAAATTCCGCGTCTTGTTCAGACCGTCATCGCCAAAACTCGACGACCCGATCGACCGATGGCCGCTGTCCCAAAACCTGCCTCGTCCTTTGGCTTGTCGGTTGCGGCGGGCTTGGCCGGAGATTAGACACGAGCGCGTCAGCCGTTTGTGGAGGGTTTTCCCCTTTGGCATCTTCAAGTTCTGGTTCACCGGTGCACGCTTGCGCAAAAACCTGTCGGGCGTTTTCCCGACAAATCTAAGTGCATCGCCCTGACAGACTGATTCCAGGAGAAGCAGTATTTTGCATACACACTCGGATAGTTTGGCGCGGAGCCTCATGCAGCTCCTCCCTAGATCGGGGCCTCCGCGCCATGCTTTTGATTTCAACTCAACACACTAGGATGGGGTCGAACATGGCTCTCACGAAATGGCGGCGCTTCCTGAGCAAACTGTCATCCTTGCTGCCGAAGCGCTGCTCTACCACGAACCTGGACACTCACGAAATCCAACAGCTGCGAAAAGGAATCGCGGATCATGGTCAAATCGCGTTCCGTTTGTATTCGCGCGCTCCTGTCCGAATTTACGTTCGCGAAATCGCGTCCCGCTTGCGGGAGACGCGGCACGATGTCGGTGCCGCTTTGGCTCTGCTGGAGAGAAAAGGCTGGGCTACTCGCACGAAACAAGCTGGATTGTGGACATTGCATATGTATCCTCAACCAGCTCCCTGTGAAGTGTTTACGAGAACAACCGAGGGCCGCGGATCCGGAAGGGTCTCACCGGAAGGTTCACCACCGTCAAATCAGGCCGTCCGACGCTCCTAACGGTTACGCTTGACTCGCGTCGCTGGCGACGGCATTGCTGGTTACACGCTGAAAATTCTTCAGGCCTGTCAGGTAATTCCTGACAGTTCTTGACGTTTTCGCCGGACAGACAGGGCTTCTTTGACAAAGTAGGTTTGCTCAACACTGGGGATTTGGGCGCGGAGGCTGTTCCCCAGCCGTCTCCCCCGACTACGACTCCGCGCCGCTTGTTGTATGCGATCAACCGGAAAGTCTGGGGTGAAACCATGATCACCTTCGAAGCCCGTTGCAGGTCAGGACACTACCTGGCTGCGATCCTGCCCATGATGGACAACCACCTTCGCCCCGAGTACCACGTACTCGTTTTTCAGCACGGGCGCGAGATCTACGAGGAAACAGAAAGGAGTCTGAGGGACGCCATAGACACGGCCAAGGCCTACTTGGATTGGCGCACAGAACAGGATTTCGATAGTTAGTCGACCCCAGTCACAGACGAAGGAGGCAGGACAATGTTTACACGGATTGTCGAATGTTTCGCGAAGGTCGGTATGAGCGAGGAAGCATCCAAGAAGATCCGATTGGAAGTGTTGCCGATTCTGCAGAAGCAACCTGGCTTCGTTGACCTGGTTGCTCTGCGCGACGGCAATGACAAGCAGCGAATCGTGTGCCTCAGTTTTTGGAACACGCAGGAAAACGCCGAGCACTACCATCGCGAGCATTACGACCAGATCGTCCAAACCTTGAGACCGGTGCTCGATACCAACCCCAGTCTGGAAACGTTGCGCGTGGAGATTTCAACCGCTCACCAGATCGCCGCCAGCCGCGCAGCCTGACGCGATCGAAGAATTGCTCGCGGAGAGCCACCTAGTTCGATGCCGCGGGCGCGGGCGCGGGGGTGCCGTCTTGCTGTAAAGGGGATGAGGGTCTCCTTTCGGTGCGATTCCATAGCTTACGGCTCCCCCGCTTCTCGAAATTCCTTTCGCAAGGCAAGTTGAACGCCAATCGTCTGTGCATATCTCTCTCCTCTTTGTCAGGCTAATGCCGACATCCTTTCGCAGACGCCCTACATACAGCTTTAGGACACCGACCTAAGCTATACGCACGGTTTGCTCTAAGAATTGGACAGATGTCTCAGCCAGCCACTACCGTCGCCCAAAATGCGGACACGAGTCCGAGGAAGGTCAGGCGGCCCGATCACAAAGCGGCACGCATTTGGATTTCTGCGGTCGCACTGATTCTCCTGGTCTGGGTCGCTGTTCTCTCCTACCGGTCGATGCTTCACCTCGACGAACGCGCCGGCTGGGTCTTGCACACGCAAATGGTTCTGCAGAAGCTGGACGCTCTCCTCGTCGACGTCATGAGCACCGAAGCCAGCGAACGCGGTTATGTTCTAACCGGAAAGCCGTCCTATCTTTCTTCCTACAGGGTTGATCTCGCGCATGTCCGGGCCGGTTTGAACGACGCGGGCCAGTTGACCGCGGATAACCCGCGCCAGCAACGGAGCGTGCAGGCAATCCAACAACTGGTTGCAGCGCAGCTCTCGGAGTTTGAGAATACCAACACACCCGCCAGCCAGAATCAGCCGATGCCGGACGCTACTGTCCACGCCGCCACGCTGGACCAATCGCTCCTCGAAATCACCTCCCGTGTCAATGACATGAAACAGGTTGAGAGCGAACTGTTGATGGAGCGGTACCACAATATGCAGGCCAGTTCCCTGCGAATGAAGTCCATCATTCTTCTCAGCAACCTCGTTGCCTTCCTGTTTTTTATTGCGGCGGCCTTGGCAGCGTACCGCGAAATTAACACGCGCGTGAAAAGCGAATCGGGACTTCGGGCCAGTGAAGAGCGGTTTCGACTCATGGTATCGAACGTCAAAGACTATGCAATTTTCATGCTCGATCCAAACGGCACGGTCGTGAGCTGGAATGCCGGAGCCGAAAAGATAAAAGGATATCGACCGGACGAAATCATTGGGCGAAATTTCTCCTGCTTCTATCCCGAAGAAGACATTCAGAGTGGCAAGCCCGCTCATGAACTGAGGGTGGCCACCACGCAGGGATCGGTCGAAGACGAGGGCTGGCGGGTTCGCAAGGATGGTTCCCGCTTCTGGGCCAACGTTGCCATTACCTCCCTGTGGGACAGCAACGGCCACTTGGAAGGTTTTTCCAAGGTAACCCGCGACTTTACCAGGTACAGGGAAGCGGGAGAACAACTCAGGGCGCAGTCGCGCGCGTTGGCCGAGCAAGCCTCTCTGCTGGACATCGCTCATGACGCCATCATCGTTCGCGGCCTCGATGGCGTGGTGTCTTTCTGGAATCACGGCGCGCAGGAAACCTACGGCTGGACCAAGGATGAAGCGATGGGGCAGGTAACCCACACGCTTTTAAAAACAAAATTTCCGCTGCCCCTCGAAGAAATTCATTCCATCCTGTTGCGCGACGGACGGTGGGAGGGCGAACTCGCTCACACCCGTCGCGACCTGACGACCATCCTCGTGAGTAGCCGCTGGGTTTTGCAGCCAGGTGACTCTCCCAAGGTGATGGAGATCAATACCGACATTACCGCCCGCAAACGGGCAGAGATCAAATTTGAGGGGCTGCTGGAGGCGGCGCCGGACGCCATCGTGGTTGTGAATCGCGAGGGACGAATTGTTCTCGTGAACGCGCAAGTCGAGAAGCTCTTTGGTTATCCGCGGGAGGCTCTGCTGGGAGGCGACGTCGAGATGCTGCTCCCGGAGCGTTTTCGGCACCAGCATCCGGAGCATCGCAGTAATTTCCATCGCGAACCTCGTAGTCGTCCGATGGGAGCCGGAGTGGAGCTCTTTGGCTTGCATCGGGACGGCCACGAATTTCCGGTCGAGATCAGCCTGGGACCGCTGCACACCGAGCAGGGTCTGCTGGTCTCCAGTTCCATTCGCGACATCACAGTGCGCAAGCGCATCCAGGATCAGGTCGAAGCTCTCAACGAAGAGATGAACCGGCGCAATGCGGAACTGGTGGCAATTAACAGCGAACTGGAGAGTTTCAGCTACTCCGTCTCACACGATTTGCGCGCCCCGCTGCGTCACATCTCTGGATTCTCCCAGCTGCTGCTTGAAGAACACAGCAGTGGACTCTCTCCGGAAGCGACCCGGTATCTAACCCGGATCCACGAGGGCACGTGCCGGATGGGTCAACTCATCGACGAGCTGCTCGGCTTGGCACGGCTGGGCCGCCAGGAACTCAAGGTGCAAGTCACCGGCCTTAAGCCGATCGTGGACGAGGTTGTCCACCAACTGAAGCAGGACCATCCTGAACGTTCCATCGAATGGAATGTTCATGCGCTGCCTTTTATGGATTGCGATGCGGCTCTGCTGAAACAGGTCTTCGTCAACCTGCTTTCGAACGCAGTGAAGTTCACCAGCGCCCGCGAGCGAGCCGTCATCGAGGTCGGCTCCATGAGTGGGAAATCACAGCCCGTGATTTTTGTTCGGGACAACGGCGTTGGCTTCAGCATGAGACACGTGGACAAGCTTTTCGGCGTTTTTCAGAGGCTGCACCGGTCGGAGGACTTCCCGGGAACGGGCGTAGGTCTGGCGACCGTGCAGCGCATCGTTCACAAACACGGCGGCCGGGTCTGGGCCGAAGCGGAACTCGGCGCCGGAGCGACTTTTTATTTCACCTTGGGGAAGGAAGCGGCGAGTTCGGTCCGGGTAACCCCACGGAAGGAGGTGGCGCATGGGACAAGAGCAAGTTGAAATCCTTCTCGTGGAAGACAACGCGGATGATGTTGAGTTGGCCCTCCACGCTTTACGCCGCGGGGGGCTGGCGAATCACGTCGAAATCGCCCGCGACGGTGATCAGGCCTTGGACTTTCTCTTCTGCCGCGGTGCCTATGCGGACCGCAACTCCTCAAACCCTCCGCGCGTCGTTCTTCTCGATCTCAAGCTTCCCAAGACTGACGGACTGCAAGTGCTTCAGGAAATCAAAAGCAATCCGCGGACAAAAGCGATTCCGGTCGTAATCCTGACCGCCTCTCGGCAGGAAGAGGACCTCATTAAGAGTTACCGCTTGGGAGTGAACAGCTACATCCAAAAGCCGGTGGATTTCGAACAATTCCGCGTCATCGTCAAGCAAATCGGCATGTTTTGGCTGGTTGTCAATCAGCCGCCACCCCAGGCGACTTTTGAAGGGAATTAGGAAATGGCTACGATCATAACCAGCGCGGCGGGGACCGATAGTTCACTGATACCGAATCACGCCCTGAGACTTTTGATCGTGGACGACACGCCGGCGGATGCGGAACTCATCCTCGCCTGTTTGAAGCGCGCCGGCTATGCCCTCTCCTTTGATATCGTCGACGCACCCGCGCCTTTCCAGCAACGGCTCCAGCAGTCCGATTACGATCTCATCATCTCTGACCACAACCTCGGCCCGTGGACCGGTCTCGACGTGCTCGAACTGCTGCGTAAAAGCGGGAAGAGCGTTCCCTTCATCGTCGTGACCGGTACGTTGGGCGATGAGGCTGCCGTTCAGTACATCAAGAGCGGAGCGTCCGACTATGTGCTCAAGCACCGCCTCGAGGCTCTTCCGCCCGCTGTCAACCAGACCTTACGGGAAAAGGCGCACCGCGACCAAGAGGCTCGGCTTTATGCGCGGATCGTAGCCGCCAAGAAAGAGTGGGAATTGACGTTTGATTCGGTCCCCGATGCCGTGCTGATCATCGACGACCAATGCCGCGTGCAACGCGCCAACCGAGCCGCTACCGAGGCGCTCGAGACGCCGTTCGCCAAGCTCATTGGACGCCCCTGTTACGAGGTTCTTCACGGTGTTTCGCAGCCTCCGCCAGACTGTCCTCATTCACGGCTCCTCGCCGTTCGCGTCCCCCAGCGATCGGATTTCATCGAACCTCGCCTGGGCAAGACTTTCGACGTCACCACCACCCCTGTGCGCGATGCAACCGGATCGTTTCTGGGCTGTATCCATGTAATGCGCGATATCACCGATCGAAAGAAGACCGAACAGGCTCTACAGCAGAGCGAGGAGCAACTGCGGCTCCTTCTCACCTCGACCGCGGAAGCGATTTATGGGCTGAATCATGACGGCAATTGCACCTTCGCGAATCCCGCATGCCTGCGCTTGTTGGGATATCGAAATCTGGAGGAAGTCATCGGGCGAAACATGCACTCGCTCACTCACCATACCGACGCCGAAGGCAGTCCTTATCCGGAGAAAGAATCGCCGATCTATGCCGCCTTTCATGAGAGCAGGCGCGCTCATGTCGATGACGAAATATTGTGGCGCAAGGATGGCACGAGTTTCCCGGTGGAATATTGGTCGTATCCGATCGAAAAAGACGGGCAGACTGTCGGGGCGGTGGTCGCCTTCCTCGATATCTCGGAACGGAAGCGCACGGAAGAGGCACTGCGGCAATCGGAAGAGAAATATCGGGAATTCATCGAGAACGCCACTTATGGTTTCCTCCGTTCCAATCTGGAAGGAACTCTCATGGACGTCAATCCGGCGCTGGTATCGATGCTGGGCTATGGGTCCAAAGACGAACTGCTCCAGCGCAGCCTGGACCGCGATATCTACGACAATCCCACGGATAGCAACTCCACTCTTCAAGCTCTTCAGCGTGATGGAAGAGTCGATGGCATCGAAGTCAGTTGGCGACGGAAGGATCGCGTAATCATTGTCGTCCGTTTGAGCGGACGCGTCATTCATAGTCATGATCGCGCCACGCACTTCGAGGGCATGGTGGAGGACATCACCGAGAGGCGGATCTTAGAGGATCAGTTTCGCCAAGCTCAGAAAATGGAGGCCGTGGGGAGACTGGCGGGCGGAATCGCTCATGATTTTAACAATCTCCTGAGCGTCATCATTGGCTACAGCGACCTGATGCTGTCCACGCTTCCCGTGGACGATCCTGGGCACCGCCGGGTCGAGGAGATCAGAAAGGCAGGGCATCGAGCAGCTTCGCTCACCCGCCAGATGCTGGCGTTCAGTCGGAAGCAAGTGCTGATGCCAAAGATTATCGACCTCAACACCGTGGTCGGCGAAACCAGCAAAATGCTGAGTCGACTCTTGGGCGAAGATGTGGAACTGATCACCAAGTTGGGCACGGACCTCGACAAAGTCAAAGCGGATCCCAATCAAATGGAGCAGGTCATCATGAACCTGGCGATCAATGCTCGCGATGCCATGCCCAATGGCGGAAAACTGTTCATCGAGACCGCGAACGTAACCCTTGACCAACACGACAACCAACTTCATCACATCGAAGCCCCGCCTGGAAAGTACGTTGCCCTCAGCGTGAGTGACACGGGTATCGGGATGGACACAGAAACGCAATCGCGCATGTTCGAGCCTTTCTTTACCACGAAAGACGTTGGGAAGGGCACGGGACTGGGCCTCGCAACGGTCTATGGGATCGTCAAACAGAGCGGCGGTCATATCCGGGTCGAGAGCGAGATCGGCAAAGGCAGTGCATTCAAGGTCTTCATGCCGCAAGCCAGGGAAATGCTGGAACAGATCCAGCCCTTGTCCACCAAGCCTTTCCTTTCGGGCACAGGAACCATTCTCCTGGTCGAAGACGAAGTTTCTCTACGGCAACTCAGCCATCAACTGCTCGAGAGCATGGGATACAAGGTGATGAAGGCCGCCAATGGTGTCGAGGCGATCCGAATTGCCCGGCAGTGTCTTATTCCCATCCATCTCTTGATCACGGACGTAGTCATGCCCGGCATGAATGGCCGGGAATTAGCCGAACTGCTGTGCGCCACGCGGCCGCAGATGAAGGTTCTCTATGTCTCCGGTCACACCGACGACATGCTCGTGCAATACGCCATCTTCAAGCCGGGCGCGTCGTTTCTGCAAAAGCCGTTCTCTCGAGAAGATCTGGCAAGAAAAATACAACAGATTTTAGGAATATCCGTTGAAAAAAGCGAAAAGCGAGGGGCAGGACAATGAATGTCGAGAAAAGCTTCGGGCTAAGAATGCTGGTGATTGATGACGAGTATCAGAATCTTGAGCTGATCCGGTCGGCTCTCGATCAAAAGGGCCTGGAGATTTTCACGACGGCCGATCCCGAGTCCGGCATGGCCATCTTTCAGCAACAGCGTCCCGAAATCGTGCTGATGGATTTGAGGATGCCGAAGATCGGCGGGATGGATCTGCTGGAGCAAATGGTGCTCAGCGATCCCGGAACGGAAATCATCCTGATGACCGGTTACTACTCAACCGAGTCTGCGGTCGAGGCGATTCGCAAGGGAGCAGCGGACTATCTGACCAAGCCCCTCGATCTCCGCGCATTGAGTAGCCGCATCTCGAAGTTGGTCGAAGAACACAAACACAGAAGGCTTGCCCGGCAACTCGACCAAGTCCTGGTCGATACTTTTCAACTGGAAGGTATCGTGGGTCGCAGTCCCCTCATCCTGGATGTTTTCGCGACCCTGAGGCGAATCGCGCCTCATTTCAAGACGGTGCTGATCACCGGCGACACAGGCACGGGTAAGGAACTCGCGGCCCGCGCGCTTCATCGCCTCAGTCCCGTATCGGACAGAACCTTTGCCGTGTGCAACTGTTCGGCGCTCGTCGACACCTTGCTTGAGAGCGAGTTATTTGGCTACGTGCGCGGGGCCTTCACCGGCGCTGCGCAAGACAAGATTGGGCTCTTTGAATACGCCCATCAGGGAACGGTCTTCCTCGATGAGATCGGCGATATGCCTCTGGCGGGCCAGGCAAAACTGCTTCGAGTCCTGCAAAATCAGGAAGTTCAGCGAGTCGGCTCACCCGCGCTCCGAAAGGTTGACGTCCGCGTAATCGCGGCAACGAACAGGAATCTACGCACGCTGGTGCAGGAGCACAAATTTCGCGAAGACCTTTATTACCGCCTGTCGATGACGGAGATATCGTTACCCAGGCTGGCCGACCGGAAAGAGGATCTTCCGCTGCTGCAGAGATTCTTCGTGGAGAAATTCAGCGCGCAATACGCCAAGCCTGTGTTCGGGATCACCAGCCGAGCCCAGGCTCTGCTGGCTCGCTACAATTGGCCGGGGAATGTGCGAGAGTTGGAAAACATTATTGGAAATGCCTGCATGATGGTCGAGGGAACCGCCATCGACATCAAGGATCTTCCGACGCAGCTTCGCACCGTCCCAGATGTTCCCAAGGATGACAAACTGCTGTCGATGGAAGAAGTGGAAGAACGCCATCTTTTACGAGTATTGGAGCAGGTAGGAGGCGACAAGAGCCGCGCCGCGGAAGTGCTCGGCATTGCGCGATCGACACTGTACAACATGCTGGCAAAGATCTCCGTGCCTGATAAGCTCAACGGGCGCGTGTCTCAAATCGGCCAGGCAGTTCGGCTGCTGTGATATGCGAATGAAACTGCGCGGTAGATTGCACGGGTGGATGCTCTAGACTTGTCTGGTCAGGGCGGTCCACCCGATTGCCTGCCCACCGCGATTTCCGGCCTTATCAAAGACGTGAACACAGCCATCACCTAGATGCGGGCGTAGCCTGCGATCTGCCCGCCGCAATCACGCAAATGATTCATGATGTCAGCCGGGGCCTTTCCTTGCTGCAGTCGTCCGGCCATGTAGCGCATGTAAGGATCGACGTGTTGGAAGAACAACTTGTAGGCGTCGCACAAATAATTTAAACCCGGCTCCCCGGTTTCCGTTCGGGTAAAACGGTGCTTGGGGCATTCGCCGTTGCACGCGAAGCGTACGTTGCACTGCAGGCACTTGCGCGGGAGCGTACCACTTTTGGCTTCGCCAAATTGCTTCTGCTGTTCGGAGGTGGCCATGGTCTTCAAGTCATCGTGGAGCAGGTTTCCAAGGCGGTCGTCGGGATAGACGAAATGGTCGCACGAGTAAACGTCGCCGTTATGTTCCAGCACCATCGCGTCGCCGCAGTTTTTGGCGAAGACGCAGAGACTCAGCTCGATTCCCACCCATGCTTCCAACGCGACATCAAAGATCTGTACGAAGGTTCTGCCAACGTCCCGGCGTACCCACTCATCAAAGACCGCTTGCAGGAAGCGTCCGTACTGCAAGGGCTCCACGGACCACTCCGACACTTCGCTGCGTTCGGGAGAAGCGGGCTTGAGCAAGACCAGGCCATGCGGAGTCGGCTCTTGCGCCACCTGCTCGACGATGGGAATGAATTGCAGGTACTTGCTGCCAATCTCCTTGAGAAAGCGATACACCTCCAGTGGAAAGTAGGAGTTTTTTCGGTTCACCACGGTGAGCGTGTTGAATTCAACCCCGTGCTTCTGGAGAAATCCCAAGCCTCGCATGACGCGCTGGAAAGTTGCTGCGCCGCCTTTATCCACGCGATGGGCATCGTGCAGTTCGGCTGGCCCGTCGATGGAAAGTCCAACCAGAAAATTGTTCCGCTTCAAGAATTCTGCCCACCGGTCGTTTAAAAGTAGACCATTGGTCTGAAAGGCGTTTTCGATCTTCTTGCCGCCCGCATACTGTGTCTGCAGCGCAACCACTTTCTTGTAGAACTCCAGGCCGCGAAGGGTCGGCTCGCCTCCCTGCCAGACAAACGAGACCACGGGAGCCTGCTGCGACCGGATGTATTGACGCACAAAATGTTCCAGCACCTCATCGGACATCTTGAACGAACTGGTGTTGGGGTAAAGGTTTTCCTTCTCCAGGTAGTAACAGTATTCGCAATTAAGATTGCAGACCGAACCATTCGGCTTGGCCATAATTTGAAACCCTGACATATGCGCCACCTTTCATCGAGTGCCCGCGGAGAGGACCGAGACTCTCTCCACTCGCACACTTCACTTCAGATTTTGTGTCGCTACAACCGCAGTTCTAAATTGCTTGCGATTTCAAAAGAGATCCACGACGGGTGGAAACGTCAGCAATATGCTCAAGCCGAGCAGCGCCAGCGCAATGGCAGCGATACGCCCTACGCCGACCGTCCTGTTCCGCCAGCGCCAATCCAGAATTACCCACGAGACCAACCAAACTGCGATGGCAACTGTGGTGACGCCGGAGAGCGCGCCAGTCGGTTTGTAGAATATGAGACTGTTTTTGACACTTGCCAACTTGTCGCCGGCGAAGGCGAGCGCCGCCAGAGCGAAAGAGCCAACGCCCGCCGCAAGTATGGCGGCAGCGCCGGAACCGTTTGTCAAGGCCGGACCGTTCGGTGAAGTGGTGCTGTTCGACGAGTTCATTCTTTCTCTCCCTGGCTCAGTTGAATCGTGTGACCACCTTGGATGGGCGCGTACTTGTTAATCATGGCGCCGAAGAAACCTGCTATCCCCGCAGCAACAAGCGACGTTAAGGCAAAAGAGAGTACCGCAGCGCGCAGTTGCCTATGGTTCTTGAGATCGCGGCCATATCGAATGAAGACGAACGCGACGATCGTGATCGAGATGGGAGCGAACCAGGCGACATGCTCCTTCCACTCCATGCCCAGCGAGTGCCAGCCGATCGTTGCCGGACTCGCCATCAACAGTCGTTGCGGAAACAGCGAGAGGTCGGTCGTCCCTGGCGGACGCACAGCGCGATACCACGGATAGACGATATACGCTCCAGTCAGTACCGCAGCCCATGCGAGGATCATCATCGTCAGCAGATAAACCTTGAGAAAGCGCTCCTGACCGGGACTGGTTTCGGGCCAAGGCGGTGAGGTGGTGAAGCGATACAGCTCCATGAGCACACCAGAACACGCCAGGAGATACAGCGCACCGAATCCCATGCCGTGGATTAAAGTCCAAAAAGCGTGTGTTGTAATCTCCATCTGTCACGTCCTCCATTGTGGGCGGCCTAAACGCTAGCCGCGGTCCACCGTCATTTAAATCCGTTGCCCCGCATCGGCCCACGCATCCAGTCGTCGCGAGCAGTGTCCTTCTTCTCGTCGTCGTTTCCCTTTTCGTCTTTTCCACCCCAAGTCCAATACATACCCACGTAGGCGTAGTTCTCCGTCTGCCAGGCCACCGAATGGCCATAGCAGAACAAGAATTGTTCGTTGGGATTGTGTTTGAAGTGGTAATAGCCGCCTACGTCGATCATCGCCGAGCGTCCGGTCTGGGCTGCGGCAAACCCTTCGCGCCCGTGCGCGAAAAGTTCCGCGCCCAGCTCCAGCCTTTCATTGAGTTCCCGCTTCACCAGCCATCCGGTATACGGAAAGTTTCGATAGTTGGCTTGCGGGACTACCTCGTAGCCGCCGCCTCCATCAAAGAGCCACTTCCCGTAGTTCTTTTGCAGCCAGACCGGGAGTTTGTACCAGACTTTTCCCACGCCGAGTCCACGGCCGTAGCTTCCCGTTGGTATTTCAAACATGGTGAAGGTACCGATTTGCGGAAAGTGCTTCGTCTCCTTGATGATGGCGAGTTTCACGCCCAATTCCATGTCGGTGAGACCGAATGCGCTGGGCCCCGTTCCACCCGGCAGGTAAACGGGATTGTTCGATGGGAAGACTCCTCCCCAGGGCAGAATGGCGTGTAGTTGAACCCTGGGTGCAGCACCCCAGTTAAACTCCAAGGCCGGCCCCGTCGAGTCGATTTCCGCCGGCGTGCCATCGACACCCCCGAAGATATAAAACTCGTAATGATGCAGGTCTACCGGCACCGGATCGTCGGTTTGATACGGCGGTCCCTGCGCCCAAAGGCGCGAACCGGCCAGCGTCAAAACAAAGCACAGCATCAGTTTCAGACAACCGCTACGATCCCCCATCTGCCCCTCTGGCCCCCACCAGGTTTAAGATGTGCTCCGTGCTATCGAAGGTTGATAGCCGTTCACCTTCCAGTTGCGCAGGGACCCCGCAAATCCTCTTGCGATGCCCCCGCGCGCTAGAACAGCTATGCATTGCTCATTTCAAGTCCACGCGGACGCTTTCCACTTCCCCAGTGAACGCAAACGGACTGCTGTAGCTCGACGATACTGGCGACCCGCGGTCGTATCCGATGTCGAAGGTATCGGTGTTATTGCCGATGCCCGGGATGTGTCCGGAACCAACCGGCTTGCCGTCGATCGAGAGCGTAACCACTCCGCCCAGCAGACGAGCCGGAGCAAAAGATATCGCCGGTTGCTCGGGAGCGGGCGTGTCGGGCGTAAACTCCTCGGCAACTGTGACCTTACCCGCTGGCAGCGGTTCGGAGGACACTACTTGTCCCACCCGGTGCCCATTGATGTTGCTCTCGTAAATCAAACTGCCTCCCTTAACGTAGAGCGTGAACCCGCCGTAACGTCCGCCCTGGGCGACGATTGCACCCGTGGCACCACCAACCGGAATGTCGAGCTCAGCAGTGATCACGTGCGCGCGTTGCGATAACCTCGGCGCGGAAACGGGCGGAATTGGCTGCTGCCCGGAACGGTATACGAATGTCGTTTTGCCGTTCGTGACCAGCGGCAACCCGTCGTTGCGCAGCGGCTCCAGGGGATAGACGTGGTTTCGCTGCGCTTCCGCATCGAACAGATCTTCCAGTTCCTTCAGCTTGTCGGGATACTGGGCGGCGACATTGTTTGCCTGGCTGTAGTCCTCGTCGAGATGATAGAGTTCCCACGGTTTTGTTTCCGGCGAAGAGTTGAAGGGCGACCTGTCGGTCGGCCACGGAAGATGATTGAACGATCCGGCCCACCAGCCATCTTTGTAAATACCGCGGCTGCCCAGCATTTCGAAGTACTGCACCTTATGGCGGCTGGCCTCGTCAGGGTGGTCAAACGTGTAAGCCAGGCTCACTCCCTCGATCGGCGTTTGCTTGATTCCATCCACTTCAGCGGGTGGCGTGATCGAGGCCAGTTCGTAAATGGTCGGCGCGATGTCATTCACGTGCGTGAATTGCGTGCGCACCGAACCCGTCTGCGTAATGTGCCCCGGCCAGGAAACGATTAGCGGATCGCGCGTGCCCCCGAGATGCGATGCAACTTCCTTGGCCCATTGGAACGGAGAGTTGAGCGCCCAAGCCCAAGCCGTGGCGTAGTGGTTGAGGAACATTTCTCCGCCCAGGTCGTCGATTCGTTCGAGGCGGTCGCTTACGCTCGGTGCCTTGCCGTCCACGCCCGCGGCGTCGCGGCCTTCAAAACCGCCTTCGGCGCTGGCGCCGTTATCTCCGGGAATATAAAACACGATCGTGTCCCCGTTGTGGCCGTCCGCGCGGATGCCCGCGAGAAGACGCCCGACCTCGTGATCCGTGTGCGCCAGAAAACCGGCATAAACCTCCATCTGCCGCGCGAGAAGTTTTTTCTGATCGGCGGAAAGCGAATCCCACGCAGGTATTTCCTTGGGCCGGGGAGTGAGCTGGGCATTCGCGGGAATTACACCGAGTTTCTTCTGTTGAGCAAATGAACGCGCCCGCAGTACATCCCAGCCTTCGTCGAACTTGCCTTTATACTTCGCGATCCATTCCGCCGGCACATGGTGCGGCACGTGGGTTGCACCCGTCGCGAAATACAGGAAGAACGGTTTGTCTGGAGCCAGCGCGTCATGCCGATGCACCCAGCTCACTGCGTCGTTTACCAGATCGGTCGTCAAGTGATAGCCAGGACGGGGCGCAGCCAGCGGGTCCGCCGGCAGCGTGTTGCGATAAAGGGTTGGTTCCCATTGACTGGTCTGGGCGCTGAGAAATCCGTAGAAATATTCGAATCCTAAGCCCGTGGGCCAGCGGTCGAAGGGCCCAGCCGCGTTCACCTCCCACATCGGCGTGTTGTGCCATTTCCCGAAAGCAGCCGTGCTATAACCGTTCTCCTTCAGCACCTCGGCCACCGACGCGGATTCCTTCGGCCACAGCGAGTTGTATCCCGGATAGCCTGCGGCAAGTTCGGCAATATTGCCAAACGTCATTTCATGACTGTTGCGGCCCGACAGCAGCGCGGCGCGCGTGGGCGAACACATGGCATTGACATGGAACCGGTTGTAGCGAAGTCCTCCGTCGGAAAGTTTCTGAAGTTCCGGCGCGTCCACGGGACCGCCGAAAACACTCGTCGCGCCAAAACCAACGTCGTCCAGAAGAATCAGCACTACGTTGGGCGCGCCGGAGTGCGCTGTGACGTGGGTCGGCCAGTCCGGTTTTGAAGCATCCCGCGTAATGCCGATCTTTCCCTTAAATAGCGGATCCGGCTTGGGAATGCTGCTGTCATCGCCTGCAAATCCATAAGAGACTAATCCGGCAAGGGATAATACCGTCAATAGATGAGACTTCATGCGCTCTCCTTCTTATAAGTGGCCTTGAAGCGGGTGGAGTGTCCGTCTCCCGCCTCTCGGCGATCTGAAGCTGGCTGGTGCGAGAGGGATTGACTTCTCAGCACCAGCCCAACTGCACAACCATCTTGAATCGCGCCGGCGACCAGAGTTATTGGGTCTCCCCGGCCTTGGTGACGTCTTTCACGGCATCAAGAAACGACTTCGAGCCCTTGGTGCGGTGAATTCGCCCGTTAAGAACATCGTCCCATGTGATGTACGGATAGAGATGATGCGCTTGAGCCTGATCTTCGAACAGAGCTTTTAGTTCAGCCAGTTTCTCGGGATACTTTTTGGCTAAGTCAATTCGCTCCGTGTAATCATCATTCAGGTTGTAGAGTTCCCAGGCATTTTCATCAAACGGCTGTCTGCTTTGTGCGTTGCCAGTGATAAAGCTGCTGGGATAAGCCAATTCAGCTTTCCACCCATCCTTGTAAATCGATCTCGATCCAAAAATGTAGTAATACTGCAGCGTGTGGCGGGACGCTGCTTTAGCATCTTCGATCGAGTAGGCCAATGAGGTTCCCTCAATGGGATCCTGCTTGACTCCTTTGATCTGCTCGGGAACTTTGATCCCGGTAAGGTCGAGTGTCGTCGGAAGAATGTCAATTACATGGCCGTACTGGGTACGAATTCCTCCTTTGTCTTTAATTCCCTTCGGCCAATAGACAACGAGTGGATTGTGCGTGCCACCTTCACTGTTTGCATCCTGCTTCCAGTACTTGAAAGGAGTGTTGGCGGCCTGCGCCCAGCCCAGCGGGTAGTTTCCTTCGGTGGCCGCGGACGTACCGATCTCCCCAATCTTGCTCAGGTTGTAATCGATGTTCTCCTGCTCCGTTAAAGGCTTCCCAAACAAAGGACGATCGATATCCCCGTTCAGAGTTCCTTCTTTGCTTGCGCCATTGTCACCGATCATGACGAATACGAGCGTGTTGTCCAGCTGGTTGATTTCTTTCAAGTGATTGATCAAACGGCCAACTTCATAATCCGTGTAAGTCAGGTAACCTGCATACACTTCCATGAAGCGCGCATAGAGCTCTTTCTCGCGCGGCGATAACTGATCCCACGCTTTAATGTCCGGGTTGCGAGCGGGGAGTTTGGCGTCGGCAGGGATAACGCCCAGCTTCTTCTGACGCTCGAACACTTCCTCGCGATAAACGTCCCAGCCTTTGTCGAATCTTCCCTTGTATTGATCACTCCAGTATTTATCGACTTGGTGTGGAGCATGAGTGGCGCCCGGTGCGTAATAGAGGAAGAAAGGCTTATCGGGAGCTGCCTTCTTTTGACGGTCGATATAACTGATTGCCTTGTCGGTGATCTGAGCACTGAAATGCCGTCCATCGGGCCGCACGTGAGCCTGATCTTCCACCAGGTCGGGCTTGTATTGATCGGTTTGCGAACCAAGGAATCCGAAGAACCGGTCGAAGCCTTTTCCCGTCGGCCAACGATCAAACGGGCCGGCATCGGTGGCATCCTCGTCGGGAGTTACGCCGTATTTGCCCACCGCGAAAGTGTTGTAGCCATTCTCCCGAAGAATTTCCGCGATGGTACCGTCCGTGGAAGGAATCTTGCCGTCCCAGCCGGGGAATCCGGCGGACAAAACCGTGTGGGAAAATCCGGAAACGTGAACGGTGGCGCTGTTACGGCCCGTCAGCAGCGCTGAGCGGGTGGGGGCGCAGATCGCGCAAGTATGGAAATTCGTATAGCGCAAACCATCCTTGGCTAGACTGTCGAACGTCGGAGTCTGGATCGGACCGCCGAACGTGCCGGCGGCGCCAAATCCCACATCGTCTAATAAGATCCACACTACGTTCGGGGCGCCGGCAGGCGCTTTCACGGGCTCCGGCCACCATTCTTTGGATTCGGCGAGCGTTCTGCCCACCACTCCTTGATAGGGCTGTGTCGCTTGAGCATGGAGTGCGAGTTCCGCACTCGATGCGAGTAGCAACGTTGATGTCAACGCTTTCAGTACGCTGTTTGTCTTCATATAGCTCCTATTGGTCTTTGTCTTGTAGCGATGAATCCATTCTGGGGCTGCTAATCTTGCGACGATCGGTAGCTCGTTATTCCTCTGCTGCCGGTTGGGTGAACCCGAAGCGAGGCCTAGCGACTTAGCGATGACAGCCACGCGTCATCTCCTCCAAAATCGCGAGCACCCTGCTGCTGGTACCGCTCGTCCTTGGCCTGGTCGTCGCGCGCTTTCAGCCCCACCAACCAGCCCAGAGCAACCAGAGTCAGCAGCAGGGCAGAAATCGCCGAATCTCGCACTCTCTTGTTCAATCGTGGCATTCGTAGATTCACGGTCTCTTTCCTCCGTCCTGGCTAGAAGGTGAACTTCGCTGCTACCTGGATCTCGCGCGAGATCCGTTGAAACGTTGTGGGAGACCCAGCCGAAGAGATCGTTCCGGCAGCGGCCGTGCCGGCGACGGACCCCGGGTTGTTGAACTGTGGAGTGTTGAACAGATTGAAGAATTCACTGCGTAATTGCAGCGTCTTCGACTCGGTCAGGTGGATATCTTTGAAGGCGGAAAAATCCACATTCTTCGTTCCAGGACCCTGAAGAATATTGCGGCCGGCATTTCCCCACTGCCCCGCGGGCGCTGCGGTGAACGCCGCCGTGTTGAACCATTCCTTCAGAGTTCGCTTGCCTGTCGCCAACGAACCATTGCCGAAGCCGGGGAGAATTTCTGCTCGCGGCGTAAGGCCGTCGCCCACTCCGTTTGGCGAGGTCACCGAAAACGGCAAGCCATCGAAGTACTGGAGGATGGCATTCACCTGCCAGCCTTGTACAAGCGGATTCAGCCTGCCCGACGTCTTGAAAGGCAATTGGTAATTCGCGCTGGCAACGAAGCGGTTGGGAATGTCCAGATCGGAATTTCCATAGTCGGCACGGATATTGTAGGGATTGACCACGCTGCCCGGGCTGCCGGTGTTTTCGTCGAGCGCGTGACTATAGGTGTAGGACGCGAGAAAGCCTAAACCGCGCACCCGGCGCTCCGCAGAAATCTGTAGTGCGTTGTAGTGGGACACTTGATTGGTCTGAAGATCCAGGATCTGGGCAAAGAATGGATACGGACGGTTTACAGTAACGTTGGTCGTGCCTGGGGAACCCGCGTTGATGTCCACCAGATCGTCGAGATGAACTCCATGGGTTCCGACATAAGCCACGGTGAGTGTCGTCGAGGACGGGAGTTGCTGCTGGATGCTGGCGTGCCACTGCTCGCTGTACGGCGTTTTGTCATTCGGGTCGGTTGCATACACCGGCAAGCCTGGAGGCAAATCGCTGGCGGAGGTGGCGGGAGTGTGCACGAACCCATTCGAGGCATAGTTAAACGGGCTACCGTTGCCTCCAGCGGCCCCATAGGTCGACGAGTTATTGAAAGCCCAGTAGTCTACCGCTGGAGCATTAATCGACATACCCGACGAATTGGTGACGTTGGGAGCCGAGTAGTAAATGCCGTAGCCCGCGTGGAATACGGTCTTGGACGTCACTTTGTAAGCGAGGCCCACACGCGGCATGAAGTTCGTGTTATTCCCACTCAAACCGCTGCGCGGAATACCCTTCGTCCCAACCTGAAACAGTTCGGTGGTCGACAAGGCGGGATCGAACTGGTACATGCGATTGTCTACCTCGGTCCACGGCCAGCCCAGAAAGTTTTCGTAGCGGACGCCGAGATTCAACGTCAGCCTGCTGGCGACCTTATAGTTGTCCTGCACATAGAAGGACAGATCGGTCTGCCGGAATCCCCGTGTGCCATGCTGGTACTCGTAGAGTCCGCTCTTGGGCGCTCCGAACAGCAGATCGGTCCATGCCAGGCCGCTGTAAATTGTGCCGAAGGACATGATGCCGTGCTCATCCGCCGTCTGGAACATGTTGTACTGCAGGCGGACTAACTCGACGCCGATATCAAGCGAGTGCTTGCCGCGGACGAGGTTGACGTTGTCATCCCACTGATAATTGTTGGTTCCAATCTGGGTCGGGCTGTTGCCGGCGTCGCCGATCGAAGAATCACCCGCGAACGTCAAGACGGGCAGACCGTCGGAGCTTGGATCCCCAGCTACCTCTACGCCCGGAATACCAAGCTGGGTTGGTAGCTTCAGGCCCGCGTCCCAGTTCTGCGCGAAGACGAAGAATCGAGACCAGCCGAAGCGCGCCGTGTTGATGGTGGTCGGCGAGAAGATATGTGTTTCACTGAGAACCGCCTGGTGAGCGGGATCCTGCGCGGGACCGCAGATGATGGCTCCCACCAGGGGAACCGGCAAAATCCCCGGCTGAGCGAGACTGTCGCGGGCCTGGCTATATCGGACAAAGGCGCTGTCGACATCGGAGAAACGATGGTCAACCTTGATGTCGAAGGCGTCTTCCGTCACCGAGCGCTCGGGGTTAAACAGGAAGTTGTTGGCGACGGTCGCGCCCGCGCGATTGGGCGCTGCATATTTCTGATAGAAATTGAGAATGTTCGCCCCGGTTGCATTCACATCGCTCAAAGGAATGAAATTGTTGACGTATGGAATTCCTGTTACTGGATTCTTGATTGTTTGTGAATAGGCGGAGAAGTCGTATCCCGCTGGCGTCAATTTGAAATCTGGCACGGTATCAACATCGGTCAAGCCCTGGCGGGTGCGCTGTCCGGAATAATCCGCGAAGAAGAAGGTCCTCGGATTCTGTCGATTTAAAAGCGGGCCGCCGAAGGTAGCGCCAAACTCGTTCATCTTGAAGCCGGGTTTGGCGGCGGTGTCGAAGTAATTCCTGGCGTCGAGAGCGGAGTTGCGGAGAAATTCAAAGAGTTCTCCGTGATACCGGTTCGTGCCCGACTTGTAGACCAGGTTGATGGTGCCCGCATTCCCTCGTCCATAGCGCGCGTCGGCATCGGTGGTCTCTTCTGAGAATTCCTGCACCGCATCGATAGGCGGAAAAATCACGACGGCGAGGCCGTTGTGGTTCTCGTTGTCTCCAATCCCATCCAAAAGCAGGCGGTTTTCCTGGTAGCGAAGACCGTTGAAGGCATAAGAGGAAGGGCCGCGTTGTTGAGTGTAGGGAATACTTGCGATCTGAGTTTGCGCCGGTACGACGCCTGCGCCCAGCCCGACCAGCTCCGCGAAGTTGCGGCCGTTCAAGGGAAGATCCTTAACGGCTTCTTCGGTGCGTAGATTCGAAACGGTGGACGTCTCGGTCTCCAAAAGCTGGTTGGTGGCCTCGACGGTCACGGTCTCCGTCGTCTTGCCCACGGCCAGAACCAGATTGGCCGCTGTCCGCTGCCCTACCTCCAGCCTGATTCGCTCCACAACTTTACTGAAGCCAGGAGCCTCGACCTCGACGCTGTAATCTCCCGGATCCAACGGCGGCGAGACATACAGACCCTCCGAGTCGGTGACTGTGTGATTCGCCAGACCAGTCGCCTTGTTTCGTATGGTCACCAGGGCCTTCGCGATTACCGCGCCAGAGTTGTCCCGCACTACACCCGTAATATTGCCGGTCTCGACAATCTGCGCCTGCAGCAAGGTTGCCAGCAGAAGGACAAACAAAGTCGCGAATATAAATAAATGAGGGCGACGGAAGGAAGAACGGGCAACGTAACCCGCTGTCCGTCCAAGATTCCGTGCAAATGGCGAAAGGGTTCGGTGTGTGGATAGCATGTTCTCTCCAGGTCTCTATGGTCGTTTCCTCCAGAGAACTGGTCGGGAACAAGGATCGAAAATGTCAGCCTCCCCATAAGGGGTGGGCGGATGGCGTCATTTCGCGGGCTTTGTTCGCAAGCGCACGGTCTTACTGAGTTCAACCATGTGCCCGTCATGCACGGTCAACACAATGGAGCCGTAGCGCATCGTCTTCAACGCGCGCAAGATCTCGGCGAACACCAGGCACTCCTCGGGGGATAGTTTTCCTAGGTCCAAATCGCCCCTAGAAAGATCTTCCGCCATGGGCCTTGAACTTGGCTCTTTCTGTTTACCCGTTGCGGCTCCGTCATTGATGGTTCCAGGCATCGTTTCACTCCGGGTTCGCTAACTTCATTCGGACAATCGCTCTTCATACACGAAGAGGCCGCACCTTACGGTTCCTTGGGCTCCTGCTTGTGATTGGAACTGTGGCCACAGCCGTCTTACCGCATGCTGTGCCGAGTCCTCGAGCCCAGGCAATCGTTCAGCGCGTACAGGGTGCACTTGCTTTGGTACAACATCGTCTGAGGCTGCCTGGGGTGGGCATCGTCAGTTGCGTGCCGCGATTCAGTGCGGCTCAGCAAATACGACACTACAATAGCATGTCTAGTATGTCAATAGACATTCTGTATAAATATCTTGGATTCTCCCCATGCAAATGTCTGATCCGGTGGCCCCGGATTCAGCCCAGTCGCGGCGCTGGGCGGGCAGAGAAGGAGGCTGCCTAAGATATCCCTACGACTTTCGGCGGGATAGCGGTGAACGCCTGGAGTTGTTAGTAATTGCCTGCGCAAAAAGACCGGATCGCTCCGAATGAGACAAAAACTTAGTGCGCATCGGCAACACATCGAAACCCGATGGCCGCCGATCGGTCAATACTCGGGGCCATCAGGAGATACTTGCCGTGTTCCGACAGTTTATAGGCCTGCGGAAAATACCAATGCGATCCTTGTGGCTGATAATGGCTGCCCCCGCGAATGATGGCCGCCCTGGTATGGTCATCCGTGTACTCGTCGGTCCACTGCCACACGTTGCCGATCATGTCCCGGACGCCGAATGGGCTGGCGCCTTTGGGAGTCGCATCCACGTCGCTCGCCGGCTGAATTTCACGACCGCGATCGGGGCGCGGAACGGCCTCCGAGTTCCACTCATTGCCCCAAGGATAGACGCGCGCATCACTGCCTTGCCCGGCATATTGCCACTCCCATTCGTGCGGTAACCGTTTGCCAACCCACCGCGCATACGCCCGCGCGTCTTCCAGCGATACCCATGTCACCGGCTTGTTCGCCCAGCCCGCCGGGTAGGTTAAACCGATCCAATCCTTCAGAAAATTGTGCTCGTCGGCCGGATGATAGTGCGTCGACTCAAGAAACTTCTTGAATTCAGCATTCGTGACCGGATAAGTATCGATCCAAAACGGCTTCATTTGCAGTTTCCTTTCATGAAACCGGCGGGGGGAAGGTTCCCCTGCATACTGGACGTCGACACCCTCATCGTTCATCCCCTCAATCTCAATGCCGTTGACGCGAAACACGAACTCGCCCGCCGGCACGAGAATCATGTTCGGCGGAGCCGAACTGGGGGCTTTGGTTTCCGGGATCTCAACAATGTGCTGGGGCAGTGCAGCCCATTCCCGGGAAAATGCGCTGAGCGGCTTTTTACTGAACGTACGCATCGAATTCAGGAGATCGTTCAGGGTACGATCTCGTGCGGTTGTTTCAAGGATCGCCCCGTAACCGTCTGGCTCCAGATCGAAACTTAAAATGGAACTGCCATTCTCCTTGACCCCCTCGACCTCGATGCCGTGCCAGAGATCGAAATAGCGCGCTCCCTCCTTATAAGGCACCGCCAATTCGCGTCCCGAAACCGGATAGTGGTTGCGATTCACCACGGTCCAAAGTGTCGATTCCGTGCCTGGCCAGCGGCTGGCAAAGACACCAAACTGCTGCATGAACACGTGGGGTTCCCAGCCTGGGCTCAGGAGGAGCGAATGGTAGGCCCGCTCGATGGTTGCAATGCGACGAAGTGCTTCCGCGTCGCGCGGCGTCATCTGATTCCAAATGCCCCAGATGTTTTCCCAGCTTTCAAACCCGATGCCATTGAAAAAAGCGGACTGTAGGTCATCCCCATGATCGTGGGCCCAACGATCGCAAATGTGCACCATGTGCCGCGGCTCAAGCCATTTGTAGGTGCTCACCGCCGGTGCAAAATCATATTTCCAATATCCCCATGACATGTTGTTATAGGCGAGCATTTCGTCGGAACCGAAACCCAGTTCCGGCTCGAGAACAAGAGGGTGGCCCGTGCTGTCGGATGCGGTACGGAAAACTCGTGCCATACCCTCCAGCGTGTCGCCGTTGATTCCGTCGGCCCCAATCTCCGCCAGATAGTGCGCTGTCGCGGTCCAGTTCGGAACGCCCTCCTCGTGGGTTCCCTGATCCCACATCATCACCGGGAACAGAACGTGCACACCGTGACGGTGGAATTGTTCGACCACATTTTTCATCTCAGGGATTCCCCCCGGCAGATCGCGGAACAAATCGTACTCGTTCCGGCTATCGATCCCGAGGTTTGGATACGTGGGCCATAACAACACGCTATCGATGCCGCCATAGCGTTGATCCAGATCGGCGAGATACCGGTCGACGGTGTATTGCCGCGCCGCGGGATCGTAAAACAACCGATCCTGAATCATCATCTGCGGCTGCACAAAGCTCGTTTGCGTCCATAGGAGTTCCGGTCGCGCATACTCTGAGCCGTCATAGCCCATGCGAAGCAGGTGCTCCGTGCGCCAGTGTCTGATGTCGTCCAGCCAATCCCCGATCGCGCCCTTCGTGCACGTCGCCGCCCGCGCGGAATCCCAGTCGGGAACCGACTGGCACGCCGGCGCGGAGATTTGCTCCGAATGGGCTGGACTCGCGGCGTCCTGTGCGTGAGTGACTGCCGCAACAAGGAATGTGAGGAAAAACGCAGGAATTACACGGTTAAGCTTCATAAACCAATCTCATTGCGATCACGCGTTTAAGAATTGGGGCATCCCGGCAGCTACTTCGCGGCATTGCCGGGCCCTCCCACCGCATAGATTCGGGGAATGCGCTCCTCTACGCCTGGCAGCGCGGGAAACAACGCATGCGGTTCCTTCTGGTACCAATAAGCGACGGAGAAGAAATTATCGGAGCGATGATTAGCGTGGCCATGTTCAATGGTCGCCCTCAGGCTCCGAGTGAATGGAATCGGCGAGTCCAGGTGAAAACGATATACGGAAGAACGGCTGCCCGCGAGTTCGGAACCTTTGACCGGCGCCCCATATAAGCCATACGAAAACGGATGGTCGCCAAAATCCCATGCTCCGAGGAAGTAGTCCTCTGAACCGGTGCCATGAATGGATGGGAGTGGTTCTCCATCGATAAAGAACATGTCGTCACCTTCGCCCCACCAACCGTCCTGATTCTGGAGGATCGACATGGTGACGCCAACGAAGTGCCCCTGCCCGGCTGCGTCAAGCCAAACGTAATTGTTTTTCCCGTCGAGATTTTTCTTTGCAATCACAGCGGGCGCGTCATTGGATTGCCAATCGCTAGTCCAACCGCGGGCCGGGGCCGCCTGCCGGTACTGGGCATGGAAATACAAAGTGTCCGCCGGAAGATCTTTGCTCATCGCCTGGTAGTCGATATTGAAGTAGAACGAGTCGACATTTTCACTTCCCTGGTTCGTGACCGTAATTTTCGCGTGCTTCTGAAAAGGCATGGGAAAGAAGCAATTCAGGGCCTTATCGGAGGCGACCGACAAGGGTATCGATTCAAATTGAAAGTACTCTCCAAGCCCCAGGCCAAAAAAATCTCCCATCGGGGCCTCCACGCTCGGCGAAGCCTCGTCATCCCAAAACATGCGCAGGACCAGTTTCTTCAAGTGGTGGCTTTCCGGCGACGCAATCGTGATCCAGATATGCGTAATCATTCCCGGCCCCGCCGCGTCCAGCAAACGTATCGTCTCTCCCGGAGCAATTTTTACGAAATCATCATTGCCTCCGGTGCGGTCATAACTCGATACCCGCTTTTGGACATAACTGTGAAGTGAGACAAGACCTGAGAGTTTGGCGCTGCGATCGCTTTCAGGCTGCGCCCACACGCAACCGCACAGCAAAAGAATTCCAAGAGGCATCACCTTCAATCCAGGCGAGAAAAGCAAGCGCAAACAGCGTCGAACGCCGCATTCCCGAATCCGGGATTCCCGGAACACCAGGCGCACTTTGCGAGGGCCATTCATCAATTCTCACTCAGCGAGAGATTCGCGCAATATAGACTGCAAACGGATCGAGAGCCACCTGATCCAATCTTCCCGCGGGCGGCGCGGCGATAGTGGTCAGTAAGGGCGTGGTTCTCGCGGCAGGAAAACCTTGTTTCGAGAGATCGAGAGCGATCGTCCGCTGAGCGTTCGACATATTCAAGACCACCAGCACGGCTTCGCTCTGGTAACGTCGGAGATACGAAAGAACCTCGGGATTGTTTTCATCCAGCGCGATGTAGTCTCCATCCAGCAACGCTGGTTCGTGATGCCGCAGCGTCAGAAGCCGCTGATAAAACTGCAGCACCGAGTTGGGATCTTTCCGTTCGCTTTCTACGTTATGTGTTTTGTAGCTGGCGGGAACAGGCAACCACGGCACTGCCTCGCTGAACCCGGCATTGGGCGCATCGCTCCACTGCATGGGAGTGCGTTCTCCATCACGGCCTTTTTCCGTTGGCCATCCCGCAATGCCGATCGGGTCCTTCACATCTTCTTTGCGCACTGGATCGTTATTTTCCATCCCCAGTTCTTCGCCGTAATACATCACCGGAGTACCACGCAGCGTCAGGTACATGCCGGCCATCACCTTGGCGATCTGGTCATTGTGCTGCCCATCGCCGTAGCGGTTGTAGGAGCGAGCCATGTCATGATTACCGATCACGTAAACAGGCCATCCACCCGTCGATTCTGCATTGGCGATTTGAGCGCGAAACTCTTTAGGTGAGAGCTTATTGACCTCGCAGAACATGAAATCCATCGGCAATTGGATTTCATCATTATGGTCGCCGTAATACTCTTTGAGTTCATCCCGATTCGAGGTGTAGGTCTCCCCAATCAAAACCGCATCGTGTTCATCCGCAACCTTGCGGAGTTTTTTCAGCTCACTGTGAACCTCGGGCAATTTGTCGTTGTACTTGTTCTCCATGTTGGGATCGCCCAGGTCATTCTTGCCCTCGAGAACCGGGTTGTCGTGAAGATTCGGATCCTCAAACAGCAGATCGACGGCATCGAGCCGGAATCCGGAAACTCCGTGCTTGTACCAAAAGCGCGTGACATCGAACATCGCTTTTTCAACCGCCGGATTCCGCCAGTTGAGATCGGGCTGGCCAGCGGCAAAATAATGGTAATAGTACTGCCCGGTCTTGGGATCAAATCGCCACGCCGGCCCGCCAAAACCCGAGATCCAGTTATTCGGTGGAGTATCCGGCCCTTTGCCGTCGCGCCAGATATACCAGTCGCGATGTGCCGAGGTGCGCGACGATGCCGAATCCAGAAACCATTGGTGCTGCGTGGAAGTGTGGTTGAGCACAAAATCCATAATGATGCGGATGTTATCCTTCTTCGCATCGCGTGCCAGGTGGTGAAAATCTTTCAACGTTCCGTACATCGGATCGATGTTCTCGTAGTCGGAAACGTCGTAACCAAAGTCGACTTGCGGTGACGGATAGCACGGCGTGATCCAGATGGCATCAACCCCGAGTTCCTTCAGATATTCCAGATGGGAATCGATGCCCTTGAGATCGCCAATTCCATCATTATTACTGTCAGCGAAGCTCCGCGGATAAACCTCATAGAACACCGCATGCTTCCACCATTCGTGACCCTCCGCAACGACTTCTCTTTTCTGCGCGCCAGCGCTCGCAAGCAAAAGGCCGATGATGGCAGTCAGCAACACGATTGTCTTTTTCAAAGTTTCCGGCATCCCACTCCGTGTGAGCGGCTCTCCATGGCCTATTGGACTGAACTCACGCTGGCCGCGTACATTTCATCGAGCAGGTCCTGCGATTGGCCATCATAGTCCGCATCGAGAGACCACATGAACGTGCCCCCGAGGTTCTCCTGCCAGTCGGCATACCAGACGCGATAGTAAGTCGACGACATGTCGTCGTAAGTAATAAAACCCTCTTTTCCACTGCTTCTCAACATATAGGGAACGAGCGCAACCTGGTCATAGAAGGTTTGCCAGCCCTTTTTGTTGATTCGCTGCTTAATAAATGTTCCGTAGTTCACCGAAATCACGCTGCCGTCGCATTGGCCGTTCCCGGTGCGACCGGCGTTTGCACACTCTCCGAATAATTGACTTACATTGCTGTAGAAATATCCATAAAAAGGCGTCCCCAGATTGAGCTGCGCGGGCGAGACTCCCTCTTGAAGAAAAATGCCGATCGCCTCGTTGGCTGCTCCTCCTGGCTGACACTCCCACGGGTCGGGATCGCTGGGATCCCAGAAGATTTCCGAATTCAGCTGTCCATCCTCCGTCCACGGGCCGGCGCAGTCATACATCATGATGTTGAAGTAATCGAGCAGAGGATCGACTTGCGGAATATCGTACCCTTGCCCCTCGTCTCCCCAAGGCGGGACGTCAGCCGAGATCACATAGTTCGGAGACGCAAAAGTTGCCCGCAACGCCGACATCAAACCGTAGTAGGTGTTGGATTCATCGGTCGTCGGATACTCCCAGTCGATGTCGATGCCATCGTATCCATGCTCGCTCATGAAGGTCCACAAGTTACCCACCAGCGTAGCCGTTAGGCTTGGATCTCCGTCGAGCGCGCCGAAGTCACCACTCAGGCCGAGAAGCACCTTGACGCCTGCCTTGTGCGCCTTCCGAATGAGGGCTGGCTCCACAAATCCATTGGGAACATTGAGCGCGCCGTCGGAACCGAAGCTGACGCCAAAATGGTTAATATGCGTCAATTTTGAATAAGGAATCTGCGCCGCACCGTACGATGGAGTCTGATATTTGCTCCAATATCCATAATCGCCCACCAGTCGCTTCGTCAGCTGTGACGGATGGGCGGTCGACGAGTCCTGGGCTTGCGCCTTCACGCCCGCACAGCACAGGCCCGCTATCAACACCATAACTAGCCAACAGCAATTCTTCGAATATTCGGAACGGATTTTCATACGTGTCCTCGTCGCGCAATCGATTTCTCTTTCGATATCTGGAGTTCCTCTGCAGTTACAAGCTCCGGCCTCAAAAGAGAACCTTCAGAACCAATTGACACTGTCGGGGGTTAACTGCCGTGTAAGTAACCTGCCCCAAATCGGGATCGCCGGCGTTCGAATTCGGCGTACCAAAGACTGGATGATTGAAAGCGTTCGCGGCTTCCAGACGCAACTCCAGCCGCACCCCTTCGTGCGCATTGGAAAGCAAGAATTGCTTCGCCATCGACAAATCGCTGGTGAACGAACTCGGCGTACGAATGGATCCCGTAGTTCGCCCGGCCGTGCCTAGAGTAAACGGCGTAGGGTCTTGGATAACGCTGGGATTAGCAAAATAGTTATTGACCCAATAACTGTCGCTGCCCTGGCTACGCACCGGCGTGCCCAGCAGATTGGGACGTTGCGGGCCGTATGTGGGCAAAGGTATGCCGCCGTTGAAGGTAAAGAAGCTGATCGGGCGGCCGGAGTGAATCTGCCAAATTCCGTTGGTTTTCCAGCCGCCAATGATCGCTTCCAGCGCTCGCGGCATGTTGCCGAGCAGCGCCTTGCCCCGCCCCACGGGAAGATCGTAGCTGTAGCTGAACTTCAGCATTTGAGGAACGTCAAAAGTCGAAATACTTCGCTCCAGCTTCGGCTTGTTAGGGTCTTGGAGGGCATAGCCCGAATAAGGTCCATAATTCCCCAGCCACGCTACATTCGTGTCGTACATAGAAGAATCGTCGATGGACCTCGACCAGGTATAACTCACCAGAACTTCCAGGCCGTTGCTGTAATGCTTTTCCGCCGTGAGTTGAAGCGCGTGATAGCTGGAATCGGCAGTCGGCGGCACGTCGGTGGACACGCCATTAAATTGAGGGTAAGGAAGCTCTAGTTGATAACCCGGAACCTGGGGGCTGGAAAGTGTGCTGTTGGGATTGGTAATGATAGGGGCAAAAGGATTGTTGACATAGGTTTCCAGTTGCGCTATCTGGGTTGGACTGTAGCTCTCGATCTGGGGCCCGAGAACGTCGTAGTTATTATCGCCGCTGAAATAGAGGTGAGTTCCCTTCTTTCCGATGTAGTTCGCGCCCACAACGACACTCGCCGGCAGTTGGTGTTCGAAACCGAAAGTCCAGCTCTGCTCGTAGGGTGTTCGCGCGGCAGCGCCGGTCCGGAGAGGCCCGATTGCTCCGAAGCCTACATCATTCAGCAGGCCAAGCGAACTTCCGGGTGGCTGCATCAGACCGTTGGGGTACGGATTGCTCAGATGCAGATAAGGAGTAGCGCCGTCGTTCTGATACGTATTCACCAGAACCGTGCTCTGATTAAAACCTTGGGAGCCGTAACTCAACAAGCCGTTGGCCCCTGAGCGGTTCTGTCCGTAGAAGATTCCGTACCCTCCTCGAAACACGAGCTTATTCGTGAACTGGTATGCAAATCCGAATCGCGGCTGGATATCTTTCCAGTCGGTGACCCAGTTCGTGCGCACTTTCGAGTCGGTAAAGACTTCTCCGCCGAGCAGAGCGCGGGTGACGTTGTCTCCGGTGACCGGATCAGGATACGAAATCGTACCGCCGTTCAGCGGATTCGTCACACTCGGATCAAACCAGTTCATGCGATTGTGCCGTTCCGTTCTGGGCAGCGAAACGTCAAAGCGCAGTCCCAGGTTGAGCGTCAGTTTGCTGGTGGCTTTCCAGTTGTCCTGCACAAACCATGCGAACTGGTAGTTCTCGGTGGCGGGTTCGAACTGGATTTCATACGCGCTATTCCCGCCTCCTTGCATCTGGCCCATCATGAAGCTGGCCATTCCGTCTCCGCCGCATCCTCCCGCTAAACCTTGAGGACAGGAGGAACTGCCGGTATCGTTGAAATTGAAGATGCCCAGCGGCGCGTTCGTCTGGATGTAATTCTGCTGGTGCAAGCGGCCCTCAAATCCCACCTTCAACTCATGCGCGCCATGAATTTTGCTCAACAACTCGGAAAGCTGGCCAGTATCCTGACCCTGCTTGTAGTTCCCATACGGATCGTTTCCCGCGCTGGTGAAGCCCGCGGAATAATATCCGCCCCCGATGAAAAGGGCCGGAACACCGTTAAATCCGTTCGCTTTTAGGTACGAAGGAAAACCCAGCGCCCCTAGAGGATCGGGGTTCTGGCTTGGGTTATAGGCGTCAATCTTGGTTGTGCCGCGGGTAAATCCGAGTGTCGTGGTCAACAACATCGTGGGAGTAAACGTGTAAGTATCGTTGAGCGCAAACAGGTGGGCATTGCCGCCGTTGACTCCGCTGCCGCAAGGATCGATAAATGATTTGAAGCAGTCATAGGGAGTGTAGGAATTCCAGTCCTGCGAATACTTCGCGCTCAGCAAGTGCTTTTCGCTGAAACGGTGGTCAATTTTCAAATCAAACTGGTTGTTGTGGTAGGGGCTGGCACCCGACGCGATCCAGTTGTAGTAGATGGATGCATTGGCGATGTTCGGACTCGGATTGGGAAACAGCTTCATCACATTCTGAGCCACCGGATCAATCAGGTTGCCCGGTGTCTGCGGCAGCTGGTAGGGCGTCCCGTTCAGCTTTGGATTGCCTGGGCTGGTGTACGCGGCAAGATTGTTATAAGGAATCGGAAGACTCCGGATCGGTCCGCCCGCGGAAGCGTTATAAACTCCGCTATACGGATCCCAGATCTGCCCCTCCGCGACGGTGCACAAACCGTTCGCGTCGAACGAGCCCCCCTGCGCTCCGCATACTTCGCCGAAATCGCCGGTGCGTTCGGCTGCGCTCGGCACTCCCGCGTAGTAGGTATTCATATTGCTTTGGCGGATGCCGTCAAAGTCGAAAAAGAAGAATGTCTTATCTTTGAAAATCGGTCCCCCGAATGTGCCCCCGAAATCATGTCGATGCACTGGCGGGATCGGAACGTCGCTCGCATTGTTGAACCAGTTGTTCGCATCGGTGATCGTATTCCGGACGAAGTCATACGCTTCCCCATGGAAGCTGTTGGTGCCGGAACGCGTAATCATGTTGACGACCGACGCGCCGGAAAAACCATACTCCGCGCTGAAGTTCGATTGCTGCACTTTGAACTCTTCAATGGCTTCCGGGGAAGGAACATACGTCGCGTACGTGATTCCGCCATTCGGTTCAAAGTTGGTGACCGAGGCGCCATCCATCAAGATGTCAGCGCTCGCTCCCCGGCTGCCATTGGAGACAAAGTTCGTCCCGTTCGTATCCATGACGCTGTTCGCGTCGCTCATATCGGTGACGCCCGGCGTAAGGTAGATCAAATCCTGCGCATAGCGATCCACCAGCGGCAAATCGTTGATCGCTCGCCGGTCGATCACCTCGCCCGTCACGGCGTCTTCGGTGCTGATAGTTTGCGTCTGCAACTTGACCTCAACGTTTTCCGTCCCGCGAGCAATCTTCAGCGTCAGGTCCGCCGTCGCGTTCTCTGTGACGTTCAAGCGAATGTGCGTGCGAACGGTTTTCTCAAACCCCTGCATCTCCGCCGTTAAGGTGTACAGCCCGGGCGGAATCGAAACAAAAAGGTAGCGCCCGGAGCTGTCTGACTTGGCGCCGAAGTGATATCCCTTTTCTTCATCGGCAAGAACCAGCTTGGCGCCTTGTACCACCGCGCCGCTCGGGTCGGTCAACAGCCCGCTTACAGTTCCAAAGTAGCCTTGGCCGAACAGTAAGATTGGCAGCAGGGCAAGGATCGCGAGAGCTGAAATTTGAAATGTGCGCAGGTAAACTCGCTGCGTTATGAGAACGGATGAACTCATACTGGCCTCCGTGAGCCGGGCGAGCCATCCGCCCGGTGACTTGTGACGATCGCTTGCGGATCATCGAACAAAAATTGCGCGAATGCTGCAATCTCTGCCCCGCGGACTGATTTCCGCGATCACATCTTTGTCCGTTGTTAAAACGTTTAACGGACTAGCGATTATGCGAAGGCATGCGCGAAAATGCAAGGGCATTATCGCCACTGGCCATGAAAAATCGGCTTGTGCAAGGGAGAGCAGCACCAGGCAATCGCCTCCCTGCGCCGTTCATTTCGAGGAGGTGGCGTTGCAATGTGAATCGTTGCAGCTACATGCCCCGGCATGACCCCGAGTCCACTTCAGCCAACCGCGAATGCACAGGAGATGCGAGCCTGTCCTCTCGACACAGGAATGAAAAATCCTTGATTGAAACGTTTCACGATCAGTATGCTTCTCGCGGCACCTAATATCCGTTTCGCTTTACAGGACAACCATCGAGAGTACGGCGCTTCGGGGCGCCGCCGATCACCCATTTTCCACCGGAGGTACACGTTGAACAAATTTGCTGCAATTCTAAAATCGTCCTTTGTATTAATGTCCCTCGGCGGTCTCTTGTCCGCCCAGACCATCCATGTCGATATCACTCCGGAAAATTCCACGAATCACTTCCGCCCCAACGAAACTCTCGGCGCCGGCGTTGATCGCATCCCGGCGGAAGCCATCGACAACGACCTGGTTCAGCCGAATCTAGGTCGCGCGTTGGAATCCGGCTGGCAACCCGTCACCTACCGCCAGAATACCGAACTCACCATCGAAGCCTGGCATTGGAATCCTCACGGCACATGGAGTGAGCCCGGCGAAAAGGGGTACTTCACCGGCTCGGCAACCCCGGGAGATCCCATCCGTTATTCCTACGGATACTCGTTGCCGCACCGCGGCTTTACCCGAAATGATGGCACTCCCAATGCCGGATTCTCCCGTATGACCGATGGCGACGAGAACACTTATTGGAAGAGTAATCCGTATCTCACCGAGCGCTTTACCGGAGAAAGTGACGCTATGCATCCACAATGGGTGATCATGGATCTAGCGCAAACACAGCTCGTCGACAGCATCCGCATCGTGTGGGCGGACCCCTATGCGGTTCAGTTTGTCGTGCAACATTGGGTCGGCGTTGAAGATCCCATGCACGATCCGGTCCATGGCGCGTGGCAGTCCTTCCCGCTGGGCGCAGTCGATCATGGCCGCGGCGGATCAGCCGCTCTTCGTCTCAGTGCCAGTCCCATTCCAGCCCGGTTCGTACGCATTCTCATGACCGCCTCTTCGAACTCCTGTCCATCTCAGGCGTCGTCAGATCCACGCAATTGCGTCGGGTATGCGATCCGCGAACTCTACCTCGGAACCTCTTCCTCCGCTGGCCTTTTCCACGATATCGTGCGGCACATTCCCGACCAGGAGCAGACTACGACCTATTGCTCTTCCGTAGACCCGTGGCATGAAGCCTCGAATCTCGGCACCACAAAGCAAGCCCAAGTCGGGTTTGACGTCTTTTTCACGAGTGGCGTCACTCGCGGCCTCCCGGCCATGGTGCCGGTCGCTTTGCTCTATGACACCCCCGAGAATGCCGTCGCTGAAGTTGCGTATCTCAAAAACCGCAACTACCCGATTTCTTATATCGAAATGGGAGAAGAGGCCGACGGTCAATACTTCAATCCTGAAGACTATGGGGCTCTTTACATTCAATGGGCCACCGCGCTGCACCGGCTCGACCCCACTCTCAAGCTTGGAGGTCCTTCATTTGAGGGAGTCAATCAAGATATCCAAACCTGGCCAGATGCACACGGAAACGTCTCCTGGACCGGGCGTTTCATCGAATATCTTAAGCGCCACGACCACTTGAAGGATCTCGCGTTCTTCTCCTTTGAGCACTATCCCTTCGATCCTTGCAGAATTCCCTGGGGCAGCCTCTACGACGAGCCTCAGCTCGTAAACCACATCATGCAAGTCTGGCGCGACGATGGCGTGCCGCAAGACATCCCGCTCTTCATTACCGAGGGCAATCTCTCTTCAAGTGCCAGCGAAACCTACATGGATATCTTTTCCGGGCTCTGGCTCGCCGATTACGTCGGTTCCTTTCTGACTGCTGGAGGCAAGGGACTCTATTTCTTCCACTATCTCCCGTTGCCAATCGAGCACGGATGCAATGATTCTCCAGGAACCTTCGGGATGTTGACCGTCGACCGCCACTACAATATCCAGCAGCCACTCGCGCAGTTTTTTACCGCTCAACTCGTGAATCTGGAATGGATCGTTCCCGGCGGGCAACTGCATGATGTTTTCCCCGCCAGCAGCGACATCTCCGATGATGCCGGGCATGCGCTGGTGACTGCCTATGGTCTGAAACGGCCCGATGGGCAATGGTCCTTGCTCCTGGTGAATCGTGATCAGAGCAATCCCTACCGCGTAAAGATCGTATTCGATCAACACACCAGCCCGCGCCATTCTTCCTTCGACGGACCCGTCGAGATTTCCACATTCGGCCAGGGTCAGTATCACTGGCATCCCGGCCTTACACGTCCCGCGGGACATGCCGAGTATCCCGCTCAGCCGTCCGTTGTCACAGAAACAGCCGGCGTAGCCGACCCGGACGGGCCAATCGTGCACCTCCAGCAGGCTGCGGACGCAAACAGTTCTTACGAATTGCCCGCAGCATCCGTAGTTGTAATTCGTGGCAACATCCGGGAGCGCTGACCTGACCGCTCTAGCCGATTAATTGGCTACTCTCAGGAAGTACACTGGCAGTGATCTCTGCGATCAGCACTCCGGATCGGGAGGACATGGAAATGACGGAACAATCGCGGCAGACTGCCAGCAGCAATCCCTGCCAGATTTCTCTTTCCGGATTTGGCCTGATTAATTCTCCGCGCCTCAATAAAGGCACGGCCTTCTCGGACCACGAACGCGACATATTTGGTCTGCACGGTTTATTGCCGCCGCATGTGGGCAGTCTCGAGGACCAGATTGAACGCCGGATCCAGGTTCTACGCAATCAGCCAAACTCTTTTAGCAAATATAGTTTTCTCCGCGATCTGCAGGATACGAACGAGACCCTGTTTTACGCGCTTTTGCTGCGCAATATTGAAGAAATGCTTCCTCTCGTATACACCCCAACCGTGGGCGAGGGTTGCCAGCGCTTCAGTGAGATATGGAGAAGACCCCGCGGCTTATTTCTCAGCTATCCGAATAAAGATCGCATCGATCAGATTTTGAATCACCCCCGTTATGACGGCGTGAAGTGCATCGTGGTCAGCGATGGCGAACGAATCCTCGGCCTCGGCGACCAAGGTGCCGGGGGCATGGGCATCCCCATCGGCAAAATGGCTCTTTACACGGCGCTCGGCGGCATTCATCCCGAGCACTGTCTGCCTGTACTACTCGATGTGGGAACCGACAATGAGGACCGGCTAGGAAGCCCGATCTATATCGGATGGAAGCATCGTCGCATTCGCGGTGAAGACTATGACGCATTCGTCGACGTTTTTGTGAATAGCGTCAAGAAGCGCTGGCCGCACGTCCTTTTGCAGTGGGAGGACTTTGCCGGCTTGAATGCCGCCCGCTTGCTGGCTCGCTACCGCGACCAACTCTGCACGTTTAACGACGATATCCAAGGCACCGCAGCAGTAGCGACCGCCACCCTGCTCTCTGCCATCAATGTTACGGGCGTGCCCCTGGAGCAACAGAAGATCGTAATCTTTGGTTTTGGAACCGCGGGTATCGGCATCGCGAACCTGTTGGCACAGTTCCTGCAAGAGAAGGGCGTCCCGGAACAGGACGTTCGCCACCGGTTCTACGCCGTCGATCGCTACGGCTTGATTACACAAAATGCCAAAGATTTGCGGCCTGAGCAACGACCCTATGCCCGCAAAGAAGATGAGGTCCGGGATTGGAGACAGCCGAATGGAGACATCACTTTGCTGGACGTGATCCGCCATGCCCAACCCTCGGTTCTCATCGGCGTATCCGGTCAAGCAGGAGCCTTTACCGAACAGGCAGTGCGCGAAATGGCCGAACACACACTCCGGCCCGTCATTTTCCCGCTTTCGAATCCCACTTCCCGGAGCGAAGCTAATCCCCAGGACCTGCTGGATTGGACCGAAGGTCGTGCGCTGGTTGGCACCGGAAGTCCCTTCGAGCCAGTGAGTATTTGGGGGAAGAAGGTTCGCATCGACCAGACAAACAACTCCTACATTTTTCCCGGGCTCGCTCTCGGAATCATCGCCTCCAAAGCCAGACGCGTTACCGACACGATGATCATGGCCGCCGCCAAGGAATTGGCCCGTCTCGTTCCCACCCAGAAAAATAAAAAAGCAAGCCTTCTGCCGCCACTCTCGGAAGCGCGTGAACTCGGCCGCTGGATCGGGCAGGCCGTGGGAAGGCAGGCGATTCTAGATGGACAGGCTCAGATCGCCGGCGAAGAGGATCTGAACCGCGAACTTCAAGCCAATATTTGGGAGCCGATGTACGTGCCCTACGAACGCAAGCAACCCGTGCTTCTTTCGCCGTGATTGACTTCGCGTTCCGCACGCCCCTAGCATGACGGTCATGAGGCCAATACCCGATCCTAAAGAGAACCGCCGAATCGCTTTCATCCTTGTGTCGTTTATTGCGGTCGCCAGCATTACCCTGTTCGCGCAAGGCGAGCCCTCGGTGGTAGTGAACTGGGAGAAAAAAACACCGAACCACACCGTTCCCACTCTTCAGGCCGTCGTCAATCCGATGCTGCGTCGCGGATCGCCCATTCACGATGCCGCCTTCGAGGCCTTGCACCGGCTGGGCGCCGACTACGTCCGTTACGCCTTCTGGCTGCCCTATCCGAAACTCGCGGTCGCAGAACTGCGCCCTCCCGATGCCACCCAGACTTATTGGGACTTCCAATATATGGATCCGCTGGTGGAAGACTTCCTGCGCGCCTCGGCGGGACACAGCAGCGTTATGAGTTTCAGCACCATTCCCCAGTGGATGTTCTCCACACCCCAGCCAGTAGCGTATCCGGACGATCCCAATCAGGTCATCTGGAATTATTCGCAAGGCACTCAGCTTCCCGATCTCAAAGCGCTGGGAGACTACTATGCCCGGCTTGCGAGCTGGTACACACAGGGCGGATTTACGGACGAATTGGGGAAACTCCATTCCTCTGGGCATCACTATGACCTCCAGTACTGGGAAGTGTTCAACGAAGTCGATGGCGAGCATGACACGACCCCGCAGCAGTATGTGGAACGCTATGATGCCGTGACTCAGGCCGTTCTCAAGGTCGCGCCTGCGATGAAATTTGTCGGCCTCGCTCTCTCCGGTCCCTCGGATGCTCCGCGCATGTTTTCCTATTTTTTAAACCCGAAGAACCACCAACCCGGCGTCCCCTTGGATTACATCTCCTTCCATGTCTATGCCACACCATCCGCCGACCAAACCCTGGAGGACTGGCAATACACTTTTTTTGCCCAGGCGAGCGAGTTCGTCTCGGTGGCCCGTTACATCCTGCAGATTCGCGATGAACTATCGCCGTCGACGAAAATCATGGTCAATGAAGCCGGATCGATTCTCAACGGCGACATGGTTCAGGGCGAACCCGGTCACATCGAGAAGGCCATTCCGTCCGCTTACTGGAATCTCAGCGGAGCCCTCTACGCCTACCTATACGTCGAGTGCGCAAGACTTGGCATCGACACCGTCGGCGAATCGCAACTCGTCGGCTATCCCTCTCAGTTTCCGAGCGTCACCATGATCGACTGGACCAATGGAAAACCGAACGCCCGCTTCACGGTTCTGGAGATGATCAAAAACAATTTCGGCCCGGGAGATGAACTAGCTGCTACCGAAGTGCGCAGTAATGGATCGCTGGCGGAGTCCGACGCCATCGTGGCCCAGGCGTTCACCCGCGACGGCCACCGGAAACTGCTGCTGATCAACGAGCGGAATCGTGATGTCACGGTCGTACTCCCTAAAGAATCTCTCGGAGCCACTCTTCAGACCATCGGAGGTACATCGCCCGACCCCATCACGAAAAACATGGAAGACGCCAAAGTCCGTCTCATGCCTTTCTCTGTCTCCGTCATTGCCCTGAAAGACTAAACACAATCGCTCTTTTGACCGACAGCCTTGGATTCTTTCGGGAGTCGACGTTGCAGCGTGCTTCTGCTGCCATCCGACTTGGACGATCCCTGTTGTGCACCCTCGTGGCTCGAGACTTGCTCCAACTATTTCGCATGGATCCTTTCTTAGCCCCACTTAATCACCGTCATCGGGTCGCTCCCCTCGATTCGACCCAATCGCAGTGTCATCGCCCCGGCCAGCAGATATGGCTGTGGGCGTTTAGCCGACAACAGTCGGGAAAAGACCCGACAGACAGCTCCCCCGCTGTCATTTAGCCTCCGTTTGTTTACGCCATACCATCGGGCAGGGGAGCAAATTGCGTTCTTACTGGACGCAGGTTTTGTTGCTCCGAAAGTCTCCGGGCTTCGCTTGACTATTTAAGAGGAGAGACTGGAACAACGAACCGCGTTTTCTCCAAAGTCATACCCCGGAGCCGCCGATGATTTCACGATGAGACCCTTTCCGAGCGGCTGTTCAATCAGCGTTATTGTGTGAGACGAGGTTTAGATATGTCGTTAACTTTTACTGTCCGTTTCTATCTCGCGGCAACTCGTATCTTATGTTCTTTCTCTCCTGACAGCCCACAGCCGGATAGCTCCTCAGGCAAACGCTGTTTTGCCTTGCCGCGTTTTTCCTCGATCGAAGCCTCGAGGGTCCACCGGTTTCTGCGATATGCGGCTTCGCCCCTGCTGATGGCCGCGCTCTGCCTCGGAACCGAAGCCCAAGCGGGCTTTCCCCCGCAGCCGCATCTCGCCGCGGCGCAAAGCGTCGTTCCGACGAGCAACCTGAGCTACCCCTACCGCGTGGCGGTGGATGCTAGCGGGAACATCTACATCGCCAACACCCAGGGCAACGAGGCTCTCAAAGAGACGTTATCCCAGGGAACCTATACCGAAAGCGTCATTGCCTCCACCGGTCTTGAGACTCCCTACGGCATTGCGGTCGACGCCAGCGGGAATGTCTATATCGCCGACAACGGCAACAACCGGGTTTTGCTGGAGACACCCTCGGGGAGCGGTTACACCCAAACCGTGGTGACGACCACCACCGTCTTGAGTTATCCGACGGGCGTCGCCGTCGATTCGAGTGGCAACCTCTACATTGCCGACACTGGCGGCGGCAAGATACTCAAGGAGACGCCTTCCGGCAACAGTTATACGGAGACTGTAGTGGGCCGCGGGTTGGATCAAATTGTCGGCATCGCGGTCGACTCCAGCGGAAATGTCTACGCTAGCGATATTGACGATCAGGCGGTCTATGCCTTCACCTATTCCGCGGGCACCTACACCAAGAGCACGGTGCTGAACAGCGGCCTCAATTATCCCTATGACGTCGCAGTCGATTCGCTGGGCAATCTCTACATCTCGGATTTCTCCAACGACCGGATCGTCGAAGAGACCTACAATTCGCCTGGGAACTACACCGAGAGCGTCTTTCCGACCTATGGCCTCGCCGGCGCGCTCGGCGTCGCCGTCGATCCCAACGGGAACATCTATATCGCCGATACCTTCGCCTTCAACATCAAAAAGCTAACCTTGGCGGGCGGCACTTTCAGCCCCGTCAGCGTGGGTTCGACCGGCGGGCCCATTTACATGTTGTTCGGCTTCCCGGGCCCAGCCACGGTGACTGCTACTTCGGTAGAAACTCAGGGAGCGGCCGGTCTGGACTTCACCGCTTCTGGATCGGGAAATTGCGCTGCCGCGTCCTACTCTGCCGGTCAATTCTGCGCTCTCGGCGTGAGCTTCGCGCCGCTGCTCCCGGGACAAAGGCTGGGGGCCGCACAGCTTCTGGGCAGCAGTGGCATTCTCGCGAACGGTTACATCCAAGGCACAGGGATTGCCCCGGAGATCAACTTCCCGCCGGGAACGCAGGCATTGGTCGCCGGACCGGCGGCGCCCTTCAGCCTGACGAATCCTTTTGACGTGGCCGTGGATGCAAGCGGCAACGTGTATGTCGCCGACTTCAACAACAACGCTGTCTACATGGAAACTCTCTCGGCGGGCAGTTATACCCAGAGCACCGTGGCCAGCGGTTTGAGCAGCCCCGAGGCGATCGCCGTCGATGGAGCCGGCAGCGTCTATATCGTTGACAGCGGAAACAACCAGATATTGAAAGAAACGCCTTCCGCGGGAAGCTGGACGCAGTCGACCGTCGCAACCGGCCTGGACTTCCCTACCGGCGTGGCCGTTGATGGCTACGGCAACGTCTACTTCTCGAGTTTCAACGATGGCGCGGTCTACCTCGATACCCTGGCGCAGGGCGTCTACACCCAGACCACAGTGGTCACCGGGCTGAATCAACCGCGAAAGGTCGCGGTCGACGCCAGCGGCAATGTCTACATCGCCGACACCGGCAACAGCCGGGTCGTGCTGGAAACCCTGTCGGGTTCTGGTTACACGCAGTCCACCATCGGCAGCGGCCTGCTTTACCCGTATGGTGTTGCCATCGCTCCCAGCGGCGATGTTCTAATCGCCGACACGGTCAATCACCGGATCCTCGAGGAAACTCCCTCCGGCGGCAGTTACACGCAGTCGGTCGTGCAGAGTGGCATGACACCCTACGGAGTCCAGATGGATGGTCAAGGCACTCTGTATGTTCCCGATGCCAATTCGGCGAGTGTCTGGGAGATCGTCTCGACGCAACCCCCGAGTCTTTCCTTTGCCCCAACCAACGTCGGCGCCACCAGTTCCGACAGTCCGCAGACCGTGACTGCAAAGAACGCTGGCAACGCCAGCCTTAATTTTGCTGTGCCTGGGACGGGTAACAATCCTGCCGTCACCTCGGGATACTCCCTCAGTTCAGGTAACGAGGGTAATTGTCCTCTGGTTGCGTCAGGCGGCACGGCCCAGCCGCTGCCACCGGGACAAAGCTGCACCATGCCCGTGAGCTTTCAGCCGGTTGCCGTCGGCGCCGACCCCGGTTCGCTCACCTTGCTCGACAACAACCTGAATGCCTCCTCTTCCCCTGGCAACTCGCAGACAGTTCCACTCAGTGGCCAGGGACAGCTCGCGGTAGCGACCGTGGCCCTGGTTAGTAACGCAAATCCGGTGCTGCTCGACAATCCCATCTTGCTGACCGCAACCGTCTCCGCCGTGTCAGGCACGCCCACCGGCTCGGTCTCCTTCTACGACGGCACGACCTTGCTGGGAACCGTCACCTTGTCATCTGGCACGGCAAGCTATACCACATCAAGTCTTGCAGCCGGTACCCATTCGATAACAGCAGCGTACAGCGGAGATAGTAACTTCATGTCCGCGACCAGTTCGGCCATCGCCGAAGTTGTCGAGGACTTTACGATTGCCCCGTCAACGAACGGCGGAAACTCACAAACGGTTAAGCCTGGCGGAACCGCATCGTATACCCTTGCGATCGGGCCTTCCGGCGGTGCGACGTTCCCCGCAGCTGTGACGTTTAGCGTCTCTGGCCTCCCGTCCGGCGCGACGGGAACGTTCACACCAAACTCGCTGTCGGCCGGCTCAGGCCAAACCAATGTCACGCTGTCCATCCAGGTCGCTCAAAACACTGCTTCTCTTTTCCACCGCGATTTGCTCGCACTTGGATTGTCTCCGTTGATGCTGGGGATGTTGCTGTTGCCCTTCAGTGGAGCGGTCCGGCGAGCGGTAGGTGGACACGGCCGCAAGTTGACCCTGTTGCTCTTGCTCGTTGCAGGTACCGCGCTGGTCGGACTTATCGGATGCGGCTCCTCGTCGAGCCCGCCTAAACAATACACAGTTACTGTGACGGCAACATCTGGAGCGTTGTCGCACACCATAACACTCTCCCTGACCGTCCAATAGACCGGACAATGAATCAGGTGTAGAACATTTTGCCGTGGCGCTCCCTTGGCGGGAGCGCCACGCTGCGGCTCGAAAACATTCTCTCTCCCTCGCTAAGAATGCCCGGCCGTTCCTGCCTTCGAATCTGACCCGGCCCTATCTCCTGTGGCCCGCAGTCACTTTGGCAATTTAAGTTTCTGCTTCAGTCCCTCCGAACTCCCCATGACGCGCCGCCTGCATGTACTAATGCGTATGGTAGTTTCGCGTCCTAGCGATACATTGGGCGTAAGGACAAATCGACCGTCCTCCAATTCCATAGGGTCGAGGGCTGATAATGTTGGCAACGGAAAACAACTCCTTGAAGAGTCAGTTTCGATATTCCCCAGCGCTGAAGCAAGGTTTCAGCTTTCTAGTACTCGTGGCCGTCGCATTGATCACTACTTCCTGCGGAACCGCTACCCAAGGGTCGCAAAACGTAAAAGTAAACTTGTCGCCAGCCAGCGCAACCATTTCTTCGAAGGGAACGCAGCAGTTCACGGCCGCAGTCAGCGGGACTTCCAATACCGCCGTGATTTGGTCCGCGACCTCCGGTTCGGTCGATGGCGATGGACTTTACACAGCGCCGCCCGTAAACTCGCAAACCGGAGTAACCGTCAGCGCGATCAGCAAAGCCGATCCCTCGCAATCCGCCAGCGTTGCGGTAACGGTCTCTCCAGAAAATAACCAGGAACTGCGAATCGCAACGGGACCTCTCCCTCAAGGACAGCGAGGAGAGTTTTACAACGAAGACCTCACCGCAACGGGTGGCAAGACGCCTTACACTTGGAGTGTCTCCGACGGCACTCTTCCTGCCGGACTCGCGTTGAACACCAAGGGTGATCTTTCCGGCAAACCCACCGCGCTCGGAACCTTCAACTTCACCGCCAGGGTCACCGATGCCGCCAACAAGACTGCAACCGGAAATTTCAGCCTCATCGTCGCTTCCAACAGCGGTTACGATGGACCGGCCCAGTTGCCCGTCGAAACCGTCAACAGTGCCATGGCCGACACCCCCGCGCCTGGATCTGTCATCCCCGTCAAGTCTGGTGGCGACCTGCAATCAACATTGAACAGCGCCCAGTGTGGCGATACCATTGAACTGCAGGCCGGTGCGACCTTCTCCGGAACATTCCTCTTCCCGGCGAAGAACTGCGATAACAATCACTGGATCATCGTTCGTACCAGTTCTCCCGACAGCGCTCTCCCGGCCGAAGGGCAGCGTCTTACACCCTGCTACGCCGGTGTGGCCTCCCTCCCGGGACGTCCGCAATATCCCTGCAATAATCCACAGAATGTACTCGCCAAGCTCGTAGTCGCAGAAGCAGTAGGTCCCGTGCTCTTCCAGGGCGGTGCCAACCACTACCGCTTGCTGGGTCTGGAAATTACCCGGCCGAAGGGTACGCCCGGAGCCGCGGTCATGATGTCGGTGCAATCTACCGGCTCCGCCAGCTACATCGTGGTTGATCGCTGTTGGGTCCATGGAACGGCCCAGGATGATAGCGCCGATGGTTTCGCCCTTGCCGGCACGAATTATGTGGCCGTTGTGGATTCTTACCTCAATGACTTTCACTGCACGGCCATCACCGGCGCGTGTACCGATTCTCACGTGATCAGCGGCGGCGTCGGCGATCATCAGGATGGTCCCTACAAGATCTACGACGACTTTCTGGAAGCTGCCGGAGAATCGGTCTTCTTTGGCGGCGGCGCGGCAACCACGACGCCGACTGACATCACCGTCCAATACAATCACTTTTTCAAGCCCTGGCAGTGGATGACGGGGCATGTGCCTTTCCAGGGTGGAATTGGCGGCAATCCGTTTATCGTGAAGAACCACCTCGAGCTCAAGAACGCCATTCGTGTGCTCTCCGAGAATAACCTGATGGAAGACTGTTGGGGAGGTTTTAGTCAGACCGGTTTCGGCATCCTCTTGGGTCCCAAAAATCAGCATGTTCCAGATGGCGAAAACGTTTGCCCCATCTGTGCGGTCACCGACGTTACGGTTCGTTATACGCACATCGCGCACGGCGGAGGCGGCATCAGTCTGTCGACCTCTCTTTCCGGTAATGGCCAGGACGGAGCTCCCGCCAAGGAGGGTGCCCGTTGGAGCATTCACGATGTCGTCCTGGATGACATGAACAGCAAGTACCTTGGCCTCGGCGCACTGTTCATCGTGGCGAACGGCTGGCCCAGCAACGTGCTGAACACGGTCACGATCAATCACGTCACCGGCTTTCCCGATCCTCAAGCCGGCGTTATCATTCTCGGAGACCAGACCACAAATCCGCCCATGTATGGATTTGTCTTCACGAACAACCTGGTTGCAACCGGCGACTACCCGGTGTGGAATATCGGCGGCGGCGAGACCAGTTGCTCTTTTTCTGCTGTCCCGCTCACCAGCCTGAATACGTGCTTCACCAGCTACACCTTTAACTACAACGCTCTCCTTTCGGCGCCTGCGCGCTACGGACCGTCGTCGTACCCAACCGGCAACTTCTTCGGCCCCAACCCGAACAACGTGGTCGTCCAATATGACAATGGCAATGGCGGCAACTACGAACTCCAGTCGACGAGTCCTTACAAAAACGCGGGGAACGATGGACATGACATAGGAGCCGACATCGTCGGACTGAACGCGGCCCTGGCGGGAGTCGAGTAGGCTCGAACTTCTTCGGTAATGATCTAGTTCCGAGCGCTGTTACAAAGGCAAGTCGCGGCTAGGCTCGTGGTGCGGTCCGCGACCGCTCTCCATGGACGCAAGAAGGCTCTTGGGAGTGCCCCTTTTTTGTCCTCGCCTTGAATCAGGAGCCGATTCATCCGGCCACTAGCACGACCCCGCCCCCGACGCACAGGTGCAGCCTGGCCCAAGAACATTGTGGGAATAAGTCGGAGGCGGAGAGATATAGGAAGACCATATGTCATAAATTTCCGCATTCTGCAGGCCCGAACCGGTGCAATAGTTCCGTGTAACCACATTTGTCGCGTAATAGGGGTAGTTAGACCCAGAGAACGAGTCCACATATCCCCCACCGGTGAAACCGATACCGTAGTCGCAACCTTCATTTCCCAGTGCGCTACAGCCCCCGTACTCATAAATTTCCATATTTTGATCGATGAGAATGTGGCCGTCCATGGCTTCGCCGGCATTGGCCTCAACGCCCGTTTCCGAGTCGATGATCAAATTGTTTCGGATGGTGTCGTACCCTCCCGAGGTAATCGCGACGCCGTACAATGGGTTCGCCGTAAATGTGTTGAAGCGGATTAGGGTGTAGGTGGCTCCCGGACCAGTCGACCCAGTGGCGAGCTTCAGCGCAGAATCGGCCCACGTATTCCCGAATGTGTTGCCTTCCACCAGAACGTGGGTAGAGTCGATGACCTGCACCAGAAAGTTGCTATAACCGCCGCCAAGGTTGAGCGGCGGCGGTCCGCTGTTGGCGCCGATCATGTTGCATCCTTGGACGCCTCCGCCGCCCGCCTTGTAAAACGTCAGCATCGCGGAGTTGAACCGGTCCAGGTCGGGGTTGTAGAGGGTTACATTGGCCTGGCATTGAATGTCGATGCGACTGCTAATCACGATGGGGTTGCGCCCCGACGCGTCGCTGATCCTATAAGTACAGGAATTCATCCCGGACGGGCAGGTGACAGTAAGATCGTGGCCCGAATTCACAGCCTCCTGGAACGCGGGCCCGCTGTTGGTGGCGCCTGTCGGATCGGCGCCGTAGTTGAGCGGGTTGACAGGATTTTTCAGCACAGGATACTCCGATCGCGGCAAACATGCGGCGCCCACCGGAGTGTTTGTCCCCGGAATGTTCTGGCAGATCGCAGCATGCGGGCTCGATCGCTGCGCCGAGGCGTAAGCCAAGAAGAAAAAAGCAGATGCGACGATAACCACCGCACTCGCCGAGAGCGTTCGTCGCATCGTTCGCATAATACTTCCTTTCATCTGAAACACCCGTCCGTAGAGATTAAAGAGGACTCAGAGAAGCCTGGACCCCACAATCGATTGTCGCGAGAGCCGCGCAGCAAAAAGTAGCGTCAGTGTATTTTTTGGGCACCGCTCCTGTCAACGAATAAGGATACGCGCGGCTGCCGAAAAACTGCGCACAACTGGAACTGTTTATCTCTGGCTGGCATCTGACTAAAACTGGTCTCATAAACGGGTTTGGGAAGGGCACGACCAAGACTCATGCGTCGGAGGCGAGCAACACAGAATCCATTGCGCACTGCATGTTAACCAGTCCTCTCCATTGTGGTCCGGGTCGAACTTGGTTTCTCCGGCGGCAAACACGCCTGCCGCGCGAGCGCGCTGCGCCCCAGGGTATGGCCATTGCCTCCATTCGCATACAATGAACATTCGCCGCAGAAGTTCATCATGGGCTGACTGGGTATTTCGCTTGCATCGAGCGATTGGTAAACTTACAGGAATGGAGGCTCATTCTCTGACACTCCAGGATTCTGAGTCCATCATGCAAAAGTCGCTGTTGCTCGCGCTCTTCTTCGTTCTTACTGTGTGTGCTTCTCTTTCGCAATCTCTCAACGATTCGTCGTCATCCGACACATCGTCTCAGGGTTCAACCGTGGATTGCAGCGACCCATTGCAGGCAAGAAGCGCCGCCTGCAACGCCTCAACATCGCAAGGATCAAGCAGCATCCAGGGGCGCGACTATTCTTCAACCCCGGAGCGCGTGCCGGAATTGAAAACACGCACAGGTTCGAACCAGAGGCAGAACATTCCCGGCACCACGCTCAATCCCTCCGAGATTCAGCGGCCTGAACTTCCGCCCCGGCCTGAAACCGAGTTCGAGCAGATGGTCGCCGACTCCGCCGGCCGTCCGTTGCCATTGTTCGGCCAGTCGTTATTTCTTCAGCCTCCCAGCACATTTGCTCCTATGGATTTGTTGCAGGTTCCGAGCGACTACATCATCGGTCCCGGAGATGAACTGCAGATCAGAATTTGGGGTCAAGTCGAGGCCGACTTGCGCGTCATCGTAGACCGTTCTGGCCAGGTCTACATCCCACAGGTCGGGCAGGTCGTAGTTGCCGGCATCCATTATGGAGATCTGGAACAACACCTGAAACGCGAAATTTCGAAGATCTTCAAGAACTTCAGTCTCACCGCCAGCGTCGGCCGGCTACGTTCCATCCAGATACTGGTGGTGGGCAATGCCCGCTATCCCGGAACCTACACGATTAGTTCCCTTAGCACACTGGTCAATGCCATCTTCGCTTCGGGAGGCCCGTCCCCTCAAGGTTCGTTGCGGCACATTCAAATTCGTCGCGATGGAACAACCATCACCGATTTCGATTTCTACGACCTTATTGTCCTCGGCGACAAGTCAAAGGATGTCCGTCTGCAGCCGGGCGACGTTCTTTATTATCCCCATGTAGGTCCTTTGGTGGCTATTTCGGGCTCCGTCAATACCCCGGCCATCTATGAAATGAAGAGTAACTCCACTCTGAACGACTTGGTTGAAATTGCCGGCGACCTGAGTACTGTCGCCGACACTGGCAAAATCACGATTGACCGCATGGCCGATCATTCAGCCCGGAAGACACTGGAGTTTCCCTACGACCAGCAATCGAGGGCTCTCCCCCTTCAGGATGGCGACATTGTTCGCGTGTTTTCGATCGTTTCACGTTTCGAGGACACCGTTACCTTGCGAGGCAACGTCTCGAATCCCGGTCGCTATCCCTGGAAACCCGGAATGCGCGTTCGTGACCTCATCCCCGATGCGCAGGCTTTGCTCACACGCCGCTACTGGCTCGATCGCGCTGCCATTGTGAATGGCCGCGCCACCGAGTACCCCATCCGCACCGAGCGTCTCCGCAACGATCGCTGCGGGTTCGGGTACAACCAACAATGGACCCGAGGCTCCACACCGAATGACCTGATGCCTAACCGCGTCCCTTCGAACAACTTGACCCCTGACCTCTTGGATTCCGCAGGAAACTACAATTTTCCCGGGAACTTGCCGGATGAAACGGGTTCCTCGAATTTCCCCCAGATCCCCTGTGCGCCCAATGATCAACAGTCGTACGATAGATCGTCCTCGAGCGGCCTTCCGAGAAACGAGGATCGTACCGCGCTCACGGACCGCAGGGATAGCCAGACCTATGAGGACAATGCCTCCAATCCCAGCCACGTCAGGAATGTTGCCGAAGATCTGCGGAAGTATGCTCCCGAGATCAACTGGGACTATGCGATTATCCAGCGCGTCAACCCCCTGGACCTTTCTTCCAAGCTTCTTTGGATGAGCCCGCGCAAGGCAATTCTGGAACATGACGAAGCCAGCAATCTCGAACTCCAGGCGGGCGATATCATCACCATATTCTCCCAGCGCGATATCAGCGTGCCCCAAACGGAGCGCTCCCAGTACGTGATCGTCGAAGGCGAAGTCGTGCGCCCGGGCGTCTACAAGCTTGCCATCAACGAAACGCTCCACTCGGTTCTGGAACGCGCAGGAGGCCTCACTCCCAATGCCTACGTCTATGGTTCGCAGTTGACCCGCGAATCGGCGCGCATCGAACAGCAGAAGAGTCTCGACGAACTCGTCCGCAACATGGAAGTCCAAATCCGGCAGTCGACCATGGCGGCAGCCTCCACCATCCAAGGCGCGGATGCGCAGCAACTGGCACAGCTCCAGGCGGCGCAGGAAGGCATCATTGCACAATTGCGCAGCACCCGCGCCAGCGGGCGCATCGCGCTTCCCGTCAAACCCCACGACAAGAACGTCGCCGATTTCCCCGATATGGTGCTCGAAGACAGCGACCGGCTCTTCATTCCTCATACTCCGTCCACCGTCTCGGTGGTAGGAAATGTCTACAACCCGGGCTCATTCATTTTCGAATCCCGTAACACCAGCGGAGCCTATCTGGAAATGGCCGGTAAGGGAAAGCCGCAGTCTGACCTCCACCATGCGTTTGTGCTCCGCGCCAACGGCGTCGTCGTCGCCGCCAACAATGTCAATGGACTGTTCACCGGGACAAAGTTCGATCACCTCCGCCTTTACCCCGGTGATCAGATCGTGGTTCCCTACAAACTCAGCAGTGGAGCTTTCGTCCGCGGCCTGCGCGACTGGACCCAGATTTCATCCCAACTCGCCCTGACCGGCGCCGCCTTGGCGGTGATTAGGTAGTGGTGAATGACAATATGCCCGAAGCCCCGAATACGGGCGCCAGGTTGCCGGACCTCAGTCATTCCGGCATCGAGACTCCATCGCCTATCTTTTCCAGGCGGTTGCTCTTTACGAATATTTCTAGCCTCATGGCCCTGCAGGGCCTCAACTACATCATTCCCCTCGTCACACTTCCCTACCTGGTGCGAGTCCTCGGGATTGGACCCTTTGGGCTAATTTCCGTGGCCCAAGCGTTTGCGGCATACTTTGTGATCCTCACCGATTACGGTTTCAATTTCTCGGCGACACGCAGGATCGCTCAAAAACACGACGATTTGGCTGCCGTCTCTGAGATCTTCTCCGCTGTCATCACGATCAAGGCCGCCTTTATGGTGTTTGGCCTGTGCATCATGGTGCTGATTCTCCGGTTGGTCCCCCATTTCCGTCCGGACGCCGCTGTTTACGCCGTCAACTATGGCACGGTCATCGGAAGTGTTCTACTCCCCACCTGGTTGTTCCAGGGGCTTCAAGATATGCGGACCATTGCCATCCTCAACGGCATAACTAAGCTCGCATCGGCGTGCCTGCTATTTGTCTTTGTTCACAGCTCGCGCGATTACCTCGTCGCCGCCGCCCTGCCACCGCTGGGTGTCCTGGTGTCGGGCATTGCAGGATTGTGGATATGCCTCGGCCGTTTGGATCTGCACTACAAGTTTCCGCGGTATTCACAGATTCAGGAACAGCTGGCCGATGGGTTCCATCTTTTCGTTTCGAGCGCCTCCATCACGCTTTACACCAACACCAACGTTCTCTTGGTCGGTCTGTTTGCCGGCAATGTGCAAGCCGGATATTTCAGCACGGGGGAAAAACTGGTGCGGGCCGCGCAAGGACTGCTTGGCCCTGTCTCTCAAGGGATCTTCCCTCATGTTAACGCCATGGCCCACGTCTCCAAAGAACGCGCAGTCGAATTCTTGCGGCGGTCATTGTTTTGGATCGGGATGGTTTCACTTTTACCATCCTTGACGTTGTTGATCTTCGCGCATCCCATCGTTCTCCTTGTCTTTGGAAGCAAAGCTCTCGGTGCCGTCCCGGTGTTGCGCTGGATCGCCCTGTTGCCCTTCGTGATTGCCATCAGCAACGTGCTTGGCATCCAGACCATGGTAACGTTTGGGATGGAGAAACAATTCAGCCTCATTCTCATCGCGGCAGGAGTGGTCAATGTCGCCCTGTGCGCCTTACTGGTGCTCCATTTCGGAGCATCGGGCGCAGCCGCCAGCGTGTTTGCCGTGGAGATCGGAGTAACTCTGGCGATGGCTGCATCGATTTGGCGAGTAGGAATATTCCGCCGGAATCAACGACCTCGCGTCGGCGGCAGTTAAGAAGGATCTCGAATGCTACGGATCAACATTGTCGTGCCAAAGCTGAGTGCCGATGTTTTTTCCGGTGGCATTTATTGCATTCTTGAATACGCCCACGGCCTGGTAAAGCGGGGGCATGATGTGACGATTGTACCGACGGCCCCATCGCCATATCCCGCATGGTTTCAGCCCCCAATCGGCAGGGTCATCACCGCCTCGATGAAAGACGGCATCCAGAAAGCGCTCAAGAGTTCCGCCCGCGCCGCATGGTCTACAATATCGAGAAGTAGTTCTTCCAAATCGCTGATCAGAGAGGCGACCACGAGCGTTTGTCTTCTGCACCCGGGCTCGTTTAGTGATGCGATTCGCTTGGGAATTGCCGAAGCATATCTGACAAGAATTGCTCCGGAAGCCGATGTTACACTCGCGACAAGTTTTGAGACTGCCCGTCCTGCTTCCCTCATTACGGGTCGGAAGTTCTACTTCGCACAGCATTACGAGCCGTATTTCAGCGCTGAATATGCCGACCCCGCCTACGTCACGACGGTAGCACGCCAGAGCTACGAACTTGGTTTCGAAATGATTGCCAATTCATCCTGGCTGCAGAGTAAGTTGCAATCGGAGCTGGGAGTCTCGGTCGCACTGTGCCCGAATGCCATCGACCACAAGATATTCAACGCCGAACCGAAACCCCCGGGTTCGTCGCGGAAAGTTATCGTTATCAGCTATGGTGGGAGAGATGCCGTCTGGAAAGGTTTTCGAGAAATGGCGGAGGCGGTCGCTATCGCCCGCGCCAAACTCTCCGAATATGAACTCGAATGGAGGGTCTATGGTCGGGCTCTGGTTCCTCCTGGCGAGATCACGCCATACGTGTCTCTCGGGTTCTTGTCTCCGTTGCGACTCAGTGAAGAGTACAAAAAAGCTGACATCCTGCTAAGTGCTTCTTGGTACGAAAGCTTCCCTCTGTTTCCGATTGAGGCAATGGCTAGCGGATTGGCCGTGATTACCACCCAACTCGGCACCGAAGAATACGCCTTTCATGGAAGAACCGCTGAAGTTGTACAACCCAGGGACTCCGGCTCGATAGCGGAAGGGCTGGTGAAATTGGTTCGAGACCCCGACTATCGCTCCCGCATCGCAACCGGAGGCAAGCAAATCTCCCGCGAATTCCAATGGGACAAGTCGGTCGAGCGATTCGAGCGAATACTCCTGAACGATGGGTCAGGGGACCATGCACAAGCCTGAAATCGATGTACTTCTAGCCACCTGCAATGGTGAGCAATTTCTGCAACAGCAACTCGCTTCCCTGTCCCGTCAAACATTCCAGAATCTGCATTTAATCGTGCGTGATGACGGTTCGACTGATTCAACACTAGATATTCTGGAACGCTTCCCGTCCCGCTGCCCCAATTCTATTGAGGTTTACCGAAATGACGCTCGCCTCGGCGCGTGCTGCAATTTCTCTTTGCTGACTGAACAATCGACGGCGGACAACATGTTCGTTGTTTTGCTAAGACTTAGAATTTTCGGCGTCTGGTCAGCCTGCTCACTGGACTCTCGCAGGCATCTAAACAACGTCGAGGGCCACGACGGCGCTCGATTTCAAGAGATACGGTTGGGTGGCTGAATATGACGTGTTCCGAATCGCTCACTGGTCCTAAGATGCTGCAGACGCTCTTTCTCTGCACACTCTTCCTGTATCCGTTTATCGGAGTGGACCACACACTGTACCTGATCCCCCAGCTTCTCCTTGTGGGGATAGGCCTCGCCCAGTTACCGCAATTTGCGGCCCCCACCTCAAGCGTTATGAAGGTTGCTGTCTGCGGTCTGGCGATTGTCGCCGGTTCGATACCCATCTTCAGGGAATTACTTGCCGATCAATCGGAATACCTGGAACCGATAAAGCTCTCGATCAACCTCGCAACCGTCTTGCTCTTCCTTTTTCTTGTGCCCGTGTTCGATCCCCTTGTTTGCGCAAAATGGCTAAAGCGCTTCGCAATCATCTGGCTCCTTATCGTCGTCTATGCCTATCTCCACACGGATACATCAACCTGGCAACTGCTCCTGATGCTCATAGGGCCGGAGGGGATAACCAGCGCTCATTTATATGAAATAGCGGAACCACTAGCCCCTATATTTTTGACCAAGAACATTATGGCCATGTATGTCGTGGCAATTTTCGGTGTGTTTCTGTACTTCCGCCAGCGCGCCGGAGAACGCGTGACCCTGATCGACAAGTCCTTGTTTTTTCTTTTGATTGTGGCCCTCTTTTCCAGGCAAGGGATTCTCTCTGGAATTCTGCTAGTTGCAATAAATAGTCTCGTGATGCGACGAGGGCCAAGTGTAAGACGATGGGCAGTTATCGTGATGATCGTAACCGTATTGATCGTTGGCATCTTTTTTGCATTTGCCTTCAATCTCAACAGCCAGGAGGATGGCGCCACAACCCGCCTTGAACTCTGGAAATTATTCTTCTCCAATTGGAATCGCTATGTTTTTGAAGGCCTGGGAGTCCACCAACTGAATGCATCCCTGGAACACCTTAGCATTGATAACTATCACATGTTTTTCATGAATCAAATTGCTGCATACGGACTGATCCACTGTTTGGCCTTTAATTCACTACTGCTCGTCATCTCACTGTGGTGCGCCCCCAGGAGGATTCGCTGGTTTCTAATCGCTCCCTACTGGCTGAACGTATGCTTTCAGACCTATGGTTACGAATATGGGAATTTGTTACTATATTGCATTGCTGCCAATAGCTGTAATCTCCTTCCGAGCCCGACACCGCGATATCAGGAATTGGTGCTCAAGCCTTTGGTGAAAACCGCTTAGGCGTGGATACCCGGTGCAGACGATCGCGATTAATATCGTTCGATACAATCACCCCCTTCCTTTGATAAAACGCTGCATCCACGCGGTGTTGGATCAGGATTTAGGTGACTTTACCCTCACCCTTACCGAGAATGGCTCAAACGATTCCATTAAAACTGAGATAGTCTCATCGTTCGGTGCCGATCCGAGGTTTAGCTTTGTCGATAACGGCGCAAACTTGGGCTTCGCAGGTGCACACAACCTGTTCTTCTCCCACACCGAGGCCGACGTATTGCTTCCTCTGAACCCAGACACCGCCATGGCCCCCGGCTACTTGCGCGCACTGGTCAGCGCGTTTGACGATCCCGCAGTTGGGGCCGCCACAGGAAAGATGCTGAAGTTTGAGCCGCTCCCTGATGGGGCTCGCATTCTCGACGGAACCGGTATCGTAGTGTCAAGAGGACGCCGTGGAAGGGAGCGAGGCCAGCACGAGACTGACAGACAGCAGTTCGACAACTCACGTCATGTCTTCGCTGTGTCTGGCACCGCACCAGCGTATCGCAAGACCGCTCTTGAGGCAGTACGGCTTTTCGAGCGTGAATATTTTGACGAAGACTTTTTTGCTTACTGGGAAGACCTTGACTTGTCGTGGCGACTTAGGCTGGCAGGATATGACTGTGTGTACGTGCCCGAGGCGGTGATATATCACTCGCGTGCCGTAGGACAAAGCAAAGGTGGATATCGCCGCCCGCTGGAATTCATGAAGTATCATAGGCAAATTCCAGTTCGCATACTGCGATGGAACTGGACAAACCAGCTTTTCTGTATCATTAAGAACGATTTCGGCTGGAGTTTTTGGCGGGACCTTCCGTTCATTCTGGGGCGGCAAATATCGATGTTCTTCTACATTATGGTCTTCGAAACGCGAACTTTGGGGGCTGTCCCGGATATTTGTCGCGTGCTTCCCAAAATGCTCAAGAAAAGGAAAATGATCAAGGGCATAAGGGTCGTCGACTCAAAAGAGATCGGAAAGTGGTTTCTCGAAAAGTGATTTTCACCGTTTGCATCCCCACCCTGAACGCATCCGCCATCTGGAAGGAATTCTGGCCAGCCTTGACGGCTCAAACCCTGCAGCCGTCCGAGGTCCTTGTTCTCGATTCGTCCTCCACCGACAACACCGTGGAGCAGGCTCGCCGTGACGGTTGCCGGGTCGTGACGATTCCAGCAGCCGAGTTTCGCCATGGCGGAACCCGTCAACTGGCTGCCGGATTGGCCCGTGATGCCGACCTTCTCGTCTACCTTACCCAGGATTCCATTTTGGCCGATGCGAACGCCCTGGCCAACCTCGTCGCTGCCTTCCAGGATACATCCATAGCCGCCGCCTACGGACGCCAGTTGCCGCGGCCCAACGCGAACCCGATTGAAGCGCACGCTCGGCTTTTCAACTATCCGCCCGTTTCCGCCGTGCGCTCTCTCGAAAGCAGAGACACCCTCGGCTTTAAGGCGATCTTTTTTTCGAATTCCTTCGGAGCATACCGGCGAACCGCATTAGAGCAGGTAGGTGGGTTTCCACTCGAAGCGAATTTCGGCGAGGACACAGTTGTTGTAGCCCGCTTGCTTGAGCGTGGTTGGCGCGTCGCCTACGTAGCCGAAGCCCCGACTTACCATTCGCACGCTTACAGTTTCCGTGAAGAGTTCCGTCGCTACTGCCTGATTGGCCAGCTCCACGGAAACGAGCCCTGGCTGCTGCGCGACTTCGGCACAGCGTCTGGCGAGGGCGGCAGGTTCGCCATCTCGGAAATCCGTTACCTTTTCGGGCACGCGCCTTGGCTGATTCCGGAAGCCATCGTACGCACAGCACTGAAATATCTGGGATACAAACGCGGAAGCGCCAATCCGCGGCATTGACTCATCGTTGCCGCCGGGGAATCACACAGCCCGAAGCAACTCAGAGGCAAGACAGACGACCAGCTCTGATCCTCATGACGCCGTATCTTGCTTTTCCTTCCATCGCATTCGAAGCGCTTCCAGCCGCTGGCGGTTCTCTGGCAACTCTGCGGCCCCTGCCCAGCTTTTTTGCAGCATGATCCAGAATACGGCAACAAAGAAAGCCAAAATCGTCGTCGAAATTACAATCAAAAGACGGGGCGGAAAGGCCTTCTTATCCGGAGGCACGGCCGGATCCACCACTTGAATCATCGCCCCCTCCCGCGCCTCGTCGAGTTTCGCGATTTCGAATTCCTTTGCCAGCAACTCGTACACCGTTTCGCGATACTTGAGGTCACGCAACCGCCGCAGGTATTCCAGTCCCGACTCCGTCACCCTGCCCTTCGAAAGGTTAATGTCGGAACCGACGTCCTTTTGCGATCCAGCCAGTTGTTGCAGTTGCGCCTGGAGCGCGGCCAGTTCCTGCTTCGCGAGAATGAGCTCGGGATTGTCTTCGGCTGCGAACGACCGCATGCCCTGAATCTGCACCTGCTTGGCCACTACCTGCCCGCGCAAGACCGCTGCCGATTCGATCAGCGAACGGGCTTGACTGTCTATCTGCAACACGCCCGTCGATTGCTCCGTCTTTCGCATGGCCTCCTCGGCCCCGGCAAGGTCATCTTTGGCCTGTTGCAATTGCCTCTCGAAAAAAAGCCGGCGCTGCGCCGCTTCCGTAATCGCCAGCGAGGCCGAGAGCTTGCGAAACTCCTCCACATACCCATTCGCCAGTTCCGCAGCCCGCTGCGGATCGCGATCCTCGACCGAAATGCGGATCAGCCCATCTTTCGCTCCTGCCACCGCGGTGGTTCGGCCCTCGAAAACCTTGCGCGTGTCCGACATTCGCTTTTCGTCGTACTCCTGCATCAGGCGAAACCGCTGGATCATCGCATCTTCGACCGTCCGGCTGGTCAGCAGGGCGACATACATATCAGCCGGGTTTTTAATGCCAAGACTGGACCCCGCCAGAGAGGCCAGCGATCCTAGGGATCCCATATTCCCCACTTGCCCTAACAACGACGATGCCATGGATGAATTCTGTTGGGGGGGCAGCAACACAATCTTTGCTTCGTATCGGACGGGCAGCAAAAAAGCAACCACCGTTGCCAGCACCGCAGCCCCCAGCACAAAACGCAAAATGAAACGCTTGCGCTCGGCCAGCAGAACCAGCACATCCAGCACCGAAGCTTCGTATTCGGTCGCACCCGCAGCCGCTTTCGTTTCCGGGGTCACCGGTTCGGTTTGACGTTCTGTCTGAATCATCGGATCGCGGCGGCTCACATGCTTTCTATTCCGACAGCATGCAGAAAGTGATTCTAGAAAGTGATTCTATCAGGGTCGCCCAACCAAAACTTCCATCCCGGAAAACTCGTTTGCGCGACTAACATTGACGCCCGTGACCAATCCCGGTTTCGGCAATCCCTGATTTGATTTCGTGCTAACTTTAAGCAGTTTAAAATTTTGCGGAGAGAGACTGCGCGATAGGATCTTCTTACTTTCCCGCGATCATCTTATGAAATTCGTATCTACCCGAGGCAACCTACAGTTCCGATCCATCAGGGTTGTTCACAAGGACCTGAAATGAGGTTTGCCGGCGTGGGCTTCCGGGCCTTGAAACCTGAACTCTGCCCGACCCGGTTCGCAATGACTCTGCTGCTTACGACGCTGGTCATTGGCTGGAGTTGGATCGCGGCCGCGCAGACTCCCCCGGACGGAAACGCTCCCCCCGCACCTTCCTCAACACCGCCGCCCCAATCCAATGACGATCTTCTGCCCCCCGTTTCCCTGAAATCACTACCGCGCAATCTCTTTCGCGATCAGATCGATTTTTGGTCAGCTCCGTTCCACATGACCGAGCGCCAGTGGGATTGGACGGTGCCTTTGGCCTTTCTCGCCGCAGGGTCGATTGCGAGTGACACCGCCATCGAAAAGCATGTTCCCACCAGCCCCACAACCATCTCCCATGCCGTAACCGCCTCCAATGCCGGTCTTGCGGCTTTTGCCGGAGTCGGCGCAGGAATGTTTCTCTGGGGACACATCTCCAACAACGATGAAGAACGCGAGACCGGACTCCTCAGTGGAGAAGCCGGCATTGACGCTTTCCTCGACACCGAGCTTCTAAAGTATGTGTTCGGACGGGATCGCCCCTTTGTCGGCAATGGCCGGGGTCGTTTTTTCCAGGGAGGCGATTCTTTTCCTTCCCAGCACGCCGCCATCAGTTTTGCCATTGCCAGCGTCATAGCTCATGAATATCCCGGACCTGCAACCCAACTCTTGGCCTATGGCTTGGCAGGAGGAGTCAGTGCCGCGCGGTTTGCAGGGCAGAAACACTTCGCAACCGACCTGCTGGTGGGCAGCGCCCTCGGGTGGTATACAGGTCGGCACGTTTTCCACTCGCACTCTCATTACAGCGATGCCGAAATCGCGAAATGGGGCACTTTCAGCAAGAGTGAGGAAGGCGACTCTGGCCGGCAACCGCGCAATATGGGCTCGCCTTATGTCCCGCTGGATAACTGGGTCTACCCGGCTTTAGATCGTCTGACCGCCTTGGGGTATATCCACACCGGGTTTGCCGACATGCGTCCATGGACGCGCATGGAGTGTGCCCGCCAAGTCAAGGAAGCTGCGGATCGGATTGCCGAAGATGAAGTGCAGGAGAGTGAAGCGGTACGGATTTACCGTGCCTTGCAGAACGAGTTTGGCCGCGAGGTCGCCATGTTGGGAGGCGGAGACAATACTGCGCTCAACCTGGAATCCGCCTATACACGAACCACCGAGATCGCCGGCAAACCCCTCACTGATGGCGACCATTTCGGACAAACAATCATTAACGACTACGGCCGGCCCGAAGGGCGGGGCTGGAACGATGTTTCCGGATTGTCCGGATGGGCAACCCTCGGTCCCTTTGCGGTTTATGTGCGTGGTGAATATCAGCATGCTCCGTCCGCGCCCCCATTGCCGCTGGCGGCGCGCGAGGCGATATCAGTAGCCGATTTCTCCCACGACGTGATTTCCCCGCCATATCCGGTGCCGCCCGGCACGCCCACAGCCGCATTCAGCCGCGGTCGATTGCTGGATGCTTATGTGGCGATGAATTTGTCCGACTGGCAGCTTTCTTACGGCAACCAGAGTCTTTGGTGGGGACCGGGCGCCGGCGGCTCCATGATGTTCAGCAACAATGCGGATCCGCTCCGGATGTTTCGCATTAACCGGGTCACCCCTTTTACTCTTCCTGGTTTCCTCGGTGTTCTTGGGCCGATGCGATTGGAGGGTTTCGTCGGGCAATATTCTGGATACGAATTCATGCTCACTCCCTCGGGCCTCGTCGGTCAGTATGGTCAATCGCTGCATCCGCAGCCCATTGTCCATGGCGAGAGACTTACCTTCAAACCCACGTCGAACCTCGAAATTGGGTTCTCCCGGACGACGGATTACGGCGGCCCGGGCTATCCGCTAAGTCTCCATACGTTCTTGCGAAGCCTGTTCTCGACAGGCAATCAAAATCCCGGCACCCCCAACAAGCCAGGCTCACGACGGGCCGGACTGGATTTCAGCTACCGCATTCCAAAAATTCGGAACGGGATGACTATCTATGCTGACGGTCTCGCGGAACATGACGAAATCACTCCGCTTCTCGGCCCCGATGTGGCCTCCTGGCTGGCCGGAGTCTATATTCCCTCACTGCCCAAGATCCCGAAACTCGACTTTCGCGCCGAGGCAGTTTATACCGATCCCCCCAATAGCCTTCCCGATGTTTCCTTCGGCGCCTTTTACTGGGATGCGACCTGGATCACTGGGTTTCGAAATGCCGGCAATCTAATGGGTAGCTGGATTGGACGTCAGGGGCAGGGCGCTCAGGCTTGGACCACCTACTGGTTTACTCCGAAAAACAACTTGCAACTCACTTTCCGGCATCAGAAGGTCAGCAACAGGTTCATTCCCGACGGCGGCACGCTGACCGATTTCGGCATGAGTAGCGATTACTGGCTGCGCCCCAACTTCGGGCTTTCCGCTAAGGTGCAGCAGGAACGCTGGCTTTTCCCTGTGATTCAACCCAATGTTTCCAGAAACGTAACGGCCGTGGTCGAAATCCTGTTAACACCTCACAAATTGTTCCAGCATTCCCCCGCGCATACGGTCGTAAGCCAACCATAACTCCGATTGCTACGTTTGATCGTATTGGTCTGACCACCGGGCCAGGATTCCCAGCCTGGGAATAATACTTTGGGCAGACCCTCCGCTCAGACCACCTATCTCGCATCCAAGCCCATTAACTTTCAAGAAGCGTATTGATCGATCCCTAAATGTGAAGTATGTCACATATGATTGTGATTACATCTTACTTATTCTTGACACGGTCTGCGGAGATACATATAGTAACGCCTAATCCTGCAAAGAAACTTTGATCTCAAGCCTCATCTGAGACTTTCATTGCGGGTTGTCTTCCCTTGACTTTGGCTCACGCCTTGTCGCGCGTGGGACGCTGGTGTGCCCGGTTCCACATTGGTGCGCTCACCGTAACGTGAATTCGTCAAGGAATGGTTGAATGTTGATTTGTATCCCCGGTTCTTCTTCCCGAGCGCCCCGTGCCTTTTTCTGTGGTTTCTTTTGGGCAAGTTTCGGTCCGCGTCCCTCCGACGCGGCTTTTTTCCTTAGCAACCATTGTGAACGCAAGGTCACAGACAGTGGCAGTAAACTCAATTTCCGGAAACAGCATCTAAGGCGTGTATCAGGTGATATTTTTTCCCGAAATCGGAATAGCTGTGCCGATTAATCGGATTTATTGGTTGGTGCTCTAACTGGTTTGTTGAGAAACTGAATTGATCAAGAGATACCAGTGACCCCGGGAATGTTCAAAATCTGTGGAGGTTTGCACTGTGATTTCAAGGGTCTATTACTATGGCTTTTTATTGCGTTCCTTAGTTTATGTGCTCCCGCTCTTCGCTTTCGGAATAGCCGCTTATGCCCGGTTTGGCGGCGCATGGTCCCGCGATGGTAGCGGCGTTGTCCCGAATTATTACTTGATACTGCTGGTCTTTACTGTGTTGGTATGGATTCTCGCAGCCAACTACTTCAAGCTCTCTTCAGTTGCGGAAATGTTCTGGGAGCACACCGGGATCCGTGCTGCATTCTTTGCTTGTATTACTACACTTCTTCTACAGACTGCCCTGCTTGTTTTCGCGAAAGATCTTGTGGTTTCCCGGGTCTTCATCCTGGTTGGCAACGTTATCCTGTTTGTTGGCGCAGTAACTGTCAGAAGCCTTTTCCGGCTCACATGTAAGTCGTTGAACTGGCCTCGCAAATGCCAGAAGATATTGGTCGTCGGCACCGACCAGCATGCGCGCAGGAGTGTTCGACTCCTTCACCGCATCCCGTTCTTGCGTTGCCAGATCCAAGCCTACGTGCAACTTCCGGGTCAGCCCGTATTCGTTCATGATGCGCCCGTCATTCGCGCTCGGGCGCTCCGTCTTGACTCTCTCACCTTTGATGAGGCTGTCGTCGCCATTCCGAGCAGGCATTACCTCGAGGTCGCCTCCGTTCTTGACAGCCTCCAGGACCTCGGGAAACCTGTTCGCGCCATCTTGGACTTCGGGCCGCGCCTCTCAGTGGGAGAGAAGCTGTTTCAGGTTGGCCGCTTGCAGATGATGAATCTGGCCGCCTCTCCCGTCGAGAGCTTTGCCTATACTGTCCTCAAAAGGACCTTCGATCTGGTTTTTGCAATCCTGGGTGTGATCATTCTGAGCCCGGTCTTTTTGGCCATTGCCGTCCTCGTCAAGGTGAGTTCTCCCGGCCCGATGTTCTTCCGCCAGGAGCGCGTTGGCAGAAATGGAAAGGCCTTCACTCTTCTGAAATTCCGCACTATGTTCCGCAGCACTACGGTCGAGAGCGACACCACTTGGACAACGAAGAATGATCCTCGCTGCACCCCCATCGGCGGCATACTGCGCCGCTTCAGTCTCGATGAACTGCCCCAGCTGTTTAATGTCATTCGTGGCAACATGAGCCTGGTGGGGCCGCGTCCGGAACGCCCGCATTTTGTCGCGAAGTTCCGCACCAACATCCAGAAATACAACTTGCGGCACTGTTGTCAGGTCGGCATGACGGGGTGGGCGCAAGTGAATGGCCTTCGCGGCGATACTTCCATCTCCGACCGCCTTCAGTATGATCTGTACTACATCCAGAACTGGAGTCTTGCGCTTGATTTACGGATTATCATCCGTACTCTTTTCCTGGCTCTGCAGGATGAAAACGCATACTAGGCCCCAGCTCAAACTGTTGCCTTCCGTTGCCATCAAGATCTTGGGATAAGAAAGGCGTAGTTTGGATCCACTTGTGCGCGCCCCGGCAGACCCACATTCCTCTCGGCGTCCCGTGCGGCAGCGCATTCTTGAAGTTCTCATCTTGGCGCTGCTCGCCACGTTTGCCATTCTGATCCAGGGATACCATCCGGGCCTCGAGGATGATTGTGCTTATCTGGCGGCCATCAAGCAGAATCTCAACCCCGCATTGTTTCCCTACGACTCCGATTTCTTCCGGGTTCAGTTTCGGGCGACCATCTTCGACAAGTTGATCGCGTTTTTTGTGCGCTGGACGCACGTGCCTCTCGGATGGGGTATCTTTTTTGGGCAATGGGGCACCACCCTTCTCATCCTGTGGGGATGCTGGCGAATCAGTCGACGCTGTTTCGCGGACGCCTACGCACGCTGGGCTGCGGTAGCATTGGTCGCTGTTCTGCTGACCCTCCCGGTTTCAGGCACCGCCCTGAGTTTGACCGATCAGTATCTGCATCCGCGAGCGCTGGCAACCGCCGCAATTTTGGCGGCGATCGTTGCTGCGCTCGACCAACGTCGCTGGCTGGTTCTCGTTCTGCTCGCCGTCGCCTTCTCCATCCATGGCCTCATGGCGGCATTCGGGGCCTCTCTTTGCTTGTTTCTTCTATGGAGACCGGCAATTCCCACACCGCGCCGGCGCATGGCTGTCCAGGCGGCGATGCTGTGGCCTCTCGGTTGGATTTTCGAGCCCACCTCCGATGCGTGGCACCAGGCCGCGGCTACGCGCCCGTTTTTCTTTTTGCTGCGCTGGCACTGGTACGAGTGGCTGGGCATCGTGGCACCCTTGGTATTGCTGTGGTGGTTTCGGAAGTTGGCGCTGCGTCTTAACTCGCCAATGCTGGCGCGTTTGGCGGAACGGCTCGTGTACTTCGGAGTGTTTCAATTCGCGGTGGCGATCGTGATCTTATGGCCCGCCCAGTTTGAGCGTTTTCGCTCGTTCGAGCCGATGCGGTTTTTGCATCTGGTCTATCTTTTGTTCGTGCTGATATCGGGCGGACTGCTGGGACAATATGTCCTCCAACGCAATGTACTGCGTTGGCTGCTCTTTTTTGTGCCGCTGAGTGCTGGAATGTTTTACGCCCAGCGGCAGATGTATCCCGACACCGCGCACTTGGAACTGCCCGCCACAGCTTCGCGCAATGGCTGGGTCGATGCCTTCCGGTGGATCAGCCGCAACACTCCCGTCGATAGCCAGTTCGCCCTTGATCCGCGCTACATGGAATTACCGGGCGAGGACTACCATGGATTTCGCGCCCTGGCCGAGCGCAGCGCATTAGCCGACGAGATCAAGGACTCGGGAATTGCCACGCGCGTCCCAAGTCTGGCCCCGCGCTGGCTGCACGAAGTGCAAGCGCAACGTGGCTGGCGCGAATTTAGAGATTCCGATTTTCTCCGGTTGAAAGCTGAATTCGGAGTGAACTGGGTCGTTCTTCAGGCGCCGGGAATCGCTGGTTTGTCCTGCCCCTATTCCAACTCGCAGGCAGTCGTTTGCCGCGTGCCATGAACATCAGCTGGGCCATTGCGTTCAGTCATCTTCCGATGCGCCGCCGTCCGCGCATTCTTCAGCGCCCGATACAACCGATCGCACGATCGCGAAGCGCAATTTATAGATCGCGATGGCCGCGACCCGCTTGGATTCTCTGCAGCGCCGCCACCAACGCATCGATTTCTTCGCACGTGTTGTAAAGCGCCAGCGATGGTCGCACCGTGGCTTCCACGCCCATGCGCCGCAGAATTGGCTGGGCGCAATGATGCCCCGAGCGCACCGCAATTCCTTCCTGATTCAGCGCGGCCCCGACATCCTCTGTGCGCACGTCGTCGAGAATAAAGGAGAGCACGCCGGCCTTCTCCCGCGCCGTTCCGATCAACTTCAGCCCAGGAACGGTCAGCAGTCCTGCCGTGGCATAGTTAAGGAGCTCGTGCTCGTAGGCGGCGATGCTTTCCATGCCAACCTGTTCAACATAGTCGAGCGCCGCGCCGAGTCCAACCGCGTCGGCGATATTGCCCGTGCCCGCTTCAAACCGGGCTGGCGCCGCCTGGTATATGGTCTTCTCGAAAGTGACATCGACAATCATGTTGCCGCCGCCCTGCCACGGCGGTGTGGCGTCGAGCACTTCAGACTTCCCGTAAACCACGCCGATCCCGGTTGGCCCAAAAACTTTGTGGCCCGAAAAAACGTAAAAGTCGCAGTCGAGGGCCTGCACGTCCGTCCGCATGTGAGAAACGGATTGCGCCCCGTCGACCAGCACTCGAGCTCCGTGCCGGTGGGCCATCTCGACCATCTCGCGCGCAGGCGTGATCGTTCCGAGAGCATTCGAAACCTGGCTGAACGAGACGATACGCGTCCGCGGACTCAGCAGCTTTTCGTATTCTTCAAGAATGATCTCGCCGCGATCGTTAACCGGCGCGACCCGCAGCCGCGCCCCTTTCTCGGAACACAGCTGCTGCCATGGCACGATGTTGGCGTGATGCTCGAGCCACGTAATTACAATCTCGTCGTCCTTCTGGACATAGCGCTGTCCCCAGCTCTTGGCTATGAGATTGATGCCCTCGGTTGTGCCGCGAACAAAAACGATCTCGCGGGTCGAGGAAGCGTTCATGAAGCGCCGCGTCTTTTCCCTCGCGCTCTCATAAGCGTCGGTGGCGCGCGCCGCAAGCGTATGCGCGGCACGATGAATGTTCGAATTTTCATGCCGATAAAAGTAGGACAGGCGATCGATGACCGCATTCGGTTTCTGCGTGGTGGCCGCATTGTCGAGCCAGATCAACTGCCGGCCGTGAATCCGCTCCTGCAGAATCGGGAAATCTTGGCGGATCAACCGCGGATCCAGTGGACGCTTCGCGACTCCAAGTTCCGCCGGCTCCAGATCCGGGCGAAACTCCACCGACTCGATGCCTGCCGGCAAAGAGTCCCCCGCCGGTGCCGCGCCCGTCGAACCAGCATTGTTGCCCGACGAACCCGGCGCCGCCGCCCGCTGAAAGCCCGGAACCTGCAGACCCTGGACGTCATTTTCGCCGGGAGTCTCGGGCATTGACGAAGGCAGCACCGGAACACCCGGAGGCGACTGCACACCGGGCACTCCGGGAAGCGAAAACAACTCGCTGACTGATGGAAATTTGGTTGCGCTCAGATAGGCTGTCGCTTCCGCTGGGACCGAATCGACAGGCGCTTCAGGAATCGCGAGGTCACCGGACTTCGGAATCGCGGGAGTCGCCTGTGCAGCATTCATTGGAACGGCTGCAGCAGGCGCCGGCGGAACGGTTCCTGAAGCGGTTTCAGAAACTGGAAAGCTGGGCTGGGACTTGGCTACCTCCGGAACACCGGGGATCGATGCGCCGGGAACGCGTGGAAAAGAGAATACGTCGTTCAGTCCCCCAAAGTGGGGCTCCTCCGCCCAAGGATCCGTCCTGCCTTCGCTGGAAGCAACGCTAGGTGCGCCCGCTACCGACGACGGCGCCGTCGCTGAGTCCGATCCACTCGGCGGAGCGCTGGGCGGCGAAGAAGGAACTGCGACGACGCCGGGGAAAGAATACATTTCTGCCGCCGGAGGAATCTGCGGCGCACTCGCCCACGGTCCACCCTTTTGCGCTTCGACCGACGCCGCGGAAGTACCGGGCAGCTCAGGCGAAGCGGCGGCGGAAGGGGGCACGAGAGCGGTTGCCCCCGAGAGCGATGCGGCAATCGCGCGGAAATCCGCTTCGCTCAGAGCCCCAACCGGCTGCGAAATACCCGAAATGATGCCCGCTGTGGGGGTCGCGGGCGAAGAGAACACCTCCCGGGGAAAATCCGGCGCAGCGGGCGGCACAGCGGGCATCCCGCCCGCCTCGGACGAAGACAGTATCCCGGCTGCTTGCGCCGGCACAACCGCTCCCGGCAGCGCCGCGAAAAACTCATTTGCGAGTTTCGCTATCACTGCCGGATCGGGCACTGCCGACATCAAGGCCGAAACGCCTTGATACCGTTGCGTACCTTCCTCTTGCGCGGCTCTCGGCGTAGAAGATGATGTCGGCGCGTCACTTTCTAACGAATCACTTGTACTCGTGATATTGATCGACATTGACGCCCTCCAACACGCCGATTGCGTCTTCCGTCAGAACGGCAATCGAGCAATAGAGCGAGATCAGGTACGAAGCAATCGCTTTGTGATTAATGCCCATGAAGCGAACCGACAGGCTGGGCGTGACTTCTCCCGGCAGACCCGGCTGGAATAATCCGATCACGCCTTGCTTCTTTTCCCCCGTGCGAATCAACAGGATATTCGACTTCTCGCCTTTGATCGCCATTTTGTCGGAAGGTACCAGCGGGATGCCCCGCCACGTGAGGAACTGCGTGCCGTAGAGATTCACCGTCGGTGGCGGAACTCCGCGTCGCGTACATTCCCGGCCAAAAGCGGCGATGGCGCGCGGATGCGCCAGAAAGAATCCCGGCTCTTTCCACACTCTCGAGATCAGTTCGTCGAGATCGTCCGGCGTCGGTGCTCCTTTGCGCGTCTTCACGCGATACTCCGACGCTACGTTGTTCAGCAGTCCATACTCGGCGTTGTTGACCAGTTCATTTTCCTGGCGTTCTTTCACTTTTTCGATCATGAGCCGCAGCTGTTCGCGGATCTGGTCGTGGGGGCTACGGTACAGATCGGAAATGCGGGTCTGCACGTCGAGCACGGTCGTCACCGCGTTCAGTGTGTACTCGCGCGGCTTCTCTTCGTAATCCACGTAGATTTCGGGCAGATCGATTTCTTCGTCGGGACTGCACTCGATCGTCCGCGTGCCCGGATGCGTCGGCTTCACTTTGTTGACACGGTAGGTGCCGGCTTCAACGGGCACCCACGATAGAAACGTCACCAGCCAGCGCGGCGTGATCGTCTCCATCATCGGGACGGTCTTGGTGACATTCGCGAGCTGGCGCGCCTGCTGCTCGCTCAGCGTATGACGGACTTCGGCTTTCTCAGCCATAGCAGTTGCTCCTCAGGAGTGAATAAGAAATAGGTTTTTACAGGGAAATCGCCATCGTTCGGTGAGCCGTTTTTGCAAGAGCTTACACTTTCGTCGTCTCGGCACATGCTAGATAAGGTTAGGAACCGAGTCTGTGACAGCCATTACACGACATGGTTCAGTTTTCCTGCGTGGCAGACCGGTGCGGTTCCCTGCCTGCCAGCCCACTCTGGACCAATAACATGTGTACGGGGTAACGGGAAGGTATAACTCCTGGCGTGCTGGATGTCAAGTTGGATTTTGCACAATATCTATATTGTCGATCTACATTATAGCGGAATAGTGATCGCCCATAGCCGGCCCAACCAACGACGCTACGCACTCGCAGCCGAGGCATAAGCACGATAAAATTTCTTCTTCGCCCGCGCCCGTATCTCCTCCAGTTCCGCGTGCAGCCTTCTGATCTCAGCGTCGAGTTCGATAAAGCTCAGGCACGGACGGCTAACCAGTTTACCCGCATCGATCCCGGCAAAGTCCTCTCCGTCGGCAACCTTCACATACACACACGCCGCAGGCCGCAGGGTCCGCGGATCTTGATCCAGATACACGAAATCCAGACTCGACGTCTCCATAATGCGCAGATTCTTGCACAAACTCGGTAAAACCACAACCATTTTTTCGGCATCCGTTAAGAGAATCGATTGCGTTAACCCAACCTCGGTAGCCGTCACACCCACCACTTGCCTGGATTCGAATCGGGCAGAGTGAACACCCAGGGTTGCCCGGCTTGCACGGCACTTGACTGGCTTGCAGCTGGCGCCAACCACAGTTGCAAGGCTTTCTGTTGGCAAGTGCGGTCCAAGTGGGTTTGGACCGAACCACCCAAGCCGTGGCCGGAACTCAACAAAGGCCCTCCGTTTGCAGGCTGGAATAGAACAATGTCTATGTATATACTAGTATTATAGAGGTGCTGGTCGGTGCGCGCATCGCAGTTTGACGTCTTGATCATTGGCGGCGGCTTTAGCGGGACGATGCTGGCCGTGCACCTGCTGCGCCACTCCTCCTCCTTGTCGGTCGCGGTTGTCGACCGCGGCGCATGGCCGGGCCGCGGCCTCGCCTACAGCAGCCCGCATCGATTTCATCTCCTTAATGTACCCGCCGGTGAGATGAGCGCTTGGCCCGACGCTCCTGACGACTTTCTGCTTTGGGCGAGGAATCACTACGATTCCGCCGTGCAATGGCGTAGTTTTCCGCCCCGCTCCGTTTACGGCGCCTACATCGCCAGCCTGCTCGAGGCCACGCTCGCCGACTGCGGCCGCGACCGGTTGCATTGGATTCAGGACGAGGCCCTCTCCTTCCATCGACGGAGAGGCAAGCTCAGCGTCCAGCTGAAGTTCGGGTCTGAACTGCTGGCGCGGGCGATGGTGCTGGCCACCGGAAATTTCCCTCCAGCCAACCCAAGCATCCCCGGCCTCAAATCCTCAGCCTCCTTGTACTCCCACTTTCCCTGGGCAAGCGATGCGCTGAAAGACCTTCCCCCCGGCGGCAGCGTTCTGCTGGTGGGTTCTGGACTGACCAGCGTCGATCTCATCATGGCGCTGAAGTCCAAAGGCTACCGCGGCATGATCCACGTCCTCTCGCGTCAGGGATTATTTCCGCGCCCGCGGCGCCACGTGCGTCAGGACAGTTCTTGGCCCTTATTCTGGGATGAAAATTCTCCACGAACCGTGCGCGGCTTGCTGCGTTTGATTCGGAGCCAGGTGTGGGCTGCGGCCGAAAAGCAAATTGACTGGCGCGCCGTAATCGACAGCCTTCGGCCCGTCACGCAGGACATTTGGCGCTCCCTGCCGCTTGAGGAACAAAGAAGATTCCTGCGGCACCTGCGTGCCTATTGGGATGTGCATCGTCATCGGGTCGCACCGGAAATTGGTGACGTCCTCGCCGATATGCAAAGTGAAGGTCAAGTCCGCTTACACACCGGAATTGTCACTTCATATTCAGAAGAACGCGACCGCGCCCAGATTCAATATCGGGATCGCAAGGATCGTAGCGAGAAAATTCTTCACGCCAACCGCGTGATCAACTGCACAGGCTCCGAATCCGATTGCCGTCGCATCGACGACTCTTTGATCACCAGCCTGTTCGTGCAGGGATTTGCGCGACCCGATCCTCTCTTCCTCGGCCTCGACACCGATGCAAACGGCGCGCTCATCGATTACAAGGACACTTCCTCAGATCAGCTGTTTGCCATCGGACCCACGCGCAAAGGTTGTCTCTGGGAAACCACGACCGTGCCCGAAATCCGCGTGCAAGCCGCTGTTCTGGGACAGCGTCTGGCCGAGTTGCACGAACGCAAGATCGTCAGGCCGCGCGGCGTTCTTAAGACCGCCTAGACCGCGCCTGCTCGCTTCGCCTCGCGCTCGACAATGGACCGAAATTCTCGCACCACGTCTTCCGGAAGCGCTGGCTTCTGATACTGGCTGACCAGTTCGTCAACCCGTGCGCGAGCCCGGCTGAATGCGTCTTTCGGCGCCTCCGATCCCCGCGCGCTCCGATCAATCACCGCCGAGGGAATATGCTGCTCCTGTCGAAATAACGCGCGGGTTTCCTTTAACTTGAGAAATTCTCCCGACAGCCCCGTCTTCGCGAACATCTCCGTAGCCATCGTCTCCGAGCGCAACTCAATGCCTCGCACGAGCCGGTACGCCGAGGCAATCGACTCCGCATCCATCACCAGTTTTTCCACGCTCTGGCAAGCCAGCGATTCCAGCATCCCCGCTCCCGAAATCATGTTGATCCCTGTCAGCGCTCCCAGCATCGCCGAGCGCGCACTCTCCGCCCCCGCTTGCGCATCGACAAACTTCGAGTCGGTCGCCACTAGGTAGCCGTGCGTTGGCAGTCCTAGAAACTTGCCTACTTCCGCGCACGCCATGTTCAGCATCGCCGTTTCCACCGCCCCCATGGGCGCGCCCCCGGTGCGCATGTCGAAGATTGCCGGAGCGCCGCCCCAAACGATCGGCGAACCCTTCCCCGCAAGCTGATGCAGCGTGATGCCGGCGAGCGCTTCCGCCGCGTGCTGCGTCACCGAACCGGCCAGCGTCACCGGAGCTGTCCCTCCCGCCAGCGGCATCGACACAATCTCCGCCGGCACCCCCGCTCGAGCCAGGTCGAGCAGGTTGTGCGATCCAAACTCCGACCAGTTCAACGGTGGAGACGGACACACATCAAACACCGCCCGCGGTTTCTTGCGCAAGTTTTCTCGCCCGCCGCAATCCGCCGCCAGCAAATCGATCATCCCCTGCAATCCCTCCGCCGAGAACGATCCAGTAACCACCGGCTTGTTGGAGTGTTCCAGCACCACCCGCAACCGGCAGAGATCGCCGATTTCGCTCGGCGCATCCGTGCACACCACCGCTGTTGCCTGCGCCGCGAATTCCGGCAACATCTCCGCCACCTGCACAATGCGCACCAGGTCGCGAGTCTCCGACGGCCGCGCTTCCATCGTGTCGGGATCGAGGACTTGCACGCAGCACGACCCCGGATCAAATTGCACGTCGTCGCCGCCGTAATGAACGGCTCTTTCTCCCCGGCGATCGTACAAGTAAAAGTCCCGCGGAACCGGTGCGAGGCACGCTTGCGCCACCGATTCCGGAATTCGCGCCACACCGTCCTTAACCTCAACGCCCGCGGACTGTAGAAGTTCCACCACTGCCGCCGACCCCACGCGAACGCCAGGATTCATCAGCAGTTCGAACGCTTCGTGCAGAATGCGTTCAACCAGTTCCCGAGTGAGTAGCTGAATTCTGGGCCTCATGCCTGTGCCGTTCCTTCACTCGTCGCAGTGCCCATCAGACTCTTGGCCAGTTCCAGCGCATCGATAGCGTTGCGCGAATAGCCATCGGCACCGATTTCCGCTGCCCACTTCTGCGTGACCGCCGCCCCACCAATGATCGCCTTCACCCTCGGCCGCAAGCCATTTCGATCGAGCGCCTCGATCACTGCCCTCTGTCCAGCCATCGTCGTGGTCAGCAATGCCGAAATGCCAACGATATCGGCATCCACTTCCTTCGCTTTCGCGACAAACTGTTCCGGAGTCACACTCGTGCCCAGATCGAAAATCTGGAATCCGCTGGCGGAGAGAATCGTAGCAACAAGATTCTTGCCGATATCGTGAATATCGCCTCGGGCCGTGCCCAGAATAATCTTGCCTAGAATCGCTCGCTGCGACCCTCGCTTCAGCATCTCCGGTTCAAGAACATTGATTGCCGCTTTCATCGCTTCCGCCGAGGCAAGCAAATCGGGCAAAAACATCTGCCCACATCCAAATTGATCGCCGGCGAATGTGATCCCTGCGGCATATCCTTCGTTCACCGCCGCCAGCGGATCGACTCCGTGCGCCAATGCCTGCTGCGCCAACTCCACCGCGGTATCGGACGCGCCGTCGATAATGCTCTGGCGCATTGCTTGAAACAATTGATCGGACAAATCGCCTCCCCTGCGGATCGGCCCTGGCTTCCAGTCGATCAGGGCGGAATTGTACTCTGCCCCCGCGCCAAACACTGTGACCCGCCGCACATCTTCGTCCTTCCGTTAAATGTGTGTCGGGACGCGCTACACTATAAAATCGAAGATTCAGTGTAAGGATTCGCGGGAGTTGTGAGCGCCTGTACCCTCTTCTCACTTCTTCATCGCTACCGAGGAGCATTCTTCATGCCGGCAAAGCGCGTTGGTATTCTTACCGGAGGCGGCGACGTCCCCGGATTGAACTCCGTCATTAAGTCGGTCGTTTATCGTGGCGCCGAAATCGGATGCGAAGTTTTGGGCATTCGGCGCGGCTGGGAAGGCTTGACCCACGTCGATCTCAACGATCCGGCAAGCCGCTCCCGCTATATTCAGCCGCTTAATCGCGAGAATACCCGCACCATCGATCGCACGGGCGGCACGTATCTTCACAGCTCGCGCACCAATCCCACCAAGATGAAAAAACTGCCGCCAGCGCTTGCAGGACAGCAGTTTCCCACTAAGCAATCGACCAAGAAAGGCGAGACCACGACCGTCTTTGACGTAACCCCAGCGGTGCTCAAGAATATCGAGACGCTAGGACTCGATTACATCGTGGCCATCGGCGGCGATGACACGCTAAGCTATGCCGCGGAATTGGACCGTCAGGGTGTGAAGGTAATTGCCGTTCCTAAGACCATGGATAACGACGTTCGCAATACCGAATATTGCATCGGCTTTTCCACCGCCATTACCCGCGCCATGGACGCCATCGAGCGGCAGCGGACCACGGTCGGCTCGCACGAGCGCATCGGCATCTTCCGCGTATTCGGCCGCGACGCTGGCTACACCGCTCTCTACACCGCCTATGTAACCTCGGTGCGCTGCTGTATCCCTGAATACAAAGTCAATCTACAGCGCCTGATCGAAATCCTGCTTACCGATAAGCACAACAACCCTAGCAACTATTCGCTCGTGATTCTCTCCGAGGGCGCCGAGTGGGAAGGCTACACGGTCAAGGAATACGGCCCCGCCGATGCCTTCGGTCACCGCAAAAAAATGAGCGTGGCGGAGGATCTGAGCGACGAGATCAAGACCGCCACCGGTGAAGAAACCGTCGTCAGCGACCTGACCTATGATTTGCGCTCCGGCAGCCCCGACTTTGTCGACCGCATGGTCGCCATCACCTATGCCGGGATGGCCATGGACGCCGTCGAAGAAGGCAAAACCGGCCTGATGACGGCCATCAGCAGCGGCTGCTTCACCATGGTGCCCATCCCCGACCCCAAGCTAGGACCGCGGAAAGTCGAGGTCGCCACCATGTACAACACCGACCGCTATCGTCCGACCTACGATCACAAAATGGGCCTGCCGATTTTCCTGACCCGCGCTTAGAACTTGTCAGGAGTTTGCAGCATAAAGTTCAGGATTCGCACGGAAGACTAACCGGCGCTCCCGGCCACTCGGCGAACCTGCATAATCGGCTCAGCGCGTATAACGAAACGGGGAGCGATCAACGCTCCCCGTTTCCATGATCTGGATTTCGTTCTATGAGGTAGCTTGCGCCTTGGCAAGTTTTTGGCGTGCGCGCTTCACCTTATACAGCGAATGATCCGCGGCCGACAGCAGTGTCTCTGCATCTCCGCCGTCGTCGGGATAGGAAGCGCTTCCCACACTGACCGAAAGCGCGTGGGTCGGACAAATCGCGCTCCCGACCGCCGTCGCGGTCTTCTGCAACCGCTCCCTGATTTCATCCACCGCCTGCGTCGGCATCCCCGGTACCACGAGAACGAATTCATCGCCACCGATTCGCGCCGCATAGTCATACTCGCGGCACGACTCCTTCAGGCTCGTCGCAAACGTCCGGATAAGATTGTTTCCCTCAATATGCCCAAAGCGATCGTTCACTTGCTTAAAGCCGTCCAGATCCAGCACCAACACCGTCAGCGGACTCCCCGAACGCCGGCAGCGCGATAACTCCGCTTCCAGATGCCGGTAGAGTGACCGCGTATTGGGCAGGCCCGTCAGACAATCCAGGGTTGCGGATTCCTGTGCTTCTCGGAATTGCAGCGCGTTCTCGATCGTGATCCCCAGTTTCGAGCTTGCGCTGAGAACAATCCGCAAATCGTCCTGCGTAAACGCATCCTGGCCCGTTCGATACAAGGCCAACACCGCAACCACCTCGGAATCACCCAACAGAGGCACCGCAAGCGCGGATCGCAGGTTGCTGAACTTGGTAGGATCGTTCAGGTACCCCGGCTCGACCGACGGGTTTCCGTTCACAATCGGCTTGTTGTTGTGAGCCACCCACCCCGAAAGTCCTTCTCCGACCGGAATCTTCAAGGACGAGAACAACCTGAAATTGTCGCCGCTGACATACTCCGCGGCCAATCCCTTGCCGTGCCGTACGTACACGGCCATAGCGTCGTAAGCGGCTAAACGCTTGAGGCGAACCGAAAACATCGAGAGTGTGTCATCCAGGCGCAGCGACGTTCCTAAATCGTGGCCCAACTCAAACAGCACTTGCGCTTCCTCGCGTGCGGACGCGATGCTGGCGATGTAATCGTCATTCGGTTCCCGCTGCTGCTGCACCACGCGTTCTTCGTTTTGCTCGAAGCCAGCCGCGGGCGCTATGCCTTTCTCCACCTTAATGTCCATGGAGAGCTTGGCAGGCCGGTCTTCCTCTTCTTGCAGCGCAAGTTTCTCCAGTTCCACATATCTACTTTGCAGTATCTTGACGACCCGGGGGTCGAATCCGCGCCCCGCTTCGGCCGCAACTTTTTCCATCGCCAGATCCAGCGGAAGCGCCGGACGGTACTGCCGGTGCGAGGCCAACGCATCCAGGCAATCCACCGCCGCAAGAATGCGCGCGCCAATCGGAATCTCTTCCCCTTTCAGGCCACGCGGATATCCCGTTCCGTCCCACTTTTCATGATGCGACAGCACAATCGGCACCACCGGATAGGGAAACCGCACCTGCTCCAGGATTTCCGCCCCGATGATGGGATGAATCTTCATCCGGTCGAATTCTTCCGGCGTAAGTTTTCCCGGTTTCGAAATAATGTGCTCGGGAACCGCCAGTTTGCCAATGTCGTGCAACAAGGATGCGGCCCGCAGTGCTTCCGTTTCCTCCTCAGTCACGCCTAATTCTTTCGCCACCGCCATGGCATACACGCGCACTCGCTGCAGGTGTTCGCGGGTGTTATGGTCCTTGGCCTCGATCGCCAGCGCCAGTGCCTCGATCGTTCGCAGATGCAGGTGCGACATCTCTTCCGCGTGCACCTTTCCATCTTCCAGCTTGCCCACATACAGTTGATACGATCGATAGATAACGTAGATGGCGGGCAGCGCCAGCAGCGAGGTCTGCCATCCGATCTGCCGGTTCAGATAACTCACGAATCCAGCGATCGCCGCGCCGATCAGATAATAAGGGAACGACCAGAGGTAGCCTTCGACCCACACCTGCTCAATCGACTTCCTCCCGCTCAGCGAAATGACCGTCGCCATCGCACAGGTGTTGAACAGAAAGTAGACAATCGCCGCGCAGGCAAGGGCGAGGGGCCGCTGTTGCTGAAGAATGCTGACGCTAAGAAGCTTGAACGTGCAATACGCCGCCGTCGTCGCAACCGTCAATTGCGAAAGATTGAAGATCACTTGAATCGGCTTCAGTCGTTTGCTGGAGTGCCAGTACGACTGCACGAAGACGGACGCTACCCCCAGCACCAGCGTCTCCGCATACGTCATTTCCATCATGCCCAGGAAGAGGAAAATGAAGCTCACCGATAACGTTCCGTCGATTCCAGGTACGGTCACTTTCAGCGTCGATGTCAGCAAGACAACCGATAGATAAGAAAGAAATTCTCCGTACCCGCTCAGCCCCGGGTGAGCGATGGCGGCTGCAAAGCATGCCATAGCCGCGATGGCCGTTATCGCAACAAACGTTTTTGTAGGGTCAAATCGGGGCATGCCTACTGATTATCGGCAATAACTCGGGGATTGTGATCCCCTCACAGCGAATCCTGCATTACGAAAGTGCGCGCTCATGCCAACCAACATCCTAACTACGATTTCAACCAGCATCATTCCAACTGCGTTCTTCCCCTTTTCGCTGTCCGCACACGCTCGAGATTCTTTTCAGGTTGAACGGGACAAATTGTCCCGTCCCCGGCGCCGGGGGCCACCCTGTCTCTGTTTCCAGGTTCCCGCTCTTCCCTTCGCCCTGACCCATCAGTAACTTACCTACTCCGCCATCGGCCGGAAACGTGCTCCTACCATCCCGGAAGTTGCTATCTCGATTTGGGGTGTTCATGAAGAAGTTCGTCCTGGCGCTAACCTTGCTTGCTGCCGTCTCTGGATTGGCGCAAAACCCAAAACTCTCGCCCGATTTGTCGAAAACGCATGATAAATCGATGGCGGATGTCATCATTCGATATAAGGTCGCTCCCTCGGTTCGTCATCGCAACCTGATCACCTCGCACCACGGAGCGGTACTTACTGATCTTTCCTTCATCAAGTCGTTGCACGCTTCTGTGCCCGCATCGCGTCTGGCCCGGTTGGCGCGCGACAAGGACGTTGCATACATTACCCCCAATCGCTCCGTAAGTTCCAAGCTCTTCAACACAACTGGCGCCGTCAATGCCCAAACCGCCTGGAACCTCGGCCTTGATGGAACCGGCGTCGGCGTCGCCCTCATCGACAGTGGCGTCAACAACCACCCGGACCTCAAATCTCAAGGTCAGTCCTCTGTAGTCGAGAGCTTCGACACCCTTGGCGGAGGCACCGCCGATCTTTATGGTCACGGCACTCACGTCGCCGGCATCATTGCGGGCAATGGGGCTTCGTCCAGTTGTAACAACTGCGACATCGAACTTCACGGCCTCGCCTCCGGTGTGTCCTTGGTCAGTTTTCACGCGCTGGATCTGAATGGCAACGGAACCGACTCGTCGGTGATCGAGGCCATCGACGAAGCCATCCTGTTCAAGACGCTCTATAACATTCGCGTCTTGAATCTTTCTCTGGGCCGTCCCGTCTACGAAAGCTACACGCAAGACCCCCTGTGCCAGGCAGTGGAAGCGGCCTGGAAAGCAGGCATCGTCGTGGTCGTGGCCGCGGGCAACGACGGGCGCGATAACTCCGCCGGAACCAATGGCTACGGAACCATAGCCGCGCCGGGAAACGACCCCTACGTCATCACCGTCGGTGCCATGAACGCCATGGGCACGCCGGATCGCAGTGATGACATCATGACCACCTACAGTTCCAAGGGGCCGACTCCCATCGACCACATCGTAAAACCCGACCTCGTCGCTCCAGGCAATCAGGTGATTTCACTACAGGCCTCCAGCACTGCGACTCTAGTGGTGGACTATCCCGGTAACATCCCGCTGGAGATCTATTACAAGACCAATGGGAGTCGCACCAAACTCTCGCCCAAGTACTTCACTTTGAGCGGAACCAGCATGGCGACTCCTGTGGTCAGCGGCGCCGCCGCCTTGTTGCTCGAACAGAATCCCGCCCTCACTCCCGATCAGGTCAAGGCTCGTCTGATGCAGAGCGCCTATAAGGTTTTCCCCGCGAGTTCCACCATCGTCAGCGGCGGTCAAACCTTCGTCGTGCAGTACGACGTCTTCACCGTCGGAGCCGGATATCTCGACATCCAGGCCGCCTTGGCGGACACCAACGTTTCGACTCTTCCCGCCCTATCGCCCGCCGTTGCTTACGATCCCGGCACGGGATCGGTCTACCTCGTGAGCAACTCTTCAGCCTTGTGGGGCAGTTCGGCGCTGTGGGGTAGTTCGGCCGTATGGGGATCGAGCCAGTTCACAAGCGCGAATTCCGCCTTGTGGGGCAGTTCGGCCCTCTGGGGCAGCAGCACTACGCAAGGATTCAGCGCCCTCTGGGGCAGTTCCGCACTCTGGGGCAGCAGCGCTCCGTGGGGCAGCGGCGGCTCCACTGACGACGCACTGGATATCGTCATCAACGGCGACAGCAACTAGCGCGCCAATTCATGCCGTCCCTGCGATTCCCCTTCGGTCTCGCAGGGACTGCACGGCGCAAAACAACAATGGCGTCCTAAGTCTCCAGCTAAAACAGTCTATGGAAACACTCCGCCTCGCGCTGGTTTTGGGAAGGGGCACGAGTTCCAATCGTGCCGTAACTGCTCGGCTAACGAACGCTGCCTTCCAGCCGCTGCGGAGTTCCGCCCGGCGAAACGACTCTGCCGCAGCATGGACAGACGCCGCTGCAGAAAATCGATTTTCGTCTTCCGGCGGTCTCTAACTCTTCGCCAGCCGCAGCGAATTCCCCACCACCGAAACACTGGACAGCAACATCGCCGCCGCTGCCATGATCGGGTTGAGAACTCCCGCAATCGCCAGGCTGATTCCCAGCGTGTTATAGAAGAATGCCCAGAACAGGTTCTGCTTGATGATGCGAATGGTGCGCGCTGAGAGATTGAAAATCTCCGGAATCTGCCGCAGCGAACTCTTCATCAGCACCACCGCCGCCGCTTTCATCGCGATGTCCGTACCGGAACCCATCGCCACTCCCAAATCAGCCTGTGCCAGAGCAGGAGCATCGTTAATCCCATCGCCAACCATCGCGACGATCGCTCCGCTCGATTGCAATCTCCTGACGAATTCCGCCTTCTGCTCCGGCAGGACTTCCGCCTCGTAGTGGTCGGCTCCCACTTGCAAAGCCACGGCCTTCGTGGTCGCGCGCGAATCGCCAGAAACTACATGCACGACAATTCCCCTGCTTTTCAACTCGTCCACCAGATCGGCGGCATCGCGTCGGACGCGGTCTCCAAAGGCCGCCATGCCTTGGACCTCCCGATCCCACGCCAGAAATGCCACCGTCTTGCCTTGCCCTTCCCATCGCTGCGCTTGCTCGTCGCCGCGAAGAGTCAGGCCAATTCCTTGCTCCTTCAGCAATTTCCGATTCCCGATCGCGATGCGCTTTCCCTCAACTTCGCCCAGAATCCCCTGCCCCTTCACAATTTCGATCGCGGATGCCGTCTTCAGCCGCGCTCCTTGTTCATTTGCCAGCGCAACAAACGCCCTTCCCAGCGGATGCTCCGAGTACTGCTCGATCGACGCCGCCCACGACAGTGCTTGCAGTCGTAAATTCGTTCGCACTCTCCCTCGGAACTCGTCCCGCTCTTGCGAATCCTCCATCTCGCAATTAGAACTGGTCTCATAAACGGGCTTTGGGAAGGGCCCGACTTCAGTCGTGCCACTACCAGCCGCAAAAAACGCGGGCTTTAGCCCCTGAGGGCCATCGTCTTTTCCGCGAATACCATTCATGGGACCAGTTCTAAAGTTTGCCTCCACCACCCCCATCGCGGAAGCCGCCAGTGCGGGCTGCGGCTCTTGCTCGACATCCTTCTCGAAATCCACGACTTCGAAGTCCAGCGCCGAAAAGTTTCCTTCCGTGATCGTGCCGGTTTTATCAAGCACCACCGCATCGACCTTGCGCAGCCCTTCGAGCACGCCGCCATCCCGAAACAGAATGCCCTGTCGCGAGGCCGCTCCCATGGCGGCCGTAATCGCGAGCGGCGTTGCCATACCCAAGGCGCACGGACACGCAATGACCAGCACCGAAATCGCCCGCATCAGCGCCGATCCCACGCTCAACCCGCCCCACCACCACAGCCCCCCAAACGTCAGCAGCGCCGCGACCACCACGCACGGAACAAACACGCGCGAGACCCGGTCCACAATCCGTTCGATCGGAGAATGGCTGCTCAGAGCATGCTCCACCATTGCCACCACACCCGCCAACGTCGACTCACTGGCTGTGCGCAAGGCCCGAATATGGAGGACTCCATCTAAATTGACGCTCCCCGCCGTTGTCGCATCGCCCGCCTGCTTCGCAACCGGCGTGGATTCCCCCGTCAGCAGAGACTCATCGGCGTGCGACTCCCCATCGACCACCGTGCCATCCACCGGTATCCGCTCCCCTGCCTTGACCACCACCACCTGTCCTGGTTCGAGCGCTTCAATGCTGACGAAGTGTTCCTGCCCACCCACCAGCAGCCGCGCCTTGTTCGGCATCATCCGGTGCAAGAGCGTGATCCAGCGCGAGGCTCGTCCCTTCGCGCTTCGCTCGATCAATTTCCCCGCCAGCACCAGCGTGACAATCACGCACGCCGTATCAAAGTAAATGTGCCGGTCGCCGCGGAATGCCTGCACGATGCTGAAGAAATACGCCGTCAGAATCCCCAGGCTCAGCAGCGCTTCCATGCGGATGGCGCCGTTCACCAGCCCACGCCACGCCAGCCGCAGAATCGGATATCCACAATAGAAAATGACCGGCGTCGCCAACGCCCAGATGAAAAAAGGAACGTAATGCCGGATGCTGTCGGAAATGTTTTCAAAGAAGCTGATATAGAGCGTCATGCTCAGGTACATGACGTTCATCCAGAGAAATGCCGCGATGCCGACGCGCAGCAGGAGCGCCCGGTTCTCCGCCTCGTCCGGCTCCATTCCCGCCCGGAATTCCTGCACCGTGTAGCCCAGGCTCTCAATCCGCCGGATAAGGCGATCCGGCGGAACAAACTGCGGCTGGTATTTCACCTTGACTATGTCGGAAGCAAACGATGCCTCGACCCCAGTCACCCCCGGCACCTTGTGGACCGCGTACTCGATCAGCCATGCGCACGAAGTGCACCACATGCCCTGCACCTGCAGCAGCAACTCCTGCACCGTGGCATCGGCAACGACTTGGCTTGGTTCGGAAGGCAGGAAGGAATCGGTTGCGGCAACCCGCCGCGTTGTCGTTCGCGAGTTCGATGATTGCGCCGCGCCTGCTTGCGATTCGCCTTGCGAAATCAGCCCCAGTTCGAGGCTGCGCTTGAACAGTTCCGTTTCCCGAAAATCCTGCCCTGGGGCGCAACTCTCCGACAGGATCAGATACACGTTCATGCAGCCGAGACAGCAGAAAGCGCGCTCTTCGTCACCAACGCGCTGCCGGTGCGGCCGCTTCCCGCACGGCAGTCCGCAGAGTTCGCACTCTTTCGCGACCCTCCCGGCGGTTTCAGTGTCCGGCATGGTTCGGGTCTGACGACGTTACAACTTTGCCGTGCTCGTCGAGAAAGACCGGGTTCGCCCGCTTCGTGACCACGTAGCAGAAGATCAGAATTCCGATGAACAACACAAAGACCGCCCACAAAAAGTACGTCAGCGGCGCCGTCTTCTTGCGCGGTGAACCGGTGGTGATGGCCATCGTGCTCATGTTCCAACTCCCCTCTCACAACCTCTTAACCTTATGCGTTCCAATCCGCATCGATCATGGCAGTGGGCCGCAGCCAAAGCTTCGGCCCGTTATATAAAGTGGAGATCGGAGCGTCTCACCCGGGTCAGGCGCTCCTCCCTCCACCCGTATGAATCCCTAGTAATTTTTTCCGCCCAGCACTGCATTCAAAACCGTGTAGTGCCGGACTTCGTCCGCCAATACGTTCGCGCCAAAATTCAAAACCGGTTTGGTCAGAATATTGGAAGCGAGCGTGGCGTACGCCTTCACCGCTCCTTGCTCCCGGTCTCGGGCCAGACGCAGGATGTCGTTTTCGCTGCGTAAATGCCCGAAATCGTACTTCTTCTCCGGATCGCCAGGCGTCACCCCGAACGATTTCAGCACTCCGCTGATCCCGTCGCGGTGATACTTGTGATCGCTTTGAAATGCAACCGCCACCTTCAGCACGCCCGGTGAGAGCAGTTTGCTCTCCGCCCCGGCCTGGTAGGCGATCACCGCCTCGTTCTCCAGCCACAGCGCCGCCGTGAGAATTCCCAGATCGCCATCTTTCGATTGCGCATAAAGAGGCTTCGGGTTTCCCGTCAGCAGGTAGAGGATCGCGCCCGCACTGGCCGCGCCCGCCAGGCGCATCCATTCGCGCCGCACCGTCCCTGAACCAGGACCTTCTCGCTCGATCCCGTCTTTCTGTTCGCTCAGCTCAATTTCTGTTTTCATGAAGTGGTCTGCTCCTTTCCGTCAGTACTGCAAACGCTCGGTCACGTCCATACCGAGCAGTTGTTTGAAGACGGTGTTATGACGCACTTCGTCTTCCAGGATGGGAACTGCCGCATTGAGAATTTCGCGATTTTCCAGCTTCGCCGCGTTCGCCAGATACGCGCCTTCCGCTCCGGCTTCCAGCGATTGCGCCAGTTTGACGATATCCGTTGCTGAAGTGATCGTGCCAAACTCGTAACTCGCTTTGGCATCGACCGGCGTTCCACCAAAACGTCGGATGTAGTGGATTAACGCGTCGCGGTGCCGCTTGTGATCGGTTTGAAAACTGACGGCAATCTTGAGCTGATCGGCGGAGAGCAGTTTGCTGTTCGCGCCCGCGTCATAAGCGGCAATCGCCTGATGCTCCAGGCCAAGCGCCACGTTCAGGATTGCCAGGTCTCCCTCATATTTGACTGCGGCCGCGGCCGGCGCAGTCGTCGCCAGCGCTCCCGCCGCCACCGAAATCCCCCCCGCCTTCAGAACCTGCCGCCGCGAAAAATGGTGTTTCAAAGTTTCTTTCTCGTCTATCGATAGATCGTTCAACATCGTCTGACCTCCCGGTCTGGACTTCTGCGCCAGACGCACGCTTCACCGTCTGGCGCGAGTCGAAGAAATGGTTAACGTATCGGTGAGCCCACCAGCGGTGGCTTACCAGTGCAAGCCCTGATTAAAGGCAAACGTGTTGAACCCGGAGTTCTTGCCTTCCAACTGGTTGTGACGGACGTCAAATCCCATCGAAAGCTTGGGCGAGATGCGAAGCTCTGCCCCGCCGCCGATCTGGCCGCCAAACAGCACGTCGCCTTGTCCGTGTGGAACGCCGCGGGCAGCGAGCTCCGGAGACGTGGGCGCCAGGCCGCCGATCTGCGAACCCTGCAGCAACGCGTTCAAAGTAGCTCCCAACGTTGAGTTCCCCACCGCCAGCGTCGAAAGCGATCCCAGTGCTGTGTTCGCGTTGAACGAACCGGAGTTGTTATCCGACCCGATCCACACATAGCCGCCCAATCCCGCCACCACGTAAGGGCGGAATCTGCCCAATGTGGTCACCGTGTATTTCAGTTCGAAGGGAGCAACCGTCAGCACCTTGGAACGCTCTTGCACCGCGCTCGTGACCGGCAGTGGCGTCGTCAGGTAGTTCGTAACGCTCGGCAGGGACGTCAAAATCCCGGCGTCATACAGGTAGTTGTTCAACGCCGTATCCACCACCACATTCACGCCCGACGTGGAGGTCGTGTTCGTCACCGACCGCTGCAGGCCGATCATGATTTCATACGAAAGTTTTCCACCCGGAACCTTCTTCCAGGGCAGGTCGATGTAACCGCCCGAGGCGAAACCCGTGTTGTCCTTATAAGGATTGGTCGCCCCGCCCACAAAGAATCCCAGTTCAGCCCCGATGTGCCCGATGGCAGGCAATAACTCGCGCGGCGCTTCATAACCGGAAACCACCGGGGGCGGCGCTGGTGAAGGCGATGGCGACCCCGAAGCGTCGGGCATATAGCCGATACTCGCAGTCGGCAGAATCCCGCGAGCCGATGCAACCGGCGACAGGCTGGCTTGTAATTTCTCCACCAGCGCCGTCAGTTTGTTGATCTCTTGCTGCTGCGCGTCGATCCGCGCCTGCAGCGCATTGGCCGACGGAACAACGTCTCCCGCCCCCTTCGAAGCGATCGGGGCAACGGTGTTCGCGGCGATTTGGACAGGTGCGGCCGTCTGTGCGAAAGCGGCGGCCGAGACGATTGCGGCAGCTACGAGCAGGATTACGCTCGTGAGCAGAACTCTTTTCATCGTTCCACGTAACATGACTTCCTCCATATGATTTCCCGGTTGCACCGACTCGGTGCGTCCGGGTTTTCCTACCAACGTCTTGCCATTCACAAACCACGGTGAGCTTCTAAGCTCACTGCGAATCCTTAAAAGGTGTGATGAAGGTCTCCTCCACCGCATCCCGATCGTTTCCCACGCGGCTCACGATGCGAAAATGATTGACGCCCGGTGTAATCCCCGCTCCCGGCGGCGCCGCGATCTCAAATTCCTTCTCTATCGTCTGCCCGCCGTCGACCACCAGTGCATTCTCAAACGAAACGAAATTCGTCCCCGGCAGTCCGTCGATGCCCAGCACCACGGTCTGCTGCACGTGGGTGCGGTTGGCCACGTTCACCCGGAAGCGGTTGTAGACCGTCCCGTTTGCGTCCTGCCGGTACAGCGTCGCCCGCATCGGCGAAATCTGCACCAGCACCGATCGCCGCATCGAAAGCGCGGTGAACAACCCGGCGCCGTAGCAAAGAATGATGAGCAACACCACCGCCCGCTTCGCATCGCGCAGCCCCAGCTTCTGGTACCACGTCTTTTCGCCGGTCCCGAGTTTCTCGCCCTGCTCGCCCCAGACGTAGTGAATCAGCCCCTGCTTGCCCAATCGCCCCAGCACATCCACGCAGGCATCAATGCACTCGCCGCAGTGAATGCACTCGATCTGGTAAGGCGACGTCCGGATGTCAATCCCCATGTGGCAAACGCGCACGCATTTCTTGCACTCGATGCACTCCCGGTCCTCGTCGCGGTAATGCACGATCAGCGTGTCGCCGTCGCCTAGCATTCCTTGCAGATACCCATACGGGCACACCGTGGTGCAGAACCGCTGCCGCAGAAAAAGAAAGTCGAGGAGAATCAGCAGCGTCGTGACGGCTCCCGCAAATCCCCCCGTCGTCTTGATATCGAGCGACATCAGCCGCTGAAACAGGTCGCGCGGCTCCACAAAATACGAAATGAAAACAAACGCCAGCACTATCGAGGCCAGGCCTGTGACCAGATAAAAAAGCGATTGGCTGAGAAGGTTGCGCGCCTTCGCGTTCCACCTCACATATTTGTTGACCGTCCTCTGCAGTTTGCTTTCGAGCGCCAGCGACGCCTCGCTGAAAATCATCTGCGGACACAAATATCCGCAATACACGCGTCCGTAGAACATGGCCATCGCGGCCACCACGAACATCAGGAACATCATCGAGAAGAAAACGATGGCGAACTCGCTGATCCAGAGTTCGTACCCAAAGAAATAAAACCGCTGCTTCGGAATGTCGAACCGCATCAGGCTCGATAGCGGAAGAATAAAAAAAATAACCACGCAGGCCAGATGAATGACCTTGCGCAGCCGGTGATAGTGGAAACCCGGCTCAATCGGAGTCGGCTTCTGCCGTCCGGGCTTCACCTGGTTGCATACGGGCAGCGGCTTATCCAGGATGGCAATGCGTTCGTTGCTGCGGGGTGGTTCAGTGGCAGGCATGGGCGGCGTGCGCTCCTGCGAAAATTCCCGGCATCGTGCCGCGTGCGATCAGAACCGCTCCCATCACCGTGACGCTCACCGCAGCCAGTTGCGTCCCCCAGCGGCTGAACCCTCTGCGCAGTACAGAAGAAAAGATCCCGACCGCCAACAGCGCGCCCGCCGTCCCCGCGCCGAATGCCGCCATGGTCGCGGCTCCCCACCATGCCGACCCCGTCGCCAGCGCTCGCAAAAGCGCCGCATAAATCAAGCCGCACGGTAGAAATCCCATCATCAGCCCTAGCAGCAACCGGCGGCCCACGCTCGGCGAGGAAATCAGGCTCGACAGCGGCCGCAAAAACCCTGCCGTAATTCTAAAAAAACTTCCGCCCGCGGTTTTCACGGCGGGGAACATGCCAAACATCACCAACCCGGCCATCAGCATCAACACGCCGCCAACAATCGCGAGCGCGCTGCTGACGCCCGCCAAGCGGCCCACCAATCCCACCGTCTGCCCCGCCAGACCAGCCGCCGCCCCCAGCACTGCGTAGGTGAAAATGCGTCCGGCGTTGTAAGCAACATGTCCCAACACCAGCGATGGCGATGTCTTTGTCGCGCTCGCGGGCGTTGGCGCCAGCGCCACGCTGTAGGAGAGCACAATCGGTCCGCACATCTGCACGCAATGCAGGCTGCTCACCAGTCCCAGCATGAACACCACCGAAAGTTCAAGGCCTGTCACCGCTAGCTCCCTTGCCTTCGACTACTACGCCTTCGACTACCGCCCGCCACCGTCCGCCGGATACCGGATTTTCTCGTTCCTCGTTGGCACCGTCACGCACTCGCGGTAAAACTCAAACTTCTTCATCGTGATGGCATGCGTCGGGCAGCGCGATGCGCACATAGCGCACCGAATGCACGTGGTTTCGTCCTTCAGCATCACCCCGCCCAGTGCATCCAGATCGCGCTTGTCCATCGCGCGCAGCTCTTCCCGGCTCATTTCCAGCGAGGTTGACACCATGTCCAGCCAGCGGTCCTCTTTGCACAGTTCGCTCAGCCCGACCAGCTTGATAATGCTCTGCGGACAAACGTCCACGCAGCCATTGCAAGCGATGCACGTGGAAGTATCGAACACGGTATTAATGTTGCAGCGCAGGCAGCGGGAAGCCTGCCGGTGCGCTTCCGCCGCCGGATACGACTCCTCAATAATGTTCAGTGACGACGACCGCTGCGTGGCATCGATCACCGGAGGATTGCTGCGCGGCGTCCGTTCCCACCCTTCCGCCATGGTGTAAACCGCCGGGGCCCACTGGCTGCGCACCGCGATCTCCGTCCGTGTCCCCCGCAGGTAGTCGTGCATCGACCGCGCCGCAATTTGCGCCGAAGCGATCGCATCGATGAAAAGCCTTGGCCCGTGCGCAATGTCGCCGCAAGCAAACACATCCGGAGCTGTCGTCTGATAAGTCTCGCGGTCAACCTTGATCAGGCCGCGATCGCTCTCCACTCCGTCTTCCGGCTTGAGGAACGAAAGATCGGAAGTTTGGCCAATCGCAAAAATAATCGTGTCGGCCGGAATATCTTCCACGTCGTTCTCGTCAAACGTCGGATTAAAACGCCGGTTCTCGTCGAACACCGCTGTGCACCGGACTGTGCGCAGGCCCGTGACCGTCCCGTTCTGCCCCAGCACTTCTCGCGGCCCGCGCGAGCTGTGCAGTTTCAGGCCTTCCTCTTCGCCTTCGGTGACTTCGATTTCGTCCGCCGGCATCTCCGCCCGGCTTTCCAGGCAGACCACGTGCACTTCCTTATCGCTGCTGATGCGTAGCGCCGAGCGCGCCACATCGTAAGCAACCTGTTCCCCGCGACCCATGTCAGAGATGTTTTCGCTCAGCGAAGACATCTCCGGACGAACCGCCGACCGCGCCACGTCATAGGCCACGTTCCCGCCGCCAATGACCACAATGCGCCGGCCCAGCGTCAGCGGCTTGCCCTCATTAAACGTCCGCAGGAAATCCATGCCGTCGTAAACCATCGGACGATCGCCGCCCGGCAGATTCAGCTTGCGCCCCTTGGGTAAACCAATGCCCAGAAAAATCGCCTTGTAGCCTTCGCGCCGCAAGTCCGCGATCGTAAAGTCGCGCCCCAGCCGCATGTTGCATTTCAATTCCACGCCCAGCGCAACAATCGCGTTGATCTCCGCCTTCACCAGTTCCCGCGGCAACCGGAACACCGGAACGCCCACCGTCAACATTCCGCCCGGCTCCGGATTCGACTCGAACACCGTGACCTTATACCCAACCTGCACCAGATCGTGCGCCACCGTCAGCCCCGACACGCCCGCTCCGATCACCGCGACTTTTTCGTAATCGCCGCGATTCGGAGGCAGCATGCGCTGGTCGCATCCCGCATGATGCATCGCCGCGTTTCCCGCCTCCGGCCCGTACTTGTCCGTCACAAACCGTTTCAGCGCTCGTATCGAAATCGGCTCGTCCACGTCCCCGCGTCGGCAGTTGATCTCGCAAGGTGCCCCGCACACGCGTCCGCAAATCGACGCAAACGGATTCGTGGCTCGCGCCATCTTATAGGCATCTTCGTAACGCCCTTCCGCAATCGACGTCACGTAGCCGCAGGCGTTCGTATGCACCGGGCAGGCGTGCTGGCACTTCACCATCTTGATCCAGTAATCCGCCCCTTCAATCGCTTCGAATTGGGTCAGCTGATTGCTCATCGCCTTTTAGTCTTCGTGAAACTTGCTGAATGCGAACTTGAACGTGATGAGGGCGAAGATCGCAATCAACGCCGCCACAAAATACATGAACCCTGAAGACGAATGCGTTGCCGCGTTCATCTGCTTCACTAGCGCGCCCCGCGTCGCCTGGTCCACGTCGCCGTTCATAAACACGAGGAAGTACGTCAAACAGCCCCCGGCTATTACGATGTACGCAAATTTCAGAAACGTCGGCACGTCCGTTCCCTTCTTCTCCGTAATCCAGCCGTCCGCATAGCTTTTCACTTCCGGTTTTTCTTTCGTTTCCGCCATAGTTTCTCCTTAAGAAACCCTGCTAACCAGCCTTTCGATTCGTGTCGATGCTGTCATCGTCCACGAGCATCCGATACTTCGGTTCCTCGCTGTTCTTGCCCCAGTACCCGTGGCGGGCCGACCGCACCAGGAAAAATGCCGCGCCCACCACGAACAGAAAGAACATGAAGTAGGCAAGAAAAATGCTCGGATACACGTAGTCATGCTGCATGTCCGGCCTCACTTCTCGTAATCGTTATCCGGACGCCAGTTCTTCGCGCGGCCCAGCGTCTGGATGTACGCCACCAGCGCATCGAATTCCTCCGGATTGTCCACAATCCACGGGAACGGCGGCATCACCGACCCCGGCGTCAAATCGCGCGGGTTGCGGAAGTGCGTCCGGTGCCACTGTTTGTCATACTTGCCGCCTACCCGCGACAGATCCGGTCCCGTTCGCTTGGTGCCGAACATGTGCGGGCTGTCATATACAAACTCGTCCGGCGTGGAAATCGGCGAATCCACTCCCTTCCATCCCGAACGCTTCGTGTCCGAAAGCAGCGTGCGCGTCTGCTGCGTGTGGCAATACCAGCAGCCTTCCCGCACATAAACGGCGCGTCCCTTCAGTTGTTGCTCGTTCAACGGAACCAGCTTGCCCGTCGGTCCCTTCGACGGATCGTCGTTCGCGAACGGTTGCGACCAGCTCTTGTCGACAAGCGGCGGTACCACCGTGGTCAGCAGTCCTCCTATAAAGAAGAAGACGAGCGCGGCCACCACGAAGCCCACTGCACTTTTATCGGTCTTTCCTAGCATGGCATCCTCCTTGTGGCCTTATGCCGAAACCGGTGCGCCAGCAGCCTTGGGCGCGGCTCCCGCGTCCAGCACCGTGGCCCAGATGTTGTAAAGAAATGTCGTGATTCCCAGGAACATCAGAATCCCGGAGAAGAAGCGAACCGTCCACACCGGCTTCAGCGCTCGCACCGTGTCAATAAACGGAATCGCTGGATTGTTCCACTGCCAGCCCTGCCAGAATCCGCCCAGCCAGAGCGTGACAAAGAACCCCAGCCCGCCGATCATGAAGAACCAGAAGCTCCAGTTCGCCAGCTCCACCGAATGAAGTTCCGTTCGAAACAGCCGCGGCACCGCGTAGTAGCACCCCGCAATCGCAAAAAACGAGAAGCAGCCCAGCAGCGCCATGTGCGCGTGTCCCGGAATCCAATCCGTCTTCGACACAATGGCGTTCACCGACCGCAAGCTATGCATCGGGCCCTGAAAGCACGTCAGCAAATAGAACACCACGCCCGACATCAAGAACTTCAGCGGAATGTTCTCGCGCAGTTGGTGCCATTGCCCCTGCATCGTCGCAAAAAAGTTGTAGACCACGGTCCATACCGGAATGAGAAGCATCAGCGAAAACACAATCGCGATCGTCTGCAGCCATTGCGAAATCGGACCGTGCAGCATGTGGTGCGCTCCCGTCCACACATACACGAACGCCAGCGACCAGAACCCGATCATCGACAGCTTATGGCTTTGCAGCGGCGTGTTCGCCGCCTTCGGAATGAAGTAATATGCCGCCGCCAGCCCAATCGGCGTGAAGATCAAGCCGACCGCATTGTGCACGTACATCCAGTTCAGGTTCGCCTGGTTGACGCCGGTCGTGAAGAACACGGCAACGTTGCCCGTGATATACACAAACGCCGTCCACAGGATGGTGCCCATGATGTACCAGAGACTGACGTACATCTGCTCATATTTGCGCGTGGCAATCGTGGCAAAAATATTGATCCCAAAGCAGACCCACGCCACCACTACCAGCGCCGAGAGCGGGGAGGGCAACTCGGCATATTCCCATCCTTTATTAAGACCCAGCGGCAGCGCTACAACCGCTCCGAGAATGATGATGTTCCAGATGAGCGCCGTCGCAATGCCCAGCTTCTCACTCCATAGTTTCACTCCACACAACCGCGGCACGATGTAGTAAGCCAGCCCCATGTCCGCCGCCAGCAGCCAGCCGAACAACATGCCGTTGACGTGCAGCGGGCGCAGCCGTCCATACGTCAGATACTGGACGCTGCCCAGCAGGCTCGGCCACACAAATTTCGCCGCGATCGTTAACGCGACAATGCCGACGACAAAAAAGTAACTGACTGAACTCAAGATGAACCACTTGGCCGTAGTGTCCTCATGGATCGATTCCGGCCCCACGCCCGTTGCGAGCCGGGCGGGATTCACTTGTAATTTTTCTGGCATGCTGCCTCCTGTTTCAATGCTGCGGATTCAACTGCGCATGATCTAACTCAGATGTAAGCTTCGGCGCCTTGTCGTTCGTGGGCGCCGGAGCCGCCGTCGGCTTCTGGTTCAAACTGCGTATAAAGTTGATGACGTTGCCCACATCGGTGGGCGTCAGCCCGTAGTCCACCCACGACGGCATCGCCGTGCCTTCCACCCCGTACGTGATCGAAGTGAACAACCGCTTGTCCGTCGCGTTATTAATGAAGAAGCTGTTGCGAAGATTTCGCGGCCTCGGACTGATGTCGAGCGAGTTCGGCCCCTTGCCGTCCGCCTTGCGCCCATGGCACCCCGTGCACCGCTGCAGGAAAATCTGCTCGCCCGCTGACACCGATTCCGCGCTCGAAGCCACCGGATTCTGCTCCGGCACCTTCCGATCCTTCAACGCCCGCCGTGGCTCCTTCACAAAATTCGTGAACACATAATCGAGCACATCCTTGCGCTGTTGTTCGCTCAGCACCCGCTCCCACGGAGGCATCGACGTCCCCGGTACGCCTTCCTTCAGCGATTGCAAAAATCGCTCTTCCGGCTTCGACGTCATGAACGCCGCCTTCGTCAAATCCCGCGGCGCTGGGTCGAGATACAGATACGTCACTCCCTTGCCATCGCCCTTTTCGCCGTGACATCGAGCGCACAAACCCTTGTAAATTTCTTCCGCATTCTTGAATGTGGGAGCCGTCTTACGCCCAGCCAGATATTCCGTGATCGAGCGATAATCCGTGTCCGAAAATCCAAACACCGGCATGATCGAATCCGGAACCTGCGACCGCGGCGAGTGGAAGTGATCCATCAGCCAGTTGTCGTCCCGTATCAATCCTTCGAACGACAGATCCGGAGATACGTGCCCATCCTTGTCCCCGAGTCTGTGACAAGCCGTGCAAGACCGCTCGCCGATTAATTGCTCCCCTCGCGCCGCCGAAGGCGCTGCCGCCGTTCCCGCCTTCTCTTCCGCGCTCACTTTCATCTGCGTTTGCAGCAACCGCGCTCGGTACACTCCCAGCGACGTGTCAGCGAAATTCATGCCCCGCCGGCTCTTCAAAAAAATCACCAGCGCCTTAATCTCATCGTCTGAGAGATCGAACTTCGGCATGAATGACACCGCGCTGTAATCTCGCGGATTCACCGTGTGCCCCCACAGATAATCCACCCGCCACCGCTTCCCAACTTCAGTCAGATCCGGCCCCAGCGTGCCGTTCGACAGGCCCTCAATCCGATGGCATCCGTAACACGCCTTTTCAAAAAACAACTGCCGGCCCCGCTTCACCAGCGGAGTTCCCGCAAAATCTTCCTCTGTATGACACTGCGCGCACGCCGCCTGCATGTATTCGGAGCCCGTCAGCTTTGGCTTCAGTTGCGCTTTCCAGTTTGCCTGCACCACATAGCCCAGCATCGGCTCCGGCCAGTTCTCATCCTCACCGTGTGCGTAGAACGTATCCAGCCCGCGCCCCTGTCCATCGTGGCAAATCGTGCAGCCGAAGTCGGAGAACTTATGCCGCCGCTCCCACTTCCCATCCCGCTCCACGTCTCCCAGCGCCGCCGAGTAGCTGTGCGTCTGCAATGGCTGCGCATGACCCTGAAACCGCGGATCGTCGCTGGCAATGTGGCACGTCGTGCAGCGGTCCACGTGCGAGTCGCCGAACTGCGTCACGATAATCTGCTCGATCCGCGGCTTATGCGCATCGATCGACTGCCGCTCCGCATCCGTCTTCGCCAGGCTCCGCGCCTGCTCGAAGTAGGCCGTCTGGTGCTTCTCCCACTTATTGAAGAACTGATCGTAGAAAACGATTCCGTGCACGATCAGCACGACGAAACTCGCCACTGCCAGCGCTAGACGCGTACTCACGAGATTCTCCTCATCTTTTCCGTCACGTTCGTCCTCACCACGACCGTCCTCACCATGGAGAAACAAACTCCCAGTTCGCTCCCCGGAAGAATGTGCCGATAATCATCAGCACCACGTTGATCACCGCAAACGTCATAAACAAAGAGTTGGCCAGCAGCCGCTCCTTCGCAAACCAGCGGCCCACGCCAACCTGCTTGCGATCCAGGTACGGCACCAACAGCAGAATCAGCACTTCAATCGTCGGAATCCCCACTCCTCCCCAGAACGCCGAGTAGCTCACCATCTCCTGCAATCCCAGGAAGTACCATGGCGCTTTCGCCGGATTCGGCGGATGCATCACGTTTACCGGATGTTCCAGCGGCGCATTAAAGAAGAGCGATACCACCAGAATGCCCGCCACCGTGATCATAAAAACCAACAGCTCAGCCTGGAACAAGTCCGGCCAACTGAAGCGGAACCGGTCGCTCAGGCTGCCCACCTTCGTCAGCGGTCCGCGCACCAGCCCTTGAATTCCGTACTGCCGTTTTTCCACCAGCGGTCGTGCCGCAGCCGCCGCCCCCGCCGAGGTAGCCATCACCACCGCCGGAGCGCTCACAATCGCGACGTCATCGCCGCCGGCATCTTCTTCCACCGGACGCGCCAACCCGCCATCTTTCCGAATCCGCCAGAAGTGAATCGTCGCCAGCAGCGTCAACACCACCGGCAACACCGCCACGTGCAGCACATAAAACCGCAGCAGCGCTTCCTGCCCCACCGTCGAGTCTCCCAGCAGCAGGAACTTGACATCTTTCCCAAACACCGGCGCATATCCCGCGATCGACGTGCCCACCGTGATCGCCCAGAATGCCAGCTGATCCCAGGGCAATAAGTAGCCCGTGAAACTCATGAAAAACGTCACCAGCAGCAACAACACGCCAATCACCCAGTTGAATTCTCGCGGCGGCTTGTACGCGCCCGTCAGAAACACCCGGCACATGTGCAGAAACACCACCGCCACCATGGCGTGCGCCGACCAGCGGTGCATGTTGCGCAAGAAAATGCCGAACGCCACCGTGCCCCGCAGATCCAGCATGCGGTCATACGCCTGCGTGGTCGAAGGCACGTAATAAAACATCAGCAGAATCCCGGTCACCGTCAGAATCAGAAACAGGAACGACGCCATCAATCCCAACCCAAACGTGTACGTCGCCTTCAAACTGTGGCGATGCACCTTCACCGGATGGATATGCAGAAAGAAGTTAGTAAAGCTGGTCGACGACCGCCCTAAGTCGGAGGAAGGCAGTGGATTCCGGAACACCGAATGCCAGATGTTCCCCGGCAGGGCGAGCAGGCCTTTTCGCGGACGAACTACGCTTTGAGTGCTCATACCTTCAAATAAGTCCCCGGTTCAATTTCGTTATCTTTATCGACTTCCAACTCACCGTTCGGCGCCAGGCTCACCTGGTACCACTGCAGCGGACGCGGCGCCGGCCCACCCGTCACATTCCCATCCTGGTCGTAGCGCGACCCGTGGCACGGGCACGCGAACCCCGTCTCGGATACCGACACGATGCAGCCCAGATGTGTGCACGTCGTCGAAATCGCCGCCACCTTGTCGCCGTCGCGCACAATGCAAACCCGCCGCGTGTCCAGCGATACCCGCGCCCCGGAAGGAAACGCTTCCGGCTTGCCAATCGAGAATCGGTTCGGCTGCCCGTAAGTGGCCCGCGGCTTGATAAAAATGAAATTCGCCGCCGCCGCGATAATCGCCGACCCGAACAGCCCGAAGCCGCTCAGCCACGAAAGCGCCTTTCGCCGCGTCATCTCGCCGCTTTCTTCAATCGCGGTCGTCACCGGTTTCTTCATCGTCGTTCTCCTCCTTCGCTTCTCGCGGTGGAGATTCCACCAGTTCCTCTACGTCCGACCAGAACACCTGATACTTCGTGTCTTCCAGGTCGCGGAAGTAATTCTTCTTCACCGCAAACACAAAAATCAGTGCCGCCCCAATCCCCATGCACAAACTGGCGATGATCGCGAGCCACGTAACTTCCATTCCGCCCTCATTCGCCGCCGCGCTTCCGCGCCTCTTGCTGTTCGCTTTGCTCGGTCAGCACTGCGCCATGCAGCCTTGCCATTCCCGAACCCGAGTCGCCCGCCAACTGCGCGATCGATGCCTTGCTCAGAACGTTCACCAGCGCCGCCTGCGCCTCCACGAACACGGGATGCGCCGCGCACCACTCTTTCCGGTCGCAGTTCTGTCCCATCGGAACGCAAACGTTCAACTGTGTCGGACCCTCGACCGCCTCGACCACTTCGAGCAGTGAAATGTTTGCTGCCGGGCGCGCCAACTGGAATCCCCCCCGCGTTCCGCGCTGCGAGGTCACCAGTCCCGCCTGCACCAGTTGCTGCAACACCTTCGACACAAAACTTTCCGGACCATCAATCGCCCGTGCCAATGCCGGTCCGTGAATTCGCGTCGCGGTCGGCGTTGTCGCCAACTGAATCGTGACTCGAATTGCATAATCCGTAGCTCGAGTGACTTGCATAGGTGCAAATCAGGACCAATCAGACCTTATTGATCCAATTTAGGACTAGCCAGTTAACTCCCACTCCAGATTTCTTGTCTGTGACCGATCTCACCTTTCGATGTGACATTTTCGCCAACCGCTAAATCCTTTTCGTTGGTGGGAATATCTCCTCTTCCCTGCACCTGTAGGGCGGACACTCTTGTCCGCCGCTCTTGCTTTCGCTTTTGCCTGTACCGTTGCTTTTGTTCTTGCTCTTGGGTGGCGCTGCGCAGGGACTGCCGGCGCGCCCGTTTTCGGGATGACGGGGGTGGAGCAGTTCACCGCTGCGATAACCTGCCCGATTCGAATTCGGCGTTAGTCGCTGCGGTCACACTCTTGGGGCAAATGAGTTCCCCACACTTTCTGCAAAGCCGCCCCGTCCGCCAAGGCAAAAGAACTTCTCCGCCAGTGCACGCTCTTTCATCCCACCTGGATCAACTCAGACAGCCCAAGGATTTAGCCCTGTCGGCTGCACCACTTACCAGCCATCTCTTCCCGGCCTCGTACGCCTTCCCTGGACCCCAAACTGCACCTATGTCATACGCCCACCCCCGAGGCCCAACACCGCGCCACTCAGAGGGCCCACGACTTGAAGTCTCTTCCGATCGCACTTCTCCTTCTTCTTGCAACCTCAATCCACGCCCCGGCACAAGCCGCTTTCGCCGCAAGCGGCCAACTCCCTAACTCCCCGTCCACAACTTTCTGGACCAAAGCCAATTCCACACTCCTCGCGCTCGATGCCGCCGCCAAGGCCGCGGACTTCTACTACACCATGCGAGGCATGGACCATCCCGGCTTGGCGCTTGAGTCTGACCCCATCGCTCGCCCCTTCGTCTCCCATGGCAGCCCGCTAGCCGCTGGATATTTCGGCGGCTTACTCGTCATGGATGCCGCCCTGTCCTATGAATTCCACAAGCATCACCATGACCGGCTGTCGAAGGCTGTATTGATCTTCGGAATTGCGAACAACGGCTTCGGCGCGCAATACGACGGTCGCCAATATTAGTTAAGTCTGCGGAAAAACTCGGTGGCGCCCACGAGTGTGGGGACTTTCATCACAAATCCATTGTGATCACCCTCACATCCACCCAATTCATCCTCTGCGACAATCATCGCGGATGGGGCAGTGAATGAGCTGTGTCCGCGAACCAGGCCACTCTCAACCGCTGCCCCTCGACCATTTTTGAGGCGTATTTTATGATTAAGTCCTTATTCCGGAATACTTTACCCGCAAGTCCTTTAGATTCAAAGACCCAGACCACAAAAATCACCTAACTTACTGATTCCAAAAGACCGGGGTACCGGAGTTTTTTTTGCGATCGCGCTATAGTAACCAAATGGTAAACATGTCCAGCATCCACAGGACTATGTTCACTCTGGCGCGTCTAACCCGGGACTGGCCGCCCGCGTGTTAGCCTTTTTGGGGGAAGCCTCCGGAGACCTGCTCGTTGATTCGCCGCGTCTTTAAAGCATTTCAATATCGCGATTTTCGCCTCATGTGGGTCGGCGCCTGCCTCTCAAGCATCGGCACGTGGATGCAGATTGTGGCCCAGGGCTGGCTGATCTACCGCCTGAGCCACTCCGCTTTTTACCTGGGGCTCGACCCGTTTCTCGGCGGCCTTCCCATCTTTCTGTTCTCCTTGCTCGGAGGCGTCATCGCCGACCGCGTCGAGCGCCGCAAAATCCTGCTCGGCTCGCAGTACGTGCAGATGGCGAGCGCCGGACTGCTGACGTTTCTCGTAGCAACCGGACACGTCCACGTCTGGCATATTCTCTGCCTGTCGTTCATTTCAGGATTCGCCCAGGCCTTCGGCGGCCCCGCCTACCAGGCCCTGATTCCCACGCTCGTCGATCGCGAAGACATGCCGAACGCCATCGCCCTGAACTCGATCCAATTCAACGTTGCGGTGATGGTCGGGCCCGCGCTCGCAGGCGAGGCCTTGGCGCGGCTCGGAGAAAAGTGGTGTTTCGGACTGAACGCGCTCTCGTTTCTCGCGCCCATCATTTCCCTCTTGATCATTCGCAGCCGCTTCCAACCCCAGAAGACCGCCGAGTCGATGTTGACCAGCCTGAAGCAGGGCATTCAATTCGCGCGCAAGCAAAGCTCCATGGAGGCGCTCATCCTTCTCGCCTTCTGCATGACTCTGCTGAGCATGCCGATGCGCACCTACTTCCCTGTATTCGTGAAAGACATCTTCCATCGCGGGCCGGAGACGTTTGGCTACTTGCTCGCTCTCATGGGCGTGGGCTCCATTTGCGGCTCGCTCGGCGTGGCCAGCGCGGGCAATATAAAGAAGAAGGGACTGGTCGCCCTCGGAGCGATGATTTGCCTGGGCGCGGGCATTTCCGCATTTTCGTTCTCGACCTTCCTCCCCTTCAGCGAGGCCGTCCTAGTGCTGGTCGGCGCATCGATGATGGCCGTATTTGCCACCGTGAATTCCCTGGTGCAGCTAATCACGACCAACGAAATGCGCGGACGCGTGATGAGCGTCTATAACTTCGCCTTCCGCGGCGGCATGCCCATGGGCAATCTCTTGTCGGGCTGGCTCGTTCCCATCTTCACCGCCCCCGTGGTGCTCGGCGTGAACGGATTCCTGCTGATCGCGCTCGCATTATATTTTCTGCTGATACAGCGCCGCATGGCCGCGCTCTAAACGACAGCCTGCAATTCACGGCGGCAGAACAAGCCCGCAAGTTGGCGCGCAACTTGTCCTGGACGCGACATCAAGGGCACCGCGCGAGGACCTTCAAAAATCGCCGCCAGCGCCTCCGCCTCCCGTTTGTCCCCCACCGAAGTGGAAGTCCTGACTGCCCGTTTGCGGTGCCGGCGTAATGGAGTGGGGCAGCGGGCCCAGCACCGTCGACCCGACGTTCAGCCAGAGTTTATCCTTTCCCGTTAGCCGCGCCGCCGTAAAGCCGTGGCGAATCCCGCCCGGACCACGTACAAGCCAGCGCCGAAGCCACACCGCCACACCCGTTAGCACGATGCCCAGAATCATCGGATCCCAGGTACGCCGAGGCCAGCCGAGATAAGGCTTGTTCGAGACGAACGTCAGCACCGTGATGATCGCGCCCACCGCAAGGACAAAACGTTCCTTCTGCCGAATCCCACGCCCGAGCACAATAGCCGGCAGACACCAGATCAGCACCCATGTCCCCCAATAGAACCAACTCGTATATTCCGAAGCGGCCCGATTGCCGCCCCACCACCGCTCCGACACGTTGAACGACGAAAGCTGCAGATTGAGGACCAGATATACGCCAAGCCACAGGAACGCCTCGGCGAGCGAATAAGCCTCATCGAGGTAATCGAAGCGGTGACGGGAGCGCAGCGCCATGGCTACAACTGCCAGCCCGGTTGCATAGACTACAGCGACGATCAGACGTTGCGCTGTGTGGGACGACGTCCAGTACCCAGGCAGAAAAATGACGAAGATCATCGCCGCGACAAACGCATACCAGAACCCGAAGCGGCGCCAGATCCACAGCGAAAACGCGGCGCCGGCTGCGGGAACCAGGCACCGAACCGCCTCCGGATTTGGCGAATAAGTCCGTCCGCCGAAAAAAACGGCCTCCAGTCCCGCACAAAGAAAACCAACCGAGCAAACGACGAGCGCTTCCTCGATCCCGTAGTGATAGAGCCGAACCCGCGAGACCGCAACTTCGGCAGCCGCGTAGCACACCGCCGCGAAGATCAGGGCAACAACCCCGGCGGTCTGATTCGACGGCCGCGAAAGAAGAACCAGGAACAGCCCGAAGGCCGCGCCCACGCTGAGCATCGTAAAAAGGAATAACACTAGCCTCAGAAAAATGTTCGTCGTGCGAAGCTCAGTGATGGTTTCCTGCTCTAGAACTTGATACTGCGCCTTGCCGAGGAGGCCCTCGCCGGCCCAGTCCCTCAGGAATTTGCGGGCGCGCAGCGTCTCTTCGCTCGATGCACTGTAGAGTCTCACGCTGGCCTCCCGAAGCGGCGCACAATCATGACCAGCGCCACCAGCATGGCCACTCCGCTAACGACGAAATAGCTCCAAAGCGCGATATCGTCTCTGATCCAGCGGACCATCAGCGAACTGACGCCCACGTAGCCGTAAACCGCGGCATACACAACGAAGACAAACTCCCGTCGCCCAAGGCCCCATGCAAGAGACGCGCCACAGGCGAGGAGCAGCGCAAAAAACCACCGGCCGTAGCCCTGCTGCTCGAATACTCCCGAGAGCACCGTCCAAAACAAAACGTTGGCCACGACGTTCAGATAAGTGCCGAGAAAATGCGGCTTCAGGTCAATGCGCTTGAGAACGGCCCCGCCCACGCCAACCGCCAGGCAATAAAGAAGGGCATATCCTCGATACACAGCGTCCTGCTGCTCAGGCCAGCGCGAGATGGTAAGCCCGAACCATCCGGCAAGGGAGGACAAACCGAGCGACAGCACGAAGCGATTGTCGAAACGATAAGCAAGAAAAAAGAACAGCACTGCGGTCGCCAGCAGATAGAGGTCCCATTGTCCCGAGAGTATGTGGAAACGGTTCTCGATGTAACCGAGTTCTAACGACCAGACCAGGCTGCCCAGATAAAGCACGTAGTCGAAAATGGGACTCGGAGCAGGCGTTTCAGAAGATGACCATGCAGGCGCGCGGGAAAAACAATACCAAAACGACGCGCCTAGGATGCCGGAGAGGACGGTCAGGACGAGAACGTCACCGATTTGCTGCGACCACGTGGTGATCGTCCAACCCAGTCCGCCCACGAACGCCAGCACACCTGCATAGAGCAGAACATTCAGCTCGATAAAAAGGGAGAAGGGATCTCCCCGTGCGAGTCCTGCCAAATGGGCTTGCTGCTCCAGCGATATTTTCCCTTGCGCCTTCCATTGCTCCAATCGGAAGAGTATGTCCATGAGTCTGTCTCATCGTACATTCCGACAAGCCCGCACACCTGAAAAAACGAGAGAATATCTGCCTGAACCGAGGTGATCAATAACCAAGGCTTCGGGTAAGTCCATGACACCAGCAATGCATTCGCTTTCCTGCACTGCGGCAATGCTTAACTGCGAGCAATCTCCGAATCGCGCCCTTACGCCCCAAACTCAATCCCCTTCTTTTCCCTCCCCACAGCCACCGCTAGCCCCGCTAGCGTGAACACGACCAGCGCCGTCAACGCCATGGCATTCGCGTAACTGGTGTGCTCGGCCAGAACCGCCTCGATATAAGCGACCGAACCCGCCAGCAGCACGCCGCATTGGTAGGCGAATCCGGGAAGAAATCCGCGCACCGAGTCGGGTGACAATTCCGAAAGATGCGCCGGAATAATGCCCCACGCTCCCTGCACCATGAACTGAATCAGAAACGCTCCGACGACCAACAGCGTCAGAGACGGCGCATAAGCCCACAGCGGCACCACTGCGATCGCACACGCAAAAGCAATAATCATCGAGCGCCGCCGTCCAAAGCGGTCAGACAAAAATCCCACCAGCGTCCCTCCGCAAATCGCGCCCACCATCGAAATCGCCGTGATCGCAGCGCGTTCCGTCGGCTTCATGCCCCACTGCCGTTGCAGGAAGGTCGGAAACATATCCTGCGTGCCGTGCGAGCTGAAGTTCATCATCATCATGAGAAGCGTTAAGTAGAGAAACAACTTCCAGTTCGACAGGATGGCGCGGCCCAGGTCGCTCCAATTCGGATGCCGGGTCTTCTTCCACACTTCCGACTCTTTCACCTTGAAGCGCACGAAAAGCCCAAGCAGCGCCGGAAGTCCTCCGATAAAGAACATGGGCCGCCAGCCCCAGCGCGGAAAGACAAAAAAGAAACATCCCGCCGCGAGTAAGTAGCCAAGCGCGTATCCCTGCTGCAGAATTCCCGAAAGCAACCCGCGCAGTCGCGCCGGAACCTTCTCCATGGCGAGCGACGCGCCCACACCCCACTCTCCGCCCATCCCAATGCCAAACAACGCGCGGAGCACCAAAAACGTTGCGAAGCTGTGCGCGAACCCCGTTGCTACCTCGACCACAGAGTAGAAGACAAGGTCGATCATCAGGGGAATACGGCGGCCATAGCGATCGGCCATGAGTCCAAAGATGAAGGCGCCCACCGGGCGGAACGCCAGCGTCAGCGTAATCGAGAACGCGATCTCCTTGTCGGACCGGTGAAATTCCTGAGCAATCGCCGTGAGCGAGAGGACGACGAGGAAGAAGTCAAAGGCATCGAGCGTCCAGCCCAGAAAACCAGCGAAGACGGCGGGGCCGTGGCCATCGGTTGCCGGCGGAAGCGCTCCGTTTTCAGGCATCGTGGAATCCGACCGCGAGTTCAGCCTTCCTCGCAGGCGAATACTATACCAAGGGTTATCGATTCGCGGATGCCGGCAAAACCATTCCGCGGCAACTGCCTAATCCGATGCGTCGGAATCCGTCGCGTTCACAGAAGCCGCGCAAAATGACTTCGTCGCCATCTTCCAGGAACTTTCGCTGCTCTCCCGTCAGCAGCGTGACCGGGTCTTTGCCCCGCGATGTCAATTCCAGCAGGCACCCGCGCGCAGTCTTCTCCGCGCCCGATACCGTTCCACTGGCCAGCAAATCGCCCGCGCGAAGATTGCACCCATTGCTGGCATGATGGGTCAGCATCTGTGCCATGGTCCAGTACATGTCGCGAAAATTGCTGCGGCCCAAAACCGCAGGAGCCACGCCGGCTTCGCGCATCTTGGCCGACTGCAATGCAACCTCCAGCCACAAATCGAGGCCCCCGTGCTCCTGATCGTCGTGGTCGAAAAGATAAGGCAATGGCGCCGGATCGCCCTCTGCGCGCGCGAATGCGGCCCTGCGAAACGGAGCGAGCGCTTCCATCGTCACTACCCACGGCGAAAGCGAAGTCGCAAAACTCTTGGCCAGAAACGGCCCCAGCGGCTGATACTCCCAGGCCTGCATGTCGCGCGCTGACCAGTCGTTCACCAGGCAGATTCCAAAAAGACTCTCCTCCGCATGGCGAATCGGAATCGTCTCTCCCCTTGCATTGCCCGCGCCCACAAAAAAACCCAATTCCAGTTCGTAATCCAGCGCTTTAGTCGGCCCAAACATCGGAACCGCCTCGCCATCGCGAGTCTGCCCGCACGGCCGTCTTACCGTCGTTCCCGAAGCAACCAGCGATGACGCTCGCCCGTGATAGCCAATCGGAATGTATTTGTAATTCGGCAGCAGCGGATTGTCTGGCCGGAACAGCTTGCCAACGTTCGTGGCGTGGTAAATCGAAGCGTAGAAATCCGTGTAGTCGCCCACCGCGGCGGGCAGAAGCATTTCGACATCAGACTGCGCGAAGAGATGGGGCTTTACGGCGCGTTGATCGGAGTCGGATGCCTCCTGACGCAAAACAGCATGAAGGCAGCGGCGCAAAAACCGCCGAGCGTCGGCGCCGAGCGACATGAGCGTGTTCAACGAAGCGGTGTGTTTGCAAGCTAGCACCGCCTGTGCCACTCGGGCATCTTTCACGAAATCAAGCACACGAGCGACGTCAAGAATACGATCGCCGATCGCCACTCCGACTGCCGGATTGTCCTGATGGCGCTGCCGAAACATTCCGAAGGGCAGATTCTGAATCGGAAAATCCGCTTCCGCAAGGTTGGCGGACTCCACCCAACTCCGCACGCTCGGGTCATGGGTTTCGTCAAGAATCGGCTTCATAGCAGGTGCAGAGACCGTAAGTCGTCGATGGGTTCGGTGAACGAGCACGACCCGAACGAAATCGCAAAGTCCCGGCGCGTCGCGGCGATTTCATCCCGGCTAAGCCGATGCTGGCGCCATGCGATTCCATCGGCATCAAACCGGAACGCCTGCACCGACTGCTCCTCAAGCACATGAAGAGCAATCTCAGCTTCCATTCCCGCACGCAAGAACGCCGCCGCCAGAAAGACATTGAGAAAGCCGTGCATCATTCCAGATGCACTGTCCCTTTGATACGTAAAGCGGTGCACCGAGCGCACCGGATGATGCAATCCAGCGGTCGCCTTGAAAGGAACTTGGGCCGCAGCACACCGCCGAATGAATTCGATCACGCCCGCGGGAGCCGGAAACTTGTCAGCCGTCTCTCCGCCCGTACGAATCTTGGCTCGGCGTCCGCATGACGCCAGCGCGGGAATGCTCTCGCTACAACCAGACAACGGAATTTCAAAATACGCCTCAAGTCCTGCAGGAATGATTGCCGACAGCCGCGCGATCTCCTCAGCGCTCGCAACCTTCCCTTCAACCGATTCGACGACAACTTTTCTGGCGAAACCCGCAGTCGCCATGCGCGAGTTGAACGCTCGAAGCCGGAGAATGTCCGCAACCGCATCAGTCCCCAGCAGCACCGACAACCGCCAATTCGCCAAACGCGTTCCCTGCGCTGGCACCGGCAAATCAGCGAAGGCTACTTCAAACTCGCCAAGCCGCGATACCGGAACAATCAAACGCGCGAGAATCCAATTCCACTCCGAGCGCAAATATACGTCGTAGTTCTCCACCGCCTCCGCCATGGTCAGCGATGCGGGAGGAAACAGTCCCGCGTAGTCGATCAGGTCGTGCAGCAACGCGCCGGTGGCTCCCGCCGCATACGCCGAATTCTGAATTGCGCTAGTGCTTGGCAAATTCCTGTGCACCGTCAATGCGATCGAAGTTTACCTGGGAACAGCCGTATTACACTTTGAATTTCTTACCCAATCCCTGCCAGCACTCGAAGTATTGATGATCCAGTTGTGAGCTTTCCAACGCAAACTTCGTCGGCTGGCATACGAGGCGAGTCTCAAACATGAACGCCATCGTGTCGCCTTGATACACCGGCTTCAGCTCAGCCTTGCTCGCCTTCTCAAATGTTTCAGCGTCCGGCCCATGACCCGCCATGCAATTGTGCAGGCTCGCGCCCCCCGGCACGAACCCTTCGGCCTTGGCGTCATATTCTCCGCGGATCAGCCCCATGAATTCGTTCATGAAATTGCGATGAAACCACGGCGGACGAAACGTATGCTCAGCCACCATCCATCGCGGCGGAAAAATGACAAAATCAACGTTGGCGGTTCCCGGAATTTCCGACGGCGATGTCAGCACTGTGTAAATCGACGGGTCGGGATGATCGAAGCTCACCGTGTTAATGCAATTGAAGTTCGCCAGATCATATTTATACGGCACATAATTTCCGTGCCAAGCCACAACGTTCAGCGGCGAGTGATCGATCGCCGCCTCCCAAAGCCGTCCCTGGAACTTGGTCACAATCCGAAAATCGCCTTCGCGGTCTTCAAACGCCGCCACCGGAGCTAGAAAATCCCGCGGATTCGCCAGGCCATTCGCGCCAATCGGCCCCAGATCCGGCAGGCGTAGCAGCGCTCCGTAGTTCTCGCAAATGTAGCCTCGCGCTTCTTTGTCCAGAAGTTCGACGCGAAAACGAATTCCCCGCTGAATCACCGCAATCTCGCCCGGTCCCGCTTCCAGCACGCCCATCTCCGTGCGCAGCAGCAGTCGCCCCTTCTGCGGCACGATCAGCATCTCTCCATCCGCGTTATAAAAAAAACGATCCGTCATGGAAGCGTTGGCAACATAGACATGAATTCCCACGCCCGCATGCGTATGCGTGTTGCCATTGCCAGCCATGGTAATCAGGCCATCGATAAAATCGGTTCGCTGCGCAGGCGAGGGAATCGGAATCGGCGCCCAACGCAACTGGTTCGGCGGCGTCGGCACCTCGTCAAATGGCGCGCTGCGCAGCCTTCCCTGCTCGATCGGCTGGAACGGCTCGTGCGCCACCGATGGACGCATGCGGTAAAGCCAGGTCCGCCGGTTGACCACACGCGGCGCGGTGAATGCGGTGCCACTCAATTGCTCCGCATAGAGTCCATGCGCCACTTTCTGCGGAGAATTCTGCCCGCGCGGCAACACGCCCTCGACCGCCTCGCTCGCGAACTCATTGCCAAATCCCGATTGATATCGATAATTCAACTTCGGATTCCCCGACTTCCTTCCAGCGCCCGCGTCCGTTTTTCTTGCCTTAGGCATGCCTACAAATTCCCCCGTCGCGCCTGCTCCAGCTCGATCGATTCAAACAGCGCTTTAAAATTCCCCTTGCCAAATCCGCGGCTGCCTTTTCGTTGAATGATTTCAAAAAACACGGTAGGCCGATCCTCCACGGGCTTGGAAAAAATCTGCAGCAAGTAACCTTCCTCATCGCGGTCCACAAGGATGCCGAGCCGGTGTAATTCTGCGAGCGACTCCTCCACTGGCCCCACTCGCGATGTCAGCACATCATAATAGGTATCCGGAACCCGCAGAAAATCGAGCCCGTTCCGCTGCAGCTTTGCCACAGTATGCAGCACATCCTTGCACTGCAGCGCGATGTGCTGCGCCCCGGCGCCCCCATAGGCCTCGATGTATTCCTGAATCTGGCTCTTGTTGCGCGCCGTGGCCGGCTCGTTGATCGGAAACTTCACCGAATGCGAATCGTCGGACATCACGATGCTCATCAACGCGCTATATTCGGTCGAAATATCCTTGTCGTCAAACGTAATGTATCGATGGAACCCGAAGACGCGCGTGTAGTAATCGGCCCAAAACTGCATCTTGCCCAGTTCCACGTTGCCTACAATGTGGTCAATTCGCAGAATGCCGCAGTCGTCACCCGCCAGCGGCGCTGCCGCGTAGCCAGGCAGAAACGGTCCATCGTAATTCTTATAGGAAATCAGCGAGTGGATGGTGTCGCCATACGTATGCACTGCGGCGCGCCGAATGACGCCATGTTCATCCTTTGAATCGTGCGGTTCCTCAGCCGGCAGCGCGCCGCGTCGAACCGCTTCGGCGAATGCCTCATCCGCATCCTCCACCTCCAATGCGATATCGCGCACGCCATCGCCATGTTTTCGAATGTGCTCCGCCGCTGCGTCGTCCGCCGTCATCGGCGTGGTCAACACAAAGTTTGCCTTCCCCTGACTCATCGCATACGAGGCGCGCTGGCGCTGGCCCGTCTCCAGTCCGCTGTAAGCAACTTGCGAAAAACCAAATGCCTTGCGGTAAAAGTAAGCCGCCTGCCGCGCATTGCCTACCCAGAATTCAACGTGATGAATGCGTTTCAGCTTCAGTGGATTTTCCATCCGGTTCTCCCCACACGCACATTCTATCGCTTGTTTTATCGCCCGTTGGAGCTTGGCTCTATCGATCTCTCCAACCCGGCGTCGCGAGCGCGATTCATCGAATGGAGGCCGCCATCTCAACCGCAAATTCGGCGGGCGCGACGCGATGCAACCAGTGCTCCCATTCGGGATCTTGCCCTGTCTTCGCGCGGTCGAAGGCGACGCGCATCTGAGCCGTCACCGGACCCGGCGAATTCGTGCCAATCCGGCTGCCGTCCAGTTCGGCTACCGGTAGAATCTCGCACGCGGTGCCGCACAGAAAGACCTCGTCGGCGCTCTTCAGGTCTTCCACTGTTATGGTGCCCACTTCCACGTCGAATCCGTGAGCCACTGCTAACTGCAAAATCGAGTCGCGCGTAATCCCCATGAGGATCGACGACTTTTCATCGTTGGTACGCAGCGTTCCTGCTTTCACCGTGAAAACGTTGGCGACCGCCGCCTCCGCCACATCGCCATCGATATTCAGCAACAGCGCTTCATCGTAGCCGCGCCGCGAGGCATCCATCGTAGCCAGCCGTGAATTTAGATACTGGCCACACGCCTTGGCCGTCGTCGGCATCATCCGCGCATCGAATTTTCGATACGGAGAAACCGTCAGCCTCGCTCCCCGCGTCCGGCTCTGTTCGCTGACGTGCACCATCTGCGGCCATGCGAGGATCGCCGTCTCCGTTGAGCACTGTGCGCGAATGCCCAGGGTTTCCGCCCCCATGTATGCAATCGGTCGGATATAGGAATCGGTGAGTCCGTTGCGCCGGATTAATCCGCAGATTGCTTCCGTCAATTGCTCACGGCTGAAAGGAATGCGCAACCCGTAGACGGCGGCAGATTGATAGAAGCGGTCGAGGTGCGCATCCAGGCGAAAAATCGCCGGCTGTCCGTTCACGCTATAACTTCGAATGCCTTCGAATACTCCCGTCCCGTAGTGCAGTGCATGCGTCGAGAGCGGCACCGTGCTCTCCGCCCACGGCATGAACTCTCCGTTCATCCAAGTCCATTGAATGTTTGCAAAAGTCATCTGAATTGACCCCTTCCCGGTGAAACTATTGTTGGGCGGAATCAGAAATTGGTAAATACAATAGATCAGGTAGTTGCGGTTGTTCTATGTACTTTCTAAAGTAAAATGGTGTAATGGCTTTCGATACTTCGGCGCTTGATAAGACCGGCTGGCACATTCTCGAAGAGCTGCAGCAGAATGGACGAATTTCGTTCGCGGAACTCGGACGCCGCGTCGGCCTGACCCTGCCGGCCGTCGCAGAACGCGTCCGCAAGATGGAAGACGCTGGCATCATTACGGGATTTCGCGCTGACGTCGATCCCGCCAAAATCGGCCTTTCCATCGCCGCCTTCATCCGCATCAGCGTCGCCGCGGACGTCTCTGCCCGCGTCGCCAAAGCCGTTCGCGATATGCCCGAAGTCCTCGAATGTCATCGCGGAACGGGCGCCGATTCGTTCACCTTGAAAGTTGCCGTCGAGTCGGTACAGCATTTGGAGCGGGTCATCGACAAACTAACCCCGTTCGGCACAACCTCAACTTCGATTGTTCTCTCAACGCTGGTGAAAAATAGGAATTTCACGCGCGGGGCCGCAAGCATCCGGAAGAAATGAAGTGCGGGCTCCAAACACAGACTTGTGTGGTGAGGAGGCTCTCCACATCAAAACCATCACGATCGACAGCCTACCGCAGCTCCAGCGACACGATTTCGCCGCCACTTTTCCCCACAGCCCGATAATTGACCGACACCAGACGGTTCTTCCATTCGCAGGAAAACTGGTCCTCTCCGATCACAATCAGCGATTTGTAGTCTGAAGCGTGCATCTGATAAGTCGTCATGCCACTCAAGATGGTCACCGTCGCTTCCGGAGCCTTCGAGCAGTCGCTGCTCACGATCTTGCCCTTCAGAAATTGCACGGGGCCAGTCGTCCCCGGCTTAACGGGCGCCGGCTTCGGTGGCGCATCGCTGTCTTCCTCTTCATCGGGCGATGAATTTGCCGCCACTACGGGAGCTTTCTTTTCTGCTGCAGGCGTGCTGGCCGCGCCCGCCGGAGTCTCGCTCTCGCCCGCTTGCTGTGGACGCACCCCATATTTCTGGAGCGTGTCGAGGTCTGCCAACTGCTGTTTCGCAGCGGCCGCCGCAGCTCGATCCGTTCCTTCCTTCAACCTCGTGAACACTTCTCGCGCTAATTCCCATTTCTTCCCGGCCACATAAATCTGCCCGAGGTTAAATTGATACTCCACATTCCGCGGTGCCAGCGCGATCGCCATGCGCTGCGCTTCCAACGCCGAGTTCGCCCCTCCCCCCTCTACCCGCGCGATGCCCAGCATGTTATAAGCGTCGGCCAAATCGGGATACCAGTCCGTAACCGCTCGTAAATCCTGCATCATGTTTGCCAAGCCCTGCATTTCTTGCCGCGTCGCTTGCGCCTTGCGATACTTCATCGCCGAACGGTAGTACCAAATCCAGGGATCCCGAGGATTTAAATCGGTAGCCTTATCCAGTTCGTCGGTGGCCGCATCAAACCGCTTCTGGCGAATGTCGTCCCATGCCAGCGCACGCCGCGCCGCTTCATTATCTTTCGGTTCGGCCGTCAGCCGCTGCAAATCATGCAAGGCCTGGTCGCGGTGCTCCGGAATCCGCGCCATCACGTCGTCGATGACCGCGCTCGCCTCCTCCTCCTTGACCGAAGTGACCGTCATCCCGATATCATCCGCATTAAAAGGTAACGCACGATGATCCGGCTGTTGAATATCCACCGGGGTTGCGACGGGCTTCTTCGCCTGATCGAGGGCAATCCCCAGCCCGCTTAGCGAATTGAAGTAGGTCTTCACCGCCGCTTCCATCTGCTCCGGCGTCATATCGAACGCCTGCACCACCGCCTTATCCAGCGGCACCTTTTGATTCAGCGCCAGGTCGAAGTAGGTTCCCGCCTGCGGCAGCTTATTCTTATTCACAAGGTAATGAATGACCATCCAGGCTTGCGCATAGTAAAGGGTGTGGTGCGTGCCCTCGTGCGTACCTAACTCATCATGCTTCATCGTGAACAAGTCCGTCATTGACAGCCACACCGGAGAACTCACCAGCTGCGTCAATGACTGCGGCACAGCTGCGTCGTGCCGCATCCCCGCCATGTCATCGAAGGCGTCCTCGTGCCACTCCGGTTGCAGTTCCGGATCGCCTCCCAACTCCACCTCTTTGCCGATATAAATCGACCCGAAATATTCCGCCAGCCCTTCGTCAAACCAGCTTTGCACCGGAGGATAGTTGTAGTTCAAGAAATAATGCGCCAGTGAATGCGCCACCGACCGCCACGGATCGGCTTCAAACAGATTCAGCACGACATAAATCCGGTCCGCGCCGGGCACATAGAACCCGGCCGCCGTACTCTGCTTCGAAGGAGCAATCGAGCCATACTGCTTGTCATTCTTCAACGCAACGACCGTGATGGGCACCGACATTTTCAGTTTATCTTTGAGAATCAACTGGCCGAAGACGGCGCGCATCTGCTCCATTCGCAAGGCAATTTCTCTCCCCCGTTTGTCTCCTCCATCGGTGATCACCGAGAAGTGAGCGGTGTGCACTTCGATCCATTTGGGCTCATCTTTGGCGATCGCGGGTCGCGAAAGACAGCCCGCGATCAGCAGATTCACAAGAACGGCGCGAGTCCAAAATCTGCCCTTCACGGTGGAGTCCTTCCTGGCAAAATGCTAGCACGCCACGCTGTTTGCGGCTCAACCAACCCCGGGGCTTCATCCGCCGCCATGCGTGGGATTCACCCAATCATCCGTGGTACAGTAGCGCTTTTACGTATCCCAATCCATCGCAGCATCGGGGAGACTCCATGCAAAGCCGCATCACCGGCACTACCATGCCCGTTCTTGAATTCCTTCTCGAACCCAACGAGTCCGTCATCTCTGAGGCTGGCGAACTTTCCTGGATGACGAGTTCCATTCAAATGACCACGCACACGCAGCTCGGCGGAGGTGGAGGACTTTTCGGCGTCATCAAACGCGTGGCCGGCGGCGGCACCCTCTTTATGACCGAATATCGCGCCGGAGGCGTGCGCGGCGAATTGGCATTCGCCACCAAGCTCCCCGGACACATCGTCCCGGTCGAAGTCAGTCCCGGTCACGAGTACATGATTCACCGTCATGGCTTTCTCTGCGCCACGCCGCAAATTCAAATCAGCGTTGGATTCCAACAGTCCCTCGGCGCCGGCATCTTCGGCGGCGACGGCTTCCTTCTGCAGCACCTCAGCGGAGTGGGCACCGCCTGGCTCGAACTCTCGGGCGAACTTGTCATCAAAGGCCTCCAACCCGGAGAAACTCTTAGAGTCCATCCCGGCCACGTCGGTGCCTTCCAATCCAGCGTCTCGTTTCAAATCACCACCGTCCCCGGAATCAAAAACATGATCTTCGGCGGAGACGGTATCTTCCTCGCTTCCCTGACCGGTCCCGGCCGCCTTTGGCTCCAAACCCTCCCCATCTCCAAACTCGCGCACAAGCTCATGGAATACATGCCGAGGCCCTCGAGCGAAGCAACAAAAGGAGGAGTGGTCGGCGGTATCGTCGGTTCGATCCTGGACGGTATGAAATAGGGCAGGAAACCAAGCCATGCAGACAGCTCCCGCTCAACGTACGACAGCCGTCGCCGCTCCCGCCGCCTCTCGTTTTGCCTGGATCGACTGGATGCGCGGCTTGGCCTGCGTTCTCATGTTCCAGACGCACTGCTACGATGCGTGGCTGGGCGGCGACGCCCGCGACTCGACGTTCCTTAAAACCTCGCAACTGCTGGGCACCCTGCCTGCCCCACTTTTTCTCTTTTTGGCCGGAGTCTCTTTCGCCTTAGTCACCGACAAGTTAATTCGCAAGAATGTGACGACCGCTCAAATCACCCTCACCATGGCCCGTCGTGGCGCGGAAATCTTCGCTTTCGGCCTTCTCTTTCGACTGCAGGAATTTCTCATTGCCTGGGGATGGGCCCCGTGGTCCGATCTGCTCCGCGTGGATGTTTTAAACATCATTGGCCTGTCTATGATCCTGATGGCGCTCACCTGTGGCATGGTCTTGCACTTCGGCGGGAGCGCGCCTTCGACCGTGCAAGCCGGCGATAGCTCGATGGCCACTGGGAACCGTCGCGGCTCCAGATTCGCCTTGGAAGCCGTTGCTCTCGCCGTCGCAGCCCTGATCGCCTTACTTACTCCGCCCCTCTACACCACTTGGCGGCCGACATGGCTTCCCTGGTGGCTTGAGTCCTACATCGACGGATGCCACAACCTGGGCGCTCCCCAATCCTGGCAATTTCCGCTATTCCCATGGGCCGCCTTCGCTTTTGCCGGCCTGGCCGCGGGATTCATTCTCTTCAGCGACCATGCCCGCAACCGAGTTGCGCAAACCCTTGCCCTGTTTGCAGGCATAGGGGTCTTGTCGATCCTGGCGGCGCGCCAATTCGATCATTCTTCTTTCCATCTTTATTCAACATATGACTATTGGCACACGAGTCCGAACTTTCTCATGATGCGGATCGGCCTCCTGTTAGTAATCGCGTTCTTGACTTATGCCTGGTGCCGCTGGGGCCTGGCGACCTGGGGATTCAGCCCGCTCATTCAATTAGGCCAGACATCCTTGCTCGTTTACTGGGTGCACATTGAATTCGTCTACGGACGCTTCTCCCTGCTCCCCAAGCGGTCTGAAACCATCCCAGCCGCGTCGTGGGGGCTCCTTGAAATCTTCCTTTTCATGCTGATCCTCTCCCTGCTGCGCACGCGAATCGACTGGAAGCGGATTATCGACTGGAAAAAGGACACCCGAAAAGTGCAGCCAGTCGAGGTGTAGCTCTTGTGGAAAAGGTGCTGGTGTGGTGATGGGCTGATGGGGTAACGGCGCTTTGCCCGTCCGCCTTACTGCCATCCCAATCTACTATCCGACAATTCCGCGATTGCATTTCCCATCGTTTTCAGCCCAAGCCCCCAGTTCTCTTGCGCCCTGGCACTGTCCTCTCCGTAGCCGCTGACATATACGGTGAAGTAACAACCTTCCCAGACTTCTCCGGCTTCCTCGAAGTAACAGCGCCGGACGCACACTTCCGCCCTCGACCTCATCTCAGGCGCCTGCCGCAGCCACTCAATTACCTTTCGGACAAACTGTTCGTGAAGCGAAAACGATAGACGATCCTCACGTCCGCAAAACACCGCATCCACGTAACTCGCAAATTTATGCGGCAAATCGTAGATTGTTTCTTCGGCGCTCAGTTCTGCAGTCTCCCAAACGTCGCACTTGGCCGTCTCCAGCACGCTTCGCGTCGAGTTCACCAGCAGCAGAAAGTTTCCCAATTCAGGGAACCGCTCCGCCTCTTCGACCAACGCCAACTGCTCCGGACGCCGCTTCAAGTCACGATAAGCGACCTTCCCCGATTCATCCTTCCACGGGAAATCCAGCACCGGATCTTCCCGGCCCAGTTCGATCGAGAAATCAGCATCCATCAAAACCTACTTAGGAAATTCACAATTTCACGCTCCGCCCAATACCCGTCGTCGATCATGCCTTCGGTGCCATCGCAGACGCCCACAAAAGCGCAGTGGCCGCCATCCTCGGTCTCGACAAACTTGATGTTCGCGTTAGCAGCAAGCTTCCGCCGCGTTTCCGCCGTAATGCGCACGAAAGGGTCGTTCGATGCATATAGCACCAGCGTCGGCACCGCGATGCGATCGACCACATGAGTCGCTGAAGCACGGTCATAGTAATCGTCGACGCCCGTAAAACCGCAGTAATAGGCTGTCACCTTGTCGTCAAACTCGCGCAAGCTCCGGATGCCGCGCAAGCGGTTCGTATCGAACACATCCGGAAATAGCCGCGCCTTCTGCAGCATGCGGCGGCGCAGCGCCCAAAGAAAATAGGCTTCGTAGATTCTGTTGGCCGGTTCGTGCAGAGCATCCGCCGACGTCGCCAAATCAAGCGCCGGACAACAGGCCGCGACCGCTCGCAACTGCGGCGGCGCCTGCGAGCCCCACTCTCCCGCCAACTTCAGCACAATGTTACCGCCCATCGAGAAGCCAGCCAGCGCCAGGCGCGAAACGCCGTCGCGCTCAATGACTTCGCGCGCCACCACCGCAACATCGTTCGACAATCCCGAGTGATAGAGCACGGGCGCGAGCGCGTCCATGCCGCCGCAGTTACGCTGGTTGTAGCGGATCACGCTCATCCCCGCCGCCAGCGCCTTCTCGGTGATGCCGAGCATATACTGCGATTCGCTCGACCCCTCAAGCCCATGCACGACGATGATAGTTAGCGCCTGCGCTCGATCTTTTTGCCAGTGGCACTGGCAAAGCACCTGAACGCCAGGTTCCACCTCGATTAGCCGCTCTTCAGGCTTGGGCAGATCAAAACGCCGCTGGATCAGGAAACTGGCAAGCGTTTGCACGTGGCCGCCCCGTAACCAGCGGCGCGGCGTGAAAGGGCGTGTGTCGGTGTCGATTTGCGGAGTAGCCACAGTTTGATTTTAAATAGAACTGGTTTTCTTCGTGGAGTTTCATCATGCCCATCTTTGAGTACATCTGCAAGCAATGCCAGCACGAGTTTGAAGCCCTGGTCTTCGGCACCCAAAAAGCCGAGTGCCCAAAGTGTCAGAGCAAGAAATTAGAGCCGCAACTTTCCGTGTTCGCCGTCTCCGCCAAGAACGGAGCGACCTCCCGACCGTCCATGCCAGCCAGCCCCTGCGGTTCGTGCGGCAACCCTGACGGACCGGGATCGTGCTCGATGAAAAATTTCAACTAAGTCATCATTCCTCCCGCCATTGCAACGTAACTTCGGGAACTCGCAGTCTGTAACCGATGTGACATATCGCTTCCGGGGATTCGCAGCTATGATCCGATTGAATCGTACACACGACGTGCGGAGCGTACATGGATCGGCGCAAAGAGCGCAGGCTGAATCTGGAATTACCCGTTCGCATCTGGGGAGTGGACCGTATGGCTTGCCCCTTCGCCGAGATTGCGCGGGTGCGAAACATCAGCAATGGCGGCGCGGTTCTGGTCAACGTACGCTCGAAGATGCAGACCGGAGAAGTGCTGGACGTGCAGCATGGAGCCTCGCGAGCTCAGTTTCGCATCGTGTGGATGAGTTCTTCAGGAGATGCCGGAATACAGGCGCTGGCAATGGAGCAGCCTATCTTTGCCGCAGGAATGGGAATCGGCCTGCCCAGGATTTTTGACACGGTGGGAACCGGATAGGAAACGCCGAACAGCACCGACCGGCGAACTAACGTGGATTCACGTGACCGGTTCCCACTTTTATTTCCTCGGCTTCGCCCACAAGAAATCTGGCAAACACCTCATTCGACAGTAGGCGACCGCGACTCGTAAGACGCAGGGTTTCGCCCTGCTGTTCGATCAGTCCGTCGTGCAGGCATTGTTGGATGGCTGTTTCCCAAACAGCAACTGCGCCTGTGGGCAATTTCGGATCAAATTCTTTACGCAAGCGTTCGAGATCGAGGCCGCGGTTCAGCCGCAATCCAAGGAAGAAGCTCTCTTCGATGGCTGCCTGCGCCGAGACTGGCGTCACCGTATGCGGCGCGCGATTCAGGTAGGCGTCGAGTGACTCCGGAGTTGCGAAGCGAACGGCCCGCGAAAGGCCAACGTCAGGACGATCCACGTCAGAGCGAACCGCAACGAGCATCGAGTGCGCATCGACACCAAAGCCCAAATAAGGCTGGCGTGTCCAATATTTCATGTTGTGGCGCGATTCGTTGTTGGTGAATGTCGCCTCCGCAGCGGAGGGTAGACAGCGCACATTCGTCTCGATGCGGGCGAAGTTCGAAATTTCATACTGCGACACTCCAGCTGCATTGAGCATCTCGCACGCCTGCTCGTAGAAATCCGCCGTCGCTTCGTCATCGGGGACGAAGTGCGCATGATAGCGAGCGCCTCCTGCGATTAACTCTCTGCCGAGGCGCGAATCGTCGTCGACTTCGAGCATATAAACGCTCACGTGCGGAACTCCTGCAGCAATCGCTTCCGAAACGGAAAAGGTCCAGCTTTCCGCCGTCTGATGGGGCAATCCGGCAATCAGATCGATGCTCATGTTCGCCAAGCCGGCGTCGCGGAGCCTGGCGATATCATCGACAACTGTAGTCCGCTTGTGCAACCGCCCCACGGACTGCGCTTCCTCATCGACGAACGATTGCACTCCCAGGCTCACCCGGTTCACTCCACATTGCAATAAGGTTTCGATCAAAGGTGGTGCCAGTGTGCCCGGAGCGCATTCCACCGTGATCTCGGCATCCGGAGTAACTACGAAATGTTCGCGGACCGCCTCGAAAATGCGCTGCAACTCCGAGTCCCCCAGAATGGAGGGAGTGCCTCCGCCCAGGTAGATCGAGTCGACGATCCCGTCGAGCGCGCAACCCAACTCCGACGCCAACTGATGTGCATGCGCGATATCGTCGATCACCCGAGCTACGTAATTCTGGTAAGCCGACTTCGAGAACACGTCGGAGGCAAAATTGCAGTAGCTGCACTTGGTCCGGCAGAACGGAACCGAGATGTAGAGGCCCAGCGGCACGCTGAACCGTATTCTACGGGACACGGGTGGCTCGCCAACGGCTTAGAATAGAAATCTGGATGTCCTCCGCCGGGAAGTAAATCTCGCGGCGCTGCGACCAGAACACCTATGAGCCAAGACTCGATTGATCTCCTGTGTCAACACTGTGGTCATACTTTTTCAGCCTTCCTCCATGAAATGGCCGATCAGAACGCCAAGGTTGTATGCCCAAATTGCCGCGCCAATAACGACTGTACACCGTCGAAAGACACAAACCCCGTCGCTCGGACGCAACCCGTCCCCAAGCCTCAGTAGATAGGCATTCGATCAACCAGGGTTTCCATCTGATCGTTGGCGTCGGTCATCTGCTGGGACTTGATCTTTCTGGGATAATCTCTACTGGCGAGATCTTCGGTCCAGTGGATCTCTCGCAACACCGATGGCCTCAAATCAGGAAGAAGAAGTCTTAGGCAAAGCGTACGATGGCCGGCTCATGCGGCGATTGCTGCGTTACCTGCGTCCCTACAAGTGGCACGTGGTGGTGGCGCTCGCGGCGATCATTGTGAAGTCAGTGCTCGACGTGCTGGGGCCGTTTCTCACCATGATCGCCATCGATAAATATCTGGCGAAATCGCCGAACCCGCAATCTTCTTCCCATTCCTGGATCGGCGACCGGTTGAGCAGCGCTCCGCTGACCGGCATCGCCCAGATTGGCGGGCTCTACGTTGTCATCCTCATCCTCACTTTCGCCTTCGAATTCGTCCAAACCTATCTCATGCAGTGGACTGGACAGAAGGTGATGTTTGATCTCCGCAGCCAGATCTTCCGGCACTTACAGCACATGCACGTGGCGTTCTTCGACAAGAACCCGGTGGGCCGGCTCGTAACGCGTGTCACAACCGACGTCGATGCGTTAAATGAAATGTTTACGGCGGGTGTGGTCTCGATTTTTGAGGACGTGTTCGTGCTTGCAGGCATTATCGGCATCATGATGAATACGAACTGGAAGCTGGCGTTGATCACGTATGCCGTGCTTCCGTTGATCGTCTATGCCACGCTAGTTTTTCGCGACAAAGTGCGCGACTCCTACCGGCGCATCCGCACCGCCATTGCACGCATCAATTCATACCTCCAGGAAGCGGTCTCGGGAATGCTCGTGCTGCAGCTGTTCAACCGCGAAAAGCGCGCCTTCAACAAATTTTCCGAAATCAACGCTTCGCATATGGAGGCCTATAAAGACGCTATCCTCTCCTACGCGATTTACTATCCGGTTGTCGAGATTCTGTCTTCCATCGCGGTCGCGAGCATTATCTGGTTCGGAGGAGATGAGATCATCCGGCACGTCAGTGTTTCTCGATTGGCCATCGGGTTGGCGAAGTCGGGTCATTTCCCTTTGCACGTGGTGCGGACGGGAATGACGCTGGGTGTGCTCGTTGCTTTCATGCAGTATGCGCAGCGATTCTTCCGTCCCATCCAGGATTTAAGCGAAAAATACAACATCCTGCAGTCGGCCATGGCGGCGGGAGAGCGCGTGTTTAAGCTGCTCGATACGCAGATCGAAGTGACCTCGCCGGCCGTGACAAGAAAAACACATGGACCGGGACGAATTGAATTTGATCATGTTTGGTTTGCCTACAACTCGGTTGCAGAAAAACGCGCGGCGACGGAGCTCGGCCCCGGATCGGCTCACTCCGCCGAGCCCGACTGGGTTTTGCGCGACGTGAACTTTGTACTGGAACCCGGCGAGACCATCGCCGTTGTCGGACACACGGGCGCGGGTAAGACTACGCTCATCTCCCTGCTTATGCGCTTCTACGACGTCCAACGCGGAGCGATTCGAATCGACGGCGTCGATATCAAGGAGATGAATCTCGACGACTTGCGCAACCGTTTCGGAGTCGTCCTGCAGGATCCGTTTCTTTTCAGTGGCACGGTTGGTGGCAACATTCGGCTGGGAACGGCGCGCATTCAGGATGCAGACGTGGAACAGGCGGCCGAGGACGTCAATCTCGCCGAGTTCATTCGAACCCTGCCGGGAGGATTTAAGGAAGAAGTGCGGGAACGCGGATCGACCCTTTCGACGGGGCAGAAGCAATTGATCAGTTTCGCTCGCGCACTGGCTCACAATCCGAAGATTCTGATTCTCGACGAGGCCACTTCCAGCGTGGATACGGAGACCGAGTTCCGCGTTCGCGACGCCCTCAACCGCATGGTGGAGGGGCGGACAGCCTTGATCATCGCGCACCGGCTCTCCACCATCCAGCGCGCCGACAAAATCATCGTGATGCACAAAGGGCAGGTGCGGGAGATGGGATCGCATCAGCAATTGCTCGCCCAGCGCGGAATTTATTACAAGCTGTATCAGCTGCAATACAAAGATCAGGAACTTCCGGCTAGCGCCCCTGACGCTACGCAACCTGTAGTCAGCGCCGACAATTAGGCGGACACACCGAGCATTCGTGAGCGCCGGTCGCCCGAAGAGAGCTATATCAGCGGCACGATCTTCGCCACGATTTTCAGCAAAGTAGTGGCGTCATCAATGATGCTGAGCACTTGGGTGACGCTTTTCAGAGCACTGGTTAGATCCGTTGTCGCTGTTGTCAGGGCCGGACCGTTGGCCTGCAATGCGGCTGCGATACTGCTGAGGCTCGCATTGGAGAGGGACACGATGGCCTGCTCCACTCCGATCAGGGTTTGACTCGCCTTCAAACGCGTTCCAGCATCCGCCAGTTCCGCAGAAGCCTGGTAAGCCGGCGTCAGCATTTGCGCGCGCGCATTCGTCAATGTGGCTAGGAGCAGCGAATAGATATCGGAGGGATTCAAGGCGTGTTCTCCTGTTTACACCTGTACTGAAACACCGAGGTTTTTGGGTCGTTATTTGGGCTTGGCGGTTGACTGCAGCGCGCTTTCATACCCGGACATCTTGTTAATGTCATTCAGCAAGGTCGTGAAGTCGATGGTAGCGTTCCGGTCTTCGACGATTCGCCGAAAGTCTTTGTGCAGCTGGGCGATGGCTGCTCGCGCGCTGTCGACGCTGTCGATCGCAACCTTGGCGCGCAGAAATGCTTCTCGATTCGCGCTCCAGTCGGACGGCAATTTGTCGACGTTCTCGAGATACGGACTAATGACATCCGACAGTTCCCGGCCCTGCAACGAAACCGCCAAAGAATCCTTCATCTGGGTCACGATCGCCGTCACCGCCGCTTCCTGCAGCGCGAGCGCCTGGTCGATAGTCGGCGCATCTTTTTTTAGTTGCTCGTCAATCGCCTTGACCTCAAAGTGCGCAACGACCAATGGGTTCCCCGAAGGCACAAACTGCTTTACCGACGTGCTGGAGTTTGCCGCCTTCAATGTCGCGTTCTCCACCTTGGGATTGACTGCCGAGAGCGAGTCGAGCACGCCGGCCGCTGCGGATGTTTTTGCGTCTGCTTTGCTATTTGCGAGTTTCGCCAGTGCATCGAAGTAGGAGCCGAGCAGGGTCGCATGCGCGTCGATAATCTGCAAGGTGGCCAGGTATTGCTGAAGCTCGGCGTCGTTGGTCTGGATGTTATTCGTGTATTGATCCTTGTGGCTCGATACGACATCTTTTCCGGCAATCTTGCCGGCGGCTACGAGCACGGCGGAGTCGCTTGCGATCATTGCCGAACCAGCCTCTTGAATGACCTTGTGAAGGTTCTGTACATACAAGGATCCGGCCGTGGCCAGCGTTGAAAACTGAGTGAGTCGTCCGGAGTCGCAGGCGGATGAAAGGAGAATTACCAACAACACGAGAATTGCGGCAAAATATCTGCGCTTCATTCTAGGAACTCCCAAATTTTTCGGACTCAGCCGCGTCGACGACCGCACCCGAACTACGAACTATTCGTGAATGGGAAGAGGATCGGCTGAAAGTTAGCACTCACGCTGTGCGATGTCAAACGCTTTCCCGCAATGCTCGAACAGCCACGTTTCGACCATGGTTTTGACGATGCTCGCTTACAATTGCAGCGTGCGAATCCTGATTTCGGCCGGTGAAGCCTCGGGTGAAATGTATGGCGCGCAACTGATCGAAGCGCTGCAGCGGCGGGTGGCCTTATCTGTTCCTGTGGTGACGGGATTCTGTCCCGTTCCGACGGGGCAAAGCTCCGCCAGCACACAAGCACTCCCGCTTGATTTTTTCGGCGCTGGCGGCGAGCGCATGCGGGCTGCCGGTTGCGACATCGTTGTCGACGCTAAGGATCTCGCTGTCGTCGGCATCACGGAGATCCTCAGCCATCTGCCGAAGATTCTCGGGCTCTATAAAAAGCTGGTTCGCGCGGCCGATGACAATCGGCCCGCGCTTGCGGTTGTAATCGATGCTCCGGCTTTCAACTGGCGTGTGGCGCGTCAGATGCGACGGCGCGGGATTCCCGTCGTCTACTATGTCTGTCCACAGTTCTGGGCCTGGCGGCAGGGACGCGTCAAACTTCTGCGCAAGTATGTCGATAAGGCGCTGGTAATTTTCCCGTTCGAAGACAAGTTCTATCGCGATCGAGGCGTAGACGCCACGTTTGTCGGGCATCCGCTGGCCGATTTGCCTCCTCCAACCGTCACTCGCGAGGCCTATGCGTCCCAAAACCAGCTCGACGCCGCGAAGACCTGGATCACGTTGATGCCCGGCAGCCGACGAAAAGAAGTGGGCATGAATCTGCCAACGATTCTTGAGGCGGCGCATCTTCTCACCGAAGACGGTCAGGAAAACCTTCAGCTGCGCGCTGAGTATGAATTCCTCCTGCCGGTCGCGCGTACGCTTGACTCTTCTTTTTTTTCGCAACTAATCGCGACATCAACCGCGCCAAAGCGAAGCGCATCGCTACGGGAAAAGATTCACCTGGTTCCCGAGGCTTTGCCTGCCTTGTTTCATTCCCGAGCCGGAATCGTGGCCAGCGGCACGGCGACCGTGGAAGCCGCGATCATGGGCACTCCGTTTGTCATGGTGTATCGCGTGTCTCCGCTCACTTATCTTCTGGGCAAACCGCGCGTCAAGGTTCCTTTTTTTGCCATGGTCAACCTGATTGCCGGGTCGGAAATCGTGCCTGAACTTGTCCAAAGCAAGTTCACGGCCGAAAACATCGTTGCAGAACTCAAAAAGATCATCCCCGACGGCATTTCCAGGACCCGGATGATCGACGACTTGACGGCAGTTAAGACCAAACTGAAACATCCAAGCAGCGTCGGAGCCGGAGAACATCCTTCGGAGACGGCGGCAGAGATTATCCTTGGAATACTGCGTTCGCAGAATCTCTGATATCTTAAATCCCGCGCCCACAGCCGACTCTGAGAGAGTGCTCAATTTGAGTCGATCCGGGAAAGTGGCAGGCGCCTCGAATTTTTCGAGTGGCCGCAGGCCGCCAAATGTGCACGCTGGTTCGCATCGTTAGAGGGAAGTCGGACGTTTACTCGCTGTTATGATAACGCGACTTGTAATCGGTCGCGGGGGGCCACTTTAGCTAATCATGTCAAATAAAATGCTCCGGGGTTGTTTCGTAGTTCTCCTTTTGATTGCCCTATCCATCCTGATGGCCGGATGCAGCAGTGGGAGCGGCCAGGTTATCACCTGCGGCGGTATAGGGGATCCTTGTCCTGTGGTTCCGGGTCCGGCGTTTCTCTACGCGACTAGCGGCAGCAACGGCGGAGAGATTCTTGCCTTCACCATCGATCGCAGCACCGGGACGCTGGGAACGCCCACGACGATACCTGGCCCGATGAGTTCCGGAATTACGGCAGCACAAAATCAGTTTCTCTACGTTTCTGACACGGTCAACGGATTGGTCGATGCTTTTTCCATCAACCAAACGACCGGAGCGCTGACCGATGTTGCAGGCTCGCCGTTTTCCTTTGGAAGCACCCCGCCCAATGACCTTCTGGGACTGGTTGCCGGCACAGATCTCTATGCTTCCAGCAATAACGGCATTTCGAGTTTCACGATCGCCGCGAACGGCGCGTTGACGCCGGTCATCGGATCCCCATTCTCCGGCGGCCTCGGCGGACAAGCTGCGATCGGGCAGTCGAACACGACGCCCATCAACTATTTTCTCTACGCCACGAACCTTGAAGACAAGCAAGGTTCGATCTCGGCCTTCACGGTGAACTCAGAAACCGGCGTTCTGACCACAATCCCAGGAACGTTCACGACCGGCCGCCACGCTGGCCCAGACGGCATTGTGTTCGATCAGAGTCCAACCTTGGGCCCGTTCGTGTTCGTTGCCTTGAACACACTCAACGAAATCGCCGGATTCTCGGTCGACCCGACGACTGGGGCGCTCACGGCGGTTCCCGGTTCTCCTTTTAACTCTGGCACTTCGCCGGTGTTTCTTGCCTTGAGCACGAACCAGAATTTTCTTTACGCGACAAACTTCTCCGACGGCTCCATCTCGGGCTATAGCATCGCCAGCGACGGAGGGCTCACGCCAGTCCCCGGTTCTCCCTTCGTTCTCGGAGACACTCCCGGCAACATGATCACGACCGCGACTAATTTTCTATATGTGACTCTTCCCGGGTCGGGTACGATCCTGGGGTTTAGCATTGGCGCGAACGGCAGCCTGACGACTGTCGAGGGTTCCCCTTTCAGTGCGAGTGGGGCTTTGTACCTGGCGACGGTTCAGATTCCTCCGTCGTAACCGTTGGTGGCGAATTATCGTTCACGGCGGTGCGGTGGAAGCTTCCAATCGTCCGGAAAGCGAAGATGTTTTTACCTCTAAATTTTGCTTACCCTTGTCGGCACAGCATCTTTTGCGGGAAAATCAACATCTTAGAATCTGTAGCCCTGCCAGGAGACTCTACTTGAAGCTTTGCCACTCTCGACCGGCGCCCCGAGCGCTCGGTTTACCGGCCGCATTCTTTCTTAGCTTATTGCTTGGCCTCACTGCGATTCGGCCGGCATTGGCGGCCGAAAGAACCCGCCTACGCGCCGACGACTACAAGATCGATGTCGAACTCCTGCCGGAAAGTCACAAGCTCACGGCACGCGCGACCGTCAAAATTACGGCGCTCGAAGACATCAATGTGGCCACGTTCCAGTTGAACAATGCCCTTCGCATCACCAAGCTCACCGACGCTAGCAACAAGCCGCTGACTCCCGAGCGCAACACGCAGGATTCGACGGTGCGCTTCTCCTTGAACACGGGCGTTGCAAAAAATGCGAGCACAACTTTTACCTTCGAATACGAGGGCACGCTGGAAAGCTCCGACGACAGCCCCGTGCAAGGATTGAAGCTCGCCTACGTTGGCCCCGACACAAGCTACCTGCTCTATTCGGGACTGTGGTTTCCGGTGGCCGGATACGGGGTTAACCGCTTCACTTCGACGATTAGCGTTACGGTTCCCTCGCACATGTTAGTGATCGGCAGCGGGAAGGAACCGGCCGCCGCGGCAGCGGCAGCGAAGAAACCGGCAGTCGATTTGGCCAACTCGAAGACCTTCACCTTCACGTGGGACAAGCCCAGTTTTCCAGGCACGATCATTGCGGGTACTTTCAAGGAATACAAGAGCGATGATGCAGGCTTGGACGTGCGCGTGTTTCTGAAGCCCAACAAACAGGAACTGGGTGCGGAGTATGCATCGACCGCGGTCAAAGCCCTTACTTACTTCATCACGCAGTATGGAGCCGCGCCTTCGACGCGTCTGAAGATCGTTGAGATTCCCGATGACACCGTGCCTTCCGCTTATGCGCCCGAGATCGCGGCTCTGTCGACCCGCGCCATCACGGAGAAGGTGAATTACCGGCTGTTGGCGAATACGATTGCGCACCAGTGGTGGGGAGTGTCGGTGAGTCCGGCATCGAAGAACGATTGGTGGATCAGCGACGGCTTCGCGCGCTACTCCGAAGCTCGCTACGTGGAGAGCGCAGTGGGCGCAGGCGGTCTGGAGGAGATGGTCAAGGACATGTCAGTCGGTGCGCTTGCCTATGACAGCGTGCCGCTTTCGAGCGCCGAAAAGCTGGATTATTTTTCTCCTGAATTCCAGTCGCTGGTGACCGATAAGGGCGCGATGATTTTGCACATGCTGCGCTGGGTGGTCGGCGAGAGGGACTATCTGAAGATCATGCGAGACTTCGCCTCGAAGTATGCGGGCAAGTCGGCTTCGACCGATGATTTTCGCGAATTGAGCGAAAAGGTGTTTGGGCAGAAATTGACCTGGTTCTACTCGCAGTGGATGGATTCCACCAGCGCTCCCGAGTTCAAAGCGAAATACACGATTTACCGGCTGGGCAATAACAAGGGCTTCAGGATTGTCGGCGCCATCTCGCAGGACCTCGATCTGTTTCGTATGCCAGTCGAGTTGCGCATCGATACCGATGGACGAACGGAGGAAAAACGGATTGAAGTCGTGGGCACCGATTCTCCGTTCTCGGTGGAAACTTTTGGACGGCCGCGACGGATTGCGATCGATCCTGAAGAGCGCGTGCTGACGAACTCCAAAGATATCAAGATGCGTTCGTCAATCTTGCGCGGACTGGGGTTGACGCAGCAAGGCGATCTGGCGGGAGCTTTGAGCGAATTCAATAAGGCGCTCGAGGTGAACAAGAATAGCTCCCTCGCTCACTACCGGATTGCTGAAGTGTTCTTTCTGCAGAAGAACTACCAGGCATCCGCCAACGCTTACCGCGAAGCCTTGAATGGCGATGGAGAACCGCGCTGGACCGAGGTTTGGAGCCATTTGCAACTAGGCAAGATTTTCGACGTCACCGGACAGCGCGACCGCGCGGTCAACGAATACCGGCAAGCAATCCAGACCAACGACAACACGCAGGGCGCGCTTGACGAGTGCCGCCGCTACATGCAAAAACCCTACGAGCGGGAAAAAGAAAAAGAAGGCAACTGATCATCCCTTCGTAGAAGGAATGATCGGATCCCAAGCGATACAGGGCTAATGCTGCGCGCTGCCACCAAGCCTCTCCTCAGAACAAAAAATGGGGCCCGTACGCCAGGCGAAGGGCGATACGGGCCAGGAGGGAACGGTCACTATTACGAATCTGAATATAGAACGGCTCCCGAATAATGTCAAGTAAGTTTATGGACTTTATTTCATTGTTTAGTTAGTCCTTGTATTTCAAGGCTTTGGCTTGCCCCAGCGGGGCAATTTCGCCCCGTCCGCCATTAACTTTTGCCCCCGGCGAAGCCTTTGCGGCGTTGTTCGCTGTAGCGGTGCAGAGCGTCTTCGATGATCGGGTAGGCCTGGGTCGCGGGCTGAATCTCGTCAACTTCCACCGACTTGCCTTCCAGTTGTTTGTAGTCCTGAAAAAAGCGGCGCAGCATGATCAACCGGTGCGGCGGCATTTCGGCGGCCTCGCGGTAGGCGTTGAATTCGGGATCTTCGGTGGCGATGGCGATAATCTTGTGATCCTTCTTGCCGCCGTCGATCATGGTCATCAGGCCGATGGCGCGGGCGTGGATGATGGTGAGCGGCACGACGGTTTCCTGACAGAGTACGAGGACATCGATCGGGTCATCGTCTTCGGCAAGGGTTTGCGGGATGAAACCGTAGTTCGCGGGATAGTAGACCGCTGAGTAAAGGATGCGGTCGAGTTTAATCAGGCCGCTGGTCTTGTCGAGTTCATACTTCACGCTGGAGCCGAAGGGGATCTCGATGACCGTGTTGAACTCCTGCGGGAGTCCGATGCCGGGAGTTACGTCGTGCCAGGGATGAATCATAAGATTAGTTGGCCAATTGCCGGTTGCGAGTTCCTAGTTTGGGGTCACGGAAATTCGTGAATAAAGTTGGACGCAATTTCCAGACGAAGCGGGATATTTGGTGGCGCAAACCGAATCCATAGGTCCTTCGCTTCGCTCAGGATGACAGGAAGACTTATGCTGCGAGCATGCGGGAGACGACCCCATGAAAAGGTCCCCCCTCCCCCCTATTTTTCGTAAAGTATTCAAAATAAATAACATACTTGTAAAGTATTCAACAATAACGACTTAGGTGGAAAAATCGAGAGATCCAACCCAATGGAATCATGAGATTACGAAAAACCTACCGCCAAAGTCTTCAATTTTAAGGACTTAAATCTAAAGTATTGAAAAATAATGACTTGCTTCGTCCTCTTGATTCACCACGATGGCCCAAGGCTCGGGGCTTTCCTGTGCACCGAAACAAGGGCAAATGGGGGCCAATAGGGGGACGGGGAAATGTTGCTGCCTGTATTTATTATAACAGTTTCGAGCAGGTGAATTGGACATCGTTCCTGACTTTATTTTCCGAGACTGGTCATCGCTTTACGACGAAAACCGGCGGAAGGGGGGATTGACAGGAGCGGAATCCATTTTAGTATGGCTGCCCGCAAAAAATAGGTCCCTCGCTTCGCAGGATGGCATATCCTTATCGACAAATCGAGCTGAAGCACCAGGGTTGAGTAGCGCGTCTTGACCGGGCCGCACTCAACGCGTAGAGTTTTTAACAGCGTGGGGTAATTATGTCAGGTGAAACCAGCAAATATTTGAAATTCGGTTCGGTGACAGTGTTGATCGTGCTGTCGCTTGGCTATCTTGCGTACACGGGCGTCCAGGACAGCAAGAGCTATTACGTCACAATCAAAGAGTTGAATGGCATGGGCAACGACGCCTACTCGAAGCGGCTGCGGGTGGCGGGCAATGTGGTTCCGGGGTCGATCAAGCGCTCGGGAACGCGCGTTGAGTTCATGTTGAAGGAAAACGATTTGACTTTGCCGGTTTCTTATACGGGGACGGAAGCTCCTCCGGATACTTTTAAGGACGACTCGCAGGCACTGGCCGATGGCAGCTTTGGGCATGATGGCGTTTTCCATGCGAAGCAATTGCAGGCGAAGTGCGCATCGAAATATGCTCCGCAGCCTGGTCAGCCGGGAGCGGGGGATGCGGGCAAGAGCATGTCGGAGAATCGGGGCGCTGGCGGGATGGGGAATTAGCGGGCGATGGCGAATGAAAGTCCGCGATGTTTGAGTGCAGACCTCCGCGGGAAAATTCCACACTGCAGATTTTCGTGGTATCCCATCCGTGAGCGGAGAACGCGCAAGGATGGGGCACCCCTTGTGATTTTTCTTCCCTCAGTTTTGGAAGATTGTGGTGTCCCCACCCTCGGTACTCTTTGAAAACTCCATTGACTGAAACCACGCCCGGCCCCGTCATCGCGGTCACTAACCTGATCAAGCAATTTGGGCGTTTTGCCGCACTGCGCGGCGTCACTGCGGAATTCGCCGGCGGGAAACTCTACGCCATTCTTGGCGATAACGGCGCGGGAAAGACGACCCTGCTGCGCACTTTGGCGGGACTCAACCAGCCTTCCAGCGGGCAGGTGACGATGCTAGGAGCTTGCTGGCCTTCACGGGCTGGAGCGCACGCGTCCGGTCAGGGAAAATTTCACGACATCTGCTCTCAAGTAGGGTACATGGCGCATCCTTCGCTTCTCTATGACGAGATGAGCGGGATGGAGAACCTCATCTACTTTGCGCGGCTGTATGGGATCGCCGACCGGGAGCGATGTGCGGAGGTCATACGGGCGGTGGGGCTTGATCCGGAACTGGGGCGTCCGGTGGGGCAATATTCGCAGGGGATGCGGCAGCGGATGTCGTTGGCGCGGGCGCTGCTAAACGATCCGCGGATTCTGTTGCTGGACGAACCCTTCTCGAATGTGGACCTTCATTCGGCAACCGAGATGGTTCGGCTGCTGGCGGGGATTCGCGATCGAGGTACTACGATTTTTATTGTTACGCACCAGGCTGCGCTGCTGGAGGGCGCGGCGGATGAGTTTGTCTGGATGGAATACGGACAAATTGTAGCGCGCACGCGGGATTTGAAACGGCTAGAGGACACACGATGAGCGCGCCCTCCGGCATCACCCGCGTCACGCTGCTCAAAGATCTGCGGCTGGAGTGGAGATCGAAGGACGCGATCAACTCCATGCTGTTTTTTTCGCTGCTGGTGGTGGTGGTGTTCAGTTTTTCATTCGACCCGAGCGCAGAGGAGTCGCGGCAGATTGCGGGCGGGCTGGTTTGGGTCGCGTTTCTATTTGCGGCGGTGGTGGCGCTGAACCAGACGTGGGCGCGAGAGATTCGCAATCAGGTGCTGGACGCGTATCGGGTGTCGCCGGCTCCGGCGAATTCGTTGTTTGTAGCCAAGGCAGTGGGGAATTTTATTTTTGTCAGCGTGCTGGAAGCGTTGATGACTCCGTTGTTTATTGTGTTTTACCGGTTGCGATCGCTGGGTCCGGTGTGGCAACTGGCGCTGGTGGCGGCGTTTGGGACGTGGGCTCTGGTGGTGAACGGAACCTTCTTTGCCGCGATGTCGCTGCGGACGCGCAGCCGCGAGATCATGCTGCCGCTGTTGCTGTTTCCGATTTCGATTCCGGCGCTGCTAGCGATGGTACAGGCGACGACTTCGATCCTCAGTGGCGAAGGGGCGCGCTTTTGGACCGTGTTGCTTGGGACGTACGATCTGGTGTTTACTACAGTCTGCCTGCTGTTGTTTGAAACAGTTTTGAATGCAGAATGAAAGCATTGCAGAAGTCAGAGGTTAGATTGCAGAGGTAAATGCTACGGACTCAATGAAACGAGCCTTCCCCATCTTCGGAGTGCTCACGGCGATTCTGCTGTGCTATGCGCTCTACCAGGCGCTGGTGGTTGCGCCCATGGAACGTACGATGGGCGACGTGCAGCGGATTTTTTATTATCACGTGCCTTCGGCGTGGACGGCGTTCCTTCTCTTCTTTATCAATTTTGGAGCTTCGATCGCGTATCTGATCAAGCGGCGGCCTGGGGCCGACATTGTGGCGCTGGTCACGGCGGAAGTGGGCGTGGTTTTCTGCACGGTGGTTCTGATTACGGGGCCGATCTGGGCGCGTCCGGTGTGGGGCATCTGGTGGACGTGGGACATGCGGCTGACGTCGACGCTGGTGCTTTGGCTGATTTATGTGAGCTATCTTTTTTTGCGGCGGTTTTCCTCCAGCGGAGAGACGCCTTTGCTGGCGGCGGCGCTGGCGGTGCTGGGAGCGTTGTGCGTGCCGTTCGTTTATTTTTCGATCTGGTTTTTCCGCACTCAGCATCCGCAGCCGGTGATGGGCGGAGGAGGATCGATTGATCCGCGGATGCTGCACGCTTTGCTAATCAACTGGCTGGCGTTTTCGTGCTTTGCGTTTCTGGTTTGCTGGTCGCGGTACCGGCTGGAAAAATTGAAGCGCGCTGTGGACGAGGCTCATGCCATGCGATCGTTGCTCGATCACCGCGGAAGTGGGCGATGAGAGGGAATCCTTATCTTTTTGCGGCCTACGCTGTGACCTGGGTGATTCATATCACTTATCTGGCGACGATTGTGCGGCGCTACTCGCGGCTGAAGCGGGAGATGAAAGAGGCTGGGCTAAAGTGAAAATCAAGGTCGTCCCTCAGGGACTGATGTCATTACTCCCGCTTTTCCCAGGGCTGAAGCGCTGGGCTATGTTTGATCGCCGCTTCGGGAATAGGATTATCCACGCACGTTAAGCCCAGAGAGCGTTTTCTTTGCAACCATTTCCACCTGTTTCGGCCTCTCACAAAGAGGCGCGGAGCGTCCGCTCGGCTTGACAGCGTATCTGTCGAATGTAAAAGTATTTGTTTGGTTTAATCCCAGTATTCTGGTGACAGGTACGCATCCGCTTCTCGTGGGCGTTGATCGAGAGCGATATTGTGTCTTCTTTGTTCTCACCTCTCGAAATTGGGAAACTGGAGGAGCTTTCGTGAATCGGAATTACCCTGTGTCGGTTGGAGGTTCGGTGAGAGATTCAGCAGCGAAGGAATCGGTGAGGGCGGGAAATGGGATGAAGGCGGCTTTTGCGGCGGTGGGCATGCTCGCCCTAGCTGGCGCTGCGTTCTATTTTTCGACGGGCGTGCAGGCTTCGAGAGCGGGCAATGCCATGCCTGGCGTTCATCGTCCGGTGCCTGCGAAGTCTGTGTCTCTGCCACTATTCTTTGAGCCGAATCAGGGTCAGACCGCCGGTGCGGTCAAATTTTTGGCGAGAGGCTCGGGCTATGGGTTGTTTCTGACGTCCGACGAAGCCGTGCTGGAACTGCAGCATTCGGCGACTGGCGCTCAGGCGTCGGGAAGTGGCTCGCGCCGTTCAACGCTCCCGCAGCGTGTTTCCAGTTCGTTAATTCGGATGCGACTGGAGGGAGCGAACTCTTCTGCTCGCGTTTCGGGCGCTTCGCCTTTGCCGGGCAAGAGCAATTACTTTATCGGCAGCGATGCATCGAAGTGGCGGCAGAATATTCCGCAGTACGGCCGCGTTGAGTATCAGGCGGTCTATCCGGGCGTCGATCTGGTTTACTACGGCAATCAAGGACAGCTGGAATATGATTTCCGCGTCGCTCCGGGAGCGGACCCGAATCAGATTGCTTTGAGTTTCACGGGCGCCGCCGCACGCATCGACGCGGGTAATTCGGGCGACCTGATTCTTTCGACGGGCGCTGGAGATGTTCGCTTTCACGCGCCCCGCGTTTACCAGCCGGGGGCGGCGTCCAAAGATGCGGAACGAGCGGTCACGGGCAGCTTTCGCCAGCTCGCGGACAACAAGATTGGATTTACGGTTGGAGATTACGACCATAGCCGAGAACTGGTGATCGATCCCACGTTGAGCTATTCGACGTATATTGGCGGCAGCGCCACGGAGGGTTGCTCGACAGTAGAGGCCCTGGGTTGTGTACAAGTGGCGATTGATCCTTCTGGCTTGATTTATGTCGCGGGTTCGACGACATCCTCGTATTTTTTGACGACTTTTCCGGGCACGATCCAGTCGACGCTGCAAGGGGCGCAGAACATCTTTATTGCCGTGATCAATCCGACGGTGCCGCCGGCGCAGCAACTCGTTTATGCGACTTATCTAGGCGGATCGGGAACGGACAGCCTGGCAGGAGTCGCAGTCGATCCTAACTTCAGCATCTATGTTGCCGGGACGACGAATTCGCCCGACTTTCCGACTACGACCAACGCATTCCAGCAAGCGCCGCAGAGCGGCACCCACGGGTTCGTCAGCAAGATCGCCTTCCCCACCAGCCCTGCCAGCCAGGTTTATGCGCTCGCCTATTCCACCTATCTAGCGGGCAATGGCGCGGACACGGTAACGGGTTTGGCCATCGACAACACGACCGCGCAGAATGCGTATGTCACCGGCACCACGACTTCCACAAACCCTTCGGGCGACAACTTTCCGGCGAACCCCAACGGCTTTCAGCTGCAGTCGAATTCTCCGGGCAATACTCAATTCTTCGCCACGATGATCACCACGACGGCCTCCGCCAACGCGAGTATCGCGTACTCAACCTACTTTGGCGGCGGAAATTTTGCATCGGGCACCGATGATCCGTCGTTGAACTTGGGCGGAGGAATTGCAGTGGACCCGCCTCCGAACAATGCTCCGAACATGTACTTCACGGGCACGACGAACATGCTTCCGGTGGCTGGGACGAATGCTCCGGCGTTTCCTCTTTATAATGCGCAGCAATCCTGCCTGGACCAATCGAGCATCACGGTCTCCCCTTGTCCGATCACAAACCCGACCAATACGGACGCATTCGTGGTGAAGATCAACCCCACGGCGCCGCAGTCGAGTCCTATCTATTCAACCTACCTGGGCGGGAGCGGCAACGATTACGGCAACGGCATCGCCGTGGACAGCTCCGGCAACGCCTACATCACCGGCACGACGTCTTCGAACTCGACCGGCGACTGGGTTTGCAACTGCACCGCACCATTTCAAACCGGCTATGGCGGCGGGGCGAGCGATGCCTACGTTGTCAAGGTTGGCAACGAGGTATCGGGCAGCAACACACCGAATCCGCTGACCTACTTCACTTATCTGGGCGGGTCTGGCGCTGACTATGGCAATTCCATCCAGGTAGATCCCAACCAGGTCGTGCACGTGGCCGGGACGACTTTGTCCACAGATCTGCCGATCACCGCCGACGCGCCGCAACCTACGCCTGGCGGTAGCGGCGACGCATTCGTCGCGCTGATTTCGAGCACCACGGGCGGTACGGTGGCAAATCCCATGGGTGATTACGTCAGCTATCTGGGCGGCAGCGGATTGGATCTCGGCAATGGAATCGCGCTCGACAGCTTCTACTCGACTTATGTGGCCGGCTCGACGCAATCGGGGAACTTCCCTCTGGGGACTACGCCGCCCTTCCAAACGACATTGAATGGAACACAGGATGCCTTCGTAAGCAAGTTTGGCGCGGCGAGCAAACTCGTCATCACGGCCGCCAGCGGCAGTCCATCGCCCAGTCCGGTACCGTCGGGAACGCAGGTCGCGTTCACTTTCAATATTACGAATACTGGGCCGGACAACGCTTTTGACGTTGTATTTTATGCGAATGTGCTGCCCGCCACGGGGCTGGCGTCAACTCCCACGGCCAAAGTCACCAGCAATACGGGAAACTGCAGCGCCGCGCAAGGAACGCAAATCCCTTGCAACATAGCGACGCTAACAGCGGGATCGACAGCGAGCGTTGAAGTCGACGTGACTCCGGCAATTTCCGCCAACCTGCAGAAGGTTACCGTCTCGGGCGTCGCGGGCGCGAACGGCGGTCAACTGCAACAATCAGGGTCTTTCACGCAACAAGCCGATGTCGTCGATTTTGCAGTGTCGGCAACCAACTCGACGCCCACCATCACGGCCGGCGACATCGCCACCATTCAGGTCACCTTTGGTCCGACACTCCCTTCTCTCGGCTATAGCGCCACCATCACGCCCAGCCAGACCACATCGCCTTCGATGGTGACCGCAAGCACCCCAACCTTTAATCCCACGACAGTTGTGCTTTCGGGAAGCGCGAACGGAACCACGACGCTGACGATTCCCACGGTGGCCCGGCCGATCAACAGCGGCAGCCTGTTGCGCCGTGGCACGTTCTACGCGGCGTGGCTACCGATCGGAGGCCTGAGCCTGATTGGACTGGGTATCGGCGCCGGTCGTAAGCGCAGGCGCTGGCTGATGGGAACCCTGCTGGGTTTGATCGCCGGTATCGTCGTGTTGCAGGTGGCTTGCAGTTCCACCGCGAACACCACGCCCACCAATACAGGCACGGCGGCGGGGTATTACACCATTACAATCAGCGGCTCCGCGGGAACAGGAGCTTCGCACAGCACGACGGTCAGCCTCTACGTGCAGTAGGCTGTCGCGCTCTTCTTAGAAACAGCCTCCGCTGCGGCGGAGGCTGTTTCTTTGGCGCCGCACTTGGAACCCAGTCCGGCGCACACACGATTCGAAAGCACCCCTAAACCATTGCAGCCAAGGAAAATCGCGTGCTTGACAATATTCCATATTGCGATATTATTATTTCGATTTGGCATATGACACTGGGCGAAAAAATCCGGTACCTCCGCGAGGTTGAGGGTTCGCTACGCGGCTTGAATCGTCCGCTGACCCAGCAGGAGTTGATGAAGGGGATTCAAGCGGAGACGGGCAAGAAGATCAGCCAGTCGTACCTGTCGCAGATTGAACGCGGCAAGCGTCCGCACATGACGCAGTCGTCGCGGACTTTGCTGGCGCGTTTCTTCAAGGTGCATCCGGGCTTTCTGGTCGACGATCCCGAGGGCTACCACACGGAACTGGTCAGCGATTTGCGCACTACGGAAGGGCAGTTGGACGTGTGGCTACTGCAAGGATCGGAGCGATTCGCGGGCGACCCGCAGGTGAGCGAGGCGCTGATCAAAGTGGCGCGCGACAAAGACACGCGGCGCTGCCTGCTTCTGCTCGGCGAGATTCTGAACACGCCCGGGCTGGCGGACCGCCTGTTCGAAGCGCTGCAACCGGAGATTGCGGACGGCGGGGGCTCCGCGCCGAGGAGGCGAGGCTTATGACCTGGGCCGATTTTTATTTGATCTGTTTCGCGGTTGGTTTTCTGCTCAGCGCGGTGTCGTTTATCGCGGGCGGAATGCGCTGGCATCTGCACCTGCCGCACTTTCCGCATGGTGCCGGGCATGCCGGGGGCGGGCACATGGGCTCCGGACACGCGCCTGCGGGGCATGGCGGGGATGGCTCGGCTGCGCATGGCGGTCGCGAGGCGCCGATGTCGCCATTCAACTTCGTGACGTTCACCGCGTTCCTGGCGTGGTTCGGAGGAACGGGATTCCTGGTCACGCGTTTTTCGAGCGTATGGTTCGCGCTTGGACTAATGATCTCGCTGGGAGCGGGCTTGTTTGGCGCGGGAGTCGTTTTTCTTTTTCTGACGCGGGTGCTGATTTCGCACGAGGAGAACATGGACTCCGCCGACTACGAGATGGTGGGGGTGTTGGGAAGGACTTCCATGCCGATCCGCGTGAATGGCACCGGCGAAATCATTTATTCGCAGGCGGGCACGCGCCGCACGTGCGGAGCACGCAGCGAAAACGGGGCGGCGATTGAGAAAGGCGCGGAAATCATGGTCACGCGCTACGACAAAGGCATCGCCTACGTGCGGCTGTGGGAAGAGATGAATGGCGAAGAAGAATCGCGGCAGAGCTGAAGGTTGCATATGACGGATACAGATCAGGGCGAAGTGCTGGCGGAGGAGACACACTCCGGCGGTGTCTGGATTTTTGGAATCATGATCGCGCTGATTGGGCCAGCAATCTCGTTATCGCTGGCGCGGACGCGGACGAGCGCAGTGGTCTGGGCGGCGGTACTCGCAGGAGTAGTTGCGCTAGGAGTAGGCGCCGTTGCGTGGAGCGGATTCCAGTACCGCTTTTTAAAGCATGGAGTTGAGGTGCGAATGCTAGGGTTCCGGCTGCGGTCGATTCCCAGGCAATCGATTGTGAATTATTCGATTGAGAAGTGGAGTCTGATTCGAGGGTATGGCATTCGAGGCGTGGGAAGAACGCGCGCTTTTGTGTGGTGCAACAATGTTGTGCATATTCGGTCGACGAATGGGGACACCTATCTCGGCCACAGCGATCCGCAGAGGATCGTTCGTGACCTAGATCAGATGACGGGCGTTTTGACCCGTGGCTAACCTGGCCGGTAGCAGGAAACGATTTTTGGAGGAGGCGATATGTTTGGCATAGCGATTGAAATCTGGGTCATCGCGGGGCTGGTCGTATTGGCGACCTTGTTCCTGATGAGCATGCTGGCGCGCTTATACCGCAAAGCGGGACCGCATGAAGCGCTGATTGTTTACGGTTTTCGCGGGACTCGCGTGGTGCAGGGACACGGCACGGTCATCTTTCCGATGGTCGAAAATTGCAAAGACCTGTCGCTCGAATTGATGTCGTTCGACGTGGCTCCGCAGCAGGATCTTTACACAAAGCAAGGCGTTGCCGTGACGGTGGAAGCGGTGGCGCAGATCAAGGTGAAGTCCGACAAGGAATCGATTCTGACGGCAGCGGAGCAGTTCCTGACCAAGAGCGATCAGGAGCGCGAAGGACTGATCCGGCTGGTGATGGAAGGGCATCTGCGCGGCATCATCGGACAGCTTACGGTGGAAGAAATCGTGAAGCAGCCGGAAATGGTGGGCGATCGCATGCGCGCCACCTGCGCCGACGATATGAACAAGATGGGACTCGAAGTAATTTCGTTCACGATCAAAGAAGTGCGCGACAAGAACGAATACATCACCAACATGGGCAAGCCGGATGTTGCCCGCATCAAACGTGACGCCGACGTCGCGACGGCAGAAGCCGAGCGCGATACGGCAATCAAGCGCGCCATTGCGACTCGCGAAGCGGCGGTCGCGAAAGCGCAGGCCGATCAGGAACGGGTGCTGGCGGAGACGCTTTCGCAGGCCAAGCAGGCGGAGTCACAGCGCGACTTAGAGGTCAAGAAAGCGCAGTACCTCGAAGTCACGAAGAAGCAACAAGCGCAGGCGGACAAGTCGTATGACATCCAGTCGAACGTGATGCAGCAACAGGTGATCACCGAAAGCGTGCGTGTGCAGCAAGTCGAGAAAGAGGGACAGGTCAAAGTGCAAGACGCGGAAATCGCGCGCCGCGAGAAAGAGTTGATCGCGACCGTGTTGAAAGGCGCGGAAATTGAGCGTCAACGGATCGAAACCCTGGCGGCGGCCGAGAAGCAGCGATTGATCGCGGAAGCGGAAGGACACGCATCGGCGATTCGAGCGCAGGGCGAGGCCGAGGCGGAAATTATCTTCAAGAAAGGGGAAGCCGAGGCGAAGGCGATGAATGTGAAGGCCGAGGCTTATCAGGAGTACAACCAGGCCGCGGTCGTCGACAAGTTGATCAGCGGCTTGCCGGAGATTGTGAAGGCGCTGGCAGCTCCGCTAGCGAACGTGGATAAGATCACGATCGTCTCCACTGGCAACGGAGATACGGCAGGCATGAACAAGATCACGGGCGACATCACGAAAATGGCGGCGCAGGTGCCGGCTCTGTTTGAGTCGCTGAGTGGCATGCCGCTGGCAGAGTTGTTGGGAAAGGTGAGACAGATCGGAGACAAATCGCCGAAGCCGCAAGATCCCGGAGCCGGCGCGAAATAGCAATGGGAACTGGGTGCCCCATCCTTGCGCGCTTTTTGCGCAAGGGTGGGATTCCCCCAAAGCGGCTCCACTAGAGAATTTTCACTGGATCGCGGAGAAGCACGATTCGAGGAGGTTTCCGTGCAGGAAGAAGTTCATCACGCAAGATCATTAGCCTTGTCCGTCGCCCTGGGAGCAGCCATGGGCGCGGCTATCGGGGCCGCTACCGGCCACATGGGCGTCTGGGTCGCAATCGGGATTGGAGCCTACATCGCGATTTCGTTGGCGGGCGGCACGTGCACTAATCGAAAGAACGACTAACTACAAACGACTAGGAATAACACGAGGTGTTTTATGGCTTTGCTGGAACGCGTTTCAACTTTAGTGCGGGCGAACCTGAACGATTTGATCGACAAAGCGGAGGAGCCCGAAAAGATGATCAAGCAGGTCATCCTCGACATGAATAACCAGCTCTTGCAGGTGAAGACGCAGGTTGCGATTGCGATCGCGGACCAGCACCTGCTGGAAAAGAAGAAACTTGAAAACGACGATAAAATTACGGAGTGGATGCGCAAAGCCGAGTTGGCCGTCGACAAGAAGCAGGATGATTTGGCGCGGGCGGCGTTGCTCCGCGTGGAGAGCTATCGCGACTTGAGCGCGAATTTTGCGCAGCAGTTGGAGGATCAGAAGGCGCAGGTCGAGAATCTGAAATCGGCGCTGCGCAATCTCGATCAGAAACTGGCCGAAGCCAACGCCAAAGCTGATTTGCTCATCGCGCAACACCGGCGGGCGCGGGCGGCATCGAAGGCGACGGATGCGCAGTCTGGCATGGACGCGAACAGCAAGTCCGCTACTTTCGATCGGATGAAGAAAAAAGTCGCACGCGAAGAAGCAATTGGCGGGGCCAAGGCACAGATACTGGCGGACGACGTGGAAAACCGCCTGGCGGCTTTGGAGAAAGAAGATCGCATCGAGCAGTTGTTGACGGAGCTGAAGACGAAGCGCGGCGCGTAGAGAGTCGCGCAGGGGATGCGTTCGTCAGTCCCGCCGAGCGAAGCGTGGCCACTGAGCCACTGCCGCTCCGTCCGGGAACAGATTAATCTAGCTGGGTAAGGAGAACTCTATGACCATCAGGTCCAAACAAATTCCATCGAGAATCATTTCCGGGTCATGTCTGTTCGTTTTGCTCTTGGGACTATGCGCGACAGCTCCAGCTCAACAAAAACCCGAGCAACTCGCGCAGCAATCTGCGGACACGTGGCTGGCGTTGGTAGACTCAGGTAAATATGCGGACAGCTGGCAGGAGGCCTCGCAGCTTTTCAAGGCCCATGCTACCAAGGAGCAGTGGCAAAGCGCTCTGGTGGCAACGCGCGATCCGTTGGGCAAAATGCTATCACGCAAGGTCAAGGGCGCCACTTACAAGAAAGAACTGCCGGGCGCGCCCGACGGCGATTATGTGGTGGTTCAGTATGAGACCAGTTTCGAGCACAAACAATCGGCAGTGGAAACCGTTACTCCGATGCTCGACAAGGATGGAAAGTGGAGGGTGTCGGGTTATTTCATCAAGTAAAGGCCTGGCAGGTTGGAATTAAGGGGCCTTACAGGCCCGAAAGGAAAATCTCTTTGATCTTTCGTTCCGCGGTCACGCCAAGCGCAGTTGCCGATGCGCTCCGCCGCTCGATTGACGAGGAGCATAGAACGCTGTTTTCACTGTCTGGGTACCGAGGTTCACTTCCCGTGCTGGGGGAAGTAACTGGGACCACGTTCCGCTTGCAGAGAAGGAGATACTGGCATAACGACTTCGCCCCAAATTTTTATGGTGAAATTCAGACAGAAGCAAGCGGTAGTCGGATTGAGGCACACTTCGACGTATCTCGTTGGGTAAGGACCTTCATGCGTTTTTGGTTGGCGGGAGTCGTGCTGCTCGGTGGGCCGATTTTCGTTCTGTCCGTTCTCGATTACTTCACGGGAAGCCACCATACGAGCGGCGACAACCGGATCGGTTTGATAGTCCCGCCTGCGCTAGTGCTGTGGGGATTCTTGCTGCCGCGGATTGGGCGTTGGTTTTTTGTAGGAGATGAACGATTCCTTCTGTGGTTTGTTCAGCAGACCCTGGCAGCACAAATCGAGGAACAAGTTTTCCGTTGACTCATAAGACAGACGTCACACTCTCGCCCTGTGAGGCTACTCTAATGCGCAAGATCTTCCATTTCGACTCACCCGATGCCCCCTACGTAGCGGATGCCGCGGTGTTGTGCTGCTTCGATCACCGCATCGGCAACGTTGTGAGAAAGTTTCTCAAGAAGCAGGGCGTAGAGCGCGCCGACATGATCGTGGTGGCGGGAGGAGCCAAAACTCTGGCCTCGCCGCGCAACGACTTTGAGCAGGATTTCATTCTGGAGCAGGTTCGCATGTCGATCCGGCTGCATCAGACCAAGCGAGTGATTGTCATGAGCCACTCCGATTGCGCGACGTATGGCGGCCTGGCTCACTTCAAAGGCGACCGCGAAGTAGAAGCAACCCACCATCGCGGCGAGTTGCTGCGCGCGGGAGAACTTCTTACCGCCAACTTCCCAGGCATTTCGGTGGAACCGTATTTTGTGAAATTTGACGGAATCTGGGAAGTGAAAGGCGCGGAGCACCTAACCTCCGCAGCGGCGAAAACACAGTCCGCGGCTAAACGCGAAATCGCCTGAGCGCACGTTCTGGAAAGGCTGCTTAAAGAAATTGACTATACGCTCGCTTTATCCAGCAGCGGCAGCGGTTTTTCAAGTGGCGCCGAGGTTTCCAGTTCTAATTGTTCCTGGCCGCTGAGAGCGGTGACTTTCCCGCGATAATTCTTCAGGTGCCGCTGCGCGGTTTCGAAGGCCTCCTGCGCTTTGTTGAGACTCTTGCCGACATTTTCAAATTGATTCTGGAAGAAGTCGAACGATTTTTGCGCCTTTGCCAATTCGGCCCGGCTCTTCTCGAAGCGGGTCGCAACTTCGTACCATTTGTGCACAAGGGAAATCGTGTGCAGCGTCATGAGGAGCGTGTTGGGCGAAACGGGAAAGACGTGCTGCTCGTTCATCCAGTCTCCCAGTTCGCGATTGCGGATGACTTCCATATACAAGGTTTCGCTTGGCAGATACATGAGCGCGATTTCGGTCGTGCCATTTTCCGGCTGAATATATTGCTGAATGCGCTTGGCTTCCGCTTTCATTACGCGGACCAGGGCGATGCGCGCCGCGTCGATCTCGGCTTTGTCGTTACTTTCAAATAAAGCGATGACTTGCTCGCGTGGAAATTTGGCGTCGATGGGCAACTTGCGGTCGGGGAAGTAGATGACGGCATCGGCGCGACCGCCGCCTTCGCCGACTGATGCCTGCAGGGCGAACATGTGAGCGGGCAGGAAGTCTGCCAGAAGCCGCTCGAGACTGGCTTCGCCGAATTGGCCGCGCAGGTGGGGTAATTTGAGCAGGTTATTCAGATCGTTGATCGAGTGGCCCAAGGCCCCCACTTCCCGAAGCTGTTCTTCGGCGGCCTTCAGATGTTGCTGAACTTTTTCAAACTGCGCGAATCCTTCCTTGATGTTCTGATCGAGTTTCACCTGTACTTGCTCGGTGATGGCCATGAGTTTGGAATCCACACGATCACGAATCGAATCGAGGCTTTGCGCGGTCTGCTGATTCAGGCTTTGAAATTCGCTCTTCAGTTGCTGGGTAGTGAGCAGAAGAGAACCGGCCATCTCGGTGCGGCCGTCGCTCAGGCTACGGTTTTGCTCGTCGCGACCGGCGGCGAGTTGCTGCTCAACGGCACTGCGAATCTCTGAAAAGCCTTGCTGGATGCGGTCTGTGACCTGCTGGCGGAGATCCCCTTTAGTCTGCTCAAGACGAGTGGCCATATCGGCAGTGCTGAGACTGATCTTCTGGCCAATGTTTGTATTGAACCTTTCGAGCTGTGCCGCAACTTCCGCCTTTACATCCACTTGCGCGGCGGCTCCAACACGACGCAGCAGAACAGCTGAAACCCCAAGCAGGGCAAGGGTTCCGGCGAGAACGGTAACCAGCAGAATGGTCTCCATGGTAAGTAGCTGAGATGAATTCTAGAAGGTAGCGTGAGAGATGGAAAGCGGAACTTTACCGGCGATCCCCGCGCCGCACCGCTAGCCGAGTATTTATGATCCGGGGCCTCGTCGTTGCATTCGCGTTGTGGGTGGTGAGTCTGGGGATGTGCAAGGCAGAAACAAATCCCACAGGCACCGGCGCAAGCAATGGCGTTCACCGGGACGTTCACAGCGAGCAGCCCACCCCCCAATCAAACTCGGCGGCGAGCGCATCCTCCGATGAGGATTCCGCCGCCGAGTTCGAGCTTCTAAAAACGGCCAACAAGAACCGTGAACTCGCCGGCCTACCTCCACTGCAGATGGAGGCAAGCCTGAGCAAAGCAGCGCTGGCGCATGGAAGGCGGATGGTTGCCAACAAACGTCTCGAGCACCAGTTCCCAGGTGAACCCGCTTTGCTGGAGCGAATTGCGCTGGTGATTGTGCCGGAAAGCGCGCTGAAGATCGATCGTGCCGGCGAGAACATCGCCAATGCGGCTTGCACGCAAGGGGCAAACGAAGTATTGATGCAATCCACACCGCACCGCAAGAACCTGCTCGATCGTGATTTCAATATCGCGGGTATCGCAGCCATCTGGAGCGATGGCCGTCTCTATGTTGTACAGGATTTTGCCCACGAGCTACCGTCGTACACGGCGCAGCAGAGCCAGACGCTGGTGATTCGCGCCGTTACTGAGACACGCCAGCAGGCGGGCCTTCATGAGCTTGTTCAACTTATGCCGCCGAAGCTCAACGACGCGGCCTGCACGCTGGCACAAGAGGATCGGCCGAACGCGCGGCTGCTGGCGGCCGCCTACGACAACCGCAAGGTCATCGCCTACACGCAGAGCCGTCCGGAAGTGCTGCCGCAGGGCGCTTTGCGGATCTTGCAGGACCCGCGAATTCATCAGTTTGCCGTGGGCTCCTGTTATGCGCGCAACGCGGCTTATCCGACCGGCATGTACTGGGTCGCAATTCTGCTGTACTGACCTCCTTTCAACATTCGCAGCACGGGCATCGAGGCCAGCACTCATCTCGCTCGCGGCACGTGCGGGCGAGCGCGCCCGCGCCACACCGGCTATATGCTAACCTGCAGGCATCTAGCCCACCTATGGAACCGGCTTCTCGAATCCGAATTGGAACTGCCGGTTGGTCTTACAAAGACTGGGACGGCATTCTTTACCCGCCGGAAGTCACGCGCAAGAAACTCCATCCCGTGGAATTTCTGGCACAATTTTTCGACGTCATCGAGATCAACACATCGTTCTACGGACACATCCGTCCTGAACTCGGCCGTCTCTGGTCGCGAAAGGCTGCAGCCGTCAACCCGAATTTTGTTTTCACCGCCAAGCTGCACCGATCCTTTACCCATTCCCCGCTGGCCGTGATGGAACCGACTTCGGCCGCCAGCATCCGTCCCAATGACCAGGACGAACGCCTTGCCCGCGAGGGACTGGACTCGCTGGCCGCGGAAGGAACACTGGGCGCGTTGCTCATCCAGTTCCCTGTCTCGTTCAAGAACACCGCTCTAAACCGCGAATATCTGGAACTGTTGCTGCGGCAGTTCATCGAGTATCCGCGCGTGGTCGAAGTGCGGCACGAAAGCTGGGATAACCCGGAAACGATCGCTGAATTCCTGCGTCACAACGTAGGTTTCTGTAACATCGATCAGCCGCTGATCGGACGATCGCTCGCGCCCACCGAGCATGTTACTTCGAGCGTCGGATACATACGCCTGCACGGACGCAATTACCTGCATTGGTTCGAAACCGGACTCGAGGGCGAGAATCGCGACGATCGCTATAACTACCTCTATAAGCCTGCCGAGTTGGAGAAATGGAAAGAGAAAGTCGAGGCCGTCGCAAAGAAAGCCGAGTCTACCTTCGTGATCGCGAACAATCATTATCAAGCCAAGGCCGCGGTCAATGCTTTGGAATTACGTCATCTCTTGGAAGGGCGCAAGGTTCGCGCCCCGGAAACCCTCGTGAAGCACTATCCTGAACTAGAAAAGCTGGTGGAGGTTGAAGACGACTGCGGCGATGATCGCCTTCTCGGGTGAACAAGACCTGCGGCTTCTGATGTCGTATCCGGTTAGTCCGCCGAATCCAGACCATGGTGTGCGGTACCGTACAGTCAAGGACCCGTGGCCATGCTATGCTGCAGGGTTAGTCCAGGACTTGAGCTGGACAAAACTGATGTTCGCTCGGTAGCACGACAAACTTATGGAACGGTTGGTGAAGGCGCCCCAAGAAGAGCGGCCGTTGGAACTATCCAACTGCACGTTACGAATCCAACCGGATCCCTTACAGGTGAGCTATGGCAACCGACCCCTGGGGACAACGAAGACACGATCCGGATAAAGCGCCAGTCGCAAGGGACCCGATCCGGCAGGTTCCGGAAGAGAACGAAGATTGGTGTCGCGGTTTAGTCGAACACAGTCAGGACTTGTTGTACATTCACGACCTTGAGGGCCGGTTCCAATCCGTCAACTCTCTTCCGGCGCGCCTGCTTGGCTACAGCGTAGAGGAAATGCTGCAGACCCCCATGCGGGACTTTATCGATCCACAATTCCACAATCAGTTTGAGGCTTACCTGCACGAGATCGAAGACAAGGGCACGGCTTCCGGACTGCTCTCGGTGCTCACACGGTCGGGAGAGGAGCGACTCTGGGAATACCACAACACGCTGCGGACCGCAGGCGTGCCAGCCCCGATTGTGCGCGGAATCGCGCACGACGTCACGGAGCGGTTAAGGGCAGAGGGTGCGCTGAAGGCAAGCGAGGAGCGGTTTCGTTTGTTCGTCGATCACGCCCCAGCGGCCTTGGCGATGTTTGACCGCGAAATGCGCTACCTCCACGCAAGCCGCCGGTGGCGGACCGATTATGGCTTAGGTGAAGGGGATCTGCGCGCGGTCTCGCACTACGAGGTATTTAGCGATCTTCCTGAGCGATGGAAGGAAGTTCATCGTCGCGGACTGGCGGGCGAGGTCGTGCAGGAGGAGAGCGACCGCTTTGACCGGGTCGACGGGTCAGTGCAGTGGTTAAAGTGGGAGGTGCGGCCATGGCATGACCATAGCGGCCATATCGGCGGCATCGTTATCTTTAGTGAGGACATCAGCGCGCAGAAGCGGGCGCAAGACGCCTTACGACTCAGCGAAGAGCGCTTCCGCGTGGCGCTGAAGAATTCTCCCATTACGGTTTTCAGCCAAGACCTGGATTTGCGCTACACCTGGGTCTATAACCCGACCCTTTCCCGTCCGGTGAGTGACATGCTGGGGAAAGATTTAGGCGAATTCTGGGGGCCGGAGGAGGGAAACGCCATCGCAGAAATCCGGCGGGGGGTGCTGGAGAGCGGAGTCGGAATCCACCAGGAAGTACGGGTCTCCGATAATGGCGTGAAACACTGCTTCGACACCATGATCGAACCGGTGTTCGACGCGGCGGGCACCGTGGTTGGACTGACGGGAGCCAGCATGGACGTCACCGAACTCCGGAACACGAGCGAAGCGTTACGGGAAGCGAAGAAAAGACTCACAGAAGAAAAGCTTTATCTCGAGCAGGAAATCAACACGGAAATGGGTTTCGGCGAAGTGATCGGCAGGAGCAAGGCCTTGCAGTCCGTGATGGAGAATGTCGCGAAAGTCGCGGCGAGCGATGCCACCGTGCTGCTGCTGGGCGAAACGGGGACAGGAAAAGAACTGGTGGCGCGCGCCGTCCACCGCCTGAGCCAGCGCGCCGACAAGAGCTTCATCAAGATGAACTGCGCGGCGATACCGTCGGGGCTGCTGGAAAGCGAGTTATTCGGAAATGAGAAGGGAGCGTTCACCGGGGCGGTGAGCAAGAAACTTGGACGGCTCGAACTGGCGGACAAAGGTACGCTGTTCCTCGACGAGGTTGGGGAAATTTCTCTGGCGATGCAACCCAAACTATTGCGGGTCCTGCAGGATCAGGAGTTCGAGCGACTGGGGGGCACGCAGACGTTCAAAGTTGACTTTCGTTTGATTGCGGCCACCAACCGCGATCTGGCGGAGAGTGTCAACGAGAACGAATTCCGCCGGGACTTGTATTACCGCCTGAACGTGTTTCCGATCCGCATGCCGCCGCTGAGAGAGCGGCGGGAGGATATTCCCTTGCTGGTGGAACACTTTGTGCAGAAGTTCGCCCAGCGGATGAGAAAATCCATCACCAGCATTCCAGCCAAAGCCATGGAGGCTCTGCGGGCGTGGGAGTGGCCGGGAAACATTCGCGAACTGGAAAATTTTGTGGAGCGTTCCGTGATTCTGACCCATGGATCGGTGCTGGTGGCTCCTATTGGGGAGTTAAATCCGATTAGCGAAAGGAAGCACGAGGATCAAAATCTGCGGCAGGCGGAACGCGAGCACATTCTGCGGGCTCTGCAGGCGAGCCAAGGCCAGATTGGCGGCCCAAAAGGAGCGGCGATGCGGCTGGGCTTGAAACGAACAACACTGCAATCGAAACTTAAGAATCTTGGCATCAATCCGCGCCCAGCACCGAGCGAACGATAGCGGTCGCGGCCCGCGGGGCAGTAGAAAGCGGGCATAGACGAACGGAAGGCCCGTCCATGCCCGGCCGCTCAGACGGCCTTCTTGATGGCATGATAAGCAAAAAGAACCACGATCGCGCCGATGACGGCCACGATCAGGCTGTAAATGTTGAGGCCGGTGACGCCTTGAGCGCCAAAAAGGCTAAACACGTAACCGCCGACCACGGCACCCACGACACCGAGGACGATGTCGAGGAAGAACCCTTCTCCCGACTTGTTTACGATTTTGCTACCGATGAACCCAGCCACCAACCCCAGTACGACCCACGACAAAATTCCCATACTGATTCTCCTTATCCTGGATTGAACCCACAGCAAGAGCAGGCGCTGACTATAGCAGAAGACGAGGTCGAGTGGGAATGCTCGGCTTTTTGACGTTTCGCCCGGGCCTACCGACCCCGTTACGAATAATTTGCTAAGCGGAGATGCCGAGGGCGGGTCAATCGGTTACAATCCTCGCGCACATGAACCGCGAATATAACAAGCAATATAGCCACGAATTGGGCCGCGACATGGAATCGCTGGTCTATGGTCATGCCGGCCAGCCGATCCTGGTCTTCCCTACTTCCATGGGGCGCTTCTTTGAGTATGAAGACTCGGGCATGATTCGCGCCCTGAGCGGGAAATTGGAAGCGGGCGCGATCCAGGTCTTCTGCGTCGACGGCGTCGATGGCGAAAGCTGGTACAACAAGGGCGCACATCCGGGATGGCGCATCTGGCGGCATGTGCAGTACGAACGCTACGTGCTCAACGAATTCCTCCCTTACTTAAAGTGGAAGAACTGGGCGCCGCAGATCGCAGTCACGGGCTGCAGTTTTGGCGGCTATCATGCGCTGAATTTTTCCATGCGGCATCCGGATCTGGTTTCGGCGTGCGTTCCCATGAGTGGCTCGTTCGATATTAAGAGCTTCCTCGATGGTTACTACGACGACAATGTTTATTTCAATAATCCGCCCGACTACCTGTCGAATATGGGCGACGATTGGTTCCTGAGCCGCATCCGGCAGATGAGAATCGTGCTGGGATCGTCGGATTGGGATATGTGCCTGGATGCGAACGTGAAGATGTCGGCGATTTTGCATGGCAAGGGGATTCCACACTGGTTGGATATTTACAACGACAACAGCAGGCATGATTGGCCACTGTGGCAGCGCATGGCATGGAAGTATTTTTAGGTACGCCGGTCGTCCTTCGCTGTCCGTGCGCGTGGTCGCACGGCGAGACTGTGCGGTTGGGGCCAGTGCGTGAACGTCCAATAGAGAATAGGGTTTGTCAAGGAGTCCATTATGAGCGCTAAGAAAATCGCAATTCTTTTTGGAATGGAAAACACTTTCCCCCCGGCTCTGGTCGACAAGATCAACTCGATGAAGGTCGCTGGCGTTTCCGCCGAGTTTGTGAAAATTGGCGGCATCCGCATGGATGAGCCGAAGAAATACGACGTCATCATCGACCGCATTTCGCAGGATATTCCGTTCTATCGCGCTTACCTGAAAAATGTGTCGCTACAAGGGACGATTGTGATCAACAATCCATTCTGGTGGACGGCTGACGACAAGTTCTTCAACTACGCGTTGGCCCACAAAATGGGTGTGGCGATCCCTCCGACCGTGATTTTGCCGCACCATACGCATCCGCCGGATACGACGGACAAATCAATGCGCAATCTGATGTATCCGTTGAATTGGGAAGAACTGTTTGCCTACGTGGGGTTCCCGGCGTTCTTGAAGCCTTATGCCGGCGGCGGCTGGAAACATGTTTACAAAGTGCATTCCCCCGAGGAGTTCTTTCAGTTCTACAACCAGACCGGCGACCTCTGCATGACGCTGCAGCATGGGGTGGAGTTTGAGGATTATTACCGCTGCTACGTGGTGGGACAAGAGAAAGTGCACATTATGAAATACGATCCCAAAGCCCCGCACCACGAGCGCTATGTGAAGGGAAATCCGCAGCCCGGAGCGGCATTGAAGACACGCATCGAGAAGGACGCGCTGGCGTTGTGCCGCGCTCTTGGCTACGACCTGAACACGGTAGAGTTTGCGGTGGAGGGTGGCGTGCCGTATGCGATTGACTTCATGAACCCGGCTCCGGATGCGGAAATCACGTCGGTGGGGCAGCAGAATTTTGACTGGATCGTCGATGCAGTGGCGGAGATGGCTGTAAGAAAAGCGCTTAGCGGGAAGAATCCGGTGGAAGAGTTGCGCTGGGCCGCATTCTTGAACGGGCCGAAGTAGCGGAACTGGGCGGTATCGCGCAACACTGCACGGAAGGGGTCGCCTGTCCCTACGCTGGCCGTATTTCTACTCGGTTTTCGTTCCCTCACTTGCTATACTCATAAGACATTTTGGCGGGTCAACTTCCCGCCCGTCAGCCCTGGATACCACGATGAAGCCTACATTCACGCTTGGAATCGAAGAGGAGTACCAGACTGTCGATCCCGTTACTCGGGATCTGCGATCGCACATTCACGCCGAGATCATCGAAAAGGGCAAATTGATCCTGCAGGAAAGGGTCAAGACCGAGATGCACCAATCGGTGGTGGAGGTCGGAACTTCGGTATGCAAGAACATCCGTGAGGCACGGGAAGAACTGAAGACGCTGCGACGCCACATGATCCGTCTAGCACAGGAAAATGGGTTGCGGCTGGCTTCGGCGGCTACTCATCCCTTTGCCGACTGGCGGGTACAAGAACTGACCCAGGGCGAGCGCTACAAGAATATCGTGCAGGATATGCAACTGGTGGCGCGCGCCAACCTGATTTTTGGGCTGCATGTGCACGTGGGCATCGAGGATCGCGAAGTGCTGATCCAGATGATGAATCATGCGCGCTATTTCATTCCCCACCTGCTCGCCTTGTCGTCGAATTCTCCCTTCTGGTTGGGCATGGACACGGGCCTGAAATCCTATCGCTGCAAGGTGTTCGACAAGTTTCCGCGCACGAACTTGCCGGATTATTTCCCGAGCTGGGGCGAATACGAAAATTACGTCAAGCTTCTGGTGAAGACAAACTCGATCGATAATGCCAAAAAAATCTGGTGGGACATGCGGCCGCATCCGTTCTTTAATACGTTGGAGTTCCGCGTGTGCGACTTGCCGATGCGTCTGGATGAGACGATTGCGTTGGCGGCGCTGATCCAGGCGACGGTGGCCAAGCTTTATAAGCTCTATTCGCAGAACCAGGGTTTCCGGCTCTATCGCAAATCGCTTCTGATGGAAAACAAGTGGCGAGCCGCGCGCTATGGGATCAGTGGGAAGCTCATTGACTTCGGCAAGCAGGAAGAAGTTCCGGAGCGCGATTTGATCGAAGAATACCTCGAGTTCGTCGATGACGTGGTCGACGAACTGGATTGCCGCAGCGAAGTGGAGTACATCCGCGAGATTATGCGGATGGGAACCGGCGCGGACCGTCAACTGGAAGTTTATCGCCGGACTGGCGACATGAAAGCCGTAATGGACTACATCATTGAGGAGACAGAGGTGGGCGTGGACGAGGTGGATAGTTTGCCCACCGCACGAGCCGTCTGATGAGTTTGATGAAGACTGCAGAACAATCGAACCGACAATTGAATCAAATGCCTTTTGATCCGCAGCTCACCGAGGGTGCGCGGAATGCCGTACGCGTTTGCCTCCGCGTTCTTCCTACAGAGAAGGTCACGGTCATCACGGACGAAGTTAGCCTGGAGATCGCGGCCGCCATTGTGCATGAACTCGAAGCCGTGGGCTGCCGCTACCAGACCTGGGTAATCGAGGATGTGGCGACGCGCCCGCTGACGGATTTGCCGCTCGCCATCGCCGAGGATCTGGAGACCAGCCAGGTCAGTATTTTTGCGGTCCAGGCACAGACCAACGAACTGAAGTCGCGCATGCAGATGACCGACATCGTGAACCGGAATAAGATCCGGCACGCGCACATGGTCAACATCAAGAAGCGCATCATGCTCGAAGGCATGCGTGCCGACTTTCTGAAAGTGGACCGGTTGAGCATTAAGGTGATGGAGACGGTGCGTGCGGCGAAACAGATTCGGGCCAAGACGCCGTCAGGGACAGACTTGGTAGCGGATTTGAATCCGAATTATCGCTGGGTGAAGACCAGTGGAATTATCAGCACCGCGAAGTGGGGAAATCTGCCGGGCGGCGAAGTGTTCACAACTCCCGGCGAAGTCAACGGAACCTTCGTCATTGACGGCGTGGTCGGCGACTATCTGTGCGAAAAATTTGGCGATTTGAAGGCGCATCCCTTGACGATTCAGGTGAAGGGCAACCGGCTGATCGCGGCGCATTCGACGAACAAGGAATTGAAGGACGACTTCTGGGCCTACACACACAAGGACGAGAACAGCGACCGCGTGGGGGAGTTCGCCATTGGGACCAACATTGAATTGAAAGACGTGATCGGCGAAATTCTGCAGGATGAAAAATACCCTGGCGTGCATATTGCTTTCGGAAATCCTTATGGAGCGCACACGGGAGCGGAGTGGTATTCGTCGACGCACATCGATGTGGTCGGGCGGAATTTCGATATCTGGGTCGACGGCGAGCAGATCATGCGGGGCGGGCAGTTTTTGATTGAGGCGTAGGAAGGTTCACCGCCGAGACGCGGAGAACGCCGAGAAGAACTAACCGCAAGAAACACAAACGCACGAAGATTCGATGGCTTCCGGTCTAACATCTTGGCCGCGACCTTCAAATTCGGGTATGTGGACGAAGCGGGAGTGGAAACCCCTTACCGGCATAGGAATATCTGGGCGCGCGAAAGAACATCTGGTTCGGATCGTCTGGTCATTGCCCCTTCCTCTGGTCAAGTCGAAATTCTATTAAAGCTTGTCGCCGTAATGCCGGAGCCTTATTTCCTACTGTATGTCTTGCATACGTCCCGAAGCGACGTAGCGCCCGGCAGATATCAAAGCCCCGAACCTGTTTCGCGTGGGCAGTTGACCCAGTTCCTTGGCAAATTTAGCAATTTCCTCGAAGGTGACGCTCGCCATGATCTGTGGATTGGTTCGCCCGATAAGTCTTTTCTCTTGGTATACGACCGCCATCAGATTTTGTTTGCATATGGACCGCTCGACTCTTTCAAATCAGTATTAATTGAGAACGGTCTCCAAGAGGCTAATGAAGTCCGTCTACCAGACCCTCACGTCCACCATTACAATCAAGAATTCGATTCACAAGCTGCAGATTTAATGAATTCTTGGTCGTGGAAACAATTTCCGCTGCAAGACAGTGATCGCCAATATAAAGAGCAATGATTCCTTCCTACCGGCAAGCCTTCAACTCACGATTTACTTCTGAAAAATACGAACACCTCCGCCGCGAGATGATTGCGCGGTGCGGGATGGAAGTTCCCTTCGCGCTTTGCGAGACGCCTTGCTTCTTTCCTGCTGCGCTAGTGGCGCGCATGGCTGAAGATGGCAAGGCGCTGATCCGCCAGTTGGTCGACAATCCAGACTATCGGGACCGGTCGGAGGCTTCAATTCCCGCGGAGTTCCGGGTGCCGAATGAATCTCCGCATCCGATGTTCGTTCAAGTGGACTTCGGCCTCGTCCGCGACTCGACCGGTGAACTGCATCCGAAACTCGTCGAACTGCAAGCCTTCCCTTCCCTTTATGCGTATCAGCCGGTGTTGGCGCACGCGTACATGGACGTATTTGGGTTAGACCCAAAACTTCGTTACTTTCTCAGCGGGCTCGACTCGGCTGGATACAAGAGGCTTTTGCAGGACGCAATTGTCGCGGGCCACGACCCGGCCAATGTGGTACTGATGGAGGTTCATCCAGAGGAGCAGAAGACGCGACCGGATTTTCTGCTGACCGAAAAACTGCTTGGCATTCGCACCGTGTGCATCACGAAGATTCGCAAAGACGGTCGGCGGCTATTTTACGAAGAGGCGGGCAAGCGCATCCCGATTGAGCGGATCTATAACCGCACCATCGTCGATGAATTGGAACGCAAGGGAATTGCTCCTCCGTTTGATTTTCGCGACGATCTGGATGTGGAGTGGGCAGGGCATCCGAACTGGTATTTCCGGATCAGCAAGTATTCGATCCCGTACTTGAAGCATCCGTCGGTGCCGCGAACCTGGTTTCTCGATCAAATGACGGAAGTGCCGGCGGATCTGGAAAATTTTGTTCTCAAGCCACTGTATTCCTTTGCGGGATTGGGCGTGGTGATTGCGCCTTCGCGAGCCGGCATTGATGCGATACCGGCGGCCAAGCGCGACGAATACATTCTGCAGGAGCGCATGAATTTCACTCCGGTCGTAGAGACTCCGCAGGGGGCAACCAAAGTAGAGTTGCGAATCATGTATGTTTGGATCGATGAGTTGATTCCAGTGTTAACCATCGTGCGCATGGGGCGCGGGCTGATGATGGGAGTCGATCAAAACAAAGGAATGCAATGGGTGGGATCATCGGCGGCGCTCGTTAGTGGTTAGCTGCTGCCCCTTCGCAAAAAGCGTATAGGAGTGGGGCACCCGGCTCAGCGTCCCGCGCATTCCAGCCGTCGTTCATCACGGCGGCTGGTGACCGGAATCACTGGCTGGCATGCCTCCGGGTGGCATCATTACGAGTCGCCATGCTGCGGCGAAGTTTGAGGGACGTTATGGCCACCTGTACACCCGTCGATTCTCGTGTTTTGAATTCCAACCTGGCATCCCGCATCATGAGCGCTGACGAAGCGGCCGCTCTGATCAACTTCAACACTCGCATCGGGATGAGCGGATTCACCGGTTCCGGCTATCCCAAGGCGGTGCCGATGTCGTTGGCACGCCGCATTTCAGACGCCAACCTGCGTGGCCAGAAGTGTCAGGTCAGCATCTTCACTGGGGCTTCTACCGGCCCCGAATTGGACGGCGCGCTGGCGATGGCTGGCGGGATCCAGTTGCGACTGCCCTATCAATCCGATCCCGAGACGCGTAAGCGCATCAATGCCGGCGAGATGGAGTACATGGACATCCACCTTGGCCACGTAGCGCAATATGTCGAGTATGGCTTTCTGGGCAAGATGGACTGGGCGCTGATCGAAGTCACGGCGATTCTCGAAGACGGGCGCGTGGTACCCAGTTCGTCGGTGGGCAACAACCGGACATGGATTGAGCAGGCTGAGCGGGTGATTCTGGAAGTAAACTCCGCGCAGCCAGCCGAGTTGGAAGGCATGCACGACATTTACTACGGGATGCAACCGCCGCCGAACCGGCAACCGATTCCTTTAGTGCACACGGCGCAAAGAATTGGCACTCCGTATCTTCATGTTCCGCCGGAAAAGGTCGCAGCGGTGGTGCTAACGAACGCTCCCGACCGCAATAGCGCGTTTAAAGCGCCGGACGAAGCATCGAAGCGCATTGCCGGGCACATCTTGAACTTTCTGGAAGCGGAAGTGAAATCGGGGCGCGTTCCGCCCTCGCTGCTGCCACTGCAGTCGGGCGTGGGGAACATCGCCAACGCGGTGTTGCATGGCTTGAAGGAAGGGAAGTTTGAGAATTTGACCTCCTACACCGAAGTGATTCAGGATGGCATGATTGAATTGCTGCGGTGCGGCAAGCTGACCTGTGCCTCGGCTACGGCGTTTTCTCTCAGCCCGGAGATGGGAGCAAAGTTCAATTCTCAGATCAGAGAATTCCGCGAGCGCATCGTGCTGCGGCCACAAGAAATCTCGAACCACGCCGAGATCATCCGCCGGCTGGGTGTGATCGGCATGAATGGAATGATCGAAGCCGACATTTACGGTAACGTGAATTCCACTCACGTCATGGGATCGCGCATCCAGAATGGAATTGGCGGTTCGGGCGATTTTGCACGCAACGGATACCTGGCGATTTTCATGGCTCCGTCAACGGCGCAGAAAGGCGACATCACGACCATCGTGCCCATGGTGTCGCACGTCGACCACACCGAGCACGACGTCGATGTAATCGTCACAGAACAGGGACTGGCCGATCTGAGAGGCCTGTCGCCTCGTCAGCGAGCGAAACTGGTCATCGAGCAGTGCGCGCATCCCGACTACCGTTCTTTGCTGCGTGATTACCAGCAGCGAGCGGAGCGTCTATCGTTCGGCAAACATACTCCTCACCTGCTTAACGAGAGCCTGGGCTGGCATGATCGATATGTGCGGACAGGGCGCATGCGTCCGCACGCGGAGTAAGGCTGCGAGCGGTCGAAACCGGCTGTTTGTGCCTGCTCACAACTCAGAAGGCGTTCTTGAAGCCCCAGAATAAAAAGCCCGACAGCAACATCGATATGGGCAGTGTCAGCACCCATGCCATCGCCAGATTGCGCACCGTTGACCATTGCAGGCCGGAGTGATTTGCGGCCATGGTGCCTGCAACCCCCGAAGATAGAACGTGAGTCGTGCTGACCGGCAATCCGAACCAATCAGCAGCGCCGATGGTGAACATGGCCGTGATTTCTGCGGCCGCTCCCTGCCCGTAGGTGAGGTGATCCTTACCGATTTTCTCCCCGACCGTCACGACGATCCGCTTCCATCCGATCATCGTGCCGAGTCCGAGGGCGAGCGCAACTGCAACCTTCACCCAGTTCGGGATAAAGCGCGTGGATGCGTCCACATGCTTTTTATAGTTGTCCAAAACCTCCCAATCGGCGTCGCTGATCGTCGGTTGATGGTTCTTCTTCATCAGCCGCAGGGCTTCGCTGGCGACATACATGTCGTTGCGAAAGTTCCGCACACGGTCATTCGGAACCTTGGCCAATTCGCCGAACAACGCGGTCTCGTTGCCGATGCCGCTGACCAGTTGACGCAAAGCCAGCATGGTATTGGGAGTGAATTCCTTGGTGCGAAGGTAATCCGTAACTTCCTCGCGATCGTCGCTGATGACCGCATTCGGGCTGACGTAGTTCGTAAGCACGGCAGCGGCTTGCTGCGATACAGCAATGAAATCGTCGGACTGTTTGCGTGTGATCGCATGGTTCAGGGCGTAGGCCGTGGGGACGGTCCCGACGAGAATTAACATGATCAGCCCCATGCCTTTTTGTCCGTCGTTGGAGCCGTGCGCGAAACTCACTCCGGTGCATGTCAGCACGAGCAGGGACCGGATCCAGAACGGAGGTGGCTCGGTTCCGACAGGAGCCTCATAAAGGGCGCGGTTTTTGATCACTGCTTTCATCAGAGTCAAAAGAAGAAAAGCACAGATAAAACCTACGATCGGCGACAAAAGCAAGGACTTGCCAATGTTGGATGCTTGCGACCAATCGACGCCGCTGGTACCCGTTTTCGCAGACATCAGCTGATTCGCGATTCCCACCCCGATGATTGAGCCGATCATGGTGTGAGAACTGGAGGCAGGCAGTCCGAAATACCACGTGCCCAGATTCCAAATGATGGCCGCAACGAGCAAGGCGAAGACCATTGCGAAGCCAGCCTTGCTGCCCACCTGCAAAATCAGTTCGACCGGCAGCAAAGAAACGATTCCGAAGGCGACCAATCCACTCGACGTCAAAACGCCGATAAAATTCCAGAACCCCGACCAGATCACGGCAATATGCGGTTCCATGGAGTGCGTGTAAATGACCGTGGCCACCGCGTTCGCCGTATCGTGAAATCCGTTGACAAACTCGAAACCGAGCGCCACTAGCAACGCTATGCCCAACAGCACGTAAGGCATGATCGATCCGCTATGCACAATCGACAGGTCGGATAGCAGATGAAACGCGCAGTAGCCGAGCCCTACAATGAGCACAATCCCAAACCCTACGATTCCGACCATTCCTGGGCTTCGGTTCAGCTTTCCCTCAAGCGCCGGCGCAGCGGTAGCCATATTCAACAATCTCCTAAAGTTTCGCGATCCAGGATTCGATACCCGAGAAACTCAACCCAATGTGGCGAAACTATACGAAATCATTGTTAAGCCAGTGTGAACGCGGTGAGCCCTGCTTTACACGACGCGCCTAACTAGACATGACATTTACGATCGTCGGGCCAGACCCGGCTTGGTTGACCAAGGCGCGATGACCGCCTACCATTACGCCTTCAAGGACGAGTGTCCCTGAGCAAGACCTCTATGGAGATTGTCGGGCAGACGGTATCCCATTACCGCGTTTTGTCGAAACTCGGCGTGGGCGGAATGGGGGTTGTGTATGAAGCGGAGGACCTCCGCCTCGGACGCCACGTCGCGCTGAAATTCATCCCCGACCACCTGGCGCAAGACCAACGGGCTCTTGACCGCTTTACGCGGGAGGCTCGCGCCGCCTCGCAACTGAACCACGCCAACATCTGCACCATCCACGACATCGACGATAACAATGGCCAGCCGTTCATCGTCATGGAAAAGCTAGAGGGCGAAAGCCTGAAGCAGCGCATCCATGGCAAGGCAATGGACCTGGAAGACCTGCTGGATATAGCGGTGCAGGTGGCCGACGCGCTCGCGGCTTCGCATGCCAAGGGAATTGTGCACCGCGACATCAAGCCCGCGAATATATTTCTCACTCCGAACGGGCAGGTGAAGATTCTGGACTTCGGGTTGGCGAAGCTGGCCAAGAGCGGCAGCGTCGGCACCTCGACCGACTCGTCGCTCGAAGACTCCCTGACCCAGGTGGGCGTGATTCCTGGAACCGCTGTCTACATGTCGCCCGAACAAGCGCGCTCGGAAGATCTTGACGTGCGTAGCGACATATTTTCTTTTGGCGTCGTGCTGTTCGAAATGGCCACTGGGAAAAAGCCTTTTACCGGAACCAACGTGGTGACCACGCTGCATGCGGTGATCAATTCAAAACCCGCCTCGCCGCGATCGATCAATCCGGAGATTCCCATCGAACTCGAGAAGATCATCGGGAAAGCGATGGAGAAGGATCGCGAACTGCGCTACAAAAACGCGTCGGAGATGAAAGCCGATCTGCTGAAGCTGAAAAAAGGAACCGAACCGGCGCTGCGCAGCGGACTACTTCATGCGACCGGATTTCATGCGGCCTCAAAGACCTTTCAGAAGCCGAGTGCGGGAGTGAATTGGATACTGGTTGGACTGCTTGCGTTATTGCTGACCGTGTTGGCAGCGGTGGGAGTCTGGCTCCTGAAACATAGAGCTCCGAAGGTCGACGCCAGCAACCGTACCATCGCGGTTCTGCCCCTGCAAAACTTTAATACCAACGATCGCGAAGGCGACTTCTTGCGGTTCGCGCTCGCAGATGAAGTTGCGAACGCACTCACCTATGCGCATTCGCTTGAAATTCGGCCCTCAACTACCACGCAAAAATACAGCAACGGGGAAACCGACCCGACGAAGGCTGGACGCGAACTGGGCGTGGGCACGGTGGTGACGGGACACTTTCTGCGTGAAAACAAAATGGTGATGGTCACGCTGGAAGCTATCGATGTAAGAAATAACCGTCTGATCTGGAGCGACACGCTGCGGGCGCAGGCGGACAACTTGATCGCGCTGCAGAATCAAATGTCCAGGAAGGTGCAGCAGGACCTGTTGCCCGCATTGGGCGTCGCCAGCGGAGCGGTGGAGGCCGGAAGTGTTCCGGCGAATCGAGAGGGATACGATTTGTATCTCCATAGCGTGTCGATGGCGCACGATGGGACAGCAAATAAGGATGCGATTGCGCGATTACAGCGAGCGGTGGATCTTGACCCGAATTATGCGCCGGCATGGGAAGCGTTGGGTCGTCGTTTGTACTTCGATGCAATTTACTCGGGCGGAGGAGTTGAGGGTTACGAGCGCTCAAACGCGGCTTTTCAGCGCGCTCTGGCATTAGAACCAGGACGCGTGAGCGCGGCCGGATTTCTGGCAACGAACGAAGTCGAAACCGGCAATCTTGACAAAGCATACCGGCATGCGCGGGCGCTGGTCACAAAGCTTCCTGATAACGCGATGGCGCATTATTCGCTGGGATATGTGCTGCGTTACGCCGGGCTGCTGGATGACGCACAGAGTGAATGCGACAAAGCGCGGGCGATCGATCCGAAGAACTACAACTGGCGTTCGTGCTCGTTTGCTTTTTTTGAGCAAGGGAAACTGACGAAGGCCTTGGAATATCTGAACCTGGATGCGGGCTCGGAATGGTCAAATGCCGTGCGAGTCTCTGTGCTGCTGCGGGAAGGCAAGTTGCCGGAAACCGAACGTGCAGCGCAAAAGATGACGGAGAACGCGATGTGGATGCGCGGACTGCTGCTGGCGTGTGTGAACAAGGCTCCGGCTGATCAAATCCACCAGTTGGCGGAACAGGCTCGTAACGAATTACTGCCGGAGCAAGATTCCGAGTTGAAGTATTACCAGGGCAGTGTACTCGCTGCCTGCGGCGAAAAGCAGACTGGGTTCGCGTTTCTCCGCAAGGCCGTGGCGGAGAATTATTGCGCGCACGAGGCGATGCTGTCAGACCCGCTGCTGGCGGGCGTGCAGGGTGACCCGGAATTCCGGCGCATTGTGCAAGCCGCGGCGGAATGCCAGCAGAAATTCGTTGCTGCACAGGGGACGGGCAAGTAATACCGTGCTGAATATTTGCTTCTTTCGTAGAGCGAAATCCATCAGATGATCATGGTTGCAGGGTTAAAGAAGCTAGAGAGTATATCGCTGCGCAAAGGTCTAGTAGCTGCCACGTTGCTGGGCTTGCTGATTGCAGGACCCATTTTGGCCGCGCCGCGGGCGGCGGAGACGAACGGCCCCGATCATTATTACGAACCGCTCCCGCAAGAAACTGGGCCGGCAGGACTGAAGTTGATGCTGCGCCGCTTACAGACGACCGGGCGGCTGATGCAGACCGTCGCGCATCCCGACGATGAAGATGGCGGAATGCTGACGCTGGAAGCGCGCGGGAAAGGCATTTCGTCCCTGTTGATGACGCTGACGCGCGGCGAAGGCGGACAGAATAAGCTGGGCAGCAATCTTTTCGATGGACTTGGCGTCTTGCGCACTCTGGAATTGCTTGCGTCCGATCGTTACTACGGCGTCGAGCAGCGTTTCTCGCGCGTGGCGGACTTCGGGTATTCGAAGACTCCCGAGGAAACCTTTCAGAAATGGCAAGGACATGACATTCCGCTGGGCGATATGGTGCGGGTGATTCGTACGTTTCGTCCCGACGTCCTTGTAGCACGTTTTTCGGGAACCGAGCGCGATGGCCATGGACATCACCAAGCCTCGGCGATCCTGACGAGAGAGGCGTTTCGCGCGGCCGCTGATCCGAAGCGGTTTCCCGAGCAAATCCAAGAGGGTCTGGAACCCTGGCAGCCGAAAAAGTTGTACATCGGAAACGTATGCGGCTTTGGAGCGATGACCTGCGATGCGGCCAACTACACTCTGCGACTCAATACGGGCGTCGTGGACCCGGTGCTGGGGGAATCATATGTTCAGTTCGCGATGAAGGGTTTGCGGCATCAACTTTCCCAAGGTTCGGGGAGTTGGACGGTCGACCCCGGCGACCGGTTTACTTACTACAAGCTCGTCGCTTCGATGGTGGAGTCTCCGAAAGATAAGGACGGCCACGAGCAGAGTTTTTTTGATGGCATCGACACGACATTGCCAGGTCTAGCTTCGCGACTAGGCGAGGACGAGAAGAAGGTGCCGTGGCTGCGACCGGCGTTGGTTGCAATCAAAGCAAAGCTCGATGAGGCAACGGCGGCGGTGGAGAAAGATCCGTCTTCAGCGGGTGCGCCTCTTGGCGAAGCCTACGAAATGGTCGTTCGGGCGTACAACCAAATTTTGGGTTCATCGCTTTCGGCACAGGACAAAAAGGATTTCGAGGTACGGCTGTGGCAAGGATTGGCCAGCGAAATTGAGCAAGGCCAAGCACTCGCTGAAGGCGCGAGCCTGCACGTCGTGGTCGACGCGCCAATCGGAACGAGTCCGGCTGATGCGTTTATGGCAGTGCCGGGCCGGACGTTTGAAGTGACGGCCAGACTCTCCAGTACCGACAAATCAGTAACAGCGGGCAGCGTAGAGTTGAGACTTCCGCCAGGATGGGATTCGAAAGTTCTATCCACACAGACTGAGGGCAACGGCATCGTCACGCGATTCAAGGTGTTTGTTCCACCAACCGCTGAACCCACTCGGCCCTACTGGCACCGCAACGATCCTGAAACGGAAGCACTCAACACGATCGATGACGCTAGGTATCAAGGGCTTCCCTTCCCTCCGGCTCCGGTTAAGGCGATTGGCACAATGCGGCATGGTCCGACGATGATAGTTGCCGATTGCATGGTTCGATTCAAGAATGCTTCCGGTGCAATCGCCGAACGTCCGCTAGCCGTGGCGCCAGCGTTTTCAGTCCTGCTCGATCCGAGCGAGCAGGTTATTCCCATGGAGGATGGCCCGCAGTCGACGGTAAAAGTCGATCTGTCGAGCAATCTGGATTCTGAGACCCTGCAAGAGACGCATTGGCAAGGCGATCCGGAAAAGAATGAAGGACTGGTCCGGGTTGCGACACCCGAGAATTGGCGTGTGGAACCAGCCGAGAAGCAGCTTGAATTTCATCAGCGCGGGGAGCGGCAGAACGCGGACTTCACAGTGCATCCGGGAAAGCGGACGGAAGGACGAAAACAGATTCACGCCTCGCTGAAGAGCGGCAGCCGCAATTACGACCAAGGCTATTCGGTCGTCACACGCGAAGATCTGGGAACTTTTTATTACTATCAGCCCGCAGTGCAGCACGTCAGCGTCGTCGATGTGAAGGTTCCGAAAGATGTGAAGGTCGGATACATCATGGGCGCGGGCGATGAGATTCCGACCGTGCTGCGGCAGATCGGCGTTGATGTGACGCTGATTCCGGCGGAGAAACTCGCGTCGGAGAACCTGAGCCGCTATCAGACCATTGTGCTCGGAATCCGCGCCTACGATACGCAGAAGGATGTGATCGCCAATAATCAGCGCTTGCTCGATTTTGTGCAGGCGGGTGGACGCCTGGTGGTTCAGTACAACACACTTGGCTATACGGCCTCGGCGGGTGATTTCAATGCCGGGAAGTTCACGCCTTATGCCGCAACGTTAAGCCGGGCGCGGGTTTCGGTAGAGGAAGCGCCGGTAAAGATGCTTGATCCTGCTAATCCGATCTTTCATTCTCCCAATGAAATCACTCAGAAAGATTTCGACGGTTGGGTGCAGGAGCGCGGGCTCTACTTCATGTCGCAATGGGATTCGAATTTCACTCCGCTGATGGAGTCACATGATCCCGGTGAAGGCGAGCAGAAAGGCGGATTGCTGGTTGCTCACTACGGCAAGGGACTATACATCTACACAGGCTACGCTTTTTTTCGGCAGTTGCCCGCCGGCGTTCCAGGAGCTGTACGGTTGTTTGTGAATCTGGTCGGCAGTTCCTCGAATGGATCGAGGTAGCAAAGTAACTTGGATGGCTAAGCTTCAATTAGCGCGAACGATAGTCGCCAATGGTTGACGCCCACCCGCCGACAACTCACTCATGACAATTCCGCGCGAAGGCGAATCCGACCATAAGCCGCAACTTGTCCGCGGTCTCGGCCTCGGCTCCGCCACTGCGCTGAACATGATTGACATGATCGGTGTCGGGCCGTTTATTACGATCCCGCTGATCGTCACAGCCATGGGTGGCCCGCAGGCAATGTTGGGATGGGTTCTGGGCGCGGTGCTCGCCATCTGCGACGGCTTGGTTTGGGCGGAATTGGGCGCAGCCATGCCTGGCTCCGGCGGGTCGTACCGCTATTTACAGGAAATCTACGGCCCGCAAAAATTGGGCCGCGCGGTATCTTTTCTATTTATCTGGCAACTTTCGTTCAGCGCTCCGCTTTCGATTGCATCGGGAGCGGTGGGACTTTCGCAGTACGCATCCTTTTTTTGGCCGGGACTGGAGCGGGTGTGGTCAACGCACACGTGGAGCGCGCGACTGCCCATGGCTGGAACCCTGCAACTGACATTGGTCGCGATGCCCGCGACGCTGGTGGCGATTGGCGTCTGCGTGCTCACTGCATTTTTGCTTTACCGCCGCATCACTGCCATCTCGCGGCTCAGCACGCTGCTTTGGGCAGGAGTAATGGGGACGATCGGATGGATCATTTTCGCCGGCCTCACCCACTTCAATGCGCATCGGGCATTCGATTTGCCGCCCCATGCGTTCTCCCTTTCGCCCAGCTTCTTTCGTGGGCTTGGGGCTGCCATGCTGATTGCCGCGTACGACATCGGTGGATACTACAACGTCTGTTTTCTCGGGGATGAAGTCAAGGAGCCATCCAAGAACATCCCACGCGCACTTTTCCTCTCCATCCTGGCCGTTGTGTGTCTCTACATCGTGATGAATGTGAGTATTCTCGGCGTCATCCCGTGGCGAGAAATGACGGGGGTGGCGAATGGGAAGCTCTACGTGGTTTCCACGCTCATGGAAAGAGTTTATGGGCATGGCGCGGCGTCGGTGATTTCGGTCCTGGTGATGTGGACGGCGTTCGCATCGGTATTTTCGCTGACCCTCGGTTATTCGCGGGTGCCTTACGCGGCTGCGCTCGACGGAAATTATTTTCGAGTCTTTGCGCGGGTACATCCGGTACACCGTATGCCTTACGTTTCTGTGCTTGCGCTGGCAGGGGTGGCGGCGCTCTTCTGTTTTCTGAGGCTGGCGGATTTGATTGCCGCCCTGGTCGTGATCCGAATTGTGCTGCAGTATCTGGTACAAGCAGTTGGCGTGATTGTATTGCGCATCCGACGTCCTGAATTGGAGCGTCCTTTCCGGATGTGGCTCTATCCGGTGCCAGCCGTGGTGGCTGCGGCCAGTTTCGTGTTCATCCTGATTTCACGCCCCGGTTTTCTAAAGGAAATCCGATACGCGGGGGTAATTTTGGTGGCGGGAACTGTTGTTTACGGTGTGCGCTCCTGGCGACGCCGGGAATGGCCGTTTGAAGGGCAACCGTTAGTCTCTGGCCGCTAGTAGTTTACGCCGCCTGCGTTCGCGATTCGCGCAGAGCCCGCGACTGATCAGGATGCACATGTGAAGCGCGACGCCACTACCAATTCTAGTTCTCCTTGTTCTCTTCGCGATCTTTGAGCAACCAAAGCTTCGATCCGCCCATTGACTCTAGGGCTTCGCCGCGCTACGCTGAACTCAAATGGTTGGTAACCGCCCCGTAATCGGGGTGCGCAATTCGGGTTGCTTCATTTCCCAATCTATCGATCGGCGTGCAACAAACGTCGGCAGGAATTGGCGTTGCTCTGGGCGCGCACGAGCCTTTCGGGTATTAATCACGCACGCTTCGGCAAACCTTTTCTTGACGAACGGCGTCCCTTCAATGCCACGACTAGTGAGCCCAGTCCAATGCTGCGGGAGGCGGCGCCACAATCCTGAATGAAAAAAAATATTGATCTCAGTCCCGACATCGAAACCCTGTTCGGCACGCGCGATGAAAATTTGCACGTGCTCGAAGACGGCCTGAACATCAACATCGACTTGCGCGCGGACGGCATTGAACTAGAAGGGGCTCCGAGAGACGTAGCCCGTGCCGAGCAACTGTTCGCGGATTATGAGCATCTGCGGCGCACCGGGCACCAGTTCGTGAATGGCGACCTCAACAGCATGTTGCGCGTCGTGGTTGGCGATCAGAATGCCACCTTGCGCGGCCTTGCCGAAGCTGGGCGCCAGCGATCTTTCGGCCGACGCACCGTCCAGCCGAAGAGCCCCAACCAGCGCCGCTATCTTGAAGCCATTGAAAAGCACGATATGGTTTTTGGCGTCGGGCCGGCAGGCACTGGCAAGACCTATCTCGCCGTGGCTATGGCCATCTCGGCCTTGTTGAACAAGCAGGTCAACCGCATCATTCTGGCACGGCCGGCGGTCGAAGCGGGCGAACGTCTCGGCTTTTTGCCCGGCACATTGCAGGAGAAAATCGATCCTTATCTCCGCCCCTTATATGACGCGCTTTTCGACATGCTGGAACCAGAGCGCGTCGAGCGTTATCTTGAAAAAAACGTCATTGAGATTGCTCCCATCGCCTTTATGCGCGGACGCACTTTGAACGATTCGTTCGTCATTCTGGATGAAGCTCAAAACACGACGTCGGAGCAGATGAAGATGTTCGTCACCCGGCTGGGGTTTAATTCCAAGGCGGTCATCACCGGGGACGTTACGCAGATTGATTTGCCGAGCGCTCGCCGCAGCGGCTTGATCGAAGCGGCCGAAATTCTGCAGGGCGTTAATGGCTTAGCCTTTGTACACTTCGACGAAAGCGACGTGGTGCGGCATCATCTGGTGCAGCGGATCATTCGCGCCTACGACGAGCACAAGGCACGGTTGGCGGAGCAGCAAATGTCTCTGCTCGACCCAAAACCAGTCGCGCAGCAGCCCACGGCCTTGCCGGAACACTCCGGAGAACCGCACTTGCGCAATTGAGCGATTCGCGTGCCTGCGGACAATCTTGTCCGCGATGTTTGGAAGCATAGTCAAGAGCCGCAGACGACAGTGTCCGCGGTCTATGGAGGGGGTGCTGTCCTGACCTCCTTTTTGCGTTCTCTGTCTCAGGCTGGAGAAAAGGGAGATTGGTCGTCTTTCAAAAGCGCGTTGCGGGCTTGACCGAGTTGGCGCTCAGCCGATTCGTAGCCCGCGCCCGCCGCGAAGCCGGATTAAAAGGATCGGTCGACGTACTTATAACTTCGAGTGCCACGATGCGATCTCTGAACCGCCGTTTTCGGCGGAAAGATCGGCCGACCGATGTGCTTTCATTTCCCGCAGAAACCGAGACTCAAAAAGTATCCGCTGGGGAAATCGCCATCTCAGCGGAGATTGCATCGCAAAATGCGCGTATCCTTGGCCATTCTCCAGCCGTGGAGATTAAGATTCTGATTCTGCACGGTGTGTTGCATCTGCGCGGCTACGATCACGAGTGCGACAATGGAGAGATGGCTCGCTACGAAAAACGTTTGCGCGCAAAACTGCGTCTCCCCTTGGGCCTCATTGAAAGGAACACGACTTCTCCCCAAGGCAGGACGCGCTAGCCATGATCGGCGTCGGCATCGCTCTAGCATTCTTGTTCGGCCTGTTGACGCTGGTTTCCTATGTCGACCGTCTTTACCAGGAAATTGGTAAGTTTCTGTCCCGCGAGTTTCAGGACAACATCGACGCCTTCGAGCAGATCGTCGAGCCGCGCCTGAGGGTGACGCGGGCGCGTGCCTCGCTCTCCATGGCCATTCTGACTCAACTGGTCACGGCGGCCATCGCCATGATCGTCGGCTTCACGGTGTTCCGCGACCATGCCTGGAACATCTACGAAGTTCTTGAAGCTACGCTCAGCCTGATCCTGATTATCATCGTCTTCAACCGCCTGCTGCCGTTTGTCTTCTTTTCGCGATCCCGCGGGCTTTGGCTCGGGCACTGGGTTTTGTTGTTACGAGTTCTCATCTGTGTCGTTCTGCCCGTCACGCTGGTGCTCGGATTCTGCCAGTCCGTGGCCGCCTTGACCCGCGAGCATGCCGATGCGGAACCGGAAACACCCTCTGAGGCGGTAGACGCCCTGATTGAAGCGGGGCAGGAAGAAGGCATCATTCAGGAAGGCGATCGCGAATTGATCCAGTCGGTGGTGGAGTTCAGTGGCAAGACCGTACGCGAGGCAATGAAGCCGCGTCCTGAGATGGTCGCCGTCTCGTCGGATTACACGGTCGAAAAGATCGTAGAGCTGCTGCGGACTCGGCCACTCTCGCGAATCCCAGTCTACGAAGGTTCGATTCATAATATCAAAGGCATTCTCCACACGCAAGATGTGCTACAGGTGCCCGACTCCGAAGCGCACTCCCGAACGGTCGCGACCTTGATGCGGAAAGATGTTTATTTTGTTCCGGAGAGCAAGCTAGTCAGCGATCTGTTGCGCGAGATGCAGCGCAGTAACGTCCGCATGGCGATTGTGGTCGACGAGTATGGGGGCGTCGCCGGGTTGGTAACGATCGAAGATCTGGTCGAGGAGATCGTCGGGGAAATCGGCGACGAGCACGAGAACGCGCAGGTGGTGCAGGAAAATGACCACTCGTATATTGTTCCTGGCAATATGGATGTGGACCGTCTCGATGAACTCTTCGGCATGCGCCCCGAGGGCCACGAGTCGTCGACCATAGCCGGCTTGGTCAGCGAAATCGCGGGACGTATTCCTAAGAGAGGCGAAGTCATCGAAGATGAAGGTCTGAAGTTTGAAGTTCTCGATTCAACCGACCGCCGAGTGGAGCGTGTACGCATAACCACCGCCGCGCCCAAGCAGGTGAAATTGAGTTGACTGAGGAAGACGCCTCCGGGCTTCCAACATCCGGGCCCGCTCTTTCTATTCCTATTCCGCTGCCACTTTCTTCGGCGGAAAGCTGCTCGCTACCACCTCCATCGCGGACTGAACGGAGCTCCAAAATGTAACGGGAGGCTCCAACGTGGCTGCAGCTAACACTTTGTCGCGTGGAAGTATGATCCGGGCCTCTGCGACGATCGCTTGTGCAATGGCAATGGTCTGGTTGTCAACGGAATGCTGGTGTGGGGTTTTGCAGACATTGATAATCCCGAGCGCCTGCTCTCGAAGTTCGGACTTAGTCAAGATTGAATCTCCGTGCTCTATCTTTTTCATCGTAACTGCATAACAGTCAGACTGACTGTGACCGAAATCCCACTCGATTGTGATCAGGCGGCGCCTCAATGATCCGCAGGTGCAGGTTTCACCTTGCAAAACTACTCGCAAGCAGTACAATTCGGGCAATTCAGACTCTCGACAAAAAACGCCTGCCTAAGGCGGGGCCGGGACATCCCGGAATTGATCTTTGTGTTGTCGCAGAACGCTTGGATGGAGCAGAATGAACAGTTGTTGACGCTAAGGAATGGGGAGTTGTATCAAGTTCTCCCCGGGAGGAACGAAAACGAATATGAATCGATATCGTCTTTTATTTGCCTTTGTTATGCTCGCTGCCATTTTGAACGCAGGTTGCAGTTCGTCTGCAAATAAGAGCGCGTCCGAAACGCCGGCTGTAGTCACCCCGCCACCCAAGAAGGAACCTGCGCCTTACACGGGTCAGCAGGCCTTTAATCAAATGATGGGTCTGGCATTGAAGTGGTCGACCGACGCCCAGCCGGCCCGACTGGAATCCGTTCTCACTACCGAGACCACGGGCCAGGACGGCAAGTCAACGGTCTGGCGCGGATATTTCGTCTCGCCCAGTCGACGGGCAACCGAAACGATCGTGTGCTCGGGAAGTCGTCTCCCCGACGCTCCGCCCTATGGAGTTTCAACCGAGGGCGGCGAAGGCGGTTATAATAACGAATCCGCCAGTCTCGCCTTTTTAGGGTTGTTACTGAAAACCGACACGGATCAAGCCTTCGCCACCGCGCAGCAGCATGGCGGCGATGCCATTGTGAAGAAGGATCCTCAGCAGCCGATCACCTATGTGTTGCTCAAGGACCGGAAGCTGAACGTCCCGGTTTGGTATGTCATTTACGGCACGAGCGAGAAAGACAGGAAGGGCATCGGTGTGATCAACGCGACTACCGGGGCGTTCGTTAGCGCCGGGAAGTAGCAGAAAAGTAAGGAGAATGATCGATACCGATTGCGGCCCCAATCAGCCGGATCGCTGGTCCGGTTCTTGACATGGGCCGAAGGGGTGATTATGATAGCGCCCGATTTACTTTTCAAGCCGACCGGATCGCTTGCGTTGGCTGGCTCCCGCAGTTTTTGTCTTTATTGTTGATTTGGATATGAGAAGAGTGTCTCCGATTTCCGGGCCACATCCACATTTTGCGTCAACGGGCCGAGCCTTCGGGAGGCTGCACTTCCCCGCCCAGTTCAGATTTGAAGATTATGAAAAATAGCATCAAGGAGAAAGCAATGTTGAAGAAGTCTCTAAACCTCTCGACCGTACTGGCCCTGTTCGTAGCGGCCGTTCTCGTCATTCTGCCGGGCTGCTCCAATACGATATCCCCGGTGACTCTCGTCTCTGTCGGAGTGACTCCAACCACGCCCGCGGTTACCGACGGAGGGACCGTCCAGTTCGCTGCTCAAGGCAACTACAGCGACGACAGCTTCGTGAACATCACTTCGACAGTCACTTGGACTTCGTCTGACCCGACTATCGCGACGATTTCAGCGGGCGGCCTGGCTACTTCGGTAGCCGCGGGAACTGTCACCATCACCGCCACTTCGGCCAGCGGCGTTTCCGGAACTGCCACCTTGACCGTGAATCCGGTACCGCCGACATTGGTATCGATCGCGGTGACTCCAGCAACAGCTTTGATCGACCCTGCTGGAACCGAGCAATTTACGGCTACTGGTACTTACAGCGATGGCAGCACCCAAGACCTGACCGCCACCGCTACCTGGACTTCAAGCGACACGACAATCGCTACCATCGCAGCCGGCGGCTTGGCTACGGGAGTGGCAGACGGAACGGTCACCATCAGCGCGGCCTCCGGCGGCGTAACGCCAGGAACCGCCACTCTGACCGTTGGTCCACCCGTGTTGGTATCGATCGCCGTAACCCCGGGATCGGTTGATATCGCAGTAGCAGCAACGGAGCAGTTCACTGCTACCGGCACTTACAGCGATGGCAGCACGCAGGATCTGACTACTTTGGCTACTTGGACTTCGAGTAACACCGGAGTAGCAACCATCGCAGCGGGAGGCTTAGCAACTGGTGTGGCAAACGGATCGACCACCATCAGTGCCGCGTACGGAACGGTTCCTGCCGGAACCGCTACTCTGGAAGTGGGTCCGTTCTTGCAATCCATTACGCTTACTCCGGCTAACCCATCGATTACCGTCGGCGGAACGCAACAGTTTACCGCTACCGGTAACTACAGCGATGGCAGCCATCAAAACCTGACCAACGTGGCCACCTGGCGGTCGGTAACGACCAGCGTGGCAACGATCGTGCCGGGCGGTTTGGCCACTGGGGTCGCGGATGGTACGTCGCAGATTCTGGCAACGGACGGTAACATTTCCGGGTCCACTATTTTGACGGTGACCGGTCCGTAAGCAGATTAAGTCTCCGCAACGCCGATCATAGAGTCGTGAGAAAAGCCGCCGCCCCACTCGTTCAAGAAGTCATCGAACGAGTGGGGCGGTTTGTCTGTGTCTAGCAATTGCTGCCGGTGAGTTACGGTTCGCCCACGATCTGTACAAATGCTTCGTCGCCGTTATTCACGGACGTGCTCCATACCACGCTGCTGGCCGAAGTACTGGTCGTGCTCCACACCACGCTGAATCCGGCGTCGGCGCTAGCTCCCCAGACCAACGACGTGCTCCAGACAACCGAGGTGCCGGAAACGTTTGTTCCCCACACCAGGGACGTTCCCCAAACCAGCGAGTTGCCCCAAACCACTGAACTACCCGCGATCTGCGAGTTTCCGTCGGTGAGTGTCACCGACTTAGTCTTGGAGTTATACGAGGCGGTCGGCGACAACGCGGCGCCTACATTGCTCGGCGCTATGTCATGACTGGCCAGCGCAGCCTGCAAGTCCAGGTAGCCGGCTCCAACCGTGAATACATCGTAATAGGAAGTGTAGGTTTGTCCGGTCGTCGGATCCGTGGCCACGCTCGACTGCGGAAAACTCTTGTAGGCAGTCTTCATCAGCCGGGCTTTGACCTGGTCCGGAGTCATGAAAGGGTTCGCCGCGATCAGCAAAGCTGCCGCACCCGCAGCTGCGGGGGTGGCCATGCTGGTGCCGCTCAGCGTGAAGTAGTCGTTCGAGTCGCCGGAGACCATGTTGCCCGTATAGTTGTTAGCCAGCGTACTGCCCAGGTCGGCCAAAGAGACAACCACGTTCCCCGGGGCAACCAGATCTGGCTTCACTACGTGATCATAAGTCGTAGGTCCCTTTGAGCTGTAACTGGCAATGCGGTCGTCCGTCCGCGTAACAGTGTCCTCGGTCTTCATGGCTCCGACGGTGATCACGAACGGATCGTTTCCCGGAGCCGCAATGGTTCCATAGCCATCGCTGCCATTCAAACTCACGCGGCCGTAGTTGCCGGCCGCTGCGACTACGACAATCCCCGCTTTCCAGGCCGACTCAACTGCCTGGCAGAGCGGATCCTGCGCATAGGGGGCATACACTCCCCGTCCCAGCGAAAGATTGATGACTCGAATGTTGTACTTGCTCTTCAGCGCAACAGCCTGCTGAAGCGCTGCGATGACCTGGCTGTCGCTGCCGCTGCCGTTTTGATCCAGCACCCGCAGATCGATCAGGTTCGCGTCTCTCGCGACCCCGGCATATTGGCCGCCCGACATGCTGCCGGTACCGGCGATAATGCCCGCTACGTGGGTACCATGTCCGTAGGTGTCGTATACCAGCGAACCGCTGGGATTGTATTCGTTCGCTCCCGTAAAATCCTGGTGATAGAGCACGCGATTGAAGGTACCCGCCATGTTCCACCAGTCGACGTGATTCGGGTTAATGCCACTGTCGATCACAGCTACCCCGACGTTTGTGCCGTTATATCCCGCATTCCAAGCAGCGCTGACGTTCATCGCCGCGTTGGTGTACTCGTCCATTGCCTTCACTTCATGATCGACGCTGACGTACGCCACTTCCGGATCTCTTTCCAAGGCGGCGAGTGCGTTCACGGGCAGCGTAAACGCGGCGCCCTTGATCAGGTTCAGTTTGCTCGACAACCGCCCCCCGTAGTTCTGCACACGCGCCAGAGTTTCTTTTTGCGGAGCTTGCTTGTACTGCACAATTACTTGAACGTTTTTATCCCGTCCCAAACCTTGCCGCGCCTGGGCCAATTCGTTGTTCAGTTCGGCCGAGATACGCCCGGACAAAGCCGAACGCTGATCCATTACAGTCCCTTCCGACTGGGCAAACGCCATCGCCGACACGAGGATCAGGACCAACAGCTCCAGAGGTTTGCGCCAAGCACTGCCGTACCGCTCTCCAGTCTTGGTCAATTTTCGCGCTTTCCACCCGTATTCCATGGTTCAGCCTCTTTCCTGTCGCTTTTGGACCGCCAACGATCCGGACCTCATCTTGCACGAAGCCTGCCACTCGCTTCCCTCATAAGCCGCTGATTTAACGAGCTTTGTCCGGAGCTACCGCAGACTCTTTCCGAGACAATCTGTCTTGCGAAACCTCTCATGGGGACATTCTGTCCCGCGGGGACGTCCCGCTAGCCTCGATCGCGAATCAAGATTCCATCTCTGCTCTGGCCGAGGAGCTCCAGGTCTTTAATGATTTCGATCGTCTAACTCACCCGGCGCTGCCAAACTCTAGTAGCCTATCCTCATGTCTTTTCATTCGGGATTCGTATGCATTCTGGGGCGTCCCAATGCGGGCAAGAGCACGCTGCTAAATGCGCTAGTTGGCGAAAAACTGGCCATCATGTCTCCCAAGCCCCAGACCACGCGCAACCGCATTCTTGGCATCATCAACGTCCCCAAACATAAGGGCCGCGACTCCGGCCAGATCGTGCTCATCGATACTCCGGGAGTCCACCAGTCCGGATCCTCCCTCGGACGCAAGATGATGTCCGAGGTGCGCGAAGCGCTCGAAGGCTGCGAACTGATTCTGATGATTGTCGATGCAAAAAAGAAGTGGGATCGAGAAGACGAGTTCGTGCTCGACCTGGCGAAGAAAGCGGGTACTCCTGTTTTCTTACTGCTCAATAAAATTGATTTACTTGCCGATAAAAGCAAGCTCCTTCCGCTGATCGCGAACTTCCAGACACTGCATGAGTTCAAGGAAGTCGTCCCGATCTCCGCACTCAAGAAGCAAGGTCTGGACGAATTGTTGTCTTGCCTCTTGAAGGCGCTGCCCGTCGGGCCGCGCTATTTCCCCGAAGATCAGGTCACCGACCAGCCCGTACGCTTTATGGCGGCGGAATTGATTCGCGAGCACGTGCTGATGCAAACCCATGAAGAGGTTCCGCATGCGGTCTCGGTGCTCATCGAGCAGTTCGAAGAGAGTCCGCGCATGGCTCGAATTGCGGCCGTCATCTTCTGCGAACGCGACGGGCAAAAGGCGATCCTTCTTGGCAAAGGCGGACAAATGCTCAAAAAGATTGGGACCGCGGCCCGCCTCGACATCGAAAAAATGCTGGGGACGAAAATCTTTCTAGAACTCTTCGTCAAGGTTCAGGCGGGGTGGCGTGATTCGCGCACTTTCGTGGAAGAACTGGATTGGCGCCGCCAACTGCAGCAAATCGGAGGCCTGTCCGAGCCGGAAAGTTGACGGTGCTTTTTCACCGAAACCAACGCCACTTCCATCCGGCCAACTATCTAGGACAGCCAATACCTCGCCGATCCAATAACTTGGACTATAGTTTTCAAGCGGTTACCGGGCCATGGGGCTTTCGGTGAACCGGCTGTCTCCGGGCAGTCACGGTTGGGGAAGCCCCAAATAAGGTTTGCATCTTCTCGCCTAAGCCCCTAGAATCTGTCAGCGCCTTTCTGCATCTGATTTAACGGGAAGGCTGTAGATACGGTCACGACCGTTTATGGTAGATTCCACGCCCACAGGTCCGGTGCCACAGCTGTCGGAACCTTCATTCTCCTTCGACGCCGCCAAACTCGACCTCAAGCTCAGTGTAACCATGGCCGGAGAGCGCGCAGCCGTCGACCAGGTCGTCCGAAGCGTCATGAATGTTGTGCGGGAAATGAACTGCGCTCCCGGACGCGAAGACGATATTGAACTGGCGTTAACCGAAGCCCTGGCCAATGCAGTTGTTCATGGCGCGAAAAGCGACCCCTCCAAGATTATTGAATGCGACGTGGCCGGCGATGCGGAGCATGGCATTTTGATCGTGGTGCGCGATCCCGGCCCCGGTTTCGATCCCACCAAGATTGCCGATCCCTGCCAGGGCGAGAACATTTATTCGAATCACGGGCGGGGCATCTACCTCATCAATCAACTGATGGACGAAGTCCGGTTCCATAAGAACGGAACCGAGATTCACATGCTGAAAAAATAAGGCTTCAGACTCGAAAGATCGAACGACGGCGCAAGACGTGTCTCTCCCTGGCGTCCAGCCTGAACCTCAGACGTGGACGTCGTCTAGAGGTCGTACTTCTTCATTAAGTGACGGAAGGAACGGTAGGAAACCCCGAGGACATCGGCCGCCCGGACCTGCACGCCGTGGGTCTGTCCGAGGGCAGCCTGCAGCAGGGAGCGTTCGATTTGGGCGACATAATGTTCCATGTTTACGCCCTCCGGTAGAACTGCGCCATTGGGAATGGCCGCGGTCATGGCAGCGTTACCTTGGCCGTCCGCGCCCGCCGCCGCAGCGCGGGCCTTCGGACGCTCCACCGGCAACTCCACGTGTAGTTCGCTTCCTGTTTCAAGCGCCACAGCGCGTTCGATCGTGTTCTCCAGTTGGCGCACATTGCCCGGCCAGTCGTAACCGCTCAGAACCGCCAGCGACTGGGCTGCGATACCGTGGAAACTCTTTCCGGCCGCGGGCGCGTATTTCTTCAGAAAGTGATTCGCCAAGAGAGGAATGTCGTCCCCGCGCTCGCGCAAGCCGGGCACCCGGATGGGAATGACGCTCAGTCGGTAGTAGAGGTCTTCGCGGAATGTCCCTTCAGTCACTTGCCGGTCGAGATCGCGGTTGGTTGCGGCAATGACGCGGACATCCACTGGGATTTCGCTGGTGCCGCCCACTGGACGAACCGTCCTCTCCTGCAACACGCGCAGCAACTTGACCTGCATGGGCATCGTCATCTCGCCGATTTCATCGAGAAAGATCGTGCCCTGGTCGGCAACTTCAAACAATCCCCGCCGGTTCTGGTTGGCTCCCGTGAAAGCCCCTTTGACATAGCCGAAAAGTTCGCTTTCTAGCAAGGTTTCGGGGAAGGCGCCGCAGTTCACGGAAACGAACGCTTCGCCGGCCCGCGGCGAGCAGGTATGCACGGCGCGGGCCACGAGTTCTTTGCCCGTGCCGCTTTCGCCATAGACCAGAATCGTGCTGTTGGTAGACGCCACCGTGCGGATGGTCTGCTTCAATTTTTCGAGTGCCGGACTGACGCCGACAATGTTGCCGAGCGAGTTGTGCGCGGCCGCGTCGCGGCGCAAAGCAAAATTCTGGCGGCTTAAAGAGACTTTTGTGAGGGCGCGGGCGATGGCCAGTTTGATATCGTCCACTAGCCCCGGGCTCTTGCGGATGTAATCGGTTGCGCCGCCCGCCTTAACCGCCTGCACGGCCGCTTCGTAGTCGTCCACCGCTGTCATCAGAACCACCGCGGACTCGGGCGAGATCTGGTGGGCATGGCGAAGCACTTCAACCCCATCCACACCCGGCATCTTGATGTCGGTAACAATCACGTCGAAAAGGGCGCTGTCGATTTTCCGCTTCGCTGCTTCGCCGCCAGTCACGGTTTCGACCTTGTGGCCGTCGCGACGCAAGGCGATATCGAGCAGTTCGCAGATCGAGCGCTCATCATCGCAAACGAGAATGTTACCCACGCGTTCTCCCTCCCGAAGCAGCCAGAGCGGAGTCGGCCGTAACCAAGGCGGAGGATTCTCCGCCGGATGTGTCCGGCGCCTGGGCCTGCTCGATGCGTCGCAAGCGGAGCACGAAACTGGTGCCCTTACCAACCTCCGAGCGCGCCCACACCTTGCCTTCGTGCGCTTGCACAATCTGGTATACGATCGCTAGTCCCAAGCCAGTTCCACCTTCAAAATTCGACTGGAAGGGCTCGAAGATTTTCTCCGTGAGTTGCGGATTGATCCCTGGACCGGTGTCGGCAAAGCTGATCTCCCAGTCCGGGCCGCGCTCGGTCATCGATACCGTAAGACATCCCCCCGCGCTTTTCATCGCGCGCACGGCGTTTTCGGAAAAATTCCAGAACACCTGTTTCAACTTGTCGCCGTCGGCCATCACCCATGCTTCGGAATTGCCAAAACTGCGCTTGAGCCGGATTCCCGCGTTGTCGGCCGTAAGACGATGTTCGAGTAAAGTCAGAGTGTCCTCGAGCAGCGGCACGAGGTTCGCGCGCTCGAAACGATATTGCTTACCCCGGGAGTAGGCAAGAAAATCGGTGATGATGTTATTCAGCCTGTCGGATTCGCGGAGCACGATCTGCAACAGGTGGCGCTCTTCGGAATTCAGTGCGGGAGCATCTGACAACATAGCAACCGACCCCGCAATCGAGGTCAGGGGGTTGCGGATTTCGTGGGCGATCGCGGCCGCCAGCCGGCCCACGGCTGCCAATCTGTCCTGCATTCGGACTTCGCGCTCCAGGCGCCGGATCTCCGTAAGGTCGTCGAAGGAATAGACAAAGCCAAGATCGCCGCGCGCACTCACATTGAGAGCGGAAACCAGCACCCGGAAAGTCTTGCGAAATCCGCCGCCCCTCACATAGCGCACTTCGGCGTAAGCGCGGTCGCCGCCGAAATGAGGCAGCGGGTCCTGAAACAGATCGGCCACCGAGCGCCCCCGCAACTCGGCTTCGGAGATTTCCAGCAGTTGCTGCGCCGCTCGATTGACCAGGGTGATGCGTCCGTTCAGACCGGTCGCAATCACGCCGCCGCTCATCGACTGCACAATGTTTTCATGCAACGCCTGCAGGTTTTCGAGCGCGCCGCTCGCGTCCTTCAGTTGGACATCGACTTGGCGCAGTTTGCTCATCAGCAGGCCCGCCAGATAGGCAATGGCGAAATAGGCGAACAGGTTGACGAACATCACGACCTGCAGGGCTTTCAGCTTGGGATGCGAGGTCGAGTACGAGGGTATGACGAGATAATAATCGAGTTCGAGCGCGGTTCCGAACAACAGGAAAGCAAGCGCCGCGCTCAAGTATCCCCAAGCTCGCGGGAGCAACATGCACGCCACCACAATCACCAGCGGGTAGAGAAAGTTGAGCGAACTGTCGATACCGCCGGTGACATGGACAACGAGTGTGACCATGGCCAGATCGGCGAGTACCTGCAGGATAGCCTGCGGGCGAGGCTCGCTCCAGACCGAAATCAGGAAGAGGAAAAACAACGAGAGCACAAACCAAAGCATCATCCCGGTGAGAAAAGGGGCGATGGGCAGCGGCCTGGGAGTCAGGCGAATGACGGCGAGTTCGATGGCGAGCAGGACCAGCAGGAGCAGGATGCGAACCTTCACAAGCCAGCTCAGCCAGTTCCGCTCATCGGAGATAGAGTGCATAGGTTAGCCAGGAGCCAGCCATCCGTCCTTTGTCGTTACGGCCAGCGCCAGATGTGTTAGCTGACGGCTGGCAGCTGATGGCTGACAGCCTTCTTTATCCCGCTAGTTTTGCGATCATCGAGAACAGCGGCATATACAGAGAAATCACGATGCCGCCGATGGTCACGCCGAGGAGTCCGATAATGACCGGCTCCAGCATCGCGAGCATATCTTTGGTTGCCGAATCGACTTCGTCTTCGTAAAAGTCGGCGATCTTCTGGAGCATGGAATCCATTGCGCCCGTGGCTTCGCCGACGCCGATCATCTGGGTCACCATGTTGGGAAAAACGCCGCATTCGCGTAGCGGATCGACAATGGTCCGGCCTTCCTCGATCGCCTTGCGGACCTTCATGAGCGCTTCTTCAAGCACCGCGTTGCCCGAAGTGCGGGCGGTGATGGACAGGCCTTCGAGAATCGGGACGCCCGAGGTGATAAGCGTGCCCAGGGTCCGGGTGAAGCGCGCGACGGCAATCTTGCGCATCAGCAATCCCATGATCGGCAGTTTGAGCAGCATGGCATCGAAGTAATAGCGGCCGCGCGGGTGCTTGCGAATCTGTTTAATGCCGAAGACCAGTCCAACGCAACCCACAATGAAGAACCACCAGAAATGCCCAACAAAATCGCTAAGGCCGATGACGATACGGGTGGGCAGCGGAAGGGCAACGCCCAAGCCAACGAACAGATTGGCGAAAATCGGAACCACCCACTTCAGCAGCGCGCCAACGATCAGCATGGCGAGCGAGACAACCGCCACCGGATAAATCAATGCCGATTTAATGGCCGCGCGCAGTTTGACAGCCTTTTCCACATAGATCGCCAGGCGCTGCAGAATAATGTCGAGAATACCGCCCGTCTCGCCGGCTTCGATCATGTTGGTCGTCAGGTCGTCGAAGATGACTGGATACTGGCGCATGGCATTAGCCAGCGTGGCGCCGCCTTCAACCGTGGTGCGGACGCCCATCAGGGTCTTCTGGAAAGAAGGGTTCTCCTGGTTGGCGCCGAGAATTTCCAGGCACTGCACCAGCGGCAATCCGGCATCGATCATGACGGAGAACTGGCGGAAGAACACAGCCACTTCCTTGACCTTGACCTTCCCGCTGCCGAACGTGGGCATGGAAAATTCCTTGCCCTTCTCGCGGATGGAGCCGGGTGTGATGCGCTCCTTGCGCAATTGCGCGGCCAGTCCATCCTTGTTGGCGGCTACGCGCTCTCCCTGAACCTTCTCACCCGCAGCAGTCTTGCCCGAAAATGTGAACACCGGCATGATTTGTTTCTCCTTATTCTCTTGCGCTGGTCCCGGCTGCCCAAACTTCCGGCGACCCTGCGCCTTCCCATGTCTCGCTGCTTACTTGCTTACTTATCTTGCCCGGCGGCCGGTTGCACCGCCGGGAATATCTGGATTTACCGCTTGGGCGTAACCACACCCTTGCCTAGCGGAGCCGGATGGCTGCGATTGGTCAGGGTGCTGCCCCGCGCGATCATTTCCTGCAGTTCGTCCTGATTGCTGGAACGCGTCAGCGCCATTTCCAGCGAGATCTGCTTTTGGAAGTAAGCGGTGGCGAGCGACTGGTTGAACGTCTGCATGCCGAACTTCTCCTGCCCCGACTGCATAGATGAATAGATCTGATGGATCTTGTCCTCGCGGATCAGGTTGCGCACGGCCGCATTGGGCACGAGGATCTCCATGCACATGGCGCGTCCTTTGCCGTCGATGCGGGGCAACAGGCTTTGACACATGATGCCTTCAAGCACCAGCGAAAGCTGGGCGCGAATCTGCGATTGCTGGTGCGCCGGGAACACGTCAATGACGCGGTTAATGGTCGAAGATGCCGAATTGGTATGCAGGGTGCCGAAAGTCAGGTGCCCCGTTTCCGCGATTCGCAGCGCCGACTCGATAGTCTCAAGATCGCGCATTTCACCGATCAGCACCACGTCCGGATCTTCGCGGAGGGCGGCGCGCAGCGCGTCGGTAAAGCTCCGGGTATCGGAGTGCAATTCGCGCTGGTTGACCACGCAGTTCTTGTTCATGTGCACGAATTCGATCGGGTCCTCGATGGTGAGGATGTGTTCGTGGCGCTCGGTGTTGATCTTGTCGATCATGGCGGCAAGTGTCGTCGACTTGCCCGACCCGGTCGGCCCGGTCACCAGCACCAGTCCGCGCGGCTTGTCGCACATCTTGCTGACTACCGGCGGCAAACCCAACTGGTGGAACGACTTAATCTCAAACGGAATCAGACGGAAGACACAAGCCGACGCGCCACGCTGATTGAAAACGTTGGCGCGGAAGCGGGCGAGGCCCTTCAGTCCGAAAGAGAAGTCCAGTTCGAGAGTTTCTTCGAAGCGGTGCTTCTGGGAATCGGTCATGACGCTGTAAGCCAATTGCTTGGTCTCAGCGGGCGTCAATTGCGGCAGATCGAGCGGCACCAGGTGCCCGTGCACACGGATTTGTGGCGGAGAGTTGGTGGTGATGTGGAGATCGCTTCCCCCCATCTCCAGCATGCGGCGGAGCAGATCGCTTAATGAGAGTGCCATAGTTTTCTCTTAACTTTCCTGTTGCCGTTTCTAGTGGATCGTTTCGCGGGCCACTTCTTCGAGCGTGGTCCAGCCTGCTGCGACCTTGATCAGCCCGCTGCGGCGCAGCGTGATCATGCCGCGTTCAATTGCTTTCTTCTTGAGTTCGACCGCGGACGCGCCGACCAGAACCAGTTCCCGGATCTCGTCGTCCACTTCCATTACTTCGTATAAACCGGTGCGGCCTTTATAGCCGGTTTTGTTGCAAGTAGCGCAGCCCTTGCCTTTCATGATCTGCACCGTCTTCGACTCTTCGGGCGTGAAGCCCTCTTCGATCAACGCCTGCGGCGGCACGTCGACCGGCTCGGCACAGTCCTTGCAAATCCTGCGGATCAGGCGCTGGGCGCAGATCAGGTGCACCGAAGTTGCCACCAGAAAAGGCTCGATGCCCATGTTCATGAGACGGGTGATGGTTTCGGGCGCTCCATTGGTGTGCAGCGTGGAAAGAACCAGGTGGCCCGTCAATGCGGCCTTGATTGCGATCTCTGCGGTTTCAAAGTCGCGGATCTCGCCGACGAGAATCGTATTGGGGTCTTGGCGGAGAAAGGCGCGTAGGGCGGTCGCAAAATTGAGGCCGATCTGCTCCTTCATCTGCACCTGGTTCACGCCTCCCAGCTGGAATTCGACCGGGTCCTCGGCGGTCATGATGTTGGTGTCAGGCTGATTTAGCTGCGAAATGGCGGAGTAGAGGGTGTTGGTTTTGCCCGATCCTGTCGGTCCGGTGACCAGCACCATGCCGTAGGGTTTCAGGATGGCCTTCTCAAACTTGGCCAGCGACTCCGGTTCGAAGCCCAGCTTGGTCATGTCGAGGCGCAGATTTTCCTTGTCGAGAAGCCGAAGGACGACTTTCTCGCCCCACAACGTGGGCAGCGTGGAAACGCGAAAATCGAGTTGCTTTTTCTTGCCGCCAATCTGCATCTTCAGCATGATGCGGCCGTCCTGCGGCAACCGCTTTTCGCTGATATCAAGCTTGGCCATGATCTTCAGCCGCGACGTAATCGCATCTTTCAGCTTTAGCGGCGGGTTCATGATCAACTGCAACACGCCGTCAATGCGGAAGCGGACACGGAATTCTTTTTCGTACGGCTCCATGTGTATGTCGCTGGCGCCGCGCTTCACGGCATCGGTGAGCACCAGGTTCACGAGCTTAACGATCGGCGCCTCGTCGGCCGCCTTCTCCAGTTCCCGGAGTTCGAGTTCCTGCTCTTCGTTCTGGACTTCGATGTCCGTGCCTTCACCGGCATCGTTCATCGACTGCATCACCTGTTCCAGCTCTTCTTCTTTGGAAGTGCCGTAGGCCTTGTCGATGCCCGCGATGATCGAACTCTCCGACGCCACCACCGGCTCAATATTGAAGCCGGTCATGAACTTGATATCGTCCATGGCAAAGACGTTCGTCGGATCAACCATGGCGATGGTGAGCGAAGCGCCCACGCGACTGAGCGGCAGAATCTGATAGCGTTTCGCGGTTTCGAAGGGGATTAGCTTGATGACGGCGGGATCGATTTCAAAATAAGAAAGATTGATTGCGGGCACGCCATACTGGCGCGAGAGAAAGTTGGTGACATCTTCGTCCGAGAGGAAACCCAACTTCACTAGCGCCGAAGCCAGCCGCGTGTGCGACTCCTTCTGAAGTTTGGACGCCTGCTCCAACTGTTCTGGGGTAATGACCTTTTCTTTGACTAGCAGGTCTCCCAGCCGCTGAGACATATCTCTCCTGTTTTGCCGCAACTTCGCGGTCAGTGCAAAGCCGCTGATTTCCGGGGGGATCAGCGGGATGCTTTCGCACTGACACAAATTGTCAACCCAAGAGGAATTCCGAAAAAGTAACTTAGGTACTTGTACTTCGCGAGAAGCCCAGGCTGCGGCCCCAATTTGTCGGATTTGTGCCGAAAAATGGCACTTGTGACCCAAATCACACGCAACAGACCATGTTCTTCCGTGTGAGGAGGAGTCCTTGGTCGTCCGCTCCTTGCAGCCAACTTGCCAGCCTCTCAGGGATGACCGCCCGTTGCGGAGGAAATGCGATTCCAAGCCAACCGACATTCGACAAAAACCAGACTCTACAATGGTCATGCGGGCATTCCTCACCCTGCGTGCCATGAGCGAATCAGTCGGCGACAACCACGGCGCGATCCGTTTCTATTACCAGGCGCTTTTTTCCGCATGGGGACGCCAACACTGGTGGCCGGCGCAATCGCGCATCGAGGTAATTATTGGAGCGTACTTAACCCAGAACACTTCCTGGACAAACGTCGAGAAGGCGCTCGGAAACCTGCGCAGGGCGCGACTTCTGACCATCCGTGGTATCCGCCGAACGCCACAGCCCCGGCTGGAAGAATTAATTCGCCCGTCAGGATACTTTCGCCAGAAAGCACAGCGCTTGAAAACCTTCGTCAGCTTTCTTGATACGCATTACGGCGGCTCACTGGCAAGAATGTTTGCTCGACCAACGTCCGCACTCCGCGACGAACTGCTCGCTCTCAATGGAGTTGGTCCGGAGACCGCCGACTCGATTCTGCTTTATGCCGGGAATCATCCTGTCTTTGTCGTAGATGCCTATACGCGCCGGATTCTTGAACGCCATCGGAATATCTCCGGCAATACGCCTTACGACGAGATTCGAATGCTGTTCGAGCACGCTCTGAGCAGAACATCTCGACCCATAGGTCCGCCCAGGCAGAGCTTGGACGGGTCACCCGCTTCAAATCGTGTGCCCGCTTCTTCCGGGCCTTCCGGTTCGTGTCATCGACCTTCGCCCGTCAGCACGCCCGAGCGCAGCCCGCTGGTCCAAATTTTCAATGAAATGCACGGCCTCATCGTTGGCGTGGGGAAGACTTACTGCTTAAAGTCACAACCGCGCTGTGAGCAGTGTCCTTTGCAGAAATTCCTTCCTGCCGCAGAGTGAGTAAGCGGAGGAAAAATGAAATGGCAGGCACAGATGTTCATGGTCACCGCTTTTTGTTTTGCATTCGCCGCTGCATCCCCTGAGCCATCGCTGCGTGAGTCGGCACGAAGGTCCGGAATGCTGATCGGTGCCGCGGTAAGGCCGGCTCAACTTTCCGAGATGGCCTACGCCTCAACGCTCGCGCGCGATTTCAACATGGTGGAACCGGAGGATGCCCTCAAGTGGGAAACGGTGCATCCCGAATCGCAGCGCTTCGATTTCACGCAAGGCGACAAGATTGTCGACTTTGCTGCCGAGCACGGCATGAAAGTCCGCGGTCACACACTGGTCTGGCACCAGCAGAATCCGAAATGGCTGACCGAGGGCAACTATACTTCGCCCGAGCTTGCCGAAATCCTGAAGAAACACATCAAGACCGTGGTCACACATTACAAGGGCAAAATCTTCGCATGGGACGTCGTCAATGAGGCCTTCGACGAGTTACATCCGGGAGAGCTGCGCAGCACCATCTGGCGCGATCAACCGGGGATCGCGAGCGCTGCGGGCGACGAACTGCAAATTTCAGGCACCCCAGTCCACGCAGAGTTTGAGGCTCGAAGCCCGAGGCAGACCTACGCATACGTTGAGCGCTGTTTCCGCTGGGCGCATGAAGCCGACCCTCAGGCTCTGCTTTTTTACAACGAAGCGGAAGCGGAAACCGTCAATCCCAAGTCGGATGCCATCTACGCCATGGTTCGCGATTTCCGCAGCCGCGGCGTTCCCATTGATGGGGTGGGATTTCAGATGCACATTCCCAAACTGTATGCCGATGTAGCCTCGATTTCAGCCAACATCCACCGCTTCACAGCCTTGGGAGTTCAGGTCCATATCACGGAACTGGATGTCGCTTTGCCGGTGGACTCCGAAGGCAACGCGAGCTCGGAAGACCTGCGAAAGCAAGCCGATATCTATCGCGAGATTGCCACCGCCTGCCTGTCCCAAACCGGCTGCACGGCGATCCAGACATGGGGGTTCACCGACAAATATTCCTGGGTCGGATCGCACTCCAAACACAAGCTCGGAGCAGCGCTGCTATTTGACAAGAGTTACCGGGCTAAGCCTGCGTATGAGGCGCTGCGGAATACGCTCGGCGCGCGATGAAATTCCGACGAGCCGATGCCGGCGGCGTGAGCGATATGGGGATATTTCGACAGTTTGCCGCGTTTACTCTTTTAGCCGCGAAGGTTCCCGGCTTTTTGGGGAAGAAATATTCGAACGACAGCTGCGGCCAGAATAGCCCCGGCTAGAAACCATGCGCCAATGCATATGAGTGCCCAATTACGGTATTCGGACATTATCAGCGCCCGTTGATATTCGTCCCCATCGGCTTCGAGCCATGCCACCGACCAGTAGAGGCAGTTCGCGAGAGCGAACGGCACGATGACAACCCAAACTTTACGCAATGATGACGGGCACGTAAAGCACAACAGCCAAACGACACCCGCTGAAATGATTGCTGCAAGAACGGCTCCCGAACTAAGGGACAATGATTCGAGAAATGCCTTCATTCGGTGTGCACCTAGCGATGCTTTGGGGTGGCCCGTTTTAGCAAGTAAATAGAGGCCGTAATCGCGAACGCCCTCCCCAACCAAAAGCTAACCGCGATTCCGCCGTGCACAGCTTGCCCATCTCCCGCCCAATGATACTTTGACCATGGGATAGTTGCCAGAAGCGAGAGAAAGAAGGCGGGGAAAAAGCAAGCTATTCCCAAGATCAACGCCCCGATACGTGCCGACCCGGGACGGTCGTTGGATGTGCCCCTTTTCAGTGTTTTCAAACATGGTGTCCCGCGATGATTATCGCCGACCCACCGCCCGCCCCGATTCGTAACTTCTGTAATCAGGCGATTGCACGACTGGGCGCCTTTTGTTCGTCCTCGCAGCCGGTCTCAAACAACTCCGCCACAGCCCGGTTGTGTCGAATTGCGACGGACCTGGGACTACTCGAAAACGCTTCGCAACGTCAGGTGGATAGCGCGTTCCCCACCAGCCGTGGGCTGCGGCTCTATAATGGAGGCGGTTCCGTCGCTGGCTTTGTGCTCCCGCCGGGACGTTCAGCCTTGGCCGCATCCAACCCAATTCGCAATGACACCAGAACCTCCGGCCGCCGCCAAGCTGTCATCGCGCTCGCCATCGGCGCTTTTCTGCTGCTGGCGATCCTGGTCGCGCAAGCCTCGTTCAATTTGAAATTCATCAGTCCCGACAGCAACGAACAGCTTCTTTTCTTCGCCGGTCTCAGCGGACTGATCTTTTTTGCTTTTGTCGCCCTTACCATCGTTCTCGGACGCAATCTGCTGAAGCTCTATGCCGAGCGGCGGCAGGGTGTGGCCGGTTCAAAATTCCGCACCCGCCTGGTCGTGGTCAGCCTGCTGCTGTCGTTCTTGCCCGTGCTCGCGATGTTCTGGTTTTCGTACGGGCTCATGAACCGCTCGATCGATAAATGGTTCTCGCAGCCGGTCGAGGAAGTGCGCGCCGACACTGCCGCGATGTCGGCCCTGCTCTATGATTACGCCGGTCAGAACGCATCGTCGGAAGCGCAATCCATCGCGCAGACCGAAGAGTTTCAGCGGGCCCTGATGGGTAAGAATACTGCTGCGGCCAATGAGGAACTCCGGGAGCACATACCGACGTTGCAGGGCGGTTTCGCACTGGCTCTGGTCAACGGCAATCCGGCAGTGAGCGTAAACGCTCCGGCACCGTGGACGACGATGACTGCAAGCTTTCCCTTGCAAGCGGCGCAGCGCGGGGAGCATCCCCATTTTCAGTGGGGCCAAACCGATTACGTTGTCGCAACCGCTCCCATGCAGGGTGCCGTCGTCCTGGTTGCGATGCCTCTGCCTGCAAAGTTTGCTCAAACGGCCCGGCAAATCCAAGAGAGCCAGCAGCGCTACATCGAACTGGCTGCCAAAAGAAAACTCTTCCGCCGGACTTACATCGGATTTCTGCTATTGCTCACGGTCGTCGTGTTGTTCGCCTCCACGTGGCTTGCGCTCCTGCTTTCAAAGTTGGTCAACCGGCCGGTGGCAGCGCTAGCCGCGGGCACGGAAGCCATCTCCAAGGGGCAACTGGACTATCGCGTGGACATCCGCGCCACCGACGAACTCGCCGAACTGGTGCAGTCGTTCAACAGCATGGCGGAGCAACTCGAATCCAGCCGCCACCAGATCGAGGCTTCCAGCCGCGACGTCGGCGCCGCCAATGAAGCGCTCGAGAGTCGGCGCCGCTACATTGAAACCGTCCTCGAGAGTCTTCCCACGGGAGTGATTTCCGTTGACGGAAGCCGCCGCGTAACTCTTGCGAACGCCGCGTTCTCCCGTATGTTTTACCTCGAGCGCAGCGAATATGTAAGCCCCGCTTCGCTGGTGAATCTGCCGCTGCGCGAGGTGCTCCCCGCCGTTGTGCTCGCCGATCTGGAACCCTTGTTGCGCCGTGCCGACCGCATGGGCATCACGGCTGCCAACATGGAACTTGCCCTGCCGCGAGCACAGCTGAACGTGGCTGTCACTGTCTCGGCGCTCAGCCGCGCTGCCGAGGGATTGGGGTACGTGCTGATATTCGAAGACCTATCGGACCTGCTGCGCGCGCAAAAACAGGCGGCTTGGCGGGAAGTTGCACGCCGCGTAGCCCATGAGATTAAAAACCCCCTCACTCCGATTGCGCTTTCCGCCGAGCGTATTCATCGCCACTTGGCGCGCGGATCGGCGCCTGACGCGGCTTCCCTCGAAGTGATTCGCGCCTGCGCCGAAACCATTCGGAATGCGGTCGAAACGGTGCGCGCGCTGGTGGACGAATTCTCCGTCCTGGCGCGTTTTCCCGCCTCCCGTCCGCAAGCTGCCAGCTTGAATCATCTCGTGGAATCCGCCCTGGCTATGTTCGACGGACGACTCGATGGCATTCGCTTGCGCACGGAACTCGCGCACGATCTGCCCGAGGTCTTGGCCGATCCAGAAGCGATCAAACGAGCCGTAGCCAATCTGGTCGATAACGCCGCTGAGGCCATGCAGAATGCGATCCTGAAAGAAATCACGGTTTCAACTTCGCTGGTGGCTAGCCGCGATGCCGTCGAACTGGCGGTCTCAGACACGGGGCAGGGCGTTTCGCGCGACGTCAAGGAACGACTATTCCTTCCGTATTTCTCTACCAAGCAGCGCGGCACCGGCCTGGGCTTGGCCATCGTGAGCAGAATTGTCGAAGATCATCGCGGTTCGATCCGCGTCGAGGAAAACAAGCCGTTCGGCAGCCGCTTCGTCGTCGAGTTGCCCGTAGCCGCCGAAACCATGGGCGCTCCGGCGGCAAGTTAGCAGCCGGTGTTGTGGTCAAGTGCGCCGCGGCAATACTTTTATGGAGCGTCATACCTCGCGAAGAAAAGGATCTGCATCTCGCGGCGAACTGCAGATCCTTCGCTTCGCTCGGGATAAACAAATCTATAAGGCTTGAAGAGCAAGGTAATGGCACACATTCTCATCGTTGACGACGAATCCAGCATCCGTGAATCCTTGCGCGGCATCCTCGAGGACGAGGGCTACAAAGTTAGCGGCAGCCCGAGCGGCGAGGACTGCCTCGAACTGCTGCGCAAGTCGAGCTTCGATCTGATCCTGCTGGATGTGTGGCTTACCGGCATTGACGGCCTCGAAGTGCTAGGACAAATTCGAGAGATGGAGGACCCACCGGAGGTCATCATGATCTCTGGCCACGGCACCATCGAGACGGCCGTGCGCGCCACCAAACTCGGCGCCTATGATTTCGCCGAAAAACCGCTGTCGCTCGAGAAGATGCTCATCCTCGTAAAGAATGCGATCGACGCGCGGCGCTTGCGGCATGAGAACCTCGACCTGCGGAAGCAGTTGCAGTCGAAAAGCGTGATCGTCGGCGACAGCGTCCCCATGAAGGCCCTGCGGCAGCAGATTGCACTGATGGCTCCGACCAACGGGCGCGTGCTCATCTACGGTGAATCGGGTACAGGCAAGGAACTCGTGGCGCACGCCATCCACCTGCAGAGCCCGCGGAAGAACGAACCATTTGTCGAAGTGAACTGCGCGGCGATTCCTGAGGACCTGATCGACAGCGAACTCTTCGGTCATCGGAAATCGTCGTTTCCGGGTGCCGCGACCGACAAGGAAGGCAAGTTTCAAAAGGCGGATCGCGGAACCCTGTTCCTCGATGAAGTCGGCGATATGAGTCTGAAGACGCAATCCAAAGTTCTGCGCACGCTCGAGCAGCAGCGATTCGATCCCGTAGGCAGCGACGATCCCGTCACCGTCGATGTGCGCGTAATTGCCTCCACCAATAAAGACCTGGAAGAAGAAATCGCCAAGGGAAATTTTCGCGAAGATCTTTTCTATCGTTTGAACGTGGTTCCGTTTGTCGTGCCGCCGCTGCGCGAACGCAAGGAAGACATCCCCTTGTTCGCGCGCCATTTTCTGAAGGAGTTTGCCTCGGCCTATGGCCGTCGTCCGCGCGAGATCAGCGACGACGCCATCGATTCCCTGATGCGCTATTCCTGGCCCGGAAACATCCGCGAATTGCGCAACGTAATCGAACGCATCGTCATCATGAATCCCACCACTACACGCTTCGAACGCAAGCACCTTCCACCGCTCGTTCACCGCGAGGGGAGCCGCCGCGTTGCCGGCACCGAGGGCTCGACGCTGCACCAGGCGCGGGCCGCCTACGAGCGCGACTACATTCTCAAGAAGCTCGACGAAAATCACGGCAACGTCAGCCGAACGGCGGAAGTGCTGGGCCTCGAGCGCAGCCATCTCTATCGCAAAATGAAGACCTTAGGCATCGCGGCAAAGGAGTAGAGCGCCAAGGACCCCGTGTCAGCTCTGAGTTCGAAGAAAAACCGCACAAAAGTGTCGACAATTTGCACCGTCTTTCCTAAGACCCCAGACCAAAGACCCGACAACTGACACCGCTACTTCTGTCTTTGATTGGCCGACTCTTCCGTTTATACTCGAACGTTCTTCAGTTACTGGATTCAGCCTGAGGGGGCGCGGGATCCAGAGAAGGCGGAATAGGTGTTGTCGCGGAAAAACCACCCCATCCCCCGGAGTCCGTGATTCCCAGCCTGCAACGAATTGCATTTCTTGTGGATGATCTGTTGCTCGCGCATCTGCCTAGGGAGAGGCACACTATGTCCCGGTTCAGCAAGTGGGTAATGATAGGGCTCGCGGTCTGCATGTTCATGGCGCGCGAGACCAAAGCCATCGGATTCCAGCCAGTTTCGCCCGATGAATTAAAGATGACGAGCGAACCGCAGGCGCCCGGCGCCCCCGCCATCATCTTGTTTCGCCAGGTGGAACGGGATGACAACCCCTACACTGGCCATGAAGATCAGTACTATCGGATCAAGATCCTGACCGAAGAGGGACGGAAACACGCTGATGTCGAGATCCCTTTCCGAAGAGAATTTGAGGATGTTGTCAACATAAAGGCCAGGACCATCAAGCCGGATGGCTCGATCGTAAATTTCGGGGGTAAGGCCTTCGAAAAACAAATCGTCAAAACCAAAGGGGTGAAGTTTTTCGCAAAGACTTTCACTCTGCCGGACGTCGAGGTCGGCAGCATCATTGAATATTCCTATGCGGTGGTTTTGAAGGAACACTATATTTACAGCTCAACCTGGATCGTGAGCGAGGATCTGTTCACCCGAAAAGCGCAGTTTTCCTTGAAGCCATACTATGGCAACAATATGCAGGGTTTCTCTGTACAGGTGCACGCCCAATTTCTTCCCCTAGGCACTGAAACCCCGAAGGAGGGCCCCGACCACGTCTTTCGGATGGAAGTAAGCAACGTGCCGGCGTTCCAAACAGAGGATTTCATGCCGCCTCCGAACGAGTTGAAGGCCCGTGTGGATTTTCTTTATCAGGAAGGCTTTGCTACGAAAGACCAGGCGAGTTTCTGGAAGGGCGTCGGCAAACAACGGAACGGGCAGTTGGAGAGCTTCATCGGGAAGCGCTCCGCCATGGAGCAAGCGCTGGCACAAATCGTTTCCGCGAACGACCCGCAAGAAGCGAAACTGCGGAAGATTTACGGTCGCGTTCAGCAATTCCGTAATACGTCGTACGAATTTCAAAAGACTGAGCAGGAGGAAAAACGCGAGAAGCCGGCGGAAAACGTGGAGGAAGTTTGGAAGCGAGGTTATGGCAATGCGGAGCAACTGAACTGGCTATTTCTCGCCTTGGCCCGTACTGCCGGGTTTGAGGCCTATGGGTGCTGGGTTTCTAGTCGCAATGAATATTTCTTTTATCCAAGAACCATGCAAAGCGATAAGTTGAACGCTACCGTCGTGCTCGTCAAACTGAACGGGAAAGACCTGTACTTGGAGCCCGGGGCACCCTTCGCGCCATTTGGATTGCTGGCATGGTCGAGAACGGCTGTGCCGGGGTTGCGGCTCGATAAGGACGGAGGAGCCTGGATTCAGACGGCACTCCCGCAGGCCTCTGAATCTAGGACTGAGAACCGAGGCAATTTCAAACTTACCGACACAGGGGACTTGGAAGGAAAGCTAACTGTCACTTATACCGGAACCGAAGCCATGAACCGCCGCGTGGAGAAGCGCCTCGGCGACGAGGAGGAACGCCAAAAGTTCTTGGAGGACGGGGTGAAGTCTCAAATCGTCATGGGCTCGGAGGCAGAGCTCACCAACAAACCTGACTGGTCCAGCTCAGAAACCCCGCTGGTCGCGGAATTTAACTTGAAAATTCCGGGATGGGCTTTGAGTGCCGGCAAGCGGCTTGCGATCCCAGCTGCGATCTTCACCGCTGGCGAGAGAGGGGTCTTTGAACACGCCAACCGCGAACACCCCATCTATTTCGACTATCTCTACCAGAAGACCGATGACGTCACGATTGCGCTTCCCCAAGGGTGGCAGGTCATTAGTGTTCCCAAACCGCAGGTGCAGAATGCGACAATCGTCGCTTACAGCCTGAAGGCCGAGCAGAGTCCAGGAACCCTGCACCTGACACGCACTCTAACCATCGATGTTGGAATTCTGGAGCAGAAATATTACGGTCCGATACGCACTTTCTTTCAACTAGTACGAACGGGTGATGGCGAGCAGGTCGTTTTGCAGCCGGGAGAAATTCATGCGAGTAACTAAACGCGGATGCAACTTGCGCCAGCTGCTGATTTGCTTTTGCGTTGCCTCGCTTGGAACAACGATTGTGCCGACCGCGGTAGCTGGCGGGGAGGCTCCGCACTGGATGCATGCGCTGGTCGGTTGGCCCTTGCCCTCCTACGATGAGAAAACAAGCGCAGTCTTGATCTATTCTGAGACCAATGTCACCGTCCTGTCGGTAGATCGAATCAGAACGCACGTCCGCGAGGCTTACAAAATTCTGCGTCCGGAGGGACGAGAGCGTGGCACGGTTGACGTTTACTTCAATCCGGAGCGGAAAATAACCAGTTTTAACGGATGGTGCATTCCAGCCCAGGGCAAAGACTATGAAGTGAAGGAGAAGGACGCGACCGACTATGCGGCGTGGGGCGAGTTAATCTCTGATGTGAAGTATAAGGTTTTGCGGATTCCGGCACCCGATCCGGGCAACATCATTGGCTACGAATACGAAGTGGAGGAACGGCCATTCTGGTTGCAGGACATCTGGCACCTTCAAGGCGGCGATCCCGTGCTGGAGGCCCAGTATTCCATCCAACTCCCTGTGGGTTGGGAATACAAGTCCTTCTGGTTTGCGTATCCAGAGGCGAAGTCTGACGAATCTGGCAGCAATGTCTCGCGTTGGGTAGTCAGAGATATCAAAGGAATCAAGCATGAACCGGACATGCCACCGATAGAAGGCGTGGCCGGTCAGATGATCGTCACCTTTCTCCCGCCAGGTGGAACGCCGCTAAAGAATGCGTTCTCAAACTGGGACCGCATGGGCCAGTGGTATGCTGGCCTTGTTAGCGGACGCATGGATGCCTCCGAACCGATCAAGCAAGAAGTCAGCTCTCTCGTGGCGGGAAAAACCGCCCAGATACAAAAGATGCAAGCCATCGCTCAGTTCGTGCAGCACGACATACGCTATGTCGCAATCGAATTGGGCATCGGCGGTTTTCAACCGCATTCCGCGCCCGAGGTTTTCTCGCATCGCTACGGCGATTGCAAGGACAAAGCGACGCTCATGCGAACCATGCTGCACGAGATTGGCGTCGACTCCTACCACGTAATCATCAACGCGCGGCGGGGCGTGGTCACGGGTGGAATGCCGGCTCATAATGGTTTTAACCATGCGATTCTTGCGATCAAGTTGCCAGATAACATAGAGGAACCGTCGCTGATCGCAGTGACACACGATGCCAAGCTGGGAAGACTTTTGTTCTTCGACCCGACCAACGAGATCACTCCCTTTGGCCAGATTGGCGGATACCTGCAAGCCAATTACGGCTTGCTCGTAACTCCTGAGGGCGGCGAACTGGTCGAGTTGCCGCAACAGCCAACGGCGATGAATAGTATCCAGCGTATTGGCAAACTGACGCTGAATGCCAGCGGAGCGCTGAAGGGCGATGTCACCGAAACGCGCCTGGGAGATCAAGCAGCGTCCGAACGCTTCCGATTGCACGCGGCAACCAAGAACGAGGATCGAATCAAGCCGATTGAAAGCCTTCTCGGCGGTTCGCTTTCTAACTTTCAGATTACGCGAGCCAGCCTGGTCAATCTTGACCAAACGGACCAACCGTTCGGGTTCAACTACTCCTTCCAGTCCACGAACTACGCGAAGAGTGCAGGGAAACTTCTGCTCGTGCGGCCCCGCGTCCTGGGAAACCATTCGTCTGACGTGCTGGAGACAAAGGAGGCACGCCGGTTTCCTTTCGAATTCAACGGCCCTTTGCGCGATACTGACAGTTTCGAAATCGCGCTGCCTCCAGGCTACGCAGTGGACGAGTTACCGCCTCCGATGGATGTGGACTACAGCTTTGCCAGCTATCACAGCAAGACCGAAGCCAAAGGGCAAACTTTGCATTACACGCGCAGTCTTGAAATCAAGGAACTGAGCGTTCCAGTCAACAAAATGGATGAACTCAAAAGGTTCTACCGCATGATCGCATCCGACGAAAGGAATACCGCGGTCCTGAGGTTGGCTGAACCTGCCAAATAGCGGGGTTTCTGCACCGCGAATCGAGAAGGACGGCACGTTCGGGATCTAGGACTTCGTCTTTCCCTTGCGCGTATGCGAACGCTTCTTCGTTCCCGAAAGCCTTCGGATCACGTCTATGGGCAGAGGCAAGCTCTTCAAACGATGCGCCTCCGTCGGATGAGCGGCCGCCCAAACACGCGTCTCGCAACCTTCCATGGCCAGATTACCCTCGCGTAGAAATTTGTGCTTGATGACAAAACTGCTTCTCCTGAACTCCGTCACACGCGATTCTGCCATCAGTTCGTCGCCATACGCAGATGGACTCACGAAACGCGCCCGCGCCTCCACCAAAGGAATGCCGGCAACTCCATGCGCCTGGAATAACTCCCGCACGGGAATTCCCGCAGCGCTAAACAGCGCAGACGTGCATTGATCGAACCAGCGAAAATAGTTCGCATAGAAGACGATGCCAGCAGGATCGCAATCCCCAAACTCGACACGGATTCGAATACGATTGATCAACATAATCAGACTACCCGGGGAAACGATGTTCAGCGCACGGGCGCCGCGGCCACGCCGATGGTCTTGTCGGCCCCTCCATAATAAAAGAGCCAGCGACCGCCATCTCGAACCATGCCCTCCACAAACACCACATTCGGAACCTGGCCGACTTTTTCCCAATTCTTCTCTGGCGCAAAGATTGGCTCTTCGGACCGCGCCAGAACTTTGGTCGGATCGTGCTTGTCGAACAGAACCCAGCCGGTCGAGTAAACCAGTTTGTCGTCCGCGCCGTTATACACGAGGAAGATACCCTGGGGCGTTAGGATCGGCGGCGGTCCCGGCTCCACCACTTGCGAATCAAAAGCTCGGGGGCGGCTGGACAAAACGGGATGGTCCAGCGCCTCGGTCCAGTGCAGCAGATCGGCCGAATATGCGACGCCCATCTGCGAATCTTTGCCTTTTGCATCCGCCAGATAATACATCCAATACTTGCCTTGGATTTTTTGGGGAACCATGGCGCCTGATTTTGTCCACTTCACGTTCCATTTGCCTTGGTAGCTGGGCATGATGACACCCTGACGCCGCCAATGAATCAGGTCGGCGGAAGTAGCCAGACATAGCTGAGCGTCTTTCTTGTCGGTCCCTGCTCCATCTACATTGTTATATCCGGTGTACGTCAAGTAATACGTATCGTCAATTTTCTGGAGCCTCGGATCCTCTACGCCGCCGCCCTTCTCGTATGGAGTTTCCGCGACCATGACCGGTTCAGCCCGGCGAGTGAAATGAATTCCGTCTACGCTCGTGGCATATCCGAGCGACGACGAACCGTTGCGATCTTGCGCACGGTATAACATCACGAACTTTCCATCTTTTCTTATAACCGCCGGATTGAATGTGCCTGCAGACTCGAACGTGTCTCCCTGGGGCGACAAGACGGGATCGTCGGCAAGCCGCGTCCATTTTCCGAATGGAGGAGCAAATAGGGTGGCGGCCGCAGTGACAACAGCGATGAGGATCAAGACAGCTGCAACCGTCAAGCGAGCCCGGCGCTTGATCGCAAAACAAATGTCGATCATTGCTAGTTTCCTCTCTCTTTATGAGCTAAGACGTCAGGAACCCAACCACGCTTATCTTAGGTTGAGACCGTGCCAATAGCTCTTTCGGGAACATCTGGGTGTCGGCAATCTTGCTGACTGTATATCACGCGCCCACACGATCGCGTCTCGCCATGAATCTATTTCACCCCAAGCGCGCATAGAGTTGAAATGGCGCCCAGTAGTACGGACTTCGAAACTGCCTGCCTCGAAGCAATGACAGTTTCGCGGATCGCAGGGCGACATCCGGGATCGCACCTTGATTTAATTCAGAGTAAAACTTATCCATAAGCTGCACCGTCGAGTCATCCGAAACGTCCCACAAGGCAGCAACCACATTACGGGCGCCCGCTCTCATGAAAGCCCATGACAGCCCTACCAGTCCCTCGCCTGAGTATGCGCGTTTCCCGGCGCTGTCGCACGCCGAAACCGTGACCAGATCCGCTCGCAACGGATGGTTCTTTGAGTATTCAACAATATCGCGCGCATAGAGCTTAAAAGAGTCGCTTCCCGAGCTGTCTTTCGAAAGTACGATCGCCGAATCGAGTGGACTCAACCGGCTGGCGATACCGTGGGCCACAAAATGGATGTAAGAAAACTTCTCTGGACTGGCGGCAAGATAAGCCGCCGGCGTCGCCTGCTCTCGCGTGAGGATTTTCTGGTCCGCTTCCGGAAAGTGACTCTCTACACTTTTCATCTGCGCCGCAGCCAGCGGCAGTTCGCGATATTCGTCGTTCGGAGCAACACTGTTGCCCACGATCATCAGAGTGCGGTCGGTCCTCTCTCGATTCTCGCGCGCCGTGCCCAACACCCGTAACGAACTCGCATTCGCAATCGTCACGTCTTCGATCCAGTAGTGCAACTTGGGTTTGTGGGCATTCGCTTCCCTCAGGTTGGGATCGGAAACGAGAAGCGTTTCAAAGTTCAAGTTGTTCAGACTTCCATCGGGGACCACGAAGACCTTCGCGTCGTTCTTCAACAAAGCTTCCGCTGGCCCAATCAGCGTTTGATAGAGCTGTTGCCCATCGCGATCAGCCGAGGCAACCACGTCTTGGACTTGGAGCGCCTCGTCATAGCGTCGCACCGCATCGTCGATTTGCTTGCCAGGAGGAAGCGGAAACAAGCTGATCCTCTGCGATGTTATTGCCCACAAGTAGGATTGCTTCTCTCCCAGCCAATAAAAAAGCACCGTGCCTCCGGCGCGGCGGGCGGTCTGCCGCGTGTCCAACTTTGGAGGCCCGACCGAACCTCCCTTCGGCAAATATCCCAATCCCTCCGCCAGCGTGCGCGCCCGGCTGAAGTCCGCCCAACGGAGTGCGTCGTCTGTCTTTCCCTCCGCGACAAGAAAATGAACGTAGTCGTCATAAATGTGAGCGGCATTGGTCAAAAAAGAAATCTGCGAATCTTCGTGCCGCACATCATCGCGCGCCCCTTCAAACGTCGCCAGCGCAGTCCGATACTCCCGGTCGGCCAAATCCACCCGCTTCTCTTGTTCGTAGAGCTGCGCCAGCGAATGCTCCGTCTCCCACTTCAACGAAGCGACGGAACATGTCTTGTGACTGTCGCGACAGATCTGCCCGATTCGCAAGCCAACCTCGGCGAAACCGCGCTCAGCCTCCGCTCGATCTCCACGGCGAGCCGCAATCTGCCCCTGGACCAGCATGGGATAGAGTTCGTCGGGACGGTTCCCGTCGTGTCGTGCAATGTCTAGAGCCTTTTGTGCGTACTGGCCCGCCTTCGCCAGATCACCGGTCTGCAGAGTGAGCCGCGAAAGAGCACGCAGAGCGTTGTAGATATTGCGCCTGCTGTTCAACCCTGGGATCTGCTCGATCGCTAATGCGCGGCTGAAATTCTGCTCAGCGACAACGAACTCCCCTCTGTCCAGATAGATGTAACCCGCATCCGTCAACCATGCTGACTGATCGTCGGAGTCATTCAGTTCGCTCGCGAGTTTCTCCGCATCTGTTAGCCAATAAAGCGCCTTCTCAGTGTTTCCGAGCTTGTAATTTGCCCAACCGATATTGCCCTCCGCGACGGGCTCGAGCCTTCTGGCACCGATCGCCTTAGCAATTTTGTACGCATCTTCGGACCTGTCGATTGCTTCGTCAAAATGCCCTTTTGCCAGTGACAGGTTGCCGAGGTCTAACAGCGATCCGGATTCGAGGTATGGGTAGCCGTGTTCACGCGCAAAGGCGAGGCTATGTTGATAAAGCTCCTCGGCTGATTCCGACTTTGGCTGCTCGGATGCTAGCACACCACGTGTGAGAAGAACGTATCCACACCACTCTGACGCAGAAGTCTTGCAGAGTATCTGTGCTTTTCCCAGCGCCGCATCCGCCTCAGCAAATCTATGCGTATCCGCATAAGCTCGCCCCTCAATTGTTAAGAGCGAGATAATCAAATCGGGCTTATTAGAAGGCAATGGTGAAGACTCGATAAGACTCAGAGCCATGTCGCTTCTCCCCTGCTGAAGCATTGCCCGTGCTTCGAGCGTTCGGAACCGCCAAGCCCATTCCGAATTCGCACTCAACCGCTTGCATTCTCGATGGGCCTCGTCCTGGGCCTGTATCAGATCGCCATGCAGAAGCCTCTTACTAATGCGGTCATAAACAACTTGGGGTTTGTCGTTCCGACACGACAACACGCTGGCCAAAGCTAGCAACAGAGTGACAAGTTCCAAGCTCCAACGACTTGTCCCTCGCTGTTGTCCAGTGCGCATTCGATCGTACCTTTTTGTGCGACTACGGGAGAGCCATCATAGTACTGCTGACAGCCTGAATCGGAAAGGCCCGGACAATTTCTGAGCTAACCACACTGGGGTTTTGAGATGGGTTGGTGTGGAGATGGACATTTCGCGAGCCTAGCCTGAACAGCGTCAAAGAGGACAAGCCGAGCAAGCCTGGCTATTTCTCCCGTGGCTATTAACGGTAAACTCGTTGAAAATTAAAATAGAAGCTAGCGGAGATAGAAACCATTACAGAAAAGAAGACCCTCTTTCCCGTATCGTTATCCGGAGGAAGCGAGGGTCAGATGACAGTGCTTTACTTCGAAAGCGGTCCGTTTTGACCGTTAGCCTTTGCACTTGCTGCGCTGGTGTTGCCTTGAACCGGGCAGCCCAAGCGCATTTTCAGCATATCCAGGGTGAAGTAGTTGCTGGCGGAAGGCGACGCGGGTGGCCTATCACCTTCGCGATGCGGGAAGTTCGCATGGCCTGCGCTCATGCCGACTTCCACTTCGGCCAACGCCACTGTCCCGAAGTTCGGAATAAAGATGTGATTGCCAAATGTTCTGACTCCGGGAAGGGGAATCGGCTTAATCTTTTTGACCAGCGAGAATCGCAGCTTAGGATAGCCATTCCGGTCATCGGGCACCACCCGAGCCGACTCCTCTTTGGCGCGCTTTTTGAGATCATCAATGTACGCGATCTTGGCGTCGTAATCTTTTGCCATGCTCTCGGGAAGGTCTTCGGCCTCGACAAAGCTGTCGAGTTGCCGGTGCACACTGTCGAGAAAGTTGCGATCCAGCAGATAGTGGCGGTCGTTGTCCGGCTTCGGGCCGCAGATGCCAAGATCCAGTTCCACCTCCACCGGATATCCACCCACTCGCAGATTGTCAAAGCGCGTGCCGATGAAGTTCACCCTGGGAACGTCTCCGTTCGTCATTGGATGTTCCGTGGAAATCTGAGCCACCACGCCGTCGGCGGTGATGATATCTTCCACGTTGTATCCCTCGATCGCTCCGGTTGACAGCGTGACAAAGCCGGCGTGGTCGTGACCAAAGAGATCCGTCTTGTGCTTCGCCTGAGTTCCGGCCACACGCGTGTGACCGCGCTTGAACGAAATCAGACCTTCGATATTGGTCTCGCCGACCGATTGCGTGGTCAGGCTTTCACGGCGAGTCTGCTCCAGCACCACGCGCCCGTATTCCTGGATCGGTTGCTTGATGGGATGCTCAAGTTCGCCACGGAGTATGTAGGCTTCGGCGTGGTACGCGTGGTATTGCCCTTGGACGGACCCAGACATCATAGGCAACTTTGGATTTGCGGCCATATTGTTAGTCCTCCTTCTTTTTAAGCTTAATTTTGAATCCGCAATTCAAACGATGTAGTACCCACGTCCTTGCTTTCACCGGAGACCTTGATGGCTCTTATCTTTAGGTCGTATTTTCCCGGTGCCCGATTCGCTCCCGGCACCTGCAATGGCCATTCATCTTGTGTGGATGACGCCGGAAACGTGACCGACCATTCCACCTTGCCCGCTGGATTATACAGTTCCGCCGTATATCTCGAATACGCGTCACTTGGAGGGATCCTCACGAGAAGAAGAAACGACTGTCCCGGCCGCGCCGTAATGGGCTCTTCTGCGCCATAGGTATTCAGGCTCACCTGCGCCCACGGCAATACCTGCGGACTATTCAATCGATGCGCCATCTGCGGATATGTAACCAGATTCTGGTATCCGACTATTGCCAGCAACATGGCCATGACCGGGACCACAAATGCAGGCCGCATCCAGGCCAGCCAGGGCCGCTCAGGCTTGCTCCGCGCTGGCACCGGCACGGGACGAAGCTCGGGGTCTGCAATCACCCCTTCCCTGATCTGCTCCACCAGCAAAGATCCGGTTTGAACATCCGCCGCGCATGCGCTGCAGTTGAAATAATGCTCTTCAAATTCGTCACGCACCGCGGGATCGAGTTCGTCGAGCAGATATCTTTCCGTCATCTTTTGGGCAGCCACCATCTCATGATCCAACATATAAAAGCCCCCTCGCATAGTCGAATAGTGCCCAGGCACGACCCGGCGTTGCACTTCCATCAGGCCGGGACCAGCCCTAGGGAATCGTCCCCGTTGCCGTATAAATCCTTCAGTCTCTGCTTGGCCCGGTGCAGCAGCAGACGCAGATTATCCCGGGTGATGCCCATTTCGCGGCACACCTCGTCTTTGTCTCGCTCATCAAAGAAAATCGCGCGCAGAACTCGCCGGTCGCGCTCGGGAAGTTGTTCGATCACTTGCTGAACTTTTTCCGCCGCCCGCCGGTCCGCGACGATCTTGGTCACATCAAAGGGTGCTGCTGGAAGCTCGGGCGCATCATCGTCGTCCAGCGAGTCCGTACGCACGTTCTGGCGGTAAGTCTCCCGCAACACGTTGTTGCAGGTCGAATTCACCCATTGACCCAGCCGATCCGCATGCTGGATCTTCCCCCCGCGCAACGCGATATAAAATCGCACAAACGTCTCTTGCTGAACATCTTCGATGGCTTCCGGGGACTTCAGTCGAAATCGCAGTTTCACCCGCATCAGGGCGGTGAAGTACTTGCGAAAATGCTCCTGAGTGGGGAAATCGCCCGCTTGCAGACGGCGCAAATACTCTTCGTCAAAGGAGTGGAATTGCAAGAGCTTACCCCGCGAACCCGGAAGTGGCACACAGTTTAGCACTTCGCCATGCGATGTGTAGCCATTCCCTGAAGCGGCGGGGAACGCGTTCTTCGAAATACTGTGACAGGTTAGCCGGCGTCCGGTCGTCGAATTGGAGTGGGTGGCAGGCACGAGGAAATCCAAACCTCCTGTCGAGTAGGCGAAATGTTGGCGGGGAACGATGCTGATCAAAGCACCGGAGCCGCTTCCCCGTCGGCTCCGGCACTCTAATGGAACCTAACCAAGCGGTTGCCAGGCTCAGGTCCCTAAACTGTGGTGCGATCGCGCTACCGCGCGACGTTTCCCACTATCGGTATAGTGTCGCGGATGGGCGTATCGTTTCACCGCATCGGAACTATTTTCTGGATCCCATGTCGAACTGCCAACCTCCAAACCGTGTGTACTGCGTTATGCTGAATGGTTCTGCCAGGTAGGTTGAGGACTTCCCTTCTTCATGGCCAGCGTTCAAAGCGAGCTTTTGCGCGCATCCTCGAACCGGAAGCTGGTCATCGCTGGCCAACTGGCGTTTCTGCCTACCGGAATTCTCACGACTCTTCTGGGCCCCATGCTGCCCATCCTGATCGCTCGCTGGGCGATGAATGACACGCAGGCGGGCAACCTCTTTCTGGTGCAGTTCGTGGCCATGTTGGCCGGTGTGCAATCCTCGAGAGTCCTTCTGGCACGCTGGGGATTTCGTCCGGCCATTCTCTCGGGACTGCTGTTGATGGCGTTCGGCGTAGCGGCGCTTTCCACAGCGGCGCACAGCCTAGGACTGATTTCAGTGGCGGTGTATGGCCTCGGCCTGGGAATGATCATCCCGACTGATAATCTACTCATTGCTGAGATCAGCACAGGCTCGGGGCTGACGTCACGCACGGGTGCCGTGAGCCTGCTGAATTTCTTCTGGGGCGCTGGCGCGGTCCTGTGCTCGGTCATGGTGGCATGGACCGCGGCTCACAACTTACTGCCATTTTTTCTCTGCTCCGTAGCCACGTTTCTCGTATTGCTGGCGCTGGCTGTGCGGAACTTGCCCTTTCCCCCGGCAGCGCAATCGGACGAATTGACGATCTCATGGAGGGAACTCGTGAAGAGCCCGGCAATTTGGCTCTTCGCCGCCGTGTTTTTTCTATATCCGGGAGTTGAAGCTGCGGTGGGAGGCTGGAGTGGCTCCTATGTTGCGCGACTGGGACCTCGTGGAGCAGAGGTGGCGAGCATCATGCCTGCATTTTTCTGGTCGGCCATGATGCTCGGCCGGATCTTTGGACTGGCAATGATCGCTCACGTTTCCGAGCGCTTGGTTTTGCCCGTGGGCTATGGCGCGGCGGTCGTGGGCATCGGCGTAATGCTGAAGAGTTCCACTTTGGAAGGCGTCATTGCGGGCACGCTGATTGCTGGGCTGAGTTTCGCGCTGCTGTATCCCATCAGCATCGGCCGGTTTTCCGAGCGCTATGGAGTGGCTGCCCGTAGCATTGGCGCTGTCATGTTCTCACTGGCTGCAGTGGGACCCGCCGTAATCCCTTGGCTGGTTGGCGTAATTTCGCATGACACCGGCAGTCTGCGGAATGGACTGCTGCTGCCCCTTGGCTCTACCGCAATCCTTTTTCTAGTCCACGTTTTCGAGTGGTGAAGTTACAACCTTAAACGGCGCTATGTAGGGTATACCGATTTTCAACGCCAAATTCTGAAGGACCGCTTGCAGCATTACCAATCGCGCTTGGAGTCCGGCGGGTGCTCGGTCTCGCGCACCTGATTCCGTTTCTGATAAACAATGAAAATCATACCAATGGAAGCCAACGTCGGTGGGACTACAAGAATCAGAATCCCACTGCGCAAGGCTTGAATCATTCGCGCACCGGCGGACGCCGCCTGGGTATAGCAGAGAGCACAACTCTGGGAAAACGCCAACTGGGGTGCGACGAGTAAAGTCAGTCCCGTCAGCGCGATAGCGATCAGCAGAAAGGGCTTTCCGCTCCGCACCCATCGTCCAAGTTCTTCATTCACCCTTGTGCCTGACATATCTCCCCTGACTCGGTGCCTCATTTTTATCAGTGCGAATAGGGAGCACCGCTAACCATTCTGAAGCTGTCGGTCCAGCCATATTGCATTCCCAGCAGGACGGCAATCGTAAAAATGGCGACAAACACCAGAAACACACGCTTCTCTGTCCACAGGTGCATAAAGAACAAAGCCGCCAGCCCGGCCTCGACGCATGCCACTACCAGCATCCGCACGAACATCTGCGAAGCGTCAATGCTCTGGTAGGCAATCAAGAACTGCAAGCCTGCGAGAGCCAGGAGGCAAACGTATACGATTAAATCTTTTCCTATTCCGCTATGCTCTTCCGTTGATGTCATCGCGTTTAGCTCCAAATTTGTTTTGTTCTAGTGGCTGAGGTTCAACAGGTATACCAACGGTACGACGAACATCCAAACCAGATCCACGAAGTGCCAGTAGAGCCCCAGAACCTCGATATCATCGGCGTTGTAACGTCCGCCTTTGTAGCGCACTCCTACCACGAGCAGCGCGATGATGCCGCAAGTGACGTGCGTAAGGTGCAATCCCGTAATGCTAAAGAATGAGGCTCCAAACAGCCCGGTTCCCCAAGGATTCTTTAGAAGCGTCATTCCCTGGTCAATCAACTCCAACCATTCACGAATGTGCAAAAAGGCAAATACAATGCCGAGACCCGCTGTAATCATGACCCAGCGGAAGGCCGCGGATTTATCTCCCGCCTGCGCCGAACGTAAGCCAATTAGCATTGTCAAACTGCTGGTCAGGAGAATAAAGGTCATGATCGCTACGTTGACGATACTGTGAAAAGGCCGCGGCCAATTGAGTGTGCCATTACGCAGAAATCCATAAGCCACCAGACAAGCCGCGAACGTCATGGTGTCGGCAATAATGAACAGCCACATCGCGAACTTTTTTGAAGGAATCGAAAATGCCGGACCCAGTGTCTGGCTGGTCGAGTGCCCGATGGTCAAATCTGCTTGGCTCAAGGTGCCTCCTCAGAATCTTTGAGATATCCCACGCCGCTTAGAGGCTCATCCGCAGCAGGATGAGCAGGTAGAGCCACAGGACTCCCATAAAATGCCAGTACCGCGCCGTGGCCACCAACTGGTTCCGCTTCAGGATCGACTGACTCAGGTTGCGTATGACATAGATCAGCCCACCAAGCCCACCCAGCACGTGGAGGGCATGCGTGACCGTCAGTAAATAGAAAAACGAACTGCTCGGATTCGTGGCTAGATACAGCCCCTCGCTCCTCAACTGCGACCAGGCAACGTACTGGCCAGCTACAAAGAGCAGGCCGAGAAATAATGTCAAATACAACCAACGCGCCGGACTGCCAATCTGACTATTCACACCGCCCATGAAAGTAGCGACCCGGCGGCGCGCGACTTCCAGCGCAAAGCTGCTGACAATGAGCAACAGCGTGTTGAAGTAGAGTACCGACGGTAGGGTGAAGCCTTGCCAGTCCAGCGACGAACCCTTGCGAACGACCAGCGCGCTGGTGAACGCCGCGAACATCATCGTGATGGCGAAAAGCACGACCCAGATGGCGGTCGAAGAAGGCGGTGGCGAGGGCCGCAGCGCCAAGCGCAGGTCGCCATCCGGCGGGACTAAGCCCCCTCCATCCCTCCCGTTGCCCGAACCCTTGCGCCCAGGCGAGCGGTGCGGATCGATGATTTGCGGCGGGTCATGAACCGTAGTTGCCATGATCAACTAAGCTCCTGTCAGTCTCGGGTACACTTGCTGGCTACGTTTTCTCTTTCGCGAATCACTTTTCTTCGGCTTCCGTCTGCACCTGCTCCGGCGAAGCCTGCATTACATAATCGCCCACCGAACTCTTGACGCCATATTGATAAGGATCGTGGTAAACCACCGGGTGCTTACCGCCGAAATTGTCAAAAGGCGGAGGGGTCGCCGTGCTCCATTCCAGAGATGTTGCCTCCCATGGGTTATCGGGCGCTGGCTGCCCCCAGAACCGGCTGTAAATCAGGTTGTACAGAAAAATGAGTTGCACCGCGCCGGTGCAAAGAGCCGCAACGGTAATAAAACGATGCACAGGGATGAGCGGCTGCAGATAATCGTCGACAAACGACGCGTAGCGGCGCACGTTGCCCGCCATTCCGAGATAATGGAAGGGCATGAAAATACAGTAAGCACCAACAAAACTGAGCCAAAAGTGCGCTTTCCCTAGTGTCTCGTTCATCATCCGACCGGTCATCTTGGGAAACCAGAAGTACGTCCCCGCAAAAATTCCAAACATAGCGGCGACACCCATGACCAGATGAAAATGACCGACAACGAAATAAGTCGCGTGCAGCATGATATCGATCGAAGGTTGCGCCAGGAAGAAGCCGCTCACGCCTCCACTGACGAACATCGAAATAAATCCCAGCGAAAACAGCGACGCGGAATTGATGCGCAATTTTGAACCATACAAGCTGAATACTTGCACCAAAACGATAATGGTCGACGGGATTGTTATTACCAGGGTTGGGAAGGAGAATGCCAGCGAGGAATAAGGGTTCATCCCGCTGACAAACATGTGATGCCCGTACACCATGTAGCTCAGAACGGCAAGCGCGCCCATGGAATAGATCAGCGTTCTATGGCTCAGCATCGGCTTGCGCATGTTCGTAATCAAAATGTGGGATACGATGCCAAGCCCGGGAACAATCGCGATGTAAACCTCTGGATGTCCGAAGAACCAGAACAGATGCTGCCAGAGCAGAGTCGACCCGCCGGAGTGCGGCTGGATCTGATCGTTGATTACCAGATTCGAGGCCACAAAAAAACTGGTCCCCGCCACGTGATCGAGGATCGCGAGGATGCACGCCGGCATTAAGACCGCAAACGCCGTTAGCCCCATGCACGACGTTATGAACCACGCCCATGCCGTAAGAGGCAGGCGCATAAGGCTCATTCCCTTGACTCTTAGATCAAGTGTCGTGGTGATGAAGTTCAATGAGCCCAAAAGTTGACCAACACAGAACAGAGCAATCGAAGCCATCCAGAGCACGACACCCAGGCCTTGCCCCGGCCCTGAAACCGAACCGACTGCGTTCAGCGGGGCATATTGCGTCCAGCCACCGAGCGTAGGCCCCTCACCGACAAAGAACGACGACACCAGAACCAGGAATGCCGTGAATGTCACCCAGAACGACATCATGTTAAACCGCGGAAAAGGCATGTCTTCGGCCCCCACCTGAATGGGCAGAAAGTAATTGCCGAACGCCGCGAAAGGAGCCGTCGTGAGCACGAAGAAGACCATAATCGTGCCATGCATGGTCATTAATTGCAGGTAATATTCCGGCGTCATGACTCCGCCGGGCGCGCCCGTCTTAGAAAGCAACTGCAGTCCGGGGATCGCGGCATCGTTCCACGCGAGGTGAACGCGCATCAGCCAAGACAGAAACATGCCAACAAAAGCAGCAAGCAAAGCCAACGCGTAGTACTGCTTACCGATGACTTTGTGATCGAGGCTGAAAACGTGCTTCCGAATAAAGCTTGTCGGAGGAGCGTGGTGCACCGCATGCGCTGATACGTCGTGCATTATCTTCACCTCAAAAGATTGTGTGTCGATACGTCTCCGGCCGTTCCCCTGCGTCAAAACCGAGGATCCGATAACCTACTGTCCCGCCTGCTGCTTCAGCCAATTATCGAAATCCGACTGCGACATTACTTCGAGATACGCCTTCATGTTGTAGTGTCCAAGACCGCAAAGTTGGGTGCAGACGATCTCATACTTGCCAATCTTGGTGGCCGTGAAGTGCAGCGTCACATCTAGTCCCGGAACGAAGTCTTGTTGCACGCGCAACTCGCGCACATAGAAGGAATGTCCGACATCTTTCGTGTGCATCAGCAGATGGATTTCCTTGTTCACCGGAATCGCCATCTCGGCCGCCACGATGTCGTCGCGGGCATCGACATCGTGCTCGGGGTCGAGACCAAAGATATTCTGTGTTCCTTCGTTAATGAGTTCTGGGTGGGGAGTACCGAATTTTCCATCCACCCCGGGGTAGCGAAAATAGTAAGCGAACTGGCCGGCTTGAACCTGGATCGGCATAGCATCGGCCGACGGCGGTGAGAGATAAACATTGGCCCATGCCTTGACACCAAAAATTCCGAGGGCCATCACCTCGATGCCCACCACCAGAATTGCCCCTACAACCAGCACCTTGGCGCCGCCGGGAAAGTTCTTGAGCTTGGCCTCGGGACCGCGATTGGAAAACATCCAAATGAAAATCGCGAGGACGAATTGCGCGGCGAGAAACGAGATCCCGGCTTCTGCCATGGTCTCCGACATCTGCTCATCGATGAGAGCGCCATGCGTCGAAATGTCCTCCGGCGCCACCCACGTATGACGCAGGATTGGAATCGCGGACAGAATCGCGATGACGATAATCGTGATCGCAAAGAATTTCGCCATGTGACTTCTCCCTCCGGCCACCGCTTATGCTCGCGTCCGAAACAGTCGGCGGCGGAACGACTCGTTTCCACCGCCAGGGGTTCTCTGAAATTCCTCAGTACGCCTTAGCCTTGAACGTGAAGTTCACGTCTTTCGTCTCGTTTCCAGTGATGGTCACATCAGCCGTCTGCGTGCCGTAATCCTCGTGCCACGCAGTCAGGGTGTATTTTCCGGGGGGCAGATTCGGCAACTTGAAGTCGCCTCCATCTTTGCTCACGTCGTAGTGGTTGGTCTTCAGCACCACGAACCAGCCGTGCATCCATGGATGGATATTGCACTTGACCGGGATGAACTCTGGCTTGTCGTATTTTGCTTCGATCGGCGCTGTGCCGGGCGGTTGGGACTTATTCCACTCGGTATTGATTTTGGGCAGCGGATGGATATTGTGCGAGGTCTGATCATCATTCAGAATCTTGAACGTTTGATCGACGTGCATGGGCAGAACGTGCGGAATATACTGGCACCCTTTCTGCGTGTAGGTGATGGCCTGCGACGGCACTTGGCCATCGTCGGGGGCACCGGATGAAACGTACACCACCACGTTGTCCAATGCATTGTTGGGCCCGGTCACAACCGTTTCGCCGGTAATCGGCGTAGGGTGCTGTTTGGCGCAACTCGGCTCTTTCGACATGTCGATGGGTTTCTGGTGAACGGGCGTGCCCGTGTACGTCACCTTGCCGCTAACCGTTCCAGCGAACATCAGAGACGAACCGACAAGCAACGCCAAAAATGTTAGTAGGATTTGCCTTCTGCTCATTCGAGTATGCCCTCCTTAAGGGTCTTGCAATGAAACTTTACAACTGCCCCCCACCGGGCGCTTTGTTGTCGGCTGGAGTGACTGCTGGTGCCGGGTTCTTGTCCACGTACGGAGGGATCACTCCGTGGGCAGCCATCAAGATTTCGTTCTCCTTACCGTGCCGGTGGACCTGCAAAGTACGCAGGAAGTGTACGAGGTCCCATGCGTCATTCGGCTGAATGACATCCGCAAACGAAGGCATAGGCGTGCCGTCAACCCCAGTCATGAAGATCTTGTAGATATCTTGATTGGTGCTTCCGCACTTGAAACGCGAGTCGTCTTTGCCCGCGGCGAAGTTATAGGGCCGGATCGGATTGTCCTTGCTGTCGGTCAGGGTTGAAGCAGACGGTCCGTCGCCCTCGCCGTGCGTGCCATGACACTTCCAGCATTCCAGTTTTGCAAATAGTGCCTGGCCATGCGAAATGCTCTCGAGGGTGACAGGGGGCTCGGCAGGAATTTTGATCGGCTCGCCGGCCTTTTCTTTCTCCCACCGGGGCGAGAAAATTTTGATGTACGCCACCAAGTCGGCGCGTTGTTGTTTACTGAAGGTATTCCAGATCGGCATGTTCGAATTCGTGAACCCACGTTTGATCGAGTTGTAAAGATCCTCGTCCGTAGGCAGCGTGCCGGTCGGAGTGGAGCGACACTTGAAAGTTGCGATCGTGAAGTCCCGCGGCTTCGGGTCCAGCCACACCGCATTCTCGCCATTAGCATCGCCATAGTCGCCGTGACAACCTGCGCAATATCGCCGGTAGTCGGACTTCCCGCCCGCTGCGTGTCCGGTGAGGTCCCCGATGTGGCTCTCCATGGGCTTCACAACAATCGCTGGTTTGGGACCGACCACAGGCTCATCCTGGGAGAAGGCCAGAGTGCCGAACTCAACAACCAGGAGCAGTCCCACACTCGCCGTCCACACCATCGCTCGCATGCAACGCACTGACTTCAAACTGTTCATACTCATCACCCTTCAACTGAAGTCAACGCTGGCAAATTCCATCGCCAGCGGGTCAACCCGACGGTTAGAAGTCAAAGTCAATTCCAAACAACAGCTCGCTGCTGGTCAGATTGGTCCCAGTAACCGGAGACGTTCCGTCCTGATGCCACCAGTTGTATTCCCCGTGATATGCGAATCCCGCCCGGCTTGTCATAAACGGGTTGTAGCGGTAGCCGAACGTGTAAGTCGAGATGTTGCCGAGATTCGAAACGGTTCCTGGAGTCGATTGCTGCGACATTCGCATCGTCTCGTAGCGTCCGATCAAAATCATTTGAGGACTGACGACATAATGCGGCTCAAAGAGAACGCCATTCCATGTCGGATTGCGCGCGCCCGCGATCAACTGCGTTCCCGTCGTGTTGTTGCAAGGTTGCGTTCCCGTCGGCGTGTTACAGACTGCACCAGGGTTGTCCACAAAGTCGCCGTAGCCCTGACCGAACCATGCACTATCTGATCCGTGTTGCGTCACTACGGTGAGGTCAACATGCTGACCAAAGTAGAACTGCCCAACGAAGCCCTCGCGGCTGTACCCCTTGTTCTGCGTGCCAGAACCGCCAATCGGCGCGCCAAAGTTTGTCAGGTAACTCGTGGGAGCCTCGCCCGCCATCAGGTAAAAGCCAAGCCGTTGCACTCCGAGTGTTCCGGCATCGAACGCCTGGCTGCCGGTAATGAACGTGGAATAGGATTCGGCCCCATAGGGAAGCGTGACTTGTCCGTCATTGGAACTGATCAACGCGACCGAATAGCGCGTGCGATCGTCGGCGGAGTGTCCCATCACTTCGAGTCCGAGTTGGTTGTCGCCCATCTGACCAAAGACGTTGCCATCACCCGCCGGAATGAAGTGATAGAGCTGGTAGATGCCGCCATTCCCGGTCAGCGTCAGGATGCGCTTTTCTGAAAGCAGGTTGTCCAGTTCGAATTTGCCAAGCTTTACGTTGAACCATGGACTGCCGTGAATGTTGTCCAGCCGCGCCATCACCGTCTCAAAGTGGAAGGAGGCAGTTGGATCGGAGGACGGCAACACGTAAAACGAAAAATTCTTTTCCAGTGTGCCGCCCGTGTGAAAGTCGAGACCGCTTAAATCGAAACCGGAAGACGTAATCTTCGCTTCGTTGCCACCTTGTCCGTTGCTGCCATCAACCTGGACCTTATTGGAACTGACACGATGCCAGATCGGAGTGATGCGGAACGTGACGGGCCAGTATCCCGGATTCTGCCAGATCGGGGCGTCGCGGTCGTTCATGATCTGGTAGCCGTTATCCTTAAATTTCTGGCCGAAATAGTTCAGCATCGGCCAACTCTCATGGCAAGCCGAGCAGCGAAGTCCGTACTTCCGGGCAAAGGCTGGCAAGGCACTCGCTGATGGACTGGTTCCCACAACCAGAAAAATCAGCGACAAAGCTGCGGCGAGTGCGGACCACACCCGCGGCAGTTTCTGACAGAGGTGACACTGCGCCCACATACGCATGTTGCACTCCTCAGACGTCGAAATCTAATTTTTGGACAACCCCAATTTCAGTGACCCGGCTAGCAATCATCGGAGCCGGACGGCCGACTAGAAGCGATTCGTCGCTGCATCGCCACACAGTTGTTGGCGGTCAGCTGGTCATACCACCCCACAGCCGCAGGATACTACTACCCCTGCCAATAATTCGCAAGAGGATTTTAAAAACAATTTACAAAGTTTTTACACGCTGCATGAAGCCCTTCTCCCGGATGGTGTTCGGAGTGCGCCTATAGTTGACAACAGGCAGCTCCACATATAAGACTCTTGCGTCAGGAAGCATTCGGAGTCGGCAGTGGTTTGGGATCAGGGGTTTCGCGGGTTGGACCAGCCAGGTGCGCCGGCGTTTCGTAACGCTGCGCCACTTCGCCTCTTGTATCGACGACTCGCTGCTCGTTTTCTTTTCACCTGTTACTTGCTGCTGTTTTCGTTCGCTGCGACGGGAATCTCCTCTTGCGCCCGCGAAAAAAACAACCTTCAATACGGCGAAGGCTTGATCGTTAATATTCCCTTGCCCGAACCTGAAGTGGCCCAGGCCGTGGAAGAGGCTTCGCAGAACACCATCATCCGCGGAACCAAGGAATACAACAAAGACGAATACGTCGCCGGAGCGGTTGCAGCCACGTCGACACCAGTGTTCGCACCCTGGACAGACACAGGCAAGGTTTTCTACAAGGTGCGCAAGCAGGCTCTGGACCCGGTGAATTTCAAGGACAGCTCCGATGTTGGAACACTGGCCGTGCGCTACGTAGTTCAGCCCCAGGGAGACAAGAACACTGTCCTGCGCATTGACGCTCTCTTTGTCGAAGATTTTCGGCACCGCATTCACCCGTCCAACGGCTCAGTGGAAAGCGCCGAGTACAAGGACATCCAGGATCGACTGGCCTCGGTTGAGTTAGTTAAGAAGGAAACTGCTGAGGCCCTTCTGGAGAAAAAAGAGAAACAAGAACGGTTGTCCAGGAAAAACTCCAGCGTGTCCCGTGATAATAGCGACGACCAGAACAGTGACAGAGTGTTCCTTAGCACACCGGCCGCGACCGAGCCAGCTACTGAGCGCGGCAATGGCGAGAGCCCCAGCGTCGACGCGGCAAACCGACAGAATGCGCCAGCTTCCGCGTTGCCCAAACAGACTGAATGGGATCCATCAGCCGAGACCTTGCAACAGCACGTTGCTGAGTTGCGCCGACAGGTGGAGCGGCTGGTCATGAAGCCGGGCGCTCCGCTCAAGTCCGCTCCATTTCATTCAGCAAGCACTCTCAAGTCGCTGGAGGCAGGTACCGAGGTCTTGCTCCTGATTACGACACCGTACTGGTATGGCGTCGAGACCCGCGATGGGCAGCACGGCTGGATTCGACGAGATCAGTTGGAGCAGGTGCCATGATGCGGTGGAATTTTGCAGCCGTTGTTCTGACCACAGGACTTCTGGCGGGTATGGGGCAAAGTGGTCGCGCACAAACCGACAAGTACGAGCGCGTCTTTCATCAGTCGAAGGCAGCGGTGGAACAGGCGCTGAAGGAATTGCAACCGGCGATGAGTGGGCGTCTGCCCGCGCTGGAGGGCTTTGCGCAGGTCGGCGATCATCCCCTCAACCTTTACCGGCGCGGATATTACCAATCCACCGTGCAGGTCAGGTCGACTGCGTCCAAGGATTCATTGGTGCAGGTCATTACCAAGGTGACAGCATGGTACGCGGATTCAACTCCCTCGCACTCCGGATATCAGGTCTTGATTTCGAATGGCCGCCTCGAATCCGATCTTCTCGATCAGTTAGCTGACCTGCTTGCGAGCGAATCCAACGGTGGAAGTACCGACAGAAAGGCGCACGAAACTGCGATCGAAGCTCCGGAGGAAGATTTTCCGAAGCCGAACCGGCCGGCCGAATTCAACACGAGCTCAAGCGCTGGTGCCAAAACAGAAGAACCAGGTATTGCGGCGCCCGCTCCGCAATCGCAGGAACGGCCGCCCGGATCGGGCGGCGCATTCGCGTCATCCCTGGGGCAGGGGCTGCCAAGTCAGCATCTGGCGGATACTAGGAATTCGCCACCAACTCCCGCCGAGGCCGGCCTACGAGCCGAAGCTGCAAGCTTGGAGGATGTGCTCAAAAATCAGGCACATCCAAAAAATATCGTCGCAATTAAACAGTCGGGAGCTCCTGTGGTAGCCACCCCCAGTCTGACCGGAAAAACTCTGTTTATGGCGAGCGCGCACGATGAGTTTGAGATGCTGGATTTCAACGCGGACTGGGTTCACGTACGAATTTCCGGTTTGTCGCGCGGCTGGATTTGGCGCACAAGTCTGGAGATGCCGGAGGGCATTTCTGACGTTCCCCTCGTCAATGCGCACGCCGCACCGGTGGCCGCCGATCTGTTTCAGGTAACGCGCGAGGAGACCGCTTCCTTTCCCGGCGATTGGGAGTCGCTGCGGGGCAAGAACGTCAAAATCATCTCGGTGCAGAAAATTCAGGAGAACGAAGCAAACAGCGGCCCGCAGGCCAAGCTCGAGTTTGCGAAAGCCCTCTTCGACAAGGATTACGCCGACGTGGCTGCAAAATCACAGGAAGTAGCTGGAGTCGTTTTAATCTTCGATTCAGTCGATGGGGGAATGATTGCGGCAACGCTTGACACCGTCCGCCAGTGGAAGGCGGGAGCTATATCAGACGCTGGCCTGTGGCATCGTTGTTATTTCGATCCACCGGAAACATTCAGCCTCTCTACTCAGTCCGGGCACTAGCGGCATGCTTCGAAAATCAGGTTGCGCAGGGCGGTGTCGCCAACCGGAGCGCCGCGCAAGCAGTCTGATGACATCCATTCATCCGGGAACACAGGGCAAGAGAAGCTCTGCCTTAAGTTTGAGCTTGACATCGAACCGGTGGCGCGATACGAATACTGATCTTCCGGCTTGAGCTGGCTTAGTGGCTCGCTTGCTCGTCCCGGCTTCAGCATGGCCGCGAAAAGGGACAGCTAGCAATAGACTTGGCGAGCATGGGGTTCATGTTGCAAACCTTTACTGTGAGATTGCGCGATTACGCTGAACTGACCAAGGCGCGGATCACTACGCTGATCGTCCTGACCGCATGGTGCGGCTATTTCTTTGGCGCGCATCGCATGGGCGCATCGTCGTGGTCGTTGGGACTGTTCCATGCCCTGCTCGGGGTAGCCTTGGTTTCCAGCGGCACCGCGGCGCTCAACGAAGTGCTCGAAGCGAGCGTGGATGCGCGCATGCGCCGTACCGCGCTCCGGCCACTGCCGTCGGGACGCATGTCGAAGGCGCACGCTGCAACCGTCGGTCTGGCGCTGACTCTTGGCGGTTCCGCATATCTCGCCGCTTATGCCAACTTACTAACAGGACTCTTAGTCTTCTTGACCGCAGTCGTCTATCTCGCCGCCTACACTCCGCTGAAGAAGGTTTCGCCGGTGTGTACGTTTGTGGGAGCGTTTCCCGGAGCGATGCCCGTAGTGCTCGGCTGGACGGCGGCGCGCGGACGACTCGAAGTTGAGACTTTGATTCTGTTCGCCATCATGTTCGTGTGGCAGTTTCCGCATTTTCTCTCCATCGCATGGCTCTATCGGGAAGATTACGCGCAAGGCGACATTCGCATGTTGCCGGTGGTAGATTCCGATGGAAAGTCAACGGTGTGGCGGATTTTGGCCTATTCGGGCGTGCTGATTCCGGTGAGCTTAATGCCAGTCGCTCTAGGAATGACCGGTCGGATCTATCTGGTGGGAGCCATTCTGATGGGCGCGGCGTTGTTCCGAGTGTCGATGGGGATGGCGTATCCGCAACTGCCCGCAACGGCAGCGGCTTCGAAACCTTCGGCACGCCGCTTGCTGCGCGCGACGATCATCTATCTGCCAATTTTGTTTGCGCTCATGATGGCGAATTCCGGGAGCTAGACTTTCGCGTTCTACTTGATCTCCCAACTGCAACGAATCCACGAATAAGCAATTGGAACGACCCAAGTTACCCATCCATGCTGTCTCGTGGAACTACTTGGTTGCAACTGCGTCAAGTTTCTTGAGCATCTCCCCGATTTCAGGATTAGACATAAAATTCTTCCACACTAATCCCGTGCGGTAATTTTCGATCATGACCACAATGGGCGCCTGGTCTAACCCCATATAGATGGGCGAAAACCAATTCGCAGTTTCGTTGAATGCATCGCGTGGACCGTAAATGTCCCACATACGATCGCCCAGGTCGCGGTAGTAGTGCTTAAACGCGGCCATCGAAGCCTCTGGAGTATACGGGAAGGACGCCAGAGCTCCGGTAGGGGTGAGGGTTCCGCGATCATCGTTCTGGTCCGGAGCATGCGCCACATAGCCATTGGGGCCGTCGCTAGCAGTCAGCCCCCAGGCGTTGGGGCCATAGCCCGCAAAGTGCTTCGGGTTCGCGATCGAATACGCGAGATTGATCCTGGCCAAATTGGTATTGTTGTCAAAATAAGACTTCGTGAAGCGGTCATGCAAACTGTGCGGATCAAAACCCATGTAGGAGTAGTGGGTAAAAAACAGCGGACCACCCGTGCCAACACCAACATCCAGCTTGACTCCATAGTACGTGTGTCCGTTCTCGTAGTGATCCCCATCCAAGCTGCCAGACCAACCTTCGCGATAGGAGGCCGCAACCTCGGATTGCCCCGCCCATCCCGAGTAGTAAAGGCTGGCCGGTACGGGATGGGTAGGTGATGCCATGCCGAGAAGATAGGTGATCATGACTTCATTAAATCCGATCAGCGGGTGGTGAATTTCCCAATCCCACTGCGATGACCAGTGCCAGTACAAAAAATCGCTCGTCGGGGTGTCGCGATACCAATCCCATTCGACACTTTCCCATAGGTGAGAAATTTTGCGGTAGAGAAGTTGCTCGCTCTGACTGGGTCCATGGAAGTATTGGCGTGCTGCCAGCAAACCCTCCATCAGAAATGATGTCTCGACCAGGTCCCCGCCGTCGTCGAACATGCCGAACACGGGCATGTTACGGCCGGTATTGCGATCCATGTAATGCGGCCATGCGCCGTGAAAGCGAGGTGCCCGCTCCAGAAAGTCGAGGATGTTATGCAACCGCTGCACTCCTTGTTCGCGGGTGATGAAACCACGATCAACCCCAACCATGAGGGCCATGATTCCAAAACCGCTGGCACCCGTGGCGATGATGCGGTCGTCTCCGGGAATATTTTCGCGAGCCATGCCGGAACGGGGCTCGGCTCCTTCCCAGTAATAGTGGAAGCAGGCTTTCTGCAGCATCGTCAGCAGTTCTTCGTCGGTCAATTCACGGGTGGACGCTTCCGCAACGTCGGAGAAAGCTGACTGCCGATACCGCCAATCGGAAGCGACCACCTTGTACTGCGCGTGGACACCGGGCTTTCCCAGAAAATCTTCGTAGCGATGAACAGGCGGCAACTGAATTCCGACGGGAGAGAACTTGATGCCGTCGAGCGACCGATAGATCACAAAGCGCGCCAGAGCTGGATCATCCGCGGCGTCCCACTCGACCTCAACGTGGCGATCGTATCCCACCGCTCGCACATGAGATGGAGCAAACAAACTAGCCTGGGGAGGATCGTTATCGACGCGAATCTCATCGATGATCAGCGTGTGGCGCACATCATCGGCGTGCCCCTGATGAAAAACGACGTTCTGGACATACTCCGGTTGGAACGGATAGATCGAGGCAGTTTGACAGTCGGCCAGCGGAATGCGAACTTCGATCCAGCGGCCAGCGGGCACGTCACCGGTGTACTTGCCGAGGTCAATCGGTTCGGTGAAGCTGCCCGGAAATTCTGCTACTTGCAGGCCCTCCCACGCATTCGATAGAACGATCTGAGGAAGGTCCGCGACGGAAATCGGTTGCGGCGTAAGAATCCAAAAGTAAAGATTGCTCCCCGAGAGCCGGGGGAAACGATTCCGCAGATCGGCGGTCCGGATTTGCGCCACCCACCCGCCGTTCGGTGCTGATTGCCACTGCAGCCGTATTGCGTTCGGCGGCGTTAGGAAGTCCTTGGTTTCGACTGGCAAACGATCGTCTTTCTGCTCCAGATAGCTCCGGCCTGACGATTCGGCCGAACTGAAAAAATAATCGTCCGAAGTAATACTGTTGTCGAAAATAATATGGCTGTAATAGTCCGAAGTGGCATGGGCAACACCGGGTATCAGACAGAATACGAGCGACAGAGCGAAAAGGCGACATTGTAAGCCATGCGGCTTGCCGGAAAAAGATTTCATGATTTGTTGTCCCGTGCAGTTTGCATCGCGCACAGCAGAAACTATTTCTTGGGCACTTCCAACAACACGACTCCGTTCACCGGAATGCGGAGTCGCAACGACCCCTTGCTCAGGTGAAACTCTTGGCTCGACGCAGTCTCCGCAACCCCATTTAAAGCGCGCACTTGGGCTTGCGTCGGATACAGCGGACTTCCCATGCTCTTATATGCCGCCAGTGTATTCCCATGTTCGGAGTCGGCGCGACTCACAAGCACCGGGCTGCCCTGCGGCACTCCGCGTACTTCGAATTCAATGTCTACTTCACGCTGAGATCCCTGCGCGCCTGGGTCGACTAGATTCCATGCAGCGATCACAAGCGTACCATCGCTGCGGCGTGTGACCAGCACGTTCGGTGATTCCTGCAAAACTCTCTCCGTACCGAGCTTATGCAGCAAAGCAAAGGCGGTATAACTGGGCTTCTTGACTCCGCCGAGAGCGATGAGTCCGAAGCCGCCATCAAAAGGCTCGTGCTTGGGTCCGTTTTCTTCAAAGACATCGCTGAACGTCCAGAACGACATCATATCCACGAGCCCATCACATTGCCGGATATCATCCGCGAGGGCCGCACCGACATATTCCGTATCTCTCGCATTGCGCGGCCCAAACGATGGCACATTCCACTCGGTCCACATTAATGGCAAGGTCGGGCGCGCCGAAGCCGCAATCTCATCGTGTACTTTTTTAATAGCAAGGCAAACCCTGCGATCCATCGGGATCTTTTCGGTAGTACCAAACAAATCTTCGGTGGAGTCATCTCCGTAGCCATGGCTCGAGATGAAGTCCGTGGGAACATTCTCCGCCTCGGTGTGCTGAAGAAACGCATCGATCCAGTGCGCGGAAGAGGTCGCAGGACCACCGACGCGCAAGCGCGGGCTCACCGCTTTCAGGGCTCGAGCCGTATGGTCATATAACTCGAAATAAGTGGCCTGCTTCGGGTCGCCCGACCAGAAGTCGATATTGGGTTCGTTCCACACCTCGAAATACCAGTTCGCTACTTCGTCGATGCCATAGCGGTCAACCATGTGCTGGGCCAGAGCGCGGATAAGATCGTCCCACTTCTTATAATCCTTCGGAGGCGAGACGATCTGCTTGTACCAAAACGGATGTACATCCTGCCGAAGCGCCAGTTTCTTCGGCATAAAACTGATCTCCACGAAAGGCCGCACGCCGTTTTGCAGAAGCCCATCATAGATCTGATCGACGTAGGCAAAGTTGTAGATGGGCCGGCCCTGCTCGTCTTCGTCATAGACGCCAACCTCATCATGCAGGATGTTATGAAAGCGTACGTAACGAAATTCTGTCACCTTTTTCACTTCGCGAAGGTCACTACGGTAGCTCTCGCGCAAGGTGAGAATGGCGCGCCCAGATCCGAATGTTTGCTCCCAGAAGTGCGGGAAAGGCCGTCCCGGAGCGTGCGCATCAATGGCGACCGACTCGACCGGGGCTTGCGCCCCACATTGACTATATGAACCGGCAAACCAAGCCAGCCCTACCAGCACGAGGGCGAGACGATAGAGTTTCATAAGGCTCTGTGTTCCATTCGGTTTTCTAAGGTAAGATTTCGAGCTTCGCATCCGTCCCACTGGAAGAGTCCGGACTGATCCAAACGGTCGCCCTGGCGGGCTCAACCGCAAATTGATTGCGGTCATTCCAGATCGCAAATGCTTCTGGCGCCAAGTCGAATGTGACTTTTTTGGTTTCTCCCGGAGCTAGCGCGACCCGCTGAAATCCCTTGAGTGCGCGCACGGGTTGAGCCGTGCTCGTCCCCTGCAAACGGATATAGAGCTGAACCAATTCTTCACCTTCGCGCGAACCGGTATTCGTAACCGTGCATTCGGCCGTCAGCACATCGCGCGCGCCGGCTCCAGCGAACAGGCCCTGGTCCAGGGCAGCCGCACTGAGTTGGGTCTTATCAAGACCGGTCCGACCGTAGCGAAAGGTTGTATAAGAGCCGCCGTAGCCAAACGGAAACTGCGGAGAATTTTGCTCGTCGATATAGCGCGATACATATTTGGAGTCAGGATCAGTCGCCGGATGAGTCAGGTCGAGATCGCCAGGGGGTCTTCCCGTACTCAGCGCGTTGTAATATAGGGGCTCTTGCCCCACGCTGCGCGGCCAACTTACGACCAACTTACCACTCGGATTCGACTCACCGAAAAGCGTCCGGGCCAGCGCCGGGCCGGTCTCGGTCCCGGGAAGCCACGCCGCCAGCACCGAGGGCACGTGTTCGAAGGCCCATGGCAACGTGAGCGGACGTCCGCTGAAAAGAATCAATGTCACAGGCTTTCCCGTGCTAACGACAGCTTCCAGCAGCTCCTCTTGACGCCCAGGCAAACCGAGGTGCGCACGAGACGCCGCCTCTCCGCTCATTTCCGCAGACTCCCCAAGAGTGAGAATCACCAGATCAGCCTGCTTCGCGGTCGCAACCGCCGCTGCGATCTCCTCGTCGGTGGAGGTAAGAATTCCCAACCCCTTTGAGCGCAGCACATTTCTCTCTCCCAACCGCCGCGCCAACTCCGCCGGCAAAGATAAGACGCCGCTCTTCACTGCGTTCGCTTCGGATACTCCCTCGCCATTCTTGTAGGGATACTCCGCCAGTGGACCGATAACCGCCACGGTCTTCACTTCCTTCGAAATCGGAAGCAGCGGTTTGCTGCCCGCTCCGGGCGTGTTTTTCAAGAGCACAAAAGACCGTTCGGCCACGGTTTCCGCCAACTGCAGGCTTTCGGGCAGGAAAAAGATTTCTTTGGCGCGTCCCTCATCAACGTAGGGATGCTCGAAAAGCCCCAGCGCAAGCTTGACGCGCAACACGCGCCGGACCGCTTCGTCCACATTTGCTTGCGTCACCGCCCCCGAAGCTACGAGTTGGGCCAAGTGGTCGTGATAGAGGCTGCTCGCCATATCCATATCAACGCCGGCCAGAAACGCCTTGCGCGCCGCCGTTGCATCATCCGCGGCGATGCCATGGGCCACGAGTTCGCCAATCGAAGCCCAATCGCTGACAACCATTCCCTTAAATCCCCACTCTTTCCGCAATACTTGCGTCAATGTGAACGGATTGGCCGACGAAGGCACGCCGTTCAGCGAGTTAAATGCACTCATGAGCGTTGCCGAGCCTGCATTCACTGCCGCTTGAAATGGAGGAAGATAGAATTCGCGCAGAGTGTGCTCGGAGATTTCGGTCGTGTTGTAATCCCGTCCCGCCTCCGCCGCGCCATAGCCCACGTAGTGTTTGGCGCAGGCAGCCATGGTGTCCGGGGCATCGAGATGCGATCCCTGGTATCCACGTACATAAGCAGCCGCCATCGCCGAACCCAGGTAGGGATCTTCACCCGCGCCTTCCTGAATCCGCCCCCAGCGAGCGTCGCGGGCAATGTCGACCATCGGAGAAAAAGTCCATCGAATGCCGATCGCGGATGCCTCCAGGGCCGCTACACGGGATGCCCTCTCAACCAGGGAAGGGTCCCATGTACTAGCCATGCCCAATGGAATCGGGAATTCCGTCCGGAACCCATGAATCACGTCGAGACCAAAGAGCAACGGAATGTGCAGGCGCGACTTCTCCACTGCAATATGCTGATACTCGTTGATCAGCGGCGTCTCAATGACATTGAACAACGACCCGATCTGCCCTTTGGCGATCATGTCTTGATAGTCCGTGCGTCCCGTGCCGGGGCCGGTCGCCTGGCCCGCCGAATACTGCACCAACTGTCCAATTTTTTCTTCCAGCGTCATGCTGCGGAGGATTGACTCGACGCGCGCATCAAGTTTCGGGTCTGCGATTCCAGTTTCAATACCCTTGGTTTGGGGGATCGACGTCGCGGGAGCCGTCGCCTGAGCCGATGCCAGCGCACTGCCAAGCACCGCGCAAACCATACAGCACACCGCCGCGCGCGCGGTTCGCCTCCATAAGACGACTCGGAAACCTACTGCACCAGCCAAGCCAGTCGCCGACGGCTTGCTTCGCACCGGGAACCACATCAGTCAGCACCTCAGAACAAAAACGATGTTGTTGTCTACTAAATCGCGTTAGTAAAGGGTTGTCGGTCTGTATGAAATACGCTTTTAACGCCGATGTCAAGCGGCAAGAGGGCGCAACATCCCGGATCAGCGCTTGCCCCACGGCCTCCGCTGTGCGAGACTGCGCTGCGTGACCCCGAGAAGACCGAGAACCGGCAGCGACGCATCGGGGCACGCTGCCCGAAAACCGATGAGCTTGAAAAAGCTCGCGGAATATCTGGCACTGTCGCCCGCCACCGTTTCTCTGGTCATCAACCGGTCCAGTGTCGCCGATTCCATTCCACAGGAAACTAAGGACCGGATTTTCGCTGCCGCCCGCAAATTCAAGTATCGCGCCAATTTCTTCGCCCGCTCCTTGCGCACCCAGCGCAGCTTTACCATCGGCGTTATCGTCCCGGAGGTGAGCGACGGCTATTCCGCTTCTGTCATGAGCGGAGTTGAAGACTACCTGCTGCAGGAGGGGTATTTCTACTTCGTGGCCAGTCATCGCCACCGCGCCGACCTGATCGACGAGTACCCGCGCATGCTGTTGGAACGGTCCGTAGATGGCCTTATCGCTGTCGACACCCCTTGGCATCTCAATCTCTCAGTCCCCGTGGTTACCATCTCCGGGCACAACGATGTCAAAGGCGTAACCAACATCGTCCTTAACCACCGCAAGGCTGCTGAAGTAGCGTTAAAGCACTTGTTCCATCTCGGCCACCGCCAGATCGCATTCATGAAGGGACAGGAATTCAGTTCCGACACGCAAATCCGGTGGAGCAATATTGAGCGGGTTGCCCATCAACTTGGTTTGACCATCAATCCCCGCTTGGTCACCCAGCTCGAAGGCGATTCCCCGTCCCCTCAGCTGGGATACATGGCCACCAAAATGTTGTTGGCTTCCCGCAAAACTTTCTCCTCCCTTTTCGCCTTTAACGATATCTCTGCCATGGGCGCAATTCGTGCCCTACACGAGACCGGACGTAATGTTCCGCAAGATGTTTCGGTCGTTGGTTTCGACGACATCCAGAGCGCCGCCTTCCAGAATCCTGCCTTAACCACCGTGCGCCAGCCTTTGCGCGAGATGGGACGCGCCGCCGCAGAAATCCTCCTCAAGCGCATTAACCGACCGGGATCGGAACTCCACGATCAACACATCGTCGAACCGGAACTGGTGATTCGCGAAACTACCGCCCCAGCACCCATCCATCGCTCCCGTATGGTCAAATAGCGCAGCCGGTCAAATCTATTGCTTTCCATAGGAATCTCCGGATTTCCATAGACGCTTGCCCGTAGGAACTTCACGCATCCCAGCGCTTGACCCCTTAAATTCCTTCGTGTTATAAGCTTGCGTCGAACGTTTACTAAATCGCTTTTTCAGAGATTTAGTAACAAATTTGGTCCAAGGTTTGCAACCATGTGTGGTTTGCCGTTAACACAAGTACTTCTGATCCGAGGAGATTTCATGAGGCGTTCGAATTTAGCAGTCCGCGTCGTACTGCTGATCGTCAGCATCGTTGCATCGGCCGCATTGGTCCAGGCTCAATATCGCACCTCCATTCAGGGAGTAGTGACCGATCCGACTGGCGCCGTCGTTCCCGGCGCTACCCTCACTTTGACGAACCCCGCCACCGGCGAAAAGCAAGTTCGCACCAGCAACTCCGACGGCGTGTTCAACTTCAACGCCCTCGCCGCTAGCGCAGTTTTCAACTTGGAGATAGAAAAGACCGGCTTCGAAAAGAAGGTCATCGACCATCTCAATCTGACCCCCGATGCAGCCAACGGTCTCAACGTTCAACTCGACGTTGGCGCCGCCTCGCAGACGGTAAGCGTGCAAGCTTCCTCACTGCCTGCGCTCGAAACCGAGACCGCATCCATTAACGGCGTTGTATCCGATAACCAGGTACAACACATGCCCTCCTTCGGACGCGATGTCATGCAGTTGATCCAGTTGGCCCCCGGCGTCTTCGGCGATGGCGCGCAGGGTGCCGGTGGCGGAGGAGAAAGCCTCCCCGGCACGCAGGGGCCGGGTGGGACCGGCGGCACCAATGGCATCTTCCAGACGGAGAACGGTGCCCAGGCACTGTCTGCAGGACAGCAGTACGAAAACAATAGCGTTGTCATTGATGGCATCAGCACCACCAGCGCCGTCTGGGGCGGTACCACCATCATCACTCCTTCGGAAGATTCCGTTGAGAGCGTAAAAATTGTTTCCAACGGTTATGACGCCGAGAACGGACGTTTCAGCGGCGCGCAGGTTCAAGTCACTTCCAAGAGTGGCTCCAACCAGTTCCACGGCAGCGCTTGGTTCACCGCTCACCGTCCCAACTGGAACGCCTTCCAGCGTTATAACGGAGACGGCAACAGCGTTTTACGGGACGATAACTTCTGGGATCAGTTCGGCGGCAGCATCGGCGGCCCCATCTGGAAGAATAAGATTTTCGCGTTCTTCAACTACGAGACGGTTCGCGAGCCCAGCTCTCCGGTCCCCGGTAACGCCTGGTATGAAACGCCCGCGTTTGATGCTCTCGCCCCTTCCGGAAGCATCGCTTCCACTTATCTCAACTTCCCCGGAAATCCCGTCAAGAACGTCGGGATCAACAACTCAACCTGTACCGACGCGGGATTAATTGAAGGCGTAAATTGCGCCACCATCGTCGGTCAGGGCCTTAACCTTGGAACGCCCCTGACTACGGGTCTTGGGACGCAGGACAACGGCTGGACCAGCAGCATTAACCCCGGTTGCGGCGGAGCCGGCACCGGCTGCGGAACCGCTGGGAGTCCGCTGGGCACCGTAGCCACCATTGCCAACTACGAAACCATCAACCCGAGCACGTCATCCAAGGCCCAATACAATGGCCGCCTAGATTGGGATGTGACCGGAAAAGATCGCATCGGCTTCGCCATTTACTGGGTTCCACAGTCGGCATCGTTCTACAACGGTACCGATCGCTCCTACAACTTCTTCCACCACCAGCAAATCAACGAAGCATACTCCGGCATCTGGAACCACACTTTCTCGCCGACTTTTCTCAATGAAGCCCGCTTTAATGGCGCAGGCTGGCACTGGAACGAGATCAGGTCCAACCCCCAGGAACCGGTGGGTCTGCCTCAGGACAACATCGATCAAATCGGCAGCATCAACATCCAGTATTTCGGCGCTGGCATCGGCAGCATCCTCAACCAGTGGACGTATAGCTGGAAGGATGTCGCTACCAAAATCGAGGGCCGCAACACCATTAAGTTCGGTGGCGAGGTCACCCGCCTCTTTTACCTGAACGATTGTGCCGGTTGCGGCGTCCCGGGCTACAACTTCTTCAACATGTGGACGTTCCTCAACGATGCACCGCAGACCGAGAGTTCCGGTTTTAATCCCTTCACCGGCGCTCCGACAACGCTCCGGCAGGACGACCGTACTAGCATTTGGGGCTTCTTCGCCCAGGACGACTTCAAGATCCGCAGGAACTTGACCCTCAACCTGGGAGTTCGGTGGTCTTACTTCAGCCCGCTACGCTCCAAAGAAAACAACATGTTTGTGGCAACACCGGGCAGCGGTGCGGATTACCTCACCGGATTGGTCGTTCACAAAGGAGATTCCTGGACCGCGCAGAAGGATAACTTCTCGCCCGAACTAGGCTTTGCCTGGAGTCCGGACCGCTTCAACGGCCGCTTGGTGTTCCGCGGCGGTTACGGTCTGAACTACAACCAGGAGGAAATCGCCATTTCCGCCAATATCGGCAACAATCCTGGCTTGGTTGTGTTCCCGACCTTTGTCCAATCTACTCCCACGTCGCCGAATCCGGGCATTATCTATGCCCTTTCCAACAATATTCATTCCATCTACGGCTATCCCGCGAACCCCAACGCCGTTGTTTCGTTCGGTCCGAACGGGCTCCCTACCAGCGGCGTGGGACTCGGCGTCGAAATCTTCCCCGGCACCCTTCCCACCATGCGCGTCCATCATTACTCGTTCGATACGCAATATGACCTGAACCATGGGTACGTAATGACCTTGGGCTATCAGGGAACATTGTCGCGCAACATCTACTTCCACGAAAACCCGAACGCCGCGCCCGCCGCGGATGGCCTCGCTTTGAACCCACAGATTGGCGGCGGCGACTACTGGGGCGTCAACGGCCGCGGCAACTACAACGCGCTGCTCGCGGAATTGAAGCATCAGTTCTCCCACCAGTTCATGACCGACGCGCAGTTCACCTGGGCCAAGAGCATGGATACTAGTTCCGCACCATATTCGGAGCAGAGTTATCCCTATCAGCTCGGTCTTAACTACGGGCGCTCCGATTACAACGTCGGCAAGGCTTTCAAGCTCATCGGCCTCTGGCAGCCTGTTTTCTTCCATAGCAACAACGAATGGATGGAAAAAATTGTCGGTGGCTGGTCGATCAGCGGCATCTGGAATTGGCACTCTGGATTCCCCTGGACTCCCACAATTAGCGTTAACAACGGAAGCCTTTACTGCGGAACTTGCGGCTACGGTTCGGTCCTCCCCGCGGCCTACCTCGGCGGCGCGGGCGACAGCACTAGCAACGATGCCTTCAAAGGCCCGACGAGTAAGAACTTCCCGTTGACCGCGACGGAGGGGAATGCGTCGGCGTATTTCTCAACGCCTAGCTACACGGCATACGGTGGCACCAGTTACGGCAACGCCAATCCGCAGGCTCCGGGCGTTTTTCGCAACTCGTTCACCGGACCCGGGTACCGGGACGTGGATATGACCCTGACCAAAGGTTTTGGCTTGCCGAATAACAGGGTGCTTGGCGAAAACGCGAAGCTTGACTTGCGTATGGACGTCTATAACGTGTTTAACAACCTGAACTTCAATCCTAACAATGTAGTCAGCAACGTCGGAGCATCGAACTTTGGAACCGATACCAATGCGCTCGCCGCCCGCGTGATGACGGTGGGGTTCCGCTTCAACTTCTAAACACGTTTTTCTTTCTCAGGGCGCACTCGCTTTCTAGTGCGCCCTTAGTTTTTTTCGCCGTGCTCAGACTTTCCGGCTTTTAGAACCAGCACGGTAATGGTTCTGGAATTTGCAGGATTGCCTGCGGCAAAATCAAATGCGAGCGGGAGCATTCGGACGCTCCTCTGGGAATTCCCGCAGCTCCATTCTATGCCGCAGTTCTTGTCGACCATGCTTGCATTACTTCTGACTCGGCTTGCAGCCAATCCCCGGTTTCGTTCCCGTCGACTCTCCCGCGCTCTTCGTAGAGTTCATACGCACGCTGGCGGATTCGCTCTTGAAGCTCTGGGGATGAATTTCGTATTTGGTCATTCTTCTGCGCAGGGTCGCTCTGCTTCGACGCGACCGGCATCGTGGATATATGCTTCATTTTCTCTTTTCACTCCCTTCCAGGGTAACTGCCTATTGCCTGACACGCGATCGCGGTGCCAAACACTGCACACTAACCCACGCCAGTCCGCTATGTCTGTCGGGTTTTGCCCGGCACTGGACAGCAGAAACCCCGGCAGACACGATCCATGCGAGACATTAGAGTGTTTTGCACGGGGATTATCGACACATAGGAGAAGGGCCTGCCGGGGTACGTCTCTTCTCCTCCAAAAGCGGGCGACGGCAGGATTCCCGCCACGCGGTACGGTCCGCTCCTCTCTTCGAGGATGGTTTGAGCGCCGTACCGCCTTCTTATTTTCACCAACAACGGATCCACGAATTCAGGGAGCTTCGGATGCTCCTTGACGTACGCTTGCGCGGCATCCGATACTGCGATGGATCCTGAGACCTTCAGTATCCATCGAGGCAACCGATTGGCACGCACTCCGATCATTACGCTCACCACTGATTTCGGACTCAACGATCATTTCGTCGGAGCCATGAAGGGCGTGATTTTAGCCATTATTCCCCAGGTACAGATTATCGACATCTGTCATGCGGTTCAGCCTTTTGACATTCTCGACGGCGCTCTAGCCATCTCCCAGGCCTATTCCTACTTCCCTCCCGGCACCGTGCACCTAGTGGTTGTAGACCCCGGCGTAGGGACGACGCGACGCCCCATCATTCTGACCGGTGACACTCAAGTGTTCGTGGCTCCAGACAATGGCGTGCTTTCACTCGTCTGCGACCGAGAGGAGCGGATTTCCGTCCGGCACGTAACCGCCGACCACTACTTTTTGCAGCCCCGCAGCAATACGTTTCATGGCCGCGACATCTTTTCGCCAGTCGCGGCTTATCTTGCCAAGGGAGTGGAACAGGAACGCTTCGGAGAAGAAATCACTGACTACGTCCGCTTTGGTGCGCCTCGGCCCAAGCCGGTCGATGAGCACACCCTGCGAGGAATTGTCCTGAAGGTCGATAGGTTTGGCAACCTGATCACGAACATAACTCCTCAGGACGTCCCGCAACTCTTCCGAACCACGCCGCCCCCGTTTAAAATCTCGATTGGGACGAAAGCAGTCTCGCGCATCTGCTCCAGCTATGCGCAAGGCGCTCCTGGCGAAGTCTTCGTAATCCTCGGCAGCATGGGCTTTCTCGAACTCGCCACCAACCGTGGTTCAGCCTTCCAATTGCTGGGCGCGGGCAAGGGCAGCGAACTGAATGTCGTGTTGGAGGAATTCAACAGTTAGAGCGCATGAGCGCCTAGTCGCTAACTGCTGTTTTTCGCCTTGGGATGGACATGGCGTTCCATCTCTGCTGTCCACTTCAGAAAGCGCCACAGATTGCCGCGCTCCGACCACATGAACCCCCAGAATTCCAGGAATCCGATTTGCGTCATCTTGACTCCCGTGTAGGTTTCGAGACGCCACAAAAGGTAGGGGCTGCGCCACGGCGTAATCCGGTGGCCGCGAGTCGAGTTCCACAGAAAGCGCAACATCGGCCGCATCGCTATCCAGTCTTGTACCGTCTGGACGGGACATGTCCCGTCCAGACGACCGCCTTATCTTGTAATCTCGACGCTGGCAACCGTGGTTTCCCACTCCATACGCAAAGTGCATTTGCTGCCGCTTTGGTCGAACGCGATCAGAAAATTCTCCACCGGCGGGCCATTCTTGGAAACCTTCATCGCAAGCCGCGCCAAATCTTCTTTCTCGCCCGGATAGTCAGTGCCCCACTCTCCCGTTTTTTTGCTGATAACCAGCCACCAAGAGTCAGCCTTCGGCGCGGTGAAAAGTGTATAACTCCCCGCCGGCACGGCCTTTCCGTCGATGTTTACACTCGCAGTAGTGACGAAACTTGTCGCTTCATTCGCGCCCGTGCGCCATATCTCGCCGTAGGGCACCAGGGCCTGCGCGCTGGCTTCGCCGAAAATCTTTCTCCCCTTTGCGCGCGGGCTGGAATAGTCGATTTTGATGGTTTTGCCGTCAGAAAATTTACACTCGGCGCTCGCTGGGGGACTCGGGCGCTTCGATTTGTCGTGCGACATCTCCATTTGCGCCGAAGCCAGCGTCGCCATTACAAACAAAGCTGCTGTGATGACAGCGAATCTCTTCATAGACTGTTCCTCCTCTAGGTACTGTTGGCCCTTAGCTCTTGGTAACCAATTCTTAGCTCTTAGTATTTGGCGAGAAGCTAGAGGCTAGACGCAAAGAGCAAAGAGCTGCACAAGAATTATACCTACTTCCCCGCTACAATCTGTCCATGGCCGTCTTCAACGAAAAACAGGCAGAACTTGAGCATTTTGAATTGCGCATGGGCGTGCCCCGCGGGCGCCTCGCCGTGACCCTCGATCTGGTCACCGACGCCATGGCACTCGTCGGCCAGCATGGCGTCTACTGCCAGAGCCAGCGCTGGCCGGGGAAGCCAGTCATGGATGTGCAACTGATCATGAAAAATCTCAAAGACGCCAAGGAACTGATTCAGAGCGTCATGGAAGCACTCAAGCCTGACGCCTGATTTCGCGGCTTGGCGGGACACCACTCGCAACTCCTGGCTCCGAATCGCCGGGATATGGGCGCTCTCATCCGAAACCAAAGTTTCCTCGCGGCCCGTTGACGGGATCCGGCGTGTCATCAAAGGTTTACAATCCGTAGTATGGAGCGCAAGATTTTCTGGGGATCAATGACCGTGCTCGGACTGCTCGCCGATGTCGTTCTACCTTTGTGGTGGGCTTTGGGCGCGACCGTCCCGATTATTTATTTTTCTTGGTGGATTGCTTACCGGAGCGGTTGGTTCGAATAGAGACTCCCATTTCCCTTCCTGTTCCATTCCTGTTTGCGCTTTTCCCAGCTCCCCTTCATAATTGCCGTACTGCATTTCCAATCGCACAGGGGAACAAATGAAAATCCAATGGAAGTTACTTGCTGCGTTGTGCCTAGTGGTCGCGCTTACAATGGCCAGTATCGCCCAAACCGCTGCATCTCCGGCCCCCACGCCGCTTTCCGCCGAGGAGCGTGAAGCTGCTCTCAAATCTCTTCAGGCCACTCACGACGCGTTTCTGCAATCTGTAGCCGGACTGTCGGACAAACAATGGCGCTTCAAGCCCGCTCCCGATCGCTGGTCGGTGGCCGAGGTCTCGGAGCACATTGCAGTGTCTGAAGCCACCATCTTTGGGATGGTTCAGGGCAAGGTCATGGCGTCGCCGGCAGATCCATCTAAGCGCGCCGAGGTTGCGGGCAAGGACGAAATCATTCTGACCAGGGTTCCGGACCGCAGCCGTAAAGTTCAGGCCCCCGAGATACTCAAGCCCACTAACCGCTTTGCGACGCGCGAGGAAAACATCAAAGCATTCGAAGATGCGCGCAAGGCGACGATGGACTACGTCCGCACCACCAACGACGATCTGCGCGACCACTTTGGCCCGCACCCCTTGTTGGGACCGATGGATGCCTATCAGTGGATTCTCTTGATCTCAGCCCACTCCGAGCGCCATACCAAACAGATCGAAGAAGTGAAGGCGGATCCGAATTTTCCGAAGGATTGATACAACAGGAAATTTCGCAACACATCGGATGGGGCCGCTCTGAAATATCATCCTGCGCGAAGCGTCCGCTTCGCGCAGGATGAGCAAAAACACATTTTTTGACATCTACGCCAACTGATACTTCCCTGCCTCAAGCGTTTTCTGTGCAATCTGTTGCCTCAACGCGATCGTATTGAACGGCTCGTGCTTCGCTAACCGCCGCACGATCGCCAGTTGCGTCCGCAACATGTCGCCCTCGGCCACGTCGGCGATTACTTTCTTCGCCGCCGCTTCCACTTTCTCTTGCGCTTGCGTCAGATAGACTCGCGTCATGGCCAGGGGCAACGCAGCCGCTGCTTCGCCCTTCTGCTCGACTATCTTCTGCGCGCGCAGCACCGCCGATTCCATGGCGTAGATCTCGATCGTCATATCGGCAATCGCCCCCATGACTTCCTGCTTGTCTTGAATCGCCTGCATATACTTTTGCGTGGCCGCCCCAGAAACGAACAGGCCAAGTTTTTTCGCTTGGGCCACTAGTTTGCTCTCTTCCGCCAGCGGGCCTTCGATCTCCTCGCCAGTCGTCGGACCGCTCATTACTTCGTCCATTAACTTCTTGATCGCGGGCATCAGCGGCAACTGGCCGCTCATCGCGCGCTTCAGCAGAAAGCCCGTAATGATAAGCCGGTTGATTTCGTTCGTGCCTTCGAAGATGCGGTTGATGCGAGCGTCGCGATAAGCCCGCTCCGCCGGATACTCTTCCACAAATCCGTAGCCGGCATAAATCTGAAGCGTCTCGTCGACAACGTAATCGATCATCTCCGAGCCCCAGACTTTCAGGATCGAGCATTCGACGGCGTACTCCTCGATCGCCTTACGCCGTTCCTTGACAGCATCGGAACTCGCGGAGTCGATCTCCGAGAGCAGGGCGTCCATCATTCCAACTGTGCGATAGACGAGCGATTCGCCTACATAGATCAGCGTGGCCATGTTCGCGATCTTCTCCCGGACTAGTCCAAAATCGCCGATAGTTTTGCCAAACGCCTTGCGCTGCTTGGCATAAGCCACGGCACTCTCGATTGAGACCCGTGCCCCGCCCACGCACATAGCTCCGAGCTTGAACCGCCCAATGTTGAGAATGTTGAACGCGATGGTAGCGCCTTTACCAATCTCTCCCAATAGATTTTCGACTGGCACCCTGCAATCATTCAAAATCACAGGGCAGGTCGAAGACCCACGAATTCCCATCTTGTGCTCTTCGTTACCAATGGAAAATCCGGGAAAAGTTCGCTCCACCAAAAACGCCGAAAACTTTTCGCCATCAATTTTCGCGAACACCGTAAACAGGTCGGCAAACCCGGCGTTCGTGATCCACATCTTCTCGCCGTTCAGTATGTATTCTTTGCCATCCTGCGAAAGCACGGCACGGGCGCGGCAATTGAGGGCGTCGGAGCCGGAGGTCGCTTCCGACAAGGCATATGCGCCAACCATTTCTCCCGTCGCCAGCCGGGGCAGATATTTTTTCTTCTGCTCTTCGGTGCCGAAATAAACGATCGGCAACAGGCCAATGCCGCTGTGCGCGCCCCATGTCGTGGCGAACCCCGCGTACTTGGCGATGTTGTCGGCAATGATGGCCGCGGTGACTTTATCCATTTCAAGGCCGCCATAGGCCTCGGGAATTTCCACTCCACTTAGGCCGAGGTCGCCGGCCTTTTTCAGCAGAGCGCGCGAGATTGAAAAATCTTTGTGTTCGATCTTTTCAGCTTGCGGCAAAATCTCGTTGACCGCGAACTCTTCGGTCGTGTGTCCGATCATCTGCTGCTGTTCGGAAAAATCTTCTGGGGTGAAGACATCGGCAGTCTGCCGTTCTTCCAGCAAAAAGCTGCCGCCGGAAATCCTCGTCTTAGGTATTGCAGTGGTCGCCATTTTTAGACCTCGAGGTCTTGAATGCAAAGGTTGAATTGATCAATAAAGGTATCTACTTGGATACACGTCTGATTACCAAAACCATTTTAACGCCGGGCTCTATTTAAACGCCGAGCTCGACAGAAACTTCGACCGCCAGTCAGAGAACCGGACCCGTCGCCTAGGTCAGATTTTCAAAAATCCCAGCCGCCCCCATGCCTCCACCGACGCACATCGTGACCATGCCGTAGCGAGCCTTGCGGCGTTTCAGTTCGCGAATTACACTGGCCGTCAGTTTCGCTCCCGTGCATCCCAGCGGATGACCTAACGCGATCGCTCCTCCGTTCGGATTCACGCGCTCAACATCCAGTCCGACTTCCTGAATCACCGCCAGCGATTGCGCCGCGAATGCCTCGTTCAGTTCAATCACGTCGATGTCCGAAAGTTTCAAGCCCGCCAGCTTTAATGCCTTGGGAATCGCGAATACGGGACCCAATCCCATTTCTTCCGGCTTGTATCCAGCAGTGGCAAACGCCACATAGCGCGCGAGTGGGGCGACGCCCAGAGCCTTCGCGCGCTCTGCCGACATCACCACCGCCGCCGCCGCGCCGTCCGACATTTGCGAGGAATTCCCCGCCGTGGTGACGCCCTTCACATGAAAGGCGGCTCTCAGTGCACCCAGAGCTTCCATGGAGGTGTCGGCACGCGGGCCTTCATCTACCTTGAAAGAGATTTCCTGCCTCTTCGGTTTTGCACCATTCGGAGTTGTAAAACTCACCGGCACCGTAACCGTCTCATCTTCGAACTTGCCTGCCGCAATCGCCGCCAGCGCCTTTTGATGGCTGCGCAGCGAGAACTGATCACATGCGTCGCGCGTGATGCCAAAACGTTGCGCCACCCGCTCTGCCGTCAGTCCCATCGAAAGATAAGCTCCCGGATGATGCTCTACCAGCCAGGGGTTGGGCGAAATCTTGTTTCCACCCATCGGGATCATCGACATCGATTCCGTGCCGCCCGCGACCATCACCTCGGCGGCCCCACTCATGATGCGCTCTGCAGCCATGGCAATGGCCTGCAAACCCGATGAACAAAAACGATTGATCGTTACCGCTGATACCGCGACAGGCAAACCTGCGCGCAGCGATGCGATGCGGGCCACGTTCATTCCTTGCTCGCCTTCGGGCATAGCACAGCCCAAAATGACGTCTTCTATTTCTTTTGGATCAAGCTGCGGCACGCGATCCAGTGCACCCTTGATCGCGACGGCAGCCATTTCATCAGGACGCGTGGCCCGAAGCGTACCTTTATACGCGCGTCCCACAGGAGTGCGGACGGATGAAACAACAAAGATTTCTCGCATGAGATAATTTTACTCCGCAGAGCACGGAGAAAGCGTGATGAAAAACATCCATAACCGCAGACGGTTCTGACGAAAATCTGCGCTTCTCTCGATTTCAGTTGCAGCTACTGCTTTTCCTTCGCGACGGTCAGTCGAGTTTCCGCGCGCTGCAACGCGTCTTCGGCGCGGTTGAAATCAATTTCCGGATCGTTGCTCTTCAACCGCTGTTCGGCCCGGTCCTTGGCTTTCTGAGCGCGGTCAATGTCGATTTCCTGAGGATGCTCAGCCGCCTCGGCTAGGATCGTCACCTTATCGGGCAGCACTTCCACAAACCCCCAGGCCACCGAGAGTGAGCGCTCAGCACCACTCGCCTTATAAGTAATTTCACCCACGCCCAGTTCGCTGATCAAAGGCGCATGTCCGGGAAGAATTCCCATGTAGCCGCTAACGCCCGGGATCTGCGCTTCCTCCGCTGCCTCCTTCACCAGCAACCGGGAAGGAGTCACGATTTCGAGTTGGAAAGTATCAGCCATGGGTCGTTAGCAGTGATCCTACGCTGCCACGCCTTTCATTTTTTCCGCCGTCTCCAGAACTTCGTCGATGGTTCCCTTCATGTAGAACGCCTGCTCAGGAATGTCATCGTACTTCCCTTCCACGATGCCGCGGAAACCCTTCACCGTATCGGCGATCTTCACATAGCGGCCCGGCGTACCCGTAAATTGCTCGGCCACAAAGAACGGCTGCGAGAGGAACTTCTGAATTTTACGCGCCCGAGCCACCGTAACCTTCTGATCTTCACTCAGTTCGTCGATGCCTAGAATCGCGATAATATCCTGCAGATCTTTGTAAGTCTGCAAAGTTTTCTTTACCATCTGGGCTACATCGTAATGATCCTGACCGACGATCCTCGGGTCGAGAATGCGCGATGTGGAAGCCAGCGGATCAACTGCGGGATAGATTCCAATCTCGGTAAGGGCGCGGGAAAGAACCGTCGTGGCATCCAGGTGAGCAAAGGTTGTCGCCGGAGCTGGATCCGTTAAATCGTCAGCCGGCACGTAAATCGCCTGCACCGACGTTACCGATCCCTTCTTAGTGGACGTAATGCGCTCTTGTAACTCTCCCATTTCGGTGGCTAAGTTAGGTTGATAACCCACGGCGCTAGGCATGCGGCCTAACAGGGCTGACACTTCGCTGCCCGCCTGCGTAAAACGAAAAATGTTATCGATAAACAGCAGCGTGTCGCTGCCTTCTTCGTCGCGGAAAAATTCAGCGACAGTCAGCGCCGTCAGCGCGACTCTCAAGCGCGCACCGGGAGGCTCCGTCATCTGGCCGTAGATCAATGCCGCTTTCGACTCGGCGGGTACGCCGGGCTTGATAACTCCCGATTCAGTCATTTCTAACCAGAGGTCGTTGCCTTCTCTGGTACGTTCGCCGACTCCCGCAAACACCGAAAAACCTCCGTGCTGCTTGGCAACGTTGTTGATCAACTCCATGATGACCACCGTCTTGCCTACGCCGGCTCCGCCGAAAAGGCCAATCTTTCCGCCCTTCAAGAACGGCTGGATAAGATCGACGACTTTGACGCCGGTTTCGAACATCTCGGCAGTGGTCGACTGTTCGTCAAACGCCGGGGCCAGACGGTGGATCGGCATCCTCTTGTCATAGGCCACGGGGCCCAGATTATCCACGGGTTCGCCGATGACGTTCATCACGCGGCCCAGCGTTCCGCGGCCCACGGGTACGGAGATCGGGCCGCCCTGATCGATGGCTTTCATGCCTCGAACCATGCCATCCGTAGCTTCCATCGCGACGCAGCGCACGCGACCTTCGCCTAAATGTTGCTGCACCTCGAGGATCACGTTGACCGGTGAGGGCACGGTAAAGCCGTCGCTGACGACGCGAAGAGCCTGATAGATGGGAGGCATCGAGCCTTCGACGAATTGAACGTCAACGGCAGGGCCGGCAATTTGAATAACGTTTCCGAAATTTTCTGGCATAAGACCTCAGGTGCTGGTCACTAGCTTCTAGCTATTGACGATCACAATCTTTAATTCCTTACTGTGCTGCGGCTCCACTTACAATTTCTATAATCTCTTTCGTAATCTTGGCTTGGCGCGCCCGATTCATGACCAGGGTCAGCGAGTCGATCATGTCGCTGGCGTTGCTCGTGGCGGCATCCATGGCGGTCATTCGAGCTGCATGTTCTGCGGCCACTGATTCGAGCAGCGCGTGAAAAATTTGGATTCCTACATACTTCGGCAGAATTCCCCGGAATAGTTCGCCCGGCGGCTGTTCGTAAATGTAATCGACCGGCGCTGCCCCGAATTTCGCGGCAGCTTCGTCTACGGCACTCGTGTCGGCTCGGCGCACGCCTACGCCCGCCGTCTTCGCCGCTTCGATTCGCTGTTTGCGTTCTTCTTCAGAAGCTTCTTCCGCCATCTGCACATCGACTTCGCCGATTTCCTTGATGGGTAGCAGGCGCTCGGCAACAAGGCGCTGGGCAATGACCGACTTGAACTCATTGAACAGAATGTAGACGCCATCAATCTCGTTGCGGGCGTAGCGCTCGACGACGTCTGCGCTCAGCGTATTCGCGAAATTGTATTCGAGCTTACCGAGAACTCCTGTATGTTCGCCCACAATCTGCACGCGGCCAGTTCGGTGGAGAACTGCCTCTGAAGCAGATTGCACCGACGAGTCATTACCGTCTCCGTCGGCAACGCTTCTCGCGGGGGCGGTCGGGAACCGTCTCCGCATGAAGTCGCGCCCTTTGCGTCCGATGCATTCCAGGTCGATATTCTGCTCTGATTTTGACTCGATGAATTTTGACGCCATCTTCAGGATGTTGGTATTGAAGGCGCCAGCCAAACCCTTGTCCCCAGTAACTACGATCAGCAGAACCGTTTTTTCGGGGCGTTCCGCTAAGAGCGGGTGCAGAGGCTGTCCGGAAATAGGATCGTAGATCTCGGCGCGCGACACCAGCGATTTTAGAACGTTCGTCAGCATCTGCGCGTAAGGACGCGCCGCCATCGCGGCTTCTTGCGCTCGTCTTAACTTCGCCGCAGAGACGGTCTTCATAGCCTTGGTGATCTGCCGCGTGTTGACCACGCTGCGGATGCGCCGTCGAATGTCGAGAATGTTTGCCATTGGCTAAGATTGCTTGTCGCTAGTTCTAGTGTTCATCTATTTCGTCGCATCATTCTGTGCTCACATCGCTGCAGGGCGTTCGGCTACGGCTTGGCGCTAAACAGAAAGCCCATCGCGAGCTCCTCGTAGCGTGTTGCCCCTACTTCGTTACCGTTTGCCTGGTATCTACAAATTGCTGTTTCGCTTCTTTGATAACCCTGGACATTTCGGCTTTGAGGTTATCGTCCAGAACCTTTTTCTCCATGATCGTATTCAGCAGACCTGGATTGGTTGTGTCGACATATTTGTAGAGTTCTTTCTCGAAATCTCTGACTTGGTCGACTGGCATGTCGTCCAATACACCACTCGTGCCCGCGAAGATGATCAAAATTTGTTTTGAGAACGGGAGCGGGCTGAATTGGCCCTGCTTCAGCAGCTCCACCAGCCTTTGACCGCGGCTCAACTGCTGTTGCGTAGCTTTGTCGAGATCGCTGCCGAACTGGGCAAAGGCAGCAAGTTCGCGGTACTGAGCTAGCTCCAGTTTCAAAGTTCCGGCCACCTGGCGCATGGCTTTGATTTGAGCGCTGCCACCCACGCGGCTCACGGAGAGTCCTACGTTGACCGCCGGGCGCACGCCCTGGTTGAACAAGTCGGTTTCCAGATAGATCTGACCGTCGGTGATCGAGATGACATTGGTCGGAATGTATGCGGAAACGTCTCCTGCCTGGGTCTCAATGATCGGCAGTGCCGTTAGCGATCCCCCTCCCAACTTATCGCTCACTTTGGCGGCTCGTTCCAACAACCGCGAGTGGAGATAGAAGACATCTCCGGGATATGCTTCGCGGCCGGGAGGACGGCGCAGCAAAAGGGAAATCTCACGATACGAAGCCGCGTGTTTCGAGAGATCGTCGTAAATACAGAGCGCGTGACGGCCATTGTCGCGGAAATATTCTCCCATGGCGCAGGCCGCATAGGGGGAGATGTATTGCATGGGAGCAGGCTCGCTGGCCGACGCGGCGACCACGATCGTGTATTCCATGGCGCCCGCGTCTTCCAGAATTTTCACCACCTGCGCGATCGAACTGCGCTTTTGGCCGATCGCGTTGTAGATGCAGATCAGGTTGTTGCCCTTGCTGTTAATGATCGTGTCGAGCGCTACTGCGGTCTTGCCCGTCTGGCGATCTCCAATGATCAGTTCGCGCTGGCCTCGACCGATCGGGATCATCGAGTCGATGGCTTTCAGCCCGGTGGCCATCGGCTCGCGTACAGGCTGTCGGGAGATGACTCCCGGAGCGAGGCGTTCCAGTGCGATAAATTGATTGCTGGCGATCGGCCCCTTGTCGTCAATGGGAACTCCGAGCGAGTTCACTACGCGGCCGATTAGCCCGTCGCCGACAGGCACGCTCATAATGCGGCCTGTACGCTTGACTTCGTCGCCTTCCTTGATCTCGGTGTATTCGCCGAGGAGCACCACGCCCACCTGATCTTCTTCAAGGTTCATGGCGATGCCGGCTACGTTGTGGGGGAAGCTCAGAAGCTCTCCCGCCATAACCTTGTCGAGCCCGTAGACCCGGGCAATACCGTCGCCGAGCGTAATGACAGTACCGACTTCGTCGACCGCGATCTTCGATTCGTAATTCTCAATTTGCTCGCGGATTAATTGCGTAATTTCGTCTGCTTTGATTTGCGCCATAAAGTCTGTTCTCGGCTCTTATATCCCGGAGGCCTGCTGCCAGCAACTAGCTCTCAACCAACTGTTCCCTCATTTTCTCCAACTGGCCTTTTACCGACCCGTCGTAAATCGTGCTGCCTACTTGTACGACCGCCCCGCCTAACAGCGTTGCGTCTTGCACATATTTTGTTCTTACTTTCTTGCCCGTCAATTTTGTAATCTCAGCTTCCAGCATCTTCTTTTCCGCGTCGCTGAGTTCACGGGCGGCGCTGACGTCGGCTTCGGCGAAGCCCTGTCGATCGTTCAATTCCTGCTGCAGCTGTTTCAGAATTTCACTGAACAACGGCAACCTTCGATGATCGATCAGCACCGCAACGAAATTCCTCCCTTGCCGGGTCGTACCCATCTTCCCGGTAACGGCGTCCAGAACGGCCCGTTTGCTGTTTCCCGGGATGGACGGATTTTCTAAAACTCGACGTAAAGAATCGCTTTCCTGCAACAGCGTCTCGATGCTGTGAAGCTCCTGGAGAGCGCGCGCGGGATCGAGATTGCTGCCGCCCGTCTTGACCGCGTCGGCCATGACAACATCGGCAAACGCACGCGCGTAAGTTCCGACTACTGAAGCCATGTCTAGCGGCCGTCCTTTCCGCCCTCGTCACTCTTCGAAGCAAGCTTTGCGGCAAAAGTGCTGACCAGAACCTGGTCGGTGTTGGAATCTACATGAATCTGCTTGCCGGCAAGCGCGATGGCGAGATTCGCGGTGTGGTTCGATAATTCGCGCCGCGCTTGTTTCGCGGCAGCGGCGATTTCCTGCTCGGCGGCCAGCACCACCTTGCGCACTTCCTCTTCGGCAGCTTTCTGGATGCGGCTTTCCTCGGCCGCAGCTTCGCTTTCGGCAGTGGACTGCATCCGCCCGATCTCCACATCCAACTGCCGCAGACGAGTTTCAATGTCGCCCAAGCGCCGGTTTGCGTCCTGACTGGCGACCCGCGCTTCCTGCAATGCTTGCTGAATCGAATCGGTCCGGGCATGGAACATCCCCGGCAGGAACTTTCGCGCCGCCCAGAGAACGATGATCGCGATGATAGCGAAGTTCACGCCAGTCAAAGCGAGGTGCGTGCCATGTACGCTCCATCCCAATTTGCGGGCGATCCATTGCACGGGCACAGCATGTTTTAGATTCGCGTTCTCTTCCTCTTCTTCCCCCGCAGCCTCTCGGGTCTCCTTGGCTAATTCTCCACCAATACTCTGGTGCGCCGGTTCCGACTGCCCTTGCGGTTCAGACGATGGTTGCTGCGCCGCCGCGCCAGCGCCTTGCGCATAAGCCCGTAGTGAAAACGTCGGCAACGACGCGATTAGTCCGAGCGCCAGCAATCCTGCCCACAAAGCTGCACCGGGAAGCAGTCGTTGTATGACATCGCCCAAGCGTTGCTTCGACATAAAGCTGCCAAAATTCATTCCGTTTCGTCTCATTGGCCTACCTGGCTGGGCGAGGACATGGGGCGCAATACGCTGCGCACGATTTCGGAGGCAAGCCGCGTCGCGTCGGACTGCAAATTCGTCATGGCCAGTTGCTTGTCTTCTTCTATGCCGATACGCGCTTGCTTGACCTGCTCCTGGGCTCGGCTCCGCGCTTGTTGGACGGCTTGGTTGCGTGCTTGAGTCGCCTGCTGCCGCCGCGCTTCCTGGCTCTTGAAAATCTTCTGGCGGGCTTCCCGCAGACGCTGCTCATAATCTGCCGTGCGGGCCTCCGCCGCCGCAATGTCGACACGGGCCTTTTCCATGGCACCCTGCGTTCGACTGCGGCGCTCGGCGAGTATGGCCGTCAGCGGACGATGAACCAGGTACGTGTAAAGGATATAAAGCAGCGTCAAGAGGATGACGGTGGGCACGGCTCCGAGCAGTAATTCGCCTAGTTGACGAAGAGTCTGATCCATTTTCCGATGATCGAACTGACGATCGCGTCCTTGCTGATTCTGCTGGCTGCTTTTGCTGGCTTATCTGCTGGAAAAAGTGCCGCTCTCAAAACCCATAAAATTAACACCGCCGCAGGGACGTGTCAATGACGAGAGTGAGTTTGGAGGGAGTTTTTTGTTCGACTTGCTCCTTGACAATCGTAATTCAAGGACTACGATGAAGGCATCACCTCCGATCCCAGTCCGGATCGAATGGGCCGAGAGCCAAGGAAGAGTCACCGCTTCTTGGCTGACGGCCCATTTTGATTTCCGCCAACTTGAAGCGAACCGACTTGCCACCCACAAAAAGTGCAAAATCTTGTCACTCCGATATGTGGGCCGCTTGAATTGCCCCCTCCCTCTATTGAAAGTCTCCTTCCAAAGCCTCAGACTGATGAACTATGGACGACCTGCTCAGACTCGCTGAGGATCCCCGTGTAACGGTGCGGCGCGGCGGACCTCCCGATCCAGCTGGAACCTGTGTTGTTTGCTGGATGCAGCGGGCACAACGGGGATCGGATAACCCCGCCTTAGACATCGCGATCGAGGTGGCCAATGCCCTCGGAAAACCCATCGTCGTATTCTTCGCGCCCGTTCCCTTCTATCCGCACGCCAATCTTCGCCATTACCGTTTTCTTGCCGAAGGCATCCCTGACATTGCGGAGTCTCTGAAAGAACGCAACGTGGGCTTCGTGCTGCGGCGATTCCCGGAGCACAGCCTGATCAAGTTCTGCTCCGAGGTCAAGGCAACGCTCGTGATCGGCGATGAGAATCCGATGCGGGAACCCGAAGCCTGGCGCCGCCGTGCCGCCGAGAAGCTTACCGTTCCCCTTTGGACCGTGGATGCCGATGTAATTGTGCCTTCCAAGTTGCTCCAGAAGGAGCAATATGCCGCGCACACCGCCAGACCGCGATTGCGTGCTCACCTAGGCCAATTCCTCGTCCCTCCGAAGAACGCCAACGCGAGGGTCGCGTGGAAGCGGCCCAATGGTTTGCTATCGCTGGAACCTTATTTCGATATCACCGAGGGTTGGCCGCTTGCCAAATCGGCCGGCCCCGTTTCGAGCTTTCGCGGTGGCGCGCAAGAAGGACTGCGCTTGCTGAAGGATTTCATCAAGCATGGACTGCGATCCTATAGCACAACGCGCAACCGGCCCGAACTCAGCGGGACAAGCCGTCTGTCTCCCTATCTACATTTTGGCCAGATCGGCCCGGTCACCGTGGCGCTCGCCGCGGAGAAAGCCGATGTTCCTCAAGTGGACAAAGAAGCATTCTTAAACCAGGTGACCACATGGCGCGAGTTGGCCGTCAACCTGGTGCGCTTCAATCCTAACTATGACAATTTCAATTGTGGCGAACCGTGGGCCCATCGGTCCTTGGCTAAGCACGCGCCCGACGATCGCCCGGTGCTCTACAGCAAATCGCAATTAGAAGAGGCGCAGACTCATGATCCCTTATGGAATGCGGCGCAATTGCAGATGGTCACCGGGGGCTGGATGCATAACTATATGCGTATGTACTGGGGTAAGAAAATCCTCGAGTGGAGTCCATCAGCGGAGCAGGCTTTCGAGATTGCTGTAGATCTAAACGATCGCTACCAACTGGACGGACGCGACCCCAACGGCTATGCGGGCATCGCCTGGGCGATTGTAGGCAAGTTCGATCGTCCTTGGTTCGAGCGCCCGATCTTCGGGCAGATTCGCTATATGTCCGGCGCGAGCACGGGAAAAAAATTTAACAGCAAAAGCTATATCCAGCAAAATTTGTTTCCGTAGCAATAGTCTTTACGCGGCCACTCTCACTTCGCTTTCTGTTCAGCGATCCACTTGTCCGTGCGCGCTTCCAGCAGATCCAGCGGCAAAGTTCCGCCATCCAGCATCTCGTCATGGAAGGTGCGGATATCAAAATTCGCGCCTAATTCCTTTCGCGCTCGTTCGCGCAGTTCACGAAACTTCAACTGGCCCAGCTTATAGCTGAGGGCCTGTGCCGGCCAGGCAATATACCGGTCAGTCTCGGACTGAATCGTAGGCTCATCCACGGCTCCCGATTTTCTGAAGAAATCGACGACTTGCTCGCGCGTCCATCCCTTCGAGTGAATTCCGGTATCGACAACTAGGCGCACCGCGCGGAACAGTTCCGATGAGAGTCGGCCATAATCCGAAACCGGGTCCTGATAAAAGCCGACTTCCTTCCCCAGTTGCTCGGCATACAGCGCCCAGCCTTCGATGTAGGCGTTGAATCCGAGTCCATGCAGGCGGAATTTGGGCAATCCACTCAACTGCTGCTGCACCGACAATTGCATGTGATGCCCCGGAATGCCTTCGTGATAGGCGATTGCTTCATCGTCAATGAGCGAACGTTGTGCGAAATCGGATGTCGCCACCACCACCCGTCCTGGACGCTTGCCATCCGCCGTGCCCGTAACGTAGTGAGTCGCCGCGGCGGACTGGAATGCGGGTATCGCTTCCACCGTCACCGGCGATTTCGGAAGCAGCGTAAACAGTTGCGGTAGTTTCGGCTCCATCTGTGCGATGTAGTGCCGGAAATCGTCAAGAATCTGCTCAGCGGAGGTAGGAATGTATTTCGGATTGGTCTTAAGCGACGCACGGAACGAGGCGAGATCGGCGAAACCTTCCTTCTTGGCGATTGCCGTCATCTCCGCCTGAATGCGGTCGATCTCACGAAGACCAAGTTGGTGAATTTCATCTGCCGTCATGCGGGTCGTAGTCCGCGCATAGATATCATTTTCATAGCGCTTCTGACCATCTGGCAGCGAGGTGATCGACAGCGTCGTGCGGCGCTCCGGCGCATACTCCGTGCGCAGGAAGTTCGCGAAAGTCTTATACGCCGGAATAACATCGCCATTGATCGCGTCCACGATTTGCTGCGTCAGGAGTTTCTGATCTTCGGCGGAAATGCTCGCGGGGTATTTCTTGGTCGGAATCAGGAACGGGTCGGCGTCAATGATGCCTTGACACTGGACAGGCAGTTTCTCGAGCAGAAATCGCACCGGCACGAGTTTGTCCTTCATTCCGGCTCGGAGTACTTCTGTGGTCTGGCTCAGAACGCGTGGGATCTGGTGCAGGCGCGCGATGTAGTCCTCGTAGTGCTGGACCGAGTCGAGCGGGACCGACAAGGGTAGATCCGCGAGCCCCGTATGGATACCGTTCTGTTGATTGATCGGCATCTCGAATTCCTTGAGGTCGTAGTCGGCGATGCGCTGCCGCAATACGCGCGCGAGCAGGTCGTGAGAGAGTTGGTCTTGATCGGAAAACCCCGCGCTTGGAATCGCCTCCAGCCTCGTCAGAAAATCCACGTCGGCATGATGTCGCCGGGCGATGGCATCGAGCGAATATTCCGCCAACCTGTCGTTGTAGCGGTAGTCTCCGAAGGCGGTGGCGCGTTCCGGAAAATTCCGTAGATCCGACTGGTATTGCTCCTCGAAAAGCGCATTCTGAGCGGCGACGCGTTCGGCAACCGGTTTGACATCCTGAGCAAAACTGGAGCCGCCCAAGACAAGCAGGCACAAAAAATAATGGATACTTCGCATAGATGTATGCAGCTTAACAGAGCGAAATTGACGCTGTGAACCAAAAGGAAATGCCTCTGCACCCATTTCGGCTTTTATTTTGGGTGGCGTAGAGCTTCAGCGTTACGAGCAATGCATTCTTTTGAATGCGACTTTACAGAGTGCTGAGACCACGCCAATTTCAAAACACGCTACGACCGGAAGAAACTCACATTTGTTTTTTTTTAGCGCCTATTGCAGAATAGAACGTTCCCTTAGTGCGGCTTGTTTTAAGCAATTCAATCCAACGACTAGGAGCACTCCATGAAGTCAGGCAAACTGTTACTTGCAAGCGCGATTGGTCTCTGTCTCGCTCTCCCCTCACTCTCTTTCGCTGCCGACGGTGCGGAAGTTTACAAGGCCAAATGTGCCATGTGCCATGGCGCGGAAGGCCAGGGAAAAGTTGGTCCCGCGGTAAAAGGAACCAGTAAGAGCGTGGATGAGATCGCAGATTTCATTACAAAGGGAGACGAAGCCAAGAAGGCGCCGCACAAGAAGCCCATCAGTATCGGCCCCGAAGAAGCCAAAGCTGTTGCCGAATACGTTAAGAGTTTGAAGTAGGTTTTTGCAATGCCAGTCGCGCCCCGCACCTCCAGGCTGGGGCGCTTCTTTTTGGTCTTTTCGAACCACCTCGGGTGGGGCGAATCGATCGGCCCCAGGCACAACTCTTTGTCCCATTTGTCTGTCACGCGGCGACCCGGGCCTTGGGGTGTTGCAAAGCTCGGAGGTGTATCACCGGTCCGCCGCCGCGCGAAAGACCGAAAAAACGGTTTAGCACAAAGAAAGGGAAGCCATGAAAGGCGACGCAAAAGTCATTGCCATCTTGAATGAGGTGCTGAAAGCCGAGCTCACCGCCATCAACCAGTATTTTCTTCATGCCGAGATGTGCGAGAACTGGGGCTATCAACGAATGGCCAAGCAGATCCGCAAGGAATCGATCGAGGAGATGCAGCACGCCGAAATTCTGATGGAGCGCATCCTCTATCTCGATGGTGCCCCCAATATGACCGACTATTTCAAGATCAATATTGGACAGACGGTCAAGGCCCAACTCGAAAACGACCTCGAACTTGAATACACGGCCGTCAAACGCCTCAACGAAGGCATCAAGGCAAGCGTGGCCGCCGGAGACAATGGTTCGCGCGAATTGATGGAGAAGATCCTGCTGGACGAGGAACATCATATCGATTGGCTCGAAGGCCAGTTGCACGCGATCAAAGAAATGACGTACGAAAACTATCTGGCGCAACAGTTGCACAAGCCAGAGGAAAGCTAGCAAGCCCACGGCCCACGCCGCAACTCTTGCGCACAGCCGTGGTCTCGAGCTTGATCCGATACCATTTCATAGCGTCGATCAAGACGACTCCAGATGCTCCGCGAAAGACATGCGCCTCAGACGGCAATTGGGGCCTGTTAGAATCAAATCAACGTGCCGAGCAGTGGAGAGATGGCCGAGTGGCTGAAGGCGCACGCTTGGAAAGCGTGTTTACTCGAAAGGGTAACGTGGGTTCGAATCCCACTCTCTCCGCCATATTTTCAACTACTTGGCTGAGCTGTGATCCGTAGCGTGATCCATTAAGCGCGTGGCAGAGCCAAACCCACGATCTTGCTGTGTGCTTCTGACTCTTGGTTCGTCACAACATCGCCATAGATATTCATCGTGGTGCGAATGTCCGCGTGCCGCATTAGCTTCTGCTGCACGGCTACCGGCGTTCCCACGGCGTCCAGCCACGATCTGTAGCTATGACGCATCGTGTGAGTAGCCAGCTTGCCGACTTTCGCTATTGCCGCTGCTTTCTGGAATGCTCCCCAGACCCGCGGATACGACCACGGAAGACGGCCTAGCCGTGTCGGGGAAGCGAAAACCCAGTCTCCCGGTGCAGAAAACTGCGTTGTTTGCTTCCACGTCTTGAGCACTTCCAGCAGACTGCCATCTATGCTCAAGTGCTTCCTGGAACCTGCGGTCTTTACGTCATCCACTCGTTGCCGGACAATCGCACGTTCTACGCTGATCTTGCTTGCAAGCCAGTCAATGTCTGCCCACTTGAGAGCTAGGCATTCGCTGATCCTGAGTCCCAAACACAGACATAGCAGAGCCATCGTGCGGAATGGTTCCGGGAGTTCAGAAACGAACTTCTGGAACTCCTCGAACGTAAGACTACGCGGAGCATTCATCCTTTTCGTTGCACCGCGCACAGTGACCAGGGTCATCGGATTGCGCTCTGCCGGCACGTCACCGCGCCACATAGCGAACTCCCAAAGTTGATGCAGAACGCCCCGAATGTGAACTCTGCTTTTGGGAGACAGCTTGAGAGAATGCAGCCACAATTCAACCGGGCGCGGTTTTACCTCAGTGAGCGAGCCCTCTCCCCATCGAGGGAGTATGTGGTTCGTCAACCACTGATCGTAGCTGTAGCGCGTGCTGAACCGTTGCGGCATTCGTTCTGCCCGATAGATGTCAACCAGGCTGCTGACCGTGAACCCAGTCGCGTGCTTAGGTTTCTTTGGCATCAGCGCGCTTGCTACCTTCCACGCTGCTGCTTTGTTCGGCAATTCCTGCTTTGTGCCGAGTGTTTGTGATCTGCGCTTGCCATCGATCCATTGCAGGAATCGCCACGTACCACGTCCATTGTCGAATAGAACACTTCCTTTATTGTGCCGTACTCTCTTCATTTGATCCTCCCATCACTCGAGAGCACGGCGGGCACGCTCAGCATAGCATCCAAGTCTGAGGTTTTGAATCGCCAGACATGGCGTTGTGTGCCAGAGAGGATGTAGGCGCGGACCTTCCCTTGCCGGACCCACTGCAACAAGGTGCGACGTTCGATTTTTAGGTATAGCGCCGCTTCGTCACTCGTCAGCCATTCAGTTGCTGAACTGTAGGCGTCTAATCTCCCGGTTGTGCTCTGCATTGTGTACTTCTCCTTCGAAAACAATTTTTTTCTTCGCGAAACCCGCGACGGTTTGGGGGCGTTCAGCGGCGCGGACCTGTCAAGGGCGCGGTTTTTCACGCGTTCATCGAAGACCCTTGACAGGGAGCACCGCTGGAATAACGCCGGTTTTGAAAGGCGCGGGTTGAGTGGGGAAAAAAATGGAAAGAAAAACGTCTTCGGCTAAGAACACTGAATTGGGGAAATACTCCGGGTTGTGAGTGCTAGCGATGTCGAAAATTGTTGGACGGGCACGATCCGATGGGTTGTTTCACCCAACGTCATCTGCAGATACTTGGGGAAGGTATAGGACGCGCGATGATGATGTGAACCGGGATGGTGTCGAAAGAATGGAGATCTAGAAGGAATGCCATCGCTCCCGTTCCCGATTCAAGAACAACGCTCAAACGCCATCGAATACTTTTCGATTTTCATGTCCTGGGTCTCGATATTAAGTGCAGTCATGGCCTTAATGATCTTTCTGCGCCTATCGGATGCAATGCGAGAGCCGAGATACACGCGGGCTACGCACGACTTGTCGGCGTAGAGGATCTTTCCCAGCGGCGCAAACATCCTCCATTCGCGTTCATACAGCCATCTGTAGTTCTTGTATGACAGGACCATTTTTGCAACATCGTCAGGTTCCTGGCGACCGTGACGAACGAGAGGAACCATCTCGTTGTAATACATGCGGACGAAGCTCACGTCGTCCCCCAGATCATCTAAAAGCTTGGCAAAACGATAGGCAATGCAAATGCCGCGGTACTGATCCGCATAGTGAGCCCACATCAGCTCGTGGTCATGCACCTCGCTGAAGGAAGAGAGTCCGATTTTCAATTTGTTTTCCACGATTGCTCTTCTGGTGTCGCGGTAGGAGTCGCTCTCGCGGAAGACTTTACTTGACCGAAAAACACCTTCCATGGGGTCGTTCAGGTTATCGTAGGTGGAGCACCAGATATACCCTTGCTGTAGTGCTTCTAACTCGCGATTGAACCTCCGGTCGGAAGCAAGAGATCGGTAACGATAAAGTTTCTGAGGTTGGACTTGATCAACGGTAGCCATGGCGGCATATCTTAATCATTGCCCTGCAAGCAATGCCAGCAAATTCAAAGAGGGCGCTACCCGATAAACGGGATTATCACGTACCTAGAGGAGCTGCATCCGAAATTCTTAACGGGACTATTTCTGTGATTCGCGCGGGAAACGCGTCTTGTCGTCAGGGCGGCTCAGTGTTCCGATAGCGCACCGTGTTGCCTCAGAGCATCTGCCAGACTCTGCTTAATTTTGGATGAGAGGGGCCCCGCCACATCAAGGGTTCGGGGATGCCAAGCCAAAGCAATTTGGCGCTTTAGTGCGTCCAATGAGTCATCCTCCACAACGACGTATTCTTTGGCCGAGGAGGACGGTCTGACTTGAACTGGGAGCACGGCCGCAAAGACTCCTGTCTCCACCGCTGCAAGACACTGGCCGATTGAGTCACAAACAAGTTCAGGTTTAAATAGACCGCCAAGCTTCTGCGCAAGTTCTCCGAGCTGCGTCATGAGTTGACCATCACCGCCTATTGCGGCATGCGGACAATCCAGCAACGCGGCATTTATAGTCAGCATCCCGCGCGTGGGAACGAGTCGCTGGGGAACGAAAATCGCGTACCGCTGTTCGGAAACGACGGTGTGCTTCAGCGGCTTTTCGATTGCGTTCTGTCGCAGGAGTCCGAAGTCAACTCGGCGCTCATTCAGCTGTTCAACAATTTGGCTTGTTTGCAGGCCGCGCAATATGAAGCGGATTGGATTGTTTGGCCGCCTTATGCGTCCGACCGCTGGGACTAACAGCCACTGCAAAATGCTGTCTCCCGCCGCAATGCGAAATGTGGGTACTGTTCCGGTCGCATTATTTCGGAATGATTGAAGCGCCTGGAAATGCTCGCGGGTGATCTGCACCAGCGCAGCGCCGGCTGCTGTCAGCCTCACCGATCTTCCGGCTTTTTCAGTCAATTCAATCCCGAAATATTCCGACAGCTCCCGTAGATGATGGCTGAGACGGCTTTGCTTTCCAAGATCGTCATTTGCGGCTTTAATCAAACTGCCGGCTTCGCTCAGCTTCATCAGAGTGTTTAGCCGTTCGTGAGAAAGGCCGCGGGTCTTGAATAAATCGTCAAACATGCGTTTTACGCAACTATATTGCCGTAATCATAGTAGTTTACGCAATTAATTTCTAAGATAGTGAGATTCGTTGCAACCAGTCAACGGAGGGTAATAATGAACGCAAATCAAGGGGCGGTTCTCAACGAAGCGGCGGCATCCCTGGATGTCGATGGTCCCTTTTACTCGGGATTTCTTGCAAAGAAGCGCGACGGCAACCCGGCCTACGGCGCTGACGAACAGACATGTATCGAGCACACGGTCGCCAAGCTCAAGACGACTGACGCAACCAAACCGATCATTCTACTGGGAAAGATTCAGTCTGGGAAAACGAAGACCTTCCTGGGAATCACTGCCCTCGCTTTTGACAACGAGTTCGACATCGCGGTCATTCTCACAAAGCCAACGACCGCGCTGGCGAAGCAAACATGCAAGCGGGTCACCAAAGAATTCGCTGAGTTCTTAGAAAGCGACCAGGTAAAGGTCTACGACATTCTCGAACTTCCCGAACGCCTCACTCAATTCGAGCTCAACCAGAAACTAATTTTCGTTGTGAAAAAGCAGACGCATAACCTTGAACGTCTGTCGGAAGCCCTGCACCATACCTACCCCCAGCTCGCCACCCGTCGCATATTGATAATCGATGACGAGGCTGACAATGCCTCTATTGGCTACGTGCAGGACAAGGACCTTGGCGTTCAGCTTCGGACGATCGCCGGCCAGGTTGACGAACTGCGGCGTGCTTTACCGAGCACATCATTTCTTCAGGTGACGGCTACACCGTATTCTCTATACCTGCAGCCAGAAGGCTCGCCATTGCCCAACACACCCCTGGCCCCCGTTCGCCCCCAGTACACCGAACTCGTTCCAATTCATTCCGACTACATCGGTGGCAAATTCTATTTTGAAGACAGCCAGATAGTGAATAACCCGGCAGCTTTCGTGTTCAAGCCGGTCAGCGAAATCGAACTCGAAGTTCTCCATTCCGATGATCGCCGCCGATTCCGGGCTGAAGAGTGTCTCACGCATCCGAAAGTTGCCGGGTTGCGCTCGGCTTTACTTTCATTTGTGACCGCCGGATGCCTCCGAAGAATCCAGGACGAGCAGGCGCAGCGCCGGCCGAAACGCTTCGCTTTCCTGTTTCACACTGCGGCCGGCAAGGCATCTCACGCATGGCAGGAAAACGTCATTCTGCAATTTGACGAGAAACTTCATTCTGAAGCAGAGGCCGCTTCTGACACTCTCCGCGCTCTGGTGCAGACCGCGTACGACGATCTTGTGAAGTCCCTTCTCGCAGCCAATCAGACTGTGCCGGCTTTTTCAGAAGTACATAGCCGCGTACTGAAGGCGCTCACGGGAGGGGAACTGATGATAACCAAAGTGAATTCGGAGGCACAGGTGGCAGCGTTGCTCGATGACGAAGGTCAGCTCAAACTGCGCACGCCACTTAATATCTTCATTGGCGGGCAAATTCTGGACCGGGGCATTACCATTGCAAATCTGATTGGTTTTTACTATGGTCGGAACCCTAAGAAATTCCAGCAGGATACCGTGATGCAGCACTCACGGATGTATGGCTTCCGGCCCCTGGAGGATCAGGCGGTCACGCGGTTCTACACTGCTCCACACATTCACCGCGCCATGCAGCGCATGCACGACGCGGATTCGGCGTTACGTGATCGAATCGAAGCCGGCGGAGGCGATCAGTTGGTCCATTTCATTGAACTCGATACCGACGGTCGAATCGTTCCGTGCGGAAACCAGAAAATCCTGGCTTCGAATATCACTACACTTCGCCCAGGCAGACGCATTCTCCCGGTTGGATTTCAAACCGATTACAAAGTGCGTTTATTGCCAATTACAGAAGGTATCGACGCGTTGCTCAAAAACGCCGGGCCCTTCCCCAAAGATGGTGAAGCGCCTCCCCCTTACGAAATATCACTTGATCTCGCATTTAACATCATTGACCGATTGGGCCCCAGCTTCGTGGATTTTGCTCCCGGCTACGAAGATCGATGGGATCCGGCTGAATACAAAGCAATCTTGAAACATCTCAGCGATAACTGTTCGGTTCCAAGTCAAAAGGGAAGAATCCTTCTAATGGTGCGCACTGGCCGCAATCTCAGCCGGATCGTCAAGAGTACTTCCCATGCAGAATTTGCGGATGCGCCCGATACAGCCCGCACGGAGGGCAATCTCGCCCGCGCGGCAGCAATCAATCTTCCAGTGTTGATGATGATTCGGCAAAATGGTGATGAGGCTCAGGAATGGCGAGGGTGTCCTTTTTGGTGGCCGGTCATTATCACTCCATCCACTACTCGCACGACGCTATTTGCTCACGCCCGATAGCAAGGTTAGCCTCGTGCGATTGCGCCTTGTGGGGGAGGTGCCGTTAGCTCTGCGTGATCGCCGGTTCGGACTCAAGGGGACGTGTCGTCCGCGCGCGCGCCTGGCGGAATTGCAAACGCAGCGGAGCTGACGTTGGAAAAATATGCTAACGTACTGCGGTAGGTTCAGATAAAGATGGCTAATACGAAGCCCCGCACTACTCCCAAGATCAGCGTTCCGCCAGACTCAGCTATCGAGAATAATGATGTAGCAGAATCAGAGGATGATCTCCAGGTCATAGATCCATCGCTCCTCGGACAGGCGGTCGTTTTCGGCACCGATTGGACGGCAGCAACACTAATCGATCAACTTCGACGCGGAAACATCAAATTAGATCCTATCTTCCAAAGACGCGACGCGTGGGACTCGAAGCGAAAAAGCCGCTTTATCGAATCAATCGTTCTTGGCCTACCCATTCCACAAATCGTGCTCGCAGAGGCGAAGGATGATAGAGGGTCATTCCTAGTCATCGATGGAAAGCAACGGCTTCTCAGCTTGCAGCAATTCGCGGGTGTCGACGCCAACATCCCTCCGCTCGAACTCGCGGGTCTCAAGTTCCGTGACGAGCTCAATACAAAGACCTATGCCGACCTCCAAAACGATACCAGACTGCGCAACCACAGAAATGCCTTCGACAATCAACCAATAAGGACTGTTGTTGTAAAGAATTGGAAAAAAGAAGATGTCCTCTATCTGATCTTCCACAGACTTAACAGCGAAACTCTTCCGTTATCGCCGCAAGAACTACGACAGGCGCTTCATCCTGGCCCATTCCTCCGTTTCGCCGCGGAATATACCCAAACCCCTGGCGGCATCCATAGAGCGCTTGGCATTCCCAAGCCAGATTTTCGCATGCGAGATGTCGAGCTCTTCGTTCGATACATAGCATTTCAAGACAGCCTCAACGCATACACCGGAAACCTAAAGACTTTTCTTGATGACGAATGTAAACGACTCAACAGTAGATGGACTACGGATGAAACGAAAATCCGCCAGAAGGCGGCGCAGATGGAAGAAGCAATCGGAGCATCTTACGATATCTTCGGAGATGCTGCCTTTAGAAAATACGATGGCCACAACTACGAGACGCGATTCAACAGAGCCGTTTTCGACATCCTCATTTATTACTTTACTGACGACGCCGTCAGAACATCTGCACTATCCAAGAAAGCGAAAGTGAAAAACGCGTACGAGGCGCTGAGTAGTAACAGTGCTTTCATCAAGAGTGTCGAAACAACTACAAAGAGCGTTGACGCCACGCGGACTCGCTTCTTAACGTGGGGGCAAGCGCTCGGCAAGGCACTCGGGGCTAAAGTCCAACTTCCGTCCATCGGCAAACCCTAACGAACTGTTTTATGCCGACACCGAAACGGCTACAGCGACTCCTCACAAGGCTTGACAAGCTGGAAGCGCACCTCTTGCCATCCGCATTTTCGTTGACCGGTCGTTACTCACCACGGCAGCACGACCACACCAAGGCTTTCCTGTTGTTAGTGCACGCGGAACTTGAAAGCTATTTCGAAGATCGTGCGAGAAGGCTGGTCACGAATGCGGAAGCACGATACCAGACCAAAGGTGTGTGCACGCCAGTACTCTCGCGGCTTCTTGTCTATCATCACGCCGCTAAAGACGAACTCGGACCAGTGTCCCCGAACACTGTCAGCAAGGCCATCAACTACTACCTTGACCATCTCGACAAGAATCATGGCATCAAGGAGAAGAACCTTCTCACTATGTTTCTTCCTCTCGGGATTAGCCATGTGGATCTAGATGCGCAGCTTGTTGCCGCCTGTAATCAGCTCGCGCAGAAGCGTGGGCAGTTTGCGCATGCAAGTCTTAAGACACACCAGCAAGTCGATCCAAAAACGGAACGCGATAATATTAGACGTAACATCGTTCCCGAGCTTAAGAACCTCGAAAAGCGACTTAAAACACTCTTCTAGATCTCATGTGGGCTGCGAAGGCGGCGAAATGACGCTTGCGGTTGATGAGAGTACCGACAAACCGTCAGCTTCAAAACATGCTCAGCAGGCCTCAAGTGACCAGATTATCTGACAAGACGCCCATGCTGAAGCATGCCCTCGAAACGCTCGCGACGGATCAAGCGAGTGGAAGGGAAAAATGAAAGCTTAGGAGTGGCAATCGCCGTTTTGGTGATCGATGTGAGCGAAGAGAAAATCTACAGATGCGAAGTAAAGAAGTTGTTCTTGCGTGGTGGACAAAAGACGTGGGCATGGGTTGAAGTAGCCGTCGCTGATGCAATACGCGATGGTGCTACTCAGTACCGCTGCAAGGATTGCCACGGTGCAGTTAGACTGCACGCCAAGCGTGTCGCAGACGGTCCGGCTCCTCATATCGAGCACAGGTCTCGGCAAGACTCGGAATACTGTCCCGCTGGAATGTATTTCCGTCGAGACCCTGGCCGGGCCCCAAGACTTTCAACGATGCCCATTGAATAGGCAAAAGCATCGCCGTTCACCACGCGGAAGAGTTCACCAGCACGGATTAGTTTCAAGGATAAATCGGAATAAACATATTATAATCAATGAGATACTGGATAGCGCGATGCCGGGTCGCGGTCCACCGTACGTCCTCAAGTGTGTGGACGATCTACTGAAGCTTACTTTACGATGAGCGTATTAAAGAGCCCTTTTTCCGAGTTTACCGACTTGAAGAAAATTGGCATGTTATGTAACATTTGGCACATTACATGGAGGTCATTCCCGGTGAGTATCGGTTCTAGCGGCCGGATCGTAATCGAAATCCCGCCCGAGACCAAGCGCGAGCTCTATGCAGTGCTTTCCAGCAACGGCCAGACTCTGAAAGAGTGGTTTCTTCGCTGTGCCAATGAATACGTTAGAACGGGACGACAACTTGCGATATTCCAGGACGCATTAGGTTCGGAAGGTTCCCATACCGAAGTGCGTCGCTAAGAAATTTGGGACGGTCTCAAACGTGAACGCACAATGCGCACTCTGGCCTGGCCTAGCAGTCGCCCGCCCAGAAAAATCCCGTCGAAAGACTCTGGTCTCCCTTTTTAGCGGAGGCGGTGGCCTCGATCTGGGGCTTGAAGCCGCTGGATTCGAGACAGTGTTCGCTACCGATATTGACCCATTTAGTTGCACAACGCTTCAGGCCGGCCAAAAGTACGCCATCGAGCATGATCTTCCTTTTTTGCGTTCAGCGGCAATAAAGAAGACCGACGTCGCTGAACTCTCATCCGCAGCGGTCCTTTCGACGATACGGCTCGGGCGTGGCGAAGTGGACCTGCTCGCCGGCGGCCCACCTTGCCAAGCTTTTAGTGTGTTCGGAAAACGCAGAGGAGTCAAAGATCCGCGGGGCCTGCTTGCGTTCGAGTACCTTAGGCTGCTTCGAGAGATACGACCCAAGGCTTTCGTGTTTGAGAATGTCTTCGGCCTGCTCACTATTAACGGCGGGGAGGTCTTCAAGGATCTCTGCCAGAAACTAGAGCATCCTTGCAGAGGAGTCCATTACACCCTGTCCGTTTTTCGACTGAACTCCGCCGACTATGGCGTCCCGCAATTCAGAGATCGAGTTTTTGTCGTTGGAAACAGGGAGGGCAAGAGAATCGCAGAAATTCCCAAAGTTTGCTCGGCCATTGCATCTCCATATTTGTTGCCACATCGCACAGTGGCTGACGCGTTGCGTGGACTGCCGGAGATAGGAAACGGGTTGTCGAATCATGTGGGTCGACAGCACAGCAGGCGGATCATTGATCGATATAGCCGACTAAAATTTGGCGAACGAGATTCGCGTACCCGTATCAATAAACTCGATCCGGTACGACCAAGCTTTACGATCATTGTCGGTTCGGATAAGGGCGGTGGAAAGGGACACGTACACCCGTACGAACCTCGCGAGGTCTCTCCCCGCGAATCGGCTCGCATGCAGTCATTTCCTGACTGGTGGGCATTCTCAGGCACTTCGCGGCACCCGATCAGGCAAGTGGGAAACGCTGTACCACCTCTGCTGGGCGCCATGATAGGTCGCGAAATCATGGCTGAGTTCTTCGACGGCCCAAGGCGCAGCCTCCGCGACATACTGGTCTTGCTGGGACAGGAGCACCTCTTCCCAGAGGTGTTGGTGTGACGAAAAGCAAGTACGATTGTACATGGGTAGGTATCGATGCGGGTCGCGAAGGCCTGTGGAAAGAGCCGATCTGGACTGAGGTGCTCAAAATCATCTCGAACCACCGTGGCGAACGAGTTTACGACGCCAGTGGCCCCATCTACGTCGAGCTAGAAGCTGCTTTTCCGAAAGAATCTTGGAGGAGTGCGACAAATGAAGGGCACTTCCGTCCGCTATTCCGGGATTATCCGAATTCATGGACTCGCACCGGCGTGATCTCTTTATCTAGCCAGACGTTCAATGTGACACCGAAGGGCGAAGGGGTGTTGGCCAGGACGACATCGAAATCATCCGTTCTGTTGGACATGTTCAAGAGCCATTCGGAATTTTGCGAGCTTCACGGTAAGCAGGAGAAGCCGTTTTCGATCCTAGCAACGGGCTTGTTGACGGCTCCACGCCCACTTACCACAGATGAAGTCTACTGGGCGGTTATGAAGAACTTCAGGCCAGGTGAAGACCAGCTACAGGACGTGCTTAAAAGGCTTTCTCGCTTTCCGCTGGCCTCTCCGGCCTCCACGCCATACCGGCGACTTAGGAACATGCTGACGCTGATGAGGGCCGCGGCGGCGGTATCATCAACCCGTCGTGGTTCAAGGACGGTCTGGTCGCCCCTGAACGTAGAATTACTTGAAGAGATCCAGAAATGACGACTCCACGAGTTGATACCAACTCCGAAATTACAATCACGCCAGATCCGCAAATCCTCCAGGTACTTACATACCTGGAGATGAGGCCCATCGATAGCCTATGTGAGCTGATCGACAATTCCATCGATGCTTTTGCGAACTCGCCAGACCCAGCGCTCGTCATTATCGATCTTCCCACTAGACACGAAGTGGAGGATGGGAGTGCTCGCGTCAGAGTCCGAGACAGTGGGCCAGGTATGACCCTGGCCGAAGTCGAGAATTCACTGAAGGCGGGTTATTCAAGCAAGCCAAGGCACGGCAGCTTGGGTCTGTTCGGGGTTGGATTCAATATCGCCACGGGCAAGCTCGGTCGCGTGACGCGACTTCTGACCGCACGAAAGGATGATCCGTACGCCATTGAGACTGTCATTGATCTCGTGAGTCTCAAGAATTCTGGAAACTTCAAGGTTAAGGCAACGCAAATTCCGAAGCCAGAGGGCCTTCCGCAAGGAACGATCGTGGAGGTCACGCAACCGTGGGGGCCTGGCAATCAGAACTTCGGTTTCATGATGAAGCTCATTTCTATCGGACGTCCCAAGACATTGGCCTTGCTCGGAAGAACGTACGCTACGCTGCTGAGGACCAAAAAGGTCAGGATCATGGTCGGAGAAGACACGGTAGAGCCCTTTCATCATTGCATTTGGGCTGACGAAAGATACGTAGAACATTCAAAGCATGGCAAGATCCCTGCTGTTTACAGATTCGACAATAAGGTTATTTATACGTACCGCAGATGCGCTGCATGCGGCGCAGTCATACCCGAGGGAGAAGCAAAGTGTCCTGATGCAACGTGCGGCGCCACAAGCTCGCTCACGCAGGAAGAGCGCATAACTGGCTGGATAGGTATTCAGAGATTTCAAGACGGAAGTCACTTCGGAGTTGACCTTGTCCGCAATGGTCGTGCGATTCGACTTCTTGAAAAGGAACCCTTTTTCACGTTTCAGGATCCAGAAACAGGCGGCGATCCAATTGTCGATTACCCCGTTGATCAACGAGAAGGCCGTATCGTTGGCGAGATCCACCTCGATAACGTTCCAGTAGACCCTGCAAAGCAGAATTTCGAGCGAAGCAGTCCGGAGTGGCGGCGCGCGGTCGAGTTCCTCCGGGGCAGGAGCAGTCTTCAGCCTGAGCGTCCTGGAGCCGACTCCAATACGAGCCCGATCTTCAAACTTTATCAAGGCTATCGGAAGGTCAGGAGGCCCGGTAAGCGCAGCATGTCGATGGGAAAATGGCTGCCCGGCAGCAACGAGCCGATTGCTCTAAGCAAAGCAGAAATTGACGACCTAAGGCAGAAATTCGAGGCGCGCGAACCGGGTTTTTTCGACGATTCGGAGTGGTACCGGCTGGTTGAGCAGTCTGATCAGAAACCAGTGGAGGGATTGCGCAAATGTCCAGATTGCCACTTGGAGTCTCCCGACGGTCTAGAGGAGTGCCCAAACTGCGCGCACATTTTCGAAGGCAAGGAATGTATCAATGGGGATTGTGCACAAGTAATCAGCCGCAGTAGTGCAAGCTGCCCTCACTGCGGCGCCAATCAGATTCCCCATGTGGAGCAGCCTTGGACATGTGACGTTTGCTCGAACGCCAATTCGTCTGAGAGTGCCACATGTTCAGTCTGCGCGCATGTGAGGGGCTCGTTGAACCCCGTCTCAAAGGAAGGATTGCGGACAATAAGCCACAAGGACGAGAGCCTGTCCTTTCCTGGACTCTCGGTTCGGTTGGCATCAGGCCAGTTCTCTTCTCCTATTGATGTGACAACATACTTAACAGGCGGCGCCATACACTCGTACCACCCAGACGGCACAAACACGCAGCTCCCAAGCGTTCGTTTCGTGGATACAGATCTAGAGATCTACGTTGATCCGAAGCACCCACTTTTCGAACAAGCGGGAGTCTCGATTGACCAGCAGGTTGCAGCTGAAACCTCGGCGTACCTTCTTGCGTATTACGGCTCGCAAGCCTCGAAGTTCCCGGCCGAGCATTCTCTCACGAAACTGACGCATGACTTCCTGTACCGTTACCGTCCTGAGAAGTACAGTACTGCTGAGGTCGAAACAGATTTGGAATCCCTGTTCTCATCTTTGAGGTCTCGGCTTGCTGATGCCTTCGGTCTCGAGAGCGCGGATGTCTATACCAATCTTCCTCAGGACGAAAAGACGGCATTAGCGGCCGAGTTGGTACGTCGCGGAAGGGATCTCGCGGAGCTGTCGGCACTCAAGGAGAACGGTCAGTTTGCTCACTTCCTGAGGCCCCAAGGGATAGTAGCGATTTTTCGATATAACCCGAAATTGTTTTTTGACGGGAAGGTCTGGACAGTCACATATTCCGAGATCCCAAAGATTGATGCTGCCGGCGCAGAACGGCTACAGGCACTCATCAGAAACGAATATGGCAGTCTTCTCGAAATTACGGCGGTCTATGCGGCAAAGGGCGCTGGAAATCCGAAAGAGGCGGAACTTGCCAAGGCGGCTTGTCGTCTTCTGTTCGCCAAACTCGGTGCCGAATAACCTTGTGTTCATCACCCACGAAATAATCCGGCATTGCGGGTGGCAGGCATTTGAGCGGATGATCTCGCGCCTACTAATCCACAAAGGATATAAGGGCGTCAGAGTGGTCGGCGGCTCGGGCGATAAAGGCGCGGACATTATCGCTCTGGACCAGAATGGAAAACGCTGGTTAGTTCAGGCGAAATACTGGTCGAAAGCTGTACCCGAACTAGAAATCCAGAAAACCTTTGAGGCTGCACGACTTTATAAAGCTCAAGTGGCTGTCATCGTAGCATTGAACGGCGTTGATGACAGAGCAAGGGCGTTGCAGCGTTCAATGCTCCTGCAAGGTAAGAATCTGACAGTCTGGACCCCGACGGATTTGGTTCGCCAAGCTGAAGCACTCCCCAAGATCGTGGTCCCGCGGTCAGCTCAGGGAGATTATCAGGAAGCTGCGATTAACGCTGTTCACGAGATGCTCTCAGTTGGTTCACCGCGTCGCAGCATGGTGGTGATGGCCACGGGGCTAGGTAAGACCTTTACGGCAGCGGAGGCGATTCGTCGAGCAGCCCAGAAGAAGAAGATGCGGGTGCTTGTGCTAGCTCACACGAACGCCCTCGTTTTGCAATTAGAAAGAGCGTTTTGGCCGTTTCTTGGCCCAGAAGCCTTCACAGCCGTTTGGAATCAGCACGAAAAGTTGTCGGATGATGTCTTGAAGACATGCCCTTTCGTATTTGCCTCACGTGACAGTGTTGCAAATTACCTGGTTACTGGTGGAACACTTCCGCAATTCGATCTCGTATTGATCGATGAGTGCCACCATGCACATCATCTGAGTGTGTCGTACATGAGGATCATCAACGCACTGAACGCTGGTACGTCCACGGGTCCGCAACTGCTTGGCTTAACGGCAACACCATTCTTGGCTGATCCCGATGCGCGACTCGAACCCGTGTTTGGCGACGCGCCTCTCGTCGGCATCGATATGATCTACGGCTTGCAGCATGGGTTCCTATCTCAGGTCGACTATCGACTCTTCACGGACAACATCAACTGGGAAGGGCTACAAGAGCTTCGAGGCAAAACTCTCTCGCCGAGATCGGTGAATCGGGTGTTCTTCATTAAGGAATGGGACGACGGTGTGATAGAGCAGCTTCAAAACACGTGGAGTGAGGTAAAAAATCCGAAAGCAATCATGTTTTGCGGAACGATCGATCACGCATTGACGATGCGAGACAAAATCAACGCGCGAGGGTTCTGCAAGGCTGATGCCATCTACTCTGGCACAGCACGTGGGCAATCTATGAGTCAGTACCGGAAAAATCTTGTTCTGGCAGATTTCGAAGCCGGTGACATAAACGTCATTTGTACAGTCGATGTATTCAATGAGGGCATCGATGTGCCGGATGTCAACATAGTTGTGTTCAATCGGGTAACACACAGTCGGAGGATTTTTGTACAGCAGCTCGGACGCGGTCTCCGGATTACTCCCGGGAAAGAAAAGGCAATCGCTTTGGATTTCGCCCAGGATATTCGCCGATATGCCGCGGGTCTCAAGATGAAGTCAAGCTTGGAAAAGCCAGTAGCCGGGTCCACCGTCGCTTTGGGTAACAAAGTAGTCTTCCGGAACTCCACCGGTGATGACCCCCGAGCTGAGAGTTTCCTTCGCAGTTGGTTGTCTGATGTTGAAAGAATCGAAGCCGCGGGCGACGAGGATGTGGGCGTTCTGAAGTTTCCGCCCGACCTGGCCTGAGGTTTGTGGTGGATCATCTTAGCAAAGCCGGGCGAAGTAGGGTTATGTCGAGCATCCGGTCCCAGAACACGCGGCCGGAGCTTGCACTTCGCAAGTTTCTCCATGCCCATGGATATCGGTTTCGGTTGCACGTTAAAAACCTGCCCGGCAAACCAGACATTGTGCTTCCCAAGTTCAGGTTAGCAATATGGGTTCAGGGCTGCTTTTGGCATAGCCACCACTGCAAGACAGGAGAGCTGCCTCGCTCGAACAAGGATTACTGGATTCCCAAGCTCACCCGAAATGTATCCCGCGATAAATCAAGCAGACGTCAGGTCCGCAAGCTTGGCTGGAGGAATTTTGTGATCTGGGAGTGTCAGATTTCTTGTCCAAATAAGTTCGCTCGCAGAATGCATGCTTTCGAGCGCCTCGTTCGATCGCTTCAGGGTCTCGTTTAATCGTTCAATCAGGACTAAGACTCTTCCTCAATGATTCAGCATTTCGAGTTTTCATCTGTATTCCTGCCCAGATTCGATTCGTCGTCTTAAAAGCGCACAGATTAACTCAAATCGACGTTTCTCGTCTTGAGCTTCGTCGCGCAATCGACCGTTAAACGGATCTATTCGGTGTTCTCAGCCGAAGTCTTTTCTCTCTCCATTTTTTCTCCACTCAACCCGCGCCTTCCAAAACCGGCGTTATTCCAGCGGTGCTCCCTGTCAAGGGTCTTCGATAAACGCGTGAAAAACGCGCCCTTGACAGGTCCGCGCCGCTGAACGCCTTCAAAACCGTCGCGGGTTTCGCGAAGAAAAAATTTGTTTTGAAGGAGAAGAAAACAATGCAAAACATCACTGAAAGAAAAGACGTTTACAGTCGGATCACGGCGCAGATTGTGGAGCAACTGGAGAAAGGCGTCCGCCCTTGGATTCGTCCCTGGAATGCTGAACACGCTGCAGGTCGAATCACGCGTCCTTTGCGTTTCAATGGCCAGCCCTACTCGGGAATCAATATTCTGTCGCTTTGGATGTCAGCCCTTAGCCAAAACTTCGCAGCGCCAGTCTGGATGACTTTCCGCCAGGCCACGGAATTGAACGGCCATGTCCGTAAAGGCGAAAAAGGATCTCTAGTGGTGTACGCCAATGCCATTACGCGCACCGAGCACGACGAGAAAACCGGCGAAGACATCGAGCACGAAATCCCATACATGAAGGGTTATACGGTCTTCAACGTCGAGCAGATCGAAGCCTTGCCCGAAATCTACTACGCCAAAGCCGTTCCGACGCTCGATCCTGTAGCACGCATCGAACATGCAGAGAAGTTTTTCGGCAGCCTTGGAGCAACGATCCGCCATGGCGGAAACCAAGCCTACTACGCACAGGAACTGGATTACGTCCAGATTCCACCGTTTGAGTCCTTCTGTGATGCTGAATGCTACTACGGTACCCTCGCCCATGAGTTAACGCATTGGACGAAGCATGCCCAGCGGCTCAATCGAGATTTCGGCCGCAAACAGTGGGGCGATATCGGCTACGCTTCTGAAGAACTCGTTGCAGAACTCGGTTCCGCTTTCCTGTGCGCCGACTTGGAATTGCACCAGGAACCTCGGGAAGATAACGCCGCTTACATTGCGAATTGGCTCGAAGTTCTCAGGAACGACAATCGCGCTATTTTCGCGGCATCCGCGTACGCGCAACGTGCCGCGGACTACCTCCACCAGAAAGCAGGACAGACGCTGACCCGCGGGAACGATAGTCCCGCGGGTCAGCCATGCCGGCGGCCAACTCACGATATATTCGGCTGTCCGGAATCCGCCTCAGGATTTAACATTGACAACATGCCGAGCGGCTACAACGAGTGGATGGCAGAGGTCAACGAGGCTTTGAGGTCCATCAACATGGCGATGGACGATTGGCAGCCTCGCTGGCCGTTCGATTTTGCAACCGAGTACAGATCTGGCGCCAAGGCAGATGATGCGGCGATGAAGGCAAATCGCTTCTGGTGGCTAGAACAGAACAAGTCTCTGAAGCAGAACTGCCGCCTCACCTCGAACTGCTGGCTCCCCAGTGGTCACCAAGGCGCCTGCCAACCCGCGGCAGAGCCTCGCTATCGTTCAGGCGATTACGTCAAGGTTGAGTTCCCAGACGAGACCACTGGGATCGGGGAGTGGATGTGGGTCCGAGTCACTCATTGCGATGAGGAGAGGCAATTAGTCTTCGGCACCTTGGACAATCAGCCTCTGAACGACTACGACGACAAAGTTGAACTTGGAAGCAGTCTGGCGATTCGCTACTCACAGATTCGGGAGCACAAGAAAGCAACAGAGTTCACGAAGCAATAGTCTTCGCGTTGTTCTGCTTCGCAACCTACGGCCCTCTTCATAGGTCCGCCAGGAACTTCATCAGAGCAGGGTCGTCCCGCCATCTTTTCTTGCCTCGACGCGGGCTCAGCTTATCGAGCTGTGCACGGAAACGCTCTGGAGTGAGTCTCAGATACCGACTCGTCGAGTGGAGACCCACCTGACCAATGTACGCCGCAAGAGCAGGAAGCATTCGGTTCAAATCGGCCCCGTGCCGGATCCATGCTGTTACCCGATGTACCGCAAAAGTGTGTCTGAGATCATGTAAGCGGGGCTGGTGGCGTGCCCCGTCATCACACACAATCCCGGCCACGGTACGCAGCCTCTGAAACGTCTTCTGTAAACTCTGCTCTGTAATCACTTCATGTTTCTTGTTTAGGAAGAACTGCAGGGCCGTCGATTTGTCCTTCCGATGATTCGTGACATGGTATCTCCAGAGCACTCGAAGCAAATCTGAGCAAATTGGAATTACGCGCACCCGATTGAAACGGCTGCCTCGGATGGTTATTACACGCTTCTTGAAATCGATCTCATCACGTTGTAGCCTCAAAGCTTCGCTGACCAGGGCGCCCGTCCCATATAGGAACAGCAACATGACGCGAAGGGTGCGACCGTCAATCTTGCAGGAATTCCTCTTCTGACCAGATCGAATGGACTTCAAAAGTTGACGAATCTCAGCCCGAGAGTAGATGTAAGGTACAAATGTGGAAACAGCGCCGGCACGGCGCAGAGGCAAGGGCAACGTCGGTATCTCATTCCGAGCGCGCCAAAAAAGAAAGAAGTTCTTGAGAGCATTGTACTTCTGATGCCATGTCACTTCTGATGTCTGGGGCCCTTCGAGAAAAAGCGCCACTTGTCTCGCGGTGATTGCGTTCAGCGGCACGTCTCCCGCATACCGCGAGAGTGACGCGAGAGGCCGAATTCCGTCCGGATATAAAGCCCCGGCTGATCGCTTTGCGTCTGCGTACAATTGGATTCCCTCTACTAGGTTCATCGCACACCTGCCAGGCTGAAGGCCGCGACCTTGCGTAAAAAGCGAGTGTCAAACCTCGCATAAATCCCGATTGATCTGATATCGCGATGGCCGAGAAAATCAGCAATCTCCTGGAGAGATGCACCTCGCCGGAGCAACCGCGTGGCGCAAGCATGACGGAGGGAATGAGGACCACGGTATCCCGAGACCAGGCCCGCAGCAACCATCCTCTTCCTGACAAGCTGCCACATTGGCGCTAGGCCTATGGGCCCGTGTGGTCGATACGCCGAGACAAAAAGATGACGGCTCGAACTTTTTGGCCGGCCGCCCTGGAGATAGCGAATGATCGCCTCCCCCACTTCGTACTGAATTGGATATTGCTGGACGCCCCCGCGCTTGGCATGTCGAACAGTGAACGTTTCATTGCGCCAGTCGAAATCGCTTAATCGAAGTTGGATCACCTCGCTGCTTCGCAAGCCGTAAATAGCGAATAGCAGCAGGATGGCTTTTGCGCGAAGGTCGCCGGCAGAGGCTCCGCTTGTGCAGGCTAATACTCGTCGCACTTCCGCCCAGGTCGGTCCTGTGGGCTCAGTCCTATATTTGGGCAGCCGAGGACTGCGAATGCCCAAGGCAATGCCGGGCGCACACCAACTCCGAATTCCAGCGTACTCGAAGAAGGATCGGAGGCCCTGGCAAGCGGCAGCGAGAGTGCCGAGTGACCAACCTGCCGCTCGTTTGCTCGCCAAGTACTCATCAACGTCGCGCAGGCAAACTGACTGGAGGTTATTGTGGCGTTCACCGTACCAGCATAAGAACCTATGCGCCCTGAAACTGTAGCCGTGCACGGTAGGAGGAGCCAGCCCACGAACGCGCATTGCCTGAGTAAACTCCCTCTCCAGGTCTTCGAAACGATTCAGTGGTTTAGGGGAGAACAACCGCCCGTGAAATCGAAACCAACATCTGGCAACTCGAACAAATACTTTTGGAGAGCCTTTCCAATTCTTTTTTCGGAGCGGACCGTCGTATTCTGCCCAGGCGTTACCTGCGGCAGCAATCTCCTCTCGATTGACCGTACGCAGTTCGCTCAACTGCATAATTCGAACGATGTGGATCAAGTAAGCTGCGGTGCACCGTACAACTTCTCTCCTGAATCCACGTTGCAGTAAATGCCTGAGGTATTGCTCACGCTCGACCAGTAATGGTGCGGCTTGATGACGTTGTCGGACAATCCGAAAGGGCGATAGGGTTTCGATCATGTGATTCGTCCTGCGTCTTGAAATCAGCACATCTGACAAGCTAAAATGCCCCAACCACGCTCTGCAGGGTTCCCCCCCATGCTGTCGCATTTTTCTGCAATCCCGCCTTTGAGCGAATCCGCACAGGAGGTTCCGTTCTATGTCCGCCCGTCCAGCGAGTTTCACCAGATCGTTATCGTACGCCGCATGGTCCTTAGCCAGAAACATCAATTCGATCCTGCCGCACGGCAAGCTTCCGCAGCCGTCTTGGGCGCCCGGTCCGCTTCCCAGGAGTTGGGAGAGAGTTCCAATGGCGACCGGCGTCCCGCGACGAACTCTGTCGCTTTGCCCGGACTGCAACCGTGAGGCGGTGGAGGCCGTAACCAGAGGTGAGGCGAGTCTCACCGATTTCAGGGATCGGCCTGGAATCATCGACGCCCAGATCATTGAGGAAGCAGGGCGCATCCTGATGCGCAAGGCCTGCGAAAAACATGGCCCCTTTGAAGACGTGCTTTCGAATCATCCGGAATTCTTCAAAAGGATGGAGGGCCTCGGGTTTGGCAAGGACTTCAATTGTGCCGGCGATGAGATGGTTCACAATCACGGCGCAAACAGCATCAGGACAGGGCGCGGTACGTACTTGATCGTCGACCTCACCAACCGCTGCAACATGTTCTGCTCGCCTTGCTACATGGACGCGAATGCCGCCAGCTACGTCCACGAATTGGATATGCAGGATGTGACGGCTCTATTTGAAAGAGCGACGTCCTTCAAACCTCAGCGAGAGATTAACGTTCTGTTCTCTGGAGGAGAAGCAACACTCTCGCCAATATTCCTGGACGCCGTCCGACATGCGAAGGGCAAGGGCTTCCATCGCCTACATGTCGCCACCAATGGAATTCGCTTTGCCCAAGAGAAGGATTTTGCAGCCAAGGCAAAGGCGGCAGGACTCCATGCCGTATATCTCCAGTTCGATGGCGTTAACGGTGAAAAGAACCGTCATCGCGGGATCGGCAACTACATGGAGGTGAAGAGACGCGCCCTCGACAATATCGCCGCCGCGGGGATGAAAACCACTCTGCAGGTGACTGTCGAGAACGGGCTGAACAATGACGGTGTTGGCGACATCATTCGGTTTGTGGCAGATCATGTCGAGAAGATCCACGGGATTATCTTTCAACCGGTCATGTTCTCCGGCCGGGATGAAGACATTTCCGCTGATGAGCGTTACGCGAGGCGATATCCGGTTTCACAAATCGCTTACGATTTGCAGGCTCAAACTTCGTTCGGGTGGGAAGCGATGCGCGACTGGTTTCCCGTCTCTGCTTACGCGGTTTTCGCCAATCTGTGCGATGTGCTTCATCCTGAGGCAGCAGTGGGGAGCCTCTTTTGCGATATACATCCCAATCAAGGAATGTTCTCCCCGATACTCATCAACTCCCGCACGCGAGAAATTGTCCCTGTGGCAAAGTTCTTCGACATACAGCAATTCTTGCGTGATGTTGTGGCAATCACAGACCTCGGGAGAGGAGCCGCGATCACCAAAGCAATGGTTGGGCTCTCAGCTGTACGCAACTTCAATCGGACCACGGCTCCCGCTGATTTTGGACTTGACCAGCTTCGCAAATCGCTCTCGGACTGTTTTTATCGAGTTGCCGGCAGCGGTCAAAACTGGTCGGAGCGAGCATATTCCTACGCAGGTTCTTGGAAACTCGTGATGATTACCCCGATGAGCTTCCAGGATCTCTACAACTACGACCTTGCAACTATGTCCGATTCAAAGACTCCTGTGGCAACCCAAGAGGGTGAAATCACGTTTTGTGCATATAACGGAGGGCGTTGGCGAAAGATCGTGGAGCACTTGCACCAGACCGCGAGCTTACCCGAGTGGAAACGGGTGCATGGTCGGCAGCCTATCTACGCCAAAGGCAAAGACGTCGATTTGGGCGCAGGGAAAAATGCGAAGCCTGAATTGGTCCAGATTGAGGGCCGCCAAACGCCCGCTTGATTTGCGGAGGATACGTGACGACCGCGACAGACGCTGAAAGCCAATTTCTCCAGCATATGCCAGGCGAGATCAAGGAAGTGCTCCACTGGTATGCGGGTGGACACTCCAAGGCCCGAGCCAGCGAAAGTATGACCGAGTTTGCTGGGCAATTCTTGGGAGGAATGTACGAAGACGGAGCGGTTGTTCCGACGAATCTCTCCGCCTCGGCTCCCGAGGTCCTGGCCCTCACACTCCTGCAACATCGGACCAGTCCTCTGAGCGCTGGAGCGTGGGTCAACTTGGGTTTCGCACTTCGGCGCGCGGCCCTTCACCGAGCCGATGACCCAGAGGAAATGAATCGAGCGCGAGTGCGCTCCGCAGTGCAGGCATTCGATCGCGCGCTACAACTCGACCCTGACAACAAGGGCAAGAACATCAGGGTCTGGACAGGAATGTCGTTGGCCTACCACATGCTTGCCATGTACGAGAAGGAGCTTGAGTGCTGCGCCCAGGCTCTCGAATCCGATAGATCTGATCCGAGGCTTTGGCTTTTGTACAGCTTCGCGCTGAAATCCGCAGGCAGGGAGCAGGAAGCCCTGTCCAGCATGAATGACGCTTACGATGCCTACATACAGGCCGGGAAACCCGAGGAGTTCAGGGAAGTCTTTGCCGATGTGCAATCGACAACTCAGCGGCCCTGCCGGCAGAGGATGGCGCAATGAAATCTGTGGGCGGAATACATAGGACCCGGTTGGCGGCGTCGAAGGTTCATCGGCATTTTGTGAAAGAGGCGCGGCGCACCGTCCAAGAACTGGGCTGGCAGGTTCCGGAGGACGACATCTCGCCGACGCTTGTCGGCGCTATCTCACTCCCGTTTCCGGTACCAGACTCGTTCGAGGCTGCTTTCGGTTACAAGGGAAATCTGCGGTTTGTGCAGTTCGGGTACACAGCCGGTTCCCCTCAATTTGGGTGCAGCGACGGGGGCGACGATTTGCCTTCGGACGGTAGCCTGTGGTCTTGGTTTCTACACCACCCAGCGGTAGCCCCGCACTTGCCCGATAGCCGTTATCCCACGCTGTATGGGAAGTTCCCCTCCGGACACGAACGGCCCCCGCTTGAACAGATCATGAGAGGCGGAGTTGAGCTGCCAACCTGCCACTGCCTGCTGCTGGATAGACGAGACCGCCAGGCGTACGTTTCTGAACGCGATCAGGCAATGATCCTGTTTGCGCTCATGGAGCCGGACGACGGTGACGCCCATAACGTGTTCGTCGATGGGATGCTGATGAGTCCCGGCAGTGAGGACTACAGGGTGGCGCCGCCCCCAGGTGTTCTAGATAAGTTTCGGCGGTTTATGGATAGCCGGGTTCAGGCTTCCAACGGCGCCTGAGTCAGGCTTACTGGGGTTCAATACAGATCGGGTTCCGGGTAAGGTTCGAAAACGCTGCTTCGCAGCGGCTGAAGAATGACACGTCACCCCAGAATGGGAGCTGCAGGCTAACTTTCGGTTACCGTACGCGAACTATTTGAAAAGACAGCGATTGCGTCGTTGTGGCGTTTTGGAAGGCAACCTCATGGTCAAGCCGAATCTGCGCACCAAGTCCATAGGAACAAAAGTTACCGAAGAGGAATTCGCCCGGTTGGAGCAAGCCGCCCAGAAGGCCTCGAAGACATTAGGGGAATGGTGTCGCGAGGTGATGCTCGGCAGCGCGAACGGCCAGCCGGCAAACGGGAACCGAGGAGAGGCTGGAGCCGAAGCGGTCATGGCTGAGGTCGTTGCCCTCCGGGCCATCCTCCTAAACGTGCTTTTCAAACAAGCGAATGGGGAACGGCTAACGACCGAGGAAATGCAGAAACTGATCAGCCGGGCAGATTCGGACAAGTTCAAGAAGGCGCGCGAGCGCCTGGAGCAGACAACACATCCGAAACAAAGCTAAGGGAAGTGGGTTCGGTTTGGAGTGGGGTGAGCCGTGACAAGAAAGCATCGCGCCGGTTACGGGGGAATCCGATGGCCACTATTGAGCGTCGGGGTGGCACTGATGGCCGGGATGGTGGGAATTGCAGTCTTCACGTATCAGGAGTATCAAATCTGGACTCCCCTGCAACAGTGGTACTTCACTGAGTATTCGTTGACGCATAATTTCCCAACCCAACACGGAAACTACTGGTTGCTAACGAAAACTGACCGGGCGGGGCACCACAGTGTTGCCAGCAACAGCGACGTGGTTCCCAACTTCCGAGGACGGCATAATTTATTCCCGTTTGAGCTGTCCCAACAGGCGCGGCAGCAAGGCGCCGTTCAGCTGAATCTCGAAACAGTTCACTACAGCAGTGCTCAGATGGAGCAGATTCTTCGTGAACAGATTTTCGCTGGTCAATCGACCAATCATTTACTACGCCCAAGTTCGGTCGGTGCGCTAGGGTTCTTCGTAGTAGGTCTACTGTTCGTCATCCTCCGGGACCGTGTCCATCGGCGCCGGCACAAAGATGAAGCAAGAAGGCTAAAAGGACCAGAAATGGTCACGGTTAAAGAATTCAATCGTCGCGGTGCCGCGGACGGCATCAACTTCCTGACTACTGAGAAGAAGTCGCTATCTATCCCGCGCGCCCTGGAGAGTAGTCACATCATGATCATGGGTGACACGGGTGCCGGAAAGAGTGTTTTGCAGAGACGCATCCTCACCCAGGTTGAGGAGCGTTGCGAAACGGCAATCGTTTACGATCCGGCGCTCGAGTACACACCTCAGTTTTTCAATGCGGACCGCGGCGACCTCATCCTTAATCCCCTCGATGCAAGGTGTCCGTACTGGTCGCCTTCGGACGAAGTGATCCACGAAGCGGAAGCCCTAACCTTGGCCACGTCACTCTTCCCGGAAAAGCCTCACGAGAATACATTTTTCGTCGAAGGGCCCAGAAAGATTTTTGCCCACTTGCTCACGTTGAAACCGGCTCCCGAGGAGTTGGTCCGGTGGATGAGTCACGAAGAGGAGTTGGACCGGCACGTAAGGGGCACCGAGTTGGAAGCATTTGTGTATCGCGGAGCCGGTCCACAGCGTGGAGGTGTTCTTGGTGCGCTCAACATGGTTGCGGGTAGTCTGAAGCTCCTACCGCGAGAGAGCGACGCGAAGCAACGCTGGACTACTGAGGAATGGGCGAGAAAAAAGACCGGTTGGCTGTTCTTAACTTCCACTCCGAGATTCCGTGAGCGTCTGTTGCCGCTGACCAGCCTTTGGCTCGACACGCTGGTGCTTCGCTTGATGAACCAAGGTGACCCTGCCGTGCGTCACGCGTGGTTTGTGCTGGATGAGCTTGCGAGCCTACAGCGATTGCCACAATTGCACACGGCCCTGACCGAGAACCGTAAATCGGGGAATCCGGTTGTGATCGGTTTCCAAGGCCGCAGCCAACTCGAGGTGCGCTACGGGCATGAGGCCGAGTCAATGCTGTCCCAGCCGGCGACCAAGATTTTTCTGCACACCAGCGAGCCCCGTGCTGCGAAGTGGATCTCTGACACGATTGGCGAAGTCGAGATGGAACGCCTGAAAGAGACAGTGAACACCCAGCCCCTGAAGCTAACAAACTCCAAGAGCTATCACCTTGAAAGACGAACGGAGCCGCTCGTACTGCCTTCCGAGATCAGTGGCCTCGAGCGTCTTCATGCATTTCTTAAGATCGGCAATATGGTCGTGCCATTTGGTTTTCCTTATACACCGCCACTGAAGTCTCAACAGGGATTCATCCCCAGAGCAAGCTCTTCTCGAGTGATCGAAATGGAAAAGAGGCCATCTGAGCCAACGGCAATTCCAGCCGGCCAAGAGACGAGTCCGAACGGCATGGAAGAGGGCTCGAGAGGAATTGCTGCCGGACAGGAACCGTACTTCGAGTGAATGAATCATGCTCACGATCTCCAAACCGCTCAGCGCTGGCCAAGCCCAGACATATCACAAGGAAGAATTCGCCAATGCCCAGGAGAACTATTACTCCGAGGGTGACCGCATACGCGGCGAATGGCATGGCAGATTGGCCCAGGAGTGGGGGCTCCGCGGGGAAGTCCAGGAGCAGCACTTCCAGCGCCTCGCCAACGGGCAGCATCCTCTAACGGATGAACAACTCGTACGGCATCAAACCGCACGCGAATACATCACTGCGCGAGGCGAGACGGTCAGCACGATGGAGCACCGCGCCGGTTGGGACGCGACCTTCTCGGCTCCCAAGAGTGTTTCTTTGACCGCTCTCGTCGGCGGAGACGAAGCCGTGCGCCAGGCTCATCGAGACAGTGTCAAAGTCGCATTGAACGAGATGGAGCGGTTCGTCCAGGCTCGGATGGGCGGCAATCGTCTGCCGGAAACAACTGGCAAATGGATCGCGACGAGCTTCGAGCACGACAGCGCCCGCCCGGTGAATGGATACGCGGCACCACAATTGCATACCCATGTTGTGTTCTTCAATCTCACTGAAACGAAGAACGGCGAAGCTCGAGCCTTGCAACCGCACGAACTTTACCGATCTCAGCAGTACGCGACTGCGATTTACCGCTCGGAGTTGGCGCTTCGTCTAAAAGGACAAGGCTATGACATCGAAAGGGGCAAAAGCGGCCAGCCGGAGATCGTCGGCTACACGCGCGAATATTTGGACGCCTCCAGCCCCAGAAGTCAGCAGATCCAGGCCTACCTCGAACAACAGGGAGTGAAAGGAGCCGGTGCAGCGCAGATCGCAGCGCACCAGACCCGCGACGACAAGCTGCCGGCCATCACGCACTCGGAAATGCAGAGAATGCATAAAGAGATGGCCGACCGATTTGGAAATCAACCGGAGCAGGTGGTCCGAGCGGCCCATTCCCACCAAGTAGAGACGAATGTCCCGAATCGCCAGCACCTCGAGCCGGCGCTGACTTATGCCCAGGACAAGAATCTCGAAAGGCATGCGGTAACAGACGAGCGCGACCTGATGCGAGATGCTCTGAAGCGCTCGATGGGAGAAGCTGGCTTCAGAGAAGTTCGAGAGGGTTTTGAAAAGCGGATCGATTCCGGCCACCTGATAGAAGTCGAAAGTAGATCGCCGGCCCGCGCATTCACTACAGAAAGAATGATCCAGTATGAACGCGACAACGTGACTGAAATGAGAAAGGGCCAAGGCCAGTACGGTCCTTTAGTGAGTCCCGAGGCATGGCAGTTTGTCCAACAGAAACATACGCACCTAAGCACAAGCCAACGAGCGGCCGTCGAGCAGATTCTGACGACTCAGGACAAGATCATCGGTCTTGAGGGGGTAGCAGGCGCCGGCAAGACTACCTCGTTGACAGCTGTCCGCGAGGCCGCAGAACGCGAAGGGTACCAAGTGGTCGGACTCGCTCCCACCTCACGCGCCGCTCACAAACTGGGTGAATCAGGAATCGAGTCGCACACATTGCAACGGCAGCTCATTCGAAGGGAAGCGCCCAATGATGGACAGAAACAGTTGTTCGTTATCGATGAATCGAGCCTTGCAAGCACGAAACAAATGAACGACTTCTTTGACCGTCTGCACGCATCAGATCGGGTTCTTTTGGTTGGCGATACACGGCAACATGAGGCGGTGGAATCGGGCCGGCCATACAAGCAGCTACAGGAAGCAGGGATGGAGACCGCCAAATTGGGTGAGATTTTGCGCCAGAAGGACCCGACTTTGAAGGAGGCGGTAGAGCAGCTCGCGCGCGGAGATGTTCACGGAGGCATTGCAAGTCTCGAACAGCAGGGCCGCGTGCATGAGATCGTTAATTCCCAAGAACGTTTCAATTCGATAGCCCGCGAGTATTCGCGAAATCCAGAGGGAACACTGGTTATCTCGCCAGACAACGAATCGCGACGCGAATTGAATTCGCTGATTCATCGCGAGCTGCAGAATCGTGGAGACGTGAGCAAAGACGACCACAAACTCCGAGTGCTGGAATCGCGTCAGGAGATGACGGGAGCAGACCGGCAGTGGGCCGGACAATACGAGCCTGGAGACGTGCTTCGATACTCGCGCGGCAGCAAAACTGAGGGCATCAAGCCGGGTGAATACGCACGGGTGACCTCGGTAGACCCGAAAGAAAACCGGCTAACGATCGAACGCGAGGTGGGCACTCTGCAAACCTACGATCCGCGCCGCCTATCAGGTGTTTCGGTACACCGCGAAGCCGAACGCGAATTCTCACAGGGAGACCGGGTTCAGTTCACCGCGCCATCCAAAGAACTACAAGTTGCTAACCGTGATCTCGGCACTGTCGAACACGTCAACTCTAACGGCGACCTTAGAATCCGAATGGACTCTGGCCAGGAGGTCCGATTCAACGTCCGCGAGCACCCGCATCTTGACTTTGGCTATGCAGTGACCAGCCACAGCAGCCAGGGGCAAACCGCGGATCGAGTGCTGATCCACGTGGACACCGAGAAAAGCGAGCTATTGGTCAACAACCGCTTCGCGTACGTATCCGTTTCGCGGGCTCAACACGACGCCCACATCTACACAAATGACGGAAGCAAGCTCTCCCGCAGCCTCAGTCGCGAAAGTTCTCAACGAACAGCGACCGAAGTGGAACAGGAGCAGGCTTTGCCGAAGGCCGAACCCGTTGGCCCGCGAGGGGGACGGCTCTCCGAAGAGGAGCAAGGCCATAGTCTCGGAATAGGACTCGTCTGAGCGCCAAGGAGAATGGAGTGGGTCTGTGACCCGGCCAAAAAGACTGCCTTTCGAGAGATGACTCAGTGACGCTCCAGAAGTCAAACAGGCTATGTGACTGGTTCCTTTTTTAATATACTGCCCACAATGGCTGTGACGACATTCAAGGGGACCGTACGAAGTTTTGATGATCGCGCGGGATATGGCTACATCGAGGCGGACGTTAGCCAAAGCCTCAACCCTTGCGATTTTCTATTGGTTCACCGCCGGTCGATGAGAGACCGCTTCGTCGCTCTCCATACCGGCGACCGAGTCGAGTTCACTACAGAAATTGTTCCTGCCGGCACTCTCGCTGCCGACGTCAGGTTGCTAATAAGCGATGAGAACAGCGATACCACTGCCGACGAAGGGCCGATTAAACAACTAGCGGAAGCTCAATCTGGCTCTGTTGCAGAAATCGACTATCTCTCCCAGGCGATTCTGGCCCGCGACAAGAAGAAATACAGCGACGCCGCCCGGTTGTATGCCAAGGGTCTCCAGCAGCAACCCAGCGTTGCTCTCGTCCTGAGTTTTGCGGCATTTGAAAAGAACCGCAACAGAAAGCCTGCGGCAATGAAAGTCTACCGCGAAGGCATCCGGCTATTTCCAGATAAATCGAAGCTTTGGGAGGATGCAGGGGCACTTGCATTTTCACTCAGGGATCTGCGCACTGCTGTTGAGCTCTTCGAGAAGGCTTTAGCCCTCTCTCGTTCGGCCCGCCAAGGCACGAAGGGAGTGATGGTCAAACTTGCCCAGGTGCACTACGAGTTGAATACGTACTCGTCCCTGAAGCGTTCAGTTGATTACTATAGGCAAGCGCAGCGACTAGGTGATCGACCGCTGTCATCAGAAGATTCGCTCAAAATGAACCTGGCGGTCGTGCGGACTCAACATCAACGTGGCAACGTCGCCGTTGATTTTCTACAAAAGGCAGGGTTTAAGGTTTCCCGAGCTGAATTGCTGCCCATGATAACCGAGGGCGCAGATATCTTCATTCAACAGACTCGGTTTCCAGAACTGGTCGAAAGTTATGGTCTTGCAGGGCACCTACTGGTGCGCTGTTATTTTAAGTCGGCCGTCACCCTCATGGATCTGCAGGAAATCGACGACCGAATCTCAGAATGGTCGCGATCAGATTTAATTGATGAGCAAGTGGCGTTCCTTGTTGTGAGCTCAATCCCGGAAGATCTGCAGCGTATCCTGGCTGGACGAATCGAGCAGAAAAATCGGCCCCAACCAGCGATTGTGCCCATTACTCAGTCAGAAATGGAGACCTCCGCGAACACACTCGATACCCTACGCGCAGTTCTTGATCGCTGGTTGTATCATCGAGACCTTTTTGCGACAAACAGCCCTGTGAGCGGCAGTAAGTTTTTCGGACGCGATAAACCGCTAGCAGAATTGCGCGACTGTATTAGCAGCAGTACTTGTGCAGGTGTCTACGGACTACGTAAAGTCGGCAAGACTTCCTTGCTGCAGGAAAGTCGACGGCGGTCGGCAGATGTTGGCCACATTGTCGTCTACATAGATCTACTGCGTCTCCCCGCTGACATCAAAGATGCCCGATGGCTTTATTGGCGTATAGCGAATGGATTGCGCGAGGAAAGCCAGCGGCTTGCAACTCAGTACCTGCCTGTACGCGACTTTCAGTGGCGCCTTGGCGGCGCATTTAGAGATTTCCAAGACATACCTCAATCATTGGCAGTTGCCACAGCTTTTGATTCTGACGTGTCGCGTTTCATTGATGTCCTGCGGAAATTGCCGTTGACCCCAAAACCGAAGTTCATACTTTTATTGGACGAAATCGAACGCCTGTTGCCAACTGCGTTGGGAAAATCGGATTTCACTGGCTTTTTCGATTTCTTTAGCTACATGCGTGGATTGAACCAGGAAAGGGCAGAGTTCGTTTTGATTGTGACAGGCGCGAACGCTTCACTCACCGAGACAGCGCAGTTCGACGGCAGGGACAATCCGGTCTTTAATTACCTAAAAGAGATATATCTGCCTCATCTTGAAGCCGTTGAATGCAGTCGAATGATCCAAACCCTAGGGCGTGGAATGGGTATGCGCTTTACGGATTCTGCAACGATGCGAGTCTACGAGCTCACAGGGGGGCATCCATTTTTCGCCAGGCAACTATGTAGCTACATCGCCGATGTGTCGACCGAACGTCCATGCGTTATTTCGGACCGGGATGTCAACAAGGTTATCGAAACATACCTCGATCTTCGGTCGAGCCATGTAGCGGAGATAATCGAACGCCTTCGCCGTGATTACCCAGAAGAGCTGAAGGTCTGCGAGGAGATCGCCCGCGCGGGAGGTCAAATACCCGTTTCCTCCGTTAGACAGCTTGGCGGGATGGATGCCGTGAAGCACCTCATCGGGTACCAACTTATCAGGGTGGGGAACGGCAAGGCCTCGCTTTCGATGGAATTACTGACCCGATGGCTCCAAAAGAGGTCTTCAAATGTCGGGCATTGAACAGGCCGGTGTGCCATCAGCAGCGTTCTGTTTCGGGCGTGACCCTCTGTGTTGGGAGATTGTCAAAGCCGCGGTCGATAACGGCTCAGTTCTATTATTCGGCAGCAGACAGGCAGGTAAGAGTTCAGTCCTCCTTCGGATTAGAGATCTGCTTCGCCACGCAACGCCGCAAGACACTGGGATAGCGATTCTGCCCGTCTATTTGAATATGCAGATCCTGCCACCAGAGGCCTCGACATCGAATGTGTTCCGCCTGATGGCCAGCGAAGCTGCCGTTCTCTGTCAAGTGGACCCACATTCTGATGTAACTGGCGTAGAGGCTCCTTTTTATTTGGATCGGCTCATTGAAGAGCTTGCCCGTATCGTTAGAAAGATTGAGCGGTCAGACGCCAAATTCTTGTTCCTGATCGACGAGACCAAGAGAATAGTGGGAGGTAAATTCCCCTCCGGGTTTCGAGATAACCTCTTCGCTTTGATCTACGGCGACCACGAACTCAGTGGTAGATGTTGTTTCGTGTTCGCGGGTGCCCAGGACTTGTATGTTTTTGGTGAGGATGACACTTCTCCAATTGGTAGCAGGGCAGCGTCTAAGTTGGTCCGAAATTTGGATCTGCAGGCGGTCGAGCGCATCGTTGAGGCGTGCGGCAAGGTTGAGCCTGGCCAAACGGGGAGTGTGTCGCAGAGGATAATGCAGCTAACTGGCGGACAAGCGGGTCTATCCGTACGTTTGGCTCTCTCACCTACCGACATCACCGGCGATGACCCTACGGCGATTGAGCAACTGCGACTCAAGCACTCGAGTATTCTGCGTGGCTGGGCCCTTCGTCTCTCGGACGAAGCGAGGGGCATACAAGAGCTACTCTTGAATGCGGGGCACCTCCCATGCACCGAAATACCTGCGCGCCTGGAAAAGCAGGGCTATAGCCGGTATAAGGGAGACCAAGTCGTCGAGGAACTAGAATTCACTGGTATAGCAGTGCGCAATCACGATCAACTCTACCTGGTGAACCAGATATACGCCGGCTTCATGAGAGCCCATCTCGCGAATGAGCCCGGAAACACTGAGGAGCGTACTGCTTGGTCGACAATTGAAGCTGCGGAATTAGGTCTGCGACGTTTGGTGCGCAAGAGATACTCTGAACGATGGACGGCGGACGCCGACAATCGAATCCGAGGTGTTCTCGGTATAGAAAGTTGGAACACCATAATGGAGAACAAACAGAAGGCTGCCAAGAGCTACCGCTACACCAGCCACAGTCCAGACGGTGACGTTCTTCATTACGCTTATTTTGGTCAGCTGGTCCAACTTATGCTTGCGAGCCAAGCCTGGGACATGTTTAAACCCATGTTCCGAGATAAGCGTGAGCTAGAGGATATCGCTAAAGATGTAATGCCAGTCAGGAACAGCAACGCGCACTTCAGAACGGTTCCCGAGAGGGAGCTTCTTCGCTGTCGCTTACGGTGCGAGGACCTTCTACAACTTCTTAAGCAGACAGGCATACAGTAGCGGCCAGCCGTAGGCAGAATCGCCCCGATGAGCGTGCACTGTGATCCGTTTGTGATCCGTTAGCACTGCTTACCACTGCCTTCGACTGCTTTACGGTGCCCACCGTGCGCTCTATGTTGTTGAAACTACGTTTTTGAGTAAATTCGAATCCCACTCTCTCCGCCATTACTTTCTTGGCATAGGTGGTTTTGAGATGTGGTTTGCCTTATGGCGAACCGCCGCGTAGCGATCTATCAAGCCGCCAAGGTAAATTTGCGTCTGGTCGTACTAGAGGCCCGTCTCGGGGCGAAATCATAAGTTCAAACCGGACTGGTGCCACGTCAACCTGCACGCCTGGCATCACTCCGGCTCCGACTAGATCATCAAGTGGTACGAGGGCAGCAAGTAGAACTGCCCCGTTATCCCCGCCCTATCGATCCTTTGCCCTATTATCCTGGATCAGGATAGCTATGCGAATCCGTACGCGTGGACGATCTGGCCGAGGTTGCAGGTAGGACGTATCTACGATGCATCATCAGTTCGGGACCATCTCCTTCGATAAATGATCCTGACCCAGTTGCAAACGCAGACCTTGGATAATCACACGACGACGCAGCGCGGGAAAAGCGAGATCTGCAAGAGAAGCTCGCGAAAAAACGGCGAGCTTAACGAACGCATTTCCCTTTCCCCAGGCAAATTGGCAGCCAAAGACTAGGAGTGGGATCCTGATCCGGCAGTCGCAGCGCTGCTGGCCGCGGGCGTTGCGCCAGCATTGCCGTCACCGGCCTCGCCGGATGCCGGTTTTGCTTGGACTTCGCCATCGAGGACGCGGTGATTCAGGCAGTAAAGCGCCAGTTCCAGGCGATCGGCGACTCCCAGTTTGTCATACACCTTGCGCAGATAATTTTTGACTACTTGTTCGGTCGTGCCGACCCGCTGCGCAATCTCTTTGTTCTTCATCCCCTGCGTTACGCAGGAGACAATCAGCGATTCTTTCGGCGTCAGGGAAACCTTAGGCCGCGACCCCGCCGGACGTGTACCCAGCGTGCGATAGGCTTGCATCACCCAGGCAATTGATCGGCTTTCCAACCAAGGTTCTCCCTGCGCAACCTTGCGCAGGCATTCCACCAGCATTTCCGGCTCAACCTCTCGCGAAACGATGCTATGCGCCCCGCGGCGGAATAAGTCCAACGTCAACTCCTGATCCGGCTCCTGCAGAACCACCACCAACCGGCAGTTCGCACCTTGCCGCAAAAGATCCGATACCGCATCCCCTGGATTCGGAGCAAGCGCTGCCTCAAAGATCACAATGTCTGCAGAGAACTTCTGAATCGCGGCAACCGTCTGCTCCAGGCTTTCCGCCTGCCCCACTACTCTAATGTCGTCTTCCACGGCGAAGATCTTGCGCAGTCCGGCCCGGAAAATGGCCTGTGTATCCGCCACAATCACTCGGATTGCTCCCTTGCCGTCCCCGGGTTGATAGACTTCGCCCGGCTCCATGCCGGCCGGATTACCAACCGGATTGCCAACCGAAGTACTCACCGAAGTGCTGCCCATCCGTCCTCTCTTTTCGCGAACCTTTTTTCGCCAACTACTCTCGCGGCCCGCTTTCGCGCTCACTACAGCGCCGGCCCGCAGCTTGGTCAGTTGCGCTCAAAACGGTATTCGTCGATAACCACGCCGACTCCACGCCGACCACCATCAGCAAAGCTGCGCACGACCCTCCCGCGGCAGTCCACCTGTACATCGACCGCCGCCCCAACCACATCCGCCGGAAGAGAAATCGTAAAATCCACCGCCGACCCCACCGGCACATCCGCGTCCATGCGGAACAGCACGCCGTTGGCGGATATATTCTCGGTCTCCGTCGTCTTCCCGGTCATGCCCTCGCTCACCCATCCCGCTTGGTTCCTCGGAGACTTGAATGCCACCGGCAGCCGAATGGGAAATCGCGGCGCGCCTTGCACGTCCATGTACCCCGCTCGATTCTTGCCACCGTCGGCCACTGTTCTCTTGACGATTTCAGACACGTTAGCGACGACCTTCCTTCCAGTCCGTACCGTGCACCTCTCCGCTTAGGAATGTGCACATTTTCAAATGCGAGATTACACCTCGTCACTTACACGGCAAAGTTACGGAGGTCATGGAACAGTTGCGGCGAAGTGTCAGTAGTACAGGGACTTACGGGCGTACAAGGACAATCGGAGGTCCACGCTCAGCACTCCTGTGTCAGCCGCAAGCCGACGCCCTGCGGCCTGATTCCACTTTTTCATGACATCCCCTGGGCGCTCTAACGGGATGTTATTCGCGGATGGATCCAGTTGTCGGAAAACTCATTGCTTAGGGATAAATGCCAATGACTGGCGCTCAAAACTTCGTTGCTTCGGTAAAGTTAAACTCCTTCACCTTCATGGCCGGCACTACCATGTCAAACGATTCCTCGCCGCTAGCGCGTACAGGAACACTCATCTCTTCAACATTCGACAGCATTGCGATCAGGCTTTGATTGAATCTGAAATTGCGCAGTCCGCACTTGACCTTCCCATTCTCCACCAGGAAAGTTCCGTCGCGCGTCATGCCAGTCACGATCTTCTCGTAAGGATCAACTTCGCGGATATACCATAACCGCGTTACCAGCACGCCGCGCTCCGTCGAGGCAATCATTTCTTCGACTCTCTGCGGCTTTTCCGGCGCGCCGATTACAATATTCATCGGCATTTCGCCCATTTCGTTGGGCAGCAGAAATCCATGGCCCGTGGGTTCGATCACTCCAACCTTGGCCGCATACTCCGACTCTCTCATTTTCCGGGCCGTAGCTCGCGCGTAGACCACCCGCTTGACGATCCCGTTCTCTACCAGTTGCACGCGCTGCCGACGCATGCCCTCGCCATCGTACGGCGACCCCGCTTGCAACGGATGCGCCGCGTCGTCGCTGATGCTAATGTTCTCGCCAAACAGCCGAGCGCCGATCCGGTCGTTCAAAAACGACCTCTGGTCGAGAATTGCCACCCCGCTGTAGTCCCAGAACATAAAGCCAATAATGTCGAGAACCGCGGCTGGTTCAAGAATCACCGTGTACTTCCCCGGAGCAATCTCCCGCGGATGCGCCGAATCCACCGCCTTCTGAGCTGCCGTCTCCGCCAATCGCGCAGCGTCGAGCTTGCGGACATCGGGCGAGTTCAGTTTCTGCCAGCCCGACGAATCATCGGCCAGCATCGTGATCGAAACCTCCGCCAGCGTCTGACGATGCCACGTCGACAATCCACGCGAGTTAAAGAAGCCCTCATAAGATTCCGAAATCGAATCAATTCCTGCGGTCGTCAACTTGTGCTTGTCAGCAACAGAGACGATTCCCTTCACAACTTCCGCGCGGTCCGCCGGACTCACCGCCGCGGTCTCGTCAAAAAAACGGTTGGAGACTCGAGGTTCTGGTGGTACCGGTGACTTGCCCGTCCCCTCGGCTTCCTCCGCAGTCGGCACTGGCAGCAAATCCGGATCGGGCGCCTGCACTCTCGCCAGGCTCTCCGCCGCCTCCACGGCTCTCCGCAGGCTCGCGTCATCAAACTGGTTGGCGGTCGCGCGCGCCGTCCGTCCCCCAAAATTCGCGCGCACCGACACAATGGAATTTTCTTCCTCGACGTTCTGATGAATAGTGTTGTTCGCAAATCGGGTCAGGGCAAAGCGCGAACTGGTGATGAGGGCCTCGACCTCGTCGGCCGACCCGAAGCGCCGAATGCGCTCGAAGATCTCCGCGGATTGTTCTCTGGTAAGCATGGACGACAATTTGTAATCGGTTAAGTTGGAACTTTGGTGATCTGAAAATCACAGGCTAGTTCAATTTAGAAGTTCCTGAATTTGCAAATTTACCCGATTACAAAATTACAAAATCTCTCTTAACTCCCCTTGTATGCCGATCCCACTCGAACGTTTCGAAACCGCGCCGGACTCGCCCCATGCCCCGTGCCCACCACTTGCTGCGGCTGTCCCTTGCCGCAATTCGGAGTTCCCCACAGCGCCCACTCTTCGCGCGAGCAGATCGCGTCCATCGAATTCCAGAACTCGGTTGTGATGCCCGAATACGATGGATTCTTCAGCATCCGCACCCGCTTGCCGTTCTTGATTTGCCAGGCGATCTCGCATCCAAACTGAAAGTTATAGCGTTTATCGTCAATCGACCACGACTTGTTGGTCTCCATATAAATGCCATCGTCGGTCGCGGCAATCAACTGCTCGAGGCTCAGCGGTTGTTCTCCGGGCAAGATGCTCACATTGGTCATGCGGATCATGGGAAGCCGGTTCCAACTCTCCGCCCGGACCATTCCACCCGATCGCGCCGCTCCGATCGTGTGCGCTGTTTCACGCGAACTGAGATACCCCGTGAAGCGCCCTTGAGTAATAATGGGCCTCGATTGCGCCGCCACACCCTCATCGTCGTAAGCGAAGGTTCCCAGTCCCGGCCCGTGTTCCTGCCGCGCGTCGGCCACCACGTTCACCAGTTCGCTGCCATAGCGCAGATTCCCCAGTTTCTCCAGCGTCAGAAACGACGTCCCCGCAAAATTCGCTTCCATGCCCAGCACGCGATCCAGTTCGATGGGATGCCCGATCGATTCGTGAATCTGCAGTCCGAGCTGCGACCCATCCAGAATAATCGTGGCCGTGCCCGCTGGACACTGTTCCGCATGGTGCAACGCCACCGCCTCTTCCGCCACCCGCCGCGCATTCTCCAGCAACTTCATTTCTTCGATTTGTTCGTACCCGCGATTCTGCCATTGCCCGCCAAACGAATTCGGATACGACCGCTTCTGAATCTCCGAGCCAGCAAATGCATATACCGTGTAGCCAGCGCCCGAAGAATATTTCGTCTGATGAATGTCCGCGCCTTCCGACGATACAAACCACGACTCTTCGCGCTGAAAGTTCATGCCTGTTTCGGAAAGCGTGACCCCGGCGACCTTGCGCATTTCCGCTTCAAGCTGCAGCAGCAGATCGAGATTCTGCTCGACCGATGTAGCAAAGGGATCGACTTTATACGGAGTAGTCCACTCCGCCCGCGCTGCCGGTTCGGGAGCCAACCTCACATTTTCCCGCTTCACCCGCGCCGAAGCCCGCGCAATTTCGACCGCCCGCGCCGCCGCCCGTTCCACCGCCTCCCGGCTCAAATCTGAAGAAGCCGCAAATCCCCATGCACCCTCAGCAATCACCCGCACGCCAACCCCGAGCGACCCCGATTCCGAAGCGTGCCCCACGTGCCCATTCTTGGTCGCCAGCGATCGATTGCGAATCGCTACCGCCCGCGCGTCGGCGTAAGTCACACCCCCAACAGTTGCAGCGTCCAACGCGATCTGGGCAATGGTATTCATAAGAAGATTTTCAGATTTAACGTACCACGAGCGACACACGGCAAATCGGAGTCACCGGCCAATCAACGCACACCCGGCGCCGCCATCGCCAGCGGAGTTCTCCTCCGCCCAACATCGACCAGAAAGCGCCCACTCTGCAAATGGTCGCTCGGGCTATTGCGGGATTCGCCCCCCGGGTCGGTCCACAGCCCGCTCACTTCCACCTTCCCCGGGCCGGCCGCCACCTTGGTCGGCTGACGCTGCTGCTTATCGACATAAGCCTTAATCACCTGGGTCGCCAACCGCGCCGCTAATTTTCCGTGCTCGCCGCCCTCGAACAGTACGCATACGACGATGTCCGGATTGCGCCGTGGAGTAAACCCTACAAACCATCCGTTCTGAGCAAATTCAGCGCTGTTCTGATGCTTCGCGCGCAGCGCCAGCGACACAATCTGAGCCGACCCCGTCTTGCCGGCAATATCGATTCCCGGAATATGCGCCGACGGAGCCGTGCCTTCCGGCAACAGCACCCGGCTCATCGCATCGGTGATCGTGTTCCATCCCGTGGGATCAATCGGAACCTCCTTCACTTCCGTGTAACGCGTCGTCTCGACAAACCCCGTCGGCAGGTTCGTCGGATTGATCACATGCGGAACCACCATCCGCCCACCCATCGAGATCGCGCCCACAGCACGCATCAGCTGCACAGGCGTAATCGCCACCGCACCCTGGCCGATACCCACCGAAATCGTTTCGCCGGCAAACCATTTCTGCTTGAAGTTCTTGATCTTCCATTCTTCCGACGGCATCACGCCGCTCACTTCATTCGGAAGATCAATTCCGGTCTTCTGTCCCAATCCAAACGCCGTCGCGTATTTTGCGATGCGATCGATCCCAAGTTTCTCCGCCAGCGTGTAAAAAAAGACGTCGCAGGATTGATAAATCGCTTTCGGCAGATCGACTCCGCCGTGCCCGCTCTTCACCCAGCAGCCAAAGCGCCGCCCGTAGAATGTGGCCCCGCCATTGCAATTGACGTGCAGCGTCTGCGCGATCCCTTCCTGCCATCCCGCCGTCGCCATAATGATCTTGAACGTCGACCCGGGGGCGAGCTGCGCCTGAATCGCCTTGTTCAGCAGCGGCTTATCGGGGTCTGTCACCAGCTTGTTCCACTCGTCCCGTGAAATCTTCACTGCAAAATCATTGGGATCGAACGTGGGCCGGCTCACCATGGCCAGAATTTCTCCCGTGTGCGGATCCATCGCCACAATCGCGCCGTTCTTCCCTTCAATCGCCTGTTCCGCCGCAATCTGCAAATCCAGATCGAGCGTCAGCTTGAGCTGCTTGCCCGGCTCCGCGGGCGTCTCGTCCAGCCGCCCGACTTCTTTTCCGTGGCTGTTCACCAGCGCCCGCCGCGATCCGTTCTTCCCCATCAGGATGCTGTTGTACTGCTTCTCTACTCCGCTCACCCCAACCACATCGCCCGGATTGTACAGTTCAAACTGCGGCTGGTTGAGCATGTCCTCCGTAACTTCTCCGACATACCCGATCAAATGCGCCATGAATCCGTTCCGCGGATACAGCCGCCGGTGCGCCATGATCGTTTCCAGCTCCGGCAACTCGTTCTTGTGCGCCTCGATGAACGCCAGTTCGTCGGGAGTGATGTCCTCTTTCAAGAAAATCGGCTGGTACTGTGGCAGCGACGAGAAGTGCCGGATGCGCTGCCGCACTTCGTCGGGGTTCAAATGCAGACCTTTGGCGATCGCGTCGGCGTCGCCGGTCAGATCACGCGACGAATCACGCAATAGCAGAGCCGAGAACGAAGGATAGTTATCCACGATGATCCGGCCTTCGCGGTCGAGGATTTTCCCCCGTGGCGCCAGAATCGGCACATTTCGCACACGATTCTTCTCCGCCAGCAATGCGTATTCGTCGCTGTGCATGACCTGCAACCGCCACAATCCGTAGGCCAGCAGCAGAAAAATAAACAGCACTACGTATTGCACGGCGGTCAGGCGGAGCGCGGATACTTTTTCTTCACGGCCAAACATCGTGCCCTCGGTTACGTTTCTTGCCCCCCGCAAGTCTCAAGTCGTGCAATTCGACGACTTGCGACAGGCGCTAGCATCCAGCCGCAAATCGGAATCGGCGATGGCATGGGCCCTGGGAACTACTGAAATGTTAACTGTATTCTAACTCCTGAGCCCTCCCGCCAAGACTCCGCCATAAACGAAAGTTTTCCGCTTCAATGTTTTGCGGCCGCATCGCCGCCCTCGAAACTCGCCCGCGCAATCATCGCAAGCTCATCCGCAGGTCATGTCCGAACGGGAATTGAAGTCGTCACCCCGCGGAGCAACAATAATGATGAGACTTACGTCATACTAAATTTCGAGTAAGGAATTCAATGCGGATCCGCAGTTTTATCGTCGCTTATGCGCTTGTGCTTGCCATTCTTCTCTTCGCCGACCGCCGCCCCGGTTCCGCGCCGTCCGACCGTTACTCCCACGTGATCGATCTCACCGCTGCGCCCGCTACAGCCAAGCCCAGCGTCGCTACCAGCTCCGCCGTTTCCGACTCAACGACTCGCATCATTGCTCCCGCCGCGCTCATTCCCGGCACTTGGACGGCAGGCCAGATTCCTGCCGATCGTTTGGTCGCTCCCATGGTGGTTTTGGAATTGAACACAGCTACAGCGCCCAACACCAGCTCTCAACTTTCTCTCGACGACATCGCCGAATGGGAAACCCAGCACGGCATTATCCCGCAAGGAGCTGTCGTCGCCATTCGCCAGCCCGTTGCGTCTCCGGATCCTTCCACCACACCATTTCCCATTAGCCGCGAAGCAGCCCTCTTCCTCTTGGAGGCTCGCTACACCATCGGCTTTGCCGTTGAAACGCCCGTCAACTTCGCTTCCGATCGCACCCTCGCGCGCCAGCTCTCGCTCCATGGAGACTATGTCGTGGAACAAGCTGCGCACTTCACTTCCCTGCCCGCAACCGGATCGCTGATTATCGTGGCTCCCGAAAAAAGCAAGCAGTCGGGGGAACCTCCGGTCCGCATTCTCGCCATGGTGAGATAGGTTCGTGACATAGAAACTCCGCCTGAGCAAAGGTCTGATTCTTGGACTCCTTCGACTCCCTTTGTAGAAATTAAGGCCGCCTTGTCATCCCGACTCGAACGATATTGTCAGTCGAGCGACTCTTGGCGAAACGAATTCGCCCGCGCTCCACCACGCGTGGCGGCAAAGCAGATGCTAAAACTCGCCCGCCGCCCCCAACTCCACCCCTGGCACTTCCTCTACTGATCAAGAAACAACCTAAAGCATTAATTATAGAGACTTTACGAGTACGTCCTTGTTTCTCAATGACCTGAGAGAAGTCGCCCGCTAAGGTTTTGATTCTAAAAATTGCGCCCAAGGGGATCAGTCAGACAGGAACGACCGGAGCAACGCAGGAAACCCATGGGCGAATCCATTTGGGCCGTTTCGTGATTCGCTCAACAGGCGCACATGCTGTCAAAGAATTGTTTATGTTTCGCGACGATCTGGTCCCGCATCTGGTTGTCGACGTCGAGTGACCAGTCCCCTTCGTCATGCGTGCCGCCTAACACAATTCCGTCGTGCCGCGAAAACATGTAGAGGCCTCCGAAGACAGCCGAGTACGCAACCTCCGGTTGCGGGAGAAAAAAAGTCAGCTGCCCTTTCACCGGATTCAGTTCTTCGTCATTAGAAAAGCACCTTCGCGCCCAATCCGGTGCAGTTGAAAACTAACCGTTCTGTCAATTGGCGGAGTTCGGCAGCTTCGTGAAGCTCGCGTATCTGCGCCTTGCCGCCAGCGATCAGAAAATCCTGCATCAGAGCCGCCAGATAGATGTGCGGCTCGATGAGCAGAGTGTCGAACTGCCGGACAAACTCATAGCCGGAGAAGGGATGCTGGCCGGGGCCGAGGTCGCGTAACTCCGGAGTCAGGCTGCCGACTACGCCCTGGCGGCTGAAATCGCCGGTCTCGCTGAAGGCGAAATGAGCCAGCATGAAGTTGGGCGTCCAGCGCACGCCATAACGAGAGCCGACCAGGGTCTGGTAACGGTTGAACGCGAAGCTGCAGGCTTTAGCGAACTGGTCGTTGAAAGCAGGGGTACGGAACTGGTCCTGGAAAAGCGTGACGGGATACCAGAATCCGCCAGCGACGTTGGAGGTGGTATTGGGAGGCAGGTCTTTGGCGTAGATCTTGACCTGGAATCCGGCATCCTGCAGCAGGCGTGCGGTAGACAGACCGACAACGCCAGAACCAATCACCGCGGCAGCACCGCTATGCCCCGGCGCGCCAAGATCGACAGCAAGCTTTGCGGTTCCCCAGGACAAGGTGATTCCGGCGCCGCCGTGTCCGTAGTTGTGAATGACCAGAGCGTCGCCGATCTTCTCGGAGCGGACAACGAAGCCAGAGCGGCGGTAGGGACGCAGTCCGCAGATCGATCGGGTGATGCGATCGGCGGAAACGTTGACGCGCGGCAGGCACAGGGGAGCCGGCACGGTTCCCTTGACCAGCTTCTTCGCACAGGAGGCCAGAATGGTGGAAGCGCTAGCGATTGCGAGGCCTTGCAAAAGTTCGCGACGATGCAGAGTCATGCGGGAGCCTGGGACGGAAAGCAGACTAACACATTCGGACCAGGAGATTGCGGCGGGGAGGCAGCCGAGCCGTCGTCATCGGAGATTAAACACTGGGCCACTTCTCGAAAGTCGTCGAGAATTGTCGCACTCCCAATTATTTCGGCCGGGGATGGGAAGAGTATTTGATTTTTCTGATCTCCTCCAGACGTTCTTTGATGCGTTTTTCTACTCCTTCATTGGTGGGGCGATAGTAGGTGCGGTCTTTCAGGCTGTCGGGGAGGCATTGCATGTTGGCTACTTTTTCTTCTTTGTCGTGGGCGTATTGGTAGTCTTTGCCATAGCCGATTTCCTTCATCAACTTTGTGGGGGCGTTGCGCAGGTGGAGGGGGACGGGCTCGGCGGCGGTTTGTTCCACATCTTGCTGGACGGCTCCGTAGGCGGTGTAGACGGCGTTGGATTTGGGAGCTACAGAAAGATAGACGACGGCTTGGGCCAGGGCCAGGTTGCCTTCGGGCATGCCGATGAAATCTACGGCGTCGCGGGCGGCCATGCAGAGGGCCAGGGCGGTGGGTTCGGCGAGGCCAATGTCTTCAACCGCCATGCGGACTACACGGCGGGCGATGTAGAGCGGGTCTTCTCCGGCTTCTAACATGCGGGCTAACCAATATAAGGCAGCGTCGGGATCGCTGTTGCGGACGGATTTGTGGAGGGCGGAGATTAGGTTGTAGTGCTCTTCTCCGGATTTGTCGTAGAGGAGGATGCGCTTTTGCAGGGCTTCGTGAATGGTCTCATCGGTGATTTCTTTTTTTGCGGGAGGCGCGGCGGTTAGTGCGGCGGCTACTTCGAGGACGTTGTAGGCGCTGCGGGCGTCTCCGCTGGAGTAGGCGGCGATTTTTCTTAGGGCGTCTTCCGAGGCTACGACGCGCATCTGGCCCAGTCCGCGCTCGGGGTCGGCCAGGGCGCGGCCGAGGAGGGTGACGATTTCATCTTCAGTGAGCGGCTTGAGGACGTATATGCGGCAACGGGAGAAGAGAGCTCCGTTGATTTCGAAGGAAGGATTTTCAGTGGTAGCGCCGATCAGGCGAATGCTGCCCTTTTCTACATACGGCAGGAAGGCGTCTTGCTGGGCCTTGTTGAAGCGGTGAATTTCGTCGACGAAGACGATGGTGCGCGTGCCGTATTGGCGCGCGCGATCGGCGTCGGTCATGACTTGCTTGATTTCCTTGATGCCCGAGAGCACGGCGGAGAATTCGATGAAATCGGCTTTGGTGATGCCGGCGATGATTTTGGCAAGCGTGGTTTTTCCGGTGCCGGGAGGGCCCCAGAAAATCATAGAAGTGGGGTCGTCGCGCTCGATCTGCACGCGGAGGGGTTTGCCGGGACCTACCAGGTGCTCTTGTCCTACGAATTCGTCGAGGGTGCGAGGGCGCATCCGATCGGCGAGCGGGCGCGTGCCCGCAGCATTCGAGTCCTCTGACGGGATGGATTGAAATAAGTTCACGAGATCATTGCACCACGGAGAGATTTGCTAATTTTGGAATCGGGTAATTTTCTAATTACAAAAACCTCAGACGTGGGATTGGATTCAAAATTACCAAATTACACGATTCCAAAATTACAAAATCATCCTCGGTTTCTCGCGGCTTCGTAGAGTAGGATGCTGGCGGCGACTCCAGCGTTGAGGGATTCGACTTGTGCGGCTTGGGGAATGGCAATGGTCTGGTCCATTTGTTGCATGAGTTCGCGGGATAGGCCGGCACCTTCGTTGCCGATAAAGATGGCAAGCGGCGGAGTCCAGTTGACTTGAGGAAGCGGGGTTCCATGGTGGGAGGACGTTGCCAGCAGGCGGATGCGTTTTGCGCGCAGCAGCGCCATTAGCTCGACGCTGGAGATCTGAAGAAAAGGCAGGCGAAAGATGGATCCGGCGGAAGCGCGGAGAGCTTTCCAGTTGTAGGGGCTGACGGTTCCTCCGGTAAGAAAGATTCCGGCGGCTCCGAAGGCTTCGGCGGAGCGGAGGATGGTGCCCAGGTTGCCGGGGTCTTGCAGGCCGGAGGCCACGACCAAGGCTCCGGCGGCCGCGCGATCGAGTAACTTTGCGGCAGAGGAAACTGGCAATTTGAGTAGAGCCGCGATTCCCTGAGGCGTTTCGCTGGGCACGATGGAGTTGAACAGCGGATTCGGCAGGACGAGAGTTTCTGTGCGGGCGTTGATCTGAGGAAGAATTTTTTCGGCAAGGGGTCGCGCGGATTCGCTAAAGAACACGCTTTCGAGATGCAGGCCGCTGCGAAGCGCTTCCTGGATCAGTTTGACGCCTTCGACGGCGCATTCGCCGCGGACGGTGAGTTGGGCCTGGCGAAAGGCGAGACGCAGTTCTTTCAGGAGTTGGTTGTGGCGTCCGATTACCGGACGCAAGCGTTCGGACTGGCTGTGGGCAAGCGGAGTCTTCGTCTGGACTTTGGTTCGGAGCTGGGCTTTGCCTCTGGTTCGGAACTTGGCAGCCTGGTTCATGGGTTGGTTTCAGGAACAGGATGTATGGTACATTTCATTGTTTACGCAGACAAACGTAACGCCGTTGACTCCTACCATGAGGAAGGAACCAGAGTGCGCGCGGAAATCCTAAAAATTCATGCCGAAACGCCGGAAGCATCGCTGATCAAGTACACGGCCGAGCAGATTCATGCGGGCCAGGTGTTGGGCATGCCGACGGACACGTTCTATGGCTTGGCGGCCGACCCTTTCAACTTGCGCGCGGTGGAGCGAGTTTATGAGATCAAATCGCGTTTGCGGCATAAGCCGCTGTCGCTACTGATCGAGAACGTGGATCAGGCGGAGGAGTTTGCTCGTCCGTTGCCCGACGATTTTCATCTGCTGGCGCGGCGGTTCTGGCCGGGGCCCCTGACAATGATTGTGCCGGCAGCGTCGCATCTGCCATTGAAGGTCACGGCCAACACAGGGAACGTGGCGCTGCGGGTGCCGGCGGCGGAGATTCCGCTGGCGGTGATACGGGCGGCGAAAATTCCCATTACGGCGACATCGGCCAACCTGAGCGGCGCGGTGGAATGCACGACCGCGGAGCAGGTGCAGGAGCAGTTGCAGGGACGTATCTCGCTCATCGTGGATGGCGGTAAATCTCCGCGGACGGTCTCGTCGACAATCGTGCACTTTAAACAGGACGGAACCTGGCAGATTCTGCGCGAGGGCGCAATTGCCGCCAAGGATATTGTCGAAGCCTTGTCTTGAGACACGGAGGTCATCGACGCAAAGGGTGCTGAGGCTTGAGGAACGCAACCCTTAATTCTGATGTTCTGACTGCCCTCCAGCGGATCCACCTCCACCTTGAGACCTTGGAACCTTGAAAACTGGGTCCATTCTGATGCGTTCCTGGCTGCTGTTGCTGCTGGCGGCAGCGGGAGCGCTGTTGTTATTTTTCGGGATCACGGGAACGCGCATCGTACGCGCGGCTGCCGAAGTTCCTTCCAGGGGGGCCGATGTGATTGCGGTTTTCGGAGCTGCGGAATACGCGGGGCGCCCCTCTCCGGTCTACAAGGCACGGCTCGATCACGCTTACGAACTATACAAACAGGGAATGGCGCCGGTGGTAATTACGACGGGCGGCTCGGCGCTTGATCCGGATTTCAGCGAAGGCGGAGTGGGCCGCGATTATCTTCTGCGGCGAGGGGTTCCGGAGCAAGCTCTGATCGCGGAGACGCAAGGCTCGGATACGGCGCAGTCGGCGGCGCGGGTGGCAAACATTATGCGGGCTAACGGCATGCACAGTTGCATCGCCGTGAGCGATGCGTTTCATGTGTTCCGTATTCGCGCGCTGCTGGAGCATGAAAAAGTAGAGGTGGAAGTGGCGCCGCGGCCGGAATCGCGTCCGCGACATCTTTGGGACCGGTTCGCGGCGGTGATGCGCGAGGCGGCAAGTTATCTCGCGTGGAAGGCGGGAATGTCGTAGAGAGCTTCCAGCTTCTAGCGCCGAGCTTGTCGGACTGGTCGTGTCGATCGTCTTTGGTGAAAAAACTGTTTTTCTCAGGGGCTAAGGCCCCGGTAGCTTTCACCTTTTCTACCATCCCATCTTCTCTCGCAGAGCGGTAACGTGCGCTACATGGTGGCGTCCGTGCCAAGAGTAGAGGGCGAGAGTTTTCTCAAGCGACATCGGACCGAGGTCGGGATGGCGGAAGGTGCGCTTCCATTGAGCGTCGCTCATGCTGCGGAGCACTGCGGTCCAACGCCTGTGCAGCGAATCCAGAAGGCCCAGTGAAACTTCGATCGGCTGGCGCGAGTCGGGCAATTCGGCCCAGAGATTCTCCATGTAGGGCTTGATGGTCGGATCGTCTTCCGTGAGCGCGAGCTTAAAACGGATGTAGGCATTCATGTGGCTGTCGGGTACATGATGGGCGACCTGGCGCAAGGTCCAGCCGCCATCGCGGTAGGGGGTATCGAGTTGCTGATCGGAAAGTCCGCGGAGAGCGGTGCGTAATTGAGAGGGAGTCTGTTCAACGTCACCCAAATACTGCTGCTTTTGTTCCGCGGTCATGGGACCGGAATAAGAGAATTTTCCAATCGGATAGCGGGGATCAGCCATGAATTTCCTCCGACGTGGTAGATGACGCAGGCCTGACTCGTGATGCATAAAAACTCAAGGTTGGCTGTAGAGGCGTCCGAGGCTTGCCTAGGGAACCGTGAAAACGGGTGGAAAGGCAGTTGAGGACGCTAGGACAGCTGGGGCGCTCGGGTTATTTTGGGGGAGGGCAATTTGGCTTGACGTATCGAGAACAGTACGGTCTCTCATCAGGCCATTGGAGTGTGATAGTACTGTCACGCCAACAAACCTACACAAACCTCGCCCGATGCTCCCTCAAGATGCAGCGGTCCATCACGACAAACATTCCAGCGTTGCGCGCCTTTTCCGCAGCACGATCGTTTACCACGTCTTCCTGAAGCCAGATCGCCGGAATCTTCAATTGAATTGACTGCTCCACAATCTCATCGACATATTCCGGTCGTCGGAACACATTGACCAGGTCGATCTTCCCTCGCACTTCGAGCGGGACATCGAGCAAAGAAGGATAAGCCTTCTCTCCCAGCGCCTCCGTAATTTGCGGATTCACCGGAATAATCTTGTAGCCCTTCTCCTGCATGTACAGAGAAACACCGTGACTCGGTCGCATCGGGCTCTCCGACAATCCCACCACCGCGATCGTCTTCGCCCGCGTCAACAGCTCGTAAATGGGATCTGATCGTGTCAAAGAATCTCCAGTGGTTACTGGCAACTGTCCTACCCTTTCTTCTCCAACTTCTGCTTAAACATCCGCAGCGCAAGTTTGCGAATCGTATCGGAAACTTCCTTATTGCCCGACAGATTCTTCAGATCGTGGACCAGCAGGGTCTTCATCAATCCGAGCGAGACATCCAGAGGAGTGCGCGGATTAAACACCAAGTTACGCATGATGCTGTAGTTCTTGGCAAACTTCCGCTTCATCGGGATGGTGCGCAACACCGACTCCAGCACATTTTTCTGCAATGCAAATTTCTCCACTTCGCCATCCGATACTTTGGGCGAATCGAGCACGGCTAGTGCCACCAGTTTCGTCGAGTCGCGGATCAGAATGGAGCGCTCTTCCTTGCTGCCGCGCATCGCCAGCGCAATGCGCCCCTGAATGTTGAGCTTGGAAATTTTTTGCAGCGTGCTATCGCGGCGCTCCTCGTGTGCCGGAACGTGAGCCGGAATCGGATGCTTTTTCGCCTGCGCGGCCGCTACCGCCACGGGTCGCGCTGCAGCGCCCGCACCGGCTGCGGAAGTCTGAACCACGCTCGCTTCGCTCTCTGCATTTTCGTGCAATGCCCCAATCGGCTGGAATGGCTTGTCTGCTTCGACTACTAATTCTGCCGCGTTCTCCTCGAGATACTTCGCGACTGCCCCTTCGATCGCTTCGTCGAACGGACCGGCTTCGGCCTCCGCCGACGTTCGACTATCGCCCAAAACCGCCAGTTTCTCCTCGATCTGAACTAGTTCGCTCGGTCGCACATTGGCATTCGCCTGCAATGCCTGGAGCAGCCTCGGAGAGCCCATCACACGGGCGCTCGCCCACAAAGCTTCCATTACTGCCCGCGATCCCGACATCGCCAACGTTCCCAGCGACTCTTCGCTCACCGAAGGGTTCTCCGCCAGTGTCGGCAGCAAAGAAATGCGCAGATTTTCGGCGTCCACAAAATATCCCAGCACTTCGCCACTTGTCATGGCGTCGGCGGCCACGGCCATGCTAGCCTTCTCGTCCCACCCAGCGAGCGTGAGGCGAGCCTCATCGCCAAACAACTTATGATGCAGCGCCAGGTAGACCAGGATCTCAATCGTCTCTGCCGGCGGCACCGAAAGAGCTCCGCGTGCCGCCGATTGCATCAGGCTCGCAGGCACCTCTGAATTACGGATCAAATCAAGCATGCGCGGCATCGTTCATCTCCCCAGCCTTGCTGCGGTTTTGTTGCTCGCCAACTTTCTGCCCACCCGCGGCTCTCGCGGATTCTCCCTCACCGCCCGCTCCAATTCCGCGACCGCAATCTCAAGCTCTCGCGTGTTTCGATTGGGGCCGCGCCGTCGGTATTCATCGCTCAAGGCGCGATAGTACCAGAGCGTGCCTTCTTTTTTTCCCGTGAACCGCGCCCAGACCCCTTCGCCATCCTTTCTGTAATCGGCAAGAATCGTGCGGACGTTATGCAGTTTGTCGGACGCCGAAACTAGCCGCGTTTCCACATCGGCGTGCTTCACTTCCCGCAAATAGCTCTTCTTCCGCTCCATCCATTCCGGCTTCGGGTCGCCGAATGAATCCGTGCAGCCTTCGACGATCTTCGCTACTCGCCGACCAAACTGCTTGCGGATTTCCCGCAGCCGAGGCCTCCCGCCGCAATCTTCGACGACATCATGCAGAAGAGCGGCGATCGCCATATCCTCATCTCCCCCCGCCTCGAGCACCAGCGAGCACACCGCCATCAGATGCGAAAGGTAAGGCACCGCCGATTGCTTCCGTGTCTGCCCCGAGTGCTGCTCGGCCGCGTAGCGGAAGGCTCTCTGCAGTCGCGCTCCAAGTTTCGGCGGGCGGAGTTTTGTCGGCGTCTTCGGCGCAGGGCGTGAAGCGCGTTGCGACCGGACTCCGAGCACCGCGGGTTCAGCCATCTTCCGTTTGCCGCTTCTCGTCAATCGCTCCCACCCCAATCCACCAAAATTGTTAGCCCGCAATCTCTTCGCATGCATTCCTTACGACTGCTGCTGACAGCTAACTCTTTTTCTCATCCCGCCGCATCCGCAGATACGCCTGCATCAACGGCCGCAGATCGCCGTCAATCACGCGGTCTACGTCGCCAATCTCCAGCTTCGTGCGGTGGTCTTTGATCATGCGGTAAGGCTGCAGCACATACGAGCGGATCTGCGATCCGAAATCGATGTCTAGTTTCGAATCCTCAATTTTCTTCGTAACCTCGCGCTTCTTCTCCAATTCGAACTCATAGATCTTCGACCGCAGCATGCTCATTGCCTTGTCTTTGTTTTTATGCTGCGAGCGCTCGTTCTGGCAGGCGGCCACAAGGCCAGTCGGAATGTGCGTGATGCGCACCGCCGAATCGGTCGTATTGACGTGCTGCCCGCCCTTGCCGCTCGAGCGGTAGGTGTCAATCCGGATGTCGTCCGGCTTGATATTCACCTCAATGCTGTCGTCAATTTCCGGAGAAACATAGACGCTGGCAAACGACGTATGTCGCCGCTTAGCCTGATCGAAAGGAGAAATCCTCACCAGTCGGTGCACTCCAATCTCGCTGGTCAAATAACCGAACGCATACTGACCAATCACCGAGAAGGTCGCCGATTTGATTCCCGCTTCTTCTCCGGGCTGGTAGTCGTACATCTCCGTCTTGAATCCCTGCCGCTCCGCCCAGCGCAGATACATGCGCAACAGCATCTCCGCCCAGTCCTGGGACTCCGTTCCGCCCGCTCCAGGATGAATCGTCACGATCGCATTTAGAGCGTCGGTCTCACCCGAAAGCAAAGTCTCGGTCTCGACGCGATCGACCAGTTCCCGCAGAGAGTCCAAATCGCGCTGCAAGTCGGAGGTGACATCCTCACCTTCCCCCGCCAGATCGAAATACGTAGCGATGTCATCGGTGCGCCTCGCCAGGTCGCCTTCGAGCGACAACAGGCTCTCCAGACGCTTGCGTTCGCGCATTACATGCTGGGACTTTTCAGGATTCGACCAAAGATTTGGATCCGACGCCTGCTTTTCGACTTCGGCGAACTGCTGGCGCAGTTTACCCCCGTCAAAGATACTCCCGCAGGTCGTGAACCTTGGTCTTTAGGGATGTATATTGCTGTTCCAGTTCATCCAACATTATTTTTCACTCGACTGATGTCGCGCCCTTACTGGATAAAAATCGCTCCAGCAGAGCGCCTGCTGAAATTATCGCACACAGATATGCGAACCAATCGCCGTAACGCGTGTAGAGAGTTGTGTCGGAATGCAAGGCGTAAGGCGCAGGCAGAGCGGTTCGGATCTTGCGCTCGGTGGAGGCTATGATTCGTCCGTCAGGATCGATCGCTGCCGTCTTCCCGGTGTTGGTCGCGGAAAGCAACCACCGGTTATTTTCGATCGCCCTCATCTGCGTCTGTTGCAGGTGCTGATTCCACGCGCCGCTGTCGCCGTACCAGCCGTCATTCGAAATGTTCACCAGAACCTGCGCTCCCTGCAAAGGTCCCTCACGCACTTCGTCGGGAAAGATCGACTCATAGCAAATAAAAATCGCCAACCGTTCGCCTCCGGCATCCAGAGGGGCATGCGATGCCCCCCGCTGAAACTCCCCAACTTCTTTGGTGAGTCCTCCGGCAAATGCAAACAACTGCGGAAACGGCAAGTATTCCCCGAAAGGCACCAAGTGCACCTTGTCGTAACGACCCACCCACTCGCCCTGTGGGCCGACCAGCGCCGCGGAATTGAACATTTGCGCTTTCTCTCCACCACTATGCGTCGCCGGGTTAATTCCGATCGAGCCCGCCACCACCCACGTCCGAGCCTCCCGAGCCAGAGCGCTTACCGCATCCCGAAACATCGGGTCGTTCGTATAAAACGGCGAAGGCGACTCTGGCCACACGATCAAGTCAAAAGGCCGATCCGCTTGTTCCGGATGCAAGCTCACCGCGGTCAATTCCCGCAGGGTGTTCTGAAAATACTCTTTCGTCCACTCCGCCCCGTTCAGGATCGGAATGTTCGGCTGCACCAGCAGCGCGGTATGATCGCTGGCGACCGCCGGAGGTTCCAGCAGTTGCGCGCTCTGCAGCATCACCGCTGCAGCTAGCGCCGCCCACAGCAACCGCTTCCTCTGCTCTTTCTGCGCCAGAAACGCCGCCGCGAACACGCTGTTGACCAGCAGGATTTCAAACGAAAGGCCATAAACGCCAACCAGGGTGGCAACCCGTGTAAGAGCAAAATTACCCGTCTGCGAATATCCCAGAAGTTCCCATGGGAACGCCGTAATCCGTGTTCGAGCCAGTTCCACCGCGACCCATAAGAATGGAGCAGCCACCAGGGCTCGCCTCACCGACCCCGGCACGACAGCGGCCCTCGCCCCTGATCCGGCAAGCCTTGATCCAGCTACCAGGGCCAGCAACAGCCCGAACATGCCGTGATAAAGACCGACGTACATGCAAAACAAAAGCAGTGCCAATGCCGCCAGCGGGTTCGGCAATCCGCCGTAGCGATGCATGGTATCGAAAATCCAGTAGCAGGTGCCGGCGAACCATACCATGCCGCACACGTAGCCCAGCAAAAATCCCTGCCACGGCGAAGCTGGCAGCAGACGCGACGCATTATCGGTCTCCAGTTGTAACTGCAGAGTTTCCCGCGAGCGAGCGCGTAAAAGGCCCACAATCAACGGGGCCACCGCGATCCAGGAGAACCAATAAAAATTCGGAAGCGGGAAAATGACAATCTGCAGGACCGCCGAAAGCAGTGTCAGCCCCCACGCGCTGCGGTGGATTTTGAGCACGCATCAGGATAGCAAACCACCGCGAGCCGCGATGTGGCCAACGCCTGGTCCCAGTTCCAGGCTCTTGGATCGATGCTCGATAAAATCTTGTTCCGAAGTCCCGCTGATCGGATAACATTAGCCGATCATGAATCTAAGCACCGTTCTTGTAAGAATTTTAGAATTCATGTTTGTCGCCGGCTGGGCCGGATCCGTAATCGTTCTCCTGCTGACGGGAGCCGAAGACGTCGAAACCCTTTTGGACAGAAAGGATGAGACCGAAGAGTAGGGCTTCCTCCGCATGTCCTCGACCTCTAACGCACCCCCAGGCAATAACCGCGTTCGCATTGTCGTCGCGACCTCGGTCATGCTCACCTTTATCTCCTACTGGCGAGCTGCCGCCGTCATTCTCAATGACTTAGGGTCGTCCGCCTTCTACGCCGGCGGCATCGCCGAACAGGCGATCGGCAAAAGCGCTCCATGGTTTGTGCTCGGCGTTATGCTGTTCGCGTTCGCCGTTCGCGCGGTCTACGTCGAAAGCTGCTCCATGTTCGTCAGGGGTGGCGTCTATCGCGTCGTCAAAGAAGCTCTCGGCGGCACTCTCGCAAAACTCAGCGTCTCCGCCCTGATGTTCGACTACATTCTGACCGGGCCGGTCTCTGGTGTTTCCGCAGGACAATACATCGCTGGGCTGATCAACGACACCATTGCCATCGCCGATGCCCACGGGTTGATCCCCTCGGCCGTTCATCATCTCTTCAACGGCACTCCCCAGGTCGGCGTCAACGGCACTTCCGTGGTTTTCGCCATCGCTGTCACCGTCTACTTCTGGTGGGAAAATATCAAAGGCATCGAGGAGTCCAGCGAAAAAGCCCTCTGGGTGATGCAGATCACCACCGTCATGGTCGTGATGTTGCTTGGCTGGTCTCTGTTCACGTTGCTCAAAGTCGGCGGCCACCTGCCGCCCTTCCCCACTCTCGCCAATATTCACTACAGCGACGAATCGCTCGGCTTCTGGAAGCACAGCAAGTTGCCGCACATGTTCGGCATTCTCGGACTAATCATCGGCTTCGGCCACTCCGTGCTGGCCATGAGCGGCGAAGAATCGCTGGCCCAGGTCTATCGGGAACTCGCCCATCCCAAACTCAAGAACCTGAAGCGCACCGCCATCGTCATCGGCGTTTATAGCTTTGTCTTCACTGGCCTCGTCTCATTGCTGGCCGTCATGCTCATTCCCGACGACGTTCGCATGAAGGTGTATAGCGATAACCTGATTGCAGGACTCGCCATGAACATGGTCGGTCCGCAGGTTCTGCGTTTGGCCTTCCGCGCATTCGTCGTCGTCGTCGGATTCCTGATCCTTTCCGGCGCGGTCAACACCGCCATCGTCGGCTCAAACGGCGTACTCAATCGCGTTTCTGAGGATGGCGTGCTCGCCGACTGGTTTCGCCGCCCGCATAAAAAATACGGCACCACTTACCGCATCATCAACCTAATCGTCGGGCTCCAGCTCTTCACCATTATCGTCAGCTGGGGCAACATCTACACCCTTGGCGAAGCCTATGCCTTCGGCGTGGTATGGAGCTTTGTCTTCAAAACCATCTCCATGCTGGTCCTCCGTTATCGTTACAAAGGCGAGCGCAACTGGAAGGTACCCCCAAACTTCCACATTTTTGGCGTCGAGATCCCCATCGGATTAGCTTCGGTCGGCATGGTGTTGCTCTCGACCGCAATCGTTAATCTCTTTACGAAGTCAGTTGCCACGGTCAGCGGTCTTATCTTTTCCGTTGTTTTTTTCGCGATCTTCAGCTTTTCCGAAAAAGTGAACCGCCGGAAGCATGCTCATACCGCCGCGCAGATGAAGGAGCAGTTCCAACTCCAGCAGGCTGAGAGCGTCGAACGTGAAACGGTGGGCATCCGTGCCGGCAACGTGCTCGTCGCCGTGCGCGACTACAACACCCTGACCCACCTTCGCTGGGTACTCCATCACACCGACACCCGCGAGCAGGATGTCGTCGTGATGACCGCCCGCATCAGCCAGTTCGGGGCCGCCGCGTATGGTCTTTCGACCGAGCAGATCTTCAGCGATTACGAGGAGACGTTATTCACGCGCGCCGTATCCGTCGCCGAGAGCTTTGGCAAGAAAATCTCGCTCCTCGTGGTCCCCGCTCGCGACCCTTGGTCGGCGATCTCGCAGACGGCCCACAATCTTGATTCTTCCGCCGTCGTGTCCGGCATCTCCAGCAAAATGAGTCCTGCCGAACAGGCGTTTAACCTGGGCAGTGCCTGGGAGGCGATTCCCGAACCGAAACGGCAATTCCTCCTTCAGGTCGTTGAGTCCGAAGGCGTCGTCGACACCTTCCGCATCGGCCCGCATACCCCTACCATGAAGAATGAGGATGTCGTCATGCTGCACCGTCTCTGGCTGAAAATGACCCAGGAGCCTGGCTTGGCTAACCTGCACCACCACGACATTCTGACCGAAGCCCTGACCCGTTTCGAAAGGGACTATGGCGCGCGCGACCGGAACGACATCGTCGAGGAATTGCGACGCAATGTGGATCCAGGCCCGATGCCGATCCGGCGCATTGCCGATCAGGTTCCTACCGTTCAATCCGGAATCACGCGGCCTCCGCGCGAAGACGGATCGCGCGACCCTGGACCCTCAGGCGCATAGGAATTGCGAGGCAATCAGGAGAGGCCGGATTACGAATCGCGCCGCTGGGAGTAGTTCTCTACTTCACTTCGCGGTTACTTCACTTTCGGGGAATCCTGATCTGCAGGCTTCTGATCGTCGGCGTGAATTGCGCCGTCTTCTTGCGCATAAAACGATCGGTGTTCGTTATCCATGTGCTTGGGCATCATCGTGAGCACAAAACCATCGTGGCCAGGATGGAAGCTGGCCGTGTACTCTCCGCGATCCGTGGTGTGCGCCATGCGTTTGGTGAGGGATCCGGTTCCCGCCAAAGCGTCCAGGGATTCCGCATAGTGGCCATGGCGCTTCTTGTAGGTATTCTCCGCCCGGAGCACCACGCGCATATAGCCTAGCGCCTGTGCTTCCGCGTCGGAGCGTGCCGGATCGCCCGCAAACTGCGGCTTATATGGCCCCGAACCTTGTGCTGAAGCTAGTCCGGCTGTCATGATTCCCAAAGTAATCATTGCCGCAAAGAGCGTCCCTACCCGCAATCGTTTCACCGCAACCCTCCCAAGATGATTTTGCACGGGGTTACTCCCGTAATTTGCCGCGAGCGCCAATCGTTCCAATTCCCGCCCGATTCAGGCAAGCTTAAACAGGATGCAATCCTAACAGGGAAACCTTAATGAAAGCTGCTGTTGCCAGAAAGCCACTGATACGTGTCGCCGTTGTGGAAAGCGATCCCCTGCGGTTTGTTGGATTCCGGGCCCTCTTCGATACCGAACTCGATTTGGAGCTGGTCTCCGCGTCGCTCGCCGACCTCGGCCTGTTGCAAGGCATCGATCTCGTGCTGCTCGGCAATCGCGGCGGCCAAAACCTCTACGACATCATGGCGAGCCTTAAGGCTGTACGTCCCGACCTGCGCATCATCGTGACAGGCTCTGGCATGGACGATGAAAGCGTCCTGAAAGCCATCGCGGCTGGCGCCAAGGGCTATGTGGATGAGGCTGCCTCGCCAGCGGAGTTCATTCAGGCGCTGCGCATCGTGCATCAAGGCTCGGTGTGGGCGCCGCGACGCGTCCTCTCAACTTTCATCGAGCGCGTCAGTTCGTCTCCGGGCCGCATCTTCCCCGCTGGACGAATCAGTTTCACCGACCGCGAGAAGGAAGTTCTGGAGATGCTTGTCGCTGGCCGTTCGAACAAAGAAATCGGTTCGGCTCTAGGCATCGAAGAGCGCACCGTAAAAGCGCACGTCGCCAAACTCATGCGCAAGGTGGGAGTGCAGAATCGCATCGCGCTGTCGGTTCACGCCATTACGCATTCGCTGGTGACGGCGAAATAGGCTCTAGCATTTCGCGGAACAATTTTGGTTTTCACGCCTGATTTTGGCGGCAGAGCGGCTTGCTGCTGAAACCCCCTCCTGTGACGGTCTTTTGGAATCAAAGACTTAGCGGTTGATTTTTGCCCGGTCTTTGAGGAATAAGGACTTACAAGTAAGGTATTTATAAATCAATGAGTTAGCCTTGGTTTGGGCCGATTTTTCGGTTCAATTCCCGCTAGGTTTATGAGAAATAAATACCTTAGCGTTCGCTTACCTTCGAAATTTGCGCGGGCGTCCTCACCTGTTCTTGATGACGTATTCCCGGTCCGGGGCTGCGAAGCATTCAAACTGGCCCCTCGGAGGCGCATGTTGGATTAGGGCGTACGGGGAACGACCAAGTCAACTAAACCTTTGCGGTCGGCACGTCGCGCTATCGCTTATTGGCCTTGGAAGGGGGGCTGAGCGCTGCCGCCATTAGTGCTGATCGACCAGTAAAAAGGCGAATGGAAGGCGCACGCTTGCGAGAACTCCTGATTTTGTCACTCGTCTTGGACAGGATTGTTTTGCTCAGGATAAAGTGTGAGGGCTTGTGGCGGCACGACTGAAGTCGTGCCCTTCCCAAAACCATTTATGAGACCAGTTCTAATAGGTTCGCACTAATGACTCACCACATGCGACTGGGTAGTATTGCCGGTTGCCATTATGAACGCCCGATGGAACGGCCAGTTTTCGTGCTTTGACCTCGTCGCGAAGGCCGACGATGGCTGCCGGGTTACCGTTTCCGTCGGCGATTTGGAAATTGGCGGCGACGATTTCGTCGTCATGGCCGGACCTTGTGCGGTTGAGTCTGAGCAGCAGTTGATGCAGACGGCAGAGGCCGTGGCCTCGGCCGGAGCGTGCATTCTTCGCGGGGGCGCCTACAAGCCGCGATCCTCTCCTTATTCTTTTCAGGGCCTGGGTGTCGCGGGCCTGAAGCTTTTGGCGAAGGCACGCGAGGCCACTGGACTCGCCATCATCACCGAGGTGATGAGTGAAGAAGATGTCGATCTGATCGCTGAATATGCGGACATTATGCAGGTTGGAGCGCGAAGCATGGAGAATTACGCGCTGCTGCAAGCTCTTGGCCGCTGTGAACGGCCCGTCCTGTTGAAGCGCGGCCTGACCGCTACTCTGGAGGAGTTACTCCGATCCGCGCAGGTCATCGCCATGAATGGCAATTCGCAGATCATTCTCTGCGAGCGCGGAATTCGCACATTCGAGACGGCCACGCGCAACACGCTCGATATCGCCGCCGTGCCCGTGCTCAAAACCGTGTCGCGACTTCCGGTGATCGTCGATCCCAGTCATGCCGCGGGCGTTCGGTCGCTTGTGCCTGTGCTGGCACGCGCGGCAGCTGTGGTCGGAGCCGACGGACTGCTCGTCGAGGTGCATCCTTGCCCGGAGAAGGCGTTGAGCGACGGCGATCAGTCACTCACGTTTCGAGAGTTCCACAGCATGATGGACGACCTGCAGCCTTACCTCGCGATCCAGCGAGATGCGCGGAGGCTGCGCCCCCAGCTGGTCGCAGCCGGAGGTAAGGCCGGAGGTGCAGACTGAGGTGCAGAAGCGGACCCTTTCCGGAGTGATTTTCCTGGTGATGCTGGCCTGCTCTGCACTCGTCACTGAGCAATTCCTAACGCTTGACGTCAGCGCGAGAACCGATGCCATGGGCACTCCGCGCAACACTCTCTTGTTCACGCGTGCGCCTTCGTATTCGGCGCAGGCATGGATTCGTGGCGAGGAACGCTTTCCGCAGGGGGGCTCGATCGTCGTTGGAACTGGCATTGGCATCGGCATCGGGAAAGAAGCCCACGCGTTGGTTTCAGATTTTGCAGCAACGGTCGATCCGAGTTTGAACCCCGAAGCGACGACGGTCTTGTTTGCCGGAAAGAAAAAGCTGGGCGATCCGTGGCAAGTGTATGAAGTGGCGATGAGCGACGGCACGGCGCGCCGCGTAACTTCCGGCGAGGAAGACTGCGTGCGGCCGATGTACCTGCCCGATGGACGCATTGTGTATGCGCGCAAGACCGGTGGAAGGTTTGTGCTGGAGGCAGCGTCCCTTGATGGAAGCGGCAAGCCGCTGCGCCTGACTTATGCTCCGGGGAACTTCCTTCCCACGGCTGTGTTGCACGATGGCCGGGTACTTTTCGAGTCAAGTTTCCCCATCGGAAGCGCCGGGCAACCGGAGATTTACACCGTGTATCCGGATGGGAGCGGGGTCGAGGCCTATCGCTGCGACCACGGTCATGCGCGATCCAACGGAACTCAGGTGGCCACTGGCGACATTGTTTTTGCCAGCGAGCGCGGACTGGGCCGTTTCACTTCTGCATTGGCTCACGAGATAAGCGTCAATATTGCTAAAGGCAGCGTTCCTGAAGGCGACTACTCTGGCGGCATCGCGGAGACAGAAACTGGCGCCCTGATTCTGTCGTTCCGGCCCGCTCAGTCGGCAAAAAAGGCGTGTACAAAGACGACCGCGGCGGAGGCTTCCTATGCGCTCAAGCGATGGACTCCGGGCGCTCGCACGCTGACCCCGTTGGCCGCCGAACCCGGCCAGAGTTTGGTCGAGCCCGTGGTGGTTGCGCCGCGCCCTGTGGGCAACCGCTTCCCGAGCGCGCTGCACGATTGGAAGACGACGAACCTTTTGGCGTTGAACAGCTACATTTCGCGCGAGGGCGAGATTGCCGCCGGAACCTTGGCCGCAGTGCGCGTCTTAACCGCCGATGCTAGTGGCAGGGTGAAGGTGCTGGGAACGGCTCCCGTGGAGAAGGACGGATCCTTCTTTGTACAGGCGCCGGGCGACAGTCCTCTGAAGTTTGAGCTGGTGGACGCGCAAGGAAATATCGTTCGCAAAGAGAGCGGCTGGATTTGGGCGCGCGGCGGCGAGCAGCGCATCTGCGTGGGTTGCCACGCGGGCCCTGAGCGTGCGCCCGATAATGCCGTTCCGGCTGTGCTGCTGCGCACGACTACGCCCTCCGATATGACGGGAACGGCGGCCGAAGCGGCGAAGGGAGTGAACTAAGATGCTTGGCCTGCTGCTTGGACTTATGACGCTCCTGCCCGCGCCAGAGCAAGCTGCGCCACTGGCGACGCAGAAACAGCCGGCTGCATCAGCCGCGACCGCCGCGCCGAAGGCAGCATCGGTTCCGGCCGCGAAGCTAGCGCCAATTCGCTTTGAAGATGCCACGGATGCCTCCGGAATCCACTTCACTCACAGTATGGGCTCGCAGGAACTGGGCTCCCTGCTCGAGGCGACGGGCGGCGGATGTGTCTGGTTCGACTACAACAATGACGGCTTCCTCGACCTCTATGTGGTCAGTGGAAAACCGCTCGAAGACAGCATGCACCCGCATCCGCTGAAGGTGAAGCCCGACCCACCGCCGCACAACCATCTCTACCGTAACAACGGCAATGGAACCTTTACCGACGTGACGCAAGAGGCCGGCGTTGCGCCCGACATGTATTCGATTGCCGTAACCGCCGCCGATTATGACAACGACGGCTTTGTCGACTTACTGGTGACGGGCTACGGCAAAGTGGTGCTCTACCACAACAATGGCAACGGAACGTTCACCGACGTCACCGCCAAGGCCGGCATCAAGGTCGACCGGTGGTCGATCAGTTCGACATGGCTGGACTATGACAAGGACGGTTGCGTCGACCTGTTTGTGGGACGCTACGTGAAGTTTGACCCAACTTATCACACTTACTATGCTGCGGATAACTATCCGGGGCCGCTCGACTATGAAGGCGACACCAACGTTCTTTATCACAATAACTGCGATGGAACCTTCACCGACGTGAGCGAAAAAAGCGGAATCGGCGCCTTCCTGGGCAGGACCATGGGCGTGACTTCCGCCGACTTCGATGGAGACGGCTGGCCGGACATCTACGTTTCGAACGATAAGACGCAAAATTTTCTGTTTCACGACAATCACAATGGAACCTTCACGGAAGTAGCGTTGGACGAGGATGTTGCCTATGGCCAGAACGGCGAGGCCACTTCTTCCATGGGTCCGGTGTTTGCGGATGTTGACGGCGACGGAAAACTCGACCTGTGGGTAACCGATTCGAAATATCACCGCCTGATGCACAATACGGGCAAAGGGCGATTTGAGGACGTGTCGGCCGCCTCTGGCTTAGCGCAGGCGGAGGCGCAATACACCAGCTGGGGCACCGGCGTCTACGACTTCGACAACGACGGCTGGCTCGACATCCTGTCTTTTCACGGCGGGCTCATCAACATGATCCCGCAGGAGCAATCGCTGTTTCGTAATGTTGGCGGTGGCGTATTCGAAGATGTCTCGCGGCAGGGAGGGGCCGTGCTCGACGTGAAAACCGTGGCTCGCGGAGGCTGCTTTGGCGACTATGACAACGACGGCAAGATCGACGCCTACATGGTCAATCTGAACGCGCGAGGCACGCTGCTGCACAATGTCACACAAACTTCGAATCACTGGATCACGATCAAACTGAAGGGAACGAAAAGCAATCGCGACGGCCTGGGTGCGCGTTTGGAAATGACCGCCGGGGGGCGCACGCAGGTAGCTGAACGCTCCGCCGGCTCCGGGTACCTTTCCCAGGATGACGACAGGATTCACTTTGGCCTGGGAGCGGCAACGAAAGTGGATAAGCTCGTGATTCGCTGGCCGAGCGGTAAAGAACAGACGATTGAGAATCCACAAATTGATGGGGTTGTGAAGGTGGAGGAGCCCAGGTGAGACGGAAACTGGGACCGGGAATACGAGTTGCACTGGCATTGGCCGGCGCCCTCGCAATCTCGTTCCTATCCGCAACTCTGCCTCACGCCCAAGCCGCCAGTCCGGCGGGTCGCCCGGCTGTCGACGATCGGTATCTATCGCCGTCTGAGATGGCATTCTCACGCGACGGCCGCTTGCTCTACGTTGTCTGCGAGCACAGCGATCAGCTGCTGGTGTTGAACGCCAGAGAGGGCCGGGTGCTGCGACGGATTCGCGTCGGCCACGTTCCACGCACGGTTGCTTTTTCTCCCGATGGACGGCAGGTCTTCGTCACGAACTCATGGGATGACACCGTATCCGTGATTGACGCGGCAACGATAGACGCGCCATCAATCAACGCCCCGACAATCGACGCTGCATCCCGCACTATCGCCACGGGATTTGAGCCCTATGGTTTGGTGGTGGATCGTACCGGAAAGACCCTGTACGTCGCCAACCGCATTGGCAACGATGTTTCGGTGATCGACATCGCCACGGGAGTCGAGCGAAAGCGGCTGATGGCAGGTCACGGTGCGAGCTACCTGGCAATCTCCGCAGACGGAAGCCGCGTATATTGCACGCACGTGTATCCGCGGATTGGCGCTCAACGCACGGTGCCGCAGTCCGAAATTACGGTGATCGATACCGCGCGCGAAACCGTGGTAGAGCGCATACCCCTCGAAGGGGTCGCTGGAATGTTTCATGTAGCTGTCTCAGCCGATGGCCGGTTGGGCGTGATCGCCCAAATGCGTCCGAAGAATCTGGTGCCGTTGGCGCACGTCGAGCACGGCTGGGTGATTGGTCACTCCCTTACTGTCTTTGGAGCGGATGCAGGCGGCACGATCGAAGTGCCTCTCGATGAACTGGAACACTATTACTCACTTCAGTATGGCGTGGCGATTGCTCCCGATAAGTCGCGCATTTTTGTAACCGCTTCAGGCTCGGATCTTGTTACCGTGATCGACACGAAACGTCTTCTGGCTTTCGCGCATAGCCGGCGCAAGCCATTCGTGAACGATCTTTCCGCGTCGGCGAATTACGTGATCGCCCGGATCGCGGTCGGCAAGAACCCACGTGGCGTAGCGATGAGCCCGGACGGCAAGCGGCTCTATGTGGCCAACCGGATGGATGACACGCTAAGCGAGATCGACACCGTTACCAAGAAATCTGTCGCAACCATAGACCTGGGCGGATCGAAAATCATCTCCGCGTGGCGGCGCGGGGAGCAGATCTTCACCACATCCCGCTTTGCCTTTCAGGGGCAGTTCAGCTGCGCCAACTGCCATATTGATTCGACCTTCGACGGCTTAACGTGGGACCTCGAGCCCGACGGCTTTGGCAAAGATATTGTGGACAACCGGCTCATCGAGGACCTTTCGGGCACCGAACCTTTCAAGTGGAACGGCGGCAATCCGAGTATGGCGCAGGAGTGCGGGCCGCGAACGGAAATGTACTTTTATCGTTCCCAAAGTTACTCGCCAGCGGAACTGGCCGACTTGGTTGGTTACATTTACAGCCTGCCGCCGCGTCCCAATCGTTTCCGCTTGCCCGATGGGCAACTGACTGCCGCGCAGGAGCGGGGCAAGGACATCTTCGAGCGTACCGTGAACAAATTTGGCAAGACGATCCCCGAGGCAAACCAATGCGGATATTGCCACAGCGGGCCGAAACACACGAGCCAGAAGTCGTTTGATGTTGGCACAGGGAAGTGGACGGATCGCTCGCCGGTCTTTGATACTCCGCAACTCGAAAACATTGCGCTGACCGCTCCGTACTTGCACGACGAATCGGCTCGCTCTCTGGAAGAGATCTGGACCGTATTGAATCCGCACGACCAGCATGGAGTCACAAGCGATCTAAGCAAAGATGAGCTGAACGACCTGATCGAGTATTTGAGGACGCTATGAAGCGGGGCATGGTGACAGTACTATTTTCGATGACGCTGACTCTGGCCGGCGCACTACCGGCTGCGGCAGCGAAGCCTGCGATCGTCAAGCCTGCTTCAAGGGCAGCAACAACCACTGCGATGCCGCGCTTTCGCTGGGAGAACTTCACGACGGCCAATGGCCTACCCGACAACCACGTTTTCGCAGTGCTGGTGGATGGCAACCGCGTGTGGGCGGGCACTGAGAACGGACTGGCTTTGTTCGAAGCCGGCAAGTGGAAGGTGTTCACTCCGAAAGACGGACTTGCGCATCGGGCTGTGCTCTCACTGGCCGTCGATAAGAATACGGGCGATCTGTGGGCGGGCACGATGGGTGGGTTGAGCCGTATCTCCGCTGGCCGCATTGACACTTATACCCAACTCAACTCGGGGCTCTCGAACGACGTGGTGTATGGCGTTGGGGTTCAAGGCGACTTTGTGTGGACGGCAACTGCCGCCGGGGCAAGTCGCCTGAACACTCGCACCGGCGAATGGTCGCTCTATAACGAACGCAACACTCCGATGGAGGAGATATGGACCTACGCGGTTAGCGTGGGCGCGGACAAAGTGTATTTAGCCGTGTGGGGCAGCGGCGTGCTGGAATACACCATCGCAACCGGACGGTGGAAAGACTATACCGATCCTGATGGCGAGAACGAAGTGGTTTTGTTTAAGGACCAGGGGCTCATTCATACCATTACGACCTCAGTAAGTTATGTGGACAACACTCTTTGGGCAGCGACTTATTTTGGAGATAGCCGTTACGACGGCAGAAGTTGGCATAATTTCCTGACCAAAGACAGCGGGCTTTCCGTCGAACTTCACTAACCAGGTTAAGGGGCTGGATGGCACGCGTGCGTGGTTCTGCACCGACAAGGGACTGGCCTACTACGACGGCGTAGATTGGGCTGTCTACCGGCCTGCATTGGACACGGGCAAGCCGGAAATGTATATCCGCGACGCCAACGGCAAGGTCACGCCCGTTCCCGTAGCAACGGCTCCCGCACACAACTATGTATTAGGTATCGATTTGCAAGGCGATGACGTATGGGTTGCCACCGCCAAGGGACTCAGTCACGGAATTCGGCAGAAATAAATTAATAGAAGGGGTTCTTATGAATGTACAGGAGTTACTGCAGGAAGCGGCCACCTCGATCGCGCCGATTGAGAAACGCGCGATCACCAACCTTGGTGTGCTGAACGAAGCTTATCACTATGCCCGGCCGAGCACTTTTTCCCGCGGCATGCGCATCGACATCGGCAACGTCGTGATCCTTCTTATTTCGGGCACGGCGAGCATCGATGAGAATGGCGTGAGCGTCCACGTCGGCGACTTTCGCGCGCAATGCCGGCGGACGTTTCAGAACATCACCGGCTTGCTTGAAGCCGAGGGCGCAACCTGGCACGACATTGTGCGGACGAGTTGCTACCTCCGCGACATTGATCGCGACTATGCCGAATTCAATGAGGAGCGGACTGCCTTCTACCACCAGCAAAAGCTAAACCCGGTGCCGGCATCCACGGGTATTCAGGCTAAACTCTGCCGCCCTGAGCTTTTGGTCGAGATCGAAGCGATCGCGATGTTCAAGAAATCTGTTCCAGAAAGTCGATAGGCAGCGCGGCGCGGGCAACCGCGGTCGCAAAGCAGCCGGGACATGGCTTATGAAATTGCGTATTGTCACTGGGCGGATTCACGCAGGATCAGGGTTGTTTGCCGCCCAACTCATTGCATGGATCCTCATTGCAATGACGGTCTCAACGGCTGTTGCCCAAACAGCTTCGAGGCCGACTAGCGCGCTTGATCCCTGCACTTGTGGAAGCCATCCTCCAAAGCCGCGGCCCGAGCGCACGGTGACGCCGTACGCCAACGAACCCACCGACTTACAGCCCTATGCTAAGTTCGCCGAGCCCTACTACCGTCACTACACGCAGACCAATACGTACTCGGGAGCCGCGCGTGATATTCCCGATCCCGATCTGAACGATCTCACGGAGATTCGCATCGGATTTCTGGGACCGATCGACAAGAATCCCGAACAGGTCTTCGGCCAGAGGATGCTGAACGGGGCGCAACTTGCGGTCGACCAGGCGAATGCACGCGGCGGATATTGCGGCAAGCCTTTCAAGCTGTTGCCTCGCAACGACTATGACAACTGGCAGGCGAACGCAGTCTATGGTGACGACCGTCCGCTGACTCAGGAGATCTGGGGAGCGGCCTCCACTCAGGCTGTAAAAATGATCTACGACGATAAGGACTGGGCGATCTTCGGGTCGATCAACTCGGAGTCGACGCATATTGCGCTGCGGTTGGCGCTGCGCGCGGAGATACCCATTGTCAATTCAGCCTCGACCGATCCGACGATTCCAGAGACATACGTTCCGTGGTACTTCACCGATCTGCAAGACGATCGCGTACAAGCGAATACGCTGGCGCGGTATATCTATGACGAGCTAAAGCTGAAGCACATAGCATTGCTGCGCATCAACAACCGCTATGGCCGGCTGAGCTCACCGAAGTTCAAAGGAGCATCGCAGCGCCTGGGGCATCCGGTGGCCATTGAACAGCGGTTTGCTGCAGGAACCACCGACTTCCGCCATGAGTTGCGATCCATTCAGAACTCACACGTGGATGGCATTGTGCTGTGGACCGATGAAGCGCAGACGGCGACGATCCTGAAACAGATGCATGAACTGGGCATGAAGCAGCGAGTTTTCGGCAGCTATCGCACGATTGGTGACGACCTAATCGCGCAGGCTGGAGATCTGGCCGAAGGATTTGAGGCAGTCTTCCCTTACGATGCGTCGCGCTCGGACCCACGCTGGCAGAAGTTTAACAGCGACTATGCGGAGAAGTACCGGGAGAAGCCAGAACAGTTTGCCTCGCTGGCTTTCGACGCGATGAATGTGCTGTTGGGCTCGATCTGCGAGGCCGGCCTGAACAAGGCTCGCATCATGGACGCCCTGGCGCAGATGTACGAATACGACGGTGTCACCGGGCACATGGTCTTCGACACCAACAGCAAGAATACTGCGCCCATGTATCTGGCGCGCGTGCATGACGGGGTCATCGAGTATCGCCCCGCTTCCATGGACCCGCTGCCCGCGCACTCAGAAGCTCGGCCGGTCGTGTCCACCGTGCCCGAGGCGACGCCCGTTGCAGACAGTACACGCGCAAATAGTGCCACTACGCCTTACGCGCGAGTGGGTGAGGATGGCGTTTCTTTTTCCGGTCCCGCTGTGTCTGACGCAGTCACGGACGAGGTTCGCATCGCGGTGTTCGGTCCGAATGCGCAAGCCGCGATCGATTCCTCGGAGGTGCAGCACGTGCTGCGGACGACGCTGGGCCAGCGTTTCCAGTTGATCGCCGTTCCTTCGGACGTCTCATGGGGCCAAGCATCGACCGGCCTCGTCCACGCGATATTCGACCAGCATGTGCTCGGCTTGATTTCCCTGGATCGCGATTCCAGCCATCTGGCGGAGCAACTTGCGGTGAAGTCGTTCCTTCCGGTGCTCGCGCTTTCGACGGATCGCGCACTCACCTCGACCAACATTCCCTGGATCTTCCGTCTGCCAAGCGGCGCGACGCTTGCGCAGGCATTACGCTGTTTCGAGGCGGCCGAGCGGCAGGCTGGTCCGAATGCGCAGCGAATTCGCGACGCGCTTGCTTCCGGAACGGATCTCGCCGGGTTACGGTTCGCATCCACGGGCGAGCCGGCTAGCCGCTAGGCGCCTCAGGCTTTGTCAACCACATCGTGTGGAGGTTGGTAAATTAAGCGGCTCGCGTTGTATGCTCGGGGCGTGCTTCGCTCGCCTGCGCCTCATCGGACGCCAACACCGGGATTATTCCTGGGGATGATCATCACGCTCGCGGCGGTCGTCGCCTATTCGGGATACATCACGCATCAAATCTCCGGCCTGCGCGAACTGCAAAACAATCTGGTCGACCGCAACCGGAGAGACTCTCTGCAATTGTTGCGCATCCAGAACGATTTAAACTCGCTAGCGCTCGCGATGCGCGACATGCTCGACAACGATGAGCCCTACCCGCTCACGGCGTGGTCGGCGCAGTTTCAGCGGGTGCGCACAGATCTGGACGACGCGTTGCATCGCGAACAGCAGGTCGCGCCGGTCAATCGCACTCCCGAACAAGAGCAATACCTGGAGAATTCCGTCACCCAATTCTGGGACGCAGCCGATCGGACCTTCACCCTGGCGCAGGGCCCGGATCAGGCGCAAGCGATCACGCAAATTCGCATCTCGCTTCGCGCCCGGCAGGAAGCGCTGAGCACCGCCGTCTCACGCCTTCTGGTGCAAAATAACGAGGGTGAAGAACAGGCGGCGCAGCGCATTGCACAAATTTACGACCGCGTGCAGCGCCAGGTCTACCTGTTCCTGACGGCGACCCTGACGGCCATTCTCTTCACCAGCCTTTATCTGATTCGTTCGAACCGGAGGTTGTTCGCGCAACTCGCCACGCTTTCAGAACAGCGCAGCGAACTCGCGCAGAAGTTGATTGCAACTCAGGAATCGACGCTGCGTCACATTTCGCGCGAATTACACGATGAGTTCGGACAGATTCTGACCGCCGTCGGCGTCATGCTCACGCGCGCAGGAAATCAGGCTCCCGAAAAATCGGCCTTGCGCGCCGAACTGCGAGAGGTGTGCGAGATCACGCAGAGCGCCCTCGACAAAGTTCGCAGCCTATCCCAGGCATTGCATCCCGTAATGCTCGAAGAGACCGGATTGGAGAGCACGCTCGACTGGTATTTGCCGGTGGTGGAACGGCAAGCCGGAATTCACGTATTCTATGAAAAGTCTGGCGACCCCTTTTCCGTGGACGGTAACGCGGCGATTCATGTCTACCGCGTCGTGCAGGAAGCGTTGAATAACTTAACGCGGCATTCGGGAGCCAACGAAGCTTGGGTGCGTCTGCGATTTCTACCCCAGTCCCTGGAAATCGAAGTGGAAGACCGCGGGAAGGGCTTCGAAGCGCAGGCCTCCAAACAGGGAATTGGATTGGTCGCCATGCGGGAACGCGCCGAATTGCTGGGCGGTTCGGTTGAATTTAGCCGTCCCGCGCACGGTGGAGCCGGCACAGGAACGCTGGTTCGATTACGGGTTCCCAGAGAGAAACTTGATTCCCATGGCAGATAGGATTTCAGTTTTACTGGTCGACGATCACTCGCTGGTGCGCCGGGGATTCCGTCGCATTCTGGAAGATGAACCTGACATTGCCGTGGTGGGTGAAGCTGGCAATGGTGAGGAGGCTGTCATCCTGGCGGCGGAGCTCAAGCCGAAGGTGATTGTCATGGATTGCGCCATGCCCGGCATGAATGGCCTCGAAGCCACGCGGAAGATTATTGCCGCCAACCCGCAAGCGCTGATTCTTATGCTCAGCATGCATCCGGAGGAGACGCTGGTGCGACAGGCCCTGGATGCGGGCGCCCGCGGTTATGTCCTCAAGAATGCCGTCGACTTGGAACTGGGCGGAGCGATCCGGCGCGTTGTGAATGGCGAGACGGTACTCGACCCTCAACTCAAACGCCCAGAGGCGCTCCGCGGCAAGCGCCACGCCGGCCTCACCCCGCGCGAACTCGAAGTGCTGCAAATGATCGTGGAAGGCAAGTCGAATAAGGAGATAGCCACCGCGCTGGACCTCAGCGCCAACACTGTCGGCGTGCATCGCGCTAATATGATGGACACTCTTGGCCTGCATAAGTCCGCCGAATTAGTCGTCTACGCGATTCGCAACGGGCTGGTTGATCTTCCGTGACCCGACCCACCGTGGACCGCCGGTCGTTTCTCTGGACTCTGGCAGGATTGGCTTCGGCCTCGCTGTCAGGAAGGTTTTTGGACGCTGTGGCCGCTCCTCCCTTAACGAATCCTGGCTTCCGTCTTGTCGATGTAACTGGGTCGTCTGGAATTCGGTTTCGTCACAACAGCGGCGCCTACAGCGGCAAACTGCTGCCGGAAACCCTCGGCTCGGGCTGCGCCTTCCTGGATTACGATCGCGACGGATGGCAAGACATTCTTCTCGTGAACGGCCGCGATTGGCCCGGCCACAAACGCGAGCATCAATCGGAGCCGAGCACGCTGAAGCTTTACCGCAACAATCGGAACGGCACGTTTTCCGACGTCACTCGCAGCGCCGGCCTCGATGTGGAGATGTATGGCATGGGCGTGGCCGTAGGGGACTACGACAATGACGGCTATCCCGACATTCTGATCACTTGCGTCGGACAGAACCGGCTCTTCAAGAATACCGGCAAGGGAACGTTCATCGACGCCACCAAGTCCAGCGGATTAGCGGGGCGGATGGCCATGAGCACGTCCGCACTCTGGTTGGATTTTGACCGCGACGGATTCCTCGACCTCTTTGTCTGCAACTATGTTAAGTGGTCGCCCGAGCATGACGTATTTTGCAGCCTCGATGGCAAGCACAAATCATATTGCACGCCGGAAGCTTATCGCGGCGAGACCTGCTGGCTATTTCACAACCGCGGCAACGGAACTTTCGAGGATGTCACTGCAACCAGCGGAATTTTCGACAGCAGTTCGAAGTCTCTTGGCGTAGCCATGCTCGACTACGACCATGATGGCTGGCCAGATTTGCTGGTGACGAATGACACCCAGCCCAACAAACTTTATCGAAATCAACGCAATGGCACCTTTAAGGATGTGGCAGTGGAAGCGGGAATCGCTTTCTCCGCGGACGGCAGGGCTCGCGCTGGCATGGGCGTGGACGTCGCCGACTTCGACAATACCGGCAACTCAGGCATCGCCATCACCAATTTTGATAACGAAATGATCGGCCTCTACCGAACTTCCGACGGCCTCAACTACGCTGACGTGGCCATGCAGAGCGGAGTCGGGCTGGCTTCAAAGAATCGGCTGGGTTTCGGGTGCGTCTTTCTCGATGCCGACTTGGATGGCGCCCTCGATCTGGCCGTGGTGAACGGTCATATCGACGACACGGTGCGCGACGTCAGCGGCGTTGGCTATGCCCAGCCTCCGCAATTTTTTCTGAATCGCGGAAAGGGAACGTTCGTCGACGTAGCCGCTGAAATCGGAGGCGGATTCAGTCTGCCGAAAGTCGGTCGCGGTCTTGCCTACGGCGACTTCGACCGCGACGGCGATCTGGATCTCCTCATCACGACCAATAACGGCCCCGCCTATCTCTACCGCAACGACCAGACTGCTGGAAACCGCAGTATCCGGGTACGTCTGGTCGGGACAAAATCCAATCGGGATGCGATTGGCGCCGCGGTGAAGATCTTCCATGGAAACTCCAGCCAATCGCGACTGGTCAAAGGCGGATCGAGCTACCTGTCGCAATCCGAACTACCTGTAACCTTCGGCCTGGGCAAGCGAGACAAAATCGATCGCCTCGTGATCGAGTGGCCCAGCGGCAGAACGGAGGAATACAAGGCGCTCACGGCCGGCCGCGCGTATGAGTGCGTGGAATCTCAAGGAATCACTTCACTGACGGGCTTTTAGAGCATGGTTACCAAAGTACAGTGACCCTCGTAATCTTGTCCGTTTTCGGCTGCTGCCGCATACTCGCCTCACCTACCACAGAACCTGGGAGACGGGGCTGGAGACGGAGATTAGGGTCGCCGATTTCAGCCCCGCATTTTTTTGCCCCACCCCCGACTCACCCTGGTCACTCCCCGATATCCCGCCTTTCTCACCTCGCATCGAATAGAATCAGAAGCAACAGTATCTATATTCCCAACTCCCAGGTGAGGTATGACGCGAATTCTCTCCGTTTTTCTGCTGCTCTTTTGTTTTCTGACCCCGATTCTCACCGCCGATGACGACGCCAAGCCCGCCGAGCCCGATACGAAGGCCTCGGGACGTGTCGAAGCCGCTGGGACCGTCCTCGACGAGATCCAAGCCGCTCCCGACCAGCGCATTCCTGAAGAAATTCTCGGCTCCGCCGAATGCGTTGCCGTCGTTCCATCGCTACTCAACGGGGGCTTCGTCTTCGGGGGACGCTACGGCAGAGGCGTCGCCAGTTGCCGCACTCCAAAAGGCTGGAGCGCGCCCGCCTTCTTCACCATCGGCGGCGGCAGTTTCGGCCTCCAAATCGGCGGCCAAGCCACCGATCTGATCATGCTGATCATGAACAAGGGCGGCATGAACAACTTGCTCTCCAGCCAGTTCAAGCTAGGCGCTGATGCCAGCGCCGCCGCGGGCCCAGTAGGGCGCCACGCCGCCGCCGACACCGACTGGAAGATGCGCGCCGAAGTCTTGACCTATTCCCGCTCCCGCGGCCTCTTCGCGGGCCTGGAACTCTCGGGCGCGGTGATCAAGCAAGACAAAAGCAGCACCCGCGAATTTTACGGTCATATGGTGCCCTTTAAAGCCGCTCTCAAAGGAGACATCGACGCGCCCAAAGATGCGTATCCTTTCCTAAGCAGCCTAGCCAAGTGGGCCCAACAGGCCGCAAAATAAAGTATCCGGTACCCAGTACACGGTTGCTTGTCTTCAAATGAGCGCTGAGAACTGGGTGCTGGCTACCGGGTACCGTCTCTGCGCGAACGCCTCGAATACGCTCTAGTCTGGCCCTGGATCAAACTTCTGGGCCTGCTCCCTCGGCCATTAGCGCGCGCCGTTGGAATCACGTTGGGCCTGGCTATCTATGCCTGCTACGGACGCCTGCGCCGAGTCGGCTTACGCAACCTCTCTCTCGCCTTTCCCGAGATGCAGCCACGCGAGCAACGCCGGATCGTTCGCGGAGAATTCATTTCCCTCGGACGTCAGCTCGCTGAGGTCTGCCTCTTCCCGCGATACACGAAAGAAAATGTTGCAAGCGTGGTCGTCTATGACGGCTTCGAAAACTTCGAGCGCGCCTATGCCCGGGGCAAAGGCGTTCTGTTTCTGACCGGACATCTAGGAGCCTGGGAACTTTCCGCCTTCGCCCACTCCCTGCAAGGCCATCCCTTGTCGATCGTAATGCGCTCGCTCGACAATCCCTACATCGACTCGCTGATCCAAAGCTATCGAACCATGCACGGCAACCGCACGGTGGACAAAGACGATTTCATCCGCGGATTGCTCTCCGCCATGCGTAAAGGCGAAACCGTCGGCATACTCATGGATACCAACATGACGCCGCCGCAAGGCGTGTTCGTAGACTTCTTCGGAATCCCCGCTTGCACCGCCAGCGGTCTCGCCCGGATTGCCCTGCGCACCGACGCTGCCGTGGTTCCCGGCTTTACCGTGTGGGATAAAACACTCCGCAAATACATCCTGCGCTTCGATCCCGCCGTAGAACTGATCCGCACCGCCGACAACGAGTCCGACATCGTCGCCAACACCGCAAAATTCACCCAGGTCATCGAAGACTTCGTCCGACGCTATCCAGACCAGTGGCTTTGGGTCCACCGCCGCTGGAAAACCCGGCCGCCAGGGCAGCCAGCGCTGTACTAATTCGAGTTCGGGATAGTGAGTACTGGCAACTGGATACTGACTACGCGACAATAGACAACCATGAAGCAAACCCTGCGTGAACTAGCAGACAAGCTGGGCTGCCATCTCCTCGGAGATGCCACCATCGCCGTCACCACCGTGTCCAGTCCGAAATCCGCCACCAGCGAGAGCCTGGTCTTCGTAGAGGACGCTGCTCGCCTGGCCGAAGCGCTCTCTTCGGCTGCTGCCGCACTCATCGTCGGGGATTTCGCGGCCGGAAACTTCACGGCCGCTGCCACTAAGCCCTTCCTGATTTCCCCACAGCCGCGCCTGACCTTCGCACGAGCGGCCAAGTTGCTGCGCGAACCAACTCGGACTCGCGGAGTCCATCCTTCAGCCGTGGTTCCGGTAAGCTCTAAGCTCGGCGAAGACGTTGCCATCTCAGCCCGTGCAGTCTTAGGAGAACACGTCGAAGTTGGAGATCACACAACCATTGGCTCGGGCGCGGTGATCGGCGACAAAACAATCATCGGCAGTCATTGCCGCATCGATCCCAACGTCACGATTTACGAAGGCACAATCCTGGGCAACCGAGTTGTAGTGCAAGCGGGAGCCGTTTTGGGCAGCGAAGGCTTTGGCTACGTCCGCGACTCCACCACTGGACGATACGAGCAATCGCCCCAAATCGGACGCCTGATCATCGAAGACGAGGTAGAAATCGGAGCCAACTCCACCATCGACCGCGGCGCCCTGGACGAAACCAGAATTCGCCGAGGCGGAAAAATTGACAACCTGGTCCACATCGGCCACAACTGTCAGATAGGAGAGAACGTCGTAATCGCCGCTCAGACCGGCCTCTCCGGCAGCGTCACCATTGAAGACAACGTGATCATGGGCGGACAAGTCGGCATTGGCGATCACGCGCACGTAGGAGAAGGAGCCATGATCGGAGGACAAGGCGGAATTCTGCCCAAGAAAGTCCTGCGCGGCAAAGGCGTAGTCTTCTGGGGAACGCCAGCGAAACCAGTCCGGGAGTACCTTAAAGGGCTGGCATTTCTCTCACGCTCGGCAAGAAAAGAGAGATGACGTGCGAGCCCTTCTTGCAGCCTTGATCATGCTCTCGCTCGCCGGTTTGTCGATTGCGCAAGAACATGTTTCGTTTCCGGCGCCGGACGGCTATACCATTAAGGCCGATCTCTACGGGAATGGTGACCGAGCCGTAGTGCTCGTCCATGGCGGGCGATTCAATAAGGAGAGCTGGGAGAAACAGGCGCAAATTCTTGCGAAAGCGGGCTTCCGTGTGTTGGCAATTGATTTTCGCGGATATGGTCAGACCATTACTGGAACACAGACCACCGACGACAAAAGTTACCCGGACGTCCTGACTGCGGTTCGATATCTGCGCTCGACCGGCGCTAAATCAGTGTCCGCAGTTGGCGCCAGTATGGGCGGCGATGCGACGGCCGACGCCGTGCTACAGTCGCGCCCGGGTGAGATTGACCGCATCATATTTCTGGGATCTGACGGAGGCGCTGCGCCCGAACGCCTGAAGGGAAGAAAGTTATTTATCGTGAGCCGGGGTGATACAAGCTCGGACGGGTTGAGGCTCCCAGGAATCTCCGAGCATTACGGCCGTGCTCCGAAACCCAAGAAGCTCGTAGTTCTCGAAGGCTCAGCCCACGCACAGTTTATCTTCGATACGGAGCGGGGCGCACGACTGATGCAAGAGATGCTGAGTTTCCTCTCGGAACCGTAGCCGCAAGTAGATTGTTATTCCTTTATGTCCATCCTAGTCATTGGCGGGCACACCCGTAGCGTCGGCAAGACCAGCGTGGTCGCCGGCCTGATTGCTGCCCTGCCCGGCTTCCACTGGACCGCGCTCAAGATCACGCAGTACGGACACGGTATCTGTTCCGCTAACGGCGAAGCCTGCGACTGCGCTACAGCCGACCACTCGTTTGCGATCTCCGAAGAGAAGAATCGTTCCGGCGACTCCGACACGTCGCGCTTCCTCGTCGCCGGGGCCGATCATTCCTGGTGGGTGCGTACGCAACAAGGCCACTTAGCCGAAGCCATGCCGAAGATCCGAAAGATTCTAGCCACCACGCAAAACACCATCATCGAGTCCAACAGCATTCTGCGCTTTCTGAAGCCCGATCTCTATCTCACTGTGCTCGACCCGCAGACGGCTGACTTCAAAAGTTCGGCGCAGACATTTTTGGACCGCGCCGACGCGGTGCTGCTGCACGATGCACCAAACTCCGAGCCCCCTGCGTGGAAACAAGTATCGCTGAAGACAGTCGCTGATCGGCCCACCTTCATGATCCATCCGCCAAACTACGTGACCGTGGAGGTGGTCGAGTTCGTGCGCGAACGCTTAGGCGCTTCCCAGTTGGATGACTAGCGCCTTGTTCCATCGAACGAAAGGATGCTCCGAAAGGGGATGCTGGGTATGCGAATCCCAGTCTCCATCAACCTTTTCGGAGCATCCTTGGCTTCTTGCCAGAATCTTTTGAAATAACCCGGACCGTTGCTTTTTGGCTCTTAATTCGTCGATCTGTCTCAGGACTATCCACCCCAGATCGCGAAGCCAGCTTGAATATTCGTCTTAACTTTCATCGCATTACTCCCTTCCTGGAATTTATTCACTCGCTTTGTCTTTACTCTGGCCTAACTCTTAATTCGTTCCGAGGCCTAAATTATCCACCCCAGATCGCGAAGCCAGCTTGGATGTTCGTCTTGACTTTCATCGGATTGCTCCTTTCTTCGAGATTTTTGTTTTTCAACCTGTCTTACGCACTTTAGTAAAGCAACCCGTGTGCCAAAGATGATCCACTGGTTCCAATTGAGGTCGCCGACATGTTAAGCAATTGAAAATCACAGGGATAGCGTGGATGGTTCCAGGAAGCCTATCGTTCTGATCGCCGCAGTACCCAATGATCCATAACAATCGGGTTTGGCGACCTCACATTTATGTTAGGTAGTACTGGAAGGGGGAGGACGGCACGTTCGCACTCGGTTCTTGTAAGCGGCAGTCCGAGCGCCTCCGAGCCCTCTCGCGTCCTCCGCAGGTCAAAGCTGTCACCCAGCATACATCTCAATCACGCGCTCAATCGCTCTCCGGCACACGGCACAAAATTTGTTGTAGCGCGTGAACATGATGCAGTCGAGTTCAGGACGGTAGTAGCCCTTGGCCGCATAGTTTGCGCCTTCGAACGCTCCCACTTTGCCGGAGTATTTCTGCGCCCCTAGCAGCGCATCTTCTTTTTCGCGCTGCTTGCGGAAAAGTGCATCCATGTCCGCCTCCGGCCTGCCTGCGGCGCGCATTTCCTTGCGCTGCCGCTGAATCTGCCGCTCAAACCGATCAAACTCTTCCTGATCCCAGGGAGTAGGTACCGGAATTCCTGCCTGAACCAGGTCTCTCCACTTTAAATTCTCCGGATCCAGCAATGCCGTCACATTCGGCTCCCAAGGCTCCGTCTTATTGCCATCGGACAGATACGCTACTTCCGACGTGTAGTATTCATCCGCCAGCCCCGCGAACTGATGTCCGAACTCGTGCACTCCTATATATCCAGCCCAAACGTTGTCGACGGTTACGGTGGCATACTGATTAAAGATTCCGCCCCCGCCGTAGGTTTCTCCATTGACCAGAATCTCGATAAATTCGTAGGGAGCGAACGCAGCTACATCCCGAAGCGCGCGATTTTCCGTTGTGAGCACATACCGTTCCGTGCCAAACGTGTCGTAACTGGCACCCACCGGAGACCGATGGTAAATCCCGCTCGAAGGCCGGGAGATGCCCGACTCCTCCGCGGCGGGGCACAATCCCCACACATTGAAGTCTTGCTTGTGGTCCCGAAACGGCGAAGTCGAGAATAGCGCCTCGACAAATCGCCGCGCATCCTTCTCAAACTTGCGGCGTTCCCTTTTCGTGTAACCATCCCCGATCAAGACCAAATCGACCTTGCTCGCCGGATCGCCCATCTTCTGCAATTCCATCAGAGTGCCAGGCGAGGGGGGCCGCGACCGGTCCACGAACTTATCCGCGGGGTCGACGATTGTCTTCCAAATTTCTTTCCATACTTCGCCCGTTCCGTCCCCGGTCCGCTCCTTCAACACCACCTCGACCGCGCCGGCGGGCGAGGGAAACCGCAGGGACTCCGAAAATGTGCGGTTCCCGCGCAGCGCTTCTGCGGTTGTCTTCCACTCGCCAAAAACGGAATTAAATCCGCGCGAGTACAACAGCCTCCCGCTTCCGCGCTCCCGCACCTCAAACAAGTAGTTTCCCAGCAAACTACGATCAATGGTTTTGTTCAGATTTCCGGGCCACTCCAAAGGCTCGAGCACCACGCGATCCAGGCTGAACCATTGGTCGTGCGAGTTTCCGGTATGGTAATAATCGACGCGCAGAGTGCGCGGAGCGGCAAAACTGAAGGTAGAAAAACTGCAGAGGAACAATAGGAAAGAAACAGTGGCAACGCCCAGCGTTCGCTTCATGCCCGGAATTGTACGCTACGAGCCTGCCTTGATCTCCACGGCCTTGTCGTTCTCAAAGCTGATCAATAGTGGCTTCCCGCCGTTGGCATAATGCAAAGTACGCGACCCGTAATCTCCCGATCCCTCCGGGACGCCAAGTCCAATCGCGAAGCTCGCCTGCAATTCGCTCATGCCGGACTGCACTTCGTGAGCGTCGATCTTCTGCCAAACATCCGCGGGCCAGTGCTTGTAAAGCTCATGCGGATCTTCCAGAAACAACGCTTCGTCGGAATAGATCTTGAAATCCCCGCCCCTCTCCGCCCCAATCGGCGCCGCATAGGATTTCCCGTCCAGCAGGAAGCAAGCCATCAGCTGCTTCACGCCCGGAACCCGGGGCGCAACGTCGGTCACCACCTTCACAATCTCCAGCTTCTGCAAAGGCAAAAGCATTCCCGCTTCATGCCCAAAATCGGTCTTCTGCCGCACCCGGTCATACGGATAATACGTGAGCTGGTAGCCGACCTTCACCCACACCGGCTGCGCCGTCAATTGCTGCGCCGACTTCAAATCGTAAGCATGCAACTTTTTCGGCGTGACGTAGTAATCCGCCTTCAGCGCCGGTGCCTGCTTCGGCGTGGCATCTTCCTTCATCGCTTCACGCCGTTCGTAAACAATGTATGCCGCGCGCCCGCCCGCCAACAAGATCGCTGCGACCATAAAAAGCTGTAGTTTCTTCCGTACGTCCGCATCAAACGCCATGTTCTCGAAACCGTTCCCCTTTTACCTGCATCAAAGCTATGAACGCCAAATCAGTTAGAATTGCTTGCCGCTCCGTAAAGGAAATTCATGTCCCTAGCCCAAGACGATGTCATCAGCGCACTGCGTCAGTGCTACGATCCGGAGATCCCCGTTAACATCGTCGATCTTGGCCTGATTTATGACATTCGTTTCGCCGATGTGCCCGAGGGCCAGCAGGACGTCACTGTCGATATGACCCTGACCGCTCAGGGTTGCCCCGAGCACGTGAACATCAGCGCTCAGGTCAAATCCCGTGTCGAGCAGCTTCCCGGCGTCCGTAACGCCACCGTCAACATAATCTGGGAACCGGCTTGGACTCCCGAACGCCTCAGCCCCGAAGCCCGCAAGCAACTCGGCATCGAGTGAAGTTGTCGAACGCTAGTACTCTCCCAACTCCTCGAATGCCCGCGCCGCGCGACCCGCCGCCACATCTTCGATCTTTCCGCCGACCTTAATTGCCAGATCAAGGAATTTAGTGCCCTGACGCACATAGGATGGCAACTCTTCGCGAATCTTCGCAAACTGGCCGGGATACTCCGACGCCAGCACCGCCAAACCCACGCTTCCCACTAATACCGCCGCCGGACGTCTTCCCTTCAGCGCCAGCAACGCGGCCGCACCGGCCGATCCCGCAATCACAGCCCGCTTCCAGTTCTCCATGTCATCTCCTGACCGTCAGACTTCACCCGACGCTGGCAGAATTCTAAATCACCGCTCCATGCTTTATACTGCCGCCGATGCTCAAACCTGCTCTTATGATGCGATTCCTCCCGCTCCCGTTCACTGCCTTGCTCTTCTGCGCCGTTCTCGCCCATGCCCAAACCAAGCCCCGAGCGCGGGACTTGGGGGTCCCTTTTGACGGAACGCCGGGCCCCAATAACGCCATCACCGACGTCCAAGGTGTCGAGGTTGGACACACCACGTTGATTTCGGGCAGCGGTAAACTCAAGGTAGGCGAAGGCCCCGTCCGCACCGGTGTTACTGCAGTCCTGCCCCGAGGCAAAAGCTCGAATGACGCCGTTTTCGGAGCCTGGTTCACCCTCAACGGCAATGGAGAAATGACCGGGACCACATGGCTCGAAGATTCCGGATTCCTCGATGGCCCCATCATGATCACCAACACTCACAGCGTAGGCGTCGTTCGGGACGCGGTTATAGCCTGGAAAGTCAAGCGCGGCGAGCCCGACAGCGAAGGTTACTGGTGGTCGCTGCCTGTGGTAGCCGAAACCTACGACGGATTTCTCAACGACATTAACGGATTCCACGTCAAACCTGAAGATGCGTTCCACGCGCTCGACACCGCCCATGCGGGCCCGGTTGAGGAAGGCAATGTAGGCGGCGGCACCGGCATGGTCTGCAATGAATTCAAAGGAGGCATCGGCACCGCCTCCCGCCAGTTAGACCAGAAAGCTGGAGGTTACACCGTAGGCGTGTTAGTGCAGTGTAACTACGGACGGCGCAGCGAACTTCGCATCGCCGGAGTTCCTGTTGGCAAAGAGATCCCCGAGCACCCGGCCTATGGAGAAGACCTAGGCTCCATTATCATAGTGATCGCCACCGACGCCCCACTGATCCCCACGCAACTCAGACGCCTGGCGCGTCGGGCAAGCTTGGGCCTCGGCCGCGACGGCAGTTACTCCGGCGATGGCTCTGGAGACATCTTTATCGCATTTTCTACGTCCAATGCCCACGCCGCATCCAACAAGGGCCTTCGTGACCTGAAGATGCTCCCCAATGACGACCTTGATCCGCTCTTCCTCGCCACGGTCCAGTCTACCGAAGAAGCGATCGTGAATGCCATGATCGCCGCGGAAACTATGACCGGAGTAGACGACCACACCGCCATAGCCCTGCCTCACGACCGCCTGCGGGAGGTCCTGAAGAAATACAATCGTTTAGCGAAATAGCGTTTGTTCGCGGAATCACTGACCACATGGAAGGTGCGTGTGTGGAGTAGACCGCTCTCCAGAGACTGCCTCGTGCGAACTTGACGGTTCCAATAAATCAAGGCCAGGCAATCGGCCGAACTCAAGTAACTCTGGATTAGCGCCGCGTTACCTTCGTTCACTATCGTCCATCCGTTCCGACCTTCAGGACGGTACAATCCAAGCAGTGAAAACCTACAAGATCGAGCGCGTAAAAAACGGCATGAAATTTACCTGCACACACTGCGCCCACAGCGTGAGCACACTCGACTTTGACGCCAAAGCCGGAAACCTCCGCACGCAGGCGGCCACCGCCATCAACCATCACACGGCCAAGGCGCACCCCGAACCTCCGGTTACCAGCTACGACACACAACAACGCAGCTGGCGCTAGAGTTTGCACGCCTCCCAATGGGTCTACACCGTCACCGCCCGATCCGTGATCTCCAGCCCCTTATCGATAATCGCAAAAGCCTCACGCAGTTGCGGTTCGTTAATGCACAGCGAGGGATTTGTAAAAAAGGTGTTCCACCGAACAAACGTATAAAGTCCATTCTCCCGGAAGAACTTGCCCAGCGCAACCATCTCCGGCGACGTACCATTGAATGGAGCCATCGGCTGCCGCGTCGAACTATCCCGGATCAATTCAACCACGCCGAATAATCCAATCGACCGCACCGCGCCCACGGACGGATGCCGGGCCTGCAACTCCGCACCCAGCGTCTTCATAATCGCGCCCATTTTCCTGGAATTCTCGATCAGATGATCTTCTTCATACACGCGGATGGTCGCGAGTGCCGCAGCGCACCCCATCGGATGGCTGTTGTAAGTAAGGCCTCCATAAAACACTTTGTCGTCAAAGTGACGAGCGATATGTTGCCGCATTCCTACCGCCCCTAAAGGAAGGTAACTCGACGTAAGTCCTTTGGCCATACACAGAAGGTCTGGGACAATCTTCCAATGATCAACAGCAAACCACTGGCCTGTTCTGCCAAAGCCCGACATGACTTCATCGGCGATCATCAGAATTCCATATCGATCGCAAAGTTTCCGCACTCCCTCTAAATATCCATCGGGAGGCGCCAGAATTCCATTCGTCCCCGTCACCGGCTCCAGAATAAAGGCAGCAATCGTCTGTGATCCCTCCAACTGAATCACTTCTTCAATCATGCGCAGCGAGGTCTCCGCCGACTCCCATCCCTGTTCGATGCCGTGATAGGGATCCAGCACGTGCACTACGCCCGGAATTCCAGGTTCGACCGCCCATCTCCGAGGATCGCCCGTCAGACTGATTGCTCCCGCCGTCGCCCCGTGATACGAGCGATAACGCGCTAGTATCTTATGCCGCCCGGTGAAGAAGCGCGCCAACTTGATAGCATTCTCGTTCGCTTCCGCGCCGCCATTCGTAAAGAAGAATGTATCGATATCGCCGGGAGCGATCTCTGCCAGCTTAGCTCCCAGGCGCGCTCGAGGCTCCGTAGCCATGAAAGGATTCGCGTATGCCAGCGTCGCCGCCTGCTCGGCAATAGCAGCGATCACGCGCTCGTCGCCGTGTCCTATGTTCACCGACATCAGCTGGCTATTGAAGTCGATAAACCGCTTTCCTTCGGGCGTCCAGAAATAAATGCCCTTAGCCCGCGCCACCGGGATAGGATCGACCTTCGACTGCGCCGACCACTCATACAGCGTATGTTTCTTCGTGAGATCGACCATCTCCTGGCCGGTCATCGCAGTAACTTCCGTGGACAGAGTCATAAAAGTTTCCGTACCTAGTATTTGAACTTACCAAACATGGCGCAACAACTGTTCTGAGCCGGGGCTCTACACTAGCTGCGCAGCCAGCATGGGCTTTTTCTCGGCGACATGAGCGAGGGCCGCTTCGAGTACGTCCATAGCTTCATCCATCTGCGCATCGGTGATCACCAACGGCATGAGCAACCGAATCACGTTACTGTAAGAACCGGCGCTGATTGTCACCACTCCATGCTCATAGCAATATTGCGCTACCTGCTTGGTCTCATCGTCCGCGGGCTGCCGCGTTACTTTCGAGCGGACGAGTTCAAGTGCCTGCATCGCGCCCAATCCGCGCACATCTCCGACCAGTTCCCAGCGCTGCTGCCAACCTGCGGCGCGCTTACGGAAACGTTCCCCCAGCACATTGGCGCGCTCGCAAAGGCCGTCTTTTTCGATCATGTCGATCACTGCCAGCGCGGCTTCGCAAGCCAATGGGTTGCCGGCGAACGTGCCGCCCAGTTGTCCAACTCCCGGCGCATCCATGATCTCAGCCCGGCCCGTAACCGCCGCCATGGGTAATCCACCCGTCAGTGACTTGGCCATAGTGACCAGATCGGGCGTGAGTCCCAGGCGCTCACAGGCAAACATCGCGCCCGTACGCGCGAAACCCGTCTGCACTTCGTCGGCAATCAACAAAATGCCATATTTACGACAAATCGCGCTCAACGCAGGATAGAATTCCGCCGGAGGAGTTACAAAGCCGCCTTCACCAAGAATCGGCTCAACTATTACGGCCGCGACCGATTCAGCCGCCACTACCCGCTTGAAAGTATCCTCGATGTGCCGCGCGCAGTATACATCGCACGATGGATAAGTCTTCGAGTAAGAACACCGATAACAATAAGCATACGGAATCCTGTACACTTCGGCCGGAAACGGCTCGAACCCAGCTTTATAAGGATGCGTCTTACTCGTTGCCGCCATCGCCATGTAAGTACGGCCATGGAAGGCATCCTCGAAGGTTATGATTGCCGGCCGCTTGGTATAGCAGCGTGCGATCTTGATCGCATTCTCTACCGCCTCCGCGCCAGTATTCACCAAAATCGTTTTCTTCGGACCCGCCCCCGGCGCAAGAGCGTTCAGCTTTTCGCAGACCGCAACGTAGCTTTCATAAGGCAGCACGTTGAAGCTCGTGTGCAGAAAACGGTCGAGCTGTCGGCGAATCGCATCGATGACGGCCGGTGCGCGATGACCCGTGTTGAGGCAGCCAATGCCGCCAGCCAGATCGATGAACCGGTTGCCGTCGACGTCTTCGATAACCGCTCCTTCTGCTTTGGCAACGAACACCGGTGTGGCGTGGAATGCCGCCTGCACTACCGCCGCATTTCGCCGTTGCATAAGTGCCTTAGAGCGCGGTCCCGGAATTGAAGTATGGAGCTGAATGGTCGACATAAATAGAGTTACCGGCTGTTAGTCAGTGCTGAATGGCAGAGAGGCAGAGTGCCGCGCGGCCGTGCATGGAGCGGCCTAACCGCCATATCTCGCATTGTATTAGTACCACCCAATCGGCGCTTCGTTCAGATTGATATAGACTTGCTTGGTTTCGAGATACTCTTCAATTCCCCAGGGGCCCAGTTCACGTCCAAAGCCCGACTGCTTATACCCGCCCCATGGAGCTTCCACATACGTCGGCTGCATGTGATTCACCCACACAATGCCCGCGCGCAACGCCTTCACGGAGCGCATCGCTTTGAAAATATTGCGCGTCCAGATGGCCGCGGCCAATCCGTAAGGTGTGTCGTTCGCGATCTTCAATGCATCTTTTTCGTCGTCAAATGGAATGACAGCCGCTACGGGTCCGAAGATCTCTTCCCGGGCGATGCGCGCGTTGTTGTCGACGTTATAAAAGATGGTCGGCTGCACATAATAACCCTTCGTAAATTGATCAGCGCGACCTCCGCCCGAAGCGAGCTTGGCTTCCTTCTTGCCGATCTCCAGGTAAGAGCAGACGCGATCGTATTGCTCTTTCGACACGAGCGCACCCATCTTAGTGTCGCGTTCGAGCGGCGGACCGATCTTAATCTTCTTCGCCTTCTCGGCCATGGCCTCTACAAATTTGTTGTAGATCGATTTCTGCACCAGGATGCGACTGCCGGCCGAGCACACCTCTCCCTGATTAATGAAAACGCCAAATAGCGCTCCATCAATCGCTGCCTCAAAATCCGCATCGGCGAAAAAGATGTTCGGGGACTTGCCGCCGAGTTCGAGCGTCACCCTCTTCACTGTGTCGGCGGCTTCTTTCACGATGATCTTTCCCACCGCGGCCGATCCGGTGAAGGCAATCTTGTTCACATCGGCATGCTTCACCAGCGGCGATCCGCAACTCTCGCCGAAACCGGTGATCACGTTCACCACTCCCTTGGGCAGGCCCACCTCGTCGAACCAACGGGCAAGCTCCAGCACGGTGAGCGGCGTTTGCTCGGCCGGCTTGAGGACGCAAGTGCAACCTGCCGCCAACGCCGGTGCCAGTTTCCACGCCGCCATCATCAACGGGTAATTCCAGGGGATGATCTGTCCCGCGATGCCCATCGGCTCCTTGAGCGACAAACTCATCGCGTTGTCAGGAACAGGATTCACGTAGCCGACAACCTTGGTCGCCAAGCCGCCATAGTACTCAAAGCACGTAGCGACATCATTAATGTCGTACTCCGCCTCAACAATCGGCTTGCCCGAGTTACGGCATTCGAGTTCTGCCAACATCGAAAGGTTTTGCCGAACTTTCTCGGCCAACCGAAAAAGAATCCGCCCACGCTCCTGCGCCATGGTCGTCGCCCAGGGGCCGTCTTCAAACGCAGCTTTGGCGGCCGCAACCGCGCGATTCACGTCTTCTGCGTTTCCGTCCGGCACCTGCGCGATCACTTCTTCGGTGGAAGGGTCATACACTGGAAACGTCTTCGCTGACTTACTCGCGACCCACTCCCCATTGATCAGCATCGAATATATTTTCACGTCAGTTGTGATCCCGCCAGGCATAAGTCCTCCACAAATCGCTCTATTTCACGACGACGGGCTGCGGCTCTTTCAACCGTCCATAACCGAAAAAGAAAAAGGCAGCCAAGGCAAGAAAAAAGAATGTGAACCCGAACATTTTCGCTTCGTACCGCCAAACCGATGTAATCTGCTTGGCGGGAAAAAAGGCCAATGCGATTCCAAGCGCAGTTGTCACGAAGCCGCAGAATCCAGAAGCAATCAAGGTTGCGCGGTTATAACGCGCTCCTGCCATCTCACCGCCCCAAGCAAACTTCAACAGGGCCGCGAATACATACAAAAACGGCACCAGTTGCAGCACCACCGCAAGCGACAGCATCGTCTGAAAAGCCTCCTGCACGCCGCCTGAGGAGTAGAAATTAATGACGATCAATACCAGCGATACGATCGCCTGCACAATCAATGCCGCATACGGCGTCGCGTACTTCGGATGCACCTTGCCGAGCCATGACGGCATATAGGAGTCAAGACCTGCAACAAAAGGAATGCGCGCCGAGCCGCCCATCCACGCCGATCCGATGCCGGCGATCGAAAGACTCAGCATGAGCGCGAACGGCGTGACAATCCAAGCCACACCAACTCTTGCCGCCATGTGACTGACCGCTTGCACGATGCCTTGCAGCACGCTGATGTCGTTCTTGCCAATCGCGACCAGCAATGTCAGCGTCGCACCGATGTAAAGCAATCCCGAAATCACTCCGCCCCATGCCACCGCGCCTGGAAGCGTCCTCTGCGGCTCTCGAATCTCGTCGCCCATCACCGAGGCCAGTTCCAGTCCCACCAGACCAAAACAGATCACGCCGAACGAATTCAGCACAAACCGCGGGTCGGGAGGAATCCGAAAATCGGCGGCGGTCACAGTTGTGCCAAAACGCGATAGAACCGTGACACCCAAGCCGATCAGGACTGCTGCCGCTATGAACGTTCCGATGGCGCCAAGATTATTCAGCCACTTTCCGACTCCTAGCCCGACGATGTTAAGAACCGTGAGCAACACGAGCAACCCCAATGAAGCACCCATTGCGAACTCTTTGTTATCGGCAAGCCCAGCGTGCCCGGGCCCCATGGCAAAAACAGTAACTCCCACAAAGTAGAGCATGACCGTGGGCACATATAGCATGTTATTCGTCCAGTAACACCATCCGGACAGAAACCCATGGAAGTCGCCAAACACTTCCTTCGCCCACAAATACACTCCGCCCTCACCCGGATAACGATGAGCAAGCTCAATTACGGCGATCCCCTGCGGCCAGAAAAACAGCACCAGTGAAATCAGCCACAACCAGACGGTAACGCCTCCGTTGGCGGCGATGCTGGGCACAACGTTCAGATTGAAGACAGCCACGACAAACAGCAACACCAAGTCAAAGCGTCCGAGGACGCGCTTCAAGTGCGGCTGATTGGGGTCGTTGGTTGACATGATGAAGTACCGAGCCATTGGACGATTGACTTCATTTGGGCCAATCGCCCGATAAACAGGATGGCTCAGTCTGACTTAGTGCGCCGCCACCGCTCCCAACCGCTCATGCTGCGCGGCTGCCAGTGACGAAGCGATATCGGAAAACGCCGCGAGGTGCTTCTCGATGTCGGCATCAGTATGTTGAACCGAGATCGTCCACTGCTCATCCCACCAGTAAGGCTGGCACATCACTCCGCGATTCACCATACCGAACCAGTAATGCCGCCACAGATCGACGTCAATTGCCAGCCAATCACGGTAGTTATAGATTTCCTGCGGGTAAAGCATGAGGGCGCCGTTTGCGCCCGCGCTCGCTATGTAACCTTGTAATCCTGCTTTCGCGATGATCTTTTTGTAGCCATCGACCAGCTTATTACTGAGCTTCTCGATGTTGGCATAGTTCTCGCGGGTAAGTACTTCACGAAAAGTCGCGATGCCAGCCGCCATAGATATCGGATTGGTGTTGTAAGTTCCGCCGTGAAATACCTTGTGGTCCGAAATCAAGCTCATCACTCGCTTGTGGGTACCGAAAGCAGCGAGCGGAAACCCGCCGCCAATCGACTTCGCCAGACAAATCATGTCGGGAGTAACGCCGAAGTATTCCGAAGCGCCGCCCCAGCAGAGTTTCGCGCCGGTCTTCACCTCGTCGAAAATCAACAGCGCCCCGTGCTGATCGCAAAGCGTTCGCAGGCCTTCCAGAAAGCCCTTCTGCGGCATACACAGGCCCACGTTCATCATGATCGGCTCAAGAATCACCGCCGCGATCTGGTTGGGGTTTTCGCGGAACCTTCGCTCCACCGTTTCCAGGTCATTGAACGTGGCGATCGGCACATTCGCAAGGCTTGCCTTGGGCACGCCCGCCCCACCCGAGACCGGTTTCGGATTTTTGATGTCGCCAAAATCGTCGCCCGGCGGATGCGGCTTCACACTCACCAGCGCCGCATCGTGCAGTCCATGGTAGCCACCTTCGAACTTGATGATCTTGTCTCGCCCAGTAGCCGCGCGCGCCAGACGAATTGTGTGCATAGTAGCTTCCGTGCCGCTATTGCCAAAGCGGCACATCTCCACCGGAAAACGCGTGCAGATTTCTTCCGCCAATTCCCATTCCATGTTATGCGGCATGCCGTAAGCGGTACCCTTGTGCAGGCGCCCCTCCACCGCCTTGATCACCGCCGGATGCGAATGTCCGGCCATCAGGGTGCCAAAACACAAGTTGTGGTCCAAATATTCGTTGCCGTCGAGATCGCGGAACTTACTGCCCGAAGCTTCCGAAACAAAGATCGGGTAAGGATCGTAAGCTCGATAGTTACTGGCGACGCCCAGAGGCAGACGTTTCAGGTTTTTTTTATGCGCTTCGGCGGACTTCGGAGTGCGGCGCTCGAAGGTCTCGAGCTCTTTTTGCAATGCGGGGTACATCGGTGATCTCCAATAAGACTCAGGCCGGAAAGGCCATTAGATTAGACCTGGACGGCCGCGGCCGCCCAGGTTTTGGGCTAGAAATACAATTTTAAAGCAAACTGCACCAGGCGCGGATCTTGCGCCTCCGTGACCCTACCGAACTCGGTCGGGCCGTCAGAGAAGTGCCCGTCTGGGTTATAGAAGTTGGTGTGGTTGAAAATGTTGAAAATCTCCGCGCGGAATTGGAAATATTTGTTCTCGCTCAAAGTGATTTTCTTGTGGACCGAGAAATCCCAGTCCTGGAGTCCAGGGCCGCAGCAGAGACTTCGTGGTGTTCCATTGTTGAACTGGCCTAGCGCCGGTACCGTTGCTCCAAGAGGATTGGTGGCAGCGGTCGCGAAATCACCGGGGTCGAAGTAGTACCCCGGCGCGGAAACACCAAGCCCGGTATTGGTTAGCGTCTTTCGTGGATTCAACTTCTGGAAGGGCGCGACCAGACTCGGCGCTTCCGTGCCTAGAAAGAAGACGCTAGCGATCAACTCCGTATCGTCTTCTGTATCCAAGCGAATGGGAAATCCGGACTGAAATTGAGTAATGCCCGAAACGGCCCAATCATTGACGATACCGCCCATCACGCCCGTGCGCTTGCGAATCGGCAACTCCCAGTCGTAGCTGATCACAAAGCGCTGCTTCGAATTGAACAATGACAGCCCACGACTGGCTTTCGGGTTGAACGGGTTCAGGGTCTCTTCAAAGGTAGACCCCTCGTCGAGGGATTTACTCAAGGTGTAGGAAGCCTGGAATTGCAAGCCGTGGGAAAAACGCTTTTCGACCATCGCCTCGAATGCGTTGTACGCTGAGGCCGCAATTGTGTCTTCGGCGAAAATATCGCTAAACACCGGAATCCCGTCGATCGGACATCCCGCCCCGGTTGTTGGATTGCAAGTTGGCGAAGAGTAAGGACGCAGACCCACGAACTGCAAGTTCTGTCCCGATCCGGCGACCACTTGCCCGTTCGGCATGTGAAATTGAAAACCGGATGGAACCGTCACGCTCCACTGCGTGTCTTGCAGAAATGGACCGCACTGCAGCGGGCTTCCAAATGACGTCACGTTGTTGGGATTCATGTTGTAGAGCGTGGCCATGTCCAGGCATGTCTGCGGACTCGATGGGTTGATGTCGTGCGACGCGAGCAAACGATGTCCCTCCGATCCCACATATCCCAACTGCACCATCGTATCTCTCGTAAGCTGCCGCTGAATCGTCAGATTGTATTGCGACGTATATTGCGTGCGCAGGTGCGGCTGAAATTCGCCGTAGAGAAGAATTGGGCGGAAGAAGGAGTAATCGACAGGCTGGCCCGCCGCCGGCGTAATGATGCCGTTGAACGGATTCGGCGCCTGCGTTCCTCCTCCTTGATAAACAAAGGGAGTGTTAAAAAACGTATCGAAGAGCGATGAACTGCCGCCAAAGGGAGGCTCCGCCCCAAACTGCGCCAGGACCAGTTCTTCAATCGGGTTGTAGAACAAGCCCCATCCAGCGCGAATACTGGTCGTGCCGTTCTTGCCAAACAGCTTTCCCAGGAAGCCATCGCCGAAGTCAGGACTGTAGGCCAACCCTATGCGTGGCGCAATCGCTTTGTAGTACGTTGTTGTGAGACCGGCGGGGACTCCCTTATCACCGGGTACGACCAGCCCAACCGGGTCGGCTCCGGTGTTTTCGCAGGTCGGATTCGACACGCCCAAGCCCGCCCAGTACGAAGCGCTCGTCGAGATGGTGCAGGGATGAACGGTGGAATTCTGTCCCGGCCGGAACGTCTCCACGTGCCCACTGATGTCCGTTAGCGGAGTATCAAGTTCCCACCGCAGTCCATAGTTGAGAGTCAGATTGGGTTTGATCTTCCAGCTATCTTGGGCAAACGGATAAACCGAAGTGCCTCGAATGTCTTCTCGCTGCCCCGATCCCTGTGTGTACGTATCCGTCAACCCCAGCAGAAACTCAGCGTAGTTGTCGCCATCTCCAGGCACAATGGCATTCGAACCAGAATTATTGAATGTGAATTCACCATTCACATCGAAGTAGTAATACTGATCAAACCGCGCCCGGCGCAGGTCGATGCCGAACTTATAAGTATGGTTACCCTTCACCCAGGTCAAGTTATCCGACCACTGAAAGCTATTGCCAATCTGCGGGAGTGTCCCCTCGAAGTTATTCCCAAACGTGGCGCCACCGCTGATGTTGACGTACGGAACTCCCGTGAGATTCGCTGGCAAACCCGGCGTGATCCCCAGTTGTGCGCTGGTCCCATATTGTGAAGTAATGGCGCTGGAGTCCGATGTTCCCGTAAAACAATTAGCCGGCGCGTTCACACAGGAATCCGTGACAGCACCAGTGTTTTGCGGCTTCAGAAAGCCAAGCTGACCCTCACGCATATAGGTGAAGCGCGCTTCATTGACCACGGAATTGCTGACCGTCCAGGTGTGGTTCAGGTTCCATTGCTGGAACCGGCTGTTATTGAAGTTGCCGAAGCCCGGAACATTCGCACCCGCCGCCTCGAACTGGTCATAAGGCTGCAACTGCCGCCCGTCGTTGAAGTAATAGTACGCGCTGAAATTCTGGCGGTCGTTGATCTTATGATCCAAGCGCACAGTGAACTGATCCGAATTATCGGTACTTACCGGGACCGAAACGTTCTGGCCCACTCCCACGTTCGCCGCTGGAACGAACTGCTGTAAGAGACTGGCAGCCGCCGGATCCTGGCAAGGCGCGGGTATGACGTTGTTCGGAAAAACACCTCCTGGCCCACCCCAAGCGGGGTTGGGGCCAAGGCTCGCCACCGTGTAGCCGAGAGCGGCATCGCATCCGGGGCGGCCATCCAGTACTTGAGCGACAAACGGACTCGATATACTTCCCGAAAATGCTCCTTGGTCCGAAAAATCGCCGGCAAATTCTCCGGTGGGCGCTGTCAGGGACGGCGCTCCAGTCGGCACGTTCACGGATTGTCCGGTCAGGCCCTCGCGTATTCGGCGGCCTTCATACGACACAAAGAAGAAGGTTCGATCCTTGACGATTGGACCGCCGAGAGTTCCGCCAAACTGGTTTTGATTCCACTGCGGCCGATGGATATCGAAGTAATTGCGCGCATCCAATACTGTGTTGCGAAAATACTCGAAGATATCGCCGTGCAAATCGTTGGTGCCCGACTTGGTGATCACGTTCACCACCGAACCTGAGTTTCTGCCATATTCGGCGTCAAACGTGTTCGTAATCACACGAAACTCTTCCACGCTATCGGGACTCGGCTGCACCGTGGGCGAATTCACGAACTGGTCGTTGGCGTCTCCCCCGTTCACGCTGAAATTGTTCGAGCGCGTGCGCCCGCCATTCACCGATACCGAACCGGTATCCTGGGACCCATAAAAAAGACTCCCGTTACCGTTTCCCAATTGTGCCTGCACTCCGGGCTGCAACTGCAGGAACTGATAGGTGTCGCGGCTGTTCAGCGGCAACTCGTTCACCGACCGGTCGTTGATCACCGCTCCCAGTTGCGTGCTCGTGGTATCAACCTGCGCCGCTTCCGATGTGACCTCCACAACTTCCTGAGAGCCGCCAATCTGCAGCGTGGAATTCAGCGTCACCACCTGGTTGACATCGACGATGATTCCCTTCTGGACGTTCTTCTTGAAACCCGCCAATTCGTATTGAATCGTGTATGTCGCCGGCGGAACGGAAACCATGACGTACTCGCCGCTGTCGTTCGTCGTTGCCTCGTGGCTCGCTCCGGTCGCCTCATTCGTGGCGGTTACTTTGACGCCCGACAGCACCGCTCCGCTCGGGTCTGACGCGCGCCCTACTATGCGTCCGCCTGTGCTCTGCGCCAACGCGAGTGAAGAACAAAGAACGCACAAGCTCAGCGCCAACCCGCACAACATGAACCAGCAGGACTTCGGGGATATCTTCGAAGACGGCATGCAGATCCTCCAGATCTCAGGGGGCAAATTTGTTAGATCCGATTCAACTTGCGTGAAATGCAAACCTTGCTATAATCGCGCAAGGTTAGTGACTCTGCCGCTTTCTGTCAAGCGGAAAAGTGTTTTCGCGGCGCAACCAACAGCCACATTCTGAACTCATGTCGAGCGGCGCGCAAGTTTATCTCAAAATCGGTGACGTGGCCCGCATGGTCGGAATCTCTCCGTCGGCGATTCGCAGCTGGGAAGCCCTGGGTCTGTCGCGTCCCCGCCGCACCCAGAGCGGCTATCGCCTCTACAGCGGCGATGACGTGCGTTTGCTCAAAAAAGCCCGTTACCTGCGCAAAGTCCGCGGACTGAACGCCCCCGCTATCGTGCAAGCACTGAAGCAGGAGGGCGCGATCGCTCCCGCGGCTGCCAACCGCACTCCTGCCGTCGGACAAAAACTGCGCAGCTTGCGCACCCAGCGCGGCCGCAGTCTCGCTCAAGTCGCCGCTGCCGCCGGAATCTCTGTCGGTTTTCTCAGCGCCCTCGAACGTTCTCAGATGAGCGCCTCGGTCGGCACACTCCGCAGGCTAGCACGCTACTACCGCACCAACATCCTTGATTTTTTCGATGCGACGGAATTGAATACCCGATTGGTGCGTCCGACCAAGCGCAAGGTGCTCGAAGCAGGTCCTGGCGTTCGCATGGAACTGCTCGCCTGGGGCAATAAGGTCATGGAGCCGCACTTGTTCCGCGTTGCTCCCCAGGCCGGCAGCGGTGAGCCCTACGCTCACGAAGGCGAGGAGTTTCTCTTTGTTTTGCGGGGAGAACTCAAGATCTCCCTCGCCGGTGAGGAGTACCATCTCAGGCGCGGGGACAGCTTTTATTTTGAAAGCGCCACTCCGCATCGCTGGAAAAATCCCGGCCGCACCGAAGCCTGGCTGTTGTGGGTGAACACACCGCCGACTTTCTGAGGAAACTGCGGACTGTGACGATTGAAGAGCACTTCTGTTTTCGATCGGGAGGCAGAAACAATCATGTTTCATAAGACGATGTCTCGCAAAGTGACGCTCGCGCTCTTCGCCATGCTGCTTATCCTGTCCTGCGGATCCTGCGCGAAAAAGACTCCAACCTTGAACCTCCTCGTGTGGGAAGGCTATGCCGATCCTTCTTATGTCAAGGCGTTCGAAGCCCAGAACCATTGCAAGGTATCCGCTTCTTACATGGGTTCGAGCGACGAACTCGTCGCTAAACTGCGCGGCGGCAGTGCCGGCAACTATGATGTGATTTCTCCTTCCAGCGATGTGGCCACCATGATCTCCACTTCGGGCTTGGCTGCGCCGCTCGACCTCGGCAAACTGCCCAGCTACAACCAGCTCTCGCCGCAACTCACAACGTTAGCGCTCGTCCGCGTCAAGGGCGACATTTATGGCGTTCCCTTCATGTGGGGTCCCGACCCGATGATCTACGACACGACCGCCTTCCCTCAGCCTCCCGCGAGTTGGAATGCAATGTGGGACCCCAAGCTTAAAGGCAAAATCTCGGTGTGGGACGATCTCTCCACCGTTTACATGGCGGCGCAGGTGCTGGGCTACGACAAGCCCGATCCTGGTCATCTTTATAACTTGAGCGATGACGAACTCGATAAAGTCAAGAAGAAGCTGATCGAGTTAAAACCGAACATCCGGAAAATGTGGTCTACTGGCGGCGAACTTACTAACTTATTCCAGAACCATGAAGTGGTCATTGCCATGGGCTGGCCGCTGATGACCAACCAGTTGCGCAAAGCTAATTTCCCGGTGGGCGAGACCATTCCCCAGGAGAACACTACCGGCTGGATCGACCACCTGATGATCACCGCGGGCAGCGAAAACAAAGACCTAGCCTATAAGTTCCTTGAGTTCATGATCGAGGCGCAGACGCAGAAAAAGGTCACCGACGTGACCGGCTACACTCCGGCCAATCCTGAGGCTGCGCAATCCATGACGCCCGACCAGGTCAAGAGTCTGCACCTCGACGACGTGGACAATTACCAGAAGCGTCTCTATTTCTGGCAAAATGTTCCGCGCCGCGCGAAGTACAACGAAATCTGGAACGAAGTGAAAGCCACGCAATAGTCCAGATGGCAGAGTCAGTGTGACAGAGTTAAGTGTGGTCGCGGCAACTCGCCCGCGGAAAGTAAAAGCGCCACAACGATAACCATGGCCACGAAAACGGAACCCGCCGACGCGATCAGCCCGACTCTCTCTCCCACTCTGCTGTCCATCCGCTCGGTAGCCAAGCATTTCGGCAAGAACATCGTCCTGCGCGACATCTCTCTCGCAATCGCGGAAGGCGAATTCCTCACCATCCTGGGCGAAAGCGGCTCCGGCAAAACCACGTTGCTCCGCATTCTCGCCGGCTTCGAACAATCCACTTCCGGGGAAGTCTGGATGTCGGGCGAACGCCTCGATACCCAGCCTCCCTATCGCCGCCGCGTCAACACCGTCTTCCAGCATTACGCGCTTTTCCCGCACATGACCGTCGAGCAAAACGTTGGCTACGGATTGCAAATTGCCAAGCGTCCCGCGGCCGAAATTCAAATGCGCGTGGCCGAAGCGCTAGCCAAGGTCAAAATGTCCGCCTATGCCAAATCCAAGCCCTCAAAGATCAGCGGCGGACAACAGCAACGAATCGCGCTAGCCCGCGCTCTCGTGAATCGTCCGCGCCTACTCCTCCTGGATGAGCCTCTCTCCGCCCTCGACGCCAATCTCCGCCGCCAGATGCAGGTCGAACTCAAAGCTTTGCAGCGCGAAGTCGGCATCACGTTCATCTTCGTCACGCACGACCAGGAAGAAGCCATGGTGATGTCCGACCGCATCGCGCTGCTGCGCTCGGGAGAACTCGAGCAAGTCGCCAGTCCGCGCGAAATCTACAACCGGCCCGCGACGTCCTACACCGCGCAATTCATCGGACACACGAATCTGCTCCACTCCAACGTGAGCCGCGGCATTGCGACTTGTGGCGTCCTGCAATGGCCCACTTCCCTGCCGGAGGGAGCGACTCTTTTCTCGCTGCGTCCTGAGTGCATTCGACAAGCAGCCGCTGCGCCGCCAACCCACGCCACGGCTCGCTTCTCAGCGAAGCTTCGCGATCAGGCTTTCCACGGAGCCACCGACCTTCTCCGCGTCGAATGTGAGGGTGGATTGATCCTCACGGTCCGCACCGCCAGCCGCGATCTGCCTCACTCCCAGGCACCGCTGCAATTCGAATTCGATCCCGCCGATGCGATTCCCGTCCGCGCAACCAGCCTCGGCTCCAATCCACAGGAGCAATCCTGATGTTCTCCCGCGCCTACCGCGCCGTGATCACCGTTCCGCCTCTGCTATGGGTCGCGGTCTTCCTGCTCGTTCCTTATCTGCTGATGTTCTGTTACAGCTTCTGGTCGGTCAGCGAAGCGGGCGCCATCGTTCATTCCTGGAATCTCTCGAACTACCACGAACTGCTGACCAAGCCTGTCTACTGGCAAACGCTGCTTCGCTCCATGTGGATCGCCGCCCGCGTCATGTTCTTCTCGATGCTGCTGGGCTACCCTTTGGCTTACTTCCTCTCCTTCCACGCTGGCGGACGCAAAGATCTCTACTATCAATTAGTAATCATCCCGCTCTGGGTGAGTTATTTGGTTCGCGCCTACGCGTGGAAAACGATCCTCGGCACCGATGGCGTTCTCAACATGCTTCTGCAATATGTTCATCTGACCAAACATCCACTGGACTTCCTGCTCTACAGCCCGTTCGCCGTCGTGCTCACTCTGACACATATCTATACGCCGTTCACTTTTCTTCCAATCTACGCAGCCCTAGAACACATTCCGCGCAACTTAGTCGAGGCCTCACACGACTTAGGAGCGACTGCTCAGCAGACTTTCTGGCGAGTGATCTTCCCGCTCTCCATTCCCGGCGTTTTAGCGGGAGCAACTTTCGCCTTCGTGCTCAGTCTAGGAGATTTCCTCGCTCCTCTTTTACTTGGCGGTCCCAGCGGCATCATGATCTCCAACATAGTAGTCAGCCTCTTCGGAGCCGCCTACAACTGGCCTCTGGGCGCCGCGATTTCGCTGTGCATGCTGGCGCTAGTGCTGGCGCTGATTTTCTTCTCGGAACGCCTCGAGAAGAAATGGAGCTTTTCATGAGGTCAGAGGTGAGAGGTCAGATGGCAGAGGTGAAAATCCCTCGGTGGCTGAAGGTCCACGCCCTCGCCGTCTTCGCTTTCCTCTATCTACCTGTCGCGATCCTCATCCTCTATTCCTTCAATGGGCAAGGCGTTGGCGGGTTTCCGCCGCGCGACCTTACTCTCAACTGGTATCGCATCCTATTCAACGACGGTCCGATCTGGGATTCCGTCCTGAACAGCCTGATTGTGGCGGCCGCGGCGATGCTGATCGCCTTAGTCTTCGGAATTCCCGCCGCGCTCGCCCTCGATCGTGCACAATTTCCCGGCAAAGCTCTCTTTCGCCGCTTAGTCTTATTGCCGCTGATCCTTCCAGGTATCATCACGGGACTCTCGCTGCTCATGCTCTTCCGCGTGGCCGAAGTGAAGCTAAGTCTTCTAACGATCATCCTGGGACACGGCACCGCACTCATCTCCGTAGCGACGACCGAAGTCTTCGCTGGACTGCAGAAACTGAATCGCGCCCAAGAAGAAGCTTCGCTGGACTTAGGCGCGACGTACTGGCAAACCTTCTGGCGGATTACAGTTCCCAACCTGAAGCTGTCTATCATCGGAGCGGCGCTCCTGATCTTTACCCTTTCGATGGACGAGATCGCCGTCAGCTTCTTCCTGATCGGCCGCGACAACACGCTTCCGCTGGAAATCTGGGGACGGCTGCGCCGCGGCATCACGCCAGAGATCAACGCGATCTCGACCATCATCTTTTTGTTCTCGCTGATCGCGATCGTGTTCTGGTATCGACTGCGAACACGGGCGGAAATAAGTCCGGAAGTCGGTGCGGAGTTAGTCGAGACGTCCGGCAGTCGGTAGGTTTTTATTCTGCGTGTTTCTTTTGCGACTGCCTCAGATTTCCGGCTTTTTATCCTTCTGAACTACCCAGCGATGCCTCTACGCAAGTTGCTCCCAACATTTTCCCGTACCCGATATCGCGGGGCCGCACCACAAGCGGTACGAACGCTCCCCGCCAATGCACCGTCCAGAGGCACGCCCGTCTCCAGAGAAGGCCGCGGAACCAAAACTTAAAAATGAAAAATCAAATCGCTCGCTGCCGTCAGCTGGTTTTGCCGACGACCGTTGTCATACGCCTTCTGATCCCACGCGCGTTCGAAACGCAATTCCGGACGCAACTGCACCGTCGTTCCCCACCAATGGCACCACGTGATCGTGTTTTCTGAATATTTCGTCGCGTACCCAGTACGCTGTCCCTTTTTGTCGTCGAGAAAGTCGCTGCGGAATGACAGAAAGTTGTGCGCGGAAACTTCCTTCTGCAAGAAGTTCACCACAGCATATTCGGGAGCGGTGCAACGCTGTTCTCCCGGATAGCAATATGCCGCATTCGCTCCCGTCTCCGGCTGAATCTTACCTCCGAGCGCGGGCACGTCAAGCTCGTACATGTACCAGGTTTCGGTCGCCATGTGCACGGTCTTCGAGAACTTGTGATACCACGTCGCGTCGTACTGCTGCAGATTGTTGTAGGCGTATTTCGCGTTATTAATTCCGTTGGCGCAAACGTAGAGATTGTCGTTCACCGACTTCGTCGTATAGCTGACACAGGCCGTTCCCGAAGGCCTCGCGTCCGGCGTCCACAGAGCAACGTCGTGTCCATCAGATATTCCGAGTTGCACCAGCCATTGGTCATTGAGCTTTACCGTTGCCATGAGTCCGGTGTCGGTAAATGGGTCGATCGCATACAGCAGCGAATGGCTGAAGACGTAGTTGTTCGGCGCCAGTTGCGCCTCGATGCCCGGAACGGAAATGTAACGTCCCAGCCGCAGATTCATTCCCTGCGCGACCTGCGGAATGTAGACGTCAACATATTCGAGCGTTGGATCGAAACCGTATTGGTGATGATCGTTCAGCAACTGCCCGCTCAGATAGCCTTTGCCGGTGGTGTAGTGATAGTCCGTGCCATAGAGGGCGGTGAGGTGATAACCCCAGTCGACGTGATCCTGCTGCACTGAATCGGGCAAGCGCTCGGCGTAGAGCACAACTTGATTCAGTTCGAAGCGGTTGGAATAGTCATCGTTCGCCTCGGGCGAGTTGCTGTTCTTCGACGTGCTGAAGTTGAGCGTGGGCTCGACCCATCCATAAAGCTTGGTGCGGCTTTTAGCACCGTTGATGGCCGTCATCAGCGGATAGCTGTTGCTGTCGGGCTCTCCGATGACGGGCGCTCCGCCGTACGACCAGTCGGAGTTCGGAAACGGCGGCGAATCGAGCGGCGAAGGCAGTCCGCGGCGCGCTGGCGACGCAGCATCCGAGGAAGCGGCTGGCGGCGACCAATCCTGGCGATAGAAATTCCGCCACCTCGCGAAGAAGCCCTTGGGTCTGGCTTCACTCGCGGTGGGAGCATCGGGAAGAGGACTGGCCGTTTTCTGCGGCTGCTGTGCGTGACCGAGGAGGCACGAGACGAAAATGACAGTTCCAAGCAGTAAGAAGAAATGAGAGAGGGGCGAGCGATGGTTTCGAGTCATGGCACGGGAGTGACTTCTTAGTCTATCGTCTCGTTGTCCACGGCGCTCCTCGACGCTTTGAGGCGGTCAATTTTCGCAGCCTGTTTCTCGCGGGTTCTCAGCCGCACCAACGCCCGATTCAAACGACTTTCATGCGATCGGCGCGCCGGCGCGGCTGGGCAGAGGCCTGAATCGTGCCGGGCGGCAGGCGGTCGGGTTTCCCTGACGGGGTCGAGTCGGAAACGTCAGGGGCGGTCGGAATGTCCGCTGGTGGCGCGGCGACGGAGGAGGAGGATTGCTGGGTTTGGCGCTCAGTGTTCTCCTTGCTCAGACGATCCAGGTTGGACAGGGCAACCTGCATGCCGTAGAGCACCACTCCAGCCTTTTTCGGATCGAGGCGTCTGCGCTTCTGGCCGCAGGCGGACTGTGCATCCTCCTCTCCGTTATCCCGACATCGTGGATCGCCAAGGCGGCGGTTACGCGCTCGAAAACTCATCGGCGAGGTCAATGAGTTAGATCGGGATTTAAAACATTCGGGATGACAAAACTATAAAAGGAGATGACGACACGATACAACGGGATGGCAAGTTATAAGCGTCAGCCTTGAACGCCAAAACCATCCGGCATAGTAAAGTAGTACCAAGCCCCAATCTGCGGTCCTGAGGAGTTTCAATCTGAACCCAAGTATTCGCAACATCGCCATTATTGCCCACGTGGATCACGGCAAGACCACGCTGGTGGACGCCATGCTACGCCAAAGCGGCACTTTCCGCGACAACGAGACGGTCGCCGAGCGCGTCATGGACTCGAATGATCTGGAACGCGAGCGCGGCATCACCATCCTTGCCAAGAACACGGCTGTGTTTTATGCGGGAGTGAAGATCAATATCGTGGACACGCCGGGCCACTCCGATTTTGGCGGCGAAGTGGAGCGCGCGCTCAAGATGGTGGATGGCGTCATGCTGCTGGTCGATGCCAGCGAGGGCCCGCTGCCGCAGACGCGCTACGTCTTGAGCAAGGCTCTCGAAGCCAATCTGAAGCCGATTCTGGTCATTAACAAGATCGACCGTCCGGATGCTCGGCCACAGGAAGTGCTGAACGAGGTTTACGACCTTTTTATCGATCTCGACGCCAAGGAAGAGCAACTCGACTTTCCGGTTCTCTACACCAACGCGAAGACAGGCACCGCTGCCACGCATCAAGGAGCGCATGGCGAAGATTTGCGTCCGCTGTTTGAAGCGATTGTCGATACGATACCTGCGCCGCAGGGAGACAAGGATGGGCCACTTCAGATCCTGGTCGCGAATCTCGATTACAGCGATTACCTCGGCCGCCTGGCCATTGCCCGCGTTTTTTCGGGAACGATGAAGACCGGGGAAGACGTCGCCATTGCCAAGCGCGACGGGTCGTTTCATAAAACGAAAATTACCAAGCTGTTCAGCTTCTCCGGCCTCAAGCGTACTGACATTACCGAGACTTCGCTCGGCGACATCATTGCCGTCGCAGGCGTTGAAGGCATCACGATCGGCGAGACCATCACCAGCGCGGTCGATCCCGCGCCGCTCCCACCCATTGTGATCGACGAACCGACGATTGCGATGCTGTTCACCATCAACACGTCTCCTTTTTGCGGACGCGAAGGCAATTACGTCACCTCGCGCAACCTCCGCGAGCGACTCGACAAAGAACTGCTCACGAACGTCTCGCTGCGCATGGAAGAAACGGGGAGCACCGATTCGTTCAAGGTTCTGGGACGCGGGGAGCTGCAGCTTTCCATTCTGATTGAGATGATGCGACGTGAAGGCTACGAGTTAATGGTGGGCAAGCCCGAGATTGTTACGAAGCACATCGACGGCAAACTGATGGAACCGGTCGAGCACCTCACCGTCGATATTCCCGAGGAATTCGTGGGCGTGGTGATGGAACACGTTGGCTCGCGCAAAGGCGAAGTCGCCAACATGCACAATCACGGATATGGACGCGTGCGGGTTGAGTTCCGCGTGCCCAGCCGCGGCCTGATCGGACTGCGCAGCACGCTGCTGACGGACACGCGGGGCACAATCGTGATGAATGCGCTCTTCGCCGGATACATCGAGTGGCAGGGAGATATTCCGCATCGTCCGACGGGCGCGCTGATCGCCGACCGGCCGGGGCTTACGACTTCGCATGCTCTCTACAATCTGCAGGAGCGCGGCATACTCTTCGTCGGACCGGGGATCGAGGTCTACGAAGGCATGGTCATCGGCGAAAATGCGAAGGACGCGGATCTGGATGTGAATATTGTGCGCGAAAAGAAGTTGACCAACATGCGGGCTTCGACTTCCGACATAGCGATCCGGCTGGTGCCGTACCGCAACCTTAATCTTGAACAGGCAATCGAGTTTATTGCCGAGGATGAATTCGTCGAGGTGACTCCGAAATCGCTGCGGCTACGCAAGAAGGTTTTGCAATCGAACCAGCGGAAGAAGAAGGGGACGCTGGCGACGGTAGAAAGCTAGAAGAGAGGGAGGACGGGCGACTTCGCCCGTCGATTTCGCCCGTCTAAGAAAAACTCGGCGGATGCTTACGGTCAAGGCAATTCTGGATTGGTAGCGGATGAAGCGAACGGCGCCCAAGCACGAAGCGGCACCCGACAAGAACCTGCGCATGTTGCTCATCCCCTGCAGTTGCGGCGTGAGCTTCGCCGTGGCCGAGGATTACGACCGCCGCGGCATGCACCTCCGCAGCTTTATTCCCTGCCCCAACTGCGGCAAGCGCCACGATCCGCGGAACCGGCTGCTCCACATCGATTATCAGGACGAACGCTTCTGGAAAGTTGGGGGATGCTGAGCAATCGGAAAGAAGCGGGGCGGGCGCGTCTGTACAGCAAAAATCGAACCTGCCATTGAGGCAGGCCGCATCCAGGATGTACACTTGCACTACCGCAGTGCGCCCGTAGCTCAGTCTGGATAGAGCGGCAGCCTCCGGAGCTGTAGGTCGGGAGTTCGAATCTCTCCGGGCGCACCAGTTTTTTCAAGTCGACCGTGGTTTTTGCCCTGCGGCAGATCTAGTGACCACCCAGCAAAATCACCGTTTCGGTCTGAAAATCTCCGCGTTGCATGCCAAGGTGAACTTTACCCGATTTGTCGGACAGCTCCGACGCCAGTTCCATCGGGGTTCTGACGGCCTTGCCATCGACGGACTTGATCAGATCGCCGGGCTTCAAGGATGCCATCTCGGCCACTCCACCGGGAACGACCTCGACCACTTTCGCTCCATCGAATTCCTGCGGGGCAAATACGGCGCCAACGGAACTGATCGATAACCCGCGGCCCGGAATATTGACTACGCCTGCCGGCTGCGAGGCGACGGTTGCACTCTGGCCACGAGAACGCCGCGAGGACTTGGTGGAAGGCGGAACTGGAGACGCAGGACCAGGCGCGGGCGCTTCCGGTATTTCGCCGCCAATGCGGAAAACGATTCCTCCGGCCACGCGATAGCTGCCTTGACCATTCACGCCATCGACGCTGAAATGATGGGTATAGAAGTAATCCGCCGGGCCCGCTTGCACGCCGATATGGCGGCTAAACCAGTAATCGACGGCGCCACCGACGGCAAACGCGGCCGACGAATCGGAACTCGCGGTTCCGGCCAACGGCAGGGTCGAACTGTCGCGGCCAATCAGGCCGTGCACAAACCCCGTGATTTTCTTGGAGTTATCCCCAAAGTTATAGCGCGGCCCAAACATGAAAGCGAGGTCGCTGCAGTTCAGATCCGTTGTGCCGCCGCAATTGCTGAGCTTGTGGCCGCTCACGTCGATTTCCGCCCCGAGATTATGAAAAAGGTGCACCGCACCGGAAGCGTCCCAACCCTGCAACCCCAGCTTCTGAGCGGCCGTATCGGTGCTCAAGGGCATATTGAAGTTGAGATAGGAATAGCCTCCGAAAAGGTCAATCTCAGGAAGGTTCTGCGCGGAAGCGATCCGCAAAAAAAAGAGAGCAGCCAAAGCGATGGGGACGAATCTTTTCATGTGCCTTTCCAGGCCTCCAGAGAATGTAAACAAACGCACTATTCAGCACTCACAGTATTGCTACCGCCAAAACCTGCACAGGATTATTCCGAATTAGTGATTATGATTGTCGCGACCGGAAAACGCAAATGCGATCCGGCTGCGCGACGGGTCCGGCCTTCCGAAGCAACACCTAGAAACGGCGTGAACCCGCACAAAGCAAAGCCCCCTGGCAATCTCCTTATATGATGCGTCGCGCCCTCGTCGCGCAGGCTTTTCGCTGATCGATTGGTGAAGTCGAACTCAACCTGTGAAACTCCCCTGGCAGCCGGCAAAGAAGAAGTTTTGCACCCACTCGTCGAACGCCGGCATCCTTATCTACCGTCGCATCGTTCCAACCCGGTAGTGGCGGCCGTTTCGGGTCGGGACAAGCCCGAGCGGCGTTCGTAAGCGGCCTGCCGCATTTTGAAAGGAGACGCACTGCGGTTTTCCCTATGCTCACTTTAACTTCCGTGCATGTTGCAATAAGCCTGGTGGGGATCTTTTCTGGTTTAGTCGTTGCCTACGGTCTGCTCGTAGCAAGGAGGCTCGACGGATGGACCGCGCTGTTCCTGACCACGACGGTTGCCACCAGCGTCACCGGGTTCTTCTTTCCGTTCAAAGGAGTTACGCCGGGCGACGTAATCGGGGTCATCTCGCTGGTGGTGCTGGCGGTGGCGATTGTCGCGCGCTACTCGAAGCAACTGGCCGGAGGTTGGCGCCGCCTTTACGCCGTTAGCGCCGTCCTGGCCCTATACCTCAATGTGTTTGTTCTGATCGTGCAGCTGTTTGAAAAGGTGCCGACCCTTAAAGCCCTGGCGCCGACGCAAAAGGAAGCGCCGTTTGTGGTCTCGCAACTGGTCGTGGTGGCATTGTTTGTTGCGCTGGCCGTCGCCGCTGCCAAGCGGTTCCGGGAACCGCGTCCCTTTGCCGTGCAGAACCGGCGCGCGGCTTGAATCGCCGCAGGCCGGACAGATCTGGAACCTCCAGGATGGAAACATGAAAAAAACGGGCGCAAGCCAAGGCGAGCCGGCATCGGAGCTTATCTCGAAACGAATCGCCGAACTCGACGACTGGCGCGGAAAAACCCTCAGCCGAATGCGCAAGCTCATTCAGGAGGCCGATCCCGAAGTCGTCGAGGAATGGAAGTGGGGCATTCCGGTCTGGTCGCACGACGGCATCCTCTGCACGGGCGAATCCTACAAGCATGTCGTGAAGCTTACCTTCGCCAAGGGAGCGTCTTTAAAGGATCCAGCCGGTCTCTTCAACTCCAGTCTCGACGGGAACGTACGCCGGGCGATCGACATTCACGAAGCAGAAAAAGTTGACGAATCGGACTTCAAGGCTCTCGTTCGTCAAGCCGTCGCCGTGAACGGTTCTGGCAGGTCGAAAGCTAAGAAGAAGCGAAGTTCTAATTGAAGCCTTAGCGCGGTGTCGCGGAAATTCGTGGTGGAGGCAATTTCCGGGGCAGAGCAAGAAGTTCGGTGAGGCAGCCAATATACATAGGTGCTTCGCTTCGCTCAGGATGAAAGCGATACTATGCTGCGAAGTTACGGGACAGGACACTAGACGGTCTTTTCGCAGGGCAGCATTCCCTCAGCGGCTGCCAAAACCGGGGTTGCCGTGGACTCCGGCCGTGCTCGTCCTGAAGCCGTTGCGAGACGGAGTTTTTCCGCAGCCTTTGAGGTCCTCCCGCGCCTGAACCGGTCTGGTCTCACGGGTGGCTTCCGCTATCCTCCCTCTCAAAAGCCTTGCCGCTCGCCCCGTTCGGCGGCGCCGAACCAAACGGCTCTCAAGCGCCTTGCAGCATTAATGCAACTTGTTGCACTTTTTTGAGCATTATTTCGGTCCAGCGCGACTTTGCTCTTGACACCCACCCAGACCTGTACGATGATCCTCCTCGACACGGGTTTCTCCCCGGGCCCGACGTGGAATCAAACTTCACTACCGAAGTTGATTTAAGGTTTTTGTAGAACCACAACCCTAACTTCCAGGAGAAGACCAAATGAAAAAACTGTTGCTTCTGTTCTGTCTCGTAGCGATGTTTAGCTTGGCTGCGAACGCCACCACAACCGGCTACACAGTTTCATTCAGCCCGTATTGCGACGGCATGTCGATCGCCAGCTACACCGGGATCATTTTCGGTGGATATCACATCTACCCCTCCGGCTGCGGCCCTTCGGAAAATCTGAATGGCGGCGGTTTTGTGCACGCTGCGGCTGGCTATACCTACTACACTGGCGCTGCGTTTGACTTCTCGGATATCACGTTCGCCGTGGAAGGCGTGAACTCTTCTCTGCAATTCCTGCTTCAGGTTGCAGGGACAACGAAGCACACCACCAAGTGCGGCTGGACGATCTATGCCGGTGAGGACGGAGTAGGCAACTACTTCATCAACGAAGGCACCTGCACTCTGGTTAGCCGCCCGGATCAAATTCGGAGCGTTGCTGGCGCCAAGGCGACCACCGACCGCTAGATTTAACTTTTCGATTCTCGAAAGCCACGCTGCTACTATGACAGCGTGGCTTTTTTCTTGCTCAGGAGACCCGTGTTCATGAACCACTTCATCCGGCTTGCCTTGGCTTCGATAGTTATTGCGACCAGCCTGCAGGGACAACCCACCAGCAAACCAACCGCAAAGCCCGCAGCCGACGGGGACCGCAATCCATTCCAGGAATTTCAATCCTTCTCCGCCACACTCAATGGCGGCATGGCCAACGATCACAACCGGAAGATTTACCGCTCCGGCAAGAAAATGCGCCTCGATTTTGACGAACAATATCGTCTCGTCGATCTTGAAAAACTGAACACAAGAGTCATTCACTCGGGTAGCTGCCATCAGTTTCCGAACCCGGACGCCGCAACCTACCCCTTCTCGGCTTATTACGATTTCAAAGTGATGCGCGAGCCGACCTCCGACAAAGAAACTGTGGATGGCCACTCCTGCAAGATCGAGAACGTGACCTTCACTCCAAGGGATGACCGCCCGGTCGTCATAAAGATGAAGCTTTGGGAAGCGGAGGATCTGCAGGGGTTCCCCGTGAAAGTTGAAGTGAACGTCGTCGCCAAGGGATCGAAATTCACTCTCAATTACAGCAATGTGAGCCTGAAACCGCCCGATCCGGCGCTATTCAAGAGTCCGGCAAAGTGTGAGATCACCAAGGAGTCGGACCTGAAGAAGATGCAGCCAGCCAAGCCCGCAGACAATACGCCCACCGTTCCACTGCGGCCGCCGGATTAATCCCGGTCGGTAGGCGACGAAGCTTTCACAGTGTGAATCGTTGATCGTCCTTCCCTTATTGGTGGGGAGGGATCGTCGGAGGAGCCAACGGAGGCGGCTGTATGTTCGGCGGCGGCCCGAGTTTTTCCTTCATCTGCTGGAGTTGATCGGTCGTCGGATCCGCCCCAAGCCCCCCCATCGCCTGCCCGGCGGCGTTTCCAGCGACCGGGGTATCTTCGTCACTGTCACTATTATCGCTGTCATCGGCTTCGGCCACGGCCGAACTCCCCGGCGGAGGGGCTTCCGAAGCGACAGGCGGAGGGGGTTGGTTCAACACTGCCACGGGAGCGCTTGCCGAAGGACTGGCATTGCCCCCGCCAATCGGACCACCAGCGGATTTCGCGGTCAGCACCAGGGCCGACAGGGCGGCCGGGTCGGAGTGCGACCCTACCATCACATAATTGAAACTGGTGCCGTTCAGTAGGCTCGCGAGCACATCGCGCACCGGACCTGGTCCCACCCGCGTCACCACTCGCTCGGTGGCGCTCGACGGTATCTCGATGGAAGCGCCGGTCAGCTTGCGCACTTCCGACAAGATATCGGCCAGGGTTGAATTCTCGGCCACGACCGTGAGCATCCCCTGCTGGTAGCTCACAACGGGAGGCGCCGCGGGAATCTGATCCATCGGAACGGGAGACAACGGACCCAAGGGCTGGAGCGGCATTGCCAAGGGCTTCTTAGGGAGCTTGCGATGGACTGGCGGAGTAGCAGTCTGAGCGGTCGCTAACGAAAAGAAAAACGCCAGCGCGAAAACTGCCGATACGATCCACACACTGGTGCGTGGCATGAATCCCCCTGATATCCGCCAGCGTTGGCGGCCTTGCCCACCCGTTACGCTGCTTTCAATTTTAGCATCGGTTGGAAGGGATGGATCGGAGTTCGAGCTTCTAAGGACATAGAGCCTTCGTAATCAGCGTGAGAAATAAATCGGCGGGTTGGACGGAATTTGCAGGACAAAGCGGAAGGTTTGGTGGCGCAAACAAAATGCATAGGTCCTTCGCTTCGCTCAGGATGACAAAAAGATTTAGATCGCGAGCTTACGGAACACGAAACTAGAAGATTACCCGCAAGCCAAACTCCAGTTCTCGCGGAGCTCCGTTGGCGTAGGTGCCTGAACCCGGCAGCACACGGTCCAGGCGTGACGTGCAGAAAGCGGCGGAGGTACCGCAGAATCCTCCTCCGCTGGCGTTATTCAACGAACTGCCGGGAGCGGCATTGAGCACGCCGCTGAGCTGATTTCCAGCTCCGCCGAAATTCGCCCAGTTGAAAACGTTGAACAGCGAAAAACTTGGCTCCAGCTTGACGCGATCTGCGACCTGAAACGGACGGCTCACGCGCAGATCCATGGTCTTGAGCCACGTGGCTTGCGCGGCATGGGAGGCGAGCGCCTGAATCAGCGGCGCATATGCGCCCAACTGATGCAGCTCAAGCTGGCTGAACAACCCGGCATTCGCCAAGGCGGCGCCCGCAGGCGTCAACTGCCCGGCATAATTGGTGTCGTAATATTTGATCACCTTGGTCAGGTTGCTGTTCGAGTATCTCCCCGTACTCCCAATAATCGTCGCGGGCAAAAGATCGCCCACCGAGCCGTCTCCCGTAATATCGCTGCGGAAGATCTCTCCCGGTACGCCGCCGCCATCCTGCTGCGGAATGTAGGCGCTGAGCGGCAGGGGAGACGCCACATGCGCAATCATGGAGACCTTGAATCCATACGACAATTCGGCTGTTGGCGTAAACGTAAATTGGTGCGTCCGGTCGAGACCGGAATCACCCCAGTTCTTGACGTGCGGGCGGTTATAGTCCTCAGCCACGTTCAACCGGGAATAATCCCCGCCGCTGCCGTCCGGCTCCGCGATGTTGGTCCGATACCGGGAAGCGGTGTAGGCGACCGCCACGTCGAAACGCCGCACTCGCCGCAGCGGGTTCTCGCCGCTGGTTGTGTTGTAGGCCAGGTGCAGGCCGGTGTATTTCGAGCGCCCGCCGCCAAAATACATAATGTTCGATCCCACCGCCGGATTGATGCCGCCGAAAGAGGCCTGCTGCTTGCCCAAAACCGAGCATGGAAACGGGCCGCAAAAGGCATTCGAGGAATCCAGGCCCTGGCGCGCGAAGTCCGCGATGCTCGCGGTCGGCACATAGGTCAAATAGCAGTTCACCGCCGCCTGCGAACTGGCCCCCGCATAGGTAGCGGGCACGCAATTTGCCGCAGACTGCTGATTCGACGCCAGCGTATTATTGATCGCCGTCAGTTCCGCCGCATAGGTATTGAGATTGATCTGGGGATTGCTGCCGTCGGTCATATAATTCGCGGCCCCGACGTGGTTGGTGTCGATGCCCAGAGGGAACTGGGTTCCGATTTCGCGCACATAGTCGGCGGAAAACATGCCGCGTTCGCCCACCTGCTGCTGGATTCCAGCGGCCATATGCAAGACCCGCGGCGTCTTGAAATTGGGTGACAACATGCCGCCAAAATTGGCCAGGCTGTTCGCCAGCGAATAGATGTTGGCTCCGGTCGTGGTGGCTTGCACCGCCTGAAACTGTTTTTGCAGATCCTGGATGGCCGTCGACACGACTACGGGCTGGCTCGCGCCGTTGAGAACTGTGCCTCCGATGGGCTGCCCGCAAATCTGTGAAGCAATATCGAGCCCGTCGACCGAACTCACCAAGGACCCGTCCGGGAACAACACCGATCCCGTCGGGCAGAGCGTCAGGCTGCGATTGTATTGCCCATTCGATAAGCGGTTGATGCGATCCTGATAGGTGTTCTGCAAGAGGAAATTGTCGTAAAACAGTCCTCCGCTCAGCCGCACGACGGTCCGTCCGTTGTGGCCGGGATCCCAAGCGAGGCCAAATTGCGGCGCAAAATTCAAATTTGGCTGGCTGATGCGCTGGCCGATATTCTGCTGCGGAATCAGGCTGTTGACCGGAGGCAAATCAAATTGATTGAGAATCAAACCGGTCGTGCACGGCGGATTCACGACGATCGTGGTATTGATCGCCGAGCACGGAATCGGCGCCAGGTCGCTGTCGGTGCGGCCCGTATCCCGCGCATAGTTCACGCCTAAGCTCAAGTTCAAGCTCGGAAGTATGTTGAAGGTGTCGCCTGCGTAGCCTTCGACGCGCGTGTCGAAGTGGCCGCCGGTCGAGTGATTGAAGGCCGAGTTCTCGCTGAAATTTCCCAGCCCGTTGAAAATCGTGATGGTGCCGACGGGATAGTTCAACGGATTGTCGGCCGCTCCCCGCGGATCGCCTAAAATCAGGGGCACCAGGCTCGGATTGCTGTTGATCGCATCGATCACATCCATTCCGTTCGAGCTGCCGACCGATGGCCCATAGTTTCCCGGTGCGAAGAAATCTCCCTGCACGATGCGATGAATCGCGCCGCCGAAGCGCACCGTCTGATGGGGAGTCCGGGACGTGCTGCCATCGTAGCGCCCGAACAGATCGCGTTGAATCGTCTGGCGCGGTCCCGCGACGCTCGGACCCACGGCGTAGGATCCCAACTGGATGTTGAACGGAGCCGGTGCCGAATCGAGCAGCGCCGGATTCACCGCGTCGACCAACTTCTGGTATCCGAAGCGCGCGCTGTTGACGAAGTCTCCGTGGTTCCAATCGAGTCCCACGACCGCCGCCGGAACGTTAAATTGCGTGCGGTAATTCGACTGGCTGTTCGAGGGCCCGATCTGGTTCGAGTTGTCATAGCTCAGGCGCACGAACCCTTTCATGTTCTCGCTGAAGTTGTAGTCCAGCCGCGCGGTCAGCATGTTCTCGCGGAAGAATGCGCTCTGCAGTGTGGTCTGATCCGAGGCGGTGGTTCCACACAATCCCGCAATGTAGCTGCCCGAGCATGGAAACCCAAAATCCGCCGGCATCAATCCATCCTGCTTGGTGCGTTCGCCCGCCACGAAGACAAACGCTTTCTCCTTGATCACCGCTCCGCCAAAGCCAAATCCATATTGCTGGCGGCTGTAATCCGTCTTCCCCGGCGCGAACCCGGAGGTGCCCAGCGCCTGATCGCGCAGATTGCCAAACAGATTGCCGTGCCATTCGTCGCCGCCGGAGCGGGTCGTAACCTCGACTGCTCCCGTGGCGTTCAACGACTGAAACACTTCCGGCGTCACCCGCGACACAATCACTTCATGCACCGCTTCGGCCGGCAGGCTGAACGTCGCCGCTCCCTTGGTCTCATCCATCGCCTCGACTTGATCGAAGTCGAAATGCGTGGTTCGTCCGAGTGACGCGTCGATTGAAAGCGATTGCACTCCGCTCTTGCCCGGATCGAAAATCGCCCCATCCACCACCTGCACGCCCGTGTAAATCTGCGCTCCGCCCAGATAGTTCCGCCCGTTGATGGGCAGCGTGTCGGGAACCTCGCCCGAGAATCGATTCTCGAGCCGCGCTGGCCCCGGACTGATCCCCTCCAACCGGAAATCCGCCTTCACTGCCGTCCCGACCACCACCGTCGCCTTGGACTCGACCACCTTCATGTCCCGGCCTTCCACCCGCAACAGATAAACTCCCGCTGGCAATGGCTCCGTCACATACTTTCCGTCTTTGCCGGAGCGCGTCACGCCTCTGGTTTCCGTGTCGGGCGAAGTGTAGAAGACTTTCGCGTTGGGCACCGCATTCCCGTCTTCATCCAGCAAGGCGCCCTGAATCGTACCGGTGGTCGGATTTTCCAGCGTGTCCTCCTGCGCATAGAGCGGCAGGGTCAGCAGGCTACCTGCAGCCACGGCGAAGAGCGCCAAAGCCAGCGCCAAACCAGCGCGAACCACGAACCGGCGTCCGTAAGAGCCGACAACAGAATGATGAACGAGAGATCGAACGATCAAACAACGACGAGCCAGCAAGCCAGAGCAATCAAACAAAACGCCACTCTCCTGGGGCAGAACCTCAACCGGAACCCCGAAGCGGTTCCGCGTCTAAGGGTCAAGAATCTTACGCTGAAATCGAATAGAACAGTCTACTAGATGCGCGCACTTCTCCGGGGCGCTGTACACGTTTTTCGTAGCAACAGCAATTTCCCTAGCAAAGGCCTTCACGCTATCGCAGGGCAAGCGACGCAGGACGCACACTTCATCGCTGCCCGCTGGAAGTCTGTCTTCGTCACTTCTCAGCGTTCTCGCAATGGGCTGGCCCGGTCAATCACGGTGAAAAGACGGGTCTGGCAAGCGATGCCCTTACATTGGCGCCACTCGCGCCATCGCTGCACCAGCCCCAAACTTCATCCATTTTTCCATATCTGAAATGCAGGATTCGGTATTGACATGGAAATTGAGGCTGGGGCGAATCCAATCAAAGCGCTACAAACACCTGAAAACAAATGACGATTGCCAATGTCAAGACTGCGACCAACCTTGGCTGGCCGATTGCTTCTTTCTTCCCAACACTTAAGTGTGGTCTGTCTTTAGTTCATACTTCTTTGTTTTTATACTTCATCGCTGATTCGCTCTGGACAACAACCGCCAGAGTTCCCCAAGCCGAGCGCAGCGCTTGGGTCCATCGAGTGATCTGTCAGCACGTTTCGCTTACGAAGTGATTCGTTTCAACAGGAAGCATCCAGCAAGCTGCCATTTCGGCAAGAACGACATTTGTGAAGAATTCTCCCAAAGGAAGGTAGACCAATGTTGAATCTCAATTCTCTCAGCCGCGGCTCCCGATTTAGCCTGCTGGCGGTCATCACCACCATGGCGCTGTTTTCGGCCATGGCCTTCGCCCAGAGCACGGTCGGCTCGGGCAGCATCACCGGCACCGTCACCGATCCCACTGGAGCTGTCGTCAACGCCGCAAAGGTTACGATTACCAACACCGGGACTGGACAAGTCATCAACTTGACCACAAATTCCGCCGGAACGTTCAACTCGGGTTCGCTCACGCCCGGCGAGTATCGAGCGCAGGCTTCAGCCAAGGGCTTCAGCACGACCAGCGAAATCATCACGGTGCAGGTGAACAATACGGCGAACTTCAGCCCCAAGCTGCAAGTCGGCCAGGAAAGTCAAATCGTTGAAGTACAGGGCAACGCCGTCGAGGTCAACACCGAGCAGGCCGAAGTGCAGGGCGTGCTCACGGCCAATCAGATCGAGAGTTTGCCGGTCAATGGCCGTAACTTCCTCGATCTTGCGCAGCTCGAACCCGGCGTCCAGATTCAGGATGGAGCCAATTTCGATCCGACCAAAGTCGGTTATTCTTCGATCTCCTTCGGCAGCCGCTTCGGGCGTTCCGCACGCATCGACGTCGATGGCGTCGACGTCAGCGATGAAACCGTGGGCACCACGACCGAAGACATTCCGGCCAGTTCCATCCAGGAGTTTTCGCTGGCGCAATCCAGCCTCGATCTTTCGAACGACTTGACTTCGTCTGGCGCCGTGAATGTCACCACCAAATCCGGCACCAACGTCTACCACGGCGAAGCCTACGGAGCCTTCCGTGACAGCTCCGAGGGAGCCGCGCTCCCTTCGCCTGCGAATCCTTTAACCGCCAATCCCCTAACCGGATTAGGCCCCGCCATCCCTTCGCCCTATCAGCGGAGCCAGGAAGGCGGCAACTTCGGTGGCCCCATCCTGAAAGACAAGCTCTTCTTCTTTATCGACGGCGAACACACCTTGCAGCATCTCGCCGCGCCCGTAGCTGAGTCAGCCCCATTCACCTCCTACTCGGGAACCTTCGGCGCTCCGTTCAAAGAGGGGGAGCTGATGGCGCGCGTCGATTACGAGCTGACCAAGACAACCCGCGTGTTCGCGCGTTATAACTACTTCCAGAACTCCGTTGCGGCCACGTACTTCCCGTCCAGCTTCCAGCTCTACGACAACAAGAATTACACCCGGAATGACGTCTTTGGCGTGGACTTCAACACCGGCAGCTTTACTCACTCCATCCGTTTCTCTTACCTGAAATTCCAGAACCAGATTGCCGACGCCACGCGCGGTTCCGATCTTCCGTTTGCCAACTATCCGGTCAGCATCAACATCGGTGGTTTCACGGTGGGACCGAACTTGCTGGCGCCGCAAAGTACTCCGCAAAGCGACCACCAATTGAAGTATGACGGCAGCAAAATTCTCGGCAAGCACATCCTGCGTTTCGGCGTCAGCTGGAACCACATCCAGGGCGGCGGATTTGCCAGCTTCTTCAGAATCGATCCTTCCGTATATGGCAACACACCAGCCACATCCGGCGATCCGACGGCGGACACCATCTCGTACGCGATCGTCGGAAACGGTCAGGGCTACTCCACCACCGAAGCTGCGCTCGGCTTCCCCGCTGGAGGCCTGGGACCTGATAACCGCATGGCTTTGTACTTCGGCGACACCTGGAAGGTTCTGCCCAACCTCAGCATTTCTCCAGGAGTGCGTTGGGAGCGTGACACAGGCAGAACCGATAGCGACCTGGGTGCGATCGCGCCTTTGAATGCCGCCTTCCCCGGATATGGCAATCCTGTACGGCAGGCAAACAAGAATTTTGCGCCGCAGTTGGGAATTGCGTGGGATGTAACCGGCAAGGGTAAAACCGTGGTTCGCGCCGGCGCCGGCCTCTATTATGAGAACGTCATCTACAACAACGTTCTTTTTGATCGTCCCTTCCGCCTGCAGAACGGCGCATTTCTTTCGACCCCCTTGGCTTGCCTTGGGGGTAGCGCGCAGCCGGTTTCTGTGCCGAGCGGAACCATTACAATCGACTCGGTCGAGGGACTGGATTCAAACGGCCACAGCTTCTGTTCCGATACCATCGCCCAGGCAGCCTCGCCGCTCGCCGCATTTGAAACTTATTACCAAGCGCAAGTCCCATTTAGCGTGTCAGCGCCCAACCCGAACTACATCGGCAACGGACTGGCTGCGGGACTGAACTATAACTCGGCTGGTGGCGCGGGACTGTTCGCCCCCAACTACAAAACCCCGCGTGCTCTGCAGATGAATATTGGAATTCAGCACGAAATCCGCCGCGGCATGGTGGTCAGCGCGGACTACCTCCGCAACGTGGAGACCCACGCTTTGCTTAACGTCGATATCAACCAGGTCGGCGCGGCGCGCCACTTCAACCCGACCCAGGCAGCAGCGGCGGTCAACGCCACCGTTGCCGCTTGTGGTGCCAGTTCCCTGCAGGGCGCAATTACTTCTCCCGCGCAGGGTGGGCAAGGATGCGCCGCCCTGAATGGAGTCGACTCCAATAACAACGCGATACCGGCCAACATCACCAACTTCACAAACTTCGGTTTGGGCAGCGCGCTCGACACCGGAGCGGCCTCGGCTTGCCCCACCGGCGGTTGCGCTTTTAGCGGCATCAACCCCAATTACGGCCAGATGTCTTTCCTCGAGCCGGTTAGCCGGTCCGTCTACAATGCCCTGCAGATGAAGTTAGTACAGAACGTCGCCAACCCGATGCGTGGAGTGAAGACCGCGAACTTCCAGATCGCGTATTCGCTTTCGCGCTTCATCAATCCGATGGGATCGCAGGGAAACGCCGCTCCATCCAATCCAGTCGCAGGCAGCGATCAGGATTTCGTCCTGCAGGCTTCCGACAACGACAACCCGCTCAAATATATGGGACCGTCGCTGCTGGATCGGACGCATCAATTCTCGTTTGGTGGAAGCTTCGATGTACCGTATGGCTTCCGCTTCGGCCTCATCGCCCACTTCTACAGCCCGCTCTCCAGTCCTGTGATCGTTGGCGATACGGGAAGCGGCGGACAGATTTTCCAGACCGATTTCACTGGAAGTGGAAGCTGGAGCGATCCGCTGCCCGGCACGACCAATGGCTCGTTCGAGCGCGATTTCGGATTGAACGGATTGAACTCCGCCATCACCAAATACAACAACACCCAGGGCAACCAGGCGACGCCTGCCGGACAAGTGCTCATCAACTCCGGTCTGTTCAATCTTAGCCAGTTGCAGACCATCGGCGCGGTGGCGCCGAGCAACCTGGCCACAGCCGCCAGCAACCAGTTGCTCTTCCCCTGGCTCAAGGCGACTGACTTCAAACTGAGCTGGAAGCACACGTTCTTCGAGCGGCTGTCGGTTGAACCCAACGTTGGCTTCTACAACGTGTTCAACTTCGCGAACTCGAACCTGCCTCCGGGTGCGATGACGGGCTGGCTCAACGAGGGCGCTGGCTCGATCAACAGCATTGCCAAGGGCTCCGCTGGCGCAATTCCCTTCCGGGTCGGCGCGGGAACCGGTGTATTCGGTCTCGGCGCACCGCGCGCTCTGGAATGGGGCCTGCGTCTGACCTTCTAGGCTAACGGACGCGGCGGACTGACAAAGCTGGCCATCGATCGCAAGATCGATGGCCAGGCTTTGCTCGGAAGCATTTTCACCGTTCCTGCAGCCCATACTCAAACCGAACTCAATCTTCTGGCTCAATCTTCAAGATAACTTTGACCTCCGCCACGGAACGCCCTACGATGAATAGGGAGCAAACTGGAAACTACCATGGATATGATCCCACTCAAGCCGGAGCGTAAGGCGCAACTGGAGGAGTACGCCAAGCGGCGCGGCCAAGACCCTGCTGCGGCCCTGGACGATGCTCTGGCTACTTATCTGGAATGGGAGCGCCAGGATTTTGCGGAGGCGGTCGAGGGTGTCCGGCGCGGCTACGACGACGTAAAAGCCGGGCATACTAGACCCGCTACCGAGTTTCTCGCCGAACTGCGCGGCAAGCATGGCCTTCCGCGTTGAAACGACGGTAGCAGCCGAGCAGCACGCAGCGCTGTCCGATGCCCGGGCTGATCAAGCCAAAAGGAAGGTTTTAGAGGTTAGAAGGATCCCTTGCGTGTGTAATAGCCTGCGCGATAATGCGGCTGGAAGGGACCTCCAGCGGGTGGGTTCGTCAGGTCGATGCGCAGTTGCCGGAACTCCGAGCCTGAACCATGCTCGGACGGATAATACGAAAGCAGATACTGCGTCCTCAGTTCGTCGCTGATCTTCTGGAAGGCTTCATCCAGTTGCGCCAGCGATTTGGCATAGTAGTACTTGCCGCCGGTATCGGTGGAGATCTGAATCAGGGCGTGCTCGCCGCCAGTGTCGCGTCCCGCGCTCGCTTCGATCGGCACGACGATGATGCTGTAGAGAATGGCTTCGGCCTCTTGCGCCGCGCGCAGCGCCTCTTTGTAGTCCACCTGGCTCATCGTGTCTCCACCGTCGGTGATTACCACCATCACCTTTCTTCCCTGCCTGCGGCTGAGCGCGTGCGATCCCAGGTAGACAGCATCGTAGAGAGCGGTTGCCGCGCCATTGCGTTCTTTGTCGATGCCAGAGTCGATCTTTTTCAAATCGGAAGTGAACGGCACCATCTGGCTGACTTCTTCGCTGAACTTGTAAACGGCGAGTCCGTCCTGCGGGCGAACGATGGCGTGAGCGAACTTGCGCGCCGAGGCGAGTTCGAGCGGCAGATCTTTCCTTGTGCTCAGGCTCGTATCCACGGCCAGGACAATCGACAACGGCAACGCCGACTCTTTGCTGAAAATGGCGATCTTCTGCTCTTCCCCGTTCTCCTTGAGCAGAAAGTTTTCCTTCTGCAGGCCGGTCACTGGAGCTCCGCGCGAATCGGTCACGGTGACAAACACGTTGACCAGTTTCACATCGACCTTAAATGTCGTTTCCGGTTCTTCGGCCAGCACAGGGGCGAGACCGGCAAGCAGCGCACACAGGATCAAGAGCGCAGCGGAGGTTGCTGTTCGAGCTATGAGGAAAGACACAGCCTCGACGATGCCCGAGCGCAGCTTGTAGCTCGCAACTGGAAGTGCCTTTGGCGTTTGTTTCATGTAGGAGTTACTCATTATGATGCACGCTGTTCAGCGCGTGCCTCCCGCGGGCCGAATTTCTTCGGGAAACGCCTCGCCGTCCGCCCACACTGCTCCATCTTCGAAGTATTCCTTCTTCCAGATCGGCACCGTTTTTTTCAGCGTGTCGATCATCCACCGGCAAGCGTCAAACGCAGCGCCGCGGTGCGCTGCCGCCACTACGATCAGGACGCTCGTTTCCCCAATCTCCAGCCGCCCCAAACGATGTACGATCGACGCGCCGCGAACGGCAAAGCGCGTCCGTGCCTCCGCCGCCAGAGATGTCATCTGCTGCAGGGCCATCGCTTCGTAGGCCTCATACTCGAGATAAAGAGTGCGCCGCCCGCGCGTGTTGTCGCGCACCACGCCATCGAAAATCACGAGTGCGCCATCTGGAGGCTGCTGCAACCTCCGCACGATCGAGTCCCGATCGATAGGCTCGCGGACTATCGCAACTTCATTCTGCGAGACGCCCGCTTCCGCCGAACCGCCGCTCACCGGCGGCAAGAGTGCAACTTCATCACCCTCGCGCAGCACGCGGTCTCCATCGGCGTATTCAAGATTGACAGAAACAGCCAGCGACGGAAGCATCGGTTCCAGCCGCGGCACCGCGCGCTTGTAGTGAAGGAGCACATCACGCACGCGAGCGCCCTCCGCCAGATCGATCGCATCGACCGATCGCCCGAGCAGGTCCTTCAAAGCTCCAAAGAAAAGCACAGCAATCTTCATTTGGATATAGCAACTGAGCAGTGGCTCTCAGTGTAGCGCGGCAAGCACCCAAAGGTGCTGACCCTTCGCATGGAACCGAGGGCGAGACTGCCATTCGATCCATTACCTCCGTAATCGTGCATTAGGTGCCTTTCCAGCTTAGTCTGATAGCACTCTGATTCCCGAGGAGGCTGTTATCGCCAACGCGGTCCAACCCGATGTCAGCCGCAGCGCATCCGCTCGGTCCTTCCTGCACAGCCTGAATATCCTCGTCAAGTACACTCGGCTGTATGGCGTGAATCACAAGCGCACCGAAGGGCAATTCGAAGCGACGTGGAAGGAACTCCAGGAAGCGCTGCCGAAAAACAGCGACACCGGCTTTCTGCTGGGTGTCTCCGACAACAAACTTCTTCTCGATGGCATCCCGCTCGAAGCGGGACAGGCGGAGCGGAGCTTCGCGCAGTTGCTCAATGCCGCAGGGCTTTCCAGCATCATGTTCTCGAGCAAAGTGACGCTCGACGACTTCACGCGACTGGTTCGCGCCTTCGCCATGGGCGGTTCCAAGGCCCAGGATTTTGCCAAGCAAATCAAGGAAACGCTGGGAGACAACAAGGATTCCTCGATCCGCATTAACGAGGTGAAGTTTGTCGCCGCCGATCCCGCGACCGGCGAAATTCCGCTGGCGGCCCAACTCGCCGCGCAGGCCCTCGGGCCCGAGTTCAAGGAGTGGCTCAACGATCCGCAAAAACTTCTGCAGTTGATCGCGGCCGCGCAAGGCGCCAGCAACAACGGCTCGGGTGTACCGGGCGGCGCTCCGCTCGGCACCGTTCCCAGCGTCCCAATTCCTGCCGGCGTAGCGACCGCACCGTCGGGGCAAGCCTCTACCGGCACGTGGTCGGGCGGCGTCGTGCCCTTGCAGGAAGAAGAAGTCATCCAGACCATTCGCCTGCTCACCCATTTTGGCCAGGCGATGCAGGATCCAGCGTCGTCCCCGGAAAATCTCAAGCTTGAACTCGGCCGGGCGCCGGAAGGAGCCAAGCTCAATCTCGCCCATTTGCTCGAGAGCCTGGCCGCGCAGGCTTCCGAAAACAAGGGCGCTGACGGCAACGACACGCCTCTTCTGATGAAGGCGGCCGAGAGCATGGCCATCAAATTCGCTCTGGACCGTTACCAACGAGGCGATGTCAAGGTCAACGCCGTCCACGAAATGATGGAGCACATGAGCCGGCAGATGGACACGCTCCGTCAGATCCTGCGGGTGCAGGAAGACAAGATGTCGAAGGCGGGCATCCTGATTGAGTCGCACGCCGACATTCTCGACCGCATGTTCTGGGCTGAAATTCCGGAGGCGGGCAAGAAAAGCGTACTGCTTTCCGGCGAAGCCGCCTGTGTGCCGCCCCGCAATATTCGGCAGTTCGTGGAACTGCTTTTTGACCGCGACGACAATGAAATCGCCGCTAAAATTCTTACGAACTACAGCACGGGACTCGACGCCGCGGACGCCGACCCCCGCCGCAAGACCGCGATTGGACTTTCTCAACTCGCCGACCTCTACGCCGGGGCTTCCGATGAAGTGATGCCAAACACCCTGGCTCTGATCGCCGAAAAGCTGATGGCGGAGAACGACAATGAAATTCAGAGCCTGCTCAGCGCGGCCTTCGCGCGTTTCGGGCAAGAAGCCTGCGCCCGCAAGAAATACAAGGCCGTCGTCGAACTTTGCGTTTCGTTTGAAAGAATCGGCCGCGAGCGACCGGCCCTGGTGCAGGATCTCCGCTCTCGTGTCGGCATCGAAAACCGGCTGCCGGAAATGATCGAGGAAGCCATCAACGCCGATCAAGTACCCGAGGAATTGATCGACGTTCTGCAACAGCTTCCCAAGGTTTCCGTGGAGCACCTTGCCGACCGTTTTTTCCGCGCCCAGCGCCGGGTCGAATGCGATCGCATTGTCGAGCTGGTCGCGGAACTGGGCGAACCGGCGGTCGAGGATTTACGTGGTGTTCTGCATAACGGCCAACCGCGCCAGGCTGCGTCCACCATCGGCCTGCTGAGCCGCCTCGCAGTCACTTCCCTGCTCGATTTGCTGCCCGCACGCATCGGCGAGTTTAACCGCTTTTATCAGGACGTCATTGTTCGCCAGATCGCATACGGCGCCGCACCCGACCGCGGTCGTACGCTGGTGGAACTGCTCGAACTGCTCGACACTTTGATCCTGCCTGAGGCCATCGACGAGATCGGCATGAGCCAGGATCGCAATGCGACATCCAGCCTGATCGCTCTGGCCACGGCCGGTGAGGTCCGCCATCGGCCGCCATTTGTGCAATTGAAGGCCATCGAGTCCTTGGGCCGTTTGCGCGAAGCCGAGGCTGTTCCGGTTCTGCGCGCCATCGCCGAAGCGAAGAAAATGTTCGGCTACAGCCAGCACCGCGAATTGAGGATCGCCGCCATTCAGTCGCTCGCCAAGATTGATCCTCGCTATGGCACGCAGGCGCTGGCGGAAAGCGGAATTGAGGCGGCCGAACTTGCCGTCGCCCCGCTCGATTCCGGTCCGGGATGTCCGTGGGTACGCCAACGCCGCTACGAACGCATCGTGCTGCCGCGCACTCTCGCGGCGGTTCTCTCCAGTTCGTGGGGAAAGTCGAACATTGTAATGCGGGAAATGAGTCTCGGCGGCGGAATGGGCACGCGCAACGACAATCTTCGCGTCGGCTCCGAGGCCCACATCGAGATTTCGCTGGGCGTGAAGAAAATTCGCGGCGAAGTTTTTCTCCGCCGTGCTCGCGTGAATGAAATCGGTTTCGAGTTTGTCGGTATGGACCTCGACAGCCGCTACCGCTTGCGCCGGGTTCTGGTCGAAGCCTTGCAAAGGATCCCCGACCATAGCGGCCCCAACTGGGACGGGGAACGCAAGCCTTAGCACAGGATCGCAGCGCTCCTAATTTGCAGAAACAGGAAAAGGCCTCTGCTGGACGCAGAGGCCTTTTTCGCGAATGAAGTTGTGAAGCGGCGACTCCGCCCTAGACGACCTTCACGAAAATAATGACGAGCGCGAACAACACGAGCGACTCGATAAAGGCGAGGCCGAGAATCAGCGCCACCTGAATACCGGCGCGAGCTGCCGGATTACGTCCGAGAGCTTCGCAGGCGGCCGAGGCCGCTTTTCCCTGGCCCTGTGCCGCCAGTCCCGAGGCGATGGCGATCGCGAAGCCGGAAGTAATCGCCACCCAGTTGGTTCCGCCAGCCCCACCTGCGCCCGTCTGCGCAAATGCCGGGACCGCCAGAAGACAGAACATCATCATCACAAACAACAACATCACGATTTTCCGCATTTTGTTTCTCCTTCGTATATAAATTGCCTTCAGTGGGTGGTTGACGCTGTGCCTCAATAGGCCAACGCCCTCACGCTGAAGGACAGTTGCCAGTTACTAGTAGCCAATATCCAGAGAGATTGTTCACCGGATCCTGGCTACTGGGAACTGGGTACTGATTTAGTGCTCGTGTGCCGTTGCCTCTCCAATGTACACGCACGGGAGCAGCACAAAAATGTAAGTCTGAATCAGCGATACTCCCACGTGCAGGCCCTCAAACACAATCGGAATGCCCAGCGGCACCAGCGAGAAAAACACCAGGGTCACCATTTCGCCGGCGAACATGTTGGCAAAAAGACGAACGGTGAGCGAGAGGATGCGGGCCAGGTGACTAAATATTTCAATCGGAAACAGCAGGATGGGCAAGAAGATCCGGACAGCCAGCGGCATGCCTTCTTGCGGGCCGATGAAGTGCTTCAAGTATCCGAAGGGGCCATTCTCCCTGATGCCGTGATAATGGTAGTAGAACCACGTCAGGAGCGCACATCCCAGCGGGACGATCGGGACCGCGGTGGGGGATTCCAGTCCGGGCACGAGGCCAATCAGATTGCAACTCAGGATGAACAGCGCAAGAGTCGTCAGGTAAGGGACGTACTTCTCCGGGTGATGGGCGATGGTTTCGCCAGCGATGTTATGGATGATCCCTTCGATGAACTCCATTGTGTGCTGCAAACCGCCCGGACGCTCCACCGAAAGCCGCGCGCGCACGGCGATAAAAAACAGGGTGAGCAGCAGCACCACGAGAAACTCCATGGCAAAGCTGTTCGAGATGGGAGTCGCGGGATGTTTCGGGTGAATGTGCAGCGCCTGCAGGAGCGCCAGGACGGCGGGGCCGAAGAGACGATTTAGAAATGCGGTGAAGACCAGTTGTTCCATTTTTTAGACTTCAATCGTTAATTTCAAACTCGGTAATTTCGAACTGCAGATCCCTCGCTTCGCTCGGGATGGACAAGCTCCAGATTCCCCGCCCCGCTCGGGATGACAAGACCGATAGTCGGCTTACTCGGTTTACTGCGTGCGCCGGAAAGCGGCGAATCCTTCCCATACCGCCTCCGCCATCAGGGCCGCAGCGGGCACACACAAGCCCCATAGAAAGCCGCGAAACGCCAGCGAAGAACCTATGAATATAGCATAGGCAACAGCTCCTACCAACCCATATCGCACCATGAAACGCAGGAGGATTCGGCCACCCTTCTCGTGGCTGTTGCGGTTGACGATGCGGTCGGCAAGACCTTCGACGCCGCGCGTCAGGGAGCGGAAATTGACGTAGGAGACCGCTGCCCCAAAGGCAAATCCTATCGATCCAGCCGAGCGGTAATACCAGAACACGGGCGCGAGCAGCAGGACACTCGCCAAAAGGATGTTGCGCAGGACGCGAGGAATGATGCGCTCGAGGAGCGAAAGCTCGTTGAGAGATGTTTCAACGGGAGCGTCGTGCGGCACATTCTCCCCAGGTTCGCCAAGATGATGAAGCTCACTCATCTTTCTTGATGGCACCCATCGCCATGCGGATCATCTGCCAGAACCCAACCACAGCGCCAAACAACAATCCGACCAGGTAGAGCCACTTGGTGTGCAGCCAATAATCGGCCAGCTTGCCTAAAAAGAAGCCGAGAAGCACTGCGGATGGGATGATGAAACCCATTTCAGAATAGCGGGCAGCGGAGACGAAAGGGTCCTTACCGGGAGGCTTCGGCATGGGGAAATTGTAATCCAGTTGGGAGCGAGAATTTGGCGAAACGCTGTTAGGGCAGTGGATCCCTCCCCTAGCTCGGTCTTTTGAAATCAAAGACTTGGCCAGCCCTCGGTGCCAGGTCTTTGAAGAATAAGGACTTAAAGGTAAGGTATTTGTAAATGAACAACTTAGAGAGGATCGCCAGAATTGGGGGCATCGGTCATGGCTTTGTTTTGCATGCAAAGGGAACAGTCGCAGGTTGAGATGTGAGGTTCGTCATTGACTGGGTGGAGGCGATTCTTATAGAGTCAGTGGGCCTCACCAACGAGCCAAGTTCCTCTCGTTGAGACCCAACCCCCCTTTGAGGCCAAACTCCCGAAGAAGGCTCGTGGCTATGAATACTATCCGTGGCGCCCTGACCCTAGCTGTGATTTCTGCGCTGCTTATCGCCGTTCGGCCAGCGCACGCTCAAACTGAGATCGTGCTCTACAACTTCTGCTCTCAAGCGAACTGCGCGGATGGAGAGGGGCCGGCGTCCAGCCTGGTGCGCGACGGTGCAGGCAACTACTACGGGACCACCCAACTGGGAGGCGCGCACATGTACGGCACGGTCTTCGAGCTGTCTCCGAATGGGAACAGCGGCTATAACGAGACCGTCCTGTACAGCTTTTGCTCGCTGCAGAACTGCACAGATGGGAATGGCCCAACTTCAACCCTGATTTTCGACGGCGTGGGGAATCTCTACGGGACAGCGTGCTCCGGTGGCGCGAATGGACAAGGCGTTTCGTCAGCATGCGGGGATGGTTCCGACGGATATGGCGTCGTGTTTGAACTGAGCCCCGAGCCGCGCGGCGGTTGCCCAAATGGCAGCAACAGCGGCAATGGGTGGTGCGAGACCGTCCTGCATAGTTTCTTGTCAAGTCCCGACGGCGCCTCCCCATTCTCCGGGCTCACCTTCGACGCGTCCGGCAACCTCTACGGCACAACCTATGGCGGAGGCAGCGGAATGGGTACGGTTTACGAGTTGTCCGCGGGAGTCGGCGGCGGGTGGAGCGAGTCGGTGCTCTACAGCTTTTGCGCCCAGCCGAAATGTGCAGACGGCGCCCACCCCGACGGGCAAGTGGAAGCCGCAAACGGAAACTTCTACGCAACGACTGAGAGCGGCGGCGCGTACGCGGCGGGCACGGTGTTCGGACTGAGCCCCCAACCGCCCGGTGGGTGCCCCAGCGGCAGCTATACGGGTAACGGTTGGTGCGAGGACATTCTTCACGCCTTCTCCGGCTACCCGACGGACGGCAACTTTCCTTCCGGCACTCCGATGCTCGATAGCGCCGGAAACCTGTATGGCACGACTGTGTATGGGGGCATCGGAAATTGTAATTCCGACCTGGGGTGCGGCACGATCTGGAAGCTGATTCCTTCCGGCGGCACGTACACGGGGAAGGTTCTTGCTTCTTTCCAGTCGGGGCCCGGTGTCATTGGATGCTGCTTCCCGATTCGACTGCCCGACAATCCGCGGGCGGGGGTTGTGCTCGATTCATCCGGAGACATTTACGGCACGACCGTCTACGGCGGCAGTTCTTCGTACTGCACAGTCAAAGGGGCGAAGAGCAATCAGCAAGGCTGCGGCGCGCTATTTGAACTGGCACGGCGCCCGTCCAAAAAAGTCGTCTATTCAAACAAGCTTCTCAGGATTTTCAGCTGGACGGACGGCGCTCATCCATTGAGCAGCCTGATTCTGGACGGCGGCAATCTCTACGGAACCACCTACAACGGCGGCGTCGGCGGCTATTGCCCGAATCCAGAAGGATGCGGAGTCGCGTTCGAGTTCACTCCGTAGGTTCGCAAAGAGGATGGAAAAGCCGCCACGTATTGGTAATTCGTGGCGAGGCGGCACTTGGAAAAACTAAGAGGAAACTCAAAATCTCAAATCGGAGATGAAGAGGGGTATGCGAGTCCTGACGTTCGTTGTACTTTTCACGCTGCTGGTTACTCTTCCACTAGCGCACGGTCAACCTGAAACCGTGCTCTACAACTTCTGTTCTCAGCCGAATTGCGCGGACGGTGAGAACCCGGTTTCCAGCCTCACGCCCGACGGCGCGGGCAACTTCTACGGGACCACCCAACTGGGCGGCGCTCACATGTATGGCACGGTCTACGAGCTTTCTGCGAATGGACGAGGCGGGTACAGCGAGACTGTCTTGTACAGCTTTTGTTCCCTGCAAAACTGCAGCGATGGGTCGTCTCCGGACTCGTATGTGACGTTCGACGGCCACGGGAATCTCTACGGCACAACTTACTACGGCGGGCTTTACGCATCTGGCGGTTATTCCGGATATGGCCTGGTGTTCGAACTGAGCCCCGAGCCGCGCGGGGGTTGCCCAGGCGGCAGCCATAGCGGGAATGGCTGGTGCCAGACCGTTCTCTACAATTTCACGTCAACGCCCGACGGCGCCTTCCCGTTCTCTGGTCTCACGTGGGACGCGAACGGGAATCTTTATGGCACGACTTATGGCGGAGGCAGCGAAACCACGGGAACCGTTTATGAGTTGTCGCCGAAAGGCAATGGCGGCTGGAATGAGCAGGTGATCTACAACCGCGGCGGCTATGCCGGGTTAATGATCGACGGCACGGGCAACCTCTATGGAGCCGACGACTCGGGAAATGGCCATATTTTCAAACTGTCCCCGAACGGCAGCGGGGCTTGGAACGCGACGATCCTTCACACATTCAAGGGCGGCCCGGGGGACGGGTCGAATCCTGAAGGAACTCCAGTCATCGACAAAGCGGGAAATGTCTATGGCACGACGGTCAGTGGGGGCGCTACCAAAGGCCTGGGAACGGTCTGGAAGCTGACTCCTGGCAACGGTGGAGATTACACGGAGGAGATTCTCCGCTCCTCCATTTGGAATGACGGCGCCAATCCGAAAGCCGCTGTCGTGCTCGATTCCCTGGGAAACGTCTACAGCACGACGGCATTCGGAGTTTTGCAATTTCCGTACCGGGAAGACTTGCCGTGCTATGACGGATGCGGCAGCGTCTTCGAGCTAACGGCCGGCAATTCCGGCTACGAATGGACGTTTGTCTGGTCTTTCAATGGTACGGATGGAGCGAACGCGACCGACACCTTGATTTTCGACGGCGGCAATCTTTACGGAACCACGTACGGTGGTGGAACATCCAGCTACTGTCCCGGCAGCGGTGGTTGCGGCGTCGCGTTCGAACTGAATCCATCGGCTCGGGAGACAGTGACGGCGCTCAGTTCTTCTCCGAATCCATCCACTCGCGGGGAAGCTGTCATGTTTACGGCAGTCGTCACTCCCGCGCCCCCGGATGGGGAAACCGTGACATTCAACAATGGCTCGCTGGTGCTGGGAACGGCGCCATTAAATGGGGGTTCGGCGGTGTTCACAACCTCGACGTTGCACGCGGGGACGCCCCATATCACGGCGGTGTACGGCGGCGACCAGATCTTCGAGGCCAGCACGTCGAAGGGAGTGCCGCAGGTCGTGGAGAAGTAAGCGCCAGGATGTCGTATGGACGCGCGGTTACTTCATCATGGCTGCGACGTGGGGAGATTGAACGATCCCTAGCGACCAGTTAACGCTGTGGATGAAGGGCTCGGGAAACACTCCGATCACGATGGTCGCGAGGGCGGCGATGCCGACGGCAAAGCGGACGCCAACACTGATTGGGAGGCGGCCGGTTTCCATGGGGGCGCGCATCAGCATGGAGTTCGCCATCTTCAGATAGTAATAAAGGCCGAAGAGCGAATAGAGGACGCCGAGCGCAGCCAACTGGTAATGCTGGCTTTCGATCAGGCTGAGGAAGATATAGTACTTACCCAGAAATCCGGCTGCGGGCGGAATGCCGGCGAGCGACAGCAAGAAGAGCAGCATCAAGACGGCTTCTACCGGAGCCCGCTGGTAGAGTCCGGCCATATCGTCGATTTCGTCGCCGATGACATTGCGCTGCCGCAGGGAAGCAATCACGGCAAAGGCGCCCAAATTCATGAAGGTGTAGACCAGCAGGTAGATCAGGATTCCCTTGAAGCCGTCGAGAAAAGCCTGGCTGCCGATGGGCGCCGTACCCATGGCGACAAATGCCAGCAGCATATAGCCGACGTGCGCAATCGAAGAATAGGCGAGGAGCCGCTTGGTATTGGTCTGGGTGAGAGCGGCCAGATTGCCGCCCGTCATGGTAGCGATGGCGACGATCACGATGACAGGAATGTAGACGGAGCGCAGAGGGAGCAGCCCATAGACGAGAATGCGGATCAGCAGCGCCCAAGCTGCGGCTTTCACTGCCACGGACATGAAGCCGGCAATGCTGGTGGGTGCGCCCTCGTAGGCATCCGGCGCCCACTGGTGAAATGGAACGGCAGCAATCTTGAATAGCAGTCCCACCATGGTGGTCAGCAGGGCGATCATTACGACAGGGTTGTGCGAACCCTGAGCAGCGACGGCGCGCTGGATCCCTCCCAGATTGGTGCTGCCGGAAATCCCATAGAACAGCGAAAGTCCGTAGGCGAAAATTCCCGAAGAAAATGCGCCGAGGAGCAGATACTTCAAGGCGGCTTCGTTCGAACGCCGGTTGTTACGCAAAAAACCGACCAGGATGTAACTGGAAATCGCCATGAGTTCGAGGCCGATGTAGATCAGCACGACGTCGAATCCAGCGGCCATGCACATCATGCCGACGACGGCAAGCAGCAGAAGAGAGTAATACTCGCCATGGTGCTCGTCTTCGATGTCGAGATAGTGGACCGACATCAGAATCGAGATGGCTGCCCCGACAAGAAAGAGATACCAAAAATAGACGGCCACGCGGTCGACGAGCAGTGCGCCATAGAACCCGAATACACCTCGGGGGGTCAGCGTCAACTGAATCTGCCAAACGCAAAAGGCCGAGACCAGCACTCCGGCAAAGGCGCCCACCGCGTTGATCCACTTAGCTTCCCGCGGCACCCACAGATCAATCACCAGAATTCCGAGGGCGAAAATGGTGAGTTCCACCATCGGCAGCATCAACCGGTATTCGACTGGCGAAATACCTCGCACTTAGTTGCTCGCTTTCGACGCGACGTTGGTTGCGACTCCGTTGGTAGCCGTGTTCACGCCGACAACAGCAGGCATAGCCTGAGCGTTGACCGGCGCATTCGGACCGGAGTTGTTGTGAATGGTCATGACAATCTGATTTACGGGCTGTTCGAGGATCTGGAAAAACGGCTTGGGATAAAGGCCGATCCACAGCGCCATAATGATGAGCGGGACGAAGGTTAGGATCTCGCGCGGCGTCAGATCGTGCAGCTTTTCGTTTTTAGGATTGGTCACGGTTCCGAAGAAGACGCGCTGATAGAGCCAGAGCAGATAGGCCGCGGCCAGAACTACGCCGGGAGCGGCCCAGGCTGCCCATTTCCAGTTCGCGGTAAATGCTCCCTGCAAAATGGTGAACTCGCCAACGAAGCCGTTGAGCAAGGGCAGGCCCATCGAGGAGAGGAACATGATCATGGTGATGGTCGCGTAGATGGGCATCACGTTCGAGATGCCGCCGTACTCGGCGATTTCGCGGGTGTGGCGGCGTTCGTAGAGAATTCCGACGATCAAGAAGAGCGCGCCGGTTGAGATGCCGTGATTGATCTGCTGCAGCACGGAGCCGGTGAGGCCTGCGGAATTCAGCGCGAAGATGCCCAGGGTGCAGAAGCCGAGGTGGCTGACGGAAGAATAGGCCACCAGTTTTTTCATGTCTTTTTGGACAAGTGAAACCAGCGCGCCGTAGATGATGCCGACCAGCGAAAGTCCGATCACCCAGCCTTGAACTTTGGGATGCGACACAACCGCGGGAAAGAACGGCAGCGAGAAGCGGACGAATCCGTAGGTTCCCATCTTCAGCAAGACACCGGCGAGGATCACGGAACCGGCCGTAGGCGCTTCGACGTGGGCGTCGGGCAGCCAGGTGTGGAAGGGGAACATCGGAACTTTGATGGCGAATCCGAGAAAGAAAGCAACGAAGAGCCAGATGGCGATGTTGAACGGAATGAGCGGCGCCGTCTTATAAAGCTCGGGGATGCTGAAGGTGAAGACGTTGGTGAGTGTGTGGTGGTGAAAATAGAGGAAGAGGATGCCGAGCAACATCAAGACCGAGCCCATCAGCGTATACAAAAAGAATTTGATGGCGGCATAAAGCTTGCGCGGACCTCCCCAGATGCCGATGAGGAGGTACATGGGCACGAGCATGGCTTCCCAGAAAACGAAGAAGAGGAAGAAGTCGAGCGCCATGAAGACGCCGAGCATGCCCGTCTGAAGCACCAGGAACCAGACGTAATATTCCTTGACGCGAGTCTCGATGGCGGTCCAGGAAGAAAGGATCGAGATCCATCCGAGGAGGGTGGTGAGCATGATGAGCAGGAAGGAAATGCCGTCAATGCCCAGGTTGTAACCGGCGCCGATCGAGGGGATCCAGTTGTTGGCTGTGCCTTCGATGAACTTGAACTGCTGGGTGGCATCGAAGCGCTGCGCCCAGAACATCGGGACCAGCGGCAGCGAGATCAGGAAGCCGCCGAGCGAAAAGATATTCGCGATCCAGCGGATCACGTCCTTGTTCTCCTTGGGAACGAACAGGAGAACGAACGCGCCGATGAGGGGCGTGAAGAGAATGATCGAAAGTATGTGACTCTGCATAAGTTCAGCTTCTAGGTACTAGCTTCTAGCCACTAGCAAGCAACACCGCTTCCTGTTTCAGCACCGCTCTGGTTGCCGGGAGCTCGTAGCTAGCAGCCAGTCGCTGTTTCACTTCCACACGTAGTACACGCCAAATCCGAGCAGTCCCGTAACCATCACCAGGGCATACCACTGCACCAATCCCCATTCCAACAAACGCGCGATTGGGGATAACGGGAACCTGCACAAGAACGCCGGCCCGTTTACCAGCAGGCCATCGATGATCCACTTATCCCACCAGGTCGAGAGTGTGGCGAGCGCGCGAGTAATCCAACCGGCATCGTTCACTGCGCCGTCGACGATCTTGGCGTCGAACCAGGACGACGCTTCGCCCGCGCCCAGAACGCCTAGCCGAACGTTGCCAAGTTTTCGGCGTCCGGTAAAAGCGTAGTCGTAGCCTTCGTCCACGAACCACTTGTTGTAGAGCAAGGTGTAGAGTGGCGGGGCTTTCGCGGCAATGGGCTCGACGTAATCTTTGCCGGCGTTTCCATAGGAGCGCCGCGCCATGTACCAGCCTGCGCCAGCGGCGGCCAGGGATAAGAACATCAGCAGATACTCGGTGCTGTCGGTATGCTCGGCCTCTTTTTCGCCCGCCGCTAACTGGGCCGACTTGCCTTCTTCCTGCAGGACGATGGCCTCGCGGGCGAATACCGGCTCCAAGAATTTTTCGAAGCGGTCGGAACCGCCCAGGCTATGCGGCCAACCCAGCCATCCTGCGCCAATCGAGCAGATGGCGAGAATCACCAGCGGCACGGTCATCGACTTCGGCGACTCGTGCACGTGATGCTCGGCCTCGTGACTCATGCGCGATGGGCTGAAAAAGGTGAGATACATCAGACGGAACATATAGAACGCGGTCATCAGCGCGGTGCCGTAACCGATGAACCACAGGATGCGATGCGCGCCCCCTTCGGAAGACCAGGTTTGCCAGAGGATTTCGTCCTTGGAAAAGAAGCCGGCAAAGGGGAATATTCCGGCAATCGCGAGCGTCGCGATCAACATCGTTTTGTAGGTCGTCGGGATGCGACGCTGCAGGTCGCCCATGTTCCGCATGTCCTGCTCGCCGCTCATGGCGTGAATGACCGAGCCTGAGCCGAGGAAGAGCAGCGCCTTGAAGAAAGCGTGGGTAAACACGTGGAAAACGCCAGCGGCAAAAGCGCCGACGCCTAGCGCGAGGAACATGTATCCCAGTTGCGAAACGGTGGAGTAGGCAAGGACGCGCTTGATGTCGTTCTGGACCAGTCCAATGGACGCGGCGAAAACCGCAGTAAGCGCGCCGACGATGGCGACGGTTTTCATCGCCGTTGGCGCCAAGACGAATATTGCGTTCGAACGCGCCACCATGTACACGCCCGCTGTGACCATGGTCGCAGCGTGGATCAGGGCGGAAACTGGCGTGGGTCCTTCCATGGCGTCGGGCAGCCAGACATAAAGAGGAAGCTGGGCCGACTTGCCGCAGGCTCCTACGAAAAGCAAGAGAGCGGCGGCGGTGAGAATGGGGTCGCCGATAGCGAAGTGGCCGCTACGGGCGAGATGGCTGATGTCGGTAAAGCGGAACGAACCCAGATACCACGAGAGCGTGAGAGCGCCGAGGATGAATCCGGCGTCGCCGATGCGGTTTACGATGAATGCCTTGTTGGCAGCGGTCGAAGCGGACTTGCGATGGAAATAAAAACCGATGAGCAGATACGAGCACAGGCCGACGCCTTCCCAACCGACGAACAGAAGCATGTAATTATTCGCGAGGATGAGTGTGAGCATCGAGAACATGAACAGGTTGAGGTATCCAAAAAAGCGGTAATAACCGCCTTCGTGGGCCATGTATCCGGTGGAGTAAATGTGGATGAGCATGCCCACACCGGTTACAAACAAGAGCCATATCGAGGAGAGCGGATCAAGGAGAAAGCCGGCGTCGGCATTGAATGCGGCGGGGGTTCCGTCGCGCTTGACGAAGTTCAACTGCCCATCGCCGGTGCCCAGCCAGGTATAGACAATTTTCTCGAACGGACGACCGGTGCCATGAGCAAAGTGCGTGTACTCGACCACGGTAAAGCAGGCAAACACGAAGGCAATCACGACCGCGCCAACGCAAACGGAGTTGACGGTAACCTTCTGCAGCCTCCGCCCAAAAAAGAACATGATCGCGGCCCCGAGGGCCGGGAAGAGCGGGATCAGGTAGATGTGGTTTAGGAACATTTAGCGCTCAGCTCTCAACTTTCAGCTATCAGTAACACCCTTCAGTTCGCAGCCCAGAGCTCCTACTGAAAGCTGACAACTGACGGCTGTTTTTCTCACCATTTCAATAAATCGATCTCATCCACATTGATCGTCTCCTTATTACGGAAGAAAGCGATCAAAATGCCGAGGCCTACGGCGGCTTCAGCGGCGGCATCCACTACGATAAAAATTGCAAAGATCTGCCCATGCAGGTTTCCCCACATGCGGGAAAACGCGACCAGGTTGAGGTTTACAGCATTCAGAATCAACTCAATCGACATCAACACAATCACCACGTTGCGGCGAGTGAGCACACCAATGACTCCGAGCACGAACAGTGCCGCCGCCACCACGAGATAGTGAAATGTAGTAATCGGAACCATAGTTTCAGCTTCTGTCTGCTGGCTGCTGGCTCCTAGCTGGTAGCTGGAAGCCAGTAGCTGCCGTCAGATCTTTTTCTTCGTCATAATGACCGCGCCCAAAATCGCCACCAGCAACAGCAGCGACGCGATCTCGAAGGCGAATGTGTACTCACCCATTCTGTATTGCCCCATCGCGTTCACTTCCCCGTAGAGCGCATTGGCGATGTCCTGCGTATTGGAGCCTTCGGGAAGCTGGATCATTCGGTCCGGAAACAGCGACCGGCCTTTGATGAAAGCCGACACGAACAGCGCCATCAGAGCGCAGGATGCCGCCAGCCCCACCGGCCAGATGCGATTGAACCGCCGGTCTTTGCTGGCCCGTTCAATATTGACCAGCATGATCACAAACAGGAAGAGCACCATGATTCCGCCGGCGTAGACGATGATCTGCACACCGGCAGCGAAGGGCGCGTACAACATGAGATAGAGGTGCGCCACGGAGATCAGAGTCACGATCAGCGCAAGAGCGCAGTGTACGGGGTTATGCCGAGTGATCACGAGAAGGCCGCCGGCGATGGCGAGTCCCGACAGCAAGTAAAAGAAAAATGGCGTGGCCACGGGCGTCATGTCGGGACTGGCCGGGGCTATGAACGCAGCCAGCGACAGGGCAAATGACGCGAGAGATGCCGGATGAAGCAACGCTAATTTCGCAGCGATGAACACGGTGGGGTTCATGAAGCCAATACCCCCACGACGGCGGTCAGCACCAGGACGCCCAGCGTGATCGGCAATAGCACCTTCCATCCGATCCGCATCAACTGATCAAAGCGGTACCGTGGCCAAGTGGCGCGGCACCATATGAACAGGTACATGAACAGGGCAACCTTCAGCACAAACCAGTACACGTAGTCGATGCCATCGCGGAACCGGGCGGCCTCGCTGGCATCCGAAAAATGGCCGACAACGGCAATGAGCAGCAGAAACAACGCAATGACGGCGAGCAACGCTCCAAAGACCGCAAGGCCGATGCGTTGAACCTTGAAGGAAAAATGCGCGGGCATGCGCGCCGCCCCGATCAGCGCAATTGCCGCGAGTCCCAGGAACGTGAGACCCGGAAAGAACGAGAAAAAGAAGTCCCAGCCCTTCGCTTGCAGCCAGTTTGGAAACGGACGCAGCCATCCGCCCAGCCAAAGGGTAATCGCGATTGAAGAGACGGCAATCATGGCCGCATATTCCGAAAGCATGAAGAGCGACCAGCGCAGGCCGCTGTATTCGGTGTGGTATCCGGCGGTCAATTCGGATTCGGCCTCGGCCATGTCAAAGGGAGCGCGATTGGTCTCGGCGATCATGGCGATCACAAAGCTCACAAACGCGATGAAGCCGAGAGGGAAAAACTTGAAGAGGAACCACATGCCCTGTTCCTGCTGGGAACGGACGATCCCGATCATGCTGAGCGTGCCCGTGCCCGTCTTCATGCTGGTCATGAGGATGGCCGAGATGACGGACATTCCCATGGCGATTTCATAGGACACCATCTGAGCACTGGAGCGCAGCGCGCCAATCAACGGGTAGTGCGAGTTCGAGGCCCATCCGGCGACGACGATGCCGAGCACGCCGAGGGAGGAAACTCCGAGCATAAAAAGGATGCCGATGTTCATATCGCTCACGGCCTGCGTTGGGCCAAAGGGAATCACCGTGTAAACGGTGAACGCAGCCAGCAGTCCGATCACGGGAGCGATCCAGAAGACGAACTGGTCGGCCTCTTGCGGGATAATATCTTCCTTCAGCATCAGTTTGAGCGCGTCTGCGATGGGCTGCAGCAGCCCGTGCGGGCCAACGCGCATGGGTCCCAGACGAATCTGAAAATGCGCCAACGCCTTGCGCTCGAACCAGTTCATGGCCACCACCGCAAGCGACACGCCTGCGAAGATGATGAGCACATAAATAAGCTCCCATAGCGGGTTGTTGGCTTTGCCGGGCGTGAGGTTGCTGCCGAAGTAGGACATGAACTGATTGAGCATCAGCGGTCCACCTCGCCGAGTACGATGTCGAGCGTGCCAATGACTGCGATGACGTCGGCCACGAGCAAGCCGCGCACCATGATGTCGAGCGCCTGCAAATTGACGAACGACGGCGGGCGCACCCGCAGGCGGTAGGGCTGCGTGGAGCCGTCGCTGACGATGAAATAACCGAGTTCGCCCTTTGGCGCTTCTATAGAATGATAAATTTCGCCAACCGGCGGCTTGATCACTTTGGGCACTTTGCCCATGATCGGGCCTTCGGGAATGCTATCGACGGCTTGGGCGATGATGTGCAGCGACTGGCGCATTTCCGCCATCCGAACCAGGTAGCGGTCGTAGGTGTCGCCGTTTTCGCCGGTCGGAACCTCAAAATCGAATTTGGAATAGACCGCGTAGGGTTGGGCTTTCCGCAGATCCCAATTCACGCCGCTGGCGCGCAGGACGGGTCCAGTCACGCCCAAAGCGACGCAATCTTCGCGGGAGATGACGCCTACATTCTTGGTGCGCTCGAGCCAGATGCGGTTGGTAGTGAGCAGTTCTTCGTATTCGTCGATCTTCGGCGCCACGAAGCTGAGGAAGTTTTTTACATCCTTTTCGAAGCCCGCGTAGGTTTCATACTGGCAACCACCGATGCGGAAAGCATGAGTGGTAAGGCGCGCCCCGCAGTAGCGTTCGAAAATCTTGAGGATTTCTTCGCGATCTCGAAATGTATAGAACAGCGGGGTCATGGCTCCGATATCGAGCGCGTGCGTGCCCAGCCACAGTTGATGGCTGGCGATACGGTTCAACTCCGTCAGGATGACGCGAATATATTGGGCGCGCGGGGGCGCTTCCACGTTCATCAATTTCTCGACCGCTTCGCAATAGCCGAGCCCGTTGGACACGGCCGCGCAATAGTCCATGCGATCGACGTACGGATTAAACATGGTGTAGGTGCGATTTTCGCCGATCTTTTCGACGCCGCGGTGCAGGTAACCGATGACGCACTCGGTGCCGAGAACTTTTTCGCCGTCGAGTTTCAGGATCACGCGGAGCACGCCATGGGTTGCCGGATGCTGCGGGCCCATATTAATAATGAGTTCGTTCGAATCGAGATAAGGCGTCTCGGGCGTTTCGAGGTGAAGATGGGATTCGTCGTGATGGACAACCGCGCGCCCGGAGACTTCGTTCCCGTCTTTCACCGTGCGCTCGCTCATTGTCCGCTCTCGATCCCGAGATTGATCTGCACCCATTCTTTATCCTGCTGCAGGATGCCGTAATCCTTGCGCAACGGGTAGCCTTTCCAGCCCTCGGGCAGAAGAATGCGCTTCAGGTCAGGATGCCCGTCGAAGTGGATTCCAAACATGTCAAAGACTTCACGCTCGAGCCAGTTGGCAGTGGCCCAGATCTCCACGCTGGAGGGGATTGAAGCGCCGTCGGCAATCTGCGTTTTCACGCGCAAACGCTCATTATGGGAGAAGGAATAGAGGTTCCAAATCAGGTCGAATTGCTTCTCGCGCTTCGGGTAATGCACGGCAGTGATATCGACGCAGTAGTCGAACTGCTCCTGATCGCGGAGCAAGCGGAGAATATCGGGGATCAAAGAGCGGTCGACGTTCAGATAATTCTGCCCCAGATAGGTCAACGCTTCGAGACCCGATCCATATTGGCTCCGGTATTTTTCTACGAGGGGCGAAGTCCACGGCAGCGGGACTGGGCCTGCGGGCTTGGCGGGCGCCGCGGGTTTGGCGGCAACAGGAGGTTTCGGTGACGCAACTGCGTCCGCTGCTGCGGGTTTTTCCGCCGTCGGCTTTTCTTCGCCTTCGGGCGGCGGTGGAGCGGGCGATTTGACTTCCTCGGCCATGCTAGGTCTGTCGTTTACCGGGACCGCAATAAAATCCGCACTGGTTTCAGGAAACCATCACTTCTAACAGTTCGTCCGACGATCGTCAACGACCGATGTCACAAACCACGCCGTTCGCCGCGATCGCGATGGACGAACGTTCAGTCCATGGCGTCTTTCATCCTGAGAGAAGCGCAAAACCTATGTGGGTTCTGCAGCAAAATACATAGATCCTTCGCTTCGCTCAGGGTGACAAGTCAGGTTTGTGCCGTTGAAACCTGCGCCGCAAATCTCGCGCGGGCGCCGAGCGTGCGCCGAACGTCTACACCCATTCGAGCGCACCCTTCTTCCAGACCCACACATATCCGATTACTAGAATCACGAGAAAGATCAGCATCTCGATCAGTCCGTAGCGGCCGAGCGCCTTGAACTTCACGGCCCAGGGAAACAGGAATACGGTCTCGACGTCGAAAATCACGAATAGTATGGCAATGATGTAGAAACGGACCGTATATCGTCCGCGAGCGCTGTCATAAGGATCGATTCCGCATTCATAGGGCGAGAGCTTGACGCGATTGGGACTTTGCGTCCGGACGATTCGGGCAAGGAGCAGAGTGACTGGGATCAGGATACCGACGACGGCGAGAAACAGGAAAATGGGAACGTAGTTTTGCGGCATGAACCCTCGGCAGTCGCAATCTAAGGTGAACTTTGAATACTACCGCCGAAGCGGTTCGGCTTCAAGGACGAACGGGGTCAGTCAAAGCAGCACGCGACTGCCGGCTTTCGGGAGATTCACAGCCAGGATTTCCGGCAGCCCGGTCCATCAACGTCCGCGATCGGGAAGAACGAACATGCGTCGCGCCAGGTCGGAATCGAGCGTGTCCTGGCGATACAGGGCCGCGAGCACTCCGTCCTTCCAACGCAGCAGGTCTGGGTTGCCGCCAGCGAATTCTTCCCAAGATTGAGAACGACCGGCACGGACCATGCGCTCGCCGATGAGAAACAGATAGGCCCACGTGATGGTCTCGTGGTAGCGCTGCGCTTTGCCCTGTGCGGCGGCGAAGCGCTGGAGTGCCTCTGGGAATCGGCGCAGCGTTTCGTGCACCGGGTAGAGGCAAAGATACTCGAAGCCAAGACGGACGTGGTCGGCATGATGGAAGGTTTCGGCGGAGGTAGCGCCATCCTCAAATTGCCGGATCAACTGGTCGCCCGTCATCGTTCCCCGCGTTTTATTTCCCGTTGGTTTCGCCGCGCCGAAAGCGCTTTCTTTCCCGGTGTTCCCTGCTTGATTTCGGTGAGACGGTGGCTGGCGCTGGAGTCGAGATCCAGGCCGTAGAACTTCTTCAGGTCGTGAATGCGTTTGAGCGATTCGGCGCTGAAAGGAGTCTTGCCGTCGAAGGCATGGAGAACGATGCCCTCCAGCACATCGCCCAGCGACATGTCGTGATATTCGGCGAAACCTTTAAGGACTTTCAGCAGGCGCTTTTCCATGCGGACGCCGGTCTGAACCCGTTCGATGAGGAGTTGCGATTCGCTGATCATGGTACAAATGTACCATGGTACATAGATAGCGTCAAGATTGGATGGAGGCGACCTGGCTGTGAGAAAATTGCGCGGCGGTTTGCCAGAGCAGGAGGACGCCATTCTATGTGCCGCAACATCAAAACCCTCTTCAACTTCGATCCGCCGGTCACGAATGAAGAAGTGCGTGCCGCCTCGCTGCAATTTGTCAGAAAAATCACGGGCTTCAACAAGCCTTCGAAGACGAATGAAGCCGCATTTCTGGCTGCAGTCGATGACATTGCCGCCATCTCGACCCGCCTTCTCCATGGGCTCGACACCACCGCGCCGCCCAAGAACCGGGAAGAGGAAGCCGCCAAAGCGAAAGCGCGTTCCGCAGAGAGGTTTGGCGCTTAACTGGCGCCTGACCCGACCTATAGCTTTCTTCCACCCCAGGGAGTAAACTCCGCTGCAATCGTTTCGACCCCGGTGGCCGGCCCTCGTGTTTACCGTGCGGCTTCGCGTGAATTCTGTGGAGGAAACCATGAAGCGAGTTGCGATCGTGCTTTGTTCTTGCGCTCTGCTCTTGCCCATCGCGGCGCGGGCCGATGAGATTCTTCTCACCAACCAAAGCGGAACCGTGACCCTCACGAACGCCGGAATCGTCTCCGCGGGATCAAACCTGACAGATTTCCGTTATGACCGGACGCATACGCCTCCGGGACAAGTTCTGGGATCGGTCAGTTTCTCGACCGGTGCTCTCATCTCCGGCACCCTGTTTGGCGGAGGAATATTTTCCGACATGAACTCCAGCTTTGACGTGACGGGCTCAGGCAAATACGGCGTACCCAAGGGGGCCATTTTCACAGGGAGTTTCCAGGGGCCTATTGATTGGACCTTGCTCAGCCACACCGGCAGCAACTATGTCTTTGATCTCAGCAGCGATTTGGCGGGGATGCTCTATACCGGCCGCACGGTAGAGGGAAACACGGTGCAGACCATTTACGTGAACTTGAACCAATGGAACCAGAATCAACAGGGCCGCATCCGTGGCGGCCATTTCATCAGTGAATCGGGTTACGCAGTTCCTGAACCTGACACCCTGGTCTTGTCCGCCACCGGCTTGCTTGCCATGGTCGGAGCCACGCGCCGCAAGCTCTTCAAAGCCTAAGCTGGGCGCGGGGTTTCGCGGGCAGTCACGCGCATATTGCGCTTGACAAGCGGATTCTTCCGGTACATGATTGCGCAATTCTGAGTCGGGGCGGGCTCACGCAGTCAAGGAGCAACACTGGCCATGAACCACCGCCAGCCCACACACCGCCGTCCAACCCATCCAAGGAGAATCTCATGAAACGGTTTGCCCAAATTTTATTGGCGGCAATTCTGCTGGCCGCCTGCGCCCAGGCTCAATTCCCCGCGCAGATCCAGCACGTCGTCATCGTTTTCCAGGAGAACCGCACCCCCGACAACCTGTTCCAGGGACTCCACGGGCTCAAGGGTTCGAACGGGTTGAAGTACGACATCTCGAACTACTGGGTGGATTCCACCGGAGCCCACAAAGCGCTGACTCCGGTCGGATTGGCGACTAACTTCGATATCAGCCACAGTCACTCCAATTTCGTGGCGGAATCAACCGCTCCCAGCACGGCGGTCGGCGTGGGTTGTGGGGGGACGGCGACAAACGCGATCTTCGGATGTGCCGCCTCGACGTGGAACCAGTTCATGTATGTCGACAATGCGATTGCCCTGAAATCCACGAACCTGTATGGGAAGGACATAACGACGCACATCCTCGAGCCTTATGTCGCGATGGCCAAGCGATGGGGATGGGCGAATTACATGTACCAGACCAACCAGGGGCCGAGCTATCCGGCACACCAGTTCATTTTTGGCGGAACGTCTGCGCCCAGCGCGGCCGACGACCAGATCGGGACGTTTGTCTCGGAAAACTTTGGGCCTCTGGGCGCGACCGCCGGTTGCCTGAACGGGCCCACGGCCATGAATTTTCTGATCGACTCCAGCGGAACGGAAACTCCGTACGGAGGCGCGGCGGGCGACTTCTGTTTCAGCCGCAACACCATGGCAACTCTGCTGGACAACAACCCAGCCCCGATTTCATGGAAGTACTATGCTCCCTCGGCAGGGTCGATCTGGACGGCGCCTAACTCGATTCAGGCGATCTGCCAGCCTAATTCGGGCTTCACAGCCTGCGAAGGCTCGGAATGGGCGAACAACGTGATTCTGCCTTTCACGGGCGGCTACGGCGCGGTGCCTTTCTTCAATGATCTGCAAAACTGCCAACTGCCGGCTGTCAGTTGGGTGATCCCTGACGGCAAATGGTCCGATCACGCGAGTTCCAACACGGGCTTGGGGCCATCCTATGTGGCGGCCATTGTGAATGGCATTGGAGGTTTCAACAACAGCTGCGGCTATTGGGACAACACCGCGATCGTTATCGCATGGGACGATTGGGGCGGATGGTACGACCACGAAGCGCCGTGGAAGCTTGCGCCCCCTTACAGCAATTACAACTATGGGTTCCGAGTGCCGATGATCGTGATTTCGCCTTACACGAAGCCGGGCTACGTGAGCGACGTTCAGCCCGAGGATTTCGGCAGCATTCTCAACATGGTGCAAGGCATTTTCTTTGGAGCTAGCCACGAGCAACAGCTCGGCTTTGCGGACGCCCGATCGTCACACGATCTGCGGGAGTTTTTCACGGGCACGGCCCAGCCCTACGGAGCGACGATTCCAGCCGTAGAGGACATCAATTACTTCATGGATCTCCCCGCGCCCGGGGTGAAGGGCGGAAGCGAGCCAGTGCCTCCGGACAACGACTAGGTGACGCGCTGACTGTTTGCGGCTGGTCGTTTTGCTTCGCACCTTCTCGAGGGAAGGAGTCTCGCCCCGTCCATGCTTCGGCTTGGGCGGGGTTTTCTTCAGAAGGCATAGGGCTTGCCACTAACCGGGGCGCACGCGAGCGGATGAAAATTATTTCCCGTTGACCCGTACCGGGTGCGAGAGGACAATGGCAGCCATCGTCGGGCCCATAAACCATTCCCAACTTATGAGGTGTGCGCCCATGTATCGCCGCTCTGGCTTGTCCTTATCCGGCGGGAACCAACCCGACGTACTTCACGGTGGTGAGCAATTTTCAGTAGCCGAACCGGCCTTGGATTCGGATGCCGGATCCTGCGATTTAACTCGGATGCTGCGATATAATGGTGGTACTTCGATGATTTCTGGCCGCATCGGATGCGAACTGGCTGTGGTGGCGGTGTTTTGCGTCCTGACGATTTTCCTGTTCCCGTCGGTTCAGGGTCCTTATTCTGTGGTCCATGGACCGGTCACTGCGCTTTTGGCGGCGCGGGCAGCGATTCGGTGGCGCATCACGCTGGCCCAGAGCGCACTTGGATGCCTCTATTGTTCTCTGATTTTGCCTGTTTTTGCACTCTCAAGAATCTTGCTTGAGCAAGCGGTTCCTGCGCCCTCTACCTTGCCGGAGTCCGTGGCCATCCTTCGCTGCTGATTGCTGTCAGCACCTCCTTTTACTACCCTGAATCTCTGCCGCACCCGCCCGAGGCTCGATGCCTTGGATTTTGCGCTTCTTTTCCGGTGTGACCGAGGTTCCAATTCTATTTGCTCGACTGTGAACCAACTTTTCTTCCATATGAGGAGGATTTAAATCTATGACGCAGCAAACAATGAAGACTGTAGTTTTAGCCGCAGCGCTGGCGGGAGTTCTGTCACTGGCCGGATGTGCCAAAAAAGTCGCGAAAGTCACGCCACCACCTCCACCTGCGCCGGCACCAGCCGCTCCCACGGCCACGCTCGCTGCCAATCCCAGCGTCGTTCAGCAGGGACAGACCTCGACGCTAACTTGGCAAACCAGCAACGCCAACGAAGTGACCATCGCCGGACTAGGCACGCTGCCGAATTCAGGATCGCGAACGATCACTCCGAATGAATCGACGACGTACACCCTGGTCGCCAAGGGCCCGGGAGGAAGCAATGATGCCTCGGCTCGAATCACGGTGAATGCCGCGATCGCGAGTGCAACGCCTTCGCCGTCGGATGAGGACTTATTCAGGCAGAACGTCAAGGACGTTTTCTTTGACTACGATAAGTACATCATCCGGCCAGCGGACCAGCCGACCGTGAGGAATGATGAAAGCTTTCTAGCACAGCATCCGACGATCAAGGTTGTGGTGGAGGGACACTGTGACGACCGGGGATCGGAGGAATACAACATCGCGCTGGGAGCGAGCCGGGCGGAGTCGGTGAAGCAAGCGCTGGTGCAAACGGGTGTTGCGGCTGAGCGGGTCAGGACCGTCAGCTACGGCAAGGAAAAACCGTTCTGCACCCAGGACAACGAGCAATGCTGGCAAGAGAACAGAGTCGATCACTTCGCATTTGACCGGTAGCCACTGAGCGGGAGGGCGGCTCGGTTGCGGGCCGCCTTCCATGCCAACTAAGGGCCTATCCTATCGACCCCAGCCTTCGGGCCTGGCGGATCGCACCGCACCTCGGCTGAGGTGCATTCCGATTGAAATCCATTGCGCTTGACATTGTGAGCCCCGAGTGTGATATTCGCCGGGCTAGAAGAACAGCGTCGGAAAATAATCGATTCTCTGGGTGTCAATCGCTGCACTGCGGCCGCGTCCCAGCAAAGCAACGTCGCAAAGCAGCACAAAACCAAATCCATGGAGGGAATTGCCGTGAACAAGAAGATCGTACTTTCGGGATGTTGTTTGATGGTTGTCCTGTTCGCAAGCATGGCGCTTGTAGCATCCGGCGAAACGAAATTCGTTTTCAGCCGTGACCTTAGAACCGTGACGGCCGTGAATCCGCCGTCGCAAGTAACACCCGGGCCAACGAATGACTCCGGCTCGACAGTAATAGCGGGCAACTTCAGCACCTATCCTTACGCAACCTATTTCAGCATCTGGGGCAACACGATTGACCAAGGGGTCAACGGCTATCCATTTCTGATTTGGCAGGCGGAAGCCTTCACCCCGGCACAGGACGCCACGGTGACCGAGATCCAGGCGTCGGTGGGAAACCAAAGCGGCGGGACGGCAGGGATCGAACTGGGTCTTTACGATGATGCAAATGGCGTTCCCGGAACAAAGATTAAATCGTTCCATGTGACGACCCCTCCGCCTTATGGGCAGTGTTGTGGGGTGAGTTCCGCCACCGATAAAGCGGGCATTCCCGTGAAGGGCGGAACCCAGTACTGGCTGGTAGTGAGCACTACGCCAAAAGATGTGGATATCTACGCCTGGGCGTTCAACAGCACGAATATGCAGTCGCAGTTGGGCGCTTATTATTGCAAAGGACAGACCGAATACTGCGGCAGCAACAGTGGAAAATGGGTCGCGTATCAGTACGTGCAGAACGGGTTCCAGATACTCGGGAACTAGAATCACGCTGTAAGAACGGGATGGCTGGCCGGGATGCGCGGATTGGCCAGCCGTCCTCCGTTGCACGGGAAACCGGGTCTTTCATTGAGAATCTGGGAACCGCGGGGTTCGGGCTGCGGGTGTCAGCCGAACCGTCCGGGATGTTCCTATCACATTGCACACACAGGATTTCGTGTGTTAGTTTCGACTCGGAGAGTTCCGCTTGCGACATACGGTTCCGGCTGGGATGGAGCGCAAGGAAACTGACGTCTACCTGCGGCTCGATGCAGCGCGTCTCCCCCAGCATATCGCCATTATCATGGACGGAAACGGGCGTTGGGCCCGGCGCCGCCACATGCCGCGGGTTGCCGGACACCGCGCCGGCGTGGCGTCCGTGCGTTCCACGGTTGAGACCGCGGCGCGCATCGGGATTCCCGCGCTGACGCTGTACGCCTTCTCGGAAGAGAACTGGAAAAAACGGCCGCAGACCGAAGTCGATTTCCTGATGCGTCTTTTGTGCCGCTATCTCAAGGCGGAGATCAAGACGCTCAACGAAAACAATATTCGCTTGCAATACATAGGGCGGCTGCACGAATTGCCAGCGTCAGTGCAGCGTGAAATGGAAGAAGCCAGTTGCGCGACCGCGAAAAATACGGGGATGCTCTTGACGCTGGCGCTGAATTACAGCGCGCGCAGTGAGATCGTGGACGCCTTCCGTTCGCTGGCTGAGGCCGCCGCCTGCAATGGCGGGCTCGACCACATCGAAGTCAACGAGCAGGCCATCAGCAACCATCTTTATACGCGGGGACTGCCCGACCCCGACTTAGTCATCCGCACGAGCGGCGAGATGCGACTGAGTAACTTCCTGCTGTGGCAGTTGGCGTACGCGGAAATCTACGTGACGCAGACTTTGTGGCCGGATTTCCGCGGCATGCAGTTGCTGGAAGGAATCGAAGAATATCAGAAGCGCGAGCGCCGTTACGGCGGACTATCTCAGGATGGGCATGGACCGCATGCGCCAGCACAGAAACATGCTGGAGCGAAGCGTTGACCGGCGACCAATGATGAAGGCCCATGATTAAGCGCATCGCGACGGCCGTCGTCCTAATCCCCCTGGTTTTGTTGCTGGTGTTGAAGGCTCCACTGTATGTGCTGGCGATCGTGGCCGCAGCTGTAGCCGTGCTGGCCATCGCCGAATTTCTGAAACTCGTCACGCGCTACGCGGTTCAGTCCCTGGCAGTGACAACCTACATCTTCGTCACCATCTTCTTTATCTTTGTCATTGCAGCCGCAAGCAATCGAACCCCGCTCGTGGAAACTACCGCCATGCTCTATGGACTCGCGATAGCGGCGGCGCTGGCACCGTTCATTTTTCTGACGGTGGCGATGAAGCGGACGGACTTATCGACCGGCTATCCCGCGGCAGCGGCCTCGTCTTTCGCCTTCGCCTACATCGCGATCCCGATGGCGCTGTTGGTCGGGATCCGCGAGCAACCTGCGGGAGCGATCTGGACCATCTACACGCTGCTCGCCGTGTGGGCGGGAGACATCTTCGCCTATTTCGTCGGCAAGTCGCTGGGACGACACCGCATGTCTCCGGAGATCAGCCCGAAAAAAACCTGGGAGGGCGCCGCGGCATCGATCCTGGCGAGCGTGATCATAGGGGCGCTGTGGATGCAGCATGCGCCAGCGATCAGCGCTGCGCTTTTGCGGCTGGGATTGATCGACCGCCGCGATGGCATGTTCGGTCTGGAGCAACCGGCGCTGTGGCCCATTGTTCTGCTGTCGGCCGTGGTCAACATCGCGGCGCAGTTGGGGGATCTGGTGGAGTCGTTGATTAAGCGGGGCGCTGGAGTGAAGGATTCCGGCACGATTTTGCCGGGGCACGGCGGGATGCTGGACCGCATCGACGCGATGTTGTTCGCAGTGCCCGTGGTGTGGGCTTATGGAGCTTGGCGGCTGATGCAGTAAGTACCTCCCTGTGAGTTCTCGGGTTTTCATCGAAGCCAAAAGGAAGGGAAATAGAAAGTCCTGCCCCACCCTCGAAAACCAGCATGAGGGCGAGGCAGGATGTGAGTGTCGAACTACTTTCGTTTTTCTTTCAACTACGGAACCGCGACGTACGTCAGAATTCCGCTGGTCTCCAGGTTCACTGACGGATCCACGTAATGCGTTCCCACCGTGCGTGGAGCAGCCAGGAGCTTGGTCAGGTCAATAACGGCCAACCAAGTGGGTGGAGTGAAGAATCCATTGGCCATCAACCCGATCGCATCACCGCTATTTGGGCTCACATAGGCTGTCACCGTGTGGGGATCCAACCCTTGCTCAAAGGCGTTGTTGTCGGGTGTATTCGGCAGCGCTACGGCGGCATAATCGAGCACCGCCGGCGTGCCTGACCCAGAGGTTGACGGAAGCTGAATGACCCCCAGCCAATTGCCGCCAAATTCGCCAGTTGCGATTCCCAAGTGGCTACCCTGGGCGATTGCAATGCCGTCTGTACCGGCGGCAAAGGCACCAAACTCGGGGAAAGTCTGGAACTGTTCTGCGGTGGTGGTCCAGCTTCCGGGAGTTCCAGGAGTGAAGGTGGCCTGCGTCAGATCTGCGATGAACAGATTCGACGTAAACTCATCCGTCGCGAGGGCGATTCCGGTCGAGCATTCCTCTGCTGCCGAGTCGAGTTCTCCGCCAACGGGATTGCCGAACTCAACGCCCGAAGAAGTGTTATAGATGTCATAAACACCCGCTTCGTTCGGCGAGAGCACGAGGTTACGTCCCTGGTCCCACAAAACGTCTTCCGATACCTCGTACGATAGAGGTACAGGAGTTCCAAACGTGCTCGTGGCGAGATCCAGGAACTGGAGACCGCTGCCGGATGGCGCTGAACTGAGCCCGATGGTGGCGACGGCTGCGTTTGCCGTAGCATTCATGGCCACGCCGCAGGTGATGCACGAACCGCCGGAGAAGCCGGTGTACTCGGTTCCTCCGCTGGAGATGGTGGAATTGAGCGTTGACCCCGAAATCAGGTAAACGTCGTTGACATTGGAGGTGCAGACCGTCACTCCGGTGTTCGGGTTCGACGCGCAGGAATTGACCGTGTTGGGGGTACCGATGGTGCCCGGCGTTCCCGTCCCTTCCACTGGAACTACCGACAGGCCGGTCGAGCTCGTATCCCAAGCCCCGTTCGGAACATACGTATTTACATTCGTCCCCTGTACCAGTACTCCCAGCGAACTGCTCGGCAGGCAGGATCCCGGCGGCGGCACAATTTTGCAATCCAACGTTGTTGGCGAGAATGTGATTTTGATCGTGTCGAACTTGGGGTTATTGGGCTCGACTAACGTCGCGGTCCCCTTGAGTGTGTAGTCGCCGGTCAGCGTCACGGAGTAGTGTGCCCAAGTCTGAGTATTGGTACCACTAAAGGTATGGGTGTGAGGAACTGGAGTGACTGAAATGGAGTCGCTCACGTTGATTGGGCTTCCGCTGGTCGGAGTCAGCGTAATGGTGTAGTTGACCGTTGTAGGCTTGGTCAAATCGACTCCGGCGACGTTGATCGTGTACCCGGAACAAGTGTCGGTCACGCTGGCGTCCTTGATGAGATTGGCCGAAGCCGGAAGTGCGGCGACCATGACCCACGTCATCGCAAGAACCCAGTAAATCAGGCGTTGTCTCATGAGATTTCTCCTCGATTTTTAACGTCGTTATCGGTGTGTTGTCTCAACCTCACCAGACGCAGTCCACCGGCTACGCGGTGAGCGCAAAAGTTGCAGCCGACATATCTAGAGGGGACCCGCTACCAGAGCTGCTACTGGGGAAGGGGGATTGAACAGCTCTTACTAACCCACGACACGAATTTGAGGAGCGACTATTACACAGTTAAAAATATGTGTCAAGAAAATAATTGCTGGTTGAATCCGTCCCAACGCAAGTCGCTCAGCCCAAGCGAATTTTGCCACGACGGTCCCGCAAAAGACTGCAGCAAGGACTGCAAATCCGTTCACTCCCGTTGTCGTCCAACTCCCTTACAATAAGGACGGGGCCTCCCACATGAAACGCATCGCCATTCTTGGTTCGACCGGTTCGATCGGGCGTAGCACTTTGAGCGTGGTCGAAAGCTTTCCGGAACGCTTTCAGGTGGCGACGCTCGCGGCCGGCCACAATCTCGATCTTGCCTTGGAGCAGGCCGTGCGCTGGAAGCCGCGCGCCATCTCGATGGCGCGGGAACAGGATGCAGCGAGCGTCCGCGCCAAGCTTCGGAGTGCGGGTCTCTCCGAAATTGAGGTTGTAGACGGTGCCGCGGGCACGGTTCGTGTCGCAACCCATCCCGAGGTGGATTTCGTGGTCAGCGCCATCGTAGGCGTATCGGGCCTGGAGGCTACCTACGAAGCGGTGCGGGCGGGCAAGAGCGTTGGGCTGGCCAACAAGGAATGCCTGGTGGTGGCTGGGGAACTGATCACGGCCGAGGCTCGGAAGCAGGGGAAACCGCTGTTGCCGATCGACAGCGAGCACAACGCCGTCCACCAGTGTCTGCGCGGCGGCAGAATGGACGAGCGAGTCAACGAGGTTGAACGCATCTGGCTGACTGCCTCGGGAGGCCCCTTTCTAAATACACCCAAATCAGAGTTTGCCTCAATCACGGTGCAACAGGCGCTGAACCATCCAACTTGGAAGATGGGGAAACGGATCACCATCGACTCGGCCACATTGATGAACAAGGGGTTTGAGGTGATCGAGGCTTGCCGGCTCTTCAACATGCCACACGATCGCGTACAAGTCGTTGTACATCCACAATCTACGATCCATTCGATGGTTGAATTCGTGGATGGCAGCATCCTGGCGCAGATCTCGGTGACCGACATGCGGCTGCCAATTCTGTATGCCTTGACGTACCCCGACCGGATCCCTTCGGACCTGCGATTTTCGATAAGTGACTTACGGCATCTGGATTTCTGCCCCCCGGATATGAGTAAATTTCCTTGTCTGGGTTTAGCCTATGAGGCGGGCCGAGCCGGCGGAGCCAAGACGATCGCCCTGAACGCCGCCGACGAGGTCGCCGTGGCTGCATTTCTGGACGAGCAGATTGGGTTCGAGGACATCCCGCGAGTCATTGAAGCAACAATGACTGCAACGCCAGCCCGGGAGTTGGAATCTATAGATAGGGTACTTGCGCTGGATACCGAGGCCCGACTTTTGGCGACGGAGATGGTGAACGAGCGCCGCCGAAAGGGATCGCCCATTAGGGCCATTTCGCATTAAAAATTTTGGAAGTAGTCTGGAAAATTATGCCGCAGCTTTTGTCCGTCCTTCATACCATCTTTGACATGGCGATCGTGCTCGGGTTCCTGATCTTGATTCACGAGTTCGGCCATTATGCCGCGGCGAAATATTTCGGAGTGCGGGTAGAGGTGTTTTCGATCGGCTTTGGCAAGCGCCTGTTGGGTTTCAAGCGCGGCGAAACCGACTATCGCATCAGCGCCATTCCGCTCGGCGGATATGTAAAGATGTCGGGCGAGAATCCCATGGACGACCGCACGGGCGATCCCGGGGAGTTCCTCTCCCATCCGCGCTGGCAGCGTTTCGTTGTGGCCATCGCCGGACCCGCCATGAACATCATGCTCGCCATTGCGTTGCTCACCGGCGTCTACATGGTGCATTACGAATATCCCACCGATCTCGATGAGCCGGCGGTTGTGGGCTGGGTAAATCCGAACACACCCGCGGAAAAGGCGGGGATCAAGCCGGGCGACAAGATTGTTAAGGTTGACGACATCAGCAACCCGACATGGGAGCAGGTGCATATAAAAGATGCACTCAGCCCCAACCAGCCCCTGCGATTTACGATCGAACGGGACGGCCAGGTTAGCGACAAGACGCTGGTTCCCGAGCCATTCGGCCCCAATCAGTACGGAGATGTGGGATGGGTAGCGCGGGAGTCGAACACGGCCCTGACCCTGGTCGAACCCGGAATGCCCGCGGCGAAGGCCGGCATCAAGGTGGGAGACCGGATTCTCAGCGCGAACGGGCAGGACGTTCCACAACTAGCGGCACTCATCCAGATGTTGAGCCACACTAAAGATCAGCCGTTGAACCTGGTGGTGGACCGTAAGGGCAAGAACCTGAGCTTCACGGTGAAACCGACGCTTGCTACGGGCGGAGCCACGCAGGAGCCGGTTTACCGGATTGGCGTAGCCAGCCTTCCCACGAAGGTAGTCAAGCTCAATTTTCCGGACGCTCTGAACCGTTCGCTGGCCGACAATAAGAAGAGTTCATTTCTGATTCTGGAACTGCTGCAAAAGATGGTGCAGCGCAAAGTATCGATGCGGCAAGTCGACGGCCCGATCGGCATTGGCAGCGCGGTGGGCGCGGCCGCGCGCGAGGAAGGCTGGATCCCGCTTTTCCTGATTACCGCAGCCATCAGCTTGAACCTCGGCATCATGAACCTGCTGCCCATCCCCATCCTGGATGGCGGCGTGATCCTGCTGCTTTTCATCGAGGGCCTGATGCAGAAAGAGATCAGCCTCTCCATCAAAGAGCGCATCTACCAGGCGGCGTTTGTCTTCCTGGTGCTCTTCGCGGTGATGGTGATCTACAACGACCTGGTCAAGACGTTGCCAGGACTGACTAGAATGCCTTAGGAAATCCCAGTTTGCCGGGCGCGGACAGCTCTGTTCGCGGGGGGAGTGACACCACGGCGTAGCCTCTAGATGGGTTAAAATAGAGTCAGCTATGGCCCAAATTCTTCGCAGAAAAACCTTTACCGCCTCGATCGGTGGCGTCCGCGTAGGCAGCGGTGCACCGGTCATGGTGCAGTCCATGACCAACACCGATACGGCCGATATTCCCGGCACGATCCGGCAGGTAGCCGCCCTGGCGCGCGCCGGCAGTGAAGTCGTCCGCGTAACCGTCAATAATGACGATGCCGCGAAAGCCATCCCGCATATCGTCGAGGGCTTGGAGAAGCTGGGCCTGCGCACTCCGATCATCGGCGACTTCCACTACAACGGACATCTGCTGCTGACCAAGTATCCGGGTTGCGCCGAGGGGCTGGCCAAATACCGCATCAATCCGGGCAATGCCAGCATCGGGCGCAAGAACGACGGCAACTTCCGCACCATGATCGAGGTTGCGGTCAAGCATCAGAAGCCCGTGCGCATCGGCGTGAATTGGGGATCGCTCGACCAATCCTTGCTCACGCGCATGATGGACGAAAATTCCCGCCTGCCCGAACCGAAAGATGCCCGCGAAGTGACGATGGAAGCGATCGTAGTGAGCGCGCTCAGTTCAGCCCAGCTCGCCGAACAGCACGGATTGCGCCCCGATCAGATCATCCTCAGCGCAAAAGTCAGCGGCGTGCAGGACCTGATCGATGTGTATCGGATGTTAGCCAGCCGCTGCGAATACCCGCTGCATCTGGGACTCACCGAGGCTGGCATGGGAGCCAAGGGCATCGTGGCGTCCAGCGCGGCGATGGCCGTGCTGCTGCAGGAAGGCATCGGCGACACTATCCGGGTTTCACTCACTCCGGCGCCCGGCGGAGATCGCACGGAAGAAGTCCGCGTGGCGCAACAGATTCTGCAGTCGCTGGGGATCCGCAGTTTCACTCCGCAAGTGACCGCTTGCCCGGGATGCGGACGCACCACCAGCACCTTCTTTCAGGAAATGGCAGAGCAGATTCAAACCTACCTGCGGGAGCAGATGCCGGTATGGAAGGAAACTCATACTGGCGTGGAAGAAATGAAAGTGGCCGTGATGGGCTGCGTCGTGAACGGGCCCGGAGAGTCGAAGCACGCGAGCCTCGGAATCTCCCTGCCCGGAACCGCAGAAGAACCCAAAGCTCCCGTCTATGTCGATGGACGCCTGTTCACAACCCTCAAGGGCGACAAGATCGTAGCGGACTTCATCAAAATTCTTGATGAGTACGTGGAGTCGCACTACGCGGCGCGAGAGAAAGAAGCTTTGGTTTAAACCGCAGCCGCCGCAAGAAATTCCACGTTCGTAAGAAACGTAAGAGACTGCCCCGTCCAAGCCTGGCTTGGGCGGGGTTTTTCGTTTTTGAACCCACCAATCTCCGTCGCTTTTACCTCCTTATCCGCCGCCGACCATTCTGAAACGTTTTTCATTGGGCTCGCACTATTGCATGTGGAAGTGAAGTTGACTTCCGCGAATTCCGCCGCGGACCAAACCGGCCAAGAGAAGAGGAACCACCATGCCATCGAAACAGTACGAAGAAAAACAGATCGTCGAAAAATTCGTTGAGAGAGAGAAATTGAAAGAAGTCGGAAAGCCAGAAAAGGGTGAGAAGCACGAAAAGGAAGGCAAGGAGAAAGAAGGCTACAAGGAAAAAGAGAAAGAAAAAGAAGGAAAAGAAGGCAAGGAGAAAGAGAAAGAACACAAGCTCGAAGGGAAGGAATTCTTTCTCGAGAAGGCGCACAAGGACGGAAGCGAAGTCCCAGACATCTACAAAACACACAAAGACCATGGAGAGGTGCAAGGCCTTCAACCGCAGATCGCCGCGGCAGCCCTGCCCCAAGGCGTTGGGGCTCAGAAGAATCCCGAAAAGTACATCGCGAATGAGAAGATCGTGAACAAAGACGCCAAGATCGAGATCAAAGAATTCAAGCACGAGATCAAAGAAGGCAAGCAGGAGATCAAGGAGTTCAAGCACGAGTACAAGGAACACAAGCTAGAGGTCAAGGAATCGCTCAAGATCGAGGTCAAGGAATACAAAGGCGAGTTCGAAGGAGTGCAGTTTCCTTATCAACCGGGCGGTCCGGTGGAGCAGCGGCTGGCGGCTCTGGAATCAGCGATGTCGCAGCTACTGCACTTCATCCCTGAGAACCTGCGGCCTGACCTGACTCAGGGGGCGCTGAAGCAGGAACCCGATGCGGCCAAAGGCGCTGCCAAGGGAACGGACAAGGCCTCCGAACCAGCGGTTGATACGAAGGCTGAAGCGAAACAGAAAGCAAAGAGCTAACTCGTCCGAGGGCAGGCTTCAAACCTGCCCTTTTTTTTTGGAGCAACCAAGTATGTGGCTGGTATTGTGTTCTTCCTCGGATTCATCGGGATTGTGGGTTTACGAGGGTCTCAGGCAGCTTGGATTCGCCCCCATCGAACTCGTGTTGTCGGACTGGCTCGCCTATGGCAGCGTTTGGGAACATCGCCTGGACGCGAGCGGCACACACCTCAAGATCACCTTGCCCGGCGGTCGTGTTGTGTGCAGTTCGCGAGTTCGCGGCGCCATCAATCGCCTGCTCATGCCCGCGCCCGGCATCGCCGAGCAGGCTGCCGCCTCGGACAAGGAATACGCCCAGGCAGAACTACAGGCTTTCTATCTTAGCTGGCTCAACGGACTGCCAGGCGTGGTGATCAATCGCCCGACGCCAATCGGTCTATGCGGGTCCTGGTATCACCCCTCGGAGTGGGCGTACCGCGCCAGCCGCGCCGGCTTACCGGTTGCGGCATATCGCCAAAGCGCTCACGATGCGCCGGACCATTGTTACCGGTCGCGACTTCCAGAGGGCGCGGCGAGGCTGAACCTGATCGCCTTTCGCGGCGAAGTGTTTGGCGGGGAGCGACGCGAGCGCCTTCCTGAGACCTTGGTCCGCAGCTGCGCCAGACTCGCCGCGAACGCAAAAGCTGAACTCCTCGGAATTGAACTTTATGCCGCCGAAGACGGCGCGTGGACCTTCGCCAATGCGACGCCGTGCCCCGATCTCTCAGTCGGCGGAAAATCCCTGCTGCAATCCCTGGCGCAGGCGATGAAGGATGGAGTCCAATCGTGATCTTAGTTTGTGGTATTCCGTCGGAAACGCCGTTGCGAATGGTGACCGCTCGCCTTGACGAAATGGGCGTTCCGTTTGTCATGTTCAACCAGCGCCAGTTCGCCGATTGCGACGTCTGGTTTGAAGTCCGGAGAGGCGAGGTCAGCGGGGAGCTAAGAATCGGCGACGACAGGTATCTGTTGCAGGACTTCACCGCTGTCTACCCAAGAATGATGGACGACCGCGCGCTGCCCGAATTGGCTGACGAGTTGCCCGATTCGAGGCTGCGCAACTATTGCCGCTCCTTCCATGACACGCTGGTGCGCTGGATGGAGATTGCGCCCGCTCGCGTCATCAACCGCTGCGCGCCGATGGCCAGCAACTCGTCAAAGCCCTATCAGTCCCAATTGATCCGCGAGCACGGCTTCCAGATCCCCGAAATCCTTGTTACCACCGAACCTGAGTTGGTGCGGGCGTTTCGCGCCAAGCACGGCCGGGTTATCTACAAGTCCATCAGCGCCGTGCGTTCGATTGTGCAGGAATTGAGCGATGAAGACGAGCAACGGTTGGAGCGGATTCGCTGGTGCCCCACGCAGTTTCAGGCATTCGTGGAAGGAACCAATGTGCGGGTCCACACCGTCGGAAACGAACTGTTCGCCACCGCCATCCGAAGCGAAGCAACCGATTACCGCTACGCCGCGCGGCAGGCGGGCGAACCCGCCGAGTTGCGCGAGGTGACACTCTCCGCGGAGTTGACGGCAAAGTGCCTGCGCCTATCACAATCGCTCGGGCTGGAGTTTGCCGGCATCGATTTGAAAATCACTCCCGAGGACGAGGTGTACTGTTTCGAGGTGAATCCCTGCCCCGCCTACAGCTACTATGAGGCCAACACGGGCCAGCCCATCTCGGCTGCGGTCGCACGACACCTGGCATCGGCACCGAAGGGGGCGGCTCAGTCTCTAGCGTCTCTCAATGCCTCCAGGGTTCGCACCAAGAGCAAGAGAATTTGCGTGAAGCCGAGCCAACCTCTGAGTCGCGCCTGCGATGACAGTCCTGTGGGAGCGCCCAGCTAAGTGTTCCAAAAGCATCGTTAGCCAGCGCCTCAATTTTTGTAACGTCTTTGCGATGCCCGTTCCCGCCTTCTAACTGATTGTGGTAGTTTGATTTACATCGTGTTGTACGTACATCGATATACACACAATTAGTTATGCATAACGTTTCACGTGAAACACTTTTTGTCCTTGCTGGCGGATCACCTTTGCTGGGGAGCAATGGGGAGAATCCCATCGACAGGAGGGGGAAGAAGATTCTTGGGGTGGGAGACGGGAATTGAACCCGCAACCGTCGGAGCCACAGTCCGATGCTCTACCGATTGAGCTACTCCCACCGCAGATTACGATTATAGCAATTGCGGCGGGATTGCAGCTCTCAGGTTTACGCCCTTCCGACGCCCATGTACTGGAATCCCATGGCGCGCAATCGCGAGGAGTCGAGCAGGTTCTTGGTATCGATGATGATGGGCCGTTTCACCAGGTGACGGATTTTCGCAAAATCAAGCGTGCGAAATTCGGGCCAGCCGGTGGCGACGATGAGGGCGTCCACGCCCTCGGCAACTCCATAAGCGGATTCGCAGTATTTCACGGTGCCGTTCAACCGCAAACGGGCGTCAGGAATGGCGACGGGATCGTAGGCGCGCAAGCGTGCTCCTCCCGCGAGCAGACTCTGCGCGAGTTGCAGCGAAGCGGATCCGGCCACGGAGTTCGTGTTCGGCTTGAACGCCAGCCCGAGAATGCCAACATCCTTGTTCTGGACGGTATGAAGGATTGTGGCGATTTTCTGCAAGAGACGGTCGGCAAGTTTCAGGTTCACTTCGCGGGCGGCATTCAGAACCTTCAGATCGATGCGGTTCTCGTGCGCCAGTTCGGTGATCGACTCCATTTCCGCTTCGGCAAAAATTCCACCCATGCCGGCACCCGGCTGCAGACAGCGCGGGGCGATCTTCTTGTCTAATCCGAGAGCGAGCGCAAGGCTGACGGCGTCGGCGTTCACATGTTCGCAAAGACTGGCAATTTCATTGATGAAGGAAATCTTTGTCGCCACAAACGCAGTCGTCGCTTCACGCGCCAACTCTGCCGTTTCGTAATTCGTAACCAACACCGGAACTCCGCGCATGACAAGCGGATGGAAAATCTGCTTGATAGTCGAGACCGCTTCGCTCGACGGAGTCCCAAGAATGATGCGGTCGGGCCAGTTGAAATCTTCCACCGCGCATCCGTTGGTAAAGAACATCGGCTGACACACGAGCAGGCTCCTCAGCATTCTGTCGTGGATCGTCTTCTCCATCTTTGTTGTCCAACCGACGCGAACCGGGGTGACAATCGAGAGCACCTGGAAACGGCCAGCCGCACCCGCCATGCGGAGCACGAGATTTTCAAGCCCGTCGGCGGAATCTTCGGCGAGAAAAATTACTTGCGCTTTGCGCGCCAATTCTTCGGGATCCGCGGAGTACACCAGCCGCCCAGAACGCACGTTGCGGCGAATCACTTCCTGCAGATTCTTTTCGTAAAAAGGAATATTGCCCTTGGTAACCTCGATCAGGTTCGAGCCTTCGGCATGACAACAGCAGACCGGAGTGCCGAAATCGGCAAGGCAGGCAGATATAACGGTGGCGAGGTAGCCGGATCCATAGACTCCGATTTGCATGAGATGTTCTCTCCGATCGAACTTAAAATCTCGCTTCGATCAAGCCCGCAGCCTGGGATCCGGCGCGTCGTTGAAAGCCCGGTTGAGTCTATGGTAATCCGTCTTATGGGCTTGGCAACGGGCGGAAGGTACATGTACCGTAGCGCGGCGGAGCGCAACAGAAGTCTTTGGGTTTTGAGGGTTGATCGCAGGCAGGACGCAGAGGACGGTAGCGAATTTGGGCGGACGCCAAATGCCGATTGCGCGGGACTAAGTTTTGGATGACAACTGGCCGCGCCCGAGCGGTACGGGTGCCAAGTCTTGCCAGCAATTGCCATTCTCGCGGACGAACATCAATTGCTCAACCTCAACCTGGCGTTTGCCCGGAAACTTCGCCCACCGTTCGCGGGCGAGGGCGCATGCCACGCGCGCTTGCTCATCGGTATCGGTTTTCATAATGGTGAGGTGCGGAATGTAAGGCCAATTCTCGTCGCAGCGCAGGCCGCGTCCACAGAGTTGATCGTGCAATTCGCGAATGCGGTAGGCGGCGCGTTTTACTTGAATAAACACCGTCGGAGTCGTGGGCAAGAATGTCTCGACGTCTCCCAGTTCGACGTTGAAGGGAACGACATGGCTACAGGCTTCTTCCAGAAATTCCAGCGCGGCGGCCTCGCTACCGATTAACTCTCGCGGAGGAAGAACCGTGAGATGGGCCTCCATGTGAGCGACCGTCGGATGGAGTTCCTTGCGCAGTTGCGCCACGAACTCGCCTACCGGATTACGGACGTACGTCACCAAAGCGTAGCGTGAACTGGACATGACTTCCGTAGCAAATTATAGCCCGAGAGCGAGTGGCGGCAGCATTCCACCTTCGGGTAGTGTCACGAAGGTCACTTGCAGGGCATTGATTCGAAGCGGGTTGGCTGGTAATCGAAGGTAATCATCCTGCAAGCTAGGGACGCGTCCCCTGAGCATGAAGATCAATTTCGACGGTCTTCTCGACCCGAAGGATGAACGTGCTTGGATCCTTCATTCCCCACTGAACGTAAGGGACGGTGAAGTGGACATTCAAGGTCCAATGGTCCGGCGCGAGTTCGATTTGGGCGGGCACGGTGATTTCGTGTTGGGCACCATGGATGGCAAACATGCCGTGAACCTGGACCAGTGAGGTTCCGAGCGCCACGACGTTTCCCTCCACACGGTCGGGGCGAAAACTGACATCGGGATAGCGGGCGCTCTCCAGAATCTCGCCTTGCATTTTCCGATCGCGGGTGGCATTGCCGCTATCTCCACTGGCGGCATCAACGACGATCTCTCCGCTGGCTGCGCTGCTCGAGGGAAGGAAGCGAACTTGGCCAGTTTTGAGCTTGAAGTTGCCGTGCACGGTGTGCAGCACATCGCCGAGAGTGAAATTCACCGTGGTCAGCGCAGGGGCAAAATTCAAAGTGGTTTCCTGCGCTTGGCCGCATGAGAGAGCGGCCACGAGAAAAATAAAAATCGAGGTGGTGGGTTTGACTGTGATCTTCACAAAACAAGAGGTTTTACGCATTTAATAACCGCCATCCCAGTGAAAGCCCGTTGGCAGCGAATTCCACCGGCGACAGCGCGCCAACGTGCATCGCCAGCATGCGGCTAAACAGCCGCGGGTCGGAGCCGAAAGCGCGCATTACCCGCTGCCGGAATGAAGTTTTCCAATCGAGAGTAAGCATGAGCCGCGCCATCAACGCCGGTCGCCGCGCCAGCGCCCTGTGGACCTGCTGGTAGCGTTCCAAGGTGCCTGCCGCGAAGCAAGCAGCGAGCACTTCCGCTTGGCGGAACGAGAGGCACAAGCCCTCGCCGGTAATCGCATCGACAGTACCGGAGGCATCGCCGACCAAGGCAACACGACCCTGGTAGACGCGCTTCAACTTGCGGGTTGCGGATATCGCGCCGCGCTCTCCGGACGACGGTTCAGCACCGCGCAGGCGCGAGACAAGTTCTGGAAATGCCCTCAGCCCGGCATCCAAGCGTAGATGAGGATCGCGGGAGACCAGCACGAAGCAGACCTGGTCCGCGGCAACCGGGGTTACATAGATCTGGCACCTCGGTCCCCAGTGCAATTCCATGCAGTCGCTCCAAGGGGAGATATGGTAGTGCCGGCGAAAAGCAAAACGGGTTCGATCCGAGCGGTAGTGGTCGAGGCCCGCCCAGTGTCGGACCAGCGAATGACCTCCATCGGCGCCGACCACCCAGCGGGAGCGCACAAGGTGCTTTCCGAGCAGCACACCGTCCGGATGCAGGCCGGTGACTGGCGTATGCCATAACAAAGAAATGCCCGCAGTCTCCGCCCTTGCCACCATGATGCTGTGGAGGACAGTTCGTCGGACGCCTTGGCCAGCACCGTTGGGAAAACTTGCGTCCACGCTCAAGCCGCTGCTGACGAAACGGATTCCCCGGAAGGGGTATGCGAGCTTCGCAGGAATGCGAATCCCTAAGTGTTCTAGAGCTGCGCGACCATCCGACATCAGTCCTTCGCCGCACGGTTTGTCGATGGGGGGCTCCGCGCCATCCGCCACAACAACATCGAAGCCGCGTTGGCGGGCCGCAATGGCCGTCGCCAAACCGGCGGGGCCGCCGCCGATCACGAAAACATCCGTCGTTTTCACCATGGCAATATTAAAGATCTTAAAACAGAAATTAGATGCGTCATTCCTCAGTCCGCAGGCGCTTGCTGCGGGAGTTCAAGCGCGAATCGCCCTTCGCGCCAGGCCCAGAGCTTCGGACCAGAACGAACCGGGGTGGTGCGCAAGCTCAACCACATCACGGACCGCGGAAACGAAGTCGGTGATCTGCTGCCGGGTGACCACCAGGGGAGGAGCGACCTTTAGCACCATGAAGTCGTTTCCGCAAATTTGTGTGAGGATTCCGCCATCGCGGAAGAGCCGCATGACGAGGATTTGTCCGAACATGGCGGGATGGATGCCGGCAAACGCTTCAAATGGCGCTCGCAGCGCGAAACGCTGCGGAGCCTGGAACTGGATGCCCAGGAGCAAGCCCTTGCCGCGAACCTCTTTCACCATCTCGTAACCAGAAAGAGCGCCGGTTAATTGCAGCTGAAGTTCTGCACCAATTTGCGTGGCCCGGTCACCGAGTTTCTCGGCCTCCAGAACATCGAGGGTCGCCAGTCCGGCACGCATGGAAAGACTGTTCTCGCTGAAAGTAGACGCATGCACAATCGAGCGTTTGAAGGAACTGAATACGGAAGCGTGTACGGCATCGGACATGAGGACCGCGCTCACGGGCACGAGGCCGCCGCTCAAGGCTTTGGCGAGAACGACAATGTCAGGCGTGATGCCGAAATGGTGACTCGCCAGAAACGGTCCAGTGCGAAACATTCCAGTCTGCACTTCGTCGGCAACCAGCAATGTGCCGTGATGGCGGCAAAGATCCTGTGCAGCTCTGAGGTAGTTCGAGTCCGGGATGCGAATGCCGCCCTCGGCCTGGATGGGTTCCACAAAGAATGCAGCGTGGCGCCCGGTCGCCAGTTCTTTTTCGAGAGCCGAGAGGTCGCCGAAGGGGACGGTTACGGTTTCAGGAAGAAGCGGCCCGAATCCCTTGCGCCAGTAGTCTCCGTTCATCAGTGATAATGCACCGCAGGTAAGGCCATGGAAGGCGCGGTCGCAAGAGAGCAGCCCGACGCGGTTTGTGTAGGCTCGGGAGAATTTGATTGCCGTTTCGACGCCTTCGCTTCCCGAACTAGCGAAGAACACCTTCGAGAGGCCGCCGCCCGCCAAGCGGCAAAGGCGCTCCGCCAATTCGCCTGCCAGTTCGGGAACGTTACTTTGCAGCATCACTGGCCCCGACTTATCTAACTCAATTTTGAGGGCGTCCACAATCGCCGGATGGTTATGGCCCACGTTATGGACGCAGTAGCCGGAAAGAAAATCGAGGATGCGAAGGCCATCTGCAGTGAATAACTCTGTTCCCACGCAGCGAGCATAGCTCAGGTTCATTTCGAGCAGGTTGAGCAACTTGACCCATTGAGGATTCACATGGTCGGCGTAGCTATTTGTGGCGAGACTCTCAGCGATTGGCATAGGAACTGGTTTTACTATAGTGCGTTTCGGGAAGCGCTACGTGCAACGGCAAATTTTTTGTGCGCACCGGTTGGTGATTTTCTGGTTGGGATGCGGCCGGTTGCAGACTTGGTTGCAAGCGATTCTGATCGCGCGAGAACATAGCGCCAGCGCAACATTTCTCAAGGGTTGGAGTGGCGGTAAAGTTGGAAGCTGCTTTAGAATCAATCCTGATAGTCATGTCGGGGCGTAGCGCAGCCTGGTAGCGCACCTGCCTTGGGCGCAGGGGGTCCGCGGTTCAAATCCGCGCGCCCCGACCAATTCTTTTTTTGATTTCGCTGAGTGCAAACGCTGAGGGTGCTGTACCTCTCGCAGTTCGGGCGATCTTCCTTGCCAGCCATTTCCCGGTCAAGTAAAGTTCTTCTTCCCGGAGGCATCATGTTTTCGAGAATCGTATTGCGATCTGCGACCGTCGCGGCCATCCTTGCATCTCTGCTGGTGATCCACAGCGCAGCTCAAACAGGCTCACGCTCCGAGATTCAAGACGAATGGCGTTTTGCCGTCTCCGGCGACTCGCGCAATTGTGGAGACGTCGTCATGCCCGCGATCGCGGCCAGCGTGTTGCAGCATCAGGTCGACTTCTACTGGCACCTTGGCGACCTGCGCTTCATGGGTTGGAATGACAGCAACAACCCTTACAACAACAGCGTCGACGAAGACATGTGCCAGGAATACAACGGCAAGTTCTGCGGCAAGAATCCATCGGACGGCGATCTCACTCCCGACCAGTATCACAACATCGCCTGGACAGATTTCATCGCCCACCAGGTTGCGCCCTTTGGCACTCTGCCGGTGTTCATCGGCATCGGCAATCACGAGACCTACAAATACGGCTACACAGACGCCCAGGAACGAATGAGCCATAAAGATTTCACGATTCAATTTGCCCACTGGCTCAATCGTCCCGAGATCAAAAGCCGCCGACTGGACGGTCCGGCGCTTCCTGCCGACATTGCATACTACGAATGGAAGCATGCCCCCGTAGACTTTATTTACCTCGACAATTCTCTCGAGACTGGGTTTGACGCCGAACAATTGCAATGGTTGCGCCGAGTCCTCGACCGCGCCCGGAGCGATGACGAGGTCAAAACTGTCGTCGTCGGCATGCATCGCGCGTTACCGAACAGCCTGGCTTGCGGCCACAGCATGAATGGCGACGCTCCGGTGGCCGGCGAGACGCCCGAAGCTATCAAAGCTCGTAAAGTTCGTGAGGCGCTGAATGCCACCAGTCTCGCCAGCGGGTTAGAGGCCTATCACGACTTGGTGCAATTCAAAAAAGAAACTGGAAAGCTCGTGTACCTTCTCGCCAGCCACTCGCATTTTTTTATGGAGAACATTTTTGACACCGTGTATTGGCAGGATCCCAAGAGCGACGGCGAAGTCTTACCGGGCTGGATTATAGGCACCGCCGGGGCTCGGCGTTACATTTTGCCCGGCCAGTTAGATAGTCGGATTCTCGCTAAGACCTACGCTTACGGATATCTTCTAGCCCGCGTCAAAAAGAACGGCGTCATCGATTTCAAATTCGAAGAACTCACCCGCGAGGATGTTCCCAAGGAAACGGAAGAAAGTTTCGGCGACGGCTTCCTCGATTTCTGCTTCTACGCCAATCGCGACACGACTCTGCACCCGCCACCCGATAGCTGTAAAGAGGCGGTCAGTCCGATGAGCAAAGCGAAGTAAAGCGGAACAGGAACATACAATAGACCGATGGAAATTCCGTTCGCCGAATACGCCGCGCGGGTTCAAAGAGAGTTAGAGGACGGCTACGGAATTCGCGTGGTCACCCGCGACATTCCCGACCCGCTGACCGGAGACCTCGACGGCGCAGAGATCGACATCGATTACGCCGTGACTCCAGAACAGCGCCTGTTTCTGTTGGCGCATCTCTTCGGGCATACCGTGCAATGGAATACAGATCCTTTGAAGTTTGAAATCGGGCGCCAGTATAAACCGCCGGTAGACGAGGACCTGATTCCCGCGGTCATCGCGTACGAAGGAGAAGCCGCATGTTACGGGCTCGCCCTGCTCCACCAGATCGGCATTACCAACATCGACCCGTGGTTTTCCAACTACACGGCCGCCGACCGGGCCTATCTATTGCATTTTTATCGCACCGGCGACAAGGGCGACTTCCACAACTTTTGGACTGAGAAGGCTGCGTTGATCACGCCAAAATCGATTCCGACGTTCACTCCGGTCCGCCGAACCTTCCGCATGGATGGAATTGTGATTTAAGTGTGCAACAGGGAGTGACGTGTTTCAGCGGTTCTGGGGCGGAAATAACCGCTGCTAAGCTACTCCGCCTTCTGCCGCGACAATGCCAGCAGTTCATTGGTCCGCCTGACCAGCTCACCGCGATCCATATCTCGATACTGTTTGGGCAGCAGGCTTTTGCTGGTGCACTCCATCACGGCCACCAAGTTCTGCAAATCGATCTCGGTTGGGTAATACGGCGGGATGAAGTCTTCGAGCGCGGCCTTCAAGTCTTCCGTGTCCACAGTCGACTTTCCGTCCAGGCTGCTCCTCATGTGGCTACGGACGAGGACGGCTTCGATATCTGCTCCCGAGAGAGTGCCCGCACGCGCCAGAAAAAATGTTTCGACGTCTTCCGGGAAAGACTTCATGCCAACCTTCCGAAGCATAGCGCGCAGAAGGGCGAGGCGTTCCTCTTGGGTGTCGGGGTAGAACAAAGCAATGTGCTCTTCGGCACGGCCTTGACGTTTTAAGTCGACGGGCAACAGATCGGGGCGGCAAGTCAGGAGAAACCAAATGACTTTCCCGCGGTACTCGGTATTTCCCATAAACTGCGCGATCTGGGCAAACACGCGGTTGCCGACGCCACTGTCGCCCGAACTGGAGCGGTCTCCCAGTTGAGCATCGGCCTCATCGACAATCACGGCAATCGGGCTCATTGCCTTGAGCAGGGTGAGGACCCGCTCCAAGTTTCCTTCCGTTACTCCCTGCCACATGCTGCGGAAGTTTTTTAGGGTGACCGCGGGTATGCCGACTTCGCCGGCGAAACAAGTCGTGATGAACGTTTTTCCGGTGCCGACGGGTCCGCAGATCACGTAGCCCATCGGCAGAACATCCGTATTGCCGGCATGAATGGCTTTGGCGGCGTCCTGTAGCTTGCGCTTGGCCTGGTCGTTGCCGGCGACAAACGACAGATCGAACCGGCTCTGGACAAACTCCAGTAAGCCACCGGATTCGGATTCGATGAGATCCCTCTTGCGATCGGAGAGAAACTTGAGCGTAAGCGGTTGCCGGTTCTGCACGGCATGGGAAATCAAGCCCTGCAACTGAACACGCTTGAGTCCGGCGCCGAGTTTGGCTAGCGTCTCGTCGTTCACTTCGGAGCCCTCGGGCAGCGCTTGATTCTTGAGTAGCGATCGAATGAAGTCCAGACGCTCAGGATAGTCAGGCAGGGGAATTCCGATGGAAGAAACGCCGGGATTCTGAACAATGCCCTGATTCAGTTCGATCTGGTTTTCGGAGACGAGGCAGATGGTGACGTCCGCATTGAGAAACGCGGCGTTGCGCGCCCAGCGCTTGAGAATCACCAGGGCATTGCGGTCATCCGCGGACATGCTGGAAACATCGCCGGCCGGAGCGATGGTCTCGGCGAAATCGATGACGAGTCCGATTTTCTTGCCGTCGGCAATTCGCAGGCGCAGATAGTTGTCGAGCAGGTTCAGGACTGCGTCGGAATTGCGCGGCAGTCCGCCTTGCGAATAACTGGTTCCGTGAAAGCTGTCATAGCCTTCGAGGGCGCGGCGAAAGTCGGCTTGCGTGTTGGAGGAACCGAAGCTCAGTCCGCCGCGATCATAATGCAGAACCAGGTCGCGCTGGCCGAAGAGCGCTCCTGAAAGAAACTCGTCGAGCGGAACAAAGTTCGTCGCATCCTGACTGCGTAGCGGCACCAGGTCGCGCACGTTTCCATAGAGGACAAACATGGCGAACGAGCGCGAGTAGTATTTTTCGGAGAGTTCGCGCGCCCAGAGGGGGAGTGCGTCGAGATACTTCCCTGCGGCCGTCACGTTCGCGTTTGAATTGTCTGGCATTCAGTTCGTCATCCGCACACGGTTGGGGCCCGAGGAAGTTGAGCTGTCGTCGAGCGACATCAATCCGTCCAGGTCGGGCGACATGCCGCTGAAGATCGCCTCGACCTGCTGCACTGTCTGTTCGGTCTGCTCGACGTCGCGCACCAGGCCATCGAGACGATCGGTTACTTCCTGCGGATCGCGCATGGTGACCGACTGATCGCGCACCAGCATCAGCACGTCTTCGACCGCGGAGCACTGCGCATCCACCACTTTGCGATTCTCGGAAATCTTGTCGAACTTCTCCAGCCGCTTGGTGAGAATCTCAATGCGCTTCTGGTTGATCTCCTGTACCTTCGGCGGATCGCTGCTGAGCGCCTTCTGCAGAGCCGCGATTTCGTGCCTGATGCCTTCGGGTTCCGTGCTCTTCACATACTGCTGTTGCTGCGCCGACGACAGCAACAAACGAGCATAGCCAGTCAGCAGGCCCTGCAACCGCGTGTCGATCTGCTGCAAGAAAATCTGCGACGCGCTCGACAACTGCAAAAAATTCGCCCGGATCGCCCCGCACACTTGCGCCGCGTGAACATAGCGGCTCTCCATTTCAGGGGGGAGATTCCTCAGCATCTCGTTGAGCTTTTCCTGGTGTTTCCGTTGTTCCTCGGCGAACTTCAATGACCGGATCAGCCGCCGAAAGCGCGAACTCTGTGGAACCACGGCCAAGTAAATCATTTCCAATCCTGCGCCGAGAATGATTGGAAGAAAAGTGCCGCTCAGCAGCGCAAACACGCTGACCCCGCCCATGGCAATCCAGTTGTATTGCGAATGGAAAGCTTCCTTGACGTAGTTGACGTCTTCTTGAGGAGTCTGAGGTCGCGCCTGATCATCCTGCGGCATGCCTGGAAAATCGGTCGGCCCCATTTAGACACTCACCCGCACTTGGCCGCTGCCGGGAGCTTTCCGCAAACGGCCGAGAACATAGTTGGCCAGCTCGTGAAATTCATTGCGTTCTTTGAGGCTGAGATCGCGCGGGCGTTCGAAGGGGACTTGAACGTCTTCGATAATGGTTCCGGGATGCGCGCTCATAATAAATATTCGGTCGGCGAGGTAAATCGCCTCCTCAACGTCGTGCGTGACAAACAAAATAGTACTCGCGGTTTCGTCCCACACTTTGAGCAGCAGTTGCTGCATCTCGCTGCGGGTCTGGGCATCGAGCGCGCCGAACGGCTCATCCATCAAGATGACTGCCGGGCGAAGCGCCAGAGTACGAGCGATTGCGACCCGCTGCTGCATGCCTCCGGAAAGCGTCTCCGGATAGGCATTCTCAAAGCCGGTGAGACCGATATCCTGCACCAACTGCGCCACGGTTTCCTTGCGTTTTTCTTCCGGGACGCCGTTGATTTTCAGACCGTAAGCTATGTTACCAGCGACAGTGAGCCACGGGAACGAGGTGTATTTCTGGAAGACCATGCCGCGGTCTTTGCCGGGTCCGTGCACCGGCTGTTCATTGACCAGAATGTCTCCGGTATCGGCTTGATCCAAGCCAGCGATCAGACGCAAAAGCGTCGATTTGCCGCATCCGGAAGGGCCGAGCAGAACGCGGAACTCGCCGATATCGCGTCCTTCACGCGAGTAGGCGTCTTCAATTTCGAAATTGATGTTTTCGAGAGCGTCAATCTTCGCGCCGTCGGCACAAGGAAACGACCGGCTGACATTGCGGACCGTGATCTTGGATTTCTTCGATTCCATAGGCTCAGTCTCAGCTTTGCGCTTGGTGCTTGGCGGCCTTCAGGTGCGCAGTGGCGCTGGGAACCGAAGCCCCTCCGCCAGCGAACGCGGAACTCGCTTTGCGCCACGGGAATAAGAGGCCTTCGAGAAACGTCAGCAAAAAGCGGAACAGAAATGCCGCGATGCCGATGGCGATGATTCCGGCGTAGACACGATCGAAATCGAGCACCTTGCGCGCGGCCTCAACCATGTACCCTACGCCCTTTCGCGCATTCAGCATTTCCGCCAAAATCACGTACGTCCAGCCGATGTCGTAGAGAATCCGGAAAGACGAAAAGATCGCCGGGAACGACGCGCGAAACACGAGCCACAGTACTTGCCGCTGTTTGGCTCCGAGCGTATAGGCGGTTTCGAGCAGGGCATTATCGACGCGATTCACCTCTTCCACGACCACAGCCAGCAAATAAAAAAACATTCCGAACCAAAGGAAGGCGATCTTTTCCGTTTCGTCGATGCCAAACAGAGCGATGAACGCGGGAAGAAACGCGGTGAGCGGCATGGCTCGCATGGGCGCAGCGACGGGGTTAATGAGTTCGAACAGCCAGCGGTAGCTGGACATCAGAATGCCCAACGGAATCGCGACCACCGCGCACCACAAAAACGCCTGGGCAATGCGCCACCAACTCATGAATACATTGCCGAGGAGGTCGTAATCCGTCCACAGCATGCCAAAGGCCCGAATCACCCCAAGCGGTCTGGGCAGCAGCGAAAAATGCGGATCTTGCCAATAGGGCAACAAAATCCACAGCAGCACGATGACACCCCAACTAATAAATGGGGACGCCCATCGGACCCAGGGAGATACTTCTTTCCGAATGGTGAACCAATCGCTCATGGAGACCTATCGTCAGTTCTAAGAAGAGCTAGTTCGATGGGTTGGCATACACCTTGATATCCGTGCGGCGATTCTTCTCGCGGCCTTCGGGCGTGGCATTGCTGTCGATGGGTTTGTCGGGACCGTTGCCGGCTGTCCGCATCCGGGCCGCCGGGAACCCATATTTTTTCATCAGATAGTTCTTCACTTCGTCGGCGCGGGCATGGGAGAGCTGAATGTTGTAGGCGCGCGCGCCGGTGGCGTCGGTATTGCCATCGATATCGACGACTGTATTTTCGTAGGCGCGCATGGTGCCGGCCAGTTCGTCGACGATGGCGCGCGAATCGAGGCTCATCGCAGAGGAATTCGGATCGAAGTAGATGGAACGATGCTGGGTAGCGATGGGAGTGGCTCCCTTAGGAGGCTCTTTGTATTCGATGGGAGCTTCGCTGGATGCCAGAGAGAAACTGTCCGCCAATTTTTCGATATAGCGGCGATCAAGGCTTTCTTCGGGATTGAACGTGTGCTTGATGACGATGAGTTCGCGATACATATCCTGAGCCATGCCCAGGATGTTGGCGTAGTCGGAATTCGATCCGGCCGTGCCCATAAAGGAACGGTTGTCGGCGTAGTCGGCAAGCTTCACGCCGCCGAGCATGGTCTTCGCAAGGTCCGATGGGATGTTAAAGTCTTTGACTGCCCCGATCAGGTTGTATGCCCGCTCGGGTTGGGTTTTGATGAACTCCACGCCTTCAAGCCAGCCTTGAGCGAACTTCAATACGGTCTGCGGATGCTTAGCAGAAAAATCGTCGCTCACAACCAGAATGTCGGCGATCAGACGGTTGGCAACCTTCGTGTCGTAGATCTTTTTCGCCCCTGGACGCTTGGCGACGGCGTCGCTCATATCGGGATCCCACGCCACGGCGGCGTCAACCTTCTCTTGCGCGAAAAGCGTCGCCGGCTCGATGCCATCTTTGGTGTGGATGGCCTGATTGAAGATCTCCTCGCGCTGGGCGGAACTTAGTCCCGAAGTCTTGAGACCATTCCACAGCAGAAAATGCGATGGAGTGTAGGGAGCAAACGCCACTTTCTTGCCAGCCAAATCCTCGATGCTGTTGATTCCCTGTTTGCCAATGACGCCATCGGCACCCCGCGACCAGTCCACCATAAGGAAAGCATGCGAGCCAAATCCCTTTTCCTTGAACTGCGCGTAATCCTTGGCATAGACGTCGGCGGTCGTGAGCATCACGTCGACGTTGTTGGTGGCGAGAGCGGCAGCGCCCTCGGTCCAATCGTCGATGATCTTGAACGAAACTTTGAGGCCCTTCTTGCCATAGATAGAGTCCGGCTGCGTGTCGAGTCCGCCATTGGCGACGAGGCCGCCAACGCATCCCACCCAAACGTTGACGCGCACGCGGACCTCGGGATCGCCACTGGAAGAAGACGCCGGCAGCAGCAGAGGCTTGGTAGCATCGACGGTTTCACCGTTCGACGCGGTCTTGTTGGCGCTTCCCGTCCACTTACTGAGATCGATGACGCCGTAACGATTCAGGCTGTAGCCGACCAGAGCCACGCCAATCAGGAAAATGAGAACCCACCCACCGCGCTCAATCTTGACTGCCATAATATTCTCTCCCCAGCTTGTTTTTCCGCTATGACCGCCCCAGCCGTTGGGTCTAAAGCCCGTTTCTTTTAGGGCGCTGAGCGGCACGGCTAAAACCTTGCCTTGCCCAAAATTACAAAACCTTTTTACGAAGTACGTTCCTTCGCAGCGATGGTTTTTTCCGCACTGGCAGGCGCGGCGGCTTGCGGCGAAGCCAACCCCATCTCGATCTTGAATTGCTTCACGAGTTCGTTGGCTTGCAGTTTCTCGGCCTCATCGTCGATCTTGATCTTCTGCTGATCGACGTTGCTCATCGCCATATCCATGCGGGCTTCATTAACGGCGGTCGTCTCTTCGATCTTGCGCACCATCTCGTCGTGCGTCTGGCTGATGCCGGCGACCTCAAATTGTTCCATCGCATCCGCAACTTTCTTCTGCCACTGCGAGCGACGGTAGTCGGCGATGGCGTTGAGGGCCTCCTGCGTTTTGCGCTCCTTCTCGCGCATGAAGGCCTGCTTCACAGCCATCGCTTTATCGAAAGCCGCGCGAGCGGTGGTGAGCTGTCCCTGATTTCTGGCGAGGGCGCCCTTGGTCTGCTCCAACTGCGTGGCGTAGCTGCCGGCGATGTCGTCGCGACCGGCTTGAATCGCGGCTTTGACCTTCGCGGTGAGGTTGGCCAGGTCGTCCTTATACTTGGACTCTTCGCGTTCGAGCAGCGTCACGTTGGCTTTGACCATGGCGATGCTCTCGTTCATGCGCGGCACCTGGTCATTCATGTCGCGGATATTTTGCTGCAGAATCATCTCCGGGTCTTCTGCCACCGAGATGAAGAAACCGACGAAGGATCGCACCACACGCGTCAACCGTTGCCACATAGAGTCCTCCTGTTCAGGAATGCTGCGTTTTCGATGGGGGCTCAGGCGCACTCAAACTGCCTGTTGTAATCGGGTTCTCAGTTACAAAATATCCGACCGCTTCGGCGATCTTCTTTTCTTCCTGCTGTTTTTTCAGCCGCCAACCGGTGAAGCGCTCTTTTTCCCGCGAAACTTCGTCATTATTGCTCTGGATCTTCGCCCGCTGCTCGGTCACGTACTTGTCGATCTGGGCTTGAATTTCGCTATTCTCTTTCGTCTTGCGCGCCTCCAACTCGTCGGCGGCGCGTTGTTGCACGCGCTCGAACGTATCGAGAGCCCGGTCGCGGCGAATCGCATCCTGGATGACATCCTTAATATCAACACCGGCGGCATCGAGTGCCACCAGAACCGAAGACTTCTTCACATCCGAAGGCAGGTTGCGTATGTGCTCGCTCTCCAGCATTTGCGAGACCTTGAGAATCGAGTAACCCTGGGGAGCGGATGGTATCTCGGCCGCTTTGTAGATATCTTCGAACGAAGTGGGGTCCGCGACCGGCCGCGTGAATTTAGGCTCCAGGGCAACGCCCGAAGCGATCTCGGCAACGCTCTGAGCGGCACTCTTGCCTGGAAGGTTTCCGGACTTCGACGAAGGCTGCGAGGCACTTTGTCCAGCGATGGGCGCACCACTCTGTCCGGGCTCCTCGTCGACAGAAACGATATAGTTGTACCACTTCTTGGACATTTGCCCTCCTGCGCAGCGAATAGGTTGTCACCGAGACGATCGCAAAAAGCAGGCACGCATGCGACCCTGAAAAGTAATTCTACCTGACCGCTTTGTCAAATGTTTTCAGGCATTTCCGAACGATTTCCGTGGTTTCAGCGCATTGGTTTCATGTCCATTGGGCCGATTCGCAGTCAACTCATTGAATCGTGGATGAAGTCGACATGCAATTCAGTTAGAATAAGCGCCTTTGCCGTTCAAAATGAACGAGTTTTTGAACGGACGGGAATAATGTCTTAAAGAGAAAAAGGAAGTGACCGTGCCCGAAGACGACATCGCTTCAATCATCAGCCGAGTGGTCGAGATCAAAGCCGAATACGACATCCGTTTGCTCGCCCAACAACTGGGAACCAACTACCGCTCCCTGATGTATTGGCTAAGGGGCGAGCGTCCCATGCCCGCGCAACTGGTGCCGCAAATCTGCGTACTCCTCAACAATTATGAGCCACTGGATTTTCTGGAGAGCCGGGCGGGACGGGTCGCATTTAAATTGCCTGAACCTACCATCACCATGGAGAAACAACTGGTCGCGGTCTCACACCTCATCCGGGAAGTTGGAGAAGCCTTGGAAAGCGTAGCCGAAACGCTCGCCGACGGCGTCGTGGAAGAAAAGGAATTGCGTACCACGATTCCCAAGCTTGAAGCCGTGATTCAGGAATGCGCTTCGCTCAAGTACTTACTGGAAGACCTCGCAAAGAAAAGAAAAAAGAAGACTAAGGGCTCACGCTGAGAAAAATCCGTTGTAGCTTTGAACGGCAACACGATTCGCGAGTGACTGCCACATAAGCAGGCGGGCGTCAGAAGCTCCAAAAGAGGAAACCCCAGAGCGCCGGCGAAGTGTACTCGCCGCGAACAGCACTCCCGCTCTATTGCAATCGACCCCAACGAAATGTGGGGCCAGCGGAGAACCGTACATAGTTTTGCCGGTCGGTGAGCAAGTTGGTGAACAGGTGCGTGTTCACCCAGTCGGTGGCAAATCGCAGTCCAATCCTCCGAGACACGTTCAGGTCGATGCCGCCGCCCAGGCCGAAGAACAGCTTCGTATCGGCCTGATGAGAGTTGGGTACCGGAATTCCCAGCTCCTCTAACACCGGAATCACTTGGGTCAAGTTGATGTTGGCCACCTCGTGGATGCCTCCAAAACCGGGGCGCGCAAAAAGGGTGACCCTCTGCCACTTGCGCAAGTAAACCTGCGGACCTACCGCGAAGGTGTAAGAGGTCGATTGGAATGGCACGTGAACCATGCTCGGCGGGATCTGGTTCGCAATGAGTATCGGCGCAAACACGGTCTCACTTCCATTGATCGTGCCCGCGCCACTGAGAACCTGGCTGCCAATCGCGCTGAAATCCCCACCCAGACTCAGCCACGGCTTCACGCCAACGCCGAAATCGCTTTCAAAACCACGCTCGATGAGTTTCCGGGCGGGGCTGATCATGTAATCGAAGCCAGTGAACAAGGTATAACGGTTAATCTCCATCTGCTGGGCCACTACCGGCAGATAACAGAGGAAAATCAAAACGCCACAGAACAGAGAACGCCTCATACTTTTCGCCCTCCTTCCGATCGCCACGATTTTGCGACTTTGGCGGGGAGGAAAGCAGTGATGAATCGCACATATCCCGGCTCGCGGAAGCGATCGGCTCGCGCGACGAGCGAACTGGTGGAGGAGTCCTGCGTCGTCCGGGGTCTCTGGTTAAGGTTGTCTGGGCAATGTCGTCGGGTTCGAGTCCAACAGTAAACGTGCTGCGCATCGCGGCACGGGGTGGGATTTGTTCGGGATCCGACTGAATAGTTGTTTTCTTCCGTGGCGCCGTCATCATCTAAAGGGTTTGCACGACCATACGTATCGAAGGAGCTGAAATTATGCTGCTGCCAACTTGCGGTTCGAAATCTCGATTCCGCAATCCTCTCCTGAACGCTGGAACCGGGCTTTGGTTTCTTCTGCTCTTCCTACCAGCTTTCGGCCAGCCGGCGGGTCCGCAGACCCCTGTCGTATCGGGTGATGAAACGGCAACGCGCGAAGTCCACAAAGCGGACGAGACAGAAAAAGCCAAGGCGATGGGAACCCGCCCCGAGGAGCCGGCGCCAGTGCTGCAGCAACTGAATTCCGCAATCGAGCAGCTCACCGCCCGAATTTCTCCCGCGGTCGTTCAGGTTCTCGTCACGAGCTATGGCACTCTCGACGAAAGCAGCCGCGGTCAAACCGCGTTGCTGACCCGCGAACACGTGATCGGTTCGGGAGTGATTGTGGAATCCGACGGCTACATCATGACCAACGCCCACGTGGTCGAGGGAGCGCAGCGCATCCATGTCGCCCTTCCCACGCCATCAGTCAGCGATCCCGACCAGATTGGGCCTGTCGGCAAACAAAGGATCGTTGAGGCAAAGCTAGTTGGCCTCCACAAGGAGACCGATCTAGCCTTGCTCAAGATCGACGAAACCGGCTTGCCCACGCTTTCGCTGGGCGCGCATCGCCCGGTTCATCAAGGGCAACTCGTGTTTGCCATGGGTAGCCCCGAGGGGCTTGAGAATTCGGTTACCATGGGCGTCGTGAGTTCGGTTGGGCGCCAGGCGGACCCGAGCCGCCCTATGGTCTACATTCAGACCGACGCCCCCATCAATCCCGGCAATAGCGGCGGCCCCTTGGTCGATAGCGACGGCTACGTGGTAGGAATTAACACTTTCATTTTCTCCTCGGCAGGAGGCAGCGAGGGGTTGGGATTTGCCATTCCCGCCCGCATCGTTAGTTTTGTTTACGAGAGCTTGCGCAAGTATGGACACGTGCATCGGATCGAGGTTAAGGCGGGAGCGCAAACCATTACTGAGACGCTGGCCAAAGGGCTAGGGCTGACGCAAAGTTGGGGCGTGGTGATCGACGATGTAACGCCCGGAGGCCCAGCCGATGCGGGCGGCTTGAAGATTGGCGACATTGTCATCAGCGCGGATGGCCGGCTCATTGCTACGCTTCCCGCTTTCACGTCGGCTTTATATCTTCATCCCCTGGACCAATCGCTCAAACTGGAGGTTCTTCGGGGAGCCCAACGTAAGACTCTTTTAATCGCTGCGATGGAGATGAAGGATTCCATGGACGCGCTTTCGGACCTGGCCAGTTCGCGCGACAACATGGTTTCCCGGCTGGGGATACTGGCGCTCGACCTGACGGACGATTTGCGAACAATGTTGGGGCCGCTGCGCAATCCGGCGGGTGTAGTGGTTGTCGCACGAGTCGCGAACTTCATGAGCTCGACGACTGGTCTGGAGACGGGCGACGTTATCCACAGTGTCAACCAGACGCCGATCGACTCGTTAAAGTCGCTTCGGGCGACTCTGCGCGATATCAAGGCGCACGATTCCGTGGCACTGCAAATCGAGCGCGGAGGCGGATATCAGTGGCTAGCGTTTGAGATGGAGTAACCCCTTCGATTGCGTGTCATCTCTCGGCGAAGATAATCCCTCGCCCCCGGTCGCAAAGGTGAGAACTTCCGGGGGCGAGAGTCCGCGCAAATCTATGGCAAGTAGTAACGGAACGAGGTGAAGACCATGCCGTCGAGGCCTTCGGGGGAAAGAACTCCCGGGGTACCGGCGGAGTTGGCTCCCGACCAGGTTTGGCGCGTGACGTAGGAATATTGCGTGCCGAAGCGGAACCTGCCTTTGGGGCCGTTGTAGAAGCTGTACCAGAATCCCGCTGTGCCTTCGATGACGGCGCGCGTGTCGGCGGTGCAGTGCGCGAGCGAGCCGGGATTGAATCCGGCGGTGCCGGTGGTGACCGGAACCGTCTCGGTGCCGCAACCGTAGTTGGCAAACAGCGGCGCTCCGTAGCCGACATACTGGCCCTTGCCGCTGTTGCCGAGCGGATCGTAATCGAAGGTGCGCGCAGCGTACTCTGCGCCCGTGTAGGCGTAGAGGTCGAGTTTCTTGCCGTGCCATTCGAGCGTGGTCAAGCCCTGGAAGTCGCGGATCAGATGCACGGTTCCGTCGGCGTGAATCGACAGATCGGAGAGCTGGGCGGCGCCGTAACGTCCGATGCCGCTGCCACCAAAGCCGTGCAAGCCGAACACGACGTGCTTGTCGAAGAAGTTCCAGCGGGCATTGGCGCCGATGCCTCCGCCTTCTTTCGAGGCGTTGTAGGCGTCGACGGCGCTGGGTGCGGTCAGAGTGCCACAAGCGGCGCTGGCGTAGTTCTCCACGCACGGAAAGACGCGGTCGGTGAAGCGGTCGAGCAGGCCAAAGACTTCATAGTGTCCAAAGCCAGGATCGAAGGCGACTTTGGCGATGAGATCAGGCGAAGGATTGGCGGTGTAGTTCGAGGTGGTGTTGTAGCTGTTGCTGGCGCCCGCTTCGCCGAGCAGGAAGTTATCGGCGTTGTTGTGGCTGGTGAGCGTGCCTTGCGCGTTTTCAATGGCGAAGGCGACGGAAACTTTATCGCCGAAGTCCTTGGTGACGCGCAGCCCATACTGGCGCGCGAAACTGAAGCCGACGTTGTATCCGGGATCGATGGTAGCGGGGCGAGCGTCGTTGACGCGGCCCGTGTCGTCGCTGGGAGCGATTCCGGCTTTGCCTTCGGTCACCAGGCTCCAGGCCTGGCCGCCGAGGAACTTCCAGCCGTTATCGAATTTGGCTTGTCCCCAGGCCTGGCGCAAACGGAGCGTGTAGCTATTGGTTTGCGTGGCGGTCGAGGTGACACCGGCGGAAAGAAAGTCGGCCGATACGTAGCTGGAAAGCTCGACATTGTTGAGACGGCCCGCAATATAAATTGTCGGGCGGGACTGGCGGGCGGAGCCAAAGAACTCCGACAGCTGGCTCTGCGAAGCGCCGGGCATGGTGAGGGAGTTGAAGGGCGTGGGCAGGTCGGCGCCCAGTTCGCGCGAGCGCCGGACAAATTCGGCGGCGGCGAAACCGGCGGGCGTAATGTTAATGCCCTTGAGGTGGAGGGTGGAAGGGCTCTCAAAGGCGGTCAAGGCCTTTTCGTTTTGTTGCTGCGCGAGGGCCGCGGCGGCCGCCGATGCTTTCATGTCTGTGATATCGGTCTTGAGCGCGACTACGCTTTGCTGTTGCTCGGTGGTTTGGGCCACCGCCGTATCGGCCTTGGTCTGCGCCTGCGTGGCCACGGTTTGACTCTGATCCAGACGCTGCTCCAGTTGCTGAATCTTCTGATCGCGGCTCTGGATCAGATCGCTTAACTGCTTGATCTGCTGCTGCTGGGCGTCGATCGCCTGCTTCATCTCGTCGAGTTGCTGTGCGACGGTCGGCCCTTCGGGGGCCTTTTTCTTCCGCGTGGTCTTCGCTGTCTTTGTCGTGGACGTACTCTGCTGGTCCTGCGCCACGATAGCGCTCCCTGTGAGCGCCAGCGACAGCAGCACAGCCATCAATCGTTTCATTGTCTTCGTCTCCTATGAATAAGCGTTTTAGATAGCAGGCCAAACATGTGACGGGAGCACTATGAGGCACCGTTCATGCTTCGGTGAAATTTTCCGGTAACTGCCAGCCTAGACTGTGGTTTGTTAATAATTGATGACAATCCGTTGAATATTCGATGAATCGCCCCTGGGGACACAGTTCCGCGCAATGCGGGAAGCCGGAAACCACAACAGCGCGAATCAAAGTCGCAGGGTCTTGATGAGAGCAGACAAGGCGGCTGGCTGCTGTCGGCGGCTGGGGTAATAAATAAAGAAACCCGGAAAAGGTTGGCACCAGTCTTCAAGCACGCGAATGAGCACTCCCTTTGCGAAATATGGCGCTGCATGCTCCTCGGACAAGAAGGCGAGGCCCACGCCATCAATAGCGGCACGCGTCACGATCTCCACGTCATCCGCGATGAGCGTGCCATTTACGGACACCGAGAGAGTTTTCTTGCCTTTTTCAAACTCCCAGCGGTACACGCCCGCTGACCCGTGCCGAAAATTGATACAGCGATGTGTGAGAAGATCCCGTGGCATTTTTGGCTGGGGATACGCCTTGAAGTATGCTGGCGAACCGACAATCGCTGGTCGGTGATCCTGAGATACGCGCACCACAATCATGTCTTTTTCAATGTATTCACCAAAGTGTATGCCGGCGTCGAAGCCCGCTTCGACGATGTCCATCCGGCTATCGTCGGTCGTTACGTCGAGGACAACGTCCGGGTAGTCTCGCGCAAACTGTCCCAGCTTTGGCGCAAGCACCGTCATGGCTGCGAGACGCGGCACCAATAGGCGCACACGTCCTGCGGGTTGGTCACGCAATCCCGAAACCTGATTCACCGCTTGGGTGATTTCGGAAAGGGCGGGGCGCAAGCGAGCGAGCAAATAATTCCCGGCGTCGGTTGTCGTGACGCTGCGCGTCGTGCGTGATAGCAGACGCACGCCAATGTTTTCTTCCAGTCTCCGCATCGCATGGCTGATTGCGGAAGATGAAACCCGCAGGCGCTTCCCGGTTCGTGTGAAACTGCGCTCCTCCGCCATGGCGAGGAATACGGTGAGGTCGCTGAGATCGTCACTCTTCATTTGTGAATGATATTCACAACTCTTTGCGGATTGTCCAGGCTTATCAATCGAGACCGATAGCCTTAGGCTGTAATCAGTCAGCAGATAAAGGAATGGAGGTTCCAATGAATCGACCTTTTGAAAACAAGGTGGCGCTGGTGACCGGAGCCGGGCAAGGAATGGGCCTGGCCGCAGCGCGTGCCTTCGCCGAGGCAGGCGCGGCAGTTGCTCTTGCTGATCGTGATGAAGCTCTCGTGCAAAAGGCTGCTCAAGCTCTCACAAAAGAAGGACACAAGGCGATAGCTATTCGTTGCGACGTAACGGACGAGCAGCAGGTTCGGGAAACGGTGAACAGGACTGTTGCCGACTTCGGACGGCTGGATGCCGCCTTCAATAACGCGGGGGTGCAAAGCCCTGCGATTGAGACAGCAGACGCGAGTAGCGAAGAGTTCGATCGGGTGACTGCCATCAATCTGAAAAGCGTGTGGATGTGCATGAAATACGAGTTGCAGCAGATGCGCAAGCAGGGTTCGGGTGCCATCGTGAACAACTCATCCATCGGCGGGCTGATCGGGCTGCCGGGACGCGCTATTTATCATGCCGCAAAGCATGGCGTGATTGGCCTGACGAAAAGCGCGGCATTGGAATATGCCGCGAAGGGCATCACGATCAATGCGGTATGTCCCGGCACCATTGACACGCCTATGGTTGCCGAGATGATTGCGAAAGACCCTCAAGCGATGGAAGGCATCATGAAGATGCAACCCATCGGTCGGCTAGGAAAAGCGGAGGAGGTAGCGTCGGCAGTTCTTTGGCTGTGCAGTCCCGGAGCGGCATTCGTCGTTGGACACGCCTTGGCTGTTGATGGCGGTTTTACGGCGCAGTAGATTTACGAAACGCAAGCCCGAGAACAATCATAGAACAGCCATGGTAGACAGCGAAATCGCCGCGGATGACAAAACCGATCCGGTGAATTAAGCTTTACTCTCAGTCACTTCCACGTAGAGCCGGGATGGCGGAACTGGCAGACGCAGCGGACTCAAAATCCGCCGACCTTCGGGTCTTGGGGGTTCGACTCCCCCTCCCGGCACCACAACCCTGAAACCCTTGAATCTGTATTCGACGTGCCCAATGAATCGGGAGGGGTCTGTCCGAATCAAACTCGTCCGTCTGGCTGGTCTCGATCGCCTGCGGGTGAATCAGTGCGGCAATAATCAGATTGGTCCCTGGTTGCGGCGCACCCGCACTGCAGCCGCGAGGAAGGCTGCGGCGACGGCCAGTCCGAGCCACAGCCCCGGGGAAAACAAGAACGCGAAAAATCTGAAGTGCATGCCGGGATGGAAAGGCATGTCGCCCATCATGGAACTCATTTTGTCGTCGGTCCCGCTGAGACGGTTGGTCAACAGTTCCGCGAAGTGGGAAGAATGGAAAGCGATTTTCTCGAACACGCCGATGGCGAGTGGCGGGAAAAAGGCCCAGAGAAATGGGGCGCGGCGCGCCCAAGCGGAAACAAGGAGCATCCACGCATAAAAGGGCGCGTACCAGAGCATGTGGGCGGTAACGAGGTGATACAGCAGGCCCGCCAACGTGTCGTAGAGACCTAACTGAGTCCACAACGGCGTGACACTGAGGCCGTTCGCGAACAGGACCATGGTGCTGAGCAGCAGCATGATGGTCTGTGTGACCAGGGTGACGGCAAATGCAAGAAGGGGCAGAACCAGCAGCGGGATCGTTGCTTTGGCTAGCACGGTGGTGAGATCGGAAACGGGGAGCGACTTCCAGAAAAGGATGCTGCGCTCGCGGCGCTCGCTGTAAAGGGCATCCAGGGAATAGAAGATGCTGACCAGAAAGGCGGCAGCCATGATCATGCCAGCGGTCAGGTCGTAGGGGTGGGCGAGAACTTGGCGCTGGCGCGCTGGGTCAAGCGACGACAAGGTGCGCATCGTGTAGGGGAGATGGAAGAGGACAAAGGTGAACCCAAGCAGCATGACCGCTGCGCCGGCGAGCGGGGCAATGTAGATGGAGCGGAACTCCCACAGCTCGCGGCAGACTGACCAGTAGAACGGGCTACTCTCAGAGACGCGCACGACTCCCTGGGAGTGGAGCGGAGAATCAGGCGTGACACCGGATTGCGTATTCATAAGGTTGCTCCTTGCGCCCGGGTAGCGGGATTGCCCATCACGGCTACGAACAGGTCGGCGATGCTGGGTGTGCGGACGTCGCCCAACACGGCGAGTTGTTGACGATCGACGTGCTGGAACAACAGGACGGTGCGTCCGAGCGCGTGGCGTTCATAGATCGGCGTGAGCGCCCGGGCTGCGGCGACATGATCAGGATTCACGGTCACCTCGATATAGTGCGACTCGATTTCCTCCATGCTGCAATCAAGCACTATGCGCCCTCGATTGATGAACATGAGATCGGTGAGGACATGCTGGACCTCTTCCACCTGATGGGTGGTCACGATGATGGTGCGGGAGCGATCGAAGTAGTCGTTCAAGAGGGAATCGTAGAATTGTTTGCGATAGAGGATGTCGAGGCCAAGCGTGGGCTCGTCGAGCACCAGCAATCGCGCGTCAATGGCCATGACCAGAGCCAGGTGCAGCTGCGCCACCATCCCCTTCGACAGTTCCCGGACCTTGCTGGCGTGACGGATCGTCGTCTTGGCCAGGAAGCCTTCCGCCTTGGAGCGATCGAATCTCGGATGCACGCCCGCGACATAATCGAGGGCCTGTGAAACCCTGATCCAGCGTGGCAATACGGCGACATCGGCAATGAAGCAGACATCGCGCATGAGTTGGTCGCGGTCGGTCCAAGGGTCCCGTCCGAGCACCTGCAGTTGCCCTTGATAGGGCGTGAGGCCGAGGATGGCATTGAGCGCGGTGCTCTTGCCAGCGCCGTTGGGACCGATGAGACCCAGAATTCGGCCTTCTTCAATATGCAAGTCGACGCCGTCCAACGCGACGGTTGCGCCAAAAACTTTCCGGAGACCGCGTGCTTCGATCACTGTCATGATTTCGGTTCCTCTTCTTCTGGTTCTGTTGCCTGCGGCGAGGCAGGGTTCGGCCCGGAGCCGTCCGGCGATGGCGGCCGGGGTGCGGTGGCGGCCAATAGTTCGTCGGGCGTCAGACCGAGCCGCTGAATGTTTGCGTAGACCCGCGGCCACTCTTCGGCAAGGAACTTTTTGCGTTCGCCTTGCAGCAGCAAATTACGCGCGCCCGCGTTGATGAACATGCCGCGACCTCGCTTACTTTCGACCAGCTGCTCGTCCACGAGTTGCTGATATCCCTTCAGAACTGTGAGCGGATTAACCCGATATTCGGCCGCGACGGCGCGCACGGAGGGCAGCGGATCGCCTTCCTTGAGCACGCCGTCGAGGATCATGGCGACCACGCGGTCGCGCAGCTGGCGGTAAATCGGTTGACTGTCGTTCCACTCACGATCCATTAGGATTTCCATGCCAGGTAGCTATAGAACCGGCGTTACTGGGTGCGCTTCAGATCCATGTGCGCATGGATCGGCTTGTCGTTGATCATAAACGTCCAATCTTCGGTGTGATGGTTGGCGTCGATGATGGTGAACACGGAGTGGTGCATGTGCTCCTCCATGTTTCCGCTGATGTCCTTAAATTCAAAGTCGATCGTCTTGCCGTCGGGCAACATCTTGCCTGTCATGCGCGGGCGATTCCCGGCGTCACAATAGTGAACCAAGGTGAGTTGATCTCCATCGACGTAAAGCATCGTAACCGGGTGGTCGTACTTGGTAGCGTCCAACGGTGTGTCTGCTTCCTGCAGCTCGTGAACGATCGCGTTTCCCCGAGAGGTCACGCGCAGCGAGACGTGGAGCGGCTTGCCATTCGACATCTCGGGCATTTCAGGCACCGAGACAGGGCCTTCCCAGTCTCCCGCGAGGCTTTTCATGGTCGCGAACGACTTCTGCGCGTCAGACTGCACAGGAGCCACAGACGACTTTTGCGGGTTGGGCTGAGCAAGAGCGACTGCGCAGAGTGACATCAGGACTGCGAGCAACGTAAATCGTAGAGATCTCATAGTTTATCCTCCTTGAAGTTGTCTTTTGGAACCGTGTTGTCCTTACGCAGCAATCATTTGCAAGCCATTCCTTGAAGCGAATCGCCGCGTCAGTAATCTACTGTTATAGTTAACTATATCACTACAGTCTTGTCAATGGAATTTTCCATTTTGTCTCTACCTGCGCCGTCAGGATGAGCAGTCGATCTCGACGAAACAACACCTTCGTAACTGCCAGCCGCCTGCGATTTCTCAACGGACTACCCAAGACAACCGATGTATTCAGCGCGAACCCATCCAATGTCGATCAACCATTTACTGAGAAGTTCGGGCGGTGCGTTGAATGTCTGAGCTTCAACTCATCCTAGATACCGTGGCCGAGGGCCTCTGCGGTTTGGACGCAGCGGGGAATGCGACGTTTTGCAATGATGCCTTCTTGAAGATGACTGGCTACCGAACCGAAGAAGTCGTCGGAAATAATCTTCACGCGTTGCTGCATCCTCGCAGGCCCGATGGAACGAAGGACCTGGCAGAGGTGTGCGCTTTATGCAAAGTCACCGACTTCCGCCGCGAGATTCACCTCGTTGGCGAAGTCTTCTGGCGAAAGGACGGGACAAGTTTCCCCACGGAATACCGTTCTCGCCCTGTGGAATCCTCTTCGAGCGTAACGGAGTGCGTTGCCACCATTCATGACATTGTGGCCGAGATCCGGCATGCCAAAGAAGAGCTTTCCCGGCGCGTGGAGAAGGAAGAAAACGAAGATCCTACAGACGACGAAGAAAGCGAAAAAGAAGCTCTCAGAATGCCCATGAGCAATCCGGATGTAGCGTGGACGTCGGATCGGCGACGCCGGACGATCTACATCAGCCCCATGGTGGAGACCGTATGCGGATATACGGCGCAAGAAATCGACGCTCCAGGGGCAAATTTCTGGTTGAGCCGGATTCACCCCGACGATGCCGACCGAGTGCACCAGGCGTATCGGGCGCTGTTTGAGAGGCAATGCACCTATGACGAGGAATACCGCTTTCATCGGAAGGATAATGCCTGGATTTGGGTGCACGACCGCGCATTGGGGACTCGCGAAGAAAACGGCGTTCTTTGCGCGGATGGAATTCTGAGCGATGTGACACGGCGCAAGCAGGCGGAGATTGAACTCCAGTCGAAAACCGCGTTTCTGGAAGCGCAGGCAAACTCCACCATCGACGGCATTCTGGTGGTAGGTCGCGGCAACCAAAGAATCATGCTGAACGAGAGAATGGTGGAACTGTTCAACATTCCTCCGGCGATCCGGAACACCCCAGACGACCACTTCCTCCTCGACCATGCCGTCACCATGGTGAAGGATCCCGAGAGTTTTCTGGCAAGAGTGAATCACCTTTACGACCATCCCTACGAAATCGCCCGCGATGAAGTCGAGCTCAAGAATGGAATGACCCTGGACCGCTATTCCTCTCCGGTTGTCGACAAGAAGGGCACTTACTACGGAAGGATTTGGAGTTTTCGCGACATCACCGAGCGCAAGCGGAACGAAGACACGCTGCAACAATTATCGATGGCGGTCGAGCAGAGTCCGGTCTCCGTGGTGATTACCGACCCGCAGGGCGACATTACCTATGTGAACCGCAAATTCACGGATTGCACCGGCTATAGCCTGGAGGAGGTGGCAGGGAAGAATCCGCGCATCCTAAACTCCGGGCACACATCGCGGGATCTTTACCAGACGCTTTGGGCGACAATCAAGCAAGGCCGCGAGTGGCACGGTGAGTTTTGCAACAAAAAGAAAAACGGAGAGATCTACTGGGAAGCGGCAACGATTACGCCGATCACCAACGCGAAAGGCGCGATTGTTCACTTTCTCGCCGTAAAGGAAGACATCACCGAACGCAGGCGCGCGGAAGAGGCGCTGAATTCGTCAGAGAAACGCTACCGGCTGTTGTTTGAACGCAACCGGGCCGGGGTTTATCGGACGACGGTGGCAGGCCGGATTCTGGAGTGTAACCAGGCCCTCGCACGCATGTTCGGCTACGATTCGCCTCAGGAAGTCATGGCGGTCCCGATCATCCAGTGGTATGACAACCCTGCAGATCGGGAGCCGTTCCTGGTCAGGTTAAGATCCGAGAAGTGCGTCACAGATTACGAGATACGTTTTCGGCGCAAGAACGGCGAGGTTTTCTGGGTCATTGGGAATATCAGCCTCATCGACGACGATGCCGGCGAGGAAGTGATTGAGGGCACGATCGTCGATATTAGCGCCGTCAAGCGGACTGAAAAGAAGCTCCAGTTAGCGCAATTCTCACTGGAGCATGCTTCCGACGGCATATTTTGGATCGATTCCGATGCCCGGATTTGCTATGTCAACCTTTCCACCTGCCGTTCTCTGGGATTCTCTCGGGAAGAGTTGCTTTCGATGACGATTCCGGATATTGATCCGCTCTTCCCGAAAGAAACATGGGGAGAGTTCTGGGAGAAATTCAAAGGGCTCGGATCGATGACCTTTGAAAGCCAGCATAAGACCAAGGAAGGGCGGATTTTTCCGATCGAGGTAAGGTTGACCCATCTCACATTCGATGGGCGGGAATACGGCTTCGCCTTCGTGCGCGACATGACCGAGCGAAAGCGCTCCGAGAAAGAACTGCAACTGGCGCAGTTCTCGCTGGAGCACGCATCGGAGGCTATCCAGTGGATGGATCCGCACGGCCATATCGTCTATGCCAACGATGCAGCCTGCCGCTCCTTAGGACGGAGCCGCGAAGAACTGGTTGCGCTTTCGATCGCCGATATCGATCCGCTGTGCCCGCAAGAGACTTGGGCGCCATTCTGGGAGAAGCTCCAGAAGCAGGGCTCGATGACTTTTGAAGGCCTGCACAAGACGAAACAAGGACGCACCTTCCCGGTCGAGATCACCGCAAACTACATGGCTTTCGAGGGACAGGAATACAGTTTCGCCTTCGCGCGCGACATCACAGAGCGAAAAAGAGCGGCGGAGGAGATTCAAGACAGCAGCGAACAGATAAGGCTCCTGCTGGACTCCATCCCCGAGGCGGTCTACGGTATCGACCTGAACGGCAAATGCACGTTCTGCAGTCCTTCTTGCCTCCAGATTCTGGGTTATCAGGACGCTTCGGAACTGCTGGGCAGGAATATGCACGAGGTGATGCACCACACGCGGGCGGATGGTACGCCTTACCCGGTGGAGGAATGCCACATCTTCGAGGCTTTTCGTGTCGGACATGGCACCCATATCGAAGACGAGGTGGTCTGGCGGCGCGACGGCACCAGCTTTCCCGCCGAATACTGGTCTCATCCCATGCACCGCGGCGGCACCCTGGTCGGCGCCGTGGTGACGTTTATCGACATTACGGAGCGCGTGCGCACTCACGAGGCGCTGCGCGAGAGTGAAGAGCGCTATCGGCTCCTGTTTCAGCGCAACATGGCTGGCATCTTTCGCACGACGCCCGAGGGTCGGGTACTGGAGTGCAATCCCGCCGCAGCTCATTTGTTTGGCTGTGACTCGCCCGAGGAGTTCACGAGTCTGTCGATGATGAATTTCTATGACAGCCTATCCGATCGAGACGAGCTCATGAGAAAGCTGCACTCCAACAAGAGCCTTACCAACTACGAAATGAGATTCCGGCGCAAGAACGGGGAGTATGCCTGGGCGATGCTCAATATGAGTCTCATCGACGGCAATGCGGGAGCGGAGAGCTATGTTGAAGGCACATTCGTCGATATTACCGAGCGCAAGGTGGCCGAGGAACGAGTTCAGTCCCTAGCCTACTACGATGCCCTGACCGGATTGCCCAATCGCACTCTTCTGCGCGATCGCTTGTCTCAGGCGCTGGCCATGGCAAGCCGGCAGAAACATAAGGTCGCACTACTTTTTCTCGATCTCGACCGCTTCAAGATCATCAACGACTCGCTCGGGCATTCGGTCGGGGACGTTCTTTTGCAGCAAGTTGCCGAGCGGCTTAAGAAGTGCGCGCGGGCTCAGGACACGATAGCCCGGCTCGGCGGAGATGAATTTCTCATCGTCCTGACCAATCAAAAGGACACGCCCGACGTCGCGGTTGCCGCGGAACGGTTCATGGACGCCATGACCGCAGGATTTGATGTTCAAGGTCACTCGCTGAGCGTGAGTTGCAGCCTCGGCATCAGTATTTTCCCGGAACACGGCTCGGACAGCGAAGCTCTAATTAAAAATGCCGATGCTGCGATGTACAGCGCCAAGGACAGAGGACGGAACAACATTCAGTTCTTCACCGCGGACATGAACGTCCAAGCGGTTGAGCGCTTGACGTTGGAAAACGGCCTGCGATTGGCACTCGACCGAAAAGAATTCTTTCTCGTCTATCAGCCGCAGATGGAAATCAGCACGGGAAAGATCATCGGCTTGGAAGCGCTCCTCCGCTGGAAGCACCCGGAATTGGGGCTCGTGCCACCGGATGAATTCATTCGAATCGCCGAGAACAGCGGCCTTATTATGCCCATCGGTGAATGGGTGCTGAGGACGGCTTGCACTCAAGCCCAGAAATGGCAACAGGAAGGATTACCGCCGGTGGTCGTGGCAGTGAACGTCTCGGCCGTCCAGTTTCGACAAGAATGTTTCCCCACAACGATCCGCCGCGTGCTCGAAGAAACCGGCCTGCCTCCGCAATACCTTGAACTGGAATTGACGGAAAGCCTTTTGCTATCGAACGCCGACGTGATGTTCTCGGTTTTCAAGCAACTGACAGCCATGGGATTAAGCCTGGCCATCGATGATTTCGGGACGGGCTATTCCAGCCTCAGCTATTTGAAGCATTATCCAGTCAGCAGGCTCAAAATCGACCGCTCTTTTATCCGGGATGTCGCCGCGAATCCGGACGACGCGGCCATTGCAACCGCCATTATCAGCATGGCCAAGAGCCTAAATCTCAAAGTGATTGCGGAGGGCGTCGAAAACGAAGCCGACATGTCTTTTCTGCGCGAACATCATTGTGACGAAATTCAAGGCTACTATTTCAGTAAGCCCTTAGCAGCCGAGGATGCCGCCCGCAAGTTGCGATCGAATTACAGCGAGGTGCAAGCGCGGGCACATGCCAGCGGAAAGCAATCGTAACAAGCCCATCCCGAATTTCAGGCGACGGGCCCTAGCGGCTCTGATAACAAAACCCTGCGGCCGCGTTTTGCGCGCAGCCGAGAGGGGGAGGTGGGTGGGCTACTTCTTATTTTTATCGGCCTCGATCAGTTCCGCAACTTTCGATTTCGGCCCGACTGGCTCGATCAGCAAAATGTGGTGTGCGTTCAGGATCATGCGATCCGGTCCATGCCACTCATTCCCACGCCGAACAAGAATGTTCGTGACCGCCTTCGTGTCCTGATTCACCTGACTCTGGATGTAGTAGACATCGGTCAGCACGGGATAGCGAGATCCAGCTTGATCGAGCTTCCCGAAGTAAACCTGATTGTTGTCGAGCAGAACGGCCGAGTATTGATTGGCATCGATGTTCGGCCCTGGCTCGCGGTAGCGTCCACAGCCGCTCACTGCCAGAATTGCCAGGAAAAACACCAGCAGGAGCGCAGACACGATCGACTTCTTCAAAATAGCCTCCAAACGGAATTCCACTAAGAGTATTCAACCACGCAAAGATACTATTACCGCTGCCGCAGGAAGGGCAACAGCCTTTTCAGGGATGAAAGAGTTTGCATATCGAATCCGCCCTTGAAATGTCCCCAAGCTTTCCTGCCATGACCCCGGAATCCGCTGCATGTCGCGCTATATCAGTGAAGGCCAGAACGATCGTTGCGCCGCACCACCACTTTTCGATCGCGGATATCAATGGTCGTCTTGATTTCAGGCTGACGTCAGGGCCTTCAATTCCAGTCTGGAAGGAACCAACGACAATGACGCACCCAAAATCAATTCTAGCCGTTCTGCTGTTGACCGTGATCGTGGGCATCGTGCCCCAAGCGAAAGCCGTTCCTCTTTCCGTGGAGGTAACCATAGCGGGTTCCTCAGCGTGGCGGACGCTGGCGTTGGCCGCATACAGAGCGGCTGGGACTGGCGCTTCCCACTGGACCAGCGCCCCGAATGCGATCAAACTCATTGACACTCGCTTTACGCCCCCGATCATCGACAACGGTACCCTCTGGATCGTTTGGAACGCTACCGCCAGCCATCCCACGAAGGTGTGGTCATTCATTCAGGTTGATAGCGGTGAAGCCGGAAACCGCTGTTATTTTGCGCAACCCCAGTGCGCGGTAGTCGCCCCGACAACCTCACTGGGCCCGGGTTCAAATTTGATCAATATCCCCTTAATGTGGGGAGTCGATTCAGCTTTGCCATCCAACGTGATCGCTTTGTTCCTGGGAGGAACTCCGGTTAACGTGGCATCGACCGACCTTCGTCCCGAAGATGCGCAGTTCGTTATGTGCCGCGCCAATTCGGCTCTCGGCGCGGGAAGTCTTGGCGGCCTATCCAGCGATGGACTTGACGGGCTGGGCTACAACCCAAGCAACGCTGCGGGTGTTTGCCCCGGCGCGGGTTTCGGCTCCTCTTCTCCTCATTACACTGGAATTCCCGTCTTGAGCGGCTACCCCGGCAGCACGCAGAAAGCCCAGCTTGCGTCGTTCAACATCAGGGGCATCGACCCCGTCACCAGCACACCCATCCCTCCCTTCACGGTCGTGAACGTGGGAGCCGCGCCGGTAGTCTTCGTTGCTTCGCGCTTCAACACTCTGGCGAATCTGACCAACGCCAACACGCAGCAACTCCAACAGGTGTTTTCCGGCAACGATTGCGACGCCAGCGCCTTCAATCTGGCGGTGGGAGGAATCAACATCTTCGTCGACGATCCCTCGCAGGGATCTGTCGCCGCGGAAGCCGACGTATTCCGTCATCCCACGATTTATCCTGCTGTTCCTCCCACTGGAATCCTCGGCATCAGCCAAGAAGCGAATGTCGGCGCTCCAATCAACAATCCACTCAGTGGACAAGCCGGCACGTGTCTGAGTGGTCTCGGCACTCGCTATCGCGCCATTGGCCAAGGTGAAGAAATAAAGTCTGTCTTGAATTCCACCAGTGGGATTTTCCCCAATGCCGTCGACGGCATCGGATACGGAACCTACGGTTTTGGCGGCGGTGCGATCGCAGTCAATCCCAGCTATGGTTACATCACCCTGAATGATGTCGATCCAATCTTCGCCAGCTACGGTCCACAGCTTTTTAACGGAATAGGTCACGACCCCGGTCAGCCCGCCGTCGTCGGAGCGCCCGGCATATTGCCGGACGCAGTGACCACGCCCTGCGGAGCATTTCCCTGCCCCGAAAGCGCCATCTGGGCGGGTGGCCTCTCATACCCCAACGTGCGCAACGGAACGTACTCAGCATGGTCGGTGCTGCGCCTGGTGAGCAATGGAACTGCACTGGCCAATGCTCAGCACTTAGTCCCGTTGGCGCAACAGATCGTGGTCTGCGATGTTCCGGATTACGTGCCGTTTCTGAAAGTGGCAGGGTGCGGCTTCGCCGATCCTGGCTTACAGTATTTGCGATCGCACTACCAGCAATACGATGGCGCCGGCACGTTCATTGGCGGGGCTGCGGTTAACTTTGGGGCTGGCGAGGCCGGCGGGGACATGGCTGGCGAAATCCGTCCCATCGGATCATCGGTCACACAGCATGTTCAGGGAAATCAGGGTCTACAGATTAGACCGTAAGCGAGCTAGCTGAGAACTTGAGCACAAAGGGCGGGCCGCGTTGAATCGGCTCGCCCTTTTTTCTTTAATCAAAAGACTGGCCGCCCGGGATTGACTCCGGGCGGCCGGTGTTGCAGCGGATCCTCGTTCTTACGACGAAGCGAGGGGGTTCGGGCCTCGCTGACTTATGACAAGAAGAACTCTTTTGCGATGGGCAGCCATTCCGCATCCGGAATCTGGCTGGTTGGGTTGTTGATCGCTTCGCCGCCGTCCTGCGCCAGCGCTCCTGCGAATGCCATCGCCATCGGACTCTTCCGCTGCAACCGGCTGGCCGACTCTTCCATCCACCACCGCGCCAGCGGACCACCCAGCAGGTTCTTGAAGCTCGTCTTGGCATCCGGTGCATTGACTGTTACGAGCCAGCCTTCACCGTAGGAATCGCTCAGCGCCAGCTTCGGATTCTTCGCTACCGCTTCGTTGATGTCTGACACCGTGCCTTCGACCGGCGAAACCATATCGACTGCCAGGTCGTCGTGATAGATCGTGCACAGCTTCTGGCCCTGCCGGATCCACTGTCCGCGTTGCGGCAGCGCGATGTTCTCGACCGTGCCCGTGAGCTTCGAAGCGAAATCGTCCATGCCCACGCGAACCAGGTTGGTGCTCTCGCTCAAGGCCCAAGTGTGTCCGGGGTGATAGCGGAGATTTTCCGGAACTGCGAAGCCAGCGACTAAGGCCGGCTGAAGACGTGGGACAACGGCGTCAGACTTGGCGGCGCCCACATGCAAAGTTCGTTCGGCAACCGTGTTGCGGCTGCGGAAATGGTCGATCAGTAAGAAGGTCGTGAAAGTGAAGAGAACCAGTAGGACTGTCATAAGGCACCTCGTCGTAGGATTTGTTGAACCGCTTGCACCTTTACTAAAGGCAATCGCCATGCCAAAGCGGAGGAGAGTGCAGTCCAGACCATGACGTGGCGCGAACTTCCACGAAATAAGGCGGTTAGACGGGAGGCGTTGTTAGGACGCGAAATGCGGCGCTGAAGTTGTCAACAGCGCGTTGATAAAATTCGCAACAGGCGAGAACGGGTATTGGGAAAGCTTAGAGGAGAAACGCACAGAACAACCACATGAAATCAGCGAGTTACCTCTGAAATCCCCGCCGTTGCATCTCGCAACAGCCATCGTTGAAGATTGCAACGGCGAGGACCGACCAGTGACGACGGTCCTTTATATTAAGGATGTCGTCACAAACGAAGCGCTCACGACTAACTACTTTGCTGGTGGTTGCTCCAGTCCCCGATACTTCAACATCGCCTTCGTATTGGGGGGAGCTCCGCGCCATGACTCGTACATCTTGCCAAGGTCCTCCGTGTTGCCGCGAGAAAGAACCATCTTCCGGAACCGATCTCCGTTGGCGCGCGTCAGGCCGCCGTGATCGACGAACCACTGGTAGGCATCATCGGCTAGCATCTGGGTCCAGAGATATGCGTAATAGCCGGCGCTATATCCGTCGCCTCCCCAAATGTGGGCGAAGTAGCTGGAGCGATAGCGCGGCGGCACGTAGCTGACATTCAGGTGCGTCTTATCCAGAGCCTGCTTCTCGAAGACGTCGGGGTTCTGAAGTGGCGCACTGGCGGGCAGCAAGTGCCACTGCATGTCCAGTTCGGCGGCGGCAACCAGTTCGGTCATGTCATAGCCCTTGTTGAACGTATCTGATTTCTTCAGCCGCGCCGAAAGTTCCTCCGGCATGGGAGCGCCCGTCTTGTAGTGCTTCGCGTAGTGGGCAAAAACGATGGGATCGCTCGCCCAATGCTCGTTGAATTGCGAAGGAAATTCTACGAAATCGCGAGGCGTTGACGTACCCGACAAGGTGGGGTACTCGGTGTCGGCGAACATGCCGTGCAACGCATGTCCAAACTCGTGGAACATGGTAATGACATCAGTAAAGCTGATCAGCGCGGGTTCTCCGGCCGCCGGCTTCGGAAGGTTGGCAACGTTGAAAACGACTGGAAGTGTGCCCAGCAGGTGCGACTGGTCGACGAAGTTTGACATCCAGGCGCCGCCGTTCTTGTTGTCGCGTTTGAAATAGTCGCAGTAGAACAATGCGAGTGGCTTGCCATTCGAGTCCGAGACCTCGAACACCCGCACCTCCGGCTGATAGACCGGGATATCATGCCGCTCTTTGAACGTCAGTCCATAAAGCTGATTGGCGGCATAAAAGACGCCATTCTCCAGCACGCTGTTGATTTCAAAGTAAGGCTTGATCTGAGCGTCGTCCAGATCGTAGCGCGCTTTGCGGACCTGCTCGGCATAGAAATCCCAGTCCCACGCCTGGAGCTCAAAACCGGCCTTCTGGGCATCGACCACCGCCTGGTTATCTTTTTCTTCGCTGGCGGCCTTTGCGGTTGCGGCAGGCACCAGGGCATCCATAAAATTCAGCGCAGCGTCGGGCGTCTTGGCCATCTGGTCTTCGAGCGTCCAGGCGGCGAAACTCGGAAAGCCTAACAGTTTCGCCTTCTGGGCACGCACCTGAGCCGTGCGTGCGATCGTATCGCGCGTGTCATTGGCGTCACCGTGCTCGGTGCGATTCCACGAGTTCTCAAAGATGGTTTGGCGCGTTGAGCGCTCGCTGAGCGAAACCAGGTCGGGCTGCTGCGTGGTGTTTTGCAGCGGGATGACGAATCCCTCAACCTTGCGTTCTTTAGCGTCTTCGGCGGCGGCGGCAAGACGAGCCTCGGAGAATCCGGCGAGGGCGGACTTGCTCGTAGTAACGAACGCGCCCTTCTTCGTAGCCTCTAGAAGTTTGGTAATGAAGGTATTCGAAAGCGTCGAAAGCTCTTCGTTGAGCTTCTTCAGTTCCGTCTTGTCAGCCTCGGATAGGTTGGCGCCGGCGTGTACGAACTTCTTGTAGTCGAAGTCCAGCAACCGAAGCGACTCCGGATCAAGCTTGAGCGCGGCCCGTTGCTTATAGACCGCGGCGATGCGCGCAAAGAGCTTCGTGTTGAGATAAATGAAATCTTCGTGGGCAGCAAATTTTGGAGCCTCAACGGTTCTGATCTGCTGCAGGGTTGGGTTGGTGTTCGCGCCGGCAACGCCCTCAAAAACCTCGAGGACGCGATCGAACAACTGGCCGCTCTTCTCCATGGCCACGATCGTGTTGTCGAAAGTGGGAGCATCGGGATTATTGGCGATGCTCAGAATTTCAGCCTCCTGCTGCGCCATGCCCGCCTCAATTGCCGGCTGGAAATCCTCGTCCTTGATCCGGTCGAAAGGAGGCGCATGAAAAGGAAGCGTACTGGGCGAATAGAAGGGATTGGAAGGGCCAAAATCAGCGGCAAGTGCGGGGTTGATGGAACCAGTCGTGACGGTTCCGGCAATCAGAGCGCTCAAGAGCAGCAGCGCAGTCTTTACATTTCTAAATCGAATAAGAGTTTTCATAGCGATGCGAATTCCTCGTCAGGCCAATTGTAATTGCAATCGGTTTGCGGGAGCAGCGTGCGATGGACAGGATCAACCATACGCCGGTCAGGGGATGCCTGTGGGGAGGGTCACGAGTGCGGGATTGCCGTCTGAACCAATGACCGGCCAAATAGGTGTCGGACTTTCTCCTCAGGCTCGGTCAGTTCCTACGTCAGACGCCACGAGAGGCTGGGCACATTGACTTGTTACCCAGCCTCACGAGCGTTTCGCAGTGATTGATCAACCGGTGGTCACTGAGCGATCGTAATGCTCACAACCGCCGTTTGGTTTCCCGAACCGGAAGCTGCCGCAACCACACTTACCGAATATTGCCCCGGCGGAGTGGCCTGCGAACTGCCGCCGCCACAGGCTACCATCCCAAAAACAGTGAACACTCCGATCAACAAAAGAAGCGCAAGGTAGAGATATCGCTTACTCCTCTTTGAGGCCTTGATTCGTCCGGGAACCGTGAGGAGCAGGAACGCGGACGGGAATGCGAAGACGGCGAGCGCCCGGATCGAGGTCCAGGGTAATGAGGGTTTCCGTATCTGCGAGAGGACGCCATTGCTTCCCGTAGTATTCACGGTCAGGGTCACGGTGACGGGCTCATTATTACCGCTCAACGTGGCCTGCGCGGGCGAAAATGCGCAATTGGCTTTCGCCGGCAGTCCCGTGCAGGAGAAATTCACCGTACCGGTGATCCCGCCAACTGGAGAGATGGTGAGCGTAGTGGTTCCCGCCTGCCCCTGCTGGATGGTCAGCGACGTGGGATTTGCGGCGATGGAGTAGCCCGGCGCCACCGCGCCGGTACCGCTGAGCGCCACCGTTTCGGGACTGTCTCCCGCGTTGTCGGTAAATTGCAGCGATGCGCTTTCGGCGCTCGTCAATGAAGGTGTAAATGTCACCGTCACAGTGCACTGGGACGAGGGGTTCAATGAACCCGGGCAGTTGTTCGTCTGGGCAAAATCTCCGCTGTTGGCGCCGGTGATGCCGATCGAGACGATGGTCAACGGGGCTGTTCCGGTGTTGGTGAGAACTACCGGTTGCGAAGGCGATGTGGTGTCGATGGTGACGTTGCCGAAAGCGAGGGAGGTCGGCGAGAGGCTGACAACCGGGAAACTCGAGACACCGGTGCCGGTGAGAGACACCGTCTCGGGACTATCGGCGGCGTTGTCGGTAAATTGCAGCGATGCGCTTTCGGCGCCCACCAGTGAGGGAGTAAACGTAACCATAAGAGTGCACTGCGCGGATGGGTTCAGCGTGCCCGGGCAATTATCCGTCTCGGCAAAATCAGCGCTGTTTGTGCCCGTGAAGCCGATGGAAGTGATCACCAGCGCGGCGTTTCCAGTGTTGGTCAGCACCACCGGCTGCGCCGCCGATGTCGCACCCAGATTCACGTTGCCGAAGGCAAGCGATGCCGGCGAGAGGCTGACGATCGGGGCTGCGACGCCGGTCCCAGTCAAACTTGCGGTTTGCGGACTTGCCGGCGCGTTGTCAGCCACATTGAGGGTGGCCGAGAAGGATCCCATGGCGGCTGGGGTAAAGGTCACGGTGATCGTACAGGTTGCCGCGGACGCGAGAGGCGAACTGCACGTATTGTTCTGCGCAAAGTCGGTGGGATTCGCACCAGTAAATGTAATGGAACTGATTGTGACGGTGCTCGACGTGTCGTTGGTGACGGTGAAAACCTGCTGCGCAGAGGAACCTACGTTCACAGCGCCGAAATTTTGACTCGGCGGCGAGATCACAACGGTGGGAACAAAGACAACGATTTCGTTAGAGGCGTTGCTAATGGTTGCTATGTTCAAGCCTCCTGCCGTGGCAAAATTCGCCAGCACGATGCCATAGTTGATTCCAACGGTGCCCACTGTGAGCGGCGACTGAAACGTATTGACGGGGGCACCTAGCCAGAGGTAGCTCGTTGAAAACGTGTTGCCCACGATGTCCAAAATCTGGTCGCCATTCATGTCCCCGGTTTCGCCGGTTGAAAATTCATCGCCCGCTCCGGCCGCCGTAATCGGTGGTTGAAATGTGCCATCGCCGTTTCCGTAAAAAATGCTGAATCCGCTGCCGGAATACTCGCTGCTGGCAAGGAGATCGACATTGCCGTCACCATTGAAATCGGCTGCCTTAAGTTGGGTTATTTCCGAGTTTGCCGTTATTTGGGCCACGGTACCAAAAGTACCGTCTCCATTCCCAAGATAGATGTCGACAGTGCTGTTGGCATAGTCCGCAGCGGCAAGATCTAGAATTCCATCGCCGTTGAAATCGGCGACAACCATGCCCCATACTGCATTGGATCCGGTGAGGGTAGTTGGAGGTCCGAATGTCCCATCTCCATTTCCCAAGTAAACGTAGATCGTATTGCTACTGCCACTGCCACAGAGATAGTCGCCGACGACAATGTCAAGGTTCCCATCTTGATTGAGGTCGGCCAAGGCTGGTTCCAAGAGGCACACTCCACCTGTCAAAGAAGTGCCAGCGGTAAAACCGCCACTACCGTTTCCCAGGAAGATATTGAGACCGCCACTAGTTGAATCGTTGCCGACAACAAGATCGGGTATACCGTCGCCATTGAGGTCGCCCACCGCGATTCCGACCGGACTATGCAGAGTGGTGTAGGTCTGCTGCGTCTGGAAAGTGCCATCGCCGTTGCCCAAGAGGATTGACATTGTACTGTCGGAATAGTTGGCGACCGCCAGATCGAGATTGCCGTCTCCGTTCAAATCCGCAGTTGCCAGCTTTAGGGGCGTGTTGCCGACGGTGGCGGTCAGCGAAACAGCGGTATAGCCTGACGTAGCTGGTATCACAGGAAAATAAAACACGTTGGAACTCGGACTAATTGTCTTGCAGCCCGCGCCACAGGGTGAAGTCGCCACTGTAATCCAGCCCGTTCCGCTACTGGCAGTGAGTGTTGCCGGCACTAATGCCGTCAACTGGTCGGAATTGACATAAGTCGTCGCCAGGGCCGTTCCGGACCAATACACGACCGAAGTGCCAAAGAAGTTCGCACCATTCACAGTCAATGTAAAAGCTGCTCCTCCCGGGTTCGCCGATACCGGCGAGACAAATGTGATTATCGGGACGGCGAAGGGTTCAGCAAGTGCGGGCACAACTAGAATCGCAAAGACGGCAAAAATAATCAGGCAGGAAGTACGGCGGGGGGATCGAGGCTTCATTGCGAATATCGCTCCTTAATTGTGTGCGAGCCTGCTGTTGCTGTGGAAATTGTACGCTGCTTCATCTGGCCCCCGACCTATGAATCGCTGCTAAAGAGTAACTCGACGGGCACCCAGTTCAAGATTAGAGATGGCGTCTTCCTGAGGCCTGCATCTAGGAGGCTGAAAAACGTTCGGAGTGCGATTTCCTGCATAGGGCGCCGCTAACATGGAGCGCCGCGTGACACGTAATTCTGTAGTGCACTCCCCCGAACTGTAGCGCGTCCGGCTAAGGCTGCCTATCAGACACAGCCCGACACTTGTCAGGTTATTTCTGGACAGCTTCGCGTGGCGATCAGAACGGATCCAATAAAAAGTCTTCGGCTAGCGCACGGTTTGATCAATCATTCAGAATCTCTCCGCGAGTAAGTAAAGACCATGGTATCTACTCCGCTTGCTTGGAGATATTGAGCAGTACACCGACGCACATCAGCGTCACGAACAGCGACGATCCGCCATAAGAAACAAACGGCAGCGGAATGCCTTTCGTCGGCATCATGCCGAGCACCACGCTGATATTGATGAAAGCCTGCAGCACGATCATGCTGGTGATCCCAACCGCCAGAAAGCGGCCGAAGTTATCTTGCGTGCGCAACGCTGCGCGTGTACCGCGCCAGAGGAAGATCGCAAAAAGAATGATGACGGCAAGCGCTCCCACAAGACCCAACTCTTCCGCCGTCACCGCGAAAATAAAATCGGTCTGTGGTTCGGGGAGATAAAACAACTTCTGCTTCCCTTCCATCAGCCCTAGTCCGGCCACTCCGCCAGTTGCAACCGCAATCAGCGACTGAATGATGTGGAAGCCAAAACCCTTGGGATCGGCATAAGGATTCAGGAACGCGAGGATGCGGTCTCGGCGGTAAGAAACGTGAAAAATCAGGAAATAAAGTGGCAGGAGCGCGGCTCCGAGAGCATAACCAAAATAGCGCAAGCGGATGCCAGCAATAAATAAGACGCAACCGGTAATGGCGGCACACGCAATCGCCGTCCCCAAGTCGGGCTGAAAAACAATCAACCCTAGAAAAACGACGGTGGGCGTCACGGCCGGAATCAGCGTGTTGCGCCAGTCATCCATGGCTTTGGTCTTGTTTTCGAGAAACCACGCGAGAAACAAGATGAGCGCGGGCTTGGCCAATTCGGAGGGCTGCAGTGAAATCGGTCCCATGTGAAACCAGCGGTGCGTGCCGTGAGCGCGGGGCAGAAGAAACACGGAGACTAAGAGGAGTGTGGTTACACCGAGAAGAGAAAACACCAGCGCCGGATGCCGCAGGCGCTTGTAGTCGACGTTCATCGCCCCTACCATGGCGGCAAATCCAGCAATGGCGAAGACCAATTGCTTCAGCAGAAACTCGTAGGCGGATCCGTAGCGTTCTTTGGCGATGACGGCCGAAGCGCTGAAGATCATGACCAACCCGATAAAAACCAGAATGGTGGTCACCGAAAACATCCAACGGTCAACGCTCACCCGCTTGGCCATAGAGATTCTATTTCATCACGGAGCTGCAGCCACAGGGGAGAACTTCGACTGTGGATTTCGCCGAGAAGATAACTGATTTGGTTCCAAGCAGAAGTCTCTCGCCGAACTCGAATCCGGAAAAGATTCGAGCGCGCTTCCAGTCGATCAACAATCTTGGGGAAAGGAAGCCTGGAACGAGCTTTTCTATGTAGATCGCGCTGTCGCGAGCGAATGCACAATCTCCTTGAATACGCTGCCCCGATGCTCGTAGCTACGAAACTGATCGAAACTAGAGCACGCCGGAGCAAGAAGAATCACATCGCCCGTCACCGCCGAAGCGCAGGCATGTCGAACAGCATTTTCCAGAGTCTCCGCATGGTCGATTTCTGCACCCTGAATCTGGTTCTCAATTTTTGCGGCCGCAGCCCCAATCGTATAGACCCGCTTCACACGTTGCCGCAGGAGATCGTTGAGCACGGTGTAATCGCTGCCTTTATCTTTGCCGCCAAGAATCAGGTGAATGTTGGCCGGGAAGGATTCGAGCGCCTTGATGGTCGCATCAACGTTCGTGGCCTTGGAGTCATTGTAGTAATCCACGCCTGCGATCCGGGCAACGAACTCCAGACGGTGCTCCACCGCTTTGAAATTCCGCACCGTTTCGCGGATCTGTTCGGGCTGGCAGCCCACTAGCATGCCAATCGAAATTCCAGCCAGAACGTTCTCCACGTTGTGGGCGCCCTTCAAAGGCAGCTCGGCAAGCGGCATGATTTCGCGCTCGCTGTGGAGGTCGCGGAAGTAAATCTTCCCTCCGCGGACAAAAGCGCCTTTGTCGACTTCCTTCTTCCGGCTGAACCAGAACAACTGAGCGTGACAGCGATCCCATAAATCAGCAGTCGTCGGATCGTCAGCATTAAGAACGGCAAAGTCATCCGCCTTTTGGTTCTCGAAGACTCGGGCCTTGGCAGCGACGTAATTCGCAAAGGTTTTGTGGCGATCGAGATGATCGGGCGTAATATTCAGAATCACCGCGATCCGCGGTCGAAATTCAGCGATCGTTTCCAGCTGAAAGCTTGACACTTCGAGCACGATCCAGGTCGATGGGCCCGCTTGATCCACAAAACTGATGGCCGGCGTACCGATGTTGCCGCCCACCAGCGTGGGAAACTTCGCCGCGGCAATGATTTCTCCGGCTAATGACGTCGTCGTGGTCTTTCCATTGGCACCGGTAATGGCAACGATCGGACCCGTGAGAAATTGCGCCGCAAGTTCGATTTCACCAATGACTGGCTCGCCCAGATTGCGCGCCTGCAGCAACTGCGCCGCGTCGACAGGCACACCCGGACTCACCACAATCAAATCCTGACCGCGAAAGGTGCGGTCGCCGTGCCCTCCGGTCTCCACGGTAATACCGTGATCCAACAGAAGCAGGATTTCATCGCGGAGTTCGGCCTCTGGCTTGGCATCTGACACAGTCACCCGTGCGCCCCGCGACTTCAGAAAAAGCGCAGAAGCCACTCCCGATTTACCGAGGCCGACGACCAGTACACGTTTATTGTGAAGATCCATCGAGTTCACTTGGTAATCGGGTAATCTGTAATTCGATAATTCAAAACCAGCCGGCTCACCGATCGTGCGGTTTTCAAACTACAAAATTACCAAACTGCATAATTTCAAAAGCTCTTCTATCTCAACTTCAGCGTGGTCAGCGCAAACAGCGCAAACACCAGCGATGCGATCCAGAAACGGACAATTACTTTCGACTCGGACCAGCCCAACAGCTCGAAGTGATGGTGAATGGGCGCCATCTTAAAAATACGTTTTTTGCGCAACTTGTAGGAACCAACCTGCAGAATCACCGACAGCGCTTCGATGACGAAAATCCCGCCAATGAACGGCAGCAACAGTTCCTGCTTGATCATAACGGCAACGGTGCCGATTGCACCGCCCAGCGCCAGCGAGCCTACATCGCCCATGAAAATTTCCGCCGGATGCGCGTTGTACCATAAAAATCCGATCGCGGAACCGACCATCGCACCGCAAAACACCGTAAGTTCACCGATCTGGGGCATCCTTTGCAATTCGAGGTAGGTCGCAAAGGTGGCATGACCGCTAAGGTACGTGAGGACAGCAAGGGCGCCCGCGGCAATCACCGTGCAACCGATGGCGAGCCCGTCAAGACCATCCGTAAGGTTGACGGCATTGCTCGATGCGACGATCACGAACACAACAAAACCCACAAACGGAAGAAAGGCCACCGGCCAGAGTTGCGGATGAACCAGCCATCTCTCAATTACAAGATCGGGATGAATTTGCTTAAAGAACGGAACAAACAGTACGGTCGAGTACTCGCCGCGATGCTGCAGTACGATCAGCGCTATCGCTATCACGATGCTCGATGCGATCTGATAACCGATCTTGGCGCGCGCGGTCAGACCCAGGTTGCGCCGATGAATCACTTTGAGGTAATCGTCGGCAAAGCCAATCGAGCCAAAGGCAACTGTCGACAACATGGCGATCCAGACAAATGGATTGCTCAAATCCGCCCAAAGCAAAGTCGGCACTAGGATGGCGATCGCGATCAGCAGCCCACCCATGGTTGGAGTGCCGGCTTTTTTCTGATGGGCCTGGGGCCCCTCCTCGCGGATGTACTGCCCGATCTGAAAATCGCGTAGCCGTCGAATCACGATCGGCCCGACGATCAGTCCAGTAAAAAGCGCAGTGAGGCTGGCAAACGCAGTACGAAAAGTCAGGTAACGAAAAATGCGGAATGGCGGAAAGTAATGATAGAGCTTCAGGTAGAGCAGCCAGTAAAGCAATCCGCCTCCGACACCCGCTGTCAGCTCTCCGCTGTCAGCTCTCAGTTTCAAGTCATTCGAGCGAGTTGAATTCGCCCTGATTGGAACGCGTACCTAGGACGGTGGAATACCGCTCTTTTGCCTCCACGTCTCCAACGCTTTTTCCAGTCTCACACCGCGTGACGCCTTTAGTAATACGACGTCGCCGTCGCGAGCGTGTCTGGCAAGCCAGTCGCCCGCTTCTTCCGGCGTCGCAACAAATTCCGCGCTCAATCCAGCTTCGCGGCCCGCTTCAACCATCGCCTCGGCCAAACCGCGTACACCGAGCAGGAAATCGAGCTTGCCATTCGCTCCCAATCCTGCGATATAGCGTCCGCAGGCGCGATGCAGTTGGCCTCCCGTCGAACCCAGCTCCAGCATTTCTCCGGCAACAACAATCCGACGTTGCGCAGGCATTGCAGCCAACATGTCCACTGCCGCCGTCAGGGCGTTTGGACTTGAATTGTAACAATCGTAGAGCACCGTGATGTTACCCAGTTGGACGACCTGTCCGCGTTTGTCGGCCGCCTGCAGGGACGGCAGAGCCTCTGCGATCTCCGACGGAGTGATGCCATGCTCCAGCGCCATCGTGGCGGCAGCCAGAACGTTGTAGACGTTGTGCTTGCCCAGCAGGGGACTATGCACTGGCTGCCTTACTTCGCGGCTGACGAGATCGAAACGGGTACCCTCTGGCCCGAGCACTTCGATGTTTTCCGCCCGAACATCCGCTGGAACACACGCCGGAACGCCTGCCCCTTTCAATCCAAACGTGACGACCTTGCCCTTGAAGTCACGGCCGAACTGGCAAACATACTCATCGTCGGCATTGAGCACGGCCGTGCCGCCATGGGGAAGAGCTTCGATGAGTTCATATTTGGCGCGCGCGATGCCGGCGATCGATTCAAAACTCTCCAGGTGCACGGGCGCCACATTCGTGACGACGGCCTGGTTGGGAAGCGCGATGCGTGCCAGGGCTGCAATTTCTCCAGAGCGCGACATCCCCATCTCAACCACGGCAACGTCGTATTCCGGCTCGAGCGTCAGCAAACCAAGTGGCAGGCCAAAGTGATTGTTGAAATTTCCCTTGGTCCGATGCACGCGATACTTAATCGCCAGCAAATGGGCCATCGCATCTTTGGTAGTGGTCTTGCCCATGGATCCGGTAACGCCGATGGCCGTCTTGCCCCATATTTTTCGGACTGCTGTCGCCAGCGTCTGCAGCGCGACGAGCGTGTCGTCGACGGCAAGCAGTCTAGAATGAGTGGGAAAGCTCGCCCATTGCGCCTTTTCGACCACCGCGGCAACTGCGCCTTGACCCAGTGCCTGCTCTACGAATTCATGACCGTCCAGCCGTTCGCCCTTCACCGCGAAAAAGAGTTCGCCGGCCTTCACTGTGCGAGAGTCAATGGAATATCCCTCGGCAGTCGCATGGCTGTCAACCTGGCCAGCCGCAGAAATGAATTCCGCGATGCGCGAGAGCGGCAGTTTCATACGTTGGTCCCCGCGGTGCCAGCTTTAGCGGGGTCCGCGCACTCGTAACCCAATGCGTTCAGGCCCTCGCGCGCCACCTCCACATCATCAAATGGGATCGGCCCGTCTTTCGTCACTTGCGCCTTCTCGTGCCCTTTGCCGGCGAGCAATACGATGTCTCCCGGAGTCGCTTGCTGCAGTGCGAGCACAATCGCCTTTCGCCGGTCGGGCTCCAGCACATATTTCGCGCCGGAATTTTGCGACCTCTGTAGCCCAACCAGCGCATCGTTCATGATGGCCAACGGATCTTCCGACCGCGGATTGTCGGAGGTAAGTACTACAAAGTCACTGCCCTTGCCCGCCGCCTCGCCCATCAGGGGACGCTTGGCGCGGTCGCGATCTCCGCCACAGCCAAAAAGCGTGATGACCTTGCCCTCAAGCCCGGCGCGAGCAACAAAATCTCGCGCCAGGGACGTGAGATTGCGCAGCGCGTCGTCGGTGTGCGCGTAATCGACGACAACGGTGAAAGGCTGCCCGCAATCCACGCGTTGAAATCGCCCAGGAACGCTCGCCAGATTGAAGATTCCCTTTGCTATTGATTCCACCGAGCACTCGCGGGCATACCCCGCAGCAGAAGCCGCTAGCACGTTGTACACATTGACCTGGCCGATTAGCGGGGACCACATGGCAATCTTCCCCGACGGCGTCACCATCTGAAACCGGTTTCCCCGGGGTGTAGTCTCGACCGACTCAGCATGGAAATCACCTGCTGTCAGACCATAAGAAAACGCCAAAGCGCTCTTTTTTTTGCAAATCTTCAAAAGCTGTCGCCCATACTCATCGTCAATATTCAATACGGCAGCGCGCGGAGCGTCCGTCCCGCAACCTTCAAAAAGCACTCGCTTGGCGCGGAAATACTCTTCCATCGTGCCGTGGTAATCGAGATGATCACGAGTGAGGTTAGTAAAAACGGCTACATCAAAAGGAATTCCAAAAATGCGTTGTTGCTCGAGCGCATGCGATGACACCTCCATCACCGCTTCGGTAACTCCTAAGGCCACGCCCTCCGCCAACAACTGGTTCAGTTCCAGCGGTTCGGGAGTGGTATGAGGGGCCGGAAGAACCTTGCCAGCGACATGATATTCGATGGTGCCAACGAGGACCGTCTTGCGTCCGGCCGCGAGCAATACGGATTCCAGCAAAAAGGCCGTCGTGCTTTTTCCGTTAGTGCCTGTGATTCCCGTACTTGCTATGCGCTCGGCGGGACGCTTATAGAAGTTCGCGCTCAAACGCGCAAGGGCGCGCCGTCCATGCACCACCTGCGCCCAAGCGACCGCTGGACGCGGCGTTTCAAACGTGGAGTCGGTGACGATGGCAACCGCGCCCGCAGTGATGGCTTGATCGATAAACCGATTGCCGTCGCTCGACTCGCCCTTCATCGCCACGAAAACACTTCCGGGGCGCACCCGGCGCGAATCGTATTCCACACCGGCAACGCCCGGGTTTCCGCTCTGAGAGAGAACCTCGGCCCCTTGCAGGAGTTGTTGGAAGGTCATTGAAGTTGATTATAAATAGCCTGAGTTTGGCTTTCCCCTGTATACCTCGGTGCTCCGTGGTTTAGCCATGCCTTCACTACTGAACGCGCAAGGTTTCGGAATCGGCAAAGCCTACCTGCCGAAGCGCACCATAATCCGCGAGCCAGCCGCGACGTGAGCGCCAGGCTGCGGCGACTGCTCCCATGCAACTCCACTCCCAATGGCGTCAAGGTCGAGACCTGCTTCTTGCGCGTTTTCAATTGCAACCCGAAGGCTCTTGCCGAGGAATGAGGGAACCTGGATCCCTCCCTCTTCCACGTTCAGAACAACCGTTCCACTCGTTGGCGATTTCTGAGCAGCGGAATTCTCCGGCTGTATCGGCGCGGCGGGCGCCATTGCTGAGTTGGATGTGTTTGTCGTCGCGGAGCCAGACGGCACCCGTTCCGCCGCTCGCATCACTTGCACCGCCGCAACAACCTGTGCCCCTGTAGCGACCGGCCTAGCCGACGCCAGCGTTCCCGCCGTTTCACCTGCGTCAGCTAAGTCTAAACTCGCACCCAAATGATCGGGTGAGCCTTCTTCCAAACTGGTATCCGAAACGTCGCGACGAGCCAGCAAGACCTGACGGCTCGGCGGAAGCTGAACATCATGGGGCACGTGCCGGTATTCGAGCACTTGCTGCATGATCCGTTGGAAAACCGGGGCGGCCACCTGGCCTCCCTGGTGTAAACCGACGGCCGAATCGAGAATGACGACCACGGCAATCTGAGGATCATTAATAGGAGCAAACCCCGCAAACGACCCTACATACTTCGTCTTAGAGTAAGCACCAGTCGCCGGATCCACTTTTTGAGCCGTTCCCGTTTTTCCCGCCGAAGTGTAGCCTTCCAGAAGCGCTTTGCGTCCAGTCCCGTGCAGCACCACTCCTTGCAACATCTGGCGCATCTGGGCAGCGGTCAACGACGAAATCACCCGCGTTCCGTCAACGGGCTGGAAGGCAATTGTCTGGGGCGCGTTCTTCGGCTCGATCTCCCCCGCCACAATGCGGGGGGGCACGCGCAGACCGTCGTTGGCAATCGTCGAAATCAGCGCCGCGAGTTGCACCGCCGAAATCCCAATCTCCTGTCCCATCGAGATCGCGCCAATCGAAACTTTGGACCAGCGCTCAACCGGTTTGGTCAAGCCGCGCGTTTCACCCGGCAATTCGATGCCGGTTTGTTGCCCGAATCCAAAAGCGCGAATGTATTTGTACAACCGTTGATCGCCCAAGCGCAGCGCGACTTTGATCGCGCCCACATCGCTCGACTCCGCGATGATGTCGGCCACGGACAGCATGCCATGGGGCCGACTGTCTCGAATACGCATGCCATTGATGACAATCGACCCCATCTGGCAGTCGAACATTTCGTCGGGCCGCGTGATCTTTTCTTCCAACCCAGCTGAAATGGTCACCATTTTGAAAGTCGAGCCCGGCTCGTAGACGTCGCTCACCGCCCGGTCTTTCAAAGCTTCGTTCTTGATTTCTTTGCGGATATTCGGATTAAAGGTCGGCCGGTTCGTCAGCGCCAAAATCTCGCCAGTATGGGGATTTTCAACGATCACGGTGCCGGCGATGGCATGTGTTTCCTCCATGCCGCGTTCCAGTTCGCGTTCGGCAATGTATTGAATATTCTGATCGATGGTCAACACGAGATTGTTGCCCGCTTCGGGTTCTTTTTCGACGCTGGCGAACCAGTGCTTATGGGCATCGACCGAGATCATCAGCTTGCCGGGCTTACCCTGCAGTTCTTGATTGAATTGCCGTTCCAATCCGCTCAACCCCTGGTCGTCGGTGCCGACGTAACCTAGCAACTGCGCCGCCAGCTCACGTTTTGGATAGAAGCGTTTGGGTTCTTGCTGGAAGTGAATGCCCTGCAAATTCAGCGCTCGAATGCGCTCAATCTCTTCCGCATCAGCCTTGCGCGCGACCCAGCAAAAAGTCTTGTGGGCACGGCAATCGGCGAGGACAACGCGCGGGTCGTCTCTTGTGATGCGTGTAATCAGGCTGATTGTGTTGGCGAGATCCGGAGCTTCCGATGGAACCAGAAAAGCCGATTCTACCTCGATGGACATCGCGAGTTCCCGCCCCGCGCGATCGTAAATCACTCCGCGTTTCGCCGAGAGATCGAAGCTGCGCTGCTGTTGGTGCTGCGCACGGCGTTCAAAATCGCCGTAGCAAAAGATTTGGAGATACACGAGGCGCAGGCAGATGGCGAGCAGCCACAGGCACAGCAGGCCAGACAGGGCATACAACCTGAACCGTGCGCCGTTTGTAGAGGTATTTGCCGCCATTTCGGTTCCCCGTCCTCAGCTCTCAGTCAGGAACCGTGAATCTCTCACTGAAGAACCGGGAACTGAGAACTGAGACTTGCTTTATCGCGCCGAGATCACTGCTACCGGAGTCACGCTCGCCATCACAGGCGCGGCCATATCCGCTGCTGAATCCATGCGCATTACCTGCCCCGGTTGGGGCGATTGCAAGCCAAGCTTGCGCGCCATGAGGTCAATTCGCTCCGGATCGCGCAGCGATGCTTCTTCCAGCCGCAGAGCCCGGTTCATGTTGACCAAATCTTCGCGCTGCGAGCGCAGCGCTTCGATTTTGTAGCCGTATTCGATGGCGCGGAAGTGCTGCAGTGCAAATCCCATGACAAGAAGAAAAAGGCAGCACAAGGCTAGCCCGAACTGTTTCATCTCGCGCGAGCGGCGCGGATCTTCGAGCTTGACCAACCGCGAGTTGTCGATCGTCTTGCGAAAATAAATTTCCGGCGTCCCCAGCCAGCAGGACTTGCTCCGGACGGAATAGACTGAGCTTTGCGTCGCCAGGGCACTCATGATTTATGCCACTCCAAGTAGTTTCGAATCGTATTCTGTATGTTGCTGCATCGAAGCGAACCAGCTTTCGACGACCATCGGTTCGACCGCGATCGATTGCGTGAACACGGCGACGTTCGACCGCTGTTCGGATCGATACTCAGCGCGCTCAACCGTTGCCATCAAGTCTTCAATCAGGGTGCCGGTAAATGTCATTACAGGTCTTTCCGTTTTTCTTTTCGGACCCGGCCTTATTTATCTTTGTCTTTAACTTCTGCTTGGCCGTTCCGAAAAAACTCCACCACAGAGTTGCTGCCAGTACTGGATTGCCTTGATTCCGAAAACTTTTGCCCCGGCACGCCTTACGATCACCGTACCGGGCGCCCGGCAGGTTCTCCGGGCCAAACTCATCTGCGTCCAGCTAAACTTTTTCCGCCACCCGCATTTTCGCGCTGCGCGACCGCGGATTGCCATCGATCTCTTCTTTACTTGCTGTGACCGGCTTCTTCGTCAGCACCCGGCACCAGCCCTGCTTCGCTCCTTCGCGAAACACGTCCTTCACAATCCTGTCTTCGAGCGAGTGAAAGCTGATCACGACCAGCCTTCCGCCCGGCTTCAGCACGCGAGGCGCAGCCTCCAGCAGTGCTTTTAGATCGTCCAATTCCCGGTTTACGAAAATTCGGAGAGCTTGAAAAGTTCTGGTCGCCGGATGAATCCGCTCATGTTTCATTGACCGGGCCGCGACTGATACCACCTCGACAAGTTGCGTCGTCGTGCGTATCGGCCGCGACCGGACAATGGCTCTGGCGATTCTCCGCGACCTCCTTTCCTCACCGAATTCGTAAATCACGTCGGCCAGCTCGCGCTCGTCGATGTGGTTTACCACTTGTTCGGCGGTCTCGCCCGACATCGGATTCATCCGCATGTCCAAGGGGCCTTCCGCCTGAAAGCTAAATCCTCGCGCCGCGTCGCCCAGCTGCAAACTGCTCACGCCCAGGTCGGCAATTAGACCGTCGATGGTCGCCGTTCGCTGGTCGTTCAAAAGTTCCGCAAACGATCCATGTAGAAACGCGATCTTCGGCCAATCACCCTCACTGACAGCGGATGGCTGAAGGGTGACAGTTGCTATTGCCAGCGCCGACGGATCCTTATCGAAGCCAATCAAATGTCCCGGTGCGCCGAGGCGTCTTGCGATTTCGCAACTGTGCCCGCCCAAGCCCACCGTGGCATCCAGATAAGTTCCGCCGCGTTTTACGGCTAAAAAATCGATCGCTTCTTTTAAAAGAACCGGGACATGGCCAACTCCATGCCCACCCCGCTCGGGGGTGTCTGTTATGTCCGTTTCCACTAGATGCCCAATTCGTCAAGCGTCTTGGTGTCGTCATCGGTGAAAGCCTGCTCGTCGATCTCCCGTTTCAGCGCTTCCATGTTCCGCACTTCCAGATAGGTCAGATTTCCGAGCACGGCCACTTCCCCGCGAATCTGCGCCGACTCACGCAAAATCTGCGGAACCAGCAACCGCCCCTGTCCATCCATCTCAACGACCTGCCCGTAGTAGTTCGCCCGCGTTAAGAATTTTTTCTTCGTCGAATTGAACGTCGACAGCGATGCAAGTTTCTGTTCGATCCGCTCCCATTCTTCGAAGGGATATATCTGAGCAATAGTTCCGTCGAGACTTGTGATGTAGAATTTTTGAGCATATTTCTCGTCGATCACGCGCTTGAACTCCGACGGAACTTTCAGCCGTCCCTTTTCGTCGATGCGCGTTGGATGATTTCCGCGAAACATGTGCCCTGCTCGCTCTTGGGCTCCGATTTATTTTCGTGGCTGCTACCACAACCACAAGTACGAGGGAGGTAGAAGCGGTTACAAAAGCAGTGGATTCGGGTTCGTTGGGTCCTTTTTTGTCGGTGTCAGTCTCAGAAACCACTGGCGCCTCGAAACTTAGGTCTGATTCCCACGACCTCTTAATTGTTGGCCACTTTGTACCACTTGGTTCCACTTTACGCGTAAATTGTTTGTTGTCAACAGGAAAGTTTGACCTTCCAATCTGCCCGTGAGACTCAAGGTGGAAAACGCTAACCGTTGCGGTTAACGAAAAAGATGACCACTACCAGTTGTGTTTACGCTCCGGGATCATTCGCCATTTATTCGCTTTGATTTTCCTTGCTTTCCGATTCGAGTCGTGGTTTTTCTTGTGGAAAACTCTCGACGTGGTGGGAATCCGGCCCGGCGATGAGATGAGTTTGGGAGAGAGTTGTCTAACTCATCGCGCGGGTTCGACCAACACCGCCGTGCCGTATGCAAGAACTTCGGTGACGCCCTGCATCACTTCGGTTGCATCGTAGCGCGCGCCGACGACCGCATTGCCCCCCATTTCGGCCGCGTGCTGCAACATGAGGTCGAAGGCTTCGGCGCGCGTCCGCTCGCAGAGATTGGTCAGCAAAGTAATATTGCCGCCGACGAGCGTCTGCAAGCTGGCGCCGATCGTTCCAAAGATCGAACGGGAACGCACCGTAATCCCGCGCACCACGCCCATCGTGCGCACCACGCGAAAACCATCCAGTTCAAACTGCGTAGTGACCATGTTATGCGGAACCATCCGCCGTTCGGTCATGACATAGTTACCCATTGGCCCTCCACCAACAAAACAATGTATCTGTCATCTCAGTGCAGCGAGCACTCGGTCTGAGGTGATTCGAAAAAGCACGAAACCCTCAGTTCACGGATCTTTACAGCACCCACTGACGCATCCGCCGAAGGAGCGAGGCGGGCGCTTCGGCTTCCAGCATCACGAGACCACCTTGGTAGCGACGCGAATAAATTCGCGCACCAGCTTCCAGCTGGGCGAGCATCTTTCCTTCTTTTTGTGGAATGCGCAGCCGTACGCGTTCCGGCCGATCGCCTTCGAGCACGGAATCGATCCGATCCAGCAGGGCACCCAATCCGATTCCCTTTGCCGCCGAGACGTGAATCGTATACTCGTCGTCGCGCAGAGAATCGCGCTGCTTCGGCAGGAGGAGATCAATCTTATTCATGACCCTCAGGCGCGGCTTCTTATCAGCATCGAGCTCCTTGAGAACACTTTCCACCTGCGCATCCTGCTCTGCAGAAACCGGGCTGCTGGCATCCGACACTTGCAGAATCAGAGTAGAGCGTTGCACTTCCTCAAGCGTGGCGCGAAACGCTGACACCAGCGTATGCGGGAGATGACGGATAAAGCCTACTGTGTCCGAGAATAGAATTTTGCGCTTCGAAGGCAGTTCGGCACCGCGAATCGTCGGATCCAGCGTGGCAAACATGCGCCCCGACTCCAGCACCTTCGACTTGGTGAGGACGTTAAACAGCGTGGATTTCCCCGCATTCGTGTAGCCCACGAGCGCCACCAGAGCCACAGAAACCGACTCTCGCCGCTGTCGTTGCTGCGCCCGTATCCGGCGCACATTTTCGATTTGTTCTTTGACGTGCCGGACACGCCGGTAAATCTTGCGCCGGTCGGTTTCGAGTTGAGTTTCACCGGGGCCGCGGGTGCCAATGCCTCCGCCCAGCTGCGACATCTCCACGCCGCGTCCCGCGAGCCGCGGAAGCATGTATTCGAGTTGCGCCAGTTCCACTTGCAACTGGCCTTCGCGCGTGCGGGCATGCCGGGCGAAAATATCAAGGATCAACTGCGTGCGATCAATGACGCGCGCATGGATGACGCCTTCAATGTTGCGCTGCTGCGAAGGTGAAAGATCGTGATCGAAGAGGATTACGTCCGCCAAAACCGAAGCGGCAGCCCCCGCAATCTCCTCCAGTTTGCCCTTGCCGATCAGGGTCGCGGGGTCGGGGCGATCCTTGCGTTGCGTGAATTCGCCGGCAATGATCGCGCCCGCGCTCGTCGCCAGAGTCCTCAGCTCATCGAGTGATTCCTCGGGGCTGAAATCCGGCGAGTCCGTCGGCAGCGCTGACGACGCAGCAACGCTCGTGGCATGATCTCGAGCCGCCTGTACGCCGCGCGGAAGGCTCCGGGAAAGCTTTCTGGCCGCTCGACCCTGGTTGCGAAACTCCACTCCAACCAGAAACGCGCGTTCCTGTCGCTCCGATGGATTCGGCACAACTTTCGGCGCATTTCGTGAACTTTTTGGCGAGCTGCGTCCTGAACGATCAGGGCCGCCCGCACTGGAGTCATCTCGGCGCAAGAAAACTCACTTCATCCTTCATTACCGGATGCCGGGCTCGGCGCCGCACCCTCTCCATGCGCAGCCGCCACGGACTTCGCTTCGCCGTGCCCGTGAGCCGCGCGCGAGATCACCACTGTCGAAATCGCGTGCTTGAAGATCAACTGCTCCTGATTGCTGGTTTCAAGCACCACCGAGTACTTGTCAAACGATCGGATGCGGCCGGTCAGTTTCACGCCGCTGACCAGATAAATCGTGATGTTGTGCCGTTCCTTTCGCGCTGTGTTGAGGAAGGAATCCTGGATGTTCTGTTGCGCCGGCTTGGCTTCCATTTGCCGATCTCCTTCTTTCTTTCTCTTTCGATGCTGCGCCGAAGGCTTAAGGAGGGGAATCGGCTGCAGCTCTCGCCCTGTCGGCTCTTACAATACGTCCTTGTCCCGCGCTTTTCAACATTCCGCGCAACAAAATCTTAACCGGGGTGAATCGCGTGGCCTGCGCGCGGTCCGGAATCGCCCCGGCCAGATTTCGCCCCCGCCCAATTCCCCGAGAGCCCCTTTCCGCCGGGCCGAGTTCTACCCGGCGCGCGTCTCTGGGTTTCATTTCCTTCGCCAGCCAACTACAATCGTCACTTCCAGAACTGAATCTTAGAATCAGGAGTCCTGACCTTGACCGATATCAATCTCCCCTCGGATTTCAACACGAATCTTCTGATGCTGTTTCGTTGGTCTCATTTCGTGGGCGGGGTAACGTGGATCGGGCTGTTGTATTTCTTTAATCTCGTTAACGTGCCATTCATGAAGGAATTGGATTCTTCCACCAAGGGCAAAGTTCTCCCAAGCCTGATGTCGCGTGCGCTCTGGTGGTTTCGCTGGGCTTCGGTCCTCACGGTACTGATGGGCCTAGCCTACTGGGGCAAAACCGTAGCCGTCGACGCTCGAAATGGGGGTGCTTCTTCCGGCATGCCGATGGCGAGCTTCTTTCTGATCTGGACGGTCGCCTGGGCGCTCATGTATGCCTGCCAGATTCCCGGGAAAGGCCTGCTCGACAAGGGCCCCGTGCTCGCCGTGATTTACACCGTCATTGTGGCGGCAGCCTCATGGCTGTTTCTGCACCTCAACGATCACGGATGGGAGAGCAATGGTCTACTCGCGATCGGGATCGGCGGCGGCATCGGTTGGGTAATGATGTTGAACGTGTGGGGAGTAATCTGGCGCGCGCAAAAGAAAATCATCAATTGGACCGCCGACAATGCCGCCAAAGGGACACCGATCCCCGACAAGGCAAACTATCTGGCGCGTCAAAGCTTCCTGACATCGCGCACGAACTTTATCCTGTCGTTCCCGATGTTGTTCCTGATGGCAGCAGCCAGCCACTACCCGATGTTCGGAAAATAGCGGATTCGAGTCACGGCCTGATGCACTTTAGAAAATCAGCTTCGCCCCGAATTGCAAGCGACGCCGTCCAATGCCGTCGGTGATGATGTTTCCGGCACTGGTATCGCCGCCATTGAGGTTGTACACGTTGGTTCCGAACTGATTAATAGCGGCTGCACTTACATTCTCGTTCGGCGTCCCCAACCATTGGTGGTTGAATAGATTGAAGGCTTCCGCCTGGAGTTGGATCGTCATCCGTTCCGTCACCTTGGTGTTCTTATAGACACTCATGTTGACAGTGCTGATGGGCTGACCTCGCTCCGTGTTTCGAGCCGCTCCCAGGAACGGCGAACCGAGAACCGTAGCCGCTGTGGGATTATTGAGAATCCAGTGAGCGCCGTTAACGGTAGTGACGGCGCATTGGCCCGGCGTACCCCCACTGCCTATACATCCATCGGAGTTGGCGTTTACGCTGACCAGGGTTCCGAGAGGGAAAGCTCCGGTGCCTGTTGGTCCAGTAGGACACGTTGTCAGGGTCCCGTCGCAATACTGCCCTACAGAGTTGAACGGCAGAGCCGCATTGCTCAGGATGGGCCTGCAGGCATCGAGCGAGCCTCCGGTAAAATTCGTGGGGTCGCAGAGCGATCCCGGTTGGGCATTCTGCTCGACGGTGTAAGGCTGTCCGCTCGTGTAACGATAAGTCCCGTTGATTTGCCAACCGCCCATCCAGCGCCCCATGAAGCCAGACCCCTTATTCGGGGAAGGCAGATCGTAGACCCAGAGCAGCGTCAACACGTTCGGAAAGTTGTAGTTGCTCTGCGCCCGCTCCGCCCTGGTTACATCGAACGGGTTCTGAGCAAGAGCAAAGAATGTGCCGGCATTGGTCGAAAAAGCTTCCGAAGCGTTGTCGATGGTCCGGCTGTACGTGTAGCTGGCTTCTCCCGTAAAACCGTGCCAGTTCTGCAAACGAAATTGAGTTTGCAGACCGTCATACAGGGAAAAGCCGCTGTTGACATACTGGATCACCCGACTGTAATTGCAGTTCGCGTACCCAACAGGATTGCCCGCCGTGTCCGTCCCCTGGGCCCCGGGTAACGATGTATTGGTGCAAGGCGACAAGCCTGCGGGAATGAGGCCGCCAAAGCCTGCATTCACGAGCGGCAGGATGTCTGGATTCCCATTGACCTCCTGGAAATTTGCCAGGGTGTGACTGCCAACGTAGCGAACTTCCGTTGCCATCTTATTGCCGATTTGACGCTGGACGCCAAGGTTCCATTGCTGCGAATAGGGGTTGCGGAAGTTGTTGCCGAACTGGAGTTCAGTTGCCAAACCGGGATTTTCGTCGGGCGGCAAAAGCGAGAACAGAGCCGCGGCAATATTGCCTCCGGTTAAGCTGGAGACAGTGGGAATTCCAGAGTTAACGGTCGCGAGGTTTGTGAAAGGTGCGCTCTGTTCCACATTCGTGGAGAGGTTATAGTAAGCAAAATCATAAGCGATGCGAAAACCGCCACGAATTACAGTCTTGTCTCCGCCAAAAATGCCCGGCAAGAGGCGCGGCGTCCAAGCAAAGCCCAGCACGGGTCCGAAATTACGGTAATGATTCGGAAGCTCCGGCACCGTTGTCTGACTCAGCGGAAGGCTCGTATCCCAGAACGGATTCGGCCCAGTCTGCTGCGCGACACTCTGCGTGTGCAAGAGGTTGCTGGCCTGTTGGTAGAACTCCCATCGCAGTCCCAGATTTAGAGTCAGGTTGTCCTTGATTCTCCAATCATCCTGAAAATACAGGGCCACGTCGTTTTCTTTGAAGCGGAGGACGGGCTGTCCAAACGCCACCGTGGTCGAATCTGGATAGGGAGTGTTCGCGATCAGAGAATTAAAATCCGGGAACGTGAACGAAGTATTGCCGAAGAACAGAGAGTAGTTCGGGGAACGCTGCTTATCGTATTCGCCACCCCATTTCATCACGTGCCTGCCGCGTACCATCGACGCGTTATCCTGCACCTGCGTGTCGTTGATGATGCGGCCCTGCGGAAACACTATGCTTTCCCCGAAGCTCAACGCGGTGGGATCAAGAATACTGATGGATGGCGGACACGATCCGAAGCTCGACAGTTGGCAGTTGGGAAATGCCCCCCCTTCGAATCCGGAATTGGCGCGAGAGTAGCTGAATCGCACCTGGTCCAAGAATTCGGAGTTGAAGGTATGAGTCAGATCCAACCCGATTTGCTGGTTGCGACCGGGAACATCGATGATATTCCCCGCTGCCGTTGGCGCGGGTCCGAAAAAAGCTTCGTTGGAGCTGATCGTATGTTGAAAGATGTAGCGCGTGAAAAATCGGTCCTTGTTCGTGAGCTGAAAATCTACGCGTCCGGTGGCTTCATAGTCATTAAAGGGCTGCGACAGAAAGCGGGTGATCGTTCCCATCTCGATAGGGACCGTGGTGCTGCCCACGGTGACCGGAACCTGCGTAATATTGCTGAAGGTGGGATTTCCTAAAGCCACGGACTGGGGGCCGAATTGCGCCAACGCGGCAACTCCTGGGCTGTTAGGGAAGGCGGCCTGGAGTTCCTGAATTCCCATCGCGTCCGGAGTAAGAGAGGACGATGACGAATAGGGCGCCCCGGAAGTGCGAACGCGCTCAAAGTTGGCGGACCCAAAAAACCAAATCTTGTCTCGCTTTATCGGGCCTCCCACGGTGCCGCCAAACTGGTTTTGGACGTACTTGGGAAGGACAGGTTCGACGCAACCAGACAAAGGATTCTGCCCGGGTGTACAGAAGCCGTAGAGCGGAGATTTTTCCTGGTTCTGCAGCGAATCGAAGTGGTCCCCCTGCCAGAATTCGAAACCGGTACCATGAAATGCGTTCGTCCCTCCCTTCGTGATGTAGTTGACCACGCCGCCCATGTTGCGGCCATACTCGGCGTCGAAATTCGTAACCACCTGCAATTCCGCAATCACATCCTGGTTGCCGAAAAAAATGGAAGGTCCACCGATTGTATTGTCGTTATTATTTTGCCCGTCCAGCTGAAAATTATTGGAACGCGAGCGCTGGCCATTGATCGAAAGTTCGGCGCCATTGTTATTGCTAAATCCTCCACTCCCTGCCGTCGATACGCCGGGCGTGAACAAAACAAAAGAATCGTAGGTGTTGCCCAGAGGGATGCTTTCGACTTGTTTGGTATCGAAGGTTTCGGAAAGCTGGTCGGTCGTGCTCTCCACCAGGGGAGCGGCGCTGGTGACCTCGACAGTCTCCGTGGAACTTCCGAGGCTAAGACTGATTGACCCGAGAGAGGTATCCTTGCCCACTTCTACGATCACATTCTGCGCCTTGTAGGTGGAAAATCCCGTCGCCCGCACCTCCACCGTATATGTGCCGGGGGGCAGCGATGGAAGCTGCACGACTCCCGCCTTGGAACTCGTGGTAGAGAATTCTCGGTTGGTCTCCACTTGCGTGGCTTGCACATCAGCTCCTGCCACGACGGCACCCTGCGGATCCAGAGCGGTTCCAGAAATGGATCCAGTAACGATTCCTTGGCCGAAACTGATCGCAGTTGCGAGAAACAGCGTAGCAACCAAGAGCAAATTGTCGTGCTGTTTGAACTTCACGGCGTCCTCCTTCTGCGCGGCTGGTCCGATTGGCCGAAGAGCTGCCCCACCGCAAACGGCAACACTCTAGTCGTCGGTTGACTCGAAAACTCAACCGAGATCTGATGGACGAGGTCCTGACCCCGGCAGGCTACCTCGAAATACGTAAGCGCACTGACCCGCACCGCATGCAAACTGCATTCCAAACTGGCGTCGAAAATAATTCTTAATTATCAATAGCATAGATTCCTGCCGCGAAGCTTTACATCTTAATAAGAGGGACATCATCGATTAATCTATGAAAACCTATAATTCGCCGAGCTAAGAGCTTCTAAATAAAATGATTTTACCGCCTCACAATAACAGCGATCACAGGGAGTTTAGACAGGGCATCGATCTGTTCAACCGTGTCCAATTTTTCGACGCGCACGAAGCTCTCGAGGATATCTGGCGCTCGGTGCCGCGCGATTTGGCCTTGCGTCGTCATCTCCAGGGCATGGTTCAGTTGGCGGTGGCTTTTCATCATCATTCTACTGGCAATCATCTGGGTGCATTTTCTGTCCTTGTCCGAGCCATCCGCAATCTCGATGGGGCGGAGAACTCCTTTCCCCATATCGATCTCGCACGCCTGCGCACGGACTTGGAACCATGGCGGACGTACTTGGAATCCAGCAACGCGCTCGTTGCATCGAACGACGCACCTTCTAAGGCTCCGGCATTGCCAAGAATCCTCCTGCGGGATCAGGCGGACCCGACCAGGGTACTTCACACCGCGCCTGCTAGAATCTTGTTCTAGTGAAGGTCCGTCCCGCATCTCCCGAAGCATCGCGGTCCGCTGAACCGCCGGTGCAAAGTGCGCCGGTTCCGCTTCTTGATCTACGCAGACAATACGACAACCTGCGCGAGGAAGTTCTAGCAGCGATTGCGCGCGTGTGCGACTCGCAGACCTTCATTCTAGGTCCCGAGGTAGAGGCGCTAGAGCGAGAAATTGCTGCCATGACCGGAGCGAAGTTTGCCGTCGGTTGCGCATCCGGAACGGAGGCACTCTGGCTGGCGCTTGTCGCGGCCGGCGTAAAGCCTGGAGATTCAGTCGTCACTACTCCCTTCAGTTTTTTCGCGTCGGCCAGCGCAATTGTGCGGGCAGGCGCCAAGCCTGTCTTCGTCGACGTGGATTCCGGCACGCTGAATCTTGATGCGGTGCTCGTCGGCCAGCACTTGCGTGAGCGGCAAATAGCAGAGGCGGAATGCGTTCGCGCCGTGCTTCCCGTACATCTTTACGGCCAGTGCGCCGACATGGAGAAGTTTGATCGCATCGCCCAGGAATTCGAAGTTGCGGTTGTGGAGGACGCAGCCCAGGCGATCGGTGCCAGTTGGAGCGGGCGGAGCGCGGGATCGCTCGGCGTAACCGCCGCCTTCAGCTTCTACCCCACCAAGAACCTCAGCGCCTATGGAGACGCGGGCATCGTGACAACAACTTGCCCACGGATGGCCGAACACATGCGGCAACTCCGCAATCATGGCAGTCCACGCCGCTATTACCATCACGAATTTGGCTGGAACGGGCGCATCGACGCCATCCAAGCGGCCGTCTTGCGCGTGAAGTTGCCTCACATCGCGGAATGGAACCGAAAACGCCAGATGCACGCCGCGACCTACGACAAGTTGTTTACTGAGTCTGGGTTGACTTCGGCTAAGTCCTTAAGCGGTGGCAGCGCGCCAGTTACCGTGCTCTCACGGAGTTCAGAGGCTACCCACGTATTCCATCAATATGTGATTCGCGCCCAGCGCCGGGACGAGCTGCGTACCTTTCTCGCGGATCGGAGAATCGGGTCTGAAATTTACTATCCGCTGCCTTTACACTTGCAGCCGGTCTTCGCTTATCTTGGATTGCAAATCGGAGACCTGCCGGTGGCCGAAAAGGCTGCGCGGGAAGTGCTCGCATTGCCAATGTTCCCGGAGTTGGGTGAGGATGAGATCCGTTCGGTGATCGACAGCATTGCGGCGTTCTACAGCTGATCGAACCGACGGCAAAGCGCAGAAATCCCTACTCCACGTGCACGTGAAATTTCATTGTGCCGACGAATTCGACGGGCTTTCCATTCACCAGCATCGGCTTGAACTCCCAATACTGCAATGCTTCGTTGACAGGGATGAAGAATAACGGGTTTCCACCCTGGGCCCAGATGCAACCAATCTGGCCTTCTTTATCGACCAGGATCTTAAAAGTGACAAAACCGTCATAGTGGAATCCCGGCGGGGTTGAGGGTGACCCCGGCACGACTCTCTTGGTCGCCATTTTCTCCATCTGGTCAGGACTGAACGAGACAATTCCGGACTTACCCCGCAAGACGCCGGGATGCTCGCCGCAGTTGATGCCAAGCTGTGCGAACGCAGGACCGGCGCAGAGCAAGGCGGCAGAAAGCAACCCAATCCGTTTCCTCATAGCAACATTCCGTTTCTACACCAAGATGGTAACCCTATCTTAAGAATGCATCGGCCCCAAGTGGAGCAGAATTGATCACGAAGGTAAGCGGAGTAAGCGTTCGTGTTTTTTGGACATCGCCATAACACCAAATCCCATACAACTGGAGCGCCTCAGTGCCTCCGTCGAACAGTTTTTCGCACGCTTCGGCCAACCGCACGTTTCGGAGATGCGTGCACAGGTTCCTCTCCCGGGGCCAGGACGCGCCGCACAATCGGCGTATTGAGTTTATATTTACGCTCGCCGACGTTTCCCTGTTCGTCCCGCACACGCAGGGTAAACACAGGCAAGACGCCTTCCTTGTCGAAGCTCTCTTGCGAAACAGTAACGGGTAGAACGCCTTCGATCCGCTCGCGATACGCTGTCTCATAGCGGTGGCGCTTAACGTTCCAGGTAAAGACGCGGATCTGGTCGAAATCAAACGGAAGGCCATCCTTCGGTTCGGTTACGACCGTCAAGTACTGCGCGACTTTCTTGTCCCCGTCCTGAACCTGATCGAGCACAAAGAAAGCAACGATGCGCTGGCCCTCCGCATATTGCGCGATGTCGAGAGGAACGTCGAGATCAATCATGCGTCCCAGCACCCAGCCCACGCGACGATTGGAATCGCGCACAAGCCACCAGTCTTCGAGCACCGGAACAGGCTTTTCTTCGGCAGGCTTCTCTTGTGCGGGCGCTTCTGAAATGGGGGCGGTCGAGGACTTTTTCTCTTGCGTCTTGTAAATGGCAGCGTTCGAGCGCGAGGCGCGGGATGGCACAGCAACCGCACCCGGTTTCTCGGCAGTGGCTCGCTTCAACAGTGACAACTTTTCACCGGAAGAAATCTGATACAGGTGCTCGGTATCGCGGCCCGGTTCGACGTGCAGGTTCGTGTCGTTGCGCGTTGTGCCCTGTCCCTGCACCGCGTCGTTCTGGTTGTCCACCGCCAGCTTTTGCATTTGATCGTAGACCTGCTGACTCACCAGATAACGCTGCTCCACCCATCCTGTCGCGCCAGTTGCGGTACGAACTTTCACAAAGCGCCGATCGTGGTCCAGCACTTCGACCCGATCGCCGTTCTTCACCACTCCTGTCTTTTCGAAGACGGGGGCAACATGGTCGCGCAGGATGGCCTGCACGGCGGACACATAGGCGACCTCCTGCACACGTCCGCCTCTGCGATTACAGGCCGCAAGCATCATTGCGGACGCCAAGCACAACGCGATCATTGCCGCTCGCGGCAGAGATGTTGGAATGGACTTCACGGGATCGATCTTAACTATAGCGCGGGAACGGCTCTGCGCAAAAATGGAGTACCCTTCTTGGAGTTTCGTGGAAAGGATCGCCTTCGCGAGACAGATTGAGCGAGGATCCAACACCCTCGTAGAAACCCCGCTCCAGAAGCAGACTCTTATGTTGCCACCGTGCCCAACGAGCGCCCCGAAACGACTCCTTCACTTCGCCGGGAGCAAGTCGCTGGCTGCTAGAACGTAGGTGGTCGATTTATCCAGCTTGATGTTGGAATGTCTGGAGGTCAGAATCACACCTCCAGCGCCGTCGCCGCTCGAATCCACATTCTTCATCAATACCCTGTGCTTCGAGACGCTTGACGCTGGAGGCGGTGGCGCTGGGATGGTTCTGGAAGTGTCCTGGTCAGTACCGGAGATGGGTGGAGATGTGGGGTTTCGTTGGCCGGGGTAGATGCCAGCCCCATTCCAAATTGGCGGGCTGTGAGCCGAGTCCGGAAGGCCGTCGGAAGATTGCTCCGGCAATATGGTTGCCGGATAATACCAAGCCGTAAGGTATAGCTTTTCTTCAAGTGGAAGCCCGGCGAGCGCGGTGCCGTTTTTCCACTGCACCGAGTCGATCCTCAGCCCCAAGCGCGACGGCTCGGCGGAAGACTTTGGCGATGACTCGGTAACTTCTCCGGTAAGAATGGCATCTTGCGGAATCACGACCCCGTGAACGAGTGTGGCCACTGTTAGCTTGGCCCGCACCTTGGTTCCGACTGGGGTCTTGCCGGCGACAACGTTTTGCTGCAGCACCACGGGAAACTCCAGCGCATTCGAACCGGCGGCTTTAGTCGGATCAGAACCATTCTGAGCTGGCGGGATCTGGCCGAATGACGCTGCACCAGCGAGAATCATGGTTAACAACGCACCTAGGACCGCGCTCGCTTTGCCGAACATCTACTTATTCTGTCCCTTCGGTGTCGCTACTTGGCTAGATGGAAAACGCCTGGTTTCGGTTGCCTCCGGTGGTCGCTTTGCCCTGCTCATCGCCTTCAAGGATGCTCGACTGAGCGCAGCACATCCACCGCGTAGAGCGCCCCCTCAGGTGTCTCTTCATGCTTGAAATAGGCGAACACATCGCGGCCCGCGGCAAGATGCTCTCGCTGGCGGTCGACCATATTCCTGCGCTCTTCGGCAGTGTACGTTGGTTTTCGATAGCGATAGTAGGCGTAATCGGCGGTCACGACGTCGGGGGTGTCGCGCTCCTCGGTTTCAGCCACACAGAGCGCGATATTGCGGTCGCCGAGCGTCTTCCACGTCTCGTCGCTGAACCACGATTCGTGCCGGAACTCAAAGGCCGCGCGCACCGTTCGCGGCAGGCGCTGGAGAAACTCGGCAAGCACGGCCTGATCAGCTTTGAAATTGGGAGGGAGTTGAAAGAGCAGGAGGCCCAGCCGCCCGGCACGCTCCAGCCCTTCCAACGTGCCGAGAAAGCGCTGCAGAAAGTCGTCCGCATTCTTGAGGCGTTTGATGTGCGTCAGCACCTGGTGGGCTTTAATGGTGAATCGAAAATGCTCCGGCGTATCGGCGATCCAGTTCTGGACCGTCGTCTCTTTCACCAGTTGGCGGAAGGTGTAGTTGACTTCCACCGCATTTAGCCGGGTCGCGTAGAAATTCAGAAACTTTTTCTGAGCCAGCTTCTCAGGATAGAAAGCGGGCTTCCAAGTCGGATAAGCCCAGCCCGAGGTGCCGACGTAAAGGTGCGCCATATGGCGGGGATTATAACTTGCGACGCTTGAGCGCAGTGGACTTCCTTTTTGCGACTGTGTTTTTCTCCGGGCGTCGCCTCGCCTCGCTCGGGATATTGACGCTGCTTTCGTTAGCCTCTCTTTCCTCCGGCGTGGCGCCGAGTCCCGTCAACTGCGGCAGCTTCTGCTTCAGTTTCAGGACCGGCTCGAACAAATCTCCCATCTTTTCGACCCGCGCCAGAACGTCCTGTGCTTCGAACACCAAGCGTCCCGCGTCTTTTTTCTTGAGCGCCGACTCAACTTCCTCCCACGTAACCGGTGTCGATACCGTTGGGTGTTCGCGCGCACGCAGCGAATACACCGAAATCGTCGTCTTGTGTTGATCGTTCTGGCTCCAGTCGACAAACACTTTATTCGTACGCACAACCTTCTTCATGTCTGACACGATCAGTTCTGGATGCTCTTGCTCCAACAGACGCGCCAGCGCGTGGGCGAACGACTTCGTCTGCTCGTAGTTGGTTTCAGTATGCAGGGGGACATAAACCTGCAACCCTTTCGACCCGGAAGTTTTCGGAAAACTCCGCAATCCGAAGTGATCAAAAATCTCGCGCACCCAGAGGGCCACCTGCGCGCACTGCACAATATTCGCCGGAGGGCCGGGATCGAGATCGAAGACAATCGCGGTTGGCGTGGCGATATGGGCGGCCAGCGACAGTGACGGGTGCAACTCGATCGAAGCAAGGTTTGCAATCCAGACCAGCGTAGGCAGATCATTCGCCAGAATGAAGTGGATTGTGCGGCGATTGCTCCCGCTCCAGATGGGCGCTGTCTTCACCCACTCCGGCCGGTGCATGGGCGCATTCTTTTCGAAGAAAAACTCCTGGTCTTCTCCCACGCCTCCGGGGTAGCGCTTCATGGTGAGCGGACGTCCGGCCAGATGCGGTACCAGCACTGGCGCAATACGGGCGTAGAAATCCACGATCTGTCCCTTGGTGAAACCTGTGGCGGGATAGAGAATCTTGTCCAGATTGGTGAGCGTGAGCTTGCGGCCCTGGACATCGACGATGGTAGGAGCGGACATGCCGTAATCAGCACTGCGAGCGGGCTTCGGAGAAATTCTAATACGGCGGGAGACTGCTGGATATGCTATCTATATTTCCAGGATTATCGAAATATGGCTGCCACCCCCGCCAATCTGCGGACCAAAGCGAGCGGGTCGCCCGCTACGCCGACATGTTTTCCGCCATGGGCACGGAGCCTCGGCTCCGCATCATGCAACTGCCGCTTTCCGCGCACCCCGAAGGACTGGTCGTAAGTGAGATTCAGAAAGAGCTGGACATTCCCGGCTCTACACTTTCCCACCACCTCGACAAACTCAAGAATGAAGACCTGGTTCACGTCGAGCGCACGGGGACCTTCCTGCGTTATACGGCCAATACGGAAGCGCTACGCGAAATCCTGCAATTTCTTTATGCCGAGTGCTGCACCCGCAACAAGGCACTGAAGCCGCAGAGTTTGATCCAGTTGTGCAAATAGGAGAAACCACCATGCCCGATGGCAATATCAAAAAGAAATAGATCGCATCGGGCGGAAATGAAGCGAGCCGCTCTCGGCTCTTGATAGGAATGCAGGCTTTGGTCTAGTGTGTCTGATGGAAGCTGCCGCTTTATACCGGCGCCGCCACGTCAGCAGACGTTCTCTACATTCTGGATTCGAGGCGACTATGCGAACTCGCATTTCATGTGTCTTTTTGTTGTTGCTTATTGCGGCCTCCGGCTTGGCGCAGACCAACCCGTCATCTCCAAGCATTCCCCGCGAGATACCCGCCTTCGACGTCGACGCGATCGATAAGTCGGTCGATCCCTGTGTGGATTTCTACCAGTACGCCTGTGGAACCTGGATGAAGAAGAATCCGATTCCTGCGGACAAGTCGCGGTGGGGGAGATTCGACGAGCTGTTCGAGCGCAACCTTTATATCCTGCGCGACATTTTGACCGAGGCCCAAACTCCAGGAAAGCACTCGCCACCAGCGACCCTGGTTGGCGAATTCTACGGCTCTTGCATGGACGAAAGCACCATCGAGAAAAAGGGGCTTGCCCCGCTTACTCCGGAACTGGAGCGCATTCGCGGCATCCAGACAAAGGCAGCGCTGATTCGACAGGTGGCTTACATGCACCGCAACTCGACGCCAGCGCTATTCTCGTTTTATTCGCAGCCCGACATGCACGATTCTTCCGAAACCATCGCGTATCTCGACCAGGGCGGACTCACTCTGCCCGACCGGGATTACTACATCAAGGATGATCCGAAATCGGTGGAGACACGGCAGAAATATGTTGAGCATCTCCAGAAGATGTTCGCACTCGCGGGAGACAATCCGGACGTGGCGGCGGCCGAGGCGAAGACCGTTCTCGCCGTCGAGACGGGCCTGGCGCATGCCTCGATGGACCGCACGGCAAGGCGCGATCCTAAAAATCGCGACCATAAGATGACGGTTGCAGAAATCGCGGATGCAGCCCCGAGTTTCGATCTTGCGATTTACTTTGCCGATAACGGCTCGCCTAAGTTCAACACGCTGAACGTGAGCAATCCCGATTTTTTCAAGCAGGTCAACGAGCAACTCAAGACCTTGCCGCTCGAAGACTGGAAAGTTTACCTGCGCTGGAAAGCGATCAACGATTATGCTCCGACGCTGAGCAAGGCCTTCGTCGAGGAGGATTTCAATTTCAACGGCAAATACCTCTCTGGCCAGCAAGAGATGGAGCCGCGGTGGAAGCGCTGCGTAAAAGCCACCGACGCAAACCTGGGCATGGCACTGGGCAAACTTTATGTCGATCGCACCTTTGGCGCGGACGGCAAAGAGCGAACGCTCAAGATGGTAAAGGGCATCGAGAAGGCAATGCGCGAAGACATCGGCCAATTGCCCTGGATGTCGGACACGACGAAGCAGAAGGCGTATGAGAAGCTCAACACGATCGTGAATAACATTGGCTATCCCGACGCGTGGCGCGATTACAGCAGCGTGGTGATCAAGCCCGACGATTATGCAGGGAATGCTGTGCGCGCCGGAGCGTTCGAGGTAGAGCGGCAGCTCAAGAAGATCGACAAGCCCACCGACCGCAAGGATTGGGGTATGACTCCGCCAACGGTCAATGCTTACTACCGGTCTTCGATGAACGATATCAATTTTCCAGCGGGTATTTTGCAACCTCCGTTTTTCGGCAAATTGATGGATGACGCGGTGAACTATGGAGCCATTGGTGTCGTCATCGGGCACGAACTGACTCACGGTTTTGACGATCAGGGCCGGAAGTTCGATGCCGTGGGCAACTTCAAGGACTGGTGGACGCCCGAAGATGGCAAGGAATTTGAAAAGCGCGTCGATTGCACCGCCAACGAGTATTCGAGCTTTGTTTCCGTGAAAGATGACAAAGGCGAGGTCAAACTCAACGGCAGACTGACGCTGGGCGAGAACACCGCCGACAATGGCGGCTTGAAGCTCGCTTACATGGCGCTGACCTCCATTATTGGAGACACCCCGGTGAAGCTGATCGACGGCTACACTCCTGCACAGCGCTACTTCCTTGCCTATGGCCAGATCTGGTGCCAGAACGTGACCGATCAGGAAGCGCGCAAGCGAGTGCTGACCGATCCGCATTCTCCGGGACGATGGCGCGTCAATGGCGCGGTTCAGAACTCGGCCGCGTTTGAACAGGCCTTCGGATGCAAAAAGGGCCAACCTATGGTGTCGGAGAACGCTTGCCGCGTGTGGTAGGTGTGAGCTACAAATCTTCGAGCAATATTCGATCTTATGGGTCTCGCGAAGCTACAGTCGAATCGTCTTTATGCATGGCGAGGTTGATGCCGTACCTGGAGGTGTAACCGTTGCTCAAGTCCGTGGTTGTGGTGGTATCGAGCTACATACTTTCGGTTGTTCTCGTCATGGCAACGGACCCTTTGCTGTCTCGCCTATTTCCCGGCGATTTTGCTAAAGGCCATGTGCCCTCCAACAACGCTCTCGCCGCAAGCACGGGGTTCTTCGTGATCGTGTCGATCTTCTGTGCGTGGATCTGCGCACACTTTGCTGCGAGCCGCGCGGCACGGCACGTGCTCTGGTTCTTTGTCCTCGGCGAAGCGATGGGAATTGGCGCGATCATTCCCAATTGGAGCAAGGGCTGGCCCCATTGGTACTGGTTGTCGTGGTTGCTCACATGGCCGGTGAGTTGCTGGATCGGTCTGTTGCTAGCGGGGCGCCGAAGCGATACGACCTCTACCTAAGTTGCGCATAGCGTGCGAGGGCGATTTTCCAGACAGCGAAGTTTCGTTTTCCACCCATCCGAAGCGTATCGAATCATTGGCAGGCCCTCTGGTCGTTTGACAATCTTCCCCGCCTCCACGTAACTTCGAATTTTTGGTGTTAAGTCGTGGAGGCACAATGAAGTTCCGCTCGTTTTTTCTACCAACAATCGTTGCGTGTCTAGTTCTTTGCGCGCTGGCTTCGGCGCAAGACCTGGCTTCGTTTGAGAAGCGCACCACGGTCAAGAAACTGGCTAACGGTCTCACCGTCATTATCTGTGAGCGTCCGGAAGCCCCCGTCTTCTCTTTCTTCACCCACGTCGATGCGGGATCGGTGCAGGATCCCATGAACAAGACAGGCCTGGCTCATATGTTCGAGCACATGGCGTTCAAGGGAACGGATACGATTGGCACGCGCGATTATGCGGGTGAGAAGGCTGCGCTGGCGAAGGTTGAGGAGACTTACGCCGCCTACATTGCCGAGCGCGACGAACGCGTCGACCGCGATGACGCCAAGCTGAAGCAACTCGAAAAAGCCTGGAAGGACGCGATTGTGGCGGCCGATAAATTCTCGGCTCCCTACAATAATGAGTTCGGCAAGATTGTCGAGAGCGAGGGCGGCGAGGGCATGAACGCCTTTACCGACTACGACGAGACCGGCTATCACTATTCATTCCCCGTGAATCGCCTGGAACTGTGGGCGTATCTCGAGTCCGAGCGCTTCCTGCATCCCGTGATGCGGCAATTTTACAAAGAGCGCAATGTGGTCATCGAAGAGCGGCGCATGCGAGTCGACAGCAATCCGATCGGCAGGCTGCTCGAGCAGTTTACGGAAGAGGCGTTCGCAGCCCATCCTTATCACCGGCCAACGATTGGATGGATTTCAGATTTGAATTCGTTTTCGGCCACCGATGCCCAGGCCTTTTTTGACAAGTATTATGTGCCTTCGAACATGGTCGTCACCGTCGTCGGCGACCTCAAGGCATCGGAGGCGATGCCGATCGTGGAGAAATATTTTTCGCGTATTCCAACTCGTCCCAAGCCCGACACTGCGACCACCGCCGAACCGCCGCAGGATTCCGAGCGGACCGTCGTGCTGCACGAGCAGTCGCAACCGCTCTATCTCGAAGGCTATCACCGCCCCGATTACCGCAGTCCCGACGATCAGATCTACGACGCGATTGCCGACTTGATGTCGAATGGACGAACCTCGCGCCTCTACCGTGCCCTGGTCCGCGACAAGCAGATCGCGTCCGACGCCGAGGGCTTCACCGGGCTTCCAGGAAGCAAGTATCCGCAGTTGTTTGCGTTTTACGCGTTCCCGATTCCGGGACACACGACGCAGGAAGTCGCGAATGCGATTCATGTGGAGATTGAACGGCTGAAAAAAGAAGATATCTCGGATGAAGAATTGAAGATGATCAAGACGCGCGCCAAAGCGAACCTGATCCGCTCGCTGGGATCGAATGAGGGCTTGGCGCAAGAACTGGGGATGAATCAGGCGCGCTATGACGACTGGCGCGAGTTGTTCCGATCGGTCGACCGCATCGAGAAAGTCAGCAAGGCCGACATACGGCGCGTCGCAAATAAGACCTTCGTGCAGGATAACCGAACCGTGGGGATCATCGAGTTCGCCGGCGGCCCTCCATCTGAAAATGTTGCGGCACCCCAAGGAGGTGGGCAATGAAGCGCGCAAACTTGTTCTTCGTCACTCTCGCGCTTTTGAGTTTGCTCGCCATCGGTGTCAACGTGCAACTCTTGGCGCAGGCGCAACCGGCTTCTTCCCAACCCTGGCAGCAGATCGCAATTCCGAAGCTGCCGGCGTTTCATCCGCAACAGCCGAAGCGTATCGAACTCCCGAACGGCATGGTGGTCTTTCTGCAGGAAGACCATGAATTGCCCATGATCGACGGCACCGCCCGCATTCGCGGGGGCGAGCACTCGGTTCCGGCGAGCAAGACGGGATTGATGGACGTCTACGGCGAAGTGTGGCGCACCGGCGGCACCAAGTCGCAGACGGGCGACCAACTCGACGACTATCTGGAGCAACGCGCAGCCAAGGTCGAAACTAGCGGGGGCGGTGATTCCACCAGCGTGGGCTGGTCTTGCCTGAAAGAAGATTTCGACGATGTCTTCCGGGTGTTCCTCGACGTGCTGAGAAACCCGGAGTTCCGCGCCGAGAAGATTGAAATCGCGCAAAAGGGAATGTATGACAGTATCTCGCGGCGCAATGACGACCCCTCGCAGATCGCGGGGCGCGAGGCGGCGAAACTTGTATACGGGGCGAACAGTGCTTATGCGCGAGTTCCCGAATATGCGACGGTTGCCGCGGTTACCCGTCAGGACCTGGTCGCGTGGCACGCGAAATACGTACACCCCAACAACATTATCCTTGGCGTGGTGGGCGACTTTGATTCGGCCAAGATGGAAGCGCGTCTGCGGGAAGCGTTCGCGTCGTGGCCCAAAGGGCCGGTGGCCAGCGAACCGGAGATCAAGCCTGATCCGGCAAAGCCCGGATACTATGAAGTCGAAAAAACGGACGTCAATCAGAGCAACGTACAAATGGTGGCGCTCGGCATCACGCGCAAGAATCCCGATTACTTTGCGACTTCGGTTTTCAACGAAGCCTTCGGCGGAGGATTTTCATCGCGCTTGTTTGGCGACATCCGCACGACCAAGGGCCTTGCCTACGCGGTCGGCGGCGGCATCGGTTCGGGGTGGGATCATCCGGGGATGTTGCGGTTGATGGTGCAAACCAAGAGCGGGACGACAGTCGAATCCATCCAGGCTCTCGACGAGGAAATCGCCGACCTGTCCAAGCGTCCCATCGACGACGACGAAATCAAGCGCGCCAAGGACGCGATTCTGAATTCTTTCGTCTTCCGCTTCGATTCGCCGGAGAAGGTCTTGCAGGAAAAAATGGCGTACGAGTTTTATGGTTACCCGCTCGACTTTCTGGAGAACTTCCAGAAGGGCATCGAAGCCGTCACCAAAGAGGAGGTAGCGCGGGTGGCAGCAAAGTACATTCATCCCGACAAGATGGCGGTGCTGGTAGTGGGCAATGTGGGCGAGTTCGACAAACCTTTGTCGTCGCTCGGGGCGGTCACCAAACTGGACATCAAAATTCCAGCAGCGCCCGCGGGACTGATCCCGGAACAGGGTGCGCACCCCTAACACTTAAGGCCGACGATCGGAGACAGCGGATCACCGTCAGAACCAGGCGTCTCGTGTAGTATGGCGTGCTGCGACGGAAGTGAATTCAAGAATCGAAGGGGATCACCATGAGTTGCAAGCTAAACCGCAATCGGAATTTCAATCCCAAGATGCTGTGGCTGGTTGTGCTGGTTTCGCTGGTGATACCGGCGGCGGCGCAAGTGCTTACGGCCGATCAAGTCAAGAAAACGGCGCCGACTTCGTTCTTTTTTTCAGGGCAGAGCGCGTCGGTACAACTGCGCAACACCTCCGGGCTGAAGAACGCCTCGGGCAAGATCGTGCTGGCGGGTCTGGTGGACACTTCGGGATATTCCACGGCGATTGCGGAGAAATACCAGGGGTTCCTGATTGCAGAGACCAAGCTGACCTTTGACGGCGCAACATTAGAACCGGGAGCCTATGGCTTTGGCTTCAAAGAAGGCAAGTTTACGGTGATGAATGTGGCGGGCACTGACGTGTTCTCGATTGGCAGCCAGACCGACGATCAGATCAAACATCCAGTTCCGCTGAAATTCGAAAAAGACGGGGCCGCATTTCGCCTCTATGCCGGAAAGAAGTATGTCGTCGTAAAAGCGGATTGACGTGATCGTATACATGGGGGCGGCCATGGTGCTCGCCTCCATTGACCCATCCAGGCAATCTGGTTTCTGCGAGTATTTTCTATTTCATACCATCCCTGGCGCCTCGGGCCATTCATCCGAAAAACCCTGGTCCAACGCCTATTCTGGAGTAAACGCAGAGTTGGAGCGCTGAGTTGGTGGCCATAAAGTGCAGAGGCTTGCACCCTCCCGTAAAGCGTGTTTGCCGATTCCCCCGTTAACTCTATTTGCTATAAACACTTACCCCTTCCCAGGCAGATGGTTTCCCGTGTGCACTATTCCAGTCGTGACGCCCGAGCGTATAGGGCGAGATGGGGGCATTTTGACCGTCATTTATAGCACCGAGAGTGCGACTCCTCGAACAACGCGAACCGCAGTCGTACTGCCGTTGCTGGTGATTTTGTTCATCGTCTCGTACGGCATTCTGACGGCGCTGGTGTTTGAGCAGGGCCAGACGATCGAAGCACAACGCAGCTTGATCCGCGAGATGTTGAAAGACAGCACCCAGTTGGCAGCGCTGAAAGGCAAAATTGCCCGCGACGATGGCAAGCGCGTGCAGGACAAAGAACTGGATCCGGCCGAACGCAAGGATGCCGCTCCAGATAACGCAACGTCAACTCCGAAAAGATCGGGCGCAACCGGACCGGACAAGCAGACAAAACAATCCGGCAAGTCGGCGCGCACCATGAAAGTGATTCCACACAAGCCCGAGGCTGATTTGGAAGATGTGCGCCGCTCGACCGGAGTAATTTGAGCGATCACGAGTGAATGAGAAGCGCGATGCAAGATTGATTCTGACCTTGTTGAGTATTGAGTCTGACCCTTAAGAGAAGTTCGGACAGCACTGAGGAAAACAGGAATTGGTTCTGTGAAATGCGGCCTACTGTGGTGGCCGTGATGTGCGTACGACCCTACTATGAAAGCTCTGGCCCTAGCTCTCGTCTTGTCGCTTCCTGTCCCCAAGTTGGCTCCGCCCGCTCAGCTCTCCTCCGCCCCCACCCAGCAAACGGCGAAGAAAAAGGGGGGCAAGTGGTATTTCGCAGCGACTGGACATGCCGTATATTGCTACGGCCCCGTCATGACAGTCACACAGGCCGAGGGAAGGCTCTTAAAGGTCGCAACTTTTTGCCGTGGCGATCAGACCATGGTTCCTCTCAAGGATTGAGAGAGAGCTGCCCAATTCGCTTGACATGCCGTCGCTACTCACCCAGAATGCTTGGCAAAGCTGACCGTGCCGTTACGCACTCCGTTTCCCCTGTTTCCTCGGTCGGGGTAACAGGTTTTCCAAATCTTCCAGAAGCTCCTTTATAGGAGCGGGCTTTATGCTTTGAAGCACGTCCATTGACAATCGATCCGGTGCGACCGGCCCACCAGCAAGATGCCCGTCGCAAAACAAAAACCTTTGACCCCTGCTCTACCAAGGATAGGAGATGCTATGAGGCGCTTCACGGTTCCCTTGACCTTACTTGCAACGTTGTTCGCCGTAACTCAGTTCGGCGTCGCACAGGCTTCACCCAGCGGCGACCGCATCATCATTCCCGAAAGCAGCATTGAGCATCCTCAAGATATTGGCGTGCGCGCCCATACGAACATTTCGATCGTACTGCCCGGCAGCGTGGAGATCGCCCCGAATGGCGCGCCAGTCGCCGAAAACCCCGCATCCCTGGCATGCATTTACGGTCTCGTCAAGAAGAGCGCGGGCTGCCTCAAGACCAGCACGGTCCTCCCGAAGGGCGGGACGAAAGCGATTGCCTTGGTCGATGCCTTCGACAATCCGGACGCGGTGAACGACCTGAAGACCTTTGCCGCAGCTTACGGTTACGGCACGCCCAACTTCACTGTAGTCAAGGTCGGCAATCCTCCGCCAAATGCAGACTGGGCGGTTGAAGAGTCGCTGGATATCGAATACGCCTTCGGTATGGCCCCGAATGCCCAAATTTACCTGGTGGAAGCGACTTCAAATTCCTTTGCCGATCTGCTCGCGGCAGAGGACGAAGCCAGCAAATTAGTCGCTGCCGCTGGCGGAGGCGAAATCTCGAACAGCTGGTGCGGCAGCGATTTCAGCGGCGAGACTGCTTACGACAAGCACTTCCAGAAGTCAGGCATCGTCTACTTTGCTTCGGCTGGCGATACCGGCGGAGCGGTTTGTTATCCCAGCGCATCTCCCTATGTGGTCTCCGCTGGCGGCACCACCATCCTTCGGAACGCTAAGGGCGCCTTTACCAAAGAAACCGCCTGGAGCGATGCCGGCGGCGGACCGAGCCAGTATGAATCCCGGCCCAGCTATCAGGACGTTATCGAGAAAATTGTAAGCACGCATCGCGGCACTCCGGATATCTCCTCCGAGGCTTCCAATGTGTCCTATGTCGCCATCTACTCGCAATACGGTTGTGGAGGATGGTGCGGCGTTGGTGGCACCAGCGTTTCATCTCCCACGCTGGCCGGTATCGTGAATGCCGCCGGCGAATTCAATGCGTCCACTTCTGCCGAACTCACCGAAGCTTACGGAGAATACGGCGTCGCCAAAGAATACAAAGCTGACTTCATTGACATCACGAGCGGCAGCAACGGCTACTCGTGCGTCGCGGGCTGGGACTTTTGCACCGGCATCGGCGCTCCGAAGACTTATGTAGGGAAGTGATCCGATCCCGTAACTGCCTTCCAAGTATCGGAGGGTATAGCCGCCTAGTTGTTCGCCCGTTCCCTCCTGGGAACGGGCCTTTTTTTTAAGAATCGAATTCTGGCACGCAACGAAGCAATGAAAATGGGAGTCTGCAGGTTCGCAGACTCCCACGTTCCTAGCTATTTTTTCGCGGTACGCTCGCGGAAGTTATTCCTAGGGCGTTGCGACGAATCCGTTGCAGGTTCCGGTGGTGCATGCCGCGGGGCCATAGAAGCCAACCAGCACGCCATTGTCGTTGATGCCGTTGACGAGCGTGTTGCCGACGCCGCTGGGATCATCGACGTTGGTGAAGGTGGCGGCGGTCACGTTGTACACGAAACCGTGGGTCCCGCCGGAGCTATCGGTCCAGAAGCCAACGACTGAGCCCTTGTTGTTCAAGCCCGAAGCCGACGTGCCGGTCGAACCCGGATAGTTGAGGACGGTGAAGTGTCCCTGGATCTGGAGCCAGCCGTGGCTGACGTTGGAGGAGTCAATGAAGAATCCGCAAACGTTTCCCGCGTTGTTGATACCGGTGGCCTGCGCGCCGCCCGTGGCGCCGGGGATGGTGTAGACCTCGAACACGCCGCCGTCTTCGTCATAGACGTACGGGACATCGGGATCGCTGCCGCTGGCATTGCTGCTGTAGTAACCCGCGGCCTGGCCGTAATCGTTCTGGCCGAGCAACTGGTTGAAGGGCTTCTTGGGGTACGCGACACTGGTGAAGGTCCCTTGATAGTCAGTGAATCCAATGGTTTTACCGTGCTCAATGTAGAACCCGACCGTCTTGAAGGGGTCGTTGTTGATGCCGATCACCTGCGTCTGCTGCGAATTCGGGAAGTTCTCGTTGGTGAAAGTGGCGGTGGCGTAATCGTAGGTAAATCCCTTGTTCGTGGTCCCGTGGTAGCCAGCAATAAAGTTGTTGTTATTGACCCCCAGCAACTGAGTAAACGTGTCGTCGGGATAGTTGATGGTCTGGTAGGTGTACTGGGCGAAGGCGCTGGACACACAAAGCAACATGGCCACGCCGAGGGAAAGAGCTAAACTTTTGGTTTTCATGGTGGTTCCTCCTGGAATTAAATTCCGAATTCTTACCGCTCACCCATAAGAGCGACATTGCCTGTCAGATTCCCTCACCCTTCGCAGAAATATTTTTTGGGGGGGCGGCAGGTCGACTGGCGGTCGATTTTCCGGTCCTCTTATTAGGGGAAATTATTAGGGGAAACTCGGTCCCATGATTTGGTCGATATCCTGGGATTCCTTGGGGGTGGAAGCCGGGCGTGGTTCGCGGAACGGTGTGGTCGGCCCGTTATCGGATTTGAAGACTTGCGGCGTGGGCCTTGCCCTGCCTGGGCTGGCGAAACGCCGGACGGGGATCCTTCTGCAAACCGGCCAAGCTCGCTTTGAGCAGCGGCTCTCCTTCGGCCGCGCGGCCAAGCGCGACCAGGCAAACACCCAACGCGCTCTGCGCCTCGGCGATCTGCCAATCGAGCAGCGGAAACGGAGCGGACCGAGCCGCAGTGAGCGCCTCGCGCAAAAGCGGCTCGGCCTCCACAGCCTTGCCCTCGGACGTGAGCGCTTCTCCCAATCGTACTTCGGCGGCAATCACGTTGGGATGCCCAGCCGACAACTCTTTCTTGCGGATTGCCAATGCCTGTCGCAGCAAGGGTTCGGCGGTCGCCACATCACCCTGAAAAACTCTGGCCTCGGCGAGATCGATAAGCGCGGCCGATGCGGCCGGGCTTTCTTCCCCGCCAAGCTTGTGTTCCATGTCGAGCGCCTGACGCGCGTAGCGCTCCGCGCCAGCGTAGTCTCCGCGGTCGAACTCTAAAACACCCATATTGGCGATCGTCCTGGCCGCGAACCAGTCCACCGGACCGTTCGCTTTCGTGATCGTATCGAGAGCCTGCTTGTAGGTTTGTTCTGCTTGCTCGTATTCGCCCTTCGCCTGCAGCATCCGAGCCCAATTGTTCAGTCCAACCCCGAATTTGGCGCTTTTTTCACCGACAGTTCTGCGCCGTAGTTCGAGACTCTCCCAGATCACCGGTTCGGCCGCTTGCCAGTCACCCTTGCTGAGCAGCAAGTTTCCAAGGTTATTCAAGGCATAGGCCAGATCGGGATGGTTGTTGCCCAAGATCTTGCGTTGCAACTCGAGGGCTTGGCGCTCGGTGGCTTCTGCCGTTGTAAGATCACCAACATCGATCAGGGCGCCGGCCAGATTGTGCAGACCAAGCGCGTAGTCGGGACTGTCGGCTCCCAAGATCCTGCGGCGAACCTCGACCGTTTCGCGGAGCAATTGCAGAGCCTCGGGGTAGCTGCCTTTGCGCTCCAGCAAAAGCGCGAGATAGTTCGCCGCGGACGAATCAGTTTTGAATTCGTGATCGATGGCCAGGGCCTGTCGCAGCACAGGCTCAGCATCGGCATCTTTATTTTCCAGGTAAAGGCATTCGCCCAGGGCGGAAAGGCTTTCGGCGACCGTGGTGTTATGCTCGCCGAGTTTCCGCTCCCGGATTGCGAGTGACTGCCGAAAGAGCGGTTCCGCTTGCTGGTATTGTTCTTGCAGCCGGAGCGCCGTTGCGAGGTTAAACAGCGTGTCGGCAACATCGAGGTTCTCGTTGCCGAGCGTCTTTTGTCGCAGCGCGTAGGCTCGTTGCAGCAAGGCCGCCGCTGGGCCGTACAATCCCAGGGTGGAATAGGCGCGACCGATGTTGTCCAGCATCCTGCCCTGGAGTTCAGGGTCGCCGGCCAGTTCGCGGTCCACGCGCTTGGCGCCCTGATCGAGCAATTCCCGCGCCGTGATCTCGTGGCCGCGCGAAGCATCCGGAGTAGCCGCCTCAAATATACCTTCAAGAAATTGCGATTCCCGCTGCGCGGCGAGACGCTCCTGTGTAGCCCGCTTGGCCAGAAGGCCCATGCCTACGCTAAAGCCCATCAACGCCACGACCACGATCGCGGCGGCGAGCACTCCCGCTTTATGCCGGCGAATGAACTTGGCCGACCGGTACTTCCAGGTGGCGGTACGCGCGTGCACGGGATATCCAGCGAGATAGGCTTTAACATCGGCAGCGAGCGCGGCCACCGTGACATAGCGGCGAGCGGGTTCCTTGCGCATCGCCATGAGCACGATGTTGTCGAGGTCACCGCTTAGCTTGCGCGCGGCGTCGGGAGCCGCCTGCTGCGCATTTGCGGCGCTCATCACACTCGGCGGCTGCGGATCTTGCTCGCAGATGATCTTCGCGATCTCGATCGGACTGGTAGTGTCCAGCTGAAACGGGCGGCGACCGGCCAGCAATTCATAGAGCAGCACGCCCAAGGCGTAGACATCGGTGGAAGTTGTGACCGGATCGCCGCGCACCTGCTCGGGGCTGGCATAGTCGGGCGTCATCATGCGCTCCGAGGTGCGTGTCAGAGTCAGTTCACCCGACTCGGGATCCAGCAACTTAGCAATGCCGAAATCCAGCAGCTTGGGAACGCCCTCTGCGGTTACCAGAATATTGGCGGGCTTGATATCGCGATGGACCACCAGGTTCTTGTGCGCGTACTCAACAGCGGCGCAAACCATCGAGAACAGTTGCAACCGTTGTTCGGTATCGAGATTATTTTTCCTGCAATAATCGTCGATCCGAATGCCGTTGACATACTCCATGACGAGATATGACAACCCTTCGTCGGTGATACCGCCATCGAGCAGGCGCGCGATGTTGGGATGGTCAAGGTTGGCGAGGATCTGGCGTTCGCTGCGAAAGCGCAACAGCATCGCGCGATTCTGTCCGAGCGTTCCCTGCAAGGTTTTGATGGCAACTTCTTTGCGGTAGAGATCGTCGGCGCGCGAGGCAAGATAAACCTGTCCCATTCCTCCTTCGCCGAGCAACCGCAAGGCCTGATAAGCGCCGATTCGCCGGCCCGAGAGTTCTTCGCGAAAAGCATTGGGCTGCGCCATTTGGTCCACCTGCTGATGCAGGAAGCCCATGGTCTGCCCTGAGGAAAGAAGCAGGGATTCGACCTCGTCGCGCAGTTCGGCATCGCCGGCGCAAGACTCCTCGAGATACGCAGCCCGCTGGTCTGACTCCAATTCCAGCGCTGCGTAGAAGAGCTGTTCGATGCGCAGCCAGCGATTGCTTCGCGGCGACGATGCCATGGGCGCGCGCTCCTAAGTCGAAGCTGAGTGTTGCGTGAGTTCGCGGTGCAGCCAGGCCTTGGCCATCTTCAATTCGCGATGGACGGTGGCGGGAGAAATCTTGAGCGCGGCTGCGGCTTCGTCATAGGTAAGGCCTCCGAAGCAAAGCAACTCGACGATTTCGCTTTTGCGCTGGTCGTGAACCGCCAGGCGCTTCAAGGCATCGTCGAGATCCGCAATGCCGCCGACCGTTTGCGGCCCGATCACGAGGGCTTCGTCAAGCGAGATCGTCTCGGCACCGCCGCCGCGCTTCTGCCGGCGATTCGCTTTGGCGTGGTCGACCAGAATGCGGCGCAACAGACGGGCGGAGACGGCGAAGAAGTGCACGCGGTCCTGCCAGGCGACATCCGCATCCACCAGACGGATGTAAGCCTCGTGAACCAAGGCGGTCGCGCGCAAGGTGTGGTCGGGACGCTCGGAAAGCAGACAAATCGACGCCAGCTTGCGCAGTTGCTGGTAGACGACGGGCATCAACTCGTCGAGCGCTGCCTTGTTTCCGCCTCCCCATTCTCGAAGGAGACGCGTGACTAATTGTCGTTCTGGAGGTGTTTCTGTCATGGGCATCTCTCGCCGGGAATCCGGCTCGATAAGAATTGGAGGAATTATATCCCAGATTCGCCGTAATGCCAGGACTGGCGCTGGAAGGGGGTAACGTCAAAGGTGATGTTGGCTGCCACACTGTCGATCGACCCAATCCCCCTAACAACCGGTGGTGGGAGTAGGAAATTCAAATCAGCGCCTAAAAGTGCATTGATCTTGCGGCACTTACGACACGCATGAATACGTGCCCTGATACGAATCGCACTTGCGCACCACTGGTTGCTAACAATCCTCTACGCCCCAGCCTCTTTTTCCATGGTCAGCAATTTCTCTTTGCGGGTTATGCCCCAGCGATAGCCGCCCAATTCGCCATCGTTTCGAATTACGCGATGGCAAGGGATGGCGACGGCGACCGGATTGGTGGCGCAGGCTCGAGCGACGGCTCGGGTGGCTGTGGGCATGCCAATCTTTTTGGCTACGGCGCTGTAGGAACGCGTTTCTCCTCGGGGAATTTTTTGCAGAGTCTCCCAGACACGGCGCTGGAAGGCGGTGGCGCGAATGTCGAGCGGGATTGACGAGTTGACCTCTTGTCCCTGGATTAGGCTGGTGAGCTGGTCTCGCCACTGCGACATGGCGGCGTCATCGCGGCGGCGGGCGGCGAAGGGGAACTCGCGCATCAGGCCTTGCTGCAGATCGTCGTCGGAATCGGCGAACTGAATGGCGCAAATGCCTTTGTCGGTAGCGGCGATCAGCATGCGTCCCAGAGGGGAACGGGCGATGGTGTAGCGCACGACGGCTGCGACGGCGCCGCGGCGGTATTTCTCCGGCGTCATGCCGAGTTGGGTGGCGGTGCGCTCGTAGAGACGGCTGCTGGAGCCATATCCAGCGGCGTAGAGGGCGGTGGTGACCGAATTCCCTGCCTGCAGATTTTGCTTCACCTGGCGCAGTCGAACCGCGTCAATGTAGGCCTTGGGGGAAACGCCGAGGATCGACTTGAACGTGCGCTGCAGGTGGAACGGACTGCGACGGAACTCTTTTGCGAGTTGGTTCAGCGTCAGGCGGTCTTCAATGTGGCGCTCGATATAGCGGCACATGGCTCGCACGAGCACCGATTGCGGATTTCCGTCGATTGCCTTGGGACGGCAGCGCAGGCAGGCGCGATAGCCAGAGCGCTCGGCTTCGAGGGGCTGAGCGAAGAAGCGCACGTTCTGGCGGCGTGGGCGCTTTGAGGGACACGATGGACGGCAGAAGACTCCGGTGCTCGACACGGCGAAGACAAAAGCGCCGTCGAGAGAGGCGTCGCGATCGAGGACGGCTTGCCAGCGGCGGTCGTCGACTTGTTCCGTGACGGCTGCGGGCATTTCGGCTGTCGCTTCTGAGGTTGGTTGGAAAATCCGTTTCATCGCTTCGTCCGTTGGAAGTATCGCATTGGTGGCCATGGAGAGAACATAAGGCGGGCGCGGGCGCACGGACTATCTGAATGTTGCGGTCAAACGAAATTTGCCTGGGGAGTCGGGTTCTTCACCGCGGAGACGCGGAGACACGGAGAAAAACAACTGCCGGGCAAGACCTTCCGCTTCCAGCTTTTTGCCGCGGAATTCCTTGGGCTCGCCATTGTGCACAGTGTCAGGAATGCTTGCGGTTGGTTTGAACGCGACCTTGCGACGGGGCTGAATCGAGACCTCGGAAGTCAAAAGCGGCCGATGAGTGTGATGGGGATGTTTCAACAACGATAGCCTGACAATACGTAAACTATCCGGCGCTCAGTCCCAGCGATTCGTGTCGGCCACCGTCTTATGGCACATCCAGTTCAGCGCCTTGTTTTCGCACCAATTCGACGAGGTCTCTCATCTGGGCATCGCTCACGGACGGATTCATACAGGTAAATTTCAAGCATCTGAGGCCGTGGACACGGGTGTGTCCGATGACCGCAGCGCCGTCATCGAAGAGCCGCCGGCGAATGCGGTCATTCAGCAGATCGGCATCGGTTTTGGGTTGTGAAGGAACATAGCGAAACACAACCGTTCCCAGATTTGGTTCGGCAACGAGTTCGAGGCATGGCGTGTGCCGAATTGTTTCTGCTGCATGCGCCGCCAAGGCTATGGTCCGGTCGATCATGGCCCCGAGCTTGGTGCGTCCGAGATTCTGAAAACAGATCCACACCTTCAACGCGTCGAAGCGGCGACTAGTGAGCAGAGACTTGGTCACCAGGTCAGGGATGCCTTGGTCTTCGTGAAATTCTGGGTTCAGGTAGTCGGCATGGAGCTTGATGGCGTCAAAGTGGCTGGCATCGCGAAGCAGGAATACAGCACTGGGAATGGGCTGCCAGAAGAGCTTGTGAAAGTCGATTGCGACTGAGTCGGCGGCTTCGAGGCCACACAATTTGTTGCGATGCGTGTCAGAAAACAAAAGGGCGCCACCGTAGGCGGCATCTACATGAAGCCAAATCCCCCATTCACGGGCAAGCTCGGCCATTGCGGGGAGAGGATCAATCGAACCGAAATCAGTAGTTCCGACCGTGGCAACCATGGCCATGGGGAGAAGGTCCTGCGCACGCAAGGTTTGGAGAGCGTCGCGCAAAGCCACCAGGTCCATGCGGAATTTGCCATCCACTGGAATGCGCACCACGGCATCGGTGCCGAGGCCGAGTTGATGAGCGGACTGGTCCACGGTGAAGTGGGCGACGTCAGAGCAGAGGATCCGCAGTCGGCGAGCATCGGTTGGGAGGCCGGAGCGCTGGGCTGACCAATTCCACTGCTTTTTGAGAAAGGCATCGCGGGCCAAGAGCAGTCCCATATGGTTGGATTGGCTGCCGCCGGTAGTGAAAGTCCCATCCGCAGTAGAGGGCAGACCTGCCTCCGAGCACATCCATCGCACCAGTTTTTGTTCCGTGACGGCGGCGAGCGGACCCAGATCGAAGGAATCCATGGACTGGTTGATGGAGCTGATTACAAGTTCGGCGGCCAGCGCATCCAGCAGAGGCGGGGGGTGAAGGTGGGCCGCAATGCGCGGGTGAGAGAAAGGGAGCGAGTTGGCGACGACGGCTCGCAGCGTGGCGGCGATCATTTCTGGGGAAGAAGGCGATTGGGGTAGAAAGTCTGCCGGGATCAGCTCGGCAAGAGCGGCCGGGGTCCGGCCCGAGTAGGGCCTGTCGGGCAGGGAGTCGGCAACGATGCGGGCCGTGTTGGCCACCTGCCGCTGGTAGAGATCGGCATTCGACGGAGTTAAGAAGTCAGATTCAAACACGAACGGCCTCGGAAATCGAGATGAACCAACGAACCATCTTGAAGAACTGAGTTAGGACGTGAAGATTGTATCCGAGCAGGGGTAGCTACGATCAGTAGCGAGCGTGCCCTTCCCTAAACCGCCTGGAGGCGGAGTTTTTCCGCAGCCTGTAAAGTCGTGCCTTTGCCAAAACCCTTTATGGGACCAGTTCTAATCCAGCCCGAGCGGAACGGGATCAGAAATCCAGCAGAGAGTGCCGGATTCTGCTCCCCGGCTCATTTGACAAGCGTGGGAGCTGGGGTTATTGTAGGCGAACGAACGGCGAAAATGAAGTTGCGATTATGGCGTCCCTTCCGCTGCTTCCCGATTTCGAGTCCCGTCCGCGATTGATTGGAATTGCCCGCATTGCGGCTGATGGCGAGTCGTTGCGCGAGGGGCACAACGTCGAATACTTCACGCTGGGAGCGCGGTCGCTGCTGACGCGCGTGGTCAGTGGACGAAAGCTTCCCTTCACCTGGTCGATCAATCCTTATCGCGGGTGCGAGTTTGCCTGCAAGTACTGCTATGCGCGCTATACCCATGAGTTCATGGAACTGCGCGACGGCGTGGACTTTGAACGCAAGATTTTCGTGAAACAGCAGGCGGCGGCGCTGCTGCGATCGGAATTGAAGAAGGTGAAGCGCGGCGAAGAGATTGCGATTGGCACGGCGACCGATCCTTATCAGCCGGCAGAGAGGCGCTTTGAAATCACGCGGGCCATTCTTGAGGAGTTGGCGCAGCATTCCGGCCTGGAGATCGGAATCGTGACCAAGTCGAACCTGGTGACGCGCGATGCGGAGATCCTGCGGCGACTGAGCGAGCACAACCGCGTCTTTGTGAATATGACGGTGACGACGGTCGACGTGGAACTGGCGCGGAAGCTTGAACCGCGCGCGCCGCGTCCTGACCTGCGCCTGGAGGCGGTTCGGCAGTTGAACCTGGCGGGGGTGGATGCGGGCGTGATTTGCGCTCCGGTGTTGCCGGAGATTACGGATCATGCTCGCGACCTTGAGGCGCTGGTGAAGGCGGCGAGTGAAGCGGGCGCGAAGTATGTTTTTGCCAATCCGCTGTTTTTGAAACCGTGTTCTGCGGCGGTGTTTCTGCCGTTTGTGGAGGAGAACTTTCCTGCGCTGGCGGAGTTTTACCAGAAGCGCTATTCGGATCGGGCGTTTCTGCCCAAGGGATATGGGGAGCGGCTGTCGCAGTTGATGGCGGCATTGCGGCGGCGGTATGGAATTGGCGACAAGCACGCTCGCAGCAGCCGCAAGGCACATATTGAGGTCGCGCAGATGGAGATGTTTTAGAGGGCCGCGGAAAAAGTCTCTTCGCGGGGCAGCATTCCCCAGCGGCTGGAAGCCGCCGTCGAGGGGGGCGGCATTTACGGCACGAGTGGAAGTGGCGCCTTTCCCCAGACCAGAGCAAATCGGAGTCTTTCCGCAGCCTGCTAGAGGGCAGAGTCGGTGTGGGCGGCGGCAGCGGCCGAGCTGCGCTCGGCTTGGACGGGCGAGGGCGCCCGTCCCTGCACACCCAATCCCTACACGACCCGACCCTACACGAGCTGACTTGGCCCCACTTTCTCGGGGCTGGGGCTTGAATCTGGCTGGGGGCGGGGGTACAGTGAGTGTGCTCTCGCGGTCTCCCCCTCCTTATTCTCACTGACAAATTCACGCGCAATAGCTGCAGGAGTTGTGCAACTAAAGGCGGTGTGTCGATGGGTGCCACAATATGTGGTGTTTTACTACTTGACCCGTCCCCGTATTCGCCGTTAGAGTTGGTCAAAAGCGTGGTTGACGTTCCTGGTTCAGGGGACGCGGATCCACGATGCGACGATCGAGGAACCTTCGGAGTTAATAGAGCAGCGAAAGCTGACGCTCCGGAATCCGCGAATTTGCAGCGCACTCCAGCCAGCGCAAACCGGGTATGCGGACCGCGAGGTCCGACCATGAAGGAGTCACTTTGCTCAAACTCAAGAAACTGCAAATTCTGGGATTCAAATCGTTTTGCGACCGGACCGAGCTGAAGTTCCATGGCGAGGGCATTGCTGCAATTATTGGGCCGAACGGTTGTGGGAAGTCGAACATCGCCGACGCCATTTCTTGGGTGCTTGGCGAGCAGTCGGCCAAGTCGTTGCGCGGCTCGCGCATGGAAGACGTGATCTTTTCCGGCACGCGTGACCGTAATCCGACGGGCATGGCGGAAGTGTCGCTGACGCTGATCGATCCGGAAATTTATGGCGGTCCGGACACGAACGCGCCGACTGAGATTGAGATTCAAGACGACCTGCCGGTTGGAGACGAAAACTGGGATGAAGCGGAACTGCGCGCTCACTCGGCGGCAGAAACAGAGCGCGCCGTGGAGGAAGCGCAGCCTGGAAAGACCGAAGAGGTGGAAGGCGAGGCGGCGGTTGCAACCGCACCCGGCGATGCCCACGTTCACGAATCAGGCGCCGAGGCACATGAAGGCGGAATCGCAGTAGCTGGACCGCTCGTCGTGCTGAAGATCCGACGCCGGAAGTTTAATCAGCAGCAGCACCGGGCGGGAGAAATTTCAGTAACGCGGCGACTGTTCCGGAGCGGGGATAGCGAATACCTGCTGAATGGAAAGCTCTGCCGCCTGCGCGATATCCAGGAACTTTTCATGGGCACGGGGCTGGGGCCGGAATCATATGCGCTGATCGAGCAAGGACGCATCGGGCAGATTCTGAGCAGCCGCCCAACCGATCGCCGTTCGATTATCGAAGAGGCGGCGGGGATCACGAAGTTTAAAACGAAAAAGCGTCTCGCCGAGGCGCGCCTGGAAGATGCCAAGACGAACCTGAACCGCGTGAACGACATTTTCGAGGAAGTGACGCGGCAGATGAATTCGCTGAAGCGGCAGGCGAGCAAGGCCGAGCGCTACGCGAAGCTGCGGGACGAGATGCGCGCCAAACTACGCATCGTGTTGGCAAGTAAATTCACGCAGATGGATCAGGAGAGCGTCACGCTCGAATCCCAGATCCAGCAACTGGCGGAGGAAATCCGGCAGCAGAGCGAAAGCGTGCAGCAGTCGGACGCCGAGCACTCCGAGCGGACGCAGCGCGGCTACGCGATCGAGACCGAGACGCGGCAAAATCGCGAGCGGCTCAACCAGATTGCCATTGAGGGCGATCGCGGGAAAGCACGCACGCGCACCAACGAAGAGCGCTGCGCGGAACTGATCCTGCGCACGGCGTCGGCGGAGGCTGAACTGGCGCAGGCTCAAAATCGGCTGATCGCGCTGGAGGAAGAACGGGACGGTCATCAACGGGTACTCGATTCAGCGGCAGCAGATTTAGCGGCGGCGCAACAGGAACTGGCGCTGAGCCAGCAGGAAGCCGCCTGCGCGGCGACGAATCTGGCGATGCTGGAACAGGAGCAGGAAACGCATCGCGCCGCGATCTTAGAGGCGGTGGGCGGAGCGTCGAACCTGCGCAATCAGCTTACGCAATCGGAAGAGCGACTGGCGGGCATTGGACGCGAGGAGCAACGACTGCAGGCCGAGATCGCGACCGGTTCGTCGCAAGCAGAAACCTTCGGGGGACAGCGCGGCCAGATCACGCTGGAATTCGAGAGCGTTTCGCAGCGCGTTCACGCGCTCACGGGCGAGATCGCGACCCTGCGCGAGGCCGTCGAGAGCAAGCGTTCGGCGGAAAATGAAACCAAAAAGCATCTCGACTCGATCCGTTCTGAATACGCGACGGCGTTGGGCAAAAAGGGATCGCTGGAAGCGGTGATCGCAGAGCACGGGTATTCGACCGAGTCGGTGCGGCGGCTGTTTCAGTCGGGAGCCATGCAGGGCGGAAATACTCCGGCGGGCGTGCTGGCCGATTTCCTGGAAGTGGAGCCGCGGTATGAGCGCGTGGTGGAAGACTTTCTGCGCGACGAGTTGAATTTTGTGGTGGTCAAGTCGTGGGGCGCGGCGGATGAAGGCTTGCGGCTGCTGCGTTCGAACGTCGACGGGCGGGCGACCTTTCTTGTGCATCCGGAGGACTCGCAGGCGAAGTTTTCGTTCGTCGCGGACGAAAGCCATCACTATGCGCCGCTGAACGACACGGTGGTTCCGCTGAAAAATTCGATTCGGGTGCTGAACGGATTCGGGAAATCGCTGGAGATGATTTTGCCGAAGCTGGGGAATGGCTACATCGTGCCCGATCCGGTGGTGGCGCGCGAACTGGCGCTTTCGAGTCCCGATGCGTTTTTCCTGTCGCAGACCGGGGAATGCTTTCACAACGTGACAGTGACGGGCGGCAAGCAGCGCAGCGAGGGACCGCTTTCGATGAAGCGCGAGTTGCGCGACGTGTTGCGGCTGCTCGAGGAGTTGGAGCGATCGCTGCGGGAGAAAGAAATGCTCCTGCTCACCCTGGGACGCGAGATCAAAGAGAACACTTCCCTGCTCGACCGGTTGGAAGAAGAAAAGCGCGAGGCGGAAAAGCAGGCGATGACGTCGGGCCATTTGCTGCAGCAATTGGAAGCGGAGATGTCGCGGGTACGGGAGCGGATCACGATCTGCGAGCGCGAACTGCAACGGCTCGCCTCCGAACGGCAGGAGCAAGAAAGCCTGATCGCATCGCGGCAAGCGGAACTAACGACGATGGAGCAAACGCGCACGCAGTTTGAAGCCCACCTTGCGGCTGCGCAAGACCGCATGACGGCCCTGCGCAGCCACCGCGATACGGCGGCGGAATCCACGTCGCAGAGGGCGGCGCGGGTGGCAACACTCGAAGAGCGCCACCGGTCGGCAACGACGCTGGTGCAGCGCATCGAAACGCTGGTGGCTGAGATGCGCGAGCGAGCCGGCATCTTGCAGACGCAGATGGAATCGGCCAGCGCCGAGATCGCACAGCGGCAAGAAGAGAACGTGCAACTGGCGGCGCAATGGATCGAGTTTGAAGCAGAGCGCAATGCAGGGGAAGCGCGCGAAGGCTTGCTGCAACTGGAATCGGAGCAGGTGCGGGCGCGGCTGGCGGAGATTGAAGAATTGCTGAAGAGCACGCGGCAGCAACTCGATGTGGCGCGCGACCGGCGCGGCGAACTGCAGGCGACTGCGGCGAAGCTGCAATCCGATTTGCAACATCTGGCGGATAGCTGCCTGAACGAACTTGGGATTGAGCGTCCGGCGCTGATGGCGGAGGCGGTGTCGGAGACGCCGATTCACCTAGTCACGGGCGAGGAACTTGCGGCCGAAGATCAGGCACATCGCGAGATGCGGGCGCGGCTGGATGCGATGGGTCCGGTTAACATGATGGCGCTCGAAGAGTACAAGGAGACGGCGGAGCGGCACGAGTTCCTGTCGACGCAGAGGAAAGATCTGCTGGATGCGATTTCCGACACGGCAGCGACGATCAAGGAAATCGATCAGGTGTCGCGGCAGAAATTTGAAGAGGCGTTCAACAAGATCAACGATAATTTCCAGGCGACGTTCCGCAAGCTGTTCGGCGGCGGGCACGGCTTCATGCGGTTGACCGACCTCGAAAACAGCGCGGAGAGCGGCATTGACGTGGTGGCGTCGCCTCCGGGAAAGAAACTGCAGAATGTGCTGCTGCTTTCGGGCGGCGAGAAGGCGCTTACGGCGCTGGCGCTGCTGGTGGGAATTTTTCAGTACACGCCGAGCCCGTTCTGCATTCTTGACGAAGTCGATGCTCCGCTGGATGAGGCGAACATCGCACGCTTCACCGAACTGGTGCGGGAGATGAGCGTGCAGACGCAGTTCATCCTGATCACGCACAGCAAGCGGACGATGAGTATTGCTCCGGTGCTTTATGGCGTGACGATGCAGGAGCCGGGGGTATCGAAGCTGGTGTCGGTGCGGTTTGGGGCGGCGTAAATCGGACGTTCCGAGCGGTTTTCTCCTAAAGGATGGTTGCTTCTACCATTCGGAGATGACGCGCTTGGACCGTTGGGTGACGTGATCTTCAATTCTTGTTGGGTATTCCTCGTGCTAACCCTGTTCGCCCTGTTGAAGTCAGACTGACTCATTTCAGGTGCCGATCAAGACAGAACTTTCTTTCGAATACAAGTGCTGTATAATGTATACATCATGCCCGAATCCTCGGTTCTCACGCTTCGCCTAGACACCAAACTTAAGAATCAGCTCGACCGTTTGTCGAAATCGATGAACCGCAGCCGGTCGTTTGTCGCGGCCCAGGCGATTCAGGAATACGTTTCTGTCAACGAATGGCAGATCGCCGAAATCAAGAAGGCGATTGCCTCGGCAGATCGCGGAGAATTTGCGACTGAAAAACAAGTCCAGCAGACGCTAAAACGCTGGACCCGCCGTGCAACTTAAGTGGCGGGAAGAGGCGCTCGCGAACTTGGACGCAGAGGCCGAATACATTGCACAAGACAATCCCGCCGCAGCCGCACGTATCGTCGTGGCAATCGAAAATGCGGTCGAGAATCTGAAGCGGTTTCCCGCTCTAGGTCGGCCGGGACGCGTGTCGGGCACTCGTGAGTTGGTGGTTTCGGGTACGCCATACATTATTCCTTACCGTGTACGCGGTGACACGATTGAGTTGCTGCTTGTTTTCCATGCCTCCCGCAGATGGCCCAGTCTGCTTTGAAGACCGGTGGAAACTTTTTCAAGCTTGCCTCTTGACGTGACTAATCTTTTTCTGCTTGCCAACAGCCAACTTCCCCTGCCCTTTTTTCCAGAGTCTTCCTCAGTTTTTTCCACATGCCATGGATTGAAAACCTGCGCTGGACAAGGGTTCTCGCTTCCGCTTAAACTGTCAACACTTTTTCGCACGCCGGGGAAAAGGCGAGCCGACCGCTGTGATGGAAGACGTTGACAAATTTTTCGCGACAGCTAGAATGGCGAAGCTTTTAGACCGGTGAATTGAGCTATGAGCCCCCAAATTTTAGACCCCGTTCTGCTGCGGACGGACTACCCTGAGCTGGAGTTGCATGCCAGCGGAAAAGTCCGCGACGTTTACAACCTGGACGCCGACCACCTGCTGTTCGTAGCCACCGACCGCATTTCGGCCTTCGACTACGTGCTGGCCACCGGCATTCCGCACAAGGGGCGGGTGCTGACGCAGATCTCGCTGTTCTGGTTCGACTTTCTCAAAGACATGGTTCCGAACCATTTCGTCACGGCCGATGTGAGCCGTTATCCGGAGGCCATTCGCAAGTATGCGGACGAGCTGCGCGGGCGATCGATGATGGTGATGCGGGCGGAGATGTTTCCCGTGGAGTGCGTGGCGCGCGGGTATCTCTCGGGCTCGGGATGGAAAGAGTACAAGGCGACGGGGAAGGTTTGCGGCATCCAGTTGCCGGCGGGGCTGAAGGAGTCTGACCAGCTGCCGGAGCCGATTTTCACTCCGGCGACGAAGGCGACGACGGGGCATGACATCAACATTTCGTTCGAGGAAATGTGCAAGCTGGTGGATCCGGAGTTAAGCCGACAGCTGCGCGACACGACGCTGCGCATTTACAAGAAAGCTTCGGATTATGCGCGGCAGCGCGGCATTATCATCGCGGATACAAAGTTTGAATTTGGACGGACCGCCCAGGGCATCACGCTGGCGGATGAAGTACTCACACCGGATTCCTCGCGCTTCTGGCCGGCTGACACGTACCAGCCGGGGAAGGCGCAGGACTCTTACGACAAGCAGTATGTACGGGATTACCTCGAAGAAATTCGCTGGAACAAACAACCGCCCGCGCCGGCTCTTCCCCAAGAAGTTGCCCAACGGACAAGTGAAAAGTACCTCGGGGCGTATCGTCAGTTGACGGGACGCGAGTTGGAGATCTAGCCCGCGCTGGTGTCATTGCATTTCGATCGTTGAATTCAGCCCATCGAATTCGGATCCTTTGAACCATGAGCATTGCGGACTGGATTATCCTCGGCTTTCTGGTTTTCTCGGTGATCGCGGCAGCCATTGCGGGCTTCTTTCATGAGGCCTTCAAACTGGCGGGACTGGTCGCGGGATACCTGCTGGCCGCATGGCAATATCGACGCCTGGCAGACTGGTTCGCGCCTCATTTGAAATCGCCGTGGCTGGGCGAGATAGCTGGCTTCCTGATTATTTTTTTTGCGGTGCTGATCGTAGCCGGGCTGGCCGGACGGCTGGCGCGCATGGCGATGAGGAAAGCCGGACTGAGCGGGCTGGACCGGACGCTGGGAGCGGTGCTTGGGCTGTGCCGGGGCGTGCTGGTTGTGGCGATCGTGCTGACGGCGGTGGCGACGTTTGAGCCGGCGGCGAATTGGCTTACGGAGTCGGAGCTGGCTCCTTATTTTCTGGTAGGCGGAAGAGCGGCAATCTGGCTCGCGCCTGCGGAATTGCGACAGCGTTTTTACCAGGGCCTGGATTATATGCGGCAAGTGCATGCGGCAGGGAATGCGATGCAGCCGCGGCGATCGGGCTCTTCGAAGTAGCGGTGGCAGTGGTTGGTCATGGACACAACTTCAGATTGTGAAAGTGCGGAAACGAGGCAGCAGTGAAAGAGCAATTGGAAGCACTCATTCTTCAGATGTATAAAAGTAACATTCTCTATTCGGAAGCAGTTCGTGAATTCAAAAAGCGTTTTATCATCACCGTGCTGGAAGAAAACCGGGGCAATCAATGCAAGGCGGCGCGGCAACTGGGAATGCACCGGAACACCCTGAGCCGCACCATGCAGGAACTGAAGATCGACGTAAAGCCGTTGCGGGCGGGCGCGAAGCGTCCGCCACGGAGCGCGCGTCCGGCAACGCTGGAGAGGAAACTGGTTCGGTGAGCAGGGGCAGGTGTTAGGTCTCGGGTGTTAGGTTTTCGGTCTTAGGAAAAGCAAAAACAAAGGGCGGTCCCGATTGGGACCGCCCTTTCTTTTTTTATGAAAAAGGTTACTGCGACTTGTGGTGAACGGGGGCTTTCGGCGCGGCTTTCTGGACGAGCAAGGCTCCGTCATCCATCGTCATCACGAAGGGCTTTGCCACGTAGGAGACGGGCGTTCCCTCGAACTGGAAATCGCTATCTTCTTTGGGCATATCTTTCTTTGGGATGGCGGCGGCCATGGTGAGATCGATGTCGGCGCGCTTGGCGTCGATGTCGTCGGAACTACCCGCCAGCGTCAGTTTGGTTTGCTTGCCTGCGGCATCGAGAGTGATGATGTGAGCGACCATCTGGAGCGGCTTGCCTTTGAGGGCGGTCCATACCTTCTCGGCGTCTTCGGGGGTACCCTCGGAGAGAACCATCTGCCACTCGGCGAAACTCATCTCTTCGACTTTTTTGGTTTTGACCAAGGTAGCGGCCTGCTCCGCGGGAGTGGGGGGCACGTATTTCTTAATGGTGAAGCCTGCGGGGGGCAGGGTGGCGGTCTGGGTCTGGGTCAGCAGGTCAGACCATCCGTCTTCGCCGCCGTGATACTTGTTGTATTTGCTCTTGCCGAACTTCGCGATGGTATCTTTGCCGTTGCCTTGCGCGAGATTGGAGGCGCGAGCGATGAAGAAGAGTCCCTCATTGTCGTTTTCCGCGGCTCCTGGGGAAAGATCGGCGAGGGCGAGGTAGTAGACGTCGGTCAGGTTGGTGGGATCGGCTTCGACGGCGGCGCGAAGATACTTCTCAGCCTTGGCGTAATCTTTCGCAGTGTAGGCGCTCATGCCGGCGGCATCGTTGAAGATACCGGCGGTGGTTGATTTCAGCTTGTCCCAATCGGGCTGCGAAGTGCCGTCGGGCTTGGTGGCGGTCTGGAGGCATTGCAAACCTTTTTCGCCAGTCTGTCCGGCGTCGGCTAAATTCTGCGCGGCATTGGGACCGGTAGCGGTTGCTTTTTTGACGTAGGCGATCACGGCCAAGGCTCGAAGGTTGCAGGGGTTGACCTGCAGGACTTTGTCGGCGGTTTCGAGTGTCTTGGGCTGGTTGTTAGTCTTCTGATAAGCGGCCATCAAAAGTTCGAGCGCATCCTCTTTATAAGTGCTGTTCGGATACTGCTTCACAAACGCCTCAAAGCCGCTGATTTTGGCCGCATCGTCGGTCTGCTGCTCGGCGCCCATGTAGGCGTTATATTCGGCCGGATCCTTCATCTCTTTTTTCGGGGCGGCTGCCGGCGCAGTTTGAGCGGGCGCGGCGGTTTGAGCGATGGCGGCAACAGTGGCTACCAGCAACATCGCTGCGAGAACAGTCTTCTTCATTTGCAGTGGCTCCTTAACTCTTCGGGAAAGCGGAGTAGACATCTTGCCCGATCGCACGAACGTTCCGGCTTCGGGCTTGCACGAACCAGTCCAACGGCAGCACTGGCAAGCGCTCGTCAGAAAATCATGGCCACCGCTCGATCCGCGGCAACTTCTGAATATTCTGGTGAGCGGATTATAAGGATGTACTCCCGCTAAGGCAAGCGTCTTGCTTGCGAAATCCCACCTGCGCGGTTAGATGCCGAAAGCTGAAGGTACGTCGGGGGTGCGGGCGAGGCGTTTTCGCGGTTTTCCGGAGGATGGGAAGCGGTGAATCGTGAGAATTGAATGAGGGCGCGCTACCCATCCTCGATGCAGAATGCGCGGGAGGGAAATAGAATAGCGTTTTGCGCAAGGAGCATTTCTTGACCGATTCCGCATCGCTTGCAAAGTCACCTCTGGCAGGCCAGGTCGCCGTAATCACGGGCGCGGGCCGCGGCATTGGCCGAGCCATCGCCGTGACGCTGGCCGAACTGGGCGCGCACAGCGTCGTATGCGGACGCTCGCCCGAAGCTCTCGAAGAAACTGCTGGCGCCATTCGAGACGGGGGAGGGAAAAGTTCGGCGATGCAATGTGACGTCAGCGATGTCGCGTCGGTAGAGTCGCTGGCGCGAGACGTGGATGCGGCGTTTCACCGGGTCGACATTCTGGTCAACAATGCCGGCATCTTTGGCGCGGGTGGGCCGCTGCACCAACTTGCTCCCGAAGATTGGGACCGGGTGCTGCACACCAACCTGCGCGGTGTTTACTACTGCATAAAAAGCTTCGCGGCAGCGATGATCGCGGGCGGCGGCGGACACATCATCAACATTTCGTCATTGGCGGGCAAGAACGCGCTGCCGAACGGGGCGGCCTATGCGGCGTCGAAGTGGGGTCTGCAGGGACTGACCTACTCGGTCGCCGAAGAATTGCGGGCGCACAACATTCGCGTCGCGGTGGTTTGCCCAGGGTCGGTGAACACAGAGTTCAGCGCGCATCCGGGAAAAAATGCCGAGAAGATGCTGCAAGCCGCGGACGTTGCGCATGTTGTGGGCATGCTGGTGACGCAGGCTCCACAATCGTTCGCCAGCGAGATTTTGCTGCGGCCAACGCAGAAGCCTTAGCCTGATTCCTCGGAAAACTCTGTAGAGCGAGTTAAACCGCGGGGTTCCTGCGTTGGTTCGGCAAGGGTAAGCCGCGGGCGGTGCGAGCGAGCGCTGCCGGATCGAGCGCTTGCGCGGCGATGACGCGGGCCAACTCCGCCTCCAGTCTGGCACCTTCAGTTTCGGATTGAATAGGCTGCGATTTGCCGGGCTGCGATTTGGCTTGCTTCTTTTCGGCGGGCTTCGAGTCGACGTTTTGGGGCTCGAGGTTTGCGGCCTGGTCGTAGGCGCATCCGGAGGCGGCGGACCATGCGGTCGCTCCCAGAGGCCGCGCGGCGACGGACTTGGGATCGATTATGACTTGCGTCGGCAGCGTGGGCTCGAGCGATGTGAACTTGAGATTGGTGGACGCGGTGCGGAGCGCCTGGAGAAGGAGTTGGGCGGAGCGGTGATCGATCTGATTGGTGACGATCATGCGCATGACCTCGGCGAGTCCGACCTGGATGGAGTTGGCGTCTTCGAGCGAAGGCAGAGTGATTAAGGAATGCTCGATGCGATTCATGTCGATCTGCATGTTCTTCTGGTGGCATTGCAGGTGGTAGTAGCAATACTTCTCATCGCGGAGGGCGGGCGATCCGCATTGGGTACCGTTGACTTTGATGTGTTGACAGCGGTGAATACTGGTTGGATAAGAAGACATTTTGTGGCTCCTGTTTCGGATATGAAGGATGGGAAGTCGGATGTTTGTGGTTGTGCAACATTGCTGGTGTGAGAAAAAAACTCTGAGGCTCGGTCTTTTAGAATGATAGAGTTAGGTGGTTTTGGACGTCCAGGTCTTTGAGTTTAAAGGAGTTACAGGTAAAGTATTCCGGAGTAAGGACTTAGTGAACTGGTTTCCTAAAATAGTCTTCGTGGAGAGGGAGTTGGCCTCAGGGGCTAAAGCCCGAGTTTTTTGCGCCGTGCAGCGGCACGACTGAAGTCGTGCCCTTCCCCGATCCGCCACGAGACGGAGTTTTTCCGCAGCCTTTGAAGTCGTGCCCTTCCCCAAAATCATTCAGGACGCCAGTTCCAGATCCAGTGGCTTCGCTCAGTGTGATCTCGGCAACGGGCTGACGGGTGCTGATCGGCTCAACTTAGATTCATCGGTTGTCAAAGAACCGCGATGAAAAGGGCGATGGCGAACGTCCGCTGCTTTGAGCGGCTTGGTGTGTCTATGCCCTGGTTCTGGTGCATAGTTTTGCATGGAGAAGAGCGCGGGTATGTGATGGCGCTCACCGTGTGAATGTGACGAAAAAGCAGTTGCCAGTTGCCAGTCGAAACGGAGCGCTGCGATCAGAGTGACAATCCAATATTCTGTCATCGAAGGCTGTGAACAGCGGGGCGGGACGGTAAAATCGGGTGGGCGAGGATGCGGCGGAAAGGAAGTGGGATCATGCAGGGGCAACAGATCAACCGGATCAGCGGCAAAGTTTTGATTGGGCTGTCGCTGATCGCGCTGGCGACGGTAATGAGCGGGTATCTGCAGGCTCCGCAAGCGGACGAAGGGGCGGCGGCACATATTTTTCAGCTCTCGATCGCGGCGCTGCTGCCAACGATCCTGCTTTTTGTTTTCACGGCGGATTGGAAACAGGCTGGGCGAAGCGCGCGGCCGCTGGCGTTTTCAGGGGCGGCTTTGGTGCTGGCGTTTGGCGCGCTGTATTATCTGGAGCACTACCGGTAGTTGTGGAATCCTACCGTTGCGCGCAGGGCACCCGGCGGTGAAACCCTTTTGCAGGGCGGCATTCCCTCAGCGGCTGGAAGCCGCTGTTGATTGCGCGGCAGTTTACGGCACGAGTGGAACTCGTGCCCTTCCCCAAAACGGCACGAACTCCCATCTTTGCCTTGTCACTTGTGGAATCGCACCCGTGCGCACAGAACGCGCAAGAGTGGAGCAATCGGCGGTGGAACCCATTTGCAGGGCGGCATTCCCTCAGCGGCTGGAAGCCGCTGTTGATTGTGCGGCAGTTTACGGCACGAGTGGAACTCGTGCCCTTCCCCAAAAGCGGCACGAACTCCCATCTTTGCCGTGTCACTTATGGAATCGCACCCGTGCGCACAGAACGCGCAAGAGTGGAGCAATCGGCGGTGAAACCCTTTTGCGGGGCGGCATTCCCTCAGCGGCTGGAAGCCGCCGTTGATTGCGCGGCAGTTTACGGCACGAGTGGAACTCGTGCCCTTCCCCAAAGCGGCACGAACTCCCATCTTTGCCTTGTCACTTGTGGAATCGCACCCGTGCGCACAGAACGCGCAAGAGTGGGGCAATCGGCGGTGAAACCCATTTGCAGGGAGGCATTCCCTCAGCGGCTGGAAGCCGCAGTTGATTGCGCGGCAGCTTACGGCACGAGTGGAACTCGTGCCCTTCCCCAAAAAGGGCGCGAACGCCCATCTTTGCCCTGTCACTTGTGGAGTCCCACCCTTGCGCACAGAACGCGCAAGAGTGGGGCAATCGGCGGTGAAACCCTTTTGCAGGGCGGCATTCCCTCAGCGACTGGAAGCCGCTGTTGATTGCGCGGCAGTTTACGGCACGAGTGTAACTCGTGCCCTTCCCCAAAAGCGGCGAGAACGCCCATCTTTGTCGTGTCACTTGTGGAATCCACCCTTGCAGCGCACAACGCGCAAGAGTGGGGTAATCGGCGATGAAACCCTTTTGCAGGGCGGCATTCCCTCAGCGGCTGGAAGCCGCTGTTGATTGCGCGGCAGCTTACGGCACGAGTGGAACTCGTGCCCTTCCCCAAAGCGGCGAGAACTCCCATCTTTGCCCTGTCACTTGTGGAATCGCAGCCTTGCGCACAGAACGCGCAAGAGGGGGCAATCGGCGGCGGGTGGTCCGCATGCTATACTTTTCAAGCAGCTTTTCTGTCAGATAAGCAGACGGAGGACGGTATCGACAAGCGTTTTATCCGCATGAACGAGCGCATCCGGGCACGTGAGGTTCGCGTGATCGGTGCCGACGGGGAACAAGTTGGCGTGATGCCTCCCTTCGAAGCGCTCAAGCTGGCCCGCGAAAAAAGCCTGGACCTGGTGGAAATTTCCCCGACGGCGCAGCCTCCGGTATGCCGCATCATGGATTACGGGAAATTTCTGTATCAGAACGAGAAGCGCGAGCGCGAAGCCAAGAAGAAGCAAAAAGTTATCACGGTAAAAGAAGTGAAGTTTCGTATCAACGTGGACGATCACGATTACGAAACGAAAAAGAATCACGTGTTGCGATTTCTGGACGAGGGAGACAAGGTCAAGGCGACGATCTTCTTCCGCGGACGGGAAATGACGCGGCAAAGCCTGGGACGGCAGATTCTGGAGCGTTTGATTAAAGACGTGGACCAGAGAGGGTTGGTGGAGTTCCGGCCGCGGCAGGAAGGCAACACGCTGCATCTGATTCTGGCTCCGAATAAGAAAGAAGGCGGCGGGAAAGAAAAAGCGGCGGCAGCAAAGGCCGCGGCGCCACAACCGCCTGCCGCGCCACGCGGCGGAGCGCAGACAGCGTAGCAGCGATCAGCCGACAGCCATCAGTAAAACCTGCTGGTGCTCGCGCTGCGAGCTGTCCGGATATTTCGCTGCATGCCGCTGAAAGCTGTAACTAAGAGCTGACAACTGAAAGCTGAGAGCTATTTATGCCTAAACTAAAAACACACAAGGGCGCTGCCAAGCGCTTTAAGAAGACGGGGACGGGAAAGATCAAGCGTCACAAAGCGAATTTGCGGCATATTCTGACCTCCAAGGCGAAGAAGCGCAAAAAGAAGCTGGGTGACGCGGTCATGGTGAGCGACGCCGATTACAAAAAAGTAATGCGGATGATCCCGTACTAAACCAGTTGCCGGTGGCCGGTTGCCATCGGCCAGCCAGCAGCATAACCAAGTCTGCGGAGCGAACGCACCGCAGCGGCGCGTGAAGAGGTCGGGCTTTAGAAATCCCTTTGGGTAGAAGCCTCCTTACCTCCAGCCGCCAGACGAAATAAAAAAGGAGAACAGCAATGCCTCGTGTAAAACGCGGAACCAAACGCCGCGCCAAGCGCAAAAAGCTACTGGAACGCGCCAGTGGATATTTCCTAACCAAATCAAAACTCTACCGGGCGGCGAAAGAAGCCGTCGATCGCGGGCTGAAGTTTGCGTATTCGGGCCGCAAGCAGAAGAAGCGGCAGTACCGGTCGATCTGGATTGTGCGGATCGGAGCAGCGGCGCGGTTGAATGGGTTGAACTACAACCAGTTCATCAGCGGGCTGAAGAAAGCCGGCGTGGAGTTGGACCGCAAGATCCTGGCGGATCTGGCGGTGCATGATGCGGCGGGATTTGCGAGTCTGGCGGAGCAGGCGAAGAAGGCGCACGCGGCGGCTTAGGCAGCGGCTAGCTTCTGGCTTGGCGCTCTTGAAGTCAGTCTAAGGCTTCGGCTTCAGATTAATTTTGCCGTCCTGAGCGGTGCTTAGAAACTGCAGATCCCTCGCTTCGCTCGGGATGACAATTTCTTTCGGGCTGAAATCTCGACTCGGGATGACAATTTCTTTCGGGCTGAAATCTCGACTCGGGATGACAATTTTTTTCGGGCCGAAATCTCGACTCGGGATGACATTTTTTTCGGGCTGAAATTTCGACTCGGGATGACAATTACCGTCGGGACGAAACTTTTCTTACGAGCTTTCGACAAGCATGCCCTACACAGTCCCCAAACTTACTGATTTCTCGACGGCGGCGCTGGACGGCGCGGCGCGCGAGCTTTTGTCTGCGCTGGAGCAGGAAGCGGCGGCGGTGGGCTCCGAGAATGATTGGAAAGTGTTTCGCGACCGCTGGATGGCGCGCAAGAACGGCGTGCTGACGCAGGTCAACGATTTGTGGCTGAAGGCCGCGCCGGGGGCGAGCAAACGCGAAGTGGGGCAGCGCGTTAATGAATTGAAGACCAGAGTCGAGCAGGCGGTGGACGCGACTTTGGCTCGCGCGCAGAGCGGCGCTTCTTCGGGCAGGCTCGCGGCAGAGCGGCTGGACATTACTCTGCCGGGAATTCGCCGTCCGATTGGAGCAGAGCATCCGGTCATCAAGACGATGAACGAGATGATTGGGGTGTTTCGCAATCTGGGGTATTCGGTGGAAGAGGGTCCGGAGATTGAGACGGATTTCTATAATTTTGAGGCGCTGAATTTTCCTCCGAACCATCCGGCGCGCGACACGCAGGACACTTTGTTTATTGCGGGGCAGGAAGCGAAGGCGGCGCGGGAGCGGCTGTTGCTGCGGACGCATACTTCTCCGGTGCAGATTCGGACGATGCAGAAGATGAAGCCGCCGGTGAGGGTGGTGTGTCCGGGGAAAGTGCATCGTAATGATGCGCTGGACGCGACGCACTCTCCGATTTTTCACCAGATCGAAGGGCTGGCGGTCGATACCAACATCACGTTCTGCGATCTGAAGGGAACGCTGGACCATGCGATGAAGGCGATGTTTGGGTCGAGCGTGAAGACGCGGTTTTATCCGTCGTTCTTTCCGTTCACCGAGCCGAGCGCGGACGTGCAGATCAGCTGCATTTTTTGCGATGGCAAGGGCGTGCGCGATGGAGCTCCCTGCCGGAACTGCAAGGCCAGCGGGTGGATTGAGCTGCTGGGTTGCGGCATGGTCGATCCGAATGTGTACGGGTTTGTGGATTACGATGCGACGAAGGTTTCGGGATTCGCGTTTGGCATGGGCGTGGAGCGGATTGCGATTCTGAAGTACGGCGTCGATGATATTCAGCTGTTCTTTCAGGGCGATGTGAGGTTTCTGGAGCAGTTTGGGTAGGAAGCTGCGAGCTTCTAGCCAGCAAACGAAGGTTGTTGCTGGACGAAGAGAACTGCAGATCCCTCGCTCCGCTCGGGATGACAAGTAGAAAAATGAATACTGACGGTCAAGGGCTAGGGAGCTAAGCGAAGGATCTGCTTTCTCTATGCAAGAAGCAGGTCCTTCGCTTCGCTCAGGATGACAAACCATAAATTATCCTTCATGAAAATTTCTCCTCATTGGCTGCGGGATTTTGTGGATGTTCCGGTCGACTACTTGCGTCTTGCGGATGAGCTTACGCTGGCCGGGATTGCGGTCGAGGGGATCTCGGGTTCGGGCGAATCGACCGTGTACGAGATGGAGATCACGACCAACCGTCCCGATGCCATGAATCATTACGGCGTGGCGCGCGAGGCCTCGGCGCTCTACGATCTGCCGCTCAGTCCGATCGAGCCGAAGCTGCCCGCCGCACAAGGCAAGTCCGACGTCACCATCGACATTCAGGAGCCAGAGCTGTGTCCGCGCTTCACGGCGCGCGAAATTCGCGGCGCGGCCATCAAGCCCTCATCTGCGGACATTGCCAGTCGCCTGCAATTGCTCGATCAACGCCCCATCAGCAACGCCGTCGACGCGACGAACTACGTTTTGTGGGAGTCGGGCAAGCCGACGCACGTGTTTGATCTGGACTTGCTGGAGGGACGGCGGCTGGTGATCCGCAAGGCGGTGGCCGGTGAAACGCTGAAGACGCTGGATGGCGTGGAGCGCAAGCTCTCGACGGACGACCTGGTGGTTGCCGATGCGAAAAAGCCGGTGGGGCTGGCGGGGGTGATGGGCGGCTACGACACGATGATCACCGAGCGCACGAAAAATATTCTAATTGAATCGGCGTGGTTTGATCCGGTGACGGTGCGGCGGATGTCGAAGCGGCATGGCCTGCACACGGACGCTTCGCACAGGTTTGAGCGGGGCGCGGATTTTGAATCGACGGTGGCTTCGGCGAACCGGGTCGCGGAGCTGATTCTGAATTCTGGCGGGGGAACGCTGGTTGGAGATGCGATCGACGTGGTGGCGCGCAAGCTGGATCTGGCTCCTGTGGAGTTGGACCTGCGGGAAGTGAAGCGGATTCTGGGCGCGGAACTGAGCACGCTGGAAATCAGCCGGATTCTCAGCCGGCTCGGGTTCATCATGCTTCCGGGGGGCGAGGACCGGTACCTGGTGCATATTCCGAGCTGGCGGCTGGATGTTGAGCGGGAAATCGATGTGATTGAAGAGCTGGCGCGGCTGCATGGTTACGACAAGTTTCCGAAAACGCTGCCGGCGTATAGCGGCGAGGTGCGGGACTTGCCGGATGCGCGGAAGGATGCGCGGATGCGGTCTACGTTACTGGCGCTCGGTTATAACGAGGCGATTTCGCTGACATTTATTTCGGGCGAAGATGCGCGGCGGTTTTCGGCGGCGGAAGCGTTGGAGCTGGCGAATCCGCTGAGCGACGAAGCTTCGGTGATGCGGACTTCGATGGTTCCGAGCATGCTGAACATGCTGACGTATAACCTGAATCGCGGCAGCGATAATGTGCGGCTGTTTGAAGCGGGCAATGTGTTTGAGGCGGGCACCGGGGCGACGGCGGTCAATATGCCGCGGGAGATGAAGCGCATTGTTGTCGGCGCGACGGGAAATGTGGATGCGGAAGTGGTGCGCGGTTTGGCGGCGGGGGCGGCGGCGCGTCCGTTGACTTTTTTCGATTTGAAGGGCGATGTTGAGAGCCTGCTGGCTGCGTTCAGCCACTGGACGGTGTTTTTCGATGCGCAGGCGGCTGCCTATTATCATCCGGGACGCTCGGCGCGGGCGCTGGTGGATGGAGCGGTGGTGGCGGAGTTTGGACAGATACATCCGGAGGTAGCGGCGGCGCGGAAGCTGCGGCAGGATGTGTTTGTGGCGGAAATTTATCTTGACCGGCTTTACCAGCACGATCTGACGCAGGCGCGGTATGAGGCGCTGGCGCGGTTTCCGGCGGTGGAGCGCGACTTTTCGTTTGCGTTTGACGACGCGGTGGAGTTCGCGAAAATTTACGAGCGCGTGCGGGGGCTGGGGATCGGCGAGCTGCGCAGTTTTGTTCCGGTGGAAATTTTTCGGGGCGAGAAGGTTGGCGCGGGCAAGTATTCGATCCTGATGCGGGCTCGGCTGCAGTCGGGGGAGCGGACGCTGCGCGATGACGAAGTGGCGGCGTGGGCGGGGCAGATTGGTAAGGCACTGGAAGCGCTAGGCGGAGTGCAACGGGCGTAGAGACTTCTGCGCGTTGCCGGCCACATCTCAACCAGTAAAGTCATATCGCGGGACGAGTCCGGCGAGAATCCCAAGGGAGTCGATGTTGTGGAATCCCACCCTTGCGCAGAAAACGCGCAAGAGTGGGGCAACCGGCTTGGGTGCAGAGGGCGTAGAGACTTCTCCGCGTTGCCGGTACCACCTCTCAACCAGTAAAGTCATATCGCGGGACGGGCCCGGCGAGAATCCCAAGGGAGTCGATGTTGTGGAATCCCACCCTTGCGCAGAAAACGCGCAAGAGTGGGGCAACCGGCGTGGGTGCAGAGGGCGTAGAGACTTCTCCGCGTTGCCGGCCACATCTCAACCAGTAAAGTCATATCGCGGGACGAGTCCGGCGAAAATCCCAAGGGAGTCGATGTTGTGGAATCCCACCCTTGCGCAGAAAACGCGCAAGAGTGGGGCAACCGGCGTGGGAGTCCAGCGATAACCGCAGCATGTTCGCCGATTCGACAACCCGCCGGTCGAGGGGCGGCTGTCCCTACGCGAACCGGGGATGAAGGGCTGCGGCGATGGGGTCGGCGGCGACGGCGTCTACCAATCCTATTTCGAGCGCTCGTGGGGCCGAGATTTTTTCGGCGGCGATGAAAAGTTCGAGGGCTCTGGCTTTGCCAATTAATCGGGGCAAGCGTTGCGTGCCACCCCATCCGGTTAAAAGGCCGAGGGCAGCGCCGCGGTGTCCGAAGATGGCTTGGGGCGCGGCGATGCGGCGATGACAGGCCAGGGCCAGATCGAGGCCTCCGCCCATGCAGTGACCTTCGATGGCGGCGGTGACTGGGGCGGGATAGGTGGCGATGGAGCGCATGAGGGATTGTCCGAGGGCGGAGAACGCGTAGGCGGCGGGTCCGGTGAGGGCGGCGATTTCGTTGAGGTCGGCGCCTACGGAGAAGAAGCGGCGATTGCCGGCGATGACGAGGGGATGCTGGTTGACGTTGTTTTTCAGTTCGTCTCTGAGCGCTTCGATGGCCTCGATTAAGGCTTGGACGCGGGCGCTGGTCAGGCGGTTGGTTCCGTCGGGGGAAGTTAGACGGAGGATACGGGCTGAGGGAGCGGACTCGAGTTGGAAGAAGAGAGACTCCACGACAACATGATGCACTATTGTCGACGCGATGGGACGACCGCGTAAGGCAATTCCAAGGGAATCGACATCGGGGGATCTCACCTTGCGGAAAGAACGCGCAAGAGTGAGACACATCTCCCGGCCTCACGGTCCGATGCCTGAGGTCCAGAATTGCATGCATGTATGAAGAAAGATCTTGCGGTTTAGGCAAGATGGAGCAGGCCGGGGCTGAGGCAGCCTGCTCCATAGGACGAACCGACAACGGGATAGTTAGTCGTTCGAGTCAGACCAGTCTTGCATAGCCAGAAGGCCAGCGGCGCAGTCGTGCGGTTGATCCCCGGTTTTGTGGAGAACGCTGAAGCCTTTTTTCGGACACGGCGACGAGAAGTCGACGCGCCACTTGCTAAATTCGCCTGGAGTTGTTTCGTTTGGGTCAAAGAGCTTGCGCATTTCCTGAAAGCAGGTATAAGCGTCATCCGCACTGTCCGAAGCGGATGCATGGAGAGCCGCGAACTGCAAGGTCATACTGTAGTAGGGCTGCAATGTTTTGGCCGGGAATCTTGTGACAGCGCAAAGATCGGCCAGGTCGGGACCATCCTTTTCGCCTTTTGGCTTCCGATTAACTATCAGCGTTGGCGCTTTGCTGCACTTGTCATAGAAGAGGCGGAGCCCACGTGCTCGGCCCGAGCTTAGGCCACGATCGGAAGAAACTATGTCCCCCGGATCAAGCTTCTTGGTGAGATCTTTATCCGGATTCGTGACCCAGATGTCAGCGCCGTTCCTGTGAATCCAGATTGCTTCAGGACGCAGAGGGGTGATTCGGTCCGGCATGGGCGCGATGACGACAAAGTGGCATTTCTTCGCCATATCAGCAGGGTCGATTCGCAGGGGTTCTTTGGCGTGATTGGCCTTCCAATTCTTGATTGCATAATTCACTTTCAATATCTGTCGGTGAACGTCCGGCTCGTTCTGGAACCGAGTCGCGCCGATGGGATTGTCATCACAAAGTTTGTAGACCCAGCCGTCAGGATGGCCTTTCTTAGGTCGCGGCGGCGTATTCCCCCACAATGAAATGTCGCCGCTGTCGGTGAGGAGGTTGGCGTGATGATCGACGCAAAGGGGGGCACAGATAATCGCTCTCCCTGGTTTGCCCAAACCTTTTTGGAATTGGACGACGAAGGGGCCCATGAGATCGACGATGAGTGGCGGCGCGTTGTTTAAGGTACAGTTTGTGTCTGCATCACTGATTCGGGTGCGCATAACGTTCTCCTGTTTAAATTTTTTTAGGAATTGCCAAATACGGCAAAGGCTCCCCAGTAATAGGGATGGCGGTGGCCGGGGGAATTTCTAACGGAATCGCGCGCGGCGACGAGGGCGGCGGCTGGCGTCTTGTTGGACATGAGAGACGAATAGAACACGGTCATCCACTGACGGGTGACTGTGGAATCGACGCTCCAGCGGCTCGCCACGGTTTGCGGAACGCCGAGCACGGCGAGGGTGCGGGCGACGCTGTTGAGGTCGGCAAAGGTGCCGTCGTCGCCGCTGGCGGTATCACAGGCGGACAGCACCGCCAACTGCAAGCGTTTCGGATGCAGGCTGACCAGATCGCGCCAATTTAAAACTGAGTCCGGTCCAAGGACTAAGCCGACCTGATCGACGCCGGCGATGGCGTGGCCGACGAAATGAAAGACTCTGGCGTCTTGAAGACTGCGCAGGACATCCGCTCGATTCGAGCGAGTGCCGGTCAGAAGGCTAGCGTCATCGAAGTGGGAAGCGACATCGGTGCCCTCTTGCAAAGCTTCCGGGAGGGGCGGCATCGACGAATCCTGCGTCGGGGAGGCGACAACGATTAGTGCCCGGCTGGCAGATTTTACTGGCTGAAATCTCGAATCGGATGCGTAGGCCAGGCCGGGCGAGTAGGTAATTTCGAAGCGATCCGCCAGATACCGCGAGTCAGGCCCGCGCAGCAGGTCAAAGGGGATTCGATCTAGAGTGCCGTCGGTTTCGATGGAAAGGGCAGTGGAACCTTGAATGTCGGATTCGAGCGGCGCGACGAGCAGCTCGTAGAGCCGCCGGCTTTCCGTGTCGAGCGAAGCGAGGTCCGTCAACGGGTCGGCGCAAAGGCTCAGAAAACGCCGCGCCAGCAGTTGCGAATCGACGTGCAGCGGCAGGGAGCGGGCATGGACATCCCCGTTGCGGAGCACAAACGCCGTGGTTGATCTGTTCAACACAACGTAAGAAATGAGAGTGGCGCCGGGAGGCAAGGAATAGGTGAATATCTCCGGAGAGGCGAGGGGACCTTTGCTTCGGTCGGGCTGGGGATAGCGTTGGTCGGTGGCGGAGCGATGGGAAGCGCCTTTGTACCATTCCCACCAGGCCAAGGCTTGGGCCGGGGTCTCCGACCTGAGTTTGAGTTCGAGCAGGTCGCGGTAGACCTGGCCGCGCGTGCGGCTCCAGGAAAGCTTGTCAGCCTCGGATCGAAGGTTGTTTAGACCCGCTTCGGTGATGGAGAGAGCGCGTTCGAGCAGGGGCGCGGCGGACGTGTCGCGGCCGAGAGCGAGTTCCGCCTCGCCGTAGGTTCTGAAATAGTTGGCTTGAAACAACCCAGCGTCCGCCGTTTCGAACTGGGCGCGGAGTGGGGCGAGGGTCATGGAAGCGCCAGCAGGGTCGCCAAGGTGAAGTTGTATTCCGGCGTTCTCGATCGCAATTTCCGCCCTTCGCAAAGCGATGCCGTTGTCCTCCGGGAGTGAGGAAATCTGGGCTGCAGCGCGCTGCAGATTCGCAAATGCAGCGTTATAGTCCCCGGCGCGCTCCTCGGCCCCAGCGAGCAGTTCCCAGCCGCTGACCCGATCGACCGGATCCGTTCCTGGGAAATCGCCGAGTTCTTCGGCCATGGCCAACGCCTCGATGTAGTGCCAATTTCTTGCCGCGGCAAGATCAAAGAAGACCGTGTATAAGTTTTCGCCGCGCGCGTTAGTGACATCCGATTGCCAGAACGTTGCCAGGCCAGAGATTAAATTGCGCAGGGAATTATCAGCGGCTCCGGTGTTGCGACCGAAGGCAGCACCAAAAGCCAAGGCGCGAAGTTCGACGCTGGGATAATGGGAGTTTCCAGCAATCTCGGCAGCGGTCGAAGTGCTTTTGATCGCACTCTCCACCTGGGCTGAACCATCCAGGCAATCGGCGCGTTGTACCAAGGTCTGACTCTGCAGCCAGCGATAGCGCGTGTTTGACAGTAAAGGGACCAAAGTGGAGGCTGCATGAAGGCACTCCGCAGGTCTGACCGCAGAGCTTTGCGCCAAGATGAGGGCGAAGGTGGCTCGAAGCGTTCCCGCTTGATTGTTTGAAAATCTAAATTCCTGGATCGACTTGCGAGCGAGATCCGCAGCCAAACCGTAGCGCCCAACACGGAGTGCTTCGTCGGATGCGAGCAGATCGTGAAGAGCTAGTTTTTGAGTTGGAGTGGGCGAGGCTTGCAGGAAGTCGTCGAGCCAAGTATCGTCGTGGCGGCTTTTTAAAATGCCGGCCAGGGACTCGAGGGCGCGGCGCGCTTCGGCTGGCGTTGTGTGCGAGTTGTCGCCCTCGCCATAGGCCAAGGGCAGCCAGGAATGAACAGCCACCTCCAGGTAGCGCTCTGCGCGTCGATCGAGCACCGTCAGGGCCTCGTCGTGACTGGCATCGATGGCCGCGGAAAACTCCTTGGGCGAAAGCAACGGGACGGCTGTGCGCTGGTCTCGTTCCGCCATTTTTTGCTTAATGCGCTCCAGTTTGGCTCTGGCGTCGTTCGACCAATCGCCCTGGGGATCGATGCGGAGGTAGTGCTGCCAGTCTTCGATGGCTTGGGTATAGAGAAACATGCGCTCGCAGGCGAGGGCGCGATTGAAAAGGGCGACGGGATCGTCGGGCGACTTGGCTAGCGCTTTGCTGAGCGATTCTATGGCGTTGCCGTAGTCGACGGGGCGGCCGGCAGCTTCGGCCCGGACGAAATAAGCGGAGCCCAGATCGGTCAGCAGAGCGGGAGCATCGGGCTGGGCTTCAAGGGCGCGTTGCAAGGACTTGATGGCCGATTCGTAGTTGCCATCGAGAAGATCGGCTTGCGCTTTTGCCTGCAACCAGACGGGGTCGTTGGGATGGGTGGCCAAATTGTCGCCGATCAGCGCTTCGGCCTTTAATAAAGATGGCGACCTGTCGAGGCTGGAGGCGCCCGCGCCGCGCTCGACTCGCAGGGGAGCATACTTGGCACCGGGAATTCTTACCTCCAGCGTGCGATGTTCGGTGTAGGCTTGCGCCAGCAACTGCTGGGCCGAGGGAGGACGCAAGGCACGCACGCCCAGCCAGCCGGCCATGATGGCGACCGCAATTGCGGCGAACGCAAACGCCGGACGCGGCCATGCAAAGAACGTTTGCCACCACGGCGCGTCAGCTTTTTTGGCTTGAATTGTTTCTCCTGCTGCGGTGTGGGCGCGCAACTTGTCGGCCATACGCTTGCGCCGTTCGGGCTCTGCGCCGGGCAGCGAAGCGAGCAGGGCTTCTTCTGCGGGAGTGGCTTCCTCTGCGAGCGCCTCTGCCGCGTTCTTCAGAAGAGGCCCGCAGTGTCCGCATTGTGCCGCGTGTTTCATGAGGTCTATGGTCGCCGCCTCGGGCAGCAAGCCGGCTGCAACTTTCGTCCACTCGGCATTCCCGACGCATTGGGGAGTTGTCGGCGATGGATTGGGCATTCGCATCCGTGAAATCTCGCTCCGGAGCGACCGATGCATTTGCAGCAATTGGCTGCAGCTTTGGCAAGACTCAACGTGGCGCTGGGCCTCACTCAGAGGTGGCTCCGAGAGTTGCCCCGAACCGGACACACTCGTGGTCTGCAACGAAACGAGGCGATCCAGTTCGTCGCTGTCCAGATGCTTATCGAATGGCCGTGTCAAAATCAGCTTCTCCTTCTAAAACGATTTCGCAGGGCGAAATCCTTTTCGGGCGCCTACGACGCCTCTGGCTCCTGCGTGCTCGAGGCCCCGAGTTGCCGTCTCAGGCAGCGAACGAGCCTGAAAATAACGGACTCCACGCCTTTGGGCGTGAGTTCGATTCCAGGCAAGGGAGCCATCGCCTTGGCGGTCATACCTTGGAGGTAATAAAACCAGAAGATAAGACAGTCCCGTGCCTGATTGGGACCGGCCGCACAAAGGTGCAGGCGGTCGTCGATTTGCTTGAGAAGAACTTCGCGATCCATGGCGCCGGGGCCGGCAGACGCCGCGGCGTGAGCGGACGGTTCCCCTTCCTCCGGAAATTGATCGGTTTCTCCCTCGCCTCGCTTCTGAGAATGCAGCGCCTTGAAATGGTCGAGAGTGACGTTGATCGCGACGACTTTTATATATCGCGTCACCGCTAGATTGTCGGGATGCGCATTCGCGAAATCGAGGAGGTGGCGGCACTTATCGGCGCAGAGCTTGAGATAGGTCTCCTGAACTAAGTCGTCGACGACCTGGAGCGCGTTCTTCCCCAGTTGGCAAGCCGTGCGCATGACGGAGAGGCGGATGGGACGTTCAAAACGTGAGACAAACTCCTCCCACGGTGCGCTGTCATTGGTTCCGGCGCAGGCACGGATCAACTCCAACACAGACATGGACGAGTGGCGTGTCAAATCGGTCGCAAACTTGCAGTGCCGGGAATTTTACACTAATGCGGATCAAAGCCAGGTCTTCGTCTTGTTTGTCCTAGAGCAGAGCTCAGGTTGCCGGTCGGAAAGCGAAACATTAAACAAAGGAAAATTCGCGCGGTTGTCGTTATTCACGAGTACGGTTGCTCTGGAATTGCAATAAGATCGGCCTCAAATTGCAGAACTGAAGATCTGGGGAAAGATATAACGGAGTTAGAGCAGTCTTGCTGACGCCTTTTGCGGCGGGCTTCGCTCGCCATGTCAACAGATTCCTTTTGTGCCACCATGTTGCCATGCTACTCTCGATTTGGCTCGACATAAACGTCGAGGTCTCTTGAGCAGCCGCGAATTCGTCTTGCATTCAGCAAGTGCGTTGCCGGTCGGCTCATCGTTTTGAGAGTTGGCACGGATTACCGTTAATGTCTTCACCCTACAACTTCGATTTCTATCAACGCGGCGAAGCGAATGCTGCCGAGCAGTTGGACAAAGTACAGTGGCGCACGGCAGAAGAGCGGACGAAGTTCTTTGAAAGGGTAGCTCTGCTGAGTGCGGGAGCTGTTGTTCTCAGCGTGTCGCTATTGAGCAATGTATTTGGGAAGACAACGATTCATGGCATAGCATTTTTGTTTGGTGGCTGGGTATCACTGATTCTCTCGCTGATGACCGCTCTTTTTAGGGAACTGAAGTATCAGGCGTACACATTTGAGACGTTCATCGCCAACTATCAGGCAGCATTGGCAGCGAAAAAAACTTTCCTCTTCAAGCATGCAGCGGCGGGAAACCGCGTAGTGGACGAGCCGCAAGAGGATGGTTCCGTGCGCACCACGACGGCTGAAGCTCTGAAGAAAGAAGCCGACGAGACGCATGCAGATGCCAAAAACAGAAAGAATCGAGCGGAGCGATTACACCGAGCGTCACGCATTTTTGAATTGATTTGTGTCAACACTTTCTGGGTCGGCGTCTTGCTTCTGGCTGTTTTCGCTGCCGTCAACGTCGTTCTCGGTGCTGGGCATCACTACTTCAAATGAGAACACTCGCACGGGCTGCACTGGTTGCCGTTTCTGCCGCGCTGGTTGCGGTGTTGGCGACTCTGTGGGTCTGTCGCTGGCACACTGCGCACCGATTGAAACGGGTCGCGGTTTCGTACTCCGAGAAATACGAAGACAAAACGATAGGGCGCAAGGAGGACTACGAAAAAGTTGAGGAAGACCGCGCATCCTACGCCGAAGAAGAACTGTCAACGATGATCGCCAGAAACAAGAACTGCATGGTCTTGAGCCACGATGCCGAACACTCCGACTATCGGGTGAACATCTCGGTTAGCAGGTTCATGGGTGATCCCAGCACCTACGGTGAAGCGACGCTGAGCGTCATGCGAACCAACGGTGATGTTGTGGTCACAGAGCACTTTTATCAAGACAAGAACACCGATGACATTGCGCAGCAGCCGATTAAGCGAGCATGGGATGTACTCTGCAACCGCTGAATGATTTCTTCAAAAAATCGACGTTGTTCTGTGGACATCCGCTTTTCCGCTGTACAATCCAACCGTCAGCTTCCCACGGAAAATGGAGCGATCAGCATGCGCAAGCTCGCAGCAGCGTTGTGCCTGTTCCTATCGGTTTACGCAGATGCCGGGAAGAGTAGAAAAGATATTCCGCCCGCCCCGCTGCCCTCGGTCGTGGTCAATGCTAAGAGAGTCTTCCTCACAAACGGGGGAGGCAGTGATCTCGCGTACGACACGTTCTATTCAGAGATGAAAAACTGGGGAAAGTACCAGATCGTTGGCTCCCCGGATGATGCTGACCTTATAGTTGAAATTTCCTATCATGTGGAGCACGGCGGAACCCGCGTTTGGAGCACAAACAACACCCGCATCGCGGATCGTAGCGGTTCTTGCTGTCGCAGGTTTCCCTGTTGTGACGACGAAAAATCGTGAATGTCACAGTCCTCCTGTCCGGGGGAATTAGGACAATCGTAGGGACAATTCAGACAGGAAGTCAATGTTACGCAGGTTTTATGCGGTCAAAAGAATGGCTCCTCAGGTAGGACTCGAACCTACAACCCTCCGGTTAACAGCCGGATGCTCTGCCATTGAGCTACTGAGGAGTGAGAACGCACGCATCCGTGCGTTTTGAACTGTCATGCAAATCATATCAGAGCCTCGATCTGATTGGAAACTATCGATCCTGCGCCAAATCTTTCCGGTCCCTTCGCGCACTCCCGCCCCGATGGAGCGCATTTGCCCCAAGCCCGCCGCCCACTCCCTCGACATTCTGCTACCCTAAGAAACTGCGTCTCGTCCGCAATCGGAGTGAATTTGTGCCCGGAGGTCCGCTCTTGTCCACTTTTTTTCTCGTCATTCTCGTCGGTGCCCTTGCCCTCGTCTCGTCCAGCAATTCTCAGGCCGCGGATTCCGCCGCTCCTTCCGCTTCGCCCGCCTTGCCTTCAACAAAAGTTGCCCCCGTGGAAGACGTCCTGCACGGGCACAAAATCGTGGATCCCTACCGCTACCTGGAAAATGCCAGCGATCCCGATACCCAACTCTACGTCGAGCGCCAACTCAACTACACTCGCGCCGTTCTTGATCCGCTCCCCGGCCGCGACCGCATCAACGCCCGCCTGGCGCAATTGCTCGCCATCGGCAACGTCGGCGCTCCTCAGATGGGTGGCCCTTATTATTTTCATACCCGCCGTGAAGGCAATCAAAACCAGCCAATCCTCTATGTGCGCGATGGCCTCAACGCCGCCGCCAACGATCTCAACCAGGACAATCCAGGCAACCCCGACCGCGTCCTGCTCGACGTCAACCAACTCGCTGCCGACGGAACCGTCGCCCTGGACTGGTGGTATGCCTCCGATGACGGCAAGTATGTCGCTTATGGCACGTCGCCGGGCGGTTCCGAAATCAGCACTCTTCGTGTCGTTGAAACGGCCACCGGAAGACTTCTCCCCGATACCATCGGTCGCACTCGCGCCGCCAGCCTCGCTTGGAAGCCCGACAATTCCGGATTTTTCTATACGCGCTATCCCAACAAGGGCGAAGTTCCCGAAGGCGAGGAGGTCTATCACCGCCGGGTCTTCTATCATCAACTCGGCTCCGATTCTGCTGCCGATCCACTCATTTTCGGCGCGGGCCGCGACCCCGAAGCGTGGCCCAACGTTCATCTTTCAGAGGATGGACGCTGGCTGCTCATCATTGAAGAGCAGGGCTGGACCAAGACCGAAATGTTTCTGCAGGACCTCACGGCGAACGATCCCGCTTCCAAAAAGCCTCCCATCAAAATCACCACCGGCAAGGATTTCCATTACACCGCCGATTTCTTCCGGGGCAAACTCTACATCACCACCAACGAGGGGGCTCCGCGCTATCGCGTCTTCGTCGCCGACGCTGTCCATCCCGATCGCGAACACTGGAAAGAAATCATCTCCCAGACCGATGCCGTGCTTCAGGGAGCTAGTGTCACCGGCGGCAAGCTGCTGGCGCAATACGAACGCAATGCGACTTCGGAATTGAAGTTGTTCAACCTCGAAGGCAAAAAACTGGCCGACATTCCACTCCCTGCCCTAGGCAGCGTCTTGGCCGCTTCCGGCCGTTACGACCGCAACGAAATCTTCTACGGATTCCAATCCTTCACCGTGCCGCCCTCCATCTACCGCGCCGATTTGACCAGCGTGGAGGCGACGGGAGTGAAGAGCACGCTCTGGGCTAAAGTCGACGCGCCCTCCATTGACCCTTCTGCCTACGACGTGCAGCAGGTCTGGTATGCGTCGAAAGACGGCACAAAAATTCCGATGTTCATTGTTGGCAAGAAGGGAATCGAGAAAAACGGCAAAAATCCCACTCTGCTTACCGGCTACGGCGGTTTCAACGTTTCGCTCACTCCCACTTTCAACCGCGGCGTGTATCTCTGGCTCGAACACGGGGGAGTCTACGCCGTCGCCAATCTTCGCGGGGGCGCCGAGTTCGGAGAAGAGTGGCATCGCGCGGGAATGCTCGACAAGAAGCAAAACGTCTTCGACGACTTCATCGCTGCCAGCGAATATCTCATCGGGCAGCGCTATACCGATAAAGATCACCTGGCCATCAGCGGCGGTTCGAACGGCGGCCTTCTCATGGGCGCCATGATCACGCAGCGCCCCGACCTGTTCCGCGCCGTAGTCTGCCAGGTCCCGCTGCTCGACATGCTGCGCTATCAGAATTTTCAAATCGCCAAACTTTGGATCCCCGAATACGGCTCCGCCGACGATCCTCAGCAATTCAACTGGCTCTACGCCTACTCACCCTATCAGCATGTGAAGCCCGGTCAGGAGTATCCCGCGATCCTCTTTATGACCGGCGACACCGACACCCGCGTCGATCCCATGCACGCAAAAAAAATGGCCGCCCTGATGCAAGCCGAAGCCAAGAACGGCGCCAGCAAAGAGCGGCCGATTTTGCTGCGCATTGAAACCAAGGCCGGGCACGGGCAGGGCAAGCCTATCACCAAGCAAATCGAAGAGAGCACCGACATGTACTCGTTCCTGTTCTGGCAGTTGGGGGTGAAACCGTGATCGCAGGCTCTTTCGCGATTGTCGAACCCCCCACACCCATTTCCCTGTGCGGCCCCGCGCCCTCTGTGGTTAAATGTTGTCGATGCCTACTGACCAGAAAATTGACCAGAAGATCCGAGTCCTGGTAGCCAAGCCCGGCCTCGACGGGCACGACCGCGGCGCCAAGGTCATCGCCCGCGCTCTCCGCGATGCCGGCATGGAAGTCATCTACACCGGACTCCGCCAGACTCCTGAGATGGTCGTCAACGCCTCGCTGCAGGAGGACGTCCACGTCATCGGGCTCTCCATCCTATCGGGCGCGCACAACGCCATCGTTCCGCGCGTCATGGACCTGCTCAAGCAAAATAAAATGGACGACATTCTCGTCCTGGTAGGCGGCATCATCCCCGATCAGGATATTGAAGGCCTGAAAAAAATTGGCGTAGACGGCATCTTTCAACCCGGCACTCCGATGGACGACATCGTGAAGTTCATCCGAGAGCACGTAAAGCCCCACGGCGTCCCCGTAGCCTAGCCGGCAGGCCTGCTGTCCCAGCGTTGTCATTCTTCGATGAAACCAGGCGCATCTATCCACAGGTGTTTTTGCCGCGTTGGGGACTGGCTTGTATTCGTGATCGAGTCGTCCTTAGCAACGGCGAGTGTGCGGCGAGATGGATAGTAACCTTTTGTGTTGTTCGGAATCTGATGACCAGGGAGATCGGAGCGCTGCATGAAAGGCAAGGTCGTACTTGTAACCGGGGCCAATGGCGGCCTGGGAACGTATGTGACACAGGCGTTCGTTGATGCGGGTGCAATCGTTATTGGCACGTCACGTAAAATACAGCAATCCGATTTCAGCAGCCCAGGTTTTACCGCGCTTCCTGCGGAGATTTCGACCCGCGAAGGCGCTCAGTCCCTGGTGGATCAGGTGGTCGGGCGCTTCGGAAAGCTGGATGTTCTAGCGCACACGGTCGGCGGGTTCGCGGGAGGGCAGTCGATCGCGGATACGGACGATGGCACCTTTCAGCGGATGCTGGACCTGAACCTGAATTCCGTATTCCACATTCTGCGGGCGACCATCCCGGTTCTGCGGCAGACGGGCAACGGACGCATTGTTGCGATTGGAAGCCGCGCGGCGCTGGAGCCTGGAGCAGGGGTTGGAGCGTATAGCGCTTCGAAAGCTGCGATGGTTTCTCTGATCAGAACGGTGGCGCTGGAAAATAAAGATGCTGGACTGACGGCCAACGTGATCCTGCCCGGCACAATGGACACACCGGCAAACCGCGAGTCCATGGCAAATTCGGACTTCTCGAAATGGGTTCGGCCTTCGACGGTGGCTAACCTGATCACATGGCTGGCAGGCGATGCCGGCAAAGACATCAACGGGGCAGTGATCCCGGTTTACGGCAGCGATGTTTGAAACTCTGATAAAAATATTCGTCTACGGCCTGGAGACTTACGCCGGCCTCGGATTGATGTTTGCTGCGCTGTTCGTGTGGACTGGAGTTCAACGTCTGGACTCAGAAGCACAGGGATCGGGTATCGGGTTCCGGTTGCTGATTCTGCCGGGAGTCGCCGCTTTCTGGCCGATGTTCCTGCAGCGGTGGATGCGGGGGAGGGTTGAGCCTCCCGTGGAAAGGAATCCACACAGGGTGTCGACAGGGCCATGATTCAGCCACTCAGAACTATGCATCGCCGGGTATTTGTCGCACTGGCGTTGGCCCTGCCTGCGATTCTCGCAGTCGGGCTGGGAGCGCGGCATCCACACCAGCGATTGAGTGCGCCCGCCGCCCAGCTGCCGAATTCTGCACGCCTGCTCAGGAAGTCCGACAGACTGTGGCAGAAGCATGCGATGCAGTCGGAGTTGTATCGCGATGCGGAACATCCTGGCGACATCTATTTGGTCTTGAATCCGGTTGCACTGGACACGTCGCAGGAGGCGATTGAACCCGACTTGTTGCTCTACTGGTCAGAGGAGCAACCGCAAGGGGACTCCGTGCCAGACCAAGCGCGACTGCTGGGTCCTTTTATAGCGGGCAAGGTTTTTAATCTGCCGATGAGCCTTGGACGAGCGGGTTATCTCGTCTTGTTCAGTTTGCCTCACCACACTGTCTTTGATACTGCCAGGGTGGAGTCGCCTTCATGAGCGTTCAATACGGTGCGATCGGTTGGAACCGGCAGAAAAAGGTCTACGATCTCACACTTCTGTCACTGCTGGTTGTGTACCTGGGAGCGTTTGTCGGCGTAGGGGCTTGGCGCAACCCGAGCGCGACGGCGGAGACACTACTGATTCGGGGCCTGGGAACAGCAGCTTTCCTGCTGCTGAATGTTGTGCTGTGCATCGGACCGCTGGCGCGACTGGATCGCCGCTTTCTTCCGCTCCTCTACAACCGCCGCCACTTGGGAGTAACCACGTTTCTGTTGGGGCTGGCGCACGGAGGATTTGCACTGTTCCAGTTTCATGCGCTGGGCAACGCGAATCCGCTGGTGAGCCTCTTCGTCAGCAATCCGCGGTATGGCAGCGTCGCCGAGTTTCCGTTTCAGGCGCTGGGATTTTTCGCGCTGATCCTCCTCTTCGTCATGGCGGCGACAAGTCACGACTTCTGGCTACGCAACCTTTCAGCGCCTGTCTGGAAGCGCCTGCACATGCTCGTCTACGCGGCGTACATGCTGTTGGTAGCACACATCACACTGGGCGCATTGCAGTCGGAGACGGGACCACTCCTGGCGGTCATGCTGATTCTCGCGGTGGCTACAGTCGTTTCGCTGCACCTCGCCGCGGCTTTCAAGGAGAAGCGGATCGACCAAATGAGACTCCACGCCCGGGAGGATGGGTTCGTCGAGGTGTGCAAAGTGGACCGAATATCCGAAAAGTGTGCCACGATTGTTTCTCTTTCCGGCGAGCGGGTCGCAGTGTTTCGCTACGATGGCAAGATCTCGGCGATCTCCAACGTGTGCCAGCATCAGAATGGGCCGCTGGGGGAAGGCCGGATCATTGACGGCTGCGTGACGTGTCCGTGGCACGGCTACCAGTACCAACCTGATTCAGGAGCGGCGCCGGCGCCGTTCAAGGAAAAGATTCCAACGTTCAACACAAAAGTTGTCGATGGATCTGTTTTTGTCCATCCCAAACCTAATGCACCGGGAACCTACGTCGAGCCTTCCCGAATTGAGCCGAGGGATGTGGCAACGCGATGAGTGACTTCTATGTAGGCTATGTGCCAAAGGCACCACAAAAGCTGGCTGTTTTTGTCCGAAGAATTGTGGTTGGACTTGGATTGCTGGCCGTGATGGTGGCGCTTGTGCTGACCTTCGGGCAAATGCCGTTCGCGAATTCCGCGTTCGAGTTCGGAAAGTTGCGCAGCTTCGAAGGAATCATCGAGACGGAACCTTATCCTGCTTTGCTGGTCGCGCGCCCGGGAGAAACTGGGCAGGATCAAACTAAGGAAGACGAGAAGTATTCGCGATATTTACTGGTTGCGCCGGGAAAACACGGGGCGGACGATCTTGTGGCTGACCTCGCCGGCAAACGAGTTAGCCTGCAGGGCCAGTTGATTTACCGTGAGGGTGGAACCATGGTAGAGCTCGCGCCCGGCTCCATCAAAGTGCTGGACACGAGCCCGGCAGGCCAGCCGGCGATGCGCGACCTGGGGGCGATAGTGGTTACGGGCGAGATCGTAGACAGCAAGTGCTACCTGGGCGTGATGAATCCGGGCCACGGGAAGGTGCACCGTGACTGTGCGGCGCGCTGCCTGAGCGGAGGAATTCCGCCGATTTTTGTGACGGCGAATGGGGGAGAGCAATTCCTTTTAGTAGGGCCGGGGGGAACCGCACTTGGCCGCGACGCCCTGCGTGAATTCGTGGCCGAGCCGCTCACCCTTCGAGGGGAGCTGTTCGAAAGAGGAAATAGCCGCTTGCTGAGGATCAATCCGAAAGAACTACGCCATACGCCGACAGCATCCCGGTAGTGCTCACTGTCTAACAGCTTGCGGAAAAGTCGTTTCGCCGGGCGGCATTCCCCAGCAACTGGAAGCCGCCGCGGATGGTGCGGCGCTAACGGCGCGAGTGGAACTCTTCCCCAGCAAGCCAAAAGCCGGAATTCCTTCAGGAATTCAGGAAACGAGCACGCACCCGTGGATGCAGAGTCTCAAGATCGATGAGGGTGAGAAAGTCAATCGTCTTGAACTCACGATCGATGGCCGGGGGTCCGCAGATCTTTGCCCCAACTGCGAGGTAGGTGCGTAGCAGCTTCGGAACCTTGTCGCTCGCATCTCCGGGCAGAACCAGCGGCATTGCGCAATGCGGGTGGGGGGTGGTGCGCAGATGCGGTACGGCTAGATATTTCTGCAGAGCCCGATAAACGGCAGCACCGTGGGCCGGGTGCTGCGATGTGAGCGAAGAGCAGCCGATGAGATATCGCCCGCCGTGATGTCTTGCGTATTGGGCGATGCCTCGCCACAGCAGGTACAAGACATCGGTCGAACGGTGATCGCGATGCACGCAGGCCCGGCCAAGTTCGACCAGGGAATCTTGCAGGTGCCTGTAGGGGGCAAAATCGAATTCACCCTCGCTATAAAAGCCCGCATTTGCGGAAGCCGTGGCACCTGTCTGCAACCGATAGGTTCCGACAATCTTCCCCGTCCCGGCGTGCTCCACGATCAGGTGCTCGCAGACGGCATCGAACTGGTCCATATCGCGACCGGACGCATAGGCTGCCTCCAACCCCTCGCCCAACTCCAGATTGAAGACCAAGAACCGAAGTTGAAAAGCGGCGATCCGGTCCGCATCGGAAGATGCCAGGCGGACACGGTAATGGCCCTGGCGAATTTCAAGAAACTCGTCAACCTTGGGTTCGGAGCGTCCGGCAGACGGGACCGATGCCGTGGAGCAAATTGCGGCTGGCAACTCCGCTTCGGCTACTACGCTGCTCACGGGAACTCTCACCGGCAAAGTCTCCAACGGTTCCTAGTTGACAAGTCTAAGATCTTTGCAACGCGCACGGCTCTCAGCTAGTCGTAGGATGCACGACGGCCAGGAAAGTGACAGTTTTCAGTCAAAAGGCAATTGCCCCGGAAAGACGGGAGGGGCGGTCATTTTTCCTGTCACTTCCGTCCGCTTCTTGAGTCTCAGCTTGTATACGGTAAAGTAAAGGAACTCCTCATGAGCGCGCAAGGCATCTCAACCGCGAACCGGCCAACGGCCAATCTACTCTCGATCTTCAGCTGGATCTGCAGAATTGTTGCAGCGCTGATCTTGCTGCAGACGCTTTTCTTTAAGTTCACGGCGGCACCGGAATCGGTATATATTTTCACCAACCTCGGGACGTTCATTCACAGCTACTTCCCGTCAGCGTCAATCGGCGGGGTTGAGGTCTCGGCGCGCATTGGCTCGGGAATTGTGGAGCTGATTGCGGCGGTGCTTTTGCTGACACCGCGTTTTGTATGGTTAGGCGCAATCCTGGCCATGGGAGCAACGGGCGGAGCTATCGTTAGCCATTTAACTTTTCTGGGTATTGAGGTTCAGGGAGACAAGGGGCTGTTGTTTGCGCTGGCCGTCATTGTCGTGATCACCAGTGCAATCGCTCTATTTTTGCACCGCAAGCAAATTCCGGCCTTAGGAGCACGATTCTGAGATGATGTCGCCTTCATTGCATTTCGCAGTCGAAGATGTTTTGCAGCAGGGATGCACGTTCCTGGAGCGTATGAGCGACGAGGTCTACGCACGTGCGCTCGACGACACCCTCTCATCCTCTCTCGGGGCACACTATCGTCATGTGCTGGACCACTTCCTCTGCCTGGCGGAAGGGATTCGCAGCGGGCAGGTCAACTACGACGAACGGCAGCGGAATCCTGAACTGGAGTGCTCCGTCGCGAAGGCACGTTCGGCAACGGAGGGGTTAATCGAGAAATTTCGTGGTCTGAATGCCGAGGTGCTACGGCGCGAATGTTCGGTCACCTATCGCGTAGCTTACGGTGAAGGCGAGGCGGAGCTGGTGGGTTCCAACCTGGCGCGCGAAGTGATGTTCTGCGTCGGCCATGCCATCCACCATTACGCTATTCTCAAACTGCTCTGTGCCGGCGTGGGCGTGAAGCTGCCTTATGAATTTGGCGTGGCCCCTTCTACGTTGAAATACCTCGAAGCTAAGACAGCGGGCCGGTAGTTAATGTGTACTCTGACGTTCGTTGCCGGCGACACGAGCCACCGAATCGCAATGAACCGTGACGAGAGAATCACACGCGGCGCCGGAAAGCCTCCCGAAATACATGAGGTCCGGGGCACCAAGGCGGTGTATCCAAGCGACGGCGAGGGTGGTACGTGGATCGGCGCCAACGAATATGGGATCGTGCTCGCGCTGCTGAATTGGAATGACGCGATTTCACCGGGAGAGCATAACGGCAAAGCCAGAAGCCGAGGACAGGTGATACCCGCTCTGATGGGGTCGCGGTCTTCGGCCGAGCTGCGGATGGCCCTTCAGGCGTCGAATGTGGAAGGAATGTTTCCGTTCCGCCTGGTGGGAATTTTTCCGTCCGAAAAGCAAGTGGAGGAGTGGCGCTGGGACTCGCAGCAGCTTGAATCGCAGGTTTTGGAGTGGGAATCAAGGCAGTGGTTCTCTTCGAGTCTCTCGGACCGACAGGCCGAAATGTTGCGCGGAGCGGCGAGCCGCGAAGCTGATTCCGAACCAGACGCGGGTTCCGTGCCGTGGCTTCGGAGGCTGCACGCATCGCACAAAGAGGGCATGGGACCATTCAGCGTGTGTGTCCACCGCGAAGATGTCAGGACGCTGAGCTATACGGAAGTTACCCTCACGCCCGCAGCGATCGTCGTCGAGCACTTTGTCGGAAGTCCTTGCAGCATGGGCTCTGGTCCTTGGACAGAGAGTCGACTCACGGCGGTCAGCCGATGATGGGCTTGCCAAGGATGGCGCTGGCGACGGATCTAAGTTTATTTCTGACTCCTGACTTGCGCCCGATGCCGGTGAAACTGTTGCTGGTGGGGGTTGGCGTCTTCTTTATTATCGGGCTGATCCGAACGCTGGCCACTTACGAAGGACGCCGCGCAATCGTCCGCCGATATCAACGCTTTTATCGCTGGGAATTTTGGCCGCCATACCTCTTCTACCCGCCGGTGCTCCTCTACATCGCTTATCTCGGAATCCGGTTTCGCAGTTGGACTCTGTTCACTGCCGCAAATCCCGGGATTCCGGCAGGCGGATTTGTGGGCGAATCCAAATACGAAATCCTTGTGCGGTTGAAGGACGCCAGTCCGTGGCTACCTGCGTTCACTCTTCTTGCCTCGGAGGAGGTCGGTCAACGCGTCGCTCGCGCGGAAATATTCCTACGAAAACACGGCTTGCATTTCCCCGTCGTTTTGAAACCGGATGCGGGACAACGCGGCTCGGGCGTCAGCATCGTTCGTTCCTCCGAGCAACTGAGAGAATATCTGACACGCGCGTCTTACCCTGTGATCCTGCAGGAATACGTTCCCGGCGAAGAGTTTGGGGTTTTCTATTATCGTCACCCCGGCGCCGCGCGGGGCCGGGTTTTCTCGGTCACGGAAAAGCGCATGCCGGTTCTGGTTGGCGATGGCAGGCGCACCCTGGAAGAACTGGTTTTGGCCGATGACCGCGCCATGTGTATGGCGGATTTTTATCTGCGCAAGAATTCGGAGCGAACTCAGCACGTGCCGGCGGCGGGGGAGAGGATACAGCTGGTCGAGATCGGGACGCATTGCCGGGGCGCTATATTCCTGGATGGAGGCGACACCATCACTCCCGCCCTTGAGGAAACCATCGACCGGATTGCACGCTGCTTTGACGGCTTCTTCTTCGGGCGCTTTGACATTCGTGTTCCTTCGCGCCACGACTTGATGGCAGGGAAAAATATAAAGATCATTGAACTCAACGGCGTTACGTCCGAAGCGACTCATATTTACGATCCCAAGCTCAGCCTGTTCGAAGCTTATGGTGTGTTGTTTCACCAATGGCGAATCGCGTTTGAGATTGGAGACCTCAACCGGGCACGGGGCACGCACTCCACTCCGGTGCGCGCACTGTTCCAGGCGATCCGGGACTATCGCCGATTGGCGGAAAGCTATCCGGCGTAATGGATTCTGCGCTCGATCGGCTGCCCTGCCCCGATACGGCTAAGAGTTCGTGCCCGTTCCAGGCGAGACCGGCAACGAGATGTTGTCTGCAGGTTCGGTCGCTGCCTCCTGCGCCGGCATGGTGTGGAGTTGTGCCCTTGGGCGTAGTCCGTGAACGTCTTCCACCAACGCTCGCAGGATCTCAGCGACGCTCCATGCCTGTGCTATGCATCCACATGGCCGCTGTGGCGTGTCGCCGTCGAAAATCTCAGAGACATGTCCCAGCCCTGCATCGGCGAGGTGATTCTTCAGCAGTGCGAGCCATTCGGTCGCCTGGCGGCGCGCGGCGGCGCTGTCTCCGTTCACCTTTATGTATGCCGTGATGAATGGTCCCATCAGCCACGGCCAGACCGTGCCCTGATGATAAGCGCCGTCGCGCTCAGCCGGTCCACCTGTGTAGCGCCCACGGTACTGCGGGTCGCTGGAAGAGAGGCTGCGAAGACCGTAGGGCGTCAACAGGTGTTCGCGCACTTTCTCGACCACGGAGATGGCGTGCTCCGCGGACAACATGCTGTGCTTCAAGCTGACAGCAAAGATTTGGTTGGGGCGAATGGACGGATCCGGTAATGCGCCGTTGGTGACATCGAAGAGACAGCCGGCCTGCTCATTCCAGAACTGGCGATTAAAGCTCCAGTTCGCCAGGGTTGCCATGTTGCGGTAGCGTTTCTGACCAGCTTCGTCGCCGAATGTCCGGGCCAAATCTTCCATGACGCAGAGGGCGTTATACCAGAGCGCCTGGATTTCGACGGGCTTTCCCCGGCGCGGGGTCACGACCCAATCGCCGACTTTTGCATCCATCCATGTCAACTGGACGCCTTGTTCGCCCGAGGAGAGCAGGCCGCTCGCGTCTACCTTGATGCCGTAACGGGTGCCGCGAACGTGCCACTTAATAATGTCAGCGAATACCGGATAAAGCTCATTGCGAACAAAGTCCAGATCGCCGGTGTAGGCCAGATAGGCACGAGCCGCTTCAAAGAACCAGAGAGTAGCGTCGACGGTGTTGTATTCGGGCGTTTCTCCGGCGTCCGGAAAACGGTTGGGCAACATGCCTTGATCGACGTGTTGTGCAAAGGTCCGCAGAATACTGCGCGCGACATCGTGTTTGCCTGTTGGCAGAGTGAGGCCGGGCAAGGCGATCATGGTGTCGCGGCCCCAGTCGCTGAACCAGTGATAGCCGGCGATGACTGTTTTCTGATCTCCGCGAGCGACGATGTACTGGCCGGCCGCCGCGGCAAGGCTGACGATGAAATCGTCCTGCAGCGGAGAAGATAGAAGCACGGTTCGACGGCGAGTGATTTCGGCGAGCCGATACTCAGCGGCGTGCGCTGCGTCGCGCGGTTCGGTGGAAGCAATCACTGCACCTTGGCGTCGGGAGCGGAAATCGAAGCGCAGGACGCAAGGATTGAAAAGATCCTCCGTGAAATCCAGTCCGCGTTCGCGCTCCGCATCATACTCAAAGTTACGGTACCAGTCGCCTGTCTTTTTCAATTCGCCGGCATTGTGCGCCAGATGCAACTTTGGTAGTCCTACGTATGGTTGCACTGCGACAGATCCTGGCGCCTCCTGCAATGCGGGATTCAAGGCTTCGTTTTGGCGCGTCGTGCTGTGGTAGTCGCGGAAGGCGATCAAAGGCCTGATCTCCAGCGACAGATTCTTTGGCTGTTCTGGATGATGGTCGCGTTTCAATTCGTATTGCACCACCGTGCTGTTCTCACCGTGAATCATGAAGACAGTTTTCTCAATTTCAATACCTTCGATTTCGTACGTGAAAACCGGGAACGGATCGAGCCGGAACTGCTTGAGATAACGGAAGCCCTGGGGATGAACCACGCCAGGATAGCGGTTCGCTGAGAGATCGAATGGCTGCCCCTCGATGAACAGCGTCTCCTCGAACTTGGAGAGAAGGACGAGGCGGCCGACAGGTGGTTTTGTGGCGGCTACCAGCAAGCCGTGGTAGCGGCGGGTATTTAGGCCCACGATGGTCGACGAAGCGAATCCGCCGAGGCCATTGGTTTCGAGCCACTCCCGATGGAGAGCGGCGTCTAGATCGCTGCAGATTTCCTTACCGAACTTAATCATCGCTTGCCATCTCCGGGCAGATGTTTTCTTTTTACGTGAGACTTAGTCAAGGCGAGAAAGTGACAAGCGTTGTTGGCCGTCTTCCAATAAACAAGGCACGCTTTAGCGTGCCCTGTTGCCCGTTGTCAGTTTCACGATCCGAACCTACGCTACTTCGCAATACACTTTGATGGCGCCATTCGGAGTGGTCAGATTCTTGAAAAGCTCTTGATAGTTGTCTAAGCCGTTTACGGGATGGGTGAGAAGCTTGCCGAGCCATCCCGGATACTCGGCTTCCGCTTGTGCCATATCGCCCACACCCATTTCAAAATATTCACGGTTGGCGTTTACGGTTCCGACCATCACTTTGTTGCCGAGAACAAACTCCAGATTGATTCGGTCGGCGGGGATCTGGATCATCTTGTCTCCGCCGGTGACGCTGGCGAGCACCAGGACTCCGTTCTTGCCGAGGGCCTGCATGCTGTCGAATACGACGGCAGAGTTGCCCGTGCCCTCAAAGATCAGATCGAAAGGGCCGTGCTCTTTGGCTGCGTTTTCGATCGAGATGTCTTTCGTCGAGAGATAGCGCGCGCCGAGTTCTTCGATCAGATCGGAATTCAAGTACGGTTTGGCGGTTCGGCCCAATGTAGTCACGTCCAGACCTTTCAACCTCAGGACCAGCGTGGCGAGCAGACCGATTGTTCCCGCGCCCATGACCGCTGCCTTGCGCGGCTTCCAAACTTTCAAACGGCGCTGGATTTCGTAGGCCTGGTGGATTCCCTTCTCCACGACGGTCATCGGTTCCAGGAGCACGCCGACATGTTTGAGGCCCTGAGGCACCTTGACGATGAATTCGACGTCGTCCACGTAAAATTCCGTCAGATAGCCGTGCCGCAAGTTGATGCCTCGCTCGTAATAGGTGTCGTCCGTGGTCATGTCGTTCGTGCCGATCAAGTCATAGATGCTCGTACCGGGACGGCGCACGGTCGCCACCACATAGTCGCCAGGCTTGAGTTCGGTAACGTTCGGGCCGACAGCCTCCACCTGGCCGAAGCCCTCATGGCCGATGACGAGGAAGTCGTATCCGGGAGGAGCTGCACCGTACTCGGCGGCATTGATCTCTTTGTCGGTTCCGTCCACGCCTACGCGCAGAACTTTGACGAGCACACCGCGACCGTTCGGGACCTGGTCCAGGGAAGGCTTGGGCAATTCGGCTACGTGAACGCTGTTGGGCTTTCCTGGAAAGACGCTAATGGCTTTCATTTCTATTTCTCCTTATGAAATCAGTCGGCGGCGACGGTGTCTGCCTCGGACGCGGTTTGCTTGCGCTTGCTGGACTCTCCGCTTTGCTGCATCAACTTCGTGACCACACCGGTCCATCCGGTCTGGTGACTGGCTCCGACTCCGGCTCCCGAATCGCCGTGGAAGTATTCATGAAACAGAAGCAAGTCGCGCCAGTGAGGGTCGGTCTGAAATTTTTCGAGATTGCCGAACACCGGGCGGCGGCTATTGCCGTCGCGAAGAAAAATGCTCGTCATGCGGCGCGAAAGTTCTCCGGCTACTTCCCAGAGAGTCCTCGTCTTTCCCGACCCGGTTGGAAACTCGACCTTGAATTCGTCGCCGAGGTAGTGATGAAACTTCTGGAGCGACTCGACTAGCAGGTAGTTCAGGGGAAACCAGATGGGGCCACGCCAGTTGGAATTTCCGCCAAACAGTCCGGTTGACGACTCGCCGGGCTCATAATCGACGCGGTGCTCCATCCCGTCCACATGAAGGGTATAGGGGTGGCCGCGATGAAACTGCGAGAGGGCGCGGATGCCATAGGGCGAGAGGAATTCGTGCTCGTCCAACATGAACTTCAGAATGCTGCGCAGCTGGTCCTGGCTAGCGATGGACAACAATCGGCGCTCGCCCATACCCTCGGAACGCATGCAAGCCAGGTTTCCCGTGAGGTCGGGACGGTTGTCGATGAACCACTCCAGACGTTTCTTGAAGTCGGGCAGCTTGTCGAGAACTTCCGGTTCCAGGGTCTCGACCGCAAACAGCGGGATCAATCCCACCATGGAGCGGATCTTCATGGGGAAATGCGAGCCGTTGGGCAGCTTGAGCACGTCGTAGAAGAAGCCATCTTCCTCGTTCCACAGGCCCATGCCGTCGTGACCGCGATGGCTCATGGCATTGGCGATGTAAATGAAGTGCTCCCAGAATTTGCTGGCCACGTCTTCATAGCAGGGTTCTTCCGCAGCCAGCTCCATGGCGATGGCCAACAAGTTCAACGTGTACATGGCCATCCAACTGGTTCCGTCGGACTGCTCGATGTATCCGCCGGTGGGCAAGGGCGCGCTGCGGTCGAATACGCCGATGTTGTCGAGACCCAGGAATCCGCCTTGAAAAATGTTCATGCCTTCGGCGTCTTTGCGATTGACCCACCAGGTGAAGTTCAACATCAGCTTGTGGAAGACACGCTGGAGGAAGGCGCGATCGCCTTTGCCCTTGCGCTTCTTGTCGATCTTGTAGACGCGCCACGCGGCCCAGGCATGCACCGGAGGATTCACGTCGCCGAAGGCCCACTCATAGGCGGGGATCTGGCCGTTGGGGTGCATGTACCACTCCCGCAGCATCAGCGTGAGCTGTTCTTTTGCGAAGTCAGAGTCGACGAGGGCGAGCGGGATGCAGTGAAACGCGAGATCCCAAGCCGCATACCATGGGTACTCCCATTTGTCGGGCATGGAAATGACGTCGGCGTTGTAGAGGTGGGTCCACTCGTGATTGCGGCCCCTCTTGCGTTCCGCGGGCGGAGGAGGATTGCCGGGATCGCCCTCCAACCAGTCTTTGATCACGTAGTGATAGAACTGTTTCGACCACAACATGCCGGCAAAGCCTTGTCGCATTACGTTCCGCGCATCTTCAGAAAGATCTTGGGGGATCACGGTGGCATAAAAGTCGTCGGCTTCATGCTGGCGGAGGGCAACCGTCTTATCGAAGCCGGCAAAGGCGTTCGTGCCCTTGAAGTCGGAGTTCGTCAGGCGAAGACGGACAACGACGGTCTCACCCGAGCCAATGGTTAGCTTGTAGTGAGCCGCGGCCTTCGTGCCAGTTTGGCCGGGATTCACCGCTTGCTTTGCGCCATGTACAACGTAGTCGTTAATGCTGTCTTTGACGTAAGGGGTGCGGTTCGGGACACCAAACAGGCGCTGGGAATTCGTCTCATTCTCGGTGAAGAGAAGTTCCGGAGATCCCTCGCAATGAAGCCAGCGATTGCCGGGGCGATCATGATTCAGTTCGATCACGGGATTGGGCGAAGGGCTTGCCTGATGCAGTTCCGGCCGACGGTTTGAGTTTTCCCACGACCATGTATTGCGGAACCACACGATCGGCAGGAGGCGAAGATTGGCGGCTTCGGGCCCACGGTTAGCAACCGTAATCTTGATCAGGATGTCCTCGGTGTCAGCCTTGGCGTATTCCACGAAGACGTCAAAGTAACGGTCGTCGTTGAACACTCCCGTGTCGAGCAACTCGAACTCCGGCTGGTTCTTGCCGCGGCGCCGGTTTTCTTCGACAAGCTGACCGTAGGGAAACGCCGCTTGCGGGTACTTGTAGAGGTACTTCATGTAGGAGTGGGTGGGCGTGGAATCGAGGTAGAAGTAGTATTCCTTGACGTCTTCGCCGTGGTTGCCTTCGTTTCCGGTCAGACCGAAGATACGTTCTTTTAGAATCGGATCGCGCTCGTTCCATAGCGCCAGGGCAAAACACATCGTCTGCTTCCGGTCGCTGATACCGGCCAGTCCGTCTTCGTTCCAGCGGTAGGCACGCGAGCGTGCGTGATCGTGAGGCAGATCATCCCAGGCGGTGCCGCCGGCACTGTAATCTTCGCGCACCGTGCCCCAGGCACGTTCGCTCAGATATGGCCCCCAGCGCTTCCAGTGTTTCTTACGCGCTCCGGACTCGGACAACCGGACTTCTTCTTGTGTCATGAGGACTCCCCACATTCATTTTCGTACATTGAGCAAGCGTATAAATTCGGCTGCGAACGAGCAGCCGGGCTTAGCGCATATTGGCTTCTTATGGCTCTTTAATCTCGACGGCATGGCCGTCGGGATCGCGCACCAAGAAAGCTTTCTTGAACCCCAGCATTTCAGTTTGATTCGCAATCACGCCAGAAGAAACAAAGTGCGCGTTGCTAATCTGCAATTGGTGAGCGGCAGCGTCCGCGTTGCGGGTCCCTAGGATGGTTTGGCGGTGAACGACATCGGCTGCGCGTTCGTCGGGTGGGAAGGGCCGTCCATCGCGGGGCGTCCTATACTCCAGCAGTTCGATCCCAGGCCCGCTGGCGCCGCGCAACGCGGTGATGCGTAAATGGGCGCCAAAAACGTTGTTCAGATGCTCCTGCTCCGTGCCAAAATTCTCACTCTCTCCGGCCACGCGCATTCCGAGCAGATCGCGATAGAACTTGACGCTGGCGTCGGTGTCCCACACTACGATTGCGGTGTGGTCGATGCCGAGAAACAGCTTGTCCTTGGGATGGGGATGGTGCCACTTCTCGAGGCCCTTATCCGGTGGAAACTGCAACACCTCTACTGGGTGCTCATCGGGATCTTTGAAGTAGAACGCCGAAATGCCGGCTGCATTCTTGTTCCAGTCAGGAAGGCGCTGTGGTCCGGACGAAGCATATTCCACCTTGTTCTGGCGCAGCCAGGCGTAAGCCTTGTCCATGTCGGTGACGATGATGGCGATATGCTGAAACCAGCGGTCATTGCTGCGGGAATCAACCGGAATGGGCCGACCCTTGGGGGCGAGATATTCGGTGAGTTCGATGCACTCATCACCGAGTTTCATCCGTACCACCCGCATTCGCAAACCGAAGACACCTTCGAGATGTTCGTAGTTCTCGCCGGCGACTTCGATGTCGGATACTTTTTCGAAGGTGAGCACCTTGGAATAGAAATCCACGGCGCGATCCATATCGGAGACCGTGATGCCAATCGCGTCTATGCCGTCCACGAGAGCAGGGCGCTGCTGGGCCGGCGTCTGGGGAACAACAAACACCAGCGACAGCAAAGCGACCGCTACAAGGCGGTGGTGAAGCCGATGTCGGCGAAAGAGTGGCTTCATGATTCGAATCACCTGCTCACCGAAAGTTCGCGGTCGCGTTGGCGATTCCGTTCGTAGGCTGCCTCGGACACGCCGAGGCGCTTCATCAGGTGGTCGCCTACTCGAATCGCGTTGGCCATGATGGTGAGCGCCGGGTTGACGGCGGCGCTCGACGGGAAGAAGCTTCCGTCGACAACATAGAGGTTGTCGAGGTCGTGCGCTTTACAGTTTGGATCCAGGACTGAGGTCCTCGGATCTTGTCCGAAGCGGATGGTTCCGTTCTGGTGGGCGACGCCCGCGAGCGGGATTTGCTGCCCCACGAACAGGTTTCGGCCGAAGAGCCCTTGATGACATTCGTGGCCGTGCACGGTGCAATTGGTCTGCTTCATGGCCTGCTTGAGCTTGGCTTGCAGCCGTTCGTGCGCTTCCAGGTTGTTAGGGGTGTAGGTGAGAACGATCTTGCCGTCACGGCCAAGGGTGACCCGGTTGTTCGGGTCGGGCAGGTCTTCGGAGGTGAGCCAGAAGTCGAGCGAGTGTTTGGCCATCAGCTCCAGGGTGAAATTTGGAGCAATGGCCGGTGCGCCAGCCTTCAGGGTGATGGCGTCCAGTTTGCCGACAAATGAGATGTGCCCCATGGGATACTCGAAGTCTTTCGAGCCGAAGTAATAGTCGTTGACGCCCAGAGTCTTTTGAAAAATCGTGGGGTTGGGACATTTGGAAATAGCCATCATCACGGAATTGGTGTGTCCCATGTAGTGCCGGCCCACGATGTCGGAGCTGTTGGCCAAACCGCGGGGGTGCTTGTCATTGGCGGAGCGCAGCAATAGAGCGGCCGAGTTGATTGCGCCGCAGGAGACGATGACCACGTCGGCGGAGTAGTTCTCCAAGCTGCCGTTGCGTTCCACGATTACACTCTTCACCTGACGACCCGATGAATCGGTTTCCAGCTTCTTCACTAAAGAGTTTGTCAACAGAATTACGTTGGAATGTTTGATCGCCTCATCGATACACACAACTTGTGAATCGGATTTGGCTCCCACCAGACAGGGAAAACCATCGCAGGTGTTGCAGCGGATGCAGTGGCTCTTGTGTGGGTTCTTCTCGTCGAGCATGACCCCGACCGGCACGTGAAAGGGCTTGAGACCCGAGCGTGAGAAGTCGTCGGACAGCAGCTGAAGGCGCGGCTCATGGCTGACCGCGGGCCAGGGATAAGGGGCGTTGGACGGCGGTTCGGTCGGGTCTTCCCCGCGGTTGCCGTGCACCTGATAGAGATTCTCGGCCTGGGTGTAGTACGGTTCCAGATCGTCGTAACTGATCGGCCAAGCGGGCGAGATGCCACCGTGGTGACGCAATTCGCCGAAATCTTCCCTTCTCAAACGGAACAGAGCAGCACCGTAAAACTTGGTGTTGCCGCCAACGTAATAGTTAGTATGCGGATGAAGTTCTTTACCGTCTTTATCGAGCCAGGATTCCTTAGTGTTGTAATGGGCGTCGACGTTGACGACCTGAGGATCCCAGTTCGCTTTCTCGCGTGGAACATAGTCACCGCGTTCGAGAATCAGGATCCGCTTTCCGGACGGAGCCAGGTGGTAGGCGAGGGTTCCACCGCCCGCGCCGGTACCGATGATGATCACGTCGTAATGATTGTCAGTCATGATGCGAATCCTCCATTGGCTCCGCAGAAGATGCAGCGTTTCGGGTTGTTGTGGTCAAGCTTGCAGCACTTCACTGCTTGTTTTCCGTTCCGCCACAGATACAGCTCGGCGGCGAACAGCATGCCCAGCGGAGGCGCGGTCAAGTAGATCCAGAGGCCATCCCAGATCATCGGAGGCACGGCTGATCCAAAGGTCCGGGCGGGATTCATGCTCATCCCGGAGAATGGCGCTTCGATTGTTATGTAGGTCGTGACGAGAAGCCCGGCGAAAAGGCCTGTGTAAGCGGCCAGGCTGTGGTGGTTCGAAAAATACAGAACGACGGACATCATTCCGGCTGCGATGATGAATTCGGCGAGCAGTGCGACCCACGGTCCCTGCGGACCCGGCGTGGTTACCACGTAGCGTACGGCGGGGTCCGATACCTGACGACCGAGCAACTGAGCCACCAGGAAAACGCCGACCACCGCCCCGAGAATTGTGCGGCGATATAGAAGAGAGCGTCCCATCCCCTGATCTTGCCCAAACGAAAAAAAGTAAATGTCACCGAGGGGTTGATATGTGCTCCGGACTGTTTACCCCACGGGGAGTAAATGATGGCAACGGCAGTCAGGCCCATGGAAATTCCCATGAGCAACCGCCGGAGGAATCCCGACGCGATCGCTTGGTGCACGGGGGAATGCGGAAACTCATAGAGAGCTCCGAACACGCAAGCCGATATCATGAACGCACCGAGCAGACCGGCCTCCATTAAATACTCAGGCCAGTGCGAGCCGAGGGCTGCCAGCGCACCAAGTTTCGGCGCGTCTGGGCTGCCGACTGGAAGCGGCGCCGGATGCAGCGCTATTTTCAGCGAACTGGCGGACAGTTCTGGTTTCGCGCTATTCATGGAGTCGGACAATACGATTCAGATCCCAGCGAGAAGTGACACGAATTGCGAGTCAACGCATGCCGGATAAGCGCTCATGCAATCGCTGACTGAAACCGCGGGGTAGTTCGAATACGCTGTTTCCACCTAGTAATCGGACAATGTTCTGGGAACCGTCATAGACTGCCCGGCAGTGCGGGCAATTCAGAAGATGGAGTTCGATCCGATCGCGCATTTCGGGCGTCAGGTCACCTTCCGTGTAGTTGACTAATTCTCTCCATACTTCTTTGCAGTCGATCTCCAAGTGTTGAGTTGCTGGCGGCACAAACAGCTCCGGTAGGTCTGATTCCGCATGCGCTCCGAAGTGACAAAGTTTGGTTATTTCGCAAAAACATGCCGCATGAAACCTTCGCGGAAGTTGCGCATCTCACTGCCACGTGAGCATCTCAACTTCGCAGTCGCGCCGATTGCGGGCGGTGGATCGTTAACGATTCACCACGAAGTGCGAGGACCATTCTCACCCAATCTGAATTCCGAGGAAAAAGAAGACCATGAATAAGACAATCCAGTTTCTGTTGCGGGCGCTGCTGATGATGACGACGCTTTTCGCCGTCTCAGCCTTAGCGCAAGATATGCACACTTCCAGCCAGTTCCAGGGACCAAAGGCCAACAAAGGTCACGTCACCCACAGCACGCGCGATGGCAAAAGCATCCTTACGCTATCGGATGATTTTGTCGTTCCTGACACTCCGGACCCGCACTGGCAAGTCGTGGATTCCGACGGGCAGGTTTATCTGCTGGACAAGCTGAAGACGAAGGCATTCATCGGCGACAAGTACAAGAAAGAGATCGTCGTGCCGAGCTATGTGAAGAATGTTTCTAAAGTCGTGATCTGGTGTGCGTTTGCCGAAGTCAATCTGGGTGAGGCCAAGTTCAGCTCTCCCGTTATGTAAACCTTCAACCAAGGGGCGCAGAACCGGTTCAATCCCTCTGGACTGGCGCGCCCCTTATCTAAGAAAGCCGGCTTAGGATTCCGGGGATTCGCTCATAGGCATTCCTTCTTTCGATCTTGGCTAGGCAGCTGAGCTCTTTGCATTCGTCACATAGCCTTTGAGTTACCAGCCAAACGGCGTGCCATACTGTCTGAACGGTTCGGATATGACCATGGCAAGAAAGGTTGGCAGACTGCTAGTTCGATGGAACTGGACAGGCACCGCAAGTGCGGGCATGTTGGGTTGCTGCCTCCTCTGCATGTTGTTGATGGCGGGCTCGGTATACGGCCTCGATCCTCATAAACGTCTCACGCAGTACATGCACACATCCTGGAGAATCCAGGACGGCTCTGCGCCCTCCGAGATGGAGTCCATTACGCAGACCGCGGACGGGTTTCTGTGGCTGGTCTCCGGTCCGGGCGATGCCTATCGATTCGACGGAGTTCAGTTCGTTCCGTCGCAACTCTCTTCCGGCAGCACGACAGACAATATGAAAGTATTCGGCGACCACGCCGACGGGCTTTGGGTCGTGACCTCGGACGGCATCGCGTATCGGAAACACGGCGTGACTAGTTCGCATTTCAGTCTGGAGGGGATTGGATCGTATCAGAGTATCAGTGCAGATCCTGACGGATCGTTGTGGGTCGTGCGAAGTTCTAATCGCATTTCAGATGCCCCGCTTTGCCACATCACCGAGCGTGCGGTGAAGTGTTTCGGCAAGTCAGATGGAATCCCGATCTCCCCGCTTGATTCCTTGCTGGCAGATGGGAAAGGCGGCTTTTGGCTCGGGGCAGCGACAGCCCTTATCCATTGGCATGATGGTAGTTCGCAGGTGTACGGGATCGACGCTCTACGATCCAACACAGGACAGATCGGGATCACAAGCCTGGCGCGTACGGACGATGGTTCGCTCTGGGTCGGCATCCTGGCGGAAGGGCGAGGGCTAGGCCTGGGACGATTCATTGGAGACACGGTCCAACCGTTTGTAACGCCCACATTTGATGGAAGCAAAGTCGCAGTCAAGGGCTTGGTCGTAGATCGTGACGGCAATCTTTGGGTTGCCAGCGCGGGAAAAGGGGTTTTACGAATCCATGAAAATGTCGTGGACCATTATGGCCACGCAGACGGTTTATCCGGCGATTCCGTAAACAGTCTTTTTGAAGACCGCGAAGGCATTGTCTGGGCTGTGACTACCAGCGGAGTCGACAGCTTCCACGATCCTCGAGTCACCACGTTCTCTGCAGCGGAAGGATTGGGGAAAGACCTAGCCGTTGGGGTCCTGGCGAGCAAAGATGGAACCATCTGGGTTGCAAACGAGGAATCGCTTGACCACATAGTGAACGGGACCGTCTCATCGATTCGTACGGGCAGCGGCCTGCCGGGACATCAGGTGACATCGATGCTCGAAGACCACTCCGGGAACATGTGGGTGGGGGTCGATGATGGGCTCTATCTGTTCAAGAATGACCGTTTCCGACGCCTCCCCGAACCGAAGGCGCCGCTTGGACTCGTAGTTGGGATTACCGAGGACACGGATGGAAATATCTGGGCAGAGTGTGCGGGGAGTCCTCGGAGGCTTGTACGCATTCGCGATTTCCGGGTGCAGGAAGAGTTCCTGGCGTCGCAAATTCCACCAGGCCATACCCTGGCATCGGATCCGCGGGGCGGAATCTGGATTGGAACTCTCAAAGGGGAGATCGCGCTGCTCCGGAATGGCATCGTGGAAACAAAGCTCCCGCTCAATCCGGGGGGTGCTCCGATTAACCGGCAGATAGTCGCCAAGCCTGATGGTTCCGTTCTCGCTGGTTCCGAGAACGGGCTTGTCGGATGGCGCGAGGGGAAAGTGCAGCGCTTGACAACAAAAAACGGCCTGCCCTGCAACTCGGTCATTTCCTTCATTCAAGACCGAGAAGGCCGCTGGTGGCTGTACGCGGGTTGCGGCGTGGTCGAGTTGCCCGACTCGGAGCTGCAGCGGTGGTGGGCAAATCCGGAGACCGTGGTCCATGCCCAGGTCTACGACGTACTGGACGGAGCCCAGCCCAGCTATCCAACTTTCAACGCAGCTGCCTATTCGTCTGACGGCCGTGTATGGTTTGCCAACAACGATGTGGTGCAGATGATCGATCCCTCTCGGCTCTCGCAAAACGAGATGCCGGCGACGACTTACATCGAAACGGTAACCGTCGACCGAAAGCAATTCCAGGCAGGCGAGAACCTGAGGCTTTCGCCGCACCCGCGCGACGTGCAGATCGACTACACTTCGCCTGCGTTTCTGATTCCGGCAAAAGTAAAATTTCGTTATCGACTCGACGGCTACGACCGCGAGTGGCACGACGCCGGTACGCGCCGTCAGGCGTTCTACATGGACTTGCCTCCTGGGAAATTTTCGTTTCGCGTTATCGCATGCAATAGCGATGGCGTCTGGAACGAGACGGCCGCGACTTTTGACTTTTCGATCGCGCCAGCTTATTACCAGACAAACTGGTTTCGCGCTCTCCTGGCGGCTCTTTTCCTAGTCTTGCTCTGGGCGACCTATCAGTTGCGCATCCAGCAATTGCGCCAGCAGTTCGCGATCACGCTTGAGGCGCGCGTCGCGGAACGCACCCGGATTGCGCGGGAGCTGCATGACACTTTGCTTCAAGGCGCCCACGGTTTGCTGCTGCGCTTTCAAACCGTTTCCCAGTTGTTGCCGGAGCGCCCATTGGAAGCTAAACAGAGCCTCGATAGCGCGATCCGGCAGACAGCAGACTTCGTCACCGAAGCTCGCGATGAAGTACAGGGACTGCGCGACTCCACCGTGCAAAGCAATGATCTCGCAATGGCCATCAGCACGCTCGGCGAGGAACTCGCAGGCGGCTCCTCGAACCAGTACTCCCCAACGTTCCGTGTCGCGGTGGAAGGCGAGACGCGGAATCTCCATCCAATCCTCCGTGATGAAATCTACAAGATTTCCGCGGAAGCCCTGCGCAACGCGTTCCGGCATTCGCAGGCACGACAAGTCGAGGTCGAAATCCGTTATGACCGTGAGCAATTCCGGTTGCGCGTGCGCGACGACGGAAAGGGCATGGATCCATCGATTCTCTCGAGACAAGATAGTGACGGGCACTACGGCTTGCGGGGGATGCGGGAACGCGCCACACTGATTGGAGCTAAGCTGGTAGTGTGGAGCGAAGTCGATGGCGGCACTGAAGTAGAATTGCGCCTTCCTGCGGCAGCCGCTTATCCCGCAGCACCAAGACGGTCCTGGTTGTCACGAACGCCGAACACATGAAGTTAGGGATGGGTCATGATCGCCGGAGTCTCTAAAATTCAAATTCTCGCGGTCGACGATCATCCCCTGGTGCGCCAGGGAATCGCCAGTCTAGTCGGGATTCAGCCCGACATGGTCCTGGTCGGAGAAGCATCGAACGGCCGTGACGCGATCCAGCATTTCCGGACGCACCATCCGGATGTCACGCTGATGGATTTGCAGATGCCGGAGATGAACGGCCTCGATGCACTCATTGCGATTCGCAGCGAATTTCCGGACGCAAAAGTCATCGTGCTGACGACGTATGCGGGGGATGCGCAGATTTTGCGTGCGCTGAAGGCTGGAGCGCAAGCCTATCTGCTCAAAAACACGTTACACACAGACCTGATGCAGACGATCCGTGCGGTGCATTCGGGAAAAAAGACACTCTCGCCAGAGGTGTCGTACGAAATCGCCGAGCACGCGACGGATGACGCGCTGACGCCCGCAGAAGTCGCGGTGTTGCGTCTGATCGCCGCCGGGAATGCGAACAAACAAATTGCGGATCAGTTGTGTGTTACCGAGGAGACGGTCAAGAGCCGCGTCAAGTACATTCTTTCCAAGTTGGGCGCCAACGATCGCACGCACGCCGCCATGATCGGCTTGAAGAGGGGAATCATCGAACTGTAGTCTGGGGTCCCTCCGCGCTCTCGCAAACGCATATCAAAGCTCGAAAGAGTGGGGAGGACAACTCTTTTTGGGGTTTCGACTCACTGGCGCGAGATGGGATTCTAGTAACGCCTTGAAAGGCGGTTGCTTGAGACGTTTATATTCCACATTTGCCGGCGGTTGGCCGGGAGCTGGTTTACTTCTGATGCGCGTGGTTGTTGGTTCGGCACTGGTTGTGCGCGCGACAGCGATGCCGTGGAGCGCACCTCCGACCGGCACGACAATCGTGTTCGCGTTCTCGGCGGGATGCGGAGTCCTTATCATTCCGGGGCTGTGGACGCCCGTCGCGGGAACATTCGTTGCGTTGATTGAAACCTGGCAGTTGTTGACACCGGACGGAGACCGGTGGGTTGCGCTCCTGTTGGGTACGATCGGCGGCGCTCTCGCCATGTTAGGGCCCGGTCTGTGGTCCGTCGATGCTCGCCTGTTTGGATGGAAGCGCGTAGAAGCTCCGCCCCGCAAATACCTCTAAGTCCACGTAAGCCACCTCCTCAAAGCAAATTTCTTGACTCAAAAGAGGGCTGCCGTTTGCTCCTAAGAGTCTCTAATTCGTCTCTATGTGGGGCTGCGCGCACCAGCGCCGGCGTTGGACTATGGGTGGGGCAAGGGCGAGGGTGCGCGATCCGAGTTTTTACAGACCTTGGAGGTCCGGCGGCAAGGACTCCAAGAGCGGGAGAACCGGACAGCGCCACGGGTCGTTCGCAATTCATCGCCAGCAGTTGGAGGAGCGACAATGGCAAGCTCGCCAGGCAATCTGGAGACCGGCGGAAACCATCACGGACCGCTCGATTATCATTGCGCTTCCAATCCTGCCAGCAACCCCAACGAAATGGATCTCATATGTCGCGTTCTCAATGGCGAGCCGGACGTCTTCTATGAACTGGTGCGCCCCTATGGACGGGCAATATTCCTCGCAGCGCTGGCCCTGGTCAAGAATGCGGAGGATGCGGAAGAAGTAGCCCAGGAAGCGGTCCTGAAGGCGTTCAAGAATCTCGCGCGATTCCGGCATGAAGCCAAGTTCAGCACGTGGCTGATCCAGATCTGCATTAACGAAGCCAAGATGCGCCGCCGCAAAGACCGTCGCCACCTCTACGAGTCGCTGGACGGTACACAGCAAAGCGACGAAGGTGACTACGTCCCCAGGGATTTTGCGGATTGGCGGGAAATCCCATCGGAGGCGCTGGAACAGCGCGAGCTTCGCGAGGCACTGACCAAAGCCCTCGAATCTCTTCCCGAGAAATACCGCACAGTTCTAATCTTGCGGGACGTGCAGCATCTCAGCATCCATGAAACTGCAAAGGCTCTCGACCTCTCGGAAGCGAACGTGAAAACCAGGCTATGCCGTGCGCGGTTGCAGATGCGAGATGCGTTAGCGCCGGGCTTCGATGGAGCCTGGAGTCAACGAAGAGCGTACGAACAAGTGCGGCCCTTGTGATTACGGTTCGGGTCTCAGAACAAATTCGCGTTCTGAGCGCGTTTGACTTCCGCCCTGCTTGAATCGCCGCCCGATCACTTGTCCGTGGTCGGGGCCGGAGAGGGCAGTACCTCGACGGGATAGCCACGAGCCAGCCACGCCTCGATGCCGCCCTCAAGGGGAAAAACGCGCTCGATGCCCCGCTTCTTGAGGGCCAGCGCCACACGCGCACTGGTGGTCTCGTTCGGGCACGTGCAATACAGCACGATGTCGCAGTCACGAGGAATTTGGCTGTGCCGCGAGTCCAACTCCTCTGGATCCACGCGCATCGCGCCGGGCAGAGTCTGCCGGTTCACTTGGAACGCGATGGCGGTCCGCAAGTCGAGGATGCTGAGCGGGGCGCCGGACTCAAGCCGGACGCGCAGCGCATCGGGTGTCAACCTTCGGCAACGCAGCGCGCGCAGGATCCGACGCTTCTGGATGATGCGCCACGCCCAGTAGGCGAGGATTGCCGCCACGACGGCGGGAATTGCGGCGCTGCCGAGCGCGTGAAACCAACTCACGACACGGTCGAGCTGATCGTGAAGAGCGAAGCCGAGGCCGATCACGACCACGTTATAAAAGAGGCTGCCAATGCTGTCGAAGACGAGGAACGGGGCGACCGGCATCCGGAGAGCACCGGCAACGGGCGCAGCAAAGAGAGCCAACCCCGGGACAAATTTCGCGACGACCAGCGCCTTCCAGCCGAGCCGTTGAAAGGAGGTCTCGGTTTTGCGTACGCAGGTGTCGGGCGCGAGAGAAAAAGAGCATAGGCGCCGCATAAGCGGCCCACCACGCCATCGCCCGCATTGGTAAAGGACTGCGTCGCCGGCCACGGTACCTGCCCAGGCCGCAGCCAGGATGCCCGCCCAACTAAGCCGACCTTGTCCCGCGACAGCGCCAGCGGCGAGTAAGATCGCAATTGCGGGGACGGGCGTCCCAAACTGATCCACGAAAGCCACCGCCAACACGATCCAGTAACCATGCGCGACGATCAATCCGATGAAGTCCACTTACTCCCCCGCACGCTAACTGCTGAAGTGTTCCCGTAAACTCATTGTATGCGGACCAGACCGCGGCGGCTCCCGATGCAGGCGTTAAACCGATACAAGACGAGTCGGCTTTGGAACATCAACGCCAACATCGTGCTCGCGGACGTTCTGTCCACGGTGGCGACCGCGCTAGTCATCGAGGCTGTCCATGCGAAGCTCCCCTCACACTTGGTCATCGTAGCGGTAACTGCGATCGTCGACGGAACTATTAGTCTCGCCGTGTTTGCGATCCTCCACACGTACGCAAACAGAGACCGCGGCATGAAAGATCTGTTTCGTGTGCAAGTGCACCGGTGGATATTAAGTCCTCTGCACTATCTTGTCGGAAGCGGGCTGCAGTTGATGCTCCTTGCGGCGGGCGTGCGCGCCGGTATCGGCGTGCTCCTGGCCTACCTGAGCGCCGTCGCTATCGTGCGCACGATCCACTCGTTGTATGGCAAGAAGTCGGGGCTGTTTCAGTAACGTTCCGCTCACAGACCCGGTTTTGACAACGGCAAGCCGAAGAGGAATGAGAATATTGCAAACGGTTCGACGGTCCTGAGGTCTGTAGAATGGGTGAACGGCGCTGGAAACTGCGGCGCGACGCTGATTTGTGGCAACTACCGGAGTAGCTACCTCATCTACTAGGTGGACGTAGCACCATTAAAAAGTGCTCCGTGCGCATTTCGGTCTTCGACGGAAAAGTCTAGCGACTGGTGGCGAAGGAACCCTGCATGTTGATTCAGGTCGGGTACGAATTAGTCTTTTACTGCCCACAAGAGACGCCGATGATCCTCATGGTCAACGTCCATTATTCGCGGGCCGCGGATATCATCAGTCCCGACATTCTGACGACGGATCCGAAAACGCCAATCAAGACTTATCGAGACGGCTTTGGAAACTGGTGCACGAGGATTGTGGCGCCCAGCGGCAGGACCTGTCTTAAGGGCACTGGAGTCGTTCGAGATTCGGCAAGACCTGACCCGGTGGCACTCTCCGCTAAACAGCACGCGTTACAGGATTTGCCAGAGGACACTCTGGTGTTTCTTTTGGGCAGCCGATATTGCGAGACGGATCTGCTGTCGGATGCGGCGTGGTTGCGGTTCGGCCAGACGACGCCGGGGTGGTCGCGCGTGAAGGCCATCTGCGATTTTGTCCACAACCATATTGTTTTCGATTATCAGAAAGCTCGAGCCACGCGGACAGCATGGGAGGCCTTCAACGAAGGTACCGGGGTCTGTCGTGATTACGCGCACCTGGCGATCGCCCTCTGCCGCTGCATGAATATTCCAGCACGGTACTGCACGGGATACCTTGGCGACATGGGGACACCACCGCCCTACGGGCCAATGGATTTTGCAGCCTGGATTGAGGTGTATCTAGGTGGCGCCTGGCACACATTCGATCCACGAAACAACATGCCCCGGATTGGACGAGTGCTCATTGCGCGAGGCCGCGATGCAACCGACGTTGCCATCGCAACCACCTTTGGCCCAAATACTCTCGAGAGCTTTAAAGTTTGGACGGATGAAATCGCGGAAAGGGTGCCGCTGGTGGGCTAGCCTGTGAATTCGGTGGAGCGCCACGAAATGTCTTCCATCCTGCGGCCGTTCGATGGCCGGTCGGGGCACTCGACTCTATGAAGCTGAGACATCAGGGCAGTTGGAATCGACCGGCTCCATGTCAACGGCGATTTTGAGCGTATGCGATCCACCTCCCAGGATTAATCCCCGCAGAGGACTTACATCGCCGTAGTCCCGGCCCCAGGCGAGCGTCACGTGGCCGTTGGAAGGGACAATATTGTTCGTGGGATCCACATCAAGCCAGCCGATTCCCGGACAATAGGCGGAGACCCAAGCGTGGGAGGCATCGGCGCCGACCAGCCTGGGCTGCCCCGGAGGTGGGTAGGTTCGAAGGTATCCGCTGACGTAACGAGCAGCGAGATTCAGGGAGCGGAGGCAGGCGATTTGCAAGTGTGCGAAATCCTGGCACACGCCCCGCCGTTTCTTGAAGACCTCTTCGGGCGTCGTCCGGACGTTCGTCGACTTCGCGTCGAAGCGAAAGTCCTTGTGGATACGAGCCGTCAAGTCGAGAAGCGCATCCGTCATAGGCCGTCCAGGGGTAAAAGACTGGCGCGCGTAAGCGGCAAACTCCGGACGGACACGAATCCGCGGTGACTCAAATCCGAACTGGTAAGCTTCCAAGCCGGCGGCGCTCAGATCGGTGGAAACCGCTCTGGCCGCTTCTTCCCAAGGGAGCAGCGGGTTACCCCAAGGCATCGTCTTCCCGTCCATGACGACTTCGCTGCGGGCTTCTACCATCAATTCGCGGTGCGGTTCCTGGATGGTGAAGAAACATAGAATGTTTCCGAAAAAGTCCACGCGCTCGGTGCGCGTTGCCGGACGCGGTTGAATCCGGAGCTCGCTTCGAGACAACTGGTGGTGCGGCAATGCTCGAGGCTTCAGGCACGCCACGTGAGTGCCCACCGAGACGGGATGTTTGTATTTGTATGTGGTCCGGTGAACGATTTTATAAATCATGATTTGAAAATCAGTGTCATTTGCAGATTATTGTCCCGCGAAAATCATTAGCCTATGGTAATTGGCAAGCTGCGGGCGTGACTAAAGTATCTATTGGATAAGTTAGTCGACCAGGAAGGGAGCAACCCTTCCAGCTCGCCGAGGAAGCTCGCCAGCCGGGAGAGCCCGTCAGAAGCATTCGGCGGGGCGGCGCCAGGTAATGGATATCTTAATTTTCGTAAATCGAAACTGCGTAACAATGCCAGCGCGGCCCGCATGGCCGCTAAGTCCACCGGGACGTGCCGGGGGAGCTTCTGATAAAGATCGGCGAGGTGGCTGAGCTGAAAGTCCAAAGAGCGAGGATTGGTTTCATCGGCCATGAGCACATCCATGACGGCTAAAGGCTGAAGGGTTGTGTAGTACCGAGTCCGGTAGGTCATCGAGCTATCCGCCACCTCGAGCAGGCATTCCAAAAGCAACCACTCATGCTCCGCCAGCGGGGCAGTGATCTCGCTCAGTTGCCGAGTGAGATAAATCGCGCGCTCGAGACGGCGGCCCGTGGTCATGAACACCCAACCCAATCCGCGGTTGATGTTCTCGCGCTCCATTCCGGAAAATGCGGAAAGCAGTCCCAAACAATCGGTCAAGATGGCCGGATACTCGAGAAAGGGAGTGCCCTGCCCGATCTGAATTGAGTCTCGAAGCCGACCGATCAGGACCATCATGTCGCCCGATAGGCGCTCGCGAATATTGTCGCCAATCCGGAATACCTCGGCGAGAGTGCAAGCCAGACTGTCGGGCCGCTTGGGATCCGCCAACAGCGCGATTATTTCCCGTTCGAGTTCAAGAGAGGTCGGGCGCCGGTGTTTGGGCTTGGGCAATTTGCTATGCCGTGACCCCAGGCACTTGTGCAGGCGGATGAGGCAGACAAGTTCCGCTTCCTCGGCGAGCCGTACGCGAGGGATCATGGCTCGTAAGATCCGAGCAATGTTTTCGGCGCGTTCGACGTAACGGCCCAACCAAAAGGCGTTGTCGGCGACACGGCTCGGCACAACTCGGGAGACACGGTGCAACTCGACGGGCTCGTTCCGTGGGCGCAACAAACTGAACGGTTCGACGGGGCCATCCGAAAGAACCCAAGCGTCCTTGCTGTGGCCTCCGCGCTGCATCGAGACGACCGATCCTCCGGCTTCGGCAACGCGGACGAGCCCACCCGGAATCGCAATCCACCGGCTGCCGGTATTGAGCACGTAGGTGCGAAGCACGACACTGCGGGAGTTGAGGCAACCGGCGTCCCACACCGGCGCGGTGGACAAAGCGACCTGCTCCTGCGCTACGTACTCTCCGGGGCGGGTCCGCAACTGCTCGACAAACCTTCCCTTCTCGGCATTCAGAAGTTCGGCCCCGAAAACAGGTTCCATGCCGCGCGATGGAAATGCCGGTTTCACGACCACCTGGTCGAGATGGTCGAGCACCCAATCGAGCGCATACTTCTGCCCGCACCACCAGGTAGCAACGGACGGAAGTTTGAGCTTTTCACCCAGCAACTGGGCGCAGAGGCCGGGAAGAAAAGGCATGATCGCAGCCGTCTCAATCAGGCCGCTTCCGAGGGCGTTTGCGACCTTCACATTTCCGGCGACGACGGCGTCGACGAGACCGGGCACGCCCAGAAGCGAATCGGCGCGGAGTTCAAGCGGATCGCAAAAGCTATCATCCACCCGCCGCAGGATGACATCAACCTTCTCCAGTCCGTCGACAGTTTTCAGATAGACGCGGCGTTTACGCACCGTCAAATCCGCTCCCTGGACCAGAGTGAATCCCAGATAACGGGCGATATAGGAGTGTTCGAAGTAAGTCTCGTTGAGGGGCCCGGGAGTGAGCAATACGATTCGCGGGTTGTCGCTGCGGGCGAGTTTAGTGAGCGCTTCGCGTTGCGCACGGAAAAACGGAGCGAGGCGCAATACGTTCGAAGTACGGAAGAGATCGGGGAGAACGTCGGCGACGATGGTGCGGTTCTCTAACGCATAGCCGCTGCCCGAAGGCGCTTGCGTGCGATCGGCCAGGACCCACCACTGGCCGTCGGGTGAGCGGGCAAGATCGACGGCCAGCATATGCAGATAGCTGTGGGCGGCAACGGGCACGCCCACCAGTGGCCGGAGAAATGCGGGGTTCGCATAGAGCAGTGCGGCGGGAAAGTGGCCACGCGCGACCAGGTTCTGCGGGCCGTAGAGGTCCTCGAGAAGCAGATTGAGCAATTGGGCGCGTTGCACGATGCCCGCTTCAATGAAGCGCCACTCGTCCGCCGGAATCAGTAGCGGGACGATGTCGATCTGCCATGGCCGACTTGCGCCTAATGGATCGCCATAAACATTGTAGGTGATGCCGTTCTCGCGAATGCGGCGCTCGGCACGAGCCCAACGTCGTCCCAACTCCTCGGGGCCGATCGCGCGAAGCGATTCCATCAGGTGCGTCCAGTGCGGGCGGGGAGTCACGCCATCGGCCGACAACTCGTCGTAGGCACCTTGGTAGCGAAGCGGGGGCTGATATAAGTCCACGGTCATGGGATAAGCCCCGGTTTCTCAATGTGGGCATCTTGCCCGGGCGGCACGCGCCGTAAGTCCAGAGTCATAGGAAAGATCGGGTTGGTCTCTTTGTCCGGTGCTGCCATCACGCCTGGAGGAGGGTGAGTTTCCTGGAAACGTTGCCGGCGCCGGACGGCGGCTTCGGTTGCGTTCAATGGGCGCGCCATGTAGACGGAACCGTCGGGCGAACCCACATGGTAGGAGCATCGCGCGATCGAACGCTCCTTCCAGCAATCAATAATGTCGAAGATCAGGGGCGCATGCACGGGAATGGTTGGATGTAACTCCGCCGACAGTTGGCGGGCGCGATACCGTACGGCCGCGACAAACTCTCCTGGCTCGGCGGCGGGATGGAGGGGCACGGTGCGACCGTTGCATGCAACCACGTAGCGGGACTCCACCGTCAACCCCGACATCTTTACCTGAATCCGCTCGAAGGAGGAATCCACAGCGCGAACCATGCGGCCGGAAGTCGTCTCTTCCGCGAGTACATTCCAGGGCTCGAGGGCCCTGCGCAACTCGAGTTCGAGCCCGTCTGCAGCGATCGACCCGATCTTCGGAAAACGAAATTCGAGCTGCGCGGCAAACCATTTCTCATCGAAATCGTAGTCAAACTCGCGCAAGTAGCCGAGCACATCGGAAAAGTCGCGCCTGACGAAATGCGGCAGCATAAAGCGGTCATGAAGCGCCGTGCCCCAGCGAACCAAGCCGCCTTTGAATGGACGTTTCCAGAACACGCATACCAACGCGCGGACGAGCAGCATCTCGATAAGAGCCATTCTGACATGGGGAGCCATTTCGAAGGCACGCAATTCGACCAAGCCCAGACGGAGCCCCCGGCCCTCTGGAGGGTAGAGCTTGTCGATGCAGAACTCGGCGCGATGCGAATTCCCCGTCACATCGACCAGCAGGTTGCGGAACAACCCATCCATCGTAGTCGGCGGGCAGTCATGGGCAGGCACATTCCTGAAGGCGAGCTCCAGTTCGTAAAGGGCATCCATGCGCGCTTCGTCGATGCGCGGAGACTGGCTCGTCGGTCCGACATACATGCCGGAGAACAGGTAGGAGAGCGAGGGATGGTTTTGCCAGAATGCCAGCATGCTGCGCAGCAGATCGGGGCGGCGCAGGAACGGACTGTCCGACACAGTCGCTCCGCCGATCACGATATGGTTGCCGCCACCGGTGGCAATGTGGCTGCCGTCGTAGGCGAATTTTTCAGCGGTCAACCGATTATGGCGTGCTTCCTCGAAGAGGAGGGTGTTGATCTGTTCGAGCTCATCCCAATCGCTCGCAGGCGGCAGGTTTACTTCCAGAACGCCCGGATCGGGAGTGACGCTGAAAGATCGCAGCCGCGGGTCGGAAGGCGGAGGGTAGCCCTCGATCCACACCGGCTGGTCGAGATACTGGCATGTATCCTCGACGGCGGCGACCAGGTAGAGATAATCCGCGAGCTTGGAGGCATAGGGCAGAAAGACGTGCAGGCGGCCCTCTCGAGCCTGCACGCACAGTGCTGGGCGGATCAGCTCGTGCGCAGTTTCAGGCGGGTTCGAGATAGCGGGCAGCCGATCCGCCACTGGATCTCTTTGGAAGAGGTCCATGCGACGGAGAGGGTTTGCCGGGAGTTTGATCGGGGCGTCGGGGTGCGTAGCTTCGCGCTCGTATTCGAGTTCATCGGGTGCAACCCAGGGCATGGATTCGGTCGGGATCCGGTAGCCGATGGGAGAATCGCCTGGCGAGAGTAACAGGCGTTCCGGGTGAGGAAACCACAACTGGCTCGACCAGCACAATCGGCCCTGCGGCTGACGGCGGCGAATCGGCAAAATGTATCCGGCAGGCTCGGCGGACTCGGCATCGGGGTTGTGCGCCGGCAAAATGTTTTCGGAACTCACCTGAAGGCGCCGTGACAGCGCTGCGATAAATGTGAAAGCATCGGCCGCCCCGAAACCATACTCCAGACTCTCGCTCGCCACGAGATCGACATTTTCCCAGACAGGGACGCGGTCGACTCGCCAGAAGCAGCCGAGCGCCCAACGCGGCAATGGCTCGCCGGGATACCATTTGCCTTGTCCATAGTGAAGGAGTGCGCCGGTCGCCAGCTTTTCGCGGAGGCAGCGGATGAGAGCTAAACCGCGAGTTCGCTTCATGGATCCCAGAGCGTCGATGCTCCATTGTGAGCTGTCGGGCTCGTCGATTCCGACGAAGGTGGGCTCGCCACCCATGGTCAGGCGCACATCCTGCGTTTTGAGATCCGCGTCGACTTGATGTGCCACCTGTCCGACCTGCAACCAAGCTTCCTCGGCAAATGGCTTGGACGGCCGCGGAGCGTCGTTTAAGCGGCGGATGGACATGGAGTAGTCGAAGTCCACGTTGGCCGGCTCGACGGTTCCTTCGATGGGCGCGGCTTCGGATGCGTTCGGGCTGCAGACGAGGGGGATATGACCCTCGCCGGCGAACAGGCCCGAGGTTGGGTCCATCCCAATCCAGCCCGCACCCGGCAAGAATGCTTCCACCCAAGCGTGGAAATCGGCAGAGTCGCTTAGCGCAGTGCTCGGACCTTCCGACGCAGTTTCGTCCGGCTCCAACTGAATCAGATATCCAGAGACGAATCGCGCCGCGATTCCACAATATCGTAGAATCTGCACCAGCAGCCATGCCGAATCCCGGCAGGAGCCCGTCCTTTTTTCGAGGGTCTCGTCGCATGTCTGGATGCCTGGATCCAAGCGCGTCACATAGTCGATCTCGTTTCGCACTCTACGATTCAAGTCAACTAAAACGCTGATCGTTCCGCGCGTCTCGCGGGAAAGCTTCCCAAGAAAGGCCTGGAGCCGAGGCCCGGCCGGATCCACCGAAAGATAGGGCCCGAGATCCTTAGCGAGTTCCGGAGCGTATTTGAAGGGGTAGTTTTCCACTCCTGGTTCTAGAAAGAAATCAAACGGATTGTACGGGGATAGCTCCGCCACCAGGGACACTTCGACCACGAACTTGTCGGTCTTCTCCGTGAAGAGAAGGCGTGCTACATGATTATTGTGGAGGTCAAGCTGCCAGTTCAGAATGTGTCCGGCGGGAGTGACGCACAGCGAGTAGGCCAGGATGGGCGTTCGACAATGGGGAGCGGGACGCAACCGTACAACCTGCGGACCGACTGCGATCGCCGGTTCGTAGCGGTATTGTGTCCGGTGATTTAGAGCAACCTTGATCCTCATCCACCCTCATGCTGGCCCCGCCTGGAGTTAGCGACTCACTCTCGATTCGCAACAAGCCTAAAGAGCCGAGGCGCTCGCGGACCCTGCTGCAGTAAAGCTACCTTAACCGCGGCGCCAGGTGGTGTGCAATTTTCTGATCGCCGCAATTCGTACCAGGGTTCGTTCGGGTCGCCACGGGGTCGAACGACGTGCCCAACGGGGTGCGCGAAGACTGCAGGGGTGAGGCGTCATAAGGGCACATGAATCTTCCTTGAGACTGAGCAATTACGAACAGTATTGCGGCTTCAAGACCGTCATAGTTTGAGTGGGACTGAACCGAGTGTTCCGAGAATGACGGCGAGTTGCCGAGGAGACGAAATAACATGTCCACAGAAAATTCAGTAGTTGCGATTTATCGCCAACATAGCGATGCCGATCTGGCCATACAGGAGTTGCAGCGCGGCGGAGTCGATATGCACAAACTTTCGATCGTCGGGAAAGGCTACCACACCGACGAACAGGTGGTCGGTTATTACAACACAGGCGACCGCATGAAGTATTGGGGCAAAGTGGGCGCGTTCTGGGGAGGATTCTGGGGACTTTTATTCGGATCTGCCGTTTTCATGATTCCGGGTCTGGGCCCAATCCTGGCCGCGGGACCGGTTGTCGCGTGGATCGTGGCGGGACTGGAAGGCGCGGTGGAAGTTGGAGCGTTGGGTGCACTGGGAGCGGGCCTTTATAGCATTGGCATCCCGAAGGACAGCATCGTGAAATACGAAGCGGCGCTCAAGACCGATCAATTCCTAGTGATCGCTCATGGCACTGAGGCAGAAGTGGCCACGGCGAAGAAAATCATTGAAAACACGCATCCTCTTTACTGCACGCTGCACACACCCGAACTCGTAGCGGTATAGGGCAGAAAGTTTTTGCGTCCACTCACAAAAAAGGTGCTTCTAACAACTGTTGCCAGCGGTCGGCGAAGTTCTGACAGCTTGAGGGCGTCAGAGCTTCGGCTGGCTGAAGGCATCGGTGATCCATCACAGTTCAAGGAGCGGGCGATTATGTTTGAGCGAGATCAGCAGCACGAAGATGAACTCGGACCAGATTCGGCTGGGCAGTCTGGGGATCTTCAGGGACTATCGGACGTCGCCGACGCGGATTCCGAAAGCGTGAAGGAATTAGTAGAAGAGGGTAACGCGTTCGAGGCCGAAGCGATCGATGGCGTGGAAAACGTCAAAGATGCGGACGTGTCTGAGGTCAGGACGCGCGAAGTGCCCGAAGACGACGTTCCGGAAGAGTATCGAGACGCCAGCTAACTGCGGCCAGTCGATCGAGAACGAGTAGGGATGCAACCGTCGTCATCCAAGCGGCGGAGGAGGAACACCATGCCACAGAGCCCACACAATCAGCTCGCCGAAATGCACAATTTTGCGGCTCACGCGCACGCAGCGGCCGCGGTCGCGCATGGCAAAGGGGATCACTTGTTCGCGCACGAACTCACCCGGCAGGCGCACGAGCATTCCATGAACGTACACCGGTTGGCCGAAGAACTCGCCGCAAAGGAAGCCAAGCCCAACCCGGCGAAATAGGCAGGATGGCAGCGGCCACTGCCTTAGACGCCGTGGAGCTCCTTTGCCTGGCTTACCGCGCCGCCGTCTCCTTTTTTCAGTTCCCGGAAAACGATGGTCGACAGAATGGTCATCGCTCCCAGCACGAAGAATGCCTGGTGAATGCCGTGAATGAATTGCTGGGGGCTCGAACGATAGCGATCCGGAAGGAAGAACACCGTCACCAGGGAAGCCGAAGCGACTCCGAAACTGATGGCCATTTGCTGCATGGTGCTTGCGATGGAACTGGCGCCGCTGGCTTCCTCCTCGGTGACATCGGCATAGACTAGAGTATTCATGCTGGTGTATTGCAAGGACGTGAAGAATCCGTAACAGAAGACTTCGGCCACAATGAGCCACACAGGTGTTCCCCGCCCGATGGTGGCGAAGAGCAAGATCATCAAACCAATGATCAGGGTATTCGAGACCAGCACGGCGCGGTAGCCCAAGCGCGCCAGAATTCCTGGCATCAACACTTTCAGACTCATGGCCGCGACGGCCTGCGGCATCATGAGGAGACCGGATTGAACCGGCGTGAACCCGAGGCCGACCTGATACAAAAGCGGAAAGAGAAATGGAATGCCGCCAATGCCGAGGCGGGTGAGGAAACTGCCGCTGACCGCCGCTCGGAAAGTGCGGATTCGAAACAATGCCAGACGCAACATTGGGTATGCAGTCTTCGTTGCGTGCAGCCCATAGCCCGCGAGCAGCAGGATGGATAAGGCGAGACATCCCAGAATTTCACGGGTGCTCAACGTGTGTTCGCCAAACACTTCCAGCACGTAGGAAAGCAAGGCAACGCCTGATCCGAAGAGAATCAACCCGGCGACATCTAATGGGTCGGTGCGCTCGCGGTAGTCGGGCAGATGGCGGTAGACCATATACAAACCGGCGAGTCCAATGGGGATATTCACGAAGAAAATAAACCGCCAGTGAAGGTATGCAACGATGAGACCGCCGGCGATCGGTCCGAGCATGGGCCCGACCAAACTGGGGATAGCGACAAAGCTCATGGCGCGAACCAGTTCGGACTTGGCGAAAGTCCGAACCAGGGTGAGCCGACCGACGGGCACCATCATGGATCCGCCGCAGCCTTGGAGAATGCGGCAGGCCACCAGCACGTGGATGCTGCTCGATATACCGCAGAGAAATGAGCCTAGCGTGAAAAGGCCAATCGCGGAAGCGAACACACGGCGCGTTCCGAAACGATCCGCCATCCAGCCGCTGATCGGAATGAAAACAGCGAGGCTCAAGGTGTAGCTTGCGAGCACGGACTTCATGCTGAGGGGAGCAACGTGAAGTGCGGCGGCGATCGTGGGCACGCCAGTGTTGAGGATCGTGGTGTCGAGCGACTCCATAAAGAAAGACACCGCAATCAGCCACGGCAGCATCCGCAGGCTGGAACCGGGAAATGGAGGCGGCGAGGAGGCAGCTTCGCTCGGAACTCCGGTCGAAATGTGCGGACTTACGTTCCCTGGTTTCGGCGGCATCGGAAGATTGACTGTTTCATGCAGGCAGTGGAGACACCATCAACTCGATGCAGCAATCGGCACCCTTTTGGCATGACAATCTTAATTGATCTGCAGCCTTGCCCGGAATTCACGCGGGCAAGGGTGTAGAGCCGATTGGATTGGCGAAGGGTTCGGGGCCGATCTTGGGAATAAAGTGAGCAATAGTGAACATCTTCCAGCGCAAGAGGTGCGGCATCATGAAATCTGTGAAAACCAAAGATCTCACCGCAAAGCAAGTATTAGCTGTGCCTTGCAATACGTGTGGCGCAGCTATTGGAGAAGTGTGTGAATTGAACAGTGGCGCCCCGCGCACAGAACCCCACCGCGACCGGAAACTCTCTGCGGCCGAAGCCTCGGAAAAAAATGGGCGCACGATAGTTTCCTTCCGTGCGCTGTACTGATTTGCTTCAGAGCGATCGCGGTCGATAACATCGCATCCCAAGACGAACCTACCTCGGCTCCATCTGTTGGTCTGCACTGTTGCCTGTCAACAAGGGCTGCAAACTCCGCAAAGCATTTCGACCGCCGCAATCCTCGGTGTGCGCTCCTCAAATACGGCCAAGCACAAGAAGAATGACGACGATGCAGAGGATAAGTCCGAATCCTCCACTGGGGTAATAACCCCAATTGCGGCTGTGGGGCCAACTGGGCAGTGCTCCGAATAGCGCAAGGACGAGAATCACGATCAAAATAGTTCCAAGCATATTTTCTCCTTCTTCTAGTGAACTCAGGGGACGAACACAACTCGTTCCGGAGTAGAGTCCGGTGCTCGTCCGTTCAAAGCTGCGCGGGCCCTGAAACGGACCCGCGCCGATCACAGTCAAGCTGGTTGCGTCCGCGAGCGACCGCCGGACGCAATCTGGCTAGAGCGTGAAACTAAGTTCGAGATTGACACCAGGAAACGATGCGTTGCACAGGTAGTACACACCGTCAATCTCGATCACATAAACATCTTGCGTGTATAGCCAGTTGCTGGGCCACGGTTGCTGGAATCCGAACCAATACCCGCCGTATTGAAAGCGATGATTGCTGTAATCGGATTGGCTGACCCGGAACGTGTGTTGCTGCCCGAAATGGGCCTTGAAATTGGCTTCCGGAATACGGCCACCACCGTTGGAACCGGCGCGCTGTTGCGGCTGTTGAGCGTTTTTCTCGGAAGGCCGAGAGTTATTGTTCTCTTGCTTCGCGTTATTCTCCTGCTTCGCGTGCTTTGGTTCCGGCTTGGCGTTCTTCTGTTCTTGCTTTGCAGTTCTCGGTGCCGGCTTCGCGCTTTTCTCGCGCTGTGGAGAGGCTTTCTTCTCCTGCTTGGCGGATTTTTCCGGTTGTGCTTTCTTCTCTTCCTGGGCAGGCTTGGCTTTCTGTTCTTCCTGCTCGTGCGGTTCCTGGGCGAACGCCGGAGCCGCGGCTACGAGCGTCAAATACAGAACTGCTGTGGTCATCAATCGTACAAGTGTCATGGGTATTGCCTCCATTTGGTCGGGCGTGATTCTTATGTCGCGCGATCTAGCGCAAACTTCCTGTGGTGGTGTTCGCCGGGCTACCGATGGCATCGCCGGATACGAGAAGTTCAACTCGCCGGTTCTGCTGTCGTCCGGAAGAATTGTCGTTAGAGGCCACGGGCAGAGTATTGCCGAAACCTCGGGACGAAACTGAATTTGTCGAGACGCCTTCCTGCACGAGGTAATCGCGCACGGAACTGGCGCGGTTCTCCGACAGGGTTTGATTCATGGCGTCGCCGCCCACATTGTCGGTATAGCCGCCGACGGCGATATCGAGACCGGGATAAGCGAGGAGGATACCGGCGACCTTTGCCAATTTTTCTCGCGCACCCGGCTTTAATGAGTACTTTCCGGTGTCAAATAAAACATCGGACATGCTGACAATCAGGCCGCGGGCGCTGTCGCGAGTCTGGAGAATAGAATTCAACTGTTCGGACAATTTCGTGCGCATTGCGGCCTTATCGGATTCGGCTTGCTGCGCGCTGGTCTGAGCTGCTTCTGCAGCCAAACGCGATGTTTCCGCATCGGCCTGTGCAGCCGAGAGAGCGGTGGCTGACGCAGCCTGGCTGTTGGCCAGGTCGGATTGAGCTTGCGCGGTTGCCGATTGCGCACTCGCAGCGTCAGCGCGAGCCTTTGCCGCATCAGATTCCGCCTGAGCTTTCGCCGCTTGATCTCTTGCCGCATCAGCCTCGGCCAGTGCCTTCTGTCGTGTAGCGCTGTCAGCCTGCCCTTGTAGCAGTGCCTGAGAATTCGCGGAGGCCTGACGTTCGTCGGCCAGACGAATCTCGTCGAGTTTCTTGACGGCGATTTCGCGCGAATCTTCGGCCGTCTGCACCGCCTCGCGAGAAACCGCGATCAGCGGCTTAGTGTCGATATGTTTCCTGGTGGCATACTCGTCCGCATCATTCATCAACTGGACGGCATGTTGATAGCTGCCGTTCGCGTATTGCTCGGCTCCCTCGGATTGCGCGATGCGCAACGCGTTGCGCGCCTCGAAGAACTCCAAAGGCAACTTGGCATTCAAGACCACTGGGTCAAACCGGTAGCCGGTGGGAATGTAGCCGCCGCGTTCCATGAGTTCGTATTTTGCATCGACGGCCTCGCTCGTTCCTTTCGTGTTTTTGAGCACAATATTCTCGAGCACCACGACATTGCCCGGCTGCCGAACCGCATAATACGGTTCCGCGGTAACGATCAGGGCAAAGGCCTGAAGATCCGTGGTCGCGCGCAGTTTGCTGCGCTCGTTGCTGCCGACCAGCACTTCGCCCAGATTGATGGCCCGGCCTTCGGGTGAGACGGCCCACAAGACATAGGTTAGATATTCGTTGCCGAAGGTTTTGGGGCTTTGCAGGTTGCCAAACTCCGCTTCGATCTCGATCGAACCCTTCTTGCTGTTCACCTTGGCCTGGCCATTTGCGGATGGCATTAAAGCAGTGCCTGAAAAGTCCAGTTTTGAGCTGCCGCTACGGTAGCGGTAGTTGACCGCCTGAACGCTTCGGCTGACAACCATCACCCGGAACGTTGGCGTCAAACTGACGGGCTCGACTGCGACGGTAGTTTGAGAATTGGTCTGAGCCACAACGGGCAAACTCAGGGCGACGATAGCAGCGACCAAGATTTGTAGTTTCACACGATCTCCTTGCGGCGGGTGCCGTCTTGCTTGTATCGATTGCGGGTGAACCCAGTCAGGGTTCGTCTGGGCCTGCTTGGCCATTGTTTAACTGCCAACGCGGATCCTGGAAAGCGAATGAAACAATCCAAAGATGTTCAAGAGCCACAGAACCACGGCAATGACCACGACTCCGTTCAAAATTGATTTGATTTGTCCTTGCATGGGAATGAAGCGATTCACGAGCCACAGGAGGACACCTACCACGATCAGAACTTCGAGCAGTTGAATCAGGGGCATAGTATTTGACCTTTCTTCTTTGAGGAGCCAACGCCTCTCAAGGATCTGGAGTAGTTGCGCTCATTTCGACGTGAGCAGCTTTCGGGTGGAAAGATGTGTCGCCGCGATGCTCCGGCGCGTACATAAAGGGAAAGCGACGATTGGCTGGATGCGGCTGTTTGCCGTGACGAAACAGAAGTCAATCGACTGCAAGGGTGGAATCGAAGCAGCGTTGCCGGCTTCGTCTACACACTCAACAGAAGTCTAGAATGACAGGTATGCACTTTAGTGTCTGAGCAAGATAGCTCACGTGCAAAGAGTGGGATTGCGGCCATCGCTGCACGACCCGTCACCGCAGCAAGGCTTCGTTTGACTCACGGTCGTTTACGTTCAAGGGAACGTGGGGACTATACGAGGCGCGACGCACAGAGTGCATCAACGCCCACGAATAGTCGAATTCCCGCCCGCATTTCAAACAGACCTGATAGGTTCGTTGCTTAATCGTGAAGACACTGCTGCGCTGGCGGTGATGGCATCCGATCGCAAACTGAAACATGGAGAAGAGCAAATTCACCGGTTGCAGCTTCTCAATCCGCAGACCGCTGGCGGCGTTCGCAGCTTCCGTTCGCGTCTAGCCAATCCAGTAACGAGGTCACGCTGGCCCGCGCCAACGCAATCGCACAATCCGCAGCTCCGTAGTAAATATTGAGCGTGTCGCCATCCGGGTCCATCGTATATCCGCAAGGAAACACGACATCGTCAACGTCGCCATGGCGTTCGTACTCGGCCTCCGGGCCAAAGATCCACGAATCCCCTCGTAGTAAACATTTTGCCGGGTTCTCCAGGTCGAAAAGAGCCAAGCCCAAGCGGTACAGACAGCCGGAAGGGGTGTGGCGCACGCCGTGATAGAACACGAGCCATCCCCGCGAGGTTTCAAGCGGCGGAGGAGACAAACCGATCTTATTTGCATCCCACCAGGCCCCGCGCCGCGCTTCGAGCATGAGGCGGTGTCTGCCCCAGTAACGCAAGTCGGGAGAATAGGAGATCCACATATGGGCCCCAAGCGTGGTCATGGGACGGTGAATGAGCGCCCAGCATCCGTCAATTCTCCGCGGGAGAAGCGCCGAGTCCTTGTCGTCCGGAGGCATGATCACACCGTAGCGCTCAAAGGTTCGAAAGTCCTTGGTCAATGCCAGTGAGACTCCCGGACCACCGCGCGAGTAAGACGTATAGGTCACGACATATTGCTGGAGCTCGGGAACGAAGGTGATGCGCGGATCCTCGATTCCCCAGAGTTCCTCAGGGTAACGCTGGGCATCGGGCATCATCGTAGGTTCGCGATCGATTTGCCATCCATCGACGCCGTTCTTGGATCGTGCCGCGCAAAGATGGGAGAGACCGCGACGGTCTTCGACGCGACATAACAGGAGCGTGGTGCCATCCGGCAATAAGGTTGCCCCGGCGTTGAACACACTGTTGATGGAGTAGGGCCAGTCCTTGCGCGTAAGAATAGGGTTGCCGGGATGACGAAGAAGCAACGAAGGATAGTGTGTGCTTGCAACATCAACAAGGGTGGTTTCAGGATTCGTCATGGGAGAACTTTCAGCCTTTCAGGTGGATGCTTTTCAGGTCGACGCTGGGAGTTTGCAGTGCTCGCATCTCCAGTAGCGCGATCAGAAACGATAGGGTCGATTCCGCTCCCTGATTCTGGTTGGCGCGTTCAGGATGCAATCCGTCGCGGCAACCGCCGGTTACGGAATCATAAAGAGGAAGCTGAAGATCGTTGTCGCCAAGAAACCAATTGAAGGCCGACCAGGCATCGTTGTGCCAGCGCTTGTCGCCGGTCACGCGGAACGCTTCCAGACAGGCGGCAACGGCGCCGGCGGCCTCGATGGGTTGTTGATCGAAGCGGGCCTTGTCACCGTCCTGGCGATAAAATCCTTGCGAACCGATAGGCACAAAGTGACGATTGGTTTCGTAGTGCTGAGCTTGCATCAACCAATCGAGCGCTTCGAGGCCATCGGAGATCATGCGCTCATCGGAGCACGCTGAGCCAACGACGAGCAGAGCTTGGGGCAATCTCGCGTTGGCATACGCGACGACATTTTCGAACCACTTCCAATCCGGCCGTCGGATTGACTCATACATTTTGAGCAAGCGGCGGCTGAGGAGCGCTCTCATCTTTTGGGCATCGCGGTCTCCGGGATACGAATTGAGATATTCCTGAATTCCGAGCAGGGTGTAAGCGGAGGCACGAGGACTATAGATCTCCGCCGCCGCAGGAAGCGCAAATTCGAACAGACGGCCGGCGGCGCTCCGAAGTCCCTGATTCCTGGATCGCCCCAGAACGGTGCCAAGACTCCACAAAGCCCGGCCATGGCAGTCTTCGGAGCCGACCAGTTCGTTCCACCGGCGGTCGTAGCCGAGGAAATTTCGAAACCTGCCGTTGGCGGGATTGAAGGCATGTTCGAGGAACGAGAGGTAACGGGCAGAAAAATCCGTGACGGATAATTCCGATCTTCCCTGCTCATTTTGACGATCCGCGGAGGCCAAGTTCTCCAACATCACCGTGAAGATCAGAGCGCGCGCATTGTCGTCGGTAGTGTGACCCTCGCCCCGATTCGGAATGGTGAAAATCGCGTGCTGCAGCATTCCTGTGTCGTCGGTCAGGGCGCTGATATGATCCAGCTTCAACTTTGGCAGATGATCAAGGACTTTCGGAGTAGCGCAGGCGGAAAACTGAACTCGGGGGCTTTCCATGCGGTCGCTGCGCACTCGAACAAAGCTCTCCATGTAGCCCTGCGCGACTCGTTTCCAGACCATGTCTCGCCCGAACGTATAGGCTCGTTTCCGCATGGCATGGCGGATCGCTGGAGTGTCTAAGAGTTCGATGGTCTTGTGCGCGATCGCACCGGGATTTTGGAAGGGCACGAGCGCCCCCCGGCGGTCGTCCAACAATTCAATGGCGTGCCAATACGGAGTCGAGATGATAGCCTTGCCCGCGCCGAGCGCGTAGGCCAACGTTCCGGAAACGACCTGCTCTTCGTAGCGGTAGGGAGTGATATAGATGTCGGCGGCGCCAATGAATGCGGCCATATCTTCGGGGCTGGCGAAGCCATCGCGGAAGATCACTTGCGACTCCACTCCGACTTCTTGGGCCAAAGCCTGCAGGCCCGCGCGATATTTATCCCCTTCGTGCCGCAGGATGTGGGGGTGAGTCGCGCCGGCGACGATGTAGACAACGTTCTTGTGCTTGGCCAGGATCTGTGGCAGCGCCTGGATGACGTTCTCAATACCCTTGTTCGGCGAGAGCAGGCCGAAGGTGAGCAATACGGCTTTTCCTTCGACGCCGAAGCGGTCTTTGTAAAAATTCGGATCGAGAAAGGGAAAGTCAGGAACGCCGTGCGGCACCATGTCGATTTTGCTGCCTGGAACCTTAAAGATTTCCTGCAGGAACTGGGAGGAGAGCTGGCTCATGACGATGAGCCGATCGGAGAGTTCGGCGATCTCTTGCATGACGGTGAGCTGGCCGGGATTCGGCTCGCGCAAAACCGTATGGAGGGTTGTAACGACCGGCATTTTCAAGTCGCGCAGCAGATGCAAGATGTGACTTCCGGCTGGTCCACCGAAGATTCCATACTCGTGCTGCAGGCAGACCATGTCGATATTGTTGAAATTCAGAAATGCCGCCGCGTCCTGATACGACTTGACGTCGTCTTGATTGACCGACCATCGCACGCGCTCGGGATAGTCATATTCCTGTCCCGTGTCGTTGACGGGGAGCGCCATCAGGCGAACCGAGGCAAACTCATTGGCCAAGGCCGCACAGAGGTCCGTAGTGAAAGTGGCAATTCCACATTGGCGAGGAAGATAGTTTCCGATGACCGCGATGCGACTCGGCAACGATGCGGACTGCCTTGGATGCGAACGTGTACGAATCGTGGAAATCATCGACAGCGCGGAGAGCGCGGGGACGGGTTCCAACGTTGGACTTGGACATTCGGTGATGGGCAGTGCCACGGCTCTCCACTTTCCTGGGTAAAAGTATCGACAGAGGACAGCTAAGCGCACCTAAGGGTTGACCGAGGTGCTTTGTCCAAAGCTAGGATTTGCCCTGAGGCTAGTATCGATTGAGAGACATCCAGAAGACTGGTCAAAATTGACCAAACCCTCGAAAACTGCGCTCCCCGACGTTGGGCACTGAGCAATTTTGAACAGAATTGGGGTGACGACTCGCGATATACAAACTTCCATGGCTAGCAACAGCACGCTGCTGTGCATACACCGGGACCCCGGCCAACTGGATCTATTGAAGGAAAACGGCTACGAACTGGCGACAGCCACCACCGGTTCTGATGGTCTACGACTTTTCATGTCGCATCCTGTCGATGCTGTGGTGATCGAATACCACCTGGGTCTGATCGATGGCGTGACCATCGCCAATGAGATCAAGCGCGTTCGACCGGAAGTCCCCATTATCCTTGTGATCGACGATATCGAAGTACCCGTCGATGCGCAAAAGTCGGTGGATGCGCTGGTGGCAAAATCCGACGGGGTCCATTTTCTGTTGGCCACTGTCCACTCTGTGCTGAATGTGAAGCCGCTGCAGCGCGAGGAAAAGCTGCGGCCTAAGACTCCTGCACATCTGCGGCGCATCGCCAGGTCCCGTGAAACGGTTGATTGTGGTCAGGCAAGCGCTGGTCAATCGCCCACTGCCGGCAAGGACGCTCCGTTCTCGCCAGAACTGTGGAAAAGTATCCGCGATGGCGACATAGAATTTTGACCGGACATTGACAATCGCCGGGCCTCGGCGCTATCCAAGTAGCAGTTTTGCTGGAGATGGCGCGGATGCACCGAAACGACCGTGTATGGTATTCGCAAAAAATGTTTGGTGATGATTCCAGTCACTTCCAGGCTGTTGTAGTGTTGCTCTGTGACCTTGCCTAGAATCCGGCTCATCGCGCTTTGGATCTTTTTCACCTGAGCTGAACCCAGAAACATCGCCTTGACATCGGACGCGATGAAGAAGAAATTCCATCCAGCCGCACGAATCCTGCGATCGAGTGCGAAGACATCGAGGTCCTTGACTGTGGCCCACGGTCCGGCGTAGAGCTCGCTCTCGAGGTCAACAAGGGGTGGCCATCGCGTGATTAGAATCGTGCCGGCTTCGATTGCTTGTGGCATAAACAACTCCTCCCGCAAGAACAGTGCGATCGTCAGATGCGGTGGCGTGAGGTAAGCGGGCTGCCTGGTTTGACAGGCCTACCTATTCCGCCTGCGCCAACATTGGTCCATTGCCGAGTGAAATACTGTGCAGAATCGCTCACTTTGGGAGATCCGCCGAGATTGGCAGCCAAGCTGTGAGGGTCCAATGTACGCTGCCGTACGATGTTTCGTACTACAATAGCTCGCAGTGACTCCCTTAGCAGCGAACAAGAAAACCCGAGAATTCAATCCCAGCACCTTTCTGGCTACGATTGGCGAGGGCAGGAAGAACCTCGCCTTCGTCAAGCAGCAGGGAATCTTTGCGCAAGGGGACGCGGCGGACGCCGTCTTCTATATTCAGAAAGGCAAAGTCAAGCTTACTGTCGTATCGAAGACTGGCCGAGAAGCGACGATTGGCCTACTGAGTGCCGGGAACTTCTTCGGCGAAGGCGCACTGGCAGGTCAGCCTCTGCGCATGGGATCCGCGGCGGCCATGACGGATTGCGACATCCAGCGGATCGACAAGAAAGCAATGATGGAGGCTTTGCACCGCGAACACACGTTTTCGGATCTGTTCGTTGCGTATTTGCTGGCGCGGAATGTTCGGTATGAAGAGGATCTGGTCGATCAACTGTTCAACTCCAGCGAAAAACGGCTGGCGCGAGTTCTGCTGCTACTCGCTCATTTCGGCAAGGAAGGCATACCCGAAACCGTGGTCCCCAAGATCAGTCAAGAGAGCCTGGCCGAGATGGTTGGAACCACGCGTTCGCGGGTAAGCTTCTTCATGAATCGATTCCGAAAGCTCGGTTTTGTCGATTACTCGGGAGGTCCCGAAGGCGGATTGCAGGTGCATAGCTCATTGCTGAGTGTCGTCCTGCACGACTAGGTATAGCGCAAATCCATGCGAAGCACATCGCAGCCATTCTCAATACCTTATAGAAGCGCGATCGACGTTTCTTATAGAACAGCACCCCGACCACTCACCAGATTGATGATCAGAACCACGAGCGCGACCACCAGCAGCAAGTGAATCAGGCCGCCTGCCACATGAAGGCTAAAACCCAGCAGCCAAAGAATCAGCAGCACAACAAAAATTGTCCAAAGCATTTTGTTCTCCTTCGCTCGTTTTGAGCGCTTCCTGAAATGCTGCTGTCAACACCGGCTCTACCTGGTTGCGGGAAGGAGCGATTTTCCGCACTCCAGGCAAGAGGCGCTCCCCTTGGGCGTAATCAGCCCGCAAAACGGGCACATTCTTTGCGCTGCATAACCGCGGGCCTCTCGCGGCAGCGACGCAAACAGCTGCGACAGAGAAGCACGCAATCTGGCCGACCTTCTGCGTAAACGATCACGCAATCGATCTAACGCGCTTTGCATAGGAGCTTCACCTGCGTTCCTTAGTTCCTGGAATACGGATCGACCCAAGATCAGGATCGCTCCGCGACTGAGCGGCAAAGCAACGATGACAGGTTGGGTTGGGTTAATCTGTGCAAGATTGCTCACCCGAGCGGGTGTCAAGGATCACGCGGCGTGCTGACACCTGAGAGCCTGAGAAATGCAGGTGGTGAGTGTGAGCAATACAGACCAGCCATCCGCTGTGATTTGAGCGAAGATGGTTGCGGAGGGAGTAACTTCTTCTCACTCTTTCAGGTTCTCTGAACTAAGTCAGCCCATCTGAAGCCTTCTCCTCTTAGTTCGGCAGATCTGTTGCGCAGATCCCAAAGGAAACAAACAATGAGAAAAGTAATGTCGCTGCTGTTGATGAGTTTGATCGGCTTGGTAGGAACGTTTGCCTGGGCAGGTTCATCCCGCGAAGACACGGTCGATCGCCTGCAATCGTCGGTCGATGTTCTCCACAGCATCATGGCGACTCCCGACAAAGGAATTCCTGAAGAAGTATTGAACAGCGCAAAGTGCATGGTCGTAGTGCCCAACCTGGTGAAAGGTGGTTTCGTATTTGGAGCCAAGCACGGACGTGGCGTGGCAACCTGCCGCACGGCGACGGGCTGGAGCGCTCCCGCGTTCGTCACGATTGGCGGAGGAAGCTGGGGATTGCAAATCGGAGTCGAAGAAGTGGACCTGGTTATGCTTGTGATGAACGACCGCGGGTTGCAGCACCTGCTCTCCAGCAAGTTCGAACTGAGCGGAGACGGAGCGGTTGCGGCCGGTCCGGTAGGCCGTCAAGCGGCAGCCGGGACCGACTGGAAGTTGAATACGGAAGTTCTGAGCTATTCGCGGTCCAAGGGCGTTTTCGCCGGATTGACACTGGAAGGCGCGGTCGTCGAGCAGGATAACGACTCGACAAACGCGATCTATGGCGAGCACATGGAGTTCCGCAGCATTCTTTCGGGAAAGGTGCCAGCACCCGCAAGCGCAGGCGCGTTCTTGCAGGCGGTAGCCGACGCAGGTCACCAGGCACATATCGCCGAAGTCAAATAAGACAGATCCATCGTCAGCCGAACAAATCTTGTAGGGCTGGTCGAAACCGAGTGCCGGTTTCGGCCAGCCTTTTTTTCTGGAAATCGGACGGGCGGTCGATCAAGCACTTTGCTGTGGACTTAGATTTGAGGTGCACCTTGACTGCCATTCTTTGAATGCTCGTTCAGCGTGGCGGACGGAGATGATTGCCGGACGGAATCAGTGCGCTTCGACTAGTGCGGGAGTTTGGGCCGCAGCCAGCCGTAGAGCCAGGTTCCTGCGAGAGCGCTGAGAATGGCGGCGACCATGACTGTCACCCCGTTGCCGACGAGGGCGAACAGCGGTCCGGGACAGGCTCCCGTGAGTGCCCAGCCGAGTCCGAAGATCGAACCGCCCAGGGCGTAGCGGATGCCGTAGCCGAGACTCTTCGGCGGAATCGTAATCGGGACGCTGGAGACGGTGGTGAACCTGAACCTCTTGATGAGCGCGACCGAAATGGCGGCCACGACCACGGCCGACGCGATGATCTCATACATGCGGGGCGACTGGAACCGGAACATTTCCTGGATACGGAACCAGGAAAGCACTTCAGACTTTGTGAGAGTAATTCCGAATCCGATGCCGAGGAGAAAATAGGTTACGAGGGGAATTCCGGTGTGGTCTTGCGCCTGATCAGCTTCGGGATCGACGGCGAAGTGGGTAGACATGGTTTTCACAGGATCAGGGGAAGAATGAAATGGGTTGCGAAGAGACCACCGGCGAAGAAACCCAGGACCGCAACCAACGACGCGAGTTGTAAATCCGCGAGACCGGAGATGGCGTGGCCCGAGGTGCAACCGCCCGCGTAGGCGGCGCCGAAACCAACCAAAAAACCACCGACGATGACGGAGACGAATCCCTTGAGGGTTAACAGGGCCGACCAGGTGAAGATTTCGCGAGGAGCCAATCCAGAAAAATCGTGAATGCCAAGTTTCATCAAAGCCAGACGGGTTGGTTCGGCGATGGCAATATTCTGCGGTCCTTCATTCGAAGCGAGGATACCGCCGATCAGAATGCCGGCCACGAACAGGAGGTTCCACAGGCCGGTGCTGCGCCAATCATAACGAAAATAATCAATTTTGCCGGGAAGCACCGCCGCGCACGCATGCCGCAAACTACTGGAGACACCGAATACTTTGTCGCCCACAATCAGCAGCGTCGGAACAAAGAGACCGATCACGGGACCGGCGATGTACCACGGCCAAGGACCGGAGAACAATGCCACCATCGAGACTGCTCCTTTCGTACCCGGTATTCTTGCCCATCACAAACTGACGCCGACTCGTGTTCCGAAGGTCCCTGCTGAGGGCAAGCCGCGCGCCAATAGTCTACTCAGTGCATCGACATAATAGAGTACGAAGCGGCAATTTGCCAGCGCTTTCGAGCGTAGGGAGACGGAAATCGTGAATACAATTGGGACGTCGTTTTCGAGTCGAACAGCGATTTGCATGGCGCAAACAAACGCACAGGCCCTTGCTTCGCTCGGGAAAAAGGCAGCAAGGCTCGCGAAGCAAGAGGCCAGCGGAGGGGTGACAACGGTCGGCACTTCGGCACAAAACTAAAGGAGGGACACTGTTTTGCTTGTGCCCCTCCCTTACGGCTTTTGTCAGGCGATTGACTACACTGAAACGGGCAACGCAGTAACTACGGGCAGTTTTGCTTTTTCCCAGGCGACAATTCCACCGCTAACGTTACTCACTTTTTCGAAGCCAGCCCGTTGCAGCAGGCTGCTGGCAATCAGGCTGCGATAGCCGCTCTTGCAAATGATCGCGACCGGCGATTTGCGATCGAGCGCCGGAAGCGCCAGTTTAAGGTCGGAGGCTTTGAAGTCATCCAGCGCCAGCCAGTTGGCGGCTTCGATGTGGCCCGCCTCCCATTCCGGCTTGCGGCGGACATCCAGCACCTGCACCTTATTCTTGCTTAAGAATTCATTGAGGAGCCGCGGATTGATCTGTTCGAGTTCGGCCAACTCCAACCCGGCGGCGGTCCAGCCTGCGATGCCATCTTGCAGATAGCCGCGGGCATCGTCAATTCCGACCCTGGAGAGCCGGATGCGCGCTTCGGACAACTGTTCTTCCGATGCCGCAATCAGCACGGGCTGCGAGGACAGGCCAAGGAGACTTCCGGCCCAGAAAGCGAAGTCTCCGGAGAGCGGAATACCGACCGAACCGGGGACGTGCCCGGCGGCGAAATCATCGGCCGGACGGACATCCAACGCGAACACGCCTTGCGCGAGCAGCGACTGCAATTCCTGCGCGGAAATCGATTCCAGTCTGGGCAACTCGGAAAGCGCCGGAGCACCCACGCGATTGATCGCAGCATCCTGCGGAAAGTATTCAGGACGGGGCGGCAAGTTGGTGGTGAGCTGCCGGATGAATTCTTCCCGGCTCTCAATCTTCAGCGCGTAGTTGGTAAGCCGCTCGGTGCGGATGGTTGAAGAGCGCTCGGCGCGCATGTTTTTGCCGCACAGCGAACCGGCTCCGTGTCCGGGATAAACGATGACATCGTCGGCGAGTTTGAGCACCTTGTTATGCAGGCTGTCAAAGAGCATGCCTGCCAGCACGACAGGAGTGTGGGTTCCAGAGAGGTCGGGACGCCCGACATCGCCAAGGAACAGCGTGTCGCCGGTCAGAATGGCCCAGGGAGCAGGAGACTTCTCTTCATCGGTGACAACCAGGCAGATGCTCTCCGGCGTGTGGCCCGGAGTTTCGAGCACGCTGACTCGAATTTTTCCGGCGCGCACTTCGAAGCCATCGTGAACCTCGACGTGAGAAACCCGGGCTCCTCCGTTTGGCCCGATATAGATTTTCGCCCCGGTGCGTTGAGCGAGTTCCTTGTGGCCAGAAACGAAGTCGGCGTGCAGGTGAGTCTCGAAAATATGTTTGATTTTCACGCCGTGCTGCTCGGCAGCTTTCAGGTAAATGTCGACATCGCGCTGGGGATCGACGACGATCGCTTCCCCTTCCGACGCCAGCATGTAGGAATCGAGAGCCAGACAACCCAGGTGGAACTGTTCGAAGTACACGATGATCACCTCTCCAGACGATAGATAGTAAGCAGTAAGTCTATTACATTAGTCAAGAATGCAATTGGCCTGCCGCGGGGATGGGTTCCGCCAAGTGGCGTGGAGCGCGGCAGTTAGGCGCAATCCCCGGCAGGAGCGGGCGGCGGCAATGCGCAAAGCTTTTCACCTTCCTGGCGATCGGAAAACGGCGGTTTTCCTCAAGGCCGATCTCTCGCCTGCAGGCTCCGAAATTATGTCTAGTCTTTTACTGGACTTTATAGTACCTTGACAGAATAGAGCGGATCCACAGCCATCCGTTCAGGCAAGCAACGCGACCGCGGCTGGCAAACTTCTCGATTACCACGCAATGAATTTCCTCCCCTGAACGTACGTGCGGAACTCCTGCGATCCGTGCAACCCCGGCAACGGAGGCAGGGTGGCAGTGGCGGTGAGGTGAACTGGAATGAAGCTCAACTACTCCTGGAAAGACACGCGCAACGATTTACTGGCCGGGGTGACGGTGGCGGCGATCTCGTTGCCGCAAGCCATGGCGTATGCACTGATCGCGGGAGTCGACCCGCGCTTCGGGCTTTATTCGGCGATCGTGGTGACCCTGGTGGCCTCCATCTTCGGTTCGTCGTCGCACCTGATTAACGGGCCGACGAACGCCATTTCGCTGGTGGTCTTCAGCGCTCTCGGTTTCTTCAATGCTGACGCTCGACTCGAGGCGTACCAGGCGATGTTTCTGCTGGGGATCATGATCGGGTGTATCCAGATTCTGATCGCAGTCTTCAAACTGGGAGACCTGACGCGATATATCTCAGAGTCGGTGGTGATCGGCTTCATGGCGGGCGCAGGCACACTTGTGGGACTCACGCAGCTTGGGAACCTGACCGGACTGCGGGACCGCGGCACGGGGCAGCAGCATGTGCTGTACCGGATCTGGCTGACGCTGAGCGGCGGCGCGATTAATCCGCGAGCGCTTGGCATCGGAGTGGGAACGATTGTTCTGGTTATCGTGCTGCGAAAAGTGGCGCGCAAATATCATCTTCCGCAGTTTGACATGCTACTGGCATTGATCGTTGCGGCGGTTGTGGCCGCCGCGTTCGGATGGTCGCAACCGGGCGCAGGGGGTACGACGGTGATTGCGGTCGTGGGAAGCGTGCCGCGCAGCGTGCCTCTGCCGCATGTTCCGCGGATCCAAATGTGGTGGATTAAGGAACTTTCGGGAAGCGCATTGGCTATCGCCTTTCTCGGACTTCTGGAAGCGCTGGCGATTGCGAAATCGATCGCTAACACGACACGCCAGGCGCTCGATTACAACCGGCAGTGTCTGGCCGAGGGATTGGCGAATCTCACCGGCGGATTTTTCCAATGCCTGCCGGGTTCGGGCTCGCTGACGAGGTCGGCGATTAATTTTCAGTCAGGGGCGGTGAGCCGGGTTTCGGGCGTGTTCGCGGCAGGAACGGTCGCGGTGGTTGTTCTGATGCTGGCACCGTACGCGCGCTACATTCCGAAGGCGGCTCTGGCCGGATTGCTGCTGGTGACGGCGGTCCGGTTGATCGACTGGAAGCGGCTCAGCTATGCTGTGCGAGCTTCGCGGTTCGACGCGAGCCTGGTTCTGGTCACCGCTTTCTCGGCGGTGTTCATCAGCGTCGAGTTCTCCATTCTGATCGGCGTCGCTCTTTCGTTCCTGTTGTTCGTTCCGCGGGCCGCATTGCTGCGCTGGAGCGAACTGGTCGTGAGCAACGAGCGGGTGGTACGGGAGCGACTCGCGGATGATCCGGCCTGCCTTGCGATGCTGCTCTATGACCTGGAAGGCGAACTCTTTTTTGGAGCGGCGCCGGAACTGGACCGCTGTTTTGAAGAACTCAAGCGACGCGTGCGCGAGGAGAACATCCAATTCATCATTTTGCGGATCAAGCGCACGCGAAACCCAGATATGGTTGCACTGGAGCGCTTCGAACACTTTCTCCATGAAATGGAGAAGCAAGGGACGACAGTGTTTCTGTGCGGCGTGCGGCCGGACTTTGCGAAGGCAGCGGCCAATCTGCATTTCGGCGACTGGTTGCCTGCGGACCGGCTGTTTCGCGAAGAAGAGGAAAATTTTTCGGCAACGCTTAGAGCGGTTCGTCATGTGCACGAACTTCTGCAGGACAATGCCTGTCCGCATTGCTGGCAAAACGGAACCGCCGCGGCTGACAGAGAAGCGCAATATTATCTGGTCTGAGAAAGCACGGACTCACCGCATTACTCCCCCCGGCCCTGCCGCATCGAGCAGCCCTGCTCAGCGAAGGTCAGCCTGGCATAGACTAAAATCGTTGAGATTTCTGGAGCAGGCTTTGAAACCGCTGCTCGATTCGTTGCGTTCCTTTCTTTTGCCTGCAGGAGGCGGACCTTTTGAAACCATACATCTGTGTCATTTTGTTGCTGGCTGCAGCCGGCGCCCAGACGGCGCCGGCTCCGGAAAAATCCCAGGCCGAGAATCAACGAGCCCTGTGGCAGAAGCTTGAGGCATCGATTCACGAGGTTGATGCGCACCTTGACGGCGTGATGGGCGTTGCCATCGAAGACCTGACGAGCGGGGAGCAGATTTTTATCCGTCCCGATGAGGTTTTTGCCCAGGCCAGTTCGATCAAAATTGCGGTGCTGGCGGAACTCTATCTTCAGGCGCAGCAAGGCAAGCTGAAATTGACCGATCTTTATACGGTGCAATCGTCGGACGTGGTTCCGGACAGCGACATCATGGGCGGCCTGACTCCGGGAGTGACGCGAATCACGCTGCGCGATCTGGCGACAATGATGGTTGCGGTCAGCGACAACTCGGCGACCAATGTGCTGATCGATCGCGTGGGCATGGAGAATGTGAACTCCATGCTTGAATCGCTGGGGTTGGCACACACCAGGCTGCGCCGCAAGATGATGGATCTGAACGCGGCGAAGCAAGGGCGGGAGAATATTTCGTCGCCGCGCGAAATGATGATGCTGCTGGAGGCGATCTATCGGGGCAAGGTACTGAACCCGCAATCCTCCGCTGATTTCTTCAAGGTGCTGAGCACGGGAAAAGACTCGTGGATTCCGCGAGACTTGCCGCCCGACGTCAAGGTGGCGAACAAGCCGGGCGCGCTGGAGGCTGTGCGCAACGATTCGGGCATTGTTTTCGTCGAAGGCCGCCCATACATCATCTGCGTCATGACGGCGTTCTTAGGCAATGAGCGCGAGGGGGAGCAGGCGATCAGCAAGATTTCGCTGGCCGCATGGCGGATGTTCGACCGTCTGAGCCGCGCCTCAGAATATGGTCGAGTGATTTCTCCCGGCAATGGAAGCCGCTGAAAATACGGCAGAGCCCAGAAGCAGAGACATCCGCGGAAAGTTCCTGACGGAAAGATTTCTGGCGGATCCAACCAAACAAGACGGCGCGCAGCAACCCGCTGCGCGATTCCGGCCGCAACCCGCGCGACGCGTTTCGTCCCGATGCAGCGGAATCAAAAATTTTGTTGTTACCCGCGGTTCAATGTCGGATAGGATATGTGTCATTTATGACATGTGTATTTCTTGAGACGGGATTTCCCGCCATCCATGCTCGTGGGCATTCCCTCGTAACCGTACTCGGAGGAGGATCAATGAAAAGATCAGTGTGGGCTTGGACAGTCTGTTGCATGCTCTTCATTGCGACCACAGGCGCGGTTGCGCAGGTATCCACAACATCACTTCGTGGCGTGGTCAAAGATTCCAGCGGCGCTTTTGTGCAGGGAGCATCTGTCACGCTCTCGGATCAGAATACGGGCACGAGCTACCACGCGGTCACGAACGGTTCGGGTTTTTACGTGTTTCCGGTGGTCACTCCGGCCCGTTATCTGATCACGCTTTCGTACAGCAATTTCGCCACGCAAACCCGCACCGCGGAACTGCTGGTGGATCAGCCAGCCACGATCGATTTTACTTTGAGCGTGAAGGCTGAGGGTGTGACCGTGGACGTTAGCGCCACCGCAGACGCCCTCAACCTGACCGACGCCACGATGGGCAACGCCGTTGGCAATGAGACAGTGCAGGCTCTGCCTATGGAAGGGCGCGATCCGGTGTCTCTGCTCACGCTGCAGCCGGGCGTTGTGTATCTCGGTACGGAGATCTCCGACAGTCGGCAGGGGGCGGTCGCTGGCGGACGTTCGGATCAGGGCAACATCACGCTCGACGGGTTGGACGACAACATTCAGGTCCCGGTTCCGGGGCAATCGTTTGTTGGCACGCTGCGCTCGACGCTTGATTCGACCGAAGAGTTTCGCGTCATTACGTCGAACTCGACAGCGGCGTCGGGCCGATCGTCGGGAGCCCAGATCAACCTCGTAACCAAGAGCGGAACCAACAGTTGGCATGGAGCGCTTTACGAATATTACCGGCCGACGAACACGGTGGCGAATTCCTTTTTTTACAAGTCCCAGGAGATCGAATCGGGTGAACCGAACGTTCCGCAGAAGTACGTCCAGAACGTATTTGGCGGCAGTTTCGGCGGACCCATTAGGAAGGATAAGCTCTTCTTCTTTTTCAATTACGAGGGGAAGCGGCAAGCGATTGACGACATCGTCGGGGCGACCGTGCCCACGGCCAGCTTTATGCAGGGAGAACTGCAATACACGGACCCGGGTGGCAACAACCACCTGCTGACGGCTGCCCAAGTGGCAACATTGGATCAGGCGTGCACGACGCAAACCTTCCAGGGCGCTCCGGTCTGCCCGAACGGACCTGGCGCGAACGCCGCGATACTGTCGTACTACTCCAAAGTGCCGCTGGCCACCGGTTCCCTGCTGGGTGACGGACTCAATAGCGGATCGTTTTTCTTTACCTCGCCGGCGCCGCTTACGCAAAACACGAGCATCGTGAAGCTGGATTACAACCTCAACAGCAAGAGCCATTTTTTTGTTCGCGGCAACCTGCAGAAAGACACCTCCGGCGGGGATCAAAACCTGCCCGGCCAGCCGCCCGCGAGCTTTACCGATGACAATACGAAAGGCATATCGGCCGGTTACACCTGGATCGCGACTCCTCACGTGGTGAACGATTTGCGCTATGGCTATGTGCGGCAGGGCTATCAGATTTCTGGAGTGGGCGTCGGCGAATACGTCGATGTCGATGGGCTGCAGCAGCCCACGGCCCAGACGCGCAACAGCTACCTGCATGTGCCCGTGAACAATATCACCGATACGGTTTCGTGGAACCGGGGCGTACATACTTTTCAGGTGGGTGGCAACTGGCGCGGTGTGAGCAACCAACACGGCACGGATGCCAATTCCTTCAACGGGGCCGAGACCAATCCGCTGTATGCCAACCAATCTGATTTGCCGAACCCCGACGGCGTCTTGAATGGAGGTTTTGCCTTCGCCTGGCAGTACGCGTACGCGGAGTTGATGGGAATCATTCCTGAAGCGTTCCAGGTTTACAACTATAAAATCACGAGCCCAACGGCCGGCGTCGCGCTGCCGGAAGGGGCGTTTATTACTCGCAATTTCCACGCCAATGAGTTCGAATACTTCATCCAGGACACCTGGCACGTCCGAAACAACTTGACCCTTACGCTCGGGTTACGTCATACCATCCTGCAGACGCCTTATGAAGTGCACGGACAGCAGGTCTCGCCCACGATCAGCACGGACCAGTGGTACAAGGAGCGGGAGTCGGCTGCACAGCAGGGACAGGTGTATGAGCCTTTGATTTCTTTGACGCCCTCCGGCAAAGCCAACGGACTGCCGGGCTATTTTCCCAAGCAGAAACGCAATTTTGCTCCGCGGTTTGGAGTGGTCTGGGCGCCCGACGCCAATACTTCCATTCGCGCCAGCTTCGGTCTCTATTATGACCACTACGGTGAAGCGCTCGTCGAATCGTTCGACAAGAATGGCTCCTACGGTGTTGGCGCGGGTCTCGCGAACGAGGCAGATTATTACGGGTTTGAAAATTCACCGCGGTTCACGGCTCCGAATGCGATTCCAGACTTTCCCTTGCCGCCGCCGTTAACCAACCAAACTTTCCCTTACCAACCGCCCGTAAACGGCTTTGGCATCGATTGGGGAATTGACAACCACCTGAAGACACCCTACGCGGAAGCGGTAAATGTTTCGTACCAGCGCAAACTGTCGCACGGTTTCGTATTTGAGCAGGCATATATCGGCCGCTTCGGCCATCACCTTCTGCAGCAACTCGATCTGGCGGAGCCGACTGACCTGGTCGACACACAGGGTGCCGGCGACTACTTCGGGGCGGCGCGGATTCTCTCTCAGGCAGTCGATGCAGCCCAATTCGGCACGGAACAATACGGAATTTTTGCGGGGAACACTCAGAAAATCAACAACAACGTTCCGGCAATCCCGTATTTCGAGCATATGTTCCCATACATGCAGAATGCCGACTACCCAGGAGAGAGCGCGACGCAGGCGATCTTCAACAACGCTTGGGCTCCCGAACGCTATACCAACGGGGAAACCCTGGCACTCGCCATTCTGGACGTGTTCGGTATTTTTCCGGGTAGTCCGGGCACTACAGGGGGCGCAGCGTCACCTCGGTACTGGAGCAGCCAGTTCTCGTCGCTCTACGCTTTGGACACGATCGGCAATAGCTCCTATCACGCGCTGCAGGCCACGCTGCGGCATCCAACCTCGCATGGATTGACGGTCGACTTGGGATATACGTTTGCCAAGTCCATCGACATCGGCTCCGAGGCGGAACGCGCCAACCAGTTTGAGACCAGCCTGGATAACGCCTATACGAACTTCGCCATTCAAAACACTTGGAACCCGAAGCTCAACAGGGCTCCGTCCGATTTCGACCTGCGCAGCCAGTTCACCGGAGATGCGGTGTACGCGCTTCCCGTTGGCCATGGCAAAACCTGGCTCGGCAGCTCGAACTCCATGGTCGATGCCGTACTTGGCGGATGGCAGGTGTCCGGTCTGATGCGCTGGACCAGCGGACTTCCGTTTACCCTCGAATCGCCTGCGTATCCGACCAACTACAACAACCCGGGTTTTGGAATTGAGGTCCAACCTCTCACGACCCACAGGGAAATAGCGGGAGGAGTTCCTCGCGTTTTCGATCCCACCGTCTCCAGCGCAATCAACGCCGGGATTTACTACGGTAACCCTATTCGCCTGCCTTACGCCGGTGAAGCGGGCGAGCGCAATAACTTCCGCGGAGATGGCTACTTTGACATTGACGCCTCAGTTAGTAAGGACTGGAAATTCGGCGAGCGTGTGGGGCTGAAGTTTGCGGCGGAGGCGTATAACCTTACGAACTCGGTGCGTTTTGATACCAGCCCCAACGGACTCGACTCCGCCACGGCAAGTCCGCTACTGGGTGTTTATAGCCAGCCGCTGAGTACGTACCGCCGGATGCAGTTTGGCCTGCGGTTGTATTTCTAGAGCATTTAGACGATTTGAGCCACACAGAGCCGAGGCGCGTTGCTCCGGCTCTTTTTTATTTGGCTTGCGGCACGGCTTTTTCGAGAGTGTCGGCAGCTATGCCAATGGCGGTCGCCACGTTTTCCAGAACCTGGCCGACGGCGGGAACCTGAGCTTCGGCTTCCTGCCATTTTTCCTGGTCCATGTATTCACGAACGGCCGCAATCGGCTTGGCGCCGTAACCGGTGTAAGCGCCGGGAGCGTAAACCTGGTGCTTGAACCATGGGCGCTCGGGCAAGCCTTTCACGGTTAGAAACGCTCGCTGAATTTGAATCAGCTCCGCGTTAAGAGCAGCCGCGGTCTGGGGCGGCAAGGTGGTTCCGGCGGCGGACTGCAACCGGGCGAACGCGGACTGATAACGTTCGGCGCTCTTCTTGATCGCCTCAACGCCGTTTTTCAGCGGCGCAAAATTCATGAACGGTGGAATGGCCTTGGTGGGAGGAGGCACATAGGTTCGCCTCGGATCGGCCGTCGCCGTGAACACGCCTTCCTTCAGTTGGAGATTGCGCTCGGTAATCTCCTCCTGCTTGTCTTTGAGCAGCTTCTCCAGGTCCTTTACATACTGTCCGATGGTGTCGGCTTCGGCGTTGTATTCATAAGGAATAAGGTCGGCGTCGGCGAGCCGCATGATGGCGGTTCCGCCAGTTTGCGCGAGGGCGCGGCCGTAAGAAAAATCGGTATCCACGAACTTGGTGTACCAGGCGAAGTCGTCGTAGATCGAATGGTAGGAATCCGCGTCACTTTCGCCGCCGTAACCGATGTTCAGGGCGGAAATTCCGGCATGATCGATGAACGGAGCGTAGTCGGAACCATCGCCGAGCGCGTTGATTTTCACATCGTTACTTTTTCTGATCTCGGCCCGATCGTCGGCGTTGTGCGCGCGGGCAATACGCTGCAGACGCGCGCGTTGCTGGACGGAAATATGTTTCTCCGGGTCTTGAATGTCATGCGCCACGTCGTTAATGAAGTGCTGGAGGTCGTGCGAGCCTCCGGCGTAGAGAAAGCCTCGGCCGTTGCTATCGGAATTGATATACGCGACGGCGCGCTGCTGCAGTTCATCCAGATGGGTTTCGACCCACTCGGTTGAGCCCAGCAAGCCGGGCTCTTCGCCGTCCCAGGCGCAAAAAACGATGGTGCGCCTAGGATTCCATCCTTGTTTATGGAGATCGCCGAGCACACGGGCTTCTTCGAGAACGGCGACCATTCCCGAGATTGGATCGTCGGCGCCATTGACCCAGGCGTCGTAGTGATTGCCTCGGAGAACCCATTCGCCGGGCGCATCGGAGCCGCGCAGAGTGGCGATCACATCGTTCACGGGCTTCAAGTCCCAATTCGAAGCCACTTTGAGGTGAACTTTAGCGGGACCGGGACCGACACGATAGGTGATGGGCAAAGCTCCGCGCCATGCCTCGGGAGCAACGGGGCCCTGGAGCGCGGAAAGCAGCGGCAGAGCATCGCCCCAGGAAATCGGCAGTACGGGAATCTTTGTGATGGTCTTCGCATCTTTGATGTCGAGGCGCTTGGCGTCGGCGGTAGCGCCAACTCCGGGAGTTAGAGGATCGCCGGGATAATCGGTATCCATGACGCTGCCGCGTTGCACGCCTTCGCGGGGACGCCATCCACCTTTGGGATAATCGTCACCATTGAAAAAGCCATCGTCTTTGGGATCGGAATAAATGATGCAGCCGATGGCGCCGTGTTCGGCTCCGACTTTGGGCTTGATCCCGCGCCAGCCTTCGCCGTAGCGGGCGATGACGATCGCGCCCTTGACAGAGATTCCGAGCCGGTCGAGTTGTTCGTAGTCTTCGCGGTTGCCGTAGTTCACGTACACGAGCGGAGCGGTGACATCTCCATCGATGGAGTAGGCGTTATAGGTTGGCAATTGCTCGGCGACCTGGTCGGAGGTTGGATCGCCGGGGACCGCGGGCTCCTGCAGCTTGGCGCGGAATTGGGTGGGCTCGATCATTTCGACGACGCGTTCTTTGGGCGTCGGGAAAAGAACGTTGAACGTCTCGATGTGGGCGTCAAATCCCCATTCTTTGAATTTGGAGAGGATCCAATCGCCATTTTCTTTGTCGTAAGGAGAGCCGACATGGTGCGGACGGGCGCTCAAACGCTGCATGTTCTGACGCAGGTTGTCGGCGAGGATTCCGGCCTGGAGTTTCTTCTCCCAATTGCGCTCGGCGTTGGAGGATTGAGACGAGAAGCCCGCGAGAAGGGATGTTTCAGGAACCTGAGTCTGCGGAGACTGAGCAAACGCGAGCGGGGCGATGCCGATAACGGCGATGGCGAGATACGCAAGAGACGAACGAAGTGAAATCAAAAGAACCTCCTCAGACGGTCAGCTTATTGTCTGGATGGATCGCAGCGAATTATAGGACGAAGGACCGGCAACGCGGTAGTGAGGGAGGAGTTGGCGCAGATCATTGATGGCGGAACGCGCACACACGCGCTCGGGCCGCGCAAAACCCCGTTATCCTGCGGAGATAACGGGCTTTGGGGGAGGACTGTTGGTGGCTCGCGAGGTGGCAAATGGGGCTACCCCGCCGCAGTTCCACGCAATTAGATTGCATTTTAAATGCAAAAGTTTGGTTGTCAATACAAAAACGTTATATTAAAACGATTTTTGCGAAGACCGAATCAACTCACAGAAGGCAGTTCTTTCCCGAGTCATTTTCGCGCGGCACCCCGGCCCTTCAAAACGTAAATCGCGCGCCAAACTGGAATTGACGCGGGGTATTGGAAGTCGTCGAGATCTGGCCGAATCCATTCCCCGGCGCCCATCCGCCGCTGCTGTTCGCGGGAACGCTGGGAGCGGAAAACTGCGCCCGGTTGGCGACATTGTAGGAAGAAATATTGAAGCGGAGATCCCGCTTTTCGCCAAGTTTAACGATTTTCGAGAGCGTGAGATCCAGATTGTTCGCCCCCATGGTACGGACGTGATCGAGATAGGCAGGGGCAGTTCCCGGAATGTACGGGTTATAGGGGCCGCCGTTTTCTGTTCCGGGCAATGCGAAGCAGTTCGGGGTAAACCACTGCGCTGCGGTATGGGGGGCGCCTTTGCTGGGATCGCAGGTGACATCCGCCCGCTGGTAGAGGTAGACATCGTTTCCGACGTTTGGCGAATCGATCGGGACGCCGGTGCTTAAATAGAAAATGCCGTCGGCCGTCCAGTCACCCAGGATGGCATTGGAAACTCCGCTCAGATCCAGCGCCCGGCCCCTGCCGACAGGCAGATCGTAGGAGGCCTGCCATGTGAATTGATACTTCACGTCCTGCGGGCTGACGGAATGCTCGTAGGAAAGGTTCCTCCAGTCCTGCGCTCCGCCGTTGTGAAAGCCAACGAAGCTAAGAGGAGGATTGCCGTCGTCGGTCATGAGCTTAGCCCAGGTAAAAGAAGCCAAGGTAGTGAAGTGATGGGTCAGCCGCTTCTGGACCTTGGTCTGCAGCGAACTGTACTCGGAATCCCCGGCGGGATAGCCATGCACGATGACGCCGTTGGTTTGATAGGTCTCGCTGATACTGCCCGTGTTGAACTGGGGGTAGGGCTCGGCCGCGATAAACTGCGCAACACTCGCGCCAGCAGTGCCGAGTTGGTTGATCTGGCTCAGGGTGAGCTGGTTCAAGTCGACGGAACCAAACGGAAGGAAGAGTCCTCTACTGCCCACGTAGGCGGCGCTGAAAACGATCTCGTGTGGAAATTCGTATTCCACTCCGAAGTTGAAGTTGTACGTGAGAGGCGTAGGCTGCGAGTGCAGCATGGTGTTCAGGTCTGAGCCAAGGCCCGTCAGCACGCCGCTGGGCTGCAATTGGGAGGGTGGAACAAGACCGGTTGGGAAGGGATTGCTCAGCGAATAGGGTGCGGTGACACTCGACGCTCCCGCAGGCACGCAGGAGCCGTTGTTGATGACGGTGTTGCCATCGAGTTGCGTACAAGTGGCGTTCCAGTTATTGCTCGTGGAGTAGCCATCGCTGTTCTCAAGGGAACCGCTGACCATCTGGGCGCTGGGACCATAGTAGAAGCCGGCGCCTCCGCGAACGACCAAGTGCTTCTCTGGCTGCCATGAGAAGCCAAGGCGCGGAGCAAAGTTCGTGAGATTGGTGGCGAAGGGGGAGCGGTGGCCGCTACCGACGAAGACTTCCCCGCCCGTGAACGTTTGACTGGTGCCGGGATACGTACCCACGGCTGTGGGATCGAAGTACTCCAGACGGTTATGGCGCTCGGTCTTTCCGCCGAAGACATCCCAGCGAAGCCCAGCCGTGAGGGTGAGATTCGGGCGAAGGTGATAAGTGTCTTCGAAAAACGCTGCGTAATAGGGACTGGCGACGGCTGAGAAAAGATCCTGTGTGAAATCCACGGATTCGATTGCGGAATTTCCCTGGCCGAGCAGGAACGAAGCGAAGTCGCTGCCGCCGACGGGCGTTCCTGACGCGGGCGAGGTTTGCTGGTCGGTTGCGGAAAGGTCGAAATAGTACCAACCAGAGGGCGCGGGGGGCTGGCCCACGTTCAAAAACCTTTTCATATATTCCGCGCCAAAGCTGAGTTCGTGCTTGCCCATCACTTTGGTCAGGGTCGCGGTGGCGTCGTGGTTCTCGCTGGCATAGAGGAAAGTGTTGTAGTTGGCGGTGCCGCCGATGCCATCGGTGTTGCCGTTCGGCGAAACCAAGTCATCGAAGAAGACAATGGGAAGGATCTTGTAGACCTCGTCCGCCGCCAGCGACGAGGGAAATCCGAGGGAGGTGATGTCAAAGCCATTCTGTTGAGGATCGCCACCCTGCGCTTCATAGTGGCGCGTAAAGGAGTAGCGGAGTTGCAAGACGGTAGTGGGATTGATGGTGTAGTCGTCCCCAACAATGAAATTTCGAGCGTTGGTGACGTTCTGGGCATAGTACGCATCCCAATCGTTGTTGAAGGCATTGACCCCGGCTTGAGATTGCCGGGCAAAGGAGAAGCGCGCAAAGAGGCGCTGCTTTTCGCTCTTATAGAAATCCATGCGAATGTCGAATCGCTGCGCGGTGATGGGATCCAGACCCGGAAGCTGAAAGTTGTTCAGGTGGTTGCCTGTGTCGGAATCGCAAGTCGCGGGACTGGGAAAGTTGCACTTGGGGAAATGCGAAAGAAATGCCACGGCCGTCGGGTTGAGAGTGAGGCCGGGGTAGTTGGTGAGGACGTTGCCAGGAAACGGTTGCCGGGTGCCGTCGGGATTGTCGGGAGCCAGCGGATTATAGATGGTGTAACTGTCGTTGGAAAAATCGCCGTTGCGTTCCGCGGTGGTGGGAACCGTAAACTGGGAAGAATTATCGAAGAGTTTTTCTTGCGTAGCTTCGTAGTCGGCAAAAAAGAAAAGCTTATTGTGCACGATGGGGCCGCCGATGGCTCCGCCCTCCTGGTAGCGATGAAAAGCCTGAGGTTGGTTGGGCATTGAGGCTAGCAACTGGTCTTGCTTGTTGAAATATTCGTTGGCGGCGAGAATATCGGGGCGCAGCACGACGAAGGCATCGCCATGAAACTGGTCGGTGCCGGACTTGCTGGCCAGACTAATCACGCCCGCTGCGCCGCTTTGGTAGGAGGCCGGAGTGTTCTGGGTTTCAACGCGAAACTCTTCGACGCCATCCTCGGGAATCTCCATTGCGGGGAGGATGGCGGCGATGTTCTGCTCAGCAACGCCCAGCGGGCTGCCGTCGAGCATGTAGTAGACCGATCCCTGGATCGCGCCGTTGATGGTGTAAGACGAGACGTCGATTCCGGGGCGCCCGCTCGAGATGTTGATGATCGCCTGCGAAGTCGAAGAGTTCGGCGCTCCATTGGCTGGAGTTACGCCGGCGCTCAGTTGGACCAAATCAAAGACATTGCGGGTGAGGAGGGGGACGCGATCGATGGCGGCAGAGTCAATCAACTGGCCAACGGTCGAGTTGCTGGTATCCACCAGCGAGGAGGTTTCGGACACGGTAACGGTCTCGGTCACGCTTCCGACTTGCAGAGCGATATTCACGGTGGTGACTTGATCCACGGTCACCGACACGTTGCTCTTGGCAACGCTTTCAAAGCCCTTCTGATTGGCTGTGACCACATAGATGCCTGGGTTGAGTGAGATGAAGCTGTACAAGCCCGCCTCGCTGGTCACGGTGTGAAGAGCGACACCCGTGGCGTGGTCGAGAGCGGTGACGCTGGCGCCATTGACGATCGCTCCTGAAGGATCGGTGACCAGACCGCTGATGCTGCCGCGGCCGGCCTGGGCAAGGGCCAGAGAACTCGCGCAAAGGAAGAAGACGACAACAAGAACAAGATTGCGCGCCGTTGTGACACTTGGATTTCTGCCGCTCATATACCGCCTCCTGATGCAAACTCGCAACGCGATCGGCCCAACTTCCGGTGCTGCTGAGCACCCCGCGCTCAACGATGGCCGACCCCTCACCGCCTACCACAATGTCGTGAAATTCCTTTATTAAATCGTATCAATAGTCGGTCAGGCTTCGTCCGGTGTCAAGAGGGAAAATAGTGCCTTTGCGCTCATCCGCGGCTACTTTGCGCTTCGCGTGGACTCCCGCACGATCAGCTCAGGAACGATGCGGTGGTGAATGGTGCGGACGGATTTGTTTTCCAGAGTGGCGTTGATGGCTTCGAGCACAATGCTGGCAGCGGCCGATCCCATGACCTCCATGGGCTGGCGTATGGTGGTCAGCGCGGGAGAATAAATGGCGGCCGGCGAAACGTCGTCAAAACCAACCACCGAGCATTGCTCGGGAACGCGGATGCCCGCCTTGGCGAGGGCTCGAATGGCGCCGAAAGCCGTCATGTCGTCGAATGCCATCAGGGCGGTGAAGGGACGGCGGCGATGGAGCAATTCTTCGGTCAATTTGTATCCCTGCTCGAAGCTGGAGAACGGATCCCTGGACTCAGGCAGATCGACAATGAGCCGCGAATCCAGTTCGAGGCCACGCTCGCGGGCCAGGAGCCGCACGCCTCGCCAACGCGGTCCGGTATCGGACAGCTGGCGCGGGCCGCGAATAAAAGCAATCTTGCGATGACCGAGCGAATACAGGTGTTCGAGAGCGGCCTTCGCGCCCAAATGATTGTCAACAATCACAGAACTGATTTTGTCGTTTTTCAGCTCCCGGCCGACGATTGCCGTCGGAATGTTATTTTTCTCCAAATCGGCGAGCACGTTGATGTCGACGAACAACCAGTTGGCCAGAACGACGAGCCCCTCGATGCGCCGGTCGAGCAGCATTTCGAGATAATGCTCGAAGCGGCTGCGCTCGTTGTGAACGTCGGTGAGAATGGGAAGGAACGAAGACTGGTAAAGCGTGTTTTCGATGCCGCGAAGCACCAGGGTGCAGTACGGATCGGTCATGTCGAAAACCATGACCCCGACCGCTTGGCTGCGACGGCCGCGAAGGGAGCGCGCAAAGAGGTTGGGACGGTAGCCGAGAAGCGACGCCGCCCGCTGGATACGCGCTTTGGTGATGTCAGGAATGTAGCGTGCCAGGGGGGCGCTGTTGAGAACGATGGAAACGGTGGCAGAGGAAAATCCGCTGCGCTCGGCCACATCGCGAATCGTCACGGCGGCCGACGGAGACCGTTTGCGGGAGGGCTCGGAGGTTAGCGCTCGGCGGGATTTCGGCGAGACTGCGCCTCGCGCCGGCTTCGAATCGGAAGATTCCATGGTTTCCTTGAGTTCAAGCTCTTGCTGGCGGACAGTACAGGACGAAGAAACCAGTGTCAAGCATGCGGCAGGAGTTCGCGGCCTCTGAGTTATTATTTTGCGATTGTTGAGACGCGCAAAAGCGCCGCGCCGGGGAGGGAGGGCATGGGCGAGATCCGCGATACGCTTATGAGCTCGTGAATCCTCACGGAACTGGAGCGGGAGAGAAACCGGAGTAAGATTTCAGGGACGTCCACGGCATGGCGGAAATCAAGCGCGAGACACGGTTAAGGAGAGAAATGGTTGAGACTCGTAAGTTTCCCCATCATTTGATTCGCGAAATTTTTGAGCAGCCCGAAGCCTTGCGGCGAACGATTGCGCCTCGCGTCGCGCTGGAAGAGGGCGCGGTTCGCCTGGATGAGATTCGTATTGCGCGCGAAGAATTGCGTACGCTGCGGAGGATCCACATCGTGGCATCGGGAACCAGCCGTCACGCGGGAATCGCGGGCCAGTTCATGATGCAGGAACTGGCTGCAGTGCCGACGGACGTGGACTACGCGAGCGAGTTCGAATACCGAAATCCGATGATTGGGCGGGACGAACTCAGCATTTTCATCACGCAATCGGGAGAAACCGCGGATACGGTGGCGTCCCAGCGGGAGGCGCGGGAAAAGGGGTCGCGCACCATCGCCATTTCAAATGTCGAGGGATCGACGATTGCGACCGAAGCCGACGGCATTCTCTACACTCACGCCGGTCCGGAGATCAGCATCGCATCGACGAAGGCATTCACGGCACAGATGGCGTGTTTGTTTCTCTTCGCGCTGTACCTGGGCGGGATCAGAGAGCGAGTTTCCAAGGGGCTGGCCCGGCACTACATCGGCGAACTTCTCGCGCTGCCGCAGAAGACGGAAGCGGTTCTGGCAGGGGCCGATCAAGTGGAGAAACTCGCGGAGCTTTACTACCGGGTGGATGATTTCATGTTCCTCGGCCGCGCGATTCACTACCCGGTGGCGATGGATGGAGCTCTCAAACTGAAGGAAGTTTCCTACATCCACGCCGAAGGGTATCCGACGGGAGAAGCCAAGCACGGACCGAATGCGATGATTGATTTCCGCCTGCCGCTGGTCATGATCGCGACTTGCGATCGCAAGGATGCTGGATCGGTGACGCGCTACGAAAAGAATGTCAGCAACATGGAAGGATTCAAGAAGCAGGGTGCGACGCTGATCGCGCTGGCGACGGAAGGGGACACAACCGTGCCGCGCGTGGCCGACCACACCATCTTTCTGCCGGTGGCGCCGGAACTGCTGCAGCCGATTCTTGAGATCGTTCCTCTGCAGCTGTTTGCCTATTATGTAGCCGTCAAACGCGGGCTCGATGTAGATCGTCCGCGCAACCTAGTGAAGGCGGTCACGCTGGAGTAGCAATTTGCGAGGGAAGAAAGCGGCCATTCTCCACAATGGCGCGCTGCCCGTGGCATTGCCGGTGAAGAGTTCGCGAAGGTAACAGGCTTTCTGTTACCGGCGTTCGCACTCCGATGTTTTCAAATCACAGAAGCCTCAGCACTCGCTGCGAGATATTTGTAAACATTGAGAGTGCGGAGGGTATTGATGAATTGTGCGTTGGATTTTGTGGCCATCCGGCGGTCGCCGAGATTCGCCGTGGATTTTCCGGTTCGAGTACGCGTGACGACACAGGGACCCACCAGAACCGTGGGTTGCGAAGGGCAAGGCACCGATATCAGCGGGGGAGGATTAGCGGTCACGGCCGAGATCGACTTGGCCGTGGGCGCGCAGGTCGGAGTCGAATTCACGCCGCCCTATTCCGATCAGCCAATGATGTTCCGGTGTTTCGTCCGCAACCGCAACGGCAACTGTTACGGCGTGGAGTTCATCACGGAGAACGACGACGACTACCGGAAGGCCGGGGAGCTTGAAGCAGGGCTTGCGGCGATGAACGCCGAGGTTGCGGCCGGCTAGGACTGCGCTGGCAGGAGACCCTTTCTCGAGAATAAGACTGCCGCGGTTGGCGGTGAGTGATCGGCCTGCGTGTTTCAAAATATTAGGGCAAGAAAAATCCCAACTGGTCGGGAGGGGGCAGCGTCCGGGTGGTCCAATACTGGCGTTGGGCGGCCTGCACGGCGACGATTTTCGCTTGCACCTCCGACGCAAGATTGTCGTAACGAACCAGAACGTTCTCGATCCAGTAAGGATGGTTCTCCCGCGCCCAGCCCTCCGCATACATCTTACGCATCGCGGTAATCGAATCGCGCAGGCTTTCCAATCGCCCATTGATGTCGACTATCTCGTCAAGGTCGCCTTGTACATGAACCTTGTCGGTCTGGTTCATATACGCGTCCCAATAAAAGTGGCTGATTTCGGAAGTGAACTGGAGCTTCAGGCCCAGGGTATCGAGATGCCAGGCGGCCAGCTGCATATCGTCGAGAGTTTCGGGATGGAGATGCGCATTGGCGCGATTGAGCAGGAGCGATTGCGCGGCGCGTTCAGCGCCGAGGCGCAGATCATGGGTGACAGGCAGTGCTTTGGCGGCCATATTGGCGCCACTTTCGCTGAAAGGGTCGGACCAGAAAAGCTCGTGGCTGGCGTCGTCTAGCTTGACTCCGGCAAGAAGCGTGTGAGCACGGTTGAGATTTTCGATCGCACCGGCGAAGATCCGGTCGGCGTCGTTGTTGCGATAGAAGGCCCAGTCGTAACTGGCCTTGAAATCGTCGATGCTGGACTCGCCGGGCTGCCAACTGGCGGCTGCGCCAAAGATCAGAGCGGGCCAACTCATGTCGAGCAGCGACTCCCCGTCGTCGTTCCAGGTGGTGTTGAGGACACCAATTGCCTGATGCTTCTGGCCGTCGCGAACAAAGTTTCGGATGTTCACGAAGGCGCTTCCGAGATCAGGCCAGATCACGCCCCAGTTGCCTGCTCCGGGCGCAACGATGACGCGCAGGCCGGCGTTGGTGTAGGGGGTAATGATGTCTTCGAAGTTGGGCTTGGGGGCGTACTCCCAGGGGACGGCGATCATGTCTTTGGGAAGAATGGTTAGCAGTTCCGGATACTTGACCGCGATATCTCCCCAGAACATGAGTTGCTTGTGGTAAGGCCGCATGATCTCGAAGATCTTCTGAAGATGTTCGAGATAGACGCGGCCCAAGCCCTCCTGCGCAGCCAGAGTCTTCGTCTGACCGAGTCCAAGTTCGAAGGTTTCGTCGGCGCCGATGTGGAAGAAGGGGCCGGGAAACAACGGGACGACCTCACCGTAAATCTGGCGAATGAAATCATAGGTCTTGGGATTCGTGGGCGTGAGGACGTGACCGTGAGGAGCCTCGGCCAGGTCGGAATAGATTTCATATTTCAGAAATTGATGTAGGTGCCCAAAAGCCTGCTGCTCGGGCAGCAGGGTGATGTAATACTTGGCGGCGTAGTCGACAAGGTCCTTGATTTCGGCGGGAGTGAATGCGGGTGTCCGGTTCGGATCTTCCCTGATCTCATTTCTGGGCGACACCAGCGGTTGAGTCTGGAAGTCGAAGACGTGTTCCATGTTGAACCCGAGGAGATTGATCTTATATTCGGCCAAGGTGCGGATCTGCATCTTCAAATAGTCAAGCGTGGGGATGGGACCGCGGCTGATGTCATCGCTCACACCCCGCCATTCCATGCTAGGCCAGTCGCGGATCACCAGCGCCTGGACTGAAAGCGTTTTCGCCCCGGGGGCGTCTGAGCGCAGCAACTGGCGCAGGGTCTGCGCACCGTAGAACAGCCCTTGGGCGGTGCTCGCGACCACGAGCACTCCAGAATCGACGGCGCGGATCAGATAGCCTTGCGCGCCAAGATCATCTCCGGCGTTGACTCCCAGTGATTCCAGATAGGAGCGTAAGCCGCGATCGGTGAGGCGGCCCAGCGAAATGTGTCCGCCCGTCTTCGGAGCAGCCGTCGCCGTTTCGATGGACAGCTTCATGCCAGTACGATCCTGAATTTCTTTCTGCAGAGTTTCGGCCGCCGTGCGGTCTTCGGGGTTGCCGATGAGGATCGTGGTCGATGGTTTGATCGCCATTTTGCCATCGGCGAAGCGAACTTCTTTGGGCGCCGGCAAAACTTTGAGCGCGCTCACGGCGTCGTTGACCTGAGCATGAGAAATCAGCGGCAGACAAGCAAGGCAGGAGAGCGAGATCCACTTTTTAATTTTCATTGGCTCGTTGATAGGCGAGAGTAGCAGGTGGAATCGTTGGACGACAAGTTTCGCGGAAACACGTTTCGCCGAGAAACTGATGGGATGCGTGCCCACCGGGTCTCAGCTTCACCACAGCGCGGGGCAATTTTGTGGCGCAGCATGAATTAGTCGAGATCGTTTGCGCTCCAAAGGTTGGGCGTGATCTGCCGGAACTTAAGCTTCCACTGGCCCTCGATGTTCGCCCAGGTATCGGCCATATGGCGATAGCGCGGACTTGCGCCTGGAACAATCAGGTTGTAGGCGACGACAGCGGCGGCATCGTTGAGTTTAACCACTTCGAAATCATAGGCCCGAGTATCCTTGGGCGCGCCCTGCTCGGCAGACTCGACCACTTCGCCCTTGTCGTAGAAGTCGCCGTTGACGCCGATGCCGCGGAAATCGTCTACGATGGCGCGATTGACAGCGGTGGCGTCTTTTTTCTGGATCGCCTGCAGCAATTCTTTCTCCCGATCGATAAGCTGCTGGTCGAAGGCAGAGACCGACCCGGAAGAAGGAGGTTGGGAAAGCGCCAGAGACACGCTGAAGAGAACCGCGCTGAACAGAAAAAGAAAACTTCGCATGATCGCCTCTCAGAACAATATTTTACCTGCGCGCTTCAAGGACTTCGACGTTCTGAACTCATGGCGGAGTTTTCTGGCAATGTTTTCAGATCGCGTTCGTACGTTTTTTCGTCAAACGTCCGGATCCGGTCTAGCAGGCTGCGGAAAAAGTCTTTTCGCAGGGCAGCATCCCCCAGCGACTGGAAGCCGCCGTTGGGGGGGGATTTTACGGCACGAGTGGAACTCGTGCCCTTCCCCAAACCGGCGCGGATCAGAGTTTTTCCGCAGATTGCTAGATATTGCCGATTCGTTTTTGGAGTGTCAAGGGAATCCGCATGGAAGCTCTAAGGCTTGGCGGAATGCGCATCTACTGCAAACCACTAGAGCTGCCGAGGTAATGGAGCTGAGACAAATCCGCTATTGAATCGAATTAATGAAAGTGTTATGAAAGGCATGGTGCCTGCGGGCGAAACGGCGCCGCGGCTTCTTGCTTTTTGCTTTTCCTGATACATTTTTCTTCTCTTTTCCATCGAGGACACTTTCATGAGGATGTTACTTCATCTATTGCTCCCGTTCGTTTCGCTTGCGATGGCGACTGCCCAAGCCGGCGTGCAATCGGCTCCGGCCGCGAGTTTTGCTTTGCGCGAAGGGTGGGCGCTACAGTCTTCGACGAAAGTCGCAGCAAGTGGAGAACAAGTCTCCAGCGCGTCATTTTCCGCGACGGACTGGATTCGGGCCGAGGTTCCGACGACGGTCGTAGCGGCGCAGATGAAGGATGGACTTTTGCCGGATCCTTTTTATGGCATGAATCTGCGGCAATATCCGGGAGTCAGTTATCCCATCGGCTTCAATTTCTCCAATATTCCGATGCCTCCTGACAGTCCGTATGCGGTTTCGTGGTGGTACCGGAAGGAGTTTTTGTTGCCGCGCGAGTTCGCGGGAAGGACGGTGTGGCTCAACTTCCGCGGCATCAACTACCGCGCCAATATTTTTCTGAACGGAAAACGGATTGCAAATTCCAACAAGGTGGCGGGAGCGTGGAGAACCTACGAGTTTAACGTTACGTCTGCCATAACGCCGGGAACAAATGTGCTGGCGGTCCAGGTGTGGGCGCCGACTGAAAAGAGCTTGGCGATCACTTTTGTGGACTGGAATCCCTCGCCGCCCGACAAGAACATGGGTTTGTGGCGCGATGTGTATTTAGAGGCCAGCGGACCGGTCGCGCTGCGGTATCCAGCCGTGTTGTCTAAGGTGGATGGGGCGGCGGGCGATGCGAATTCCAGCGCTGCACATTTGACGGTGACTGCACAGGTGAACAATGGCAGCGATCGTCCGGTGAAAGGCACGCTGCAAGGCAGGATTGAAAACATCGAGTTTTCGCAAGCGGTCGAGTTGGCGCCGGAAGAATCGAAAGACGTGGTGTTTTCGCCGGATCGTTATCCGCAGCTCAATTTGAGAAATCCGCGGCTGTGGTGGCCGGCGCAGATGGGAACGCCGAATCTGTATGAGCTGCATCTTTCGTTGGTGGTCGACGGCGAAGCGAGTGAAAAGAGCGAGGGCGCAGTCTCCGATGTCTCGAACACAAAGTTCGGCATTCGCGAAATCACCTCGCAAGTTGCCGAGCAGTCGAAAGACCGCTTCCAGCGCCTGTTCAAGATCAATGGCAAAAACCTGCTGATTCGCGGCGGCGGCTGGACGCCCGACATGATGATGCGCCAGACGCCGGAGAGGTTAGCCGACGAGTTCCGGTACGTGAGCGACATGGGACTGAACACGCTGCGACTGGAAGGCAAACTCGAGACCGAGCAGTTCTTCGAGATGGCCGACCAGCAGGGCATTCTGGTGATGGCCGGATGGTGCTGCTGCGATTTCTGGGAGCACTGGGGAAGCTGGAAAAATGAGGACTTCGAGATCGCGGCCTCGTCGCTGCGGGACCAGATCTACCGGCTGCGGAGCCATCCCAGCATGCTGGCGTGGCTGAATGGCAGCGATAATCCTCCTCCGCCGGACGTCGAAGAGATGTATCTGAAGATTGAATCGGAGTTGGAATGGCCGAACCCAGTGGTGTCTTCGGCGACAGCAAAGCCGACCGCAGTGAGCGGAGAAAGCGGCGTGAAGATGAGCGGGCCATATGAATACGTAGCGCCTTCGTACTGGACAGGGGATCCATATCAAAAGACGGAGCAGGAGCCATGCAACCCGGGCGGCTGCGGCGGCGGGTATGGCTTCAACACGGAAACCAGCATGGGACCGGCGGTTCCACCGATTGAGAGCGTGGAGCGGATGGTTCCCAAAGATCATCTCTGGAGCGCAGACGGACCGCTGGATGAATACTGGAATTTCCACGCGGGTGGGGGCGCGTTCAAGACGACGAAGGTATTCACAGACGCGCTGAACGCGCGGTATGGAAAGGCCGGGAGCGCGGAAGACTACACGTACAAGTCGCAGCTCATGACTTATGAAGGCGTGCGCGCGATGTTCGAGGCTTACAGCCGCAACAAATACAGTTCGACGGGCGTCATCCAGTGGATGCTGAATAACGGCTGGCCGTCGATGATCTGGCATCTTTACGATTATTATTTGCGCCCTGGCGGAGGATATTTCGGGGCCAAGAGAGCCTTGCAGAAACTCGATCCGATCTATGGATACGACGATCATTCGGTGTGGCTGGTAAGCAGCCAGTATGTTGACGCGAAGGGATTGAAGTTGACTGCACGGATATTCAATCTGGATGGAACGCAGAAATTTGTGAAGGAAGTCGCGGCGGACGCGGCGGCCGACAGCACGGCAAAAGTGTTTGAGCTTCCGCAGATCGAGGGGCTGTCGACGGCGTATTTTCTCGATCTACGCGTTACCGATGGCGGCGGGAAATCAGTGGGGTCGAATTTTTACTGGCTCTCGACCAAACCAGAGACGCTCGATTGGGCGAAGTCAAACTGGTACACGACACCGACCGCGTCATATGCGGATTACACATCGCTGGCGCAGCTGCCCAAGGTGAAACTAAGCGTTGCCAGCCACACAGAACAAGTGGCGAACGAATCGATCACGCATGTGATCGTGGAAAACCCCAGCAAACATGTGGCGTTCTTCGTGCGGCTGAAGCTCGACAAGGGCAAGGACGGCGAGGAGATACTTCCGGTTCTCTGGCAGGACAATTACATTTCTCTGCTGCCTGGCGAAAAGCGGGAGATCGAAGCGAGGTATCGCGCGGGCACACTGGGATCCTCGAAGCCAGAAATTGAAGTGAGCGGCTGGAACGCGGAATGAGCGGAAGTCAGAGGTTCGAGGTCAGATTGCAGAAGTAAAACCAACGCTCGTCTGTGGTTTTCACCTCTGCAATCTGACCTCTAACCTCTGACCTTTCTTTTATTCTTCGTCCGCGGGTAGATCGAAGTTCACCAGATCGCCGCGGAAGCCTTTAGTCTTCCAGGCGCCGAAGGCGATGCCGGCGGCCATCCAGATGGTGCCGGCGATTTTGGCGGGATTGCTGAGGCTCAGCCAGAGAGCAAGGCAGATTACGAAACCGAGAACGGGAGGCGCTGCAAAAGATATCGTCCATTTGCCTTCACGCAACACGTAACGCACGAAGGCTGCGGCGTTCACGCCCATGAATGCGATGAGGGCGCCAAAATTCAGCATTTCGGCACCCAGGCCGTAACTCATCACGAATGCGCCAATCAGTGCGACTACGCCTACGAATAAGACATTGTTGCGGGGCACGCGGTGTTTCTCGTCGACCATTCCGAAGAATGATTTGGGGAGCGCATTGCTGCGGCCCATGCCATAAAGCAGGCGAGCCGCGCCGATCTGAGAGCCCATCCCGGAGCCGAAGTTAGCGACGAGCAAGGTGAATCCGATAATGCCAAACATAGGCAGCCAAGCGCGGCCGGCGACGTGAACAAAGGCGGTGTCCACATCGGGGAATGGCTGCGATGCGGGCCAGATTAACTGCGCCGCGTAGACCTCAACGGCTGAGAGTATGCCGATGACGAGGCAAGTCAGCACGGTGGCGAGCAGAATATTGCGGCGAGGGTTTTCCGCTTCTTCTGAAAGCGTGGAGATGCCGTCGAAACCGATATAGGTGAGCACGGCGATCGAAGTTCCACCGAGCACGGCTTTCGTGTTCCACAGCGCCGGATCGTAAAAGGGCCGGGTGTAAAAACCTGCGCCGTCGTGCGGATGACCAAAGATGTAACGCGCCGCGACGACAAAGAAGATTGCAATCACCACGCCCATCGCCGCCGCCAGCGCGGAATTGACGCGAGCCGAAGTTTTCACGCCCTGGACGTTGAGCAGCGTAAACACGAGCGCGAAGAATACTGCCCAAGCCGAGTAGGGCACTCCGGGAGCAAACACGTGCGCCTGCTGGCTGCACCAGATGGTGCAGATGATGGGATTGAGCATGTAGTCCATGACCATGCTCCAGCCAGTGACGTAGCCCAGGGCGGGGTTGATTTCCTGTCCGACGTAGGTGAAAGCCGACCCAGCGCTGGGATAGGCGCGCGCCATGCGGCCATAGCTGATGGCGGTAAACAGCATCGCTACCATGGCGATCAGAATCGTGGTGACCACGTGCCCACGCCCGCGGTCGCTGAGCACGCCAAACACGGACATGGGCGCGACAGGCTGAATGACGATGACGCCGTAGAGGATTAGGTCCCAGAGGGTGAGGGACCGTCGCAGGCGCGGAGACTCAGCGGGCGAGTTGGAGACAGAACTCATAACGACACCTTTTCCGCGGCCGTTGAAGTTCTGCCGCAACGCAACCTGCATTATGTATGTAACACACGCTCTTGTGGTTGAGCTATGGGGCGGTCTCGGCCGGTGTATCTTTTTTGTGCTTCATGGAAAACAGAAACTGCATTCCAAGGTAGCCGAAGAATTGTGGCTGACTGATTGAGGCCTTGCTCAAACTGCGGCCAGCCATACAGAGAACGATGAAATGTTCGCCCAAACTGTAGCGGCCTCCCGCATCGAGGGTATCCCAACGGTTGGAACCATCGGTGTTGGCGCTGTTGTAAAGTTCGCCGGCAAATTCCATCCGTTTGTTCACTTCCCTCAGAACCACCAACCCGGTAAACCAGCCTGAGCCTTTGCCGCTGGCGAATATGTAACCGGCTTCGGGATTGACTTGGAGCGGCCCGATCTTCTTGGAGACCTGGACCGGAAGATAGAACCGGGTGTTGTAGTCGACGAGTCCGCGCTGCAATGAAGCCGAGGGATTATTGAACTCAAGCTGAGGAAAGATCGAAACGGCGAGATTTTTTTTATCGCTGTCATAGAAGCGCCACTTCACTCCCGGCAGCGATTTGCCGAGGCCGGAGCGCGTGGGGCCGCCGTCCGTGCCTTCCACAAGATAGGGCACTTCGTAGGTGAGCTGGATGCGGGAACCAACGCCATAATTCAAATCCAGAATGGGAGCGTTGAAGATGCGCGCGGCGGGATGGCGTTCGGAATACGTCATGATGTTGATTTCCCAGTTGCCATCGCCGGGGGTGCCGGGATCGTTGGTGATAAAGGGTGGCCCTCCCTGGGCACCGGCAAACAGAGAGAGAGCGGTCAATACAAGCAACCATGAAACCGCACGCAGAGAGGCTCGTGCCACTCTAACCAGCATCGCGGATGCTGGAAGTTTTCTTCTGAGATCGAGAGCAGCGAACTTCTTGCGCACTAATCGCCCGCTCCGGAGTGAACGAGATGTTGTAGAGGGTTTCGCATAGCGTCGACGAGATCGCGAAGAAACTCCGCCGCCCGGGCACCATCCACAACGCGGTGATCGCTGGAGAGTGTCAAGGTCAACATGGGGCGAATGGCGGGTCGGCCTTCGATGGGAACGACGCGGTCGGTGATGGCGCCTACGGCGAGAATCGCGGCTTGGGGCGGGACGATAATCGCCGTGAAGGCGTCGACGCCATACATGCCGAGATTGCTGATGGTGAAGGTTGCATTCGCGACATCGGCGGGGCGCAATTTGCCGCTCCGGGACCGTTCCGCGAGGTCGCGGCGCTGAACCGCAATTTCGCCAAGTTCAATTTTGTCGGCGTGGTGGATCACGGGTGCGACGACGCCGTCTTCGACCGCCATCGCGAGGGCGATGTTGATGTCGGAGTTGACGCGAATTCTGTGCGCAGCCCAACTGGAATTCAGGCGAGGATGCTTTGGGAGAACGCGGGCCACCAGCGCGGCGAACAGGTCGGTGTGCGTGAGCTTGACTCCGCGCAACTTTTCAATTTCGGGCGCGAGCTTTGTGCGGGCTTCGTTCAGGGGTCCGGCGTCGACTTCGCGGACCACGAAGAAATGAGGAACCGTGGTCCAGCTTTGCGTGGTGCGCTCGGCCATCAGCCTGGAAGTGGTGCTGCCGGTGGCAGGAGCAGGCGGCATTTTCGTTTCTGCGGCGGCGAGGATATCGGTGGCCAGAATTTCTCCGCCGGGGCCCGAACCTTGTACGTGCCCGAGGTCGACACCACGTTCGGCGGCGAGACGCCGCGCCTTGGGGGAAATCTTGACCATCCCGGTTGAAGACGACGGGCTCGCGGACTGAGTCGCGGTTGCTGTGGAAGAGACGGGCGGATGCGACGTACTTTTCCTGCCGGACTCCACGGCGACTTCCTCGGCAGGAGGAATTTCACCGGGACGCACAATCCACGCGATGGTTCTTCCGACCGGCACTTCCGTTCCGGCCTGTGCTTTGACGCCGGCCAGGACGCCGTCTGCAGGCGATTCGATTTCCATCACGGCTTTATCGGTCTCGATCTCGAGCAAGGGCTCGCCTTTAGCGACGGCATCGCCTTCTCTCTTGCGCCAAGAGATGAGTTTGCCCGTTTCCTGGGCCATTTCGAGCGCGGGCATGACAACGCTGATCGCCATAGACAAGACTTCAGAGGTTAGAAGTCAGATTGCAGAAGTTTGAACCAAACCGGGAGCCTTGGATGTTCTCAACCCTGCAATCTGATTTTGAACTTCTGCCTTTTTATTCAGTCGCCAACTCCCACCCGTTCTTGGCGAGAGCTGGCTTCGATCATCTCACGCACGCGCTTGCTTGGCTTCGACTCAGTCTCGCGGATTGCCGGGAGCGGGCCATCGACGGTGAAATAGTGCCTGCCGGCAACCAGAAGTTGCTCGGCGGGGAAGCGCGTGATGACTTCATGGCCGGTTTCGGTGACCACGATTTCTTCTTCGATGCGAGCGGCGCTCCAGCCGTCGGTCGAAGGCCAGAAAGTCTCGAGCGCGAACACCATGCCAGGCTTGATTTCGCAGGAATGATCGAGCGAAACCAGACGGCTGATGACAGGCTTCTCCCAGATGGCTAGGCCGATGCCGTGACCGTACTGCAGCGCGAAAGCTGCTTCCTCGCTGGGGAAACCGAACTCCTGCGCTTTCGGCCAGACGGCGGCAATCTCAGCGGTGGTGCGGCCGGGGCGGACAAGTTCGATGGCCGCATCAAGATACTCGCGGCAGCGCTTGTAAGCATCGTTCATGGCGTGCGACGCATAGCCGACGGTGAAACAGCGGTAATAGCAGGTGCGGTAGCCCATGTAGGAGTGGAGAATGTCGTAGTATACGGGGTCTCCCGGACGCAGCACGCGATCGGAGAAAACGTGAGGATGGGGATTACAGCGCTCTCCGGAGATGGCGTTCACGGCTTCGACGTACTCGGAGCCGAGATCATAGAGCACTTTGCTGACCAAGCCCACGGCCTGGTTTTCGCTCATGCCGGGCTTCATCGCGCGATAGAGTTCGTCATACGCGGCATCGACCATCATGGCGGAGGTGTTCAGCAACGTAATCTCATCGCGAGTTTTGATCAAGCGTGCTTCCGACATGAGCGCCTGGCCGTCGACGATTTTGATTCCCTCTTTTTGAAGGGCGAAAAGGACGGGCAATTCGATGATATCGATACCGACGGGCTCTCTGTGCAGGCCGCGCATCTCCAGCTCGATGCGAATTTTTTTGGCTACATCTTCGGCGCGCCCCATCTCGGGAGTCATGGCCCCGCGCAGCATGGAGATTCCGGCGCGAGAGCGCTCTCCGAGCCAGGGACAGTGTAACTGGTGGTGTTTCGCCGCTGATCCGAAATCCCAGAGGATGGGCTCGTCGTTTTGCGGAAGAAGCGTGAAGCGGTTCGCCTTATCCTGCGCCCACGTGCCGATGTGGGTCGCGGTGAGATAGCGGACGTTGTTCATGTCGAAGCAAAGGAGGGCACCCATCTCCGACTTCTTGAGAAGATCCTTGGCGCGGTCGAGGCGTTCTTTGCGCAGGCGATCGAAGTCGACCCGATTTTCCCAATCGACAGCCATCGTTCCGTATGTGGGTAGAGCCATACAATCTCCTTTGAGGTCCGAGGTTCGAGGTCCGATTGCAGAGGTTAAAACCGAACGGCGCTTCCAGCCTCTGCCAACTGACCTCGAACTTCCCTCACCGGCCGCAGAGTGCGCGCGCGGCCTCAAATACGGCCTGCTCGGTGGGCACAGTTACATCTTCCAGGGGCGGCGAGAAAGGAATGGGAACATGCATGGCCCCCATTCGTTTGACTGGAGCGTCCAGGTCGTAAAATGCTCCGGTGGCGATCACGGAAGCCAATTCGCCAGTGATACCGTAGCGTTCGCAGCCTTCGTCGAGAATCATGGCACGCGACGTTTTCTTCGCGGACTCGATCAGCGTTTTCTCGTCGAGCGGCCACAAGGTGCGCGGATCGACGACTTCGGCGCTGATTCCGATTTCTTCCAGCATGGTGGCGGCTCCGAGCGCCACTTGCACCATGCTGCTGGTGGCGACCAGAGTGATGTCTTCGCCCACGCGCTTGATGTCGGCAACGCCGAGCGGGACTGTGTAGTCTTCCGCAGGCACGGCGCCTTTTAATTTGTACATCATTTTGTCTTCGAAGAAGACAACCGGATTGTCATCACGAATCGCAGCCTTTAACAGTCCCTTGGCGTCATAGGGAGTCGAGGGAATGACGACCTTCAAACCGGGAACGTGGCAGAACCAGGCATGCAGCGACTGCGAGTGCTGAGCAGCAGAACGGCGGGTCGCTCCCATCGTAGTGCGCATGACCATGGGCACGCGCCAGGCTCCTCCGGACATGTAATGGACTTTGGCGGCCTGGTTGACCATCTGATCCATGGTCAAGGTAATGAAGTCGCCGAACATGATATCGACGACGGGACGCAGCCCGGTCATGGCCGCGCCGACAGCCAGTCCGGTGAAGCCGGCTTCGGAAATCGGCGTATCGATCACTCGCTCTTTGCCGAACTCAGCCAACAGTCCCGTGAGGACTTTGAAGGGTGTGCCGGCTTCAGCCACGTCTTCGCCCAAGATAAAGACGGTCGAGTCGCGGTGCATCTCTTCCGACAAGGCCTCCCGAATCGCCTGGGCGAAAGTCAGTTCGCGACTGTTTTGAATGGGCGGAGGGGCTTCAGGCATAGATGTCCTCGGCCACTTCGTTGACGTCGGGATATGGGGCGGCGATGGCGAAGTCGACGGCTACTTTCATCTGCGTCTCGACCTCGGCATGGATGGCGTCGAGTTCGGGCCGCGCGATGAATCCCTGGTCGATCAAAAGCTTTCCCAGGTTGGCGATTGGGTCGCGATCGGCCTTCCAGGTCTCTTCCTCTTTTTTCGAACGGTAATACTCGCGATTGATATCCCCGACATGATGGCCATGGTAACGATAGGTATTGCAGAGCAGAAAGGCGGGGCCGTCGCCGCGTCGGGCGCGTTCCACGAGAATCTGAGCAAATCCGTTGACGGCGCGCACGTTCTGGCCATCGACGGTGGCCGTCTGAATATCGAAGGCAGCAGCGCGCGCCAGAATTTCCCCGGCGGTCGTTTCCGAGTAATGGGTGTATTCGTTGTAGAGATTGTTCTCGCAAACGTAGATTACGGGCAGCTTAAAAAGCTGCGCGAGGTTCATGACTTCGTAGAGTACGCCTTGGCCGAGAGCGCCTTCTCCGAAGAAGCAAACCGAGACCTGGTCGGTACCCAACTGCCGGGCGGTAAACGCGGCGCCGGTGGCGATGCCGGCGCTGCCACCGACAATCGCATTCGCTCCCAGATTGCCGGTGGCCGGGTCTGCAATGTGCATGGAACCGCCCTTGCCCTTGCAATACCCGGCCTTCTTGCCCAGCAGTTCGGCGAACATTCTTTCGGGGGAAGCGCCTTTCGCCAAACAATGTCCATGGCCGCGATGGGTGCTGGTGATGTAGTCGGACTTCAACAGGGCTTCGCAAACGCCGACCGCGACGGCTTCTTCTCCGATATAGAGATGGGCGAGGCCGGGCATGAGCGCACGGGTGTAGAGTTCATTGACCTGAATTTCAAATTGGCGGATGCTCACCATCTGCCGGTACATCCGGAGCCACAACGCCAGGTTTTCGGAAATCGGCCTCGGCTGCTCGACAGCTGTCATTTTGCGACTCCCGTGGTTACTCCGGACAGGCGAGCGAGAACGTCGAACATAACGGCGAAGTCGAGTTTTTCCCAGCCCATGGCGCGAGCGGCGGTGAGGAATTCGTTGCTGGCTGCGGTGGTGGGAACGGGTACATTCAATTTGCGGCCCAGTTCCATCGCCAGCAGCATGTCTTTCTGCATCATGTTGACGTCGAACCACGCTTCTTCCGGTTGCTGCAGCACAAAGGGACCGCGGTACTGAATCATGGGCGAGGCGATGGCGCTATGAACCATCACGTCGACAGCGACCTCGCGTGGAATTCCACTTTTTTCCGCCAGCAGCACGCCTTCGGAAAACGCCAGCATCTGCACGGCGAGTTGCAGATTCAACGCGATCTTCATGGACAAGGCGACGCCATTGTCGCCAACGTGCGTTACCTTCGGGCCAACCTCGAGCAGCAAGGGCAGCAAGTGCTCGAAGGTTTCCTTGCGCCCGCCCACCATTACGGAGAGTTTGCCTTGCTGCAGCGTTATAACGCTGCCCGAAACCGGCGCGTCGACCATGTCGGCGCCTTTTTCGCGGACCTTCGCAGCCAGCGTACGGCTCACTTCCGGGCTCACCGTACTCATATCGATAAGAAACTTGCCGGGGCCAATACCCGCTAGCAATCCCTCGGGGCCTTCGGTGACAGAGGCGAGGGCTGCGGCGTTGGTCACCATCGTAAAGGTAACGTCGGACGCGGCCGCAACGGCTTTGGGAGAGGCGGCAAACTTCATGCCTCTGTCGATCAGCCACTGCGCCTTGGTGCGCGTCCGGTTGTAGCCAGTGACGGTATGGCCTTTTTCGAGCAGGCGCGCGACCATGTTGCCGCCCATGACGCCCAGACCGATGAAGCCTAGATTGGCCATTAATTCATTCCCCTCGGTTCTTTGCCTGCCCTCTGACTTCCTGAAAAACCTTCGCACCTGGAAGCCAGGAAAATATGCAAGAAACTACTTCTTGCAAAATTGCGACGAATCCTGCAGCACCTGGTGGAGATGAGCGCGCATGGCTTGTCGCGCCGCCTCCGGATCGCGTTGTTCGACTGCGGCCAGAATGCGCTTGTGGTGGAACTGTCCGCGTTCCGGCCCTCCTTCGACTTTAAAGATCCAACTGCGCTGCTCGCGCAGAAGTCCCACGATCGAATCGAGCAGCGACAAAATCAGAGGGTTCCCCGCCGCTTCGGCGAGTGCCAGGTGGAAATCCAGATCGGCTTCCACATAGCCATCGGGGTCGCTGAGGCTGCGATCCATCACGGCGACCGTTTCGCGCATTGTGACCAATAATTGGTCCTCAATGCGCTGGGCTGCTAGACCGGCAATCTCCGGTTCCAGCACCAGTCGCAACTCGGCTAAATTGGCCGAGCCTTCCTGCTGGTTGATGCGGATCATCAAATCAAGCGACTGGCGAATCGCCTGGGAGGTTCCGTTTGTAATGAAAGTGCCACGTCCGGAATAGGCCTCCACCAAGCCCTTTTCGCGCAATGTTTTCACCGCCTCGCGAACCGCGGTTCGGCTCACTCCGAAGCGCTGGGCTAAATCGCGCTCTGCGGGCAATTGGTCGCCAGGCTTGAGATGGCCCTTAAGAATGGAGTCTTCCACCTGTTGCACGATTTGCTCAAACAGGCGGGAAGTACGAACGGTCCGATAAACAGGCTTTGCAATGGGGTCATCTGTCACTCCGTCGGTCATATTGCCTCTGTTTCAGGAAGGAAAAAAAGCCCCAGTTCGCCAATGGTCCAACCACTATACCATGAGGTTCGCCGGTGGAATAGCGCCTCGGTATTCGCTCCGCTTGGCCATGAGGGCAAAACCGCGCTACTGGATCCACACGGTCTTAATGTTCATAAACTCGCGGATGCCGTTTTCCGCCAACTCGCGGCCATGGCCGGAATACTTCACGCCGCCAAAGGGAAGGCGCGGATCGGACGCGACCATTTTGTTGAGGAACACCATGCCGGCATCGAGTTCATTGATGAATCTCTCGGTCTCCGCGGGATCGTTGGTCCAGGCGCTTGCGCCCAGGCCGAAACGGGTGTCATTGGCGATCTGGATCGCTTGATCGAGATCCTTGACGCGAAAAATCGAAGCCACCGGACCAAAGAATTCCTCCTTGTACGCTGGCGAGTCCTTTGGAACATCGGTCAAGACGGTGGGGGCATAGAAGTTGCCGGGGCGATTCAAGGGATGGCCTCCGGTGAGAAGGCGCGCGCCCGCAGACACGGTTTTCTTGACGTCGGCATCCAGTGTGGTGACCGCATCGGCGTTAGCGAGCGGACCCAGTTGTGTGGCCTCGTCGAACGGATCGCCTACGCGGAGGGCCTGCATACGCTGGACGAACTTGCGCTCGAATTCATCGGCAATCTTTTCGGCCACGATGAAGCGCTTCGCCGCGATGCACGATTGTCCGTTGTTTTGGATGCGAGCGTCAACGGCAGTCGCCACCGCGGCTTCAAGGTCGGCGCTGGGCATGACGATAAAAGGATCGCTGCCGCCCAATTCGAGTACAACCTTCTTCACCCGCTTGGCGGCGGAGACTCCCACTTGAATGCCCGCTTGCTCGCTACCCGTCAGCGTTGCCGCCATGACGCGAGAATCGTTGAGAATGCCATCGACCGGGCCGGAGCCAATCAGCAAGGTCTGGAATACGCCTTCGGCAAACCCAGCGCGGCGTAAGATATCCTCAATTTTCAGCGCGCACTGGGGAACATTGGAAGCATGCTTGAGGAGGCCGACGTTGCCCGCCATCAGTGCCGGGGCGGCAAAGCGAAAGACCTGCCAGAAAGGGAAGTTCCACGGCATGATGGCAAGGATGGGCCCAATGGGAAGATAGCGTACAAAGCTGCGTTTGGCTCCCACTTCAACAATTTCGTCGGCAAGAATTCTTTCGGCGTTTTGCGCATAGTAGCGGCAGCCCGTCGCCGACTTGACCGTTTCTGCGATGGCAGCCTTCAGGGGCTTGCCCATTTCGAGCGTCATCAAATGCGCGCACTCGTCTTTCTCCTGTTCCAGGATCTCGGCCGCGCGCATCATTTTGCCCGCGCGTTCGGCGAATGACGTCCGGCGATGGCTCCTGAAGGCGGCGGCGGCAAGCTGCAATTTCTGCTCAATTTGCTTAGCGGAGAGAGGTTCGAAGGTCTTGAGAGTCTCTCCGGTCGCCGGATTGGTGCTTGCGATTGCCATTGCTAAAATTCCTCTCGGTGAAGGTACGGCCATGGATTATACAAGTGCACGGGCGGCGATGCGAGCTCGGTGGTCTGACCATAATACCTATTGACGGGTCGACCGCTTCAGAGCTATATCTTCAAGGCACCTGACCTTGGCTGCGAGGCGGGTGTGGGAATGTGCGATCGGAAATGATCGTCCATCTGAAAGTATATTGTTTAAACCCAGGAGGCGGTAATGCACTCTCCCTCTCCGTTGCACCGCATGGGTCTTATCGCTATCACTTCCCTGCTTGTCGTCGTCTCCACTCCGTTATTTTGCCAAACGACTACGGGCCGCATTGTCGGAACAGTCATTGACCAGACGGGCGCCATCGTCGCTGGTGCGACGGTTGTCATCAGCGATATTCAGCGTGGCGTCACCCGGACGGTCACGACGGGCGACTCGGGAGACTATGCCGTTCCAGAACTGCAGCCCGGAGTCTACAAAGTTCGGGCCGAAGCAACCGGGTTCAAGACGGTGGAGCACGTCAACATCGTGGTCGAAGTTGCGCAGGAGTTGCGTGTTGACATCGCCCTGCCGCCGGGAGCGGTTTCAGAAACCATGGTGGTTACGGGGGATGTACCGCTGGTCAACACGACGACCGCGACTCTGGGCGGGACATTGAGCAACGCGGAGATCAATGATCTGCCGCTGAACGGCCGCAATTATGAGAATCTGCTGCAGTTACGTCCCGGGGTAGTGCGCTATCCAGGAGGCGGATTTTCGACGACGAGCACTAACGGGTTGCGCTCGGAAGACAATGCTTATTATGTAGAGGGCTTGTTCAACAGCGAACCTTACTCCGGCCAGGCCATCATCAATGGAGCTGGCATCGCGGGCGATTCAGCAACCATCCTACCGATCGATTCGATTCAGGAATTTAACATCGAGGAGGACGCCCCGGCGGAGTTTGGTTGGAAGCCAGGGGCAGTGGTCAATGTGGGGCTCAAATCTGGCACGAACAAGATTCACGGCACGGCGTTCGCCTTTGGCCGCGATGGTGTGCTGGACGCGCGAAACTATTTCAACACCGTGGCCAGCGCAAAGCTGCCCAGGACACTCGAACAATATGGCGGCAGCATGGGCGGTCCGATCGTAAAAGACAAGGTCTTTTTCTTTGGCGCCTATGAAGGGCAGATGTATGACGTTGGGAATTCTTATGGCGGTGTTACCAGTCCCTTCATGGTTCCCTCCGCGACCAATGCTGGCAACTGCCTTTTTCTCGCCAGCGGCGATTGCGCGAACAGCATTCCGGACGCGATTGCGGATCTCCAGGCCGGCGGAGTCACGATCAGCGCCGCCAGCCTGCAGGTGGCAGGTTGCTCGCTATCGGGTGGCACGGTGACCTGCAGCGGGGCTGGGTTCCCAACCAACGACACGCAGAGCACGACGATTCCGAACGGATTCCCTAACAACGTCACGGTCCACAACGCGATCGGCAAAGTGGATTTCAACGTCAGCCAGAACCACCGGGTCAGCGGCATGTATTTTTTCGGCAACAACACGGGAACCGTCGAGGACTTCCCTGAGTTGCAATCGAAGTGGCGTTCGGACATTCACACTCGGGCGCAAGTGCTCGGTGGGAACTGGGCTTGGACCCCGAACGTGAACTGGGTCAATGAAGTCCGCTTTGGATACAACCGCCTTTACCAGCCAACCTTGCCGGGAGATCTGAACGAATCCGCCAGCAGTTATGGCCTCGACACAGGCGTTTCGGGGCCGGAGACGGGCGGGTTGCCGCGGATTGGCTTTGGCGGCTACTTCTTTCCCGGACTGGGCGGTTTCAAGTGGCCAAAATTTCAGGGCCCGGACTCCATCACGCAGTTCATCGACCACGTCTCTTACACAACCGGCAAGCACTCGATTAAGTTCGGTGGCGAGGTGCACTACAACCATGTGACCAACGCGGCCTACGGCAACGCGCGTGGCAGTATCACGTTCCTGGGCGGCGTCACTCCCAATCCCGCGGATCCAAGCCAGGCTCTGAACACAACCCAGTTGGAAGATTTTTTCGCGGGGTATCCGTTCAAAGCCTCAGTGGAAGTGGGCAACCCGACCTTGCATCTTCACAACTGGGCGTATTCGCTTTTTGCCCAGGACGACTTTCGCCTCGCCCGGAACCTGACACTGAATTTCGGTTTGCGTTATGAATACAGCTCGGTTCCGCAGGAAGAGAATAACCTGCTGGGAAATTTTGATCCGAACGTCGGGTTGGTGCAGGTGAATACGGGCACGAACCGGATCTCAAGCCTCTATAAGCCCGATCACGCCAACTTTGGCCCGCGCTTAGGCTTTGCGTGGGACATGGCAGGCACGGGACGCACCGTAATTCGCGGCGGCGCCGGCCTGACTTACGAAACCGTGAACTGGCAGTCCTTCATCGCCTTTAACAACGCCTTCGGCCCGGGCAGCGTTCCCACGGGCGTTCCCATCGATGCTAATGGCGATACTTCTGGCGGCACGATCACGACGGGAAATGTTTCCTTGCCGTTCTTCCTGAATTCTCCGGCAGTCCCTTGGGATCAGGGGCCTATCTATGGCAGCCCTACCGTCAACTGTTACAACAGCCCCTGCCCGATCATGACCGTGGACCGCAATCTGACTACGCCCTATGTGTGGAACTGGAGCTTCAGTTTGCAACATGCCTTCACTCCCAAGCTCACGCTGGAGATGGCCTACGTGGGGAATCACGGGGCAAATCTGACTGGAATTCGCGACATCAATCAGCCGCCCGTAGGCTCAGGATGGCCAGCGGCAAACGTTGCCGAATGTACGGCCAATCTGACGTCATCGGGAAATTACGATACCGGAAACACACTGAACCTTCCCGGCGACCCCTGCCAGGTCGCCGCCGAGGTGGGACCACTCAACACGAAGTTTCCCTATCTGAGCAATATCTTCCAGATGGGCAACGTCTACCGGTCTAATTACAACGGCCTGCAAGTGACCTTGAATTCGAGAAACTACCACGGCTTAAGTATGGTGGCGGGTTACACCTACTCGCACTCTTCCGACGACGTGGGCGCGAACTGGGATTTCGGCTATGGCTCGGGACTACCGCAGAACGCATATAACCCCGGCGCCGAATATGCCAACAGCGATTTTGACGTTCGCCAACGCTTCACGCTTTCGCTCACCTATGCCCTGCCTAGCAAGAAAGGCTATGCGCAGGCGCTGGAGGGCTGGGAAATCAACTCGATCGTCACGCTGCAAAGCCCGCAATTCTGGGGGCCCATGGATGAAGGGACCGATGCTGCCGGCATTGGACCGCTGCCTGTCAGCCCTCCGGCGAACACTCCGATTCGATGGAGCTTCTACGGCCATCATTCGGATTTCAAATCGAGTCCGGCCGGCATCCCATACTTCTCCGGCAACAACAGCCCCGCAGATCCGAGCACGAACGCTGCCTGCAATGCGAAGGCGCTGGCGTTGGATGGAGGGAACCCGGGCGCATCCACCGAGTCGCTTGCGTTCTTCGGCTGCTATGCCAACGGCAGTTCGATCATGCTTCCTCCCCCGCTAGGGCAATTCGGGAACATGGGGCGAAACCCGTTCCCCGACTCCGGCTTCAGAAACCTTGACTTCTCGGTGGCCAAGAGCTGGCATCTCCGGGAAGCGATTCGCGCCCAGTTCCGCGCCGAATTTTTCAACATCCTGAATCATCCGAATTTTGCGAATCCTTATGGCGGCCAAAACGGCTTCGGCTTTAATGATCCTTCCGTGTTCAGTAACAGTTTCGGATGCGGGTGCGCCACACCCGATGTCGCCGCCGCCAACCCGGTCATCGGCTCCGGTGGCAGCCGCGCGGTGCAACTGGGATTAAAGCTGATTTTCTGACCGATTGTCTGGTCGATCGATTCTGTAATTGGGGCCGGAACTCCCTCCGGCCCATCTTCATTTCACCCAGAAAGGACTTAGGCCGTGACCCCAGCATCGAGGCAGGACCAACCCTCCGCTCGTCAGCCCCTGGCGTTGACAATGAATTTGGCAATGACTCTAGTTCTGGTTTTGCCTCTGAGCATTTCATGCTTCGCGCAGCAGCGCCCCGAGCGAACCATCGATGAGATCAAGACGGAAGCCATTCATCGGGCGGAAGTCGGGCAGTATCCGCTGATCGGACTGGATCCGGGCGATGTGCGCGAGGCTTTCAACTCCATTCACACGCCCGACAAAGACGAGTGGGCGGCGGGCTTTATGGGAGTAGCCAATCGCTACATGAACGAAGCCATGACGCTGGAGAAGACCGATCCGGCGAAAGCGAATGCCGACTACATCCGGGCGTGGCGGCTTTATTCTTTCGGACGCTGGCCGATCCCCGCCTCTCCTGGCAAGCAGCGCTCGTATGAGAAAGCGATCGAGGCGTTTCGGGCTCACGCCCGCTTCTGGGATCCTCCGATGGAGATCGTGAAGATTCCGTTTGAAGGGAAAGAAATCACCGGCTATCTCCGCCTGCCGAAGAATGTGAAGGGTCCCGTGCCGCTGGTGCTCGCGGTCAATGGATTGGACAGCCGCAAGGAGGACCTAGCCGAGAGCTTCAGCGCGATTCTGCCGTTTGGAATTGGCTACCTGGCGGTAGATGGACCGGGCACGGGGCAGAGTCCGATCAAGGTCAGCGAAAATGCGGAGCGCGTGCTCTCGCGCGTGCTGGATTACATCGCGACCCGGCCCGAGATCGACAAGAATCGAGTCGCCATGCACGGCGTGAGTTGGGGCGCATACTGGGCGACGAAGATGGCGATTGTAGAGCGCGGCCGCTTACGCGGAGCCAGCGCGCAGTCGCCGCCGATCGATACTTTTTTTCAAAAAGACTTTCTGATGAATTCCTTGCTCGGTAACCGCGAATACCTTTTCGATCAGGTGCCGGCGCTGATGGCGATTTTCGACAACGTGCATACCATCGACGAAATGGCCGAAGTCTTGCCGAAGATGTCTCTGGTGAAACAAGGATTGCTGGGCAAACCGATGGCGCCCATGCTCATTCTGGCTGGAATCAACGATACTCAAGTGCCAATCTCCGACATTTACCTTCTGCTCGACAAGGGCGACGTACCGAAGACGGCGTGGATCAATCCGCAGGGCGGACACTTGGGGCGGCAGGTCGGGGTCTGGCCAGATCCCCGCATCTTCAAAGAAGTCATTATTCCCTGGCTGGTTCGCACACTCGCGCCCGAGCCGTAGCAGACTGAGGCCTCCGCAATACTTACCAGTCAGCGGCTTGGAAGACTCTCGGCGCTCGAGTTTCTGCGTGCTGGAACAGCTGACGGGACGCACGCTGGTTTAAACCATCGTGCACTTTCGCGGCAACCTGAATTCAGGCGCGAATTCTTCGGCACCCGCATCGCATAGAACCCAATGGCTTTAGCGACGGCCGAAGAAAGCTGTTTCGAATCAATCGGGCTCGAGACAGCAGGTACCCTTCCAAGAAACCAACGTTACTCTTACCGGAAGGCCATACTGCCACGCAATTGGGCCATGTACTTTCGTATGTGCCCCGCCTACTCTGTCCGTACCACACCCCAGAACTACCGGAGACCGGATGAAGTACCTACTTTCGTTGCTACTGCTGAGCGCGGTGATGCAGGCACAGAGTTTCAGTTCCACCAGCAGTTCCGCGCTTCCCGATGCGCCCAGCCAGCAGCCTTTTTGGACCATCGAAACCAATGTGAGCCTAGGCATCCTGGCAGGACTGGTCGCGGCCGATGGCATCACCACGCAAAGAGGATTGAATGAAGGGCTCCACGAAGCCAATCCGATTATGCGTGTCTTCGTGACACACGGCGCGGCCGGAGAAGCGGCTGGGTCGGCGCTAGGTTTCGGCGCTGGGGTTGGCGTGGCATACCTGTTGCATCGCAGCCACCACTACAAAGCCGAACGCGTCGCGATGCGGCTGATGATTGCCGGGGAAAGCGGCTTCGTCGCCAATAACATCGTGCGGATTCGCTGAGTTTGCTCTCTGTCCCAGTTCCAGTTGGCACTTTTCGTAGTGTTTCCCGACGCTCGCGCCGAAAGTCACCAATCGCGCTCCGCCTCGTTCGGGATTTCGGTGGCCGCGCCTGCTTCCACGTTATAATTTGAGCGCGGAAGATTTTTCCTACGCTTAGAAACTGCGGGCGCTTCCGCCACTCTGTGCCCCAAGGAGTCCCGATGGCGATTCAGAAGACGGAAAAAATCTGGCATAACGGCGAGTTCATCGCCTGGGACGACGCCACGCTGCACGTGATGTCGCACGTGGTGAATTACGGATCTTCGGTGTTCGAAGGGATTCGCTGCTACGCGCTGCCGAGCGGCCCAGCAGTATTCCGGGCTTCCGAACACATGCAGCGTCTGATTGACTCGGCGCGCATCTACCGTATCGAAGTCGCGTTCACTCGCGACGAGATCGTGAATGCCATGGTCGAACTGGTAAAACGAAACGGCGTCTGGCCCTGCTACATCCGGCCTATCGTTTTGCGCGGCTACGGCGAGGCAGGAGTCAATCCGTTTAACTCGCCGACCGAGATTTATATCTGCAATTATCCCTGGGGAAAATATCTGGGAACCGATGCCAGCGAGGGAGTCGACGTTTGCATCTCTTCGTGGACGCGAATCGCGCCCAACACTTTGCCGGCGATGGCAAAGGCAGGCGCGAACTACATGAATTCGCAGCTCATTAAGATGGAGGCGATCGTCAACGGCTACGCCGAAGGCATTGCGCTCGATGTGAACGGGTACGTCAGCGAAGGATCGGGCGAAAATCTTTTTGTGATCCGCAATGGCGTGCTGCAGACAGCTCCTCTGGGCAACTCCGTGCTTCCGGGAATTACGCGGGACTCGGTGTTGCAGATCGCACGCGACCTGGGCATCAGGATTGTGGAGCAGCAACTTCCGCGCGAGTCTTTATACATTGCGGACGAAGTATTCTTCACGGGCACGGCGGCGGAAATTACGCCGATCAGGTCGGTCGACAAAATCACTGTCGGCAACGGGAAAATCGGTCCGATGACGAAGTCTCTGCAAGCGGAATTCTACGGCATCGTGCGCGGCGAAAAGAAAGATCGCTACGACTGGCTGACTCCAGTCTTAGTGGGCTCCAAGCAACCCGTGGGCGTCTAGCGGGTGCGGCAGCAATACTCCGTGGTAGTGCCCTTAGAATGTAAAGTATGACGGCTCCGAGCAAGCGGAATGTCGCCGCAGCTATTCTGTTCCTTGGTTTCCTGCTCGGCTTGATGCCAGCGACGCGAGCCCTGGCGCAGACGCCTTCTCCAGCCTTTCTGGTGATTGAAAAAGACGATCAGATGGTGGCGATCGTTGACCCCAGCACCCTCAAAATTGTTGCACGTGTGCCAGCCGGCGGCGATCCTCACGAAATCTCCGTTTCCGAAGATGGACGAACGGCCTTCATCACGAACTACGGTGCGTTTTCGAAACCGCTGCACAGCCTTTCGGTCGTCGACCTGGTGGCGCAGAAGCCGCTCCCAGCGGTGGAACTGGGAGCACTCTTAGCCCCTCACGGCATAGCAACGGTGAGTGACCAGATCTATTTCACCGCCGAAGGCAGCAAGGCGATTGGCCGCTATGATCCCGCCCGCGGACGAGTGGATTGGATTTTGGGGGTCGGCGAAAACCGCAGCCACATGCTGGTGGTGGCTCCGGATCAGAGCCGCATCTTCTTATCCGATGTGAACTCCGACACCATCAGCATTCTGGAGCGCGACAAAGATGCGGACGCCTCGGGATGGAAGCAAACCCGCATTCCCGTGGGCAAAGGGCCCGAGGGCTTTGACGTGTCGCCAGAAGGAAAAGAGTTGTGGGCCGCGAATTCGCACGAAGGCACAATCTCCATCATCGACCTAGCCACTCGGAAAGTTGTGCAGACTCTCGATCTGCACATGAAGTTCGAGAACCGTCTTAAGTTCACGCCCGATGGAACCCGCGTTCTGGTCACCGACCTGGGGACTGGAGATTTGGCTGTATTGGACGCGCACACTCGCGGCGAGATCAAGCGCATCAGTCTGGGCAAGGGAGCGGCCGGAATCCTGGTGACGCCCGACGGCTCGCGCGCCTTTGTCGCCGTCAGTCGCGATCGCTACGTCGCAGTGCTCGATCTCAAGACACTGTCGGTCGTCGGCCGTATCGAAACCGGCGGCGGGCCCGACGGCATGGCTTGGGCGATTCGAAAGTAGGGGTTTCCGGACTCGCTGTAGGACAGGACGGCGATTCAGCGGCGCTGTTTGCGCTTCCTGATTGCTTGCACTATAGTTAAACCCGCCTGATCGCAGGCGACCTCGTATTTTTCATCAACCCCGTCAATATAAGGAGAACTGCCATGTCTGCTCCCACACCGGAATTTGTTATGGGTTATCGCGCCATGATGCTCGATGGCATCAACCGAGAACTGGAAATCACGAAGCGAGTCTTGAGTGCCATCCCCGACGGAAAGAAAGACTACCGGCCCGATCCTCACGCGCGCACTGCCTGGGAATTGGCCTGGCACATTGCGAATACAGACGTGCAATTTTTGGACGGCATCGCCGATTTGAAGTTCACGATGGCGAATCCGCCAGAGGCGGAAAAGCCGAAAACGGTCGCTGAACTAGTCGCGTGGTACGACAAGAATATGAAGCGCGGTATGGACCGCGTCCGCGCGCTAACCCCCGAAAAGGCGATGACGCCGGTGCCGTTCTTCATGTTCAACTTCCCGGCGACGTTCTACCTTGGATTCCTGAACAATCACAGCATCCATCATCGCGGCGAGTTGGCGACGTACCTGCGCCCGATGGGATCGAAGGTGCCCTCGATTTATGGCGGCAGTTTCGACGAGCCCATGACGAACGCGGCGTAGAAATACGGAGCGCGGAACCCGTTCCGCGCTCCGACTTTTGCAGAGCATTCAGCGCCGTCTGCGCAGATCGCGGTGCGGCCGCTGAGTCCTACTCGCTTGGCGTACCCGCGTAGTCAACACACCGAAGTGCGAAACCTCGCCTGATTGACCCTCGCTCCCCCTAGAATGTTCGAAACATTTCTTCCATTTATTGTTTGGGGAGAAATGTACTTGCGATGCAACAACAGTTCACATCGAGCGAAGTGATCGGCCTGACCGGAATCACCGCGCGCCAGTTGCAGTGGTGGGATGAGCGCGGGATCGTAGCTCCATCTCGCGACGGACACCGGCGCGTTTACACCTGGGACGAATTGGCCACGGTGGCGGTTATCTGCCAGCTTCGGCGGCGAGGATTTTCGCTGCAGCGCATGCGCAAGGTGATCCGGTTCTTGCAACAGGAATTTGGCACCAGCCTGGCAGCGACGGTGAGCGCGTCCTCGGAGTTTCACCTGCTGACCGACGGCACTCGGCTTTACTTGCGGACTTCGGCACGAGAGGTCGTGGACCTCATAAAGAATGCGCGGCAGCCGATGTTCGCTATATGCCTGAGTGACGAAGTGCGGAGGGTGCGCGCGGAGATTCAGGCGCGCAAGAAGGCAGTGGAGCCGGAACGGGTTCGGCCTCTGCGCAAAAAGCGCAGAGCGTGATCGACAAGAGTAGATCAGCAGGCAATGCGGCGGGCATAAGACCAGCGTAAGCGGAAGGCGGGGAGAACATGGTGATCGGCGAATTGAGCATTATCAACGAGTGGATTCCCGAACAGATGGAGCCCGGAACCGTGTTCGTGCTGGAGAATGCGGGCGAAGTGGGGGAGAAAGAAGATCCCTATTGGGCGGTGCTCTCTTGTCCTTCGTGCGGCACGTTGGGCTTAATCACCCGCAAGCAAATGGCGGGGTTGCTGCCGACAATCTGCGGATCGGCGCAATGCTCGGCACAGTTTTTTATTAAGGATGAAGTGATTACGGTGAGGAAACCGTTTTAGTTGCAATCGCGCTTGTAGGCGCCGAGCCTGGTCGTGGGCTGTTTGAATTTACGTTGTTCGCCGCAACTTGAGTTCGGGCTGCTTCCGAACCGTCGTCCAGTACTCTTCCCGAACGACGTCATCTATTTCGACGACTAGAGCGCTCTTCCCATAAAGCCGGTCCAGTCCATCGCGACGCGGACCTGAAATCCAGTACTCATTGCCGGTTCCGCTCTCGCGGTAGTTGGCTTTGAAACCCTGTATCCTAAAAAACGATTGGCCTTTGTAGGAGAGCGTACGTCCTGTTCGGTTGAAAGTAACGCGACCTATCCGAGCCGGACCGTTTAGACCCTCGGCCTTCGATTCGATGTACATGATGCGAGTCCGCTTAATCATCACGCCACCGTCCCTGCTGTTACCTGCCGCAATAATCCCGCCAATTGTTTAAAAACCTCCGGCGCGCCACGGCTATGAATTCTTAGGCGCCGCGAGTTTCACCGGCACCTGCTCTACGATTTCGATGTCAAATCCTTCCAGCGCAGCGACTCTTCTGGGGTGGTTGGTCAGAATGCGGATGCGCTTCAAATTCAAGTCGGACAGGATCTGCGCCCCCAGGCCAATCTCGCGGTGGGTCTTGCGCTCGCTTTCTGGCAAGGACGGCAAACGGCGCTCGCGATGGAAGGTTAGGAAGGACTGGTCTCCGATTTTTTCTGCGGTAAATCCCTTGGAGGTCTGGTGCAGGTAAATCAGTGCGCCTCGGCCTTCCTCGGCAATAATTTTTAACGACGCCTCAAGCGTCTGGTGGCAATCGCAGGCCGTGGCTCCGAAAACGTCGCCCAGCAAGCAATGAGCGTGCATGCGGACCAGAACGGGCTCGGACGAATTGTCGATATCGCCGCGGATCAGAGCCATGTGAGAAGCGCCGCCATCGACTTCACTTTCGTAGGCGATCAGGCGGAATTCTCCATGCGCGGTTTCAACCAGCGCCTCGCCCACACGATGCACGTAGCGCTCGTGCTGCATGCGGTAGCGGATCAACTCGGCAACCGTCAGCATCTTCATGTGGTGAGTGCGGCAGAACTCGATCAGGTCGGGCACGCGGGCCATGGTGCCGTCGTCTTTCATGATTTCGCAGATTATTCCTGCGGGAACCATACCGGCGAGTCGAGCGAGATCGACGGAGGCTTCGGTTTGGCCGGCGCGGACCAGGACTCCGCCCTTGCGGGCGCGCAGGGGAAACATATGGCCGGGACGGGCCAGATCCGAGGGGCGCGTTTTGGGGTCGATGGCGACTTGGATGGTGCGGGCGCGATCGTGGGCCGAGATTCCGGTAGTTACGCCATCGCGAGCGTCGATGGCTTCGCAGAACGCGGTTCCGTATTGCGAAGTGTTCTCGCTGCTCATGGGGCCGAGGCGCAAGTAGTCCAGACGCTCTTCGGTCATAGCGAGGCAGACCAGGCCGCGTCCGTGCTTGGCCATGAAGTTGATGGCTTCGGGAGTAACCTTCTCGGCGGCCAGGGTCAGATCGCCTTCGTTCTCGCGATCCTCATCATCGACGACGATGATCATGCGTCCGGCGCGGATTTCCTCGATCGCGGTAGGAACGTCGGTGAAGGGTGAGGCTGGAGTCATCACGGTACTTTCCCTCAGCGGATCAACAGTTCGCTGAAAATTCAATCCTTGCCAGTGATCGCAAACGTCGAAGCCTTGCGCCACCTTGTCCAATTCTACGCGGCGTTGAGCTTGCGGCGGCCAGCGGGAGCCAGTTCCGCGCCCGCGCCACGAAACAGACTCTTCATGGCCCGAACGATCCATCGCATTACGACCACGGTCACGATTAAAAATAAGACGACCAGGCTGCCTGCGGCGATGGGGTGCTGGGTGGCCAGCCAGGTCAAGGATACGGCGAGCGTGTCCTCTCCGGCGCTGAGCACGAAATTTGAGACCGGTTCCGGAGACGGGGTCACCGCCACGCGGGCCGCGGTTTTACCGCCGTGGGCGGCGAGCGCGATTGCGCCTCCGGCGAGCGTTGCAAGCAATTGTTTCTCCGGAGAGAGCTGTGACGTCGCTCCGTAGGCCATCAGGGCGGCGACGGGGATGCGCACGAAGGTGTGCAGGGCGTTCCAAAACAAGTCGAAGGCCGGGATCTTGTCGGCAAAAAACTCGATCGTGAAAAGTACGCCGGAAGCCGCAATCACCCACCAACTGGCGATCAGGTGCAGGCCTGTGGGGAGGTCGAGCACTCCGGCGTGGGTTAGCAGTCCCAGCGTCGCCACCGTGGCGTAGACGTTCAGGCCGGCGGCAAAGCTGATCGCCACGATCAGACCTACAAGGTCCGACCCGACGAATCCGGAGGCGCCGAGTTTCATTCCAGCCAGCATATTGGTGTTCGGTCTCCTTGCCGCTTCAATGCATTGTAAAACAGAAAAGGGCCGCCAGCGGCGACCCTTCCAGTGACCCTGTCTCTGTGTTTACAGAGTAGATTCGATTTCAAAACCCCAAGCTTCGAGCAATGGCTCGGGAATGTACTTGGAATTCTTGTTCCGGCGCGCCCACTCGCGAAGCCTGGTCGAGCGCAAATACTGGTCAGGAGAAAGCTTGTACTCGTGCACAACCTGTTCGAACTCAGTAATGGTGGGAACAACTGGCCCAATCGGCTCAGGTTTTCCCCAGTTAGGATTTCCGCGTCGTTTCGCCATGAAAAATATACCCTCTCGTAAAAGACAAAATGGTTAATTACCGATAAAAACCGCCATTCCTTTAGATTCCGCCAAGGGCACAAGGGATTCAGCACCAATCCCGATAGGCAACCATATACGTACGTCCCTCGACTACCATGGAAGCTATTGATAATAATAGGTTTCTCGGCATAAGTCAATAGAAAAATGAACTTTCATGGATTAAAAGAACCATCCCCTTTGCGTGCAAGCACTTGCGGCCAAGCGCATGGGAACGCCGACTCGGACGACCCCGACTGAGACTGCTCGGCCTTACAATCCAGCGGAGCCACCTCCCCCCGTCAAACTCGCAAACACAATAGCGCCTAGTGGGAACCGACGTGCTGGCGGAGAACATCCGAGCACAGGATGACGATCGTAACCAAGGGTTCCCTTGGCTACGTTGACCGTGGAGCGTCGCGACCTTACAGTTCGAGTAGGGACGGGATTTTCTAAATTCCGGTCCTGCCATTTGGCGCAGTGCGTTGGGTGGCTGGATGACGCCCCCAGGGCCCATCTGAAGCAAGATTTGACCCACTGTGATTTGAACCATGAATTTGAAGTCCTTGCTAGTCAGTTCCGACGAAAAAACCGTGCGCGTTCTGCGGCGCGTCCTCAGCGACCTGGAAATTGACGTGGAGCATTGCGTTTCCGTCGAAAACGCGATCCGGCGCATTACGCGCCAGCGTTTCGAAGCCATCATTGTCGATGGGGCCAACCCCGCGGAAGCCGGCAGGGTGTTAGTGGGGGCCAAGGCGGCTCCTGTAAATAAGCGCGCCCTCGCGATTGTGCTGGTCGAAGCGGCATTTGGACTCAAAGGCGGTTTCGAGTTAGGCGCCCATTTCGTGCTCCATAAGCCGTTCGCTGTGGAACGCGCCAAGTCGAGCTTCCGAGCGGTACGGGCCCTGATGAAACGGGAACGCCGGATGCAGTTGCGGTTGCCGGTGCAAGTGCCGGTCGAGTGCTTCGGAACGAGCCGTTACAAAGCCAAGACCATAGACCTCTGCGAAGGCGGCATGGCGATCCAGTTCGTCGGCCGCAGCCCGAAAGAAAACGCGCTGCGCTTTTCGCTGGACTTGCCGGGCTCGGCTCAATCGCTTGAAATCCATGGGGAAGTGGCCTGGGGCGGCAGCGGGGACATAGCCGGCGTCCGCTTCAAGGATGCTACGGACGAGCAGCGCGGCGTCCTGCGGCGGTGGTTGAACAGCCAGCTTCCCGAGCCCGAGCAGGACGATCCTCCGGTAGCCAGCAGGCTCTCCGATCTCAGTCTGGGCGGCTGTTATCTGACCACCAATTCGCCGTTCCCGAGAGGCACGCGCGTGGTTCTTTCGGCCAAGATTGGAGACCGTGAACTCCGTGCCTCGGCAATCGTCCTAGTGGCGCACCCGGAATTCGGCATGGGCGTGGAGTTCCTCCGGATTACGGGCGACCAAGCGGAACAGGCGCAGGAGATGATCGCAATTCTGCACGCTAATGAAGACAAGCGACCCGAGGTGCAGGTCGCGCCCGACGGACTGGAGCCGCCATCGGCCGAGGACAGCCTGGCGACGCTGCAAACCTCAGCGACCGAGATTTCGGGGGCGGCAGACCCACTGGTCGATCTGTTCCGGCAGAAGTTCCAAGTGCCCGTCGAAGTGTTTTTGCAGCAGATGCGGGAGCAGCGCCAGGCCCTGGACACGCACTGAGTCAGAAGTTCCGCTTCTACCCTTCGGGCACCAACTCTCCTACCGTCCCTCGCTGCAGCAGATAAGCTCCGGGTCCTTGCTGTCCGCGAATTGACCGGCAGAACTCAGCCACAAAGAAACCGGATGCGATCGCTTCCCGGAAGGCCCATCGCGTCGCTTCGCGCCACTCTCGGGCCGTTGCCATGTCGGTGCGCTCAACCTCCAGAATGTCGCCAGGAATCTCAATGCTTACGCGCTGGCGCGCCAGCGACTCCGCCAGATCGGCGCGCGCGGGTTTGCCGCTGGGATCGAAGCGCACCAGGGGAGCCAGCAAGCGCAAGGCGTCGAGGGTTTCCGAGCGCGCATCCTTGCCGTCCGATTTACCTTCTAACGGTGAGGCTAAGCGGTCGCGCACGCGGCGCGAATTGAGGATCCACCGCACCCAGAGACGGTCGGTACCGTTGCGATGCAGCATGCTGGACGTTTCGGGCCCATAAAAATCCACTTTATAAATACCGGAAACCACTCCCAATTTCGCGAAATTAAAGTGCGCATTGCGGCTCTGCAGCGGGTCGAAGGTCCAGGTCATTTCGTGGATGCCCATGGCCATGGCGCGCTCGCGTTGCGCCTGCTTGAGCCGCGAGCCAAGATCGAGATGCCGGTAGGAGTCGAGGACCGCGAGCATATGCGAATGCAGGGTCGTCTGGCCGCGCTCGCGAGCCAGGAATCCAAAGGCGAACCCGACCATCTTGTCGTTTTCGCGACTTTTGTTCTGATCGCGCTTAGGGCGATCGTTTTGGGCTTCCTCGAAAGCGCCGACGAAAATGTTTCCCGCCGCCTTTAATGCAATCGCCAGTGTCAGGGGCAAGGTGTCGTCGTCGGACATCTCCCACACTTCTTTTTCGACAGCTCTCAACTGGCACAGGTCGTCAATGGTCTTGAGATCGCGAATGGCAATGTTGGGCGCGCTGGCGCGGGACATCATGGTTGAACCTTCGACCTCCACGAATTGCGTTCTCCGGAGTTGGCCCGGTTCAGCCAAGAGTCCGGCGTTGAAGTGACCTCATGCGTACAGCACGGATTGAGTGCTTGTCAACCCCGCGAGTGTTGAGGGTAGTGTTCGAGTTTGCCTTTTTTCGCCACGGAGTTGCAGAAGCATGCGGAAAACCCGTAAGAGCTCGATGCGGGAATTTCTTGTCTGGCAGTTATGCCGAGCGTTGCGGTACGCTAACGCGGGCCTGCGCATTAGGGCCGAGCGCGGCTTGGCAGAGTCCCTGCGGCCAGGTCGCTCCTGATGGTTATTTCCCGGTTTTGCCGTTCACCACGCCCACGCCAGTGCAGAAATCCCAACCGCTGGCTCCTGAGTAGCCTCCGTAAGGGCCGCAAAAACCAGCTGTGATATCGCGGAAATCTGCTGTATTGCTGCGGTTGCTGTAAATGGCGGTCAACTCCGCGTTGGAGGAGGCATGGAAGCTGCCGGCAGAGTTGATGATTCCGGCGAGGGACGGCGAGGCGACGCTGGTTCCGCCTGCGACGTACCAGCCGCCGATATTGGAGTCGAAGATCCAAACGCCGCTGGTGGGGCTGGAATCGAACGACAGATCGGGAACGCCGCGAAAATTGCCCGACAAGGTGGAAACTGCGATCTGATAACTGGGACGCGGTTCGTACCAGCTCGCGCCACCGCCAGCCTCATCCCATGGATATTCGGACAGGAATGCGTCGGTCGCCGGATTACGCCGCACGATGGTTCCTCCCGCAGAAACAACATTCGGAGAGGCGCCAGGCCAGATCGTGCCGGGACCGTCGCCTGCGGAAGCGAAGAAAACTACATTAGCTTTAACAAAGTGAGCGTCGTAGGTAATTTCGCCGGGAAACTCGCCACCTCCCCAGCTGTTGGATACTTCGCCGCCTCCGGCAGCGTTGACCATTTGGCTGGCCATATCTTCGGCCACCAGGAGGTCGGAAAAGCTGGAGGACGCAGCTTCCACAAGAACAATTTTGGCCCCGGGCGCCATGGCATGAGCCCACTGCACATCCAACGACTCTTCCATTTCCCATCCGGCGTCGTAAGCTGGTTTCGCACCCGCGGCATAGACAATCTGGAAATTCGCTGCCGGCAAACCGAACTGCGTGGAAAAGGCTGCCAGATCGCTGGCCGCATTGGGCGCGTCATAGGCATCGACAATGGCGATCATTTTGGCGCCGCCTGTCGGGTTCGTCGTCGCCAGATTCGGGCTGCATCCCGTGATCGCCTTGGTCAGGCCGTAGACGCATGCCAGGGAGGCAGGCGTTTCATAGCCCAGTCCGGAATAGGGCGCGCCAAACGGGCGCAGATTTGTCCTTGCCTTGGCCGGAAGCAGGATGTGGACATTGGTATGCGCTCGCATCCCGATGTCGATAGGCTTTTCAATGCTGGAATCGGGAGTGATTATGGTTCCACTGGCTGGCCTGTTCTGAGCCGGAACGAGACTGGTGAGCTGCAGCAGAACCGCCAGAGCAGCGACGGAAAATATCTTCATAACGTCAATTCCCTTTTTGATTGTCTTTAATCTATGGACAATCGTTCGGCTTACGCCTTTGAGCAATCTGCTCCGGGGGCATCCCAACAGCTACAGCATCTATCGGCGCTGAGGATTTGCGGGATGAGTGATTGTTCCGTCGCTCCGCGACTCACTCCAGCCTAGCGTAAGCACTCTATAAGTACAGGTCACGGCGGTTACGGGCGCGATGGTTACCGGGAGCGACAGAAGACAGCTGCAAACGCCGGCCGAAAAGCCTCCAAAGACGTAGGGCGCATCTTAATATCAACGTGCTACCCTCGAAGCCGGAGACCAAAACCAACGTGAAACCGACGCTCAGACTTTTTCTTTTGACGGCCGCAATGTTCTTCGTAAATTCTCTTCTGGGAAATTTCCTATTTGCGGCGGATCACGGCACCCTGGTACGGGAGGCCGTGGTCTATCTGTCTCCAGACACTAATTCCAACAAACTCGCCCAGGTTGAGCGGGGAAGGGATCTGATTCTCCTCGACAAGAGTCCCAAGTGGCTGCATGTCGAAGCCCTGCTGGGCTCACCGAATCCTGACCCGGCGTTCGTCTTCGAAGATGAGGACCAAGGGAAGACGGTCAGCGGCTGGGTGTTGGATAACGGCATTGTCTGGGCATCCACACCTAACGGAGACCGCATTCTGTTCGGCGCCGCGGTGGACTCTGAAGATGAGGCGAGCCGACGCCACGGACGGCGCGGCGCGGCGCAAGATGCCTTGCGCCTGTATCGACGGGTCTACGATATTTTTCCAACTTCAACTTTGGCGGGCGAAGCCCTCTATCGCGCCGCCGACATCAAATGGCAGATCGAAAAATCGGACATGCAATCCCGCCCCTCTGCACGCGAGAAGGAATCTTACCTGCGCTATGGGATCGACGAGCAGTGGATGAAGCAGGTGATGAAGAAATTTCCCGATTCCAAGTGGGCGCAACTCGCAGCGTTCCATCTGATCGACAACAAGCTGTGCGGAGACTGGCAAGGCTCGTCGAAATGCCCCGACAAAGAAGCGGAGATCTACGAGAAATATGCGAAGGAATATCCTCAGTCTCCAGCCGCTCCCGAGGCCCTATATAACGCCGCTTCGCGACGCGCGGCACTGATCGAGATTTATAAAACCGAAGACGCGCCGAAGAAGACGGAGCAGGCAAAGAACCAGGCGCTGGCGCTGAGCCAGCAGTTAATCTCCCAGTATCCTCAAAGCGACTGGTCGTCACGGGGACAAACCTTACTCTTCCTATTGCAGCAGGGAGTGCCAACCTACGGCAATGCAATTCAATGAAACCGAAATGCGCAGTGCGTGCGGCGCGACGCGATGAGGAAACCCACGCTAGCAAAGAAAAAAAAGGCGACCTTCAGGGCTTTGTCCCTAGCTTCTGATTCACCTCTGACATGGCGGAACACAGCTTCGCGTCCTGCGGGAAACGCTGGCAGCCCGCTTCAACAACCCTCGCTGCGCGTTCCCACTCCCCAAGTTGTGCCCAAATTCCGGCCGTCAAAAGAAAACTGTTTGCTGCAGGAGTTCCAACTTCAAGCCGTCGCTCCGCCACCTCGGCCGCCAAAGGTTTATTCCCGGCGAATAAGGCTGCGGCCATGAGCATGTCATACAGTTCACCAAACTCGGGTTCGCTCTCAATCGCGTCCTGGATACGACGCAACCCGGATGCCTCCGCGCCGAGCCGCACTTCGCACACTCCGAGTTTGCCCTCGAGAACGCCGGACTGACTGCCGGCAGCTTTGGCCGCCTCATAGCTGCGCTGCGCCTCGCCGAATTTCTCAAGATGATAGAGCGCATCGCCCATAGCTTCCAGATGCACGGCATCTCGTGCACCCAGGTGTTCCGCCCGGACCAAGGCTTCCAGACCCTCCTGCAATTTTCCGAGGCGCACCAAGCAGATTCCAGCATAGGTGCGCAACACGTTCGAATCGGGCTTCAACTCGACGGCTCGCTTAAAGTAGTCCAGCGCTGCTTGCGGATTGTGGAAGTGTTCCAACTCACCGAGGCCGAGTTCGTAATACGCAAGAACATCATTGGGAGACTCGGATAGTTTCTTGCGTCCCAGTTCCTGGTAGTACTCCATTTTGCGACTGCGTTCGGCGGCTCCGTCCTCGGCAATGCCGAGGTGATGGATGACAAAGTTTGCGGGGGCCACTTTCATTCCATGGCTCTTCATGCGGTCGGCCACACCCTCGTGGACTCGTCCTTCAAAGAATATTTCCGGATGGCGGCGGAACAGCCGCACGTTGACATGCTCCACATAGGCCGGGAAAGAGCGCGCGGCATCGATGCGGCCAGGGTTCCGATGGGCGGGCCGGTTCAACATTCGAGTTGCAAGAGTAGGTACATAATTCCAGATACGAATGTCGTAGCCCAGTGCGTCTGAGTTCTCCAGCATCGGCCTAATCTCTGTGGGAGCCTCTGCGTCCAGCAGTTCGTCGGCGTCGAGAACTAGCACCCAATCGCAGCGTCCGAGACGCAACACTGCATTCCTTGCTTTCGAAAAGTCCGCTTCCCAGGGAACGTCGACAACTCGCGCGCCGCAGCGCCGGGCAATTTGAATGCTGGCATCGGTCGAACCGGTATCGCCAATGACGATCTCGTCGACGACGGAGCGCACGCTTTCGAGACAGCGAGCCAGGGTTGACGCGCCGTTCTTGACGATCATCGAAAGTTCGATCGACATGGGGATACTACGGGTCGAGGATAACTCGGGCACCGCCGTGCAGGCGAAGAAATTCTTGCATTTTGCTGGTATCGCGAAATGCTTCTGTGCCGCCCTGTCCGGTGGCGGAGAAGGCTCCGCACAAATTTCCATAGGCCAGGCAGTGCACGAGATCCGAGCCACGAAGAAACTGGTGGAGAAACCCGGCGTTGAAGCTATCGCCCGCGCCGACCGCATCCATGACTGAAACTGGCACGGCGGGGGCGCTGAACCGGCGGCCGTCGTGAATCGCGGTGGCTCCGTCAGCACCCATTTTGACGACGACGGTCTTTGCCATTTGTGAGAGGCGCGAAAGAGCGGTCTCCATGTCGCCGGTGCCGACGATCTTCATCGCTTCGCGCTGGTTCGGCAGCAGGATATCCACGTAAGGCAGAATCTTTTCGAAGGCGACATCCCAGCGGTCGTCGGGATCGTCGTTGGTGTCGAGAGAGGTGGTCAGTCCTGCAGACTTCATCCTCCGAAACAGTTCAGGCACATGGGGCAACAGTTCGTGTTGCAGAAATAGTGACGACATGTGGAAGTGGCGAGCCGAGGCCAAATAATCGAGGTCGAGATCATCGAATCGCAACTCGGAGATTGTGCCCGGATAGGTAAGAATGTGGCGTTGAAGTCCATGCGGAAGAATGACCGTAACCCCGGAGGTTGCGCCGTGCACGACGGCAGCCAAATCCACGGCTCGTTCGCGCAGGCGCTCGAGGGCGAGGATTCCGAACGAGTCACCGCCAACTTTAGTGACGAACCCGACACGGGTGCCCAGGGCAGCGAGGTTATGCGCCAGGATGGCCGAGGAACTGCCGAGCGTGACGGTGAAGCCAGTGGCCAGCAACTCTCGTTCCGTGGGCATGAGCTCGGGCAAACCGTAGAGGATCAAGTCGAGATTAATCTCTCCAACGATCGCGATATCCAACTTAGTCATAGGTGCGTACGTTTCAACACACGCGTCGAACAGCTAAAAACCTGGAATCAGTCGGCGAGTTCAACGACACGTGTCAGATTTTTCGGCGAGTCAGGATTCAGGCCCTTCTTGAGCCCGGTGTAGACGCCGTACAACTGGCCCCAAATCACGAAAGCCGCCGGGAGCGCGTACTCCGGCGATTGCAGGCCGAGTTCGATGGCGAAGTCTGAGGCGAGCAGCGCCCTCTTGTCCACCTGATTCGCAATCACCATGGTCACGGCGCCGAGACTCTTCATTTCTTCGAGCAACTCGACCTCGGCGTTGTAAGAAGTCTCCGACATAAGAAAAGCAATGAGAGTCTGGGGACCCGCAATGGACTTCGGACCATGACGGAACTCGAGCGAGTGGAATACCTGGGCATAGGAACAAGAAGATTCGGTCACTTTCAGCATGCACTCGTTGGCGATGCCGAACAACGGCCCTTGCGCCAGAAAAACGAAGTCCGAGAGGTTGCGGGAATTTGCGAACAGCTGCAGGCGTTGCGAAGTATCTTTCAGAATAGGTTCGACCTGCGACGGTAATTCGAGTAAGGCATGACGGAAGGCATCCTCGCCAGAAATGGTTGCCGCCAGAGACTGCAGCACCAGCAGCATCGACGTAAACGATCGGGTCATCACCGTACTGCGCTCATCGGCGTCGAGAAGCTTCAAGGTTAAGCTGCACGACGCTTCGAGAGGTTGGCCATCGGCACAGGTGATCGCGATCGTACGAAGCTTGCGCTGGCCCTCCAGCATCTGCCCTGCGCGGATCGCCTCAGAAGTTCGCCCTGAACGCGAGATCACAATGGGAATGTAGTCCTTGCCGGCCTGAAGAGTCAGGTCCGGATACATCAGCAGTTCGGAGGCAGGAACGGCCCGCGCCGGTAGCTTGAGGTGGTCGAAAGTCGAGGCAGCGGCCAGCGCCAGATAGTAACTTGTTCCACATCCTACAAAAATCCATTCCGCTCCCGGCCGCGCCATTTGAACTGCGGCGCGGAATTCTGCGCTGGCCGCCGCTTGCGCTAGACACTTGCTCCAGCACTGAGGCTGGGAGAAAATCTCGCTTAACGTGTGCTGGCCATCCTGCGTTATTTCTGCTGACTTCATAGGTATGAGTTGCTCCGCTTAAACTAAGGTGACTTTTACTCCCGCCTCTTTCAGCGCGTGTAAATCCGATTTCGGAATCTGCTTGTCGGTGATGACTTCGTGGACCATCGCGACCGGCATAATATTGCAGAGACTGCGCCGGCCGAACTTGCTGGAATCGCAAACCGCGATGGTCCTGCGGGAGATTTCCACCATTGCCCGGTTTACCTCCGACTCCAATAAATTCGGTGTAAAGAGACCCACCTTGGTATCGAAGCCATCGACTCCAAGGAACAAGATATCGGCGCTCAACTGGCGCAGGGTGCGCTCGGCCAAAGGACCGACCAGCGAAAAAGAATTCTTGCGTAACATGCCACCGGTCAGAATCACTTCAATGTGCGTGCCCGCTAGTTCCGCGGCGATGTTGATCGCGTTCGTGATCACGGTGAGTTGCGCCATATCTTTCAGGGCGCGCGCGATGGCCGTAGTGGTTGTTCCGGAATCGAGCAGCACGGAATGGCCTTCTTCCACCAGGCGGGCCGCAGCTCGGGCAATGAGTGTCTTCTCTTTGCGGTGAAGCTTTTCCTTATCACGCAGGGTGGGATCCAGCAGCGCACCGGCTTGCACAGGCAGCGCGCCGCCGTGAGTGCGCTCGATCACGCCCTGACCGCTCAGCACCTCAAGGTCTTTACGGATGGTGATCTGCGAGATGCGGAACTGCCGAGCCAGATCTTTGACCAGCACACGTCCGTCCCGGTGGAGCACTCCAAGGATTTCGCGGCGGCGTTCTTCATTGAGCAGACCGTTCGAATTCATCGGGTTTCGAGTTCTTTCGAATAGTAAACCTGGTTACTATGCATCGGGACTGTCGCGGTTTGACCGTGCTTACGCGATGCAGCAGAAGCGTCCGTCCCGATCGCGTCCGCAGCGGTCTCTTTCTCACCCTTAAATTGCGCCAGCAGCTTTTCGGCATTGCGATGATAGATTTTTTCCAACACATCGTCGGGCAGACCGAGACCGTAGATCATCCAGCGTCCTTGGGCTGGATACTGCGCGTAGGGAAAGTATTCGTCGTCGGTTTCCAGCCAGCGGAAATAGTTCTGGTACATCGGCTCGTCGGCACCTTCGTCCGTACCGAACATGATCCGGTTGGAATATTGCAGGAAGATTTCGCGGGTTCGTCGCGGCTGGCGTCCAAGCTCTCCTTCACGGGCACCAGTTTCGATCATGACATTCGGGAACCGTAGGAGGGTCTGTTCGACGAAGTCAAGATTTTCCGGCCAACTGCCGAAATGCAGAGCGACGAACGTCGTATTCGGATGCTTGGCAAACATTCGATCGCGCTGGGATAACAACTCCGCCAGCGAAGGAAACGCGGGCCCGTAGAAGCTCCAATCGGGATGCTCGACGAGCTCTTCATAACGCTCATTGCGAGCGTCGATCGGATGGAAAAACGCTTCCGGATCCGCCACGTGGATGAACACAGGAATGCCAAGTCGTCCACACTCCTCCCAGGCCGGATCAAGGCGGGGGTCGTCGATGGCGATCAGTTTTCCTGTAGAGTCGCGCACCCCGAGACCCAACTCTTTCAGAACCTTGAGCCCGCGCGCGCCGCGCTTAACGGAGTCGTCGATGTGCCGCACCATGAGCTCGCTGAAATTTGGCTCATTGATCTTGGACCAGTCGAGCTGCGTAAACACCACGAAACGCCCCGGATACGGCTTGACCATGGTATCGACGATGGTCTGCAGCTTGTCACCCCACATGCCCGTGAGGATGATAATTGTTTTAATGTTCAGGCGATCCATGCGCGCGACCATTTCCTTGGGATCGACTCTTTCGCCGATACCGGCTGCATCGTTAGTATGTGTGTGCACATCGATCACGGGAAACTTTGCGCGTCGCACGTCGTGCGCCGCGGCATGGAGGGCAGGCACGGGTTGAAAATCCTTAAGTAAAAGCGTCTTCTTGCTGTCCGCATCGGGAGCGGGTTTGTAGCCGATCCCCGGTTGTTGGGCGGAGGCTGCCGATCCAGAAACGAACACGAGGAGCAGCGCTGCCGTTACAATCCGTTCTCTCATAATCCCGCCTGTGGTCTGCCTTCCCAAGTGTCAAAAGTAAAACTTCAGGGCAAACTGAATCTGCCGAGGCGCACGCGCTGCCAGAGGATACCCAAAACCGCTTTGGCCGAGCTCCAGAGGAGTGGGCTCGGCGCTAATTGCGCCAAATTGTCCAAACAGATAATTCACGTGGTTGAGGACGTTGAAAAACTCCGCGCGAAACTCGAAGTGCCTCTGTTCGCTGATGGGAAACTGCTTGACCAATGAGGTGTCCCAGGTCTTGTATCCAGGACCTTCGATGATGTTGCGGCCGGCATCGCCGAATGTCCCCTGCGGAATCAGTCCTGGGTTAGTACTGTTATCCGCAAATGCGCAGGTGTTGAACAAAGTTCCCGGGACGCACGGCTTGGCGTTGGGATTGCCCACGCGGGCCGGACGCGAACAATAATAGCCGACCGTGCCGCCACAATCGGAATTGGAGACCGAGATGATATCGGTCGCGGTGTAGTAGTTGCCCGTGGCAAGCGAAAGGACTCCCGTCATCTGCCAGTCGCCGAGAATCTGGTTCACGACACCGTGAACATTCTTGGCAAACGCGCGTCCACGTCCAAAGGGCAAGTCATAAAGGTAGCTGAGCACAAAGCGGTGACGCACATCGAAGTCAGAATTACCGTAATTCTGATTGGGGTAGCGTTGGTCCTGAAAATCTCCATTGTTCACCGAGCCCAGGCTAGCGCTGGAGGCGTTGTCGAGGGCGTGGGCAAAGGTATACGCCAATTCGTATTGAAATCCGTGCGAATAGCGTTTCTCCAATCGAACCTGCAGCGAGTTGTAGTTCGATTGCGTATTCGAACGAAAGGTGTCGATGATGCTATTCAGCGCGGGATTGCAGTACTGCCCGGGGTTGTCCAAAGGAAGCGTGAGGCTGCAAGGGCCACCGGCTCCGCCCGGCCAGTCATTGTTGTTGGCGGGTCGCCGGGGTGCGAGCGGATCGGAAGGGTTCGCGTCAGGAGTAGCCTGATTGCCATTAAAAAAAGCGTAGAGCTTCAAACCGCGCGAACCTCCGTAGGAAACTTCGAACACGGTGTCAGCGGGCAATTGGTATTCAAGACCGAGATGCCACTGCTGCGTGTAGGGAGTGACCAGATGCGGATCGAGCGAGTAGAGTTCGGGCGCGGTCGGGTCGCTGAGTGAGTTGGCGGGGAAACCGTTGGCCAGAACATTCAGCGGAAGGGTTCCGGAGATGGAGCAATCCAAACCGGCGGGATTTGCTGTTGCCGCACTGCAGTTTGGACTGAACGCCTGAGAAGACAAGAATGGAGGATTGAAGCCGGGACTCGGGTTGGAGAAGGGTCCGTTCTCCTGTCCGCCATAGAAGATTCCGTAACCGCTGCGGAGGACGAGTTTATCGGAGAATTTGTAAGCTAATCCGATACGTGGCGCGAAATTATTGATGTCGGGACTAATGAGTCCCTCTGAACCGGTGCTCGAAATGGCCAGTTCCGTTGCAAGGGTTGGCGTCAATTGCAGGTTTTGCCCACGGGGAGCAATCAAGGACTGCGAGTTGAAATCAAACGTCGCATCTTTGTTGTTGGCCGCCTTGATCGTCGTAAAAAGTTCGTAGCGGAGGCCGACATTCAGGGTGAGCCGCGGACTGACTTTGAAGTCGTCGAGAGCATAGACGGAGTAAATCTGACGATGGTAGTTGATGTTGGGAGTGACGCTGGTGATGGTGCCGCCATCGGGAATGCCGAGCAGAAATGTTGCGATGGCCTCGCCGTCGCCCTGCCCTGGTCCCGCAGGATTGTCGGTAAAGTCGCTACCAAAGCTCATGGTGCCGCGGGGAGCGGCCGGTTCGAGGATGGTGAACTGTTCGAAGCGTAGTTCGCCACCGAACTTCAACGCGTGGCGTCCACGGGCCCAACTTAGGTTATCGGTAAGAACGTAACTGTGCTGCTTCTCAATGGCCGGCAGGAATCCAGAACTGCCAATGCTCGCGGTGCCATCGCCGAAGCTGATGGAAGGCAGACCGCCGATCTCCGGGGCGAAAGGAACTCCCGGAAATGGTATAGGAAGGTCTTGGGAGACGTTGACGTTATAGTTGAGATTATAGCGATGAGAGTTTAAATAATTGAAGCCGAAGCGAAATTCGTTAATCAGGTTATTGCCAAAAGCGTGCACCTCGTTGGCAGCCAGACCTTGAGCTATGTTGTCGCTGTAGCCGTCCTGAAAACTGCCGCCATCGAGCACGTTGTTGAACGGGGAGGGCAGGAACGTGCTGTCGTTGCCGTAACTGTAGCGCGCGAAAAAATTGTCTTTGCTGCCGAGGGTGTGGTCCACACGAATGTCGAACTTATTCTCGGTTTCACTTTTCTTCGGATCGGAGAGGTAGTTGCCGGCAGCTTGCAGAGTGTTAATGTTGACGTTGGGCGCCGGAAATAAATTCGCCAATTCGCCGCCGAGCGGATCGATGGAGCCATTGATTCCATTGAATTTGTTGACTGGCAGCCCACCTGCCGTATAGCCGCCAATCGGGACTCCACAAAATCCGTTGGGATTGCCTGCGTAGTTGTTTTGCGCCAAACGCGAATTAAAAATTTCCCCCACATACGTTGGATTGCCGTTACAGTCGAGCGCAGTCTGTCCGGTAGGATTGCCATTCATGTCGACGGCCTGCACCGGCGAGTTCGGTTGAAGAAAGGCGGAGAAATCTCCGCCATCTTCGGCCGGCGTGGGAACCGTGGAAACCTGCGGCAGCCCCTGGCGAATGCGAAGGCCCTCGTAATCGCCGAAAAAGAAGGTCTTGTTCTTGACGATTGGGCCGCCCAGAGTAAATCCGAACTGATTCTGTTTGTAGGGCTGCTGACCATCGATATCAAACGCGTTGATCGCGTCCAATTTCTCGTTGCGCAGAAACTCCCAAAGGTCGCCATGGATCTGGTTGGTGCCAGACTTGATGACCGCATTCATGATGGCTCCGTTACCGCGGCCAAATTCCGCGCTATACGAGTTCGTCTCGACTTTGAACTCGGCGATGGCGTCGACCGAAGGTTGCACTACATAGGCGGCGCCGTTGAGTACGTCACCCAGGTTCGCGTTGTTGTCGATACCGTCAAGCAGGAAGTTATTCTGCAGGGAGCGGGCGCCATTGGAACTGAATCCGTAGCTAGTTTCGACGCGCGATCCTGGCTCCGCAGCTGCAATGCCTGTGCCGAGCAGAGCGAGTTGTGCGTAGTTGCGTCCGTTTAAAGGCAGGGCGTTGATGCGCTGGCTATCCACCACTTGACCAAGTTCCGAAGTTTCGGTCTCGAGCTGAGGACGTTGGCCGGTCACCATCACCACTTCTGTAGCCATGCCAGGATCAAGGTTCAAGTCCACGCTAATGCGGTCCTGGATGTTCACTTGGACCGGACCCGCAACCGCCTTCTTGAACCCCTCTTTTTCAACGGTGATCGTGTAACGGCCAATCTTGAGCGGGCTTGCGACGTATTCGCCCTCATTATTCGAGGAAAGCGCCAGCTCGATCCCACGGTCGACGTCAGTCACGGTAACTTTCGCACCCGCGACGACGGCACCACTGGGGTCGCGCACCAGCCCTACAATGGCTCCAGCGTCTTTCTGGGCCCACAAGGGCGCAGCCAGCGTCAGAAACATCGTCGCGATGAAAATGGTACGGAATAATGTCGAGAAAGTTTGCGGGCGACGGAACCGATCAGGCATGGCGATTCTCCTGGAGGCAAGTCCGAAAGTTCGCTGTACGCGGCTTCCAACGAAAAATTCAGTGCCGGAGGAGCGGACTTTCGTTGTATATTACGAACTATTACTTTTACTTTCGTTTTATGTCGTTTGTCAACAGGGTTTTTTTGGGCGTTTCCAAAGCCGGGGATGATCCCACCAATGCAGCCCGCCGCGCTGGAAACTTAGTAAAGATGGAGGACAGATTCGTCATGATCACCGACTCGCACAATTGCATCCCGAGGACGCTACTCGGTGCCACGCTCGCTCTCACACTCAGTGTGCTCGCATGCTCCAAGTTGCCGGAGAAGACGGCGACGACGAAGCCTGTGCCGACGCAACCTTCAGCAATACGGTTTGAACAGAGCGGTGGAGGACCGGTGGTTCTGGCGACGAGCGCCGCTGAATTTGAGGTACGACCGGATGGTTATGTGCAAGCTTTTCTGTTGAAGGGGGACAGCCGGAAGTTGTCGCTGGATGAACCAAGTGTCGGCGTCCCGGCAGACAGCGACTTTGTGCGGATCGGCGGAAAAGACGTTCACTTCACGCTCGATCTCCAGCAGGCGCAAGCGCATGAAGCGATCGGAAAGATGGGCATTGGGAAGCGGGTGGAGATTCCAGGCCGTCCGCTGGGGCCCGCGGGATTGGATTTGCAATGTGTGCTGGCGATCGAAGTCTACGACAATTTCCCCAACATCCTGCTGAGTACCGTTGAGTACAAGAATACCGGCGGAAAGGAAATTGTCATCGAAAAGAGCGTGAATCAGAGGCGCCGGCTGAATGCGCGGCTCGCGGAGGCTGCGGCGCATCCGTGGCAGATGTGGTCGTTTCATGGCGCGAGTTACGACTGGGGAAAAGATGACGTCGTGCCCTTAAATCCCTCTTTTTCGCAACCCAATGTAATGGGAGAGATGGTCAAAGGCGGCTATGGTGGCGGGATCCCGGTGGTAGCGTTCTGGACCCGCGAGGTTGGCGAAGCCGTCGGACATGTTGAAACCATTCCGATCTCGGCGGAGATCCCGGCCAGGGTTGGAGGCGATGGGCGACTCGATACCGAGGTCGACTATGCCGCCGACATCGCACTGAAGCCTGGAGACGCCTACTCCACGCCGCGCAGCTTTGTTTCGGTGTATGCAGGTGATTTCTATGAACCTTTGCGGATTTGGTCAAGCATCCTGCAAAAGGAGGGCTGGGAACTGCCGAAACCCTCGAGCGAAGCCTACAACGTAAGCTGGTGCGGATGGGGATATGAGGCCGATGTGACGCCGGCGCAAATGCTGGGCGCGGTTCCGAAGCTCAAGGAACTGGGCATCAAGTGGGTTACGCTCGACGATCGCTGGTTCGACGTTTACGGCGATTGGAACCCGAGGGCGGATACGTTTCCCGGAGATTCCATCAAAAAGATGACCGATGAATTTCACAACGACGGCATGTTGGCGCAACTGTGGTGGTTGCCGCTGGCGGTCGAGGATGGCGAGGGGAAATATGAGTCGCACAAATACTCGGTCGCGAAAATCGCGCAAGAACATCCGGAGTGGCTGATTCTCGATCAAAATGGCAAGCATGCGCACATGACCCGCGGGCTGGCGGTGCTGTGTCCGGCGGTGCCGGAAGTACGCGCATATCACAAAAAGCTGACCGAGAAATTCATCCATGACTGGGGCTTCGACGGCAGCAAATTGGATAATATCTACAGCGTTCCAAAATGCTACAACCCAGGCCACCATCACAACTCTCCGCAGGATTCGGTGAATGCGATGGGTGACATTTACAAGGAAATCTTTCAAACGACGCGGGCCCTTAAGCCGCAGAGCGTCACCCAGAGTTGCCCCTGCGGTACTCCCCCTTCGCTGGCGTGGTTGCCCTTTATGGATCAGGCCGTGACAGCCGATCCGGTGGGTGCGGTGCAAGTCCGGCGGCGGATCAAGATGTACAAAGCTTTGTTGGGACCGGAATCGGCGGTCTACGGTGATCATGTGGAGCTTTCCGCCATGACCAAAATCGGCAACGATTGGAAAGAACACGGTGACGATTTCGCGTCGACCATCGGAGCCGGAGGCGTGGTGGGGACGAAATTCGTATGGCCAGATCCCGGCCCAAAGTTCAAAGACGTCAATCTAACCGCAGCCAAGGAAGAGCGCTGGAAAAAGTGGATCGGCTTGTACAACGAAAAAATGCTTTCGAAAGGCGAGTTCCGGGACCTTTACGTGACCGGCTATGACACGCCCGAGGGGTATGCCATCTGGAAAGATGGGAACATGTATTACGCATTTTTCACACCTGGCAATTGGAAGGGCGAAATCGAGTTGCGCGGACTGAAGCCAGGAAAATATCGTGTCCGTGACTACGCCGAAGGAATGGATCTGGGCACGGTTGACGCCCCGGCCAATGGCATGGCTAAACTAATGACGGGATTCAAGGATCATCTTCTTCTCGAGGTCAGTGCGCAGAGGCCATAGACGCGTTTAAGATGCGCACTTGGAATGGATTCGATCAGCCCGGCATTCGTGCGATGCCGTTTTATCCAGCGGGTTGGACGCGTTGGCCCCTCGCCGGCGACCGTCGCCGCCGCTGGTTAGGAATTGGCACTGAAGAAAGCGTTGTAGTACACTTCCGTTACACCTATCAAGAATGGGGACGGGCCGGATCTTGACCCCATCGGATCGAGTAATTATGGATAATCGGGCCTCTAACGAAACGCAACGCCAGCCAGTTCAAAAGACCACAGGAAAGAAGTCCTATCAGAAACCGGCGTTTCGCCACGAACGAGTTTTCGAGACGCTTGCCCTGTCTTGCGGCAAGGTTATCGGCGGCACCGGTCAATGTCAGTTTTCAACCAAGACTTCCTGATGGTCGAGGACCTGGCGCTTACGGCGAGCCTGCGTTGGAACGAGACACGGTCCGCTCTGATAGCCGACGTTCTACGCAACGGCCTTGTCCCCACTTCAACCTTGCGTCTACGCGTGTCTGGCGAGAGTATGCTGCCCACGCTGTGGCCAGGCGATTTTGTCGAAATTCAAAGCTGTTCTCTTGAGGACCTCCAACCGGGCGAGATCGTGCTCGCGTTGCGTGACGACCGCCTCTTCCTGCATCGTCTGGTTGCGGCCGAGCGGGACGGATTCGTGTTGCGCGGCGACTCCATGCCTCACCCTGATCCGACATATCCTCGGGAGGCTTTGCTGGGCCGGTTCGTCCGCCGTAGTGGCGGCAAAGTTTTTTCTAGCGCCATGATTTCTCGCGCCTCAGGGATGTTCCTTTGCCATTGCAGCATCGCGCGCCGACTGGTGCTGAGGCTTCACGGCGGCAAGAATCAACGCGCAGGGAACAGCAAATCGATTCGCATGGAATCTTTGTCATGAAGGCTCCGCGAAAAGTCGCGTGCGTTGAAATCGGAGGGATTCCGATTGCGCTGGCCACTTCGGATGACGGCTTTCTTGGTTTGCTTCGGCAGCGGTATGAAGGATTTTTGAGTTCTTCGCTGCCGCAGTTTGAACTCGACTTCGACCTCAGCTCTACCGGACCGGTTTCCGATGACGATGTTCGCGTCCGCCGCGACCGCGAGGAATGGATTCTGCAGCGCGGAGACTTCCGCGCGCATTGGAACCCGCATACAGGCCGAGGCATGGTGCGGCAGAATTCCAACCCCTATTCTCTGGATGCGGTGCTGCGCATTCTCCACAGCCTGATCCTCGCCAAGCGGGGCGGGTTCCTGCTGCACGCGGCCAGCGCGGTCTGCGATGGCCAGGCTTACTTGTTTTCCGGCGTTTCGGGGGCAGGCAAAACGACCATGACGAGGCTGGCGCCGGAAGGCATTACCCTGCTTACCGACGAGATTTCTTATGTGCGGCCCAGCCCCGGCGGCTATTCGGCCTATGGCACCCCGTTCGCTGGGGAACTCGCCAAAGCTGGAGAAAACTGCAACGCTCCAATATCAGCCCTTTTCTTTCTGGAGCAGGGCCCGGAGAATCGCGTCGATGATTTGTCCTCCGCCGACGCCGTGCGCCGACTGATGCGCAATATTCTATTCTTTGCCGAGGACCAGAGTTTAGTGGAGAAGCTTTTCGCGACCGCGTGCGATTTCGTCGACCGGGTTCCCATTCGCCGTCTAACGTTTTATCCTGATAGCAGGGTGTGGGACCTGGTTCGAAACTTCAGGGGAAACCTTGAACAAAATCCCGACCGCCACTTGCAGGGAGTGCCTGAGCATGTCTGAGAAATCCGTTTACATCGCGCGCAGTTCGGCCATTGCGGCGCGAGCGCTGGCGGGCGAAATGATGGTGATGAATTCGGCCAATTCGACGTTTTTCACGCTGAACGAAGTGGCAACCACCATATTTCAAGCTGCCGACGGACGCACCCCGTTACAGGAGATTGTCCGCCAACGAATCTGCCAGGAATTCGATATCGACTACGAACAAGCCCAGGCCGACGCCGAGCAGTTTGTCGCCGAGCTTTCCAGCCACGGCGTTCTGTTGGTGTCGGATCAGCCGCTGGCTGCGGAGGCTGCGCGATGAGCCTGATGAGCGAGGCAGGCCAGAAGGCGTTTGACCTCGGCGTGCCGCTCGCCGTGCATATGGACGTCACCTATCGCTGCAACGAGCGTTGCGTGCACTGTTATCTTGACCACGACGATCACGGCGAGATGACGACCACCGAAATCAAGCACGTGCTCGACCAACTGGCGGAGGCAGGCGTTTTTTTTCTTACGTTCAGCGGCGGCGAGGTTTTCCTGCGACGCGACTTCTTTGAACTCGTCGAGTATGCGCGGCGCCTGATGTTTGTCGTCAAAATCAAGACGAACGCAGCCATGATTCACGAAGAGGAAGCGCGCAGGATTCGGGAACTGGCAGTGGATACCGTGCAGATCAGCGTGTATTCGCATCGCGCGGAAGTCCACGATGCGATTACCAAACTGCCGCATTCGTTCGAGCGCACCATCAACGCCATTCGCTTCTTGCGTCAACAGGACGTGCGGGTCACGATCGCGAATGTACTAATGACGGCGAATTCTAACGATCACACCGGCGTGCAAAAGCTCGCCGCCGACCTGGACGTTCATTACACCCTGGATCCCACGATTACGCCCATGATGGACGGCGACATGTCGGTTCTTTCACTGCGCATTCCGGGAGAGGAATTGGCGGACGTATTCCATAATCCGGCGCTGGTCGGAAACCAGGAGGACTTCTGCGCTCCACCCAAGCCGGTTTCGGAGAAAGATCTCGAAGGCTACTCGTGCAGCGCCGGCCATTCCTTCTGCTATATCTCACCCTATGGAGATGTCTTCCCCTGCGTGCAGTTTCCCCTGCCGACCGGAAATGTTCGCCAGCAGAAATTTTTGGATATCTGGAATCTGTCGCCGCAGATGCATGAAGTCCGCTCCATACAGGCGAAGGACTTGACCGTCTGCTCATCGTGCTCGCATGTCAGCAGTTGCACGCGGTGCCCCGGATTGGCTTATGTGGAAGGAAATATGCGCGGGCCATCCAGTGCGGATTGCGAGAAATCGTTCTACCGGACAGGCGTGCCCACCGCAAACATGCTGCAACAAGGACTGTCGAAGCCTCGCAGCACCTCGGGCAACATCGTACCACTCATCCAGATTCGCCCGCTCGCCGTCCCAGCCTGATTGCGACGCTCTTCATGTGGCGGCTAAACAATCGCCCACAACAGAGCGAATATGCCCTTTGGCTGCCGATTCGAAATCTCATTTTCGGGAAGTTTGACCTCTGGCCGCTAGATTCGCTCGCGGTTTCGTGCGGCAGTCTGAAACCTGAATTCGCAGTCAACGTTTTCTCAGTTGACGCTGGCAGCGATCGCGCTCACGAGCTGAATCGACAGGGTTTGGAATACGGGCGTATCCACGAGCAACTCGGGAACACTTTGGCACCTTGCCCCGTTTCCCCACAGCCGGCAACCTATTGACGGATGCGCGCGGCAGCAACCTGGCCACGCTTGAGGTCGACCACCGCTTCCGTACCGGTCAACTGATCGACGATGCGCTGCAATGCGGCGCGGATTTCGTGGGTGGCTTCCGTGAACTTGAGCGCCGCTCCGATCCCCATATCCATTCGAACAACCTCGCATTGCACCGCAAGGTTTGCGTGCTCGATCGGGAAAGTGATCTTCAACTCCGACCCCGGCAGCAGGAGGCCGCTGGTCTCAACATAGCAACCGCCCAGGCTCAAGTTCGTAACAATGCCCAGCATTGGCTGTCGTTGTCCCGCCTCGCAAATTTCGGTGGTGAGCCGCCCCCGCATCCGCGGATATAAACGGCGGTTCTTGGGGGACGACTGGCTTCGCTTTTGCAGATACATCCGCTTGTCGGCCTCCGAGAGAATCCTTTCAGCATCGATTCCATCCTCGGGGTACACCGACTTGCCGACGCTCAGCGAGAGAATGTCTTCATTGCAGACGTCTTTTCCCGCCTGCTGGGCCAGGTCTCGCATTTGCTCAGCCTTGCGCGCGGCGGCTTCCGCCGTAAGTCCGGGGGCAATCACCACAAATTCGTCGCCACCCATGCGCGCAACATAGTCGTACTCGCGGCTGGTTTCTTTCAGCGAGTGCGCGAACAACTGCAGCACACGATTCCCTTCCAGGTGCCCGAAGCGGTCATTGATCTGTTTGAAGCCGTCCAGGTCCGCGACCATGACCGTCAGGTTCGTGCTGTCGCGCCGGCAGCGCGCGATCTCGCGGTCCAATTGCATGAAGAGCGAGCGGGCGTTGGGTAAACCCGTCAGGTAGTCGGTCACCGCGGAGCTTTCGGCTTGCTCAAATCTCATCGCGTTCTCGATGGCCAGGGCCATCTTGGAACTAACCGCCAGCAGAATACGCAGGTGGTCGGAGGTAAAGAAGTCTCTTTCCGCGTGATAGAGAGCGACCACGCCGACCACCCCCTGCAATCCTTCCAGCGGCACGGCAAGCGCGGAGTTCAGGGTACTGTACTTGGACGCGTCATTCAGATAACCCGGCTCGACCGAGGGATTGCCGTTCAGAATCGGCTTAAGGTTTTGCGCGACCCAGCCCGACAACCCTTGTCCAATTGGAATACGCAACGAGGCGAAGAGGCGGAAGTTGTCGCCGTTCACATATTCAGGAACCAGTTCATCGCCCTTTCGAACATAGATGGCAATCGCGTCGTAAGGCATGGCGCGGCGCAGTTTGACGGCGAATACGGAAAGCGTCTCACCCAGACTGAGCGAGGCGCCCAAATCCTGGCTGAGCTCGAAAAGTGTTTGCGCTTCCTGACGGGCTGCCGCGATCGAGCTGAGAAAGCTCCTTTCAGGAACTTTACGCCGCCCTTGGGCCTCAAATCCGGCGGCCGGCTTTATGGCAGGCTCCCCGTTGGAGTCCATCTCCTGGACTTCGACTTCCTGGGTCGACTTCTGTTTTCCGAGGTTGTCAGTGCGCTGGTGCACCAATTTCTCCAGCTCCACATATTTGCGTTCGAGCACCCGAACCACTCCCGGATCGAACGACTTTCCCGACTCTTGCACCAGCCGCCCCATGGCTTCGTGCAGGGGCAAGGCGCGGCGGTATTGGCGATCCGAGGCGAGTGCATCCAGAAAGTCGACCGCCGACAGAATGCGGGCGCCTATCGGAATATCGTTTCCTTTCAATCCCATGGGATATCCAGTGCCATCGTATTTTTCGTGGTGGGCGCGGACAATGGGAACAACCGGGTAAGGAAACTGAACTCGTTCCAGAATATCCGCCCCAACCATGGGATGGATCTTCATTTTTTCGAACTCCTCGGGCGTGAGCCGGCCGGGCTTCGAGATGATGTGCTCCGGAATCGCCAGTTTTCCAATGTCATGCAACAGGGCCGCGGCTTGGATGGCCTCCATTTCGTCGGGCTCTACTTTAAGTTCCTTGGCGACCTCGACCGCGTAGACCCGAACCCTCTGGAGATGGTCATGCGTGGTCTGATCCTTGGCCTCGATGGCAAGCGCGAGGGCCTCAATGGTTCGCATGTGCAGGTCGGCCATCTCTTCCACATGCCGCTTCTCGTCCGCCAGTTTTCCCAGGTACAAGCGGTAGGAACGGTAGATGAGGTAAACGACCGGGAGCGTCAGCAACGAAGTTTGCCAGTCCGTGAAGCCGTGCAGCCAGCTCATCATGCCGACCACGCCCGCGCCTACGAGGTAGTAGGGGAAACTCCACAGATAGCAGTCCGACCAGATCCTCCGCAGCGACCGGCGCTCGGTTAACGAAATCACCGCGGCCACCGGGAGGGTATTCGACACGAAGTAAATACACGCCGACAGAAAGAGCGAAGTAGAAGGATTATTCGACGTGAGATGCGCCATCGAGTAACGATAAGAAATGAACGTCAGCGCAATGGCGAGCGCGGTCGAGCAGACATTGAAGGCGACTTGGATCGGATTCGGAAGTTCGCGATCGAAACACTGCACAACGACGGCCGCGCAGCCGAGAGCCATGGTCTCGGACAAGCTCAGTTCCAGCACGCCCAACAGCAGAAAGAGGAAGTTGACCGACATCGTGCCCGTGATGCCGGGCAGATTGACCTTCAAGCGTGAAGCGGCCAGCGCAATGACCAGGTAACAGAAGAACTTAAGGGGATTGTCGCTTCTGCCATGAAAGACCGCATAGGTCAGAACGCTCATCCCGCACAGCACGACCACGGCAATAAAGACGCGAGGCGCTGCGCTGATGTCCCTCCATGATTGAGGGCGACTTTTCATTCTGGCGGTCTCCTGCCTGGACACCCGGCTTGCAAGTCCCGGGCAAAAATACGGGTACGCCTTATTGATAGCAGCCGCCGGACAGAGAGGAAAGGCTTCGGATATTCAGGGGCAAACTTCCGTAATCTGGTCTATTGCACTTTTGGCACGCCCCGGGACTTGACCGGAGCCCTGCCGCACCCCTTGCCTGGCAGAAAAACTCACTCTTTTCGGGGCTGAGTGTGCGGAAACCTTGAACCGCGCCGCGCTTCTGCACGTATCACCATAAAGAACGTTAAGTTTGACTTGCCAGAACCGTCGGGCCTAACATGAATCACTCTCTCCCAGGAGTGTTCTCCGGAATGATCGGCCAAACCGTTTCGCACTACCGTGTGCTCTCGCAGCTCGGCGGCGGGGGTATGGGGGTTGTGTATGAAGCCGAAGACATAAACCTGGGGCGCCATGTCGCGCTCAAGTTCCTGCCGCCCGAAACGGAAAAAGATCCGCTCGCGCTCGACCGCTTTCAGCGCGAGGCACGAGCCGCTTCCGCGCTCAACCACCCCAATATCTGCACCATTTACGAGGTCGGCGAAGACGGCGGACGGCACTTCCTCGCCATGGAGTTGCTGGAAGGCGAAACGCTCAAAAGCCGCATCCACGGGCAACCCATGGAACTGGAACAGTTGCTGGAATTGGGCGCCCAGATCGCCGATGCGCTCGATGCGGCCCATGCCAAAGGCATCATCCACCGCGACATCAAGCCTGCGAATATTTTCGTAACCACCCGCAACCAGGCCAAGGTTCTTGATTTCGGACTGGCCAAGCGGACCAGGAAGGTTTCCTCGCAATCCGCTCCTACGATCGGCTCCCAGGTGACCGCCGACGAGCCCTTCTTGACAAGCCCGGGATCGACCGTCGGCACCGTCGCCTACATGTCGCCAGAGCAGGCGCGCGGCAAGGATCTCGACCCGCGCAGCGACCTGTTCTCCCTGGGCGCCGTGCTCTATGAGATGGCGACCGGCGCGGTGCCTTTCCGTGGCGACACTTCGGCGGTGATTTTCGACGCGATCCTGAATCGGCCGCCAGCTGCGGCACTTCGGCTCAATCCCGATCTGCCCCCGCAGTTTGAGGCCATCCTGAACAAGCTCCTTGAAAAAGACCGTGATCTGCGCTACCAGAGCGCCGCCGATGTGCGGTCAGACCTGAAGCGGCTTAAGCGCGACTCCGAATCAGGCGCTATCCTGGCCGCAGCTTCGTCCAGTTCGTCCGTCCGCGCCGCTTCGATTGGCCAGCCAGCGGCACCCGCCCGCAAGCTGCCCCGCTGGATCATTCCGGCGCTGGTGGCCGCGTTGGCTGCGGCTGGAATCGGCTTCGTTTTCCTGAAGCGCGGCCACGCCCTCACCGAAAAAGATTCGATCCTGATTACCGACTTCGTGAACACAACTGCCGATCCCGTCTTCGATGGCACGCTCAAAAAAGCTCTGGCCGTCGATCTGGAACAGTCGCCTTATTTGAACGTCTATCCCGATCAGAAGATTCGCCAGACCTTGCAGTTTATGGGCCGGGGTCCGGGCGAGCGCATCACAGCCGATGTGGGCCGGGAAATCTGCCAGCGTGATGGAATCAAGGCCATGCTCAATGGCAGCATTGACAGCGTCGGCGGCCAGTATGTGATCACGCTGGAAGCGACCAACGCCGTTTCCGGCGATTCGCTGGGACGCCAGCAGGCGCAGGCCGAACGGAAAGAAGATGTTCTGAATGCTTTACAGGGGGCCGCGAGCAAACTGCGCGGCCAGCTCGGCGAATCCTTGTCGATGGTGCAGAAGTACGATATGCCTCTCTCCATGGCCACCACTTCCTCGCTCGATGCGCTGAAGGCGCTGAGCCTGGGAGACGCCAAGCACAACATCGGCGACGAACTCGGGGCCATTCCCAACTACCAGCGCGCGGTTGAGATCGATCCTAATTTTGCGATGGCCTATGCTCGCCTCGGCGCGGTTTACAACAACCTTGGACAGTCCGAGGCTTCGGAGCAAAACCGTCAGAAGGCGTTTGAGCTTCGTGATCGCGCCAGCGAGCGCGAAAAGCTCTATATTACGTCACACTATTATGGCGACAGCGGTCAGCTCGATAAAGGCATAACGGCGCTCGAACTTTACCAGCAGACTTACCCGCGCGACGCCACGGCTTTCAGCAATCTGGCGAGCATTTACAACAATCTCGGGCAATTCGACAAAGCACTGGAGAATGCGAAGCGTGCGGTGGAGATCGATCCCGACATCGTGAACGGCTATTACAATGTGGCCAAGGCTTATGCCGGATTAAACCGGATCGAGGAAGCGCGTGCGACTTACAGCACTGCGCTGCGAACCAAGGTATCTCCTGTCAGCTTCCGTGTGGCACTTGCGAATTTGGATTGGGCGGAAGGCAAAGATGCCGACATGGAGAAGGAACTGGAGAGCGTTGCTGGGAGTAAGGAAGGCGATCTTAGCGTCCTGGAATTCCGAGTCGACCTAGCCAACGCCCGCGGTCAACTGCGCCAGGCGCGGGAGTTTTCGCGGCAGGCTGAGGATGCGCTGGATCGACTGCATTTGGAAGGCCGAGCCAACTTCGAGTCGGGGCTGTCGAATGCTGAAGCAGAAGTTGGAAATCGAGCCGATGCCGAGCGCGATGCCGATGAAGCGGTCCGCTCGTCGCGGACCTTCTATGTATTGTGGAACGCTGCCGTGACCTACGCTGTTTTGCGGGATGACAAGAAGGCGGAGGCGCTCGCCGACGAAATTCAGCGTACCCGTCCCAATGACACGATCGCCATTAATGTTGCGGTCCCCACGATTCGGGCTATCGTTGCGCTTAGACCCGCCAATCCGGCGAAAGCAGACCCCTCCAAGGCCATTGATTTGCTGAATGGTGCTGCCCTCTACGGTCGCGCCAGCTCCGGCGTTTTCTTCGCCCGAGGCTTGGCCTACGAGCAGGCAGGACGCTACTCCGAAGCGCAACAGGATTTTCAAAAAGTACTGGACTTGAAAGCCCAAAGCGGCCCCGACCTGATTTTTGCTACCACCCGATTGGAAATGGGCCGCCTGTTTCAAAAGCAGGGAGATCCCCCAAAGGCTCGCGTTGCCTATCAAGACTTCTTCGCTGCATTTAAGGATGCCGACCCGGACCTCCCTCTGCTCCACGACGCCAAAGCGGAGTATGCGAAGTTACAGTAGCGCGTCATTACTAATCGCTGTCGATCCCGAACCATTTCCTTGTTACGCGACCAACGCGCTGTCGCTTGCCTGCTCCCGATCGTTACCCGTCTGTACCGCGTTTTCGACACTCCTTCTGCTGCCCACCGAATCACAACTCTTACTGGCGCGCGACAGCCTCATCAGCTCGTACCAGCTCAAGGCAAACCCCAGTCCCAACAGGACAATTGGAATCAATGCGGCCAGCAACGGGAAAGTCTCCAGCCGGACTACCGCGTCCGTCTTGACCGCCTGACCTTGCTCAACTCCGGCATTGCTGTCGAGCATAGCCCCAGAGACTTGTTGCGGGGGATTACTTGGGTTTTGATCCGGCAGCGAGGGGGCGGAGGGTAGGTTAGCGCCCGGATCGACAGTCGCCCATTCGTATGGCGGGTAGCGGGTCAGGTACAGATAGACATCCGCCGCCTCCTCTTCGCTCAAATAGTAAAAAACTGGCATTCTGCCCCGAAAGAGCTGGGGCGGCGCGCCCATGACGACGGGAGCGCCCTGCGTCACCTTGCGAATAAACTCTGCCCGGCTCACGCGCAGCGTTAACGTGCGCAGGGGAGGAATCGCACCCTCGTAGAGCTGTTGCGGGCTAGGGTTCGGCCCGGCCGCGTTGTGACAAATATGACAGGTCGATTTCACAATGTGTTCACCCACCTGCATGCGGGAATCGCGCACCGCGATCTGCTTTCTTTGAGCGCCGCTCACACCGGACAACTCTCGCAGGTAGGCAAGCAAAGAATCGACTTCGGCCGGACGCAGATGCGGAAAAGCCGGCATATCCTGCCCGCCGCGATGCAGTCGATCCAGCAGCATGCCTTTCGACTGCTGCGCCAGCTTCGTCGCATCCGCCGCGCTCAGCTGCATCCCTGCCGCTTTCATGCGCGCCATCACCGCCGGCACCGAAGTCGCCCGCACCGGGTTGAGGACCGAATTGATTTCGGGTGGCGCTCCCCGCCCATCCTCGCCATGACATGCCCGGCAATTCATACGGTAGAGATCTGCTCCGAATACAGTCACGTTCTCAGGAGTCATGCTTCCATCCTCGGATCCGAAAGGGAACCCGGATTGGCGAGGCAGAATTTCGCTACTACCCGGTCCCAGTCGCCCCGTCTTTCCCATGCTGGTTTCGTCGAAGGCGCGGTGCAAATGGTTGAGCCAGCTTTCCCCCGACACTGCCGTGGGCATGGGACCGCCAGGCTCATCCTTCAAGACGGGTGCGGTCTTACCGTGCACTGGGGATTTGAATAGGAAGCTGCTCATCAAGAAAAACGCGAACGCCCTAATGGCGATCGCGGGGAAGGTTGAGTTTTTCCGCATGTCGGTCGACCTCCAAGACTGCAGCTTGCGACAGTCTCCGACACGGTTTGTCATGCGCTTGCATTATTCTTGTTTCATTTTTTGCGCGCTTGCAGTCGCAAAGCGCATAGCCTTCATTTGACTCCGTCCTCTCCAACCTTGCCCGAAATCGCAGGTTTAAGATTCGAGAGTTGACGGAGCGCGTTGAACCAGAAAGGCGCGCCTAAGCTGAGGAATAAAACGCTAGCGAGCGCGCCTCCCAGGTGGCGCGGAACAGTGTAGGCGGACCACCAGTGCTCGCAACTATCGAACACAGGATGGCCGCCGACCTGAGTGGGGATGATCGTAAGGTCTGTGTGCTGCAGGTCGGCGTTGATTTTGGCGATTTCCTGGAGATCGGTGCCTGCCGCCTGCAGCGTTCTCTTTTGGCAGGCAATGCCGAACTCCTGTTCGACCGCGGTGGCAGTGGGGATTGCGCCGGCATGCGCGTCGAACCAGTTCTTCGCCGCCACGCAACTGCCTAAATCCACCTGGGCTTTCTCTAATGCAGCCACAATCTGTTGATCTTGCTCGGAACCCTTAGCGGCGTGGCTGCTTTTAACATCCGCTAAAGCTGCCTTTGCGCGGTCGGCATTGTCGAAAATTTTGCTCGCCTGCGAAAGAGCGGGATCGGTCATGGCCGTCAAGCGGGCATGTAATTCGGGACTGTTCAGGATCTGCCGCAGGATTTCTCCGGAATCGATTTGCAGGACGAGCACAAAGAGCACGGAAATCACGACGGTAATCACGCGCGTGCTGCGCGTGAAAATGTCGGAGAGGCGGTCCATGACAGTATCGAACCACCGGCCGATCTCGTGCTCGAGTTTCGAGACGGAGGCGAAAGCGGCGTGAACCGCGGCTTTCACTTCGGCTTCCTGCCTCGGCAACTGCGCGAGTAATCTTTGCGCCAACGCTTCGACGGCCGGCAGCGATTCCGCTGCGGCGGGCACGCGGGCATCCAACAGCTTCTTGAGTTCGGCCTTCGCCACGGGTTGCAGATCCGCCGCTGGATCCGTCGAACAAAGGTCGCGCAGCACGCGGATGAGTTCACTCTGGCTGACTGCTTTCGCGCGCGTTCCGGCGTGCGCGATAGCGGGGTGCATGACGACAACATTGGCGATGTGTTGCGCAATGGTCATCTCTTCCATCCTGGCCCCGACCGTAATCCTCTTGCGGAATTCGGGGTCGATCTGCCGCAGAAGATTGGCTAGTCCCGCTGCCAGATTGCGCCCGCGCAGATCGGTCAAGGCAGAGATGACCTGCACCACCGCTGTGATCATCAGGCTGAGCATCAGCATCACCACGGAGAAAGCAATCGCGTTATCGATCTGTTGAAGCATACAGTTCCTTTGCTGCGCGAAATCTTGCGGCTGCCCCGTTCACTGCGGAGAGAACTATTTCTTCGCTCTGTTTTCCAGCGCATCTTCGATCGATTTGGCCCAGGGCAGAGGTTCGTCGTGCCGCCGTTCGCGGGCTTCGCGAATCAGGCGCAGATTGCGGCCTGTGGTCTCGGCCTCCCACCCTTCGCGAATTGCGGCCAAGGCTTCGGCTGCCGCTTCGCCGGCACGATTTTCATCCTTTGCAAGGACCGCCAGTTCCAGTTGGGTGGCATGGTCCCAGTAGTCGGGCTTTCCGGCGGCGATCCGCCGCCCCACGGAATATGTAACGACAGGCAGGATGTGCTTGCGCCGCGGGTCGGGAGGTTCTCGCAGTTCCATCAGCGTTACCGCATTGATGCCGGGGTAGGCGTCGCGCCAGTCCGCTTCAAATCCGCGCAAGTAGTTGGCAATGGCCTTCTCCAGCAGGCCGCGGGCAAGTAAGGAGTCGCCGTTCTTCAAAGCTGTTTCCCAACGGTCTTTGTAGACTCGTCCCAAAAGTCCGCAGGTTTCGCTGCTGGGGCCACGCCGGTCGATGAGGTCCAGCAAGATTCTCTCAGCGCCCTCTCCATTGCCGGAGCGGTTGAGGGCTAGGGCCAGTTGTTCCTGCACCATCACGGTCGCGGCCAACGGTTCCGACATTTTCGGCACCAGCGCGATCATGTCACTCCATGCCTTCACGCCCCGGTAGGAAAGGTAAAGATCGATGACCACGCCAGACTCTGCGTCCGGAATCGAGCCGAGTTCTTTCTCGATCGCCCGGACGGCATCAACTCCCTGCTTTCTTGCCGCAGCCAGACGTTCTTTGGTGTCGGCGGAGTATTTCGCTCGTTCACGAAAAACGTCGGTCTTGACATGCGAGACATCGAGTGGCTGAAGGCCATCGACCAACTGGAAAACAGGACTGTCAGCCGCGTTCTTGCGAGCCTCGTTGAGCCGCGCTGTCAGAGCGCCCTGAGTGGAAGCCGCTCTGTCGGGCGTGCCCACCGTCGTCAACTTGTAAGGCAAAGCCCGCAGCGGAGCCACGTCAAAGGGCAAACGTCCACCTTCGCTAAAGATCAGCACCGTGCTAAAAGGGCGCACCGCGTGACGGACGCCAAGTTCATAGAACACGTTAGCGTTGGCCGTGCTTAAATCGGCGACAGCGTAAGGACAAAGCATAAGCCGTTCAAACATCGGCTTGTGAATGATGCCGCCCGTCATCTCTTCATCGGCGCGAATGGGATCGAGGTCGGCCTGTTCGATCGCCGGAGCGATCAATTCCTGATAGACGGCGTCGAAATCGACAAGCGTGCCGGCTGCATCCGGCTTTTTGCCGAAGGGCATTAGAACAAAGCACAATTCACGCGGCATCTACGCCCCTCCACGAAAGATTTTCTGCAGGCGGTCCGCCACGGAGTCGTCGCCCACCAGGCTGGCGACGCGCAGCGCTTGCTGGTACATGGAATCGAGTTCACGGGGCAGCGGGTTGCTGTCTACAGCCTTTTGATAGTTTTCCATCGCCTGGTCGAATTCCCCCAACAGCAGATGCGCCTCGCCCTCGGTTGCATATCTCCACTTCTCGGGCTCCGATGCCTGACAATGAGCGAGGACTTTCCTGGCAGTCTCTTTCGCGGCTTGCTTTTGATGCCGATATACCAACTGCATAAAGGCGACATTGATGCCGTGATAGAACGCCTGGGCGTGATCATTCGCCTTCTCGGACGAATCGAATGCCTGCTGATAAAGGTCAGAGGCCGTGTCGGCGTCCTCCGCCGTCCGCTGTACGAGCCAGCGTCGCTTCAATCGTCCCGCCAGCGTGCCCATGGCATCGGTATAGCCCGGAGACGACTTGCGCTTCCGCAGAACCTCAATCGCCTCGGGCTGGCGTCCCACGGACTCCAATGCCAGAGCAAGCTGCACGAGGCCGCCCTCGTCGAGACTTTCCGGATGGCTTTCGAGAGTTGCAATCGCCTGGTAGAAATCCCGCATCTCGACCGCCACGCGCGCACTGTCGCCGGGGCCCGAGGGAGGAGAATTGCCCGCCAGAGTTTCAATCACAATCTGCACGCTCGGATCGGTCGGGGCCAGCGGTTTCACAATGGAAAGATGATCGCCGCGAACCACGCGCCGCGACTCGGCTGCAAAAGGCTGGATCGACGACTGCGGCGGAACGAACTGATCGAGGTCTCCGGCGGTGGCGCAGAGCTTGAACGTCGGAGAACCGCCAATCGTCTGGGTCCATCGTGCGCGCAGATCCTTAATAAAGCCGCTATTGTCCGCCATGTCCTCGACTTGCGGTTTCCAGAACTCAAACCATGAAGCTTTGCTCAGGCCGGCGCTGGGCGTGCCAAAGAGCAGAACATAACCCACCCGCTGCCGCAGTTCCGGATTGTCCAGAATGGCGCGCTGTACAACCAGCCCTCCCATGCTGTGGGCAATCAGGGCCACACTTTTATAGCGTTTTAAGGGTTCCAGTGCCGCGCGGGTGGCGAGCAGGTCCGCGAGTGAGATCAAACCGGGATCGGCTCGCCAGATTCCCACCACATCCAGGCTCAATCCCGTGTGGTAGCCGAGGCTGAACACATCCCACCGCGCCAGCCGTTTTTCGCCGGTGAGAAAGTCTGGGAACTTACCCCAGGTTTTGATCGGGTCGCCCGAAAATCCATGGATAAACAACACCGCGACGGGATTGTCCGCGCTGCTCCGGTGCTCGACAAGCTCTGGGCTCTGGCTAGGCATGGGCTCCTCCTCTTCGAGAATGAATCTTACCGGGTTCGAGGTTGCACTGGCTACTGTAGCACCAAGCTGCAGGGAGGCAAATCTAGCAAAACGAGAGCAGGGGATCAGCAAACCGCAGACAATAAAAAAGGGGAGCCATTGCGGCTCCCCGATTCTTGTTCCGCGCTTCGGTTTAGAAGCTCAACCGCAGCGAGAACTGACCGAAACGGCGCTCATCGTTGTTGCCGCCGGTCGCGAAGTTATTGAGACCACCCTTAAGTTCCTCGACGATCAAGTTTCCATTGGCATTTGTCAGAGGCGCGGGGTAGTAGAGATTTGGTGTCAATACGTAAAAGTTGTGATGGTTTAAGATGTTAAACCCTTCAGCCCGGAACTCTAGACCAAAACGTTCGGTGATTTTGAACTTCTTGCCCAGAGCGGTATCCAGGTTCCACGCTCCCGGCCCACGGAACGCGTTCCTTCCGGTCATGTTGGACGGGAACGGCCCTAAGTCCGAATAACCCAGCTCGGTGTTGAAAGGAACTTCAGGAGCAGGCAGCGGGACGAGAAGGCCTTGGAAGTTGTTCCCCCCTAGATTCGGGAGGTACGTGGGATTCTTGCTGACATGGTAAGTCGGCGTCGTGGATGGAACCAGACGAGGAACCGTGTACCCGATTTCAACGTTAGAGTAGTCGTAAACGTTGAAGGGAACCCCGGTGCGCGCGGTAAAGATACCTACCAGCGACCAGCCTCCCAGCACCTGATTCTCGATACCTTTTCCGCTCTTGAACCACGGCGTTTCCCAGATGGGAGAAACAACGAAGCGGTTGCGGACATCATAGTCGGACGGACCCCAATCCAGCTTCGGATTGAAAGGGTCGGTGTAGCCAAGGCTGCCGATGTATCCCGATCCGCCTTGCAAGCTGTCCGAGAACGTCGAACTTTCATCGTCCAGCGAGTGGGACCACGTGTAGTTTGCGACCAGACTCAGGCCTGTATTGTGCAGGTTCTGCGTCTGGAACTTCACGTTCATGGCATTGTAGCTGCTGCTGCCAAGGCTGCCGCGCATGTTGATTGCGGCAAACTGAGAGTTCGGCTGCGTTGGACATTCAAGACCGCCCGTGGAGAAATTCACGAAGCCGCAAGTTGCTCCCGTTGCAGGATCGGGCGTGGTGATCAGAGGATCGCCCAGATACTGCTGACCGGCACCGTACTGGTTGATGTTCTCGATGTCGTACAGGTGTACTCCGTGAGCACCGCTGTAGCCGACTTCCACCACCGTGTTACGGGCGACTTCGCGCTGCAGGGAGAGGCTCCAGAACTGGGTCTGTGCTGTGTGGATGTTCGGGTCCGGCATACGAAGCTCAACCGGAGGCAGGTTGGAGGAGGGCCCCGGTAGACCAAGGGGTCCGAGGTCGTTATTGCTCACGTTGTACTGGCAACTGGTGGAGTTCGCCACGCAGACGTCGCTGATAACGGCGCTAGCTGGCGGATTAAAGCTGGCGTTATAGGTGACGTTGCCGAAGTTTCGCTCATAGCTGATGCCGAAACCACCGCGAACGCTGCTCTTGCCGTCACCAAATAAGTCATAAGCGAAACCGACGCGTGGCGCGAACGTGCCCCAACTCGGCTTCCAGAACTGGCCGATCGAGCTTTTATCAGCAATCTGGATCCCGCCGTTACGAACCTGCTCTTCCAGGGTCGAGCCAGATCCGAAGTAGAAGTTGGAATCCAGGTTCGGTTTGTTGTTGTGCTGCACGCCGTAGTGCTCGTAGCGCAAGCCGTAATTGAGCGTCAGGCGCGGAGTCAACCGGAAGCTGTCTTGTGCGTATACAGCCCAGTCCTTGTAGCGATAGCTGCGTCCGTAGACAGCAGAGGTCAGCGGTGGCGTCACGACGCTATCCGCAGGACAAGCGTTACTGCCGTCTGGCTGGGTTCCGATGAGCTCTCCCCATGGATTGTTTGGGCAGGGGAGCGCGCCATTCGGATTTACCCTGGCGGTGAATGCAACGAGCTGGCTTCCACCGGCATTTCCAGCGGTGTTCAACAGATCGCTCATCGAGTCGGCGGAGTGCAGGCCAAGTTCTTCCACTGCCTGCGCGTAAGCGCCGTAAGCCACATTCAACTGGATGTAGGTAAACTGGCCGCCGAACCGCATGTTGTGCTTGCCTTTGGTCCACGACAAGTCATGTTCCAACTGGATTGTATTCTGCGGTCCGCCAAACGGCAGTCCACCCAAGCCCGGCTCGGAAGCGTTTTCCAATCCCGGCATTTGAATCGTACCGCCTGTCGCCGGATCAACTGGTGTCACAAACATCAGGTTGGGCACGTTGGTTAAGCTCGCGTTGAACGAATCGACACTATTGAAGCGCGTGAAGCTGAGTTTGGTGTTATTAAGCAGCGTGGGGCTAAATGTGTGGCTGATCGAATACAGGTAGCTTTGATTCGCGTTCAGCGAGCCCACATCGTATTGCGAATATGCGCTATAGGAGCCCGTGCCCGGCAAGAAGAAGTCGCGCTCCTTACCCATGCGGAAGAACATCTGTGTCTTCTCGCTCAGGTTATAGTCAACCCGGCCCACCAAGGTGTAGGTGTTCTGGGGCGCACCGCCTCCGTCATTAAAAGGCACATTGAAGTTGACTGTATCGAAAACCGGCGTGCTGCCCGGAATTGTTGTAGTCCCGTTGACCAATCCGATAAAGCCCGGGCTCGCCGCATTGATCTGATCCACTGTAGCGGCCACACCAGAACTAGGCAATGCGCCCCCACCGTAACTGGTGAAGTAAGCTTGCGCATTGGCTGGCAAGTACGCAATGAACGCAGGGTCGAATATCTCCTGCGACTGGGAAGACGAACTACGAACGCGTGTCCACTCCGTGCTCTCGGAAGCGAACAGCTTGTTCTTAATAATCGGTCCGCCGACTTGGAAGCCGAATTGATTGCGGGTGTAGGAGCCCTTAGGAAGATCGTTGACTACGTTGTTGTAAGTATTGGCCGTGTAGTTCGAGAGACGGTTGAATTCCCATGCGGAGCCGTGGAAAGCATTGGAACCGGACTTGGTGGTCACGTTGACCACACCACCTGAAGCGCGTCCATATTCGGCCGAGAAGTTGTTGGTGACAATGCTATATTCCTGCACGCCGTCGAGCGGGATATTCTCGCCGATGCTGGCGCCAAACACGCTGACGTTCTCTACGCCGTCGAGCAAAATCTCGGTGCCCGACTCGCGCTGTCCGTTGATGCTGTAGTTGACGCCGCGGCTGGATAGTTCCTGTCCGCCACCCGCGCCGTTCGAAGTGCTATCGCCGTTGCTGACGTTGCCGGAAATCGCGACGAAATCATAAGGATTGCGGGTCAAACTGGGCAACTGTGCCAACTGCTGCGAGTCGATCAACTGCGACAATTCCTGCGTCTGAGTGTTGACTTCGGTCGCCGCTCCTCCGATGACTTCAACCACAGCCGAGCTTTGACCGACCGTCAGTTGAGCGTCCACGGTCGAAACGCTGCCGACCGTCACTTCTACGCTCGTCCGGTAAGTCTGAAACTTCTCGCTCGTGATGTCGACTTGATAATGTCCGGGCGTAATGCCAGGAATCAAGTACTCGCCGGTGCTCCCCGTCTTGGAGTAGCGCTCGGAGCCGTTGGCAAGGTTCTTGATGGTGATCGTCGCGCCCGCGATCACTGCGCCTGTCGGGTCTTTAACTGTACCGGAAATCGAGCCGGCTTCTGCCTGGCCGAAGACCGGAATTGCGGTCAGCAACAAGCCAAACAAGATACCGAGTAGTAACTTCGCTGCTTTAGTCATGAGAGTCCTCCGAAGAGCGGGAATTTCAAAGTCGATGGGGGCACTGCCAACCGAAGATGGACAGACAGTATGGCCCTGAGGTTCTAGAACGAAAGATCGCATCCGACTACCTATTGGCAATTGGCGTTCCACAACCTCAAAATCAACGTATACAGTTAACAATGTAGTACTTAGAGGTCGGAGCGGGCCTGATACGAAAGGAAAATATACTAAAAATGGTAGCGATTTAGGCTATGAAATATGGAATACCGTACCAGGTTCCACGATCAAGCTGAAGGTAGGCCATGCCTACGTCACGCCAACGCGTCAAAAAAACCGCCTACAAATACGGGTACAGGCCCGAGAATGATAAGGCTCAACGCCAGTTGTAAAACCCGTCCGGCGGAAGTAACCTTGATCACTGCGGTATGGGAGAGTTTGTACGGTACTTCCACTGTACTGCGCGCGGTGCCTAACCACGGAGCCTTGCGCCCATTTATCACGAAATCGGGTGACGCCCATCACGGCGCGGATTTCACCCACGGCGTCCAATCACTATAGCCGCAAATCTGCGGCGTCCTGTTTTTTTGACAATCCGTTGAACTCACACAATTCGGAGGCAAGCCTATGAGCACTGTCATGGAACCGCCCAAAAAGAACGCAGCGGCGGACTACACCAACCAGATTCTCAACCTCGTCAAAGCAAAAAATTCCGCTGAGCCCGAATTCCACCAAGCCGTCCTCGAAGTCTTCGACTCCTTGAGGCCCGTGTTGGAACGCCACCCTGAATATCACGAAGCCAAGATCCTGGAACGTATTACCGAACCGGAACGCGTCCTCATGTTCCGCGTTCCCTGGTACGATGACCGCGGGAAAGTGCAAGTCAATCGCGGTTTCCGCATCGAGATGAACAGCGCCATCGGCCCTTATAAAGGTGGACTGCGTTTCCATCCCTCGGTGAATCTTGGCATCCTGAAATTCCTGGCGTTCGAACAAGTCTTCAAGAACTCGCTCACCACGCTGCCCATGGGCGGCGGCAAAGGCGGAAGCGATTTCGATCCCAAGGGCAAGAGCGACGCCGAAGTCATGCGCTTCTGCCAGAGCTTCATGACGGAACTGGCGCGGCACATCGGCCCTGACACGGACGTTCCTGCCGGAGACATCGGCGTGGGTGGACGCGAAATCGGTTTCCTGTTTGGCCAATATAAAAGGTTGCGGAATGAATTCACCGGCGTTCTCACCGGCAAGGGGCTGAGCTGGGGCGGTTCGCTGATTCGTCCCGAAGCCACTGGCTACGGCTGCGTGTACTTCGCCGAAGAAATGCTGAAGACTCGCCGCGACAAACTCGAAGGCAAGGTGTGTCTGGTGTCCGGCAGCGGCAATGTCTCGCAATACACGGTCGAAAAGCTGCTCGACCTGGGAGCGAAACCGGTCACGTTGTCGGATTCCGATGGCGCCATCTATGACGCCGAAGGCATCAACCGCGAAAAGCTCGCTTTTGTCATGGAACTGAAGAACAACCGTCGCGGCCGCATCAAGGAATACACCGACGAATTCAAGGGCGCCATCTACAACGCTACCGACAAGAAACTCGACCACAACTGGCTCTGGAACATTAAAGCCGATTGCGCTTTCCCCAGCGCCACCCAGAATGAGATCAATGCGAAAGACGCATCCAATCTCATTAAGAACGGCGTAAAACTGGTCAGCGAGGGAGCCAACATGCCGAGCACGCTCGAAGCTACTCGCATGTTCCTCGATGCCAAAATCCTTTACGGACCGGCCAAGGCCGCCAATGCGGGCGGCGTGGCCACTTCCGGACTCGAAATGGCCCAGAACAGCGCGCGCATTTCCTGGACGCGCGAAGAAGTCGACGATCGTTTGCACAAGATCATGATCGCCATCCACAAGAATTGCTTCGAAACGGCCGAGAAATACGGCACGCCCGGCAACCTTGTGAACGGCGCCAACATTGCGGGCTTCCTGAAAGTCGCGAACTCCATGCTCGATCAGGGTTTGGTGTAGAAGCTAGTTGAGACGAAGCGGTGGCCCCACTTTTGTTCCTGCGTTTCTCTGTAGGAACAAGGGTGGGGCTTTTAACTTTCAGTCGATATCGCGGAAACCGGGCAGGCGATCATGGCGGATTGGCGAGCACTTAACGTTCGCCATTCTCTGTCTGCCAAGCCATCCTCGTCTTGACGGGAGTTCTCCGACTGGATGATGATGTCGCCGGGGTAAACCTGAGTATGCCGGTCGCTGTGCGGCGACTGCAGGCATGCGGAAAGCCTCGAAACAGAAGACGGCAAAAAAGGACTCGCAATGAATTGGAAGACCAAAACTTTTGCAAAACATCTGAGCCTGGTGGCCGGGCTTCTTGTGATCTGCTTGGCTGTAACGCAGTCCGTGCAGGCCGAAGAGGGCATGTGGACATTCGATAATTTCCCCTCGAAGGCTGTGGGCACGAAATACGGATTCTCGCCCTCGCAAGCATGGCTTGATCACGTCCGCTTAGCTTCGTTACGAATTGCCGGCGGCTGCTCTGCGTCCTTCATCTCTCCCGAGGGTCTCGTGATGACGAATCATCACTGCGTCGTCGAATGCGTCGAGCAAATATCGACGCCACAGCAGAACTTCGTAGAGACGGGTTTCTCCGCCAAGACGCCTGCCCAGGAGCGCAAGTGCCCCGCCTTTGAACTCGATCAACTGGTCGAGATTCGCGATGTCACGGCGGAAGTCCAAGCGGCAACCGCGGGCAAGACCGGCGCGGCCGCAAACAAAGCGTTGGACGCCAAGCGAGCGGAACTGCAGCAGAGTTGCGGGTCCGATCCGAGCGCCCGCTGCGACCTTGTGTCTCTGTATCACGGCGGAGTCTATGACCTCTACCATTACAAGCGCTTCACCGATGTGCGCCTGGTGTTCGCGCCCGAGTTTGCCGTAGCCCAATTCGGCGGCGATCCCGACAATTTCAATTTTCCCCGCTTCGACTTCGATATTGGCTTATTGCGGGCATATGCCAACGACAAGCCCGCCGCCAGCACAGACTACCTGCACTGGAGCGCCAACGGCTCGAAAGCGGGAGATCTGGTGTTTGTGTCCGGGAATCCGGGCGGCACCAGCCGCGAACTGACGATGGCGCAACTTGCGTTCGAACGCGACACTGCCCTTCCGTCCACCCTGCCGGAACTGGCGGAATATCGCGGTCTCTTGGAACAGTTCGTAACCCAGGGACCGGAACAGGCTCGCGAGGCGAACGAGGAGTTATTCTTTATCGAGAACGATTTCAAAGCCCTCTTTGGCCGGCAGGCGGCTTTGTTGAATCCCCAATTTTTCGGCGTCAAGCAGCAGGAGGAGCAACACTTGCGCACCGCAGTCGCGGCCGATCCAAAGCTGGCTCCCGATGCTTCGGCCTGGAGCGACATCGCGCAAATTCAGCAGGTGCGCGCACATCTATTCACGCGGAGATCCAGCCTTGCCAACTATTCGTTCTCGTCCGGCCTGCTGGGTTATGCCGTGACCCTGGTGCGCGCCGCAGCCGAACGCTCCAAGCCCAATGCGGAACGCCTCCCCGAATTCACGGACCAGTCCCTTGTTGGCGTACAGCAGGAGTTGTCCGCTAACGTTCCAATTTATAAGGACCTCGAAGAACTGGACCTGAGCTTCATGTTCACCGAAATTCGGCGGAACTTGGGCGCCGACGATCCCTTCGTGCGCAAGATGTTAGGCCGTGAATCCCCACAGCAGTTGGCGCACAGGCTGGTGGCCGGAACGCATTTGGACGATCCCAAACTCCGCGAACGTTTGTACAACGGCGGCCAGGCTGCTTTGTCCGCGTCGACCGATCCGATGATCCTTTTCGCCGCCGCCGTCAATGACGACAGGCTCGCCGTCCGCAAAGACTATGAGGCGCGGGTCGACGCACCGACTCGCACCGCTGCCGAACGCATTGCCAAGGCCCGCTTTGCAGTTTACGGCACCAGCGTCGACCCCGATGCCACCTTCACCGCTCGCCTGAGCTATGGAAGTGTGAAAGGCTTCGAAGACGCGGAGGGAAAGTTCGTGGAGCCGTTTACCACCATCGACGGCCTTTTTCAACGCGCCACGGGCGCGCCTCCCTACGCGCTTCCGGAAAGCTGGCTAAACGCCAAGGCATCGCTGAATCTGTCCTTGCCAATGAACCTGTCCACTACCAATGACATCATCGGAGGAAACTCGGGCAGTCCTGTCGTCGACCGCGATGCCAATATCGTCGGCTTGATTTTTGACGGCAACATCTTCTCTCTGGGCGGCGATTACGGCTACGACGCAGCCAAGAACCGTGCTGTGGCCGTCGACAGCCGCGCACTCCTCGAAGGCTTGCGTAAGGTCTACCACTTGGATCCCGTTGTCGATGAAATCGAGGGCGCGCGAAAGTAGGCGCGGTGACCGGACTTGATCATCCGAGCCCTGCACATGGGTTGCTGCACATAAATAAAGAAGGGCGGGACCGAAGTCCCGCCCGCTGCGTTCGTTGATGAGCTACTACCGGTTCCGCGCCGTGCTATTTGCCTCCGGTGAGAGCGGTGATCAGAGCCGATCCGTTCGGACTGCCCCATCCTGTCACCAGATCGTATCCCTTGACCGCAGGAAAGCCATTGCTGCCGCTGGTGATGTCGTGGAAATCGGTGTTGTAAGTTTTCGAGACACCGATGTTGTAGATAGCGGGATTGATAAACCCGAGGGGTGGTTGCTTGCTGTTCGCCAGTTGCTCATTGGCGAGAGCCAGATAGCCGGCCCACATGGGTGCCGCGAAACTGGTGCCACCGTATTCATTGGCGGTGCAGCCGCTTTGGTCGGCGCAGACGTAGAAGGTGAAGTTGGCATTGGCGGCGACGTCGGGAGCGTTCCGATACGTCGTTGACCCTTTGTTTTTAGAATTGATCACACCCTTCAGCTTCTGCCATGCGGGAATGGGAATATCATCCGCCTTCCAATATCCGCCACCGCTGTATTGCCACGCGGTTTCGGAAGCCCAAGCGCCGCCTGCGCTCTTGGTCTGGAGGTCGGTGCCGCCTACGCTCGTCACATAGGCGGAATCGCACGGCCAGGTTGGATAGCTGGAGTTAAACTCGGAATCGTCGCCCGAGGCTTGAAAGTAGTTTTGACCCTGCGACGCCATCTTCATGAAGTAGGGGTCGTCCGTGTTCGGGTCCGACGGATCCCAGATCCAGGAAGCGCTCAGTTGCGCAGGCAGCGGCTTGTCGGTTGACATGGCCCCGAGTAAGGCCGTGTCGGTGGAACCCACGTACACATAAATGGTGTTCAGGCCCGGAGCCATGCCGGCCGCCTGGGTCATGTCGAGGGTCTGTTCGGTGTCGTCACAGGATGGAGAGACGCACGTCAAGGAAGTTCCATCAGTAGAAATTCCTTTGATTTTGACCTTGAGTGTTTGCTTGACGTTCTTGTAATAGGTTTTCAAGTCAGCGATATCGTATCCGGCATACTCAAGCAAACCTAGGTTCTGGCCGGTGCCGGTGAGAGTCGTAGCTCCGTAGTACGCTGCTCTCATGTCGCTGCCGCAAAAAGACGCCTCCGGACAAGAACCGGTGACGGCATTCGGCTTCGCCTTCTGGCCCCTCTTAACGAGCGCGGGACGCGGAATGAAAAAGTTGTCCAAACCCGAAACATGCCAGAGCTGGAATGGAAGATCAACCCCCGGCTCGCGGTCCATGGCATAGAAGGTGCGGTTCTCGGTGGGATGCTGGTAGAGCCCCATGGTTACATGGAAGGCCTTTTCGATGGCTCCGACGGGTGCCTTAAACTGGACGTCCATGGAATCGCGGGAACCACCGAGGAGAGTAAAGCCGCTTGCTTTCCCGAAAGCGATCAAGCCGTTAAATTCTTCCTGGCTGGGGCCAAACCGCTCGGTGAACTGCTCAGGTGTGACGTACTGCCGATAGGACGAACTGGAAGGGTCATAGAGTTCTTGCAGGAAATCCTGCAACTCGGGCTGGTGGCGGAGCGCCAGCACAATGTCGAAGTGCATGACTTGAGCTGAGGGGAGCCGGCCGACCAATTTTGCTTCGCCGTTGACGACCGCTTCACGCGTGTGGCGCGTCAGCAGTGGCTGGGGCGCGGCTTGGCAAAGCGACACCAACGCGGCGAGTGTGAGCAAGAATAAGCTGAGTCGTTGCATTATCGTTTCTCCTGGTGTGAATTGGTGGAAATTATCTGGAAGACCTCATGTTCGCAGCACGGAACCAGACCCCACACTTCTCATCTGGCAGCATGCTCGATTTGACCCCGGAACCCTAGCCCGGGGTGTTGCACGAGTTTCTAATGGTGCGAAGTCTACACCTCGATGGTCGCAGAAGACAACTGCGGAAAAACCCTCCCGGGATGCACCCGCGTCGCGGAAAGAGAGCGCATGCCTCTAGTAGTGCTTCAGCTGCGCTAATCCGTCGAACTCTTGCTTCGACAAATAACTGCCGCGGTCGTAAAGTAGTCCCCGCTCAAGATAAGCGGCCATCATCTTGCTTGAGTAGCTCAGGTGCACGATTCCGATGGACCGCCTCGGCGGATAAGTCAAAACAATCTCCCCGCTCTGGCTGTCGCGTTCGACCGACCCCACATGACAGTTGTAATTGTGAATTGCCTCCAAAGGGACATAAGCGCCGGTGGAGTAGATCAAATAGTTCAGGGCTGTTTGTTCGGCCAGATGCAAGGCAAACGGTTTGGCCGAGTAGTCTCTGGCAAACACCGTTCGTAATTCGTCGGCATAGCGCTGCCAAAGCGGGCATCCAGCGCTCATGGCGAAAACGCCGGAACTGAAAAGCGCTCGTCCTTTCATGCTCTCAGCAACCGCAGTGCCATAGCTTACGTCGTACCACTCGTAAAAATAAGTGAGAAACCGCAGATAATTCTCTTCGGACGGGGCCGTGTAATTAAAGGAATAGCTGAAATCCAGGAAGGGGGCCAGTACCACCCGATCTGGTGAACTGCGAGCCGCTGATAATGCCAGGGTAAGAGAGTCCCTCTTCTGGACCCAAACATCGGCGTCCAAATATAAGTACCATGAGTATCCAGGAAAGAATTGCGGAATGAACGGACTACAAATCTGAGCTTTCATGTAGTTGGAGCCGCTGGCAGGAGTAACCACAGAAACGATCTCTGGATCGAAAGGCACGATCCGACATGCATGTTCCTCCATCCACTGCCTGGTCTTCTCGCTGCATCCAATGTCGATGAGGCAAACTTGGATGGAAGGGTCAGGCAGACCCAAGGCTCTCAGCGAGAGCACTAAGCCCTTCCCAAGCGGCGCGAAGGCTTCATCCAACGCAAAAACTATGGCGGACCTGGACAGGTCAGCATGGCTACAGTCATTCATAAGGCTGGTCCATCACAAAGCAGCGCGTTCACAATTCCTGTTGCTAGATCGTTTGCGGAAATCTCAGGAATCCAAAACAATTGAACACCTTAAACCTCGCCTGTTCAATACAATGTAGGAGTTGGGGGTGCAAGAACTGGTGGTTGGCGTCCCCGGCGGGATTTGAACCCGCGTTACCGCCGTGAAAGTCGACCTAGAATTCATAACCGATTGAAACTTAGCGGTGCGGATAGCGTTCTAGTGGAATTATCCGACTGTAGAGACGGGTTATCGGACTGTTAACGAACTGTGATGGTCAGGTGCTAAAGAGCCGGAAAATCATGGACCCAACGCTTCTTTCCCTGCTGGATTCGATCCCGCAGAAATCGTTCGCTCCAAACTCGAAACTCATCGCGAACTCATCCGCCAGCTTCGGCGGAAGGGCTGCACCTACCATGACATCGTCCGCATTCTTCACGAACGTGTCGGCCTCGAGGTGGCAGTCAGCACGATTCACTCGTTCATCAAGGTGCGCGCCGAACATCGAAAGCAGCTGCAGTACGAACTGCCACCACTCGAACCGCAATCGCCCGTGACCGCTCGCATGAATCCCGAAGACGTTGCCCCCGAATTGCGGCGGTCAAAGCAAAACCATTCTGGCGCTGATCACGCGAGAAACGCCAGCGGAGACCGCCACATAACGGAAGCCACACCCTTTTTTGCCCTATGCCTGAGCGTTCAAATTCTCCCATCAACAATTGGAATAAAAAAGGAAGATGATAAAACCTACCTCGATCACCGCCCTCCAGACATTTTTCTTCATAACAACGTCGACTCCTTGGCAGAGCCCTCGCGTGGGGACGCCGCTGCTGGTTTCCTCTAGGAGCGGATAGTAGCAAGCAACAACGAGCATGGCGATTGTTTCAAGAGTTACCGCGATGCTCCTGGAGTCACGGGAACATGCGATCGAAAAGTTCGACCTGACCTTCTACCCAGGTGATCGGCAGAAGTGTCCGAGTTGCGGGAATTTCGCCTGAATCGCAGGGGCACGATCAGAACTCCAACCGCGCATGAAAGGCGATCATGCGTGGACTGCTATCGCCACCCAATCCAACTCCCAGCAGGCCGGTCGGCGGAGAAGTCGTGGACACGAGGGCTCCAAATCCACCCTGCGTGAAAGGATTTCCTGGAATGCCAGCCTGCACCATGCTCGGAAGCGCGAAATTCGGATGGTTGAATACATTAAAGAACTGACTCTCAAACCGCAGCTTTACATGCTCGGTCAATGAGAACCATTTTGTCAGGTAGAAGTCACTCCACAGGAAATTGGGGCCGCGCACGGCATTGCGGCCGAGGGTTCCGAATTGGCAGTTCTGCGGACTGTCGCCGCCATAGCACTGTCCCGTACTCGGATCTACCGCCGATACGAAAGCGTTCGGATTGAGCCACTGCAACGTTCCCGCTTGCGTTACACCCGGAATCGGATGATGGTTGTACAGCGGAACGCCCGCAACCTTACTGGCAAACTGCGGCCCGCTGCCCTGTAGGATGCCGTTTCCGTTTGCTGAATAAGGGGTGCTCACCACCGAGAACGGAACTCCGCTGTGCCAGAACGCTGTTCCGGAGATCTGCCAGCCGTTCAGCGCGTAACCCATAGAATGACTCCGCACTCTGATGGGCAACTGATAGACATACTGCGCGTTGAGATTGTGCCGAATGTCATAGTCACAAGGCCCATAATCGCGGGCTAGGTCTCCCGGCAGAGGCGAGAGAATCCCTCCCGCGGAAAACGAAAGGAACCCTCCGTTCGAAACCGTATCCATGCAACGACTCCAGGTGTAGTTGACTTGTCCTTGCCAGCCGTGGCTGAGGCGTTTCATCGCGGTCAGTTGAATACCGTTATAGTGGCTGTTCGCGCCAGTGGAGAACTGGGTCACGGCTCCGAATCGTGCATCGGTCGGCTGCATAAAAGGGAACGGGGCAAAACAACCATGGCATACGGTCTGGTAACCATTCACTTGGGTTGAGTAGGGCTGGTTCACGGCGCGCGTGCCGACGTACTGCGCTTGCAAGCTGGCTATCGTTCCGAATTGATGTTCCATCCCCAGGCTCCATTCCATGAAGTACGGCGCATGGAGTTTGCCATCTGGAATAGCCGTGATCGCAACTGGTGGAAGCGAGGGCTGGCCTTGCGGAAATCCCGAAGCAAAAGTCTGATTCGCGGCAACGAGCGCGCCAACAGCGCTGTTGGGCGCGTCTGGCGCGATGGCTGTCCCGCCCACAGCGCCAAGCACTCCTCCCTGGAACGTCTTGTCGTAGGGAGGATTGGTGCCGATCAGGTCGGCCACCGTGCCCGGCAGGATATCGCTGAAAATTCCGAAGCCGGTGCGGAGCACGGATTTTGGTTCAAGCTGCCACGCAATTGCGGTTCTCGGTTGCAGGATCGCTATTGGTGTCGATGAAAAAAGATGGCCGAGATGGGTCTGGATGGCCTGGTTCAGGGGTTGACTCTCATCATGAGAGATGGAATTGAAAGCACCGCGAAGGCGGGCGACTTGATCGTGCGGATTCAGCGGATTCGAGTTGAAAGTGTCACGTAGACCGAACGTCCAAGTAAGGTTGCGAGCTACTTTCCAAGTGTCTTGCGCGTAGACATCGAGATTGAGAAAGTTGAAGGGCTCATTTGGGCTCGCAGGGAACGCCTCCGACGATGTATTCGCTACTCCATCGATAAACTGCTGCAAGTTGGCGTAGGTCACGGTGGGAACCTTTCCTTCTCCAAAATCGTAATCGTTCAAGCGGAAGATACGGGTATTGGTTCCAAATCGCAGTTCGTGAGCGCCATGGCTCCACGCCAGATTGTCGTTGACGAAAAAGCGCGATGCGCGCCTGCCTTGAATCCAGGTGTTGTCCAGGCCTCCCATACGTGTGAACGCATTCGCGCCGGTGCCCTGCAGCACGATAGGGAACGCCGAAAGCGTCTTCTGAAGGTTGATTGGCCCAAACAGGCTCTCGTACCAAGAGAACGCGGGATTGAAGTAGTTCACCAGGTTCTGCGAGAAGACGTGCGTATATCCCGCAGCAAACGAATAGAGAGGCTGCGGCGAAAGCGCGTCGAACAAGGGGTTGATCGGGTCCGTCCACGCGGCTTGCAGGCCGGTGTCCGCCTGAAGACGAAACCAAGCCGTGTCTCTCTCGTTGATGTTGTAGTCGATTCGAGCAGTCTGCACCTGCTCGTGGTCGTCGCTGGAGTACGAAATGCTCTGCCGGTTAGCGCAACCGTTTCCATTCGGTGGATTCCCCGGTGCCACAGTGCCGTCCGCATTGAAAGGACACCAGAGTACCTGGGTGGCTGTGCCGCTGGTATTTCCATACAGCTTGAACATTTGTTGATAGAACAGACAATTCTCATTCGCCCCGCTGGACCCGCAGCCGGTCGGTTGACCCATGGAAAGCTGGTTCAAGACGTATCGTTGGAATGCCGCAGTGGGGACGATCGTCGGCGTGACGATGGGCAATGCAATCCGCACCCATTCGCTGTCGAAAAAGAAAAATAGCTTGTTGCTCTCAATCGGGCCGCCCAGGCTTCCTCCAAAATGATTTACGGTCGCTCCGGGTTTGTGATTCCCCGTTGTTGCGTTGGTGAAGTAGTCCGCCGCATTCAGCAGCGCTCCATTCCACAGTTCGTAAAGATTTCCGTGAAACTGATTGGTGCCAGACTTGGTGACGTAGTCGACTTGGGATGCTCCATACCGCCCTTGGTCCACGGAATAGGACAGAGTGTTGACGGTCACTTCTGAAATCGAATTCAGTCCCAGGACGAGGTTGGTGGAAAGGCCGCTGTTGAGATTGGTGAGCGGGTCGTTCGTTTCCAGCCCGTCCACGATGTAGCCGTTGGAGAGGGCGGGAAGTCCGTTGAATTCCACGTTGCCATACCCGTTGCTGCCGCCGACAAAATCGTTGCTGCTACCGGCCGTATTGATCAGGGCTCCAGGCGCAAACTGCAGAGGGTAGGTTAGGTCGCCTCCCGGATTCGGCAAGTCCTCCAATGCCGGTGCACTCAGGGTCGTGGATGTGTTCGCGTTTTCCAGGTTGATGAGTGGAGCCTCGCTGCTGACCTCAACCGCTTCATTGAATCGGGCCACCTTAAGCGTAAAATCCACAGTTTGCTTCTGGCCTAAGCCGGAAACGACGTTGTCATTTTGCCCCGGATCGAAGCCTCGCGCTTCCACTGTGACCGAATAGGTACCCGGCTTTAACTGCGGAAAGTTGAACCGGCCAGCGCCATCGGTCTGAGCACTACGCTTTAGACCGGTCTCGTGATTCGTGATTGTCACGGTGGCACCTGCCACAACCGCGCCAGATGCGTCCCTAACTTCGCCAATGATGGCGCTGGTGGTTTCGCCCTGTGCCAGTGCTTCCTTCGGAAACAGGCATGCCACGGTCAAGATAAGAAAAGCAAAGTGCGCTGAGCGTGCCATGAATACCCAACTTCTCTGGCTCGAAACGACAAAATACCACTCGCCTAAATATTAACTAAAGGTTATTCCTAATAGTTAACCACAGTTAATAAACACAGGCAAGAATAGAAAGGAGGTCTGGCGACCCTCGACAATTGCGGACGAGTGACTCAATCCGAAGCTGGCTAATGCAACGCCGCCTTTCGTTGGTTATTGGTGCGACGGGCGACTCATTTCAATGGTGGCAGAACGATAACGGACAAAACAAGCATGAGGATCTGGAGATGTGGGCCGGAGGGCATGGCGTGGGGCATATTGGATTGACTGGGCTGCTTGCTCGACTCTTTGCGAAGTCGCTGCCAGTTCTCCAATCATGCCGCCGGTTAGCAGCAGAGCACCTAATTGCTTTGCGAAATCTCGTCGATACCCTCCAGTCTCCTTGTCGTTGCTCACTGTGGTTGAGGAACCGGCTTTGCTGACCCGCCGATCCTGACTTCTGTCGCGTGCAGCATGTTTCCTTGAGGTTTGGCATGAATCACAACCCGGTCTCCGATCTTGACGTCGTGCTGCGTGATCGTTGACGCGCCCTTTGCGAATTTTGTGTCCGCAAGGATCATGACGGTTTTTACCTCGCCCGTTGTCGTCTTTACAGTTATGGACGTGGCGTCGATTTGTGTCACCGTGCCCATCACATGCTGCTGGTCGCCATGTGCAAAAGCATTTATTGAAAGCGCCAAAATGGCGATGGTTGCGACGATGCTGAGTGTCACATTTCGGATTTCAGTCCGGAGTCCAGTTCGATACTTAGTGTTCATGTGCATCCTCCTTAGAAGTCGTTCCATTCAAAAAGTCCTCTTCCCGTTGTTCTTCTTCCCGATCCGCAGCGGTCTTGGGATTCAGCTTCTGCATCTCGTGCTCTTCCTCCGCCGTAACCTGCGGCAGGTGGCGGATGAACAACACGAGCATCCATGTGTCGTGATCGAAATCTCCGCTTTCCGGATTTCCCCATGCAGGCATTCCAGTCATGCGCACACCGTTGCGGATGATGTAGTACAGTTCTCCGTCGCTGAGAGACTGCGTTGCGGGCAAACGCATGTCTGGCGCTTTGGGATAGAGATTCTTGCCGATCATCGTATCCCCGCTCCCGTTGTTCGCATGGCAGGTCGCGCAGTGATCGGCCCAGTGATTCCGGCCATGCTCTAACATCTCCGGAGTCGCGGGCATCGGATTCTTCACACCTTTCGCCGGAATTGCCGCATGCCGCATCGTGCGCGCAAGGAACCTTTCGACGAAGGTCGGTTCATTGCGAGCGCTCAGTCCGTATTCCATCAAATGCGTGACATACACTGCGATGATGACGACGATCGCCACAAGGCCCACGACAATGGTCCGCGTCCACACCGATCTCAAAGTATTTGCTTCACTCATCGAGATCCCGGAAGAGTCATCCTGTTGCGTGCAGCGACTCCAATGCGAGCGGCGTATTGCATGTTCATTGAAAAAAACGTGCAGGACGCCGCGGGCAATTTCTGGCAAATGGCGTAGGGTTGAACGATTTCGGAGCGGTGGAAAACAGTGCAGAACGGCAAATGGCGTGGGGAGGTCGCAGCGGTGACGGACGTCCGAAGGCCATCAACGATCGCGACCTGATCGCCGACGATGCTGGTGGGCCCGTTTATTTCCTCCGGTTCGAACAATCGATAACGAGAATGGCGAGCGGCAAGGGACCGTGAACCCAAACTCGCAACCACTGCGAAAACGGCCAATGTGCCGAATCGTGCCAGCTGCCAGCCCGCAAAGAATCGTGAATACCAGCGCTAACTTTTTCAGTTGGCGTGTTTCTCTTAATTCTGCTCCAAAGTCTTGGGGGGAACAGTCACCATGAGGTCGAATTGCCTAAGTTGTTTGTTCGGATTTCGGGGATGGGGGGTCGAAAAGGCGGTCAAAATCGAGGGGCAAATTGCCCAACGGAAGAAAAAACGTATGTTGCTGAAAACGGGCTCTTTATCCCCATATAGGCGCATCGCTTCTCGTAGAGACAAACTCGCGAACGCTTGTGATTTCTGTCCTCACGCGTGCGCGTGCAGTTCGTTGCGGAAGATCCAGTTGAGCACGAACAGCGTGCCGATCAGGAAGGCCGGACCGGCGATGAGAGCATACGTGAACCACGGGAAGCGTCCGCCAAACATGTAGAGGTAGAGCAGACCAAGGGCGACATATCCGACGCCGCCGACCCACTCCCACTTCCATGCCACGACCAGGACGACGAGCACAATGAACGTCGGCACTAGGTGCATGAACAACGCCAGCACCAAGCGCCAGAACGGCAAGTGCTCGCCGAAGACGTCGAGGGCGAAGATGCTGATGAACATGGCGAACAGGATGGCGAGTATGCGGGGAACCCAATAGAGAAGCCGTTTCGATATTGATTTCATGGAGTGCCTCCTTCGCTACGGCCCGATATTATCGTGGCAGGTGCGCGAAAGGAGCTTCGGAATATTTTCGGAAAGGCTTACGCGAAGTTTCGCGCACTTGTTCTCAAGGCCTTGCGGGGAGCGAGACGCTCGCGCCACAGCCAGCGAGACGCAGCTATTGTCTTTTTAAGCGGGTTCCAACCTCGCGAGCGATTGCCTGGGCGGCTTCGGTTTCGGCTCGATCCATGTCTGCGGCGGGATAGTCGTAGCTTTCCGCCCAGATGAGTATGCCGGAGTGAACGTCGCCGAGCCGGGCGGTGATGCGAACCTGGTCCTCGAGTTTCTGAACCGTTCCCTCGAGCAATACATCGAGTCCTAGCATCCGTCCCATCCACGCGGGAGAAATGTGCGCGCGCTGGTAGCGCTGCACGGTGCTTGGTGAGATGACGTGGACGGAATCGAGCTTGGAGAGGCTGGCGATGGTGATATCGGTGAACCCCTTGCTGAACTTGCCGCAGTCGATCTCCGGACTGAGGCACTCGAAGGGGATCACAGCCATATTCGCGTAACCTCTGCGTCCTGGAACGTATCGCGATGGCCGGTAGAACTGCCAATAGACCAACGCCGCAAAAATCCAGAGCGCGACAAGTCCAGCGACCACTGCCCGCTTCGAAATGCGATGTGGCGTTTCCGCGCTGCCCGACCCATCTGCACTGATTACCTCAACGTCGGCGACAAAGCGGTACCCACGGCGCGGGATGGTCTCGATATAGCGGTCGGACTCGGCATCATCGCCGAGCGCCTTGCGAACGATAGAGATGTTGCGAGCAAGCCCAATCGCTTCGACGGTCGTGTCGGGCCATACGAGTCGCATCAATTCGGACTTCTCGACGATACGGCCGGAATTTTCGATCAACACCTGCAGCGTGTCGGCGGCTTTCGGCACCAGCGGGATAAGCTCGCCATCGCGGAACAACAGTCTCTGCTGCGCATCATAGCGAAATGCGCCAAACACATAAACGGGCTTGATGACCTCGGCCATTCGGCATTCATCTTACGCCCGCTCGCCTGGCCGAAGTGAAGCTAAGCGACCTTCAGAAGGGTGGGCAAAGAGAGGTGCTGTGGGGTGGAACAGGCAGAGATGGCGCGATTGCTGAGGAGTCAGGTTGTTGGTGATTCGCGATAGCGCTGACAACCGGCGAATCGACGGGTCACTTGGCGAATCGTCGGCCAATCGGAAGTTGGTGTGCCACTTCAAGCAGACAGCTTAAGTTAGCTTATGTTGGGAGCCTTCCCCCCATGAATCCCTTCTTCTACAGTGAGGAAGCAGGGGCAAAGGGGCTGCCGCCCCTTTCCCTTGCACCCCCAAGCGGAGGACGACAAGCTAGCTAAACAGGCATCGGACGTAAGGCGCACGGAGGGCGTGGTCATCGGAAAGGTCTCCCAAATTGTGGACGGCGGTTGCTACAGCGAGTCAGACAACGAACGGTGCCGAGTCCCGCAGATCAGCACGCTGGGAAGGGCCGAGTAACACTAACAAGGCACTCATTGCGTGTCAATCTGCAAGAATTTGCGGTCGCCTCTGCCGGCTCCAACCCTGGGGTGGAGTTGAGATAAATAATCTAAGGTCGAGCGCCACTCTCGCTTATGGCCCGGTATAGGAATCACTCTAGTTGAGTGAGGTGGCTCCGACCAGGACGTCATACCTGGCATTCTGCATTCCGATGGCGCCGACCCGGACCCAGGTAATGTTGCCATCCAGTCCGGTAGCGGGTATCTGCGCTGGACAGGCTCCGCCGGTAAGTTTTCCCCAGCCGGTCGGTTCGGTGCTTCCGCTGATCAATGGTGGCGTGCCGGAGGCAGTGTAGGTACAGAACGTGTTGTTACCGGTCAGGGGAGTAATGATATCTCCGACGGAGTAGGCCGTGTTTTGTTGCCAATCGACGCCGCCACAAATCGTGTCTTGCTTCAGCACCGATGCGCCGAGCGTGCACCACCAGTCGGTGGTTACGGTGTAGAAAAGACCGTCGGGGCTCCAATCGATCGTCGCATTTTGCCCGTTGAACCCTGGGTTGAGCGCGCTGATACCGCTATTGCCAAGGCGCAGGACGTTGTCCTGGGTGCAGGGTGGAGCGCCGGGTTCGTAATTGTTAGTGGTTCCATTGGTGGTGACACAGGCGCTAACCGAGGACCCCGGATTGTTGTTGGTTTGGTAGATCAGGACCTCGTTCACGAGCGGACCGGAAAACAGGTTGCCGGTTCCACAACTCGGACCCGCCGACGGCCAACTCGAGGACGCAATATCAGCCGGGATGACACAGCCGTTGTTGGGCTTGTTATTAGGTGGAGTGCAGGTATTGTTAAGGCGACCGTTCTGATTGCCCAGGCAAGCGGTAGTTGTGCTCACGAGAATCGGCATCGTGTCGCTGGTATTGTCGGCACTCCAGGAGCAGTGCATGTCCAGGATTAACGCGTCGGTGGTGGGAGGATTGGCAATCACGGGAGAATCGTTGCCTCCCGTGTCCAGAATCGAAGGCGCGAAGAGACCGTTGGGGCTGGTGAGGGCGATGAATCCCGCTTGCTCAACGCCCAAGCCCAAGCCGTGAACAAGGCTGTTATAGCCGTCGCACTCGTGGCCAGATAATCCACCCGAGGTGTATGTTCCCATGGCAAAAGTCTGCAGGCTCGCGAAGGTCCAGAAATAAGGCGCGTCTTCGTTGTAGCGGGTGGGGCAACCGCCACTCACGCTGCAGCAAGATCCGCTCAGGCAAGTGTCGGATGAAACGTGAACGAGGGAATCGGCGGGGATGCTGTCGACGCCGTGCAGGGTGAACTGGTCGGCTCCTCCCGGGCAGGAGTATCCGGAAGTGCAGCCGGTCATGGTCATGGATCCGGTGGGCCCGAATTCGCCGACGACGGTGCCAGGCGAAATGGTTCCTGTGGGGCCAATCCCGGTGAGTGGGGTAGTGCCGGTGTTCCAAACGCGGCATCCGGTGCCGTTGGGGTTGTTGGAAGTGGCGTAACCGGCAACGATGGTGCCAGTGCCTTGGATGCCTTCGGCTACGGTGGAAAAACCCAGGCTGAAAAGGGTGTCGTCAAAGCTGACGCGGAAAACGCCCACCCACCCCACGTTTAATCCGGCGAGGCAACCGCCTCCGGGCTGACCCGGGGTTCCCTGCTGGAAATCATAGATCGTGGTGGGGGTGGGGGGGAGCAGTCGGTGGGAGACGAAAGACAGCTGGCGAGGTCGTATTGCAGAATGACGCAAGGTCCGGTCTTTACGCAGTTGGCGCTGGTGCCGAATACCCAAACTTTGTGCGCATTGGGCGGGGTCTGACCGAAAGCGACCAATGAGCTGGGGAGGGTGAAAGGCTTACCCCCCTTTTGCAGCTGTGTGGACTGCATGTTGGCGTCGTTAAACGCGTACACATAGGTCACGCTCGCCCCCTGGCGCCCGAGCGCGAACATGCTGTGATCGATGGCCCAGTGTTGGTCACCGTCGCCGCCGCTGTAGTTGTTCATGTAGCTGGCGCCGGGATGGGTAGAATCGGTGTTTCCATCGGTGACGCGGGCAATTTTCAGTCCCATGGAATTGGTGGCGACGGTACCGGCGCCGGTGAAGCCGTAATCCTTGGAAAAATTCGTCCAGAGACTTGGGATGTTGCCGATGACGGCTGGGCAGGGATCGCCGCGCAATCCGCCGTAGAAGGGGGGCCCGGGCGGACCGGATTGATACGCCGAGCAGGTTACTTGCAGGGTGACGGAGTCGGTGGCGGGGGCATAGTTACTGCTGCGCGGGGTGAATTGCACAGAGAGCGTCTGGTTGCCGGCCTGCAGAACGGTGCCGGTTGGTGGCGAATATACGAAGGTGCCGCTAACGTTGGCGGTGGCATCCAGTTGGGTTCCGGTCAGCGGAGTCGGATAGGGAACCGGCGTTGGCGTAGGCCAAGTGATAATGCCGGCTGCCTGGATGGCGGTTGTGTTTTGCACCAGGGTTGCGGCCAGATAGTCGTTGTTCGCTGCCCAGTTTGCCGTCGTCGTGCAAGTCCCGGAACTGGCAGTGATGGTAACTTTGGTGCCGGCGAGCCAGCAGGGACCGCTCGTACTAAGGGTTGGAGTCACGCCGGAGTTGGAGTTTGCGGTGACGGTGAAGGCGGACTCATACGGAGCGGTGGCCGGCGCGCCAGTAAAGGTCACCGTGGGTTGAGCCTGGACAGCGCCCGTATCTTGGATGGCTGTAGCGGGCAGGTAGACGTTGTTCCCCGGCCAGTATGCGGTCATGGCGCAGGTCCCGCTTCCACTTGTAATCGTGACCAAGGCTTTGCTGATCGCGCAGGGGCCGGTGACGGTAAATTTAGGAGTGATGCCGGAGTTCGAATTTGCGGTGACGGTGAAGGTGGAACCGTAGGGAGCAGTGGCTGGGGCACCGGTGAAGGTCACCTTTTGTGCGGCCTTGCCTGACGCGTTTGTGATCTCGGTGACGGTGAGCGCGGGCGAATAGTTGATGTTGCCCGACTGGTTCGCCATCACGTCACACTTCCCCGGAGTATTCCCCATGGTAAACGTCGGGCCCGAGTTTGTGCAGACACCAGAACTGCTGAACGAAACCGGCAATTCCGAAGTGGAGACGGCGGCAACCGTGAAACTGCTGCCGTAATTTGCTTCGCCGGGAGCCTTCACGGTGAATTTAACCGACTGCTTCGCTTGGTTCACTTGCAGGGTGACACTGCCTGTGGAGGGAGCGTAGTCGCTATTGCTGGGAGTGAAGCGAACGGACAGGGTTTGGTTGCCAGCGTTCAGTACCGTCTTCGCCGGCGGGCTATAAACGTAGGTGCCAGCCGAAACCGGAGTAGCGGTGGCATCCAGTTGAGCCGACCCCAGGGCTGTGCCATAGGTGATCGGCGCGGGAGTCGACCAGTCGACGGTGGTGGCTTCCGGGTTGACCGTGAACGTCTGCGGCACGGGCGTGGCCGCGAGATAATTGGAATTGCCCGTCTGGCTCGCCTGCACAGTTACCGAACCAACGCCGGTGATGGTGAGCACATTTCCACTGATCGTAGCCGGTCCTGAGGTTACCGCATAGCTCACGGGGAGACCCGAGCTGGCGGTCGCGTTTAAGGTAATGGACCCCACTCCACAGGTTTGGGTGGGAATGCTGGGGAAAGTGATGGTCTGACTGGCTTGATTTACCGTGAAGCTTTGCGGGGCTGGAGTAGCGGGAGCGTATTGAGTGTTGCCCGACTGGCTGGCCACCACCGTAACCGAACCCGCGCCCGTGATCGTGAGCTGGTTTCCGGACACGGTCGCGGGGCCAGACGTCACGGTGTAGCTAACGGCCAGACCCGAGCTAGCTGTCGCGTTTAAGGTTATTGGTCCCACGCCATAGGTCTGGGTGGGGATCGTAGGGAAGGTAATGCTTTGCGCCACCAGCAAGCCGCTTCCCGACATTTGCACAGTCTGCGTACTCGCCGGGTTGTTAAGCGCGTTGTCCGTGAGGGTGACCGAGCCGTTGAGCGAGCCGCTCATGGTGGGGGCAAAGGTCACGGCGATCAAGCACTGTGCCGCCGAATTTTCTGAAGAAGTGAGTTGGGTCGTGGAGGTACAGTCGGCGCCGCCCGACGGCACTTGTCCGAAATTGGTGGAAATCGCAAGATTCGAGAGAGTCAACGGCTGATTGCCGCCATCGGAAACCGTCAAGATTTGCGGAGTGCTGACCGAGCCGACGTTCGTGCCGGCGAACGCGAGGGGCGCCGGCTGGTTGCGATTGACTTCGTAAACATTGCCGGAATCGGTCACGTAAACGTTGCCGGAAGCGTCGAGGGCTACTCCCTGAGGGCCGCCAAGGCCGGCGAGCAATGTGGCCTGCGGAGCGCCTCCGGGAGCCACCCGAAAGATTTGCGCGGCGCCGGCGTCGGCCACATAGACTGCGCCGGAAGCATCGACGGCGACGGCGGTCGGGTTGCTGTATCCATTACCTATCGGGGTCGGCGAGCCATTCGTTGGATACTGGAACACCTGATTATTGCTGATGACATAGAGGTTGCCGGCCGCGTCTACCGCGACTCCGCTTGGATTGGTCAGGCCGGAAACTACGGTGCTCTGCGCACCTCCTGCCGCAACCTCGAACACGTTGCCACTGCCAGCATCGGCGACGTATAGATTCCCGCTGCCGTCCGCGGCCAAGCCGGCCGGTGAAACCAGTCCGCTAATGCTGACGGCCGACATATCCCCGCTGTTGAGCGAACCTTGTTCGTTCGGCACCGTGACCACGCGGCCGTTGCCTGTGTCGGAAATGTACAGATTTCCCGCTCCATCCAGAGCTACCGCCGTCGGACCGGAAAGGCCCGACCCAACCACCGTGGTCGGCACGAAGCTGCCCGCAGCAAATTCCATCACCTGGCTGTTGCCATGATCCGCTACATACACATTGCCGCCGGCGTCAATAGCCGCACCATAACCCTGCCCGCCGCTGTTCAGCGTTGCGACGGTCGATTGCGCGCCCGGATCGATCATGACTGCGCCCGACTGACCAGTTCCGCTCAAGTACCAGGTCGTCAGGGGAGGATTGCTGCCTTGCGCAAAGAGAGAAACCGCGCCGGGGCGTATTCCTGGAACCGACGGTGTGAAAGCTACATTCACCACGCAGGTCTGGCCCAGCGTATATGCGGAGTTCGCCGTACATGTGCTGTTGCCGCCGTCGGAGTAATCCAGCCCTGCCGCGCCGCCCGTGAGTATGTTCACGGCCAACAGCGTAGTCGCGGAAGAGAAGGTGTAGGTGAGAGTTTGCACCGGGGCCGCCGTGCCAACGCTGACAGAGCCAAAATTGAGGACTTGCGCGTTTGCCGTCGGGAGCGCAAACGGAAGGAGTAGAATCAGAAAAACACAGCGGAGACGTGTCAAGAATCCATCCTTAATATAAAGCGCAAGTTGATTCTGGTCTAGTTCGGATTTCCCCGTGGCCCTAAAAACCCCAAAACGTGACGAATTGTCCCCTGAATACCCCTCTTCGTCAATGTGAAACATTTTGCAGCACGAGAGTCAGTATCTGGCACCGATGAATTCGTCTCATTCCGTGTGCGGTCCGCTGGTGTCTTCGCTAGGGTCGTGAAGAAGGTCGTCTCCCGATGAGCACATAACACATGCACTCGTCGCATGGCGACAGGAAAGCATGTACACCGGTCCGGATGATTGGGTGTGGGCTTCGCCCCACAGGAAAGGCAAACAGCCTTTGTGGCTCTCAACCATCATGCGGTACCACATCCAGCCGGCGGTAAGGCTCGCTGGCATTCAAAAGAGAATTGGTTGGCACACCTTTCGACACACATTCTCGAGTCTCGTGAAATCCCTAGGTGTGGACGCGAAGGTTGTGCAGGAGCTTGTGCGCCATGCCTCGTTCAATACGACGATGAATAGCTATACACAGGCGTTCGAACCATCGAAAAGGCAGGCGCAAGGACAACTTGCGGACCTCACCATGCGCACGGAAACAGTTGGTCACGCATGAATGTTGTGGGAAGAATTGTCCGGACGGCGTCAAGTTCTTGACTTTATGGCGTCCCCGGCGGGATTTGAACCCGCGTTACCGCCGTGAAAGGGCGATGTCCTAGGCCAGGCTAGACGACGGGGACGACTCTAGGCGAGATAATTATCGGCAGCCAATTCATAGTAACAGGGCGCTTTTTCGGCGTCAAAACTGTTCACAATGGCTGAACCCCGAACGAGCGCGTTCGCAATCTTGATCAGCCGGCTGCGGCCTCCGTATAAAATGCAGGCATGGCCGATTCTCTTTATCTGAGTTTATGGTTCCCCAGCTTCGATGAGGCCGAAATTCTGGCGCGCACTGTCAGTGTGCTTCGACAGATTCCATTTTCAGCGTCACGAAGTGGGGTTACCTATTCGGCGATCCAACCGGTGTCGTGGAGCGAGCCAACGATTCTGGAGCGCCGCTATCGTCCTGGCGTTTCACCGGAAGAAGCCGTAGCGGAAGTCGTTGAGTTTCTGCACGACGATTATGCCTACGTCTTCGAGGCGTATTGGGACCTCTGGACGCCTCCCGAAGGCCTGGAGACCTGGGTGCTGGAACCGTCACTGGTTCGTGTTACTGCGCAGGGCCTGGAATTTGAAGAGCGTGCCGCGGAAGAGACGGGCCACATTCAAATCGACTTCGGCCTGGATTCAACCTTCCTGCACGAAGAAGTCAAGTTCACGGCCGAGGCAGAGCGCAACGTCCGCAGCAACGTGCAGAAGTTGGTGGAATTCACCGCCCAAGTGGAAAAGAACGCGGGCGCAACGGGCCGCCTGTTGTGGTCTGAGTCGGAAGAAAACCTGGCGCAGAAGCTGATTAACCGTTTGCAGAGAGCCAATTGATCGGCGGACAGTTGCTAAGACGATAAAGAGTACCGCGCAGAATTAAAAAGGCATCGAGGCGTTTTCATGAGCCTCGATGCCCTGTAGTGTTCGTTAGCTGGTTATTTCGTCCGTCCCGAGTCAATCTGCAGCTTTTCTCCGGCCGCCGCCTGCGCCGCCGCCAGTCGGGCAGTCAGTACGCGGAACGGTGAGCACGAAACGTAGTTCAGGCCGGTCTGGTAGCAGAACTCCACCGACGATGGTTCGCCGCCGTGTTCGCCGCAGATTCCTACTTTCAGGTTCGAACGCGTCTTACGGCCGCGCTCGGTCGCCATCTTCACCAACTGACCTACGCCTTCGCGATCGAGCACCGCAAATGGATCTTGCTTGATGATTCCATCCGCGAGATACGTGGGCAGAATCTTGTTGACGTCGTCACGCGAGAAGCCCCATGTGGTCTGCGTAAGATCGTTGGTGCCGAATGAGAAAAATTCGGCTTCCTTAGCAATCTCACCGGCAACCAAAGCGGCGCGTGGCAGTTCTATCATCGTGCCGACCATGTATTCCACGGTCCGCCCTTTTTCTTGGAAGACTTCTTTCGCCACCCGATTCACGATCGCCGCCTGGTTCGCCATTTCGTTCACCGTGGCGATCAGCGGAATCATCACCTCGGGAAAAACTTTAATCCCAGCTTTAGCAACGGCCACGGCCGCTTCAAAAATGGCGCGTGCCTGCATCTCGGTGATTTCCGGATACGTGATCCCGAGTCGGCAGCCGCGATGTCCAAGCATGGGATTGAATTCGTGGAGTTGCTCGACGCGGCTCAGAAGAAGCGGCATCAGCTTCTTCAAATCGCCCACCGCCTTCGCGCCGTAATCGCGATACTTCGAGACGAGCGCCTTCTTCGCCTTCGCATCCGCATACTGCAGTGTCGCGATATCCACCATCAGATCTTCGCGGCGCGGCAGAAACTCGTGCAGCGGCGGGTCGAGCGTGCGGATGGTCACCGGAAATCCGTCCATCGCTTTGAAAACGCCTTCGAAATCTTTGCGCTGCATGGGCAGCAGTTTCTTGAGCGCGGTGCGCCGGTCTTTTTCGTTATCGGCGAGAATCATCGCGCGCATGTGGGGAATTTTCTCCGCGCCAAAGAACATGTGCTCGGTGCGGCACAGGCCGATGCCTTCCGCGCCAAATGCACGCGCCTGAACAGCATCGCGGGGAATGTCGGCATTGGCGCGAACTTTCATCGTGCGGTACGGATCGGCCCAGTCCATAAACTTTTGCAGCTCGGGATCGTCGGGTGACGGATCCAACGTGTTCAGCTTGCCCTTGATCACGCGGCCCGTGGTACCGTCGAGCGAAATCCAGTCACCTGCCTTAAACACTTGGCCTTTGACGCGCATCTCGCGCGCTTTCTCATCGACGTCGATATCGCCCGCACCCGCCACGCAACATTTGCCCATGCCGCGCGTCACCACCGCCGCGTGGCTAGTCATGCCGCCGCGCGAGGTGAGAATGCCCTTCGCAACTTCCATTCCATGGATATCTTCGGGAGTGGTTTCGGCGCGCACAAGAATGACGGGAACATTTCGTTCGTGTCCCGCTTTTTCCACGGCCTCATCTGCTGTAAATACAATCTGTCCGACCGCCGCGCCCGGAGAAGCAGGAAGACCCTTCGCCAGAACTTCGATCTTGCTACCTTTTTCGTCGAGCCGCGGAACCAGGAAGTCATATAACTGATTCGGATCGACTCGGAAAATCGCTTCTTCTTTGGTGATGAGCCCTTCATCCACCATCTGCAACGCAACCCGAACCGCCGCCAGCCCGGTGCGCTTACCATTGCGCGTTTGCAGCATGTAGAGCTTGCGGTCCTGAATGGTGAACTCGAAATCCTGCATATCTTTGTAATGCTTCTCCAGCCGCGTCGTGATTTCGCGCAACTGGTTGTAAGCATCGGGCATAACTTTTTCGAGTTCGAGAATCGGAACTGGAGTACGCACGCCCGAAACCACGTCTTCGCCCTGCGCGTTAAGCAGAAATTCTCCGTAGAATTCCTTGGTTCCATTCGCCGGGTTGCGCGTAAAGCCAACGCCCGTGGCACTTGTGTCGCCCAGGTTGCCGAACACCATCGCCTGCACATTCACTGCCGTGCCCAGCATGTCATCGATGTTGTTAATGCGGCGATAGTGCTTGGCGCGGTCGTTCTGCCAGGAGCGAAATACGGCATCACGCGCCATGACCAACTGGTCGATCGCGTCCTGCGGAAAGTCCCTCTTGGCGTGCTTCTTCACCGCTTTCTTGTACTCGGCAATGACTTCCTGCAACGCCTTGGCGTCCAGGCCGGTGTCGAATTTCGTCTTCCTCTGTTTTTTCTTGGCGTCGAAGATTTCGTCAAAGACCGACTTCTCAATGTCGAGGACGACATTGCCGAACATCTGAATCAGCCGCCGATAAGAGTCATACGCGAACCGCGGATTGCCGGTCTGCTTCGCTAGCGCCTCAACGCTCTGGTCGTTCAATCCGAGGTTGAGAATCGTATCCATCATGCCGGGCATGGAAAACTTGGCACCCGAACGAACGCTCACCAGCAGCGGGTTGTCGCCCTTGCCGAGCTTCTGGCCCTGAAGGCTTTCGAGCTTCGCCAGCGCGTCTTGCATCTGCTGGTCCACGTCTTTCGACACCGCGTTGTTGCGCATGTATTCGCGGCAGGCTTCGGTCTGGATCGTGAAGCCGGGAGGCACAGGGAGGCCGGCATTGGTCATTTCCGCAAGCCCGGCGCCTTTGCCACCGAGAACATCCTTCATCTTTCCGTTGCCATCGGCCTTGCCTCCGCCGAAGGAATACACATATTTTGTTGCTGTGGGCTTATGATTCGTTTTCGCTTCGATGATTTCAGCATCGGGGAGAGTCGTCGTTGCCATAAATAGTTCCTCTTTTTCTATTTCGTGGATTCTTTGCCTTCGGTCACGATCTCTGAGAAATCGGCGATTGTAGAAAATTCTTTGACCACTGTCTGCAACAGCGCCAAACGATTGGCGCGGAGATTCTCGTCATCGACCATGACCATGACTTTGTCGAAAAATTTATCGATCGCCGGACGCAGCTTTGCAATTTCGAGCAGCGCTCCTTCATAGTCGCGCGTCGACCGCCGCTGCTCGACCGCCGCCACGGTTTGTGGAATCAGTGCCGCCAGTTCCTTTTCGGATTCTTCGCGAAGCCCCGCGGCATCGACGCGCACCGCAATCGCGGCTTTCTTTTCGGCGGCCTGGCGCAAGATATTTTTCATGCGCTTGAAAGCCCCGGAGATCGACTCGAAGTCCGCCGAGCCCCGCACCTTGCTCACCGCGTCCGCACGGGCCGCGGCGTCCACGACATCGTCGGAGTCAACCGCGAGCACGGCGCTGACCACGTCGTAGGCATAGCCGCGCGCATCTTTCAGATAAAATTCCAGCCGCTCCCGGAAGAAGCTCCGCACCGATTCGTCGTAAGCCGCGTTCGAGAACTTCTTCTCCGCTTCGGAACCTTCATACCGGACGCGCGCATCGGCCATAATCTCGGAGAGGCGCAACGGCAGTTTGTGCTCGGCAATCGTTTTCACGATTCCGTTGGCCTGTCGGCGCAACGCAAGTGGATCCTTCGATCCGGTCGGAACCAGTCCCAGCGCAAACATTCCCGCAATCGAATCGGCCTTGTCGGCAATCGACAACACGGCGCCCTCGACCGTCGCGGGCGCGCTGTCTTCCATCGACTCCGGCTTGTAATGGTCATAAATGGCGGTCGCAGTCGCCATTTGCACGTCGGGCTTCATCTCATCATCCAGCGACTGTACCCGCGCATAAAGTCCGCCAACAATTCCCTGCAGTTCGGTGAATTCCTTGACTAGTTCCGTGGTCAGATCGGTTTTCGCCAGCAGCGCGGCTTTGTGAACCACGCCCGGTCGAATCGCAATTCCGCTCTGTTTGACCGTCTCGGAGAGCGAACTCGCCAGGTGCTGCACCCGCATCGTCTTGTCGTAATAGCTGCCGAGATCTTTCTGAAACGTGACATTGCGCAGCAGATCGACGCGCTGCCGCAGGGTCTGTTTCTGATCCGTCTGCCAGAAAAATCGCGCATCGTTAAAGCGTGCCCGCAGAACCCGTTCGTTGCCATGGCGGATCAGCCCATCCGAATCGCCTGCCGTGTTGAGCACCGCCAGGAAGTGAGGCAACAGTTTTTTGCTTGCATCCTCGATAGCGAAATACTTCTGGTGGTCGCGCATCACCGTGACCAACACCTCTTCGGGCAGATCCAGAAATTCAGGATCGAAGCTGCCGAGGATCGCCGAGGGAAACTCCGTCAAATTGACCACCGTCGCCACCAGCGCCTTGTCTTCGCGCCAGCGCGCTCCAGGAATCGTACGGGCCGCGGCATCGAGCGACTTGCGAATCACCTGCTCGCGCTCGCTCGCTCCGAGCACCTTCGCTCCGCGCAGCGCCTCGACGTAGGCGCCGGGCTTGGAGATGGAGACTGGGCCACTGCTGATGATGCGGTGTCCGCGCGAAGTCTTGCCCGCGGAAATGCCAAATAATTCCAGCGGTACCACCTGATCGTCGAGCATCGCCACCAGCCAGCGTACCGGACGGACAAATAATTCCCCGCGCTTGCGCCAGTACATGTTCTTCGGCCAGTAGAGCGTCGAGATTTCCTTGGGCAGCATTTCGGCGAGGATGTCCGCGGCCGGGCGGCCCTTGCGCGTAACGGTAGCCGTCAGATATTCCCCTTTCGGCGTGCTGACTTTCTCCAACTTGCCGACGTCGACGCCGACCTTCTTCGCAAACGCATGCGCTGCCGGTGTCGGCTGCCCATCTTTATAAGCCACCTGCGCCGAGGGGCCGCTCACTTGCTCCGTAATATCGGGTTGGGAGACAGGAATGCCGGAAGCTATGACTGCCAGACGGCGCGGTGTGTCAACACGCGAAATCTCACCGGCAGGGTCGAGGCGCTCGCGCTGCAGCAACGCCTTCAATCGTTCCCGCAACTCTTGCGAGGCGGCGTCGATCATCCGCGCCGGAATTTCTTCACATCCGATTTCCAGTAAAAAGTCAGGCATTGGATACTTCTGTCGATGTCCTCAAATGTCTATGTTCTCAAAACTCTGCCGAAATCCATGTGCGCCTCATCACCGACGAACATCTCAACCGTTCCGAAAAGAATTCGTCTGAAAATCAGTGCCGCCGTGAACAGGGTCAGACGACGGGAACTAACTTGCCGGTTTTCTGTTGCGCTGCCTTCAGAGCTTCGCTGCTCTTCTCGCCTTTTTTTTCGGCGGGATACTGCTGGTCCATCCAAGCCTTGGCAATGCCCACCGCGAGCGCCCGCACTCGCGCGATCACACCGACGCGCTCGGTCACTGAAATCGCTCCGCGCGCATCGAGAATGTTGAAATAGTGCGAGCATTTCAGGCATAGGTCGTAGGCGCCCAGCAAGGGAAAGCGAGATTTTTCGCGCATGCCATCGCTCGCGCTCTGATCCTCGCTGGAAGCAGCCTTGCTCAAAGCAGCGTAGCCGGCAATGAGCCCCTTGCACTCCGCCTCGCAGAGATCGAAGTGCTTCCATGCGCTCGCCACGTCCGCCGCTTCGAAGTTGTAGACCGAAAACTGCCGCTCGTCGGTCAGCCGCACGTCGCCGTATTTCACTTCCCTGCCCGTATCAGGGTCGCGCGCCCACACAATGTCGTAGATCGAATCCACATCCTGTAGAAAAGCGCACAGCCGCTCTAATCCATAGGTAAGTTCGGCGCAGATTGGGTCGAGGTCCACCCCGCCGCACTGCTGGAAGTAGGTGAACTGCGTGACCTCGAGACCGTCGAGCATCACCTGCCAGCCAATGCCCCACGCGCCCAGCGTCGGAGACTCCCAGTTATCTTCTTCGAATTTGATGTCGTGCTGGCGCAGGTCAATGCCGATCGCGCCCAGCGACTCCAAGTAAAGCTCCTGCACATTTTCTGGCGGAGGTTTCAAAATCACCTGCAGTTGCATGTGCTTGAACAGCCGGTTGGGATTCTCCCCATACCGCCCGTCCGCCGGACGCCGCGAAGGCTGCACATAGGCCACCTTATAAGGATTCGGTCCAAGCACGCGCAGAAAAGTCTCGGGAGCCATCGTTCCAGCGCCCACTTCCGTGTCATAAGGCTGCTGAATCACCGCTCCCCGCGCCGCATAGAACGCCTGCAGCTTGAGGATCAGTTCCTGAAACGTCAGCGAATTGGAATTCCTTGAGTTCACGTCGTACCAGACTTTGTCATCCCGAGCGAAGCGAGGGATCCGCAGTTCGCCGGCAGATGCAGATCCCTCGCTTCGCTCGGGATGACAATTCGTAAAGGGACCAACTGCTACCCGATCTTCTCCAGCATTCCCGCCGTCACCAGCTTCTTCTCAATATGCCGCTCCAAAATCTGGAGAAGAAACTTGCGCAAATCCGCGCACACTGCCTTCGGCCAATCAATCGCGGCAAACTCCGAAACCCGCGACCGGAGCATCTGCGCCGCAATCTTTCTCGACTCCGGCGACAGTTCCGACGACGCGATCCGCTTATCGTCGATGCACACCAGTCCGTCCGCCAGCGCGTGATAAAACGCCCTGTCACCGTCAAGCCCGCGTCCGCAAACCAAGCACTCTGCAAGTTCCGGCAGAAAGCCCATCAGCCGCGTCATCCACAACTCAAAGTACGTGAGCGGCATCCAGACCGCCGCGCCGCGCAGTTCCTGCAAAACTGCCAGACTCAGCCGAAACACCGCATCGCTCCCCTCGCGATCCGGCATCAACTCATCGAGCAACTCGGCCACATGCGCCAACGCCGCCGCCCGGGGATAACTGACCACGCTAGCCATCGGCGACTCGATCACTTCACAGGAATCAAGCCGAGCCAGTTCCTGCCGCTCGCGGTCGTCATAAAACGCCCGCACATAAGTGAGCGGCTCCAGCGCCCCGCCAAAACGCCGCCGAGACTTCATGGCCGCGCGCGCCACGCCTTTCACTTTGCCTTCCAGTCGGGTAAAAAGCGTAACCAGCAAGTCCGACTCACGCAGCGGATACGTGCGCAGAACGATCGCTTCCGACTCCTTCAGCGCCATGGAGGATCAACAGGTTAAGTATTGATTGTAATGGAAGGAGCTCTCAGCCGTCAGCTTTCAGCTCTCAGTGGGGTAAAAATCTCAGCCGCCGAAACGCTATTACTGATCGCTGACAGCTAACAGCTATCGTCCAAAGTACTTCGCATTCCGCTCGGTGTACTCTTTCCACTTTTCCGGCAGATCGTCGAGTGCGAAGATGGCCGAGACCGGGCACACCGGAACACAGGCGCCGCAGTCGATGCATTCCACGGGATCGATATACAGCATCTCTTCCGTCGCGAACTTATCGGAGTCTTTTTTGGGATGAATGCAATCCACCGGACAGGAATCAACACAGGCGGTATCTTTGGTTCCAATACAGGGTTCGGCAATTACGTAGGCCATAGAATCGATTGCTCCTCGAGCGGACTGTGAACTGAATTTCCGATTCTAGCAAGAACGCAGCTATCGGTACAGGCCGCGAGAGATCAGGGGCCAGGTCTCAGGTATTAGGTCCCAGGAAGGGACAAGAAAAACGACGCAAGGCGGGATTTCCTAACACCTCAGACCCAACAACTAGGACCTGAAACCTAAGGCCTGCCTCTATCATCCCTCGGCTCCTTGTGTGGCTGTCTCTGCCGCGTCGACCACGGGTCCCGCCGGAATGGCGGGAATCCGCGCCGGCGCCCCGCGCCAGGCGCCCGCCTTGAAACCTTCCCTCACAAGCTTGAAAATGGTGCGCCGATTTTGAGCAATCACCTTTACCCACGCCATTTTTCCCATCATCGGGAAATAAATTCCGCGGAAGCAAAGCCGCGCAATGAAGATGTTAAGGCGATATCCCAGGGGTTGATCCGCCAGCGACTCGACCGCCGCCGAAAGCGCTTCTGGACTATACGCCTCGTTCCATCCACGCTTCACTTCCGCGTGAGCTTCATCGATGGTCATCTTCAGCGGCGTGTGCGCCATGGCAAAGGGTATGAACTCCTGCCAGTGCTTGGGCCGCGTCAGGCGCCCGGCCTTTTCCAATCGCTTGTACAGCGGAGTTGCCGGCAACGGAGTCAGCAGCCCAAAAATCGGCAAGCCCGGCGGCCACGTTCTGACCTGTTCGAGCGTTCGCTCCGCGGCTCCGACCGTATCGTTATCCATGCCAAAAATAAAAGACGTGATGGCGTAGACATTGCGTGCCGCCAGACGCTGCAGCACCGCTGCATACTCACCCGGCTTATTGAATCCTTTATTCACGTCTTTCAGGTTGGCGGGATCGATCGACTCCATGCCGATAAAAACCCACTTGCCGCCGGAATCCGCGATCAGGTCGACTAGTTCTTCATCCCGCAGCAGATTCGCGCTGATCTGCGCTACCCAATGCACCTGCGCGCCCGCGGCGATGATGTCGCGTAGCAGCGACTTCGTCCGCTTGATATTGATGGCGAAGTTATCGTCGATGAAAAAGACCGCGATCTGACCTTTTTCTTCGCGGGCGCGGGCCTTCAACAACAAAAGCTCGTTCACCACGCTCTCGTTCGTTCGAAAGCGAATCGAATCGCCGAAGAACCCCGTTACCGTGCAAAATTCGCAGCCGTAAGGACAGCCACGTCCAGACTCGACCGGAACAATACGAAACGATCCCCAGCCCTGGCCGAGTTTCCCAAGCGTTTTCGTCAAGGCCTTCGGCACCAGGTTAAACTGCTTGAGATCGATCGACTGCCAGGGAATTACTGGATACTCCTTCAGCGAAGGCTTGCTCTCCTGCCCAAAGGCATCGACCGGCTCGTAGACCTCCTTCAGTTGACCGCGCGCTGCATCATTCACGATCAATGGCCAGGTAGCGTCGGCTTCGCCCAGCGCAACCGCGTCGGCGTGCCGCGGGCCGCCATCGCGCCCGAGTGCCTCGTCCGCCATCTCCGTGACGTGCGGTCCGCCCATCACCACCGGAACTCCCGTGGCTCGAACCGCATCCGCCATCCGGTACGCCTTCGCAATCATCCGGGTCATGGCGCCAATGCCGACCAGTCCAATGTTGTTGTCGCGCACATATTGCGCGATCCCCGCTTCATCCATGGGCTGCGCATTCCCATCCACTAACAGCACTTCGTGGCCCGGCGGCGTGAGCGCCTGCAGCAGAAACATCCAGAGATGAGGCATGAAGTTACGCGTGACACCGTTGTCGGGGTTGTACAACAAGATTTTCATAGAGATTTCAGCGATTCTGCAAAGTGGTGCTTTGCGGGGTGCTCGAGTGGAGAAGAAAATCCACAACGCCAGAGCGGCAGGGTCCCCTGGCGCCTATAAGTTTGGAAACTTTCGTTTGAATGTACCCTAGCGTACAGTATACACGGCACAAGATCACAAGGGCTGGTGACGCTAAAACGTAGCGGTTTACGAGGTCGCTTTTCCGTTCACGGGAGCGTATTCGGCAATGTACCCCGCCACGGCGCTGGCGGCCACCGTCAGCGGGGACGCGAGATACATCTGCCCCGGACCGCTGCGTCCCGGAAAGTTTCGGTTCTGCGCGCTGATCACGACCTGGTCGGGACGCGTCGAAACTCCCGGTCCGGCATTGATGCAGGCTCCGCAACTCGGTTCGATCACACGCGCGCCGGCCTGCTCGAAAATCTCCAGATAGCCGCGGCGCTTCGAGTATTCTCGCGTTGCCTGCGAGCCGAATTGAATCCAAAACTCGACATTCTTTGAGATGCGCCGGCCTTGTTTCAGCGCATCGGCAAGAACCGCGGCATACATATCCATGTCTTCGTTCTTCCCTGCCGTGCAGGTTCCACCATAGGCAATTTCGATCGGCACGTGCCCGCCCAGTTCGCGTACGTACTTGCCATTGCCCGGATCGCCGGGGGTCGCAACCATCGGCGTGATCTCCGCAGCGTCGAGTTCAATTACCTGCGCATATACGGCGTCGCCATCGCTCTCCAGTCCATCGATCATCCTCTCGGCTTCGGCGCGCTCCATGCCTCGGCGCTCCATCAAAAACTCAACGACTTTTTTATCGGGAGCCACAATGCCCGTAAACCCTCCGATTTCCGCAGCCATATTTGTCATGGTGGCGCGCTCGTCCACCGACAGAGCCTCGACTGCCTCTCCGGCGTACTCCATCACCTTCGCCAGCGCCTTCCCGCTCCTCACGTAATCGAGCGAAAGAATTTTCAAGATGAAGTCCTTCGCCGTCACGTTCGCCCGCCGCTTGCCGCGAATCACGATCTTCACCGACTCGGGCACCTTGACGCGCACGTCTTTTGTGATCCACGAATTGAATACGTCCGTCGTCCCAATGCCAAACGCAATGCATCCAATGGCGCCCACGTGCGGCGTATGCGAATCCGAGCCAACATTCACTTGGCCCGGTAGCGCGTAGGTCTCCAGCATCACCGAATGGCAGATACCTTCCGAGCCCTTCCGGTCGGCGAGTTCGCCGTGCAGTTTGATCTCCTGCCGGCGCGCGAAATCTTCCTGCTTCAGCTTGAGTTGCGTCGCCAAATCGAGCAGCCCAATCTTTTTCTTCTCTTCTGAAATTACTTCGTCGAGAAACGTAAGGTGATCGCGGAAGAATCGGATCGTGGAAGCATCGTTCACCGGAACATCTTTGCCCACATACTGCTCATAAAAAATCGCAGCCATCGGAGTAACGTACTCATGGCTGAACCGCAAATCGACGCGAGTGAAGCCTGTATCGCCCGGCCGGACGAAACATGGCGGGGCATCACTTGGCACTGACGCAGTCATGTGCGCCGCAAAAATCTGTTCCGCCAAGGTCATCGGACGCCGCCCCGTAGCAATCCCCGGCAGAAATACCTTCCCCTGCATCCGCGCCACGTTAAACGGAAACAGTCCCCCATACTCGATCACCTGCCGCGTGATCTCATCCTCCCCCGCGGTGAATTCACTGAGCGCGATTTCTTCCCCGGCGCGAATCCGATCGATCAATGAAAAGTTCGTCGAAGTCAGCAGCCCCAGATTCTGGCAGTTCTGCTTGTAGATCCGCTCAATATTTTCAGCGATCGCAACCTGAATTCCGGCGCACATTTCCGCATAAGGAGACTGCTCACGACTCGACCCCTTGCCGCGCCGCTTGCCGCTCACCGAGCACACGAACCCGCCCCGCTTCACATCGCCGCGCCCGACCGGCAGCGTGTCCCCACAGCGCAAGCCAGCGTAGGGAATCTCGCCCAGCGTTCGATCAAAATAAAAACAAAAGTGCGCGGGAGTGATTTCGTCCGTAGAAATGTCGTCGCGGAGTTTTGGATTGGCGGCTGGGTGCTTCGTGTCCCAGGGCAAATCCCAACCCGCCAATTGCTTCCGGATCAACTCCGGGTCTTCGGTAAGAAAAAGAATTCGTCCCTGCAGGCGGACCCTGTCGGGGCGCTTTTCGATTTTGCGTTCAAGAAGAGACGAACCCACGCCCTGTATTGTAACGCCTTATAGTGACGGGGCTTGCCACGTCTTCGAAGCGTGCCGAGGTGGGAAATAGTTCTGAGATGCTCGACCGCATCTACCAGGAAAGGTCTGCTACAAGCTTCGTACCTTCGTGTAGTCCGCCGGATTGGGCAATGCTTCCAACCCACGGCCCGCGAAGATCTCGGCGAATTCGTGCATAAGCGCGTCATGCACCAATCCATTCGTCGCCAGCGTCTCACGACTGGCAATCTGAAATGCGCCGCCGGAAAGGTTCGTGACCCGCCCACCGGCCTCTTCGACGATCAGAACGCCCGCCGCCGTATCCCATGGGTTGAGATTGAATTCCCAAAAGCCGTCATAGCGGCCCGACGCCACATTGCAAAGATCAAGCGCCGCCGACCCAGCCCGACGCACTCCATGCGTGCGCAGCGTGAGCTGATGATAAAAATAAATGTTGGGATTCTTGTGTCGTTTGTGACTTGGGAAGCCGGTGGCAATCAGGCACTCTCCCAGATTTGCGGTCGCAGAAACGTGGATCGCTGCACCATTCAGCCGCGCTCCGCTTCCCAGTTCGGCCACAAACATCTCGTCGCGTGTCGGATCGTAAATCACGCCTGCAATCCGTTGCCCCCGACGCTCCACCGCCAGCGAAATACAAAAAACCGGGTAGCCATGCGCAAAATTTGTTGTGCCGTCCAGCGGATCGACATACCACTTATATTCGCTGCCGGTTTCTATGCGCGCTCCCTCTTCGCCCATCACATCATGCCAAGGGAACTGCTTGCGAATCCTATCGAGAATTAACGCTTCCGACTGCCGATCCGCGATCGTAACCAGATCCACGTCGCCCTTATATTCAATTTTCACCCGTTGCCGGAAGTGATCAATCAGCAGCACGCCCGCCTCGCGGGCCATCGCCTGCATCGGAGAAAGCAGGTCAAGGGGTGGATGGGACGGAATCGATGTCATTCGCTGCCATGACTTTCATTTTCAGGATTGAATGCTAGGAACTAAACTAAGACCTAAGACCCGAGACCTAAGACCTGCTATCTACTTCTTAGCGTCGTCCGCGATATAAACAATCTCGTGTTTGAAGATGAAGAGGTTCGGACCATCCTCGCGCGTCACCCGGACCATGTTTTTGTCGTAATACTCGATCCAGCCTCGCACCACTTCTCCATCAGCCAACTTCAGGCTCACAACTCTCTGCTTTTCTCCCAGCGCCTTCAGATAAGCTGCCTCTTCAAACGTCTCGTCCGGTGGCGGAGTGCGCTTCTTACCAAAATTCGGATTTCCTGTCTGTAACGGCATGTTGTTATTTTACAGCCTGAGGATCAAAGCGCTTCAGTCTTTCTTCTCCTGATTTTCATTTATCCAAAGTTGACGCGGCAGGAAAATAAAACGCCGCCGTCTCGGGACGATGCACCCGCGGAATCCACAGCGGACGCCGAAGCCCGCCCGGCCCCGGAGCCGGCCTCGTCAATGCCTTCCACCGCTGATACACTGCAAACGACAGATTCGTATCCACAAAAATGTCGCCGTACCGGTCTTCCGCCGAAGCCCGCTCCACGCGTACCATCTGATGCCAGCAATGCATGCCCGTAATCGGGTCGGGATGCACGGGAAACGTAATATTCTGGTGCACACCCGCGTCGCTCCACCACACGCGCTGCGTATCGGGATCGCTTGTCTTGTAGGGCTCGACTCCCGAAGTCTGCCGCATCTTCCATTGCCCCTTGCCCACTTCCTGCAGATCGACCCATGCGCTCGACATGCGTTCCAGTTGATCGTCCTTGCCGGTGCGCCAGCGTCCCATGTGGTGGGAGCACGCGACCACCCCCGGCGCTAGTCCCTCCGTCACCCACGCATGCAACACGAAAAATCCGATCTCGGTATGAACCTTGATCAAATCGCCGGTGCGAATCTCGCCCAACTTCTGCGCGTCAATCGGATTCACCCACAGCGGATTCTTGTGCGCAATCTCGTAAAGAAATTTCGAATTTCCGGATCGCGTGTGAATCAGATGCGGCAACCGAAAAATCGGCAGCAGCGTCAATACCGGGCCCTTCGCGTCTTTCGGCCACTCCACCAGCGGCATGTATCGCGGATCAAAACCTGAATCAGCGCCAGCGCCCGTTTGCCCCACCGACGCTGCCTGCGCCGACTTATGAATGTGGCTGCGATAATATTCCGGAAGCGCGAATTCCGGCCACTTCCACTCCGCCATGGTTTTCGAAAACAATTCCAGCTTCCGTGACGGCGTGTTGTAGCCGACGACCGCCTGGCCATCGACCATCACGCCGACGCTCTTGCCCTCTTTCGTGACCACGTCGTTCGCTTCCACTTTCGATCCCGAGAGATCGGAAGGCGAAACAGGTTTCTCGTTCAACCTGTAAACATCGGTCGTCACTTCATACGCGCCGTACTTCCGCATGTATTCGAGCGGATTCAAACCTTCTTTAGCAGCAGTCTCGGGCAATCCCGGAACCGAATTTTCAAACATCCATCCGTAGTATTCATCCACGGTCAGCTTCTGCCCCGCGTGATACGGAGATTCGAACCACTGCCGAATTCCCATCGATCCATCGGGGTCGATCGCCCACGAGAGATTGATCCAAAATTCATCTTCTTCCCAAACTTCTCCCGGGTTCGCCTGGTACGTGTAATCGAACTTCGTTCCCTGCCGCTCCTGCAGAACGCGCAGCACCGGTTGCCGGAATCCGATCCACTTTCCGCCATACGTCTCCTGACTCATCAGGTCGTGGCGCTCGGGACTGAAGCCCATGGGCAAAACATAATCCGCAAACCACGCCGTCTCGCTCCACGTCGGCGTCAACGCCGCGTGCAGCCCAACTTTCTCTTCATCGCGCAACATCTCGATCCACGAAAACCCGTCGGGATAAGTCCACACGGGATTGAACACGCGAGTGAAATAAGCCTCGATGCGCCCGCGGCCTTCCTTCAGAAAGTGTGGCAACAGCGGCGACATCTCATGCGTGCACAGCGGCCACTCCCGCGGATAAAGCAATTCGCTCCACCGTTTCTGCGGCGGCGGATTTTTATAGGGACGTGGCACAAACTTGTTCCACGCATTCAGATTGTGTCCGCCCGGAGTTCCGATCGACCCGGTTAGCACATGCAGCAGCATCAACGCGCGCGCCGATTGCCATCCGCCGAGATTGCCCGAAGAGCTTCCCCGCCACAGATGCGAAGCGAAGCGGCTTCCGGCCGTCGCGATCTCGCGCGCCGTCTTGACGATGATTTCCGCCTTCACTCCGCTCTCTTGTTCCGCGAACTCCGGAGTGAACTTCGCGTAGTGCCTCTTCAACGCCTCGATCACCGCCTCAAAGCTCTGGTCCTTGGCGCAAAATCCATCAACCTCCAGCTCTTCCCAGTTCGTCCAATTCTTTACGAACGTGGCGTCAAAGCGATTCTCGCCAAGAATCACCATCGCCATCGCCAGCAGCACCGCCGCTTCGGTGCCCGGATAGCTCGGCATCCAGTAATCCGCCATGCTCGCCGTATTCGAAAGGCGCGGGTCCATCACGGCAAGCTTCGCTCCCGCCATTTTGCCTTCGATAATGCGCTGCGCATGCGGATTGAAGTAGTGCCCCGACTCCAGATGCGCCGACAGAAGAAGGATGAATCGCGCATTCGCGTGATCCGGTGAAGGCCGGTCCGCATAATGCCACAGCAAATAGCCCAGCCGCGCCGACGAGGAGCAAACATTCGTGTGCGAGTTATGCCCGTCGATTCCCCACGCCTGCAGTGTTCGCTCCATGATGAAGTCATGCCCCGGACGCCCCACGTGATACATAACTTCTTCGCCGCGGTCTTCCTGGATCGCCTTGCGAATCCGCGCGCCGAAAGTCTCCACCACTTCGTCCCACGACGTCCGCGTCCACTTCCCGCCGCCTCGCGGCCCCGACCGCTTCATCGGATAAAGAATCCGATCGGGATCGTGAATTTGCGTGATCGTCGCCGGCCCTTTCGCACAAAGGCGTCCGCGGCTCGCCGGATGCTTAGGATTCCCTTCAAACTTGGCAATCTGCCCAGTCTCTTTATCGATGTAGGCCAGAAGCCCGCATCCCGATTCGCAGTTGAAGCAGATCGTTGGAACAAGCTGGTAATGCTTTTCGACGCGGCGCGGCCAGGCCGTAGCGTCGAGCTCGACCCAATCGTCCCACCTCTCGACCGGCGGACATGAAGCCAGATGGCTGCCGTCGCGCTTGAACTCCGTCATCGCTCAATCTCCATGGATCTCAACACGCATATCGACGTTAAACGGGTGCCTCGTTCTAGTCGCTCCGTTCCTTGGAGCGACTAGGGCGGGGGTTTTCGCGTCCATCACGCAGACCGCACTCATCCCTAACTATTCGGCACACTCTGTCCCGCCATCACGAAGCACCATTCAAAAATCAAGAGTCCAGCCAGAGCCAGCAAGCTGGCCACGCTCGCCCCCAGCCGATCGCTCCCTCCCAGCAAAAGAAGCAGCAGCGGAATCAATCCACCCGCCACGACTGCCCCACCCCAGAACGCGCGAGCAAATGGACCACGCGTCATCAACCGCGCTCCATAGCGTGCGTTGTCGGTCGTGTGGGGCATCGCGACCTCGCCGAGCAACATAAGTAAATGCAAGACGACGCTGACGATCAGTACCGGAACCGCAAACGCGACTGCCTGCGCCGATCCGCCGATCGCATCCGGCAGAAGCGCCAGCACCGCCGATCCGCAAAGCAATGCTTGCACGATCAAATGCGCCGGTAGGAGCGGTGTTTGCCACAAATCGCGGCCTTCACACTGCCCGAAGAGAAACGCCGTATACGCCGCGGCGCAAAATCCCACCAGCACCGTCGGCCACAGCAAAATCGACGCCGCGCCAGAAAACCCTGCCACCGCTGCCAGCCAGAAAACTCCCGACAGCCCGCTGTAGGTAATCAGAATGAACGCCCCCCGTGCCAGCCACGATTTGCTCTGCGGCATAAATACCACCCGCAGGAACCGTTCCTTGTGATCCAGATCCCAAACCAGCAGCACCGTCGTCAGAGCCGTGAACAGCAGAGCAACCGTCGCCAGCGTAATGTCGCGAACCCGATCACCGGACAATCTTCCGAGCAATATGGCAATCGCCGGCACGGCCAGCGCACCCGCCCCAATCGATTTCGTCCAACAGTAGGCGGGAACCTGCCATCCCCACGGACGTGCATGCGAAACGTCATAGGCCGCGACCGCATTCTCCTGCAGCAACGGGCTGTCGGGCGGATAAATCGCGCCGCCGCCGTGAACCGCCGTATTCCGCTGCGCCCACATATAAATCGACTCATGCCGCGCCGCCGTCGGCACCATCGCGCTTTCATCGCCATCGATGTAATACAGCTTGGGCCGAGTCCCTTGCTCAGGCTTGCGCACGCGCACTGCTTCGCGCGCGACCAGTTGCGCCGCTTCGCTCGACGGATCGCTCAAATCCCCAGCGATAATCGCGTGTTCAGGACAAACGATCACGCACGCGGGCTCCAATCCAACTTCAGTGCGATGGGCGCAGAAATGGCACTTCGTCGCCGTGCCATCGTCAGGATCGATGTAGATCGAATCGTAAGGACAAGCCTGCATGCACGCTTTGCAGCCAATGCAGCGGTCGGAATTGAAATCGACGATCCCGTCCTTGCGCTGATACATCGCCGTCACGGGGCAAATCGTGACGCAAGGCGGCTTCTCGCAATGGTTGCAGCGCGTGACCTGAAATACGCGGCGTGTGTTGGGGTAAACGCCTTTTTCAACGTATTTCACCCAGGTCCGATTCACGCCCACCGGCACCTGGTTCTCGGTCTTGCACGCCACCGTGCAGGCGTGGCATCCAATGCATTTGCGGTTATCGATTACAAAACCGTATTTCATTCGCCGGAAGTTCGACCCGAAAATATACGTCCATCATACTTGGGTCTACTCAAAACGGAAGTGACGATGGTGAGGAATCGTTTCTAATCAAGCACTGTCATCCTTGTCATTCTTCCCATAACCTTGTCATCCCGAACGAAGTGAGGGATCTGCATTTTTCCGCGGACTCCACTAAATCTGATAATCAATGTCTTCCATAATCCTCTGCATCGACTCCGAAAGCGGTTCGCTCCCGCCCGTGCCCTCCAGCACCCGAACCCGTTCCGCCAACCGGTTCACCTCCGAGGCAACCGCAGCCAAAGCCTCCGATAACGGATCGTTGATCTGCTTCGGGTCGGTGATCACCACCCGTTTCCCTTCGCGAAAAACAATGTGCGCCGGCACTCCCACCACCGTGGAATCGTCCGGCACGTTGCGCAGCACCACCGATCCCGCCCCAATCCGGCAATTGCTCCCCACCGTGATGTTACCCAGAATCTTCGCTCCTCCGCCCACCACCACATGGTCCAGCAGTGTCGGATGCCGCTTTCCGTGCTCCAGGCTCGTTCCGCCCAGCGTCACTCCCTGGTACAGCGTGACGTCCTCGCCCACAATCGCCGTCTCGCCAATCACCACTCCCATGCCATGATCGATAAAAAAACGCCTGCCGATCTGCGCCCCGGGATGGATCTCGACGCCCGTCAGCCAGCGCGCCACCTGCGACAGCCAGCGCGCCAGCAGCAGGAAATGGTGATTCCACAACCAATGGTTCATGCGATAAAACCACACCGCGTGCAGGCCGGAGTAACAGAGATAGATCTCCAGGCGCGACTTCGCCGCAGGATCGCGCTCCAAAACCGTGGCAACGTCCTCGCGAATTAGGGATAGCAGATGCGGCATGCGTCTAGATCGCTGGTCAAAATTGTGGATGGTGGCTCAGTTTGATCGTCATCCACGAAAAAGAGTTGTCATTAAAAGGAATTGTCATCCTTGGCGAAGCGAAGGACCTGCTTTTCGCAAGCATCCCTAGCCGCACCCCTCGCTCCCTTTCTAAACTGAGCCACTACCATCGTTGTTCAAGAACCCGTCGCCGGAGATAAAACTCATGCCGGAAGTTGCGCCGTCGGAATCTGCAACGCCTGGTTCCTCAGCCCTTCGAAGAGAATACTACTCAGGTAGCGCTCCCCAAACGACGGCAGAACCACCACGATCAATTTCCCCTTATTTTCAGGACGCCGCGCCACCTGCACCGCCGCCGCCACTGCCGCGCCCGAGGAAATGCCTACCAGCAGACCTTCTTCGAGCGGAAGCCGTCGCGCCATCGCAATCGACTCGTCGTTGCTCACCGTGACGACTTCGTCCACCAAATCCCTGCGCAGAATGCTCGGCACAAAACCCGCCCCGATTCCCTGAATCTTGTGCGGACCCGGCTTTCCGCCCGAAAGCACCGGGCTCTCGGTCGGTTCCACCGCCACGGCCTTGAACGATGGCTTCTTCGCTTTGATGTACTCGGAGACGCCGGTGATCGTTCCTCCGGTGCCCACTCCGGAAACCAGAAAGTCGACGCGCCCGTCCGTGTCTTCCCAAATTTCTGGACCAGTCGTGTTGAAGTGAATCTTCGGGTTTGCCGGATTGTCGAATTGCTGCAGGATGTAGCCATTCGGCGTCGTGGCGAGCAATTCCTCCGCCTTCAGAACCGCTCCCTTCATTCCTCGCGGACCGGGCGTCAACACGATCTCGGCGCCCAATGCCAGCAACAGCACCCGCCGCTCCAGGCTCATCGTCTCCGGCATCGTGAGAATGAGTTTGTAGCCCTTGACCGCCGCGACAAAGGCAAGAGCGATCCCGGTATTGCCGCTGGTCGGCTCGATCAGAACGGTTTTCCCCGGCTGAATTCTGCCCGCCTTTTCGGCATCGTGAATCATACTGACGCCGATGCGGTCTTTTACGCTCGCCAGCGGGTTCTGGCTCTCCAGTTTCGCTACGACTTCAGCCACCGCACCCTCGGTTACCCGGTTCAACCGCACCAGCGGAGTGTGGCCAATCAATTCCGTCACATCGTTCGCAATTTTCATAAAGTAATTCAACTCTCTCTTGTTTGGGATCTACGGAATGCTGCTTGCCGCTAACTCCATTAACTCTACTATATTACTTGCATATATTCAGTGACCCACGTCACACCGCAGACCCTGCCCGCCCCTCGAATGGAACCCCTTCGAAACAACTGTCCGCTAACGCCCGCGCGGCTTTCGACGTCCGACTCGTGCCAGGATCCTCCGTACTTTCTTCGGAGAGATCGACAGCCGCGATGCCACCCGCGACACCTTCCGCCCTTCGCGTTCCCACACCCGCGCAATCACAATCTCCGCAAATTCGTCGTTGATTTGCCGGAACGTTTTCTCCCCCACCGCCCCCTGCGACCACGCCTTCAGCGCCGGATGCACGCTTCCCTTACGCAGAATTTTCGCGCTCAGCACCTGCAAATCCTGCCACATCGTATTGTCCGGTTGATTCGCTCCACACGACGCCCGCGCCAAATCGTACGACTCCCGCGCCGCCTCGGGATTGTCGAAAAACGAATTGCACTGCGTCAGTCCCCGCCAGACGTGCGCGTTCGCCAGCAGCAGATGATGCTGCGTATGTTTGGCCAGATCGATCGCCTCTTGGCTGAACTCGAGCGCACGCCGCGCATGGCTCCCCGGATCGGCTCCTTCCCCGATCTCTTCCTCCACCCTTGCGTTTTCAATCATGCACTCCAGAATGCGCGCCCGGCCCATCAGAATATAATCTTGCTTCTCCCGCGCCAGTTCGTAAGCCGACGCCGCTTCTTCTTCGGCCCGTTGAAAATCGCCGCTATCCAGATGGATGTACGCCGCATTCACGTACACCGTTCCCGCTCCGTGATGGTTGGGACGCTGCTGGTAGATGTCGCGAGCGCCTTGCAGATGCTCCAGCGCTTCGCGCCGCAACTGGGTCAAGCGGCGGCGATAGTCGGGCTTGCGCGAATCCTGCCCGGACGTTTTACCCTTGGCTTCTGTTTCGCTTTTTGCTGAGGTCTTCCGCCGCCGCTGCACATCGCGGTCGATTCTTTTCTGCAACTGCAAAGCGATTCCGCGTTTCGCCAGCGCCATATTGGCCAGCGATCGTGCCAGATTCAGATGCCGCGGGTCGCGCTTGCCATAATGGCCAATCGCGCTCTCGAAATACTGAATCGCTTGGTCGAAACGGCCTTCCCGCCGCGCCATTCGCCCATAGAATGACTGAATGTTGCCCAGCGTTACGGAATCATCGGTCTCGCCCAGCACCCTCTCCGCCGCCTGCGATATGCGCAACGCTTCCTTCCATTTGCCCTGTTGAAATAAAAGCCAGCCTTCGAGCACCTGCATTACGGCCGCCATTCGCGGATGGCCCAACGCAAGCGCCAACTCCTTTCCTTGGACCGTGCAGATCAACGCCTCGTCGTAGTCGCCTCGCCGGCGCAGGCAACGGCCTTTCCAGAAATAAACGATGGCGAGCAGGAACCGGTCGTCCAGTTCCCGTTCTAGGCTCAGGACAAAATCGAAATGACTGATCGCCGTTTCCATCGATTCTTCCACCATCGACGCCATGCCCGCGGCGATCCGCACGCAGATGTAATCGGAGATCGAAAGCTTCGAACGCAATTTCGCTTTCAGTTGCTCAAAGCGTGTGAGGAAGTCTTTCAGCGGTGGCCCTTTGAATCCGATATCTTCCCAGATCGCAAGTTGCGCCAGCAGGAGGGCCGCATTTTCCTGGGAGGGTTCGAGGTTGGCGATCAGTTCCTGGTGCGATCGCAGACAGGCAATCCCGCGCTCGATTTCACGCGCCGCAACGTGCTCCTCCAATTCCGAGAGGAAGGCAGGGTCAATCGCTCGATGTCGAATCGCAGCCTGCTCAATCGCCGCCTGTTCCATCGGAACAAAGCCAGTCGGCTTGACCGGAATCCTTCTGCGAGCGCCCATCAACTGACGTTCTAGTCCAATAAATCGTAACTGGCAAGCGTCAGAAAGTCGGCAAACTCCTTGCTCGTCGTCAATTCTTCCAGCACGCGGGCTGCCTGTCCCAATTTTTCGTCGTCGCCTGATCCCTCGCCCAGTTCCGCCGCCCGCTGATGAATGATCTCCTTCACCATGTCCTCGGTCACCAGCCCGCCATCCTTGAAGTGCGCGCCGTGCCTCACCCACTGCCACACCTGCGCCCGGCAAATCTCCGCCGTCGCCGCATCTTCCATCAGGTTATAGATGGGAACGCAACCCGACCCCCGCAGCCACGAATGCAGATACTGCAGCCCGACATCGATGTTCCAGCGCAATCCTGCTTCTGTGATTTCCCCCTTCGGAACCTCGAGCAGGTCCTTCGCTTCGACTTTACGGTTCACACGTTTTGCCGCAATCTGATTCGCTTCCGGCATGTACTTGTCGAAAATCTCTTTGGCCACCGGCACCAGCCCCGGATGCGCAACCCACGTGCCGTCGTGGCCCGCTTTCACCTCGCGCAGTTTGTCGCGCCGCACTTTTTCCAGCGCCTGCTCGTTCGCCGCCGCATCGTTACGAATTGGAATCTGCGCCGCCATTCCCCCCATCGCGTGGATGCCCCGCCGGTGACACGTCTGAATCAGCAATTCCACATACGAACTCAGGAAATGCGCTTCCATCGTCACTAGCGATCGGTCGGGCAACACGAATTCAGGATGCGCGCGGAACTTCTTGATGAAGCTGAAAATGTAATCCCAGCGTCCGCAGTTCAGCCCCGCCGAATGGTCGCGCAACTCGTAAAGAATCTCGTCCATCTCAAACGCCGCCAGAATCGTCTCGATCAGCACCGTCGCGCGAATCGATCCCCGCGGAATGCCCAACTCGTCCTGGGCAAAACAAAACACATCGTTCCACAGCCGCGCCTCCAGATGGCTCTCCATCTTCGGCAGATACAAATAAGGTCCCGTGCCTTTGTTCAGCAAGGTCGCTGCATTGTGAAAAAAGTACAAACCAAAATCAAACAGCGACCCCGAGATCGGCTTTCCTTCCGCCAAAAAATGTTTTTCGTCCAGATGCCATCCTCGCGGCCGCACCACCAGCGTCGCCAGTTTCGCCCTCAACTGATACTGTTTGCCCTCCGGGCTTACATACCGGATCGTCCCCCGAATCGCATCCTTCAGATTTTGCTGGCCTTCGATGTTGTTGGCCCAAGTGGGAGAATTCGAATCCTCGAAGTCGGCCATAAACACGCTGGCGCCCGAATTCAGCGCGTTAATGATCATCTTGCGATCGACCGGCCCGGTAATCTCCACGCGACGGTCCAGCAGGTCTTTCGGAATCGCCGCCACTTTCCAAGCACCCTCGCGGATGGCAGCCGTCTCCGTCAGAAAATCCGGCAGTTTGCCGTGATCAATATCCTTCTGCACGCTTTTCCGCCGCGCTAGCAACTCCTGTCGCCGCGGCTCAAAACGAGAGGAAAGCTTCAACAGAAACGCGCGCGCTTCCGGGGTAAGAATATCGGTCTCGATCTGGCTGGTGCTCGCAGCTGTTTCGTTCAGCAGAGTTGTCATGGCATTCATAAGTGAACATGATAGCGAGGAACCGGCGCAAGTCCGGTGAAACTAGGTCAAATTGACCCAGTGGTCCCAGACGGACACTGCGATTTGTCTGCTCAGGCAATTCAGGGTCTACTGCATCTGGACCCAACGTCCGAACGCAAATTTGTGAGCGGAGTGACCCAATGACGACTTCAACTTCTTCCAACCGGCACAGTAACAATATGGACGACTTGATGGCCGAGGCAACACACAGCCACGGAATTACCGCCTATGCGGCTCTGTATTACCCGTCTTTGAGTGGCAATTGCTGGGACGACGAACTGCTGCCGTCGGGCGACTAGGAGCGGACGCGCCGACTCCTGCGCAGTCGGCACCGCGTCCGGGTCGGAAACCAGAAAAACCAGCCAAATTGCCTCGGTGGCGCGGTACCGTCCATGTCCGCACTTCGCCCGAGTCTGTCGCAATCGGGAATGGGATTCAGAGTCAGAAATAACTTCACCGGCCCCAGAATCCGCCCTAGTGCGTTGGCCAGACTGCGTGATGAAACGCACAGCCACGGCGATCGGACGAGCGTAGCATTATGGGTCGTTTGACAGTTTCAGGAACGCTAATTCATGGAGGCACCAAGTCGTGATCACCGCTGAGATCCAGGAAGCTACGACGACCAAGTTCGATCAACAAATCGCTGCCGCCGAGATATGGTTCACCCGTCCGCGCTTCGACGGCATCGTTCGCCTCTACTCGCCACGCCAGGTCGCCGAGCAGCAAGGCACGCTTGCCGGTGACTACACTGTCGCCAGGCAAGCCGCCGAAGATTTCTACACCCGCCTCCGCGAACTCTTCGATCAGCGCAAGTCCATCACCACCTTCGGGCCCTATTCTCCTGGCCAGGCCGTCATGATGAAACGCATCGGCATGGAAGGCATCTACCTAGGCGGCTGGGCAACTTCCGCCAAGGGGTCTCTCGCCGAAGATCCCGGCCCCGATCTCGCCAGCTATCCCCTCGGCCAGGTGCCCGACGAGGCCGCGGGACTAGTTCGTGCTCTTCTCACCGCCGACAAGAATCAGCATTTCGCCCGCGCCCGTATGACCGAGGAGCAGCGCAAAGCCGCGCCCATCGTCGATTTCCGGCCGTTCATTATCGCCGACGCCGATACCGGTCACGGTGGCGACGCGCACGTTCGCAATCTGATCCGCCGCTTCGTCGAAGTCGGAGTCCCCGGCTACCACATCGAAGACCAGAAGCCCGGAGCAAAAAAATGCGGACATCAGGGCGGCAAAGTTCTCGTGTCCGTCGATGAACAGATCAAGCGCCTCAATGCCGCCCGCCTGCAACTCGACATCATGCGCGTCGCCGGCATCATCGTGGCCCGCACCGACGCCGAGGCCGCTACTTTCATCGAAAATCGCAGCGACGAGCGCGACCAGCCCTTCATCCTCGGAGCCACCAATACCGACATCCCCAGCTACAAGGTCGGATATCTGGCGATTTTGAAGAAGCTCGCCGAACTTGGCGTCTCCGAAATTCACGGACACCTGCTCTTCGCCGTCTCCGAATCCGAGTACGCCGCCGCCTACGCTTGGCTCGATCGCGTCGGCCTCACCTCGATGATCGTCAAGAGCGCCAAGGCTCTGAACGAAATGCCGGCCACCGAATTCGAAGCCGCCCTCGACAAGATCGACACCCGCTACGTGGAACTCTGGCAGACCGAAGCCGGTTTGATGACCTATGGCGCTGCTGTCGCCGACGCCCTCGAGTCGCGCATCGCCGAGGGACAAAGTTTCGAGATGACCGTCGACCAATGGCGCGCATTTTCCGCTCAGGCTTCCTTCTACGAGGTCAGTGAACGAGCCAAGTCGATGGGCATCCAGGTTACGTGGGATTGTGAGTTACCCAAAACGCCCGAAGGTTTTTATCCCATCCAGGCGGGCCTCGATTGCGCCATCGCCAAATCGCTGGCCGTTGCTCCCTTCGCCGACATCCTCTGGATGGAGACCAAGACCGCGGACCTCCACGACGCCAAGAAATTTGCCGAGGCAATCCACGCCCAGTTTCCCGACAAGATGCTGGCCTACAATCTTTCGCCTTCTTTCAGTTGGGACACGACCGGCATGGACGACGAGCAGATGAAGCGCTTCCCCGAAGAACTCGGCAAGCTCGGCTTCGTCTTCAACTTCATCACCTACGGTGGCCACCAGATCGACGGCCTCGCCGCCGAGGAGTTCGCCACCGCCCTCAAACAGGACGGCATGCTCGCGCTCGCCCGCTTGCAGCGCAAGTTCCGCCTGCTGGAGTCGCCCTATCGCACTCCGCAGACCCTAGTCGGCGGCCCACGTCTGGACGCCGCTCTCATGGCTTCGTCGGGGCGTACCGCTGCCACCAAGGCCATGGGCAAGGGATCGACTCAGTTCCAGCACCTGGTGCAAACCGAAGTCCCCACCAAGCTGCTCGAAGATTGGCTTGCTGATTGGAGCAAGCACAACGATTACAAGGGAAAGATTCGCGTGCAATTGCGTCCGCACACCGCCGGTTCCGAACTACTGGAACTCAGTGTGATCGACCAGCCCACCGGCGAGAAGCTCGCCAACGTGGTCTTCGCCTACATCCTCGATCGTCGCGGACGCCACATCCTCTCCATTCGCGACCAGAACACGCTCGCGCCGGTGCGCAAGAAACGGCTGATGACGGTGACTCAGCTGTTCCTGATTCATCGTTACAACGCCACCTCGGTGCATTACGTCACACCGACCGAGGACAACGAGTTTCAGACACAAAGAATGAAGGGCGCAGGGATTTTCTCCGACGTGCACACCGAGATAGGCCAGATCATCGTCGCGCAAGTCAGCAAAGAACGCGTGGCCGAACTGTTACAGCCCGACCGCATCCAGCTTTTAGAGATAATCCGGAAGACGTCCCCGGCCTTGCAGCCGCAAACGTAAGAAGGAAATTAAAGACAGGAAGGCTGATTTAAAAATAGCAGTTGATGTGGGGTCGGGCGAGGCTCGTCCACCCGTATGCGCCACCACAACCTTAGATAATGAAAAACTCGATTATCTCCTGAGTCTGACTTTGGAAATATTTCCTGGTCGAACCCCTCACACCGGCTCCGCCACCTTCACGCGTCCGCGCTTGTCCTCGCGCAGTTGAGTTGCAGTGAAGGCCGATCCGCAGGTGCTGCATCGCCAGTTGGTGAATGAACTGCCAATCAAGCTCGGCCCATCATTCGCCGTCTGCGCTTGACTGCCACGCACGGCCAGAACCAGCTCGCCACCGCAATCCGAACATTTCCTTTTCTGCATAGTCCCTGTAAGAACCTCTCAAGAGTGGCTCCGAGCCGCAGCTTCCATCGTCTGCTCTCGGATTTTCCAGACTCTACTTTTACTATGTCACAGATCTCGTCGAGCAGCCGCTGAATCTTACTTCCAAAAAACCGATGGTCACCGTGAATTCCTGCCTTTGGCGTTGAAGAAAACATCCATATCGGGCGCATCTTTCGCGCCGCCGGGCAACTGCTCAACTCCGAGCGCTCGCAGGCTCAAGCGCAGCACGCTTTCATGGTGGTAGAGTCCATCGCCGCGAGCGCCGGCAGTTCGCCCGCTGATAATCAACGCGGGAATATGCCCTCCACCCTTTATGACCGGCCGATTCGGATCGAATCGCCAATCCGCCGTCGCCCCATCCTCACATCCCTCGTCAAAAACAATCACCAGCAAGCCGCCCCGTTGAAAGCTGTCGGATTCAATCAGCGGCTCCATGTTGGTCTTCAACCAGGTATCGATGTTCTGCAAAGCATGATGATCGCCGCAAGTGGCATTCCGCTGCGTCGCCGGATCGGTGTGTCCATCGTCGTAAAGATTCGGCACGATAAACGAATAATCGGGAAAACGGCTGTTTTTCAGATCGCCCGCAAAATTCTCAAATGGAACAATATTCGCCGCCTGCGACGCATGTCCCGCGCTACCCTTATCCTGCCGCACGCTCTCAAAATACGCGAACGGATTGTGCCGCTTCGCGTAACGAGACCGATTGGAACCTAAATATCCAGCCGAGGGAAGGCTCTCCGCATACGCTCTCCACGTCTTGCCGTTTGCCGACAGAACGCTGGCCACGTTGTCTCCCGCCACTTCCCCTGAGAATAGATCGGACAGTTCCCCGACCCATGGCCAGCGGGTACCCTTCCGGCCCGCCGTCAGATAGAAATAATTGTTGATCGACGGATGCGTATTGGCGTAATAATTCGTCGCCAACCCGTACTTGGCAGCGAGGGAATTCAAGTAAGGCAGATCTTTTGTGTTCCCGATGACTTCGTCGTAGCTCTCGTTCTCTTCGACCACCACAAACACGTGCTCGAAACGAGGTATCTGCGCAGCAGGGGCCCCAACCTCCGCCGCCATAGCCTGTTGCTCGGCGCTAGTCACCGCGCCCGCAAACAGTAGAAAAACGAGAGGAATCGACACGCATATCCGCATATCCGCTAGGATACAGATCGACAGCTGACGATGCGATAAATCCAGCGCTCGGTCTAGATTGAACTGCGGGCAAGAACGCCCGCAGAGGGCATGAATTTCTTAAGCGCTGACCCGGACGGAGACCAACTCCGGCAAGCAGTGGGAATTTTGCATCGACTTCACCGCATCTTCTGCGGTAAATCTGCCCATCACCAGGGCCAGCTTGCGGTTGGTTGTCGTCTGGATGGGAAGCCGGTCGACACGGAGAACATACTGAGGAGCGTGAGCACCGCCACGATTCACTTTCACAACAAACTTGATGTTTTTCATGAGTCCTTCCAGGTTTTCCGTCCCGTTGTTTCGATCTGTCTTTGTCGCTGCCGGCACTAACCAGTTCGTTTTATGCCGTAACTCAGACTCCTCCCGCATTTCATGGAGGAGATCGTTCTCAAGATAGGCTAACTTAGAGGATATGAAGAGTTAGAAAAACCACTAGATCAATTACGATGTTAGGCTTATGCAAGGCCCTTGTCAACCTGCCTCGTCGCGGCTTCTTTCCCGCCTGGGGAGAAAGATCACACGATGAGCCGCTTCTTTCGCCGCTTCCGCGATCATTTCAGCCGCCAGATCAGCTCCTTCAAAGCATCCCTTGCCCCGGCGGATCCCGCTTTCGCCTTGCAGCGCATCTGCCCATTCTGCGGATTAATTACGCCTCGCTCAAAAACCTCTTGCCTGGAGTGCGGCAAATCGCTCGCTCCCACCGCGCCCGCGAGATAGGTTCCGGCAATTGCATTCCTTGCTCTCGGAAAGCATCGACCTCGCCTCGCCGTGCATCCAATCGACCTATGGCGCGCAAGATGTCCATCTTCGATGAGCAGTACCGCGTCATCGCGATCGAAGGCGACCTCCTGCTCATTCGCGGAGTCATCACCGGCACCGTGCTGACCATCGTGAACCCTGAGCCGGAGACGCGTCCTACGTTGGCAGACTATCCCCTTGGAAAACTGATCGCGCTCAGCGACCCCTCGGACACGCCTGCGCATTAGTCTTTGGATTAAAAATAAGGTTGGCAGCCCGGCAGGGATTCGAACCCCGATACGCAGCTCCAGAGGCTGCAGTCCTACCGTTGAACGACCGGGCTATTCCCGAATTCTAAATGATTTTGCCGCGACTGCAAAACCGCCGCGCTTTCGCCAGCGATCACGTGCCAGCTCAACGCGCGTTAAAATCTTACCGAAGCAAAATCCGCTGCTTTCAGGAGCCGCCATGTCCACCACCGAAACTTTCACTGGAGCCGCCATCCCCGCCGAAACTGATTACGCCGAAATGGCGCGCCGTCCATTGGAGGCCGATCAATGCGCACTCCTCGTCGTCGACATGCAAGAGAAGCTTCTGCCACCCATCTGGGAAAAAGAACGCCTCGTACGCAATGTCCAACTTCTGACTCGCCTCGCCAGGATCCTCAAAATCCCCGCCGTGGTGACCGTGCAGTACGCCAAGGGCTTGGGCAACACCGTTCCCGAAATCGCGTCGCTGCTGCCCGACAGTCCACCGATCGACAAGCTGACCTTCTCCTGCTTTGGCAGCGAGCAGTTCTGTTCTTTGTTAAAGCGCCTTCCCGGCCAGCGGACGACCGTTCTGCTCTGCGGCATGGAGTCCCACATCTGCGTGATGCAAACCGCCCTGGGAGCACTGCGAGAAGGCTATCTGGTACACGTCGCATCCGACGCGGTCAGTTCCAGAACAGAGCTGAACTGGCGCATCGGCCTCGATCGCATGCGCTCCGCCGGAGCCATTCTCTCTTCGACCGAAATGATGATCTATGAATTGCTGCGCTCGTCCGGCGCGCCCGCATTTCGAGAGCTGTTGCCGTATCTGAAGGGATAAGTACTTGTTTCACCGCCGAGGCAGAAAGAGAACCAATTCTTGCTCTTCCCGCTTTTAGATTTTCTCCGTGTCTCCGTGGTGAAACAGTCTCTACCCGGCCGAAGCCTCTTTCTGCTTCACCCGCACCACCGTGATCTTCGAAAATCCTTCTTCAAACGTCGGCGGCTTCAACTTGCCCGCCATTTTCCGCATGACATCTTCCGGCACCGCGCGTCCGCGCCGCTGGTGGCGTTCCAGGCAAATCTCCAGCGGAACATCGAAGAACACGCCCTGCACGTCGTAGCCATAGTCCTTCGCCAGTTTGATCCAGCTATGCCGGTCATGCGGCGTCAGGTTGGTCGCGTCCACATAATTCATCGGACGCCGCGCAATCAGCCTCGCCTTCAACATCGATCGCAGGTTCGAAAAAACCAGGTCCTGAAAACGCTGCTCCTGCGCGTCATCGAAAAGCAGTTCGCGCAGCAGATCGCTCGACAGCGGATGAATGTTGTGCCGCTTGAACCACGAACTCTTCCCCGACCCCGGCAATCCGATTGCCAGCACGACGGTTCCCTTGCTCGCGCGCACTGGAGTCGCTGCCGCTGGAACCGGAACCGCCGAAGCTGGCATGGCGACGGCTTCTTGTGCGATCGCCTGCGCTCCCTGCGCCTCAAGTGGTTGCCCCTTCTCCAAAACCGCCGGCAACTCGGCGTGTGGTCCCGCAGTCGCTGCCTCTGAATCTGCTTCCGCAAGTGGCTCCGCCGCAATCTCTGTTGACGCAGCCGCCTGCCGCCTCTTCGAACCGCCACGGCCCCCTCGGGTGCGACGCCGTCGCGCTGGGCGCACAGCCGCCACGCCTTCAGCCGATAATGCTGCAGTCCCGCCCGCCGGCTCTGGCGCCGATTGCGCCTCAACCTCCGGCTCTTGTTTCGGCGCATGGCGCGACCCCACTCGCTCCACCTCGGGCTCGACCGGCGCAGTCGCCGCGCCGGAATCATTGTCATCGTAGAATCGCGGCTGCAAGGGCTCTGGAGCCTTCGTGGCCTCCTTATTACCTTCGTCTTTCGGCTTCTTGCGGCGCTTCAATCGCTCGCTCATCCATTTGCGCATATAGCTGCTTGTAGCACACCCGCGCACACCTGAGCAATGCGAGCCCCGTGGCAGCGCAGGTACTCAGTGCGAAGCGCGACGTGTTTCGACAGAGCCCCCGAAAAACGGAAACGCGGCCAAGTGCTGGTTCACGCTGGGTACTGGGTACTGGGTACTGGGTACTGGGAACTAACTACCATTACAATACGTGCTAGGACCAACTCATGAATCCCAATCATCCCGCAACTCTCCCCGTCGCCACCGGCCAGCTCCCCGCCGTGCCCCTTACTCTCGAAGGCTATCCCACCCTGCACCAGATGATGCGTTTCCGCTGGACCGCCTGGCGTGCCCTCGCCGACAACACTCGTCGCGAAATCGCCGCCGAAGCCGCCCAAATCCTCGCCGCCATGGAAGCCAAGCCCGACGGCCAGTCCGCTCTCTTCTCCCTGCTCGGACACAAAGGCGACCTGATGCTCGTTCACTTTCGCGAGACCTTCGATCAGCTCAACCAGGCCGAGCTCGACATCGCCCGCCTGCGTCTCAACGACTTTCTCGAGCCCACCACTTCTTATTTATCTGTGGTCGAACTCGGCCTCTACGAATCCACGCTCAAGACCTACAAAGCCCTGGCCGACCAGGGAACCGAGCCTCACTCCGATGCCTGGAATAACGCCATTCAGGAAGTCATCGCCCGCCAGAAAGAAGCGATGAAGTCGCGTCTCTTCCCGCAGATGCCTTCAAACCGCTACGTCTGCTTCTATCCCATGGATCGCCGCCGTGGCGAAGACAAGAACTGGTACACCCTCCCCATGGAAGAACGCCAGCGCCAGATGAGCGAGCACGGCATGGTAGGCCGCCGCTATGCCGGAGAAGTCAAACAGATTATCACCGGCTCCATCGGCCTCGACGATTGGGAGTGGGGAGTCGACCTCTTCGCCGACAATCCCCTCGTCTTCAAAAAACTCATCTACGAAATGCGCTTCGATCAGGTCAGCGCTGTCTATGCCCTGTTTGGCACCTTCTACGTAGGCATGCGCGTCCCAGCAGCCAAGCTCCACGACTTGCTGGAAGGAACTCTGCCGCAGCATGGAGACAAGCTCTGAGCCTGAGGACACCCATTGACTGTGGGGACCCGGCCATTGAGGTTGCGGACGTAGATTGAGTGGGGACGGAGATTGAATGTGGGGACGGGCGCCCTGGCCCGTCCAAGCCGAGCGAAGCTCGGCAGCAGCCTGCGGCCACAACAACTCCACACTCCCTACTGCCGTGACCGCTTCACCTTGGACCGCCTGACTCCACGAAACCGAAACTCGTGCCGCTTCATATCCACTCGCACCCCGCGAAACGTCACGCCTTCCATCCGCAGCCGGAATCTCTGCTCTTCCGCATTTTCCCCGCCCAACTTGATCGCTCCCCCCGACCCCACCACCCGATGCCACGGCAGTCCCGGAACCTGACGCAGAATCCGCGCCACCTGCCGCGCCGCCTCCGGCCATCCCGCAGCCTTCGCGATGGCTCCATAACTCGACACCTTGCCCCGCGGCAGAGCGCGAATGCATCTCGTAACGCGCGCACTCTTGTCTTCAGTACTATCTTTGCTCTTTTTGTTTTTTGCCATGTTGAGCTTCTTCACCACGGGGTCACGAAGAAAATCTTGAAGCTGTAAAGCCCGAAGGAAAAGGTTTTGCCAGGCAGTTGGGTTTCCCCCGTGTCTCCGTGACTCCATGGTGAAAATTCACCTGTCAGTTATACTAGCGAGGATTCAGCCGCACGGATTTTCGCGAACTCGGTAAAACCTGCGATTCCGCTGTACGCATCCCATGGATTGAATCGCCAAACCTGCCTCTTGGAGAGTGCAATGCTTCGTTTGCTAACGCTTGGGTCGGCCATCTTGGCCTTGGGCGCCGCCTTGATAGCCACCGGTTGCGGCTCCACCAATCCGACCCAGATGCGCGTCATCAACGCCATCAGCAACAACGGAACTCCGCCGATCGCCCTGGACGTCTACGTCAACGGAGCCAAAGCCATTACCGGTGTGAATTTTGGAAGTGTCTATCCCGGTCAGGCGACCCCTGCAGCCTACCTCGGCATCGGCGTAGGCAGTAACGAGATCGAAGCCTTTGATACCACCACCACCACCAACCCAATCATCGGTACCGGCAGCGTCGATAACACCCTGACAGGTCCCACCGTCAGCATCACCAGCGGAAACGAATACACGATTGTCCTCGCTGGGTCCGTCGGCAACCTCGGCAACAATGGCAAGAACCTTCCTGCTCCCTATATTTTTCTGGACACCGACATTGAGCCCAAGTCGGGTTCAGTCCTGTTCCGCGTAATTGACGCGTCGCTCGCGCTCACCCAACAGTACAGCGAAGGCATCGATATCTATTTCGAACCGAATGGCGCCGCCATTCCGCCCGCTCAGAGTCCTCAGATTTCCGGTCTCACGTTCGCATCAGATGGCCCCGGCTACATTACTCTGACCCAGCAGCCTTCCTACACCGTGTACGCAACTCCTCATGGCACTCAAACCGTCTTGTTCAGCTTCGCCTACACTCAGAACAATCAACAAATCAGCACCCTGTTGATGCTCGACAACCCCAACGGCTCAGGGTATGCCAAGAACTTTAAGGAGTACACCGATCTCAACTAATCGCGCGTCCGCGGTGACCAGACCGGCGGCCCGCTTAAGCTGGCAGGAAAATCGGGCCTTGCCCGAAGCTTGGCGAATCGTTTCAAGCGGTTGACAAACGTTCTCTTCCGCCACCAAACTGATTTTCGGAGAATTTCAAGGAATGAAGATGGCTCGCTACTGCAAGGCATTGCCGCTTACCTTGGCCCTCATGGCCTTAAGCGTCGCAATGACGTTGATTACGATCGGTTGCACCTCGAATGGCACCGCGAATGTCCGCGTGATCAACGCCATCCCTGACGCCTCGTCAGCCTTGGATGTCGACTTCAATGGCGGCAAGACCGTCACCGACCTGGCATTCGGCGCCGTCAATCCGGCTCCCGCGACTCCCGCGACCTACTTTGACGCGATCGCTGGCCCCGTCTCTGTCGAGGCCTTTCTCACCGGTCAAACGAAGACTCCGGTCGTCGATCTCACTCGCACCACCTTGAACGGCGGAAGCTATTACACCGTACTGCTCGCCGGATTTTCAGCCTCCCCGGCAGCGTATCTCATCTCCGACGAAAATATCGACACGCCGTTGACCAGCGGCTTGGTCAAATTCCGCGTCATCAACGCATCGGCCTCCTCAAGTCTGCAGTACCCCAGCGGCTTCGACATTTATATTGTCCCGGCGGGACAGCCTATTACGGGTATTCCCGCGATCTCCGGCCTCACCCTCGGCCAAATCGGCCTCGGCGGCTATATCACCTTTAATTATTCGCCTGAATATTCAGTGTGGCTCACTGCGCACAACAACACCCTGCCATTATTTAATCCGCCCGCTACCTTTGCGCAGAGCAACCCGCAGGTTACGACCCTGGTGATCGTGGACGAACCCGGCGGCACATCGCTTTCGCCCACGATGCTGTCATTGGTTGACCTGAAGTAGGCGCGGCCGACTTGCAGAACTTCCCAGCACCGTCTTTTATTTGAACGACCTCGCCGCCGCTTCCGCATCGTCGAACACTTCGAAAATCGTGAGCAGCTTCGTTACCTGGAGCAGATCCCCTACGCGCTGGCTCAAGCTCGCCAGTTTCACCGCTCCGCCGGCACTGCGCGCAGTCGTATAGAGCGAAACCAGCGTCCCCAACCCGCCGCTATCGATGTGGTTCACTTCGCGAAGATTCATGACAATCTTGGGACTCTGCGCCAGCAACTTCTTGACCGTATCGCGCAGGCTGGCCGATTCTTCGCCAAAGACCAGCCGGCCGCTGCAATCCACCACCAGCGCCCCCTCGATCGCTCGAGTACTCATTCTCAATTGCATAAGGAATCTCTCCAATAATTTGCGGTAAGAACGCGATTTACGAGCGTACTCCGGCACGCAAAGCCGTGCAAGCGCATCCCGCACAGACGGTTATATGGCGACGGGCGCCCTCGCGAGCCCAGCCCTGAGCAAGCCGATGAGCCCCTGCCGAGCGAACTGGGCAGCTTTCGACAGCAACACGCAAATCCACATCCCCACCTCCCTGTATAATCTGCTTTCGCATGAGCTATCAGGTCCTGGCGCGTAAATACCGGCCGCAAAAATTCTCCGAAGTCATCGGCCAGGAACACGTCACTCGCACCCTGCAGAACGCCATCGCCCAGGAGCGTATCGCCCACGGCTATATCTTCAGCGGACATCGCGGCATCGGCAAGACTACCGTCGCCCGCATCCTGGCCATGGCCCTGAACTGCCGCTCCACTTCCGGCTCCAACGACATGCCGGTCGCCGAGCCTTGCGGCGTTTGCGATTCCTGCACCGAGATTCGCGCCGGGAATTCCGTCGACGTGATCGAAATCGATGCCGCCACCAATCGCGGAATCGACGAAATCCGCGAACTGCGCGAAGCCGCACGCTATCGCCCCGCCCGCGACCGCTTCAAAATCTACATTCTCGACGAAGCCCACCAGATCACCGATGCGGCCTTCAATGCCCTGCTCAAAACCCTCGAGGAACCGCCCAGCCACGTCATCTTCATGATGGCCACCACCCAGCCCGAGGACATCCCGCAGACCATCCGCTCGCGCTGCCAGCACTTCAGCTATCGCGCCATGAAGTTCGAAGATGTCATGGCTCAACTCCGCGACATCGTCACTAAAGAGAACATCCCCGCCGACGAAGACGCCCTGGCTCTCCTCACCGAAGCTGGCGACGGATCGATGCGCGACGCGCTCTCCATCCTCGATCAGGCCATCGCCTCCAACCCCGGCCGTCTCACCGCCGATTCCGTTCGCAGCCTGATCGGTTCCGCTCCCGCCGCCGCCCTCGAAACCGTCATGCACGCCGTCTCGGAGAGTTCGAGCGAAAAAATCCTCGTCCTGGTTGACGAACTCATCGGCGAGGGCCATAGCCCCACCCACTTTGCCCGCCAGTTGGTTCGTTTCCTGCGCAATGTCACCGTGGCCAAAATTGCCGGCAAAGACTCCGCCCTCCTGCAGGTTTCTTCCGATGAACGTGCCCGCGCCGGCCGCATTGCCGAGCTTTTTTCCGAAGAAGACCTGACGCGCCATTTGCAGATCATGTTGCGCACTCACTCGGAACTCGGCTACCGCCAGGAACAGCGTTTTCACCTGGAGCTAGGCCTGCTGAAGATGGCGCACGCGCAACGCTTGCTTCCGCTCGAGCAACTGCTAAGTGAAGCGGCGGCATCGTCTTCCGGGTCGCCGCGCACCGCGCCCCGGCCCGTTCTCGCGCCATCTTCGCCTCCGCGTTCGCTTTCGTCTCCACCCGAAACTCGACGCACCGAGGCTCCTCTATCGGCACGTTCCAATCCCGTCTCGCCCTTCGCCGCCGATTCGGCACGCAAGAACACTCCGAAAGCCGACGTGTCGGCGGAACCCGCCGCGTTCGCAGGCGATAACTCCCGCGCCACCCTCAACTCCAACCCCGTCATCATGGGATCGGCAGCTCCCGCCATCGACGAAATACCGCACGAACCGGAGTTGAAGCTCGTCGAGCCTGTTCAGCAAATTCCGGAAACAAGACCCGAGGCCCGGCAAGAAGCCAATGCCGACGCACTGCGCGATGTCGTTCTCAACGCCCTCAGCAACCAGCAGATGCTGGTTTCCATACTCGAATCCGCGGAATGGACGCTGAATGGAAATTCGCTCGTCGCAAAAGTAGCCGCCTCGCCCGCGATGATCGAGATGTCGTTCACCACCGAGGCCCGCCGCGTAGCCAGCGCCGCAGCCAGTGGCCAAGCCGGGAGGCCGATTAAGATGCAAGTGGAGCCGGGTGGCCCAACACAGGCACCCACACCGGCGCGCCGCCCATCCAACGGAAGCGCCGGAAGCGCTCGCAGTCGCGCCGAACACGACCCGATCGTGCAGCGCATGAAAGAAAAATTCGGAGCCGAAATTCGTACCGTCATCGACTACCGCGAGAAAGGATGAAACCAATTGGTAATTTGTAATTTGGCAATTTTGTAATTTAAAACGTAAGATCTGCGCGGCTCAAGTCTCGGCGTTAAGGTTTGAAATTACAAAATTACCAATTTACAAAATTTTCTTATGTCTGGATTCAACCTGCAGGAACTCATGGCGCAAGCCAAGCAGCAGTACGAGACGCTCCAGAAAAAAATGGAGCAGACCGTGGTCGAAGCCTCGGCCGGCGGCGGTTCGGTCACCGTCAAGATGGATGGCCGCAAGCAAGTGCTGTCGATCAAGATCGATCCCGAAGCCGTTAAAGCCGGCGATGTCGAAATGCTGCAGGATCTCGTCATGGCCGCACTCAACGAGGCCAGCCGCAAAATCGATCAATCTATGCAATCCAGCGTCGGTGGAATGCTAGGCGGCCTGAAAGGCATGTTGTAAAAAAGTTCAAAGATTCCCTGATTTGCAAGGTCCTTGAAAGATTTGTCATCCCGAGCGAAGCGAGGGATCTGCGGTTGGCAGCGAAACAACCCGCTGCCGTTTTTCAAATTACCAATTACCCGATTACAAAATTACAAAATGTCCAAGTTTGCTGAACCGATGACTCGCCTCATCGACGAACTCAAAAAGCTGCCCGGGATCGGCAGCAAGAGCGCCCAGCGCCTCGCCTTTCACATCCTGCGCTCCAGCGAAGACGACGCCGAAGCTCTCGCCTCCGCCGTTCGCGACGTAAAAGCCAAGCTGCGCCTGTGCTCTGTCTGCAACAACATCACCGACGTCGACCCCTGCGTCTACTGCAGCAGTCCCACCCGAAACCAGAAATTGGTCTGCGTGGTCGAGGAGCCGACCAACATCTCTTCCGTCGAAAAGACGCGCCATTTCAACGGCGTCTACCATGTGCTTCACGGCTCCATTTCTCCCCTGCACGGCGTCGGCCCCGAACAGCTCCGCATCTCGAACTTGCTGACTCGCGTCAGCAGCGGTGAGGTCGAAGAAGTCATCCTGGCAACCAACCCCACCGTCGAAGGCGAATCCACCGCCACTTATCTCGCCCAGCAACTGAAGCGCCCCGGCCTCCGCGTCACTCGCATTGCGATGGGCATTCCTGTCGGAAGCGACATCGAATACACCGACGAAGTCACCATGCTCAAGGCCATGGAAGGCCGCCGGGACGTCTAGAAATACGGCGCGCGTTCTCCCCTGACCAGGATTATTTCGAGCACCTTCGTACAAAAATTTGTTCCCGCCGACGCAAGTGAAGTTCCATACCTCCTGTTTTGCCCACGTTTCTAACGTTCCTCTAAGTTACCGAAGGCCGACCGGTTTATTACCTCTGGCCCCCTATACTGTCCAAAAATCGAACGAAATGACCGGAAAACGAACACGGTTATTCGAGGAATCGACACATGGACCGGATCTTCCGTTTTGCAAAAGCCCTTACTTTGGGCCTGAGTGCCTTGCTCTTAGTTTCCAGCACTTTGCGCGCGCAAGATGAACTCCCAGCCTCCGATGCTGCCAGTACTGCTATGGATCCGGTCGTACAGCGCAACATCGAAGAGTGGAAGCTCCAGCAGCGTGGTTTGCCCGATGATTGGACGCACCACTACCTCATTTTTTCCCATCCCGGCACCGAGCAACAGGCAATCGAGAACGGTCAGTATGAGCAGTGGCTGAAAATTGTCAACGATCCCCGCTTCATTCTGCAGCAGATCAAGCGCAGCGGCGCAAGACCCCTGGAAGGCGCGATTTTCCCCGACTCCGAATCCAACTCCACTGCGGATCCCTCCGGAACCGGTTCATCCGAGGCGACCCCGGCCATCTTTTGGCGAAAACCGAAAGCTCCGCTCAAGAAGGACTGGGCGGTCGCCATCGGAGGAGTTGCCGCCAGCGGAATCGGCACAGTCACAACCAACAATGCCAGCGGTTCCTCGACCGTGACTGTCGATGGCCAGACGATAACCGGCAGCGCGCCCGTGACCGCGGGTGCCGCCGGAATCTTCATCGGGGCTCCCAATGTCGGTCAGGCCGTCACCATCACCAACGGCTCGAACGTTTTAGACCTCGCAGTGAACGGTACCGCGTCCTCCGTTGTGGGCACTATGTCAGCAGCGCCCACCTCCACCACGTCTCCCACAATCACTCTTACCAATTCCGCGGGTATCAGTTCCAATACGTTGACCTTGACGGCCGCCGCGACCGGGGCAACCGCCACCGGCACATTCTCGGGCACCGGTTCTACTTCGGGCCAGACAATCACCATCCAAAGCGGATCCAACACGATGATTTTGACCGCGATGAATGGAACCTACGGAACCGGTACGGTGAGCGTCAATAACGCCAACGCAGCGGCCAATAACGACACCGTTACTATTGGGCCGGTCACGTACATATTCGAGATGTCGACCACGGCGTATTCCGGCGAGCCCTTTAGCGGCGAACAATATCTCTGCCAAAATATGATCTCCCCCTGCGTATGGTGGGGAACCAGTGAGGCGAACCAGACACAGGCCTTTTATGCGGCGATCATCAACGCTCCCGCAGCGTGCCCCACGGTCGCCAACGGACTCTACGGCACCTGGCAGTCCACCTGTTACTCGTATGTCACGGTGCCGAATCCCAGTGTCACGGCCACGGAGACGTACTCCTACACGCCCACGAATGCAGGCTACGTCACCGTCACCAATACCACAGGAACCGCCATACCCTTCAACGCAACGTCTTCCCAGACCGCCTGGGCACTAAACCCCTCGACCGGATCGATTCCCGCTTACACCAGCGGCACCAACGGTTGCACCAGCGCGACGGCGGGAACATTCATCGTCAGCACCTCGCCATCTACTTCGGCCATTAACCTGGCCAATGCCATTAATGCTTGCTACAGTTCGTATTCCGCGGTTGGGGTCACTGCCTACGCGACCGGCAACGTCGTCACTGTCGCCAGCACAACCATGGGAAGCCCCGCCAGTTCCCTCACTCTTAGCAACACCGCCAGCAACTTCGTTTGGAGCGCTCCGACTTCAGGCGTGCCCGTCAACGGCTGCACCAGCCCCACCACCGGGACTTTTGCCAGCGGCAGCACATCGGCCATTGCCTCCAACATCGCTGCGGCCATCAATGCATGCAACAGTTCCTATCCAGCCGTTGGGGTCACGGCGACCTATGCCTCCGGCAACTCATTCACGGTTTCAGGCGTCGCCGCCGGACCTTATCTGGCGGTCGGGGCGTCCAACAATACCGGCCTTTTCTCGTGGGGAGCGGTGACGGCCGGGTCCGCTGGAACCAACAGCTGCTCGAGTTCAACCTCCGGCACCTTCGCTACCAGCAACAATGTCTCAACCCTCGCGACCAACCTGGAAACGGCAATTAACGACTGCCCTGCGGCGGCCGGTGTCACGGCGTCTTCCACGCTGGGCGGCGTCATTTTGACCGCCCGCACCGCAGGGTCCAGTGGAAACACCATCGCCCTTGGCAATACAGCGTCGAATTTCAGCTGGGCAAGCGCGGACATGACCGGCGGCAGCGACGGTACGACCTCCGGGACAACCTTCGCGTATTGGTCGGGTGCCGCAGCCGCGAGCACGACGCAAGTCGCCGCCAACATCGCCGCTGCCATCAACGAGAACACAACTCTACAAACAGTTGTTTCCTCCGTCGCCAACGGAAGTACCGTCACCGTTACTGCCAACACGCCCGGCACGGCGGGAAATAGCTACGCTACTACCAAAGCAAATTTCGCCGGCTTCGCCTGGGGAGCAGCCACTCTTACCGGAGGCGTGGCGGGCGCCGTCGTGCAGCCGAACATGTATCCGGCAAAGTACTCCTTGAGCGCGAACACGGCCAGTTGCAGCGACTTTGTCGTGTATCCCGCAGGCACTGCGGGCGCTACCGGAGGCGCAAGCATCATCGCGTTCTCAAATCTCTACACGGGAGGTTGCACCGGCACCGTCCCCTCCGTCGATTGGGCCTACAACACCGGGGGCATGGTGACCAATTCTCCCGTCCCCTCTCTGGATGGCACTCAGGTCGTGTTCGTTCAGGTTAGCGGCACGACGGCGAGCCTCGCGATTTTGAAGTGGTCGGCGCACAGCGGAACGCCTACCCTGCCCGTGACTCCTACCGCGACGACGCTTGCCACCTATCGGGGTTGCAGTGCTCCATGCCTGGTCACCTTGCCCTTTAGCGGCAGCCATAACGACACCTTCTCCGCACCCTATTACGATTACTCCACCGATGCCGCCTATGTAGGAGATGACAGCGGCTATCTCCACAAGTTCACTGGCGTCTTTGAAGGGACCCCAGCCGAGGCGGGCAGCCCCTGGCCCGTCAATCTGAGCGCCTCCAGCAAACTCTCGTCGCCGGTCTGCGACAATGGCTCGGGCAACGTCCTCGTAGGCGATTTTGGTGGCGTCCTGCATTCCGTCAACGCATCGACTGGGGCCATTGCCGGCACCACCGTCAGCGTTGGCGATGCGATTGCCGACGCCCCCCTGGTCGATAGCAGTGCGGGAAAACTCTACGCCTTCGTCACCACCAGCTCCTACGCTGACGCTGGCGACAACGCCGTCTATCAACTTCCCACCACTTTCACCAACATTACCGGGGCAGGCATCGAGCCCGTCGGTACGGGCGGCTCGGGATACTACCTGTATGCCGGCATCTTCGACAACGTCTACTACTCCTCGTCAACACATTCCGGGAACCTTTATGCAGTCGGAAACACCGGCGTCACGACTGGGGCAACCCTGTACCAGGTACCCATCACCAATTCGTCCATGGGAACTCCTGCTGCCGTGGTCAGCGGCCTGAGTGTGAGCGGTGCTCGCCCTTGGCCATCCCCGTTGAATGAGTTCTGCAACAACGCTGGCAACGCCTGCACCTCCAACTCCACACGCACCACCGCGGGCACGGACTATGTTTTCTTCAGTGTCAATCGTGGGAATAAAGCCGGATGTACCAACACTGCCGGGAACGGCTGCATGTTGTCCTACAACGTAACCGTGCCAACTGCCATCAGCCTCTCCGGTAGTGGCTTGAACGTTGTAACCCCCGCTGGAAACGGTTGCTGGCCGACGAGTGGGATTGTGATCGATAACAGCGTGCCGGCGAGCACCCTGGCGGGCGCCTCTCAAACCTACTTCATCGGGCTAGGCAGCAACGATGCCGGAGGTCCGACCGGCACCACCCAAACCAGCGCTAACTGTTCCACCGGTACCGCAAACACCGTTTCAGCAACTCAGGCGTCACAGTCCAACCCCTAGCAAGCTGCGAAAAACTCCATTTCGCGTCGGCTTGGGGAACGGGACAAGTTCCATTCGTGCCGTAGGTGCCGCCCCCTCAAAAGCGGCTTCAGCCGCTGAAGGAATGCCGAAACAAGTTTTTCCCCAGCCTCCGAAAGGGGTTGGGGTCCCAACTCACAAGGACTTACGACGCGCTTCGGTTATGGGTACAATTCCCGGTGCCCGATATTGTTTTCCCGCAGCTTAATGCCTGCGTCTCAAACACACGCTCGAACTGGAAGGCGGGTTTTTCGTACGACTTCTTGGCTGGATTTTTCTGTACTGGCAGGTTGTCTTCGGATCCTGAATTTCCCATCGCCATTGACCATTCACTCCGAAAAATCAGACTCGTACTCAGCGACTGGAAACTTCGTTGGACCGGATTATACAGTTTTTTGAGCCGTCATTGAAAGATTGACGCGCCGTCACCGATCCAACCGACCTCCCGTCTCAGTCGCCGGCCGTCTCCAGCAGGAATCCGTTGGCTTCCTGCTCTTCGGCCACCAGTCCTTCCGGCAAACTGCCCCGGTTGTATTCCGCCATGCGATTCTTCCACTTGAGAAAATCCGTGATGCTCTCCGGCTCAATGCGGATCTCCACCCTCCGCAAACTCGCCAGCAGAAGGTTCATCTCGTTCTGGAACCCAACCTCGGAGCGCAGGTTCTTGGCCGACGATTTCGCCCGCTCGATCTCCCGTCCCCCGACTTCCAGTAGCCCCCAGCCCGCAGGCAACTCTCCCACCTTGATCAGACCCCGCGCCGCCAGGTAATAGCGCTCGCACCCAATGCCAATCTCCGGCTTCTTCCGGAAGGGCTTGTCGCGATCAGCCAGAAAATCACCGCGCGACAACTTGCACTCCACCAGCACCGAGTGGCACGCCTTTTTCCATCCGATAGCGTCCGGCATCTCGCCGCTGACGCAAGCCTGCTCGCTCAGCACCACGCCGCAACGATACTTCCGCAGCCATTGCACCGCCATTCGGACTAATTTCGCGTGCGTCATATTCCCATCATTCGCAACCACAGCTTACCAAGAAATTCTGGAGGCGCACTGTTGTTCTGCAAAGTGTCAGACTAGCTTCGACAGGCAATCTCTCGCAGCCTCTTCTTCGTCAGATTGTTCACAGCAAATCGCCGAACTCCGCGTCCCTCGCGCCTCGGCAAACACCACGCGATCTTTTCGTGAAGCTCCCTTCCACTTTTTTCGCACCCTGCATTACGCCCGTAACCCCTTTATCCAGCGAGGATTACAGAAGTATTACAAAGTCCAGCGCCGACTCTTGGTATTGTCCTATCCGGGCTTGAATCAAATTAGGTGACGGGGAAACGATGAGCGAATCTGCACGCGAGATGATGAGCGAGGCAACCAGCCGCGAAATGAATGCAGCCGGAGACGGCATCAACCGCAGAGAACGCGCCAGCCACGACGGCTTCAACTGGGTCACAGGAATCGCCATGGGCGTATTCCATCTCGGCGCAGTTGCGGCATTATTTTTCTTTACCTGGCCGGCATTTTTCGTGGCCGCTTTCTTATGGTGGGTTTCCGGCAGCCTCGGCATCGGCATGAGCTACCACCGCCTGCTGACGCACCGCGGATACAAAACCCCGAAATGGATCGAATACTTCCTCACCTGGTGCGCCACGCTCGCCCTTGAGGGCGGGCCCATCTTCTGGGTGGCTACTCACCGTATCCACCATCAGTTCTCCGATCAGGATGGCGATCCCCACTCCCCCATCGACGGCAAGTGGTGGTCGCATATGGGATGGATCCTCAGCGGCAAGTCCATGCACCACGACACCACGACCCTCGCGCGCTACGTCCCCGACCTCACCAAAGATAAAGTCCACGTCTGGCTGACCAAGTATCACTGGACCTCCAACATCATCGTCGGCGTCATTCTCTACGCTATCGGTGGCCTGCCGTGGCTGCTCTGGGGAGTCTTCGCCCGCACCGTCGTCGGCCTCCACGCCACTTGGATGGTCAACTCGATCACCCACATGTGGGGATCGCGCCGCTTTGCCACCAAAGACCTCTCGACCAATAACTTCTTCGTCGCGATACTTTCCTGGGGAGAAGGCTGGCACAACAATCATCATGCCCATCCCGTTTCCGCGCGCCATGGCCTGGCGTGGTACGAAATCGACATGAACTGGTACTGCATCTGGATGCTCAAAAAACTGGGCTTGGCCCGCCACGTTTACAAAGTCGAACTCGATCACCTGCCGCCCAAGCCCGCGTTGACCCGCGATGTGGAAGCAGCCGCTCTGTTGGCGGCCGCCGCAGGCAACGACTAGCACGTTTCTTGCAAGTGTGGTGACGGGGCTCTGTCACGTAAGCGTGGACTGAAAAAAGCCCCCGCACCCTGGACTGAATCCGCAGGGCCGTAACCCGGCCCTGCTTTCTACTTTGCTGAGTCCGGAAGCAACCCTAGTTCCTTCATCATTCCGAGTTGGTCGAACTCGCTCCATTCCTCGGTGATTTTCCCGTTCTCGATCCGCCAGATCGTGATGCCCCTGCCCTCAATCTTCTTCCCCGTCGCGGGCAGGCCATTGCCTTCCCCTGTGTTGGTCCCGGTTATGCTGTAAAGCACAGTGACCAGATCACCTTCGGCGATTTCTTTCAGCACGGCTATTTTTAAATCGGGGAATGCGAGCTTCCACCCCCGCGCAGCGTCCTGATCCTCTTTAAGGCCCGCGTCGCGATGGATAACATGGTTGACGAAGTTCCGGGCATAGATTTCATCAGCCACCTCAAACCTGCCCTGGTTGAAAATTTCGTCGAACACACGCCGAGCCACAGCTTTGTTCTTCTCCAAACCGTTGCGGGACGCTGCCGTTGCCGGCAAAACTATCAATACAAGCGCAACCAAAGTAGTGACGACGCTACAAGCTCTTATCCTGGACATGTTGCCTCCGTGTCACGGCGATTCTTCGGACCGCCGGCAAGGCCAGTATCCGGTCTATACCTGGGTATAGGGTCAAGAGAAAGTTTCAAGTAGGATTGCCGCTAATCTAGCGGGCTTTGGCCGCTCTCAGCTTCACCGCCGCGGCTTGCGCTGGCTTTGGCGCAGCAAGAAGTCCCGCGCGAATCTGCTTCAATGCCTGCTCCAGTTCTTCGCGCAATTGCATCGCAGCGCGAATCTGCTCGTTCATCGCCTCGAGTTTGCTTTCTCCCAGTTTCAAGGCTTGGCGCAGGCATTCCCGTGAGCCTTGCTTATACGGAGAAGCGGCGCCCGTGTCACCTGGCAAAACCCACAGCTGCAAGACCCGGCGAATTTCGGCCAGCTTGAAACCAAACCGCTGCATCTTCTTGATCACGGTTACGATCTCAAGCTCTGCCTCGGAGTAAATGCGGTATCCGGCGGCCGTCCTGCGTGGCGTACGCATCAGGCGACGCCGTTCATAAAAACGGATCGCCTGCACACTCACGCCGCCCCGCTTCGCGAGTTCCCCGATTCTCATACCGAATGATATCAACGCGAGCAAGTACCCGCGAAGCCGCAAGAGCTTAACTCAGATCCTACGGAGCTTCGCCCCGTCCTGTCCTTTCGTCCGCCGTTTATTGCTTTTGCGCGATGCCTTTGAGATTCGTTTCTCGCAGTTTCTGTGTGCCACGAGCCTGAGATCAAGTTCGCGCCCCCCGGCCCCTTGGCAACGCGCTTTCTCATACTGGTGCCCGTTTGCGGTCCTCCGCTCGGATTGCTGGTGTCGGTAAAACTACCCATCAGCGTGGTTCCGTCCGATGTCGCCTGTGAAGGCAGACACGACGGACCAGAAAGTGACTGGGGAATCCCTAACCGGACATTTTGAGTGACGTGCTGTCGGTGCGAAAAATCAGATCCTGCCGTGAAGCCCTCGTTGCCAGTTTGCATCCGTGAAAACTCTGCCCGATCCCTCCTGTTTCGTTGTCAAGCCCCCATTTCGACGATTTCGTCCACAACCACTTGAATCCACAAGGACAATAAAACCGCAGTTCGTGTCCAATCCGCCCCCCAAAATTGATAGAATAAAGGTAAGGAATAAAGATGTCTTACCGCCGAACCCGGTGGCAAACCCATTTTCTGGATCAGCCAAGGCTGGACGCCAACCCCTACCCATCTAAGTGCTTACTTATGAATACTTTAAATTTAACTCTCATAGATTGAATACTTTGCGAGCTCTACAGGCCGCAGCCATGCCAGGACTCGAGCGGACGTATCCGGATAAACCACTGATTTCAAAAGACTACAATTGGAATACTTGTTCGTTGTAGAGGGCTACTGAGTGTTGGGAATATGAATGTAACTCTTTATTCTTGAATACTTTAAAGGTAACTCAATTAGATTGAATACTTTGCAAAAAAAGGGGGGAGGGGGGTAGCCCTAGACTAGCACGTCAGCCACAGACACGGAGTCCCAACGTCCGCCTCTCCGCCGACAAAGTGGAAACCACTTCCCAGGCACCTCAGACCTGACACCTGACACCTGATTCTCTACAATCTCCCTGTGCGCATCATCAGCCGCCAGAAAGCGATCTATTTTTTCCTCACGTTCGGCGTAGTCCTCGCCGCCGTGGCATTCGCCGTCGGCAGCGGCTGGATCATCCTCAACTGGCGCGAAGGCATCAAGGTTTTTCTCGGCATCATTTTCTTCGGCGCCATCGTCACCGGCCTCGTCCTCAACACCATCTTTCTCGTCCGCGAAATCCGCCGCAACGAGCAGCACGACAGCTTCATCAACGCCGTCACTCACGAACTGAAAACCCCGATCGCTTCCATCCGTCTCTACCTGCAAACTTTGCAGCGGCGCGAAGTCGATGATGCGCAGCGCCGCCAGTTTTACGACTCGATGCTTCTCGACACCGAGCGCCTCTTGCACACCGTCGAACAAGTCCTGCGCGCCGGAGAAGCCGCGCAGAAAAAAACTCCATCCCAGCGCTCGCCCGTGGATTTCCAAGCGCTCGTGCAGGAATGCATGGAACTCGCCCGAACCCGCCATCATCTTCAACCCGCCGATCTCAACTACCACGAATTTCTGCCCGTTCGTAACGGTGACGGAGCGCACGTGCTCGGAGATCCCGAACAACTGCGCACTGCGGTTTCGAACCTGCTCGACAACGCCGTCAAGTATTCTCCCGACGGCGTTCACATCTCCGTCGAACTCCAGGCTCCCGACGAGCAACGCGTTGTCCTCCGCGTTCGCGACCAGGGCGTTGGCATTCCACAGCAGGAACTGAAACGCATCTTCAAGCGCTTCTATCGCGTAACCCAACGCTCGCTTTCCCAGGTCAAAGGCACCGGCCTCGGACTGTTCATCGTGCGTTCCATCGTGCGCAAGCACGGAGGACGCGTCTTCGCCGAAAGCGCTGGCGCTGGCAAAGGAACCACAGTGACGCTGGAATTACCTCGGAAAGAATTGCCCCGCAAGGTGATGCCAGCATGAGCCGTGTTCTAATCGTCGAAGACGAAACCCACCTCGCGCAAGGTTTGCAATTCAACCTGCAGGCCGAAGGACACTCCGTCGAACTCGCGGCCGACGGCGAGTCGGCCCTCGATCGCCTGCTCGAGAAAAAAGAACGCTTCGATGCCGTCCTGCTCGACGTCATGCTCCCTGGCAAGAGCGGCTTCGATGTCGCGTCCCTCTTGCGCGAGCGGAAAAATTACGTCCCCGTCCTCATGCTCACCGCCCGGGGACGTCCTGAGGACGTGCTGCAAGGCTTCGCTGCCGGAGCCGACGATTATCTGCCCAAGCCCTTCGAACTCGCGATTCTCATTGCGCGCCTGGATAGCCTGCTGCGGCGCAGTGCGTGGATGAAAACTTCGGATCCATCCGGCGCCCGCTCGCTCGATGGCCAACAGCCCCGTGACGCCGCGCGACCGGTGCAGCCCGAAGAACCCAAGAAAGACAAAGATCTGTTCACCTTCAGCGGTAAGACCATCGATTTCGGAGAACTGGAACTGCGCACCCTGGGAAATACGATCCACTTGACGGTGATGGAAGCCGAGTTCCTGCGCTACCTCGTGCGCGGCGAAGGCCGCATCATTTCCCGCAAGTCGATTCTCGAAGATGTCTGGGGATTGCACGAAGACACCGATACCCGCGCCATCGATAACTTCGTAGTCCGCCTTCGCCGTTACATCGAAGAGGACCCCTCGCGTCCCAAACATCTGCAGACCGTGCGCGGAGTAGGCTATCGTTTCGTGGCCGAGCCGGAATAGTCGTTGCTTTCCTCCCCTCCTCCGTGGGTGACAAAGTCTCGTTGCAGTTAGGGGGTGACATTATCTTGGAGCATTTACACTTTGCTCCGCTGGCGCTTGCGCGTCCATCGCAGCGGGTCGTATCATGTCCATGGATACGCTGTTCGCCACAGCGTGTTTGCTATGCCTTCGCCAACTGCGTGGCGCTATCGTCTAGGGGTTAGGACGGAAGATTCTCAATCTTCAAACCCGGGTTCGATTCCCGGTAGCGCTACCAACACTTTTCCATCCTGCTGATTCGTAACGCTTTCCTGAATTCTCTCTCGCCCGTTGAACTACAGTTGAACTACATTGCGGCATTTTCGCTGCCGCAGAATTGTTGGTTCGCCCGGAAATCCCGTATTGAATATCGAGGATTCTGTGGGTGAGATCAAGGTAACGCTCTATGAGCGGGTGAAGCTCGACGGCAGGTGGACGAGGATACCCGTCGATATTCCTGACGGACACAGGCGAGACGGCAGACTCTTCTTGAAGGATGAGCGGCAGGGAAAGTTCCAGCTTTCGTGGTATGAGAAGCGCCGCAAAAAGTTGCAGGACGTCACGAACCTGTCCGACGAGCGGCAATTGCCTCTTCTTTCCCATGCGCTGAAACAGGCGGATGACAAGAGTTGGTTTCTGAACAATCGCCATCGCGGAATTTCAAGGATGGGCGACACAACATAAGGAAGGGCTTGGCATCCGGTTCGTGGATGAAATCACCAAACCACTTCTGAGGAGGTTCTTTAACTACCTCGTGGACGGGGACGAAGAGAATGACGGCTCGGAGAACACCCCTTTCACCGCTGCGCACAAGATAATGAAAGTGAACTCATTTTACCGGGCGGTGTTCCATCTCGAAGCCGGGAAGGGCGTCTCCCTCGCGGAACTGCTGTTCTGCGTGGAGCCGTGTCCCAGCCTCATCACGGGAACCGATGTGCATCCCACCGTGGATCGTGCCAACAGTGAAATTCCACTCTCGTAGCTTCTTGACGAGGTAGTCGAGAGTGTCCTTGAACTCCGTGAAGATAAGAAGGCGTTGCTGCGGATTGTCGAAAAAACCCTGCTGCTTCATGAGTTCTTGAAGCCGCGAAAGTTTCGCCTCGGTTCCTGCATTCTCGACCCGGATCGCGTGCTCGACCAGCCCCTTGAGTTCCTCCACTTCTTCCTTAACTTGATCTGGATTCCGCGCCAGACTGACAGCGGCGATCATGTCTTCCAACCGCTCCCGCTCGGAATCTTCCATCTCATCCAGTTCTTCCATGTCAGGCAGGTCGGGAGGCGCGAACCGGGCGATTTCTTGGGCTTTCTTCAGCATCTCTGTCAGACGCTTGCCACGGTTTTCTAGCGAACGCCGGAGCGAGTAGGTGCTTGAAGCCAGACGCCTCTGGTACAACGCCATCAAGAAGCGGACGGCTCTGGCGCGAGGATCATCACCATTTGCCGCTGCCCGGTTCGACTGGGTTTTTACGAAAGCAGTAACCTCTCGATAGAGTTCGTCTTCCGCCCCGTCGATATGGAAGTCCACCGTGTGCGGGATGCGCTTCGTGAAGATTTTCTTGGCTTCCCATGTGCCGTCAGGCATGCGCTGCGGGAAGTAGACCATTGCCTCTTTGGTCCTGCGCAAGTAGAACGGGGCGTGACGGCGCTCCATCGCTTCACGGATTGACTTCACGTCGGCGTATGCGTCTTCATCGAGGAGTTGGAGGAACAGGCTGAAGTTCGTTGGATCGCCCTTGTGAGGTGTCGCGGTCAGGAGGAGCAGATTGTCAGACGAGTCTCGCAGGAGTTCGCCCAGCGCGTATCGAGCGGTCTTCTTGGACGGAGGCGTCCACGACATACGGTGAGCTTCATCAACGATCACCAAATCCCACCTAACCTGCTTCAGTCCCGGCAGGATGTTGTCGCGCTTCGCGAGGTCAAGCGACGTGATGACCATTGGCGTTTCGAGCCATTGGTTAATCCCGAATTGCTCGCGGATAAGGTCGCCCTTCAGTACCACAAACTTCTCTTCGAACTTCTCCTTCAGTTCACGCTGCCACTGGAAGGTCAGGTTAGCAGGACAGATGACCAGCACCCGCTCAGCGAGTCCGCGCAGCTTGAGTTCACGGATTAGCAGACCAGCCATGATGGTCTTGCCCGCGCCCGCGTCGTCCGCCAGAAGAAACCGGACGCGTGCGAGCTTCAGCAGATAGTCGTAGACAGCTTCAAGCTGGTGGGGGAGCGGGTCTACGCGGGAGATAGAGAGTCCGAAGTAGGGATCGAATTCGTAGGCGATGCCAAGGGAGTACGCCTGAACGCCGATCCTAAGAACTTGTCCGTCGCCGTCATAGGTGAAATGGGGTTTCTGGACTTGAAGCTGCTGGAGATCGGCAGAGGTGAGGGTCACCTTGCGAAAGCGTTCGGTGTTGAGTCCACACAAACCCACGACCCATGTGCCGGGGCCGCTCTCGCGGATGGTCTCCACGCGCATCGGTTCGCTGAAAAGCGTTCCCGTTACTACTTGCCCTTCGACCAATGGCGGGGCTTGGATTCTGGCTGCGGACTCCGACATGCCTACGACGCTCCCTCAGGACACACTTGCCCGCGAAGCACGCGTGTGTAATCTGGGGAAGCACGCTTGCGCGTAGCACTTGAACCCAAGATTGTACGCTTTTTCTAAGGGGAATCAGCCCCGGCGATTCCGCCCACTCAATTTCCGAAATCCCTGTTGGAAGAGGAACTCGTCGGTGATGCGCTCCAGTTCTTCGGACTTGGCGTAGGTAGGAACATCAATATGCGAGACGCTCACCATGTACCAGTTCGCAGCGTGGCGAAACTCAGCCCATATTCCTTCAATGTCAGCACCATTCAGATAGGTATTGACGGGCGCGTGTTGAGCAGTATGCGATTTGAGTGCTTCAGAAATAGAAGAAGTTGGGACTAGTACAGCGGGTTCAAGCATTGCGGAGTCGATAGAGTCGAGTTCCTCCACCGTGACGCGGGCTGAATGGTGATCTGCGTTAGAAACGGAGACCTTGCACCAGTGATTGCCGCACTTGATCTGAACAAAGTATCCGCGAACTCCTCGCTTGTTGACGTAGTTCCCACGCAGGAGTGTTTCGGCTTGCGGCGAGATGATGAGATCGGCAACCTCGTTCAGGGTCACTCTTCCCCCTGCTCAACGTGGCTGTATTGTATGTCACACCGGAGCGCGAGTCAGTGCTTTTGCGAGGATCATCGGAGCAGCGCCGTAACTATGAGGAGCCATTCTGCGTCCAGCGGCTCCCGGCACACGGGCTTACCAGCCCGGTTGTACCAATAGGCTGCGTTGCTGGTGTCGCCTTCTTTGCGGTGGAGGTAGGCATGCACCCACGAGCCGTCGCGCCCTTCGTCCTGCTGTGCCGATTCGTGCGCCCGGGCCCAGTCGCCCTTGCCGTCCCACCACAGTCCGGCGAGCGCGTGCGTGATTCCGGCTGGCGGCTCGGTCGCGGCGAGGGATTGGTGGAATTCGTCAGCGGTCATATCGAGTTCGGAGAAAGGGGAAAGTGTCGTTGGTGACGACACTTTCTATACGCCGACCAAGACGCTATCGCAGAATGCGTCGTATGACAAAATCTCGGTCCTAAGACCTGCTAAGAATGCAATCTCTCTCAAGCATTTCTCTTGCTCGGCGTTCTTCTCGGCAGTTACGAACTTGTCGCAGTAAGGCAGATAGATGCTCATGAATAAGTCGTTTCCGCCCGCCTTGAACTTTTCGCCGACGTTAGGGTCGCGAACACCGAGGTCGTACCACGACATTATCATTCCGTAGACGAGGGCACGGAAGGGCGGACACGCCTCTATGAACTGCTTGACGGTAGCTAGGCTGGCGTCGGTTTCGGCTCCACGATCATAGAGGAGTTTGCCCATGCTCCATATCAAACTCTTCTCTGTCCCTTGAAGCCGGGTTACCGCCTCTCGTAGCGTTGTCGGGGGTGCCTCGCCGTGAGCATCGAACACCTTCCGAAGTTCCGGGCGCAAGTTGGAAAACATCTGCTTGTAGCTCTTCTGCCTGTTCTTGAGTTCCCGGCGCTGGTCTGCCGCCAACTGCTCGTCTGTTATGAAAAAGCGGCGGCGAATTGCATCCTCATACTCCTTTGCTCGGACATCGACCGCCGCCCAGTCGAAGGCTGAAGGATTCTTGAAATGGTCGACGACGAGAAGTCGGATCAGTTCGTTTTGAGGGTAGAGGCAATCGGTCGGCCCGTCTTGGAGCCGTGCGCAATAATCGAATAGTGCTGCCCTCTTGACGGGGTCGGGAGTGGAAATCAACTCTTCGATACTCAAGCCAGCGAAGCGGAAGAACGCACCACCTCCGATAGCCGCAATTAGACGCTCCGAACGGGCACCATCCTCAATCAGCCGATTGTGAGCGCTAGTATCGAAAGTGACGATGGGCAAATTCGCAGTCACGAATGATTTCCTCTGAGATTTATCCTATCAACGCTGGAGCCGTTTACCGGGTGACGGCGATCAATCTCCTCCATGATCCGTTCCGCCCATCTGACGGCATCGGCAACGGCTGCCACCGTCGCAGGCACCCGTGCTCCGCTGTCGTACTGCGCCAGCTTGCGGGCCGCTAGAATCGAGGCGGCGATCAGCAACACGCGCTTCCTGCCCTCATCCACCCCGGCAGTCTAGCACTTTCGCTTTGTATTCGCCATCAGGTTCAGTCCAGCAAGTGCGGGCGCTCTGAGATCGCGGCCCGCAACATCCACGCCGCACGCCAAGTCGCTTTGTAGGTGGTGACAAAAGTCGAAAACAGGGGTTGGGGCAGCGAGATGACCCCAAGATCGTCCGACCGCCGGGTTCGCGCAGAACCGCCTTTCCCGCAGGTCAGGTCACCCGTTCACACTGCCGCAGACTACCCAGACTGACGAACCCGACCTTACGCCGATCCTTTGTCAGTATCGTCTCGCCCGTGAACGGAATCTTCCTGAGAATCCCCGGCTTGTGTCGGACTGAGAACTTGCCAAAGCTGCCGAGCTTCAGCGTGAAGCCGTTCTTCTCCAGATTGTTCAGCAGCGTGGCTTCCAAGCTCTCGATAACCGCGTTCACGATGTGCTCGGCTTCCTTCTTGGTAGAAAGCATCAACGCCTGCTGAACCCGCGCAGCCAACTCCTCTCGACCTCTTGCGTCTGTCGCCATGCAGAGATTTTGAACTACGTTGAACTACATTTGGCGAAAAACCGTATAAAAAAGTGCCATCAATGAAGGGATTTTGGATTTCGACTATTCGCTGAAAAGCCTTGACTGGAGCGGATTTCAGCATGATTATTGGGAAATCCGGGCTGTGGCCAGAAGAGATTCCCGGTAGCGCTACCAAACCTTCATTTTGAGCTGAAATTTCCTCTAACTCAAAGAAGATCATACTAGTTTCACCGGTTCGATAACTACCATTTTCAAACTGCACCCCACGCGGGAAAAAGACCTGCTGCAAACGCTGTTTCTGCTCCAGCGAGGTTCGTGAGCGCCTTTTGGCCCGTCTGCTACGGCGCGATTTCAAACACCGTTCCTTCTTGTGCATCACCGCCCACGTTTGTTGTTCCATACCAGTTCCCCTGCGAGTCCATAAGCAAGCTCCCCTCCGGGTTCAGCCCGTCGTGGCTACCGGCAAAGCGATGGAGGACAGTTTCCGTCCACGGTCCTTTCGCACTCGGCGAGAGTTCAAATGCAGTGCCACATCCATATCCGAATTCGCACCCGCTCCCGCCTCCGGTTTCCGTGGTGCCGTATAGATTGCCCGCGCCGTCGAGCGCCAATGTTCCATCGGGCATCCTGCCGTCTTGCCCACCCGCAAAGCTGTACAGCACAGAGAACGTGAATCCCTTCGTCTTCGGAGTCACGCGGTAGACGGTGCCGCAGCCAAAATCGCATCCATTTTGATTCTTGGCCACGCCCCCGGACTCCGCTGTCCCATACATATTTCCAGCGGCGTCGAAGATCAGCTTTCCCGAAGGAAATTCCCCATCTTTTCCGCCTGTGAAGCGATGCACCACGATTCTCTTCCACTTGCCGTCAAGCTCTGGAATCAGTTCGAATATCGTGCCTCCACTGTAGCCTGTCAAGGCAGTCCCGAACAGGTTTCCGTGCGAGTCGAATGCCACGCCCGCCACCGGTTCTCCCCCGTCTTCTCCGCCTCCAAACGCATGAATCACCTGATCCGTCCAGTTTCCCTTTCCATCCTTGGCCAACTCAAACACCGTCCCAAGATCGAACGGGTCACCGCCCGTCTGCGTGGTGCCATAGATGTTCCCATGCGCATCGAACACGATCCCACCCGAAGGAGAAGCTCCGGTGCTCTGATCCACGAAACTGTAAAGAACTGTCCTGATCCAAGCGCCTTGCGACAGCGAAAGCTCGTACACCATCCCCGCGTTGTTTGCGCCTCCGGAGGCTTCTCCATAAAGATTGCCAGCCGCATCCCACCTTAGCCCCGAGCTCGGCGTCCCGTCCTCATCCTGAAACGAGTACAGGACCTGCTCCTGCCACCCGCCATCTTTCTGCGAGAGCTCGAACACCAGCCCCATTCTTTGGTCGCCGCCATCGATGGTCGTCCCGTACAGATTGCCCTCTGCATCCGCGACTAGATCCTGAGTCGGATAAGCCCCGCCAGTGTCTAGGCTGAACGAATAGATCACTCTTTCGCTGCTGGCTCCTGCCGGCAACGCAAAGAACGTCCCAATCAACAGCACCGTCATCACAAGCGCACTGGTACGTAGAAACAATCTTCTGCTCTCCATATCGATCTCCTTCCTTGAATTTGCCGCTGGGAAGTAGCAGGCATAGACTTCGACCTCAAAGTTTCCGCGGGGAAGCACGCGGGGTCCAAACAACCGTACCGCGACATCATGCCACAAGGTGCACCCGCACGCGGCAAAGATGTCACGTCAACCATGCTGCGAAGCACTCAAGCGAGAGTCTCCTTCTGCCTCAGAACACCGCGCGGCAGAAGCGGGGATCGCCCCACAGTACCGGCAGGGTGAACTGCAGCGCCTCCAGCCATTGATGAATAGTGACGATCAGAGCCAAACCGTTTCTGGTTGCACCTTGGCGTTACTTACGGCCAAAAGGAAATTTGCCAAGGGCACACGAGTACGTAGAAAAACACAGCCGCGGTGCCTTGACTGACCCATCTTGCTCGGCTGCTCGATTCGGTCGACCTCGCTCTGATTTCCTTCTTATCTGCTCCTACTCAGTTCGTTTCATGAAAAAACACCGACCGGACATTGGCGGCGTGTTGATTGTCATCGTAGTTAGCGACCGGTACGGCGATTGTGCGCATTTGTGCCGCTGCGCGTCATCGCGCCAATCTATGGCTCAGTGAGGACTCCGCGACAGAACCTCATTCTTGCTCATATGCCAAATTGTCGAACCGGAGACCTTCTCCATCCTTGAGTTCGAAGGTTACGCTCGAACTGGCGTCTCGCCACCCCGTTCGCAGGCGCTGCAATTGCCCGGCCTTAATGGTAATTGAGACCTCGCGTAACCCCGCAGAACGGATCGTCACCGTCGCATCCGATGCCCCACCGTTGTAGACATCCAGGCCCGCAAACACGCGCGGCCAACAGAAGTGGAATTGTGCGCTGGTTGCGTGGGAGTCGACAAGTGCAAGGTTGAAAGTTCCGAAGGCACCTTCCGGTACGTTGATTCGCCACGCATTCGCGCCCCAATCGATTACACCCGTGGGATACCCCGTTAGCACTGTCCCCGCCGGGAGCTGGGGATCATCGAAGGACACAAAACGGGGAGGAGTATTTCCGCCGTTGCCTTGAACATCAATGTCGCGCGCCTCGTCGTGCCGGATGCGGAGCACGTGGGTCGAATCGTCGAAGACGAACCCAGGCTGATCGAGATCTTTGCGGCGACCGAGCGGCTTGCCATTTGCCGTGACAGCTTCTGGCACGAAATCGAGGCGAAGGACATCCGAGGACTCGGGATCAAACGTAGAGTAGGTGACAGAACCCTTGCCGTAAGCGATCTTCGTGACGACTGAACTCGAGCCGAGCAAGTGGGATTCATCCGCCGGCGCCCATTCCGGCACCGCCCAAAAAGCATCCATCAACCTTCGCGGACCGTCTGCATATTCGTCGGTAAACCACCACTGGTTCGAGAAGGGCGCATGAGCATCGCGAGAAAGTCCTTGAAAGTAGGTGACCCAGTTATAGGAACGAAACGCGGCATCTCGATAGCTGACGTCGCCAGTTTTCGCAAAGTACAGCGCTTCCACGGCGGCGAGCCGGGAAGTATGGCTGTCGCAGCACTGATTGGGCTCGTTGCAGCAGAAGTTGATGCCGTCGCCCTGTTCGGTCGTGACCGTCGCACCGTGCACAATGTACTTCGGCCATTTGGGTGTGCTCTTCACCCACTCGATAAGTCTCTTGGCGTGCTCGCGCCACTGCGGATCTTTCTCCGGATGAAGGAGCACGTACCGCACAAACTCCAAGGGAATCACCTGGTTCATGTTGTCCATGCTGGGAGTGACGTCCTCGAAATAGCCAACCCATACGTTATTGGACAAGGGATATTTCTGGAACCAGTCCCAGGCAGCTGCCCGCACTCGCGTGTATCCGGCAACATCACCTTGTCGCAGGCGAATGAGTTCATCGAACAGCATGATGGGCTCAATCACATTGGCTGAATATGGGCCCATCGCTGCGCCCATGGTTTTTCCATCGCGGGCCGAGGCTCGCACCGGCCAAGGCGAATGATCCTGATCTCCTGCCTTGTAATTTTTGACGAGAGCATCGGCACAGTGAACGGATGCCCGCAAGTATTTTGTGTTGCCGGTCATCTCGTAGAGACGGAGGTAGCCGTATCCATCTTCGCCAACAACATGCGGCTCGATATAGTCTTCGCCAAGCTGGCTCCAGCCGCGGTAACGCTTCGCGCCAGGATTCGCAGACGCGTATGGTACCTGTGACCAGAGATAGTCTTCCGGGGTCAGGCCGTTTTCCAGTTCGTAGTCAACGAAGCTTTTCAGGAATGTTATGGTCCGCCCGTCCCCAGTGTAGGAGTAAAGGCGTTCGATAAAGCCCTGCATCATCGCTCGCAGATAGCCCGTCGAGTTTGCCCAGTGCTGGTCAGGCACCAGGTCGAAGGTGATGCGGTCAAAATCGAAACAGCAATAAAAATAGGGGAGCCGCTGCCGATTATATTGATCCCACAGGATTGTCCATTGCGTGAGGAAGTGCGAGGAATATGAATAGCCTATGTCGTGGGGCATCGGCCACGGCAGCAGCTTTCCCTCTGCATCCAACTGCACAGGATGACCTGCGATGGTGGGCGCATCCACAACCGAAGTCACCTGGAACCTCTTCTGCTGTTGCGCGGCGAGCTGAATACCCCAAAGTAGAATGATCCCGAGGATACGCGAAATCCAAAGGGTCCGACGCATTCCACCCGTCAATGGAATCTCCATAACATCCCAGTGTCGTGCCAGAGGCAGTGACCACGCATGCGTGTAATGATCTCCAGTCATTCCTTATATCGACGAAACAAATGGCGATGAACGAGTTGCTGTAATGTTTCCGCTGAAAACTTTCTTCTAATCTTTCGGAAGTTCTTTGCCAATCTCGCGCACGCCGCCCGACTCACTCGAAAGTCTGGTAGTCGAGCCGCGGGCAACCACGCGAAGATACGCAAAAGCGCGACTGTCCGGCAATGATTTCTTCGGACAATCCCTCGGCCAGCGCTCTCAAGTCATCGTCTTTCCCCGTGCACTTGAATGGCAGCACCGCGACCCAGAAACCGTATCAGTCGCTCGATAGACTTCGCCCATCCCTCCTGCGCCAAGGGGAGACTGGATCTCGTAAAAGCCAAGTTTTGTGCCTGAGGTGAGGGCCATGCGTGGGCGGAATTATACCCTGTGCGGGACTTACGCGGACGCGACGACTGTATCGGTATCGCCGAGCCCGTGTTTGGATGATGGTACATCGACTCAACCGGCGTGAATCACGGCTTCGTGCGCACCGCCGACGGAACCATCAGCAACATCGACGACCCGTCTGCCAGCACCGCATCTGGGCAGGGAACCGTCGCCATCGCCTTTAACACCGCGGGAGTCATTGCTGGATATTACATTGACTCCAGTAAGGTGCAACACGGCTTCGTGCTTGCCGTCAACGGCACATTCACCACCATCGATCCTCCCGGCACAATCTCAACTTTTGCCGACGGCATCAACACCGCTGGCGATGTCTGCGGATACTACATCGACGCCAGCAGGGTGTCCCATGGCTTCCTGTGGACGCCCTAGGCGGAGACCCACGTAGACAAAAGTGTTAGCGACGAGGGCTTGGCAGTTTCGTTCGGTCGTGCACGCCAAAGATCCCTCAGCCGGTAGCTATGTGCGGTGAGATAACCGGGAGCCACATCCCCCGATGGCCAAGAGGCGATGCAGTACGCTTCATTGAATTCCTCGGCTGTTGAGTAGTAGGCCAAGTTGTGTTGCAGGACTGGCCGATCAAACGCAACGCTTTCCCGGCGAGTTGGCGGTATAGTCCGCCAACGCATTCGCCTGCGCTGGATCCGAAAGTGCCGATGCGGGTTGTCCAGGAAGCTCGACGACAAAGGACGATCCGTTGCCAATCGAGCTGTGCACGGCGATCGATCCGCGATGCTGCCGTACAATCCACTCGGCAATGGCGAGCCCTATCCCGGCTCCGCCTTGCGCGCGACTTCTTGCCTTATCTACGCGGTAAAAACGTTCGAAGATTTTACTGTGATCCTGCTCGGCAATTCCAACTCCGGTGTCGCGAACACAAATGACCGCGTTGCCATTCCGCGCGTCCAGGCGCAATTCGACGGCTCCCGGCGGCGGCGTATACTTTACGGCGTTGTCGAGGAGGATGCCGAGCAGTCGTTGCAAGGCTACGCGGTCTGCCAAAACCAGCAACTCGCGATCCGCGATCGCTTCGGTGAATTGCAGATTGCGCGACGCCACCAATTGGCGCCATTCGCTCGCAATCTCCGCAATCACCGGACGCAGGTCCAGAATTGCCAGGTGCACTCTCTCTCGTCCGGAATCGGCGCGGGCGAGTGACAATAATTCTTCCACTAGGGACGAGCTTCTTTCCGCCTCCAGCAGAATGTGTCGCAACGCTTCGCGATATTCCCCCTCGCCTCTGGATTTGCGCAAGGCGATTTCCGCTTCGGTGCGAATGAGCGAGATGGGCGTGCGCAGTTCGTGCGAAGCATCCGCCGTGAACTGGTTCACGCGCAAAAACGAGTTTTCAATGCGCGCCAGCATCTCATTCAAGGTGTCCGAAAGGCGTTGGAGTTCATCACCGGTCGTGAGTCTCTCCAGCCGCTCGCCCAGGTTGCTGGCACTAATGCTTCTCGCAGTCCGTGTCAGGGCGTCCACCGGAGATAGCGCCTTGCGGCTAAGCCAGTGCCCTCCGGAAGCGGCCGCAAACAGCAACAACGGCGAGAGCATCACGAGATATCGCTGGAACCGAGACAGCGTAGCAATAATCTGATCGGCAGGAACCCCGGTTTGCACTGTGTAAGCGCGGCCATTAACTTCAATTCTCTGCTTAACAAAGCGAAAAGGTTCATTACCGAGCTGAATGTTTGTAAACGAGGGACGCATGGTAGCGGCCGGCGTCAAGCCCGCAACTTGATTTTGTACCAGTGACAATGCCCGGAAGAGCCAGTTTCCATCCTCATCGTAAATTTGGAGGAAGTCGCCAGAATGCTCCAAGTCGTAAGCTTCCGAGATTTCTTCTCGAAGCTTCTCGACGGTCATATTCTTTTTCTTCTGCGATTTCAGAAAACTCGCGACATCTTCGACTTGGGCCGTCAAGGCCTCGTCAGCAATGCCATAAAGATCTTGCCGCAGGACGAGCCACATGCCCACACCAAAGAAAAGCTCGGCTGCAGTGAAAATTGCCAGGTACCACAATGTCAGCCGGAACCCAATCGAAGGGTTTCTCATCATTGCCAGTCCGCACTCATCACGTACCCAACGCCCCGCACCGTGTGGATCAGCCTTCGGCGCACGTTATCATCACAATCGACCTTATTTCGCAGGAGTCGCACAAACGCATCTAGTGTGTTGCTGCCCATCTCCCTTCCTGAGGAGGCAATCAGTAACTCCCTCGGAACCACTTTGCCGGCATCGCGCATGAGGCGCTCTAACAACGAATATTCAGTGCGAGTCAGGCTCAACCGCATTCCGTTGCGGTAAACATCCCGGGTGGAAGGATCCAGCGACAGATCGCCAACCTGAAGCAGTGTTCTCTTGGTCGCAACCGCGGCACGGCGCACGGCGCGTAGTCGTAGCAGCAATTCGTCAAAGGAGAACGGCTTGGTCATGTAGTCGTCGGCACCCAGGTCCAGCCCGTGCACGATGTCGGGAACCGAATCTCTCGCGGTGAGCATCAGTACCGGCGTGCAGTTATTCTCGATGCGCATGCGCTTTGCCAGTTCGAATCCGTTCATCTTGGGCATCATGACGTCGAGAATCACGACATCGAAGCTGTTGTCGCGAACCATCTGCAGTCCCTGACTGCCATCTACCGCGCACGCGACACTGTGCCCTTCTTCACTTAAACCTCGGCGCAGCAACTCCAGCATTCGCCGTTCATCTTCGACAACGAGCAGTTTCATCGAAACGCCTGCCGGGCTCCACAGAATCGGAAGCCGATAAGCCCTAGGGTAGAGGCAAAACACCGGAAAAAACAGAGTCTGAAAGATTATTAACCTTCCTTTAATAAGGGCTTCACAGCACTCTCCTACCATCACCAGTGACCTTGCCCGGCAAAGATTTTCTATTACGCCAAGGCCCTCCGCGGACTTCTCCTCGGTCGAGCACTGGTTCGCAAGAAGAGGAAACCATGAAACCGAAGCACTCACGCCGCACCTTCTCCATCTTCACCATGCCAATCTTGCTGGCTCTTTGCGCGGTTTTGGGAGCGGTAGCGTCGGCCCAAGGTGGACACGGAACTATCAGCGGACGTGCCGCCGACAGGGCAGGGGCAGTGCTGGATGGCGCGCGGGTGCAATTGCAGCCGGGTGACATTGTGACAGCTACCGATGGACAGGGGGAATTCAATTTCATCGGGCTGACACCGGGCAGCTACTCCCTCACAATCTCTTACGTGGGCTTCACGGATTTCACTCAGCAAATCACCGTCGCGGCTGGACAAGCAAATCACATTGAAGCCAGGATGGAAGTCTCCGCCCTGAGCGAAGAAGTCACCGTGGTTGCGGATCGGCCGCATGGCGAGGCTGAAGCGATCAACCGCCAGCGTACTTCCGACAACATTCTGCAGGTGTTGCCGTCCGACGTGATTACCGCTCTGCCGAATGCAAACATCGCCGACGCAGTGGGCCGGTTGCCCAGTGTGACCCTGGAGCGCGATGAGGGCGAAGGTAAGTATGTACAAATTCGTGGCACGGAGCCACGTCTGAACGCCGTGACGATTGACGGGATTCTCGTTCCTGCGCCGGAAGACAACGTGCGCCAGGTAAAGCTCGATACCATTCCCGCCGACATCGTCGAGTCCGTCGAAGTCAACAAAACGCTATCTGCCAATCAGGACGCTGAGGCTATCGGCGGATCCGTAAATCTGGTGACCAAAACCGCTGGCGACCAGCCGACCTTGGCCTTTGGCGTGATTGGCGGATTCACTCCAATCCTGAACACGCGCGCCATCGCCCAGGTGAACGGAACCGTTGGTCAGCGCTTTGGTGCAAGCAAGAAGTGGGGGGCCCTCTTCTCCGGCAGCTTCGACTATAACGGCCGCGGCATCGATGACATCGAACCGAGCCCGAATGACACGGCAATTCCAAGTTACGGCAGCATCGATCTCCGCGAATACCGGTATCGGCGTAAACGTTATGGTTTCGGTGGTGGGCTCGATTACAAGCTTGGGGATGGAGCAGGGCTTTACCTTCACTACTTCTACTCCGATTTCAGGGATTTCGGCGACAAATGGAAGTACACCTTGAATGACGGGACTGGCTGCGACGGGACGGCGAACAATAGCTGCCCACCGGAGAAATTCTCCGGCTCCCAACGAGCGCCGGATTATCGGATCGGCAATTTAGCGATTGGCGGGAAGCACATCTTCACCAATTCGTGGTTAGCCTGGAATGTGTCGGCGTCTGCTTCGCTTCAGACAGCCGCCGCCGGCAATCCGGGATTCGATTTCTCGTACAACGGCCCAACTACCGTGAATGGCCAAGTGCCCGGGACGCCTCTTTGCGCGAATATTGCTCCAGCCCCCAATCCCTACCTCCCGCAGTGGACCTCAGGCTGCGACGCGCCGGGAGGCCCCTATTACACTCCAGGAAACTGGAGCCTGTTGGATGTGAATACGACATCGGGGAACACCTCACAGGTCAACTTGCAGGGAGCAGTGTCGTACGCGACCAACTACCACCTGGGCAAGCATAATGCGACCTTTGAATTCGGCTTTAAGGAACGGAACGCTCATAAGGGCCAGAATGCGTATTCGCCAACCTATGACCAGAACAATCTGGCAACTCGGCCGGCGACACCTCTGATGTCGCAGTACCTGAGCGGGTTCAGCAACCCCAACTACTATTTCCATGACTACAGCCTCGGGCCAGTTGTCTCATGGCCCAGTATCACCGCCAGCTTGCCGAACCTCGCCAGTCAGGGCATTCTCACTCTCGACTCCGGTGCCACCCATCTGGCTTCGGATGCCAGCAACTTTGAATATACCGAGCGCCTTTCGGCAGCTTATGCGATGAACACGGTCGATTTCGGTCGCTTCCGACTTCAGCTCGGGTTCCGCGTCGAAGCGACCCAGCTGAATACCTTGGGCTATATCGTCACGAACGACTCCAATGGCAACTGGGTCTCCACGACTCCAGCCTTGGCGAACAGCTGGTATTGGAATCCTCTGCCCAGCGCTCAACTGCGCTATCGTCTAACCGACGACTCTGATCTTCGCGTTTCTTTCGGTCGTGGAATATCTCGCCCCAATCCATACGACACGATCCCGTATGTCGAATTGGACCAAAGCACGAATCCTTATTCCTACACCTTCGGCAACCCTAATCTTGCGCCTGAGCACGCTAACAACTACGACGTATTATATGAACACTACTTAAAGCCTTTCGGCGAGATTCAGGGAGGCTTCTTCTACAAACAGCTCAGTGATCCGATCTACTACACGCAGAATCTGCCGGGAACCAGCGGTACCTACTCCGGGTTTATCACCAGCACGATCATCAATGGCACGCACGCATGGCTGGCGGGATTTGAAGCCGCTTACATCCAGCACCTTGGGTTTCTGCCCGGAGGATTGAGCGGGCTCGGCATCTCCGCCAACTACAGTTGGACAACTTCCAACTCCGGCCCGTTGCCCGGACGCACAGACAAGCCCGCGCTGCAGCGCCAGGCTCCGAATACCTGGAACATCAGCCCTACGTACGACCGGGGACGGTTCTCGACTCGGGTAGGACTCGCCTATAACGGATCGAGCATTTATCAATATCAATACCTGCCAGGCGGAAGTCCCGACTTGGGTCCCAAGGGTCCAGCGGGCGACGTTTACTTCTACCCGCACCTGCAGGTCGATGCGCAAGCCAGCTACAAGGTTAAGAAGAACCTCACGTTCCTTGTGCAGGGACTTAACCTGTCGAATGAGGTGTTCGGCTTCTACAACGGCAGTTCGGATTACGTCATCCAACGGGAGTTCTACAGCCCAACGTATTCCTTCGGCCTACGCTGGGAGCCGCGCCGGGAGTATTGATGACAAGCGACAGCGCTTCCTGAGGCTTCCGCATGCAGGAAAACCTCAGGCCGTCCGCACGGAGTTGAGACTTCGTGCGCATCCAAGAATCCATCGAGCTAAGAAATAAGGAGCCCATTCCACATGAAAGACGCGCACACTAACTCAACGAACATAAAGCGGTTGCTTCTCGTTGGCATTTTCACATTCGTAATGGTTGTGTCGGGCCTTCCCAAGGCTCACGCCGAGGGTTTTGCCATTAGCAAGAAGATTCCCATTCCTGGACAAGGTAGCTGGGACTACCTCAACGTTGACGAGACCGCACGTCGGCTCTACGTCTCCCACGGCACCCAGGTCGAAGTGCTCGATGTCGATTCGGGCGCGATCGTCGGCAAGATCGAGAACACTCCTGGCGTGCATGGGATCGCCATCGCTCCGGAACTGGGACGAGGATTCGTGAGCAACGGGCAGTCATCGACGGTCACCATCTTCGATTTGAAGACGCTGAAGACGATTGCGGAGGTCCCGGTCGGCAAGAAACCCGATGCAATTATTTATGATCCTGCGACCTCGCGAGTGTTCGCCTTCAATGGTGACAGCAACAGTGCCACCGCCATCCAGGCGGCGGACGGTAAAGTAGCGGGAACGGTCGATCTCGGCGGCGGTCCCGAGTTTGCCGTCGCCGACGGTTCGGGGTATGTTTACAACAACGTGGAAGACGCTAGTCTGGTGCTCAAAATCAACGCACGCACACTGAAAGTTGAAGAGCGCTGGCCGACAGCACCTTGCGCTTCGCCGTCCAGCCTGGCGATGGACCGCTCCAATCGGCGGTTGTTTATTGGCTGCCGCAGCAAAGTCATGGCCGTGATGAACGCCGATACAGGAAAAGTCGTCGCCACTCTGCCCATCGGCGACCACGTGGATGCGACTGCATTCGATCCTGATTCCCGCCTGGTTTTCAATTCCAACGGGGAAGGCACGATCACCGTGATTCACCAGGACGCCCCGGACAAATATTCGGTTGTAGAAACAACGAAGACCTTGCCCAAGGCAAAAACTATGGCGCTGGATCCTAAAACGCATCAACTCTTTCTCTCTACAGCGGAAGCCGGACAATTTGAAATACTGGTGGTCGGTCGCAAATGACACTGATCCAAAAACTGCCGATTGTCATTCTTCTCGCCTGCGTTGCGTGCTCAGGCTCGCACTCCAAGGCAACACCACAAACGGAACCCGTGGAACTGCAACTGCAAGTGAGTGCACCGTTCCACTTCGTCGTCTATGGAGACTCGCGTTTTCATGATCCGAAGGACGCGGAGGCGGCGAATCCGCCAGCGCGCCAGGCTCTGGTGCAGGCCATTGCCCAGGCTAATCCTGCGTTGATTTGCTTTACGGGCGACATCGTCTATAACGGCTACGATAAGGACGACTGGAAGATTTTCGACGCGGAAACGGCGGTATGGCGCGAGATACACATTCCGGTATACCCAACACTGGGCAACCATGATCTCCACGGCAGTGAGCAGGCCGCTCTTGGCAACTATTTCGAACGCTTCCCCGATCTGAAGAATAGTGTCTATTATTCGCTCCGCGCTGCCAATATGCTGATGTTGGTGCTAGACAGCGCGCTCGACGAAACCGCCGGTCCACAGGGAGAATGGCTCACCAAGAAGTTGGATCATCTTCCTGGCGATGTGGACTTCGTTCTGATAATGCTTCACCATCCTCCCTATACCAGTTCGTCGGATGACAAGATGTTCGGCGGAGGACACTCCTCCCGCTCGCAAGAACAGGCCCTAGCCAAAATGCTCGAAGCGCGGCAACAGAATCTCCGCGCCCGCATCGTCGTTTTCTCCGGGCACGTCCACAACTATGAACGTCACGAACACGGCGGCGTTACCTATATTGTGACGGGCGGCGCAGGAGCGCATGCCTACCCGATTGAACGCGGTAAAGATGATCCGTTCCAGAGTAAGGAAGTCAACTACCACTACGTGCAGGTGGAAGACGGCGAGGGCAAGCTGAAGCTCACCATGAACCGTCTAGACTTGACCAGCGGCAAAGCGGTGTGGACGCAACCCGATTCGGTCACAATTTCACTACCGACAGCAAAGGCTGCAGCGCAAGGCAAGTGATTTATCGTCGGCTGAACCTGGTTGCACAATGCGGAAGGAATGCATTGTGCCCGAGAGACTGTGCCGTCCGCGTACTGTGCTCGCACGACGTTCAACTAGCCAAGGGTGAACAGTTACGGTGCGGGGTTTATGCGATGGTTGCATCCAGAACCCCGAATACCGTGTTCAACAGCGCGGCGCGGGTAAATGGCTTTTCCAGAAGGGTGAACCCGGGCTTCAGCATTTCGTGTTGAGTGATGAGCTCTCCCGTATAGCCGGACATGTACACGACTTTCAGGGAGGGATAGGATTGATTCAATTTCGTGGCCAGTTCTGGACCGCTCAGACCGCGCATCACCACGTCGGTCAGTAATAAGTCAATCGAGTCTGGATGTAATTGTGCTTGCTCCAGCGCTGATTTTCCATCGGGAGCTTCGATCACGGTGTGATCGTGATCTTCCAATATCTCACGGGTGGTTCGTCGCAAGACCTCGTCATCTTCCACCAGCAGAATCAAAGTTCCCGGTCGTTTTGGAGCGACGGTCTCAACGTGCGAGCGAGTCGCCAGCCCAAGTTTGTGCTCTGCGCTGGGGAGGCAGATCTTGAATGTTGTCCCATGCTCCGGTTCGCTGTAAACACAGATGTGTCCTTCGCTTTGCTTCACGATGCCGTAAACCGTGGCTAGCCCTAGTCCCGTTCCCTTCCCGACCTCCTTCGTCGTGAAATACGGTTCAAAGATTCGGGCCACGGTCTCCTGATCCATGCCCATTCCATCATCGCTAATCGCCAGCAGCACATACTTACCCGCTTTCATCGACCATTGCGAGCTGGCGAGAGGCTCGTCGACTTGCATAAGGCTGGTTTCCAACAGGAACCTTCCCCCGCGAGGCATCGCATCACGGGCATTCAGTGCCATATTCACGAGGATCTGATCGATCTGACCGGGATCGGCCTCAATGAGAGCAAAGTTCGCTTTTGCATGGATCGCGATCTCAATGTCGTCTCCCAACAGGGGCCGCAGAAGTTTGCTCATGTCCCTGAGACGCTCATTCAGATCGAACACGGACGGCTCGGCAATTTGCTTCCGGCTAAAAGTCAGCAACTGGCGAGTAAGTTGGCTCCCGCGCTCGACCGCCTTGCGGATATTAGGCAGCCACTCCGATCTTTGCGCTCTCGAATCGACGTGGTCATGAAGCAGGTCGGCACACGCGCCGACGATCGCCAATACATTGTTGAAGTCGTGAGCTACTCCCCCGGCCAGCCTGCCAACCGCTTCCAGCCTTTGTCGATGTGACTCCTCTAATTCGCGGCGGCGCGAATAAACTTCTGCTTCCATCTGTTCTGCGCGTACGCGAAGTTCCTCCGTCAATTTGTGCTCTTTGCTTCCCGACTGCTTGAGGCGCACAAATTCCGTAACATCTTCCACGCGATGGATGATGTAGGAAAGTTGTCCTCGCTCATCGAACACAGGTGAATTCACCGGGCTCCAGTGTCTTTCTTCGAACCCGCCGCCATTCGCCTCCGGGCGTTGGATGTCATATTTCTGAATTGGCATCGCGTCCGGTGCACGATCCCGCAGTACTCGATTCAACGAGTCCTTGAGATTCCGAACTCCATTCGCGCTGGGGTCGTTGGGGTTATCGGGGAACACTTCAAACAGATGACGGCCGAGGATGGCCTCACGGTTCGTCATGGTCGCGCGCAGATAGGCGTCACTGACTGCAATGATGGTTAGGTCAGACGTCAGCACAAGATACAAGCCGGGGGCAGACTCGAACAGGACGCGGAAGTCAGGACCGGAGATCCGTGGAGAAGAGACTGTCATGGTCGCATTCTCTTTAGCTAAAGAACCTCTCTGCGGGCCACGCGGTCGCATCCGCGGGAAGCCCTCGCGGATATTGTTTACTCCCCCTCGGACGGTAACGCTTCAGACCAAGCAGGTCTGTCCCGAATGTGCCCTACCTGGGTCGGGGATTTACCCGACAAACAGTTTGCAGCACTCCGAAAGCTTACCGGCCCCACCAGTTGCTCTGGTTCGCGAACGCCCCGGGTCAACTAAGGCGCGGTTCCTTTTGCGCTTCTCTTCAAATCATTGACAGGTAAGCCGCACCACGCGAATATACCCGGTTTGCCTGCTTAAGCTGTCCTGTATATCGCCCAGCATCGAGTCGCCCGAGGGACTGACCGCGACCGTGCCGCCGACTTGCATGTGGCCTGCATTCTCAGGATTGTCTTTGCGGTTTATATTCATCCGCGTGAGTCGCTTCACTCCACTGCCGTCCGTTCTCATCGCCCACCAATCCGTCCCGGCGAACGGAGTGAATGAAAATGCAAAATGATCGACCTGTTTATCGGTCATATATACGATCCAGTCTCCGCTGGGAGTGCTGACCACGGTAGGATGCTCGTAGTATTCATTGCCATGCGTGAGGCGCGTGCTTTTTCCGCTTGCAACATCCAGAATGTAGATCTGACTGCGCCAGAAACTGTGGCTGTCCTGATCGCTCGTATAAGTGAGATGTTGACTGTCGCTCGTGAAAGATCCCGTTTCGTAATACGCTCTACCGCCCGGTTGATAGGATCGAATATTTTCTAGGTGAGGCTCTGGTTGTTCCACGAAGTCAGCTACTTTCAGGATGTACTTCTTATCCGGCTGACGCGAGGACCAGGCAATATGCCTGCCATCCGGCGCGAATACGGGCATCAGTATGCCTTGTTCCTTGGTGCCCGGCTCATGGATCAGTTGCCAACTATGGCGGCCATCTGCCGTGATCAGCCAGAGGTCATTATGGCGGCCGAAGCCGGGCAACGCCTCGTAGTCGGGCGACCCGAACAGGCGAGGGCTCTTCCATTCCGGTTTTTCTGAGGCGAAAAGGACATACCGGCCTGAAGGATGCCAGTACAGCATACCCTGGTGCCTGTCAGCGGGCAGCCCCGGTTGGTCCTCTGTAAGCGCCCGGGCGTTGCCTCCACCCGGCACAACCGTAAAGATCCGGTAATACCCCTTAGCATTCGGCTGCATGTAGGCCACCCGGTTCGTGGCCAGATTCCACCGCGACCCCCACCCGTTACGGAGGAATGGCTCTTTGTCGATTGTCGTACCTGTGGCTCGGTCGAGCGTGCACGAAGATTGCGGTTGCGCCGCCGCATCGAGAGCCCGGACCGCGGCCAGAGTACTCGCAATCAGAATCGCGACGAAGGCAAAGCTCTTGCGGCGGGAGGATCTCCTGCCGCGACATTCTTGAATCTTTCTCATCTCTCGGTGCACTGGGGTGATGGAGACATCGGTAAGTTTTTAAACTCTACCGCAGCCGACTTTAAAAACACAACCACCAGAAATCGGCGGCTCCGGTCTGCTTTCAATCTCCGCGTTGCGTCCATTTTTTAGACTTCGAGGTTTGATAAACAGCGTCAGCTGCTGATGCGTGGCGAATGCTCCTCTCATTCAAACCACCCACCACCACGGTACCGAAAAACGTGTCGCACTCACACGTCCCTGTGATCTGTGTCACATCGTGCCGGCTATGCTTGTGCGAACCTGACTGCGATTTTTCCTGCACGGAGGTTGTACGGACTGATGAGGCAGTGGGGCCCCCTCTCTCCTGAATACTTGGCAGCAATCGTTCACTCTTCCGCCGATGCCATTCTGGCGAACGATTTGGACGGTATCATCACCTACTGCAACGCAAAAGCGGTCGCGGTGTACCGACAGCCAAGAGAAAAAATCGTCGGAAGACACCTTCTGTCCCTGGTGCCCGACGAGAACAAAAGCGCACAAGCTTCGGCTCATGACCGTGTCGCCAAGGGCCAGAGCGTCCTGAATTTCGATTCCGCCCGCCTGCGAAAAACCGGAGAGAAATTCGATGTATCGCTGACGCTTTCCCCGATTTTCAATCCGGAAGGAGAGGTCGTCGGGATCTCCGAAGCGGCGCGCGAGATCGAAGACAAGAAAGCACAGCTCCGCTTTTGGGACGTCATCGAAGCAGCGCCGGTGGCCATGGTCGTGGTCGACGGTGCCGGGAACATAACTCTGATCAATAAAAGAACAGAGGAACTGTTCGGGTACATGCGCTCGGAACTTCTCGGCGGCTCCATCGAAGTGCTGCTTCCTTCGCAGGCCCGCGCCCAGCACGAACATTTTCGCGCCGCCTATATGAGCAGTCCTCAGGCGCGCCCAATGGGCATGGGCAGAGAATTACAGGCGCGTCGCAAGGACGGATCGCAATTCCCGGTGGAGGTTGGTCTCACTTCTGCGCCCACCGTCGAAGGAACGTTCGCCGTCGCCTCGATCATCGACATCAGTGCGCGTAAGCGGGAAGAACGCTTGCGCGAGATGGAGGGCATCGAGCGCCTCTCCGCCTTCCCTTCCACCATGGTTACTGCGAAGTTGTACAGCAGTGCATCGCTTCGCGAGAGCGTGCCAGTCGAATTTCACAAGATTTTAGAAGAATACGACGAACAGTTACGCTTGGCGACCGAGCAACGGGTTTATAAGGTAGAGTATCGCTGTTCCGACGCGCTGCAAGCCCTCGGGGACCGCCTGGGGTTTCTGCGCGCAGGTCCGCGCGATGTTGTGGAGATTCACAGCATGGCAATGGGGCGGATTGACAAAGAAACTCCAGAGAAAGCAGCCGTCTTTCTTGAGGAAGGCCGTCTCGCCGTCCTCGAACTGATGGGATATCTGGTTTCGTACTACCGCCATTACTATCCAAATTCACGGCCTATGGGGGCATCCTGATGAAATACAACCTGAAGCTTTACGTCACCGGAAATACCCCACGAGCAGTGCGGGCCATTTCCAACCTCAAGCGCATTTGCGAAGAGGAACTGGCAGGTCAATATGAGATGACAATTGTTGACGTGCTGAGCCGTCCACAACTGGCCGAGGATGAGAAAATCCTCGCCACTCCCACGCTTGTTAAGAACCTTCCGCCGCCACTGCGGCGAATCATCGGAGACCTGTCCGATACCGAGAAAGTGCTGCTTGGTCTGGACATTGTCTCTGCCGAACCTGATCCAAAGAAAAAATGACCCGGCAAGGAGATTTCATGACCGAACGACAGAAGGGAAGGGGCGAAGTTGATAAATTGCCCACCGGCATACCTGGGTTTGATCTGATCGCGGAAGGCGGTCTGCCCAAAGCGCGAACTACCCTGGTGACAGGGAGCGCCGGCAGCGCTAAGACGGTGTTCGCGGTCCAGTTTCTTGCGGAGGGTATTGCCAAAGGTGAACCGGGCGTCTTCGTCACGTTTGAGGAGGATGCTGGCGATATCCGTTCCAACATGCTCAGTCTCGGATGGGATATCGCTCAGTGGGAAGCCGATCGCACCTGGGCGTTTGTGGATGCGTCACCCCAACCCGAAGAAGTCGTTCATGCTGGCGCTTACGATCTCGGCGCGTTGATGGCTCGGATTGAGAGTGCCGTGCGCAAGGTCAAGGCCCAGCGGGTTTCGCTGGATTCACTGGGTGCGATCTTTACCCAGTTTTCTGACGCCGCTACGGTACGCGGAGAACTCTTCCGCATTGCCAGAGCCCTCAAGCAGATGGGCGTCACGTCCGTGATGACTGCCGAGCGCAATGAGGAATATGGTCCGATCAGCCGCTATGGCGTCGAGGAGTTCGTCGCCGACAACGTCGTCATTTTACGCAACTCCCTGGAAGAGGAGAAGCGGCGACGCACCATCGAGACGCTGAAATTCCGCGGAACAGCGCATCAAAAAGGCGAGTTTCCGTTCACCGTAATTCCGGGCCAGGGGGTTGTCGTCATCCCCCTGTCGGCCATCGAACTCAAGCAGCACTCTTCGAACATACGCATTACGTCCGGCAACGATGCCCTCGACCAGATGTGCGGCGGCGGGTTCTTTCGCGACTCGATCATTCTGGTTACCGGAGCGACCGGATGCGGCAAGACGCTGATGACAACCGAATTCATCGCCGGCGGGGCTGCGAAAAACGAGCGCTGCTTGCTGTTTGCGTTCGAGGAGAGCCACGATCAACTCCTTCGCAACGCAATCGGTTGGGGTGTCGACTTCAAGAAGATGGAGCGTCAGAACAAGCTCAAGATGGTCTGCGAGTATCCGGAATCGATGGGTCTCGAAGACCACCTCATCCGTATGAAAAAACTCATCGATGAATTTAAGCCGAATCGACTCGCGGTCGACAGCCTCTCAGCCCTCGAGCGCGTTTCGAATCTCAAAGGATACCGTGAGTTTGTGATTGGTCTCACTTCCTTCATCAAGCATCACGAGATTGGTGGCCTCTTCACAGCGACGACCCCCACCCTGATTGGCGGGACATCGATGACCGAGTCGCACATTTCGACGATCACCGATTCGATCATCCTTCTGCGGTACGTAGAGACCTTCGGCGAGATGCGCCGGGGCATTACCGTGCTGAAAATGCGCGGGTCCGCACATGACAAAGACATCCGCGAGTTCACCATCGATAACAAGGGCATGCATGTAGGCAAGCCGTTCCGCAACGTGACCGGAATTCTCTCCGGTTTTCCGCAGCACTTAGGCTCCAAAGAGCTTTCACGGCTGAGCGGAATGTTCAAGGAACCCGTCGAAGAAGCTTCGTAATAACATGAGCTCCAACCCGCACGAGCTTGAAACTAGGAGTCCCCACCGGATTGAAGCCTTGTATCTGGAGGACAACGAGCACGATGCTTTGTCGGTGCGTCATGAACTTGAGAACGATCCTATCCATGATATCCACGTGACCCACGTGGCTCGACTGTCGGAGGCGCTGCATCACATCCGGTGCCGGCGATTCGATGTGCTGGTTGCCGACCTTGATCTCCCCGATAGCCGTGGCATCGCGACGGCGGAGCGCTTGCGCGAAGTGGCCCCAGAAATTCCGCTTGTCGTTCTGGCTGAAGGAGAGGAACACGGTTTTGTCGTACCCCTTCTTCAGGGCGGCACGCAGGAGTACTTGACCAAGCGAAAAAGTCAAAATCATCTCAGCCGTACGATCCGCCACTCGATCGAGCGTCACCGTGTGGCCATGGAACTCGATCGGCGGGCCAAGCAACTTGCGGAGAGCGAGCGCCAAGTCCGCATGATCATTGACTCTAATGCCGACGCGGTAATTATTGTCGACCCGCAAGGTGTTGTGCAGTTCGTGAACCCGGCCGCTGAGGAGATGTTCGGTAGAGCAGCCGATCAGTTTATCGGTAATACCTTCGGGTTTCCAATCGCCGGCAATACTCAAAAGGAAACTACCGAACTTGACTATGTTGGACCGGATGGGACCGCGCGCATCGCAGGATTGCGCGTCGCCAAGATCGAATGGAACGGAGTCACCTCCTACTTGGCGTCTCTGCGCGATATTACTGCGAACGTCCAGACTGAAAGCGCTCTCAAGGAGACGCTCGCTCGCCTGAGTACGGTCCTGGCGAACGCTCCGATTTTCCTGTGGGCATTGGATCCACTCGGTCGTATTGCGGTCGCCGAGGGCCGGCTTCTGGAAACGCTTGGTTTACGGCCGCGCGACCTGGTGGGTCACTCTGCGTGGGACCTGTTTGCACGCCACTCCATGATGATGGAACTTACGCGGCGGGCTCTACGGGGCGAACCCCTGCACGATCAGGTCGAGTTTGGAGGCCTGGTCGTCGAAACCTGGTACACGCCCATGCTGAACACCGCCGATGATTTCGCGGGCACCATCGGCGTCGGCATTGACGTTACCGAGCGTGTCCGTCTCGAAGAACAGTTCCGAGAAAGTCAAAAAATGGAAGCGGTGGGTCGTCTGGCCGGTGGTATCGCCCACGACTTCAACAATCTTCTCTCGGTGATCGGCTCGTGCGCGACCTTAACTCTGGAACAGATCCCTCGCGACATGCCGCACGTGCGCAACGATGTAGAGCAGATTCAGCAGGCGGCGGACAGCGCCGGCCGTCTCACCAGCCAATTATTGGCCTTCAGCCGTCGGCAGATCATCCAGCCCAGGATCCTCAACCTCAATCAGGAGATCGCTCGAATCCAGCCCATTCTGAGAAGGCTAATTGGTGAAGACATTGTGCTGCACGTGCGACTTGATCCGCGCCTTAAAAGCATAGCTGCCGATCCAGGCCAGATTGAGCATCTCATCATTAACCTCGCGGTGAACGCACGCGACGCGATGCCTCAGGGGGGGCGTCTCACCATCGAAACCTCCAACGTTGACCGAGGCGAAGCGACGGGGCAACGGGACCAACCCACGCCCTCCGCTCCCCTTGTGCGAATCAAGGTTTCCGACACTGGAATCGGAATGGATGATGCGACACGCCGATCGATTTTTGAGCCGTTCTTCACAACCAAGGAAAAAGGGCGCGGCACCGGCCTCGGCTTGGCCACCGTACACGGCATCGTCAAACAGAGCGGCGGTTCGATTGCAGTCGACAGCCAACCCGGGCACGGTGCCACTTTCAATATCCTCTTCCCCGTGGCCGAGCAGCAGCAGCCAGAGCGAGTAGAGACCCGGGCGACGACGGCACCGAATCTCAGGGGCAACGAAACCATTCTCCTTGCCGAAGATGAAGAAGGGGTTCGCGCAACCGTGCAGCGCATGCTGGAAGCTCAGGGGTATTGCGTGCTCGTTGCGGCAAATGGCGAGGAGGCTCTCAGGATCAGCCGCCAGCATCCGGCTCCGATTCATCTCCTGCTGACTGACGTTGTCATGCCCGGTATGGGCGGACGGGAACTTGCGGAAGGGCTTTGCCAGGAACGTCCCCTCCCCGTCATCTATATGTCGGGATACACCGACGACATCGTCTTGCGCCACGGCGTCTCACAGGCTCGGGTGCCGTTCGTGCAAAAACCTTTTCAGCGCGTGGTTTTGTTGCAGAAGGTGCGAGAAGTCTTGGAACTGTCCGAGACACCTTTAAAACATGGCGCTGCAGCCCTGTCCGGCGAGATACCAATTCCCGAACCCGCGAATACACCAGCAACAACCTCCGCCCGCCGCCATATTCTCTTTCTGGATAATGAAGAGCTGATTGTGCAGTTGGCGATCCGTTCGCTGGAACGATTTAATTATCGGGTGACAGGTTTAACCAATCCGGACGAGGCGATGGATGTTTTCCGCCGAGATCCAATACAGTTTGACTGGGTTATTGTAGATTTCAACCTCTCCGGCCCTTCAGGATTGATGATCGCGCAGGAACTGCTGGCGATTCGCCCCGACACAAACATTCTGCTTTGCTCTGGCGCGGTCACCCCCGATGTGCGGAAAGCAGCGCAGATGACGGGAATTGTTGACATGATTCAAAAACCATCCAGTCTGCTTGAATTCCGCGAAATCATAGACCGTTATTGCGCTTAGAGTCCGCGCCCGTTTTCATGGCGGGTATTTCATGCCATCATCTTGCTGGGGTTACACTGCCACAGAGTGTACTGGGCGTGGCGGACGCCGCCTCAGAACTTCCATTCCACCATCTCAGTCGATTCCTTGCTGCTCGCCTCGTAGGTCCAGCTCTTGACCGCTTTCAGCACAGATTCGGCCAGCAGGGGATGACCACCCACATATTCCAGCCGTCGCACAGTACCATCGGGATTAATCCAGATCTTCAGTTTGACCACGCCATGCAGGTTCATCTTCGCGGCGATGGGCGGGTATTCGGGATCTTCCCGGTGAACAATCTTTCGCTCCTGGTCCGCAGCGTTCACGCTGCCGACCAGAAGTATCAAGCAACCCAGGATGTATTTCACTTTCATCATTGTCGGTCCGGCTTTCGCCCCGCGGTCGAGACCCTAAAAAGTCAGCCTCAACGCCAGCTGAATCAGTCTCGGATCTTGGGCGCGACTCACTTGTCCAAACGAAGCTCCGTCCGTGATGTTCCCGTCTGGGTTAAAGAACTGTGTGTGATTGAATACATTGAAAAACTCATTCCGGAACTCAAGTTTCATGCCTTCCCGCACCACCACAATTTTGTGAATGCCCAAGTCCAGGTTCGCCATGCCCGGACCGCAGCATAGGGTGCGCGGAGCATTGCCGATCTGGCCCAGCGGCCCATTCACAAATGATGACGGATCGAAGAAGTACCCACCCGATTTCTGTGGATCGAGGCGACGGAAGGGTGCGATCTGGTTGGGCTCGCCGGGGGCCTCGAAGTCGTCACTGCTCATCAGTTCCAGATCGTTGTTCGAGGTCAGGCGGATCGGGAAACCCGACTGTAGCGTGAGAATCCCACTGACCGCCCAGCCATTCGCCAGATGCCGCGTCCAATCCGAAATGCCCCATTCTGGAATCTGCCAGTACTCGCTGACCACCAGCCGGTTGGGTGCGTCAAACAGCGACGGAGAGCGCGACTTCCTTGGGTCGATCGGGTTCACCGCGTTTTCAAAACTGGAAGCATTGTCCATCGATCGGCTCCACGTATAGGAAACCAAAAACTGAAGTCCATGGGACAAACGCTGCTTCAGCAGAGTCTGAAATGAGTTATAGGAGGAATTGGCTACGGGCATCAGTCCAAAAATGCTGCCGAAAACCGGTACCCCATCCGGCGGGCACCCCACTCCCGTGGTCGGTTCGCAGAGCGGGGAAGAATATTTCCGAAGTCCGACCAGCGTGATCGGATTCGCGTTGGGACCCGTCACCGTCGCCACAGAGCCGTAAGGTAAATGCACCGTCACGCCCTGAGGAATGGTCCCGGCGGGAATGTAGTAGGCGCTATCCGCTCCGAATGGGCCACAAGATTGTCCCGGGATCTGCATGAGGTCGAGACAGGCTTGAGGGTTGCCGTAGTTCTGGTCCAAAGCGGCCAGCAACCGGTGCCCCTGGGATCCGACGTATCCAAACTGCCAAAGCGTATTTCGCGCCAGTTCGCGTTCGACGGTCAAGTGATAATGATCGGAGTACTGGTTTCGCAATGTATCGGGGAAATTCCCGTATAACGTGATGGGACGAAAGAGAGCAAAATCGACAGGTGAGCCTGGTTTTGGGTCGAGGAATCCGTGAAATGGATTCGGCGTAATCGAACCGTCCTGGCCCAGAAACGGCGTGTTGAAAAAGGAATCATGGATCGACGTACTGCCACCGAATGGTGGCTGGGCCGTGAAATTCTCCCCGATCAGCAGTTCCTCGTTGCTGTCGTAGAACATTCCCCAGCCTATACGGATGCTGGATTTGCCTGACCCACCGGTCAGCCTGGACATCCAGCCCTGAAACCAGTTCGGCGACCAAGCCAGGCCCAGTCGTGGAGCGAAAGCCTTCAGGTAACTGTTAGTAAGCCCAGACGGTACCCCGGCATCTCCCGGAAAAACCAGGCCGAGCGGAAATACGGAACGGCCGGCTCCTTGCGGGGAGCAGTCGCTGCTGCCGAACAGACTCGTCAGCGGATCCGACGGACTCAAAACACAAGGATAGAGTTTGCTGGCTTGGCCAGGCCGGAAGGCTTGGATTCGATCGCCCGCATCGGCTTGGGGCGTGTTGAATTCCCAGCGGAGCCCGTAATTGAGCGTTAGGTTGGGCTTCAATTTCCACGCGTCTTGAGCGAACAAATCAAACTGCGTGGTGCGCACGTCCACTCCGTTTGCCGAGCCCTCTGTGAAACTGTCCGGAAGGCCGAGCAGGTAGTTAGGGATGAGACTGCTGTACCCGACGTCATTGGGGCCGCCGCCATAGAAATTGAAACCGCCACTCACGTTATAGAAATAAAGCTGGCTCAGGCGCTCATCGCGAATGTCAACTCCGAACTTCAGCGTGTGGCGGCCCGCAATCCGGCTATAGGTTTCCAGTCCCTGATAGACATTTCCTGTTTGCGAGAAATTCCCCGCCTGGTTATTGCCAAAAGCAAAGCCTCCGCCGAGTGAGACATAGGGTACGCCCTCGAATCGGGCGCTGTACCCCGGCGTAATCCCAAGGCTTGGATCCGTGGGATCGGAAAAGCAATCGCTGGCAGGAACTACATCACACGAATCCTGTACGAGATTCGTGCGCGTCGGAGACAGCAGCTTGCCCTGTCCCTGCCGGTAATAAACGAAACGGGTCTCGTTAATCGCCTTGGCGGTAATGGTCCAGGCGTGAGATAGATTCGCTTGCTGAAAACGGTCCCTTGTCGTGTTGCCAAATCCGGGCAGGTTGGCTCCACTCGCCGAGAAAGTGGTGAATGGCTCGTCATCGTAGCCATCGTCGCCGTAATAATAAAGACTGAGCTGCTGCTGGCTCGAGAGGTTGTGGTCCAGGCGGAAAGTCAGTTGATCCCGCCGCACTTTGGCATCGGGGGCCGAACGGAAAGTATTGCCTCCAGCAGCGCCCAAAGGAACAAACTGGTTCAGCAAATCGGCCGCCGTAGGGTCAAAACATTGAGATGGGATCACGTTGCCCGGGAAAATTGCTGCGTACGGCGCACCCGCGGCAATCGATGCTCCACCATTGGCCTGAACCGCCGCCGCGCATCCTGTACGGTTGTTGAGCGCCTGGGCGACTGCGGCATTGGTGAGCGTACCCGAGAAAACTGGACCGGCTGAAAAATTCCCTCCCCGTTCTTCGTCCGTCGGCACAATCACCGGCGCAGCGGAAATACCCTGCCTTACGCGCCAGCCTTCATAGGAAGAGAAAAAGAATGTCTTGTCTTTGCGGATGGCTCCCCCTACCGTCTCGCCAAAGTCGTTCTGCTTGAAATCGGCAATCTCTGGGTCGAAGTAGCCCTTGGCGTTGAGTGCGTTGTTCCGAAAAAACTCATAGACGCTCCCGTGAAAAGCCGAGGTTCCCGACTTGGTGATCACATTCAACACCGAACCCGAGTTGCGCCCCAAGCCTGCATCGTAGTCATGGGAAATTACGCGAAATTCGCTGATCGTATCCGGCGACGGTTCGATCGACGGAGAATTCGTCATCTGGTCGCCCGCGGCTCCGCCATTCACATTCGAATTGTTCGAGCGGGAACGCCCTCCATTAACGGATACGACTCCCGGCTGGTCATTGCCGAAAAACAGATCCGCGCCGAGCGTGCCTTGCACTCCGGGTTGCAGTTGCAACAGATCGAACGTATCGCGAGACTTCAGCGGCAGTTGCGTGATGTCGAGTTCGTTCATCACTACGCCCAACTGCGCGTTCCCCGCTTCGATCATGGAAGCGCTGCCCGAGCGAAGGGACCCCGCAGAACCTTGTTTTTGTGAGAGAGTGACTTCAAGATTTAGCACTTGCCCAATGCTGGCGCGAACATCGCTCGCTAGAAACGGCTGAAACTCATCAGCATTCACCTGCACTTGATAACTGCCGATGGGCAGGGCGGCGAATTCAAATTCACCCGCATCGTCGGTGCTTGCGGCGCGCATCAGAGATGTATCTTGGGCCGTGATAATGACAAAGGCGCTCACTACCGGCTTGTGAGAGGCGTCCGTGACCTTGCCCCGCACTTCAGCCGTGTTTTGCCCCCATGCGGGAATAACTCCTAACGCGCAAATTATCAGAGCAGCTGTTACGCTCCGCTTAAAACCCATCATTTTCCCTTAAACCTCTCTACAGTCTTATCGGCCAGACTATGGTGATTACGTTGCCGCAGGTAGGTAACCGAGGTAAGTTAGGCGGGAACTTTTGGGCATTGCACGGGGCAAAAGAGCACGACCAAGGGCAACTTCTAATCAGACGCTAATCTTCGCAATGCTTTGGCTTTCCCGAAGTTCGCCACTCACTTATTCTTCCGGTTCTTCCGCGTCGTTGACCACATCGATCACTCGGCTTCGAATGTCGAATACCAGCTTCTGATCGTCATCCGGCTGAAAGGTCACCCGCATCGGTATGCGCTCCCACACGGGAGCCGGGCACTCGGAGTCAGGATCATCCTCTCCTCCGGGCTCGCCCACGTCTTTCTTGAGGATGGGTTTGCGCCGCCCTACCTGTGCGACGACAGCGTAGAGTTTCTTGCCATCATCGGAAACGCCGCAATAGGCGATGTAATCGCGATACCAACTCGCACTCGAATAAAAGGGATCGAACTCGGGAAGGCTAAGTTGGGAGACTCGTCCGGTTAAGCGGTCGATCAGCAGCCAGCCTCCCCGTTGCCACTGCCAGCGCGGAGGGGTCGCGGCATCCGTTGGCAGCGCATCGTTGATGCGAAAGGCGCGCCGCACCACGAACAGCCGGTCCGTCAGCTCATGCGGATTGCCAGCCGTATATTCTTTGAGCTTGCTGTCCACAAAAAGCGCGCGGACTTTCAGGTCCAGCAGTTTTTTCCCCGTGGCATTGGGGTACTTGGCCAACATCCATTTGCCAAAGGTTATGACGTGTGGCTTGGAGACGGCTGTGCCTTCGCTGCACGCCAAACACCCCAGGATCATCACCAAAATGAGTTTCCTTCGTGTCATGATAAGAAGCCTGCCACGCTCACCTTCGCCTGCGCTAGGACGGCTGAACAACTGAAATGTTCGGTTTTTCAGCTCTCGCCGGTCGTGTTTGAGTGGCGCGGTTGTTTACGGTATGGGAGACTGTGTTTATGGTTAGAGCCTTCGGTTGCTCAAGGCTCCCCCAGGTTCGTGGGCCGTTAATGTCTGCATCTTTATTTCATTTGCGAGCTTCCAATATCACAGCAGCTATGGAACCAGGCGAAGCGATCCAGGTGCGGCGATGACCCTTCCTCCAGAAAAGCGCCCGGGCCGACCCCCGCAACCGAAGTCTCATCACCCTTTGGCAGATTCCCTGGCCGGGCGCCGCAAAAAGTCGATTCTCGTAGTCGACGACAATGTGGTGAATGCGGCGTTGCTCAAGGAATTGCTGACGAGCCGGGGATACCCGACCGTAGCGGCCCACAGTGCCGCGGAGGCGGAGGCGGAAATCGCGCGCGAAGCTCCCGACCTTATTTTGCTGGACGTAATCATGCCCGGCAAGAGCGGCTACGAGCTTTGCACTGAACTGAAAACCGATTCCAAAACGCGCCTGATTCCCATTGTGATGATCACGGGACTGAGCGCGCAGGAAGACCGCGTGAAGGGGATTGAAGCCGGTGCTGACGATTTTCTCACCAAGCCCATCTCTCCTGAGGAACTCTTTGCGCGCGTCCATTCCCTGCTCAAATTGAAAGAGTTTACTGACGAGCTCGAAACAGCGGATTCCGTGCTCTGCACGCTGGGGCTGAGCGTGGAAGCCCGCGACCCCTACACAGAGGGCCACTGCGAGCGGTTGGCCCATAACGCCACCAGCCTCGGGCGCTTTCTCGGCTTGGACGAAGAGAGCATTCTTGCCCTGCAGCGCGGCGGTTATCTGCACGATCTCGGTAAGATCGTCGTGCCGGATGAGATCCTGAAAAAAGGCAGTGATTTGACGCCCGCCGAGTGGGAGATTATGAAGCAGCATCCAGCAACCGGGGAGAAGATTTGCCGCCCGTTGAGGTCGCTTCGCCTGGTGCTCCCCATCATCCGCCATCATCACGAGCACTCCGATGGCAGCGGTTATCCCGATGGCCTGCGCGATGGCGAAATTCCCCTGCTGCCGCGGATTTTGCAGGTGGTAGACATCTACGATGCGTTGCGCACGGCGCGTCCCTATAAGCCGGCCCTCGGGCACGAACAGGCGGCGCTCACCATGCGTGCCGAGGCGCGTAGTGGACTCTGGGATGAAGAGTTGGTCTCGGAATTTTTCGGCATGCTCGACCAGCGCAAGGTGGCGTAAATCGTTAAGTCATTGACTCGCGGCGCGATTCGTTGAATGATTCAATGACTCCATGTTGGAATGACCTTGACCTACAGCTTCATCATTCCCGCCTATAACGAAAGCGTGCGCATCCGGCCGACGCTCCATGCGCTTCTCCGTTACGCGCGCGAGCAGAACTGGGACATCGAAGTCCTGGTAGTCAACGACGGATCGACCGACGACACGGCGCAGATTGTGCGCGAGTACGGCAAGTCCCACCCTCAGGTTTTGCTGGTCGAAAATCCCGGCAACCGTGGCAAAGGCTTCAGCGTTCGCAATGGCATGGAGCACGCCAGCGGCGATATTTGCCTCTTTACGGACGCCGATCTTTCCTCGCCCATGACTGAAGCGCAGAAACTCTTCGACGCCATCGGCGCGGGTGCCGACATCGCCATCGGCTCCCGCTGGCTGCGCGTGGAGCTGCAGACCGAAAGGCAGCCTCTTTACCGTCAGCTGTTTGGTCGGATTTTCAATCTGTCACTGCGGCTGATTTTGGGTTTGCGGTTCGCCGACACGCAATGCGGCTTCAAAGCTTTTCGTCGCGACGCCGCCCTGCGCATCTTCCCGCTCCAGAGAATTGAACGCTGGGGGTTCGATCCGGAAATCCTCTTTCTCGCCCAGCGCGCCGGCTTGCGCGTGGATGAGGTGCCCGTGTTGTGGGCGCACAGCGAGGGCACGCGCCTCCACCCTTTTCGGGATGGACTGCGCATGTTCGTGGAGGTCCTGCGGATTCGTTGGAATGCGATGAGCGGGGACTACACAGCGGTCGGCGTGACCGCCCCGGGGAAACTATAGATCCGACCTTCCTCCGCGAAACGCGGCTTTGCCAACTCCCAGCAGGCCTCGTCCTAAGAAACCGCCGTGGCCCGTGCCGCCAGCCGCACGAAATCAGCGATCTGAGCACCCATTTCTTCAGTGGAAACAGTTCGTTCACCCGGCCGCGCCAGATCGCGGGTGCGAAAACCTCCCATCAACGTCGAAATCACGCCCGCCTCCACGCATTCTGCTTCCTTCGACAAATCAAAGGTATACCGCAGCATCATGGCTAACGAAAGAATCGCTCCCAGCGGATTGGCAATACTCTGACCTGCAATATCGGGCGCCGATCCATGAACCGGTTCGTATAGACCGACCGGACCTCCAATGCTGGCGGAGGCCAGCAGACCGAGCGATCCCACCACTCCTCCCGCCTGGTCCGACAGAATATCGCCGAACATATTTTCCGTCAGGATCACGTCGAACTCGGCCGGCTTCAGCACGAGTGACATGGCCGCCGAATCGACATACTGGTGCGCTAGTCGAACGTCGGGAAAATCCGCGGCAACCCGCGTGACAACCTCGCGCCAAAGCCGAGAACACTCCAGCACATTGGATTTGTCGATCGAGAGCAACCGCTTGCGGCGAGTGCGCGCCAACCGAAAAGCAACCCGTGCGATGCGCTCCACTTCCGGCTCACTGTAGCGCATCGTGTTCACGGCCTGCCGATTGCCGTCAGGACCCTCGATCGAGCGCGGCTGGCCGAAATACAATCCGCCAAGTAATTCGCGCACGATAAGGATGTCCGTCCCCTTCACGATTTCCTCGCGCAACGGCGAACACGCCGCCAGCGCCGGGTAAAAAACCGCTGGACGAAGATTGGCGAACGCACCCAATTCCTGCCGAAGCCGGAGCAGTCCTGCTTCGGGACGTAGCTCCCGCGGATTCTTATCGAAAGCAGGATTGCCGACCGCTCCCAGCAGCACCGCCTGCGAAGCTAGGCACGATTGAATGGTCGAATCGGGCAGAGGGTTGCCAAACTTTGTCAGGGCAACTCCCCCGATTTCCTTTTCGTCAAGTTCGAGATCGTGGCCGAAGCCGTCGGTCACTTCTTCTAGAACACAAATTGCTTGGGCGGTAACTTCAGGGCCGATACCGTCGCCGGGGAGCGACGTGACGCGGAGCTGCATAGAGCATCCTCTTGCTTACAGCTAAAGGATATACGACCAGGGGCTTGCAGAGGAAGCCCGGTTCACGTCCGCGTGCACCCCATCCCTACGCCGCGGCAGACGCTGAATTGAGGCTGAGACTGCCAGGTCTTACTCTGCAGCCGCGTTTCGGATTACACGCCCCAGAGATAGTCTTCTTGTTCGCTGTGATGCTCGGCGAACGGGATCGTCACCTTCACATGGCCGGCGTTGTTCGAAACGTGAGCCGGCATTGTCTCATTGGAATTGGAACTGGAATGCGCCACTGCCGCGGCCGCGCGTGGAACCGGCAAAGACGCTGTGGCCGGCGGAAATTTCTGGCTGTTCCCCGCTGCCCCATTGGCGCGGTTCGCCTTGCCGTTGTTGACGTCTTGGATCAGCTCCAGCAAATGGCTGTCCTGAACTTTCTTGATGCGGTCCGCAAGAACCACAAACCTCCGATAGACCTCATCCAGTTCGCGCCGCTCGAAGTGATGCCCCAATTGTTCGCAACGGAGGGCCAGCGCATGGCGCCCAGAGTGCTTGCCCAGCACCAGGCGCGAATCAGGGACGCCCACGGATTGCGGCGTCATGATTTCGTAGGTCAGCGGATTCTTCAGCATCCCATCCTGATGAATGCCGGCTTCATGGGCAAATGCGTTGCGTCCGGTGATTGCCTTGTTCGGTTGCACCGGAACCCGCGTGATTTCCGCCAACATCTGGCTGGCCGCGAAGATCTGCTCGCTGACAACCGCGGTCTCGTAAGCATAGCGGTCGGGTCGCACCCTCATCGCCATCACCACTTCTTCGAGCGATGCGTTGCCCGCGCGTTCCCCAATGCCATTAATGGTGCACTCGATTTGCCGCGCGCCGTTCTGCACGCCCGCAAGCGAGTTCGCAACCGCCAAACCAAGGTCGTTGTGGCAATGCGTCGAGATCGTTACCTTCTCAATACCAGCGACTTTTTCACGCAGCGTCCGGATGAGCTGGCCGTATTCCTCGGGCATGGAATAGCCGACCGTATCAGGAATATTGACCGTGGTCGCGCCCGCAGCGATTACCGCTTCGACCACCGCGCAGAGAAATGGAACATCCGTTCGCGTAGCATCTTCCGGCGAAAACTCAACGTCGGAGCAGAGCGACTTCGCATGCCGCACCGCTTCCCGCGCCTGCTCCAGGCACTGTTCGCGCGTGATCCGCAGTTTGTACTTCAAATGAATATCGGAGGTCGCAAGAAACACGTGGATCCGCGGATGCGCCGCGCCCTGCAGCGCCTCCCAGGCACGGTCGACGTCTCCTTTGCATGCGCGCGCCAGCCCAGCGATGATCGGCCGCCGGACAGCCGCTGCGATGCGCTTCACCGCTTCGAAATCGCCATCGGAGGCGATGGGGAACCCGGCCTCGATCACGTCAACGCCGAGATTTTCGAGTTGCTGGGCCAAGCGCAGCTTTTCCTGCACATTCATACTGCAGCCCGGCGACTGTTCGCCGTCTCGAAGCGTGGTGTCGAAAATGGTAATGTGCTGCCGGTCCATCGTTTTCCTCCGGAAAGGGTATTCGTGTACTTTATCGGCTATCGAGAGTAAAAGAAAAGATTATTATCTTTACGGAAGCATTAGCAATTACGATAATATTAGCATAACTTATTAACCATCGAGGAACTGAAATGAGTCACCAGCCCCCTGATCAGCGCACAACCGGGAAAGCGCGCTCTGGAGCCTGCTAAACGCGACCGAAACCCTGGCAAAGATTAGCGGCATTACCCCTCGTACCGAGTGGTTCATGCTCTTAAGTGTTCCAGAGAGCGAATGCGAGGCAACTGAAAACGTTGCCAAATACCTGGGCCCCGATCCTTATGGACCTTTCGCAACTCGAAGTCTTCCTCACCGTCGCCCGCGAACGCCGATTTTCCCGCGCCGCCGAAAAGCTCTTCCGCACCCAATCCGCCGTCAGCCAAACCATCCGCAAACTCGAGATCGACATCGGCGAACCGCTTTTCGATCGCTCTTCCCGCGAAGGTGTCCTGACCGACGCCGGCCGCGTCTTGCAGGAGTATGCCGAGAAGTTGCTCAACCTGCGCCAGGACGCGCAAACCGCTCTCGTCGAGATGCGCGAACTCCAAAAAGGCAAGCTTGTCATCGCGGCCAATGAATTTACGGCCCTCTACCTTCTGCCGGTCCTGGGCGAGTTTCGCCGCTTGTATCCGACCATCAAGATCACTGTACGGCGTTCGCTCGGCAGCCACATTCCCGACGAGTTGCTCAAGCACAACGTTGAGATGGGAGTTCTCTCCTACGATCCCGAGCAGCCCCAGTTGCGCTCCGCCGTCGTTTATATGGACGAGTTAGTGCTCGTCGTTCCTCCCGGTCATCCCCTCGCCTCCGCCGGCGAAGTCAGCGTGCGGCAGCTTGGCGCCGAGTCTTTCGTAGCCCACATCGTCGCCTCGCCCTACCGCGACAAAGTAATCGAAGCCTTCCATCGCCACAAAACTCCCTTGCACATGGACGTCGAACTGCCCACGCTGCAAGCCATCAAGCGCTTTGTCTGCATGGGGAGTGGAGTGGCGCTCGTTCCCGAAATCAGCGTCGAAAACGAAATTGCCCGCGGAGACCTCGTCCGTGTCCCTGTCCGCGACTTGCATTTTCAGCGCAAACTGCGGCTCGTCTACCGCCAGGAATCCGGCCTGTCGCACGCCGGACAGGCATTCCTCAAAGTCGCCGAGCAGGTCGCAAAAGACCGAGGCGGACGCTATCGCTTTCAGCGGGAAAAGTAGAAACTCACGTAGAGATTTCCGCCCTCGGCTGTCCAGCCGAGCGCAGCTCGGCAGGGTCGCGTCGCAGACCAAGCCCTATTTCGACGAGTCTTTTCGTCTCGAGGAATCGATCGCCGGCACCAGGGGCCGCCGCAACGGCACGATCGCACCCTTGGAAGGATCGGCCGCCGCCGAAGCTCGTGCCAGCACTTCATGTTGTATGTACTGCACGAAGTCTTGAATCTGATGCTGCATCTCTTCCATGCGCGCGCGCATTTGCAAAATAATGGCGATCCCGCTGATGTTAACCCCGAGATCGCGTGCGAGAGACAAAATAAACTCCAGCCGCTGCAGATCCTCATCCGTATAAAGTCGCGTGTTCCCTTCGGTGCGGCTCGGTTTCAGCAGCCCTTCGCGCTCATAGAGCCGCAAAGTCTGCGGATGAATCTCATACATCTCAGCCACCGCCGAGATCATGTACGCGCCTTTGGATTTTCGTTTGGTCATACTCCAGAGTACAGTTCCAGACCCGTCATGCGCGCAATTCGCACAAAGTCCTGATCGAGTGTAAAAACGCTGGCGCCGTGTTCCAGCGCAATGGCAGCGATGAGGGTATCAATTGTGCTGGACGTGATACCCTTTCCGCGTCCAGCGCGGTAAATCGCGGCCGCGCTCCGGTAGGTGTCAAATCCCCTGGGTTCCAGCATATCCCACTGTGCCAGGAAACGCTCAATCACGCCCGCATCCCGCGTCAAACCCTGCAAAATCTCGGCGACGACGATCCCGGTCAGAGCGAAAGGCTCACTCTCCTCAATCATCCGCCGCAGTTCAGCCCCTCCACGTCCAGGTGACGGACGAAAGAAATCGACCCAGACCGAGCTGTCGACCAGGATCACACTCGATTTCTCCGCGTGGTTTTCAGATCGCCTTGCCAGATGCCGCTTCCGTAATACTTCAGGATTCCCTTGCGGCTTTCTGAACGCACCAGCAGATCAAGTGCTCGGTCGACGATCTGCCGTTTGGTCCGGAGGCGGGTCAGTTTACGCGCCTTCCGGATCAGGCCCTCATCGATCACAATGTTGGTTCTGCCCATGGGTATAATATACACCATTTTTCCTGCATACGGTGTATATAACTACGAAGCAAGACGCAAAAGTCCAGATGCCACACATCTCAGCCACCGCCGAGATCATCTACGCTCCTTTGGATTAACCTTCTTGCTTTTCGTTTTGCAAGGAAACGCCTCCATAAAGGATTCGACTAACAGCACTCTCGTCTGAAAATGCGCCTTCTCTGGATGGTCTTTGATGAACTTAATCAAGATGCGCATTGTTTGGCCTTTCGTTACTTCATCTGGAAGGCAATAAGGCTGGGTTTCGTGCTGGATGTCATAAGCCAGCCGAACACCCTCATCGACGCCATTAACGTAGCCAAGGCATTGGCCTTGTTGGAACGGCGAGTCTTTGGGAAGAGGGTCGGGCACATTTCCGCACAGCGACAGAAACGCATTTCCGCTGTCTTCGACGTCTTGGCTCTGGGCTTGGGTTTCGGCAAGGAGAACGGCGGGCACGCATAGAAGCAGCGCTAACATCCATGATCTTTCCATGGCCAGAATTGTAATGCTGAACGTTGGCTACCGCGCCGGCTTGTAGAAAGAATCTGAACAGGCTACGGGCTGGTGCCGAGAGAATCTCACTCGCCCGCGTCGGCCAGCGATGGCAGAGTTTTGACGTTTTTCTTACCAGCTATCTAGTGCTTACTAGCGTCCAATCATTATTTCGTTTTTCCCAAACGGCGATGATTGGTCCCGGCACAGCGTTGAGCTCTTCGTCTTTTGCGCAGTGTTGGTATTCTTGACCTGCGCACGGACCACCAACAAATTCAACGTCCAGACGGTATTCTGTCCCGCATCCCTTGCAAAGAAACTCCATCGGCGTCCACTGGTTGGGGTACCTTGGCACAGCACTCATTTCACAATTCCTCCTATCTTGAAGTATGCGCCCAAAAAGAACCTGTCGACTGCGCATCCGCGAGGATTTCTGTGGGAAAACAGAAGCACGGATCTGACGGATCAAGAAAGTCAGATCGCGCTGATTCTTGCGGGGCGGTGGCCGAAAGAGCCTGCTACGACGCCATCTCCGGTTTCGGCTCCGCCCCAGCCCACCCCGCCGGCTTAAGCGCGTGGTTGATCGCATACGCCACCACACCCGCGCCGATCACGAGCATCGCGAACAAGAACGAACTCATTCCAAGTACAACTTCGTGCTCGCTGCGAACGATGGCAAATCCCAGCAGCAGAACGGGAGGAATGCCCACCGCAATCGCTCCAAACAGCCCGCCCGGAACCCGGAATGGCCGCTTCAATTCCGGCTCGCGAATGCGCAGACAGATCAGTGCGACAAATTCGAGCAGCAGACTCGCCCCGTAGATCATGATGTCGAGCGTGACCAGCCGTTCAAAGCCCAGATTCAGAGCCAGGCCCCAGCCAATCGCCAGCGCGAGAATTGCAACCCAAGGCGCCCGCGATTTCGGATGCAGCTTGCCAAAGACCTTCGGCAGCATCCCATCCTGCGCCATCGCCAGTGGCAGACGCGAGTAGCTCATGACCAGCGCATTGAACATCCCAAAGCCCGACATCATGCCGCCCGCCACCAGCGCAATCCGCAGCACCGGACCGCCCATCAACTGCGCAATATCAGCCCACGCGCCCGTTTCCCACGCGCTCGCCGGAAGCCCCGTGATCCACATGGCGGCAAAAGGCAGTACGTAAGTGATGCAGACAATCGCCACCGCCACCAGCATCGCCCGCGGATACGTCCGCTGCGGACGCTCGACCTCCGTGGCAATCGTCGAGGCGTTGTCCCAGCCCATATAGTTCCACATGCAGATGAGCAGCCCGCCGAGAATATCGACATTCGACGTCGTCGGCTTGGTCACCGCATTGGCCAGCGCGTGGATCTTGAACGGAGCCAGCACAAAAATCGCCGCAAACGGCGCCGACAAGGCGAAGAACAGCCAAAGCGAAGTCGTCGAGACGACCTTCACACCCATAATATTAAGGATCGCGCAGACAATCACCACGCCCAGCGCCACCGCCACGCCGCGATGGTTCTCCTGAAACCAGGGGAACATCCGCGTCAGATACGCGACAAACAGCGTCGGGTAAATCGCCATATCGAAAATGGACGCTACCAGCGACAACCACGCCTCCTGAAATCCCCAGAAATTCCCCATGGCGCGACGAACCCAGGCGTAGTAACCGCCCTCAAAAGGCAGCGCGCTCGAGAGTTCGCCGATCATGAACGCCGTCGGTAGGCTCCAGAGAAGCGGGGTAAGCAGTAGGATGAGGATCGCCTTGCCGTATCCGGCCCCGTGCACGATATCTTCAGTGCCATAGGTCCCGCCCGAGACCATAAAAAAGGTCGCGGCGACCAAAGGCCAAAGCGTGAGGCGGATGGATTTCTTCTTCGTCTTGTTGGCTTGGGGAGCGACGGAAAGCGAAGACTGCGGGATATTAGCGGCTCGGGTAGCTGTTGCCAATTTCTATGGCTTCCTCCTCAGGCGACTCACTCTCACCACCGCGTCTCCCTTGAAAATCCAGCTCGCGGCTCCCAGGGGTCCTTCAGATTTCCCGGGCATTTCGGTGAAGTTAGTTCGCATGTGTGAGATTACGGGAAATTTCCACAGATGCAAGAAATTTTTTGCGAAATATTGAAAATTTTTGTCAAGGAGGTCAGGGACGGAAGTAACGCTAGCCAGAACTCGGCGCTCTCGGCGTTGAAACCTAGACTTTTCCCCACAACTCTTCCCGCGGATCCTCGGGATTCAATTTCGCCAACTCCCGCAGCAGTTCTTTGGTCTTCTCGTCGCGCGGCATCGGTACGGTGACCTTTACCTCCACGATTTCATCCCCGCGGACTCCATCTTTGGTTGCCGACGGCACGCCCTTCTCGCGCAACCGCAGCTTTTGTCCCGACTGTGTTCCCGGAGGAATCTTCAGCATGCTTCGGCCATCAATCGTGGGGACTTCGATCTTCGATCCCAGCGCCGCTTCCACCGCCGTCACCGGCACTGTGATCCGGATGTCATCGCCTTCGCGGCTAAACAGCGGGTGTTCGCCGATGCGGATGATCACGTAGAGATCGCCAACCCCACCGCCCCGCACTCCAGCATTGCCTTTCCCTGCAATCCGAATCCGTTGTCCGTCGCGCGTGCCTGCCTTGATCCGGATCTCGAGCGGATCGGTGCGTTCCACGCTGCCCTCGCCATGACACACCGGGCAGACCGATATATTCTTGCCCGTCCCATGGCATCGCGGACAAGTGACATTGAACTTCATCCGCCCGCCCGTCTGCTCGATCGTTCCTTTTCCATGGCACTGCGGACAAACGCCCGGAGCCTCGATCGAGCCACTGCCATGGCAGTTGCCGCAGACATCGTGCCGGGCGATATTCAGCTTCATGACCCCGCCGCGGATCGCCGTCCAAAAAGGTACGTTGACCTGATATTCCAGATCGCTCCCCGGCTCCGGCCCTGCCTCGGCCGGTTCTCCTCGGCCGCCCCCCGTGAAGATGTTCGAAAAAATGTCTTTGAAACCGCCGCCACCGCCGCTCGAACTCTTTCGGCCGCCAGCGCGCGCCCCTTCGAACAGATCGGAGAAGTCGAATCCGCCGAAGTCGACGTTGCTCGGTCCACCCGCACGTCCCCCCGAGAAGCCGCCGCCAAAGTCGCCGGGGCCGGCTCCCGGCTGGCCGCCGCCGCGCGCGTATGCGTCGGCGGTCGCAGGGTCGATGTTGTCCGAATAAAACCCAAGCTGGTCGTAAATCTTCCGCTTCTTGGGGTCGCTGAGAACGTCATTCGCCTCGGAAAGAGTTTTGAATTTCTCTTCCGCAGTCTTGTCGCCTGGATTGACGTCGGGATGATACTTGCGCGCAAGCTTACGAAATGCCTTGCGGATGTCGTCGACGGAGGCCGACTTCTTGACTCCGAGAACCGCGTAATAATCTTTGTCTTTGGTTTGAGTGGCCATGGTTCAGATGTCAGCTCGCAAGTGTAAGGTCTCCGCCCTGCGCGCCAACTGACGCCTTGATTTTACTGCTCCATGAGTTTCGCACATTCTTTGAACACTGAGCGTACCGCTGAGAGCTGGCTACTCAGTTCACCACTTCCTTCGCTTGCTCATCCAGCGCCACAGTATACGACGCCGCAAACGGCGCAGCGTCCATCGACACCGGAATCTTCTGCATCCCCGTCGCCGTCGGCGCGAAGCAATACCACCGCCCCTCTTCGGGGATAAAGTTCACAAAAAACATCTGTCCATTCACTTCGAATCTCAATTCGCTTTCCTCTTTCTGACTCCTCGCGACCTTAACTGTGATGCAAAGTGGGGGCGCATTCGCGCCCCCACGGAAGTGCCACTCGCTAACGGCTGATGGCTTATTTCTTGTCTTCCACATCCACGTACTCGGCGTCGATCACGCCTTCATCCTTCTTCGTGCCAGCGCCGTTTCCGTTGCTACCCGCCGCTTGCCCGTCCGTCGGACCCGCTCCCGGCGCCGCTCCCGTAGGAGGCGCCTGCGTTGCCTTATACATCTGCTCCGCCAGTTTGTGCGATGCCGTCGTCAGCTTCTCGCGCGCCGAATCCATGGCCGCCTTGTCGCCGCCTTCGATGGCCTTCTTCGCATCCGCCAGAGCGTTCTCCACGTCACCGCGCTCCGAGCCCGAGATCTTGTCGCCATGCTCCTTCAGCATCTTCTCGATGTTGTAAACCATCGAGTCGAGCTGATTCTTCGCGTCGATCTCTTCGCGCCGCGCCTTATCTTCGGCCGAGTGCGCATCGGCTTCTTTCGCCATCCGCTCGACCTCTTCCTTGGATAATCCTGACGACGACGTAATCGTGATCTTCTGATCCTTGCCCGTGGCGTTGTCTTTCGCCGTCACGTTCAGAATCCCGTTCGCGTCAATGTCAAACGTTACTTCGATCTGCGGAATACCCCGAGGTGCCGGTGGCAGTCCCGTCAAATGGAATTTCCCCAAAGTCCGGTTCTGCGCCGCCAAAGGACGTTCCCCTTGCAGCACGTGCACTTCGACCGAAGTCTGACTATCTGCCGCCGTCGAAAACGTCTCCGTTTTCTTCGTCGGGATCGTCGTGTTCCGTGGAATCATCGCCGTCGCCACGCCGCCCAGCGTCTCAATCGACAACGTCAGCGGAGTCACATCCAGCAACAGCAGGTCCTTCACTTCCCCGCCCAGCACGCCACCCTGAATTCCAGCGCCGATCGCCACCACTTCATCCGGGTTGACGCCCTTGTGCCCTTCGCGTCCAAACAGTTCTTTCACAATCTGCTGGATGCGCGGCATTCTTGTCTGTCCACCAACCAGCACCACCTCGTTAATCTTGCTGGCGTCCACACCGGCGTCTTTCAAGCACTGCTTCGACGGCCCCACCGAGCGCTGCAAAATGTCTTCGATCATGGTCTCGAGCTTCGCCCGCGTCAGCTTTTTCACCAGATGCTTCGGACCCCCCGCATCCGCCGTAATAAACGGCAGATTGATCTCGGTCTCCATGGTCGTCGAAAGTTCGATCTTCGCCCGCTCTGCTGCGTCCCTCAGACGCTGCAAAGCCATCTCATTCCCCTTGCCGCGCAGGTCGAGTCCTTCATCCTTCTTGAACTCGTCAATCAGCCAATCCACCAGCCGCTGATCGATGTTGTCGCCGCCCAGGTGCGTGTCGCCGTTCGTGGCTTTCACCTCGATGACGCCTTCACCCACCTCCAGCACCGAAATATCGAATGTGCCGCCGCCAAAGTCGTAGACCGCAATCGTCTCGTCCTTGCCCTTATCGAGCCCGTACGCCAAAGCCGCCGCCGTAGGCTCATTGATGATTCGCTTCACTTCGAGCCCGGCAATCCGCCCGGCATCTTTCGTCGCCTGGCGCTGCGCATCATTAAAGTAGGCTGGCACCGTGATGACCGCCTCGGTGACCTTCTCGCCGAGATAGTCTTCCGCCGCCTTCTTCAGCTTCTGCAGGATCATCGCCGAGATCTCCGGCGGAGTGTACTTCTTCCCCTGCGCCACGACCACGACGTTGTCGCCGTCCCGCTCAACCTTGTAGGGGACCATCTTCAATTCTTCGCTGACCTCGTCGTAACGCCGCCCCATAAAGCGCTTGATCGAGTAGACGGTATTTTCAGGATTGGTAATGGCTTGCCGCTTGGCAACCTGCCCCACCAGTCGCTCGCCCGTCTTGGTGAACCCAACGACCGAAGGCGTGGTTCGCCCACCCTCTTCATTCGCTATAACCTTGGGCTCGCCGCCCTCCATAACCGCCACGCAGGAGTTCGTTGTTCCCAAGTCAATTCCAATAATCTTACCCATATGCGTATCCTCCGATACTATAACTGCTTTATAATCAATGAATAAATGATTGTGCTCTTGGTCATCCTATAACCTGAGCGAATCGTTGTCAAGTTTTAGATGAGCCGAACGGAGAAGAAGTTGCGCCCTTCCCTGCCAGCTCCGGCCCGAAACCCCGCCTTGACATGTGCTCCACATGAAAATATGCTAATCACATGTCCAAGATGATTCAGCTTCGCAATGTCCCCGACGCCCTTCATCGCACCCTGAAGGCCCGGGCTGCCATCGCGGGCATGTCATTGTCGGACTATTTGCTGGCAGAAATTAGAGAAGTCGCAGAACGGCCAACTCTGACCGAGTTCCGCGCCCGCCTGCATAAGCGCGAACCGGTTGCCGCCCAAATCGATACCGCCCGCCTGTTAGAAGAAGAACGGGCGGGAAGAACTTAGCACGATGACCGGTAATCGCGTGTGATCGTCCTCGACGCTTCCGCCGCCATTGACTGGCTGCTTCAGACCGCTGCCGGACAGCGCATTGAGCGGCGCATCTACTCGCATCACGAATCACTGCATGCTCCTCACCTGCTCGATCTTGAGGTCGCCCAGGTGCTGCGGCGTCTCGTGCGGGATCGTACGATCTCCGAAGACCGCGCCGGGCAGGCAATCGAGGATTTGCTCAACCTGCGCATCACTCGCTATCCCCACTTCATCCTGCTGCCACGGATTTGGCAACTCCGCCACAATTTGTCTGCCTACGATGCCGCCTACGTCGTGCTCGCCGAAAACCTCGGCGCTACACTGCTTACGCGTGACGCCCGGCTAGCCTCTGCATCCGGCCCCACCGCGCCAATCGAGTTGTTTTGATTCGAGAGACAGCCGTCCCAAAACCTGGGACAATCGCCGAGGGCAGCCCAGGTCTCGCGCTTTTCGAGACCTCCGGTGCCACTGCACCAATTCTGAGATTCTCGCCGGAACATGCCTGTCACACCCGCGCTTTCTTCCTCTCCTCCGCCACGACCTTCCGCAGAGCCTGGTTGATTCGCGTCTGGTACCCCCGCCCTCCCCGTTGAAACCACGCCAGCACATCGGCGTCCAGCCGCAGCGTCACCGGCTTTTTCACTGGCTTGTACATGCCAGCCCAATCGTCCGGCAGGTACCGCGGACTCCTCCGCGACCACGCCGACGCTTCGATTTTCGTCACTTTTCGCGACGCTTTCACTCGCTTCGTAACTCGTTGTCCTTGTTTCATTTGAATTGTATTGTACGTACATGGCTATACTAACAGACTTATATGCATAGTGTTTCACGTGAAACATTCGCCTATCCCCCGCCGCTGGCGCGATCACTCCGGGCTGAGGGTGAAGTCAGCATCCACAATACTCGGCCCTTGTCCTTCCGAGGCATTGCGGAACACGAGATAGTATTTCTGTGGACTGTCCAGGTTCGCTTTGAGGCCCCAGTGAATCGCGCCTCGGCCCGATGGATTCAACCTGAACTCGGTGGGTACCGGACGGTTGCTGACGAAGCGGGAGAACTCATCCTCATTGAAAAGCAGCAGTTCCACCGAGGCCGCTCCATCCGGATTCCGCCCAGCTACGACGGCCCGAAATGTCCCCCGCAATTCCGGATGAATCGCGCGCGCTGGAACTTCGAACGTAAAGATTTGACAAGTCTCTACCGGGAAGCGCCGATGGAGAAAGTGATTGGAGGCGCCGCTGTCGGTTGCGTTGACGTGATCGAGTACCGAAGGACTACCGCTGCTCGGCGCCCCTGCACCGTCATCCCCACTCGCCGCCTCGTCCTGCTGAGCCAGAACCCCATATACCTTGGTGCTGGCAGGGCTCAGAACCGCATCTTTGCCGCTCGAACTGGCTTTCGCGGATCTCCCCGTGTGCGCCATCCTGGACCATTCCTGCTGCCACCAAACTTTCCCGCCATGCGCCAATCCGTGGAAGACGTAGGCCGCGATCGCCAGGAGTGCAAGGCCGGCTAACAAGTGCAACAGGTTCGTAACTCGCTTCACGCTACTGATTACCGCCCTAAAGGGTTAGTCTCGCCCGCTGAGACTCAGCTTATCGCTGGCCAAAACTAAGGCAAATTTACGCAACTCTTCAGTGTGCTCGCGGGAAGAGGGCGCGCCAAGATTACAACCGTAACGAACACACCACGGAACGGCGCGGATGATCCACCTGTTCTCGGCCTGATGAATCGACTATGACTCGACCACCGACAGAATCTCCAGCGGCTCAGGCCGGTCGGTGTAGTCCTCATTGGCGGACGCGAAAAGGATGGTGCCGTCGCGGTCGATCACAAAGGTCGCGGGAATCGGAAGCTCCCAACTAGGGTCGCCGTTGACGTGCGGCAGATTGATGAACGTGCTCCGGTAGAGTCCCTGCTGTTCGTCGGAGACTCGATACGCCAGCCCGAACTGATGGGCGAGCTGATTGTGAATATCCACCAGCAGCGCGAAGGCGAGCTTGTGCTGGTCGTGCATGAAGAAAGCCTGCTTCTCGCTTTGCGGAGAGACGGCGACGAGGGACGATCCGGCGGCCGCGATCTCTGCGGCAATATAGGACATGGCCTCCATCTGTCCAACACAGAATGGACACCAGCGTCCGCGGATGAAGTTGAGAACGAGTCGCCCTCGGCTCAACAGATCTGAAGAGGACACCAGTCTCCCATTGTGGTCGGAAAGTTCAAACGAGGGAGCGGTTGCGCCAACCTTGAAAGCGTCGAGGGCCTTCTCCGCCAGCCCCAGCGTCTTGAGGTGCGCCACCGCGCGGGCATGCACCGCCTGCACATCAGCCGGAACATACTTGGCAATCGTGTTTTTGCGCTCGGCGAAAATTTCACGCAGCCGGCGCATGTCGTTGTAGGAGCCAGATTCCTGTAGAGAACGCCACTTCATAAAAACAGTTGCCAGTGGTCAGTTGACAGTAGCCGGTGGCCAGTTGACAGAGCCGTTTATGTGCGCGCACATACTGGCAACTGGATACTGGCAACTTAATTTTCTACATACCCGGAAATTTCATCCCGGCCATGCGGCGCGCGAAACTGGGCTTGCCCATCTGCTTGAACATCTTTTTCATCTGGGCGTACTGGCGAAGCAGATTGTTCACCTCTTGTACGCTGGTTCCCGAGCCGCGCGCGATGCGCTTGCGGCGGCTGCCGTTGATCGATTCGTGATGGTTGCGTTCGTATCCGGTCATCGAATTGATGATGGCCTCGACGCGGTTGATCTGTTTTTCGTCGACCTTGTCGGCGGCTTTCTGAATGCCGGAGAACGCTCCGATCGAGGGCAACATGCCCATGAGGCTTTGCAGCGATCCCATCTTGCGGACCTGTCGCAACTGGTCGCGGAAGTCTTCAAGCGAAAAGCCGTCGCCGGCAAGCATCTTGGAGGCAAGCTCGTTCGCCTTCTTCTTGTCGATCTGCGATTCGGCTTTTTCAATGAGCGAAAGAATGTCGCCCATACCGAGAATGCGGGAGACGATGCGATCAGGATGAAACGGCTCCAGCGCGTCGTATTTTTCCCCGATGCCGATGAACTTGATCGGCTGTCCCGTGACTTGGCGGATCGAAAGCGCTGCGCCGCCGCGAGCGTCACCATCCATCTTGGTAAGAACGACGCCGGTCAGCGTGAGCTTCTTATGGAATTCGTCGGCCGAGTTGACCGCGTCCTGCCCGGTCATGGAATCGGCGACAAACAGAATTTCCTGCGGATTGAGCAGTCTCTTGAGCAACTGCATCTCGTCCATGAGCTGGTCGTCGATGTGCAGACGTCCGGCAGTGTCGACGATGAGCACGTCGCAGCCGGAATTGATCGCTTCGCGGCGAGCTTCTTTGGCGAGGCGCTCGACGGTCGCAGTGTTCGCTTCGCCGACCTCGCCTTCATAGAGGTTGGCCTTGATCGCTGCGGCGACCACTTTGAGTTGCTCGCGCGCGGCGGGACGATACACGTCGACCGACACAAGCAGCGGACGATGTCCGCCATTCTTCAGCCAGTTGGCCAGCTTGCCCGAGGTCGTCGTTTTGCCGGAACCTTGCAGCCCCGCCATGAGCACAACCGTCGGCGGTTGCGAAGCGAATTTTAATTTCGCCGTGTCCTGGCCCAGAGTCGCGACTAGTTCGTCGCGGACGATCTTGATCACCTGCTCGCCGGGCGAAAGCGCGGTCAGCACTTCCTGTCCCACGGCTTTCGCTTGGATACGATCGATGAGTTCTTTAACAACTTTGAAGTTGACGTCGGCCTCGAGCAGCGCCAGACGAATCTGTTTCAGCGCCTCGGAGATGTTCTCTTCGGTGAGGACAGCCTGTCCGCGAAGTGACTTGAAAGCGCGCTGCAGTTTTTCCTGAAGATTCTCGAACATAGCGTAAGGATCATTTTAGCAGCCTGGGCGGATGGGGGTGGTTGGTCGTTCTGTTGTTAGTCGTTCGCTGTTCGTCGTTCGTAAAACGCCCGGTGCCATCCTGAGCGAAGCGAACTACCTAGGCAGTTTTCTAAGCCTCAACAGCCCATGAGCCAGCATCAGTCATTGTTTACCCGACTTACTCCACCTTCGGCGCACCATCTCAAACCGCTGCGTGGTCCGCGTGTACTGTAAGCCGCCCATGCGTCCGATCAAGTCGAGCGAGTTCCGATCGAGGCGGCCTGCTTTCAGATACTGCTCGTCGACGTGGATCGAGACGATTTCTCCGATCACCAGGCTGCCTCCCTCGGGATCGGGATTGAAATCGAGAATCCGATAGAGCTTGCACTCAAAGCTGACGGGAGACTGCGCCACACGCAGTGGCTTCACAACTTTCGAAGGCAAAAAGGCGAGCTTCGCCACATCGAATTCGTTGATGGATGCGTCATAATCGCCGCTGGTCAGATTCATGGCTTCGGCCAGTTCGAAGGTGACCACATGGATGACGAATTCTTTGGTCTCGCGGATGTTGCGCAGCGTGTCTTTTGCTTGCCCGGCAGGCTCGGCAGCGGGCGTTCCCACTTCGGATTTCTTCGGCGCGCGCATTCCCGACGCGAAGGCCAGCAGCGGAGGCTTGGCACAAACGGCGTTGAAAAACGAAAAGGGCGCGAGGTTGGGCTGTCCGGTGGCGCTGATGGTCGAGACCCACGCAATCGGACGCGGCGCCACAGCGCTGATAAGAATGTTGTAGAGGTCACGGTGCGCAAGTTGCGAAGGACTGACGTCCATGCGTCGAGTATAACCTTGCACGACCACGGTGCCTCACATCGCACGCTTTTCGAGATGCGGGATCACCGCGGAAACTACAACGCTATTTTCCGCCATACACTTCTTTTGCCGCGATCACCGTGTTGCAGTGAATCGTGATGGTGTCTTCGAGCTTCATGGCGTAGCCGCCCGCGTACGTGACCATCACAGGAATGCCGCGGTTCCTGGCGAATTGAAATACCAACGCATCGCGCTGCTTCAATCCCTCGATGGTTAACGACAATCCACCGAGCTGATCTTCTTTATAAGGGTCGGCTCCCGCGAGATAACAGATCAGTTCCGGCTCAAATTTTTCCAGGCCCATGCTGAGCGCATCGCCAAGGCACGCGAGGTAGTCGGAATCGCCAATATCGTCGGGCAGGTTCAGGTCCAGCGACGAAGGCGGCTTGAACGCCGGGTAATTATTGAGTTGGTGCAGCGAGATGGTGAAGACATCCGTGGTGTGGGCGCTGCTGGTTCGATTGCCCGGCGGACCGGGGCGCACGGAATTCACCGCAGGATTAATGACCGACGCAGAGGCGGAAGGGAGCGCATTATAGGCAACGCGTGCGCCGGAAAAAATTGCCGCCGTGCCATTGCCCTGGTGGACGTCGCAATCGAGGGTCATGGCCTTGCGAATTTTTTCGTCACGCTGCATGCAACGAATCGCCACGGCCACATCATTGATCACGCAAAAGCCTTCCCCGTGGTCGGGGAAGGCATGATGAAAACCTCCGCCGATGCTGATCGCCACGCCGTCGATCAAGGCATGGTCGGCCGCCAGCACCGAGCCTCCGGCGGCGAGCCAGAAGGCGCGCACCAACTCGGGCGAGTAAGGGACTTCGAGTTCCAACTCTTCGCGGGCGCTGAGCGTGCCCGTCCGCAACTTCTGGACATAGCTGGGAGTGTGCACCAGCAGGATGTCTTCATCACTGGCCGGGCGCGGGGCCACGAAGTCGGAGGCCGACGCGACTCCGCTCGACAGCAGCCGGTCATGAATACACTTGTATTTCTCGGCGGGAAAAACGTGCGAGCCGATCGGCAAATAATAGTCGTCGCTGTAGACGAGCTTAAAAGGCAGCATTCAACACTCAGGATTCCGCGCTCAGCCGGTCCACGGCGGAAAACTCCATATCATACGCGATTCAAGGAATCTTGCGCGGAGAGTTCAACGGTTGCCGTCGTCGAGCCTTCGCGAGCTGCTAAACTTGGCACGTTGCCTGCCAAAAAGAAATCGACGCCGCAACAGAACGTTGCGCTTCCAGTACCCGCAGTGTCTGAGGGAAAGGGCCGGATTTTTCTCATCGACACGATGTCCTTCATCTTTCGCGCCTATCACGCGATGGCGCGGCAGCGCCCGATGACCACGAAAACCGGCGTGCCGACGGCCGCCATTTTCGTCTTTGTCAACATGCTGCGCAAGCTGCGGGACGATTTTTCGCCCGAGTATCTGGCGGCCGTCTTCGATGTTGGCGCGCCCACCATCCGCAATCAACAGGCCGAGGCGATCACCTCGATTCGCAAGTTCGACATCAAAACGCAGACCTTCAAAGAGGCAGAGTACGGCGGCTACAAGGCGAACCGCGCCGAGATGCCGGGCGACCTGGTGCAGCAGATTCCATACATTCGGCGTGCGCTGGAGGGCTATCGCATTCCGATCCTGCAGCTCGAAGGTTACGAAGCCGACGATGTAATTGGCACGCTGGCAAAGAAAGCAGCGGCCGAATCGTATCCCGTCTTTGTCGTGTCGAACGATAAAGACATGCTGCAACTGGTGAACGACAAAGTCTGGGTCTTGAATCCTCCCAAGGACAATTTGATTTGCGACCCGGCCAAAGTCGAGGAAATCCTTGGCGTACCTCCGTCGAGAGTGGTGGATGTGATGGCGTTGCGTGGCGATTCGGTCGACAACATTCCGGGCGCTCCCGGAATCGGCGACAAGGGATCGGTGGATTTGATTCAACGCTTCGGAAGCGTCGAACAAGCTCTCGAGCGCGCGGCTGAAGTCGAGAAGAAAACGTACCGCGAATCGCTGCAGAACAACCGCGACAACATTTTGTACAGCAAGCAACTGGTGACGATTGATACCGAAGTGGCAGTCGAGTTCGACGTTGCCGCGATGAAGGCGGGCGAACCGGACGCGGAATCGCTGCGCGCGTTGTTCGCCGAGCTTGAATTCACCTCCCTGTTAAAAGAACTGCTCCCCGTAGTGGAAGTGAAGGAGGGAGATTACCGAGAGATCATAACTAAAGGTGAATTCGACGAATACGTAAAACTTTTGGGCAAAGACGCGCCGCTGGCGCTTGCGATTCCCGCGGGGCATGAAGAGAGTCTCGAGGAGGAAGAAGAAGAGCCGCAGCCGGCACAGTCTGAATTTCTGGCGTTGCAGCTGCCCGATGCGATCGAGCCTCAATCCGAAGTTGCAAAGCGCATTGCGGTTTCGAACGTTCCGGGAACCGGAGCGACTGTTTTGCTGGAAGACAAACCTCTCGCGGATCGCGTGAAGCAAACGCTCGAGGACGCCACTGTTCCCAAGACGATTCACGATCTCAAGTTTGCGCTCCATCATCTCTCGGAATACTTTCCGGCGTTCCCCATTGCGGTTGCCGGAGTGTGGCACGATCCCATGCTCTATTCCTACCTGCTCGATCCGACGTACTCTTCGCACGGATTGGCCGAAGTTGCGCTGCGCCGGTTCAATTTGAAATTGAGCGGCAACCTGGCCGAGGCCGCCGATGTGACGGGCAGGCTGGCGGCGGCGCTCCGCAAGGAAATCGAAGATCAAGGGCTGACCGCTGTGTACGACCAGATCGATGCGCCGCTGGTTCCGGTGCTGGCCCGCATGGAAGATGCGGGAGTCAAGATCGATCTGGCCGCGCTGGAACAAATGTCGGGAAAGTTGCAGCGCGAGGCCGCCGTCAAAGCGCGGGATATTTACGAGCGTTGCGGCGTCGAGTTCAACATCAATTCGCCGAAGCAGTTGGGCGATGTGCTGTTCAATAAGCTGGCGCTGCCCATGCCGGTCAAATATGGCAAGGGGAAGAAAATATCGACGGCGGTCGATGTGCTGGAAGGATTGGCGGCAGAGCACGAAGTTCCCCGGTTGGTGCTGGAGTACCGGCAACTGACAAAGTTGAAGTCGACGTATGTCGATGCGCTGCCGGTGTTGATCCGCCGCGAGAGTGGCCGCGTGCACACGACGTTTGGGCAGACGGGAACCGCGACGGGGAGGCTTTCGTCGGCGAATCCCAACCTGCAGAATATTCCCATCCGCACGGAACTGGGCCGAGAGATTCGCGCGGCCTTCATTGCCGAGCCTGGGCATGTGCTGCTGGCGGCGGATTATTCGCAGATCGAATTGCGGCTGCTGGCGCACTATTCCAAAGACAAGTTGCTGGTGGAGGCATTTCGCCGCGGCGACGACATTCACACTTTGACGGCTTCGCAGGTGTTCGGCGTGCCGCCGCTAATGGTAACTGCCGAGCATCGGCGCGCGGCCAAGGTGGTCAACTTCGGAATTGTCTACGGCTTGTCGGCGTTTGGTCTTTCTCAGCAGTTGGGCATTGAGCCAGGAGAAGCGCGCAAATTTATCGACGCGTATTTCGAGAAATACGCGGGCGTGCGGACGTTCATTGATGCCACGATCGAGCAGACGCGGCGCGATCAAAAAGTGAGGACGCTGTTTGGACGCATCCGGCCGATCCCCGACATCAACAGCAAAAACGCCACCCAGCGCGGATTTGCAGAGCGCACGGCGGTCAATACTCCTCTCCAGGGAACGGCGGCCGATCTCATCAAGCTGGCGATGATCCGCATCGACAAAGACATTCGGGAGCGTGGGCTGAAGTCGCGCATGACCCTGCAGGTGCATGATGAACTCGTGTTCGAAGTGCCCGAGTGCGAAGTGGATACCGTGAAGCCGCTGGTCCGTGAGCACATGGAAAATGCGCATCAACTCGCGGTTCCGCTGCGCGTGGAGATCGGAGTTGGGGCGAACTGGCGGGACATGGACTAGCAAACTGCGGAAGAACTCGGGTCGCGCCGGCTCAGAAAAAAACGAGTCGCCGGCACCAGATCTGATAAAAGTCCTCTCGGTGTTTTCGATATACTCGAAGGAAACATTTTTGGGGCCGCGTCTGTTATGGACTCAAGGCGATTGACTGCAGCCGAGGGATTTTCGGCCGCATTGCCAGCAATATTCGACCCTGCGGAGGCAGTCTGACGAGTGCAGCTTCATCGATGGCGTTTGAAAAGGTGCAGCGGCGCGTTTACTCGCGTCGTCCCCTCAACGTTCCCCTGGACTTGATCGCATTGCGTTCCGGCGTTCCGGAAAGTCTCCCCGGCCGCTGCACGGACATCAGTGAGAGTGGCGTGGGCGCGGTCGTGGCAGGAGAACTCGCCACGGGACAACAGGTCGCAATTGAATTGCGGCTTCCCGATGTTGGCGTTCCGGTACTCGCGCGCGCTTTGGTCCGGCACGAATCGCAACTGCGCTGCGGACTGGAATTTGTTGGGTTGTCGGTCGAGCACCGGGAAATGATTCGCTACTGGGTGGATCGCTCGGCCCCGGCCCTGGAATCAAACCAAGAGCCGGGAATTACGGATGCGGAAGCCCCGGTGGTTGCTGCCAAACCCGCGGTCCAGCGATGGCGCAGAATCCGGATCGGGCGCCGCGAAATCGTTGTGCTGATCACGGGCATCTTGGTGCTGGCCGGTCTGGCCTGGTGGCAGTGGCAAAGATCCTGGGATGAGCTGGAAAAGCGCGGCCCGGTTCGAATGTCTCGACTGCGAACCGTGCCCGCAGTCCGCCCCGGACTTGGCAGAGCTTAGTCGAATGCTTCCGCCCGCTCGAAAACCACGCCCATCTGGTCTTTTGCCGAGATGATCGGTGAGAATTTTGCGCTCCCCCCAGTTGCCAATCAATCTTCAGCGCAGGATCGTTCCAGACCACTGTGCGTTCGTGCTCGGGCGCGTAAAAATCCGTCGTTTTATAGAGGACGTGAGCCGTTTCCGAGACCACGCGGAAGCCGTGAGCAAAGCCGCGCGGAAGCCACAGCATGCGTTTGTTCTCACCGGAAAGTTTGACGGCTTCATATTTCCCGAAGGTCGGAGAGCTGCGCCGCAGGTCGACCGCAACATCGAGAATCTCGCCGGTGATCGCGCGAACGAGTTTGCCCTGGGGCTGGCGAATCTGGTAGTGCAATCCGCGAATGACGTTCTTTTCGGAAAAAGAATGATTGTCCTGCACGAACGCCTCACTAATGCCGAGGCCCGCAAAGGTGCGCTGGTTGTAGCTTTCCAGAAAAAATCCGCGATCATCGCCGAATACGCGCGGTTCGAGAAGCAGAAGTCCGGGAAGGCTGGTAGGGATCGTTTTCATCGAAATACTTTCATCGATTAGAAGATGCGCTCGCGCAACAATTGCAATAGATATGCGCCATAGCCATTGTTGCGCATGGGCTGAGCCAACGCTTCCAGTTGCGCGGCCGTGATGTATCCCGAGCGATAGGCAATTTCTTCGGGACAGGCGACCATCAGGCCCTGGCGTTTCTCCAGGGTCTGAATAAATAACGAGGCTTCCATCAAGGCTTCGTGCGTGCCCGTATCTAGCCACGCCGTTCCCCGTCCCATCACGCAGACATTCAGTTGGTCGCGCTCGAGATACACGCGGTTGACATCGGTGATTTCAAGTTCGCCGCGAGCGGAAGGCTTGAGACTGGCGGCGATTTCGACCACCTGACGATCGTAAAAATAGAGCCCGGTAACGGCATAGCGGGATTTCGCCTGTTTTGGCTTTTCTTCAATGCTGAGCGCTTTGCCGTGGGCATCGAATTCGACGACGCCGTATCGCTCGGGGTCGTTGACGGGATAGGCGAAGACTCGGGCGCCCTCCGGTTGACCCGCAGCCGCGCGCAGTTCCTTGACCAGGTCGTGTCCGTAAAAAATATTGTCGCCAAGCACGAGCGCGCAAGCGCTGGCGCCTATAAACTCCTTGCCGAGCAGGAACGCCTGCGCGATGCCTTCCGGCTTCGGTTGCTCTAAATATTGGAATTGCACCCCGAACCGCGATCCATCGCCCAGCAAATGTTGAAAGCGATGCAGATCCTCGGGCGTAGAAATCAGCAGAATATCGCGGATACCGGCCAGCATCAGCGTGGAGAGCGGGTAGTACACCATCGGCTTGTTGTAGACGGGCAGCAGGCTCTTCGGCAGCACGCGGGTGACGGGATAGAGGCGTGTGCCCGATCCTCCCGCGAGAATGATGCCCTTGTAATTCGCGTTTGCTTCTTTGGCCATTTCGAGTCTCGTCTATTGTCGATTCGGTAGTGGCGAAAACATAGAACTACGGGGTACACGGGGAGCGCGAAGGCGCCCAAACTTCATCCAACTCTACTTGCTCTATGTCAGTTGTACATCCCAGCTCTGGGCGTCAACGCTCGGTCGCGTATTGCTTCGTCATCCATTGGCGATAGCTGCCGCTGGTGACATCGCGGACCCAGTCTTCGTGTTCAAGATACCAGAGCACGGTCTTTCGAATACCACTTTCAAATGTTTCGACTGGACGCCAGTTCAATTCGCGCTCGATCTTGCGGGTGTCCATGGCGTAGCGGCGATCGTGGCCCGGACGATCTTGGACGAACGTCACCAGCTTCTCATGGGGCACGACAGGATCGTTCGGCCGCAACTGATCCAGCAGATGGCAGACGTTGCCGATGATCTCCAGGTTCTTCTTTTCGCTGCGCCCGCCTACGTTATAAGTCTCTCCGACGCTGCCCTTAGCGAGGACGGCGCGAATGGCGCGACAATGATCCTCAACATAAAGCCAGTCGCGAACATTCTTGCCATCTCCATAGACCGGAAGCGGCTTACCCGCGCAGGCGTTCAGGATCATGAGCGGGATCAGCTTCTCTGGAAACTGGTAGGGGCCGTAATTATTGGAGCAGTTCGTGGTCAGCGTGGGGAGGCCATACGTATGGCGGTAAGCGCGGACCAGATGATCGGAAGCCGCCTTGGACGCGGAGTACGGGCTGTTGGGAGCATACGGTGTCGCCTCGCTGAAGGCCGCATCGTCGGGGCCGAGCGATCCGTAGACCTCATCGGTTGAAACATGCAGGAAGCGGAACGAAGTGCGATCAAGTTCCGGGAGCGCGGACCAGTAGGCCCGCACCTCCTCAAGCAGGTTGAAGGTGCCGTTGACATTGGTGCGGACGAAATCGTCGGGACCGTGGATGGAGCGATCGACGTGACTCTCGGCGGCGAAGTGAACCACGGCTCGCGGTTGTTCGCGCCGAAACAAGTCGCGCAATCGCTCGCGATCAAGAATGTCTCCGTGCTCGAAGCGATAGCGGGAATCGCCCGCGACGGTGCGCAGGTTATTGAGGTTGCCGGCATATGTGAGTTTGTCGAGATTGACGACGCGCGCGCTCTCTACGGCAAGCCATTGCAGAACGAAGTTTGAGCCGATGAAGCCGGCACCGCCGGTGACAAGAATGAGATCTTGCATGCTTGGGTTAGAGCGCAGCGCCTAGCCTCTACCCAAACAGAGCTTGAGCGGGGCGGTCGCCTCCTGATTTTAATCTTAGTCAAAGCCGGACGCGAAACCGTGATCGCCTTCGACGCGGTATCCGGGTCAGGCGTGTTCAGCGGGACCGGGCGCGACCGCTTCAATGTCGAAAACCGTCGCCAAGCCATGAATCACGGATGCCAGACGCACCGCCGCCAGCACCGATTCCTCCGACATGCCTTTGCCATGCAAGACCTGCTCGTGAGAATCGACGCAGAGCCTGCAGCCGTTGATCGCCGACACGGCCAGACACCAGAGTTCGAAATCGACGGGATCGATCCCGTGGTTCCGCAACACGTTCATCCTCAGGCGCGCCGGCAGAGTTGCATACTTCAGATTCGTGGCCAGATGTTGGAAGCGGTAATAGATGTTATTCATTCCCATGATGGCAGCGGCGCTCTTGGCCGCTTCCAAGGCTGCGGGCGAAAGGTGCAGCGCAGCTTCGGAGACCAACACCTGAATCACCTGGGGATTGCGCGATGCGATCGCGGACACAGCCACCGTTCCCCAGATCTGCTGTTCGTTCAACTCTTGCTGCTGCAGCAGGCTCGACAAATTCAGTTTCAAATCCTTGGCGTATGCGGGAACGCCATCCAGAAGTTCAGCCAGATTCATAGTTTTACTCACCGTTGGGAGTCCGGTTCGCAATGAGAGCACGAACCTCAACGCTCGTGCAACGTCGTCCGAGCGAAGCGATGAACCGCCCATTTCGCCGGGAGCCGGGTCTTCGCTGCGCTCAGAACGACAAGCTTTTGCCAATTACACGACGAGTGTCGCTTCGCCTTTTTTCCAGTTGCACGGGCAGAGTTCATCGGTCTGCAGCGCATCGAGCACGCGCAGAACTTCTTGCGGATTCCGCCCCACGGAAAGGTCGGTCACCATTACAAAACGGATGATGCCCTCGGGATCGACGACAAAAGTTGCACGCTGCGCGACGCCAGCCTTGGGATCGAGGATTCCAAGCATTTCGCAGAGATCGCGCTTGATGTCAGACAGCATGGGGAAAGGCAGATCGCGCAGGTCGTCGTGGTGAACGCGCCAGGCGCGATGAACGAATTCGGAATCGGTGCTGCCGCCAAGGATCTGCGCGTCGCGATCCAGGAATTCCTTGTTCAGCTTGCCGAAGGCCGCGATTTCTGTGGGGCAGACGAAGGTAAAATCCTTGGGCCAGAAAAAATATACCTTCCACTTGCCGGCGTAGTCCTGGTCAGTAATCGTTTTGAATGCTTTATCGCTGTTGTCAGTGCTGACGGTAGCCGTCAGCGAGTACGAGGGAAATTGTTCGCCTACTGCTAGCATTTTCATTTCTCCTTATAAATTCTTCTAAGAATCCGGTTCTTTTTGCTAATCCACGACGGTCCAGGGAACTCGTGCCGGAAAAAACTTCGGCAGAAAGCCAGAATCCGCGCAAACAACGTTGTCATCACCCAGCTCGCGGATACGGCTTCGAATGTTCCAAAAAGACTTGCGAATGAATCCACACTCGGATCCCACCGCCAAAGATCTTTTAGGATGCTCTTAGATTTCTATCCGATAGAGCGACGGCGTGTCTGTGATGTGGCTCACTGCCAGTCTGTTTGCAGTGTGTTGGGAAGCGCTCAGAGGACCGTGAGGATGTGACAGTCCATACAACCTCCCGGCACATTCGCCAGGGGCAGAACCTGATTGTATTCAATCGGTTCAATGGCAATCTATGGCACGCTGGAGGCGGATCATTTTCCACCCGGGCGACCGACAACGTGGCAAACGCTCACCATCAGACGACAGGGGCCCTGCTCAGGGGAGCTGACGAAATTTCGGGCTCCGGAGCGTGCTGCGTCGGCACACACTCGCTCCACCCCAGAACGTTGTAATACACCGCCTCGATGGAGCGCGCGATCGCTGGCCAGCGATACTCGCCCTGGATCCGCTCACGTTCTCGAATTGTGGCCTGGCGGCGGAGCGCCGGATTACGAATCAGCAACTCGAGCATCAGTTCCAGATCTGCCTGATCGCCCCGGTGGAAAGTGAAGCCCGCATCTTCGACGACTTCCTTATTTTCTGGAATGTCACTGGCCAGCACGCAAACGCCGGCCGCCATGGCGTCAAGAAGCGCCAGAGACAAACCTTCCAGTTCCGACGGCAGCACAAGCAGAGCGGCATTGCAGAGAAGCTCTTCGAGATCGCGTCCCGAGACCCAGGGGAGGAACCGGATCCGCTCCGATTCGTGGCGGCGCAAGCTGTTCACGTAAGCATCGGAGTGGCTCGACCCGCCGGCGAGCACCAGTTTCATGTCGGTCTTCACATTTTCGAAGGCATCAATCAGAAGATGGCAGTTCTTTTCCGGCGAAAACCTGCCGAGGAACAAGACGTACTTGTCGGGCCGAAGATCCCACGCGTCTAATTGGCGCGGCAGAGCTGGGTGGGTCACCGTCGCTCCGTTAGGAATGTAGAAAGTGTCACGGTCGTAGCGTTGACGATAGTGCTGCTGCAGTGTGCGCGAGACCACCATGGTTGCATCGGGAGAGGAAACCGCGGCTGCCTCGCCCCACTTCAGCACGCGCGATGCGATTCTTCCCCACTTGCCGCGCTGCCAGTCAAGGCCTTGAACGGTAACAACCGTCTTTTTCCCCGCAAGGTGCGGGAGAAAAGAAAACAGAGCTGGCCCCAGGCAGTGGTAATGAACCACATCGTAGTCTGACACCATGGCGTGCACAGTGCTTAGCAGTGTGTGTATGAAAGTATCGAGATGCTTGGAGCGGATGGTGGGCAACCGCAGCACGCGCATGCCATTGTGCGTGCTCAAAGGAGGAGTGAAATAAGAGCGACAATACACCGTCACCTCGTGTCCCAAACGGGCCAGCTCGCTGCCTGCCTGCTCGTAATACGATTCAATCCCGCTATACTTCGAGACTACGCCGCGACCCCCTATAAAGGCGACGCGGACACTGCGCCGTGCGACCCGGTGCGCCCGTTGATCCGGGAAGGAGCGGGCTTTCTGGGCCGAGGTCAGCCGGCCATAAAGGTCGAGTAACTTCTCCATGTGCCGATCAGGGTTGTGATTCGCCTGCACCCGGCCGCGAGCTGCGGCGCCCATTTTCTCGATCAGGTCGGGACGGTCAAACAGGAATCCGATCGAGTGCGCGAGTTGATCGCGGTCTCCGTCGGAATAGAGAAGCCCGGTAACACCATGTTGCACAAGTTCGCGGCGGGATCCTAGATCGCTGGCGATGACGGGACGGCCCCACGCATAGGACTCCAGGATGGATTTCCCCAGCGTTTCGTAGGCGTGCGATGGAAACACAGAAAAACTGCAACCGGCGATCAGTTTCTGAAGTTTCTCGCCATGCACCATGCCCGCGAAGAGAACCTGTTGCAGGTTCAGCTCTCTTGCCAGAGACTCGAGGCGTGCACGCTCGGGACCGTCTCCTGCGATGACCAGAGGAATGTGCGGCAACCGTGCCATGGCGCGTAAGAGTTCATAGACGCCTTTCTCGGGAGACAGTCGCCCGAAGTAGAGCAGGTATCCTTCATCGACGACAAGGTCATCATCTGCCGGCAGAGCCTGGAAATGGGGCAGGACTTGGATGCGTTCCCCGGGGAACCCGGCATCGATCAGCTTGGCGCGTACGAAGTCGCTCGGGGCCAGGAACATATCGACGCAGCTTTCGTAAGTTCGCAACCACTTGTGAAAATAGGCCTCTGCGGCAAGAACAACAGCACTGGAACGCGGCCCGCCGTAGCAACCCCTTGTAACGACATTCTGGAAAGCACCTCGATTACAGAGTTCGCAGGGATGCCCATCCGCAACCGAATTGTAAGTCGGACACAGGACTTTGAAATCGTTCAAGTGATAAATCACGGGGACGCCTTGCTGCTTCAGTTCCCAAAGAATCGACGGCGACAAATGGTGATAGATACCGCGAACATGTGCGACATCGGGGGAAAAGTCTGCGAGGCAGTCGCGCATGGCGCGCCGGGCCGACGGTGAGTAAATGGCGTGCGCTGCCATTTTCAACTTTTTCAGCACGCCAGCGTTGGGGTTCTTAAAGTCGACATAGGGAATTCTGTAACTGCGCCCTGTGAAGGCCGCATCTCGACCGTGGTCCATGCTGAACAGCGCGGTTTCGTGACCGCGCTCATCCATCTGATGAATGAGGTCGAAGAGGTAAGCTTCTGTGCCGCTAAACGGATAGTCGTACTTGTTGCAATACAGGATTCGCATACTCACCGTCCGATTCGGAAACGCGTGCCAGGAATTGATCCGCAAAATTGCGCACATTTCGCTGGCGATTGTAGGAAGTCGCGACACTCGCGGCCGCCGCGCGCTGGATCCCCTCAAGGGATGCGCGATTGGCCTCAATCCAACGGACGGCGCTCACAAAATCGGGCAAAGACCCGGGGCCATAGAGAAATCCGTTGCGTTGATGGTCCACCAGTTCCGGAATCCCGGTAATTGCAGGAGCCAGAACAAGCCTTCCATGAGCCATGGCCTCCATCAAGACAACGGGAATACCTTCGCTCTCGCTGGTCATCACCACGAGGTCGGAGTGCCGGTAATAGGCGAACAGGTCGGCGCGCGGAACGTGACCGATCAGGTAAACGCGGCCGCTAAGGCCCAGGTTTGTAATCTGGCTTTCCAGAACGGTGCGCTCCGGCCCTTCGCCCGCGATCCAGCAACTGAAGTCGAAACCCTGGTCGCGCAGTGCGGCACAGGCCTGGATGAGGAAGCGATAGTTCTTCACGGCATCAAGGCGGCCCACTGCGAGTAGACAATAGCGACGGTGATTCGAACCGGTGGCTGGAACAGCCGGCCAGGAGAATACGCGGTCCACTCCGAGGCGCTGCACCACGACTTTCTTCGTAGGCGTGGACGGATAGTTGTTAAGGATATGACGGCGGTTGAAGTCGGAAATCGTGACGCAAAACTGACACGCGCTCAGTTTGGCCGCGAGAAGGTCAGCGCGTCGCAGCAGATCGGACCCGTGCAGCGTAAAACTGAAGCCGATCCCCAGCAATTGCGCAGCTGTTAATGCCATCCATGATGCAAAGTATCCATGATGAGCGTGGATATGTTCCACATTGAGGGCCGCCAGCTGTTCGGCGAGCGCCGCGCCCATCAGCGTGTGGCCCAGTGCGCGGATACGGAGTGCCGGTGAAGCGCCGCGCTCCCATAGCAGGGGGCGCAAGAGCGGCCAGAGGCTGTTCCGGCTGGAAGCCAGCCGCCGCGCGGCGCGCATGAGTTCAGCGTCCGAGAGCGGCTCGAAGTAGAGCGTCTCCTTCCAATAAGCGCGCTCCGACAGGCTGAGGTCGCCTGGTGAAACGCGTTTGCCGCTGCAGCAGACGACTCGCGTCCCGCGGCGGCGCAATTCCGCGATTTCATCCATCACGTACGGTTCGAGCGGAGAAGGAAACTCATTGGCAATGTAGGCGACGGCGGTCATGCGTTCGACACCTCGGAGGCACACAACATTCCGGCGATCGTGAACAGAAGTCCAATAACAAACTGGTAGGCCATGTCGACAAAGAAAGCATTGAAGAGATAAACGCTGAGCAGGATCGGCCAGACTTTACGCAAGGATGCTACCGTTCCGCGCTCTCCGGGGGGACCGTGCCAGCCCAAGCGGAAGAGGTTGAAGAAAAGCGTGGCATACAGGGCCAACCCCGGCACTCCAAACTCGACGAGCAAAGCCAGGTACGTGTTATGCACGTAGAAGGTGCGAAGATGATAACCCTCCATGCGGCGGGCCAACTCGGCATACATTCCGCCGGCAGGCCATCCGGTGAAGGGCCGTTCCTGGAACATCGCCCAGCCGGCGTCATACACGGCAAGGCGCGCGTCGACGGGCCCGCGTTCCGCGGTGCGATCTCCCAGGGCAGTTTTCAAAGCGTTCGCGCCGAAGCCAATCGTCAGTGCAACCAGCAGGCCCGCAACCGCTAGAAAACCCGCGAGCGCCAAAAGAATGCAAACCGCTTGCAGCCGGCGTTTGATCAGGCGGAGTCCAACAACAACGGCTGACGCGGCGAAGGCGATCCACACCGCCCGCGTCATTGTCGCTAGAATCGCCAGCGGCAGAACCAGCCATAGCAGCACCGGAACAATTTTGCGTTTCAGCGGCAGCGCGAGGACAAGAATTCCCAGCAGGTTCAAGGAAACGCCATTTGCTACCGCTTGTAGAAACGGCCCCCGAGCGCGGTCGGGGTGAAAGCCAATGCTTTCGTCAAGAATGAAGCGTGGAAAGATCAACGAGCGGGCATCCAAAAGGAAGGCTACGGAAACAAACGACAGGTAGGCGAGCGCCACTGCGGCGAAGACCGCGAAATGCCTTCTTTGATCCTCTCCTCGAAAAACGAGGACCGCGAAGTGAAACAACGCAAAAGGGACGATGTACTTGCCTGCAATGATGCTCCAGATTTGTGCGTCAAATGGCTCCCGCAGCGCGCGGAACATCGCCATCGCCATGAGCGCCAACATGGGAATACTGAGCCCGGCAAAGAACGGTATCCTCTCGCCGAGCGCCAGAGTCCGGAGAACGACGAAAAAGGCCAGGACGGCAAAGGCGAACCGGTCGGCATAGAAAGAAAAAAGGTCCGGCGGACGAAACAGAAAAACAGTCATTGCCGCCACATAAAGAAGCGAGGGAAAGGCCAATCCCAACGACAGCGGGCGGAGCAGCATCGCGGCTACGCGCCAAAGCCGCGTGCCGTCACGATCCCAGGTTAGAGCGCCGCTGCTCATGGCGAGTGTCAGGCCCCTTCCGGCACAAACAACACGCGTAAAGTGCGCGCGAGGATGAGCAGATCCAGACGGAGAGTCCATGTCTCGATGTAGGTGAGATCGAGGTGCATGTTGAGTTCGAATGACGGACAACCGCGGGCCGTGATCTGCCAGAGGCCGGTAATTCCCGGTTTGACGTCAAGACGCCGGTAGTGCTGAAGTTCGTACCGGTTCACTTCATCGACGGGATGCGGACGCGGTCCCACCAGGCTCATCTCTCCCCGCAGCACATTCCAGAGCTGTGGTAACTCGTCTAAGCTGTAACGCCGAATCCATCGGCCGATGCGGGTGATTCTCGGGTCGTTGTCAATTTTGAAAATTGGACCTTGCCGCTGGTTGCGATGCAGCAACTCTTCCTTCAGATGTTCCGCGTTGGTCACCATCGAACGGAACTTGAAACAGCGGAACCGGCAGCCCTTAGCGCCAGTTCGTTCCGCGGAGTAGACAACCGGGCCGGGAGAATCCAAGCGGATGAGCAGGGCCACGATCGCCATGAGAGGACTGGCCAACACCAGACCCAGGGCAGCGCCGACGACATCTAGCAATCGCTTCAGCAGCAGGGCTGCGCCCGGAAGGGCCTCGCGATGAAGTGTCACGATCGGAATCTCCCCAATACGCTCGACGTTCCCGTCGAGCCACGGGCCCGGCGGCAAATCCGGAACGGCGCGGATGTCCAGGCGATTACGGTAGGCAACCTCGGCAGCCTCCCGCACCAGCGCGGGCTGGCCGGGAACCGCGAGAATCACCTCGTCGATGAACTGAGCGCGAGCCAGCCAATCCAAGTCTGCAACGCGCCCCAGCACCCGCGGAGAAAGCGGCAAGGTGTCGTCCACAAAGCCGCAGACAGTCGTGGAGTGCGCGGGATCCTTCTGCAGCACGGACGCGAGCGATCGAGCCACCGCACCACCGCCAACGATCAAGATCCTCCGCGATTCGCTTTCGCACCGTCGCCGTTCCCATGCAAAGTGCCGTAGTTTGCGCCACAGAATGAGCCCGACCAGGCTGCTGGCAAAGATCGTGAGGGCCGCGAGCGGCCGCATGCCGTCCCATGCCGATACGAAAACGAGTGCGGCGGCAAACAAGGTCGATCTCATTAGGATGGCGACGACCCCCGCTGGATAAGGATCCCCGGCGTATTGGTAGAGGCCTTCTGAAAAACCGAACAGCGTCACCAAAACAGCAAAAATAGGTATGTTGAACCAACGCAAGCCCCAGGCTGAAGAGACCAATGACGAGGCGCAACACGCGATGCCCAAAACCAACAAATCGGCCGCTACCCTTTGGAAAAGCACACATCGATCGGCAATGGGGTGCGGAAGGAGTTGCTCAATGGACATCGGCTTGGCCTTCCGTCGCATGGCAGTTTTGCCAGTCACGTTGGCGGAAGGTGACGCCGCGACGGTAGCCGTCGGCGTCGGCGTTGATAGCCGCGCCCTAAATCGACCTGTCGTAGCCACACCAGGAATCATGCGGGCGTAGGGTGAGGGCAGATCGTGTGGACCGCCATCCCAAAGCCGATTTGTGGTCAACTCACCCATGGAATTCACAGATTCTGGTACAGGCCTTGCGGCACGGGAAAACGGCGTTCCGCGAGCACGGTACCGAGTAGACGGACCTGCGCCTTGCGGAACTGCTCCTTGATGCGGGCTGCGACCAGGCATCTGGTCTTGTTGGCACTCAGCACTAGAACCATTCCGTCGCAGGATTGCCCGATGCTCGCCGTGAGCCACGACACCGGAGCACACCAAAGAATCGAAAAATCAAACTGCGCTGTAAGCTCGCGGAGCCGCAACAAATTCTGATCCGTGATCCTCCGCCCGCGAGAATCCGCCAACCAGCTCTGGCGCGGAACCAACCACAAGCGCGGCCCCATCGGCCAAGTCGTCAACGGCAGGTTCGGAGGCTCTACCTGCAAGTGGGTTTGCAGGGGGACGGTATCGGAGTGAGCATCGATCAAACCGATGTCGTACTGGTCTTCTTCGGCCAACACCTTGGCAACCTCCAGACACAGCTCGGCGGTCGCGGTGGATGCTTCGACCGGAGCGAATCCAACGTGGCGCACCGGCGACGACTGGTTGCCGAAGAACAGTTGCTGCACCAGCGCCTGGATCTGGTCTTCGCGAACCGAAGTCGTGGCAACTGTGCTGTAACGGATCTGCTCCCGATCCGCAGCCTCGCGCAGAGGCGCCACAATGTGCGGCGTTTCGACAAAGAGGTCTCGAACCGTGCTCACCGGATCACCACCTTCGACGGCCCGTTGCGAGAAATAAAAGGACGTACGACTCGGGGCTCATGCGCCGGCAGCCATGCCAGAACCGGAACCTCCAGCAGGCCATGCGCTTCATCGGGAGTGCGAATCGTGGGGTCGAAATACTCGGTCGTAAAGGCGACGGCCAGGCTGAAAACCATCGCCAGGGAGAAGGAGAGCAAGAAATAAAGAAGAATGTTGTGCTGAGGCAGCGCCGGCGGCACCGGCGGTTCCACAATGGCGACGTTCAGGATGCGGCGTTCATCGAGCGCATCGCCAATGCGCGCTTCCTCGCGCTTGTGAAGGTATAGCAAGAAATTATCTTCCTCTGCCTTGGCGGCGCGGATTAGATCCTGTTGATCGAGAGAATCGGATTGCCTCTGTTCCGCGAACGAGCGCAACGCCGCGACTTGAGCGGCCGCGTCTGACTGGCGCGCCCGCAATCCCTCCCACTGCACCTGCGCCTTCTCCAGTTCCATGCGTGCCCACTCATAATTGGGATCCTTGTCGGTCGTTTCATCGCGAACGGGAGTGAGGGCTTCGGCGGCAATCGATGCATTCGTGTCTGCAATCTCTTTTTCCACCTCCTGCACCAGTCGGTAGGAGGGTTCGTAGCGGCTGAGAAATTCGGTGTGTTTGAGTTGAAGCTCCAGCAGGTGCGTTTTCATCTTTTCGAGGGCTTCCGGGTTATCGGCCCAGCGCTTGAGTGTCACGGAGCGCGTGGGAAACGACTTTAGCTGTTCCTGCAGCGAGGCAATACGACGCTCGGTTTCGACGCGATCCTGATCGATCTGGCGGCAGGCCGCGTCCGCTTCGCCCAATTTCTGCAGCGCTATATCGCGTTCCAGCGCAGCCGAGGCCACGCCCCGGTCGCGCGTAAAGCGATCGAGTTCGGCTTCGGACTGCTGCAGTTTCTTTGCGTAGGCCGCGGTTTGCTGCTCGAAAAACTGGATCTCACCCGGCGGACGCTGCAGATTCGCATGCCTTTGCACATACAGAGTAGAAAGTGTTGCCAGGATGAGCGCGGCGCGCTGCGGGCTGGTGTCCTTATAAGTGACTTGGATCAGGTTCGACTTTTTCAGCGCCTCCACATTCAGGCGGCGTGACAGTTTGCGAACCGCATGTTCGACCTCGGCTGGACGTTCGGAGGCCGGTAGATCCGAAGGAATGATCCCGGCTACGGTCACGACTTGCTTCAAAAGATCCTCATCCCGCAGCAATTCGACTTCGGAATTCAACTCTTCCTCGGTGATGTCGGGACGCGAGAAATCCATGGGGCTGGGGGGTTGGGAAGAGACGACCGGGTCATAGCGGCCCCTGCGCAACAGAACCATGAAGTGAGATTCATAGCGTGCCGAAAGGAAAACGAGTAGCATCGCTGCCACTAATACAAACCCAAAAGCAACTGCGACGAGCCGCGGGCGCCGGAACAGCGTGGCCGCAAGTTCACGCGGCGTCGGGGAAAGCCCTGGGCGGGTATGTCGGGTCATCAATTCGGTGGACATGAAACTCACAGCATGACGATCACCGCAAGCGAGTCCGGTGCAGACTCGCTGGACTTCGTGGCGCAATCGGAAAATGCCGCTCCTTTCGTATCATTTTTTCTAAGTCCGTCAGAACTGCAGCGGGTTCATGTACCAACTCATGGCGTTGGTTGGAACATACTTGCGGATCTTGGAAATCCTGCTCTGCGGCACATAAATAAAGTCGCCGGCCTGAAGATGAAGGTCCTCGTGGAGATCGCGAGCCTCCAGCATCTTCTTCATATCCACGACATGGGCTTCGGCCACGGATGCGGAAATTCGCCGGAACAGAACGACCTGCGAGTGACGCGCTTGCTGCGTGAAGCCACCGGCAATCGCAACGGCTTCATTGACCGTCAGGTCGCCGCGGAGCTCGTACTTGCCGGGCCGCGCCACCTCACCCGAGGCGAGAAAATAGGGCTTATCAAAGTCCTTCAGGATCACCGTGACTTCCGGATCGTGCAGAAAGCCACGGTAGGCGTCGGCAACAGCCTGTTCCATCTGAGGAACCGTAAGACCTTCCGCGAAAAGTGTCGCCGCGCCCTTCAGCGCAACGAAGCCATCCGGTTGTACCGTCAAGGTCTGATTGAAGTCGGGAGAGAATGTGAAGCTCACATCGACCGTATCCGATTTCGTTAGCCGGTAAAGCGGGTGGCGTTCCCCTCCGAATGCAGGATCTCCCGTGCCACCCGCTTTCCCGGGTTGTGTGGTCGCTCCGTTGGTAGAAACACTGGTGCCGGACCGGTCCTGGCTCTGCGAGCTCTCCGCCGCCACGACCTTGCCGTTCGGCGAAGCAGAGGATCCAGCGGCCGAAGTTGCTGACGGCACGGTTTCCTGAGCGAAGGTGACCACGGCCAGTTGCAGGAGGAGCACACCCGCAACTCTCAAAACAACGGGTTGAGAAAATCCATTCATCTCCGGACTCGCACCGTCGCTCCGAACGGTGAACTAAGCAACTCGCGCGTTTGAGTTGCATGCCAGAAGGTAACCTCGCGCCGCCAACACAACAAGACTTGGAAAGTACTGTCCACTGCGGTACATGGCACGTTCCGGGGATCCGAAACGTGATGAATTTGTCACATGGGCCGCGCAGCGTGAGATTTCGCCCCAGAGCGAAAGCGGAGTCAAGCAGCGGTGCCACGAAAATGGTGCACTACCGAACCCCTTCCAAAGTAGGCAGCGAATCAAGAATTCATCACAAACGGAGTGTGATCGGGCATACATCCGGTCCGTGCGCTTTAGGGCACGATAAGAGCGTGAATCCCATTCGCTCGACGAAGCAGAAACCGGAACCCTCGAACCCAACCTCCGCATCTGCGCCGGAAATCGTGACGGTCCTGGTGGCCGACTCCGGTCCCATCCAATCGCAACTCTTAACCCGCGCCCTCAAAAATCGCAGAGATTTCAAGGTTTTCGCCGTGGCCTTGGAGATTCCAGCCCTGCACAAATTCATGCTCTCCAATCATGCCGACGTCGTCTTGATCGCGGGCAATCATCTGCCGGATCTAAGTCTGCTGCGCTGGTTGCGCGTCTCCTATCCCAAGGCCGCTCCCGTGCTCCTCGCCGAAAATGATGACCGGGAACTGGTGGTCAATGCTTTTCGCGCGGGCGCCAAGGGCATTTTTCTCTTTGCCCAAACTCCCTTTCCTCTGCTCTGCAAATGCATCCATTGTGTTTTTCAGGGACAGGTCTGGATCAACCGCCAGCAAACGAATTACGTGCTCGACGCCTTAGCCGAAGTCCCCACGCTCCGCGTCGTGAACTCCAACGGCCGGTTCTTGTTGACGCCGCGCGAGGAGCAGGTGGTCGCGCTCGTCGCCGACGGATTGACCAATCGCGGAGTGGCCGCCGAACTCGGCCTCAGCGAGCACACGATCAAGAAGTATCTGCTGCGCATCTTCGATAAAGTAGGAATCTCAAGCCGGGTCGAACTGGTGCTTTACGCGATGACCCACGGCGAGAATCGCCCGGCGGAGTGGATGCCAAGCAGCGCATGAAGCCAGAAGCCCGGCCGATGGATACAATAGCTGCATGCGGAATAACCAAGGGAGCGGACGGTGAAGGATTCCATTTCCCAGTCCGCATTCCACTCCCAGTCCAAAGTCGCGCGCCGCTGGACGGTGATCGCTTCCGGATTGCTGCTGGTCGCCCTCGCTTTCGTCGTGATCTATACAGGGCCCGGCGCATTTTACAGTCCCGTTGCTTTGGTCGTGGTGGCTGCTATTGGACTCGCCGCTCTGCTGCTCCAGGTGCGGTTTCGCCGTGATCTTCCGAATATTCATCCTCCTTTGTGGCTGAACGTCCTCGGTGTTTTGTTTTCCTTTGTCTCTCTGTTTGCCGACTATTTCCGGATGACACATCGCTTGGTCGATCTGGTAGCGTTTACCGCCGTAGTCTGCTTTGGCATCAGCGGAGCGCTCATCCTCCGCGCCCTGCGGCGATCGTCCCGAACGGCGCGGCTCAGCGCAATCGAATAGTCTGAATCGCGGCGTCCGCCTGCTTTGAAAGCTCGCTGCTCTCATCACCACTCGCCTCTCTCCCATTTACAATGCCGCCATGCGCGTCACCTTGTTCGGAGCCTCTGGTCTGCTTGGTCAGGATCTCGTCAAAGAATTGCGCGGTGAGACACTGGCCGCGTTCTCCTCCAAAGACGCCGACCTGCGCGACCGCGCGCGCATCCGCGAGGCGATGGTCGCTTCCCGTCCCGATTGGAGCATCCTCTCCGCCGCCTACACCGACGTGGATGGCTGCGAATCGAACCCTGACCACGCCTTCGCCGTGAATTGCGACGGCGCCGTCAATGTCGCTCTGGCGGCCCGCGAAGCCGGGTCACGATTGCTCTTTTTGAGTACCGACTACGTTTTCGACGGCAGCAAACGCTCGCCATACGGAACCAGCGATGCCCGGAACCCAACCAGCGTCTATGGAGAGAGCAAGGCTCGAGCCGAAGAGCGCCTGATCGAAATCCTGCCCGACGTATGCATCGTAAGAACTTCGTGGCTCTTCGGTCATGGAGGCAAGTGTTTTCCAGCAACCATTCTGAAACTGGCGTCCACTCGTCCTGAGATCTCCGTGGTCAACGATCAGCGCGGCAGTCCAACCTTCACGGCCGATCTAGCTTCCGCGTTGGCAAAATTGTGCCGCGCCAATCCCCGCGGAATCGTGCACGTCACTAACTCCGGCAACTGCACCTGGTACGAATTCGCCAGCGAGATCGTGCGCGCTTCCGGATTGCCAACCAACGTCAAACCCGTGACCACAGCAGAATTCCCGCGCCCGGCAAAGCGTCCCGCTTACTCAGTCCTATCACCCGACAGCCTGCACGCCTATAACATCCACATGCCCGATTGGAAAGATGCATTGCGCCGCTATCTCGGTAGCTCAACTTGCCCCTTGTTGCAGCCGGAGCCGCGCAGCTAAGCCGCAATGGCTTTATCCAATTCGACCTGGACCGCATCTCGCTCGCGCGGCATCTTGAGTTCGGAAAAAATGGCGAGGGCCTGGTCGAGCTTGTGTCTTTCAGCTTGCTTGTCTCCCGCCTTCCTTGCCAGCAATGCCCATTGCCAATAGCAGTAGCCTAGATCGCGCTTGATGCCCAACTCCAGGCAGATCGCTTCGGCCTTCTTGTGCAGAGCCAGCGCCTCCTCCAGCCGTCCCCACGCCTGCAGGATCAACGCCTGGTTCCCGTAGCTGCGCTGCAAACTGGCCTTGTTGCCCAACTCCAGGCAGATCGCTTCTTCTTTCTTGTGCAGAGCCAGCGCCTCCTCCAGCCGCCCCCACAACTTCAGGATCAACGCCTGGTTCCCGTAGCTGGCCTGTAGCCCGTCCTTGTCGCCCAACTCCAGGCAGATCGCTTCTTCTTTCTTGTGCAGAGCCAGCGCCTCCTCCAGCCGCCCCCACAACTTCAGGATCAACGCCTGGTTCCCGTAGCTGGCCTGTAGCCCGTCCTTGTCGCCCAACTCCAGGCAGATCGCTTGTTCTTTCTTGTGCAGAGCCAGCGCCTCCTCCAGCCGTCCCCAATCCTGCAGGATCAACGCCTGGTTCCCGTAGCTGGCCTGTAGCCCGTCCTTGTTGCCCAACTTCAGGCAGATGTCTTCTTGCTGTTTGAGCAGAGCCAGCGCCTCCTCCAGCCGTCCCCACGCCTTCAGGATCAACGCCTGGTTCCCGTAGCTGCGCTGCAAACTGTCCTTGTCGCCCAACTCCAGGCAGATCGCTTCTTCTTTCTTGTGCAGCGCCAGCGCCTCCTCCAGCCGCCCCCACGCCTGCAGGATCAACGCCTGGTTCCCGTAGCTGATCCCCAAACCATTCCTGTCGCCCAACTCCAGGCAGATCGCTTCTTCTTTCTTGTGCAGAGCCAGCGCCTCCTCCAGCCGTCCCCAATCCTGCAGGATCAACGCCTGGTTCCCGTAGCTGCGCTGCAACACGTTGAGCGCTTCACAGTCGGTCTTCCCGGCGTGAAAGGATTCTTCCTGCTTGAGAATGCGGATGGCCTCTTCCAACTTACCGATCCTCTTCGCCACCGCCCACGCGTTATAAGTAAGCCAACTCTGGCGAGTGCTCTCTTTTCGCTCCCAAAGAAATTTGGCAGCGGGGATGATCTCGGCCAAGCACTCGCGACAATCGCGCCAGCGCGTTTCCCAGTCTTTGAACAACCGCTCCAAGGCGACCGCGTGAGACTGCTGCAAATTATCGAGTTGATCAGTGCCGCAACCCTTCTGCACTTGCCCGCGCAGCAACGCGTGCAACTGAAAGCGTCTCAGGTCGAGATCCAGCACGCGCAGCAGCGAGGAGTTCACCAGGCTTTCGGCTGCATCACTCGCTTCGTCCTCGTCTAGTTCGGCGGTCTTCATTCCGGCGGTCTTCATTCCGGCGATCTCGGCCACCAGCGGCAGCCAGAAGCCTTCCTCAACACAAACCGCGGCGGCCGCCAGAAGTTTCTGTTCGCGCTGCGGCTGCGCGGCAATCGCCTTCTGAAAGAGCTGCGGCACGTCTCGCACTCCGTCGCTGAGATCGTCGAGGCGAAGCTTGAGCACGCTCCGCTGCAGCGGGCTGGCGGATTTCTCCCGCAGAAGGCTCGCACCGACAGCGACCGCGATAGGCAGCATCTCGACTCTACGGGCGAAGCCCAGCAGAGCTTCGCGCTGGCGGGTCACTTCGCTTTCGCCGAATAATGAATCCAGGAAAGCGTGGAACAACTCCTCGGCTTCGGGCTCGCTAAAGCGTTCCACCTTAAGGCTTTGTTGCGGGGAGATCCACGGCAGCGCTGGTTGGCGCGACGTGTAGAGCACGGAGCACTGCGGCCCCGGCTCCAGTTGTCTGACGTCGCGATTCCAAACATCATCGAGGATCAGCAAGGACTGGCGCTCGCCCAGCCATTTCTTGCACTGCTTGCGCCTCTCTTCCGGAGGCAGAGTCTTGACTTCAATGGGCAGGCGATCGGACAGCTCGGCAGTGATTTCGTCGACTCCACGCTGGCCGCAGGACTGGTAGATGACAGCGTCGAAATCTTTCTGCGCATCCCAGGCAAAACGCAGGGCTAACGTCGACTTACCCGTGCCCGGTTCGCCGTAAAGAAGAAACGTCGTGGGCTCGGCGGTCAAGGTATCTTGCAGGCGACTGAGGTAGGCTTCGCGGCCAACGAAGTCCTGGGGACGGTAGTCGGGGAGATAGACGGGGGCTTTCCGTCCCGAGAAGCGCCGGGCCTGCTGTCTCCCTTTGAGCCAATCGAGGGTGTCGCGGATGCCGGAGGCTGGATCCCATCTTGCCTCGATGCAATTGCTGGTGCGCAACAATGTTGGCAGGGGATGGTCGCGCAGCCTGATGATGGCGAGACGAATCTTGTGCTGCTCCACTTGTTGGTCCAGCAGCACGGTCCATTCCTGCTCGGTCCACTTGGACTTGGCGGCGTCGGGCGACCACACCAGAAGGGCGAGATCGGATTGCTCCAATCCTTGATTGATTTTCGAGGCGAAGTTTTCGCCCTTGTCGATATCGACTTCGCAGAGCCAAGGCTCGAAGTCGGCGCTCTTCAGGGCAAGGGCTAGTTTCTCGACGAACTCCTTATCCTTCGTGCTGTGAGAAAGGAAAACTTTCATCGAATTGTGGCGGTAACTTGGAGTAACTAGCGGATTGTAGTCGAACCTTCGTGGCGATCCAATCTATATTAAGGCGCGATCGTCAGGCCCACGATGCGTGCGGATGCTTCAACCCGGCCTACGTCAACCGCACATCCAAGCTGTAAATTTCCTGGATAAACCGGGGGAGACGGGAAGTTTCCTATCATCTCATCCCTGCCAGGAACCAGCGCCGCCGAGCTCTCTTTTAAACCACTTGCATGGCCGCCGCATCGTTCCGGTCGCGGTGCGCTTTCACTACAATCTCGACAACCTGACCGAGCGCCACCAGGGAGCGCAGCGGGCGTTCAATGGAGAACTGGCGAAACCGGCCGCGCAGCATCCTCGATACATCGGGCTGGCGGACTCCCAACAAGTCAGCGGCTTCCACCTGCTTGAGGCCGCGTCTCTTCAGGATCGCGTCAAGCTAACTCATTGATTTATAAATATCTTACGGCTAAGTCCTTATTTATCAAAGACCTGGCGTCTCTTGCCCGCTAGATCTTTGATTCTTAAAGACCACTACCAGAGGGGTCAATTGCTCGGGAGTGTGCCTTCAAGTCAACGAATGCTGTGGAGAAATTGTTGGCCTTGCAACACCCACCCGACTGTCCAATCAATGCCGTGCTGGTTTATTCTTACTTCTCTTTGGGGACCAACCGTGATCAAGCGCTTTTTCTGGATTCTGCTCGCCTCTTTCTGCGTCTCGTTCGTTCCGTGCATGCTTTTCGGACAGCCTTACGACCCGTCAATGTACCAGGACTTGCACTGGCGCATGATCGGCCCGTTTCGCGGCGGACGCACCGTGGCCATCTCCGGCATTCCCGGCCAGCCGAGTGTCTTCTATATGGCTCCCACTAATGGCGGGGTCTGGAAGACGACGGACTTTGGCCGCACTTGGACTCCGATTTTTGACGACCAACCCACTGGCTCGATCGGAGCGCTGGCGATTGCGCCGTCGAATCCCAACATCATTTATGTGGGCAGCGGAGAAGGCTTGCGGCGTCCCGATCTCTCGGTTGGCGACGGCATCTACAAGTCGACCGACGCCGGACGCACGTGGCAGCATCTGGGTCTCCGCGATGCGCAACAGATCGCCTCCATCATCGTCGACCCCAAGGACCCGAACCGTCTTTTCGTCGCCGCTCAGGGACGTCCCTACGGCCCCAACTCCGAGCGCGGCGTCTTTCGATCGATCGACGGCGGCCAGACCTTCCAGAAGGTTCTTTACAAAGATGAAAACGCCGGCGGCATGGACCTGGTTTTCGATCCCGGCAATTCGCAAGTGATCTTCGCCAGCCTGTGGTCATCGCGCCGTCCGCCATGGACCACCGGCGGAGGATACGACGGACCGGGCAGCGGACTCTACAAATCAACCGACGGCGGCAACACCTGGCGCCAACTCACCAAAGGCCTTCCCAGTGAGGCCGAAGGGATTGGGCGTATAGGTCCGACCGTGGCGCCCAGCGACCGGAACCGAATGTACGCGTGGGTCAATGCTAAGAAGGGCAGCGGCATTTATCGTTCCGAGAATGCCGGCGAAAGCTGGCAACAGGTGAACGCCGAAGAACGCATCTGGGGACGCGGCGACGACTTCGGTTGCGTCCGCGTCGACCCGCGCAATCAAGACGTCATCTATGTCGCCAACACGTCCACCTACCGCTCCGACGACGGCGGCAAGACTTTCACCGCCATCAAAGGCGCGCCCGGCGGCGACGATTACCACACCATCTGGATCAATCCTGAAAATCCCGACATCATCGCGTTAGCCGTCGACCAGGGTGCAACTATCAGTGTCAACCACGGCCAGACCTGGAGTTCCTGGTACAACCAGCCCACCGCGCAGTTCTATCACGTCATCACCGACAACCAGTTTCCCTACTGGGTTTACGGCGGACAGCAGGAAAGCGGCTCGATCGGCACCGCCAGCCGCAGCGACTTTGGCGAAATCACCTTTCGCGATTGGACTACGGTTGGGGTTGAAGAATACGGCTACGTCGCGCCCGATCCGTTGCATCCCAATCTGATCTATGGCGGCAAGGTCACCGTCTTCGATCGCAACACCGGACAGACACGCGACGTTTCGCCGGTAGTTCTGCGCAAAGGCAACTATCGCTTTAACCGCACTGCGCCGCTCATCTTCTCGCCCGCCGATCCGCATGTGCTCTATCTCGGATCGAATGTGCTGTTCTCTACGCGCGATGGCGGCAACAGCTGGCAGATCATCAGCCCCGACCTGACGCGTGAAGATCCGGGCATCCCCGCGACTCTCGGACCGTTCGTGGCGGACGATCCGGCGAAAGGTAAGCATCGCGGCGTAATTTATTCCGTGGCTCCGTCGCCGAAAGACGCGAATCTGATCTGGGCCGGAACCGACGATGGCTTGATCCAAGTTACCCGTGACGGAGGCAAAACCTGGCAAAACGTGACGCCTCCCGAGCTCACGCCTTGGAGCAAGCTGGCGCAGATGGACGCGTCACACTTCGATACCGCAACCGCGTATGCTGCGGTGAATCGCTTCCGGCTCGACGATTTGCATCCTTATATCTACCGCACGCACGACGGAGGAAAGAGCTGGCAGAAGATCGTCACCGGCCTGCCCGACAATGAGCCGGTCAACACCGTTCGCGAAGACCCCGAGCGCAAAGGCCTGCTCTTCACCGGAACCGAGCGCAGCGTCTACGTCTCCTTCGACGACGGCGACCATTGGCAATCGCTGCGGTTGAATCTACCGGCAACTTCGATCCGCGACTTGGTGGTTCATAACGACGACGTTGTCGTGGGAACGCATGGCCGCTCGTTCTGGATCCTCGACAACATCACGCCGCTGCGACAATTCAATGCGCAGCTTGCGCAAGCTCCGGCGCATCTTTTCGCGCCGCAGTTGACCTATCGCGTGCGCCACAACAACAACACCGATACGCCTTTGCCGCCGGAAGAGCCTGCGGGACAGAATCCTCCCGATGGCGCAATGATCGATTACTGGCTGAAAGCGGATTCGTCGCAGCCGGTACTCGTGCGGATTCTTGACGCTTCCGGCAACGTCGTACGACGGTTTTCAAGCGCAGATAACCCACGGCCAAGCGATCCGCGCGACTTCAACGTGCCTGCGTACTGGTTTCGTCCACCGCAGTCGCTCTCGTCGAACGCTGGTGCGCATCGTTTCGTCTGGGATCTGCATTACCCCGGCCCGGACGTACTCGAACGCGACTACCCGATCTCCGCAATCTTTCACGACACTCCGCTTTATCCGCAAGGTGCGTCGGTCCTGCCCGGAAAATACAGTGTCGAATTGCAGACAGTTTCCCTGGCTGGGGGCAGGCAGATCGTCCGGCGCGAGGCGCAGTTGCTCAACGTGAAGATGGATCCGCGTGTCAAGACTTCTCCTGAAGACTTGCAGCGCCACTTCGAACTCGACCGCAAGATTGCCGAAGCGTTGCACCAAGACTACGAGACTCTGCAACAAGTGCGCAGCGTGCGCGCACAAATAAAATGGCTTCTAAGGGATCAGCATTCAACCAGCATGGCCAGCAGCACGGCGATGGATGGAGCCGCGAAGATCGCCGCTGAGCTGGAAACAAAAGCCATCGCCATCGAAGGCGAAGAAGGCGACTACATGGCGCACTACCTGAGTTCTCCGGCAGGCCGCAGCCTGGCGCGACTGAATGGAGGCTTCAACGCGCTCCTCAACGCTCTCGATTCATCGGACGACGCGCCGACAACCCAGCAGTCCGCGATGTTCGAAGAACTGGAGAAAGCTCTCGCGGACCAGTTATCAGCGTGGAGCACGCTTAAGTCGAAGGATGTGACCGAACTGAACGAGGAACTAAAGAAAGCGGGACAGTCGCCAGTCGACCTGCAAAAGCCGGTTGTGGGCGATACGTCGGCGACAACGTCGCAAGACCGGGACAAAGACGAGGAATAGTTCGAGTTGGTTTTGTCGCGCGAATACTCCTGTCCGCAAGAATTCTCTGTTCTTCTGCGGCTCAGGCGGTGGAATCGGCTTAGACCCCTCTGGTAGCGGTCTTTAAGAATCAAAGATTTAGCGGGCAAGAGACGCCAGGTCTTTGAGGAATAAGGACTTAGAGGTAAGGTATTTATAAATCAATAGTTTAGGACGGATTTTTGGCTTGTTATTCCGTCCGTTTCCCTCTAGGTCTTTGAGGAATAAATACCTTAGGGGTTATGCGGGGTCGGCGACGCGAGCGGGCCGCGCGAGTGGGCGGGCGGTGATGTCCGATCTACACCGTCTGAAGCGCCGACATGGTTCCCCCAGTTTCTCAAGACAAATCATTTCGGAGGGATTCTCCTCTGTCCAGTTTCGATGGCGGTGTCGGCACGCGGACAGCAGTGTCAGCGCTACTCAACCGGGAACTCCCTCCGTACAAACTCCATCGCTTCCTCGCGCGACGTAAGTCGCCCCTCTAGTTGAGCGTCTTCGACTGCTGCCAGCATCTCTGTGAATCTTGGACCGGGTTTGTAACCGGCTTCGATCAGGTCGCGTCCGGTGATCAGCGGAGTTGGACGGATGGCTTCGGGCGGGATCGCATGCAACTGCTCTTGCGCGTATTCGTAGGCGTCGAGTTGTCCGTGGCTGGAGAGGCAGTCGATGCGGTGCAGTTCCAGATGCTCGTCGAAGGCGGGGAGACGGAGAAACTTTTTCAGCGTGGATTGCTTCATGCGCAGCACGTCTCCGAAGCGCATGTGATTGTCAACGAGCGCTAAAATCTGATCGGTCTCGTAGTTGGAGAAGCGCAGACGGCGGCAGATTTCGGCGGCCATCTTGACTCCGACATCAACGTGGCCATCGAAGCGGATGCGGTCGGGCGCGATGCGGAAGGTTGGCGGCTTGCCTACGTCGTGCAGCAGCGCTCCCCAGGCGAGCGTCTTGGAACAACCTGCTGGCAGTTTGTCGAGCAGCAGCAGCGTGTGCACGAACACATCGCCTTCGGGATGATATTGCGGAGGCTGCGCAACGCCCTTCATGGCGGCGATTTCGGGCAGCACTTGCGGCAAGAGCAGAGTCGCATCGAGTAGCTCGAAGGCGCGTTTGGCGCGGCCTTCGGTCAGCATCCTGGTGAGTTCTTCGCGGATGCGCTCGCACGAGACCTGGTGAATCTGCGGCGCCAGTTTTTGGATCGCCGCCATGGTTGCGGGGGCTATGCGGTAGTCGAAGCGCGCGGCGAAGCGCACGGCTCGCAGCATGCGGAGCTTGTCTTCGGCGAAGCGCCGGTCGGGATCGCCGATGGCGCGAATGATTCCGGCGTTGAGGTCGTCGCGACCGCCGACGAAATCGAGAATCTCGCCTCCCGCAGAATCTGCCGGCAGGGGATCGAGCATCATTCCGTTGATGGTGAAGTCACGGCGTTGCGCATCTTCGCGAGGATCTTTGGTGAAACGAACTTCGTCGGGATGACGGCCATCAGAGTAGCCCGCGTCAGAGCGGAAGGTTGCAACCTCGATGGTCGTTTGGCCGCGCTCGTGGGCCGAACCCTGCTCTGAACTTGTCGCGGCGCTGGATTCTTCTTTAGCTTCCGCCAACGGGACCAGCACCACTCCGAATTGCTCGCCGACCGCAAACGTCTGCGGGAAGATTTGCATGACCTGGCGCGGAGTGGCGGACGTCGCAACGTCGTAATCGGCGGGTTCGCGATTGAGCAGCAGGTCGCGGACGCAGCCTCCCGCGAAGTAGGCTCGATGTCCATGCTCGCGCAGTGCGCGAACAATCTCAGCAGCGTGTTGTTTGGCGTTGGACATCAACAGTCAGGCGATGGTCGCGTAAACTGGAAAGCCTGAGGCTAAGAGCCAGCAGCTAGAAGCTAATTATGCCTGACGCGAACATCCTGGGCATCGAAAGCTCGTGCGATGAGACGGGCGCGGCGGTGGTGCGTTCGGGCCAGCAAATCCTATCAAACGTCGTCGCGTCGCAGATTGCCACGCATCAGGCTTATGGCGGTGTAGTTCCAGAACTGGCTTCGCGCGAGCACTTGCGGGCGATTGTTCCGGTGGTGCGCCAGGCTCTGGCTGACGCGGGACAGAGTTATGCGTCGGTCGATGCGATTGCGGTCACGCAGGGGCCGGGACTGGCGGGGGCTTTGCTGGTCGGAATCAGTTTTGCCAAGGCCTTGGCGTTTGCGCTGGAGAAGCCGCTGATCGCGGTCAACCATCTGGAAGGGCACATTCACGCGGTTTTGCTGGAGCAACGGCAGAGCGAACATGGTGAGCTGAATTTTCCTGTGCTGGCCCTGGTGGTTTCTGGCGGACATACGCATCTTTATCTCGCCCGCCAGCGGGAGAATCTTTGGACGTATCGAAACATTGGCCACACGCGCGACGATGCTGCTGGAGAAGCATTCGACAAGGTCGCGAAGTTGCTCGGGCTGGGCTATCCGGGAGGGCCAATCATCGACCGACTGGCGCCGCAGGGAGATCCGCAGGCGGTGAAATTTCAGATTGCCCAGATGAAGCACGCAGACCGGCGCGATCAGAAGCAGGGTGCTGGCCCGACAGTGACGGCTGACGCAGATGGGCCGCATTTCGATTTTTCTTACAGCGGAATTAAGACTGCGGTTTTGCGCTATGTGGAAACGCAGAACCTGAAACCCGCGATTGAGGTTCGGCGGCAGGCGCTGGCGGGAATCGACAATCCGACGCTGGAAGATGTGCTCCGGCAGTGTGACCGGCAAACGCTTGGTCTGGTCGCTTCTTTTCAGCGTTCCGTGGTCAACGATCTGGTCACGAAGACGCTGGCAGCGGCGCGCGAGTATGACGTGCGGACGCTTTTTGTCAGCGGAGGCGTAGCTGCGAATCGGGAACTGCGGGCGACATTTGAGCGGGAAGCCGGGATGCAAGGTATTCCTGTTTTCTTTCCTTCGCGAGCGCTTTCCACGGACAATGCGGCGATGATTGCGGCGGCGGCATTTCCGAAGTTTCTACGTGGAGAATTTGTGGGCATGGATTTCTCAGCCGAGGCGGGAATGGCGCTGCGGTGAGTAGCGCCGACGGACCCCGCATGAAAAGTGGGCCGTCCCGCCATTGTTAACGAATTGAAACATTTCCCGGCTACAATAGTCGCGTGAAACCTACGATCTATGTAGTGGAAGACGATCCGGATATTTCCCGGCTCGTGCGTCATCACCTGGAAGCCGCCAGCTTCAACGTCAGGCTGTACTCAACGGGCAATCTGGTGGTGACCGACGCGGAGCGGCAGCGTCCCGCGCTGTTTCTGCTGGACATCATGGTGCCGGGGAAGGACGGGCTGGAGCTTTGCCGGCAGATCCGGCAATCGGTATCGCTGGCATCAGTTCCCGTGATTTTCCTGACGGCCAAGAGCGGCGAAGCCGACCGGGTTCTCGGTCTGGAGTTGGGCGCCGACGACTACATCCCGAAACCGTTCAGCCCGCGCGAGCTGGTGGCTCGCGTCAAGGCCGTGATGCGGCGGTTTGAGCGGCCATTGCCGGCGCTGCCCACCAAGATCGACGACGTGCACATCGACCCGGGCGCGATGACGCTGACCGTTCGCGGGAGGCCGGTGCCGACAACAGCCACCGAATTCCGATTACTCGATCACTTCATGCGGCACGCGGGACGCGTCTTTACCCGCGACCAGCTTCTTGATTCGGTCTGGCGCGACACGGCTTACGTTACGCCGCGCTCGGTGGACGTCTATGTGCGGCGCATCCGGGAAAAGATTGAGCCCGATCCCGAGAACCCGCGCTACCTGAAAACGGTGCGAGGAGCGGGCTACCGCTTCGAGGTCGCGCGTTGAGAAGTCGCATCTTCGCCAAACTGATGTTCGTGTTTCTTCTGGTGATTGGGGCCACGGCAATCACTCTGCAGGTGACTGTGCATCGCGTGTGGGAACGTACGCTCCGCGAGCAGATCAAGCTCAATCTCAAACAGAAGACCTTACTGTTCGCCCAGCGGGTGGAGACGGATCGCCAGCACTCGCTGGCCGACATCACATCGCAGTCAGGGCAGGCAGCGGGGGCTCGCGCCACGGTGATCGACCCTACGGGCAAGGTGCTGGCCGATTCGGAAGCGGATGCGAGCACGATGCAGAATCATGCGCAGCGGAGAGAATTCGTGGCCGCTCTTGCGGGCGAAATCGGTGTGGAAGAGCGCAACAGTCAAACCCTGAATATTCCTTTCGTCTATATAGCGGCGCCGGTAACGGGCGGCGCGGTGCGACTGGCGTATCCGTTGCCCGAGGTTGAAATTACGGATCGTCCCTTGCGCGTGGCGTTGTTCTGGGGATCGCTGAGCGCCTTTATTTTCGCGATGCTGGTAGCGGCGGGCATGTCACAACTGGTCGGGTGGCGACTGCAGCGAATCGTCGAGTTTGCCGACCGCGTGGCCGCCGGAGACCTGACGGCTCGAATCGCGTCGAGTTCGACGGACGAAATCGGCCAGGTGGCAGCGGCTCTGGATAAGACGACCCGGCGCGTCGAAGAAAGCTTTGCGCGAGTGCAGACCAGCCAGCGCGAGTTGGAAACGCTGCTCAACAGCATGCAGGACGCGGTCATCGCGGTCGATGACGGCGGACGGGTGCAATGGGCCAACCGCGGCATGGACCGGTTACTGGCCCGCGCTCCGCGGCTGAATGCGCCGCTGATCGACAACGTTCGCGACCCGGATTTTCTAGAGGCGATTCAAAAAGCGGTACGCGACAAGGTTGTAACTTCGGCGCGCTCGAACACGATTGCCGTCGGGCGCACGTTTGACGTCACGGCTGCACCGATGCCCGGAGGCGGCGCGGTGGCTGTGCTCCGCGATCTGACCGATGCCGAGCGCATGGAGAAAACGCGGCGCGATTTTATCGCCAACGTTTCGCACGAGTTGCGCACGCCGCTGACTTCCATCCAGGGATATACGGAGACTTTGCTCGACAGCCCGATCTCCGACAATCATGTGCGCGAGTTTCTGGAAATCATCCGGAAGAATTCGGCGCGGATGTCGCGGCTTACGGAAGACCTGCTGACGCTGGCGCGTGTGGAATCGGGGGAACATAGATTCGATGTCCAGCGGGTGGGCACAGAGGAATTGTTGCTGGATGCGCAGGAAAGCTTCCGCGAAGTGGCCAGATCTTATGGCGTCGAATTGGCAATCGAGAATTCGGTTCCCGCGGCGCATGTGAATGCGGATCGGGAAGCGATGCACCAGATTTTTTCGAACCTGATTGAAAACGCATTGAAGTACGCGGCGTCAGGCAAGAAGATTATTCTGGGAGCGCGAGCTGTCGAAATGGGCGTTGAATTTTACGTGCAGGACTTTGGGCCCGGTATTTCGTCGGAACACTTGCAGCGACTGTTCGAGCGCTTTTACCGCGTGGATAAGGCGCGCTCGCGGGAGTCCGGCGGAACGGGACTGGGACTGGCCATTGCCAAGCACATCGTCTTCGCGCATGGAGGAACGATTCGCGCGGAGAGCGAACTCAACCATGGGTCGAGTTTTCTGTTCGTGTTGCCGGCGGCTGAGTAGGGCGCGCCGGTCGGCGGCGGACTCGAATGTGAAAACGCCTTGCTTTCACCGAGGGAGACTCTGATGGAGTCTTCACTTTTTCGTCAATGTGAAACTCTTTTCATCGCCTGCGAGAGGATCTCTGTTTTCGGCTTTCTGCGGGCGGTCTCGGGAGTATAGTGGCTTCGGGCCAGGACCTGCGTCTACTCGGCCAGGAGCTGATTATGTCAAGTTCGCAATTCATAGTAAGACGTATTGCGCCGAAATTGTTTCTACTCTGCGCAGTAATGGGCTTGTTACTTACGACGCCACAATGGGCCCAGGGACAAAAGCTAACTACTCTTTACAGCTTCAAAGGCGGTGCGGACGGAGGCAGCCCATACTTTGGCGATCTAGTGCTGGATGCAAAGGGCAACCTCTATGGGACGACGTTAGCGGGCGGCGTTGCCCCCGGCCTCGGCGTGGTTTTTGAGGTGACTCCCGCGGGGAAGGAGAAGGTGCTTCATGCTTTCAACTCTGCCGACGGATGTTCTCCCTATGCTGGACTGATCCTCGATGCGACGGGCAATCTTTACGGCACAACCGGCGCATGTGGCGGTTACGGCTATGGCACGGTGTTTGAGATAACCAAGAAGGGCACGGAGAAGGTGCTTTACAGCTTTACGGGAGGAGCGGATGGGGGACAACCCTTCGCAGCTTTGGTCCGAGATACGGAGGGAAATCTCTACGGCACAACGAACGTGGGCGGCATTCTCGGTTCGTACTGCTGCGGGACGGTGTTTGAAGTGGCTCCGAGTGGAAGCGAGACGGTGCTGCACGCCTTTGCCGGCGGCGCGGATGGGGAGTATCCGGTAGCAGCCCTGGTGAGGGATGCGAAGGGCAATCTCTACAGCACGACAGGGCAAAACGGCGCCTATTGTTGCGGCACGGTATTTGAGCTAACTCCATCGGACACGGAGAACATACTGTTCAACTTCAACTATACGGACGGGACAGGTCCCGGCCCGAACCGCTTAGTGAGGGATGCGAAGGGGAATCTCTACGGGACGACGTCAGGAGGCGGCGCGTCCGGCAACGGCACGGTGTTTGAGTTAACGAAGGAGGGCACGGAAACGGTGCTCTACAGCTTTACGGGGGCGGCGGACGGGTTTGCTCCGTATGGCGGCGCGATCCGGGATGCGAAGGGCAATCTCTATGGCACAACCTTTCAAGGCGCTGGCCAAGGCTGCAACACTGACGGTTGCGGGACGATCTATGAACTGACTGCGGCGGGCAAATTCACGGTGCTCTATACGTTCACAGGCGGGTTGGATGGCGGGAATCCTGCGGGCGGGATGGTCATGGATGAGCAGGGTAATCTCTATGGAACGACGAGTGGGTACGGAGCTCACGGTTGGGGCACGGTGTATAAGCTGACCCGATAGTTTCTTTGAGTTGGGACTGACAATGCGTTGATTCCTTGTCCACTGTGGCCGGGACTTTGGGCCCGAACCTTCGACTGCAAAGAACTGACTCGCCTCACTGGACGATAAATCGCGATAATACCCCAATGGTTACAAGTAATGGCCTGCTAGCGACACCCTGAGCGGAAAGAACTAAGGTTCGGCCTTGAAAATGCCGATAGGGTGGGCTGATCTTATATGGCTACCACTGCGCAGGCTGTCTCCGCCGAAAGACCCGCTCCGTGCCTGGCGCGGCAACCGATTCTCACGAAAGACGAGAAGGTCATGGGCTATGAGGTGCTGTTTTTAGAGACCTCGGATCGCCCTCCATCCGGGTCAGCGCCGGATCTACCGGTGATGCCGCAGCCGTCCGACGGCATCGTGGACGCTGTGCAGAACGCTGGTTTGGCCACGCTCTGTGATGGTCACCCCGCATTCATTCCGTGTACGCAGCAGATGCTGTTGCAGGGCGCGTTGTTCGATCTTCCGCCCGAGAAGGCCATCGCAGAAATCCGCCCCGACATAACGGTCAGCGCCGCGGTGATGGAAGCTTGCGAGCGGCTGCGAAAAGCAGGGTACAAAATCGCAATCGATAATTTCCGGAAAGGCGACGACCGGGCACAACTGGTCCCTCTTGCCGATTTTCTAAAAGTGGATGCGAGCGAGCGCGGAGCGAAGGAAGGCTCGCAGATCGCTGCCTCTCATGCCAGTAAAGCTTGCAAGACGGTGGCGCAAAACGTCGATTCGCGGCAGGAATATAAAGATGCGGTCAAGGCCGGGTTCACGTTGTTTCAAGGATACTTTTTCCGGCATCCGGAAAACATGCGGGTGCGGCAAATCCCGGCCAATCAGAGTGCGAAGCTGCGACTTTTGCAGGCCGTCTCCGCGTCTGAAATCAATCTTCCCCTGGTAGAAGAACTCATTCGACGCGACGCGTCGTTGTGCTATCGGCTGATGCGCTATTTGAATTCGCCGCTGCTGGGCCTCTCGACGCCAGTTCAATCGGTGCGCCAGGCCATCAGTCTGCTGGGAGAACAAGCGCTGGCGCGCTGGGTTCGCACCGCAACTGCGCTGAACATGGGACAACCGAAGTGCTCAGATTTGGTGCTCGCATCCATGGTGCGCGGACGTTTTTGCGAACTCATCGGACCCGGAGTGCCTCACGGAAGCGCTGACTTGTTCCTGCTCGGAATGTTCTCGCTCATGGACGTCATCCTCGAAACTCCCATCGGAATTCTGATGGAAGGGCTTGCTTTCGACAGCAGCGCCAAAGCGGCGCTGATGGCGATGAAAAATGGTGGGGGCGCCCGGCTTTCGCCCATCTGCGACCTGATGGTGGCTCGAGAAAAAGGAGATTGGGAGCGGGTTATGACGCATGCGAGCAATCTCAGTCTCCCGCTTCAGTTTGTGAACCAAGCCTACCTCGAGGCAATGGATTGGGCGCACCAGATGACGAACACAGGAAACTCGTAAACTTGGCGCGTCTAGCTCGGGCTGAGCTCGTTCCCTTACGACAAGCAGAATTCAAACCAGGCCTGCTCTCCCCGGCAAGCCCGGTTTTGGCTTGCTGGGGTGGACGAGTTCCACTCGTGCCGTAAATGCCGCCGCTCGACGGCGGCTTCCAGCCGCTGCGGGATGCTGCCCTGCAAAAAGACTTTTTCCGCAGCCCGCTACGCGGCCGGATAAAAGAGCCTTACCAGCCAGAAGGAACCGGCGGCCACCAAGGCGGCGGCTGGTATGGTTACGACCCAGGCCCAGACGATGCGGGCGGCGACTCCCCAGCGGACGGCGGAGAGGCGATTGACGGCTCCTACGCCGACGATCGCTCCGGTGATAGTGTGGGTGGTGCTCACGGGGATTCCGGCTAGCGCGGTAGAAAACAGAGTGATGGCTCCAGCGGCTTCGGCGCAGAATCCGCCCACGGGCTTGAGCTTGGTGATGCGCGATCCCATCGTGTGAACAATGCGCCAGCCGCCGAAATAAGTGCCCATGGCGATGGACAGGTGCGCGGCGAGAATGATGGGCCAGTGAAATTTTCCCCAGTCGCCGGCTAGCTCCTTGGAGCTCAAATAGTGAGCGCCGTAGAGTGCCGACGCGACGATGCCCATGGTTTTCTGCGCGTCATTGCCGCCATGACCAAGACTATAAGCGGCGGCGGAGAGCAGTTGCAGCTTGCGGAACCAGGCATCGATTTTTCGCGGGGCTTTATTCCGCAGCAGCCAATAGACGGCAACCATGAAGGTAAAGCCGAGGACCAATCCCATGATTGGGGCCACGACTATGAAGATGAGCGTCTTGTACCAACCCTCGGCGATGATCACATGCCATCCGGAGCGCATGACGGCCGCGCCGGCGTAGCCGCCAATCAAGGCATGGGAAGAGGAGGTCGGCAGTCCCCACCACCAGGTGAGAAGGTCCCAGACAATGGCACCGAACAGTCCCGTGATGACCACATACTGGGTGACACTTTCGACGTGGATCATGCCGCCGCCGATCATCTTGGCGACGGCGGTGCCGAGCAGAAATGCGGCTACGAAGTTGAAGAAAGCCGCCCAGAGGACGGCAAGTTTGGGGGATAAAACACGGGTCGAGACTACGGTTGCGATGCTGTTGGCGGCGTCGTGAAATCCATTCAGGAAATCGAAGGTCAGCGCGACCATTACGGTAACGATGAGGAGAATGAGATCGGGCTTCACCTGGTTTCCTGTTTGGGTGAATTGTCGAGCATCATGTATTTTTCAGAACGACGGTTTCGAGGACATTGGCAACGTCTTCGGCCTTGTCGGTGGCCCGCTCCAGGAATTCGAGCAATTCCTTGATTTTGATGAGGTTGATCGGATCTTTTTCATGATCGAACAGGGTGGCGATGGCCTGCTGAGATACCTGGTCGGCTTCGTTTTCGAGACGGTTAATCTCGACGCAATGCTTCAGGATATCGCCGTTTTTTTGCATGAGAGAAACGGCGTGCTGCAGTTCCTGGCACTGGTTGAGGATGATCCTGGCGAGTTCTCCGGCGGCCGGGGGCGGAGTCGTGATGCGATACATCACGATGCGGGCGCCGGCAGCATTGATGAAATCCAGGACATCGTCGAGCTTGGAGGCGAGTTCGTGAATGTCTTCGCGATCGAAGGGCGTAATGAAGGTCTGGTTCAGCTTGGTCAGGATGGCATGCGTGAGTTCATCGCCCTCGCGTTCGATGCGGTGAATCTGGTCAATTTTCTTTGCGACATCCTGATAGTCGGCGAAAAGATCGACCAGGGCGCGAGCGCCGGCAATGAGGTTCTCGGACATCGCCGAGAACATGACGAAGAAGCTGCTGTCTTTTGGAATGAGGCCGAACATTTGGAAGCAAATCGACTCAATCAGTATTGATGTTGAAAAAAACTGCGGTGATCGAAGCAGGCAACTATCTCACGCGACTGCAAATCGAGTCAAATGGCAGGAGGTTATGAGAGTAGAGATTTCCGGGCGGCAGCCGCGAAGGGCAACGGCTCTGAGTTTCCGCGAGACGGCTTCGCGATGGGAACTAGCGGCTAGTGCGGCGGCTGACGGCGGCTGCGCGGCGGGGCAGTCCCAGCCAGATGGCCAGAAACAAAGCAAATACCATGCCCGCGCCTACAGCGATGCGCTGGAGAAAGTCGAGAAATACGCTGCCGAATTCCATTAGAATATTGTGGGGTGATCGAGAAGCGTAAGCGAGATAACGATGGTAATCGCCGTGATCGCGCACCGAATTTGCCGGTTACGTGAGCCGTAGACCGAGGGGAGTCGGCACATTTATGGCGATGACAGAGGGAAATTCACCGCCCCGTAACCTGCCTCGATACGCCAGGAACTATGCTTTTGTCGGGAGTGTGTGCCACACTCTTGTTGGATAATGGTTCTCTGCCGCGGAGCGATCTAGCGGGGAGGATCCGGCATCCAAAGCGGTAGACGGGTTTCCCATGAGCACAGCCAGCGCAAAAACTCAGCCGCCTGATCCCGCGCATCACGATCTGGTGCGGCGCACTGTGGAAGCGTGCGAACTAGCGCGTGAGGCGGCGGCGATTGCGGCCGAAGGGATTGCGACGGGATCGATGTCTCGGCTGAATGACATCCGGCAGTGCGAAAAGGATCTGGACGCCATCGACGTCGAAGTGGACTCGGGTGTGACCTCCACCATCACGCGCGTGCCCGAGGGCGAGACGCGGCAACTTCTTGCGTGCATGAAGGTGATGATTGGACTGGAGCGCATTGGAGATTTACTGCTGAGCTTTGCCACCAGCGCGCAGGCCGCGAGCGGCCATCTGGATTCGCAAGATGCGCGCGACTTGACGCAGATGGCGACAGTGCTCGAAAAAATGCTGGCGGATGTCGGTCAATCTTTCTCCCAGCACGACGTAAAAAAGGCGATCGAAGTCCTGCGCGCCGATGCCGAGATGGACCGCCTGCGAAATCTGATCTTTCTGCGGCATATTGAGAATCCGGAGAATGTGGCGCACCACTCCAGCCTGCAAGTGATCTTTATGACGCAATCACTCGAACGGGCGGGCGACCATGCCAAGAACCTGGCGGAAGAAGTTTGCCACTTCGTGAGCGGGCGCAGCATCCGCCATCTGCTGATGGCATACGATAAACCGAAAGAGCAGATGTTTATCGAGTGGCTGCGGCAGAAGGAAGAAAAAAAACAGTAAGTCACTCGTCGAACTCAGTTCCCTTCCCGACCCGGCGTGACTCTTAGTTTTCCGCAGCCAGGGAAGTCATGCTCTTCTCCAAAATCATTTCTCAGCGCAGTTCCAAAAGATCCCCTTAGCTTCGCCTCGCTTGCCCCACTTATTACCGCCTCTTGACAGCCAACGTTCGCAAGGCGAGACTCGGATTAGGCCTTTTCGGGGACCATTTACCAGTGGTTGCCGGACCAATCACCGTGGAACGGCGGGAACTGTAAATTCATGCCCGGATCCTCCCAACCCGAAGATCGATTGCCGCCGGCGGAGCCAAGCTTCGACGACGCGGACTCGGGGACGGATCGATCTTCTTCAGCCGAAGGAGTGACTGCAGCGGGCCTGGGCATTCATGAGAGCCGGTCGTTGGAAGTGACCGAGCTGGATTCCGCACTGCAATTGCTGGTTGAACGCGCGCAGTACATCACTGGCGCTACGGGAGCTGCTCTGGCGCTGCCCGAGAATGAAGAGATGGTTTGCCGCGCAAGCGCCGGTTCCTCAGCTCCAGAGGTGGGAGCGCGCCTGCAGGTTCGTTCCGGGCTCACGGCGGAAAGCATTGTCCGGCGGCAGTTGCTGCGCTGCGATAACGCGGAGACCGACCCGCGCGTCAACCTGGAGGCTTGCCGCGCCCTGGGCATCGCATCCATCGTGGTATTGCCCTTGTTGCGCTCGAGCGGGGAAGTCCGCGGGCTGTTCGAGCTTTTTTCCGATCACCCTTACGCTTTCGAAGAACGCGATCTGATCGCTCTGGAACGCATGGCCGACCTTACGATCACGGCCCTGGATCTGGCGGAGCAGCGGACGATCCCGGCAACGGCTGCCAAAACCGGGAGTGACGCGGAAAAACCGGCCGAATTATCGAAGGAGCCCGTGAGGGAGGCTTCCACTGCGGAAGGCGGCCAAGAGGTTGCCAAGAGTGTGCTTCCACCGGGCGTCGAGGAGCAACTTCCCGCGCCGCCTGCGATTTCGGCATCGCCGGTTGAAGCCGCGCCGGTGGCCGCGTTACCCGAGGCGATGCGGAGAGTGCAAAAATGCGCTTCGTGTGGATTTCCGGTCTCCGAGGGAAGAACACTGTGCCTCGACTGCGAAAAGAAGGGCACTGAAACGAAGAGCGAGGGAAAGACGCCGGACAAAATCGAAGGGATCCTTCACGAAAAGGCGGAGGAACCGGCCGAATTAACGTCCAAAACGGCGGACGAATTCGTGCCGGCTTTTTTGGCGAACTCCGAAGCCGCGCGAGAGTCGTGGCTCGCGAAGCACGCCAAACTACTAGCCATTATCGTCGTGATTTTGGCTATCCTGGTGGCGATTGTGGTATTTCGATAACAAAAGTTGCACTTGCAAGTGCTTGTTTTCCTTGACAAAGTTGAGGTGGAGCACTACTCTGCGCTTAATCCGCTGTTTCTGGACATAGGTGCTTACGCATGAGGAACGTGTACGAAGTTTTACGCCAGAAGGAACTTGAACTCGCGCGGTTGGAAAAGGAAGTAGAGGCTTTGCGCCTCGCCGCTCCGCTGCTTTCGGACGAAAAGGATCAGCCGGCGGAAACACCCAAGCCAACTTTGACCACCGCCTCGACGCCGCAGCCGGTTCGCATTCCGCCGACTGTATCAACTCAAACCACACCCACAACAGCCCGCGCAGTTGGCTGGGAAGACGCCGCCAAACGCTGGCCGTAGTAACGTTGCGTGCAGAGACGAAAGCTGGCCTTTCGCTCTGTGTTGCCATCGCCATCCATAACTATCTTATGTAGCCCGGAAGCCGATTCCATGCCGGGCTTTATTTTTTGCCCAAAGCTTTCTGCGCTACTTGGTGAAGGCAAGGGTCAACAGCGTTTTCTGCTCAACCTCGTGGGCCTTCGCCGAGCCGGTCGCGGGGCTCGCACTCCCGGAGCGTTTCACCGAATGTACGGGCCGGTCGTCCACGATGTGTTTCAGGCGCGGCAGCATATAAGAAAGCGCGCCCATGTTGGCCGGCTCCTCCTGCACCCACACGATATCCCGGGCTGACGAGTGGCGTTCGAGTTCCGCGGTAAGCTCCGCCTCTGGAAACGGGTACATCTGCTCGAGAAAGACGATGGCGACGCTCATGTCTTTCGATTTGTTTGCGTTTTTATCGTTGTTGCGCTTCTGCCGTTCCGTTCGCAGTTCGTGTCCGATCTTTCCAGTGCACAGAAGGATGCGTTCCGCGTTCTCCGCTTCGGTGTCGGGGATGACGGGCAGAAATTTGTGATGCGTGAGATCCTCCAGCGGAGATAGTGCGTCGGGATGGCGCAGCATGCTTTTCGGGGTAAACACAACCAGAGGCTTTCGCCACTTACGGAGCGCCTGGCGCCGCAAGAGGTGAAAATATTGTCCAGCATTCGAGGGCTGGCAGATCTGGATGTTATCGCGGGCCGCAAGCTGCAGGAAGCGCTCCACGCGGGCGCTGGAATGTTCCGGCCCCTGGCCCTCGTAGCCGTGAGGAAGTAACAGCACCAGTCCGGATAGAAGGTTCCACTTGTCTTCCCCGGCGCAAACGAACTGGTCGATGACCGCCTGAGCCACGTTGGCAAAATCGCCGAACTGCGCTTCCCACAAAACCAGGGCCTCGGGATAGTCGCGGCTATAGCCATATTCAAATCCCATGACGCCGGCTTCGGAAAGCGTCGAGTTGTAGATATCGCAAGGCGCCTGGGTGGCCGCAATGTTGCGCAGTGGAACGTATTCACTTTCGTCCTGGATATCGATGAGAACGGAGTGCCGTTGATTGAAAGTTGCGCGCCGGGCATCCTGGCCGCTCAGTCGAACCGGAATGCCTTGCTTGACCAGGCTGGCGAAAGCAAGAGCTTCGGCCATGCCGTAATCCAGGGGCTTTTTGCCGGTGCCCATCTCCTGACGCTGCTCGAGCAGCTTCTTAACCTTGGGATGGATGTGAAAACCCTCCGGATACGCGGTCAAACGCGCGGTAAGTTCCAGTAGCTCCTCGCGAGCAACGCCGGTAGGCTGCTCATAGGCCGGTTTGTAGCGGCCTCCAAAATAGTTGTCCCAGTAGTTGGGGAGATCGCGCATGAGGGGCTTCTTGGTGAACTTGGTAGCGGACTTCTGCGCGGCTTCAAATTCGCTCTTGACGGTTTGCGCACGCTCGGCGATATTCTCGACGCCAATTTGTTTGGCGTAGATCTGGTACAGCGGTGGGTGCTCTTTGATGGCCTTATACATCAGGGGTTGGGTGACGGTGGGATCGTCCACCTCGCTATGGCCGTGGCGGCGGTACCCGATCAGGTCGACGACCACGTCGGTGCCGAACTGGTAGCGATACTCGGTGGCGATGCGGGCGATTCGCAGGACGGCGTCTACGTCTTCACTGTTGACATGAAAAATCGGGATCGCTTGGCGGCGCGCCAGTTGCGCCGAGAAACGCGCGGAGTGTTCTTCGCGGGCATTCGTGGTAAATCCAATCAGGTTGTTGACGATCATGTGGATCGTCCCGCCGACGGTATAGCCGGCAAGGTCGGCATAATTCATCGTCTCGGCGGTGATGCCCTGGCCGGCGAAGGCTGCGTCGCCGTGAACCAGCAGCGGCAGGTATTTCGCCTTGCCGCCTTTGCCGGCGCGGTCCTGCTTGGCGCGGGTCCGCCCGACGGTCACGGGATCTACGGCTTCGAGGTGGCTGGGATTCGAGGCGAGGTGAATATGGATTTTCTTGCCGCTTGCGGTGATGTACTCTCCGGTTGCGCCCATGTGATACTTCACATCGCCGGAACCTAACACGCTGCGCGGATCAACGTCCTCGAACTCGGCGAAGACTTCTTCCGCCGCGCGATTGGCGACATGGATGACCACGTTGAGGCGTCCGCGATGACTCATGCCCATGACCAGTTCGATGGCACCGCGTTCGCCGGCCACGTCCAGAACCTGATCGACCGCGGTCAGCAAGGAGGTGTTGCCCTCGAGCGAGAATCGCTTGTTGCCGAGATAGCGCTGCTGAAGCGTTTGCTCGAACAGGTCGGCTCGCAACAGCAGGCCGAGCGCGCGCTCGCGGTCGACGGCGGCGGGTTCTCCCTCGATGCGCTCCTGAATCCAGCGGCGGCGCTCGGGATCGGCGATGTGCATAAACTCCACGCCCACGCTGCCGCAGTAGAGGCGACGAGCTTCGCGGGCCCATTCGTTATCGATCTGCAAGTCAGGGTGCGGTTGTGGAGGCAGCAGGCCGAGTGGGTTCAGTTCGGCTTCGAGATATCCGAATTGCCGGAACAGTCCGAAGACGCGTTCGCGCTCGTGGTTGTCAATTGCGGCGGGGGCTGCGCCTCCGCTGGTATTGCGAGTTGAGGTAGGCATAGAAGGTACCTATAGAATAACGGATGATCCGGCTCGTGGGGCCGATTCGGATAGAGGAAACATTGGCATGGGGGCTGTGCCGCAGATCACTGCAAGAGGCTCTCGCCGAGACTATGGTAAGACCAGAGGAACACTCGAATGACTTTCCCTCTTGAGGCTGGTAAGCCCGGAACTCCTGTGATTCTGGGCATTCCGTTCGATGCAAACTCTTCGTGGTTACGGGGCGCGGCCGGCGGCCCGCCGATCATCCGCGTGGCCTTCAACTCCATCTCAGCGAACTCGTGGACGGAAACCGGCGTCGACCTGAGCGTCAAGGGCGCATGCTGCGATGCGGGCGACTTGAAATTCACATTCGACGAGCCATTTGCGGCCATCGAAGCGAGGGTTGGCGAATTGCTCGATCGCGGTCTGCGTCCCGTCTGCCTTGGCGGCGACCATTCGATCACGCTGCCGATCGTGCGGGCGCTCGGCAAGCACGTTCGGGGGTTGACCATTCTTCACTTCGACGCGCACCCGGATCTCTACGACGAACTCGAAGGCAACCGGATGTCGCATGCCTGCCCTTTTGCGCGAATCATGGAGGAGGGCGCAGCCAAACGGCTGATCCAGATCGGCATTCGAACCATGACGGGACACCAGCGCGAGCAAGCCGAGAAATTCGGCGTTGAAGTCCTCGATATGCGGAGCCTGCCCGCCCTGGACAGAATGAAGGTCGAAGGGCCCGTCTACATATCATTCGATATGGATGCGCTCGACCCCGCGTTTGCGCCGGGGATTTCCCATCGTGAGCCGGGAGGGATGTCGACGCGCGAAGCGATTGCACACGTACATGCCGTTACCGGACATATCGCCGGAGCCGATATCGTGGAATACAATCCCGCGCAGGATCATACGCAGATCACGGCGACAGTCGCGGCGAAGTTGCTGAAGGAGATTTTGGGAAAGATGATTTTGAATTAGCCCGTGGTTATAGTTGGAGGGATTCGCCATGGCCAATGGAATCGTTGATGCGCCCAGTCGCTACTCCGTGCCAGAGACTCTGGCGCGGCTGCAGTCAATCCTCCAAGAAAAAGGAATCACGGTCTTTGCCCTTATCGATCACAGTGGTGAGGCGGAGAAGGCGGGACTCTCGATGCGGCCGACGCAGTTATTGATCTTCGGCAGTCCGAAGGCTGGCACGCCGCTGATGGTTGCCGCGCCCAGGCTGGCCATCGATCTTCCCTTGAAAGCGCTGGCGTGGCAGGACGAATCGGGCCAGGTTTGGCTCTCTTACAATTCACCTGAGTATCTGCAGCAGAGGCATGGTTTTCCAGTGGAGCTTTTGAAGAACATCGCTGGGATCGGTGCTCTGGTGCAAAAGGCTGTGGAATAATAGCGGCGGGCTCGACTAGTCTGCTTGCCCTTATACATGCCCGAGCAATTCAACCCCAATCGAGCGCGCGACCATTTGGCCAACGAGCGCACTTTTCTGGCGTGGGTGCGAACCGGAGTCGCCACCATCGTTTTCGGATTCGCCATCGGACGCTTCTCCATTGCCCTGCGTGAATTCATGAAGGTTCAGGGATACGCTTCGGGCACACCCGGCCTCACGGCGTGGTTGGGCATTGTTTCCACGGTCGGTGGAGTGCTGCTGATTCTCGCCGGTCTAGGACGCTATCGCAAGACCAAGATGCAACTGGATTCCAACAGCTTCGAACCCGCGGGCTTTGTGATCGATCTTGTATCGTACTTGCTTGGTCTTTTCGGGCTGGTACTGGCAGGCTATCTCGCGTACATCGAAATTTTTAATAAGTGAGTGATTCATGGCGAATGAAGCAGAGAAAGAGGCCGCCGGAAGGGCTGCCGCCCAGTTGGTGCGCGACAACGATGTCGTTGGATTAGGCACGGGTTCCACCGCATATTTTGCAGTGGTCGCTTTAGGCGAGCGGGTGAAGGCGGGATTGAAAATCATCGGAATCCCCACTTCAGTGCAGACCGCGGATCTGGCGCGGTCGGTTGGCATTCCGCTGACCACGCTCGACGAGCATCCGGAAATCGATGTCACCATCGATGGCGCCGATGAACTCGATCCGCAGTTGCGGTTAATTAAGGGCGGAGGCGGAGCGCTGCTGCGGGAGAAGGTAGTGGCGTCCGCGTCAAAGAGAATGATTGTGGTCGCCGACTCGGGGAAGGTGGTTCCGGTGCTGGGCAAATTTCCGTTGCCGGTTGAAGTGATTTCGTTTGCGCGAACCGTGGTGGAGAAAAGAATCGTGACACTGGGGGCGTCGCCTAAATTGCGCACGAAACCTGATGGAAGTCCTTATCTTACGGACAATGGCAATCCAATTCTCGATTGCAGCTTCAGGCAGATCGCAGATGCTTCTGCGTTGGCGCTCGCCTTGAGCAATATTCCGGGGATCGTGGAACATGGGCTCTTCATCGGATTAGCAAGCATGGCGCTGATAGGACGTGGAGACCGCGTGGAAGAACTCCGACCCTGATATGTCGCATCATGCTCACGCAACAATCTTTCGCAGTGCGGCCAGCAACCGCTCCACTTCTTCCATCGTGTTGTAATGCACGAGGCCGATGCGCAGAAAACCTCCCAGGCGTTCGACATCTAATTGTTCAGTCAGGTTTAGAGCGTAGTAGTTGCCATCCCAGGTAAAGAAGCCGCGCTCGCCGAGTTTCGTCGCCAGATCGAGCGGAGTGTGGCCTTCGATGCGAACTACAAAGGTTGAGCAGCGATTTTCGAAGCGCGCAGGGTCGCTGATGCCGTAGAGCTTTAATCCCGGAATTGCGGTCAAGCCGGCGATCATCCGTTCCGTCATCTTGCGCTCATGCTGGTGGATGGCTTCGTGCGCGGCCAGGATCGCGGCGCGGCGCGTTGGAGCGTCAGGATTCGCGCGACGCCCTAATTCCTCCCAGTAGTCGGCGCAGGCTTTAATTCCGGCGATGCATTCGTGGTTGGAGGTGCCCGATTCCCAGCAACTCGGGATCTCGTCGGTGCAGGGACGAACTTTATAGGGACGCAGGCGCTTCATGTGCTCGCGCTTGCCGTAGAGCACGCCCATGTGCGGACCGAAGAATTTGTAAGTTGAGCAAGCGAGAAAATCGCAATCGAGCGAGCGCACATCGATCGCTCCATGGGGAGCGTAGTGGACGGCATCGATATAACTTAATGCTCCAGCCTGGCGCGCCAGACGCACCACTTCGGCTACGTTGTTGATCGTGCCCACGGCATTGGAGGCGTATCCAACGGCGACCAGGCGCGTGCGGCTGGTTATTTTTGCGGCGAGGTCGCCCATGTCGAGCGTGCAATCTTCCCGGTGAAACTTCGCGGCGCGAATGACGACACCTTTTTCTTCGAGCGCTTTCCACGGCGAGAAATTGGCATCGTGATCAAGCAGAGTGAGCAGGATTTCGTCGCCGGGCTGAAGTTCGCGGCCAAGGGAGCGGCTGATAGCAAACGTCAGCGAGGTCATGTTGGGGCCGAAGACGACTTCATCGGCATCGCAGTTCAGGAAATCGGCCATCGCCGAGCGCGCCGCATCGATCATGAGGTCGGTATTGTGGCTGGTTTGATAGGCACCATGCGTGTTGGAGTTATTCCGGGCGAGATAGTCGCCGATGGCATCGATCACACGCTGCGGCACCTGCGTGCCGCCAGGACCATCCAGAAAAACGGCTGGATGTTGATTTACGGTCTGTGCAAGGGCCGGGAACTGCGAGCGAACCCAGGCGAGATCGAGTTTGACGGCGGGAGCGAGGGATTGTTCAGCGAGTCGCATAGCAGACATTCTAATTCGGCGGCGAAGGTTCCCGGCGGAAAGTAGAGTTCAGGAAAGGGCCGCTAAAGAAGTGAATGCAAAGACCACCGAGCCAAGAACCGCACAAAAAGGCGTCCTTGGACGGAAATCTGAGCCCGGAGTGTCTTTTTCAGGCGTCGTTTTTCCACAGATTGCCATCTAACGGTAGAATCGTAGTAGCGCCCTTGGGATCATGGGCGAAACGGAATGATGAAGGTATTTGTGAATCGGGGCGGGTTAGTCAGAGCTGTGTGCATGTTCTGCGTCGCGCTCATGTGCGTGATCGGGACGGTGCAAGCTGCCCATTCGCATTCCGAGAACTCGACCACGTCGCACCACACCTGCTCGATTTGCGCAACGGCACACGCCGGACTCAACATACAGACCGTTTCGTCCGCTCCAGTTTTGCATACGGCGACGTTGACCGCTTTTGTGGCGGTAGCTGCCGTCATTTTCCGTCCCGCCACCACTCAGTTCATTCGTCCTCCTCCTGCGGCTTGATTCTGCGCCCAACTGTTGTTTTCCCGGGGCCGCGCGTTTCCGATTTTCATTGCGACAAGGGATGAAATCGGACCCGCTCCAGAATCTTATTTATTGGAGGAATCATGCAATCGTTTCATCGAAGTTGGCTGGCTGCTTTTATCTTGGCGGCCTTAGTTGTGCCGGGCATCGCGAAGGCCAGCGAGCAATCGGGAGGAAACGCGGGAACCATCAACGGCACCGTGCTCGACCCGACGGGCGCGGTTGTGCCCAATGCGAACATCGAAATTCATAACCCAGTTACGGGTTTTGACCGCACTACAACCACCGACGCAAGTGGGAATTTCTCGTTCATGAACGTGCCGTTTAATCCCTATCACATGACGGTAAAAGCCTCGAGCTTCGATAAGTACGCGCAGGATGTAACGGTGCGTTCGTTGGTGCCGACCAGTGTTCAAATCACTCTTCAGATCTCGGGCACTTCGACTACGGTTACGGTAGAGGATACGGGAGACCTGGTGGAGAACGATCCGACGTTTCATTCCGATGTGGACAAGGATCTGATCGACCGGCTTCCGATGGGAACGGGGTCGTCGGCACTGAGTCAGATTATCGGTGAAGCAACGCCGGGCATCGCATCCGATTCGAACGGGCAGATGCACGGATACGGAGACCACGCGGAGAACTCGTACAACATCGACGATCAACCTGATACCGACCAGCACAGCAAGGTGTTTTCGAACCAGCTCTCGGTGGATTCGATTCAATCCATGGAGGTAATCGCAGGAGCACCGCCTGCGGAATATGGCGGGAAGACAAGCGTTGTGGTTGTGGCGACAACGCGCTCGGGACTGGGCGTCAAGACGCCGCATGGAAGTGTGAACTCGTCCTACGGGTCGTTTGGGTCGTCGACGGTGTCCGCCGATGTCGCTTATGGCGGCAAGGCTTGGGGGAACTTTATTTCCGTGGGTGGTTTGAACAGCGGGCGGTTTCTGGATGCGCCGGAATTTGCGGTCGCGCATGATAAGGGAAACGAAGAAAACGTGTTTGACCGTGTCGATTTCCAGGTGACAGAAGCCGACACGATTCGTCTGAATTTTGGGTATAGCCGGAGCTGGTTCCAGACGCCGAATCCACTGGATGCGCAGAATGCGACGGCGTGGAGCGGACTGGGAGGTGTGCTTCCGGCGGTGGAGAACTATGGAGGGGTCGTGCCCGGCACCAATATTGTGGTCGGAGCAACAGACCAGAGGTCGAAGATTGGAACCTATAACATCGCGCCGGCCTGGACGCGCCTGCTCAATAACAATTCCGTCTTCAGCCTGGGCGCATTTGTGCGACGCGATGATTACAACTATTACCCCAGCAAAGATCCATTCGCGGATCTCGGGCCTCCCAGCCTTCAGCGGCAATCGGTGGGCCAGAACCGGACGCTCACGAACACGGGAATTCGATCCGATGTTTCGTACGTCAAGGGGATTCACAACATCAAAGCGGGCGCCACGTATGAACAGACGTTTCTCGACGAGAACGACAGGATCGGCATAGTCGATCCGGCTTACAATGCTCCCTGCTTGACGCTTGCCACTGCGACGGCCCCGAATATTCCAGTGCCGGGACTGAGCACTCCCGGGCAGTGCGGGGCAGCAGGCTATCAGGAAAACATTGCCGCGAATTCCGCAGGCACTGTTTTTTACCCCAATTTCAATCCTGTATTGGCTCCTTACGATCTAACTCGCGGAGGAGTCGCGTACAACTTCAAGGGCCACACGGACGTCAAGGAACTTGCCCTTTACATTCAGGACGCGATCACCGTAGGCCACTGGTCAATGAACCTCGGCATGCGGGGCGACCTTTACAACGGCCTTACGGTCGCGAGCCAGGCGGAGCCGCGTCTCGGACTTTCTTATAACGTCAAGAAGACGAGCACGATTCTTCGCGCTTCCTACGCGCGCACGCTGGAATCTCCCTTTAACGAGAACCTGATTCTTTCGAGCATTGGATGCAGCAACCCCGTACTGTCGCCGCTACTCGCCTGTTCGCCGGCTGTGCCGGGAACGTTTGAGGCGAATCCGTTGAGTCCGGGCTTTCGCAATGAATTTCACTTGGGCCTTGAGCAAGCCTTAGGAAAATATCTGGTATTTTCCGGCGAGTGGATCACGAAGTACACGCACAACGGCTACGATTTCAGCGTGCTAGGGAATACACCGATCACGTTCCCGATTGAATGGCACAATGCCAAGATTCCGGGATACGCGGGACGTTTGAGCGTGCCAAACTTGCACGGCTTCTCGGGGCAGGTGGTCTTTTCGAGCGTAGCCGCGCGCTTTTTCCATCCGCAGATTGGAGGAGCGGGCGCGACGGTGTCAACCTCCGATCTTCCGTTCCGCATTGACCACGACGAGAAATTCAACCAGACCACCCACCTGCAATATCAGCCGTGGAAACGGGGCCCATGGTTTGGTTTTAACTGGCGCTATGACAGCGGGCTAGTCGCGGGAAATGCCCCTTGTTACGGAGTGAACGCGGAGAACGATTGCCCGCAGTCCACGACGATCAACGGCGAGCCAGCCGTCTTTCTGCAAGATGCGTTTGGTAACCCATTGAGCGCCGACCAGGAATTTGAGGCCGGATTCAGCTGCAATGGCGTGCGGGCGACTCCGACTACGCCGCTACCGTCTCCTTGTCTGGCATCGCAGTTTGGATCGAGCCTGATCAAGATTCCGGCAATCAACACCGAGAACGACGATCTCCATCCGCCGCGCATCGCGCAGCGTAATCTGTTCGACGCTTCTGTCGGAGATGACAATTTGTTCAAAGGCGACCACTACAAGTGGAGCCTAACGTTGACCGCGATCAATGTGACAAACAAGCTGGCGCTGTATAACTTCCTTTCCACGTTCAGCGGAACGCACTATGTCACGCCTCGAGCGATGACGGCGCAACTGGGGTTCCACTTCTAGCGGACAACCATCGCAGGAATCAAGGGCAGTGCAGGGTTTCGACTGCACCGCCCTTTCTCTTTCGTATCGCGGAGTCCGCTGGATTTCCGTTGAGCACTTCGTGACAAACTCTACAAAAACGTAACAAAACTCTACAGTTCAGAATGGTCGATGGCGGTATGATGCGAGCAACACGGTACCACAGGCGACGCTATGAGGAGTGCCAGTCTTCGATTTCTGGCGGGCAAGGACAGACTGCTGCGGTGGTCCGTCCTGGATTCCGTGTTTCTATTTCACATCGTTTTATTTCAAATCGTCGTTTTGTGTCCGCAGCTCTTGCGAGGGCAAACGGCCGCTCCGTCAACCGAAGTGCGCATCATTCACGGCGTAGTGAAGTCGGGGAACATGCCGATTCCCGGTGCGGGAATTTCCGTGACGAATGCCGCCACGAAAGCACAGCTCAACACTTCGACGGATGTGGACGGCAGTTACTCGTTGCCCGTCCCCGCCGATGGCAACTATACGGTGCGTGTGCAAATGGCGGCATTTGCCGCTGGCTCACACGAAGTGATAGTGGACGTGGGCCATCATGACGTGGCAGTGAATTTCGAATTAGTCCTGCTTTCGCGGGTGCGGGAAGTTACCAGTGAACAGCGACGAGCGAGCGCAGGCGGAGGACGTGGGTTTCAGAGTCTCTCCGTATTTCAGGGCGAACCGGGGCAAGATGCTGGCGGTGGGACCGGGGGAAGCTCCATGAGCGATATCGCGCCATCGGGAATGCCGGTGCCGGGGATCGCATCGAGCAGCGCCACAGAATCGGTCGCGGTCTCGGGGAACGCTTCGAACGCGTACAACGGGATGAGTCCGGACCAGATGCAGCAGCACTTTGATGATATCCGGCAACAGGGCGCAGGATTCGGCGGTGGGGGGTTTGGCGGGGCGGGAGGCGGTCGCGGAGGAGGAGGGTTCGGCGGCGGGGGCCCGATGGTTTTTGGCAGGCGGGGCTTTGACAGTAATCGCCCGCATGGATCGTTCTATTACGGCGTTGGCGATTCAGCCTTGAATGCCTCGCCATTCGCGCTCACAGGGGCGCCGACGGAAAAGACGTCGTATCTGCAGAATGGCTTTGGCGGTTCCGTGGGAGGGCCGCTGAACATTCCTCACATCTACCACGGCGGAAGCAAGACTTTTTACTTCATCAACTTTAATGGCAAGCGCGGGGAAAATCCGTTCGACGAGTTCTCGACGGTGCCAACCATGCTGGAGCGGCAGGGGAACTTTTCGCAGACGACGTACACTGCGGGAGCAGCGGCGGGGCAGCCAGTACAGATTTATAATCTCGCGACCAACACTGCCTACGCGAACGCCACGCTTCCGCAAATCGATCCGGTGGCGCTAGGGTTGCTGCAATATATTCCCCTGCCGAACCTGCCGGGCGCTTATCAGAATTTTCACTATGTGACGTCAGCTGACAGCGACAGCGACGACCTGAACATCCGCATAAACCATAGCTTTGGCGCAGCACCTGCAAGAGGACGCCGCAGTGGAGGGCGCAATGCTCCACGCAACAGTTTGCAAATTGGCTTCCACTATCACGAATCGAACGCCACGCTGACGAATCCATTCCCCAGCGTGAGCGGGCGCACAGCGGTTCGCAGTTTTGATATACCCGTGTCTTACACGCGCAGCATCGGCAAGCTAACCAACATTATTCGGCTCGATTACAACCGCAACCGGGCGCGGACGCAGAATCTGTACGCCTTCAGTAACGACATTACGGGAACGCTGGGAATGACGGGAATATCAAAGAATCCGTTCGACTGGGGATTGCCGAATCTTTCTTTTACGGACTTCGCGAGTCTGCAGGACACGACTCCCTCGCTCACGCGACCGCAGACGTACACTTTCTCCGACAATGTCATCTGGAACCACGGTAAGCACACGTGGCGCTGGGGCGCAGACTTCCGGCGGGTCGAGGTGAATATCGATAGCGACAGCAATCCGCGCGGCTCATTTGTTTTCACCGGCACCAACACATCCCAGATGATCGGCGGGTTGCCCGTGGCAGGGACGGGATACGACTTCGCCGATTTTCTTCTCGGATTGCCGCAACAAACTTCTGAGCAGTACGGAGGAAGTAACTACTTTCGCGGAAATTACTGGGACTTGTATGCGCAGGATGAGTGGAAAATGCGTCCGAATCTGACGCTTAATCTCGGAGTGCGATATGAGTATGTTTCGCCGCTGACGGAACTCAACAACCACCTTGCGAACCTCGATCTGTCTCCCGGGGTGCTGATGCAAACGCCGCCGGAGCAGGTCACGCCGATTCAGCCTGGGCAGGTGGGACCCTATAGCGGCGCCTTGCCGGCGAGCCTGGTGCGGCCGGATCGCAAAGGTGTTGCGCCGCGAATCGGATTTGCGTGGAAGCCGCTGCCCAACACCGTCGTGCGCGGCGGATACGGCATCAACTACAACACTGGCGCGTACCAAGGCATTGCGGAGCAACTCGCCGTGCAACCGCCGTTTGCTACAACGGCTACCAATGTCCAAACGATTCCCGGAGAGCTTACACTGCAAAGCGGATTTCCAGCGGCCACTGGCATCACCAATAGTTATGCGGTGAATCCGAGTTACCGATTCGGCTATGTGCAGATTCGCAATCTCGACATTCAGCAACAGATTCGCCCCACCTTGCTGCTGAATCTGGATTACACGGGAACCAAGGGAACAAATCTCGACATTCTCGAAGCACCGAACCGCACTCCGAATGGAATTCTGATTTCTGGAGTTGACGCGTTCACGTATGAAAACTCAGTAGCGGATTCGGAGGCGAACGCGCTCTCAGTTCGTGTGCGCAAGCGCCTGTCAGCGGGGTTCTCGGTCGGAGGCACCTATACGTTTTCGAAATCGCTGGACGATGCGTCGTCGATCGGCGCGGGAGCAACGTCGGCGGCCAGTAGTCCCGGGCTGGGGGGCGGCGGTACCAGCGCTGCTGGAGGCGGCGCTTCGACCAACGGAGGCACGGCTAACGTGGCGCAGAATCCTCTCGATCTGACGGGTGAGCGCGGCCTTTCCAGCTTCAACCAGACGCACAGGTTCACCGCCGATTACCTTTATGAGCTGCCCTTTGGGCACGACAAGCGCTGGCTCACTGGACATGCCCCACTGCGGGCGGTTCTTGGCGATTGGCAATGGAGCGGCGACTGGACGATCGCATCGGGGTTGCCGTTTACGCCTCGAATTCTTGGCAACGTCAATGATGTGGACAGCGGAACAAACGGTACGCTGCGGCCAAATCTGGTTGTGGGGCAAGTGGTGAACCTGGCACATCCTTCCGCCGCGGAGTGGTTTAATATCGCCGCCTACGTTGCACCGCCCGGGGGCACGTATGGCGACGCGCGGCGCAACAGCATTATCGGGCCGGGCAACAAGGTGTTTGACATGGCGTTCACGAAAGTCTTTCCGTTGAAAGAGGCGCGTGTGCTGGAATTCCGCGCGCAGGCCACGAATGTTTTCAACCTGGTGAATTATTCGTCGATTGACACGAACTTTAGCTCGCCTACCTTTGGCCGGGTTACGGCGGCTGGGGCTATGCGACAAGTGACAATGACGGCACGCTTTCGTTTCTGAGCTTGACGAGTTTCGCTATGCGTTTCACTCGAATCCGATTCGGAGACAAGGCGGCAGCGGTGCTGCTGGCGCTCATACTTCTCTGTGCTGCCTTGCCGTCGCAGCAATCGGATTACGTATTTCATGCGGAATCGGATCTGGTGCTGGTAAACGTTACGGTGAAGGATAAGAACGGGATGTTTGTTTCCGGCCTGAAACCACAGGACTTCACGATTCTTGAGGACAACAAGCCGCAGAAGATTACTTCCTTCGATGTGGAGAATGTCGACGCCGTACCAACGTTGGACGTGGCGCAGGTGAAGGAGCTGCCAGAAACAGCGACCGCGCCAGCGAGACATGCGACGGCCTCTGGAGACTCATCGGCGCAGTTCAAAGATCGGCGCCTGATTATCCTATTCTTCGATCTTTCGGCCATGGAGCCGGATGAAATCGACCACGCGGTGACCTCGGCGGAACATTATGTCGATGCGCAAATGGCGCCTGCGGACCTGGTGTCGATTCTTTCCCTGGGGAGTTCTCTGCTGGTGAATCAGGACTTTACGGCGGACCGGGCGTTGCTGAAAAAGCAGTTAGAGGCATTCAGTACCGGCGCTGGCCAGGGGTTCGAAGAAGGAACGACTGGTACGACGGAAGGGACACCTGACAGTGGCCAACCATTCACGGCCGACGATACGGAATACAACATTTTCAATACCGACCGGCGGCTGGAAGCATTGCGCTCGGTGGCAGAAAAGCTGGCGTACGTGCAGCAGAAGAAATCGCTGATTTATTTTTCCAGCGGCATGAATCGAACTGGAATCGAAAATCAGTCGGAGCTGCGCGCAGCGGTAAATGCTGCCGTACGGTCTAACCTGGCGATCTATACCATGGACATGCGCGGACTGCAGGCGCTGGTGGCAGGCGGCGAAGCGCAGAATGCGAGCCTGCGCGGGGTTTCGGCCTACTCAGGACAGGCGACGCTGAATGCGCTGAATTCCAATTTCACCACGCAGGAAACGCTGGTCACGCTCGCTAGCGGCACGGGCGGGCGCGCATTTCTCGATTCCAACGACTTCAACAAGATTTTCAAGGGAGTGCAACAGGATACTTCCACCTACTATTTGCTCGGTTATCGCAGCACGAACACCGCGCGGGACGGGCGTTACCGGCGCATTATCGTAAAAAACGGCATCCCCGGGATAAAAATCGACTACCGCCGGGGTTATTACGCGCCCGCGGACTATCAGCACTCGACCAAGGATGACAAGGAGCGGCAACTGGAGGAAGAACTTGCCTCCGAGTTGCCGGCCACGGACCTGCCGCTGTATCTGGGCGTTGCCTACTTCCGACTGGAGAGCAACAAGTTCTTTGTTCCGATCTCGCTGGTGGTGCCGGGAGCGCAGATTCCGTTTGTGCGCAGCAGCGACCGTGACCAAGCGACGCTGGATGTAATTGGAATGGTGCTCGATCCTGCGCAGCATCCCTTAAACAGAATTCGCGACACGGTGAAACTAGCGGTGAGCACGGCGACTGAAGTGCAGAAGAAGAATGTACAGTACGACACGGGCATGAGCCTGCTGAGCGGCAAGTACCATTTGAAATTCGTGGTGCGGGAGAATCAGACGGGACGCATGGGATCGTTCGAAACCGATATCGAGGTGCCGGAGTTGAAGGCGCAGCCGCTGAAGATGAGTTCCGTGGTGCTGGCGAACCAGAGGCAAGTGGCGAAGACAATGAAGGGCGCGGAACTGAACCCGCTCGTGCGCGACGGCACCGAGATTATTCCGAACATCACGCATGTATTCTCGGCCGCGCAGCACTTGCTTCTTTACTATGAGGTTTATGATCCGACGCGGCTGACCGGTGCAGACCCGGCAAGGGGCGCGGATTCTAAGAACAAAGACGACAAGGCAGCCATCCGGCTGTTGAGCAATGTTGCTTTTTTCCAAGGTAAAGCGAAGGCATACGAAAGCTCACTGGTCGAACTGACGGAGTTCAACGCACGCGAACGCAAGGCTGCCGTTTTTCAGCTCGACCTACCACTGACTTCGCTGAAACCCGGCTTTTACACCTGCCAAGTCAATGTAATCGATGATGCCGGCGGTCACTTCCTGTTTCCGAGGCTTGCCTTATTGATACGGCACGAGAGTGAGAGCGCGGCACACTAACCAACAACGCTGGTTTTACGGCTCGCTAGAGCGAGCGCAGAAAATCGATCAGTTCCTGCTCCTCCTGAAGGCTTAATTTCTCAAAACGCTCGACGACCTTATTGGCCTCGCTGCCGGGGCTGCGATGCTCGCGGATCGCGTCCACCAGATTGCTGGTGCGTCCATCATGGAGGAAGAAGATGCGTTGCCCGACGCCCCATAGTGGAGCAGTCCGGAATTCATCGGGTCCAGCGCCGCCTTGCGTGATGCCGTCGGCGAGCCCTTTGCCCATGTGATGGACAAGCAGGTCGGAGAAAAGATTCGCCGTCTGACTGGAAAGCGCCCCGCTGGGACTGGTCGAGGAGCCGCTCGCAATCATTTTGCCGGTAGCCAACGAAGGTGTATGACAATGGACGCAACCCACTTTGGTAAAGGCTTCCCGCCCCTTCTCGCTGGACGCAGTGGGTGCCGCGGGAGCGGGCGGGGCCAGCATGCGCATGAAGTTGGCAAAGGCCTCGATGTCTGAGACGACGGCCGGATTCGAAATGCCGCTCGTCGTGCTTGAACTTGCTGGAGTTGTCGTGAAGTTGAGCGTGTCGTTGGGAGAGGGGCTATAGAGACAGGCCGGTGTTTCGTCGCGTTCTTGCGGGAAAAGCTGATTGGAAATTCCCATCTCGACGTTGTAGGCCTCGCCCGCGAACATGAGCAGGGATTTATTCTGGGCCTTCCAGCCGAAACGGGTGATGGTACCGTCGTTGGCGCTGAGGTTCACGTTACCGCTTAAGTGGGCGTTCGCGTGTCCGTGGATACCCAACGCGGCCTTGAGCGAGGCGTCGGACTTGATATTGGCGAGGATAGCGGAGTCGGGAATCGATTCGATGAGTCCCGCGCCAAACACGGGAGTGGGGATACGGAAAATAATGTTCGGATTGCCTCCCTGTCCGCTGAGTGGGTGTCCGGCAGGCAAAAAATCGTATTGAGCAATGTCACATCCGGGGGCATCGGTTCGTCCGGTGATCACGAAAAGATCGTGCACGGAGCCGTCGGCGACTCCCTTACTTTTCTTGAACCGCGCTTCGCGGATTGGGCCATTTTCTGCGATGAACCAGGGAATCCTGTTCTTCGCGCCGTTTAGGGTCGCGACGGCGAGCAGGGGATTTTTCGCGGGGCTTGATCCGCCGGCATCTGGCTGTGAGTGGCAGGAGAAGCACTGGTTGGAATTAAAGCGCGGACCGAGTCCGACATTGGGGCCATTGGTCACGACCTCGACTTCGGCGAACCGGGCCTGCCCATCCTGGAAGAAAGCAGTTTCGTCAGCGGTAAGATTTTTTAGTGGGCCACCCGCGCCCGACGGACCGCCACGAACGCCGGGGTCCACTGGTGCGGATTTGCCTTGACCGAGAAGGTTGGGGACTGCGATCAGGACCAGAGCGACGATCGAGTAGACAGTCTTTAGGGCAACTCTCTGGATCATCATGAGTACGATCCTCGCTGACCTTGGAATGTGCGGGTAATTGTACACCGTGCAGCATGCCTGACTTCGACTTATCAACGGAGGATTCGCAAAAGATTATGATCGGCCATTGGCCCCCAGGCGATCTGATTTACGCTCCCTTCAAGATTTCATCGATGGTCACGATATCAGCCAGGCCGGAGCAGCCGTAGATCGCGGGTAGAATGCGATCTGCCGGATGGAGGCGGCGCAGTTGCGCTACTCGGTCCGTTCCTGCCCGATACGCGGGAAGATACATACGGCCGAGGAGCGGATGTTGACCCCATGCTCCGGAAAGCTTGTCCGCGCGTTCTTCGGTAACGAGGAAATCCTGTCGAAGCGTGGCGGCAACTTTTTCACGTGGCACTCTTTCGCCCCAAGTCAGATAAGACGATTGATTTTTGGCGTCGTCCTGCAATAAGGCGAGGAGCACGCCGATCTGCAAATCCTCGTCGGGCAGTTGATCGATTTCAGTCACGCCGTGGGCAATGAGAATGGCGTTATTGGCAATACCTTCGAACAGAGTGGCGGCGCGAGTATTCATGGTCAAGACAGAGGCTTCGAAGCCGGCTTTTCCTCGGACATAAAGATTCTGCAGGTAAGCGAATGTGGTCACGTGCCCAGGGACAACTTCGTGGCTGACCAGTTGCTCAAATTCGGGCACGGAGATTTGCAGCGACGCGTTGATTTCGTACGTCGCTTCGTATTTCGGGGAGCCATCTGTTGCCCGAGCTCGTCCAATGTAGTTCATCGAGCCGGAAAACCAAGCGTCTTTGATGGGCAGGAATTCTATGTTGGCGCGAGGCACGTTGGCGAGTTCCGTCGGAAGGTGGGGGAGAAAGTTCTCAGCACTGAGTTGATCGAAGCGGGCGATCACGGCGGCTCCGAGAGCACGGACGGAAGCCATCGGGACCACGCGGTCGCGCCGCCATGCATCGACCGCTCCGAGAAGTCCGGTGGAAGTGGAAGTCGAGTAACCCGCACGGCCCAGGAGTTCGGCCACACGATCGCGCTTGGCTTGCGGGTTCGACGGTTCGGGAGGCCGTCCCGTCGACGATTCAACACAGCGAGCATACGGAACGGTTTCGCCTTTATCCAAGACTTCCATGGCGAGATCCCACATGGTTTCCAGAGACAGCGACAGGCCTTGAAGGTACTTGCCGCGCGTGCCGCCAATGTTGCGCGCCTCGTCGTGAATTCCAGCGATAGCGTCGGGGAGATCGACCTGGCTGAGATATTCGTCTACCGCCTGACGATCGACGCTCTTTGCCGAAACCCCACCGGTCTTGCGCACTGGGCCGGCGGCAGGGACGGTGTAGGCCTTGGGCAACGGCTCATCGGAGAACCACGAGTCGGCGATGAAACGTCCCGTGCCGGAAGCACACATGACATCGCCTCCCCAAAGGGTATCGATTCCCAGAACCGCGTCTGCGACAAACTTTCCTAATGTGTCCATACGAATTTCCTCATTCCCTCTCTTCAGCCGGAACCTTCTTCAGTGAACCGAACCATATATACAAGCACAGGCCCACAAACAACAGTGCAGAAACCGTCTGGGAGGCGGCGTCGTTCGAGTAAAACGGCGTCTTGATGAGATCTTCGCGATATCCGGGAATCAAGCGAAAGGCTGCGCCCAGTACGCCGCCTAACGCTCCCCCGGCCATCAGCCCGGAGGCGATAATGACCCCCCGTTCACGGATCGTTTTGCCGGATGCGCCGCCGATTCTTTCGGAACGCTTGTTTAGGAAATGCGAAATGAATCCACCGACCAAGGCGGGCGTGTTCAGTTCGAGCGGGAGGTACATGCCCAGGGCGAAGATGAGGGAAGGCTGGCCGAGCATTTCCATGATCAAGGCAATCATGGCGCCGATGCCAAACAACAGATAGGCGATAGGCTGACGACTCATGAATCCCTCGACCAAGGCTTTCATAATCGAAGCTTGGGGAGAAGCTAGTACGGGCCGCAAATCGCCGGGTAAGGCTTCTCCGAACTGGAAAGTGCGGGCGAGCATGACGATGGTGAGTCCGACGGCAATCGCGGCCGCAATAACGCCGAGGAACTTTACTTTTTCCTGCGCAGATGGCGTGGAGCCGAGCCAGTAGCCGGTTTTGAGGTCGGTGATGGCCTGCCCGGAAACGGATAGGGCGGTACAAACCATGCCGGCAATCGCCATAACAAAGAACATTCCGGTGGTTCCGGACAGCCCAAATTTGAGCAGCACGGCGCAGGAAATGATGATGGTGAGCATCGTCATGCCGGAGACGGGATTGCGGGCAGTGGTGGCAATGGCGTTGGCTGCCACCGAGGTGAAAAAGAACGAGAAGATGAGCGTGAGGGCTAAGCCCATCGCAATCACGGTCCAGGAAGGGGCTAGATGACCAAGGAGGATGGCGACTCCAATGGCTCCAATTACGATGCCGAGAAAAATAGAAATCATGGGGATGTCGCGGTCGGTGCGCTCTGCGGCGGCCGCTTCGCTTTTGCGGAAAACGCGGAGGGCGATGCCGAAAGAGCCAGCCACAATACGCAAGGATCGGACGATGCCGAAGATGCCCGCTGTCGCGATGGCTCCGACGCCGACGAATCGCACGTAGCTGCGGTAGATCTGCACGGCAGTCATGTGCGAAATCGGAATGGTTGCAGGATAGACGGCGCCGTCAAGGTGACTGCCGATAAACCAAATCAACGGGACCAATACAAAATTGGAAAGCACGCCACCGGCGCAGAGAATCATCGAACTGCGGAGTCCCATTACGTAACCCAGTCCGAGGATGAATCCGATGGCATCGAAACTGAAAACCATCCGGGCACGATCAGTCAGGGTTCGGAACAGGGGGATGAACTGGAAATCGACAAACTCTTTCCAAACCTGAAATGTCGTAACGAACAGGTCGTAGAGACCGGCGATGGCCGTGGCCTGCAGCAGCAACTGCGCTTGCGATCCACCTTTTTCACCGGTGACCAGAACTTCGGCGATGGCGGTGGCTTCCGGGTAGGGGAGCAAACCGTGCATGTCGCGCACGAAATATCGGCGCAGGGGAATCAGAAAAAGAACGCCGAGACATCCTCCAGCCAGGCAGATGAAAATAGTCTGCACGGGGCGAGGATCAAGATTAAGAATGTACAAGGCCGGAATGGTGAAAACCGCGCCGGCAACCACCGAACCGGCGACTCCGCCGATGCCGGTCATGATCACGTTTTCGAGGATGGTCGAGCGGCGGGAATAGAGACGGGCAAGGCCGATCGCGAGGATGGAAATGGGGATGGCCGATTCCATCACCTGACCGACTTTCAGTCCGGAATAAGCGGAAGCGATCGTGAAGATAATGCAGAGAAACACGCCCCAACCGATGGAGCGCGCGGTGAGTTCCGGCACGTGGGCGGTTGCGGGTACGAGGGGCGCATAGACTTCACCGGGATTTAAAGGCTGATAAGCGTTTTCGGGAAGAGACTTCGTTTCGACTTCGGACATGCGTCAGCGAGCCTCCTGAACGGCCTCTATTTACCAATCGTCACCCGATCGCATTTCCCTCGGGAAAGGAAAACCATTATCCCATTGAGAAAGTGAAACCGAATGCAAACATGAGTCGATCGTGCCAGGTGGGTCAGTAAATGGCATGGTTTGCCTGTGTGCTTTCGATTTTCCCTTTTTCAACGGAGAGAGAATACGCCGTTCCACTGTCTCCGCTCCAGGCTGTGAGATCGAAGTGGCCGCTCGCCGGGACTCTGTAGACTTTGATTTCACGGAATGTGAGCCGCTCGCCGTTTTTGCAGACTTCGGGAGCGAGCGTGGGAAGGAGGAAATACGCGCCCTTTCCGGTCCCGACAACGGTGGCTTTTCCATCGGGCTCGACCAATACTGCGGACTTTTCGTCGATGGCGATTTCGCGGGGGGAGTTCGACCATCCATCTTGCATGATGCGAGAGAGAAAACCGAGGGTGCGGCCCATGCGGTCGCGCTTGGCAAAATGCGAATCGGTGAGCAAATGATTGAGGAGCGGAACTTCAAGAAATCCTCGAATCAGGGTGAGGCGATCAAAATAAGGATTGGACAGGACATCGGTGGAAGCGAGGTCTTTGTCGTCAGGCTTGTCTCCCAGCGCTCCGTAGACAAATTCGCCCAACACGGCCAACCCTGCACTGGTGCCGCCGATCGGCCTGCCCGCGGCGAGGTCTGCGTTAATGGCGTCCTGCACCGGCGAATCCTTCCAGCCGCGGATGTAGTTGGCCTGATCGCCTCCGGTTATGAATAGGGCCTCCGCGTGGCGAATGATTTCGGCCACAGCCGGATCTTCCGCCGCTTGGCGATCAGGGATGACGAGCGTGGCGACGGAGTTCAGCTTGCAGAGCCGGTTAACGTAGGGGTTGTAGTCGTCGCCTCCGGTGGCGGTCAGGACGAGAAAATCGCCGCCGTCGGCCTTGCGGCAAAGCCAGCGGAAAGCCTGATCAATATCGGTACCGCCACCCATCATGGCGACGCCGGCAGCCGGTTTGGTCAGGATGTCATTCTGATTTCCGAGTCGAAGGTAGCGATACGAAGCGGCGTGGGCCAGGCTGGCTGCCAGACACAGAGTCAGGAGAGATAGGGAGAATCGAAGGCAGTTCTTCACCGTGAAGTTGACGTGGAACCGAAAAGCAGACACCTATCCCTTGGCTTTCTTGATCTCTTCGGTCAAGGGCGGCACGATGTCGAACAAATTTCCTACGACCGCATAGTCGGCAATCTCAAAAATCGGAGCTTCGGAATCTTTGTTGATGGCCACGATGCTGCGCGATCCCTTCATGCCGACGATATGCTGAATCGCGCCGGAGATTCCGAGAGCGAGATAGAGCTTGGGAGCGACCGTCTGCCCGGAGGATCCGATCTGGCGGTCCATGGGCAGCCAGCCGTTGTCGCAGATGGGACGCGACGCGGCGAGTTCGCCGCCCAGCGCATCGGCCAACTGCTTCGCGAGGTCGATGTTCTTTTGCTCCTTGATGCCGCGGCCGACCGAGACAATTATCTCGGCTTGCGTGAGATCGACAGCCTGCTTGGCTTCCTTGAAAACTTCCTGCGGGCGGTTGCGCTCGGTGCCGTCCGGAATATCGACATTGACAGTTTCCACGGGTGCCGACGCAGAACCGGATTCGACTTTGTCGGCGCGGAACGATCCGTTTTGAAAGGTGACGAAACAGGGCCCAGTACCGGCAAAGCTTACGTCAGCGACAAATTTTCCCTGAAACATCTGGCGCGTGAAGAGCAGCTTGCCGCTTTCGTGCCGGACTCCAATCACGTCGCTAATGGCCGTCGTTTGCAGAGCCGTAGCCAATTTCGGCACAAAGTCGCGCACCTGGTAGGTGTGCGGCATCAAGACCAGCCCAGCGGGATGTTTTCCGAGAAATGCCTGCAAGGCCTGGGTGAAAGCATCTGGGGTGTAGGGCTCGAGCTTCGCGGATTCGATGTCGTAGACTTTGGCAACCTTCTTCGCCGCGATTTCGTCAGCGATGGCAGCTACGCCGGAACCCACCACCGCGGCCTCGAGCGTCCATCCTGTTTGAGCGGCAATGGCCTGTCCGGCGGCAATCGTTTCCCAGGAAACGCGATTCAGCTTTCCTTCGCGCTGTTCGACAACTACTAGAATGATGTCAGCCATAAGATTGCTTTCGGTTCTTAGTCTTAGGTCTCAGTTATCAGAAGAAGCTTCAGTCCTTCATTGGGTACTGGGTACTGGCTTTTTAGCACTTAGAGTACTCGCAATTCATTCTTCAGTTTTTCTACAAGCTTCTTTGCCACTTCGGCCGGCGCGCCTTCTAGAAATTCTGTGTTCTTCGATTTCTGCGGAACGTAGAGCTTCTCGATCTTCTGCAGATTTCCGCCCATGGCCGACTGCACTTCGGCTAAGGTGACCTTGCGCAGGGGCTTGTTCTTGGCCTGCTTAATTCCAATCAGCGTGGCATAGCGCAGCTTGTTGATGCCCGACTGGATTGTGAGGACCGCAGGCAAAGGCATGTCGACAAACTGGAAGAATCCGGCTTCAAGTTCGCGCTTGACGCGAATACCGGCGTCGATTTTTTCAATCTGCATGATGATGGTCGCGTGGGGCCATCCGAGAATCTGCGCGAGAATTACGCCGGTCTGCGCATATCCGTAGTCGTCCGACTGAAGGCCGGTGAAGATCAGATCGAATCTTTCATCTTTGATGGCGGCAGCGATGGCGCGCGCGGTGTTGTAGGGATCAAGGCCGACAAAAGCGTCGTCCTCGAGATGGATGGCGCGATCCGCGCCTTTGGCCAGCGCCTCGCGCAACACTTGCGACGACCGCGCTGGGCCGGCGGTGACGACCACGACTTCGCCGGTGTGCTTTTCCTTCTGCCGCAGCGCTTCTTCGAGCGCGAAGGCGTCAGGCTCATTCACTTCGTAGGAAACATCTTCCCGAATCCACGTTCCCGCTTCGTTGAGCTTGAGCGGAGCGTCTTTCTGCGGCACCTGCTTCATGCAAACCAGAATCTTCACGGATTCACTCCCATCCACCACACAACGTCAACCGGTGCAGATCAAACTGGCTAGTATAAACCAGCGAATCGGGTCGCGAATGGAATGGTGAGGGGTTGATTGCGGAGCAACTCAAAGTCCTCCCGCGGGTAAGCCATCCTGCAGAAAAGCGACGCTCTGTACGCCGGTAATCTCGAAGCGCTTGCGGCAACGCATGTTCTTACACATCATCATGTCGTCGCGGCGCAGCATGTAAGACTGCGCCTTGGCAAATTTCGCGCGGTCGCGATCGTCGGCACGGGGCGGCAGATTCTTCTTTTTCATGCGCACCAGCCATTGAATTTCGTACTCCGCCGACTGGTGGCAGTGCGGGCAGCTTAAATTTGCCGGCTTCTTATCGGACTTTTCTTCGAAAAATTCGCGCTCATCCATAGATTAGGCCTCGTATCCGGTAAACCCGGCAAGCGCTCGCATTTTTGCGAATGCCGGGACCGCGTCAGTCAACCGCCAAGCAACCTATGATTATTGCACTTTTGAGGAGCGAATGTGCGAAGATGCGAGGATTGAGATTATGCCGCGCAAGAGCAAGAAAAAAGTGTTTTCTGCCGCCAAGATTGTGCGCGAGATGGCGCGCGAACGCGTCGGCAGTCCCAAACCTTCGCAGTTGGTGAAAGCCAAGAAATCTAAACCGGAGCGGTACAAAAAGACGCTGGGCAAACTCCTGACGGATGAGTAAAAGCGGAGTTTGTCGCGCTTTCAGTTAAAGGTTGCGCTGACCGCGGTGCCTCCGGCAGGTATCGTAATTACGCAGGTGTTTTCCGTCGCACCGGGGCAATTTCCCCAAGTGACGCTGGGTCCGTTCGCCGTCAGCAAAACCGAGGCCCCCACGTCGTACGTTGAAACGCAGGTCCCACCCGTTGCCGAGCAACTTATGGCAGTCGGCACACTGGTCACGGTCCCGGACCCGACCACGGCCACGGCTAGGGTAGCCAGTTTGCCGCCGCCTGGGCAAATGGGGTTGCTGGGATCGTCGACGATGGCCGTCGCATAAGCCTGCAAAATATTACCCGAACCACCGGTGCCTTCGGGGTAGCTCGCTGTAATGTCCACGCCTCCGCAACCGCCTTGCCCATAAGGGGAGACCGAGCCTTGATTGATGGTAACGACATTCGCAAAATCGACGGACCAGGTTGCCTTCGACGTGAGGTCCTGGGTTGAGGGCGGGTGGATAAACGTTCCGGTGACGGTGAACTGCTCTTTGTCTGCGGTATTGGGAGTCAGAAACGTGAAGGTCTGCGGCTGGATCGTGAGGCTCACCAGTTTCTGGTCGTGCCCGCAACTTGGAAGGCTCAAGAGTGCTCCCATCCCCACCAGCGCAACCAAGGCTAGCCCAATGTAACTCCGCTTCATTCCACCACTCCTGGAGGCAAGTTTCGGCCTGCCCGCTCGTTGGATCAAGCGCGCAAAATCTAAGGAAAGATAAAAGCTAGCGGAACCGCTGGCAAAAAGCAAGAAACCGCACGGGCTCGGGGGCAACAAATTTCCGTCTGCGCTTGTGACGGGATCGCTAAGGAGAGAGTTCGTCGCCTTCGATCACGACCGGTTTGCGATGGCGAGGCCAGAAGAGGCGCTTCATGTCCGGATAGTATTCCGAGAGAATATTGTAGCCGCTGTTACCGGCGAGATTGACGCCCCAATTGGAGAAGACGCGGCTGACACTGCGGTCGGCTTGCGGATAATAGGTTGTCGATATGCTGCAGGATATCAACTGGCCAAATGTCTGTGAGTTGTTAAACCTGGAGGCACCTTCATCTGTGCGCGTGACGAATGTCCGGCTCGCGGCGTACCACATCCGTGAGAACGTTGACCCCTTGCCACGCCGGAAATAGCGCGGGTCCTCGTGCAGGAGCGAGGGCAGAACGCCATAGATCAGAACACTTCCCGAAACCTGATCGCCTTCGTTGGCGGCGAAGCGCTTGCCAAAAGCTCCCCAGCCCTCGCCGTAATGCGGCTGGCTGTTCGCGGCCTGTTGCATGGCGGCTTGAAAGGCGTTTCCGATGTGGGAGCTGATGTCGAAAGCCTGATGCAGGGAAAGGACAAATTTTTCGCGGACAGTTAAGGGACGATGATTGGCGGGAATATCGTTCGTGTTTCCGAAGTCGGGAATCATTCCGAACATGCGCTTCGACGGTTCTGCGAGACCTTGGGGCTGGGCAGCTTCCGGGAGCGGGCCAGCTAAGAGATTCGAAGCTTGCGGCGGGAGCGCACCCAATCCGGTGTCACGAATGTGCGGCGCCAAACTGCCGGATGCGGAAATTTGAGCCGAAACAGACAAACCGAAAGAACACCATATGATGACGACCGACGCGATCCGCACTCGGGCTGATTTCATGGCGACGAGGCCGTCCATTCCGAAGAATATGGACTGAGCCTACATCGCTGCTGGCCACGGTGGAACTGTATACCAAAGAGCGAAGTAACGAAAGTGTGGGGATCCGCTGCGATGCCGCACCTGCTTCGGCTAATCCACGTGCTCGCCAACCTCGAAGCCTTCCTCGGCCGCTGGCAGCACATCGGTTTCGCCCGCGACCCACACATAGAGTGTGGGCAGCAGGAAGATGCTCATGATGAGAGCGGCGATAAGTCCGCCCACAATCACGATGGCGAACGGACGTTGAGAGTCGGAGCCGATGGCATGGGAAAGAGCGGCGGGCAGCAGCCCTAAAGTGGCCACCAGCATGGTCATCATAATGGGTCGCAATCGCAGGACTGCGCCTTCGACGGCGGCGTCTTCAATGGAATAGCGCCGGGCGCGAAGCTGGTTGATGTATTCGAGCATGATGACGCCGGTTTGCACCGACACGCCGAAGAGCGCGAGGAAACCGACGCCGGAGGAAACACTGAAATTGGTGCCAGTGAGCAAGAGGGCGAGCAGGCCTCCGATGGGGGCGATGGCGATGTTGACGAGAATGAGGAGCGCCCATTTAAAGGAGCCAAACATGGTGTAAAGAATGATGAAAATGATTCCGATCGTGATGGGGAGAACGATCAGCAGGCGTTCGTTGGCCCGCTTCTGGCTCTCGTATTCACCTTCCCAGTCGACGGTGTATCCGGTGGGCAATTTGACCTGGTCATGCACTTTCTTGATCGCCTCTTCGACGGTGCTGCCGAGGTCGCGTCCACGAACGCTGTACTTGATGGCAACGTAGCGGCGATTGCCTTCCCGGTAGATTTCCGAAGCACCATCGGTTTCGCTGATCTTGCAGAGTTGCGCGAGTGACACGCGTTCTCCGCTGGGCGACAGCAGGCGAATATTCTCGATGGCATCCTTGGTGTCGCGATATTTTGGCAGATAGCGCAGTGTAAGGTCGTAGCGTGCCTCGTCCTTGAGAACCTGGGTGAGCGCGTTGCCGCCGACCGCGGTCTGGATCGCATCCTGCACATCGGCAACGTTGATCTGGTAGCGGGCGGCAGCGGCGCGGTCCACGGTGACATTCAGATTGGGCTGGCCGAGAACGCGAAACACTCCGAGATCCTCCACGCCTTGGATACTGTGCATAATGTTGACGACCTCATCGCTCTTCTGTTCAAGAACCCTCAAATCGTCGCCGTAAATCTTGGTAGCGAGAGCGCCCTTTACGCCGCTGACAGCCTCTTCCATGTTGTCTTCAATGGGCTGCGAAAAACCCCAGACGACGCCGGGAATTTTATCGAGCTCACGCTGCATAGCGGCAATCAGTTCGTCTTTGTTTTCGTGGAAGACAGGTCTCCATTCTTCCTTGGGCTTGAGATCGACGAAGAATTCGGTATTGAAAAATCCGGTGGTGTCGGTGCCATCGTCCGGGCGGCCAACCTGGCTCCAGCACTTAGGAACTTCGGGAAAAGCGCAAAGCACGATCCGCCCTTGATTCATGACGCGAATGCCCTCGTCGGGTCCGGTGCTGGGGGCGAGTGTGCCACGCACCCAGAGGGCGCCTTCGTCGAGATGCGGCAGAAATTCGGAGCCAATGACACCGCTGAAAATAAGATAGTTTCCGACCACGACCATCACCAGGCAAACGCCAACGGTGACCACGCGATGGCGAATGGCCCATCGCACCGAGGTGCGATAGCGCTCAATCACGAAATACAGGATGGGGTTGTGCCATTCCTTAGCGCCATGCTGAAAGGCGAAACTGGCGAGGACGGGGGCGATCAAGATCGAGAACAGCAAGGCTCCGAGCAGGGCAAACGCGACAGTCCAAGCCATGGGGTGGAAAAGCCGCCCCTCGACACGCTGCAGCGTAAAGATTGGCAAGTAAGCGGTAATGATAATGGCAATGGCGTAAAAGACAGGGCGCTGAACTTCGTGGGAAGCCTCACTGATCTGTTCGCGTGTGGTTTTGACTCCGCTCTTGCTGCCAAGATGGCGGACGATATTTTCCACCATTACGACTGCGCCATCGACCACCATGCCAAAATCGAGCGCGCCCAAAGACAGCAGGTTGGCGGGAATGTGGCGCAAATCCAGGCAAATTGAGGCAAACAGCAGAGAAAACGGAATCGTCGCGGCGACGATGAGCGCGCCGCGAATATTGCCGAGGAATATGAACAAGATGATCGATACAAGAATCATTCCCTCAGTAAGGTTGTACAACACCGTGTGGCTGGTGAAATGAACCAGATCGCTGCGATCGATGAAGGGAACGATCTTCACGCCCGGAGGCAGGATGTGATCGTTCAGTTCCTTCACTTTGTCATGAATGCCTTGCAGAGCGGAGTCGGCGGCTGCGTTTTTCCGCAACAGGACGATGCCGGACACGACATCGTCGTTGTCGATGATCTTGCCGTCTTCGCGATGAATCGCTTTTGCGGTCTGGCCGAGACGGATTTTTGGACCTTGCGAAACAACCGCAATGTCTTTGACCCGCAGCGGCGTGCCGTTTTTGGTCATGATGACCGTCTGGGCGATGTCTTGAGAACGGTCGACCAATCCCACAGAACGGACGTTAATCTGCTGCAGACCTTCCTGGATGAAGCTTCCGCCGGCGTTGGCGTTATTGTTGGTGAGTTGCTGCTCGACCTGGGCCAGGCTCAGACCATAGGCGATGAGTTTGTTGGGGTCGACGCGAACCTGGTACTCGCGGGTCGGTCCTCCGAAGCTTGACACATCCACGATATTCGGCACCGACTTAAAGCTCTTTTCGACGACCCAGTCCTCAAGGGACTTCAATTCCATGGGGTCATAAGCCGGATTGGTGCTGTGGAGAGTAAAAAAGTAAATCTGGCCGACCGGGCTCCAGTCGGTACCCATTTGGGGCGTCACATTGGGCGGCAGGGTGACTTGGCTGAGGCGTTCCAGTACGCGTTCGCGGTTCCAATCGTTGTCCGATTCGTCGTCAAAGATCAGCTTCAGGTCGGAGAGTCCGAAGAGCGAGAACGAGCGCAGATGGACGACATGCGGAATGCCGTTCATGACGATTTCGAGGGGAATGGTGACCTGCTGCTCGATTTGTTCCGCGGAAATCCCCGGCCATTGGGTGATGATCTCGACGTAGTTGTCGGCCACGTCGGGATAGGCTTCGATGGGGAGGTCGCGAAACGCGACTACGCCGCCAGCAAACAGGATCAGCGCAAAGGCCAGCACGAGCAGGCGGTTGTCGAGAGCAAAATCAACGACGCGGCGAATCATTCATTGCTCCCATTTATTGTTCCACCGTGTTTTGCATAACCAGAGCATTCGAAACCACTTGATCCCCCGGCTTGATGCCGGAAACAACTTCCTGCATGCCGCCGGACAGCATCGCTCCCGTGACCACTTCCAGGCGCTTGAAGTGCCCAGCGCCGGCCGCAGCGGGAGTGTAAACCCACTCTCGATCGTGCAGATGCAGAATGGCGGTGGCGGGCACGGAGGCACGAATTTCGGATTGCTTGCCATAGAAGGTGGCCGTAACGAACATGCCGACGCGCATCATTCCGGGGTTGGCAACCTCGAGCCGGACTTTAGCGGTGTGTATGCTTGGATCGAGAACGGGCAGAATGTTATCGATTCGGCCTCTGAAAGTCCTGTCGGGATAGGCGCTCAGGTGAATGTCGGCGAACTCCCCGACGCGTACGGCATCGAGGTCGTTTTCATAGACATCGCAAACAATCCAGACGGCCGAGAGATCAGAAATGGTGAACGGGTTCGGCGAACCCAAGCCCTGTACGCCGGACGCATTGGTCACCTGTTGGTCCGTGATCACGCCTGAGATGGGAGCGACGATGTCGACGATACCCGATGGATGATCTTTGTCGATACCGAGAAGCCGCAGTTGTTCCGTGGCGGCGTCGAGATCGGCCTTGGCGTCCTGTTCAGCGGCGTCGGCTTGTTCGAGGGCGCTCTTGGCGATGGCGCCCCTGTCGTAAAGCGTCTGTGCCCGTTCCAGTTGTACGCGTGCCAAACGCTCATCGTTCTCGGCCTTGCGATACGTCTGATACGCCCCGGAAACATCGTTGCTTTGCACACGCAGCAACAACTGGCCTTTTTTCACCGTGTCGCCCAGACGGGCCCTGATTTCGACCACTCGACCGGCGGCCAGTGAGATCACCGGCACGGCGCGCGAAATGTCGGGTTGCACCACGCCGGTGACATTCAGCGCCGGCGCCGCCTTGTGCTCCGCCGCAGTCACCAGGGGAAACTGCTCCGGATGATCGACTTTGAAGTTGTTGGCATCGAGGTCAGGCTCGACGGTTGCCTTGGGCGGCGCTTCCGCCTTGGGGTCGGCTTTGGTTTCACCGCAGCCCCCGAGCAGCAAGCACAGCGAGAAGCCAACCGTTGCCAGCAGCATCAGGCCAGCGAATCTCGTTTTCATTTTCATTGGATTACCTCCCGGCCGACGGCCATATTCAATTGGGCCGCGGCGGTCAAGTACGCGCCGACCAGGTTCACGTAGCTGAGTTCCACGGTGCGGTAGTCGCTTTGCGCATTCAGAAAATCGAGCAAAGACGCGCCGCCATGCTGATACGAGAAGAGAATCGTGTCGCGCACTCGAACCGCCTGTTGCAGATATTTCGCTTTGTAGGGCTGCAGCAAAGTCACGTTGCTGCTCACGGTAGAGTAGGCGGAATCGACATCGCTGAAGACCTGCGCCTGCGCTGCATCCAGCAGCCTCTGATTGCGCTCGATGTCTAATTTCGTGCGCAGCTTTTCCCCTTGGTTCCGATCGAAAATCCGCAGCGGAAAGTCAACGCCAATGCCAAAATAAAAATCAATGGGCGGGTTACGGCCCATATCGAGGCTCAACGTTGGATCGGTGGAACCGTTGGCCACGGCCAGTTTGTGATCGGTTTGAGCTTTGTCGACGGCCTCAACCGCCGCCTTCAAATCCGGCCGGGTGTCGAGCGCGATTTTTCGGAACTCATCCTGCGACAACATCTGATCGCTGAAGTCGAACAACCCGTTTACGTCGAATTGGTCAATCGGAGTCCGGTCATTGAGCAAGGTAAGCAGCTGAATCTTTGCGGTGCGCAGATTCACGAGAGCGGTTTGCACGTCGGATTCATACTGGACACGCTGCAATTCCAGTCGGTCGAGATCGATTTGCGCGATGTCGCCGGCGACAAAACGATCGCGGCTGATTTCGAGCACGTGGTCGTAGTAAACCAGATTGTCGTTGGCAACCTTGAGCACGGCCTTGGCTTGCAGCGTCGATACAAAAGCGCTGCGCAAGTTGAAAAGCAAGGTCCTCTCCATGTCCGAGTGAGAGGAAACGGCGATCCCGGTTGCTTTTTGGGCGCTTTCCAAACGCAAGGCTCGCTTGTGATCGCGCTCGATCAAGTAACTGACCGTCGCCGAGGGCAACAAATACGCGAATGGACCGTGCGACGGCCCGCCATTAAATGGATCAATCTGATCGGACAACAAACCCAGGGTCGGGTTAGGACGCAGATGGGCGGTGATCTCCTGCGCCTTGGACTCATCAACATTAAGTTTGTCGGCCAACAGAGTAGGGTTATTCTGCTCGAAGCGGTCTTTCACGTTCTCCCAAGTCAAGCTGCGGACTGTTGGGACGGGGCTTTGCGCCGGTTGCTGCGCGTACGATTCGGCCGCCATTCCCATCATCAGAACCAGGAAGAGGCAGAAACATTTCTGGATTTTTCCGTGCATCCAGTAACTCCGTCGCAGCCACTCGAGGCTTCCCGAGGGCGTGGCTAAGATGGATCACGCGATATCGAATCGACGTAAACCACTATGAGTATGCGGCTTCTCTCGTAAGAGTTCCGTAAAGGCAACGAGAACTAGTTGCATTAATTTCGGTAGCGCAGCGAATCAACGGCGCAGCGGATTATGCAAGGCGGCAGATCGGAGGAGCGCGGCTGGAGAGTTTCGTTGACGGAGAGGCGGGTAGCGAAAGCCAAGTGGTCAGCAAATCCTGCCAAGCCTCGCCGGTCAGTCCGAGCGAATCCGTGGAGCGAACCGCCATTGTAAGATTCTGCAATCGACTGGGGCAAGATGACGCGTTCTCCCCGGCGGCATGGGAGACGCTGCGTTTTCCAGGTGAGGACTCTTCCATCACTGCGCGCATGGCGTGCATATCATCGCTGGCCGAGATCACGGGAAACAAAAGAACCAGCGCGCAACCTAAAACGCATAGGAAGGCGAGTGGTGAAACCGCCGAATTTCTGGGCCGGCTAAGGGTAGAAGAAGAAACCCGTTGCCGCCATAACAAATAGGCGGGTAGCGACAGAGACAACCAACATAGATTGAGAAAAAGCTCCATAGCAACGCCCGTATCTATGCCAAAATCTGTCGCGGGAAACACCGCGATGCAGCGGAAATACATCGACATAATCAGGATAGCACAGGGACAACAAGGGATTTGTGGGCCTCGCATATCAGGAGCGCCGGAGCAAAAGGCTCTACGGACCCTGCGTCACCTGCAAAGCCTGCGGCGTCTGTAGTCTTTGTCGAAGAATGGACTTCTTGGGCGGAATCTCAGCGATCGCGTCGGCGTGGATGACGTAAGCGCCGTGGGGTAGGGTGTTGCCGAAGGAGATGGGAACGTTGTTCGATCCGGGTTTCAGCGGAAAGTGTTCGTAACCGATGGCCGTAGCGCGACCGTTTTCGGCTACGGCGACGATGACCACGGTGAGATCGAATGTGTCGTGGGAACCATTCGACACTTGCACCGAGCCATCGATGCGATTATCGCGAACCTTAGGAGGTTGCAGCCATTCGAGCAGCAGCGAGGCGGTAACTGCGATGTTCAACTCTTTGTTGATCGTGTGCTCGGGGTGACCGGAATCTTCCACTTTCAAGGTGAGCGCAAAAGATCCGGGCTTGGTCGGGCGCCCGGAGAGCAGACCTTCGGGAGTTAGGGTGATGTCGTCCGGAAGATCTCCGCTAGCGACGCTCCAGATATAAGGTGGAACGCCCCCGGTTGCATGCAGGAAGATGTGAAACTCCACACCAACTTCGAGAGCGGGAAGTGGCTGCTCGAGCACTGCGAGCGGCGGAACCTGCGCGGCAAGCAGGCTGCAACCGCATACCAAGATCGCGAGCCAGCAGGTCGTTTGTCTTACATTCATCGTCGTTCGTTTGATTTTACGCTGGGCACAGCGTAAAAGAACTGCAATATGCCTTATTGCGTATCGCGCTTCGTGATTGGCCTTCTAACGGTGTGTTACCTGGTCTGCCTAATGACGACAGAGGCTCTCGCACAGGCTTCTGCTCCAGTTCCATCCAAGCCGGCAACCGATAACGCTAACTCCGGCGAAGCAGCGATTTTCGACCGCATCCTGAATCATGTCCGCTTCGAAAACGATGGAACCGAAGTCAGCGAAACTGAGGCCGTGATTCGGGTTCAGAGTCAGGCGGGCGTGGAAGAATTCGGGCAGATCGTTTTCGGATATTCATCGGCAACCGAAAAGCTGGAAGTCGAATATGTCCGCGTGCGCAAACCGGATGGGCAGGTTGTGATAACGCCCGAATCGACAGCGCAGGATTTCGCTCCCGATGTTCTCAAAGAAGCTCCGATGTATAGCGACTATCGGCAACGGCACATTTCTGTAACGGCACTCCAACCCGGCGACACGTTGGAATATCGCACCGTAACGCGGGTTCTGACGCCGCTCGCCGCGGGAAACTTCTGGTACGAGGCCACGTTTCCCAAGGGAGTGGCAGTCAACGAAGACCGATTGGTGATCGATGTTCCGAAGGCGCGTGAACTGAAACTCAAGACGCCAACCCGACAGCCGGAAATTCAGGAGAACGGAGACCGCCGCATTTACACCTGGGTCGTGAAAAATATTGAGCCCGAGCGCGAGAAGCACGACGACGAAGCAGCCGAGGAAACCGGGCCCGACGTGCAACTCACCACGTTCACCAACTGGAATCAAATCGCGCAGTGGTACGCCAAACTGCAGGGCGAACGTATGACGGTGGACGACAGCGTGCGGAAAAAAGCCGAAGAACTCACCAAGGGGGCGGAAACGCCAACCGAGAAGGCGCGCAGGCTGTACGACTTCGTAGCCCGGAATGTGCGCTACGTGAGCATTTCTCTTGGCGTTGGCCGTTATCAGCCGCACTCGGCTTCCGATGTTCTGCAGAACGGCTACGGCGACTGCAAAGACAAGCACACACTGTTTTCGGCGATGTTGCGGGCAGAAGGGATTGTGAGTTATCCGGTGCTGATCAACAGCGCGCGCACCATGGATGTGGACGTTCCCTCGCCCGCGCAGTTCGATCACGTGATCACGGTGGCGCGACTAGGGACGGGAACCGGGCTGACATGGCTCGATACGACTCCGGAAGTAACTCCGTTTGGGCTCATTCTTTACCAGTTGCGAAACAAGCAGGCCGTTGTGGCATCAGAGGGCAGCGAGGGAGGCTTGCAGAGGACGCCCGCGGATTCACCGATCAAAACGTTCATGCACCTGACGCTTAACGGCAAATTCAGCGAGTTTGGGGCGCTCGATGGAACACTCGAGGTAACCGCTCAGGGAGACCGCGATTGGCCCATGCGGGCCGCCTTCCGGCGCTATTCGCAGGCGCAGTGGAAGGACTTCGTGAAAATACTCTCCTCAGGTTGGGGCTTGGCGGGTGACGTCGACGATGTTCAACTCGATCCCATCGAAGACACGAGCAAGCCCTTTCATCTCAAATATCACTTGCATCAGGATCAGTATTTTGTCGTGCCGGCGGCGAGCGTGAATTTTCGTCCCATCCCGCCGCTGGGTATGCCCGCGATTCGAGCGTCGGAAAAAAGCACGGAACCCATGAACATCGGACCCGCCGGCGAACTGGACTACCGGGTACGGTTGCAGCTTTCGTCCAACTATACAGTGCAGACTCCGACGCGGGTGAATATGTCGCGCGATTATGGCGACTATTCCTCGTCGTATTCGCTCAACAAGGGAATCTTGGAAGGCGAGCGCAAACTCGTCGTAAAGATGAATGAACTGGCGGCGGCCAGGCGCGCGGATTACGAATCGTTTCGCAACGCAACCCTCAGAGATGAAGATCAGCTCTTGTCATGCACCATCGTGACGCCGTCGGGACAAGCAGCGCAGGCGGCGAAGATGGAAGGAACTCCCGCCGAATTGCAAAGAGCAGGAGTGAAAGCGCTGCAGAGCAAGGACTATCGAACCGCCATCGACCTGCTAAAGCGCGCGACAGGTCTTGATGCAGGTGCGCATCCGAGCCTGAAGGATGCCTGGTACGAACTGGGTCTGGCTTATGCCGGAGCCAACGATCACGACGCAGCGATCGGCGCCTTTCAGTTGCAGATCCTAATGGATCCGAATCATAAACACGCGAATGGCGACCTGGCGATGGAGCTGCAGCAGAGTGGAAAGAACGACGAGGCGGTCGCGGCGTATCGCAAGCAACTGGAAATGACTCCGTACGATAAAGCGACGCTCAAGAATCTCGGGTTGTTGCTGGCCCAGTTGCGACGGGACGCCGATGCCCGCGCCGAGCTGGAAGCGGCTGTAGTGCTCCCTCCCGACGATCCTGAAATCAAACTGGCATTGGCGCAAGTCTACGAACGCTTAGGCGAGAAATCGCAAGCGCAAGAATTGATGAAGGGACTGACGGGCAGCGCGAATTCGGATTCGGGCGATGATATTTTCGCGGCAGCTCTCAAGAACGATATCGATCCGACACAAACCGAGAACGACGCGCAGCAGGTTCTCTACGACATTGGAGGACAGTTCGACTCCGGCGAACTCGACCGGCTGGGGCCGTCGGCGTTTTCATCGATGCGCTTGGTGGCGCTCGCGTGGGCGCGGATGGGATGGGCAAAATTCCAGCGCGGCGAAAATCTGGCGGCGATGCAGTTTCTCCAGTCGGCATGGCTGCTGAGCCAGTCAGGGACGGTTGCGAACCGGCTGGCGCAAGTTTTCGAAAAACAAGGGCAGACAGACAAAGCGCGCCATATGTATGCGCTGGCGGTTGCTGCGGGCGGAAGCGATATTCAAGATTCGAGAACGCGCTTGGCCAAGCTGGCCGGCGACTCCAGTGCAGCAGAGAAAGACATCGCACCGGCCTCAGCCGAACTGGCGCAGGCGCGCACGGTGAAGCTTGGGGCAATTACGAGCAAGCAAGTTTCGGCACGCTTCAACCTGGTGTTCGACAGCTCGCCGCGTCCGGAGCGCGCCGAGTTTGTGGACGGCGACGAGACCCTTCGTCCCGCAGGTGAGCAAATACGCGAGAAAGACTTCCCCGTGCGATTTCCAGACGTGTCGTCGGTGAGAATTGTGCGGCGCGGCCTGCTGAGTTGTGGCAGTTCGGGCTGCGCCATTGAACTGCTGCCGATCGAGAAGGAGTTTTCTTCAAGCAACGCGGCGACTGCGACGAAGAAGTAAGACACAAGGAATACGGCACCCCCTCGACGCGTCCGCATCGACTCCGATAATCTAGTGAGTCTTGTAAAGGGAGGTCCTGCCCATGCGGGAGGCCGTCGAACGATTGTGGCCGGAGATTGAGTGGATCGGCGATGCCAAGCTTCGCGAGCAAGTGACGCAAGCGTGGATCAAAGCGCTCGAGCGCAGCCCGCTCAAGGCCGAAGATTTAAATCGGATTCCGTTTACGCTGCTGGTTCCGAATTGTCCGATCACCTTCATGGAGCACAAGCGCTGCGTTGTGCATATTGCGCGCGACAGTGCCAAGGCGATGACGGATTTTATGGGCCGGGCGCTGCCGATCGACGCGGACGTGGTGATCGCGGGCGCGATTCTGGCGGATGTAGGCAAACTGCTGGAGTATGAGATTGGCCCGGATGGAAAGAGCCGGCAGAGTGAGCGCGGCGAAGCATTGCGCCATCCCTTCACCGGAGTTGCTCTGGCGATCGAGTGCGGCGTCCCGGATTCGGTCTGCCACATCATCGCCGCGCACGCCGCCGAGGGCGATCTGGTGAAACGCACGACCGAAGCATTCATTGTGCATCACGCAGACTTCATGGCTTTTTTGCCGTTTAAGAATCCGAAGAACGTGAAGATGAAATGAAAAATGGAATTCGTGGATGGTTGTCATCCTGAGCGAAGCGAAGGACCTGCTTTGTCCGGCTGCCGAGGTGAAGGCAGGTCCTTCGCTTCGCTCAGGATGACAAATTCAGTTGGTTGATTAAGGAGAAACAGTGTCGACAGGAATGCAAGACTCCACCAAAGAGACCATCACCGCGACCATGTCGCGATGGGCTGCAGGCTTGGAGTACAGGCAGCTTTCGCAAGACGCGGTCTACCAGGCCAAGCGCTTTCTGCTCGATTCCGTGGGCTGCGCGCTGGGCGGATATCGGCAGCATGACGTGATCATCGCGCTCGAAGTTCTGAAAGAAATCGCTGGGCGCGGTCCGGCGACCGTAATCGGGACGGGCCAAAAGATCGACGCGGGTTCGGCAGCGCTGGCAAATGCGCTGATGATCCGCTGTATGGATTACAACGACATTTATTGGAAGCAGGATCCGTCGCATCCCTCCGACATCTTTCCGGCGGCAATGGCCTGCTGCGAGCGCGCCAGGAGCGATGGCAAGGAACTGATCGTCGGATTTGTCCTCGGCCACGAATTCGAAATGCGCCTATGCGAAGCCGCATTTCCGGGAATCCGCGAACGTGGCTGGCATCACGCGACGCTAACGGCATTTGCTTCACCAATTGTGGCCGGACGCGCTCTTCACCTTAGCTGGGAGCAGATTCAACACGCCATCGGAATTTCAGCGTCTCACCATTGCACGCTGGGTGCGGCGGTATCGGGCAAGCTCACCATGATCAAGAACACGGTCGATCCCATGGCCACTCAGGCCGGCGTGTTCGCGGCGCTTCTGGCCGAAAAGGGATATACCGGACCCGAGCACGTGATCGACGGCAAGGAAGGGTTGGTGCATTGCCTCGGTCCGGAGTGGAAGCTAAACATTCTGACCGATGGACTGGGAGAGTCGTGGCGCATTACGCAGTGTGGGATGAAGTTCTTTCCGACGGAGGCGCTGACGCATGCTCCGATTTCGGCGGTGTTGGATCTGGTGAAGAGCAACGATCTGCACCCGGAACAAGTGCAGAAGATTCAGATCCGGTCGCTGGCACGAGCGGCGGATATTCTTTCCGATCCCAGCAAATACGATCCGCATACTAAAGAGACGGCGGACCATTCGCTTCCCTACGTGATTGCTGCTGCGCTGGTTGACCGGCAAGTGACGCCGCCGCAATTCGAGATGACGAAGATCATGGATCCGACGATCCGCGCGCAACTGCGCAAAGTGGAAGTTGTGGCCGATCCCGAAATCGAGAAAGTGTTTCCGGCTTTGCAGCGGGTGATTGTGAACATCACGACCACCGACGGCCGGACGCTCTCGAAGCAACTCGACTACCCCAAAGGCGATCCACGAAATCCGCTGAGCGATGCGGAAATTGAAGAGAAATTCCGCGCCCTGGCGGATGGCGTGCTATCGAGAAAGGCACAAGACAAGCTGATTGACGCCATTTGGAATCTGGAGAAGTGCGCGTCGGTTTCGAAGCTGATGGCGCTGATGAAGGCGGATGTAAAGAAGACGAAGAAGACGCAGACTAAGAAAGCCATGTCACCAGCGGCAAAGAAGTCCGGCAAGAAGCGTCGCCAGCGGTGAGGGCTATGACTGATCTGAATTTAACGTTTGTCAACGGTCTGATCGCGCGTTACAAGAAACTCGCGGGCGTACTCCACGAACTCGCCGCTCCGCTCAGCGAAGAGCAGTTCTGGGCCAAACCTTTCCCATTTGGCAACAGCTTCGGCCACCTCGTTCTGCATCTCACCGGCAACTTGAATTACTACATCGGGGCGCAGATTGCGGGGACTGGCTATATGCGCGATCGTCCGCTGGAATTCTCCGATGCGACGAGGCCGTACAAGGCAGAGGTGCTGAAGAAATTCGACGAGGGGATTGAGATAGTGATCGGAGCGATTAAGAGTCAGTCGGCGGAAGACTGGTCGAAAGATTATTCGGCAACGGGCGTGGATGCCCGCGATCGCTTCGATATGGTGCTGCAATGCGCGACGCATCTGCACCATCACATCGGGCAGATGATGTATTTGGGATTTGAGTTGAAGCGGAAGGGCTGAGGTTTTGCGGCGCAAAGTCCCGTCGCCACACCATAAGTTCCGAAAGAGGTTTTCGATGGGTCAGACGATCGTTGAAAAGATTGCGCAGAAACACATGACCGAGGGGCCATCGCGGCCGCTGCGGGCGGGGGATTTTTTGTCGATTCGTCCGCATCGCTGCATGACGCATGACAACACGTCGGCGGTGATGAGCAAGTTCAAGGGCATTGGTGCGAAGAACGTAAAAGACCCGCAGCAACTGACGTTTGCGCTCGATCACGACATCCAGAATCAGGATGAAGCGAACCTGAAGAAGTATCGCGCCATTGAAGCGTTCGCCAAAGAGCACGGCGTGGATTTTTATCCGGCGGGGTCGGGGATCGGACACCAGATCATGGTCGAGCGCGGGTATGTAGTTCCCGGATCGTTTGTGGTTGCATCAGACTCGCATTCCAATATGTATGGAGCGCTAGGCGCCATCGGAACGCCGATTGTTCGCACGGATGCGGCGGCGGTTTGGGCTACCGGCGAGTTCTGGTGGCAGATTCCGCGCTCCATTCAAGTTGTGCTCGAAGGTAAGCTGCCGACCGGCGTCACCGGCAAAGACGTCATTATCACTTTGTGCGGGCTTTATAACCACGATGAATGCCTGAACGCAGCGGTCGAGTTCACGGGGCCGGGCATGGCGTCGCTGTCGATGGACGCGCGGCTGTCGATTTCGAACATGACAACCGAGTGGGGCCCTCTCGTCGGCTGGTTTCCGGTGGACACGGTCACCATCCAGTATTTGCGCGGTGTTCAACAGCGGCTTAAGGCGATGGGCAGGGGCATCGACCGGTTCACCGAGAGCGATCTGGCGAGTTGGGAGAAAAATCCGCCGTCTCCGGATGCGGACGCATCCTACGCCGCGCGCATTATCCTCGATCTCGCGCAAGTGACGCCGCATGTTTCGGGGCCTGACACGGTGCAGGCGATGCAATCGCTGGCGGAAATTGAACAGAAGAAGATTGCGATTCAGAAAGCATATTTGATTTCTTGTGTGAATTCGCGCACGGAAGATCTAGCAGCCGCTGCGGGCGTGGTCAAGGGGAAGAAGATCGCACCGGGAGTGAAGTTCTACCTGGGAGCGGCCAGTAAGTGGGTGCAGGAAGAATCGGAACGGAGCGGAGTCTGGCAAACGTTGATGGATGCAGGTGCGCAGTCGCTCCCGCCGGGCTGCGGACCGTGTATCGGTCTCGGCGTGGGCCTGCTTGAGGCAGGCGAGGTCGGCATTTCGGCGACGAACCGAAATTTCAAGGGCCGCATGGGATCGCGCGATGCGAAATGTTACCTGGCGAGTCCGGAGGTGGTGGCTGCGTCGGCGGTCGCTGGTTATATTCGCGGGCCGCATGAATTCGCAAATCGCGCACCGCAACGCGCCTACACCGAACTGGCAGCGGATTCGGGCGCGGCCGAGAAAGTTGAAATTCTGGCGGGTTTTCCGCAGCGGGTGCAGGGGCGACTGGTCTTCATGCCGCAGGATAACGTCAACACGGACGCGATTTATGGCAAGGACTACACCTATCGCGACGACATGACTCCAGAAATGATGGCGAAGGTGGTGATGGAGAATTACGATCCGCAATTCGCCGCGCGCACGAATGCCGGTGACGTGATCGTAAGCCAGTTTAACTTCGGCACCGGATCGAGCCGCGAACAAGCAGTTACTTGCCTGAAGGCTAAGGGAATTCCGCTGGTGATCGCTGCCAGCTTCTCGCAGACATACTTGCGAAATGCATTCAACAACGGATTTCTGTGCATTGAAGTGCCGCAATTCGTGGCGCGCGTTCGGGAACAGTTTGCGAAAGACGTCGCAGCAAAAGAAAAGACGATTATTCCCGGAGACTCGATTGATATTGATTTTACGTCGAGCACGATTATCTGGCGCGGAGAGAAGTTTACGTTCCCGGCCCTGGGCAGCGTGCCACAATCGCTGGTGATTGCGGGGGGGGTAGAAAATCTGGTGAGCAAGCGGTTGGGCGTAACGTAACGCTTTCACCGCCAAGACGCCGAGAAGTGCGGTGTCCTTTCCCTTGGACTGCGCTCAGGGTCAGGATGACAATTTGTCAGTTTTGGTCTTCTCGGCGAACTCGGCGTCTCAGCGGTAGATCTTGGTTCTAAGATTTTTATTCTTAAGGAGCACTTATGGCGAAATATACAGTGATCACCATGCCGGGAGACGGCATTGGAAATCAGGTTCTGCCGGAATCTTTGCGGGTTCTTAAAGCGGTCGGCTTCGACGCCGATTACATCCATGCCGATATTGGATGGGACAGTTGGTGCGCGCAAGGCAATGCCCTGCCCGACAAGACCATCGACTTACTAACCAAGCATAAGTTGGGCCTGTTCGGTGCAATCACCTCAAAGCCGAACAAAGCGGCGCAGGCTGAACTGAAGCCCGAGTTGCAGGGGAAGGGTTACGTTTATTATTCGCCGATCGTCACCATGCGGCAAAAGTTCAATCTTGATATCTGCATGCGACCTTGCGTTGGCTTCACTGGCAATCCTCTGAACTACATTCGCAAGAATACCTCGGGCGGATTTGATGAGCCCAAGATCGACACGACCGTTTTCCGCCAAGGCACAGAAGGCATGTACGCCGGTGTCGAGTGGACGAATCCTCCCGAGATCGTTCGCGCCGCCTTGAATAGCCATCCCCGCTTCAAGGCTTTCGCCAGCGTGCCTGGACCGGAGATCGCAGTGAGCTGCCGCATCATCACTCGCAACGCTGCTCAGCGCATCGTGACTGCGGCTTTCGAATATGCCAAGAAGCGCGGATTCAAGGGTGTAACAATCTGTGAGAAGCCGAACGTGGTGCGCGAGACTTCGGGCATGATGGAAGAAGTAGCCAAAGAGGTCGCGAAGAATTATCCGGGGATTGCGCTTTGGTCGACGAACATTGACGCGCAGTTGATGTGGCTGAACAAGAATCCAGAGGAGTACAACGTAATCGTAGCGTCGAATTTGTTCGGCGACATTCTCTCCGACGCGTTCGCTGGACTGGTGGGCGGACTGGGCTTCGCGGCCTCCGGCAACATTGGCGATGAGGTTGCGGTATTTGAACCGACCCACGGATCGGCCCCGAAGTATGCGGAGCTGAATCCGCCCATCGTGAATCCGATTGCCATGGTTCTTTCGGCCGCAATGATGCTCGATCATGTGGGCGAAGGCGACAAGGCAAGTCGCATCCGCAAGGCCATCGCGGACGTAGTGTCCGAGGGAAAGGTCCGCACTTACGATATGATGCGCTTTACGGGCGGCCCGAAGGCAATCAGTCAGGGCGCCGCGTCGACGGTGCAGATGACGGATGCGATTTTAGAGAAACTGCGATAGCCATAGGGAATGCAAGGGATCACGGGGCGTTGAGGCTCGAATCTTTGCCTTTCCGGTTGAGGATATCCGGCTGAGGAAATTATGAGCGGGACAGTCGAGACGTCGTCCCCACGTTCTGCCGAGGCAGGCCATTGGGGCAAAGAAATTCGTTCGGACGCGCACGTGGCCTTTGAGGCGCGCGATGGCGGCGGAATCGAAATCTCGCTGGAATCGCGGGTTGCGCCCTATTATGGTTCGGCGATCCTCGAGCAGACGCGTGAAGTTCTGGGCGAACTCGGAATCAAGCACGCGCGGCTTGCGATTCACGATGAAGGCGCTCTGCCTTTTGTAATCGCGGCAAGAATCGAGGCTGCGGCGAGGCGCGCAGGAATCGGGCTCGGCAAACGCTCGCTGCCGGCACAGCATCCGTTGCCGTCGCCGTCGCAAAAAGACCGGCTACGACGTTCGCGTCTCTACTTGCCCGGCTCGGAACCGAAGTACTACATCAATGCCTCGCTGCACGCTCCCGACGCGGTGATTCTGGATCTGGAAGACTCCGTGCATCGCGCCGAAAAAGACGCCGCTCGCATTCTGGTGCGAAATACTTTGCGCGCGGTCGATTTCGGCTCCTGCGAGCGCATGGTGCGCATTAACCAACTGCCGCTGGGGCTCGAAGATTTGGCGGAGATCGTAGGCGAGGGTCCGGATCTGATTTTGGTTCCGAAGGTTGAACATCCCGAACAGATCAGAGAAGTGGATCGCATGATCGCCGAGATCAAAGAGCGCAACGGGATGATTCGCACCATCTGGATTATGCCAATTTTGGAATCCGCACTGGGAATCGAGAACGCGTTTGCTGTAGCGACGGTGAGCGAAAATGTGGCGGCGCTGACCATTGGGCTCGAAGATTACACCGCCGATATGGGCGTGGCGAAAACCGTGGAGGGACGCGAGTCGCAGTATGCGCGATCGCGCGTGGTGAATGCCGCGCGCGCGGCGGGAGTGCAGGCAATTGATTCCGTCTTCAGCGATGTCGCCGATATGGATGGCCTGCGGCGCTGGGGAGAGGCTTCGCGCGCGATGGGATTTGAGGGGATGGGCTGCATCCATCCCGGCCAGATTCGCGTGATCCACGAGGCGTTTCAACCAACCGCGGGCGAGATCGAAAAAGCGCGCAAGGTGGTTGCCGCATTTGAGGAAGCGCAGAGCAAGGGATTGGCCGTGGTCAGTCTGGGATCGAAGATGATTGACCCGCCGGTGGTGCAGCGGGCTCTGAAGTTGGTGGAGCGGGCGAAAGCGATGGGAGTAATTTCGTGAGCACGAGTACGAACGAACGCCTGGAGATGGCGCACAACTCAGCGGGGCGCGCAGTACCGGCCATGGTCAATGGCAAGCCGCAAATTCCATTTCTCGGCGTCGGAAAGTATCAGCCGCGCGGACGCAAGGCGGCGCCGGCGATCTGCTCCAATAAAGATTATCCAGAGAACGGCGATAAGCGCGTCGCCGATCTCGAAACGGCTTTGCGCAAGTGCGGACTGCGCGATGGGATGGTGATCTCCAACCATCATCATCTGCGCGACGGCGATAAAGTAGCGCTGATAGCGCTGGAAGCGGCGGCGCGAATCGGCGTCAAGGATCTCATGTGGTTTCCCAGCGCATCGTTCCCTTCCCAGAAAAACGCGATCGATTTGATGGAGAGAGGCGTGATCCATCATATCGAGGGCTCGATGAACGGACCGCTGGGCGACTACTGCACCCAGGGGAAGATGCGCGGACTCGGAGTGCTGCGCTCGCATGGCGGCCGCTACCAGGCGATTCAGGATGGAGAAGTCCACATCGACATTGCGGTGATCGCGGCGCCAACCGCCGACTTTTTCGGGAATGCGGATGGCTCGCACGGCAAGTCGGCATGCGGTTCGCTGGGTTTCGCCTTGGCCGATTCGACTTACGCCGATCGCGTCATCGTGGTCACCGATAACCTGGTGCCGTTCCCTTGTGTCCCCTGGCAGATTCAGGGCAATAACGTCGATTTTGTGGTCGAAGTGGATTCGATTGGCGATCCCGCCAAAATCGTTTCTGGCACGACGCAGATTACCCGCTCGCCCGACCGCTTGCGAATCGCGGAGCTAGTGGCGCAATTTCTGCGGGCTGCGGGAATCATGAAAAATGGATTCTCGTTCCAGGCGGGTGCGGGTGGAATCGCGCTGGCGTTCGTTGACTATCTGAAAAAGATGATGAAGCAGGATGGAGTCAAGGCGCGCTTCGTTCGCGGTGGGTCAACCAAGTATTTGGTCGAATTGCTGCAGGAAGGGCTGACGGATTACATCCTCGATGGGCAAACATTCGATCTCGATGGGGTGACGTCGATGGCGAACGATCCGCGGCACGTCGCGACTTCGCCCTTCACCTCGTACAACTACCACGGTAAGGGGAACTTTGCCTCCCTGGTCGATGCAGTGGTGCTGGGCGCGACCGAGGTTGACGTAAACTTCAACGCCAACGTGGTCACTCACTCCGATGGGCGCTTGCTGCACGGCATAGGCGGATGGCAGAACTGTCTGTTTGCCGGATGCACGATTCTTGCGCTGCCATCGTTTCGCGATCGAATTCCTGTGATCGTCGACGAAGTAACGACGATGACCGGTCCGGGCGAGATGATTGATGTGGTCGTGACCGAGCGCGGAATTGCCATTAATCCGCTGCGCACGGACCTGCTTGATGCGATGAAAGGATCGAGGTTACCCGTTCGCCCCATTCAAGACATAAAAGCGGAAGTCGAGAATATTTGCCGCAAGCCGGCGCGGCCAAAGTTGGGCGATCGTCCCTGCGCCGTGGTGAAGTGGGTGGATGGGACGCTGCTGGATACAGTCTGGCAGGTCGGCTAAGCAAGCCGCAGGAGTATCCGCGGGCCAAAGCAGCGCGCAAATTGCTTTTCCGGGAACTGCTAACCCTTGTTTTGCGTATCCGTCTAACAGAAACAGTCGTGGGTGTGGGAAGTCTAACTCGACAATAAAACCATTTCCTTCTGGAGTTCCAATGAGATTTCTGGTCTGCCTGTTAGCCGTTGCCATGCTGATTCCGGTCGCTGTGGCTGCCGCGAATCCACCTGCCGATCTTGAAGCGCGGCGTAAAGCGCTGAACGACCTGCTGCACGAGCAGTGGGAATACACCATGCGCACCAACCCAATCTACGCTTCCATTCTGGGCGACAAGCGCTACAACGATAAACTGGACGATTTTTCGCAGGCAGCGATCGACGACAATCTGGAACAGACCCGCCGCTTCCTCGATCGCTTCGAAGCGATCGATACCGCCGGCTTTCCCGAACAGGAAACCCTGAACAAGGAACTCATGGTTCGCGACCTGCGAATGACTCTGGAAGGCGCAAGCTTCAAACCGTGGCAGATGCCGGTCAATCAGGATAGCGGCATTCATATCGATGCGCCGCAACTGGTGAGCATTCTTTCATTTGAGAATGCGAAGGATTATGAAGACTACATCACCCGTCTGAAGCTGCTACCGCGTCTCTTTGACCAGACCATCGGGCAGATGCGAAAAGGCATGGCAGAGGGACGGATTCCCCCTAGAATTCTGCTGGAAAAGGTAGTGACCCAAGCAAACGGAATTGCCACGACTGCGCCAGATCAAAGCCCGTTCACTCATCCCTTCGATAAGTTTCCTGACGCCATTTCCGAAGCCGATCGCAAGCGGTTGCGCGAAGCGGGCATGACGGCTATCAAAGATTCCGTAATTCCTGCGTACGTTAAGTTCACGGCGTTCGTGAAAGACGAGTACGCACCCAAAGGCAGAACCGAGCCCGGATCGTGGGCCTTGCCGGATGGTGCGGCCTGGTATGCGTTCCGCGTAAAGGAAAGCACAACCACAAATCTGTCCCCCGAAGAGATCCACCAGCTTGGATTGGAACAGGTGAAAGAAGTTGAGAACAAAATGCTCGCGTTGGTGAACCAGCTTGGTTACAAAGACATGAAAAGCTTCAAAGCCGCGGTGGATGCGGATCCCAAGTTGCACGCCCACTCGCGAGAAGAGATTCTTGACTTGTACCGGAAGTACGAAGATCAGATGTATGCGCGGCTGCCCCAACTTTTCGGACGGCTGCCCAAAGCTAAGCTGGAAGTGCGTCCGGTCGAGGAATTCCGCGAAAAGGAAGCGGCTGACGCTTCCTACATGGATGGCACCCCCGACGGTTCTCGTCCCGGCCACATCATGGTGAACACGGGCGATTTTGCCAAGCGTACAGTGCTCGATATCGAAACGACTGCGTATCACGAAGGCGTGCCCGGGCATCACATGCAGATCTCGATTGCGCAGGAGTTGCCCGAGTTGCCGATCTTCCGCCAGCACGAAGAATATACAGCCTACACTGAAGGTTGGGCGCTCTACTCCGAACGACTGGGCAAGGAAGTTGGATTTTACCAGGATCCCTACAGCTATTACGGACACTTGCAGGACGACATGCTGCGCGCGATTCGCCTGGTTGTCGACACCGGGTTCCACTATAAACACTGGACGCGGCAACAGGTAGTCGATTATTTCCACGATCACTCTGCCATTGACGAAGTCTCGGTGCAATCCGAGACGGATCGCTACATGGCTTGGCCAGCGCAGGCGCTCGGCTACAAAATTGGACAGCTCGAGATTCTAAAGCTTCGCCAGTATGCAAAAGACCAACTCGGTGACAAGTTCGACATTCGCGGGTTCCACGACGAGGTGCTTTCGGGCGGTGCGCTTCCAATGGACGTGCTGAGTTCGCGCATTCACGAGTGGGTCGGGCAACAGAAGATGCAAGCATCGTTATCACTGTCGAGTTCGAGCGCAAGTTCGAATCAAAAGTGACACCCTGAAGAAAAGTACCAATCGTTGTAGGCACTAAATCTCCTCGCGGCTGCCCGGGGGCCTCGTTGCGGAGTATGATGTCCATCTATGTCGGCGCCGACGCCCGTACAAGAACGCGCACGCATGGCTGGCGTGTACTCCGCCATGAGCGACGAAGAACTTAGTGAGATCGCTAAAAGTGGCGATGAACTGAGCACGATTGCTCACGAAGCATTTCTAGCCGAGATTGCGAAGCGCGGCCTGGAGATTGAAATTTTCCCACCCCCAGGCGAAGACGTGTTCGAATTCAACGAAACTGTGACCCTGCGCCAGTTCCGCGATCTTCCCGAAGCGCTCTTGGCGAAAGGCAGTCTGGAGTCCGCCGGCATTCAAGCTTATCTAATCGACGACAACATGATCCGCATGGATTGGTTCATCTCCAATCTGCTCGGCGGAATCAAATTGAAAGTTCACCCGGAAGATGCGGAGGCAGCTCAGGAAATCCTCAACCAGCCCATCCCCACAATGCTGGATGTTGAAGGCGCGGGAGTCTTCGAGCAGCCGAAATGTCCCGCCTGCCAATCGCTCGACCTAACCTACCTTGAGAAACGGGGATGGATCTGCAGCACCTGCGGCAACGAATGGGCAGATCAAGGGATATCGCTCTAAGTGCGGGATTTCTGTCTCGCGCTGGGCGCTTATAATCCTCAGCAATGCGAAACTTTTTCCGCATCCTGTTCTTGTCGCTGGTCCTGCTGACGATCGCGTTGATTTCCGCGCTCACCGCCATGCGCTTCGCGATCCACGGTCGCGAAGTGGATATCCCGAAACTGGTGGGCATGAGTCCGCAGGAAGCCGAGCATGCAGCTTCCGCTTCCGGCTTGCAGATGGTAATCGAGCGACAGTTCTACAGCGCCGACGTTCCCGAGGGAAAGATCATGACTCAGATACCGCCGCCAGGAACCAGGGTGCGGCGAGGCTGGTCAATCCGCGTGGCCCAGAGTTTAGGACCACAGCGCGTGGCCATCCCCAATGCGATCGGAGGCAGCGAGCGCATCGCGGAGTTGAACATTCGGCGCCGCGGGCTCAGCCTGGGGTCGATTGCGCACGTCAATCTGCCCGACGTCGCCCCGGATCGGGTGATATCGCAAAGCCCTCCGGAGAACGCCAGCGGTGTTGCGGTGCCAAAGATCAATCTGCTGGTAAGCGACGGTCCCGAGGCACCGATATTCGTGATGCCGAGACTGACGGGACAACCGCTGGGCAGCGCCGAGTTAGCGTTACGGGACGCAGGTTTCAAACTTGGCAAAGTCAACACTGTTCCGCCGCAGGCGCCACCTCCCGGCGAGCCCCAGGCCTCTCTGGTTGCGCCATCCCCCGTATCCGAGCCTGGACCAGCCAGCATGATTGTGGCGCAGAGTCCTGCGGCGGGACAGCGAGTCGCTGCGGGCACTGCGGTAAATTTCGAAGTCCGCTAACTTATTCAACCGAAACTCCTCTCGATCAGTTTCTTTCGATCATCGCCGCGAAAAATCCATCACAGGGATGCAACCCGGGAATTGTTCGCAGGAACGGACCCGCTAGAAGTGAAGGAATGTCGGTCCAATTAAGTTCGCCAGCTTGCCACATCCGCTCCAATTCGCCCTTGCAATCAAAGATTTTGAATTGTTGAGCGCCGTAGAGAGCAGCTTCCACCACACTTTCGTTTTCCTCGCGCTCCAATGAACAGGTCGAATAGACGAGGCGCCCCCCCATCGCCAACCGAGCAAGTGCCGACTTCAGGATCGCGACTTGTCTCACCTGAAGATCGTGCAAGTCTTCCGATCTGAGCCGCCATTTGATTTCCGGGTTGCGAGCCAGCGTTCCAGTACCGGAGCATGGAACGTCGACCAGGATGCGGTCAAAGGTGCATTCGAGAGATAGAGGTAAGTAACGCGCATCGGCGGCGACCACAAAGACGTTTGGCAAGCGATTCAGATTTTGCAGCAAGCGCGCCCGATGCGGATGCAACTCTGTCGCCAGGATTTTCGCGTGTGGATTGCGCCGGGCGAGCAAAGAAGTCTTGCCGCCAGGAGCGGCACAGCAATCGAGCAATCTATCTCCGCGACCCACCAGCAGTGCAACCAGTTGCGAAGCCTCGTCCTGAATGGAGATGCGCCCTTCACAGTAGGCTCGCGTTGTGGTGACATCAACTTGGACACGCCGCGCTGCCGATAAGAGCGCACCGGAAGCTAACTCCACGCCAGCCGCAGCGAGTTCGGAGCTGGCAGCCGCCATGTCAGCAGGATCTCCGTGAATATAAATCGAGGTTTTTGGCACCGTCTGGTCGTGGTTGCAAATCTGTCGCGCTGATTCCAATCCATATTGCTCGCTCCAGCGCTCGACCAGCCACGCCGGATGAGCGGCAGTTTGCGAGAGCGCGAGCGCTCCAACCGATCGATGGATTTGCATGCAGGCGTCGTCAGCGCCAGCGGCCGCAACTTTGCGGAGGACCGCATTCACCAAGGAAGCCGCTGAGCGTTTGCGGGCGGCTTTGACGAGTTCCACACTTTCGAAGATCGCCGCGCGGGCCGGAACTCGGGTGAGAAACTGCAACTGGTAAACACCGAGTCGTAATGCGGTTCGAACTTCTTCGTCCAGTCGCTCGACCTTCTGCGATGACACAGCCGCCAGACGCTGGTCGAGTAGAGACTGCCAGCGCAACACTCCCATCACCAGTTCCGTGGCGAGCCCGTGATCGCGGGGTGAAAGATTCTCGCTAGACAAGGAGTGCAGCAATTCGCCGGCATACGATTTCTCGTGCTCGACTCGTAGAAGAATATTGAAGGCAACGGAGCGTGCGGCAGATACGGCCATTGCAGTCTATTGCCCCAGATGGTCGCCGGATTGGGGCCGGTAGCCGTTGATGAACTCCTGCGCGGTCATGCGGCGTTTGCCCTCGATTTGAACCTCAATCAGCTCCAGCATCGTGCCAGGGTTCTGGCTCTCATGATTATGATTGCCGCAGACGACAAACAGGTACGCGCCCAGCACTGAAATTTGACCAGGCATCCCACGCGCCGAAACCTGCGCGGGTTGCGCGCGATGCACTTGCAGCGTCTTCCCCTTGAACATAGTGAATGCCCCGGGCCACGGCTGAAAGCCGCGCAGCCGGTTGAACAAATCGTTGGCGCTGCGTGTGAAATCCATACGGCCATCTTCTTTTTTCAGAATCGGCGCAAGCGTGGCTCGCGAATGATCCTGCCGAGTCGCATGAACCTGCCCGCTCTCGAGACCGCGCAAGGTCTGTACCATCAGGTCCGCCCCAATGGACGCCAGCTTCGGCCCCAATGTCTCCGACGTATCTTCTCGAGCAATTGGAATTTCACTCTGCATGAGGATGTCGCCCGTATCCAGACCCGCGTCAATGCGCATCGTAGTGACACCTGTCGCGGATTCGCCGCTGGCGATCGCCCATTGAATCGGCGCAGCTCCGCGATACTTAGGCAGCAGCGATGCATGGAGGTTTAGATTCCCGAGTCGAGGAAGATCGATCATCCATTGCGGAATAATTCTGCCGTAGCCGACAACGATAATCGCGTCCGGATGAATCGCCGCCAGTTGATCATGGAATTGGGCGTTGCTCTTGACGTTGGCAGGCTGCAGTACGGCGAGACCGAGCCGGATGGCCGCACCCTTCACAGGTGAGATCGCCATTTCCATGCCGCGTCCGCGTGGACGATCAGGTTGCGTCACCACCAGCGGAAACGAATGACCGGCAGCGGCTAACTTCTCCAGAGTTGGGACGGCGAATTGCGGCGTGCCGCAGAAAACCAAAAGCATAGATATCAGGTCTCAGGTGTGAGGCGCTAGGTCTTAGGAAACATCCAATTAAGCCGGTCAGCAGAGCGCTCTGAAAAGGGAATGGATTTAGCCATACCACCAAAATCAGCCGTCCAGGCGGATTCAATCTCAGGACTTCGTAACCGAGGATTTCCTAACACCTAAGACCTGACAGCTATCTTTTTCTACCACTCCCCCGCCTTCGCCAGTTTCTTGATTTTGCGTTTGATGAGGTCCCGCTTCAGGGCACTGATGTGGGAGATGTAGAGCTTGCCGTTCAGATGATCGGTCTCATGCAGGAAGGCGCGCGCCAGCAACTCTTCGCCCGTGTGCTCAAAGACTTTTCCGTTCAAATCCTGAGCGCGGATGGTCACAATTTTTGCGCGCGTAACATCCTCGCGAAATTCGGGGATACTCAGGCAGCCTTCACTGCTGCGCTGCCGTCCTTCTTTAGTCACAATGACGGGATTGATTAGCACGAGCTTGGCGTCCGGATTTTCCTTGAAAGTGACATCGACGACTGCGATTCGTTTCGAAATGCCGATCTGCGGAGCGGCTAAGCCAACGCCTCGAGCCGCGTACATCGATTCGAACATGTCTTCGATGAGATTTTTGAGTCCGTTGTCAAAGCTGGTCACCTCGGCGGCAGGTGTTTCCAGCACGGGATCACCGAATTTCACGATTGGATAGATCATTTTTTTAGTTTTGGGTTGCCATCTTGAACAAAGCGAAGAACCTGCCCACTGCGGCGTCAATTACATTGGTCATTCGCTTCGCTCAGGATGACAGCTTCGTAATTAATAACTCTTCAGTTGTTCCAGATAGCCTTGAAAATTCCGCTTTGTTTCTTTGATGGAGTCGCCCCCAAATTTCTCGAGGGCCGATCTCGCCAGTGTGAGAGCGACCATGGCTTCCGCGGCAACACCAGCCGCAGGCACTACGCATACGTCAGAACGCTCATACGCCGCTTTCACGGGTTCCCGTGTCGTGAAATCCACGGACTGCAAGGGGCGGCGCAAAGTTGATATCGGCTTCAAATAACCACGCACCCGAATCTCCTGACCGTTTGAGACACCACCCTCGATACCTCCTGCATTGTTGCGCGTGCGCGTGAAGCCGGTGAATCCTGCGTCGCTCCGGTAGCCGATCTCGTCGTGCACGGCCGATCCCGGCGAATACGCCGCCTGAATTCCGCTTCCAATTTCAACCGCTTTTACTGCCTGCAACGACATGACCGCCGCCGCCAACTGGGCATCAAGCCGTTCGTCCCATTGCACGTAACTACCGAGACCCGGCGGAACATTGTGCGCCACTACTTCAAAAACCCCTCCAACCGAATCGCCTGTGCGCAGAACCTTGTCGACTTCTTCTTTCATGCGCTGCTCAGCGTTGGCATCGGCGCAGGAAAGCAACACCTCGTTCTGACGCGATAGCGGCTCGATCTGCTCCCATGCGATTTCCTGATCCGCAATTGAAACCGCGCCGACGGCGATCACGTGGCTCAGAACTTCCATGCCCAGTTGGCGCAGCAAGAGCTTGGCGAGCGCTCCAATCGCGACTCGCGCAGCCGATTCCCGCGCTGATGCGCGCTCCAAAACATAGCGCGCTTCCGTAAAATCGTACTTCAAAGCCCCCGCCAGATCGGCATGGCCTGGACGGGGCGACGCGACACGCTTATGTTTCTCGGGATCCCCGGTTTCCACCGGCAGCGACTCTTTCCAATTCTGCCAGTCGCGATTCTGGAGCATGATTGCGATCGGCGAGCCGATCGTCTTGCCGTGGTGAACACCAGAGAGAAAGTGCGCTCGGTCAGTTTCGATCTTCATACGCCCGCCGCGTCCAAAACCCTGCTGGCGGCGCCAGAGTTCGCGGTCCACGAAGGCCTGATCGACTTTCAATCCCGCCGGGAACCCGGACAGAAAAGCTACCAGAGCCTCACCGTGCGATTCTCCGGAAGTAAAATAGCGCAACATGCTGAAGAGGCATTGTAAATGAAGCAGAAAAGTTCAGCTCTCGGATTCTCGTGTCCAGGTTTTTGATGCCGAAGGCATCACGATGCGGGTACAATGACCTAGCGCTTTGTCTACCTAGATCGGCGAACGACCCGCGGAATTTCAGACTCGATTGCGCCTCTTCGTCACAGGACGTGAGGGTTTGTTTTCATGTTGACTGGTAAAGCCGCTCTTTTTCATTCGACGACGACGGATCCCATTCGTTGCGTCCTTGCCGACGATCACGAAATGGTGCGCTACGGCGTGCGCCGCCTGCTGGAAGACGCTTCCGACTTTGCCGTAGTGGGCGAAGCGGGCGATGCCTCCGAAGCGCTCAAGTTGGTGTTGGAGTCTCGTCCCGACTTGGTGCTGCTCGATATCAGCATGCCGGGCATGTCGTCATTTGAAGCTGGACGCCTGATGGTTGAGGGCGGCGGCGGAACTCGTGTCGTGTATCTCACCATGCACGAAGATGAAGAAAATGTGCAGGAAGCCCTTCGCGCCGGAGCCAGCGGATACCTGCTGAAAGACACTCCCGCTCCGCTTTTACTCTCGGCGCTGCGGGAGGTGCATCGAGGGGAACGGTCCTTGAGTCCGCAGATTCAAACCAAGCTGAACCTGGCAAAATTGGACATGGAGAAGACCCAGGATCATGCATTCCTGGGTACCGATAGGGTGCACGTGCCGCTGCGGAGAAGTGCCTTGACCTTACGCGAGCGCGAAGTGATGAAGTTGCTCGCTGAGGGATATACGGTGAAGAAAGCAGCGGCGATTTTGGGACTCAGCACGAAGACAGTCGAAGCGCACAAATTCAACCTAATGCGCAAACTCGATATCCACAATAAGGCCCAACTGGTTACAGTGGCCATTCAGCGCAAGATCCTTCCAATGCCGTCGATGACATAGTCGGATCAACCGCGAGTTGACTTCGCGGCTGCTGCGGCAAGAGTGGCGAGGTCGGGAACTTCCAGGTCCGGTTGCTTCTCGAAAGGCCGGCGAGACGAGGTGCGAACCGCTCCAATCCCAGGTCGCGCCGACTTCCGGTTCACCCAAACGGTCGCTATGCCGAGCGAGCGTGCGGGGACAACATCGTGATAGATGCTCTGCGCCGCGTGCAGCACGCGATCCGGAGAGAGTGCCAGCTTGTTTAAAGCCATCTGGAAGTTATTGATGGAAGGCTTATAGCTTTGTGCCTGTTCCGCCGTAATCACGGCATCAAATTGCACTCCCAGGTACTTCCCCGTCTCAGCAAACAGATTGTCGTCAATGTTTGAAATCACGACCAGCTTGTAGCGCTTTTGCAGTTCGTGCAAAGCAGGCACCGTGTCGGGAAAGGGCTGCCACGACGGTACGGAATTTGGGAGTGCGATGATCTCCGCCGAGCTCGCCTGAAAATGGAAGCGGTCCGCAAACGCCAATACCACCGATTGCAGCACGTCGCGGTAGCTTTTATAGGGCCCCCCTTCAGCTTCCGCCTCGAATTCCCCATAGAGTTCGAGAATCGTCGCATCCGCCAGGTTTTGACCATGGCTGGTCAGGAACGCCCGCAAAACCGGAAGAATCCCCGCTTCCCAATCGATCAGAGTGCCATAGCAGTCAAAGCTGATGGCGGTGAAGTTCTCGAAGTTCATAGTTATGCGATTCTAGGGGAGTCGGGTTAATTTTGAACAATGTGCCATGGCAATAAACGGTCGATCGAATATTAGTAACGAAATGCACCTTGCGCCGTTGCAATCTTCAACGATGGCTGTTGCGAGATGCAACGGCGGGGATTTCAGAGGTAACTTGCTGATTTCATGTGGTTGTTCTGTGCGTTTCTCCTCTAAGCTCCCCGAATGCCGGTTCTCGCCTGTTGCGAATTTTATCAACGCGCTGTTGACAACTTCAGCGCCTCATTTTGCGTCCTAACACCGCCTCCCGTCTAACCGCCTTATTTCGCGGGAGTTCGCGCCACGTCATGATCTGGACTGCACTCTCCTCCGCTTTGGCATGGCGATTGCCTTTAGTAAAGGTGCAAGCGGTTCAACAAATCCTACGACGAGGTGCCTTATGACAGTCCTACTGGTTCTCTTCACTTTCACGACCTTCTTACTGATCGACCATTTCCGCAGCCGCAACACGGTTGCCGAACGAACTTTGCATGTGGGTGCCGCCAAGTCTGACGCCGTTGTCCCACGTCTTCAGCCGGCCTTAGTCGCTGGCTTCGCAGTTCCGGAAAATCTCCGCTATCACCCCGGACACACTTGGGCCTTGAGCGAGAGCACCAACCTGGTTCGCGTGGGCATGGACGATTTCGCTTCGAAGCTCACGGGCACGGTCGAGAACATCGCGCTGCCGCAACGCGGACAGTGGATCCGGCAGGGCCAGAAGCTGTGCACGATCTATCACGACGACCTGGCAGTCGATATGGTTTCGCCGGTCGAAGGCACGGTGTCAGACATCAACGAAGCGGTAGCGAAGAATCCGAAGCTGGCGCTGAGCGATTCCTATGGTGAAGGCTGGCTGGTAACAGTCAATGCACCGGATGCCAAGACGAGCTTCAAGAACCTGCTGGGTGGTCCGCTGGCGCGGTGGTGGATGGAAGAGTCGGCCAGCCGGTTGCAGCGGAAGAGTCCGATGGCGATGGCATTCGCAGGAGCGCTGGCGCAGGACGGCGGCGAAGCGATCAACAACCCAACCAGCCAGATTCCGGATGCGGAATGGCTGCCCATCGCAAAAGAGTTCTTCTTGTCATAAGTCAGCGAGGCCCGAACCCCCTCGCTTCGTCGTAAGAACGAGGACCGCTGCAACACCGGCCGCCCGGAGTCAATCCCGGGCGGCCAGTCTTTTGAGGTAACATCACCTAGCTGATACAACGAATGAGAGTCACGACTCCCAGCCGGCACCAACCGGATCCCTACGTTTTCTGTTCGGTAAACAAATCGAGCAACGGAACTGCGGGAGTTCGACTTTCTAATACGGCCGACGAGGAAGTAACGGCGACGTCGTCTTCAACGTTGGCGCCCGATTTCGCATGCGGTTCTTTCTCGCCCTGCAAAAATTTCTTGGAATCGAGTAGCGGCCGCCCGAGAGACGCGTTATAGCTCGTCCAAGGTCCGTCGAGTGCGATCTCGCGCTCGAAATGCGCCCGCATCGCTTCCATTTTGGAATCCAGATCGTCGAGATAGTGGAGCATGAGCGCTTCAGGAAACATGGGCAGCTTAGGCGATCCGAAATCATACTGCCCGTGATGGCTAATGATCAGATGCTCGATCAGAGTTTTCAACTCGGCCGGAAAATCAGGTAGCTTGACGAGTTTCGACTGCAGCATCTCCAGTTCGATGATCATGTGACCGAGCAACTGGCCCCGTGTGGTGTACGAGAATGCGCGGTTGTAGGTCAGCTCCTGAACCTTCCCAATGTCATGCAGGAACGCCCCGGTCAGCAAGAGGTCGCGATTGATCTGAGGATAGTTGCGGCAGATCAGATCGCAGGAGCGGAACAACGACACGACGTGATCGAGCAGTCCGCCGATGTAAGCATGATGAAGCGTCTTGGCCGCCGGAGCATTGCGATAGCGCTCGGCAATCTCGGGGTCTGCCATGAACAGTTCGACCAGCGACTTCAGGTGCTGGTTCTCGAAGCTGGCGACGAACTCCGTCAGAGTACGCCAGAGTTCACCGATGTCCTTGGTGGTCTTGGGCAGATAGTCGGTGTAATCGACGTCCGCTTCCTCCATGCGGCGCAGCTTGTGAATCGTGAGCTGAAACCGATTTTTATACTTGTTGATCAGACCCTTGATCTTGAGGAAGTCGTCCTGCTCGAAGGCGTCGATGAACTCTTCGACGTTGTCCCACATCTTGGCCTCGATCTGGCCGGTGCGGTCCGCCAGTACCAAAGCCAGGTAAGGCTCGCCATTTTTCTTCGCCTTCACCTGCTTCGACGCCACCACGAAGCTCGAAGTGACGACTTTGTTTTCCTGCTGGGGACAGCTGGAGATAAAGAACTCTTTCATGAGCCTCCGCGAAAATCGGCTTCCCGCCGCGGGTACAGCCCGATTCGCTACAGAAGCTTAGCTTAAAACACGCCCAGCTTCTTCTTTTTTTTCAGTTTCTTCTCTTTGTCTTCTTTCGCGTTGGTCTCGACGGGCTTGGTTTGCTTGGAACTGGCTCCCGAGTCGACGTAGCCATTCTTAATATCAATGAAGGCGTCCTCGCGCAACGTGGTCAGATAAGCGCGCAACGCAGGTTGCAGTCTCTGCATGTACAAAGCGTCTTGAATACGGGGTTCGACTTCTTTCATTGTGGGAATCCCGGCTGCCTGGTGTTCGCTGACCAGCAGGATCACATACCCCTGTTTGGTGCGGATCACATCGGTGATGTCACCGGCCTTCAAGGCGAAGACCTTGTCTTCGAGTTCTTTCGAGAGCGTTCCGCGTTTGAAATAACTCAGATCACCGCCATCTTTGGCCGACGGGCCATCAGAATATTTTTTGGCCAAATCGGCAAACTTTTCGCCTTTGTGGATTTGTTCCAGCAAATCCTGAGCTTTCGCCTGAGCGGCCGCCAGCGCCGCGTCTGTTTCGGCCTGGGACGGCGGCTCGGTTTTGGCGTCGCCGGTCGCGGCCGGCTTGGCCGGAAGCTTGGGAGCAATCAGAATTTCGCTCAAGCGCACCTGCTCGGGGCGTTCCATCTCCGCACGGTGCTGTTCGTAGAATTTTTTCTCATCTTCCTTGTTCAGGGCCAGCTTCGAGCCCACTTCCTGCCCAATCACGCGCTGCATGATGATGTCGTTGCGCGTGTTCTGCTTGAACTCTTCGTACGATACGCCTTGCGCTTCGGCCGCTTTTTCCAGCTCCTCCATGGTTTCAAGCTTCATTTCCTTGCGCATTTCATCAAGCCGCTTGATGAGTTCGGTGTCGCCGGTGATTCCGAGGTCTTTGCCTTTTTGCAGCAGAAGTTGATGGTCAATCAGATCGCGCAGAACATCGATTTGCTTCTCCGCAAAAGTGCGGTCGGCGTTTGCGGGGTCCTGCTGCTGAACTTCCTGCTTCAGCTGATCGCGGCTGCGGATGAATTCCGACCGGGTGATGATTTCGTTGTTAACCCGGCAGATAATCTCTTCAACCACGGTATCGGCAGGCGAGCGAACGGGTAGCAACAGCGCGTAGGTCACAGCCAAGGTCACGGCAAATCCGGTCGTTTTCATCAAAAGGCTCTCTTAAAACCTGGGTAAAACCCGAGGGGAATTGTTGTTTTATTTTACGCTGCGCCGAGCGTGGAGGCCAATCGAGAGAGCGCGGTAGCGGTAGCGGGGCAATGACTTGCCGTTAATTTCCACGCGTAAGGGTCAGCGCGGTCACATCGTTATGCTTGGGAGAGGCGTGCATAAAGTCCTGCACACGCTGCAGGATACGCTGCGAAAGATCTTTCGCTGAAGACGGACCCGCCTGCATTGCGTTTTTTACTCCCTCAAGACCAAACTCGGCGTTCTTCGACTCCGCCTCCACCACCCCGCGCGACACCACCGCGAGCGAGCCGTTCTGACCCAAGCCGACAATTCGAGCATCCGTCGGGGCCAGCGAAAACAGGCCGAGTGGCAGCCCCGTGGCGGGTAACTCGACCACGCTTGTGTCATCGCGCAGCAGGCCAGGCGTATGGCCGGCGTTGACGTAGCAGACCGTGCCCAATTCTTCGTTGTAGCAACCGGCGAAGGCCGGGCAACTTCGCACGCCTCCAGCGGCGCGCATGATTTCGAGATTGAGACGGCGCGACAACTCGATCATCGCGTCCGATTCGTTGAGTTCAGGCCCCGAGAACAATTGCTCCGCCGACGATCGGAAACAAGTCTGGGCAGCTTGGAGAACGGGGAGGCTCGCCTCGCGTTTGCCGGCTACATCGAGCAATCCAAAAAGCAAACGCTGCGGACCGACGCGCAGGAAGTCGTGCAGATCGCCCCCGGCGCGGGAAGAAAAATACGCCACAGCCAAGTCCGCCCCTTGCAGCGAGGGACTGTCCCCATGCACGATCTGAGGAACCTCTTCCGGGCTTGAGCCGAATCCGAGTTTAGAAAATAACCCTGGCATGAGCGGCGAAATTATCACAAACTTCGCACCGGGGCAATGAGCGGAAAGTGGTACAACACCCTCCTCAGGAACCGGTCGGATTTCAGACCCACCGCTTACTGTGCCTCCGTTTTAGCGGTTCGCTCTTGCTCGGATGCTGGCGCACGCGTATGATGCAGCGTTTATGAATTTGCGCGTTGCAGGGCATCCCGTCGAGATTCGCGAGAAGTCGCAGTTGATGTCTGCATCCGAGGTGGAGCGCACCCTGATCCGCCTGGCGCATGAGATTCTGGAGAAGAACAATGGCGTCGAAGATCTGGCTCTGGTCGGCATTCGCCGCCGAGGCGTTCCGCTGGCAGAACGCCTGGCAAAGATCATTCAACGCATCGAAAAGAAGCCCGTGCTCCTCGGCACGCTCGACATAACCCTCTACCGGGATGATCTTTCCACGCTCGATTCGAAACCCGTTGTGCGCAAGACCGAACTCGAAATTACGGTGGAGGGCAAAACGGTGGTGCTGGTGGACGACGTGCTCTTTACCGGACGCACGACCCGCGCCGCCATGGACGCGCTGTTCCGTGCGGGCCGTCCGAAGCGCCTGCAGTTGTGCGTTCTGATCGATCGCGGCCATCGCGAGTTGCCCATTGAGGCCGCCTTCGTTGGACGAACGGTGCAAACGACGGAGAATCAAATTGTCGAGGTTAAATTGCGCGAGGTTGACGACACCGAAAAAGTTCTGCTCATGGAAATGCGGTAGACGAACACGCCCTAAATGACAATTACCAGCATGACAATGAATCCAGCGCGCGGTTCCCTGCTCGGCATCGAACACCTGCAGTCAGCTGAAATCTTAAGCCTTCTGAAGTTTGCCCGGCGCATGAACCCGGATAAACCGCGGCCCTTGCTCAAAGGCAAGCGGGTGCTGCTTCTTTTCTATGAGGCTTCCACCCGCACGCGAAGTTCATTTGAACTGGCGGCAAAACTGATGGGCGCGCACACGGTTCTCATCCAGTCCTTTGGATCGAGCATTGAAAAGGGCGAATCGCTGCTCGACACGGGCTACACGGTTCGCGCCTTGGGCGCCGACATTATCGTCATCCGGCACCCCAATGCCGGCGCGCCCTGGGTAATGGCGCAACATATCGACATACCCATCATTAACGCCGGCGACGGACTGCATGAACATCCCTCGCAGGCGCTGCTCGACGCGTATACGATTTTGCGCAATAAAAAAACTTTCAAAGGTCTTCAGGTCGCGATTGTCGGCGATATTTTTCACAGCCGTGTGGCGCGGTCGGCGTGTCACCTGCTCAGCAAGTTCGGCGTGAAGATAATCCTTTGCGGTCCCCCGGAACTGGCGCCCGATATCGCTATGACGCTCGCGCCGGGCGTGCGCGTGACGCGCCACATGGAGGACGCCTTGCATGGCACCGATGTGATCATGCTGCTGCGCGTTCAGACCGAGCGCCTCGCTGGCCTGAAGATCGACCTGCCGGATTACATTGCGCGTTACCAGATGACGCCTGCGCGGCTGAAGATGGCGAAAAAGGATGCCTTGGTGATGCATCCCGGTCCGATCATCCGCGGTCTCGAATTGACCAGCGAGGTCGCGGACGGGGCTCAGGCGCGCATCCTCGAGGAAGTGCACAATGGCGTGCCTACGCGCATGGCGATTCTGGCGCGGGCCATGGGGAAAATGCGATGAGCGCGGAAAGATATCGGAATAGTCTGCTGATTCAAGGGGGCCACCTTATCGACCCGGCGGCGCGCATTGACGCTCCGATGGATGTGCTGTTGAAGGATGGCCGTGTCGCCGAGATTGCTCCTCCCCGCAAGATCAAGGGCGGTGCGGACCAGAAAATCGACGCTCGTGGACTCATCGTCGCACCCGGCTTTATCGATTTGCACGTGCACCTGCGCGAACCCGGCCAAGTGCACAAGGAGACAATTGCAACGGGCACCGCCGCCGCTGCCGCCGGAGGATTTACCTCTGTCTGCACCATGCCCAACACCGTACCGGTTGTCGATTCGGCGGACTGGATCGCTTGGCTTCGCCAGCCCGAGCGCAGCGCGGTCGTCAATGTGTTTGGCATCGCGGCGGCGACGCTTTCGAGCAAAGGCAAGACGCTTACCGATTTCCGCGCGTTGCAGTCTGCGGGAGCGATCGCCGTCACCGACGATGGCAAACCCATTCTCGACGACGGCATCATGCGCGAGGCGTTGAGCCTGGGCGGAGAGCTGAATTTTCCCATCGTGCAACATGCCGAAGACACACGGATGACGGAAAACTGTTCCATGCACGCGGGCGCCCGTTCGTTCCGTCTCGGATTGCGCGGCATGACAGCCGCAGCAGAGGCCTCTATTGTCGAACGCGACGTGCAACTTGCGATGCACATCGCCAACGCTCGCCTGCACGTTGCTCATCTTTCCACAGCCGATGCCCTCAAAAGTGTGCGCCGCGGCAAGCGCGCCAAGGCGCGCATCACGTTTGAAGTGACTCCCCATCACTTCACGCTCAGCGACGAGGACATGCTCGACTACGACAGCAATTTCAAGATGAATCCGCCGCTGCGCTCGGTCTCCGATCGGGAGGCAATCCTGGCCGCGCTCGCCGACGGTACCGTCGACGCCATTGCCACCGATCATGCGCCGCACGCCCTGCATGAGAAACAGATGGAATTCGAGCGCGCGGCATTCGGGATTATCGGACTCGAAACGGCGCTGGCCTTGGCGATCACGCGACTGCATCGCGAGAAGCACATTCCGCTCAGTCGAATCGTGGAACTCTTCACCGCCGGCCCCGCGCGCTGTTTCGACCTGCGCGACCGCGGTTCGCTCGGCCCCGGCGCGATCGCCGACGTTACGATTTTCGATCCGAAAAGAAAGTGGACATTCGACGCGGCCAAGTCAAAGTCGAAATCGAGAAACACGCCTTTCGATGGCTGGCAACTGACAGGAAAAGTAGTCACTACCATCGTGAGCGGAAACATAATCTACTCGGCATAGGCACACTTCGCAGCGAGCGCGAGGCCGCCCACTCGTATTCCAGCCCGTGCTCCAATGCAAAAGTCCAGCGAGACGGTGAAAGTCAAATTCTAAATCGACGGACTACTCGCTCTTGATCAGCGGGTTTCCGGGAGAAACCCAGGCGACGCGATGCAACTTGGCGGTGAGACGATCTTTGTCGGCAGAGGTAGATGCGGCGGCGAGGCGCTTGCGCAACTTCGCGACCTTCTCTGCGCGGGTACGGCGCCGGCGAATTTCCGGACGACGGCTGGGTGCGGACATAAAATTCTCCTTGAAAATTCGGACTTAGTCTTTACTGAAAACGATGTCGCTGAAATCGCGAGCCAGAAGCACGATCGGAACCGCGGGCTGCGCCGAACCTCGATTATAGGATTGATCGGCCCGACTGGCAAAGCCTCGGGCCACGAAGCCGCCCAAAATGGCGCCTGTCGATGGCACATCCGCCATGCTGGCTTGGGTTGCAACGCTGACGGGCGCGCTCCTAGCGAAGCGCCGCGTAGCCTTGCAGGCGTGCTGGCATTTCTTCCTGCATGCGGTCGGTCAGCCACTTGTCCAGCTGATACTGCGAACTCTGGGGAACCTCGAGGAAGCGGATGCCGACATGGCTGGTTCCGTCAGCCCACGCGACTTCGCCCTTTAGCTCCAGTGATGTTTGGACTCCAGGCAGTGTGAATCGAAACAGGCCCCGCGCATCCCTGGGTAGTTTGCCAACGACGCGGATCGCCATGCCTCCCTCACTCAGATTGGTCGCGTTCGCAGTCATTTCCTGATTGTGCGCAAAGCTGATGCGCAATGGCATGTCCACCGGATGGCGGAAGTAGCGGCGACGCTCCCGCACCATGAAATTGAGGGCGGCATTAAAACAGCGCGAAGCTTGCAGCGGAGTCAGCGGCTTCTGCAAAACAAAATTGGCCCCCATCTGAAAAGCCTCTTGCGTGCTCGTTTTTCCATTCACCACCGCAAATGAAACCGACTTCGCATTGCTCCGCGTTTGCCGCAAACTTCGCAGCAGATCAACTCCATCTGGCAGGTCATCGCAGTCGATAATGACTGCATCGAACTTGCGGCGCGCCAGCAAATCATTGGCGAGCTTAGAACCTGCACAAACCAGCAGATTGACCGAGATCTTCTCCAGCGCGGGGCGGAGCACCTCGAGCAAAGCGGCGTCCTGGCTGATGAGAAGCGATTCCAGATTCATGGCGTTTTCCATGTTAACGAGGGCTGAGGATTTAGGGAAGTAACCTAAGGTACAGTCAGCAAGGGTACTGGCGATGCGAGTGTTCAGGCTAACGAGTTTCTAATTCTCAGGTTCGAGGATCGGTTGAAAATAAAAATCCCTCGTTCCTCGATAGATTTTGCTGGATTCTGAGGCTTTCCGCCGCGACACTGTTTCCGTGACTGAAGTCGCATACTTGTCGCTCGGATCGAACCTGGGAGATCGCGCCGCCAATCTGCGCACGGCCATTGCGGAATTGAAAGCCGGGGGCCGGGTGCTCGCAGTCTCCGCAATGTACGAGTCGCAACCGATGGAGGTAACGGACCAGCCCTGGTTCGTGAACTGTGTGGCCGCCATAGAAACGGAGAAAACACCGCGCGAATTGCTGAAATTGGCCTTGCAGATCGAAACCATGATGGGACGCATACGGACCCAGGAAAAAGGTGCGCGCAATATTGATATCGATATCGTGCTGTTTGGCAATCAAGTCGTGGACGAGCCTGGCCTGAAGATTCCGCATCCCGCTATGCACCGGCGACGATTTGTTTTGGAACCGCTGGCGGAGATCGCTCCCGAGGTGAGTCACCCCGCATTCGGAAAAACCGCGCAACAACTTCTAGCTGAGTTGGACGGCGAGCAGATCGTACGGCGAACTTGAGTGCCGACACAATCCATGCATTCGCGACGGGTGCGGAGGGCAATGCACCCCATGATGCGCTGCGCCTCCGAGCCTACGGAATCACGATCCGGCTGCCGGCTTCTTCCGGCCCCGCAATCGTCGAGCGCTTTTCAGGAAATTGCGCCAGTAGAAAATCTACAAATCCCCGCGACCTCGGTCTGCCGGAGGTGCGCGCGTAGCCCATGCGCAGAAGAAAGACTAATGCCTTTAACACATCCGCATCGCGCAAGGGAGTGTGATTCCTGAGATCGCCGACATGTGGCGCCTCGGTTGCGCGAAATTCCCGGATCATGGTTTCAACTTCTCGAGCGATGTTCTGATAAGCCAGGTTAGCGGTCGGTTGCTCGTAAATAAGATTGGAGTTGACCAAGGTTTGATAGCTCTTGGCGAGCGCGCTCAAGGCGCCGATCAGGTCGGTGTCCATGAGCGAGTGGTTGCCGACCGAACCCTCCAGGAGCGCACCGCCGGAACGGGCGCTTTTCGCGAGCGCGAAGCTCAGTCCGATAATGAGTTCTTCTCGTTCGTAAAGAAACGGCTCGTCAATCTCAACCTCTGGAAAAAGCGCCTCTTGACCGAGTTGATCGATCCTCTGGTCTTCTGCTTTCCCGTGTGCCCGCGCCTGCAGGAGATAGGGACAATCGCTTGGGCAATCGAGCGTCACCTCACGCTGCTCGCCACAACACTGCGGACAGATTCTCCCATGCAGAGCCGGGCAAAACCGCTTTTCTTTCCGCTCTTCACAAATCGCGCAGCGCAAGGAATCCCTCTGGTCCGATTATTTCACGGAAAAACCAAGTTCCGCGGCGGGGACGAAGAGTTTGTGAGCGGTCGACCTTGCTCTCAGCTTCACCCTGAACTGCACTATTTCCTATGCAAATCGGAAAAGCTAATGACCGCCATAACCGATTTCTATTTGTCTGGCGACACTGGACAAGGTAGCCTATCAGGTCATCTCCGTTAAAATCTGATTCAGGGCAGCGCCCGAATAAGGAGCATCATGTCAACAGAACTGCGGAATTTTCTAGCGATTCCTTACGACGAACTGGAAGAGATGAATCTGAAGGCGAAGAAGCAGCGGCTCGACCGCGTGGCTCCGCACAAGATTCAGGAAGAGCGGTTGAAATACCTGGCTGATGAGTCGCGCATCAAGGCTGTGACCGTCATGTTCAGCGATCTCGAAGGCCGTCTGCACATGCTCGACTACGACAAGAAATTCCTCGTGAAAAGCTATGACAACCTGACCTTCGATGGCTCATCCATTCGCGGCTTCACGGCGCAGCGCGAGAGCGATCTGCGCTTAGGCATCGATTGGAGCGCCTTCTACTGGGGACCGGCCGATATTTTTGGTCCGGGCAAGGTGATGGTGTTCGGCGAGGTCATTGACAAGGGCGGCGAGCCTTACGCGGCCGACATGCGCGGAGTGCTCAAGAGTTTCGCCGGCGCCTTATACAAAAAACACGATTACACGTTGAACGCGGCCAATGAAATCGAGGGCTTCCTCTTCGCCGGGCCGGACGCGGAGCGCACGTATCACGAGACCGGAAAATTCGAATACGTGAATACGGGCGGATACTATCATTCCCTGCCAGGCGATCCGTTGCGCACTTTTATCGACACAACCGCCGAAGTGCAGCGCTCGATGGGCTTCCAGAATGAAAAGGATCATCCCGAGGTTGCGCCTTCGCAGTTCGAAATTAATTACAACTACGCGGAAGTGGTAGCCGCCGCTGACCACATTCAGCTCTACAAACTGATCTGCCGCCAGGTGGCGCGCAATATGGGCCTCACCGCTTCGTTCTTGCCGAAGCCAGTCGTGGGCGTCAACGGCAGCGGCATGCACACGAATGTTTCGATCAGCAAGGGTGGCAAGAACCTGTTCTGGGATCCGAAAGGCGAGGAAAAGCTCAGCAAGATGGGCTGGGAATTCGTAGACCGCATTCTCACGCACGGGAACGATATTTGCCTGCTGCTCAATCCCAGCGTCAACGCCTACCGCCGCCTTGATCCGCACTTTGAAGCGCCGAACCAAATTAAAGCTTCGGCCGTCGACCGCGGATCGATGATTCGCATTCCGATCGGCAACGAGCGCAGCATGCGTGTCGAAGTGCGGTCGGTCGCTCCCGACGCCAACCCCTATGTCGTGATGCTCTCGATCTTTAAGACAGGACTCGAAGGCAGCACGTCGAAAATCAAGAACCTGCGCCAGGCCGAGCGCTATCTGCCCGATAACATCTACAAGGCACTCACCGATTTCCGCAAAGCCGAGTGGACTTCGGAGTTGATGGGCGAGGATGTGAAGGGCCGCTACGCCGACCTGAAAGAAGCGTCCGCCGATCGTTGTCCGCGCCTGCTGGGCACATTCGTGAAGGCGCCGGAGGTGCAATATCACCACGACGTCTACAACCAGTACCTGTGGAATAAGTTCTAACCGGTCCGGTTGAGGAAATGGAAGTGATGTTTTGGTCTGTGCGAGGCTGCCGAGTTGATCGGTAGCCTTTTTTCTTTGCGGACCCATCTTCCCGACGGAGTAGGGCTTGCCAACACTCCAGCGACGAGTTAGGCGAGCCGACGAGTCGGAGATCTTCTACCGCATCATGCTGAAAACAAAAGAGATTCCTGTTGATGCGGGTTTTACCTGCTCTGCATTGTCATCCAAAGACTCTTGCCTCATATTGCCGTCAGTACGGAGGATGTTGTGGCAATTTCGATGGCGGATTTTGCCGAACAGGTTGACCCTCAGACTTTGGTGGAGGCGCGGCGCGCCGGGTTCCGTCAGGCCACACGGGTTCATGGGAGCTTGCTGGCTCGGGCTGAGAAGCGCGCGTTGCTGTGGATGGCGGAGCGGATGCCGGAGTGGATCAGCTCCGACCAACTAACCTTGCTCGGCTTTGTTGCGCAGATTGCCACTGGCATTTGTTATGCGCTTTCGGCACGTGATCGCCGCATGTTGGTTGCAGCGGTTGTCTTTCTGATTCTGAACTGGTTCGGGGACAGCTTGGACGGAACGTTAGCTCGCGTGCGGCAGCGGCAGCGGCCGCGTTACGGGTTCTACGTCGATCACATGATTGATTCCGTGGGCGCGGTCGCCATGATGGGCGGCCTCGCGCTTTCGGGATATATGCATCCCCTGATTGCGATTGGGCTGCTGATTGAGTTTCTTTTGCTTTCCATTCAGTCGTATCTTGCGACCTATACCCTCGGCGAATTTCATCTTTCCTTGTGGCGCTTTGGGCCGACGGAGTTGCGGGTGCTTCTGGCCGCCGGCAACTTGGCGGCTCTGCGTTGGGCGTGGGTGATTCACAGGCGCTATCGATTGTTCGACGTTGGTGGCGCGATTGGGCTGGCCGGGATGGCGCTGATGCTGGCGGTCGTCTGTGGAAAGAACACGATTCGACTTTACCGGGAAGAGAAACTTTCGTGAACAATCCTCAGCCCCCACTTCTCAATTCCCCGAGCGAACGGCCTCAGACACTTCTTCGCTGGCTGAAGTTCAATCTGGTTGGCGGGGTCGGGGTCTGTGTGCAGCTCGCGGCGCTGGCCGCTCTTCGTTCGTGGCTCAGGCTTGATTATTTGTTGGCGACGGCGCTGGCGGTTGAGATCGCGGTAATCCACAATTTTTTGTGGCATGAGCGCTTTACCTGGGCAGACCGTCCGGCAGCCCGGCTCATGCCGTCCCTCGTTCGAATGGTTAAATTCAACGCCAGCAATGGAGCAGTTTCTGTGGTCGGGAACCTGGTGCTCATGCGGTTGCTGGTTGGGGAGTTGCGGCTCAACTATGTTGCTTCGAATTTGTTGGCCATCTTCGCGTGTTCGCTGGTGAATTTCTTGCTTGGCGATCGGTTCGTGTTTGCGCCAGAAACGAAGTCGGATGCCATCACTGTAGGCGGTTGAAGCTATTAAAAACAGGGCAGTTATCGCAACGCCGGGCCTGCGTGTTTGTTAAACTTGAATTATGCCAGCCGCCAAGACGGCACTTCTGATCATCGACGTTCAACGTGGCATTCTGGAAGATCCTACGCTTGCACGAAAGAAGGAGATCGACCTTGCTCTCGATGAGACGGTGACGCACATTGCCGCACTGATTGAGAAAGCACGGGAAATGTCCGTGCCGGTGATTTATGTGCAGCATGACGGAGGCCGCGGCCACCGGCTGGAATCGGGAACCTCAGGATGGCCGATTCGATCTGAAGTTGCTCCTCGGGCTGGCGAACTCATCATTCATAAAAGTGCCCCTGATGCATTCTTTGAGACAAGTCTGGCGAGAGAGCTCGCAGCGCGCGGCATCACGCGGCTCGTGATTTGCGGTTGCATGACCCAATATTGCATCGACACAACTGTGCGCCGCGCCGTCAGTCTGGGTTATGACGTCGTGCTTGTGGCGGACGGTCACATGACGGCTGACTTGGGCGAGTTAACCTTCGAGCAGATCATCGCGCATCACAATGCGGCTTTGGACGGGTTCGACGCGGGAGAGCATGAAGTCCGGGTCTGCCCGTGGGCTGAGATTCGTTTGACTTGAATCCGCATGCAATTTGCAGTGCATGCGAATGACTCTCGCTTGCCGCGTGCAAGTGCGGCCGCATCTGGACCCCGGCTCTAACGGTATTTTAGGGGGTTACGCCGCCGTCGAACGCGAGATATAATGCCAATAGTTCTTATGCGCTTGAATGGCTCCATCCCGATTCTGTTGACTTGCTGGATCGAGGGACGCGCTTGTCCCCGACGGTACCTTTCCGTCCTGCCTTCGCATGTGCGCGCCAATCTCTTTGGCAGCGACTAGTTTTTCTTCCCTCCCTTTTGCTTTGCTAATCGCTTTTAGCTTCTAGCTTTTGGCCTTTAGCTTCCAGCCCAGGCAGCCTATCTCCGTGGACGCTGCTCGCACTTGGCACAAACCACTGAGAACTGACGGAACTGCAAACTATCAGGAGGATTCCATGACCACCAAAACTTTGACGATCGGTCCCAAACTCAAGACGGCGATTCCCGGGCCCAATGCCAAGCGCATTCTTGCCGGCGATGAAAAATATATTTCGCCTTCCTATACCCGTTCTTATCCCTTGGTGGCCAAGCGCGGACGCGGCATCGTGGTCGAGGACGTGGATGGCAACGAGTTCTTCGATTTTTCGGCTGGAATCGCGGTGACCTCGACGGGCCATTGCCATCCGGAAGTGGTTGCCGCCATTCAACGGCAGGCGGCCGAACTGATTCACATGTCGGGCACCGATTTCTATTACGAGGGCATGGTCACGCTGGCCGAGCGGCTCTCGAAGATTGCCCCGATGCCCGGCCCGCATAAGATTTATTACGGAAATTCGGGCGCGGAAGCGATCGAGTGCGCTTTAAAGCTGGCGCGCTATCACACCAAGCGGCAGCAGGTGATTGCCTTTTTCGGTGCATTTCACGGCCGGACCATGGGCGCCCTTTCGCTCACGGCTTCGAAGCCGCAACAGAAGCGTCGCTTCTCCCCCATGGTGCCGGGAGTCACGCACGTGCGCTATCCCGATGTATATCGGGGCTGCGCGGACGGTCCCCAGGACGGAGACAGATTTGCCTTGGGATGCGCTCGCTATATCGAAGACAAATTGTTTAAGACCATTCTTGCTCCCGAAGAAGTAGCAGCAATTTTTGTGGAGCCGATTCAGGGCGAGGGCGGCTATGTGGTCGCGCCCACGATCTTCATGCAGGAATTGCGCCGCATCTGCGACAAGCACGGAATTCTGCTGGTAGTCGACGAAATTCAGAGCGGCATCGGGCGCACCGGCAAGTGGTTTGCAGTCGAGCATACGAGTGTGCAGCCTGACATCGTTTGCATGGCGAAGGGAATTGCCTCGGGGATGCCCCTGGGTGTGACGATGAGCAAAGCCGACATCATGGATTGGATTCCGGGGTCGCATGCCTCGACGTTTGGTGGGAACCCTGTATGCATTGCGGCGGCTCTCGCTACTCTCGATGTGATCGAAAAAGAAGGTCTATTGCGCAATTCGCAGGGGGTCGGCGACCACATGCTGAGACGCATGGCCGACTGGCCGAAGAAGCATCGCATCGTGGGCGACGTCCGCGGACGCGGATTAATGATCGGTGTCGAGATTGTAAAGGATCAAGCCACGCGCGAGCACGGCGCCAGCGATCGTGACCGGATCGTGGAGCAGGCGTTTGAGCGCGGCGTTTTGTTCCTGGGCTGCGGGCCGAGCACGGTTCGCATTGCCCCGCCTCTCGTGGTCACCCAGGACGAAGCCGATGTCGCCTTGGACGCTTTGGAAGAGTCGATCGCGGCGGTGGAAAAAGCGTAATTGCCGGAACCGGGCGGCTACGCCCGGCGCTCCAAGGGATGAACTACAAATCGGCTATGGGCGACAATACGCTGCGCGAACTCGTGTCTGGCAAGGGCGCTCATGTCGACCCCATCGCCTGCATCGACGATATTTCAGCAGGGTTGGCGGCCCGGACTGTGGCTGGTTACCCGCATTCCATCTGGCAAATCGTGGATCACATGAGTTATTGGATGGACTACGACCTCGGCAAAGTGGCGGAGGAGGATCGCCAATATCCGCTCAGAGCCATCGAAAGTTGGCCCTCGCATCCGAATCCCTCGGCTGATGCGCGCTCGGCTGAGGAGGCATGGCAGACCTCCGTCCGTGTCTTTTTTGAACTGCTAGCGCGGTTGGCGATGCTTGCCGAGTCCGATGCAGGCGAGCTGGCGCGAAAAGTTCACAACATTGGGTCGGCGGATTCTCCGCGCCAATCCACGGTGGGTGCCATGTTATGGCAGCTTGCCGCGCATAACAGCTATCACACCGGCCAGATTGCCCTTCTCCGGCGGCAGCTTGGAGCGTGGCCTCCTCGACGCGGCGGCGATAACTGGTAACCGGGCGAATTGTACCGTACGCCCGGTGATGACGATCACATAAACCACGCTTCCTCGAAGCTTAGGGTGAAGATCGAGTCTGTCCCATGTTCTCCGGACGCTTGACACGATCTGCGCTGCGCGCCTTGGATTGGCTAGCCGCCCGAATGCTTCCGCCGGTGGGCGGCCCACAGCACCAGATCACCGGTCGACGGGGTGAGGAGGACGCTTACTTCCACCTGCGCCGGCTTGGCTATACCATCATCGCCCGTAATTTCCGCTGTCCCAATCATCGCGGTGAACTTGACTTGGTCGGCTGGGATGGAGATGTTTTGTGTTTCATCGAAGTGAAGACCCGGACTTCGCGCGACTTCAAGCCCGCCGAGGCCGCCGTCGATCGGGATAAGCAAAAAGAGCTATCGCTGGTCGCTCGCGATTTTGTGCGCCACCTTCCCGCCTCCTGTCAGTGGCGCTTCGACGTGCTGGCCGTATATTATGACGAAGGCCAGAGTCGACCTTCATTCGAGCTGTTTCGAAACGCGTTCTCCGCGTCATACGGTCGTCGAATCGCGAATTCCGGTGTTGCGAACCGTTACTGAAAGGATTTAGTACGTGCCTGAATTAAGAAAAGACCCGATCGTGGGACGGTGGGTGATCATTTCCACCGATCGCGCCAAGCGGCCCACCGATTTTGTGCGCGAGGCGGTGAAGATCAAAGGTGGATTCTGCCCCTTCTGTTATGGCAACGAGAGCAAGACGCCCCCGGAGATTCTGGCGTACCGGCCAAGCACCAATGGCAACTCTCCGCAGAAAGACAGTCCCGGATGGACGATTCGCGTGGTTCCGAATAAGTTTCCCGCGCTGGGCATTGAAGGAAATCTGAACAAGCAGGCCGAGGGCATGTTCGACAAGATGAACGGCATCGGCGCTCACGAGGTCGTCGTCGAGACACCTGACCACAACGCCAGCCTGGCTTCCCTGCCCGCGAAGAGAATTGAAGACGTACTCTGGGCTTTTCGTGACCGCATTCTCGATCTCAAGAAGGACCGGCGCTTTAAATATATTCTGCTCTTCAAAAATCATGGAGAAGCGGCGGGCGCTTCACTCGAACACTCTCACTCGCAATTGATCGCATTGCCGATTCTGCCGATTTATGTAGTGGAGGAATTGCAGGGAGCGAAACAGTATTACATCTATAAAGAGCGCTGCGTTTTTTGCGACGCCATCCAGCAGGAAATCGACAATGGCATTCGGGTGGTTGCGGAGAACGAGGATTTTCTGACTCTGGCTCCGTACGCACCGCGATTTCCGTTCGAGACGTGGATCTTGCCCAAGCGGCATGAATCGGCTTTCGAGAACTCTTCGTCGCACATGTTCGAAAATTTGGCGAAGGCGCTCAAATTGCTGCTGATGAAAGCGGATCGCGTGCTCGACAATCCACCGTACAACCTCGTCGTGCACACTTCACCCGCGCAGGATCCGGCTAATGAGTATTACCACTGGCACATCGAATTCATGCCCAAGCTGACCAAGACGGCGGGATTTGAATGGGGAACGGGGTTTTATATCAATCCCACTCCGCCTGAAGAGGCCGCCAAGTTTCTGCGCGAGGCAAGTGTCGAGGATGTCGCTCCCACTACAACGGGCGCCCGGTAGCTGCAGCCATTAAGCGTAAGTCGAGGCCAGCTCTAACTCCACTGCGTTGTAGTCAGGTACTCATCGATGGCCTTGGCCGCCCGCCGTCCAGCGCCCATCGCCAGGATCACCGTCGCGCCGCCGGTAACAATATCGCCGCCGGCAAACACTCCCTTACGCGATGTCTTTTGCGTCGTCTCGTCGGCCTGGATGTACCCACGCTTCGTCGTATCCAGTCCCGGCGTTGTACTCTGAACAATCGGATTCGCCGTGGTCCCGATCGCCATCACCGCCACTGAAAGCGGGAGGTCATACTCCGATCCTGCGATCGGCACCGGACGCCGTCTTCCGGAAGCATCCGGCTCACCCAATTCCATCTTGATGCATCGTGCTCCCGTGAGCCAACCCTTCTCGTCCGAAAGGAATTCTGTCGGCGCGGTCAGCACGTGGAACTCGATGCCTTCCTCCTTGGCATGCTTAACCTCTTCGGCGCGCGCCGGCATCTCCGCCTCGCTGCGCCGATACAGCACGTACGCCTTCCCTGCGCCAAGCCGCAACGCCGAGCGGATCGCATCGAGCGCTGTATTGCCACCGCCGATCACCGCCACATTTTTGCCGCGCAGGTCGACCATGGGCTCGTCATATTTTGGAAATTCGTAAGCATGCATTAAATTGATGCGGGTCAAAAACTCATTCGCCGAGTAAACACCATTCAGATGCTCGCCGGGAATCCCCATGAACTGCGGCAAACCCGCGCCGGTAGCGATAAACACCGCATCGTAGCCTTCTTCTTCGAGCAGTTCGTCAATCGTGACCGTACGCCCGACCACAACGTCGGTTTCGAACTCCACGCCCATCGCGCGCATGTAGTCGACCTGCTGGCGAATAATCTTCTTGGGCAGTCGGAACTCCGGAATGCCGTACACCAGGACTCCCCCGATTTCGTGCAGTGCCTCGAAGACATGAACGGAATGGCCTTTCTGCACCAGATCGCCCGCCGCGGTGAGCCCAGCAGGTCCACTGCCCACGATAGCGACCTTCTTCCCGGTAGGCGCAGCTTTCACAATCGTGCTGACGTCGAAGTGCTGCTGCTCGTAGTCGGCGACAAAGCGCTCCAAATAACCGATGCCGAGCGACTCGCCTTTTCTCTTCAGCAGGCAAGCGCCTTCACAGTGGTCCTCCTGCGGACAGACGCGTCCGGTGATCGCCGGCAGCACATTGTCTTCGCGGATCTTCGCCGCCGCGCCCATGAAGTCGCCTTCTACAATCAATTGCACGAAATCTTTCACCTTCACGCCCACCGGGCAATCGTTGGTGCAAGTCGGCTTGGCGCACTCCAAACAGCGAATCGCCTCCTGCCGCGCCAGTTCCGCCGAATATCCCAGGTTGACTTCGGTGAATTGGTGCGCCCTTATCGACGGCGCTTGCTCGGGCATATGCAACCGCGGCATCTTGATGCGCTCACGATTGGGCACTGGATTCTTCGACTTCGTCTTCTCTGTGGTCATTGCTTCCCCTCCAGTGCGCACCCTGCTGTTACGACTTCGGTCGGAGCCCGCTTCACATCCAGTTTCTTTGCTTCAACCTCATGCCTGTATTCATCCATCGACCGCTTCTCCGCGTCGCGATACATTGCATTCCGTTGCACGAGGACGGCGAAATCCACGCGGTGAGCGTCGAACTCTGGGCCATCGACGCAGGCGAACTCACTCTTGCCCTCCACCATCACCCGGCAACCCCCGCACATCCCGGTGCCGTCGATCATGATGGGATTGAGGCTGACCATCGTTTTAATGCGCTCCTTGCGCGTCATGTCCGCGACCGCTCTCATCATCGGTATTGGACCCACCGCCAGCACCAGATCGATGCGCGTTCCATTCTCGATCAACTGCCGCAGTTTGTCGGTGACCAGTCCCTTGTCGGCATAACTTCCGTCGTCCGTGGTAACGAAGACTGTGTCACTCACGCCACGCATCTCGTCTTCCAGGATCACCAAGTCCTTGTTTCGACCGCCAATGATAGAGATCACACGATTACCGGCACGCTTCATCGCTGCCGCCGTGGGATAGGCCATCGCCGTACCGACGCCGCCTCCGATCGTGACCACGGTGCCGAAGGCTGCGATCTCCGAAGGCTTGCCTAGCGGCCCGACGATATCAAGAATGCTGTCTCCAGCTTCGAGAGAATTAAGAAGATTCGTGGTCTTGCCGAGTGACTGCACCACGATGTTAACCGTGCCGCTTTCGGGGTCCGATTTCTCGATGGTCAGTGGGATCCGTTCACCGTTTTCGCAAATCCGTAGGATGACAAATTGCCCCGGCCGCTGCTTGCGAGCGATCCGGGGCGCCTCAATCGTGAAGCGCTTGATTCCAGGGGCAATAAACTGAGCGTGAACGATCTTGAACACGGTGCCTCCGTCATACTCCTTACTTATTGTCCTGTCTTGTGCGCCGGAAGGATGTGACCGGGGTCACGTTGAAAATGTCCTCGCGCGATCCGAAATCAACGGCTTGAACTTCGGTGCCGTACGACACAAAGGGAGGAGGGTGCGATTTCGTGGCCCGCAGCATGCAACAAAAACAGCTGCTAGAAAAAAACATGACCCAACCCTCAATTCTGATCGCCACGCCCTGCTTTGGCGGACTGGTTTCGCAGAGTTACATGCTCTCGGTAATACGCCTCATGAGCTACGCGAAATCCGCAGGCTTCGACGTGTCGTTATCCCTGCTTGGCTACGACGCGTTGATTTCACGAGCACGCAGCACGCTGGTCGCTGCCTTTTTGGACACTCCTGCGGCTACCCACCTGTTGTTTGTCGATGCCGATATTGGCTTTGAACCGCAACAGGTCGAACGCTTGCTGCGTTTCGATAAGGACTTCACCGGAGCGTTCTACCCGCTCAAGTCCATCGATTGGGATTTTGTCCCGCAACGCTGCGTCGAGCGCGGCGAGAGCCTGCAGCACGCTGCGATTTCCTATGTCGGAACGTTCTGCCCCGAGAACTGTCGTAAACGGGAAGGCGACTTCGTTACCGGAATTTACGCAGGTGGCGGCTTTCAACTGATCCGGCGCACGGCCTTCGAGCGAATGGCTGCAGCCTATCCCGAGACCCATTTCAGCCGAATCCATAGCATGCCGCTCTCCGGTGTGCGGCACGGAACGGTCGACAGCCCGAACCTCTTTGCTCTCTTTGATTGCATCATCGATCCCGAGACAGGAGCATATCTGAGTGAGGATTACTCTTTTTGTCTTCGCTGGCGGAAGATCGGCGGCGAGATCTGGCTCGATGTGAACAGTAAACTAACCCACACCGGACCTTACGAATTCGTAGGGGACCACGCCTCCCGCTTGAGTACCGGGAGGCCAACAATATGACGGGACTGCATCCCATCGTTCGGATGACCGGCGCCAATGTCGAGGTCAATAGAAACGACGCGCTTTGGCTGCATTCGAGTTGGCGTGCGGCGAGCACCTACGTGTGGGCAAAGTTACGGCAACGGCACGGTACTTACTGTTATTTCGAGCCGCTCAACGAACATCTTTTCACTTTGACACCGGAGATTGTCGATCGCTTTATCCCGTGGTCCTTTGCCAATCATCCCCCGCTCGTCCAACCCTACCTCGAGGAATTTCGCCCTCTAATTGCACCGGGCGGCGGCTTGCCTGGTTTCCCCGCCCACCTCACCTTCGGCCGATACTGCGCCACGCGCGATGACTCTCTGCCCGAACTGGAAGCCTACTTCAGCAATTTGGCCGCAATCGCGACAAAACTCGGGCGGCGCCCGGTTTACGGGTGTGTGCGCACCGACTTGCGCGTTGGATGGTTCCGCGCCCACATGCCTGGTTTGCACATCTTTATCCGCCGCGACGCGCGCCGTCAGTTTCTGTCGATGTTGCGCCAGGCCGTGCAAGGCAATCCATATTTTCTGCAACGCGGCGTAGTCATTCTCCGCCACAACCTGCACGAGCCAGCGTTCGCCCCGTTACTAGCCGCTCTTAAGTTTCCGGAGACCGAGTTGCCGCTCTTGCTCGACGCATCCAGATTGCGCGCGGCCTTTCGCAGCAGACTTGTGGATGAGACCCTCTTGCGCCGGCTCTACTTCATCTTCTACTTCCTGTGGTTGCTTGCGCGGCAACTCGGAGAGCCCCATTGTCATCTCGTCCTCGACATCGATCGCCTCACGCTCAACTATTCTTATCGCCGCGGGATTGAGAGTCAGCTCAGCGATCTTGTTCGCATACCAGTCTCATTCGCCGACTGCCAAGTCGAGCGTTATGACAACAATCTCAGTTGGAGCGCTAGCCAATTTGACGCTCTCGAACGAGAAATCGAAGCTCTCACCTCCGCCGCACTAAAATAGTCTTCATGCAAAACGCCACGCCCGCGGCCATTGCAGTTCTTGCCATGGAACTCCTGCCAGCCGCTATCTTTGCCTTCGCGGGCGAGCGAGTTGCCCGCGCCTGCGCGCGCTGGCCGTCGATAATCCGCATAACGGTGCCGCTGGTCTGCGTGCTGCCTTACATTCTGATTTCCTATTCGCACCAGATGTTTTCCTGGAAATGGTGCGCTCTCTACGCGCTGTTGCCCGTCGCCATCGCGTGGCTGTTGCAGCAGGCTGCCGTGGCCGATCCCGAACAGCGAGGCAATTGGCGAGACGCGATCATTCTGCTAACGCTGGGGGTCGCGGTAGATCTGCGCTGGTTCGAAGGGGCCTGGCCCGCCGGGTTAGTGGGCTGGGGAAAGCTCCTGCTCGTCGATGCGGGCTTGTATGGATTCGCAGCCATCCGTCAGCTCAGGGGCACCGGTTTTGACTTTCACCTTCGCTGGAGCGACTGGAGAACCGGCCTGCGCGAGTTGGCGTTCTTTGCGCCACTGGTTTTGGGGTTAGGTTTTGCGCTGGGATTTCTTCATCCGCACGCTTACCCGCCGCGGCTCTCGATGCTTCTCAAATGGATCTATATCCTGATTTTCATCGCGGTGCCCGAAGAACTTTTCTTTCGAGCCTGGGTGCAGAACCTGCTGGAGCGCCGCGTGGGACGTCAGGCGGCGCTGGGGATTACGGCAGTTTTATTTGGCCTTTCCCACTTCAATAAACGGTTAGCACACTTCAACTGGCGCTATGTGATCTTGGCCAGCATCGCTGGAATCTTCTACGGCCGCGCTTGGCGCGAGCGCCGGCGACTGCCAGCCTCGGCCATCACCCACGCCAGCGTAGACGCCATCTGGTCGTTCTGGTTCTAAGCGATCTGTGGAAAAAATGAAGATGCAAACGAATAAAGTAGGCGGAATGGATGCTGAAACGAGAATTCTTCAGCCGGAAACTGCCGGGCCACCCCCTGATCCTCACATGCCCGGCCCCTCGGCTGTGACTGGTTTGCTCTGCCTTTTGGTTTGGATCCAGATCGTCGTCGTATTTGTGTTCCTGGAGTTCGCGCTGTGGGCGCCGACGACCCATATCCGGAACCGCTGGTCCGTCGTTGCGATGTGTGCGCTTCTCGTCTTTGTACTGACCGATCGACCGTCACTCAATCGCCTCGGACTCGGCCTGCCAACTATGGTCGGCGCCGGCCTAATACTAGGAGCCAGTCTTGCCGCCGTTGCTCTCCTGCTGATTCTAGTGAGTGTGGTGGGCGGCCAGATTCCCGCCAATCCGGGTTGGTTTCCAAACCTGCAGTCCGCATGGGGCTACGCAGTGTGGGCCCTGATTCAGGAATTCATCCTTCAATCGTTCTTCTTCACTCGCTTCGAAGAGTTGTACGGAAGCTCGGCGGCGGTTTGGATTGCCGCCACGCTGTTTGCCGCCGCTCACCTTCCCAGTCCCATCCTTACCACCGGCACGTTGATCGGCGCACTTTTCTTCTGCGAAATGTTTCGCCGCTACCGCAGCATCTATCCGCTTGGAATCGCCCACGCATTGCTGGGTCTGACCATCGCCATCACCATGCCTGACATCCTGCTGCATCACATGCGGGTGGGGCTTGGGTATCTGCAGCATTAGCCGGCTGCTGGAAGATTTTCATGCATATGGCGGAGAATTGAATGCCCGACCTTAACTCACAGCCTTTCCGCGAAACTGCCTCAGCCCGACAGCCAGAAACATCGCGTCAAATAGCGTGAGCACAATCAGCACCGCCAGAACGGGAAGATGCGGAAACTGCGGGACCAACGAACCTCGCAGTCCTTCGCTGGCATAAACCAGAGGATTCACCAGCACAATCTTTTGCAGAATTGGAAAGTGGCTCAAAGCGCTCCACGGATAATACGTACACCCGAAGAAGATCATCGGCGTCAACACCATGCTGAACATCAAACCAATGTGCGTCTGGCTCACGCTGCATCCCAGCGCCAAGCCGCCACAGGCCGAGAAAAGCGCCACCAACAGAGTAACCACCGCAAAGAGCAAAGGAGAATGAAGATTCAATTCCACCGGTCGCAGCAGCAGCCATGCGCATGGAATTACTGTCAGCCCCGCTATCACAGCCTGCATCGTGCCAAAAATTACCTTCTCAATCGCCAGCCACGAGATTTCGATGGGCGCCAGCAGCCGGTCTTCGATCTCGCGCGTGAATTGAAACTCGCCGATCAACGGCATGGCGACCGCCCAAACTCCGGTGAACACCATGCTGATGGCCATGATTCCCGGCAACAGCAGGCTCTTGTACGCGGCGGGCATGTAGCCGCTCGACACCATCACGCGGCCAAAAATAAACACAAACATCATGGGTTGCAGAAAAGTTTGCAGCAGCAAAGGCACGAGATTGCGGCGGGCGACGTGAGCATCGCGCGCCAGCAGAGCTAGAAACGTCGTCCAGTTCAATCGCGCAAGCTCCTTCCCGTGTGATGCAGAAAAAGATTTTCCAAGCTCGGCTCCGAAATGTGCACGTCGCAGAGTTCGACCAAAGCGCCGGAGGCGAGGCTGGCAATCTCACCCACCAGCGATCCTCCGCGGTCGGCGTAGACATCGGCGGAGTTGCCGTCGTTCGCCGCCGTCCGTACCTCCCGCACTCCCGCCAAACTCTGAAGGCGCTGCAGCAATTCGGCGGATTGCTGGCCAAAGCGCAATCGCAGCAGATATCCGCCGGGAACCGAAGACTTCAGCTCCGCGGGGGTGCCTAATGCGATGTTTTTTCCGTGATCGATGATGGCCAGACGCTGGCACAAAGCGTCCGCCTCTTCCATATTGTGCGTGGTCAGCAGAATGGTCTTGCCGCTCTCGTTATACTCACGAATGATTTCCCAAAGCAGCAGCCGCGTTTGCGGATCGAGTCCAGCGCTTGGCTCGTCCAGAAAAAGCACCTGCGGGTCGTGCATCATGGCGCGTGCAATCGACAGCCGCTGCATCATGCCGCCTGAAAATCCGCGGACCATCTGATCCCCGCGATCCGTGAGCTTGAACCGGTCGAGCAGTTGATCCGCTCGTGCCGTCCGCTCCCGCGAGTCGACGCCAAAGTAAGCGCCGTGAAAAAGCAGAATTTCGCGGGCGGTCAGAGTGAAATCGAGATTCGGACGCTGCTGTACGACGCCAATCAATCGTTTGACCGCTACCTGCTCCGCCCACACGTCGTGCTCGCCAATCCAGGCTTGTCCGCCCGTGGGACGCACTCGCGTTGTGAGAACTCCCACGGTCGTCGATTTACCTGCACCGTTCGGTCCCAGCAGGCCAAAGATTTCTCCAGGCGATACGTCCAGAGATATTCCGTCGAGAGCCACAATCTGCGGCTTGGGCTGTTTCTTTCCTTTGCCGGACGCAACTCCGAAACCGAAGCCCCCACCCGAAGCAGGAGGCGGCGGAGACGAATACACTTTCCGTAAATCACGAGTTCGAACGCCAGCTAACATATCCGTGCAAAGGTGAAGTTTTGCAGACCCCAGGAACAATTGCGACCAGCATACCAAACCGGAGACGTTCCGCGTCGGTCAGTCAGTCTCCTCATCTGCAAATCAAAAGCGGTTAGCGCCGGCAAGCAGCGCAGTACCCACCGACTTCGAGGCGAGACACAAGAATGTGAAAATGGCAATCGCGTTCCAGTTGTTGTTTCAGCGACTCAAACGTCTCACTCACGAACTCGGTGATTTTTCCGCAACGCAGACAAGCCATATGAATATGATCTCGGCCCAGCTTGCGCTCGTAGTAATGTCCTTCGCCCTTGATATGCATGAGGTCGAGTTCATCAATGAGTCCTTGCCGTTTCAGCAGGTGCAGAGTGCGATACACAGTGCTGCGATCGACCGAAGCGTCCACCGTGCGTGCCTTGCGCAGGATCTGGCTCGCGTCCAGATGTTTAGTCGCGGTCTCAATCACGCTCAAAATCGCCCGGCGCGGTCCGGTCATGCGGATCCCGCGCTCCGCCAGTTGCATCTGCAATCGGCCGGGGATCTCGGTTTGAGGCAGCGGCATTGAGCGCTCCTTCAGTTGCGACTTAGTTGCAGATTGCCTGCGACGGAATCTTGCGATGCCTCATTGACAGTGCCCGACGGCAAGCTCTACTCTGGCATCGTAATATTATTTGCGACAAAGTCGCAACACAATATTGAAGATGATTGCATCGGATCAGAATCGCCAATGAACAACCGCACCATTCTCCACTGGATCCGAGAGAAGTCTTCCGGCTCCATCCTGGTTGCTTTGTTTTTCTCGTTGCTGGTATTCGGGCCGTTCCCGCTTCCAGCGCAGGAGAGTCCCTACATCGTCACCTACGACCATTACCTCGAAGAGCCCGGCAGCCTCGAGGTGGAATATTTTTCTACCTTCGGCACGCAGCGCGGCGGCAACGACTTTAATGCCTTCTGGTCGGAATTCGAGTACGGCGCCACCGCCTGGTGGACGGCCGAAGTGTATGTGTCCGGACAAACGACTTTCAACGACAGTACGATTTTTACGGGGACTCGTTTCGAAAACCGCTTTCGCCTCTTGCAGCGCGAGCACCTCGTTAATCCTGTTCTCTACATCGAGTTCGAGAATACCAATGCCGCGGACAAGATTCTCAAAGAGGTCGAGGGTCACGACGTGGAGTCCGACTACGCCCTCTCTAACGCTCTATTGCGAAAGGAGCATGACCACGAACTGGAGATGAAACTTCTGCTATCCAGCACATTCAAAGGCTGGAATTTCGCCGTCAATCCCATTGTCACCAAAAACTTGTTGCCGAGTGAGTCATGGGAGTTCGCCTACGCCGTCGGCGCAAGTCGTCCGTTCGCGCTAAAGGCTTCGCCCAATCGCTGCAATTTATGCCCGGAGAATTTTATTGCTGGAGTCGAAATGTATGGTGGCCTCGGCGATGCCCGGAGTCTCGGCCTGCACGACACATCCCACTACCTTGCGCCCGTGGTCGCCTGGAATCTCCCCTCGGACTGGACCGTTCGTGTTTCAAGTGGCTTCGGATTGAACGACAACAGCCACCGCCTCTTATTGCGTTGGGGGCTCTCGCGAGAATTCTCCGGCTTTGGCGAGGCCATTGAGCGGCTGCTGGGGGGAAGGCCATGATCGCACTGGGCAATTGCCGTCTTCGTCGAAGAGATTGGATCAGCTGCGCAATGATGGGCGCGACCGCAGCCGTCCTCGGTCTGTTAACGTTGGGAACGTCCACAACTTTGGCGCAAAAACACACGAAGCCGGATGCATATGCTGCGCTATCGGAGGCTCCCGAAAAAGCGCGGAGCCAAGTAAACCCCTTCGCCGGTGATCCACAGGCTGTCGCTGCAGGAGGAAAACTATTTCAACAACATTGCGCCGAATGCCATGGGGAAAAAGCTGGAGGCGCAAAGCACGGTGTGAGCCTGCTGCGGGACGAAGTACAGCAAGCAACGCCTGGCACGCTGTTCTGGCTCCTGACCAACGGAGCTGTGCGCCGAGGCATGCCGGTTTGGTCGAAGCTGCCGGAACCAGAACGCTGGCAGATTGTCACGTTCTTACAGTCGCTCAGTGCGCATGCGCGGACACGCGATCTCCCGTGATCCGAATGCCCGTGGCTGCCGAGCCCTGCTAAGCTCGTAGCTGCGTGAATCAGCACGGCGTAAGTCACAAATACGACGTCATCATTCTCGGAGCGGGCGCTGCCGGCCTGATGTGTGCCATCGAAGCGGGAAGGCGTGGACGTCGCGTCCTGGTGCTCGAACGCTCTGATCGAATCGGCAAGAAGATCCTCATCTCTGGCGGTGGCCGTTGCAATTTTACGAACCTGCACACCAGCGCGGGACACTTTTTATCGGCCAACCCCCACTTTGCCAAGTCCGCCCTCGCGCGCTACACTCCGTCCGACTTCATACAACTCGCCGAAAAGCACCGCATCCCCTACCACGAGAAGAAGCTTGGACAGTTGTTCTGCGATCGAGCGGCAAGCGATATCACCTCGATGCTGGAGCAGGAATGCCGCGATGCGGGTGTAGAAATCCGCATCAATACTAAAATCACAAATGTGCGCCGTGTCGACGAAAATCGGGACGGCTGCTTCGAAGTGCAGTCCGAATACGCTCGCTTTAACTCTCCGCGGCTGGTCGTCGCCACCGGAGGTCTGTCGATCGCGAAAATGGGCGCCACGTCCTTTGGCTACGACCTCGCCCGGCAATTCGGGTTGAGAATCCAGCCGCCGCGTCCCGCTTTGGTCCCCATGGTCTTTAGCGATCGCGACCGCAAGCGCTGGTGCGATCTGGCAGGAGTCTCAACTGAGGTTGAAGTTTCCACGCCTGGCTCGAAAAAGACGTTCCGCGAAAATATGCTTTTCACTCATCGCGGCCTCAGTGGTCCCGTGATTCTCCAGATCTCTTCTTACTGGGACGGCAAGGAACCCATTCACGTCGATCTGGCGCATGACCGTAACCTGGCTGACGAGTTGTCGGGCCGCGGCCATCGTGACCCGGCAAGTTGGAAGTCGCTGCTGCGGGAAGTCTTGCCTCGCCGCTTTGCCGATCGCTGGCTCGAAACCTATCCTTTAGCCGGTAACTCCGATCGAGCGTTCGCAGACGCCGATCATCAACTTCATACGTGGAAATTGATTTTTCCGGCGACGGAAGGTTACGGCAAAGCGGAAGTAACCGCGGGTGGGGTTGATACCGATGACCTGTCAGCAAAAACCATGGAAGCAAAAAAAGTTCCCGGTCTTTTTTTTATAGGAGAAGTAGTGGACGTCACGGGGCAACTCGGCGGCTTCAATTTCCAATGGGCGTGGGCCTCCGGCTTTTGTGCCGGACAGGTTGCTTAAGGGAACAAGTAACCAGCAATTTCCGATTTCACCGAGCGGCTCGTTGATCCTCAATTGCCAATCGCAAATTGCCAATCGCAAATTCCTAGATTTCGGCGCCTTCTTGCATGAACGGCATCCGGGAAACAATTGCCGCCGCCTGCTCCAGTTGCTTCAAATCTTCGGTCGTGAAGTCTGCTCCAGCACCCTTCGCATCCAGACCCTTGCGCGATATCTGCACTACGCCGATCACGTGCTCCGGGGGTTGCACCACCGGTACCGACATAATTTTCTGAATCGGTACCTGTTCCATGCTGTGGTCTTCTTCAACGGTTCCCAGTTTGACCGCTTCAAACAGACTCGCATGTTTGACGCGCATGAAGGTATTCGATAACAGCGCCGTTCGAGTCGACGCCGTCCGCGCCGCTACCGCCGACCCGCCCAGCGGCAGCACGCCAGCCGAGCGCAACTCCGGAGGAAAAATAAATTTCAAGCTGCCCTTCTCCAATCGCAACAACGCCACTTCACTGCGTCGCACCCTCAGAATCTGCGCCAGCTTCATGCAGACTCGATCCGGACTCGGAGAAGACGAAAGCATAGTTTCCAACTCGCTCAGCTCTGCCTTGGCGGTTTTGGCTCCGAACGCTTGATTGCCTGTCGTTAACATAGAGTGACTCTTCTAGAGCTTACCCATCTATCCTGCAGGCCGCCTAAACTTTGGACAAGTTACTACAGTACTGATGGCCGTTTTCGGCAGCGCCCGCCTTCCCTTGCAGGTGAGTGACTTTTTTTATACTGCCTAGCGATTTTTTCCATGCTTCGCGGCACAATTCCACAGGCGTTCGCGTTATATTAGATACATCTTTAATCGCAAATAGTCTGGCGACTATCCGAGTCCTCATATGTCGCTAATCCATTATGTAAGACCTTTTCTCGACTTAGGTATCTGCAAGGAGTATTGCATGGCTCGCAAAACCACCGGAACCACCACCGGTATTCGCCGTAAAAAAGTTGAAGCGCCCGCGCCCCCCGAAGTTGTCCAGGTTGCGCCGAAGCAGGTTGCCCCGATCGCGGAAGAAAAAAGTCAGAAGAAGATTCGTAAGGACGTCCCGGCAAACGGCACGACAGCCAACCACGTTCCTGCGATTTCAGCTTCTGCCAATATCGAAGAAGAAATTCGCAACCGGGCGTACGAACTCTACCTACAACGGGCGTCAAGAGGCGAATACAGCGGAGACCAGCACCAGGATTGGCTGATCGCAGAGCGCGAGATCCGGTCGAGACAAGGCGATCCGAAGCAACGCGGTGCCGCCGCCGGCGGTATGCGCGCTTAACTCCCTCAGAAGCCATCGCGTGCTGGGTTTGCCTTTCGGCAGTGCTCGTCAGCGCCTGTACAAAAAAGACCGGTTCGTGAAGAAGAGATAGCATCACACTGCCGCATCGAACGTGACAGTGTGACTCCTTCTTGTGAACCTCTGTCGTTTGGAATTTACGGCTGGACAGCCTGAACGAGCGCTGGATGCACCTGTTCGCGCTGCAACTCGGAGGCATCCCACGCACCGCCTAATGCCTTCACCAGGTAGACAGACGTCGTCATCTGCTGACCCAGCAACTGGGTTGCGAGTCTTTCGTTACTCAGCAACGCGGATTGCGCTGTAATCACGTCAAGGTAAGTTGTAACACCCCCGACGTAACGGTCATTCGCGATGTCGAGAGCTTTGCGCGAGTCGGACACCGCCGCCTGTTGCGTTTTTGCCGCCTGGTTCAGGAGCGCCAGACCCGAGAGCCCATCCTCCACCTGCTGAAATGCCTCCAGCACCGACTCGCGGTAGTTGGCCACCGACTCATCATAGGCCGCGCGGGTCAGCGCCAGATTCGCGCGATTCCGGCCCCCCTCAAAGATCGGCTGCAGTAAATCCCCGCCGAGTGACCAGAAAAGGCTGGGCGCATTCGCCAGCGTTGAAATTTCGCGACTTTGCAACCCCCCACCGCCGCTCAAAGTGATGTGGGGATAGAACGCGGCCATCGCTAAGCCGACTTGAGCATTTTCGTAGGCCATTTGACGCTCGCTGGCGGCCACATCCGGCCGCCGCTGCAGAATCTCCGATGGAACTCCCGTCGGAATTGCTGGCGGGGCATCACTCAACGGTTCGACCGCCATGCTAAACGACGAAGCGGCCTTCCCCGTCAGCACGGCGATGGCGTGTTCATATTGCGCACGCTGCTGCAGCACCAGTTGAAGTTGCGTAGCCGTCGAATCGAGCAACGCCGCCTGCTGCGCCACTTCCAACCCAGACGCGACTCCGCCTTCGTGCCGACGGTTGACGAGATCCAACCCTTTTTGCTGGATGTCAACCGACTCCCGCACCACACCAGCTTCGCGATCCAGTTCGCGCAGATTGAAATAGTCGGCGGCGAGTTCGGCGCTCAGCACCAGTCGAACATTTTCCAGATTAGCCGCGCTCTCCTGCAGAGACGCATTCGCCGCTTCGAGTTTGCGGCGCACGCTGCCAAATAAATCCAGCTCATAGCTGGCGGAAAACGGCACGCTAAACACGTTCTCCGTGTCGGGCCTGAGCGGCAGAGTAGAACCCTCAAGCGGCCGGTTGCCCGAAAGCCGGATTCGCTGCCCGCTGGGATCCGCACTGACCGAAGGGAAATACGCCGACGATGCAATCCGCGCCTGCGAACGCGCCTGCGAGAGCCGCTCCCGCGCTGCCGTCAGCGACTGGTTGGCCTGGATCAGCTCTTGCTCCAATTGGTCAAGAGCCGTGTCATGAAAAACCTGCCACCACGCTCCCTTGGGAATCGAATCCTCCGGAACTGCCGTCTGCCATGGCCCCTCGCCTTTCCACGTATTGGGAACCGCCGCCGTCGGCCGCCGGTAACCCGGCCCTACCGTGCACCCCAAGCCCGCCAATAGAGGCACCGCCAGCAGAACACAGAGCCCACGACACAGGCGCATTCCTTGGTGAGTTCCGGGTGTCACGAGTGCGAATCTCCAGTGTTCGGCTTGGCAATGTGCACCGGCTGCCCTTCTTCGAGGGAATCGGAAGGATTGATGATGATCTGATTGCTTGGCTCAATCCCGCCCAGAATTTCGAGCGTGGCGCCAAAGTCGCGTCCAATGTTGATCGAGCGCAGATGCACCTTGCCGTCCTTATCGACCACTGCAACTTGCGCCCCTTCGCTCCGGAACAGCATGGCGTTGACCGGAATCGTAATTCGCGGCACCGAACTTCCAATCGCAAAATGGACCTGACCGAAGGAACCGGGCAGAAGTTTGCCGTCCTTGTTAGGAACGTCCACTTCCGTATTCAATGTGCGCGTAGCCGAGTCGATCGCATCGGCAGTTCGCACGACTGTTCCCAGAAACTTTTTCCCCGGAAATTCCTGCAGCGTAACTACCGCCTTCACTCCCACCTTCATCGACGACGCATAAGCCTGCGGAACACTCACGTAGACGCGGAGCGGATCGACGCGGGCGATATCGAACAACTCTTTGCCCGCGGCTTGCGCCCCAGAATTAATCAGCGCGCCCGGATCGACATTGCGCCGGGTCAGCACTCCAGAAAACGGAGCGTAAACATGCTTGAACGATTCGAGTTGTTCCAGACGCTTCACATTCGCGTCTGCCGCCGCTAGGTTCGCCAGCGCCTGCTGGTACCCGCTCGCCTGCTGGTCTGCCTCCTGCTGCGAAACGGAGTCCGTCTTCCGCAGATTCGCCCATCGATCGGCAGAGATCTTCGCCAACGCCAGAGCCGCGTTGATCTGCTCCCGGCTCGCCTTTGCCTGAGAAAGTTCCTGGTCGACTTCCGGCGTGTCGATTTCCGCGAGCAGTTCCCCCTTTTGCACCCTGCTTCCCATGTCTTTGTTCCAGCGCAAAAGATAACCGTTCGTGCGGGCGAAAATAGGAGATTCGATGAAGGCTTGCAAATTTCCGGGCAGGACCAGTTCATCGTTTCCGGCCTCGGTTTGCGGTTGTACCACCGCGACCGTCGGCACCGAAACAGCTTCGGTCTCTTTTGCCAATGCGTCGGTTTCGCTCTTTCTGTTCAGAAACGTGACTGCGCCCGCGGTGAGGAGAACCAGCAACACGGCGCCGACCAGAATCTTTCCTCGGTTCGCCGGAGGCGCCCCCTGGTCGGAAACCCGAATGTTATCTGGCTGCACGGCCTCCTTCTCGTTCAGCTCGGTATTTGCGGGCGGCACTTGTACTGGCATGATGGCGGTCTCCAAGAACTCTCTGGCACGAACGAATCCTGAACTGTTACTTCTGCTCTAATTGCTGCTGCCGTGCCTCGCGGCGGCCGTGAATGATCGTAAACACGCTCGGCACGAAAAATAACGTGGCCACGGTTGCAAAGAGCAAACCGCCGATTACGGCCCGTCCCAGCGGCGCGTTCTGTTCGCCACCTTCTCCAAAACCCAGCGCCATCGGCACCATGCCGATAATCATGGCGAGAGCGGTCATAATCACCGGCCGTATTCGCGTGTGGCCGGCTTCGAGCGCCGCTTGCAGCGCGGGCACTCCCGCATTCATACGGTCACGGGAAAACGAAACCAACAGAATCGAATTCGCGGTAGCGACTCCCATGCACATGACTGCGCCGGTCAGCGACGGCACACTCAGCGTGGTGCGCGTAATCAGCAAGAACCAGCAGATTCCCGCCAGCGCTCCCGGCAAGGCTGTAATGATGATAAAAGGATCGAGCCACGACTGAAAGTTAACCACGATCAACAAATAAATCAGCACGATCGCGCCCAGCAGGCCAAAACCCAGGCCAATAAACGAAGACTGCATGGTCTGCACCTGCCCGCGGACCACGATCCGCGCGCCGCGCGGCAGATGATCCTCAAAGGGCTTGAGGGCCTTCGTGATGTCCGAAGCTACCCCGCCCAGATCGCGTCCCTGCGTACTGGCATAGACGTCGATCACCGGCTGCACGTTGTAGTGGTTCACCACCGCGGCGCGCTCCACCGGAGTAACCTGCACTAGATTGCCGAGTACTTGCGGCGCTTGCCCACTCGCGCCTGTCACCGGCGTATTCATCAGGTCCTGCAGCGACGTCTCCCGGTATTGCGGTGTCTGGATGGCGACGCTATAGGTCACGCCGTTCTTTGGATTCAGCCAGAAATTCGGCGCCGTCTGGAAACTTCCACTCAAGCTGACCAGTACGCTCTGCGCCACGTTCTGGGCAGTAAGGCCGACCTGATCGATTCGTGTGCGGTCCATATTCAGATGGAGCGTGGGCAGGCTCATCATCTGTTGCACATGCACGTCGGCGGTGCCAGGAATTTGTCGCAGCCGGTTGGCGATTCCCTGCGCGATGCCGTAGTTCCCTTGCATGTCCGCGCCAATGATCTGAATATCGATAGGCGCGGGCAATCCGAAATTGAGAATTTGCGAGACGATGTCGGCGGGCTGGAAGAAGAATTCCACTCCCGGAAAACGCGCCGGGAGTTCGCGGCGCAGCCGGCGAATATACCCCGCCGTGGGATGATGATGTTCCGGATTCAACGCAATCAGCACTTCCGCATCGCCCGTCCCGATTACGCCGGAACTGCTATAGGAGAGGTTGATGCTCGAGTAGGGAAGACCAATATTGTCTACCACGGTCTGCAGTTCTTCACGCGGGATCTCGCTGCGCAGCACGCTCTCGACTCCATCGCACAGACGCGCCGTCTCCTCCACTCGCAGGCCGGGCCGCGCACGAACATGCAGACGGATCAGCCCCGCGTCGACCTGCGGAAAGAAGTCTTGCCCGAGAAATAACACCAAGCCGAGCGAAAGAACACAGAACAACGCGAAGCACAACGCGAACAATTTCCGGTGCTCGAGCGTCGACTCCAGCAGTTGCCGGTAGCCGTCGCGGAACCTCTCAAACCAACGCTCGAACCTACGCTGGAACTTTCCCAGAAAGTTCTTGGGCTCTGCCGCGCGGTGCTCGTGGCCGCGCATGATAAACATCACCATCGTCGGAATCAGAGTCCGCGACAACAAATACGACGCCAGCATGGCGAAGCTCACCGCTTCCGCCAGCGGAACGAACAGAAACTTCGCGACTCCGGCCAAAAAGAACATCGGCACGAACACAATGCAGATACACAGGGTCGACACGAAAGCAGGCACCGCAACCTGCTGCGCTCCATCCAGGATGGCCTGCTTCATCTCCTTGCCCATGGCCAGGTTTCGCTCGATGTTTTCGATTTCCACCGTCGCGTCGTCGACCAGAATGCCCACCGCCAGCGCGAGACCTCCCAGCGTCATGATGTTGATCGTCTGGCCCAGAGCGCTCAGCAGAATCACGGAGACAAAAATCGACAAGGGAATCGAGACCGCGATAATCAACGTTGGACGCCAGTCGCCGAGAAAAATCAGGATCATGATCGCCGTCAGACAGGCCGCCGTTAGCCCCTCATGCAACACGCCCTGAATCGACGCGCGCACAAAAAGCGACTGATCAAACAGTGCTTTGATGCTCAGTTGCGGGGCAAGATCGCGCGGCAGATACCTCGCCGGGTCTTCCAAGAGCGCCTTAATACCGTTGACCACGGTCAGTGTGGAGGATCCGCCCAGCTTGTACATCGACATCAGCACGCCACGCGCGCCGTCCTGGCGAACGATGTTGGTTTGCACCGCAAACCCGTCACGCACGTGCGCCACGTCGCGCAAATATAGAGTCGAGGAACCCGTCGTTTTTACCGGCAAGTCGTTCAATTCGGCAATGGTCTGCGGAGAGCCGTTCATCTCCACCGTGTACTCGGTCGACCCGATCTTGGTCGTGCCCGTCGGCAGAATCAGGTTTTGTACCGACACCGCGTTGACGATATCGGCGGGCGACAAACCATAGGCCTGCAACTTTGCCGAATCAAGATCCACCTGCACCTGGCGCGGCTTGCCGCCGTAAGGATATGGCGTCCCCGCCCCCTGCACCGTACTCAACTGCGTGCGCAGGAAATTATTGCCGAGGTCGAACAATTGCTGCTCTGGAAGCGTCTTGCTGCTCAAACCCAGTTGCACAATCGGCGTCGTGGATGCCGTATACGTAATCACCAGCGGCGGCACCGTGCCCGGCGGCAATCCGCGCAACACCGTCTGGCACATCGCCGTCACTTGCGTCAGCGCCATCGAAATGTTGACGGAAGGCTGGAAGAAAATCTTGATCACGGCCTTCCCATACAACGATTGCGATTCCTGATGCTCAATGTCGTTGACCGTGACCGTGAATCCGCGCTCGGAGTTGCTGATGATCCGGTCCGCCATTTCCTGCGGCGACAGACCGTCGTAGTTCCACACCACGCTGACCACGGGAATATTGATTTCCGGGAAAATGTCGACCGGCGTTCGCAGAATGGTGACGGGCGTCAGAATGATGATAAGCAGAGCCATCACCACAAACGTATAAGGACGGCGAAGCGCTAATGCGACAATCCACATAAGACTGACAAAAGCCCGTGCGGGGCGACCCAGTTCTCCACTAAAGATTCAAAACACTACGTTTCGGATTTAAATTATATTAGACTTTGGCCATGGCTCAAAATCGCATTGCGATCGCTGCTTCCAAAAACGGAAGGAATAGAAATCATGGAGCAGCGGAAAAGCGCGCCCCCGGCCGTCCGCGCAGCGAAGCATCGCGCCAGTCCATCCTGCGCAGCACCCTCAAACTTCTCCAACAAGACGGCGGTTTCCCCGATCTAAGCATCGAGGCCATCGCCGCCGATGCCAACGTCGGCAAGACTACTGTCTACCGTTGGTGGCCGACCAAGGCCGCCCTCGTCGCCGACGCCTTTCTCGCCAGCGCTCAGGAAGAACTCCAATTTCCCAACACCGGCTCCGTTCAAAAGGACATGAGCCTTCAGATGCGCCGCCTGATCCGCGTTTTCCGGTCCGAGCGCGGCAAGGTCGTCGCCGCCCTGCTCGCCGGAGGCCAATCCGACCCGGAATTGCTCGACGCCTTCCGCGAACGATTTCTATGGCCCAAGCGCAGACACGCCTATCAAACTCTGCAGCGCGGCATCGACCGTGGCGAACTCCCCGCCGACAGCGATAAAGACCTGATTCTCGACGCGCTCTACGGCCCAATCTACATGCGCTTCCTAATCCGCCACGACAAACTCCACGAAGCCTTCGCCGACGAAATTTGCGGAGTGGTACTAAAGGGCCTGACGCCCCGTGCACGCTAGCACGAACCGAGTCGACCATCTTCAGTAGTCGGGTTCACGAGCGCAACCTTCTCCAGCGCGACCCGACCCAACCATAAGACAAGCGTCTTTCGGAACCTTCCCGCCCCACCTGTGCCGCTGTAAATAAGGAAGTAGAGGTGCGTATGGGAAGGCATTCGGAAGCAACGTTCGCCAAGGCACGAGCCGCAGCTTTGATTGTCGCTCTCTTGTCCTCTTCGGTAGCACTCGCCCGGCATCGACCAGAAAAAGATCTTCCGTGGAAAGACGCGACGGTCATCGACATCACCACCGAGAGAGGCGGCGTCGCGGTTGTTCCGATCGCAGCCCTGGTTGGCGGGCCGATCTCCAAAACCTTCTATTGGATTCAAACCGACGACACCATCTACGTCCTCGGCCCCGTTCTCACCCGCAGCCAGTTATTAAATTTGACTCTGCACGGACCGACCAAACTATCCATCGACGGCAACAACGCGCATATCTTGGATGATTACGGGAAAGACGAGAAAGTGCGGGTGGCCGAGCGAATCGCATCCGCGAAACACGAAAACCCACAGTAAGAGCCGACAGAAAGCCCCCGAGCGGAGCGACATGCACGCTGTTCCGGGTGAATGAGCGTAGGAGCGTTCTAATTACCGAAGTTGCCAATCACATCCAAAAAGACGGTTGCCTTCTCAATGAAAGGTGGATCCGTCTTTCAGGGCAAGTATCACACAACCGCATCTCAGATCATTGAAGGCAAAATCTGGCAGGCGGGCGCTGATCCCAGTGTCATTCTGCTTGGGATATCATTCGATTCGCAGAACCAAATTCTGCTCAACACGATCCATGTTGCAAACATAGAGCGTAAGGCGATAACTGAGATTGATCGCGGACTCACAGTCCATACCTTTCCCAGCACCCGCCCATGCCGAGGTAAAATGGGACTAAACCGCACCTCTCGACCCCGCCCCTAACCCATTTACCCTCCGCCACTTACCGTTCAACCCAAAAATCGCTCCATTCCCTGCCCTCCCTTGCGCGAACCCCTAAGCTGGGATTACTATTAATTGCGACCGAAACAGTCGGAGTTTAATCCGATCTTTAAGGTCGCCATTTGCCCGCATGCTCAAACTGACCAAAAAAGCCGACTACGGACTCATGGCCATGAAACACTTGGCCGAGAACGCCGACCAGGGCGCCTGCAGCGCCAAAGATGTGGCCGAGGCGTACGGCATTCCGCAGGAAGCACTGGCGAAAATTCTGCAGCGCCTGGCAAAAATGGGATTGATCCGATCGCAACACGGCATCAACGGTGGCTATACTCTGACGCGCGATCCGAAATCGATTTCCGCGTTCGAAGTCATCAAGGCCATTGACGGACCGCTGTTCATTACTTCGTGCGTCACCGTTCGCGGCGAGTGCGGACAGAGCGATCGCTGCACCATCCGCGAGCCCCTGCGCAAAGTGAACCAGAGCATCGAGCAAGTGCTCAAGAACATCATGATTTCGCAGATGAAAGAAGAACCGGAAGTCCTTCAACTCGAAAAGCAGGAAACCAAGAAGCCGGTAGAGTTGGTAACAATTTCGTAGCCCGAGCGAGTTTTGTATCAGGGCATCGCTTGAGCGATGCCGCAAACGGCAAGAAAATGAAAGCCCCTTGAGGGGCGGCGCAGGAGAAACGGCAATCATGAGCACGAACGGCAACACCAATGGCAATAACAAAGTTACCCCGATCAGTCGTACTTCGTCTGAACAAGGTTCGTCCGGTCAACACGCAACCCCGGAAGGCATCAAGCTGCCGATCTACATGGACAACCACGCGACCACGCCCATGGATCCGCGCGTTCTCGAGGAAATGCTGCCTTACTTCATCGAGAAATTCGGCAACGCCGCCAGCCGCAATCATCCCTTTGGCTGGGTGGCGGAAGAAGCCGTCGAACTGTCGCGCGAACGCATCGCCAAGCTGATCGGCGCCACCGCGAAAGAAATCATCTTCACCTCGGGAGCCACCGAAAGCGACAATCTCGCCATCAAAGGCGTGGCGGAAATGTACCGTGAGAAGGGCAACCACATCATCACGGCGGTCACCGAGCACAAGGCCGTGCTTGATACTTGCAAGCATCTGGAGAAACTCGGGTTTCGCGTGACCTACATGCCCGTGCAAAAAGACGGACTGGTCGATCTCGACGACCTCAAGCGCGCCCTCGATGACAAAACGATCCTGGTTACGATTATGGCCGCCAACAACGAAATCGGCGTTCTGCAGCCAGTCGCCGAAATCGGCAAGCTCTGCCGCGACCGCGGAGTGGTCTTCCACACCGACGCCGTGCAGGCGATCGGCAAAGTTCCAATCGACGTCAACAAGATGAACATCGATGTTGCATCCATCACCGGACACAAGCTCTATGGCCCGAAAGGCGCGGGCGCTCTCTATGTGCGCCGCAAGAATCCTCGCGTCCAACTGGTGCCCCTTATCGACGGTGGCGGCCACGAACGCGGCATGCGCTCGGGAACACTCAACGTTCCTGGCATTGTTGGTTTGGGCAAGGCTTGCGCCATCTGTCACGAAGAGATGGCCCAGGAGTCCTGCAAAATGGCCGGTCTTCGTAACCGCCTGAAAGACAGCATCATGAGCCGCCTCGACGAGGTCTACATCAACGGCTCCATGGAACATCGCCTCCCCGGCAATCTGAATATCAGTTTTGCTTATGTAGAAGGCGAGTCGCTACTGATGGGCATCAACGATATCGCGGTGTCGAGCGGATCGGCGTGCACCTCTGCGACGCTGGAACCATCGTATGTATTGAAAGCGCTCGGCACCGGAGACGATCTGGCGCACAGTTCCATCCGTTTCGGCATCGGCCGCTTCAATACCGAAGCCGAGGTCGATTACGTAGCTGACCGCGTTGTCGAAACCGTACTCCGTCTGCGCGAGCTTTCGCCGCTCTATGAAATGGCGAAAGAAGGCGTGGACTTGAAGAATGTCAAATGGGCTGCCGAAGCGCACTAGGTGTAACGCGGGCGTCGTCGCCCGCAAAGAAGCCCGCTGCTTGGGTGGCGGCGAAAACATCAACGTGGGGTTTAAGAAAGTAAGAAGGGGTGAAGAAAAATGTCATACAGCGATAAGGTGATCGATCACTATAACAATCCACGCAACGTCGGCTCCATGGACAAAAAAGATGCCGATGTGGGCACCGGACTGGTTGGCGCGCCCGAATGCGGCGACGTGATGAAGTTGCAGATCAAAGTCAATCCGCAGACCAACGTCATCGAAGATGCCAAGTTCAAGACCTTCGGGTGCGGTTCGGCCATTGCCTCGTCTTCGCTCGCTACTGAGTGGGTCAAAGGCAAAACCATCGATCAGGCCCTCGAGATCAAGAACACCGAGATCGTAAAGGAACTGGCTTTGCCGCCGGTGAAAATTCATTGCTCGGTGCTGGCCGAGGACGCGATCCGGGCCGCGATCGGCGACTGGAAGAAAAAGCAAGAATCGACCAAGCCGGTTGCAGTGCAGGCAGCGCAGTAAAACCGCTGTCAACTACTGCTTGCGAGCGAATAGCATAGGATGTTGGGTTTGGTTGCTAGAAGCAGTCGCTAGCAGCTAGAAACTCCCATATGGAAGACACAATCAAAACCGTAGCGCCACCTGCCACGGCCCCGGCCAAGGGTATTCAGGTGACCGAGAATGCCTTGAGGAAGATTCGCTCCGCTATCGTGAAAGAGAACATCTCTCCCGAGCAAGGCGGACTTCGTTTAGGCGTGCAGGGCGGAGGATGTTCCGGTCTAAGCTACAACATCCGCTTCGATACGCAACCGCGCGAGCGCGACCGCGTGTTTCAGTTCGGAGACGTCCGCCTTTTTGTGGATCCGAAATCGTTCATCTATCTGCACGGGATGACTCTCGACTATCAGGAGACGCTCATGCAACAGGGCTTCGTGTTCATCAATCCGAACTCGACCAAGTCCTGTGGCTGCGGCAGTTCGTTCTCCTAGAGAAGATTTTGTAATTTGGTAGTTGGGGAATTTTGCAATTGAAACAACCCCCGACCAGCCAAATCGCTTTCAATTACAAAATTACCGGATTACCAAATTACAAAATGACAGAATCCAAATCGTCTTTGATTATCCCCGGGCAATCGCCGCAGGAGGCGACTCCCAGTTGCTGGTCGTGCGGCACCATGCGCGCGGTACATTTCTGCAGTTCCTGTGGCAAAGTGCAGCCTCCTGTTCCAGTAGACTATTTCACGTTCTTTGGATTTCCGCGCAAGCTTAACCTCGACACAGCCGCGCTCGAAACAGAGTTCTATGCGCTGAGCCGCAAGCTGCATCCAGACTTGTTTGGACAGGCAGAGAGCGAGGAACGCGCCTGGAGCCTGGAACAAAGTTCCATGCTCAACGACGCCTATCGCACCCTCAAAGATCCCATCAAGCGCACCGAATATCTGTTGCGCCTCGAAGGCATCGAACTGGAAGAGCAGTCGAAGCAGGCCACGGAGAAGGCTCGCGCCACCGGAGAATTGAAGAAGCAGGTGGTGCCCCCTGACCTTCTGGAAGAGGTTTTTGAGCTCAACATGCACCTCGAAGAGCTGCGGGCCCAGAAAAAACTGGGCGAAGACGATCCGGCGATGCTTGAGGAAATCGGCAAAGCCAAACTTTCATTGGAAGAAAAATACGACGCGCTCTTCAACGAACTCAAGACCGAGTGGAATGAATGGGACAAGTTCGTGGACGGTGACTCCGCAAACAACGGGAGCGATGACAACCGGCGGACGATCCTCGGCAAAATGCTGGATACACTCAACCGCAGAAACTACGTTCGGAACCTCGTGCGCGACGTAAACGAGGCCATGGAAAGCTAAGTCGGAAGTTCGAAGTCAGATGCAGAAGTGAGAATCTCAAAGGGCTTTACTTCTCCAATCCGACTTCTGACCTCTGCAATTCTCTACAAAAATGGCTACTGAAAACATTGTCGGCATCGACCTCGGCACCACGAACTCCCTGGTGGCGTACATGCAGGGAGATGCGCCCGTCGTCATCCCCGGAGAAGACGGTCTGAACCTCGTACCCTCCGTGGTGGCGCTGGACGAGAAGAACCAGGTGATTGTCGGCAATGCCGCGCGCCGCTATCTGATCGAAACACCTGAGCGCGCAGTTTATTCCGTCAAGCGCCTCATGGGCCGCGGCCTCGAAGATGTCAACGACGAACTCAAGTTGTTCCCTTTTCAGTTAGCGAAAGATCTTCAGCCGGGCGAGGTCTTGCGCATCCAGATCGGTGAGCGCACCTACACTCCACCGGAAGTCTCGGCGCTCGTGTTGCGCCAACTGAAGCGCAATGCTGAGCGCTTTTTCGGAGCTCCCGTCACTCAGGCCGTCATCACTGTCCCCGCCTACTTCAACGATGCGCAACGCCAAGCGACCAAAGATGCCGGCCGAATCGCTGGCCTGAATGTTTTGCGCCTCGTCAACGAACCGACCGCTGCATCGCTCGCTTACGGCCTCGACAAAAAAAAGCACGGCATCGTTGTGGTTTACGATCTCGGTGGCGGCACTTTCGACATTTCCGTTCTCAAACTCCACGACGGCATTTTCGAGGTGATCGCCACGAACGGTGACACCCATCTCGGCGGGGACGATATCGACAATCTCCTGATTGCCATCGCCCTCGACGATATTCGCGGCGATCTCGGACTCGATGTCCGACGAAACGCTGAAACCGTGGCCCGCATCCGCAAGTCGGTGATCGAGGCCAAGATCGCGCTTTCATCGCAGCCTTCGGCAAAACTCGACGTCGACTTGCCCGATGGCAAAAAGTATCAGCGGGAAATTACGCTTGAGATTTTCGAGCAGATGATTCAACCGATCATCGACCGGACCGTCGGTCCCTGCAAACAGGCGCTCAAAGATGCCGGCCTGAAGCCCGAACAGATCGACGAGGTCGTGCTCGTGGGAGGTTCCACCCGCATCCCCAAGGTTCGCCGCCTGGTGCAGGAACTCTTCGGACGTGTTCCCCATACCGGCCTGAATCCCGACGAGGTCGTGGCCTTGGGCGCGGCCGTGCAAGCGCAGATTCTCGGCGGTGGATCCGAAATTACAAAAGAGATGCTGTTGCTGGACGTGACTCCACTTTCCCTCGGAATCGAAGTGGCGGGCGGCGTCACCGATAAGATCATCCTGCGCAACTCCACCATCCCAGCGTCCGCAACACAGTTTTACACCACCCAGGTGGATGGCCAGACCAACGTTGCGATTCACGTGCTGCAAGGCGAGCGCGAACTCGCGCGCGATTGCCGGTCGCTGGCGCGATTCGATCTCAAGGGCGTTCCTCCCATGCCCGCCGGCCTGCCCCGCATTGAAGTCAAGTTTCTGATCGACGCGAACGGCATTCTTCGCGTCTCGGCTCGCGAGCAGCGCAGTGGAAAGGAAGCGGAAATCGACGTTCAGCCCAGCTACGGCCTCACCGACGAGCAAGTCGAAAACATGCTGCTCGAATCGTTCGACTATGCCGAAGAAGATTTCCGGCAGCGGCAGGTCATCGAAGCGCGCCGCGAAGCCGACACGATCCTGGCGGCGCTCGCAAAAGGAAAGAAAAGCCCCGCGTGGCCTGAACTCGCAATCGAAGAACGCCGCAAGATAGAAACCTTGGAGAAGTCTTTGCTTGCTGTGAATAATAGCGATGACTATCACGCCATCCGCTCCGGCATCGATTCGCTCAACCAGGCCACGATGCGCATGGCTGAATTAATGATGGATACGGCCGTTTCAGCCGCCTTAAAAGGTAAGGCCATGGACGACACAGGGATCGACGAAGGCCAGCAAGCCGGCCATCCGGTAGCGAAAGCGGAATTCGAATAAGAACAAGTTTCAAGGGGCCTCATACATGTCTGAAGAAAAAGTGCAGAGAAGCGGAGCCACCACAATGGATGCTCCCACCGCTCAAAATAGCGAAAATACGGTCGAGGTCACTTTCCTTCCCGAAGGCAAGACGGTCACCTTTGAGCACGGCAAGCTACCCTACAAAGATCACGGCAAGCCGGAGTCGCTGCTCGACGTGGCGTTGAACTTCGGCGTTCATCTCGATCATGCTTGCGGGGGAAATTGCGCCTGCACGACTTGCCACATCTGGGTAAAAGAAGGCGCGAACCTGATCTCCGCAATGGAAGACGACGAAGCCGACAAGCTCGACATGGCCGCCGATCTTCAGTTAAACTCTCGCCTCGGATGTCAAACGGTAATCCAGAAGCCTGGCAAGCTAGTCGTGGAAATCCCCGCTTGGAACCGGAATTACGTTTCCGAAGAGCACTAGAAGTCCTGAGAACTTGTCATTCCGAACGAAGTGAGGAATCTCCGCTCCACCAGACTCGTCAGTACGTTGGAACTCTTCGCAAACGTTCAGCACAACAGCGCCCGAGGACGCACAAGCCAATGCCGAAAGAATTAACATGGAGCGATTCCGAGGACATAGGGATTCTCCTCTCAGAAACTCATCCCGAACTCGATCCGCTTGCCGTTCGTTTCACTGACTTGCACAAATATGTGACCGCGCTCCCCAACTTCAAGGACGATCCCGCGAAGTCCAACGAAGCCAAGCTGGAAGCAATCCAAATGGCATGGCACGCCGAGGTTCTCGACCGAACCCAGGGATAGGCTGCGCCCAACCCCCAGGGTTCGCCACCGTTGAAATGCGGGGCGCCATCCCTGTGGACCCTCGCTTTGCTCTAATTCGGGATCAGGAGGAGTTTGCCGGTCGTTTTCCTGCCTTCAAGGTCCCGGTGCGCCTGTTGCGCTTCGGCGAGCGGATAGATGTGTTCGATGCGCAACTTCAGTTTGCCATCGCGAATCATGCCGAATACGGAAGCCGCGCGCTGCTGTAATTCCTGCGCAGAAATGATGTAATGTCCTAGCGACGGCCGCGTCAAAAAGATCGATCCTTTTTGCGTCAGCACAAGCGGGTCAATCGGGGCCACGGCTCCACTCGATGCACCGTAAAGTGCCATCATGCCGCGCGGACGCAGTAGGTTCAGGCCCTTGTCGAATGTCGTCTTGCCGACTGAGTCGTACACAACGTCGACGCCTTTGCCGGCCGTCAGGCGCTTTGTCTCGGCCTCGAAATCCGATTGGGTATAAAGAATGATTTCGTCAGCTCCAGCCGCCCGCGCCAGCTTGGCTTTTTCTTCGGTTGAAACCGTGGCGATCACGCGCGCGCCAATGTTGTGAGCCATCTGCACTAGCAGCAGTCCTACGCCGCCCGCTGCCGCGTGAATCAGCGCAGTCTCGCCTTTCTTCAGCGGATACGTGTCATGCGACAGATAGTGCGCGGTCATGCCCTGGAGCATCGCGGCGGCAGCTTCGCGCTCGCTGACTCCCGCGGGAATTTTCACCAGCCGGTCCGCCGGCACCGCGGCATATTCCGCGTAGCTTCCCAGAGTCATCGTGTAGGCCACGGCATCGCCGACTGCTACGTCGCGCACGTCGGCACCAACGGCCGCAACCACGCCGGCTGCTTCCTGACCCAGAATCAGCGGCAACGCCGCCTTGTAACGCCCCTCGCGGTTGTAAACATCGATGAAATTCACGCCTGCCGCTTTAATGTTCACTACGGCTTCATTCGATTTTGGCTGAGGAACGGGCACGTCGACCAACTGCATTACTTCCGGCCCACCGGTTTGCTGAATTTGTATCGCTTTCATATATGCGCCTTCGATGCTCCAGGATAGGTAAAGATTCGTCGCGGCAATCTTAGTCGCCCGGACAACTGCGCGCATGCCGGTTTCAGGGAACCAGTCAATTTGCTATACCCGCGCCAGTGGGGTAAGATGCGCAGCCAGTTCGTAAGGTACTCATGGTCAGGGGTCTTCGGTAGCGTTGACCCAACGAATTTTGCGATAGTACCATCTCATATACTAAAGAAGACCCCTCGAAAGAGGACTGGCGGTCTCGGTAAGAACGGTTGCGGCCTGCTTTTGAAAATATGGGCTTTTCTTCTCACCTTCATCGGAAAGCGTTGAGCTTCGCTGCATCGGCAGTTTTGCTGGCGAGCATCGGTTGCCAGTCGGCGCAAAAAACCGCGTTCCTGCCGCCCGTCCAAGCGCAAGCTCCAGCTCTGGTAGTGGCCACCAAGCCACCCGATCCGCCCAAGCAGAGTTCTGCGCCTGCCGCCGAACCCCAGGCGAACCCGCAAACGCCAGTCGCCCTTCAGGTCGATCCCGTCGCCGATCTCATCGCGCACGTGGAAAGAGAATATCAAACCGGCCAGGACAACTATCGTGCCGGGCACCTGGAAGCCGCGAAGCAGAATTTCGACTCCGCCTTCAACCAGTTGCTGGGCAGCGGGCTGGATCTGCGGTCGGACGACCGGCTGCAACAGGAACTCGATCGCATTCTCGACGGCGTGAACACCTTGGAACTTGCCGCTCTGAGGCAAGGCGACGGATTCTCTGAGCAGAAGTCGGAGCCGGCTCCGATCGACGAAGCCAACGAACTGACACCCGCGGTGGACGAGAGCGTCAAGGCCAAGGCTGAAGCCGAAATCAAGTCCACGCACTCCGATCTGCCGCTGATGATGACCGATCAGGTGGCCGGATTTATCAACTACTTCTCTACCCGCGGCCGCGGCACGGTCGAGCGTGCGCTGGCCCGGTCCGGCCGCTACGAAGATATGATCCGCCGCACGCTGCGCGAAGAGGGAGTTCCGCAGGATCTGATCTATCTCGCGCAAGCCGAGTCGGGATTTCATCCGCTCGCGGTGTCCCGGGCTGGGGCGCGCGGCATGTGGCAGTTCATGGGCAGCCGCGCCTCAGGGTACGGCCTTGAACGCAGCTGGTGGGTCGATGACCGGCAGGATCCCGAGAAGGCCACTCGCGCGGCCGCGCACCACTTGAAAGATCTCTACGGCGAATTTGGCGACTGGTATCTGGCGATGGCGGCCTATAACTCAGGGCCGGGAACGGTGCAGAGCGCGGTCAAGCGCACCGGCTATGCCGATTTCTGGGAACTCTACCGGCGCAACGTGCTGCCCAAGGAAACGCGGAATTACGTTCCCATTATTTTGGCCGTGACCATCATGGCGAAGAATCCCGCGCAGTATGGACTGGATTCGGTGGTCAAAGACAAGCCCATTCCTTATGACTCTTTGAAGATCGACTATCCCATCGATCTTCGTTTGGCTGCTGAGTGCGTGGATGCCACGGCAGAACAGTTACTCGATCTGAATCCCAGTCTGCTCCGCATGACCACTCCCAAGGACCGCGAGTTTGAGTTGCACTTGCCGGTGGGAACCGTGGACCGGTTCCAGAGCGCGGTGGCTTCCATTCCGGCGGACAAGCGCGTCTGGTGGCGCTATCACAAGGTGGCCGCCGGCGAAACTTTAGTCGCGATTGCGCGGACCTATCACACCACTCCCAAGGCGATTGCCGAAGCCAATGATTTGACCGACGAAGCTTTGTCGCCGGAGGCTCGACTGATCATTCCCATTGCTCCGGGCAAGGAGCCTGACGCCAGCACTTACTCGCGTGCGATCACGCGCTATAAAATCCGCAAGGGAGATACAGCCGAAACAGTAGCCACCAACTTCGGAGTGTCAGAGAAGATGGTTCGCAGTTGGAACCACCTGCGAAGTAACAGCCTGGCGGGAAGAAAAGTCTTGTATCTGCATTTGCCCGTCACTCCCGGGACGAGAGAGACTCGCGCTGCCGCCGGACATTCGAACAACGCCAAGCATCATGCCGGGACGCAAACAGCAGCCGTCCGTCATCACAAAGTAAAGCAAGGGGAAACCCTGTATTCCATCGCGAACTCCTATAACACCACGGTCCAAGCCCTGAAGCACGACAACCGGAATATCGCATCCCTGCGACCCGGAATGATTCTGATCATCCGCGAGCCCTGAGGTCGGTCGAGATTAAAAAATCAAACTGATCACCCGTGTAGAGCCGGCGCCCTCGCCCGCTGCCTTTGACTCTGCTCTTGCTTTCAACTTGATCTTGATCTTGGTTTTGACCTTGATCTTCTTCGGACTAAAACTCTTTCGCGCCCAAGGGTGCCCCATCCCACTGGCCGCGCCGCCCATTTCTTCGTTCGCATCCCCGCCGGATGCCGTTCCAACCGTTTCTACACCCGCTTCAATCGCTCTTCAGCAATTCGTCAGTTGTTTATTGATCAATCCGCCTAAGTTTATGAAGAATAAATACCTTACAGCTAAGTCCTTATTCCTCAAAGACCTGGCAAAAATCTCCCGCTAAGTCTTTGACTTTAAAAGACCGCACCAGGAGGGGCCCTCGCAGTCCGCAACGAAGTCCACAACAAAAACAGCAGCTCTTGGACGACAACCTCAGCGCCACCTCAACTATCCCATCAGCATCCCACCATTGACGTTGAGCACGTGTCCGGTGATGTAAGAGGCGTTTTCGGAGGCCAGAAAGCACACCGCTTTGGCGATGTCTTCGGGAGAGCCGACTCGCCCCAGCGGAATCTGCTTCACCGCGCTCTGCTTGAACTCGTCGCTCAGCGCAGCGGTCATGCTGGTCTCGATGAATCCAGGAGCAACCGCATTAACGGTGATGTTGCGCGAGGCAACTTCGCGGGCCATTGCCATCGTCAGGCCGATCAATCCGGCTTTGGATGCAGCGTAATTGGCTTGGCCTGCTTGTCCGGTTTGGCCGAAGACGCTGGTGACGTTGATGATGCGTCCCCAGCGCTGCTTGAGCATCGATCCGATGACCTGCTGGATGCAGAGATAGGCGGAAGTCAGGTTGGTGTTGAGCACAGCGTCCCAGTCGGCGCGCTTCATGCGCATGACGAGCTGGTCGCGGGTGATTCCGGCGTTGTTGACCAGGATGTCGATCTTGCCGAATTGCCCGAGCGCGGCCTTCACGCCCGCCTTGATCTGCTCTTCGTCGGCGACGTCGATGACGAAAGCAGCGGCTTTGCCTCCAGCGGATGTGATTGCGGCAACGAGTTCATCCAGTTTCTGCTGGTTCCGGGCAACAGCAGCAATGGTCGCGCCTTCCTGTGCGAGCGCCAACGCGCAGGCGTGTCCGATGCCTTGCGAGGCTCCGGTGACCAACGCGACTCGGTTTTCGAGGTTCATGAATGCTCCTTCAATCAGACTGCGTACCGTACTTGCGAACTCGACTTTGGGAAGAAGGATTATAACGTTGCGGACGCTCGCTGGTACGCGAAAGACTGGATCTGGCCTATCGGCGGCGCGATTTGCGGGAGCGCTTCTGTGGCTCTTTCTTGGGTGGCTGTTCTTGCGGGTCTTCTAATAGGGCGAACTGGATCTTTTTCTCCACCGGATCGATGCGGTCGACCAGGACGCGCACGCGGTCTCCCAGGCTATGGGTTTTGCGCGAGTGCTGTCCGATGATCTGGCGCGTGTTCTCGTGGTAGGTGTAGCGGTCGTCGGTGAGCGTGTTGAGGGGAACCATGCCTTCGACGAAGAGGTCGGTAAGTTCGACGAACAGTCCGAACTTGGTAACGCTGATGATGAGTCCGTCGAAGTCTTCGCCGATGCGGCGCTCCATGAATTTCACTTTTTTCCATTCCATCAGACCGCGTTCGGCTTCGTCGGCGCGGCGCTCGGACTGGCTCGATTCATCCGCGATTTGGTGGAGTTCTTCGAGCGAGATGGGTCCGCCTAGAGGTTGAATGGCCTGCTGATGGGCATTATGGTCGCGGCGCTTCGACCAGGGAGATGGAGGAAGTTGTTTCTCTACTCTGTCATTCGGATGAGAATGAGGTCCTTCGCTTCGCTCAGCATGAGAATTCTTTGGCGATGGGGATATCCCGACTGGCACTTCTCCGTCGCTTCGCTCGGGCGAGTCCCGCAGCACTTGTTTCAGGATGCGGTGGACGATGAGGTCGGGATAGCGGCGGATCGGAGAAGTGAAATGAGTGTAAGTGGTAGCCGCCAGGGCAAAGTGTCCCCGATTCTCTTCGCTGTAGCGGGCTTGCTTGAGCGAGCGCAGCATAAGAAAACTCAGGATTCTTTCCTCGGGCTTTCCGGCAATCTTGTCGGTCAGTTTTTGATACATCCGCGGGGTGATGTGGACCTCTTGGGGCACTTCGATTTCGCGGACGCGCTTGCCGGTGCCTCGGGCGTCGCGGCGGTCGGCTTTTAGCTGCACGCGTTCGATGGGTAGAGCGCCCACTCCGAGGGAGTATCCGAAGGTGGCAGCGATCACTTCGAAGTCATAGACGCGCTTGGCGTCGGGCTTTTCGTGGATGCGGTAGAGCGACGCTATGCGTTTGTTTTCGAGATAGTGGGCTACGCATTCGTTGGCGGAGAGCATGAATTCTTCGATCAGGCGATGGGCGAGATTGCGTTCGGATCGGGTGATGCTCTTCATCAAGCCTTGTTCGTCGAACTCGATCACGGCTTCAGGGAGATCGAAGTCAATCGAACCGCGGCGCTGGCGTTTGCGGTTGAGGATCATCGCCAGGTCACGCATGCGTTCGAAGTGGTCGACTTGAGCGGCGTAATCCTGGCGCGCGGCGAGATCGCCTTCGATGACAGCGTTTACCGCAGTATAGGTCATGCGGTTGGCAGAGCGGATCACGCCTTCGTTGACCTCGTAGGCGACGATTTCGCCCTGGTGGTCAATTTCCATAGTGCAGGAGAGAACGAGGCGATCGACTTGAGGACGCAGGCTGCAGATGTCGGTCGAGAGTTCGAGCGGCAACATGGGAACGGCGCGGTCGGGGAAATAGACGCTGGTGCCGCGAAGACGCGCTTCCTGATCCAAAGGCGTGTTGGCGGTTACGTATTGAGCTACATCGGCGATGTGGACCTGAAGTTCGTAGTTTCCGCTGGATAGCTGGCGCACGTGGACCGCGTCATCGAAGTCGCGAGCCGTTTCTCCGTCGATGGTGACGATGGGAAGTTCGCGGTAGTCGCGCCGGTGGCGTAGGGCTTCTTCGGGGATAGCACTGGGAATAGCTTGCGCCTCTTCGATGACTTCGGCCGGGAAGCGATGGGGCAGGTGAAACTTGCGGATCATGATTTCGACATCAACGCCGAAGTCGTTTTCTTCGCCCAGAATTTCAAGGACGCGGCCACGCGGGTTTTGCGTCGCTGAGGGCCAGTCGGTGATTTCTACGTCAACCACCAGGCCCTCCAGATCCTGCCCGTCGGTGTGGACTTTGGCCTCTTCGCCGATGACTCGGTCTGGAGACTTCTTCTGCGAACCCGATTGCTCTGCTGACGAAGGCTCAACTGCGGAGGATTGCGGAGTCTCCAAGCCCGGCGGGATCACTATTTCTTGCGTTACTTTTTCGTCGATGGGCTTGACGTAGTTGTGGCGGTGTCCGTAGTGAAAGATGCCGACGACCGTCGGATGCGCTCGCGAGATAGAACGGACGATGCGGCCTTCCGCTCGTCCGTCGGTGCGGATGGCGGAAACCTCCACCAGGACGCGGTCGCCATGCATAGACGATCCGACGGCGTGAGGAGGGATGAAAACGTCTCCCGCTAATCGGGCCTTGAGGCTGTCGTCGAGCGAAATGGCTTCGGGGATAACGAACCCGAAGCCGTCTCGGTGCATGGTCAGGCGGCCGACGAGGAGATTGCGGCCTTTGGTCGTGTGCGGGATGGCATAGTGGCCGGAGTCGACTTGCAGCAGTTCGCCCTTGCTGACTAGAGCGTAAAGGCGATCGGTAAATTCGCGGCGGGCCGCGGCTTTTACTCCCAGTTCGCGCAGCAGCTGTTTATGGCTCGCCGTTTTTTTGGGTTGGCGGGCGATGTGGCGGAGAATCGCGGAATCGGATAGAAAATTCATTTTGTAATTTTGTAATCGGGAAATTTGGTAATTTAACAGCTCTTTCCAAGGGCTGGCCTAGGAAACCTCTGCTTGAGTGCCGATTTCCGACATGCATTTCCGTAAGCTGGTTCGCACCCTCCGGCGCTGGGCTCGCGAACAGCCGGCTAAGGCGCGGATTTACGCAATTGCGAAATTGCTCGATTCCAAATTGCAAGATTACCCGATTACCAGACCACAAAATTTCTATTTCAGGTATTTCTCCTCCAGCATTTTCCGATGATGCAGTTCGTGGCCGGCGATCATGTAGGCGAGTGCTCGAACCGACACTTCGTGGTTACTGGCTACGCCTCGACGGGCCCAGGCAGCTTCGTCCAGATTGCGGAACAAAGAGACGGTGGCGCGCCGTACGGCGATGTAGTCCTCGATCGAATCAGAGAGCGGACGGCGCGAGAGCGGCGAGTTGCGGGCGAATTCGTTTTCATCGAAGCTGGCGAGGGGAGTTTTGTCGCCCCGTGAAATGCGGAGCGCGCGGTAAGCGAAGACGCGCTCCGCATCGCAAATATGGCCAAGAACTTCTTTGACCGACCACTTATCGGGAGCATAGCGGAGATCGCCATCGGCTTCGGGGCGCCCGGTGAGGAGAATGAGCATGCTGCGCCGCTGGTCTTCGAGCGTGACAAGAATGCTGTTGTCGGGAACTTGGGCGACATACTTGTCATAGTAAGGAGCATATTCGCCGGACTGCGGGCGGGTGGAGGGCGGGGCTAAGGTCATAGAGTCCTCGAGTGTACCGTGGGCGTGGGCGTCCACCAACGCTCCATATTAACGCGATAGAGGATTTACCGCCGTCTGGGCAGAGGTTACATGATCGGAAGCGAGGAATGAGCGTGAGAGCGGAGGGGGAATCAGGACGGGAACTATGAAAATCAGTAAGAAAAGGTTAATTTCCACAGCGGGCGAGGAGTACAATTCCATTTGGCAGTCGAAATGCGGCGATAATTCAGAGCCCCTTATCAAAAGGAAAGGATTTCAACAACAATGTGGAAGCCCACGAATCAACCTGCAACACCTGGTCGGCCTGCTGAACCGGAGCGTCCGAGCATAGCGACGGCTACGACGGCACCGATGATGACGACGAGCGAGCCTGCGGCTGCGCCGCGTCCTGTGACCACGACGACATCGGACCAAGCGACGATTGGCAAGTCATTAGTCATTAAAGGTGAAGTGACGGGATCGGAGTCTTTGTATATCGATGGCCGGGTGGAGGGATCGATCAACCTCTCCGGCAACCGGGTGACGATCGGGCGCAACGGCGTGGTGGCGGCGAATATCAGCGCGCGTGAGATTGTGGTGCTCGGGAAGGTGCGGGGCAACCTGACAGCCAGCGATCGTGTCGACATTCGCAGCGACGGTTCACTGACGGGCGATGTGGTGGCGGCGCGCATTTCGATTGAAGATGGCGCGTTCTTCAAGGGCGGCATCGACATCCGCAAGGCGGGAGCGTCGGGGTCGAAGGCCGAGCCCAAGTCCGAAGAAGCGAAGAGCGTTTCAAGTGCGTCGATGGAACCAGCGGTTGCGGTAAGAGCGTAGGGCGCAGACGGTTTCTCGCTGATTCGCGGATCAGTAAAGCATGTGTCATGGAACGGACCTCGATCGAGGTCCGTTTTGTTTTGGACCTAGACTCAAGATCTCCGTATCGTCGCCGGCAGAATATTCTCAGGGCTCCTTACCGGTTTCCATTGTTTCCACGGATTGGCTCTCAGCCACTAGTGCGAGCGGAGCGGGTTTTCTCCGGCGAAGATCGGCGGGCAACTCCGAGCGCAGCAGATAGAGCCCAGCCGCTACAGCTGCAGCCCAGGTCAAGCTGGCGAGCGCAAGCGCGAGGAGATCGGCGCGGCGGCTTCCATCGAGCGTGATGCACCGCATGACTCTGTAACTCATCCCCCCGGAAACAGCGCCTACCAGAGTACACTTGCCAAGTTCTTTCCAGTTCAAGCCTCCGAGCGGAACCATGCCGCGAACATGGAGGAGAAGAGCGATGGCCATGGCGTTGGCGGTGATGCCAATGTCGGAGGCGATGGCAAGTCCGGTAACCGAAAAAGTGCGAAAGAACAGGGCGTACATGGGTAGCGAAACCAAAACGATGAAGGTGCTGGCGATCATCGGAGTGAGCGTGTTGCCCGAGGCGTAGAAAGCACGGGCATAGAGCGCCTGGCTTGACCACAGAGCAAGCGAGAGTGAAAACCAGAAAAAGTAAATTGCCGTGGAGGTGGAATCGGAGAAGGTGAAGTGTCCGCGGCGATACACGAGATCGATGAGCGGAAGGGCGATGGCCATCATCCATCCTGTGATGAGGAGGGAGGCGGCGGTGATGCGATAGACCGAGGCGTTGACGGTGGCGGCGAATTCCGTAAACTTTTTTTCTCCGAAGAGGCGCGAGAAAAAAGGAAGGGACGCCTGGCCCGCGGCTTGACCCAGAATAGCGATGGGGATGGCGCAGAGACGCTTGGCATAGTTGAGGCGAGCGATGTCGCCGATTCCGCTGGAGGCGAAGTAGCGGAGTATCCAGTCGTCGACGGTGACCAGGGAGACGCCCAGCATCAACGGGATCGAAAGGCGGACCCACTCGCGGAAGGCTGAATTTTTCAGATCGAAGGAGGGCCGATATCCCGTGCCGATTTTAGCGGCGCCGATGGCATTGATGAGAAAGGGGCCCGCAATGCTCCCGGCCAAGGCTCCATAGGCCAGGGACGCGATGCCCATCTGGCGGCCTGCAATAACGCCCCCGGCAATGATCGCGACGTTATAAATAAGGGGCCCGAACGCGGGAAGCAGGAACAGACGGTGCGAGAGCAGAACTGCAGAGACTACTCCTCCAACATAGAAAAAAATCTGGGCGGGGAGCAGGATGCGCGTGAGATGGACGCAGAGTTGGAGTTGGTCGGGCGTGAAGCCGTGGAACATCCACGCTGCGAACTGGGGCGTGAATATCTCGGCTACAACCGTTCCGGCGACGAGAACGCTGGTCATGACCGTGATGACGATGGAAAAAGTTTTTTGTGCGTCCTGCTCGCGGTTCTGCGCCATGAAGCGCGTATAGATGGAGATGAAGGTGATGGAAGCAGTGCCGCCGGCGACGATGTAGTTCAGCCAATCGGGGAGGGTGAAGGCGGCGACGTAGGCATCGGTCTGCTGGCCTGCACCAAAGGCGTAGGCAATGTAAGCCTCGCGAATGTATCCGATGACGCGGGAGAGCATAATGGCGGACATCAAGAGCAGCGTCGCCGAGAAGGCGGTGTGCTGGTGCGAAGGACGGAAGAAGCGCAGCAGACGCATCATTGGAAGGTTAACGCATCTGAGGGCTGAGGGCACCGCGAGGCACTCAATGCCTGACAAAAAACGAGTGAGTTTCGAGTGGGCGGCGCTCGGAACAGGGTCTGGAAAAGCTCGCGGCCCTATTCTCGCCAAAAGGATTGCCTGGAAGTTGCCCTTTCGGGACTATCCCCCTGTGCACTTACTTGAGATACTTGTTGTTTCAGATGGAACTCACACTTTTTGACGAGCGCTGGCTGCCAAAATCAATCCTTTGCCTCCGCAACTACAGCCTGAATAAGTTCCTGCGCGACCTGGTTGCAGGAATCACGGTTGGACTAGTGGCATTGCCGCTGGCTATGGCGTTTGCCATCGCCTCCGGCCTCTCGCCGCAAGCCGGCATTTACTGCGCGGTGGTGACAGGCTTTCTGATTTCCGCGCTCGGAGGATCGACGACCCAGATCGGCGGCCCGACCGGCGCTTTCGTGGTCGTAGTCGCGGGCATCGTTGCCGCTCACGGCGTCGATGGCCTGTTCATGTGCACTGTGATGGCCGGATTCATATTGGTTATCATGGGCCTTACTGGCATGGGGACCGCGGTGAAATATATTCCCCGGCCCATCGTAATTGGCTTTACGAACGGCATTGCCATTCTGATCGCCAGCACGCAGGTGAAGGATTTCTTCGGTCTCAAGCTGGAAAAAGTCCCCGGAGTTTTCTGGCTGCGCATGGAAGCGCTGGGGCTGAATTTTCACACGATCTCATTCGAAGCCACGCTCCTGGCCGCTGGAACCATAGTAGTGATCCTGTTGTGCCGGGCGGTTTCCAACCGCATCCCAGGCGCGATTGTGGCGTTGGTGCTGGGCACCATCGCGGTTTGGTTCTTTAGACTTCCCGTTGCAACGATCGGCTCGCGTTTCAATGGAATTCCGAGCGGGCTGCCTCACTTCCACATTCCGACATTTCGAACTGATTTGATTCATAGCCTTCTGGGACCGGCGGTCACCGTCGCTATGCTGGGTGCGATCGAGTCTCTGATGTCGGCGGTCGTGTCGGATCGTATGAGCGGCAGTACAAATATCAACGACCGCCACAATCCGAATGTGGAACTCGTGGCGCAAGGCATCGCCAACGTCGTTTCACCGATGTTCGGCGGCTTACCGGCCACCGGCGCCATCGCTCGCACGGCGACCAATATTCGTGCGGGAGCAAAGACCCCGGTCGCGGGCATGATTCATGCCCTGACACTCTTGGCGATTCTGCTCTTTGCCTCAAAGCTTGTGAGTTTCGTGCCCATGGCGGTGCTGGCAGGAATCCTCATGGTGGTCAGCTACAACATGGGCGAGTGGCGTGAGATTCCGTCGCTGCTCAGGCTCACGAAAACCGACGTCAGCGTATGGCTGGTCACGTTTGCGTTGACGGTTTTCGCCGACCTTACGGTTGCAGTACAGGCGGGAATGATCCTAGCGGCGCTTCTGTTCATCAGTCGCGTAGCTGCGACCACCACCGTTTCGCAGGTAACCGACGACTACGTCGAGGATGGACGCGTACACATCTTACAAGACAAAGATATTCCCTATTATGCAACCATCTTCCGCATCCACGGTCCGTTCCTGTTCGGCGCGACCGACAAGATCGACGTGGTCACCGAACATCTTCACCAGTTGCCCCCGGTCGTCATTTTGCGTCTGAGAAATATGACCGCTCTCGACGCCACCGGACTCTTTGCTCTGGAAGAGGTGGCACGCACCTTGAAAAAGAGCGGTCGTTCCTTAATTCTATGCGGCGCGAGAGAACAGCCGCTACGGTTGATTCAGGGCACGGAATTTGAGGAACTCGTGGGCCCTAAGAACATTTGCGAGAATGTGCAGGAAGCTTTGACTCGCGCGCAAGAATCTTTCGAAAGACTGCAACCGGCGGGAATCGCAACGACGACAGACTAGGGGCGTGGCTCCCAGAGTTCGTCTTCCAAACGCATCAACCATCTGCGTCTCGAGATGAACGGCAGGCAGGTCGACTGGGCCGCCCGGCGACGAGTCCGCCAGTTCTCGCACCCGCTGTTACGGCACCACTCTGGTTTAGTGCATCCCCGCAGCCTTCGCGAGATTGGCATTCAGGTAACGGCTCATTGCCAAATCGACAATCGCCTCGATCGTTTCCGTATATGACAGTCCTAAAGCTTTCGCTGCCATGGCAAATTCCTGGCGGCTGGCAAGCCAGGGATTGGGATTGGCCTCGATCACGTAGACGTCGCCGTTCGGAGCCAGGCGCATGTCAATGCGTCCATAATCGCGCAGTTTGAGAGCGCGATACGCGGCCAGCGCCGTATCTTCCAGCCTCTTTGTCGTTGCTTCGTCCAGATTCTCCGCAATGCCGGACTTCGTCAGTTTGTAAGCCTCGGTATTTTTCTCGAACTTCACGTCGTAGCTGGCGATTTTGGGCGTCCCCTCGGGCAAGCGTGACAGATCCAGTTCGACGAGCGGCAGGACCTGCGCCCGTTCGTAGTTGCCGAGAACGCCGGCGTAAATTTCGCGGCCTTCGATATATTCTTCAATCAGCGCCGGCGAATCGAATTCATCCTGAATATACTGGACGCGCTCCATCATCTCCTTGACGTTCTTCACCACCGCTCCCGCGTCGATGCCGATCGATCCATCCTCCCACGACGGTTTGACGATCAGCGGAAATGAAATATCGTGAGCGTGTTCGATGCGCCCGCGATAGGAGGTCGCAAAAAAAGGCGTCTTGATGCCGTGGAATGCAAAAATTTTCTTCGCAATCGCTTTGTCCTGCGCCATGCAAATCGCATGCGGGCCCGCGCCGGTGTAACGCAATCCCAGCAGGTCGACATAGGCAACGACATTCATTTCCTTGGTGTCGTCGCCATCAAAAGACTCAGTGAGGTTGAAAATGAGGTCGGCATCACAGCGCGAGAGCGAGTGCAGCGATTGCGGACGCCCATCGAGTGGGAAATTGGAAGGCTCATGGCCTAACTTCTGCAGCGCTTCGAAAATTTCCTCGCGATCGGTTTTCTCTTTCTTTGCCTGTTTTACTTTCTTATGCGGTTTTCGTGCAGGCTCCGATTCTTCCTTCGCTGCCGCCGCGACCGGATCTTCGTTCCAGACGTCGTACAGCAGAGCGATTTTGAGTTTTGCTCCGACCATCGTTTCTCCTCGGAAGCTCGTGGCTAGCAGCCAGAAGCTAGAAGCTCGTTTTACGGCTGAATAAACTTTCCGTTCGTTACATAGGTCATGACCAGCGCGGTAGCGTAGGCCGTAACCTCAGCCAGATGCTCGGCGCTGCGGGTTGTGTCGACGCGCAGGTCGAGATCTGCGGCGCGCTTTTCCAGCGTGTCGATCAAGGTCTTGATGAGCGAACGCTGCGCTCCCGTCCACTGCGCCACTTTGTCGATCACCGCTTTGCGGTGCTGATGCAGGAAGTCATGTGCGGGCACCGCCGTCTTGCGCCGTTTGGAGACGGGAAAGATGTCGCGCATATCGGTCTCCGGCGTGAGCTCGGTGACGGCAACTTCTTCGCGCGCGGCCTGCTGCAGGTTGTAGAACTCAGCCACGGTTGCTTCCATCTCATCGACGGTAAGGTCGCTGTGCCCCCGGCGGCGCGGAGGGTCCGTCTTCCCAACCTTGCGCGCCAGCCGATTCAGATAGAGCAGTTTTCTCAGCGCGCCCCAGCCGCGATAGCGCTTGCGCCAGTTCGAGCGCGGTGTGAGCCACACGGCAAACGTCTCAGCAAAATCTTCATCGGGATGTTTCTGCGCATACCACCCCGGCAAATGCCGTACATAATCGCGCGAGAAGGGAACAGGACGGTAGTTGTCGCGATAGGGGCGCCGGAACGGGCCAAAGATCGCCTTCCATTCCGGAGTATTGTGCAGCTTATAGGCATAGGTGAACGCGTGTCCCGCTTCGTGGCGCAGGTACATCATGATTTCTCTCGCGTCTTCGAGGTCATGTGTCTCTTTTTCCAGCTGCGCCAGGGCCGCGTGTGCCAGATAAAACGGAATCCCGATAATCGGCTCCCCGGAAGGACATCCCCACTCGTCGGTCAAGTAGCAGGCGGGACGAAATTTCGTTAGCCCCTTAGCTTCGAGTTCGCGATAGAGTTGTTCGACAAAGCGCTCAACCGGCGACCCTTCGAGCTTCAGCCCCAGCTCGCGAATCGGGCGGCTCAGCAGTTCCCCGTACGCCCCATCGTGATACGCGAGTTGAGGTTTAGCATTCTCGTGCACAAACGCTCGCTAGTCATAAGTCTGCAACTGCACAGGCACACAGGGGAGGCAGTATCACTACCGTTAACAGTAATGGAAAGCGGCGAGATTGGGGAGTGACTGGGGTAATGCCGGGGGAGAATGTCGGGGGCGATACGTTGCTCTTGCAGTTCCACAGGCGCATGAATCACTGTGTCGTCCAATGCGATCCCATGCTGGCGAAAGAGTCGGAAGCAACGACGCTCGCCCGTGCGGCAGCGGCGGGAAGACTCCGATGGAGGCCATGGTCGATTCGGATGGCAAGGAAATTGTCGGGGCCCTGATACTAGAGTGGGAGAACGGGGTCACCCGAGCCGCTTATCAAGTCGAATTCGGCCGGACATCAACACGGTTCGCCGACTGTTACACCTAGCTGACCGCTGCAACTTCTCCCAGGCACTCGAAAACCATCCCGGGTCACGGCGACGGTCGGGCGGACGAATGCGTCCGCCGCAGCCGCCTACTGGATCAGCGTCCCATTCCCATTCGGCTCTTCCGGCGGAATCACGACTGCCGCCGCGACCCGGTCTCCCGGTTCGATGTTCAGCAATCGCACGCCTTGCGCCGAGCGTCCCGATTCCCGGATGAACTTCGATTCGATGCGGATGATCTTGCCGTACTGGCTGATCAGCATCACTTCGGATTTCTCTGTCACCTGCGAGATGCCGACCACTTTGCCGTTGCGTTCGGTGGTCTTGACGTTGATCACGCCCTTGCCACCGCGATTGGTCAGGCGATACTCGTCGGCGGGAGTGCGCTTGCCGTATCCATTCTCAGTCACCGAAAGAATGAGCGAACCTTTCTCTGGAACCAGGTCCGCGACTTCGGGCGCTACGTCGCCTTCTTTCGCGACTGCTTGCGCCTCGGGTTTCGTGGTGGTTGCCATGCCGACGATGTAATCCTTCTCGCCGAGATTCATGCCGCGCACGCCCGTGGCATTGCGGCCCATGGAGCGCACGTCGTTTTCGTCGAAGCGAATCGCCTGCCCGTCATGAGAAGCGAGGAAGACGATCTGGTTGCCATCGGTCAGCGAGGCCGCGACCAACTCATCGCCCTCTTCAATGTTGATTGCGATGATGCCGCGCTGCATCACGTGCGAGAAGTCTTTGACCTCGGTCTTTTTGACGGTGCCATTGTGCGTGGCAAAAAAGACATAGCGATTTTCCTCTTCCAGATTGCGCACGGCGAGCATGGTGCGCACGGTTTCGCCCGGCTGCAGGCCCACGAGATTCCCCACGTGCTTACCTTTCCCGGCAGCGGCAATGTCAGGAATCTCATACACCTTCAGCCAGTACACGCGTCCAGTATTGGTAAAAATCAGGATGTAGGCGTGGGTCGACGCGATGAAGAGATGCTCGACGAAATCCTCGTCGCGCGTCTTCATGCCGGTGCGCCCGGTGCCTCCCCGTCGCTGCATGCGATAAGTGGAAATCGGAGTGCGCTTCATGTAGCCGGAATGGCTGACCGTAACCGCGACTTGCTCGTCTGCGATCAGGTCTTCGAGCATGATTTCGGCTGCTTCGTCTTCGATGACGGTACGGCGAGCGTCACCATACAACTTCTTGACCTCTTCCAGTTCCTTGATGATGACCTTGCGCAATTTCGCTTCGGAAGCCAGGATCGATTCGTACTCGGCAATCGCTTCGCGCACCTGCTTCAACTCGTTCGAAATTTCGTCGATCGAGAGCTTGGTCAGGCGGTGGAGTTGCAGTTCGAGAATGGCGTCGGCCTGCTTCGCGGTGAATGGCTTCTCGGCGTCCAGTCGGGGAGCGCGACCGGTTGTGTTGATGTCAATCTTTTTGCCGCCAAAGTAAGCGACCAAATTCTCGCGAGCATCGCCGCGGTTGGCGCTCCCGCGGATAATCGCGATCACGTTATCGAGGTGATCGAGCGCGGTGAGGTAACCCTCTAGAATGTGCTCGCGATCGCGGGCCTTGTTGAGCAGGTAGGAAGTTCGTCGCCGCACGACATCGACGCGATGGTCGATGAAGTGCTTGATCGCCTGGATCAGCCCCATTTCCTTCGGCTGGCCGTTCACGACCGCCAGCAGGATCATGCTGAACCCTTCCTGCATCGAGGTGTGCTTGAAGAGTTGGTTGAGCACGATTTGCGGTTCGGCTGCGCGCTTGAGTTCGATGACAATGCGCATTCCGTCGCGATCGCTTTCGTCGCGAATGTCAGAAATATCATCGATGGTTTTATCGTTCACCAGATCGGCGATGCGCTCGATCAACCGCGCCTTATTCACCTGATAAGGAATTTCGGTGACGATAATCGCCTGCTTGTCTTTGGTGACGTTCTCAATGGCGGCGCGCGCACGCATCATGAAACGGCCCCGGCCAGTGCGGTAAGCCTCAAAGATCCCGGCGCGCCCGTGAATGATTCCGGCCGTCGGAAAATCCGGCCCTTGCACAAATTTCAAAATCTCGGGCAACTGCGCGTTGGGATTATTCACCAGCGTGATCGTGGCATCGACAATCTCGGTGAGATTGTGCGGAGGAATCTTCGTTGCCATGCCAACCGCAATTCCGTCCGAGCCATTCACCAGCAGGTTCGGATATCGCGCCGGCAGAACCGCAGGCTGTGTTTCTGTGCCATCGTAGTTGGGATAGAAATCGACCGCTTCTTTGTCGAGATCCTCGAGCAACGCGGTCGAGACACGCGTCAGACGAGCTTCGGTGTAACGATCGGCCGCGGGCGGATCGCCATCGACGGAGCCGAAGTTTCCTTGTCCATCGACCAGCGGAGCGCGCATGGCGAATGGTTGCGCGAGTCGCACCAACGCGTCATACACAGCGAGGTTGCCGTGAGGATGATACTTGCCCATCACTTCGCCGACGATGCGGGCGCATTTGCGCGTGGCACCGCCAGGACGGAGGCCCATCTGCTGCATGGTATAGAGAATGCGGCGATGCACGGGCTTCAACCCGTCGCGAACATCAGGCAGCGCGCGGCCAATAATCACCGACAAGGAGTAGTCGAGATATGACCGCTTCATTTCCTCTTCAATGTTCACCGGTTGCATGTTGAGCGCGCCGGGTCCAGTAGGACCGTCGCCTCCGGGAGGAGGAGTCAAAGGAAGTTCAGGGTTTTGCGGATCGTCAGCCATGAAATTTAGCTCTCAGTTCTCAGTCGTCAGCTCTCAGGAAAAGTCAGCCTCAACGTAGGGCAGCCGCCCTCGTCCGCCCAGCGAGGCGAAGCCGCGCCCGCTGTGTCGCAGAAATACCTCTAAGTTGTTGCATTTAAATATGCTTATCTGGCTGACTTTACAGAGAAATTATACCACGTTTAGGGCCGGCCAAGTGGTCTGGGACATTGCCGTTTCTGGCTCTTCTCTCACGCCCGTCGCAGAGTCAGGAGCGTAATCTCTGGAGGCACGCCAATCCTCACCGGAAATCCAAATGTTCCCAGTCCGCGGTTCACATAAAGCGCCGCCTTCTGCAAGCTGTTACCCGGCGCGTCGCCAGCTTGCCCGCTCATGGGAAGCCGATACAAGCCCGCGACAAACGGAGTAATCAATCGCGCCGGGCTGACGCTGTGATCCACAATCTCGACCTTCACCTGCCCGCCGTGCGTGTGTCCGGCCAAGCTTAGCTCGATGCCCAACTCGGCCGCACGGTCAAACGAATTCGGATTGTGCGACAGCAAAACATTCGGCATGTCGCGCCGGATCAAATGCTCGATTTCCGCGAGCATCGGGCCGGTGCGCTCGCCGCCGACCATGTGGTCGCGCTGATAATCGACGCCCAGCAGATTGAAGCGGCCTCCGTTGTGCTCGATGACTTCTCCGCGAGCGCGTAGCAGGCGCATTCCCTTCTCCTGAAAAAGCCGTTCCGCCTCGTCCTCGACTCCGGCGTAGATTTCGTGGTTGCCATTGCATCCCCAGACGCCCAGCGGAGCGCGCAGTCGGCTCAACTCGGTAATGCACACATCCAGTGGATCACCTTCGCCGTTGACGAAATCTCCGGTAACAAAAGAAATGTCCGGCTGGAGAGAGTTCGCCATATCGACGGCGCGAGCAATTTCCCGCGGGGGCATGTAGTCGCCAATGTGGATGTCGCTCAACTGGGCGATGCGCAGCCCATCCAACGCGGGGGGAAGATTCGCCACCGGCACATCGACGCGCTCAATCGTGTAACGCAAGCGCCCCGCGGCAAATCCGTAGGTGGCGGCGAGAAACGGAAAGCCTCCAGCCACGACTGCGGCATACTGGAAGAAACTCCGCCGCGACGGACTGAATCCACCCGCGACCGTTCCAGAATGAGCCAGAAAGCGGGCCGCGACGTTCGTGACCCACTCAATCGCTCCCACCGATTCGACTGCCAGGAATCCAAAGAAGGAGGCGACCAACCACAAGCGCGCAAATGTAGAGAATGCCTTGCCCAGGTTGAAGCCGCCCAGAGTGAGCCGCGATATTCCGTGGCCGAGCAGCGGATCAAGCAACGTTGCCAGCAATGCCGCGGCGAACGCGATCAGTCCTGCATGAAGGCCGAAGCGCCAGTCAGCATTCGAGAACGAGCCGACCCACGACCACGCCCGCAAGAACCAGAAGCGCTGGACGGCATAGATGGACAGGAGAAATAGGGCGAAGAAAAGAACTCGGGTAAGGATCAGGGTAAACTCCCAGAAATACTCTTCAGCCCGGTTAGATGCCTCTTGCGCGCGAGAAGACTCGACGGCAGCCGCTTCCTTTCAATCGATGCGGTTAGGTGTCAACCACTGCCTCCATTGCGGTGTCGCCAACGAACGGAATCGTAATCCCCAGCCACTTTTTGCCAATCGTCTCAAAAGTTATTTCCCACCGCGGCGGCTGATTCCTCGGTTTCCCAAGCCCAAAACCCGAGACCTTGGCAACGGTGAAGATGTCCGCTGGCAGGCGTTGATGTAGCCGATAATCTAAGACCTGTTCGAGTCCGGGACGACACGCCACCATAATCTCCGCAAAGCGGTGAGGCAGGTCGAGATAAAAGTGTCGCGCCTCTTGCATCGGACCGCCCTCTCCACCTGGGAGGGCAATTGCGATCACAGTACCGGTTGCTGGGAAAATCCACTCGCACTCCCAATAAGATCGCTCCGGTGCCTTGGAACTACGCATGAACAGCAAGGTCCCAAAGTCCGGATCGGTCATTCGCAGCGGGGACAACCAAAGCTTGAGGTTGTGTAAAAAACCCATAGGATGGCAAACCTAAACCGCATTGATGCGACGTGTCTAGCGCGCGGCGAGCGGTTCCTGCGATCGCAGAGCGGCGACCCGTTCCCGTGCATTCTGCAGCGCGCGCTTGACGTGACGAGGCGCGGTGCCTCCGGGGACGTCGTGTAACGCCAGCACCTCAGTAAGCCCCAGGCAGGAGTGGAAGCCCGCGTCAAAGCTCGCGTGGATCGCCTGCAAATCGGCGAGCGGAAGTTTCTGTAAATCGCATCCGCGTTCCACCGCCAAGGCGACCGCCTTGCCGACCGCTTCGTGGGCCAGGCGCGAAGGGACTCCGCGCTCGACTAGATAGGCAGCTGCTGCCCAGGCGTTCATGAAGCCCGAACCTGCCGCCTGATTCATTTTCGCGTCGTTGAATTCGACGGTGTTCATAAATCCGGTGACGAGCGGCAACATGCCGAGGATCGTATCGGCGGCATCGAAGACTGGCTCCTGTGTTTCCTGCAGGTCTTTGTTATAGGCCAGCGGCAAGCCCTTGACCAAGACTTGCAGGGCAGTGGAGCAGCCCATGACACGAGCGGCTTTGCCGCGCACGAGTTCCAGCAAGTCGGGATTTTTTTTCTGCGGCATGGCGCTGCTGCCGGTGGAGTAGGCTTCGGGCAATTCGACGAAACCGTATGCGGCGGTGGAGAACAAGATCATCTCTTCGGCCCAGCGGCTCAGATGCAGCGCCAGCGTGGAGAGCGCAGCGACGAACTCGATGGCAAAATCGCGGTCGCTGGTGGCATCGATGCTGTTCGCGGTTGGGCTATCGAAGCCCAGTTCCGCGGCCATGACTTGGCGACTGAGTGTGAGCGTCGCTCCTGCAATGGCGCCCGAACCGAGCGGACAAAGATTGGCGCGCTTGCGGCAATCGGCCAGCCGCGAAGAGTCGCGCAGAAACATCTCGACATACGCGAGCAGCCAATGCGCGGCCAGCACAGGCTCAGCAGGCTGCAGGTGCGTATACGCTGGCATGGCATTGCTGCCTGCGGCCTCGGCGCGCGCGAGGATCGCCTCGAGCCAATCGGCGATCATATTTTGCAGGGTGTCGATCGTTTGGCGGACGAAGAGACGAAGGTCGGTTGCGATCTGCTCGTTGCGGCTGCGTCCGGTGTGAAGCTTGTAGCCAGTCGCGCCGATCAGCGCGGCGAGCTGTTTTTCGACGAAATGGTGAACGTCTTCGGCTTCGGGGTCGTTCAGAAACGCGGGATCGGACTCAGCCCGGCGGCCGATTTCTGCGAGCGCCTTCGCAATTTCGGAGAGCTCTTCGGAGGAAAGCACTCCAGCGCGTTCGAGCGCGTTGGCGTGGGCTCGGCTGGCAGCAAGTTCAAAGGGCAGCAGCCGTCGATCGTAAGGGAACGACCGCTGCCATTTTTCAAATTCGGGGTCAAGTGGCTGCCGGAAGCGGCCGGACCACATCTTCATGGTGATGTCTCCAGTACGCTTTAAGGAAAGCCTTTAGGAACGCATCAGATGTTGAGTCTCAGGAGTCTTGCATTCATCCTGGCATCGGCGATACAGCGCGCGCATCCTGCCCTGCGCCGCTCTCCACCGCTCTCCCGACAGAATTAGCGGGAGAAAACTGAGGAAGATTGCAACAAAGCTGCCCACAAGAATGTCTACAAAAATGGCGGTCAGTTGCATTTCAGTCCCCTCGGGGTAGCTTACACCTACTAGCCTCAATCGGGACATCCCGGCGTTGTCCGTGCAAGAATACAATCAACGCAGAGCTACGACATTACCCGCTTTCCGAACTTATCCAACTTCTACCTTGGGATGTGTCTGTGTCTGCGCGCGGCAGCGCGAGGGCAAACCCAGAATGCGAATGAAGCCCTCCGCGTCCTTCTGATCATAGCTCGCTCCCATGGTGAACGAGGAGAGGTCGGTGCGATAGAGCGAGAACTCCGACTTTCGGCTCACAATAGTGACATTGCCTTTGTAAAGCGAAAGCGTAACCGACCCGGTCAGATTCTGTTGCGTGGTTTCGACAAAGGCATCGAGCGACTCGCGCAACGGCGTAAACCACAGTCCGAAGTAAACCAGTTCGGCATACTTGAGCGCCACGTGCTGCTTGAAGTGAAGCAGATCGCGATCGAGGCAGAGGGCTTCGAGTTCGCCATGGGCAGCGACGAGCAGCGTGCCGCCCGGAGTCTCGTAGCAGCCGCGCGATTTGATACCGACGAAGCGGTTTTCCACCAGATCGATGCGTCCGACGGCGTTTCGGCCGCCGATCTCATTCAGCAGTTCGACAACCGAGACGGGGTCGAGATTCTGGTCGTTTACGGAAACGGGGACGCCTCTCTTGAATCCGATTTTGACTTGCTCTTCTTTGTCGGGAGCGTCGTGCGGGGATTTCGTCATCTGCCAGGTGCTGGGGAACGGTGCGTTGCCTGCGTCTTCGAGTTCTCCGCCTTCGTGGCTCAGGTGCCACAGATTGCGGTCGCGGCTGTGAATCTTTTCGCGGCTCGCAGTCACGGAAATGCCGCGCTTCTCTGCGTAGTCGAGACAATCTTCGCGCGACTTCAGATCCCACTCGCGCCACGGCGCGACCACTTTCAGTTCGGGAGCAAGCGCCTGGTAGGCCATCTCAAAGCGGACCTGGTCGTTGCCTTTTCCCGTGCAACCGTGGCTGACGGCCGAAGCGCCCTCGCGCAGCGCGACTTCGACCTGATGTTTCGCAATCACCGGACGAGCGAGCGAGGTGCCAAGCAGATACTTGTTCTCGTACACGGCTCCCGCTTTGAGCGCGGACCAGACGTATTCGGTAAGAAATTCTTCGCGCAGATCTTCGACAACGACCTTGCTGGCACCCGTCTTGTAGGCCTTGTTGACAACGGCTTCGACGTCATCTCCCTGTCCCACGTCGGCCACCATGGCGATCACTTCATAGGCATAGTTTTCCTTGAGCCATGGAATGATGATCGAGGTATCGAGCCCACCGGAGTAGGCGAGAATGATCTTTTCCTGCTTAGGCATGTGCGCTCCTCGCCGGGAAGCGGCCCACGCCGCCGCCCAACAGCCATACGAGTATAGCTTTCTGAATGTGGAGTCGATTCTCCGCCTGATCGAAGACTACGGAATTCACGGAATCAATGACCTGGTCGGTTACCTCGCAGCCGCGATGCGCGGGCAAACAATGCATAAACCGCGCATGCGGCTTCGCCAGTTGCATGAGCGCAGCGTTCACCTGGAAAGGGGCGAAGATGGCGGCGCGCTCTTCAGCTTCATGTTCGTATCCCATGCTGGCCCAGGCATCGGTATAGACAGCGTCGGCTCCAGCAACGGCTTTGCGAGGGTCGTTAAGGATGCGAAGTTGGGCCTTGGTTTCTTGGGCAATGGCTTTCGCCATGGTGACAATGACCGGATTGAGGCCGTAGCGTTCGGGTGTTGCAATGGAAACCTTCGCGCCTACGGACGCCCCCGCCAGCAGCAGCGAGTGCGCCATGTTGTTGCCGTCGCCGACATAGGCGAAATGAAGCTTCTTGAGATCGCCGAAATGCTCTTGCAAAGTGAAGAAGTCGGCGAGCGCCTGGCAAGGATGTTCGAGTTCGCTCAGCGCGTTGATGACCGGAACGCCGGCATAGGTGGCCATTTCTTCCACCACCGCATGACTGAAAGTCCGCAGCACGATCAAGTCGATCCAGCGCTCGAGATTGTGAGCGATGTCGTAGAGCGACTCACGGGCATTGAGCCGGCTGGCGGTTTGGTCGACAAAGAATGTGCTGCCGCCGAGACTGTCCATGCCGGCCTCGAAAGTGAGGCGAGTGCGCAACGATGGCTTCTCGAAGAACATCACCATCTGCTTGCCGGCGAGAACGCCGCGGAAATCCGCAGGGCGCTGCTTCAGCATCGAGGTGAGGTTGAAAAGCTGGAGAATTTCAGCGGGCGATAGGTCGTGGATCGAGACTAAATCGCGGGGCGCAGCGGGTTCGGGCAGCAGGTTTGGCGGGTTCATCGGTGCCATGGACTCAGTTCTCATTGCGTGGAATACTCCATTCCAATGTTGAAGATCTCAAATCTGCAGTCTCAGCATCATTCCTGAAACCTGTTTCTTCTGCTTCTATGCCAGCTCGCGAATGCGGCGAACAAGGGCGTGCGCTTTCTTCTTGTCGGTCGCGATGACCAGCACGGTATCGTCGCCCGCGAGGGTGCCGACAACCTCAGGCCAGTGCGATGCATCCAGGGCAGCAGCTACGGGCTGCGCACTTCCTACGGTGGTCTTCACTACCAAGAGGTTCTGGGCCTGCCTTATTTCGACGACGAACTGGTGAGCCAGATGCATCACGGAGGGCAAAACCCCTTCCGCTGTCAGGCTTTCGTCAGCCCGCCGGTAGCCGTCTGGTCCTTTGACCAGCTTCAGTTCATGAATATCGCGGGAGAGCGTTGCCTGGCCTACCTCGAAACCTCTGCGCTCAAGCCTCTGCTGCAGGGAATCCTGGCTTTCGACAGGTCCATCGTCGAGGAGGTCGAGAATCGCTTTTTGGCGCGCCGTTTTCGACATGAATAAAAATGCAAGGCAATGAATAAGTATCCATTTATAGAGGCGGCACTGTCAAGGAGAAAATCAAAAGCGGCGGCGAGGGGAACGGGAGGGCCCATGGTTTCGCGGCGCTATCGGCGTCCGCGTTGTTCAGAATTGTGGTTCAGAGCTTATTGCCCGTTACCAGCCGGTATCTGGAAATCCACGCCGCGATCGTCGTTCACCTTGTGGGTGGCAGGCAGATCGAGGTCGGCAAGCAGGATCTTGCGGGTGCGGCCATCGGCGAAGTCAAAAAGCGTGTCGCCGACGATCGCATAATTCAGGACATCGAAACGGTGGCCGTCCTTAAAAACCAGAACGGTAGGGGGTTGGATCGCCACGGCCGCCGGCTCCTCATTGGGATCTTCGGCTACGGCCGTCGCCGCTTTGCCACCCGAGTCGCGGTCCACCGATCCCCTCGTCATTGGGGTTGATGCCGGCGGACCGTCGGCAAGGTCTTTGCCGGAATCATCGTCATCCCCCTCGGCATCGGTAACGGCGTAGGGAACGTAGACCGGCTCAATGACGCCGACCAAAGAGGCATCAACCTTCTTTTTGTGGCTACGGTGGTGGCCCGAAAATAGCGATGGAGCCGGATTGGCCGGCAGGAAGAAATTGGCGCAGCAATTTCCGAACACGGACCAATTGCCGCTATCTCTGTAGCCATAACCGAGAGGGCCAAGGGCGATCGTGCTGGCGGGTGCGCCGTTGATGAATCTTCCGCCAAAACCAAGCGAAGTGACCGAGGGCGGCACACCGTTGACCTGTGCCGGAACAGGCAAAGTAACCGCAATGACGAACGTCAGAAACAAGGAAAGGACAAAACAGAATCGAGCACCGGCCAGCATGGGAAGCCTCCCCACAACAGGGTACACCACATTTGGAGCCTAATACTTTAGAACTCCTGTCGATCGCGGAGTTGCGCGAATAATTTGCTTGCGCGAAAAAGAGAGCCCGAAATCAAGCTTTTACGCGGCGGTGAGGGGGGCTCGGGAAGCGATCCGCCGCAACTCAAGCATCCGGTGACGAACATAGCCGTCCTCAGTCAAATGCGCGGAAGCAATGGCTTTGCGGCTACTAGACACCATCTGGTCCAACGGGCGCCGGTACAGAAATTGCGGGTCTAGCTCGCGACAGTACTCACAGGGCCGACTGGAACGAGGAGTGTCAGAGCGGCTGACAACGGTATGGTCGATATGTTCCACGAAAAACGTACTCCTAGGCCCGATTGTGACGCGGAGTCAAAAATCACTCCGTCCGGGTAATTATCCAAATCTGTGAACGAGCCTTTGTACTACAGCGGACAATGCTAGGACAAGCCCCCTCGTAACCAGCGCGGATTCAGCGGCTCCGCGAGGGATTCCATTCAATAACGCCAATTCTTATCACAGTTCAGCGCTGCGGAGTTGCGACATGGGCGTTAATTTCTGGCATGATGAATTCACCGGATTTGGAGATAGACGCTCTAAATAAGCTATCGTGGAGATCGCGTGAAGCCCGTTCAATCCAACCCCAGCACCGTGTTTTTTTTCGATGTGGACAATACGCTGCTCGATAACGACCGGGTAACGGTCGACCTCAAGCGTCACTTGGTCGACAGGGTCGGCCCGAGCGCGGAGCGATATTGGGAGATTTTCGAGCTGTTACGCAGCGAACTGGGATACGCGGACTACTTGGGAGCATTGCAGCGTTATCGCGCGGAGCGGCCACGCGAGCCCAAGTTACTGGCCGTGTCGCACTTCATGGTTAATTATCCCTTTGCCAACCGGTTGTTTCCAGAGTCGATCGACGCGGTCAGTTACGCCAAGCAACTTGGGCAGGCGGTGATCCTGAGCGATGGCGATGTAGTTTTTCAGCCGCGCAAAATTGACCGCTCGGGCCTGTATGAGTACTTCGAAGGCCAGGTCTTGATCTATATCCACAAGGAACTGGAGTTGGATGATGTGGAAGCAAAGTACCCGGCAGCACACTACGTGATGATCGACGACAAGGTGCGAATCCTCTCCGCGATCAAGGAGCACTGGGGGGCGCGGGTGACGACCGTATTTCCACGCCAGGGACACTACGCGCTCAACGCGGCGGATGTCGCCAAATATCCGAAGCCGGATATCACCCTTGAGAGGATTGGAGAGTTGCAGAAGTATTCGCTGGAAGAGATTCGGGCAGCCGCGTAGCAGCTCTGACTTCAATTGGGAACTACTCGAACATCCGGCTTGCTCGGAACTGGGGCCTGTTCTCTAATCTCTTACGCTACTCGCCTTCGTCTTCTTCCTCGGGCGCTCCAGCTCGCACCATGCTTTCCAACTCCCGGTGCAAACTCACGCGGTTCTCTTCGGGCAAATCGAGGAAGCGGAAAGGTTGCAGACATCCCTGCGTCGCCCACATGGGAAACAAGGTCAACGCGCGGCAGCGGACGCTGGTGCAGCCCAGGTGAAACACGAGCGTTACGCGGATGCCTTCATCGAGCGGATGATCGAGCGAGATTAACCCGCCGTTGACCGAAAGCTGGTTCATGCGGCCACGGATGGGGCGGCCGTTTTCGAGCAGCATCAAGGCGAGGATCGAGCCTCCGAGCTTGACGCGGAACCCTCGCTGTCGTTTTGGCGTGCAGGCCGTAGAGAGCATTTCTCGATTCATTTTGCCTCAGCAGGAGAGAGCAGGGCAGATTACGAAAGTCGAAGGTTCAGCGGCTCTGATTTCAAATAGGCTCTTTGCGAGGTTCACTGAGGGCAGTCAGCGGAAGAATAAGGTCGCCATCGTCGTTCCTAGTGGTAGCCCTTCCAGAAAAAATAGGCCGTCATGGCCATGCCCACCACAATCACAAAGACACGAATCCACGCTGGCGGAAGCTTTTGCGCATAGTGTGCGCCAAAGTATCCGCCGCAAAGAGCCCCGCCGATCATGATGCCGCCTTCCCTCCAGACCACAGCGCCGGCCACAACAAACGTGATGACCGCAATGCCGTTGATGATGCCGCCGAGCACGACCTTCAACGCGTTCATGGCGTGGATGTCGGTCATGCCAAGTGCGGCCAGCATGGCAAGGTTCAGAATTCCAACACCACCGCCGAAATAGCCGCCGTAGACCGCGACGACCAGCTCAAACAGGGTCGCAATGGCCAAAGCCGAGGTGGAAGCGTCCTGGGCCAGAGAGCCTCCGCTGCTTCGCGACAGGCGTTTGCCGAAGATGAACAGCAGTGTGGCTCCCAGCATGAGCCATGGCATCACGCGTAGGAAGGTCTGAGCCGGGGTGTGCAGCAAGAGGTAAGCGCCGGCGATACCTCCGATTACGCTCGTAACTGCGAGGGGGATCATGACGCGGCGTGAAATATCGAGATGTTTGCGATAGGCGCCGGTGCTGGCGGTAACTCCTACCCAGAGAGCAACGGTGTTGGTGGCATTGGCCGCGATAGGTGCGACTCCGGCGAACATCAGCGCGGGAAAGGCGATGAAGCTGCCGCCGCCCGCGACGGCATTCAAGGCTCCGCCAAGGGCACCGGCGAAGAACAGAAAGATTATGGTGTGCAGGGCCAAACATAAGATGTATCACGGGTTGGACGCTTGGAGCGAGAGGTCGGAGAAGAAAATAGAAAGACGCGTGACAGAGGTCACAGCCTTCCGGTAACGAGCCATCTAGGCTAAGGAAGGTACAAGAAAGTAAGGAACGACCAATTCATGGAAAAGGTAGTTCATACGGGAGTGCAATCCGAAATCTCTACGACTCTGGAAGTTCCGCCAATTTTGCTTGCCGGCGACGATGCTGCGCGGCCGGCGGCGACGAGCAAGATTAAAAAGAAACTGATCCGGCGCGATGACCGCGACCGCTCGCAGATCATGCGGCGGAGTTTCCAAGCCGCATTTCTGCTGCTGAATGTATGGATCGGCGGCATCTTTTATCTCTGGGTTCGTCAATTTGAGCCGGGCGGCGCATCCACCTCCGTGCAACGCCCGGCTGGCGTCGAGGGCTGGCTGCCGATCGCGGGGCTGATGAACTTCCGCTACTTCGTGCTAACCCACCATGTTCCAGAGTTGCATCCGGCCAGCATGTTTCTGCTGATCGCATTTCTCGCCATCTCGTTTCTGTTCCGCAAGGCCTTCTGTAGCTGGCTGTGCCCGGTCGGCACAATGTCGGAATACCTGTGGCGCGCGGGGCAAAAAATCCTGGGGCGCAAGTCCTCGCTTCATCTGCCGCGCTGGCTCGACATTGGATTGCGCGGTCTCAAGTATCTGCTGCTCGGGTTCTTTGTTTGGGCCGTCACCTCGATGGCGGCCGACCAACTGGCTGCTTTCATGAACAGCCCATACGGAGTAATTGCCGACGTGAAGATGCTGAACTTCTTCCGCCACATGGGCGCGACTGCCGCGATCATCGTTGGCGTGCTGGTGGTCGCGTCGCTGTTGATCCAGAATTTCTGGTGCCGTTATTTGTGTCCGTACGGGGCGCTGCTTGGAATCACCGCACTCCTCAGCCCGGTGCGCATTCGGCGCAATCCGGAAACGTGCATCGATTGTGGGAAATGCGTGAAGGCCTGCCCGTCGGCTCTCCCCGTTGACAAAGTGGTGACGATCAAGTCGGCGGAGTGTACAGGTTGCCTGGAATGTGTGGCTGTCTGTCCGGCGAAAAATACACTGAGTCTGTCGCTGCCACGCTTTTCCCATCCCGGAACGCCGGGGCTGGCAGATCGAGCTGTAAGACTACCGAACTGGGCTATCGCAATCGGTATTGCGGCCCTTTTCCTTGGTATCGTCGGCTTTGCGAAGACCACAGGCTATTGGGACTCGCACGTCTCGCAGGCTACCTATCGGCAACTGGTTCCCAACGCCGATCAGGCCGACCATTAAATGCGAGTGCAAAACTGAAACTGCTCTTTCTTCCGCTTCACGGGTTCGACAAGATCTGGCTTAGCTTCGCGCCCTGTGGTCCACAGCGGCCGAACTAAGGTCCGCTCCCTCGACAGAATCCCCTAACCATGGCTCTTCGATTGCTCTCGAAGCCTCGTGAGCGGCTGATTTCCTAGGATTGTCTAATAACGACACGCCATTCAGTTCCTCTGTGTCAGAACGCTGCGCGCGATGCCGGGATGGGAATTTCAGTCGAACCGAAATTCAGTCCGGGAAGCGCGGCTATTGAACGAAGGGCCACCGGAACCAGCGACTCACGACAAGGCCGTAAGGACCTGGACAACGGAGATTTGCAATGTCGACTAAGAAAGCGAAGGTTACGTCTAAGAGTGGGATTCAAAAGTGCCCCACAGGGATTGAGGGCCTCGATCAGATCACAGAGGGCGGTCTTCCTAAGGGGAGGCCCACGCTTCTGTGTGGCAATGCGGGTTGTGGCAAGACGGTTTTGGCCATGGAGTTTCTGGTGCGCGGCGCAACTGAATTCAACGAACCGGGCGTGTTCATGGCCTTCGAGGAAACGGACAAGGATCTTAGCCAAAACGTGGCATCGATGGGCTTCGACCTTCCTGCCCTCTGCGCACGCAAGAAGCTTTCGCTGGATTATGTCCGTATCGAACGCGGGGAGATCGAGGAAAGCGGTGAATACGACCTGGAGGGTCTGTTCATCCGCTTGGGAAACGCCATTGACTCCATCGGCGCAAAGCGGGTGGTTTTGGATACGGTCGAGGCCTTGTTCGCGGGGTTTGCGGACACGAACATTCTGCGCGCCGAACTGCGCCGGCTGTTCCAATGGTTGAAGGGCAAGGGAGTCAGCGCCTTAATCACGGCCGAGAGCGGCGACCGCAAACTGACTCGCCATGGCATTGAGGAGTACGTGGCCGACTGCGTGATTCTGCTTGACCATCGCGTCGAGGACCAGACTTCGGTGCGCCGGTTGCGCGTGACCAAGTACCGCGGCACGATGCATGGGACGAGCGAATATCCCTTCCTGATCGGGCAGACAGGAATCTCGGTGCTCCCCCTGAGTTCGCTGAAACTGGAGCACAAAGCACCGACGCAAAGAGTTTCGAGCGGCGTTGCGCGACTGGACGCCATGTTGGGTGGTAAAGGTTTCTACCGCGCAACCAGCATTCTGGTTTCCGGTGGCGCTGGGACGGGCAAGAGCAGCCTGGCGGCGCATTTTGTACACGCTGCTTGTAAACGCGGGGAACGGGCGCTGTACATGGCTTCCGAACAATCCACCGAAGAAGTCTTGCGCAATATGCGCTCGATCGGGATTGACCTCGAGCCCTGGGTTCGGCGCGGGCTGCTGTGCTTTTATGCGGCCCGTCCGGGAACGTTCGGCCTGGAGAAACACTTAGTCACGCTCCACGAATTTACCGTGGCCTTGAAGCCAAGTGTAGTGGTCATCGACCCGATCACCAACTTCGCAGCGGTGGGCAGTCATTCCGAGGTGAAGTCGATGGTGACGCGTCTGATCGATATGTTCAAGTCGCGCCAGATTACGGCCATGTTTACCAGCCTCACCTCGGGGGATAGTTCGCCCGAAATGAGCGAAGTCGGCGTTTCGTCGCAGATGGACTCGTGGCTGCTGTTGCGGAACATCGAATCGAACGGCGAGCGCAACCGCGGGCTCTATGTGCTGAAGTCTCGGGGCATGGCCCATTCCAACCAGATTCGGGAATTCGTTTTGACCAAACACGGAATTCACCTGCTGGACGTCTATGTAGGGCCATCAGGACTGCTGACCGGGTCGGCGCGGGTGGCGCAAGAAGCCCGAGAGCGGGCGGAGGAAGAAGAACGCAAGCAACGGTTAGAGCGTAAGGTCCTCGAATTGCAACAAGCTCGCCGGGAACTGGACTCGCAGATCGCGAAAATGCGCTCCGACTTTGCACTCCGGGAGCGGGATCTGCGGCGCGATGCGCAAGAGATGGAACTGCGGGAGAAGCAGATCACGGTGGACCGCGAGGAGATGGGCCGCACCCGCGAAGTGGACAGGATTGCTGCGCCGCTAAACGGACGAGGTTAGGGGAGCATGTGTTCGATGAAAGTGCCGCAGAGCGGAGTCTTGAAAACGAGGGTCTGGAAATGAAGCTGGCAAAAGGCAAGAACCATCAAGCGAAGCACAAGGCCAATGGCGCGTCATGGCATCTCCGGCTCTACATCGCTGGCGCCACTTCGCGTTCTATGGCTGCGGTGAGCAATCTGCAGAGAATCTGCGACGAGCACTTGGCGGGCAGATATCGAACCGAAGTGGTCGATCTGCTGAAGAACCCGCAGCTGGCGGCTGGAGACCAAATCCTCGCGGTTCCCACGCTTGTACGTACACTTCCCCAACCCCTGAAGAAAATCATAGGGGATTTATCGGACGAGCAAAGAGTGCTGGTGGGTCTGGATCTGATTCCCGGAAAGCATCAGCCCTGATGAAACGAAAGCGCGGGTTGGGGTACTCGGAACCGGCCGGCACGCGATCCAGGAAAGACCAGCCAGGGCGGAGCCTGCGGCGCGATGCGGAGGCGCAATCGCGCCTGACCGATCTGGAAGCGGCCATGAAGGCGATCTACCGCGGCGAGGCTGATGGCATCGCGGTCGATGGCCCTCAGGGCAGCCGCATCTTCACGCTGCAAAATCCAGAAGATCCCTACCGCATTCTCGCCGAAAGAATGAGCGAGGGCGTGGCCACACTGACTGTAGGCGGCATCATCCTGTTCTGCAATCGATGCCTGGCCGATATGGTGAAAATTCCGGTCGAACGGCTGTTGGGGGCTTCTTTCGTCGGCGTTCTGCTGGAGCCCGGAGAACCCGAGTTTTTGCAACTGGCGCACCGGACGGCGCGAGAGGATGTGAGGCGGGAGGGCGGTCTGCGCCGAAGCGATGGCAAGATCGTCCCCGTGCTGCTATCGCTCAGCCAGGTTCCGATTGACGAGACCGGGCCGGGCATCTGTCTGGTGATCACGAATCTCAGCGATCAAAAACGCGCACAAGAGGAGCTGCGTCTCAGCCAGCAACGTCTGAGCGGCATCATTCAATCGGCAATGGACGCGATCATCACGGTGGATGACCAGCAAAATGTTGTGTTATTTAACGGCGCCGCCGAGAAGATGTTCGGTTGCTTGGCCCAGGACGCGGTCGGGCACGCGCTGGATCAATTCATTCCACAACGCTACCGCGTCGCGCACCGCCAGCATATCCGGAAATTCGCGGAGACTGGCTTTATCAGTCGCGTGATGAGCGCGAGGGATGAGTTATGGGCGGTGCGTAGCGGTGGCGAAGAGTTTCAGATCGAAACCTCGATCTCCCAGATCGAAACCGCGGACCGGAAGTTATTTACCGTCATCTTGCGGGACATCACCGAGCGCAAGCGAGCCGAGGAAATCTTAAAACAAAGCCGGGAGCGACAGCTCCGTCTAAAAGACGAGTTGCTGTCCCACGTTTCCCACGAGTTGCGAACTCCCATGGCTTGCGTCCATCAGTTTACGACCATCTTGCTGGATGGGCTCTCGGGTCCGCTGACGGCCGATCAAAAAGAGGCTATGGAGATCATCCTGAAGAGCGCAAATCAGCTTCGCTCGATGATCGACGACTTGCTGGAGACGGCCCGCATCGAAGCGGGAAAAGTCAAGATCGAATGCACTTGTGTCGTACTGCACGATGCGGTTCAGGAAGCGGTTGCTATGATGCAATCGGCTGCCGCCTCGAAAGCTATTCAGCTCCAACACAAAGGGGACGGCGGAGCCTTGACGGTATATGCCGATCCGCATCGAATCTTGCAGATCCTTTTGAATCTGATCGGCAATGCGCTGAAATTCACACCGGCCGGGGGGCTGGTAGAGGTGAGTTGCGGAGCATCCCCGGAGGATCCCAGCTACGCGTTTGTGACCGTGAAGGACAACGGTTGCGGGATCAGCGAGGCGGCGCAGGCGCGGGTTTTTGAACGCTTATATCAGGAAGAGAACTCCATCGACCACGGACGCCAAGGGTTGGGATTGGGCCTGGCGATCTGCAAGGAATTGGTCTCGCGACATACTGGCAAGATTTGGGTGAACAGCCAGCCAGGGAACGGAAGCGCCTTCAGCTTCACGCTTCCAATTTATTGTCTGCGGAAAATATTGTCCCCTGTCCTGGTGGAAGATGGCGCCGTTCGCAAGGCTGTCTCGTTAATCACGATCCTATTGACCCCTTATACGGCGCCTCCAGCGCTTGAACTACGGAACACAATCCGGCGCAAATGGCTGGATCTGTTGCACCGCTGTACGCTCCCCGATAAGGACGTCGTGCTGCCACCGGTGGGGCGCGCAGCGGCAGGGGAAGTCTTTGTTGTCGTCGCCGGAACCGACGCGAGGGGCGCGGAAATCTTGACTCGCCGAATCGAACACCAGATGCAGCGTTCTTTAGAACTCTCCGATTATGCCAGCGCGCACATCACCAGCCGGATTGTTCCTGCGATGCGGGAGGCGGAGTTGGGCGCCAGCGAGGATCTCGCGGCCATGACGGACGGGATTTCTCGCGCCGTCTCGCAGGCCCTGAATGAAGGAGTAGAGGCAGATGCACAAACCTAAGATCCTGATTGTCGACGATGACAACAACATGCTTCGCGGGCTGCACATCCGGCTCAATGCCGCCGGCTATGAAACCATCTTCGCGACGGACGGGCTGAGCGCAACCAATCTGGCATTCAAGGAAACCCCGGATCTGGTGCTGCTCGACCTGGGGCTGCCGGCGGGCGATGGGTTTGTGGTGATCGAACGTTTTCAGAAAAATGCCAAACTGTGCGGCGTTCCGATCATCGTGCTGACTGCGCGCGAGGTGCGCGTGAATAAAGACCGCGCACTGGCTGCGGGAGCCTATGCATTTTTCCAGAAACCGGCCGACAACGAATCGCTGATGGCAGCCATCGAGAGAGCGCTCAAGGGATCGGGCGTTCTGACGCAGTGACTTCTGCCGATCGAGAAGATTCGAGGCCCTGGGCGTACATTGCGCCGTAGTCCAAATACTGCGTGGCGGGATTGTCGAGATAGTGGATCTCGACTTTCTCGACATCGCCCTTCTTATCAAAGTGTGCGGTTAAGTGCGCGTTCATCCCGGCAAAGTAAGTCGGCAGATTTAGTTTTTTGTAACGCGCCAGCACCTGGTCGCGGAGCGCGGGATCGAAGTGAACTCCGTATTTGTCCACCAATGCCTTGATGGAATCGTAATCGCCTTCCGCCTTGATACGCATAAGCTCGGCCAGAAGCATCCCGACGCCCTGGCGCATTTTCTGATAGTCGGCCACGCGAACATAGGTCTTGCCGTCGCGCGAGAAGTGTTCGATGGATCCGGGAACCTTGTCTGCGATGTAGTGCGCAATGAGCTGGCGATCGCGTTCATGGTCTTCTTCAATCGTGTCACCTTGGGGAATGCGGCGCAGTTGCATCAATTCAACAAGGGCGGCGCCGTCGTACATAGCCTTCGCGACCTCTTCCTGGTTCGAGATCAGGCCCAGTTCCTTCAGTTTGGGATCCCAGACGTTCCAAAGCGCCATCAAATCGGCGCGCGCCTCTTCAAGCGTCGAGAAATATTCCTTTAGAAAAGGCTGAGCGCCGCCGGCGACACGCTCAGTCAATTTACCGGAGCCGTGCCCGATGACCTCGTGCAATGCGGTCAGCAGGTCTTCGGCTTCGATGCCGTACTTCTGGTTGCGCTCGACCTGAGGGGGGCTGGCGGCGAATTCAGCGATGGAGGTCTTGCCCGTAGCTTCGTCCAGCGCGCGGCTGCTGCCGGTGAAGAGAAAATTCTTCGAGCCGAACTTTTCGTGGATCTCGTTTTCATTGGGCAGATTATCGCCAATCGTTGTGGCACCGAAATCGCCGGTTTCGATCAGGGTCTCGACTGCTTTCACCACTGGAAGCTTGAAGGAAGTAAGTTTGTATTTCGCGTCCCAAGGAGCCTTCGTTTCGAAATAACTCGCATTTTCGGCTAATTTCTTCATCGCCTTCGTGAGGGGCTGGTCGGTCACAGTGACAAAACTCTGAGAACTGCCTTTTGCGCCGCGCGCGTCGCGGTAGACTTCGATGAAGCCGTTGTCAAAATCCACGGTGGCATCGTTCTGGACCCACGCAGTCCCGAATGCTACCCACTCTGTGTATTCTCCCGTCTGGTAATAGCGGATCAAGTGGTCGATCGCCTCGGCCTGAGCGGGCTCGGCATAGGCGCGCGCCTTCTCGAAAAACTCGTTCGCTTTCTTCAAGAATGTGGCGTAGAGGCCCGGGGGAATCTTGCCGTCGGGCGTGCCCGCGCGATCGACGAGCTCAGTAAGTTTGCCGTCTGGAGTTTTGACCACCCGCGAGTTGAGCGGATACTTCTCCTGAAAATCTTTCAGATCACTCAAAGTCAGCCTTGCATGACTCAAATCTGAATAGAAGGTGTTGGAGCTTGCCTGGATGGTGTCCTGCCCGCCAACCGGACTCTTGGCCGTTACGAGCGGTTCGAACTCCGGATCAAAAAGCGAAGCCTGCAACGACTGAAGTTCCCGCTTTAGATCTGCAGGTTCTGGCAACGCTGGGAGATCAGCATAGGCCGTACGAAAAGCTCCGTTTCTCTGCGCGGTCAGCGAGGCGTTCTCCAACTGCGCGGGTGTAAATGAAGGCAGGAATTTCCTCGACGTCGTGTCGTTGTGATTGCCGCGATTGGCCCAAAAAAGTTTCGTATATTCGGCAATCTTCGCCAGCGCCGAGGGATCAACTCCCTTAGGATGCGCCATGATTTCTTCAAGCAGACGTTTTTGCTGCAACCCGTAGGCGCATAATTGGTCGTAGAAGATAGGGTCGATCGCGATCGACGCCTGTGTCAGCCAGTACGCCAAGGCCTGCTGCCGCGGAGAAAGCGCCTCGAAGCTCGGCGCTCGAAGTTGAATAAATGCAGTTTCGCCAACCTGCTCGACGACAGTCGTGGCATTTTCAGCCTGGGACCACGCCGCAGTGGGCACGCTCGATATCGTGAGGAGGAGCAGGAACAATAAGATCGTGAGACTGGGCAGCTTCAAGGCTGGCCTCCTTCGAGTTCTCGGACCAAACTTCGCAGGCTACCACAAATCGAGCCGCCGCACTTGCGTGCTAGAATCGTTACTGTGATGCACGGGGCCGATGCTTCCTGATATCGAAAAATTGCTGGAGTTGCAGGTCGCGGATAAAGAGATCCGCAAACTGCGGGACGAGGTTGCCGCGCTGCCCAAACGCGTGGCGGTGATCGAACAAAAACTGGCGGGAACCAAGGCGCATCTGGAAAAGGTGCGGGCTGCAGCTAAAAGTGACGACGCCAACCGCAAGAAGTTTGAAGCTAACATTAAAGACCTGCAAGGCAAAATTTCCAAGTATCGCGACCAATCCCTCGACGTTAAAACCAACGATCAATACAAAGCGCTCCAGCACGAGATTCAGTTTGCTGAACAGGAGATCCGCCTCAACGAAGACCGCATCCTGGAAGTGATGGTCAACGTCGACGCGCGTGACAAGGATGTCAAAGCCGCCGAAGCTGACCTCAAGGCGGAGACGGCCCAGATCGAAAAGGAAAAGGAAGAAGCCCGCAAGGTCACCGCCGAAGATCAGGCAAAGCTCTCCGAATGGACCAGCAAGCGCGATGCCCTGCGACAAGGAATTTCCGAAGATATCTTGCGGCAGTATGAGCGCGTTGCGAAATTACGAGGCACAGGCTTGGCGGAAGTCCGCGACCACAAGTGCATGGGCTGCCAGGTGATGCTGCGCCCGCAGACCTACAATGAAGTGAAGAACGGCGAGAAAGTCATGGTGTGCGAAGCATGTTCCAGGGTCTATTACTTCAATCCCGCGAATGAAGTGAAGCCGGAACAGCCCGTCGTCACCGTCACCGGCAGAAAACGCGCGCGACCGAAAGCTGATTCGCCGCAGGCTTGGTTTTATCGTCCCGACTTCGGCGAGGAAGGCGAAGTGTTGCTCGCCTTTATCAATAACGGAGGAAATTCAACGCGGCGGATCTATGAATTGCATACCGGACGCCAGTTCGGCGAGATACTGCAACGCGAAGGAAATTATCGCCAGGCTTTTCCGGAGGATTTGACCGACTCCGCCCTCCGCCTCAACGGGCACTGGGATGAAACGGAAATCGACGAGTGGGGCTCGGAGATTCCGTCGAATGTTCTTGATCTGCTGCAAAAAGACTTGCTCGCCATCCGGCGCGAGCACAAGAGTACTTCCAAGCACCCCTCCGCCGCGGAACAGCCTGCGGTGCACTGAAAACCGGAAGGCCCGTTCCACGGCGGCGCCAAGCGCCTCACCGCCCTACTCAAAGTGAATCGAACCTTCCTCCGCTTGCAAATGGGTTCCTATTTTGCGCCGTAGGGGTTGGCGTAGCGCAACACTTTGTCCAGATTTTTGCCGCGGATGATTCCCGCCTGGTGATACGTCAATCCCCACGAATCGATGGAAGACAAATCCGGAAAGATGCAGGCTTCGAGTACCGTGTCGATCGGATCCGACTTCTTCACCCAACCTCCACCACTCGCGTTGATGCCTCCGAAAAGGTCGGTGCCGCCGATCTGCGAGCAGTAGCAGGAGGCCGGATTGCCATTGCAGCTGCCACTCAACGGAACCTCCGCATAGTAGGCCAGCGCGGCCAGTGAGGGCTGATCGGTATAGAGCGTCGAGAGCAACACGTAAATCCGCGAGCCGTCTTTTTTCGAGGTGAATTTGCAAAATCCGCGATCGCCGGAGAGACGAAACCAATCTTGCGGGTCAGCATTCGTGTTGTAGTAGGGTTCGCGAACATCGACCTCGCCGCCCTTGCTCACACAATAAGCTTCGGCCTTATCAAGATCGTCGCCTTTTTCAGGGCTGGCGGCGGCTGTATTGCCGGCCTGAACGATCTTGGCGGCAGGGAGAAACACGGCAATGGCAAATGCCGTGCAAACCAGAGTCAATAGTGCTACGAGTGAGCGCTTCACGAAGGGCCTCCTGGGAAAACAAATCCGCGTTACTTTTCTCGGCCGTTGGTCGAGAAGCGGAAGACTATCACAAGAATCGGCTGCCATCACGCTCAAAATCCAGCGTTTATTTCGCACGGCCAGATCGTATTTTCAGCCGTATCCAGGACAGGACTGGGGTAATATGGCGACACGAGGTCACCAATGGACCGCCGCCAAGAAAGCAATTCCTGCATTCCTTCCCCGTCTCGCCGTTCGTTTCTCAGCCTGTCTGCCGCGGCATCGGCGGCTTTGGCCTTGCGCATCGTTACGGAGCCAATGCTGGCTCGCGCCCGCGTGCACAACTTTCCGAAAGACGCGATCCGAATTGACGCGAACGAGAACCCGCTGGGGCCATGCGCAGCCGCGCGTGAGGCTGCCGTTGCCATGATCCCGCAGGGTGGCCGCTATTCCGACATCCTCACCGACGACCTGACCAAGACGTTGGCCGACATGGAAGGGCTGAAGCTTGAGCAGGTCCGGGTCTATGCCGGGTCGAGCGAGCCTCTGCATCACACCGTGGCTGCATTCACTTCCGCGCAGCGCAGCTATGTGACGGCCGATCCAGGCTACGAAGCCGGAATGCATGCGGCCAATGCGATCGGTGCGAAAGTGGTGAAGGTTCCCTTGACCAAGACCTACGCACATGACGTGAAGGCGATGCTGGCTGCGGACCCCGGCGCGGGCGTGTTCTATGTCTGTAATCCGAACAATCCCACAGGCACGCTCACCAGCCATTCCGAGATCGAGTACCTGGTCGAAAACAAGCCCAAGGGATCAGTCGTGCTGGTGGATGAAGCCTACATTCATTTTTCCGACGCCGAATCGGCGATGAATCTGGTGCGCGCCGGCAAAGACGTGCTGCTGCTGCGCACCTTTTCGAAAATCTATGGAATGGCGGGGTTGCGCTGCGGCGCCGTATTTGGGCGCACCGATCTGTTAGAGAAAATCAACGACTACGGCGGCTGGAACTTCATGCCGATCACGGCGATGGTTGCGGCTTCGGCCAGTTTGAAAGGTGCGCAAGTGGTGGCGGAGCGTAAGGGCATCAACGCACGCATCCGGGGCGATGTGTTTGCCTGGCTTGACCGTAATGGATATTCGTACATTCCTTCACAATCGAACTGCTTTATGGTCGACGCGAAACGTCCGGCGAAAGATGCGATTGACGCTATGGCCAAACAAAATGTGTTTATCGGGCGCAATTGGCCGGTATGGCCAACGCACGTGCGGATCACGGTGGGGACAGCGGCGGAGATGGAGCAGTTCCAGGCGGCGTGGCAGAAGGTGATGACGGGAGCGGTGACAGCGAGTGTGGGAGTGGGGGCGAGTGTGGGAGAGTTAGGACGGCGGGGGCGGCGGGCGCTTGTCGTTTCCGTTTGAGGATTGAGTCGGGGAGAGTCTCCGACGCTCTCATGTTCGTAACGCAATCGCCTGTTTCCGACAGGCGTCCGACTTACGCGCTGACTTACTTGGGTTCGTTGTCTGGCTCTGGCTCAGAAATATCGTCCTCAGATAGGTTCAACAGTGAACGCTGATCTCCGTTCCATAGGGATGTTGATTTCGTGCAGACGGCTCCTCTGCGCCTTCTGGATCGCGGCGATATCTCCTCCATCCTTGGAGGATTGCCATAGCGCTCACAATTCGTAGAAGACGTGCTCCGTTACGTTGAGGCACCTCGACTTGCGAAAGCCGGGGGAAAGCCCCGCCACCACACGTGACTCTCGCTACGCGATAACATCTATTCATGCCGAAAAAGACTGCCTCTTCCACTCGCCATGCGGAGCCTTCTGTAAAACTTTCTGTTCGTGGAACTACGCGGCTGCTGGCGCGGCATCCTTGGGTGTATCGGTCGGATGTTGTGGGAGCGGAGGATATTCCGCCCGGTGCGGTGGTGCGGGTGCTCGACGGGCGCGGGAAATTTCTGGGGACGGCGCTTTATAGTTCGTCGTCGCAGATCGCGATTCGCATGATTTCTCATGGCTCGGTTGCCGATTTGCCTGCCTTGATCGCCGAGCGCATTCGCGCGGCTGTGGCCTACCGCAAGGATGTTGTCGCGAATGCCGACGCGTACCGCGTCGTTTTTAGCGAGGCGGATTTTCTTCCGGGGCTGATTGTCGATCGTTATAACGACGTGGTGTCGCTGCAGATTCTTACTCAGGCGATGGACTCCGCGCCCTCGCGCGAAGCCATTCTCAAGACGCTGCGGGAAGAGTTGCAGCCCGCGGGAATCGTCGAACGCGTCGAGCCGCGCATCCGAGAGCTTGAGCAACTACCGCCGCTTGATTCCGGACTGCGATGGGGAGAGAAAAGCGCTACCGAAGTCAGCATGAACGGAATTCGATTTCACTACGAAGCGTTCGAAGGCCAGAAGACGGGAGCCTTTCTCGATCAACGCGAAAATTACGCTGCCGCCGCCCGCTACGCGCATGGAGAAGCGCTCGACACGTTTTGTTATCAGGGAGGTTTCGCGCTGCACCTGGCTTTAGGCTCGGGCGGGAAATGTTCGAGCGTAACGGGGGTGGACAGTTCGCGTCCGGCGCTGGAGATGGCCGAGAAGAACGCCACGCTCAATGGCCGCGAACTGGAATGGATTGAGGCCAACGCGTTCGATCTCTTGCGGGAGTACTCCGCAGCGAATCGGCGCTACGACACCATCGTTCTCGATCCCCCAGCCTTTGCCAAAACCAAGCGCGATCTTGAGAAGGCTCTGGGCGGTTACAAAGAACTCAACCTGCGCGCCATGAAAATGCTGCGTCCGGGAGGCATCCTGATCAGTTGCTCCTGTTCCTTCCACGTTAGCGCAGCGGATTTCATGGATGTGGTGTCGGCTGCCGCCCGCGACGCCCACAAAGACTTGCGCCTGATCGAGAGCCGGGGAGCCGCCAAAGATCACCCAATCTTGCTGAATGCGCCGGAAACGGGCTACTTGCAGTGTCTGATAATGACTGTAAGTAATTGAAAATAGAAATAATTTAAATACTTGACAATAACACACTAAGATTTTATTATCGTCCCATACTGATTTTAACTCGGGAGCCTCTGAGAGGTTCTCCAAATGAATTTCCAGTAGGAGGATTTTGTTATGACTTTGCTAACCCGTTGGGATCCTTTCCGTGAGTTCGTCACCATCCAGGACCGTATGAACCGGTTGTTCCGCGATTCGTATGGACCGGAAGGACAGGATCAAGCTTTAACCTCGACCGCATTCGCTCCGCCCGTGGATGTCTACGAAGACGAGCACAACGTCACCTTGAAGATCGAAGTGCCGGGAATCGACGAGAAAGACATCGATGTCCGCATTGAGAACAACACGCTGACGGTGCACGGTGAGCGCAAGTTCGAGAACGAAGAGAAAGAAGAGAACTTCCGCCGCGTGGAGCGGCAGTACGGCAGCTTCACCCGCACCTTCACGCTGCCCAACACGGTCGACCACGACACCGTCCAGGCTGACTATGATAAGGGCGTGTTGAAGATCAAGCTGGCGAAGAAAGCCGAAGCCAAGCCAAAGCAGATCAAGGTCAACGTTTCTAGCGAGAAGCAGGGCAGCCAGAAGACCCTGGAAGGCAAAGAACCGAAGGCCGCCGGCAAAGCCGCATAGGCGAAACTCAAATCGCGGTAAACTTGGCGGGAGGCGGACGTAATGCGCCTCCCGTTACTTTTGCAATTTCGTAATCGGATAATTTTGTAGATTGAGCGTCCGGTAGATTTTAAGCGTTAGATGGACGCGGTTTTCAAGTTACCCGATTACAAAATTACAAAATGGAGTTCCGTCATGGCAATCCGTTGGGACAAATTCACAGTTAAGGCGCAGGAAGCCGTCCAGCGCGCGAATGAGCTTGCTTCCGAGCATGGGAATTCAGAGCTGGCGCCCCTCCATTTGCTGGCGGCTCTGGTTGAGGATAAGGAAGGCATCGTTGCGCCCGTTCTCGAAAAGATCGGGATTGGCCCGCAAGCCGTGCTCAGCGACGTCTACAAAGAAATCGAGAAGCTGCCGAAAGTCTCGGGCAGCGGCGGGGCGCAGCAGCCTTCCATGTCGTCTCAGGTGAATCAGTTGTTGGAGAAGTCTTTCAAAGAGGCGGATGGCTTCAAAGACGAATACGTCTCCACCGAGCACATGCTGTTGGCACTGACCGATCTGAAGCGCGATCCGGCGCGGGAATTGCTCGTTCGCCACGGCGCCACGCACGACGCCATCTTGAAGGCGCTCACTGCGGTTCGCGGATCGCAACGTATCACCGATCAGAATCCCGAGGGGAAATACCAGGCGCTGGAACGTTATGCCCGCGACCTGAACGAACAAGCGCGGCGCGGGAAGCTCGATCCCGTCATTGGCCGCGACGAAGAAATTCGGCGCGTGGTGCAGGTGCTCTCGCGGCGCACGAAAAATAATCCCGTGCTGATCGGCGAGCCGGGCGTAGGGAAGACGGCCATTGTCGAGGGGCTGGCGCAACGTATCATCTCGGGCGACGTGCCCGAGGCTCTGAAAAACAAGCGTGTCATCTCGCTCGATCTGGGAGCGATGCTGGCGGGCGCGAAGTATCGCGGTGAGTTTGAAGACCGCCTGAAGGCCGTCCTGAAAGAAATCGAGGACTCACAGGGCCAGATCATTCTGTTCATCGACGAGTTGCATACGCTGGTGGGAGCGGGCGCAGCCGAGGGCGCGATCGACGCCTCCAACATGCTGAAGCCGGCGCTGGCGCGCGGCGAGTTGCGCGCCATTGGCGCGACCACGCTCAATGAATATCGCAAGTACATCGAAAAAGATGCGGCGCTCGAACGCCGCTTTCAGATTGTTTTTGTGGGCGAGCCGAACGTCGAGGACACCATTGCGATTCTGCGTGGACTCAAGGAAAAATATGAGGTACATCATGGCGTCCGCATTAAAGACTCGGCGATCGTGGCCGCCGCCACGTTATCGCATCGCTACATCTCCGACCGTTTTCTGCCCGATAAAGCCATCGATTTGATCGACGAGGCTGCATCTTCGCTGCGCATCCAGATCGATTCCATGCCCACGGAGATCGATCAGCTGGAACGGCGGGCCACGCAGCTTGAAATCGAGAAGCAAGCGCTGCGCAAGGAGGATGACCCGAATTCGAAGGAACGACTCGCCCACGTAGAGAAAGAACTGGCGGGCATTCGCGAGCAATCGAACGCGCTCAAAGCAAAGTGGAAGCAGGAAAAAGACGTCATCGGGCGCGCTCGCGCTCTCAAAGAAAAACTGGAGCAGCTCAGGATCGAAGAATCAGCCGAGGAGCGCAAAGGAAATCTCGAGCGCGTGGCGCAGATTCGCTATGGGCTGATTCGCCAGACTGAGGACGAATTGAATAGGGTGACCGCGCAGATCGACGGCAAGGCGGGGCATCGCATGTTGAAAGAAGAAGTAGACGAAGAAGATGTTGCGCGCATCATTTCGAAGTGGACCGGAATCCCCGTCTCGAAAATGCTGGAAGGCGAAGTCAAGAAGCTCATCAACATGGAAGATCGGCTGCGGTTGCGCGTGATCGGGCAGGACGAGGCACTCGAGCGTGTGGCCAATGCCATCCGCCGTTCGCGCGCGGGCCTGAGCGATCCGAAACGACCGATCGGTTCGTTCATTTTCCTGGGGCCAACGGGCGTCGGTAAAACCGAACTGGCCCGAGCATTGGCTGAGTTTCTTTTCGACGACGAGCGAGCGATGGTGCGCATCGACATGTCGGAATACATGGAGAAGCATGCCGTTTCGCGTCTGATCGGCGCGCCTCCGGGATATGTCGGCTACGAAGAAGGAGGACAACTTACCGAGGCAGTGCGGCGGCATCCCTACGCGGTCGTGCTCTTCGATGAAATTGAAAAGGCGCACCCTGATGTGTTCAACATCCTGCTGCAAATCATGGACGACGGGCGCTTGACCGACGGCAAAGGGCGCAAGGTGGATTTCAAGAACACGGTCATCATCATGACCTCGAATCTGGGGTCGGCGTACCTGCAAGCGGAGAGCATTCGCACCGCAGCAGCCTTCGAAGAGGCTTCGAAACAAGTACTGGATACGTTGCACGGACATTTCAAGCCCGAGTTCCTGAACCGCGTGGATGACATCATCATCTTCCGGCCGCTCGGGAAGGAACAGTTGGTAAAGATTGTCGATCTGCGCCTCGAAGATCTGCGCGGGCTGTTGGCCGATCGCAAGATTTCTTTGGAACTCACCGACGCTGCCAAGGAGTTGCTCTTCACCGAGGGCTACGATCCAAACTTTGGAGCGCGTCCGTTGAAGCGGGCCATTCAGAAGCTGGTCCAGGATCCGCTGGCGCTGAAGATCCTCGACGGCGCAGTCTTGCACGGCGATCACGTGATCGTGGATGCCGACAAAAAAGTCGGGAAGATGACGTTTAAGGTGAGCGAGCGGGTGGGAGAGAAAGTGGCGGCGCGGGCCAGGAAGTAGGCATTTCATGCGACCGGGGGGGGCGTGCAGGGCCAACTTTTGCTTGTACGCAGAAAATGTTTCACGTGAAACGTTATGCGGATATTTATGTACGTACAAACACGTATTCTACATTGAGTAAACTGCAAGCCTGAGTATAAGATACGAAGCTTCGAGCGACGCAATTCCGGTTTTCAATTTACAACAACTTACGGGCGGTCGCGTCTGCTACGCCCGACGTTCTCGGCGTCGCTATTCGTCGTTGCTGTCAAGATCTCATGGAACGCAATCATTTGGCGGAACGCTTGGGGAGACCACGATTCAGTGTCGGCTGAAGGCGTGAACGACGGGGTACACGGGGTGCCAGACCCTTAATCAGAGGTTCCTCGGGGCCGGTGAAACGCGTCCGCCACTTCTCTGCGCGACAAGTACCAGGCCACGATTACGCGCACGATGACTCCCATGCCTCCGGAAACTAGCAATTTCGGGGCAGCGATGGTTGCGGCTGACACGGAAGGCGCGAGCATTACGATTCCGGTGATGGCAATGAGCAAGGCCGCGTGGCGGACGATGTTATTGAGTTCCATGAGGCCCCAAGCGACGCCAGCTCCGATGACGGCCATGAGCAGGAACATGTACGGGCCTGCCAATTCCAGGCCGAACAAGAGGGGCGCGCCTGCCGCCATCGAGATCGTTCCCGGCCGCAACAGCATGAGTCCACCCACGATCCCCAGATAAATAGCGCAGAAAGCGAATAGAGCGGCAATGGTTCGGACTCCGTTGGGCGCCGGGTTGTCGGGATTATCCGTCATTAGACTCAGAGGTTTTGTGATTCCGAACGAAGTGAGGGACCTGCATCTTGCGGCGAACAACAAATCCCTCACTTCGTTCCGATGACAACCAACTAATTCCGATGATAAACACCAGATTTATTGGATGTGGCAGCGGCTCGTAGAATACAAGTATGGCGGCGGCTTCACAAACAAAGTTGATCGTGCTCAATCTCAAGGCGGGCATGCCCACCGTCGAGCAGGCAAAGCAGCGCTTGCTGGAGTCGTTATACGCGCCTCGCGGAGCGGTCGGCCCGGTGGTGAAAATCATTCACGGCTATGGGTCTACGGGGAAAGGCGGCGCGATCCGTACCGCAATCCGCGAACAGATGGCTGAGTGGCAGCGTGCGGGCAAAGTGCTCCGAGTGGTGCCGGGAGAAAACTGGAGCATCTTCGACGCGGCCTCCCAAGACCTGCGGCAGCGTTACGCGTTTCTTGCCAAGGATGAGGATCTGGATCGCGGAAATGCCGGGATGACAATCGTCGAATTTCCGCTCGATATCTCGGGCATCTTCCGCTAGGCAACATAAGGGGACGTCCGGCGCGAAGTCTGGTGTGAGGTTTAACGCCCTGATGGTTTAGCCGTCTTTTTTGGTGTCTTCGCGCGCCGCGCCGCCGGCACCTTACCAATTCGCGGATCTCTCGCGAGAACCAGTTCGCATGCGCGGAGCGCCGACTCCTCGAAATCCGTCGCACCGGCCGGTAGTACTTGCCATCCCGTCACTTTTTTCCCCAGCACTTTGATGGAGCGCATTTTCGGGAAGTCTCGCCGCAGACTCTGGTGGTGCTCTTCGGTGGTGGCAAGCCAGACACCGTTATCCACTTCTCCGGCTTTGTCTTTGTCCCTGAGAATCAGGACGATCTTGTCGGCGACATAAACGGCGACGCAGCCGAACATGGAGCGGGTTCGTGGCGACAGCGATGCGAGCGCGTCGAGGACGAATTCATGCGGAACCGACTTGCGCCGTTTGACCGCGACAAAGTCACCGAGCCGCACCGGTTCCGTTCTACCACGAGATTTCAACATATGAGGCATTCGCCGAGGGGTAGCGGTCAGTGTTACGGCTTAACTTTTCTGTACCCCAAGATAGTTTAATATCGCTGGGCTCTTAGCGGAATTTTTTGGAATCTGAGAGTTGACTGGCTGCCGCAATTCGAATCGGTTGCCCTTTCCGTCCCTTAGTTGTAATGTTGTCCGCCAAGACTCAATTCCCACGGGGAGATCGGAATGAAGCTCAGGGTTGGTGCGTTTACGTTCGCAATTGTGCTGTTCGGCTTCGCGCTTTTTTCAAGCAATTTGTTAGAGGCGCAGCCAGCCGCGACCGCCCCGAAGACCGTCGTCATTCACGCCGGGCATCTGCTGGACGTGAAAACCGGCAAGACGTTATCCGACCAGACCATTTTGATTCAAGACGACAAGATTGTGAGCGTTGGCCCGGACAGCAAGATTCCAGCGGGAGCGCAGGTCATCGACCTCCCGAACGCCACCGTGCTGCCGGGATTGATCGACGCCCATACACACCTGACCATGAATCCGAATTTCGGCTACTCGATGCTGGCGATTTCGGTTCCGGGGCAGGCCCTAATCGGCGCGCATAACGCGCGGGTGACCCTCGATGCGGGATTTACCACGGTTCGAAATGTCGGCGCGTTTAGCTATGCCGATGTGGCGTTGCGCGATGCCATCAACGCGGGCGACGTACCGGGGCCGCGCATGCTGGTGAGCGGGCCGCCGCTGAGCATTACGGGAGGACACTGCGACAACGATCTGTTGCCCTTTGAGTATCACGAGACTTATCCGGGAGTAGCCGATGGCGTCGAAGCGGTGCAGCACAAGACGCGCGAAGTCATCAAGTATGGAGCGGACCTGATCAAGATTTGCGCGACGGGAGGAGTTCTCTCCAAAGGCGACGATCCTAACGCGGCGCAATTTACCCTCGAGGAGATGAAGGCGATTGTGGCCGACGCCCACCGTTTGGGACGCAAGGTCGCGGCTCACGCCCACGGAGCGCAAGGCGTAATCTGGTCGTCGGAAGCGGGCGTGGATTCCGTCGAGCACGGACATCTGATGAACGATGAGGCCATTGCTACGCTGAAGAAAAATGGCACGTATCTCGTACCCACTCTTTACCTGGTTGACTGGCAGCGGGAACACGCGGCGGAGGCGAATCTTCCGGACTTCATGAAAAAGAAGATGGAACTGGTGTCCGAATTCGGCAAGACAAACGTTAAGAAGGCGTTTGAGGCGGGAGTGAAGATTGGTTTCGGGACGGATGCGGCGGTTTATCCGCATGGGCTCAATGCACACGAGTTTGCGGTGTACGTGAAGCTGGGGATGACGCCGCTGCAGGCGATCCAGACGGCGACGATTAACGATGCGGACCTGTTGGGGTGGTCGGACAAGGTCGGGACGATTGAGCCGGGGAAGTGGGCGGATATTGTGGCGGTGGATGGCGATCCGCTGGCGGATGTCACTACTCTCGAGCGGGTGAAGTTCGTAATGAAGGGCGGAGAAGTGGTCAAGAATTTGTATTCGAAGTAGTCGGTGTGGTTGGATTGCAGATTGCAGAAGTCAGATTGCAGAAGTAAAACCGCCGAACGAATCTCTACTGGTGAGCTGATTGCGGGTGTAGTTGCGATATAACGTCAACTGATCTAGCTCCAGAGTTTTTCGATTCTTTCCCAGAGGGCATAGCAAACCCCCGCGATGAGCACCAGCGCGACCCAGACCCAGTTGTTTATGTTCACAAGTGCATGATTTCCCGTCACAGCGAGTCCGCCCAGTACACATCCGGTGACAATGACAACCGTGGGCTGGGGCGTGATGATGACTGCTCTGCGAACCAACAAGATTCCCATGACCGCAGTTAACGCTGGCCCGGGGTCACTCTCTCTAGGAGCAACAATAGCGTCAGCGAAACACACCAGTGCTGCGAAGCCAAGCACGTAGTTCTGTGCGCGAAGTTTCATCTTGGAGTACAACCGTCACGCAATTGTACTTCTGCGGAACAGATGACTGTTGTTAGCAGGCGGCGGCGCTCATTATGTCGGGTTTCACTTCTGCAATCTGACCTCTTACTTCTGCAATCCATATAGAATCCTCTGCAGTGTCCATCCAACTTCAGATTGAAGCTACGCGAGGGGCCGCCCGGGCGGGCAAGCTCATCACTCCGCACGGAGAAGTCGAGACGCCCGTATTCATGCCGGTGGGAACGCTCGGTTCCGTAAAGGGTGTTTCGCAGGATGTGCTCGAAGAACTGGGCGTTCAGATTCTGCTGGGCAATACTTATCATCTTTATTTGCGTCCGGGCGTAGAGACCGTTCGAAAAATGGGCGGTCTGCATCGGTTCATGTCGTGGGATCGAGCCATTCTTACAGACTCGGGCGGCTTCCAGGTTTTCAGCTTGACCGAATTGCGTAAGGTCAGCGAAGAAGGCGCGGCGTTTCGTTCGCACCTCGATGGCTCTCCTCATTTTCTGAGTCCTGAAAAGTCCATGGAGATTCAGATCGGCTTGGGTGCAGATATCATCATGGCCTTTGATGAATGCACTGAGTATCCGGCCGATGGCGCACGTGCGCGTGAATCGATGGAACTTACGCTTCGTTGGGGTCAGCGCTGCAAGGATTATTTCGAAGCGCATAAGCACGAGGTGCCTTGGGCCGCGGAGTCTGCGGAGCTTCGCTCCGCTGGACGGCCGAGGCCGGCCGTCCCCACACGAACTGGGCAGACGCAAGCGTTGTTCGGGATTGTCCAGGGAGGAATGAACGCCGATCTGCGCAAAGAATCTGCCGAGCGCACGATTGAAATCGGCTTTCCCGGGTACGCCATTGGCGGACTGAGTGTGGGTGAGCCGCGCGAACTTACACGCGACATCGTGCTGTCCACGCTTGAGCACCTGCCAGGCGACAAGCCCCGTTACCTAATGGGTGTCGGCACTCCCGAGGAAATCGCGCAGTATGCGCAAGCGGGCATCGACATGATGGATTGCGTTCTTCCCACGCGCGCGGCCCGTCATGGATTGTTGTTTACGTCCGAGGGTAAAGTGTCGATCAAGCAGGCGCGATACGCGCAGGACGAAAGCCCGCTCGACCCCGCTTGCGATTGCCGCGTCTGCCAGCGCTACTCACGGGCCTATCTGCGCCATCTTTATGCTTCGAACGAACTTCTGGCGCAGGTTCTGAATACCGTCCACAACCTGCATTATTATCTGACCACTATGTGTACCGTCCGCTCCTGGATTCGGGCAGGTGCTGGATGAGGCGTTGGATAAGACTTGACATCTGCGGCTAACCGCAGCAAAATATCGAAAATTCGGGGAAAACGACCATTCCCTTCGAGATCCAACAGTCAGCAGGTTTATGACGCCTCAGCCGTCGCAGTCCCCGCAGAAAAAAGTCGCTCCCGAACAGTGTAAGCATCCTCAGGTACAGATCGTCTCCCGCGACGAAGAGTCAGAATATGTGGAATGCAAAGAGTGTGGCGACGTTTTCGAGGCGAGCGAGTTCAAGGACATGGCGATCGAAGAGAAGAAAGACGTCGAGGAAGAGTGACGTCGATTCAGTAAAGCCTTAGCGCCGGCCTTGTCGAGTGATTTCTATCATCAGATTCTCCGCTTCATCCACCCAGAAAAACTTTCCCAGTGGAATTACCGTGGTCGCGCTGTATTCCGTGATCACAGCCGGTCCCCTCATCCGCTGCCCGGGGACGAGGTTTTTGCGTTCAAACACGGGCGTATCCACCACTCTGTCTGGGAAAAATACCTGCGCAAGTTCCACCGCCGGAACGCGCGATGTCCGCGCCCGCAACTGAACGACCTTCCGCGGTGGCGAGGTTTGCGGCATCCGCAAGCGAGCGCGCAGACGCAGCGTAACCAGTTCAATCTCACGCGCCGCGTGATGGTACCCGTAGCGCCGCTGATGTTCTTTGTGAAATTGCGCCCTGACGGAGCGGGCACCCGCGTTCGCTGCTACCGGAAGATTGAGTTCGTACCCCTGACCGCAATACCGCAGGTCCAGACTTCTTTCGAATCGAAGCTTGCCGCGCCACTGTTCCGCCCGAAATTCCTTCTCTGCCGTTGCCTCCAGCTTGCGAAATTCCTTCTCCGGTCCTGCGTGCGAGACCGCTTGCCGAGATGTAGGCGCTGCCGTCGACGGCATCGCCGGAGCGGAATCTCCCGCAAACCGTGATAGGACCGTACGCGAATAGTCTCGGACCACGTCGCTGACCAAAATTCCATAAGCCGAAAGCGCCCCGGGGCGTGCCGGAATCATGACCATCGGAACCGCCAGCGCCTCGGCCAGTTCGCAGGCATGCAAACCTCCCGCGCCGCCAAATGCCACCAGCGCAAACTCCCTGGGATCATAGCCGCGCTCGATGGATACGACTCGCAAGGCCCTTTCCATGTTTGCATTCACCACGCGAACCACCCCGGCCGCAAATTGCTCGACGCTTAAATGCGACCCTTGTTTCTTAAGCCACTCCGAGCTAATCCGCCGCGCCCGTTCGCCATCGAGCGTAAACTCGCCCCCCAGAAAACGGTCTGGACGAAGCCGTCCCATCAGCAGATTTGCATCGGTCACTGTCGGCTCAATCCCGCGACCATAGCAGATCGGCCCAGGATCGGCCCCTGCCGATTGCGGCCCCACGCGGAGGGCACCGCCGGCATCGAAACGAGCCAGCGATCCTCCTCCGGCCCCCACCGTGTGAATCTCGAGCATCGGAACTCCTAGGGCCAGTCCGGCCACCTCCGATTGGCCGCCAGTTCGAATCTCGCCCTGCACCGCCGCAACGTCGGTCGACGTTCCTCCCATGTCGAAGGAAAGAATCTTGCGCAATCCGCTCCGGGCCGCCAACGCCGCCGCTCCGACCAACCCACCTGCCGGGCCAGACAAAACCGTTCGCACGGGTTCCCGGGACGCCGACGCCAACGCCGTGATCCCGCCGCTCGACTGCATAACAAAAATGCGGGAACTATGGCTGCGCTGGCCGCTACGCTTTTTGCCACCTGCCAGTTCAGTAGAGAAGTCACGTGCCGCAGTCCGTACGCGCGCCGACAATTTTTCCATGTAGCTCTTCATCAGCGGTTGTAAATACGCATTGACCACAACCGTGCTGGTGCGTTCGTATTCGCGGAACTCCGGCAGAATTCGATACGACATCGATAGCGGTTTGCCCAGATCCGCAACGGCGGCAGCTACGGCGGCTTCGTTCTTCGGATTCGTGAACGAGAAAAGCAGAGAAATGGCGATAGCCTCGGGATCGGCTCTGCGCAGCGCTTTACGCAGTTGCGCCAGCTCGGCATCCGAGGGCTGCTCTAAAACCTTGCCCTTGGCATCGGTCCTTTCCTTGATCCCAAGTCTCAGTTCGCGGGGAACCAGCGGTGCGAGGCGATCGAAGAAAAAATCGTACAGGCGAGGACGCGCCTGTCGTCCAATCTCGATCACATCTTCAAGTCCCGATGTCGTGATCAGCGCGACCCGCGCTCCTTTCCTCTGCAGCAGGGCGTTTGTGCCAACGGTAGTGCCGTGAAGCAGAGTAAAGGAGGGTACGGAGCGAGACTTCTTCGATGCTTCACTGATCTTCCGCAGTGCTTCGGCTATCGCACGCGAAGGATCATCGGGCGTCGAGAACACCTTTAACGTGTTGAGCTCGCGACCCTCCACCCACACACAGTCCGTGAAAGTGCCGCCGGTATCCACTGCAACGCGGATTTCGGAACCTGTTTCGGCGCCCAGTTCGGAACCGGAATGACGTTCGGTATGCGATGCGCGAGCCATGGATGCGAAAGCTGAAAAAGGAAGACTATCACCGCTTGCTACCGGTGCAGTAGCGGAAGCGGCCGATGTCGCGGAAATATAAAAAAGATGATTCCTGGAAATTGTGAACGCTCTGGTTTCTCTGTACATACTGTGTAATGCATAGTATAGTGCATTTCTATGGTAGTGAATTCACGCGAGGCAAACCAGGAGCCGGCTGACAAATGGGAAGTTCAGGTTCGCAAAGGTTGTCTGGAACTGGCTATTCTTGCGGTGCTTTGGCCGGGGAGAGCCTACGGATTGGAGATCCTGCGTCAGTTGGCCGAAAACTCCGCCCTCATCGTGCCTGAAGGAACCGTTTATCCCTTGCTGAACCGATTAAAAGCCGAAGGATGGCTCGCTTCGGAGTGGGTGGAGACCGATGCCGGGCATCCGCGCAAGTACTACAAGTTGACCGCTGGCGGACAACGGCGCGCCGTGGAAATGGCGAAATTCTGGTCCACCTTTTCCGCAAACCTCGATGGTTTGCTCGGACCGCTTCGAAAGGAGTAACCGATGGATGACCTCCAAACCGCGCAAAGAAAGATCAATAAGTATCTGCAGGATCTGAGGGCTGGTCTTCGCGCTCTGCCGGTCGAACACGCAAACGACATCGTGGAAGAGATGCGGAGCCATATTGTCGAAAAGGCGGCCAGCCGCGGTGAAATGACTCCCGCGGCGGTGGACTCTGTCTTAGAGCGTTTGGGCAGGCCGGAGGATTTGGCGAGTGAATACCTGACAGATGACTTGCAGGCTCGGGCGCTGGCTGGCGGTTCGCCCATGCTGATACTACGCAGCTTATTCCGATGGGCAAGCGTTAGTTTCGCTGGTTTCATTGTTCTGATTGGATCTCTTCTCGGCTATTTCTTGGCGGCATCACTGGTGGCCTGTGCTCTTTTGAAGCCGATCCATCCGCTCACCGCCGGTTTGTGGCTCATTCAGGGTGGGGCGGACTCCGAGATCAGCCTTCGACTGGGATTTGGTTCCGTGCCACTCGGAGGTCGAGAGTTGCTGGGCTGGTGGATGGTGCCGATCGGCCTGCAGATTGGAATTGGTCTTTTCTTTCTTATCAGCCACATTGGGCTGTGGAGCATTCGCCGCTTGCGGAGAACGAGTCTGCTCGGAACATATTGAACTCAGAGGAGGGCGGCATGGATGGCGCAAAGGAAATGCATCTGTCGCTGACATTGGAACCGACAACTGGCTGGCGCCAGAGCAAGTGGCTGGCGATCGTCGAATTAGCTATCGTCGCTCTGATCTTTGTTGCCGACGCCCATCACATGATTTACGTGAGCAAGACACCGTACTTGCTGCTTCTGGGGTGGATTTCGCTGCGGTTAAGAAAATTAAGATGGCGAGATGTCGGGTTCACGCGCAATCGCAGCTGGCTGATTACTATCGCGGTCGGCGTTGGCAGCGGAGTCATTCTGGAGATAATCGAACTCTTTATCACTCAGCCGTTCCTGACGCGTTTAACGGGGAAGCCGCCGGACCTGGAAGATTTTCGCATCCTCACGGGAAATATCAAATACACCTTGGCCGCCATTGCTTTGTCGTGGACACTCGCCGCATTTGGAGAGGAGCTTGTGTGGCGGGGATATGTGATGAATCGTGTCGCCGACCTGGGCAACAGAACGCGCGTCGCCTGGTTCTGCAGCCTGGTCGTCGTGCATGCCGCGTTCGGACTTGCTCATTCCTACCAGGGATTGACAGGCATTATCCAGGAAGGCTTCTCCGGATTTCTTCTGGGCCTGATGTATCTCCGCAGCGGAAAGAATCTCTCCGTGCCCATCATCGCGCACGGGGTCTCAGACACGCTGGATGTTGTGCTGATCTTCATGGGCAAATTTCCAGGTCTCTAGCTCGCATGTGCCACGAAACACAATCGCGCCCCGATGCAAGCTGCCGTATGCTGAAACCGTGAACGCGAGAACCTGGAAGGCCTGGCTCGTTCCCGGCGGCCTGTTGTTGGCGTTGGCAGCCACTGTTGTCAACACATCTTGGTTCGTCGAAATCGTGCCCTCGCTCGCCTTCTACTACTTAGCTGTGTTTACCAGCGGATCGCTTTTGGCGTGGCGTTTCAATTCCAGCCGCATCCTGTTCTCTCTGCTGACTCTGCTGCTGGCGCATCGCGCGGTCGATTTTTTTGCTGCCGGACAGCTTCAGGCCGCATCCGTTTCCACGCCTTCAGGTCGCACGGCGGTCGAACTGGCTGCGCTGCTCATCCCTCTGAATTTCATATTCTTCGCGCAGATGCGGGAGCGTGGCCTGATCGTCGCGGGCATAGTTCCCCGCTTTGCTCTGCTCTTTTTCGAATCGGTGATCTTCGCCTTGCTGTGCCGTCCGGAAAGCTCTTTTTCGGCTACAGCCGGCGCCAAGGCGATACCGTTTTGGATTTTGTTGAGTCCCACGGCCGCCATCGCTGTTTTTTTCTGGCGTTTCTCTCAAACTCGCAAGCCGATCGAGCCCGCCTATGTTTGGTCGGTTGCCTGTGTCTTCCTGTGGCTCCAGTTTGGCCCGCTCGGCAAAGTGTCAGATGCCTACGTAGCGACCGCCGCTCTAATTCTGGGTGCCGCGCTGATCGAGACTTCCTACGTGCTTGCCTATCAGGACGAACTCACCGGGATTCGCGGACGTCGCGCTTTCAATGAGTCCCTGCTGGCGCTCGACCATCAATATGCCATCGCCATCGTCGATATCGACCGCTTCAAGAAGTTCAACGACACTTACGGACACGACGTAGGCGACCAGGTGCTTTGCATGGTCGCGAAGCGGCTAACGCTCGTCGGAGGCCATGGCCAGGCGTTCCGCTGCGGGGGCGAAGAGTTCGCAATCATTTTTCGTAATACTTCCGCCAAAGACGCCTGCGAGCACCTGGAAGCGCTGCGTGGATCCATAGAGGCTTTTACGTTTCATGTGCGCGGTTCCGATCGAAGAGCGGAAAGAACTTCCGAGAAAAGCGGCGAGCGCCGCGGAAGTCTGTCGGACCGCAGAAGGCCCACCCGGAAAAAAGTTGCCGCCATTGGTCGTCTGCAGTCGCCCGAACCATTGTCGGTCACCGTTAGCATCGGCGTGGCCGAGCCGAGCACCCGCTACCGCGAACCGGAGCAAGTGATTCAGGCCGCAGACCAGGCTCTCTATCGGGCCAAGCAGAAAGGCAGGAATCGTGTAGAAATCGCTTCCACCGCAGCACTCCAGATCACCGCAAACAACCGGGCCAGGACGTCTCGCCTGTGAGATTGGTAATGGTATTTCATAATTCTGGGAACTCCTCTCTTAAGAACACACCTCAAGAGATTGCATACAAATTGTGCGACCACTACAGCATCGTCCGGTCTTCCGTCAGGCTGACTGCTTTTGTAGTGAGTCAAACGGTATCACTTTGCCCCGTTCTTCCGCCGAGAGCCACTTCGTTGCCTTTTTGGTGAATCTGCTGGGCACGTAGAACTCAATGATTTTTGCCATAAGCCACTCCGTCGTTTGCGTTTTTGGTGGAAGAGCCAGCAACTTGATGACGACCCTCTAATCGTCGCCTCCCATGCCCCAGCCTTCCTTTTCTATAGTGGTAAACGGGTTCGAAAAGTTTCATGCAAGGGCAACTCTTCAGATCAATTCAGATACTTGCCCTGCCGGTTCCCCAGCGCGCGGCCATCACCGCACATCGATGCGTGACGATTCTCACTGACAGAACAGACCTACCTGTTGTTGAATGATCACGGATCGCCTCTCCGAAGAGCAGTTCCCGCCAGTTGAGACGCAGCACCCCCCGAGGCGAAGGGACCCATTCCCGTGTAGCGCGGTTGCGTTGAGTTGTCCATTCCCCAGGGCAAATACCCGAATACTCAAATCGACTTAGAGTGAAAAAGGAGGACGCTATGCAAGTCAATATGGAAGCGCGCCAGAAATCCGTAAGCCTGGCTTTATTCGCCGCCATGACCGTATTCGCGTTCCTGGCGTTTACGGCTCAGGGGTATGCGCAAAGCTTCACCACGTTTAACGTGCCGGGCGCTGGGCCCGGACCTCAACAAGGCACATGGGCCATCGGCGTCAATCCCCTGGGCTCGATCGTAGGACAATACATCGATGGAAGCGGAATGTACCACGGCTTCCTCCGCAAGCCGACTGGAACATTCATCAAATTTGACCCGGTGGGCTCAGCTAGCACTTGGGCCTATGCTCTCAACGAGCAGGAAGTGATTGCGGGCTGGTACGCAGATAAACATCAGGTATGTCACGGCTACGTGCGCACGCCTGATGGCATGATTACAACATTTGATTCTCCGGGCGCAGGAAAAAGAGCGGGGCTGGGCACATGGCCACTCGATATCAACAACCTCGGAGCCATCGCGGGCTACTACCAGGATAAGCACGGCGTGTATCACGGCTTCGTGCGTGAACCGAACGGGACCTTCACCTCCTTTGAGGCTCCAGGAGCGGGGTCAGGCCGCGGACAGGGCACCGAACCCATGGCCTTCTCCGCCATGACTCCTCTGGGCGCGATCACGGGATACTATGTGGACGCGAATAATGCGATGCATGGCTTTCTGCGCACTCCTGAGGGCATCATTACGTCGTTCGACGTCCTGGGCGCGGGCACCGGGGCGAAACAGGGCACCGCACCCATGAGTGTCGACCAGTGGGGCGCGATCACCGGATACTATGTGGACGGCAACAACCTCGCCCATGGCTTCGTGCGCAATCCCGATGGCCTGATTACGACCTTCGATGTATTGCTTGCTGGCACAGAAGCGAACCAAGGCACCTTCCCGATGACCAATAACCGACATAATGCACTCGCGGGTTACTACATCGACGCGAACGGGGCAAGTCACGGCTTCCTGCGAGGCTCGCCCTATGGAAGAATCACGACGCTCAATGCTCCGGGCGCAGGCGCAAGCTCGGGCCAGGGCACTTTCCCGATGAGCAACAATCGCAAGGGGATGATCGCGGGGTATTACGTGGACGTGAGCGGTAGCTACCACGGCTTCGTCGCCAACTAAATCAACTCAACCAAGGGAGCCGCCCGAGGTCCGGGCGGCTTTTCCATGTTATATGGGGACCGGCTGATGTTTTTAGCGCTCAGGTATGGACGTTTGCCATAGATTGTGTTGACACACCGGTTTTCGTGGTCTCGCGAGATTCGCTAGCCACGCGCGCTACGGTCCGGCAAGCGTTTTCTTGTTCGCTTTTGGGGTCAACTTCCGAACAACAAATTCCTGTAACAAATTCGAAAAGGCGCCCGCGCCAATCCCCAGGCCAGCGTTTTCAAAAGTCAATCCGGCTCCATTGCGATCCTGTCTTGGATAGTAAATATTGGAGATGCCGCCCGCGGCCAGGCTTCCAAGGATACCTGAGTAATTCGCCTGCCAGCGTCCGTTGTCACCTTTGCAGATGACGGCGTTGGCCAGCGCATACAGAATCCGCGATCGCACGCTTCCGGTTCCTTTATAGAAATACCGAGGATCCTGTTTCAGTAGCGAAGGCAGTATGGCGCCTCCGATGAAGGTGGCGGAGACTGTGTCGGCATAGCCGGCACCGTATCGCTTTCCGTAACCCTGCGCCCCTTGCCCATATTCGGCGAAATGATTTTCCGCCTGCTCGACTCCGGCGGCAACCCCCACCAGGGCGAGCGTCACCGGATCGATGCTGGTCTTCCATGCCAGCTTGAATTTCTGCTTGGAAGTAAGGGGAACCGCATGGGGGACATAGCTGACGTAAAAATTTGGCAGTACGCCAAAGACACGCTGCTTCTCTTCAATACTGATCTGCTCTTCCGCCACGTCCGTCTGGGACAAGCCAACTTCCACGTCGGTGACGCTGGTCGCGACCGTCAACGCGCTCTGCGGTACGACATAAATCTCGCCCGGATGCAGCGTACCAGAGAACAACTGCGTGGCAAAGCCTGCCGCGGTAATAGTGAGACGGAAGGGTCCGGGCGCAACGTCGGGAAAGGAAAATTGGCCGTCGTCCCCCGATCGCGCCTCTTGAAGCAGGGACCCATTATCGCGAAGAAGCCGGACCAAAGCATTGGCAATAACCGCACCGCTTGGGTCGGCGATCGCTCCTTTGATGCTTCCAGGTGTTTGCTGGGATGAACCAGGGCGGCTGGGATCTTGTTCTCTGGCTGCTGAAGAATCGCGTTCTGGGCCAGAGATGGGCTGCGGCGGCTGCCCGAACGACACAGCAGAACCCAGGACAACCAGCGCGACCATCAAGAATCCAGACTTGCGTTGCAAAACCATCGATGATCCAACTTTATCCTACACGGCCTCATAATTCGATCGCCATCAGCCCTTGGCGATGTCCTCTGCCTGCAGTTGGAAGGAACTCGATCCGTAAGCATCACAACTGAGTGCGCGTTGAGTGAGCACCATATTCAACCGTGAGACAGGGCAACGCCGCCACTCGCACGCAGCGTTCGATTAGGGGCCGCGAGGGCGCGGCTTCCAAGCAAGTGTCTCTGGGGAGCGCGAGCGATTCACGCCGTGATAAACTGAAGGTCCGCACGCCGGAGAGGTGGCCGAGAGGCTGAAGGCGGCGGTTTGCTAAACCGTTATACGGGCTAACACCTGTATCGAGGGTTCGAATCCCTCCCTCTCCGCCACTGTTTCAATTACTTACAGACTGCACCTGCTTTTTCACCTGCCGTTGAGGGCTAACGCGGTGACTTTGCCACTGGCTGCGGCCATGTCAGCCGTCGCCGCAGTTCCGTATACGTTCATCGTCGTTCTGATGTCCGCATGGCGCATGAGCTTTTGCTGCACGCCGATGGGAGTACCGACCGCATCCAGCCATGATCGGTGGGTGTGGCGGAACGTGTGGGAACTGATGTGACCGATGCCAGCCTTGACCGCTGCTTTTCGAAGCGCCTGCCAGACTCCCGCGTAGGAGATTGGTAACCGCCCGAGTTTGACGGGGCTTGCAAACACCCAGTCATCGCTGGCTCGGAACTGAGTGGTCTGCTTCCACGTTTTGAGCACATCCAGCATCCCGTTGTCGATGTGCATTGAGCGCTGCGACTCCGGCGTCTTCACGTCATCGATGACCTGATGCACGATGCCGCGTTCCACATTCAGTGTACCGTTCAGCCAATCGACATCCGACCAGCGCAAAGCGAGGCATTCGCTGATACGAAGGCCGAAACATACACAGACCAACGCGATAGTGTGGAATGGTCCTTCAAGTTGCGGAGCAAGCTGCTGGAATTCTTCCACAGTGAGGCTGCGCGGTTGGCGTATGCGTTTCGATGCGCCTTTGATCGTGACCAGCTCCATCGGATTCCGCTGCAAGGGCACGTCGCCGCGCCACATGGCGAAGTCCCACAGAACTCGGACCAGGCCCCGAATGTGAACCTTGCTCTTGGGAGCAAGGTTCAGCGACTGTAGCCACAGGTCAACGGGACGCGCCTGTAGCTCCTGAAGACTGCAGTGGCCCCAGGTCGGAATGATGTAGTGATTCAGCCATGTGTTGTAGCCTTGTCGCGTCATCACTCGCTTGGGCATCCTCTCTGCACGGTACTGTTCGACCAGCTTGTTTACAGTGGGCGTCGTGTTGTCGATGCTGACTTGGTTTTCGATGGCATCGCGCATCGGTTTCGCAGCCCGCCAGGCGGATGCCTTCGTCGGATACTGGCTCATGGCGCCGATCTTCCGGGAGCGCCGTTGGCCTTGCTCCCAGAAGAAAAAGTTCCACGTCTTAATTCGTTTATCGAGTACCACACTTCCACTTCGGTTCCGTCGTCTCACTGAATCCTCCGTTTCGTGAGAGCAACAGACGGCGCAGACAGTGTAGCGTCTAAATCTTCGACGCGAAAGCGCCAGGTGATGCGCTCCGTGCCCGAGAGAACATAGCCCTTGATCCGTCTTTGTCGGGCCCACAAGAGAAGCGTCCGAGGTTCGATTCTGAGGTAGCTCGCGGCTTCCGCCGCAGTGAGCCATTCGGTTTGTGGAAGAGGACTCAAACGACAACTCCTTCGAAAATGTGAGTCATACAATGCGGGGGAAGCGTGGAACCTCGGCAACGGCTGAGAGCTCCGAGTCACTTTCTCTGCTGATTCGATTGTCGAAGGAGGCGCAAGTACTTTCGTGGCGTGGTTCGAGGTGAGAAATCGGGGGTGAAATGGTGTGATTCGAGGTGAAAAGCTAAAACTGCGGTTTTCGTCCGTCTGGAGTTTTATGTCGCAAGTGTCCAAGAAAGGCCTTGCGCCAGTCGCGCAGGGTGGTCCAGCCCGGCTTCTTGCTCAAATGAGGGGCATGTTGGTACAGCGTCGCAATCTGGCGAAAGATGAATTCATCTCCGTCATCCCATTCGCGGACGTCCGTGAATGCCGTCCTGGCGTTCGGGGCATCAATCCTGTCTATCCACTCCCACAACACCGCGAACTCCAGCATCGTGAAATTTCTGATTTGGGAGGCGGTCCACCCCTTATTCCGATAAAGACTCCGCACTCCCTTAAGATGGCAATACAGCTCGTCGACCGTCTTGCCTTCACGCACCCCCTTTGAAAGCCTGGACACGGCTGGAGTGCTTTCCATCGGGCCGGACATCCAGGGCAAGGCAAGGTCGGGGGTGGGCGTAGCAACACCCTCCGGAGGCAAAGCAACGCGCCCTTGGCTTTTTGGTCGTGACCGGACACGCTCCTCAAGTTCTAATGCTTCAATTTCTATCTTTTTAGCCCAGGCACTGGATAGTTGGTCAGCTGAACGATTGAAGGACTCGATCGGCGGCGCCTCTCTACTATCGATGCCGCCGGCTCCGAGAGATGACCTTTGCGCGTCATAAGCCACCGAGGCTTTTCGGACGGCAATCAGCGGGCGAAGAACGTGGCTGTAAATGGTTCTGACCAAAGCCGCGGACTTCTCATGACCCCGCAGTCCCCAAGCCTCAGCGTAGATCGAGTAATACTGAGTCGCCAACTCGTCGATCTTGCGCAAGTTCACGGCAAGGATCTGACTGGGGATGATGCCGGAATTTAAGTTTCCTCGGTTCTCAAAGCGAATCTGGAGCGTTTCCATCTTAATTTCGCCCAGCAGTTTTCTACGCACGGCCTCGGTCTTGAGCTTGACCATGCGGTTACAACGGGGGTCGAGTTGCCGCCAAACATCAATCACCTGCGTGGCGGCGGAGGGAAATTGGTGCGAGGAGGCCGGGCTGCGCACGTTTCGAACGCGCTCGAACGCTGTCTTGTTCATGCCAACAGTTTATCCCCCGAATCTTGTCCTCTAGCAGGCTACAGAAAACTTCGATTTCGACACGGGTTTCCGGTGAGCTCGGTCAAAGTTCAGCGGCACGAGCGTGTCGTTCCCCACTGTTTCTCACCGTTGGGACAATCGTTCAACCCTACGCCATTTGCCGTTCCTCACCGTTCAACGGTGGGGGCGTGTGACTGCTAGGAGACGCACACTGTTAATAAAGAAAAAGAACGACCGACGCTAGCAAGAGTGCCGATTGCTTGCGCTGTGGTTTCCTGCCGGAGTGAGTAGGCACTCACTGTGGAGGTGGCGTCATTAATTGATAGTTGCCATTGAGATACTTATTGGGATCGAGATTCGGGTCATCTGTGTGCACGTAGCGACCGAAACCGTCGGTCCAGTGATAGTTGTAGTCGGTGTATTGATCAGTGACCTGGCCATACTGATCCTGCAGATGCTCGGTCCCGCGAATGTTTTGATCAAAAGCATCCGCCCGCTTGTAGAAGTCATCGTTCGAGCTTGAGCTGAAGCCCTGCGGCTGTGCCTGTTGTGCGCGACTGACGGCGAGGCTCGCATCAATCTGGCGCAGAAACTGGTCGCTGCGAGCCGCGTTAGCCCGGCTCATCTCGCCTGCGTTTCTGATCTCTGCGTAGTTCGCTGCCATCACGCGCTGGTAGTATTCGCCCTGCATTTTTTTGATCTGGCCAAAACGCTGCTGCCATGCCGGATTGGGCTCGATTGAAGTCGCCATGAACCCCAGCAACGGCCGCACCGATTCGAGTTTGCCAGCCTTTGCCCCCATGCTATGCGCGAGGAGAAGAGGTTGGTGATATTCCACCATGCGTCCGCTCGGGATTACATCCGCCTTCGGCATGAAAGCATAAAACTCCTCATCCACCGGAATGCCGTTCAGTTCGTATTGCACCCGCATGCAAATTCCCTGACCCTGAGGTGTGCCGGTTTGAAACGCGCGCGCAAACGCCTTAGGCAGATCGTTGACGGGCCGCGACCCGAGAATACGAAGGTGCTTGGCATTTTCCCGGTTGGGCGCAATCACATATCGGACCAACGCTCGCTCCAGGGTGATGTTCGGATCGTGAATCCCTCCGATCCCTCCGCGGCCGATGGGCGCCCGATCGTGCATTGGATCGAGCCAGACGAAGATCTCGGCAGGGAAGAACTCGACCCAACTCGACCCGTCCGGTGATTCCGTGCGCGCTGACACGTGTACTGGTAGATAAAAATCGTTAAGGTTCCAATTCACACGACTGGAGGTTCGCCAACCCTCGGGCACGGCCAGGCGGCTGACCACCATCCCATTTTCTTGCTGGTCAATCACCTCGTAGGGACGAAACTTCGTCTTGGGCGGGGTTGCACCGGATGGTGGAAGTGATTTCGTTTTCGCGGCGACCATTGTCATTCTGGCGGCGCCGGACGGCGACCCGTTCGAGGCACTCGGTGTTTGACCGTTTGCCGGCCGTGAATCATTACTGCAAGCCAATATGCAGGCCACCAACATGAATAGAAGTTGAGTGAGGAGCTCCTTGGAATGTCCTCTGGGCATTGCTGTTCTCCTTTCGCACAGGTTTCGGTGGATTGGTTAAAGCCAAGTGCTTGAAAGGCCCCGAAGCGCGATTCCTCCCCGAACCACGCTCCGGACCTCCTCGTTTTGCAAGCCCTCGGCACTTCCTACCCGCGGTCTGCAAACTTTAGGTGGAAGGGCGTTGCAGCGCTTCCAACCATGTCGTTGTCGCTACGCCTTGATCCGCGGAGCGGCGCTTATTTGGGATCGAATTCCACATTGCTTTTGAGTGAGGTCGAGCCCTCCGTCACCGTCACATATCCGAGCTTGGCGCCCGTGGGAACCTTGGCGGTCATATATGTGTCGGAGACAACATTGAAGGTCGCCGCCGTTCCGTTGAAAGAAACTGCAGTGGCTTTGCTGAAGCCCTGTCCGAAGATACCGAGCGTGCTGCCGGGAGCGCCGATAGGAAATTGCAGCGCGACGAACGGCTTCAATCCAACATTCAGGCTGAAGAAGACTCCATCATTGACTCCACCCTCTCCAGTCGTTCCATAGAACGACCCATTCGGATGTTGCGTGAGCGGCGAACTAACCAGGCATCCTTGGGGCGATTCGTACGGGCATGTGTCAGGGCTACCGAAGCCGTCATAAAGATCCGTGTAAACACCCTTCGGAGTGATTTCAAACAGGCTCTCCGGACCAAAGCCCCCCGATGCCGTGTCCGGGGATGCTCCATAGAAATTACCGTCGCTACCTAGCGTCAACGGAAGGATCGGATACCCGGCATTGTCGACTTTGTTGTTAAAGTCGTGGAGCTTGGTTAGCTTCTTCCCGGCCGCACTGATTTTGAAAATGATGCCCTCTCCATTGGCGCCGCCGGCATAGGTCGTACCATAGAAATTGCCGTCATTTCCAAGGGTTACGCCGGCAGTGGGGTTAAGTCCGTCGCCGCCTAAATTGCTAGGAGGAAAGGTATACAGGACCTTGAATTTGCCCTTCGTCGTGATCTGGAAGAATACGCCGGCAGCTCCGTCGGTGTCGACCAAACCTCCCACCGGGGTCGTTCCATACAAATCGCCATTGCGGCCAAGCGCCAGCGGACCCTCCGGGCTATAACCTGAAGCGGTGCCCTCTTTGAAGCTGTAAAGCGTGGTCAGTTCGCCGCTCGGCGTCAGTTTAATCACGCTTCCCGTGCCGTACGTGCCGCCATTTACGGTAGTCCCATAGAGGTTTCCGTCTGGGGCGAGAATGAGAGGGTTGGGCGAGGTGTTGGAGGTGCTGAACGGAGAGAAAACATTTACCGAACTACCCCCGTTGTAGCTGATGTAATAGCCGCCGCTGTCGTTCCCCCACATGGCGCACACCCCATAGAACGTGCCGTCACTGGCGAGCGTAAGACCCCCATAAAATATCCCGTCGGCCCCCCATTCGCACTGGTCACCAGCCCCCTGGCCGGACTCCCAGAGCAATGTCTCCACACCCGAGGGCGTCATCATGTAGATGTTTGATTGATTGAAGTTTGTCGTGCCATAAAAATTGCCGTCTTGGCCGAGCGCCAAATAGCCTGATGGCCATATGTCCGGGGTATATCCGCCGGACTCAAATCCTGAATTCAGGGCGGTATAGACGGGATGGACCTGTGCCGTAGTGGTAGCTGAGACGATGAAGGTGATGGCGGTGATCGCTCCGAAGATGCGGAGCCACTGAAAACGAAACCACTGAGAGTGAAAGCGGGTCATATTTCTCCTGGAATTCTCGATTGTTATTGGGTCCTGCGTCCGGAGCAGCGTCCGGAAGGTGCCCGGTGCCCTTGACTGTCGAGGTGCAGATTTGCACGGTTTGGCGGTGAGAGGAAGTAACCCTTCAGGAGGGAATCGGTAACCGGCTAACGAATCTGCTTTCAGTGGGATAGCGCGAACGGTAAACGAATATCGACAAAGAGTTGTGGTAAACTTTAACCCTCCCCTAAGCCGCAATAGCCCCATATTGGCTTATGGCCGCGGAACTTCCCTCCAATTCGGTAATTCGGTTCGGACTCTTCCAAGCCGACTTGCGCACCGGCGAGTTGCGCAAGAACGGCGCGAAGATCCGTGTCCAGGAATTGCCGTTTCGAGCTCTCAAGGTCTTCGTTTCTCGTCCGCAGGAGTTAGTAACGCGAGAAGAGCTCAGACAAGAACTGTGGCCTCCGGATGTCTTCGTTGATTTTGATCGCGGCATCATCACTGCGGTCAACCGCCTGCGCGATACTCTCGGTGACTCCCCGGAGAACCCGGTGTTTCTGGAAACGGTTGGCCGCCGCGGCTACCGCTGGATCGCTCCAATCAGAACCGAGGAAGCGACAACCAGAAAGCCGGACTTGGTAGCTCAGCACCCGACTTCGTCCCTGGATGAGCGAGCGGCTGGCACAACCCTCGTTGCACCAGACGAAAAGAAAGCGCAGCCGAATGCTTCAATCGAGATTGAGGCTCCCCCGCTCGACGTCGCACCGCAACGTACTCGTACTCGTCGAAGCTGGACCTGGATAACCGCAGCCGCGCTGATCGTTGTCGCCCTCATCTTCGGCGGTCTTTACTATCGTTCCCGCTCTCTCCGCCGCTTAAGCGATCAGGACACGATCGTTCTGGCTGACTTTACCAACAATACGAGCGAACAGGTTTTCGATGACACCATGAAGACCGCCCTCGCCATCTCTCTCCAGCAATCTCCGTTTCTGAACATCCTCCCCGAAAGCAGAGTCTCAGCCACGCTGCGCATGATGACCAGCCCCACCGACGCGAGGTTAACGCCACCGATTGCCCGGGAGCTTTGCCAACGAACCCAGAGCAAGGCCTATATCGCCGGAGCAATTGCGAGTCTCGGCAGTGACTATGTGCTCCAGTTGAAGGCCGTGAATTGCGAGAGCGGTGACACGTTGGCTGAAGAACAAATGACAGCGAGTTCCAAGGAAAAGGTGCTCGACACGCTGGGCAAAGCAGCCTCAAGCCTGCGCGGCAAACTCGGCGAATCACTGGCGACCGTGCAGAAGTTCGATGTTCCTTTGGAAGACGCGACCACGCGTTCGCTCGATGCCTTGAAGGTCTACAGTCTTGGAAGGAAAGCGGATAACGAGAAGGGTCACGCCGGCCTGCCTTATGATCAACGCGCTGTCGAACTGGACCCGAACTTCGCCCTAGCCTACGAAGCCATTGGCAACGATTACAGTAATCTCGGCGAACCCGAGCGGGCGAATGAACACCTTACGAAAGCATTTGAGTTGCGCGAGCACACCAGCGAATGGGAAAGGCTGAAGATCGCCGCCGATTATTACCGGGAAGCTACCGGGGAGTTGGATAAGGCCGACCGCACTTACCAGCAACAACTTCAGAGCTATCCCCTGCGCATTGGCGCTTACAACAACTTGGGCACCTTGTATGCCTTGGAAGGGCACTACGAGGTCGCTGCAGAATACACTCGCGAATATATACGCCGCACGCCGGGTCGCGCAGGATCGTACGGCAATCTCGCTAACGATGCCTTGGCCTTGCAGAACTTTGATGAGGCGCGCCAGATCATCTCCGACGCTCAGATGCGGAAGATGGACCACCCAGTTTTTCACACGATTCTCTACGCTCTCGCCTTCCTTGCAAACGATTCCCAGCAAATGACGGAACAGACGAAGTGGCTGGCCGGTAGGACCGATTACGAACACTGGGGACTTGCGCTAGCATCCGACACAGAAGCCTATGCCGGTCGTCTCCGCAAGGCTAGCGAACTTAGCCACCAGGCTGTCTCTTCCGCTTTGAGGGCGGATAGCAAAGAAATGGCTGGAGTCGATTTGGCAAACGCCGCTCTGCGGCAAGCTGCTTTCGGCAACACCGCGGAGGCGCGCCGATTGGCATCCCAGGCCCTAAAGCTGGTTCCCACAAGTCCCGCCGTCGAAGACGAGGCCGCGCTCGCCTTTGCCATGGCGGGCGATTCCGCTGCAGCCGGTAAGCTGTCGGAAGACTTAGCAAAACGATTTGCGCTGCATACCCAGATTCAATCGTTGTGGCTGCCTGCCATTCGAGCGCAATTGGCGTTGAATCGAAAGGACTCCGCGAACGCGATTACCATCCTGCAGGCAGCTTCGCCTATCGAACTCGGTCAGATTCCATTCGTCATGAATCTTTCCTGCCTCTATCCCACCTATCTGCGCGGTGAGGCGTATCTGGCTGCAGGACGAGGTGAAGCGGCTGCCGTCGAATTTCAAAAAATCATCGATCACAATGGAATCGTCTGGAACTGCTGGACCGGTGCGCTGGCTCAGCTAGGACTGGCGCGTGCGACTGCGTTGCAAAGGAATAATGCATCTAGAACTGATGCCGATGCCGCACGCGTGCGCGCCCTCATCGCCTACAATAAATTCCTAACGCTCTGGAGAGAATCTGACCCGGACCTCCCCATCTTGAAAGAGGCCAAAGCGGAATACGCGAAGCTTCAATAGAGACATCAGTCTAGTTAAGGTCAACTGACGCTCGAAACACAAATGCGCGCATCCCGTCAATGAAGGGGCAGATCTCGATGTATCTGGAACTTCTGCGAGAACGAGTTGGTCATAGGCGACTTGAATAACAGCTCGGCGGGAAAGAACGTGATGGTGGAGCGTGGACACGCCCATGCTGGCAATCTCTGCGAGTTCTTCCACGCGCAAAGGCTGCCAGGGTCCAATCCGCGATGGTTATCGGAGGACAGACAATTCGGAAGTAACTGTTGTTTACACTGGAGCCTCCTGAATCTTGAATTGCGTGGAGGATACCACTTCTTACCCTAGGTTGAGTGTGCCCTGCTCGTCAGCGAGGTTGCAACATAGCGGGATTGCTGGCGTTAAGTCTCGATATCGCGCTTTGACGTAAGCGTACGGGCTGGACGGCCTGCACCGGATTGGCAAGCGTTCGGTCTTAAGAGCCAATTGCCCACGCTCGCAATCAATGAATCATGGAGGTATTTTTCTCTGATAGCACGGCAAAGCGCTCGTCATCAAAAACAAATACGGCACAAAGGAGAACGTCGGCGCAGTCCTCCGCTCCGTTCGAGCGGCCGAGCCAGTGACACGTTCGTCGCTGCGAAGGAGGCTAGGCCCTCGTAGCGCCTGCAACCGAACTCCGTGACGAAGGAATCAAAACACAACCGATGCAACCGCAATGGCCGCTCGGTTCATAGTTTCATCTTGACACAACAAAGACGCGTGGTACACAATTGCGTTCTTCCCCCACCTGTGACGTGTAACGTGCATCTGTAACGAGATGGTTAGCTGTTACAGAACATAACAACGTCACCATAACCTGACGTTTGCACTTTCTGGGGCCGAGTCCAGGGCTAGGGGTAGCCCACCGTTCAAACATCTAAAGCGCCGAGGCGACTTATGTGGCTGAGTGCGGAGCTTTGATCGAATGTTGGAGGGCGTTCCATGAACAATTATGAGTTTGTTATCCGACAGACGTGCAAAGCGTGTTGTCTCACCACTTTTAACTTGAAGCGGACTCTTTTCGGAAACAGAGCGATCCTCCGATCTGTCACTGCCATCGTTTCTTTATTTGTTCTAGGATCGGCCACGTTCGGGCAGAGCAACTTGACTCCGGTGAGCCTGTCGTTCGGCAGTATTCCGGTGGGCGAAACCAGCAAATCGATCAATGCCACTTTCAAGAACACTCAGAAAACGCCCATGACCATCAGCAGCATTGGGATTTCGGGAAGTGCATCGGCCGATTATGCGTGGGGCGGAAGCTGTCCGATCAGTCCCAAGACACTGGTTGCGGGTGCAAGTTGCACAATTCCTGTTACGTTTACGCCATCGGCTCTGGGAAATCTGATCGCCACGCTCACCGTTACCAGCAGTTCGTCCTTAAGCCCGCAATCGGTCGCTCTAGCTGGGATTGGAATTGCTCCGGTTACCGTGGCTCCGGCGAGTCTCGTGTTTCCCAGCACTGTCTTGGGTATGACGAGCACGTCGAAAACCGTAACCCTGACCAATCATCTCAATGTCGCTTTGAACATGTCGGCGGTATCCACCAGTGGAAACTTTACAGTCGTCAGTAATAGTTGCGGTTCGAGCGTTCTCGCCGGAAAGACTTGTATCGTCGGAGTAACGTTTACTCCAAGCGCTCTTGGCGTCGCCTCGGGAGCACTTACCCTGAACTATCTAGCGTTCGGAAGCCCGAGTACGGTTGCGCTTAGCGGCACGGGCGCCGACACGGGCCTCACATCGATTACAGTGACACCGTCCAGTTCTTCAATCGCAGATGGCAACACGCAGCAATTTACCGCGACCGGCCATTTCAAGGGTGGTACCACCGAGAACCTGAATTCCTTTGTCACCTGGAGTTCCTCCAAGACAACTGTTGCTACGATCTCGGCCGGCGGTTTGGCGACCGGTGTCACCCAGGGCACGACCAGTATCGGGGCTGCTCTAGGTTCGGTTACTGGCTCGACCACGCTGACTGTGACGGCGCCGGTGCTGGTATCGATTGCGGTGACGCCTGCGAGTCCATCAATCACCAAGGGTGCAACGCAGCAATTCATCGCCACAGGAACCTACAGCAACGCGACGACGCAGAACCTCACGAGCAGCGTAACGTGGGCCTCCGCGAATCCTGCGGTCGCAACTATCACGGCTGGCGGTCTGGCCACTGGTTTGAGTACCGGAATGAGTAGCATCACAGCGACGCTCGGCGGTGTGGTGAGTCCAACTGACACGTTGACGGTGACGGCGCCAGTTTTGGTGTCGATTGCGGTGACGCCAACGAACGCTTCCATCGCTATCGGCGCAACGCAACAATTCACTGCCACGGGTATTTTCAGTGACACATCCACGCAGAACCTTACGAGCAGTGTCATATGGTCGTCTTCGAACCCTTCGGCGGCGACGATTACGGCGAGTGGCTTGGCCACCGGGGTGGGCGCGGGAATGAGCAATATCACAGCGACGCTCAGTAGCGTGGTGAGCCCGGCGGTCATTTTGACCGTAGCGCCGCCGACACTCGAATCGATTGCGGTGACTCCGGCGAATCCCTCGATCGCGCTGGGAACGAGTCTGAACTTAAAAGCAACGGGGATATACAGCGACGGTAGTACTCAGGATTTGACAGCGCAGGTGTCGTGGTCATCTTCGTCATCAGCCGTTACCGTGAGCAATGCCGCCGGAAGCCAGGGTTCGGTAATGGGCGCGAACCAGGGATCGTCAACCGTGAGCGCCGCATCCACGACGACTCCGGTCGTGACCGGCAGCACAACTGTGACGGTGACAGCTGCGGCATTGGTGTCAATCGCAGTTAATCCTGCGTCTCCAACCGTGGTGGCCGGATTGCAGCAACAGTTCACGGCCGTCGGGACTTACACGACCGGAATAACCCAGGACATCACGGCGAGCGTCAGTTGGAGTTCATCGAACCAGGCAATTGCAACCATCAGCAATGCCGCAGGCACGCAGGGTGAAGCGACTACGCTGTCCCAAGGCTCGACAACCATTACCGCGGCCATGGGTTCGATCAACGGTTCCAGTACTTTGACAGTGGGGCCTGCGGCTCTGGTTTCTATCTCTGTCAACCCGGCCGATCCGTCGATCGCTTTGGGTACGTCGCAGCAGTTCACGGCGCTCGGCAGTTACAGTGATAGCACGACGCAGGACATAACCACCGCGGTTACGTGGAGCGCCTCGCCCGGAGGCTTGGTCATAATCAGCAACACTACCGGAAGCAATGGTCTGGCAACCAGTACGGGCGAGGGGGTTGCCACGATCACGGCAACATTCGGTTCCGTCAGCGGAAACGCGCAACTGACCGTCACGAGTGCGGTGTTGACATCGATTGCCGTGAATCCGACCTCGGTATCCATTTACCAAGGAGCAAGCCAGCAGTTCACCGCGATGGGCACGTACTCGGACAGCACGACGCAGGATGTTACCGCGAGTGTAGCGTGGAGTGCCGGCACCGGCGCAGTCGCTACCGTGAGCAACTCCATTCCGCAAGGTCTGGTGACGGCCGTCGCCGGAGGCATGGTGCAGATCGTTGCAACCTACACACCACCGAGCGGGTCGTCCATCAGCAGCGCCAACACCGGCGGCGGAGGGAACTTGACGGTTGTTGCGCTCAATTCAATCGCCATCCAGCCAGTTAATCCCGCTATTGCGCTGGGCACTGGCGCCCCCGAGCAATTTACAGCCACTGCAACGTTTGCGGATGGCACCAATTCCAACGTCACCACATCGGCGACTTGGGCCTCCTCGAATCCCGGAGTTGCTCCCATCTCGAACACACAGGGCGCTCAAGGGCAGGCGTCAGCAGTCTCGACGGGTACGACCACCATCTCGGCCACTTATGCTTCAGCGATGGCGTCCACCGTGCTGACCGTGCTACCCTCAGCTCCCCTCGAATCCATTACCGTCGCTCCCAGCGGAGTTTCTCTCGGTCTTTTTGGCACCCAGCAATTCACAGCTACCGGAAATTACAGTGATGGCACGACGGCAGACCTGACCCAGATCGCAACATGGTCATCCTATGTCCCGCAAACTGTCACCATCAGTAGTACGGGCCTGGCTACCGTGATTGACGCGAACAACACTGCAGTTGCAATCTCAGCCAGTTATGGCTCGATCGCGCCTTTTGGGGGCGACAGTAACACCGCGTGGATCAGCGCGCTTTCCGGCCTCGCGCCAAACTGTCCCACTCCGACAATCGATTTGCGACTGCTGGTGCTTAACAATGCCGCGGCAAACTACGCGGATTTCCCCGCCATCCAGCAAATCCTCAACTATGTAGGCACGCCCTACGATGTAGTAGATGTGGTGACGGGGACATTGCCACCTCTGTCGGATGGCGCTTGCCACGCCTACTACCAGGGCGTGATCTATGCCTTTGGGGATGACATTTATGTTAATCCGGCGATGTATCAGGCCTTGACTTTGTTCGAGCAGACGTTTAAGGTCCGCCAGCTCAACTGGAACACCAATCCCACTCCTGACTTTGGGTTTAATTTCTTCCAAAATGTGATCCCGGATTCGGGAACCGACTCCGGCAGTTTCACGCCATCGGCCTCCCCGGTTTTCTTCTATGCCAATACTTCAACTCCAGTAACCATCGAGAACGCTTACATTTATCTGACCACACCGACCACACCGCCAGAAGGCGGCACGGTTACTCCTCTACTGGTCGACCCCTCGGGCTACACGCTTTCCGGCATCACGACTTTCTCGGATGGTCGCCAATACTTAAGCCAGATGTTTGACAGCAACCAGTATTTGACCCACGATCTGATTCTGGCTTACGGGCTCTTGAATTGGGTTACACAAGGCGTATTCCTTGGCGACTATCACGTCTACGCAAGCCCCCAGGTGGATGACTTTTTCATCGACGACACGGAATGGATACCGGGCACGAGCTGCCTTGATCCGGTGACGCACGACCGTACAGCGCCCGACGCTTCCAACCTGCCGGTTTTCCGCGTGAACTCGAACGACATGGCTCAGCTCGCCACTTGGCAAAATGGGATCCAGAATGACCCATCCGGCCTATTCTCGAAGTTCAAGCTAACCCTTGCTTTCAACGGCGTCGGTACCGCCGGCAATGGCGACTGGACCGGCCTTGTGGCTCCCATCACTGCAACCTCTGCGACCGATGGGGTTGTCACTTTCACGACTTCCGATTTCTCAGGACAGCCAGGAGCGCAGGTCACGGTGGCTGGCACAACCAACGACAACGGCGGTTTCAACGGAACATGGACCGTTCTTTCCGTCTCGTCGATCACCACAACGACTCCAGCGACGACGCAGTTCACGGCTAGTGTGAATGGTGTCGGCAATGTGGCGCTGCAGGCCGAGACTGGGGCGACCGCAACCGTCGCGGATGATCTGACGGCAAATCTTCAGAGCTATCAAAGTGCATTCCACTGGATTAGCCACACTTTTGATCACCCTAATACGTTGAACAACTTGAGCAAATCCACGCCGAATGGGGGTGGGGACGACATTGACCTGGAGGTGCTGACGAACCTTTGGGTGGCTTCGAGTCCGAACGGCGTGAACCTGGATAAAGACCCTAGTGACGAGGGTATGGTGCAGCAGATGTTTAGCGACTTCAATCCGGCCAACATGGTGACGCCCGGGGTGACAGGACTGAATGATCCCAATGTGCCCGGTTACTTGTCTGCGGATGGCATTCAGTATGTGGTCACCGATACATCCATCATCGGGCAGCCCAACGATGGTCCCAACCCGTCGCCAAACGTCGGTATCGTGAACAGCTACGAGCCGGCCATTTATGAGGTACCGCGGCATCCCAACGATATTTATTACAACGTTGCGAATTGGAATGACGATCAAGCCGAGTTCGATTGCATTTATTCGTATCCGAATGAGGTCCCGCCGTACAACTCCTATACCGCAGCACAGATCTTGGATTTCGTGAGCCAAAGCTTCTTGAGCAATATGCTGATAGGGGATCAAGATCCGGAGATGTTCCACCAACCTGATCTCCATTTCTCCATCAATACCGCGCCGGGCATGCCCTCGACCGGGCAGACGACCTCTCTGATCGCCGACACGTATAACCAGACTTTCAGCTTGTACAAACAGGTCTACAATCTGCCGGTTCTCAGCCCGACCCTCGATCAACTCGGACAAGCCATGCAGAATCGCAACGCCTTTAACCTGTCGAACGTGACTGCGAGCATCATTGGCGCCTACGGGCCAAACGCGACCATCAGTGTGACCGTGCCGTCGTCGTCAGCTGTGCCGGTTGCGACAATTCCCGTCACCGGTCTCAATAGCAATGGCGCGGAAGTCTACGGTGGGCAGTACATCTCATACATCTCGATCACTTCGGGGAATACGGTTACCCTGCCGTTGCCGTAGACAACGGAAAGACAGAGAGGAGGCCCTCGTGATCCAGAGATTGAGCGCGCTGGAGAAAGCGCAGAAGAAGGAATCGGACCGACTGGAACCCATCCTAATTCCGCCAGAGATCGACTCTGACTCCGCCAACTACATGCCCGACGCTGCGGAAGTCGATCTGTTCACCAAGGTGAGGGATTTTACAGGCCAGCTTTCGGGCAGGGCCAGCTTGTCTCACAAGACGATCCGAAGCTATCTGATTCTGTCATTTTTGACGCTGGGGTTAGTCTTGCTTGGAACAGACTATGCGTTTCGCGCCGATGGAAGAATCTTAGGCGCCGGCCCGCAGATCTATGGCGTGTCGTTTGAAGGGTCCATCCATCCCGCAGCTGAGGTTCGCATCGCTTCAGAGCTAACAGGGACGGTGTCTGCCATCTCTGTCAAGGTGGGTGACACGGTACAAAAGGGACAACCACTGCTGCGTCTGGACGATCGTGAAGCCGAATTGGCCCTCTTGCAGGCATCTGCGGATCTCAACGCGGCGCAAGCGAACCTCGATAAATTCAGCGCACAACTGGCAGAGGCTAACGCCCGCGTTGCGATCTCGCAACGGCAAGAACAGCAGGTTCCTACTCGGCAATGGCGCGATTCGCCCGAGCGTGCGGAAGCTGCCTACGACCAAGTGTTGACAAACTACAATCGAGCCAAACAGTTGTTCGACGCCGGTGTCATCGCCCAACAGGATTTGGACGCGCGCGCGACAGAGTTGCGCATGGCTCGGGACGACCTCGATAACGCCAGGAGACTGGCCAACGCGAGTTTCCAGGTGGAACACGATCAAAGCGTCCAAGCCACGCTACAAGCCAGCGTCGCACGCGAGGAGTTGCAGAACCAATTACTGCAGGCAAAACTGAAGTATCAGCGATCCCGCGAGCAAGTTGACGAAACGGTGGTTCGCGCCACGCAGCCCGGAGTTGTGTCCGAGATTTCCGTTCACCTCGGCGATCACATTCCAGCGGGAACGCTCTTGACTCGACTGGCGGAATTGGACCGCATGATCGTGGACGTTCCGATTGCCGGCAATATGGTTTCGAACCTCAAAGTCGGTCAGACCGCCCAAGTAGCGCTGCCCTCGTCGCCGCCGCAACATGTGGAGGGACACATCCGCGTCATCAGCCCTCTTCCATCTGCGAATAGGACGCATTCCGTCGAAGTGGAATTTGGCAATCCCGCCCTTCTGTTGCTGGCGGGGCAACCAGCGCAAGTCAAGTTTGAATCCCCATCCAAGTGATCGAATCAAGACCGATTTCCGTTCTGCTAGCGACCGAGGGCACATATCCCTTTTATGGCGGAGGCGTGAGCACCTGGTGCCACAGCTTGACCCACGGGTTGCCGGAGATCGATTTCACGCTCTTGGCTGTCGTTACGAATCCGTATCCGCCCGTGAAGTACGATCTCGCGCCTAATGTGCAGAGCGTGGTCAAAGTGCCGCAGTGGGGCCTGCTCCAACCCGCCGAGTACTCCCAACACCAGCCGCCCTCGATCGTCCTGCGTAATTTATGGGACACGACGGAGCGCGTCCTTTCCGAGCGCTTCAAGCCGCTGTTCGAGCGGTTGCTCGAGTTGATTCTCTCCGCCGATTGCAACGTGGTCGAGTTGGGTCATGTCTTTCTCGGCTTGCAGCAATATTTTCAGCGCTACGACTACCCGCGCAGCATGGATTCGGTCGAAGCCTGGAATGTTGTGCAGGCAGCCGTACGCACTCATTGCGACACTCCCCCGAACTCTGTCGAGAGTCCCACCTTGGCGGAAGTGAAGCAGGCCTATCGCCTGCTCTATCACCTGCTCATCGTTCTCCATTTCCCCATACCGACCGAGGATCTTACTCACTCTTCAGCGGCGTCTTTCTGCGGATTGCCCTGCGTCCTGGCCAAACTCGCCCACGGCACACCCTACCTCCTCACCGAGCACGGTGTGTATTTGCGGGAACAATACCTGAACCTGCGCAGCCAGATTCAATCCTCCTTCGTGCGCAATTTTCTGTTTCGCCTCGTCGAAAACATCGTTGCCCTGAATTACCACTTTGCCGACCAGGTCTCTCCGGTCTGCGCCTTCAATTCGCGCTGGGAAAAGCATCTCGGTGTTTCCGAGGATAGAATCCAAGTCATTTTCAACGGCGTCGATCCCGGCAAGTTTCACCGCTATCCTGCCAAGCGCAACCTCCGTCCCACGGTTTCCAACGTCGGTCTGCTGTATCCGCTCAAGGGCCAACTCGATCTCATTGATGCTGCCGCCCGGCTCAGACTCAGATTTCCGGAGCTCGAAGTCCGCCTTTACGGATCACCCAGCGATCTCGGCTACTTCGAAAACTGTGAGCGAAAGGTCGCCGAACTGCGCTTGGAGGACACCGTCACCTTTGCCGGACCGACGAAAGAGCCATGGACGGTCTACAGCAGTTCCGACGTGATGGCCTTTCCCAGTCTTTCCGAGGGCTTTCCGTACGTCGTGTTGGAGGCGATGCTGTGTGGGAGCGCGATTGTCGCAACCGACGTAGGGGGAGTCGCAGAGGCACTGGGTGATTGTGGCGTGCTGGTGCCCTCCAGAACGCCATCGGCGATGGCAGATGCCGTATCCTTGTTATTGGCGAATCCCGCGGAGTGCGAACGCTTGGGGCGCAGCGCTCAAGCCCGCGCCTTGGCGTTCTTTACCGAGGAGCGATTCTTGAGTGCGCACAGAGCTGCGTACCGCGCATTGTCGTCCCGAAGGTTGCCGCGCCTCGTTCCAGCTCATTTCACCGCAGGAGAAGATCAATGCGAGTCGCTTTCCATTTATGCAGGTTAATCGCGATCATCGGACTAGCGAGCTGTTTGAGCGTGCAATACCAGTTCGCCATGGGCAAAAGCACGATGCAACCCTCGGCCAGAATTGGAAGCGGTAACTCCTATTATGTTGCGACCTCGGGCAATGATTCAAATCCGGGCACGATCACGTCGCCGTGGCGCACCATTCAGCATGCTGCCAATACCGTGCAGGCCGGAGATACCGTTTACGTGCGCCGCGGTGTTTATCGCGAGTCCGTAACGATTCCGGTATCCGGGTCAGCGACCGCTGGACCGGTCACGTTTGAAAACTACCCGGGTGAAAACGCTATCGTCGACGGGACCGGCCTGATTCCTTCCAATTCCGTCACCCAGGGGCTGTTCAACATAGCAAATCAGAGCTATGTCACCCTCCAGGGTTTCGAGATCCGCAACTATGAGGCTTCGAGCCCACAGGCGACTCCGGCGGGCATCTGGGTTTCGGGCGCGGGAAGCAATATTCAAATCCTGAACAATAAGGTCCATCACATCGTCACTACATCCGAAAAAAAAGGCAACGCCTTCGGCATCGCCGTCTACGGCACCGGGGCCCCGGCTTCGATCAACAACATCACCATCGACGGCAACGAAGTCTACGATTTGAGAACGGGTAACAGCGAATCCGTCAACGTTGATGGCAATGTCACCCAGTTCGCGATCACGAATAATATTGTGCGCAACAACGACAACATCGGGATCGACGCTATCGGCTTCGAGGGTGTATCCCCCAATCCGGCTTACGACTACGCCCGCAACGGAGAGATTTCCGGAAACACCATTTACCACATAAGCGCCATCCATAATCCCGGCGAAAGCAATGAATATGATGCCGACGGAATTTATGTCGATGGTGGTTCGCAGATCGTGATCGAACGCAATCTCGTTTACGCCTGCGACCTCGGCATCGAAGCAGCCAGCGAACACTCGGGCCACACCTCGAATTACGTCACGATTCGCAGCAATCTGGTTTACCACAGCAATTCGGCCGGCATCTCGATCGGGGGATATTCCGCCCGCGTGGGAGGAAGCGCCAACATCACGATCGTCAATAATTCGCTTCTTGAAGATGACACCGAGCATACCGGCAGTGGGGAGTTCCAGGTGCAGTTTTATGCCTCGGATAACATTTTCGAGAACAACATTGCCTACGCCACTTCGCAAGGTCTGTTCGTCAATTACTTCACCGACTCAGGCCCCACAGCCGTGATGGCGAATTACAATCTTTATTACTCGAAGTTGGCGCCGCTATCCACTAATTTTGTTTGGAAAGCCCAAACCTACACCGGCTTCTCCGCCTACCAAACTGCGACTGGCCAAGACGCAAACTCGCAGTATGCGGATCCACTATATCTGAGCTTGACCGCTCCCAACCTCGAAGTGGCTCCAACCTCTCCCGCCGTTAACGCCGGTACCAACCTGGGTCCAGAAGTGGAGGGCACCCTTGATTTCGCCGGGAATCCGCGGGTACAAAACGGCCTGGTCTATATTGGCGCATATGAGGAGTGAGTCTTGCGGTTCCTGATTTTGCTTTGAACAGGGGATGTCGAAGAGAAAGAATTTGAAGCGGATGCTCCGGCGGGGGCTGGTCTTGCCGGGAATTGTAAGCCTACGATGGGAGAACCAAGATGCGGATCCGCCAATGTCGTCCTCGTCACCATTGCGGAGTCGCTTTAACCTTGGGACTCTTCAGTTTTCTGCCTGCGCAGACGCCGCCCCAGGCAAGCCCTCCGCCGTCCCGGCTCGCAATCTACTACGGTTATCCCAGCCTGGTGAACGGCTCTAATGGAGACGTCGAGAAGGCAGCTCTCATCTTCGCAGCTTACGACGTCGTCGTGCTCGGTGATGGCCTCGAGTTTGCTGACAGACACAACGGTCGTGTTCCGGAAGGAGACCCAGAAGAGCACGAGAAGACGAGGCAGATCATCGCGTCTGTTCACAGACACAACCCGGCAACCCGTTTCTTTGGCTATGTATGTCTGGGAGATATCGTCCTGCCGCAGCGAGAGGCAGTCGTTTTTACTCCAGAAGAGCTAAAGGAGCGTATCGGGCTGTGGAAGCGGATGGGCGTAGCCGGAATCTTCCTGGATGAAGCAGGTTACGACTATCCCGAAGTCACGCGCAAGCGGCAGAACCTGGCGATTGCCTTGATCCATGAACAGGGGCTGAGCGCGTTCATGAACGCCTATTTCTTAGACCACTTGTTCGGCGTTGATGACAGCCCCGCCAACGCCAACGGTTCGGGTAAGAATCCGGACCATCAGCCCTCGCTTCTTGATAGACGAGACCTGCTCTTGCTCGAATCTTTCACGGTGAAGAATGGTGCCTATGAAAGCCCAGTCGCGTGGAAGCCCCGCATCGATCAGGCGATGGCCTACCGTCGTCGCTATGGGGTACAGATTTTCTCCACCACGACATCTGCCGAGGGAACTCCATTCTCCGCGCGCCAGTTTACCTATGCATGGTGGACGGCCCGTCTCTACGGCGTCGATGGCTTCAGTTGGGGAGAGCCCAATTTCGCCGCGTCGAACAACACTCTACCCGACCGCCGCTGCCAGGCTGCGGATACAACTCGCTCCACGCTCCCGTCCTCGCCGCCAGACTGGGTTGACCGCAAGTGGTTTTGGAAGAATTCTAGCAATTCCGCAGTGATCGTAGACACAAGTGATCATTCTGTCCGCATCGTTCACGGTTCAATCGCTGCCGGGCAAACAGATGTTGCTACCTTCTTACGCTCGACGAGGACTGCCGGTTCGTTGGTTCCGTGTAGTGCTGCCCCGATGGATCATGAGCACTGAAAGAGAAATGGTCAACAATCAGGAACTTCAGGACCTGATCGCGGATGGGAGACAAGGTCGCGTGCAATTCCTGCGCCCGCGCGAACTTGCCGCCGTTATGGAGTCGCTAGGTTGTACTGACCACTCCGCAAAAGCGGCGGGTTTCGACAACGTCTTTTCTTTTGCCGAATACCATTTTGCGACCTTTCAGTCTCCCGCTAAGCCTTCAAAAGTGCCTGCGCACCGAACTTACGCCATTGCTTCCTGGGTGGAAGCGCAGCGCGCCCTCAGAAAATGCTCTCTCAGTCTAGCTTATGCCGTCCCCTGGATCGCTCTTCTGGCCATCGAGTACTTGCGCCCCAACGCTCTTAAGGTTTCGCCCGAACTGGGCGGCGCATTGAGTCTCTCTCTCGTAGCCAGCCTCATGAGTTCGGGCGGATTCATACAGATGATCTCCCATAGCGGCCACTTTTATTACGGATTGGAGGAGCCATTATTGGCGCGCCGGATCTGCATGTCGCTGGTGAATCTTGGCGGAACTTGCAGCCTGCTTTTGGCTTTGTTCGGCACGATGGTGAGCTGGTACTTTCACCTCTTCGCCGGAGACTATCTCTTTCTCGCGGCGCTCAACTACCTCGCTCTCAGTATCCTCTGGATGTTCTGTGCTGTTCTTGCGGTTCAGGGGCGCGGATGGTGCATCCCGCTTCTATTCCTGGTGAGCGCGTTAATCATCGGCGTCATTAAAATCACGTCGCATTTAGGGACCGCAATCCTGATGGCGCTCTGGCCCGTGGTCGCCGTGGTGGCTGCGTTCAGTTTTGTCGTCGCGGGCTTTCGACGTGTTGGGATGCAAGCTGGAACGGTGACACGGGTCCGGCCACGTCGCTGGGTCTATGCCATTTCTCTTGTCCCGCTCTATCTCTATGGCACCGCATACTTCACTTTTCTGTTTGCCGATCGATTGGCCGCCGGCAGTGCGATTTCTTGGGTCTCGGGACTAAGCTTCGGCATTGATCCCGCCTACAAGCGCGGTATGGATCTTGCTCTGCTCGCATTTCTTGTGACGGCTGGTCTGGCCGAATATTTGGGCGACTCTTTTTTGCGTTTCTGGCACCGTCTAGCCAGAGAATTGCCTGTTTCGGCAGGTGACCAGTTGATGTTGAGGCTGCGCTATCGTCACAAGAAGGCGATGTTTGCGATCGTTTCGTTGTTCGTCGTCATTACAGCTAGCGAAGGATTGGCCTTAAGCCACTCAGATGCGATGGCCGCGTCTTCGCGTCTTTGGCAGACGGCCCTGCTCGGGTGCCTCGGGTATCTGTTGCTTAGCATGGCATTGCTGGACACCATCATTCTGGCTAGCGTGAAGGCGAACTCAATGGCTTTAAGCGGTCTAGCTCTAGGCTTGGTTGCCAATATTGCGATCGGTTACGGACTCAGTCATCTATGGGGAGTTCAGTACGCGGCAGTCGGGCTCCTGGCCGGTTCTGTCATCGTGCTTTGGAAGTGCCAAAAGGCGGTCCAGCAGGTCCTGCGCCGCCCCGATTATCACTACTCAGTTTCGTGAGGCTTTATCGTCGTCATGCACCTGCTCGATGCGCTCGAAGCCGCGTGGATCGCATTCATTTTCACCTTCGCGTTCTTTTTAACTCCGGTCTATCTGTTTCCTAGGAGATGGACCTCGGATGCGCTCCTGCGCGCCGCCGGCAACGGGGCTCGTATGTGTCTCCTCGCAGCCGTTGCCGTCGAGCTTCTCTCGCGAATAAGGATCCTCAACGCCACCACTGTGATCTTGATTTTTGCCGGCGCTATCGCATCCGTCTGGCTTAGCCGGAACGCTGCGTCGCCCGATCTTCTGAAGAGAAAACTGCAAACTGCAACGGTGCGCACAGTGCAATGGTTGGAGTCCAGGCCGTTTGCTTTGCGCCTGCTGCGTCGTGGTCGTCCCGCGACAACCCGCGCCAGCCAATGGCGCTCGCACATGAATCAGCATTGGTGGTTGCACTTGGCCGGTGACAACAGCAACGAAATGGTATTGGCTGCCTTGGTTGCAGTGCTTCTGATCACGACCATTCTAGGTGCCGAACATGCCATCCGCGAACTTCGCCCAGATCAACCCGATCAATATGAAGTTCTCTTGCATACGCGAGAGTTGCTGCTGAACGTGGGCCCGGGAGCAACTGCAGCTGAGGGCGGGGGGCCCGTGGTATTTCCCTCTGTAATAGCGATTACCTCGTTACTGAGCGGCAGAGATCCGATGCAGGTAACTCGTTTCCTCTCGCCAGCAGTCGGAATTTTCGTGATTCTGGCGACGGGCTTGCTGCTTCGTACCTGTGCGAGTGGCGGCGTGGCGTTTCTGGTCCCGATCTACTGTCTCGGCGCAGCTGTGTTTCCGCCCATGATTCGCAACCGCGTCGTTCCGACCAGTCTTTTTGAAAAGCTGGAGAACGTTTTCCGCTTTTCTCCGGCGAGCGTTAGAATTTCCCCCAACCTTTCGATCGGCCTGTTATTCCTGTTGATAGCCTTGGCGATCATCACGGATTGGTACCAGCATTCGCGAAGCTTGGACGCGCTCGTGGATTTCTCCTGCTGTATGGTGTTAGTCGGTCTCGTCTCGCCCTTGCTCTTGCCATTCCTGATGACAGCGGCCGCAGTACTGCTGTTTCAACCGATGGTTGGAATCGTTGTCGTGCTGGTTCTGTACTATAGCTGGATTTTTCTTGGCCCGGTGGCGGATCGAATTGATGCTTCTATCGCAGTCGCAGCGCCACCGATCGTTGCAGCGATTGGAGCCGGCTGCCTGTTTTTTCTGATGGAAACCCTGCTCTCCCGACTGCTGGGCAAGTCAGCACAAACAATTCTTATCATGGTCGCCGTAGGGCTTGCCGTGATTTGGTTCCCACCGCGCCGTCTGCCTCAACAGAGTTTGGAGTACGAGTCGAGCGCCCGAGTGACGCAACGCATCGTGGACCGCTTTCCGCGCCAAACCTGGGCAATCGCGGCGCCAATCGAGCAATTGGCCGAAACATATGGCCTGGGAGCGTATGAAGACCTCGCTAGTTTTGTCGAGAAATATCAGGACCAGACCTCCGATCCCGACTTCCACTTTCCGAATACAAAACAAGATCTTTTCGTCTTCGTGGAGAAAAATCCGTTTCAGATCTTCTCTCGGGAACCCGAGTTCGTCTCCTTCCCCGTGCTCACCGATGTCACCTATCGCAACTACAGATCTCCCGGAGGCCGTGCCAGCTTGGAATCAGCAGCGCTTCGCCTCTGTGAACAGTACCGGCAATCTCACGGCGACGCCGACATCTTCTTTGAGGACGAAAACCTTCGCGTATATCACATTCGCCCCGAAGTTCCAGGTGCTAGCGGCATCCGGTAATCGCCTAATCGGAGAGGTACCCGCCCGCATAGCGACTAAGACTCTTTGGCAGTTTGGTCGTCTCATCGTCAGATCGCGTTTCACTCCTTCGACAAACAGCGTTGGCATAGGACCCTCGCAAAAGCCTTTTGCTGCATGTAGGTATATCCGATACAGCTAAATCGATCCTCTTACCCATGTAGGTTTTGCGATTGACTGCACGCTTATCCTGGAGCACAATTCCTTCGTTCTCGATTGCGGCGAAATTCCCCATCGCTACTCGAGTCGGGCCCCGTTTCCTGTCACTAGATTTCGAAGGAGGCCTATGAACAAACTAACGCAGCCGAGGAACTTTTCCTTTTCCAATTGCGGGCGGGCGGTGAGCGCTCGCACGGCGGCGTTCGCCATTTTTCTTGGCTGGGCGACCGTGGCTGCTTCGGCTCAAGACTTCACGACCTTCGATGTTCCGGGCGCTGGAACGGGCTCCGCAGAGGGAACCATCGGCCAAGGCATTAACGCGGCGGGTACGATCACGGGATACTACATCGATGCCCTCAGAGCGAGTCATGGTTTTGTTCGCGATACGCGTGGCGTGATCACCACTTTTGACGTTCCGGGTGCGGGCCCGGACGGAACCGTCGGCCGTGACATCAACATGGCTGGGACGATCACCGGAATGTACGTTGACGCGAACAATGCGTTTCACGGATTCGTTCGTTCTCGAACGGGCATGATAACTACCTTCGACGCCCCGGGCGCGGGCACGAGCGCTGGCCAGGGAACTTACGCTTACAGCATCAACAACGCCGGTGAGATCACTGGTTTCTACCTTGACGCGGGTTTGGTGATTCACGGTTTCGTGCGCACGAGCGGTGGCGCGATGACTACCTTCGACGCTCCGAGCGCGGGCACCGGTATTGGTCAGGGAACCCAACCATCCGGCATCAATGTGGCGGGAACGATTGTGGGGCGCTATGCGGATGCCAGTAATGTGCTTCACGGTTTTGTGCGAGCCGCTAATGGACTGGTCACCTCCTTCGACGCCCCGGACGCAAGCCGTTCCCTGGGGACGGAGTCCGCTAGCATCAATGCGGCGGGGACGATCGCAGGAGATTATGGCAACTGGCGCGATGTTTACCGCGGCTTCAAGCGCGAAGCCAGCGGAGCGATAACTACCTTCAAGGCCCCGGATGCAGGCACGAGCGCCGTGCAGGGAACACTTCCGGTCGGCATCAACGCGGCGGGAACCATCACGGGATTGTATTTTGACGCTGGCAATGTAAGTCACGGCTTCGTGCGTACGGACACGATTACGGCCTTTGATGCACCGGGTGCTGGTACGGGCGTTGGTCAGGGGACTTGGGCCGCATTCATCAATTCAGAGGGGCGTATCTCAGGATGGTACACAGACGCGAACTATGTCTACCACGGTTTTGTGCGGATGCCATGAGGCATTGCCGGCAAGTGGAGCGAACGCCACCAGCGAAGAATCCCAAGGCACCGCGTCAGGAACTGAGAATCCGAGCCAAAAATTACCGCGCGAGCAGAGTTTTCCAACGCTTCCACGCATCGTCGCGAGCTTTTTTATTGGCATCGCTAGCGTCGGGCGCTTCTCCGGCGCGCATGAAGCCGTGGCCGGCGCCGTCATAGGTCACTGGCTCGTAGGATTTTCCCTTGGCTTTCATCGCGGCGATTGTGTCCGGAATTGTGGCGTCAATGCGGGCATCGTTCCCGGCGTAGAAGCCGAAGACCGGCGGCTTGATGTGCGTCATCGCGTCTTTTGTGGGAGGAGGCCCGTAGAAAACAAACGCTGCGGAAAGATCGCCCCGGTTCGTCGCGAAGCGGAAACTTTGTCCGCCTCCCCAGCAAAATCCTGCGACGTACAATTTGCCATTCGAGGCAGGCAGCTTAAGACCATAATCTGCTGCAGCATTCAGGTCTGCCGTCACCTGATCCGGGTTTAGTTTGCTCACGGCCTCGGTGACCCCTTCGGGAAAGTCCTTCGTTCGCCCGCCGTTCGGAGCCATGCCGCTCAGAAGGTCGGGCGCGACGGCGATGTAGCCAGCTGCAGCCACTTCGTCGGCAAGTTCCTGCGCCCAGTCGCTCAATCCGAAGATCTCGTGAATTATCAGCACCACGGGCCTCTTCTCTTTTGATTCCGGGTAGACAACCAGGGTCTCCAAGTTTCGACCATCGTGCTTCACGTTAACCCACTCGCGGTGGCGCGGCGATTTTTCCATTAATACCCGCGCCCAAGGCTGCGACCATTCCTGAGCAGCCACGGTTCGCGTTCCGAGTAACATCCCAATTGCCACAGTCACTGTTCCTGTTCCTGCGAATCGCTTCATGGTTCACCTCAGTGTGGCTTAGCGTGCATTCAAGGATAATCCCACGGCTGGACCGGTGGCTAGAATTTCATGGTTTTAATCAATGTATCCATCACCGGCTTTCGTTTCACTGTCACTCGAATCCACGAAGGCAAATCGTGGTAGTGACTAGCGATGCGGCCCAGAACGCAGGTACCCCACGTTTCCGTGGAGAATGACTGAGAAGAGGTGGAGCGCGCGCGGGTTCTTCATTGGGTGCTTTCTCTCATATGCCTGCATACCAAGCGTAGCCGCCGTCAGGATTAGCACCGCCCAAGCCCTTGCCGAAGGGTTTGAGATTGTCGGTCAGGGTCAAGCGGTTGATGTATTTAACATTCTTATAACCTAGTTGCCGTGGGACTCGGAGGCGGATCGGGCCTCCAAAAGGAACAGAAAGTTCGTTTCCGTTCATGCCGTGCGCGAGAAGCGTTTGCGGGTGCAATGCGTCGGCCATGTCGATGCTCTCCCACCAGTCAGGTTGGATCGATCGGTACACAACGTAACGCACCTGGGGCAGCGCGCCAACACGGTCGAGGATGTAAGAGAGTGGTACCCCGGTCCATTCGGCGATGTAAGTCCACCCTTCTTCACATCCGATCATGGTGATCTGCGTCGTGCTGGGGAAACCTTTCATCTCTGCCAGCGAAAACGAGAGGGGCCGCGCGGCCATCCCGTCCACGGTCACCCGCCAGTCCACGAAACTGTCTGCCTGAAGTTGTTTGAACTCATCCCCCAGCGGATCGACTTCATTGGCGAACGGATTCTTCGAGATCTCGGCGCGGGAAAATTCACGGGCCCTGGAATGGCGGGTCAAAAGTCGCTGCGCCGCATAGGTCAGCGTTTCTCCCGGAGCGTACAATCCTCTCGCGTCCGGCGGAATGAGCCCATGATGCTGCGCGACTTTGGCAGCGACGACAATCCCAGATGCACAGGCTGTCACCCCTAGCCCCGTGGTGATGAATTTGCGTCGAGAGATATTGTTCATGATTTCACTCCATCCGTGGGGTAGAGCGTCCCGTGATCATTGTTCCCGAAAATCATGGCGCGCATACGATTTCGAAATCCCGCAAGAAAGACCATCAGCACGTGGATCAACAGGAACAAGACAAGGAATATCGTCACCAGGAAGTGCAGGCTGCGGGCCGTCTGCTGGCCTCCCAAGAGCCGAACGGCCAGGGGGAATTCCGACGTAAATCCGAACGACATGGCCAGCCCCGTCCAGATCATTAACGGGAACAATACAAAGATCACCAGCAGGTACGTCAGGCGTTGCAGCACGTTATACGACCGCGCCTCTTCCTCGTCCGGCCGTTCAAAGCGCAAATGCCGAACCAGTGAACCGCCAAGCTCTTTGAGGGAGAGGGCAGAGGCCGCGGGCAACAGATTGTTACGGAAATGCCCCGCGAACAGGCCGAACAGCACATAGAACAAACCTGTCCCGACCGCAAGCCATGCCGCCTGAAAATGGAGGTATCGGCTCCAGCCGTTCGCATCGGGGAGCACGTAACCATAGCCGGTGGGGACGGTATCCCTGGAGGATGGCACGTGCAAATTGAGCCAGGGGTGCACGTTTACGTTGCCGATCTCCCCCCAGTAGAACCGTGGATGCGAAAGCACGATCTCGCCTCCGCTGAGCAGCAGAGCCAAAAACGCGACGGTAGTAATCCAATGGGTCACGCGCACGAGCGCGGAGTGGCGCTTCTGGTGCGCGCCGGACAACGCAGAACAAAACTTGCCTGAAGAAGGCAATCGGTGCGCATCGCGCTCACCGATCGGAAGACTCGCATTCATAGAATGGGCCCCACCCCGATTCTGGGGATTCTACAGCAAGCACACAAGCAGTGTGTGCTCGAAGCCGTGAGGGCGGGTTCCGGACAGTCTTAAGGCAGATTGTCAACCATCGAAATCTGCCGTTCATCGGCATCATTCATGATCGCCCGTTTTCCATCCGCGCTAGCGCCCACCCAGAACGGAGCGCTACGCAGCAAAACCAGATCTCGCAGCAGGTGTTTGGCCGGGTCATAGAGACTTAACGTGGGACGCCCACTCGGCAAGTCTTCCGCGAACACGATCCCTTCGCGGGTCACTGCCCAGCTAGCCCAGGTCCGTGGCCGCAGGTGCTGTAATACGCAGGACTCTATCCCGCCATTGACTGGTACCCGGCAGATTTCCGGTTGCGGGTACCGCGACTTCGAGTAGTAGACATAACCGTCCGCCGACTCCAAGGCGGCAAACCCGCCGTTGGTGGTTAGTTGCACTTCGCGGCCCCCGCTGGCCGATACCTTCCAGACCTGCCAGTCTCCGGTTTGATCGGAGGCGAAGTAAATCCACTTCCCGTCACGAGAAAAACTCGGGACCAGGCCCTTCACGATTGGCCGTGCTTGCTCGGTGCTGTCCACTTTGATAACGAAAATTCGAGTTTGTCCATCGCTGGGAGCGTCAAAAGCAATGCTGCGTCCATCCGGCGACCAGCGCGGAGTTCCAGCACTTTCGGTGAAACTAACCTGCCTCGGATTCGAGCCGCTCGTGTCACTTACCCAGATTTGCCAAGCGCCGGTGCGCGTTGACATGTAGGCGATTCGTTTGCCATCAGGTGAGAATTGCGGAGCTGCGTTGCCGCTGTCATCCGCTACTACAGTACGCACTACCGGGCTGATTGATTTCGACTCAGAAACCGTCAATATAGGTGCGGTCTCGGTGACTGCTCGTAACCCACCGTTTTCGGCGCTTTCATCGGCACTCCCAGTCAGTCCTTCGCTGCCGCTTTGGCGGAGCGCGGGACCTTTCGCTTGCTCACTGCTCATCTCTTCGCGAGGGCTTGCATCGCCAGCACTCGCGGGGTACGGTTCGGCCCGTGGATGCGAGTTCTTGGCGGCCATCGCTCTCTCGGCAACGTCCTCGAGGAGCGGCTTTAACATGCTTTTGGCCTCTTCCCGATTTCTGCCGCGATACGCGCTCGCTGCGATTAAGAGAAGGAGCATCGCCGCGCTCGCAAAGAACAAGGTCTTGTTTCGCCATGGCTCGACGGCGGAAGGAGCAACCGCAATGTCTTTGGACTCGTCGGGTGCGGGCAGTTCTTCCGCTTTCTCGCGTACGGATGGAATTGGAAGTGCGGCAACAGGGGTGACCGGAATCGACAATTGCATCGGCTGCGACAGTTCAGATTCAATCGTCCCGATAAACCTGTACCCTCGCCGTGGAAGCGTCTCAATATATTTCGGTTGCTCGGCCGAATCACTCAGCGCTTCTCGTAATTTATTGACGGCTGCATTCAGCCCATGGTTGGCATCCACGTAGGCATCGTCGGTCCAAAGTCGCTTTTGGAGTTCCTCGCGACTTACTAACTCTCCCGGACGTGCAAGCAGCATCTCCAGGATTTGTAGAGGCTGACCCGAAAGCTTGAGCTTCATTCCGTGCTTTCGCAGTTCTTGGGTGTGAAAGTCAGCCTCATAGTTTCCGAACCGAACGCAGCGCGATAAATGATTCGGTCTCATGTCCAGAATTCCCTCGATCTTCCGTGGTCTGTTCCCCCAGAGAACGCCTGCACGAGCGGGGTTCATTTTCCGCGACTCATCACAGTGAACGTTGTCGGGCACACGCGAACCACTCCCCTGGCGTCCGGCTCCATTTAGTAAATACGCGCTACAAGAAACAGAGGTTCCCCGTTTACAAAACAATAATTGATGTGGACGCCCCGGGCCATCCAAAGGTGAGCAACTTAACGGCTACCGCTGTTCGGGAAGGCGTAGCCGGGCCGATTGACCCTCCCCAACGAGTCGCTGACGACTCTCTATCATCCGAGTAACCTCTTTCTCACCATGTATTTGCCTGATGACCTGCGCGCTGTCCGAAAAGTATCGTGCGGGCATTGAGGTATCTAAAGGCAAGCGGCAGATTCGAGCTCACAGTCTCGGCGGTTTCAATCGAGGGACGAGATGGAGGTCGAATGAAAAACACAATAGCTGCCCTGGCTATCCTGGTTCCATCGCTTCTTGTTGTCAGACAGCTTTCCGCACAGCAATCATTCCACGAACAATGCAGCTTGGCGGTCCTGTCGCTGCACATGGTCAACAATCAACCCGTCTGCGACTCGAAGGTCGTACAACAAATGGCCCTGCGCGGGCACGTATTTGAACAAAACCAGCTTGGAATCGCTTCCATGCTCGTGATCGGACCTGAATACAGTAAGAAGGAAGCCTTGAAATGGTTCAAGCGAGCGGCTCAACATGGTTACGCACCGGCCCAACTCAACCTTGCGGTGATGTATGTGAACGGTTGGGGCACCCCGATGAACTACGCCGCGGCGCTCTATTGGCTCCATGCCGCAGCCGAGCAAGGTTTCGCTCGAGCCTACTTCAATCTTGGAATCCTGTTCCTCAACGGACAGGGCGTCCGTCAGGATTATGCTGAGGCCTTTCATTGGTTCCAGAAGGGAGCTGAAGCGAACGATGCAGACGCCCAGACTAATCTAGGTTACATGTACGATCGAGGACTCGGATGCCCGCACAATGCACCGATCGCTGCGTCGTGGTATCGCAAAGCCGCCGATGCCGGGAATGCACTCGGGGAGAATAATCTTGCTGACATGTATCTGAGAGGAGAAGGCGTCTCTCAGAGTAACTCCGAGGCCTTTCGCTTGTTCCAACAAGCGGCCCTTCAGGGGTCGACTGGTTCGCGCATTAAACTCGGCTACATGTATGCCAACGGCCTAGGCGTGAAAAAAGATCCTGAGACTGCATATGCGTGGATTTCCGCTGCGTCGATGGCGGGCGACCGCCGTGGCGACTACTTGATTCAAGCTCTAAAGGAGGTGCTCAACGACGAACAGATCTCCGCTGCCAATGAAAAAAAACATAGCGCGCCCTTCAAGCTGGACCAGCAACTTCCGATAGTCTACTTCGCGCAATAGACGTTTGCCATCGCAGGGGCCACTATCGAGCTGTCCCGAGCGCAGCTACCGTGAATGTGAGTCGCAGACCGGCAGTCGACGCCGTCCTATGTTCACTGACGATTCAATTGTAGGTACTCATCCCATGGCTTCCGGCCAATCACCAAAACTTCGCCAAATGAACTTGCGGAGCATCGCGATAATTTGTCGTCAGCCCCCGCAATGCCCTGTTTCCCATGCGGAGCCATTCAGACGAAGTTGGGGAATGCCGTTGGGGATCCGGATGAGACGCGTTTCACCTTGACGCCAAATTAGATTTGGGGGAAAATGACAGCCGTTTTGCTGGGGCTAAAGAGGAAATTCCTGGGGTAGCTGCTCGTATTTGGGTCAAAAAGGAAATTCCGGATGAAAGGCTTCGCCAGACTTCTGTCTCGTTCCGTCTGTCTGGTCTTTCCCCTGCTTACTCAATCCTTCGCCTTTGCCGGCGGCTCCTCCGCAAACGGTTACCTGATTACGAATAACGACAACAGCCCGGGAATTCCCAATACGGCCACCTTTTACAGTATCGCCTCCAATGGCCAGTTGAGTGCCCCGACCGTGCTAATTCTTAGCGGACAGGGAACGAGTGGTGGATATTTTGCGGCAGACCGGGCCAGCGTGGAGGACAATGCCACGTCTCAATGCGCTTATTTGTCGGAAGGATCGACCAATACAATCGCGGGAGTTGAGGCCCTCACACAAACGGTAGTGGGCGATTTCCCTGCTTCTGCCAATGACAACGGCTTCGACAATGGCATCGGCTTGGTAATGAGCAACAATTACCTGTATGCCAGTTTCTCCACTTCCGGCACCCTTGCCACGTTCGCGGTGCTGCCGGGATGCCAACTGCAATTTCTCGGCGATATCGCTCCCGCCGGCCTGGCCGGCGGCAGCATTAAGGGCATGGCGACGTTTGGCAATCTATTGGTTGTAGCCTATGGCGACGGTTCGATCGAGTCATTCGACATCGCCAGCGGAGTGCCGGTTTCAAATGGAGATGAGCAAAATGCCGCCGGCTTCGCCATCGATGAATTTCCGTCTGGCGTGGTCATCACGCCCGATGGCCAGTGGGCCATTTTTGGCGATGATGCCAGTGGCGCCGCCGTCGAAGTGTCAGATCTTTCCTCGGGCCAACTCGCTCCAACGGTCCTCTATAGTTTTCCTTCGGGTCTGAACTCCAATAATGTTCTGCTCAGCTCCGATGCCACGTTGCTCTACATCACCAACAATACTTCCGGGCAGGTCACCGCCGCCTTCTTTGATACAGCAACGGGAATCGTTACCTATGGTTGCATTTCCGCTCCGCTCAATGGTTTTGATTCCACATTCGCCTTCCTGTCAGGTCTGGTAGCGCAGCCTCCGCCAAGCGCTGGCTCTGTGCTCTACGTTGCGGAATTGGGACATCCGTCGGCAATCGGCGTTGTGAACGTAACTAGCAGTGGTGGGTCGTGCACGCTCCAGGAAGCTTCTGGATCGCCGGTGACTGACGCCAGCAACAGCCTGCTCTCGATTGCGGTCGCGGCGTCGCCGGGCACGACGACTGCAGTCGCGTCCAGCCTGAACCCTTCGCAGTATGGCCAATCCGTCAGTTTCGCCGCCACGGTAACGGGGAATTCCCCAACCGGAAGCGTTCAGTTCAACATCGATAGCAGCGCCTTCGGTCCTCCCGTGACTCTTGTGTCGGGTTCCGCGAGTTCCGCGGGCATCGCGACTTTGTCTGTCGGCAAACATACCGTCGCGGCAGTGTATTCGGGCGACGCGAATAACCAAGGCAGCACCGGGATGCTCAGCGGGGGACAGGTCGTCAATCAGGCAAGCCAAACGATCATCGTCACTGTGCCCGCTCCCGCAACCGCGGTACCCGGCACTAGCTTCACGATAGCGGCTAGCGCGAGTTCCTCGTTGCCGATCGCGTTCACGCATTCTGGACCTTGCACCAACTCGAACGCAACCTACACGATTAACACCACGGCGAAACCCGGTGCAATTTGCACGGTCACGATGAATCAGGCAGGCAATATCGACTACGCGCCTGCGCCCACAGTCAATGAAACCACGACGGTAGTGAAGGCGATTTCACCGACAGTCAGCTTCACTGGAGCTCCCGCCAGCGCGACTTACCCGTCTAGCTTCGCGGTGACAGCATCCTCGACCAACGACCCCAGCGTTCCAACTATTGCGTCGACCGGTCCATGCTCGTTGAGTAACACCGTGACTAACGGCACCACCGTGAGCGAGACCGTCACAATCACGAGCGGGACGGGAACCTGCGCGCTGTCAGCTCGCTGGGCCGCGAGCGGCACTTATTCAGCCGACACTGCCACGCAGAAGACAAAAGCACAGAAGGCCACACCCTTGATCAGCTTCACGGGCGCTCCAGCGCAAGCGGCCAATGGAACGCATTTCGTCGTGACCACCGCGTCCAACGAGAGTGGCACCGGAGCCGCCGTCCCGACGATCACAGCTGCTGGTTCGTGCACCGTGGGTCCTGTAACCAGCAATGGTCCGAGCAGCTATCAGGCTACGGCCACGATGACGAAATCCACTGGCACTTGCACAACCAAGGCAGATTGGGCCACGACGACAGACTATTTGTCTGCGTCTGCGCCGCAAACCACCAGGGCGGGGCCGTAGCGTCTGCGGGAATCGCATTCCGTATCAGGCTGACCCGCTGCGGGGAATCGATCGAGGCGAGTGGGCAAAGGTGAGGGGAACACAAATGCGCAGGATTCTCAGGTTCACGATAGCAGCGCAACTCGTAGGATTCGCCCTAGCGACAGCCGCGGCTCAGGTCGGAAATTGCCCTTCGCGGCCGAATCCCGGAGCCACCGTTGTTAATCCGTTGGACCTTTATAGTTCGAGCGGAGTGCTCAATCTGGCGCTGGCGCTCAACAACGGCGTCGATCCTCAGGGCTACACCCACGTTTGTTTTAACTACAACACTGGCTCAGGAATTGTCGAAGCCCCCACATTACGCGTCAACCCGGGCGACAACTTGAACTTAACCTTAACCAATCAGCTCAATCTTCCCGGAACTCCCGGCCTAAAACACACCATGAAGATGGCGGGATCTCCCCGGGATACGTCCTGCAACGGCGGCACGATTACGCAGAATTCCACCAATCTGCATTTCCATGGCCTCGGCATTCCTCCAGTCTGTCATCAGGACGATGTCATCAACACCCTCATCCAACCAACCGATCCTCCTTTCCAATATCAGACTCAGATCCCGAGCGACGCGGCGCCAGGTTTGTATTGGTACCACCCGCATCCCCATGGTTTTACCACCAATCAAGTCAATGGCGGAGCCTCCGGCGCGCTCATTGTTAGCGGCATCGAACTGGTGAAGCCCCAGGTCGCCGGTCTTACCGAGCAGGTGCTCATTCTGCGCCAGCAGTTCCTCAATCCCAGTTCTTGGCTGCCGGGCAACTATGAATTGACGCTCAATTTCCAGACCATCGTCACCGCACCGAACAACAACCTGCCAGTGATCATAGCCGACCCGGGGGAGCAGCAATTCTGGCGTGTGCTCAATTCTTCCACGCAGGCTTTTTTCGACCTCCAGCTCTTATACGACGGTGCGCCCCAGAGCTTGAACTTGATCTCGGTCGATGGCGTGCCAGTCACCGGCAATCCCTCTGTGACCGATATCCCTTTGCCGCCCGCGGGCCGCGCCGAATTCGTAATCACCGGACCTCCCGAGGGTTCGAATGCCATCTTTGCGAAGCTTCCGTTCTATACCGGACAGGTGGGCAATCCTAATCCGGGCCAGACACTCGCCTATATTATGTCCAGTTCAGCAGCGGTAAAACGTCACCTTGCAGTTCCGCCGCAACACCACATTCCTGCTTCGAAGGCCTCACCTCCGGCCAAGCAAAAGTTCTCCAACCTGGCTGCCGGCAAAGCGACGATCTACAGAACGCTTTACTTTTCCGAGGCCACCGAAGGCACTAATGGCCCGACCAGCTATTTCCTGACCGTCGAAGGACAACAACCCCTGGTCTTCAGTCCCTCCAACCCGCCCGCCATTGTCACCAACGTAGGCGCCGTCGAGCAGTGGACGATCCAAAACCGCTCCTCTGAGGAACATGCCTTTCACATCCACCAGCTCCATTTTCTAGTGACGGCGATTAACGGAGTGCCATTGGCGACTCCCGTCGTGCAAGACACTGTGAATGTTCCCTATTGGAACGGAACTCTGCCTTATCCCAGCGTCACCGTCCAAATGGATTTCAGCGATCCGGAGATTGCTGGCACATTTGTTTATCACTGTCATGTCCTCGATCATGAAGACGGCGGTATGATGGCGGAGATCCAAGTGAATCCGTGAACCCCGATGTTCAAAGGCCGGTGTATCGTCTACTGGAGATTCGTGGCTTTCGTGGCCTTCATGTAGGACTGACAAAGAAGCACGAGTTGCTCTCGAGCTTTGCGGACCGTTGTACAAGTAGGACGTCCGTCACCGCCGCGACCAGGCCCGCCACCGTTGAACGGTGACGAACGGCAAATGGCGTAGGGTTGAACGATTTCGGAGCGGTGGGAAACGGCGCAGAACGGCAAATGGCGTGGGGAGGAACGATGTTAGTGTTGGGCTTGGTTTGCTGCGAGGGTAAATCGAAAAAACGGGGCGAAAGACTGCCGCCTCGGGCCGGAGCCCTCGAACTGCGGTCCGTTCGGAGACGCGCAAACCGTGGCAATACCCAACCAGCACCGCCCGCCACTCCCGTTCATTACGATAACGGGCCGCAGTGAGCAATCTGAGCAGCCCGTCCCTCGTAAGATGTTGCGAAAAGCAGGGGCCCTTACCTTATGTGGAAGTGTAAGGGGTAAAGACGCGGAGCAGGCGCAGCCCCACCGTTGGGAGAAAATGTGCTCTGGGTTAAGGCGCCGGTCGTTTTGATGGCCGTGCGCACCGCTGCCATGTCAGTCTGTCGCGGGACCGATTCCCTTTTCTCGATCTTCCTTCTCTTGATCTTCCTTCTGCAATCTCTCGATGGTCTCCCTACGCCAGTCGGGGTGGTAGAGGCGCCTTGCGTAGAGCTGTCCGGATCCCTCTGGACTGGCGCCTGCCGCACGTTGATCGATCGCTTTCAATAGCATGCCCGCGAAAACCGCGAGGGTTTTCGCGGCGTCAAGACCAAAGGCGCCTTGCTGGACACGGTTCATCACCTCTTCGTAGAACTCAATCAAATCCGCAGTGCTTTTCAGGGGTCGGCACGGAACGTCGACGGCGGTTGGCGGGTAGGAAGATGTTACCTCTTGCCCGTTCTTGCATTCCATTTCTGCCACCTGTTTGGGATCTGAACTCGGCGCACGCTGCATTATTCCTCGATCCGTTCCAATTCTCTCGTGTTCTGCCTTCTGGATCTTTTCTCTCCCCACGCGCCAGTCGGGGAGGTAGAGTCGCTTTTGCGTAAGCTGCGCGTTAAGGTTAGCTTTTGCTTCTGCGTTGGGGCGTGCGGGACGTTGATCGAGTGCTTTCGCCGCAATCACTTTAAGACCGCCAGGACATTCGCAGCACCAAGATCCAAGGGGCTCTGCCGCACTCGGTTCATCATTTCTGCTGCGAATTCGAGCACTTCCCCGCGGCTTTTCAGAGATCGGCACGGAAGTTCGAACACCCCCGGTAAGGTTGCACCGGTTGCACGGCGCCCGTGCTTGGATCCCATCTTTGCCGCCCGTTCCGGATCTGCATGGAAGCCACACTGCTTCGCTCCGGCGAGAGCCCACGCTCCACAGCTTTTCCCCTTGCTGTTTTTCGCCGAGCACCTTCGGGACATCGTTCCATGCCTCCGTAACTTTGGAATTTCTTGCTAACCCGGCACGGATGGGCCCTACGCGGATCAGTCTTCCGCCGATGAGGTCAGCGTTTCCACCTGCCGTTCACCTGCCGTTCGCACTGCCTTACATGTCCTAAGATCGCTAAAACTGCCGTCTGTTGCTCCCTATCTTATTGAATGTACGTTTCAGCGCGGATTCGAATCCCTCCCTCTCCGCCAGAATTCCCCATATCGCTCTTCAGAGAAGGGTTCTTCTCCACACCGTCGGTGAGGTTTCGCGTTCGGCAACAGTTCTAAAGGAACCTTGCTACAGAATTAGTCCGCCGTAGAGTTCGAGAGGACGGGTTGCCAGTCACCTGCGGCTACGCAACCTCACCAAACAATCATGCTCCTACTCTGGATCGCGCATCCGAGCGCAAAGTCTTAGCTCATGATTGTCATCGGGATTGCGGAATCGACATTGCCGGAATCCAACCGCGGGAATAATATCGGCGCGGCTCAAATCGGTTCTTCGGCTTGACCGGCGTCATTCAACGTTGCCGTGCACGTGTTCCCCGGCCAGCCAAACATCCTGAATGAATACCTCATCGGTCCACCTGAACCGCACGAGATCTGCGCGCGATCCGGCGGTGAGTCGACCGCTCCCGCCCGCATACCTGCCGGGATTCGCAGTGACCATGGCAATTGCATCACTGAGAGGCAGCTTCGTCATTCGCACCAGGTGGCCAATGCATTGCGCCAGCAAAGCGGTGGACCCTGCAAGGAGTTCCGAGCCAAAGACGCACAGCCGTCCGTCGGGGCGGAGTTCAACCCGTCCCCCTACCGGGGTTGTATAGGTCCCGGCCGGCATGCCGGCCAGTGCTACAGAATCCGAGACCAGCACAGATCGGCCAATGCCTTTCGCACGCAGCATGACCTGGAGAACGTCCTGAGGAAGATGGTGGCCATCCGCAATGAAGGTTGCAGTGAGGCGGTCATCGGCAAGCTGACTCCAGATGGGATTGCGGTGTCGCGGAATCTCTGGCGCGATTCCATTGCCGAGATGGGTCGACAAGTTGGCTCCCGCATCGACAGCACGCCTGATCTGCACCGGCGAAGCGTGCGTATGGCCAATGGCAATGTGAACACCGCGCTTCACGAGCGCTGCGATGTACTCGACGGACTCACCGAAATGGGGTGACAGCGTGACCATGCCGACGATTCCGCCAGACGCGCTCTGCCATCGCTCAAACTCGGCAATGGACGGAGGGCGAACGGCATCGCCGGGATGGGCGCCCCGATAGCCGTCCAGCGGGGAGATATGCGGTCCTTCTACGTGAACGAATGGCACGCAGGCCGCGACCTTGGAATGTATGCGGCGAGCCTCTGCGATCACCCTGAGCCGGCTACAGATTCCTTCTTCTGGTGCAGTGATGATCGTGGGCGCGAAACAGGTCACGCCCTTGGCGAGCATGGCGTCCGTGAGGCCGATCACGGTGCCCGTGGAAATTTGCTCCGCATTCAGGTCAAACCCCGCGCAGCCGTTGACCTGCAGGTCGACAAATCCCGCCGAGAGATAGAGATCGGTACCGCCGTTTGTCTCCTCAATGCCCGCGATCAGCCCATTCTGCACCGTCACGTCAATGGACCGCCCGGTTTTCGGATCACGCCCGGTGATCTTTGCTGTGGTCATGAAGTTCGCTCAGAGAACTCGATTCACGATCGAGGTAAACGGTGCACCTAGGGTGCTTGCGCAGCGCTGTTGCAGGACAGGCGCCGCTAATCGGAGACTCCATCATCGCCTTCACGGCTGCGCTTTTATGGCGGCCCGGCACGCAGCAAAACAGTTCGCGCCCACCAAGCAGCGTGGGGACCGTAAGTGTAATGGCCCTTCTCGGAACGTCATCAAGCATGGCGAAACAGCCGTCCAGGACCTGCTGTTCCCTGCACATCTGATCCAGTTCCACCACTTTCACCGCAAGCGGATCATCCAGATCTGCGGGAGGATCGTTGAAGGCGAGATGGCCATTGGTGCCCACACCGAGCAGCACTGCGTCGATAGGAGCCTCGGCCAACATCGACGCATACACCCGGCACGCTGCTTCCGGGTCTGTGCCCGGCTTTATGAGGTGGACCTGTGCGAGGGGAACATGATCGAAGAACGCGCGTTCCAGCCACGTCCCGAAGCGCTGCGGCGCATCGTCAGGTAGATCGAGATACTCGTCCATATGAAATGCCGTCACGCGATGCCAGTCAATGTCTGGTTCGCATGCGAGCGCCGCCAGCATTTCGCTCTGGCTTGGCGCCGCAGCCAGGATCATGCGCAAGGATGGCTTCTCACTCAGGCCTTTGCGCAATGCAACTCCAATATCGCGCGCGGCCAGCTTTCCCAGTTCACTTCGTGATTGGGCCAGGCAAACTTTCATGGTTATCCCCGAGTTTAACTTTCCCCGCTGCAAACGGTTGGCGAAGGACCGTCGCGCTCCTTTGCGACCGGTGTGGATACAAAATAGACAACTAACCAGGCGAGACGGATTCCCCTATTAAGGCTGCACCGCCGGCCTCTTCGGACGGAGCCGCCGTCGAAGTGCCTCCGCTCCGCATGATGTGCCGGTAAATGAAGAACACGACCAGCGCAATCGAACTGAGTACAAAGCCGAACCAGAAGGCTACCACGTAGCTTCCGGTCCACTTAATCAGATAGCCCGAAATCGCGATTACAGTGCCAGTACAAAAATTGCGAATCAACGCAACCGTTGAGGTGTATGAGCCGGTGTCGGCCTTGTCCATCGTTTTCCACAGGATTGTGTCCCCGGCAACCTGAAATGGCGTCAACAATGAAAAAAGCACCATGAGAAGAATCAGGCCGCTTGCATTTTTCACCTGAATCGAACACAGGACGAGAACCAGCATCAGCACCCACTCAATGCACAGCGCCACATAGCTTCCGAACCGGTCGATCAGCCAGCCTGCCGGATACGAAACCGCAATCTTGAGCAGAAGTCCCCAGGAGATCGCACCCCCGGTCGCGCCGAGGGTCAGGCCGAGCTTCGACTTGGCATAGAACCACACCCAAGTGTTGAAAATCATGATAAATGCGTTGAGCAGCGCAACGGCCACCATCAGCACGACGATTCGTTTATCCCGACAGGCGACCTTAATCGGCGCGAGGAAATTGAATTTCTCGAGGGTCGGGTGGTAAATTGGCGGCTCCTTGATGCGCCAGAGCGCCAGCAACATCATGGTCGCCATCGTCGCCGCCAAAACGATGAATACTCGTGTCTGGTGTGCGTCGGCCATCCCTGCACCGAGACGCGAGGACAGGAACCCGGCCAGGCTGATCACGATGGTCACCAACCCTGAGACCCGCGCCAATACCTCCCTCGAGACACAATCGATCGAGAGCAGAGGATAGGTCGAAGCACTCATGTCGTTGAAGAAGTAGTAGGTGATCATTAAACCGATGAGCAGCCATTTTTCGCTGAACAATGGAAAGAGGACGAGCGCAGTGGTGAGAAACGGAAGAGACAGAAGCACAAACGGTGTTCGGCGACCCAGTCGGCTCGTGCAGTGATCGCTCTTCCAGGAGAAATACATGACGAGAAAACTCACCGCCCAGAGATTGGCTGACGTGAGCAGGCCTACGCTTGAGTCGCTTACCCCGGCCGCTTTGAGCCTGAGATTCATCAGCGGCACCAGAATCGTCGTGGCGAGCGCCATCCCGAAGTGGCCAAAGGTAATCCAGGTCACATTGCGCCACATCAGGTTCCGGTCTGAGTAATAATTGGCGAGGCTGCCAGTCACTGCTGGCGTCGCTGCCTGCGGGCTTGATTCCTCGCTCATCGTTCTTGACTCTGGGCGCCGACCGGGGGTGTTTCTCGAATTGGCTTCAGTTCAGCAAGACGAACTGGCCTGTTTTCCGCGGCTGAGATCTCCGCCGCAAAGCACAGCCGAGTGGTCTCCAGAGCATCGCGCGGGCTGATACTCGGCCGTTCGCCTGCCGCCACGCGACGGACGATATCAATCGCCTGATCGTGGGTGTTGTGAAAGTAAGCGAAGTCCTGCTCGGGACTCCAAGTCTCGGTTTGCACCCACTCGCTGGTCTGACCGTAGTCGTTTTCGCCGAACTCCCATCGTTTGACGGTTCGCGGGAAAACGTCGGTCTCCGCCGCGCCCTTTTCTCCATAGATCATGTATCGCAGCGCGTGCCCGTCACCGCTTTGCTGGGAAACGGCATTCTGGAGCGGGTCTCCGCGGAAGGTTGCGGCCGGCGCCATCATGAAGGTGAGATGACTTACAGCTCCGTTCTTAAAACGGTAGGTGCAATGGAAGTTGTCGTGAACTTCATAGTAAGGAATCACGTTCGGGGCGCATGTTGCGTGAATTTCCTCGACTTCGTCGCCGATCCACCAGCGTGGCAGATCGACGTAGTGACTCAATTTCTCGCCGAACATTCCTCCGCTGGTCCGAGAACCAGCGCGCCACACATCGTGCCGTCCCCAGGCGCTACTGCAATAGAAGCAATGCGTGTTCAGTACCCGTCCAAGAAGTCCTTGATTGATCCATTCCTTAACCTGGGTATAGAGATGCGAGTAGCGCAATTCGAAACCCACCTGAAGAAAGCCTTTTGTTCTTTCCGCAGCCTCGACCATCGCCTCTGCATCTGCCAGCGTTGTCGCCATCGGCTTTTCGCACATCACGGCCTTTCCCGCCCCTAGTGCGGCAATGGCCAATTCCTTGTGAGCATTATTTGAAGCAGTAATAAAAACCAGCCTGATGTCCGGATCTTGCAGAACTCGCTCCAGGCTCTCAGATGTCTCGACGCCATGGCGCGTTTTTAATAGCTCCATAGGCTCCGAGCGGCGGTCAAAAACAGTGATACTGCGCACCAACGGACTGTCAACCAGGTGTCGAATGACGTTTTCGCCCATCTGCCCACTGCCCAGGACAGCTACTTTGATTCCGTTGCCACTGCTCATGCTTCACTCCCCAACTTTTCTTGTCTAGTGCCGAGCCTTCGTGAAAGGCGCGCGGTTCCTGTTGTGTGTTTTCCAGCCCTCGTCTCCGACCGGGGCCCACGGGGCCAATTCGAAACCCGCGCTATCTCCAGGCCGAGGAGTGCCCTGCGCGTAAATCGCACCTTCTCCAGTATTTGTGTTGTACTCCACGTCTACTGGCATGGCAAAAGTCAACGCTCCATTGCCATGCTGTAGCGAACGCAACCCCATCGCGGTCAAGCGCCCGCTGGTTTCATCCCACATTATGCATTCGCACTGGCACTCGACGCCGAGCGCCTTCAACACGCCGTATCCAAGTCGAATGCCGCCGGACTCAGGCAGAAGAATCGCGCCCTCCGCATACCGCACCTGGCCCAATCGCGGACTGAGCACGAAGAGAAACGAGCCCTGCGCGACCGGTGCGGTGGCTTCGAACCTCCAGCGCCGATAGCGCGGAAAGCGTCCTTCACTGATGTCCTCAAGCCCCGTGTTGTTGAGGCCGTAGATATACCCCGGTACCCATGTGGGTTCTTCCACCACGACGCGCGCAGCAGGAACGCTCCCGAGCACCTGAACGAAGATCTCTCCCTTTTCTTGGTCATCCAGTCCTTTGCTGCCGCTCTTAATACCGGCGATCAGATTGGCTTGCCCGCCCGTCAAGCGGTACTGCCCATCCGCCAACTCGCTTACTGATCCCGAGCAATGGAGGTGCGTCGCAAACCGTATCGCACGCTCGCCTTCAAAAGCATCCGAGATGAGGATGACTCCCGACTTCCGGTCGAAGATAAGAATCCGGTCGGCTCTTCGCACCTTGAGCTTCGGAGCAAGCGCATGCGTCACGACAATGTGGGCGTAGAGGTAGCGCTCATCAATCAAGCATCGCCGGATTACTGCGCAGCTCTCCGGCGGAACCGCGCCATTGAGATATTGCCCGTTCGTGATCGCACCGCCGTCTTCGAAACACATGGTGTTCGTGAGGGCGCTGTTGAGCCCGTACACTCCCATGTTGACGTTGCAGAGCACCGGGGTGCCATCGATGGTCACATCGAGCGCACCAAGTGACGGAGCGAACTCCCGATTATGCGGCATGAGGGTGAAGTTAGCGCGGCGTCCCGCCTTCGGACCACCGCTCAGCGAGAGCGCAATTACGTGCTCGCCCCGTGCCGTTGCGATGAGATCGCCGACGTCCTTTGCGAAAAGCGGACGTTCGGGGAACGAGGCAACTTCGCCGCATGCATCCGGAGCATAGAGGAGATCGAAAATACCCAGCATCAGTCCTCCGGTTGCTTTTCGTTCTTTCTCCGCAAAAGCGCGGTAGATGGACTCGATACCGGGCGTGGGGTGGAAGCGGCAAAGGAATGCTGTGAGAAACCGGTGTTCCCGCGTCCGCAACCCGCGCTGCAGCTCCTGGCTGTTGGGTACTTCGTAGGCAGCAAGCAATGCTGGACCAAGATTGTCAAGGAAGGCACTCGACGAAAGCTCTTGCCTGTTTCCGCCGAAGGTATGAGCGGCTGCCAGGTAAAGAAGCACATGAAACGGAAAATATGTCGCCCATGCGGCCTTGCCGCTTGAGGGGAAAAGTTTCAGACTGTCGCAGAACAGACCATGAAAGAGAGGCAATGCATGGCGGGCGATCGGAAGATGCTCGTAAAACGCCATACAGGCAATGGCAGCGCCGTTCCATGCTCCTAGCGAATGCGGGTCGATGGTCGGATATCCCATATAGGCGCGCTGCAGCAGAGTGAAATCGTAGATCTTCTGCAGGTACTCTTCCACCTTAAGCAAGATTGTGCGGCGATCCTCGTCATCGAAGAGAGGCTGCAGGTAGTCCCAGGCCAGAGCGGTGTGATAAAGCTTTTGTCCGATGATCCGGTCGTTCTCGCCGCCCATCAGCAGCGGATCGGGTCGGCCGCTCCATGTGGGAGCGTGCGCAAGTTCCATGATTCGGGTTTTGACGCGCGCGCCGATCACCTCGTCTCCGGTCAGTGCGAAAACGAGGCTCGCCACCTCCAGCGTACCCTGGCTGTTATCAGTAAGAAAGACCAGATCTTCGGTGCGAAGTCGCTCTCGGAGCGCCTCGAACTCGGCGCCTCCCTTCCAGCGCTCTCGCGCCCGCTTCGCATCTTCCGACGAAAGAAAAATGCGCGGATGTCGGGCCGAAGCGGGCTCCAGCGGAACAGTGCGTCGGTCATCTTTTCGAAGCTCAAAGTAAGCCAGCCTCGCCCAGTCCATGCGCCGCCGATCACGCTCGATCAGTTCCACGATCAGTTCGTTCTCGCCTGCCTGCGCCTCAAATCCGAATTCCGCCGCCAGACGCCCTTCTGCAATCTGCTCCGGACCGGGCAAATCAAACCAGAGACCGCCCTTCAGTTTGCCGTTCAAATAGGTCCGGATCATCGGAACTGCCATCACGTTGCGAATGTGATCGAGATCCCACGGACCGACCGGCACGCGCTTGCCATCAGGGACGCGCACCATGTTGATCATCGCCGTCGACATGTCAAAGGCCTGAGGCGTGGTCTCAAAACGGCCGCTGTACAGCCCTGCCGCGAGATTGAGGCGGATTGCGAGGCGGTGAGCGTTCGCCTGAATATCCGTGACTTGGCCGGTGACATCGATGAATTCGACAGAATCAGCCCCGCTGAACTGGTTCAGGATCGGCTTCAGAAACGCGATGAGATCACTATTTCTCATAGTCCTTCAAGAAATCCGGGGACGGGACCGTCATTCCATCGATTTGACTTTCGTAGAAGGCAAACCGCTGCTGTTGATTTCGGCAGAAGCAGGTGGGCTCAGTTTAAACGAACGACAGAGGACGCCGCTGCACCCATTGCATGTTTTCCAGGCTCAAGCGATGCCGACGTTCCGGCAATGGGCTGTCGCCTCCAATGTCGGGTTGTAAGCCGCCGCCTAGTTTTGTTTCAGGTGCAGATGAAAAACGGCGTCGGACTCCAAAGCTTGTGGCTCGTCTGGAGCCCGACGCCGAGTTAAGCGGGTTGTGATCCAGCCATCGTAAGTCGATGGCTAGAAGTTGTATTTCAACGCGAACTGTATGTTGCGCGCGCCCTGCGAACTGCCCGAGCCGTTGATAAACCCGAGGCTGGACCCAAGACCTGTTTGCGGCGCATTAAGAATCGTATGGTTCAACGCGTTAATGAATTCGGTGCGGAACTCAATGTTCTGTTGTTCATGCACCGGGAACGACTTGGCGAGCCCTATATCGACGTTGCGCTCACCAGGTCCATACACCGAACCGATGCTGCACGTTCCATAGCCTGTAGCGGGTTGGGAGTAGGGAGCCGGAGAGAACCACTGATAGCCGCCGCCCAACGAAGCGGGGAGAGGCTGGCTCTTGCCGTAAACAACCGGCGGACCATTGCAATCGGGCCGCTCGCCATAGGAGTTAGTGCCTGGAGGATTGTTGGCACCGAGAGTAAGCGGGAAGCCTCCACGGAAAGTTGGAATGACGCTCAGCCGCCAATCGCCCGCGACGGCGTTGGCGACGCTATTCATGTCGGCTCCGTAGGCGCGGCCGTGACCAAACGGCAGCTCGTAGATCGCATAACCGCTGAAAACGTTCGTGACATTGAAATAGCAGCTGCCGTAGTCCGCCTTCGGGTTGTAGACATCCTGAAACCATGCGTCTTGGCTCGAGGACTGTCCAGCTTCACCGAAGAATCCAGTGGCGTTCGTGAGGCAGTGCGACCACGTATAGCTGAGCTGGTACGACAGTCCATGGTTCAAGCGGCCTTCAAGGGTTGACTGCAAGGCATTGTAATTGGAGTTAGCCGCCGAGTAGGTGGCGAACGGAATCGCACCCAGGGCGATGAGATTTTGATTGTCGGCAAAGAAAAGTGAAGGGCCTATCGTGCCATCGGGCGCTATGTACACTTGCGCCAGTTGCTTAGGCACCGTTAGATGCCGGGCCGCCTGACCGACATAGCCGATCTGGAACGTCATCGAACTTGTAATCTGCTGCTGCACGAAGACGTTCCATTGATTCGAGCGTGCCGGTTGCACATGCCGATCCCAGGCTAAGAGAAGGTTGCCCGAATAACAATCGGGCGAAGCGGTTTCCAATCCTTGAATGGTGCATGGGTTCGCCGTTGAGATTGGCGTGAAGCCCTGATCCAAGGTCGTTGTCGGATAGCTGAGACCGCCGTAATTCGCTTCTGTCTGAACTGAGAACGGGGGATTTTGGGGCAGGCGAAGGCCTAACCCGGTCCCTTCCATGAATTCAGACATAGCATAACCGGCGCGAATCACTGTCTTCGGGAAAAGTAAGTACGAGAGACCGATTCGTGGTTGATAGTCACTGAGTCCCTTATAGTCGTCGTACAGGGCACGACTGTTGCCGTTCTGCCCGGGCAACTCGAGATCGCCGGTCAGGGGATCGAAGTTTACCTGCTTATTCTTGGCTTCATACCACGGTGTGTGGTTTTCGTATCGCAGCCCCAGATTCAGAGTCAGTCTCGGAGCAACTTTCCAGTCATCCTGGAAGAAGCCGGAAAAAATATTTCCGCGCTGCCCCCAGACTGGACCAGGCCGCCCTACCCGGATGTCGTCCGGCAACCCGAGCATAAAATCTGACTCCGCTGAGCCAGAATATTGCCCGTTAAAGTCGAAGTTTCCTGCCAGTCCGCCATTACCGGGGAAGAATCCGTTCATGCGAATACGCCAGCCCTGAAATCCGAAACGGGAAGTGTGCTTGCCATGGGTCCAATTGAGCACGTCCTGGTACTGGATCACCGTGTCGGCTTGCGTGGTGAGCGAGTTCTTGCTCCCGAATGCCGCTTGGCTTCCCCCGACTCCACCGGCCAGGTAATGCTTCGAGAACGTCATCGCCGGCAAAATGCTTGAGGGCAGGCCGGCTATGCCAAACTGGCTTATATCGACGCTGTTCGCGTCAGTCTGGTTGAAGATATTGACATAGCTGACGCCAAAGCGTGCGTCGTTGACCAGATTGTTGGATAGGGCTTTGGTATAGTCTCCAACGGTGTTCCACACCTTCGCGTCATTCGATGTGTTGTACGCCAACTGGTAGGAGTTGGTGGTCGGATTCACCAGCTGTTGCTTGGAAAAGCGTCCGAATACGTGGTTTCGATCGTTTACAGCCCAGTCGACCCTGCCATCTCCCTGATCCACGTTGTTAACGTTAGCGGAGAGGTCGACCGCATTGGCGGTTAAGTTGCCATTGACAGGTGTGGGATAATACTTCGAACCCACGATGCTCAAAGCCGCCGGACTTAGGCCGGACGTAATGATATTGCCCGGGTAGGGTGTTCCGGTGAGGGGGTTTTTGATAATTACGGGAGTCGAAAGGCTTAGAAGCTCCGAAAAGTCGCCGGTACGCTCCTTCGCGGTCAACACCGAGAAAGAAGAAGCGCTAGTTGGAAAATCGAATCGCTCTCCCTGATAGTCGGCAAAGAAAAACAGCTTGTTCTTGATAATTGCCCCGCCAATGGCGGCGCCGAACTCATTCCAACGGAGTTTTTGACGAGGATCTCCGTCCAGGTTGCGCCACCAATCGTTAGCGTTCAGAACGTCATTACGGAAGAACTCGAACGCGGAGCCGTGAAGCTTATTGGTGCCGGACTTTGTCGATACGCTGATGACGCCACCCATATAGTTGCCGAAATCGGCAGGCGCATTTTGCGTGATCAAGTTGAATTCCTGGATGGCGTCGGGCTGCGGAGTGTAAGCAATGAAATTGCTGGCCATCTCATTGTTGTCCATGCCGTCGATCACGTAGTCCACGGCCGTAAAACGGTTGCCGTTGATCTCGGGCCGCGCATTCTGTCCGGTCGTCTGGCCAGAAGTAAAACTGTTCCCTCCCATCGGATTTGGAGACACTACACCGGGGGCGAGCAAGGTTAACTGCAGGTAGTTACGGGATGCCAGCGGAAGGTCAACGTTGGCTTGCGCATCAATCACCGTGCCGACTTCGGATGACTCGGTCTGCAGCAAGGGCGTTTCACTTGTGACTTGCACAGTCTCGTTATTCTGCCCGACAACTAACTGGACGTTAACGGCGACGATCTGGTTGAGTTGCAGTTCGGGGATGGACTCCAGCGCCGTGCGAAAGCCGGGCGCAGACACGCGTACCTCGTAGCGTCCAACAGGCAGGCGCGTCAGGTTATAAAAACCATCCTGATTGGTCTTTGCCGGCCAGACGGTGCCTCGATCAAGGTCGGTCGCGGTTACGTCTGCATTCGCAACAACACGGCCCGCAGGGTCGGTGATAGTGCCATTGATTGTCGCAGTCACTTCCTGCGCAGTTCCACGAGTCGGCCACAAACAAACGGCCAAGAAGAGAGTGCTCAACACCAGAACCGTTGAACGCTTGAACATCAAAAGCGGTGCGCCTGCCCTCATGCCCCTACCTCCTCAATATCATCTTTCAGTGGCTTCCCACGTGAATCCAATCGTGATACCTTAGTTCTGCAATGCGAAACCAGTGTTTGTATTGCGGCTCAAGCTAATCAAAAACGGAAAGCATTGTCAAGGGCCTCGTGCAAGAGTTTTTGTATGAAAAAGACTTCCACCGCCATGAGCTCCACGGTGCGCTGTCTCAAAGTCCTCGAACTTCTGGCAGACGAACCATTTGAGCTTTCATTCACGGAACTCGCCGCGCGGCTTGCTGTTCCCAAAGCTTCCGCCCACCGGCTTTGCACAACCCTGATCGAAGCCAAGCTCATTACCCAGGATTCGGTGACCCGGCGCTACATGCTGACCAGTCACGCTCTGTGGATTGGCTCAGGCTATCTTCGACACTCCGCGATCTACCGGGCGGCGTTTTTTCCCATGCAGGAACTGGCTCGGCAATTGCCAGGCACGGTGCAGCTTGGTGTCCTCGACCAGGACTACGTTCTTTTCATCCACTCGGTTGGCTACTCCGGAGCGCCAGACGCCTTTGCCGACGTCGGCCTTCGGCGGCCGCTGAACGCCACCGCCTCCGGCAAGATCTATCTCGCGTGCATGCCTGCGGAGGAGGTCGACCGCATCATGTCGAAGTGCAGTAAAAAGTACACCAGCAGCACCATCACGTCGTCGGCGCGCATGAAGCAGGAGATTGCCATGGTGAAGAAGATGGGCTATGCCCGCAACGTGGAGGAACTGCTGCCCGGTTATTGGGTGTTGGCGGCGGGCGTTGTTGGTCGCAATGATCGGCCCGTCGCAGCCATTAGTATCACCTTACCGTTGCAGGAGTTCCTGCCGGAACGGGAAACCGCCATTGCGGCACTCCTGAAGGAAACGGCCCGCAAGACCTCCCTGCAGTTCGGTCATAACGGCATGGCGCGAGGCATTAATTGGCCATAGCGCACATCTCGCGCGCTGGGAACATTCGCTAGAAAGTGCACGGTGGAATGGATATACAGCTTAGCCTGAGCCACCTCGGATATCTTCCGCAGAGCCCGAAGATCTTGACTCTACTGCCTGGGGACGCGGCCGGGCTTCCCGAGGCGATCCCGTTTTATCTTCGCCAGAACTGCCTTCGCATGCCGCGCTCTGTCAAGCCTGAAGAAGGTTTTTCGCCGCGCTTCCCCGCCCCCTACGATCTGCTGCGAGGCAAACTTGTTCTGGGCGAAGGAACCCCAACCTTATATCAGGGCGAACTGCGAAGGCTCTTGAGTCCCTGGGGTTCCATGTGGCAAGCGGATCTCAGCCAGTTCAATACCCCGGGCAGTTACCAGATCGAAACTGATTGGCAAATCTCTCCTCCATTTGCCATTCGCGATCATGTCTATGACCGCATCATTGCGGGCTACCTAACCTTTCTGCGAGCACAACGGTGCGGTTGTGCGGTGTTCGGCGTCCACGATGCCTGCCATCTTGACGATGGCATCCTCGATACCGATGGTTCGCCGCTTCCGGTGGCAGGTGGCTGGCACGATGCCGGTGACTTTCGCAAGTGGCTCGCCTTCACTCTCTACCATATCGAAGCGCTGCTGACGCTACGCGAGCGGCTGGGCGCGGACCTTGAGCTTGGAGGCCTCGCACCCCACTCTCTGCTCGACGAAGTGTCGTGGGGAAACTCCTACTTTCATCGCATGATCGACCCTCGTGGCCAAGTCTACGAGGACGTCGCCGGTGGCAATTCGCCGGTGGGCAGCAGTTTCACTTACCAAAAAGACTGGTGGTTTGAGAACCATCCCGGTTGCTATGGCGACGCTGGCGATAACCGCTGGACAGATAACGTCCTTCACTCAGGCGACGAACGCCGGATTCGCACCACCTACAACCCCCTCGTCCAATGGGCCTTCGTTCACGTGCAAGCCCGGGCATCCCGGCACCTTTCATCACCCCACGCTGAAAGATGCCTCCAGCTTGCCCGACAAGCAGCTGTCTTCGCGCGCCAGCATGGACACGACAACCGCACCCTTTTTCTGGCCGCCGAGTTGCGCGGAAATCTGGAGTTGCTTGCAGCCGGAGACACATCGCTGGATCTTCCCGCTCTCATCTCTTCCGCCAGAGGATTGATGGGCCGCCAGGTCACGGCATCGGAGGGATTATCTGGGTATTTTACGGAAGCAAGCGGATCCGACGGATTTCGCTCCATCGCCTTCGCAGCGGACCCGGCCCTCACACTTCTTCGGCTCTGGGAGTTACGTTCGCTCTTGCCGGACATGGCGGTTGCAGAACAGTCTCGGCAGGCGGTATCCGACTACATTGAGAACTACCTGCTGGCCGACTGCTGCAGCAATCCCTTTTCTCTTACGCCTTATGGCGTCTACTTCGATCCGCCGCATCCTGATCGCCAGTTCTTCCGTAATGCAGGACGCGGGCGCGGAGTGCGAACCTTCATGGCTCCGTTCAATTCGCAGGGTATCGTGCATGGAACCAACTCGGTGCTCATGAGCCACGCGCATCTGCTTGCCCGCGCCGCCGCGCTGTTTAATGAAGGCGCGTGGCGCGTCCCCGCCGAGCGGTTGCTCCATTGGTCCCTCGGACACAACACTCTCAATCGTTCCTTGTTCTCCGCAATCGGCTACCGCCAGCCCATCGGCTATTCCTTTCGCATTCCCCAACTCCCTGACGCGATGGTCGTGGGCTTCATCGGCAGGCCGGATGACTCGCCTTATCTCGAGGAATCCACCGCCATCGAATGGAACACGCTCGAATATTGGAGCATTCCTTTTCTGCACGCTGCTCAGGCGGCTTGTTGGCTGCGAGGTTGAGATGGCGGCCACGTCGCTGCTTGACAGGGCCCAAACCTCGGCATATTCTTTGGTCCGTAATTCAAACCATGTTTTCGTATTTCGAAACTCGGGACCACCTTTACAGCGATCATGCCAGGTTCGCCAACCTGTATCTCCCTGACGAATGAGGAGGTTTTCATCCTCTCCATGATCCGAATAGACTCCGATCAGCGTCTTAATAGCCTGTTGACGCAGCCAAGCGAGGCGGACATCTCCTTTGCCGGGCGGCTCTCCGGGGACACCATGGTTCTCGGCGCTGGGGGGAAGATGGGGCCCACGCTGGCCCAGAGGCTTCTCCGTGCCCTGCGGAGCGCAAACCGGAAGTCTCGCGTCATTGCCGTCTCCAGGTTTCAATCTTCCGACGCGGAACACGAACTGGCGGAAGCAGGCGTGGAGACTATCTCGTGCGACCTGCTTGAGGCCGACAGCCTCAAGACTCTGCCTCGAGTCGAGAATATCCTGTTCCTCGCAGGCCGTAAGTTTGGTTCGGCTGGAGACCCTGAGGTCACCTGGGCCATGAACAGCGTGATTCCGGCGCAGGTGGCGCAGCACTTTCGCGACTCCCGCATCGTTGCGTTCTCCACTGGAAACGTCTACCCCTTTGTCTCCCTGGAACAGGGTGGGTGCGTCGAGTTGGACGCGCCAGCTCCGCTTGGGGAGTACGCGCAATCCTGCCTTGGACGGGAGCGGATCTTCGAGTTCTACTCCAAGAAGTTCAAAACGCCGTGCCTGATCTTCCGGCTCAACTACGCGATCGACCTCCGCTATGGCGTCCTGGTCGATATAGCGCGTCAGGTTTACGATGGCAACCCCGTCGACCTTTCGGTCCCCGCCGTGAACGTCTTGTGGCAGGGAGATGCGAATTCTTACGCCATGCGCTCTCTGGAGCTTTGCGAATCGCCGGCGCGAATTCTCAATGTGACGGGACCCGAGACCATTCAAGTGCTGCGTGCCGCCGAGTTTTTCGCCCGCCGCTTCCAGCGCGAATTACGCGTGAAAGGTGAGTCCAAGGGGCTCGCGCTATTGAACAATGCAGGAGCTTGCCACGCTGCGCTAGGCTATCCGTCGGTTTCGGCCGGAGAACTGATGGAAGCGGTCGCGAGCTGGGTAGAATCTGGCGGCGCGACCCTGAACAAAGCAACGAAATTTCAGGTCATGGATGGAAAGTTCTGATGACGGACCGGACCGAACAATTTCGCGCACTTTTGCAGCGAGGGCTGGTCATTCCCGCACATCCCCTGGCCCTGACTGAAGATCTCAAGCTCGATGAAAGACGCCAGCGTGCGTTGACCCGCTATTACTGCGACGCCGGGAGCGGCGGTGTGGCAGTAGGCGTTCACACCACACAGTTTTCCATTCGTGACAGCAAGGTCGGCTTGTTTGAACCCGTGCTCGAACTTGCTTTCGAAGAGTTACGTTCATTCGAGAAGCGCTCCGGACAAGTGCTGGCAAAAATTGGTGGCATCTGTGGGGATACCAGACAGGCTTGTCAGGAAGCCAACACACTCCGCCGCATCGGCTACGACGGCGGATTGCTCAGCCTGGGAGCACTCTCCGATGCTTCCAACGATGCGCTGATTGAGCACTGCCGCGCTGTCGGAGAAACCCTCCCCATCATAGGCTTCTACCTTCAACCGGCCGTTGGCGGTCGCCCGCTTAACGCCGACTTCTGGGAAAGCTTCGTTGAAATCGAGTCTGTTGTGGCCATCAAGGTCGCCTCATTCGATCGCTATCAGACCATGGAGGTACTGCGCGCGGTTGCCCATAGCGGACGCAGCGCTGAAATCGCTCTTTATACAGGCAATGACGACAACATCGTCGCCGACCTTCTCACTGAGTTTCGCTTCGGAGAGCGTACCGCCCACTTTGTGGGCGGCTTGCTGGGACAGTGGGCCGTGTGGACGCGCCGCGCCGTAGAACTTCTCAAGGCTGTCCATGATGCCAAGTACAATTGCGCGCGCCTCGACACCGTTCTCGCCCGGGGCGCGGAAATTACCGATGCCAATGCAGCTATCTTCGACGCCAGACATCAGTTTCGCGGCTGCATTCCAGGAATTCTCGAAGTCCTGCGCAGGCAAGGGCTGCTTGCGGGTCGCTGGTGTCTCGATCCCGCCGAGTCCCTCTCGAAGGGGCAATTGGAAGAGATTGAGCGCGTGTACTCCTCCTATCCGCTTTTGAACGATGACGAGTTTGTAGCCGAGCATATGGACCAATGGTTGTCGTAGGCGCTTCCCTTCGGGCGATTCGGACTGGCCTCGGTCTCCACCGGAACTCTGGTAAGTTGGGTTGGAAGACAAAATTCCATTGCGGGAGCGGGGAGTCGTGAACGAAAAGACGATTGCAACGATTGCTCTCAGGGACGGAGCTTCCGCCAATTTCCAGGAGACCCTAAGAGAAGCTGCCCAGTGGCTTGAACTTGCGGCAGCCCAGGGGGCACATCTCGTGGTTCTTCCTGAAACGATCAATCTGCTCCACCGAAGAAACGCTGCCGCTCCGCTCGACGAATTTGCCCTCGAAGACTGGCGGCAGGCGACAGCGTTTCTCTGCGAAACAGCTTTTCGGTCCAAGATCTCCTTGGTCTTGCCCCTCTTGGTACGCGAAAACGGAGCGCTTGCCAATCGCTTTTACGTTCTTTCAAGGGATGGAACTTCCCTTGGCTATTATCAAAAGCGCGTCCCTGCCCCGGGCGAACAAGCCACCGGAGTCGAATCCGGTAACTCCATCGCTATCCCCTGGGAGGGTTTGACGATTGGTGGAGCAATCTGCTTCGATGTCTATTACCCTCGCGTCGTCTTCGATCCCCAGATCGAATCTGGCGCGAACCTGTTTGTCATTCCAAGTTTCACGCCCGCTGGCTCGTTACTGGATTCTTACGCTCTGATCTATGGCGTGCCGTTTGTTCTTGCTTATTCCCCCTGGAGCCGCATTATCGACCGCGATGGCACGGAACTGGCGGCTGGCGGCTATCGATCTGAGACGCTTCGCTTCGGCTTCGGATCGCCGGTTGTGCTGGCCACAATCAACTTCGATGCCGTGACCCTGTTCGCAGATCATAATCAGGAAAAGATGCGAGACGTCCAGCGTCATTACGGCCACAATGTGCGAATCCGTTTTAATCAGCACAACTGTCTATTTACTCTGGAATCGCGTTCAGCGGACCTTTCAGTGGATCAAGTCATGCGGGAATTCGGCCTCATATCGCGACGGGACTACTTTGCTCAGCACGATCCGTGTGGACCGGAAGCGCGCAACCTTAGCGAAGCATCGCTCCGGAATCATACGAAGCCCGCATGAGCCCACTCCACCAGACCGTTCCTCTTCGCTTTGCCGTGATTGGCTGCGGCTCTGTCGCCCGCGGACAGCACATTCCCAACATCGTGAAATCCCCAAGGATGACGCTCCACACTTGCGTCGACCTGGACGACGGCGTGCTCGCAGAGTGCCGCGATGTCTTTGGTGCAAAGCATGTCCGCAAGGACTTTCAGGGCGCCATCGAAGATCCTGAGGTTGACGTCATCTGCCTCGCCACAACTGAGAAGCTGCGTCTGCCGGTGATCGCATTGGCTGCAAAAGCGGGAAAGCCTGTGTACGTCGAAAAACCGCTCGCGACCAATCTCCAGGAGATGCGCGAGATTCAGCAAGTCGTGCACACCGCTAACATTCCGTTCTGCGTCGGTCACAACCGGCGAGCCAGTCCCGCCATGGTTGACGCTCATCGAATCCTCCGCCAGCAAATGACCAATCCAACGCCGTGCCCGTGGCGATGGCGCCGTGAAGGCGATAATCTCCCGATCCAGCCAGACGATGGAGTTCCATCCGTTTCTGTGCGGATCAATGACGATTGGTATAGCTGGAAAGGGTGGGTGTTTGACAAGACTCATGCACCCCATGGGCCCATGCTCTTCGAGATGACTCATTTTACCGATATCTGCAACTGGTTTCTTGCGGACGAACCTCTCGAAGTCACTGCTGTGGAAACGGGGATGTTGAATGAAGCCGTGATCATCCGATACCGAAGTGGTGCTCTCGCCACAATCGTCATCGGAAGCAATGGTACCTTCGGCTACTGCAAAGAGCTGTATGAGTTCATCGGTAACGGCGCATATCTCGCTGTGGATCATATGCTCGAGGTTCGCGCGGCCGGAATCGAAGGCGTTCCTGCGCAAACTACGTATCCCATGGTGCAGGATCGCCACCCGCAAATCGGCACTGAGGGTGGGGTCTCCGGTTGGCTTGCTAAGAAGCGTGCGGCGTGCGCAGAGGCCGCCGCGAAGAACGATCCCGCCCTGCAGTTCACGGCGGAACCGGATAAGGGTCATGCGCACGCGCTGGAGCGCTTTGTGGACCAGATCCTGGGTCAGGGTCCGGAGGTATGCGGCGTTGACGCCTCCGTCCTCGCAACCCGAGTTGCGTTTGCCGCGATCCGTTCGGCTCATGAAAGGAGAACCGTCTCACTCAAGGAGATTGAGTTGTAGCTGCGGCTCGCCCCAACGAGTAGCCCCCGAATTCATTCAGCAGCATTTTGGATCAGCCTTGGAGCGTAATCAACACGATGGAGAACAATTTGGATCTAATGAATAGACGTATGCGACAGAGTGCAAATTCCCGGATAGCCCTTGCGCAGCGAACGGTGCGTGCTGCGCTCCTGACTTTGTTCGTGTGCGGGGTGCTCGTCTTGAGTTTTGGCAAAGAAGGTCCGGCCGCGAGCGTGAATCCGTTTGTCGGCACCGGTGGCGATCCTGATGATGGCATTAACCTTTTTCCCGGAGCTACCGCACCTTTTGGAATGGTGCAACTCAGCCCGGATACGGAGGAGCATGGGTTTGGCTATCACTACATTCAAGCCAGGATTAAAGGGTTCAGCATGACCCACATGAGCGGTCCGGGTTGCGCGAACTCAGGGAATGTGTTTTTCACGGCGACCACGGGACCGATGGTCAGCCAAGTCTCGGATTTTCAATCGCCCTACTCGCACAAAATGGAATCAGCCACGCCAGGCTACTATCAGGTAAATCTGCTGCAATGGGGGATCAACGCGGAGTTGAGCGCCACCGATCGTACCGGAGTGGCTCGATTCACGTTCCCCGGCGGAAAAGCCGCCAATATTCTCGTCCCCATCAGCCACACTCTCAACAACACTTCCGGGGCCTCGGTGCGCGTCGTAGGCGATCGCCGGATCGAGGGCTATGTCGAGAACCATGCCTTCTGCAACATGAAGCCAACATACAAGGTCTATTTCGTAATGACCTTCAGCCGGCCCTTTTCTTCCTTCGGTACCTGGGCAGCCGCGGATATTTACACCCCCGGCACAATCGCGGCCGGCAGCCGCACCGTTGAGCAAAGCGACCAACATAAGTGGGTCGGAGCCTATGCCAGCTGGGCGCCCGAGCAGCTCGAGCAGACGATCACGGCGAAGGTTGGAATCTCGTACGTAGACGTCGCAGGCGCCGAAAAGAATCTAGAGGCGGAATCCGGTAAAAAGGATTTCGACACCATTCGAAGCGCGGCGGAAAACGCGTGGAATCAGGAGTTGAGTGCCATCGAAATTTCGGGCGGCACTCCTGCCGCGCGCAAAGTGTTCTATACCGCGCTCTATCATAGCCTGCTGATGCCTAACATCTTCAGCGACTCCGACGGACGTTACTTGGGATTCGATGGTCAAATTCATGATGCCCCAGTTGGACACCCCATCTACGCAAATTTCTCCGGTTGGGATGTTTACCGCAGCCAATTCCCGCTGTTGGCAATGATCGAACCGCAGCGCATGCAAGAGATGGCGCAATCGATTGTGCTTATGTATCGGCAGGGAGGCTGGATCGGCCGCTGGCCGCAGATCAATCTGTATACCAGCGACATGGTAGGAAGCCCGCTCACCATCTCTCTGGCGTCGGCGTGGCTTGACGGCTTGCACAGCTTCGATATGGATGCAGCATGGGAGGGCATGCTAAAAGACGCGACGCAGGCACCTCCGCCCGGCCGTCCTTACATCGGCGAGCAGGGGATTGACTGGGTCAATAAGGTGCACTACGTTCCCGATGACAAAGTCGACTACGGCTCCGTCTCGATGACACAGGAGTACGCTCTCGCTTACGCGTCGCTTTACCGTCTCGCGGTGGCGCTGGGCAAGACGAGCGACGCGAAGATGCTCTACGATCGCGCACTCTACTACCGGAACCTCTTCAATCCGGAAGACCGGTTCTTCCGTCCGCGCAATGCCGATGGCAAGTGGGTCCCTGACTTCAATCCGGCGCAACATGACCACGGATTTGTAGAGGGCACGGGCTGGCACTATCTCTCGTTTGTCCCGTCGGACATGGCGTGGTTGGTCAATGCGGTAGGCCGCGACCTGTTCAACGACCGCATGACTGAGTTCTTCAACTATCCAGAACCGGCTTGGTACGCACAGTATTACAACCCGTACAACGAGACCGACCTGCAAGCTCCTTTCGCATTTAACTTTTCTGGACAGCCATGGAAAGCGCAGCGCGCCGTTCGCCGCGTGCTCAAGGAAAATTATTTCGACGCGCCCGACGGCGTTCCCGGCAATGACGATTGCGGCGCAATGTCATCATGGGCGGTGCTAAACATGATGGGCATCTATAGCGTGGACCCCGCCAGCTTGGCCTACGAGCTTGTCGCGCCGACATTCCCGAAAATCGTCCTTCATCTGCAGGCTCCCTATTCAGGCAAGACCTTCAGCATTGAGACCTCACCAGATCCCGAATCCAAGCCGTACATTCAGGATGTGACACTCAATGGCCGCAAGCACACGCGCAATTGGATCTCATTTCAAGACATGACGTCGGGCGGCGCATTGCATTTCACTCTGGGCTCCGAGCCCAATCAGGCCTGGGGTTCGGGAGCCAATGACGCGCCGCCTTCGCTCAGCGACCCCAGATGAAAGGATGGAAAGGATGGAGCGACGCAGATTCCTCGAGTTGGCAGGGCTGGGGCTAGGGAGCAGTCTCCTTCCCTCGAAGCTAGCCGCAGGGGCTGCGTCTCGCATGCCACCGCTGGCCGGACCCCATTCCGAACGTGTTGCTGCCGAGACTTACGGCTCGGGCCATTTTGGAAAATGGATAAGCGATCCGTTTGGGCTGCCGGCTTACCAATACACCTGCGATCAAATCACCGATGCCAAAGCCGTCTCGCCGGTGGATAAGGCGTGGCGCTCTCCTGCCGACCACACGCATCAAGTGGGAAACGACCGTCTTGTGGCCGCTGTTTCCAATTATGGCTATGTTCAGGTCCGTCAGGATGAAGGCGCACCGAAATTCTTGAATGATTATTGTCCAAGACAGGATCGCTATGGCGCTGGAGTCGGCTTCCTTGCCGACAAAAGTATCATCCTCAGCACGTTTTATTCCGGGACGGCTGAGTCCTTCGACAGAATTTTTGGCATGGGATATTTGCGGAAGCGCGTAACCGGGCACCAGTATGAAATCGACCAGGTCATTTTCGCGCCCTTTGGGGATGACCCCGTTTTGATTTCCCAGGTCACGATTACGAACCATTCGAAGCACGCATCAAGCCCCCGATGGGTGGAATACTGGGGCTGCCACAATTATCAATTCTCGTATCGCTCGTTGATGGAAGCGGCTCTTTTGGGCGAAGCGACAAACGTGACCCAACTCCGCCGCAATTTATCCGGTCGCTTTGCGCATCAATTCCTGGCATGGAAGGGCGGCAAGGGATTGGTCGAAACCCAATCTTTTCTAAGTCGCGCGCCCGAAGAAGAAGAGTCGTGGCAGAAAGTCCAAGCCGCGCTGAAAGCGAACCCAACCGGGTTCTACGGTGGTCCAGTTCCCCCGTTGCCGATCGGGACTAGCATGGATGATCTTCATCCTCCATCGACATTTCTTATCTCTCTGGACGCCCCGGCCGATGGGTTTGCAACCAACGGAACTGAATTCTTCAAAGGCGGCATTGAGCGCCCCTTGGGGATGGCTCAACGCCTGAACAATGATCTGACTACGAGTGGTACGGAGAGCGCATTGTTTCTTGAGCGCGATCTTGCATTGAACCCCGGCGAACGCCGTACCATGTATTTCCTCTATGGATATCTTCCGGATGAATACAATCTCGACGAGCTCGTAATGAGGTATGAGAAGGACACGCCTTCCCTATGGGCGCGTTCGAGTTCTCAATGGAAAGAAGGTACTGTTCTATTCCGTACGGAATCCGAACCGTGGGTGGAGAGAGAAACTGCCTGGAGCAGCTATTATCTGCGCAGCGGTTTTACCTACGACAGTTTCTTCCAGGAACATATTATTTCGCAGGGATCAGGGGTCCAATACATTGCCGGGATCCAAGGTGCCGCGCGCGATCCCCTGCAGCATGTGTTGCCATTCATTTTCACCAACCCCAAACTCGTGCGGGAGGTGATTCGCTACACACTTAAGGAGATTCAGCCCGATGGATCCCTTCCTTATGGCATCGTTGGCTGCGGCGTCCCGATGCCGTGCCGTTATCGTCCCAGCGACTTGGAGTTATGGCTGCTTTGGGTGGCAAGTGAATATGTGCTCGCTACTCGCGACAAAGAATTTCTTAAAGAGACCGTACCTGCCTATCCAACCCACGAATCAAATCCCAACGATCTGACCGTCCGCGAACTCCTGGCGCACGCCTATGCCCGCGTAACCGGGGATATCGGAACCGGCAAACATGGGTTGATGCGTCTTTTCAATGGCGACTGGAACGACAGCATCGTGGTGAACCGTCTGACGCCGGCGCAGGTCTCAGAAGTATCCGAGCAAGGTGAAAGTGTTCTCAACGCTGCCATGGCCGTTTATGTGCTGAATTACTACGCGCAAATGCTGGAATTTATCGGCGATCCTGAACTCGCGAACAAAGCCCGCACCAAGGCCGAGGCCCAACGCCAAGCGGTAAGGCAGCAATGGACGGGACGATGGTTTCGCCGCGCGTGGCTCGGCGAAGGGTTGGGCTGGTCCGGTGAAAAGCAACTATGGTTGGAGCCGCAACCCTGGGCCGTGATTGGCGGCAGCGCCACTCCGGATCAAGTCATCACGGTGGTCACAGCGATCAACGAATTGATGCGCAAAGCTACTCCGATTGGGGCCGCTCTACTGAGCCAACCCGACCCCACGATGCATAACGAGGCGGGAGTTGGAACCAATGGAGGCGTTTTTTTGGCTGTCAACGGAACGTTGATTTGGGCTCTCGCCATGGTCAACGGATCCATGGCCTGGGACGAATGGAAAAAGAATTCTCTCGCGCGTCACGCGGAGATTTATCCCGATCTATGGTACGGAATCTGGAGTGGTCCAGATGCGTACCATTCTGCTCTATCAAAGGATCCCGGCCACACCGAACCTGATTTTCCGGTCATGAACATGCATACACACGCATGGCCCCTCTACTCCGCCGCCAAGTTGCTGGGGCTGGAATTCCACGAAAATGGGATCAACTTCCATCCCGATCTCCCTTTGCCGGAGTATGAATTTGCGTCGCCTTTATTGGGATTCATGAAATCTCCAAGTGGCTATTCTGGCTGGTACGCGCCGTCGAAGGCCGGACGCTGGAGTGTTGATATAGCCCTCCCCGACGCGGATCGGGCACGATTGCGACAAATCACCATCAACGGTGTTCCCGCGGAGTTGAAGTCGAATGAGCGAAGAATTCGTTTCGACGGTGAAAGCAAGCCGGGCGTACCGCTGCGGTGGAAGATCGTCTAGAAACACGAGAGAATGTCCTCACGCAGAGCGACTATGATCCGGGCTTTACCAGGTAATCGTCGATCCACTCCAGAATGCGCTTCCGCATGTCAGGCAGTTCGACATGAGCGCAATCGTAAAGCCTGATCTCGCAGTCCTGCTCGCGTCCTAGTTTGCGATAAAGCGGAAGCAGGTAGTCCTTCACCTTCTCCACCCCGGCGGGCGGAGTCAGCGGATCCATTCTCCCATTCAAGCTGAGATGCGGCCGCGGGACAATCAACTCGTTGATCTGCGCCGTCTGGAAGTGCTGCAGCAACCGGGGAACGTAGTAGTAGAAGCCGTGGCCCTTCAACCCATTCGTGCGGATCAATTCGCCGAAATCCGTCAGGCAACAGACATCCATGCACGCGCTCACGCGCGGATCGAGCGCCGCCAGCCACCACGCCTTCGTCGCGCCCATCGACATTCCAAAAACTCCCAACCGCTTGGGATCAACCTCCGGTCGAGAAGCGAGATAGTCCAAGGCGCGGAACTCATCAAACATCATCATGCCGAAAAGGACCTGGCCCTCCCATAGCATTCGCTTGAAGGCATCTTCCTCGCCCGTCCGCCCGTCAGGCATCCGCTTGCGCTCGCCAAAACACCAGCTATCGATCGCCAGCGTCACGATTCCTTTTTCCGCCAGCACCGGGGCGTAAGCTGGTTGCACCGGAACACCGGTCAGCAACTGCTCCTTGCCAAGGTCATACATTCCTCCGTGCCAATGGATATAGAGCATCCCCGGCGCCCGCGTCTGGCGTTTCTCCGGAATGAGTAACAGTGCGGGAACGTCTTCTTCTCCATTGAGGTCGAGCACCAGCCGCTCCAGTGTGTAGCCATCATGCTTCTCGGTCTTCAGTAGCCGCGGCGCAGCCGGACGGTGTGTCCAGGGCAAATCGCCAAGGACGCCCCACAGCTCTTTGCGTCGCGAACCGCTCCAGTCGGTCTCAGCCGCCAAAATCCCAGGTTGCGTGTCGCCAACAGGAGTTTCACCGTCAGCTGAAGTGGCCATCACGCCCGGCGGTTGCACGGATGCGATGTTCACGCTGGTTTTGCTCATGATCAGTTGTCCGGGTCGTCTTTTGCTTGCCGAAAAAAACGACTTCCGATATCGACGATTCAATTCTTGCTCGGGTCGAATTGCTGCAAACCGGAAGTCAATCTTAACAGTCATTATCGGCAATTTCGCTCGAAATGCTCTGGCCTAGATGTTAGTGGCAAACGCCGCTATACTCTTCCATTCGGACCCACGACTTTGTTCGCGAGAATTCAGAGAGGTAATTGGGAAGATGAAATCAGCCAGTCTGAGTTTGTCCAACAAAGTGGCGGTGGTGATTGGGGGTACATCTGGTATCGGCCGCACCTTGAGTCTTGGCCTGGCCGAGGCGGGAGCCGATGTTGTCCCATCCGGACGTAGAGAAGAAAATATCGACGAGGTCGCGTCAGCAATTGAGTCAGTGGGACGTCGAACTCTTCGGCTCACTTGCGATATTGGTGATCGAAGATCTCTCCAACGATTGGCCTCATCGTCGATTGAGCGCTTTGGAAAGATCGACATCCTCGTCAATTGTGCTGCCAAAATAACCAGGGTTCCGACACTCGATATGCGTGAAGAAGACTGGGAAGACATCATCGATACAAACCTCACGGGAACGTTTCGCGCGTGCCAGGTATTTGGAAAGCACATGCTGGAGCAAGGATCCGGGCGCATTATTAACATCGCGTCCCTCAATGCGTTCGTCGCCCTGAGCGAGGTAGCCGCCTATGCAGCCAGTAAGGCTGCCGTAGTGTCGCTCACCCGCTCGCTGGCGGTCGAATGGTCAAAGAAGGGAGTTCTTGTCAACGCGATCGCACCCGGTGTGTTTCGCACCGCGCTGAATTCAGACCTTCTCGACAACACGGCTCGAGGCAGGGAGTTGTTAATGCGAACGCCAGTGGGCCGCTTCGGCCAGACGGAAGAACTGATTGGTGCCGCGGTTTATTTGGCATCCGATGCTGCCTCGTTCACTACCGGCCAGGTAATGGTAGTGGACGGCGGCTTTTTGGCAAGTGGAGTAAACCAATAAACATGCAGGAATCCGCTTCCGGCAAAGATAACCTTTCCCGGTAGGATAAGAGGCTAGATGACTCATTTTCTTCAGGACATTTTGCGGCAGCCGCAAGAATTGGAGCGCGCACTCACCTACCTTTCTGGCGCCGGCCGGCGCGAGTTACGAACTGCGGCCGACGCGATCCGAAAAGCTCGCCATGTATATCTGACCGGGATGGGCAGCAGTTGGCACGCGGCCTTCGGAGCGGGCGCAATTTTTTCACTCGCCGGTATGCCGGTGCACATGCAAGATGCCGCCGAACTGCTACACTTTGCAACTTTTCCGGCGGAGTCCGTCGTGATCACCATCTCGCGCAGTGGCCTCAGCGCCGAAATCGTGCAGTTGGTAGCCAAAGCTCGCCAGAGCGGCGCGACCGTGGTCGGCATCACCAATTCAGCGGACGGCGCGCTTGCGCAACAAGCACATCTCTCGATCTTGATTCCGACCTTGCGAGATCATGCAATTTCTGTGAACACGTACTCCACCCTGGCGGTTGCTTCGGCGGCTCTCGCAAGCGCGGCGGTCAACTCATTTTCCGACGAGCTCGCTGCGTCGCTGCGCGGCACGGTTGTCGAGACCAATCGGAGGATTCCAGACTGGCAAGCCTTGATCGCCGGCAACGAATGGTTTGCACCCGGCAAGATTGTCCATTTTCTGGGTCGTGGTGGCAGTTTTGGAAGCTGCCACGAGGCCAGGCTTTTGTGGGAAGAAGGGGCCAAGTCCGAAGCTACCGCGTTGGGGACCAGCAGCTTCCGCCATGGTCCGCAAGAGATCGTCGCGAAAGGATCCCGCTTCGCCATCTGGATGGACGGGCAAACGTGCCGGGAGCAAGATTTGTCGGTTGCGCGCGATCTCAAGCGTCTGGGAGCCGCTGTCGTCCTAATCGGCCAGAATCTCCCGTCTGACGCCGGCGACTTGGTTTTTCAGCTTCCTGCAGTGCCCGCAGAATGGCAGTTTATGATTGACACCGTCCCGGCACAACTGGCAGCGGAGTATCTATCCCTGATTTCGGGCGTGGATTGTGATTCCTTTCGAGTGTGTTCCTACATCGTCGAGGATGAATATGGGTTGATAGGAGCAGGACCAGCGGTTCGTGAGGATTCTAAATGACAGCAAGACCATGAGAACTTAAGCTGCGTAAGCAGCCTGCTACCAAAACGCGTTGCACCCTTGGCACTTAGTATCAGCGCTTACTATCGGAACTTCACTTGGGCGAATGATAATTGGAGCGATTGACATTGGCGGAACCAAGCTGGCAGTAGGCTTGGTCAATCAAGCCGGCGAGGTGCTTGCCAAGCGTGAGGCATCGACCGGGCCCGAGTCGACCTACTCCGCTGGACTTGAGAGCATGGCCATCATGCTTCGCGAAATGGCGAACAGCGCCCGAGTCGAGATCGCCGGAATTGGGATTGGATCGACCGGACCCGTCGATTCTCTCACTGGCGAATTTGGCGAGTTAGACTTTCTTCCGCATTGGCGGCGGCAGAACCCCGTGCAAGATTTGGCAAAGGTCTTTGGAGTGACGGTGGCCCTGGAGAACGACGCCGATGCGGGTGCATTGGCGGAAGCCGCATGGGGGGCAGGCCGCGATAAATCGCGGCTTATCTACATCACCGTAGGCACCGGCATCGGCGGCGGGATCATTCTAGATGGAAAACTTTATCGCGGCGTCGAGGGAGCTCATCCCGAACTCGGCCATCAGGTGATTGATCTGTCTGGTCCGCCATGTTCTTGCGGATTCAACGGCTGCTGGGAGGCTCTGGCCGCTGGCCCGGCCATGTCCACCTGGACCCAGAGCGAGTGCCAGTCTCCGGCAAATGATTCGTATCGCACCGCTGAACAGATCTGCCAGATGGCACGAAAAGGAGACCAACTCGCGCTTCGGGCCGTCGAACGTGAGGCTCGTTATCTCGGCCTCGGTCTCGCCAACCTGATCAACCTGTTTACACCGGACATCATCGTGCTGGCTGGCAGCCTCATGAAGAGCGCGCCTCTGTTTCTCGACGGAATCCGCGCAACAATCCGGAGCGGCTGCCGCTTCGTGCCGCAGGAAAAAACGGAAATCGCTTTGGCCTCGCTCGGAGAAGACGCCAATCTCATTGGAGCAGCCAGAGTCTGGCATCACAGGTTCGGCCGAACGGGTTCGGACGAGAAGAGCGACCCGCGCCGCATCGGTCCTAGCTGAATCGCAGTACGGAATCGGAGTTGGCACGAGTTTCACGAGCTCATTATGCCTAAGAACCGTTACATGGTAACCCTCGTCATGGTCACTTTTTTTGTGATCTCACTACTCACGAATATTGTGGGTCCGCTCGTGCCTGACATTATTAATAGCTTCCATGTAAGCCTGACGGCAGCCGCTTTTCTCGCATTCTCCTTCTTCCTTGCTTACGCCGTAATGTCGATTCCAGCCGGGTTTCTGGTCGAGCGACTCACGGAGAAGCCGGTGATGATACTGGCCTTTCTGGCTGGAACAGTGGGCGCGCTTAGCTTCGCTCTGTTTCCGGAATATCGTGTCGCGATTGTTTCCTACTTCGTTATTGGTGCCGGGATGGCCGTGCTGCAAGTGGCGATCAATCCCTTGCTCCGCGTTTCTGGAGGCGAGCAGCATTATGCTTTCTATTGCGCGCTCGCACAGTTTGTATTCGGCGTGGCGTCGTTTCTCAGTCCGCGCATCTATTCCTACCTTGTGCTGAACCTCGAGAAACCCGGGCAGAACAACAACCTCCTACTGAGCCTGCTTGCACGAGTGACTCCGCGCGAATTGCCCTGGGCTTCGATCTACTGGATTTTTGCCGCGTCGACCCTTCTGATGATTGCGGTCCTGGCGGTGTCGAAATTTCCTCGAGTGCAGTACACCGCCGAGGAGAGCGCCGGATCAGCAGAGATGTATCTCGGCTTGATCAAGAAGAAAGTGGTTTGGATGTATTTTGTCTCCATGCTCGCCTACGTTGGCTGTGAGCAGGGTACAGCAGATTGGATTTCGCAATTTCTTTCGCAGTACCACGGCTTCGATCCCCACACAACGGGCGCGGCAGCGGTTTCCTGGTTTTGGGGTCTGATGACCGCAGGCTGTTTGGTCGGAATGCTGCTCCTGAAAATCTTCGATAGCCGTAAGGTTTTAATCGGCGCTTCCATCGGAGCCTTACTCTGCCTGACGGCGGCTCTGTTTGGATCGGCCGAAGTCTCGCACTTGGCGTTCCCTGCAATCGGCCTGTTCGCATCGGTGATGTGGCCGATCGTGATTTCGCTGGCGCTCAACTCTGTAGCTGAACACCACGGCTCATTCGCGGGAATTCTTGGAACCGGCATGGGCATTGGCGGCGCGGTCGTGCCCGTGATCATCGGACGAATCGGTGATCATGTAGGTTTGCGCAACGGCATGACCTTTCTTTACCTAACCTACGGCGTGATCCTCAGCATCGGCTTTTGGGCTAACCCATTGATCTCGAACGCCACAATTGATTTGAGAAAGACCGAGGCACAGCCCGTACCTTAAAACCTCACTGACAGGCTTGAATCGTCACCCTATCCAACCAGCAATCTCAAAACTGGAGCCCCACTCCACGTTCTAGGCTAAGACGTTGTAGATGGGTGGTTTGTACTTGCCGTGGATCAGCTCGAGCCGCGATTGATAATTCCGCAAAATGAGAACGGACAGCGGTGCGGATGCTACCCACATCTTCGTTGCACTTCCTGCATTCCACTGAAAGCGGCTACGGTTCGGCGCGGGCGATAGTCGGCAATAGCCAGGACGGAGTCTGCACAAGCCTAAAAGATCCGTGGCTGTCTGATGGACAGGATTCCGTCTTTCGTACACGAGTGAATCGAAATCGATCCAATCTGCCGCCTTTGCACCCGCAACTGTATGAAAAGAAGCGAGGCATCAGTAGGGTCCGAGCAAGATTCTGGCAGTGTTCGTGCAAAGTCATAGCGGGACCTGCAAACTCCTCCGACCAGGCGTCAACCAGCGCCAAGACTTTGGGACAGGCCGAACCTGGAACTGCCCCAAAACACGGCCGGATCAAACTCCAGAGGCATCCTGAAAGCTTGACGTGGACGAACTAGACATAACACGCGAATTTCTGATCGAGAGTAAGGAAAATCTCGCCCGATTGGACGTCGAGATCGTCAAACTCGAACAGGACCCTAAGAATGCCGGACTTCTCGATAGCATTTTCAGGACGATTCACACCCTAAAAGGCACCGGAGGAATGCTCTGCTTCTCTGCTATCGAGGGCGTTGCGCATCTAGCCGAAAGCCTTTTGAGTCGGGTTCGCAATGGCGAGTGCGAGCTTTCCTCCGAACTGGTCTCACTGATTCTCAGAACTGTCGATGTGATCAAGGGAGAGCTGGACTCCATCGAGGCAGCAGGCAAGGAGTCAGGCGTTTCGCACGAGTCCCTCCGCGCGCAGCTCAAGAGTGCGTCGGAGGCCATCAAAGCGAATGTCGCTCCCAGAGCAAGCGAAGAGGCAGCACATTCGAGCGAGAGGGCTGCAGATCCTGACTGCCCTGCCCCTCAAAAACTTTCATCCGAAGACTCTACCATCCGCGTCGATGTTGTCCTGCTTGATCGCTTAATGAATCTGGTTGGCGAACTCGTATTAGCTCGCAACCAGATCCTGCAATCTAATACGACTCAAAAAGACGCGACCCTGAATGCTTCTTCGCAACGTCTCAATCTCATCACCACAGAGTTGCAGGAAGGCGTCATGAAGACCCGCATGCAGCCCATCGGGGTCATCTGGAACAAACTCCCCAGAGTGGTGCGCGATTTGGCGGCTTCTTCTGGCAAGTCGATCCTTCTTCAGATGGAGGGAGCCGAAACAGAATTGGACCGGACCATCATTGAGGCCATCAAGGACCCTCTCACACATCTGGTCCGCAATTGCTGCGATCACGGCATTGAAAAGCCGAAAGTCCGCGCACAAAACGGCAAGCCGGAACAGGGAACGATTTCACTTCGTGCCTACCACGAAGGCGGACAGGTCAACATTGAAATTTCCGACGACGGCGCCGGCATTGACCTTCAGCGATTAAGAGAAAAGGCCACGGAAAAAGGACTGGCACGCGCCGACCGCATGAGCGACCGGGAAATCACCGACCTGATCTTTCTTCCCGGCCTTTCAACCGCGGAAAAGATCACGAACATTTCCGGACGCGGCGTCGGAATGGATGTAGTGAAGACCAACATCGAAAAAATCAGCGGAGCCGTGGATGTAACCAGCCAACTGGGCCACGGCACCACGTTCAAGATCAAGATCCCCCTGACCCTGGCGATCATCCCCGGTCTGATCGTGACGAGCGGCGGCGAGCGTTTCGTGATTCCCCAAGTGAGTCTTCTGGAACTCATCGGATTGGACGGCGAACCTGGTAAGACTCAGGTCGAAAGCGTGGGAGGCACACCCGTCTATCGTCGTCGGGGCAAACTCTTGCCTCTTGTCTATCTGAACCGGGTGCTCCAGATGGCTGGGAGGAAAGACCAGTCCGACTCGATCAGCATCGTTGTTCTGCAAGCGGAAGGCCAGCAATTCGGGTTGGTCGTGGACGGCATTAGCGACACGCAGGAAATCGTGGTCAAGCCGCTCGGAAAGCACTTGAAAGGCCTGAGTTGTTATGCCGGTGCATGCATCATGGGCGATGGAAGTGTGGCCCTCATTCTGGATGTGATGGGTATAGCTCAACGGGCCAACGTAAGCAATGAAACGTCCGCGCGTGTCTCTGCCGACAAAAACCCTGGTGCAGCGGACTCTGTTACCGGACAAACACAAGTCTTTCTGCTTTTTGCGGGTCCAGATAATTCACGAATGGCGCTACCTCTCGACCGCGTAGCGAGGCTCGAAGAGTTGCCAGTTGCGCAAGTCGAAAATGCGGGAAACCAATGGGTGGCTCAATATCGCGGTCAGATTTTGCCCTTGATCAACCTGGAAGTCGCGCTCGACGAGAGGCGTCGCCAAAAACGGCACAAGACTGAAAACCCCTGTTCGTCAGCAAAAACGGTGTTCCAGGTAGTGGTATGCAATCACCTGGGATACCAGGTGGGCCTTTTGGTCGAGAACATCCTGGATATCGTCGAGGACACGGCCGAAGTTAGATTTCCCGCCAGCCGCACTGGGGTGCTCCATTCGGCCGTGATCAGTGGAAAAATCACGGAAGTCATTGACATTCCGGCTGTGCTGCAAGCCGCACAACTCAAATTCACTCGCTCCAGCAAGCAAGCCACTGCGGGTGCGGAGGCGGCGCGCTAGCCATGGCAAACACTCGACAATTTTGCTCCTTCTACCTCGACAAGTTGCTATTCGGGGTTGACTTGCGCAGCGTTCAGGAAGTGATCCGCTATCTCAAGATGACTCAGGTGCCATTGGCGCCCGCAGTCGTAAGTGGGTTGATTAACTTGCGCGGGCAGATCGTGACGGCAGTCGACCTCCGAAGACGGCTCGACATCGAGCCGCGTCCAGCGACCGATCTTCCGATGAATGTGGTAGTCCGCACAGAAGACGGTCCCGTGAGCCTGTTGGTCGATGACATCGGGGATGTTCTCGAGGTCTCGGACGATTCCTATGAGTTGCCGCCGCAAAACATGGTGGCACAACAAAAGGGCCTCGTGCAGGGCGTCTACAAACTGGACGGCCAACTGCTGCTGGTACTGAACACGGAGCGCGCTCTTGAGTCAATATCCGATGCGCCTTCCGCGTCCCATCAAGCCTATCTTCAAAGTCTCGCAAAAAAGACAAGTTCGAACTGATCAAAGGAGTCGATTGGTAATGAAAAGCAAGAAGCCTGCAGCCACCCCAGCCAAGCCGAAGCGCGCCGACCTCATGAAGCAAATCTATGGAGAAATGGTCGAAAAGACACCCTCTCCACTGATTTTTGCAGACAAGGATCTCCTGATCCGCTACATCAATCCGGCCTCGCGCACCTTGCTGGCAAAAATTCAGCATCTGCTCCCCTTCAAAGCCGACGAACTGATCGGGAAGTCCATCGACTCCTTCCACAAGGATCCCGCTCGGGTAAGACGCATTCTCGCGAATGAAAAGAATCTGCCGCACCATGCCGTCTTCCAGTTTGGGCCCGAAAAGATGGACCAGACCGCGCACGCCGTTCATAACGACGACGGCGAACTCGTCGGCTATATGGCAGCTTGGGATATCGTCACTGAAAAATACAAGCTGGAAGAGGCCATGCAAGCCATTTACCGCTCGCGGCCTTGCGTCGAGTTCGACATCGACGGCAATGTCGTGCGCGCCAACGAACTCTTCCTCCATCTAACGGGCTACACGATCGAAGAAATCCAGGGTAAGAACCATAAATTCTTTGTTTCCGATGTCGATCGTGATCTGCAAGAGGATGCGCAGCTCTGGGCGAAGTTCGAGGGCGGCGTTGCTCACTCCGGGGAATTCCGACGCCTCGGCAAGAACAACCGGGAAATTTGGGTCGCGTGCACTTATTATCCCATCCCGAATGCCGACGGCAAGATTTATCGGGTCATGCAGTTTTTGACCGATGTCACAGAACGCAAACTGCGGGATAACGATTTCGCCCGACAGATTCAGGCCATCGGCAGGGCGCAGCCGGTGAGTGAATACAACATGGATGGCACCATCATCGAAGTGAACGAAAACTTCGAACAACTTCTTGGTTATAGCCGCGCAGAACTAGTAGGCAAGCACGTCAGTATGTTCGTGGACGAAGCCACACGCCAAACTGCTGAGTGGCAGGCGGCGTTCAAAGCACAGTGGGAGAGCCTCAATCGCGGCGAATTCTCTTCCGGCGAGGCAACACGAACGACCAAGCAGGGCCGGGAGATATGGATCGAATTTTCCTACAATCCCATCCTTGACCTGCATGGCAAGCCTTACAAGGTCGTCAACTATTTCAGAGACATAACAGAACAGAAATCTGCTCTGAACGCAATGTTGGCGGACGCCACCATGCTGTCGAAGGCCGCGATCGAAGGAAAGCTGGACATACGAGCGGATCTAAGTCGGCACCAAGGCGACTATCGCGAAGTCGTGCGAGGCTTCGATGAGACCCTTGATGCAGTGGTCGGACCTATCCAGGAAGCGGCAACCGTATTGAAGAAAATCGCCGCTGGCGACCTTACGGCCCAGGTGCTGGGCGAATATAAAGGCGATCACGCCGAAATCAAGAACCATATCAATGCGATGACAGATCGACTAAGGGCGAATATGCAGTCGATTTCGCAGAATGCTCACTCACTTTCAAGCGCCGCGGAACACCTGACCGCAACCAGCCAGCAGATCACCGCGAACGCCGAAGAAACCTCTACGCAGGCCAACGTCGTCGCCGCCGCAGGCGAGCAGGTGTCCACCAACCTCGGCGTCGTATCCAGCGCCTCAGAAGAGATGCTTGCCTCGATTCGGGAGATCGCGAAGAGCTCCAGCGAAGCCGCGAGGGTGGCCAAGAACGCAGTTGGAGTGGCCCAATCGACGAATCAGACGGTCGCGAAATTGGGCGAGTCCAGCGAGGAAATTGGCAAGGTCGTAAAACTGATCACATCGATCGCCCAGCAGACCAATCTCCTTGCCCTCAACGCCACCATCGAAGCAGCACGGGCTGGCGAGGCCGGAAAGGGCTTCGCAGTCGTGGCCAATGAAGTGAAAGAACTCGCTAAGGAAACCGCGAAAGCTACCGAAGACATCAGCCGCAAGATCGAGGCGATTCAGGCTGACACGAAAGGTGCGGTGCAGGCCATTAGTGAGATCAGCACGGTCATCAATCAGATCAACGATATCTCCAACACGATCGCGACTGCCGTGGAGGAACAGACGGCGACGACAAATGAGATGGGTCGAAACATCGCAGAAGCGGCGAAGGGTTCAGGCGAGATCGCACGCAATATTGCCGGAGTGGCGGAGGCGGCCCGGAGCACCTCCACGGGAGCCAGCGAAACCAATACGGCGGCCAGTGAACTTTCGACCATGGCGTCGCAGATGCAAAGATCACTCCAGCAATTCCAACTTGGCCACGGTTCGTTTGATTTTGAGATGGCGAGAACGAAACATGAAGCTTGGAAAGCCAAACTTCGCGGGGTGATGAATGGCAGCATGAAAATGAACGAGGCCGAGGCGGGCTCGGCCCACGCTTGCGCTTTAGGTCAGTGGCTTTATGGCGATGGTCTTTCCAGGTTTGGACAGATTCCCGCGATGGCTGAATTGGAATCCACTCACAGCCGAATGCACGAAGCAGTGCGCGAAGTGGTGAAAGCAGTGAACTCCGGGGACGCGGCATCGGCAGAACACCATTTCAAAACCGTTGCAGCTCTTAGCGACCGAGTCATTTCGTTGTTGACCGACATTGAACAACAGGTTAGGAACGGACAACGCACGCGCGCAGCCGGAGCATAGCGAAAGTTACCGCGGACACGTTGGATACCGCCTTAACCTCGACTCGCGTGGTCTGTCTCTCAGTCGCTACACATCACGCCACTCCATAGAAGGAGAAGAAGCAGTGGGAACTCAAAACGGAAAGAAGGCCATGGTCGTTGACGATTCCAGAGCGATGCGGATGATCCTCCGCAAAACGCTGGATGAACTCGGATACGAAGTGTGTGATGCGGGCAACGGTCAGGAAGCCCTTTCGTTGTTGGAAACAGTAGGATCCTCGATATCGCTGATGCTTGTCGATTGGAACATGCCCGTAATGTGTGGATTGGATCTGGTAAAAGCTGCGCGGTCTGACGCGCGGTATTCCGCGATCACCATCGTGATGGTGACGACGGAAACAGAGATCGAACACATTTCCCAGGCGCTGAACGCGGGCGCGAACGAATACGTGATGAAGCCCTTTACGAAGGATGTCCTGCAGGAAAAGTTGCAAACTCTGAATCTCGCGCAGTAAGGAAAACCATTGCTTACCTGCAGGAAAAAAACGCTTTCGCCCGGCACCAGGATCCGCGTCCTGGTAGTAGACGATTCTGTCTCGGTCCGCAGCATCGTGACCCGGGCCTTGAGCCAAGACCCATCGATTGAGGTGGTCGGGACCGCCGCGAATGGAGCCATCGGCCTTGCCAAGATCGCGCAGCTCAATCCCCACGTGATCACTCTGGACATCGAGATGCCGGAGATGAACGGCCTCGAAATGCTAAAAAAACTCCGGCTCAATTACCCAGAGACTGTGGTGATCATGATCAGCACCCTCACGGCACCGGGCGCTGCCGTGACGCTCGACGGACTGATGGCCGGTGCGAACGACTATGTCACTAAGCCTTCCAACTGTGGGTCGCTGGAAGGATCCATCGATGCCCTGCGAGCGGACTTGCTTCCCAAGATCAAACAGTTTTTTTCTCGCGACGACTACGCTGCGCGAGTTCCTGTGAGCAAGAATCCAACGTCAGCGCGCTTTGCACGAGGAATGCTCTGCCGGCGGGAGGTTCTCGCGATCGGTGTTTCCACCGGTGGTCCACATGCGCTTTCTACCATTATTTCCAAGCTTCCGGTGCCATTTTTATACCCGGTTCTTATCGTGCAACACATGCCTCCGCTTTTTACCCAGTTCCTCGCGACACGCTTACAGACCCTGACAAAGTTGAAGGTCGAAGAAGCGAGCCATGGGTGCTCGCTTGAACCTGGCAAGATTCTTATCGCTCCTGGCGGCTTTCACATGCGGGTTATAAAGTCGGCTCAGCAGGCCAGGATTGCGCTTGACCAGGGCCCGTTAAGGAACTCTTGTCGCCCATCCGTGGACGCATTGTTTGAGTCCGTAAACGAAGTCTATGGCAGGGCGGCTATCGCTGCGATTCTGACCGGCATGGGGCAGGACGGACTGCAGGGTATCGAGGCATTGCACGCAAGTGGCGCACACGTCATTGCTCAGGACGAAGCGTCAAGCGTGGTCTGGGGTATGCCTGGTTGCGTTGTGAAGGCAGGTTTGGCAGATGTCGTCGTCCCCCTCGAGTCTGTCGTACCCGAAATCTTGAGTCAATTCGATCGCGGATCCCTCTTGGCGCATTGCGGAGGGGTGAAATGACCAGTGTCATCCGAAAGATCGATCCGAGCGCGGAACTCACCGAACAGAATTATCGGTTTCTCAAGGACCACCTCTACCGGGAATCGGGGATCGTGCTGGAAAGCGGCAAGAACTACCTTCTGGAAGCTCGCTTGATACCGATCGTGAAGCGCCAGAAATTGGCTACTCTCAACGATCTCTGCGCAGTCCTCCAAAGGAACCCGCGAGAGCATCTGCATCATGAAGTGGTCGAGGCCATGACCACCAACGAGACGTTGTTCTTTCGCGACAACACACTTTGGGAAGAATTGAGAAGCACAATACTCCCTGAATTGATCGAGCAGCGGAAGCAAAGCCGCAAGTTACGTTTCTGGTCCGCCGCTTCGTCATCAGGACAAGAGGCATATAGCCTCGCGATGACGCTCATGGAAATGGGCTTGGCCGGCTGGGACATCCAAATCCTCGGCACTGACCTTTCCCAACAAATGGTCGAACGAGCGCGACTGGGCGAATATAGCCAATTAGAAGCGAACCGCGGACTGCCGGCGATGTACTTGGTCAAATACTTCACTCGCAATGGACTTCAGTGGCAGGTCAAAGATGAGGTGAAGCGCGGGGTCCACTTTCAGAAACTGGATCTTCGACGAAAGCTCTGCACTCACGGGCCTTTCGACATCGTCTTATGCCGGAACGTCCTCATTTACTTCGATGTGCAAACCAAACAACAGATTCTGGCAGAAATGCGCGGCACTATCGCCCGTGGCGGATACCTCGTACTAGGAAGCGCTGAAACAGTACTCAACTTGGACAACTCTTTTGAGCGAAGACCGTTAACGCGGGCATCCTTTTATCGGGTGCCCTAAGGGGAAACATGGGAACGCAGATCGTACAAAACTCGTATCAGTCAGAGATCGACCAGATCGTCGGCGACCTGTTCCGCACGATGCTGGGCACGGAGGCCTCGCCGACCGAGGAGGAACCGCCGCTTGGGGAGGAAGTAATCACCAGCGTTATCGCGTTTGCCGGCGAGTGGAAGGGCGATCTGGTGCTGGAATGTCACCGGACACAAGCGCACAGCTTTGCCAAAAGGTTTCTGCAAAGCGAGGACATCGATGAATCCAGCGAAGACGTCCCCAGCACCATCGCCGAGTTGGCGAATATCATTGCGGGCAATTTGAAGGTCGTCCTGCCCACGGGCGTCAATATGGGTACGCCGTCAACCATCGAGGGAAAAGACTACACCGTTCGCATTTGTGGTGGAACGACCCTCTGCAAACGGGCTTTTGTGACCGATGCGGGAGCATTCCTGTTGCGACTGATCGAAGCACACCCGCATATGGACGGCAAACGATGAACGTTTTAATTGTTGACGACAGCAAAGCGATGCGAATGATTGTGCGCAGGACCCTGCATCAGGCAGGGTTTCACCCCGAACTGGCAGAGGCATCCAGTGTCGCCGAAGCGCTCACCGCAATTCGTTCGGGCCAGATTGATCTCGTTTTATGCGACTGGAATATGCCCGAACTGAACGGACTTGATCTCCTCCAGAAACTCCGTAGCGAGGGTATCCAAACAAAATTTGGTTTTGTGACTTCCGAATCTTCGGTCGACACACAATCGATGGCAAAAGAAGCAGGGGCGCTGTTCTTGATTACAAAGCCGTTCACGCCCGATATCTTTCGTGAAGTTCTCGAGCCTATCCTTCGATCATGATTCGAAAGAATCGCTTGAAGGTTGGGTCACGTTAGAACCTGACCGATGACACAGTTATTAAAGAGGAGTACCAAGTGAGCATCACAATACAAGCGGAAAGAATCGGGAGGTTGTTGGGTGACCTCTTGGGACGAAAAGTCACTGCTACAACCGCCGCTTCCCCTATTTCCGGCGTCGAGCCAACTTTGACGGCAGTTTACGAAGACAACGAAGGTAATGTGGTTGCCGCGTGTTGCTGCGATCTGGATTTGGTCCTCAATGCCGGAGCTGCATTGGTTTTGGTTCCTGCCCGCGATGTACAAGAGAGCGCGAAAGCCAAGAAATGGGACCCTCTCCTGGTTGAGAACTTCAAGGAAATACTGAATGTCTGCGCTCAGTTGTTTTGCCAGGCGGGTTCGCCGCGAGCAAAGTTAGGCTGTCTTTGCCTGACATGTTCGCAAGCGAATGCCAAATCAACCGTGGCCGCCAACCCTCTCGCTAAAGGTGGCAAGCGCGTGGACGTGCAATTGTCGATTGCCGGCTACGCAAGCGGCAGGATGGCAGTGTTCACCGGCCTGTCGGGAAGAGCTTTACAGTGCTCCGCTTGCCCGACTAGGGTCGTTCAACCAAACACAACCGATCGAACTGCAGCGCTGTAACTCAAGAGCCAAAGAGGTTTCTCTCCGCGCTATCGGTCGTGCGCCCTCAGGTTAGCCAATCATAAAGATCGGCGATGGGAGCAGTCTCCCAAGACAGTTATCTCCGGCCACACATTAGCCCACGGAGATGTTCCTGCGGTCTGTGCAATCAGTCCCGACTCCGCCGCTAGCTCTGCGGGATGTCGCTACGGTTCCACCATCCGCCGCCCAGCGCCTGAAACAACGCGGCAGTGTCGGCGTAACGATTGGACTGCGCCTGCACGAGGCTCAGCATCGCCTGCTGATAGGCCTGTTCGGCGCTCAGAAGTGCGAGGTAGTTGGTGTACCCGGATTCGAGCTGTCTCTTCGTCAGGTCGAGCGTGATTTTTGCGGCATCTCTAGCGGCCGCTGCAGACTGCAAGGCGTCGGCGTCCTGTTGCAGGGCGTGCAACGTGTCTGCGACATTCTGAAATGCGGCAAGGACCGTGCTGCGGTACTGCTCGTCGGCTTGAATATATGCAGCGCGTGCGGCGCGCTCGCGATGCACGAGTGTCCCGCCTTGAAAAACAGGCTGAGTCACGCTTGCGGCCACGTCCCAAAAACCATTGCCTCCCGAAAACAGCTTGCCGAGGACGACGGCCATGCTGCCGGCATCTGCGGTCAACGCAAAGTTAGGTAAGCGATTCGCACGCGCAATTCCAATCTGGGCGCTGGCGGAATGCAGGTTCTCCTCGGCTTGGCGCACATCGGGGCGCTGTTCGACGAGTTGTGAAGGCAGGCTGAGCGGCAGTTCCTGCGGCAGTTGTAAGCTCGACAGCTCGAACTTCTCTGCTAAATCCTGATTCGGGAATCCGCTCGCAAGAATCGCGAGCTGGTCGCGTTGCTGGGCCAACTCTCTCAGCAGAGGCGGCAAGGTTGCAGCGACTTGTGCGAGTTGGGACTCCTGCGCTGCCACATCTAGCTCGCTGGCGTATCCCCTCGCGTGCTGCTCCCGCAAGATATGCAGCATTTCGGTGTTGATGTTGACGAGCTGATGAGTTGCGTCAATCTGTGCCCGCAACGAAGCCTCTTGAATGGCTCCGGCGACGACGTTAGCGCTTAACGTGATATGCGTGGCGGCCAGAGCGAAACGTGCTTGCTGCTCTTGCGCTCTCAATGACTCTACAGTTCTCCGGTTCAGGCCGAAAACGTCCGGTACATAAGAGACGCTCAACTGTGGCGTGTAGAGGCTATAGTTCAGCGCGTTCGAATTGGTCACCGGGGAAAGGTCATTCGATGATTTCGCACGCGTGCCAGAAAACCCGGCAGTCAGGCTGGGATAGTAGGCACCTCGCTGCGCAAGAACGTTTTCTCTGGCCACAATCAATGCCGCCTGCGCCGCTTTAAGATCAGGATTCGCTTTGAGCGAACGCTCGATCAGGTCGTTGAGGGGTTGCGAGTGAAATAGCCTCCACCACTCGCCGGGAATGTCGCGGCCTTCCACCATGCGCTGCGCTTCCCCGCCCGCAAGATTGTCCGTACGTTTGGTGATCGGCATTGGCTCTGGCGTGTAATGGGTTACTTGCGGAGCGGCTGGCTTCTTGAAACTCGGTCCCACCACGCAGCCGGTCGTAAGCAACAGCGCGAAAGCCACGGCGAGGAAAGAACGAAATGAGAGGTTCATAGTGTCTCTTTCGCCGGGGAATCGGAATGAATATCGCGGCCGAGGAAAATCATTCGCAGCGCGGGCACAGCAAGAAGCAACATCACTGGGCCGACCAGCATTCCGCCAACGATCACTGTGGCGAGCGGACGCTGCACCTGACTCCCGATTCCCGTCGAGATTGCAGCCGGCAATAAGCCGATGCATGCGGAGAGCGATGTCATCAATAGAGGCCGCATGCGCGTGGATGCGGCCCGGTACATGGCATCAACCGGCGCTAGCCCGTGCGATCTTTCCTGGTTGTAGAAGGTGATCATCAGAATCCCATCCATGACCGACACGCCGAAGAGCGAGACAAATCCGATTGCGGCCGAGATGCTGAAGTTCTGGCCAGAAACATACAGCGCGAGGATGCCGCCGACGATCGCGTCAGGGATGCCTGCCAGCGCAAGAACGGAGTCGCGGAAATTATTGAACAGACTGTAGAGCGCGCCCGCGATAAGGATGAAGCTGATTGGAACAATGATTTCCAGCCGCCTTTTTGCTTCCTGAAGGTCGCCAAATTCGCCTGCCCAAACCAGGCGATATCCCGGCGGGAGTTGCACATTCCTGGCGATACGCTGCTGCGCGTCCTCGACCGTGCCGCCGAGGTCGCGCCCACGCACGCTGAACTTCACAGGAATAAATCGCTGCACGCTCTCGTGATAAATCCACGCCGCCCCCGTATCGAGCGTGATCGTCGCCAGTTCGCTCAACGGTATATAGGCGTTTGCGCCGCTACTGCTTGTGTAAGCGACTTTGATGTCGCGAATCTTTTCGATGCTCTCTCGGTAGGCAGGCGTGTAGCGGACGACAAGATCGAACTGGCGATCTCCTTCCAGAACTGAAGTCGCTACCGCTCCCCCCAGGGCCGCTTGAATCACAGAATTAACATCGCCGGAATTCAGGCCGTAACGCGCAGCTCGGGCGCGATCAACTTTGATGTTCAGGTTGGGCTGGCCCAGCACTGGAAAGATGCCGAGGTCCGCAATGCCGCGCACTTGGCTCATTTGGTCGCGGACCTGCTCGGCCAAGTGGCTCAACGTTTCGACATTGGGGCCAATGATTTTCACTGAATTGACCCCTTTGACGCCCGAGATTCCTTCCTCGATGTTGTCCTCGATGTACTGGGAGAAATTGAAGACCACTCCAGGCAACTCGTTTTTGAACTCCCCTTGTACTCGCTCGGTCAGTTTGTCTTTGGTCAGGCCGCCGCCCCACTCGTCGAATGGCTTGAGCGGCGCGAACAGTTCGACATTCGAGAACGGTGATGCGTCACTGCCGTCGTCCGGACGGCCATGCTGCGAAACCACCGTGAGAACTTCGGGATGCCGCAGGAGAATCTCACGCATCTTCCGCGTCGCGGCTTCGCCGTCCTGCAGAGAAAGCGTAGTCGGCATCGAAGCACGAATCCAGAAGTTGCCTTCTTCCAGATGCGGGAGAAATTCACTGCCCAGCCGCGGCGCGATCAGAAAAAACGTTCCCAGAGAAAGGGCGAGTTCGATGGCAACGACGAAAGCGCGATGATTCAGCGAAAACCGCAATGCCGGATTGTAGATTCGGTGCAAGAAGCGGACCACGATGGTTTCGGTCTCCCTCACCTGCTCCGGCAGCAAAATCGAAGCCATGACTGGTGTAATGGTGAACGTCGCAAGTAAAGCTCCGGCTAGTGCGTAACCATATGTGCGTGCCATGGGACCGAAAATCTGGCCTTCGACGCCTTGCATCGTAAAAAGCGGCACGAAGCCGGCGACCGTGATGAGCGCCGAGAATAAGACGGCATTGTCCACTTGGAGTGCGCTAATGAGAATCAGGCGCAGGCGATCCGTCCACGAGTTTGGAATGGTTTCAATCGCGGCGCTTCTGGTCGGGTCGGGTCCCCATGTACCGCTCGACAGGCGTTGAAGCAAACTCTGCCGTTCTTCCTGATTGCGCTGAAAATTGCGAAAGATGTTTTCGACCAGAATCACGGCCGAATCTACGATGATGCCGAAATCCACTGCGCCCACCGATAGCAGGTTTGCGCTTTCCCCAAGAATCACCAGCAGAATCGTTGCAAAAAACAAAGCGAACGGAATGTTCAGTCCTACAATAACGGCGCTGCGAAGGTTTCCCAGGAAGATCCACTGAATCAGGAAAACGAGCAGGCATCCGAAAATCAAATTGTGCAGAACTGTATGGGTAGTAATAGCAATCAGCGATGAGCGATCGTAAAAGGGAACAACTTTTACACCTGGCGGAAGACTGCCGTCATGATTCAGTTTTTCGATAGCCGCCTGGACCTGTGGAATCATGTCAGCGGTCTTTTCGGTGCGCCGCTGCACCACAATCGCCCCAACCACATCATCCAGGTGATCACGGCCCAGAATGCCGAGCCGCGGCCGGTAACCAACCGATACTTTGCCGACATCCTTCACGAGCACCGGGACGCCGTTCTCCTGCGATAAAACTACATCTTCGATGTCGCCAACTTTGTAGCCCTGGGCGATATCGTCGCTGCCGCCGTCGTCGATCAAGCCAACGCCGCGGATGTTGATAGACTGCTGGCCGATGCGAATCTCCCGCCCTCCCACGTTGATATTCGCATTGCCCAGAGCTGTCAGGACCTGCGGCACGGTCACGCTGAAGGCTTCGAGTTTGTGGGGATCGACCTCGACCTGAAATTCTTTCGTCGGACCGCCCCAACTGTTCACGGCTGCGATGCCAGGAATGGTCAACAATCGACGCGCCACGATCCAGTCCTGCACGGTGCGCAGATTGGTGATTCCAAAATGGCTGGGTCCGACGACCTGATAGCGATAGATCTCTCCGGTCGAACTGTTGGCTTGGATATTCGGAACTTGGCCGCCCGGCAGCGTAACGTTCTGCTGCATCGCAATTGATGCCTGGGCAAAAGCAAAGTTGTAATCCACGCCGTATTTGAAACTGACTCGCACGAACGACAGGCCATAGAACGAAGTCGACCGGATGATGTCGATACCCGGCGTGGTATAGAGTCCAATCTCGGTCGGAATCGTGTAGTAGCGCTCAATTTCTTCCGCCGAGAGTCCCGGAGCCTGCGAAGTGATTTCCAGAATTACGGGCGTGGGGTTCGGGTACGCCTCGATGTTGAGCATCTTGAAAGCGACCAGCCCGGCTCCGGCAAACAGCAGCAGTCCCAGGACTACAATAGCTCGCCGGCTGAGGCAGAATGCGATGAGAGATTTGAACATTGTGTCTTTACGACGAATAAGAAAGTCGTGGAACTCAGTCGCTCGGCGGGGCCGATAACATGTTGCTCAGAAACACGGCGCCATCCGCTACGGCGAGTTCTCCAGGATGCAAGCCGTCAAGAACCTGAACCCGATCGCCCACACGCAGGCCGACCTTGATAACTCTCTGTGTGAAGTGACGGCGGTCGGTTGTCACCCAGGCGGTCATCGTGCCGTCGGCTTCGCGGACCACGCCATTCGCGGGAAGGGAAACGCCCGTCACCGGATCGTGGACAGAGATAACGAAGTTTGCCAGCATTCCGGAACGCAACTCGTCGTGAGGGTCCGGAATTTCGGACCGGATCGTCACGCGATGCGTATTCGCATCAACCGTTTCGTAAATTTTCGAGACCTTACCTTTGAACACACGGTTGGGATACGCCGTCACCGTAACCTCGACAGGCTGGTTCAAATGAAACAGTGGAACATCGGTCTCGCTGACGTTCGCTAACATCCACTTGATGGCAACGTTGGCGACCGAGTATGGAGCGGGCGCATTACCCGGCTGCACAAGAAATCCGGGCTGCGCGACTTTGTAGGTAACCTTTCCCGCGATCGGGCTGCGTACTACCAGAGCAGGATCGATTGTGCGCGAAGCGATCATGTGATCGATCTCGTCATTTGTTTTGCCAAAAACGAGAACCGCGTCTCGTGCGGCTTTAAGCGCTCCTTCTGCCGTTTGTTGGTCCGAAACTGCCTGCTCCTTCTCGCGCTCCGCTACGCCACCAAGGTCGCGAACGCGAGCCAGTTCTTTGTTTGTCAGATCGAGAGTCGCGGCTGCACCAATTAAGTTCGACTCCGCTTGAATGAGGTCGGGGCTTTTAATGGTGTAAAGAGGCTCGTCCTTCCGCACCGTCGCCCCTAGCTCTGCAAACGCCGTGAGAATGGTCCCCTGATACGCGGGGAAGACTTGGACGGACAGATCTTCGTCGAAGTCAATGTTGCCCACCGCATCCTTCTCCACAGGGAATCGATAACTGCCGACCGGTTCGATCTTGATCGCGTTCAGTTGACTGGCTTCCAACTCCAAGGCCGCGTCGGACGTGCGCTTCGGCTGTACACTCGACTCGTGCTGCGCGACGGGATTGGCAGCTTCGCCGCGGCTGCAGCCCGACTCCAGAAGCGCGGTTGCGGCGAGCATCCCTGTGGACGCCACCAACACCAACCCAATGTTCTTGCCCATGTCAAACGAAGATTTCGTCATTTCTATTCGACTGTCACCGTCTGTTTTTCTCTTGGGTCCAACTCTCAGGTTGTCCTTTTTTCGTTCGACAACCCGCGCGCGCCGCGACGATTCGGGAAACTTCTCTTGCGGGATGTCCTCTTCCGAAGGCTCGCGACGAAATGAATTAGGCCCGCATACACCAGGCCGAGATAGAGGACAATTCCAAACAGTAAGACCAGGATTAGGACGTATCGGTTGAGCGCTTCATAATCCACCGGCCCTCCAAAATCCGGGATTACAACTGCTGCCTCCGGATCCTTACGAATTGAAACCATTGTGGAGGCGCACCGTGCGCTTGTGAACCCTATCTCGTGGGCTCAAGCGGTCTCTTTCGTCCGCCCGAGCCTATCTTTCGGCTAAGTTCTACAATCGGTCAATTTTCTGCCGCACGAAGAAAGCGCATCATTAGAATGTTCATGAAGACTCAGCCAGTCTTCGTAACTTGCGTGAACGACCCTCTCTCCATCTACGCCCCGGTCCGCCGCACACGTTTGATCGTCGTTGCGGGCCTGCTCACTTTGGGAATCGCAGCGGCAGATTGGGCGACGAAACCTTACATCTCCCTCGGATTTCTTTACCTTTTCCCCATCATGATTCTCGGCGGCTTCTTATCGAGGGCCCAGATTGTCGGAGTTGCACTCGGGTGTGCATTTCTGCAGGAAGCATTCAGCAATCTGCCGGAAAACGACGCTGTGATTCGCCTGCTGTTTAGTTCTGCGGGATTTGTTGGCACGGGACTTTTTGTTTCGGAACTGATTCGCAATCGCCGGATTGTGCTGACGCACGTGGCAGAACTCGAAGGCCAAATTAAGCTCCGCCAGGATGCTGAGCAGCAATTGCGATCCCTTGTCGAAAGCAGTCCTGCCGCCATCGTCACGATTGATGTGGCCGGCAATGTCCTTTTAGCCAATGAAGCGGCGCAACATCTCCTCGCTCCCGAAGGCCAGCCCTTGCAGGGTCAGGAAATCAACAGGTATCTCCCAGCGCTGCAAATGGTTCTTGGAACCCAACCGCCAAGAGTATTTCGCACCACGCTACAGTGCACCGGAAAAAGGAGCGATGGAGAAGTTTTTCTTGCGGGAGTCTGGTTCTCGACGTACGGCACAATGTCGGGCCCACGTCTGGCGGCCATCATCGTGGATCTCTCCGAGGACCTCCGGAATCGTGAAGATCTTAGCCTCAACTATCTCCTCAAGAACACTCGAATTCTCATGAGCGCCGTCGCCCACGAAATCCGCAACCTCTGCGGTGCCGTCCTGGTTGTGCATAAGAACCTCTCGCGCGTCCAGGCACTGGAGTCGAACGAAGACTTCAGGGCTTTGGGAAGCTTGATCCAAAGCTTGGAGAGAGTGTCGGCGTTGGAGTTGGGTTCCTCCACAGCTCAGAATGGCGAGGTGGTCGAACTCTCCTCCGTCCTGGACGAATTCCGCATTCTGACCGAATCCGCCTGTCATGACTCAAGAATCGAGATGGTGTGGGATGTCCAGAAATCGCTTCCCTTGGTTTGGGCCGACCGTTACGGACTCATTCAGGTTTTCTTAAATCTGGCCAAGAACAGTCAGCGCGCCATGGCCTTGAGCGATAGGAAGCAACTACGAATTACAGCGCGAGAAGAACAAGGAACCGTTACCGTTCGATTCGAAGATACGGGAACCGGCATTGCTTCACCCGAAAACCTCTTCCGGCCGTTTCAGCGTGGCGCTGAGTCCAGCGGCCTCGGTCTCTACGTTTCCCGCGCAATCCTTCGAAGCTTTGGTGGCGAGTTGTCGTACGAGCCCAGGCCCGAAGGCTGCTGCTTCGCGGCGATCTTGCCCTTGAGCGTGGCGCCAGGGGAGGTGGGCTGTGCCTGATGCTGCGGCGCGGAACATTCACCTATTGCTGTTAGACGACCACACTTTATTTCGCGAGAGCGCCAGTCGCCTTCTCGCCGCGGAGCCTGGATTCCATGTGGCCGGCCATTGCAGCACCGTTGCGGAAGGTCTACAGATTCTGCGGCGCCAGCCAATCGATGTCGTGCTGCTCGATTTCGATTTGGGCGGGAACGATGGCCGCCACTTTGTTCACGCGGCCAACGAAATGGGATTTCAAGGGAAGATTCTGGTGGTGACCGCTGGCGTGGATGCCAGAGCGTCTGCGGAATTGGTCCGCTCAGGAATTTCCGGAGTCTTTCGAAAACACGACTCCGCCGCATTACTGGCGCAGGCCATTCGTGACGTGATGGCGGGCAAGGTGTGGCTCGACCATGAACAACTGCAAACTGCTCTCCGGGCCGACGCCGCGACCGTCCCCGACCCACGAACGCGCCCCTTTACCGAGCGGGAGCGGCAGGTGCTGTCCGGCGTATTTGAAGGACTCGCAAACAAAGAGATCGCAACGCGAATCGGCGTGTCCGAAAGTTCGGTAAAAGCCACGCTTCAGCAACTTTTCTCCAAGACTGGAGTCCGTACGCGCAGCCAGTTGGTGCGCATTGTCCTCGAGCAGCATCGAGGTCAGTTCTAATTTCCCAGCCCACTTTCAAGTTGTAGACTCTACCTAAACAAAGAGCGGTGCGTCGCTTTAGGCATCAGTGATCAACTCACTGCCTGCCTTCCGACACGAACAGGCTCGCCGCCTGATAGTAGGCAGTGTAGGCGTAGGATCGCAGATCGTCAGTAACGAAGATGTCTCTCATGGACAGGAGCCCCGCACGATCGGCGGGAGCGAACTCCTTAAACAGTGTCCGGCGTCCGCTCGCGAGCTCAACCCGCTCAAGACGGCATGGAATCTCGGCCCGGCGATAGACCAGCACCGAGCGCCCGTCGGCGCTCCAATGCGCAATAATGTCCGCGTCCGTGAGTCCAGGCACAGGCTGCGGTTCTCCACCCGCAATCGGGTAAAGAGAATAAGTGCCCCCTGCTCCCCGCGCCAGAACGAATTTCCCGTCCGGCGAGATCGAACCATCCCTCGTACCTTCCGGAGTCACGGGCTGCGGATTGACATCGCCCTCATTATTGCCCGTCTCTTGCACGTAGAAACGCGTCCCTCGCCCCGGTTCGTTGCCGTTGATGAGCACTCTTTTTCCATCCCGGAACCACTGCGCGGTCACGTAATTTTCAATTCCGCCCCGATTGAGTTGCTGCGTTTCTCCAGCGCCGGTGGGATAGATTACAAGCTGCGGCGGATGGGATTGGACCACGGCAAGCGCCCACTTCCCGTCAGAGGATAGGTCGGCAGCCCATCCGTCCCCCAATCGCACTACCGGCGAGCCATCGGTCTTTCGCAGGCACACCGCATAGTTGGCGCCGAGACCGGTCTCGGTAAACAAAAGCGTGTGCCCATCCTGCGAGAGCGCTCGCGCATGCGATGTGTTGAGCCACGAAAGGTCCCGATCCTCGTTTCGATCTTCCCCTTTCCCACCGGGGGCGCCTGGACTATGAACCATGGCCGCATAGCGATAGTCCATACGGGTGGCGAGCCAACGCCCGTCGCGAGCAACATCCTGAAGCGTAAGCCCGCCGGGCGCCTGATAAGCAATCCGCCTCTTGCCGGATAACGTCACCCCATAGATGTTGAAGCTGCCGCCGCTGATAGCTGCCGAAAACAGAACCTCCTTGCCATCCGGCGACCACGCCAGTCCTCGTTCGCTCCAGTAGCCCTCTGAAAGCATGCGGTTGTTTCCAGCTAGGTCGACGACGTTGACCGAGCCCCGGTCGTCCCATTTGCGGGGATGCTCGAAGTATGCAACGCGATCGCCCTCAGGCGAGACACGCACATCGCTCATGAAGCCGCTAACCTGGTGGAGCACTTTGCCGATTGGGTACTCAAGCTGGTCCTTGCCTCCAACTTCGCGAATTATCGCGAGTTGCGACCCATCCGGGGACCAGTCGGCTTGCCGCACTCCTTCCTGTATCTCTCGTGGCGCGCCGCCGTCGAGAGGCATGCGGGCGAGCGTGCCGGTAAACAGCCGGTACCAGACATACTTTGCACCAATCAGCACGGCTAACTCGCCTTTGGACGAAACCGCGAGTAACTGCATGCCCACTGGTCCGAGCGGTTTCGGCTCCGGATAGTCCGGGCGCACCATAAATATTTGAGGAGTATTCCCCCAGGTTGCGGCACTGTAGACGACCGTCTCCTTATCGGCGAAGGCCGCTTGGAAAACGGCTTCGTGTCGAAAGTTGATCTGGCGAAACGCTAGCGCCTGGCGAGTGCGGCCAGGAAGCCGTACATAAAGGAGTATGGCTAGTGCAACCGCAACGAGTCCGGCTGCGATGGCGATCCTCCACGCAAGCCTGTCGCTCCGGGATCGGACAGTCCGCGGCGCGACCGCTTCGATCGGTTTTCCGACATGAGAACCGCCATCGGCAATCCACCGCAGCTCCTTGCAGAGATCTCCCGCCGTTTGCCATCGCCCGTCCGGATCCTTTGCCAGACAAACTCGAATCGTTCGTTCCAGCGCAGGCGGCGTTAGCGGTTGCAGCGCGATGATCGGTTCCGGATCTTTCACCAGGACCGCCGAGGCGACGCTGAAATCGCTTTGTCCCTGAAAGGCTCTTCTTCCAGTCACCATTTCATACAACACCGATCCCAACGAAAAAATGTCGCTGCGCGCATCAACCTCCTTGCCCTCCACCTGCTCAGGCGACATGTAAGGAACGGTGCCGACCACCGTGCCCTCCACGGTTACCGGATGAGCTTGCCCGGCCGCATTGGTTAGCGTTGCTCCCCCGGAGAGCGGGACCGCAGATTTCGCCAGGCCGAAATCGAGTAACTTAGCGCCCGACTTCGTGAGTATGATGTTGCCCGGCTTCAGGTCTCGATGTGTAACACCGCTCCGGTGGGCTTTGTCGAGCGCGCTGGCAAGTTGAATCCCATACTCCAGCACTTCCGAGGTTGGCAGCGGGCCTTTGGTCAGCCGCGTCGCCAGCGTCATGCCCTCCACGTATTCCATGACGATGAAGTCAACACCGTCTTGGCGGCCGATGTCGTACAACGTGCAGATGTGGGGATGATTTAAACTGGAGACGGCCTTGGCTTCGCGCTCGAAACGCTGACGGTGATTCTTGTCCTCAGACAGATGCGCCGGAATGATCTTGATGGCGACAGTACGGTCCAGTCGCGTATCCAGTGCGCGATACACTTCGCCCATGCCCCCCGCGCCAAGGGCCGCGATTATCTCGTAGGGGCCGAGCTTTGTGCCAGAGGTGAGCGCCATCCGTTCGCGCAATTATAGTCCGGAGACCCCGCTGCACGTGGAGGCGGCGACTCGCTTCCTCGACCTAAGCAGTTCGCCCCATGCCCCGGGAATCCACCCGGTTCGCATTCACTACCGCGATATCGGCAGCGGCCTTCCGATCGTTTTTCTGCACGGCGGATGGGGCTATGGCGTCTATCCCATCGACCGCCAAATCGAAGCGCTGCAGAGTCAATGCCGCTTCATCATCCCCGATCGATCTGGCTACGGCCGCTCGACGCCAGTGTCGGGACCCATGCCCATCGATTTCCATCGCCGCGCTGCCGAGGAGACTCTCCTCGTGATGGATTCGCTCGGAATCGACCGCGCCATTCTCTGGGGTCATAGCGATGGATCGGTGATTGCCGCCATGATCGGACTGTCAGCGCCCGAGCGTTGCGCGCATCTTATTCTTGAAGCCTTCCATCTCTATCGCAATAAGCCGGCCTCGCACAATTTCTTCCAGCGTTTCGCCGATCATCCTGAAGAGGTCAATGAAAAAGCGCGAACGCTGCTGGCAGCCGACCACGGCGACAAACGTTGGCCCCAAACGATCCAGCGCAATTGCCATGTCTGGTTGAATCTAGCCGCCCAGAGCGCTCCCAGCGAAGATTTATACGATGGTGGGTTGAGCGCACTGCAGGTGCCCGTGACTTTTCTGCACGGAAAACACGATCCCCGCACCGAACCGCATGAGATGAAGCACGCGCAGAATTTGTTACCCGCCGCGAACCTGCGCTTCATCGCAGACGGACGCCATAGCCCCCACAGCGAAAGCGCCTCGTGGCGCGAGTTCAACAAACTTCTGGGCGAGTTGCTTTCAAGCAACGCGCCCACGGAGTAACCATTCGCAGAGGCGGCCGTCGCCGATCGCACTGGATGTCCGCTTTCGTCCGCTCGCTTTACAATTTCTTCTTCCGCGAGTAACTCGCTAGATAGGCCGGCATCTCCCGCTCGCAGCGCTCGTCGCGAATCGCCGCGTCCGTCTTCATCTCCAGCGGAATCACTCCCGCCCAGGTCGGGAAGGAATAATCTTCTTCGTCGTCTATGGGCGGCCCAACGCGCACTTTGGCGGAAAATTCGCGGATCGGAAGCCGCAGCACCGACGTGGCCTTCAACTCTTTTTCGTTGGGCTGGCGCGAGTCGTCCCATCGCTGCGGCAGGATGTGCTCACTCAAAACCCGCAAGGCCGCGAGTTTTTCCGCAGGGTCGACGACCAGCTTCGCCGCGCCCAGTATCACCACCGAGCGGTAGTTCATCGAGTGATTAAAAACGGAGCGCGCCATTACCAGTCCATCGATCAACGTGACCGTTACGCAGACCGCGATGCCCTGATCGAGATTGCGCAGCATGCGGCTGGCCGCCGACCCGTGGATGTAGAGCACGTCTCCGTCGCGTCCGTAAGACGTGGGAATTACATACGGCTGTCCCTCGACGGCAAAGCCCACGTGACAGAGAAAGGCCTCGTCGAGAATCTGGTTGACCGCATCGCGATCATAGACCGCGCGCTGCGGTTCTCGTACGACGCGCGTGCGTGGAGTGGGATTGCTGGAATTGACCATGCTGGACATCGGACTGACTTCCTAGGCAGGCGCCAAGAGTGGTGACGAGAGAATTTTAGCAGGTCGCGCAGAAAGTGTTCCCAGTTCGACGGAGTTCCCAGTGAAGAGCACGGGCATGCACGATCCAGGTAACAACAATTGTCCTGTTACAACAATTTTCTTGTTGCACTAATCACCGCCCACTACAATCCAGGGGATTTTCAAATGAGTGGTCCGGTTCGCGACTAAGTTCATGTTCGGAGGACAGCATGTCGCAAGTTCAGCTCTTGGTCAGTTTCTTTATAGTTACGATGGGCTGGCGCTTTGTTGCGCAGATGGCGGGGCCACCATTGGCGAAGAGCTTCTTCACTAAAAAATTGGCCAGTGCGGAAAATTCAGGAATGGTATTCGAAAGTGAAGATGCTAGGAATCTATGGGCGCAAAGAGCCGCCGCGAATTCAATGAATATTTCCCTTTTGCTGCTGGCGGCTGCGTGCGGCGCGGTTGCCGGGCTGTTGAACTTTCCCCTGATTGGCTTCAGCGCATCGTTCAACGGTTGGAGCTGGCTGCGGACCATTGTGTTATGTGGCGTAAGCTGGATTGTCGCGCTCGCGCTGCACTCTCGTTCGTTTTGAGTTTTTCCCTACAGCAGTCCGCCGGTTTGGATGGCCAGAATACTCAGCGCCATCTCCAACTTGGTGATAGCTTCTCCAAGTTCGGGGTGAATCCCAACTTTCTGCTGCAGCTCTTTTAGAATTCCGTGGGCACTGGCTACGTACTCCGCCGCCTGCGTTGAATCCGGTTCGGCCTTGGGCTGGCTCTTCGATGGCATGGTCGGCTCCTCCGTATCACTTCAATTCTATACACGTTCTCGCCACGAAGAGTGGTCCATGCACTTCTGAAGATTCCCGCAAACGGTTCCCGGCATCATCCGCCTTGGGTCGCGGCCTTCGTGAGTGGCACATCCGCAAGAATGTTTTCGATTTTCTCGAGCAGCGTTCGCCGCGAATACGGCTTTGCCAGAAAATACGTCCCCGTACCGGCCGCTTCCGTCTCGTACTCGGGTCTGCTATAGCCAGACGTCAACAGCACCATGACCTCGGGCGCACGCTGTCGCAGATCCCGCCCCAGTTGCTCCCCCGAACCGCCTGGAAGCACTATATCGGTCATCACCAGATCGATCGCGCCGTTGCACTGCTCGTAAACATCGATCGCGTCTCGCGCATCCTCGGCCGGAAAAACCCTAAAGCCCGCGTGCTCCAGAATGCTGGAGGTTGCTTCCCGCACAAAAGGTTCGTCTTCCACCAGAAGAATCGTGCGCCGCCGGAGCAGGCCGCACTGGCATTCACGTTCCTGAAGAGTCATATCGTCCTCCAATTTGCGTTGACGACAGCTCTGAAGAGCAATCCCTTTGCCTTGTCAGCCTCCCGGCTTCGGCGGCTTCGCACCAAGGTCTCGGGGCTTCACAACGATGTTCGGAATCTTATTTCGGAGAGGTAAGAATGGTCTGCTTCGGATCCAGCAAAATCTTGCTCACGCCGGTGGGCACCGTCAGACGGAACGTCGTTTCGGCTCCATCCGCCAGCACTTCACCCAGAAAAACCAATGCGTTACCAGCCGCCGCGCCATACACGGGAACCGCCGTCACCAGATCGTCGGGCGCGTCCTTCTGCACAATCGTGCCGGTAACCGTATTCACGCCCGCTTTTTCCGCGATGCGAATTTCGCGCGTTTCCAGTTCCGGCATTGCCGTTCCGTTGATCCAACCTTCCAGGAACCAGTCCAACTTGTGACGATGCTCGTACCAAAGTGGGCGCGGCAGTTCCTCTTCGAAAACCTGGATCAGTCCCTCGGTGCTGATTCTTTTCCCCGCATAACGCTCTCGAATCTTTCGCAAGGCACGAAAGAACGGTTCGTCGGGATTCAACCGCCCTTTCCGCGAACGAGACACCGTTTCGGATTCGCTCGGCTGCGAGTCGTGCGACGCTGCATCGCGGAACATGCAACGCAGCATGTGAAACAACCAGGTTCCCCGCTCGTAGCTGATTTCCTGATAGCCGCGAGGAAAATGCGACGACTCGAGCCTTAGTCCCAGGGTCACGGGCCCGGCATCGCGGAGCCACTCCCCATCTTTGTTCTTGCTCGCCAGGTCGCGCCGGTATTTTTCCAGCACCTGCCGGAATTGCGCGGGGTTCTTCTGCTCCAACAGCAACAGCGCCGCATAGTTCGCTAGACCCTCCGCGATCCACTGATCGCGGTAGCTCTTCCATAGCACGAGATCGCCCCACCACTGGTGCGCCGTCTCGTGCACCATAACCAGATCGTCGAGTTCGCGTGTCACCGGGTCGAGATGCAGGTCGGCCTGCTCCTGCGGATTGAGAAACGCAAAGCTCGAGAGAAACACCAGCCCCGGCCATCCCTGGCTTAGGTCTCCCGGCATCTGGGTCAGTGCCAGCGAACCGTACGGATAGGGTCCAAACCACTGCGAAAAGCTTTCAATCGCTTTCGCCGCCTGGCTCGCCACCGTCTGCGCATCGCGAGCTGGCGACGGCGTCGCGGGCGTCACGACCATGCGCTCGTTCGATCGCGATCTCGCTCCGGGAGCGCCGTAAAAATTCGGCGGTCCAATCTCCTCCGCCGGTTCCTGCGGAAACGACTTCTCGACTCCCTTGGTGCCATACACCTCCACCAGAATGTTTCCGGCCTTGGCGTCGGCTCTTAAGTACTTGCCCAGGTTGAACCCGGCGACCGGAATCGGGCGCTCCGAGGTCCAGCGCGATATCTTTTCCAGGCCTGCCTCTGAAACAGCAGCCGCTGCCGTGTCCGCTCTTTTTTCTGCTTCGTCACCGCGCCCGCGCGATACCTGTTTCCCCGTTGCCACCAGCGTCCAGTTCGGCGGATAGTGAAACTCCATGTCGAACTGCGCCGGGCTTAAACCAAAATTCGGATACCACGTGCCACGTTCGCCTACGTACAGCAAACCATTTCCCGCTTCGGATAAAACGTCCCCTGCGTATCCGAAGTGCAGTTTCACCACTTGCCCCGCAGCGAGAGAAGCTGGGAACACCACCGCCACTTCATCGTTTCCCTTGCGCCTCAATTCCGATCCTTCGATCGCTGGGTTCTGGATGAAGTCGATCGTCTGCCTGTCTTCCTCTACCGCATCGATCTTCAGATACCGCGACAGCTCAAATAGTAGTGTCCGCTCGCCGCCATTGCGGATTCGGATCTCCACCTCCGTCGCTGCGCGCAGTCGCGTCGGAGGCTGCACCCAAGCCTGAATCCGGTAGCTCACGATCGAAACATCATCGGAAAGTAGAGAAGACGAGGCGGCGTTACTGGCAGCAACGGCGGGAGTAAACGACGTCCAGATATCGAAGAACGACACGTCGTCCTTAACTCGAGCCTGCCCTGCCCACAGCGGTTCGATCAGCGCTGCATCCCAGAACACGTCAAAGGCGCCCAATTGCCTGCCCTGTAAATGAGCATGCAGCAGAGACGGAAACTTCATTTGTGCCTGATTCCCTTCCGAAGGCGGAAGAAAATGACTGTAGTCCAACAGCAGACGCAGAGCGTCAAATTCCGCCAGATTGCGGCTTGCACCATCCCACTTTTTTATGAACTCCGCCCCCTCAGGCGCTGGCGCTAGAGAACGCTGCAGGACCTCGGCCGTGTCATCGTTAAAACGGAAATAGCCCGACGTGAACTGTTCCTCGAGCATCGCCATTCCCGTAAACAGCGCCATCGATCCCCGCTCCACCTGGTTCGGTGGACGCAGCCGGACCTCGCCGTCGCCTTCGAAGAACGCACCCGTAATCCTTCCGCAAATATCTTCTGTAAACGCGAGCGTGCCGTCATCCAGATCGATGTGAAGGTTGGCGCGGTCGATTGAAGCCTCCCTCACGGAATACACACGCTGCGCATCGAGCCCGATGGAACGGATTCGCGAATAGAGCGCACCGGTTGTTTGTGGACATTGCGGAGCGGATTCCACCGCCTGTGCGCCAGCCGCGGCGGCCAGCAGACACGAAACCAACCCGAACTTCCAACCCGAACGCAGTACTATCGTCACCTTACCGCCAGTCGACGCCGTTGCTAGAATCAGCCGAGTGCGGGCTCTCGTCCTTATTATTGTATCGGCTGTGATGCTGGCGTTTGTCGCGGTGCCGCTCGGCTCCGCCGACGTGATCCACCTTAAGAATGGACGCACCATCTGGGCCGACCAGGTCCGCGAAATCAAGGACAAAGACCGCATCGAGTACGACTTAGGCGAAGACACTTACGCCATCCCGAAATCTTCCGTCGATCATATTGACGCCGGCGGCATTGCCCCGGTTCGCTCGACCGCTGGAACCTCCAACAACGCGACGATTCCCGACATCACGCCACCCGCGCCTTCGTTCCATCACGAAGCCGACATGGCCGAGAAAGTCATCCGCGACGGCAAGGTCGATCTCGACGCGCTCGCCAGCGTTGCACAAGCCGGCAATTCTGAACTTTCTGCCACAGCATATTTTCTCGCCGGCAAGCAGGAGTCCGACCACGGCAACTTTCCCCAGGCTAAACGCTATTACGAATCGGCGCTCCTCTTTCAGCCGGATAACTCGACCTTGCTGATCTACTATGCCGCCTCTCTGATGCGTATCGGTCAGGCTGCGGACGCTCTGCCCTACGCGCAACACGCCGCGAGAATTGCTCCCGACTCGCCCGATGCTTTGGCCATGTTAGGTTTCGTGGAGTTCGCCAGCGATCATACTCCAGAGGCCATTCGCGCCTGGAAAAAATCGCTGGCCCTGCGCCCGGACGCCACTGTCAGCCAGTATCTCGCCCGCGCCGAGCGTGAGTCGACTGCCGAATCCGATTTTTCGCAGCGCGAAAGCAGCCACTTCAATTTGCACTTCGAAGGCAAGGAAACCTCCGACGGCTTTCGCCGCGATCTCGTCGCCACTCTCGATGCGGAGTACGACGACTTGGTGCGCGATCTCGGCTACTCGCCCCGCAACACCATCGCCGTCACCCTCTATACGCAGCAGGCTTTCCTCGACGTTACGCGCGCGCCCGCTTGGAGCGGCGCCATCAACGATGGCAAGCTGCGCATACCGATTAACGGAGTACAGAGCATCACCCCAGAGTTGGCCCGCATCCTCAAACATGAGCTCACGCACTCCTTCATATCCCAGATGTCCAGCAATCGCTGTCCCACCTGGCTCAATGAAGGTATCGCGCAGATGGAAGAGGGAAAGTCCTCCGCATCGAACGGACATCAACTAGCCCAGCTCTTCGCTGCTGGCAATGAGATTCCCTTCAACATGCTGGAAGGCAGTTTCATGAGCTTTTCTGCCGCCGAAGCCAACGTCGCGTACGCCGAATCCCTCGCCGCCACCGAGTATATTCGCGACGCTTACAACATGGCGGACATCGCGCGCATCCTCGAACTCTTATCCAAAGGCAGTTCCACTGAGGCTGCCCTGCGCGCCACCATCCACGCCGACTACCGGCAACTTCGGGACGAATTGGCCCGCCAGCTTAAAGAACGATACGGCGAGTAGGAATGTGTAGGGCGGACACTCTTGTTCGCCGCAGTTACCGTTGGTTTTGCCGTGCCGGGGTGAAATCAAGAGCGAGAGCAAGATCAAAATCAAATTCCAGACCGACGGCCGCGGACACGACTGTCCGCCCCACACCACCCGTCGTGTAGAATAGCCCTTTGTATATGGACCTGTCCGCCATTCAGCAAGCTTTGCGCGACCGCAACATCGACGCGTGGCTTTTTTACGATCATCATCATCGCGACCCCATCGCTTACCGCGTCCTCGGACTGCCCGAAGGGCTCATGGTCACGCGGCGCTGGTACTATTTGATTCCCGCTCAAGGCGAGCCCATCAAGTTGGTTCACAAAATCGAGTCGGGACACCTCGACACTTTGCCCGGCATCAAGAAGCAGTATGCCGGATGGCAGGAACTGTTCGACGGCTTGAAACAGATTCTCGCTCCCCACCGCGACCTGGCCATGCAGTACTCGCCCAACAATTTCGTTTTCACCATCTCCATGGTCGACGCCGGAACCGCGGACATGATCCGCGGCCTCGGGAAAAACATCGTCAGCGCAGCCGACCTGATCGCTCAATTCGAAGCGACCTTGACCGCCGAGCAAATCCAGTCCCATTTCGCGGCGCGCGATGTGATCGATGCCGTCACCGCCGAAGCTTTCAAGGAAATCGGGCGCCGCGTGCGCAACGGCGGCACGCACGAACACGAGATTCAGCAATTTTTCATGGAAGCGTTCCAGCGCGAAAACATGGTCACCGACGATCCTCCCATCGTCGCTGTCAACGCCAACAGCGGAAACCCGCACTATGAGCCCAGCGCAAGCAGGCCGGTCCCGATTCGCGAAGGCGATTTTGTTTTACTGGACGTTTGGGCCAAGAAGAATACGCCCCGCGCCGTCTACTACGACATCACGTGGGTGGGAGTTGTCGGCAATGCTCCCACCGATCGGCAGCGCGAAATTTTTAAAATTGTGAGCGAGGCTCGCGACCTCGGCGTCAAGACCGCTCAGGATGCTGCTTCGGCCGGCAAGCCCATCGCAGGCTGGCAAGTCGATCACGCCGTCCGTGGCTACATTCAAAAGGCGAACTACGGAGATTACTTCATCCATCGCACCGGCCACTCCATCGGCACCGAGGTCCATGCCAATGGCGCCAACATGGACGATCTCGAAATTCACGACGAGCGCCGCATCCTTCCCAATTCCTTGTTCTCCGTCGAGCCCGGAATCTACCTGCCTGAGTTTGGCGTACGCCTTGAAGTCGATGTCCTCGTGCGGCCCGGCAGCGCCGAGGTCACTGGTAGAATTCAAAGAGAGATCGTGACCATCTGAATGGCGAAGCCAACAACAGAGAAATCAAAAAATGCGGCCGCTCCGCCTGAGTACCCGCTCACCACAATGGCGATTGTTGCGCCCATTGTAGGTTGGCTCATTCCAGGCGGTGGACACATCCTTTTAAAACGCTTTGGCCGTGGCATTCTGCTGATGATCTCAATCGTCGCCATGTTCCTGATCGGTTTGGGCATGCAGGGGCGGATTTATCAGCCGAACGGCGGCGATATCCTCGACATTCTCGGCTTCGTCGGCGACGTGGGCACGGGCTCGCTCTATTTTCTCGCGCGCATCATGGACTGGGGCAACGTTTTGGCCGCCAACGCCGCGGCCGATTACGGTAAGACGTTTCTCATCGCTGCCGGATTGCTGAACTTCATCGCTGCCGCGGATGCGCATCACATTGCCCTGGGGAAGAAACCGTGACCATCACCTTGTCGCACTTCTCGGCTGCGGTCGTGTTCGCGCTCTTCGCTTCCATCGTCTTCGGCATCACCCAGCGCAGCTCTGCCTTTGAGCAACTTCGCTACGGCCTCTATTGCTTCGCCATGTTCGTGGGTGGCGTCTTTGTCGCTGGATGGGTAATGGCGCTGATTCGACGCTAGGGAGCCTGGCCTCCGCGGTAAATCCCCAGCGATCGGCTCTTAAATCTTAACGCGTAAACTCCAGCCTCCGTTCGCCGGAGAGCCCCCTGTCACCGAGGAAATCATGGCCGCTCTGATCGACGCCATCGACGTAAAGCGAAAGATGTTTTTTGAATTCGAAAACATTCCCTTCCTTTGTCTCGACGCTGAAGTTTCCACCCCTACCGCCCGGGGCGCTCAGACGCTGGTTCGCCTCAAGATGCGCAACCTGCTTACCCGGGCCGTGTTCGACAAGACCTTCAAGGCCAGCGACCGCTTCAAGGAACCCGACCTTGACATGGTCCCGGCGTCCTATCTTTACAGCGACGGCGAGGGCTTTCACTTCATGGACCAGGAGAGTTTCGAAACTGTGACCCTCTCCGCCGAGATGATTGGCGACGCTGTCGACTTCATCGTCGAAGGCGCGATCATTCAGCTGCATAAATACAACGGCAACCCCATCGGCCTGCAGTTACCGCCGCATGTGGAATTGAATGTCACTTACACCGAGCCCGCTGTGCGAGGCGACACCTCCAGCGGCAGCGTGACCAAACCGGCAAAATTGGAGACCGGAATCGAGATCCGTGTTCCCTTATTTATTAAGGAAGGCGAAAAGATCAAGGTTTCCACCGAAACGCGGGAGTTCGCGGGCCGGGCCTGATACCACCCTCTGCTCGCATGCCTCGGATGGGCGCAAGCTCCAAACACCTCATATCCCCCGCCAGATGGGGCTTTTGCAGGCTTCCTTGACAATCAGTGGTATAATCCCTTTCAGCGTGGTTCCCGGGCGACTTCTTTTCGAAGTCGAATATTAGTCGCGCCCCTTCCCCTGGCGACGGCTACAGATCGTGCGACGTCCCCCGTCTCTCGACACTCGGCCCGCGACTTGGACTCCGTCAGTGGCACTGTGGGCACTGAACCGTCCAGTTGTGCGGAACGGAAAACTAAGAGCTTGCCGACCCTAACGATTCCAGAGAGCGGCGCACTGCCGCATCTCGTGGAAATCGGGCACACTTCGACGCCTTGGGTTTCGGCTGTTCCAGCAGACCTGTCCGCATCAGCTTCAACAAAATGGCTGAACACAACCGAATACCGATATCACAACGTTGTTTCACAAATCGATAAGGGAGATTCCCATGAAAACTGTTTGCAGGTTCTCAACGCTAACTCTCATGATGTTCGTGGTCTCTTGCTATTGCTTCTCGCAATCAGCATTCCCAGGCAAAACGGCCACCACGACCCAGAATCTGGTGCGCGGCGTCATCGGCCCCCCGGGCAGCAACTCCAGTTGGTCCAATTATTCTGTGTTCAACCAGGTTCCTGGCTCGGCGCTGTTCCCGATCACCAGCTCAACCACCGTTTTCTACTTCGGATTCACGGCTGGAACTGAAGCTGACATCGGCAATATGGTCGTCTACACAACGGCGCGTGGCAGCCTGACCATCACCGCCGTTACCCCGGTGACGCTCGGCGGCGTCTCGAATCCCAGCATTCAGCTTAGTAACACATCCGTTTGTCCCGTGCCGCCTACCGGTACCACTCCTTGCATTGTGCGGTTTGATCCGGCCACTCTCACCCTTACGCCGTCGTCCGATTACTACTTTGCGGTGTTTTTCACCGGCGACGCCAATAACGGCAGCATCGCTGGGACTCAACCCAACAATAACCAGTCCAGCTTGGCCTCGACCTACTTCGGAGGCACGGACTATACCCACCTCACGGTCGGTCAGTCCATTCCCGGAGCCGCCAATCGTAGCCCCTCGTTCCTCATGTATGTCATGAATAACTAGGGCTGGCTGGCCGGATGCGCGCTTGCTGAGTCGCTCCGGCGCGGGTTCCACCAATTCGCAAAGTTGAAAGCTCAACACATTTTGAATTAAGGGAGATTCCCAATGAAGACGATTTTCAAGTTCGCAACGTTGACTCTCATGTTGTTCGCCGTCTCGCTCTATGGTGTTTCGCAGAAGTCCGCGGCTGCTGCCAAGGCAGAAAACCTGGAACGGGGTATCATCGGACCGGTTAACTCCAATAACAGTTGGAGCGGTTATTCCCTCTTGGACCTGATTCCCGGCGCCGGACTGATTCCGGTGACCACCACCCAAACCGTTTTCTACCTCGGATTCACGGCAGGGGCCCAGGTCGATATCAGCAATATCACCCTCTACACGACTGCGCGTGGCAATTCCACCATCACCGCGGTCACGCCCGTGACCCTCGGCGGCGTCTCCAATCCCAGCATCGACCTCGCCAGCGTATCGGTTTGCCCCGTGGTGGAGATTTCCACCTACAATCCATGCGTCATCCGGCTCGATCCCACCAAGATCACTCTCTCGGCCCTGAATGACTACTATCTGGTCGTCTATTTCACCGCGAGCGATCCCAATAACTCAGCCATTGGCCTCACTTCTCCCCTCTTTCAGCAGACCAGCCTGCGGGGATCGTACCAGACCGGTGATGAGAGCCACATTTCCGTCGGTGGCTCTATTCCCACCCTCAGCTTTGCCAACGCACCGTACGGTCTCCTGTATGTCATGACCAACTGAGGAGCCGGTTGGACATGCTGGTCCGAGACGCAATCCACACCGAGACACGAACCAGAACGAAGAATTCAATTTTGATTAAGGGAGATTCCCGATGAAGACTTTCTATAAACTCGCAACGTTGACTTTAATGGCGATTCTGGCAGCGAATGCTTTCGCGCAGACGCAGGGTCCCAACACAACTCTGGTAAATCTGACCGAAGGACAAGGGACGATCTCCAGCAGCGGCAGCCAGGCTTGGAGCGGCATCTCCGAGTTCGTCCTCATTCCGGGCGCATCGCTGATTGGCGCAAGCTCCACCACCACCGCCCTCTATCTCGGATTTACCGGCGGATCGGAAGCCGATATCGACAACATGGTCCTTTACGAAGTGCCTCGCAACGGCAGCACGGTGGTTAAGGTCACGAAAGTCACGCTGGGCAGCAAATCCAACCCCAGCATCGTGCTGACCAACTCCTCTGTTTGTCCCGTGCAGCCGGTGTCGGCCACCAATCCTTGCATCGTGCGGCTCGATACCGTCAAACTGGCACTCTCACCTCTGTACGATTACTACTTCACGGTCTATTTCACCCTCGACACCAACAACGAAAAAATTAGTGGCGTCGGACAATCTGCAGAGCCGGGTGCCCTGAGCGGCTGGTCCCTGTACGGAGACCAAACCCGCATCGGAGTCGATGGCGCACTCCCAACCAACGAAAATAGCGACTACGCCCCCTATTTCCTGGCGTATGTCACGAACAACTAAGTAAGTCGATCCGTAAGGAATGAAAGATCTGGAGTGCGGCGATCCAGCCGCGCTCCAGATTCTTTATGGAGTGGATCGTGTACCGGCAGTTTTGTGTGGGGCAGGTTTGTGTGAAAACGGGCGCCCTCGCCCGTCCAGGCCGACCGAAGCTCGGCAGCCTGTCCATACCATGCCAACTCTTAACTACGCTATTCTGGCGGGGCCGTTTGCAACCCGTCGCCGGGAGCCAGCGGAAGGTGGGCCGCTCCCTCCAGCAACACCCGTTCCTGCAGCGAGAAATCGTTCCTGTACTGCTCCGAGTTGATCAGTTGGTCGCGCTGCGCGGGCGTTAGATCGCGCATCCCGCGGATCGCCTGGTTAACGGTTTGGCGCCGGTCCGCTGGCAACAGCTTGAATTGCTGAAATAGCTGCCGCGCCCGCTGCTTCTGGTCCGAAGTCAGGTGCTCCCAGGTTTCCATCCGGTTCAACATGCGCTCCTGTTGGTCCCGAGGCAGACTCGAAAAATGCTGCAACCTCTGTTGCAGCCGCGCCTGCTGCGGCGGCGGAAGCTTCCGGAATTGCGGATCGTTTTCCAAAGCGCGGCGTTGCTGCGCCGGCGGCAGATCTTTATAGCGCCGCAGCCAATTTCCGGAGTGCCCCGGCTGATTTTGCGGCGGGCGATTTTGTGGCGGGCGATTCTGCGGTGCCCGACTCACCGGCGGACGCGCTGGATTCGCGTGGCTCGGCGCGGGACTCTTCTGTTTCTGAAAGTGGTGCCACTGCCCGTCCGCATTCTGCGCTTTCGGATGCGGTTGAGCTTGAGGTCGCGAAGCTCGGTTCTGGCCGAACGACGGCGTCACCAGCAGAAGGCCGGCCAGACAGCTCGCGAGTTTTACCCGGCCCCACATGTTTCTATCCCTTCGCTGGCCTCAGCCAACCTGCAAATCACACTTCTCCGCCGGTCGAGACCTGTCGTGCCCGTCTCTGTCCCTTCACTGAAAATTTAGCTCAGGGAGTCGCGGTTACGTCGTCCTGCACCTGCAGTTCGTCCAGCATGTCGAAATCCGCATATAACTCGTCGTTCTTATCCAGGGCTTGCAGATCGCCGACCGCCGTTCCCGGCTGCACCGGCAAGCCAAGCGCCGGAGGATTCGTCGGAATAGTCTCGGCCTGATAGAGATACGACTTGTGGCTCACGCCCACTGTCAGCGCTCCCGCCAGCACCACCGCCGCCAGCGACATTGCCAGCGCCGGATGCCGCAACCAACTCCAGTGCAGCCATCCCGCCGCCGGACGCGCCATCTCTTCCCGCAAACGCGCCTGCAGTCGAGTATCAAAGTAAGCGGACGGCTCCGGCGCCTGCCACTCATCGAGCAGCGCCATGGTTTTTTGAAACTCGCGGAGATGGGCCGCACACGCCGTACACGATTCGATGTGCCGTTCGACCTCCGGTGTCGATGTCTCCATGCCAGCGGCCAGATCCGGCAACAGCTCGCGAATCTGATTGCAATTCATAGCTTCCTCTACTTCCCCGAAACAAACTCCTTCAACTGCTCGCGCAGCGTTTCGTAGGCGCGAAACAGCAACGACTTGGTGGCGGATTCACTCAGCTTCATCACCTCTGCAATCTGCCGGTAATCCATTTGTTGATACTTGTGCATGATGACCGCAACCCTCTGCCGCTCGGGCAGTGCGTTCACCTTGCTGCGGATCGCTGCCAGTCGCTCCCGCTTCAAGATCTGTTCTTCCACCGTTAACGTGTCATCGGCCAGGTCGGGAGTCGTCCCCGTCTCCTGGTCGGGCTCATCCAATCGAACCGTATTCTCCGCGCGCTCGTGCCTGGTGTCACGCGCGTGGTTCACTGCCAGATTCGTCGCAATGCGGTACAGCCAGGTCGTGAACTTCGCGCTCGGCTCGTAAGTCGTGCGCGAGCGGTACACGCGCAAAAATACTTCCTGCGCCAGCTCTTCCGCCGTCGAAGGATTGCGGCACAGCCGGTACATGAACCCAACCATCGCCCGGCGATACTTCTGCACCAGGTACGCAAAGGCGGCCTCGTCGCCCGTCTTCACCCGCAACATCACATCCACATCGGAAACGGCGGCATCTGCACTGACGCTCGAATTTGCCATGGTAATGGGCGCAGGCATCGACGGCGAAGCCCCGCCAAAGTTCGGCAGCCCTCGCCCCAGCAACCCGCGATCTATCGCCACACTGCTCACATCAGTAGAAACCCCGTCGCCTGCACAAAGTTGCGCCTCTTCCCCATCGGGGCGAAACGATGAAGTGTTTTGCCCTGAATCAGTTACAGGTCGGCGATCGGGAATATCGGAGGCGGCCATGAAAGGTCTGATGGAAAGAGGCTACCGGGAGCCGCCGCACCGGTCAAGCCGCCGCGCAGGTACCGGAGGTCGAGTCTCTTCCTCAACTTCCGCCACCAACCGCAAGTCCAAGCTTGCTTTATCACGATCGAAACGATTACGTTAATGCGGGACCCGGTCAATCGAAATTTGGGGGCGGAATCATGATGAAAATTCTACGGCCAGCGAAGGTGGATGGCATGCGCCATAAAGTCTTACTACTTGCGATTCTGCTTTGGATTTTCTCCGGTGCCATTTGGGCCGCGAATCATCCCGCAGAAAACTCGGAGGCCACCGTGGTAACCAGCAAGTTTGGCAACCTGCCCGACGGAACCTCGGTCGACCTGTACACCCTGAAAAATACGAAGGGCGTCACCGCGAAGGTCATCACCTTCGGCGCAACCTTGACCGAATTATGGCTGCCCGACCGATCCGGAAAGATGGCCGACGTTGTCCTTGGATTCGACAAGCTCGATGGCTATCTGGGAAATGAGCCTTTTTTCGGAGCCACCGTCGGAAGAGTGGCGAACCGCATCGCCAAGGGCAAGTTTACGCTCGACGGCAAAGAGTATTCCCTTGAGATCAATAATCCGCCGAACAGCCTGCACAGCGGTTCGAACGATTTAAGCCGAAAAATCTGGAAGGCCGAACCTGTGCATGAACGAAACGGCGCCGCCGTTCGCTTCAGCATTGATAGTCCCGATGGAGACGAAGGCTTCCCCGGAAACCTCCACGTCACGGTCCTTTACCGGCTCACCAACGACAACGAATTACAGCTGGAATACACTGCCAAGACCGACAAAGCCACTCCCGTCAATCTCACCAATCACAGCTATTTCAATCTCGGCGAAGAAAAAAATATCCTGGGGACGGTGCTGCACATCAACGCCGACAATTACACCCCGGTGGATGCGACCCTGATTCCGACCGGTGAAATTCTTCCGGTAAAAGGAACACCCCTCGACTTCACCCGTCCCATCGCCATTGGCACGCACATCGCCGAAATTCCGGGCAACCCGGGCGGTTACGATAACAACTTTGTGGTCAACGGCGACCCTGGAAAGTTGCGGCTCGCGGCTCGCGCTTTCGATCCTTCATCAGGACGGCAAGTCGAGGTTTGGACAACCGAGCCCGGCGTCCAGTTTTACACCGGAAACTTTCTCGACGGAACCATCACCGGCAAGCGCGGAGTCGTCTACACAAAACAATCCGCATTCTGTCTGGAGACGCAGCACTTTCCGGATTCCGTCAATCACCCGAAATTTCCGTCAACCATTCTGCGTCCCGGTTCCGTCCTGAGCACCCAGACGACCTACAAATTCTCGGCCAGGTGAGCGGTCTGCGAAAACGCGGAGAACCCATCGCCGATTTGCACGCTGCTCTCGCTCGGCAGCTTTAGTTCTTCCCTGGGTAGCTGGCCTCGAACGGCCCGGCGATGCTAGAATGGCGTACCGCAACTGATTGACCTGTAACGGTCGGGCGCTTAACTCAGCGGTAGAGTGCCATCCTCACACGGTGGAAGTCGTAGGTTCAAATCCTACAGCGCCCACCATCTTCTCAACGACATACAGTGGTTGCCGCTTCCCGCGTGGGTCCAATAAGCCAACAGTCCCGCGCTGCGCTTGCCTTTTCGCTGATGTGATTGCTTGAACGTAGTGGTCCATCGTGACACTCACGTTTGCATGACGCATCCTTTTCGATGTCGCGCAAACCTTCGCCATTCGTCGTTATTTCCGCTTCACCATCGCTCAACCGCACGCCATTTGCCGTTCTTCGCCGTTCAACGGTGACGGAGCGTGCAACGGCCTGACACAAAGAACGTTGGATTTTTAACACACACCGATTGCGACGATTGCGCAATTCTTTTCAGCTTCGGTTTTTCATTTCGGGACTGGTGAACTTGCGGAATCGATGTAAAATGGCGTCCGTATCAAAGTGGCGAAACAACTCCCCTCACATCACCAATTCTAGGAGAAAATCGCTATGTCCTCTGCAAAGAATCTTGTAAGCCTGTTTTCGAAATTGGGAGAGAGAAATATCCGTCGGAGGGAAGATCTGACGAGGAAAGATGTGAGAAGGCAACTCCCGGGAGTCATCTCTGCGGCGATGCTGATTATTTTCTTGCTGGTTCTAGCCGGCTTGGCCAGTGCGCAAACCCTGACCGCCTATGAATTCGTAGGGCGCGCGGAAGACTGGGGCACGATCAATCTCACCACCGGCGCATTCAGCCAGACTGGCAACTCCGGCGAGCTGATTACAGGTATAGGCGTAGGGCCTGGGGGTCTGTTGTACGGAGGACTTTTCTCCGGCACCACGCTGTACCAAGTGGACCCTGTGAACGGAAGCCTGACGACCGTAGCGAACTCTGGCAGTTCCTACGACGACATGGGTTCTACGACCAGCGGGGTCTACGCGTTTGACAGTGGCGCTAATCTCTATTCGGTCGACACAACCACGGGAGCTACGACGCTTATCGGAGCGACGGGTCTCAGCCTGGGTGGCACTACGGGCACCTCGACCGGTTCGGACACGTTGTACTTTGTTGACGGATCGGGCAACTTGTACTCGATCGACACCACCACGGCGGCCACGACCAAGATCGGCAACACGGGTCTAACGAGCATTGGGGCCATGGTCTTTGAAAACGGAACGCTCTATGCTGGAAACAACGGTTCGACTGTTGCCCTCTACACGCTGAACACAGCTACAGCAGCGGCTACGTTTGTAGCTAACGCATCCATTGGTAATTTTTGGGGACTGGCGCCGGCGGTTTTTCCGGTTGTCGAGCTCTCGCCCACCAGTTTGAAAATGACGAGCACGTTGGTGGGCCAGACGAGCGGCCCAAAAACTGTGACGTTGACGAACTCCGGCACCGTCAGCCTCAGCATCAGCGCGGTCAGCGTTAGCGGCGACTTCTCGAAAACTGATACCTGCGCTGGACAGACGATACAGCCGAGCGATACTTGCACCGTTTCGATTACCTTCACGCCCTCGGTTACGGGGGCGATAACCGGAGCGTTGACGATCACCGACAATGCGGTGAACACTCCGCAGGTTTTGGCTCTCTCCGGCACCGGACTGCCTCAGCTTTCGATTTCACCGGCCAGCGAAAGCTTCGGCACGGTCTCAGTAGGTACCACCAGTGCGTCGAAGACGGTTACTTTGACGAATAACACGAACGGGACACTCGACTACACATTCCTCGCCAGTTCGAATTACACAGCAGTGGGAAGCGGAGCAAAGCCATGCAATGGCACGTTGGCCAAAGCGGCGAAGTGTACGGTTAGCGTGACCTTTACTCCCACCGCAAATGGAACGGTCGACGGCACATTGGCTGTTTCCAGTGCTTCATTCCCCACGCAATTAGCGGCCCTTTCCGGCACGGGATCGGGCGGTGCAACAGCTCCGCTCACGTTCTCGCCAGCCACTTTCAAGGTGGCCAATACCTTAGTTGGCGCGAGTTCATCACCGGTAACTGTGACTGTCATCAACAGCAGCGCCGCCACCGTAAACATCACAAATTTTGCCGCCAGCGCCGACTTCAGCGTCACAGGCAGCGGGGAAAATCCTTGCACCGGCGCGCTGGGAGCCGGCTCCAGCTGCACCGTCGCGGTTACTTTCAGCCCATCAATTGCGGGGAAACTCGAAGGCTCTGTCGTGTTCATGGACAATGCGTCCGTCAATACGCAGATCTATGATCTCTCGGGTACAGGTGTGCTGCCGGTCACTTTTTCTCCCGCGTCGCTGACGTTCGCTTCACAGGCTCTGGGGAAAACTAGCGCAGCGAAGTCGATTACTTTGACCAACAATCAGGCCAGCACGCTGAACTTGACGGACGTCGCGGCCAGCGGGCAGTTCTCGGCCGTGCCGGGAGGAACGAAACCCTGCGGAAGCACCGTCAATGCGCATAGCACGTGCACGATCGCGGTGACCTTCACGCCGGCGCAAGCCGGAACCATTCCCGGAGCTGTGACCATCACTAGTGACGCGTCGGGCAGCCCGCAAACTATCAAGCTCTCCGGAACGGGCCAATGATCTAGCCACAGGCTGCACGCCGGACAGTTTCCTGGGCGCCAAGTCACGCCCAGGAAGTCATCGGTGGATCGCTGGCTGGTGTACTTGGAACAGTGGTGGGCTGAAGGCTGTCACAATCGCAGTCAACTCTGGCGCGAATTGCAGGTCCAGGGAGCGGCAACTCCTTCGCCCTGATAACGGCGAACCCGCTTGGCCGCGGTTTTGGGAGTCAGGCGAAAGCTGCCTGCGGCACGGCTGAAGCCTAGGCGGCGAATCACGGTTTCGACCAACGCCTCTCGACTACGAAGGGTGAGTCGGGCATTTTGTGGATGTCCATTCGGTCTGACCTCGGAAACTGGATTGCGTCACAATCAGCTTCTCCGGTTCCGATCGAATGGACAACCTCTTGAAAGATCACAGGTACCCCACTTTTGCGCGTTCTTTGTGCAAAGGTGGGATTCCACGAACCCGGCCCCTTGGCACTCCGGAAACCCACGGGACAGACGGGACTCTGATCTTGGCAATCAGCCGACCCTACGAGGGCGGAGATGATTCTCATCTTCCGGTTTGCCCGCCACTCGCGCGGAACGGATCGGCATCAACACCCCGAGGAAAACCCGTCCTCATCATCCCCGTGCTTTGGGCCATGAGTGGAGTTCCCCCAACGAACCAGCATCGAACTGGCGAGGATCACTTACGATCAATTCCCTTTACGCTCTTCTCTTTTCCCCTCGCCGGAAAAACCTTGACTTAACCAAGGCCTTTGTTCTTAACTGATTCAGGAGCACACATGTGCGCCATTGCACCCGTTCTCTGACAACTCATTCGCGCTGGCAAAAATCCAGGACTCCGGCTCTAACCTCAATACAATCAGGACTTTACAAATAAGTCATTACATATGAATACTTTGCAAGCCCAAAACCGGAGAACTTCGCCGATTACTTGGTTAAACTAAACGGAGCATTAGAGTTACAAGAAATAAGTCCAAGTGCATATTTTTGAATACTTTGCATCCATAGTTACTCTAACCAGTTGATTCTAATATACCGGACAGGTAGGGGGAGGGGGTACCCCCCGCTGAGACGTAATGCTGTTAATGATTGATCATAAGAAGCGCCGACGTAGCTCAGTTGGTAGAGCAGCCGATTCGTAATCGGCAGGTCATCGGTTCAAGTCCGATCGTCGGCTCCATCCTCTTCAAGCCTGTGTTCTCACTCCTGCTGGAGCGGAAACTTTTTCTCCAACCTCGTCGTTCGCGTTCATCTTTCAACGCCGATTGCAAAACGTGTTGACCTACAGTTGAGGAGCCAGAAAATGCTGCCCTTTGGCTGCGACCCTGAACTGTTGGCCTGCGCGTTCGATCGTCAGCTTGCGTTCCTGGCCCGGAGAGCTTTCAAGTAACGCCCAGACTTGTCCCAGCGTTGACTCAGCGACGGGAATGTCATCTACCGCAATGAGGCGGTCGCCGACCCGCACGTTCGCGACCGAAGGCTTGCCGTCAAAATCTGCGACGCCGGCAATCGTGAAAGCAGTGTCGCCTTCCGGCCGAAGAATAAGTCCGACGACATCGAAGCCCGGAAAGCTGTTGGTCCTGCCGATATCGAAATAGATCGTCGCATGGGCATAGTCGAGGCCGATGCGATAATTCGACAGCGCCTCCGCGCTGAGAACGGCCACTAAAGAGCCATCCTTCCATCGTGCCGTCATGCAACTTGGCAGAATGCCCGCAGGAACATCGGCACCCAATCCGGACGAAAGATCAGCGACAGCTACATCTGTAAGAAACAAGGGACCATATTGCAAACGGTCGAGTCGCATCACCTTCCACTTCGGTTCGTCCAAATATTCGCCGGTATTAAACGGGCCGACCAGTCCCGTCATGCGCGGCCAGTCGGGATGGGCTTTGGAGATCTTCGCGAACAACTCGTCGGAAAGAAAACTCACGGAAGAACCGAGATCCAGACCGAGATCGTAGTTCTTATTTTCAATCTTGCCCGGAATCTGGATCCGTGCGTCCGTCTCGTTGACCCGCATTTTGCTCTTCACGCCCTTGAATTTCAGGCTGCCGATGCGCCCGATGCTGAACTGGCGATCGGGAAAATTGAAAAGCACATCGTAATGGCGCAAAACGGACGAAGGGATATTGATCTCTGCGCTCATGCCGGGCGCGAGCGCCGAAGCGCCCCGTGGAATTCCAATTTCTCTCGCCTTCTCCCCGGCCGGCGACAGGGCAACTTTCATTCCGCCGATCACGATTTGGGGGGAGAAGTCCGGCGACTTCGGCATGGCCGAGCAGAATTGCTGGTCGCAGCTTACCGTCAGTCCCAACAGGCTTGCGATGCGCTGGGTCATGCAGAGCTCAGGATTACCGTTATCGACCCAGCCGCGGATGCGCTCCGTTGATCCGTCGGCAAGCAGAAGGTCGACGTCGATGACGACGCGGCCCTGGTCGAGCGTGATCGGAACGCTAACGGATTCAAGTTGACGCGTCGCTTGCGGTGCGCTCTGTGCGAAAAGCGCGGCGGTCAGCAGGAGAACGAGGCCGGCAGGCACAAATCGCATAGAGAGATTGTAGCGTCAGCGGGTTAAGACTTGAGCAATCCGCTACCCGGAACTGCAGGCGCCTAGAAAACTCTGTAGTTCGTCAAACGAGGTGAACCAGGCTTCGACAGGATGGTCGTAGCCTTTAAGTTCAACAGACTTCTTCTGGAAATGCAGCGGAATATCGCTGCCGCCGGCAAGGCTTTCCATGGTGAAGCGCCCGAGGGCAACGTCAAAGCCAGAATGCTTGGTCGCCGTTTCCAGGCGGAAAGTAGCGTTCACGGTATCGCCCAGCGGGCTGAAATCGGGATTTTCCTGCGGGCCAGTATTGCTCACGATGGAAATACCCGTATTAATGCCAGCACCCACGCGCATCGGCGACGGCAGGGGAAATTGCTCGTGCAAAGTACGAGTGAATGCCTCGATCTCCGAAAGCGCTTTAAGGATCGGATAGATTTCCGCGGCCGTTGGCGTCTCGTTGGCGTGCGTCCACACCGCCATCACTGCATCGCCAATATATTTGTCCCCCGAAGCGCCATGGCGCCGCAGAATTGTGCCGGTTTGGCGAAACCAGGTGCCGATCGTCTGCGCCAGGATTGCTTCATCCAGTTTCCGAGTGAGTGGAGTGAAGTCGCGGATGTCCACTACGAGCACACTGATGAGATGCCTCGAATACAGGACCACCGTCGCGCCATCAGTCTCCACCGGAGAAGCAGCCGCAGTTCCCCCGGAACGGTCGCGAAACGTCAAGCGCGTTCCGCCGCATTGCATGGAATCGCCGTCGCGCAACTCCAGGGGCACGGTGACGCGGCGCCCATTCACCGACGATCCGTTGCTGCTGCCGAGATCAATGAAGTAAAACTTGCCCGGCTGCAACTGCTGAATCACCCCGTGACGGCGGGACATGGCTTTGTCTTCGAAAATGAGAGTGTTCTCAACCGCTCTGCCGATCGTCCACGAATTACCGGAATTCAGAGGCAGTTCCCGGGTGCGGCCCCCAGATGCGGCTTCGAGATAAAATTTGCCGGGGCTCAAGTTCGAAACTCTCTCCAGTTTTTAGCGGATGCACTCTGAATCGCAACGCCCACACACTCTATTCTTACATTCTGGGGCGATGCTGTGAAACGCCGGTTCTATGCGCTCTTTTTCTGGACTCGGCTGGTCCACTGCCCAACGATTTGCTTCGCATGTTGGTAGGCAGCCTCCACCATCTCGCCCGAGCGCTCGAAATCGTCGAAGCGGAAGCCTTCCAGGGGCGGGCGAATGTATAGGTCGGCAGCATCTGCCACCCTTCGCCGGTAAGACTCGCTGCTGAAATCGATGGTCTGCATCAGAACCTTGATGATGCTGGGAGGATAAATGCCTTTGGAAAACGGATTCAATTTGCGCAGCGCCAGCCGCCATCCCGAGAACGACAGGCCATAATCCGCAGTCTTCGCGGATTCCGGGGCAGATGAGACGTCTACCGCAATCACGATTCCGCCATTAGAAAACTCTTTCATCACATCCACAGGAAGATTATTGACGATGCCGCCATCGACCAGCAGATCGTCATCCCAGACAATCGGCGGGAAGACTCCCGGCGCCCGCGAACTGGCCAACACGCTTTTCACCAGCGGCCCCCGCGTATGGACCTTCACCTCCGCGCGGTTGAGGATAGCGGAAACGCAAAAGTATGGAAGCCACAAGTCTTCGATGCGCTTGTCACCGCCGATTGTGTCCATGCTCTGCCACAGCTTCTGGCCCGTGGTGAAACTGACAAACGGCAAGGTGAAGTCGCGAAAGGCCGCCGCGCCCCCTCTTCGCAGAATATCGATGGTTCTCTCGCGATCGACTCCAAGAGCCCACATCCCCGCCACGATCGCTCCCATGCTGGTTCCGCCAATGAGATCGATGGGAACGCCCGCCTCCGATAGGGCTTGCAGCACGCCCACGTGCGCCATGCCGCGGGCGAAACCGCCGCTCAGCACCACTCCGACTGCCTCCCCCGTGAAAAAACGAGCGATGCGGCCCAGGTCGTCGCTTGAGGCCAATCTCACGTGATGATGGCGGCATCCCGGCCGTTTCGCAAGCCAGCGCTCCGTCTGCGACGGCGGTCCGGGCCGGTTGTAGGTCAGAATCAGGCTGAGACTTCCCGCCGAACTTTTGGCTGCGAGCAGCGGACTGGTTTCGATCTCGCCGGGAGCGGAGTCCGAATCCGCATCGGCCACAATCAAAACATGATCCGCCTGGCGCAAGCATCGCTGGGTCCAGTTGGACGCGCCAGCGTCAGCCTCGTAGACCACGTAACGAAATTTCTCTTCAAGACTGTTCAGCCACTCCGTTACCCGATGTTCGCCCGCGGTTTCTTCCTGAGCCTGTGAAGCTCCGGGCCGGCCTAACGCGGAATCGACGTACTCACTGCCCACGTGCAAGGCCGAATCGAGCGCAGCCAGAGCGCGTGTGAACTTGGCGCAAAACTCCTTGAGGGGAGCACCATCATGGGCAGGAATGACAGCCACCGTGCGGAAACCGCTGGAGTGCGGTGGCGCACCTGAAATCTGCTCCTGCATCAGCCGCACCATTTTGCGGGTGAAGAACAGCGACAGCACGTCGGGATACTTCTTGAGCAGCCGCTGAAATCCCTCGCGTGAGAGGCTGGCCAGTTGAGTGTCGCGGAAGGCATAGATAGTGGCGGAACGCGGATCGCCGGTCAACACCGCCATTTCCCCCAAAGTATCTCCCGGCTCGAGTTCCGCCAGTACTTTTTCGCCGCCATCACGGCCTTCGAGCGCGACGCGCAAACGGCCGGCGATAATCAAATACATGGCGTCGCCCGGTTCGCCGCGGCGGAAGAGAATTTCGCCGCTCGTCAGGCTCATCAGTTCGAGTTCAGCCTCGAGATCTTTTAGCACTTCGGCGTCTACCGTGCCGAAAAGCTCGCTGCGGCGCAGTGCCGAGGAAAGATGCGTCTTGCGCGCTCCGAGCACGATGCGGTCGGTGACTTGTGCGGTCTCCTCGGGAAATTGCTGCGTCAGAACATCAAAAGAGTCTCGCGTAAGCTTAAGCAGACAACTATCCTGCAGCGTGCTGACCGTTGCCGACCGCTTGTCGCCGGTGAGAAAACCGACTTCGCCGATACAAGAGCCTCTTCCGAGGTCGATGGTGGCATTTTTCCCGCCTCCAGTGTCACGAGGCTTCACCCGAACCTCGCCCGACAAGACCACATAGAGGCAATCGCTGGAATCTTCTTCCTGGAGGCAGACTTGATAAGCGGCAAACAGCACGGGCTCAGCCGCTCTGGCCAGAGCGTGGAGGAATTGTGCCCGCAAGCCCTGAAACAAAGGCACGGAACTCAAAAATTCAGCCAGGTGACTTTCCGCGTCTCTAGACATAATGACGGCGTAGCCTCGCGGTTGGAACTGCACTTCATTTCATTCGTTAGGCAACAATGTTGTTACCCAATGGTTGCGGCGGGGGACGCCACAGGAGTCATGATCGTAGAACGGTTTCAGCGCTTGCGCAACCGTAATTTTCACCATAACAGCCGCTGAAATGCTTCGCGCATAGTCCGTTGCGCGCCCGCCTTAGCGAATTCGCCACACATCGAAATACAAGAGAAGGGTCAAAACGGCAAGAAACTTGCGTCAGTTACTTCCGCTGAATGGACTCTAAGTACCTGGTTACATTTTCCAGCCGCACATTGCCGAGGTCTTGATCGAAATCGATTTCGTGGAAGATCGGCCCCCAGATCGGCATGTCTTTCGAGCCGTGAGCGGGGAGTAGATCGTCCGTGCCAAACATGATGATATTTTGCACATGGATGGCGGGGAAGGCACGGTCATTCCGCTGCGAAAGCTTCGTCAAATCGGGAACCTCTCCTTTCAACGCCTTCGACGTCGGGCCCTTGCCTCGCCCATCGAGACCGTGACAGGTGGCGCAGTTAGTTCGGAAGATGCTGGCCCCATCGACGGGAAGCACGGCTGTGCGCGGCGGCTTCATAGTTTGGCCGCAAACGGAAACCACCACTGAAGCTATTAGAAGGAAAACTGGGATTGGCACTCGTCGCAGCATAGGTCCCTCCAGCGAAGAAGTGCTTAAACGAAACACGACTCTTGGCCACGCTATGCCAGCGAGAGCACTTCGGTCTGTGACGAATGTTACAGGCCTTCGTGATGTCGAAGATGGATCGTCTATTTTCCGGACCCCACTATCAAACTGCTCGGCCCGGGCAGATTGATTCTGCGCACTTCGGCGAACCCGGCAGTTTTCATCCATCGGGCGTATTCGGCCTCGCTGTAACTGGCTCCGGCATCGGTACCAACGAGCATGTTGAGTGAGAACAGAGCCGCGTGCTGAGGCCCCGTCTTATCGAGATTCAGAATAAAGTCCTGCACGACCAGGCGTCCGTTCGGAGCCAGCGACTGCCATGCACGGCGGAAGATATCCAGGTTTTGCTCCTCGGAAAACATGTGGCAAATTGCGTTCAGCATGATGACGTCGTAGCCCGAGCCAAAATCGTCGCGGAGCATGTCTCCCGGACGAAGCTTGACCTGCGCTGAGACTCCGGCCTGTCTGACATATTCGGCAGTAAGAGGCACGACTTCCGGAACGTCGAGAATTTCGCACTCCACACCCGGTTGGGCTTTCGCGAATGCGATGGAATAAGCGCCTGAGCCTCCGCCGAGATCGAGGATGCGTCGAACATTCGTATGCGACCCGTCAGCTCCAATCGCCTTTACTACCAGCGGCGCGCGATCCTTCGCGTTGCGTTGCATGGCGGTGATGAAGTTATGCGTCCAATCGGGCTTCAGGCTCCCATCGCTGGCGGGATCGAGGGAAACACGTGTGCCCCTGCGCACAGCCTCGGTCAGAGTGCTCCATCTCTGCCAGATGTTCGCGATGTGCAGCAGGCCGTCGCGATGGTTATCTTTGGAGCCTTGCACGAAGAAGCGTGCAGACTCCTGCGTGTTCTTGTAGTCGTCGCCATTTTTTGCCATCAGCCCCAGAGAAACGAGCGCATTCAGCAGCATGCCAGCGCCGCGGGCATTTGCGTTGATCTTCCCTCCGACCTGCTCGGCGTTGGCACCATCGCCAACGGCGGTAAAGATGTCCAACTCAAGCGCCGTCAGCAGACAGCGGCTTGGCATGTAGCCTCGAATCATTTGATCGAGGCGATCCGGCAGAACTCCCGCTTTGTCACGGGCCGCCATCATCTCGCGGAATTTTTCTCCGTGCTCCGCCGCCATAGCCCTCATCGCCGGGGGATCGTTCCATATCAGCCGATCGACAGCTTTTCCCTCGCTCAGATGGCTCGCTACGATTTCCGCGACATCCGCCGCTTGCACGCGCCGGTACCACACGCCCGTGGGATAGACCACCATCACGGGCCCTTCATCGCAGAGGCCCATGCACCCGCAAGTCGTGAGCTGCACATCGAGACCGCGTGTCTGGATCTCGCGGTCCAGCGCTCCCAGTACCGCAAGCGCACCGCTCGCAGGGCACGATGGCACACCCTCTGGTTTTTGTTGCGTGCACACGAAAAGATGAAAGCGGAACGGCTCCATGGAATCTCCTTGGCTGAATCTCAAAGCTTGGCGGCTCTCACAAATCGGGATCAATGCGATGCTCTCGGATTAGCCTGACCAGTCGCCTGGACAGTGTCGGCATCTCCCTGACGATGGGAAGTGCGCGCCAGTTCTCGCTCGGAACACCTGCTGCCAGTCTTGCCGCAAGCAGCTCGCGACCCCGAGTCCGAACGCCTGCCCACTTTCACTCGGACATGCAGTAATCGCCAACCTTCCGGGCCGCATCCGGCTTTTCTTGATCCCCTCGATACATCTCAACGTTTTTGCAGTCGTACATCCCGCGATTTTCGGGGAGAACGATCATCAGGTAGCTGCCGCTCGGCAGGGTTTTGCAGGTGCCCGCTCCCTGGTTGCACTGCAGGTCGATGGAACCGTCATCCTTCTGCACGTGAATGATGACAACTCCTGTCACAACCTCCGAGCTCTTCACCTTTACCTTGACCGGTGTTCCCTCCTGCGCGAAGGTCTGGTCGGCAGCGCAAAGAACGAAACCAGCCAGCAACATGGCAAGCAGGAAAATGGTTCGTTTCATAAGTGCCTCCTTGTTGGAAGACTCTTACACCAGACATATTTTCCCGCTTGGCGCGGCTTGTGTCTGTGATCCGTGAGCACTCGCGTGTGATGTGATCGGAGGGGTAGGCAGGGCAACCGGCAGGCCCCGGTCCCTTGGTCGGAGGGGTCACGGCTGCGCCAGAAGATCACAGTCAACTGTGACGAACCGCGCAGCCGTGAAGATGGGTTTCTACTTTCCGGTGTACAGATCCGGAAACTGTCGCTGCAGGTGGGCAACCTTCGGCGCATCGTTATAGACGATGTAAGGATTATCCGGATGAAGAGCCGCGTAGTTCTGGTGATAGGCCTCCGCCGGATAGAACGCCTTCAGCGCCACCACTTGCGTCACAATCGGACGCGAAAAGATTTTGGCCTTATCCAGTTGCGCGATATAGGCTTCGGCGATTCGCTTCTGCTCATCATCGGCGTAGAAGATCGAGGAACGATATTGCGTGCCTGAGTCGGGCCCTTGACGGTTCAACTCCGTAGGGTCGTGCGCCACTGAAAAGAACACTCGCAGAAGCTGCCCGTAGGTGATCCGGGAAGCGTCATAAACGATCTTTACCGATTCAGCGTGGCCCGTATTTCCGTTGCTGACCAGTTCGTACTCCGCCGTATTGGCGGCTCCGCCCGAGTACCCGGATGTGGCGCTGACCACACCTTTCACATGCTGAAACACGGCTTGGATCCCCCAGAAACATCCGCCCGCAATCACGGCCGTTTGCTCAGACTTTGACGAAGCCAGCGCGGCATCCACCTCAGGATTAGGAACGGCAGCAATGGCCCGTTCGCCGGCATTGCAGGCGACGACACCTCCCAGGATGATCAGTAAAAGCGCCGCAGATACGCGTGCGTAGAGACTGGACATAACAAACTCCTTCCGATGGGCGGGGCGACCTTAGGCCCCTGCTCAATAGAGTCGCCAGCGGGAAAAAAGATACTTATCTTGCCCTGTCCTCACGTCGCCACCAGGTACTTCTTCAGGCAGCGTATGCAGGGCGTGTACCCTTCCCGCGTTGCCTCGGCGGCGGTGATCGTTCGGTGCTTATCCTTCTCGTGGATAAACGGACAGGCCGCAAGATGAAACAATTTTCCATCCTCGGCCACCACCACCATCATGTTCGGAGGAACTCCATCCCCGGATTCTGCCATTTGGGACCGAATTTGAGGCCCTCGAAAAGCCGAGGATCGAGCCACTTCAATGCTGCCAAAAACCAGGCAGGCTGCCGCCGCGGCCACCATCCATCCCAGGAAGTTTCGCCGATTCTGCGGCATATTCTCATCGAGTCTTTGGTGCAGACGCCGGCTGAATCCCAGCGGCACTTCCAGCATGCGCTCGTCACCATAAAGCTCGATCACATTGCGCATGCCGTCCACCACCGCGGCGCAGCGTTGGCATCCGCCAATGTGGTCTTCGATAGCTACGCGCAGTGCGGGATCGACCTCGCCGTCAAGATAGTTGGAAACTTCGCGCCAAACCCATTCGCATTGAACTACCATGGCTTGGTCCCCTTTTCGAACGACAACTTCCCGGTCATGCTCCAAGCGCCGTCCAGTCCCGGAGCAAGCAGATCCCGCAACATCAACCGTGCCCTCAGCAACCGGGTTTTGACCGATGCAGTGGAGATTCCGAGCGCCTTGGCGGTCTCTTCGATGCTGAGGTGCTGCATGTCGCGCAGGACGAAAACTTCGCGGTAGATCTGACCTAACTCCGCAAGCGCCAGGGCTAGCTTTTGCCGGACTTCCTTGCGCTCCAGCGTTTCCGACGGAATCTCGCGCCAGTCGGCAAAGTCTCGTGGCGTGTAGTTGCCTTCTTCGTCTTCCCGGTCGGCAATGGGCTCCATCATGCTGGCGTGCGCCTTCCTTCGTCGCATACGCGCCTCGTTGACGGTGATCTGCAGCAGCCAGGTGCTGAACCGCGCTTCCGCGCGAAACTGCCGGATATGTTTGAACGCCTTGAGAATCGCTTCCTGCGCGACGTCCTCCGCGTCGGCCTCGTTCCGCAAAATGGCGAAGGCTGCGGCATAAACGCGCCGTTCATAGGGACGTACCAACTCGTAAAACAGATCGTGCTCGCCGTTGCAGACGCGCCGGATCAGCGACTCCTCGTCCCGTTCTCCGGCTGCACTTCCCAGCAAAATCGCTCTTTCCGGCATTGCTCCTCGCGACCGACTTCAACTCAGCTTCCAAAAACTGGTAACCCAATGTGCCGCTATAGCGCTCCCTGCCCTTCGCGATCTTACCTGCGCGGCGCCAAAGATTGCCGCCCGTCGCCGGGAGGGCGCGTTCGCCCGACCGCCAGCGCCCGGCGCTTCACTGAGCAAATTGCTGTGACTGCCGGTCCGATGAGATTCCCCAGCCAGGCTTAAGTTTCGTTCCTGCTTGGAACCTTCGAGCCCCGTGGCACAAGATATACCACTTCCGGGCTATTTCACCCCGATTCTCCACAGCATTCCACCTTGTTGCTACTTGCATTCCAACGCGCAAGTTCCGATAATCATGGACGAAAGTTGATTCCCGTGTATCGCTACAGCCGCGCCGACTTGCTTCGCATTCTTCGGCTCGCTCCTCGCCAGCTTCAGACCTGGGAGAAGGCGGGACTCGTAGCCGCGTCCGAAGACTATTCTTTTTTCGATCTCGTGCAAATCAAGAAAGTACGCGACCTCTGTGCCCAGCGTGTTCGTCCGGCCGTCATTCGGCAATCGCTCGAAGCCATGCAGAAGCAGGTGGCTGGCATGGAGAACCCGCTGCTCGAAGCCGGGGCTTATCGGAACGGACGGCGCATCGCTTTTCGCCATCAGGGTCGGCTCGTCGAACCAATCGCCGGACAGTTCATGTTCGATTTTTCGTCCGACGAGAGCAAGGTTGTAACCAGCCCTCCGCGAACTGGGCCGGAACTTGTCGTGACTGACTCGGCCGACTTATTTGCTCGCGGGATCGTGCTCGAAGAAAATCCTTCTACGCAGGGCGAGGCGATCACTACTTATTTAAAGGTTCTCGACATGGATCCCATGCATGCCGCTGCCCACATCAATCTGGGCACACTCTATTACAACCGTCAGGAATATGCCCTGGCCGAAAGGCACTATCGCTCCGCCATTCAAATCGATCCGCGCTATGCCCTCGCCTATTTCGATCTGGGCAATGTGCTCGACGAGACTGGACGGGTCGAGGAAGCCATCAACACTTACAAAACTGCAATTCAGTTGGCGCCTACCTACGCGGATGCTCACTACAACATCGCGCTGGCCTACGAGAAAATACGCGAACCGCGCAAAGCGCTGCAACACTGGCGCGCCTACGTGAAGCTCGACACCGCTGGCCCCTGGACCGTGCACGCCAGACATCAGATCCAGCGCATCCTGCAGACCGATACCCTGAAACTGGTGCACTCGAGCAAGGCAAACTAAGAGGCTGCGCGAAATTCAAACTTCACCTCCCGGATGCAGGAGATCGTAGAGTGAATTCATACCGCTGGATTGCAATGCCGGTTCTTGCCGTCTCGTTGGCCGTACCCGGCGTCATGGGCTTCGGTCAGCCGCTTCGCCAGCAGAATGAGATCTACTCGGAACGCGCGAATGCGCATGCCGAAATCAAAGAAGCTCTCGAGAAGGCCGCAGCCAGCCACAAGCGCGTGATCGTTGTCTTTGGCGCCAACTGGTGCTTCGACTGTCACGCGCTCGACAAGGCGTTCCATCGCACCGATATTGAGCCGGTCCTCGCCGCCAACTTTGTTGTCGTCCACGTCGACATCGGCAAAGGAGAAAAGAACCAGGACTTAATGGCCAAATACGAGGTTCCCATGAAACGCGGCATTCCCGCCCTGGCCGTGCTCGATGCCGAGGGCAAGCTTGTCTACAGCCAGAAGAACGGTGAATTCGAAAATGCGCGCTCCCTCGCCCCCGAAGAAGTCCTGGCATTCCTGAACAAGTGGAAACCTCCCCAACGAAGCTGACGCTCCGAACCAGAGCGCAAAAAAAGGGCGCAGCTTTCGCCACGCCCCCAGGAAAGAACTTTTATTTCTTCACCCGTTAATCCACCACCAGCTTGTTATCTACGCTGAACGCTCCCGGCACAGAACTCGCCCGCACCCCGGCAATCGTCTTGTCCATCTTGCTCTCGACTTTCCCGTAGAGCGTCACATGGCCGTTATCCACGACAATGCGAATCGGATGCACCGGATCGGACGCGTATTTGCCCAGCATCGAATCGCCATAGATCGCTCGCGCAGTGCTTGCCCGCAACGAATTGTCGAATAGAGAAGCTGGAAGCACAGTCACGTCATCCACGACATCTTTCACGCCAGGCGTATGCGCCACGATGGCGAGAGCCGAATCTTTGGGCGGATCCCACATCGTGTCGCCGCGGACTGTCACCACCCCATCCTTCACCTCGAGCGCCAGGTAGTTGAACGTGTTGTCGTAGTATCCGACGCGGTCATAGGCCAACTGTTTCGCCAGCTTCGTTTCGAGTTGGGCGTCAGGAACGGTTTTTCCCGCGACCACAATGTCGTTGCGAACTCCCGACACATCCGCCACCTTCTTGATTTGTTTCGAGGCGTTCAGCTTGTCCTGGTAAAGGTTCACCGTGCCGGTCAGGGTCACGATCCCGTCTTCCACACTGGAATTCACGCCTTCCAAATCTTTCTTGTCGTGAATCTTTTGGCTCACAGCCTGCTGAATCTGCTGATCGTACTGGCCCGTGGCGGCCATTGCAGTCACACTCAGCAGAACGAGCAACGCCACAGTCACCGCTAATGATTGTTTCTGCATGGTTGCCATCCTTAACTGAAATTCCGGTTCCCCACATCGTTAACCGGTTAGTTAAATAGATGACACCCACCGGGGACGGGATGCGCCCGCAGGAAGGCCTTTACAAACTATTACTTTTACAAATCGTTACAGAAAATCGGGGAAATGCGCTTGCCCCCAGATCGCGTACCAACAGAGAATCGCTGCCGCTACTTCTTACGGCGGCTTGATTTCTTTCTTGACGATGCCGCACCTTGCCTGACAGCCGCTTTCCCCGCAAATACGCGGGAGAAAATCTTGTCGATGTTCTTGAGTTGCCGCTTGAGGTCGAACGCGCGCTCGATCTTCGCCCGCGGCACGCGTCCGCTGATCTCAGGATCACTCACAACCAGTTCGTGGAAGTCCAAATCCTCTTTCCAGGCCCGCATGGCATGATTCTGCACCAGGCGATAGGCGTCTTCGCGGGAAACCCCGCTCTCAACCAGATCGAGCAAGAGTTGTCCGCTGAAAACCAACCCGTGCGTGCTCTCTAAATTCACCAGCATGCGCTTGGGATAGACGAACATGGTCTCGATCAGATTCGAAGTCTTGTTGAGCAGGTAATCCATGAGCGTGGTCGAGTCGGGGATGATGATGCGCTCGGCCGACGAATGCGAAATATCGCGCTCGTGCCACAGCGCAACGTTTTCGAAACCCGCCTGGGCGTTCGAACGCACCACGCGCGCCAGTCCGCTGATCTGCTCGCAGGTTACGGGATTGCGCTTGTGGGGCATGGCTGACGAGCCCTTCTGCTTTTCACTGAAAAATTCTTCGGCTTCCCGGACTTCGGTGCGTTGCAGGTGCCGAATCTCAGTAGCGATCTTGTCGAGCGTCGATGCGATCGTGGCCAGCGTCGCCAGGTAGTGCGCATGGCGGTCGCGCTGAATCACCTGGGACGACACCGCCGCAGCTTTCAATCCCAGGCGGGCGCAGATTTTCTCTTCCAGTTCCGGCGTAAGATGGGCAAACGTTCCCACCGCGCCTGAGAACTTGCCCACACGCAGATCTTCGGCGGCGGCATGAAAGCGCGCGATGTTGCGTTGCGTCTCCGAATACCAGTTTGCAATCTTGAAGCCGAAAGTAATAGGCTCGGCGTGGACACCGTGGGTCCGCCCAATCATCGGTGTGTCCTTGAACTCCCAAGCCCGCCGTTCCAGCACCTCCGCGAGGCGCTCCAGGTCACCGGCAATCAGCGCCGAAGCCTGCTGAATAAGCAACGCTTGCGCAGTATCGACTACATCGTTGGAGGTAAGGCCATAGTGAAACCAGCGCGCGTGCGGGCCGACAATCTCAGCCACGGCCGTCGTGAAGGCGATGACGTCATGCTTGACCTCGGCCTCAATCTGGAAGATACGGTCAACATTGAAGTCGGCGCGCGCGTGGATTGCCTTGGCCGCTTCCTTGGGGACGATACCGGCTGCCGCGAGCGTTTCGGTGGCGGCGACTTCAACCGCCAGCCAGGTGCGGAAACGATTTTCGTCGCTCCAGATGCGAGCCATTTCGGGCCGGGTATAACGTGGAATCACGGCGATTTCTCCTGGTGGGGAACTGGGGATTGTAAATCAGTCGGGCGTCAGCGCGCACCGAAGGTGAGAAGTTCGAGGTCAGATTGCAGAAGTAAAACCACTCGTCTTCCATTTCTGCAATCCGGCACAAAGAATTCTGATTCTACCTCTGCAATCTGACCTCGAACCTCTCACCTCTGCTTCACTCCACCGTGTGCTTGGCCGTGTAGCCTTCTCTGGCATACACGACGTACTTCACTTCTTTGCCCTTCTGGTCGCGCACCTTGAGTGGACCTCCGTCCGGCGCCTGCAATTCGACTTTCAACTTGCGGTAGGTGCCGTCGAGCTTCGTATTGGTAGGGTGATAAGCGATGCTGTACTGGTTGCGAATGTCGGTGGCAATGTCGTGGAAAAGCTCCGGCAGTTCGCCCTGGAAACGCGGAAAGTAGGCCCGTCCGCCGGTGAGGCGAGCGAAAGTTGTGAGCTGGTTGTCGGCCTGCAGCCAATCGACTTCCCGAATCCCGCCGGCGCGCCCGCGCGCGTCCTGCATTTCCCGCCACTGCCATCCGATGCTAATGGCATAGATCGTCACGTCTTTGGTGTTCTTCACCTTCTTGATGATTTGATCCAGCGTCAATTTGCTGAAGGTGTCTCGTCCCGAAGAAACGAGAATCACATACTTCTTGCCTTCAATGCGATCGCAGCGGTCGAGCGTGTCGAAGAGGGCGTCAAAAAGGTTGCGCTCGGAAAAGCCTGGAATTCGCAACATGTTCAGCGCGCCCATGATGGCTCGCTTATCCTGTGTGAAATCGACCAGGATCTGCGGCCTCATGTCGTACGACACGACGGCTACCCAATCGTCCTTTTTGAGTCCGCTGGCGAACGTATACGAAGCATTGAGCGCGTCATACATATAGCTCAGGTTGGTAGCGGCATACTCAACCAGAAGCACAGCCGTAATCGGTGCCTCGGTTTGATTGAAGCTCGAAATCTGCTGCGGCGCGCCATCTTCCAGGATCTTGAAATTCTCTTTCTTCAGGCCGGGGATCGTCTGACCATCCTTGGTGGTCACGAGCACGTCGAGGGTCACGATTGGGACGTCCACCCGGATGGAGTAATCGGGCATGTTCTCGATCTTCTTCGGCTTTTCGGGAGCCGGCGGCGGTGGCACGTCCTTCTTTTTCGGAATTACATAGGGCCCGATATCGCTCTGCGGCCCTCCTGCTTCGGGCGGAGCTTCCTGTTGGTTCGGATTCGAGGCGGGCGGCTGCGCCGGGGCTTGCTGCGAAGAGTCTTGCGCTTGTGCGAAGGACGCACACGCCATCCAGAAAAGAACGAACGACAGTAGCAACACAAGCCTGCGGAAGGCAAGCGGGGCACGGTTACTACCACCATGTACGCCAGAAAACATAGGGGGAACTCCTGGAAAACTACTGTGCTAGTATAGATGCAAGATCTCTGCTGTTGGGATATTTTGCGGTGTTGTAAAGTTTGTCTCCCTCTCCTGGCAAAAGCCGTCCGATAGCACGCGGAGTCTTTGCAAGTAAGGTCATCAGTTGGCCTCCGGGGTAATTCATGGGTAAAGCAGCGCGCTCACTCGCCGTGCTCTTCAGTTTGTCTTTCGTCGTCGCCCTCAGCGTTCATTCACAAGAAATTCCTCCACTCAAAACGGAACCGCACGAAGTTGCTGCTCGTGAAGTCGTTGGCCATAACGGGCCGGCGCCTGCCCTCACTCTTCCCTCGATCATGCCGCTCGACCAGATTCACGAGGGCATGCGAGGCACGGCCCTCACGGTGTTTGAGGGTGTCAAACCGGAATCCATGGATGTGGAAGTTCTCGGCGTGATGCGCAACGTGAACGGACCCAAGGGCGACATTATTCTCGTCCGCCTGCACGGCACCAAACCCGAATACACCGGAGTGGTCGCGGGCATGAGTGGCAGCCCGGTTTATTTTGATGGCAAACTGGCGGGCGCTCTAGCTTTTCGCATCGGTGAGTTCTCTAAGGAACCCATCGCCGGCGTCACGCCGATCCAGGAGATGCTTGAGATCAATGCGCTCGATCGTAGCCCTTCGCCGTTGCCGTTGCGGGCCAGCGCCCCCCATCCAGGTTCTTCCACCAACGGTGCCGCGACGCAGACTGCCACCCCGGGCGAGAGTGCAGCGCTGGTTCAAAACTATAGCGACTATCTCAAACCCATCGATACTCCATTAGTGTTCAATGGTTTTTCCGCCGAGACTTTGCAGCGTTACGGCCCGCAATTCGCGGCTGCAGGCATTGTCCCGGTGATGGGGATTGGTTCGGCGAGCGATCGCAAGCAGCCGGAACCCATCGAAGCCGGATCGGCCGTCAGCGCCGTTCTGGTTCGCGGCGATATGGATATTGCCGCCACTTGCACCGTGACCTATGTCGATCCCCAGCGCCTGCTGGCCTGCGGACATCCGCTTTTGCAGTTTGGCGAAGTGGATTTGCCCATGACCAAGGCGACCGTGCTGGCCACGCTGCCGTCGCCTATGAACGCCTTCAAGATCGTCAACACCACAGAAACCATCGGCGCCTTCGTGCAGGACCGCCAGAATGGCATCATGGGTGTGCCCGGCGAGAACTCGAAGATGATTCCCGTGACCGTCGCCATGCACATGCAGAGTGATGGTCGCACCGCAACCAAGGAATTTCACTACGAGATTCTTAACAACGCGCGCCTGAGCCCGGTGGCCATGGCAGCCACGGTCTTCAACGCGCTGCACGGAACCAACGAATACGGCGAAGATATCACCTACCGCATGAACGGCGTCCTCAGCGTGAAGGGATATCCCGACGTCACGCTCCGCAACATGTTTGCCCCACAAGACAATGGACAACCAGCAGCCGCTTCGGCTGCCGCCACCATTGGCGAACGCTTCGGACGCATCTACAGCAACGCCTTCGACACTCCCAGCATTCAGGGCGTGAAGCTCGATTTCGATCTCGTCCGCGAGCGCCGCTCCGCTCGGCTGGAAGCTTCCCGCACCGACGTGACCGAAGCCCGGCCCGGCGATCAGATCATTGTGGAGACCGTGATTCGTCCCTATCGCGGCGAGCGCCTCGTGCGCCAGATTCCCATACGAATTCCGACTTCCACGTCCAAGGGCACGCTGCGCGTCCTCGTCAGCGACGGAGACACGCTCGACCGCATGCACCGCGGCACGCCGATGATGAATCGCGGGTTGGGTCTCGCCCCGACCATTGCTTTGCTGAACAAGGAACGCGCCAACGATCGTGTGTACGTTTCTCTGATTGAATCCGATCCCGAAGCGATGGTCGCCGACAAGGTGATGCCAACGCTTCCTCTCAGTGTGATGAACGTGATGGACAATATGCGCGGCACACAAGACATGGTTGTGCTCGGAGATTCCTCGGTCAGCGAAGCCTCCACGGATTCGCTGGACTACGTGGTCTCCGGCGCGCAGATGCTCACGATTAATATCAAGTAATGGCTGAACCAGGCCGGATGCGACTCATACCCCAAAGATCTTAAGAATTCAGTGAGGTGTTAATGTTGGCTGGTAAGAAGCTCGCCCTGCTGTCGGCAATTATTTTTTCCACCTGCGCATTTTCTAACCTCGCTCTCGCCGAGGGCACGCGCACGTGGGAGCAATCCAAGTTCGACGAATTGACCAAGGGCACCACGAAGGGCATCGCCCTGCACAGTGAGGGCGGACTCGAACTCGCTCCCGCCTTCAAAGCCCTCGCCACCACCCCCTCGACCTATATCTGGTCCATCGCATCCGACGCGGCCGGCAATGTCTATGCCGCCGCTGGATCGCCCGCGCGCGTCTATCGCATTACTCCCGACGGTCAAGTCGCGACCATCTTCGAGGCTCAGGAATTGCAAGTACAGTCTCTGGTCGTAAGCAACAACTCCGATACCAAAGGAATCGTCTATGCCGCCACGTCTCCCGACGGCAAGGTGTATCGGCTGGCGCCTCCTCCAGCCCAATCAGCGAAAAATACTAAGTCCGATGCGAAGGCCTTATGGACCGCGGCTCCCTGCTTCGATCCTGGTTCCAAGTACATCTGGGACATCGTTCTCGACAACGCGGGCGCGCTCTACGTCGCCACCGGCGATCATGGCGAAATCTATAAAGTCACTCCCAACGGACAGCACTCGCTTTTCTTCAAGAGCGACGAAGTGCATATTCGTGTTCTCGCGCTCGACCCTAAAGGCAATCTCATCGCCGGTTCCGATGGCAGCGGGCTCATCTATCGCATCTCGCCCAATGGCCAGGCGTTCGTCCTCTACAGCGCTCCCAAGAAGGAAATTACGGCGCTCGCCATCGACAGCGCCGGCAATATCTATGCCGCCGCCGCGGGAGAAAAACACCCCGAAACTGCGCCAGCCCAGATGAGCATCGCCCCCGCCCCACCCGCAGTCGGCCCATCCGGCGGTACAGTCACCGTCAGCGCAATTCCAGCCGCGTCCGCATCGCCTTTCCCCGCGCCCGGCGCCGGCGTCAGCGGCGGCTCCGAGATTTACCGCCTCTCCCCCGACGGCGCGCCCACACGCCTGTGGAGTTCTCACGAAGACCTCGTCTACGCTCTCGCCTTCGATCAGCGCGGGCGCTTAGTTGCAGGCACCGGCAATCGCGGCCACATTTTTGCCATCAATGGCGTCGACGATTTCACCGACCTGATCAAAGCCAGCGCCACTCAGATCACCGCCTTCGCCATCGCGCCCAGCGGCGGCCTCTATGCTTCCTCCAGCAACCTCGGAAAGATTTTCGTTCTCGGTCCCGGCCCCGAGCCCGAAGGCACCTACGAAAGCGACGTCTTCGACGCCCACATCTTCTCCCTCTGGGGACGCGCAACCGTCCGCAGCACGGGCTATTCCTCCGCCAGCCGCAACTTTGAGTTCTACGCGCGCAGCGGCAACGTCGATAATCCCGACCGTAACTGGAGCCCTTGGACTCCCGTCGATCTCGCCGCCGCCGCCGAACTCAAGATCCCGGCCGCGCGCTTTGTGCAATGGAAAGCCGTGCTCCGTGCCACCAATGCCGCCGCCAATCCCGCGCCTCGAATTGACGACGTTCTGCTCAACTACCTGCCCAAGAATGTTCCGCCGGAAATCGACGAGATTACGGTGCAGCCCGGATACCGCTACCAGCCGATTCCCCATGTCACCGGAAGCGAACCGCCCGCGCCCGGTCAACCGCGCTTCGATCCGCCTCCGCCCTCCGTGCGCGACCGCGATTCAATCGGCATCCGCTGGGCGGCCCACGACGACAATGACGACCAGCTTGTCTACACCGTCTACTATCGCGGAGACGCCGAATCGCGCTGGCTGCTGCTGAAGGCGGACCTCTACGACCGCTATTATTATTTCGACGCCAGCCTTCTGCCCGATGGCGGCTATACCGTGAAGGTCATCGCTTCCGACGCGCCCTCGCATTCCCCCGGAGAGGCGCTTTATGCCGAACGAGTCAGCTCGCGCTTCGAGGTCGATAGCACTCCTCCGGTGATTGCCAACCTCGCCGCCACGATGGAGGCAAAGCTGATCCACGTGCGCTTCCGCGCCACCGATTCGTTTTCTCCCATCAAGCGGGCGGAGTACTCCCTCGATGGCGGTGACTGGCAGTTCGTCGAACCGGTGGGTCAGTTGTCGGATTCGAAAACCGAGGACTACGATTTTCGCGTGAACGTGCCGCGGCCCGAAGCAGCGCCACAATTAATGGAGAATAATACGGCCAGCGACCACGTCGTCGTGGTCCGGGCCTATGACCGCTTCGACAATCTGGCCACGGCCAAGACCGTGATTCGCGAGAAGTAGATTGCATTCCGAAGCGTCGCGTTCTTTGTAAAAATCCAGCCGCGCGTTTGATGTGCTGGAGGCAACCGCCTTTCCCAGTTCTGCTGCTCCATAGCACATTCAACGACCCCTCCCTGGCGGTCTTTTGGAATCAAAGACTTAGCGATTGATTTTCGTCAGGTCTTTGAGGAATAAGGATTTACCAGTAAGGTATTTATAAATCAATGAGTTAGCAAGAATTTCGGGGCGATTTTGAGGTTAAATTCCAGCCAGGTCTTTGAGAAATAAATACTTTAACGGTGGGTCTGCGGGACGGTCCTTGTCTTTCGTCCCTTCGGGGCCTTGATCGTTTGCTACTGGGCACCCACGGCTGACGCCGTGGGCCGCAATCTTATGCCGTTCCGCGGCTGGCGCCGCTCCAGCCTTCTACTGTTTCGCAAACACGATGGACGCATTCTTGTTTGCGGGAGTTTCATCCATCATGAAGAACCCTTGTATCGCGCACGTCGTGCTCTGTTTGTTGCAAGCTGAAGTCGCAAAAGGATAGATCACTTCTTGCGTCTCGCCTGACGGGGCGGTAAGCGTCGCCACGGCCGCGCCGCTGCTATTGATGTTGCTGTTCGCATAGCTCAAAACTCCGGCCAGCGTCTGCTCTCCGGGGTATTGCGTGCCCGCAAGGTTATTAATACCGACTCCACTCACGGGGGTCGGGTACGTCAGCACCAGGTTCGCTGCAATGGGAGTGACACCGGAGGCGCCACTCATGGTTGTCGCCCCCGCGTAGGTGCCCTGCAACTCCGAAATCGCTAGAGGGCCCGGCCCTTGCGCGTTCATCGTTCCGGTCATCACAGACGAACTGGATTGATCGAGCAGGAATCCGGCATTCTGCCCGGTGGCGTAAAGCACAAAAGGAATCGGCGACACGGGTGAGCTTCCGGTCGGATTCCCCAGCATCTGGAAGATGTAACGTCCGTTGGTGGCGCTGGAGGCGGAGTAGGTATAGGGGTTCGTGGATTGTGACGACCCGGGAAATACCGCCAGCGGAACAATCGTCCCGCCGTTATTTTGATCGAATTGCCCCGTAACCGCTCCGCTACCATCCGCATCGCCGTAAATCAAGGCTACATTCGCGTTCCCGTTCCCCGCGTTCACTCCGGTCAGAGCCGAGACAGAAGTGCTGCTGAAGTCGGCGTTGTTGTAAGTTTGCGTTGAGTCCTGAAGCACCATCGTCCCGGAAACCGCTGGGTTGATTGTGTCCGACGGATCGGTAACCACAAAAAAGGTCAGCGAGCTTGCCTTACTCGAACTGCCGGAAGCAATGAAGAAATCAAAAACCATGGGTGCAGCGTCCGAACCAGCAGTCAGGGTCATCTGCCAGGCTCCGTTGACGCTCAACGGAGTGTAGGTGGCGTTCGTAATGCTGCAGGGCCCGGCGCCGCAAAGACTGGTCGCGTTGCCGTTGTCGTTCACATCCATCTGGCCATTGAGGATCATTCCAGATCCGTTCATCGGCAAAAGCCCCGCATAGCCCACCCGGTTACCGCTGGAATCTACTCCGGCAAGTCCGAACGCATAGGTCTGGTCACCCTTGAAGAGACTCGGGGATGGCGATATCTGGGCGAGCCCTGAGCCCGTACCCTGGCCGTCGGCTTCAATCATTTCGATGTCGCCGCTGGCGTCAAGAACGACCTGGAACTTATCGGGAGTTGCTCCCGTCGTGAGCGTTAGCGTTCCTGCATTGTTCGAATTCTTCGGGTCCGAGGTCGTTGGCGTATAAGCGCCCCCGGTAATCGTGTGCTTGGCCCTGCTCCCGGAGGTGAGTTCGTACTCCACTCCCGAAGTGACCGTTCCATTCGATGCCGTGAATGTTCCCACTACGGCGGTGGCATGGTTGCTGCTGTCATATCCGGAGAACTGGAACGCATACGTCCCATTTACACGGGAAGCAACCAGCGAAGCTTTCCCAATCGTGCAGTTCTTGGGGCTGTTCGTGCAGCCGGCTGGATCCAGTGTAGAAGCGGCCGATATCTGAACGCAGCTGTTGCTGCAGTTGTCGTCCGCGGTGTAGTAAGCCAACCCCGACACATTCGGATCTTGAGAAAAGTGCGCGCACGCCACTCCGTTCGCCTTACACGTCCACGTAAAAGTCTGAGCTGCGTCGTCGGGGATGGCTACGGCTGTGAATTGCTGGGTCAGCCCGGTGCCCACACTCAAGGTTGCTGGCGCGACCAGGGCCGTGATGTCGGCCAAGTCGAGAGTAAAGTTGCCGATATTCCCAGGATCACTCGTCGAGGTTGCGCTGATCGTCGCTTGCGCCGGACTCGGCACCGTCGCTGGCGCCTGATAAACCCCAGTGTTCGCATTGATGGTTCCACAAGGATTTCCAGATCCGGTGCAGGCCGAACCGCTCAGGCTCCAGGTAACGCTTATGGGCTGCCCGTTGTTCACCGTGGCCGTGAAGGTCAAAGATTGGTTAGGGTAGGCAGGCTGAACGCCCCCGTCGGCAACCATAATTGTGGGCGGCAATGTACCGTTGCCGCCCTTGGCGCATCCGCCAGCCAGCGCCAGACTCATCACCGCCGCCGCAAGGAGAAGATTTTTTATCATGATCGGGATCTCTCTGGAACCATTTCTAAAACATGGCGAATTCGACAGCGACAGTTAGGCCTTCCCGTTTAGATCTTGGGTCGTAAGGGTCTCAGGCGATTCAGGTCAGGCCAGTCTCTTAATTCGCTGCGTGAACAAGTTCCAATTTACCTGATTTCAAGCCTCTTTGTCTCAGTGGAAAGGGCATCGCGCAGTGCGCTCGAGTCGAGGATGTGCAGGAATTTGCGCAGCGACAATTCAGTTCTTAGTTCCCGGCAGGGCCATTTTGTTTTGACTGAGCACCGCCAACGGAGCCGTGGCAACTTTCTGTGCGGTTTCCACCAGCGGACGCAGCCCCGCGGCCGTGATTCCAAGCGTTCCAGCCGAGAAGCCATCAATGTAGGCGGAGTTGACGCCTACAACCTCGCCACGCAGGTTCAGGATCGGCCCTCCGCTGCCGCCGCGAGCTGTGGGCGCGTCGTAGATCAGCTTGTCGTCGGTCACGTCCCCGATGTGCCCGAACGTCGCCGATGGCCGGATCAGCGATAGCGCCGCCAGTTCGGCCGCCGTGTCCGCGTCATCCGGATGCGACGACAACCTCTCGTACACGATTGCCGGAGACTTCGCCACCATCCCCGTCACGCCCATCGGATACGCCAGCACGCTGACCGACTCGCCGACGTGCGGCGCCGTTGAAGATAGCGTCAGCGCGCGCAGATTCTTTGTGAACGCCGTCGCTTCCATCCGGACCACGGCCAGATCGCCGTGCGTGGCGACAGCCGCCGTTTCAAGCCGGACCGGAAGCGGCGAGCCCGGGAAATAAGCCACCAGCTTTTCGAGTACCGGCGCTCCGCCCTGGCGCAATGCCGCTGTCACCTCGCGGTCGCCGTACCACGGCTCCGCTACATGCCGGTTGGTCGCGAGAAGGCCCGGCGCTACGACAAAGCCGGTGCCTGAGACCCGGGCACGAAAGCTTTGCGCGTGCCCAGAAAGATGATAAATCCCGTAAATGTAGGCCACCGACTCGCGCGCGTCATCAACGGCCGGGGAGGAAAACGATTGCTGGCGTTCGAGGTCGGCCACCTGGCGCGAGAGCTGATGCACCTGCTGCTCCAGGCCAGACGTCTCCGGAGGCGTGTAATAGTGTGCCATCACCAGGGCGCCGGCCAGGGCCACCACTCCCAGCAACCCCTGCACAAACCGCTGCCACGTTTCGACCAGCGGGCCTTCTCCGTTACTCTCCAGATTGTCGGAATTCAACATGATGCGTCAGGCCCGGCAAGGAGGGAGTTTCCCGGAGCATCTTCATACTGACGCATTTGGGGCGCGGGTTGTAGGGTACAGAAGTCGCGTGGCGTCGGGGCGAAAGTAACTGAAGGATGGAACCGGATTACCTTGTTCGCTACGGTTTGATGCCTAGACGCTTGGCCATCTCTTCATACAGGAACCCTTCCTTCGGGTCGTAAGGTTGGATCCATTCTCCATCAATCACAAACTGCGGAATGGCGCGCTTGCCGGTGCGCTTCACGACCTCCTCGGCGGCTCCCGGAGTCGACTCGATGTTGACCTCGGTGTAAAGCAACCGATGGTGGTCCAGAAAACGCTTGCCTTCGCGGCAATCCGGACACCACGGCGCGGAATAAACAGTGATTTCCATGAGCTTGGTTTCCAGCTTCCCTCTAAGAACCTGGCGTCAGACGCGAGCCAGTTCGTGCACCGTTCGTTCGTTCTCCACGTTGCCGGTGTTCAGCGTGCTGGCCGGTTCAAACAGAATCACCCAGCATTCCTCATGCGCCACGGGACGATGTTCCACTCCGTGCGGCACCACGATCAACTCCCCTTCTTCGACCCATTCCTGGCGGTCGGAAAACTCCATACGGAAGCGCCCTTTCACCACCAGGAACATTTCATCTTCATGATCATGATGGTGAAACACGAAGGGGCCGTTCAGCTTGACGAACTTCACGTGCTGCCCGTTGAGTTCGGCGGCAATACGGGGAGTATAGTATTCGGAAATCTTAGAGAACTTTTCGGCGATATTCACTTTGGACATACAACCTTCTTCCAGTCAATCACTGACCCACCCTATCTGGATGGTCGATCGCGCTGGCAGGTCGCAGGAAAAATATTTCCTGCCGAATACACCGGGGAACTTCGCCCGTTTGCGTTTTTCGTTCAAACTCCACGTTTACCAAAGATTCGTCACAACGCTAGCCCGGCGGCCATTCCAACTGGCGTCCCCCAATTAAGTGCACGTGCAAGTGAAAAACCGATTGCCCCGATTTTGGACCCACATTGAGCACCGTGCGATACCCGTCTTCAATCGAACGTTCCCGCGCGATGTGTGCGGCGGTCAGGTGACAGCGTCCCACCAGCTCCGCGTCCGCTGCCGAGGCGTCCTTCAAGCCCGCAATATGTTTCTTGGGGATAACCAGCACATGCGTCGGGCCTTGCGGGTTCAGATCTTCAAAAGCGTAGGTGTGCTCGTCTTCAAAAACTTTCTTGGCTGGAACCTCGCCGCGAATGATGCGGCAGAATAAACAATCCGCCATAATCCACTCTCCCCTCGCCTGGGATTACGATCTCCCGGCGAGTCCTTGCAACAGTCATTGCTCGGTATTTCCCAGAAACAATATCACTCCACTGACAGCTTGTAAAAATCGGTTTAGTCGAGCCGCACCAGGAATACCGCTCCCTCTGTCGTCGCGGTCTCGCGCGAAAGGCTCATCGCGCGTTGGCGATCATCGTCGACCACTCGCACCCGCACCCACCAGCCTCCGGCTGGACTCTCAAACTTCTGCACCTGGGCTGTCTGGTAACGCTTTTGCAGGTGTTCCGCAAACTCACTCGCCGCTTTTTTTCCGGCGAACTTGCCGACCTGCACCGCCCATCGCCCGCCCGTATCGAGAGGAGCGGGCGCTTGCAGAACCTCCAGCCGAACCCGAGCCGTGCCGGGCAGGTACACATCCAGCGCCTTCGCCGCGGCCAACGAAAGATCGACGATTCGTCCGGGAACAAATGGCCCGCGATCGGTGATCCGCAGCAAAGCCGAATGGCCCGTCTTGAGATTGGTGACGCGCACGATCGAGCCCAGAGGCAAAGTCAGATGCGCCGCCGTCATCGCATTCATGTCATAAATTTCGCCGTTCGATCCGCGCCGGTTGTGGTAGGGAGCGCCGTACCAGCTCGCGGTCCCGGTCTCTTCAAAGATTGGCTTCGCGTCAGGTGGGACTGCTATCTTCTCCGGTGCGGGCGACGGTTGCGCGGCAGTCGGAGGTGCAGCCGTTTTCTCCTGCGGCAGCGCTGGCGGCGGTGGAACCTGTGCCTGCGTGGCTTTGTGGCCGCAGCCGCTCCACAACACGCTACCGAGGACGACGAGGAACAGGAGCACCGACAGCGGGCACAACGCTCTCGGACGCGACGTCAGACGCGCGCGGAGCAAGGGAGAACTGCGAAAGGATCGGTTCACGAATTCTTATGTTGTTTTTCCAGAAATTCCGCGAACTCAGCTAGCTTCTGCGATGCCGTGCGCAGCGCCTTCGAGGAGTGCGTCCGCACCTGTGGCACAACCTCGTCGTTCATGAAGCTAACCAGGTCCGCCGTTTCTTTTTCCACGGTCTCTGCAATATTTGCTACCGAGCGCGTAAAGCGCGCGGACGCATCTTCTACTTTGCGGTCGAAGTCTGTCATATCCCTCCTGCCATTTCGAAAACTGAAATCGCTTGGCAGGGAATCGCCTGCTTCACGTTTGCCAAGCTTCATCATTATGGGTGGCGCACTCGCAACGGTCAATTGACTTCGCAGGGAAGCAGGTCTGCTTCGGTATAAACTTGGCGGACTCAGAACCACCGGTTTGTGCATCAGCCCCGAGTAATCCAGATCGCCGCAGCGCAGGTTTCTTGCTCCTATTTCGCAGCCTGTTTGTGGTCAAAGCTGATGACGCGGGTGATCTTCCAGTTGCCGTCTTTGTTCTGCCAGAGATGGATGAATTTCGCTTCTCCGACATCGTCGTCGTGTCCGGGGTGGTGAAAACGATGAACGCCAATTTCCACCGCACCATAGTCGGCGATCGGATAGACCTCCAGCGTTCCCGGAACGAGCTCTCGCGTCACTTTTCCGCAAATGTTGTTCTTGACGGCATCCACAAGCGCTTGGCGTCCCCGAGCCAAGCCCGTTTTGTCGTGGTAGAACTCCAGGTCGTCCGTAAAGAACGTTGACAATGTTGCCAAATCGCAGTGATTGTAGGCGTCAAAAAGCTGCTGATCCAGACTCTGAATTTTCTTGAAGAGTCCATCCGCCCCGGCAACGGTTTGCGCCTGCGCGCCCACGATCGGGAAAAACAATGGTGCCGCTACGAGCAAGAACAGCAGTGTCAGCATTCGTTTCATGGCCCTGACCTCGTCTAACGGAATTCCGCTTATATCGGATACGCATTCAACCAACCGATGGTTCCCGTCCCCAAGCGGTAAACTACTCAGCGTGAATATTCTCTACGGAATCAACACCGTCACCGAGGCGCTCAAGGCGCGCGGGCGCAACTTCGAATGGGTCGCGGTCGCCAAGGAACGCAACGACATTCGCCTCAAACGGGCGATCGACGAATGCCGCAAGATTGGCGTCCCCGTGCGCGTGTTGTCGCGCGTGGAACTGGACGAACTCGCGGGCAACGCCGCGCACCAGGGATTAGTGGCCGCGACTTCGGCGAAACAATACAGCGATCTCGATGACCTGGTCGCATCGCGTCGCGGCGAGCGTTCGCTGATTGTCGTGCTCGACGGCGTCGAAGATCCGCATAATCTGGGAGCGATCCTGCGTACTGCTGACGCCGCCGGTGCCGACGGTGTCGTGATTCCCGAGCGCCGCTCCGCGGCAGTGACCGCGGCGGTCGCGAAAGTATCGGCGGGAGCCAGTGAACACCTTCCTGTCGCAAAAGTTACCAACATCTCGCGCGCCCTCGAGGAATTAAAAGAAAAAGACATGTGGGTGGTGGGGCTGGACGAGCGCGGCGAGCAAACCTACGACGCGGTGGACTACAAGATGCACTGTGCCATCGTGCTTGGCGCCGAAGGCAAGGGACTCCACGATTTGGTCCGCAAACACTGCGATTTTCTCGTGTCGATTCCGATGCTGGGCAAGGTGCCGTCGTTGAATGTATCGGTGGCGGCGGGCATTGTGCTCTATGAAGTTGTGCGGCAAAGGCGGCTCGACGCATCCAAGAAGTCATGAAATTTCTCTGCGCATTTTGTGTAGTCCTCGCCGCCGCTTCCACCGCGCGGGCCTTGGAGCGCGAGGCCTTCACCGTCGCGAAGTACGATTTGACCATCACCCTGGAGCCCGGCCAGCAGAGACTGGGCGCGCGCGGCCGCGTCACTTTGCGTAACGACTCGGCGCATCCTCAGAAGATTGCCGCGCTGCAGATTTCATCTTCCCTCGACTGGCGGTCGATTCGCGTGGACGGCAAGCCCGTGCAATATGTTTCGCAGCCGTACATGTCGGATATCGACCACACGGGCGCTCTTTCAGAAGCCATCGTGACTCTGCCCGCTGAGATCAAACCGAGAGATTCGGTGGAACTCGACATCGGCTATGAGGGCGTCATTCCAAGGGACACCACGCGCCTGACCAGGGTCGGGGTTCCCAACGATATCGCTCGCCACTCCAGTTGGGACCAGATTGGTCCATCATTCACCGCCGTGCGCGGAGCGGGCTACGTGGCCTGGTATCCCATAACAACCGAGTCGGCAGATTTTTCCGAGGGCAACAGCCTGTTTGAGGTTGTCGACCGCTGGAGGGCTCGCGAAGCTCGCAGCGAATTTAAGCTCACGCTCAGTCTGGAGGGCCCGAACTCCGACGCAATCCCAACCCTGCTTTGCGGCGCTGAAGTTTCCTCCCCTCAGTCTGAAAGCAATCACGGAATTCAGGTGGATTGTGGCTGGAACCCCGTGGGCACCGTCACCCCGACATTCGCGAGTGGCGACTATATCTTGGCGTCCAAGCCGCCATTACAGTTACTAAGTTTTGCGGGCCACGAAGCAGGAGCCTCCACTTACTCGAAGGCGCTCGAACCGGCCATGAAGTTTGTTGGCGGCTGGTTTGGTCCGCCGACTGCCAAAGTCACGATCGCCGATTTCGGCGATCCTAAGTCTGCCCCTTTCGAAAGCGGGACGCTCTTGCTGGCGTCAATGGCCGCGGAGGATTCAAAACTCGCCGGCATCAACCTTGTTCACCAGTTGGTTCACTCCGCACTGCCCTCGGTGCGGCCCTGGGTTTATGAGGGGTTGGCCCACTTCGCCGAGGCTATGTATCGCCAGCAGCAAGGCGGACGCCAGGCAGCGCTCGACTTTCTCGGAGTGCACCGCGCGGCATTTCTCGATTCAGAAAAAGAGGTTGCCGCCGCGCCCCAGAAAGATGCCGGGCAGCCGCTGGCCACCACTTTCGATGAAACTTACTTTCGCAGCAAAGCTGCTTACGTGTGGTGGATGTTGCGTGACATGGTGGGCGACGCTTCCTTAAAGCTCGCCATTTCTAACTATCATGCCGACGATGACAAAGATCCCAAATACGTTGAGCAGTTAGTCGAGGCTGCCGCCAAGCGAGACCTGAGTTGGTTTTTCGACGATTGGGTCTATCACGATCGCGGTCTTCCCGATCTCCGCGTGCAGTCGGCTCACTCCTGGAAGACGGAAAAAGACGTGCAATTCATTACCGTCACGCTGGAGAATCTCGGCAATGCCGGCGCGGAAGTCCCGTTCACCATTACCTTTGAAGGTGGTGAGATCACAAAGCGCCTTGAAGTGCGCGCCAGGAGCACGGCCACAACACGAGTGGAACTGCCGCAGCCCGCGAGTCAGATCTTCGTCAACGATGGCAGCGTTCCCGAAAGCGATCTGACGAACAATGTGTTTCAGGTGGTGGAGCAGCAAAAGTAAGCGTGCATCACAAAGATCATAAGTTAGGATCGCGAAGGTGAAACCAATCTCTGGATCTTGCTCATTCACCTCTCCGGTCCGGCCTCTAACCTTTACACCATCGGAGGATATTTGCCCTACATCCAATTTCTCGGTGCCGCCGGAACTGTGACCGGCTCGAAGCACCTGATCAATACCGCTACGGGCGGCAAGCCCGGCCTCCAGGTTCTCATCGACTGCGGGCTCTTTCAGGGACAGAAAGAATGGCGCGAGCGCAACTGGCAAGACACTCCGGTGCCTGCGCGTGAAATTGATGCCGTCATTCTCACCCACGCTCACCTCGATCACTGTGGCTGGATTCCTCGTCTCGTCAAAGAGGGATTCCACGGCTCCATCTACGCCACGCAACCCACTATCGAACTCTGCGGCGTCGTGCTGCCCGACTCCGGCCACCTTCAGGAAGAAGATGCCGCGTTCTACAACAAAAGAAGAGCGTCAAAGCACGATCCCGCATTGCCTTTGTACACGTTCAAAGAAGCGCAAGACTGCCTGAAGTACTTCAAGCCGGTCGCCGTCGGGCAAACCATTGAACTCAGCTCTGAACTCGCCTTCCGCTTCGTGCGGGCCGCGCACATTCTCGGTTCCTGCATGGCCGAGGTCACGCTGCAAACGAACGGGCGCAGCCGCCGGCTGCTCTTCACCGGCGATGTTGGCCGCGTCAGCGACAGTTTGATTGCCCCCGGCAAAGTCGTGCACTCCGGACCGCCCGAAGGTGAGACCGCCGACTTACTGGTGATGGAGTCGACTTACGGCAACCGTCAGCATCCCGCGACCGACCCGCGCCCCGAACTTGCACGTCTGATTCGTGAAACCGCCGAGCGTGGAGGCAGCGTCATCGTTCCGGCATTCGCCGTCGAGCGCACTCAGAAATTTCTCTTCATCTTGAAAAGATTGATGGAGACGGGAGAGATTCCGCACCTGCCCGTGTTTTGCGACAGTCCCATGGCCATTAAGGCAGTCGAAATCTTCCTGAAGCATTCGGAGGAATACACGCCGCGCGCCGCCGATTTGATCGCGAAATATGGTTCGCCCGTGGAATGGCCGGGATTCACGTTTGCGCTCACCCCCGAGCAGTCTAAACAAATTAGCGCAAACCACTATCCATCGATCATCGTTTCATCGAGCGGCATGGTTACCGGCGGGCGCATCGTACACCACCTGGCGCAGCGGCTGCCCGATCCGAGGAACCTCGTAATCTTCATCGGCTTCCAGGCTCCGGGCACACGCGGCGCCACCATCAAAAATGGAGCGCGCGAAGTCAAGATGTTCGGCGAGTTCATTCCGATTCGGGCGCAGGTTGCCGCGCTCGAACAATTCAGCGATCATGCCGATCCGCCCGAAATGCTGGAATGGCTGCGAACGTTCAAAAACAAGCCGTCCACGACTTATCTGGTTCACGGCGAACCCGCCGCTTCATCCCAGCTTCGCGACCTGATCATGAAAGATTTGGGATGGAATGTGCAGATCGCGGAGTATATGGAAAAAATTGAAGTGAAGTAGGATTTTACGTTTGACTGCGGCAGAGTTGAAGAAGAGGATGGGCGGCCATCTCCGGCAGATAGAGGGATTGAAAGCGGCTGCGGGTAATCAGTAGTTTCGAGTCACGCCACTAAACCGGATGCGTCGCATGAGTTGCAGTGAAAGCGATAAGCCCCTGTAGCTTTGCCATTGCGGCTCCCGAGTCAATCGCCTCCGCCGCGAGGGGCACGCCCTCGCGCAGATGGTCGGCACGTCCCGCAGCAACCAGTGCCGCTGCGGCATTGAGCAGCACAACGTCGCGCCGCGCTGACCTCTTCCCGCTCAAAACCTCGCGGATGAGACCGGCGTTTCGGGCCGCATCTCCGCCGGAGATTTCCTCGAGCGTCGCCCGTGGCAATCCGAATTCCTCCGGCGTTACTTCGTAGCTGCGAACCTGTGCCTCGCGCACTTCGGCGATTCGCGTCGAACTAGTAATCGTGATTTCGTCCAGCCCATCGTTGCCATGAACGACGAGTGCGCGACGCAAACCCAGCATGCTGAGTGCTTCCGCGAGTTTTTCGACCAGATCGGCGGAATAGACGCCGACTACCTGGCAAGTCGCGCGCGCCGGATTCGTCAGCGGCCCAAGCAGGTTGAAAACCGTGCGCAGTTGCAGTTCGCGCCGCGCCGTCTGCACGTGCTTCATCGCCGAATGCATCGCCGGCGCGAATAGAAACGCGATTCCCACCTGCTCCAGGCAAGCAGCCACTCGTGCCCCGGGCAACGCGATGTTCACTCCCAGCGCTTCCATCACGTCAGCCGATCCGCACTTCGAGGTGACGCTGCGATTGCCATGCTTGGCCACCCGCACCCCGGCGCCGGCAACTACGAAGGCGGTCGCCGTTGAGATGTTAAACGTTCCGCTCGTATCGCCGCCCGTGCCGCAGGTATCGACCAGCGCGTCGCGCTCCGTGCCGCTCGCATCGAGAACCGAATTCGCGTGGAGTTCGAGCGGGATCGCCGCGGCACGGATGGCTTCCGCAAAACCCACAATCTCTTCCACGGTTTCGCCCTTCATGCGGAGCCCGACCAACAGCGCGGCAATCTGCGCGTCAGAGCATTGGCCGGAGAGAACTTCGGTCATGACCGCGTGGGCTTCTTGGCGGGAGAGTGATTGTTGATGGTTCGCAATGCGATGAAGCGCGTCGAGGATCACAAGGTGACATCACAAGATCGGGAATAGACGGAGCGGAGGCACTTGGTACCCCCGCTCCCTTGGGTGATCGCAAAGTTCCACAGGTGTGGAACTGTCGCTCGCCTGCACTCAATCAATTACATCGCCTTCTTCTTCGCTGCCATGCTCACATGTTTCGGAGAGGCTTTTCGCAGCAGCGCCAGCAGTTTCAGCGAGTCCGCCGGTGGCGACACTTTTCCCTCGCGCACAATTTCCTTGGCGCTTAGTTCTTTTCCGTACAACGTCTTGTTGGCGCCATCGTCGGACCGCAAGGTCGAGCCTTCCAGCGAGACGCCGGCAAACAATCCTTGCGAACGGGAATACGACAGAATTTCCGCCTTCAGAACCACATCGGTGGCTGCCGCGGCATCCCGGCCCACCGGACCGGCCGCCACTGCCGCATCCGCTCCCAGCTTCACTTTGCTCGACATGACCGAATTGGCTCCGGCATCATTCATGATCAGCAGCACGAAATCCGTTTCCTGCCCGCCAATCTGGAACCCTACGCTTCCAGCTTCCAGGGCGAACATTGCCGGCGCGCTCCACGAGCCGGTAAAGTTCGGCCCTTTGCGGCAGGTGATCAGTCCCCGTCCATAGCTGCCGCCCACAATGAAAGCCGCCTTTTTCACTGACGGAAAAATTACAACGCAATACGATCGGTTGAGCAGATCTCTGGGCAGCCCTTTATCCGGCATGCCTAAAATTTCCCGGAACACGGTTGTGGATTGGTTGATGCGGTCTTCTACTTTTTCTTCTTTATCTTCGGCCACCAGCGGCAACACGCACGCCAGCATGAGCACTACCAGCAACATTTTTTTGTTCATAGAAACTCCTTCACTGTTTGTAAATCGGTGATTTGAGAGACTCGACACTACCACGGCCTCTGCGGCATTTGCAACCTTAGGGAACCCTCCGCAACTCTTCGCATCGGGTACTGAAAAACTATAAACCGAAGTCCCTTTGGCTAACTCTTACTTCTTCTCCTCCGGCGCGGGTGCCAGGTTCTGGGGAAAGCTTTTCAGCACCACTTCCTGGGAGTGGGCAGAGGTTTTCTTTCCCGCATCGGTGGTCTTTTCGATGAGCGTCCCGTTGAGGACATAATAGCCTTCGTCTGCGCGGTTCTTCCCCGCGCCTCTCTCCACCGTCCCCTGAAACTCGAACGACACACCCTGCTCGATCTTGGTCGTAAACGCAAGGCGCTTGCCGTCCAGTCGTCCCGAGTCGAAAAGTTGGTTGAGAAACCCATTTTCATGCGCCGAATCAGCATAGCGCGAGATAAAACCGATCACGCGCCCCTGGTCTTCCACCGTGAGTTGTATGAACTCCCCATCGCTCAGGAAGCTATACATGCCCGAATATTCCGCCCCCGGTTTTGCAGAATCCTGCTCTTGGGATTTCCCCTGTCCGCGGGCGTGCATCCAACCGCTAACAACAAGAATCAAACAACCTAACCGCAGCGCGTAGAAAAAAACTCGGCGCATCGACATATTTGCCTCGGGACTGTCAGTATAGCGGTCGCGATTAGGATGCGGGCGTCACCCCATGCGTTTTGCGGCGACAACCACGCAGCAATGCCTTACAGTCGGCTATAATCTCGAAGATCAGCCGTCCGTGGCGACCGAGTGAAAACGCCTCGGATCCCGCCTTCCTGGGACACCGTCGTGGGAGTTGGCTAAGGAGCAATTTTGAAAGACATGGAATCCCCAGGGAAAAAAGTGTGGCAACCGCTCGACGTTCGCGATCCCCGGACTCCGCAGTTTCCGAATGGACGGAACCGCGCTCCTCTTCCCCCGCCAGGGCAGGTCTTTCGCCCTGCAATCGTTCCGCCCCGCTTGCAGGCACGCGAGTTCGATCTTTGGCACGATGTCTTCGTTCAGCAGCCCTTGCCGTGGCGGCGTTTCCTGCAATCCGCCTTTTTGCACGTGGCAGCGGCCGGTCTTATCTGGGCCATTTCTCTCTCTTGGATTGAAGAACGAAGAATTCTGAAACGTTCCGAATTTGACCGCTCGTCGCTGGTGACGTACACGCCGGATGAGTATCTACCCCCACTCGACACCGGCGCAGCCAAACAGATCAAGATGCAAAAGGGCGATCCCGCCTTCGCCAGGCAGCCGATCCTTTCCGTTCCCCGCGAAGCCGACAACCGTTCCCAAACCATAGTCGTGCCCCCCGATCTCAAACTGGATCGCGATGTTCCCATGCCGAACATTGTTGCCACCGGCGCCATTCTTCCTGTGGTCCCGCTCGACGCGGCGCCCACTCGCCTGAGCCGCACCGCAGCGCCCGATACGCAGGATCAAGTTGTCGCGCCCGCTCCCGACGTCGCATCGGCGTCGAATCGCATCGTCCAGGCAGGCATGAAATCAGACGTGATCGCACCCCCCGCGGAAGTGACACAATCGACCAAGGGTCGCTCGGGCCTGATGAATATTGGACCCAGCAATGTGGTCGCCCCGGCTCCGCAACTCACGCTCGAGGAACAGCACTCCCGCGCGGCTGGCGGCGGCAGCATGTCGGGCACTGGCGTGCAACCAGTAGCTCCGCCCCCAAGCGTGGCGGCGGGCAATTCCCATGCTGGCGGAAGGTTGGTCGCTCTCGGAATTCATCCCGTCGCGCCGACTGGACCGGTGGCTGTTCCCGCCGGCAATCGCCGCGGAACATTTTCCGCGAGTCCGAAGGGAAAAGCCGGAGCATCGGGTACGCCGGATATCGCTGGATCGAGATCAGACGGTGGATTTAGCGGTCGCAAGTCCGGTTCTCTGCCCTCCGGCCTGCATGTCGGTGCGGCAAATTCTGCCGGTGACCCAGCCGAAATCGCCGGCCTCACCTCCGCCGGACCGAATTCTAAGGGAAACTCGCGCATTGCGTCCCCTGTCGCCGACGACAAAGTCACCGAACTTGACCGCAAGGTTTTTGGTGGGAAGCGCGTCTATGGCAGCACGCTCAACATGCCGAATCTGAATTCCTCGACCGGCAGTTGGGTGATCAAGTTTGCGGAACTTGGCGGCGAGCACAAAGACGGCGAATTGCTGGAGCCGGTCGCCACCGAGAAATCGGACCCCGGCTATCCGCTCGAGTTGATTCGCGCCAACGTTCGCGGCACCGTCACGCTTTATGCGGTGATTCACGCGGATGGCAAGGTGGGCGAGATCCGCGTCCTCAGCAGCCCCGACGAACGCTTGGACGCCTACGCCGCAAAAGCTCTCGCTCGTTGGAAGTTCGCCCCCGGCGAACGCGCTGGAAAACCAGTGCCGCTCGAGGCGGTCGTGATGATTCCATTCCGCGTGCGGCGCGATTTCTAAGTCAGCCGCCCAGAATGCCTTGCTGGCTTGGGCGCAGCATGAATCCCTGCATGTTCCTGCCCTGCATGTTCCTGCCCTGCATTCTGAGTGACGGCTTGGCGCGAATCGTTACAGAGGGGTCACAGGCTAGCGGGAGGCTGCTGCCGATTTTTCCTGCGCTAGCGCGGCATATGCAGCGGGATGAGCGCAGACTTCGTAATAGTAACGGTCGGTCCATCGGACGATCGAGAGATCGCGCACGTCGACCTGGGCGATACGGCTCTGGCGGACCGCAATCTTGCGAAAGACTCCGTTGGCAATCGGCACCGTGCCCGCGAAGAATTCACAGCGCTCGTCCACCCACGGTCCAGCAAACCCCGGCTCCGCGGAATTCTCGCCGCTTTTTCCGCTCCATGCGGATAGCGAAATCTCCTGCTGCAGCTTGAAGAAAGCCGCTTCGCTTAAGCAGATCCCGCCCACGTTGTAATTAAGCCGCATCTCTTCTACCTCAGGCGCTCCACCGTCGGCGCTGCCATCATCAACCACGTCGCCTCGCCCCCCAATCAAAACGGAATACACCTGAAACACTCCCGCATCGGGTGCGATTTTCTTGCGCACTCGTTTGTTGCACGACGATAAGCGGTCGCTTTCGTTGATGGCGTCCGAAATCATGATGCGGTGCTCGCCATCCATCAGGTAAAGAGGAGGCGCATCCTGGTACGCAATTCCCAGTCCGACTTCCATCTGCGGCAGGCCGGAGCGCTCCAGCAGCTGGTTGTACTCGCGCAGCAGGTTCACGATCTCCCAGGCCAGAACACAGGTCCGGCTAACGCTAAGCTGGGTTTCTCCTTCCCGCTCCAGCAGCGCCACAATGATGGCATCGCCTTCCAGGAAGACTTTGGTGGCTCCGTACTTGGCCAGCAACTTGTTCACCGGATCGTAAAAATTGAGGCTGAAGTAGGAGGCGGCGTTCATGCCCCTTTCCATCAGCGAGCGCGTCAGACGCGAGGAGTCGCGTACGTCCGCCTTCAAAATCACATGATGAACGATCCGATCCGCAGCCGGCGCCTGGTCCTCGGGAGGCAGAAACTCGTGCAGCATGCCGTTCAACGTGGAAAGCTGGCGCACCTTCTCGTCAGAAACCAGATTGACGCTGTCGAATCCGGAGTTGACCGTTTCCAGCCCGCGGAGATCGCGGTGATAGCAAATGAGATCGTGCAGAAGGCGAGCGGCAAAGCGGCTGCGTTCCGACCCGCGGCAGGAAGCGACACGCCCAATGGCCGCGAAAAGGCGGTTCGAGTTCAGTCGGCTTTCCGCGATGATCCTCTCCACGCGCGCCGCTTCTTCGCGGAAGATCAGCGCGTTCTTGATTTGCTGTGGGTTCACCCGCGGCGCATACTCCGCCAGCAGCGGGACCGCCTCGTAAGACGCAATCACGTGCGAAAGAACGCCTTCCCGCTGCAGCATGCGAGTCCAGATGTCGAGCCTGTCCTTGCGATTGCGATCCTCTTGCGTCAGATCTTCGCCGTTGCCCGTGCCGACCAGCATGGCCGCATTTTCAGGGACATTGAGCGCCTGCTCCAGGTGCTCGTCGTCGATCCCTTCGCCGTAGCCCAACTCCCGTAAAAAATTCAGCGCAACCTGGCGCAGGTTCGGAAAACGGTCCGGGTCTTTCTCGAAGTTCCCGAACATGTAATAGTGCTCGGCGCAGAGATAATCGTCGCGACCGTCGTCGGTAAGAATCAGCGGATTGAGGAACAGGCGGTAACAGTCGGCGGGCAGTTCGCCCAGCAGCGAGCGGCGCGTTCGCGCCAGCGTTTCCTTTTCCACTTCCCGCAGCAGCCGGAACATCTCCTGCCCGGCGCGGCGCAACAGGATTTTCTTACGCACCTGGAAGCTCGAAACCAGCTCCTGCGTCTGCATCATCTTGACTTGCCGCACACCTTCGAGCGCCTTTAGTTTCATGCGGCATTGTTCGAGAATGCGGGCAAACTGCGTGAGCAACTCCGTGCGAATGAACTTGAGCACCGCCAGCCGTCCCAGCAGGTCGACCGATGGATTCCCCGCCGCCTTGGCCCGATTCAGGATCGCCAGGTGAATCGCAACCAAAAGCGGTTTCAGATCGGAGGGGCTGGGCTTCCGAAGTGTGGTTGTCGCCTCGGGGGCGCGTATGAATTTGCTTGGCTTCCCCGACGGAACTTCCATCTCGAACAGCGATTCCACCTCGCCGAAGCGAACAATGTAACGCGAGAGATGGAACCCTAAATCATTAGTGATGCGCGGGCTGAGAAAAACGTCGTAGCGAAGATTGTCGACCCCCAGTTGCAGGTCACTTAGCGAGAGTTTGATCCCGTAATACTGGAGATCGGGCAGGCTTTGCGGTTCAGTATTGCGCAACCGAAAAATCGGGAGCTTTGGCATCGCCTCTTGTCTCGCACAACCGTGGGAAATGATTGAAACTGCGACAGTAAACAGCAGGCTAGCATGCTGGCGAGACCGTCCCAAAGTTACCCAAGTCTCTGCACGGGGAAACTTCGGTGTTGGGCTGGTGATGGCGGTTGGCCCGCGCGCTCTTTCAGATCCACTCTTTTCTCCCGCGACCGCGGGATCAGTTTTTCGACCCTCAACCAGCGCGGAAATCGCGCACCTCTTCTTCAGGTCGAAAGATCGGAGGTGCCGCCGTCTTCCGCGTATTGGCGAGCTTTCGGTTGATCTCCTCAATTTCCTGTTTTACCCATCCGACGCTGCTGACTTCGATCTCGCCGCCCTGTCCGATCAGGAACAGCGAGGGCACATTCGTCAGGCCATAGGCATTCGAGACCGCGTAACCGTTCGGATCGTCGAGCAGCGTGCGAAAAGTGATTCCGTACTCCTTCAAGAAAGCGGCCGTGTCGCGCTGGTTATCCTGCGAGATGCCGACGATCGCAAGGTTCTTATCGCCGTGCGCCTGATGAAGGCGCTCAATAAAAGGAAGGGTGTACTGGCACGTCGGGCAAGAAATCTTGAAGAACACGGCCAGAACCGGTCCTCGTTGGAGAGCGGACTGCAATGAAAATGTACCCCCATGGTTCGTCCCTGCCGCGACCGCAGGCAACGCAAAATCGGGAGCAATGGTTCCGGCCGGCAAAGCAGCCATATCCTTCGGACCTCCGAACAGTCGATTGAGCCACTTCATAACGAAATGCCTCGAGCATTTAGATGATGCCGCTCGCCTTCAGGATTTTTCGAGTCAACCCGGTGATCGGCATCTGCGGAATGCTCTCGATCGCGATCCACTTGCCTTTGCCCACACGGGCCAACCCTGCCAGCGGCCTGTTTCTCAGCACACAAACAGTGTAGTCCGTAACCGTAATCGAATGACGAAATGTGCGCCACTGCGCGTCCTCCAACAACGGCCTCGGAGGTTCGGACACCTGCGGCAACTCCCACATGCCCGGCATGAGCGCCGATTTTTTCCCACGTTGCACCAGCCTCACGTCGCCATTACGCTGATTCAGCACGCACCAGATGTTCTTCTTAACCTGGCGCATCGACGGTCTCATTTCGCCGCGCCCGGCGCCTCGACGCGCACCTGGGATTGCGCCAGGGGCCGCTTCGTTGCCCTGTTGCGTGACGCACCATTTTCTTACCGGACACGAGGCGCAGCGCGGTTCGCGCGGCAAGCACACCGTCGCGCCAAGTTCCATCATCGCCTGGTTGAAGTCGCCGGGCCTTGCTATCGCAAGCAACGTTTGCGCCTGCTGCCAAACTTGCCGGACCGTCAGACTGCCACCGCCCTCCTTAAGATTGCGGCCGGTGCCTTGCTTGCCGTCAATTTCGCCGGCGAAGAATCGTTGCAGCACTCGCTCGACATTCCCATCCACCACCGCGACGGGTTCGTCGAATGCGATGCTCGCGATGGCAGCCCCTGTATAGCGTCCAATACCGGGCAGATTCCTGAGTTCTTCTGCAGTTTTCGGAAACCGGCCTCGGTAGCTCTGCACAATTTCTTTCGCGCATTGATGCAGGTTGCGTGCGCGCCGGTAGTAGCCGAGACCGCTCCACGCTGCCAGCACCGCGTCTTCCTCAGCCGCGGCCAGCGCTCGAATATTCGGAAAGCGCTCTAGAAAAATCCTGTAATGATCCAGCACCGCAGCCACGCGCGTCTGCTGCAGCATGATTTCGCTGATCCAGACTCTGTAAGCGTCACGCGTTTTGCGCCAGGGAAGGTCGCGGCGATGCGCATCGTACCAACCAAGAAGAGCCCGCCGAAAAGCCGTAAGATCCTTGCCAGCCAGTGACGCGCCGGGTTGCGTCGGAATCGCGCGCCCACTTGGAACTCGCATCATTGCTGGCTGACGCTGTGGGCGATCTCCACCCATCCCGCCTTTTGCTGCTGCCATACCGTCATCATGCGTTGCGGCCCCGACGGAAGCGGTTGCGCGCTGTTTCCATTCGCCGCACTGCCATGCAGAGTAATCGTGTAAGTTACTACAATCGTGGTTCCATTCAGCTCGGTGCGCAGGTCGCCAATTGCATACTCTGCTAACTGCCAGCTGCGGTATTGTTCCAACGTCGCGTCGCGGTCGAGCATGCCTCCCGGAGTTACGCCGGCATAATTCGACGCCAGCGACCGTCCTACCTCCGCCCAGTTCGCGCCTTGCACATCCTTCCAGAACACGCGCTCCAGAGCTTCCCCGCCGGTCGCATCCGATAAAGCGCGGGCCGGACGATCCCCGTAAAAAGTGCAGGACGTGAACGTGAGTGTCACGAGCAGAACGAGGATTCCTGCACGCCAGATTGATTCGATCGCTGTCCTCAAACGCATGGCGGAATTGTATCGCGACCCAGTTCGAGCGGCGATGCTTCCGGTCCGCCGAGCCGTCCCGCCGGACAGTTCCGTTCGGCATGATCTAGACTGAAATGCTCGGGAGCTCCAATTGAACGACGCCTATATTCTTTCCGCCGTGCGCACGCCCATCGGCAAGTTCGGAGGTGCGCTAGCCTCGCTCTCCGCCGCCGACATGGGCGTCGTCGCCGCCAGGGCCGCGATCGAACGCGCCGCAGTGCAGCCGCGGCAAATCGAAGAGACAATCTTCGGCAACGCGCGCCAGGCTGGAGGCGGCCCTAATCCCGCTCGCCAGATTTCCATTCGCAGCGGCATTCCGCAGGAGGTTCCTGCCTATACCGTGAATAAGGCGTGCGCGTCGGGCATCAAGTCGATCGCGCTTGCCTTCCAGGAGATTGCCCTCGGCAACCTCGATTGCGTGCTCGCGGGCGGCACTGAATCGATGTCGCGCCTTCCTTATTATCTCGACGGCGCGCGCTGGGGATATCGCCTCGGCAATCAGGAACTCGTCGATGGCATGGTCCGCGATGGATTCTTTTGTCCGCTCGCGAAAATGTTAATGGGCGAAACCGCCGAAATTCTCGCCGAAACATACAAAGTTTCCCGCCAGGAACAGGATCAATTCGCCCTCGTCTCGCAGCAGCGCGCCGCCGCTGCGCAATCCAGCGGACGCTTCGATGCCGAGATTGTTCCCGTCACCCTCGAAGGGAAGAAGGGCTCAACCGTCTTTGCCCGGGACGAGCACTTGTTTCTCGATGCCACGCTCGAGAAAATGGCCAAGCTGACTCCGGTCTTCTCCAAGGCCGGAACAAGTAGCGGCACCATCACCGCCGGAAACTCTTCGGGCATCACCGATGGCGCGGCTGCTCTCGTGCTCGCCAGCGCAGCGTTCGTTCAGCAGCATAATCTCAAGCCGCTGGCGCGAATCCTCACCGTAACTTCCGCGGGCGTCGATCCTCGCGTTATGGGAATCGGCCCGGTTCCGGCCATCCGCAAGCTCGAACAGAAACACGGCCTCAGCCTCAGCGATTTCGACCTGATCGAACTCAACGAGGCCTTTGCCGCCCAGGTGCTCGCCTGCGATCGCGAATTGCGCTTCGATCGCGAAAAGCTCAATGTCAATGGAGGCGCCATCGCTCTCGGCCATCCCATCGGCTGCACCGGAACCCGCATCACCGTAACGCTGCTCCACGAAATGCTCAAGCGAAAGGCGCGCCGCGGCCTGGCCACTCTGTGCGTGAGCGGCGGCATGGGCATGGCGCTCGCCCTTGAATCCTGTTAGTCGAGGTCGCCACACTGGCGGTGCGCCTGCCGTGATCGCTATACTCAAAGGAAGGATATGGCACTCGCCGCCGCAACTTCCGGTATCGCCGGGTCGGCTCGTAAACCTATGCCCCTCTCCGCCGTGATCGTCGATGATGAACAACTGGCGCGCGATGAACTTGCCTACCTGCTCAAGAACCTCGACGACGTGAACGTTGTCGCCCAGGGCAAAAACGGTCTTGAAGCCATCAACCTCATCCGCGAACATAATCCCGACGTGGTTTTTCTCGACGTGCAGATGCCCGGCCTCGATGGTTTTGGCGTCATCAAGAAGTTGCTCGACCGCAAGGTTCCCCTCCCCAAGATCGTCTTCGCCACCGCCTTCGATCAATACGCGGTGAAAGCCTTCGAGGTGAACGCGGTCGACTACATTCTCAAGCCGTTCGATAAGAAGCGCGTGGCTCAGTCGATCGAGAAGGCCCGGGCAAAAATTGATGCCGGCGCCGGCCCGGAAGAGAAATTTGAAACCCTTGTCCGTATGCTGGAATCGCAAAAGCCGCAGACCGCCAAGATTCTGATCAAGGCTGCCGGCCGCTTGTTCCTGACCGATGCCAAGGATATCTGCTATGCCACTATCGACGATGGCGTGATTACCGTCGCCACCAGCGGCCACGCCGGCATGGAAGGCCAGTCGAACTGCCGCACCCTGGAAGAACTCTTTGAAAGCCTCGATCCCAACCTGTTCTGGCGGGCGCACCGTTCGTTTTTAGTGAATATCAATCACATTCGCGAAGTCGTGCCCTGGTTCAAGAGTTCCTATCAATTGCGCATGGATGATAAAAAACAGACCGAAATTCCTGTGAGTCGCGCGCAAACCCGCCGCCTTCGAGAACTGTTCAACCTCTAAAAGCCAGTTCCCGGTTTCCCATTCTTCAAAAAAAGGGCGGACGCGAAGCTTACCGGTGGTCCGCCCTGGGGGAGGGATGTTTTCAGGAGGCAATCGCTTGTAGCGCTATGCGGTTGGGAATCACCAGGGTTGCCCCTTCCCGGCGAATCAAATCTTTCCGTTTCATTTCGCTGAGGAGCCGGGTCACCGTCTCTCGCGACGACCCGATCATTTGTGCCATCTCTTCGTGCGTGAATTCTGTGGCCACGCGCAGCTCGCGGTTGCGAGGCTCCCCATCGACCCAGGAAAGCAGCAGCCGCGCCAGCTTTTCCGTCGAACTGCGAGCGAGCAGCAGATCGTGCACATCGTCGAACGAAGTCGTAACCTCGCGCGCAATCTGCGTGGCACATGCCAGCGCCGCTTGGCTGTTCCTCTCCAATAGCCGCAAGAAGCTGTCCCTTTCGATGAACTTGATCTGGCTCAGTTCAATCGTGGTGATGGTGACCAGCGACGGCAGGCCTGAGACCACCGAACTCAATCCCAATAACTGCCGGTCGCCGGCAATTTTCAGGATGATCGTCTTGCCGTCGCGAGCCTCCACCGAGAGCTTCGAGCGTCCCGAGCACGCAATGTACACGCCCCGCGCAATTTGCCCCCTCGTAATCAAGGTGGCATTGGCCGCATAGAACGTCATGTGCCCGATCGCGCTGAATTCGTTCAGCAGCGGCTTCGGCAGATGGCAAAAATCGCTTGTCCCTTTGAGCGTGCAACTCTGACAGTCACTCGGAACTACTAAACGTCTTGACACACCCATCGCGAACTCCTGCGAATCAAAAATGCCGGGCCGGCAGAATCTACCGCGGGAGAAGCGGGTATGCGCCCGATCGGACTGATTGCACCTCGGCGGCCAAACCCGCTCGCGCGGCCAAGTTGCTGGCTCTAAATTGCTTGCAGGGAAAAGATGAACGCAGTGCCGAAGATATCGCCAAAGCACTGGCCCCGCGTGCCGACATTCCGGCAATCGCGGCGTCAGCTGTCGTCAGAGATTTTTCTGAAAGAAGAGGCCAGGCGCGTCCTAGCCTGGCAAGCATGCAGCCCAGCAGATCCCGCAAATTCTCCGGTCGCCCATCAATCCAAGGCAGCTGCTATGAAGCCGAATTCAAATAGTCTGTGCGCAAGATTCCCAGCCGCTGCATCTTGTATTGCAGCGTCGTTCGCTTCAGGCCCAATCGCGCCGCCGCCCCCGACGGACCCGACAGCGTGCCCCGCGTCTGCCGCAGAACTTCAATAATGTGCTCTCGTTCCCAGTCGCGCAGCGTAGCCTCGGACTCTGACGCTTCCCGCGGGATCTGCCTTCGCAACTCTCCGAGCGGCGGCGTCAGTCGGTTCCCCTCCGACAGAATTATCGAGCGCTCGATAAAATTCTCCAGCTCCCGGATGTTTCCCGGCCAACTCCAGTTCATCATGGCTTCCACCGCCGCGTCCGGAACCACATCAATCCGTTTGTGCAAACGCACGGCGCATTTCTCGACGAAATGGCGGATCAGCGCCGGAATGTCTTCCCGCCGTTCCCGCAACGCCGGCAGATGCAACGGAAATACGTGCAGACGGTAAAACAAGTCGCTGCGAAACTCCTTATCTTCCACCGCTCGCAGCAGGTCGCGATTCGTGGCGGCAATCAGCCGCACGTCCACTCGAATCGTCTTCGTGCCCCCGAGTCGCTCGAATTCCTGGTCCTGCAGAACTCGCAGCAATTTCGACTGCAACTCCAGCGGAATTTCTCCAATCTCATCCAGCAGCAAGGTCGCTTGATCCGCCAATTCCAGTCGGCCCAGCTTCTGGTTGATGGCCCCCGTAAACGCCCCTCGCTCGTGCCCGAACAGTTCGCTTTCCAGCAGGCCCGTGGGAATCGCCGCGCAGTTCACTTTGATGAAGCTGCGGTCTCGGCGCCGGCTCATGCCATGAATCATGCGGGCGATGCGCTCCTTGCCCGTCCCCGTTTCCCCGGTAATCAGCACCGTCGAATCCGTATCGGCAACAATCGCGGCGTATTCCAGCACTCGTTGCAGCACCGGGCTGGTGCCAACAATGTCGTGGAGTTTGTTGGCGCTGATCACCTCATTTTCGAGGTAACGTTTCTCCTGGTCCAACCGGTCCTTCAATCGTTCGATCTGCCGATAGGCGTGCGCATTCTGGATCGCAATCGCAATCAGGCCAGCCACTTGCTCCAGATATTCGACCTCGCACGCGCCAAAAACGTTCTCTGTCAGTGCGCTCGCATTCAGCGCTCCCCACACCCGATTTCCCGCAACCAGCGGTACACTGCACACCGATCGCACTCCGAATCCAACCATCGCTTTCGCTAGCAGCGCTTTCGAGTCGCGCAGTTCGTCCGCCGTAAAGAACCGGACGGTTCGGTTCCGAATCGTCCAGCCCGAGAGCGCATCTTCGAGCCGAACCACGGTTCCGGGGTCGATGAAGGGTTCCCATTCCTTGCCACTCCCAAAGATGCGCACACTCTTTCCATCCTCATCCAACAGCGCGAGGACGCTCAATTCGTAGCGCGCGATGCTCCTCAGGCTCGAAAGAATAACCGGTAGCAGTTTTTCTAAATCCAGGTTGGAACTCAACTCGCGGCTGATGGCCAGCAGGCTCTGCTGCTCCAGCAAGGCATCGTTGGCCCGTTCCTTCTCCAGCACGTCGGCTCCCATCGACGCAATCCGCGACAGGAATTCCAAATCGTCGTCGCTGATGACTTCAGCCACGTTTTTCCCCAAACCCACCGAGCCAAAATGACGCGACGGCGTGCTCATGGGCAGGGCGGTATAAGAACGCACGCCGCGATCAAGTAACTCGTGCGCACAATTCGCAAACCTTTCCTCCCGTTCGGTATCGGGAATCGCGATTGGCTCCTGATATTTCCACGACCACCCGCACGCCGCTTCATCCACCGAGAAATGGTGCATCTCCCCGGTCTCCCGATTTTTCGTCCAGTAGCGGGTGCGCATGCAATTCTGCTTCGGGTCGTGCAGCGACATATTCAGAAATTCGCATCCGGTCAGGTCCAGCACCGGCAGCGCTAAATCCCGGAAGGCTTCGGGCAAGCTCTTTGCATGCTGCACAATGTCGGTAACTTCGAGCAAAACCCGGTACCGCGATCGTTCCGGCGAACCACCTCGGTCTCGTGCGGCGCTCTCTCCTGCCACGCAGTACACCCCCTGCACTCGCCACGTGCTGAATGTCGGCCAATTTGTATATTGAGCAGGAACTGCCCGCCTTCGCAGCCTGCCAGGCTGCGAGACTGCAGTTCGGATGATGCCGCAGGCGTTGGCTCCTGCACTGGAAGCCACTCTTTATTCTTTTGCCCGACGGGGCTCCACTTCAGGTTCTGCGACATTGTTCCCGGATCACTCCCGGAAACAACGTTTTTCTACTCCAACCTCGGGTCATCTGCAAGCTCACAAATTATCCTGTTACGAAAACCGAACAGACGCCTCGATGGAACCGCCCCGGTAGCGTGCACAGCGATGCTCCGCAAAATCCCCGATCAACAAACACGCCCCGCCCATGCGGGTTTTCACGTTCCGAAATCCGAAAAATTCATGAAAGCAATTGTTTCTCTGCTTGCGGACCCGGGGTAGAATGGTCCCTGGGAGCACAACCGTGCAACTGAATGGTGGACAGAAACTGCGGGCATTGCGGGAAAATCTCGGATACCGCATGCGGGATGTCGAACTGGCCAGCAATCAGATTGCTCAGCGATTCGAGAACGAGGAATTCTCGATTCCTCCCAGCCGCCTTTCCGATATCGAAACCAAAGGTATTACGCCCAGCATTTTCCGCCTCTATTCGTTTGCTGCCATCTATCGGCGAGAATACCGCGAGTTACTCTCCTTCTATGGCCTCGAACTGGATGGCATCTCCGCGGACGTCGCCTTCGCTCACCCCCAGAAGTCTCACGTAACCGAAGCGTCGAGCAACATCTCCCATGTCAAGATACCCACCAAGCTCGACCCCGGATTTTCCCTCCAGAAAACCACCGATATGAAGCGCGCCATCCAGCAATGGGGCACCGTTCCCATGGCCTACCTCGAACTGTTTGCCGATGATCGCTTCACTTACGGCTATATTGGATTGGAAGACTTCACCATGCACCCCATCCTTCCTCCCGGCAGCTTTGTCCAGGTGGACGAGACTCGAAACAAGGTGGAGGAGGGCGCCTGGCGTTCAGAATACGAACGCCCGATCTACTTTGTCGAAATGCGCGACGGCTTTACCTGTTGCTGGTGTTCGAGAAAGGGCGAGTCGATTGTTCTGCAACCTCATCCCTTATCTCCCGCCGCCGTGCGCGTTCTTAGATATCCGCAGGAGGCCGAGATTCTTGGCCAGGTTGTCGGCGTGGCGATGCGCCTCGGAGATTGGCAATATTCGGACTCTCCACCAGCCCCGAAAGTGCGCTCAACACTGACTTCAGATGCGCCCGAGCAGCTGCGGAAAGGGGCTTAGGCGGGAATTGCCCCAGCGAAACTAAAAACTCCTGCTCCGTCATAGACTCGCCCGTGCAGGTCCCTAACTCCTCCAGCAGCGCAGCTAAAGGCCTTTTCAAAACTTCTGACAATACCACCCGGTGCGATGCATCGATCGCGCTTCGCGCCGTGGCTACGCCGTACACTTTAGCTAGTCCCCAATGCCCATACGTGCCATTGCCATCGTGCAATTTGCCCACGTACTCTAGGCGGCGTAAGGGTCCTGTCACCGCACTCAGCGTGTTCCCTTCAAAGTCTTCGCGAGCGGATTTTAGTCTCATCGAATTTACGATTTCCAAAAAAATATCAACATCACATTAATCGTCTGAAATTTCGACACGGCTGGCACTGTATCACGGTGCGAATCACTTTCGCCTAGGAGACCAACCGTGAAACGAGTTCTGCTGGCTGTAGCTGCGATCGCCCTATTCCTTACAACCGCCACCCTTCCCAGTATGGCCGATGGCAATCCCGCGCCTACCGTCTGCACTCCACTGCATTGCGGCGGCCCGTCCCTCAACTAAGCAACGATTTGCGGCGAGGTTCTCTTCCCAGAGCCTCGCCGCACGATCTTTCTTCAGCTTTCTTCAGTGACGCAACCGAGATTCGCGGGGGTACGAACGATCTGGATGCCAACGCGATATTAGCTCCAAAATCCGGACAAGCCCCTTCGCTCTCTGAAATTTACGAATTCCGAAAAGACACCTGCCCTCACGAGTCGCCCTCCAGCCGTCTCCACTGCGCTTAAATAAACGTGCGGCCGGGGGACCGTGTTTCTTGTTGAAAAAGCAGCTAGGTCAGGAATATAGTGCTCTGAATGCTCCCCCCGAGTTGGCCCAAGCTCCTATCGCTTGTTTTGTGGATCTCGCCGCACGCCCTTCTGGGAGTGCTGGCGATATTTTTGTATCACCGTCGTTTGTTCCGCCAGTTCCCCGTATTCTTCGTCTATGTGTGTTACGAAATTGTTGAGTTCATTCCGCTCTTTGCTCTGTATTCCGCCTTCGGCGTTACCAGCAAGCCGTATATCTATGCTTATTGCGTCACCCTTTTGTTGAGCATCACTCTGCGTTTCGGAGTGATTAACGAGGTTTCCAAAGACTTGTTTCGTGAATCCCAGTTTCTGAAGGTGTCGGCCCACCGCTCGCTGCAAACGATCACAGGCTTGCTGCTGGTCATCGGGGTTGTGCTTGCCGTCTTTGCACCCGGAGACAGCGACCGCTGGTATGCCGGCATATTCATCGTCAACCGCGGCGCCGCCATCGTCCAATCTGGCTTGCTTCTCGCGTTGCTGCTCTTCTCTCGCTTCTTAGGTCTATCCTGGCGCCGCCCCGCATTCGGAATCGCTCTCGGCCTCGGCATCCTTACCAGCGTCGACCTTGCCTTCTCGGCTCTGCGCGCGGAGTTCACCAGCACCTCCGGCGCCGAATTCCTGAATCTGATGATCACCGGAACTTATCTTGTTTGCGTTTCAATCTGGATAGCCTACTTACTTGTCCCCGAGGCTAAACCTGCGGCCCTCGAAGTTGTACCCCATGATGAGGTGGAGACATGGAATACGGAATTTCAACGCTTGCTCAGGGATTAGTCGCTGCTTGGGCTCTTGTCGCCGTTGCCTTCGTTGCGCTCGGCATCTTGGTGTATGTCGCCATCGGCGGCCTCACTCGCCCCGCCACCTTGAAGCAGACCGACTTGGAAAAAGCCGTCGCGGCCTTCCGCTCTCTCGACATTGACGCTTTCAGAAACCTCGTCGACTCCAGCGAAGAGCAATTCCTTCGCAGCAACCTGGCCCCCAGCAAGTTTCGCGAGATTAAGCGCCAGCGCGCCTGGGCAGCGTTCATCTATGCCTGGGAAGCAGGCAAAGCTGCGGCGGCTCTCGCCACCGTGGCTCAGGCGGCCCAACGCAGCCCCGATCCCAGGATCGCGGCCTCTGGCGCCCAGGTTGCCGAAAATGCTTTCCGGCTCCGCCTGCACACCATCCAGGTCGGCGTCCGCCTGCTCACCGAAGTCGCCTTACCCGATCTGCAAAGCCGGTCCCTGCCCGCTTTCTTGGATCAATACGAGAGAACTTCGCAGACGCTGTTCCGGCTCGGCGGTTTTTCATCCGCTAACCGTGGCTTGGCAAGCTCCGAGAGCGCTTAACGAGGCCTCATACAAACTCAGTCTCGCGGAGGCTTTGGCTTACCTCAGCCGCTAGCCCCTCTCAGTGGAAGTCCCGAGCTTTGAACGGTCGCCTTCGGCGAGTACCATAAATACTCCGATGGCACGCGGCTGGGAAAGTAAATCCGTCGAACAGCAACAGCAGGAGCGGTCGGAGCCGACCCATTCCATCCGCGCGCCCCTTTCGCCTGCCGAGCAGAAACTCAACCGCATACGCCAGGGCCTCCTTCTTTCCCGCCAGCGGCTCCTCCAACAGCTCAAATTAGCCAGCAAGCCCGGTCACCGCCAGATGTTGGAGCAAGCACTCGCCGAGCTGGAAAGTCAACTGTCTTCTCTCCAATCAGTTACAAATCCACCGTCACCAAAGTGAGTGGTCCGTTCGCATACCCCCTATAACGAAAACCACGGTTCGGTTCCCGGCTACGTGACGTATAATCGGTAAGTTGATGAAAGCTTACGTCTACGTTTCGTTGAAAAAGAGCGTTCTGGATCCGCAGGGCAAAACCATCCACGGCGCCCTTACCAAGATCGGCTATAAGAGTTTGCATGATGTACGGCAGGGGAAGTATTTCGAAATTACCCTGAATAACGGCATTTCCAAGGAAGACGCGCACGCCGAAGTCGAGCGGATTGCGCGCGAAGTTCTGACCAACCCTGTGATTGAAGAGTATCGCTTCTCCCTCGAAGAGTAGCGCCTCTAGTTAGAAGACGCGTCAGGTTTGTTCCCTGGCATCGGTGTAGCGATGCTGCAGGTCATGAAATTAACGTCCCTTCAGGGGCTGCGCTAACCATCACCGGTTCCCCCACCGATAGATAAATCAAGGAGCAAATTATCCATGTGCGGCATTGTGGGCTATGTCGGTAAGAAGCAGGTCGTCCCCGTCATCATCGAAGGTTTGCGAAAGCTCGAATACCGCGGCTACGATTCCGCCGGAATCGCCGTGGCTGGCAACGGCGCCGGCCTTCAGATTCGCCGTGCCGAGGGCAAACTGCGTAACCTCGAAGAGGTCATCCGCCTCAAGCCCCTCGACGGCACCTACGGCATCGGACACACCCGCTGGGCCACTCATGGCCGCCCCACCGAGGAAAATGCCCATCCCCATCGCGATTGCACCGGCACAATCGTCGTCGTGCACAATGGCATCGTTGAGAACTATCTCTCGCTCAAGAAAAAACTGATCGCCGAGGGCCACAAGTTCACCACCGAAACCGACACCGAAATCATCGCCCACTTGGTCGAGAAGCACTACCCGCAATCCGGCAACGGCCAGCGGCCGTCCTTGGAAGAAGCCGTGCGCCAGGCCGTCAAAGAACTTACCGGAGTTTTCGCGCTCGTCGTGATCTCCATCGACGAGCCCAATAAGATAGTCGCCGCCCGCAACGGACCGCCCGCCGTCATTGGCCTCGGCAAAGACGAATACTTCGTAGCCTCCGACGTGCCCGCCCTTCTCGATCACACTCGCGACCTTTTCTTTCTCGCCGATGGCGATCTCGCCGTCATTACACAAGACGGAGTCAAAGTCACCGATTTCGACGGCAAGCCGCTCGAGCGCAAAGCCCAGCGCATTACCTGGGACCCCATCATGGCGGAAAAAGGCGGCTTCAAGCACTTCATGCTCAAGGAAATCTATGAGCAGCCGCGCACCGTCCGCGACACCACTCTCGGCCGCGTCTCGCAGGATACCGGACATGTATTCCTCGACGAAATGCATGTCAGTGAAGCCGAATTTAAAGCGCTCAAGAAAATCAATATCGCCGCCTGCGGCACCAGTTGGCACGCCGGACTCGCCGGAAAATTCATGATCGAAAATCTGGCCCGGGTTCCCGTTGAAGTCGATTACGCCAGCGAATGGCGCTATCGCGACCCCATCCTCGGGCCCGACACCATGACGATGCTCATTTCACAATCCGGCGAAACCGCCGACACCATCGCCGCCCAGCGCGAGGCCAAGGCCAAAGGCTCGAAGACTCTCGCCATCTGCAATGTCGTCGGCTCCATGATCACGCGCGAGGCCGTCGGAACCGTCTACACCCATGCCGGACCGGAAATCGGTGTCGCTTCGACCAAGGCCTTTACCGGACAACTTACTGCTCTCTACTTATTCGCCTTATATCTCGCGCAAGCGCGCGGCACCATAACTCCCGAACAAGCCAAAGCTGCCGTGCAGGAACTTACTCACATTCCCGGTAAGTTAGAACAGATTCTCACCCACGACGAAGCTTGCGAAGAATTGGCGAAGACTTATGTCCGCGCGCAGGATTTTCTTTTCCTGGGACGCGGCATCCACTATCCCATCGCCCTCGAAGGCGCCCTCAAGCTCAAGGAAATTTCCTACATCCACGCCGAAGGCTATCCCGCCGGAGAAATGAAGCACGGCCCCAACGCCTTGATCGACGAGAATCTACCCGTGGTCATCATCGCTACCCGCGACGTCAACAGCCCGCAGTCGATGACTCGCTACGAAAAAACGATGTCGAACCTGAAAGAAGTAAAAGCCCGCTCCGGCATCGTCATCGCCCTCGCCACCGAAGGCGACAAAGAAATCGCCGAAGAAGCCGATCACGTCCTCTTCGTCCCGCCCGCGCCCGAAGAACTCTCCGCGATTCTGGAGATCGTCCCCCTCCAACTCCTCGCCTATCACATCGCCGTCCGCCGCGGCTGCGACGTCGATCAACCGCGCAATCTGGCAAAGTCGGTGACCGTGGAGTAGAGATTCGCTCCAATCCGCTAGCTGACAGCAACAACGACTGCGTGTTCAACGAGCGAAGCGGCGATGTTACAACAACCGTGATCAGTCCCACTGGCGCAAGACCAAAGATCTATTGTGCTTTTCCGCTTCCCGACAGGTAATCCGACGCAGATTGCGCCAATTCGGGGTCGCTCCCCGTCAGCGCCTCGAACAGGTGGGGCTTCGCTTCCGAGGGCTTCCCGGCTCGGAGCAAGGCCGCGCCAAAAAAGAGTTGGAGTCGCTGTTTATCTTCCAGATTGTCGCGTTTGAAAAGTTCTTGAAACAGTTGGATGGCCTCGCTGTACTTGCCCGCGTCTACGAGAGAACATGCCAGACGCGAATCCAGTTCCAGTTCGAAATCGTCGTTCTCGGGCTTGGCAAGCGGATCACTGTATTCTGCCTTTACGTGGACGAATTTTTCGCATGCCGCCTCGTGCTGGTGTTTTAGTGAAAGAAGCGACCCTTCGGACATCTCAACCTGTGACAGGATGTCTCGGTGCTCGATCGCACACATCCTCGCCGCTTCCAGCAGTTCCCGTGATTTCGCAATGTTTTGCAGTCGGGAGTAACAACTCGACTGGCCCAGCAGGATCGCCGCTCGATCCCTGTTGGAATCACAATCTGATAAAAGAGCAGAGAGTATTGCGATGGCTTGCAGATGATTACCGCCGCGGCTCTGTTCCATAGCCGAATTGACTCTGTTCCAATCGACAGCCAATTGACTCTATCCCTCACTCATAATCATACCTGTTGCAAACAAGGTTTCATTTCGTCATGCCTGCAGTCCGGGGGCGCTGAGTACTGGCGGTCATCACCAAATCGTCCTGACCACCTTCGCCCGCCGAATCTCCCGGTTCGCCGTGACCAGGCTCATCCCTTCCACCAGCGCCGTCGCCCCAATCAACCGGTCCGCCGGATCTTTCGGATAGCCCGCCGGCAACGTCAGCGTGCGCGCACAGGCGCGGGCGCTGATCGGCAGCACCACGAAACGCTCTTCTACGTCTTTCAAGAAAGATTCCAAACTCATGGCGAGGGAGATTCGTCCGTTCAGGTTAGCAGTCGCAATCTCCAGCAGAGTGATCCCGCAAATGGCCAGGCCGTCGTCGTGTTGCCGGGCCTCGTCGATGGCTGCGTGGGCTGCCTGCGACAACCGCACCGGATCGCTCAGCAGCCAAAGGACAACGTGCGTGTCCAGCAGAATCAATCAAGATCTCCCCACTCCTCGGGCGTGAGTATCGGCCCCACAATATCGCCGTGAATTTTCACCTTGCCCTTACAGAAGCCAAAAATGTCGTCCTTCTCCGCATCCGCCGGAACCAGCTTCACCACCGGCTTGCCGCGTTTGGTGATCACAATCGCCTGCCGCTTCGCCTGCACCTCATCCATCACCGCGAGGCAATGCGCCTTAAAAGAACCCGCCGCCATTGTTTTCATGCCGCCCTCTCATGGTCATTGTACCATGGTCATATAGTCACATTGAAGCCTTGACTACCGGCCCCCACTTACCCGCCTCATCCGCAGCACATCATCCTGCTCCCCCTCACCAGGCTTGATCCCCACCGCATCCAGCTGCCGCGCCACCGGCTGCACCACCTGCAGAATCCGCGCCAGTGTTTGCCCCACCGCTTCCTTGTCGCTATTCTCCGCCCCCCGCCGATCCATCACACTTTGAATGATGCTCTTCGGTCGCGGATACACCACGATCCTGACATCATCGCCTTCGGGAACTCCCGCCGCCTTCTTCGCCAGCTTCAGCGCCGTATCGTAACCCCCCAGTTCGTCGACCAGGCCAAGCTTCTTCGCATCTTCGCCCGACCAGATTCGCCCCTTCGCAATCTCCAGAACCTTTTCCTTCGGCAACTTGCGCCCATCCGCAACCTTACTCGTGAAATCCACATACACGCGGTCGAGCCACGCCTGGAACCTTCCCCATTCGGCGGGCGTGTAGTCGTGGGTTCCGGTAAACATGGTGGCGTTCTCGCCCTGATGCACTTCATCCCATGACAGCCCGACCTTATCCCACAACCCGCTCGTCAGCATCTTTCCGCCCAGCACTCCAATCGAGGCCGTGATCGTTCCCGGCTGCGCCACAATTTTGTCGGCCGCCATCGCCACGAAATATCCGCCCGATCCCGCCAGATTTCCCATCGTAACAATCACCGGCTTGCCCGCCTGCCGCGCTTGCACCACTTCGCGCCAGATCGTGTCGGACGCAACATAAGACCCGCCCGGACTATCCACGCGAAACACGATCGCCTTCACATCCTTATCTTCCGACGCCGCTCGGATCGCCCCCGCCACCGTATCCGACCCCATCGTCTGGCTGCCTTCCACCGGATCGTAATCGCTCTTGCCCCGCGTCACCCCTCCCACTCCAAACACCAGCGCAATTGTTTTCCCCCGCTCGTGCGGACGCCCCGCTCGCTCCAGATACTTGTCCAGATAGAGCAATTCCGCTCCATCACCCGCCTTGCTCTTTACGTCGCCATAGACCTCGTCACGATACGCAATCGCATCCACCAGTTTCGCCGCCACTGCTTCTTTCCCCAGATACGGCCCGGCATCGACGATCGCCTGAAACTTATCCGGCGCAATCTGCCGCGCCTGGCAGATGCCGTCCTTCATCTGGTTGAACCACGAAGTCATAATCGCTGTCATCGCTTCTTTGTGTGGATCGGTGTATTTCGTCTCCGTGTAGAAGTTGAGCGCATTCTTATATTCGTAACGATGATCGCCATGAAAAGTTACGCCCAGCTTGGCGAGTGTTCCCTTGATGAAGGGCGATTCCAGGATGATGCCGGTGAGCCCCACATCGCCCGACGGTTGCAGATAAATATGGTCGAAGGCCGTCGCCAGGTAATACGCGCCGTTGCCCGGACCAAACTCCCCAAAGGTTTCCGCATAGGCGACCGCAAATTTCTTGTGCGCGCGGAATCGCTGCACCGCGTCCCGCAATTCCTGCGTCTGCGCCATCCCCATCGGAGCCGCGCCCACCTTGGCAATCATGCCCACAACGTGATCGTCGCTCGCTCCCCGATCGATGGCGTCCACCACATCGCGCAAGGTTTGCTTTTCCGTCAGCATCAACTTCGCCGTCGGTGTGTCGGGCGCGTCCTCGAGAAACGCCTGCTCGAAATTGGCTTCGAGAATCGTCTTCGACGGAACCTTCCCCTTCGTGCCGATCACCGCCACGATCACCATGATCATTCCGATCAACCCCAGTGCCCCCAAAATAGCCAAAAAGCGGACGATTGCCTTCGACATAACTTGCTGCCCTCCGATCAAGAGCAGTCTAAATGAAGCGCAAAGCCGCAGGCGCTGCGTCGTCCGTATCCAAATTGGCCAGCCATCTGAATTGATCTGAAGAATTGCTCGCAGATGGGGATTTTGACAGCCTTTTTGACGCTTTACAGAGTGAGGGGCTTGAGAAATGAATAGCGAGGTTTCAGAAAGTCGCGTTCATCGCCGTTCGCTCTCAAACCAAAATTCTGAACAACGAGGTGATTTATGGCGAAGATCATTGAATTCTACGTGCCCAGCAGTTTCACGAAGAAAGCCACGAAGTGGGTTCCAGCAGAACAACAGGGCAAGGTGATTCCGTTCGGCGCTCCGCAACAGAAATCCGCCTAGCCCCCGACGATTGGTTCTTCATTCGTCCAGAGGTGGCTCACGCTTGGCTTCGGGAAGGGTACGAGTTCCGCTCGTTGAACTACCCGGAAAGAACGGCCGTCACGTTTATGAGACCCGTTCTGGTTGCGATGCAAAACGCCCACCCTTGCGGGTGGGCGTCAGTCAGCTTTCCCACTATGGTTTGCATTTTCCATAGGGACCATACTTATACAGAAGCGCCACTTCCTTGGCCGTGAGCACGCGGTTGAAGAGTTCCAGTTCGTCCATGCTGCCGGTGAAGTAACTGCTAGGTCCATTTGCCGTCCCAGTCGCCCCTATGCGCAACGGCACGTTGTTCAGCAGGCTGAGCACTTGCGTCGGGTGCACCGGCGTTCCCACCGCTGCCCCGTCCAGGTACCAATCGATCTTGCCCAGCCGGTCAACCGTGATCGCCAGCAGATGCCACACATTCGGAGTAATATTCTGCGGCTTCGACTCGTAATTGGTATAGCCGGTCGAATCGCCCAACTGCACCCCGATGTAGGTGTTGTTGGAGTAAGTCGTGTTGCGGTACAGGTAAAATTCATAGCCGATGGGGTTGCCGTCCCGCTTGTCGAGAATCGTCACCACCCCATTGATTGGCGCCGGGATGTTGATCCAGACATCCATGGAAAAATCTCCCTGGCATGTCGAGAAGTCCCCGCCACCGCAAGTTGCGCCTCCAGCCGGACCAAAATTGGTCACGATCGAATCCGGCGCGTCAATGTAGCTGTTGCCGTTAAAAGCCAGTCCCCCGGCGACTTCCCCCGGAACCGGAGTAGGCAGCGTCGCCGAATCCCACACTGCCGCGTTTTGTGTCGCCAGATTACCGGAGGGCCCCGAAAAGCCCGTTCCCGTTTCATCAAAGGGATACCAGGCGACCATCGTTCCCGTGGGGGGCGGGTCGCATTGCGCATGGGCGATGGAAGCTGTTGTCAGCGCGAAAGCTACCGCGCAGATGGATGCCAATTGCATCCCAGCAAACATTTTTCTCCATCCCTGTTGTGTTCGAAGCATCGATGGTTGATTCGGCGGCAAACTTGAACTTGACATAACATCCTCCTGGATAGTCGCTTTCGCGAGAAATGTGAAAGCCCCGCAGTCGGCCCGTGGCATCGCTGCTGCCTGAGGGCCGTTTTTGTTGCCTTCACTAATAAGCGCGACGTTCCAGGAAATTCGGGGTCATGCGATTCTGTCGCCGGTAAAATTAGGCTGAAAACAGCCTCCCCGGACGATTGCCCTGGCTTGCGCCAGAGGTCGCATCTGCCTTGTAAATGAGCATCAAGATCGAAACTGGAGAGTGCGAAAAAACTCGCGTCGCCGTCGTATCATAATAATGATGGCGTTTCCTATACGAGTCTGCGTGGTTTGCTCAGAAGAGTTCGAGCTGAAACCGGGTAAGCCGGGCTTTGCCAATCGCTGCCCCGCCTGCAGCGAACCCGAAGACGCCGAGCCTGTCACCAAGCGGGCCACGGACGCCGACCAACTCAAGACTGACAAAGAGGCGAATGAAGCCCGGCGGCGAGCGATGCGTGATCTGCTCTACCGCAAAGACAGCTAGCAGCTTTCGCCGCTCTTCAGAATCCGATCTTCACAATCATGCCGCCCGCCCCTACCAGCCATCCCGCATCGGGACCCGCAAATGCCACCGCCCAACCGCCAGTGATCCCCGGCAGCACGTACCACGTCGTCCCTTCATCGGGAGTCCATGCCGCCCCTCCCGTATTGGCTGTCACCACCACGTAACGGAGAGTCGCCTGGCACGTCTTGTCGCACCCGGAGCCAAGCTGCCGTACATAGCTGAGTCCGAAAATAGCTCCAGTCACCGGCGGCGCGTTCGTGAACGTCCAGGTTTGGCCCCCATCGCTCGAAACCGCCGTGCGCGCGTTATTGGGATCAGTCGGCGTCAAATCGCCTCCGCCTACAATGCCGTTCAAGGGATTGCGGAAATCCACCGTAAACGCGCCCGCGCTCGACGAACTCAGCAGCGGAGTGTCATACGCGTTCCACGTGTTGCCGCCATCGGTGGTGGCAAGAATGCGCGCACTCGTCGCTCCCCCCGTCGCGATCCAGGCGTTGTTTTCGCCTTGGGTAGCAACGCACGTATCGCTTGCCGCGAACGAAAATTCGCCCGGTAATGCCGGAGGCAGGTTATTGGCGATGCTCTGCCACGTTGTTCCATCCGTGGTCCGGAGGTCGGGAAAGACTCCGTTCACCGAATCGCTGTGCGAGATCCCCCGCGTCGGCGTCCAGAAGGCAAAGCAGTCGTAGAACGCGCCCACCGTCTGATTCTTGAACTGCATCGTCCAGGTCGCGCCCCCATCCTCGGTCTTGTAAATGCGGAAATCTCCCGGCGCATTTCCAATGGACTGCAAATACGCGGTCGTCGCGCTCATACCGCGCACGCCACGGAATTGCAGCCACTCCGCGCCTTTCACAACGCCGGATTTCCAGGTCGCGCCGCCGTCGGTAGTCAGCAGAAACGTGCCGTGTGCCCCGGCTGCCCACACGACTTTTGCATTCACCGGACTGACCGTAATCAGCAACTCCGTGGTGCCGCTACTTTGCGGCGTCAACTTCGGCTGCGAAAGCGACGAGCTTTTTTGCGCAAAGGTGAGGGTCGCGCACGCGGCCATCAGCAGAACCAGCAGGACTCTCTTTGGGTTACGCATGGAGGTCTCCTCGGGCGAACAATAATTCGCCAGCAAGTTTACTCCTTTGCCTGATCTCTGCAACCCGCAACGCGCGTGTGGATGCCGGGTTTGGGGTGCCTGAGCTTTTCCCCCGCAAGCGTGCGGACTATCCCACCGCGCCCGTGACGAGCACGCCGTGGCTGTTTCCGGCGGCGTCGATGTAGGAGCCAACGATTTCGCCCGAGTCATTGATGCCATTCAGCATCGTGCCATTTACGCCCTCGGGATCATCGAGATAGGTGATAGAGCGCGTGTGCACGTTGCAGAGGATGCCATGTGGAATGTTGTTTTGATCGAGGTAGAAGCCGACCGCGATTCCCTGGGAGTTGACGCCGAGCATCTGAGTGTTGGAACTGCCCGGCACCCCGAAGCTGGCCAGCAGCTCGCCGTTGGTTTTCGCAATAAAGGCGGAGATATAAGTGCCAGAGATGGCAAAGCCGCAGATCTCGTCGTTGTTGCTGATGCCGGTTACTCCGACGGAAGTGTTCCCGGGTAGCGTAACCGGGGTGAAGACTCCGGTCTTGAGCGAATAGGTAAAACCGTGGGATGCGCCATTCTGGTCGTTGTAGTAGCCGACGACGAGTTGACTCTCATTGATTCCCCGGATCTGATTGACCTCGGGATAACTGGAGACATTCGGATTGTTGATGCTGAGATAAGTGAATCCGTTGGCTTCCCGCCCGAAGCCGAAGTAGGCGTCCGTTCCGTTCCCGACATTGGTGGGCGACCAGAAGCCAACCACCACTCCGCTCTTGTTGATGGCCGTGGCCTGCGTCTGCACCGACGCGGGAAGCTGGGCCGAAGCATACAGGTTGGAAGAATAAGGAGGCGGGATCGTGTAGCTCATGTTCGGATGACCAGCCGCGCCGCTGCCGTAGTAGCCCACGATCACTCCCGAATCGTTGATGCCCAGCAGTTGGTTAAAAGTAGGATCGCCGGGGTTGTCGAGCGTCGTGAAGGTGACCGCGAAGGCGGACGCGCTCAGCATGACAGCGGCAAAAACGGCGGCGAACAGTTTTGTGCGTAGCATTGCTTTGCTCCTGGAATGGGTCCGGCTTCAGCCCTTGGTTGGGGAGAGTGCGGTAACGCGGCAACTCCGCCTGAACTCGCCCCTCATTAGTTAAGAGCGACGTTCTTGCGGTGAAACCCTCACGCGCGAAAATAATATTTTTCGTCAGAGTTGGCTTAGGAGTGGCCGTGATGGACAGGGGTCGTGATGGCGCCCTCGGATGCGCTCCGTACCAGCGCCGCGTATTTGGCGAATACTCCCGTCTTATACCGCGGCGCCGGAGGTTTCCATTCCGCCATCCGCCGCGCGATCTCGGCGTCGGAAATTTCCAGTTCCAGCTTCCGGGTCCTGGTGTCAATCGTGATCTTGTCGCCCTCGCGAATCGCCGCGATCGGGCCGCCCAGCGCCGCCTCTGGAGCCACATGCCCCACCATCAGCCCGCGAGTCGCCCCGCTGAAGCGTCCGTCCGTGAGCAGCCCTACACTTTCTCCTAACCCTTCACCCACGATGGCGGCCGTCACGCTCAGCATCTCGCGCATCCCGGGTCCGCCCTTCGGCCCCTCGTAGCGGATTACCACGATATCTCCGGCTTTGATCTGCTTGCTGGTTACCGCCTGCATTGCGGCTTCTTCCGAATCAAACACGCGCGCCGGCCCGGTTTGCGACGCCCGCTCGTGGCCGCTCATCTTGACCACTCCGCCCCCCGGAGCCAGATTGCCTTTCAGAATCACTAACCCGCCTGTCGCCTTCAAGGGCTTACTCAGGGGAGCAATCACTGCTTGTCCCGGTGTCTCTACCGCTTTCCCGGCTTCCTCGGCAAATGTTTTTCCCGTCACTGTGATTGCCGAGCCATTGACGTGCTTGCCTTCGAGCAGGCGTTTGGCGATGAGCTGGATTCCTCCCGCGGCATCCACGTCGGCCGCCACGTATTTTCCCGCCGGCTTCAAATCGGCCAGCAGCGGCGTGCGTTCGCTCACCCTTTGAAAATCGTCGATATCAAGCGGCAACCCCATCTCTCGCGCAATCGCCAGCAGATGAAGCACCGCGTTCGTCGAGCCGCCCGTCGTCGCCACGCCGGCAATCGCATTCTCGAATGCCACGTGCGTCAGAATGTCGCTCGGACAAATGCCTTGCTGCAGCAGATTCATCACCACTTCGCCGCAACGGAAAGCAACCTCATCTTTGCGTGCGTCCATCGCCGGAATGCCATTGAACCCCATCGGCGACAGCCCGATAAACTCCATGACCGTGCTCATGGTGTTGGCCGTGTATTGCCCGCCGCACGCGCCCGCTCCCGGACACGCTACATTCTCCAGAGCCAGCAAATCGGCGTCGCTCATCTTTCCCGCCGCATTCGCCCCCACCGCCTCAAACACATCCTGAATGGTTACGTCTTTGCCTTTGTACTTGCCCGGGGCGATCGTCCCTCCATAAAGCACCAGCCCCGGCAGGTTCATACGCGCCAGCGCCATCGCCGCGGCGGGGATCGTCTTATCGCAACCGACAATACACACAGCCGCATCGAAGAGCTGTCCACGGCACACCAGTTCGATCGAATCGGCAATCACTTCCCGGCTCACCAGTGATGCCTTCATGCCTTCGGTGCCCATCGTTTCGCCGTCCGAGATCGCGATTGTGTTGAACTCCATCGGAGTTCCCCCAGCCGCGCGGATGCCCTCTTTCACCTTCGCCGACAAGCGCCGCAGGTGAAAGTTACACGGCATGGTCTCGATCCACGTGTTGGCCACCGCGATCAGCGGCTTCGCAAGATCGGCGTCCGTGAAACCGATCCCTTTGTACATGGCCCGGGCGGGAGCCTGATCGCGCCCGTCCGTAATTTGGCGACTTCGATGTTTAAGGTCCATGAGATTAAGTTACTAGATCTGTTTCATAAATGATTTTGGGAAGGGCACGACTTCAGTCGTGCCGCTACCAGCCCGAAAAATGCGGGCTTTAGCTCCTGAGGGCCAACGCCTTCCGCTGAGACTATGGATGAGATCAGTTCTAGCTTCTAGCTGCTGGCGAGTAGCAGAAGCTAGCCAGACGCTCGCCTTACCCTTACGCGCTCTTCTTCTTATCCGCAGGCAGCCACGACATCATCTTCCGCAACTGCTCGCCTACTTCTTCAATCTGGTGTTTCTTCGCACCTTCGCGCAGCTTCGCAAACTTCTTGCCGCCCTTTTTATTTTCCTTAATCCATTCTGCGGCGAATTTTCCGCTCTGGATCTGCTTCAGCACCTTCTTCATCGCCTTGCGCGTATCATCTCCCACCACCATTTCGCCACGCGTCAGGTCGCCGTACTCGGCGGTGTTTGAAATCGAATAGCGCATGCGGCTCAATCCGCCTTCGTAAATCAGGTCCACGATCAACTTCATCTCGTGCACGCACTCGAAATACGCAATCTCGGGAGCGTATCCCGCCACCACCAGCGTCTCAAAGCCTTTCTGCATCAGCGAAGTCAGCCCGCCGCAGAGCACCGCCTGCTCGCCGAACAAATCGCTCTCCGTCTCTTCTTTGAACGTCGTCTGCAGAACTCCCGCCCGCGTCGATCCAATGCCATGGGCGTAGCTGAGCGCAAATTCATGAGCCCGTCCGCTCGCGTCCTGGTGAATCGCCAGCAGCGACGGCACGCCTCCGCCCTGCGCGTAGACCCGCCGCAGCAGGTGGCCCGGGCTTTTCGGCGCGATCATCACCACGTCAACATCCTTCGGCGGCTTGATCGTCTTGAAGTGAATCGCAAAGCCGTGTGAGAACCCGAGAATCTTCCCCTTGCGCAGATGCGGCTTGATCGCCGATTCATAAAACTCCGCTTGCGTCTCGTCCGGCGTCAGAATCTGCATCCAATCGGCGCGCTTCGCCGCTTCCGCCGGAGCTACCACCGTCATCCCGTCTGCTTTCGCCTGCTGCGCCGACCCGCGGCTCGGATCGAGTCCGATGATGACGTCGTATCCGCTGTCGCGCAGGTTCTGCGCTTGCGCGTGTCCCTGGGACCCGTATCCAAACACCGCAATGGTTTTGCCCTTGAGGGCCGAAGGATTCGCATCGTTCTGATAAAACACTGTCGCCACGAAGTAGCTCCTTGAAAGTCTTATGTTGGCTGAAACCGAGAATTATACCAAGGAAACCGACCGAGCGGTCGGTAGAGTCCCATCGCACGACGCCAGCTTCGATGGAGTCGCTCCCCATCATCTCGCCGTCATGAAACGTTTCTTGCCTCGAAGACCTCGACCCTCAATCCGCCGCTTCCACCGCGGCTATCTCCGCCGCCCGGCTCGACACCTTCGCGCTCGTCACCAGCACCACCGAGGCCACAATAATCGCACTGCCCATCAGGATGTAACGGTCAATGCGCTCGTGCAGAATCAGCCATCCCAGAAACACCGCTACCACCGGATTGACATACGCGTAAGTGGAAACCTTCGACGTCGGAACATGCTGCAGCAGCCAGATATAAGCTGTGTATCCGATCCAGGAACCGCACAACACCAGGTACAGGACCGCCGCTACTCCCCGGAATGTCCACGTAACATCGCCCGGTTTTTCCACCACCAGCGCAAAAATAAAATTCGCGATCCCCGCAAACGTCATCTGCCACGCAATCGCCCCAAACGGATCCGTCTTCACCGTCTGCCATTTCTTCGAAAGCACGGAACCAAACGCCCAACTGAACGACCCCGCCTGCAACGCCAGCGACCACCAGAGTTCTCTGTGCCCAAGCGAATTCGAATGCTGCAGGTCAGGCAGGATGAGCACAACCACGCCCACAATTCCGATCGCCAGCCCGATTTTGCCCCGCCGCGAAATGTGATGGTCGCCGAGCAGCCAGCTGTCGAGCACCAGGAACCAGAGCGGCGTCACCGCTATCAGCAGCGCCGATAAACCCGTCGGGACAACCTGCTCCGCATAAGAAAGAGTAAGATTGCCGCCCATCAGCAGCAGAATCCCCACCGCCGCCAGATGAAAAAGCTGCCTCGCCGAGAAACGAACGCGCCTTCCGCTCAGCGCGCAATACGCCAGCATCAAAACGCCCGCGATCGAAAAGCGCGCGCCGCACATCATCGCCGGAGGAATCTGCTGTACCGCAATCCCAATCCCCAGATACGTCGAGCCCCAGAACACATAAACCAGCGCAAAGGCAACGATCACCTTCCATCGACTTGGGGATGCAGCAGTGCTCATGGGCTCACATTGAAATTGCAGTGGGAAAAATTCAGGATATCAGAGCAGCCCTTGTCATCTGATCTGGCGCCACCGCTCGTCTACCGCCGTAGTCGTCCTGAGCGAAGCGAGGGACCTTTGCGAGTTTGTTCCGACTGCCTGGAACGCCGCCTTTGAATCGCTTTTTCTTCGGCCGTCTAGCGCGCGGCCCCATTCAGCAGGTATCGCAGCACCGTAACTTCCGTCTCAATCCCCGTGTGCAGCGCCGGATCAACATCCGGCGCGAAATAAGGAGAGTGATTCGATGGCAGCATCACGCCGTTGCTTTTGCTCTCGGCATACTTCTGCGGATCAGCGCCTCCCAAACTCATATACAGCGATGGCACACCCTGCTCTACGAAGAATGCGTAGTCCTCCGACGGCGTGATCGGCTCGGTCGTGATCACGTTCCCTTTGCCCAGTGCGGCTTCAAGCGGCGTTCGCAGCCGCTCCGCCAGCGCCGGATCGTTATACACCGAGTCGGTCCACTCCGGGTGCTCGATCAAAGGCTCTTTCGTCGCCCCTCCCGCCAGCGCCTCCGCCTTCGTGATGCGCGCAATCGCCGCCAGAACTTGCTTGCGCACGTCGGTCTTAAATGTCCGCACCGTAAGCCCAAGTTCCGCTTCATCCGGAATAATGTTGTTTTTCGTCCCTGCCCGAATGTAACCAACCGTCACCACCGCCATCTCTCCCGGCTTCACCTCGCGCGACACGATGGCTTGCAAAGCGAGTATCGTTCGCGCCGCGATCACAATCGGATCAATCGTCGAATGCGGCGCCGATCCATGCCCGCCTTTGCCATAAATCGTGATCTTCAGGGAGTCCGCATTCGTGTTGTAAGTACCAGGAGTAATCCCCACCTCTCCCGCAGGAAGATAGTTGCCCACATGGAGTGCAACACCCACCGCAGGCTTCGGGAAGCGCGTGAACAGCCCATCGTCGATCATTCGCTTCGCCCCGGAAATCGTCTCTTCCGCCGGCTGCGCGATCAGCATCAGCGTGCCCTGCCAGCTCGGTTTGCTGTGCGCCATGATGTCGGCCGTCCCCACCAGCGCCGCCATGTGCAGATCGTGGCCGCACGCATGCATCACCGGAACTTCGTGCCCCGCATCATCCTTCGCATGCACCTTGCTCGCATAAGCGAGCCCGGTCTTCTCTTCCACAGGCAACGCGTCCAGTTCCGTCCGCAGCATCACTGTCGGTCCCGCGCCGTTCTTCAAAATCGCCACCACTCCCGTCCCGCCCACTCCCTCGGTCACCTCATACCCCAGGGCGCGCAAACGAGCCGCAATCTTCGCCGCCGTCTGCGTTTCGTGCGATGACAGTTCCGGAGATTGGTGCAGGTCAACATACAACTCGTGCGCCGCCGGATACACCGCCTCCACTTCTTTGGAATTTGCCGCGGTCTGAGCAGAGCCGGAAACATCTAGGCAAAAAGAAAGGGAGAGAAAAAGAAGAAACAGCGTTGCCGTTTTCATAACCAGCCGATGATACACCGGCCATCACTTATGCCACATAACGCTGCCAATCGCGCGTACGTCCTGACTACAGCAAACCGGTTGTCATCCCAACGAACTGAAAGCTCTGAAACCGCAGTCCGCACCAGCGAGCGCCCGCTAAGCCGTCCCCATCCCCAGCTCTAAGAGAATTTTCCCGACCGCTTCCGCACCCGAACGCACGCAATCCGGCACGCCAATCCCGCTATAGCCGTTGCCCGCCAGCGCCAGCCCGGGATGCTTCTGCCGCAGCGATTCGATCCGTTGCAACCGCTCCAGATGCCCCACCGAATACTGCGCCATCGCCGACTTCCACTTATACACACGCGCAAACAGGGGCTCGGCATCGAGACCAATAATCTGCCGCAGTTCATCGCGAGCGATCTTTAGAATCTCATCCTCGCTCGATTGCAGAATCTCCTCGTCACGCGCTCCGCCCAGAAAGCACCGGACAATCGCCCGATTTTCCGGCGCGCGGTGCGGAAATTTATTGTGCACAAACGTCGCCGCCAGCATGCGTCGCCCCGCGCTCCGCGGCACCAGAAATCCAAATCCCGGCGGAAGCGACCGCCTCACTTTCTCGTCGTAACCAAGACTTAGCGTGACCGACGAGCTGTAGTTAATCTCGTCCAGTTCGCGAGCCAGGTTCGCATCGGCGCCGTGCAGCACCGCCGCCGCCGCATGCGTCGGCGTTGCCAGAATCACCGCATCGAACTCTCCGCTTCCGTCAACGCCCGCCGCGCGAACCGTCCATCCCTTGCCCGCACTCTGCCGTGTCAACATCTGCACCGGAGACGACGTCTTCAGTGCCTTCGCATCCAGCCGCGCCACCAGCGCGTCGATCATCTGCTGCATACCGTCCTTCAGCGAACTGAACAACGGACGCGCCGGACCCTTCGTCGCCGTCGCCATCTTCGTGCGCGCTGCCAGCATCGCCCGCCCCAGGCTGCCGTATTTCGCTTCCATCTCAGCGAATCGAGGCAGCACCGCCCGCACGCTCAATTGCGTGGCTTCGCCCCCATAAACGCCCGACAGCAGCGGATCCGCCAATAAATCCACCACCTCTGAACCGTAATGGCGTTCGACCATCGCCGCCACCGTTTCGTCCTCCGTCGCCTTGTGCGGCGGATGAAACCACTCCGCAGCCATCCGCAATTTCGTCCCCATCGAAAACAGCCGCGACAACACCGTCGGAATGATTTTCGTGGGCACCATGAACATCAGCCCATCCGGCAGCACCACCAGCTTGTCTTTCACCAGAATGTACGTCTTGCGCTCGGAGTCGTTCGACCCGATCAGTTGGTCGCCCAATCCCACTTTCCGGCAAAGGTCCGCAGCCCACGGCTTCTCCGTCAGAAACGAATCCGGCCCGGCTTCGATAATGCAGCCGTCAACATGATCCGTAACCAGCACGCCGCCCAGCCGCGGGCTCGACTCAAACACAACATACTCAACCGCCGCGCCCGCCTTGCGTTTTTCTTCCAGCGTGTATGCCGCCGACAAACCGGAGATTCCGCCGCCGATAATTGCAATTCGTTTCATAGCCCTTAGCTTTCAGTTCGCCTTGCCCCGATTTGGAGAAGGGCACGAGTTGCACTCGTGCCGTAACTGCCATTCAAGCATCGGCGGCTTCCCTTGCTGCGGAAGTGCCGCCCTGCGAAAATTTCCTCGCAGCCTTCTTGTTTGCGCTAAACGCCCAGCCTCTTCATTCGACTCCCGACCAGTTCCGCCAACGCCGCCGTCAAAATTCTGGAGCCGTTCAACGATTCCGCCCGCCATAACCGCATTCCTTCTTTCTCCGCGAACTGGTGAAAGAAAATGTCGATATCGTAAAGCACTTCGACGTGATCGCACACAAATCCAATCGGATGCAGGAACACGCCGCGATGTCCTTTGCCCTTCAGTTCTCGGATCGTGTCCTCAACCGTCGGTCCAATCCACACCCCGCCTGACATGCCCTGGCTCTGGAACGCAAAATTCCACTCCCCCGCCGCCAGCCCCGCCTCTCGCGCCACCATTTCGGCCGTTTCCTTCGCCTGTCGCTCGTAAGGATCGCCTTCGGCAATCGTCCGCTGCGGAACGCTGTGCGCCGTGAAAATTACCGGCAGCTGCGCTCCATTTTCAGCGTTGGCCTTTTCCCACCCGGACCGCAGTTTCTCCGCGAACGCCTTCACCAGCAGCGGCTCATCGTGCCACTCTTCGACAAACTCCATCTTGAAGGGAAGCGTTCCCTCCCCGCCAACCGCGCCGCGATACAGGCCCACGCTAGTCCGCGAATTCTGCGGAGCCAAACAGATCGCAATCACCCGCTCGGTCGCCTGGCTCGCAATCGCCTTCACCGCGTCGCCGATAAATGGCTTCCAGTTCCGCATGCCAACAAACACCGGCATCCGCAGCGCTTGTGAAAGTTGATCGGCTTGTAAGAGGGTCCAGCAGGTGAGCGGAGAAAATCCAATCAAAGAATAGCGGTGCCGTATCTCCTCCACCACCGTCGGAGGCAAAGGCCGTCCGCCCGTGACATAACCTAAAAATTCTGGAATCTGATCAGGATTTTCCGGGCTGCCATGTGCCAGCAGCAGCACCGCGGTTTTTGCCGAAGCTTGCGGACCAGCAAACGAACTCACTCGATTCGCGCAGTAGCACTGGCCCCCGAGGCCCAGCGGACACGCACTCATCTCTTCAACCCCGGCTTCGCTTTGCCCGCGTGCTCCAACTTGAAGTCCGCCGAGTGCTCGCGCACGAAATCGCAAAGCGCCTTCACATTCTCCACCGGAGTCTCCGGTAGAATCCCGTGCCCCAGATTAAAGATGTGCCCCGCGCGTCCACCCGCCCGCCGCAGAATATCTTCCGCGCGCGCTTTCAATTCTTTCCAATCCGCGAACAGCAGCACCGGATCAAGATTCCCCTGCACCGCGCCCTTAAACCCCAGGCTCTGCCACCCCGTGTCCAGCGGAATCCGCCAATCCAGCCCAATCACTTCCGCGCCCGTTTCCTGCATCGACGGCAGCAGCGTCGAACTGTCGGTCCCGAAATAAATCACCGGAACGCCCGTCTTTTGCAGCCGCTTCACCAGGTCGGTCACATGCGGCAACACATAACGGCGATAATCCTCCACGCTCAGGCAGCCCACCCAGCTGTCAAAAATCTGGATCGTATCCGCTCCCGCCCGCACCTGCTCCGCCGAATACTCCGCCGTCACCGACACCAGTTTCTGCATCAACTCGTTCCACGCCGCCGGCGCGGAGTACATCATCTTCTTCGTGAAAATATAATTCCGCGACCCTCCGCCTTCGATCATGTAGCTCGCCAGCGTAAACGGAGCGCCGCAGAATCCAATCACCGGCAGCTTGTCGCCAAAGTGCTTGACCACAAGCTTCACCGCCTCGGATACATAACCCAGATCCGCCGCGCGATCCGTGCGCAGATGCGCAATATCCTCCGCCGTCCGCACCGGCGTCTCGATCTTCGGACCCTCCCCCGCCGCAAAGTGAAAAGGCAGCCCCATCACTTCCAGCGGAAGCAGCAGATCGGCAAAAATAATCGCCGCATCCACCTTCAGAATCTCAGCCGCTTCAATCGTGACCTGCGCCGCCACCTCCGGCTTCTTGCAGATCTCAATCAGCGAATATTGTTTGCGGATCACCCGATACTCCGCCATGTAACGCCCAGCCTGCCGCATAAACCACACCGGAGTGCGTTCAGCAGCCAGACCCTTGGCGGTGCGAATAAAGAGAGAATTAGGAGCGGACATGAATCTCCTAATTTAACACCTTCAAGCCGAATCTGGCCGACCCACCGCAATAATCGCGCCCCGCCAAAGCCTCGAGTTGACAACACTGGCACCAGCGACCACAATCCTAGGCATAATCTTGGCTATGGGTTTGTCGCCACCAATCCCCGCCCAGGCCCCTTCCCCCACAGAGGCACTTATGCGCTCGCTTCGTCTACTGTCTGCAATTGTGTTCCTATTCAGCACACTCGTGCTGGCGCAGTCCACTTCTCTTATGAATCCGCCACTCGCGGCCAACAGATCGGCTTCCGCACTATCCACGCCCAACGCCCAGACCCAGCCCCACACTGCCGCAAGCGTCAACGAAAACTACGGCAAGCTGCCTCTGAGCTTCGAAGCCAATCAGGGGCAGACCGACCCGCAAGTAAAGTTCCTGACCCGAACCAGTGGCTATTCGCTTTTCCTCACCGGAGACGAAGCCGTGCTCGCGCCGGCCGCGAAGAAGTTGAGCGGAAAGCAGTTGGGATTCGTATCAAGGCATCGCTTCAGCGATGCCGCAAGCTCCGCGAAGCCGGAAGCCCCCTTAGGGGCCGCCCGTCTCGGCCAATCACCGACCGAAAATGCGTCGATTGGCGTCCTCCACATGAAACTCCGCAACGCCAACCCTGCCGCCAAGATCATCGGAGTAGACAAACTGGCAGGAGTAAGCAACTATTTCATCGGCAACGATCCAGCGAAGTGGCGAACCAACGTCCCCACATACGCGAAAGTAAAGTACCAGGGAATCTATTCCGGCATCGACCTCCTGTACTACGGCAACCAGCGCCAGCTGGAATACGACTTCATCGTGGCCCCGGGAGCAGACCCCCATCGCATTGCCTTTGACGTGCGCGGCGCTCAAGCCATCACTCAGGATGCCCACGGAGACCTCGTTTTCAAAATTGGCGACGATGAAATTCGTTGGCACAAGCCGGCCGTGTATCAGGAAAGGGACGGGGCGCGGCAGGAGATTGCGGCGAATTATTACATCACGGATGCGAATCGCGTCGGATTCAGATTGGCGAAGTATGATCCAAGCCGAGCACTGTACATCGATCCACTAATTTATTCCACATACCTTGGCGGCAGCGGGTCCGATCAAGGCCAAGGCATTGCCGTGGATAGCTTGGGCAGCGCTTATGTTACGGGATTTACCAACTCAACCGATTTTCCAACCTTAAATGCCTCGCAACCTGTTTACGGTGGCAGTGGGGATGCTTTCGTCTCTAAACTCAATCCTACGGGGTCGGCGTTGGTTTACTCCACATACCTTGGCGGTAGCGGAGGTGACAGTGGTTATGGCATAGCCGTTGACAACACGGGCAACGTCTACGTCACAGGAAATACCTCGTCGTTAGACTTTCCCGTTACTCCCGGCGCATTTCAGACCACCTTTGACAACGGCGGCATAGCAACAACTGATGCCTTCGTAACGAAGCTCATTCCAAACGGGTCTGCATTGATTTATTCCACATATCTTGGCAGTAGCGCAGATGGCAATGGCATTGCAGTGGACAGCAAAGGCAACGCTTATGTCACCGGCGCCACTAACTCAACCAATTTCCCAACTACCCCCGGTGCCTTGCAGACGACTTACGGCGGCGAAATCGACGCCTTTATATCCAAAGTGAATTCAACAGGATCTGCTCTGGTTTACTCCACGTATCTTGGTGGAAGTGGAGAGGATGGTGGAAACGGCATCGCATTGGATAGGGCAGGCAACGCTTACGTGATCGGTGTGACCGCTTCGACGAACTTTCCCACAATGAACCCCGTGCAACCAGCATTTGGCGGCGGACAGTACGATGCTTTCGTGTCAAAACTCAATTCCACGGGATCAGCATTGGTCTATTCCACGTACCTTGGAGGTAGCGAAATTGACTGGGGCGCTGGGATTGCTGTTGATCGTCGTGACAATGTTTACGTCGCTGGCCAAACCACGTCAACCAACTTTCCCACCGTACGTCCGTTGCAGCCAGCAAACGGCGGAGGTTTGGACGCCTTCGTCTCTCAGTTCAACGCAGATGGATCAGGGTTGGTTTACTCCACGTACTTCGGCGGTAGCGGGAGTGACAGTGCCTACGCCATCGCTGTAGACAGCCTGGACCATGCCTTCGTCGCTGGGAATACCGATTCGACCGACTTTCCCGTCACACATTCTTTGCAACCGTTTAGCGGCGATGATGCCTTCGTGGCGCAGTTCGACCAGAAGGGATCGGCGTTGGGTTACTCCACATACCTCGGTGGCATCGGCCGCAATGGTGCATATGGCATCGCGGTGGATGACATGGGCAGCGCCTACGTTACGGGCTTCACTGATTCAACGAACTTTCCCACGACGCCCGGAGTCTTTCAAACAGCCTGCGGCGGTGGCGACGCAAACTGTCAGAACGGTGATGGCTTCGTTTCCAAAATTGCCCAGTTATTTAGCTCCGCGACGATGATTGCTTCCTCGCCAAATCCATCCGACTACGAAGAACAAGTGACCTTTACCGCTGTTGTCACCTCGGGAGAAGGCGCTCCACCGGATGGGGAAACCATCTCGTTCATGAAGGGCAAAACGGTACTCGGAACCGGGAAGTTGAGTGGTGGCACAGCTACCTTCACGACCTCAACACTCAAAATCGGCAAAACGTCCGTCACGGCAGTGTACGGCGGCGACTCGAACTTCGGCGGGAGCACATCGAAGCCGGTGAACCAGGTGGTAAATAAAGCCGGGGAATAATTTTTTTAAATGGAGAAAGCTCGCTCGAAGAGAATTCAACCGGCGCGCAACCTCTAGACCCGCCTGATGGTCGCGAACCACGCTGGTGCGCCGTCTTTGTGGAATCTCGTCTGAATGCCCTCCGCTTCGATGGCGGCAACATTCCAGCCATTGCCGGAGTTGAACGCCGCTCTCAGCTCTTCCTCGCTGACGGGGTGCGGCCCCGTGTCAGGACCATCGTCACTGAAGCACAGCACATACAGGGTTCCACCGTGCCGAGTCACCGAAGCCAGACTCGCCACGTATCGCGTTCGCTCGTCGGCGTCGAAAGTGTGGAACAATCCGCAGTCCAGCACCGTATCAAACCTGCGCCCAAACGCTCCAACTGGAACGCGTCAGCCGCAGCAAACTCAACCGCGACCGCACGGTCCTTGGCTTTCTTTCGCGCAATCGCCAGCGCCGTTTCCGCCACGTCAACGCCCAGAACTGACAATCCCGCCGACAATCCCAGCGACGCCACCAGAAGAGTGTTCTCGCCAGTCCCGCAGCCGGCATCAAGCACCGCTCCAGTGAATCCGCCGGCGACTGCCAACCGCACCACCACTGGCTGCGGCTGGCCGATATCCCAGGGCGCGGGACCGTCGTGATACGACGCATCCCAGGGCAATCCGGTCATCCGTTCGTGACTGGTCGGGCGCCGGCTAGCTAACGGCTCGTCGGCGAGATTTCCAGATCGCTCCGGCAACTTCGTCCCCTCTCTGTAACTGATCTCACCACTCGATCATGTCACAACACCCATCGTAAGTTAATGATTCTTATAGTCCAGCGGTGGGAGGCTGTGCAACGATTACCAGTTCGCACACATAGTCAACCACGCCAGGATCATAAGATTCTCACCCACGGCACTCGCAAGCCTCCCAATCCGATCATTACCCTCGACTTCAATCTGCCGCCTTTCGCTCCGATCCGTGCATCCAACCGTTTATAATTGCGGAACAGTTCCTCGGGGCGAGCCCGATCAACCATCCCAAGGCTTAAAGAAACTGAAGATCAAATTATGTCGACGAAGTTGAAGGTCACCATCGTTGCCAGTTCCCTGGCCATTCTGCTGTTCACGATTGTGGGCGGTTTTGTTCATGTCAACGCTTCTACCAGCGATGGCCCCTATCGCCAGCTTTCGGTCTACAGCGAAGTGCTTTCCCGCATCCGCCTGGAATACGTCGAGGAACCCAATATCGCTGGCGTCACCGATGGCGCTCTCCACGGCCTGCTTGAGTCGCTCGACGCCAACTCTAGCTATCTCTCCGCCGAAGAGTACAAGCGCTACAAGGCCGCCATCAAGAACGACGGCAAGGCCAACATTGGAGCCGCCGTCTCCAAGCGCTTCGGATACGCCGACGTCGTCGCGATCATTCCTGGCGGTCCTGCGGAAAAAGCCGGCATCGAAAACTCCGACATCATCGAGTCCATCGAAGGCAAAAGCACTCACGACATGTCGCTCGCTGAGATTCGCAGCATGCTGTCGGGCGAAGTCGGAACCACCATTTCCGTCGCCGTCGTCCGCCCGCGCAAGGCTGAGCCCCAGAAGATCGTGATCACGCGCGACATCGTCGCCATTCCTCCAGTCGGCGAAAAAATGCTCGCCGATAACGTCGGCTACATCCAGGTCGACGCCTTCCCCGAAGGTGAATCGCAGGAAGTCGCCGGCAAAATTCGTGACCTCCAGAAGCAGGGAGCGAAGAAGCTGATCCTCGACCTCCGTAACTCCGCTGCTGGCGCCGAGTCTGAGGGCATCGCTACCGCCAATCTCTTCCTCGACCATGGCACCATCACTTATCTGCAGGGGCAGAAATATCCCAAGCAGGCTTTCAACGCCGACGCTTCCAAAGACGTCACCAAGCTTCCCGTCGCCGTTCTAGTCAACCGCGGCACGGCGGGTCCAGCCGAGATTGTCGCTTCGGCAATTCTTGAGAACGCACGCGGCGATGTTGTCGGAGACAAAACTTTCGGCGACGGTTCGGTGCAAAAGCTCATCGAGATGCCCGACAACTCCGCCCTTATCCTTTCCGTCGCCAAGTACTATTCGCCCGCCGGAAAAGCAATTCAGGACGTCTCCGTCACACCCAATGTTCTCGTCGCCGATTCCACCGAAGACGAGGCCGGATTGCCCGACGAAGAAGAGCAGCCCGCCGTGGTCGGTTCTCCCGGAGCCAAGCCCGGTGACAAGAAAGAAGAGAAGCCGAAGAACCTTCCCGACGAACAGCTGAACAAAGCCTTAGAAGTATTAAAGAACCGCGAATCGAAGGGATAACCGCGGCCGAGAATTTCTAGATTTCAGAGTTTCAAGATTTTTAATCGCTCGCTGCGGCGGGCGATTTTTTTCTCCTCAAACTTCTGCGCTCCACGGTAACCTTTCCACGGACATTCAACCCTTGCCCTTGGTTTACCATTGAATCGTAGCGACAAGTCATAGCAACGTTGAAATTCTGGAACCTTCTGTGCTGAGGATCCCGTGCTCAGAATCAAAATTGGCGGAAGACCGCTCGTAGGTCGCTTCCTCTTCGGATTGCTGGTTCTGCTTTCCGCCTTTGTGGGCGCGACCTCTGGACTCGTCCTCGTCTATTCAACCGACCTGCCCCAGATCGAAGAACTCGAACGCTACCGTCCCAGTTCCGTCACCGAACTTTACGACGGGCAAGGCCGCGTCATCGGCACCTTTGCCCTGCAGCGCCGCGTCATTGCCAGTTACGAAGACTATCCCGAGGTCCTCCGCAACGCCCTGGTCTCGATCGAAGACAAGGACTTCTACCTGCACTCGGGCGTCAACCTCCGGCGCATTCTCGGCGCGGCCTACCGCGACATCGAATCCGGAGGCAAGGTTCAGGGCGCTTCCACCCTCACCATGCAGCTCGCCCGCAATCTCTTTCTCTCTCCCGACCGCTCCTTCTATCGCAAGATGCAGGAAGTCCTGCTCGCCATCCAGATCGAGCGCCGCTTCACCAAGCCCCAGATTTTCACCCTCTATGCCAATCAGATATTTCTAGGCCACGGCACTTACGGCTATGAAGCCGCTTCGGAATACTATTTCAGCAAACCGGCCAAACACCTTACCTTGGAAGAAGCCGCCTTGCTCGCCGGCCTTCCCAAGGCGCCGCAGTATTACTCGCCCGTCAACCACCCCGAGCGCGCCCTCAAGCGCCGCAACCTCGTCCTCAACGCCATGCTCGAGGATGGCAAGATCACAGCCGCGCAAGCGGCCGATGCCAAGAGCAAACCGATCGTGCTCGATCTGCAACGAGATCCCAATTCCCTCGCTCCTCATTATGTCGAGGAAATCCGCCGCTACCTCGAAGCCAAATATGGCAGCGACCAAGTGCACGAAGGCGGACTCCGCGTTTACACCTCGCTCGATACCAGCCTGCAGAAGGCCGCTCGCCAGGCGCTGCTCGACGGCCTCGCCGCCTACGAGCGCCGCCACGGCTGGCGCGGCAAACTCCTCAACGTGATCGCCCAGGGTGAAAAACTCGATAAATACGTCGATCCCGATTGGGAGGACGAACCCGAAGTGAACGGATACATGCATGCGCTCGTGACCTCCGTCTCACCAGGCACCGCCGAAGTACGTTTCGCCCGCCGCACCGCCACTCTCTCGCAAGCTGACGTGGCTTGGACCAAGCTCAAACTACCCGACGCACTCCACCCCGGAGACGTGGTCTACATCAAGGTGCTCGCCCGCGAACCTGGCGAAAAGGCCCACGTCACGCTCGAGCAGGATTCAGGCGCCGAAGGAGCGCTCGTCGCCATCGACAACTCCACCGGGGAAATCAAGGCCATGATCGGCGGCCGCGATTTCAACCTCTCCAAGTTCAACCGCGCTACCCAGGCTCTGCGCCAGGTCGGATCGTCCTTCAAGCCCTACGTCTACACCGCCGTGATCGATCAGGGCGGAAGCCCCGACGATACGATTCTCGACGCGCCCGTTACTTTTCAAACTGCTTCCGGCGCTTACTCTCCGCATAATTACGACTCGAAATTCGAGGGCACAATCACGCTGCGGCGCGCCCTTGCCCAGTCCAGGAATATTCCCGCGCTCAAGCTCGCCGATCGCGTCGGCATCAAGACTGTGATCGAATATGCGCGCCGCTTCGGCATCACCGCCAACATTCCCGCCTATCTGCCCGTGGCGCTCGGTTCGGCCGAGATCACGCCCCTGGAGCAGACTTCCGCCTTCAGCGTGTTTCCCAACGATGGAGTGCGCGTCGCCCCGCGCTACATCACCAAGGTGACCGATTACGAAGGCCGCATTCTCGAAGAGGATTACTCCGACATCAAAGACGTCGTAAGCGAGCGCACCGCGCGGATCATGACCTCGATGCTGCGCGAAGTCGTGCTCCACGGAACAGCCGTAGCCGCCGCCAAGATGCCTTATCCGCTGGCCGGTAAAACCGGCACGACCAACGATTTCACCGACGCCTGGTTTGTCGGCTTTTCCCCGTCCATCACCTGCGGAGTCTGGATCGGCTATGACGAAAAAAAATCTCTGGGCGAGAAAGAAACGGGATCGCGTGCCGCCTTGCCCATCTGGATCCAATTCATGACCGCCGCCCTGGCCGGCAAAGATCCCGGCGAATTCCAAGCGCCACCGCCGCCCGAAGGAAACGCCGCCGTCGCCCACAAAGTTGACACTCCCGACGTAGCGCCCGGCGATGGCGAATTGCATTAACCCAGAGCTGGTGTGCAGACGAGCCCTCTCGCCCGTCCCAGCCGAGCGTTGCTCGGCAGCTGCCTGTGGTCACAGCGACTCTTAGGATTCGCCCCACTCGTCGGTTTTAGCTCATCACCCTTCAGAAACATTTCCCGATCAGCCGCCCGATCCGCACCACGCGATACAGCGGAAACAGCCCTTCCGGCATTCGCACTGCCGCCACATCCCCCGCTCCCGGCGTCCACACCAACCGCCACAGATATCGCCACCGATCGCCTCGTCGCTCGCGCAGTTTCAAAATCAAGCGGAAGTATTCTGTCGACTCGAAATCATATTGAGTTCCGTGCGCCAATCGTTCCGCCATTTCCGCGCCCAGAACGCTGACCTGAGCATCCTCCGCAATCAACCCCTCCGCATCGGCCGGAAGTTCCGCATGCAGCACGTTCCTTGCCAGCCACAAACTCACGCCAAGAATGCGCGCAACCCCCATGTCGCGCGCCCGCGCCGATACCAACGCATAGTCGATGTGCGGAAGATGCAACGTCTCAGCAATATCAGCAGTCCAGATCAGCCGCGTCCAAAGATGTTTCGCCGCGTGCAGGCACAGCGCCAGCACCGAGTCTTCCGCCGCCAGGCAAGGCACTTCGCACCCGCCAACGGCCACCCGTCCAGCGCGCTCTAGCCAATCCTCCAGGCGAAAATCCATCGCATAGAAGTGCGGCAGCAACGACCACTGCAACTCCACCAGGTTCTTTCCCGACGCTCCGTCAAACGAACGCTCGTAGCCTACTCGCAACCACAGTCGCTCGATACCCGGAGTAAGCTCCGCCCCAGGGCGATATCCCACCTCCGCCAAAACCTCTTTCGCCCTATCAAAATCCGCGGGAGAAATCAGAAAGTCCAGATCCGAAAAACTTCGAAGCGCCGCATCTCCATAAACCGACTGCGCCAGCACAGGTCCTTTATAAGGAACCACACGCAGCCCTCGCTCCTCGAAGTGCCCGATGATGCGCCCCAATTCGGCGCTGAACCACAAACTGCGCCGCAAATTCGCATCGTATGCCAATCGCAACGACCGTTCGATCTGCGACGGAAGCCCTGGCTGAATCTCCATCAGGTTGCGCGTCGCCAGTGGAAGCACTCCATGGTGTTCCGCCAGGCGAAGAAATTCGCTCCATTCAACATCCGACAAATCCCAATCCCGAATGCGTGCGACACATCCCGGAGACGGTTTCGCTGTGCTCAGCGCGCACAGCAGCTCAAATTCTTCTTTTCGGCGAAATCGTCCCGCCAACGGATCATTCCATGATCCGCCTTCGGATGTCGCGATCGGCAAGGCTCTCTCGGCCATAGCTGCACTCTGGGGCTGATTCTGCGGAACCGCCGGCGGCTTCACCAGGGAGCGTCCGGCCGCCGGCTTCCATCATCTAATCAATTAATGGCTCAGTTTCAAACCTTCGGCGCGCGGGTGCTCCGCTCGCTTCCGCTCTCCGAGTTTACCAAGCACCTCGAACTCGAAGTGAGCGGTATGTCTCACTTCGGCTTCGTTCCCGGACAATGGCTCTCGGTGAAAGCCACCACCCCCGAGGGCGAAGAAATGACGCGCGCCTATTCGATCGCATCTCCTCCCTCCGCCAATGGCCACATCGCCTTCTGCCTGAACCGCGTGCACGACGGATTCATGTCGAACTATCTCTGCAACCTCGACGTCGGCGCTGAGATCGCCTTTCAAGGTCCGTTCGGAAACTTCATCCTGCATCCACCGCCCCGCGACACCGTCTTTATTGCCACGGGAACCGGCATTGCGCCCTTCCGCTCCATGCTGCACTGGCTATTGGCGGAGAGCGAACGTCATCAGGAACGCGAATTCTGGCTACTCTTCGGCGCTCGCCGCGAGCAAGACCTTTACTATCGCAACGAATTTGAACAACTCGCAGCGCTGCATGCCAATTTTCACTTTCTACCCACGCTGAGCCGCGCTCCATCCGAGTGGACGGGCCTTCGGGGCTACGTGCAGGAGCATCTTCCCGAAATCATAAAAGGCCGCACCGACATGCACGCCTACATTTGCGGTCTCGCCAAGATGGTCACAGCGAACCGTGATTTGCTGAAGAATCAAGGTTGGGATCGCACCGCGATCCGGTATGAAAGATACGACTGACCGGCAACCTGCAGAACCCGTAGAATAGCTGCGGTTCCAAGTCTCGCAAAAAGCGGGCTTGTATCGGGACATGCCTGCAGGCATGCCGACAACTGCACTATCATGATTGCGCCTTAACAGCTTGGGGAAAAAGTCCGTTTCGCGCCCGGCTTGGGGAAGGGCACGACTTCCAATCGTGCCGTAACTGCCGCCCCATCAATAGCGGCTTCCAGCCGCTCGCGGGATGCTGAAGTGCGAAACGACTTCTTCCTGCAGCCTCTTCAGGCGCTGAGGGAAAACCACCATGTACGTTGCCGAGAGCCACCGCTACGACTCCATGCCCTACCGCCGCTCCGGACGCAGCGGCATCCAGCTTCCCGCCGTCTCTCTCGGACTCTGGCACAACTTCGGCGCCATCGACAACTTCGAAAATTCCCGGGCCATGCTGCGCCGCGCCTTCGATCTCGGCATCACCCACTTCGATCTCGCCAACAATTACGGCCCTCCCTATGGATCAGCAGAAGAAACCTTCGGCCAGATTTTCAAAAAGGATTTCCTCCCCTATCGCGACGAGTTGATCATTTCGACCAAAGCAGGCTGGGATATGTGGCCTGGCCCTTACGGCGACTTCGGCTCGCGCAAATACATCCTCGCCAGTCTCGATCAGAGCCTCAAGCGCATGGGCCTTGAATACGTCGATATCTTTTATCATCACCGCCCCGACCCCGACACGCCGATGGAAGAATCTCTCGGAGCCCTCGATACTGCCGTCCGCTCCGGCCGCGCCCTCTACGTCGGCATTTCAGCCTACGACGCCAAGCAGACCGCCCAGGCCATCAGGATCTTGCGCGATCTCGGAACTCCCTGCCTCATTCATCAGCCGAAATATTCCATGTTCGTGCGCGATCCGGAGGACGGCCTGCTCGACGTCCTGGGAAAAGAAGGCGTGGGAACCATCGTCTTTAGCCCGCTGGCGCAAGGCCTGCTCTCCGACCGCTATCTCAACGGCATTCCCAGCGACTCGCGTGCCGCCCGCGATTTCACATTGCCGAAGAAAGATCTCACCGCGGCCACTCTCTCCAAAATCCGCGCCTTGCATGAAATCGCGAAGCAACGCGGCCAAACCCTGGCCGAAATGGCGATCGCATGGGTGCTGCGCGATCCCCGCGTCACGAGCGCGCTCGTCGGCACGAGCCGGGTTTCGCAAGTGGACGACAACGTCCGCGCGCTTAAAAATCTGAAATTCTCCGCCGAAGAGTTGCGCAAAATCGACGGCGTTCTCACCCACGAACCGGCCGCATGAAAAAAACCACCAGCGAAGAAGTGGTTCGCTGCGCCTGGGCCGGCAACGAACTCTCCATTCCCTACCACGACCGCGAATGGGGCGTCCCGCAGCACGACGACCAGGTTCTGTTCGAGTTCCTCATCCTCGAGGGCGCCCAAGCCGGCCTCAGTTGGGACACGATTCTCCGCAAGCGCGAAAACTACCGCTCGGCCTTCGACAAGTTCGACGCCAACAAGATCGCCCGTTACGGCCTCCGCAAATCGCAACAACTCCTGCGCGACCAGGGGATTGTCCGCAACCGGCTCAAAGTCGCCTCTGCCATCCAAAATGCACGGGCATTTCTGGCGGTACAGAAGGAGTTCAAGTCCTTCGACGCCTACATCTGGCAGTTTGTCGGCGGCAAGCCGCGCATCAACAGCTGGCGCCTGGGCGATCGGCTCCCTGCGCGCACGCCCGAATCGGACTCCATGAGTAAAGACCTGAAACAACGCGGCTTCAACTTCGTTGGATCGACCATCTGCTATGCATTTATGCAGGCTACAGGCATGGTCAACGACCATGCGGTGGAGTGCTTTTGCTATGCAAGAGGGATCCGCGAGTGCGCGCCGACGCTTCGACGTGTATGATCGAGTTTGTGAGCAAAGCCGGTGGATCTGCAGTTATGGTCGTAAGCCCACCGGGTTTGATGGCACAAGTCGTTGACAAGCATGGCACGACTGGGCTATTCTTAGTGTCTTTGGAAGTCCTGCGGCTGCCCGCCTGGAACACCTAGCGCGCGTTCTGCGTGGATCGATCATTTAGATTAGGGCACTCAGCGGTCTTCGTAACGTTCTTTTGAGCTCTGGGAGAATTTCCGATGTCGACCTATTTCCCAAAAGAGGGAGATATTGCGCGTAAGTGGTTTGTCGTGGATGCCACCGGGCTTCCGCTCGGGCGTCTGGCCTCGCAAGTGGCCCGCATTTTAATGGGCAAAGAAAGCCCCAAGTACACGCCTTTTATTGATACCGGCGATCACGTCGTTGTCGTCAACGCCGAAAAAATCAAGATCACCGGCATGAAGGCCGATCAGAAGATGTATCACCACTACACCGGCTATCCCGGCGGAATTCGCGGCGAAGAAATGAAGAAGCGCTTGGTGCGCAAGCCCGAGCTCATCATCGAAGACGCCGTCTCCCGCATGTTGCCCAAGAACAAGATGGGCAAGCAGATGTTTACCAAGCTCAAGGTTTACCGCGGAGACAAGCATCCGCACGAAGCGCAAAAACCCGAAGTCAAGGTGTTTGCCTAAAGAAAGCTGCTGGCTACGAGCTACTGGCTTCTAGCGGGCAAGCTGCTTAGTTTTTTGAAAGATCCTGGGAAAGGTCAATTGGTGGAGAGCGCTGTCTTTGCCCTTAGGTGGCTAGAAGCCAGCAGCTGGAAGCCTGAAGCTAACATGGCTGAATTAGTTCAATACTACGGAACCGGACGCCGCAAGGCGGCGATCGCGCGCGTTTTCCTTCGTCCCGGCTCGGGCGAGTTCAAAGTCAACGGCAAGGCGTGCGACGAATATTTCGTTACGCCGTCGCAACGCATCAGCGCGAAATCTCCGCTGGTCTCGACCGACAGCGTCGCCACCTTTAACGTGCTCGCCAACGTCTGCGGCGGCGGAGTCGCCGGGCAAGCCGACGCGGTTCGCCTCGGCATTACCAGGGCGCTCATGGAATTTAACGCTGAACTGCGCAAGAAGCTCAAAGCTGAAGGCATGGTAACGCGCGATCCGCGTGCCAAGGAACGCAAGAAGTACGGGCAAAAAGGCGCCCGCAAGCGCTTCCAGTTCAGCAAGCGGTAAGTTGCCGCATTGTGTTTGGGTTCAACTGCCAGCGAAGAGCTGACAGCTGTTGTTAGGTGTTCAATTCTTCCCCCCACCTCCCCCGAGATGGGGTGGACGGGAATGGTAATCCGGAAATGCAGTTGCCGGTTGCCAGCATTCAGTTTTCGGTGGATCTCACTGACAACTGCGACTGGCCCCTGGAAGCTGACATCGAGGATGCAGACCAACTGAGGAGGTTGATTGGCGAATATCACAATGAAGGAGTTGCTCGAAGCGGGCGTTCACTTCGGGCACCAGACCAAGCGTTGGAACCCGAAGATGAAGGAGTATATCTTCGGCGAGCGCAACGGTATCTACATTATCGATCTGCAGAAGACGCTGAAGATGTTCAAAGAGGCGTCGAAGTTTGTCCAGGATCTGGCCGCCGAAGGCAGGATTATCCTCTTCGTGGGTACCAAGCGCCAGGCGCAGGACGCCATTGCCGAGGAAGCGCAGCGTTGCTCGATGTTCTACGTCAACCAGCGCTGGCTGGGCGGACTGCTGACGAACTGGGTCACCGTGCAGAAATCCGTCAAGCGCCTCAAGGAACTCGACGAAATGGCCACCGATGGCCGTTACGATCTGCTTCCCAAGAAAGAAGTCATCAAGCTCGAGCGCGAGCGCAAGCACCTGCAGGCGAATCTCGCCGGCATCAAGAACATGACGCGGCTGCCCGATGCGATCTTTGTGATCGATTCGAATAAAGAGCAGATTGCGGTCAAGGAATCGCGCAAGCTGGGCATCCCCGTCGTCGCAGTGGTCGATACCAACTGCGATCCGAGCGAAGTCGATTACGTGATTCCGGGCAACGACGACGCGCTCCGCGCCATCCGCCTGTTCACCTCGAAAATCTCCGAGTCGATCGCCGAGGGCGTGCATGCGCGGGACGACAAGCAGATCGCCGACATTCATGCTGTGGCCGAGGCCGAACCGCATGTCGCCGCCGAGATTGGCGCCGCCGGAGCGGAAGACCTGTTCCCCGCGGCTGCCGAAGAAGGCGCAACTGCCGCTGCAGCGGCCGCACCCGATGTCGCTCCCGCCGAAGGCGAAGAGATCCGCATGGAAGACGTGCTCGGCAAAGGCACGCGCAAGCGTCCTACCGCCGCCACGGAAGATGTCGACGAACTGCAAGCCGAAACTCGTCGCTTCTAGTCCATCGCCGGACCTGACGTCCGGCATTGCGCAGGATACGCTTCTTAAGAGGCTTGACTTAAAAGCGGCAAATCACCAGTTCTGACCCGCGCAGTTCGACTGGGCGCGGGTCGAGTTTTATGAGCAAGTTTCAAGGTTGTAAGGTTTTCAGGCTTCAATCTTTGCTGGCACTCTGATTGGCCCTCCAACTGATCCCTCCTTGAAACTCTGAGTTCACACATTGAATCCGAGGTTGGAATGAGCACTGCTATGGCAAACATATCCGCTGCACAAGTAAAGGAACTCCGCGAAAAGACCGGAGCGCCCATGATGGACTGCAAACAGGCATTGACCGAAGCCAAAGGCAATATGGAAGACGCAATCGTCGTGTTGCGCAAGCGCGGCGTTTCCGTCGCCGCCAAGAAAGCCACGCGGGTCACCAGCGAAGGCTCGGTTGGCTACTACATTCACGCTGGCGGCAAGATTGGCGTGCTCCTCGAAGTTAACTGCGAGAGCGATTTCGTCGCCCGCACCGAAGACTTCAAGGAACTTGTCCACGACATCGCCATGCACGTTGCGGCCAGCGATCCGAAGTTCGTGCGCAAAGAAGACGTTACGCCCGAAGCCTTCGAGCGCGAAAAAGATATCTATCGCGCGCAGGCTGCCGCCAGCGGCAAGCCCGCGAATATCGTCGAAAAAATGGTGGCCGGCAAGATGGAAAAGTTCTATGAAGAGGTTTGCCTGCTCGAGCAGCCCTTCATCAAAGACCAGACCATCAATATCTCGCAGCTGATCGCCGCCAAGGTTGGCAAGCTCGGCGAGAACATCGCCGTCCGCCGCTTTGCCCGCTTCAAAGTCGGCGACGCCACCGCAACTGTCGCCTTCGTCAGCACTAAGCCCGACGCGGAACCGAAGGCCGAGTAAAAGACAACACACAGTGGAACCCGCTCTTGCGCGTTTTTGCGCAAGGGTGGGATGCCACCGAGTGCCCCGCAAAATTTCCCCGATCAACTCTCTTGAAAGGCTGCAGTTTCGGCCAATCGACGGAGTGTGCTCTGCAATCGACTCCATCGCTCCAAATACCCTCCGCCGTCCGCTCGGCCACTGCGGCCGAATGCTACACTAAACTTTCATGTCTGCTCCCGTCTTCAAACGAATTCTCTTAAAGATCTCCGGCGAAGCTCTTGCCGCCGACAAAGGCTTCGGCGTCGACACCGCGCGTATTCATGAAGTCGCGGCCGAGCTCGCCGACGTGCACAGTCTCGATATCCAGATGGCCATCGTCGTCGGCGGCGGCAACTTTTTCCGCGGTGTCGCCGACCAGGCCCGTAACATGGATCGCGTCTCCGCCGACCATATGGGCATGCTCGCTACCGTCATCAACGCCCTCGCCTTGCAGGACGCTCTCGAAAAACAGAATGTCTACACCCGCGTCCAGACCGCCATCGAAATGAACCAGGTCGCCGAGCCGTTCATCCGCCGCCGCGCCATCCGCCACCTCGAAAAAGGACGCATCGTAATTTTCGCCGGAGGCACCGGCAACCCTTATTTCTCCACCGACACCGCCGCCTCCCTGCGCGCCATGGAAATCAAGGCCGACGCCATTCTCAAAGCCACCAAGGTCGACGGCATCTACGACGCCGACCCCATGAAGGTAAAAGATGCTAAGAAGTTCGAGACCCTCACCTACATGGACGTGCTGAAGCAGGGCCTCAAAGTCATGGACTCGACCGCTATCTCCCTCTGCAAAGACAACAATCTCCCCATCATCGTTTTCAACCTGAACCAGCGCGGCAATATCCGCCGCGTCGTGCTGGGAGAGAAAATCGGCTCCCTGGTCAGCGCGTAGCGAAAGGTCAGATGTAAGAGGTCAGATTGCTGAGGTGAAAACCCGAGGGGCCTTACCTCTGCAATCTGACCTCTAACCTCTGACCTCGATTCTAGGTTTATAATTCAGCGTTCCACATCGCCAAGTTTGGGAGCTGAGAGAAATGCCTCATCCTGCCCTGAAAGATGTCTTCGCTCAACACAAGACCCGCATGGACAAAGCGGTCGAAGACTTCCGCCGCGAAATGGCCGCCACCCGCACCGGACGCGCCAACGTCCACATGCTCGACACCGTCTCCGTCGACTACTACGGAACGCAAATGCCGCTCAACCAGGTCGCCCAGATCCATGCCCCCGAGCCGCAAATGATCACCGTCCAGCCCTTCGACACCTCGCAACTCGGAGCCATCGAAAAAGCCATTCGCAGCGGCGACCTCGACCTCAACCCCATGAACGACGGCAAAATGATCCGCGTCCCCGTCCCCGCTCTCACCGAAGAACGCCGCAAGGATATGGTCAAGCACCTTCACCGCATCCTCGAAGAGCATCGCACCGCCATCCGCAACGTCCGCCGCGACGGCAATGACGCCATCAAAAAAGCCATGAAAGACAAAAAAATCTCCGAGGACGACGAGAAGCGCGCCATCGACGAAATCCAGAAGCTCACCGACGACGAAATCAAAAAAATGGAAGAGATGAGCAAGAACAAAGAAAAAGAAGTCCTCGAGTTTAAGTAGCCCATTTTTCCGTTGCCTGGATCTAGATGAGGGTCTACGTAGGCGTGAAGTAGCCGCGCATCCACCGCGCTCTATTTCACCGTCACCCTCACCGTCGCCGTCGTCCTTCCGTACTCATTCGTCGAATACAGCGTATACGTCGTAGTCTTCGCCGGCACCACCGTCGCCGTATCCGTCCGCATCACTCCCACCTGCGGCGAAACAATGTTGTACTCCGCATTCGACACGCTCCAGCTCAAAGTCACCGGCGATCCTGCCGGCACCGTCTGCGGATTCGCCGTGAAACTCGTAATCGTCGGATTCGGCCCCTGCGGAACATTTCCCTGCCTATAAATCGGATCCATCAGCACCACTTCAAACGCCGAGGCCGGCACCGTTTTCAGCGCTCCCAGGTCGTCGTTGTCCCACCGATTATCCGGATCTCCACTGATATAAATCGAACTCCCGTTGTCCGCCATAATCATTCCATACTGCTGCAGCCCCGCCAGAATCACCTTCGACTGCGGAGGAAATCCCGAAATGTCGTAGCTGGCCTTCAACCGCAGCCGCATCCCCATCACCGCCGCATACGCATTCGTCGAGTTCGCCGCCCAATGGCTCGCCGGAGGAGTGAACGCCGCCTGACTGCTTTTCAGCGTGAAGCGCAGCGCATGATGGATCGCTCCCGCCGCCACTTCGTCGTAACGCGCCAGCCCCGCAAAAATCGGCAGCCCCGCCGCATCCGCCGACGTCCACGTGTAAGGTCGTTCCTCGTCGTTCACCAAATCCCATATCGCTGCCGATCCAACATTCCAGTTCCCGTTCTTCAGCAGATGCGAATAATAAAGCTCATATAGCCAGCACGTATCGCGATCCAGCACCAGCACGTGCCGGTCGCCATTCCCCGGCTTGGGATAGCCCTCAATCGGCGCGTTCGCCGGAATCGGCATCGGCCCCGGATCGCTCTCGTCCCCATACAGCGCAAAGTGGACGTCCACCAGCGGCGATCCGCTCTCCACGATGTAAGGAATCCCAATCGACTGCCCGCCATAGAGTCCCGACCCAAAATCCGGATGCAGCGGTGTAGTCCCGCCAATAAAGCTGATATAAGCGTCGGAGTTCGGATCGACCGGCGCGTTCGCAATATTCTGGTTCCAGAGATTATCCGCCGGAAACGGAATGAACCCGTTCAAGCTCGCGCCAATGCCCAAACTCATGCCGCTGCATCCCGCCTGCGCCCGCACCGCCGTCGTCAAACAAAGAACCACCAGCAAAGAAGAAAAAACCGTTCGCATGGGAATCACTCCAAAAGAAATTTCCGAAGGGGCGTAAGCGAACCATAGCATAGAGCCACACTCCCTACACAACTCAGATGTTCCGCCACTTTTAGAGTGTCATCTTGAGCGAAGCGAAAGACCTCTCCATTGGCCGAACTCGCATTTGCCATGACTGCTCGATTGCCACAAACTGCCCGTATAATCTGACGATGAAGCGCGTCGTCCACGCCGCCTGTCCGCACGATTGTCCCGACGCTTGCGGCGTCCTCATCACCATCGACGACGGACGCGCCACCAAAATTCAAGGCGATCCCAAACATCCCGTCACCCGCGGGTTCCTCTGCGCCAAGGTCGCCAAATATCTCGACCGCGTCTACTCCCCCGATCGCGTCCTCTATCCCATGCGCCGCATAGGTCCCAAAGGCCCGTGTGGCGCGGGCGCCCCCGCCCGCGAAGCCTTCGAGCGCATCTCGTGGGACGAGGCCCTCGACGAAATCACCCAAAAGTTTAAGAGCATCATCGCCCAACACGGCCCCGAAGCCATCCTCCCCTATTCCTACGGAGGCACTCTCGGCACCCTCAACGGCGCCTGCATGGACCGACGCTTCTTTCACCGCCTCGGCGCCTCCCAACTCGAGCGCACCATCTGTTCCGACGCCGGAGAAGCCGGCCTTCAATCCGTCATCGGCATCAAGCTCGGCACCGAGCCCGAACAATTTCCCCACTCCCGCTACATCATCGCCTGGGCCTCCAACATTCATGGCAACAACGTCCATCTCTGGCCCTTCATCGAAGAAGCTCGCCGCCGAGGCGCAAAACTTGTCGTCATCGACCCTTATCGCACCCGCACCGCCAAATGTGCGGACTGGTATCTCCCCATCAATCCCGGCACCGACGCCGCGCTCGCCCTCGCCATGATGCACGTCATCATCAACGAGAATCTTTTCGACGCCGATTACGTTTCTCGTTACACCATCGGCTTCGAAGAAATCAAAGCCCGCGCCCAACAGTATCCTCCCGAGGTCGCCGCCCGCTTCACCGGCATCTCCGCCGACGACATTCGCAAACTTGCCCGCGAATACGCTACCGTCCGCCCCTCCGTCATCCGCGTCAACTACGGCATTCAGCGCAACGATGGCGGCGGCATGGCCATGCGCGCCGTCACCATGCTCCCGTGTCTCATCGGATCATGGAAAGAAATCGGCGGCGGCCTCCAGCTCTCCACCAGCGGAGCCTTCGGCCTCAACACTCCCGCCCTCAAAATGCCTGAGCTGATGGAACAATCCCTGGGACGTCCCGCCCGCGTCGTCAACATGGTCCAGCTCGGACGCGCCCTCAACTCGCTCACCGATCCCCCGATTCAGTCGCTGTTCGTCTACAGTTCAAATCCCGCTGCCGTCTGCCCCAATCACAACGAGGTCATCCGCGGGTTGCTTCGCCCCGATCTCTTCACCGTCGTCCACGAGCAGTTCTTCACCGACACCACCGACTACGCCGATATCGTTCTGCCCGCCACCACTTTTTTCGAGCACAAAGATCTGCAGGCCGCTTACGGCCACTACTACCTCCAGCTTTCTCACCAGGCCATCGAACCCCTCGGTGAATGCCGTTCCAATCTTGAGACTTTCCGAGCCTTGGCCCTGCGCATGGGCTTCGAAGACGAATGTTTCCGCGAAACCGTCGACACCCTGATCGACCGCGCCCTCGATTCCCCCAACCCGCGCCTGCAAGGCATCACCCGCCAGCGCCTCGAACAAGAACCCCACATCCGTCTGTGTCTGGAAAGCCCTAACGGTGCTGCCACGCCCCACGTAGGGACAGCCGCCCTCGGCCGTCCCGCCGAGCAAAGCTCGGCAGCAACGTCCGCTCCCTTTCTCCCATTCGCCCAAGGCAACTTCCCCACCCCCAGCGGCAAAGCCGAGTTCTACAGCGAATCCTTAAAGCGCCAGGGCCTGGACCCAGTCGTCGCCTTCACCCCACCCACTGAATCTCGCAACGGCTCGCAAGCCCCCGGCTTTCCCCTTGAACTCTTGGCGCGCAAGCCCGACAATCATCTCAACTCCTCATTCGCCAACATCGCGTCCGTCCGCCACATGGAGCCCGCCCTGGGAAATCTCGAGATCCATCCCACCGACGCCAAGGCCCGAAACATTCGCCATGGCGACCGCGTCCGCGCCTTCAACCCGCGCGGCCAGATTGTCCTCCAGGCGCAAGTAAATCATCGGCCACATGAAAGTTCCGTGCCTCCCGGAGTCGTCGCCGCGCTCCTCGACTGGGCCCGTCTCAACCCCGGCGGCGGCAACATCAACGTCCTCACCTCAGAAAAACTTTCCGACCTGGGCAACGCGGCGACCTTCTATTCCGTCTCTGTTGAGGTAGAACTTTTTCGGGCGTGATTTTTCAAGAGGAATTCTAAGGAAGAAGCCGCTTTACGCCTTTGATTTCTAGCCGGAAGCTGGAAGCCAGCAGCTGAAAGCTCCCTCGCCTTGGACGGTTCTCCCGCTCTACCGTATAATTACCGTTTTCCCAACTCTGGTTTTTGAGGTGGTTGCGATTCATCGCTGTCATCATGCTATTTCTGTGCGCGCGCCGCGTTCCGGCCGCAACGTGGGCCCGTTTCGAGACACCTCTCGGACTCCAACTTCTTCCACTACAGGTGTTTGGCGGCACAGCTCCATCTGGAATCGCCTCCTCGTTTTGTTCGCTCTGGCGCTCATGGTTGCTCCCGTCGCCGCCCAGCAGGACCTCGTCGTTGGCATCGTGATCCACGGCAACCGCCGCATTCCCGCCGACACCGTTAAAGCCCGCATCTTCACCAAAGTCGGCGACGTCTACGACACCGCCGCCATCGAGCGGGACTTCAACGCCCTCTGGAACACCGGTTATTTTGAGGACATCCGCTTCGAGCGCGAGCAGAGCGCCAAGGGCTGGATCATTCACATCTACCTCAAAGAGCGTCCCACGATCCGCGAAATCAACTACACCGGACTCAACGCCGTCACCACCAGCGACGTGCTCGACCGCTTCAAAGACCGCAAGGTCGGTCTCTCCGTCGAGAGCCAGTACGACCCCACCAAAATCAAGAAAGCCGAAGTTGTCCTGAAAGGACTGCTCTCCGAACACGGCCGTCAGTTCGCCACCATCCGCACCGAAATCCGTCCCATCCCGCCCGCCGCCGTCGCCGTCACCTTCGTGATCAAGGAAGGCCCGAAGGTCAAAGTCGGCCACATCCGTTTCCGCGGCAACAAACACATCAACGACCGCACCCTGCGCGCTGCCATGAAGAACCTCAAACCCATCGGCATCCCGCACTCCATCTTCCTCGAAAACATTTTTGCCAAGACCTACGACGCCACCAAGCTCGAAGAAGATACCGAACGCGTCCGCGCCGAATACCAGAATCGCGGTTACTTCAAAGTTCTGGTCGAAGACCCCAAAACCGAGATTCATGACACCGGGCACGAAGGTCCGCATATTCCCTTCCTGCAGCCCACCCAGGGAAAATCTGTCGACATCACCATGCCCATCGAAGAGGGTGACCGCTACCGCCTGGGCACCATCACCTTCAAGAACAATAAAGCCATCCCCAATGCCGCCGCGCTCCGCAATCTCTTCCCCATGAAGGACGGCGAAATCTTCAGCCGCGAAAAAGTCGCCAAGGGCCTCGAAAATCTTCGCAAGGCCTACGGCGAGGCCGGCTACATTAACTTCACTTCCGTCCCCGATACCAAGTTCGACGACGAAAAGAAGATCGTGAATCTCGATGTCGATGTCGACGAAGGCAAGCAGTTCTATGTCCGCCGCATCGAGTTCCAGGGCAATACCACCACCCGCGACAAAGTCATTCGCCGCGAAGTAGCCCTCGAAGAAGGCCAGATCTACAACTCCCATTTCTGGGAGCTCAGCCTGCTTCGCCTCAACCAGCTCGGCTATTTCGATCAGCTCAAGCCGGACGATCCCAACACCACCGAACGCCACCTCGACGAAAAGAATGGCACCGTCGACCTGACGTTAAAAGTGCACGAAAAAGGCAAGAACAGCATCGGCCTGCAAGGCGGTGTCAGCGGACTCGCCGGCGCCTTCGTCGGCCTCAATTACAGCACCAACAATTTCCTGGGATTGGGCGAGACCCTCTCCGTCAACGCCAGCCTTGGCAGCCGCCAGCGCGACCTCGTCTTCGGATTCACCGAGCCTTATCTGTTCGACCGCCCCATCCAGGCCGGCATCAACGTCTACACTCGCAACACTCACTACGATCAGGCCCGCCAGTACGCCATCGCCACCGGACAGAACCTGAATCTGCCCTCTGTCTACCTCCAGAACCTTCAGAACTATTCACAATCCAGCACCGGTGCAACTACCAGCGTGAGTTATCCGCTTCACCATTCCTTCAAGCGCGTCGGTCTCAGCTACTCCTTTGACCGTTCCTCGCTCGTCGCCGTCAGCAACGCCTCCAAGCTGTTGTTCGAAAATCTTAACTTTCGCAACATCACCGGACCCAATGCCCTCAACGGCATCATCACCAGCAAGATCACTCCCAGCTTCAGCATGAACACGCTCGACAATTACTATGCCCCCCACACCGGCAAGAGTCTGTTCATCGGCGGAGAGTTCGCCGGCATCGGAGGCACGGTTCACGTCATTCGCCCCATCGTTCAGTACAAGCAGTTTTTCCCCATGCAAAAGCATGGCAGCCGCCGCGGCCGCAACGCTCTCGGCTACAACATCCAGGGTTCATTTCTCACCGGGTATGGCGGAGTCGTCGCGCCCCCATTTGAACGCGCTTACCTCGGCGGTGAAAACGATCTGCGCGGCTTCGACATCCGTACCGTCTCTCCCATCGCCTACCTGCCCAGCGTTCAGAACGTGCCTCTGAGAAATCAGGACGGAACCTTCGTTCCCGCCAACCCTCATTTCCCCGTGCAAGGGGGCGCCAACGGATCCTGCGTCAGCAACTGCTGGAATATCCCGGTTCCCTACCAGCAACTCGTCACTCCCGGCGGCGACCTGAGCATTCACGGCAACGTCGAATACCGCATCACCATTGCCGGCCCGGTCGCCATTGCGCCCTTTATTGACATCGGCACCGATCCCGTCCTCCGCACCTCGCAGTTGCAGATCAACCCCGTGCAATACCAGAACCTGAAAAGCACCCTGTTCGGTTGCCCGATTCTGAATGCCGAGACCGGATACGCCTGTCAGGGCGGAAGCACCATCAATACCTTCCGTCCAACTCTCAGTCCCGTCCCCGGAACCAACTGGGTTCCCCGCATGTCCACCGGAATCGAGCTGCAGACCATGTTGCCCGTCGTCAACGCGCCCTTCCGCATTTATTACGCTTACAATGCCCTGCGCCTCAATAGCAGCGCCTCGCCGCCCATCCAGTTCACACCCAGCATGTTCCCCTTCGCCTCCAACTACGGAGCCGCCAACTACACCTATAACTTGACGCGCTCCACTCTCGGCTCCAACTACACGCTTCTGGAACCCAGAAAAACTTTCCGCTTCACCGTTGCCACCACGTTCTAAAAGCAGTAACCAGTTCCCAGTAGCCAGTGCCCGGCCAACCTGGGAGTGCCTGGCACGCAGCGGCGCAACCGCAGCGCAGCCCCGCCCGGGGAATCATGAATGAAATAGAACTTTGAGAGGGATTTACCGATTGAGGATTCTGGATACTGGCAACTGGTAACTGCTATTTAATCTGCACCAGCCCACCCGTAGAAGCCGTCGCTGCATGTTGCGGAGCCCGCCATGCATCCAGCACCGACACCTGGTGCACGCACGACACCGTGCAATGCGGAGCGCAACTCTTCTCCGTATGAAACTCCCGCCGCAAGTCCGCTACCGTATACTTCTCCAGCGGAATCCCCGGATTCCCCCGCTGCTGCGAGCAATAATGCACCAGCCCGTCCTCGCAAATATACAAGTAGCGTCCGCCCGCTCGGCATCGCCACTGGTTCGGACGCCCCAACGCAATGTTGTCCTGAAACGCATTCACCCGCGTAAAGCTGCGCTTCTCCAGGTTCTTCATCTCGTGATACACGCGCCGCTCTTCCTCGTTCAACGGCTGCACCTGCCCCGACCCGTCGTGAATAATTCCAATCGTCGAGCTGAATCCCAATTCCAGTGCCCGTTTCCCGATCGTCAGCGCGTCCTGCGGATTGCTCACCCCTCCGCCCACCACCGAATTAATATTCACGTGAAAATCCGCATGCTCGGCCAGCAACTGCAGCTTCTTGTCGAGCACTTTCAAACTCTTCTTCGAAACCTCATCCGGATTCACGTTATCAATCGAAATCTGCAGCCACTCCAGCCCCGACCGGTTCAGCCGCTGAATCCGCTCCGCCGTCAACAGATACCCGTTCGTGATCAGCCCCGAAACAATCCGCCGCCGCCGCATGTGATGAATAATGTCGTCCAGCTGCGGATGCAGCACCGGCTCGCCCCCGCTGATCGTAATCACCGAAGTGCCCAGATCCTTCAGCAGGTCCACGCGCCGCAACATCAAGTCCGTAGCCACCGGCTTGGAAAAATCGTCGAACTCATTGCAGTACGTGCAAGCCAGATTGCACCGCCGTATCGGAATCAGATGCGCCAAAAGCGGATGATCCGTATCCACCACCGCCTTCAGGATCTGCCACAGCCCATGCACATCCCGTTCCACCGCCTTCAGCCTGCGCCGCAATGCCACTACTTTACTGGTCATAGTTGTCTACTTCTATTTCACCACAGCCATCCGCGCAATGCCGAATCCACCCCACTATTCGGAGCAAAACCAGGGTCGAACGGCAACTCCTCCCACTCAATTTAGACTTGTCGTCACGAGCGAAGCGCAGGCCTCCCTCCCACTCTCTTAAAGCACTCTGTCATCTTGAGCAAAGCGAAAGACCTGCTTGTGACCCTCTGATAACAGTCTGCCATTTTGAGTGAAGAGGATACTTCGATAAATCGAAGATCCGAGCGGCGCGGAGGTCCCCTGTTCCCGCGGCATCATCTCCCCGCCAGAAAGTCGATCAGATCTTCCCGCGTAAACCCCGCCTCTCGCAGCAACGACATCAGAGTCCCCTTGGGCAAGTCGCGATTATGCTGAGGCACGACGGCGCGGCGGCGCGACACGGGATTGTAAAAAATAAAGTGGCTGCCCGATGTGTGATCCAAAGCGAAGCCGTTCTCTTCGAGGAACTGAACTACTCGACGGGGCTTAACCGTAGGAAGTTTTGGCATATCCAGTTCCCTTATAGCAAATACAAAAGCAATAAAACCAGTAGTAACCGTAGGCAGACATAGAGAAGAGGGAAACAAGACTATCTGGCTCTTTGTCGGGCAACGCGCGGGGTTGTCTAACGCGAATACTCCAGATCCAACGAGGCCACCAGAGTATTGTCGTCGGTTGGAATTGGATCCTTATGCTTGCGCAGGCTGGCGATATAACCCGAGATGGCGTCTTTGACCATATCTCGCGCTTCGTCCACAGTGCGGCCGTAGGTTACACACCCCGGCAACGCCGGGACCATCGCCGTGTAGCCGCCCTCCGGTTCGGGCCGGAGCATGATATTGAAGTGGTAGCGAGCCTTGGCCATGCAGCGATACTATCGCGCCCAAAATGCCGGGTCAAACATGAATTCCGCTCACAGTCGCTGACCCTGAGATTTTGCAGAAGACTACGGTCTTGAAAACGCCGTGATGCTCACTATGGTTTTCGATCTTCTCAAGTGCCTTCGAGGATGTCTCGCGGAATGACCATAGTTCTACCGCCGCATAAATCTTCGGATTTCCATCGACGTCACGCTGGATGCGTTGCCCTGCTTTGGGCTCTTAGGGCCTCGCAGTCGCAACAAATCATTCATCACAAATCCGCTGTGCACCCCATCACAGACATCCAACCCTCGGCACGCGAAAATCACAGTCTGATTGCCACGGCCAACATGTGCCGTCTTTAGAGGCAGCACGCGAAGGCGCAAGCCCGTTCCAGTCGGTTCTTTGATAATCAAATTCTTGGGAGTTAAAGAATGCGGAGGAATCTCGGAGCAATTTCTTTGAAAAACCGTGGAAATCCGGAGCTTAATTGAACTAAGTCCTTATTCCGGAATACTTTACCTCTAAGTCCTTTAGATTCAAAGACCGAACCAGACTTTTCCACCTAACCCCATGATTCCAAAAGACCGGGGGGTCGAGTTTTTTTGTGATTCCCAGCTCATGTTTACTACAAGGTAACTACACCCAGACCAATCGCCAAGACAGCCCGCAAAGAGGTCCCGACTGAAAGCTGACAGCTGAGAGCTGACAGCTGCTACTGCATATTTCCGCCCATCGGCACGTAGCGGAACTTCCTTCCATCGAAGAACACCGCCGAGCTGTCACCCAACTCGCCCGCTTCTTCCACATAGATCGCTTCGATGGTTCTCTTTTTCATCTTCATCTTCCGAACCGAGATCGTTTGATACGGCAGATTCACCATCACGAACTTCGCCTTGGGAGTCGCCGCGCGCCAGCCGTCTTTGCCCGCACCCTCAACAATCAGCACCACTAGCCCGCGTCGCGTCGGATCGCCCTCGCTGAACGTGGTCGTCAACTTCGGATCGCCATAGCCAAAAAAATCGTAGTAGGGATCGACCACCGTGTAGTTATGTTCCCCCTGATCGAGCATCGGATTCTTGCAACGCGCCGCAATCACCACGTCCTCGACGCCGTCGCCATCCAGATCGCCGAACGTCGGTTGCACGTCGGGCAACAACGTGAACTGATTGCCAAACTGCGCGTGCACAAACTCGTTGTCGATCTTTAAATCCGCCGGCCGGTTCGCCGGAGCTGCCTGCCCGAAGGCCGGGACCAACAATGCACTACAAAACGCCAGGAGGAAAAATGCTTTTCTCATGGAGCTACTTTAGTCCCAACCAGTCACCACGGGCAGGTAACGAAAGTCACCGCCGAGTGTGGTTGAGGTCCGTCTCTCCGTGAATCTCTGTGTCCGGCAACCTGTGGTGGAAGTACGATTCGTATCGGGGCGCGCATTCATGCATGCCGTAAGCGCCGCAAAATCAGCCTGCCTTTACGAACGTCGAATCGCAAAGCGGCGGAGAAAATTACAAATCACACTTCACAAATCCCTTCGAAAGTGTTCCCAACCCGCGGCCGCCAGCGGCCTCGATCTTCCATCCTCCCCAATCAGCCGCATCCCCAGGGATCTCGTGATTCGCCCGATCCGCGTGACTCGAACTCCCGCCACTCTCGCCGGAACCGTCGCAGCCGAAGTGAACAGCAGCTCATAATCATCCCCGCCATGCAAAGCGGACTTCAGCTCAACCGGCTTCTTGTCGAACTTTGCTCGCGGAATCGCTTCCTCCTCGATCTCCGCGCCCACGCGGCTTTCCTGGCAGATGTGTTCCAGATCGGTCGAGAGTCCATCGCTCAAGTCAATCATCGCCGCAGCCAGTCCACGCCGTCGCAGAGCCAGCCCAACCGCTACCCGCGCCTCCAGACGACTGTACCCTGAGGACTGCCTACGAAGGTTCTCGGAACCATGCGCCGCCACGCGTCCGGTTCTCATCAACTGGGCCAGTTGTGCCGCCGACCCGCCCAGCGCGCCCGTCACGTAGATTCGATCGCCCGCCTTCGCCCCCGACCGCAATATCGCCTTCCCCTTCGGCACCGAGCCAACCACCACGATGTCCGCTTGAATCCCACGTTCCGACTGCGCCGTGTCCCCGCCCGCCAGCGGCACCTTGAATTCCGTGGCCAATTCCAGCAACCCCTTCACAAACCGTTCCACCCACTTCTGCGGAACATCGCTCGCCACCGCCAACGACAGAAACGCCGCCCGCGGTTCTCCTCCCATCGCCGCAATGTCGCTCAACCCGCGCGTCAGGCAGCGCCTGCCCACCCATTCCGGATCGTGCCAGTCTCGCCGAAAGTGTACGTTTTCGATACAGAAGTCGGTCGTCACCAGCAACTCGTGTCCCTGAGGAACCCGCAAGACCGCGCAGTCGTCGCCGATACCAGCCACCAAAGAGGGCCCACCTCCAGCGGCACGCCGGATGTGCTGAATCAACTTCTTTTCGCCGACAGGCATACCGAACAATATACCCCCGCTCCCGCCGCCGCGACCGCGCTGTGCCGACTCGGCATCGCCCCATTTCTCCTTCTCAGTACCGAAGTAATTTGCCCGGTTGGGCGGGTCTGATTGCGCTGCCTTGGTAACCATTCCAAGGGTCGTATCTAGGTTGACAGGGGGAATCAGGTTTGTTACCTTTAACTCGCCGTTCATACATCCTTTGCCGAACCAAGTGCTGCAACCTGTATCAGTTGCGACGAAATTGGATTTCGGCTTGCCTGGTTCCGTAGTGCGTGTGGCCAGCTTGCATCGATAGCAACTGGTGGAATCAGGATTCCTAGCCCCGAGCATGACTGTTCCGCTCCGGCAGGATTCCGAGGTGAAAAATCTTAATCCGGAAGTTTTATATTGCGTAAACGTTTCTACATATTTTTCGTTGCTCGCGACGAGGCCGGACAGCTTCGCAAAATCTCTATTCCCGTCCAGTACCTCTACGTTCTCCTCGCGGGGGCCGCAATTGGTGCGCTCTGCCTCACCGGTATCGCCAGCTCTTATACGCGGATGCTGCAAAAGGTTGCACAATATAACCGCCTTCGTACGGAGCAAGCCCAGCTCAAAGACAACTATTCCCGCCTGGAACAGGTTGCTCAGGAACGCGACATTCAAGTCGCCTCGTTAGGGTCTCTGGCCAGCGAGGTCTCCGCGCTCTATGGCCTCAAGTCCAATCCGGCCATGGTCGTTGCCTCGACGGAGCAGATTCAAGAGGCTCAGGTGCACTCGTCGCTTGACCAGCTCTACGCTTTGAAGCGCACCGCGCTCAGCGGAGCGGCCAGCGTCGGCATCTCCCTGGGACTCACCCGCAACTCCTCGACCGCCGACTGGGTTCGCGCTAACTCTGCTCCCAATCTCTGGCCCGTTGAAGGCCAGGTCACCGGCTCTTTCGGTGAGCGCATCGATCCGTTCAACGGAGAAGGCGCTTTCCACTCCGGCGTTGATATCTCCGCTGTGGTCGGTACCCCGGTCATTGCTCCGGCCGACGGCGTCGTCACCTTCGCTGACTTCCTGGGCGGCTACGGACGCGCCATCATGGTCGACCACGGCCACGGCGTTTCCACCCGCTACGGCCACCTTTCCAGCTTTGCCGTCACCGCCGGACAATACATTCACCGCGGCGACACCATCGGCTACGTCGGCCAAAGCGGACGCTCCACCGGTCCGCATCTTCACTATGAAGTCCGCATCAATGACGTTCCCGTCAATCCCTACAAATACCTCCGCCTGACGGTCGCTCAAATTGGCGGATTTGCTGCCGGCGAATAGTTCCCAAAATCCCTGACCGATGACAAAACCTGCGCCGGCACTCTTGGCCGCCAGAACCCAAGCCGCCAAAACAAAGTGGCGTGGCCGGTCCGCCTACTCTCTCCACAATGGCGTCGTTCAACTCGTCACCCTTACCGGCGGTGGCCACATCGCCGATTTTCGTCTCCTCGATCTCGGCACCGCCCCAATCAATTCGCTCTGGGAAGCTCCTTGGGACACCATGGAACCGGATCCGTTTCGGACCGCCAAGGGCCGCAGAAAGATCAGCAAATACGGCCCCATGCCGGAAGCCCAATTTCTCTCCTCCTTCACCGGACACGCCCTTTGCCTCGACTATTTCGGACCTCCATCGCAGGCCGAAGCCGCGCAAGGCATGGCTCTCCACGGCGAGGCCGCAAACTCGCACTGGAAACTGAAGCCTCTCCAGCAGTCATCAGCGGAAGCCCGGCTTGCCCTCACCACTCGCTTGCCCGCAGCCAAACTGCAATTTCAGCGCGAACTTTGTTTGCGCCGTAACGAGTCCGTCGTCTACGTTGAGGAACGCGTCACGAACGAACGTGCCCAGGACCATTTCTTTCACTGGACCCAGCATGTCACGCTCGGCCCGCCCTTGCTGCATCCCAAAGAAAGCTCAATCGCCTTACCCGGAACTCGCGCTCTCACTTCCCCGCATGGTTATGACGGAGCAAGCCTGGTCCGTAATAATCAGGAATTCACCTGGCCAGCCGCCCCGGCCATCGATGGCGGCAGCGCCAATCTTACGCGCCCGTTTGCCCGGGACGGCAAAGGCTTGGTCGCCGCCGTCTTGCTCGATCCAAAACGCGACCTCGCATTCGTCGCAGCCCTGAACTGGAGGCTTGGCCTCTTGCTCGGCTACTGTTTTCGCCGCTCCGACTTTCCCTGGGTCACCCTATGGGAGGAGAATCTTTCTCGGTCCGGCCCGCCCTGGCATGGAAAAATCCGCGCTCGCGGACTCGAATTCGGCTCGACACCCTTGCCGGTTGGCAAGGAAGAGACGTTTGCCCGCGGATCGTTATTCGACACTCCGGCCTTTCGCCGGATTCCCGCCAAATCCGAGCTGCGTGTCCCTTATATATTCTTTCTCTCGAAAGTAAATTCGTCCTGGCGTTCGATCCGCGACATTCAGCTAACCCAGGACAAGATCCGAGTGACGGAGCAACAAGGCGGTAAGCTGGAACTGCCAGCCACCGGACTCAAAAAGCTCGGCTTGGCCGGACGATGACTTTCTGCAATCCTTGATCTCCAATAAGGCGACCCATGAAACACTTTCTCACTCAATGTCTATTGCTGGCGCTAGTCGCAACCGCTGCCGCGCAGGTTCATCACCAAGCATCACCTCACTCCAGCAAACCGCAACCAGCCTCCTGCGTTCAAATCCAAGATGCGGCATTTCACAGTCCCTCTCTCGATCGGCAAATGAAATACCGCATTCTGCTTCCGTGCGCCTATAACGCCGGCAGCGGACGTTTCCCCGTTCTCTACCTCCTTCATGGCCTCTATGGCAACTATCTGGACTGGGACACCAAAACAGACTTGGAACACTATGCGCAGAGTTACGCGCTGATCGTCGTCATGCCCGATGCCGGCGACTCCTGGTATACAAATTCAGCCACCGACCCCAAAGACAAATTCGAAGACTACATCGCCAAAGACCTGGTGGCGGAAATTGACGGCAAGTTTCGCACCCTGCGCTCACACCACGCCAGAGCGATTGCAGGCCTCTCCATGGGAGGTTACGGATCGCTCAAAATCGCGCTTCGCGGTCACAATAATTTTGCTTTCGCCGGCAGTCTCAGCGGCGCATTGGACGCGCCCCAGGACCTGGACCAACGTCGGCCGGCATTCCGCGATCAACTCCTCAAGGTCTTCGGGCCATCGGGCAGCGCCACGCGAGCGGAGAACAACCTATTCACCCTGCTTCAGAGTGCCAGCCTAAAAGATCTTCCCCACATTTACTTCGCCTGTGGAAGCGCCGACGACTTCCTGCCCGTCAATCGCGATCTCGCGGCCCAACTGTCCTCTCGCTCTGCCGCATATGAATACCGCGAGACGGTCGGAGGACATACGTGGGATTACTGGGACGCCTCGCTGCCCGACCTGCTGCAGGCTGTCGTTAGCGCAGTTTCTGGCCAACATCACAGCGCTACGCAGTAGCGTCAAATGGCAGCGTTCGTGTGGTGACGGGCATTCCTGCCCGTCCCATCCAGACTATTTCTCACCGGTTTGGGGAAGGGCACGAGTATCCTCTGAGGCCACGCGCCACACCATCACGAAAAAGCTCTCTAGCTCGCGAGCAGAGCGCTCGCCTTCGCTTCGTTGGCCGCCTCAAACGCCCGTTCTCTCTCTCCCACTTCGTCCAGATGAAGGTCCTTCGTCTCGGGTGAGAAGTGCAGGCTCACGAACGTCATGATCGCACCCACGGTAAGAACCACCGATGGCGACAGCCACATATCCTGCTTCTCGATGGCGGCAATAAACGGTATCTTGTGCGCCCACCACGCGTACCAGCCAAACCCCGCGCCCAGCAACGCTCCCGAGGAATAGCCAAAGCCTACACCGGCGGCGCGGCGCCGGGTCGGAAAGCGCTCGCAGAGATACGCTGGAACCACTCCCCAAGCCAGCTTCAGCATCGCCGCCATCACCGTTCCGAGCACCGCCAGCCACAGATTACGCGCGATCGCCGCATGATAAAGAACGTAGTAAACCGGAATTCCAAACACGACCAGAAACGCGCAATACCACTGCGTCAGAATCTTTCTCCCCGTTCGATCCGACAGCCACCCGTAGAAGTTGTATCCCAGAAACGCCATAAACAGAGCGAAGCCATAGATCAAGCTATAGGTCGTCGTGTTAAAGCCTCGCCCATCCAGAGTCAGTAATTTCGGAAGAAATCCATAGACCGAGTAATCGGTAAGAAATAGCCCCGTCATGAAAAAGAAAACTTGCAGGAATTCCCACAGTTGCGGCGGCTTAAACAGGCTCAAGAATGGAGATTTCTCGATCTTCCCCAATGCCTTGGTCTTCTCGAATTCCGGCGACTCCTGTAGATTCTTCCGAATATACAGCGCCACGAACACCGGAATCACTCCCGTCATGAAAACGATCCGCCAGCCATAGGCGAACATCGTTTCCTTCGTAGTTAAATACGAAACCAGAGCGAACACCAGCGCGCCCAAAACATAGCCGAGAGGGAAGCCCGACTGGATAAATCCGCCAATCGTACCCCGTCTTTTTTGCGGAGCATATTCAATGGCAAACGTGTGCCCCACCGCATACTCGCCTCCAAAGAAAATACCCATTAACAGGCGGAGGGAGCAGAAAGCTACATACGACCAGACGCCGACTCGGGCATAAGTCGGCAAGAATCCGCCGAGCAGCGACATCAAGCCAACCCCCGCGATCGTGAAGACCAGCAGGAACCGGCGCCCGATCTTATCCGCATAGCGCCCGAAGATCGCCGAGCCAATCGGCCGAGCCGCCATCGTGATCGAATATGTAAACACAATCACAATGTATTTCCACGCATCGCTGCCCTTGGGAGAGATGAAAACCTTCACCAGAATGGGAGACATGACCAGCACCAGCGCCATGTCGTACGCATCCAGCATGAATCCCAGAAACTGGGATATCATCGCCATCTTTGCTTGTTTCGAGAGTTGCTGCTCGGGCATAAAAGCTCCTCGACAGAGAGAACTGGGCCGCGACTGGGGGCCACGGATAGCACACAACCCGCACGTCTCTGTCCGGCCTGAATCGCTCGGACACAGCAGATGCGCAACCGCCAACCTCCGCATTGCCTCTCGCCGACCGGAAACCCACTGCGGCGTTCCATGCTGGCAGTCAAGCATAAGTACACCCGGGCATGACAGCGTGTTGTGATGGCGGTCACGCCGCTTCGTGACCAAAACCCGTCGTTTTCCCCGGCTTTCGCGCGACTGTCGGTCCGATTGCCCTCATAATCCTTCCCGTCCTTCGGTGGTGAAGTTCCTGCATTCCGCGATACCATCTGTGGTGATGCTTCGCGAAGCTACCATCGAACCGCGACAGGAACCCCGGCAGGAAATCCTGCGCGCCGCCGCGCGCCTGTTTCAGCAGCGCGGATACGATGCCACCTCCATGAACGATGTCGCTGCCGCGCTCAAACTCTCCAAGGGCGGCCTCTATCACCACTTTGAGTCAAAAGACGAAATCCTGTTTCACATCATGTCGCACGCGATGCGGATTACCGAAGAACGGGTCATCAATGTCGTCCGCCGCATGGACGTGCGTCGCGCTGAGGCCGCCCACAGTGACATCGCCGAAGAGCGTCTCCGCATGCTCATCCGGCTGCACATCCAGGTTGTGCTCAGTCCCGAAGACCGGGAAATTACTGTCATGCTGCACGAAAATCATCCCTTGCCACCCACGCTTCGCCGCAAGATCAACGCGCGCAAGAAGGATTACGTGCACTTCGTCGAGAACCTCGTCGCAGAGGTCCAGCGCAAGCGAGGCAGTTCATCCTCAGTCACGCCCCGCGCTGCCGCGTTTGCCTTGCTCGGCATGATTAACTGGATTTACCAGTGGTATAAGCCCGACGGCCCTCTGACCGGAGATGCTCTGGTCGAGCAATTTACCAACATCTTTTTTCACGGAGCGGTAGGTTAGTTTCCGGTCCCGAGTACTCAGGTCTCGGCTCTCCGTTCTCAGTGCGAACCAAGCGCGCCGCGTCTCCGCCGGTCCCACTGGGAACCGGGAACTGCGAACTGGTGCTTTATGCCTCATTACTTCCACATCGACGATCTCCGCCGCCAGCGGGACGCACGCGGCAAACTCTACTTCGAATTTCTCCGTGTCCCCGCCATGAGCGCTGGCATTTACGTTCTGCCAAAAGGTGGCACCGACCCGCAGAAACCTCACCTCCAAGACGAGCTGTATCACGTCGTCCGAGGACGCGCCCGCATGCAGATCGGCTCCGACCACATCGAGGTGCGTGTCGGTTCCGTTATTTTCGTTGAGGCGGAACTCGAACACCGGTTCTACGACATCGAAGAACAACTCGAAATCCTGGTCTTCTTCGCTCCCGCTGAGCAGGAATAAAATTCCGCAGCGGCCGGGCGAGGAACTCTCAAGAAGGATAATTTAGGCTTCGAGCTTAAGACGATGCCGACTTCCCGCAAGCCCGTTTCTAGATAACTTCCGGTTACCGACAACCCAGACCGAACCAAGGAATCTCGACTCCTCCGCTACTTGGTCTATGCGCCACCCGCTTTCGACGGCCTGATGAAACTTGGCTCCCGAAACCGGAGGGGCCGGACGATCCAGAACCCCGGCGGTTGCTCTACGGAGCGCCGGCCCGCATTTCCACCTTCGCGAACGAGGGTCCCCAACGACCTGCAAAATAAATTGCACTCCTCCGCCCAATGCTTGAGGGCAGCGCCCACGAAACATCGCTTTTACGAGTGAGCAGCAAATATAGCAACACAAAATTCCAAAGCGTAACTATCAAGGAGAATCGCATGAAATCCGCCAATCAATTCGCTCGTTTCGCCTTCACCGCGCTGTGCCTTCTTGCTTTCGCATCGGCCAGCTTTGCCGCCAAGTCCAACCCGCTGAACGAACCCAACGGGCTGGCCGTGGACGCCAGTGGTAACCTCTACGTCGCCAACACCGGAACCAACAGTATTCTGGTTTTCGACTCGAAATATAAGCAGGTAACCACCGCTACCATCACGGCGGGAGTCGACCATCCGACCGCGGTTGCCGTCGATCCGGAAGGCAACGTGTGGGTCGCGAACTACATCCAGGGCGCAGGCAGCATCACCGAATACACCGCAGGAAAGCAGGACACTGCCGCTACCATCACGGAAGGCGTCACGTCGCCCCTCGCTCTGGCCGTCGATGGCTTGGGAAACGTTTGGATTCAGAACGCCGGAACCTACGTTGACGTATACGCACAGCCAGCGGCGTACGGTGGTACACCAAGCCTGGTGCAGACGTTTAATGTAGATAGTCCGCTGCATGGTATCGCGGTGCAGGAGAACTCCGTGGCCTTGGCTGCAGAGAGCTTTGGCGTGGGCTTTGCCTCGGTGCTTTCGACCATTAGCAGCGGAACTTTTCTAGGGGTAACCTCAACCGCCAACAACTCTGGAGCGGCATTGGCGGGCGACGGGAAAGGTAACTTCTATTCCGCGAACTTCGACGGCTCCGTAAACATTGTCTTTCCACAGGCCGGTGTCGAAGGTGTCTTCGCGCAACTCGGCTTCGCGCCTGCGGGAATGGCGGTTGACAGGGTCAACAACCGGATTTACTTTTCCTACTTCCAGGGCAACTACATTCTCGTATACAGCACGATCACGGGCCAGCTCTTGGAAACAATCCAGTAGCGCAACCGGCGGTACGGTTCTTGCCCAAGCGGCGGACAGGCAAAATCTGTCCGCCGATTTTTTTTGCGCGCAGTGGTCTCGGGCCACAAGTCCGCTTCGGGGCGATCCGCCGGTAATCGACGCGCAGGTTCCTCCCGGGTGATGGACCTGACACCTGAAAAGACAACAGCCCGATTCCGCAGCGCGGACGCTCGCTCACTAAAATGATTCCCGATTGCCGACTATGCTGGATGCTGTGACCGGGGTAATAAAGATGTTCATATCCTGCTCGGCCCCCACCTGTGCCAACTCTATAATTCCGCTATGACAGGGCCATCCAAGGGGGCACAGGCCTTCCCAGTTCTTTTCGGGCTGGTCTTTATGGCCTTTGGTCTGGCGTTCTCAAGCGCCTTTCTCTTCGGCGATCCCAGCCACATCCATGGGAGCCGCGCGGCCGGAGTGCTGATCAGCGCGATCTTCGCCTTCATTGGCGGCGGGATTATTTGCCTTGGAATTTACGGCAACCGCAAATTAAAAGAGCAAGCGACCGCGGAGCTGAACAATCCGCAATCCCCCTGGCTATGGCGGAAAGACTGGGCGGCAAGCCGCGCGGAAAGCAAGAACCGCAACCGCGCCTTCGGCCTTTCGGCGGCAGCAATTTTTGCGAACGGACTCACGCTCACACTTGCATTCACGACCTTGCCTCAACTGTGGCGCACCTCCGATCCCAAAATCTTCCTCGTGCTCGCCTTCTGTGCGGTTGGAGTCATCCTCGCTGGAGCGGCACTGCGGGCCAGCATTCGCCGGAGACGCTTTGGCCAAACCCATTTCGAGTTCGCGTCGCTCCCCTTTTCTCCCGGCCGCACGCTGAAGGGCACGATTCACTTGCGCTTCAACACCGAAGCCAGGCATGGCATCGATTTGAGCTTTTCTTGTGTGCGCCAAGTCATCACCGGCGGGGGGAAGGATCGCTCCACTTTGCAGAGCGTTCTTTGGCAAGCGGACAAGAATGTGCCGCGAGAATTGCTGATGCCCGGGCCCGGGGGCGACGCCGCGATCCCGGTCGAATTCAGCATCCCTGGCGACGCCTACGAGTCGAATCACGACAACCCGGATGATCAGGTGCTCTGGCTCTTGCACGCGCAGGCTGACGTTCCCGGCGTAAACTTTTCCGACGACTTCGAGGTTCCGGTTTTCCGCCTGTCGCCATCGTCGGCCTCAGTCTCGGAGCCGACGCCGATCTTTCCGTGCGATGCGCCATCCGAAACCGCTCCGCCGGCCTTCCAATCCGATCCCACCGACGTGCCCGCTCCCGCGAATGCGAAAGTTGCTTTCTCGATTTCGATGGACGGCAGCGCCGAATTTTATTTCCGGGCCTTTCGCAATCCGTCCCAGATTCTCACTTCGGTCGTCTTCACGGCACTCTGGACCGCCATCGTTTATTTTCTCGGACATTCCAAAGCTCCCATGGTTTTCACCGTGGTCTTCGGACTGTTTGAGCTCTTTCTGATCTACGGGTTGATTCAGTTCACCCTGGTCTCATGCCGCATCCGGGCGGGCAACGGAAAGATTGTGCTCCGTCGGGCTCTGTTGGGCATCGGATCGTCTCGTGAATATCCCTTTTCCGAGATAACTCAGATTTTGCCCGTCACCAAAGCCCAGCAACCCGGCACCAAACCTTCCTATTTTCTGCGCTTGATGACCAGGGATGGGCGGAAGGTGAAGCTCGTCGACGCCATCGACAACCGTCAGGAGGCGCGCTGGGTCGCCGCCCAACTGGAGATGTTCGCGGGCCTCAAACTCGACACGCACGTGGCTGTCGACGCTGGTTTGGGCACCTACGGTCCGCCGCCGCAACGCGGATACGCGCCCTCGAGCTCGCTTTCCCGCTTTGGCCGCAATAGTCCGGCGGCCATTGCCGTGGGCATTGCGTTGTTTCTCGCTTGGACTGGTTTCGTCGGCTACCGTTTTTTCTCGCGGGATTACGGAAAGCCCGCGCGAGCGGCGAAGGTCCCCGCGCCAACTCGGTCTCCCCTGCGGCAAGCGGCCAACTCGCCGCTCACGGAAGTGGATCTACAGCATCTGCAAACGCTTCCCAAGCAGGCTCAGGCAGAAGAATTACTGGACCGGGCAATCCGGCACGACACCCGGGCTCTCGACGCGTTCGAGCGGAATGTGGGCGCGTGGCACGGACTTACACGCACCGCGCGCATGAACGAACTGGAGCGGCGCTCTCAATTTTCCACCGACCTGCGGGTTCGTCAAGCCAATGCGGATCTCAACCTGGCAATCAACGGAGTTCCGAAGACCGAAGCCTCGGCCGATAAACTCATCGCACAAGCACAAGCCGACGCCGCGCATCGCGCTTACTACGTATTTTCCATGGGCATGCTGGCGGGTCGCGGCGTGGCCTACGATCGCATTGATCCCGTGCTCGTGAACTATGCGAAGAATGACCCCAACCCCCAGGTGCGCCAGTGGGCCATCGAAGGCATGCGCTACCTCGGCAGCGATGAAGCTCTTGACCAGCTCTTCGATTCCTTTACTCACGATCCATCCGACGCTGTCCGCAATCGAGCGGGTTGCAACGTGTCCGACTGCGGCAACTTCATGCGCAAGCAGCGCATGCGAATGGTGCCCAAACTGATCGAACTAGTCGCGGATCCCCAGATTACTCCGCAAATGCGCAACTGGACGGTCCTCGCGTTGCAGGAGATCACTGACGCAACTCTGCCCGCCGATGCATCGGCTTGGCGAGACTGGTATGCACAACACGGGGCCGAAAAGATGGCCGAGTTCGAACGGTTGGATTGGTGGAAAGTCCGCGGCGATCAGTAGCACCATCCCTGAGAATTCAAGAGAGTTCCCGTCAATGGCAATCTGGAAGTTATTCTTCCAGCGCCCGAAGTCGGCTCCTCGGAAGTCCGCCGCTTATCGACGCGGAAGCCTATCGAATGATGGACCTAAGCCCTGAAAAGAGAACAGCCCGCAAGCTTTTCAGCCTGCGGGCTGCCCGGTGGACTGTTTGGGATTGACTGAGGTGGTCACTCTCGTGGCCCCTCGCTCGTTCCGGTGCCGGGCACAGCTTGTGTCCGGCGGATCAGCCCATACTCACGGATTGTTTGCGAGAGAATGTTCCCGATTCCCCCGACCAAAGGTTCCTCGAGAACTCCGCTTAGAGCAACCGCCCTAAGACTCAGCCACCTCACCTGGTCTGGAATTGCTACAACTACCATCTGAACTTGTCATCCGACCACCTCCTTTCCGGTGTAATCGCAGAGTAGTACGAAAATCGTTCCGAAGTCAAACGCGAAAATGAGGGAACCGTTTTCGTCAACCGAACGCCCCCGTACCACCCCGCCACGCCGGAACCTCAAAAACCGCCAAACGCCTATGAACTCGCCATCACGGCGCCGATTGCAGCCTCTGTAGTTCGTTCCGGGCTTGCGCATTTTCCGGATGCTGCGACGCCTCCGCCTGATATTCGGCGATGGCCCGCTCGCGGCTGCCGCTCGCCTCCAGAATCTTCGCCAGGACGAAGTGGAATCCTGGCGAACGTGGTCCCCTTTGCAGCGCCTGCTCGGCACTCGCCTCCGCCTGCTGCAGTTTTCCCTGCTGCATTTGCGAAACAGCGAGGTAGATGAATTGGTCTGGATCCTTGTCGTCGATCTGGATGGCGCGCTGCAAATAGTTTTCAGCTTCGGAGTACTTTGCCGTTTTGTAATACGCGTAACCCAGGTTGTAGTTCGAAAGCCAGAAGCGGGGGTCGCGCTCGACCGCGCTCAAATACAGCGGCAAAGCCTGTTCATAGCGTCCGAGGTTGGCCAGTTCGTTGGCCAGATTCACCTGCACCACCGGGTTTCGCGGCGCATATTGAATCGCGTTCTGATACAGCGCAAGGTTGTTGGCCCACTGTGCCTGATGGTCGACAGTACCAGCAAAGGCCGCGGTGCAAAGAATAGCCACCACCACATACTTTAACGGCACTCCGCTCTTCCCGGGCTTTTTAGGCGAAGAAAGTTGTTCCGCTGCAAGCGCCAGCAGGATGACCACGCCCACCGAAGGCAGATAGAGAAATCGATCGTGAACAAAATTGCCGGATGCGATCGCTCGCAAATATAAAGTGGGCAGAATTGTCAGAATTGTCCAACCCAACGCAAAAGCTCCCAATCGCCGGTCGGTAAGCTTCGAAATCCAGTAGGCTGCGACTGCCGCAGCGACCGCCAGAAGGCCGACGGGCAACAGAAAGCTGGTAAAACCCGGCGCGGTTACATACCCGAGCGAGTAGAACTCGCTGGACGAAACCGGAAGCAGAAGATGCTTCAGATCGAACCACAGGATCGACGGCCAGGTAAGCAGCATGGTGCTCCAGCTAAGACTCGCGATCGGTTGCGCCAGACCGTGAAACATCAATCTCCGCGCCGCCAGATAAGCCGCCAGCACCATGAAGTACGGAAGACAAATGAGCCCCTTCTTCAAGGCCAGCCCAGCCTGCCAGACCGCTTCATTCTCCCCCGCATGTTCTCCAGTCGACGCGCCGGCAAAGATCGCCGCAAAAGCAAAAATCACAGCCGGAAACACTGCCGTCGTTTCCTTCGACAGAAGCGCCAGTCCAAACCAAAGCAGAGAAATCGCCAGCCCTGATTTCTTGCCGTCGCGAAACTCGAGATACGCGAAGAAGCTGGCCAGTAAGAACACGGTCATCAGCAAGTCGTTCACCGACGACAGCCAAGCCACGTTTTCCACGTGAACCGGATGTAATCCAAACAAAATTGCGGCAACCCCTGCCGTGGCGCGATTCCCCATCAATTTTCGAACCACGACAAATACCAGGTAGGTCGCCAGAACGTGGGCCGCCAGCATCGAGAAGTGCCATCCCGCTGGATTCGGGCCAAACGTCGCGTAATTCAACCGCATCCACAGGTCCGTCATCGGTCGGTAGAACGTCGCGCTTGCGGATGGCGCGATGTCGGCGGAAATCTGTGGGATGAAATAATGCCCCAGGAAGCGCCAGGAACGGATCACCACGTTGTCCAGGATCGCGGGCTTATCGTCGTAAACAAAGCCGAACGTGAGCGTGTTCAGATAGGCGAGCGCGGTTACGACGCAAACCAGCGCTTCGATCACCCCGCTTGTTTCAAAAATCTGGGCGAGTGCGGATGGGCCTTCCACCTTACCGTCGGCAGGTTGCACAGGGTTGAGTATAGCGAAGCGGATTCCCGATTTCCGCATGCGGAAGTATCGTCTCGGATGCCTCCACGACGCCGTACAGGTGCTCTCAGTACATGCACGCCAGATACCTACCTTCGTTCCGGCGCCTTCCCTAGACTGAACTTACCCCTGCAACGCAGGCCAGGCTCTCCCCGAGTCAATTCAAGCCACCGATCTTTCAAAAAGATTCCAACGAACGCTCGTGCCCTGGCTCGCCAATGAGAACTGACTACTGGCAACTGTTTTTCAGCCTTTCCACCGGTATGCATCTTTTTGGGCGAGTCCGATATGCGCAAGCACTCGGTTCGCGAATTCCTGCGCCATGGCATCGGCGCTCGACGGGTGGTTATAGAACGTCGGGATCAGCGGGAAGATCGTTGCGCCCGCATCCGCCGCGAGCGACATGTTGCGGATGTGGATCTTGTTCAGTGGCGTCTCGCGCACGCACAGCACCAGCGGACGGCGCTCCTTCAGGGTCACATCGGCGGCACGCTCGATCAGGTGCGAAGCAGTGCCATTGGCAATGCGGCCGAGCGTTCCCACGCTGCACGGAATCACGACCATCGCATCCGCGGGATACGATCCGCTGGCTACATTGGCGCCAATGTCGGCATTCGACTGCTGCTGAATTTTTGGCGATGGCATGCCGATGATTTGACGGACTAGGTCCGCACGGCCCTCGATTCCGAGTTCTTCGGCCAGCACGCGCAGACCGCTGTCGGACGCGATGAAGTTCACCGTTTTCACCCGCGGGTCGCGCTCTACGGTAAGCAGAAAGTGTTTTAGAAACAACGACCCGCTGGCGCCAGTCGTGGCAACAGTCAGGTTTTCCGGCGGAAGCAGGGGCAAGCGGACGCTCCACGAGGCACGTTCAAGTTCGCGGCCTCGAAAAATTGAGGATAGGGAGGGGCGCAAGCCAAGTCAAGGCCGGAACCTCTTTTCCGAACGTTTTGATTTGCAATTTCTTCGCCTCGGCGAAGCGAAAGCGAGAAGCGAACGATTCACGACAAACAACCAACGGCGCAGGGTACCGCAACGACCGGCATCTTACGATCCCGGCGCAACGCGGCGCAACGCCATGCCATTGCCAGCGTGGAACGTGAGATTCGCTCCATCGACCCGGCCGCCCGACGCAAATACCTGCGTGACTTTTACGAGGCTTACCGCTCCTATGACAGGGTTCTCGCCGCGGACGATGTTCGCCGCGAGGTGGCCAAAGCCGGAACCGTCTTAGTCGGCGACTACCACGCCCTGCCTAACTCGCAGCGCTATCTGGCCTCCCTCGTTTGTGAAATGCGCCTTCACCAGCGCCCCGTCGTGCTCGGAGTAGAAACAATCTTTTCCCGCGATCAGCACATCCTGGAGGAGTGGTTCCACCATGAGATTGACGAGGCCGAACTGCGCCAGCGCATTCGCTTTGAACTCGACTGGGGTTACGACTGGGCGCCATTTTACGAACTTCTCTCCGCCGCCCGCGAACATGGCGCTTCCATCTATGGTCTCGATTGCATGCCGCGAGAGGATCTGCGCAAAATCGGCGCGCGCGACCGGCACGCCGCCGGCAAAATTGCGGAGCTCCGCCAGCGCCATGCCGACGCCGTCATCATGGTCCTGTTCGGCGAATCGCACCTTGCCCCCCAGCACCTGCCAGCTTCGCTGAAACTGCAGATGCCCGCGGAACCCGTGCTCACCATCCTGCAAAACATCGACGCCCTCTACTGGAGCGCAGGCGGAGAATCCCACGACCATGTCGAGGCCGTTGCCGTTCGTGAAAATGTCATTTGCGTCTTCAACGCCACGCCGCTCGAAAAATACGAAAACTATCGCCTCTGCCTTGACCGGTGGGGACGCAGTGATCACGGCGCGCCCGATCTCGGGCCCACTCTCTACAATCTGGTCGACGGACTGGTGCGTTTTCTCCGCATCGATCAATACTCTCCGCACAACACGACTCAGCCTCGCCTGCTCGTCGACCTGATGCCCGAAGTCTATTCGCGCAGTTCCGACGCCCTGCTTCGCCGTCTGTTGTCGCGCAAGGGATTCACTGCAGAGCAGCGTGGCTCGCTCCTGCGGCGCGTCCGTGAGCGCGGCAGCGTTTACCTGGCCCCCATCAACGCCATCTTTGTGCGCCAGTTCCACATGACCTCTTCTTCCGAGGATGCCACTCGCTTCCTTCATCAAGCCTGTCGCGGTCTACCCTATCTTTCAAACGGCCGTCGCGCGGCACAGCGCGGCACGGCCGTTGCCAGCTCCCTCGATAAAGACGACGCATTTTACGCCACCGTTTTCGAACACGCCCTCGCCTTTTTCGGATCGCGCATCCTCTACCCCGCGCGCCGCGCTCTTCACGATGCCGATATCGCCGAACTGTTCGACGTGACCCGCGAAGACCTGGAACACCAGACGTCACTTCCTTTCATCGATGCGGTCGGAGTTCTCGATTTCCTAACCCTGCAGCGGGCAAACAATCCCGACACTGCAGAATCGCTCGCGCCCGCGCCGCCGTTCGCCGGACACAAATATGAGTATGCGGCCGAGCAACTGGGATACCTCGCCGGCAACGACCTCTACGACGCCTACCTCGAAGGCCGCCTGACCACTGCCGCTCTCCGCAAGTTGTTTCTGACCCACATCGAGCGGCCCGGCTTAGCCCGCGAAGCCTACTTGCAGTTAAGGACCCGCCTGCGCGCTGAAAAACGAATGTAACGCGACGACTTTGGTCTTCGTTCGGAGGTTGGTTCGAAGGTTTGCGTTACTCGGCGCCCTCGGCGTCTCGGCGGTTTAAGTTCGGTGGTTTAAGTTTTTGATTCTTACGCCCGCTGCTGTATCCTCACCTGTTCCCATGCCTGACGAATTTCCACTCCAGTCCCAGACGCCAGACGCGCTCATGCTCTTCGGCTTCTGGTATCGCGCGCTGCCGTCCGGCCAACTGGGTCGCGGAAAAACCGCCAAGGCCATGCTGCTCGAAAAGCCGCTCGTCATCGGCCGCGACCGTCAAGGTCAGCCCTTCGCCTTGCGCGACGCTTGCCCCCATCGCGGCATGCCGCTTTCCTGCGGCCCGTTTGACGGCGAGCAAATCGAATGCCCCTACCACGGCTGGAGATTTGACGCCCACTCCGGCCAGTGCAAGTTGATCCCGTCGCTCGTCCCCGAACAGAACCTGAAGATCGACCGCATCTACGCTGGCAGCTATCCCTGCCAAGAGCGCGACGGCTTCATCTGGGTTTTTATTCCCGACCCTGGTCCTGCCGGCGCCGGATTTTCCAAGCCTGCGCCTGCCCCCACTCCCGCGCCTGAGATTCCAAAATTCAGCGAGCATTACAAACTCGCCTATCTCACCGCCGACCTGCCCTGCTCCGTCGATCACGGCATCATCGGACTAATGGATCCCGCGCATGGCCCCTTCGTTCACCAGGCATGGTGGTGGCGCACTCAACAATCCATTCACGAGAAGCGCAAGAACTTCGAGCCGATTCCCTACGGATTCCGCATGAGTGCGCACACGCCGAGCTCGAATAGCGCTCCCTACAAGCTTTTGCGCCTCTACGCCAACGCCGATTCCATCACTACAACCATCGATTTCGTTCTGCCCAACCTGCGTTCGGAAGTCATTCGCGCCGGCAAATATTTCTTCTCCAGCCTGACCACCGTCACTCCCATCACGCGCAACCAGTGCCGCATCGACGTCGTATCCGCCTGGAACCTTTTCCGCTGGATTCCCTTTGGCCCCGCCCTGCTGAAGTTCGTCTTCGCCAAATTCGTGGAGCAGGATCGCCGCACCATGGAACTCCAATCTGAAGGCCTGAAACACAACCCTCACCTCATGCTCATCGACGACGCCGACCGTCCGGCGAAATGGTATTTCGGCCTGAAGAACGCGATGCTGGAAATGAAAAAGAATGGCGGAGAATTCCGCCACCCCATGGCCGGCCCGGTCACGCTGAAGTGGAGAAGTTGAGGTTCGTGCGATCCACTTCGGAGGTTTTGCTTGTTTGTTCACGTTGATCGTGATACTCAGGACTCACTATGAAACATATTGCCTTGCTGCTAACCCTGTGCCTTTTTCCCGGTTTGTTGTCGGCACAAACCGCCGCCCCTCCGGATAAAAAGCCGACTCCGGCAGAGTTGGCGATTGCGGACGTGCACACCACCGATGACGTAGACATTATCCGTGAGACTCAGTTAGGGATCGATATCCGCGACTACACAGGGCTGGTATGGTGGATACCGTTTGAATTCTGGGTGCGTTCGGCAGCAAAAGATGGGACTCCGGCTGACAAAGCCCGGGAGCGTTTAAAGGCGCTCAAAGACTTTACCATTGTCGGTGTATTCGTCGGCAAGGTCAGTGCTCTCGCGAGTTTTGAATTTGTCACTCCCTCCGACCTGCAGAAGAACACTTTCCTTCGCGATTCGGAAGGCCAAGACTATCCAGCCTTCAGCGAGTTGACCGGCGATGCCAAAAATTTAGCCGACGTGATGAAGCCAATTCTATCGAACGCGCTTGGCCACGCCGGCGAGAACTTCGCCATGCTGTTCTTTCCGGCAAAAAACAAAACGGGCAAACGAATCGCGGATGAGATGTCCAAGGGCAGTTTTTCCGTCGTAATCAAGAGTCTAGTCGGAGAACCGGAAACCGTCTTTCTCTGGCGTACTCCTCTAACTTCAGTTTCAGCGCCGCGCTACTGCCCGGTTGGTAAAGAGCGTGTTCACGCAGATTGGGACTATTGCCCCCGGCACGGAGTCAAGCTCGATCAGAATCCTTAAACCACGGCTAGATTCGCGCAATCGAAGAACGATTTTTCCAATCCGCCTTCATCTACTCCTTCACCAGCCAGTCCATCGCTTCTTCCCGCGTCTTGAAGGTCACGATCTCGCGCTGGGAAAAATTATGGAAGCTTTCCATAAAGGCGTGGGGAATGCTCTCCGCCCCAACCCACGCTGTCTTCTTCACAAACGGACGATCCAGCGTCAGCACCTCTTTAATCTTGGTAGCCACCGCATGATCCACCGTGGCGCCGGTAAAATCGGCCAGCGTGACCACCGACTCGTGCGCGTGCTTTGCCACCGTAACCCGCACGTGCTCCAGCAGAAGCTGCATCTCGTGGCCATTGGCATGCGAAAAGTCGAGCAGCAGAATCTGCTTTCCCAGATGCCTCACGAAACGTATGCGATCGTCCATACTGGACCCCACAGGTCCCTGTGTTCTCCTGGGCTTCCTCGCGGCGAAAAACCTCGGCCACCCGATACGCGCAGGATCACAGCGGAACTTACCCCAACAGCGACTCCACGACACTGTATGCTTCGCTCAACGCCGAGTCCAGCGCCGATGCGTCTTTGCCGCCCGCTTCGGCCAGGTCGGGACGGCCCCCACCTTTGCCGCCCACCTTTTGCGCCACCGGGCCAATCACTTTTCCCGCCTGAATCCGGCCGGTGAGGTCTTTGGTTACGCCCACGATCAGCGACACATTGCCATCCGACGCCGACCCCAGAACCACTACCCCCGAACCGAGCTTGTCGCGCATCTGATCGACCAGCGTGCGCATCTGTGCGCGTTCGAGATGATCCACGCGATGCGCCAGCACCTTCACCCCATGAACCTCTTTGACTTTTTCGCCGAGGTTCGCCGTGCTCGATGACGCCGACTTCATCCGCGCCTGATCGAGTTCCCGCGCCAGGCGCTTGATCTCGGCATCCTTCTTTTCCAGTTCGGCTTTCAATGCTTCGGCGGGAGACGCCGCATCTTCATCGGACGAGGGTGCCCCATCCTTGCGCGTTTTTTGCGCAAGGGTGGGACTCACGAAAGCCGCGACCACGCCTTCCAGTTCGTGGTCTTTTCTGAAGTGCCGTAACGAACTCTCTCCAGTAATGGCCTCAATCCGTCGCACGCCTGACGATACGCTTCCTTCTTTCAAAATCTTAATGAGCCCAATCTCGCCCGTGGCCCCCGTGTGCGTGCCGCCGCAAAGTTCCGTCGAAAAGTCGCCAATCTTAATCACGCGAACCTTGTCGCCGTATTTCTCTCCAAACAGCGCCATCGCGTGATACTCGTTGACCGCAACATCAATCGGGACATTCTCGATAATCTCAACCCGCTCGTTCCGCAAAACTTCCTTATTAATGATGTCCTCAATATCCTGCAACTCTTCGTCGGCGACTCCCGTAAAGTGCGAAAAATCAAACCGCAAATGATTGGGAGCCACCAGCGACCCCGCCTGCTTCACGTGCTTGCCGAGCACTTCGCGCAGCCCCGCCTGAAGCAGGTGGGTTGCGGTGTGATTCCGCATCGTGGCCGCCCGGAGATCGGTGTTGACGACGGCGTCGACTTTGTCGCCGACGCGGAGGGTGCCCCATCCTTCCGCGTTTTTTGCGGAAGGGTGGGATTTGACCACGACCTGGTGCGCGCGCACTCCCTGAATCGGGTAGTAGCAGCCGGTCACTTCAGCGACGACGGTATTGTGATCGCCAGAGTAAAGCGCTCCCCGGTCGCCGACTTGGCCTCCGGACTCGGCGTAGAACGGAGTGTGGTCAAGAATGACCTCGCCGGATTCGCCAGCCTTGAGTTCCCGCGCCCCTTGGCCGTTCTTGATGATGGCCAGCACTTCACAATTATCGGAGCGCGTCTGGCGGTAGCCTTCGAATTCTGATCTCGGAAGCTGCTGGTAAGCAGGATTGGCCGTCTGCTTGACCGCACCTTTCCAGGAGGCGCGAGCACGGGTCTGTTCCTCCGCACGTGCCTTTTCGAAGCCGGCAGAGTCGAATAGTATGCCAACGTCGCGGCAGAACTCCTCAATGAAGTCGCGCGGCAACCCAAATGTCTGGAACACATCAAAAGCCTGCTCGCCCGAAAGCTCTTTGGGAAGCTTGGTTGAATCTTCCCAGTCTCCTCGAAACCTACTCACACGATCTTCGTGGAAATACTTGCCGAGTTCTCTGTAAAGAAGTTGGTCATCCCCGGGCCACGTCAGCTGGGCCAATTTGCCTTGAAGTTCAGGCCTTTCGAGTTCCAATTCGTCCAGCAGCCGCGCCCTTCGATTGCGCGCCGGTTGATCGGCTGCAAACTTCAGATTACCGAGCCCCAGAAAAATCGCGCTCGCGAACTTCCTCTCTTCTACCAGCACCGCGTTAGAAACTCGATCCGCTGATTCCTTCAACTCGGGATACGCATCCTGCATCAGATCGCGCACCGCGAACACCATCTGGTTTAGAAACGGCTTATCCTGGCCAAGTTGCTGGCCATGCGTGATGGCGCGGCGAATGATTTTGCGCAGCACATATCCGCGCCCCTCATTCGATGGAGTCACTCCATCAGAAATAAGAAACGTAGCCGCCCGCGAGTGATCGGCAATCACCCGAAGAGACGCTGCCGACTTCGAGCCTGCCGGGCCTTGCTCACCCTGGACGGGGCTATGCCCCCCGGTTTTAGCCTGCCCCGCGCCCGTCAATTCTGCCGCCCGCTTAATCAGCGGCGTAAACAGATCCGTCTCGTAATTCGAAATCACGCCCTGCAGCACCGACGCCAGCCGCTCCAATCCCGCGCCCGTGTCGATCGACGGCTTCGGCAGCGGCGTCAGCTTTCCCGACGCATCCCGGTCAAACTGCATGAACACCAGATTCCACAGCTCGACATAGCGCCCGCAATCGCAGCCAAACGTACAATCCGTATGGCCCTGGTCCGAAGCCACCACGCCCATGTCGTAGTGAATCTCGCTACAGGGCCCGCAGGGGCCGGTGTCGCCCATCTGCCAGAAATTGTCTTTCGATCCAAACTCAAAAATACGATCCTTGGGCACTCCTTGTCCGAGCCACAAGTCATAGGCCTCGCCGTCACGCTCCACCCCGTTTTCGCCTTTGAAAATCGTGACGTAGAGCTTCTCTTTCTCAATCCCGAACCACTCCGGCGAGGTAATCAGCTCCCAGGCATAGGCGATCGCGTCTTTCTTGAAGTAATCGCCAAAGGAAAAATTCCCCAGCATCTCAAAAAATGTGTGATGGCGGTTGGTGAAGCCCACGTTTTCCAGATCGTTGTGCTTGCCTCCGGCGCGGACGCATTTCTGCGAAGTCGTCGCGCGCGAATACTCGCGCTTTTCCAGCCCAAGAAACACGTCCTTGAACTGGTTCATGCCGGCGTTGGTAAACAGCAGCGTCGGATCGTTAGCCGGAACCAGCGACGAGGAATGCACCTCGCGATGTCCCTTCTGAATGAAGAAGTCGAGGAATTTGCGGCGAATCTCTGAGCCTGTGAGCATGGAAACTTAATTTTAAACGAAAGGTAAACCTTCACCACAGGAGCGGGGATCAACCAACCGGGAGGAAGTAAGCGGCGCACCAGATGCGCCTGCTGGACTGCAGGCATGGGCGGCGTCGAAGGCCCGCCGCAATCGCAGCAGCGCTTCGACGCCGTCGTCGAACCTGATTTACTTCTTCATTTCTTCGTCGGTCTTTTGGGCGCCTTTCTTAACTCCGTGGCCGACGGCCTTGGTGCCCTTCTTCACGCCCTTGCCCGTGTCTTTCGCGGCGGTCTTCGTCGCGTCGGCGGTCTTGTCGGCGGCCTTTTCCGTCGCATCGCCGGTCTTCACGGCTGCCTTCTTGGTCACGTGTGCCGTCTTCTTCGCCGTGGTTTTGGTGGCATGCCCGGTGTCGTCGGCGGCCTTCTTCATGTCGTCCCCGGCCTGGCCAAACGAGAACGCGGTCAGCGCCAGCAGCGCGCCTGCGAGCATCAAAGAGAATTTCGTTTTCATCGTTCCTCCTCTGGAATTGTTGAGAGTTCCCTCAGCTGCAAATTTGTATCAGAGTCGGCAGACGCGCGCAATAGCGGCATCAACACGTCACTGTCCAGACTTAGGACACCCCCGGAAACAACCAATCTGCATGGCTTCAGCGTTCCAAAATACCCGGCCTCATGCCTCGGAGGTCTCATTCTCCAGTTCGGTCAGCGTTTCTTCGTCCACGTCCCATTTTTTCAGGATTGCGAAAATGGTCTTTGCTCCGAACCCGGCGCGCATCAGTTGGCGAAAGATGCGGGCCGTCTGTTTCTGGTCTTTGTCTTTCGGCTTCTGCAACCTCTTGCGCCGCAGATAGTCGCGCGCCAGAGTTTCTTCCTTCACGTCGTCGTAGACCGAAGCAACTGCCTTCTCGATGACTTCGCCGTGCACTCCCTTCGCCTTCAGGTCGTTAACCACCCGCATACGCCCGAATTTTTCGTTGTCGCGGCGATACGACGAAAATGCCGCCGCATACTTGGCGTCGTTCAGATAGCCCTGGTCCTTCAAGCGAACAACAATCAGTTCGACCAGCGTCTTCCCAATTTCCGTGTCGGCTTCAACCCGGTTGCGCAGCAGCCGCTTCAGTTCCGCCACTGACCGCATGCGCCGCGCCAGCGCGCCCACCGCGTAGTCGTAGAGCTCCGCTTCCGTAAAAAGCTTTTTGGGACGCCCAAACGCCATACCTACAAGATAACGCGAGCGGCTGTATTAGAACCGGTCTAATCCTGGAGGAACAAATCCGCGATGGGCTTTCGCTCGGTCGCGCCCGACCGCCGGCGTCATCTTGCTGTCCTCCAGGAGGAAAAAGTTTTCCCTCCGTGGGGAACAGCGTTCCCCGGCTCAGGCTTCCATAGAAGACGTTCATCACCTACGCCGAAACCATGTGCTGATTCCCGTATTGGTTAGCGGCCATGATCGCTGCCCCACTTTGGCGCGGAACGTGCTATTTCAATGTGTGGCTGACCCCCCATTTGCCGAGCAGAAGGAAGTTTGCCACCGCGCCAGCGGGCCTGTATTCCCCTGGATCGCTCCCCCAAAAAACGAAGAAATGCCCAAAGGTCGCCACCTTGGAGGATAAAGAATGAAGCGCTCATTAACATCTGCCCTCAATTTAGCCTTGTTACTAGTGCTCGTGGCCGGATCGGCCTTCGCCGGCAACAAAGCAAACGCCGCCGTAAAAACCGACGCCGACGGAGCCAACGCCATGGTCAAAGCGAGCATCCCTCCGCCCACCGACCAAGCCGAAACGCTCGACGGAAACGAGCTCGCCGTCTCCTGCAGAGCTGATATTCAGGGCTTTGACGCAGGATACTGCCTGGGAGTCGTCGAAGGCGTAATGGCCTCAATGCGAGTCTGCAAGCGGGATCACTCTGTAATCACCCTCGGCGAAGCTGCCGACGCCATGGAAACCTATCTCACCAGCCATCCCGACAAACTCAATGAACGCGGTGCCGTCCTCGCTCGCAAGGCGCTTTCCAAAGCCTTCCCGTGCGGCGCTTTCCGCCAGTAAGTCCCGATCCCGAAGCAACCAGTGTCTTTGCGCGGAGCCTCCCTCCGCGCAAAGACTGCGGCAGTAAGGTTCGCTTGTCACACTCCGAGGAACAAGAAGCGATTCACTCTTCCACCGGCTGCGCGTTCAATTCCTGCGCAGGCTCGCCTCCGGCCATACCTTGGGCAATGATGAGCCGATGAGCTTCGATGCGCAACGCAGGGAGCGCGCGCCCGAACCAGATCGCGCCGAAGACGCACGCCACTCCTCCGACCGCCACCGTGAACGGTGCGCCTAAGCGGTGAGCCAGGGCCCCGCCGAAGAACGCTCCGAAAGGAGCCATGCCCATGAACATCATCGAATAGACCGACATGACTCGACCGCGAAGTTGGTCGGGCACCATGGTCTGGACAAGTGTGTTCGAGCAGGCCATCTGCAGCATCATCGAATACCCCGCGGGCAACAGTAAAACCACCGATAGCCAGAACGATCGCGAGAATGAAAAAAGCACGAGGCTGACCCCAAAGCTTCCGCAGGAGAAGGCTACCCAGCGCCCCAGGCCTTTGACGCCAGTTTTCGCGGCCAGCGTCAAGGCTCCGAAGAGCGCGCCTACGCCGGTCGCCCCCATCAGGATGCCCAGACCGCGAGCGCCGCCGTGCAGAATCTTGTCGGCGAAGATCGGCATCAGCACGGTGTAGGGCATGCCGACCAGGCTGATCAGGCCAAGCAGCAGGAGCAACGCGCGAATGACCTTGGTGTGATTGACCCAACGGAAGCCCTCGATAATGTCTTCCATTGGAGAATGCTTGCTGATGCGCGGAGAGCAGTGCACCCGCATGAGGAACAGGTTGACGATCACCGCGATATAGCTGATCGCATTGGCGGCAAAGCACCAGCCTTCGCCGATTCGCGCCACCAGGATTCCCGCAATGGCTGGGCCGAGGACGCGTGCGCCATTGAACATGGAGGAGTTCAGCGCGATGGCGTTCATCAGATCTTCTCTGCCAACCATGTCGATGATGAAGGATTGGCGGCCGGGAATGTCGAAGGCGTTCACCACCCCCAGCAACCCGGCGAGCACGAAGATATGCCACACCTGCACCACATCCAGCAGCGTGAGCACCGCCAGAATACCGGCGAGAAGCATGGAAGCAGTCTGCGTGGCGATCACCAGGCGCTGGCGGTTCACGCGGTCGGCGGTGATTCCGCCGAAGGGAGCGACTAGAAAGACAGGGAACTGGCTGGCAAAGCCGACCGAACCGAGCAGCAGGGCCGATCCGGTCTTGCGGTACACCAGCCACGCCTGCGCTACCGTCTGCATCCAGGTGCCGATCAGGGAAATAAGTTGTCCGCTGAAGAAGAGTTGAAAATTGCGGTGGCGCAGGGCGCGCAGGGTCGTGGCCAATCTGGCGCCAGACGCGCTTTTTGTGGCCGGAACTTCAGCCGTCCCGGGATTTCTCTCGTCTGGCACGCTGTTAGAACTTTTTCACATCTTTCGGAGGACAGCAACCGCCAGGAAAAATGGCTCCGGCCTGGCTCGCGAGCAGTTCGGACGCCCAAACTACGCAACCAGACCCTCCGTTTCGCTCAGGAGAACCCCGTTTGGCAGAGTGCCTGTTCAAGCGCCAGACTATGCCTTACAATTATCCTAACCAGCAGTCTAGTGGGATTCTTTTTCCCCCATTGAATACCCGCTAGTGACCTGTCTGTTCGTCGTCGGTCTCCTTCGATTACGAAGGTCATTTGGCCCCGGCACTGGAAGTTCGTAGCATGGCAATGAACACTGAGAAACGAGTCATGCCCGGGATCTCTGTCGCGCTCCTTACCGAGGACCGCGAACAATCCGTCGTATTGCGCAGCCGGGTCGAGAGCACCAACCTGGCGCGTACGGCTTTGAGCCATGTAGGGTTTCCCGCCGGGCCGAGCGATTCCATTCTCCGCCAGTTGCAGGATCAGCACGCCGAAGTCGTGCTGGTGAGTATTGATCCCAAGAATCCCCAACGCGCCATCCGAACCATCGAACTCATCCATGCGCATGCTCCCGAAGTCACGATTTTTGCCGTGGGCGAAATGGATCAGCCGACCAATATCGTTTCCGCCATGCGGGCGGGCGCGCGCGAATTCCTGGATCATGGCGCCAGCCGCGAAGCATTGATCGAAGCCTTCACTCGCTTCTCGGCCACTTTGAGCAGGGCGCAGCGCAGTTCGAGCAAGGCCCGCGTCTTCACTTTTCTCAACGCCAAGGGCGGAGCCGGCGCCACCACCGCCGCCGTCAACACCGCCGTCGCCTTACAGGAAGCTCACGGCCGCGTCGTCCTCGTGGATTTTGCTTCGCTTGGCCACACTGCCCTCCAGATGAATCTGCGCCCGCAATTTACCCTGGTCGACGCCCTGCAGAACCTGCATCGGATGGATGGCTCGCTGCTCGAAGGCCTGATGACCCCGTATCGCAACGGGTTGCATCTGCTGGCTGGAGCGCAACAGCCCCACAACAACATGCCGACGGCATCCGAACTCGCTCGTCTTTTTGACCTGCTCGTCGATCAATATCGCTTCGTGGTCCTTGATTGCTCCGGCCGCATGGATGGCACCATGCAGATGATCTGCGACCTTTCCAACGCCGTCCTCCTCGTGGCGCAGACGGACGTGGTTTCGCTTTGGAGCGCCAGCCGGATTCAGGGTTTTCTCCAAGAAGGCGCTGGACGCGATCGCCTCCGCATGGTGCTGAACCGTTATAAGAAGATTCCCGGCTTCACCGACGAGGATGTCGAGAAGGCCACCAATTGCAAGGTGCTGTGGAAGGTGCCGAACAACTTCCAGGTAATCGGACCGGCCATCGATAAGGGCAGCCCCGTGGCCGGACAAACGAATACTGATCTTGGCCGCTCTTACCAGGGATTGGCTGCGGAATTAGCCGGAGCGACCACATCCGCCGAAGGCGCTCTCTCCCTGCTCTACCAGCAAGACAAGGGCGATAGCAAGAAACGAACGGCCGGTCATCTGGTCGTGTCGCCGGTGCGCGCCGGCCATTAGCTCCGCAGTTCTCCTTCATCTCTTTCATCTCGCAGCCCCACTTCTTCCGTCCGCGATTTCCGGCCTTTGTTAGAATCAGGGATTGACCCAGTGCCCCGCAAATCGCAAATTCTAAATGACGACTCCTTCTAAAAAGCGTGTGCTCAGCGGAATGCGCCCGACCGGCAAGCTGCATCTGGGAAACTACGTCGGCGCGCTCGAAAACTGGGTTCGCATGCAGGACCAATACGACTGCTTTTTCTTCATCGCCGACTGGCACGCGCTCACCAGCGACTACGCCGAAACTTCCAATCTCCAGGAAAATGTGCACGACGCGATGCTGGACTGGCTGGCCGCAGGACTGGATCCCGCGAAGTGCACCATGTTTATCCAGTCGCATGTCCCCACTCACGCCGAGTTGCACCTGCTGCTGTCCATGATCACTCCCCTCGGCTGGCTGGAGCGCGTTCCGACCTATAAAGAGCAGAAGGAGAACATCAAGGGAAAAGACCTGGACACCTACGGGTTTCTCGGTTATCCCGTCCTCCAATCCGCCGATATTTTGATCTATAAGGCCGACGTAGTTCCGGTTGGCGAAGATCAGGTAGCCCACGTCGAGCTGACGCGTGAGATTGCTCGGCGCTTCAACCAGTTCTATCCGCGACACGACTTGGGCATGGGGATTCCGCAACCCATCGCCGGCGGTCCCGAAACTGACGAAGCGAGGCTCCGCCGCTTTTTCGTTTTCCCCGAGCCCCAGGCCTTGCTCACGCCCTCTCCGCGCTTGCCCGGCACCGATGGCCGCAAGATGTCGAAGTCTTATGGCAACGCTCTGTTCCTGACTGATCCCGAGCCCGTCGTGCGGCAAAAGCTGAAGACCATGGTCACCGACCCGCGCCGAGTGCGTCGCAGTGATATTGGCGATCCCGATGTCTGTCCGGTGGGCGATCTGCACAAAATATTCAGCAGCAAAGAGACAATGGCGAAAGTCTATGAAGGCTGCCGCTCCGCCGGAATTGGTTGCATTGAGTGCAAGAGTTGGGCGGCCGATGCCCTCGTTCAGATTCTCAATCCCATGCAGGAGCGCCGCAAAAAATACGAGGATAATCCACGCCTGGCCTGGGATATTCTGGAAGCGGGGTCGGTTCGCGCGCGCCAGGTGGCGGACGCTACGATGAGCGACGTGCGCCAGTCGATGGGGCTCGACTACAGCGCAAGTTGCGCGCCGCCCAAGGATTCCACGAAGTGACAGATTTGACTCAACCTTTAGCGGAAGGGGAACCGGTCGAGGTTTCTCAACCGGCAGCCGCTCCGCTCGCGGTCTCAACGGCGCGCAAAGACGCGCCTCCGCGCCAGAGCAAGGTCAGCTCGGCCAAATCCGGCAAGGACGATGCCAGCGACTTCCCATTTGCCATCGAATTGGGCGAAATCTATGAAGGCCCCCTCGACCTGCTGCTCGATCTGATCCGCAAACAGGACATCAATATCTACGACATCCCCATCGCGAAGATCACGGCGCAGTACCTGATTTACGTCGAGCGTATTCGCGAACTGGACGTCAATGTCGCTTCCGAGTTCATTTACATGGCAGCGGTACTGATTCACATCAAGTCAAAGATGCTGTTGCCGCGCGACCCGCTGGCTCCCGCGAATGCCACCGATGATCCGCGCGATGAGCTCGTCAACCGCCTGCTCGAACACGAGAAATTTAAGTCGGCGGCGCAAATGCTGCTGCAGAAGCAGCAGATCGAGGACGCAGTGCTCAGCAATCCGGCGATTCGCGAATTCATGGACGCCGAAGGCACCGAGCCCGAACTGGCCGCCGATGTGATCGATCTGGTCAAAACCTTCCAGCAGATTTTGGATCGCGCCCGTACCCGTCCGATTCTGGAAGTCAATGAAGAAACGGTCACCGTCGGCCAGATGATCCAATACCTGCATCGACGGCTTGCGCTCGAAGACCGCCCCATTCGTCTGAAGCAGATGCTGCGCAATGTGCCGTCGCGGCAAGCGCTGGTTTGCATGTTTCTCGCGATGCTCGAACTCGTCCGGCTGCAGGCGATTCAGGTGCGCCAGGATCACGTCTTCGGAGAAGTCCTGGTGCGCAAGCATTCCCACTTCGAAGAAGTGATGACGGAGCATGCCGCCGTCCGCGATGATTGGAAGTAAAAGCAGTGCCCAGTAACCGGTACCCAATCATCCAGTTAGAAGATTCTAAGCGAGCTGGTTTATTGAGTACGGAATACTGGGTACTGGGTACTGACTTATGAGCCTTAGACCTCAACTCGAAGCCATCATTTACGCAGCCGAAACTCCAATTTCGCTGGACCAGATTTATTCGCTGGTCAAGGAATCGGTGCTTGCGGAAACTCCCGAACTGGAGGCGGCGGAAGTCAAGTCGCGCATCCGCGCCACGCTCGAAGAGCTTATCGCCGAATACGCCGGCGCGAGCCACGGCATCGAGATCCGCCAGGTTGCCGGCGGATACCGCATGTCGACCAAGCCCGACCAGCACGACGTTGTGCGCGCATTCGCCAAGAGCCTGAAGCCGCCGTTCCGGCTGTCGCTGCCCGCGCTTGAAACGCTGGCCGTCATCGCCTACAAACAGCCCGTCACGGTTCCCGAGATCAGCGAAATTCGCGGCGTCGATTCCGGCGGCGTCATCGCCACCCTCCTCGACCGCAAGCTCATCACTACGGCCGGAAGAAAGGCTGTAATCGGCCGTCCCATTCTTTACAAGACCAGCAAGGAATTTCTACTGCGCTTTGGGCTTAAGGACATCAACGAATTGCCCAGCATGGAAGAATTCGAGAAATTGCTGGCTGAGTCTTTCCAGAGCGACTTGCCTCCAACCGCAGAAACGCCACTGGATGCTTCTCCAGATTCGCCTTCAGCGGACGCTTCTTCGGAAGCAGCATCCGAACCAGAAACTGCCGCTGAGATTGCCGACGCGCCCGAGTTTGAAGCCGCCGCCGAAGAAACCGAAACGCCAGCCGCTATCAAACCGGAGTAACCATGCCCGCTGAACGTCTGCAAAAGATTATCGCCGCTGCTGGTGTGGCATCCCGCCGCAAAGCCGAAGAAATCATCGCCGCCGGACGCGTGCAGGTGAACGGTCAGGTGGTCACCGAACTCGGAAGTAAAGCCGATCTTGAGCAGGATCACATCCGCGTCGATGGCAAACTGTTGCAGGGCCCCGAACGATTTATCTACATTGCCCTGAATAAACCCAAAGGATACGTGACCACCGTCAGCGACGAGAAAAAACGTCCGACGGTGATGGACCTGATTCAAGGTCCTAAAGGGCAGAAGGTCAAAGGCCGCGTCTATCCCGTCGGCCGCCTCGATTGGGCGAGCGAAGGCCTTATCCTGATGACGAACGACGGAGCGCTCGCCAACGCCCTGATGAAGGCGTCTTCGAATGTGCCCAAGACTTACGTCGTGAAAGTTGCCGGCCAGCCCGACGAAACCAAGTTAGACAAACTTCGCCGTGGCGTTTCTATCGCTGAAAAAGGCGGACGCCGCGTGCGCACGGCTCCCGCAAAAATTCGGCTGATCCGCGAAAGCGATAATCCCTGGCTCGAAGTGACCATCATCGAAGGCCGCAACCGGCAGGTCCGGAAAATGTTTGAAGAAGTGGGGCACCACGTGGAGAAAATCCGGCGCGTGCAATATGGCCCGCTCGCTCTTGACGTCCCGCCTGGAGACTGGCGCAATCTCACTCTGCTGGAAGTAGCCAAGCTGAAAAGCGCGGCGACCGGACCGAAGCTTACACTTCCCCCGCCGCCCGTGGCGCCCGCCGCTCAGATATTCGCAACCAAGCCCGCACCAAAGTTCGTCCCCAAGACGCACTCAGCGAAGTCGCAGCAAAAGCCGCGCTCAGCCAGACCAGCGGCTTCGGCAAAGTTTTCGCGGTCGCCGCGTACCAGGAACGCGAAGCCCTCACGGCCGCCTGGACGCAAGCGTGACTAACATTTCGGTCCCGCAATCATCGGCAGTCGGGCTGCGCCGTACAAGCCGGCATCGCTCCCAAGAAGGGCGCGCGTAACGATGGTCGACTGCCCCGAAGCAACTTTACCGGTTGTGGCGGGATCGTTCGGCGCGAAAGCAGCGTAAACCAGCGAGCGACGCCGCAACTCCTCAAACATTGTGGCCGAAAAAGCTTCCCATGCGCTCGCTAGTCCCCCGCCGATCACGTAAACCGGCAGATTTAAAGCGTACACCAGCGATGCCAGAAGAATACCCAGGCACCGGCCTACATTGCGGAAAATGCGGCGAGCATCCTCGTCACCCCGCGCCGCCAGAAAATAAACCGTCTCCGCGCTGAATTGAGGGTCCGCACTCACCGCGCGCGCCAGCGCCGATTCGTGATTGCCCGCGGCCGCTTCGCGCGCCATTCGGACAACCGCCGTCGCCGACGCGTACTGCTCCAGGCAGCCGCGATTGCCACACTTGCAAAGCTGCCCCTCAGGCTCGACGGTCATGTGACCGAACTCGGCAGCCATGCCGTTCACGCCGTGCCAGATCGCATCCCGCAAAACCAACCCTCCGCCAACCCCGGTCCCCAGGGTCAGCATCGCCATGTCAGAGAAATCCTTAGCCGCGCCCAGCCATTTTTCTCCGAGTGCCGCGACGTTGGCGTCGTTTTCCAGGATCACCATCGTCTGCAGCCGTCGCTCAATCTCGGCGCGCACCGGATAATCGACCCACCCCGGCAAATTGACTGCTTCGCGCACCATCCCAGTCTGCAGATCGATGATGCCAGGCACGCCGATGCCAATCCCCTGCAGAGGCGCGGCATTCCGGTATTTCTCCGCGATGAGCCGGATCGCATCGCACATGTCGTCGAGCACGCGATCCCGCCCCAGGGAAATCTTCGTGTCGAGCGTGACTCTTTCAACGAGTGCGCCCTTCTCGTCGACAGCTGCGATACGCAGGTTCGTGCCGCCAAGGTCCACTCCAATGGAGAATGTTTTCATGATGAATCACTCGCTCGACTCCGCCTACTTTTGGCACTCTGCGCAGTAATGACTGCTGCGCCCGGCCAGCACAACTCGCCGGATCGCGCCCCCGCACACCCGGCAAGGCTCACCCTCGCGTCCGTAAACACGATGCTGCAGTTGGAAAAACCCCTCTTCGCCGTCTGCGTCCACGTAATCGGAGATCGAAGATCCGCCCAGCTTGATCGCCTCGCGCAGCACTTCTTGTACAGCATGGTGTAACTCGCTCAGCTGCTTGCCCGTGATCGTCGCCGCGCGCCGCCTGGGGCGAATACCGGCCCGGAACAGAGATTCGTCCGCATAAATGTTGCCCACGCCGCGCAACAGCTTCTGATTCAACAGCGCACTTTTAATCGGAGTCTTGCGTCCGCGAAAAAGCGCTGTGAACTGCTCTTCGCTGACCTCCAGCGGCTCCACGCCTCCCGGATCGAAGCCGCCGGGTTGGGACTGAAGATGAACGCTCAGCTTGCCAAACATACGCGGATCGACAAATCTCAGCTCGCGCCCGGACGCCAGTTTAGCAATCAGATGAGTATGCTTGGCGATTTCCGCCGCAGGCTCGCAAACGACCATCCGGCCGGTCATGCCGAGGTGGACAATCCACTGCGCGGTCGCGGGCGAGATGGATTCGCGCTTCTGGCCCCGATCAACTCGGTGCCCCAGGTTTCCGCCCGGTTTTTGGGCGGTAACCTGGGTGCCTTTGCGTTTCTTCTGTGATGACGCGGTTTGAGGTTTCGCCGGTTCACCTTCGAGATCGAAAACGATGTGCTTGCCGGCGCGGTGCACTCGCGCGATCCGCTTGCCCTCCAGCGTCGAAGCGATAACTCCCGCGGGCGACTTCAGTGGCTGCTTCCTCGAACCGATCCAGACCGATTCGATGACGTCTCCGGCGACACGTTTGTCGAGTCCACGCGTAATCGTTTCAACTTCGGGAAGTTCGGGCACGTTGTCAGGATACAAGATCAAAGTCTTTGTAGAATTGCGCCCTACCAATCGCCGGTGATGGCCCTCTTTGCTGATTCGCCGCGTCTCCGGTGAACTACGGTTTGCTCCTCCACAGCCCGATTCGGTATGCTAGGGAGTACGCACCAGTACCGCCGATCTTCTTTGTTTTCCAGTCTTTTCAGCAGCGGCGCAACCAGTGTGTGCGACCCCGGGAGCGGCAGCAGCGCCGCGCAAATATCCAAGTGGAGATTGCATTGAGCACAGGCAGCACGGGCAGGGGCAGGACTGCGGTTATTGTCGGCGCCCAGTGGGGCGACGAGGGCAAGGGTAAAATTGTCGATGTACTTACCCGGACTTTTTCGGTCGTGGCGCGTTACGCCGGCGGCCATAACGCCGGACACACAGTCATCATCAACGGAAAGAAATTCATTCTACAACTCGTGCCCGGCGGCATTCTCCGGCCCGAATGCATCAGCGTCGTTGGCAATGGCGTCGTGATCGATCCCTTGGCGTTTCTGAAAGAAGTTGCATCCCTGCGCGCTGCGGGCGTGAAAGTCGACGGCAATCTCTTCGTCTCCAACCGCGCCCAGGTCATCCTTCCCTACCATCGCATGATGGAACTCGGATCCGAGAACGCTCCCGGCCGCGTCAAGATCGGCACTACTTCGCGTGGCATCGGGCCCTCTTACGAAGACAAAATGGGACGCCGCGGGCTGCGCGTAGCCGACTTGCTCGACACTCAACTGCTGCGCGCGCACATCGAGAACGCCTGTCGCGAGAAGAATACAATCGCCCACGCCTTGTTCAATTCTGATCCGCTCGATGCCGACAAGATGTTCCGCGAATATGCCGACGCCGCCGAGCAAATTCGTCCGTTTGTCCGCGACACCGCTCTCCTGTTGAATCGCGCCCTGGCCGAAGGCAAGTCCATTGTCTTCGAAGGCGCGCAGGGCACCATGCTCGACATTGATCATGGTACGTACCCGTTCGTGACGTCTTCGAGCGCCACCTCGGGCGGCGCCGCCACTGGGACCGGCGTGCCTCCCACATCGATTGATACCGTGATCGGCATCACCAAAGCCTACTGCACCCGTGTGGGCAGTGGCCCGTTTCCTAGCGAACTCCTCAACGCGCAGGGCGAAGATCTGCGCAAACGTGGCAACGAATTCGGTGCTGTGACCGGACGCCCCCGACGTACCGGTTGGCTTGACTTGCCTCTGCTGCGCTACGCTGGCATGATTAACGGAATCTCTTGGCTCGTGGTTACGAAGCTCGATGTCCTCGACCACCTGACCGAGATTCCAGTTTGCGTGGGTTACAAAGTGGACGACAAGGAAACCGACGAAGTTCCGGCGCAGGCGAGCGGCTATGACAAGATCGAGTGCATCTACCGCAAGATGCCGGGGTGGGCGACTCCTACGCAGTCCATCAGGACCTTCGAAGCTTTGCCCAAGGCCGCCCGCGATTACATGGCGTTTATCGAGAAGGAAACAGGAGCGCGAGTCGGCATGATTTCCACGGGGCCTGATCGGGAGCAGACAATTTTGCGTCCAGAGTTCGTGACCGCCCTGGGTCTGGCAGGTTCGTAGAAACCAACTGAGGCGATGTTTAGGAAATACGAGTAAAGACCGGTTTTTGGTAAGGGCACGATTAATGCCCTGGTTCGGATTGAACGTCAAAGTAGAACGGAGCGAAGGATGGTGGTGTTGGCCGTAACCTGGATGGCAAAAATTGGACGCGAGGCCGAAGTGGCCGCGATCTTTGAAAAACTCACAACGGAATCGCGCAAGGAACCGGGCTGCCTGATGTATCAGGTGCACAAACACAAGACCGATCAACGCCGGTTTTTTATCTACGAACAGTACAAGGATGATGCGGCCCTCGAAGCGCATCGCACCTCGCCGCATTTTATGCAGTTCGCCAAAAAAGAACTGCCAAAACTCGGCGACCGCACCGAAGGGCATTTGTTCGAGCCGCTGGGTTAGTGTAGGGCGGACACTCCTGTCCGCCGTGGTTGGTTTTCCCGAGTAGCGGCGGGCAAAATGCCCGCCTGCCTTCTACTGCTTGTCCGCCATCAGCACTCCGCCCGAAGCGTAGCTTTCCTTCGACACTTCAATAAAGGTCACTACAATCGCTTCGCGGCGTGCCCCCGCCTCTTCCACCATCGCATCGGTGATGCGTTGTGCGATCTTCCGTTTTTGATCGGCGGTGCGGCCTTGCAGCATTGTCACTTGAACAAGAGGCATAGGTACCTTGGCTTTCAGCCGTCAGCTCTCGGTAAAAGCGCAGTGTTTACGACGGTCACTGACAGCTGCGGGCTCAGAACTGGACAGCTTACTGCGCCAGTTCGTATCCCGCGAAAAAGAAGCTGAGTTCGAACCGCGCCGTATCATCCGCGTCGGAACCGTGAATCGCGTTGTGCTCGATGTCGCTGGCCCATTTCTTGCGGATCGTCCCCTCCTCGGCATTGGCCGGGTTGGTGGCCCCCATCAGCTTGCGCAGATCAGCAATCGCGTTCTCTTTCTCCAGAGCCAGAGCCACGATCGGCCCACTCGACATGAACTTCGTTAGCGAAACATAAAATGGCCGGCTCGCGTGCACGGCATAAAACTGTTCCGCCTGGTGCTGCGAAATTTCCAGCATCTTCATGGCCAGAATGTGGAAGCCATTTTTCTCGAACTGCTCGATGATGTCTCCGACCGCGTTTTTCTTGACCGCGTCGGGCTTAATGATGGTCAGTGTCCGTTGCAGTGTTTTCATAAGTCAGGTTTCAGGTCCCAGTTCCTATGTGTCAGATTTCCTCGCCCCATCTTCCCGCACCATGCAAGCTGACGGGTGCGATCCCCTCCTAAACTTTTACTCCCAGCGCCGCTGCCAGCGTCTCTCCAATATCCGCGGGCGATTTCGCTACTTTCAGTCCGGCTTTTTCCATGGCTGCAATCTTCTCCGCCGCCGTCCCCTTGCCGCCGGAGATGATTGCACCGGCGTGGCCCATGCGCCGTCCCGGAGGCGCTGTTTGTCCGGCAATGAAGCCTACCACCGGCTTTTTCATGTGCGCCTTCACAAACTCCGCCGCCGTCTCTTCCGCGTTGCCGCCGATTTCCCCGATCATGACCACAGCTTCGGTCTGCGGATCGCGATTAAACAAATCAAGCGCGTCCACAAAATTGGTGCCGATAATCGGATCGCCGCCAATTCCGATCGCCGTCGATTGTCCAATCCCGCGCTGAGTCAACTGATGCACGGCTTCGTACGTCAGCGTCCCGGAGCGCGAAACGATTCCCACATTGCCCTCTTTGTGGATCGCCCCGGGCATGATTCCGATTTTGCACTTGCCCGGCGAGATAATGCCTGGGCAGTTCGGCCCGATCAGACGCGACCGCCGGTTCTGCAGAAACTCCCAGGCGCGCACCATGTCGAGCGTCGGAATGCCTTCGGTGATGCAGACGATCAATTCGATCTCGGCATCGGCCGCTTCCATGATTGCGTCGGCCGCGTACGGCGGGGGCACAAAAATCACGGTGGCATTTGCGCCTGTCTTGTCCGCAGCTTCCTGCACGGTGTTGAAGATCGGCCAGCCTTCGTGGGTCGTTCCGCCTTTGCCAGGTGTGACGCCGCCCACAATCTGCGTGCCATAAGCGGCGCAGGCCTTCGCATGGAACGTGCCTTCGCGCCCAGTCAGGCCCTGCACGATCAATCGAGTTCTCTTATCAACCAGGATTGCCATAATTGCTCGCTTTCAAACCTTGCTCGTGCGGTGACGGAGCATTGCCGCCAGGCAAACGTCTAAGCTGCGCCCTTCGCCGCGGCCACGACTTTGTCGGCCGCCTCTTTCATGGTCTCGGTTACCGTGAAGTTCAGGCCAGATTCCTGCAGAATCTTCTTGCCTTCCTGAACATTGGTGCCTTCCAACCGCAACACGACCGGCAGTTTAAGATTCGTTTTCTTGGCCGCCTCGACCACGCCCGCCGCCAGCGTGTCGACCCGCAAAATGCCGCCAAAGATGTTGATCAGCACGGCACGCACGCTCTTATCGCTCAGCAAAATTTCAAAGGCATGCGACACTTGCTCTGAATTCGCCCCACCCCCCACATCGAGAAAATTGGCCGGCATGCCGCCCGCGTATTTGATGATATCCATCGTCGCCATGGCGAGGCCGGCCCCATTGACCATGCAGCCGACGCTGCCGTCGAGCTTGATGTAGTTGAGGTTATATTTCGACGCTTCCACTTCCAGCGGATCTTCTTCACCCAAATCCCGCAATTCGCGCAAGTCCGCATGGCGGAACAACGCGTTGTCGTCAAAGGTCAATTTCGCATCGAGCGCAAACAACCGGCCGTCTGTACAACTGATAAAAGGATTAATCTCGACCAGCGACGCGTCTGTATCCAAAAAGGCGCGATACAGGCCGGTCAAAAACTTCACCGCAGGATTGATCTGCTCCGCCTTCAGCCCCAGCGCAAACGCGATCTTGCGCGCCTCGAACGGCTCCAAACCCATGCCTGGATCGATGTACTGCTTCAAAATCTTCTCCGGCGTCTCGGCTGCCACTTGCTCGATATCCATGCCGCCCGCGGCCGATGCCATAAAGACAGGCTTGCCCTCGCCGCGATCGACCAGGATACCGAGATAAAGCTCCTTCTCGATCGGCAACGTCTCTTCAATCAGCAGCCGGTGCACGATGCGTCCCTCCGGGCCGGTCTGATGCGTCACCAGCTTCATGCCCAGCATCTTGCCCGCGAGTTCACCGGCTTCTTCGACCGACTTGGCGATTTTCACGCCGCCGCCTTTGCCGCGGCCGCCGGCGTGGATCTGCGCCTTCACCACCACTCCCGTCGCGCCCGAACCCAAGATTTCTTTCGCTACCGCCTCGGCTTCTTCGCGAGTCGTCGCCATCGCGCCGCGTGGCACAGCGACACCATACTTCTTCAGAACTTCTTTTCCCTGATACTCATGAATTTTCATAATGATTCCAGATGCGCCGTAGGTCGTTTGGTCTTTGGTCGTTCGCGATCACGGGTTGCGGCAACTGCCGTTCATGGACACCAAGAGGATTCTTGCTTGCGGCTTTAGACAGCTTGCAGCAAACTCATGATTTTATAGAAGACGGACCGATTGGCGCAAACGGCTGCACCGAAATTCGCCAGATAATTCAACAACCCGATGACCCCAATCCCTTACTTTCCGCCGACCGATTGCAGGCAGCGGCCGTAAAGTTCCAGCAAATGGGCAGCGTAATCCTCGGGCTTGGCAGCCGCGCCCGTGCCCTGGAACCCGACTCCGGTGCCAGTCGTCTTGCCGTAGCTGGTCGTCATGGCGATAAACTTCATGAGGTCAAGCGCGATGTCTTCATTGCGGCGGGAGCCCAATGGTAGAGCGGCTGTTTCCATGATAAAAACTCCTGTACAAGGTAAAGTCCGCCGGTTTTTCCCGGCTCAAAGGCGATCATAGCAGAACGCTCGCAGACGGACAGACCTGAAAAAACTCAAGCGATGGCGCGCAAGCAGTTTCGCAGCCGCACCAACACCGCCGCCAGGGCGGCGATTCCCGCGGTCCAGACGGCCATCGTCAGATGCACGACCCAATCGGGCGCTTCTCCTACTCGGCGCAGAAGAAACGGCAGAAAATTCCACGTCGTAATGTGGACATAATCCCATGGGTCTTGCGTCATGGGCACGTTGTTCAGGCCCCACGCATCCATTTTTCCCAAAGCGAACGCGACGATATTCTCGAAACGCATCGCGATCACAAACGCCGGATGCCCCACCGTCTCCTCCTGATAGATTTCGAGCGGCATCCAGAAGGCGAGTGAGGCCAACTGAATGATCAGGCTGACTGCAATCAGAACGCATCCGGCGCGCCAAATCGCCCTTCCCAGATGCTCGCGATAGCGCATCAGCAGCGGAACGGCGATGAGCGCCACCAACTCTACCGTCGTCGAAACATAGCGGTCACCCCAGGAGTCTTCGCCACTCCAATAGGTGTAGCGCGCGTAAAAGCTGATATAGGCCAGCAATAGCAACAGCGAAGTCACGCCATAGGCGCGCAGCTCTGGAGTGAGCCGCTTCCACAGCCGCACCACCAGAAAAATCGCCAGCACGAGAAGAGGATCGAAGAGAAATATGGATTTTTCCGGCGCGAATAGCGCTCCGAAGACGCCGATGTGAAATGGCGTGCTCCAGGGAAACTTCGCGGGCAGAGTAGGGTCCAGCTCTCGCAGTTCGCGCGCAAAGACCGCAACATACGTGTGCGTGAACGATTCAAAGCGGTAGAAGTTGTAGGCGCGATCAACCAGAAGAAAGAACAAATACACGGGCACGGCGACTTTACAGTAGGAGATCAAACGCCGCCATAAGTCCCGTCTGCGTGGTCCTTCGACCCCACCTCTTTCGAACCACAGCACGAGTAAGAGAAAAACCCCTGCCGCAATCAGATCCATTCCCGTGGTCAGGCGCGTTAGAAGGTTGAGCCCGAGCGCGCATGAGCCTAAAAAAAGCGCCCGCCAGCTATCGGAGCGCAACCACTCGTATTGATATGAAAATCCCGCGAGCGTCAGCAGGAGAATGTAGTTATTCTCCATCATGTTCTGCGTGTAATGAAGCTGGGTAGTACAGAAGATCAGCGCCAACACGCCCACCACCGCCTGCTTCAGGCTAAAGCGCAACTGGCTCAGAAACCGGAACGCGATGAGCGCAATGAGAATATTCAACAAGATCGTGGTGCTGTAACTCACCACAATGCTGCGCACGGAAGGGTCGTCTTCGTACTCGGCGAAGATCGGCCAGTGAGCAATCCACGTGCCCACCAAGTCGGCGGGCAGCATCAGCAGCGACTGCCCGATGCCATACCAGCTATAAAGACGACCGCCTCGGCCATGCAGGCCAAACTCCGGATACTCGTACGGAAAAACTTGTGGCTCCGAAGTCCAGAGCCAATGCGTGGTTTGCAACCGGTGCGCAGTGTCGGAAGTCCCTAACTCGCCCGACTGCACCACGAACGCCAGCAGGCCTGCGGTCAGGCAAAGTAGAAAGATAGGGTCGCGTAGAGATCGTGCGAGGCGGGAGGGCATTGCTTCGATGGTAACCGGGGACGGATGTTTTGAGAAAGGATCACGCGCAATACCGAATCTGTGGTGGATTTGCCCGCCAGATAATGAGTTCCTCAAAAATCCGGAGCATGCAACCGGAGTCAAACGCTATGAGATAGAGCTTTGGGCTGGTCCGCCGTCACGGCAGCTCTTGCAGGGTCTTCAACCACCTTCCGCGTCGGAAGGGAAAACCCGCTGGGCCGTCCCGCTAAAGTTGAGGCAACCTCAATCACGTAGCGGGCTAACGCTCGTGTCGTGCAATGCCGCCGAAATGCCTGGTCAATGCGCTCATGCAATGCTGCCCAAGTCTCCAGCCCTTCCCTGGTGGCGAAGAACGCCTGCCCCCGCGATGCCAATAGATCTCGGGCCAGCCGCAGTTCGTCTTTCGGCAGAAACACCATCGTTGTCGCCGGGCATGAATCCAGATCGAGAAAATGTGGAATGCAGCGATTGGCCATGATTTCGTAATGGCGCAGGCAGTCCCATCCGGCCTTCTTCGTGGTGACCCCGAAAAGGCTCTCCGCGTAGTCGCCGTAATATCCCGCTTCGTCTTTATAAATGTAGGTTCGTTTGTCCCGCGGATCGATAAAGGCTTCCACCTTGGTCTTCTGTCGCGACACCGTTCCAATGCGTTCTTCGGGAATAGCAAACTGGATCGGATGAATCCGCACATCCGGGGCTGCAAGCTCCCGCTTGAAGTAGACGCCGCGCCCTAGCAGGCCAGGAATGGTGAGTGTCTCGTCTTCGCCGTCGATGAACACGATCTGCTTTGGGGAATAGTGAAGCAGCACATCCTGCAGGAATCGGCAGCAGCGGTGGATGCTCCCGTAAATCACGAGATCGAAATACTTCGATCGGATTTTTTGCAAAATGTCGGTGCGATCGACCTCGGAGTCGTCACCCAGCAGGCCAAACATGGTCAGACCGCGGCCATAAAGCTTGGATCGGTCGTGGCGTCCCGCTCCGAACTCGCCGGCATACATATACCAGGCCCGTTCCACGTCAACCACGTCCACCCCAAGCTCGCCTCTGAGCCCGTGAAATACCATGTCGCAAAGGTAGTCAGGGTTTTGGCCGTTCGAGATGTAAAGGATGCGCATGCCCTGACCGCCACCATGAGCCGGGGATTAAAGCACACACTGTTCCCCTTGCCGGCGTCTCCTGTGCGAGATGAGTCCTGTACTTCGCCAGCAATTGGTCTGCCTCATTCGATCCTAATGAGGGCAATTGCGGCCGGATCCGGCCTTGAAATGCAGCGGTCCGAAGGTTTGGATCAAATGGCGACGAACCCCGTCGCGGATGCTCGAGCGCTTGGTAGTTGGCTCACAAACCACGACGACTTCACGGCCTGATTTCTCAACAACGCCGTTTTACCCCACCTCGACGAGCCCGTAACTCGTCGCCCAGCGCGACCGCATTTCCCGAAGCGCTCGATCAATCTCGTCCTTGGAAATTTCCTCATTCGGCCCCGAGATGACCAACGCAGCCTCGCGCTTGGCGGCCTCCAGCAGTTGACGATCGCGAATGATGTTGGCGACGCGAAAGCTTGGAATGCCGGCCTGCTTCGTCCCAAAAAATTCGCCCGGCCCGCGCAGTTCCAGATCGAGTTCAGCGATCTGGAAACCATCATTCGACCGCACCATGGCATCGAGCCGCCGTTCTCCCTCTTCAGAAACCTTGCCGCCGCGCATGAGCACGCAATAAGATTTCGCTGCGCCGCGTCCGATGCGCCCGCGCAGCTGGTGGAGCTGCGCCAATCCAAAGCGGTCTGCGTGCTCGATCACCATGACCGTCGCGTTCGGAACGTCCACTCCAACCTCGATCACCGTGGTTGCGACCAGAATCTCGATCTTGCCCTTCTGAAACTCCCGCATGACGCGCTCTTTTTCGTCGGCGTCCAGACGGCCGTGCAGCAATCCGACGTGAAGCTTGGGAAAAATCTTTTCGCGCAGCTGCCGATGCATCTGCTGTGCCGCTTTCACTTCGCGCTCCTCATTCTCCTCGATCACCGGATAAACGACATAAGCCTGATGACCAGCAGCGACCTGCTTACCGACAAACTCCCACACTTCGGGCGCGCGCTCGTCTTGAACGCAGCGCGTCACGACCGGAGTGCGGCCGGGAGGTAGTTCGTCCAGCACCGAGAGGTCGAGGTCCCCGTAAAGAGTCAGCGCCAATGTGCGCGGTATGGGCGTCGCGGTCATCACCAGGACGTCGGGCTCGGGTATTTTCTCGCCCTCTTCCGATTTCTTCATCAGCTTGAGCCTTTGCATGACTCCAAAGCGGTGTTGCTCGTCCACGACGACCAGGCCCAGTTTGTTGAATTCAACTCGATCTTGTATCAGCGCGTGCGTTCCTATGATGAGCTGCGCGTTGCCCTGTGCGATGTGGCGGCGGATGTCGCGTTTGCGGTCTTGCTCCAGCGAACCGGTCAACAGCACGATGCGGTATCCGGCGCCTTCAAGAATCTGGCGCGCCGAAAAATAATGCTGCTGCGCCAGAATCTCTGTCGGAGCCATCAAAGCAACCTGATAGCCGTTTTCGATAGCAATGATCGCGGCTTGGAACGCCACAATCGTCTTACCCGACCCGACATCACCTTGCAGCAAACGCCGCATCGGATGCGGCATTTGCATGTCGCTCGCAATCTCTTTCAGCACGCGCTTCTGGGCGGCAGTTGGGTGGAACGGCAATATCTTTTTGATTGCCTGGCGCACTCTATCGTTGAGCTGAAAAGCAATTCCAGTTTGCGCCTTCTGCTCCCGGCGTTTAAGTTCAAGCCCAAGCTCAATGAAAAACAGTTCATCGAAAATCAGCCGGATGTGCGCCGGCGTTCGCGAAGATTGCAGATCGCTGAAACTTTCTCCGGCATCGGGCCAGTGAACCTGGAATAGCGCTTCGCGCGGCGCCACCAGGCTCAAATGCGCGCGTACGGCGGCTGGAATCGGATCAGGCAGCTCGGGCTTTAAGTTCTCCAGCGTCCAGCGGATAATGCGGCGAAACCAACGCGGCGTCAGCTTACCCTGGCCGGTGGATTCGTAAATCGGAACGATGCGTCCGATTTCGAGTGACGCGGCCGCCTTTTTCTCCGCTTCGTCGGCTCCACCCTCTTCGTTGATGTCGCCGAGAATTTCGAATTGCGGTTGCATGATCTGCAGGCCGCCATCGCGATCTTCTTCGACCTTGCCGTAGAGCGCCACCATTTGGCCGGCCTGAAAGCGGTCTTGCAGATAGGTCGCGTTAAACCAGATACACTTCAGGCGGGTTCGCCCCTGGCCAACCGTGAGTTGGAAGATCGGCATGCGGCGCGTGCGAAACAATCCCGAGTTTCGGACTTCGGCAATCACTGTCGCCATTTCTCCAGCGCGCAGTTCCGCCACCGATCGCGGGTTCAGCCGGTCTTCGTAGCGAAACGGCAGGTAATGCAGCAGGTCGTCAACGGTAGCAATGCCCTTGGCGGCAAGCACCTCCGCGAGGCGCGGGCCAATGCCTTTCACGAATTGCACTGGAGTGGAGGATTCCAGCATCTTAGCGATGTTAGCAGCCGGAGTCCGAGTCGCGCCCGTTTCCGGCGCGACGGGATGGAGGACTGCAGCAGTGTTGTAGATAAGGGGTTTGGTGAATCGGCGATGAAAAACTTTCTCGACGCCCTTTTCGCTGTGCTTGCCGGCAACGCAATTTATTTTCTGCTCATGCCTCATCTGCCGAGGGCAGCACGACACTCGCTCTTCAGGGAAGACCTGGGACTGGCCGTCGATTTTATTATCTGTACCGTGATTTTTGCGGCCGTGAAGTATGTTCGACGGAATGAATCATAACCCGTCGATTTGCAACATCGCGACATTTCAGACAAACCACGCCTGAGGCGCTCCTCGTCTCTGCTGCCGGCTGCGGCAGCGCGAAGCAATCAAGTAAACTCATCACGTCATGTCGACGGGCGCTCCATGCTAAGACCGCGCGAACAGATTGCCGGACTAGGGCCGTATCACTCGCCCATCATGAGCCGCGAGGGCCTGAGCCTCGACCTCAACGAAAGCCTGGCGGGATGCTCGCCGCGAGTACTGGCGCGACTGCGCTCGCTTTCGGCCGCCGATGTGTCGCTGTATCCGCAACGTGAAATTGGCGAGCGACTCGTCGCCAATTTCTTCCGCATCGCGCCCGGGCAGGTCTTGCTCACCAACGGAATCGATGAAGCGCTGGCTCTGCTGTTTGCAACTTACCTCGGCCCGGGCGACGAACTGCTCTTTGCCGACCCGACGTTCGTCATGTACCCCATGCTGGGCCAGGCTCTGGCGGCGCATGTAGTGCGCGTGCCGCCGCGAGAAGATTTGACGCTTCCCGTCGACGATTTACTGGCGCGGATTTCTCCACGCACCCGCGTGATCGCAATCGCCAACCCCAACAATCCCACGGGCCTCGTCGCTTCGCGGGCCGACCTGCTGAAGATTGCAGAAGCCGCACCCAACGCAGCCGTACTCGTCGACGAGGCTTACTTCGAGTTTTGTGGGGCGGCGCTTACCTGCAGGACGTTGATCCCGGACCTCGCGCGCCATCCAAATCTTTTCATCGCACGTACTTTTTCGAAGGCCTACGGACTCGCCGGCCTGCGCCTTGGCGTGCTCGCCGGCGCGACTGGACAACTCGACTATCTTCGGCGCATCAGCCTGCCGTTCAACGTGAACAGTGTGGCCTTGGCCTGCCTTGAGGAAGCTCTGGCTGACCGGTCATTCTTGAGCGAGCACGTCGCTCAAGTGAAGCGCGGCCGCGAACAACTTCAGGAATTATTCGACAAACTTGGCCTTCGCTTCTGGCCAAGTCAGACCAACTTCGTTCTGGTGCGAATCGGCCCGCGGGTGAAAATATTCGTGGAATCCATGCAGGCCCGAGGTGTGATCGTCCGCGATTCCTCATCCAACCCCGGCTGCGAAGGATGCGTTCGCATCACCGTCGTAACCCGGAAACAGATGGACGGAGTGCTGCAGGCGATTCGAGAAGCAATCGAGGAGACCGGCCGCTAACGGCCTTCCCGGCGAATCATGCAACCGAAGCCTCGTGTCAGGCAACAAATTCCGCATGACTACCATTCTGCTCCTGACGCTCTCCAATATTTTCATGACCTTCGCCTGGTACGGACATTTGAAATACCGAAATGCGCCGCTCATCAAGGTCATCGTCGTCAGTTGGCTGATTGCCTTCATGGAGTACTGTTTTCAGGTGCCCGCCAACCGCATCGGCTCCTACGAGTTCTCCCTGGCTCAGCTTAAGACCATCCAGGAAGTCATCACCCTGACGGTGTTCTCTGTCTTTTCCGTCCTGTACTTTCATCAACCCCTCAAGTGGAACTACTACGCGGGCTTTGCCCTGCTCGTCTGTGCCGTCGCCGTGATTTTCAAGAAGTGGTGAGAACGGCGCCTTGGGGCTCTCGAAGATGCGCCGAGGCCCCAATTTCCGAGTATCATAAAGGGTTTTCTGAGATGTGGCAGTCCGCGCAAATCTGCGCGTAGTGGATCTTACAAGCCAAGAGTTAACAGCTAAGAGCCAAAGGCTGGTTTCCCTATGCTGATCTTCCGAAAACCTCTCCCCAATGTCGAGCACCCTGAGATGCCTGCCGATGTCGTCATTGTCGGCGGCGGCCCGGCAGGCATGGCCTGCGCGCTGCGACTTTCCCAGTTGATCGACGACCACAACACGCGCCATCCTGAGGCCTTGCTCAGTAAGGAGAATATCTACGTCCTCGAAAAAGCGCGCGAGGCGGGACAACACTGCCTCTCCGGCGCTTTGCTCGATCCCCGCTCCATGAAGGAACTGCTGCCAGGCTTCGAGAGCGAAGCGCCGCTCGACGCCGAAGTCCACAAAGAGGCAGTTTATTTTCTGACCCGCAAGGGCCATCATCAGCTTCCCATCACGCCGCCGCCCTTGCAGGATCACGGTAATTACGTCATCTCGATCAACCGCTTTGTGAAGTGGCTGGCGGCCAAAGTCGAGGAAGCGGGGATCACGATCTTCACCGGCTTTGCCGGTTCCGAACTGCTCTACGAGGGTGATTGCGTCACGGGCGTGCGCACCGACGACAAGGGTGTCGATAAACAGAACCAGCCGAAATCGAATTTCGAGCCGGGCTACGACATAAAAGCGAAGGTCGTCGTGCTCGCCGAAGGCAGCCGCGGATCTCTCACCAAACAGCTCACCCAAAAATTCGACCTGATGAAAGACCGCAACCCGCAGACGTACGGCGTGGGCGTGAAGGAATTATGGGAGGTCCCGTCGGGCCGCATCGAATCAGGCGAAGTCATCTATACCATGGGTTATCCGCTGACCACAAAGGAATACGGTGGCGCGTGGATCTACGGCTCGCAAGGCGACAACCCAAAAGAAAATATTATCTCGCTCGGCTTCGTAACCGGTCTCGACTATCAGGATCCGCGCCTCGATCCGCAGCACGTTTTACAGACCTTCAAGCGGCATCCTTTTATTGCAAAGTTGCTCGCCGGTGGCAAGATGATCCGCTATGGAGCCAAGTCGCTGCCCTACGGCGGATGGTGGTCGCTGCCGCCGCTTGGCGGGGACGGATGGATGATCGTCGGTGACTCCGCCGGCTTCCTGAATTCCGCCCGCTTAAAGGGAATTCATCTCGCGATTAAGAGCGGTATGTTAGCGGCTGAGACTGCATTTGAGGCGCTCGTGAATTCCGACTCGTCGGCAGCGACTCTAAGCAAGTTCCAGCGTCGCGTCGAAACCAGCTGGATTCATGACGAGCTATGGCCGGTGCGCAACTTCCATCAGGGATTCAAGAATGGCATGGTCGCGGGCATGTTCAACACCATGTTGCAGGAGATCTTCCCCGGCGGCCTGCGCAACCGCATGCCCTCGCACGCCGGCTACGAGAATCTGCAGCCGATCTCCAAACTGCCCGCCAATGGCGGCGCCGCGGCCCACCTGCTCGGTCCTGTCAAAGGCGATGGCAAGCTCACGTTCGACAAACTTACCGACCTCTATCATTCGGGAACCAAGCACGAAGAGGATCAGCCGGCGCACTTGCTGATTCACGATACGAACATCTGCAACGACCGTTGCGTGAAGGAATTTGGCAGCCCTTGCCAGAATTTTTGTCCCGCCAATGTTTACGAAATGCTGGATGACGCCGCTGCGCCCAACGGCAAGCGCATCAGCCTGAACCCGGCCAACTGCGTGCACTGCAAGACCTGCGACATTCAAGACCCCTACCAGATCATCACGTGGGTTCCGCCAGAGGGCGGCGGCGGTCCGAATTATGACGGGATGTGAACCTCTGCTTGCCGTCACTCGCACGCGTGTCAATCCTCACTGACACAACAAGCCCTCTTTCTTAGAATGCCCTTGTTGACCTGAGACTGAGCTGACTTCCCCTCCGGCCCCCAAAAAGACCATCGGGCCATCGATGCAGCACAAGGAGGCATTTGCCAATGCATTCCTCGTTGTCCTCTATATTGAAGCTTTCGTTCGATACTGTGTTTTACTATGTCGCGGACCTTGAGGCGTCCATTGTTTTCTATCGCGACACGCTCGGACTCCCACTTGTTTCTCAGGACCACGTCGCCCGCTTCGATGTGGATGGCGTGATCATCGAACTCGTTCCTCTCCCGCCCGGAACCGTGGTCCCTGGCAGCGGCAACGCTCGCCTCTGCCTTTCTGTCCCAAACCTGCAGGAAGCGCTAGAGCACATGCATGCCCGCGGCGTATCCACCAGCAAGATCAAGCAGAAGAAGGACGGCAGGCTGGCCTTTTTCCGCGATCCCGATGGCAACGAACTCTGCCTCTGGGAATATTCCAAGCCCGAAGACGCGCGGAAGATCGTAAAATCAGCGCTGCTCCAGGGCTGACGGTAGCTCAGTTGCAGCGATCAAACACTCCCGATGGATGCGCTAGGTTATCCCTGTCCCCATCCCTACCCTATACGTAGAAAACGTGCCCAAGGATCTCTACGAGGCTCTGCGCGCCCGCGCTCGAAGAACCGAAGTTCCATCGCTGCCGAGGTCATTGAGATGTTAAAAGACGCGGTTCCCACCGCAGCCGAGCTCAAACCGCGCCGCCACTTTTACGACCTATTAATGGAGATCCACGCGCACAAACCTCCCGGCAAAGGGCCGTTTCCTTCGACCGAAGACATGATCCGCAGGACCGTGATCGGTCAGGACATTCGAGACGCTAACCCGAAATCCCCTGCAGCCTCTGCGCTATACTGTTCCCTTGGCGATGGAGTTCGCCGTTAACCGCCCGTTCGGCTGATAACTCCTACAGAACTTTTGCAGGAGGACTCCGTCGTGAACCATCTCGCAACTCCTCTTTCTAACTATGTGTGGATCGCCCTCGGCGCCGTCATTGGAGCGAGCGCCCGCTATTTTCTCAGCACTCTTGTCGCCCGCGATTTCGTGACCGCGTTTCCCTACGGCACGTTGCTGATCAACATCACCGGCAGCATGGTGCTTGGATTTTTTCTGATTTACTCCACCGAACGCGCCCTGCTTGACCCGCGCTGGCGCCTCTTTATCGCCGTCGGCTTCTGCGGCTCCTACACAACTTTCTCCAGTTACGCCTTCGAGAGCTTCGCGCTCATGGAGCAGGGGCAGTGGCTTCTGAGCGGCGTCAACATCGTAGCCAGTAACGCGCTGTGCCTGGCCGGAGTTCTGGCGGGCGCGGCCTTGGCGAGGGGGTTGTAAAATGGCAACCGGTATCGATATGGCCGTCCAAGTCACGATCTATCTCACCGAAGGCGATTCCTGGCATCATCGCCCTCTCCATCTTGAAATCCTGAAATATCTGCGCGAAGAAAATTCCTTCGGAGCCGTCGCCTTCCACGCCGTCGCCGGTTTCCTCGGACGCGGAAAGGTCCACACCGCCCATCTCGTCGAAGCCGGAGGCGAATTGCCCGTCGTGATCTCTTTCGTCGATACCGACGAGCACGTCAGCCGCGTGCTCCCCAAACTGCGCGAGATGGCTGCGCACCGGCTCATCGTGCGCGAGAACGTCGTCATCGAGCAGGGCAGCTTGGACTGAAGGCAGAGTACTCAATAAGCCCGGAACGGAGGGAGTTCGGCCGGAGCAATGAGTTCAGATCGCACAACCAATGCGCCGAGCCTCGCGGGATTTGACGAGTTGCGAGACCATGCTCCACGGCACTTGAGCACCTGCCGCGTGGTTGGCGCAGAACCGGACAAACTCCTTCGCATTGCGATCCTAGCCCAGCAGTTCCATGACAATCAAATCGCGGAGCATGCCCGTTCCGCTGCCGAGCGCATCGCGCAGGGACGTTTCTACGTGGCTTGCGTAGGCCAGTTCAAACGCGGCAAGTCCACCCTGTTAAATGCCCTGCTCGGCCAGCCCATCCTGCCCAGCGGCGTCGTTCCGGTCACCGCCGTCCCCACCATCCTGCGATTCGGAGAGAGCCTCGGGGCACGCGTTCGCTTGCAAAGCGGAGAATGGACGGAAATTGCAATCGCCGACATCGAGGAATACGTATCCGAGGCGCAAAACCCGGAGAACAGCAAGGGAGTCTCCGGGTTGGAAGTCTTTGCGCCAAGTTCGCTGCTCGCGGAGGGCATGTGCTTCGTAGACACACCCGGGCTCGGGTCCGTGTTCGCCGGCAACACCGCTGCCACCCAGACATTCCTCCCCCACATCGACGCCGCTATCGTCGTGATCGGTGCCGATCCTCCGATCGCCGGAGATGAACTGGCTTTGGTCGAAAACATATCAGGAATCCCCAACATTCTGTTCGTCTTGAACAAGGCGGATCGCGTCTCGAAGCCCGACCGGGACGCTGCCGTTGCCTTTGCCCAAGAGGTGCTTCAAGATCGGCTTCACCGCTCTGTCCCCATCTTCGAAATCAGCGCTCTAGAACAGCTCGACAAATGCGACTCCCAAAGAGACTGGCCTAAGTTCGTAAATGCTCTGCAGCAGTTGGTGCAACACTCGGGCCGGCAATTGGTCCGCCACGCTGAAGAGCGGTGGGTGCGTCGTTTATCGGCTCAACTCCTTTCCGTCGTGAAGGAGGAGCGCGAGGCGCTGACTCGCCCTTTCGATGAGTCCGAGAATCGGATCCGTCAGTTGCGCGAAGTCGGGGCGCAGGCCGAGCAATCCCTGAACGATCTTGGCTACCTGTTCTCAGGAGAGCAGCAGCGCCTGTCAAAGACCTTTGGCGACCATCGGGACGCCTTCCTCAAGTCTGTCCGGGATGGGGCGCACCGCGAGCTTAGTTCCTCCCTCCAATCGCTGCCACGGACCACCGGCCCCCGGTATCGGCGCTCTGCGATGCGTTCGGCTCAGGAGATCGCGCGGAACCACACCACGCCGTGGCTGGAAACCGAGAAAATGAAAGCGCAGGAGGCGTACCGCAAGATAGCCGGGAGATTCACCGATTTGACCACTGATTTCTTGCGCAAAACGCGGGGCATCCGAGCCACCGAACTGGAATATTTGCCAACAGAACTGGGGGCTGAACAGGATTTCCGAACTCGCTCTGAATTTCAGTTCTACGATTATATCGTTTTGGCCAATCCCGCTTCCCCTTTGCGTTACCTTGCCGACCTTGCTCTCGGCGCGGTTCGGGCGCACTCGGTGTTTCGGGCCGACGCTCACGCTTTTCTCGACCTGCTCCTGGAGACCAACAGCGAGCGTGTGCGCAACGACCTCGAAGAGCTCGTAACCAAGAGTCGCCGCTGTCTCGAAACCGAAATACGCTCCGTGCTCCGCGAACTGAGCGCGGGCGCGGAACGCGCGCTATCGCGCGCACGCAGCGCCCACGCAGCGGGTGCGCCGTCCGTGGAATCGTCCCTGATAACATTGGCGGCCATCGAGGCTGAACTCGCTCGTCTCAGCGAGTCTGACCTTTCTCACCGGGAGCGTCCATGAGTCCGATAGCCATCTTAGCGTACCCCTTACGACCCTTTCGCTAGATCGGCGTGCTTCCCTTAAACAGCCAGATCAAATCGATTATCAGAATGATCACCACCATCAGCTCCAGCACAAAGGCGCGGCTCTGGTGGAATTGGTCGACCATGAAGCGATACAGCTCTTCGGCAGTATGAACTTTCTGGTTCACCAGATCTTTGTAGTCGGTGACACCGATCTTCGACGCGGCAACCTTATAGAGGCGGGCCGAGAACATGTCGCTCAAAAACTTGATGGCGTTGTCGGCGCGCTCCGTCAGTTCGTCCACGTCGAGCAGGACCGTGTGCAACCGGCTGGCACGTTTCGCGGTCCGCCAGCGCGCCGCGATCCCCATCGAACCGTGGTCCATAAAGTCGTATACGCTCTGCAACTCGCGCGTCAGCAGTTCGTCGTAGTGGCGGAACTCGAGCAGCTGCGAATTGGCGTATTCCAGCAACTGGATCACGGTTTCCGCTCCCGCTGTCGAGTCATACAAAAAAGCGCCGTTCCAGCTGATCACGGCCAGGTCGTTTGGATAATAAGAGATCTTCGACTGCAGGATCTCCTGCTGTTCACCGTCGGAAAGCGGCATGTTTTCCCCGCGCACAATCTGCGCGATGTATCCGCCCTGAGTCGAGAGCAGTTCCGCAGCCGTCGGACTCCCGGCAATGTCGCGTACGTGAAAGACGAAATAATCTTCATGCAGCCAGCTCTCGTAAAGTTTGACCAGCGCCGGCCGCGCGCGTTCAATCTTTTGCTTTACGATCTTCTGCGCAAAGCTCGTAAAATCCGTGTCCCAGACCCAGCGGCTGGCCAGCCTGACCAGCGTGTCCCAGTCGCCGGAGAACGGCAACTCGAACACAACGCTCAGCACTCCGTAGTCGTAGTACTTGATCTGCACGTCCAGCCGTTCGCCGCTTTCGAGGATCAGCGGTTCCACGGGTTCGACCACTGGCGGACGCTGGAATCGCACGTACCCCGGCGCTGGGTGCTTAAAGCTCGCCTCCTGCCGGCGCGCTCCAAAGATGTCGCGCAAGGCATCGAGGTTGATCTCTTCGCAAACGTCGAATTGGATTAAGACCAATACCGAGCCTTGCAGGGTTTTGCTCTGCGCAGCGGTTTGGCCCGGCAAGGCGACCGGAAGGGTTGGGTTTGCCGTTTCCATAGGATTTCAGCTTTCTGCTGTTTTCCAGCAACCACACGGCGCGATCCGAAGGCGCTACGGGGACCGGAAGCCGCTACAGGGAGGCAACTGTCTATGTCTATTGTCCCAGAAACTGGGCAGCTTGGGCACTAGCAGAATAAGCTGTTTATTTACAGCAGTTTAAGGGATCTCTGCGAGTTGACGTGGGCGATGCGGAATTTAGAACGCGGGAAAAAGGATTTATCCCTGCGTCGTCGTTATGTCTATCAAGGCGCTGAGCAGGCACTGACGAGCTCATTTCTCGATCCACCCAAGGCTCGTAGCGGCTCTTTCAGCTCCCATCCCAGAGCCTGTTTCGGAGGAAACGTGCCCACTGTAAAGAAATTCTGCCTGTCAATCTCAGTGCTTGTCTTGACCCTGCTGGCCGGGGTTTCCGCATCGGCCCAAATCACGCCCACAGACGATTCCTACACGCTAACTACCGCACCCACTGCCAACTATGGTTCTGGAGCCACTCTGGACCTTCAAAGCGGGAAGTCGACAACTTTCATCCGCTTTGATCTGAGTTCGATTCCCGCCGGCTACACGGACGCCAACATTGCCAACGCGACTCTCAAGCTTTACGTCAGCAACGTAGGAACACCGGGCAGCTTCAACGTCGATTACGTGCTCGGGCCCTGGAGTGAAAAGAGCATCACCTACAGTCTGGAACCCGGCATTGGTTCCACCATCGCCAACGGCGTAACAGTGGCCAGCGCAAATAAAAACGACTACATTTTGGTCGATGTGACTGCGGCGGTCGATGCGTGGCTTAATGGCTCACAAGCCAATGACGGCCTCGCGCTGGTGGCCGACAGTCCATTGAACATCGCCTTCGATAGTAAGGAGAACACCGCCACCAGTCACCCTCCCGAACTCGATATCGTCTTCAGCGGCGCAGGATCGCCGGGTCCTCAAGGCCCAGCCGGACCCCAAGGCCCGCAGGGGGCAGCGGGTGCGCAAGGGCCTCAAGGAGCAACAGGTCCTCAGGGGCCGGCCGGTTCCCAAGGGAACACCGGTGCCCCTGGACCGCAAGGGCCAATGGGGCCTACGGGCGCAACGGGGCCAGAAGGTCCGGCCGGAACCAACGGCACCGGCTTCAACTTCACCGGCCCGTTCAGCAGCGCCACCAGTTACAACGTCGATGACGTCGCCACTTACAACGGGTCAACCTACGTCGCCATCGCGGCCAACGGCCCAGGCGGGCAGACGCCCGACCAAAATCCGAGCGCGTGGAGCATGATGGCACAGCAAGGCGCGACGGGAGCACAAGGTCCACAGGGAGCGACCGGATTGACCGGCGCGCAAGGCCCGCAAGGTGCAACAGGTCCTCAAGGACCGACCGGTGCCACGGGACCGCAGGGCCCTCCCGGAGTCGTCAACCCCGGCGCATTCATCCAAAACGGTACCACCCAGCAAACCGGCGCGAGCTTCAACATCGATGGAAGCGCAACCCTGGGCGGAACCGTGACCGCCAGCTCCGCCGCGCTTGGCTCAGCCACGTTGAACGGCAGCGCTCTTACCGCATCGGCCAGTACCGCTAACCCAGAAAGCTACACGATATCCGCCACGAACACCGGCGGCGGGTTCAACACCGGAGCCATCTACGGGAACTTCAACAACACGAACGGTCGCGGTTTTGGCGTCTCCGGCAACAATAACAGCCCGAGTGGGTTCGGCGTAATCGGGGGCGACTCGGGCGGTAGCGGATGCTGCGGTGCCAGCGGTGGTGTCTACGGATTCTCTTCGGCCGGATATGGGTTAGTGGGAGAAACCAATGGCGGCCTTGGCGCCGAACTCCTCACGGTTGTCTCAAACACAAATCTTATCGTCGGTGAGAATGGCTATGGGACGCACCTTTTCCGCGTCGACTATACGGGCAAAGGCTTCTTTGACGGAGGTACGCAGACCGGCGGAGCAGATTTTGCCGAGTCCGTAAAAGTAAGCGGCACTCCCAAACTCTACGAACCGGGAGATGTTCTGGTCATCGATCGACTCTCCAACCGTCAGCTGGGACTGGCATCAAAACCTTACTCGCGTATGGTGGCGGGAATCTATTCCACCAAGCCTGGCGTCCTCGCAACTCCCCACGCCATGGATGACCCAAGTATTACCACGGCCGAGGTTCCGCTGGCCATCGTCGGCATCGTCCCTTGCAAGGTTACAACTACCAATGGTGCCATTCACCGGGGCGACCTGCTCGTTACTTCATCGAGACCCGGCTATGCCATGAAAGGCACAGACCGGAATCGTCTTGTCGGCGCTGTCGTAGGTAAAGCGCTAGAGCCGCTCCAGCGGGGATCTGGAACGATCGAGGTTCTGGTAACCCTGCAGTAAACGTACGGCAAGCGTCCCGCTCATCGCTCTCTTGGCGGTGAGTGGGGCTCTTGCCCAGCCCTACCTCACCGCTTTCTTGCCAACGCCAACAGCAGCGCCGTTCCCGCCGCAATGCCCGCCACAGCTAGCCCCGTCCGCTTCATGTTTTTCTCGATGGCCGCCACGTGCGGCCGCACCCAAGCGTCTTCGGGATAATGTTGCGGCGCGGGGTCGAACAGCGGAAAGCCTTCAGGAGTCTCCGCATCTTCGCGCAGCGCCATTTGCAGCACCTCAGCCAGATGCAGGGCGTGCCGATCCGTTTCCTGCGCGATCTGCTCGCGGCAACTGAAACCGTCCGCAACGATCAGCCAGTCGGTGGGAGCCTGCCGCACGGCCGGAAGCAATTCCAGTTCGCCGATTGCCTTCGAGACGTCGTATTTCTCCTTTTCGAAGCCGAACGCTCCCGCCATGCCGCAACAACCGGGCGCGGGAGCGGTGAAGTCAACGCCGATGCGCTGCAGCACGGCTTCCTCGGCCGTCATTTTCATGATGGCCTTGTGATGGCAATGTCCGTGAACCAGCGCCCGGCGCGCCAACTTGGGCAGCGGAAAATTTTTCGCGCGCTGTTCTAGAAATTCGCTGAGCAAAAAGACCTGCTTCGACAACGCCTGCGCTCGTTCGTCTTTGGGGAAAAGATTGACCAGTTCGTCGCGGAAAACCGTAGCGCAGCTTGGTTCGAGGACGACGATGGGCGTTCCGGCTTCGATTTCCGGAAGCAGCTCATCCATGATCTGAAGCAGCAGGCTCTTGGCGCGGTCGAGTGCGCCGACGTCGTAGAGCGGGCGTCCGCAGCAGAGATGCGCGCGCGGCACGCTAACTTCAAACCCGGCGGCATCGAGCACTTCCGCAGCGGCCTTCGCGGTCGAGGGCAAGAAGTGGTTGTTAAACGTGTCGGCCCAAAGAAGCACGGAGTTCTCACGGCTTGCGTGGGAAGGGACTTCCTCGTCCGCCCTGCGCATCGAAGCTCCGCGCTTCTCCCACCAATCTTTAAACGTCTGCGGAGCGAACGCTGGAATGCGCCGCTGGGCCGGGATTCCGCCCGCCAGTTTGGCCAGGTCGCGCAATCCAGGGAGTTGAGTAGCCAGATTCACCAGCCCAGGCATATGCGACGCGGCTCGCATCCACAAGTCGATATTCGAAAGCGCCATCGCCTTCAACGGCCGCCGGTTGGTTTCGTAGTAATGCGAAAGAAATTCCGCTTTGTAGGTCGCTACATCGACGCCCACCGGGCAATCGCTCTTGCACCCCTTGCACGCGAGGCACAGGTCGAGCGAGTCTTTCACGGCCTCGCTCTGCCATCCATCTGTAATGAAATCTCTTTTCGTCATCTCCCAGAGCAGATGTGCGCGCCCCCGCGTGGAGTTCTCTTCCTCGCGCGTAACGCGATAGCTCGGGCACATCACACCGCCAGAATCGCGCCGGCATTTACCCACACCAACGCAGCGCATGGCAGCCGCCGCCAAACTTCCGTGATCGTCGGGAAATTTGAAATGCGTCTCGGGTTGCCAGGGATCATAGCCCGCACCGAGACGAAGATTTTCATCGAGCCGATAGGGCTCAATGAGTTTGCCCGGGTTCATCTTCCAATCGGGATCCCACAGCGATTTGAAATCCCGGAAAGCCTGCATCAGCTCCGGCCCAAACATCTTCGGCAGCAGTTCGCCCCGCGACTGCCCGTCTCCATGCTCGCCCGAGAGCGAACCTCCGTAGCGAACCACAAGGTCGGCAGCTTCTTCCATGAACATTCTGAACTTGCGGATGCCTTCCGTCGATTCCAGGTCGTAATCCATGCGCGTATGCACGCAGGCATGGCCGAAGTGTCCATAAAACGACCCGTCGTAGTGGTGGGCCTGCATCAGCTTGCGCAAGTCGCGAAGATAGGCGCCCAGTTTGTCGGGCCCCACCGCCGAATCCTCAAAACCTTCCCAACGCAGCGGCTCGCCAGGAACGTGCGCCGTTACGCCCAAACTGGACTCCCGGACGTCCCAGATACGCTTCGCCTGCCGCGGATCCGTAAACAACCGCATATTTGGCGGGTCCGCGGAACGATCGAGCGTCTGCATCAGATTTTGCGCCTGCGATTCGGCTTCCGCGGCCGTGCTCGCTCCGAATTCCACCATGAGCCAGCCCGCTCCCTCAGGCAGCATCGCGAGGGCATCCAGATTCACGCCTTTGCGGCGACTGGCGGTCGCCATAATGTCGTCGAAACCTTCCAGGCCGATCGGGCGGTGCTCCATGATCAGCGGGACATGATCGGCGCAGATGTAGATATCGGGCCATCCGATCACCAGCAGCACGCGCGCCGGCGGGCTTTCCACCAGCCGGCAGGTGGCTTCAAGAATCGTGACGCATGTACCTTCGGACCCAACCAGCGACCGCGCCACGTGAAAGCCGTTTTCCGGAAGCAGGTGATTGAGGTTGTATCCCGAAACCCGGCGCGGAATGTTCGGGAACTGGCGCCGCACCTCCTCGCCGTAACGATCGGCCAGCGTCTTGAGGCCGCCATAGATTTCAGCGCGCCGTCCGCCTTCACGAACGAAACGGTCGAAATCGTCCGCGCTGGTGGCGCCCACGTGCAGCCGCTGTCCCTGATAGGTCAGCACTTCGAGCGCTTCGATGTTGTCGTCCGTCTTGCCCGCCATGATCGAGTGCACGCCGCAGGAGTTATTGCCGATCATCCCTCCCAACGTGCAGCGGTCGTGCGTCGCGGGATCGGGCGCGAAGGTGAGATGGTGCTTCTCTGCCGCCGCTCGCAGCGTATCGAGGACGACGCCCGGTTCAACCCGCGCGATACGACGCTCGGGATCGATCTCCAGAATGCCCGCCATGTATTTCGAGAAGTCGAGCACAATGGCGGCGTTACAGCATTGTCCAGCCAGCGACGTGCCTCCCCCGCGCGCCAGTAGCGGAGCGCGATGCTCTCGACACATAGCCACCGCCGCGACCACGTCTTCTTTGTCGCGGGGGATTACAACGCCGATCGGGACTTGGCGGTAATTCGAACCGTCTGTTGCATAGACGGCTCGGCTGCCGGAGTCGAAGCGAACTTCTCCGCGTAGATGCCGGCGAAGGCCTGCCTCAAGCGCAGGGGCGTCGAATTGCGAGGAAGGGTTTGAGGGTGGAGCAATGTTTTGTGGCATAGCGCACAGAGTATCTTCGCGGAAGCGGGCGTTGGACGCAAGGGGATTGCGGAGGGTGGGTCAGAGGTCAGATTGCCGAAGTGACTGTTGCTATCTCCAGGATCGAGTCATGTAGTCGGCCAGTGAGAGCGCGATCAGAATTCCGAAAAAGAAGAAGCCGGACACCACAATCGCGCCCGTCAGCTTCTCGCTTGCACCTTTAACGTGCATGAAGAAGAGCACGACGAGAGTCGCTTTAATCGTGGCGATCAGGAGGGCGACGACGGGGTTGAAGGCTCCGAGGTTCACAAATGCGGCGCCCACGGTGGTTGCCGTCAGGACGAGCAGCGCGATGCCAATGGCCAGGTAAAACCCGTTCGAGTGACTCGTGTGTTCTTGGTCTGCCGACATAGAAATCCTTTACGACTGGTTCTCCGCCCCCATTGCGGCTCGGGAATACATCAACTGCTACGCTTCGCTCAGGATGACACCCGAAAGCCCAATCAAGAGTGCCTGCTAATCAGATACAGCAACGGAAACAGATAGATCCAGATGATATCCACCAGGTGCCAGTACAGCCCCGCGTTTTCGATCGGCGTAAAGTAGCCCGACGTGTAATGCCCCTTCCAAGCCAGGATCGCAAGCACGCTAAATAGGCCGCAACCAATAATCATGTGCAGGGCATGCATGCCGGTCATCGCGAAATAGAGCGAGAAGAACAGTTCGGCTTCCTTTGGGTTCACCGGGATCTGCTTACCGTTGTCGTCGAAAGTGTCGGTGAACTTAAAAGTGGCGCCGGGCACGTGGTGCTTCTCGAATTTTTCGCGGTACTCGAACCCTTTGACCACCAGAAAGGTTAGGCCCAGCAGGACCGTAACCACCAGAAAGCCGACGAGTGCCTTGCGTTTGCCCGCTTCCGCCGCTTTCACCGCGAAAACAACCGTCACTGAACTGACGATCAAGACCGCGGTATTGAACGCTCCCATCTTGATGCTGAGTTGTTGGCTGGCCGCAGCGAAGGCGTTGAAGTGGGCCAGACGATAGATCAGATAGGCGCAGAACATGCCGCCGAAGAACATGATTTCGGTCACCAGAAACAGCCACATCCCCAGCGAGGCGGCGTTCTTCTGCTGCTGCACATCGGAGAAATGGTGAAGCAGCGCAGGATTATGCGCTTCATGTTCTATCGTCGTTGTCGAACCGGTGATCGCCTGGCTATCGTGCAACGGGAGCCTCCAGTTCCTTGTCTGGGATCTCGTCGTAGTTATAAGCCTCCCATGTAACTACGGGAGTCTCGTCGAAATTAAACGTGGGCGGCGGCGAAGTCGTCTTCCATTCCAGTCCAGCCGCGTTCCACGGATTGTCGCTGGCGATCGGCCCGTATTTCAGCGACCACAGGAAGTAAATCATCGGCAACAGGTAACCCACGGCCAGCACGCTCGACCCCGCGGTGGAAAGCACATTGAGCACCTGGAACTCCGGCGGATACTGCCAGTAGCGGCGCGGCATGCCGACGTAGCCGAGAATAAATTGCGGGAAGAACGTGAGATTGAAACCGACAAATACCAGCAACGCCGAAAGTCTGGCCCAGCCTTCCGGATACATGCGCCCGCTGATCTTTGGCCACCAGAAATGCATGCCTCCCAAAAATCCCATAAGCACGCCGCCCACCATCACGTAGTGGAAGTGCGCCACTACAAAGTAGGTGTCGGTGACGTGCACGTCGATGCCGAGCGTGGCCAGGAACAGTCCCGTCAATCCGCCTATCGTAAACAGCCCGATAAAACCGAAGGCATAGAGCATCGGCGTAGCGTAAGTAATGGAGCTCTTGTAAAGCGTGGCCGTCCAGTTGAACACTTTGACCGCCGACGGCACGCCTACGAAAAACGTCAGGAACGAGAAAATCATCGCGGCGTAGAGCGAGATGCCCGCCACGAACATGTGGTGAGCCCACACCAGAAATCCGATCACGGCGATGGCAATGCTCGACAGCGCAATGAACTTGTATCCAAAGATGCGCTTGCGCGAGAAGCAGGTAATCAGCTCGCTGACTACTCCCATCGACGGCAAAATCATGATGTATACCGCCGGATGCGAGTAGAACCAGAACAGATGCTGGAAGAGCAGCGGATCGCCGCCCAGAGCCGGATCGAAGATACCCAGGTGGAAGAGCCGTTCAACAGCCACCAAAACAATCGTGATCGCGACCACCGGCGTTCCCAGAATCATGATTAGGCTGGTCGCATAATTCGCCCAGATAAACAGTGGCAGACGGTCCCAGGTAAGGCCAGGCGCCCGCATGCGGTGAATGGTGACAATGAAATTGAGCCCGGTAAATATGGACGAGAAGCCGGCGATGAATACCGCAAGCCCAGCTTCAATCACGTTCGTATTGCTGCCGACCGTGCTATACGGCGTATAGAACGTCCACCCTGTATCCACACCGCCAATCAGCATGCAGTGCATGAAAAGCACGCCCGCGATCACATACAGGTACCAGCTCAACAGGTTGATACGCGGAAAGGCGAGGTCCTTAGCCCCGATCATCAGCGGAACCAGGAAGTTTCCAAGCACCGCGGGCACGACCGGAATCAGAAAGAAAAATACCATGGTCATGCCGTGCATGGTGAACACCTTGTTATAGGTGTCGGCCTGCATCAGGTCGCCCTGCGGGGTCAACAGTTCCAGCCGGATGAGCATGGCGAAAAAACCGCCGATAAAGAAAAACGTCGTCACCGAAAGCAGATAAAGCATCGCAATCCGCTTGTGGTCGGTGGTCAACAGCCAGGACCTGAGACTGTGCCCGTTATTGAGATAGTTCAATTTCGGAGCCTGATTCGCCGGTAGTGCTGTGCTCGCCACTTTACTCGCCATGACTATTGCACCTGCATATTCTGGGGTTGCCCCGGGGGAGTAGCTGGCTGATCTTGCAGTCCAGCGGTTCCCGCGGGTTGCTGGCTTAAGGATTTCACGTAGGCCACCAGCGCGTTTAATTGCTCTTCGCTCACGATGCCCTGGAACGTTGGCATGATCGGCTTGAACCCGCTCACGATCTTGGCCGTCGGATTGAGGATGGACTCGCGAACATAATTCTCATCGGCGACCACTGTGCGGCCATCTTCCAGCAGCACTGGCTTCTCGTACATTCCCGCCAGGTTCGGCCCCCGTCCCTGCACGTCGAGCCGGTGACACGTGGAGCATCCAAGCGATGCGAACAATTCCTTGCCCGTGTCTTGCAAGGGTGCTGTGGCTCCAACCGCCATCCACTGCGCGTATTCCTGCGGCTCCATCACGACAATGTCGCCGCCCATGCCGGAATGGTTCGTCCCGCAATATTCCGCGCAGAACAGATGGTATCGCCCGGGCACGGTGGCCTTGAACCAAAGCGTTGTGTAGCGGCCCGGAAGCACATCTTGCTTGATGCGGAATGCTGGAACGTAGAAGCTGTGAATCACATCCTGCGAAGTCATAATCAGCTTCACGTTCTGGCCGGTGGGCACGTGCAGTTCATTGATTTCGCGCTGCCCTTCCATGTGCTCAATTTTCCACATCCATTGCTTGGCGACGACATACACCTCGGTCGCATTCGCCGGTGGAGTCCGCTCCTGGAAGTACAGCACCGCGCCCCAGATGAAAAAAGTCAGCATCACAAAGAACGGGATAATCGACCACGTCAGTTCCAGCAGCGTGGACCCTTCAATCTGCGTAGCGTCACGGCCGGGAACTCGGCGGTACTTAATGGCCAGCACGGTGACCGAAACAAAAATGAGCGTGGTCATGACGCCGGCAACCAGCAGCAGGTAGATGTACAGCGCATCCACCTGGCCTGCCATCGTCGAGGCCTGATCGGGCCACAAAGGTAAAAATTTCGACATAAATTAAGTAACTCGCCTCAATGGGCCGTGGGTTGCGGCCCCGCCCCAATCGCACGACGATCGTAGCGGAACATGACGAATACGAACGTTCCCAGAATCAGCATCGTTGCCACGCCCGTCAGCTTGAGAATATTGCTGATGACCGCCCCGTATTTCCCCGTCCTGGGATCATAGTGATAGCAGTATAAAAGCACCTGGTCGCCGATGTTGCCGATCCTGTTTTGCGACGCCTGCACCAGCCCGAACCGCAGGTCCTTCGGAGAAAACTCGACACCGTAAAAATATCCTGAAACGTGATGGTCCGGCGTCAGCATCACAATAGCCGCAGCGTGCGCGTACTGCTGCGTTTTCGGATCGTACTGGTACTCAAAACCGACCGCTTTCGTCAGCGCATTAATCTGGTCGGCCTTGCCGGTCAGAAAGTGCCATCCCTGATCGGAATTCGGGCGGCCGTAGCGCTTCATGATGTCCCGCTTTTTTGCGGCGGCCATTTCCGTCGTCTCGCTCGGATCGAAGCTCACTGTGACCACATCAAAATCCTTGCCCAGATTGAAGGTCAGCGCCTTCATCGAACCCACCAGCCCCTGCAGCAATTCGCTGCACAACATCGGACATTGGTAATAACCCAGATTCAGGATGACCGGTCGCCCGTGGCCAAAGTAGTCGGCGAGTCTCACCGGGTTGCCCAGTTCGTCCGTGAATTGCAGATCCACCGGAACATCGGCATTCAGATGCTGGTCGATGCCGACAAACTGCAATCCCGGAGGCCGCTGGTTCACCGGCGGACTCATGATGCCGCCACTCATCGGGCCGCGTCCAACCTGCGCGTAAACACCCGCCGGAACAGCAACCAGCAAGAGCAACAAGGCTGCCGCGGCAATCGAATTGGCGAAACTACTATGACAGCGCACTGCGTTTCCTTTTCCGGTTATCCGTCCGGATCCGTCCTGTGCAGGCTCGAGCACGTTCGCCCGTCCCGCTGAGCAACGCTACGTAATCTTCTTCTACTGCTTCGCGGCTGCCGATTTCGCCGCTGGCGCCTTGCTTGCCGTCTTCGTATCGGCGCCACTTTGCGGATACACCGGCAATCCACGTTGCTCGACCAACTTCATGGCCAGCGTGATCGGAATGCGCGCCACTCCGTCTTTTTGGTCCACCCAGCCGTAACTGTTGAGTTGATTTTCCTGGCGAATCAGAAAGTCCTTGAACTGGCCGCGCTCGTTGGTTTCGAGCATGGGAGCGCCATTGTCTTTGAAGGCCTTATCCATGTCAGCCTGCGTCACCACCCGCGACATCGCCCCCTTGGACGTCACCAACGGACTGGCCGTCGCCATCTGCGATCGCTCGTAGTTATCGAGAAACGAGTACATGCCGACGATGATGAAATAAATAACGACGCCAATCACCGCCAGTCCAATCATGAAGGCGAATACGCCGCGCGTACCCAGGTCTTCATGTTCGAAGCCGGTTTCCTGGCCGGAGTGGCCGTGGTTCATCATTTCTTCACTCATGCGCTGGCTCCAGAAGTCTCAACGTTTGCGGCGCGTTCACCGCCAGTAGCGGACGCGACTTCAAATTGTGGAAGAAGTACGCCATCCACAGGCCGCCCATCCCGGCCAGAACCGCAAACAGCACCCAACTCAGGTGAAACGTCAGATGAAACGCCGGCTCGATGTGCCAGTAGATGTCGATCATGCGCATCAGCAGGAGCCAGGAGGCCAGCCAGACCAGCGATCCCACCTTGCGTTTCAACCGGCGCGAAAGCAGGAGAGCGAAAGGGACGGCGAAATGAAACACAACGAGAAACAATCCGACCAGTTCCCACCCGCCATTCATCCGGCGCATATACCACACGATTTCTTCCGGCAGGTTGCCCGCCCAGATGATCAGCCACTGCGAGAAATTGAAGTACGCCCACACCATCACGAAAGCCAGCATCAATTTGCCGTGGTCGTGGACTTCGGTCTCGCTAATGTAACTCGACATCGGTCTGCGCTTGCCAAGAATGCTCTCGATCACCACGCAGAAGCAGAACGCCGAAAGCGCCTCTCCCGCGATAAAAAGCATGCCGTAAATGGTCGAGATCCAGCGCGCCTGCAGCGACATCACCCAATCAATCACTGCGAACGAAATTGTCAGCGAATAGATGACAAGTCCGATCGAGCTCAAAGCGCGGAAACGTAACGTACTCTGCCCCGCGATCGAATCCTGCTCCGTCGACCAGCGGTTAAGGAAGTACGCCATCCCCATCCATATCGCGAAATAGAAAATGTAGCGGATCAGGATCCCGTTGAAGTTCAGGTAACTGCCGGCGATCTCCGCCAGCTTCGCATTCGAAGCCAACTGATCGGGCTGAGCCCATTTGTAGAGCTTCGGCAAGTTCAGCAGAATCGGGATGAACAGCACGAACATCAGCGGTAGCGTCATCATGCCCGATTCCAGAATCCTGCGAATCACCGTGCCCCACGAGCCGCCAACTAGGTGATACAGCATCAGAATGGCCATGCATCCCAGCGACAGCCCGAGCCAGAACATGAAGCCCGTTAGGTATGCCGAATAAAAACTCTCCGGAGCGATAAACGCTCCCGCAACCGACGCAATCGCGCCGATTACGCCCAGCACGAGCGACCTCTGCTGAATGGTTTGGGCCACGAGCGGGGCCATCAGGTCCGACTTGTTCATGGTGGCCGTTGTCATTTAGGTTCCCCTTCGGTCTCCGCAGCAGGCGGCGCAACTTCCGGAAGCGTGGCGCCGTTGCCGATATCGCGGAACTGCGGCGGCGCGGACGGGACTTTCTGTCCAGCGGGAATATCGCTTGGCGTTGCTTCCTGGCTCAATTGCAGCGCGCGAATGTAGGCGGCAATACACCACCGGTCGCGCGGCGCAACCTGCGTCCCATATTCCGGCATCACGCCGTAGCCGTGAGTGATCACGTCAAAAAAGTATCCCAGCGGCGCTTTCCGCAGACGATCGATATGGTACGACGGCGGACGCTTGAATCCCCGCGTCGGGATAAATCCATTGCCATCGCCAACCCGCCCGTGACAAGGCGTGCAGTTGATGTTGAAGCGCTCGCGTCCGCGCTCCAGAACATCGGCCGTCACCGGAAATGGCAGATAGTCGGCCGGCGTCGAACCGATTTTCCCAGTGTAAAAATAAGAGTCTTCGTGAAGGTCGCCGCGTGCCACCGTGCCCTCGACCGGCAGGCGCGCCGAGCGATTGTCACCGAAAAAATCGCTCTTCGCCATCGGGCGGTAGTAGGGCTGGATATGCATATCGATGCGGCATCCTGCTGTGATGGCGATCAGCGCCAGCAGCGCCGGCAAAATCGTTCGCGGGTTCAGGCGGGCTCGGCTCATCATGACTAGCTCGGCACCTCCGCGATCATGCGCGGCCCCAGGTTCGAAAGAAAAGAACGAGTGCCCGCGACGTCGAACTTCGGATCGCTCGACTCCACCACGAGAAAGAACTTGTTTTCCGATGCCTTGGCAAACTCCGCCACATTGAACACCGGATGATAAGGCGTGGGCAGCCCGTTCAATGCCAGCATGCCGATCGCCGCTGAGAGTCCGCCAAAGAGAATCGTCAACTCAAAGGTCACGATGATAAATGACGGCCACGAATGATACGGACGTCCGCCAACGTTCACAGGATAGGTAATCACCGCCACCCAATACTGCATCGCGTAAGCCGAGATCCCTCCAAACAATCCACCCAGCAATACGACCAGCGCCACGCGGTTCTTGTGGAAGCCGATCGCTTCCGCCAGGCCCTCGACCGGAAACGGACTGTAGGCGTCCATCTTCTGGTATCCCGCTTCGTGCGCCTTGTGAGCGGCGTCCAGCAGTTCTTGCGCCGAATCGAACTCGGCCATCAATCCATGGATTGCAGCGTCGCTCACTGCTTCACCTCCGCCGTCTCATGCGCATGCGATTCCGGCAACAGCGTGCGCATTTCGAAGATGGAAATCATGGGCAGGATGCGCACGAACAGCCACATCGCGGTCAGAAATAAACCGATCGTGCCCGCATAGGTCATCCAGTCCCACTTCGTCGGATAGTACTGGCCCCACGAAGAAGTCAGGAAGTCACGGCTCAGGCTGACGACAACAATAATGAAGCGCTCCAGCCACATACCCACCAGCACCACGAACGAGATGATCCAGAGCCAGAACGTCGATACCCGGAACCTTCTCAACCAGAACACCTGCGGAATGCCGATATTGCAAAGCAGCAGCGCGGCATAGACGAATCGATAGGGGCCGTGCAACCGGTTCCACAGCAGGAAGGAATCGAACTGGCTCCCGCTGTACCATCCCATGAACGCTTCCATGAAATAGCCGTAGCCGACAATCAACCCGGTCGCGAGCATCACCTTCGCCGCGTTCTCCAGGTGGCGTTCCGTAATGAAATCTTTCAGCCCATAAATGGAGCGGATCGGAATCGCCAGGCAAACTACCATCGCGAATCCCGAATAAATGGCGCCCGCCACAAAGTAAGGCGGGAAGATCGTCGTATGCCAGCCCGGAACGATGCCGACGGCGAAATCGAAACTCACAACCGTATGCACGGAGAGCACCAGCGGCGTCGCCAACCCTGCCAGCAGCAGGTACGCCGTTTCATACCGGTGCCAGTGGCGCGCCGAACCGCGCCATCCCATCGCCAACAGTCCATAGATGCGCTGCACCCACACGCTCTCCGCCTTATCGCGCAGGCTCGCAAAATCGGGAATCAATCCGACAAACCAGAACACCAGCGAAATTGTGCCGTAGGTCGAGACCGCGAATACGTCCCACACCAGCGGACTGCGGAAATTCGGCCAGTACCGCATCGTGTTCGGATACGGAAACAGCCAGTACGCCAGCCAAGGTCGCCCCGTATGAGCGAGCGGGAAGATACCGGCGCAAGCCACCGCGAATAGCGTCATCGCCTCGGCAAAGCGGTTGATCGAGTTTCGCCAGGTCTGCCGCAGCAGGCACAAAATCGCCGAGATCAGCGTGCCCGCGTGGCCAATACCGATCCACCACACGAAATTGACGATGGCGAATCCCCAGCCAATCGGAATGTTGATCCCCCAGATCCCCGTGCCTTTGACGAACAGGTATCCCAGGGCCATCATCAGCACGTTCATCAGCGAAAACACGATCAGGAAGCCGAAGATCCATCCCAGCGATACGGGACGGCTCAGCACGATATTGCTGATCTTTTCGCCAATGGTGGAGAAGGTATGCCCCGGTGCGATCACCGGCACTCGCCTGTCTGCCACGGGTATTTGCGTGTTCGTAGCCATGCCTTACCTGCGCTCCACTTACGCCTTCGATTCTTCTAGTTCTGGATTCGGATTGCGAATTTCCGCCAGATACGTCGTCCGCGGCCGCGTGTTCAATTCGCCCAGCAGCGAGTAGTTCCTCGCCTGCGCCTTCCACTGATTCACCTGGCTCTTCGGATCGTTGAGATTTCCAAACACGATCGCGTTCGCCGGACACGACTGCTGGCAAGCCGTCTGCAATTCGTCCCCAATCAAAACTTCCTTGCCTTCGCGCACCGAAGCCGTTTCCGTATCAATACGCTTCTCGCTGATACGCTGCACGCAGTACGTGCACTTTTCCATCACGCCGCGGCTGCGCACCGTCACGTCGGGGTTACGCATCAGCTTGAACTGCGGCGTCTCCCAATCCTGGAACAGCAGGAAGTTAAACCGCCGAACCTTATAAGGACAGTTATTCGAACAATAGCGCGTCCCCACGCAGCGGTTATAGACCATGTCGTTCAGGCCTTCGCTGCTATGAATCGTCGCTTGCACCGGACACACCAGCTCGCACGGCGCATTCTCGCACTGCATACAAGGCACCGGCTGAAAGAATCCCTTCGGATTGTCGCGCGGCCCGTTGTAGTAAGCATCCACGCGCAGCCAGTGCATATGGCGGCCCTTCAGCGTCTGCTCCTTGCCCACCACGGCAATATTATTTTCCGACTGGCACGCAACGATGCAGTTGTTGCATCCCACGCATGCGGTCAGGTCGATCGCCATGCCCCAGGAGTAAGCCTCCTTGGAATAATCGACAGGAGGCTTATAGAGCGTAAGTTCCGCTGGCGGCTCGCCTTCTTTCGCAAAGTTCGGTTCTTTCTTGTACTCCGCCAGGCTGCGTTCCTGCACCAGCGGACGCTCGCTGCCATCGGGCGTTTCCATCGTCTGATAGCCCTGCGTGCTGGCAACGTCGTAGGTCTCGCCGGTGGGCGTCAGTTTCGCACCATTGCCAAACCAAGACGCCTGACTGCTTCGCAGCGGATAAACATCAAATCCCGTGTCACTACCGATGCGGCCGGCCCGCGTGCGTCCGTAACCCAGAAAGACGCTAATCGAGTTATCGGGATGGCCAGCCTGAATCCAGATCGGACCTTTAACTTTCTTCCCGTTGAATTCGAGCTCAGCCACGTCTTTGAAATTCAGCTTCATCCGCTCGGCCATCGCCGGACCGATCATGATCGGATTGTCCCAAGTCAGCTTGGTCAGCGGCTTCGGAAGTTCCTGCAGCCATCCGTTGTTCGAGAAGCGCCCGTCGTAGATGGAGGGATCGCGGCGGAAATTGAGCTCATAGCCCCCGCCAGGTGCAGCCTGTGGAGCCGGGAAGCTGGCCGCCTTTAGCGAGACACTCTTCGGCGCAAAAGTCGTGCCTGCGATCCAACCGTCATGCAGAGACTTGCGCCAGAAGCCCTCAAAATCTGCGCCACCGTGCTGCTTTTCCCAGTGGCCCTGAATCAGTTCGTGTCCCGCCATCTGCCCTTGGCCGGAAAGAATCGCCATCACTTCGTGTGCGCTCTTTCCGCCATAAAGCGGCTCGATCAGAGGCTGAACTATGCTCACCGTACCGTCGTAAGCTCGGGCATCGCTCCAAGACTCGAGATAGTGAGCTTCGGGCACATGCCACTGACAAAACTCGGCCGTCTCATTGCGATGCGAACCAAGAAAAACCTTCAGACTGACTGCATTCGATTTCAAAGCCGAGGCAAACTCGAGTTCAGCCGGCGCATCGTAAGCTGGGTTGCCACCAAGAATCAGCAGCACATCGACTTTGCCCGCACGCATGTCTTCAACGAGCGAGTGCAGCGACTCGCTGCGATTCACCGGATTTGCGTCCACCGGTTCCGTATAGAAGACCGTCTGACCGACATTGCCCAGCGCTTGATTGATGGCGTGCGCGAGCGCATGAACTGCCGGCGGCTGATGATCGCCGGCGATGATAACGCTGGAGCCTTTATGCGCCAGCAGGTCTTTCGCGAGCGGCGGAATGAACATCTTTGGCTCACTGCTTCCGCTTCCACCACTGTTCAATCCGACCGAACCGCCCAACGCACGCGCAAAGTTCTCAATATCTTGCGCCCGCATCGGCAGTCTGTGGTCCGCCTTCATCCCCGTAGACGTGGGCGTACTCTCGACCACGTACAGCCGGTTCATGTTTCCATCGGGATTGCGCCGCGCCGCGAAATCGCGCGTATACCGCGCCGATCCGGGGAACCCAGCGTAAAGAAAATCGGCGTCCAGCGAAACAATAACGTCGGCCTTTGACAAGTCGTAGCGCGTCTCAACCACTTCGCCGAACGCCAGCTTCGCGCCTTCGTAAACATTGTCGCGGTTGATCGGCTCGTAAACGTGCCACTTGGCCTGCGGATTCGCCGCCAGATACTCGCGAATCTGCGCTGCCAGCGTAGGCGAAGAAACACTCTGCGTCAGGATGCGAACGCCTCCGCCCGCAATCCCCTTCTCCACGCTCATGGGCCCGCGAACCGCTTCCATGAAAGCGTTCCACGAGCGCACATCGCCCATGTAGGTGATGTTCTGCGCCCGGTCGGGATCGTAAAGATCAAGCAGCGAAGCCTGCGCGTAGATGTCGGTCCCGCCCAAACTCGCCGGATGCTGCGGATTTCCCTCCACCTTCGTCGGACGGAAAAGATGGCTTTCCACCAGAATCGGAGACGCGTAGCCGCCCAGCGTATGCGCGGTCGCATAAAACATCGGCCGTCCCGGAACAACATTTTCCGGTTGCCGCACGTAAGGCACGATCTCGGTGATCGGCATCTTCGTGCAGCCAGTTAACCCGGCCAGCGCCAGCGACGCTCCCATCGTCTTCAGGAATCCACGGCGCGAAAATCCATCGAGCCACTCCGACGCTCCCTTGGGGAACTCGCGGTGCAGCATCTCCTGAAATTCTTCGCTGCCCGCCAACTCTTCCAGGCTGCGCCAGTATTCCGGGCCAGTCGTGTCTTCGATCTGCGCCTTGGCGGCCGCCAGGTCAAGCTGCTTGCGCTTGCTCGGGCAGACATCCCCGCCGGCGGACTTCGTTTTGTTCTCGTCCATGCTCATCGTCAAAATCGGCTCTTGGCTTCCAGCGTTCGAAGTTCCCAGCTCTTAACGTCCCAGCCCTGACGTACGTTTTTAGACCTACCGGTGACAGGTGTTGCAACTCGTGATGTCCATCACCGAACGCACCTTGTATTGCTCTTTCAAAGCGTTCCCCAGCTTTTCCTGATCGGAGTATGCCGTTCCATTCACGATGACCGGCTCGCTCTCGGACGGCGGCTGGTAGCGCATGTTGAAAACCTGCTCGCGCGGTCGCAGATACTTTTCCGTGTTGCGGTGGCACTCCAGGCAGAATTCCATCTGCAATGACGCATACTGATATGTCAGCGGCATCTGGTCGATCGGACCATGACACGTGTTACACCCGACACCCTTGTTCACGTGGATGCTGTGATTGAAATACACGTAGTCGGGCAACTGGTTCACTCGCGTCCATTGCAAAGAGCGGCCCGTGCGGAAGCTTTCACGCACCGGCTCCAGATACGCCGCGCTCGTCCAGATCTGCTGGTGGCAGTTAATGCACGTTTTCGTCGGCGGAATGCCCGCGAAACTCGATTGCTCGACCGAAGTGTGACAGTAACGGCAATCGATGCCCAATCCAGTCACGTGGTGCTGGTGGCTGAACGGCACGGGCTGCGACTTCCGCACTCCCGCATACGTAATGTAGGGAGAGCGCTCAATCTGCACCAGGGCCCAAAATACCCCGGCCACGGCGAGCACCGTCAGGATCATCGAGGCCCGGGCGATTGCATTACTGCTGCGCGGAAAAATCTGCATTGAATGTGAAGTCTTGATTTATCGCGGGATTAGCTCACACCGCTCCCGGCTGACCGCATTCGTATGATTTACGTCACACACGATTGTGACAAAGGTTACTGAAACAAAGGAGTATAAACAGTTACTTGCCGAAAGGGAATAGTTTGCGCAGTTTTATTTTGTTCCAATTAGGGAATCGATGCTGCGAAAATTTACACGCACTCGCTCTCTTCCCGTTCTCGTAACAACCAGTGATCAAATTTTGGAATTTCTCTGGCCAACACTCCCTTAGCGCAGATTCATGACTAGCAGTTTTGGTTCGGTCATTTCGTGAATCGCATCACGCAATCCTTCACGCCCTAACCCCGAATCCTTGATGCCGCCATAAGGCATGTGATCAATGCGAAACGTGGGAACATCGCCAGCGATCAAGCCCCCAACCTCGAGTTCTTCGTAGGCCTGAAAGATAAGCTTGGCATCGCGCGTGAATAATCCCGCCTGCAGGCCATATGCGGAACTATTGATCTGCTTCAAGGCCGAAGCGAAGTCCGTGTAGGGTTCAACCGTCATGACCGGCGCAAAAATTTCCTGGCAGTTCACCTTCATGTTGGCCTTGGTGCCGGTGAGCACCGTCGGCTCGAAAAGGGAACCTTTCCGGTTACCACCGCACAGCAGTCGCGCGCCCCCGCGCACCGCCTCTTGCACCCACTCCGCCGCTCGAATCGCGTCCGCCTCACTGATCATCGGACCCAGGTCGCTCGACTCTTCCATCGGATCTCCAGCTTTCAGTTTGGCCGCCGCCGCCAGCAACAACTCTGTGAACTTTCCATAGACCGAGTGCTCCACTAGAATGCGCTGCACCGAAATGCAGGATTGTCCCGCATACGCAAACCCTCCGGTAACGCAGCGGTCGGCGGCATAGGCGAGATCGGTATCGCTGTGCACGATCACCCCTGAATTCCCGCCCAGCTCCAGCACAACTTTTTTCTTCCCGGCGTTGTTCTTGATCGCCCAACCCACCGCGGCGCTCCCCGTAAAGCTGATGAGCTTGATCCTTTCATCCGTGACCAGTAGTCCCGAGTCATCGTTCGAAAGTAGAATCGCGTTGAACCCGCCGTCCGGCCATCCCGCCTGCTGGATCACTTCCGCCAGAAGCAGCGCCGTGAGCGGCGTCTGCGGCGCCGGCTTTACGATCATCGAACAGCCGGCGGCGATCGCCGGCGCGACTTTGTGCGCCACCAGGTTCAAAGGAAAATTAAAAGGCGTGATGCCGGCCACCGGGCCCAGTGGAAATCGCTTGACAATGCCCCAGCGTCCAGCGGTCGACTGCTGCCAATCCAGCGGTAAGTATTCGCCGTAACCGCGAACCGTCTCTTCGGCGGCGATGTTGAACGTAAACACGGCCCGGTCAACTTCCATGCGCGCGCTTTTGATCGGCTTGCCCGCTTCCAGCGCAATCGTATTCGCGAATTCCTCTTTGCGCTGGTGAATCCCGATCGCAATCTGCCGCAGAACGCGTTGCCGCTCGAAGGCCGGCAAACGTCGGGTCGTTCCAAACGCCTTGACCGCGGCCGCAATCGCCGCTTCCGCGTGTTCCCGGCGTCCCTGCCGGACCTGCCCAATCAGCGCCCCGTCGTAAGGCGCATGCACGTCAATGATGTCACCCTCGTCCAGCCACTTCCCATCCAGAAAAAATCCATGGGTTGCCGCCGGAGTCACCGTCATCTCGGCCATGCGTCTACCTCTTTCGCGTGCATCCGTGTTTGATCCCTGATGATGCGTGCTTTGCCCGCGTGCCCCACTTGCGAACGATTATAAGCCCGCGTGTCGCGCGAGATCGAAACCGAACGCGACAGCATTTAATACTTGGATGTCATTTTCCGGTCAGAGGTTGAAAGCGCTCGTCGACTTCCACTCGATATCCCGCCACCAGTCGGTTGGTTTCATTCGCCATGCCCACCACCGACATCAATTCTTTGAACTGCGCATCGGTCATCCCCTGCTTTCTCGCCGAGGCTGTGTGCGAAGCGATGCAGTATTCGCATTGGTTCGTGACCGAGACCGCCACGTAAATCATTTCCTTAGTCAGCGGATCCAGCGCTCCGGGAGCCATGATCTGCTTGATGTCTTCCCAAGTCCGTTTGAGCATCGCCGGATCATGCGCGATCGACTTCCAGAAATTATTAATCCAGTCCGTCTTGCGCGTAGCCATGATGTCGTCATAAATCGCCCGGACTTCGGGCGTGGCATCAGCGTATTCAATGAGTCCAAAAATAGACATGCAATTCTCCAAGAAAAAGTGTTAGGTCTCAGGAGAACCGACGAAAGCCCAAGTCTGTTCCTAAGACCTAAGACCTTACACACCAAGACCTGTTTTTCTCACGAAACCCAATCCAGCACTTTGTAATACGCCCCGGCCAACGGCAGAAACCACGGCTTCCCGTTGTACAACCCAAGCGGCGCGCCCGGAAATGCAATCTCCGCAAAAGGATTATCAGTTTTTCCTTCCGCAATCCATTCCGCCATCTTCTCCCCTTGATACGTGGCCATGGCGACACCATGTCCCGCATACCCCACGGCGAAATAGATTCCATCCAACTGCCCGGCGTGCGGCATCATGTCAAAGCAAAAATCGAGCGTCCCGCCCCACACATGCTCAACCTTGGCATCGCGCAGTTGCGGATAGACCTCCACCATTCCGCGCCGCAGAATGTCTGCGCTCTGACGGATCGTTCGGTCCGTCTCCGGAAAAAAAGCAGCGCGGCCGCCAAACAACATGCGACGGTCGGAGGTCAGGCGGTAGTAATAAAGATAATGCTTGGAATCGTAGATCTGGCGATTGCGCGGGCTCAGTTCATCAGCAAGCGCCGCCGGAAGAACCTCGGTAGTAATAATGAACGATCCGATTGGAATGATTTTCTTTTGCAGTGCGGGCGTCGCCGCATTCGTGTAGCCGCCCGATCCGGCCAATACGTTCCGCGCCCAAAAACTTCCCCGGGAACTATTCAGCCGGAATCCCGGCGCGCCGCCACTCGATTCCCGCCGCACGCTCTGGAGTGTCGTTCGTTCGCAAATCTGGGCTCCCGCCCGCATGGCCGCCACACCAAGCCCCGCCACATAGCGCGCTGGATTCAGCCCAGCGGAGATTTCATCCACCATCCCTCCGTAGTAAATGTCGGAACCAATTTCGTCGCGAAGCTGATCGCGGGGCACCACCCGCAACTGATGATTAAATTCCCGCGCAATCACTTCCACCTGCCGCGCGTAGTCGTCGAAATGCGCCTGTTTGCAGGCAACTTCCAGATGCCCCGTGCGGGCAAAATCGCAGGCAATGTTTTCCTCGCTCACGATTCGCTCGACCGAGTCGATGGTCTCGAGCGATGCAGCGTACATGCGCCGCGTCAGCTCGCGCCCATACATCGAGATGAGCTTATTGACGCCCAACTTCATCCCGGTGAGCACCATTCCGCCATTGCGCGAACTGGCGCCCCAGCCGATAGTTTCCGATTCCAGCACGACAACTTTCGCCCCGCGCTTCGCCAAGGCGAGCGCTGCGGAGAGGCCAGTGAAACCCGCTCCAATGACGGCAACGTCCGCGCTCTCCGGCAACGGTTGCGCCGGAGCGCTCGGCATTTGAACCGTGGTGAGCCAGTAGTTCAGTTCCTGAGGCATGAGATCTACAGTACCGCCGTCTCGTGAATCATTCGCCCTTCCGCAAAGCGCGAAAAGTTCAGCAGACTCGCATCAATCAAATCCGTCTTTCCCGTAAGAATCAGGTCGCTAAGAATCTTACCCGTTGCTGGTGAGTGCATCACTCCATGCCCGCTGAAGCCATTGGCAAAGAAAAAACCCGGCACCTCTGGAGACTCGCCGAGAATCGGATGATGATCCGGCGTCATTTCATAAAGCCCCGCCCAGGCTCGCTTCGGATTCACCGCCACATTTTCAAACACGGGCACACGATCCGCAGCACGTGTCAGGATCTTCTCGACGAAGCTCGCCTCAAATTCCATCTTGTAGCCCGGCGTTTCTTCAGGATCGTTCCATGCCAGCAGAAATCCCCGCCCCTCCGGACGAAAATGAAATCCTGTCGACATATCGATGATCATCGGAGCCGTGTGCGGAAATCCATCAAACGGTTCGGTCGGCACCAGCATACGCCGCAATGGCTCGACGGGCAGCTCGATGCCCGCCATCTTCGCAATCGACGCCGCCCACGCCCCGCCGCAATTCACCACCGTTCGCGTCGAAACCACATCCCGTGTCGTCGCGACTTCAAAGCTCCCATCGCGTATCTTGCGCGTGATTCCCGTAACCGTAGCGTTCTTCCAAAGCGTGGCTCCATGATCAATCGCCCAGGTCATAAAACCAACCATGGCGCTGTTAGGATCCACGAAACCGTCGGTCGAGCAGAAACTGCCCCCAACAATGTCGTCGCCGCGAAGCTGCGGAAACATGCCGCGAATCTCGTCGCCATCGACGAGCCGTACATCCTTCAATCCCATGGCGATCTGCTTTTCGAAATTCGCGCGCAGATACGCCATGTGTTTCTCACTCGTCGCGCAAAAAAGATAACCCTGTGGCCGGTAGTCGCAAGGGTAGCCGAGCCGATCTTCGAAGCTCGCGTAGAACGGGATCGAGTACAACGACATCTGAATGTTCACGGGTGTGGAGAACTGCGCCCGCACGCCGCCCATGCTTTTGCCTGTGGATCCCTTGCCCTGCGCGCCTTCCTTCTCAAGCACCAGCACGTTCTTGCATCCTGCAGCGACCAGGTGGTAGCCAATGCTGGAACCTACAATTCCTCCGCCGATAAGGACAACATCCACCGTGCGCATGGCAGCGACGCAATTGTAAATGTTCTGCGCCGCCTCTCTGATGCGTGTCTAGGCTCACAGGGCAGCAAGACGCTTGTGCGAGAAAGCTTGTTCGGGAACGGCGTCTCGCTCGCCCACGCCATGCAACTTTCATCACCCGCCCAAACTGACAATCCGCTATTTCAATGCCGCGGACTTCACCGTCGGCCCAGCATTCTTATCCAGCCCCGCTGCTCCGCCAGTTCCCGGGTACGCGCCCCTCTGAATAGCTATGACTTTTGTCAAAGCTCAGGACGTTGCCGCAGCCAGAGCAACTCGGCCCAGCACCACGATGGCAAACCATCCAAACACAACGCCGAACGCAGTGCTTGTCTTCACCTTACCGATACACGTGATTCCGATCGCCGTCAGAACCATCGTCCAGATGGTAAAGAGATCCAACGGCGTAAGCAGCGCCCGCAACACCGCAGAACCCTCCGGACCTATGAAATATCCGGGATTGGCAGCCACCGGATTTTGAAGATTAAATCCGTCACCGCTGACTCCCGCCAGAATCGACACGATCGCCAGCAGCGCTCGCAGCAGTTCCGGCAGCCTCGTATAGACAATCAAGGCGAACAAAGCCTTGTACTTGATGTCGGCGCTCGCAACGAACTTGAGGGTCGCGAACAAAACACCCGCGAAGATGGCATACAGAGCCAGCGCAATCAACGGGACCGCGTAAGAGATTATTTTCGTGACCGTAACCTGCTGGGCCATGACTTTGTCGCGCTGATCGGCCGGAAGGCGCTCGATGCGCTCGGCTTGCTTGGGCTGCAACTGGATCAGATTTTCCGTCACTTTGCGAAAGCCAATCTTCTGGTCGACAACATTAATCAGCAGCAGCGAAACGATGGCAATCAGAATGAACGGGGCCCACCAACTGGCGTTTCTTCGAAGATCGGTAAAAGCCTTGCTCGGCGCGATGAACGTGTCCAAAAGCCGCTGCGCTTCCGACAGCAGCGCTGGTTCCTGCGTTGACACAGTTGCGTTAGCACCCATGTGGAGTCCTCTGACAGCACGAGATTGTAGATTCCTTCCCCCCCCGAAGCACAACAGAACGCAAAAAATCCCGAACAGGATCGCAGAGGTGCGAGGCGAGAAGGTAGACTGCAGAGCTAAACTCTGCAGATCACAACGCACCCTGTTTCACCTCTGCAATCTGACCTCTAACCTCCGGCCTCTTCCATCTCCGGCATGGCCGCCAGCAGCTTGCGCGTATATTCGTGCCCCGGACGCGCAGTGATCTGTTCCGTGCTCCCGGTCTCCACGATCTTGCCGCGATACATCACCGCGATACGAGTCGAGAGATAACGCACTACCGGCATCGAATGCGAAATGAAAAGATACGTCAGCCCGAAATCGCGCTGCAGTTGCTGCAGTAGATTCACGATCTGCGCGCCCACGCTGACATCAAGCGCCGAAACCGGCTCATCGGCCACGATAAACTTCGGCCTCAGTGCCAGCGCCCGCGCAATGCCGATCCTCTGCCGCTGCCCTCCCGAGAATTCGTGCGCATAACGCCCCATCGCGGATTCATCCATCCCCACCGCCCGCAATAACTCCCGCACTCGCTGCCGCCGCGTTTCGCGCCCCGCACGTTCTCCCTGAGTCTGGCGATGGAGAATCAGCGGTTCGGCAATCACATGCTCCACCCGGTAGCGCGGATCCAGAGACCCAAACGGGTCCTGAAAAATAATCTGCATGTCGCCTCGAAGACGACGCAACTCCGCCCCGCTTGCCGACCGCACATCCACGCCATCAAACCAGACCGCCCCCGAAGTCGGCTCAATCAGTCGCAGGATCAGCCGCCCCAACGTGCTTTTGCCCGAGCCCGATTCGCCCACCAACCCTAGCGTCTCGCCGCTCTGAATCTCCAGCGAAACATCGTCTACCGCCCGCACTTCGCCCGAGCGCCGCCCCCCAAACGCCGACTCGGCAAGATCAAAAATTTTGGTTAGATTGCGCACTTCAACAAGAGCCACAGATCAAGGTCTCCTGACAATCTGTTGCATGCGGTTTACCACAATTCGGATGCGTTGTTGACTTACCGTGTCTGGCAGCATGTGTCCTGGCATTGCTTCCAGAAAATCGCGCATAAGTCTACGGACTGCGCATGGCAACAGCGCTGCGTTCGGGTTTTGCGCCGGATTCACTCCTCGTCGATCCTCGCGCTCAGTTCCCGGATCGCAATCTCTCGCTCGCGTGCACGGCCGTCGTGAATGGCGTCCACCAGCGCCAGAATATGAAATATATGTCACCCCGCAATCATCGGCACCGACGCCAACGCCGCTATCATTCCAACCGTCCGGCCCCGGCTGAAGTGTTCATGCAGAAAAACACGAGCAAGCACAACTGTGATGGCCGGATAGAGCGAACTGAGCACAACCGCCGCGTCCAAACGTCCCACTTGACTCGCCCGGATGAAGGCAACGCTGCCCGTGACATCCAGAAGCCCGGCAACCAAGGCAATCGACAGCACGGGCATGGGCACAACGCGCACATGTCGTCCGAACAAGACAATCGCACTCGTAATCAAAAAAGAAGCCGACCGTGACCACGCCGCCACCCACAATGCCGAAGCGTTGCCCGCCTGATGAGCGCAAAGATACCATCCGGCAAACCCGATCCCCGCCATCACGGCAACACCCAAACCTTCGGGACGCCCCGCAGCGCCCTCTGTCCGCGAAATCAGCCAGACGCCAATTCCCGCGAGGATGAACCCAATCACCTGTCGCGAGCCTGGAAAACCTTGCGCAAAGGCGGTCACAAGAGCCGGAATCGCCGCGCTCAACACCGCCGCTACCGGCGCGATCAATCCCATATTTCCTCGCGACAATGCGCGATAGAAAAACACCAGTGACACTCCCCCGAGCGCCCCTGCCATCAGCGACCAGGCCACGCTCGCAATCCCAGGAAACGATGCGTGCGTCATCACCGCGATCGCTCCGATCGCGGCCAATCCGCTGCCGTGCACGATAGCCGTGAAAAGAAACGCGTTCGCTCGCTTCGCCCCCAGCCCGCCCAGAAAATCGCTGGCGCCCCACACCCCCACCGCAGTCAGGCTATAAGCAGCGGAAATGTATTGAGGCGCGGCGGACATTGGGCTTTGAGATTAGCATGCGACGGGCAGATTACATTCAGGAAGGGAGAAGCAGCGATTTCAAACAAGTTAGCAGAGACCCAGCCTGCCCACTTCGGAATCGCGCCGACGCGGCAAGCCGGATCTCAAAACAACTACACCGTTACCGCTTCCGGCTGCGCTTTCCCCGCCAGCAACTGCCGCAGCACGTACTGCAGAATGCCTCCATTCGAATAATAGAGAGCTTCCTGCGGAGTATCGATGCGCACCAACGCCTGAAATTCTTTCCCGCCCTTCACCCGCACCGTAATCTTGCGCCCCGAAGAAAATTTCTCGACCACATCGCGAATTCCGGCGATCTCAAATACTTCTTCACCCGTCAACTGCAGCGTTTCCGCATTCTCTCCCGGCAAAAATTGCAGCGGCAAAATGCCCATCCCAACCAGGTTCGAGCGGTGAATGCGCTCGTAGCTTTCCGCAATCACGGCGCGAACGCCCAGTAACCGCGGCCCTTTGGCGGCCCAGTCGCGCGACGATCCCGATCCATATTCTTTCCCCGCCACAATCACCAGCGGAACTCTCTCCGCGTGGTACTTTTCCGACGCATCAAAAATCGACATCTCCGCGCCATCCGGCAGGTGACGAGTGAATCCGCCTTCTGTGTTCACCATCTTGTTTCGCAGGCGGACGTTCGCAAACGTCCCGCGCACCATCACCTCGTGATTACCCCGCCGCGATCCGTAAGAATTGAAATCTGCCGGCTGCACGCCGTGAGCCATCAAATATTTGCCCGCCGGACCGTCTTTTTTGATTGATCCCGCCGGCGAAATGTGGTCTGTCGTGACGCTGTCGCCGAGCACCGCCAGCACCCGCGCTCCCTTGATATCCTCGACCGCCGTCGGCTTCAACGCCATGTCATCGAAGTAAGGCGCCTGACGAATGTAGGTCGAATCCTTCTCCCACGCGTAAGTCTCGCCCTTCGGAACCGGAAGCCCGCGCCAGCGTTCGTCTCCCGCGTAAACTTCACCATAGCTCTTGCGGAACATCTCCGACGTAATCGCGCTCGCCATCGATTGCTCCACTTCCGATTGCGATGGCCAGATATCCGCCAGATAGACCGGCTTGCCGTCTTTGCCCTTGCCGATCGCATCTTTTCTCAGGTCCACATCGATGCGTCCCGCCAGCGCGAACGCCACCACCAGCGGCGGCGACATCAGATAATTCGCGCGCACTTCGGAATTGATTCGCCCCTCAAAGTTCCGATTTCCCGACAGCACTGACGCCACCACCAGATTTTTTTCTTCGATCTCTTTCGATACTTCCGCCGGCAGCGGCCCCGAGTTTCCAATACAAGTCGTGCACCCATACCCGACAATGTGAAACTTCAGTTTCTCCAGATACGGCATCAGGCCCGCCTGCTGCAGATAGTCAAGCACTACTTTCGATCCCGGAGCCAAAGAAGTCTTCACCCATCCCGGCACTTCGAGCCCGCGCTCAACTGCCTTTTTCGCCAGCAAACCAGCCGCAATCAGCACCGATGGATTCGAAGTATTCGTGCAACTCGTAATCGCCGCAATCACCACGCTGCCGTGATGCAGATGCCCGTTCGTCGGAGCCTTCGCTTCGCCCGACGTCGCCTTTGCCTTCATCAGCCCCGGCAATGCCTTCTCAAACGATTCGCCCGCCCTCGACAAAACAACTCGATCCTGCGGACGCTTCGGCCCCGCCAGACTCGGTTCAACCGTCGCCAGATCCAGACTCAGCAGCTCCGAGTATTCCGCTTCCGGCGTCTTCGCATCGTGAAACAGTCCCTGCTCCCGCGCATATGCCTCAACGAGCTCAATCCGCTCCTCGCTGCGGCCCGTCAGCTTCAGATAACGCAGCGTCTCTTTGTCGATCGGGAAAATGCCGCACGTCGCCCCATATTCGGGAGCCATGTTTGCAATCGTCGCGCGATCCGCCAGCGGCAGGTCTTGCAGGCCGGGTCCAAAGTACTCGACAAACTTGCCTACCACTCCATGTTTGCGCAACATCTCCGTGATCGTCAGCACCAGATCGGTAGCCGTGGCGCCTTCGCGCAACCGTCCCGTCAGCTTCACACCCACTACCAGCGGGATCAGCATGGACACCGGTTGTCCCAGCATGGCCGCCTCGGCTTCAATTCCGCCCACGCCCCACCCCAGCACGCCGAGTCCGTTGATCATTGTGGTATGCGAGTCGGTGCCGACGAGCGTGTCGGGATACGCCGTGCGCTTTCCGCCTTCTTCATTCACAAAAACCACGCGTGCCAAATATTCGAGATTTACCTGATGCACGATTCCCGTGTCCGGCGGCACGATGGCCAGATTCCGGAAGCCCGTCTGTCCCCAGCGCAAGAACGCATAGCGTTCTTTATTTCGCTGGAACTCCAGCAGCGCATTCACATCAAAGGCACCCGGCGTCCCAAATTCATCGACCTGCACCGAGTGGTCAATCACCAGTTCAGCGGGCTGCAACGGATTAATCAGCTTGGCATCGCCGCCCAGCCGCTTCATGGCATCGCGCATCGCTGCCAGATCCACCACCGCCGGAACACCCGTGAAATCCTGCAGCAGCACACGGCTGGGCGTGAACGCAATTTCCTTCTCCGGCTTCGAATGCTTATTCCAGGCCGCCAGCGCCCGGATCTCGTCCTTCGTCACATTGCGCCCATCTTCCGTGCGCAGCAGGTTCTCCAGCAGTATCCGCAAGGAGAACGGCAGGTGCTTGGTCGAAATCCCCTGCTGATCGAGAGCGTCAATCCGGTAAACCTCGTATTCCTTGCTGCCGGCTTTAAGAGTGCCGCGGGCGCCAAAGCTGTTCGATGACATGATGGCCTTCCTTCAAGCTCCGCCTCTGGGACAGAGCGAATATATAGAGCGGGAACCCAATAGTGTAATCGCTTTTGAAGGGCTCGTGGGCCGACGGTTGGCGGGGCAGTTCGCCCCTTGCATTGTTCGCATCCCGGGGCCGACGTCACGGTGTTAAATTACAAAATTTCCAGATTACAAAATTACAAAATCCTAACGCACGCTCGTCCAGATCTGATACACCACCACGCCGACCATAAACACCAGGTAAATCCGAAGCGCCCAGAAAACCGCCATCTCCGTCCGCGTCAGCTGACGCCGCGGGCAATGATGGTGTTCCTTCGTGAAGATGATCTGGTCCGGCTCCAGCGCCGTCATCACCGAAGTGAGATCTTCAGCGCTCACTTCGCCTCCACTCGCAGAATCAAACTGTTTTTCCATTCATCCGCCTCCCAGCATCGCCAGCGCCTTGGGCGCAATCACACTGACCCCAAACAACAGACCGGCTGCGATCAGCACAGTCACAACGCCCAGCGCCAGCACATTCGCCCACGGCGGGCTGACCAGTTCGCCCATGATTTCCCGGTCGTTCACCAGCATGTACAAAAACAGCAGCGCCGGTGGCATCGCCAGCACCGCGATCACGTTCACCAGCAGAACGATGTACACCAGCGGAATCCCCGGAATCAGCACCAGCCCCGCCGCCGCCGCCGCTTCCAGCAGCAGCACCAGATAGAACGATCTGCCCTGCCGGAACGGCAGATTCAGACTATGCGGCCGCCGCGCCACTTCGCCGAACGCATAAGCCGATGACGTCGAAATCGTAATCGCCGCCACCATCCCCGCCTCAAAAATTCCTAGCGCGAATAGTGCCGCTCCCCAGTGACCGATGAATGGCTGCAAGGCCTGCGCAAACTCCGCGGCTTCGAAGTTCGACGTCGACATGTGGTGCGTAAACAGCGCTGCCGTTGCCAGCATCGTCGCCAGTGCCGCGATTGTCGCCAATGCCGCTCCCAGCACCGTATCCACACGCCCCATCCGGATGTCTCGCGTGGTCAGTCCCTTGTCGGCAATCGCGCTTTGCTGAAAAAACAACATCCACGGCGTGACAGTTGCTCCGATATTGGCCAGCAGGATGATCACCGTCTCTTGCGTGAGTCCGCCCGGCAATGGTCGCCACGTCACCAGCGCGCGGCCGACCGCCCCCCACTGTGGATGCGCCAGCAACGCCACCGGCACAAACGCCAGGTTGAACATGGCCGCGCCTAGAATGATCCGTTCCCACGTCCAGTACCGGTGCGTCATCAGCGCAATCGACAGCACCAGTAGCGCCGCCAGAACCGCCACCCACGGCTGCACTCCAAAAAACCCCAGCCCCGCGCGAATCGCAATAAACTCCGTGACCAGCGTCAAAAAATTGCCGACCATCAGGTCGATCATCGAGAACCAGCCCCAGAAAGGACCGAAGCGGTCAAAGATCAATTCCGCATGCCCGCGATGCGTCGCCGCCCCCAAGCGCACCGTCATCTCCTGCACCACGCAAGCCATCAGGAAGGTGAGCACCACAAACGGCAGAAAGAATCCGACGCCGAACCGCGCGCCCGTAGCCGCATACGACAGCATGCTCGGACCGTCATTCTCCCCGAGCATTACCAGAATGCCGGGACCGATCAACAGCCAGAACAATCGCAGCCGCGGACGGAATCCGCGCCGCGTCCGCACCGCCGAAACCTGTTCACGGTCGTGCGCTCGGTCGATGTCCTCATGCGTGATGACAACATCATGGTCCGGTCTGCCGCGACCGGCGGCTAGGCCAGATTGAGGGACGCCTGTCCCATTTTGCTCCGTTATTGTTTTAGGTCCCCTCATTCAAATCGACGCCGCACGAATGGAAGAGCGCAGGCATTGCCCATGCCCGTAAATTAGCGTAAGTATACATCACGGCATAAACTACGGTTAATGACTTTTGTGATTGCGAATGGTTTGATTTTTGAATAGCAGGCTGTCGAAGGGCCGCGACAAGCCATTGAAAGCGTCAGGCCTTCGGCGCAGCTTTCCCGTCAGCAGCTCGAACCCAGACTCTTTCCGCGGCGGACACGCCGAGCGAAACTCGGCCGGCACCCGTCGTCAGCGTCAGCGTCTGATCGTAATTGCGATGCGCGACGTGAACCTTCGCCCCCGGTCGAATACCGCGCTGTTCCAGAAACTCAAGCAGCCGCCGATCGCGCTCGTAGATCCCGCTGACTTGAAAGTCTTCTCCCGGCGACGCCTGCGCCAGCAGCACTAGCCCACGACGCCGCCTGCTGGCGGGGCTCTCCAGTTCCGTCAGATTGCCATGCGGGCACGCAACTCCACGCCCAAGTTTCGCGAGCAGCCGCGCTTCGAAATCAGGAGAAACCGCGTGCTCCAATCGTTCCGCCTCATCGTGCACCTTGTACCATTCCATCCCGAAAATCTCGGCCAGCATTCGTTCGATGAGATGATGGCGAACCGTCAGTTTTCTGGCGATTTTCTTTCCACCAGCCGTCAGCCGCACGCGCCCATTGACGTTCACGCGCACCAACCCGTCTTTCTTCAGCCGCCGCACCGCCATCGTCACCGCCGGAGGCGACACCTTCAGCCAGTGCGCCAGCGTCGCCGAAATGACAGTTTCGCCTTCACTCTCGGCTTCGAGAATCGCCTTAAGATAGTCCTCTTTGGAAACGGTGATCACGAGAACCGTATTATACGGCCAAGCCTTAAGCACAGTTAATCGATTGCAGAGGTTCGAGGTCAGAGGTGTGAGGTTGGAGAGGGGCCTTCACACCTCTGCGCCTCCTTACCTCAGCAATCGAACCTCAAACCTCCCACCTCTTCTCAGGCCTCCCCTCGGGTTGACATCACCTTCGCCCACCCCTACCCTTGATGGTTCAAATATGAAGATTCTTGTTATCGGCAGTGGCGGACGCGAGCACGCTCTGGTGTGGAAGCTCCTGCAGTCGCCGCGAGTCACGAAAATCTATTGTGCGCCGGGCAACGGCGGAATCGCCGCCGAGGCTGAATGCCTTCCCGTCGACGTAAAAAGTCTGGACTCGATGGTCGCGCTCGCCAACCGCATTCAGCCCGACCTCACCGTCGTCGGTCCCGAGTTGCCGCTCATGCTGGGCGTTGTGGACGAATTCACGCGCCGCGGATGGCGCACCTTCGGTCCCACCCAGGCCGCCGCCCAGCTTGAAACCAGCAAGAGCTTTGCCAAGGAATTCCTGCAGCGCCATCGCATCCCCACCGCTCATTACGCCATCTGCGATTCTTCGGAGCAACTGCCTGAGGCCCTCGCCCACTTCCACACTCCCATCGTGGTCAAGGCCGATGGGCTTGCCGCCGGCAAAGGCGTAGTCATCGCCAAAACCAAAGACGAGGCCTCCACCGTAGCCCATGAAATGCTTACCGGCCGCATGCTCGGCGAAGCCGGAGCACGCGTCGTTCTCGAAGAATTTCTCGAAGGTGACGAGCTCTCGTTTCTTGTCGTAAGCGATGGCGAACGCGTCGCCCCGTTGGTCGCTGCTCAGGATCACAAACGCGTCTCCGATGGCGACTCCGGCCCCAACACCGGCGGCATGGGCGCCTACACCACCCGCACTATCGTCGACGACCAGATGCGCGACTGGCTTCTCGCCCACATTGCGCGCCCCGTCATCGCTGGCATGAAGGCCGAAGGCGCCGAGTATAAAGGCGTTCTCTATTGCGGACTGATGATGACCGCGCGCGGCCCCATGGTGCTCGAATTCAACTGCCGCTTCGGCGACCCCGAAACTCAGCCCGTTCTCATGCGTCTCGAGAGTGACTTGGTCGAAGCCATGGAGGCCTCCATCGACGGCCGCACCAGCGACGGCGATTTCAAGTGGTCGAACGATGCCGCAGCCTGTGTGGTCATGGCTTCAGGTGGCTATCCTGGAGCCTACGAGATCGGCAAGAAGATCACCGGCCTCGACGCGGCTGCGAAAGTGGACGGCGTAAAGGTCTTCCACGCCGGCACCTCCAAGCAGGACGATGTCTTCTATACTGCCGGCGGTCGCGTGCTCGGCGTGACCGCGCGCGCTACTGAACTGCAAACGGCGGTTGACCGTGCGTACGAAGCCTGTGCGAAAATAACCTTCGAGGGCGCCCATTATCGCCATGACATAGCAGCCAGAGCGTTGACGAGAAAATAGTTTGTTGTCGAACTTGTCATCCTGAGCAAAGCGAAGGATCTATGGATTTACTTGGGGCACCCAAATGCATGGGGTCTTTCGCTTCGCTCAAGATCACAGTGGTACTTTTAACTCCATAGAGAACTGGACGCCAGCATAATCATGACCAAACCACTCGTTTCCATCGTAATGGGCAGCGACTCCGACCTCGAGATCATGCGCGAGGCCGGAAAAGCTCTCGATGAATTCGGCATCGCCTACGAAATCGACGTAACCTCCGCCCATCGTTCTCCCGATCGCACCGCCGACTATGCGCGCAAAGCCGCCACCCGCGGTATTCGCGTGATCATCGCCGGAGCCGGCGGAGCCGCGCACTTGGCCGGCGTAATCGCCGCCCATACCACCTTGCCCGTCATCGGCGTCCCCATCCCTTCCACCTCACTGCAAGGCATGGACTCCCTTCTCGCAACCGTCCAAATGCCCGCCGGAATTCCCGTCGCCACCGTAGCCATCGGCAAGCCCGGTGCCACCAACGCTGGAATCCTCGCCGCACAAATTATTGGCGTGGCCGACGCTTCCGTCGCGAAGAAACTAGACGCTCACAAAGAAAAATTGGCGAAGAGTGTCGAGGAGAAATCGAACAAACTCAAAACCAGCGGCTAAGTAATTCTGCCATCCATGCGCTACCATCGCCCTGCCTCCAGCGTCCAACATTCATGACGACCAAGGCCATTTTTTTGGCTGCGGCGATTGTGGCCGCGAGTCTCTTTGCCACCAGTCCAGCCGCTTCCCAATCCTCTCCAGCCGCGCTCCAGAACCAGATTTATGCCGCCCTCTCAGGGCTGTGGACCGGACAACTCGAATATCGCGACTTTGAATCGGACAAACGCGTCGTGTTGCCCACATGGCTCGAGGTAAAACCTGCTCCCGACGGCAGGTCGCTGCAATTCGTCTATACCTACGACGACGGCCCCGCGAAAACCGTTACCGAGCAATCGACAGTCGCCATCGACCCCGCGGCGCATCGCTTCACCATGACCTCTGATCGCGATCACTCCACCGACACCTACCAGATCACTGGCCTCGATTCGCTTCAAGCTGGGCGGGGCCAATTCACCCTCACGGGCACGGGCGCCGAAAACGGCAAGCCGGTCGATGTCCGGATCCTTGTGACCATCAAGCGCAATCTCTATCAGTTCAGAAAGGAAACCCGTCTTCCCGGGCAGGAGTTCAACTTTCGAGACGGTTACACACTCACACGGCGTAATCCCTGAATCGCAGTTCCGTCACCCTCGGCACAGCAAAGCGTCGATCTTCATCGCGCGCACCGACCTCCTACAGCTTCAACCCCTTCAGATACTCGCGGAACTCCCCGCCCAGGTCCTCGCGCTTCAATGCAAACTCAACCGTCGCTTTCAGAAAGCCCAGTTTATCGCCAGTATCGAAGCGTCGCCCTTCGTACACGTACGCGTACATCTTCTCTCGCTGCAGCAGTCCGCGCAGTCCATCCGTGAGCTGCAATTCGCCGCCCGCCCCCGGCTTGATATCCGAAAGCGTTTCAAAAATCGCCGGCGTCAGAATATAGCGCCCTATCACCGCCAGATTCGAAGGCGCGTCCGCCGCTTTCGGCTTTTCCACCAGGTCGAGCACTTCAAACAGCTTGCCGCCGGAACCCGCCACTTCCTTCGCCTTGAGCACGCCATACGACGAAATCGCCGGCCCCTCCACCACTTGCGTCGCGATCACCGAGCAGTGCTTTTCATCGAACACGCCCATCATCTGCTTCAGCACCGGCACCTTCGCATCGATCACGTCATCGGCCAGCAGCGTGGCAAACGGCTCGTCGCCAATCAATTCGCGCGCCGTGAGCACCGCGTGTCCCAGGCCCAGCGCCTCTTTCTGCCGCACATAGGCCACATAAATCATGTCGGAAATCTGGCGCACGATCTTGAGTAATTCGTGCTTGCCTTTTTCCTCGAGCATCTTTTCCAGTTCGTAACTGACATCGAAATGATCTTCGATGGCGCTCTTGCCGCGTCCAGTAATAATGATGATCTGGTCGCATCCCGCTCCCACCGCCTCTTCCACTCCATATTGAATGATCGGTTTATCGACTAGCGGCAGCATCTCTTTCGGCTGCGCCTTCGTGGCCGGAAGAAAGCGTGTGCCCAATCCAGCGGCAGGAAAAATTGCTTTGCGAACGGTCCGTATCTTCCGCCGTTCTCCATTCTTTCGTCGTTCTTGCCTAGGTTTCATCGCTCGATCATTCTAAACTGCCGATTGCCTCTGGTGTATCCAGGTCGCCGACCTACGTAGCCTGCGCCGGTGCCTCTTGCGCTTCCAGTTCTTCTAGCAGATCGCGCAGTGTCTGCAAGATCCCTTCCGCGCTATCGATCTTGATCGAGAACTTCAACGTCCCATCCGGAGTAAACTGCGCCCCGCGCTGCGATGCCACAAACCGCGCCAGTTTCCCCGGATCAATCGCCGCCGTCTGGCTGAACTTGATACTCACAAATTCGCGCTTGCGCTCAATCGCGTTCGCCCCCACTCGCATCGCCTGCAGTTTGAGCGCCGCATAGTCCAGCAAATTTCGCACCGCCCGCGGAGTTTCGCCATAACGATCGATCAACTCCGAGCGCACGTCATGCAACTGCGAGTCCGTCTCCACCCCCGCCACCCGCTTATACATCCGCAGCCGCTGGTTCTCTTCTTTGATATATTCCGACGGAATCCGAATATTCAGCCCCAGGTTGAGCTGGATTTCCGTGACTTCGATCCCCGCCTCGCCCTTCATTTCGCGCACGGCTCGCTCCAGCATCTGCGTGTAGAGTTCAAACCCTACCGCCTCGATGTGGCCGCTCTGCTCGCCGCCCAGAAGGTTGCCCGCGCCCCTCAGTTCCAGATCCAGCGCCGCAATCTTGAATCCCGCGCCCAGATCGGAGAACTCTTTCAACGCCGCCAACCGCCGCCGCGCAATCGGCGTCAACTCAATCTCCGATGGCAGCAGCAGATACGCATACGCGCGCCGGTTCGAGCGCCCCACCCTCCCGCGCAACTGGTACAGCTCTGACAGCCCCATCCGGTCCGCGCGATTAATCAAAATCGTATTGCACAGCGGTATGTCGAGCCCGTTCTCGATAATCGTCGTCGACACTAGAATGTCTGCTTCGTGATGCATGAACTTCAGCATCACTTTTTCCAACTCGCCCTCGCCCATCTGTCCGTGCCCCACCGCGACCCGCGCCTTCGGAGCCATCGTCTGAATCTTCGCCGCGATCTCCCAGATCGTCTCAATGCGATTGTGCACAAAATAGACCTGCCCGCCGCGCTCCAACTCCTGTTCAATCGCCGCCTGAATCAACTTCTCATCCCAATTCGCCACCACTGTCTGGATCGCCATGCGATCCTTCGGCGGCGTCTCAATCACGCTCATGTCCCGGAGCCCCACCAGCGACATGTGCAGCGTCCTCGGAATCGGCGTCGCCGACATCGTCAGCACATCCACCGACGTCCGCATCTGCTTGATCCGCTCCTTGTGCCGCACTCCAAACCGCTGCTCCTCATCCACCACCAGCAGCCCGAGATCGGCAAAAATCACGTCCTTCGAGAGCAGCCGGTGCGTGCCGATCAAAATATCTACTTTCCCCACCGCCACCCGCTGCAGAATTTCCTTGATCTGCTTCGCCGTCCGGAACCGGCTGATCATCTCCACCGTCAGCGGAAACGGCGCGAACCTCTGCTTGAACGTTTCATAATGCTGAAACGCCAGCACCGTCGTCGGCGCCAGCACCGCCACCTGCTTGTTGTCGCTCAGCGCCTTGAAAGCCGCGCGCATCGCCACTTCTGTCTTCCCATATCCGACATCGCCGCACAACAGCCGATCCATCGGAAGCTGCGATTCCATATCCCGCTTCACATCCGCAATCGCCTGCGCCTGATCCTCGGTCTCGTGATATTCGAACGAATCCTCAAACTCTTTCATCCACTCCGTATCCGCTGGAAACACGTGCCCTCGCGCCGCTTGCCGCTGCGCATACAGCTTGACCAGTTCGTCGGTCATGTCTTTCATCGCCTTGCGCACGCGCGCCTTGGTCTTTCCCCAAGCCTGCGAGCCCAAGTGATTCAGCACCGGCTTCGCGCCCTCCGCCGAGCGATACTTCTGCACCAGGTCCAGTCGCGTCAGCGGAACATACAACCGCGCCGCGTCCGCATATTCCAGCACCATGAATTCCGCCGTGCCGTCGCCCTGGTTGATTTCCTTCAGACCGTGATACTGCCCAATCCCGTGCTCCACGTGCACCACGTAATCGCCCACCTGCAAATCGCGGAAGTCCGAAAGAAACGCCGACACTTTCGACTTCGCCCGCTGCGGGCGCGCCGCCACCAAATCCGACTCATCGAATAAATCCCGCGCCCCAAAAATCGCCAGATGCGCATCCGGCAAAACAAATCCATCCGGCAGATACGCCTTCAGCAAGGTCGTCGTGATCACATCGCCCGCAAAATAAGAAGTCTCATCCGCGTAACTCTCTCCGCTGCGCGTCCGGCTGCCCAGCCGGTACGAAGCGTTGTACTCGGTGAACATGTCCGCCAGTCGCTCCACTTCTCCCGTGTTCGGAACCGCCAGCACCACCTGCGTGCCACCGCTCACCATCTTCTGCACTTCCTCGATCATCGCCGGCACCGCGCCGTGGAACCGCGCCGCGGGTTGCGAAAGAAACGCCGCTTCCGCTCGCTCCCCCTCGCCCGCGTCCGCCGGACGCGCCAGCGCCAGATATTCCATATCCGCGCCCGGAAGCGCCGCCGTCGTTTCCTTCCAGCTCTCCGGCGTCAGATAAAGATCCGCCGGACGCACCAGGTTTCCCACTCCGCTGCGCTCATGCGCTTCTCCAATTCGCGCCCACACTTTGTCCAATTCCAGCTTCAGCGTTTCCGGCTCGTCCAGAATCACCCTCGCCTCTGCAAGAAACCCGAAAACCGTCCGGTCCGCGCCCGCCACCGGAGCGTAAAATTCCCACCCCGGAAAAACTCCCGCGCCCGAATCGCGCATCGCCTGCTCTACCACCTCCGCAGATCCTGTCACCCGCTTCCCCGAAAGCCGCGCGTTGATCGACCCCAGCAATTCCGCCGTCACCGGAGTCTCCGTCAGCGGCAGCAGCAACGCTTCATCCACCGGATTCGATGACCGCTGGCTCCCCGGATCAAACTTCCGCATCGACTCGATCTCGTCCCCAAAAAACTCCACCCTCACCGGACGATCCGCTTCCGGCGAATACACATCCAGAATCCCGCCCCGCGCCGCGTATTGCCCCGGCATATCCACTACATCGGTCGCCGTGTAACCGACCGTGTTCAGATGTTCCAGCAATTTCTCCAGGTCAAAAACCTCGCCGCGCCGCAGAACCCGCGCCAGATCGGCATAATATTCAGGAGATCGCAGCAGAATGGTCGTCGCGCTCACCGGCGAAATCACAATCGACGCTCGGCCCGTCGCGATCTTCCACAACGCCGTCGCTCGTTCTTCCTGAATTTCCGGATGCGGCGACAGATTTTGAAAGGGAAGCACATCGCGCGCCGGAAGGCTGACCACCGATTCGGGCTCGGCTGCGCCCGTCAGTTCGCAGAACGCCCGCACCACGGGCAGCAACTCTTCGGCAGCCCGGTTATCGGCCACCACCCAAACAAACGGACGCTCCACCGTCCGCCGCAACAAAACCACAATCAGAGCTTTCGCTGCAGGAGAAAGTCCAGTGACACCGATCCGTCCCGCGCTCTCCCGCAGATGGGAGGCCGCACGCACAAAAGAGGGAAGCTGTTCCACCTCCGCGAATATTTCGCGGACGAACGGCAAAAGCATTGCCCCACTATCTTAGCAGTCCCCCCAAGTGTGGGGCGGGCGCCCAGCCCGCCGCCGTTGGTCTTGATCGTGGTGTTGCTGTTGACCTTGACCCCGTCGCCGTTGCTCTTAATTTTGCTTTGGATGGATCGGCTTTCATTCGATTGCTCCTCCGCGTTGGTTACTCTTCTGTTCTAATGGAGCGGTTTCCCCGCGGAGGAAGATGATGAAATCGGCGCCGATCCGTTCCTTTGCATTTTTAGTCGCTTCGAGTTCCGTGCTTTGCTGCATACTCCTGGATGCGCAAACCAATCCTCTGGCAGAAAGCCGCGACCACCCCAAGCCACCTGACGTTGTTGTCCAACCGGACGGCACCGTCGATCTTCCAGCCGAATCGGTTCCCGTTTCGAAGTTCCTCAGTCCCGAGGCCAAGGCTTATCTCACCCAACACCTGCATGACATGCAGGACCCAAACATGACCTATGCCGACAAGGGCGTGCCTCGCTTTATGGCGCCTTACTTGGAACGGCAGAAGACTTTGTTCGCTGTCGATCTGGAAGACACAAAGATTGCCGGCGTGCACGCGTTCGTTTACAGCCCGAAGACTGGGATCCAGCCCCGGAATAAGCGGCGCGTACTCATCAATCTTCACGGCGGCGGATTCTCCGGCTGTTGGCCGGGTTGTGCCGAACTGGAATCGAGGCCCATCGCGGCCCTCGCCGGTATCAAGGTCGTGAGCCTCGACTATCGTGAAGGCCCCGAGAATAAGTTCCCCGCAGCCAGCGAAGACGTGGCCACCGTCTACCGTGAGCTGTTGAAGACTCACAAGCCGGAGAGTATCGGCATCTACGGCTGCTCGGCCGGCGGCATGCTTACCACCATGTCGGTCGCATGGTTTCAGAAGCATGCCTTGCCGCGTCCCGGCGCCATCGGCGTCTTCTGCGCCTCAGCGGGAGAGTTCGGCGGCGACGCAGCCTACACTTCCACTCCACTAGGAGAAGCCCGCCTTATGCCGGAGACGCGCGAGGGCGGCGTCCGCCGCTTAGGCTACTTCAGCAACGTGGACCCGAAAGACCCGCTTGTGTCTCCCATCAATTCCCCCGAAGTCCTGGCAAAGTTTCCGCCTGTGCTCATCATCACCGCCACCCGCGCCTTCGAAATGAGTTCTGCCATCTATACTCACTCGCAACTTGTGAAATTGGGCGTTGACGCCGAGCTACATGTTTGGGAGGGACTTTTCCATGGTTTCTTTTACAACCCCGACGTTCCAGAATCCCGCGATGCCTATGACGTCATCGTGAAATTCTTCGACCGCCATCTCGGAATCAGGTAATCGGATTTCAACCGCGCTTCTGCTAGCGCAGATCCTAAGAGACCACAAAAGAGACCACAAAGCTAAAAGGCTTTTGCCATCACCGGAGCGGGGTCAAAGGCTCACCAGGAAATCTGCAAACATCAAGCAAGTTACTTATGCGGTTCTTCCGGCTTGGCAGGTTGCGCCGGTTGCAACTTAGCCAGGGACTTATCCACTCGCTTCTTGAAATCTCCCGCGTCGTCGCTTCCCAACCCGCTAAACCCGGACTGGACCACCATTTCGCAGGAAGCGTCACTTTTCGCGTTCAAGGCGACTGAGTTCTGTCGCTTTTGACCCGCGCTTCCGAGACCCATCGTATAGGTAGCAGTCATCTCGGTGTCGACCAACCCCAAGATGCCGTACTTCCCGGAATTGCGGAGCGTATCCTTCACCGCGCTCCACAACGTGCCGCACGACACCGGATACACATCCTTATGTACCTTGGCGAACGACGGCGCGGCCATCGCGAATAGAGTGATGAGGGTCACTACCAATTTTTTCATGGCGAAATCTCCCGATGACTCGGAACCGCTCATTCTACACCTAGCAAAACCGTGTAGGGCGGGCGCCCCCGCCCGCCGCCTTTGAATTTGATTTTGATTTTGATTTTCGATCTTGGTTTTGATTTTGATCTTGTCAAGCCCAGTTTTGAGAGTTTTCCTCGTAACCTGCTGAATCGGCAACAGAAATAAAGTCACAGACCGTGTCCAATCAGTGGGTCCAAATCGTTATAATTAAAGAAAGAAGGTAGTATTTCCTTGGGAACCGGCCGGGAACTCAGCCCGACTGATCGAGTTAAATCCTTATTCCACAATATTTTAAAAATAACTCTTGTAAATTGAATACTTTGTGAGCCATGTCGGCTGGCAATGGGGGTGCTGGCGACTGGGAACTAGTAGTTAAATCCTTATTCAACAATATTTTACAGATAAGTCTATATTTATCAAAAATTTAGCAGTAGTTACCGCTAAATCTATGATTCTAATAGACCGAGATTTGAAAATTATTGCGCTGAATCCAAGCCGTGGCGCCGAACGCCGCAGCTAACTCCTTAGTCTTGAAGACTTTACAAATAAGTCATTTAGTTTGAATACTTTGAAGACATAGGGGGGGGAGGGGGTACAAACCGGGAGCATCCCTGAAAGAATAGACCCGCTCATCCCCGCAGCAGAGGTCGCGTCAGGCACGTTGGCCCGCCCGCTCCATTGATGCAGATCTCCGACCCAGAAAACACGTTCACTTCGAATCCAGCGCTCCGCAGCCGCTGATTTGTCTTCGAATTTTCTTCAATTGCAATCAGCCGCGATTTGCCCAGCGCCAGCACATTGCACGCCAGCGTCTCGCGCTCGGAGTACTCAATCTCAATCAGCCGGAACCCGCGCCCCTTCAGCAGTTCCACCGTCTCAACGGCCAACCACGGCAGATCGACGAGAATCGTCCGCTCATCCAGCACGCTCATCAGCGACATCAAATGTAGACATGCCGACGGTCCCGGACCGTAAGGCAGCGGCGCCGGCAAAACCTCAACGCCCTTCGCCGCCAGCAATGCGCGCATCTGCCCAATTCCCGCCTTATTCGTACGATAGCCTTCGCCGATCAGCAGCGTCCCCGCGTCCAGCCACACGATATCGCCCGCTTCCGTATTCCCCGGCGCAAAAATCTCGCCCAACACAGGGATGCCCAGCGTTCCGCAAAAATCGGCTTGCGCTCGCGCCTCCGCCACGCGATTCTTTTTCCCCGGATTCATCAGCAGCAAGCCAAAGTCGGTAGCGAGCGAAGCGTCATGCGCATAAACCGCGTCGAGCGTGAGCGATTCCACCGCAGGCAAGCTGACAACCTCAGCTCCACTCTCGCGCAGCAAACGGCAAAGTGTTGCGTGCTGCCGCTGCGCGGTGCCAAAATCGGGCGCGCGCTGGAATCCAAGCTCTCGCCATGCCTCTATCTTCCGCGGCTCGTTCCACCCTGCATTTTCCGGCGGACACACCATCACCCCCAGCAATTCGCCGGTCATCGAGTGTCCATTGAATTTTTCAAGAGGCATAAAAACAAGAGACGGAACGGGAAACAACTCTGGCCCAAGCGTGTTCACGCCATAAGCAATCTAAAGAAGCGCTCCCGCAAACGCAACCCGAAAAGCGGCCTGAAAGGGGAGCCAAAGACGCAACCGCAGAAAAACTCAACACGCGTTCGTCGAATGCCGCTCGTGATCCATATTACTGCTTGCCTAAACCCCCTCCACTGATGTATTTATCAGCGGTATCTCGTCATCGCAACATTGCGTGCAAGCAGCTTGTGATAATCTGCGCTGTTTGATCCCCGTTTTCCGCCACGATGCGGAAGACCCAGGAGCCCTATGAAAGCGACGCTTCGACTGTTCTGCCTGACGGTCCTCTTCCTCCTCATTTGCCAGTCTGCATTTCCCCAGGGCGCCGCGACCGGCGACCTCCACGTCAGCGTGAAAGATCCGAAGGGCAATGTCGTGACCAACGCGACCGTGACCGTGCAAAACCCTGGCAAGGGTCTGGAACGTGTCGGCACCAGCGACGGCCAAGGCGGCTACAACGTGCGTCAACTGCCTCCCGGAACGTACACCGTCACCGTAGACGTATCTGGTTTCGCCAAAGCTGAAGCCACCGAGGTCAATGTCACCGTCGGAGGAATGGCCGAGTTGCCCGTCACGCTCGCCGTCGCGGGCAGCAAGGAAGTCGTAGAAGTCAGCGCCCAGGCCGAGATCGTCGAGACCTCGCGCAGCTCCACGACCGATACCATCGGCGAACGCCGCATCGACAATCTCCCCATCAACGGCCGCAACTACATCCAGTTCACGCTCACCGATTCGCAGGTGCAGCGCGACAGCGCGCCCCAGGTCGGCGCAGCTCCCACGTCCGGCCTTAACATGAGCGGCCAGCGCGCCCGCTCGAACCTGGTCAACGTCGATGGCGCCGATGCCACCGACAACTCCACCAACGGCGTCCGCTCCACCGTCTCGCAAGAAGATGTGCAGGAGTTCCAGATCATCACCAACAACTACGCTGCCGAATACGGACGCGCCGCCGGCGGCGTCGTCAACATCATCACCCGCTCCGGCTCCAACGATTTCCACGGCGATGTCTACGGATACCTCCGCAATCGCGACTTCCAGGCCGTCAACCCCTTCAGCACAACGTCGAATCCGGACTACACCCGAGTTCAGGCGGGCGCGGCTTTCGGTGGCCCGATCAAGAAGGACAAAACTTACTATTTCTTTTCGTATGAAGTCACGCGCCGCCACGAAACCGGATTCTCCAGCGTCGCTCCAGCAAGCAATCCTTCGTATTACCAGTTGACTCCGTTCGACACGAGCGCGGTTGGACTGCCCTTCGGGTCGCTGCTGCTGACCTCAGGTTCAGCCGGCCAAATCGGCTTCCTGACCAATCCGGCCGTGCTCGCCACCGAGCAAGCCAGTCCGGCCTACGCCGCCGAGGTCGCTCAATATGCGGTTCTCGCCGGCGCTTCGTCCGGCCAGGCATTGCAGGGATCATGGCCCACTCAGTTGGTGCAGGCCATTACACTCGGCCAGCTCAGTAACTGGTCGGGCTTTCCTACGACTTGTACTCCAGCGTCTTGCAACGCTCCCAGCAACTTCGTCAATAATGTTCCCGCCACTTATCAGTCCCTGGGATCCCAAGCCGGAAATTTCCCCGTGTTTGAAGGTACCAGCCTCTACTCGTTTCGCATTGACCACAACGTGAGCAACAACAACCGCCTCACCCTCCGCTTTAATGCCAGCCCGAGCACCGTCACCGGCATTGAGGGCAGCGGACAGGACCAGCCCTTCGGTCAGAACGCTTATTCGCGAACTTCTCAACAGAGCTACCGTGACGTGGCCGGAGTCGTACAAGATACTTGGACCCTCGGCACCAGCAAGGTCAATGAACTTCGCTTCCAGTACGCGCGCCGCGGTCTGAATTATTACTACAACACGAAGATTCCAGATGGCTCCGACCCAGCCGTCAACATTCCTGGATACGGCTATTTCGGGCGCGAGCCTTACTCTTACATCAACCGCGTTGAGACTCGCTACCAGTTCACGGACAATTTTTCCTGGAGCATCGGTCGGCACAACACCAAATTCGGCGGCGACTTCAACTACCTTCCACTCACCGCAACGTTCACTGTCAACTACGGCGGTGTCTTCGACTTCGGCGGCATCAGCGGATCGAGCTTAGGCTTCGTGAATCCCGTTCCCGGCATTCTCCCGGATTTTCCCGGCATCTCAGCCGTGCAAGCCTACGGCGCAGGCCTGCCCCAGGATTTCATCCAAGGGATCGGCAGCCCCAGCGACAAGTTCTCCAACAAACCGCTGGGTGTGTTCTGGCAGGATTCCTGGCGGGTGCACCACAACATCACTTTGAACTATGGCGTGCGCTACGACATAGAATTCCCGCCCAAGCTCAAGCCCTTATCTGGATTGGCCATTCCCGCTTATAACTTCCTGGGATTGCAGAAAGGGATCAAGACCGACAAGAACAATATTCAGCCGCGCATTGGCGTTGCCTGGGATCCCAAAGGCGATGGCAAGACGGTCATTCGCGCGTCGTTCGGAATGTTCTATGACCATCCCCTCCTCGGACTATATTTTCTGGGCGACGCTTCCGACGGCTCGACCAGCGGCCAGTTGGCTTTCGCAGGTGGAAGCCCTTGCAACGCGGCCTCTAGTCCATACAGTCCTGGTAATCTCAACGGCGCCAGTATTTTCACCGGAGTTCTCGGAAATTCCAATTGCATGCCTGTGAGCCAGCTTTACTACGAGCCAAACCAGCAGCAATTCCAGGCGCTCAACCAGCCTCAATCCTTGTTTCTGAATCAGAATTTCCTCAACAACCCGCCGGCGCAGTTTGGCGGCGCAGCCTTTCCGCTGGCTTTCCAACCCTTTGGCTACCCGCAAGGTAAGAATTTCGTCTACGCCTATTCGGAACAATCGAATCTGACCGTCGAGCGGGATCTCGGCGATGGTTACGCCTTTAGCTTGGCCTACAACTTCAACGGCGGCCGCCATCTGAACCGCCCCATCAATGCCAACACGATTCGCGGCGACCTTCTCGTAGCCAATTGGCAGGCAGCTTATGGCGACCCGACTTCCAACTACGCTGCGGGGCCGCTGCAGGTCGGAACCGGTGCGGCGCCCTGCGGACAAAATCCCGTGAGCGGCCTGCCTTGGGTTACGCCCGCGTTAACCAACTTCTTCCGCCCCGGCGGGATCAATCCTTCCATCGCTAATTTCCTTGGTGCCGTTGCTCCCGCCTGCGTGAATCTTGTTTTGCCGGGCGTCATGCAATATCTCCAGGCCAGCGGATACAGTACTGCCGGTTTCAACACCAACTGCAACCCCGTTGCCCCGTTCACCGGTTGCGTTCCCTTCGGCGACATGGATGCCAACTACTCCAACGGCAGCTCTGTTTATCATGGCCTGACCGCCAACTTCCGCAAGCGCTTCACCAATCACTTCGAGTTCCTGGCCTCCTACACCTGGTCGCACTCCATCGACGACTCTACCGACCTGCAATCCACGCTGACACCGCAGGACAGCTATTTCCCGGGCGCCGATCGTTCCACATCGCTCTTCGACGAGCGCCATCGGTTCGTCTTTAGCGGCGTTTACCAGTCCGGCAAAGTTGGCGGCACCGGGTTCGCGAGCAAGTTCTTCAGCGACTGGACGTTTGCTCCGCAGATCGAATTCGGGGCTGGGAGGCCCTTCAACGTCATCACTGGCGACGACGATAATTTTCAATTATCCTCGCTCACCGGGCGACCCAACACGTTTGTGAGCCCCGCGTGCACAGCCATCGGAAACTCGCCCGTTAATTCAAAGTTTTCGCCAACCGGAATTTTCCAGGAGGCTTGCTACCAGATCTTCACTCCGGGCGCCACGATTCCTCATGTCACTCTGCAGGCCCTCGATGGGAATCTCGGGCGGAACGCCGGCATCACGCCCTGGACCGTTTTTAACGATGTGCGTTTCGCCAAGCGCATCTACTTCGGCGAGCGCTACAACATGGATTTCATCACCGACATGTTCAATATCGCCAATCGCTACAACGTCGCTGCCGTCAGTCCGCTGTTTCAAAACGCCGGTCAAGCCACCGCCGCCTACGATCCGCGCCAGTTCCAGTTTGCTTTGAAGTTGAATTGGTAAAATCAGATGGTGGAGACCCGGTGCGGAAAGAAATAAGGGATTGTCATTCCCAGCGAAGTGAGGGGCCTGCAGTTCGTCTGCGACGGAAGCACGCGTGGACAACTTTCGCCGCGCTTGCGCTATTCTTTTCGACTCTCGCATTCGCCGAGACCGCAGCCGATATGTATAAGATGAAATGCGCATCCTGCCATGGCGCCGACGGTTCTGGCGACACCATGCTAGGCAAAAATCTGAAGCTGCGCTCGCTCGCCTCACCCGAAGTCCAGAGTCAATCGGACGGGCAACTCGCTGCCATCACCAGCCAGGGCAAAAACAGGATGCCAGCCTACGATCGCAAACTCTCCAAAGATCAGATCGCCGCTCTCGTCAAGTACATTCGCTCGCTGAAAAAGTAGAGCCCTCAGAAAAGAAAAGGCCGCGACCATCGCTCTGGTTCGTCGAGTCAAAATCGATCGCGTTGCATCCAATGCTCCCATGGAGGCAAATATGTACGTGGTTCTAGGAGCAAGCGGAAACACCGGACATGTAGTGGCCAAGAGCCTGCTCGCCCGGGGGCAGAAGGTTCGTGTCTTCGGCAGAAACGCAGCCCATCTGCAACCTCTCGCGGCGGAAGGCGCGGAGATCGTTATCGGGGATGCCACTGATGCATCAACGCTGACCAAGGCCTTCCAGCAAGCGGACTCAGCCTACGTGATGATTCCACCCAATCCCAGCAGCAACGACTTTCGCGCTTTTCAAGAACGTATGAGCGATGCGATCACAAACGCAGCGCGAAACGCGGGGGTCAGGAATATTGTTTCGCTCAGCAGCTTCGGAGCCGACAAAGCCAGCGGAACCGGACCCGTCGTCGGCCTGCACAACCTGGAACGGAAGCTCAACCAGATCGACGGCATCAACGTGCTGCACTTGCGCGCCGGCTACTTCATGGAAAACACTTTGGCACAAGCGGGCGCCATTCGAGCGCTTGGCAGCGCCGTCGGACCCCTGCGTCCCGACCTGAAACTTCCCCTGATCGCCAGCCGCGATATCGGCGCCGCGGCCGCCGATGCTCTCTTGCGCTTGGCCTTTCGCGGCAAGCAAACGCAGGAACTACACGGGCAGCGCGATCTCGACTTCACCGAAGCCACCACCATCATCGGCAAGTCCATCGGCAAACCCGATCTCGGATACATGCAGGGGCCGGACAATCAGATTCGTGCCGCCATGATTCAGATGGGAATGTCCGACAACTTCGCCGGCCAAATCCTTGAGTTAGCGGCTGCTCTGAACAGCGGGCACATGCGAGCCCTGGAACCTCGCAGCGCCACCAACACAACTCCCACGAAGTTCGAGACGTTTGTGACCGAAACTTTCGTCCCGGTTTATCAACAACAGGCAGCAGCCTGAAATTCTAAGGAGCGGGCGCGCCCCGAACTCTCAGCGACACCATCACTCAGCTGTGTTTGGGGTCGTCCGCTCCGGCCATCCATAAGCGCCGCTAAAAGAACGCGACTTTGAACTGCTCGTGCCGATGTTGTGCCTGCTCCATCAGCGTCTGAAATTCCGGGTCGCCGCGAAGAGTCTGTAGCAGAGGATCGCGCACGAAATAGGGATAGCAGAAAAAACCACCTCCAATGCTATGTCGCAACACATGCAGAGCGGAGGTCTTATCCCCCAGAACGGCGTAAGCCTGCGCGACCTTGTACATACCCTCGGCATCGCTAACGCCGCGCTCTTCGATCTGGTCCTCTGTCTGCTGCAGGAGCTTCAGTCCGCGGGTGTTGTCGTGCTGAATCGAGTCGCTCAACGCCTTGCCGACCATTGCCGGAAGCAGAGAAGAATCTCCTTCATACGCGCGATCAAAATCGCGCGCCGCCTGCTGGTGATGGTTGAGGTAGTACTCGCCCAAGCCGCGGTAGAAAAGAATGTAAGGAGCATCGTTGGCGGGCAAGCTCTGCAGAAATTTCTCGTACTCGCCAAGATATAGATAACTGTTCATCGCCGAGCTGTTGATCTTGACCTGAGGATTGTTCTGGCGGGCCTTCTCGCACTCCTCCACGGATTCTTCCAGCATCCCGCCAAACCGGTAAGCGTAGCCGAGCTCCCAGTGCGCCTCCGCGTTATTAGGACTATCTCGCAAGGCCGAGCGCAACAAAGGAACGGCCTGCTCCACTCTTCCGGTATCGGTCAACAGGTTCGCCATGTAGACGCGCGGTTCAACGAGCGCCGGATTTAATGCGATCGCCTTTTCGTAGGCAGCTTGCGCTTTGCCGTAGTCTTCCCGGCCGCCGAACTGCAGCGAAGCATTGGTCGTATAGGCCCGCCCGAGATGTGCCCATGCGGGCGCATAGGTCGGCTCGAGCGTCGTGGATTTCTCCAACATTTCGATCGCCGCGGCAAACTCGTTCCGCGAGTAGAGATCGATTCCGCGCAAATAGTCTTCATAAGCGACGGTACTGATGGGTTTTTCCGGCTTGAGATTTGCGGCTTCTACCGGCGACAGATTCAGTTCCAGTTCCTTGATGATCTGCTGCGTGACGCGATCCTGCACGGTCAACAATTTGTCGTACTTCAGATCGATGGACTCACGCCACAAGATCTTGTCCGGCTTCACATCGATGAGTTGGGCGGTGATCCTCAGATCGTCGCCCTCTTTAATAAAGCTGCCCGTGAGCAGCGTGTCCACGTTTAAGTCAGCTGCAACTTTGTTCGGATCGATGATCTGATTGCGATACTTGTCGATCGACGACGATGGACGAATGGTGAGAGAGTTGACGTAGCCGAGTTTCGTGATGATTTCATCCGCCAGCGAAAATCCAAGAAAGTCAGTCTCCGGATCCTGCTTCAGATTTCGGAATGGCAGAACCGCGAGGCTCCGGGGCTTCTCCGACGTGGGAACTCCAGTCGATTTTCGCATGTAAAAGTAGCCGGCAAGGCCAACCACTACCACCAATAACGCCGCCAGGCTCCACCACTTTTCGCGCGAGACGTTTCGGAAAAATCCTCGCTCCGGAAGACGAACCAGGGGCGCTCCCAGAGCGGGCGTTCGCCAACCCGACCCGGTCTTAACCAGTTCCGGCCGCGCCGTCCCGTGCAGCTTAGCCTGAAACTCCGCTTCTTTCTTGAAGTCCTGCAGGTCGATGAGCAGATCTCTGACTGACTGATAACGGATCGAGCGGTCTTTGCGCAATGCCTTGCTGACGATGCGCTCGATCTCATAGGGCAAATCGGGAGCAAACTCAACCGGAGGCGGAGGATCCGTTTTCAGAATTTCGGCGATCACATCGCTGGAAGTTGCGCCCTCAAATGCCGCTCTCCCCGTGATCAATTCATAGATCACCGAGCCGAGGCTGAAAATGTCGCTCCGCGCGTCCACTTCCGTTCCGCGCGCCTGCTCGGGAGACATATATCTCGCGGTGCCCAGCACCGTTCCCGGTTCGCTGATCGAAGAAGTTGCGGTTAGGCTGCCGTGCCGTAGGGTCTCGCCCGTGCGACTTTCGCTGAGCTTGGCAATCCCAAAATCCAGGACTTTGACGATTCCATCCGTGCGCACGATCACATTCTCGGGCTTGATGTCGCGATGGACGATTCCGCTGTCGTGCGCGGCGGCCAGAGCACTGGCCATTTGAATGGCGATATCGATGGCGACATTCAACTCCGGTCTGCCGCGCAACATCGTCATCCGGAGCGTGGAGCCTTCAATGAACTCGGAAGCGATAAAGCGCATTCCATTCGCCTGCCCAAATTCATAGATCGTAAGAATGTTGGGATGATTGAGCGCCGAAGCCGCTTGCGCTTCGTGTTCAAAACGGCGCAATCCGCGCTCATCAAGCGTGAGTTCGGGCGCAATCATTTTGAGCGCCACCTTGCGACGGAGCTCCGTATCCTCGGCGAGGTACACTTCGCCCATTCCGCCGGCTCCGAGCATGGAGACAATTTTGTAGTGACCGAGCTTGGTTCCAGCGGCCATCGTGCGGCGACGATCGTCGGCCATCATTTCGTGCGCAGCCTTCACCACGGGCTGCTGGAGGAAATCCAGCGGCTCTTCGGCGGAAGCCAGAAGGGAATCGAGTTCCTTCCGCAAATCGGCGTCTCCCGCGCAGTTTTTGTCGAGAAAGGCGGGACGCTCTTCGGGCTTTAAATCGAGGGCCTGGTAAAACAAAGCCTCGACCTGCCGCCAGCGCTCAGACGAAGAAGCCACCCCGCAATCCTACAACAAGATTTGCGCTAGGCCACCGTTGGCAGGGTCAGAGATGTGCCCGGTGATTTGTCCAGAATCAGCCTAGCAATAGCATCAACAACTGCTAAGGGCCGGATCCTTTGCAATGCGCGCCTGCGGCCCATAAATATGGTAATATGGGCCCGTGAAGACAACTCTTGAAATCCCGGATTTCCTGTTCCGCCGCGCCAAGTCGGCAGCGGCCGAACGAGGCATTCCCCTTCGACAGCTCGTCACCGAAGCCGTGCAAGAGAAATTGAAAACGACGTCGCGGGAAAGGCCTTGGATGAAGCATCTGGGGAAGCTCAGACACCTGCACAAAGAGCGGAAGCAAATCGACCGGCGTGTAGAAGAGGCCTTCGAGCGGATCGACCGGGAAGTCTGGGATTGATTCTCGACACGCGATTTTGGAACCCTGATTTTCACAATCCATGATTCTCGATACCAATGCGCTGTCCGCCGCGGCCGACGACGATCCTGGGGTGATTGCTCAGCTCGCTCGCGCCGACGAGATGGCGATTCCGGTGATTGTGCTGGGTGAGTATCGCCACGGAATCGCTTTGTCACGAAATCGCGCCACCTACGAAAACTGGCTGGCGGAATTACTGCAAGACTGCGCCGTGCTCGACATCACCGAACCGACCACACACTGTTACGCAGAAATCACTTTAGAATTAAAGCGCAAAGGCAAGCCGATTCCAACCAACGACATCTGGATCGCGGCGCTGTGCCGCCAGCATTCGTTTCCGCTGCTGAGCCGCACTCGGCATTTTGATTGGGTGGCGGGGAATAAAAGGGTCGAGTGGTGAACTTCCCGTCCGTGCCCCATGTTTGCCGGGTACCCCCCTTTTGGCAGTATCTAAATTACTTAGAATCAAGTGGTGGGTGGGGGGCGTAGTATCTACATACTGCATTCTAAATGACTTACATGCAAATACCGCAGCCGTAAAGACTTAGGGGCGGTTTTCACCTGAAAAACGGCTTTGGGGCAGCTTCGAGGTGCGTCTTGGTGGACGGACACATCTCGCAACTGCCCCAGTCAGATTTCTATTGTTGCGCTCGTTGGGTTGGGAGTCAAGAAATTTCGGGCAAGGGCGGTATGGGATGAGAGAGCTGCACGGACACCCGCCCGAACGAAGAAAATTCTTGCTTAATCGCGAAAGGAGGCCCAAAATCTCCGGTTAACAAAAAGACGCGTCGGCAGGAGTTACCTATGAAGAGCAAATCGCGGCAGTTCACACTTCAATTTCTCCTATGGACGAGCGTTGGGCTTTGTGCATTAGCGCAGGAGAAACAACAACAACCTGTAATAGATTGGAAGCCCGGCCCGTTCACAGCGAAACTGGGCGAGTCTGCTGAGATGGTGGTCCCGGTGGGGTTCTTGTTCACAGACAAGAAGGGCGCTCAAAAGCTTCTTGAACTCACGCAGAACATTCCCAGCGGTCGTGAAGTGGGCGCGATAATTCCTAGTACCAAAAAGGGCGAAGAGTTATGGTTTGTTACTTTCGACTTTCACGAGGTTGGATTCATACGTGATGATGAGAAAGACAAGCTCGACGACAATGCACTCCTAAAGTCAATTCAAGATGGAACCGAGGAAAGCAACAAGGAGCGAGTTGAAAAAGGGTGGCCTGCATTCCACGTGACCGGCTGGGAACGTGCACCGTTTTACGATCCGCGGACTAACAATCTCACTTGGGCTATAGTCGGAAAGGATGATAAGGGGGAAGAAGCCGTGAATCACTCGATCAGAGTGCTGGGGCGGCAAGGAACGATGAACGTAGATGTCGTGATGAGTCCATCCCAATACTCGAAGGTTCTGCCTCAGTTCGACCAACTCGTCGGCGGATTCAAGTACGTCGAGGGCCACCGATACGCAGACTATGTGTCAGGCGATAAAGTCGCGGGTTATGGATTGACGGCTCTTATTGCGGGCGGGGCGGGCGCCTTGGCAGTAAAGACGGGTCTCCTGATGAAGATGTGGAAGTTTCTCGTCGTAGTTTTCGCGGCAGCCTGGAAAGCAATTGTTGCAGTGTTTGTTGCGGTGCTGGCATGGTTAAAGCGGATTTTCAACCGAATGAGAGGTCGGAAGGAGAAGGCAGAGCAAGGAACATCAACTGAGGCACCCGCAGAGCCGATAAATGTGGTGGCGGACCATCAGTCCCTAACGGACAAAAGCGCCTAAGCGGAAATTACGGGCGCATTACCTAAGCCACTTCGGGAAAGCACAGTGATTGAAGAATACGCTGTGGTACTCGTGCTTCTTGCTATCTACTTGAGCGAGTGCATCTTCTTTCCCTCTGGGAGCGCCTCGTTGTTCAGGCGCTCGATCCGTGGACACGGAATCGTCTTGCCTGTTGGTGCAGTCACCGGTAATCACCAGCTTGTCGTCGAAAATCTTCTCCCCCAAACGGGAAGCGTTTTCGTAGCTGAACCTGCTCCACCTCTCATTAGTCCGTCGGGGGTCTGCTGCTTCCTTAACGGATCGGAAAATCGGGTAGCGGGGTACGTCGACTTCGCCGACGCTGGCTTCTTTTCGTCCAAAGACTGCTCTGTTTCGAGCGGATCAACTTTTGTTTGTTCGTCAGGTACGGCACAACAAGCGGAACGTCTCTCCGACCTGCTCGCCAGGATCAAAGCGTCCGCCATCAGCGAAAGAGATACTCTGATCACGGATGGCTTCCAGCATATGCTAGACACACGGCGCGCAGGTCGGCGTTGGAGAGCTTACCAAAGGGCTTGTGGGCTTCTTTCGCTGGACTCGTGGACTTTGTTCGGTACTCTTGTGGCGCTTTTCGCCATGTTGGCGCTCTTCAGGTTCCAGTTAGTTGCCGCTTGGCCGCTAGCCGTTCTCGCTCTGATTGTGATGCCTCATTCCGTGTATGTCTTTTTTCGAGTCCACCTGATGTTGTTCCCTCAGAAAAGCCACGAAAGATGGAAGGAGGTTGCCCTGATGATTCTGACGCCGCCCGCGTGCATACGTGCAGGCGATTTCATTGCTCGCGAACTGTTCGCCGGCTTTCACTCTCTCGCTGTTTCTCGAGTGCTTTTGGATGAGGACGGGAGTCGCGGTTTTACTGCCCGCACTCTACGCGAAATTATATATCCCTTGAACGTTGATGACCCTTACAATTCGTCGGAGGCTGCCGAATGGGCAAAGAAAAAATGGGCAGCGGTCGTGTGGGAATGGGCAGAGCGAGAATTTGGCGATCCTCTCCAACTGGTCGGCGCCCCCGAAAAGTTAACCGAAGGCTGCATTTGCTACTGCCCTCGATGCCTAACTCAGTATCTTTTATTAAGGAATTCTTGTTCTGACTGCCCAGGCGTCGCGCTCAAGTTATTCTAGCAAAGAGGCGGAAAAGGCCAATCTGATTTCTCAGACTGGCCTTTATTTATGCCGGCAACTACCTACTCTCCCACACACTTTCGCGTGCAGTACCATCGGCCCAGCGGGGCTTAACTTCCGTGTTCGGGATGGGAACGGGTGGAACCCCCGCGGTAAGATCACCGACAAGTCGTAGCTGTCAGCTATCAGCCGTCAGCTTTCAGCGACCTTGTGCTGCGCCGACTTCCGGGCTGATGCCCAGCAAACTTGATGGTCTCAGCGAACTACAGATCCCTCGCTTCGCTCGGGATGACAACCCCAGAGAGCGAAGGAGATGCAGGCTGAGAGCTCATTCTCAAAGAGCGTGAGGACGAAGCCTCACAACTGAATAGATTGGGTGTTGCTCTAAATCACTCGGCATATCATTCGTCGGCGCCAGTCGTCAGTACTGTGTCATCAGTTGCGCGCAGTTTCTAGCGCTTCTGAGGAGGCGATCAGCTTTCGAACAAGTTCGAACTGAAAGCGGATCGCTGAGTGCTGACGGCTGTTTCTGCACCGAGTAAATTTTATGGTCAAGCCGAACGGGCGATTAGTACAGGTAAGCTACACGCATTACTGCGCTTTCACATCCTGCCTATCAACCAGGTAGTCTACCTGGGCCCTTCATTACCCTTAAGGGTTGGGAGATCTCATCTTGAGGAGTGCTTCCCGCTTATATGCATTCAGCGGTTATCACAACCGAACTTCGCTACCGAGCGATGCCATTGGCATGACAGCTCGATCACAAGAGGTTCGTCCATCCCGGTCCTCTCGTACTAAGGACAGGCCCTCGCAAATCTCCTGCGCCCACAACAGATAGGGACCGAACTGTCTCGCGACGTTCTGAACCCAGCTCACGTACCGCTTTAATAGGCGAACAGCCTAACCCTTGGAACCTTCTACAGCTCCAGGATGCGATGAGCCGACATCGAGGTGCCAAACCGGAGCGTCGATATGAACTCTTGGCTCCGATCAGCCTGTTATCCCCGGCGTACCTTTTATCCGTTGAGCGATGGCCCTTCCATACAGAACCACCGGATCACTAAAGCCTACTTTCGTACCTGCTCGACTTGTAGGTCTCGCAGTCAACCACGCTTATACTTTTGCATTCGACGGCTGATTTCCAAACAGCCTGAGCGTAGCTTCGCGCGCCTCCGTTACAATTTAGGAGGCGACCGCCCCAGTCAAACTACCCGCCTTACTATGTCCATTTCCCGGATTACGGGAATATGTTAGAACCACAGAACTCGCAGGGTGGTATCTCACCGTTGGCTCCTCCAAGTCCGAGAACCTGAAATCAAAGCCTCCCACCTATCCTGCGCAGCAAGTGCCATAGTTCATAGTAAAGGTATAGTAAAGGTGCACGGGGTCTTTCCGTCTAGTTGCGGGCAACCGGCATCTTCACCGGCACTACAAGTTCGCCGTGCCAGTTGGCAAGACAGTCGCACTTTCGTTACGCCATTCGTGCAGGTCGGAACTTACCCGACAAGGAATTTCGCTACCTTAGGACCGTTATAGTTACGGCCGCCGTTCACTGGGGCTTCAGTTCAAAGCTTCGCCTTGCGGCTAACCTCTCCCTTTAACCTTCCAGCACCGGGCAGGCGTCAGCCCCTATACGTCGTTTTCGACTTAGCAGAGACCTGTGTTTTTGTTAAACAGTCGCAATGCGCATTTCTCTGCGGCCTCTTCGGACTTGCATCCTAGTGAGGCACCCCTTTTCCCGAAGTTACGGGGTTAATTTGCCGAGTTCCTTACCAACTGTTCTCACGAGCGCCTTAGAATATTCATCTCGTCTACCTGTGTCGGTTTGAGGTACGGATCCCATATGTTCTCCTTAGAGGATTTTCTCGGCAGCGTGGAATCAGCAGCTTTCCCCCATACGGGGTACTGTTTTGCGTCTCAGTGATAACTTTCCAACGGATTTTCCTATCGGAAACACCTTACACGCATCAACCGTCATAGCCATAGGACGGCCTGCTTATCCTTCTGCGTCTCCCCATCGTATAACGACCACACGGGAGGTCCGGAATATTAACCGGATGTCCATCAGTTACGCCTTTCGGCCTCACCTTAGGAACCGCCTGACCCTGAGCGGATTAACCTTTCTCAGGAAACCTTAGACTTTCGGCGCGGAGGGTTCTCACCTCCGTTATCGCTACTTATGCCGGCAGGGTCTCTTCTCAACGATCCACCAGTCTTCTCAGTCTGGCTTCAAATCGTTGGGAATGCTCTCCTACCACGCACACTTACGTGTGCATTCGCTGCTTCGGTAACAAGCTTAAGCCCCGTTAAATTGTCGGCACCGGACCGCTTGACCAGTGAGCTATTACGCTTTCTTTAAAGGATGGCTGCTTCTAAGCCAACCTCCTGGCTGTCTGGGCGTTCCGACTTCCTTTCCCACTTAGCTTGTATTTTGGGACCTTAGCAGGCGATCTGGACTGTTTTCCTCTCGACAACGAAGCTTAGCCCCCGCTGTCTGACTGCCGTACTGGTTGTTCAATGGCATTCGAAGTTTGATTGGATTCTGTAAGCTGGAAAGCCCCATAGTCCATTCAGATCTCTACCACCACGACAAATCGTACGACGCTAGCCCTAAAGCTATTTCGGAGAGAACGAGCAATCACGGAATTTGATTAGCCTTTCACCCCTACCCTCAGCTCATCGGAGCTTTTTTCAACAAACAGCCGTTCGGACCTCCATTAGGTTTTACCCTAACTTCATCCTGGCCAAGGGTAGATCATCCCGCTTCGCGTCTATTCCTGCCAACTGATTCGCCCTATTCGGACTCGCTTTCGCTACGGCTCGCTTTCGCTTAACCTTGCTGACAAGAATAACTAGCCGGCTCATTATGCAATAGGCACGCGGTCAGACTTTCGGCTTGCGCCGCATAGTCCTCCCACCGTTTGTAGGCACACGGTTTCAGGTACTATTTCACTCCCCTCGAAGGGGTTCTTTTCACCTTTCCCTCACGGTACTGGTTCACTATCGGTCAGAAGCACGTATTTAGCCTTACGGGATGGTCCCCGTAGCTTCTCGCAGGGTTTCTCGTGCCCCGCGATACTCAGGTACCAGCTTCGAGTCCGGATGATTTTCGCCTACGTGGCTATCACACTCTATGGCCCCTCTTTCCAGAGGGCTTCGACTAACCACCGGATTGGTAACTCTACTGTTGCTGGCCCTACAACCCCTGTGTCACCCGAAGGTGAAGCAGGTTTAGGCTGATGCGATTTCGCTCGCCACTACTATCGCAATCGAGGTTTCTTTCTTTTCCTCCAGGTACTGAGATGGTTCACTTCCCTGGGTTCGCTCGCACCCGACTATGGATTCGTCAGGCCGTACGGGGGTTTTACCCCCGTGGGTTTCCCCATTCAGAGATCTCCGGATCAAAGCCTGCTTGCGGCTCCCCGAAGCTTATCGCAGCTTGCCACGTCTTTCTTCGCCGTCTTCTGCCAAGGCATCCACCATGCGCCCTTAGTAGCTTGACCATAAAATTAACTCGTTGCACTTAGGCTGCTGGCTACTAGCTTCTGGCTACTAGCAAACAAACCCAAACACACCGCGAAAACTTTATAGCGCCACCCTGCTCCTCGCACGCTTAGACATGTCCGCTTGCAGCGCCAACTGCAAACTCGCTCGCTTCGTTAGGAATCCCCATCTGGGTAAGATGATTCATCCGGTCGAAGAGG
>CAVQSN010000001.1:0-1667500 GCA_963715965.1 uncultured Acidobacteriaceae bacterium | reverse complement strand
CGAAGGTCCTACTTTGATTGAAGCGAAGATGATGCGCATGAAAGGACACGCCATTCACGATGCTGCCGAGTATGTTCCGAAGCCGTTGTTTGAGTACTGGAAGCGGCGCGATCCGATAGCGCGGATGGAAGAATATCTGGTGAAGAGGGAAAAATGGCTGACGGCTAGGGAACATGAAGAGCTGATTGCCGGGGTCGAGCGGCAACTCGAGGCCGATCGCGAGATCGCGGTGAATTCGCCGATGCCCAGGCCCGAGTCAGCAGCGGGCGGGGTCTGCTGCGAAGCTGGATGCCACGAGATCAAGCCGAAGTATGCGATGCCAAAGCATGCGGCAGCACAAGCGAGGGGCGCACAGCCCTCGCCGAATCGACCTGACTCCGCCGTGCATCTGAAATGAATGGCTCCTTTCGTTTTCCGCGCGGAGCAATTCGTTCCGCGGCCGCTGAATGAGGTGTTCGACTTCTTTTCGAAGGCGGAGAACCTCCAACAACTCACGCCACCATGGCTGCACTTCCGCATTTTGAGCGTGGACCCCGCCCCGGTTCGCAAAGGGACACTCATCAGGTATTCGCTGCGCTGGAGGATCTTTCCAATCCGCTGGAAGACGGAGATTCTGGAGTGGGAACCATCCCAACGCTTCGTCGATCTACAACTGAAGGGCCCCTACAAACTATGGCATCACGAACACCGGTTCATAGCCGAGGGAGGCGGCACGCGGATCACCGACGAGGTGCAGTACGAGTTGCCGTTCGGCATTCTCGGATCGATTGCGCATACGCTGAAGGTAAGGAGGGATGTCGAGACGATCTTTGCCTATCGCACCGAAGTGGTCAATCGGCTGTTTGGAGGGAAGAGTTAGCACCCGGCCTCGAACGGAGTCGACAGGCGAGTTCAGGTCAAGGCACGGATATTCTCATTTCTCTTTGCGATAGTCTTTCATCATCGCCCAGATGCGGTCCATGGTTGGCTGGAGCTGCTGGGGATCGCGAATGCAATTCCGCAATACAGACCGCATGTCGAAATCCTCTTGATGCATACCTGCGAAATAGTGATAATCCGCGGGGAGCGGTGGCCCACCCGGCTGGCCGGCCCCGGGAATCATCGCGGGAAGTTGGACCGCATACATGCTGCCGCCGCCCAGAACTTGGTGCGGATATCGCAGCAGCCAAACGCAGTTTGCGGAATTCTCCAAATAGTTGGCGGAAACAACGGCCCATTGACCGCCGTCGCGATCCGCAGGCTGCTGGCAATCCCAAGGCAGCGCATGGGGAATATAAGCCGTAGGGTCTGAGACTCCATAATCCTCAAGGAGGATCTGCTTGAGCCCGTACTGGAGCACGAAACTCTGAACTTCGGGAAGATCCTGGTCCCAATCGAGATTCGAGTCGTTGACCAACATGTAGCCGGGCCTGCCCATGCTCAAAGTGTTCAGGTATGGGAAATAATCCGGGTAAACGCGAACGGCGACAACGATGGAGGCCAGCGCGAGCGCAACAATAAGAGAGCTTCCGACGCGCGCCATGCGAGGGCTTGATGCGCGTAGCAGTTCCAGCGCGCGGGGCAAAGGCGCAAGCAGCAGGATCATCAGCGCCAGCGCCACCGTGAAGTGGCGGATGCTGATATCCAATCGGTTCAACATGCAGGCCGCGACAAAAATCAGCAACGATACCCACAAGGCGCGCCAGCGCATATCCATCCCAGTCGCAATCGGCGATTGTCCGCGAGCACGCCGTTTCACCAGGATGGCGATCGCCGCAGCAAGAATCAGCAACAAAAGAAAAGACAGCTGTGACTTTAGAAGAAACAGCACGGGAAAGTAGAACCAGACTCCTTGCGGATAAGCATGGCCGAGGATGAAGGTGGGGCGACTCGCCGCGCTCAATGCAAAACCTGCGAGCCCACGCAGGTAAACCCACAACGGCATGAGGAGCCGCCGGAGGATTGGGGAAGCGGGAAAATGCGGAATAACCTGAAATGTATCGGTGGGCTCGTGCCAGGAGAGCACGAAATACACGAGGTAAACGAACGATGCGGCCCAGAGAGTCCCTTTCACAAGATTGCGCCACGCTCTGCGGCGCCAGCGGCGCAGATCGACTTTCTCTACCGACTGCCCCGGCAGGGGAACGCATCGCAAGCTCAGAACAAAGCCAACGAATGCGAAGAACAACAACCCGGAAGAGAATTTCGAGAGTAAAGCGCCTGCAAAGGCCAAGCCAAACTTCACCACGGTTCTCCGCGTGGGAGAAAGCCACATGCCCGGGAGCTGCCACATCGTGAGCACCCAGAACAGCGCAACTGCAATGTCGGTAATCACCAGCGGGCCGAACGTAAGAAACGCGGGCGTGGTCGCGAAGGCGGAAACGCAAAGCACGCCGCCCCAGCCGCCACCGATCCGCGATCCGCAGACGTAGAGAACGAACCCAAACAGGAGGGTCATCGACAGCATTGGCGCTCGGGCCCAAAGCAGCGTCGAGGCAGGGTCGTTCCAGCGCATCAGGAACCAGTCCCCAAAGACCCACTCGCCCAGATACTGGCTGAATATCGTTTCGCTGAATTTCCAGGAAATATGGGAATAGTCGGCGCGAGTTCCGCGCAAAACCAGAGACAGGGCAGCCACAACCTTGGCCAGCGGAGGATGCTCCTCGTTCATCCGCATGTCCAATTTCTGGAGATAGCTCACACCCGCTGCAATGTGCGCTACTTCATCGATGGTCACGGACTCACGTCGCGCCGCGCCGCCCGCCAGCAGCGCCATCAGGAGAAGAAGGAGGATCGCGGAGAAGAAGAAGAACCGACTGGATCTTTCCAATTCCGCCGACCTCGGGCGACGAAACGGAGCCGAGCGCGGCGGTTCAACGTGAGCTAACCACGCGCATTTCCGCAAAACGACGGCCGACGACGAACTACTTGATGGCTTCGGCCGCGATTCTCTCGGTTATGAAGGCTTCGATCACGTCTCCCGCTTTGATGTCAGCGTAGTTTGCGATCGAGATGCCGCATTCCATGCCGCTGGTCACCTGCGAGACATCGTCCTTCCCGCGCCGCAGCGATCCGATTTTGCCCTTGAAGACGACCACGTTGTCGCGCAGCAAACGCAATTCAGAATCGCGCTTGATGAGACCGTCGCTTACACGGCAACCGGCAATCGTGCCGACCTTGGGAATGCGGAAGGTCTGTTGCACATCGGCGCGGCCCTGGTAGGTTTCTTTGATCGTAGGCTCCAGCAATCCGGTCATGGCGCGCTTGATCTCGTCCTGCAGTTCGTAAATGATCGAGTGGAGCCGGATGTCGACTTTTTCCTGCTCGGCCAGTTCCTGCGCCTTGCGCTCGGGCCGCACGTTGAAGCCAATAATGATGGCATTGGACGCGGATGCGAGCAGGACATCGGTTTCGGTGATCGCGCCGATGCCCGAGCGCAGCAACTTGAGCCGTACCTTGTCGTTCGAGAGGCGGCCCAGCAGATCGCCCAGCACTTCGACCGATCCCTGCACGTCGGCTTTCAGGATGACGTTCAACTCCTTCATGCCGGCCGTTTTCAGTTGCTCGGCAAGACCTTCGAGCGAGACGCGCGAACTCTTGGCGAGCGTCGCTTCCCGCGCTTTTTGCTCGCGGTATTCGGAGATGTCCCGCGCCTTCTCGCGGTCGGTGACAACCACGAACTGATCGCCGGCCTGAGGCAAGCCCTCGAGTCCGATGATCTCAACCGGCGTCGCAGGGGGCGCTTCCTTTAAGGCCTTTCCGCGGTCGTCGAACATCGCGCGGACCTTTCCATAGACATTGCCCACCACAAAATTGTCGCCCGCGTGGAGCGTGCCGTTCTGGACCAGGATCGTGCCCACAGGTCCACGTCCGCGGTCAAGCTTGGCTTCGAGCACCAACCCGCTCGCCGCGCGCCCGGGGGTCGCCTTCAATTCCTGCAAGTCGGCGGTAAGCAAAATCATTTCCATGAGCAGATTGAGGTTCGTTTTCTGCTTGGCGGAAACATCGACAAACACCGTCTTGCCGCCCCACTCTTCCGGAACCAGGCCGCGGTCGGCGAGTTGTTTCTTGACGCGCTCCGGCAGCGCGCCGGGCTTGTCGATTTTATTGACAGCTACGATGATGGGGACTTCAGCGGCGTGCGCGTGGTCGATGGCTTCAATGGTTTGCGGCATGACGCCGTCGTCGGCTGCGGTTACGAGCACGACAATGTCGGTCGCCTTGGCGCCGCGCGAACGCATCCGGGTGAAGGCTTCGTGACCGGGCGTGTCGAGGAACACAATCTCGCGTCCATAAGCAGGAGACGCCTTATCGGTGATGGCAACTTTGTAGGCGCCAATGTGCTGGGTGATGCCGCCGGCTTCGCCGCCGGCCACGTTGGTAGAGCGGATGGAATCGAGCAGCGTGGTTTTGCCGTGATCGACGTGGCCCATGATGGTGACCACCGGGGGCCGGGGCACGGCTTCGGCGCCTTCCTCGCTGCTTTCGGTCGCTGCGTCCGTATCTTTGGCAGCCTGTTCCTCGAAAGTAATGACCTCAGTATCGGCTCCGAAGAAGCGCGCCATCTCGCTGGCCAACTCGGCATCGAGCGTTTGATTGATGGTGGCGAATACTCCGCGCACGACCAGTCGCGCGATGACGTCTTTGGCGCGAATGCCGAGCTTCTCGGCGAGATCTTTCACCGAGATTCCTTCCGTGATCGTGATGTTGCGCGTGATGGGCGCGGGCTCGTTGTTGACCATCATCCGCGGCGGAGGAGTGTAGCCCTTCATCGGGCCTTCCTTCACGCCTCGCGGCACATACCTTTGTCCCGGTCGCCGCGACGGAGCTCCCGGACGGGCTCCCGGCCGCGAGGGTCCCGGCGGCGCCATGGAGGCACCTGGGCCGACACCAAGCGGACGCGATCCCGCGGGGGGAACACGCGTGGGATGCATCGGGCGCCGTTCCCCTGGTCGAAGCGGAGGACGAGGCGCACCCGGCACCTGCGGCCGTGCGGTACGCTGAAAGATGGGCTGTCCGGGCACGGGTCTTCCCGGGGCGGGCCGTGAAGCGCTATCGGCGGCCGCCGCTCCCGGCGGAGGCACAGGCGCCTTGTACACCGGGCGCGGGCCGGTTTGCGGCATGATCATTCGCGGTGGAGGAGTAACGGGCACCGACGGTTTGGCCGGCGCGGCTGCTTGCACCTCGGCCACATTCGACGGTGGCTGAACCGCGGCTGGCGGCGGTGCCGCAGGCGGTACTGCTACCGGGGTTGCGGGAGTCGCGGCGGTAACTCGAGGCGGAATCGCAATCGCCGGCGCGTGCGTTGTCGCTCCCGGCGGAGGCACGGGCGGCGTCACGGGAGCTTTCGGCGGAATCACGACCACTGAGGGCGGACGATAGGTAGCAGCCACGGAAGCCGGCGTCACCATTTTCGGAGGCGGAGCGGCAGCCGGAGCCGACGATTCCATCGCGGGCTTCGGCAGTACGGTCTTGGGTGTAGATGCGGATACGGAAGCAGCAGGAGCTTCTGTTTTGGTTTCTATGGCCGGCGCTGGCGGCGGTGTAATGGTCGGCTTGGCGGGAGGGCGAGGCGCAGGATGCTCGGCGGCTCCCTTTTGCTGAGTGATGGCGCGCAGCACGTCTCCGGGACGCGAAATATGCGAGAGGTCGATCTTGGTCTTGAAGTCTTCTTCGCCATGGACCGCGCGTGCGGACGACTTGGAGGCACTGGGCGCGGAATCGGAACGGCCACGGAGATGCTTCCGTACCAAATCCGCTTCGTGGTCTTCCAGAGAACTGGAGTGCGTTTTTTTCTCCGTGATGCCTACCGTGGTCAGCACGTCAAGAATTTCCCTGCTCTTGACTTCCAACTCACGGGCCAGATCGTTGATTCGAATCTTACTCATCCGCTCTCGTTTCCTCTTCTGTGCCGCTAATGTCGAGTATCTAGGCTCGCATATCTAACCTCATGAAATCCCCGTCATTGTGTCACTTTCCACTTACGTTCCTTTGACGAACCGCCCGTGACCGGTTCGGAACTGACTCCGAACTCGCCACATTCAAAAGCTAGCTCTGCTTGTCTTCCGGGGCTTCTTCAGTCGCGGATTGCTGGCCAACGGCCTCTTCAGTTGCAGGGGTCGCGGCTTCTTCCGCATCGGTGCCGGGCTCGGCTTCTTCCGCCAACCTCGCCGCTTCTAGCTCGCCGTCTGCAGGCGATGCCGGTTCTCCGGCAATGTCCGGTTGCCCTTCCAAAGCGTCGGCTTCTACGGAGCCTTCCGCCAGCGCTTCCTCGTTGACCGCCGCGTCTCCGGCGTTTTCCGTCTCAGCGGGAGCTACCACCTCGCCGCCATCCAGGGTGGCAAAGTAATTATTGACCGCGATACTGATTTTTTCCACCGTTTTCGGGCCAATCCCTTCGATCGCTTCCAACTGCTCGGGGGTCATATCGGCCAGCGATTCCACGGTGTTGATTCCGGCGGCCTTCAGCTTCTCGACCAATCCCTCACCCAGCCCGGTAACATTCTCCAGCGGAGTGACGGTCTGCGTGACGAGCGCCGACATCTGCTGCTCCACTTCCTGGCGCTTTTCTTCTTCGCTCTTGATGTCGATCTTCCAGCCCAGCAGTTTGGCCGCCAGACGTACGTTCTGGCCCTTCTTGCCGATCGCCAGCGAAAGCTGAGTGTCGTCGACCACAACTTCCAGATGCTTGTCCGCGGCATCGACAATCGTGACTCGACTGACTTTCGCAGGCTGCAGCGCCTTTTCGGCGAATGTGACCGGATCCTCGTGATACTCGATGATGTCGATCTTTTCTCCGCGCAGTTCGCGGATGATCGACTGAACGCGCATGCCCTTCATGCCGACGCACGCTCCGACGGCATCGACATCCTTGTCTTTCGACATCACCGCGATCTTGGTGCGTTCGCCCGCTTCCCGGGCAATCGCGCGGATCACCACGGTACCGTCGTAAATTTCCGGCACTTCGGTCTGGAACAAATGTTGCACCAGTTCTGGCGCGGAACGCGATGCGATCACTCCCGGGCCCTTTGCCGCTTTTTCCACGCGCACAATTACCACGCGAATCCGCTCGCCCACCGCGAACGATTCCAGGCGCGACTGCTCCTTGCGCCCCATGCGGGCTTCGGCCTTGCCGATATCGAGAATTACATCCGGACCTTCGAGACGCTTTACGGTGGCATTGACGATCTCGTTCACGTGGCCGATGTATTCGTTGTAGACCGTGTCGCGCTCAGCCTCGCGCACTTTCTGGAAAATCACCTGCTTGGCCAGCTGCGCGGCGATGCGGCCCAGAATTCCTTCGGTCGCTTTGGGGATCAGCAGTTCTCCGCCTGCCTCCGCGCTCGGATCAAGTTTCCGCGCCTGCTCCACCGTCACCTGCAGATTGGGATCTTCCACCTGCTCGGGAGTCTCGACAATCGACTTCACTGCATAGGCGTTAATCTTGCCGCTTTCTCTGTCGAGCACGGCGCGCAGGTTCTCCTGCGTCTTGTAGTACTTGCGCGTAGCGACGACGATGGCGTCCTCGACCGCGCTGACCACAATCTGCGGATCAATCCCTTTTTCCCGACTGACCCCTTCGATGATGTTGTAGAGCTCGCTTGCCATAAAAATCTTCAGGTCTCAGGTCTTGGGTGTCAGGTTCCAGGAGTTGCTTTCCTCGGACCTGACGCCTAACACCTGACGCCCTGCTCCTATATTTCCGGTACCAGATTCGCCTTCTCTACGTTCTTTAGATCGATCTCAACCTTCTGCGATTCGCCCTCTTTGGGGCGCATCTTCTTCTTGCGTGCCGCGCTTAAGTCCAGCCGCAACGTTCCGTTCTCGAAGCTTTCCAGCTTCCCCTCAAAATGCCGGTTGTCATTCACTGGTTCCCGCGTCATCAACTTCACGCGGTGCCCGCGAAAACGTTCGAAATCCGACGCCTTGGTCAGCTTGCGGTCGAGCCCCGGAGACGAAACCTCCAGCACATACGATCCGCCCGGAACGGCATCCTCAACATCGACAATCGTGCCGAACTCCCGGCTGAACTTCGAACAATCTTCGTGTGTAACTCCGTCGGGACGATCGCTACTTGGAACCGCTCCCGGTCGGTCGATAAACACCCTGAGCATGCGGTGCTTACCCGCGCCGCTGACTTCCACTTCGACCACTTCCAGCCCGCTCGAGCCCGCAACCCGCTCGGCGATCCGCCGGACCCTATCTAGATCAAGAGCCATGTTTTCAGAGATTTGCGATCAAGTCGCTGCGCCTGCCCAACACGCCGGATGCCCCAAACTAAAAAGTGGGCTTTCGCCCACTGGTGTGCTTCGACAATGCTGACACTACGACACAACAGTATTCAACGCATAATATACGCTCCCAATATAGAAAACACAAACGCGGGGACCGGTCAGAATCCGACCGATGAAATTTCTGACCGCTGAATCCCACACGCTAAAGAATTTCGCGCCATGACCCATCAAAATATGGATTGGCTCGCGGCTTCCATGCACAGTCGGCGACTGCCCTCGGTTCGATCAGGCCCAGTTTCGGAAGAAAAGCGCTTGCTTGGCGATGGGCTCGGTGCGACCGGTCAGGCCGGCCATCTGAGCCCCGCTGAGCGGCGTGAAGTCGCGGGCGAGTTGGACGTTTTCTTCGAGTTGCGCAATGGAATCGCATCCGATGATCACCGTGCTCACCGGCAGGCTCAGCGTGAAATAGAGGGCTTCCTTCATCGCCAGAACGCCGGGCTTTGGAGCAGGCTGATTCCATCCCGAATCGTGGCTCTTATCGGGCTGCCACGAACTGAGAATGCGGCCCCGCGCTGGGATCTTCATCCCGATAATGCCCATCTGTTTGTCCACGGCCATGGGGAGCAGTTTTTCCTGGAAACTGCGATGGTGCGCATCGGCGGCGTTGACAGCCATCAGGATCTGATCGAAATCGAAACGGCGAAGGCACTCCATCAGCACTTCGGGGTCGGAGTGGCCGGTGACGCCGAGATAGCGGACCATCTTCTGATCCCGCGCCTGCAAGAGCGCTTCGAGCGCGCCGCCTTTACCGAAAATCTGATCGACGTCTTCCTGCGTATCGATGTGGTGAAGTTGCCAGGCGTCAAGATGATCGGTATTGAGCAGCTTGAGCGATTCTTCAAGCAGCTTCAGGGAACCGTCGCGCGTACGATCGTGGGTCTTGCTGGCGAGATACACCTGGCTGCGGCGATGCTTCATCACCTGGCCAAAGTAGCGCTGACTCCAGCGATCTTTGCCGCCATACATCGCGGCCGTATCCATATAGTTGACGCCGAGGTCGAGCGCGCGCTCGATGATGGGCACAGCGATGGCTTCGTTGTTGGGCTGTTCGATGGATGCTTGTCCGCCGAGACTGAAGATGCCGGGACGGTGGCCAGTGCGTCCGAGATTGCGCGTGGGCATGGCTCCGGCAGTGGCGGGATTGAACGGAGCGCCTGTCGGAGCCGTTGTTGAAGGCGACGCCTTTTCGGGTAGCAGACCTCCTGCAATAACACCCGCGGTTACTGCGCCGGTGGTTTTAAGAAAACTGCGGCGGGAAGCAGAGGCGTTTTCCTGGTCAAAACTTTGTTCGCTCATGGCTTTATCCTTCGAGGCCATCTTAAGCTTTGTTTCTTGACGTATGCAATTCTTGAGGATGCAAGAAGTAGTTCGAAGCCACGTCACAAAATGCCGACAACTGCTTGCTCCGGGTGAGATCGTCCCAACCGAGTTCGAAAGCCATCAGGTCGGCGACGACGGGAGCCATGGCGAGGGCTGCGCGCGCATTCAAGAACAATGCACGTGTGCGCCGGGCGAGAATGTCTTCCACGGTGCGAGCCATCTCGTTTCGCACGGCCCAAATTACTTCTGCTTTCACATAGGGCAGGTCCGCGTAGAGCGGATGGCCGAGCGCCGGGTCAATCTCAATCAGCTTATGAATTTCATCAGCGTCGGAGCCGTAGACAGCCAGAGCACCCAACCCTTGCGCCGCGCTGTGGAAACCGTGGATGTGCAGATGCTGCGTAACGCACGGCCTTTCTGGGAGTTGCGCCAGCGTTGCCGCCTGATCGACGCAATCTTCCGCCATGTGCCGGTAGGTTGTCCATTTGCCCCCGCAGATCGTGACCAAGCCGGAGCGGTCGATGTGAATGACGTGGTCGCGCGACAGCGACGCGGTGCTCGACGCACCCTTCGAACCCACTAGCGGACGGATCCCGGCAAACACGCTCAACACGTCGTCGTGAGTGGGCGCTTTGGCCAGATATTGTCCGGCAGTGGCCAGAATAAATTCGATTTCCCGCTCCATGGCGACCGGCTCCAGCGTGGCGGCTGCAATCGGAGTGTCGGTGGTTCCCACCAGCGTGTGGCTGTGCCACGGAATCGCGAATAGCACGCGCCCGTCGCTGGTGTGGGGAACCATGACCGCGCTATCGCCCTGCAGAAAACTCAAGTCAAAAACGAGATGAATGCCCTGGCTGGGAGCGATTATCTTTTGCGCCGCAGGGTCGGCCTTCAGTCGAAGCTGGTCGCTGAACGCTCCGGTAGCATTAACCACGACTTTCGCGGAGGCGCGAAATTCGTTGCCAGCTTCCACATCGCGGGCAATGACTCCGTCTACAAATCCCTGAGCGTCTTTCGTCAGGCCACTTACTTCGACATAGTTCAGAAGCGTCGCGCCCTGCTCGAAGGCGGTGGCTACCATGTGGATGAGCAGGCGCGCGTCGTCGAATTGTCCATCGTAGTAAACGGCGCCCCCCCGCAGACCCTCTTGTTTCAAGTTCGGCAGATGTTCGAGCGTTTCTTCCTTGGAGAGAATGCGTGAAGTTCCGAAACCGTACTTGCCGGCCAGCAACTGATAGAGCTTTAGACCAAGGCCGTAAAACGGCGCTTCCCACCAGTCGTAATTCGGAACCACGAAGGCGAGATCGTGCACCAGGTGAGGCGCGTTTTGCAGAAGGAGTCCGCGCTCCTTCAGCGCTTCCATGACGAGGCCGAGATTGCCTTGTTCCAGATAGCGCACGCCGCCGTGGGCCAGTTTCGTGCTGCGGCTGGAGGTCCCTTTACCAAAGTCGCTTTGTTCGAGGAGAAGAACATCGTAGCCACGCGCCGCGGCATCGATGGCAACACCAACGCCCGTCGCCCCGCCGCCCACAACAATCATGTCCCAGGGTTTGGGATGGGCTTCAACGCGGCGCCACATTTCAGTTCGATTCATCGCTCTTCTCTACGTTGAGACTGCGTCACGCGATGCCGACCAGCTTGATAATCGCAGCGCCGATGCCGCCCGCGATGAGCGGACCGAGGACCGGCACAAAGGCGTATCCCCAATCGGAGTTTCCTTTGTCGCTGATCGGCAAAATAGCATGCGCCAGACGCGGGCCGAAGTCTCGAGCTGGGTTCATCGCGTATCCGGTCGGGCCTCCGAGACTCAGGCCGAGCGCCCACACCAGAACTCCCCAGAGCCACGGGCCGAATCCAGCTGGCAGGCCGGTGGTCGACACGGCCTTGCTGCCGAAGCTGAAGCCAACCACGATCAGGCAAGTCGTAGCGATAATTTCGGTGAGCAGATTTGCCGGAAGACTACGAATAGCAGGTGCGGTGCAGAAAATCGCCAGCTTCGCCCCGGAGTCGGGCGTGACTCTCCAATGGGGCAGATACGTCAGCCAGACCAGAGTTGCGCCGGCGAAGGCGCCCAGGATTTGCGCCGCCCAGAAGAGCGCGACGTTCGACCAGTCCCCCGTGAGAACGGCGACGGTCAGAGTGATTGCCGGGTTAATGTGCGCGCCGGGGCTGCCAAATGCAACCGCCGTAAAGATGCCCGCCACTACCGCCATTCCCCAGGCTGTGGTGATCACAATCCACCCGGAGTTCTCGCCTTTCGATTTCTTCAAAAGAACATTGGCGACAACGCCGTCCCCCAGCAGAATCAAAACCAGCGTGCCCATAAACTCGCCTAAAAACGGTCCGTGTATTGTGAACGGTACTTGCATCCTTGAGAATCTCCTTACCCGGCGTGTGCTGTAGCAGCGGACCTATGGACCTCTAAACGTTTCTAACTTCAGCAGAATTCCTGGGTTGCGGGAATGCATCGAAGCCAAGTGTGGTGCATCTTTGCGAATGTCTAGCCGCGAGACCTGGCCAAGTTTCCCGTGCGCTTCGTAACTGAACCAGCCTTAGAAACGTTCTCTGCGGCTCCACTGGCCGATGAGTTTTCAGCGTCGCCTTCGTGGGAGGAATAGAGAAATTCTTCGATCTCCTCGATTCTTTCGCTGGCATCGTCGTAACCAATCTGAATAAGGTCTCGCGTGTAGCTGGGCGTGAACAGCAGGTAGCTCATCAAATCGGCGGAGGAAGCCGCGTCTCGTCCCAAACTGGACACAAAGTAGTGGATCAGAGCGGGCATATCTCGCTGGTGCTGCTCCGCCAGGTCTGACAAATTGACCGAAGGCGACATGATTAGAGTCCGCAAGGACCGTATTTTTTCATGGCCTTCAATACCAAGCTGGTTGATGTGTCCATCGTCGAGCAACTGGTTCAAATGCTCAAGATGTTCGAGGTCGGTTGCAAGATGGTCCAGAAACATGACGTTCAACAGGACCCCCAACACCTGCGCGAGTGAAGGACTTCTCTCGTCCGTAGAGTCCTCCTGACTTTCTCGATTTCCGCAGCGGACGCCGATCGCGAACACCTTTTTCGCCCCAAGGCGGATCACCGGGCTCAGCGGCTGTTGCAGGCGCAAACAACCATCCCCGAAGAAGGCGGACCCGCGTGCGGTTTTGAGCTTGACCGGCTGGAATACCATCGGAATCGCCGAAGACGCGCAAACGTGATCGACTGTAATCTTCGTGGCTACCGTCACCACCCGGACCCGCTTCCACATCGGATGCCCTCTTTTTCCTTGAATGAAAAGATAGCTTTTGCCGGAGTTATAGTTGGTCGCGGAAATCGCAAGCGCGTAGAGATTTCCGCGCCTGATGTTTTCCTGGATCCGGTCGCAGTCCAGATGCAGACTGAGAAAACCGCGAAGCGGCGTGGCATCCAACAACGATCGAGCGTGGCCTCCGCCCAGAATTGCTCCGAAGGAGAGATCGAGCATCCAGGTCAGGGAATTTTGCGCCTGTGACAAGACGCCGCAGTGGAAAATCGAGGAAGGTTTGAGGTTCGCCCAAACCTCCGCCAGAAGCTGGGTCGCAAGAGCAAAATCGTCACAACCCGTGGCCAGCCCAGCACCGTTAATCGCGCCGGCGGAAGCGCCTCCAATGATCGGAAAAGGATTACCGTTGGTTCGAACGCGTTTCAGTTCGCCGATGCGCTTGAGAATGCCGGCTTGGTAAGCGCCGCGAGCTCCGCCGCCCATCATGACCAGACCGACTGCGTTTTCCATCGCCCTCCCTCGCTCGGCTCGCTTAGGTAAGTTTTCCCAACTTCCCTGGTTCTCTATGTCGATCGCGCTCCTATCGGCGCTGCCATCGCTTGCAACCCCTCATTCAACATCAGTCGCTCATCCTTTGACTGTGACGAGACTCACCGTCGGATGACCAGAATCGGGCGAGCACCGTCAGCCAAGCCCGCCTCGCCATTATGGCGATTCCACCCAATCGAACGACCGTGTCACCGCCTTCTTCCAAAAGTGATAAAGCCGCTCGCGAGTTTGTTCCTCCATCGCCGGGTCCCAGCGTTGGTCGACGGCCCAGTTGGCGGACAGTTCCTCGGTATCTTTGAAGAAGCCGACAGCTAGTCCAGCAGCATAGGCCGCGCCCAGCGCCGTGGTCTCTTTCACCATAGGGCGAACCACGGGTGTGGCTAAAATGTCAGACTGGAATTGCATCAGCAGATCATTCATCACCATGCCACCGTCAGTGCGAAGGACGTCGAGCGAGATACCGGAGTCCTTGGCCATGGCATCGACCACTTCGCGCACCTGGAACGCCGTCGCCTCCAGCACGGCGCGAGCTATGTGGCCTTTGTTGACGAATCGAGTCAAGCCTGCAATCACGCCGCGCGCGTCGTCCTTCCAATAGGGAGCATACAAACCGGAAAAGGCAGGGACGAAGTAAACACCGCCGTTGTCATGGACCGTGCGCGCGAGCGCCTCGATATCGGAACTGGCTTGAATCAGGCCGAGATTGTCGCGGAGCCACTGCACCAGGGCTCCGGTAATGGCGATGCTTCCTTCGAGCGCATAGCAGGCTGGCTTGGCACCGAACTTGTAGGCGAGCGTGGTCAGCAGTCCGAATTGCGAGAGCACGGCTTTTTCTCCGGTGTTCATCAGCATGAAGCAGCCGGTGCCGTAGGTATTCTTCGCCTCTCCGGGCTTGAAGCAAGCCTGACCCACAAGGGCTGCGTGCTGATCGCCGAGATCGCCCGAAATAGCGACTCCCGCAAGCGACGGCATGTTTGCGGTGCCGTAAACCTCGCTGCTCGAAACAATCTTGGGCAGCATCTGGATGGGGATGCCGAAGTCTTGCAGGATTTCGCGATCCCACCGCAGCGTATTGAGGTTCATCAACTGAGTGCGGCTGGCGTTGGTCACATCGGTCACGTGGACGCCGCCCGTCAGATGCCAGATCAAAAACGTATCGATATTGCCAAACAGCAGTTCTCCGGCTTCAGCTTGCGCGCGGGCGCCTGCAACATTTTCGAGAATCCAGCGAATCTTGAGGCCGCTGAAATAAGTAGCGAGCGGAAGTCCGGTTTTGCCGCGATAGCGATCCTGGCCTCCACGCGCCGCGAACTCAGCAACCGCGGGAGCCACTCGCGTGTCCTGCCAGACTATTGCGTTGTGTACTGGCTTGCCGCCTTTCCTGTGCCACACCACCGTCGTTTCACGCTGGTTGGTGATTCCGATTGCAGCGAGATCTTCCGGCCGCAGCCCGCGAGCTTCCATGCCTTCTTCAATGACGGCTTGGGTTCGCCGCCAAATCTCTTCGGGATCGTGCTCAACCCATCCTGGCTTGGGATAGATCTGCTCATGTTCTTTCTGCGCCGAACTTACGATCCGCCCGGAACGATCAAAGACGATAAATCGCGAGCTTGTTGTTCCCTGATCGATCGCGCCGATGTAACTTGCCATTTTTCGGTACCTTTTTAGCGTAGCATTCTCGCTTGTGCTTCCAGCTTGTCAGGTCTCTTGGCGAACTCTGGATTCTAGCGCTCGCGTTCACTTCCAGCGCGAGCAAAATTTGCCGTCGCGCCCAGGTTGATCTTGGCGGCCGAGGTTATCGCTTGCCCCTCATCAGCATATCCAAAGTCCAGCATTCCGGTGCCTCGGCCGGTTATAAGCTGCGCCACTATCAACGCCGTCCGTTTGAACTAACGCATCACGTTATTGAAGGCAAAGGGGTTAGTTTGAAAGGTCACGAATCGGCACAAGGAAATCGGGTAACTCGGCGCGGAGTATACTTTACCCATCACGTAGCACAACGGTGTACTGCAGCCTAAAACGAATTTGTGGCATCTTACACGTACGACAAGGGAGGTTTTTCACCCCAGCAAAACCGCCCACTAAAAAGAGGAACGTGGGGTTCCTATGAAACGTCTGGGAAAAGTGATCCGGTCGGTGCAAGCCTTCGGCCGCGAACTATCTCGCAAGTCTAATACGGTTTACCCGCGGCCCGCGCCAGCGATCGGCCTCGCGCTGGGTGGAGGCTTTGCCCGCGGTATTGCACACATTGGCGTGCTCAAGGTGCTGGAAGAAGCGGGCATTCCGGTTCGAATGGTCGCTGGCACAAGTGTGGGCGCGATCATGGGAGCTGCCTACTGCAGCGGGCTCACGGTCGCGGAACTGGTGGAAATCGCTCACAAGGTCCGCTTCACGACTTTCGCTCGCTGGACGATCTCGCGCTACGGCTTCGCCACGACCGACCGCATGACTTCGTTTCTTGAGCGCACTTTGAAAGTGCACAGTTTTGAAGAATTACGGATACCTCTCGGTGTGACCGCTACCGACTTTAACACCGGCAAGGGAGTGGTCTTTAAGTCCGGCTCGATCATCGACCCCGTCCGGGCTAGCTGTGCGTACCCCGGGATGTTCCTGCCTGTCGAAATTCGCGGAAGTTGGCTGGTTGACGGCATGCTTTCGTATCCCGTGCCCACGGTTCCCCTGCGCGAAATGGGCGCGGAGCGCGTGTTGGGAGTGCATCTGAAAGGGCAGTGGTCCAAGACGACAGCGCCGAGGCATTACTTCGACGTGATCGGAACTTCGTTCGCTATCGCCCAGGACGTGATGAGTCCAGTGTGGCGGCGTGCGGCGGACGTGATCATCGAGCCCGATGTCGCAGGTTTCGATTATGACGACTTCAAACGCGCGGATGAATTGATCCGCGTTGGCGAAATTGCCATGCGGGCGGCCTTGCCGGAAGTGCGCAAGTGGATGCAGGCGCCGGCGGAAGCCACCTCGGCTCGAAATGTAAAAATGAAAACGCCAGTCCTACTCGGCAGGCCAGTACCGATGGTCGCGGACTAAAGCGGTCGCGGTAAAGATGTCGTCGCTTTTCCTGTGAATATCCAATTCGGCCTAGCCGACTTGGACCGTCAACATCGAGATGGATCCTCCATCGACGCCTTCCACCGGAAAGGTAATAATCTCGTCTTGTTGCCGGGTGCCCAGCACGTAGAGCATCGGCAGATAATGGTCAGGGGTTGGAATGGAGAGTTGCGCCTCCGGCCCCAGATGCTCGTAATCGATCAAGGGCCGGAATTCGCCGGCAATCATCATCTCCCTCGCCTCGCGTTCGAAGCGAACCGCCCACTCATACGGTTCTGGCATGTGCCTTCCCCACGCGTACGCATGCAGGTTGTGGACCAGATTTCCGCTACCCACGATCAGAATACCTTCCTCTCGCAGCGGCGCCAGTCTCTTTCCGAGTTCAAAGTGAAAAGAAGCGGCCTGGGTTTCGTCGATGCTCAACTGCACGACCGGAATATCGGCATGAGGATACACATGCTTAAGGACCGACCACGTTCCATGATCGAGACCCCACGAGTTGTCGAGGTTGACAGGCAGAGGCTGCAACATCCTTTGCACTCTTCGGGCGAGCTCGGGATCGCCCGGAACAGGATATTGCACCTGGTAGAGCTCTTTCGGAAAGCCGCCGAAATCGTGGATCGTTGCCGGAGACGTGCTGACTGTGACGCCAGTAGCAGGCACAAACCAGTGTGCGGAAATCGATAGAATCGCCTTCGGCTTTGGCGTCTGCTTCCCGATTTTCCGCCATCCGGCGGTGTAATTGTTTTCCAGCAAGGCGTTCATGGGATTGCCGTGCCCGAAAAATATTGCGGGTAATACCTCAGCCATGCTGATGGCTCCTCTCGATTGCAGCGTACCGTCTCTGTTCTATCTTCTTCAACTCGAGAATTATTGAGAAACGGGAGACAGCTTACACCTGAGTTTGGATGCCTTTTCCACCGTCCCTGCCGCGCACCGCCGGGCGCAGCCTCTCGGCGGTGTTATCCTAAGCGGGATCGCGCCCGAAGGGGCTCTTAATCTCTACATGTCCAATCCGGAAGCGTTGAATCCCAGCATGCCTGAAGCGAACGAGTCTGAACCGAATCAATCCCAGCAAAGTCTGTCCAACCCAACTAGCCCAGACTCTGCCCCAGCCGCCGAGCCGGTCGAATCGTTCAAGGACATTTTTTCTCAGTACGAGAAAAGCCATCCCCGCAAGCAGGAGCCCGGTGGTCAGGGGCGCGTCGGGACGGTGATCGCTGTGACTGTCGATTCGATCGTTCTCGATATCGGGTTCAAGACCGAAGGCGTGCTGCCGCTGACGGCTTTTCCGGCAGGTAAGCCGCCGAAGCCCGGCGACAAAGTTCAGGTCACGATTAAAGGCCGTGATCCGGAAGGCTATTACGAACTGACGCGCGGCAAGGTCGAGCGGCCCACTGACTGGGCATCGCTCGAGAAAGCGTTCGCCGAAAAGGCGATCATCGTCGGTACCGTGACCGGCGTGGTCAAGGGCGGATTGAGCGTGGATATCGGGGTCCGAGCCTTCATGCCCGCGTCCCGCACCGGGACCAAAGATGCCGGCGAAATGGCGAAGCTGGTCGAGCAGGAAATTCGCTGCCGCATCACCAAGATCGATGTGGAAGAAGAAGACGTGGTGGTGGATCGCCGCGCCATTGCGGAAGACGAAGAACGTGCCGGCAAAGAGCGGCGCTTCTCGGAACTCAAAGAGGGTGACACCGTCCAGGGCGAGATTTGCAGCCTGACCGATTACGGCGCGTTTGTCGATATCGGCGGAGCGGATGCCCTTTTGCACGTCGGCGAAATTTCATGGCATCGCATTAATAAGCCTTCCGACGTGCTGTCAGCGGGCCAGCAGATCGAAGCGCGAATCATCAAGATCGACGCCGACAAGCACCGGATCGCGATCAGCATGAAGCAACTGCAGCCGCATCCATGGGACGCGGTCGCCGAAAAATACAAGGCGGGCGAACGCGTTCGTGGCACCGTGACGCGGCTCATGGACTTCGGTGCGTTTGTTGAGATCGATCCCGGCATCGAAGGCCTCATTCATATTTCCGAAATGTCGTGGGCAAAACGGGTGAGAACAGCTAGCGATGTGGTGAAGCCGGGTGAAACCGTCGAAGCCGTGATTCTCGGCGTGAACGCCCCCGAGCGGCGAATCTCTCTGGGCTTGAAGCAAGCCTTGGGCGACCCGTGGGCGGGTGCGGGGGAAAAATTCGCTCCGGGCACTGTGATCGAGGGGCCAGTAACGAACATCACAAAGTTTGGTGCCTTCGTGCAACTGACCGAAGGTGTCGAAGGCATGATCCACGTCAGCGAAATCAGCGCGGAGAAGCGCATCAATCATCCGCAGGACGTGCTCCGCGTCGGGCAAATGGTCAAGGCGCAGGTGCTCGCGCTGGATACGGAAAAGCGGAACATCCGTTTGAGCATGAAACAGCTGGTTCCAACCGGCCTTGATGAATATCTCGCCGAGCACAAAGAGGGTGACGTTGTCACGGGCCGCTTAACCGAGGTTTCTGGAGCAAGCGCGCGTGTGGAATTGGGTGAGGGCGTGGTCGCAACGTGCCGGATCGTCGAGCGTGCGGCAAAAGAAAACAAGCGCACGGAACCCGAGCCTTCATCGTCCAAGCCCGATCTGTCGTCGTTGGGATCGATGCTGCAGGCGCGCTGGAAGAGTGGGCCGGCCTCCGACGAAGCCAAGCCGGAAGGCCTACGCGCGGGGCAGATCCGCAAGTTTCGCATCGTGAAGCTCGACCTTGCTGCAAAGAAGATCGAGTTGGAGTTGGAATGATCTGACAAAAGAAATACGGCTTGCTCAGATCTCGACCTCGCCTTCCAAGTAGAAGACACAACTGCCCTCCAGTTCGACACGATCACCAACCAATCGGCAAATAATCTCCCCCGCCGCGTCGAGAGGCCTGGAAAGCGCGGGACTCAATCTTGCATAACCGGCTGGCCCAGTAGGGTGACAGCATACAATGCGCGGCGCCTGTCACGGGATCTTCCGGGATGCCTTTGGCCGGAGCGAAGTAGCGGCTAACGAAGTCGTAGACTCCAACCCCCGGAGCCGTCACGATCAGGACTAAGGATCGATGACAACTCGGCCGTCTTGGAGCCGTCGTCTAACTGCCTGAATTCGCCATCATGAGCGCAAACAAAATTGGCAGATAGATGATCGTCGCGCGCAGCAAGCGGCGTGCCGAAGGTTTCGAAGCCGCTGCCGTTGCGGGCAGTTGCGGATACGCCATCCCCATCGACACTCGGAACAACGCCGCGCCCATCAGAATGGCTCCCACCAGATAGATCCGACCGGTCATTCCCAGCGCGACTGGCATTAAGCTCACCGGAATCAGCACGCCCGAATAGGCCAAAATCCGCCACACCGTCGACTTTCCATCGGAATCTACCACCGGCAACATGCGAATGTCGCCTTGCGCGTAATCTTCCCGATAGAGCCATGCGATGGAGAGAAAATGCGGAAACTGCCACACGAACATGATGGCGAAAAGAATCAAAGTCTCAACTTCGAGTCGTCCGCGCGCCGCCGTCCAGCCGAGCACCACCGGCATCGCTCCGGGGAACGCTCCCACAAACGTGCATACCGGCGAAACCTTCTTCAGCGGAGTGTAGGCGGCGAGATAGACGACTGCGGTCAAGAAGACTAAGAGTCCTGTTAGTAAGTTGGCATAAGCGGCGAGATATGCGGAACCGCCAAGAGTCAGCGCCAGACCGACGGTTGCAGCGTGCGCCTTCGACATGCGTCCCGACGGCAGTGGCCGGAGCGCGGTACGGCGCATGCGCGCATCCACGCTCGCTTCGAGCACTTCGTTGAGCGCCGCGGTGCCGCTGGAAACCAAGGCTACCCCGAGCAGGGCATGGAACAGTCCCAACGACCACGACGATGCGCCCATGCGATGCGCGCCAAAGAAATAGCCGCACCATGCGGTCAGGACGATCAGCGTAGTGATCCGCGCCTTGGTCAGTTCAGCGTAATCGCGCAATCTCACAGTAAAGGTTTGCAACATGAACCCCATGCTCGCCAGACTCTCACCGTCTGCCTTCATTGGGCGGTCCGCTAAAAACTGCCCGTGACAATCAATTCTATTGAACAACCCCGTGGAACAACTCCTGTAAGGATAGCATTCGTATCGCGTCGTCGGTTCATGCAAAGGCGAAAGTCAAAGGCGCCCCACAGACGAACACGGGATTCTCTTCACCCGACGGGGACGCCCGCAGGCCGAAACCATTGCCCACAGAGGGAATTGAGCCAAAACCGGAATGACGCGTCAGGCAAGCCCCGCGCCTGCCGGAACCGTTGATGTTCAACTCGCAAGTGATAAGATTCATAAATGGCAAACACACTCGAAACATTAGTCAAGCAATTGCGGCAGGAGCGCTCGCGACTTGAGGACGAACTTCATCGAGTCACCGCGGCGTTGACTTCCTTCGGAAAGGTTTTTTTGTCTGGAGGCAAGTCCGCACCTCCTGTCGCACGCAAGAAAAGAACAATTTCAGCCGCCGGCCGCAAGCGAATCGCTGCAGCGCAGAAGGCGCGGTGGGCAAAGATCCGGGCAGCGAAGAAGCAAAAATAATGAAGGACGCTGATTTTCCGTCCCTCAGCGGAAAATCGGTGATCCCCTACCCCGCTGGGCGTTTCCCGCGTCAGTGCTCCAGTTCCTTCACTACTTCCGACACGAAAACAGCAAACTTGCGCACATCCTCTTCAGTGGTGTCGAACGAACACATCCAGCGCACGACCGACTCCTCTTCAGCCCAGACATAAAAAAAATAACGTTCCTGGATTTTTTTGATTGCGGCTCTAGGGATCTGCGCAAAAACTCCGTTCGCTTCCACGGGATACACGATCCGGACCTGTGAAATCTTCTTCAGTTCCCGCTCCAGCATCCGCGCCATCCGGTTTGCATGCTCTGCGTTGCGCTTCCAGAGTTCATCGGTCAGCAGCGCCTCCATCTGCGCCGACATATAGCGCATCTTCGAAGCGAGTTGCATTCCCTGTTTCCGCACGAACAGGAAGTTCTCGGCGAGCTCCGGACGAAAGAAAACCACCGCTTCAACGCCCATTAAACCGTTCTTTGTTCCGCCAAATGAGAGCACGTCTACGCCCAAGTCGCGAGTTGCCTGCCGCAGAGTCAGTTGCTGCGCCGCGACCGCATTCGAGATCCGCGCACCGTCCATATGCAAATACATCTGGCACTCGTGGGCGAAACGCGCGAGCGCCGCGATTTCCTCGGGCTTGTAGACCGTTCCCATTTCAGTCGATTGCGTAATGGAGACGACCCGGGGCTGCACGTGATGCTGGTCGCCGATTCCGTGATAGGCGCGCGCTACAACATCCACCGTCAGCTTTCCGTCTGGCGCGGCCAGCGGAACCAGTTTGCAGCCTGTAAGCTTCTCAGGGGCGCCGCATTCGTCGGTGTAAATATGCGACAGCTCCGGGCATAAAACCGCATGAAAGGAACGCGTCAACGCCTGCAAACTGAGCACGTTGGCCGCCGTTCCGTTGAAAACGAAGAACACTTTGACGTCCTCTCCAAAATGTTCCTGAAACTTTCGGACGGCCGATTCTGTGTGCGGATCGTCGCCGTATCCCACCGCGTGCCCGTCGTTGGCGTGCCTCAGAGCCTCCAGCACCTCGGGATGCACCGTCGCATTGTTGTCGCTGGCAAAACTGCGGCTCGGTTTCATAACAAAACAATCTAGCAGAAGCAAAAATTCTTCGGAGCTTCCGCCCCTTGCCATGAATCCATATGGGTGATCCAATATTGCGGGAGTTCAATCTTGGTTAGCGTGGGCGCTGCAATCCCTATGAATCGAAGTTTCCGAAGGATATCGCTACTGATTCTTGCCGGCGCTTGGCTGGCCGCGCTTGTCTTCACCACTGCTTGCGGGAAAGGCGATGAGGCAAAAGCCGCGCCCCCACAAGGGCACGCCATGCCTGTCAAAGTGCAAACCGCGAAGGAGCAAAAGATTTATGACACGACCGACTATGTCGCTACCTTGAAGTCCCGCGACTCGGCGGTGGTCATGCCGCAGGTGGAAGGCGTCATTACCCAGATTTTCGTCCACTCCGGCGAGCGGGTCGCTGGCGGCGCGCCTTTGATGCAGATCGATCCGGCCAAGCAGCAGGCCACGGTACAGAGCCAGGAGAGTGCCACAGCCGCCCAACTCGCTCAGGTCAAGTGGGCACAGCAGAATTACGATCGCGTCAGTGGTCTTGCTGCGGCCGGCGTCGTCAGTAAGCAGGATCTGGACCAGGCGCGCGCCACGCTCGACGCCGCACAAGCCCAACTGCAATCGATGGGCGCCCAAGTCAACGAACAACAGGTTCAGTTGCACTATTACAAGGTAGTGGCGCCACGCGCCGGTATTGTTGGAGACATTCCCGTCCGCGTTGGCGACCGCGTTGTCACCACCACGCCTCTCACCACGGTCGACCGCCCCGGGAGTTTAGAAGCGTATGTCTACATTCCGATCGAAAAATCCGCTGAGTTGAAGATGAATCTCCCGGTGGAGCTCGTAGATGGCGAAGGGCACTCGCTGGCGACAAGTCGTATCTCATTCATCTCGCCGCAGGTGGATACTGCCACCCAAACCGTGCTGGCGAAAGCTACGATCGAGAACTCGAAGGACAGTCTGCGAACCGCTCAGTTCATACGCGCTCGCGTGGTCTGGGGAAGCCAGGAAAAGCCGGTTGTGCCGGTAGTCGCCGTCTCTCGAATTGGCGCTCTCTATTTCGCTTTCGTCGCCGAACCCGATCAGAAGGGCGGATATGTCGTCCACCAGAAGCCCCTCCAGGTCGGCCAGATCGTCGGCAACGACTATGTCGTTCTCGATGGAGTGAAGGCTGGAGATAAAGTGGTCGTTTCTGGCACGCAATTCCTGATCGACGGCGTGCCCGTAGCCCCACAAGAAAGCAGCAGCTAGTAAATCCAAGCAAACTTTCTCGAATCCAGCTCAGACAACGCCAAGGAATAGGCGCGACATGCTGAGAACTGAGACCAGAGAACTGGGAATTTTTTTCTTATGGTCGACTTTTTTATTCATCGCCCAGTATTTTCCACTGTATGCGCCCTGCTCATCATTCTTGCCGGCGCTGCCTCGATTCCCACGCTCCCGATCGCACAGTTTCCCGACCTCGCTCCGCCTCAGGTTGGTGTCACGGCGGTCTATACCGGAGCCAGTTCGCAAACCGTCGAATCCGCCGTCACTACTCCTCTCGAACAGCAGATCAACGGCGCCGAGGGCATGAAGTACATCACCTCGTCGAGCACGAACGACGGCGTCAGCACGATCACTGCGACCTTCGATCTCAACCGCAACCCAGACCTCGCAACCGTCGATATCGAAAACCGCGTCAACACCGCCTCCGGACGCCTCCCGGCCGCAGTTAAGCAGATCGGCATCACCGTCGCCAAGACCTCGCAAAACTTCGTTTTTGGCGGAGCCGTTTTCTCTCCAGACGGCAGTCTTTCCCCGCTCTTCATGAGCAACTATCTCGATGTTTACGTCCGCGACACGCTCAAACGCGTTCCCGGAGTTGCCGACGTCCTCATCTTCGGCGAGCGCAAGTACTCCATGCGCCTCTGGCTTGATCCCGTCCGCATGGCTGGCCGCGGCCTCACCGCCGACGATGCAGTCAATGCGCTCCAGGAGCAAAACGTCGAAATCTCCGCCGGACAAGTCGGCGCCCAGCCCTCTATTCCCGGCCAGCAATTCCAGATGAGTGTCCGCGCGGTCGGCCGTCTCTCCGAGCCCGCGCAGTTCGATAACATCATCCTCAAAAGCAATGCCGACGGCACTCTGGTCCGTCTTAAAGATGTCGGCCATTCCGAACTTGGCGCCGAAGATTACAGCACTGATCTGGACTACAACGGTCGCGAATCTGTTGGCATCGGTGTAACTCAGCTCTCCACCGCCAACGCCCTGGATGTTCACCAACGCTGCGTCGCCGAACTCGACCGCCTCTCCAAGCGCTTTCCACCCGGCATGAAATATGAGATCGCGTTCGACACCACTGACGCGGTCGGCGAATCCATCCGCGACGTGCTGTTTACGGTCGGTTCCGCGATCCTGCTGGTCATCCTGGTGATCTTCGTTTTTCTCGGCGACTGGAGGACGACGATCATTCACTTCATCGCCACTCCGGTTTCACTCATCGGCACCTTCGCGTTCGTCAAGATGCTCGGCTTCTCGATCAACACGCTCACGCTCTTCGGCATCACTCTGGCAACGGGGCTGGTCGTCGACGACGTGATTGTGGTGATCGAGAACATCGAACGCCACCTGCAGGAGGGCGAGCCCAGCGCCGCCAAAGCCGCCTCCGACGCCATGCGAGAAGTCACCGGCGCCGTCATCGCCACTTCGCTCGTGCTGGTCGCCGTATTCGTGCCGGTCGCATTCTTCCCCGGCACCACCGGAATTCTCTTCCGACAGTTCGCGCTCACCATCGCCTTCTCCATTACGATCTCCGCCTTCAACGCTCTCACCCTGGCTCCCGCGCTTGCCGCCATCCTGCTCGGCCGCATCGAACACAAGCAAAAGAACTGGTTCTTCCGGCAGGTCGACCGTGTGATCGACGCTACCAGCCGAGGGTATGTACGCGCTCTTCGCATGTTCTTGCGCTTCGAGGTGCTTGCTTTGATCTTGTTCGTGGCCGGCCTCGGTCTCGCTTATTTTGTCTTCAAGAAAGTACCACAAGGCTTCGTTCCCTCCGAGGATCAGGGCTACCTCATCGTCGCTATCCAGGCTCCCACCGGAGCTTCCCTCGAATACACTCGCAACATCGGCCGGCAAGTTTCCGCCATTACAAAAAATATTCCGGAGATTCAAGGCACGTTCTCGGTCGCCGGTTTCAGCTTCGGCGGAGCTACTCCCAACGCCGGCCTTGTCTTTTTGCCGCTGCGCGCCTACGGAAAACGTGAAGGCGAAGAGCATAGCGCTGCCGCTGTCATCAACCGTCTGCGCGGCCCGCTCTTCGGAATTTCAGGCGCCATCGTCATCCCCTTCGAACCGCCCGCCGTCCAGGGCCTTGGCGAGTTCGGCGGCTTCCAGTACGAACTTCTTGATCAGGGATCTCACACCCTCCAGGATCTAGACAAGACTACCCACGATCTCATTCGCGCCTCCAGCCAGCGCCCGGAAAAAGATCTCACCGGACTTTTCACCAGCTACACTTCCAACGACCCGCAATACGTCGTCACCATCGATCGTGAAAAAGCCAAGAGTCTGCATATCCCGCTCAGCCAGATCACGGACACGCTCAGCGTCTACATGGGTTCGTCTTATATCAACGATTTCGATTTCAATAACCGCTCCTACCGGGTTTATTTGCAAGCCGACAAGCAATTCCGCTCGCACCCGCAAGACATCGGCCAGTATTATGTCCGCTCCGATGCCGGCGCGATGATTCCGCTGGAAAACCTGGTCAGCATTACGCAGAGCAGCGCGCCCCAAGTCATCAATCACTACAACCTTTTCCGCTCGGCGGAAATCGATGGGTCCGCCGCTCCTGGCTTCAGTTCTGGACAGGCAATCCAGGCGATGCAGCAAGTCTCGGCCAAGACACTGCCGCAGGGCTACACCTATGAATGGTCGGGCATCTCCCTGGAAGAGTTGGCTTCTGGATCGACGACGCTACTCCTGTTCGGGCTCGGAACGCTGGTCGTATATCTCACGCTCTCGGCGCTCTATGAAAGCTTCGTTCTGCCTTTCATCATTCTCCTCGCCGTGCCGATGGCCCTGCTCGGCGCTCTGGGCGCGCAATGGATCCGGGGCCAGCAAAATGACGTGTATTGCCAGGTGGGGCTTGTGATGCTCGTCGGCCTCGCCTCTAAAAACGCCATTCTGATCGTGGAGTTCGCCGAGCAACTTCGGGAGCGCGGAATGACCATTCTCGAATCCGCTGTCGAAGCCGCCCGCATTCGCCTGCGCCCGATTCTGATGACCTCGCTGGCATTCATTCTCGGCGTCGTGCCACTGGTCGTCGCGAGCGGCGCTGGTGAAAACGGACGCCACTCCGTGGGCACAACTGTTTTTGGAGGCATGATCATGAGCACGGTCCTGAATCTGTTCTTTATCCCCGTGCTCTATCTGCTGATTGAGGGCTTCCGCGAGCGGCGGCGCAAACCAAAAACCGTCTAAGCCAGCGACACCCTGGCGCCTGTGTTCGCGGCAACGCTCGCCCCGATCCCTTCCGCGCCTGCTTCTTCAGCGGGTAGGGACGCCCGGTATCGGGTAAAAAATGAAGCAACTTCTGGGGCCACTCCAGCGTCTTAATTGCCGAAGTATTTTCAGGGATAACGCTGTCCCATAGTGCCTGCATGAGGTAAAACCCAATGAAGAGGTCAGGGGTTGTAGTTCGTGTTGCTTTTCTTACTTTGATTTTCTCGGTGGCGTTTCTAGCCAGCTCCGCCGCCCAGGACAACCAATCGACTGGCGCGCTCGATCAGAAAAGTTTAGCGCGAATTTACAAGGAAGTGCGTCATGAACTCGTGATGCTTCCTTATTACGGAGTCTTTGACAATCTCTCCTACAAGGTGGACCCTGACGGCACGGTGACGCTCATGGGGCAAGTCGCGAATCCCGTGCTAAAGCCCGACGCAGAACGGGCCGTCAAACACATCGAAGGAGTGGAAAGAGTTGTTAACAATATCGAGGTTCTGCCCACCTCCATCATGGATGACCAAATCCGCCGTGCGGCCTACCGCGCCATCTATGGCAACGACGTCCTGAGCCAGTATCAAGTGCGCGCCGTTCCGCCGATTCACATTATCGTCAAGAACGGGCACGTAACTCTGGAAGGCGTAGTCGCCCGCACCATGGACAAGCAGATCGCCGGCGTGCAGGTCAACAAACTTTCCGGCGTTTTCTCCGTGACGAATAACCTCGTCGTTGAAGAGGAGGAACAGAAAGACGACAAGAAAAAGTGATTTCGCGGTCTTGTAGTGAGGGCGGGACATCCACACTCAGCCCCGCCCCACTGCGTTGAAAACCAGCCATGCCATCTACAATCAGCTATGCTGCCAACTGCCGCTTCCGGCGACATCGAGTGCGCCGCCCGCCTGCTCCGCACTGGCGGCCTTGTCGTCTTCCCCACCGAAACTGTCTACGGCCTGGGCGCCAACGCCCTTGACGCAGCAGCGGTCGCCAGAATCTATGCCGTCAAACGCAGGCCCGCCACCAGCCCGCTGATTGTCCACGTAGCATCCGTGGAAATGCTGCAATCGGTGGCCGAGGAGTGGCCTGAATCTGCCAAACGGCTGGCAAGCTTTTTCTGGCCCGGACCGCTAACGTTCGTTGTCAAACGGAACTCTGCGATCCCCGAAATCGTCACCGCTGGCTTATCCACGGTTGCGGTGCGCATGCCCGCGCACCCGGTCGCGCAAGCCCTCATCCGCGCTGCGGGAGTTCCGGTCGCCGCGCCCAGCGCTAACCGCTTCACCGAACTTTCCCCGACCACCGCCGAGCACGTCCGCCGCAGCCTGGGAAGCGACGTAGACTTCATCTTGGACGGCGGCCCCTGTCAGGTTGGAATCGAATCCACCGTTCTTTCGCTGGCCGATACCACTCCCACCCTGCTTCGTCCCGGAGGCATTTCACGCGCACAATTGGAGGCGATCCTCGGTCCGATTGCCTCCGCCCCAGAGATTCAATCTGGCGCGCATCCCGCCCCCGGAATGCACCCTCGCCACTACAGCCCGCGCACCGCGCTCTATATGACGACCGATGGACAGCTGCCCGCAGGTCGAGGAATTTACCTGCAGCACCGGAACCCCCCGAGCCGCGCCAGCGTGACCATCCATCAGATGCCGGCAACGCCCGGCGGTTATGCCGCGGCGCTCTACGATGTCTTGCACCAAGCCGATGCCGAGAATTACGACTGGATTGCTGCCGACCTTCCTCCCGCCACGCCGGAATGGGAAGCCGTGCTGGACCGGCTGAGACGCGCCAGTGCGAAGCCGTGAAACTTTGGCGCCGACACCACGAATCGGTCGGGCGAAACACGCTTGCTTGTTCGGTTTTCGTAACAAAAATTTGACGCCAGCACCGCGAAGCGGAACAGATATACGATTCCGTTTGGGTGCGGCGCCCTCCCCTCAGGTGAATCGAGAGATTCTGGATAGGGAGCCGATCGCAAACTCCTCAGTTTGCATCAGCTCTGTTCAGGAACTCTCAGGAACGTCGGTTCCAAAACCGGCCCGCACCTGTCTTTGTCTGTCGGACACAAGCCCGAAATCTAAGACTGTCCCGCTTCCGCTCGAACCACTCCCGGCACGCGCACGCGAATCGTATGCGGCACCGCGCGCAGTTTCTTCAGCAACGAATTGTCGCAAGCCCGATTGATATCATAGATTGCGTATCCCAGGGGCCCACGAGTATCCAGCACCTGCCGCTCGATGTTGATTTCCTGATCCGCCAGGATGTCGTTGATCGCCCGCAAAATTCCGGGCACATTATGGTGCATGTGCATCAGCCGATGCGATCCGGGTTCGTAATCGAGATGACATTGCGGCAGGTTCACGCTCAGCAGGGAATTCCCGCTCCGGAAATAATCGATCATTCGCGTCGAAACAAACTGCCCGATATTTTGCTGCGCCTCCTCCGTGCTGCCGCCGATATGCGGCGTCAAAATCACATTCGGCAAGCCTCGCAGCGGACTGACAAACGTTCCTCCGCTTTCCGGCTCTTGCGGAAACACATCGACCGCCGCTCCCGCCAGCTTTCCGGTCTTTAAGTGCCGAGCCAGCCCCTCGTGATCCACGACAAATCCGCGGCTAAGGTTGATCAGGCACGCTCCATCTTTCATGGCTTGGAATTCATCCTCGCCAAACAGGTCCTGGTTTTGCTGCTTGCCATCGACATGGAGCGTGATGACATCGGAGGTTTCCAGCAACTCACGGAAGCTGACCGCCCGGGCGTTGCCTCGCGCCAACACATGCGCCACATCGTGGAAGACGACTCGCATGCCCAGGGCCTCGGCGAGGTCCGACACCTGCGATCCGATTTTGCCGTAGCCGACGATGCCCAGCGTGAGTCCGCGCACTTCGTGCGATCCCGCCGCCGATTTATTCCAAACCCCGGCGTGAAGCTGCGTGCTGGCCAGAAAAGTCCTCCGCATCAGCAGGATGATCTCTCCCATCGCGAGTTCGGCGACCGACCGGCTGTTCGAGTGCGGGTCGTTGAACACCGCGACACCGCGCTCGCTCGCGGCAGCGCGATCGATCTTGTCCACGCCGATGCAGAACGCTCCTACCGACACCAGTTCCGGAGCGGCGTCCAGAACCGCCGCCGTGATGCGCGTTTTCGAACGCGCTCCTAGAATCGAAACGCCGCGTACTTCCTCAATCAATTCGCGCTCGTCGAGCGCTCCCTTCAACGACGTCACCTCGAACCCCGCCTCTTCGAACTGAGAAGCGGCCACGCCGCTGATGTTTTCCAGCAATAGAACCTTCAAAGCGCCTCCATGAAATTCATTGCAAAATGACCTATCAGAATTATACGGGCGGGTGGAGGGCCGGCTCCGTGCCGCCGGACGAACGCACGACGGAAGCGAAGCGGTCAGCCGGCCGAGCCTAGTGTTGTTGGAAACACTGGACCCGGCGCTCTATGAGCCGGCGTGCGTCATCGGCGTGGCATCGGTGGCGATGCAGATCCATGCTCCGTTTCGGTTCACCCAGGTATCAATGAAGCGTTCGCGGTGAACCGCAGCCTTGCCGCTCTTGCTCTCCTTCACGGCCATCACTCCAATGGCGATGGCAGTATCTCCGAAGACCCGCACTGTTAGAGATTCGGGGGCGACTTGTTCTTCGTTGCCACTGGAGGCTCGGACAGTAGTCAGAAATTCGGATTTGGTCCTCAGGGAACCATCGTCTTCGACCAAAATCAGCGAATTGTCTAAAATAGCGCCCAGCGCATTCGTATCGCCGCTCTTATAAGCCTGGTTCCAGGCTTTTTCGAGAGCCAGAATCTGGGCGCGAGCGGGACCGTCATCTTGTGCGAAGAGTGGCGCGGAAAGCGAGCACAATACAACAAGAGCGACAGCCGGTACGACCCAACACCCGATCCACTTCATAGGCTCAGTCTCCGTAGAACACATGTCGGCGGCACGTTTTCTCTACTTTATGGCCCGGTGGTCCAACCATCCACCTTCAGTGGAATCCGATACGCACCAAAGTAACGCCCCCATCGCAGGATCGTCGCACCCGGAAACCGAGGAGAAATACCCCGCATTCGCCGCGGGGTGGTGCGCAACGCGGGCTGTTGTTAATCTTGTTGGGCTATGAAACCAACGACCTTGCTTGCCCGCATCAGCCTTTTTTATGTATTGATCACGGCAGTAATTTTGGGACCGGAAATCAGCTCAGCCCAGCATAAAGAAGTTGCCTGGAGCGCGGACGAAAAGCCGATTGCCGAGCAGATCCACGGCCTGCGCGCTTTGCCCGATGACACACGAGCCGCAACCACCAAAGACTTGGCAATCAAGATTCGCAAACTGGCGGCGTCCGAAAACAAGCTGCGGCTTGCGGTCGGATTGGCTGGACTCTCCACCGAGGGCGACTTCGGCCATGACACGCTACAGGAAGTGGCAGCTACGCTGGCTGAAACTTTGCGCGAGCGTCCGACTCCATGGGCAACAACGAAGAATGCCGGCGCTGATGGCAAATCCGCTCGTACGCCCGCAAACGCTTACGTCGAGTTGGCGTCTCTGGTGAGATACGAGCACGTTGACGCGTCTCTGGACGACGAACAGTTTCGCGCCGCCATGGCACAGCTGGAGGCAGAGGACCACAAGCGGGAGCATCTCGACTTTACGCTGAAAGATTTTTCGGGCAAGAGCTGGACGTTCTCTGAGCTGCGTGGAAAAGTAGTGCTGGTAAACTTCTGGGCAACATGGTGTCCTCCCTGCCGCAAGGAAATGCCGGACTTGGAGACACTTTACGAACGCTTCAGCGCGAAGGGGTTCGTTGTCCTGGGTATCTCCGATGAAGAGGTGGCGAAGGTCGAGCCTTTTGTTCGCGAACGCAAAGTTTCGTTCCCAGTGTTGCTGGATCCGGGACGCAAGGTCAATGAGATGTATGCGGTGGACGGGATTCCGAGGAGTTTTGTGTATGACCGCGAAGGGAAGCTGGTGACGCAATCGATCGATATGCGCACTCAAAGGCAGTTTCTAGAGATGTTGGCGAAAGCTGGATTGGAATAGAGACGCGGCAAACTGCGTCTTTCGACGAGATAACGATAATTGGAGGATTCGCTCAATGAACAAGCAAGCCGTTAGCGTGACTCTTGCGGTACTGATTCTGGCAGGGCTCGTGGGGGCGCAGGAGACGATGAGGAAAAACGCTCCGCCCAAGCCGGCAGCGGGGCCGTCGCAGGTTCTCCTGGAGAACTGGAACGATATCGGGCGGAAACTGATCGCGATGGCGGAGGATTTTCCCGAGGACAAGTACGACTTCAAGCCGGTCCCTGCCGAGAGGAGCTTTGCTGAACAACTTTTGCACGCAGCCAATGCGAATTACTTCTTTACCAATCCAGCGCTGGGGCGAAAACCGCCGGCAGAAGAAGATCCCAAGCGCGAGCAATACAAAACCAAGGCCACGGTAGTGGAGTTTGTGAAGAAGTCGTTTGCGGATGGTGCGTCCGCCATCCAACAGAAAGGCGACAAGGGACTGAACGACCTGGTTGTCGATCCCTTCGCGAACCAGCAAACGCGCATATCCGATATGGCTTGGGGGCTGCTCGAGCATTCGGGAGAGCACTACGGGCAGTTGGTGGTGTATTACCGAGTTGCCGGATTGGTGCCGCCGGAGTCTCGTCCGAAGAAATAATTGCATTGGATACACAATCGACCGGTGCTTTGCGGGGTCTGGGAAGACGGTTTCTACGCACGACCTATCCATGTAGTAACCACCGATTTGTTACTTTGGTTCCCGCAGTTATGTTGCATTTTGTGACTTAGTATCTATGTACGAACGAGGCTTCTGGCTCCAAGATAGGAGCGCAGTACATTCAGGAGGCCTCTCGTATGAGAAGAGCGTTGCGCGCCATCTGCATCATGCTGGTGACGGTTGCCACGAGTTTTGCCGCTCCGATCGGCAACGGCAGCTTAAAGGGAACCTACACCTTTCAATTGTCTCAACCGCAATACGAAAACTGGAATGCGTCGATGAACTGTCCGAATCAAAATGGTGGAACCTACACCGTTTCGGGCGGTGGCAACGACGTCAGTTCGCAGGCGATTACCGGGACGATAACATTCGACGGCGAAGGGAATGTCAAGGGCAGTTACACGCAATACGGAAATTTCGACCAGGGTTTGTCCAACGCTACAATCCAGCTAAGCTGCAGCGGCCCGGTCAATAATGGTTATGCCGTGTACGATCCCAGCGAATCCGGCACCTTCACGGGAACCTACTCCATCCACTCGAACGGTGTCGGAACCATGGTTCTGAATCCGAGTGGCGGAGGAGGAAATTCTCCTAACTTTATCGTGTCGTTGGCGGGAACAGCCGCGGTTCGCACCACGGTGTTTCTGGCCGAGTATAACGATCCCAACAATCCCAACAGGGTGCAGGCTACTGGCTCGGCTGTCTTGCAGTAATCGAGCCGTCCATGGCAGAGATCCTCTTCACGAACTGAGGCTCTTGCATTGCAAAACGCGATGGGCGTGGCTGATGCCGCGCCACCGCAATGCATATCAGGCAAGCCCATGGACAACCGCGCGAGCATGACCGGCTGACACGGTGTCGTGATATACCATTTGTCTCGTGCCTGTGCTGCTCGATGTCCGCGACCTGACGATTCAGTTCCCGCAGTCTCGCGCCGAGCGGGCGCGCTCCTCGACTCAGCGAGCAGCACTCGTGGCCGCCGTGCGCGGCCTTTCCTTCTCCATCGCGCCCGGCGAAGTGCTGGGCCTGGTCGGTGAGTCCGGATCGGGAAAATCCATCACTTCGCTCGCCATCATGGGACTGCTTCCGCCGGCGGCCCTGGTAAGCGGAGAGATCACTTTTCAAAATAGCGATGGCAGCTCGTCGCGTCTCACGCAGATGCCCGCCGAACAGTTACGCGCCCTTCGCGGATCGCGCATCGCGATGATCTTTCAGGAGCCCATGACTGCGCTCAATCCCGTCATGCGCGTCGGCGACCAGATTGCCGAAGCTGTGATCGCTCACCACAATGTTTCGAAAGCTGAGGCATGGCGTCGAGCCGTCGATGGCATGCGCGACGTTGCCATCTCCGAACCCGACCAGCGCGCCCGCAGCTATCCTCACCAACTCTCTGGAGGCATGCGCCAGCGCATCATGATCGCCATGGCGATCGTAAACCGTCCGCAATTGCTGATTGCCGACGAGCCCACCACGGCGCTCGATGTCACCATTCAGCAGCAAATTCTCGATCTGCTCAACGATCTTCGCCATAAGTTTGGATTGGCAATGCTTTTCATCTCGCACGATCTTGCCGTTGTCTCGCATGTCGCCGATCGCGTCGCGGTCCTGTACGCGGGCAACCTGGTCGAACTGGGCGCGAAGGCCGACATTTTTCGCGCCGCCGCTCACCCTTATACTCAGGGCCTGCTGCGCGCGATTCCTACGCTCGCGACCGACCGGACGCATCCACTGGCGACCATCGAGGGATCGGTGCCGTCGATCGGACAGGTTTCATCGGGATGTCCCTTCGAGCCGCGCTGTTCTTTCCGTGTCGCGGATTGCGCCGTTGCATTCCCCGCGCTGGTCGAGGTTGGCGGTGGACACTGGGCTCGGTGCCCAGTGGTGAATGCGCCTCGCAGTTGACTTCTATGTACAGTGCCCGACGTGCGGATAAGCCACAAGCGTATGGGTCTTAATACGTTTCTCCGAGTTAGCGCCTGTCAACGACTCTATTGCGGCATTTTTCCGCGACCCTCGCCTCCCTCTTCTGATAAAAATGAACGGCATGGGTACCAATCGGCTTGAGGCTTTCAGCGACGGCGTGATCGCCGTCATCATCACGATCATGGTGCTGGAACTCAAGGTTCCGCGCGACACGACCCTTACGTCTTTGCGCAGCCTGGCTCCGCAGTTTCTCAGTTATCTTCTCAGCTTCCTCGTGGTCGCGATCATGTGGGTGAATCATCATCACATGCTGCACTCGGCCCGGCGCGCCGATGCACGCCTGCTTTGGTCCAATAACACCCTGCTGTTCTGGATGTCGCTGGTGCCTTTTGTAACAGCCTACATGGGAAATAATTGTTGGGATCCGCGGGCGGTGGGGCTGTATGGAGTGGTGCTGGCACTGTGCTCCATGTCTTTCGTTCTGCTACGCTCCGCGATCATTCAGCACCATCGCGACGAACTCGAACTGGCGGACTATCACCGGAGAATTCGGGCCAAAAACTTGTATTCCGTTTTGCTGTACGTGGCCTCGGTGCCACTCGCGTTTGTGGATGTTCGCATCGCATTTTCGATCTTTGTGTTCGTAGCGCTTTCGTATTTCCTCCCGGAACGAAAGTTGGGGGAAGCGGAAGGCGAGCCTCGGTAGGAAAGCTCACTCCGTTCGCGGCTCTCTCTGCAGCAAGTCGGGAACCGGCTTAGATCTTCTGCAAGCGCTGCACGTCGTGAACGCCGGGTATCTGTCTGACTCCGTCCATGATTTTCTGAAGGTGTTTCAAATCGGCGATTTCGAGCACGACGTCAACACTGGCTTGCCCGTTCTGGCTCTTCGCTTCGATGTTGCGGATATTGGTGTGGGTGTCGCTGATCACGGCGGTGATTTGCTTCAACATGCCGAAGCGGTCGTCGCAGAGAAGCGTGATTTTTACGGGATAAGAGATGGGCTGTCCGTCTTTGTCTCCGGCCCAGAGTACGTCGATGCGGCGGTCAGGTTCGTAAAGAAGATTGGTAACGTTGGGGCAGTGGATGGAGTGGACTGCAACACCTTTGCCGCGGGTTACATAGCCAACAATGGCCTCGCCTCGAATCGGGTTGCAGCACTTGGCACGATAGACGAGGAGGTCGCCGGCTCCTCGAACCACAATGGCGTTCGTGTCTCCGCCGAAGACACGTCGGACGACGCTCGAAATGCCACTCGTAAAGCCTTGGGCCGCGGACTCTGCGTTGTCAGGAATTGGCTGGGCCGCGGCCGGAGCGAATTTCGCCAGCACCTGGCGCGCCGAGTATTTGCCATAGCCGATCCCCGCCATGAGGTCGTCAGGACGGCCTAGACCGTATTCGCTGGCCGCTCTCTGAAGGTCGGCTTCTTTGATCTCCTTTAGCGAAATGCGGTATTTACGAGCTTCTTTTTCAATTAACTTTTTCCCGATTTCGATGGCGCGCTCGCGCTGGTGGACGTTGAGCCAGTGCTTAATTTTATTGCGGGCGCGCGATGACTTAACGACAGCCAGCCAGTCGCGGCTGGGCTTGTGTCCGGGTTGAGTGATGACTTCGACGATGTCTCCCGAATGAAGTTTGTGGCGCAGCGGAACCATACGTCCGTTGACCTTGGCGCCGGTACAGCTGTGTCCGACTTCGGTATGGATAGAGTAGGCAAAATCGATGGGCGTGGACTCGCGCGGCAGCACCAGAACCTTGCCTTTCGGCGTGAACGTGTAAACCTCTTCAGGATAAAGATCGACTTTTAAAGTCGAGAGGAATTCGTTGGGATCGGAGACGTCGCGCTGCCACTCCACCACCTGCCGCAGCCACGCGAGCCGCTGCTCGTCTTCGGCGGAGACGGGGCCGTCCTTATACTTCCAATGGGCCGCGATGCCTTCTTCGCACATCTTGTGCATTTCTTCGGTGCGAATCTGGATCTCGAAAGTCTCGCCGGTCTCGGTGATCACCGACGTATGCAGCGACTGGTAAAGATTCGGCCGCGGCATGGCGATGAAATCCTTGATGCGTCCGGGAACGGGCCGCCAGAGATTGTGGATAATTCCTAGAACGGCATAACAATCCTGCACCGAGTTCGTGATGACGCGCATGGCATAGAGGTCGTAAACCTGATCGACGCTGATGCGCTGCCGCTGTAGTTTTTTGTGGATGCTATAGAGGCGCTTGACGCGGCTCTCGACCCGCCCGGTGATGCCCGCTTCTTTAAGACCGTCGCGCAGCACGCCGACAACGCGCGCCATGAAGGCTTCTCCTTCTTTGCGGCGCGACTCGACCGCGACTCGCACCTGCTCGTGGGCGATGGGATCGAGGTACTTGAAACCGAGGTCCTCGAGTTCTCCGCGAATCTTTCCCATCCCGAGCCGGTGCGCGATGGGAGCGTAGATCTCGAGCGTCTCGCGGGCGATTTTCTGCTGGCGTTCGTGATCGAGATGTTCGAGCGTGCGCATGTTATGAAGGCGGTCGGCGAGTTTGATGAGGACAACGCGGATGTCGTCGACCATGGCGAGCATCATCTTGCGCAGGTTCTCGGCTTGCGCTTCTTCTTTGGTGGAGAAATCGATTTTGCTGATCTTGGTGACGCCTTCGACGATATGCGCAACCTGTTCGCCGAATTCCTGGCGGATCTCTACGGTAGTAACCGACGTATCTTCGACGGAATCGTGAAGGAGGCCGGCGGCGATGGAGACGGCATCCATCTTCATGTCGGCGAGAACATTGCCGACTTCAAGGGGATGCACGACATAAGGCTCGCCGGAGGCGCGGTGTTGACCGGCGTGGTGTTTCTGCGAAAAGTCGTAGGCTTTTTTGACGAGCTCGAGGTCGTCGTTGGGACGGTTCTCGCGCAGCTTCCGCATCAACTCCCGGAAGCGGGTGACCGTGAGCACACCGGTCGCAACCTGTTCGCGCAACGTCGCCATGATCGATTTTAACGCAGCGTGAGGCTATTTCACCGCCGAGACGCCGAGTTCGTGACAGAGGCGAGCACCTGTTCACCCCTATCTAACCGACAGATGCATGCTCATTCTCGATTGGTCTCTTACCACTCCTCATGTTGGTATGATGAGTCGATCTGAGCCGTCAGTCCGCTTTTCGGGGGGACGGGGAACGGCGAAATAGAGAGCGCGCGAACGGAGGTTCCGTGCCAAACGGGCCCTGGAGGGCTGACTTGCAGAGAGTTTTGATAAGCGGCGCTTCCGGGCCGATCGGGAATGCGCTTCTGGCTTCTTTCAACTCCCAGCACACAGAGGTCGTGCGCCTGGTGCGGGGACATGCTCAAAGCGCGGGACAGATTTTATGGGATCCCTTCGCTCCCTTGCCATCCGAGGCGGTCTCGGGGTTTGATGCCGTGATTCACCTCGCGGGAGAAAGCGTGGTCGGCCGCTGGACCGACGAAAAGAAGAGTGCGATTCGCGATAGCCGGGTGCTGGGAACCCGCAATCTGGCCGCGGCTCTGGCCCAGACTAACGTCAAGCCGCGCGTCCTGATTTGCGCCTCGGCGATTGGGTTCTACGGAAATCGAGGCGACGAAATCCTCGGAGAGAAGAGCCCGATTGGCAGAGGATTTCTCCCCGAAGTCTGCCAACAGTGGGAGGATGCCAGTCAGATCGCAGCCGAGGCCGGCATCCGCACGGTGAACGTCCGAATTGGGCTGGTGCTGAGCCCGAAGGGTGGAGCGTTGGAGAAAATGCTGACTCCCTTCAAATTCGGCGTCGGCGGGCGCATTGGATCGGGCCAGCAGTGGTTCAGTTGGATTCATGTGGCCGACATCGTGGGCGGAATTCAGCACGCAATGAGCACGGAAGCGCTTGCCGGGCCACTGAATCTTGTGTCGCCGAATCCGGTGCGGAACGTCGAGTTCACCAAGGTGCTGGCCTCCGTATTGAAGCGCCCGGCGATTTTTCCGGTGCCGGAGTTTGCGCTGCGGCTGGCGTTCGGCAAGCAAGCTGCCGACGAAATGCTGCTTTCGAGCCAACGGGTGCAGCCGGGGAAACTCGAGTCGAGTGGTTATCAGTTTCACTTTCGCGAGTTGAGGGCCGCGCTCGAGGATCTGGTGGGATAACCGATTCTTTGCGGAATGAGTTCTGCAATTAAGCGGTTGCCGGAAAAGGCAGTCGGGCGTGACCACCGTCACAGGAAGTGGCTCTCCCGATCTGCAATACTAGGTTCAGCATGTTTAAGAAGTGCATTGCCGGGGCACTGCTGGTGGTCGTTGTGGCTTGGGCGGAGATGGCCCTGGCGCCGATGTTCATCATGCAGGTGTGGCATGTGCATCCTGCGCGCGAAGTTGCTGAGCACATGGCCGGTCATCATCACGCGATGCCTGTGAGCCATCCCTGCTGCCCTGGAATTCATACAACCGCGAGTGTAGCGCCGTTCCAGTTCGCGGCCGAGAATTTGCCCTGCCAGGATGAGCACCGTTGCTGCTTCCGGCAAGGGCCGCTGAGCGTGCCTGTGCCCGTCCGTGCCGGGCGTGGCATTTCGCCCGCGATCTCTTCGGGGGAAGTTGCCGAACTTCGCTTACCAGCAACTTCAAATGATTTCTCTGCGACCGTCGCTGTGCCTGGTCCTCCACCGGGCTTGCTGGGAATGGTTCAGCGCATCTAGATTTTCGCTCCTGTTCTCGATTTCTCAGTGAAACCTGATTCTCTGTCGCTAGAGAAACGGCTTCATTGAATATCGGGGACTTGGACACTCTTCCGCGGCTGTCACATTGGCTGCACCCTTCAACCGTATTCCTACATTCGATAAGGAGTTTTTATGAAATTCAGATTGTTTGCTCCGATTTTCGTCCTCGCCGTGTCGTTGGTTGCCACAGCCCAGGACGCACCTGCTGCTTCGGCGGCGCCGAATTCGACGCCGGCTCCGCAAACCAAGGCGTGTTGCCATCACAACATGTCGGACATGAAAGATGGCGAAAGTTGCTGCCATCACGCTGCGGCCGATGCTAGGGACGACCACGCCTGCTGCGGCAAAGACAAATGTGAAATGAAAGATGGCAAGTCCTGCTGCGCCGGCAAGGATAGGAAAGCCGCCATGAAGGAATGCAAGAAGAACGGCTGCTGCAAAGGTGGCAAGAGCTGCGGCAATGCCAAGGACGACAAAACCGCCATGGGTTGCTGCGGAACGAAATGCGAACACCATCCGCAAGCGTCCGCGGGAAGCTAGCTCGTTTCGTCCACTCCAGTGATTCCAGCGCCCCGGTCGATCCACGGCTGGGGCTTTTTGTCTTTCTGCGGCGGAAGAGCTCGACCGGTCAGCGTTCTTGCTAAAACGCCCGCGGAGGAAAAGTCCCGATCGACAGCAATCCCTGGCTGTTCGCGTCCGCGAATGGCGACTGCGGAACCTCTTGCAGCCAGCAGTTCCCGCCCGTCGTCTCCAGCGTCACCATCGCAATCCCCGATGGACTTCCAAATTCCGCCACGTACACCCCGCCGCCATTTCCCGTCTCGCGGATCAATCCCATCCCGCCCAGATACGACCACGCCGACGATTCCCCCCGGATCCGCCCCGACGTGCACCCTCCCGAAAGCGTCCCCGTCGTCTTGTCAAACCAGAGCGCGCTCACCGTCGCACCTTGCGTGTTCACTACATACAACACACTTTCATCCGGACTCAGCATCACGTTGCTCGCGCTGATGCTCGCTTTCGACGAGTGCACCACCGTCTTGGTCAGCTTGCCCGAAGAAATGTCCGACACTTCCACCACCATCGACGTCGAAGTGTCCCCGAAAATTGCAAAGTGTCCGTCGCTGGTGATGTCGATCGCATTCGGATATGTGGCGTCCCTCGAAGCCAGTGTCGCCGTCGAATACTGCTCGTCGCCATTCGACACCGGAGTCCCCTCGGAAATATCAAAAGATTCGATCGATCCGTCGGTGAACGTCGCAATCATCATGTTGCCGTGGATTGCCATGCCATTGATGAACCCACCCGCCAGCCCACTCACAGAAACGTCGTTAATAAAGCTCAGCGCGCATCCCGCTTGCACCTCGAACGTCCCAATCGTGTTCGAACTCGTGTAGCTGGCATACAAATACTGGCCGTTCACCGCCAGCCCAACTCCATTCGCCGCCCCACTGTCCGTCGGAGAACCGTACGCCTGACCGCCGATCGCCCACGTTCCGACGACAACGCCAACAATCTCACCGTAATAAGCCCCGGACACATAGATGCATTGCTGGTTGCCGTTATCGAGCACGGCAATCCGATTGGCTCCGAAAAAGCCCCCGCCGATGCCCAACCCAATGTCATCCACAGTCTTGGTCAATGTCAGCAAACCATTCGGCGCTACGGAGTACACACTGACACTGGAGATAAGAGGAGGAACTCCGTCGTCATTTGTGACGACGTACGGATTCGCAGCCATGGCGAGCGCGCTCGCTATAAGAAAGCACGCCAGCACTTCAGCCGCACGCACGATCCAGGACTGCATAAGTCTCCCCGAGTTAGAAAAGGCCGGACGGTTTTGGCGTCCGGCCCAGGTTTAAGCTCGTCCGTGAGGCGACGTTACTTGATGGTCACGGTGACGGGCGCAGAGGCGATGCCGTTGGTCACAACTTCCAACTGGCTCGTTCCCAATTCGATTGAAGCCGGAACTTCGAACTTCACGCTCACCACCAGCGAACCGGTGGCGACGCCCATCGAGCTGGGCTCGTAAGTGCGAGCGTAGAAAACATGTCCGGTGGCGCTGTTGGTGATCCGCACCAGCGGATAGTTGCTGGCGTTCTGAAAATCGTCACCGTACGCCGAAGCCTGCGAGAGCCCGTTCAGTTGTGTACCCTGCAGCGGGTAGCTCTTGCCGTGGGTAAGTTTCGTACCGACCTTGGTGATGGCCGGCGCCCAGGATGGGTCGGCGCTTCCGCTGGAGGTGTAGAGTTCGACGTCGCTGGAGCCATCGGTCAGCAGGATTTCTCCCGTGGGCAGCACCAGCATGCGGCCATAGAAAGAGCTATCGTTCTTTGAGTTGGGAGTCGCGGGGACGGACGTAAAACTGGTGCCATTCCACTCGAAGAAATAAGCCCCGGTCTGATACACGCCAGGGCTGGTCATGCAAAGTACGTTTCCGCTGGGCAACAGAGCGGCGGGGCCATCGGCGATATCAAGTTGCCCGGCTTTCACCTTCGGGAAATCCGGCGCCTTCGTCCAGATTCCAGTGGCAGAGTTATAAACCGCGTTGTGGCCGGTTGCGCCAGTGGCTAGAACGGTGCCATCGGGGCGGAGAACCGCCGGCCCGAGTTCGTGAGAGGAAGGATCCTCGAGCTGAACGATGGTGCTGCCGGCGGACGTCCATGCGCCGGTTTTGGGATTGTAGATTTCGGAGTTGGTGTTGTCGTCGTTAGCGTCGACGGTCAGAACTTCGCCGCTGGGCAACAGGGTCCAACCCTCTTCATCGTTGATATCGGCTTTGCCGGAACCGGTGGCGGTCCAGGTCAGGTTCTTGGCGTTCAGCAAGGCTTCCTGCGAGGTGCAGCAATCGGCGACCATCATGGTGCCGTTGGAAAGGATCACGCTTTGGGCGTCGCCGACGTTGGCCCAGCCGGAAGGATGGTTGAGATTCTTCCAGGTATTAGTGGTGGGAGAATAAATGGCGCCAAGGTTGGTCCAGACTCCATTGCCAAAGTTGTATTCTCCGCCAAGAATCGCTAGGCGGCCGTCAGGCAGCAGCGCCGAGGCGTAGTAGAGCGGAGAGTAATCTGCCGGCAGCGAAGCCAACTGCGCCCACGTGCCGTTGAGGTAACTTCCATTGATATCGGGAGTGAGGGCCCACCAATCCTGGGCGCCGCCGTCCTGCACCAGCACTCTGCCGTCCTGAAGGATGTAGGCATTGCTGGCGGAGAAATTCGGTTGATTCTTGAGCGGAGTCCAGGTTTGGGCGTTGAGCGTGGAAAGCCCCGCTAGTAAGACCACAGCGACTGCTTGCAGTACCTTCATGTTTATCCTCTCTAGATTCAGTAAATGCTAAGGGGTGACTACGAATGCAACTCCGGCGTTGCTGGTTCCGCCCACGTCGGTCGTGCCATACAGATTGCCTGCGCTATCCAGAACCAGACTTCCCCACGGTTGACTTCCATTTATGCCATCGAAACTGCAAAGAATCTTCTCTTTGTAGCCGACGGTGCCTACTGGCGCGACCAACTCATAAACAATTCCATTGCCGGACTTACCCCCAGCGATGGTCGTGCCGTAAATGTTCCCCGAGGCATCGACCACAACCGAAGGCCACGGATTATCGCCCCGCCGGCCGCCCGTGAAGTGATGTATGACTTTCTTCTTCCACTTCCCATTATTTCCGCGGCTCAGCTTGTAAACCGTTCCAAGGCTATAGCCGCCCGTAGTCGTACCGTAAATGTTTCCCGCTTGGTCGAGCACCGGAGTATCGGCCGGACCTCCGTCCTTCCAGCCCGGATTGAAGTTGGCGATTGTCTTGGAAATCCAGCCACCGCCGCTTGGTGACAACTCAAACACCGAGGAGGGCGTTCCAAAAAAAACATTCCCCTCGGAATCCACGACCACACCACCCCAACCGGTATCGGCCCCTTCGTAGATAACTTGTTCGGTCCAGTTGTCGTCGGATTGGCTTATCTCGAAGACGACGCCATCTCCCTGGGTTCCGCCCTCATAAGTTGTGCCGTATAGATTGCCCGCCTGATCCATGGCGAGGCCGTTGACCGGGGCAGCGCCGTCCGGTCCGCCCGGAAAGACGTGCAGCACGCTCTCTGTCCAGCTTGTTCCCTCGGGACTCAGTTCGAAGACAACTCCGATCCCTCCGTCACCGCCATCGAAGGTCGTTCCGTAGAGATTTCCCTTGCCGTCGAATATGACGCCGGAAAACCACGGGTTGCCGCCGTCTGCCCCGCCGGTAAAGCTGTAGAGCACCGTCTCGTTCCAGCCTCCTGCGCCATTCGGTGACAGCTCGAATACCGTTCCAGACCCAAAATCGCCGCCGTTGACGGTGGTCCCATAAAAATTGCCCTCACCGTCGGGAGTGAGGCGCGAGTAGGGATTCTGCCCGTCGCTGCCACCCTTGAAGTTGTAGAGCACAGTCTCCGTTTGGGCCAGCATTGGGCGGACCGCCACCAGCGACAGCGCGCAGAAGATGGTGAACGTCAGCACACATCGGCCAGCCCCGGTTGCAGGTTTCGTAAAACCGAACCTCACCCCAATGCCGGTGATGCTCCCACGACGTTTCGCGCCTGCCGGACGGATCGTTCTTTTCATGAATCTCGAAAAGCTTTCTCTGGATTGATCTTCAGAAACCTGTGGATTGCCTTCGGTCAACGTGGGCGAACGGGCACGCCTGGAAAATGCCGAGACCGCAATTTGCTTTGCAGTTTATCATCGAAACGGAAAACCGCAACACACGATTCCTGTCTTCTGCGCCGGTATTGCAATAAGGTGCATCGAATGTGACACCATCTGCGCTTGATGGGATTCGTCGCCAATTGGGCCGGTTCGGATCCCCGGCTGCTGACCTTCGTAGTGCAAGTTCTAGGGCGCCTCGTCGTCGCTTGCCGGAAAAGGCTATAATCCTCCCTCTGTGCGTATCCTTATCGTCAGCGACATTCACAGCAACTTAGAAGCGCTGGACTCCTGTCTGGCAGCCGCCCCTGCCTACGATCTGGTCGTCAATCTAGGCGACTCGGTCGGCTACGGAGGTAATCCGAACGAAGTGATTGCGAAGGTGCAATCGCTGGGACACGTATTCGTCCGCGGCAATCACGACAAGGCCGTCAGCGGCCTCATGAATCTTGAGGAGTTCAATCCGATTGCCGGCCTTGCAACGCTCTGGACGCGCGATCAGCTGTCTCCGGAAAACCTCGACTGGCTTCGCGGCCTTCCGCAGGGGCCCATCCATCTCGATGAAGTTCCCGGAATCCAGTTCGTCCACGGTTCGGCGCTCGACGAAGACGAATACATGGTCAGCGCTCGCGATGCGATCGAGCCGCTCATCACCAATCAAGTTCCCGTGACATTTTTCGGACACACTCATCTTCAGGGAGGTTTCGTCCTCTCCGGCGAGATCAGCGAGGCATATCGTCCGGGATATCGCACTGTCGGGCAGCCCGAGTCCTCCGACTGGCCACTCCGCAAGGATCGCCGCTATCTCATCAATCCCGGCTCGGTTGGCCAGCCGCGCGACGGCGACTGGCGCGCCGCGTTTGCCATATTCGACTCCGACGCCTGGATTGTGACTTTCTATCGCGTGCCTTACAACCTCCGCGTGGCCCAGGAGAAGATCTTAGCCGCGAATCTGCCCCAGCGGCTTGCGACGCGCCTGGCTACGGGAAGATAGGAAAACCGCTGACCCGGCTCTGTCTGAAAGAAATGGCGCTGGGAGCATCGGAATGACGATTCTCTTCTGGCTGCGCTCGATCCCGCGTAAAAAGACCGCCATCGCAGAGGCACTGGCCGCCCCCACCCGGACCGGTATATACTTAGCTGGACTTTTGTAGGGGAAAACCGGCTACGACCGGCGCGGGGCACAACCTCATCCTTGATACAAGCCCCGTGAATAGAACGCTGGCGCTGGGCTCTTATAATAATTTCGCCCTGGACGACCGGCGAGGGCGGGGATCGCGCAGGCGGTGCCTTCCCGAGAGAGGTCTTTCTTGTGGACGTCTTACTGATACGTTTCTTTTTTGTCCTCATTGTCGGTGTTATCTGCTTTCTCATTCGACCGTTTAGCCTGCCTCCCAGTGTCGCCGCCGTGGTCGGCCTGTTGATTGGCGGCGCCATCATTGTGTTTGAGTGGCGGCTGCGGGTGATGAGTTTGAAGCGGCTGATCGGCGCCGCCATCGGCAGCGTTCTCGGCATCTTCGGCGCGTATCTTTTTGCGCTCGTCATTGGCAGCAGCATCCCGCCCAGCCCGACGCGAAGTTTCCTGCAGATCATGGTCATGTTGATCATGGCCTACGTGGGTTTGGCCGTGGGCGCGAACAAGGGCGATCTGCTGAATCTGGCGGCGCTCGGAGGAATCTTCGGCGGCGAAAGATCGGGCAAGAAAAGCTATAAGATCCTCGACACCAGCGTCATTATCGATGGCCGCATCGCCGACATCGCCGAGACCGGGTTTCTGGACGGCCTCATTGTGATCCCGCAGTTCGTGCTCCGCGAGTTGCAACTGGTGGCCGATTCCGCCGACTCGCTCAAACGCAACCGCGGACGGCGCGGCCTCGACATCCTGCAGCGCCTTCAGAAGACGGCTTCGGTCCAGATCCAGATCGTGGAGGATGATTTCCCTGCCGTGCGCGAAGTGGATCTCAAGCTCATCGAACTGGCCAAGCTGTACGAAGGCAAGATTCTGACCAACGATTTCAACCTCAATAAAGTTGCGCAGTTGCAGGGCGTGGCCGTGCTGAACATCAACGAACTGGCCAACTCGCTCAAGCCCATCGTTCTGCCTGGCGAGATCATGCGGGTGTTTATTTTGAAGGAAGGAAAAGAGTACAACCAGGGCGTCGCCTACCTCGACGACGGCACCATGGTGGTCATTGATAACGCGCGCAAGATGATCGGCAAGACCATCGATATTTCGGTAACCTCGGTGCTGCAGACCACGGCGGGCAAGATGATCTTTGGCAAGTGGGATGAACGCGCTATCGGCCGCCATGAGTCCAGAGGATCGTCGCCGCCTCCCGTGGCCGGCCCCCCGATCTCGGCGAGCGGCGGGTCCGATCCAGCAAAAAAACCAACATCGGCCGCGGCGGAACGCGCCGCCGACTAGCATAGACCGGTTTCGTGGCATCGCGTGAGCGATCGAGTGAGACTCTGAGTGGTAAGTCCCTTTAGGGGCTGGGTATTTCCTGTACTATACGGATTCCCCTTATGAAGGTGTTTGTCATTGTTCCCGCAGCCGGACTCGGCACGCGCATGGCTCCGCCGTCACGGGCGAAATCCAAGAAAACTGCGCCCAGCAAGCAGTTCAAGGAACTGGGCGGGGTTCCCATCCTGGTTCACACTCTGCGTAAGTTCGCCGCCACCCCTGCGGTTTACGAAATCATCGTCGCTCTGCGGAAAGATGAGATTGCCGGCTTTCGCGCCCAGGTCGAAAAGCAGTATCCGGAAATTCTGAGCAAGCGCCTGCAACTGGTGGAAGGCGGCGAGCATCGCCAGGACTCCGTGGCCAGCGCGCTGGCTCGCACCGCCGCTGATACGGAAGACATTGTGCTGGTGCATGATGCGGTGCGTCCGTTTGTCACGCCCGAAATTATTGGGAATGTAATCGAATCCGCGCAGCAACACGGAGCGGCCATAGCGGGCTGGCCTGCCGTCGACACGGTGAAGCAAGTGGAACGAACGGCGGACGGCGCACTGATTCGAGCCACTCTTCCACGGGCCGGCATCGTGCTGGCGCAAACGCCGCAGGGCTTTCATTATGCGATTCTCAAAAAGGCTTTCGACGATGCCATCGCCGATGGCTTCCTCGGCACCGACGAGGCTTCGCTGGTGGAGCGTGCGGGATTGCCGGTGATGGCCATCATGGGCTCGCCGCGCAATATAAAAATCACCACCCCCGCCGACATGGAACTGGCGGAGTTCTACTTGCTACAGGAAGAGAAATTGTAAGGGTAATTTTGTAATTTGGTAATTTTAAAACCCGACGATGGGACGAGGGCAAATTACAAGATTACCCGATTACAAAATTCTCTAGTTACAAAATCCTCTACCGGATGAAACCTTGACCCCTGAAATGCGCATCGGTTACGGCTGGGACTCGCACGAATTCAAGACGGGTATTCCGCTCAAAATCGGCGGCCTGACGTTGCCGCATGATCAAGGACTCGGCGGCCACTCCGACGGAGACGTACTACTGCACGCCATCACCGACGCGCTGCTGGGTTCCATTGCTGGACCTGACATTGGATCGCTGTTTCCGCCTTCCGACCCGCAGTGGAAAAACGCGGATTCGGCCGTGTTTTTGCGCGAAGCTCTGCAGCGCGTGAAGGCCGCGGGCTACGAAATCCTGAACCTTGATTCCACGCTGATTCTTTCCACTCCCAGGATCGGGCCCCATGCCGGCGCGATTCGCCAACGGGTCGCCGAGTTGTGTGGAATTCCCGCCGACTGCGTGGGGATCAAAGCCAAAACGCCGGAAGGTATGGGCACCGATCATGCGGCGATTGCGCATGTGGCGATTCTGCTGAAACGCACTTAGTCTGAGGACAACGGCGAGAGTCTAGAGGACGTTCTCACGAAGATTGGGACTCAGCGCGTCTGAGGCGGGTGCGACACCCTTAATGCATTGTCATCCCTCGTGACGCGAGGGACCTGCAGTTCTCGCGGGTTCCAACTCTCCCTCCGGCTCCGCGTGCTTGGCTCGCGCTGCCGCAATCAACGCGCGGAAAATCGCGTGCGCCGGCTCCGCCACCTCAGGCCCATCGTGCACGCTCCGCTCCGGATGCCACTGCACGGCCAGCACAAAGTGATTGGGGGAGGTTCCTTCCAAGGCCTCGATGATTCCGTCTTCGGCGCAGTGTGCGACGATGCGTAGCCCATCGCCCGCCTTGTCCGCCGACTGATGATGCGAAGAATTTACGGCCACCGTCTTCTGGACAATCAAAGCAGGGCCGAGAATCTCCGCCAGCTTCGACTCCGGCTCGATTCTTACCGTATGGGCTTTCGCCACGGATCGCCCCGCGCTGTGATTGATCTTCGAATCGACGACCGCGGATTCAATATGCTGCACCAGAGTCCCACCACGGAACACATTCAAAGACTGCAGCCCGTAGCAGATGCCGAGCACCGGCTTGCGCGTTTGATAGGCATGCTGCAGCAGAACTCCATCCACCCGGTCTCGTTTTACATCGGCGGCTGCCGTCTTTTCGTGCCGCTCGGCCCCATATTTTCGCGGATCAAGGTCGGCGCGGCTGCCCGGCAGGAGCATCCCGTCGCAGTGCTCAAGCTGCTTCACAATCTCCGCTGGAGTCAGATCCAGTTCGATGCGCACCGGGTCGCCTCCGGCTCCGCGCACGGCTTCCTCATACTTTGGGAGCGCACGCTCGGCGTATTCGTGATCGCCGGAATGCGGCACCGGAATGGCAATGCGCGGCGCTTTTGCTTTTGGATCGGTTCCGTTGCGCGTCATGCTCGACTCACTCGCTCGATTCCTTCCAGCGTCCTGCGCTGCCGGTAGTTTCGGACTTCCATGACGAGGGACAGCACGAGCACGATTGCGCCGGCCGTGATCGCGCAGGGAAATGCGATATGCCGGTAGGCGAACGCCAGGTTCGGCGCGGTGTGCTTCATCTGCGAGTAGACGACCGTCCCGAGAATGCTCAGCAGCAGCGCGACGGCAAAGGTCAGCAGGGTGAACAGAAACGTCATCGCAAACACGCGAGCTGGAATTCCAATCCAGCGCGGCCCCTCCGTTACCGTTTTCGCCATGCAACTAGGCTACACCATCGTTCGCCCTGGGACGGTCGCCTCGCAACCTGCCCTGGGCCTTGTCGACGGATCCAAGCCGGGCACAGCCCGCCGACGCGGCAACGCAGATGTCGGCGCGCAGCCGTGCGCTACAATAACGACATGTCGCAAAGCGCTTCCGCGATTACCCGCAGTCCCGCGGAGATCGTGCAAAATAACCCGGTTTCGCAGGCCCCGAATGGCATCTGCTATGCCCGCTCGGGCGAGATCACGATTGCAGACAACGATCTCGAACGCATGATTGCCGCCGTGCCGGTCCCGGTCGCAGCCGCACTCAGCCGCAAGGCTTATTACTTTGTTCCGCTAACCGTGGCCCAGGGCGAGGAGACGCTGATTGCCGATCGCTACGATGTGGGGCTCAGCGACAACGCGGTTTGCCATCGCAACTTAAATCTTGGCGATGCGCAGTGTGTGTTCATTTCGACGCGTTTGATGGAAGACAAATTTTCCGTGGCGTTCGAGTTCTACATCAACGTGGGGCACGCTCTGGTGGAGCGGGCGGGAGTATCGCAGAATTTCTCGGACTTGGCCTGGCAACAAGTCGAGTCGGGCGTACGGGGCGAAACCTCGCTCGACGCCTGGGAGGCGCGAAAGTTCGCTACCGCTCACGGTCCCGACGCGGAAAAATTCAAGAACGAATATCTTTCGGCCAGCTTCGCGGATGCGATTTCCATCTACCTGCTCTCGCTCTATCTCGACGTCGATTACTACGACTTGCGCGAGCGCGACTATCCGCTTCTGGCACCGGCTCCCATGGCCGAACGGTTGCGCAAGATCGCGGAAATTTTCCCGCCGAATGCCGGGTTCGAGTTCAATATTTATTACCGGCGGCGCTCGTAGAAGGAATAGTTTTGGCGGGCTGAGTGCAATCGTGTTACCGACCGGTAGCCATCGGCGGTATCCAGCGAAAGCTGGCGACACGCTCCGCAATGGCAGCCGAGACTGAATCACTGCCAGCTTATCGTGAGTTCTGAATACGGGCCTTCCTGCGCGATCGGAACCGTGAATTTCAGTTCGACTCGGTTCGCGCCTGAGATCTTTAAGGCCTTCCGGAAGAACCCGAGGATGACGGACTCCATAATTTGGTGCTTTCTTTGGAAACCAATGGGCACCATTCCGAGAAGAGAATCGGTGATTCAAATACTGTTCTCGACTCGTCGCTCAAGCTCTTTACGATCTTAAGGAATTCCTGTTCGCCCACTCGATCCCTGACAGCGGCAAGCGTATCCCGAAGAACTCTGCCCTTAATTTCTGCCACTGCCTCAAATCCCCGCCGAAAGTCCTCGATGAACCATCATGGCTTCTCATTTTCTCCTGACGGCTAATCCTATAACCCCAGAATCGCTCCGGCCCATAGCAACTTCAGATCGCGGCGCCAGCCTTCGACGCTTGCCAAGCCCGACCGCTGCAAAATCGTCATTTCTACATTTTCGAAGCTCCTGCGAAGGCCGGAGTGGATATTCCTACTTAATCACGCCGCGTTCGGATGCTTCGATGAAGCGGATCAGCATGTCGGTATCTTCGCCGCGATCTGGTTCCGCTCGTAGCTGCTCGAGCGCTTGCGAGGTGTTCAGCTTGGAGGCGAGCAAGACTTTGTAGGCGTGATGAATTTTGCGGATGCGATCTTTGGAGAAGCCGCGGCGTTCGAGGCCGACGGCGTTTAGTCCATAGGCGTGGGTGCCGCGTTCGGCGGAGGTTTTAGAGAAGGGCAGAACGTCGCGGGTGATGGTCGTGCCTCCGCCGATGAACGCGTGGGTGCCGATGCGGACGAAATGGTGGACGGGGCACAAAGCTCCGACAGTGGCCCAGTCTTCGACGGTGACGTGTCCGCCGAGCGTAGCGGCGTTGGCCATGATGATGTGGCTACCGACCTGGCAATCGTGCGCGATGTGGGTGTAGGCCATGATGAGGTTGTGGTCGCCGACGCGGGTGCACGCTCCGCCTTTGACGGTACCGCGGTTGACGGTGACAAACTCGCGAATCACGTTATGGCTGCCGATTTCGAGGCGGGTGGGTTCTCCGGCGTAGGTAATATCCTGCGGCGCGAGGCCGATGGAGGTGAAGGGGAAGAATTTGTTGTCGGCTCCGATGGTGGTTGCGCCTTCAATAACCACGTGGGAGGCGAGATGGCAGGCTTCGCCGAGTTCGACGTCGGGTCCGATGACGCAGTAGGGGCCGATGGCGCAGGAAGGATGGATCCTGCTTTTGGGATCGACTACGGCGGTGGGATGGATGGGCATTTGTGATTGGTAATTTGTAATTTTGCGATCTGTAATTTGGACGTGCGATTTTCAATTACAAATTACAAATCGGAAATTACACATTCTCTTCCGGCTCGGCGCTTCCGGCGGCCAAGGCTCGCGGCACAAGGCGGCAAGTGACGGTGGCTTCGGCGGCTACTTTTCCGTCGACGAAAGCTTTGCCCTCCAGGCGCGCTGCGGTTCTACGCCAGGCTTTTACGACCACTTCGATTCTGAGCTGATCTCCGGGAACCACGGGGCGGCGAAAGCGGGCCTTCTCGATGCCGGTGAAGACCATGAGCAATTCGTCGCGGTTGGGAACCTCGGTGAGCAGCAGCAAGCCGCCCGCCTGCGCGATCGCTTCTACGATGAGCACGCCGGGCATGATGGGACGGTCGGGAAAATGTCCTGGGAAGAAAGGCTCGGTGATGGTCACATTTTTCAATGCGACGATGCTCTTCATGCGCACCAGTTCGATGACGCGGTCGATCAGCAGGAATGGATAGCGATGCGGGAGGATCTTGAAGATATCGGCAATCTCCATCGTGGTTTTGGAGGGCTCCGGCGCGGCGACAGGGGTTGGATTGATTTCACTCATGCGATTTTGTTCAAGGCGAAAATTATACTGTAGAAGCGAAAAAGCGATTGCAGAAGTTAGAAGTCATTGCAGAAGTGAAGGTCGGATTGCAGAGGTTCGAGATCAGGATTTCACTTCTGCAATCTGCAATCTGACTTCTTACCTCTCATTTCCCACTTCTAGTTTGGGCCGCGTCAGAACGCTGGTGGCCTCTGTTTGTGCCATTCGGTCGTTTGTTCGTAGAAGTTGGCGGCTTGCAGTAATACGATTCCGTGCCAGGGAGCGGAGGCCAGTTGCAGTCCGATCGGCAGGCCGCGTTTGGTGAAACCGCAGGGGATGGAGATGGTCGGAATTCCCCAGACGTTGAAGGGGCGCGTATTTCTCAGCATGATCATCTCCTGCGGGCGGAGATTTTCAGGATTGGCTTTGAGATCGGCGATTGTGGGCGGCGGGATGGGAACGGTGGGCGTCAGCATGATGTCGATCTCGTGGAAGATTTCCTGAATGGCATGACGGCTGGCCTGAAGTTCGCGGCTCGCTTGGAGCGCTTGTTGCGCGTCGATGTTGGCTCCGGAGTTGATTCGCTGCAGGGTCGCCGGCTGGTAGAGGTCGGGCGAGGTTTCGACCATGGGTTTGTGATAGGCGTAAGCTTCGGCGCTCGACAGCGTGCGGTCGGTGGAAACGTCGAGCTTGATATCTCGAATCTCGGCGTGGTTCTGGCGAAAGACGTCGATGGCTTTTTCGGTGGCTTCGGCAATTTCGGGATGAAGATCGTCGAAGAAGAACGGTCGCGGAATGCCTATGCGAAAGCGCGATGGATAGTCGTCAAAGGCGGAGACAAAACTCTGCGGCGGGTGTTTCGAGAAGCGTTCCGCGGAATCGTACAGCGACATGACCTGCAGCATCAACGCGGCGTCATAGACGGAATTTGTGATCGGACCGACGTGATCGTAAGACGACGCCAACGGGATCACCCCGCGAGTGCTGACTCGGCCGTAGCTGGGCTTGAGTCCGACGACTCCGCAGTAAGCGGCGGGCAGGCGGATCGAACCGGCGGTGTCGGTGCCGACGGCGGCGAAACCTAAACACGCGGCGACGCTGGCGGAGCAGCCACCCGAGGAACCGCCGGCAATGCGTGCGGTGTCCCAGGGATTATGGACTTCGCCATAGAAGCTGATCATGGAACTGCCGCCGTAGGCGAATTCGTGCAGGTTCTGCTTGCCTAGAATAATTGCGCCCCCGGCACGGAGGCGGCGGACAACTTCGGCATCTTCGGTGGGTACACGACTTTTTTGCGGCGGACCGGGCGTCTTGCTGAATTGGGCGCTGGCAGCGGTGGTCGGGACTCCGGCGACGTCGATGATGTCCTTGATGCCGATGGGAATGCCGTGAAGCGGGCCGAGATGCTTTCCGTGATAAATCTCCCACTCCGCTTGACGGGCGCGGTCGAGAGCGGACTCGGCAGTGACAGTGATAAAGGCGTTGAGCGCGGGATTGAGTTTTTCGATGCGCGCCAGGCAATCGTGGGTCAGCTCGACGGGCGAGATTTCGCGGTTATAAAGTTTCTGGCTTAGCTCGTGGATGGTGAAGGTCACATCATCCTCTCTGGCGCGCGCACAGCAACTGTAAAGTGTAATGGTTGACGGTTAACCTTGCAGACGGCGAGAATCAGGAGACGAGCTCTATTAGCCATGACACCTAAGCTTGTACCGGCCGGAAGAAATTGACAAAAGAGGTGAACCCCTTCGCCAGAAAGGTCGTCGCTACCGCCAGAGCCATTCTCACGTATCAGATTGGCCTCCCGGAAGGCTGTCGGCAGATGCGCAACAGATTGGCGTCGCTTAAGCCGCACGAAACGGGCGTGCCGACGATCTTTGATGAGTACCTCAAAGAAGTACAGGGCTTGCCACTCGGCTCGGAACGACTGCATTGGAATCGCGTTATCCTTGAGGAAAAGGACGTTGCCCTTGAAGCCACGAACCAGCGATTTCGGAATCAAATCTTCGATGCATGTTGGTCTCTTATCGACCGCTTTGCTGAGCCAAGTCCCTGCCGTGACCCGACCACGACCAGTCCGTAGCGAAGTATCTCCACAGCACTCAAACCCCCGCTCACAGGGTCAAAGAGTGCTATCGCCTGCTAACGGAAGTTGACGCCGTTTACGATTCACAATGTGCAGGTAGAATGCCTCAGGCGAGTGCATGTGAAGTGGCAGAACCCAATCAACGGATCGCGTCGAAGGCTGACCCTGACAGCGGGCGTATTTGCGCTGGCCTGTCTGCTCTTGGGCTGTTCGAGGGTAAAGACTCCCGATGTACGAATCCAACTCTCCACTCTGGGTCTGCCGAAGGATTTCTTTTCAACGCGAGATGAAGTGCCGAGGACGATCATCTCCTATCGGTTTGTAGTTTGGCTGAACAGCGAAGAGGTCGTAGTCGGGTTTAGCACAAGCCCCGTTTCCCAGATGACGCCTGACCATAAAGGTTCGGCCCGCATTCTGTTATTCAATGTGGCTGGTGTGTTGAAAGCTAAGCGGGACATCGCCTATCTCGCAGATGGTTATGGCGAACTAGTGGCTGAGGGCGAGGCAACGGCAGGCCCCGGTGGGACTCTTCTTTTCAGAATGCAGTCTGTGAACCTCGACAAGGAAGGCAAGAATGAATCCAAATCGGGCATCTTGATACTCGATGCGAATTTGCAAGACATTGCACGCATTGATCGTTTTCTGGAGCAAACAACTTTCGGTGATCACGCTCTAGTTTTCCAAGAGGGCTTTACGCTAGGTCAATCACGCACCTACGACATCTTGGATGGTTCTCCGCCGTTGCAGACAGAGCGTTGGCAACAGGACTGGCCAATAGACGCAAGAGATCGAAAGTTCGGGGAGCACGGACTGGCCTACATGGTTTGCCAACAGGAACTGCGACCGAACGAGTATGTCTCGACTGGCGTCGTTTACCCGGGTGCGAAGCAACGCTGCAAGATGATCGCAGAAGGTGCGGATCGAGCAAGCTGGGAGGCTTCATTGCAGGACGGAGAGACGGCGGTCATAGTGGGTCTGTTAGCTGATGGAAGTGTAGTCGGTCAGATCAGGGGAACTGAAAAAGGCGACAATGCAGGACGACTGGTGATCTGGAAGAAGGACAAGACAACTGAGTTGCTGCCGTGGATTCCGCGAGAATATTGCGGGTCGGTGCAAAGCGCCACAACCGATATGTCGCGTTATGCGGCGTTCGCAACGTGCAACGACCCCAGCGAGAGCGGACGCTGGGTCGTGTTTGATCGAAGGTCTCCAATTCCATTGGTGAATCGAGCGTTCCCGAAGAATGGACGAGCAGCCTTGTCCCCGGATGGGCTGCACTACGCCAGCTTTGAGTCGGGGGAACTTCACGTCTACTCGTTACCGCAGGTCCATTAGATTCGCTGTTGCCAAATCCCCATTACACTCATCCGCCCGCTTTTGACTTCCGGCCTCGATTCAGCCGCGGCCGCAAGGTCGCGTGCAAACCAACACCCTTCACCCCCCCGCCACTTTTTTCATCACCAATTTGAAGTACGCCCATCACATACACCCGTTCGCAACGCTTGCAATGATCTTCCCAGAATGCGCCGTCCACAACTTCCCCGGTATCGAGAGACGGTCGCAAAGGTTGCGCCGAACTCATGTTTCGCCGCTCTTTTACAACTTGAAGCCGCTAAGTCCTTACGGATGCGGTATTTCCATGTAAGTCATTTAGAATGCGGTATGTAGATACTATGGGCGCTAATCACCAGATTCTAATTGATTTAAAAGTGCCAAAAAAGGGGGGAGGGGGCCTACTGTTACAAACCGGGAGGATCCGTGACAGAATAGACCGCAAGCATCCCCGACCCTGTGAACAATGGCGAGCCCGCGTAACTACGCGATAAAAAAGCTGGGAGAGGAAGGTTTTGCCCAGCAGTTTGTTTTTCTCCGTGTCTCCGTGGTGAAGAACTCGCGACTCCCCAGGCAAATTCGTTTGACGGCAAACATTCAGAGAGTCCGCGCGCACGCGCACGCCTTATGTTCTCTGCATTGCCACCAATGCGATACTTCCAACGGACCCCAAGAAACAGTTGGCGTAATGAGGTCCGGTTTTGGCTTGAGTGGGAATCTTCCACACGTCAGAACTCCATAATCTGCGCCTGTGCGATTTGCCACAGAGCTCACCCGCCCTACATAGACTCACTGTCAAGCAAACCAAGGGCCAACTCCTTATAATCTGCTAACCTTCGGGCTGCTGGGTCGTCTATTTCTGTGTAAGGCAAGAAATAAGGTTGGTACGACTTGTAGAGGACAAAGACAGACAATGCCGGCCGATTCTCATGCAATCGCAATTCCGGTTGGCGACAATTACCGGACGAGATGGACGGAGCAGCACAGCGACAACCAGAACCCCACGCCGTATGGGAATATGAGGGGCTCTTTGGCAGCGCAGAGTAACCGCATTGACGACACGAGTCTGATCCGGGAGGCGCAGCAGGGCAACCGCGCGGCCTTCGAGGTGCTGGTGCGTCATTACGATCAGTCGGTGCTGCGGCTGGCGTTGCACCTCACGGGATCGGAATCGGACGCGCAGGATGTTTATCAGGAGGCCTTCCTCAAGGCCTATAAAAACCTGGGCAGCTTCCGGTTCGAATGCTCCTTCTACACGTGGATTTACCGCATCGTCACCAATCTTTGCCTCGATCATTTAAGAAAACGAAATGTGCGCAAGGAAGACGCTCCGGTTGCGGTGGACGCGTCGGGCGAGGAGTACAGCCGGCTGGAGCAGTTCGCGGATGCGCGCTCGGGAGCGAATCCGGAACGTGATTTGATGCGGCGGGAGCTGGGACGAAAAATTGGGACGGCATTGTCGGCACTGACGCCGCGCGAGCGCATGGTGTTCGAACTGAAGCACTATCACGGGCTGAAGTTGCGCACGGTGGGCGAGATGCTGAACACGACGGAAGAGACGGCGAAAAATACGTTGTTTCGCGCGACGCAAAAACTGCGCGCCGCGCTGGCGGAGATGCGATGAGAGAGATCTGCGATCTTCCCGCGAAAGGGAGACGAACATGAAGTGCGATTGGGTGCGGCAGAATATTCTGTTCTACGTTTACAACGAGCTCGAGGACGATGCCCGCTATGAAGTGGAGCAGCATTTGGGGCGATGTCCGGAGTGCGCCCTCGAGTTGAAAGCGACACGCAAGTTTCACGCGACGCTTTCAGAAACGCCAGTGGCGGAACCGACTCCAAATTTGCTGACGGCGTCGCGCATGCGCCTGCAGGAGGCGCTGGAAACGACGCGGCAGGGAGGCTTCTGGCAGCGGCTGATTCTGGAACCGGGAGTGTGGCTGCGGCAGATGCGAATGTCTCCGGCGCTGGCGGCCATGATTTTCATTGTAGGATTTGGCGGCGGCATTGGCGCGACATATAACTTTTTAGCGGGGCGTGGCAGTCTCATCCCGAGCGGCGCAATCGTCGAACCCCTCCCCCCTCAAACCATAGACGCGTCTGCGATCGCAGGGATCCGGTCGGTGACGCAGGAGCCGGGATCGAATCAGGTGAGCATCAAGTACGACACGGTTTCGACGCAGGAAGCGCAGGGCTCGGTGAACGATCAGCGCATCCAGCAACTGCTGTTGTTTGCGGCGCAAAACAATTACAACTCGGGAGTGCGGATGGATTCCGTGGATCTGCTGACGCAGGCACCGGACGACTCGCGCGTTCGGGAAGCGCTGATGTATGCCTTGCAGAACGATACGAATCCGGGCGTGCGCCTGAAGGCGCTGGAAGGATTGAGCCCTTTCGTGCGGCAGGATCATGAGGTGCGGGATGGAGTTTTGCGGGCGCTGATCAGCGACACAAATTCGGGCGTAAGGATGCAGGCGTTGCGGCTGGTGGAACCGATGAAAACCGACAGCAACGTGCGATCCGCTTTGACCCGGCTCGCGCAGACGGATCAGAACGCATCGATCCGTTCGCAAGCGCGCGCCATGCTGGCGCAGATGCCGGAGATGGATTAGGGGACGTCGTTCGCTGTTCGCGAGATGGAGCATTTGCGAACGACGAATAGCAGCAGCATCGCAAGCCACAGTAATCGAATAGGGAGAACCTTCATTGAAGCAAGCCATCAAATTCAGCAGCATTGCGGCATTGGTCGCCGCGCTCGCATCTCTGTCTCTGTGCCAGGAAACTCGCATGTACCGGGAAGGCGGCAACTGGGTCCAGGAAATGACGGGAAGCCTGAGCGCCGCGAAAAATCTCCGGGTGAAACTGGCCGCCGGGTCGGTGCACGTTCAGGGCGGAGATCAGGCAGGAATCACCTACGTGATTCACAGGAAGGCTTATACCTCTTCGGAAGAGAAGGCGCGAAGCGAATTTGAATCCTATCGCGTGAGCGCCACGGTCAAAGGAGACGCGGCCTGGTTTGTGGCGGAATCCAACGGTCGGGATCGTAAATGCTCCGATGATTTTGTGATCAACGTCCCGCGCAGCCTGGAGGCGGCAAAAATTGACACGGGCGGTGGAAGTGTCAACGTGACCGCGATCGCGGGGCGCGTGGAAATTGGCAGCGGCGGCGGCAGCCTTCACCTGGACAATATTGGCGGCGATGTGAATGCCGAAACCGGCGGCGGCTCGATCGAGATCGGAAAAGTCGATGGCAGCGTCAGCGTCCACACCGGCGGCGGCAGCATCAAGATCGCAGCCGCAAAGGGCGAGATCAAAGCGGAAAGCGGCGGCGGAAGTGTGGCCGTGCTCTCCGGGTTGCAGGGGGCGGTGCTGGAGACGGGCGCAGGCAGCATTCGCGTGGAGAAATGCAGCGGTCACGTAAAAGCCACGACGGGCGGCGGCAGCATCGACCTGGGCGAAATCGGCGGCCCAGCGGAGATCCAGACGGGCGCGGGCAGCATCCGGCTGGCTTCGGCCAATGGCCGAGTGCAGGCGCAGACCGGGGGCGGCAGCATTCATTTGGATGGCGCCACCTCGGTGCAGGCGGAAACCTCAGCAGGCGGAATTGTGGTGAAGCTTCTGTCGTCGAATGGAGCCAGCCGGACGGACTCGACCCTGGAAACTTCGGCGGGCGATGTCACAGTGTACCTGGCCAATGATCTGCCGATTTCGATTCGGGCCGAGATCGAACTTGCCAATGGGCATACGATCCACAGCGACTTTTCGGACATTCATGTTTCGAGCGAAGGCGGCACCTGGGGGGCAAAGACGGTGACGGCGGAAGGGCAACTCAATGGCGGCGGCCCGGTTTTGAAGGTTCGTACGAATTCCGGGAGCGTAAATTTCCGCCGCGTCAATCGCTAGAAATAACAATATGGGGGAAGGGATGATCCGTCATTTTCTGTTCTGCGCGGTTCTTTCTTCGGCGCTGGTTACGCTGGCATTTTGCGCGCAACCGGCGGGTTCGAACTCGGGCGTCAGTCTTGACCGCGCCAGCCAGAGCTGGGATTGGCGTTACAACTCAGACGAAGGCGGTGGGGGATCATCGTTTCTAGGTGTGGACATCGCCGACGTCTCCGCCGACCGGCTTGCCGAACTCAAGCTTAAAGAAGAGCACGGGGCGGAAATCGTGATGGTCGATAAGGACGCTCCCGCCGGCAAGGCTGAACTGCACGAGCACGATGTCATCTTGAGCTTGAACGGAACCGCCATCGAGAGCGCGGCGCAACTCCGCCGCATTATCAAAGAGACGCCTCCAGGCCGCGTAGTCGCACTCGGCATCAGCCGGGACGGCCAGCCGATGACGGTTAAAGTGCAACTGGCAGACCGGCAGAAGTCCATGGAGTGGGAGCCGAACGTCAAAGTCAGCGTGCCAAAAATCGATATACCGCCAATGGACTTCGATCTCCCCGTGTCGATGGTCGCCGTCCAGCAATTGGGGCGGAGCGGCCTGCTGGTGGAAGACATCACGCCTCAGCTGGGAGATTATTTTGGCGTCAAAGGTGGCAAGGGCGTGCTGGTACGCTCGGTGGAAAAAGGCAGCCGCGGCGAAAAGGCGGGATTTCGGGCTGGAGATGTGGTGGTCAAGGTCAACAACCAGCCCGTCCACGATGCCTCCGACTTCACGCATGCAGTCCGTTCGTCGTCCGGCAACTCCGCGGCGGTGACCATCCTGCGCGAGAAGAAAGAACAGAATCTCACCCTTCCGCTTCCGCAGAGGAAGGATTCCGGCAGCCTGCTCGAAGACAGTTTCGAATTGCCCGAGTTCAGCGCAGAGACCGAGCGGGCCGTGAACCGGGCGGGCGCCGCAATGGCCCGCATGGCTCCGGCGTTTCTGGAGAAATGGCAGCAGGAGGAATCGCGCTGGCAAAGTGATATCGAGAAGAAGCTGGAGGACTCGCAGCGCAAATTGCAAGATAAGCGGAAAGAAATGCAGGACCGGGAGCAGAAACTGAGCCACGAGCTGTCCGGCCTGTGGACTGAAATTTGACCGTTGTGAAAGTGGCCCATTACCTAGGTCACCAGCGCTCAGACGAAGATATTTCCCGGTTTGCGGGGAAATCAGAGAATTCCAAGACCGGACTGTCCACTCGTAACCTGTCGCCGCGGCGAAAATCGGGATAATCTACTGCCGCGATGGCCCTCCGCGCCTTGTTGTGCTCGAAGAACTCCGAAACGAATACCGCCATGTCGGCGGCCTGCTACAGTGCTGGGATTCGCGCTGAGGTGTGCCCCGATATTTTCTCCGCAATCGAGAAAGGGAAAACGCAACCTTTTTCGTGTGTGATTGCGGACTGGGCCGATCAACCGGAAGCGAGCTTTCTGTTGCGGCGCGCTCGCGAGTCCGAGGCAAACCGGGAAACAGTTGCGATCGCCGTTGTCGACCGCGAACCTTCGGCGGCGGAAATGCGCGACAACCGCCTCAAGTATCTGATCTATCGTCCTATCTCCGCCGAGCAGGCGGCGGCGGTTCTGTCGCAGGCATGCGAACAGATGCAGCCTGTGAACACCGGGGATGCCGAGGAGTTGACGCCTCCACGCGAGAGCAACGCTGAAGCAGTTCAAGCATCGACTCCGGCCGAGAGCAGTCAAAGCAACCAACAGCCAGTATTCGCCGCGGCAACCGCACAGGAACCTGCCGCCGACGAAGAGGCGATGAGCAAAAATGGGGCCGACGAACAAACTGAGCCTCCCCAACACCGCAGCTCCTTGCCAATGTTCCGCGTGGTTCTTGCGGCGGCGCTGGTTATCACGGCGGGACTCTGCGCGTGGAGAGCGCATGAGACCATTCAATACCTGTCGCAAACACACGAAGATCGGTCGCAGATTTTCCGCGAATCGGTGGCAGCGTTTTTCAATTTGAATGATGCCGGGGTGGTTCCCGCTCCCGATGCGCAACAGGACGCGTATTTCAACCGAGGTTCCAGCCGTGCCAATGGCCAAGCACCGGCGCTGGGAGTGGTTTCAACCGAGTCCTCGGTCCCCGACGAGCATCCGTCGTTATCCAAAGCCGCGGATTTTCCATTACCCGTACCCACGATTGAGCATCACGAAGTTCCGCCCATGCAACACCAGCAGGCGGCGATTCCAGAAAGCATGAAAGATTCGCCGCCTATCGCGCCGCCCGTGGTGGTCGCGGTGAATCCCGCGCAGATGATGCCGGTCTCCGCGCCGCCGCCGCAACCCGCGGCGCAGCCCTTCAGCGAACCCGTTGCCTTAAGCGAAGAAGCGGCGAGGGCTCTGCTGATTCATACTGTGAACCCCGACTATCCGCCGGCAGCGCTGGCGCAGAAACTCCACGGACCGGTGGTGCTGCAGGCGACGATTTCACGCGATGGCAGCGTCGAGGATCTGAAGATTGTTCGCGGCTACTTTGTTCTGGGCCAAGCGGCCATCGCGGCGGTCAAGCAGTGGCGCTTTCAACCCTACACACTGAATGGTCACGCTGCCGCGACGCAAACACAGCTTACTATCAACTTCAGCAATCCCGGATAATTCCAGAGATCATTTTTATCGAAGTGACTGTGATTGGTCGGGGCGGAGGGAAGCCCCACTACCACACGGCGCTTCTATTTGTGCTCGTCGGTTTCGTGGGCGGCGGTGGGAGCGTCCGCTCCGCTGGAATTCTTCCAATACTCCTGCACAGCCGTGGGCAGTTTATGGATGCGCGTCAAGAACGCGGTGAGCTTCCAGATGTCGGAATCGGAAAGCGTCTTGTCCCAGGCGGGCATGCCGCTATAGCGGATGCCGTTGTGAATCAAATAGAAGATGTGCCACTCCTCATCATCCGGCGGGTGAAGAATGAGATTCGGCGGCGGAGGGTAAAACGATGTTGCCAGAGTGGAAGGCTGGCGATCGATGCCGCCGTGGCAAAGGGCGCAATTCATGGTGTAGAGTTTCAGGCCGGCAATCAGATTCTCCACCGTGGGAGGAACCGGATTGTTCACTCGCGGAGCGTGGCGATCGATGGAATTGTCGAGCGCGCTATTGGCGAGGTGGCGTTCCATTTCCGGCGGGACACTGTTGGCCCGCGTCGGCAAGAACCCCAGCAAGGCCAGACCAAGACTGACGATCAGTAAAACCAGGATGGTGACGACCGTTCCCAGAATAAAATTGCGCATTTCAAAGCCCCGGGGAATCTGCCAATTGCTCGCTCTCGGCTTGGACGGGGCAAAGCCCCGTCACACGAACAGTTCATTCTACATTCGAGCACGCGCCCCTGGACTTAATAGGCATGCAGGCGGCGCGCCTCACGGACCAGATCCGAAACCTTGGGCAGAAAGAACTCTTCCTGCGGCGGAGAAAACGGAACCGGCGTGTCGAGAGAAGTCAGCCTCACAATAGGACCGTCGAGATCGTCGAATGCTTCTTCGTTGATGATGGCGGAAATTTCTCCGGCGAGTCCGCCAGTGCGCGCATGTTCATGAAGAACGATGACTTTGTTGGTCTTCTTCACAGTCGAGGCAATCGCTTCGCGGTCAAGCGGCGAGACCGTGCGCAGGTCCAAAATCTCGATTTCGATCCCTTCCTCACTTAGGATTTCCGCGGCTTCGAGCGCAACATACAGCATGGCAGCATAGGTGATCACGCTGAGATGACGGCCTTCGCGGGCCACGCGAGCCTTGCCGAGAGGAACCACGTAGTCGCCTTCCGGAATTTCTTCTTTAATTCTGCGATAGAGATACTTGTGCTCGAAGAAAATGACCGGATTGTTGTCGCGAATCGCGGCCTTTATCAAGCCTTTGGCGTCATAGGCAGTTGCCGGACAGACGACTTTGAGGCCGGGCGCGTGCACGAACCACATTTCCGGATTCTGCGAGTGGAACGGACCGCCGTGTACGTTGCCCCCGCTCGGTCCGCGAATCACGATGGGAGCAGGGGCTCCCCAGCGATAGTGGGATTTGGCGGCCATGTTGACGATTTGATTGAAGGCGCAGCCGATGAAGTCCATGAACTGAAACTCGGCGACGGGGCGGAGGCCGGTGAGCGCGGCGCCGAAGGCTGCGCCAACGATGGCAGACTCGGCGATGGGCGTGTCGATGACGCGCTCCGGTCCGAAGCGGTCGATGAATCCGTCCGTGACTTTAAAAGCCCCTCCGTAGATGCCGATGTCTTCGCCTAGACAAAAGACGGTCGAATCGCGCTCCATCTCCTCCCAGATTCCCTGGCGAATGGCTTCGAGATAAGTGACCAAAGGCATGCGAGTTCTCGGCGCTAAGCGATTATAACGACACTTCGATGCTCCTCATCGAAGCCTGCCCCCGCTCAACCCAGATGTTGACCATCGACACACCACACGCGCAGAAATCGCTTACAATTCCCCTTCCTGCGATTCGTTCTATGACCACCACGATTCGTTCCTTTGCCAAGATCAATCTCGGACTCTACATCGGCACAACTCGCGCCGACGGTTTCCATGATCTGCGCACGGTCTACCAGACAATCGCTTTGCATGATGTAATTCGCGTGAGCGTCGTTCGCGGCAATGGCATCGAGATTGTGTGCAGTAATAAGGACCCGCGGGTTCCGCTCGATTCATCCAACACTTGTTGGCGCATGGCTGATCGCGTGATGAAGGAAGCAGGCGCGAAGGGCCGAGTCCGCATTGAGATCGAGAAACGCCTCCCAGTGCAAGGAGGATTAGGTGCAGCGTCGTCGAATGCGGTAGCAACCATGATCGGGTTGGAGCGCGCGCTCAGAAAGAGCCTGTCAGGCGCAACGCGGCTGCGGATTGCAGCCGAGATTGGCTCGGACTTGCCCCTGTTTCTGGTCGGCGGAACAACGTTGGGAGTGAGCCGTGGAGAGGAAGCTTATCCTCTCCCGGATTTGCCTTCGCTGCCGATGGTCGTCGTAACTCCGGAAGTTGGCGTCTCCACGCCGCGTGCGTTTGCGGATTGGGATGCGCTCGTGCAGCAATCGGAATTGACTAGCGCTGTATCGTCCGATAGACTGTTTGAGGTTGGCTGCGCGGTTTCGGCGTGGCTTTGTAGTCTAAGCAGTGGTTCACCCAACACCGGTGCTTCCGCAAAAGGCGGGAGCCGGGGCGAGAAATTGCTTCTCGACCTAGTCCGTACCGGGATTGAAAACGACTTTGAGAGAGTCGTCTTTCCTCAATATCCCGAATTGCGTGACATCAAAGGCGCGCTCAAGCGCGCAGGGTCGAGATACGCTTCGCTCTCCGGATCGGGTTCAACCCTGTACGGGCTTTTTCGGTCGCCCGCGGAAGCTGCCTTGGCAGCAGAGCGTCTGCGCAAGCAGGGGCTGAAGGCGAAGGCGACTCGCACGTTGACGCGCTCGCAGTATTGGAAAAGAATTTTTGATTGATTTTCGATTGTTGAACAGGTTGTTTTGAACGACAATTGCGGAAGCAATCAGCCGATCGTTCTATTGGGCCGTCGACTAATGGTAGGTCAAGTGCCTTTGGAGCACTTTGTCTAGGTTCGAATCCTAGCGGCCCAGCCAGAAAAGCAGGTCTTGGTTCTTAGGTGTCAGGTCTCGCAAGACCTGGCATCTGTTCGCTGAGACCTAACACCGACCACTTGAGACCTCAACTATGGCCACAGTTGCAACCACGACTGCCGACAAGACGACCGTAGAAAAGACGAGCGCGGAAAAAAAGCCGACGACGGACGAGAAAACAGAGCGCAAGCCGCAACGTGCGCGGGTCGACGACCGGTTCAAGGTGTTCTGCGGAACCGCCAACGAGGCGCTGTGCGATGAGGTTTGCCAGTTTCTAGGGCTGACGCGGGGACAGGCCCTGGTGACGCGCTTCAAGGACGGCGAAGCGTACGTGCAGATCCAGGAGAACGTGCGCGGGGCCGATGTGTTCGTAATGCAGCCCACCTGCCAGCCGGTGGACATGCATCTGATGGAACTGCTGTTGATGATGGATGCGCTCAAGCGAGCCTCGGCGCGGCGCATCACCGCGGTGATTCCTTATTACGGATATGCGCGGCAGGATCGGAAAGACAAGCCGCGGGTGCCGATTTCGTCGAAGCTGGTGGCCGATCTGCTGACGACGGCGGGCGCGGATCGGGCTCTGGTAGTCGATTTGCATGCGCCGCAGTTGCAGGGATTTTTTAATATTCCGGTGGATCACTTGTTCGCATCGCCGGTGCTGGTGGATTACTTCAGGAAATTGAGCCTGCCGGATCTTACCGTGGTTTCGCCGGATGCGGGTGGTGTGGAGCGGGCGCGCTTCTTCGCAAAAAAAGTGGATGCGGCGCTGGCGATCGTGGATAAACGGCGCGTCGAGATGAACGTAGCGGAAGTGATGCACGTGATCGGCGACGTGAATGGCAGGACTTGTCTGATCATCGACGACCTGATCGACACAGCGGGAACGCTGGTGAAAGTAGCGCAAGCGCTGGTGAACAACGGGGCGAAGACGATTTATGCGTGTTGCTCGCATCCGGTGCTTTCCGGAGCGGCGGTGGAAAATTTGATGAACTCACCGATCACCGAGGTGGTAGTGACGAATACGATTCCGCTGTCGGCCGAGGCGAAGCAGGTTTCGAAGATCAAGGTGCTTTCGATTGCGGGACTGATTGGAAGAGCGATTCAGTCGATTCACGAAGAAACATCCGTGAGCAGACTTTTTATTTAGAACAACGTCGTTCGTCGTTAGCCGTTCGCTATTTGCCCTTGACGGAGAGGGATTGCGAACAGTCGGACGCGAACCACGAACAGCGACATAGCGAAGGACGGAAACGGAATTATGGCGACAGCGACGGACATCAGCATTCTGGAAGCGCAGAAACGCGAACCTGGCACCAAGAACGCCTCACGGCGCATTCGTGTGAGCGGAAAGATACCAGCAGTAGTTTATGGAGCCGGCAAAGACGCGGCCTCTGTTGCGGTCGATCCGCGGCAGGTGCTGCGCATTTTGAAGTCGGAAAGCGGGCACAACACGATTTTCGATCTGGCGCTCGACAGCGATAAGGTGAAGGCCATGATCGTCGACTGGCAGTTCGAGCCCATCAAGGGGACGCTGCTCCACGTCGATTTGAAACGCATCGCGATGGATAAGAAGCTGACCGTCACGGTTCCGGTCGTGCTGAAGGGCGAGGCAGCGGGCGTGAAGACCGAAGGCGGAATTCTCGAGCAACTTCTGCGTGAAATCGAAATCGAGTGCTTGCCGGCAGATATTCCTAAAAATATCGAAGTGGATATCAGCCATCTTGTATTCGGCGTCGAAGTGCGCGTAAAAGACCTCCCGCGCAACGAGAAGCTGAAGTTCTTGACCGAAGCGAACAACATGATTGCGCATATCACCACGGTGAAAGAAGAAGTGGTGGCGACGCCGGAAGCAGTGGCGGCGGATGCGACGGCGACTCCGGCTGAACCTGAAGTCATTAAGAAGGGCAAGCAGGAAGTCGAGGGTGAGGGCGAGGCCGAAGGCGATGCCAAGGGTAAGGCGAAGCCCGAGAAGGCCGAAAAGAAGGAGAAGAAGTAGCTGCCGGCTGCTAGCGACTTGCTCCTGGCAAAAACCAAGGGCGAGGAGCGAATAGCGACGAGCGAATACGCGTGAAACTGATCGTCGGTTTAGGCAATCCTGGAATCGAGTACCAGTTCACGCCGCACAATCTCGGATTTTTGACGATTGATCGAATCGCCAACAACCTCGGGATCGAAGTCAGGAATCGACAATGCCGGGCGCTGACCGCGCGGGCAACGGTAGCCGGAGAGCCAGCGGTGCTGGCGAAGCCGGAAACCTACATGAACCTGAGTGGGCTTTCGGTGCGGGAACTGGTCGATGAACATCAGGTGGATGTAACGCGAGACCTGATTGTGATTTACGACGAGCTTGACTTGCCGCTGGGCGCGATTCGCATCCGGCAGCGGGGAAGATCAGCGGGTCACAACGGGATGGGCTCGATTTTGGGAGCGCTGGGCACAGACGAGTTCCTGCGGATTCGGCTGGGAATTGCGCCCGATCGAAAAGTAGAGGACGGCGTGAAGTTTGTGCTGACGCCGTTTCGCAAGGCGCAGGAAAAAGTTGTGGATGAGGTTCTCGACACGGCAGTGCAGGCGGTAGAGGTGATTGTAAAAGAAGGACCTGCGGCGGCGATGAACCGGTTTAATCGCAAGAATGAAGCGGGAGAAGAACCGCAATAGGTATCGGTGGAGTGGCGGGATTTCGCCCTGCCAGAATGGGGCTAAGCCCCGTTCCCACACGAACCTGATGCAGCAAAGAATTTGGAGATAACGAATGAATCGCAGCTATGAATTGATGTTTATCGTCCGCCCCGACATGGTGGAAGAGGATTTAAATAAGCTGATTTCGACGCTGGAGTCTTCCGTGACCGCGGCGGCTGGAACCACGAAGAGCGAGATCTGGGGCAAGCGCCGTCTCGCCTACAGGGTGGGCAAATTTAACGACGGCATCTTTGTGCTGATGATGATCGAGGCCACCGGAGCGGTGGTGCACGAAGTTGAACGCCGCTTGCGTGTCACCGAACCGGTGATCAAGTTCCTCACCGTGCGCACCGACGAAGAGTTGAAGCGTCTGGACAAGGTGAAGAAGCTGCGCGATGCAAAAAAGAAAGTGAGCGCACACCCGGTTGCGGCCGCGGCGGCGCCGGTCGCTCCGGCTTCTCCGGTGACGCCAGCCACTGCAGAAGCAGCGCCGGAAGCGCCGGCGGCGACGACGGTTTAATCAGGATTGGCGTCGGGAAAGGCGCGGCTTTGACCGTGCCCCATCCGCCCACAAAAGCGGGGTCTAGTCCCGCCACCACACAGGCGAATTCTTAGAAAGCAGGAGCACTATGGCAGAAGAAACAAAAGCACCAAGCGCGCCGTCGGGATCCAGCCACGGCGATCGGCCCGAGCGCAGCGGTCCACCCCGTGGCCCGCGTCCCGGCGGAGGCCCTGGAGGCCCGCGCGAAGGCGGCCGTAAGTTCTTCCGGCGCAAGAAGGTTTGCAAATTCTGCGTCGAAAAGATCGAAGCGGTCAATTACAAGGACGTGCGTCTGCTGGCGCAGTTCGTGGCGGAAAGCGGCAAGATCACGCCGCGACGCCTGACCGGAGTATGCACGCCGCACCAGCGCCGTTTGTCGCGGGCGATCAAGCAGGCGCGGAACATCGCTTTGCTGCCGTTCGCCGGACGCGCGCAGTAGAAAAGTAGCTTCTAGCTCCTGGCTTCCAGCCCTTGGCAAAAAGGGTGGAAGCCTCGGTTAGCTCGAAGCGAACAGCTAGAAACCAGGAGCTATCATGGAAGTCATTTTGAAAGAAGATGTGCCCAAGCTGGGCAACCGCGGCGAAGTGGTGAAGGTCGCCGAGGGGTACGGGCGGAACTTTCTTCTGCCCAAGAAACTTGCGATTGAAGCGACAATTGCCAACAAGACGGTCATCGAGCAGATGAAGGCCGCCGCCGTCCGACGCTCCGCCAAGGAAAAGACAGAAGCCGAGGAATTGGCGAAACAGTTTGACGGCCTCGAAGTGAAATTCCTGCGCAAGTCCGGCGAAGGCGATCAGCTGTTTGGATCGGTGACGGCGGGTGACATTGCCGAAGCCTTGGAGAAGAAGAGTTTCCATATCGATCGCCGGAAGATCCAACTGCACGAGCCGCTCAAGACGATTGGCGAGTTCATCATTCCTGTCAAGTTGCACAAGGATGTGACCACGCATTTGAAAGTCTTAGTCGACAAGGAAGCGGTCGCAGAGTAAGAAGACAAATATGGAGAGACGGGCGTTGTCGCCCGTCTGTTCCAAGTCTCAAAGCTTTATTCGGAATTCATCGAGCCATTTTTCGAGATCCAGCCGCGATGCTCGAACCAATTCGCCTCCGGTGAATCGGACATCGTCGGTTACTTCGTGCACGATGAAAGATGGAAGCGCCAGTCTCGATGCCTCTTCCGCGCAGCTAAACTCGGCTTCGGCAAGCACAAGACCACGCAACTCGCCTTCGAAAATGTCAATCCCAAATGGCGGCACGCTGTAACGCTTCTTCGTCAGCAGTCTGGCTGGCAGCTTCTCCAGAACGCAGAATTCCTGCTCGGTCAAGTACATCGTAGTGATCAAACCTTGTCGCGCTCCAGCCTTAGTTTCGGGGATTTTTTGGGTGAGTTTGAATTCATCCAGTTCTTTCTCATTTTGCCGGCGCAGGCGCAGACACGTGCCGTCGATATAGCGGTCGACAATGTGCCGAACTCGCGTGATGTTGGCGTCGTCCGGAAAGCGAGCGAGAAGAAAGCGGCGCTCCCACTCGTTACGGGCACCCTTGTTTTCTCGAGAACCGCGCATCTTCAAAGTCTTTACTTAAGCCAAGATCCAATCGTTGTTTGCGGGCCAGGTCACAGGAACGCTCGCACGAAACTAAATGCCGAAGAATTCCTCTACCTTCTTCAGGTCCGTCGTGCGGCTGTAGCGCGGCAGACTTTCTACAAATACCCGCCCGTATTGCTTCTTCAAGATCCGGTTATCGAGCAGCGCCAGCAATCCGCGGTCGTGCAGGGAGCGAATCAATCTTCCAAATCCTTGCTTCAGCGTGATGACTGCGCTCGGCACCTGGTATTCGAAGAAGGCGTTGCCGCCTCCCGCGTCGATGGCTTTGACCCTGGCGGCAACTACCGGATCGCTGGGCACGGCAAACGGCAAGCGATCGATTATCACGCAGCTCAACTGCTCGCCCTGAACGTCCACGCCCTGCCAGAAGGAAGACGTGCCGAACAACACGGCGTTGGGTGTGAGCCGAAACTCCTCCAGCAGCGCCGATTTCGGAGCATCGCCTTGCTTGAGCATGGGATATTGCAGAAGGCCGAGCAAGCGATCGTAGATTTCATTCATCTGCGCGTAGCTGGTGAACAGTACGAAGGCGCGTCCGCGAGTAATTTCGAGCAGGCGCTTGATTACGCTGGTGGCCTCGGCTGCGAATTGCGGAGTGCGCGGGTCGGGCAGGTTTGGCGGTACATAGAGAATCGCCTGGCTTTCGTAATCGAAGTGCGAGGCGACGATCAATTCGCGGGCGTGATCGAGGCCGAGGCGCTGGCGGATGTAATCGAAACCGCCGCCGACGGCGAGGGTCGCCGAGGTGAGTACGGAAGCTTCGAGTTTTGACCACAAGCATTCGCGCAGGATCTGGCCGACTTCAATGGGAGTGGCTTGCAGATAAACATTCGTTCTTCCTCCGGCGGATGCCTCAGACGATGGTTTACGCCGCGAGCCTGAAGGACCACGAAATCCGCGGCGCTCGATCCAGAAGACGGTATTGGGGTCTTCATTCTCCATCACGAATTGAAGTTGCACTTGCAACTGCTGTCCACGGCGCACCAGCGAAAAAAACTCTTCCGGCTTTTGCGGAAGCTGCTCCAACTCCGCGCCCAGCCGATAGAGCGATTGATTGAGCGCGATAAATTCGTCGCCGTTTTCTTCTAAAAACTCGCGGCGGGAATCGAAAGCAAAGCGCCCGTCATGCGCGGGAAGCAGCGAAAAGAACAGTTGCGAGCGCTCGCGCACCGACTGAATCGCTCCCGACATCTGGGGCGTGTAGAGTTTCTCGTGCTGCAACATGTGTTCCACATCTCGCGTGAGCTCGTCCATGCGCAGGTTGCTGACGGAAATTCCAAAGTAGTTGCCGGCGATGTCTTCGAGTTCGTGCGCCTCGTCGAAGATGACCGCTCCGCAATCGGGAAGCACGCCGGCGTCGGAAGCGCCTTCGGCTTCGAGCTTGATGGAGAGGTCAGCGAAAAACAGATGGTGGTTGACGATGATAATGTCGCTCTCGGCCGCGCGCCGCCGCATTTCGGTGATGAAGCAGCGGTCGTATTCCTTACATTTCTGGCCGAGGCAAGTGTCGGACCTGGCGTCGAGCTTCGGCCAGAGAGTGCTCGTCTCAGGCAGTTCGGCGAGTTCGGCGCGATCGCCGGACTGGGTTGTTTTCTCCCAGGCGGCAATGGCGCGGTAGTGCTCAATCTCTTCCAGCCCGCTGAGCACGGGCTGGTCGGTGAGGTCGATCAGTTTTTTGCGGCAGAGATAATTGTTGCGGCCCTTCATGTAGCAGACGCTCAGTTTGCGGTCGCCATCCGGAAAGAGGGCAAGTTCAAGCGCGGGAACGTCTTTGTAGAAAAGCTGTTCCTGCAAATTTTTGGTGCCTGTGGAAATGATGACGCGCTTGCCGGAACGGATCACGGGCAGCAGGTAAGCAAGTGTTTTGCCGGTACCTGTGCCGGCTTCGACGATCAGGTGACGCCTTTGTTCCAGCGCTTCTTCGACAGCCTGAGCCATTTCCAGTTGACCGCGCCGAAACTCATAGGCGGGGTGGGTTTTCGAGAGCAAGCCTCCGGGCGCGAAGAACTGGTAGAGGGAGAATCCGGCTGCGGGAGTTACGGGATGGGATGAGGACGGCACGGAGTCTCTATAATAGCTAACAGTCGCTAGTTGCCGGTTGTTTAGCAATATCTTTGATGGGGCAAAGCCCCTCACCACACGAGCTTCGAATCCCATGACATTTTCGACTCCGATTCAAGGAACGCTTTGAGCAAGAAAAAGCAGTTACCACTCGTCGCCATCGTCGGACGCCCGAACGTCGGCAAATCGACTCTGTTCAACCGGCTTACCGGGTCGCGTCGCGCGATCGTCGGCGATGAGCCGGGCATTACGCGCGACCGCCTCTATGGCGAGGCGGAATGGCTCGGGCACGAATTTCGCGTCGTAGATACAGGCGGCATCATCCCAGACGACAAGGATTTCATCCCGTCGGAGATTTTCCGACAGGCTAAGGTTGCGTTCGAAGAAGCGGCAGCCATCGTCATGGTGGTCGATGCGCGCACCGAGATCGCGGGTCCTGATCGCGAACTGGCTCGTCTGCTGGCGCGAACGGGCAAGCCACTGTTTCTCGCCGTCAATAAGATGGATACCGACAAGCAGGATTCTTTGCTGGGCGAATTTCATTCGCTGGGCATGCGGAACTTGTTTCCGATCTCAGCGGAGCATGGACGCGGCATCGACGACCTTCTGGACGCGATCCTTCTCGTGCTGCCTGCAAAAACCAAAGCAATCGCAGAGGACACGGAAGTGACGGCGGACGGCGCAGAGGAAGAGACGCCAGTTCCCGAAGAACCGCATGAAATCAAGGTCGCCATCGTGGGGCATCCGAATGTCGGCAAATCAACTTTGCTGAATCAATTGACTGGAATCGACCGCGCGATCGTCTCGCCGATTGCCGGGACGACGCGCGATTCGATTGATGAGGCCATACGCTATAAGGGACGCACGATTCGGTTCATTGATACGGCGGGCATCCGCCGCAAAGGCAAGACCCACCTGATGGCGGAGAAACTCTCCGTCGTGATGGCGCGGAAGAATATTGAAGATGCCGACATCGTGCTTTTCATGGTCGACGCGACCGAGGGCGTGAGCGACCTGGACGCGAGCATTGCGGGCTATGCGCACGAGAGCGGCCGCTCGGTGATTATCGTGGTCAATAAGTGGGATCTGGTGGCAAGCGGTGAGAAGAGGGCGATCAGCCAGTCGCGAACGGCGCGGATTCAGGATTCAAAACGTCCACAGGATCGCGCCCTTTATGAGGAACGGCTGCGTTATGGGCTTAAGTTTCTGAGCTACGCTCCGGTGCTGTTTATTTCGGCCCACACGGGCAAGGGGACGGAGAAAATTCTTCCTTTGATCGAGAAGGTCGCCGCCGAGCGCCGCAAGCGCGTGACAACCGGCGAGATGAACCGCTTTCTGAGGACGGTGGACTTTGAGCGGGCGTCGGTTCCGATGAGCAAGCGCGTGAAAATTCTGTACATGACGCAGGCGGGAGTGGCGCCCCCGATGTTTGTTTTGTTCACCGACCGCGCCGTGAAGCTGCATTTCTCCTATCAGCGATTTCTTGAGAATCAGATTCGGGAGGCGTTTGGGTTTATGGGATCTCCGATCTGGATTAAGAACCGGGCTCGGGAATAGAGGGCGCCGAACTGCGCTCGCCATGGAGCCTTCGCCTCCGCTCGGGGCAGGCTCGAGGGGGGACGCCCTCCCCCACGTCCATTACCACCCCGGTGCCCTTACCACCCCACGACCAGGTTCCCGCACTCCCATCCCGGAAAGAACTTGGGTTTCTTGGCCAATAAGTCACCTTTGCTTGTGACAAACGGTACAGCCGCCACGGCCACTCAGCGAGAAAATAGAAAGTAAACAATCTTCAGTGGAGGGATACTCTATGAGGAGAGTTTTGATTCTAGGAGCCGCAGGCAGGGACTTCCACAACTTCAACGTCTTGTTTCGCAATAACCCCGATTACCACGTAGTTGCCTTCACCGCCACTCAAATTCCCGACATCGCAGGGCGCCGCTATCCACCGGAACTTGCCGGACGCTTGTATCCGGAGGGCATTCCGATCTTCGAAGAAAAGGATCTGGAGCGCCTGATTGCCGAACAGAAGATTGACGCGGTCGTGTTTTCCTATAGCGATGTCTCTCACCAGAACCTGATGCATCTTGGTTCGCGGGCGGTAGCCGCGGACGCCGATTTCTGGCTGCTCGGAACCGAGCACACGCAGATCAAGTCGTCGGTTCCGGTGATCTCGGTTTGCGCCGTGCGAACCGGATGCGGCAAGAGCCCGGTGTCACGCCTGGTCGCGACCGAGTTGCATCGCCAGGGCAGAAAGCCCGTGGTCATCCGGCACCCCATGCCTTATGGAGATCTTGCGGCGCAAGCAGTGCAGCGCTTCGCCACCATGGAAGATCTCGACCTGCAGCAATGCACGATCGAGGAACGCGAGGAGTACGAGCCGCATATCAGCCAGGGCACCGTGGTGTATGCGGGGGTGGACTACGAGAGAATTCTTCGGCAGGCGGAGAACGAAGCAGACGTCATCTTGTGGGACGGCGGCAATAACGACACTCCTTTTTATGCCTCCGATTTAGAAATCGTAGTAGTGGACCCCCACCGTCCGGGGCATGAACTGGCGTATTTCCCCGGAGAAGTGAATCTGCGGCGCGCGGATGCGGTCGTCATCAACAAAGTTGATACGGCCGAGCAGCGCGACGTGGAGACGGTCCGCGAAAACATCCAACTTCACAATCCCAAGGCGGCCGTTTTTGAAATGGCGTGCCGCGTCTCGGTGCGCGAACCGAGTCTGGTGAAAGGGCAGCGCGTGCTCGTGGTCGAAGACGGCCCCACGCTGACTCACGGCGAGATGCCTTACGGGGCAGGGGTGGTTGCGGCGCGGCAATGCCGAGCGGCGGAACTGGTGGACCCGCGACCCTACGCGGTGGGATCGATCCGCGGCACGTACGATCGCTACCGGCACCTGACAAATCTTTTGCCCGCGATGGGTTACAGCGCGCTGCAAAGGCACGAACTGGAGGAGACGATCCACCGGACGCCGTGCGATCTGGTGCTGATCGCAACGCCGATTGACCTGGCGCGAGTGATCAAAATCGACCGCCCCAATCTGCGCGTGACCTATGAAGTCGAAGAATTGACAAAGCCGGGCTTGGCCGAAATGCTTGCCCAGTTCGCGCGCGAGCACGAGCCAGCGCTGGCGGGAGGTGGACGATGAATGGCAACGGCAAGCTGAAAGACTTTCTCTCGATTCGAGACTTGTCGCCTTCGGACATGCAGTACCTGCTCGCGCTGGCGCGTCAAGTGAAGGCCCATCCGAGCGCCTATGGCCGCGCCCTACGGGGCGAGACTCTGGCCATGATCTTCGAGAAGCCTTCGTTGCGCACGCGGGTGACTTTTGACGTCGGCATACAGCAACTAGGCGGATTCTCGCTCTATCTCTCTCCGGCGGAAATCAATCTCGGCAAGCGTGAGTCGGTCTATGACGTGGCGAAGAACCTGGAGCGCATGGTGCAGGGCATCATGATCCGCACGTTTTCGCACGAGGTGGTGGAGCAGATGGCGAAATACGCGAGCGTTCCTGTCATCAACGGGCTCACCGACTACAGCCACCCGTGCCAGGCGATCGCAGATTTCATGACGATGTGGGAGGCCAAAGGTCACCTGGACGGTTTGAAAGTAGTTTTCCTGGGCGACGGCAATAACGTGGCACGATCGCTCATGTTTGCGGGGGCGCAGGTAGGCGCGCACGTTTGGCTGGCTACGCCTCCGGGATACGAGCTTGACGAGGCTTCGGTCGACTGGGCCCGCGAACGGGGTGCAGAGACGGGCGGCTCCTGCACCGTGACAAATGATCCCGACGAAGCGGCCTCGGGCGCGGATGTCATCTACACAGACATCTGGGCGAGCATGGGCAAAGAGGGCGAAGCAGAGGAGCGGCGGCACATTTTCATGCCCTACCAGGTCGATGAGACTTTGTTCCGGCGGGCAAAACGGGATGCGATCTTCTTGCATTGCCTGCCCGCGCATCGCGGCGACGAAGTGACCAATGAGGTGATCGATTCACCGCGATCGCTGGTATTCCAGCAGGCGGAGAACCGGCTGCACTCGCAGAAAGCGATCATGCTGGAATTGATGAAAGGCGAATTCATCAAACTACCGGGGCTGGTGGAGTTGCGAGAGTTGGCGCACATCTAGGCGCAGATCGAATTGTCATCCTGGGCGGGACAAAAGGCCTGCATATCGGGGGGAGCGCAGATCCCTTGTCTCTCCCGGGATGGCAACGCTACCGGATCGTTGAAGAGGGTGCGGAATTCCTTTATGAAGACGATGCTCCTGGCCGTGGGCGGAAACTCGCTGATTCGCGCGGGTGAAAAAGGAACGATTGCGGAGCAACGCGCCAATGTCGAACGAACCGCTGTTCAGATCGTGGGGCTGATCCGCTCCGGATATCAAATCGTGCTGACGCATGGCAACGGACCGCAAGTTGGAGCTGCACTTCTGCGCTCGGAGCGGGCCGCGAATCAGGTCCCGGGCCTCCCCTTGGACGTTTGCGGCGCTTCTACGCAAGGCGAGATCGGATATCTTCTGCAGCAAGCGCTGGAAAATGAGTTGAAGCGGGCCGATCTGCATGTACCTGTAGCGACGGTCGTGACCCAGTGTGTAGTCGCGGCAGACGACGCTTCGATGCAGCATCCCAGCAAACCGATTGGTCCTTTCTATTCGCTCGCTGACGCCCAGGAACGCAGGCGCATCTTCGGATGGGAGATTGCCGAAGATGCAGTCCGAGGATACCGTCGCGTGGTTCCCTCGCCCGAGCCGGTTGACATTGTCGAACTCGACGTTATTCGGGACATGGTTGGGCTTGGAGCGCTGGTGATTGCTTGCGGAGGCGGAGGAATCCCCGTTGTGAGAAAGAACGAAGGATTCGAGGGCGTCGAAGCGGTGATTGACAAGGATCGTGCGTCGGCGTGGCTCGCGTTGCGCCTCGGCGTGGATCTGTTTGTTATTTCCACCGATACCGATTATGTGTATCTCGACTACAAAAAGCCGACGCAGCGGCCGCTTCGGCAAGTAGGCTCGGCGGAATTGGAAGAGTATGCGCGGGCTGGACAATTCCCGGCTGGGAACATGGGGCCGAAAATCGAATCGGTATTGCGGTTTCTGCGCGGCGGCGGGAAGGAAGCAATCATTACTTCGTGCGAGAATCTGCGCGCAGCGGTCGTTGGGATTGAGGGCGGCGCATCGGTGGGCACACACACCTTTCTCCATCCCGTCGCTGCGGAAATCGAGCACAGGACCGATGTAGCGCAGAAAGAAATCGAACTTCCGGTGGGAGGACGCTAGTGCCAGAGTCGACGATATTCGCTTTCAAACGGGTTAAGCCGCTGCCGGTGCAAGCTTCCGCCAGGTCCGCGGAGCCCGCGCCCCGAAGCGGTCCCACGTTGAGACATGTTGTCGAATCGCAACAGTTCACCGTTCCTTTGCTGATGGAACTGTTTGAACGGTCCCGCGGCATGGAACGCGTGGTGGCGCGCGGGGGTACGCTCGACTACCAGAACCGCATCCTGACGACACTTTTCTATGCACCTTCCACACGCACGCGGTTCTCGTTTGAAGCGGCCATGCACCGGTTGGGCGGGCGAGTGTTGTCGACGGAGAATGCAGGCGCGTTTTCATCGGAGATCGAAGGGGAGCAGGTCGAAGACTCAATCCGGATTATCAGCGGCTATTCAGATGTGATTGTGATCCGGCATTCCGCGGAGGACGGGGCCCGAAGGGCGGCGGAAATCTCTGCTGTGCCGGTGATCAATGCGGGGGATGGCAATGGCGGGCAGCATCCGACGCAGGCCTTGCTCGACTTATACACAATCTACCGGCAGCGGCCTCTGGACGGCTTGAGCGTGGCTATGATTGGCGAGTTAGACAGGGGGCGCACGGCGCGGTCGCTGGCCTATCTGCTGGCCAAGTTTGAGAGGATAAAAATCTTCTTTGTAAGTCCGCCGCAACTGCAGATGAAAGCGGACATCCTTGAGTATCTCGACGAGCATGGGGTTCGTTACGAACTGGAATCGGACATCGACCGAGTGCTTGGCGAAGTGGATGTCGTGTACCAGACTCGAATCCGTCCCGAAAGAATTCGGGAGGTTGACGGCGTCTGGCGTTATGCCATCGATTCGAAAGTGGTGCAGCGTATGAAGGCGGATGCTCTCATCCTGCATCCGTTACCGCGCACAGTGGAATTAGACAAGTCGGTGGACGCGGATCCTCGAGCCATGTATTTCCGCCAGGCGATGAATGGGATCTACGTGCGGATGGCGCTTCTGACGATGCTTTTGGACAAGCAGCCTTCGGCGGGCAGCGCGTGGTGGTAAGAGCTTCCGCAGTCAGCCCTGCGACGCAGTCTCTCTAAGCGAATCCAAAGAAATCCGGCGCCTGGCTGGGATATTCGCCTGATCTCTGCCCAAGTCCGAAATCTATTAGAGCCAGATGAGGTCATTAAATTGCACCCGTTCCCAAGAGGGTCATGATTCTCGTGGGAAAACTAGAAAAAGATCGGGCGCTTGGCGAAGCTTCGGACGATGGTCTCAGCGTTCTGGATGGACTCCTGAAAGAACACCCTACGAGTGAACTTTGGAACGATTGGGCGACCTTGCAGTTTGTCCGGGGAAACTCTGAGGAGGCGAAACGGGGCTATTCGAAGTCGGTCGCCATGGATCCGGCTAATTACCAGGCGCAACTGAACCTCGGATTGCTGCTTTGGAAGTCAGGGGACCGGGTCGAAGCGAGGTCGTGGATTGAGAAGGCTCTGCCCTTTCAGCCTTTGGAAACCCAGTCGGCCGTTCGCCAGCTGCTGCATGGGCAACCGTGCCCATCGCCTGCAGATGAATCCTCCCATTGCTTGCCTTCCTCGGATTCGTCCGATCCTGTTCCGTCGGAACCTGCCCGGATTCTCGTGGTGCACGAGACATTTCCTCATCACCGGGCGGCCGCGCTCGATCGTCTCCTCCTCCAGGTTCTCACGGGACTTCGCGAGCTCGGACACGCGGTGACGTTCATCGCGCGCGACCCGGTAAACCGGGATCACTATGAAAAAGGTTTAGTGAAACTCGGAATTCAATGCTACGCGGGGGACGTCCCGCGATTACAGCAATTGGGGGCGGAGGTCCAGCGGTCGGGTTGGTCTCTGGAGAAGGTTTTATCCGAGAATCGTTTCGAGATCGCCATCCTGTCTCAAAGCTTCAGCGCAGGAGTTTCCGTAGCAGAGCAGTACCTCGACGATATTCGCAGATGCTCACCGGATACTCGCATCGCGATTCTCGCCGACGCCCTTTCTGGAAGAGCCCTTCGGCGCCAAGCGGAAATGACCGGCACAATCGAAGACTTGGAATGGGCGAACGATTTTTCTCAGCGCGAGATCGAAGCCTTCGAACGCGCCGATTCCATGTTCCTGGCAAACGCATTCGATGTCCGTCAGCTTCGCCAGGACTACCCTGACTGGAATGTTGTCCGCATTCCACACACGGGTTATGCGAAGGCCGATGGGAACCAAGGCCAGCGCAAAGGCATACTTTTCGCCGGCGACCTTGAGAATCAAGGATGCGCGGAGGGTTTTGAGTGGTTCATGAAGTGTGTGTGGCCAACCCTGGAACGTAGCGGTGCTCTTCACTTATCGCTTGCTCTTGATAACGTTCCCGCGGCGCTGCGGCCTTTGCTTGCTGGACGGACTTATTCGGGAATGCGGGACGTATTTCGATTGCTGGGAAGCGCCCGATTGTTCATTTCGCCGCTCCGCTTTTCCGTTCAAGCCGAAAGCATCCTTAGTATGGTCGCGAACGGGGTTCCCGGCGTGGTCACGACGGCCGGACTTCAAGCGAGTGGACTGGACGAAGGAACCGGGATTGTATGTGCGGATTCGCCAGAGGATTTCGCCGCCGCCATTCTGCGACTTCAGGGTGACCAGCAACTCAGGGATGCCGTCGCCGAGAAAGGACGTCACCACATCGATTTAGAACAATCCTCGGAAACCCAGCGGGATCAGCTTGTGGCGGGACTTCAGCAACTGCGTTGCGGAAATGCCAAGCCACTCGCGGACGGCCCGTTCTCGATCTGGTGGATCAACGAACCCTGCAAAGGATTACTGGGCCAGAAGTCAGGTTCGGAACTCAGATTTGCCCAGCTCGACTCTTACGTGAGGTTTGCCGCACAGCTCCTGTATGGTGGCGAATTTCAGAAGGCGCTCGAACAAGTACGCCACGTCTTCGGAAGAATGCGAGGGGCGATCGAGCGCGCAGGATTTCTTTCCGGAATTCTAACTCTTCTCGCGACCTGCTACCGGCGGCTGGGCGAGCATGGTCTCGCCGAGCGCTGTGCGGAGGCGGCACGAATGTGCGCGAGCCGCCGGATCGCTACGGAAGTGCAGGAGGCGGCTCCGCTGGTGCGGGGTAATGCCGGCACGCCGATTTTTTCGCTGATTGTCCCAACTTTCAACCGGCTGCCCATTCTGAAGAAGTGTCTGGCCGCTCTCGAAGCGCAGACCTTGCCCGCAGCGGACTTCGAAGTCATCGTGATTGACGATGGCTCTTCCGACGGCACCGAAGAAGCGCTGAGTTCTTATCAAGCTGGATTCCGCTTCCGATATCTGCGTCAGAAGAACTCGGGGACGGGCGCTGCACGCCGCAACGGGGTCAACCACGCCATTGGCGAGTACCTGCTCATCATGAACGACGACACCATTTTGCAAAACGACGCTCTTGCGGAGCACCTTCAGGCTCACCGCAAGTATTCGCCGGGGAAATGGGCCGTTCTCGGAAACTTCGAATACCCTCCCGCCGAGGCGCGGAAACGGGCGCTATCGCACTTTTTCTGCGTCGAGCCTTTCATGTTCCCGCAAGTCGCCATGGAAGAGGGATGCCCTTACGGCTACTCGCATTTCATCACCTGCAACCTGAGCATCCGCCGTTCAGCTGTTCTGGAAGCTGGTTCTTTCGATACCACCTACAAGCTGAGCGAGGATACCGAACTCGGCCTTCGTCTTCACGAAAAGGGCTACAGGGTGCTGTATCACCCCAAGGCTCACGCCTGGCATGATCACTTGCCATATCCGGCTGGCAACATCATTCGCCGGGCTCGCGTCTACGGCGCGGACTATTTCTACATGTTCCAGAAACATCCGCGCGTTATGAGCGACTGGATGATTCCGGTGAATCTCGTCGCGATGGACGCGCCCAACGCTTATCGAATTCTCGAATACCTGGATCGAAACCGCGCTGAAGTGCAGGATATGGTTTCCACTCTTGAGCGCTGGGATCAAGTTGATTTTGGGGCAATCCTGGATACAAACCCGAAGTTCGCAGCGATGGTGGTTGAACTTTTTAAGCGGGCTCTCCCCACCGTGCACTGGTTTTATCTCTTGGAAACCATGTTCGAGACCATGCGGAAGAACCTCGATTTGAGCGCGATACCCGGCCGCGCTCAGCAGGCGACCTACGCCGGCAAGAAGTGAGTAAGGCAGACGAGAACCATTCGTCCCCTATCGAAAACACACCTGAAATTTTGGTGGCGGCGGTAGGACTCGAACCTACGACCTACGGATTATGAGACCGTCGCTCTAACCACCTGAGCTACACCGCCATGGTGTATTTACAATAACATACAAAGATGCAGCCGACCAACTATTGCATTTTCATTGCATAATGCGATAACGTAGACCTGTTGGAGGTCGGATGAGCCGCTATCAGCATGGTCACATTTACGAGGCATTTGGAGCCTTTCACGTTCGATTCTATCAAACCGAGCTACGGGATGGACATCCCACACGAGTGCAGAAGTCGCATAGGCTCTGCGCTAAAGACAGGAAGCACTACTCAGCGAAATCGAAGCCAGTGCAATTACTATGCGATGACTTTATGCGAAAAGTGAATACGGCTGCAGTGACCGAGCAGGATATGGCAGTCGCGCAGTTCTGGGAAAGCTGTTACCTCCCGTACTGCGAAGAGATCGTCAAACTCACTGGCGAGCCGCGCAAGAAGGCTTCGACGATTCGGGGCTACAAGCAAATTTGGAACCAACACCTCAAAGAACACTTCAGCAAAGGAACGCTGCAAGAGTACGAACCGCACCTCGGCACCCGGTTTCTTCAGTCCTTAACCGGCACTCAGGCGAAAAACACGCTCAAGCACATTCGCGCGTGCGCGTCGTCTTTATTCAAGCGAGCTGTTGCGGAGCAGCGGATCAAGACGAATCCCTGGCATGACGTGCAGATGCCGGACGATGCAATCGAATCAGACGAGACACAGCACTACACGCTCGAAGAAGCCGAGAACATTATTTCGGCGCTGGTTGACCACCTCGATTGCCAATTGGTGATGGCGCTCTCCTGCTTCCTCGGCTTGCGCCCCGGTGAGATCGCCGCGCTGCGCTGGGAAGACTTCGACTCTGAATCTGTGAACGTCAGGCGTTCGGTTGTGCGCGGTAATGTCGGCACTCCCAAAACGCCGGAGTCGATCGCGTCGCTACCGCTGATCGACCCGGTGCGCACACCGCTAGAACTATGGCGGCAAAAGTCGGGGAATGCCAAAGACGGTTGGGTGTTTCCATCACGAAATAATACGCCGGTCGATCTTCACAACCTAATCTCTCGCGTCATCAAGCCGCACGTTGAAGGAAAGAGCCAGTGTGAGCGTTGCGACAAGGTCCCCAAGAAGTCAGGTGTCGAGTGGAAGACGTTATATGCCGGTAGACGCGGCGCCTGCACAGCCGTCGTCGAAGCGACCGGCGGCAATTATGCCGTAGCACAGGCCTTGTTGCGGCACAAATCGATGAAAACAACGCTCGACGTCTACAAGAAACAGATTACACCAGCAGCGTTTAAGGGCGGGATGAAGCTGCTCGAGGACGCGTTCAGTCGGCTACGCAAATAGCTGCTAAGCACGTTTGAGTTCGAGATCCGAGAATTTAGTGACACGTGATACGTACCCTGGTATATTTCGCTCGTTTCAATTTTAGTAAAAGGATGCATGGCCCACCAACCCAGCGCAGAAACTGCCAGTGACTCTCAAGAGCAAATCCGTCGCCGTGCCTACGAACTGTACGAACAACGCGGCAGAGCCGATGGCAACGAACTGTATTTTTTCGCTTGCATTGGATTTTAGGGGAAAGTCGGTCCTGCGACACACAACGAATTTCCGGGTGCACGCCGGACTGTACGCCTGCCACCGGCGGGCTTTGCTGTTTCAAGGTTTCGCTTCTCCTGAAACTTTCAAAGCGAGACGCGGCAACCGCGCCACGTGGCGAGTCACAATTTCGCGTGCATCTCGCCCGACCCGCGCTAAACCCACGCCAGCGACGACGCCATCTCGAGGTTAAGCTGATCAGTACTCGCTCGGCAAGGGTTTTACGATTAATCCGCCGGGATGTCGGCTGATATAGTGAGACCTCGATTGGTGAAAATGGGGCTTGGTCGCACCATGTTACATTTCTCCTCTGGAGGTTTTAGTTATGAAATGGATCACCACCTTGGTTCTGGTTTTGTGTGCGTCCTCCGCAGGATGGGGTCAGCAGCCAACAAGCGAGAGCAAGAGCGAGTGGACAGAGTTCCACTTTACGAATATGGAGCGGTGGAACCCGTATGAGGACGTGCTCGGTGTCGGCAATGTCGGAACCCTCGGCTTGCAGTGGAGCTTCACCGGAGGCGGGGGGATATCGTCTCCAGCTGTGGTGAACGGTGTGGTTTATGTTGGCTCGGGCAACGACCTTTATGCGTTTAATGCTGACACGGGCGCAACCCTGTGGAGCTATGTCACCGGCAGTGGGGTTACTTCCTCACCCGTCGTCGCTGGCGGGGTGGTTTATTTTGGTTCGGGCGACAGCAACGTGTATGCGATAAAGGGCAGCACAGGCGAGTTTCTCTGGAAGTACACCACCGACGGGCCGGTGTTTTCCTCGCCCACCGTCGTTACCGGGGTAGTGTATGTGGGGAGCAACGACCACAACGTATACGCGCTGAATGCGAAGACTGGCGCCAAGCTGTGGGGCTACGCCACCGGCAATCAAGTGCCGTATTCCCCTGCCGTTTCTGAGGGAGTGGTATACGTCGGTTCCGAGGACGCTAATCTGTACGCGCTGAATGCCAACACCGGCGCGAAGCTGTGGAGTTACCCAACTGGCGGCCAAGTCTACTCGCCAGCCGTGGCCGATGGAGTGGTCTATGTTAACTCCGGCGACGGCCATTTGTACGCGTTAAAGGCTAAGAACGGCACTAAGCTGTGGAGCATTTCGGTTGGCTATTCTGAGTCCTCGCCTGCGGTGGCGAACGGACTGTTGTACATCGGCTCGAATGGCGGCAGCGTATACGCCCTGAACGCAAAAAACGGCTCCCAACTGTGGAGCTACGCCACCCGCAACACAGTCGGGTCTTCGCTCGCCGTGGCGAACGGGGTGGTTTATGTCAACTCCCTTGACGGCAACGTCTACGCATTGAACGCCAGCACGGGCACTAAGTTGTGGAATTACGGCAACCCCGATTACTCTTTCCAATCCTCGCCTGCGGTGGCTAACGGAGCGCTTTATACCACCGCGGGTCCCTACGTTTACGCATTCGGGTTGCCGTGAGGTTGTGTCGCACAAGGACCTTTTGTGGGTGACACGAAGAACCGCGCCACTCTTGGGCGAAGCGAGGTCACGATAGACCTTCAGTCTGTTCGACCACTGCGGCGGGAACGGCGGAAAATGGGAAGGCTCGATGTTGTTAAAGAGTCTGGCGAAGGGATACTCATGGGACTGTTCTCCGCAATCAAGGTTCGACGTCTTCTGCGCGTCATCGAAAATAAGAGCGAAGCCGAGCGATCGCGGGTTTGTGCCGAGCTTCGCAAGATTGGCTCTGACGCTCTGGCGGCGGTCAAGGGTCAGGCACGTTCTATCAGAAAGAGAGATATGGCCGCAGTGGACGCTGGTGGGGATTTTGATTTCGATGCGGAGATAGAGCTAAACGGGTATTCCTGCACTCCCATGTCGAGCGCGGCGGCGCAGGCCTCATCGACTGCTGCGGTGCCGTACTTCTTGGCCAGAGAGAGAACGCCAGGATGCGGCGCACTCCGACCTCGCCTTGTTGGCGATGGATGGCGTCGCAGAGCGCGCCGATGTGCGCTCCGGCGCGACCGGCTCGCCATAGCAGTTGCGAGGTGCGCAGCGGTGTTCGTTTGGGGCGGTCCTCTTCTTTAATGCGATACCAGCCGCGCTTTTGGCGCACGTGTTCGCGCAGCAGTTGTCCGGTCTTGGGATCGAGCAGGCGCACATACAGCTCATCCCATTGCACGCGCAGCACGCGACCGATCCAGCCCGGCGGCGCGCCGTAGTACGCGGCTTCGACTTCGACGCAACCATCCAGATGCACGATGCGTTCGCCGTACTGGTAATAGCGGAACGGTTCGAGCGGCAGCGGCAACAACGTGGGTTTCTCTTCGGCAAACATGGCGGCAACCTGCCGCTTGGTGGTGCCATGGATGCGCGTGTCGGCCCAGCGTTGTTCCCAGCGATCAAGGTAGGCTTGGGCTTCTTCCAGAGTCTCGAAGTGCAAACCTTTCAGCGGCGTCTTCTGCGCATGACCGACGCCGGATTCGACCTTGCCTTTGCGGTCGGGATCTTGAATCCGGCAGGGCATGGCCACTGCGCCGTAGTGCGCCAGCACGTCGCGATAAAGAGGATTGAGAGCGGGATCGTAAATGTCGGGAACGAGCACGCCCTCGCGAAGATTGTCGAGTACGACGATGCGAGTAGCGCCGCCCAGCCGGCGAAAGGCTCGTTCGTGCAACTCGGCCCAGATGCGCGAACTGGAGCGGAAGGTCAGCAGACGAACCGACTTGCGGCTGCAGCCCAGCGTCATCACGAACAGCCGGGTGCGCCGATACTTGCGGCTCTCGGGATCGCGCACCATCGGACCGGTGCCGTAATCGACTTGCGCCTCCTGGCCCGGCGCCGTAACGATGACCACGCGGGCTTCGGGGGTTTGCGTTCCGCGCCGCTTGCGCACGAAGCGCTGCACACTTTGATAGCTGCTGGCGAAGCCGTACTCGGAAACCAAGTCCTGCCAGATCGCCCGCGCATTGCGGCCGCGGCTGAGCCCCAAGTCGATGGCCTCGCGGTACGGTTCGCAGGCACTGGGGCCGGTGACCACGGCAGAGTCGGTGATCGTTTTGCCGCGCCAAAGTCGGTGATCACTTCGTTGGCCGGTTTTGCTTTGCACCGCCCCCGGCCACTAGGCGGACGCACCGCAATCCCCGCTGCTTTTAGGTACGCGCCTGCGGTTTCCCGACGGACATGGGTCGCTTGCTGGATGCGCCGTAGCGACCAGCCCAGCCGTCCCAGCGCTAAGACTTGTTGTTTCTTCTCTTCGTTCAAGACATTGGCCATGCCCACGGAGCCTACAAGCCTCCGCGGGATTCAATGTCTCGGACGTTATTCTCGTTGGCCGGTTTTCAGGTGATAATCGGTGGCCGGTTTTGGGTGATCGCTGAGGCCAGTTAATCAAGCTCAATTGTTCGTTGATCGTTGCGAGGAACGGCGACTGATTCATTCCACTTTATCGCCCTTACACTTTCGACTCGTCTGTGATGGCTGTTACATCATTTTTGTGACGAATCCAGTAACGGGATCACACGCGTCGGCGACGCTCTCCTCGCGACCGCGACACGCGTCCTTTTCCAGTTGGTCCGCGTTTTGGCCTCCCTGAGCGTGGCCTTGGTAGAGTGAAAGTACGGTCGCCGCTTTTCGGGCTGATTTCCCCGAGAACAACCCCTGCCTTCGCTCGCCTCCGAAGGCTCGCCAAGTTACGCCATCCCCGATTACGCGATCCCGTCACACCTCAGAATGGGGGAACTTCTCCTTGAACGAAGATCTGGCGATCTCGTAAACAATGCTGTCCCGACCACCTGCATCTCGCCTCAAACCGATGGGGGTGCCTCCGATTTTCTCTACTGCTCGCTGCGAACGCAGGTTATTCGGGCCGACAAGGAAGACAATGCGATGCACTAAAGCGAAGGCATGTCGTAACATAAGTTCTTTCATCTCCCGGTTGTAGGTCCCGCCCCAGTGCGAGCGCGCCAAGAACGTCCATCCAATCTCGATTTCGCTTCTTTGTTCATCGTATCCATGAAACCGCGACGACCCGATTACTTTGCCGAGTTTGTAGTCAACGGCCGCCAGTGCCCCACCCGAATCAAGAGACTCCCGAAAAAATGTTCGGAACACATCCTCCTTCCAGCGATCTTTCACCGGGTGGTGCTCCCAAATCAATGGATCCGAAGCCACCGCATACAATAGTTGGAAATCGCTGGCACGAAGCGGTCGGAGTTCCAGCAGGCTGCCCTTGAGCGTGGGTTGAGAATCGAAAGTCGAGTGCTTTGTTTCCACCCCTGATTATCTCCCATTCGCACGGCTGCGGTTAAAAAATCTCGTAGGTTCGACCACGCTCGCCTTAACCCAGAGCACATTTTCTCCCAACGGTGGGGCTGCGCCTGCTCCGTGTCTTTACCCCCTAACACTTCCACATAATGTAAGGGCCCCTGCTTTTCGCAACATCTTACGAGGGACGAACTGCTCAGATTGCTCACTGCGGCCCGTTATCGTAACGAACGGGAGTGGCGGGCGGTGCTGGTTGGGTATTGCCACGGTTTGCGCGTCTCCGAACGGACCGCAGTTCGAGGGCTCCGGCCCGAGGCGGCAGTCTTTTCGCCCTGTTTTTTCGATTTACCCTCGCAGCAAACCAAGCCCAACACTAACATCGTTCCTCCCCACGCCATTTGCCGTTCTGCGCTGTTTCCCACCGCTCCGAAATCGTTCAACCCTACGCCATTTGCCGTTCGTCACCGTTCAACGGTGGCGGGCCTGGTCGCGGCGGTGACGGACGTCCTCCGGGTTCTCCCGAAAGATCTGGGCGTTGGTCGGATCGTTCGTAAATGTCCCGATTTTGTACACGTGTCCGGCAATCTAGTGATCTTTCCCTCAACGCGATCGTTTTTTCAAGGGCTTGCAATGGAAGTCCGCGTGCGGACATTTCGGTTGAAAAAACGCTGTTCATAACTGCTCGTCAACAACTACTCGGGGATAAAAGCTAGCGAGCGCAAAACCCGGAATAAGGCCCGTAAGGAAATGCCGATAGATCAGCTGAAGCGCGAGCAGATCATGATTATGGAGACCGAAGAGGGACGCTACGGCTTCACCGTGGATGAGGTGTTGGGGGATCACCAGACGGTGATCAAGAGACTCGGTCGGTTTTACCGGAACATAGATCTAGTATCGGGAGCGCCGATTCTCGGCAACGGCACGGTGGCCTTGACACTCGACCCGCAGCGACTGGTGCGCGAGGCGCTCCGCGCTATGTCGCTTCACTACCGTCTGCTCGGAGCTCAGCCTCGCTCCAGAATCAGTGAAAACGCTAATCCCAACACCCGCTCCGCTTCGCGCCTGCAGGCCCAACTTGTAGACGCGCCAACGTCGACGCGCGCAACACGTTGCCGGAAGGTGCGGTTACACAGAAGCCGGCGGCGCATTTGAATTCTGCTGAAATTACGCCGGTGCTGGAAACAACCGCTAGCGCTATGTAACAACGCTCGAACCAACCGCATCTCGTAACTTGCAAGGTCGTACTGGAATGGTCCCGGACCAACGGGTGAACGAATCCGAATCTCAAGGAGCTGAAAGTTATGGCAACGAAAGTCGTACACGAAGGCCAGAAATTACATGGCGCCGGTGAGGGCAACGGCAGCAACGGACATGGCAGAGCCCCCAAGTCGGGAGACGCCAAGATGCAGCTCGTCTCTCAGGAAATTATGCGGTTGCGAGACGCGGTACGCGAAGGTCACTTCGCCGAGCGCGGCCAGGTGGACAATTTCGACGGCGTCTCTCGCGAGACAATCGAGGGCGTCAATCAGATGATGGATGCACTCGCCGACAAGATGAACTGGTACCAGTCGATCATCGATGCCGTTCCCTTTCCCATCCATGTGCTCGACAAAGACATGAAGTGGACGTTCCTCAATAAGGCCTTCGAGGCCCTGATGGTGAAGTCGGGGGCGGTGCGCGACCGGAAGGATGCGCCGGGCAAAGTCTGTTCGAGCGCGGCTGCGAACATCTGCAACACTCCCAATTGTGGCGTGCGGCAACTGGAAAAGGGTGTAAACGAAAGTTACTTTGACTGGCATGGGCAAGACTGCAAGCAGACTACTTCGAAACTGGTCAGCCTCAAAGGCGAGCATATCGGCTACGTCGAGGTGGTGCAGGATCTGACGACCATCGTGCGCAACAAGAACTACACCAGCGTGGAAGTCGACCGCTTGGGGGCAAACCTGACCAAACTGGCACAGGGCGATTTTGCGCTGGACCTGCAGGTCAAGGAAGCCGACCAGTATACGGCGGAAGCGAAGCAGCAGTTCACCAAGATCAGCGAGAATTTGGCGGCGGTGAAGTCGGCGGTCCAGAACATGGCGCACGACGCCGAGATGCTGACCAAGTCAGCGACGGAAGGAAAGTTCGACACGCGGGCGGACGCGGCCAAGCACCATGGAGAGTACGGCAAAGTTATTGGGGGAGTGAACGGGACGCTCGATGTTGTCGTCGACAAGATGAACTGGTACCAGTCGATCATCGATGCCGTTCCCTTTCCCATCCATGTGCTCGACAAAGACATGAAGTGGACGTTCCTCAATAAGGCCTTCGAGGCCCTGATGGTGAAGTCGGGGGCGGTGCGCGACCGGAAGGATGCGCCGGGCAAAGTCTGTTCGAGCGCGGCTGCGAACATCTGCAACACTCCCAATTGTGGCGTGCGGCAACTGGAAAAGGGTGTAAACGAAAGTTACTTTGACTGGCATGGGCAAGACTGCAAGCAGACTACTTCGAAACTGGTCAGCCTCAAAGGCGAGCATATCGGCTACGTCGAGGTGGTGCAGGATCTGACGACCATCGTGCGCAACAAGAACTACACCAGCGTGGAAGTCGACCGCTTGGGGGCAAACCTGACCAAACTGGCACAGGGCGATTTTGCGCTGGACCTGCAGGTCAAGGAAGCCGACCAGTATACGGCGGAAGCGAAGCAGCAGTTCACCAAGATCAGCGAGAATTTGGCGGCGGTGAAGTCGGCGGTCCAGAACATGGTCACCGACGCAGACAGCCTGGCGCAAGCCGCGATGGAGGGCAAACTGTCGACCCGCGCCGACGCCAGTAGGCACCACGGCAACTACCGCAACGTGATTGATGGCGTAAACCAGATACTCGACGCCGTCATCACTCCACTCAAGTTTACTGCCGTGTGCATCGACCGGATCAGCAAAGGCGACAATCCGCCGCAGATCACAGAAACGTACCACGGCGATTTCAACCTGATCAAGGACAACCTCAACGCGCTCATCGCAACCATGAACGACATCACCGCCGCCGCCGATGAAATGGCGAACGGCAATCTGACCGTCGTTCTGCGCGAACGTTCTCCACAGGACAAGCTCATGCAGGCCCTCAGCGCCATGGTCGTTGGCATTACGAAGGTGGTTTCCGACATCCGCTCGATCGCCGGCGAGGTGGCTTCGGCCAGCCAGTCGATCAGCACCGCTTCGATCGAGGTTTCGAAGGGAGCCGCTGCGCAGGCGGCCTCCGCCGAGGAGGCTTCCTCCTCCATGGAGGAAATGGTTTCGAACATCAAGCAGAATTCCGACAGCGCCCAACAGACGGACAAGATTGCCAACAAGTCGGCGGCCGACGCGCAGGAAAGCGGCAAGAGCGTCGTCGAGGCAGTGGCGGCCATGAAGGAAATTGCCACCAAGGTTTCGATCATCGAGGAAATTGCTCGCCAGACCAACATGTTGGCGCTGAACGCGGCTATAGAAGCAGCCCGCGCCGGGGAACATGGTAAGGGTTTTGCCGTGGTCGCGGCCGAAGTCCGCAAGCTCGCCGAACGCAGTCAGAAAGCGGCGGGTGAGATTAATCAGCTCTCCGGCACGACAGTCAAGGTCTCGGAAAAGGCCGGAGAGATGCTGGACAAACTGGTTCCCGACATCAAACGGACGGCGGAACTGGTACAGGAAATCGCCGCCGCCAGCAAAGAACAGGATACCGGCGCAGAGCAGATCAACAGGGCGCTGGTGCAACTGGAAAAAGTCATCCAGCAGAACGCTTCCGCATCGGAAGAAATGGCATCGACCACCGAGGAGTTGTCCAGCCAATCCGAACAACTGGTTAGCGCGCTCGGCTTCTTCCGCACCGGAGACGCCGGCCACGTGGCAGCGCACAGTGCGGCCCGTCCGGTCCGGCACGGCGAGATGGCAGGCAAGACAACGACATCGAGCGGACATACTGCTTCGCCAGGTACGAAGGCGATGGCGGCCAAAGCGGGGGCGGGAGTCAATGTCCGTCTCAAGGACAAAGACAAGGAGAAGGCCGATGACCTGGACAAAGAATTCGACCGTTTCTAACCGCCACGTCTTCTCACGCTCGCCGCGGGTGGCGAGTAGAAGCCTGCAGTCTGCGAAGGGAGCTGATTATGAGCGTTAGCGAAATCACCGAAACCCGGCAGTACCTAACTTTCAAGCTGGGCACGGAGGTGTTTGCCACCGACGTTGCCAACGTAAGGGAGGTGCTGGATTTCACAACGATCACGGCGATTCCCAGGACACCAGATTTCATGAGCGGCGTAATCAACCTTCGGGGCAGCGTAGTCCCGGTCGTCGATCTACGTCTGTGTCTCGAGATGTCGAAAACCGAGAAAACTAGAAATACCTGCATCGTTGTCGTGGAGGTTTTGTTGGATAACGAGTCGATGGTGATCGGCGCCCTCGCCGATTCTGTGGAGGAGGTCATCGACCTAGAACCGGAGCAGATCCAGCCGCCGCCCAGAATCGGAACCCACATTCGGACCGACTTTATCAAAGGTATGGGAAAACGCGATGGCCGGTTCGTCATGATCCTGGACATCGACCGCGTTTTCTCGGCCGAGGATCTGGCGACGGTGGGTAGCTCGGAAAACAACAAGCTGGGCGGGGTGCGAGAGTTGCGCCCCACTCATAGCCTCGAGGGCATAGAATGAGCTTCGCGGCATGAGCGTCAAAACATAAGTGCCCACTAGTGGACTGTCGCAACGTAACCCTTACCGCTTGTTATGCTTCTAAGTTGGTATGGCGACAGGCAGCGAAATCTCCCTCACCAGCGACCAACGCTTGGAACTCAGCAGCATTGCTCAATCCCGATCTTTACCCGCGGGCTACGTCTTTCGCGCCAAGCTCATCCCGATGCTGGCTCAAGGCGCGTCGTTCAGCACGATCAAGCGGCAGTTGCAAACCACGGCTCCCACCATCATCCGCTGGAAGCAGCGGTTCCTCCAGTCCAGGCTCGACGGGCTCGACACCTATCACCCCGGCCAGAAGGCTACCCTACTAACTCCGACTCTGCGCGCCCGGATTCTGTCCGCCACCCGCAAGAAACCCAGCGACGGTTCCACGCATTGGAGTTGCCGCAAACTGGCGGCCGTGCTGGGAGTCAGCAAGGACGCAGTGCATCGGGTCCGGAAAGAAGCGGGCCTCAAACCCCATCGTCTGGAGCGTTACATGGCGAGCGACGATCCGGAGTTCGAACGCAAAGCCGCCGACATTCTCGGCCTGTATCTGCGGCCTCCGCAGCATGCCGCCGTGTTCTGCGTCGATGAGAAAACCGCCATCCAAGCCTTGGACCGGCTCGACCCCGTTCTGCCGCTCTCGCCGGGACGGGCCGAGCGTCACGGCTTCGAGTACTACCGGCATGGAACGCTTTCGCTGTACGTCGCGCTGGACAGCAAGACTGGCCGGGTACACGGGAAAACCGCGGCTCGCCACACCAGCCGCGACTTCGTTGCCTTCCTGGAAGAAGCGGTCGCATTGTGCCCACCCCGGCAACAGATTCCCATCATCCTCGACAACCTCTCGGCCCACAACACACAACTGGTTCGCGACTTCCTCGAAAGGCATCCCCGCGTGCAGTTTCACTTCACCCCTACGTATTCTTCCTGGCTGAACCAAGTCGAGATCTGGTTCGCCAAGATCGAACGCGAGGTCATCGCCCGAGGCATTTTCACCCCGGTCCCGGACCTGGCTCGCAAACTCCGTCGCTACATCAACGCCTACTCCACCAATGCTCGCCCCATCCAGTGGAAATACTCTGATCCTTCTCACCGCCCACCTACTCACGAATTCACTGCGATAGTCCACTAGGAATTCCCGAGTGAACACGGTCTCGTATGGCGGATTCATTTTGTCAACCGTGTGTACTCTGACACTTACTTTCGACTACACACTGATGTCAGCTGGCATAACGCGGGCGGCTGATCCGCGTAAGCTCTGGCGTTGTTGCCACGCTTCTCACCATTACCTGGCGCCGCAAGGTTTGGTGACGGTGCCCACCGAAGCCGGGCCTTGGCGGATTCTATGGTCAGCCTGTCTGTCGGGTTTCACCCGACAGACAGGCAATTCCAAATACTGTAGCGTGGGACTGTGCACATCGATAGTTGAGTAAGACGCGGAGCCTATGCCAGCGAAGTTCTTTCCTCGGTTATTCGGCTCCGCGTCATGTCCCTTGGAGCAGTTCATTGGTGTGCAAAGCGAGCAAGCCTTTGAACGGACAGATTCCTGCTTAGCGTCAATGATGTCCGAAAGGAGGATGGTCTTGAATGGACGTGATGAATGTCAATCGCTCGGCGAAGAGCTGCGAGGACAGCTCGAAGGCTACTATTCCGAAGTTTGCTGTGCAACAATTGGGTTCCAAGCATGCTAATTGGCTGCGCCCCCCGCGCGATCCAGAAAGGACGCGGTCAGGATGAAGGACGGCAAGTGGAGACCGGTCGCGCCGGTGGACAGAGGACCTGACTAATGCTTGAGGCGTAGAACAGTCGCTATGTTAATGGAAGACAGAGCCCGTTGAGCGTGTCACAAGAGAGGCGAATGAGATCCTAAGATCATCCGGTCTAGAACTAACGTGTCATCGGGAAGCTACTTTTCCCGCGGCATCGGACGTTGGCGTCCAAGAGGACGGGGGCCATTACTCGACAGGTCGACAGGTCAACAAGTCCTAGCCATCTCGGAATTTCTTTGACACGCCCCTGCCAAGAGTGTCGCAACGTCACAATTCAAGTTGGTCACCGCGCATCTGTCGTTAGTGCTTAGGTTGCCAGATCGAAAAAGCCGTCGACAAACTAAGTCTGGCGAAAGTGGGATGTCTCCCGCGACCCATCGAATCTGCCCATTCCGGATCATATGAACCGGGCTCAACGGGTAGCCAGGCCGTCCGCAAGGCTGGGCAGCCCTAATGTGCCTTCAGAAATCAATGAGATTTATATCGAGGTGCAACTCCCCGCGGATTAGAAAAGCGAGGTTGCAGAGCATCGAAGTAGTCCCTACCCGCTACGCCACCGCGAATACTGGCCGCGAGGTGTCGGCGGGAAAGCGTGGGGCTGAGGTCATTCGGGGACAGCGATTACCAAAGTCTAGGCAGCGGCCAATGATTTGACCACGCAGGCGATTTGGCTGCGTCGATGTGCCGATAGAACAACGGGTGGCGATTCGCTTAAGGCTCGCATAAGAGTTTGCGACAGGTAAAGTAGTCGCGATCAGTTTTAGAGAGGGCTGTTCTCCACGCTGGATCATCTAATCAACCCAACGAGGAGGACTTCATGCATATTCAGAGAATCACTCGTGTGGCGCATATTTTTGCAACGGACGCTCGTGAAGCCGCGCAGGAATTCTACGCATCGGTTGCGCAGCCGAACATAGCGCTTGTCATGTTCTTCTGTTCGACCGAGTACGACCTCAACGTTCTGGGGGCGGAAATCAAGAGGCTGTTCGGCAACGTTGACGTCATTGGATGCACAACGGCGGGGGAGATCGGGTCGGGCTACCGTGACCAGAGTCTCGTCGGAGTGAGTTTCTCCGCCGATTCATTTACTGCGGTGACGGGGCATCTTGACCGCCTGCAGCAGTTCCAGCCCTCCGAGGGCGACGCGCTTGGCCGAGATCTATTACAGGAGATTGGAGACAAGGCACCGCAAGCGAGGGAACGAAACACCTTCGCGTTCCTGCTCATTGACGGCTTATCGGTTCGGGAGGAGCCCGTAGCCCGGGCATTGCAAAATGCGCTAGGCAACGTTCCCTTAGTGGGCGGATCGTCGGGCGACGGATTGAACTTTCGCCAAACGTACGTGTATGCCGATGGATGCTTTCGTTCCGACAGTGCTGCAGTGACCCTCATCACTACTCCATTGCCTTTCAAGGTATTCAAAACCCAACACTTTGTGCCCACGGATCAGAGATTTGTCATTACGGAGGCAGATTCGGCTCGGCGTATTGTCAAAGAAATTAATGGGTTGCCGGCGGCGCAGGAGTATGCGCGGATTGCGGGCATTGATTTGCTTGATGCGAACTCCGAACGATTCGCCGCCTCACCAGTTGTGGTGCTGATAGATGGCAACAATTACGTGCGCTCCATCCAAAAGGTGAACGTCGACAACAGCTTGACTTTCTACTGCGCCATCGAAGAAGGCCTCGTTCTGAGGTTAGCGCGTGGCGTGGACCTTGTGGACAACCTTGAACAGGCACTCGCGGAAGTCCGTGCCCACACGGGAACTCCTCAGCTGGTTCTTATCTGCGATTGTATTCTCCGAAAACTCGAACTTGCTCATAACGGGCTGGAAGACCGCGTGGGGACCATTCTGCGAAACAACGGTGCGGTCGGCTTCAATACTTACGGCGAACAGTTCCGCGGGATACACGTCAACCAGACACTGACCGGAGTCGCGATCGGCGCGAGGATTTCGGAGAAACACGATGACTGACACTTTAGCGTGTGGTTGGGGACCGAATGAATCTACCCTGCGTGCGGAAATTCTTCGTCTGAACAAGATTCTCAAAGCCTTAATGGACCGCGCTGAGCGAAGTACAAACGCTCAGGGCTCCGATTTCAGTTTGTTTCAAACGACGGTTATGCTTCAGGAACAGGTGCGCCGACGCACAGAGGAGTTAGAGGCTGCTCTCCACGAAAAAAGCGCGATCGCGAGTGCGTTAAGACAGTCGGAGGCAAGATTCCGCGGACTGGTGAGCCAATCGCTGGTCGGGATCGTAATGATCGAAGAGGGCAAGTTCACATACTCAAATTCGAAGTTTGCTGAGATGTTGGGCTATACTCCTGACGAGATATTGCACTTCGGACCACTCGATATTTCCGCCGACTGTGACCGGGAGCTCGTCGCAGAGCAAATGCGCAAACGTCTCAGTGGGCAAGCAGATGCTGCCGCTTACGTATTTCGTGGGCTGCGGAAGAACCGAGTGGAAATAGATGTCGAGTGTCATAGCTCAGTGATGGATATTGGCGCTAACCCTGTCATCATCACTCTTTTGATCGATGTTACGGAACGAGCCAGAGCTGAGCGCGAGGTGCGCGCGCTGCATGATCAGCTCCGCGAACAGGCAATCCAAGATCAGCTAACTGGTCTGTACAATCGACAGCCGCTCGCCGAATTGTTCGATCGAGAATTAGCTCTGGCCAGACGTCGTGATTATCCGGTCAGCATAATAATGGCCGATCTCGATCACTTCAAAGGAGTGAATGACACTTATGGACACCTCGCCGGGGACGAGGTCTTGCGAGCATTTGGGACGTTGATCAAGCGCTTTTACCGGTCCAGCGACATTTGTTGCCGATATGGAGGGGAAGAGTTTCTCGTTCTGCTGCCGGACATGTCGAATGACGATGCATACGAGCGGACTGAGCAGCTGCGGGCAATCATCGAAAATACCCCAGTCACCTCTAGTACAACGGTGATTCGCTTAACTTCCTCCTTCGGTATAGCGACTTTTCCAGGGGACGGCAACACCCGCGATACCCTGATTGGTGCCGCTGATCGTGCTCTCTACGCGGCAAAGAAAGCTGGGCGCAATCAGGTCAAATGTTATTCTTCGAGTGCTCGAGAACGAGAGCGCTAAAAGCTGGCCACCGGAAATTGCCTTGGGATCTTCAACCCTTCGCTAGTGGAAAGCGGCGAACGGTGTCGCTTGACGTCCGTCACCGCCGCGACCAGGCCCGCCACCGTTGAACGGTGACGAACGGCAAATGGCGTAGGGTTGAACGATTTCGGAGCGGTGGGAAACAGCGCAGAACGGCAAATGGCGTGGGGAGGAACGATGTTAGTGTTGGGCTTGGTTTGCTGCGAGGGTAAATCGAAAAAACAGGGCGAAAAGACTGCCGCCTCGGGCCGGAGCCCTCGAACTGCGGTCCGTTCGGAGACGCGCAAACCGTGGCAATACCCAACCAGCACCGCCCGCCACTCCCGTTCGTTACGATAACGGGCCACAGTGAGCAATCTGAGCAGCCCGTCCCTCGTAAGATGTTGCGAAAAGCAGGGGCCCTTACATTATGTGGAAGTGTTAGGGGGTAAAGACACGGAGCAGGCGCAGCCCCACCGTTGGGAGAAAATGTGCTCTGGGCTAAGGCGCCGGTCGTTTTGATGGTCGTGCGCACCGCTGCCATGTCAGTCTGTCGCGGGACCGATTCCCTTTTCTCGATCTTCCTTCTCTTGACCTTCCTTCTGCAATCTCTCGATGGTCTCCCTACGCCAGTCGGGGAGGTAGAGGCGCCTTGCGTAGAGCTGTCCGGATCCCTCTGGACTGGCGCCTGCGGCACGTTGATCGATCGCTTTCAATAGCATGCCCGCGAAAACCGCGAGGGTTTTCGCGGCGTCAAGACCAAAGGCGCCTTGCTGGGCACGGTTCATCACCTCTTCGTAGAACTCAATCAAATCCGCAATGCTCTTCAGGCGTCGGCACGAAACGTCGACGGCGGTTGGCGGGTAGGAAGATGTTACCTCGTGCCCGTTCTTGCATTCCATTTCTGCCACCTGTTTGGGATCTGAACTCGGCGCACGCTGCATTATTCCTCGATCCGTTCCACTTCTCTCGTGTTCTGCCTTCTGGATCTTTTCTCTCCCCACGCGCCAGTCGGGGAGGTAGAGTCGCTTTTGCGTAAGCTGCGCGTTAAGGTTAGCTTTTGCTTCTGCGTTGGGGCGTGCGGGACGTTGATCGAGTGCTTTCGCCGCAATCCCTGCCAAGACCGCCGGGACATTCGCAGCACCAAGATCCAAGGGGCTCTGCCGCACTCGGTTCATCATTTCTGCTACGAATTCGAGAGCTTTTCAGAGGTCGGTACGGAAGTTCGAACACACCCGGTAAGGTTGCACCGGTTGCACGGCGCCCGTGCTTGGATCCCATCTTTGCCGCCCGTTCCGGATCTGCATGGAGGCCACACTGCTTCGCTCCGGCGAGAGCCCACGCTCCACAGCTTTTCCCCTTGCTGTTTTTCGCCGAGCACCTTTGGGACATCGTTCCATGCCTCCGTAACTTTGGAATTTCTTGCTAACCCGGCACGGATGGGCCCTACGCGGATCAGTCTTCCGCCGATGAAGTCAGCGTTTCCACCTGCCGTTCACCTGCCGTTCGCACTGCCTTACATGTCCTAAGATCGCTAAAACTGCCGTCTGTTGCTCCCTATCTTATTGAATGTACGTTTCAGCGCGGATTCGAATCCCTCCCTCTCCGCCAGATTCTTGCAATCCCAATCACTTAGGCTCTCATTGAATCGTGGAGGGCTCCACGTTCGCGGTGCTGCCTAGTGTCCCATTAGTGTCCGATTGAATCCGATCCGCTTCCGCGATGTGGTTTTCCAGCTTCGTCATCGCATTTCGAACGTCAAGGGCAGCGGTTTTGATGTAGTACGTCGCCGTGGTGCTCACGTTCGCATGTCTGAGGATTCGCTGAATCACCATATCCGGCACACCGAGACGGTACAGGTTGCTTCCCGGCCCACGCCGTGCCGCGTGCCAGCCGTGCCACTCAGGGATGCGAGCGTCACGTTTGTACGGATGGTCTGCTTTGTGGCCTAGCTCTGCTTTCCCGCAAGCCTCACAACGATTCAGCGCAGGAAGGATAACGCGACTCTATCTTTTTAGCCCAGGCACTGGATAGTTGGTCAGCTGAACGATTGAAGGACTCGATCGGCGGCTTCTCTCTACTATCGATGCCGCCGGCTCCGAGAGATGATCTTTGCGCGTCATGAGCCACCGAGGCTTTTCGGACGGCAATCAGCGGGCGAAGAACGTGGCTGTAAATGGTCCTGACCAAAGCCGCGGACTTCTCATGACCCCGCAATCCCCAAGCCTCAGCGTAGATCGAGTAATACTGAGTCGCCAACTCGTCGATCTTGCGCAAGTTCAGGGCAAGGATCTGACTGGGGATGATGCCGGAATTTAAGTTTCCTCGGTTCTCAAAGCGAATCTGGAGCGTTTCCATCTTAATTTCGCCCAGCAGTTTTCCACGCACGGCCTCGGTCTTGAGCTTGACCATGCGGTTACAACGGGGGTCGAGTTGCCGCCAAACATCAATCACCTGCGTGGCGGCGGAGGGAAATTGGTGCGAGGAGGCCGGGCTGCGCACGTTTCGAACGCGCTCGAACGCTGTCTTGTTCATGCCAACAGTTTATCCCCCGAATCTTGTCCTCTAGCAGACTGCAGAAAACTTCGATTTCGACACGGGTTTCCGGTGAGCTCGGTCAAAGTTCAGCGGCACGAGCGTGTCGTTCCCCACTGTTTCTCACCGTTGGGACAATCGTTCAACCCTACGCCATTTGCCGTTACTCAGCGTTCAACGGTGGGGCGTGTGACTGCTAGGAGTCTTGCAACGCTCGTCTCCTAAATTCCTTCGCATCGGCGGGACGCAAGTCGGTCAGGGCTTGGCCGAGGCTGTAGCGGTTGGGTGTTGGGGATCAATGGAACGGAAAGTTGCCTTAGGGTCGGTTTTGTGTGATTAACTCCACGGAAGTTCCAAAACCGTGCGCGATGTTGGTTGGTTGCTGTAAATGCGACCCGAGCGTATCGGGGCACCCCTTTGAAATCAAAGCCAGTTACCGCTTAACCCGGTTTTCCGTTCCATTGATCCCCAATACCCTTCTTTTAGAGTTTCCACAGAACGGCTTCACCGCGCAAAATCCGATCACATTTAACCCATCCTAACGTCGAAGGGCAACGTTAGGATGGGTTCCTCCGGAAAAAAGCTAGTTCAGAATCTGGTGGACGTCGAGCGAGGTCGACACGTAGGTCACGTGCTGCCCGTCGGAAATGCTGAAAGCGCTGACGGCGCTTCCTGCCTCCGCGGACGTGCCGCTCTTCGACAGCGAAGTCAGGTTAAAGTCTTGCCACTGTCTCGCGGTGTTATACAAATACTCGCGAAGATTTTGCTTGCCATCCACGAAGTAGGTGTGTTGACCGTCCGCAAGAGCAAAGCTCCTGATCGCTCCTGGCGAAGCTATTTCATGGTCACCATTGTAGCCAGTCAGGTCTTGGTCAGACCAAGTCGAGTTGTTGTAATAAAGCTGATGCACGTGGTCGTTGCTGGCCACGAAATATACATGGCGCCCGTCGGAAATCGCATAGCTGCTTAACCCACTTCCGACCGCTGCCTGCGTCGTGCTCTTCGCCAGCGTCATCAAGTTCGAGTCAGACCATTGCCCCGCGCTGTATAGATATTCGTGGACATCCCGCTTGCTGTCGAAAAAGTAGGTGTGTTGCCCGTTGGCGTCCGCGAAGCAACTGAGCGCGCTGGGCGCTGCGGCCAGTTCTTTGTTTCCGTTGAAGGAAGTGAGGTCCTGATTGGACCACGTCCCCTGCCCCGCGTTGTAATAGAGTTGGAAAATGTGCTTATCGCTGCCAATGTAGAACACGTGAATTCCGTCGGCGATGGCGTAACTCGCCAATCCAGCGCCCGATTGGGCCACGATCCCGGTTCCAGCGCTGAGGTCGGTATCGTGCCACACGCCGCTGCTGTCGTAGAGGTATTCGCGGATATGTTGCTTGGTGTCGACGAAGTAGGTGTATTGCCCATTGGCATCGGCGAAGGCGCTCACCGCGCTATTTGCGGCAGCTAGTTCCTGGTTGCCGTTGTACCCGGTAATATCCTGATCCGCCCACGACGAGTTGTTGAAGTAAAGCTGGTGAACATGTTGATTGCTGGCTACGAAGAATATGTGTTGGCCGTCTTGAATCGCGTAACTGCTCAGACCAGCTTTAGCCTCGGCGAGCGTTTCGCTGCCGGCTTGGGCGATCAGGTTTTGGTCGTTCCAATTGCCGGTCACCGGGGTCATCAGGAAAGCATGGATTTCTCCCAGAGGGTTCGTGCCGGCGCCAACGATCTGGCCTGAGTCATTAATTCCGGAGGCTCCAGACACAGTCCAGCCGGAGCCCGCCGGAAGCAACGAATTCAGGTCGGTCAGATTGCCTTTGCTGTACAAGGAAGCATGGCAGGGGCCACTGACATCGCAAGACCGGCCAACGATCTGGCCTTGGCTATTGATCGCGGTGGCATCGCTTTCAATGAAGCCCGGAAGGATGCCAAGACTTTGCATGCTGCCATCGCTGTATAAAAAGGCCACCGGGTTGTTAGAGTTGTTAGTGATGTACGCCGCGCCGACGATCTGTCCGGTGGCGCTGATGGCCTGGGCCTCGCTACCATCCCCTCCCGAAACGGTGCCGAGGTTTTGCATGACTCCGTTGTTGTAAAGAAAGGCATAGGGCAATGAGCCGCTGCCGATTGAAGAAGCGCCGACGACTTGGCCGGTGGCGTTGATGCCGAAGGCGATGCTATAAAGGCCTCCCGGCAGCGTGCCTAGGTCGTTCATAGTGCCGTTGTACAAGAATGCGCGTTCGGCTCCTTCGGCCGTATAAGATGTTCCGGCAACCTCGCCGGAGTCGTTGATGGCGGAGCCATTGCTAAAGTTGCCTCCGAGGGTTCCGAGGGAAACGAGACCGCCAGCACTGTACACAAAAGCGTCGAACGGACTGGACGCACTGTAGGAATAGCCGGTCGCTTCTCCACCAGCATTCACACCACTCGCTACGCTCTCGTTATCGTTTGGAAGCGTGCCTAAGTCCAGCATATTGCCATTGTTGTAGAGGAAGGCATTCACATTGTTTCCGCTAGACGACGCCCCGATAACCTGCCCGCTGTTGTTGATGCCGTTGGCCTGGCTAGCTGAGTTGTACGGGGCGGGAAGGGTGCCGAGATCAGTGATGGTGTAGGTTTGCGCCGAGACGAGTACCGAGGCCAAGAAAATGCCAACAGAAACTAACGCTGCTTTGAGTTTCATTGTGTTTTCCTTTTTTCGGCAGCTTTACCGCCGAGGTTGGATTTTTGACAAGTCCTTAATACCAGGGGAAGTTCACCAAACAAGTAGTTAAGGCCCTTGTCGTCTGCTAAAGCGCAATTTCCGGAAGGTTTGGTCGCGCGAAAAAAGAAATTTATATTTTCTTCGTAACCGCCCTGAGAGGTGCACGTCTGACCAAGATACTGTAAGCGAGCGTTTTCAATCGGTTGACACCAATTATCAAACGGGCTAACTTTATCCACCAAGACTTGGGGCCGTGTACGCTGGGGGGTTAGTTGTCGCAGCTTCCGCCTAGAACGGTCAGCAAATTACTGGCGGATTGGCACGCCGGTGATAATGACGCTTTGCGCGCGGCCGTTCCACACGTTTACAACGAACTGCGTCGCGTAGCACATCATTACCTGCAAAAGGAACGTCCCGGCCATACTCTGCAGAGCACTGCCCTAGTCCACGAGGCCTATCTGCGACTGGAGAAGCAAGGCGGCCCGGAAATTCAGAACCGTGAGCATTTCTTAGCCATCTGCGCTCAATTGATGCGCCAGATTCTCGTCGATTACGCCCGTAATCGAAATGCCGCCTGCCGCAATGGAGGTTATAAGTTAACGCTGGATGACAATCTGGCGTTCAAGAGCCGAAGCGTGGACATGATCGCTCTCGACGATGCTCTGAATGAACTTGCAAAGCTGAATCAGCAGCAAAGTCACATTGTCGAATTGAGGTTTTTCGGCGGTCTGTCCATTGAGGAGGTTGCCCAGGTGCTTGATCTCTCGCCTACCACGGTCAAGAAATATTGGGCGATGGCCAGGCTTTGGCTGCATCATGAACTGGCCAAGACAGAACCGACATGACACCGGAGCGATGGCAGCAGGTTCAGGATGTATTGGAGAGAGCGTTAGAGCTCGCGCCGGGCGAACGATCTGCCTACCTGGACCAAACCTGTTCATCCGACCCATCTCTCCGGTATGAAGTCGAAACATTGCTGGCAGCGAGTCCTGACGTTCGGACCAGTTTCTTACAACCATCCTCTGCCGCCCGAATAACACTCGTCTCAGGAACAAAGATCGGCGAGTACGAGGTTAAGTCTCTGCTCGGGTCGGGCGGCATGGGCGAAGTGTATCGTGCCCGCGATTCGCGGCTAGGACGCGATGTAGCGATCAAGGTCTTGCCATCTTTCCTCTCTACCGATCCCGAACGGCTGCGGCGCTTTGAGCAAGAGGCGAGAGCAGCGGCTGCACTAAATCATCCCAACATTCTCGCTGTGTTTCAGATGGGCACCTACCAGGGCGCGCCCTACATGGTGTCAGAGTTGCTGGAGGGAGCGACGCTGCGGGAAAAGATCAATTGTGGCCGTCTTTCGGTTCGGAAGGCGATTGATTACGCCGTGCAAATTGCGCATGGGCTGGCAGCGGCGCATGAGAAAGGGATTATCCACCGGGATCTGAAACCGGAGAATCTGTTCGTCACCAAAGACGGACGAGTGAAGATACTGGACTTCGGACTGGCTAAATTAACGCAGCTCCGACTCGGTTCCGATAATGGCGCTCCGACAGAGACCGAAGCTGGAACGGTAATGGGCACAGTAGGGTACATGTCACCGGAGCAAGTGCGGGGGCAAACGGCGGATCATCGCACGGACATCTTTTCGTTCGGGGCCATCTTGTACGAAATGCTGACGGGGAAGCAGGCGTTCCAGAAGGCGACCGCAGCCGACACGCAAAGCGCGATTCTGAACGAAGATCCCCCGGAAGTTTCGAAATCTGTACCAGATGTCTCTCCGGCCATGCAGCGCGTGGTGCATCGTTGCCTGGAAAAACATCCAGAACAGCGCTTCCAATCCGCCTCTGACTTGGCGTTCGCCTTGGAGGCGTTGTCGGAGAGTTCTGGCAATACTGTGGCACATTCCGATAAAAAGCTCTGGAGAATTTCCCGGCTCTGGTCCTTCGCCGCCCTCGTTGCAACGGTTATTGTGGTTATAGTGGTACTTCGCTTTCGGACTTCACGGCTTTTCGAAAAGCATGAACTGGTGGAAAGGCAACTGACAGCCAACCCTTCGGATAACGCCGTCGCCTACACCGCGATTTCCCGCGACGGCAAGTATCTCGCATATATTGATATCTCGAATAACTTATGGCTTCTTGCGATCGATAGTGGCGAAACTCGTCATCTGCAGTTGCCAAGCCGATACGCGCTAACGGATTGGTTTCCTGATGGGAACCACTTGCTGCTGGTCACGAATGAAGGCAGTTTGTGGAAAATGTCAACGTGGGACTTCAGCCTCCGAAAAATCTGGGATGGCCGAACTGTTGGAGCATCTCTATCACCCGACGGATCGCAGATTGCTTTCGTCAACGACACTCGACATGAAATATGGCTGATTGGGGCGGACGGTGAAGAGCCCCACCGCGTCCTGACCGTTGACGCTCAGAACTTGAGCAGTATAGCGTGGGCGCCAACCGGTCAACGTATAGCGTACATCCGTTCCGGCGGTGCATTTGCGAAACGCGAAGTCGCCATCGAGACCTGTGACCTGGCAGGCGGCACCCGCACGGTGGCGATCTCCAATCCGGACTTGTGGGGTGTGGATGGAATCCCGCCGATTGCGTGGCTTCCTGATGGACGCATTATCCACTCGATTTTTGTCAAAGAAGATGAGTCCGAGCTTTGGGCAATCCCTGTAGATCCAAGCACCGGCAATTCAAAAGGCGGCGCGAGACGTGTGGCTGGCTGGAAGAATTTCGAAGCGTGGAATCCTCAAGCGAGCGCCAACGGCAGGCGATTGATTGCCTCAAGGATCCATGCCGAAAGCGCTGTCTACATCGGCACTCTCACCTCCAAAAGCAAAGCGTTTGCTCCACACCGTTTCACGCTAGACGGTTGGTATAACTGGGGAACAAACTGGACCAGCGATAGCAAAGCTATTCTTTTCACTTCTAAACGAAACGGAAGATGGGCAATCTTGAAACAGGACGTAGACTCGAGGATGCCAGAAACGCTGATAGCTGGGTTGGAGAACTATCGAGAACCAGTTCTTAGTGCGGGGGGAAGCCTTTTGTATACACAGGAATCGGTTGCGTCACCACGAGCGTATCGCCTTATGAGCACGCCCGAACACGGCGGCGCACGCTCCACTCTGTTGATGGGCAAATATAGTTATGAGTGTGGGTTCTCGAAATCGTCCCATTGTGTTCTGGCGGAACTGAAAGATAAAGAACTGACTTTTTTTCGTCTCGATCCGGAAAGTGGTAAAGGCGACGAAATAGCGACTATAGGATATCCATATCCTTTCCCCCGCTGGAGCCTCTCGCCCGATGCGACAAGGATCGCAATCCCTGACTTTGTTGGAAAAGGGGAGATTCAGATTTTGAATATGTCGGATCGGAGGCTTACCGCGCTGCCCATCCGGAACTGGGTGTGGGATAGCCTTCAAAATGTCAGTTGGGCTGCAGACGGAAGAAGCCTTTTTGCTCATGCCCAATCTGGGTCTTCCGTCGCGCTGCTTGCGCTCGACGCTAACGGAAACTCGAATGTCTTGTACGAAATTCCTAGGACTGGGTGGATCTCCTACATCGACCCGTCCCCAGATGGCCGATCCCTCGCCTTCACCAAGAGAATGTACGTGAGCGACGTGATATTGCTGGAAAACTTCTGAGCTGTTCGTGCGTCGCGGCGATTCGATGTCGCTGGACGGTTAATCAAAGCTTACCGTGCCGGCGTCCTGTAACCCGAGAATCTTCCGCCGCCCCAGAAGATTGCACTCACCACCGACCAGAGGCAGCCCTAAGCGAAGATCTCATTCACCTTTATCCCGCACATGCTGGCTGCGTGACGGTTTCAGGTTGGCAAACGCGCCAAAACTGACAGAGGACGAGCAAGACCTTCTCTCTCGAATGGAAGGCGGCTATCAGCTTGAGACAGGCTCTCTAGGCAGTAATCCGGTTCTGCGCAGGCTGAAAGATGGCGAAGTGATCCGTCCGTTATCCGCGAATGCAGTACCGTGAAGGCATTGCAAGGGCGTGGGCTGATTCGTGCTGCTAAAGGTCACGATCCACTCACCATCCTGTGGCTTTTGACAAACAAGTGAAAGACAGTGACCCTACCCCCGCGACATACACACTGTCGTCACTTCCAACCCTGACGGCATTGATCCGGTCTGCGGAACTCAATAGATGGCTGGAGAAGTTCAGCACCGGCCTTACCGAACTCTATTGCGCGAACGAAGCTGCGCCTAAAACGACGGCAAGCAGCAACACGAAACTAAACCAAGCGGCAGAGAGACAAACTACGGATTTTCATACTGGCGAACTCCTTAGTCGAGCAATTGTTCAGTGTTGGCGCCGGGGAAGATACTTTAGAATCTAAAACCGCAATATTTCTCGAACATTACATTCGTGCTTCTGGTCCACGCGCGATCACAACCCTTCTTCTAAGTCGAAATCTTAATCGGATCCTGCCTTCGGACGTCCGTCACCGCCGCGACCTCAGGTGTCATAGAACCTAATAGACACGATGCAACCAAATGAGAGGGGCTTCTATGCCGCAGCTACGCCCATTAGACCCGAATTTCCCGATTGAGCGTCAAATCATGCTCGACGCAAGCCCTGTCGTCTTGGTGAACCTTTTCACGCTCCACAAGGCAGACGAGCAGGCATTCCTGAAGGCTTGGCAACAGGATGCGCTGTTCATGAAGCAGCAGTCGGGATTCATTTCGGCCCAACTTCACCGCGCCATCGGCGAGAGTCCGACGTACCTGAACTACGCCGTCTGGGAAACGACCGCTCAGTTTCGGGCGGCATTCACGAATCCCGAATTCCGGGCGAGGCTGTCGGTTTATCCGCCTTCGGTTGTCGGCACACCCCATCTTTGGCAGAAGGTTGCGGTTCCGGGCGTCTGCGTAGTTCAGTAAATAGCAGAGCAAGATCACGCACAGCAAACATTCAACTTGCAGAACGGCGTTCCGCTCCTTCCGCGCACGATAGCGATGCGTCGATCGTCCCAACCCCATCAGCCTGCAGGCGTGCCGTTCGCTCATCTGGTACTCCGCCTCGACATAGCTCACGGCTGCTCGAAGTCCCGCAGGCGCTACCAGTTTTTTGAGAGCACGTCCTTCCAGCGTCAGATCCGCCACCACGTGCCTGAGTTTCTGGTTCTCATCCTCCAGTTGTTTCATCTTCTTCGCGTCGCCGCTCTCCATCCCGCCAGACTTTGCCTTCCAGCGGCAGTAAGTCCGCTCCGTAATCCCGTGCTGTCGGCATAACTCCGCCGTCGTCAACCCGGCTTCACCTTGCTTCAGGATGCCGATGATCTGTTCCTCGCTGTGTCGCGTGCCTTTCATTGCAGTTCTCCTCTCGCGGTTTGGGAGAACTCACAGTCTAGATGGTCCAGTTTTCGGGGGCTGGGTCAGCATGACTCTTTGACGTCACCAGCGAGGCAACTAGTCAACCCTGGTACTTGCATCACATCCATTTCCTTTGATCGATGGATTGAAGGATGAAGTTCTTCAGATCAATTCATACGGCTTCAGACCGGCTCTATAGACATTTCCGCCAATCGAGTGCAACATCGCTGAGACTTGAGCCTTGATGAGTTCGTCCCTTAACAATGGCGAAACTCACGATCAAAGACGAACAAAATTCCATAGAAAGGAGTACTCCGATGAAAGTCAAGACGGGCATGAAGGCGGGCTACGACGGGCCGGTGGGCAGCACGGGTGGTAATGGTGGTGGTCGCAAGTAGATGAACCTGTCGCTAACAGATAAACGCTAAGGATGCTCCGAAAAGGTTGATAAGTTTGTTTTGCTCCAGTGGGCCGTTCGGAGCATCCGTCGCTACCCTCGATCACTCGTGGCCCGATGTCAGGCTCGGGCCGTCAATGAACCCCTTAAATTCCAAACGATTCCTTTACCGCGACTTGAGATCAACGTGACGCTCTTGGCACTACTTCAGCTTCGCGTACTCTGCTTTGGCTTGCCTCAGAACAGAGATGTCGGGGTCGGCGTCTTTCCAAAGGGCGAAGAAGTCTTGGTACGCAGTTTTGCCTTGGGTCATATCACCTGCAATCACGTACGCACGACCAATTTGCAGATGAGCGAGCGCTCCCGTTACAAAGTTCGTCACGATACCGCTCCGATCCAGCAACTTCTGGAATTCGGCTAAGGCAGCTGTTGCGTTGCCCGCCCGCAAGTAGGCTTGGCCGCGCACATATGCCGGGTATAGGTAGCTGATGAACGTCCCGGTCGTGCCCAACTCGTAAGGCGCGGCGGCTTCCAAGTCCATCAATGCTTGCGAGGAACGATTGGTGCTGAGTTCGATCATCGCATGGATGGTCGGAAGCCAGTACAGTTTGAGCATAGTATCAGCCGGATAGCTTTTCTGCAATTCCTTGGCCAGTTGGCCGGCTCGGGCAGCATCGCCGTTGTGAGCCAGCGCGAGCGCTGCCACCACTTTCACATCCCGTCCCGGAGACATCGTCAAGGCCGCCGTCACTCCTTCCCTCGCGGGGGCTGCGTTGCCTAACTCCGCTTCCCGCAGGGCAGCATTGACCTGCCACAAAGCGGCCGTCTCTTTGGAGTCGGCGCGCACGGCGGAGTCCACAGCTCTGCGGGAGAGGTCCCGCGCCATGCTCAACCGTCCGTAATAAGCCTCGGTATCAGACTGCATTGACAGGAGCGCGTCTTCATCTCCCCGCTTGCCCACGCCCCAAGCTAGCTGCTGCTCCATCTGCGCCTCATCTTTTTGCAGAAAGGCAAGAACGTAGAGTTGCTGACGCAGACCTCCGCTATCGAGCTTGTGTGCGAATGCCTGATCAAAATTGGCTTTGGCTTCCTGCAGTTGGTTCAAACTGATGTCGGCCCATGCGATACTTGCATAGCTCGTGACCATAGCAAAATCATCGCGTGCGAACCGCAACCCTTCCTGAAATTCGGCAAGAGCTTCGTTCCAGTGGCCCATCGCGGCGTAGGCACTGCCCAATTTCAGGTGAGTTTTCGGAAAATGCGGATAGGTTGCCAGGGACAAGACGTAGGTCTGCGCCTCCTTGTCAAGTTGTCCCGTGGCTCTAAAATAAGTCGCGGAGATAAACAGTCGCTCTCGTTCGCTGACACGGTCGCGCCATTGGTATGCCTTAGTGGCGTATTCTAGCGAGACCGACGGTTGCTGGAGGTCCAGGTACGCACTCGCCAACCAAGAGTAGGCAATCGGGAATTCAGGGTCGAGTTCAATCGCCCGTTTCATAAACGGAATGGCTTCTACAAATCCTTTTTCATCTTCTATACGGCAACCCACGGCGTAGCTTTTTAGGGCTTCGAGGGACGAAGTTGTGGCGGCGAGGGGGATCTCAAACTTCTGAACCGACGGAAGCGATTCTCCCAGCTTGGTCCGTAGATCGAAAGAAGCTCGGCTCAACGTTTTCAGTACCTGTTCCTTGCTAGAAACCTCAACCTGTTCTCGGGCCAAGGTTTCGCCGGTGCTGCACACGACCGCAAGCAACTCCATCAGGTAATGGCTGCCCAAGCTGGAGATTGTCCCGCCGAGCAAAGCCTTGCTGTTTGTACGCAGGCAAACCTCCCGTCCCACATCCGCGATGATACGTTCGTTGGCCGGACGGCCCATCATCCGCAAGGTATCGCTGACCTCTCGGTCAGAGACGATGTTCAGGAAAGGAGACTGCGCCAGTTCCACGGCTAGCGCCTGCTTCAGAGCATCATCAAAGATCGGGTCCCCGGTTTTGTTATCGAAGTCGGCGAGCAGGATCGTGTCTCTCTCGGTGAGGGGTCCGCTTCGATGCACCCGATAGTGAAGGTTGACCACTACCACCGCAGCTGCGAGCACGACCACGGCTGCACCAATAACCATCCAGAGTTTCTTCTTCCGGAGTACGGGATCTGAAACTCCACTCGACGCTGACCTATAATCCGAATCTTTCGAAACCGCGTCCAACGCTGTTGCCAAATCCGAGGCCGATTGGAAGCGCCGCTCCGGACTCTTCTCCAGGCAGCGATGGAGAATCCCCCCCAGCGCTGGCGGAATATTCTCAGCGACCTGCGAAATGCTCTGCGGGTCTTCGTTGAGGATTGCGCTGATCGTGTCGGCGGGAGTACGATCCTGAAACGCTCGCTTTCCCGCCAACATTTCGTAAAGAACAGCCCCGAAAGCGAAGATATCAGTCCGATGGTCAACCGTTTGTCCGCGCACCTGCTCCGGCGACATGTAGCCTACGGTACCCATCACCACTCCCGGCTCCGTTCCCTCTGTGAGCGTCGGTGCAATGTTTTCGGAACCGGGCTGCGGCTGCATCAACTTTGCCAGGCCGAAGTCTAGAATCTTCACTCGCCCGTCTTTGGTGACGAAAAGGTTATCTGGCTTCAGATCGCGATGGACGATACCCTTGTCATGCGCTGCGGCCAGCCCCCGCGCAATCTGCAACCCGTAATCAATTGCCTTGCGCACTAACAAACGGCCCGGCTTGATCTGCTCGCGCACCGTTTCGCCCTCTAGCAGTTCCGAGACCAGATAGGGCGCACCTTCGTGGGTGCCCATCTGGTAGACCGCCATAATGTTGGGATGATTAAGTGCGGCTGCCGCTCGCGCCTCCTGCTCGAAGCGTCTCAGCCGGTTGGAATCCGCCGAGAGTGTAGACGGCAAGACCTTGATCGCCACATCGCGCCCCAACCGCGAATCACGGGCACGATACACCTCGCCCATGCCGCCCGAACCTACCAGTGACTTGACCTCATACTCGCCCAACTTTGTCCCTGGCGTGAGCGTGACCCTCAGCGAGAAGGAGGATTGCAAGAAGCTGGATGCGTCTTGGCCATGAGCCAACAGGGTTTCCACTTCTTGCCGCAGCGATGAGTCAGCCGAGCAAGCTCGATCCAAATAGGCAGAGCGCTCGCCCGGCGTCAGTTGCAGTACTTTCTCCAGCAGGTCCTGCACTTGTTGCCAGCGTTCCGGCGTCATGCGCATGCCGACTTGGCCATTTCGTGACGCAGCCAAAGCTTGGCCATAGCCCAATATTTATTCACCGTGGTGGGCGACAGATTCATCGCCTGGGCAGTCTCCTCGATGGAAAGACCGCCGAAAAATTTCAGCTCGACAATACGACTCTGCTGCGGATTGAGTTTCGACAGTTCGTTCAGAGCGTCGTCGAGAGCGACCATGTCCACGCTTCGCGTCTTGAACGCGAGCACGTCGTCCAGTTCCAGCCGGATTCCACCATCGCGCTTGCCGGCTTTGCGGCTGCGCGCGTACTCGACCAGAATCTGCCGCATCAATTGCGCGCAGATGGCTAAGAAATGTTCCCGGTTCTGAAATGGAGCCGCACCTTGCTTCTCCAGCCGCATATACGCTTCGTGCACCAGGGCGGTGCTTTGCAGGGTGTGGCCAGGACGTTCCTTCCGCAGATAACGATGCGCGATGCGGCGTAGCTCGTCGTAAACCAGCGGAAGTGCCGCGCGGAAGGCCTCGTCGTCACCGCCGTGCCAGTTCGCGAGTAATATGCTGATCGTTCTAGGCGGAAGTTGCGACACCAAACCCCCAAAACGCAACCGGGCCCGGGAATCTTGGAAATAAAGGTAGCCTCAGCCGATCACCAATGTCAACGACTGGAAGCACAGGTACCTCGTCCGATAAACCTAGCGGATTCCCACTGGGATAGTGCAGCAACGGCGAGGATCGTTTCGCGCTATCTCGCGCGACTGGTGAGAGGCACGAAAACCACTTTCTTTTTGCTCGCGATCAATTTTCCGAAAAATTTCGCTTTAGCTAGTGACAAGGCCTTAACTGCTTGTTTTGCAGACTTCCCCAGGAGTTGAGGACGGGTCAAAACGAATTCAACGATTGGCACAAGACTGCCCAAAACCAAAGGAGAACTGCAATGAAACGCCAAGGTAACGAGATCACATTGAACCTCGGTCACTGCGAAGCCGGCACGGCTTTCGCCCAACATTCACAATCCCAACCCGTATCTTGCAGCACTGGATTCATGCGGAGCGTCAACATGCTCTCTACGACCAGGAGCGGCCTTACCAAGTGCTTGTTCAGTCTGCTGTTGTTAGCTTTAGCCTTGCCCGCGTATGGGCAGGGTTTTCTGGCGAGCGAGTTCGATAGCACAATCGGCAAGGCAGAGGTCTACTACCGAGGATACGACTCGAACATCTACGAAATTGTAAGGGGTAATCCGAATACGTGGTACCAAAGAACGGGTCTTGCGGGACAAGGCCCCTCCTCTGCCGCCTATTCCGGGATCGCCGCCTACGTCAACACGATTTACAACGGGAATGAAGTGTTCTACCTCACTGAAGCAGCAAATGGTGGTATGGACATCGAGCAACTCTGGGGCACAACATTCTCTCCGACTAGCTTAACGGCAAGGACCAACGCTCTACCCGCGGTTTCGGGAAGCACTCTGGTCGGCTACATCGACCCGATTGCGGGTTCGGACAACGTTTTCTACGTTGGCACCGATCAAAAGGTACATCTTCTTTTATGGACCCCTGCGGGCGGATGGTCCTCATCCGTGGTGGACTCCGCAGCTCCGGCGGTGGCAGGCATATCCCTCTCTGGCCACTTCAAAAGCGGCCCGGGGACTTACTACAGCGAAGAGGTTTTCTATCTTGGAGCCAATCAACACGTCTATGAGTTGTGGCGCTGGTCCAAGAACTTCGACGGCTGGCACCTTACGGACGTGACGGAAGCTAACGGAAGTAAGCCGGTCGCCGCTGTGGGAAGCCCGCTTGCTAGCTTTTACGACACTGCGGCCAGCACAGACGTCATGTTTTACCTTGGAACCAATCAGAACCTGTACGAACTTTTGTTCTCAACGGGCGCGGTATGGAGTGGTGACATGACCACCCAGACTGGTTCCCTGGCTGCTTCGAGCACAAGCAAACTTGCCGCTCACCTCAACACCAACAATGGGGGGTCGGACGAGGTCTACTTCGAGAGCGCCAGCCAGAATGTATTCGAATTCTGGACGTGGTCATCTTCGCAGACCGCGTTTCATGTGAACTCGTTTCTTTCCGAGTACGCCGCCGTCGGAAGTCCTCTGTCCACCGACATGAACGACAGCACGGACGAACTCTATTACGTCGGTTCGGATAGCAACATTTTCGAACTGTTTAGTGCTGCTGACATTACCACGTCCTGCGGTGCCCCGCTGGCCCAGCCTTAGAGCATCTAGGCTACGGCACCAAAAGCTGACAACCGCAGGGATCGGAGGTGCAAACCAGCCCCCGACCCTGCGGGACTTCTTTATTAACCCGTGCGATTATGGCGTAAGCCCAAACCGCCGCCAGCCAGGCAGTTTCTCACTTCAATCCAATGGGAGTTTTCCAATACAATCGTTTTCCTGCCAACCGGTTTCGGAGAATGTTTGGATTCCTGACCCGTTGGTAGGCGAGCAGTCTTTGCTAACCGTTTCCAAAGTGGGGAATACTCCACATTTGTATTCTTTTCAGCCTCACAATCGCTGGCCATTCGCCTTTCTCCAGGTGATGAATTCGCTTTTCGACGGGATGTGTTGCAAGTTTCAAGTTTGCTAGCTGGTGGCATGAAAGAATCGCCAAATGACACCCCGGCTCTCGATCTTCAAATGGCGGCAGACCGAACCCGGCCTGATCCTTTGTGCGGTTCGGTGGTATCTTCGTTGAGTTCTTTCGCGAGTTTGTCTCTACGAGAAGCGATGCGCCTATATGGGGATAAAGAGCCCGTTTTCAGCAACATACGTTTTTCCTTCCGTTGGGCAATTTGCCCCTCGATTTTGACCGCCTTTTCGCCCCCCCATCCCCGAAATCCGAACACAAAAAACTAGGAGAAACGCACCAATGAAGAAGTTGTCTTCGCGAGTTCCCACTAAGGAACAGCGTAATTGCACCAGACGAACAAATAAAACAACGGGCTACCGAGGGTGCGAATAACTGTGCGCGTGACACGTGAATAGAACGCCTAAAACATGGTCGCGGGGTTGGGCGGGGAGGGCTCTTTCTATAAAAATCGAAAGCATGCTTCTCGACAACCTTCCCCAATGAGGCACTGAATTACCGATCACGTTTCAGGGGCCCCCTTAACGGCTAGCCTTCCGCCCCCTATTGGCCCAAAGCTCTTGGAATCGGGCGGCCTTTTCCTGATTAACTGCAGGGTCATCGGATTGCAGAACTATCTCAGCAGCCTTCAAAGCGAACTGCGTGTTGGTCAGTGTCAGTTGGCTGCCATATGACAGAATCCATGCGGCAATAATTAACGAATCGTAACCATTTTCATGCTAGCAGGATTACGTCCCATAAAAGAGGTTATGAGACGTAATGCATTTGGTGCCAACGCCGAGAGCCGGTGGTGCGGGAGCGCACTGACAAACTCCGATTTTTCCGCTAGATTAAATTCCAATCTCATAAAGACAGGTGCACTTTATGGTGACGATCCTCTACATTGATGACGAACCCCTTGTCCTAGAACTTTATCGAATTCTGCTGGAGCGTGAAGGATACAAGGTATTGACCGCACCGGATGGCTTGACTGGAATTGCTCTAACCCGCAACCAAGTCGTTGACCTTGTGGTATTGGACTTCCGAATGCCCGGCATGAACGGCAATCAGGTCGCTGAAGTACTGAGGCAAGAACACCCCATCCTTCCCATCGTGATCTGGAGCGGATGCCCTGAAGAGATATTCGGGAGCAGCGCCGATGCGTTGTTGAACAAGGGGGATGGCCCCGAAGCTCTGATCTCGACAATCAAGACAATTATGAAAGGTTCTGCGACGCGGGAGGATAATCCATCGGAGCGCATGAGCCAGAAAGCACGTGCGCCAGCGACTAAGAGTTTCGGTGCGGGTTGAAATGGCGGATCGGAAATTGTGATACTAGGGCAGTTCCCATGACTGGCGAAACCAAGAAATGCTGGACGGAATTCGTTGCCTACGCTGCCGAGGAACGAGATCCCGAGAAACTGATCGAACTGGTGCGCAAAATTAACCTTTGGCTTGACGATCAATGCTCCCGCCCGTTGGCGCAAAAAAGCAAAGAGCAGTGTCAATTCCCGATCAAACCTTCGTCTCCCTAGGACGATTTAACCATGGCGAAAATGTACATTATAAAGACCGCCGATGATCGTTATCATGTCGAGGTCAAAGACCCCTTCATCCATCAAGAGGTCAACGGTTCACAATTCTTAGTCCTCGCGGGCGAAAGAACTAGTCCGATGCCCGCGGTAGAAATCCTTCGGTTGTTGGATGTCCAGCTCGTCGGCTATACCGTCAGGGTTGATTACTACTAAATAGAACCGAGATTGCGATCATTTGCTAATATCAAGGGCACCGCTCCGCCAGAATACGGTTGTGTCAGCAGGGCTGAGGTCTCAAGCGCAGCCAGCACTCAGAACTTGGTGAATGGTGTTCAGCAATGCAGAGCGGGTAAATGGCTTTTCTAGAAGGGTAAATCCGGGCTTCAGCATCTCCTGTTGTGAGATCAGCTCTCCCGTATATCCCGACATGTATATCACTTTCAAGGTTGGATGACTTTGATTCAATTGCGCGGCCAGTTCGGGGCCGCTTAGTCCACGCATGACCACATCGGTCAACAGCAAGTCAATCGAGTTCGGATGCGTGTGCACTTGCTCCAGCGCTGACTTGCCATCCGGGGCTTCGATCACTGTGTGGTCGTGTTCTTCCAAGATCTCACGGGTCAATCGACGCATGTCTTCGTTATCCTCTACGAGGAGAATCAAACTGCCCGGTCGCTTTGGAGCAACGGTCTCCACGCGAGAGGTGGTTGCCAGACCGAGTTTATGCTCTGCGCTCGGGAAGTAGATTTTGAACGTCGTACCATGCCCCGGTTCGCTGTACACCCGGATGTGTCCGTGGCTTTGCTGGACGATACCATAGGCAGTCGCAAGCCCCAGCCCCGTTCCTTTGCCAATCTCTTTGGTCGTGAAATAAGGTTCGAAGATGCGAGCCGCGGTAGCCTGATCCATGCCCGCCCCGTCGTCACTGACGGCCAAGACGATGTATCTTCCAGCCTTCATGGAGCGTTGCGTACTGGCGAATGGTTCTTCCATTTGCACGACGCTGGTTTCCAGTAGGAACTTTCCGCCTCGGGGCATGGCATCACGGGCGTTGAATGCCATATTCACAAGAATCTGGTCGATCTGCCCCGGATCGGCCTCGATGAAAGCGAAATCCGCCTTTGGGTGGATCGCGATTTCAACCTCGTCCCCCAATAATGGGCGTAGGAGTTTGCTGATGTCCTTCAGACGGTCGTTCAAATCGAGCACACACGGTTCGGTAACCTGCTGCCGACTAAAGGCGAGCAGTTGGCGCGTGAGTTGGCTGCCGCGCTCGACCGCCTTACGAATATTCCCCAGCCATTCTGAATGTTTTGCCTTCGAATCGCCCTGGTCACGAAGCAACTCGGCGCAGGCACTCACGATGGCCAAGAGATTGTTGAAGTCGTGAGCCACTCCGCCCGCCAATCGTCCAACCGCCTCCAGCCTCTGTCGAGTCGAGTCCTCGGCTTGTCGGCGATGGGAATAAACTTCTGCTTCCATTCGTTCTGCGCGCGCACGGAGTTCCTCGGCTCGTTCGCGGTCCTGGCTTCCCGACTGCTTGAGAAGGACAAACTCCGTGACATCCTCGACGCGGTGGATGATGTAAGAAAGTTGTCCCTGATTATCGAACACAGGTGAATTGATGGGACTCCAATGTCTTTCTTCGAAGCCGACGCCTTTCGCCTCCGGGCGCTGGATGTCATATTTCTGGATTGGCATCGCGTCGGGTGCACGGTTTCGCAACACCCGATTCAATGAGTCCCTGAGATTCCGAACGCCATTCGCGCTTGGATCGTCGGGGTTATCAGGGAACACTTCAAACAGATGACGACCGAGGATGGTCTCGCGACTAGTCATGGTGGCGTGGAGATAGGCGTCACTGACTGCGACGATGATTAGGTCGGGAGTGAGAACTAGATACAGACCGGGAGCAGCCTCGAAGAGGCTGCGAAAATCAGGGTTGGCAAGCAGTCGGGTAGAGGCTGCCATGTAATGTTCCTCTATAGCTAAGAAAGCGTCAGAGGCGGATCGAACTGCCCCCAAGCACCGAGAAAACGTTCGTCAAATCATACTCCTTACCGTGAGGCATTCAAGCGCTCCCCGCAGAGGACTTTTGTTGAGCGAGTGGCGCGCACCCTGTAGGGGATTCGCCCGACAGACAATTTTCCGCACCGTGCGCTAAAGTAGGTTGGCTCATGCTATGTGGCGCGGAGCCCTTTGACGGTCTGAAATTCCCTCCCCCGACTCGGCTCTGCGCCACGTCCCCCGGTTGAGTCCCTAGTTCTGGAGCGCGACCACCATGGTGACTCTTCAAGCTCGTTGCAAATCGCGGCATTATGTCGCGGCCATAATGCCCCTGATCGGTACGGCTGATCGATCCGAGTATCAAGTGACGGTTTTTCTGCGAGGGCACGAGGTCTTCCAGCAAACCAAGAGAAGTTTTGGCGAGGCAATGGAGACTGCCCACACCTACTTGGACCGGCAAACCGAGCAGGACTTTGACAGCTAGATTGTCCCTGAGGGGTTACCCGTCACCGCTGGTTCAAGTCAGGGTATGAAAGGGAAGTAGTTCATGCTGGTGTCAACCCGTGTCCGTCTACTCGTACGTGCCAGTTCGGTACGGTGGAGTACAGACTTCTGTCGCCACGGACTCTTATCATTTCTACATTGTGAAAACTGATAAACCCAAAACAATCAGCGATGTAATCGACGAGTTGGAACGGCTTCGAGAAGACCTGTTTCGCCTCCAAGAAACGTTGGAGAAGATTGAAGCGGTTGAGTCCGATTCGTCGCGAACTGAAGCTCCCTGAAAAATTGTAAGACCGCAATCTCACTCACGGCGATATAGATTGGGGCCTATCTGCAGATGTTTTACAGCTGCTATACTCGGGGCCATGAGACCATTGCCCGAGCCTAACGGCCGGCCACACAGAAGCTCAACGATTCGACGATGCTGTCCAGAAGACGTTCAGCCTATCGAAAGAAGAACTGCTAAAGCGAGAGGCAAAGTGGAAGCGGGAGCAAGCACGGAAGAAGCGAACGAAGAAATAGCAGTGAGAGGTGGTTTTCGTCAAACTCCTGTTGGGTAACTTGGCCATGTCCTCCGCCGATCAAAATCGTCGAAAACATCCGCGATTCAAGGCGCAACTTCCAATTGAGTTTCACCCCGAAGGCAGCGCCATTCCAACGCGTGGCAAGACCTCCGATCTAAGCTTGACCGGCTGCTACGTCGAAATGATGTTCACATTCGCTCTTGGGACAAAACTGGAACTGAGTCTTCAAGTTGGTGACCGCACCATCCGTATGATGGCTATCGTGGTCACGCGCGATCATCAAGTTGGGAATGGGATCGAGTTCGTCGACACGCTGCCTGAAGACCGGGACGCACTCCGATGCTATCTGGACATTGCAGAGAAAGCGGCAGCAGCGTGGTGTGGGGTGCAACCTCCGTGGTCTGGGGAACGAGCGTGGTGTGGGGTGCTAGTGCGATTGAGGGTACCTCGGTCGTGTGGGGCGCCAAAAGCGTGGTGTGGGGTGCAACCTCTCTTTCTGGCTTCAGCGTAGTCTGGGGTGCCAGTTCAACGACCGCCAGTGCAACTGCGGCACTGGGCACAGGCGATCCAGGAGACAACAACTAGCACCGACCGCAACCATGCATCGGAGACTAACATGAAAAATACCTTGCCCATCAAAGCTCAAGTCATGATAGGAACCATGGCCGTCGCGAGTCTGGGCGCCCTGTCGTTCGGCGTACTCAGATGGCAATCTCAAGCTTGGCCACCGTTAGTGCTCCTCTCAGCGGCAGCCGCCCTGAGCTCGCGTTTCAAGGTGAAGCTGCCTGGATTGACGAGCTCCATGTCGGGAAATCTGCCCGTCATTCTTCTAGGAGTCACGCAACTTGGAGCGTTCGCTAGCCTGCTCGTACCCATAGTGGCGGCGATCGCGCAATCCTACACATCCGGCGGGAATAAACTGAAACCTGTCCAATTCATATTTAACGCATGCACACTGCTGAACGCCACTGGACTCGCGTACCTGGCCTATCACAGCCAGCTCTTCGCCAACCATGCGACAGCGCACACGATGTCTTTGGTACTGGCCGCAGTCATCTACTTCCTGGGAAATACGGCGCCCGTTGCCAGCATCATCGCTCTGACCGAAGGCGGTAATCCTTTTGCCCTCTGGCACAAGGCTTTCCTGTGGTCCTACCCGAACTATGTAATCGGTGCGGGATTGACTGCAATCGCCTCCGCGTTCACCACCGTCAGCGGACTGGAAACGATGGCAGCTCTGGTTGCAGTGTTGTTCGCTGTCTACCAGTCCCACAAAACGTATGTCAACAGCATCGAACAAATGCAGCCGCGAACAATGGCTATGGCTGCTGGTCGGTAGCCTACAAATCGAGCGTGGTTGCCTTTTGCAACCACGAACATCCTGACATTCTTCGCTCCGACCTAGATGCTACTCTCGCTCCGCCGTCGGACGTGATGGCAAGCGGCGCTCGAAGACAACCGGCACTGTGAGCCAGTATCCGGCGAAGGCAACCGCATGGCGCGCAGCAAAGCCAATGCGCGATGCGAATCGAAAAACCAGAAACCAGGCTGCATCAGCGGTGCGGCACCAACCCATAAGAACGCCTGGTCAAGCAGTACCGGGCACGAAGAAGCGGCATTGAAGTTGTTGTTTCTGGCGCTGCGCCAGGCCGCGAAGAAATGGACGATGCCGATCCATCACTGGCGCGAAGCCTTGAACCACTTTACGATTTTTTGGCCCGAGCGCATGCCAGCCCTGGAGAGAATTGCCCAATGAAACCGCGGATGGCTTCTATAGCGCTGGGCCGGGGAAGGGGAACTGCCCCCTTCCCCGGCACCCCATCCCAAAACAAAACCTGGCCGTTTACACAGAAAAGCTGACACACCTAATTCGTCACAACAATGATGTAACAGCCATCACAGACGAGTCGAGAGAGTAGGGGCGATAAACGAGGAATGAATCAGTCATCCTTCCTCTCAACGATCAACGAACAATTGGAACTGATCAACTTGCGGCTTGCTCAATACGGAACCGACACTGAACGTCTTGCTCTTGAAAAGGCACGCCACGAACTTCTGGAGTTGATACACGTCTCGGCTGGTGTTCCTTTCTCGCGGGAGTATAGTAAACAGAAATCTCCCCCCTGCCACTGGTCATACCATACCCCATATAGTATAGTTTGATTGCATCAGACTATCAGCCACACAATTAGAGACAAGCAGAACCTTCTCCTTAGAGCCAAATGTATTCCAGGTCAGGTAGAAGCTCTGGTGCGAGCCCTCGCTGAACAACGCGATTGTTCCGAAGTTCTGCAGGTCATGAGCGCGGCCAGAGGAGCCCGGAGGAAATGCCTTTATGAGTGCTTCGCCCATCATTGATACGACCCCAACCAACCGTCCGCATGTCAGCGAGACACGGAGACCTCCAGAACTGAAGGAACCTGACCTTGGTGCTGCGCACGAACAACACGAACACGGAGTGGAGCGGGCTGAGCTCGTCCGCATTGCTTTTGTGGCCTTGGCTGCGGCGGCGGTCTGGTTTCGCCTTTGGGAGCCGTTTCCGCACATCAGTGTAATCGGCATCGCGGCTGCCCTAATCGGCGGATATCCCATTTTCAAGGAGGCCTTCGAGAACGTCGTTGAGCGAAAAATGACGATGGAACTCTCGATGACCATCGCCCTTCTTTCGGCCCTGGCGATTGGAGAGTTTTTAACCGCTCTGGTCATCACTGGCTTCGTCCTTGCCGCCGAGGTTTTGGAGAGTCTCACAGTTGGTCGAGGTCGGCGAGCTATTCAAAGTCTTCTCGACTTTCTCCCCCGAACCGTTGCAGTCCGCCGCAATGATCAGGTGATGGAAATATCATCCCACCAGGTTCAAGTTGGTGACACAGTCATCGTGAAACCGGGTGGACATATACCGGTGGATGGCGTTGTGCTTGGTGGCCGCTCTTTCGTGGAACAAGCCGCAATCACCGGTGAAGCCATGCCGGTTGAGAAAGCACCGGGAGATGCGGTCTATGCCGGAACTATCAATCAATCGGGAGCTCTCGAACTTGGTGCCCAAAAACTCGGGCGCGACACGACGTTCGGAAGAATCATTGAAGCCGTCGAACGGGCCGAGAAGTCTCGGGCTCTCATTCAGAAAACTGCGGATCGCTTGGCGGGTTACTTGGTGTATTTTGCCCTGGGGGCAGCAGTTCTGACATTCATGATTACTCACAATGTCAGGTCAACCATTTCGGTCGTAATCGTTGCCGGAGCGTGTGGCATTGCAGCTGGAACTCCTCTTGCAATCCTCGGAGCAATCGGCCGAGCTGCGCATCAGGGGGCCATCATTAAAGGGGGCCTGTACCTGGAAACACTAGCGGCCCTGGACACGGTGCTTTTGGACAAGACTGGCACACTAACTTTCGGCACGCCGCAGGTCCGCGAAGTGGTTTCAGCCAATGGTTTCGAGGAACAACAGATCATAGCCGCTGCCAGCGTTGCGGAGCGCAAGTCCGAACACCCTCTCGCAAAAGCGGTTGTGGCGCGCGCAACGGAGCTCGGTGTTCCTCTCGTGGAGCCGGATGAATTCTCATACCGGCCCGGAAGAGGAGTCAGGGTGCGTTACCGGGGTGAGGAGATCCTTGTTGGTAGTCGGACACTCCTCGTTGAGCACGGCATAATGAGAGGAATGCCCCTGGATGTCAGCGCCTCAGACGGAGCGTCAGAGGTCTACGTTGCTCGCGCCGGGCAAGTTTTGGGGAGGATCCGAATTGCGGATGTCTTGCGCCCGGAAGCCAAGAATGCAGTTGCGGCCATGCGACAAATGGGCTTAAAAACTGTTCTGTTGAGCGGAGACACACAAGCCGCAACTTCCTCGGTCGGCCGCGATCTCGGAGTGGACCAAGCGGTGGGAGGACTCCTGCCGGAGCAGAAAGCAAAGTGGGTCACTCAGCTGCGTAGCACAGGGCGCAATGTAGCGATGGTAGGCGACGGAATCAATGACGCTCCAGCCCTGGTAGAGGCCAATGTCGGCATCGCCGTGGGGTCAGGAACAGATGTTGCTCGGGAGAGCGCGGATGTGATCTTGATCGGAAGCGATCTCTCAAAATTAGTCGAAACATTACGGCTTGCTCGACGTTGCCGCGGGATCATTATGCAGAATTTTGTGGGTACTCTGGTTGTGGACAGCATTGGAGTTGGCATGGCTGCATTTGGCTTTCTGAATCCGCTGCTCGCGGCCTTCATTCACGTTACCTCGGAACTGACCTTTATTCTGAATTCCACCCGACTCTTGCCACGCACTTCTGAAACCAGGCAATGAGTCCCCGGATCACCCTGCACATGGTCACGATTGTGTGGTGATGAATAAAGCTATTTGAAGTATGCCGGACACGGATACAGATTGCCCATTGAAGACCAAACGGGTCGTAGTGGGTCAGATTACGATCTGCCGATGCTGCTGTTGCGGCAACACAGATCGCGGCCTGCCCGAGGTTCCGGTCGAATGGCTGAAGAATGAATGGCGAAAGCGTGGCCTGTTAAAACGGGTAGTGGGCTACTTTGAAAGTAGCCCACTACCTTAAAACGAGTCCAGTTGACAATCAGCGGCTGCGTTGGGCCGTGCGACGTGCCCAATGTGGTCGTGATTACAAGCTCATCCGGCACGGAATGGTTGGGAAATATTGTTAAGTTTGAGCAGTACCGAAGCCTGCTTGAGTGGGCCGTCCGGTGTCGGGATGCTGGCGAGATGCTAGCGCTGCCCCGTGAGTTTTACGAAAGCAGAATTAGTCCATTTCGGCTGTAGGCCCTATTCCGTCGATCACTGCGAACAATAAGGGCAGATTGAAACGCCGCTCCGCGGCACAGAGCAATTCTTGAATGAGATCTTCGGATGCAACTCCTCGACCGACTTGAGCCCCCCGGCACCGCACCGGGCGGTGTTTATCTCATTGGCATTTCCTGCCATCTGCGCCCTATTTCAAGTAAGACTTGACCATACCGATGACTTCATCGGCGGCGGCTACCTGTCCCGAAGTTGGGCGTTGCTTACCGTTAAGGACGTGACTGCGAATGTGACCCTCCAGAAGCTCGGCCATGAGGCTGTTCATCGCCCCTCGGGCCGCACTCATGACTTGCAGAACATCGGAGCAATCGCGCTCCTCGTCCAGAGCTCGCACCAGAGCTTCGACCTGCCCCTGAATGCGTTTCGCCCTTAGAAGTAGTTTTTGTTTGTCCTTGACCGTATGGCTCATCGTTTGATATTCACTTGAACTATACCGTACCCCGTACGGTAGTTGCTTTTTGCGTCCGGTTTTAGTATAGATCACCATATCGGTTCGTGGGGGACCAGCTGTGCGATCGACCTCGAAGTGGATAGCGTGTCTATGCGTCGCGCTGACATTTTGGTCGGCGCTTGCATTCGCGGCTCATCACCATTCGAGCACGACAGACGATGCGACTTGCAGAGTTTGTGTCGCCGCCCACTCAACGTCGCCCAAGGCCCCGTCGACACTAACGCGTGTCACATTCGTTGTTCTATCTACCTTTCGACTGCAAACGGTTTCCTCCAAGCAATGCCAGATAGCCTTCGCCCTGTATGTCCGCCCGCCTCCTAGCGTCTAAAGATCAAATCTCAGATGTGTAGTGGCCGGTTCTTGTCCCGTGAACCGTCCCCTCGATCTTTATACGGACCGATTTCTTCTGGAGGAATTCATGCTCACTTCTTACGAGAAGTCGCTTCATGCGGCTTTTATGGTGGTTCTCTGTTTCGTACTGGGCCTTCACGCTTACGCGCAGTCGGGCGGAAGTTCAGGATCAATCAACGGTGCCGTCCTCGACCCCTCGGGCGCGGTGGTTCCGAATGCAACTGTCGAGATTCACAACGCCGTTAGCGGCTATGACCGTACGATTACTACCGACAGCAAGGGCAATTTCAGTTTTCCGAACGTGCCGTTTAACCCGTATCACCTGAAGGTGACGGCCGCGGGATTCGCTCCTTACGCGCAGGATGTCGAGACGCGGTCGGTAGTGCCTGTCAGTGTCAAGATCAGCCTGCAGGTATCCGGCTCTTCCACCACAGTAACGGTCGAGTCTTCGGGAGATTTGGTCGAGAACGACCCCACCTTCCACGCCGACATCGACAAGGAGTTGTTCGACAAACTTCCCCTGGAAAGCGCGTCGTCGGAGCTGAGTTCGCTGGTGACTCTTTCCACGCCGGGAATCGCCGCCGATTCCAATGGTCTCTTTCACGGGATCGGTGACCACGCGGAGAATTCTTTCTCCGTCGACGGCCAACCCATTACCGACCAGCAAAGCAAAGTGTTCTCGAACCAGATTCCACTCGATTCCGTCCAATCGATGGAAGTCATATCGGGCGCGCCGCCCGCGGAATACGGAGGCAAGACCAGCGTAGTGATCGTCGCCACAACACGCTCCGGCCAGGGGGTGACGACGCCCCATGGCAGCGTGAGTGCTTCCGATGGGGCATTTGGAACTTCCAACGTGGCGGCCGACCTTGCTTACGGCGGTAAGAACTGGGGAAACTTCATTTCCGTAAACGGTTTGAACAGCGGACGCTTCCTGGATCCGCCTGAATTCGCGGTTTTGCACGACAAGGGCAACGAAGAGAATCTGTTCGACCGCGTGGACTACCAACTCTCTTCCGCCGATTCGATTCACCTGAATATCGGCTACAGCCGGAGCTGGTTCCAGACGCCAAATTCGATCGATGCCCAGAATGCGACACCCTGGACCGGACTAAACAGCGTTCTTCCACAAGAGGAAAACTATGGAGGCGTAGTTCCGATCGGCACTCCGACCGGCTTTACGGAAGGCGTTACCGTCGGAGCAAACGACCAGCGCTCCAAGATCGGGACCTTCAACATTGCTCCCTCGTGGACGCATCTGGTGAATACGAACACCGTATTTACTTTGGGCGCGTTCGTGCGCCGCGACGATTACAACTACTATCCCAGCAGCGATCCGTTCGCGGACCTCGGGCCGCCGAGTCTTCAGAGGCAGTCCGTAGGCCAGAACCGCACGCTCACCAACATGGGACTGCGATCTGATCTCTCGTACGTCAAGGGGATCAACCAAATCAAGGCGGGGGTTACTTACGAACAGACATTGCTCAGAGAAAACGACACTGTGGGCATCGTCGATCCCGTCTATAACGCGCCTTGCTTGACTCTATCCACTGCAACTGATCCCAATGTTCCTGTGCCGGGTTTTACCGATCCCTCGCAATGCGGCGGCTTCGGCCTCGCGCCAAATGTCGCCGATTCTACGAGCCCGCTCTTTAACCCCAACGCACCCAACACTCCGTTTTACCCTGCTTTCAATCCGCTGTTGGGTTGTTATGACCTGACCAGGCCGAGTCCGTCCTCCAATGACAACTGTCCGAAGTCCGTCGGCGGCCTTTACACCTTCAATGGCCGCACCGACGTGAAGGAGCTTGCTCTCTACGTTCGGGATGCGATCACAATAAAAAACTGGTCGTTGAACCTCGGTATACGCGGCGATCTTTACAATGGAATTTCCATAGCGCGGCAAGCTGAGCCCCGTCTCGGGGTCGCGTACAACATCAAGAAGACCAACACGATTCTCCGAGCTTCCTACGCGCGGACCCTGGAATCTCCGTTCAACGAAAATCTGATCCTTTCCAGCACCGGATGCAGCAATCCTGTCTTGGCCCCGCTTCTTCTTTGTTCCCCTGGGGTGAGCGGAGTGCTGAGCCCCGGCTTTCGCAATGAATTCCACGTGGGCATCGAGCAGGCTTTCGGGCGGTATCTTGTCTTTTCCGGCGAGTACATCACGAAGTACACGCACAACGGCTACGATTTCAGTGTACTCGGCGACACCCCGATCACTTTTCCCATTGAATGGCACAACTCGAAAATTCCCGGATATGCCGGCCGCGTGAGCGTGCCGAACTTCCATGGCTTTTCGGCGCTCATGGTCTTCTCCACAGTAGCAGCGCGTTTCTTCCCGCCGCAGATTGGCGGTGCTGGCGCGACCGTGGGAGCTCCGGGGGCTCCCTTCCGTATTGACCACGACGAGAAGTTCAATCAGACCACTCACTTTCAATACCAACCCTGGAAACGTGGCCCATGGCTCGGCTTCAACTGGCGGTACGATAGCGGCCTGGTGGCTGGTAATGCGCCCTGTTACGGGGTAAACATACCGTACAACGATTGCCCGCAGTCCACCACACTCGTCGGCCAACCCGCCGTTCTATTACAAGACATTTTCGGAAACCCTCTGAGCGCCGATCAGGAGTACGAGGCCGGGTTCACTTGCAATGGGGTCCGCGCAACCCCGACGACTCCGATACCTTCAGGAGTATGCACGGCGTCGCAGTTCGGGTCCAAATTGATTCAAGTGCCTGGGATCAATGCCGAGAACGACGACCACAACCCTCCCCGCATCGCGTCGCGCAACCTGTTCGATGCTTCGGTGGGCCACGACAACCTGTTCAAAGGCGATCGTTACAAATGGAGTCTCACGCTGACCGCCATCAACATCGCTAACAAAACGGCGCTGTATAACTTTCTTTCGACCTTCAGCGGGACGCACTATGTGACGCCGCGCGCGCTGACGGCTCAAATCGGTTTCCACTTTTAGCCTGCTCGGTTCAAATCGGGCTCTGGCCTATTCAAACCAGGGCCCGCATCTGCCGAACGAATCTCGATCTTTACTGCGGTTGCAAACATGATCGCAACGAGACCGATGACCCCAAGTGTTAAAGGCGAACAGGTGCACCGCTCGCCTTCATAACTCCATTTTTCGAGCCTGAGAGCGCTATGGGCAAATACTGCTATGGAAAGGGCAGAAGAAGGGTCATACAGGAATTCACGAACCGGCAGGGGGCTTTGGATACTGGCCGCGATGAGTGCGTGTGCGATGGGAACCCTGCTCTTGTATGTGCTCGGTTACCTGCATCTCGACGGCGACTGATCTTCGGTACATTTAAGAAAACGGCTGATGAATTTGCACTTTCAGGGGCATTTGGGAGGCAATAGCAACTCCGATGACGGATTGCAGCTGTTTGCTTTTTCATCGGCCTCATCGGGGTCCGGAGCGCCCGCCGCACGTATAAGTTCAGCCATTCACGTTAAAGAATAAACATTTGGTCGCAACTTGCACAATTTTCATGCATCATACCCAGACAGTGAATCGGTTCAGCTCAAAATTGATCGCAGTTATTTTGCTGTCCACAGCAGTGGTCTGGGGTAGTCAAACGCTCTTTCCATTGGGTGCTGCCGCATCCGCGATTCCTCCTGAGTGCCACAATGATGGGCAACCAGCCCGCACGCCAGCAAGTCATCAGTGTTGTGCGGTGGGCCACAGTCCTTCGATTGTGCGAACCTGCACATTCGCCCAAAGCCTGCACGACTTCTCATCGCACGTTGTGACTGAACCTAATATAGGCAGCCGTTCGCACATACGGTTGTTCTTCACCCCATCGCTTCCTTCAAGCTCTCCCCCGATTGCAACCCCGATTCGCATCTAGCAGCGACAAACCACGGGAACATTTTGTCTCTGCGTTTGGAGGAATCTGCACGCCGAGGCACCGTCGAAATTCGTTTCAATCTCGCTCTGGGGGTGACGGATGCGGTCGATACAAAAGATCTTGGTTGTTTTCGTCTTTTCTGCCGGGCTGTCGGTTGGACAGGACGCTCATCAAGACATGGACATGTCGGCACAAGAGAAGCCGAATCAAACGACACAGAACATGCCAGACATGAGCTGGATGAGCGACCAGACGATGAGTATGAAGTCACATTCTCTTGTCGAACTTCTGCAACAGCGCGCAACCTCTGGCACAGACGCGGAGCCGAACTCTACGCCCTTCGAAATGCTAATGACGACGAAGGGTAGTTGGATGTTCATGTTTCACGGCGAAGCATTTCTCAACGATACTCAGCAATCAGGCCCGCGTGGTCGAGATAAACTATTCTCCACAAATTGGGTCATGCCGATGGCTCAACGGAAGCTTGGGGATGGAACTCTCACCCTGCGAACTATGCTGAGCTTCGAACCAGCCACAATTTCCCAAAGACGCTACCCCGAACTGTTCCAGCAGGGTGAAACCGCTTATGGCCTTCCCATCGTGGATGGTCAGCATCCCCATAACTTCTTCATGGAACTCGCGGCGATGTACGACTATAGGATCGGGGAACGAACTTTGCTTTCGCTTTACGCTGCTCCGGTGGGCGACCCCGCGTTGGGACCACCAGCGTATCCACATCGGGCTTCTGCTGCCGAGGACCCCATTGCACCACTCGGCCATCACCTGCAAGACTCAACGCACGTTGCAGACGATGTCATTACGCTCGGGGCCACTTATCGAAACGCACGGCTGGAAGCTTCAGGATTTCATGGACGCGAACCGGGCGAAGATCGTTGGGACGTGGATCAGGGCAAGATCGATTCTTGGTCAACACGTGTCACTGTCAATCCCACTCAAAACTGGAGCTGCCAGTATTCGATTGGTCAGCTTCACAGCCCAGAAGCACTGTTCCCCTCAGAAGACATTCGTCGGATGACGGCCTCGCTGATGTACAACATCCCCATTCGGAACGGCAATTGGGCTTCGATGATCCTTTGGGGTCGCAATCAGAGCCTTGCAGATGGAAACGTCGGCAATGGGTACTTGTTCGAATCCACGCTGCAATTCCTGCACAGGAACTTTGCATGGACTCGATTTGAAAACATGGACCGAACAAACGAGCTTCTGGTAGGCGAGAACCCGTTGCCGCCCAGGTTCATGGAGCGATACTTCACCCGCGTTCAGGCGTACACAGTTGGGTACGACCGCGAGGTAGGTCACATTCCGCATCTGTCAACGGCCATAGGTGGTCAGGTAATGTGGTACGGAGTGCCAGATGTGCTGAAACCAATCTACGGTTCACACCCTCTCGGTGGGGTCGTGTTTCTGACAGTCCACCCACATTGACCGGCGCTGTAACTTTAATTCTGTAGTTGTCATTTGTCCTTGTTTCACTCGATTTCTTTCTCCGAAGAGAACTGGGAAATCTGTTCTATTTGGGTAGGCGAAAATTGAAGACAAAAATTGCGCTTCCGTCTATTTTTTTTACAGCCATCCAAATGACGGTCGCAGACTGACGCGCTTGACTAGTTCCACCCTTTGGATACAGTATTTTGGAGTCTTGGGGCAGCGTACTTGCACAATCTGTAATCTCGATTTAACGGCCCAATGGCTTCGTCTTCCATCACGGTGTTGGTTCACGAGTACGCCACGGGCGACAAGGCTGCGCTGGATCGCTTGCTGCCGCTCGTCTACGCTGAGTTGCGCCGCATCGCTGATAAACACTTGCGCGATGAGCGCCCCGGGCACACGTTGCAACCGACGGCTCTGGTGCATGAAATGTACGCCCGTCTCGCGGAAAAAGCCCCTCCGGAAGTTCGGGACCGCGTCCATTTCTTGAGCGTGGCCGCGCGCGTGATGCGTCAGGTCCTAATTGACCACGCTCGTACGAAATATGCGCAGAAGCGCGGCGGGCGGCAGGAAAAGTTGACTCTCGACGAAGCCCAGAGCGCGTGCCTGGAAAAACCGGCGGTCATGATTCGGATTGATGACGCGCTGAACGCATTGGCGCTCCACGATGCGGAGAAAGCACGTCTGGTTGAGATGCGTTTTTTCGGCGGGATGACCGCGGAAGAAATCTCTGTGTATGCAAACGTTCCAGTCAACAAAGTGCGTCGCGAACTAAGGATCACACAGGCATGGCTGCACAAGGAGCTCAGCGTCTGAACCCCGACCTGGAAAAGTTGTTTGAGCAGGCGGTTAGCCTGGCTGGGGCGGAACGGGAGAAGTTTCTCTCGGAGCACTGTTTCCCTGAGCTGCGAGGCGAGTTGGAAGAGTTGCTTGCCCACGATCGAGGCGCCGAGACATTTCTGCAGCGGGCAGTGGCGGAAGAATCAGCCTCGGCATTGCAGAATCTCGTGCTCGCTCCTGGGCAGCGAATCGGCCTGTATCGTGTGCTGTCTGTCATCGGACGAGGCGGGATGGGTCTGGTGTACCTGGCGGAGCGCGCGGACGGAAAATTCGAGCAGCGCGTCGCGATTAAGTTTCTCCAAAGCGGTTATGACCATCAATTGGTCGGGGAACGCGTGCAGCAGGAGTGCCGGATTCTCGCGAGTCTGGAGCACCCGAACATTGCCCGCGTTCTGGATGCGGATTTTGCGCTGGGCGCATTGCCGTACTTCGTCATGGAATACGTCGCCGGCCAGCCGATGGATCACTATTGCGACCAGCACAAGCTGTCGGTGCGAGACCGGCTGCGGCTGTTGTTGCCGGTGTGCGATGCCGTGCAACTTGCCCATCAGAAGCTGGTGGTTCACCGGGATCTGAAACCAGACAATATTTTGGTCACCGCGCAAGGTGTTCCCAAGTTGCTCGACTTTGGCATTGCGAAAGTGCTCAGCGAACTTCCCGGAATTCCGGCGGAGACTATGACTCACGTGCTGACTCCCGAATATGCGAGCCCGGAGCAGGCCCGCGGTGAGGCGGTGACAACTGCCACCGACGTTTATTCGCTCGGAGGTGTGTTGTACAAACTGCTGACCGGCGTCGCGCCCCACCAAACCGGCGAGCGAAGTCCGATGGCGATGGTGCAGGCAATCGGCTGCGAAGATGTCTGCAAGCCAAGCGAGATTCGCCGCGGACTATCGCGCGACGTCGATTCGATCTTGCTCAAGGCGCTGCACAGCGACCCAAAAAGGCGCTATCGGTCGGTGGATCAATTCGCGGAGGACATCCAGCGACTGCTGGAAGGAAAGCCGGTGACTGCCAGGCCGGACACGGTGTGGTATCGCGCCGGGAAATATGTTCGTCGCCACATTCTCGCGACATCCATGGGCGCCGCCATCGTGGTGTTATTGGCGGGATTCGCCGTGCTGCAAGATATCCAGTTGCGCAAGACCCGGGCCGAACGCGACCGCGCCAACCGGATTACCGGCTTTATGACCGACATGTTCAAGATGCCTGACCCCAGTGAGGCACGCGGCAGCAAAGTTACGGCCCGCGAGGTTCTCGACAAAGCGGCGCAGAATATCACCTCAGGATTGTCCAAAGACCAGGAGCTACAGGCCGACCTGAAGTTTTCGATGGCTGGGACCTATGGAGGACTAGGGCTTTATTCGCAGGCACACAAGTTGGCACAGAGTGCTTTAGAGACTCGGCGGCGCATCCTCGGGAACGAAAACCGGAAGACTCTGGAATCACAGAACCAAATAGCTTGGCTGCTGGACCGGGAAAACCATTATCACGAAGCGGAAAGTCTGATTCGCCAGACGATCAGCACCGATCAACGCGTGCTAGGGGCGGATGATCCCGTCACGCTCGATGCCATGGATAATCTGTCGCTCATTTTGGGTGATCTCGGGCGATTCCCGGAGCAAGAAAATGTGCAGCGCGAGAGTGTCGACCTGCGCTCTCGGATATCGGGTGCTGAAAATCCACAAACCTTGCAAGCATCCTCGCTGCTGGCGAACTCGATTTACCATCAGGGACGTATTGGCGAGGCTGAAGCAATGTATCGCGAACTGCGGGCCCGCGAACTGCGGGTCCTTGGCGCCGACGCTCCGGAAACCCTCGCGACTAACGTGCAATTGGCGAACAGCCTCGGGGACCTGGGCCGTTACGCTGAGGCGGAAGATATGTACAGGCAAACCTTGGCCACGCAGCAGCGCGTACTTGGACCAGAACACCCGGCCACGCTGAACACCATGGAGGCGTTTGCGGCTTCACTATATGGAGACCAGAACCGTGTCGCGGATGCGAAAACCATTCTTGAGCAGGCCGTGGAGCCCTTACGCCGCGTGCAGGGACCTGACCACCGCGACACACTCAGGGTAGAGGAGGGCCTGGCCGACATATACTCCGACGAGGGCCAGTATGCTAAAGCCGAACAACTGTTTCGTCAGATTCTTACCGTGGAGCAACGCACCCTTGGATCGGAGCATTTCGATACGTTGCTAGCGCAATACAACGTGGCATATGTGCTATTGAGGGAAGGCCGGTACGCTGAAGCCGAGAAACTGTTTCGCGAAACCCTAGATACCCAAACGCGGGTCCTCGGAGCGGAGAACACGGACACGCTGGCGACGAAGTCCAGCCTTGCCGCTGTGCTCGTCGCCGAGGGCGATCCTCGTGAAGCGGAGCCGATGGCGCGTGAGGCCTTCGATGCCGAACTAAAGACACATGGCATGCTACATCCGGATACGCTCCGCGCACTCCAGGTCTTAGGAACAGCCCTGGTTCGTAACAGGCGTTACGGCGAAGCGCAAGAGATGTTCACGGAAGCAATTAAGCAGGTTAAAGGTGAAAGAGCGAGCGTATCGATAGCGTGGTACGGTTTCGCATGCGTAGCAGCAGCTGCTAACGACCGCGTCTCCGCAGTTCAGTACCTGCACAGCGCTCTTGATGCTGGCTATCATGGCGCCAACCTGATGCGAAAGGATCCCGACCTCAAATCGCTGCACGGCGATCCGGCGTTCGAAGCGTTACTGAGTCGCGAACAAGAACGCGCCGCCGCTACGAAAACTGCTCCAGCGAAGTAGCCGCTGCGTCCCGCTCACGCAGAGTTCTCCTGCGCCGATGGCGGGAAGCCGCTGCCTGTCACTTCGAGACCACGCCATCCCCGACGGCGTGGTCATTCTCGCCATTGCGATCCAGCCTCGCGACGAAGATACACCTTGCTCATCCTCAGTGATCACTTCAAAAGCGGCCAACAGTTATCACTTGAAAACCGGCCAACGGGATTGGCCGTCCAAGACTAAGAATGTTCTACCCTGCCGCCTCCTGTGGTGGCAAGTCGGTTTTGGTGCGCCAGCTTCGCGGGCCGCACTTGAGCACGTGGCCGTGGTGTAGCAAACGGTCGAGCATGGCGCTGACGGCGGCCGCGTCGCCCAGCAGTTTGCCCCAGTCTTCCACGGGGCGGTTCGAGGTCAGCATGGTGCTGGCCCGCTCGTAGCGGCGCATGATGATCTCCAGCAGTTCTTCGGCAGCGGTGAGGGGCAGCTTGCGCATTCCGAGATCGTCGAGGATGAGCAGGGGCACGGTGACCAAGAACTCCATGTGCTCTTTACGCGTGCCGTCGAGCGTGGCTTCGGCGAGATCATCGAGCAAGGCGTGAGTCTCGCGATAGAGCACGCGGTAACCCTGTTGGATGGCGGCTTGGCCGATGGCTTGCGCCAGGTGACTCTTGCCGGTGCCGGGTGGGCCGAGAAACAGGGCGTCTTCGTGGCGCGCTATGAACGCGCCAGTGGACAGATCGAAGACCAGGCTGCGATTCATCTTCTTGTTGAAAGCGAAGTCGAAGTTGTCGAGGGTCTTCTGCGAGTCGCGGAACTGCGCTTGTTTTTTCCGTCGTTCCAACAGGCGCTCGCTCCGCAAGGCGAGTTCGTCGGAGACCAGGCAGGAGAGCAGGTCGATGGGGGCGAGCGGTTCGGCTTGGGCCTGACGCAGACGGGTCTCCAGCACGGCGGCCATTCCACCCAGGCGTAGTTGTTTGAGCGCACGATCGAGTTCGATGAGGTTCATTCCTCTATCTCCTTGGTTCTGTAGTTAATAAAATCGCGGTACTGCACCAGCTCGCGGATCAGCGGATCGACTTGCTGCAAGCTGAGTGGCGCTTGCGGGCAGCGCTCCAGATAGCGACGGACGAAGCGGTATTCCTGCACTCCCATGTCGAGCGCAGCGGCGCAGGCTTCATCGACTGCTGCGGTGCCGTACTTCTTGGCCAGGGAGAGAACGCCCAGAATGCGACGCACTCCGACCTCGCCTTGCTGGCGATGGATGGCGTCGCAGAGCGCGCCGATGTGCGATCCAGCGCGACCGGCTCGCCACAGCAGTTGCGAGGTGCGCAGCGGTGTTCGCTTCGGGCGGTCCTCTTCTTTAATGCGATACCAGCCGCGTTTCTGGCGCACATGTTCGCGCAACAGTTGCCCGGTTTTGGGATCGAGCAGACGAACATACAGTTCATCCCATTGCACGCGCAGCACGCGACCGATCCAGCCCGGCGGCGCGCCGTAGTACGCGGCTTCGACTTCGACGCAACCATCCAGATGCACGATGCGTTCGCCGTACTGGTAATAGCGGAACGGTTCGAGCGGCAGCGGCAACAACGTGGGTTTCTCTTCGGCAAACATGGCGGCAACCTGCCGCTTGGTGGTGCCATGGATGCGCGTGTCGGCCCAGCGTTGTTCCCAGCGATCAAGGTAGGCTTGGGCTTCTTCCAGAGTCTCGAAGTGCAAACCTTTCAGCGGCGTCTTCTGCGCATGACCGACGCCGGATTCGACCTTGCCTTTGCGGTCGGGATCTTGAATCCGGCAGGGCATGGCCACTGCGCCGTAGTGCGCCAGCACGTCGCGATAAAGAGGATTGAGAGCGGGATCGTAAATGTCGGGAACGAGCACGCCCTCGCGAAGATTGTCGAGTACGACGATGCGAGTAGCGCCGCCCAGCCGGCGAAAGGCTCGTTCGTGCAACTCGGCCCAGATGCGCGAACTGGAGCGGAAGGTCAGCAGACGAACCGACTTGCGGCTGCAGCCCAGCGTCATCACGAACAGCCGGGTGCGCCGATACTTGCGGCTCTCGGGATCGCGCACCATCGGACCGGTGCCGTAATCGACTTGCGCCTCCTGGCCCGGCGCCGTAACGATGACCACGCGGGCTTCGGGGGTTTGCGTTCCGCGCCGCTTGCGCACGAAGCGCTGCACACTTTGATAGCTGCTGGCGAAGCCGTACTCGGAAACCAAGTCCTGCCAGATCGCCCGCGCATTGCGGCCGCGGCTGAGCCCCAAGTCGATGGCCTCGCGGTACGGTTCGCAGGCACTGGGGCCGGTGACCACGGCAGAGTCGGTGATCACCTCGTTCTCGTTGGCCGGTTTTGCAGTGGCTGTTGCTTTTCCCTTCGTAGGAAGGTTTTCGGGGTTGGGGTCGACGTTGGGGTCGACGTTGGGGTCGAGGGGATCGGCAATCGCCGAAATGGCCGGTTTTGCCGCGCCAAAGTCGGTGATCACTTCGTTGGCCGGTTTTGCTTTGCACCGCCCCCAGCCACTAGGCGGACGCACCGCAATCCCCGCTGCTTTTAGGTACGCGCCTGCGGTTTCCCGACGGACATGGGTCGCTTGCTGGATGCGCCGTAGCGACCAGCCCAGCCGTCCCAGCGCTAAGACTTGTTGTTTCTTCTCTTCGTTCAAGACATTGGCCATGCCCACGGAGCCTACAAGCCTCCGCGGGATTCAATGTCTCGGACGTTATTCTCGTTGGCCGGTTTTCAGGTGATAATCAGTGGCCGGTTTTGGGTGATCGCTGAGGCTCATTCTTCTAGATCATAAACGTCATACCGGTGACTGAGTTGATTGGTTTTGCAGAGCGGTCTTTCAGCACACCGCATAAAAAAAAGAGAGATACAGGCGCGGCGGTCGCCAGTCGCGCCTGCATCGTGTTCTGGGTTGTATTGCTGGGTTATTGCCCACCGCTGTTGCCACTCGTCCGCTGCGTCTTAGCCATCGACTCGTGGCGCGTGCCGTCGCGCTCGATCTGCGCCAGCCGCCGCTCCAGTACCGCATCCTTTATCGCGCGCTGCTTCACCTGCAGCCGCAACGCCGTTATCTGCCCATTCTGCTGGTGAATCTGTGCCGTCTGCTCCGCGATTTCCTTCTGCTGCTGCTTCACGGCCTCGATCAGCAGGGCGGTCAGGCGGCTGTAGTCCACGCCGCGCGCGTCTTTGCCGTTGGCTTCGAAAGTGACGACTTCGGGCACAACGGCACCCACTTCTTCGGCAATGACGCCGACTTCACGCTTGCCGCTGTCTTTCAGGTCGTAGCTCACGCCGCGCAGCATCTCCACCTTCTCCAGCGCATCGTTCAGGGTCTGGATGTTGGTCTTCCAGCGGCGGGAGGAGTAAGTAGCCCAACCGTCGGCGATGGCCTGGCCATGGCCCTGGCCGATGGTGAAGACGTTGGTCGGTGCATTTGTGCCGATGCCGACATAGGTATCAGCGGTCGCCTGGTTGATGCCGTTGATGGAGCCCAAAACCATTGAGTTACTCTGCGATACTAGCGCCAGCGCACCGATGGCCGTGGCGTTGGTCAGCGTGCCGGTGCTTGGGTCGGCGCCCGATCCGAGAAACGTGTTGTTCGAGCCAGTAATTGCAGAGCTATCCGAGGCTACGCCGGAAATCCAGCCGATCGTAGTGTTGAGTTGGCCGGTGGTGTTGTTGTAGAGCGCCATGTGTCCGACTGCGGTGTTTCCGCCGGCCGTCGTGTTCTGGTTGAGGGCCTGGTAGCCGAAGGCTGCGTTGCTGCTCCCGTTGGTATTGGAGGCGAGCGAGAGCCCACCGTAAGCGATGTTGGCGACCCCAATGGTGTTGGCCCCTAGCGCATCGTAGCCAGCGGCGGTGTTGGCGTATCCCGTGGTGTTAAAGACGAGTGCTTGCACGCCAACCGCGGTGTTTTCGACGCCCGTGGTGTTGTCCGCTAGCGCTTGCCAGCCGTTGGCAGTATTCCAATATCCCTTGGTGTCGGCGGCGAGCGCCTGGACGCCGGTGGCGGTGTTGCCCTTGCCTGTCATGGTGCTGTTGCCGGCAAATCCCAGAAATGCGTTGAGGTTGGCGTAGGATCCAAAGGCGAAAAGCCGGTCGCCTAATTTGAAGCTCTTGCCACCGACCGCGCCGGTCGCCGCCAGGCTGCCCGCAACGTTGATGCCGCTCGTTCCCGTCTGCGTCAGAATCGAGTTCTCGATGTCGGTGGAAGTACTAAAAAGAGGAATCGTGTTCGTCGTGCCTCCGTTGGTAGTTACGTTTGCTCCGGGCGGCGGCACATTGGCACCAGTATCTTTCGGCGAGCTGTTGTAGTTGATCGGGTGAACGCCGGTCGCCTCGGGAATGGCATTTTGGGCCACTGCCAGTGCAGCGATTAGGGTAAACACAAGCAAGCATAAATATTTCCGCGATCTTGGATGCATAGAATTATTCTCCTGTTCGGGATGGGTTGAAACGACGATGGTGGAAATGAGGACGCTTGGTTTGCGCCCGCTAACACTTCGATTACGATTTGCTCGCATAGCAAATTTCTCCTTTGGACCGTTTCTTTCATCGCGCGGTCGCTCAGTGCTCAAGGCTGCGGTTGGTTACTGCACAAACGAAACACCATCGAGCGAAGTGAAACACTGTGCGTTGGCGAAGTCGCCGTTTTCCTCCTGAATAGTCACGGTGCCGTTGGGTTGAATAAACAGGCGGCCGTTGGTCGTCATGCAAAGGTCTGTGTGCAGGTAGACATTGGCTTGCGGCCAGAACGCTTGCGGCAGAACAAACGGTTGCGCCGTCGTCCCTAAGGCGATCGCTCCCTTAAAGGTCACGACACCGTTAATCATCTTGACTTCCGCGTTGCTCGTGCTGTAGGGCGCGTTGGTCCAGCCATTGATCAGCTGCAGCGGCGTGAATCCGGACGCGTTCTTCGGGTACCAGGCGCCGTCGAGGGAGGTAAACGACTGAGCATTCAAGAGGCTGCCGTCTTCAGTTTCGATCGTCACCGTGCCATCCGGGTCGATCTGCAGGCGGCAATTGTCTTCGCCCGACACCACGACGGGAATGAAGGCAGTGGCTACCGGCCGCAGCGATGCAGGCATTACAAACGGATTCGCTGTGGTTCCGGCATACACGGCGCCGGCGAAATGGACAATCCCGTTGATCAGTCGCGCGGAGGGCTTGTTCGCGCCATTCTGCGGCACCTTCCAGCCGTTGATGAGCTTCAGCCCACTGTAGCCGGTCGGCTCCAGCGGGAACGAAATGCCATCAAGGGAGGTGAAGCACTGTGCGTTTTCGAAGTTGTTTTCCGCGAACAGGAAGACCTGGCCGGTGTTCTGGTTGATGCCCAGGGCGCCTAGAGTGGCATCGCACATATCAGCGGGCGGTACGTAGGTACTTTTGGTGACAAAGTCTTTCGGCAAGTCGAAAGCGTTCTCTTGGTCGCCGCCCGCGATCGCTCCCCGGAAACGGATGATGCCGCTGTCGATTTCCACCGAGGGCTGATTCGTGCCGAAGGGCGCCCCAGACCAGTTGTTGAGCAGCGTCAAGGGTGTCTGCTGGGCGCAAGCTGCGCTCGTAGCTACAACCAGGAAGACCACGAACGCCGCAGCCGCAAGCAGCAAACGGAACGGCGGACGAATAGCAACTGCGCAGGAGCTGCACGGTGATGGCAGTGGGGTTGGTCGTTCATACTTCATCAGGCATGTTGTTTTCATAATTGACCTCCAAAATTGGGTAGCCGTGACTGTTACGTCCTTTATCCGAGGGGAGCCTACTGGCGAACGGCGTGCACCCGCATCTTCGTCGAGTGCACGGCCACCTAATTGAGAGAGATGGGTCTTGCGACCCGCTCATTCTGCAAAGCAGGGGAGCGCGCCATGCTTCCCGCCGCCGAAGGCATAAAGAACCGTCTCCGTCCAATCTGTTCCTCCGCCGGACGGCGGCGAAAGGTCGAAGATGGTGCCATAGTCACGGAGGCCGCCGGCGGCGGTGCTGCCGTAGAGGTTCCCGGAGGCGTCGAAGATAAGCCCGGCTGAGGGGGATCCTCCATCCCCATAGGCCCACCCCATGAAGCTGTAAAGGACGCTCTCGGTCCAGTTTGTATGCCCCTGGGACGGGGGCGTGAGTTCGAACACGGTGCCGTTTCCAGTAAAGCCACCCGCGTTGGTAGTGGCGTAGAGTGCGCCAGTAGAGTCCGCGAGGAGGTAGCCAAACGGGTAGCCGCCATCGGCTGCGCCAGTGAAGGAATAGAGCACGCTTTCAGTCCAGTCCGTCTGCCCTTGCGATGGAGGTGTCAGCGCAAAAACCGTGCCAGCGTTCGACGCACCGCCGATGTAAGTCGTCCCGTACAGCACACCCGTGGCGTTGTCGAGCGTTAACCGGGCGAACGGTGTAGCTCCGTCAGAGCCCTGGAACCTGTAGAGTACGGTCTCGGTCCAATTGGTCTGTCCCTGACCAGGCGGCGACAGATGGAAAACGGTTCCGCATCCTGGTGGGGCGCTGGGGTTGACACAGGGGCCGCCCCCGCCATCGACGGTCGTACCAAAGGGGCCCCCGCTTCCGTCAGGCGTCAGCCCAGCTAAGGGGGCGTCGCCGTCGCTACCGCCCAGGAAATGGTAGAGAATTGTTTCAGTCCAGTTTGTGTGTCCCTTGGCAGGCGGGGTCAGCGAGAAAACAGAGCCAATTCCAGTCTCGAAGCCGCCGCCAGCGAACGTGCCATAGAGCACGCCATTGCTGTCCGCGACAAAGACGGATTCGGGGTTGCCAAAGGTCAGGCTGGCGGTCACGGCTTCTTTGGCTCGCGCTGCTTGAGCCGCCAGCAGCACGATTGAAACGACGATGGTTGCGATGAAGACGCGCCGTTGGCGTCTCTCCATATTCACGATACGATTGGTATGCATAATCGATCTCTCCTTAATGGCTATCAATCTTGACTGCAGAATTTAGTCGAGCAACTAAGCCGTGGGCGACGTAAAGCCACGCGCTCCCATGCCGCGCCGCGGCTTGGCTTAAGGCTGCGGGGATGCCGGAACGATTTGGGCTGAGGCCAACCGCGTATTGGCTTTGTCGCTTCCGTTCTCCAGCTTTGCGAGCCGCGTTTCCAGAACTGCGTCGTTGGCGGCGCGTTTCTTCAATTGCGCGCGCAGCACCGCGATCTGTTTCTGTTGCGCTTTCACAGCTTCAATCAGCAGCGCAGTGAGCCGGCTGTAGTCCACGCTGCGTGCGTCCTTCCTGTTGTCTTCGAACGTCACCACTTCCGGCACCACTGCGCCCACTTCCTCAGCAATGACGCCGATTTCGTGCTGACCGTTTTCTTTCAGGTCATAGCTGACACCGCGCAGCTGCTCTACCTTCGCCAGCGCGTCCGGCAACGTTTGGATGTTCTTCTTCCAGCGGCGTGAGCTGTAGGTGCTCCAGCCGTCGGCGAGAGCCTTACCGTGTCCCTGGCCGATGGTGAAGATGTTGGTCGGTGTGTTGTCGGCGATGCCGACCCTGGTATCGGAGCTGGCGCCGTTCACGCCGGCGGTTGCACCGAGCACGAGCGTATTGCTTTGCCATACCTGGGCTAAAGCGCCGATGGACGTTGCGTTGGTCAGCGAGCCCGTGCTGGGGCCAGTGCCATACCCAAGGAAGGTATTGTAAGAGCCGGTGATGAATGAGCCGTCTCCGGTATATCCCGTGTACGAGCCGATCCCGGTATTGGAACTACCGGTAGTGTTGAAGTAGAGGCCATAGAGGCCTGCGGCTACGTTTATAGAGCCCGTAGAGTTTTGGTCGAGCGCTTCCAGACCACTAGCTACGTTTCCGGCGCCCGTGGTGTTCTCGGCGAGAGCCTCGAAACCGTTGGCGGTGTTGTAGTAGCCCCCGCTGTTACTGGCGAGAGCCTGGGAGCCCACCGCCGTGTTGTAACCACCAGCGACCGGATCGCCGAAGCTAGTGACCAAAGCGTTAAACCCTACCGCAGTGTTGTCGGTGGAGGTTTCGTTGGCCTCCAACGCGTAATACCCCACTGCTGTATTGTTGACGCCGGTCGTGTTGCCGGAGAGCGCACTTCCGCCGTTGGCCGTGTTGTAATTGCCCGTCGTGTTGTTGCTGAGTGAATTGTAGCCGCTGGCGGTGTTGTTGCTGCCCGTGGTGTTGAAGATGAGCGCGTTTGCTCCGGTAGCGCTGTTGTCGCTGCCCGTGGTGTTCTGGGCGAGCGAATTGAAGCCGCTGGCGGTGTTGTTGGTGCCCGTGGTGCTAGAGTAGAGCGCGTTTGCTCCGGTAGCGCTGTTGCAGCAGCCCGTGGTGTTAGAAAAGAGCGCCTGTGAGCCGGCGGCGGTGTTGGCGGTGCCCGTAGTGTTGGAGGCAAGCGCGGTTGCTCCGATAGCGGTGTTGACGAAGCCCGTGGTGTTGTTGCTGAGCGAATTGTATCCGCTGGCGGTGTTGTTGCTGCCCGTGGTGTTGGAGAAGAGCGCGTTTGCTCCGGTAGCGGAGTTGTAGGAACCCGTGGTGTTTAAGATGAGCGCTTCGACGCCGGTGGCCGTATTAGACGTGCCCGTCATGGTGTTGTTCCCGCCAAACCCCAGAAAGGCGTTAAAGCTGTTAGCGTTGCCAAAGCCAAACAGGAAGCTGCCGATTTGAAAGGCGGTGCCGATGACTACGCCCGTCGCGCTCAGAGTGCCTTTCACCGTCTGGTTGCCGGTAAATGTGTTGGCCGTCGCCAACTGCGGCACTTTCGTCGTGTCCAGGTTCAAAGTGACGTTGCCGCTGGTGCCGCCGCCGGTCAGGTCCGTCCCCGCCGTTACGCCGGTGATGGTCCCGCCGCCGCTCACGCTGGCGCAGCCCCATGCGGTTCCGTTCCACTGGAGCGTCTGGCCGCTCGCGCAACTATCAATCAGGCTCAGGTTGAGCGTGCCGCTCGTACCGCCGCCGGTCAGCCCGCTGCCCGCTGCCGTCGTCACTCCTGTGATCGTGCCTCCGCCGCTGCCTCCAAACACAACGTCCAACTCCGGTCCGTGGCTTGTCTTCGTGCTCTCCTTGCTGTCAAACGTCGCACTAAAATTCGAGTTCGCCACCAGCGCCAGCCCGTTGTTCGCCTCGCTCCCGTTCAGCCACGCTTGCAACGCCGACGTGACGTTGATCAGGATGTATTGGCTCTTCTGTGCTGTGCTGACGTCCACGTTCGAAGCGATCGCCGCCCCCAGCGGCGGAGCGTTGCTGAAATCAATCGTGCCCTCAGCCCAGGCACTGGTCACGTAGTCCACGTTGAAACTGCCTCCGGTCGCGACCGAATCCGTGTAGAGCTTCAGCGTGGCCTGGCTGACGGTGGCTCCCAGAGGAATCGAGCCCAGATTGAATTGAATGTAGGTGGTGTTCTTAGTGCCATCCACAACCAGCGTGGTGGCACTGCCGTTGTTCTTGGTGGGCATGCTGCTGTCGGTATAGGCATCGCCCAGCGGCGTGATCTGGCCATAGGCAACCGACGAAACTAAGCTCAGAGCCAGCAGGCTAAGAAATACCGCTCGAACTTGCAGCTTAGTGCCGGCATTCATGCGTTTCATAATCAGCTCCTCCAGTTTTATTCCGGCCTCACGAAGTGAGAGCCGGCAGCGCTCAACTCCCCCTGCTGCAACTTGCCTATTTGGCCGGCTGTTCCCTATGGGTGAGCCTGTTCAGTTTGAGGCCGTCTCCGGCTCCGTACGTCCTCTATATAGGTAGGCGAAATTCGCTGGGAAATTTTGCGGGAAGAACAAGAAAAATCTTGAGTCTCTGGTTCTTGATCGGTGTACTCGAAAGAGGCTCCCGCGCTTGACTGGTTCCACCCCTTGCACGATCGAGTTGGGATCGAGTTATGAGATTTTGGCAAAATAGTCGCCGGCCTTGCGGCAACGCCAGGATTGGGACGCGGCGCGTACTGCTCTTCGCCGCGCCATCTCGTTGCTCGATGCGATGGCAGCAGCAATCGAGCTCTCTTCGCTTGAGACCGCCGACCTTCAGAATGCTCACAGACTATTGGCTTTGGCTGAGAAGCTCTTTTCGACTCCGCGACAAGCAGCCGCCGACCGCCAGGCCGGGATCACAATTTCGTGGCCCGAGCGTTTGACGGGGCTCCCGATCGCTAGCTGATCCTGCTGCGAGAGAGTGGCAATCGCGACGTATATTCTTTGTCCTCGTCGTTCAAGTATGGCAAGGCCACGATTCGTGAGCGGCAGCTCGTCCGGTGATCGCCCCTAATCGGCCCGCTGATCGAGTCTTACGACACATCTAGCGGAATCGATTTTCTTGCCGGGCCTCTTCGGGCTCATGCGAGCATTTTCTAGTCCGCGGTGACCGCTTCCTTCAACGGTACCTTGGGCGTGTTTGTGAAATGTGTCCCCTGGATAACTGGCTGACCTTGGAGTCTACGAATGCCGGGGCGACCCACACAGCGGGAGTAAGGTCTGGAAGATGGCGGATGGGGATATCTGTAAGCCCGGGGAGAATCGTGGAAAAGTAATCGCGCACCGGGGCTCGCAGCGGACGGCAACTTTCCACGACCGAGAGAATCGCTGCAACCTTCGGTCCCGCCTGTGGGCTTCCGATGTGCAACCAGTTCTTTCGACCAAAGAGCTACTGGACGCATTGAATTCTCCGCAAAGTTATTGCTCAACTCCAGTTCCGGATATTCGAGGAATCGTGTAAGTTTCTTCCACAGCGTGAGCGCATATTGGCAAGCCTTGCTGAGTGCGCTGAAGGGCAATGCAACGGACTGCGCTGCTTCGATCTTGCTGCGGATATATCGGCATGTTCACCCATCCGATCCCGGAATGATCGACGAGGGCACGCCGCCGTCGGGGCAACCGCCTCGACCCTCCAAAGTCTTACGGATGTCCGCGTACCACCAGTCGCGTCAACCTCTCGAGTTCTTTGACAAACGCTGTTCACCATGCAATGCGGTCTCGACTACGGGAAGTTCATCAAGTTCGGCAGGACTCGTATAAATCCGAAACTGGCCATTTGACAACTCGATAAAGAAATTCACGCGCCGCTGGGCGCGGTCAAAAAACTGTTCGAGCAACTCTTTGAACGAGAGTGCGGATTACGATACTTTCGCACGGCCGAGCTTGGCCAGCACGGACTTGCAAAGAGCCAACTGACGCGAAGCTTCTTGCGGATCTCCACAATCAAATCCATTAGGACTGATGGCTGCGGGGTGGTAGATGTGTTGCCACGCGTCGGAACTGCGCTGATACCACGATTTAGCGTCATTCCATTTCGCCGCCTGCTCAGCAAGCGATTGAGACGACTGCTGGGCTCGATGAGAGGCGATTTGTCCCAAGCCGAAGTAGGCGTCGGCGAGCGCGTAGAGCGCCTCCTGCCGGTCGGCGTGCGCGGCCATGATGCGTTCGGCAATCGCTACTGCGCGGTTATAACTTTCCGCCGCGCTTTCCCAGTCATTGTTCTTTCGAAAGAAATCTCCCATCTTAATGCGCACTCCAGCTTCGTTCTCCAGCCAATCGGGGCTGCCAGTATCGACCTTCCCCAGCCTTTGGTCGATAGCCAAGGCCTTGTTGTAGTCCGCCAACGCCATTTTGCGATCCGTTGCAATCCCTGCCTGGTGAACGTAGGCCAGAGTAAGATCCCAATTGATTGCTTCCTGTAGCGGATCGGCCGCCGCAGCTTTCTCGAAAATTGCAATCCCACGAAGCAGATAGGCAAGTGCTTCCCTCTGATTTCCGAGCTTCGCCAAACAAACACCCATGTTGAGATTCGCTTCTCCAACCATGGAACGGGCATCGCCGTCCTTGGGATCAGCGTCGGATATCTTTGTGGAGGTAGTCAGAGACATTCTGTAGTTTGAGAGGGCATGGGCGGGATCTCCTTCCATCAGGAAGGCGTCACCGATGTTGGCGGTGATCGTCGCGAGATCGCGCTGAGCCTGGGTACTGTTGGAGCCTGCCGCCAGACCGTTGAAAATGCCCAGAGCCTTATTAAACGCGTCCAGCGCTTCGCTTCGGTAGCCTGCATCCCTTAGATAGCGCGCGATGTGATACTCGTCGACGGCTACGCCTCGCAGTCGTACCTGATCCGTCGAGTTCTCAGCTAATTTCTCGTCAATTTCCAGAGCCTTTCGGTAATTTTCTTCGACAGCGCTCTCGTTCTTATCGGAGCGCGTATGGGCCCCGTCGAATACATTTCCTAGGGCTGAGTAATCACCTGCGAGTTCGGCCAGCGCCTCTCGATTGGCAGGTTCACGCTTGAGCAGCCCTTGCATAATCGACACCGCTTCCTGCCCGGAACGCATGGCGCTGATTGCGTCGCTGCTCAACAATTGTAAGATCGCGACGATGCGACAGTTGTTCGCATACTTAATCGTGTCCGTAGCGGAGCCTGCTGCCGCGACCGTCTCGCGAATCGCATGAGCCTTCAGGTAACTCTTAAGCGCTCCGGGCGTATCTCCCAAACTAGCGGCATAGGGCTTGCCTTGCACCGCGCCCACCCGCTCGTAAGCGTCAGCCAGTTCACGCTGCAGAGAAAGGTCGCCGCGGGATTCTCCAGCCAGGCTATCCAGATACTGTAAGGCATTCGTCACCAACAACTGACGGGCCTGCGTCGAACCCGGCAGGTTCTGAATCGCGTCATGAATGTCGAACATGAGCGAGTTCGCCAGCTTGCGGACGTCGTTAAATCGGTGCTCTGCACGTTCCCGCTGCGCGCGAGCGATGCGTGCTTCGCGTAGCGTGGAAGCGACCCCTCCGATCAAAGTGAGAGCGACAAGCGATACGGCCACCGCGCCCGCCTTGTGCCTTCTGATGAACTTCGAACTACGATAGCCAAATGTGTCAGGACGTGCGATCACCGGGAGTCGTTCTAGGTGGCGCCGGATATCGTCTGAGAGCTGTTCAACCGAAGCATAACGCCGGCTAGGGTCTTGCCGCAGTGCCATCAGGACGATGTTGTCCAGGTCTCCTGAGAGACGCCGCCGCAGCCTTTCCGGAGTTCCTTCACGTGTGGCGCTCACGGCTTCCGGTGTGAGCGCCCCCCGGTTCGGAGCATCTAAATCTCGGTCGATTCGCGCAAGCGAAAGACTCGGTTTCTCTGGCGCAGGCTCAGCCAGTATGGAGGCGGGTTGCTCCGAAGCATCCCTTAGTGCCTCCCTTAGTACACGGCGTCGCGGCCGCCAACCTGTCAGAAGTTCATACAAAACCACGCCGAGAGAATAGATGTCGCTCGCCGTTGTGATCACGCCGCCACGAAGTTGCTCGGGGCTGGCGTACTCCGGCGTGAACAATCGCATGATCGTTCTGGTCCGAACCGTCGATGAGTTCGCCAAATCGGGAGCAAGCATCTTGGCGATACCGAAATCCAAAAGCTTCGGAGTGCCATCGCCGGTCACCAGAATGTTCCCCGGTTTGATGTCGCGATGAATGACCAGATTCTGATGAGCGTAGTGAACCGCGGAGCATACGGTTCGGAACAGTTGCAATCGTTCGGTAACGCTTAACTTGCGGTCGTCGCAATAATGATCCAAGGGCTGGCCCTGGATGTAATCCATGACAAAATATGGCTGGGCCTCGTCGGTACTGCCGCCATCGAGCAAGCGAGCGATGTTGGGATGAACGAGAGTCGCCAGAATCTGCCGTTCGTCCTTGAACCGCGCTAGCGCAAAGCGGGTGTCGAATCCGCTGCGCACCAACTTGATGGCAACCTCCTTCTGATATTGATCGTCGGCCCGTTGAGCACGGTACACAGCTCCCATGCCCCCTTCGCCGATCTCTTCGATAATCTGGTAGACGCCGACCCTCTTACCCTGCAACTTAATTGTGTCGCCGACGTCGACCACGCTCTGGCGATGAGATAAGGCGGGATCTTCCAGAAAATCACCCGCCTGTTCGTAAGAGACTATCAGCGACTCGACGTAGCGCCGAACGGCCGCAGTCGGGCAAGCTTGATCTAAGTACGGAGATCGTTCACTCGGAGGCAGATCCAGAACTGCGTCCACCAATTCTCGAACTTCTTCCCACGGTATGGTTGGCATGTCCCACCCCCTGACGGCTAAGCTCGTGAAAGAGCCAAGCGCGAGCCCCAGCCCACTGTCGCTGCACGGTGGCCGTGGAAACTTGCAGCACTTCGGAAGCCTCCACGTTCGAAAGGCCGCCGAAGAATCTGAGTTCCACGATCTGCCCTCGCTGCGGATCCACGCTCTCCAGTCGCTTCAGGGCTTCATCGAGCGCAACCAGATCTATGCCCGGCGTCTCGGTGAGAAGCGCCGTGCCGTCTAGCGGTACCTTAATGGCGTCCCCACCTCGCTTCGCTCTGTGAGCACTTCTGGCGTAGTCGACAAGCACGCGCCGCATGGATTGAGCGGCAATCCCATAGAAATGAGCTCTGCTCTTCCAATCAACTTTCTGATCGATCAGGCGGAGGAACGCTTCATGGATGAGTCCGGTCGTTGCCAGCGTGTGTCCAGGCCTCTCGCGCCGCATGTAGCTATGGGCAAGGCGTCGGAGTTCATCGTAAATCAGAGGCATCAGCGCAGTCAGCGCTTCCTGATTCCCGCCACTCCAGTCCAGAAGCAGTCTCGTGATATTGGTTTGAGTTGTTTCCACGCCGCGCTCCTCCCGAGTGACAGGACGATTCCAGATTGATGCGGGTATAGTTACTCCTCTCCCCGACCAATGTCAACCTGCCAGATCATTTCCGTGGGAAAGCATTGTTGCGACTGCCATTTCTAATAGTGACGATCTGCAGCAGATCGTTTCTAGTTGCCCCATCGATTGCCTACCCATCTGTCGAAACCAGCCAAGGATATACCCGGAGAAACTGCAACTTCCCATGATCAAGTTTGTTTCGACTTGTCGCGTTAGTGAGTGTAAGACGATTTCCACTTCACTTCAGGAGAAAACACATGAAAGACAAAGTACGAAAACCACAGCTGGCACGGCTCGCATTTCTAGTCGCGCTCACGCTCGTCACGCTTGTTTCAGTCGTAGCTTCAGCGGCTGCCGAGGGCGGAAAAACCCGGCCGGCCTCGACATTGGCCAGTTTGGAAGGGCCATGGCAGATAACCCTGATTGGCAATACCGGTTGCGGGTTCACGTCCATGTTGGTCAACGTGACCCTTAATTCAGAGGGCTCCGGCTCGGCTACCACCACCTACCACTCCGGATGCGGCGACAACACTCAAAACAGCCTGCCTTTCGCAGTGCAGACTCTGAATGCCAACGGCAGCGGTACAGCTAATCTGTCATGCGGCTCTGGCTGCGGCTGGGAATTCAACATCCAGGTGTCGAAGAACGGCCAGATCTTCAACCTGGTGGATGTGTATCCCGAGAACCCGGATAACTACGTCGAAGGCACAGCGATCCGTCAGTAATTGGTTTTGACGGGGAGCCGCCAAAAGCTCCCTGTCTATTTCACCATTCCACTAAATGCAAAATCAAAAATAAGGAGAAGCAACATGTTTGAAAACAAAGAAATTCGCAGAAGTGGGTTCCATAAGTTTTGGAATTCGCGAGAGAATCCGTGGGTCAAAACGACACGTTGCGGGTTTAAGAGCACGACTCGTAGGATCGCGATCAACGTTTCGGCGGTACTGGTTGTCTGTCTCTTGTCTACAACCAACATATTCGCTTTAGACTGTCTCAAAGTAGGGCGTTGCGATTCGCCCATCATCATTGACACAGATAGCAAGGGATACCACCTAACCTCTGCGGAAAACGGAGTTCTGTTTGACATCGCGGGGGACGGCCATCTCACTCAAATTGCCTGGACGGCGGCGGGATCTACCAATGCTTTCTTGGCGCTGCCGCGCGACGGTGCCATCACCACGGGAAAGGAACTGTTTGGCAACTTCACACCTCAACCGAAGTCCGCTCACCCCAATGGCTTTCTGGCTCTGGCAGCTTACGATCAACCGGAAAGCGGCGGAAACGGCGACGGAGTGATCGACGACAAAGATGCTATCTACTCCTCATTGCGCTTATGGATTGATGCGAACCACGACGGGGTGGCACAACCGGAGGAAATCCACACTCTGCCAGAGCTGGGAGTTTTTTCCATCAGCTTGCATTATCGGGAATCGCGTCGCGAGGACGAGTTCGACAATTTGTTTCGCTACTGGTCGCGAATCAACCTGACCGATCCGTCCGAGTACGATTCCCAACCCGGCCCGGTGATTTACGACGTCTTCTTTACAACGGCGGATTCTCCATCGCGCTAAAAACAGACGCTGGGGGCGACGACTTGGAGCCGTTTTTTGGCCAACTCTGATCGGGAAACTAGCGTTTGTCCAATCCCCCTTCCTGTCTAGGGAGGGGGAGTTCAATTGCATCCGTTCCTTGTGGGGCCGACTGCGAATGGCCGCCGTCCCCTGTTCAACTGGGGATGATTTTCTTCCCCCATGCCTTTGCATTGGGCTCGCAGTCGCTTGGTTTGGGAATGATCCCGTCATGGCTGCTAAAGCTGTAGAGGATCTTCTCCGTACCTGCTGAGGTCAACTCGAATATCGTGCCGTCGCTGTTAGCGCCGCCGTTGCTGGTCGTGCCATAGAGATTGCCCTTCCTATCGAAGACTAGCCCTAAAAGGGATAACTCCCGTCTGCCGGATAGCCGGTGAAGCTATGGAGAATTTCTTCGCTGCCCGCGGATGTCAACTCGAACACCGTTCCGTAGCCGTTCACGCCACCGGAGTGGGTCGTGCCGTAGAGATTGTCTATCTCATCGAGCAGCAGACCCTCAATATCGGGATGACTCCCGTCGTCCGTATGACTGCCGAAGCTGTAAAGGACCTCTTCCTAACCCGCCAAGGTCCGACTGCACACACGAGTTTATGCGGCGAGTTTATTCGACCACTGTTTAAGAACTTCCAACTCTGCCTCCACCCAGTCCCTCAGTTCGTTGCCATCGGCTCTGCCGCGTTGTTCGTACAGTTCGTAGGCACGGCGACGGATTTGCTCTTGAGGGTCACTGGCAGTTTCTGCACTGGGGTTGGTGGGCAATGTCGAGGGCATTGCTGTAATCGACTTCATAGTCATGTCTCTCCTTAGGAATGGCTACCTTAACGTAACCTTTAGGGATTGTCTGTCGGGTGAATGCCGCACGAAGTAATAATTGCGCCGCCAACGAACGGCAGATCGCCACCCGCGCCGGGTCTTGTGAGTGTAGCCCCCACGAGACGATGGATGCTGCTCGTATCGCGCAGAGGTTGAAGTGGGAGATTGAATGTGACGCATCCTGAAACTTCCGCGATCGGTTACGACCGGGCAGGCTTGGATCGGCACGGTTCCAAGGCGAATTGCGCCTGGATGATCTCAATCTGCGAGTTAAGAGGGAACCGAAAAGACAGATGACAGCTTGAGCATGCCAGAAAGCGACCTGACGCGCACATTACGATACCGATGCGATGGGGAAGAGGAGTAGAGGCTGAGACGGTCTCGCACATTCAACCGTGCGCCGGTCATTCATCTGAGTCACTGTCATGGCCCTCTTTTCCGATTTGAAGGCAGCGGTAAAAGATATTGCACTTTGAAAACCACAACGATTTCTCCTGGGCAACCTTTTGGAATGAGCGACGTGCGGTTTTGAAATCAGCGATTCACGGTGGTATTTGACGCATCGCGAGCTTCGTTAGCGCGAAATTCCTGTCGAGTAGAGCCTTACAGCTTTAGTCCCGTTCCGACTGAGTGTGCATCAGTGGATGCAACCTAGACCCGCGCCTGGGTGTTTTTGGTATCGCGGGATACTAACTCACAGTCGGAAATGTTTGATTAAGATTTCAGGCCGCATTCACGTTTCCACGATCAAACATCCCGGCTTCTCGCGCATAACGGACAAAGTCTGCACGCGTTTGCAGACTTAGCTTTTCGCGACATCTTGTGGGTGACACGAAGAACCGCGCCACTCTTGGGGGAGGCGAGGTCACGATAGACCTTCAGTCTCTTCGACCACTGCGGCGGGAACGGCGGAAACTGGGAAGGCTCGATAGGTTGTTAAAGAGTCTGGCGAAGGGATACTCATGGGACTATTCACCGAAATCAAGGTTCGACATCTTCTGCGCGGCATCGAACATAAGAGCGAAGCCAAGCGAGCGCGGGTTTGTGCCGAGCTTTGCAAGATTGGCTCTGACGCTCTGGCGGCGGTCAAGGGTCAGGCACGTTCTATCAGAAAGAGAGATATGGCCGCAGTAGACGCTGGTGGGGATTTTGATTTCGATGCGGAGATAGAGCTAAACGAGACCGTGCTCAGCATCGAGAGAGACCACGGCATCGGAATGGTGGGGCGTTTGATGGGTCCACCGAAGCAGTAAGGGACCACGTTGGGCAAAGGATCCTTTTTTTTGAAACGTTGCCAAATTTAATTTTGGAGTCGCGAGCGGTTCTCACGAACGCGAATGGGCTTGGTGGGACTCCCGCGTGGACCCAAATCGCCGCATCTTCCATAGACTTCCCGACCCCCAGGGCTAACCACGCAGCCGTGTATGACCCGGCCGCGAACGTGATGACCAGCCTTGGCGGCACAATTGGAGTTAACGTCGCAACCAACGATGTTCTTGTGCTGAATCACGCTAACGGACAGCGAAGCCCCCAGCGGAGGGTGATCGCTGGCCTCCAGGTACTGGATGTTGTGAATGTGGCTCAGCACGATCGCACCGGTCTTTTGTTCGCAGAGAATCCACTGATGCGGAGTCTCTGCGTTTCTTCCTTTCTTCCCTTGCAAGATCTAAGAAGAGGATGTGCTGCAATTTTGCAGCGTTGTTGGCTGGTGGCGTGAAAGAAGCGAGCAATGAGAACCCGACCCGCGATCTTCAAGTGGCGGCAGACCGGACCGGAATCAGCCCTTGTGCGGTCCGGTGGTATCGTCGAATTTCTGTCGCTGCGGGACGTTGAAGAACCGCTGGAGGAGCGGGGTCTCAATCTCGATTATCACTTCACCTCCATCAGGTTGTGAAGATGTGAAGAATACTTTTACCCCATAAATGATGAGAAAAGTCGGTGGAAAGGGATCAAGAAAATTTAAGCCTGATAAGCGGCATAGTCGCAAATAATTCAGTCTTGCAACCGGCACCCACCGGATTCAGTGGAAATCAGTTTGCACCCCAATTTGTATCACTCTCAAGAATGAGATCTGATGTGCGAGTCTCGTTACTTCGGGGCACCGAAAAAAAATAGCCTTTGAAGCAACCCCGGAACCCCAGGTCCGGGATTTCAGGTTCTATCTTTGAGGCTGCCCATTTCCTCGAGAACAAGCCGCTCTCCGGCCACGGCTTTTTAATGGATACGGTTCCGTACCTGGCGTCGATGTTTCTGGTCGAGATTCCACGCCTCGATTTAAACCCGGAAGATCTCTACGAGATGGAGACCTACCAGGCCTATCAGCACGCGGCCTATATCATTCGCAATTCGAATCTTTCGGAACGGGTGCAGGCGCGCCTGGCGGAATACAGCTGGCCGAAGGAAGTCTTATCGGGGATTGGCATTGGTTCGGTGGCGTCGTATGACGACTACCTGCATAAGATGACGGGGGTGTATGGGCATAAGTTGGAGTTTTTAAAAGACGTTGACTTGGCGCGGCGGGGATTGTTTCATGAAAACAATCTTATCTATACGGTAAAAGACGAACATGGTTCGCCGGTGGGTTTTGCGGCGCGCGATCTTCTTTATGAAGAGAAGCAGGCGACCTATGAGAAGCAGCTCGCCGAGCTCGCTATGAAGTTGGGGAAAGACGAGAAGGGCCTGAAAGAAGCGAAGGCTAAGTTGTTTAAGCCGCGGAAGTATAACAACTCGGCCGAGAGCGAGTACGTCGACGGAGAAACGCGGCCGAAGAATACGATCTTTAAGAAGGGCTCGCGTCTGTTTAACTTCGATTTGGCGAAGAAGGCTACGCCGCCGCTCGAAGTATTCGAAGGCCAGCCGGATTGTGTGACGGCGTTTGCCAATGGCATGAAGAACTCGACTGCCATTGGGTCGACTCACTTCACGGCGGAGCATTTGGATTTGATCTTGAGCGCCGAGCCGCCGATTAAGCATTTGGTCTTTACGCTCGATGCCGACGAGGCCGGCAAGAAAGGAACCGACAGCTTCGTCAAGCTGTTGGAAGAGAAGCTGGGCGGCCACCCGGGATTGAAAGTGGAGATCCGGGTGATGCCGGAGGGGTCGGATGATCCGGACCGGTTTATTCGGACTTGCGGGATGAAGGCTTTCCGAGAGCTGCCGAAGGAGGACTTGTTCTCCTGGAGGGTGAAGAAGGCGGTTGAGAACGGGGAAGACCCTGTACTGGTAGCGAATAATGCTGTGGCTTTGATCTTGAATGAAACGAATATGTTGTTTCGGCGCCCGGGCCGGGGACAGCGTGACTTGTTGACTTGTCGTGTAATGTAATTAGCCCATTCCGTTCCGGGATCACGGACTATCCATACATACTAGTGCCGTCGATTCAGTAGTCGACCGCCGAACCTCTATTCAGCGCGCGGCGCGGAGAGAGACTTACAGCTTATATCCAGGAAAATCACCCGCACCGGTCGTACCCTGGACGCGATCATGCTTGCAATCAATCGAACTCACGGCCGTGTCACTCAGGCACTGTTTCGCAGGACGGTTTGAAGAGGGTTCTGCGCTTTCCGGGTGCGTGCAATCGTCACTGCCTTTCGTATGGCGTTCTCGATCGACGACTTGCTGTCGCCGGCGCACCCGATCCATACCGGACAATGACGGCGCACATTGCGCCCCAGATTGGTTCGGATTCTCCTCATCACGACCACAGCGTCGGACCGGTTGAGGAGTGGGCACATCTGCTCGAACTGTTCGCCGTGGTTACTCGACCAGTTAGTGTGGCGAAAGTTGAGGTCAATTGATGTCTGACTATACTCGAAGAGTCGCCGCAGCGCATCATCGTATCTTGCTTGTTTTTCATCGCCACCGACCACGGTGACACAAACCGGTATGCTCGCCGGCGCAGGAACCACGGCTTCTCGTTCAATCGCCAGAACCGCACCGAGGCGATGTTCCATGTCTCCTAATTCTTCATCGGGTAAACCGTAGGAACGGATACACTCCAAAATGTTTTCTGCTTCCGCGGAGGCGCCCGGCTCTGCGGAAGCAATTCGAGCATAGAATTCCTTTCTCAGTGAGTGGGCGGCCTCTCGACATTCCCCCAGCGTCTCTTGCACAGCCGCCGCGGCCCAAATCGCGTCCGAAGAACTCCAAGCTGGATCGAAGTTGTCAGAGTCACTCAGGAGATCTACAAATTCCTGAGAACAGGTTCCGTTCCTGGCCAGGATCTCCATTTCATCCAGCACCCTTTCAGCCACGTCTACCATCTGTCCACGAATGGCGTGGATCAAGACTTTTTTCAAATCGCAGAACCGCTGTTTTGCCGGACGCGTATCCTTGCAGGACCACTCCAGCAGGGCCCTGAGAACGGGCTCGGAATCCGACGCCACGTCGGATTCTACGAGCGAATCAAGCACGGCTTTCCCGATCTTCAATTTCCGGACCGCCAGTTCTGCTGCGCCACGAGCAGAATCTGGGCTGGTCAACAGAAGCGCCTCCAGAAAGCGCTTCAGCAAGTGGGCGGGAGGAATAAAACCAGACTCCATAGCTTTGGTGAAAAGGTCTTCACTCCTCGACGCGTGCCCTGGATTGAGGGTTTCCGCCAGGGATAGCGCCAGATAGAATTGAGATCGGCTTAGCAAGCCTCGCGAATCGTAGGCATTTCCCCGCATCAGCATGTAGCTGACTGACGGTTCCAGCAAATCGGCAGCCATGGTTGGATCCTTCTGGTTAGCAACAAGCAGCACGCCCAGACAGTACTGTGCGTGAGCATGATGTCCGGTTTCTTCGAGGGCGTGCTCCAATTGAAAACGTATTTGGTCCAACTTTGCTATGAAGGACGTAAGATCCTTCTCAGGGATCACGATCTCCATCAAACCACGAAATCCAGCATTCATGATGGCAATGTCGGTTAGCGTCGCCGACCTTTCCGGTGCTGCAGGATCCTGTAACACATCCTGCAAGATTTTGCGCGCACTACCGAACTGACCTTTGAGGCGGAGGCAATGGGCAGACCTTCTCTGCTGAACATAGGAGGTTTCATTCAAATCCTCGCGTTCCTCTTTTGCCACGCAATCAATGGATCGTCCCAACAGATCAAAGAGTGCATAAGCTCCATCGATCTCCTGAGCTCTCAGGAAGCGGGTACCCCATTCCAGCAGCAAATCGAAGAGACCAGCCTCAGCAACCATAGAAGGAGCGAGGAAATCGGCCGCGGCCGAGGGCCTCCCTTCATGACACAAAGCTTCGAAAACGAACTGAGCGGCTTTGCGGGAGCGCGGCTTTGCTTCTCTACCGAACGCTTTAATGTCTTCTTCTGAATCATAGAGACTTGTAATGCGCGCGTAGTCTGCTTTGCGCGCGCACGCCACTACGGCTCCGCACAGATACCAGCGGCGTCGGTTCTCATTTTCGGCTCGACCATGCGGAGCTAGGGATCGGCCAAAAATAACGTCGGCAAAGCCTTTATTGAAAAGTGTCTTATGCCGGGAAGCGTTCAGTTCCACAACTTCGTCGATCAGGTCGTCGACTCTTTCCTGGGGGAGCGCTCCCTCTGCCCCAACCACGGACGCCACGGTCGCCAAAATAAGCACGTCATCCAAGTTAGTCAGATCTTCGGCTCCCGGTTCTACCAGCTCCCGGGCAGTAGCACGCGGGGCGGCGAATGACTCCAAAGACGGAGTTCCTAGTCCAACAAAGTCAGTTAGCGGGCGCCACGCGTTCATGTTCTGTGTGAGCAAAATGCCAAAGTAGATGTCGGTCGAACTGCTTTCATGCGACTTACACAGCTTTCGAGCGGCAGCACGAACGAGATCTGGCTGCAAGCTTTCCAAATCGAACTCCTCTGCGATAAAGCAATTGCAGTGTGGAATGCTTAACATCTCCAAGAACTCAACGATCATAGCGGCTTCGTAACTGACCAGGTAACACTTCACGATGTCTCGTACGATTGTTTCCGGGCACTCAGGCAGAGACGCGGTCCACTTTGCCAATTGCTCAGTCTTGGCGTTCCTGATTGTCTTTTCGCGTAGATGATAACGCTTTGCCAATGCAGCGACAGCAGACGACGGATCGTTCTCATGCTCTTTGACATCCGTCCAATATGCGATTGACGCTTTTTGTTTCTGTGCGATCGTCAGTCGCTTCCAGATTTGGTTGGCGGTGAAATTCAGGACACGCATCTCCGATAGCCCTTTCCATGGAAGTCCAGCCCTTGACTTCCCGGACCTGCCCGCAATATCGGCGAACAGGGTGAATGATGAACGGCAACGACAATGCTGCAGACATCAAGACAATTCTCTGTAGCCATATACTTGACGACTTAACATAGAACAGTGTGGAACCTTTTGCACTCACCAAGGTAGTGCTGCATCGTCTTTTCGAGTTCCTTCAGTGGTTCTTGAATGTGATGGGCGTGGACACCGGCCCTGCGAACGAGGGTGAGCACTCGGTCGAAAAGGCGGTCGGGCGCATCGCCATGATCGAGCACCAGTGCCTCTAGCTCGGATTTCTTCCGGACCCAGTAATCGATGTGGTCGCTTACACGGCGGCTCAGCTCGTTCCGGACTTTGCCTTGGTTTGTTGGTGACTCTGGAAGGCAATCGGCTATCCGCTCTGACTTGTGGTTCCACGCCTGGATCTTCCCTGGCATGGATTGGGCGGCGGCCTCGGCAACTCGATGAGCTCCGGCGCGGACGGCAGCTTCCTCGTCTGCGACAAGCCATCGCCTTCCTGTCGCAACGGCGCGGCGCCCAGCCGCGGCACCTCCTGTGGCACCGAGAACTCCCCCCACGATCGCTCCAGCAGGGCCAAACAGGATAATACCGAGGCTGGCACCTGCATACTTGAGAGCAGCTGCGCCGATTATTCTGCCGGTTGCATCGGTCGCGGTACAGGTCAGCATCGCCTTGAGATCGGTATCGTTCAGCAACATGTAATAAAGGTTAAACGCTCCGGAAACGCCCAATGAGATCCATGGAATCTCGAAGTCTGCTAAGTCCCGCCCACGGTCCAGCGCCTCCTCGGTCGCATGCCTTATCTGATCGTGGTGGAGCTCCGGATCCACATACACTCCAGCATGGTGTGCAACTTGGGTTGCCAGTTCCGAGTTAACGATCACTGGAATGCCTGGATAACGATGCAAATGTTCGAGAAAGCCTCCTGGGTCGGCTAAGCATTTAACCTGGAACGGATGACCGTCGACCATGAGGTCCCAGCCCGGGTTGTTAGCAGCGTCCGGGAAAAGGACATCGTGCCCCTGAGCCATCAGATGGTGAGCCTCGATTTGTTCCGCCACATAGCCCTGTAAATTGGCATGGAGCCCAGCGAGGCTCGTACCCGTCAAGTCGGTCTTCGCGTCGGCAAAGCGTGCAAAACTTAGGATGGAATCGACATCGGCCGAGCGCGCAAATTCGACTCCACGGACTACCTCGGGGGCAATCCGAATGTAATCGTAGAGGAAGTCGCCCAGGGTTAGCCCGGCATAAGCGGCATCTTCGGCCAGATAATTCGGTTTCGATGCCCGCTCCGCCACGAAACGCGCGACCCCATCTCGCTGGGGGTCGTGTCGCTTGACCGTTTCACACAGTGCTTCTTCCACACGACCCTGTTTCAACAGCAAATCAATCCGTTCGTTCGTGATGAATCCGCCCATTACACCGCCCCTAACCCGTAATATCGCTGCTCGCTCATTTTCTGCCCGTCTTGGGCGGTTCTCAGTTCTGCGGAGCTCCGGTCAAACTTCGTTGAATCGTCGCGCTCTTGAGCTGTCAGCCGCGTGATGTCAGCCTCAGCCGCAACGATCGCTGAGGTTTTCTCTTCCATGGCGCGCAGCAATGATGCTGCGTTCGCAGGATAGGCAGTTCCGTCTTTCGGCCAACGGAGCTTGACCTGCTCAAAGAGTGCGTCCTTTGCCGAACTGAGGTGACCTATAAACTTGAAGGCATCGGAGGCATACTCCGCATACGCCAAAATCTTCTCCAAAGCTCCGCACTTTCGGTCCCGCTTTTGGCGGGCGTTGTTGACTTCGACTTCAGTGTCTTGGATCTTGCTTGCGGCGTTGGTTAGCGGCCGACCCCATCGTCCTTGGGCAATAGCCCCGGTGTCAGAAATCACCAGGAGCTTCAACTCCTGCTCCGACGCGTACCGCTCGCCGGCAATTTTTACTTTCCTGGCGTGAGCCTGGGCGAGTTCATTTCGTGTTGTGGCCAGCCGAACTCGGACTCGGTTGTGAACCGAGATGGCGTTCGCGGTTGCGGAACGCTCCTGATCGCGGGTAGTACGTGCTGTCCTCCATAAAGAGAGCGCATCGTCGACCGCGGACTCTCGGTGCGCAGAACTTCTTGCCTGAACTTCCATTCCTGAGAGGCAGAGACTGGTGACGATCAGGGGAGCCATGGATTGCCGCAAGCCTTTGTTCTTTCTGCTGTAGTACCAGATTCCGAGTCCAGCGAAGATCGGCAGCATCCAGGCGCTGGAGAGCACCGCAACCGTCGAACTAAGTCCTAGATATGCACTGAACGGCAGCAGGTGCAGCGAAACAATTGCCAGAAGATGGGCTGCCGTCGTGTAGAACGCAAACCCAAAGACCTCTACCGCTGCTGCAAAAGCGGTCCACATAGCTCCACTGGCAATCGCCCGCCGGATGACGGACTCTGACAGGTCCACAGCCCCCAGCTTGTCCAAGATGAATCTCTGCTTGTCAGTTGGAAGTGATTGCAAGAACTCACGTACGCTGTCCACCAAGCCTTGTTGCTGCACTGACGAAAGATCTTCCATGCGGATGTTTAGGCCGCCGAAGATTTTCGTCATCTGATATTCGATCATCGCGCCCACATCGTTGCCGGCAAAGTCGGATTTTTGATCGTCGCGAAGAATCCTGACCGCGGCCAAGCAGATGTCATCTGCAACTTCAGCGAGATCGAAGGGTGTGCGCAGATCGCGCGGGGCAACGGCCATCAACCTCTGCAATTCACCTAGTGCCGTGAGTAATCGCTCTCCGCGAGGGAGTGTCGCAAACTCTTTGGACTTCGCGACCACGCTTTCTTGAAAATGATTGACGTTCCTCGACCAGATGCCTTTGTTTATCCTGTTATCGACCTTTTCGAATAAATCTTCCCCCTTACTCCAAATCAGGTTAAAAAGTGAGAGCTCCCTGATCAGTGCGAGAGAAGAAGAGAATGAATCCTCGGAAGCGGCCAGGAGATTTTCAGAAATCCGAGAAGCGACAGTCGGCATAAGGCCTTCCAGATCGAAGTCAAAGTGCGGTCACCATTGTGAGTGGTTTTGGATTATCGAGCGGTGATGACAGTCACTTTGGATTGGTCGCCGCCACGTGTCAAGGTTAGCCTTTATAACTTGGCTTCGGCATCAATCTGAATCCTTCCGCGGTCTACCTGCAAATCGTGGCCCACATTTTCTTCTGAACTCTGAGTGAGTAGCTTGTATGACCGCGCCAACAAGCAATTCATACCGCTTTGAGACGAGAACGAAGTTTAAGGAGGCACAACCAAGTGGACAGATTTTTGATTTGCACCCACCAAGATCAGTTGGCGTGCTGCTTAAGCGTAGCGCTAAATCTCTTATTTCCTGCCAGCCGCTGTCTTTTCTGCACGCGCGGCGGCGCGTTTCGCCATCGCTGTTTTTATCGCTAAGGATCGCATTTCTTTCCGCCGTTTTAAGGTGCGAATCCGAGTAGCAAAGAACCAGTTACTAACCTCTGAAAGTTTCGCGATCCGCGAGTCGCGCACGCCGCGATACAAGTTCAATTTCCGCCTGAGAATCTCGGCGGCCAGAATAAAGCGTCGGACGATAATCGTTTCGTCCCTATGCTCGACCGACGGTTCAGTTTGGCCAAGCTCCGCCTTCGTAAATTCTCCGGCGTAGCGAGGGAAATCGCCTTCTTCTACACTCAGCTTGAACTCCTCGTAGAACCAGAACAAAAGTCGATAGTCTTTCCATAATTGGTGCACGGTATGCTCGACTTCGCGGATGATATCTCCGGCAGTGTACTTATCTACTGAAAACGCTTTGGCTACCACAGCAATGGACTGCTCCTCCTGAGCGGCCGCCCAGATCTCAATTCGCCGCCGCATGTTAATTTTGCGCTTTCTATCTGTGATGAATGATTGAAATGCTTCCCTCTCGGCGCAACCACACGACCGGTTCGGCTTGTGTATCTTGCCCTTTTTCGACTGCGTGGTTCGCCGAATCAGGTCGTTCCATCGCATGATGGCATCCCGCCCCTGGCAGCCTGGTCTGTCGCAACGAACCCTTACCAAAAGATGGCGCTGCCTATCTGATCCGATTTTTTCGAGCACTTTCAGAGGTCCGAATCGACGACCGATCACTTGCTGTTTTCTGGCCATTATTTTACCGTTTGCTCTCGCTTGCGGCTGTACTGTCGACTCCCGGCTCGCGCGAAACTACTTGGATTGCCTCAGCCATAACTCCACTGTATTGTTAATGTTACTAGATTGCTATTTGGGTTGCGCGCGAGCCCTTTTTAGATAACACATATAGACAAGGACCACTTTCTCCAAAATTCCTTTTACCCTTTACGAGCCACCTGGCAATCTACGTTGACGGAGCGTCATTCCATGTCGGCGAGAATTTGCGTCGAGACCGGTCCATCCGACTTCGACTTCGCGGGGGCGATCCGCCATGGACAGTAGAAGAGTTGCGAGCAGTAGACCTTGGTCACGGCGGCGCGTTGGTTGAACGATTAGTATCTCTCTCAAAGGGTCGGAGAGCCCCCTGTGACGTTTAGCTCAAAAAAGAAAACGATAGGTGGCGTTTTCGGAGTTCGATGATAGAAATTGGACGTCACGATTCTGTCTCCGGGTTTTCGCCGGAGTCGCTCTTAAATGACTCGCAGCTTTGGGGGGATCATCATACAGCTCCACTAACTTTTGGCAACTGAATAACCGCGCTTGAATGATAAGGGGTGATACCGGCTCGTTGGAGTTAAGAGAACATTATCTTCAGGAATTGGAGATCACCACTCGTCAAGAGTTTCGCTGAGCCGCTAGCGGGCAGACGCCCGACGCCAAAATGCCTTTGGCCCACCGATGTGACCAGGTCTATCGCCCTGTGCGAAAAATAGAACCCCGCTAGTCTTGGCCTCGCTTCCACGAGAGCCCGCAGCGGACTGAGGTTAGTCGGTTAGTCGGGCCTTGGGTTGATCATTTCATTCCTCCAACCGCAGGACCCCGAGTCACACAACTTCTGGCACAGCCTTACAGAGCCAGCCCTTTACTTCCAGAGCCAATCCGCGCGGCACGAGCAACCGTCTCACTTCCATGAATTTCTTGCGGCCGACTTGCAGTTCGGTCGTCACGATTTTGCCGTCAAAGAGGCGCTTTGCCGGTGCCAATCGAGATTGCCGCCTTCGCTCGCCAGCCCGTTTCCAGTTGTCGAAGGTCTTCTTCAGGCAAGACGTTGCAAACCCCTGCCTCCGGATTGTCCAACTTGCAGCCTGCACCAGTTGCGTTTGCTCGTTGTCACACAACTCCAGATAGCCCCACATCCGGAGTATTTTCACGGGCATATTTCAGATCTTTCTTGGAGACTGGCGATATCCATCTCTTCCCGATCCGTTGCCGCTCTTTTTTCGTCGCCCTCCGATAGGATCGAGCTCCCTTGCCCACACTTCTCTTAACGACTCCCTTTTCTTAACGACTCCCTTTTGGCATTTGTGCATTTCGCCCAGGCTTCTGCACTGGAAGCTTCGATTTCTCGGACTTCTCGATGCTGCGTACCGCTTCATCGACGATCCGTTTATCTAAAACGCCGACGACGGCGGTCAATGTAGCCAGAGCCGGGACGGCTAGACCAGTGACAGGCACTAATATGCCCCGAGAGCGCTCGTAAATTCTGACGACCACAGCGAACAACATCCAATTATGTGCTCGAATCGGCAAGCGGACGGTAGCCCCTGAGAGCTTACCGCGAAACCCGTACTGGTCAGCCCATGACCTTGGGTCCTGTTTACCGATCGGCCCGGACACGGCCCGGGGCAACATTTGAGCAGTACTCCAGGCAGACCGATCGACCAGCCGATGATGTTACTGGGATAGCGCAAAGAAAATGAGGAAGAGCATGGCGCGGGAAGTAGAGTTACCTGGCGTCGCAACGAGGCGGGTGACGAACCGAGAAAAAAGCCAATTTGTGACTTTCATCACAATCGTCCACGTCTCACTTACTTGCTAAGGAAAGGGGAGGTACGTTGTACCTTTCAATTTTCATGGAGGTTATGTACCAAAAACGTGTGAAAATTACAGATTAGACATGTTTGGGGCGGCCGTAGTATAGGCGCGGCTCTGTGGAAGTTCGCAGAATACGGTGGAGTTTTGAGGCATGACCTGCCCCCACATACAGTTGTCGGAGACTTCTACCGCAGCTGCACTGGGCTGGCCAGACGAACGATAGGTCTGCCGGGTGTGCAAAGTACGGGAGAGCCAAGTCGAGTGCCCAAATGACAGTAGGAGGCTGTTATAGCTGTCCGATCGGGAACGGGAACCGTCCCCACATCAAGAACGCTGCATATGGCGTAAGCACTCCTGCCGATGTACTGTCGGGATTTGGGAGATTCGTCGACGAAGCTGACCTACTGCTTCCGGGTACCTTAGAGGCTAGGTTGATTATGGTCGCGGGCGTCGATCGCTCAGAGCTTTCGCTGCGTTTGTCACCTCGCCCGCTTTGTCATTTACTCATCCCGCTAGGTTTCAGCTGCCTACCGACTGGCCGCTAGCGGCCTTTTCTGTGTTTTGGTTAGTGACCAGCCGCCGTTGGGATCGCTAGAGCGATCCCTATTAGAAAGCTCCAGATGAAGGGCTGCTCTGGGGGTTGGTTCTAACACGCTGCGATGGATGAGCTTGGGGACACATTGAGCGGTCGATACCCTCGTCCAAGACAACTGGGCGATTCATCGAGCCACTCGTTACGCTAAGCGATGTCTTCGCTTCGGGGTATCGAGATGCCGGGCTTCCGAGCGCCTTGCCGTGTTAGCAGGTGGGCGTGTTTTTCAACGATTGCGCCCCCTCTTCCTGTACGACGTGGGCTGGGACTTTCATCCTCAATCGGCTTCCAGCTCTCGGCCCGGAGAACCGGGCCGTCCGCCTGCCTCAATCCCACGAAGTGATCATCGCCAGAGTGTGCTCGGAAACGGTGTATTTCTCCCTTTAGGGGTCGCTGCGGGACTGAATCAATCGTTAATCCCCGCCGCGTGCCTGGTCGCCTGTCGCGTATCCGCTAAGGCCGTTAGTTGCATCACCAGACCGGCATTCCGTCTGTCCTTCACTGGCAATCATTGGTACTGCTCTTTCCCTGTTTCGCCTGCTCGATTTTCGGCGGGCCGGGCGCTTTTGATCGCGACCTTCTGATTGATATGTTACGCCCCCGTTTAGGGGCGTCAAAGCTATGCTGCATGGAGTTGCTGGTCGACACAGAAGGTGACGCCTCGATCCTGTTCCAACTCAGCCAACCACCTAGCCAGTGTCCGCTTTAAGATGTTGGGTTCGATTTCCTTGGAGCGCTCCGACACCAGGGCCAAGGCTTCCAGCAGAGCCTGCATAGGGTCCGATTCCTTGGCCAACGGTTCGGACGTTACTAGAAACGGCGCGCCCGGAGCGAGATCGCCCACGGGAGCTGTTGAAAGCTGGTCGTCAAGTTTAGGTGTCGTACGTTTTACGAGAGCTGGCTTTATGCCTTCCCGACGCTCAAAATCGAGAATCCACCGATCTACCGTTGCCAGATTGAGTCCGCGGCTGGCAACGAACGCACGCCAGCCATGCCCTGCGCGAGCCTTGCCGTGCTCCTTGTACAGCTGCTTCAGCTCACGGGCGATCCTTCCGAGTTCAAAGCGATTGGATTTCCGTACGCCAAGCTGTTTGTCAAATTCCGCAGAGAGAGCTTGTTCTTGCGCGTCGTCCATGACAGCCGCGGTGGGCACCGCAGCTCTTTCAATGTCGAAAATCAGGTTCATTGGTACTCCTTATGATTAAGTGCTTATCGTTTGTTGGGTTTGGGATTCGCTTCGCACCCCTTCTCTAGCTCGAGAAAATTCCATTTTATCCTCTTTTCCTTCTTCTCATTCTTATCCTTATTACCCTTCTGCATGTGCCGGCGCCGATGCGACATAATACTTGACTCCAAAACAAGTATACGATATAACTGAAGACATGTCAAGTAGAGAGCAAGAAGAATCTTCAAATCCAGAAAATACCGGGAATTGGAAATTGGTGCCGACGGAGCTTTTGGTTCTTTCGCTAATCTTCTACGCTCGAGCGAGTTCGCTGTATGCCCTCCAGCAGGAAACAGCACTCTCAGCCGGAGCCCTTGTTCCTGCTCTCCGTAAGCTCAAAGCCAAAGGCTTACTTCACGCTGGGCTGTTGGGGCCGCGCAGGCGACAAGAATTCAGTGTAAAAGTGGGCATCCCTGAAATGGCTTTGGAAGAAAACTGGAAGTCCGTCGCCGGACGTTTCATCGATGATAGCGATGCGGTCCTCAAACTCTGCAAAGTTGCGGAACACTTCAATCTCCCCTTGGCGGTAGAGTACGCCAAGGCTGCCGCAGAGTTTCGCGGCGCGGAACTAAGGAAATACACGAATCGGGAAGGTCACATTCAAGCACCCGAACTGAATGTCTACAGCTTTCGTTCTTATAAGGAAGTAGCCAGGTTCCATCAACTGCAGGCGGAAGAAGTCACACTTAGAGTAGTGGAAGCCGCTTTGACTGCGGAGCTGTGACAGGATTGAAAGCTAACCCCCGCCCGAACCGCCACGGTTAGATCCCTTTGAGCTGGTTCACGTCGTGGTTTCGGATCGACGCTCGATACTCTTTGAAGTCCAGCGAACCGGAAAGGGGCCGACAATACAAGCATTCCGCAATGTCAGCTCTAGATGACCCTTGGATTGTCTGCGGTCCACGCCGGGCGGGGGGCATGGCATCGAGTATTTTCAAGCCCGTTTTCCGGGAGGCTAACTGTAGTGGTCTTCTTCAAAATGGCAAGCCACAATAAAATCGAGGTTACGCTTCGCAATTGCAGTTTACGATTCAGAAGAATCCACAGCTCTTTCCGCTCCAAATTAGCCACGCTACTAGACATTAATCCAATTCGCAAATTGAGACTTGCAGACGTCTGACCCCTGCATCTCTTGGGATCAACGAAAAAACGCGCTACAGTGCATGTGCAGCCCAGGCGATGAATCCTTCTAATGAACACAACCCTTTGGCGTCGCCCCCACTGTATGTAATGATTATTGATGAGGAGGTAAAAATGACGCCGTCGAATCCTAGGCTATTTAGTCAGACAGCTGGGAACCTTACTGGCGCCCGACAAAATCGAAACTTCTTAATCTCGAAATGTCGAGAATGAAGAGCTTACATACGAAACGGGACAAGGGTTAAGGCGATGGAAATCTTAACTGTGGAAGATTTGGCGCATTTTCTGAAAATGAGCAAACGCCAGGTGTATGAAATGACCTCGACGCGCACGCGCACCGGCACCATGAAGAAGAACCCTTTGCCGGTATTGCGAATCAACGGCAACCTGCGGTTTCGGAGTGGTGATGTTGAGGCGTGGCTCTCGAAGCTGGCGCAGGAGGCGGCGTGATCGCGGCGGCTTCAGTCCAAGCTTCAAACGCGTGCCTCTCCATCGAGCTTCCGGATGCGATGACATCTGAGGACTCCTTTATCCTAAGATTTTCCGCATTCAAACCCTTGAACCCAACCTCAACAGCATCGAGGTCGTATTCAGTCAGCCCCAATACCGACACTCCGATCACGCCGCTTGACTCTTTATAACTCGCCAATTCCAATTGCCAGCTCCCAGCCTCGCCAACCACGCTCCCCAGCTTCGTCGGCTAGCCGCCGGATTCGCGGAAAGATAAAGTTTGAACGTAGCGGCGGCGAGTGAACAACGTTCAAGGAAACGAGCGGTATTGCACCACGACGGGGCGATTGAACCCAAGTCGAGGCTCAGACCAATACCAGTCGAGGAACTTGTCAATTGCGTGTTCATAGCTCCGGCGAGAATGCGTAGACACCAACGAACCAAGCACGGTCGTCTTAGATTGTTCTAATTCAGGAAGTGTCAGGCTCGCACAACGACTGATAGCGCTGCATGGCTGTTTCTTTTCTGACATAGCAGGCGGCTCCACTAACCGCCTGCCTAGTTTGGCGCTCAGCGACCACAGCGAAAAGTCTGGAGCAGCGACAATTAGCTGGCAACCAATGGGAGCTAGGCGGAATTCCCCCGGGCTTTTGGGCGCCAACGGACGGGTCTTCTGCCCGGAAGACGGAGCCGCGATGTTGGCGAGCGCATCGATGTGCAATTCGGCGGTTCGGGCGTTGTGCGACATGCTACCGGAATCAAGATGAATTGCGAAGTTCCTTGCTTTCGTCACGGCAGCGAAGGGCACTTCTCGGACCCTAGGTAGCGTCTGCATTCGTCGGGAGTCAAGTCACGGGTGACCCGCCTGCGTGCCAAGTCGAGCAACTCGCGAGTATCCAAAGCGTAAATCTGAACTGCTCCCTCGCCACCTGCGGTGGCCAGCCGCTTTCCGTTCGGGCTCCAGGCTACGCTGTTCACAGCTTTACCAGGATGACCCTGCAGGGTAATCAATTCCTTGCCACCGGCCGCGTCCCATACCTTCGCCGTTCCATCCCAACTCCCCGTGGCCAGCCGCTTCCCGTCTGGCCTCCAGGCCACGCTTCGAACAGCGCTACCATGGCCCTGTAATGTCCGCCACTCCCGCCCGCTGGCTGCATCCCATATCTTCGCTGTTGCATTAAAATTCCCGGTGGCCAGCCGTTTCCCGTCCGGGCTCCAGGCCACGCTCAACACATCTGCGGCATGGACCTCCAAGGTCAGCAGGACCCTTCCGCTTCCCGCGTTCCACACCTTCGCTGTTCTGTCGGAGCTCCCTGTGGCCAACCGGTTCCCGTCCGGACTCCAAGCCACGCCGTTCACAGTGTCCGTGTGGCCTTTTAGGGTGAGCAATTCCTGTCCGCTGGCCGCGTTCCAAACCTTCGCTGTCTTGTCGTCGCTCCCCGTGGCCAACCGCGTTCCGTCCGGACTCCAAGCCACGCTGCTCACTGTGCCCGTATGGCCCTCTAGTTTCAGCAATTCCTGCCCGCTGGCCGCGTCCCACACCTTCGTCGTCTGATCGCCACTCGCGGCGGCCAGCCGCGTTCCGTCCGGACTCCAAGCCACGTACTTATGGCCCTCCAGGGTCAGCAATCCATCCCCGCTGGCGGCGTCCCACACCTTAGCCGTTCCATCCCAACTCGCCGTGGCCATCCGCTTCCCGTCCGGGCTCCAGGCCACGCTCCACACAGAGTCGGTATGGCCCAGCAGAGTCAGCAATTCCTGAGCGCTCGTCGCGTCCCACACCTTTGCTGTATCGTCCCCACTAGCGGTTGCCAGCCGCTTGCCGTCTGGGCTCCATGCTATGCTGTCAACGTCGCCATCATGACCCTGCAAGGTCGACAATTCCTGCCCGGTTTCCACGTCCCACACCTTCGCAGCGAGGTCCTTACTGGCCGTAGCCAGCTGCTTCCCGTCCGGGCTCCAGACCACGCTCAATACAGCTTCCCGATGGCCCCGCATAGTTTGCAATTCTTGCCCAGTCTCCACGTCCCAAAGTTTCGCTGTGTTGTCGGGGTACCCACTCCCCGTGGCCAGCCGTTTCCCGTCCGGGCTCCAGGCAACGCTCGCCACATAGCTGGCGTGCCCATGCACGGTCAGCAATTCCTGTCCGCTGGCCGCATCCCACACCCTGGTCCGCTGGTCCCAACTACCCGTGGCTAGCCGTTTCCCATCTGGGCTCCAAGCTGCGCTGTCCACATCGCCGAAATGGTTCCTCAAGGTCAGCAATTCCTGCCCGTCGGATGCGTTCCACACCTTCGCCGTTTTGTCCCTGCTCGCCGTGGCTAGCCGCTTGCCGTCCGGACTCCAGGCAACGCTCCGTACGCCGCTGCCGTGGCCCTTTAAGGTCAGCAATTCCTGCCCGCTGGCCGCGTCCCACACCTTCGCCGTTTTGTCGTCGCTCGCCGTAGCCAGCCGCTTTCCATCCGGACTCCAAGTCACGCTGCTCACAGTGCCCGTATGGCCCTTTAGGGTCAGCAATTGCTGCCCGCTGGCCGCGTCCCACACCTTCGCCGTCCTGTCGTCGCCCCCCGTAGCCAGCCGCTTTCCATCCGGACTCCAGGCCACGCTCGTAAATCTCCCAGCGCCTCCTTTCAGGGTCATACGCACGTGGGATAACAAGATCGCTTGATGAAGTACCTGTTCCGCCGCCGACATTGGAGGTTGTGTGGCGTTCACCGCAAACATGCCCAGAAGGATGCTCCGTTCCGGATCTTCATTCAGATTCCCGTTTGCGTATGCAGCCAACTCTCGGGCTTTAGATTCCCGCGCTCTTTTCTCTGCGACGCCCCGCTGGTGCTGGGCCTCCTCTGCACTCGTCTCCGCATCCTTGCGTGCCACGGTCTCCGCAACGCGCGCAGTCTTCTCACGGAATGCAGCGGCTTCCGCCTCCTTTTGCCGTTGCTGAGCAAGATTCGTTTGTTGTTCTGCGATGTTCGTTTCTTTTTGAGCGTGGTTCTTTTGCAGAAACGCAAAGAATGCCAAGCCAATCGCAACCACCAGTGCAACCGCCACAGCTCCAATGATGATCCTCTGTATCCTCGTTGCGGACTCGCGACTGGCCAGGATGTACTGTGAATGTAGTGTCGTCGGCGGGGGTTGTTTTTCTGCGCTTCTGGCCATCCACTGCTCGGCTTCGCTCAGGTCTTTGCCGTGGAGCAGAAAGCTGCTGTCTTTTCTCTCTCGTTCCCATTCCTTGGCTCGGGTCAGCAGACGGGTATGCGACTCCTTCCAATCCAGGTCGGTATCGAGAGCTTTGATCAGCTTCGGAAAGTTGGAATCAAATCCGTCAGTCCCGCTGAAGTCGATCCTGTGAAACTTGGCGACGGCCTCGGGGATATCGCCGTCTGGTACGGCGCGGTGGTAGATCGGAACAATCCGCTTGTTGTTGGCTGTGGCGTGATCGATTTCTTTTCTTGTGTTGGCGGAAGCTACCGATTCCGGGCTGATCACGAAAAGGAAGTTATCGGCGGCCTCAATATTCCTCAATATCTCCTTCAGCCACTCCGCGGTGACTTCAATGTCCTTCTCGTCGAGCCAAACTTCGCGGTTTTCCGCGACCAGGGCGCCGACAAGCTTCTGAACGAACTCTTTGTCCTTGCGCGAATACGAAATGAATACGTGTGCCACGAAAGCTCGCTTTCAGAATTGGGATCGGTGGATGTGCCTCATGGCACTCCCCTTTCATCTGACGATCTAACCACGCTATTACTGAGAGTGGAAGGTCAGCCGATTGTGATTTTGGACGATAATCTTACCATCCTGCAGGGCAGGCCCCTGCCATTGTCCTTCAATCGCCATCCGCCGGGATGACCGAGGATCGTCCGGGCGCGCACACTTGTTTGTCGTGGTCGGATTATCGCCAATCCGGAACCCAATCTACATGTACGAGAAATCGGAATCTCGGACATGTGGCGTTGGGCGTGTACATTGACCGTAAGCGTCTGACCAACACACCTGTTCGACAGGCGGCGTCTGTGTTGTAGTGTCCCGATGACTGCAAAAACAGAGTTGTCAGCGCCCAAACGACGTACACGACCGGAGGTACAACAGTTGGTGGCTGAGTTTGTGAGCAGCGGAATGCGACGGAGCGAGTTTTGCCAGAGTCGAGGTTTGAGCTTCAGCACCCTGGATCGCCATCTGAAAAAGCGGCGTTGGAAGAGAAGGCGTAAGCCAATTTCCTCGGCCGGTCGTTTGGTGCCGGTGGAGTTGGCGGCCAGGAAATCGCAGACGCAGCAGGAACCGGGTTGTGGGCTGGCCGTGGTGCTGCCGAGCGGGTGCCGCATTGAGGTACTTCCTGATTTTGATACGAAGACGAGAAGTGCCTGGCGAGTGACCGGACCGTCATCGAGACGGTCGTCGGCAAATATTGCAATCACACGCCCTTGCATCGGCAGAGCATGATTCTGGAACGGGACCTCGGCTTGGAAATCAGCCGAACAACGCTGGACGGCTGGATTCTGAAAGTCGGCGAGTTGCTGATCCCGATGGTCGCGGCAATGAGGCGAGAATTGCTCAGCGGAAGTTACATACAGGCAGATGAAACTCCAGTGGATGTGCAGACACGCGAGGGCCGAGGTAAGAACCACCAAGCGTACCTCTGGCAATACAGTAGGCCAGGAGGAACTGTAGTGTTCGACTTCCGTCTAGGCCGGGGACGCGATGGGCCAAAGCGGTTTCTGGGACAGTTCGAAGGCATTCTCCGAACGGATGGATACGCGGCTTATGACCAGGTTGGCGGGACAAGAATGGTGCACGCCGCATGCTGGGCTCATGCAAGAAGGCAGTTTTTCGAAGCAGTGCAGCTAAATCCGCGAGATCCGGTTGCAACCCCGATTGTTGCTCGGATGGACGAACTGTTTGCCGTCGATGCAGAAGCCCGCCGCAGAGTTATCAGTTCCATGGGGCGTCATGCTCTGCGCCAGGAAAGAGCCAAGCCTCTGCTAGACGAGATCCGCAGCAAGATCGAAAGAGCGCAGTCGGTTGCATTGCCCTCCAGTGCACTCAGCAAGGCCTGTCAGTACGCGCTCGCCCTTTGGAAAAAGCTCACCCGCTTCTTTCAGTATCCCGAATTAGAGCTAAGTACGAATCTGGCGGAGAATTCCATGCGTCCCGTGGCTCTGGGTCGGAAGAACTGGATCCACATCGGCAGTCCACTGGCAGGACCGAAGGTTGCAGCGATTCTGTCGGTCGTAGAAAGCTGCCGTCGGCTGAAACTTTCGATATGCGGCTACTTGGCTTCGATCCTTACCGGACTCGCTGATTTACCAATCCGACGCCTTCAAGAACTCACCGCCGCCGCTTGGGCGCTGCAGTGCCATAACTGCCTAGGCGTCCCGTGAAATTCGCTAGCAAATAGGCTCACCTGGAACCATTTTGTTTTCTCATCCAGGATCGTCAGGTCCCGATGCCCTTTCCGAACGCGTCTGTTTACTTTGTCCGCGACACCTTGGTGAGAACGCCGCTCTCGCCCGCGATCAATTCGGACCTGCGAGTTTTGGGCTTCGAGTGTCAGCGAGCGTGGGTTCATTTCTAAATTTCTGCGCTTCCTGCGGTTGATTGAGCGCTTCGTAGATGGTGACTAGGTCCTGTCGGGCGCCTTCAATGAAGTTGGTTGAGGGACTGGCCTGTCTCAGCAAGGTTTCGTAGCCGGCTCGGGTCTGTTCTTCCGCTTCCCGATAGCGCCGTTCGGAAAGGAGCGTTCTTCCGAGTTTAATCTGTGCGATGGCGATATTGATGTTATCCGCTGGAAAGCTTTTTGTGAATCTCAGCACCACATCCCTAAAAATCTGCTCCGCCTGCACGTACCGTTTCTCCTTGAAGTAAACACCAGCCAGGTTCGACATGGCTACCACAACCCGGTAGTCGCTGTCGCCATAGGTGTCGCGATAGATTTCGATGGTACGGCGAAAGTCCGTCTCGGCGTTCTTGAAATCCTCGCGCTTGCTTGCAATGCTTCCCAGCAAGTTGAGGACGTAGGCAACGTGAGGACTCAGATCTCCGTACACCCGCTGAACAGTGGGCAGCGCAGATCGTAACAGATCATCCGCTTCTTGATACTGTCCTTCGTAAAGGAGAGTTCCGGCGAGATGCGCCATCTTCTTTGCGGTGTCAGGATGATCGGCACCGTACCAGGAGCGGGCTATTTGAACCGACTGGCGGTAGTAGCGCTCGGCGTCAGAATAGTGTCCCCATAGCTCCTGTATCTGGCCCAAGTTCACAAGATCGTCACTAACGTGAGGATCGCCTGCGCCGTATACCTGGCGATCGATTGCCAACGCCCGTTGACTTAAACTGTCTGCGACACTGTAGTGTCCGAGGTAAATATGCGTGTCAGCCAACTTAGTCAGGGTTTGCGACAGTTCGGGTGATGGCATGCCTGGTGCGGATTGAAGCGCTATCGCGCGATCCAGGACTTCGGGGGCTTGCCCAAATTTGCCAGCTTCCACCAGCACATAACCCAGCGCATAGTATGCCTTCGCTACGAGAGGCTTGTTTTGTGGATCGCGCTTGTTAACGAGGGCGACAGCCTCGTGTACCACCCGCTCGGCTTCCTCGGACTGTCCCTGGTCAGCCCGTAGAAGGCCGATAGCTATGAGATTGTCTGCAATTGCTGCATTATTCGTGACTGCGCGTGACTTCCGTTGCTTTAGCGACAATTGGAGCAGCGTGTCCGCACGGTCCAGCTTACCGAGTTTCTGATACATTGTTCCGAGAGTCTGATAGAGATCCGCTTGCACTTCGGGCTCTCCGTTCAGGGCCTGCGCTTCCGGAACGCCCCGGTCAATCATCGTCACCACGCGCAAGTCTTCAGCCGGGCCGGCATCTTTGTCTTCTCCCTGAAAGAGATTCAGCATGAAGCGCTGGATGCGTTCGGTTCGAACTGCCTCAGCTAATGCCGTGTCGCGGGACTTGGCCAGACGAACCGTGAAGAACACAACCAGACCAACGATGAACGTTAGCAATAACGATGTAGCTAGAACAACCGCCCGATTGCGCGCGACGAACTTACTTATGCGATATCGTAAGGTGTCGGGTCGCGCCTCAAGCGGTTCGTGGCGCAAATAGTGATCAAGGTCTCGGATAAGCGCTTCGACTGATTTGTATCTCTGTTGCGGGTCCCTGTGCATCGCCTTCAAGCAGAGCACATCGAGGTCGTTCCAATCTGATCTCGTCAGTTCACTCGCTCCCGCCGGAGCGCGGGAGAGGCCGGTGGAGCGGCCAGACACCATTGACGGTGCCTCTGGATCATCGAGAGTCGAATTCCCGGCTCTGGTGGTAGTAATTCTCGATCGCTCGAACGGAAGTTGCCCCGCGAGTAGCTCATATAGAACGACGCCGAGAGAGTAAACATCGGTATAGAATCCGACGCTGCCCTCTCGCACCCACTCCGGCGCAGCATAGTCTGGCGACAGAAAACGCAAGCCCGGCCGCGTGTGGCTAGAGGGATCATCCAAACCATGCATTTCCCGTGCAATTCCGAAGTCTAGCAACCGGGGCGCTCCGTCCTCGTCCACCAAAATGTTAGAGGGCTTGAGATCGCGATGGATGATTTCCTGCCCGTGCGCGTATTGCACCGCCTCACATACCGAGCGAAAGAGCCGCAGGCGATTTTTGACATCGAGTGCCTGCTCGCGGCAGTAATCCGTGAAGCGCACCCCTTTGACATATTCCATGACGAACCACGGCGTACCATTCGCCAGCGTGCCCGCGTCATAGAGGCGCGCGATATAAGGGTGCTTGAGCTTGGCGAGAGTCTTGATTTCCTGCGTAAAGCGCTCGCGGCGAGCGGGTGAAAGCCCAGCGTGTGGCAAAAACTTAATTGCAACCAGATTGCCGGCGTCCTGACGCTCGGCGAGCCAAACGACGCCCATTCCACCTTCGCCGAGTATTTCCTTAAGCCTGTAGGGGCCAAATTCCGGTAAAAACACGGACTCTGCTGACATACCCAGCACCTGGCTGACGACCTCTGGCAGGCCGTGATCGAGCAGCGATGTGCCGTGTGCGTCGGCGACCAGCATGGCATCGATCTCGGCGATTAACTCAACATCGCCGCCGGTCGCCGTTTCCAAAAAGGCTGGCCGCTCCGCCGCAGGGAGTTCCACAGCCTCGTGAAATAAAGATTGGATTCGTTCCCAGCGCGCGATGTCCATCGGACACTACTCTTTCACAGACCGAAGCCGAATCGACAGCCACGCCTTGGCCGCGCGCCAGTCACGTTCCACCGACGATTCAGAAACGCCGAGTTCAGCGGCTGTCTCCGGAACGCTGAGCCCCCCGAAAAACCGGTGCTCAACAATCTGCGCCTGACGCGCATTCAGTTGCGAGAGTTCGTTAAGCATCGCGTCGAGTTCAAGCAGTTGAGCCACGGATGGATTCGTTTCCAGTGAATTCAGTCCATGCGCTCTAGCGGTCGTTGGGGGCGGCCCACCGAAAACACTTCCGGCGACGGGTTGCTCATCGGGGCAATCGTCTAGGGCCACGAGGATTGCTTCTCCCGAGCCACCTCTTTTACGAGCACCGCGCCGGCGCGATTCATCCACGAGAACCTGACGCATCGCTTTGGCGGCGATAGCTTTGAAGTGGGAAACCTCTTTCGCCGCCAAGTGCGGAGAATCTTTCAGCTTAAGCCAAGCCTCATGAACCAGCGCAGTTGAATTGATCGTCGCGTTGACCTCGTTCCGCCGAGCAAACGACGCTAGCCGACGCAACTCCTCATAGACCAGGCTGAAGATTTCATCGAAAGCACGATTGGGCAGCGCGGTCGCAGCGCGCCTGTCATCGGGATGGCTTTCTTTCCACGCTTGCTTCGACATGACGGCCTTTTGTCCCGCTTTGCGCAGATATTAAGTAAGGGCCGCTATCAAGGCCCACGAACCGTGGGGGCTGACGGAACTTACATCTAGGAGAGAAATAGTACTGGGCGGGTCCACGATTTGCAACTATTTGCAAAGAAAGCCGGTCCGCACTCATCCAGTTAGAGTTCCAACGGGTCGCTCGGCATTTTAACTAAGGAGGGCGGAACAATGAGGATGTCGATCTATTCCCGTATTTTTCTGATACTTGTGCTGGCGCTTCCAGTCTTGGCGCAGCAGGCCGTTCCCAAGAAAACGTCCACTTCGAAGCCGCGGACGCTAAACGTGGACGGAGTGATCTCGATGGTGCAAGCTGGGCTCTCTGACGATGTGATCATCGCGCGCTTGCGCAAGGAAGACAACGCGCTCGACCTCACACCGGACGACATGATTCGCCTGAAGCAGAGCAAGGTCAGCGACGCGGTGATGAAAGTGATGCTCGACCCAAAGGCCGATGTCAACGGCGCGGCAGCGAGTCCAGCGCCGGTGGTGATTCAGACGCCCGTCGTTGCAGGGATAGGCTTACCCAGGCCCTCTGGCGCAACTCCCCTCTCGTCGGGGAATGCAACTGGCGATCCGAACGACCCCATGGCGCCGCATGATTCCGGTATCTACCTCTATACCAAAGACCGGCAAGGCAAGCCGCAAATGGCCGTTCTTGAGCGAGCTTCGCTGCAAGGTTCAAAGAGCGGTGGATTCTTTGGCTCCGCCATGACGTATGGAATCGTGAAGGCCAAGACCAAAGCCGCGATTCCCGGCCCCCACGCCGGCATTCGCGTTACGGAATCGTCTCCAGTCTTCTATTTTTATTTCGATGACAAACAAGCTGGACTCGGCAAGACCTATTTCGGGTTGAATAGCCTGTCAAACCCAAACCAGTTTGCGTTGTTGAAGCTCGAAGTCAAGAAATCAGACCGCGAAGCCGTTATTGGCAAGTACAGCGCTTGGGGAAGCTCTTCGGGGACCGATTCCGCCGCGACCATCCCGTTTAAATCGGAACGCCTTCGAAACGGTTTGTACAAGGTCGTAGTGGAGGGAATCCAACCGGGTGAGTACTGTTTCTTTGCGACTTCGGGCGGCACAACCGCCGCCGGTCCTATCGCTATGACGACAACGACCGGCGCGGACATTTTCGACTTTGGCGTGGGCACCGAGTGATCCCGGCTGCGCGTCGCCAAACCCAGTCCTGTTTCGTGACGGTTTCTTTCGTCAGAATACGCAGTATTCAATGACGGCAAGAGAAGAACTCGGGCCGAGTGATCCGGGGAATCTATTCGCAGACACTAGCAGTCTAGTTTTGCCACTTGACGCTTCATCAACCGCCAACCAAACCCAAGAAGGAGGGTTACAAAATGACATCTCAGAGCAGTCTCAATCCACGGCGCCGCTTCGTGCGCTTCGCCACAGTCGTCATAGTTTTCACGGTCTTGTGTGTCGCGGCTGCCAGCGCGCAGGCCCCACCCTACGCTTTGCTTCAGAATGCACCGTTAAATGGTGCAGGGAATACGTTCACGGCAACGTACCTTCCGGTAGTTACCGCTACTGGGACGATCTATGTTGACCTCACCGTTCAGTTCAGCGTAGACGCCAACGGCAACTTAACAGTGTCGTCGGTACAGCAGGTCGCGTCTCCCACGCCGATCAATAACGGCTTCGTGCCAGGCCTTTATCTAGGGCCGGACGATGCAACTGAGTTCATAACCGTGACCGGACCGGGCGTAACGGAGGGAGGATACACCGAGTGGTCGTTGGCACCAGGATCTGGCGCCAGCGAATGCCTCTATCCGTATAACGCTGTCTGGTACGACGTTGGGACCGCAATAAAGAATAGTCCGATCTACACACGACTGCAGAAGGCTGGCATTAAATCGACTCAGTGGACGCAGTACGGCGTCGGTGGCGGCAACTGCCAGAATAACCCCAATACCTGGGAGCCGAACTCTTTGCTCGGATTCTCTCAGAACGGCGGCGCAAGTCTTGTGATAACAAGTTTTACCCAACCGGGCGGACATGACCAAAGCACGCCGGTCGACACGAAAACCTACTGCGCAGTAGGAAGCCCCAATTGCGGGACGAACTAATACACAGTCTGTTCTGCTTCCCGACCGGCCTGTCCGGTTGCTTCAGCCCCGAGCAACTGGACGGGGTCTTTAGCTCAGCCATTTTTCTCAAGCCTTACAGGATGGAACGCATCGCGGATTATTTCATCGGTTATAATGCGCGGGCGTCAGGACCTTCGATTTGGGGAGACATTATGAAGGTTGCTATGAGATTTGCTCCATCGCAAGCCGTTGGGTTGCTGTTCTTATGCATGCTCATGTTGGGCGCTGCGGTAACCAGAGCGCAGGAGGCTTCCCAGCAAGAAGTGTTGACCAACGAAGACATCGTTGCAATGGTTAAGGCCCACTCCAGCGTGGATGTGATCGTGAATCAGATCCGCAACAACCCGGCAAATTTTACGCTGACCACGAAGAGCATCATCGCTCTGCAACAGCGGGGGGTGCCCGAGAAAGTCATTCTGGCAATGCAGGCAAAAGCTAAATCCAACCCGCCTGCCAACAGTGCGGCCCCGAGCAGCAGCACTCCGGCGCGTGCGCCGTCGCCAGACAAGCCGCCCGAGCACGAGGAGCACGGCACTTCTGCGAGGGATTGGAAAGTGAACGAAGTGACCGACAGGATGACCGGAAAAAGCCGCGTCGAAGCGGTAATGTGGCAGCCAACCGCTAGTACGCAGATGAAGGGAAAGTTGACGGTCGAGGCAACATGCGATGTTTCGTACTTATTGTTCTCGATCAAATTGTTTGCCCCGTCGGACGATCCCAAACTGGGGTTCAAACAGAATTTCTACGGAGAGTCGATGATACCCGGGGGATTGATTGGCGCGGTGGTTATGGCAACCCGCCATTCCAAGCCATGGGTCGAGATGAGAGTCAAAATCGATGATAATCCGCCGGTTCAAGTTTCGTCAGAAAAAGACTTCTTGAATTACGCAGACGTCTTCTTTTACACGCCCTCCGCGCAAGCCGACGCAGGAGGAGCAATCCTTTCGATGTTCGCTAATGCCAAGAGTGCAGGCACCGTCGAACAGGCGATTGGAGCCCGTACCATCCTTGTCGAACTGGCCATCGATAACGACAGCAAGGAGATTCTGGAGATCCATCCCCAAGACCCGAGTTTCAAAGCCTACGCCGCAAGATGTGGCCTTGCCGCACCGGCGACCGCGGCGAACAGCCAGGCTGGCACCCTCGCTGGATCCGAAAGATTCCGCTCGGGTGACGAGACCGTCGGTAGCATAGGCTCGGACGCTCGAAAAGCAGTGAATGTGCCTGGCAATCAAGCATGGACGCCAACTGGAGTTTTGGTGAACGTTGGTACCGTCGTCAAGATTACGGCGAGCGGTCGTGTCTCGATGGGTGCGGGATGGCCGTATAATCCCCCAGTCGGAAGACCTCCGAACTGCGGCGCTCAAAGCGGATATCCAGCAGGCCAGCTCCCCTGCTGGTCGCTGATAGGCCGAATTGGAGAGAGGGGAACGATATTCTACGTTGGAAGCGGTAGGACGCTCCAGGCGGCGGACTCCGGCCAGCTCTACCTGGGTGTAAATGACAACAGGGTAGACGACAACAAAGGTTCTTGGACGGCGCTGGTTTCGGCGCAGAGCGAGCACGCGCAGACGTCGGGGTCCACAGCTAATGTCGCCCACAATGATCTCACTACCGGTGACGTCGGCACCTATGACCTGCACGGCGCGACGACAACCGCACTTGACACGGCACCCCCACCGAAAACTAGTAATAACATTCCAAAGGGCTCTGCTCCTTTGAGTACCGACCACAATCCGGACCAGTTCAGCAACGGGCCCTTCAACAGTATGGGCTTTGCCACGCACGCCATCGATAATCACAGCGGATGGACCGGCACCGCGACGATTACGAAAGACAATTGCCGCACGCCCCTCATCGACAACAGCCTCCATAGCATTACTCTGCAAGAGAAAAATAACGACACAGGCGCAGGCCGAATCATCCGTGCGGAGAAGGGCGCCGATGGCCACATGCACGCCACGTTTATCAGCGAGCGATCGGCTTCGGGCCAGGAGGCATCATTTCATGTCAAGGATTTGAGTGCCGCCGAAATGCAGGCGAAAGCCCGTCTAATCTCCGAAGCCGATACTGAAGCGAACACAACGCTCGCGGATTTTAAAAAGCATCCGGAGGCCGTGCCGCCGCAGACAATAGAGAAACCACCTGCGGTGACAGAAGAATCGCGGAGGCAAAGCGAGTTATTAGCGACCGGCCGAATCACTGGCAAGGCTGCGGATGGCTCGCCGACTGTTTCTTTCATCATCAGTGCGGGGAGTAGCACAAAAGGATATGAAGTCACTTTGGGTCAGGACGGTAAACCGACGGGCGTTAAAGAGGACACTCTTTATCCCGGCGGTGAAGTGACATCGGAGAGTACCATCGATGCCAAGGGTAACGTTCATCTCGGCAGAGTTTCGCAACAGCAGGAGGGGCAGCCGGTAAAAATCTATGATGCCGACACCACGGATTCAGGTGGCATCGCCCTTCGTCAACAAGTTCAAACGAGCGCGGAACATGCGTTGAAAGATCCGAGAGTTCCGTCGCTGCCGGAATCAAAATGAACCATTGTTCCGCTGAAACCAACGCGGCCGCCCGTTTTGCGCTGGGCCAACTCACTGCCACTGAATTGCCGTCTCGGGAACCGCGTCGAGGCTTCCTCTTCCACCGCCGCTTCTTCAGGTGACGATTCAACCATTGACCCCTCGGCCGATCAGGGACGTTTTCAAGCGGCAAGAGAGCAGCACATTAAGATCTATTCGTTGACATTCAGGAACAATAGCTTCGGATCGGAGTCGATGCCGCAACCCACTCCTGTCCTATACAATTTAACCGCGCTCAACATACCCGAGGGGGTAACAATGGAAGGCGCAAAAGGGCTGTCGTCATTTGTATCGGAACTGAAGGCAAGGAGAATCAACCTGGTGGCTGAGCTTCAGCACGTTGATGCGGCTCTTTCCGTTCTTGGCAAGATGGGCGGCGGGAACATTTACACCAAGCCGAGTTACACTGCATCGACTACAGCACCGAAGCACACCATGTCGCCTGCCGCTCGCAAGCGGATCAGCCTCGCGCAAAAAGCGCGATGGGCGGCTACTAAGAACGGATCACAGTCAGCAGCAGCGACCGTGGCAAAAGTAAAGGTCCCAGCCAAACGTAAAATCTCAGCCGCAGGGAGAAAGGGGATCGCGGCCGCCCAGCGGGCGCGCTGGGCAAAGATCAAGGCGGCGAAGAAATAGGCGGCATAGGCCGAGCTTCTTGGCTTGAGATTGAAGCGAGTTGCCAATAGCGGGATGTATAACGTCTGTGCGTTCGACTTACGAGAATTGGCAATGGGTTGCGTGCTATGCTTCCCGAATCGCATCCAGCGAACCGAGGGGCAATATGGGTCTGGACTCCATCAAGCAACAAATTAGGGAGGAAATCGCGACGCTGAGTCAGGTATTGCGTCTGTTGGAAGGCGGGAAACGCAAGTCGCAACCGCGAGGGATCTCGGCAGCCGGTAGGAAAAGAATTGCGGCAGCGCAGCGGGCACGCTGGGCAAAGTTCAGGACGGCGAAGAAATAATCTGGCTTAGCTTTTTCTGAGAGCCCTGCTGCGATTTCGCGGCAGGGTTTTATTTGCGGTTATTGAGTTTGGACAACAGGCGCAAAATCTCCAGATAAAGCCAGACCAAAGTGACGATTAGCCCAAATGCCCCGTACCACTCCATGTACTTCGGAGCACCGGCGTTAACGCCGCTCTCGATGAAGTCAAAATCGAGGACAAGATTCAAGGCGGCCACAATTACCACCACCACACTGAAGCCGATCCCAAGCAGCCCCGAACCGTTGATGGCAGCGAAGCGGAAGCCAAAAAACCCAAGAACAAATTGAACCAGATAAAAGACGAAAATGCCGCCGGTCGCCGCCACCACGCCCAGCTTAAACTTCTCAGTCACTCGGATCACGCCCGAACGGTAGGCCATCAGAAGAACGAACAGCGTTGCAAATGTCAGTCCCACCGCCTGCATCGCGATTCCCGGATAGCGCAGTTCGAACATGGCAGAAATGCCCCCCAGTGCCAATCCTTCAAGCAGCGAATAAATCGGGGCTGTGATGGGAGACCATTCTTTCTTGAAGACTGTAACCATCGCGAGAATGAATCCGCCGATTCCCCCTATCGCCACAAGGGGCATCACCGTATCTGCCGCAGGAGCCTGGAAAAACCGATTCCAGCTCCAAATCGCAGTCGCCACCACACAAAGCAGCAGAATGCCTGTCTTATTGACAGTCCCGGTCAACGTCATGGCTTCGCCAGATACTGCTTGATCTATGCGAAAGCTATTAACGTTCAGGGCAGGGTTTGAAGTCTTGATGAGTGCCATTCGAACTTTCTCCTTAGCATTTATGCGCAGGGGTTGAGGACGGCTGCGGACTCTTCGACTCAGCGCTTGAAGTAGATGAATACAGCCAGCGTCAACAAGACAACCGTCACGATCGAGAGAGACGATTTGCCTATTCCTGTCTTCTTAGCCATGAATCGCATTCTAACCGCGATCGTGTCTTAGCGGGATTCTAACCAAGAAAACATACGGGCTCCTCTGCTGAGGTACTTGGCGCTTCCCGATCATCGAAATTTAAACGAAGCGACATCCTCGACTTATGGCATAATACCTCCCGCCTCTGCGAAGAGCAGTTCCCGCCCGTTGAGACGCAACACCCACGGAGGCGAATCCCCCGAACTCCGTGAGTGAATTGTGAATCTGAGATGCTCTTTGTTGTCATTTCTGGGAATCCACCGTCCGAACTGTAATCGTTGCCGTGCTCGCCAGACGGGGGGCGACTTAATACGAAGACGGCTAGATGAATTGAACTGGCGGACGCAGTCGCATTCGCCCAACAATGGAGATCGACAAGCAGTCGTTTCCGAGTCTAGCCAAGTTATCGATGCGCCTATTTCGTTGAAGGCCGAGCAGCAAGAGAAGGATATTGCTTGAAACCACTGGCAGTTTTACATTGAACCGACAAGCATGAACCTTTAGTGGCCCCACGACAATCCATCCCGCAGTCAGACTGTAGCCGAATCGCATACTCAGAGTCTGAGCAAAAGTGCACTATTAACGACGCACGAGGGTATCTTTATTTTTCTGACGAAACGTGGGCGGTAAAATACGACAGCGTCTAGATGAATTGAACTCGCCTCCAGCGGCCCTTCAATAAACGCCTATTGCTGGGTGAATGCGGCTGTGTGAGGATCTCGATCACCAAAGGCAACAGAGGAGCTTTACCGGCAATGATCGACCAGCGGCAGAGGAAGGTCCGAGTTTTGTTGCGGTGGCTCAACAAAGAGGTGACGGTGGAGGACACACAGCGACCTAGACCGGTCCCATCCGACAGCCCTCCCGCATTCGATCCAGGGCAATCGTCGGTCGGACGGCATGACGCAACACTGGTATTCGTCAACGGACACTGGGTCACTTTCAAGGTTCAAACTTCCGCGACTTCGCCTGCAGAAATGTCAGAGCCGCTAGAAAAAGTTCTGCTGAGCTGGGACAACCAGAAAGAGAGACTGAAGGTTGTGATAAGGAATGCGAAGATGGACCGAAGATAACAAGTGCTCGAAAGCGGATATCGAAGCCAAACTTTGAGAGTTAGATTTAAATGGCAGTCTGTCGGCCGCAGCGACTGCCACACATGATCGCCAGACTGGTCACAAAGGAGAATTCATGCGAGTAGATGCCGTTTCAGGAATTCTAGCGAGCACTCCCGCGCCTGCTTCGCTGCCGCAGCATTGTAACTCGCCCGATCATCGCAATTGAATCCGTGATCCGCTTCATACCAGAAAATCTGCACGCCGGGATGGGCTGCTTTTACTGGCATGGCTGTCCGCTACGCGATTGAACCCCGATGCAGCCGTGGGCTGCCACGGCGGAAAGATCGCAAAATTTGCTCAGGAAATTCCCCATTGCCCAACGGCTCAGGTTCAATCACGACACCAGGAAATTCCCAGCAGTCTGTCTTAGTGTCTCGGTGTCAACCACGCTCGCTGCAATGTCGACCTGGTCATTGCAGTTTTCGTGATGAGGCACCCTACAACAGGAACAGTACTTCCTAGATGAATGAGAATTTGGCCCTCGATCCTCAAGAGGTGATCGCGTCTTCCGACATGCAGGCTCCGGGAGTCGTCTCACAACGTTTCCGGGGTTCTCGACCACGGCGACGTTGCGGCGAACTTAGAATGGGCGTATAAGGTAAGGTTCGCCTATCGCAAGACCCCTAAAGGAGGGTCCCGTGGAGACCTCTGAACGCCCCTCGAAGCAAGTCCACGTTCGTGATTCCCTCTATCAGCATTTGAACATATATGCGCTGGCAGCGAGCGCAGCGGCGGTATCCATGCTGGCGCCGGCACGGACGAGCGAAGCCGAGATCATTTACACACCGGCGAACCTGGGCATGGGCGGTGGTCAGAGCGGCACGTACATTCTGGACCTCAACGGCGACGGAACGACCGACTTCACGTTCATGGCTTCTTGGATAAATAGCGCCAGTCAAGCTTGGGGTGAGCTCGCGGTCGCACCTTCCCATGCGGGAAACGCGGTCGCTGAGGCGGCAAATGCGGGTCCTGCGGCTCTTCAGTTCGGGGCTCGAATAGGGCCCCAGACAAAACGCTGGGGCTCCTACCCTGATGCTTTCCCACTGGTAGGGGGGCACTGGAGCTCAGAGCCCTTTCGCTGGCGTTGTTATGGGCCGTGGAAGAACGAGGAAAATCGCTACCTCGGCCTGAAGTTCCTGATCGGAGGCGAGGTTCAATACGGCTGGGCACAATTGAACACTTCGTGCGACGAGGGTATATACGAAGCAGTATTGACGAGCTATGCCTACGAGACCATTCCGAATCAGAGCCTCAAGGCGGGACAGGAAGAGGACCAAACAGGCCCCTATGGCGTAGTGCACCCGACGGCTCTGAATTTTGGCCAAATAGCGGTGGGTCAAACGAGCTCCCCGCAATTGGTGAGTCTGAAGAACACTGGGGATTCGCAACTCACAATATCCAACTTTTCAATCAGCGAAGATTTCGCCATCTCCACAAATGACTGCGAAAAGGGGGTTAAACCGGGTACTCATTGCAATGTCTATGTCACATTCACTCCCCCCGGTGTTGGAGCGTACACCGGCACCCTGACCTTTACGGACAACGCATCGAACAGCCCGCAAACTATTTCGCTTTCGGGCACAGGGGTCAGCGCGGCTGAAAAGGAGGGAGAAATCGAAGGCGAGAACCTTACGGGACCAGGTAAGGAAACGCCGCCGGCTGATGCTCCGGCGCTCGCCACCTTAGGAATGCTCGCCAAGGGAGCGGCTGCGCTTAGTATCTGGCGACGCGAGTAGTGCCACTTGTGAACGAGCACGGCCAGTGACAAGCACCGATCAATGTGTTACAGCCTTGAGCAGCTGATTGCTAACAACGACCCGTGGTCAAGAGCGCTTATCTCCAATTCGGGTCCATCAAACCTTGGGTTTGCTGTCCGGCTGCCTTCTCATTTGCAAATAGATACTGCGGTGAAGAGCTGCTTTTTCCGGATCTCCATCTGCCTGCTGGTACAAAGTCGCCAGCCAGCGATGGGCCGCAATCAGGCCGGGCAGCATAGTCAAGGATGTCTCGAATGCTAAGGCCGCGCGTTGACGATGGCCAAGCCGTGCCAGTGCTACTCCCAGATAAAAGTGGCCGAGTGGAAGGAAATGCTGCAATCCGACCGCACGGAGGGCTTGTCCGGCTGCTTGCTCATTTCGCCGCTTTCGCAGATAGGCCATGGCCAGTCCTAGGTGCGCCTCCGCGCTATCGCCGTCAATTTCAATCGCTCGTGTGAATGCGCGCTCGGCATCGTCGGTCCTTCTCTGCCGCAGATAAACGTTGCCAATGCGCAGGTGCAGGTCTGGCAGACGCGGATTCGATCCCTCAGCCCGCAAAAGACTCGTCAGCGCCTCGTCCATGTTCCCTTCTTCAAAATGAATGATTCCCATGAGCAGGTCTGCCCAGGGATGCTCCTTTGGTAGTTCGGGACGCGGTTCGGGCGATAGTTCTGCGGTAGTCTCTGCTTCCGATCTCGAAGCTTCTCTGGCGGTTCGCTCGTGCTTTGCAGAAGTAACCTCGTCCTCTGTGGAGGGCTTTGGCGGGTTCAAGATGAGTTGCTCGAGAATTGCCTTGGCTTCAGCGCGTCTCCGCGTTACCAGATAGCATTGCGCCAGGTGTTGAGAAAAGCGGACCTCATCTGGCCACTTCTTGGCCAGTTCTTCCAGAAGAGGCAAGGCGTCGCGATAGCGGCGGGCGTCCATGTAGGACCGCGCCAGATTGTAATGCTGCTCGCGAACGGCCATCTCCACAGCTTTCGCCTCATCCTCACCAGGGGCTTCAACGTAGCCCAACGCGACGAACCGTTGAAGCACGGCTTGGGCCGCGATTGGATCCACACGCATATCGGCGGGATGCATTCCGCATTCACCCGCTTCTTGCTCCCAACTCGGGATGCGCTCGATTTCCGGAGGCTGGTCAAACGCCTGCACGAGCACTCGGCCATCCATGTCTGCACCCACGGGCAACCCGAACAACGTCAGGATCGTTGGCGTCACGTCGAGTAGAGTCGCGCCGTAGATTCTTTCGTCCTGTCGGATGTGAGCGCCTTTTATAGCGACAATTCCCAAGTTTCGATGCTGTACCGCCGGACCGGCAGGCTCCTTGGGAATTCCACGGGGTCGTAGATGATCGCTGTGAAAGCCGTGATCAGAAACCAGGATTACGGTTGTTTCTGGACCTGCCAATTCCACTAGAGTCTGCAGCATCATGTCGTGGAAACGGTAAGCACCATTGACCACATCCTTATAAATTTCAAATTGGACTTCTGGGATACCCTCCATGCGGGGCGGATGAAAATGCATGAATCCGTGGCAGAAGTGATCGATCGCGTTGTAATAAACGGCCAGGAAGTCCCACGGCTGGTTTTGCAAGATCCAAGTAGCAGCATTATGGATGGAGCAAGTCTCCGCAAGAATCTTGGCGAATGACTGGAGCCTCTTGTCTTTCTCCTGATCGATCTCGGCGGCGCGTGGAATCCATGGAAGGATGGCCGCTTCGGTCACCTCCGACGGACGCATGCGCAAGGCGGCAAATGTTGCCCGCATGCTTTCGGGATGAACCGCTCCCGGCGGCAAGGGCCACTCCTTTGCCAATGGCGACGGAGCATAGGGATAAAGATCGGAGACTGCGATGCCGTTAATGGGTTCTGCAGGGTGACCGGCAAACCAACCGAGCACGTGAGTCTTGTATCCGCGCTGGGTGAGAATATTCCAGATGGCCTTGACTTTGCGTGAGGTGCTCGTAACCGGACGCAAGCCGCCGGTATCTAGACCGGGCCGGGCGTTGGGCTCCACGAAGCCGAGTATTCCATGCTTGTCGGGGCGCATGCCGGTAGCGATGGAGTTCCATAACATCGGAGAGAGAATGGGGTGCAAGGTTGCTAGGTTGCCCATGACTCCGTGGTTAACGAAGTCCTCAAGGGTCGGCATCAAACCCTGGTCAAGCAGAGGATTGATGATTTTCCAGTCGGCGGCATCCCAGCCGACGAGAAGAACTTTCTTAGCTAGCTTTTCGGGCATGAAATAACTCGATGGCGCGAGAACTTGCGTGCGCGGAAGACACCACTGAGCCGATGAGCGCAAAGATACTTAGTGACTTACTCTCGCCGCCAAAGGTCGAGTGCCTGCGCTCCCCTTGCCAGCGTCCCTAATGTGGCTGCCTTCGTAACCGGCACGCTTCGTGGCGCTGTCTCGCCCGGTCCGTTCAGAGCCTCGTCCAAATATCTTTTTTCTTGTCCCGCTTTGAGGCTCTCGTTGGGAATGGTCTCGTAGGCGTACCCTTCCAACTCTGCGTTGAGAGAGGAGTCATGATTAAAACACGCGGTTACGCTCAGTTCTGCCCAGCCATAGTGGACCTCGCCCTTGATCATAAATTTCAGGCCAAGATAGCGGTTTTGCTCGCTTTTCCACGGCCCATAGCACAGCCCGCGGTAATGGGAAATTGAGTTTATGTGCCCCCTTACCATGAAAAGGGGACTACTCGACGAACCCCTGAACTCGGTCTTGGGCCCAATTTTATGTCCGGACAGAAGAGCCGCAGCCGCGCCCTCAAACCTTCCTGTCAGCACATCAGCGACCGCGTTCCCCGCCTGGATAGGTTCCACAAAAATACTACCTAGGTAGCCCGAACCGGTAGACGTCTCAAAAGCTGACAAACGGAAATCAGCCGTGCCGTCGCCGGTGAGCTCCAGGACGTAGGGCGAACCCGGGGCTATAAGCTGATGCGCTGGTGTGTAAATGATTTCCGCTTCTCCCGGCGGCGCAAGCGCGAGCATGGTAACTCCCGCCGCACTAGCTGCCAGGGTATACGTGTGCAGCCGCTGACGAACGGGATCGGGTATGTTAACCACCTTCCGAGAAGATACTGACGTCTTCATAGTGAACCTCCGTATGCCGTGCCAACCCGCTGCGCAGCTCGCCGGAAGATCTCCGAACGGCAGAGTTGCCATACCAGGCTACTTATGTAATGGTCGGACAGACTAACACAATTCAGCGCAAATGTCTCGGACGGGTTGCACCACTTGTGTCTCGGTCGAATAGCAAGAATCTGTGTGGCTGTTGGTATCCTGCCGAAGGACTACTTTGAATGGATACCAAAGGGTTGAATTGTTTGTGGCATGTCCGCGTTACTGCCCACCGGCAGGGAAGTGCACCTCAGGACACGACTCAGCTTCCGATACTCGGGGACGCAGTTGGTAGCCGCAACATCAAGCGCAACAACTGCGCCTGCCTCGACGTACCGGTCTTCCGGTAAATGCTGGACAACTGAGACTAAGTGTGTTGCGACCGATGCAAACCATTTGCGCGATTTCGGCGGTGTAAGACCATCGGCCAAAAGCACAGCCACTCGGCATTCGGCGGGGGTCAGGCCAAAAAGGATCCGCAAACTGTCGTGTGACGGCCGGCAGAACTCCGCATGATACTGCCGGTGGGAACGGAAAGCGAGGAAACGAGTCGTCAGCTCACGCTGATACCCGCTCTGCATTGCTGAACACCATTCACCAAGTTCTGAGTGCTGGCTGCGCTTGACACCTCAGCCCTGGTGACACAGCCGTATTCTGGTGGAGCGGTGCTCTTGATAATTAGCAAATGATCGCAATCTCGGTTTCTATTTAGTAGTAATCAACCCTGACGGTATGGCCGCCGAGTTGGACATCCAACAACCGAAGGATTTCTACCGCGGGCATCGGACTAAGTTCTTTCGACCGAGAGTTGCAGTAGATGTGCAACGATTTTTCGCATCCACGTCCATTTCGTTTTGTTTTAGGATTTCTCTTGAGAATTCTCTTGACACAGCTTCTAAAGTCGGGTAAATTCCGCGACAAGCTCTTAGGGCCTTTCTAAGTGTTTTAAACGTGCAGGGGTAAGACAGCCCTTCACGACACACCCACCAAGATCGTTAAGCGTTCTCAACGTTTGGAGTAGCCGATGATCCGCAAAACTCAGCACCAGAATGCGCACTCCCTTCGAACCGTCCAGCTTTGTCTCGCAGCACTACTGATGTCCGGCGTCAGTTCAGCCAAGGTCACCGCCATGGTCGCCGCCCGCTTCCTAGAACAATCCAGTTGGGGACCGACAGCGGCCACCATCGCTCAGGTGCAGCAGGGCACATTGCAGGCCTACCTGCAGCAACAGTTCAACGCGCCTATCTCGACATACACAACTCCGGGTCCCACCGACGGCTTAGACTTTGTACAAAATCAGTTCTTCGTTAACGCGATCAATGGACAAGACCAGCTTCGTCAGCGAGTCTCGTTTGCGCTTTCGGAAATCATGGTCATCTCAGGCATCGGCCCCAATATCAAGAGTCCGACCGCCTTTTCTCTGTGGATGAACATGATGCAAAACGACGCTCTCGGCAACTTCTTCACCCTGCTGAACGACGTCACTCTCAGCCCCAGTATGGGTTCCTACCTCAATATGGCGAATAACAACGGGTGTACTGCCCGTTGCAGGCCCAACGAGAACTATGCCCGCGAAATCATGCAACTGTTTACTATCGGCCTGTACGAACTCAATCTCGATGGTACTCCCATACTCGATCAAAACGGTAACCTGATACCAACCTACGGACAATCCACAGTGGACGGCTTCGGCCAGCTCTTTACCGGCTGGGCATATCCCACCGCTCCAGGAAAAACTCCTCAGTTTTTCGACAGGCCCTACTACGGCGGCCCCATGGTCCCTTACCAATTGCACTACAGCAAGAGTTCGAAGGTTTTGTTGAATGGCGCCACGCTTCCTGGGAACGGTAACATCCAGACCGATCTCACTTCCGGCTTGCAGAATATTTTCGCGCATCCCAACGTAGCCCCGTTTATTTGCCAGCAGCTGATCCAAAAACTGGTCACCAGCAATCCAATTCCCGCTTACGTTTCGCGTTGTTCCCAGATCTTCAACAACGACGGCAGCGGCGTAGCCGGGGATATGCAGGCCGTCATTTCGGAAATCCTACTTGACTCCGAAGCCCGCCGCGGTGATGACCCCACTCAGGTAGAGCCCTCTGACGGCCACCTGCGCGAGCCACTGCTCCACATGATGGCCTCCCTGCTCGCCGTAGGCGCAGCCACCGACGGCGTCAACCTCAATAACTACGCTGCCAGCATGCTACAGGCGCCCTTCCTGTCTCCAAGCGTATTCAACTTCTACCCGCCGAACTATCAAATCACGGGCATAACGTTGCTCGGCCCCGAGTTCGACATTCTGAATGCCAACACCACCATGGCGCGCATTAATTTCATTAACGACTTGATTTACGCCACTGTCGGCCCCAACACGACAACAAACATCTCCCAGTATGTAAACGCGGCCAGCAATGTCAGCAACTTGCTCACCCTCGTGAACACCAACATCATGCACGGTCAAATGCCGACCGACATGTACGATACGCTGTCCCGTACGCTCTCGTCAGGCGTGTTTACTAGTAATACAAGCGTTGCTCAGGCAGCACTTTACCTGACCTTAAGTTCATCCCAGTTTCAGATGGAACATTGATTACCAGCGGCTGGAGGGCATATGTCTAAAATCACGCGACGCAGTTTTCTAAGAACGAGTTGCTGCACGGCGGCGGCGGCGGGAGTGGCGGCTTCCAGCCTCAATCGACTTGGCCTCATGAGTGCTTATGCTCAGGGCTCCGAGTACAAGGCGTTGGTTTGCATCTTCATGTTCGGCGGTAACGATGCCAACAACATGATCATCCCCTACGACACCAGCGGCTATGCCAACTATGCCCAACTTCGCGCCAATCTTGCCCTGCCGCAGAGTGCGCTGTTACCCATTCAGCCCAAGAGTCAAACTCTGCCGTTCGCTCTGCATCCTCGCTTCGCCGACGTCCAGAGCCTTTTCACCTCCGGACAGATTGCAGCCGTGGTCAATACCGGCGTGCTTCCTCAGCCCACTACACGCACGCAGTATCTGGACGCGCAGGTTCCCATACCCGTAAACCTGTTCTCGCATGCCGACCAGCAAAATCAAATGCAGACCGACCGCCTGCAGTACACAACCTTCCCCACCGTCGGCTGGGGTGGTCTGGTTGCTGACCAGATCCAAGCCATTTACGGCAGCGGCAACTTCCCAATCATGGTTTCCCTCGCAGGTGTCGACGTGTTTGCGCAAGGGCTGGTCACATTACCGCTGCAGACCAGCGGCGACCCAACCCTGTCCTTGACGGGATATTCCGGTTCTCCTGCGGATAATGCCCGCTTGTCGGCGTTCCAGTCGCTGCTGACCTTTCAAGATGGGCTCACGCTGATTCAAGCTGCAAGCTCGACAACCTCCAATGCGATTCAGAACGCCCAAACCTTAGCGGCGGCATTGGGTACCGGCTCTCCGCTAAAAACGAAGTTCCCCAAGAATCCCCTGGGCGCTCAACTGCAGGAGGTCGCGCAAATCATTCAGGTGCGCTCCGCCCTCGGATTACCGCGGCAGATCTTCTTCGTATCGCTCGGCGGTTTCGACACGCACGGAGCCCAGTTGCCCACTCAAGACCGGCTCCTGCTCGATGTCGATCAATCCATGAGCGCTTTCTATCAGGCAACCGTTGAGCTCGGCATTCCCCAACAGATCACGACGTTCACGATGTCGGATTTTGCCCGGACCTTCGAGCCGGACAGCACCGATGGCAGCGATCACGCCTGGGGCAGCCACCATCTGGTTATGGGCGGCGCCGTGGCCGGTGGAGACTTCTATGGCGCTTGGCCGACTCTGGCTCTTGGGGGTCCCAATGACGCCACTAACCAGGGCCGCTGGATTCCGACCACGTCGCTCGATCAGTACGGTGCGACGCTGGCGCAGTGGTTCGGTGTGCCCACTGCCAATCTGCCGTCGGTCTTTCCGAACCTGAATAACTTCCCGATTCATACACTCGGTTTCCTGTCAGGCTCGAATGCCCGGCGCCGCATCCAATCCTGAGGTCCACGCGTCCCGCGGGCCTCAACTTCCGCGCACGGGAAATACGGGCACTCGATACAAACTGTGGCAAGATGCCGTCGCGCCAACACACCTCGCGAGTTAATCTCTACGAGAAACGAGTTGCCTATAGAGAGGCAAAGCGCCCGTTTTCAGCGACATGCGATTTTGATCGGTTTGGCGCAACTCGACCCCGGTTTCGGGCGCTTTTTGACTCGGGAAACTCCGCACAGGGGACTCCGAATTTCGACCCCTCCCGAAATTTCACCCCAACAAACTCAGGCGGCGGGCCCATACGGCGACTGCTCCAGCGTTGGCCACTTTTCCGTTCCATATTTTGTAAGGCCCCCGCTTTGCTGAAGTTGTAGCCATGTCTTCAGCGATATTGGTTGGGCCTGTCCGCAGAGGAAAGCATCGCTCTCATCGTTCAAGTGTCGCGCAAACCGTCGCCATCGGCCGTTATTCACCGTTTGACGGTGGCGCGCCACGCCAGTGCTGTGACAGGCAGGGTTGGGGCCGAGGGATTCGTCACAAAAATGTTGTTATGGCCATCACATACGAATCGAGGCAGTAGGGGCAATAAACGTTGAATGAATCAGTCACCGTTCTTCGCAAAGATCATCGAACAATTGACATTGATCACCTTGCGTCTTGCTCAACGCAGAACCGAAACCGAACGTCGCGCTCTGGAAAAGGCACGCGAGGAACTCTTGGAGCTGCTGCAAATCTCGGTTTGCGAAGACGGTTGCTAGAGTGGCTGGTTGGCTTGATCAGGGTAGCAATCGGACCCGGAATTTAGCGACGATTTGAAGACCGCCATAGGGATCTCACCCGCTGAACAACCGTACTGCATTCAAACGGTCACTATGGCGAACGCTTTTCAAGATCGCACCTCTCCACGATAGCATTGTAAAGGTGCTGCTCCACAGTGGGCAGGTCTGCGTTGCTTTCCAGCACGAGATCAGCAAAGCTTTTGCTCGGCAGCAAGTACCGCCGCGCTGCGGGCATCACCGTATTCTCGTATTGCCAAAGGATGAAGTCGATCGAGCGTTGACGCTCCGTGATGTCCCGTACTTTGCGGCGATGGAAACAAGTCTCGCTGGGAGCGTCCAAATAGATGGCTAGGTCGAAGTGTGGCCGCAGTTCCGCAAAATGCAACGCCAAGATGCCCTCCACGATGAGCAGCGACTTGGCGGGAACATGTTTGCGCCGGTCGCTTACTCGCAAGTGCTGAGCAAAATCATAAACGGGAGCCTCGATGGCCTTGCCTTCTGCGTAGTCGTAAATATGGCTCTCCAGCAACTTCACGTCAATTGCGTCCGGCGCATCGTAGTCCAGCTTTGCTCGTTCTTCGAGCGGAAGATGATTCATCTCGATGGAGTAGGTCTCCATCGAAAGCACGTTCCCGTTGAGACGAGAGGCTACGCGGTTGGCGACTGTGGATTTCCCGCTGCCGGACGGCCCCGCCAGTCCAACTATGAACGCTTTCTTCCGAAGCGCAGAGGTCATGATGGCCTAACACTTGCTCCCTGTGTAGTCGTGGATAGCATCCGCCACCTTCCGCTTTTCTCTCCGTCCATTTCAAGATCGGTATACGGAAGGACCACCGCCATCATCTTCTCAGACTTCAGTACCAAGTCGTGCACTAACGTGCAAGCGATTCTCGGCGCGGCTCCGATGGCAGGCACTGACGACATGGCTGGTATTTACGTTCTCATCCAACTAGGCGTCAAGGGAATTGAGAAACTCTAAAGGCGCCCCACACGCACGAAGTGCAGGACGCCCCCAGAGAGCAGCCCCCTTCCGAAGGACTACCCCACGAACATAGTAAAGTTCTGATTGACCCTCGAACATAGCCCCTGCGTGCTAACCGAATAGCACCACCGCCCCAATCATTTTCCGTAAAGGGGAGTAGGGATGCGGGGATATTGTTGAAAAACAAAAGGCGCAAAGTTGGACAAATCAACACAAAGCGAAAAACGTCCCAGACTCCATATGGAATTGTGAGAAATATGAAACAGCTCTGCTGACTCCCAGCCTCCTAAACTTCGAGCAGGAGATAAAACCATGCCTTTGCCCGAAGACGTCCAACGCAGACTCTCGGCTCGCGCCGTTGGCATTCTCTTGCTTGTCAGTGCTGGACTTCTTTGAGTTCAGGACGCTCGGCGGAGGAACTCGGCCTTGGACAAGCACGCCATGCTGTGTGGCGTGGGGAACTCAAGGAGCAAGGCCCACAGCCATTCCGAGCGCGCCGAACAATGATAGCGTGCGATCTCCGGAAAATAGAGTGGGAGGTAGTGCGTCAGCAGTCGGTGTTGCGTTCGCGTCTTTTCCAGAGAGACCTGGTGGTGGGTCTTTGACAGCTCCTGGAGATCGTTCAGGTTGTGAACGATGGGATCGTGGTAGTGCTGGGTCAGGCCGCTCTTCAAAAGATGAAGAATGACCTGGGCGTCTTTGGGATCGTTCTTGTCCCAGGAGTTATGCATGGCTTCGCGCGTGCGAGCCAAGGCCAACGAAGAGATCAGCTGCAGTTCGAATCCCTCGGAGTGAAGGAAGTAGGCCAGAGCCCGGCGGTAGTTGCTGGTGGGCTCAAATCCAATGCGAACCGGGAATCTGAGGCCGTGAAGGAACTCTGCGAAAGAGCGAAAGTCTTCCGCCCCGTTCTGTACACGCACCCGCTTGCGGCTGCGCCAGCCAAGGGCTTCAATCAAAACTTCATGACGATCCTTGGCCACATCGATAGCGACCCACACAACTGCTTCCGGTGTACTCTGCACGATGGTCATGGTCGGTTCATCTCCTTGTCTGAATGTTCAGCACACTCACCGTATAGGAGACTTCTGGGCTGACCATGGCCGGTTGGCTTAGCTTCCGGTCGCTACGCTCCCTTCAGCCAAGCCAACCACACCCCAACAACTCGAAAACATCAAGCGCTTCCCGAGGTGCTACGGCGCGCAGTTTACGTCAGCACGATATGTCGAAACCCTGAACCGGCTGGGCATCACGCATCGGCGAACGGCTTACAACCATCCCGAGGTAAACAATTATCTCGAACGGTTCCATCGCAGCTTGAAAGAAGGGGAGGTCTGGCTCAACGAGTATCAGAACTTCGACCAGGCTCAAGAGAGCATCGCCCGCCGGATCGAGGGCACTACACGGCCGACCCGATGGCTATGCCGAAAAGGCACGTAGTCGCAGACGACCAGGCATAACATGCCTATACCCTTCCCACCCTGCCGGCGACTGGGCCTTGAGGACTTCCGCAATAACAGGGCGTGCCAATCGGCGCATACCCCGGAAGCCAGCACCAAAAATAAGGTGTAAGACACTGATTTCCCATAGGCTGCTGCGCGAGCTCGATTCGAATGCCCCGGCCAGTATCTACTGGAATGCGAATTGGGAGTAGAACGCTACTTGAGCTACCGGAACGGTTGGCAGGAGCCAAACTGTAAGGGGAAGCAGATCCGCAGATTAGCAAGACGGCGACGATAACTGATGTGAGGCGCATTGTCTGTTTTTCCTCCAGTGCAACTTAAATGTGCCGGTCTATCGGGGAATCAAAACTAGCTTATTTGCTTGACTTTTAGTCCGTGACCCTCGTGTCGTAATCTGTACGGTATGGGTACGAATTCCTATTGAGTAACTCCATGGGAGCAGTTTGTGGAGTTGGCGGAGTCTCAGATCCTCCACAGCTTTGAAGGTCCCAAAATTAAGCAGGACGGGTTCCTTCCCTTCTACAGGGTGATCGCGTAGGAACGCGAGGTAGTATTGTTCGCTCGCGACCAGTCCGCTGCCCTTAGAACTGTCGCTGCTGCAGCGCGAGAAAAAGGTGGTTGATGTCGTCGCGCGCATTGCGATGGCTGCGCTCCAATTTGCCGGCGGTTAGTATATCCTTTTTTCCCGGAGAGCCAAAGAAAATTCGTATCGAGCGGGATAATGATCCGCAGTTCCAACAAAATAAGGCGAGCGCATCGCGACCGCGGAGCCGGCAAAGGGCAAGGCTGGGACTCGACCGGCGTGAAGACCTACCGACCTCAGGTCAAAACCAGAACCAATGCGTCTAAAGGAACCGCTGGCTTTCCGATCGCGGCATGTCAAGCGCTAAACCTCAGGGCCTCAGCGCGGGCAGGTGTGCAACGCGATGCGAGCCGGCATGCGGCACTGCGATATTTCGTAATAACCAAATCACGTGCTTCCTTGCGGGGCTGTGTCTTGGAGTAATTGCCTGAATTAGGGGCGAATAGGGCTGGCGATCCGGAAACTCTCAATTAGATTGACGCGCCCACCCATCACACCTGCTATCGTTCGCCATCCTCTCGCAGGAAGCTGGGGAGAGGAGGCTAAAGTTTCCTAACAACTGAAGACGGTTGGATGCACTACGATCATCAATTTAAATCAGGTCGGCATTACATTGTCCTTGAATTTCGCTTTGATTTGCAGCTAAGATACTGGGTTTTATGCCTCCCTCGCAAGCTAGCGCCGCGCCTGCCTTTGTCCGCGGATTCGACTACGACGTCTTCGTCAGCTACCGACACTTGGATAACCAGCCGCCGGAAAAGTGGGTGGAGCAGCTCTACGCCGTGCTGATGCCAGAAGTATCCCGCATTTTGGGAGAACCGGTGAAATTTTGGATGGACCCGAAGTTGCGCGCCGGCGACGTGTTGGACGTCGTTCTTAAGCAGCAAGTACGAGGCAGCGCGGTTTTGCTGTCGGTCCTGTCAGAAGGTTATGTCAAATCGAACTACTGCAAGCAGGAGTTGCAATGGTTCGTTGATGCCGCTGCGCAACCCGGCAGTCTTCAGCTGCAAGGGCGTAGCCGTATCGTAGTGGCAGAAACGTATCGCCCGGACGAAATGCCCGCGGTGTTGACCGATCTTAACCCTGTGCGCGCCATCTTCCACGGTGCCGATCCGTTGACCAACCGGGACACCCTCTACCCCGCCTCGGTCGTTCTGCCCAACTACAAGGAATTCGACTCGGCATACAAGACACTGGCTGCTGATCTCGCGTCCTTGCTTCAAGAGCTGCGTGCCGCGCAAGCAGCTGCGCCCGCGCCGATAGGTAAGAAGGTCTTCCTCGCCGGTGCGCCTCCGGATAAGCAAACAGAGAGAAAATGGTTGGAGACCTTCCTGCTTGGCAAGGGCTACCAGGTAGGCGGACGGGGCGTGAGACCCGACACTCGTGACGAGCTGCTGCCATGGGTAGATGAGGAGATAAAGGACTCACAACTGGCCATCCATCTCGCTGGCGCCCGCTTCGGCGCTATCCCGGATGGAGGACAAGGGAAGTCGACGGCTTGGTTGGAGTACGAACAGGCCAAAAAGAGCGGCAAGCGACAGCTGGTTTGGATTCCGGAAGACCTCAAGGATGTAGTTCCCGACCAGCAACAGTTCCTCGCACTTCTGCGCGAGGCGGGCGATGAGAAAACGGAGGTGCTGAACGGCAGCTTCAAGGAATTCACCGAAGCGCTGCCGGATGAGTTGCAGAAGCTGGAGACTAAGACCTCCCCCACCGATCGTGCGGTTTTCCTGCTCTTCGAGCGCAGCGACCTTGTCCGGCAGCAGCTTCGGGAAATGCATCTCTTCTTCGAACAGAACGGCTGGTCCGTGGTCCATCCTGTCTTTGAAGGCGTGGACAATCTGCTGCGCGAGCTCGAAGCGGAAAGCGTGACTAGCACCAAGGCAACAGTGATTTATTGGGGCTCCGCTCCCGATAGCTGGGTCAAGCAGAAGCGGGGCGCAGTGTTGCAGGCCCTGGAACGGTTGCAAAGTGATCACTATCCTGCACACGCGCTTTATCTCTGCGAGCCGCCGAATGACATCAAGACCCACTGGTACTTTCCATTCTCCGGCAAGACAATGCTGGACAGCCCTCGCCTCGGGCCTCTTTGGGTGCTGGGAAGCTGTTCCACCTTCCAAGCAGCCAGCCTTGAGCCCCTGCTCGAAGAACTGTCGCGACGCTAAGGTCCGATGGATACCGACCGCTCCTCAAAAAACATGGCCATGGCAGAGACCGCCCTGGAGACGAAATCAACCGCCCGCAACGCGGCGCGGCCGTGCCCCTATGTAGGTCTCCAATATTTCGATGTCGATAACGCTGATCTCTTCTTTGGTCGTGCCGGACAAAGCGACGACATGGTGCGCAAGCTCGCGCAGCGCTGCTTTCTTGCGGTGGTGGGTACCTCAGGCAGTGGCAAGTCATCGCTGATTCGCGGGGGCCTGTTTCCTTCCTTGCTGGGCGGCTATCTTGGGGAAGCGGGCGCGCACTGGCGTTTTGCGGAGATGAGCCCTGGGCGCGACCCACTCGCTCGACTCTCGTCCGGGCTGAGCGCAGCAGGCATGGGAACGGCGCCGTCCAAGGAAGAGCTTCGTGCCGATTGTGACGCGATTGCCAAGTGGTTCGCGAAGTGGGCCGCTAGCCGGACGGTGACTCGCACCGAAGGTGACGCGCCTTTGCTTGGCCAGGATGGATTACCAGCCACAACCGCAAGACCCCAGACCGTCGATGCGCCTTCCAACGCTCCGGTTAACCTCCTGATCCTGGCCGATCAGTTCGAGGAGCTGTTCCGCTATCATGTTGATAACTCCACTCCGGCATCCGATCGCGAAGAAAAAGCCTTCTTCGTACAGCACCTCCTGGCCGCCGTGCGGCAAAGCAAGGTGCCCATTTACGTCGTTATTGGCATGCGCTCCGAGTACCTGGGCGAATGCGCCCGCTATCGCGACTTAGCAGAGGAGATGAACGAGTCACAATACCTGATCCCCCGCTTGTCGCGCGCGCAAAGAAGGCAGGCTATCGAAGGCCCATTGAAGGTAGCGGGATCCTCCATCACCTCCAAAGCCACGCAGCGCATCCTTAACGATTGCGGCGACGATCCTGACCAGCTCCCTTTGATGCAGCATGCGCTAATGCGAATGTGGGACACCGGCGTCACGAACGGGGAGGCCGCAGCCGGCCGGGAGAAAGCTTCTCACCGCTTTGATTTGGATGACTATCTCACGGTGGGGGGAATCGCCAACGCCCTTTCCAAGCATGCGAATGAAATTTACAGGAAAGTCTCGGCGGAATTGGGTCCGCGAGGAGATGAGATTTTCAAGCGCATTTTCCTCTTGTTCTACGATCGCGACGAAAAAGGGCGCGAGACCCGCCATCTGGCCAAGGTTTCCGAGCTTATGGCGGTTACTGAGGCGAGCTTCGATCAGGTGGCCAAGGTCGTCACCGCCTACACCGCCCAGGGATCGGTGTTCCTGCGGACTTCGACCGAGCCGTTGCAGATGGGTACTGAGGTTGAGGTCATCCACGAGTGCGTCCTGCGCAAATGGGACACCCTGCGCGATAAATGGATGCCCGAGGAAGACGAATCGAAGCGAATCTATTTGGAGCTTGCGCAACGCGCCACGCAGCCGAAACCGGACTACCTGACAGGTGCTACGCTCAGAGCAGCACAAGAGTGGTGGGACGAACGCGATCCCACCACTGCGTGGGCCAATCGCTACCACCCCGGCTTCAATAAAGCCCGCGAGTTTCTGAAGAAGTCCCTCCGTTCGGAGCGCTGGACTAAGAGACTGCGATACGTCTTACCGACCGCAGTGATATTGGCAGTGCTCGCCTTGTTCGGCTTGTACAAATTTCGTATCTTTTGGCAGGATGCTACCGCTCAAACGCTCGCTGACAGGTCGGCCAACCTTCTGCGCGACAATGACAATCTGCTTCGGCAAAGCTTTCTTCTTGCCGCCGCATCTTTGGATCTGGAAGGTGATCCCAGCGTTGCAGCCAGCATTTCTAGCTCACTGCATTTGCTGCCCTCCCTACTTCCGCCCTTGACGCACCCCCATGTGAATTTCCTCGCCTATAGCGCGGATGGTAAATACCTGGCCAGCGGCGATGATGGAGGAACAGTGCTCGTATGGGAGAACTCGGCGCAAGTCAACAAGGTTTCCTCCTCAGGAAACCTACGCGCCCTAACGTGGGCCGATAATTTGTTGCTGGTCGGCGGTGATGGAGGGGGCATTCGTGTCTTCTCCGCTCAATCGCCGGCCGTGCAACAGGAGCTTCCCTGCCCCGACCTGGGAGGCGAGCGGGCGCCCTCCGGTCCAGACAAGGCGACCAAAACGGCCCCCAATTCGCTAAAAACAGAAGCCATCAACCGCGAGGAGACGGCTCCCCTGGCTTCTGCTCATGACGCCCAGGGGAGATATGTCGCAGCCATCTGTGGTGGTACGCCGTGGGTGTGGATGCAACCCCTTGTTGCGGGTGCCGGTGTTGCGAACTTTGATAAAGGCCGCAAGATTTCGCCGCCTGACGATCACTTTTTACGTAAGCTCGCGACTGAGCTGACGCCCAACTCGAACTCAAGCAGCACGCCTGACCGTGGAGAGCACATTCACGATACGTGGCTTGATATTAAGCGAATCGCTGTCGCTGCCTCCGGGGACCAATTTCAATTAGCTTTAGCCGGCGATTTGCGATGGAAAGAACAACAATGTTTGCCGCAGCCGGTTGTGTTCGCAGGTTCGTTTGGGAATGCCGGCAGTGCCCCGGCACAGAAAGAGCAGAAGTTCGGTGCATCCGAATGGAAAGTCAAGATCCTCAATGATCGTGCGTTGGATTTGCAGTTCAACGAGAATCAATCAGTCCTGATCGCTCATAGTGAAGTAGTCAAACAAAAAGACCTCCCAACAACGGACTTCGCAGTTACTGAAACGGACTTCGCAGTTACTGAGTGGTCTTATTCGGACAAGTCGGATCAGCCTTTTGCGAGACTTCGCCAATCCTGCCCTAACCCTGCAGCTAACGGCCCGGAGGGCGAACTTGCGGCGCCTCAATCCGGCGCTAACTCTACAGACAATGGCCTGGGGGCGCTTGCGGCGCCTCAATACTTAGAGGCAGCCCTCGCCCCAGAGGCAGCCCTCGTCCCGGAAAAACAGCAATACCTTTCCTTATTTGGCGGGGTTGCCCGTTTGCGCTACCTTCGTTCTCATGAAGAACTGGCTCGCATTGCCTACAATCAGCAGGTGCACCGTATAACTGCCCGTCCAGATGGGACGGAGGCAGCTGCCGTAACGGATGCCGGCGATATTTTACGCTGGAGGTTGTTCCCTGATGTAGTCAAACTACCGTCGCAGGCCACTCCAGAACTGTCTCAGTCGGGAACCGTAATCATCCAGCGTTCCTACACGGATTCCTGGGTTATACAATTGGACGGTTCGGCGCAGAAGTACGACTGTCTTGTTCTGGGTGTAACTCCGAAGGGAGATTCGGCTCTATGTTACCAGATAGGTCGCCAGTCGATAGTTGAATTATCTCTCAGGAAACCCTCAGGGAATAATGCAGGTTCACCTCTGTCCAACCCGCCAATTAAGGTTGCAGCCCCCACATTATCCCCAGTTTTCAGCAATGACGGGAACTTCATCGCGATAGACTCGATACCACTCCCGGCCCAAGAAAAGCCCGGTAACTTGCCTGCACCCGGGTCCTTCAATCGCGAGCTGCATATTTTTGATGTGTCCACAGGCAAGGATGTCCGGGTCGTCCCTTGGTCTTTACTGCCGGCGACTGGATCAGAACTCTTGAAGATAGTCGGTTTCTCCGTAGATAACGGCTCCCTTATATTGCAGCGGGACAAGGAACTGATGAGCCTGGAAGTCCAAAGCAACCAGCCTCCGAAAAAGCGCACAGATTTCATGGTCAATAGCAGTCTCGTGCTCAGCCCAGGAGGCAAGTACCTCGCCGTCGTGGATGCTGATGCTCTCGCCGTTACCGATAAGGATGGAAAGAGGATCGGCCACATAGTTAGGATCTTCGATACGAGCAACTGGAAGGAAATAGCAAATTCGAGCCGTTGGAATGAAGCCGAAAATTTCAACGGTGTAAACCAAATTAGATGGGCGAACTTCAGCCCCGAAGGACAGTACCTCACTCTCATTACTGCAAAGAGTATTACTGGAAAGGGAACATTAACCGTATGGGATTGGGGTCGGAATGAGATCATCGCGCAGCTTCTCGACTCGCAGGATGTGACACAAGCTACCATCACTGCTCAGGATCATAAGCTGCTCGTGCTTTTGCGGCCTGATCGTTTTGAGACCATTCTTTTGGAGAAGCAGGACCTGCTCGAGGAACTCTGCCATCGCGTCTCGCCCAACTACATGGATGATAAAGAATGGAAGCGGTATGCCGGCCACGCGAGGGCAGGTATCCTTTCAGCCAATATCAAAATGTGCGGACATTAAATAAGTCCAAGCCGTCAGCTAACCCCCAGCCGCGGAGCCAACTTCTGGCTTTGCAGTCAAGACTTCGTTTTTGCGTGGCCCAGCTTAGGGCGCTTAATGCAGGAGCCCGAAACCACTATAATGGCTATGGTGGAATTAGCGCGGGCTTCGTTGTAGACCAGTTCTCCAGAAATCGGCTTTATGGGAAATCGTCACCCTCGCAATTAGGGACGAGGAACGCGCGTAGGCGTACCGGATCAGGCGTGGAGTCGGTCCCGTCTGGGGTAAATCACTTGAACGGGAAGTCGGCGACTGGGACAAGTGCCTAGTGACCTGTTGCCGCTCGTCAAAGCCGATAATGATAAAGGACGTTTGCTTCAACGATCCCGGATCGCCCTTCTTGGAAGAAGAGAAGAAGAGACATCAGCGTCCGCTGGCTACTCTGCGGCGATATCCCGTGAGTACAAAACTGTGGAGGCGGCTAAAAGTGGCCGCGGCCTATGTTTCCACAAACGGAGTCCAGTCCTGTCGCTCCCTCTGCGACCGCCACCATCCCTGAACTGCAGCAATCCAAACGGCCGTACTCAATACACTCGCTTCCAAACACTCGCGGCGGTGGCTGGCGGACCGAAGCATCGCCCCCTACATGCGGACCCGCGACAGTATCCACAAAAAGAGGAGTCTTGCCTGGATGAGCGCGGAAGGGGTTGTATCCCTGTCGGCGCCATGGATGGCTAATGGTCCGGCCTTGCTGGCTTTGGCGGGAACAGTGCCCTAGAACTTCTGTCGGCGGAGCCATTTATTGCTTCCGATAAAGTCGAGTGGCGAACGGATGAGGCAATTGGCAGCCTGAATCACGGGAGGCCCACTGTTCGCGTTAGGAAACATAGACCTCGTCGCCGCACTAATGCCACCTGGCCATCGCGAAATCAGACCGAGCCTTCTTGAGAGCCGATTTCATTTGATGGATCTGCAATCTCAGACAGTAGGTTAAATCGTCGAACACGAGCTTTACAACCTACCGAAGTCGATTCGCGGTTCGACCTTGACTCTATATCACGTTTTGTTAACATGGCCGAGTAGTCTCCCCTCCTGGATATTCTCTTGAGTAGGCCACTGGCGGATCACGCTGATTTGGTAACACTTCTGGAGTCGCTACACTCCGGCGCCGACGCTATCCCTGATGTTCAAGCTCTGGAGGACGTGATGGACACAATCCTATCCGAAATCACGGAGAAACTGAAGTTCGGATTCGCAACGATATCGTTAGTCGACGAATATCGAGGGTGTGTCGAGACGGTGCGAGGCAGAAACATCTCACCAGGCTGGATTATGAGAGCCAAGCACGCGCTGAACGTCAGGGATATTCAAACCTATGTGGTTAGCACCGGTGAAACGAAGATTATAGAAGGACCGGATGATCTGCTGGATAAGGTCATTTATGAGCGTTTCGAACACTGGAGATTGGTGCGCATTTGGACCCCCATTCTCGCAGCAGATCAGAAGGTGGTTGGCACAATTGAGGCGGGCTGTAATATTGGCCGCCGAAGTGAAGTATTTACCGATTCCGCTATCGAGAGGGTGAAAGAATTGGGGCGTGAAAAAGGTGAGGAGATCGCAACCAGGCGCCCCCACATTCTGTTGCAACGTATTGCCGGGGATGCGATACGCCTCATTGGGGCTGATTCCGCCACTTTGCATGTTTACCGGCGAAATCCTTCCGAATCATCGGAAGCCGGGCCATTCGAATGGGGCGATCCGATCCTGGCGGCAGGAGCCGGCAGGGCAACTCCAAGTTTTGTCCAGAACTATCGGCCGAGCCAATCGGGGAGGGGCAGAATTGCAGTTCAGACCGGGAAACCGGTGCAGCTCGACGATTCCAGCCAGTTCGAGGTGTCTTACCCGGAGCTCTACAAAATGGGCGTGCGCGCTCTTGCCGTCGTCCCCATCAAATTAGGCCCGGACGCCGAGGGGGTTCTCGGCATTCATTTTTGGCGGGATGGGAAAGGATTCTCGCAGCGAGAGATTAATCTCGCAGAAATGTTTGCACGTGAGATGGCAGCTGTCATTAAGAACTACCTATTGCTGCGGCGGGTGATGGAGGTAGCCGGCAAAGCTTGGGCACTCTCGGGTCTTCGCAACCTTACACAATCGTTGGCTTCTCCTTTCGTCTTGCCCGATGTTCTCAAGAACATAGCAAGAAATGCGCTCCTTACGTCCGATGCCGACAATGTCTCAGTTTATCAATATCACGAGCACAACAAGACCTTTTACCTTCCCCCGGTTGTAGACGGCCTTTTGTTGGATCCGGTTTCGATAAAGGGAACTCTTGCACAAGATGAAATGTTGGCCAGCCTTGTCAGTGCCGGGACTCACTACTACGTCAATGCTCACGAACCCAGTATCTTGTCGGCGCCGCGCACCGACGGAGCGTCTCGCTTTATCGATCGCGAGAAGATCAAATCTTGTGCGGTGCTCGTCATGAGGCCTTCCGTCGATGGCGAAGTCGCGGGCCTGCTCTTCGTGAACTTCCGCCAAGTGCACAGTTTCACGAGTGAAGAAAAAGCCACCATGGAGGGCTTAGCCACCTCGGCCGCATTGGCCATTATCAATGCACGATTGCACAAGGACGACCTGAATAAGCAACTGCAGACCATGCATAAGTTGCTTGCCGCCATCGCCGAGAAAGGCGCGGATTTGAAGCAGGTGTTCGAATGCTTTTTGCAGCAAACGCTCGTGCTGACCGGGGCCCAGCATGCGGTCTGCATGCGATATAACGAGCAGACTGAGATTCTTGAATCCATAGCTCGTTGGCCAATTCCGGAGCGTTATACAAAAGAATCCTTAATGCTTGATCAGGGTATTATCGGGTTAGCGGCTCGCAGCAAGAAATCGATTCTGGTCGAGGATGTTAAGGATACGAAAAAGTCGATGTTTATCGAGACAATCGGAGAATTTTTTCCCGAGCAGATCTATCGGAACATAAATACAGACACGCGCTCGGAAATTGCTGTTCCTCTTCTCGATGCGGGACGGTTGCTCGGAGTACTAAATATTGAGAGTGTTAACAGTAGCCGAGAGGGCGGACTGACTAACGATCACCGAGTGTTCCTGCAAACCCTCGCTGTTCCTGCGATCATCGCTTTCCACACAGTCGATCTGTATCAGAGGCAAGATCGGCGTAATAAACATCTCGGCGCGCTTAACTTAGTCACAGAGCACGTCCAGCCGCATGGGATCGACACTATCGTAAGGCTGTTTTTGACCGCGATTACGGCTGGTGCCGGCCTCGGTTTCAGCCGCGCGATGCTGCTCCTGCCTGACCGGGATAACGGAAAGCTGATCGGAGAAGCGGCCGTAGGACCGCTGACGCGTCAAGAGGCCGATCGGGTCTGGCAGAAGTTCGAGCAAGGAGAGTTGTCCTCCACTCGCGATTTGAGGTCCCTTCTACGAAATGCCGAAAGACGGAGCGATGAGATCAAGGTGGCGGATTCTCCGCTTGACGCCGCAATCCGTCAGCTAAGGATTCCCCTCGACAACTCCGCCGGCGCGCCTGCAAGATGTTTTCTGAAAGGCACGTCTCAGCGGGTCGAGTACAAACAGCTCGACCCATTCCGGGAAGTGCTGCGAAAACTGACAGATCCCAATGATGAGCCTCACGCATTTGTATGTGTACCGCTGGTCGGCAAGCACACGAAACGCATCGGTGTGTTGGTTGCTGACAAGCGGTTCCTGTGGGGCGAGAGAGAAATCGACGGCGAGGAAATCGACGATCTGGAAGGCTTTGTGCGGGTTCTTGCGCTAACCATCGAGAACACACGGCTCCGCGAGCGTATGGCGGAGGAACAGGCGGCGGGGATGTCCCATACAATCGGTCATCAACTCGGCCTGATCGGAGCGATGGTGGAAAGACTCAACGGGTACCTTCTCTCCTCGAATGAGCCGCAACTCGTGTCCGGAATGCTGCCGTTGCTGAATAAGGCACGGCACCACAGCATAGAAGCTAACACGGTGCTGGCCGATTTCCGAATTTACGCCGGAGCCCTGGAGTTGAAGAGGAAAATAACCGATCTCAATGACATTGTAAAAGACCTTTCCGCTGACATTGCTCACCTTTGGCCTTGTGAAACCGATTTATGGACTCAACCGCTTCCAATTAATGCCGACGCTTCCAAACTCACCAGTGCATTGACCGAGATAATTAAGAACGCCCACCAGGAAATGGCTGGGCAGATCGGAGCGGTTGCCCGGCTTAAGGTCTGCGCCGAGACCTCCGGTGACGGGACCGGATACGCCAGGGTCGAAATTGCAGACACCGGTCGCGGCATCGAAGACCGCTTTAGAGACCGCATCTTTGAACCCTTCGTGACATCGAAACGGGAGAAGGGTGGAACCGGCCTGGGGCTGTCGAATGCGCGCAAAATTATAGAAAAGCATTCCGGAACGGTAGAAGCTCGGAACAATGCGGGTGGCGGCGCGTGCTTTGTGATCCGCCTGCCTATTTTCGCGGGTTAACCCTCCCGTCCTCTGAAAGGAGTGACCAATGCAACAAGTGCTGTTGGTGGACGATTCTCCAGACTGGAGAGAACAGATGGAGTGGGCAGCCGACGCTCCAGACCGACATCTCACGATAGCGCAAACAGCAGGCGAAGCCATCAGAAAGATCTTCGACGGGAACTTTGATCTCGTCGTCACGGACCTTCAACTGCCTCACGAAGAAGGTTACATACCGGACATTGAGGGGGGCTTGAGTATCCTTAAGGCTGCTAAAGAGAAGGATCCCTACACTCAGGTCATCGTGTGCACTGCCGCAGGAACAGAAGCTGTCAGTGTGCGGGCTATGCGAAGCGGCGCCTTTGATTACCTGGAGAGGGCTCCTGCCGCAACTTCACACTTGCAAATGTTGAAAAGAAAGATCGATTTGGCCCTGGAGTTTCGTGCTTTGAAGCTCAAAGAGGCCCAGGTCATATGAGCAGCGCAACGCCGCCCGACCGGTCGCAACTGACGATTGAAGAATTGAAAACTGCCTTGCGCGAAGTTGTATTCGAAAGCCAGCGCGATAGGGCAGCTGCCTTTGGGGCCCCGCGGCTCGATCCAAACTGGCCTGAAGTACTCGTGTTGATGCCCTTCGCCGACTCGCTTCGGCCCATTTACGAAGATCATCTGGAGAAGCCGATCTCAAGGCTCAATTTGCGAATCAAAAGAGCGGATGACCTTTACGGTCCGAGCGTTGTGATGCAGGATGTGTGGTCGGCAATCAACGCCGCGCGCATCATCATAGCGGATTGCACAGGTCGCAATCCAAACGTGTTCTACGAAATTGGGCTTGCCCACGCCATTGGCAAGTACACGATCCTCATCGCACAATCTATCGAGGATGTTCCTTTCGATCTCAGGCACCGACGAGTAATTGTCTACACCTATACACCACGTGGGATGAGGGAATTCACGAAGACACTCCTAAAAACAATTCGGTCATCGCTGTTGGCCACTCAAACAATTGCGGACTCGGGATCTTGAGGTCACTAGATTGAATTACGACCTCTCGATAAATTAGGTTGAGAGTGCAGGCTAGATCTAGATCGAATCTCTGAGAGATCGAGTAGATGATGAAGGCCAACGCTTTGAACGTTGACAACTCGATAAAGTGGCGGGTTGGGATGCGGGGTTGTTTTAGCGTCGAAGAGTGTGCCGCTGTCGTGCCGAACACGAGCGGACTGATTACTGCAGCTTCATCGCATTTTCCATCGCACAATAACGGCAAACCATGCCGTAATCGCACGTAAATAGGGTGCGATGATGCAGTCTAACGTATTGAAAACATTGGATACGAATGAAGAACGGTTTTTTATGAGACCGTCGCTCTAACCACCTGAGCTACACCGCCAATTTGGAAATACGCGGAAGGAAACCCGGGACCGCCCCGAACCGGGCGCACCGAATCCCGCAGACGCGGGTGGACACGTCCCTTGCATATTCTAAAAGTGCACGGAATACAGTGTCAAACGAATGTCTTCGGTCCGCCTCCGCCAGACGTCATCAATCCTTTGCTCCCTTTCGCTTGTCTTCCGCCTACACTCGGCAAATCTGTCGCGATTCGCCGTGTGGCACTCCAGCATCACTCGACAGCATTCCGCGATATTACTGTGCGGTACCACTCCGCGCTGAGTTTGGGCGTGCGCGCCTGCGTCTTGTAGTCAACGTAGTGCAGGCCAAATCGTTTGCTATACCCGTCGGCCCACTCGAAGTTGTCAAGCAGGCTCCAGAGGAAATAGCCCTTGATGGGGTAGCCTTCCGACGCGGCTCGATGCAGGTGCGTCAGGTTGTTGCGCAAATACATCACGCGGTCGGTGTCCTCAACGCGGCCGTCAGGGGTGACAACATCGTCGGCGGAGCAGCCGTTCTCGGTAATGTACAGCGCGCGGGGCTTCCAAAGATCGCTGACGTTGCGCACCGTCCAGTAGATCGCCTCGGGATCAACGTAGAGCCACTCGGAGGCCATGCGCGGGAACGAAGCCTGGCGTTTCTCAACCGAGTAGCCGGCGGAGGAGCCGTCGGCGCGCACGTAATCCGCCGTGTACACGTTCAGGCCGACGAAATCGAGCGGGCTACCGATGATCTTCATGTCGCCCGGTTCGACCTTGGGTGCGTTCGCGCCTTCCTGTTGCAGATAGCGGTCGGTGTATTTGCCTTCCATGAGCGCCGTGAGGAACGGGGCATTGCCGTCGCGCGTGGCCCGCTGCGCCGCCTCGATGTGTTCGCGCGTCTCAATCACGGGCACGTAGACGTTGGCATTCTCGGCGAGGCCAATCTGAGTTCCGGCTTTGGCGTTGGCCCGAATGGCTTGAACCGCCAGTCCGTGAGCAAGCACGGCATGGTGCCGGATCTGGTTGACTTCGGCGTCGGGCAATTTCAGGCCGGGAGCAAACTTGCCGGTTTTGTAACTCAGGTCCGTGAAGCAGACGAACTCATTAGTCGTGAAAAAGTGGTGGACGCGATCGGAGAGGTGCTTGGCGATGTACGCGGCATAATCGGCGAAAGCCTTGGAGGTGTCGCGCGATCGCCATCCGCCGGGCAGCGCCTGGGGCAGGTCCCAGTGAAACAGCGTGATGTAGGGAGCAATCTTGTTCTTAAGGAGTTCGTCCACCACGCGCTCGTAATAGTCGAGACCCTTGGAATTCGGCTGTCCGGTTCCGTCGGGAAAAATACGCGACCAGGCTATGGAAAATCGGTAGCCGCCCACGCCAAGGTCCTTGAGCAGCGCGATATCTTCTTTGTAGAGATGGTAGGAATCGTCGGCGACGTCGCCCGTCTCTCCGTGAAACGTTTTGCCCGGGGTGTGGGAAAAAGTATCCCAAACGGAGGGCTTGCGCCCGTCTTCACTGACCGCGCCCTCGATCTGATACGAGGCGGTGGAGCAGCCCCAGACAAAGTGTGGCGGAAATTGCAGCACTCCAGCGGTGGCAAGTTGCGCAAGTGCGGTCCGGGGGAAAGAGGCGCTGGCCACGGCAGCCGCGGCGGCGCCTGCCAAAGTCTTGCCGAATCGGCGACGAGTAAGATTTTTCATAGGGGCGATAGAAGACTATCACTCCGCGGGGACAACGCGCAGTGACGCATGGTATTGCGAGTCATGGTTCTGGGCGTGCTCATGGATGCCATTCGCGACGGAGCAGCCCCGCCGAGATTTGCTTTTCGTTCGCCTTGTGGCATACTCCATTCGAAGCGCCCGCAGAACTGCTTACAAATTTGAAGCCTTGGCGGCGAAAAACAATTTTTGATTTCGGACGAGTTTTCCTTTCGTCCCCTCATGCGTCCACAGGCGGAAAAAGGTTACGATGCAACGCACTCACTTAAACATCGTGGCGACCCTCGAATCCAGCATCGGACGTTTGCCGGCTAACATTGAAGCCGAGCGCTCCATCCTGGGCGCGGTGTTGCTGGATAATCACGCCTTCAACGATGCGGCCGAGCATCTTAAGCCCGAAGATTTCTCCATCGATTCCCACCGGCGCATTTACTCCCGCATGATGGATCTGGCCGAGTCCTCCCGGCCGATCGACATCATTACGCTGGTCGAGGAACTCGATCAAAAGAAAGATCTGCAAGCGGTCGGCGATGTCGGTTACATCTCTGGACTTCTCGACGGCGTTCCCGACCGGCCTTCGATTGAGCATTACGTTCGCATCGTCCGCGACAAGTCGATTCTCCGCGGACTGATCGGCGTGTCGAACGCCGCAATCGCCAAGGCGAGCGAGCAGGCGGATCCCGCCGACGAAATTCTCAACGAGGCCGAAGCTGCCATCTTCCAGCTCTCGGAGAAGCGCATTGGCAAGGGCTTTCAGAGCTTCAAAGAGATCTCCCGCGCTTCCGGAGGAATCGACGCGCTGCTGCAGCGCGGTCAGCGGATCACCGGAATCGCCACGCACTACACCGATCTCGACGAGATGACGAGCGGCTTTCAGAAGGCAGACCTGGTGATTCTCGCGGCTCGGCCTTCGATGGGCAAGACGGCATTTGCCATGAACATCGCCGAGAATGCCGCGATCGACGACGGCAAGGTGGTCGGCATTTTCTCGCTGGAAATGTCAAGCGAAGCGCTGCTGCAACGTTTGCTCTGTTCGCGCTCCATTGTCGACGCGCACAAGCTGCGCACCGGTTCGCTGTGGGGCGACGACATCAAGAAAGTGGTTCGCGCATCGGAGGAGCTGTCGAACGCTCCGCTGTATATCGACGACACCCCTGGAATCTCACTCAGCGAAATGCGGGCCAAGGCGAGGCGCTTGAAGCAATCGCAGGGACGCCTCGATCTGCTCGTGGTCGATTACCTGCAGCTGATGTCCGGCGGAAGCAAGCGCTTCGAGAATCGGACCCAGGAAGTTTCTTCGATCTCGCGCGGACTGAAAGCCATTGCCAAGGAATTGCAGGTTCCGGTGGTGGCGTTGTCGCAGCTCAGCCGCGCTCCCGAGAGCCGCGGAGGCGATCATCGCCCGCAACTCTCCGACCTGCGCGAATCGGGATCGATCGAGCAGGACGCTGATGTGGTCATGTTCATCTTCCGCGAAGAGGTCTACAAGCAGGACGATCCCGATCTGAAGGGTCGAGCCGAAATCATCATCGCCAAGCAGCGCAATGGACCCATCGGCAAATTCAATCTCGCCTTCCTGCACAATTCCACGCGCTTCGCCAACATGGTTGAGGGCAACAACGAACCCGGCGAATAAGCTTGGACCCCTCTGGTAGCGGTCTTTTAGAATCAAAGACTTAGTGTGCGGCTAACGCCAGGTCTTTGAGGAATAAGGACTTACAGGTAAGGTATTTATAAATCAATGAGTTAGACTAATTCTTAAGCTTATTTTTCGGGTAAATTAGCGGTAGGTCTTTGAGGGATAAAGACCTTAGGGGTATTTGTGGCGGGCAACGAGGTCAAGAGCCCGTGAGGGTTCCGACGGACAGGATGTCATGTTCATGGTAAGTTGACCGTGTTGTCATCTCAACGGGTCCCTTGACAGGGTAAGACTTGGGAGACATTGAATGTCCAAGCTCGCGAAAAAGCTCATCGCCGAGAACAAGCGGACCAAGGCCAAGTTCCTTGATCTGGGTAACTGTGGGCTCAAGGAAATACCGGCTGAAATCGCGGAAATGATATGGCTGGAGGGTCTATCGCTGGCGTCGAGGAGGTGGAAACGGGAGGGGTACGGTTGGCAGGTCGATGAGAGTCCCAACGATGGCGAGGAAAACACCTTTGACAATCTCGGGCCGCTGGAGCCTATGTCCGGCCTGCGAGAGCTGTACCTCCGAGAAACGAAGGTTGTTGACCTTGCTCCGCTGGCCAAGCTTTCATCACTCCAAACGCTCGATCTCGAGAGGACTGGTGCCACGAACCTAGCCCCCTTGGATCGCCTAAATGAACTGCGGGAACTATACCTTGATCGCACACCCGTTGCAGACTTGGCCCCGCTGTCTCGTCTGCGGAGCCTGCGGGTACTTATTCTGAGCGATACGCAGGTCACCGACCTCGCCCCGCTGGCCCGCCTTTCGGGCTTGGAAGCGCTGTATTGCGTGGGTACGCAGATCGTCGACCTGACTCCGCTGTCGCGTTTACGGAGCCTGCGGGAACTTTTTCTGAGCCATACACTGGTCACCGACCTCGCCCCGCTGGCCCGCCTTTCGGGCTTGGAAACGCTGTATTGCGAGGGTACGCCTGTCGTCGACCTGACTCCGCTAGGCCGACTGTCTGCTCTCCAGGAGCTATACCTAGATGAAGCGCGAGTCCGCGATTTGAAGCCGCTCAAGCGGCTGCGCGGCCTGAAGAAGCTTTCATTGTCGGGTTGCCCGGTCAGCGACCTGACGCCACTGGCCGGCCTGCCAGACCTAAGGAGTCTTTTTTTAGAAAGAACAAGCGTCTCCGACCTCACTCCGGTAATTCAGTTAATACGAGCGGGTCTCCCGGTAACGTTAACGTTAGAAAAGTGGGCCGAGAAAGGCGGAGGGATCTGCGTCGCGAACTGCCCTCTTACGAATCCTCCGCCTGAGATTGTGCAGCAGGGGAATAAGGCCATCCTCAACTACTTTGCCGAGCGCGGCAAGGGCAAAGTGGATCATTTGTACGAGGCGAAAATGCTGATCGTGGGCGAGGGCGGCGCTGGAAAGACCAGTCTGCTGCGACGGTTGTACAAGCCTGATGAAGAACTGCCGGAGGAAAAAGACTCGACCAAGGGCATTGCGATCTACAAGCACGAATTCAAGATGAAGAACGGCCGCACGTTCCGGCTGAACGTTTGGGATTTTGGCGGGCAACAGATTTATCATGCCACGCACCAGTTCTTTCTGACGCAGCGGTCGCTTTATGTGCTGCTGGACGACACGAGGAAGGATTACAAGTCGGTATCGGACGAAGGGTTCAAGTATTGGCTGGATTTGATTGACGTGTTTGGCGGACACAGTCCGACCTTGATTTTCCAAAATGAGAAGTCGGGGCGCAGTAAGGCGATCGACCTTACGGGCATCCGGCAGCGCTATGACAATGTGAAGGAACTCTATGCGGGCAATTTAGAGATGCGCGATGCGGTTGAGAGGGTCCGCGATGGCATTGAATACTTTGCTTCGCACCTCGGCCATATTGGCCAAGAATTGCCGGCATACTGGCTGAGGGTGCGGGAGGAGATTGAGACACTAGCGGCGGAGACGGCTTACATCCCGGTGGAGAAGTATTTCGAGGTTTATGGCAAGCATATTGAGATGGACGAGAAGAAGGCGCTGCTGCTGAGCCGGTATTTCCATGACTTAGGGGTGTTTCTGCACTTTCAGGATGACGATCTGTTGAAGCGCACCGTGATTTTGCAGAATGAGTGGGCAACGGAGGCGGTGTTTCGCATTCTGGACGATGAAGAGGTAAAGAAGAAGCGGGGCCGCTTCAATAGAGAGGATTGCGCGCGGTTGTGGGAAGACTCGGCTTATGCGCGGATGCACCCCGAGTTGCTGGCGCTGATGAAGAATTTTGAGCTCTGCTATGAGATGAGGGACAGCGATCCTTCGACATGGCTAGCACCGCAGTTGTTGGCCCCGACGAAACCGGCGGGGCTGGGAAATTGGGCGAAGGCAGAGGACCTGGTGCTGCGGTATACGTACGAGTTCCTGCCCAAGGGGATGATCAGCCGGCTGACAGTGAGGTTGCACCGGTTTGTGAAAGATCCGGAAGAGGCATGGGCGACAGGCGTGCTGTTTGAGCATGGCAGTACGTCGGCGCTGGCGGAGATTTTGCCGAGCGGAAACGAAATTGAGTTGCGCGCGCGCGGGCCTGAGCACAAGGCTCTGTTGAGCGTGATTGCCGCCGATCTGGATGCGCTGAATGAGTCGTTTAAAGGACTGCGGGACAGGGTGGACAAGCGGATTCCGTGCAATTGCAAGGCTTGCTCGGCGCAGGCAACGCCGTGGTTTTTCTCGCAGAAGGAATTGGTGCGGAGGAAGGAGCATGGTCGTCTGAAAGTCGAGTGCGGACGGAGCTACGACGAAGTGGATGTGATGGAGTTGTTGGATGGGATCAAGATAGAGAAGGCTCCGGCTTGGGCGAAGAAGGATGTGGCTGCTGGGGAGCCGCGGACGGTGCGGATATTTCTGGCATCGTCTGCCGAACTGCGCGAAGATCGGGACGAATTCGATGCGTATTTTCTCAGGCAGAACGAACAACTGATCAACCAAGGGATCCGTTTACAGATCGTGCGTTGGGAGTATTTTCTCGACGCAATGTCGGAAACCCGACTGCAGGACGAATACAACAAGAAGATTCGCGATTGCGACATCTTCGTGTGCTTGTTTTTTACCAAGGCAGGAAGGTTTACAGAAGAAGAGTTTAATGTCGCGTTTACAGCGTTTAGAGATACCGGCAAGCCGCGGATTTTTACGTTCTTCAAACAGGGTTCCGTTAACATTGGGAGCCTTTCCGCAAGCGACCTGCAATCTCTTGAGGCATTTCAAAAGAATCTAAAGGACCTTGGACATTTCTATACTCGCTACGAGGGCGCCAGCGACTTGAAGCTGCAGTTTCGAGATCAGTTGGAGCGGTTGATGGGGGAGGGCGGAATATAGGACGGATGGCGCCTTCCCCGGGCTGGAACCCGGGGCACCGAGCGTGTTCAGATATTGACCCGAAGGCGTGCGCGGGCCGCGGGGATGTGCATAGGTCTTTCGCTTCGCTCAAGATGACAAACTGTTTGGGCGGGCGGACGAATGCCGGGTGCCCCACGTCTCGGGCTTTTCGAGACGTGGGATTCCACGAACCTACTCTTCCTCTTCCTTCACCTCACCCCGCTCCGCCTTGGCCTTCTCAATAATCTTGTCCTGCTGCTGCTGCGGAACCGTATCGTAATGATGCATCTCCATCGAGAAGCTGCCGCGGCCCTGCGTCATCGAAGTTAGATCGGCGCCATAGGTCAGCATCTCGGCCATCGGCACCTCGGCCTTGACGATCGTATTCCCCGCCTTGTTATCCATTCCCTGGATCCGTCCGCGGCGGCTGTTCAGATCGCCCATGATCGTCCCCGCAAACTCGTCGGGAATCGTGATCTCGACCGCCATGATCGGCTCCAGCAGCGTCGGCTTGGCCTGCTCCATCGCTTTGCGGAAGGCGATGCGTCCCGCCATCTGGAATGACAAATCGTTCGAATCCACATCGTGATACGAGCCGTCATACAAAATCGCGCGGAAGTGCACCACCGGATACCCCGCCAAAAAGCCCCGCGCGGCCGCGTCCTTGATCCCCTTCTCTACCGCGGGAATAAAGTTGCGCGGAATCGCTCCGCCAAAAATGTCGTTGACGAACTCAAACTCGGCCCCGTCGCGCGGCAACGGCTCCATCTTGATTTTGCAGTCGCCGTACTGCCCGTGCCCGCCCGTCTGCTTCTTATGCCGCCCCTGCACATCGGCCTTGCCGCGGATGGTCTCGCGATACGGCACCTTCGGCGCCTTCAGCACCACTTCCGCGTGGTACCGCTTTTTCATCTTCGACACCACGACCTCGATGTGCTGCTGCCCCGTTCCCGCAATCAAAAATTCCTTGGTCTGCGGATCGCGGAAGAACCGCAGCATGGCATCTTCTTCCATCAGCTTGTGCAGCCCCACGCCCAGCTTGTCTTCGTCCGCCCGGCTCTTCGGCTCAATGGCAAACGTGATCGCCGGTTCGGGCAGTTGCACTGGGGGATACCGGATCGGCGACGCCTTATCGCCCAACGTATCGCCCGTCAGCGTCTCTTTCAGTTTCGCCACCGAACCGATGTCGCCCGCGTGCAGCTCCGCAATCGGAACCGCCTGCTTGCCCTGGATCAGCGAAATATGCGCGAACTTTTCCAGCGTGTTGCGGTTGTAATTCTGCAGCGAGGCGTCGTTTTTCAGCACGCCCGAAAAAACCTTGAAGTACGAAATCCTCCCCGCGAACGCATCCGACATCGTCTTGAACACGTAGACCGAAGCCGGCTCGTTGTCCGTGCCTTGGCGCTTGGCGGGCTCGGCATGGCCATCGGGCGTCCACTCCGTGAGCGCGTGATGTTCGCTGGCCGCCGGCGTGTAGTCGACGATAAAATCCATCAACTCGTCGACTCCGACATTTCCCAGACCTGACGTAAACAGCACGGGAAACAGCTTGTCCTCGCGAATCGCCTCATGCAGCGCCGGAACCAGGTGCTCCTCCGGAATCGTGCCCGTCTCAAAGAACTCTTCCATCAGCGAGTCTTTGCCCTCGGCCACCAGCTCCACCAGCTTTTCGTGCGCTTCCTTGGCCGCGTCCGCCATATTCGCCGGAATCGGCCCTTCCTTGCCCTTGCCGTTCCCGCCCATCTCGTAGGTGTAGGCCTTCATCCGGACCAGATCGACAATCCCGCTCAGACTTTTCTCACTGCCAATCGGCAGCTGCAGCGGAGTCACAGCCCTCCCAAAAGCATTCACCAGCGATTCCAGCACTCGATTGGCATCCGCGCGGTCGCGATCCATGCGGTTGACCACGATCATCCGCGGCAGGTCGATGTCCTGGCAGTAATTCCACACGCGCTGCGTCACCACCTCGACGCCAGCTACGCCGTCCACCACCACCAGCGCCGCATCCACCACCGGCAGCACCATCTTGGCCTCGTGCACGAACATATTGAAGCCGGGAGTATCCAGCAGATTGATCTTCACCTTCGACTCCGGCTTGCCCCACTCGACAAACGCCAGCCCGGTCGCAATCGACATCTTGCGCGCGATTTCTTCTTCGTCGTAGTCGGTAACGGCCGAGCCGTCATCGACGCGCCCCAGGCGCGGCGCGGCTCCGGCGGTATAAAGCATGGCGGATACCAGCGTAGTTTTGCCGGCATGCCCGTGTCCGATCAGGGCAAGGTTGCGGAGATTCGCTGCTTCGTAAACTTTCACGGGTTGTCTCCTTCCGCAGGCTTACGGGAAGGGTGATAAGGCCCGGAATAAGGATGAGTAGGTATCAGGCCAGCCCAACATCACCTGCGAAACTCCCGATGCTAACACACGCAGCCAGAACGCTCAAAGGAGGACTTGTTGTCGTGATCTTGTCGATGCCTGCTCGCAACCGTTTCCTCACAGACCGCCGATACCTCCCCAAAAAGCGCCGAACCTTTCCCTGCCTTATACTAATCAGATACTTGTGAGCCCAACGTTTTCCCAGGTACTGACATAGGAATGCATCGCCATCATCTGCGCCTGTTTTTGCTTCTATTTCTGTCGGCAGCCACGTTCCCGCTGACCGGATGTCTATTTCGGACGCGTCCCATCGACCGTCAACTTTCCAATCAGCCCCTCAAAACCGCGCCTCAGCAGCAACTGATCGACTACGTCAATGCCCAGGCCGCCCGGATTCAATCCCTGCAGGCAACCGTCGACATCGACGCATCCGCCGCCGACTTCAAAAACGGGCGCGCTACCGACTACAAAGAGATTCGCGGCTATATCCTGGTGCGCAAGCCATTCATGCTCCGCATGAAAGGGCTGCTGCCCGTCGTCCGCAACACCGCCTTCGACATGGTCAGCGACGGAAAGCAATTCAAGCTCTGGATCCCTCCCCGGAACAAGTTCGTTGTCGGCCCCAGCAACGCCGGGCCGCAAAACGACAGTTTGAATAACGCCAGCAACGCTCAGCGCCTCGAAAGCATGCGGCCACAATATATCTACGACGCGCTGCTGATACCCGAGATCAGCTCGGACGAAATCGCGGTCCTCGAAAATGGTTACGAGACCGTGCTCGACTCCAGAAGACATCGCGTCGAGCAGCCCGACTATGAACTCGCCGTCATCCGCAAAGGGCCCCAAGGATGGTACCTGTCGCGCCGCGTCGAGTTCAGCCGCATCGACCTGCTGCCGCACCGGCAGAGAATCTATGACCAGCAGGGCAACGTCGCCACCGACGCCCACTACCAGGATTACAAGGACTTCTCCGGCACGATGTTTCCCAGCACGATTAAGATCGAACGGCTGCGCGAGAGCTACGATCTGACCCTGAACATGGTGAAGCTGGAAATCAATAAAACTCTCGCCGACGATCAGTTTGCGCTGGAGCAGCCTACGGGTGCGGATGTTGTCAACCTCAATGAGCAGAATGCCAGCGCGCCGAAAACGCCGGAAAGCCAGAGTCAGTAGTTTTTGCAGCCAACCATGATGAATCGAATGATCGTCGGCAATTTGGTGCATCGTCCCTTGCGCTCCTTGATCAGCGTGGTGGCGATCGCCCTCGAAGTCACCATGATCCTGCTCATCGTGGGCCTTTCTCTCGGAATGCTGCAAGACACTCGTGCCCGAACCGCAGGCATCGGCGCGGATGTGCTGGTGCGACCCCCGGGCTCTTCTTTCATCAGCGCATTTTCCGGCGCGCCCATGTCGATCAAGGTTGGCGACATTCTCGCAAAATTGCCCCACGTGAAGAGTGTCGCCCCGGTCATTACCCAGGTCGCCTCCGCCGGGACCCTTGAGATCATTGCCGGGATCGATCTGCCCAGCTATGAAAGCATGTCGTCCGGCTTTCACTACCTCGCGGGTGGTCCTTTTCAAGAGCCCTACGACGTGCTTGTTGACGATCTTTTTGCCAAGTCCAACCATGCCAAGGTGGGCAATACCATCGACATTCTCGACCACAAGTTCCGCATCTGCGGAATTGTCGAGCGCGGCAAGGGCGCCCGTAAATTTATTCCGATGAGCACCATGCAGGACCTCATCGGCGCCAAGGACAAGGCCACCATCTTCTATGTCAAGCTCGACGACCCGGCCAACGCTGACGCGGTGGTCGACGAAATCAAGCACGTGCCCGGCATGGAACGCTACGTTGCAACCTCAATGGCCTCCTACCTCGCCATGATGACCACCAGCAGCTATCCCGGCCTGTCCACGTTCATCGATGTCGTGGTCGGGATCTCCGTGGTCATCGGCTTCATCGTCATCTTCCAGGCTATGTACACCGCTGTCATGGAGCGCACCCGCGAAATTGGCATCCTGAAGTCCATGGGCGCATCCAGGCTCTACATTGTGAATGTTGTGCTGCGCGAAACCGTCCTCCTGGCTCTTGGCGGCATCATCGTCGGAATCCTCGTCAGTCTTGTCACCCGCGCCGCCCTGGCCCAGAAATTCCCCCTGCTCCAGGTCGTGGTCGACGGTGGTTGGATCGTTCGAGCCACCCTGATTGCCATTGCCGGCGCCATCGCCGGAGCTCTTTATCCGGCATTCAAAGCCGCTCAGAAGGATCCCATCGACGCTTTAGCCTACGAATAACGCATAGCCAGATTGGGCCCATGCCGCTCTCGGCTTCGCCGTCTCTTCGCCCTCCCTCCCTCCGTTCCACTTTTTCTTCATAATTTTCCTCGCAAATCTACAGAGAATGCACGATACTGCCCCGTGAAACCGTACGTGCTATAATCACGCGCCGTTGAATAATGCAGGCAGAGTTTCGTGGCTGCGTGTCCTAATTTCTAAGGCTTCTGTACTCTTTTATGTGCGGAAACCGCAAATACTATAGGAGGAGTTATGCGCTTCGATGATCCGACCCTTTATGGTCGGGACGATGAGACAGACGAATACAGTGACAGCGGCGCCTATGGGGAATCGCTGGAAGAGGACTTAGAAGAAGAGGAAGAAGAGGAAGAAGAAGAACCCGTCCTCGAAGAGGAAGAGGATGAGATGACCGTCCCGCCCATCGTGCGGGAGCCTGAGCCGGAACCCATCTCGGCGGGTGGCGGCGGCGAGAGCGCGCCTCCAAAAAAGAAGGCGCCGGCGAAAAAAGCTCCAGTTAAGAAAGCGCCGGCGAAGAAAAAGGCGGCGAAAAAGCCTGCCAAGAAGGCCGTCAAGAAACCAGCTCCCAAAAAAGCTGCGAAGAAGAAAGTGGCGAAAAAGCCTGCTAAGCCGGCCAAGAAAGCAACGAAGAAAAAAGTCGTCCCCAAGAAAAAGGGCCGCCGTTAGCTTCGAAGCGGTACAAAAAGTAATCGTGGCGGAGGCCGGATCTGATTCCTGCCTCCGCCCTTATTTCTTTCCGACTCATTCTCCGTCCGCGACGATTGCTTCCGCTTCGATTTCCACCACCATCTCCGGAGCCACCAGCGCCGTGATCGCCATCATCGAGCACACCGGACGGATGTCCCGGAAGACCTCTCCGTGCGCTTTCCCAACCTGTTCCCAATCCGAAATGTTGGTAAGGAATACGCGTGTTCGTACCACGTCCTGCAGCGAAGCCCCAGCTTTTTTCAGAGCGCGCTCGATATTCTTGAGGGTCTGAACCGCCTGCGCGTAAGCATCGCCCGCGATGATTCTTCCGTCGTCTCCCGTCGCCGTTGTACCTGCAATGTGGACGTATGCGCCCACGCGAACCGCACGAGAGTAACCGACGATCGGCTCCCACGGCGTTCCACTCGAAACGTTGCTTCGCTTCATAGTGCCTGCCTTTCTTAGAGTTCTTTCGGTAGATGGATTCAGTAAACCATGTAGTTAGGCGCAGTCAATTACTGAAACAGATTCCATGAATCAGCTTTTTCGATGCCAGCCGTGGAATTAGCAGTCGCTTCCCTTGGCTGCCAGCAAATCCTTGTAAACCCCGCGCCCCGCAAGGGCTTCTAAGGATAACAGTGGCCCGACGGTGCTCTTGCATTTCATTTGAATTCGAGGTATCTAATGCACACAGGTCGCTGGTCCGATAAGGACGAAGTGGGGTCTAAGTTAGGGGGTAACAAGATCATGGATATGGTTCCGGAGACACATCCGCTGCAGCAGCTGTTCCTCGAACTGGTCGGGCGTCATTACGCAGAAGAGATCGGAATTCGCGATCCCCAACTGGTGAGTTACGTCGCTCATCTGCTCGCTGAATTTTGCGATGCCGAGCAGTTATTGAAGATTCGCACCGCCGCCGGAAGGCCTTTGAACGATGTCGGCGAGATGCTCATCGAGTCCGACCCCATTTACGGCCCCGCCCCCTCATTCGATCGCGAGCGCCAGGTCCGCAAGCACATTGGCGACTACACGCTCTTCTACGCCGGCATGTTTCCGGAGAGCATCAACCACTATCGCCTCCGCCGCCAGCGCGTCGAGGGGTTCGTGGATTGGGTGAAAGCAGGAAAAGAAAGTTACTATATCGTGTCCAAGTTCGAACACTTCGAATACGCCAAGGTCGCGCCTCTGTTCAAACAACTCTCTCAAAAGTTCGAGCAGTGCGTCTATGGATTGAACCTGGTGAAAAATGAACTCGAAGTAATGCAGCACCCCATCGCGCGCAGAACCAACGAACTCATTATGTAGGAGAAGTACGAAGGGAAATTACAGAAGTCGAAAGCCAAATTGCAGAAGTCAGAAGTACGATTGCAGAACTAAAATCCCGAATCCACGACGCGTAGTGTCTCACTTCTGCAATCTGACCTCTGACTTCTTACTTCCCACCATCCTCCTGCCCACAATCTCATACTTCCCTTCCAGCACAGTCCTGATCGCTTCACTGTAAGCAACATGCTCCTGCTCAAGGATTCTCGCGGCCAGCGTGTGTTCGTCATCGGAGTCAAGCACGGGCACGGTTTTCTGTACGATAATCGCGCCGTGGTCGAGCTCTTCATCCACGAAGTGCACCGTGCATCCGCTGACTTTCACCCCATAGGCGAAGGCCTGCTGCTGCGCTTCCAGGCCGGGAAACGAAGGCAATAGCGACGGGTGGATGTTGAGAATCTTCGCCGGAAACTGCTGCACGAACCACGGTGAGAGCAGCCGCATGTAACCCGCCAGGCAGACGAGGTCAACGTTTTCATCCCGCAGCGCGGAGACGACTTCGCGATCGTGCTCCTCGCGCGGCTTGCCTTTCGATGCGATGACGAGCGCTTTCAGGCCGCGCTGCCGGGCAATCTCAAGACCTCCGGCATCCGTGCGGTTCGAGATTACGACCGCAATGCGCGCATTGGGAATCCTGCCCGCCGCTATGCTGTCGGCGATGGCGACAAAATTAGAGCCGCGTCCGGATAGCAGAATGCCAAGGTTCTTCATATTTGTGATGGGTGATTTGTAATTGATAATTTGAAAGCAACCTACTGCGGAGTGAGGGACATGTTCCTTACATCACATATTGCGAATTGCCAATCACAAATTTCTAGCTGAATACCACCTTGCGATCGCCCTTAACGATGCGCCCCACACTATAAAACTTTTCTCCAGCACGCTCCAGCAGCGTCTGCGCTTTTTTGAATTTCGCGGCGGGCACCACGATCAACATGCCGAGGCCCATATTAAATGTGCGAAGCATTTCTTCCTCCGCGACATTGCCGAGTTTCTGCAGATGTTCGAAAATCGGCAGCACCGGCCACGTCCCAAGCTCAATCGCCGCCGACGTCCCCTTGGGCAGCACGCGCGGCAAGTTCTCGGTAATTCCGCCGCCCGTGATATGCGCCAGCGCCGCCACACAGTCGCCCGCAATCATCTTTCGGATGATCGACCAGTAACTGCGATGCGTGCGCATCAACTCATTGCCGACCTTGTTCTTGATCTCGCTCACAAAGGTTTCCAGCGAATAACCCGCTACTTCAAAGAGCAGTTTGCGAGCCAGCGAGTATCCATTGGTGTGCAGGCCGTTCGAGGGCAAGCCCAGAACGCAATCCCCCACCTGCACGTCCTTCCCGCTGATGATGCGCTCGCGCTCCACCACTCCGACAATAAATCCCGCCAGGTCGTACTCGCCGTCAGGATAGAATCCGGGCATTTCGGCGGTCTCGCCGCCAATCAGCGCGCAGCCGTTGTGCTTGCAAGCCTCCGCCAGCCCGCCCACTACCTTTTCCGCCACTTCCGGGTCCAGCGTCCCCGTAGCGAGGTAGTCCATGAAAAACAGCGGCGCCGCCCCCTGCACCGCGATGTCGTTCACGCAGTGATTCACCAGGTCTCCGCCGACCGTGTGGTGCATTTTCATGTCGAACGCAACTTTTAGCTTTGTGCCCACGCCGTCCACACTCGAAACCAGCACCGGATCCACATACTTCTTATCGACCGAAAATAATCCGCCAAAGCCGCCAATCTCGCTCAACACTCCCTTGGTAAAAGTCTTGTGCGCCAGATACTTGATGCGCTGCTTGGTCTTGTTGCCGCGATCAATGCTGACGCCCGCATCAGCGTAGGTGATCGAGCCGCTTGGAGCCTTGGGGTTTTGGGCCACTTGTCTAGTCCGTCATTGCCGGGATGGAGTGATCTGGTGCGCCACCGCGCCGGTCGAAGCGTTTCCGCGCGCACCAAATTCTAGCACGTCCAGACTTGCCCCCGTCGGACCGCTCCCCAGTGAACGCAGGCCTTTCCAGCGCGATGCAATGGAAACGCTATAATGCTGATCCAGCTCTTTTGTGGGGGAGATAAGTATGAAGCTTCTGAAGGTTGTTCTTTTCGCCGCGTTGACCGTTCCGCTGGCAATGGCGCAGCCAAGCCAATCGTCCGACACTGCGCCCGAGAGCGCGAAGCCGGCCGCGTCCAAGAAAGACAAAAAGCAACCGCCCGCCAGCGCCGCAACTCCCGATAAGTCCGAAGAAAACGCCAAGCCCACCGAGTCGCCCAAAGCTGAAGCCGCCGAGGCCACCGAGAAGGAAGAACACTACGATGTGTCCGAAGTTCCTCCCGTGATCACGCATCACCAGATCGCTCTCAACGGCAAGACGCTTAGCTACACGGCGACCACTGGCCGCCTCCCCATCAAACGCGGCGACGGCAAGATTGAAGCCGAAATGTTTTTCGTGGCCTACACGCTCGACGGACAGGAAGCCGCCCGCCGTCCCCTGACTTTTTCGTTCAATGGCGGACCCGGCTCCGCCTCGGTGTGGCTCCACATGGGCGCGCTCGGACCGAAGCGTGTCGTGCTCCAGTCCAATGGTTTTATGCCCGCCGCGCCCTATCGCCTCGAAGACAATCCCGACACCCTGCTCGATCGCAGTGACATCGTCATGATCGACGCCATGGCCACCGGCTATTCGCGCGCCGCCACCGCCGAACTCACCAAGAAATTTCTAGGCGTCAAAGGCGATGTGCAAGCCTTCGGGGAATTTATCCGCCTCTATCTCTCCCGCTACGAGCGTTGGAGTTCTCCGCTGTTTCTGCTCGGAGAAAGTTACGGCACCACGCGCGCCGCCGGCATCGCCGGATACCTGGCCGACCACGGCATCGCCTTCAACGGCGTCACTCTGCTCTCGATGGCCGTCGATTTTCAGACGCTCGAATGGAACAAATCGAACGACCTTCCTTACGAACTGCTGGTGCCCACGTTCAATATGATCGCCGGCTACCATCACAAGCTCGCCTCCGACCTCACACAAGATGTCGCAAAAACGCGCGAAGAGGTAGTGCACTGGTCGGCCAACGAGTACGCCCTCGCTCTCGCCAAAGGCGACGCTCTCACGCCCGAAGAACACCGCAAAATCGTCGAGCAACTGTCGCGATACATTGGACTGAAGCCCGAAGTGATCGAAGCCCACGACCTGCGCATCGACGTTCCCACCTTCACCCGCGAATTGCTGCTCGATCAAAAACTGATCACCGGACGCCTCGATGGCCGCTTCACCAGCCCCAATCCCGGCGTAGAACGCGGCTACGATCCGACCAGCGGGGCCATTCTGCCGCCCTACACCTCAACGTTCAACAATTACTTGCGCACCGAACTGAACTATAAATCCGACACGCCCTACAGGGTTTTCGCCTACGACCAACCCGGCTTCCAGTCCTGGGAGTGGGGCAACGCCGTCGAAGGTTTTCCCAGCACCGCCGGCGGCCTGCGCTCCGCCATGATCAAGAATCCGTATATGAAGGTTCTGGTCATGGAAGGGTATTACGATCTCGCGACCCCATTCACCGCCGCCAACTGGACGATCGATCACCTCGATCTCGGCACGCAGTATCGCCAGAACATCTCCTATGGCACCTACAATTCGGGCCACATGGTGTATGTCGATCGCGCCGAGCACGACAAAATGAAAAAAGATTTGGTCGACTTCATGGAGAAGTGCTTACCCAAATAGATTCGAGTTGCTAGTGCTCTGACGGAAATTGTGTAGGGACAAGGCTAGGGCACGGACGAGGCTAGTGTGGGGACGGGCGCCCTCGCCCGTCCGAGCCAAGCAAAGCTCGGCATTCTGTCGGCGCCCGCAGCAACTTCGTACTTGCCAGACTGCTGAACCTCTAATCTGAGCCATGCGCGCCGCCGTCATCTTCGGGTTGGGAACCTCGCCACCAGACCTGAAACCCTTTCAATCCAACTCGCCAACTGAATGGCTCCAAGGCCTGCCTGCTTCCTCCGCCGATGCCGACGCTATTCTGATCTTCGGCGGCGACGGAACCATTCACCGTCATCTCCCAGCACTGGTGCGGCTCGGCCTTCCCGTGCTGGTCGTCCCCGCAGGCAGCGGCAACGACTTTGCCCGCGCCCTCAACCTGCGCTCGATGCGTGATTCCGCGCAGGTGTGGCGCAAGTTCGAAGCCGGCAAGATTCAGCCGCGGACCATCGATCTGGGCGTCATCGCCGCCTCGGCCGCGCCCGAGCACATCCACTATTTCTGCTGCATCGCCGGTTGCGGACTGGATTCCGCCGCCACTCGCCGCGCCAATCAGATGCCGCGCTGGCTTCGCGGACACGGCGGCTATGCTCTCGCACTCTTACCGCTGCTGCTTAAGCTGCCATCGTTTGCCATGCGCCTGACGCATCTCGACGGCAACAACAACGACCGTACTGAACCGGAAAAGCCCACCCTGCTTGCTGCCTTCGCCAATACGCAATTTTACGGCGACGGTATGCGCATCGCCCCGGAAGCCGACTTCGCCGACGGCAAGCTCGACATCTGCCGCATATCTACGATGAATCCCGTCCACCTGCTTTGCATGTTTCCCACCGTATATTTCGGCCATCACCGGCTCTCGCCCAAAGTCGAGTACTCAAAAGCAAAACGATTGCTGGTCGAAACCGAAACGCCGCAAGAGATTTATGCTGATGGGGAATTCATCTGCAACACGCCCGCCGAGATTTCCGTGGCCGCAGGAGCACTCACAGTGATTGCTTTGCCAAACAAGCGAGGTTAAAAGTTAGACCATGTGGTGACGGGGGTCCGCCCCGTCCATCCAGATCAGCCCGCACAGGCTACTTCGAGAGCACCCGCCCGTACCGCGCATCCAGCGCCAGATTCAGCTCCAGCACGTTCACCCGCGCTTCGCCCATGAATCCCCATTGCCGCTTCTCGGAATTCGCCTGCACCAGCCCCGCGATCTCTCCTTCCGAAACCTTGCGCTCCGCCGCCACACGCCGAATCTGAAACTCCGCCGCCGCCGGCGTGATATTCGGGTCCAACCCTGACGCCGATGTCGTTACCAAATCAACCGGGATCGCAACGCCCGGATTCTCCGCCTGCAACTTGGTCACATCTCCACTCACGCGCGTCACCAGCTGCGCATTGGTCGGTCCCAGGTTCGAACCGCTGGAGGCCGTTGCATCGTAGCCCGCAGCGCCAGCGGCTGACGGCCGCGAATGAAAATATCCCGGCCCCGAAAATGGCTGCCCGATCAGCCGCGAACCAATCAGCGCCCCGTCCTTGCTGCGGATCAACTCGCCGTTGGCCTGCGCCGGAAAAATCACCTGCGCCAACCCGGTCACCAGCAGGGGATACACAATTCCTAACAGGACCGTCGTCGCAATCGTCATGAGCACAGCAGTGATGAAATGTTTCTTCATGGCATTCCCCTAGATCAGCTTGATCCCCGTGATGATCATGTCTATCAGCTTGATGCCGATGAAGGGCACGATCAGCCCGCCGAATCCATACACCAGCAGGTTTCTCCGCAACAGCGCCTCGGCGCTCATCGCCCTGTACGCAACCCCTTTGAGCGCCAGCGGGATCAGGGCCACGATGATCAGCGCGTTAAAAATTACCGCCGAAAGCACTGCCGAATTCGGCGACTGCAGGTGCATCACGTTCAGCGCATTCAGCACCGGGAACGTTCCCGCAAACATCGCCGGGATAATCGCGAAATACTTGGCCACATCATTCGCAATCGAAAACGTGGTGAGCGCTCCCCGCGTCATCAGCAACTGCTTGCCGATCGCCACCACTTCAATCAGCTTGGTGGGATTCGAATCCAGGTCCACCATGTTGCCCGCTTCCTTGGCCGCTTGCGTGCCTGTATTCATGGCCACGCCCACGTCGGCTTGCGCCAGCGCCGGTGCATCATTGGTGCCGTCGCCGGTCATCGCCACCAGTTTGCCATCGGCCTGCTCCCGCCGAATCAGATCCATCTTGTCTTTCGGAGTCGCCTCCGCCAGAAAGTCGTCCACACCCGCCTCGCGCGCAATCGCTGCCGCCGTCAGCGGATTATCGCCCGTGATCATCACCGTCTTGATTCCCATGGCGCGCAGTTGATTGAAGCGCTCGCGCATCCCGCCCTTGACGATGTCTTTCAGGTAGATCACGCCCAGCGCCCGCTGGTTCTCCGCCACCACCAGCGGAGTTCCTCCCGAGCGCGCGATCTGTTCCACGCTGGCTTGAACCTCGCGCGGCAACGACGTGCCGAACTGATGCAGATATTTAGTGATGGCGTCGACCGCGCCTTTGCGAATCTCGCGGCCATCGAGGTTCACACCCGACATGCGCGTTTGCGCCGTGAATGGCACAAACACCGCCTCGTGCGAAGCCAGTTCGCGCCCGCGCAACGCGTACTTCTCTTTCGCCAGCACTACAATCGACCGTCCTTCCGGCGTCTCGTCCGCAAGCGATGAAAGCTGCGCCGCATCGGCCATGTCGGCCGCCGTGATTCCAGGCGCGCAGATAAACTCCGCCGCCTGCCGGTTGCCGAGCGTGATCGTTCCCGTCTTATCGAGCAGCAGAGTGTTCACGTCGCCCGCTGCCTCGACCGCGCGTCCCGACATCGCCAGCACGTTGTGCTGCACCAGTCGATCCATGCCCGCAATGCCGATCGCCGAAAGCAGACCGCCAATCGTCGTCGGAATCAGGCAGACCAGAAGCGACACCAGCACAAACACCGTCTGCGGAGATCCCGAGTAAATTGCGAACGGCTGCAGCGTTACCACCGCCAGCAGAAAAATAATGGTCAGCCCCGCCAGCAGAATGTTAAGCGCGATCTCATTCGGAGTTTTCTGCCGCTCCGCGCCTTCCACCAGCGCGATCATCCTGTCGAGGAATGTCTCGCCGGGATTCGAAGTAATGCGCACCTTAATAAGATCGGAAAGCACGCGCGTGCCGCCCGTGACGGCCGATCGATCTCCTCCCGCCTCGCGGATCACCGGCGCCGATTCTCCTGTAATCGCCGATTCGTCCACCGACGCCACGCCTTCAATAACTTCGCCATCTCCCGGAACCAATTCGCCAGCCGCCACCATGACGACATCGCCCGCGCGCAGCTTCGAACTCGGAATCGTTTCCGTCGTGCCATTCGCCAGCAAGCGCTTGGCCTCGGTCTCAGAACGCGCCTTCCGCAACGTGTCGGCCTGCGCCTTCCCTCGCCCCTCGGCCATCGCTTCGGCGAAGTTCGCGAACAGCACTGTGAACCAGAGCCACAGCGTGATTTGCAGGTTGAAGGCGAAGCTCTGCTTCTCGCGGAATAAGAGCAGCGTCGTGACCACGCTCCCAACCTCGACCACAAACATGACCGGATTCTTCATCATGGTGCGAGGATCGAGCTTGACCACGGCATCGATCAGCGCCCGCCGGATAATTTTTGCGTCCCACAAACTCTTGCTCTTTTTCTCTGCCATGTCTTTGTTCCGAAAGCTCTGCCTCAGAAAGTTTTCCCTGCCATCATCAGCAGGTGTTCCAGCACGGGCCCCAGACTCAGAGCCGGGAAAAATGTCAGTGCTCCTACAATCACGATCACCGATACCAGCAGCAACGAAAACAACGGCGTCGTGACCGGGAACGTCCCCGCCGAAGCCGGCACCGTTTTCTTCTTTGCCAGGTTTCCAGCAATCGCCAGCATGGGGATGATCATGAAGAATCGCCCCACCAGCATGGTCATTGCGCCGGCAGTGTTGTACCAGAGCGTGTTGCCGCTTAATCCGGCGAAAGCCGAGCCGTTGTTCCCCGCCATCGACGTGAACGCATACAAAACTTGCGTCAAGCCGTGCGGTCCCGCATTGCTGATGCTCGAAAGGCCAAATCCCTTGACCAGCGAAATGCCCGTTAGCACCAGAATGATCATCGGGAAGACCAGCGTGACCAGCATCGCCATCTTCACGTCGTACGCCTCAATCTTCTTGCCGAGATACTCCGGCGTTCGTCCGACCATCAGTCCCGCAATAAATACCGACAGCACCACGTAGATCAAAATGCCGTATAGCCCGGCGCCCACGCCTCCAAAGACGGTTTCGCTGAGCATGATGTTGACCAGCGGAACCATTCCCCCCAGCGGAGTGAAGGAATCGTGCACGCCATTGATCGCACCGCAGCTCGCGTCCGTCGTGACCGTGGCGAACAGTGCTGAATTCGCGATCCCAAAGCGCACTTCCTTGCCTTCCATGTTGCCGCCGGGCTGCATTGCGCTCGCTTGTTGATCGACTCCCTGCAACAGCGGATTCCCTCTCGCCTCGGCCCAATACGTCGCCGTCACGCCACAAGCGAATAAAACCACCATCGCGGCAAAGACTGCCCAGCCGTGGCGTTGCGATCCCGTCATTCGGCCCAACGTGTAAGTCAGTCCGGCGGGAATGGCGAAGATCGAAAGCATCTGCAGCAGGTTGCTCAGCGGAGTTGGATTTTCAAACGGATGAGAACTGTTGGCGTTGAAGAATCCGCCGCCGTTCGTCCCCAGCATCTTGATCGCCTCTTGCGAGGCCACTGGGCCTTGCGCGATCGTCTGATCGGTTACCGTGTCCATCACCGGCTTGCCGTCGGTTCCAACCATGGGCTTGCCGTCGCTTCCCATCTTCTGGACCTGTTGCGGCTCCATCATTTTCGCGGTGTCATACGGCTTCAGGTTTTGCACGACTCCCTGCGACACCAGCAGCAGGGCATACACGATGCACGCCGGCAGCAGCACCCACAGTGTCGAGCGCGTCATATCGACCCAGAAATTGCCGATCGTCTCTTTTTCTTTGCGCGCGATGCCGCGAACGAATGCAATCGCCAGCGCAATCCCGACTGCTGCCGACGCGAAGTTGTGATAGGCGAGCCCCGCCATCTGCGTCAGATAGCTCATGGTCGACTCGCCCGAATAGTTCTGCCAGTTCGTATTCGTCGTGAACGACGCGGCCGTGTTAAAAGCCAATGCCTGGGCGACTGCTCCAAACTTCTGCGGATTCAGCGGCAGCCACTGTTGCACCCGCTCAATCAGATACAGCACCAGCATCGACACGCCGCTGAACAGCAGCATGGTGAAGGCGTATTCCGTCCAGCGCATCTCGTGCTCTTCATCCACGCCCGTCACGCGATAGAGCAAACGCTCCACGGGCCGCAACACGGGGTCGAGAAATGTGCGCTCGCCACTGAACACCTTGGCCATGAACACGCCGAGCGGCTTGGTGATCGCCAGGATCAGGGCTAGAAATACGCCGATCTGCATCCACCCATTGGTTGTCATTTCAGAATTTCTCCGGTCTCAGCAAGGCATACAGCAGGTAGACCATCAACCCGGCGCTTACCATCAGCATGATGATCGATTCAGCATTCATAAAGATTGACCTCAGGCGATTTCAACTCAGCGAATCCGATCGCAGAACTTCGCATAACCCAGCGACACCAGGAAGAAAACGATCGTGACGGCAACAAAGATCAGGTCTTGCACACAACCTCCTTCAAACGCCCGCAACTACCGCAGCAATGAACAGGGGCACAACAGGTTTCTTCGGCCACCGTCTAATTAGATCGGTTCCGCCATAAAAGTGAGGTAAGCAGTTCGTAAGGAAGTTATAAAGATCAATCGCCGGGTTCGAACCGATACCCCACCCAGGGATCGGTCACAATATAGCGTGGAGAATTGGGTGACGGCTCCAGCTTCTTCCGCAGTTGCGCCACGAACACGCGCAAGTATTCCACTTGTTCCGTGCTTTCTCCGCCCCAAACCGCGGCCAACAACGCCCGATGTGTTACCACTTTGCCCGGGTGCCTTGCCAGATAGAAGAGCAGGTCAAATTCCTTCGGCGTAAGATGCACCGCGCGCTCCCCAACGAAAACGCTGCGCGCTCCCGGATCGATTTTGAAATCCCCCGCCTCGATTGGCTCCAGCTCCGAAGCTTCCGTCTTCGAGCGGCGAAGATTGGCGCGCACCCGCGCCAGCAACTCCTCAATCCCAAACGGCTTGGTCACGTAGTCGTCCGCGCCCGCGTCCAGCGCCTTGACCTTGGTCCGCTCCTCGCCGCGCACCGAGAGCACAATGATCGGAATCTGCGTCTTCACCCGCAGCCGCCGGCACAACTCCAGCCCATCCATGTTCGGCATCGCCAGGTCGGTGATCACCAGATCCGGCGTCCAGTCTTTCATGATCTCCAGCGCAGTCTCGCCGTCGTTGGCCACGCGAATGTCATAGCCGTGGCTGGAAAGCGAAGTCCGCAGCACTCGCGTGATCTGCGATTCGTCGTCCACCACCAGGATGTGTTTATGCTCCAATGCTTACTCTCTACTCCTGCGCTGTACCCGTCCCAAATCAGCTGCGCTCCTGCGTCACAATGTGCACATCGACCGCTGGCGCATCGCGCAGGAACTGGTGAATCGCAGAAAGATAGAAATACCGCTTCCAACCTCGCGTCGCCGAACGGCCAAAAACCACTTGCGAGATGTGCTTTTCGTTGACATACTCCGCGACCACTTGTGCCACGCTCTTCCCTTGGAGCCGTACGATCGTCGCTCCCACGTTCTCGGCAAATCGCACGTTGGCCGCCAGCGTCCGCTGGTTTGCTTCACTCGTGTCTTGCCCCCGGTCGGTATAGATCACAAATAGCTCCGCATTCATCGCCTGCGCCATGCGTGCCCCGCGCGCCACCAGATACTGCGCCGCCGGGTTCGAGCTGATGCACACCGCGATGCGCTCCCGGATCGCTACCGGCGCTCGATCCTTCTCTTCCACTCCGCGATGCTGTTCCAGGCTCAGGTCAACCTGCTGCGCCACCTGCCGCAACGCCAGTTCCCGCAACGCAATCAGGTTCGTCTCACGGAAAAAATTCTCCAGCGCCCGTCCCACCCGCTCCTGCGGATACACGTCTCCCCGCCGCATGCGGTTCTGCAGCGCTTCCGGCGTCAGGTCGATCATCACCACTTCCGTGACTCGCTGCAGCACCCAGTCCGGCACCGTCTCCCGCACCTGGATGCCCGTCACCCCCTGCACCGTCGGCGTCACGCTCTCCAGATGCTGAATGTTCATCGTGGAAAGAACATCGATGCCCGCCTCCAGCAGTTCGAAGACGTCTTCATACCGCTTCCGGTGCTTGCTGCCTTCAATATTTGTGTGCGCCAGTTCGTCGATCAGCGCGACGCAGGGTTTGCGCGCCAGAATGGCATCCACATCCATCTCTTCGAAAAGCGCTCCCTTGTATTCGATCTGTTTTCGCGGCACCACTTCCAGATTCGTAACCAGTTCGCCCACGCCTTTTCGTCCATGGGTTTCCACCACTCCAATCACCACGTCTTCGCCGCGCGCATGGCGCCGGATCGCCTCGGTCAGCATGGTGTGCGTCTTTCCCACGCCCGGAGCGTATCCCAGAAAGAGCTTGAACTTCCCGCTTTTCTTTGTCGGCGAACATTCCTCCAGCCATTGCTCGGGAGTCTTAGGCATCGCGATTATTGTCGTTGAGACCCGCAACTTTGTCGATGCGCCAGAGAAGGTCGGATCAAGTCAGAAGCAAGAGGTCAGATTGCAGGGGTGAAAATTTCAGCCATCACCACCGTCACCCCCGAAGGGGTCCCTAACCTCTGCAATCAAACCTCGAACTCTGCCCTCGGCCCTTCCTTTGTCATACAATCGCCTCGTGACCGCCCGATCCATTTCTGGGTACCTGACTGCTGCGCTGTGTGTGGCCGGCATCACTCTGATCGGCTACCGCTGGCTTCACTTTAATTCCACCACCATCGCCCTCGTTTTCCTGCTCAGCGTTCTCGGAGTCTCCGCCGCCTGGGGCGTGCGCGAAGCCGTTTTCACATCCGTGATCGGCACCATCGCGCTGGACTACTTCTTCCTGCCTCCGGTCGGCACCTTCGCCATTACCGACCCGCAGAACTGGATCGCTCTTCTCGCTTTTCTCGTCTCCGCTATTGCTGTCAGCGAACTTTCCGAGCGCGCCCGCCGCGGCGCGCGTTCCGCCATCGAGCGCCGTCAGGAACTCGAGCGCCTCTACGCCTTCAGCCAGTTGCTGCTTTCGAGCGACAATCCCGCCGAGTTGCTGAACCTCATTCCCCGCCACATCGTCGAGTCGTTCGGCGTACGCTCCGCGGCCATCTCGCTCTCCAGCCGCAACGATATTTATCGCTCCGGCCCCAACATTGACGGACTGGAATCCGGCGATCTGCAACTGATCTGCCTGCGCGGCGAACCACGATTCGATGCCGCCCAACAGCTTGCCTTCATGCCTCTGCGCATGGGCATGCGCGTCGTGGGATGCCTGGGCGTTTCCGGCACCCTTCTCTCGCGCCAGACGATGGAGGCCATCGGTAGCCTGGTCGCCATCTCCATCGAGCGCGCCGGAGCCGTCGAAAAACTCAGCCGCGCCGAGGCCGCCCGCGAAAGCGAGCAACTGCGCTCCGTCCTGCTCGATTCCGTCACCCACGAATTTCGCAGTCCGCTCACCGCCATCAAAGCCTCGGTCACGTCCCTGCTCGGTGGCAATCATCATTTGCCCGAGGAGAAACACGAACTGCTGACCATCATCAATGAAGAAAGCGACCGCCTGAACCGCCTCATCGGAGAAGCCGCCGAGATGGCTCAACTCGACGCCAGCAAAGTCGAATTCCGTTTCGAATCCTTGCCCGTCCCCCACGTCGTTGACCAGGCCCTCGAAGAAATGAAGCAGTTGCTCGTCCAGCATCCCGTGGAAGTCAGAATCCCCGACGACCTCCCCAACGCCCGCATGGATTCGGCCCACGTCAAGGAAGTTCTCGTCCACCTCATCGAAAACGCCGCCAAGTATTCTCCCCCCGGAGCTCCCATTCGCATCACCGCCGAGGCCAAGGACAACGACCAGATGCTCACCATCAACATCGCCGACCGCGGTCCCGGCATCGACGATTTTGAGCAGTCGTTAGTTTTTGAGAAGTTTTATCGCGGAAGAAACCAGCGCGTCCAAGTCCACGGCACCGGCATGGGTCTGGCCATCTGCAAAGCCATCGTAGAAGCCCACGGAGGCCACCTCGGCGTCACCAGCCAGCTAGGCCACGGCTCAGTTTTTTACTTCAGTTTGCCGGTGGGTTGAGGCAGAAATACGGACGATGGATAACGTCTGGTGGGCCCACTAGGATTCGAACCTAGAACCAACAGATTATGAGTCTGCTGCTCTAACCGTTGAGCTATGGGCCCCCGCCCACATCTTACACATCGAACGGGACCACACGCTAACACGTGTCGGGGTGCAATGGCGTCAGGCCACTGAAACGCGCGAAATCTGAGACATTCAAAGTCAAGATGTGAGTTACACGATGTACATACATCGCCGCAGCCAGGCGCGCATCATGTACTTGAACCCCTGAAATTCTATATTCCAGGACAATCCTCCGCCATTCCCGATAAACAGCTTCGCCGTCTGGCAAAAGGGACATTCCCGCCTCGATCGCGCATACTTCGCATTCGGCGTCGGCTGCCGGCAGTCCCAATCCATTTCGGATCACGGGGCGCGTCAGCACGTTCCACAGCTCAGCGACGTTTTGGTGGGTATAGTGAAGAATACTACCCTGGCCAACGAGTCGGGCCAGGGCTCCGTCCACAAGATGATGCTGGGGATCAGTGAGCCGCGTCATGCGAAGGAGGATGTTGGTATCGACCAGGCATGACGCAATCGCCATCAATCGTGATCCTGATAAATCCATTCCCGCGAGATCGTCGTCGGGAGCGCGGGAATCCTCTCCGAGAATTGGGATAACGAGTCCAGCCAGGCGCGAACTTCGTCGGCCGTACGCAGCCGCTGAGCCGCTGGCGCACTAGCCACTACCTGTTGGGCAAGAATTTCTTGTACGTACGCTTCCAGGGATAAGCCCCGCGCCTTGGCCTGCGCCGCCAGTTCATCCGGGATGTTCACGGTGACTACCATGGAATTAATCCAGCCTGTACCTGCCGCGGCCCACCAGAGGACCGATAGCCTCGGCCGCAATCAACGGCGCCTCAACTCTATTACGCCGTGGTCGGCGTTGACGGCGGAGGTGTCGCTGGCGGCGCAGCCACGATCGTCGGGCTATTGTTCACCAGGTCTTTCAGTTCTTTGCTGGGCTTAAAAAACGGAATCTTCTTCGCCGGAACTTCCACCCGGTCGCCCGTCTTCGGATTCCGCCCCACGCGCGGCTTCCGCTGCCGTGTCCGGAAGCTGCCAAACCCGCGAATCTCGATCTTGTCGCCCACCCGCAGCGACCGCACCACACTGTCAAAGATCGTGTCCACAATCACTTCGCTGTCTTTGCGCGTGAGTTCCGCCAGCCGGGAAACTTCTTCGATCAGGTCAGCCTTCGTCATAAGCCTCTTCACTCCCTTTGGGGCTCGTTCCCTCGTGGGATCGCAAGCCCGAGGGCTGTACCGCCCCCAACGCCCCTGCGCCTGTCTATAACCTTCTCAAATTTAAGGGGTTCTGCGCAAGTGCAGTTCCCGGTTACTAGTTGCCAGTAGCCATTAACTGCGGAAGTAAGGTTTTGCTCACTTGCAACCGGCAACTGTCGACCGGCAACCGCTCTTCACCTACTTCCACAGATAGTAGAAGCCAACTTCCTGCTCTAGCAACTTCTCTCTCGTGGGCAAATAATCGGAGACATCCCCAAACAGCAGATCCAGGCCCGAACGCTTTTCTTTTGGCGGATACACCAGCGACGGCTCTCCTGAGATATTCACCGCCTTGGCCGTGTCTTTCACCGCGCCTTCAAAGTCCGTCAGTTGATCCACCAGTTTCAGGTCCACGGCCTGCTGCCCGGTCCACACTTTTCCGTCGGCAATCGCGCGAATGTCCGCCTCGGTCGCGTGTCTCCCCTCCGCCACCGCCTGGATGAACTGCGTATGCATGTTGTCGATCAACCCCTGCATATACTCGCGTTCCGCTGGAGTCATCTCGCGCGTCGGGCTTCCCGTGTCTTTAAATAATCCCGCCTTCATCGTGATCGGATCGAGCTTTGCCCAGCGCATCAGTTCCCCGTAATTCACCCACTCCGCAATCACTCCAATCGATCCCACGATGCTGCCCTTATCGGCATAAATCTTATTCGTGGCCGACGATACGTAGTACGCGCCGCTCGCGCCTACCGTCTCAATCGAAGCCACAATCCGCTTCTTTTTCTCGTCTCGAATCCTCTTGACCTCGCGGTAGATCTCCTCCGAAGCCGCGACGCCGCCTCCCGGAGAATTCACGTGAAGAATTATGGCCTTGACCGAATCGTCATCGGCAAACTTCTTCAGCTGCGGGACAATCTGCTTGGGAGAAAAGATAACGCCATCGAGATCGACCACCGCAATCTTCGGTCCGAAGCCTGAAAACGATTCTTCATCGTTCCCGCCCACGCTCAAGTAGACCAGCGTAAACACCGCTGCGGCAAACAACACAAACAGCCCGCCGCCCACCAAAACCCATATCCAAACCCGCGAACGCCCCTCAGACATAATCCCAAAAGTGTAGCACCGCGAGCATTTGGTAATTGTGTAATCTGTAATTTGGTAATTTGAAGACCTAAAACCAGCGATCCTGGCTGGCAAATTACCCATTTACAAAATTGCAAATTACAAAATTCCATGCCCGATCCCGTCGCACTCGAAGTCTTCAAAAATCTCTACCACTCCATTGCCGAAGAGATGGGAGCCGCCCTGCGCCGCACCTCGTTCTCTCCCAATATCAAGGAGCGCCGCGACTACTCCTGTGCCATCTTCGATTCCGCCGGACAGGTCATCGCCATGGGCGACCACATGCCCGTGCATTTGGGTTCCATGCCGATGTCCGTCGCCGCCGCCGTAGGGCACTGTGACCTCGAACCCGGCGACGTGGTCATGCTCAATGACCCCTTTCGAGGCGGAACCCACCTCCCCGACATAACCCTGGTCATGCCCGTATACGTAGGGAGGGTGCCCTCGACCGCCACTGGTCGCTCCGCCCCCGACTTCTACGTCGCCAGCCGCGCCCACCATGCCGATGTCGGCGGAACCTACCCCGGCTCCATGGGCCCCTGCCGCGAAATCTACCAGGAAGGTCTCCGCATCCCTCCCGTCAAAATCATGCGCGCAGGAAAACTTGTCCCCGATGTGTTGGCCCTCCTGCTCAACAATGTCCGCACGCCCGAAGAGCGCGAAGGCGACCTCGGAGCCCAAATCGCCGCCTGCCAAACCGGAGCCAGCCGCCTCCGCGAAATCTGCGCCCGCTACGGACGCCCCCGCGCCCAAAAAGCCGCCGCCGATCTCCTCCTCTATTCCGAACAAATGATGCGCGCCTTCCTCCGCACCATTCCCCCTGGCCGCTACCACGCCGAAGATTTTCTCGACGATGATGGCGTCGACGACAAACCCATCCGCATAGCCGTGACCATAGAAGTAAAAACGCCCGTGTGGGGACGGGGCTCTCTCCCGTCCATGCCGACCAAGGCTCGGCAGTCCGCCAACCGTCAAGGCAATCTCGTTCTCTCCAACAAAAATCCGCGAGCCCTGGTCACTATCGACTTCACCGGCAGCGCTCCGCAAGTCCAAGGCGCGGTCAACGCCGTGGAAGCCATCACCTATTCCGCCTGCTTCTACGTCTTCCGCTGCCTGCTTCGCGAAGACGTCCCCGCCACCAGCGGCCTCATGCGCCCCATCCAGGTCATCGCTCCCACGGGAACCGTCGTCAACGCTCACCCTCCCGCCGCCGTTGCCGGAGGCAACGTGGAAACTTCCCAGCGCATTGTCGACGTTCTTCTCAAAGCGCTGGCGCAGGCAATTCCCGACCGCATCCCCGCCGCCGCCGCCGGAACCATGAACAACCTGACCATCGGCGGCATTGATTTTCGTTTCGGAGACCCCCGCACCGGCCAGCCTTTCACCTACTACGAAACCATCGCCGGAGGCATGGGTGCGCGTCCCACCAAAGATGGAGTCTCCGGCGTCCACACCCACATGACCAACTCCCTCAACACGCCAGCCGAGGCCCTCGAATACGCCTACCCATTCCGTCTGCGCCAATATTCCTTTCGCTCCAATAGTGGAGGCAAAGGTCTCCACAATGGCGGCGATGGAATCGTCCGCGAAATCGAGGTCCTGACCGACGCCCAGGTCACCCTGCTCGCTGACCGCCGCACCACCGCCCCCTACGGATTGGCTGGAGGCTCCAACGGCGCCCCCGGCCGCACCCTGATCATCCACCAGGATGGCTCCGAAACTACTCTCCCCGGCAAGACGAGCGTGAGACTTCATGCCGGAGAGCGCATCCGCATCGAATCCCCCGGCGGAGGCGGATGGGGCAAGCCAACCGCCTAACCCACAGAGATGGCCGAAGGTAAAGATTTTCCCAAGCGAACTCCACGCCCTCTGCGGCAAAAGGTCTTTTTCGCTAGAATTTAAGCTGCAGGCATTCAAGGATTAACCACGATGAGATTTTTGCGCTCTTTTCTTTTTGGCGTTGTTCTGGCCTCGGCCTTCTTCTACTTCACCACCTACCGCAGCGGAAGCATCCACGTTCCTAGCTGGGTCAGCCGTCCGCAGCACGTCGAAATTACCGAAGCCGCCGGCGGCGAGTCGCTCGATCCCGAAGAGCAGAACAACATCACCGTGTATCGCAAAAACATCGGATCCGTGGTCAATGTCACTTCCCGCGTCCAGGCCTACGATTTTTTCTATGGCCTTTACTCGCAGGAGGGCCAAGGCTCCGGCTTCGTCATCGACAAGGAAGGGCACGTTCTTACCAATTTTCACGTCATTGAGAATGCGCAGAAAATCGAGGTCACGCTTCACGACCGCAAGAAATATGCCGCCACCATCGTCGGAACCGACCGCTCTCACGATCTCGCTGTTCTCCAGATCAAATCGTCCAACCTGCAACCGATGATCTTGGGCGATTCCGCCAATCTGCAAGTCGGACAGAAAGTTTACGCAATCGGCAATCCCTTCGGCTTGGCTGGCACGCTCACCCAGGGCATCGTCAGTTCGATCCGCCAGGTGCAGGAGCCGAACGGTCCCGTCATTGATGAGGCCATCCAGACTGATGCGGCCATCAACCCCGGCAATTCCGGAGGCCCGCTTCTTAACCGCCACGGTGAAGTCATCGGCATTAACACCATCATCGCTTCCAGCGTGGGCCAAAGCGCCGGCATTGGTTTCGCCATTCCCATTAACACCGCCAAAGCCGTGATCAACGATCTGGTCACGCTCGGACGCGTGCGCCGTCCCGCCCTCGGCGTTCGCACCATACCCATCGATCCTGAAATCGCCGACGAACTGGGTCTCGCCGCCGACTATGGGCTTCTCATCGTCCAAGCCGTCCCCGGAGGCTCCGCTGACCGCGCCGGGTTGCGCGGCGGCAACGAACGCGCTCAACTCGGCAATACCATCATCATGATCGGCGGAGATTTGATTGTCGCCATCGACGGAGAAAAAGTTGAAAGCCAGCAGGCCCTTGCTCAGATTATGAACAAGCATCGCGCTGGCGACACCGTGAGGGTCACCATCTTCCGAGGCAAGAGAAAGATGGAAGTCCAGGTCGAACTCGGCGAAGCCCGAGACCAAGTCTAGAGGTCCGATCGACTCACGTAGGGACGGACGCTTTCGTCCGTCCCGCCGAGCGAAGCTCGGTAGCGAATTAACCCCCAGCCCCTGCCGCCCCGCGCTGAGTTAGCAGGCCGCCTCATTCTCCCACCCGCTCCTGTAACGTTTCCCCTCCCGCCTTCACTATTCCTCAGCGGGAGTCCAGTAGCGCCGCTCACCAACTTGGCGCACACGAACCGACAGGAGCAAAGTTTATGGCATCCAAAGCGCAGCCCATCCCAAAAAACTGTGTGAAAACCGCCATCCGAATCGGCGAGGCCATCGCCGCGCTTGAAGTCGTCGGACGAATCCCAGCGGGAGAACTCCGCTCCACCATGACTTCCATACTCGAACAAAGATTGAGCAGGCTGAACTTGCGCGTGCAGCGCGAACTCTGTCAGGCCAGGCTGCAAATTCGCAGCCATTGAAAATGTTCTTGGGTTTGCCTTCACTGATGGCTGATGGCTGACAGCTTCTACGCCTTCAAATACCACGGCACATTAATAATATTGATGCGTTCGTCCCCACCCAGCAACAGCAGCGCAGTCAGCATCTGCCCCCGCTGGTTATGCAGGAAATAGTGATACCAGTGCCGTTCCACCATCGACGCGATCACCACCGCAACCGTCCGCCCCGGATTCTCTTTTTCCACCTTCAACACGTAGTCCACAATCGGATGCACCACCAGCCGGAACGGCGACGGCAACGTCACCACCTTCGGAACCCGCTGCCCTTCTGCCGGCTTCTTCGCCAGTTCCCACGGCGGACTATTGTCATCCGTCTCGCATGCGATATGCACCGCCTCCACATCGGGAGACAACGTCATGGCAAAGCGCAACGCCTTTTCCGTCGCCATATTCCATCGATCCACCGGGACCAACACAATCGGCGGCGTCATATTGTCGGTGGTCCACACCACATCTTTTAATGCCAGTTCCGCGCACGTCAGCCGGTAATGTCGACGGACGCGCCCCATAAACACCAGCGCCGCCGGCAATAGCAGAACCACCACCCACGCCCCCGCGACAAACTTTGCCACCACCACCACAATTACCGTGATGCCCGTCGCCAAAGCACCAATCGCATTGACCACCATCGCCCCGCTAAAGCCTTTGGAATTCCTGCGCCAATGCCCCACCATCCCCGCCTGCGACAAGGTGAAAGCAAGAAACGCCCCCACCGCAAACAAGGGAATCAGCCGGTCCGTCACTCCATCGAACAGAATCAGCAGCAACGCTGCCAGAAGCGCCAGCGCCCAGATCCCTTGCGAGAACACCAGACGCCGCCCCCGAGTCGTCAGAGAATGCGGAAGGTAATCGTCCCGCGCAATCATCCGGCACAACCGTGGAAAATCCGCAAACGAAGTGTTCGCCGACAAACACAGCACCAGCAAAACCGAAAACATCGTCAGATCGTAAAAAATCCCTTTGCCCACCACGGCCGCCGTCAACAACGACAACACGCTCTGGTATCCCGCCGCCCCCGGATCGGTCGCCACAATCCCGTAGTACTTCACCAGCAAAGCGATTCCGCCCAGCAGCACAATCAGAATCGCAATGATCGCCGCCAAGGTCCGCCGCGCCGCCGGAACCACCGGCTCCTTGAACGCCTGCACTCCATTGCTCACCGCCTCCACGCCCGTCAGAGCCGTACAACCCGAGGCGAACGCCTTCACCAGAATCCAAAGCCCGACCGCCTGCAGCGCCACCGGAGCCTGCGCCGCTTGCGCCACCACTGCTGCCGGATGTCCTCCCGAAGCCAGCACCTTATAAAACCCAACCACAATCACCACCACCAACGTCCCCACAAATAAATACGTAGGAGCTACGAATGCCGACCCCGCCTCCTTCACGCCGCGGAGATTCACCACCGTCAACAGCGCCAGCACCCCGAGACACATCGCCAAAGTGTGCGGCTGCAGTGAAGGTACCGCCGATACCAGCGCCCCAATGCCTGCCGAGATTCCCACCGCCACATTCAGCAGGTAGTCGATCATCAACGCCGCGCCCGCCAAGAGTCCCGCGCCTTTCCCCAGGTTCTCCTTGGCCACGGTGTAAGATCCGCCGCCATTCGGATACGCCGCAATCGTCTGCCGGTAACTGAAGTAAACAATGACGAGCAACCCGATCACCGCAAACGTCAGCGGAACCACATACTGGATCCCTACCAATCCCAACGGCAGCAGAATCGTCAAAGCCGCTTCCGGCCCGTAAGCCGCCGAGCTCAGAGCATCCAGTCCAAACGTAGGAATGCCCTGCGTCGGCGTGATCCGCTGCCCCGAGTCCTCCGAAGAAGCCAGAGGCCGTCCAAACACAACATCAGTCAGTCCCATATCCCCTCACCTGCAGAAGAGTTTTGGCTTCTTCGATGATTGAACCAGCTTTCTCTCAGACAATTCCGGCATGCCCCTCACATCTTTTTCAGCAACGCGATTTGCCCCGCATGATAGATCTCATGCTGCACGACTCCATGGAGCATGTAATAGAACGTGTAATGTGCGCCCTCTTTGCCCGGAACCAGCTCATCGAGCCGCGCATCCGCAGTAGCGGCAACCGCTGCCACCAGTTCTTCATGGGCTCGCCTCACCTCCGCTTGTGCCCGCTGCCAGGCCGCCTCGCTGGCATCGCGAACCGTCGGAAAATTTTCCGCCTCTGAAGGCTCATGCGCGCTTCCACCCATCCGCCGCCGCACCGCCCCATCCCAAGCCGCAATATGCAGTGCTAACTCCCAGATCGAATGAGCTCCCGCAATTGGATGCGCCGCTGCCTGCGCCGCCGTAACTCCCTTCAGAATTTCAAACAAAGAATCGCCATGCCACGCTTCGCCGTCAAACGCCCGCCGAAGCTGGTCGGCAATGCGAGCGCCTTCTAAATCGGTCCCTTTTGACATCGAAAGTCCCCTTTTCGCCGCGAGGCCGCCATCGAACCCCGCTCCAACTTCTGCAATCTGACCCCGAACCTCTGCAAGCGAATCTCCGACCTCTGACCTCTCCCTACGCGGCGCACACCGCGATCCCCGCCTCATCCGCCGCCCGTATCACTGCCTCGCCATCCAGCAGCAGGCATCGCCCCGCGTCCACCGCCAGACAAACAGCCCCCGCCCGCACCATCGTCTCAATCGTCCTGACCCCGATCACCGGAACATCAAACCGCATATCCTGTTTCGGCTTCGCAATCTTCACCACCGTGAGCGCCCGGCTCAGCAGCGAGTCGCGAGTGGGAGTCTCGGAATCCTGCCCGTCCCGCTCTAACGTCGAGCCTTTTGCGACATTAGGGTAGGAACCGCGAACCGTGGGAACCACCGCTCCGCTCTCCGCGAGCGTCAGGCTCTTCATAATTTCCCCCGCCCGCTCAATCGTTGCGTCCGTCCCCTCCATCGCCTCGACCGCCACGCACGCCGCTTCCGCAATCACCACCGTCTGCCCAATGTCATACTCCGCTAGTCGCCGTCCCACCGCGCGGCCATACTCAATATTTTTCCGTTCCTGCTCACTGGGAGCCCGCTTCGTGAGCACACCCGTCTTTGCCAGCAGCGGCTCCAGCAGCGCCGTCGAATTCTCCAGCAGGATGCCCTCATCCGCCAGCACCTTCGCCACCGCGCCCAGCAGCGAGTCCGTATTGCGCGTGCCCAACGACAGCAGCAGCTTCGCCAGCCGCCAGTCCGGCCTGATGGCGGAGAAAATCTGCTTGTGCTTCACCTGACCTGCCATCACCGCCCGCGCCACTCCCTCGGCCTTAAACGTCTCAATCAGTTTTGACAATTCGCCGAGCGAAAGCCAGTGCACCGAAGTTGCCCCGCGCGTCTCAATCTCCGGTGCGGCTTCCTCTTTAATCGCAGCCACCACGACTTCATATCCCTGAGCCCGCGCCGCATCGATCACGAGCAGCGGAAACGTCCCATTGCCGGCAATCACTCCCAGCCTTGTCATGAGCAGGTCCTTCGCAATCGGGCGAAGCTCCGCAGGCGCAATTGATCGCGACCTGCGCTACGGAGTCTATGCGTGGATGACATGCAGGAAACAGTGTAAACGACTTCTTCTGGAGGAGAATTTCAGAGGTATGGTTGCGCCGAGCGCAAGCAGAGGAGCGCCCGCATTGCACGGGCGCTCCCGCCGCAAGCTTACCTGCAGCCTACTCCGTTCGTGATGCTGGTCAGGACGTTCGCCGCCGCCGCAATCGATCGGCTGTAGCAGTATCCCGTAGAATCGGCCGCAAAATATCTCTGCGCGCTCGACTGGTTCTCGTTCCCGGTAACAACGAAGCCGGAAGCGAACTCCAGCGTGTCCGTCGGCGTCACGCGGTTTTGCACCAGACCGAATGAGGTCGTCTTCCCGTTGTGAGTCGCTTCCTGTTCTGTTTCAAAGTACTGGTTGATGGTGGTGGTTTGCGTTCCCGACCCGTCGGGATTGAACAGCAGCGAGATATCCACCGTTAGCGGCCAGGTGTGGTGCAGGTTGTTCACAAATTTTCCGCCCTCGTTTTGCGTGGTCACCGCCGAGTTAATCGTGGTGCCCTGCTTGATCTTCTGCAGGTAGCTCAGGGCCTGGATATTGAAGTACTGCAGGTTCGAGAAGTTGATATCCTGCGCCACCGTGGTCGTCACCGTGCCGTAAGAAGTGTTCACGTATCCCGAGATCTCGAAGTTGTGGCCCGAAACCGTGTTGACTGTGCCCGTGATATTTCCATTCGGCGCCGTGTGAATATTCTCGGTAATCGTAGGCGTTGGCACCGTGAGCGTGTTGCTCGTCAGCGCCCCCGTCACTTGCGTCGAACCGGAATCCAGATACAGCAGCAGCGATGCCGTCGCCGAGAAATAACTGTCGGCGTTGAACACGCTCAGCGCGATGGTGTGCGGCTGGCCGTCGTCTAACAGCGACGCGAACGGCGTCAGGTTCACCCGGTAAGGCTTGAAGTTCATGGTCTGCACGCCCGGAATCGGAATCCACAGATAAGGATCGATGCCTCCAGTAAAGATCCACGGGTACACCGGCGCCACCCCCGCAGGCGTGCCGTCAATCGTGACTTCAGCTTCGCGGAAGGAAGTCCCACCGCAACTCTGCAGTTCACTCGCAACATCGTTAGGAACGCACGTATACCAGAACTCATCGTCGGACTGGCTTTGCGCGAAGACGTCAAAGTAAAGATCCGTGATGTTCTCCGGCAGCGTCAAGGTCTCTTCGAGCAGGCTCGTTGTGTTGTAGAGAGCCACCGTTCCACCCGTAGATCCGGCTGAGAAGCCAATGACCTGATCCGCAGTGCGCGGCGGACCCTGATTCGGCGCCAGCGGATAAAACAGCACGCTCGCCGATCCATAGAGAACGCCCGTGTACGTCTTATTCACCAGGTTAAACAGGTCGACCGAGCCCTCCTGCGGCACCGTGAAAATCGAACTGTAATCGGTGAGGTCGCGCTCCACATGCCAATGGCGTCCCGTGCCCGGGTTCGGTTCGGACGTAGTTCCAAAGTAAATGTTCGTCGGCCCGATCCAGATATTCCCCGTGCGGTCATATTGAATTCCCTGCGTGACCGAGAAGTCGGCGGAGAGAATCACCGCTGCCCAAGGGCCGGGACACTCCGCCGGGGGCGTATAAGGGAAGTTCTGCGTATTAAAGTTGTTGAACTTGAAGCCTGCGAACAACTGGACCACGCAAGGCGTAGTGCTCGGTCGCGGCACCGTCGGATCGGCGAACGCCGTGTTGCTCGATCCAATCTGCAGTTGAGCAGCCGCGAACGCGGAAAGCAGTAGGATGAGCGCAATCACGCTAACAGCGGATTTTGAGAGTGGAGAAGTGGTCATGAGAACCTCCTGGGTTGGTGCAAAGTTTTGCGATGCTAGGACTGGTCGGCGCAATGGAAAGCCACGCTGGTAGAGGAGTCTAGTCAGGGAGAGAAGTGAGTGTCAAGGCACTAGCCCGTAGAAGTCTCAGCCTGAATTCTCACTCGGTGGATAAATAAAAGTCCTCGCTATTATAGGGGCGAGGCTGCTGAGAACTGACAGCTGACAGCTGAGAACTATGTTTATGTTCCGAACTCGATTCCAACGCGACATCATCACCGAATTCCTGCCGCCCGCTCGAAGCCGCAAAGCTCAGCGCGTCATCATCGTGTGCGATGGCATGCCCTCGATCCCGCGCAAGCAATCCCTGGCGGAATTTCTTTCGGCGAAAGGATACTGGGTCTTCTACCCGCGCTATCGCGGGTCGTGGGAGAGTGATGGCGAGTTCCTCGCCCGTTCTCCACATGAAGATATTCTCGACGTGATCGCCGGGTTCTCCAAAGAATTTCGCGAGCCGGCTTTTGGCCGGCGCTTCCACGTAGCCGCCGACGAAGTTTTTGTCATAGGAGGAAGTTTCGGCGGGGCCGCGGCCATCCTCTGTTCGCTCGACCCGCGCGTGAAAAAAGTAGTCGCCAATTGCCCGGTCGTCGATTGGGCGATTCTTCGCCAGGAGCAGAAAAAAGAAACGTCCAACCCAAGCTACGCCGCCTACATTCGCGAGGCCTTCGGCAACGCCTATCGGCTCTCCGGCCGCAATTGGAACAAGCTGTTCGGCGGTAAGTTCTACAACCCCATGCATCACGCCGCGAAAGTCAAGGCGTCAAAGGTTTTGATGTTTCACGCGCAGGATGATCCTTATATCCCCTATCGATCGGTCCAGAAATTTGCCCAGCTCACGGGAGTGAACTTAAAGCTGTTCCGCCGCGGCGGCCACCTGAGCACAGACTTGATCGTGCGCAAGCAATGGCGGCAAATCAGGGAGTTCTTTGAGAAGTGAAGAGTTCGCGTAGGGACGGACGCATTCGTCCGTCCCCACTGGACAATCTGTAGTTGCATACGAGGCACAGCCCCGTCACCACACAAGTTACTTCTTGATCGACGCCTGGTAACGCTTGTTGATCTCTTCCCAATTGACGACATTCCACCAGGCCTGCAAATATTCCGGCCGGCGGTTGTTGTACTTGAGATAGTAAGCGTGCTCCCAAACATCGTTGCCAAAAATAGGATACAGCCCCTGCGACAGCGGGCTATCCTGGTTCGGCGTCGAAAGAATCTTCACCTCGCCTTTGGAATCTCCCGCCAGCCAGACCCATCCGCTGCCAAACTGGCTCACGCCGGCGGCGTTGAATTTCTCCTGAAAGGTCTTGAAGTCGCCAAACGTCTTCTTGATGACCTCGCCAATCGGCCCCACGGCATCGCCTCCGCCATGCGGCTTCATGATGTTCCAGAACATGGTGTGATTGACGTGGCCTCCGCCGTTGTTTCGGACCGCGCCGCGAATATCTTCCGGCACCGCATTCAGGTCGTGAAGCAAATCTTCCACGCTTTTCTTGTGCAGTTCAGGATGCTTGTCCAGCGCCGCGTTCAGGTTCTTCACGTAGGCGGCGTGGTGCATGTCGTGATGCAGGTGCATCGTCTTTTCGTCGATGGTGGGTTCGAGCGCCGTGTAAGCATACGGCAAAGGGGGCAGTTCATGCGCCATTTTTACTTCCTCCAAAACTTGTGCCATTTTTCTTTCCTCCAAAGTCTAAAAGATGACGGTGTGTTGTGGAAAGATTCACCTCGGGCCGTTTCGGTTGTCCCGGCGTCCAACAAATTTGAGCTATGCGAATCGGTCCGAGTTGCGTTCCCGATCTTGTGCCTTTGGGACTTGTATTCACTCGCAGGAATGGCGACCCCGGAGGGGTTCGAACCCCCAACCCTCAGTTCCGAAGACTGATGCTCTATCCAGTTGAGCTACGGGGCCGTTGTGCCAATTGTAGATTCTACACCCCGCCAAGCAACTATCGAAAAATCGGCGCGTCGACTTTCCCCTCTGCAATCGAACCTCAAACCTCTGCCCTCGACCCGCTCTGCGTTGTAACATCAAAACGATGTCTTTCGTCCCCAACCCCGTTACTCACTCCAGCTCGCGCCTGCTCGAGTTCGAGATCCTGCGCGACTTGCTGGCCGGCTACGCGTCTTCGCCCCTGGGCCAGCGCCGCGTCGCCGAGTTGTTGCCTTCGCTCGACCATGCCTGGATCCAAACTCAACAGCAGCTAACCACCGAAATCCGCGAGTACCGCCGCGTTGGTGGACGCTTCGAATTCGCCGGCCTTCCCGAAGTCAAAACGCTGATCGAGAAATCCCGCATCTCCGGCGCCGCGCTCGAGACCACCGAAATTCGCGACGTCGTCCTCGTAGCCGATCGCGCCGCCGAGTGGCAGGAAATTATCCGCCAACCGCCCGCCGCCATGCGCTCCGACTGGTCCGCCGTGCAGGCCCTCTCCGCCGGCATTCAAAACTTCACCGACTTCCTGCGCCACTTCCGCAACAAAATCCTTCCCGACGGAACCCTCGACGATCGCGCCTCTCCCGAACTCAGCCGCGTCCGCCGCGAAATCGAAAAGCAGAAGCGCCAGATCCAGGAATCCCTCCGCGGCTACCTCCGCAAACTCGCCGAGGGCGGCACCGTGCAAGACGAACTCATCACCATTCGCGGCGAACGCTTCGTGATTCCGGTCAAGGTCGAGCAGAAACGCCGCGTCCAGGGCGTGGTCCACGGAGCCAGCTCCAGCGGCCAAACCGTCTTCGTCGAGCCGCTTGAAACCATCGAGCAGAACAACGAACTCGTCCGCCTGCTCGACGAAGAACAAGCCGAAGTCCATCGCGTTCTCTTGGAGATGACGCGCCAGATCGGAGAGAACGCCGAAGCCATCCAAGCCGCCGCCGAAATCCTCGCTGAACTCGAACTCCAATTCGCCAAAGCCCGCTTCGCCGAAGACTACAACTGCGTAGCCGTGACGCTAAGTGGAGCCGCAAGTCTGAGTGTCGAGGCAAGCTCGGATGGGCAGCCAGGCTCGTGGGGGGACGGGCGCCCTCGCCCGTCCATGGCGAGCGAAGCTCGCCTCCTCCTCCACCGCGCCCGCCATCCACTCCTCGAGCGCAATCTAAAACTAAAGAACGCCAACATCGTCCCCATCTCCATCGAGATGGAAGGCGACCACCGCCAGCTCGTCATCACCGGCCCCAACACCGGGGGCAAAACCGTCTCACTCAAAACCCTCGGCCTGCTTGCTCTGATGGCCCAATCCGGAATCCCCGTCCCCGCCGACCGCGCCGACATGCCCGTCTTCGATGCCATCCTCGCCGACATCGGAGACTATCAATCCATCGAGCAGAATCTCTCCACCTTCTCCGCCCACGTCACCAACATCGATTTCATTTCGCGCACCGCGACCGCAGCTTCCCTCGTCCTGCTCGACGAACTCGGTTCCGCTACCGACCCTGAAGAAGGCGCAGCCCTCGCCGTCGCCATCTCCGAACACTTCCGCAAGATCGGATGCATGATCGTGATCTCCACCCATCACACTTCGTTGAAGGTCTACGGCGCCAACACCCCCGGAGTCATCAACGCCTCCGTGGGCTTCAACGAAACCACGCTGCAGCCAACCTACGAACTCAAAATCGGCGTTCCCGGAGCTTCCGCCGGAATCAACATCGCGCAGCGCCTTGGCCTCAATCCCGCCATCATCGAATCCGCGCGCGGCCGCCTCGGCTCGCAAACGCAAGACGTTGCCAAGTTCCTCGACCGCCTTCACTCCGACCTTCGCGAGCTCGAAGCTGAGCGTCTCCGCATGCAAGCCAGAGAGCAGGAACTCGACCGCGAGAAGCAGCATCTCGCCACCGAGGGCCGCAAAGAGCAGCAGGCAAAGATTCGTGAGATGGAGTCGAAACTCGAAGCCCTCTTCCGCGACTTCGAATACCACGCTCGCGAAACCGTCAACGCCGTGCAAGACCGCGCCGCCCAGCAGAAGCTTTCGAAAGACGCCGAACGCCGCATCGCCAAGATGCGCCGCGAATTTCGCGAGCAGTTCGACGCCACCGTCGTCGCGCACCATACCGGCGCCGATCGCGGAGACCCCAACGCCCAGCCCAGCCTGGTCAAGCACGTCTCCGAAGGCGACACCGTCAAGCTCAAATCCATGGGCCGCGCCGCCGTTGTCAAAAAGAAAATCGGCGACCATCACTTCGACGTGGAAATCGGCTCCATGAAAATGCGCATCAATCGCGAAGACATCGCCGAGGTCGTATCCAGCGCTCAGGGAAAACCGCAGTCGCTGAGTTCTCCCGTTGAAGCCGCCCGCTCCCGCGGCATCACCGTCAAACTGCAAAATGAAACCGACCGCACCGCTCCCACCGAGATCAACGTCATCGGCCGCACCGTGGATGAAGCCACCAGCGAAGTCGAAAAGTTTGTCGACCGCGCCTTCCTCGCCGGAATGCCGCGCGTCCGCATCGTCCATGGCAGCGGCATGGGCATCCTCCGCAAAGCCCTCCGCCAGTATCTGAAAAAACACCCGCACGTGGAGTCGGTAATCGAGCCGCCAATGAACGAAGGCGGAGGCGGTGCCACGGTAGTCGAATTGCGGGTGTAGTTAGGATCTGTCGGGGAGAAGTGTGTGGGGACGGGCGCCTCGCCCGTCCGAGCCGAGCGAAGCTCGGCAGGCTACCCGCGATATTAAGACGATCAGAATGCTTTACTGGAATCCAGCAAGATCGTAACCGGTCCTTCGTTCACCAGCTCCACCTGCATCGTCTCCTGAAACCGCCCCGTCTCACACCGCAATCCCGCGCCACGAATTTTCTCCACGAAATATTCGTAAAGCGCCCGCGCCGTCTCCGGCGGAGCCGCCGCATCGAACGATGGACGCTTGCCGCGCCGCGCGTCTCCATACAGCGTGAACTGCGACACCGCCAGCACCGTGCCGCCCACCTCGGCAATCGACAAATTCATCTTGCCGCCGGCGTCTTCAAAAATCCGCAGCCCCACAATCTTGTCGGCGAGATAGTCCGCCGCGCCTTGCGTGTCGCCCGCTCCCACGCCCAGCAGCACCAGCAGACCCAGCCCGACCTCGCCCGTAGTCTCGCCTTCCACGGTCACCCGCGCCCGGCTCACACGCTGCACCACTGCGCGCATCTAGCGGCCCGTCCCGCCGACCAGTGCTTCCTGTCCAGCCAGTGCCTGCCAGCGCCCGTCGCGGTAAGTGAAAATGTCGGTGAAGCGGACGCGGGCTATTACGTTCCCGGAAGCGTCGACCAAAGTAGCGAGTCCCCGCGTGAAGCCGGCGTTGCCCTCGACGTGCGCGCGGAGTTCCGAAAGCTGGTTCGTGCCCGGCTTCCGGTTCGGAATATGCTCGAGTGTCTGACCGCGCGTATGCAGCGATCCATCCACATCGGCGTCTTCAAACTCTTCGGCGAGCAGGCACCCAACCGCCGTGACATCTTTCCGATTGAGCGCCGCCGCCCAATTTTTCTCCGCTTCAATCAGCGCGGCCGCGGTCTTCGTCTGATTCTGAGGACAATCAGCGCCCATCGCCCGCCCAACCAGCGCCAGCGAAATCACCAGCAAGCTAAGGATTTTCACGCCCAAATCGTGCCACGAATCGAACGCAGGCAGCAAGTAACTGCGCTGCGTCTTCTCTCGCCCGAGCATTTGACCCTGACTCGCCGCTGCTCCTACAATCCCCTATTCACCGCAGCGAACTTCCTGAAGTGGGGTTCCACACATGCAACTGACCTGGCCAAGAAAATTTACGCTCGCCTGTCTCTGCGCCACCTTCGCGCTGGCATCCGCCGCCTTCGCCCAATCCGCTCCTCATCGCGACGTCCTCATCAAGAACGCCACCGTGATGACCGCCACTCACGGCAACATCAAGAATGGATCGGTCTACATCAAAGACGGCAAGATCGCCGCTGTCGGCGAGTCCGTCAACGCGCCCGCTACTGCCACCGTCATCGACGCCGAAGGCAAATACCTCACTCCCGGCATCGTCGATTCACACTCCCACATCGCGCTCGACGACGACGTCAACGAAGCCACCAGCCCGGTCACGCCCCACATGATGATGAAAGACGCCTTCGATTACCAGGACAAGGCGATCTACCGCGCCCTCGCCGGAGGCGTGACCACTTCGCTCTTGCTCCACGGTTCGGCCAACATGATCGGCGGCCAGGCCGTCGTCATCAAGCACAAGTACGGAGCCACCCGCGACGAAATGCTTTTCCCCAACGCGCCCCGCTCCATCAAATTCGCCAGCGGAGAGAATCCCAAGCGCGTCTATGGCAGCCGCGATCAGCTCCCCTCAACCCGCATGGGCAACTTCGAGGTCCAGCGCCAAGCCCTGGTCGAGGCGCAAGACTACATGCGCGAGTGGGACGCCTACGACGCCAAGGTCAAACGCGGCGACAAAGACGCCACCCCGCCCAAGCGCGACCTGAAGCTTGATGCCCTCGCCGACGTTCTGCGCGGCAAGCTCATGGTGCAGATCCACTGCTATCGCGCCGATGAAATGCTCACGGAAATCGCGCTCGCCAAGGAGTTCGGCTACAACCTGCGCGCCTTCCACCACGCCCTCGAAGCCTACAAAATCGCCGACCAGCTCGCCGCCAACAACATCGGCATCGCCACCTTCGCCGACTGGTGGGGCTACAAACACGAAGCCTGGGATGCCATCCCCTGGAACGCCGTCATGGCCATGCGCAAGGGCGTTCGCGTCGCCATCAAGAGCGACTCCGAAGATTACACGCGCCGCCTCAATCAAGAAGCCGCCAAGACCATCCGTTACGGCGGAGCCACCGAAGAAGAAGCCTTGAAGATGATCACGCTCAATGCCGCCTGGATCATCGGCGTCGACGACCGCATCGGCTCCATCGACGTGGGTAAAGACGCCGACCTCGTCCTCTGGGATGGTTATCCGCTCTCCAGTTACGGCGTGCCGGAAAAAGTTCTGATCGATGGCGAGGTCTACTTCGACCGCGCCCAACCCGGCCTCGGAACCACTCACTATAAGGAGGGAGAATAATGCAGCCCTCAGCAAGCACACTCGTGTGGAGCGGCCGCCCCCGCCCGCTGCCTTTGTTGTTGCTCTTGGTTTTGCTTTTGACCTTGTCGGTGCAAGCCCAGGACCGCCCCATCGCCCTGAAAGGCGGCAAGCTTCTCACCATCACCCACGGCACCATCGAAAACGGCGTGATCCTGATGCAAGGCGGAAAGATCAAAGCAGTCGGCGCCGCCAGCTCCGTCACTGTCCCCGCTGACGCCCAGATCATCGACGCCACCGGCATGACCATCTATCCAGGCCTGATCGACTCCGAAACTCAGCTCGGACTCACCGAAATCTCCGCCGAAAACATGACCAACGATCTGGTCGAGATGAGCGACGAGATCATGCCCCACATGCACACCGCCGACGCCTTCCATGCCGAGTCCGTCCTCATCCCGGTTGCTCGCCTCAACGGCATCACCAACGCCGTCGTCGCCCCAGAGAGCGGAGACACCCTTCCCGGCCAGGATTCCTTCATCCAACTGGCCGGAGCCAACGCTCCCGAGATGCTGCTGATGCGCGACAACGCCATGCCGCTCAACTTCACCGGCGACCAGCGCCGCAACAAAGGAGGCTTCGAGAAGCGCAAGTTTCCCTCCACCCGCATGGGTCTGGCCGCGCAACTCCGTCAAGCCTTTCTTGATGCCGAAGACTACAAAGCAAAGTTGGCCGACTACGATCGCAAGAAGGGCGATGCGGTTCGCGACAAGAAGCCCGAGCCTCTCGCTCCCAAGCGCGATCTTAAGTTAGAAGCGCTGCTTCCTTATCTCGAAGGCAAGAAGACCATCGTGCTCGCCGCCGAAAGCCCGAGCGACCTCCAGACCGCTGTCAGCCTCGCCAACGAGTTCAAGCTGAAGTTCGTGCTCAACCACATCGAACACTCGCAGCCCATCCTCGACTACGTCGCCAGCCTCAAAGTGCCTGTGATCGTCGGCCCCATCTACGAAGCTCCAAAAGAAAGCGAGCGCTACGACGCCGTCTACAGTCTTCCCGCGCAGCTCTACAAACGGGGAGTCAAAATCGTTTTCGCCTCCTACTCCGCGCACAACGTTCGCAACCTGCCCGACCAGGCTGGATTCGCGACCGCTTTCGGCCTGCCCTACGAAGAAGCTCTGAAGGCCATTACCCTCAACGCCGCGGAAATCTGGGGAGTCGCCGACCAACTCGGCTCCCTCGACGTGGGCAAGACCGCCAATGTTGTAATGGCGAACGGCGATCCGCTGGACGTCAAGACCGACGTGAAGCAGGTCTTCATCCAGGGCCGCGCTATCCCCATGACCGATCGCCAAACGCAGCTGCGCGACGAATACTCGAAATAAGACGAATATGCGAAACAATGATGTTCGAAATCAGTAGGAGAGAAACTTTGTCATCTTGAGCGCAGCGAAGGACCTGCTGTTCGCCGCTCACAACAAAAAAAGGCTTCGCCGTCCGTAGCCCTGACTGCCGAGCGCGTTTGCTCAACTTCAACTACAATGATTACCGCGAATTACGTATATCTTTCAGTGTGATCCCAGATTCGCGATTCCGACATTCAAACCAAGAAACTCAGGAGCAAAATAGTGAAAACCAAGCTCGTATTAGCAGCCCTCCTTGCGGGAATGATGTTGTTCACCGCCTGCGAAAATGCACAGAAAACCGGCGCTGACGTCGCCATCAAGGGCGCGCAGACGGCCTACGCTGCCGTAGCCGACCAAGCCAACCAGTACGTGCCCGATCAGGCCAAGGATGTTCAAACGGCGATCCAGTCCGCCAAGGACGCTTATGACAAGGGCGACTACGCCGCCGCCTTCGAAGCCTCCAAGGCGCTTCCCGATAAAGTAAAAGCGCTCGCCGCCGCCGCCCTGGCGAAGAAAGATGAACTGACCGCAAAATGGAAAGACCTGAGCGGCTCCCTGCCTGAAATGGTCACCACGGTCCAGACGAAAGTGGACGCGCTCACCAAGAGCCACAAAGTGCCCGCTGGCGCCGCCGACACGCTTGCGTCCATCAAACAGACTTGGACCGATGCTTCGACCGCATTCACCTCGGGACAGATTCCCGACGCGGTGGCAAAAGCCTCCGCTGCAAAAGATAAACTCATCCAACTGGAAACCACGCTCGGCATCAAGCCCGCAGCCTAGTTCTTCAGTCCGAACCTTGTGGAGTGGCGGGGCTTTGCCCCGCCCTGCACAATCTCAATCGTTTGACCACTCTCCCCGCCGCCAGTTAGGATTCCGTAGTGATCTCGACACAACCAGTTTTCCTTAGCCGGCGCTCAGAGAATTTTTGTGTCGCATCCGGGCATCGCCATCTCGATACCGCGAGCGTTTCAAGATCAGCCGCACTTTGCCGGACAGTTCTTTCTTGGTTCCTTCCTTTGCATACTTTTGCGATCCCTTTTAGACTACTGGTTTCGACTTCATACGAAGTTTCGAGGATGATGCAGTCGTAATTCAGCAAACGCCGGCCCGCAACCGGGCCCGCGATTCCACAGACTTAGAAACGAGGAGAAACAATGGCAGCCGTTGATGAAAAAGTGAAGCAGATTATCGTCGAGCAGTTAGGTGTGGATGAGGGCGAAGTCACGCCCAGCGCTTCCTTCGTCGATGACCTGGGCGCGGATTCGCTCGATACCGTCGAACTCGTGATGGCTTTCGAAGAAGCCTTCGACATCGAGATTCCCGACGAGGACGCGGAGAAGATTCGCACCGTAAACGACGCCGTCGACTATATCTCCAAGCACGGCAAGGGCGGCAAGTAGTTCAACCCTCTGTAGGATGACGGGGCTTTGCTCCGTCCAGAAAGATCTCCGGACACGCGATGACAGTGGGTACGAGGCAGGATGCGATCGACGATAACGATCAGCGTAAGAAGGGCGGCGATTCCAATTGAGCCGTAGAGTCGTGATTACCGGCATTGGCTTGATCTGCTCCCTGGGCAGCACGACCGACGCAGTCTGGCGGGCGCTCGTTGCCGGCAAGAGCGGCGTTGGCCGCATCACCGCCTTCGACGCCTCCGCTTTCGCCTGCCAGATCGCCGCCGAGGTCACCAACTTCGATCCTTTCCAGTTCATCGAGAAAAAAGAAGTGAAGAAGATGGGCCGCTTCATTCACTTCGCCATCGCCGCCTCCGATGAGGCGTTCAAGATGTCGCGGCTCCAGGTCACGCCCGAAAACGCCGAGATGGTGGGAGTTCATATCGGCTCCGGCATCGGCGGATTCGACGTCATCGAGCGCGAGCACACCGCGCTCCTCGAAGGCGGCCCGCGCAAGATCTCGCCTTTCTTCATTCCCGCCGCCATCGTCAACCTCGCCGCCGGACACGTTTCCATGCGCTTCGGCGCCAAGGGCCCCAACGAAGCGACGGCCACCGCCTGCACCACCAGCGCTCATTCCATCGGCGATTCATTCCGCATCATCCAGCGCGGCGACGCCGACGTCATGATCGCCGGAGGCTCCGAAGCCGCCATCACCCCCATGGGCGTCGGTGGATTCGCCGCGATGCGCGCGCTCTCCACCCGCAACGACGATCCCGCGCGCGCCAGCCGTCCCTGGGACAAAGATCGCGACGGCTTTGTCATGGGCGAAGGCGCCGGCATCATGATCCTCGAAGAACTCGAACACGCCCGCCGCCGCGGCGCTCCCATTCTCGCCGAGCTGGTCGGCTACGGCATGTCCGCCGACGCCTATCACATGACTCAACCCGCGCCCGAGCACGAAGGCGGATTCCGCGTCATGCGCAACGCCTTGCGCGATGCCAAGCTCGAAGCCAGCGTCGTCGGCTACGTCAATGCCCACGGCACTTCGACTCCGCTCGGCGACACGCTCGAAGCCCACGCAATCAGAAATTTGTTTGGAAAGAAAATTCCGGTCAGCTCGACCAAGTCGATGACCGGACATCTCCTCGGCGGAGCCGGAGGCTTAGAAGCCGGAGTGACCGTTCTCGCCCTGCGCGATCAGATTCTGCCGCCTACGATCAATCTCGAGAATCAGGATCCCGAAACCGACAACATGGATTTCGTTCCCAACCAGGCCCGCAAAACCGATTTCGAATACGCCATGTCAAATTCCTTCGGCTTCGGCGGAACCAACGGGGCGCTGCTGTTTCGGAGATGGAGCGAGTAAGGAAAGTTCGAGGTCTGAGGTTCGATTGCAGAGGTAAAAACCCCTAAGGCGTCAAACTCAAACTCCAACCTCCAAATCTCGACCCTCCCTCGCACTTCGCGTCGAACTGACGAAGATGGCGACGAGTTCATTCGCTTCGCGCACAAGGTCGCGCAGTTTTTGTTCCGGGAAGATGTTTCCTTCTTGAAGCATTTCCAGCCAGAAAAGCGTTTCGTCTGCTTCCTCGACGACGATACCTAATTTGGCCGTGAATTCGGCCCGAGATCTCCCACGGCATGCCGCCCGATAGTTTGCTGCGATGGACGTGCTACAGCGAAGGAGTTGCCGACCGAAGATTCGTGCTTCTTCCGTCCGTGGTAGGGAACGATAGAGCCGGAGAACCCGTAATGCAAAGTCCTTGGTGCGGACCTTCATCGCTCCAGAGTCTCGCCTCATGCCAAGCCTCGTGGGGCGATTCTATTCTGCGGTTCCCAATCAGGAAGGTGATGCTACTCACATCGAAAATGTGACGTTTACCACTGAATTAAACTCAGACCCCAAGCCTAAAACATCCGACTTCAGACCTCGAACCTCGAACCTCAGACCTCTCCTTATTCTTTCTTCATCTCGTCAATCATCAAATACAGCTTCGTCGTATCCGTCACCTCGACATACGGCTTCGCCGGATGCTTGCTGCTGACCACCCAGATCGTCGGAGTGTGGTCGATATGCAGGCCGACGCCCACCTCTTTATCCGCCCGCACCAGCCCTGCCAGCTTGCCATCCGGGTCCACGACAAACGGCAGCCCGATCTTGTGCTCGGTGGCAAACTTCTCCTCAAACGCCCGCAGGTTCTGTGGAGTTATCTCCATCTGGTGCTCAAACACGGTCGCCCGAAACTCGTTCCCAATCTCCTTGGAATGCGTATCGAAATACCGCGCCATCACCGCCGCGTCGAACGACCAGTTATGCATCGGCAACGGAAAATCATGCTGCACCAGCGGAATCTTATAGGTCTTCGAAGCCTGCACCAGCAACGGCGCCACCCGTCCGCATTGCGGACACTGCAGGTCTTCAAAAACAACGAGCGCTAGAGTAGTCCCCTTTGGCGGCCGCAGCGCTTCCGGCGCATCCTCCGCAAACGCCGGCGCGCAACTCACCGCCAGCAAAGCAAAAACCACACCCGGCAACATCGTGGACACCAATCGCACCAGCAATCGTCGAATCTTCATAGTTTTATTTGGATGTGCATCGAATTCAGACTATTCTATCGTAACGAATCGGGTCCAATCGCGCATCTTAACGAGCATTTCTTTGGTAATGGAGTGCCCTATGGTTTTTCAACATGCCTTCCAATATTGAGATCAAAGCCGTTTTGCTGGACTGGGCTCGAGTCGAGACCGCTGCGGCCCAACTCAGCGATGCCGCCCCGGAAGTGATCCATCAGGAAGACATCTTCTTCCATTGCGACGGCGCGCGCCTGAAGCTTCGCATTCTCGGGCCCCAGAGCGGCGAACTGATCCGCTACGAGCGCAACGATGTGGCCGATGCCCGTCGCTCGCGCTACGTGATTGCCCGCACCTCAGATCCTTACAGCCTGCTCGAAATCCTAAGTAAATCTTTAGCCAAAACTGGTGTTGTTAAGAAAACGCGCAAGCTCTATCGCATCGGCCAGACCCGCGTTCATCTTGACCGGGTCGAGGGGCTGGGAGATTTTCTGGAGCTCGAGGTCGTCCTCCGCCGGGAGCAAAACGAAAAGGAAGGCGCGACCATTGTAGAGATCATGCTGGCAGCCCTCGGAATCTCCGAAGATCAACTCATTGCTGAAGCCTACGTCGATCTGCTCGCCCGCCGCTCCCAGACCGCCTGATGGACGATGCGTCCCGCCGTCGCCAATTTTCGAGATTAAGGTTACAAGACGAAGTTGCGAGACGAAGTTCTGACATAATGATTGCCTCCAGGGGAGTTCTTCCGATGAAACCGTTGCGATCGCTGGTTCTGACTTTCTTCGTTGCCATCGCCGCTGTGACCATCCTCAACGCGCAAGGCGCCGGTGGACAATCCGCTCCTGCTACTTCCCCAGCGCCCGCCAACTCAGTCGCCGCCTCAGCCGCATCTGCTCAGCCCGGTGCCGCGCCCACGACGATTCTCGAATATGCGCCGCCTCCCGCCGAGTATGCCCGAGCCAAAGCCTACTCGCATGCTCACTATCGCCACGTCTTTATCAATACTTTTTACGGTCTGCTGCTGTTGCTGGTCGTCTTGCGCTGGCGCATCGCCCCCGCGTTTCGCGACCTGGCCGAACGCGTCTCCGCGCGCCGCTTCGTCCAGAAAATTGTTTTCGTACCTCTCATCCTTCTGACCATCGCCGTCCTGGGAATCCCTCCCGACATCTGGGATCACTCCCTCGCTCGCGCCTTTGGCCTTTCCGTGCAGGCTTGGGGGCCCTGGCTCCGCGACTGGATTCTCAATCAGGTCCTGATCATCTTCTTGGGAGTTTTGCTGGTAGGCATTCTCTACGGCGTCATCCGCCGCAGCCCGCGGCGCTGGTGGTTCTACTTCTGGCTGGCTTCGATCCCAATCCTGCTGGCGCTTTTCTTTCTGCAGCCCATTGTCGTGGATCCCATGTTCTACACCTTCAAGCCGCTGGCCAACGAACAACCTGTCCTGCTCGAGCAGATGGAAAGAGTCGTCCACCGCGGCGGCATGGATATCCCTCCCGAACGCATGTTCGTCATGAACGCCAGCTCCAAGGAGACCGGCCTGAATGCCTATGTCACCGGTTTCGGAGCGTCCAAGCGCGTCGTCGTGTGGGACAACACCATCGCCAAGGCGACGATCCCCGAGACCCTCTTCGTCTTCGGACACGAGATGGGCCACTACGTCCTGCTGCACATCCCTAAAGAGATCACGATCGACGCCACGATTCTGCTCTTCCTGCTCTACCTGGGCTATCGCCTCTCCAACGGAATGCTCGCCCGATGGGGCCAGCAGTGGGGCATTCGCTCGTTGCAGGATTGGGCTTCGCTGCCTGTGCTGCTCTTCGTCATCACCGCGCTGGCATTTCTTGCGACTCCAGCCTTCAACGGAGTCAGCCGCCATTTCGAACACGAGGCTGACCGCTACGGCCTCGAAGTGATCCACGGAATCGTCGCCAACCCCAACCAGGTCGCCGCCCACTACTTCGAAAAGAGTGGAGAGATGAACCTGGCCGATCCCGATCCCAGCACCTTCGACAAAGTCTGGTTCTTCGACCACCCCACCCGCCCCGAACGCGTGCACTTCGTAGCCACCTACGATCCCTGGTCCAAAGGCAAAGAACCCGAGTATGTGAAGTAGGCGGCAACTTCGCCAGATCTACGAATCTGCCTCGGTGCGATCAACGGTCGAGAGTGGACGGACGAGAGTCGCGATGGCGTAACGTATTGAAAATAGGTGCAATCTATATAGTGTTACTGAAGGAATTGCCTAATGACATAGTCTACGATTTAGACTATGCTTGCGGGTCCGTTATGGCGACATTCAAATACGACGTGCTGGAGCTCCCGAACTACTCTCCAATGGAGGCAGTTCGTTATTTCCATGTGCCTATTTCGACGCTTGTCTATTGGACGGAGGGACCGACCTCGCTCGTCACTCTCGCATCACATCGCCCGCGTCTGCTCTCCTTTAAGAACCTTGTGGAGTTGTACGTGCTAGAAGGTCTGCGGAAGATCTACGGCGTGCACACCTCTAGGATCAGGTCGGCAGTTGATTTTCTATTGCAGACTGAGAGATCCCGCCACCCTCTGGCTGATTATGACATTCGGACCGAGGGGACGAACGTCGTTTTCTACAAAAAAGGAAGGCCTCTAAACGCGTCCCTGTGGGGACAATATGAGATGGAGCCCATTATTAGTGGCTACCTTCATCGGGTCGAAAGAGATCCACATGGCGTCGCGCGCCGTCTGTTCCCATACACGAAACGGGAACAGATAGAGCAGAAGTTGCAACCGCCGCAGACGATAGAGATCAATCCCGGCGTGTGTTTCGGGCTACCTGTCCTGGCCGGATCACGTATTACAACCGGATTCTTAGCCAGCCGCTATCGCGGCGGCGATTCCGTTCCGTCAATTGCGAATAGCTATGGTAGACCCGTGGCAACGATCAAAGAGGCGATTGAGTGGGAACTCGGGCGAAACCTCAACAAAGAGGCAGCGTAGCTACACTTTCTACCTCGACGAAAACTGGGACTGCCCAGAGGTCACGGCCGAGCTGCATAAGTCGGGAATCCGCTACCGCATTTACAAGGAAGATGTCGCGGGGAATGTGGGAGCTCCTGACAATGCTTTTTTGCCGAAGGTCGGCGCCCGCGGCTGGATCCTCATAACCGCCGATTGGCACCAACGCTACCGACCTAGGGAAATCGAGGATATCCGCCTCCACAGAGTTAGGCACTTCGCGATGCCTGGAAACCTGGGGGCGACAGCAATGGCGCGTCTCCTCGTCGCAGCAAAGAACAACATTAGAGCTTGTTGCCGAGACAACGATCCTCCGATCAGCGCGAGCGTGCTGAGAAATGGCTCTGTGAGGTTGCTGATGGACGCAAGGGGTAGACTCCATGACCGGCACGAGGAGAAACTGTATTGCAAGGGTAGAGTCACCACCAGAGCTCCGTATTAGGTCCACAGCCTGTTTCTGCTGTTGTCTTCAATGCCCCTTCAGCATCCTCACGACTCGATCAAATTCCTCCAGCGTGCCGTACTCAATCAGGATTTTGCCTCTGCCCTTGCGGTCGCGGATGCGGACGCGCACTCCTAAAATAGCCTCGAGCGAACGCTGTTCGGAACGCACATTCGGATCGACCCATCGCGCCCCGCCCGCCTTCTTGGCGTCCGGAGGGTCTTGTGGCATCTTGCTGTCGAGCACCAGTTCCTGCAGCAGCGCTACCGACATTTTCTTGGCGATCACCACGCGCGCTACTTTTGTGATCTGGTCATCGTCGTCCAAGGCGAGCAGCAAGCGCGCATGGCTGTAGGTCAGCTCTTTTTTCCGCAACGCCACTTGCACTTCGGGAGGCAGCTTCAGCAAGCGCAGGTAATTCGATACCTGCTCACGCGACACGCCTACGCGCTGGCCGATTTCGTCTTGCGTCAGCCGGAATTGAGTGCTCAGGTTGGCGAAGGCCGCGGCTTGATCGAGGCAGTCCAGATCCTGCCGCTGCAGGTTTTCCACCAGCGTCATCTCCGCCGCCTGCTGCTCGGAGACTCGTTTCACGATCGCTGGAATCGTCGTCTTGCCCGCGAGCCTCGACGCCCGAAAACGGCGCTCGCCCAGGATCAGAATGTAGCGGTCATGGAAGGGAACGGCCTCTCCTTGCAGCGTAAGGCCGTGCCGCGTCGTCGGCCGAACCACGATCGGTTGCAGGACTCCTTGCGCCTGAATCGAGCCCGCGAGATCGCCGAGGGCCGAAGGGTCGAATTCGGTCCGCGTCTGGTAAGGATTCCGTTCGATCTGGTCGAGGTTAAGAAGAATGGTGCGCTCGCCCTCCGGCGTCGAACTCATAGCCTGCAACTCCTCGACAATCGCGGGAAGCGCAGCCGGTTGTAGATCATCCGAAGCCTGGGGCGGAACCGCATGGGCCGCAGCAGGAAGAGCCGAAGAAACAGCGGGTGCAGCATCGTTCCGCGCGGTCTGCGGAAGGCTGGGAACCGCCGCCACGGCGCGAGGCCCGGGCAGCAGGGATTCCAGCCCCCGTCCCAAAGCGCGCCGCTTCTCGGCAATCTTCTCGCTGACCTTGTCCGGCTCCGCCTTGCTCGCCGTCTTATTTGCCGCTGTTGCGTTCAATGTAGTCATCAAGCTTTCCTCTCAAGAATGAGTCTGTTCAAAAAGATCTGTCATGCGAAGCGAAGGCCCACTGGGCTTCGCCAAGAGACGCGCACAAAACATATAGATGTACATAAATATTCATGTACATCGATCTAAGCGGCTTCCCCTGGCCCGCTCGCAGCTTTCGCCTGCCGGTCCAGAATCTCCTTGGCCAGCCGGATGTAGCTCTCGGCTCCACGCGAGCGCACGTCATACACCAGCGCCGGCTGCCCGTGGCTGGGAGCCTCCGCAAGCCGTATGTTCCGCGGGATCGTCGTGGTGCAAAGCTTGTCGCCAAAGTACTTCTTCAACTCGTCCGCCACCTGCTGCGCCAGGTTCGTGCGCTCATCGAACATGGTCAGCACCACGCCTTCCACGGCCAGTCGAGGGTTCAGGTCGACGCGGATCCTCTCGATGGTGTCCAGAAGCTCCGACACGCCCTCCAAGGCGAAGTACTCGGCCTGCATCGGGATCAGTACTCCATCGGCGGCCACCAAGGCGTTCAACGTGAGCAGATCGAGAGCCGGGGGACAGTCGAGCACGATGAACTGAAACCGGTCGAGCAGGCTGGCCAGGGCATCGCGGAGGCGGTACTCACGGCGCTCGGCTGAGACCAGCTCAATATTGGCGCCGATCAGGTTCTTGTGGGAGGGAATCAGCCAGAGCTGCTCCATCGCGGTGAGCTGCAATGCTTCCTCGGCGGAGGCCACTCCCATCATCACGTCGTAGACGCTGATACGCTCTGGATTCTTGATTAAGCCGAGCCCGCTGGTGGAGTTCGATTGCGGGTCGCAATCGACCAGCAGCGTGTTGACTTCGGCAGCGGCGAGTGAGGCGGCAAGGTTAATGGCGGTCGTGGTCTTGCCCACGCCACCCTTCTGGTTAGCAACAGCGATGACACGTCCCATGATTTGGTCTTTTCGTACAGCGGCCCAGAATATGCGATGGCGAGTGCGAAATCAATGCCAGCTTTCTGTGCAGTTGATTATTTTGCCTAAGGCCGAGTGTTTCACGTGAAACATTCGAACGATTGTGCGCTCCCAGGGGGAAGAATGACGAGTCTTGATAGTTTATGTTTCACGTGAAACATAACACCGGGTTATTGGGATTTAGGACTGGCAGTTGACAGTACCAAGGCCGAATGCCCGGGCTGCGGCTGCCTAACTCTATTATATCAAGGCGGGTCAGGGCATCTGGACATGGATTTTGACTTTATTTTGTCATCATTATCAATGACTTACGCTAGAAATCGCTGCAATGGGGTATTGACAGTTCCCTTGAGTTTGGTGGTCCTTATTGTCATCCTAGAGGGCGTGGGATGGTTGACATTTAGAGAAGTGTTTCACGTGAAACACTTTTTCTTAAGTATTCTCATAATGAGAATATTCAACATGTTTCCCACTATAGCCCTATAAAAAGCATATTTGAATGGATTTAAATAGCTAATATGCGATACTTTTGACTAACTCACTCCACTTTATCGACAATTCCCATCGACAAGATTCTCGTTTGTGACTTAGGGATATGGATTGGGGTGGTCCACTTCAGCTGGGTGTGGGTTGTGAGGCTCGAGGTTTGGGAGGTCGTGATCAGGAGAGCCAGAATTCCGTTGGGGGCCAGAAACGAGACGGCTTCGGGGAGGATCGATTCGAACCGCTCCACTGCGCGGAGGGTCACGATGTCAGCTTGGGGAGGGTGAGGGCCGGCGGCGACGGCGTCGGCCCGAGCGACGATTACATTGATGCCCGCGAATGTAAGTGCTCGGGCTACTTCGTTGAGGAAGGCAGCCTTTTTGTGATTCGATTCGATCATGGTCAGGCGGATGGAAGGAGCCCAGATTTTCAAAGGGATCGCGGGGAATCCAGCGCCGGAGCCGATGTCGAGGACGCCAACGTTCTCGCCCAATCGGAGCGGGGAAGGGGAGCCCTCCGGGGTTGGGAGGGAATCGGATCCCGGGGCTTCGGATGGGAAGAGGTGGCGGGCCAGGAATAAGGACTCCCCGAAGTGGCGGGTGACGATTTCTTCTTCGTTGCGGATGGCGGTCAGGTTGATGCGGGCGTTCCAACGCTGCAATAGATCGATGTAGATCGATATTCGATCGAGCTGGGATGGCGCGAGCGGCCTGTCCAGAAAAGGTTCGAGGAGGGCGGCGATGCGAGCGGTTTCCATGGAGAAGCTTAGCAGTCCTCGGAAAAAATCCTCCGCATGACAGGGAACCTCCGCTTACGTGCCAGCGAAAACCCCTGAACTACAGGGTTAGCGGGGGTGCACGGAGGCGTTCAAACACTTACTCAGACCTTTCTTAAGGAGATTCTAGCGGGAGCGGCCGAGAAAGTGTGGTTTGCCGCTTACTTTTCCGCTTCTGGCGCATCTCCTGTTATTGGGGGTCGCTATGAAAACATGGAATGGTTTCGCTCTGTTGGCTTTGGTCTCGCTGCTTTGCATCCGGTGGGTGGGCGCTTCGGATGTGCCGGCATCCGATGCGCGCGCACCGGTGCTGGTCGAGTTGTTCACATCGGAGGGGTGCTCGAGTTGTCCTCCGGCCGACGCTTTGCTGACAAAGCTGGATGGCGAACAACCGATTGCTGGCGCGCAGGTGATCGTGCTGGGCGAACACGTCGACTACTGGGACCACGACGGTTGGAAGGACGCCTTCTCATCAAAACTCTTTACCGACCGGCAGGAAGGCTATGCGCGGCGCTTTCGATTAAACAGCGCCTACACGCCCCAAATGGTTGTGGATGGCGCGACGCAGTTGAACGGAAGCAACGGTCAGCAGGTGGCGAAGGCGATTGAGGGAGCGCGCAGCCGCGCGAAGATTCCGGTTCGGGTCGCTTCGGTTTCTGCAGAGAATCCGAAGACCTTACGAATTCACCTTGATGTTGGGGCGCTCCCGGAGGACTTCAAGACACGGAAAGCCGATGTTTTTGTGGCGGTGGCGCTGAATCACGCGGAGTCGCATGTTTCGGGCGGGGAAAATAAGGGGCGCGACATCCGGCATGTGGCGGTGGCGGAGAGCATAACTAAGGTTGGCACGGTGGAGAAAGGGAAGAACTTCGATGGGGAGGTTGAGGTGAAGGTGAAATCCACCAGCGACCTGGCGAATCTGCGCATCATCGCGTTCGCGCAGGTAGCCGATGCGGGCGAGGTGATAGGGGCGTCGCTGGTGAACGCGGGACGTTAGGGCGGATGGACCGACAAGCGTCATGGCGCGAAAGCAAAGAATCCAACTCTCGCGCCATTCATTGCGAGCCCGGCCGTAAAGCGTCACCTCGCTGCATGCGGTGGCGGAATTGGGATGGTCGGACCCGCCTTCACATTCGTCTTGACTTTCATCGTGTCCTCCTTTCGCTTGAGAAATCCTTCTACTGAAGAAAGCGCAAACGGTGGGCAAAAGACATCACGCGAGGGCGAGGATTTATTTTGATCGCCGCGGGGCTGTGGGTTCGGCTATCAAGCACTTGGAGCGAGCCGCGCGTGCTTTGGGCAGTTTCTCGGCAACCGGGCCGGCCCAAGCTTTTCAGCGAAAAGGACTTGCACGAGGCTTTGAAAGTCCGTTAGTAAAATATCGCCATTACACTAACTGGACTTATGAATTGGCCTAGCCGCCGATCTTCGATAATGGAAGCGACGTGATTTCGCCAGCGAGCCATTAGTCCTGAAAATCCAAGTTCGCCGGCTCATCGGGTTTCAACCGTCCTGCTCCATTCGTTGCTGGCACATCGGGGCCCACAATCTCAAACTCTGCATTGCTGAGCCACACCGTGCCTGTCCCGTTTAGTAGAACACCGAAGAATATGCCACTCGCATTTTGCGGCACATCGAGCACAACATCATATTTCTTCCACTCGGTTGTCCCTTTGATCGACCGGTCTTGCATATTGTCGAAGGCAAGTAGTTGGGAGCCTTTGTCGATGCGCATCCACAAACCCGCCCAATCTTGTGCGCCCTCGGTCTTCACGAACGCACTGAAACGAACTCTCTTCCCCGCATAGTGGTCTGCGCGGAAGTCCTGCATGAGCGTGCCGAAACCTTCGACGCCAGGCACTTTCGCCTTCAAATAGGCGCTTGGATGACCATCGAATGTAGTCTGTGTATCGATGCCGGAGTCATACTCCGCAGGCTTACTGCCGGCAACGTACCATCCCTTGGGCGGTGCCGCCTGTAATGCTAAGGAACATGCTGCTAGAAGGGCTAGGATCCTCAACCAGCTTAACCCGGGGCGTCCTTTGTAAGACATACTTTCCTCCTATGTGTCACGCTTCGGCACATGATACGCCAGAATCGCCCACTCGATTATTGTTGTTATGTCTGCTTACAACACGATCAATCTCTGCCTACCGTCGATCTGATGTAGAATTCTCCGGCGAATCAGAAACCGCTCCAGCAGGAGTCACCGTGAACAACACCCGCCTTGCATTGGCCTCCCTCGGGGGGATGGTCGCCTACTTTGTCTATGGCTTTGCCATGTTCGCTGCATGGCCGTCGATGAAGACTGAATTCATGAAGTACCCCAACGTCTATCGTCCCAAGGACGAAATGATGAAGGTGATGCCCTACGGCATGATCGCGATCTTCCTCGCCATCGTGGTCGTCGCCATCCTCTATGCAAAAATCTATACGGTCGGAGGCGGCATCGTGGCAGGCATATACCTGGGCGCACTTATTGGCCTTTTCTCTGTCTGTACCTTCGCGATTCACAACTACATCAACCTGAACATCGGCCTTACCCTGACCATCTACCAGTCCATCGCCTACTTCATTCAATGGGTCATCGTGGGCGCAGCCATCGGCCTCATCTACAAGCCATCGTAGTCTGCTGCAATTGCTCGTTGAACTGTGGAGCCGCGCTGCGAAGGCCCTGTGCGAGGGCACTCAGTTGCAGGTTAATCACGACAAGCCGCTGACCGGCGCTGTCATGGAGGTCGCGGGCAATCCGGTGAAGTTTCGAGTGGGGATCTCGACAGCTTTTACGTCTTGGCTATCACAGGGCCGACTACCGCGCTTGTTGGGCAGCGCGTTTTGCAAACCATTTGACCACGAAATAAACGACGGGGCCGGCGGCCAGTGCCCACGGTCCCCAACGCATGGCGACGGGATCGCTGTAGCGGACGACGACGTAGGTCATGGCGAGCGGCATGGCGATCACGCAGAAGAGTCCGAGGCTGCCGCCGGGGATGCGAAAGGGGCGCGGGAGATCAGGATGCTTGCGGCGTAATCCCCAGGCCGAGAGCACGGTGAGCACAGTCGTGGCGGCGCGGAGCCAGACATAGATGCTGATGAGTTCTCCGAGAGAGTTCAGGGCGAGCGACGCATAGATGGCTGCGGAGATGAGGATGGCGATCCAGGGCGTGCCGTAGCGGGGATGACGGCGGGTTAGAAATGGAGGAAGGTATCCATCTTCGGCGAGCGTGAACGGCATGCGAGTGCTGGTGAGGACGGTGCTGTTGAGGAGAGCCACATTGCAGATCATGGCGGCGATGGTCATGAGGCCGCCTAACCAAGGGCCTCCGATGAGAAGGGCAGCGGTGGCGTAGTAGCCGTCTTTCCATTGCTGCCAGTCGCCGCGAGCGGCTAGGGCGGCGAACGTCGGCAGAAAAAAGGTTGCGATGGAAATGGGAATGACAATGGCTAGCGCGCGCGGGTAAGTGCGCTGCGGGTTCTCGACTTCCTCGGCGACGCTGGAGCATTGTTCGTATCCGGAGTAAGCCCAGACGACGAGCGCCAATCCGACTCCGAAGACCTTGGAAAAAGGTTGGTGCGGCGGTACCCAGGGCAGGAAGGGATTGTGATGCCAGTGGGCGAGGCCGAGGATGACCATGATCAGCACGGGAACAAAAATCAGCAGTTCGAAAACAGTGGCAGCCTTTCCGACCATCTGAATGCCGCGGATGTTAACCCAGGTGATGAAGGCGATCAGCGCGAAGGAAGCGAGCCAGTGCTTGAATCCGGCAATCCCGGGAAAATAGTAGGCGAGATAGTCGGTGAAGAGGACGGCGTAGGAACCTCCAAGAAGGAACGAAGCGGTCCAGTTCCACCAGCCGGCGAGAAAACCCCAGAAATCTCCGAAGGCGGCGCGGCTCCAGCGATAGAAGCCGCCTTCGACGGGCATGGCGGTAGTGAGTTCGGCGGAGACAAGAGAGACGGGGATGCACCAGAAAAACGGTACGAGCAGCAGATAGAGGAGACTCATGCCGGGGCCGCTGGTGGTGACCATAGCTTCGAGTCCGAAGGGGCCTCCGGTGGTGTAGGAGAACATGACGAAGAAGAAGTAGAAGAGGCTGGCCTTGCGGACGGCGGAGGTCGCGGGTGAGGTAGGGGCGTTCACGGTGCGAGATGGCGGCTAGTGTACAGGAAGTTTGCGACAGCGTTTAGTGATTTGAAAGCGGGGGTCGAGTTGCGCTCTGCTGGCGCCTTCGACTCCACTCAGGGCCGGAGCGCGGGACGCCCGTCACCACAGCATCTTCACTACAGGAATCGGCTAGCCGGCGGCGGAGGAAGGGCGCTGGCGGCAGAGGGTGGCCACGGTATCGAGAGCGTCGCGGGTGACAAAGGTGATGGCGTCGCGGAGATCGGCTTCGGACAACTGCGTGGACTTGCCGAGGAAATCGACGGTCATGCGGATCCGCGTTCCACCTTTCAGATCGGGGCCAAAGGAGACGTGTTGTTCGGCCGTAATGCCAAGAGCGTGGTTGAGCAAGCTCACGGCGCGCGGTGGACTGATGGCGCTCACGACGGCGGAAATCGTGGTTTCGACGGGATGAACGACGACATAACGCAAGCGGCTGCCAACCTGCCAGGGCTGGCCTTCGATCCAGGAAGCTTCGTTGTAAATGCCACGATGGAGCAAACGTTCGAGGTTCTGGAAGGCATGGAAAGCGGCATCCACGGGAACTGGGACGGTCAGCGAATATTCAATGCGCGGCAGCAACGAAAAAGTCTCCCAGTGAGGGGCGATTATGCGCCGATTCCGAGGGGAAGGCAAGGAACGGATTGGCGGGTCTCTTGCTTGTGAAGACCGGCCTGCTCAAGGTCGAGTAATTTGCGCTTGCGATCGAGGCCGCCGCCGTATCCGCAGAGGGAGCCGCTGGAGGCGATGACACGGTGGCAGGGGACAATGATGGCGACGGGATTCCGATTATTGGACATGCCGACCGCGCGGCAGGCACGAGGGTGACCGATGGACTGGGCGATATCGCGGTAGCTGCGGGTTTCTCCATAGGGAATTTCGAGCAGGGCGCGCCAGCAGGCGACTTGAAATGGGGTTCCGCGAAGATCGAGCGGTTGGGAGAACTCGCGGCGCTGGCCGGCAAAATACTCGTCAAGTTCGCGCAGATAGGGAGCGAAAGCGGAGGCGGACTCCTGGAGTTGAATCGTTGCGGAATTGATTTTTTGCATGCGGGTTTCGAATTCGAGGCGCACCAAACCCCTTGTGGATGCAGCGAGAAAGAGCGGTCCGACCGGCGAGGACGCGTGGGTGAAGAAGAGAGTTTCCATGACGGGTTGGAGAATAGCACGGCGGAGACTTGGAATCATATCCGTTGGTTGCGGTCGATTCCGCGGCAGGATTTCAACGAGATTCCGGCCCGGCTCTGCTCTCCGCCAGATGACTCCCGTCATGGCTGGCATGGAAGGCATTTGTGAAGTCCTCCGAATTGGCTAGAGACTTGCACTTGTTCTGAAGTCTAATCATCTTCTTCCAATCTTTGGCTAATCTGAATTGGGGATCAAGGAGCAACGTTCGCCTATGCCTCTCATCGCGTGGAATGACAGACTATCGGTCGGGATCGCATCCATCGACAAGGAACATCAGAAGCTCGTCGGCCTGCTCAACGACTTCTATGACGCCGTGCAAACGGGTAAAGGGAAAGAATCGCTGGCCAGCGTCCTGGCGGCGCTCATCGACTATACAAAGATCCACTTTGCCAATGAAGAACAGCTCTTCGCAAAAACCGGGTACCCGGACGCTGCAGCTCACAAGAAAGCCCATGACGATCTCACCCACCAGGTCGTCGAGATCCAAAACAAGTACCTGCAGGGAGCAAGCACAACCCTTTCCGTCGAGACTTTGAATTTTCTCAAGAACTGGCTGCTCACTCACATTCAAGGCACCGACAAGAAGTACAGTCCTCATCTCGCCAGTCGCGGAATCCGCTGAAAGAAGAATATGGCCGCTCCCCATCAGACCCTGGAAAACTCAAAGGAACGAGAGTTCGCCAGAGAACTCCTGAGTACAGTCGAAGCTCTGAGCCTCGATATCGCCGGAATTACAGGTAACGTTCGGGACCTGGTAGGTTTCGTTCGGCAACAGCAAAAGGTGTTTGACCAGCTGCGTAGCCTGGCGGAAAGACTAAAAGAGGATCTCAGCGCCATTCAGCTTGCGGGGAAAGAGACCAACCAGGTTGCGACCGAGGCCTCGGCGAAATCGGTCGAGTCGATCGAGGCTGTGTCGGCGGCGTTCAGCCAGATCCACCAGATGGTGGATTCAGTGCAAGCGATCGAAGAACGGCTGGGGGCACTGGATACCTCGCTGCAGGGCGTGCGTGGAATGTCGACGAATATCCAGGCGATCGCCCTTCAAACCAAGCTGCTTGCATTGAATGCCAAGATCGAGGCGGCCCATGCGGGCGAGGCGGGCCGAGGCTTTGCCGTCGTGGCCTCCGAGGTCAAGAACCTGGCGCGTGAAACCGACACGGCCACCGATGGGATCAACAACACCGTTGGTTCACTCTCGGAAAATGTTAAGCAGTTGATCGGCAAAAGCGGCACCGCCATCAAAGTGGCGGGGGGCGTCAACGACGGCGTCCAGGTCATCAGCGGCGTGCTGGAGCATTTCCACTCGGCGGTCGCTACGGTCGAGGGCAAAGTGTTCACGATCGCCTCGGCGGTGACCGACAGCCTGAATCTCAGTCAGGATGTCATTCTGGAGATTGACCAGTTTTTCGAGGGTGTGAAGAAAGTTACGGCGGATCTGGGTCACGCCTGCGAACGCGTGGAAGGGTCTCTGGTGAATGCGGAGTGCGTCATGAATCTGGTAGCCAGCGCCGGATTTCAGACCGCTGACACGCCATTCATCGATGCCCTGTCAGCAGCTTCCGCCCAGGTTGCGGAGGCGTTCGAGCAGGCACTCGAAAGCGGTCAGATTAGCCTTGACGCGCTGTTCGATGAACACTACCAGCCCATCGAAGGAACCGATCCGCAGCAGTTCACAGCGCAGTTCACGGAATTAACCGATCGCTTGCTCCCACCAATTCAGGAGTCGATGCTGGCCTTCGATAACCGCGTGGCCTTCTGCGTTGCCGTGGATCGCAACGGGTATCTTCCGACGCACAATCGGTCCTATTCGAAGCCGCAAGGGAGCGATCCGGTGTGGAATCACGCCAACTGCCGCAACCGGCGTATCTTCGACGATCGCACCGGACTGCGGGCAGCGCGGAATAGCGAAAACTTTCTTTTGCAGACCTACCGTCGCGACATGGGTGGCGGCAGCTTCGTTTTGATGAAGGACCTGTCGTTTCCAATCAAGGTCAGGGGACGGCATTGGGGCAGTTTGCGTCTGGGGTACGAAAAGAGGAAGCGCGAACGCCACAAACTGAGCGTGCCAGTTGAAATTCGCTTTGAAGGCAGCAACTTTCCTCTGCGGGGTTCCACGACCGACGTCAGCCTCGACGGCTGCTATGTCGAGAGTTCGATCCCCCTCCCGGTTGGCACCATCCTGGAACTGAAAATGCTGGGATCCGATGTTCCGCTCATCCCCGGGAAGGTCGTCACCTGCCATCCCCAAGCCGGAAACGGCATCCAATTCGTCAGCGGCCCGCCCGAGGAGCGCGACGCGCTCGCCCGCTATATCAAAGCGCAGATCCTGCAGCAATCCGCAGCGCCCCTGCAAACATAAAACGCAATTCCAATCTGGTTGCTCCATCAGCATTCATCCCAAATAAAAAGCCTCCCGCATTGAGTTCGCGGGAGGCTTTGCTGGGGAAGAGTGTTCTTACTTGGTTTGGTCGGTCGATGTGGTGGTGCTGCTCGACGCGAGTTGCTCCAGATTGTTCTTCAAAAGGCTGACTTCGACACGCCCACCCGTGATGCGCTTCGGCTTGGCTTCGCCAGCGGCGGCCGTTGAAGGAGCGGGCGCATTGCCCATGCCGACCAGGTAAATGCGGTAGATCGGAATGTCGTGGTTAAGCGCCAGATAACGAACCACCGACTCGGCCATCTTTTGCGATTCCGAGATGGCAACCTGCCCGTGTCCGGAGGAGAAGCCCTGCACTTCGACGACATACCCGCGCTGGTTCTTCAGCGGATTGGCCATCTCATCGAGGGCGGACTTGGCGTTCTCGCTGAGAACGGTTTGTCCGGGCTTGAAGCGGATTTCGGTTTGCGTCGCGGCCTGGTACTGATCGATATTGGTGACGACCTGCTCGACGGTGGTGAGGCGGGTGTTGGCCTGCTGCGCGGTCTGTTGCGCGGCCTGCGCCTTGTTGCCGGCTTCGATCGCGTGCTGGTCGGCTTCAGTGGCTTTGGCGGACGCGAGCTGGATGCCTTGCTGCGCGCGGGCGTCGGTGTCTTTAATCGCCCTGCTGTTCGAAGCCGTCAGTTCATCGAGTTCGTTGATGCGGTCGCGAATCGGTTCGGTCTGGCGCGCGACATATTTTTTGCGGGCGAACGGATTGACGCGTCCCCAGAAACCTTCGCGAGCCTCGGGCTGCAACGGAGCCTTGCCGGTCGCGGTGTCAGTGCTGGTGGCGGGCGCCGCAGTCGACGAGGACTGGGCGGTGGAATTGGTTTGCGCGAAAACGGGTACGGCCAGCACGAGGGCAAGCAGCACAGCGAGAATGGTGCGGTTCTTCATTTTAACTTCCTCCAAAGTGGGGGAGTGGGGGAGCCACTCCGAAGCGCCTGCTGGCGCGATATCTGGCGTCGTTGCAATCAATCGGGAAGGCTAACGCCGACGCAACCGTTGCCTCAAAAAAAGCGTTACCGTTAAGATTAGGCCACGCACTCGGCCTGCTCATCTATTAACAGTTTAGGTGCCAAATGACCGTCCCCGGACGACCTACGGCAAGTGCTTTATTTTCAATAACATTATACATCTGCGGGTAGGCGGACTCTGCCGTTCGCGGCGGTAATTTTGGCGGGGCTGGTATAAAAACTGCGTGCAGAGGATGTTTCTTTGCAGCAGTGGGACGAAGGGCGGCCCTTGCGTTCAACGATGTGGACGACGAAAAAATCAACCTATCGCTCGCGCCTGTCATCCACTTAAAGACAGGCACCTGAATACGGGCACTTTGGGAGACAGGAGTTTTACGATGCGATACCGGTGGTCTTTGTGGGGTCCTGTTTGGCTGGCGATGTTCGCGCTTGCCGGTCTTAGCCAGGCTGAGACGACGCCATTTGATCTGGCTCAACTGAAGGCGCCTGCCGGATTCCACATCTCAGTTTTCGCTCGCGATGTGGACGGCGCGCGCATGATGGTCTTCACGCCGGGCGGCGTGCTGCTGGTGAGTGAAGCCGGCGAAGGGAAAGTGGTCGCGCTTCCGGATCCGAAACATGCGGGCACGGCGGAGCGAACGGTTGTCGTGCTGAAGGGTCTGAACGAACCGCACGGGCTCGCGTTTTATGAAGGCAAGCTGTATGTCGCCGAGAACGACAAGCTGCGGCGCTACGACTGGGACGAAGCGAACCTGCGGGCGACGAATCCGGTGAAGCTGGCGGATTTGCCGACGGGGGGCGGGCACTCCACGCGCAGTATTGTTTTTCACGGCGGCAAGATGTATGTCTCGGCGGGATCGAGTTGCAACGCCTGCATCGAGAAGGACGAGCGGCGGGCCACGGTGATGGAGTTCAATCCCGATGGCAGCGGGCAGAAGATTTTCGCCAAAGGATTGCGCAATGCGGTGGGGCTGGCGGTGAATCCCAAGACCGACACGGTTTGGGTAACGGTGAATGGACGCGACTGGCTGGGCGACGATCTGCCTCCGGAGACGATCTACGATCTCGGCAAAAATGGCGGCGATGGGGGCTGGCCTTATTGCTATGGCGATCGCGTGTCCGATAGCAACTTCACCAAGGAAGGCGACGATCGCTGCAAGAATGTGATGGAGCCCAAGGTACAGATGCAGGCGCATTCGGCGCCGCTGGGGCTGGCGTTTTATGAAGGAACGCAATTTCCGGCCGAGTATCGGAATAACATCTTCGTGGCGTTTCACGGTTCGTGGAATCGCAGCGTTCCCACGGGATATAAAGTCGTACGCGTGAAGCTCGACGAGAAAGGCCAGCCGGTAGGAGGCGCGCAAGATTTTATTACGGGATGGCTGGCTCCAGGAGAAACGAAGAAGGGGCGGTGGATGGGGCGTCCTGTGGGGATTGTGTTTGTCGGGGATGGGACGATGTATTTGAGTGACGATGCGGGCAATTGCGTGTATCGGATTTCGTGGAGCAAGTAATTCCTGGCCGAGCGATTAAACGTTACTCCCTAGGGACTGTAGCTCTGTTGTCAATGAAGTTTCGAGGTCTTTGATTTTCTTGTATACCAAGCACCGCTGCCCCCTTACGTCGAACTTGAGGTGATCAGGACTCTTCACAACGAGCACGGTAGGGATACCGACCCCCCAAGCATATCCCACCTCAAGATAAACATTCGGGTTAGCATCTGTCAGATCCGCGACCACCAACGAGGCTGATCGAATCCGCGAACGTACCCACTCAAGGACGTCGCCGGTAAACGACGATAGATCAGCTCTTTCGCAGACCAGACCAGCAGACTTGACGGCGCTCTGTATGCCATAGTCGTAAACGTCGTCCATGTCATCCCTAAAGGGCATCGCTACAAAAACATGAGGCTTCGCGTCAGAAGTGTAACCCGCTACACGTAACTTCTCGCTGGCTACAGTTCTACTTACCCAGCCTGATTTCCTCGATGTAGCTATCGTGTGATCCGGAAGCAGCTCGTCGAGAACACTTGCTAGTCGCTTGGCGCGACCGGTATTCCGCTCGGCAATCGTTATCCGCTTAAGTGCCTCGGGACGATCCTCCTCGGAAATGGCATCTACTAACCCGGCAAGCTCCGCCTCAAATGCCTCAACCTCGTCCAGCCCATACCCTGGTCCATGCACAGTTAATAAAATATGTTGCGTCTGCGGAGCCTCGCCAGCTAAGGCAGTAAGCGCTTTGCGAGCGAAAGCCCGTATCTCCTTATAGCCAAACTCGCGCAAAGCTGGGACTCCGACGAAAAGAACGCGAGAGGCCGCGATGCCGGGTGCCCTATCTTCCAAGCGAAAGCCCCAAGGTTTCGGGAGTCGAATCTGTCTGCCGGCGTCTTCAAGAGCTCGCACGACGGTCTTGTCGACCCCGTAGAGCGATTGGGCGTGCTTCAGAACCAATACGTCGGCAGCTTCCGCTAGCACATCGCCGGCTTTTAGCTCAATGGCAATCGCCATAACAACAACCCCACAGGAGAGTAGATGTTGTAGCTAAGTTTTTCAACCCAATTGTTACCGCTCTTCGGCGGTTATTCCCCGCAATACTTCTCATACTGCTGATAAATGAACGGGTCGGTCATGCCGGCGATGTAGTCGCAGATGACGCGGGGGAGCGGCTCCTCGTTTTTGGCGGCTTTTTCCTGGTAGTTGCGTGGAAGGTCGTCGGGCTCTTCCATCCAGTGGGCGAAGAGTTCTCCGGTGATGCGCTCGGCATCTTCTTTTTCGGCGGCCAGCGCTGGGCTGTAGTAGAGATTTTCGTAAAGAAACTCTTTCAGGCGGCGGCGTTCGGCTTCGATGGGCGGGCTGAAGGCGGCGAGCCGCTCTTGATGACGGCGGATGTCTTCCACGGAATGCACCTTGGCCGCTTCAACCCGTAGCGCCGTGTTCGTAATCAGGTCTCCGACAAATCCGTCGAAAATATTTTTTAGTGCCTCGTTGAATATTAGTTTCTCAGCCGCGTTGGGGAAGCGCCTTCTGGCGTCGTGATAATGGCGCGCGAACAGATCGACGCTGTCCGCAATTTGCTCGACGGTGAGCAAGTGGGCTTCAAAGCCGTCGTCCAGATCGGCGGTGCTGTAGGCAATTTCGTCAGTTAGATCGATGAGCTGCGCTTCGAGCGGCGGGCGCTGATCGAGCAGATATTCAGTAAGCTCGGGATATTCTTGCGCGTCGTAATCGTGCGAGTGCTTGATGATGCCTTCGCGGACTTCGAAGGTGAGATTCAATCCGCGAAACGACGCGTAGCGGAGTTCGAAGTCTTCGACGATGCGAAGCGCGTGCAGGTTGTGATCGAATGAGAGCCCGTGCTGGCGCATGGCCGAGTCGAGCGCCTTTTCTCCAGAGTGGCCGAAGGGTGGATGGCCGAGATCGTGCACCAGGGCTAGAGCTTCGACGAGTTCGGTGTTCAGTCCGAGCTGGGCGGCAATGGTGCGAGAGATCTGCGCGACCTCGATGGTGTGGGTCAGCCGGTTGCGGAAGTGGTCGGAGTAGCGTCGGGTGAAGACTTGCGTTTTCGCTTCAAGGCGTCGAAAAGCGCGGGCGTGGACGACGCGGTCGCGGTCGCGTTGGAAGTCGTTGCGGTAGGGATGGGGAGGCTCGGGGTGGCGGCGTCCGCGGGAGTTTTCGACGCGGACCGCGTAGTCGGCGAGCATGAAAAGAGTTTAGCAGCGAAACGGGCTACTTCACCGCCGAGACACAGAGGGGCGCCGAGCAAACCAGAAGCTTACACGACAGAGCCCGCAAGGTCACACATCCGGCAGCCCTTCGAATTTCTCGGCGAACTCGGCGTCTCGGCGGTGAAAGATTACATCTACTGCTTGGCGCCCTCTTCTTTGGCTAGCTTCATTTTTGCGGAATCAAGCTTCTTCTGAACGCGGGCCTGGTCGGCTGGATCCACGTCCGCGGCGATGGTGCGATTCCACTCGGCGAGGGCCCGATCCCAGTTGGTCGCGGCGAGCTTGAGGCGTCCGGTCTTCTGGTAAAGATCGCCGAGGTGATCGTGCACGGTAGGATCGGTGTTGATTTTCTGCGAAGCTTTCAGCAGATTGTCTTCGGCCAATTCGTATTTGCCGAGGCGGAAGTACGCCCAGCCCAATGAATCGAGATACGCTCCATTGGTGGGGTCAAGATCGACGGCGCGCTTGATGTAGCCGAGCGCTTCTTCGAGCTTCACGTTCTGGTCGGCCAACATGTAACCGAGATAGTTGAGGGCGGAAGCATTCTCGGGATCGCCCGCGAGAACTTTTTTGAATTGCTCCTCCGCCTGGGAGAACTGTTTGGCGCGCTCGAAGGTTGCGCCGCGCAAAAACCAGATGTCGCGCTTATCTTCGGGCTTGGTCGCCAGCTGCTCGGCTTTATCGAGGGCCTGCTCGGCTTCGGTGAACTGGCGAAGGCGCGTGTGCATTTCCGCCAGCCGGATGTAAATCTCACGGTCGTCGGCATCGCCTTTGAGCATGGCGTGAACATCTTTCAGCGCCTGGTCGGGATTGCCCATATCCGCTTCCTGCGATGCGAGGACCATCTTCAGTTGCGGGCTGGGCAGCTTCTTCACCGCTTCCTTGGCGGTGTCGAAAGCCTTCTGCCATTCCTTGGCTTCGCGCCAGGTATCGATGATCTGCTGATAACCGCGCTCGATGTTGTCGTCGCCGCCGAGAAGCACGATCTCGCGGAACGTGTCGTTGGCGTACTGGTTGTTGCCCTGGTCGCGGTAGATCGTCCCCAGCCGCTCAAGAAACACGGCGCGATTGTTGCGCTCGCCGTTGGAGTACTTGCCGTCCGCCTTTTCGGTTTTCTTGAGCAGGTCGACCATGATGGGAACGGCTTCATCGTAGCGGCCCTGCGACTGGTAGATGGAAGCGATGTCGTAGGGGGCCTCGAGCGAGTCGGGCACCATGGTCTCGGCTTTTTTCAGATTGTCCAGAGCTAGGTCGAATTTGCCCTGCTTGCGGTAGAGCTCGCCGATGCGGACAAAGGTTTGCGCGTCTTCCGGGTTGGCGTCGGCGATGACCTTGTATTGTTCGAGAGCGGCGTCGGCCTGGCCGTCGTTCAGCAGATTCTGCGCCAGGCCGCGGATGGCGTCGAGATTGTCGCGATCCATTTCAATCGCATGCCGGTAGGCGTCGATGGCTTCCTTATATTGCTTCTGTTGCTCGTAGGTATAACCGAGAGCGGAATAAAGCTTGGCGGAGCGCTCGGCGCTGGGGACTTCGCTGAGCACCTGAGTAGCCCGCGAGGTGTCGCCGAGCTCGTTGTAGAGATAGGCGAGTGTGGTGACGGCTTCTTCGGAGTCGGGCGCGAGTTTTACGGCAATCTTGAATTCGCTTTCGGCCTTTTGCAGATCGTTGTTGAGACGATAGAGGCGGCCGAGAAGCAGGTGATCGTCCATGCTGTCAGGCTGCAGGCGAACAATCTGCTCATACTGCTCGATGGCCAGCTTCAAGACACTCTCGGAACCGCTGCCCGATTGCATGTCGCCGAGCGAGCGCAGGTAGATTCTGCCGAGCAGGCGGCGAGCCTCGAGGTTGTTGGGATTTTTCTTGATGATGTCTTGCGCCTCAACGACAGCATCGCGAATCCGGCCGGTCTTGGCATAGAGTTCGGCGAGACCGGAAGTCAGGTAGGCGGAGGTCGGGTCCGCCTCGATGGCAGCGCGGTATTCGTCGATGGCTTTGTTGGCCAATTCGCTGCGGCCGTAGGTGGCCACCTGCTCCTCATACATATGAGCGAGGGCAAAGTGGTAGTACGCGGCGGCGCGGTCGGGCGTTTTGCTCTTGGCGGCCGGCTGCGTGCCGGCAGCGGAGGATTCCTCGGCATGAGCGGACTTATCTTTATCCTGAGCCCCAACGCCAGCCACTGCGCTCTGCGCCAGCAAAAAACAAGCTGTAAGCACGACACTAGCTACGAAAAACGGCTTTTTCATGAATAATCCTGCAAACCTCTGGTGCAGCCACACTTCGGTTGGATGCTGATCCGCGGCCATCCGGATTTTCTTATTCTACCCTTGGAGGGGCATTCGGGCGGAGAGAAAGCGCGGGCTGGCCTAAAGCCGGTAGTACAGGGGCTTCGGACGCCAAGTGTCAAGAAACGTCAATCTAGTGCCGGAAATGCCGCACGCCGGTAAAGATCATGGCTAGGCCCAGACGGTCAGCCGCCGCGATGACTTCGTTGTCGCGCACCGAGCCTCCGGGCTGGATGATGGCGGTGGCGCCGGCTTTGGCGATTTCCTCGACGCCGTCGGGGAAAGGGAAAAAAGCGTCGGAGGCGGCGACGGCGCCTTGCAAGGGCAACTGCGCTTTCATCGCTCCGATCTTGCACGAATCGACTCGGCTCATTTGCCCGGCGCCCACGCCTACGGTTTGGCCCTCACCCTCATGCAGACGGGCGTAGAGGATGGCGTTCGATTTCACGTGCTTGCAGACTTTCCAGGCGAAGAGCAGGCCGCGTTTTTCTTCGGCCGTGGGCGCACGCTTGGTGACAACCTTTAAATCGGCCTCGGATAACTGGCGCAGGTCGCTATCTTGAACCAGCATGCCTCCGGAGACATTCTTCAGAACCCAGCGCGGCTGTCCGGCGGGGACTTCGACGAGGCGCAGGTTTTTCTTTGCGGCAAAGGTTGCTTTGGCGGCTTCGTCGAAAGCGGGTGCCGCGATGACTTCCAAGAAAAGTTTGGCCATTTCGATGGCGGCAGCGGCATCGACGGGACGATTCACTCCGATGACTCCGCCAAAGGCAGAGACGGGATCACATTCGAGAGCCCGCAGGTAAGCTTCGGCCAGAGTCTTTCCGGTCGCGGTGCCGCAGGGGTTGGTGTGTTTGATGATGGCGCAAACAGGCTCGTCAAATTCCTGCGCCAGATCCCAGGCGGCTTGCAGATCGACGATATTGTTGTAGGAAAGCTCCTTGCCCTGCAACTGGCGCGCGTGCGCCACACCCTGGCCCGAGTTGTCGGCATACATGGCCGCTTGCTGGTGCGGATTCTCTCCGTAGCGCAGGTCCAACACTTTCTGAAAGGAGAGGCGCAGAGTTTGGGGGAAGCCTTGGGCCGACGTAAGGGCAAAGTCGTTGCCCACGCGTTCCAGCGTGGAAGCGATGGCGGAGTCGTAGGCTGCGGTTGTAGCGAATGCTTTTTGCGCCAGCCGCCACTTGGTTTCTTTGGAGAGCGCTCCGGCGGAGCGAGCCATCTCATCGGCGATGGTGGCGTAATCACTGGGCGAGGTGACGACGGCGACGTCCTGAAAATTCTTTGCGGCGGAGCGGATCATCGACGGGCCGCCGATATCGATATTTTCGATCAGCTCCTCGAAGTGCACTCCCGGCTTGGCGGCGGTCTTCTCGAAGGCATAGAGGTTAACGACGACCATGTCGATGGCGGGGATGCTGTGCTGGGCGACTGCGGCGCGATGAGCGCTGTCATCACGGCGATGCAGGATGCCTCCATGAACCTTGGGATGGAGCGTCTTGACGCGCCCGTCGAGCATTTCCGGGAATCCGGTCAAATCGGAAATGTCTTTTACAGTGATGCCAGACTCGCGCAGGAGTTTGGCCGTGCCTCCTGTGGAAACTAGCTCGACACCTAAAGCGGCGAGTTGGCGGGCGAAATCTACCAGTCCGGATTTGTCGGTAACGCTGAGAATGGCACGCTGGATCTTAGACATGAGGCCTCGGATGCGGATGAGAATTCAGAGAAGGGAAATTCTAGCAGTTAGAGACAGTACCCAGCTGCCAGTACCCAGCTGCCAGTTTTCAGTCTAGCCGCTTTGGCCGTTACTCGTGCGCAATGCGAAAAGTCGTCGATTCGGTCTTTGGATTTGGGGATTTGGGGCTACTGGCAACGGCTACTGACTACTGGCAACCGCTGCTAGGCTTTCGCCTTCGCCCTCAGTTTGACGTGGCCGTCCTCGATTTCGACGGAGTAGACCACGCTATCGCAGCCGAACTCCTTGCGGATTTCACCAGTTTTCTTTCTCACGAATGTGGCAAAAGAATCGAGGCTCCCGGAGACCGGTTCGCCGGCCTTCTGCTTGGCTTCGGCGAGCGCTTTGTAGAGCGACTCGACTTGCGTTCGCTCCGATAAAGCGCCTGAACACTGCACCGAAAAAAGCCGGCTCCCATCCGCCCCATCGGCAGAATGTTCCGGGCGAACCAGGCCGTAGACAGGATGATGTTTGACCGCGCGCTCTTCGGGCACGCGCACGCCCTGCACCGAGAGCATGGCGTCGTAAGGTTTGCGGTAACCCTCTTCGCGGATGCGCATTTTCTTGCGCCACAGATCGCTTTGCACGGCGTAGCGCTGCGCCATTTCGTTGTACTTGAAGCGCTGCGAGAAGCTGAGCCGGGCCCCGTCGCTGAACTTGCGAATCAGGGACGTCACCTTCCACTCAATGTCAGTGGGAGGCCGTTTGGTGGGATTGTTGAAGAAAATCTCGTACTCGATCTTCAGTCGCCGCAGTTGCTGATCGAGAAGACTTAGTTCTTCATCTGTGGTCACAAGGATTCCCCACCCCCCAGCCTACCCCCCGTACCCAGGGCATGGCGAGGTTCCATCGGACACGACCGGGATTGTACGAAGGTAATCAGATAGAATCCGGCAGGAGCCAATCGTGCGTCGTCGCGACTTTAATCTCGGCGTGGTCAAGGTATCCGCCGCGGCTATGCTGCGGCCGCGCCTGTTGGCCGCCGTGTTCGGCGACTCAGGGGAGAGCATTTCACCTCCCATCGCCGCGCTGTACTCAAAAGCGGTCGTCGTCGATTCTCTCTGCTCACCGCTGATCGACTTAGACGCGCCGCTCACGCCCGATGTTCTTGCCGCAGTGCGTCAGTCGGGGATTACGGCGGTTAATTTCACGATCTCCGACCCAACCTTCGAGGGGACGGTGGCAAACATCGCTGCCTTGGAATCGCTCGTCGACCAGCATCCTGAAGTTTTTCTGATCGTGCGCCGCTATTCCGACATCGCCCGCGCCAAGCGCGAAAACAAAATCGGGCTCATGCCCGGGTTTCAATACACGGCGTTCCTCGAGGAGAAGCCCGAGCGCATCGAGATGTTCCGCCAGTTGGGCGTGCGCATCATGCAGCTCACCTATAACAACCGCAGCATCTTTGGCGACGGCTGCCTCGAACCGGGCAACGCCGGGCTTAGCAAAGCGGGCGTCGCTGCAGTCAAGAAGATGAACGAGCTGGGCGTTGCCCTCGACCTCAGCCACAGCGGATACCGCACTACCTCCGAGGGCATTGCCGCATCGGCGAAGCCCGTTCTGATTTCGCATTCCGGATGCGCGGCGGTGTACGCTCATCCCCGCAACAAGCCCGATGAAATTCTTAAAGCGCTGGCCGATCGCGGAGGCTATTTCGGCGTCTATCTGATGCCCTACGTCGTAGCATCGCCGACCCTACCTACGCGCGAACATGTGCTGGATCACGTCGTGCACGCGATCAACGTCTGTGGCGCCGATCACGTGGGCATCGGTTCGGATGGCTCGATCCAGAAAACAGTGCTGACCGCCGAACAGAAAGCCGCGTTCGATCAGGACATCGCGCGCAGAAAGAAGCTCGGCATCGGCGCTCCCGGCGAAGACCGCTATCCTTATGTCCCCGACCTCAACGGGCCCGATCACATGGAAATCATCGCCAGCGAACTGGCTAAGCGGGGGCAGCCGTCGCCGGTGATCGAGAAAGTTCTGGGCGCAAATTTTCAGCGAGTGATCGGAGAAATCTGGGGCACGGACTAAAGAACGCTGGAGTCGCTGCAGAAATAGATCGAACCACTGAACTTCGATTACGACAGCCCCTCCTTGCTCAGAGTGTGTCCACCTGTCCTCGCTACTCCTCCAACGTCCTGTGAATTGCTCGACCGAGAAACGCGGCGCGTGCCCAGCGCACCTCGGGGATGCGGCGGACGGCGATGGCATAGCGAAGGAGGGCAGCCGCGGCCTTTGCCGGATCGTTGGATTCTTCGCTGCCATAATGCAAAGTTTTTCCCTCCTGCGACCTCGACAAACCGATCAGCGTTGTGTGATTTCCGTCACTGCAACCGCCAGACTGCTGGGTAAACTGCCAAGCATGAACGCACCCGTGAAAAACGACCGCATTCAGTGGCTGCAAGGCCCTTCGGCAGATTCTTCGATTCATTGTTCACTTCCTCCGGCTGAGTGCCCGGCGCCGTGGCGGCTGGTGCTGCTGGGAGCCCCGGGCGTGGGCAAGGGTACGCAAGCGGAACTTCTCACCGAGCGGCTGCAGGCCTGCCATCTCTCCACCGGAGACGTGTTTCGAGCGGCCAGCAAGCGGCGCGACTGCGAGCAGTCGCCGGCAATGAAGGCGGCGGTCGAATATATGCGGCGCGGGGAACTGGTGCCCGACTCCACCGTCTGGGATATGGTGCGCGAGCGCAGCCACTGCCTTCTGCATTGCAACGGGTTTATCCTTGACGGATTTCCGCGCACGCTCGGGCAAGCCGAATCGCTGAAAGGCCTGATGGAAAAAGAAGGACTCGCGCTCACCGCGGTCGTCAACTACGAACTGCCGGTGGAGGAAATCGTGCAGCGGTTGAGCGGCCGCCGCACCTGCGAAAAGTGCAAGGCGGTTTTTAACGTGAAAGAAAGACCGCCCAAGGTCGACTCAGAATGCGATCGCTGCGGCGGCCACCTGTTTCAGAGGGAGGACGACCGTGCCGAGGCAATCACGGTGCGCCTGGAGGCTTACGAACGAAGCACGGCGCCCCTCATCCAGTTCTACAAGAATCTAGGAGTGTTGATGCCGGTCGTTGCCAAGGGGTCTCCCAACGAGATTCTGGCGCGCACCATGGATGAGATGAACAAGCTGGCCAAGGCCAGTTAGGCGCGAACCGGTGCATCTCTACAATCACACCCCCCGGTGACTGGACGCACTGACAGAAAGTGCGGAAAGCGATCTAGTAGCCTGTACAACCATCCCCCGACTGCAGGCAGGAGACTCGGAATTCAACAGAGCTCCGCTGAATTTCGCAAATCCACCTTACCGACGGCTGCCCACAAGAACTGAAGCTTGAAGGAGGGGACTATGGATTCAGCAACGAACGCCCGAGTGCGAGGCGCTTGGAATTTTACCCTTGCCGAGCCGAGACGCGCTTCGGCGAAGCACGCGTACACCTTTGTCCAGACCGCTCTGATCCTGGCTTTATTCTCTGCCCTGTCGTTATCCGCGTCTCCGGCGCAGGCGCAAACCGAGACCGTGATTTACAGCTTCAACGGATACCCGGATGGCGCGTATCCGCAATCCGGGCTGGTCTCCGATGCCGCTGGCAACTTTTACGGGACGACCGAAAACGGTGGCGTCGGATATTTGACCTATGGCTATGGAACCGTATACGAGCTGTCTCCGAACGTCGGCGGAGGATGGACCGAGAACGTGCTCTACCGCTTCACTGGTGGAACCGACGGCGCGTATCCGATCGGCCCGTTGATCGTAGACAGTGAGGGAAATCTTTACGGAACGACTTACCAGGGCGGCGCGAACGGATACGGCGTCGTGTTCGAACTGTCTCCGGTTGGACCAAACTGGACCGAAACGGTCCTCTACAGTTTTGCCAGCGGAACGGACGGGGCGAATCCCGAAAATGGATTGATCATGGACCCCGCCGGCAATCTCTACGGTACGACCTCCCATGGCGGCAACGGGCTTGGAGTCGTTTTTGAGTTGAGCCCATCCCCGGATGGCTGGACCGAGCAGATCATCTACAGCGGCGCCCAGGGGTTGACGATGGATGGGGCTGGAAACATTTTTGCCGTCGGTGGAATGACCTTGTTTGAACTGTCGCCGAACGGCTCCGGTGGTTGGACGCCGACCGTGATCCATACCTTTTATGGTGGAACGAAAGACGGCTACGGTCCCGACGGAACGGTCGCGCTCGACAAAGCGGGCAACATCTATGGCACGACTTTTTATGGCGGCTTGCAGGCCTCGGGAACGATCTACAAGTTGACTTATAGCAAGAAAAAAGGGTGGACCGAGAAACTTTTGTTTTCGTTCAAAGGCGGCAAAGGCGGACTCTATCCTTACGCGGGAGTGGTGCTCGACCCGGCCGGGAACCTATACGGCACGACGATCGGCGGCTTCAAGACGGACGCCGGAACGGCGTATGAGCTGGCCCTCGTTGGCAAGGCCGCTTACCGGATAAAAATCCTGAGCTATTTCACCGGCGCGAACGGCAGCGTGCCGATGGGCAGGCTGATTCTCAATAGCGCGGGCATTCTTTATGGCACGACCTCTGGCGGAGGAAATTATCGAGCTGGAGCCGTGTATCAAATTACTCCGTAGTCTACCGGAGATCGCGCAAGTTTCTTCAATCCAGACGCCTCTCGAGAGGCGTTTGGGAAATTCACTTTCACGGGGGTGACGACAACGAACCGATCGATTTAAGGAGGAGGTTATGCATTTGCTGGGAATGAAAACGAGAAGTCGCGCAGACACTTTCGATGTCGAGCCGAAATTCGTCTCGACGAAACTGGCAGCCGCCATCCTCGGCGGCTTTCTGACTCTGGTGATTCTGGCGCTCCTGCTTCTGATCAGCGCGCAACCCGCGCAGGGGCAGACCGAGATCGTGCTCTACAACTTTACCGGCGGCGCCGACGGCATGTATCCCACGTCGAACCTGGTGGCTGATGGATCCGGCAACTTCTATGGCACGACCGTCGTGGGAGGGTCCTGCCCAGGGTGGAACGGCTATGGCTGTGGAGTGGTGTTCGAGATTTCGCCGAACGGCAACGGAACCTGGAAAGAGACCGTGCTCCACACGTTCGCCGCGCCACCCGATGGGGCGAATCCATTCTGCGCTCCGTTGATATTCGATAGCGGAGGAAATCTCTACGGGACGACGGAGTTTGGCGGCGACTATAACGCGGGCTCCGTGTTTGAACTGAGTCCCGTGGGAGAGAGCTGGAAGGTAAGCATCCTGCACAGCTTTGGCTATGGAGGCAATGGCGATCATCCATCAACCGGGCTTGTCATGGACCTGGCAGGCAATCTCTACGGAACCAATTCAGAATACGAATCACCGGGAAGCGTCTTCGAGGTGAGCCCGTCGAACGGCGACTGGACTTACCAGGTGCTGTATGTTGCAGCGACCAGCCAGGGGGTAACCATGGACGCGGCTGGAAACCTTTACGGCACGACGCCCACGACCGTGTTCGAGCTGTCGCGGAACGACAATGGAGGGTGGAATGCGACGGTGATCCACACCTTTACCGGCGCTCCGAAGGACGGCATGAGTTCTTATACGGCACCCGTGTTCGACAAGGCGGGGAATCTCTACGGGACAAGTTCGTCGGGCGGCGCCTATAACGACGGGATTGTTTACAAGCTCATTCCAATAACCACGGGAAAAAAGAAGGGGCAATGGAAGGAGCAGGTTCTCCACTCCTTCAAGGGCGGGCACGATGGGGCCGACCCGATCGCGGGGGTTGTGCTGGATGCCTCCGGGAACATCTATGGCACGACAGGCAGCGGGGGCAAGTACAACGACGGAACGGTTTTTGAGCTCTCTCCGCAAGCGGGGAAGGATTGGTATAAGGAGAAGGTGCTCTGGGCGTTCAATGGCACGGACGGAAACTATCCGGAAGCCGGCCTGATACTGGACAACGCAGGAAACCTCTATGGCACGGCCTCGAATGGCGGAACGTACGGGACTGGCGTCGTGTTCGAGGTAATTCCGTAGAAGCGTCAACAACCGCAGCAAAAAACGTCGCGCGGCAAGGATGGCAGCAATCCTTATGCTGGAGTTCTGTTGTCCGGCGAGTTTCAGGAGATTTACGGCACGACGACTGCGGGAGGCCAGTACAACTCGGGGACGGTTTTCGAGCGATTCGGCGGAGAGAAAATCCTCTGGAGCTTCAACGGCGCTGACGGATCTCAGCCATATGGCAGCCTGATTATGGACAAATCAGGCAATCTCTACGGCACAACCGCGAATGGCGGATCAAACGGTGGCGGCGTGGTGTTCGAGGTGACTCCGTAGCAGGCTGCGGAAAAACTCCGATTCGCGCCGGTTTGGGCAAGTCACGAGTTCCACTCGTGCCGTAAAACCGCCCCCTCAACGGCGGCTTCCAGCCGCTGGGGGGAATGCTGCCCTGCGAAAAGACTTCTTCCGCAGCGTGATACGGAGCTTTTTATATTGAGGGCTCGACGCCGCGACATGCCGCGACTCGCCGCACGAATTGGCGCAGCTAAGAGCAAAGCGCTCGGCCAGGACGGCCCTCGAAGCTGCGCCAGAGCCATATACAGGTAACGAGCAACGACGGGACCAAATCCGGTATCATAGGTAGAGAATCCTTCCCGGAGGGGTGATGCCAGGTCCTGTTTCACAGATGTGGGCGGTGTCGTCGTATGTTCTGCGCCAGAAGCTGGCGGGACGTAAGCGCTATCCGCTGGTGCTCATGCTCGAACCGCTGTTTCGCTGCAATCTGGCTTGCGCGGGATGCGGGAAGATCCAATATCCGGCGCACATCCTGAAAAAAGACCTTTCGCCCGAAGATTGCTTCAAAGCCGTGGATGAATGCGGCGCTCCCGTCGTGTCGATTCCGGGCGGCGAGCCCATGATGCACCCGCAGATCGACAAGATTGTCGAGGGCCTGGTTGCCCGCAAAAAATATGTTTACCTGTGCACGAACGCCCTGCTGCTCAAGGAAAAGCTGCACCTGTTCAAGCCCAGCAAATACCTGAGTTTTTCGGTGCACGTGGACGGGCAGAAAGAGCACCACGATTTCTCGGTGTGCCGCGAAGGCGGATATGACATTGCCGTCGATGGCATCCGCGAGGCCGTAAAGCGCGGCTTTCGCGTGACCACGAACACGACGCTGTTCGATGGCGCGGATCCGAAGAGCGTGCGCGCATTTTTTGACGAGATGATGGATGCGGGCGTCGAGAGCATGATGCTCTCGCCCGGTTATTCGTATGACAAGGCTCCCGACCAGAAGCACTTTATGGGGCGTGCGCGGATTCGGCGGTTGTTCCGCGCCATGCTATCGAATCGCAAGAAGAGCTGGCGCTTTAACCAGTCTCCGCTGTTTCTGGAATACCTGATGGGCAAGCGCAACTATCAATGCACGCCCTGGGGCATGCCGACTTACAACATTTTCGGATGGCAGAAGCCCTGCTACCTGCTGCAGGATGGCTATGCCGAGTCTTTTAAAGAATTGATGGAAACGACTGAGTGGGCAAGCTACGGCACCGAGTCGGGCAATCCGCAATGCGCGAACTGCATGGTGCATTGCGGTTACGAACCTTCGTCGGTCGATGATACGTTCGGCTCGCTGCGCGGATTCGTGGATACAGTGAAAGCGACATTCTCGCTCTATCGCGACCAGGACGCGCTCAACGATCTGAGTCGCGAGGTGCGGCCGGTTCATTCTTATAATCCGCTGGTTCAGATTGACCACATCGGCGCGGCCGCTTCTCAGGCGCAGACAGAAGAGAGCCACGTGTGAGCGGGCGGGAACATGGGCACGATCCGGCGCCGGCGCACAATTCCACAGTAGTAGCGGCTCCGCGCGGCAGCGGTCTTCACACCGGCGATTTGCGCAAGAGCGACGAACTCGAAGTGGTCCCCGGATTTGAGCGCGAAAATCTGCAGGGATGGATTCCGCAGCTTGCGACCGAAGCCGATATTCGCGCCGTCATTGAAAAGGCATTTGACTATCGCGGCGACGTGACGATCACGCGCAAAGATGGTTCGGAGAGCACGGGGTATCTTTTCGACCGCCGCATCGGCCCTACGCTGGCAAACTCCGTCGTGCGCCTCATGCTTGCGAACAGCAATGAGCGCCCCATGATTCCGTACTCCGAGGTTGCCGCCATCGCCTTTACTGGACGCGATACCGCCGCCGGCAAGAGCTACGAAGCCTGGGTGAAGAAGTACTGGGAAAAGCGCGCCCAGGGCGAGAAGAACATTTCGCTTGAGCCGGAAGCGCTGGAATAAGGCACGAGTCCTCGATCGCTCGCCAATCAAGCCCAAGCGATGCTCCTGCGGAATCAACCCCAGATAGCTGGCCACCTGCTTGCCCCGCCCGAAGTATGTCTGCCGGGGCTTCGACAGGTACAATAAACCCAGCCGAGGGCGCCTGATTTCATGTACGAAGTAACCGTGGAAGATACATTCGCTGCAGGACACTACCTGCGCAACTACAAAGGCAAGTGCGAGAACCCGCACGGCCACAACTACAAGATTCGCGTGACCCTGGCCGGCGCCGAACTCGACAAAGCCGGCCTGCTGCTCGATTTCAAAGACCTCAAGGACGTCATGAAGCACGCCATCGACCGTCTCGATCACCAGATGATCAACGACATCGAGCCTTTCACCGTGATTAACCCTTCCGCGGAAAATCTCGCGAAATATTTCTACGACGAAACCAACGTCCGCCTGAAAAGCGTAACCAACGGCCGGGTCCGGGTAAAAGACGTCACCGTTTTCGAGACCGATGTGACCACGGCACGATACTCCGAATGATTCTTAGTCCGGTTTAACTGAAAACTGAGAACTGACAGCTGCCAGCATCCCATGCAGATCAACGAAATCTACAAATCGCTGCAGGGCGAATCGACCTATGCGGGTCTGCCGTGCGTCTTCGTGCGTTTAACGGGATGCAACCTGCGCTGCTCCTGGTGCGACAGCGAATTCAGCTTTCACGGCGGCCGCAAGATGACGCTCGAAGAGGTGCTCGCGGAAATCGCGCGGCTGAGTCCCTCCGGCGGATTCGTCGAAATCACCGGCGGTGAGCCCATGTTGCAGGAACGAGAAGTCATCCCGCTGATGGAGCATCTCATCGACGCCGACTATCAGGTGCTTCTCGAAACCAGCGGCGAACGTCCGCTGGCTCGGGTTCCGAAATCAGTCGTCAAAATTGTGGACGTGAAGTGCCCGCACTCGGGCGCTCCAGATACCTTTGCGCCCGAAAATCTCCAGGCCCTGCGGCCGCACGACGAACTCAAATTCGTTCTGACCGGCCGCGCGGACTACGAATTTGCCCGCGACTTCATCCTTCGTCACGATCTGGATCAGCGCGTTCACGCCATTTTATTTTCGCCCGCGTTCGACAAAACCGCCTCCGGCGCGCGCGACACCACCCACTGCCTTCTCGACCCGCAGGAACTCGCGCAATGGATTCTCGCCGATGACATTCCCGTACGCCTCAGCCTGCAAATCCACAAACTGATCTGGGATCCGGCCGCCAAGGGCGTGTGAACGAACGAACTTCGGACTCGTCATCCCAAGCTGATTCGTCATCCAACTCAAATTCGTCATCCCGAGCGAAGCGGGGGATCTGCATTTTGCCGCGACCACAAACTGCTACTCCGTCTTCGCCGCAATCCGATTTTCCGCGCGCAGATGCGCCACTACCAGCCTTATGTCCTCGAAACTCACATACGGCGGCACCGCTTCTTTAATGTCTCTTAGCTTTTCGACGCCTCGCTCCAGGCAAGCCGCTTCGATGAGCGGCTGCGCATCCGGCGAAATCCACTTTGGATCCAGTTTCACCTGCCGCGTTTCCACCAGATTCGCCACCGTGCATGCGATCGTCGACACCAGCCGCGCCCGAATGCGCGCGATCTCTTCAAAGCTGCGCCCTTCTTTCAAAAGCAGCAGCGTCTGCTCCGCTGGAGCCGGTTCCTTGGAGACCGCCGGCGCCGCTCGCGCTCCCTCGCCAAAATTTCGCAGCGCCTGGAGAATCTCCGCGCCATACAGCTCGGCTTTTTTCTCGCCGATTCCCGCGACCTGCCGCAACTGCGCCAGATTCGTTGGCCGACGCTGGCAAAGCTCTTCGAGCGTGCTGTCGTGCAAAATGATGTACGCGGGCACTTTGTTTTCCCGCGCCATGCTGCGTCGCCATTCGCGCAGATATTCCGCCAGCGCCGGATCGGCTTCCGTCCGCGCCGCTTCCCGCTTGCGGCTCTTTTCAGAAGGCGCGCGCTGCGTCGGAAACGGCGCGACCTCCTTGCTCAGCCACTCTGGCTTGCCGCCGCAATTGTCGCAGTTGCCGCAGCGTTCCCATCGCGGAGTCTCGCCAAAATGCTGGCAGATCTGTCGCTGGCGGCAGCCGGAAGAGTCCACAAACCGGCTGATCACGCGTTTCCGCGCCGACGACCGCTCCCGCTCCGCTTCATCCGAAATCTGCCGGATGAAATAATCCAGCAGAACGTGATCCTGTTTTTGCCACAACAACACGCAATCCGCCGGACGGCCATCCCGACCTCCGCGCCCCGCTTCCTGGTAATACTGCTCGATTGACTTGGGCAGCGACAGGTGAATCACCGCCCGCACCGACGGCTTGTTGATGCCGAGGCCAAACGCAATCGTGCCCACCAGCACGCGCACTTCGTCCGACATCCAGCGCTCCTGATTCTGCCGGCGCATTTGCGATTCCATCTTTGCGTGATAAGGAATCGCCGCAATCCCGCTCTCCTCCAGGTATTCAACCGTTTCTTCCACCCTGCGGATGGTCGGCGAATACACGATCACGCTTTCCCCCGCGTAATGCCGCAACGCGCGGCTCAGCAATTCCATTTGCGTTCGCGATTCGCACTCATGCACGGCATAGCGCAAATTGCCTCGGTGAAAACTGGCGATATAACAATCGGGCGATCGCATCTGCAGTTGCTTCAGAATGTCGTGCCGCACCTGCTGCGTCGCGCTCGCCGTGAACGCCGCAATCGGAAGCTTCGGAAAACTCGTGCGCAACCGGCTCAACTGACGGTAGTCCGGCCGGAATTCGTGCCCCCACTCGGAGATGCAATGCGCTTCATCGACCGCAAAGAAACCGACAGGGACCTTGCCCAGCCATTCGAAGGTATTTCCCGCAGCTAACCGCTCCGGAGAAAGATAAAGCAGCCGGTATTCTCCGCGTGCAGCCTTCTCCATCACCGCCCTTCGCTCCGGCGGACTCTGCGAGCTGTTGATCACCGCCGCAGGAATGCCCATCTGCGCCAACTGCGCAGCCTGGTCCTGCATCAATGCAATCAGCGGAGAAACCACCACGGCCGTCTTTCCGGAAATGACCGCCGGAAGCTGGTAGCAGAGCGACTTTCCGCCCCCGGTGGGCATAACAACGCAAGTGTCGCGGGCCGCAATCAGGCTGCGGATGACGCTCTCCTGCCTGGGGCGAAACGCGTGGTATCCCCAATAGCGCCGCAGCACTTCCTCGAGGTTTGGGGGGGCAGACATTCTTTCTCGAACCTTCTCGGCAGTATAGCCTTAGAACTGCGCGGGAGTCGGTGAGCGTTCCGCAAGCGCTTCAGCAGCCTGCGACGAGGTCACGAATTTGGCGACTAAAAAGCAGATCACTCTCGGCGTAATCTCCGACACGCACGGACGGCTGCGTGCCGAAGCCGTTGCCGCCCTCCGCGGATCCGACAGGATTCTTCACGCCGGCGATGTTGGAACGCCGGAGATTCTTGAACGCCTCGCACAAATTGCGCCGGTAACCGCGGTCCGCGGCAACGTCGACACCGAGCCTTGGGCGATTGTTCTGCCTGAAAACGAGGTCATGGAGGCTGGCGGCGTGTCCATCTACATGCTGCACAATCTCGGGCAACTCGATCTGAAGCCCGAAGCTGCTGGATTTCGCGTCGTCGTCTACGGCCATAGCCATCAGCCGAAGGTCGAAGAGAAAAATGGCGTGCTCTATTTCAATTCCGGAAGCGCCGGGCCGCGACGCTTCCAGTTGCCGGTGAGCGTGGGCAAGCTGACGATCGAAGCAGGGAAAGTGCGGGCCGAATTGGTGGAGTTGGATGCTTTCGCAATCTAAACGGAAAAGGCCGACTCGCAAGCCGGCCTTTTCTCACTTTCAACTTTTCGCGGGCGTGGACGCCCGCGCCAAATATAACTACTTCTTGGGTGCGATCGCGTCCTTCGCGGCCTTCGCCACGCGGAATTTTACGACCGTCTTCGCCTTGATCTGAATCGGTTCGCCAGTCTGCGGATTGCGTCCCATGCGGGCCTTGCGATGCGCTTTCACCAGGCGGCCGAGGCCGGGCACAACGAATACACCATTCTTTTTCGTTTCTTTGATCGCGGTATCTGCCAGATGCTCCAGAAATGTTGCGGCAGTCTTGTTGTTGGAGCCGAGCTTCTCGGCCAGGTGACGAGTCAGTTGAGTTTTGGTCATACCAGAAGCCATGAATTCCTCCTTCAGGAACCTACAAATTTGCTTGTTTCCACCGCATAGTAACGCAACCCGCTGTGGAAAAGTAGCATTTTATGCAGATTTTATGCGGTTCCCAGTAAGGTACCCCCTTGAAAATCGGCGTGAAACTTGGGTTCTGGCCCCTCTTCCGAGCCCAAATAGGCTGCCGCTGCGTCCAAACTCCGGCCGCTGCACCCGGAACTTCAACTGTCTTCGCACACCGGCCAACGAAAAACTGCGCACCCCGCTGGCCTCACCAGCCTTCGGTTCGTTACACTGAGAGCCATTTTCAAACATGCTCAAGGAGAATTGATTCATGGCGGAAACCGCTCTCACTGGTACCGAGTTTAAGAAGCAGCTTCGCTCCGGCGCTCCCAAAATCGGCCTGTTCCTCAACTCTCACAGCCCGACGGTCGCCGAACAACTGGCGCACAGCGGTTACGACTGGCTGCTCGTCGATACCCAACATGGTCCCATGAATTACGAGAAGCTCTCCGCCATGCTCAGCGGCATCTCGAACGGCGGCGCGAAATCCCTGGTTCGCGTCGGCGGATACGACGACCGTCCCGGCATTCAGCAAGCCCTCGATCTTGGCGCGGATGGCGTTCTTGTCCCCTACATCAATACCGCTGAAGAGGCGCGCCAAGCCATCAGTTGCACCAAGTACCCGACCGTGGGCACGCGATCCGTGTATTTTCCCCAGCGCAGCATGAACAAGGCTGGACTGCTCGGCTACGCCGGCAACTGGAATAACGAAGGCATCGTCGCTCTCCAGGTCGAGACCGCTTCCTGCATCGAAAACATTGTCGAAATTGCCGCTGTCCCTGGCGTCGATATCCTCTTCCTCGGACAAAACGATCTCTGCATGTCGATGGGCCTCTACAACAAATACGAGTTCCCTCACATGTACACTTCGCCCGAACTGAACGCCGCCACACAAAAGCTGATTGAGCAGGCGCGCAAGAACAACGTCATTCTGGGCATTTTCCTGTTTGGCACGTCGCGCGTCGGCGAATTCATCGATAAGGGTTTCACCTTTATCAGTCTGGGCAACGATCTGCACCACGTTTTGACGCAGACTGGCGCCTACGTCAACGACGTCGAGAACGTTTCGAAAGAAAAAGGCAAAGCCTGGAAGAGAAGACCGACAGCTCTGTTCTAAGGTCGTGTTAAAAATCGGCGCTTGCGGCAGCGGGCGAGAGCCAATTCCTGGCAGGCTGGGGAAAAACCGTGATTCGCGCCGGTTTAGGGAAGCGCGCGAACTTACTCGTGCCGTAAAGCGGCTGAAAATACATTGCGCTTTAGCGCCTGAGGCAAGGGTTTTGAGTGCGCGATGACTTTTTCCGCAACCTGCTAGAGGATCTTCTTCCCAAACGCCGAGAGCGCTAACTCGACCGCCAAATCGGCGGTCTGGTTGTGCTCGTCGATGACGGGATTCACTTCCACAATCTCGAAGCTCGTCATGCGTCCATGGTCGGAGATGATTTCCATGGCGAGGTGCGCTTCGCGATACGTGGCGCCGCCCCACACGGGAGTTCCAACTCCCGGCGCGTCTTCAGGATCGATCCAATCCATATCGAGTGAGATGTGATATCCGGCGGTGTCGTGGCCGGCCATGCCGAGCGCGTCTTCCATGACGGCGCGCATTCCGCGCTCGTCGATGTCGCGCATGGTGAAGACTTCCACTCCAGCCTTGCGAATGTTTTCTTTTTCAAAGTTGTCGACGTCGCGGATACCGACGAGCACGCAATTTGCCGGCTCAACCTTGGGCGAGAATTCGTAAATGTTGCCCAGTTCAGCGGGGCCCAGTCCCATGAGCGCGGCGAGCGGCATGCCGTGGACATTGCCGCTGGGCGAAGTCTCCGGCGTGTTCATGTCCGTGTGCGCGTCGATCCAGATCAGTCCGATCTTCTGGTTCTTGCGGCGAAAGAACTTGGCGACGCCCGACACGGTTCCAGCGGCCACCGAATGATCGCCTCCGAGCACGAGCGGAACCTTGCCGTCTTCGAGTGTTTTTAAAACTAATTCGGCGCTCTTGGTGCAGGTCGCGGTAATTTCCTTCAGGTACTTGGCGTGGACCGCGCCTTCTTTCTTCTGTTCAGGGATGGCGACGGCGATGTTGCCGGCATCTTCGACAACATGTCCGATGGCCTCGAGGCGAGCTTCGAGTCCAGCAACGCGCACCGCGGAAGGGCCCATGTCCACTCCGCGGCGGCTTTGGCCAAGGTCAAGAGGCACTCCGATCACACGGATGTGGCGTGGAGTGATGCTGCTGTAGGTTGTGGTTCGCAGTGGCATGAATCAGTTCTCGGTTCTCAGATGTCCGCTCTCAGGATCATCTCTTGTGGGAAAGGAGGCTTCATCAAAACAGAAATTCTTTGACGGTGCTCCCCTCCCTATACGGCTAGTCTATTGGAATCGTAAATTGGCGAATAATTCCCTGCACGAGAAAACCTTCTCTGTTTGCGCTACCGCTGCATTCACGCAATGACTTTCTCAGCGAACTCGGCGTCTCGGCGGTAAACAAATGCTACGGATACAGCCGATGCAGCATCCGTGGGAACGGGATGGTTTCTCTCACGTGCTCCAGGCCGCAAATCCACGCTACCGCTCGCTCGATTCCCATGCCGAATCCGGAATGCGGGACGCTTCCGTATTTGCGCAGGTCGAGATACCACTTGAAGGCTTCCTCGGGCAGATTGTGGTCGTGAATGCGCTGCAGGAGCAAATCGTGCGAGGCCATGCGCTGCGATCCGCCGATAATTTCGCCGTAGCCTTCGGGCGCGAGCACGTCCACGCAGAGCGCGAGTTCAGGACGCTGGGGATCGGGTTCCATATAGAACGCCTTCACCGTGGCGGGATAGCGGTGCACCATGACGGGACGGTCGTAAAGCGATGAGAGATAGGTTTCATCGGGCGAGCCCAGGTCGCCTCCCCACTCAAATTTATTTTCCAGCACGCCTTGCGAGTGGCCTTCCTGCAGTTTGCTCACGGCTTCATCGTAGGTGATGCGCGGGAAGGGCGCGTCGATTTTCTCCAGCTTGGCAACGTCGCGGCCGATGATGGCGAGATCGGGCCGGCGGCGCTCTAAACATCTTTTAACCAAAAATGTCAGCAGGCCCTCGGCGAGTTCCATAAGGTCGTCGAGCGTGCCATAGGCCACTTCGGGCTCGACCATCCAGAATTCGGTGAGATGGCGCCGAGTTTTCGATTTTTCCGCGCGGAACGTTGGACCGAACGAATAGACCTTGCCGAGCGCCATGGCCGTGGCTTCGATATAAAGCTGGCCGGATTGGGTGAGATACGCTTGCTCTTCGAAATAGTCGACGGGAAACAACGTGGAAGTTCCTTCGCACGCCGCAGGCGTCAGAATGGGCGGATCGGTGAGGGTGAATCCATTGCTGTCGAAGAAATCGCGCGCGGCTTTGATGATTTCAGCGCGCACTCGCAGAATGGACGCCTGGCGCTGCGAGCGCAGCCAGAGATGGCGGTGCTCCATCAAGAAATCGACGCCGTGCTCTTTCGGAGTAATCGGATAAGGCGTGGCCTCGGGCACGCGCTGCACCACCTGGACATTCGAGACGTCGAGTTCATAGCCGCCGGGGGCGCGCTTATCCGCTCGGACTTTACCTTCGACGATCACGCTCGATTCCTGCGTAAGTCCTTTGATGGCGTCGAAAACTTCGGGCGGCACAGCGTTTTTCGGGACGACTCCCTGAATGACGCCGCTTCCGTCGCGAAATTGCGGGAACAGAAGCTTGCCGCTCTCGCGGAGATTGTAGAGCCATCCGCGGATGGTGACGGACTGCCCTTCGTGCTTGCCGATTTCTGCGATCGTGCTGATGGGTGTGGACATAAGATCGAGATTTGTATTTCGGTTGTAAGCGTCGAAAGGTCGGAGGTGAGAGGTCAGATTGCAGAGGTAAAACTGTGGTTCACTTCTGCAATCTGACCTCTAACCTCTAACCTCGTTTTACGCGCTTTCCAGCTTTTCGAAGGTTGCGCTCACTTCTTCACTGGGACTCTTTTTGTCTTCGCCGTCAATCTCCAGCATCAAGGGCGGTTTTTGCGGAGCCGTGCGCAGCAATTCCATGGTTTGCTTCCAGTCGATGGATCCATGCCCCGGCCAGAGGTGCGCGTCTTTATCTTTGTTGTTATCGTGCACGTGGGTCGAGCAGATGTGATTCTTCAGCGTGGCAAAACCCGAAGGAATGCCATCCATCATGTGGGCATGGCCGCAATCGAAGCAGACTCCGATGTCGTCAAAATGCATCGTCCGGATGAACTCCACGAGACGATCGGGCGTGGAAAGTTCATTGGGAATATTTTCGATCAGCACTCGAACACCCAGCGGCTTGGCAAAAGCGCGCAGGTGCTCGACCGACGTCATGGCCGCCTCAAACCTTTTTTCATCAAAAGTGTCGTTGAAATTCCCGATGTGCTGAATCAAAAAGCGGAACGGGATGTGCTCGGCGATTTCGAGTGAGCGCTTGATCTCGTCCATGGCGTCAACCCGCCCGGCCCGGTCGGTGGAAGCAATGTTCACCGGCGGCGAACCCGTGCGCCCCCACTCGTAGTCGGAATACAAGGGCGCGTGCACCGAATTCAGGGGAACGCCAGTAGCCTTGAACCAATCCGCGATTTCGCGGACGTGCTGCTTGCGGTTGGCGTAGTCGAAGTGCTGGCGGGCGGCGAAAATTTCGATCGACTGCGCTCCGGCCTTGACGAGCTCATCCAGCAAGCCCGGATGGAGCCGTTCCTTCACATACACATATGTCGATACCGCCCTCTGCATCAGTAACCTACCGCCTTCCCGTTATTGCGTCCGTCGCTGGCGCCCAGGCGTTCGCCCGTTTTGGGGTCGATCATGATGCATTCGCCATCTCCCCAGAAGTGCCGGACATCCAGCTTGTGTCCTTTGGAACGCAGCAGATTCATTGTATCGGGAGAGAGGCGATCTTCGACGTGAATCTCGTCCGGGAGCCACTGATGATGAAACCTGGGCGCATTGACGGCTTCCTGGATATCCAGCGAAAAGTCGATGACGCCGATCAGGATGTTCGCAACCGTCGTAATAATGGTCGGTCCGCCGGGGGAGCCGAGCACCAGAAAAAGCTTGCCGTCTTTCAGCACGATCGTCGGCGTCATGGCCGAGAGCGGCCGCTTGCCGGGGCCGATCGCATTCGCCGGACCCTGGATCAGTCCGTAGGCGTTAGGGACGCCCTGCTTGGCGGCAAAGTCGTCCATCTCGTCGTTGAGCAGGAAGCCCAGGCCAGTGGCGGTCACGCGCGACCCGAAAGAATCGTTGAGCGTCGTGGTGACCGAAACCGCGTTGCCTTCGGCATCGACCACGGAATAATGCGTGGTATTTTGCGCCTCCTGGATGGCGGCCGGGTGCGACTGGGCGACCCGTTCCAGTTCGCTGAAGATTGACGGCCGCTTCAGCTCTTTGCTCGCGCTGGCGCGGTTCATGTCGATGGATTCCCGCCACGCGGCTGCGTACTTCTTGTCGATGAGCTGCGCTACCGGAACTTTGGCGAAATCGGGATCGCCCATGAAGTCAGTGCGATCGTAGAATGCGCGGCGGAACGCTTCGGCCTCAAGGTGGATGGCGTCGGCGGAGCGGTTGCCGAATTTCGCGAGGTCGAAACCTTCGAGGATATTGAGGATCTCGACCAGTGCCACTCCGCCCGAGGATGGCGGCGGCGCGCTGATGATCTCGTAGCCGCGGTAGGTGCCGCGAATCGGCTCGCGTTCTTTCACTTCGTAGGCGGCAAGATCCGCTGCGGTGACTAAGCCTCCACCTTTATGAATCGCAGCGGCGAGTTCGTGCGCCATGGCTCCGTGATAAAACGTGTCCGGATCTTTGGCGAGGCGTTCGAGGGTGCGGGCCAGCTCAGGCTGCTTGAGAAGTTCGCCCTGATGGTAGTAGTTTCCATCGCGCTGAAAAATGCGCCGCGATTCGGCGAACTTGGCGAGATGCTCATCCTTGAGATCTTCCGTGTCTTCATAGGCAAGAGCGTAGCCATCGCGAGCCAGTTTGATGGCGGGCGCAATCACCTTTTCGATCGATAGTTTTCCATATTGCTTTTCCGCGTAGACGAGCCCGGCGACAGACCCCGGGACGCCGACCGCTCTGTATCCCACGACGCTCGAATCCGTGCTGGAATCGGGAAGCACGTTGCCCTGCGCATCGAGATACATGTTTTCGGTGGCGGCGGCAGGCGCTTTTTCCCGGAAGTCGATGAAGTGCGTCTTGCCGGTCGCGGTGCGGAAGAGCATGAATCCGCCTCCCCCGAGGTTTCCGGCCTGAGGATGGACGACAGCGAGCGCAAAGCCGGTCGCAACGGCGGCATCGACAGCGTTTCCTCCCGCATGCAGCATCTCAATGCCGGCGCGGGAAGCAAGCTCGTGAACGCTCGTGACGATAGCGTGCGGCGCGTGCGTGGGGCGCAAAGGCGCCGCCGAGGCGTCGACGGCGAACAGGGCGCACAGGCCGCAGCAGATTACTAAAGCAAGCGAAGACCGCGACCGGAACGGTCTGGTGGAAAGTGTCTTCGAACGTTTCGCGGAACGTCCTTGGGAACTTTGTCGAATGTGCATGGATGTGGAGTAATTTACGAGGCTAGCTTAGCCGTTGCGGGGAGTCAAACCGGGCTTCCACTGTGTTAGACCACAATACAAATGTCCCCGTAACTGCCGGGCGTCATTTGCGGTTCTACCGGACTTTGCTCCTTAGCGCAGTCCGAGGGAATGGCGGTAGGCGTTTACGTTTTTGTTGTGCTCTTCCAGGCTGCGCGCGAAGCGATGGTGTCCGTTGCCGTCGCTTACGAAGTACAGAAATTGTGTGGTATCGGGGTGGAGCGCCGCTTCCAGAGCGCTTTTGCCCGGATTGGCGATCGGTCCAGGCGGCAGGCCCGGAAAACGATACGTGTTATACGGCGAGTTCACGGCCAGGTCGGCATGATGGAGGCTTCCCTGGTAAGTTCCGGCCAGTTGTTCCGCGTAAATCACGCTGGGATCGGCATCAAGCGCCATTTTTTGCGCGAGGCGATTGTAATAAACGCTGGCTACTCGCGGACGTTCCTCCGGCGCGGCCGTTTCTTTCTCCACGATGGACGCCATCGTCACAACCTTCGCGATGTCTGAATTCGGAACAGCCGTCAGTCCGATCTGCACGGCAACCAGGCGGAACTGACGGACCATCGCCGCCGCCATTTCCTGCAGGCTTTGCGTGCGCGTGAACTGGTAGGTATTCGGGAAAAGATAGCCTTCCAGCGACTTGGCGTTCGGAGCAAGATCGGAAATCAGCTGCGTCTGCGATTCGGCGACCTGCAGAAAATCGGCGGCTGACCCCAGTCCCGCCTCTTCGATCGCCTTGCCGATCTCGAACATCGTGTAGCCTTCGGGGATCGTGACGACGTGGAAGTAGATGTCGCCACGGGCAATGCGCTCGTAGACCTGGGGCAGCGTTGCCTGACGCTCGAAGCGATATTCTCCGGCTTTGAGCGACGGCTTGGGATGCAGGGAATGCCAGAGGCGGAAAGCCAGTTCGCTGCGGATTATGCCCGCGTTCTTAAGTTCGCTTGCGATCCTTCGCGTCGAATATCCGGAATGCAGCAGCACCGAACTATTGGCTGGAGGCTTGACTGGGGCGTAGACGAAATAAGCCGCTCCACCGGCGGCGGCCAGAACCATGAGCAGAAATAACGTGATCAGCGTGCGCAAGATCTTAGTTTAGAGGGCTTTCTGGATTGGAACAAAGTGGCGGGAGTACAGGGCCGGGCGGAGGAAATCAAACGATCGCCAAAACCGCATGCCGGACACAAGCAAAGAAAAGCCAAATCCGGATGGAAAACGCTAAAACAACGGGGATCAATCCACTATTTTATTCGACTGCAGAACGCTACATCACCAAGGCAAGCCCTTCCAATTCACGCTCGAGCACAGGCAGCGAACAACCGGCCATTTCCACACGGCCAGCGGCATCGATGGCAGCGGTCTGGGAAACGCCATAGCCGCGTCCGGCCAGGAAAACCTGCAGCAACTCGGCCGCCTCGCGGGAATCGATCATGCCGCCCTGGATCAAATCGTTGCGCAGGGCGCATAGTTCCGTCACCGTGAATCTTTCCTTGATCGCCATTCTCACTTTGCCCCCGTGCTCAGTTAGATTAATCGGCAACTGAGTTAGGTTCATGCAATCGAGATGCCGTAACTTTGGTACAACGTGAGGCACGACATTTCGGAACCTCAAGTCTTTAGAACCCAGTTTGTTCCAAAAGGTTGCGGGGACGACACCGGCGGCCGCGCGCCCAACATAACAACGCCGCCTGTTGCCAAACTGACACTAAGTGTCACCAAAACAGGAGAAAACCGAACTTTTGTCAGAATCGCCCGAGAGAAAGGAAACGGAATGCGGGCCGCAGCGTTTGCGTGAATCTAGGTCGGGTCGATGGTCGCGGCATCGATCAGCATGATCGGAATGTCGTCCTGCACGGGGTAAACTCTCCGGCACTCGCCGCATTTCAAGCTTTGTCCGTTGGCATTCAGGACCACCGGCTTCTTGCAGACCGGGCACACCAGCATGTCGAGGAGATCCTGTGGAATCATAGCGAGATCATTGTAATGCTCCACGACGCAAACCCGCACCGCGTATAAACAACAAGGCAACTTCTGCGCGCCACACGGAAGCGCGTACCAGAAGATAGACAAAAACGTACAAGACCGATGCGATAGAATCGCTTTTCAATTGAGCGCAGGGCGCGAGGTGCAATGGCAGCCAGGATTCTGGACGGTACGAAAATCGCGAGCGACATCCGCACGGAGGTCGCCGCGCAGGTTAAGACGCTGGCTTTATCGGGCGTGCGTCCCGGGCTCGCGGTGGTGCTCGTCGGGCACAATCCGGCGTCCGAGGTTTATGTTCGCGGCAAGGTGAAGAGTTCGCAGGAGGTCGGCCTCTACAGCGAGCCGCACACGCCCGCCGAAAGCGCGACCACCGAAGAACTCCTGGCGCTGATTGCCGACCTCAATCGCCGCGACGAAATCGATGGCATTCTGGTGCAGTTGCCGCTGCCCGCCCATGTCGACGCCAAGCGGGTTCTGCTGGCCGTCGATCCCGCCAAAGATGTGGATGGATTTCATCCCATGAACGTGGGCTATCTTTCCACCCAGCGTCCGGGCCTGGTGCCCTGCACTCCGGCCGGCGTCATGGAAATTCTGAAGCGCAGCGCGATTCCTGTCGCTGGGCAGGAGGCCGTGATCGTCGGGCGCAGCGACATTGTGGGCAAGCCCGTCGCCATGCTGCTGCTGAATCAGAATGCCACCGTCACCGTGTGCCACTCGAAGACGCGCGATCTGCCTGGAGTTTGCCGGCGCGCCGACATTCTGGTGGCCGCGATCGGACGCCCCGGCATGGTCACGCGCGACTTCGTGAAGCCCGGAGCCACCGTGATCGACGTCGGCATCAACCGAATCTCCGAGCGCGGAGAATTCGACCGGATGTTTGCAGGGAACAAGAAGCGCGAGGAAACATTTCTGGCGAAGGGCTCGACCTTGGCGGGCGATGTGCACCCGGAAGTGGCGGAAGTCGCAGGCGCGATCACGCCTGTCCCGGGAGGCGTCGGCCCACTCACCATCGCCATGCTGATGGCTAATACCGTGAAGGCGGCTATGTTACGGCGCGGGATACAGAGCGAATGGATTCGGGCCTGAGCGACGACGAATCGCCAGCGACGAACCACGAACGACCAGCGACGAATTCACCGTGAGCATCCCTTGCTAAAACTCGGCCTGACCGGCGGCATCGCGAGCGGCAAGTCTGCTGTAGGCGAGATGTTTGTCCGGCGCGGCGCCCACCTCATTCAATCCGACGCGGTTGCGCACTCGCTCATGGAGCCGGGGCGTCCGGTGTATCAAGAAGTGGTGCGCCGCTTCGGTTCCGAGATCCTTAATAAGGACGGAAGCATCAACCGCGCACGGCTCGCGGAAGCTGCCTTTGGGTCGCCAGGAGGTGCGTCTCCTCGGGTGAAGGAACTCAACGAAATTGTCCATCCCGCGGTGATTGCCCACGAAAACGAATGGATGGCAGAAATTGGGCGGCGCGACTCCAACGCCATCGCGATGGTCGAGGCCGCGCTCATTCTCGAAGCGGGAGCGGCCGACCGTTTCGATCGTTTGATCGTCGTGACGTGCGAACCCGAGCAGCGTATTCAACGCTTCGCCCGTCGCCTGGGAATTTCGGAAGACGCAGCCCGCGCCGAAGTCCTTCGCCGCATGGCGGCGCAGCTCTCCGACGAAGCGAAGATTAAAGCGGCCGATTTTGTGATCGACAATTCCGGGTCGCTCCCGGCGACCGAGGCTCAGGTGCAGAGCGTATTCGCGGCGCTGCGCGAACGTTTGCCCTAGCCGTCGATACATGGGTGAGGTTATCCGTGATTTACCCGATGATTCGAAATTTTTGAAACGTACATTAGTTCGCCTTCGTGATGCAATCGATGACACGTTTGAAAAATCTGCGGCGGACGCTGGTCAACCCGAACTATCGAAAGAAATCAAAAGTGTTAGAGAAGATTACGCTGAATAAGGTCAATCAGTGGACACATAACAGCATCAAACGGCTTTCTAGCACACATCCTAATTCTGTAGCCGACATTTTGTTGAATTCTGAATCTCCATACAAAATTAAAAACCTACGTGAACTTATTGGGCAGCAAAACATGAAGCCGGTAGAAGGGGGTATATTCAACCGCTTGTTTACTACTTCAAAAAATGCTGATGGAACTTTTAACCCACAGAGTTTCTTCAACAAATGGAAGAGTATCCCGGATGATGTCAAAAAGCAATTCTGGGGGGATCAAGTTGACAACGTTCAAGAATTCGTAACGAAATCGATGCGAAATATTGAACAAACGCAACAGGCGTTGAGAGATGCTGAATATGCAGCAACCGCAAGGAAGGTCACTACTGTGGCTGTCGCAGAAGTGCCTTCGGTGCTGACTTCAATTTACGGGGTTTGGTCTTTAGCGCAAGCGATGACTGAGCCGAACCAACATGAAGCGTCTTTGAAGAAAGCGGAAGCCGCATACTCACTGATTCTAGGAACTGGAGTATCCGGTGCGATTGGTTTCACCGCCAAGCAATTAGCAAACCCGGTTACTCGGGAATTGATCGTTAAAGTGATGGATGCGGCAGGTAAGCCTGCGATAGCTAAGTGGGCGGCGGCATTAGCCAATGTAGGTGAGAAGGTAAATTACAATCCTTTCAGTAAACCCACCGAACAACCAGAAGAGGATGAGTTAAAACCGGAAGATGAGTTAAAACCGGAATAATCATTTTTTTCTACGCACCGCTGACATCACACCTAACCACGCAAGTGCAAGATAAAAAGCAACGATTGCTGCCCAAGCGTTAATCAAAAACATAAGCATTCAAAAATTCAAGCACAAGAGTTTTCTTGTGTCAAGTGAAAGGGCCTGAAACCCTAGCTAGCCTTGCGGCTCGGCATGAAAATCCATTGCAGCATGGAACTGACGACGCTGAGGACGATGGCTCCCAGAAACGCCGCCTCAAAGCCTCTGACCTGGAATCCACGCACGAGAGACGATGCCAATTCCAGCATCAGCGCGTTGATCACAAACCAGAACAGGCCGAGCGTGAGCAACGTGAGTGGGAAGGTAAGAATCTTGAGCACCAAGCCGATCGTGGCGTTGACCAGGCCGATGACAGCGGCAGCGATCAATGCCGCCGTCGGGCCGCTCACGCGGATGCCGGGCACGACGAGAGCTACGATCCAAACCGCGATTGCGCTGAGAACCCAATGGAGCAGAAGACGCATGACGAGCCTCCTATAATTGGAAACTATACAACGTACAACCATCAAGAAGATGACAGCGAAAACCAACGCGGCACGGCTGCTCGATCAGTTGGGGATTCACTACGAGCTGCGCGAGTATGAAGTCGACCCTGACGATCTGGCGGCGGAGACGGTCGCGGCGAAAATCGGCCTGCCTCCCGAGCAGGTTTTTAAGACGCTGGTGGCGCGCGCTTCAGGAAGTAAGGACCACCATGGAATTCTGATGGCGGTCATTCCCGGAGATCAGGAGTTGAGCCTGAAGGCTTTAGCGGCAGCCGCCGGGGAAAAAAAGATTGAGCTGGTTCCGGTGAAGGAGTTGCAATCGCTCACGGGATATATTCGCGGCGGCGTAACGGCGCTGGCTGGCAAGCGTGAATACCCGGTGTTTGTGGATGAGACGATTGAGCTGTTCGATGTGGTGTCAATCTCAGCCGGAGTGCGCGGTTTGCAGATTCTAATTGCGCCCACGGATTATCTGCGTGCGACCAAGGGCACGATTGCAGCGCTGGGGCAGGCGAAGAAATCGGAGCGTCTATGACGCGACACATTGCGGTTCTGATCACCGTATTGGTGGCTTGCGCTGCCGCGTCAGCGCAAACAGTCCGTCTTGTCCGGATCAATACTTCTTTACCTTGCACGGCAAAACACTGAACACCACAATCCGCAGAACTCGTATCGCCAGTAATCCACCCTCGGCTTTGCCAAGCGCCGCTGCTTCACTGAAGGCTTCGATCCAATGCGGCAGGCGCTTCGCAGATTCCACCGTTCGCATAAACCGGCGCATTTTCTGCCACCCAAAGACCGACCGCAGTGGTGGTGTTTTCAACCGTGTCGGGCACGACAGAGAGACTATCGTGCGGATACGGTTCTTCGTAATTGTCGACTGACCATTCGGAAGGAATGGCTTGTTGCTGGCTCAGATAGCTCACAAAGGCCTGCGTATCGGCGCTAAAAGTATTGCCTTTGAATTGACGGAAAGTGAACGGCTGGCCTTTGGCATTGTTGGGCCAGGGGTAAGGCGAAAGCAACACGGTGGTACGCAGGCCGTTTTCGTTGCCCCATTGGATGGCCTGGACGATGAATTTCTGGTAACCGGGACCGCTTCCTCCATTCAAAAAGAAGTTGGGCGGAACATCGAAGGCGATGGCGTTGCCATAAAGCGCCTCGCCGCGCTGCAGGGCATAGAAGGGGTTGGTCGCGAAGACGTTCTCTCCCTCTTTGGGTTCGTTCACAAGATTCGGCGCAGTGACCGGAGCGACGGTTTCGATACCGGCCGTTCTAGCCGCATCCACGTATTCGCGCCAGGTCGCCAGTGCTTTGGGCAACTCCTTCGGGGAGACGCTATCGCGCGGCGTGTTCACATTGGCTTCCGAGGGATGCAGGCCATTTTGTATGTATACAGCCTGGTAGTAACCGTAGCTCGGGGGAAGCGTGAAATAGTTTGCGCCCACTTGTCCGAGTTCGGCTTGGCCGGGACCGGTTCCGGCGAACGCCGTCTCGATGGCACCGATGACGCTCGGCGGGTGCTCGGCCGCGACGACCGCGGTGGCGTGCTGGTAGAGCCCCACGTGGCCGGTCTGGAGGAGTTCGGTGAACTGGTCGCCGTTTTCGAGGCCGTCAAAACCACCCGTGCCGCCGACGAAAATGTACACACCGAGATTGGAGCAGGCGGTATTTCCTGGAGAGTCGACGGCTGGAATCTGCTGCGCTCCGGCATCGGCGGCCGGGATAACCAGGGCGATCGCCGCGACCAGGGCGAGAGGCCAGAATAACTGTCGCATACGGATGTTGGGCATTGCATTCCTCCACGCGCTGCCAATCTTAAACCCCGCGGAACGGAGAAGGTTGCACCCGATTCTCTAATGCAGCAACTTATCGAGGAGCCCTTGCCGGAGCGAAGTGGCTAACGCTGTAGGCAACGGACAGCCCAAAGACGAGTACTTTCACGGCCAAGCCGTAGAGCGTAACCGGTTCCGTGCTATGCAGTCCCGAATGCGGCAGCACGACCAGCAACATAAACAATTGGACCCAGACGCCGAAATTCACGCCACCGATAAACGGATACTCCGTGAGGAATGGAAGTCTACGGCTGGTCAGGTAGTAAACCGTCGCCCAAATGCAAGCGATGAAGAAGTGCAGGAACATGCCCACGACCCAGGTACCGGCTCCGCCGTGGGTGGCCTGCCGGCCGATCAAGCCGGCGGCAATGTAGAGGGGAATATCCCAGCTGTCCTGGATGCAGACCCAGCAGATGTCCACGGTCCCACCGACGAACGCACCTACGGCAATTGCCAGAAAAACATTCTTTTTCACGGTTGGAGTTTTGGCTGTGGCGTTGATCGAATCCGACGCTGCGATCATGGATGACTCCCATCTGCTCGGAAGATAGACGGCCCACTTCTTCGGACGTAAGCGTCTTTGGCGCACGGAACTCGACGATTCGGCTGGTTGTAGACTATTACGCGGAAGATCTATTCGAGGGGACAACTCATGCCGACTGCCACACGCGTCAATCCGCTTTCCTTCCTGACTGATCAACTGGATGAACTCAAGGCCAAGGGCACGCACTTTAAGCTGCGCGTGCTGGATGACGAGCAGGCTCCGGTGTGCACGTTCGACGGCAAGCGGGTCATCAATCTTGCGTCGAACAATTACCTCGGGTTCACGACGCATCCCAAACTACGCGAGGCGGCGCTGGAGGCTACGCGCAAGTATGGCGTGGGATCGGGCGCGGTGCGGACGATTGCGGGCACCATGAAGATCCACATGGATCTTGAAGAGAAGATCGCCCGCTTCAAAAACGTCGAGGCCTGCGTGGTATTTCAGTCCGGCTTCACGGCGAATGCCGGAACCGTTTCTTCATTCTTGGGCAAGGACGATTTCATTATTTCCGACGAACTGAATCACGCTTCGATCATCGATGGATGCCGGCTTTCGCGCGCCAGGATTCTGGTGTTTCGTCACAAGGATGTTGCGCACGCGGAAGAGCAGCTCGCTAGCGTTAAGAACGAACCGGGCAAGAAGCTGCTGATCACCGACGGCGTCTTCTCGATGGATGGCGATATCGGGCCGCTGCCGGGCCTGTGCGATGCGGCCGAGAAATATGGAGCGATCATGATGGTGGATGATGCGCATTCTTCCGGCGTGCTCGGACGTCAGGGACGCGGAACGGTGGATCATTTTGGCATGCACGGGCGCGTCGATATTCAGGTGGGCACGCTGTCGAAGGCGATTGGCGCGCTGGGCGGATATGTCTGTGGCACACGCGATCTGATCGATTTTCTTTATCACCGGGCGCGGCCGTTTTTGTTTTCCACTTCGCATCCGCCGTCGGTGGCCGCGACCTGCATTGCGGCTTTCGATGTCCTCGAAACCGAGCCGCAGTGGATGGAACAGCTCTGGGAGAACACTCGCTTCTGGAAAAGAGAACTCGGGCTGCTCGGTTTTAATATCGGAGGGCAAACGACTCCGGCGAGCGAGACGCCGATTACTCCGGTCATTATTGGGGACGGGCGGCTGACGATGGAGTTTTCGCGCGAGTTATTTAAAGAAGGCGTGCTGGGCACCGGCATTGCGTTTCCTACGGTTCCCGAAGGCAAGGCGCGCGTGCGGACGATTATGACGGCCACGCACACTAAGGATGAGTTGCAGCGGGCCCTCGAAGTGCTGGGACGCGTGGGGAAGAGAATGGGGATTATTGGTTAAGCGTCGCTCGGAAACTACGATATTTTCTCGACGATCTCGGCTGCAGGCAATCTGGATTTGTTGCACAGGGTTCGTCTGTTGAGCCCAGAGTCCGCAAACGGAATTTCGCTGGGATTGGCGAAAAGTTGAGCACGAGAACTGGGAGAACATAGGCCAATCGCCGAAGTTGCGAGGCCACGGCCTTCGTCAAGCCAGCGCGTTCTGTATCGCTTCGATGGCTCCAAGTATCGACGCGTGACCTGCTATAACGCGGACTGGAGTTTTCTAGGAAAAGTCGGCGAGTACCATCAGCGTGAGGAACCTCACCTAACTCCTACGACTTGCCAGATACGGTGATCGAGCTCGCGAATCGCTGTTGAAGCAAACTCTACTTGTGCTGGCTCACGGATAGCACATTGCCGTCGGGGTCTTTGAACCAGGCGATTTTGTCGCCGCTCGGCGCGGCCCAGATGGCCGAATTCTTGTCCGGCATCCAGGGATACTTTTCGAACTCGACTCCTCGCGCCTGAAGCCACGCCACCATTTCTGCGATATCCGCGACCTCCCAGCCGAGAACGGTGTATTTCGCCGCGGTGAAGTCTTGCGTTTTGGCGATGCGGATCATGGTTTCGCCCGCGCGCATCACGAGCGCGAACGGATCTTCGCTCACAAACTGAAATCCTAACTTGGTCTCGTAGAAGTTTCGCGCTTTGCTGGAATCTTTCGTGGGAACGAAGCCGATGACTTTGCTGGAAGCGAGCATTTCTTTTCTCCGTTGGGATTCTGGCAATTCTACCCCGCCAGACTTAAAGTGCGGGTCCTCCACCGGTGTCGAGGACCGCAGATCCATCGCGTGGCTCGGGAAGCAAATTCAATCGGCGTGACGAACCAGATCAGGAACTTAGAAGTCACGCTCCTTAGTGATCTCTGTCTTCTACGATCGCTTGCGCTAACTGGTCGATGGCGTCGGTCACCCGCTTGGCGGGAATATTGAAATTATTCGACAGGATGGAAAAGACAACGACTTCACCACTATTGGTGGTGGCAAAGCCCGACAGCGCTTTGACGCCGTCGAGCGATCCGGTTTTAGCGTGGATGCGATTTCGCAGACCGGGAGACCTGAGCCGGTCGGTGAGCGAGCCGTCGATCCCGGATACGGGCAGGGTTGCGATAAAGTCTGCTCCCCAGGGCTGCCCTGCACAATAGCGCAGCAATTCCACGATGGCATGGGGAGCAACCAGGTTCTGGCGCGAAAGTCCCGAGCCGTCGTGGAAGACGTACTCGTCGTTTGCAACTCCTGCTTGCGTCAGAAATCCGCGCAGCGCCTCCAGGCCGTCGTCAATCGTTCCCGCGTTGCCGCGCTCCCGCCCCAGCAGTCGCAGCAGCAGCTCGGCATGCAGGTTCTGGCTGACTTTGTTGACCACGCGGATATCCTGCAGCAGCGGCTTCGATTCGTAGCTGGCAAGCGTGATCGGCTGGCTGATCTTGGGCGCGCTGGATGCAGCATCGGTGACACTGCCTCCGTGCGATGCCGCCGTAACGCTCACGCTTAAGGTGGATAAGCTGGCCAGTTCGGTGTGGCGGGTGCGCTGGCGTCCGTAGACCACGACACCTCGTTTTTCGAGCAACTGGCGGAATAGCCCGGCGGCGAACGCGGCCGGATCTTCGATGGCTAGAGCTTCGTCGGCTCCTGCATCATCGAGAGGGATGTTTCCCCAGAGCGTGACCACGGTCGAGCCGGGCTCCCGGTTGACGGAGAATTTACGTGCCGTGCCGGACGGGGTGGTGACGATGCGATTGTCGATCGAGTAGTAGTCCGGGAACGGCGTGAAGCTGACAAAGGCCTTTTCGCCGGCATGATCGGCAGGCAGAATCTTCACAAAGACTACATTGTCGTTGATGGTCAGGGCCGTGACGGGCGCTCCATCTGACCAGACCAGGTCGTCCTGGCTCCAACCTTCGCCGTAGCGCTCGAAGGCAAAATAAGAGTCGTCGCCGATGATGTCGCCGTCGATGAACTTCACTCCTTTTTGGACGAGCGCATCGGCCAGCGATTCGAGAGCCTGAATCGGATCGTCGTTGCGCTGCGTCTTCAGGTCGTAGGGAAGTTCCCGTCCCGAAAGATTCGGATCGCCGTGGCCCACCAGGGCCAGGTCTCCGTTGAGGCGGCCATAGCGATCGAGCGTGCCCGTGGTTTCAACGGTGGTGCGGAATTTGTAGTCAGCGCCGAATCTGGCGAGCGCTGCGGCCGTGGTAAACAGCTTGGTGTTCGACGCCGGAGTGAAAAGTTTGTTGGCGTTTTGCCCGTAAAGCGTCTTGCCGGTGGCGAGAGAGACAACCTCGATTCCCCAGAATCCTCGGGCCAGATCCGGCGCGCCGAGAATGGCGGCGATGCGGTCCGGAAGCGGCTCAACCGGGGCTGCGAGGAGCGGAGCGAGCAGGAAGAAAAGGAGGGGAATCAGATGCGCAACGGATCGCCGGCGAGGCATGCAGTGGATTGTAGCACCGCAAAAAATGCGCTCGTTCTAGAATAGCGGCAGCATGCGCGCAATCTTTCAGTGGAATATCGGTTCCCGCGTTTTGGAGTTGGGGCGGCGCACTCTGATCATGGGCGTCGTCAATGTAACTCCCGATTCGTTCTCCGATGGCGGCCTTTACATCGATGCGGAAAAGGCCGTGGTCCGCGCCGAGCAGTTGCTCGACGAAGGCGCAACCATCGTCGACGTTGGGGGAGAGTCCACGCGGCCAGGGTGTGAAGTCGTGTCGGAAGAGGAAGAACGGCGGCGGGTGCTGCCCGTGATTCGGGATTTGAAGCGGCGGCGTCCCGCGGCCGTGGTGAGCGTCGACACGTACAAGGCGGGCGTGGCTCGCGCGGCGGTGGAACTCGGAGCGGAAGTTGTGAACGATGTCAGCGGCTTCCGCTGGGACGCGAAGATGGCGAAAACTCTCGCGGAATTAAAAGTGGGAGCGGCGCTCATGCACACGCGCGGCCGTCCCACCGAGTGGGGTTCCCTTCCGCCGATTGGCGATCCGGTGCTGATGGTGAAGCGGGATTTGCGGCAGTGGGCAGAGGCCGCTACTCTGGCGGGCATCAAGCGCGACCATCTTGTCCTCGACCCTGGATTCGGGTTTGGAAAGCGCTTTGAAGAAAACTATCCGCTGCTGGCGCATTTCGCCGAGTTGCAGCAGATGGGGTTTCCGCTACTCGCAGGCGTATCGCGGAAATCGTTTATTGGACGCATGCTGGCGCGCGATGGTAAGGATGCGGAAGTTGCCGAACGCCTGTATGGCACCCTGGCCGCGGAAGCGGCGTTGATATTAAAAGGAGCGCATATCCTTCGGACACACGACGTACGCTTTGCCGTGGAAGCTGCCAAAGTCGCCGATGCCATGGTGTCGAGTGGGGGATAATTTTTCAGCGGTGGTTGCGCCCCAGTTTAGAACGCCTTCATGAACGCGCTCTAAGAAATGTTCCGAATCGGGAGCGTGCGTTCCTCAAACTTCGGCCACACATCTTTAATTCTCTGATTTCAATCGCCTTTCCTCCACGGCCTTTTGGATCGATCCCAAATGGGTTCCGGCAGCTAGCTTGCACTCAGCAGCCGTATGCCGGATGTGCCATCCAGTCCTCCCCGAACCAACCCATCCCGAAAACGAGGACGGAAGAGCGCAATGATCGCCGCGCTCGCTGTGGTGTTGGGAGCGGGCGGCATTGGCCTGTGGCTGAGCTCGCAGCGATCGACCAGCGCGTCTGAAGGCGTTGTCGAAGTCACCTTGCCACTCGAAACCTTCGTCGTTAATCTCACCGGCTCGGGCCAGCGCGCCTACCTGCGGGTTGGGATCACGCTCGGCTTGGCGCATCCGTTGCCGCGCAACCAGCCAGAAGCGGTACCGACCGCGCTCGTGCGCGACGCCATTCTGTCGGTTCTGGCCACGGCTCAACCCGAAGCCCTGCTGAACATCGAGGGCAAACGCCAGCTCAAGGACGAATTGCTCAAAACCCTGCAGGAACGAGCGCCGCGGCTGGCGGTCGAGAACGTCTACTTCACCGAATTTCTCGTGCAGATGTAAAGGTTGCAGATGTAAAGGTTGCAAATGTAATGGCCGCCGCTGCCCAACCGAAACCCGTTGCTCCTGTTGCCGCTCCCGTCGTTGCCCCGGCACACGATGCTCATGCGGAACGATGGCGGCGCGTCGAGGCTTTGCCCTGCATGCTCACGGTCGAGATCCCGGTCCCCGGCTTCACGGTGGCCGATCTCGTGCATCTGCATCGCGGGCGCATCGTGGCCAGCCGTTGGACGGTGGGTCAGGATGTTCCCTTACGCGTCAACGGCGAACTGATCGCCTGGAGCGAGTTCGAAATCGCCCAGAACCGCCTCGCGGTGCGCTTAACGGAGTTGGCCTAGTCGAAACAGCGGCGGAGGGAATTGCCGGGAAAATGGAAGACATGAAGAGCCCAATCGCATTCACGGCGCCGGAAATAGTGCGCCCGGAAGTTATGCCGACGATGAGGCCGGGATCCGCGCCGCTTGCCTTCCACCGCGTGGCCGCATTCGCGCTGGGCCGCCTCCAGGCATTCTGGCGCGCGTTGGTCTCCCGTGCAGGAAGCAAGCGCAAGCTGCTCAGCGTTCGCGAGAGTGCCGCGCTTGGCGACCGCCGTTTCGTTGCCGTCGTCGAGTTCGAGCGCCAGCGCTTTCTGATCGGTTCCAGTCCCGCGTCGGTCACGCTTCTGGCGCAGCTGCCGGATCGGCGCGGGGACCGCGAACCGGGCGGAGAACCGAATCGCGAACATCGCGGAGAACGCAACTGATGCGAGCCCATCGATGCTTTCGCGCGTTGGCTCCGGGGCTGCATCTTCTTCTGGTGGCCGCCGAGCCGCTCTGGGCGCGTCCCCGAGCCGCCGCCGGTTTGTCACTCCCTGGCCTGCCCGGCGGACCCGCGTCCAGTTCCGCTCCCTGGAACATCGTCGTGCTGCTTACGCTGCTGACGTTGATTCCGGCCATCGTCTTGTCGATGACACCCTTCGTGCGCCTGCTGATCGTGTTTCATTTTCTGCGGCAGGCGCTCGGCACTCAGACCACGCCCACCAATCAGACCCTGATCGGACTGTCGCTGGTGCTGACGTTTTTTCTCATGCAGCCGGTGGGCGCCGCCATCTACCACGATGCCCTCGTTCCCCTCGACGCCGGGCACCTCTCCATGATGGCGGCGCTCGACCGCGCCATTGTCCCCATGCGCCACTTCATGCTGCACTACGCTCGCGAAAAAGATCTCGCGCTCTTTGTCGAACTCGCGCACGAGCCACGCCCGGCCCGCCCGGAAGACCTCGGCCTGCGCATCGTCGCGCCCGCTTACCTCTTGAGCGAACTGGAGGCGGGGTTTCGCATCGGCGCCGCCCTGTTTCTCCCTTTTGTGGTCATCGATCTGGTCACCGCCGCCATCACCACCTCGATCGGCATGATGCAACTGCCTCCCGTCATCATCTCCACCCCGCTGAAGATTCTTTTGTTCGTCGTGGTCGACGGATGGAACCTGCTGGTCGGCTCTTTAATGCGGAGTTTTTCCTGAAAGGCCTTAATGGAAACCGAGCAGATCGTTACCCTCTTCCGCCACACGCTGCAGCTGGCCCTGATGATGGGCGCGCCGCTGCTGCTGGTTGCAGTGGCGGTCAGCCTCGTCGTCAATGTCGCGCAAGTGCTGACCTCCTTGCAGGACCAGACTCTCTCCACGGTTCCACGGCTGGCTGCGGTCGGGGCAGCCATCCTTCTGTTCTTTCCCTGGATGTTGCGCAAGCTGATGGTTTTCACCATCGGTTTATGGTCCGACTTCCATCCCTGGGTGCGGTGAACATGATGCGGTGAACATGGCGCGATGCAAAACCAGCACGATGAAAAGTCATGATCGATTCCGGTAGGTGATTTTGTTGCAGCTGCCCATAGCGATGCCGTTGTCCATCCCCATCGAGCGCACCGTCGCCGCCTGGATGATCGCCGGGGCGCGCGTCACGGGCCTGCTGCTGATCGCGCCCTTGCTCGGCAGCGCGGCGGTTCCGCCTCGCATCAAGATCGGCCTCGCGGTGCTTCTCACCGTGGTTTTGGCGCCGCTGCTGCCCCGGCCCCCGGCGGCGCTTTCCACTGCCGCGCTCATCGTTACGTTGCTCGGCGAATTTGGCATTGGGTTCCTGCTCGGATTCATGATGCAGCTCATCTTCGAAGCCGGACAGGTGGCGGGACAGATCTGCGGCGTGCAGATGGGGTATTCGCTCGCCAGCGTCGTCAATCCCGACAATGGCCAGGCCGATTCGGCCGCGCTCTCCACTTTTTACGAACTCATCGTGCTCCTGCTGTTTGTTCAACTCGGCGTCGCTCGCGGGTTGCTGCGCGGACTGGGGCGCAGCTTTACCTATCTGCCGCCCGGCCAGTTTTCCCTCAGCGGGCCGGCAGTGCATGCGCTTTTCGGATTCGTGGCCGGGATGTTCGTGTCCGGCCTGCAGATCGCCGCTCCCGTGCTGGTCGCCAGCTTATTTGCCGACGTTGCCCTCGGCTTTATCGGCAAGGCTTCGCCGCAATTGCCGGTCTTGTTTGTCGGCATCTCGATTAAGAACCTGCTCGGCTTGGCGTTGCTGTGCGGCGGAGTCGCCTTCTGGCCGGGCTTCTTCGATGCCCGTTTCGGACGCGCTCTCGATGCCGCGGAAAGGATTTTGCACCTGGCGCACTGACCGCAACGGTTTCACCGGCCCGCTTGAGGACGCAACTGAGCTATGGCACAAGCCAATCAGACCGAACAGGCAACTCCGCGGCGGCGCGAGAAGGCGCGCGAAAAAGGACAGGTTGCGCGCAGCCGCGATCTCATCGGCGCCGCTTCCGGCATGGCCGCCATTTTCGTTCTCTTTTCCCTGCTCTCCATCTTTCCCTTCGCCTGGCGCGGTTTTTTTCGCGACTGCCTCGACGCCACCATCTCCGGCAATCTCCGGATGGATGCGCTGCCTCCGGTGCTCACCCACTTCCGGGTCTTTGCCGCCGTGGGCGCGGCACTCGCTTTCGGATGGGTGGCCGCGCTTTTTTCCGCGCTGGCGCAGGGAGGCCTGGTCTTTGCTCCCACTTCGCTCGCGCCCGCCCTCTCGCGCATGAGTCCCGCCGCCAAGCTCGGGCAGCTGTTCTCGATTACCGCGCTGCGCGGACTCATCAAGTCCCTGCTTCCGGCCGCGGTCCTTACCTATGTCACCGTCGGCTGCCTGCGCCGCGACTGGCCTCTGTTGCTCGCGCTCCCGGGCCGCTCCGCCCACGGCCTGCTCGGCTTTGCCGGAAGCCGTCTTTTCGAAATTGCCTGGAAATCCGCGCTGGTTCTACTGATCTGGTCAGTTCTCGATTACCTGTTCGAACGCCGGCATCTTTCGAGCGAATTGAAAATGAGCCGCCAGGAGCTGGTGGACGAATACAAGGAAACCGAAGGCAATCCCGTGATCAAAGGCCGGATCCGGCGTCTGCAGCGGCAAGTGCGCCGCCGCCGCATGCTTGAGGACACCAAGCGCGCCGCCGTCGTCATCACCAACCCCACCTCGTATGCGGTGGCGCTTGAATACCGTCCCGACATGCCGGCGCCCGTGGTCGTCGCCAAGGGACGCAACCTGCTGGCCGCGCAGATCAGGGAAATCGCGCGCTGGCAGAACATTCCCCTGGTTGAGAACAAGCCGCTCGCCCATGCTCTGTTCCGCACCGTCGAAGTCGGGCAGAGCATTCCCGCCAAGCTCTATACCGTCATTGCCGAAATTCTGGCGGCGGTGTATCGCGCCGAGGCTCGCGCCCGCGCCGCTGCCGCCGCCGCGGAAAGAGGGCCACGCTGATGCCCACCCCCGCCGCCGCGCCCGGACCTTTAGGCCGCAACCAATTTATCGAATGGATCGTTCCCATTGCGGCCGTCAGCCTGGTTTTTGTCATGCTGGTGCCGTTGCCGGCCATGGTGCTCGACCTTTTGCTCGCGACCAGCTTTGCCGCGTCCGTGCTGGTGCTGCTTTCCGCGCTGCAGATCCTGCGCCCGGCTCAGTTTTCCGTTTTCCCCAGCCTGCTGCTGCTGCTGACCTTGTTCCGCCTGTCGCTGAACCTTGCTTCCAGCCGCCGCATTCTGCTCCACGGCAATGAAGGCGCGGGAGCCGCGGGGCGCGTCATCGAGGCCTTTGGACAATTTGTCGTGGGCGGCAACTACATCGTCGGCTTCGTTCTTTTCCTGGCGCTGATCGCCATTCAATACATCGTGGTCAGCCACGGCGCCGTGCGTACCGCCGAAGTGACCGCCCGCTTCACCCTCGATGCCCTGCCCGGCAAGCAGATGGCGATCGACGCCGATCTCAATGCCGGGCTCATCGACGAGCATCAGGCGCGCGCCCGCCGCGAACAAACAGCCCGCGAAGCCGAGTTCTACGGCGCCATGGATGGCGCCGCCCGTTTCAACCAGCGCGATTCGATTGCCACCATTCTCATCACCGGCATCAACATTCTGGCCGGGTTTCTCATCGGAGTCTTTCAACTCGACATTCCTTTTCGCGAGGCGCTCCAGACTTACACGGTGCTCACGGTCGGCGACGGGCTGGTCACGCTGATTCCTTCGCTTCTGGTTTCGATGGCGGGAGGCATGGTTGTCACCCGCGCCTCTTCGAACGCCACCCTCTCCGCCGATCTCGGCACGCAACTGCTCTCGCGGCGGCGCTCGCTGCAGATCGCCGCCGGCGTCATGGTCGCGCTGGCCTGCATTCCCGGACTGCCCAAGCTTTCTTTCCTCGCCATTGCCGGGGTCGTCCTGCTGCTGGCCTCGCGCCTGCCCCAGCCGGTGAAGGACAAAGACGGCAAGATCATCGAGCCTTCCGTGGCCGACCCGAGCGCTCCGCTCGCCCCCGGCGAGAAAGACAAAAAGGCGGCCAAGTCCGACGCCATCGAAGATCTTCTCAAGCTGGATGAACTCTCGCTCGAAGTCGGCTATGCCCTGGTCAATCTGGTCGACGCGCAGCAGGGCGGCCAGCTTCTCGCGCGCGTCAAAGCGTTGCGCAGCTCGCTCGCCGTGCAACTGGGATTTATCGTTCCCCCCCTTCACATCACCGACAACGTCCGTCTCAAGCCGCGCGAGTACGCGATCTCGCTGCGCGGCGTCGAAATCGCCCGCTGGGAAATGCTTGAAGACAAGGTTCTCGCCATCAGTTCCGAACTCAATCCGCCCCCGCTCGCCGGAACCGCGACCCGCGAGCCGGCTTTCGGCGTGGCCGCGCTTTGGATTGCAAAGGCGCTCGAATCGCAGGCGCTGACTTCCGGCTATGCCGTCGTCGACCAGACCTCCGTGCTCTCCACCCATCTCGCCGAAGTGATCCGTTTGCACGCCTACGAATTGCTGACGCGCCAGGAAACGAAGCGCCTGCTCGACCGGCTCAGCGAAAGCCATCCCAAGCTGGTCGAAGAGCTGGTTCCTAAAATCCTCAGCCTCGGCGAAGTGCAAAAAGTTCTGCAGCAACTTTTGCGCGAACAGGTCTCGGTCCGCGACCTGCCCAGCATCCTGGAAACGCTGCTCGACGCGTCCGCTACCAGCAAGCATCCCGTCCTGCTGGTCGAGGCGGCCCGCCAGGGACTGGGACGCGCGCTCGTGCACCCGCTGCTCTCCGATGACGGCGGCCTGCGCGTGCTCACGCTCGACCACAACATTGAAGAGGAACTCAGCCGCGCCTTCAACCCGCAGGCCGCTCCCGCCACCGGCACCGGCTTGCAGCCCTCATTCGTGCGCCGCATTCTCGATGGTTTGCGCCAGCTGGCTGGGGATCAGGTGGCCCAGACCGCGCCCATTCTGCTCTGCGGAACCCCGGCACGTTTTCATCTGCGCCGCTTGCTCGAACCCTTTCTCCCCAAGGTGGTCGTGCTTTCTCCGCTCGAAATCCCTCCCATGGTCACCGTGCAGTCTCTCGGAACCGTGCGGTGAAAAGGTCTTCCTCCATTCGTGCCTGTCATGGGTCCTTCGTCGCCATCGTTCGGTGAATGGGATGCGAACCATGCCATCGGACCAGCAACCAACCGCTGACGATTAAGGACGACTTAACGAAAGCAGGCCTTTTCCATGAGCAAACAAGCTGCTGAAGCCTACCATCGCGTCCAGACCGATGCCGAACGTGAACGCATCCTAATGGAACAGCTTCCCCAGGTGCGCTACATTGCGCGCCGCATTCACGAGCGCCTGCCCCGCCATGTGCCCTTTGAAGACCTGGTGCATGCGGGCGTTGTCGGGTTAATTGACGCCCTCAACAAATTCGACCTGTCCAAGCAAGTGCAGTTCAGTTCTTATGCCAAGTTCCGCATTCGAGGCGCGATTCTCGACAGCCTCCGCGAACTCGACTGGAGCCCGCGCGAGCTGCGCCGCAAGGGACGGCTGGTCGATTCCACCTATGCGGACCTTTCCAGCAGGCTGGGACGCGCGCCCGAAGAGAATGAGCTGGCGCAGGAAATGGGCATCGAACTGCACGAACTGCAATCCCTGCTCGCCGAACTCGACGGGCTCGAACTGGGAAGCCTGCGCGTCGAATCTCCCCGCGACGGCCGGGAAGAGAATGTCACCGATTACGTTCCCGCCAAGCCCGAGGAGACGCCTTTTTTTCAGTGCCTGCGCTCGGAAACCCGGCATCTGCTGGCCCAGGCCATTTCCGAATTGCCGGAAAAAGAACAGCGCGTCCTGGCGCTCTACTACTACGAAGAGCTCACCATGAAGGAAGTCGGCGCGGCCCTGGGCATTGGCGAATCGCGCGTCTCTCAAATTCATTCGCTGGCCATGGTCCGGTTGCGCGCCCGGCTCAATTTCCTCGCCACCCCCGCCTCGGCTCGCGCCAAAGCGGCCGGGACACCTTAAGACCTCCACCCGATTTAACCGGTGGGAATTTTCCATACGCGGGAGCGTCCGATGGAGAAAGTGCTGAACCAGCAGGAAATCGATGCGATGGTCAGGGCCGCGCGAGCCAGCGTCGGCGCGCCCGGAGCGAGCGGGCCCGTCGTCCAGCCCTGGGATATCCGCCAGGCCGGGCAGATCGGCAGCGAGCAGTTGCGCGCCATCAACCAGCTCCACGAAAACTTTGCCCGCAATCTCACGAACGCCGTCGGCGGCTACCTGCGCATCGTCTTTGGCGTCAGCCTGGTGTCGGCCGAGCATCTCACCTATCGCGAATTTTTGCAGAGCGTTCCCGAGAAGACCTACCTCGCATCCTGCGATCTCGCGCCCGCCGGCGCCACCGCCGTGCTCCAGCTCGACCTCTCCATCGCTTTCCCCATCATCGATCTCATGCTGGGAGGGGAAGGAACCCAGGGCGACCCCGCTCGCGATCTCACCGAAATCGAAGAGCAGGTGCTCGAAGGCATCATCCACATCCTGCTGCGCGAGTTGCAAAACAGCTGGAGCGCCATTGCCCTCGAATTCAATTTCGGATCGCGCCAGCACATTCTGCAGACCCAGCGCCTCATGCCTCCCGAGGAAAAAAATCTTTGCCTGAGTTTCGAAGCCCGAATGTCGGAGACTCGAGGCACGCTCAACCTCGCCATTCCCGCCGTCGTCTCGAACGCGCTGCTCAGAAAAATTTCCGCCGATTTCAGCTACCAGCGCCGCCGCAGTCCCGCCGAAGCCCGGCTTCGGATCCAGAACAAGCTGCTCGATTGTTTCTTTCCCGTCGAACTCTCCATGCCCGGCCTGCAGATTCCATGGGGCACCCTCACCAGCCTGGAGGCCGGGCAGGTGCTGCCCTTTCCTCGAAGCGCTTCCGATCCAGCCGCGCTGCTGGTAGACGATGTCTGGCTTTGCTCCGCCAGCCCGGTGCGCTTGCAGTCGCGCCGCGCGGCCCGCGTCCTCTCTCTCGAAACTTTGCCTCCGTCGGCCGGCGGACTGTGACCGATATGACCGATATGACCGATGCCAAAAACCCCGCTCCGGAACCACTCGCCGAAATTCATTCGGAATTGCGCAGTTGGTGCGAGGCCTGGAAGAAGTGTTTCGAAGATGTGCTTTCCCAGGTTTCAGGACAGCCCAGCACCTTCGAACTTTCTGCGCAGGCTTTGCCCGCGGCAGCTTCCGATCTCTGCTACACCGTGGTTGCGGGAGGCGCCGCGCAGGGCGAGACGGCTTTGCGCCTGCCGGTGGTCTCCGGCCGTTCTCTCGCGCGGAAGTTTCTCGGCGAAACCCAGCCCGCCGCTCCCGAGGCGCTCCTCTCCGAAGCCATCGCGCCCGAAGAGAAAGAGGCTCTCGAAGAACTGTTGCGACAAATCGCGGGCCTCGCCGCCACCACCCTCGCACCAACCGCGGGAGGCCAACTTCAGCTCCACCTGTCCGCGTCCGCCGCTCCGTCCTGGCCGCCCGACACTACCCTCTGCCTGCGCAGCCCGGATGACGCTAACGCCGGCGCTTCCATCGCCATCGAGCTTCAGATCAGCCCCGTCCTTGCAGCCGCGCTCCAGTCGCGAGCCCAGGCTTCTTCCGGACAGGCCGCATCGGCCCAGCCAGCGGCTATGTCTCCACCCCCGTCCCCGCCCGTCTCCAACTACGGCCGCCTGATGGATGTGGGCCTCGACGTGAAACTTCGCTTTGGAACGCGCCGCATGCTGCTGCGGGACGTGCTGGCCCTCAGCGCGGGCGTGGTCGTGGAACTCGATAACGCCCTCCACGCTCCAGTTGATCTTTTGCTCGATGGGCGCTTGATCGCCCAGGGAGAAGTGGTTGTGGTCGATGGCCAGTACGGATTGCGTATCACCGATGTCGTCGATCCCGCGCCGGGCAGCGCTGCGGCATTGTGATTTTTATTTGCAGAGGTGAACCGCTTTGAAGGAGCGCACTGTGCCGGTTTTCTTCCAGCCGCTGACCTGGTCCGTGAACTGGATCAGGCGCCGCCATCTTGAGTCCGCCGAGCCCGCCTGTGCGCTCGAATCCTGCGCCGCCGCCCAATCGCTTTGGCGGCGCTGGCGCGAACGCCGCCGCCCCAGCGGAACCTTTCTTCAAGGCACCTTTTACTGCCGGCCGCAGTGCCTCGAGACTGCGCTCCTCGGCCAGCTCTCCCGCCTGCGCTCTATGCCGCCGGCCACGCAGCCACCCAACCGCATTCCCTTGGGACTGCTGATGGTCGCTCGCGGCAAGCTGACTTATCTTGAAGTGCGCGCCGCCCTCGAAGCCCAGCGACGCGCCCGCTACGGAAAAATCGGTGAGTGGATCGAAAAACTTGGCTTTGCCACCGAACAGGAAGTCACCACCGCTCTCGCCTTGCAGTGGGGATGCCCCGTGGCGTCGTCCTTCGATCCCTCCATCGTCCGCTCTCCCGGCAGCATCCCGCTGCCGATCCTCGAAGCCTTTCAGATGCTTCCCCTCAACTATGTGGCCACGACCGACACTCTCTACCTCGCCTTCGGAGAGCGCGTCGACCACGCCGCTCTCTGTGCCATTGAGAAAATTCTCGATTGCCGCACCCAGCCTTGCGTCGCTGGACGCAAGAGCATTGCCCGCCAACTGGATGCCATGCGCCAGTCGCCGCGACCGTTTGATGTGGAATTCGGACCCATGAGCGACCTTGCCGAAATGGCCCGCATCGCCTCCAGTTACACGGCCCGCCTCAGCCCCGAGCAAGTCCGTCTCAGCCGCATCGGGCGTTTCATCTGGATGCGCCTCGACACCAATCGCCAGCCCCGTTCCAAAACCAGCCCGAATGCCATCAACCTGGTATTTCGCTTGTCCACCGACTCACAACGCGCTCAGCCCCCGTCACTCTGAGCGGTGGATGGGACTTGGCCGGCTGCGGAAAAACCCCATTTCAGGCGAGCTTGGGGAAGGGCACGAGTCTGTATTTGGGAAGCCAGGAGCGGGAAGGGCACGACTTCCAGTCGTGCCGCTAGGGGCTGCAATCCGTTCCGGCTTTAGCCGCTGAGGGCCCGCACTATATTCCATTACGAAAACTGCCCTGGTGAAATCGTGTCAAGCCCCCGCTTCGGCGATTTTCCACGTAAGTTGATGAACCGACACGGAAAATAAACTCTGTGATCTTGTCCAATCAGGTAGGTCGAAATTGATAGAATAGAAGTAGGTGAATATGCAGAAAGCCCGACGGCCACGTCCGAGCCTGCCCTGATCTTGTTGAAGCGGTTTCGACCCGCTTTTTGGAACGCTAAGCGGCACGACCACCAACCCAAGCTGAATCAGTAAGTCCTTTAAATAAAAGATTTTAGCTGGAATAAACGCCGAAGTGTGAGAATCAAGCGCAAGTCAAAGCCTTTAGGAGTAATTCGCTTCGCTGTAGAGGAAAGGCAGGAACGGGAAGGGCACGACTTCCAGTCGTGCCGCCAGGAGCTACAATCCGGTCCCGGCTTTAGCCGCCGCGGGAACCCGAAATCCAGAGCAGCAGCGCACGCATTGATCTAACTCCTTATTCCGCAATATTTTACGCATAATGTCCTTTAAAATCAAGATTTTGCGGGAGTTCTCTCCTAAATCTATGATTCCAATGGACCGGAAAATGAAAAAGTTTGAGCCATGTGCGCAGCTTCGAAGGCCGATTTCGGATAAATCCTTATTTTTGAAGACTTTGAAGTTATCTCCTTATTTTTGAATACTTTAGCTAAAAAGGTTGGGGGGGAGGGGGGGTACCCTGCGAGGACGTGTACTCGGGTTCGCTGGGGGAGATTTCACTAACTCCCTATTCCGCAATATTTTACGGATTAAATCTTTAAAATCAAAGATTTGCGGGGAAGTTTCGCGTAAACTTATGATTCTAATAGACCGTCCTTGCTAAAGACTGTCTGCCGTCAACTGGCAACCGCCCTACAGCGTCCTTTTAAACAACGGCACCGCCAGCGCCAGGGTCACTATGCCAAAGAGAGACAGGTAAATCATGTCGGGAACAATCGCCGCCAAACCCGTTTCCTTCAGCAGCAGACATTTGAATCCGTGCACGGCAAAGGTAAACGGATCGACCTTGGCAATCGCCTGCAGCCACGCCGGAAACGCCTCAATCGGATAAATCGCTCCACTCGGAAAAAACAGCAGCGTATTCAGAATTCCAAACATCGCCCGCGGCACCAGCGGATCCTCAATCCTCACCATCAACAGGAACATCATCGAATTCAGCGACACCGAGGTCAGCCCGATCATCACCATCAGTCCCACGATCGTTCCCGGATTGAAAATCGTTCCCACGCCCGCGAGCAGCGAGCCGACCACCGTAATCACAACTCCGGTCATGACCGCCTTGATTGCGCCGGCCCCGATCAGCCCAAATACCAGCTCCGCCTTGGTAATCGGCGTTACCAGGTAGCCTTCATGCACGCCGCGCGCTTTGTCGTCGATATAAAGCATTCCGCCACCGATCATCACCGACACAAACATCGCCAGCGTAATCGAGCCGGGCAGCAAATACTTCATGTACTCGATGTACGGATACAACTCCACAATCTCAAGCGCCGTCTGCTGCAACAGGCGCGGCGAAACGTCCGGCTGGTTCAATGCATTCGTTACGCCGGTCATTTCATCTTCAAAAGTCGAACTCATGAAGTTGTCGCTGTTGTCGACGATCAGCGCAATCCGGGGATGGTTCTTCTCATACACCATCTTCGAATATTGCGGAGGAATGATGACCGCTCCCTGAATCTTGCCGTTGCGCACATCTTCCCGCGCCTGCACTTCGTTGTCGTACGGGATCGCGACGAAGGTCCGCATATTGGCCCGCACCGCGTTGAACGCCTCTTTGATGCGAACCGATTGCGTGCCATGGTCCTCATCGACCAGGCCCATCTTGGCGTCGCGGATCTTGCCGCCAAAAGCGTTCCCCAGCACGATCAGCTGCACCAGCGGAAACACCATCGACGCAAACATCAGCGCCGGTGAGCGGAAGAACTTGCGCATTTCGCGCTCGATAATGGCCATCATGTGGTTCATGGCTGCAACCCCGGTCTCTGCGGCATCACGAAGGCATGCGCTTTCACCAGTTCATCGCGCAATTGCCGCCCGGTGAAGTGCACGAACACATCGTCAAGCGTCGTGTTCTGCACTGTAAGCGTTTTCACCACCACGCCCGACACGACGGCCAACTGCACTAGATCCGTAGTTGTGCCGGACCCATTGTCGGTGAGCAAGCGGAACATACCCGCACTCTCGTCCTGCACCGACGTCACCCCGGGCAATGCGCGCAGCCGCTTTTCCCAATCGTCGGGAGGATTTTGGAAATGCGCCTCAATTACGTTCGAACCCGGCACGCTATCCTTCAACGCCGCGGGCGTATCCAGCGCCACAAGTTTTCCGTGATCCACAATTGCAATCCGGTTGCACAGCCGGTCCGCCTCATCCATATAGTGTGTGGTGATCAGAATCGTCAGTTGCCGCTTGGCCTTGATGTTCGTCAGCATCTCCCAAACCGCCACGCGCGATACCGGATCGAGGCCCGTGGTCGGCTCGTCGAGAAAAAATATCTTCGGACTATGCACCAGCCCGCGAGCGATCTCCAGACGCCTGCGCATGCCGCCCGATAACGTCTTGGTCTGCGCGTCGCGCCACTTGGTAAGGTCCACCGTCTCCAGCAGCTCATCAATCGCTTCTTTGCGGCGTTTGGCAGGGACGTCATATAACTTCGCGTAAATATTCAGATTCTCTTCGACCGTCAAATCCAGGTCGCTGGTGAGCGCCTGCGGAATCACCCCGATCGTGCGGCGAACAGCATTCGGATCGCGAGCCACATCGTGACCCGCCACCCGCGCCGTTCCCGAAGAAATTGGAATCAGCGTGGTCATCATGCGAATCAGCGTCGACTTGCCTGCTCCATTCGGACCCAACAGGCCAAAGATTTCTCCGTCCTTAACCGCAAACGAAATATCGTCAACCGCCGTGAAATCGCCGTAGCGCTTCACGATGTGATCGACTTCGATGGCATTCGGAGCGTTGACCGCTACTTCGGTCTTGCTGAATTCCGGGATCGAAGCGCCATTGGGTTTGTTCTCGCCGGCGCTCACGGTTTCGCCGCCGCTTCCGCGCTCTTCGGGGCTGCGCCCTTCAACTGCTCCGGCGAGATCAGCACTTCCGCCGTCATGCCCGGCACGTACGCGCCCTTAGGGTTATCGAGGCGAACTTTTAACGCGATGGTTCTTATATCCCGCTTCCTTCGTCCCACATCTCGTTGCGTGGCGAAGTCGGCTTCCGCCGCTTTATAAAATACTTTTCCCGGAACCACCGTCCCGCCCGGCAGCCGGACTCGCAGCGTGTCTCCAAAGGCAATGTGATCGGCGTCGGTTTCAGGGATCGCGGCGAACGCCCACGTGTCGCTGAAGTCCACCACGGTCACGATCGCCTGCCCGGCGCTGACGACTTCTCCTTCGCGAGCCGCGCGCACCAGAACTGTTCCGGTCACGGGGGAATAGATCTTCGTATATCCCAACCGGACCTCTGCTTCCTTCAACTGCGCGGTTGCGTTCTCCACTTGCGCGCGCGTGGATGCCACCGTACTTTGCGCCGCGGTGGCCTGGTTAGTGCGGGCAACCGCCGAATCGAAATCCGCTTGCGCCGCCGTAACCTGATCTTTCAGCGACTGCACGCTGGCTTGCTGCGCTTTCAGGTTCATCTCCGCCTGCACGCGGTCTTGATCCGACGCTACTCCGGCCTGCGCCAGTCCAATCGTGCGCCGGCTGTCGCTTTCCACCCGCGTCAACATAGCTTCTGCCTGCGCCAGTTGCGCCCGAGCTGATTGCAGCTTCGCCTGCGAATTATCGACATCGCTCTTCGTCGATCCCTTCGTCGACTTTTGCGTGTACTCATTCGCGCTCACCTGCGATCGAAAACTCGTAATGGTGGCGGCCGCCGCGCGCTCCTCGGCTTCTAACTCCGACGGATCCAGCAGCGCGATCAAGTCGCCTTGTTTCACTTGCGAACCTTCCTCGACCAGCAACTTCTGAATCCGCCCCTGAATCTGCGGACTCACCACAATCTGGTTCGCATCGACGGTCCCTACTAAAACCAGGTCGTTTCCAGCGGGAGTCGAAAAAAAGTAATACGCCGACGCGATCGCAAGGATCACCGTCAGCACAATCAGAAATTTGTTTCGCGGACTCATCAAAAAGCTCCTGGAATTTCGCTCATAGCACTGTTCCTTTGGGGGAATCGATCCTTCAGCTAAGAAACAAACAGCGCCGCCGAAATAAACTTCAACACGAAGGCGCGCCGCTCTCGAATCCGCTGCTCTGACAGCGGATCAGCCTTCATCAGCGTCTTCATGAGCGGCGCCGAACTGAAATAAAAAATAATGATCCCCACTACGGAGGGAACAAAATCCATGGGATTCACCGCCTGGAATTCGCCTGCCTCGGTTCCTTCGCGCAAGACTTCCACCAACTTGCCGAAGATCGGCCGGAAATACTCTCGCGCCATCCGTTGCAGGCGAGCGGAACCGGCACCGGCCCGCATCCACTCTCCTTGCACCACACGCGGAAAGCGGGGATTCGCGGCAATGTAATCGAAATAAGCACCCACATATTGCAGCATCTTCTGCCGCGGAGGCAGGTCGCTTTCTAGCACCGGCATCACCTGGGCCCGCAGTCCGCTGAACACCCGGTCCAGCACTGCTTCGTACAGCGAATCTTTGTCCTTGAAGTAGTAGTACAGGAGCGCTTTGTTCACATGCGCGGTCCTCGCGATTGCGTCCGTGCGCGCGCCGGCGATTCCGTTGGCCGCAAATTCCGCCACCGCCGCCGACAAAATCGCGGCCCGGCTTTCCTCTGGGCGTCCCCGTGTGCCAAACCGGGACGCCGCTGATCGAATCGGGGTACGGGGCAATGGAACCGACCGGCGGCTACCAGGGTGGAGTTTCATGTAATTAACCAGTTAGTTAGATTGTAAAGGAGCTCCACGGGTTCAGGCAAGCTCCAAATAACGCTCCGCGTCCAGCCCCGCGGCAGCGCACTGGATCGCCGCCAACCATACCGAAGCAGCTTCGCTGGTTGTGAAACTGGCATAATCGAAGGGTGAATCACATCGTCAACAACCTGTGGCTTGGCAGCCAGCAAGACGCAGACGACCTGATTCGCAACAATCCCGAGGGAATCACCGCGATTCTCAACGTTCGCGGCCCCGACGCTTACAAGCCGCCCGGACGCGACCAGTCCCCCGAACACCCCGGCAAGGCCTACAAGTGGATCCCCGCTCCCGACAATGAAGTTATCTATCCGTGGCATGTGCGGGAAGCCCTGCAATGGCTGGAAGAACAGACGGCCGCGGGCGAACGGATTCTGATCCACTGCATGCACGGCATCTCCCGCTCCGCAGGCTTTCTCGCCGCGTTCCTGGTGAAGAGCGGAATCTCCTCTAACCTCGAAGAGGCGAAGGCAACGATCTCGGCTCATCGGCTCGTCATTCCCGCAACGCAAGTTGCAGAACCCGTGAGGCATGTGGTTTTGGTCTCCGCCCTGACTGGATTGCCCAACCGCCAGGCGTTTGACGACGGAAAAGCCACTCCATTTATCGCCGTCGTCGACGTCGACCTCATGAAGACGTTCAATGACTTCTACGGTCAGATCGCCGGTGATGCGCTGCTGCGCCGGCTTGCGAATATTCTCGTCGGGGCCGGGTTGGACGCGTACCACCAGGAAGGGGACGAGTTTGTTTGCAAGGGAGAGTCGCCCGACCAGCTCAACGCCAGACTTCTGCGCGCTCGGCAAACGTTCAAGGCGCCCTTCCAGCTCTATGCGGACGGCCGCATCCAGACCGTCGAAGGTACGGATTTTTCATTCCGGATCGGCACCCGCCTTGAGGAAGAGATGGCCGCCCTGCACTCAGCGAGAGAAGGAACACGAAAAGAACCTCCCCTGTGGCTGCACAAAATTATCGAGTCGGGCGGCCGCGGCTGGTAAAAAACATTCAACGATCTCTTCTCCTGCCAAGCAAACACTCTGAGACAGAAACGCCCGCCGTTCGCACGCTCATCCTTTGGGGGTCGCAACAGTTTCTGCAAACGGTCCGCAGCGCCCCCGCATGGATTCGCGGAATTTTTCCCGCTCTTCGGGAGTCATCTGCCCCCACCTCTCCATCATGCCGCGACGCCAGCGCATGCGGCCTCCGTGCCGCCCGCGAAATCCGCCGAAAAGGATTCTGCTCAGAACGAGAACTCCCATCGCTTGCCCGAACGTGATGAGATGCAAGCCAAACAAAGCGGGCATCAGCCAGTTCCACAGATGCATCACGACAAAGCTGATCACCACAAGAAACACCACCGCAAAGGCAATCATCGCCAGCACTTTCCCCACTCGATTCTTTCTCATATTTATGTCCTCATGCTCTCGTAAGCTCGTCATGGATGGCCTGCAAACGCTGCCGCAAGGAACGAACGGCATAATGCTTGCGCGATAGCAGCGTGTTCACGCTCACCCCGGTTTTCGCCTCGAGTTCCTTGAAGCTATAGCCCAGGAACTCGTGCGCGATGAAGACTTCGCGCTGCTCGTCCGGCAATTGGCGGAGCGCGTCATCGAGTTCTTCAAGCAGCACGCTCCGCGCGTAAACGGCATCCGGCCCGGCGTCAGGCGATGGCAGGATGTCTTCCAACTGAAGCATCTCGCCGTTCTCCGCAAACGCCGGAGGCTCGGTCCGGAGCGACTCCCGCTGTCGCTTGCGAAACAGGTCCGTAATGCGATTCCGGGCGACGCGAAACAACCAGGCCGTGGCCTCTTCGATGGGCTTCATCATCCGGTAGGCTTCGATCAGTTCGTAAAAAACATCTTGCAGGATGTCTTCGGCGTCTTCGCGATCCGCCACGTGCTTGCGAATGAAGTTGCGCAGCCGTGACTGCTCGCGGCGTATCGTTTCCGACATCCGCTGGTCCTGCTCGGCCATTACCCACCGTTTGGTCAGCGCATTGTCCATCTACTGGTGTAGACGAATGAGCGCGATAAATATTGTACGAAGTAGATCAGAAGATATAGTAAAGATCGCTCGTCGCACCTTGCGAGGCGGTGCATCGAGTTGGGGAGAGCCCAAACCGACGATTAGCAGGGGGACGAGCGCAATATCAACGCCAAAATAGCACCCATCGACCAGCGAGTTTTTTGGAGCTATAATCCATCTCGCGTCATCCAAAGGCGCATACAGGCTCTATCCGCCCGGTTGCGGAGGGGCACTGGAGGACATTGTGAGTCTCACCCCGATTGGCGAACCTCGCCACAAGATCACTACTGCAACGATTCGAGAAAAGAAAATCCACCACAGCCCCATCGCCTGCCTTACCGCCTACGATTACGCCACCGCGCGTCTGGTCGACGAGGCGGGCATCGACATCGCCCTCGTCGGCGACTCGCTGGCCATGACCATGCTGGGCTACGAGAACACGCTCTCGGTCACCGTCGACGAGATGCTGCATCACGTGAAGGCCGTGCGGCGTGGCGTGAAAGACGCACTCCTCATTGCCGACATGCCCTACGGCTCTTACCAGGTTGACCCCAAAGACGCGGTCCTTAACGCTGCACGCTTTATGAAAGAAGGTGGCGCCGAGGCGGTCAAGATGGAAGGCGGCGAAAAGCGCGTGGATGTGATCCGCCGGGTGATCGATGCCGAGATTCCCGTGGCTGGGCATATCGGCCTCACGCCGCAATCGCTCAACGTAATGGGCGGCTACAAAGTTCAAGGAAAGACGCTGAACGCCATCGAGCAACTCATGCGCGATGCGGTCGCGCTCGACCGCGCCGGCGTCTGTTGCATTTATCTCGAAGGTATTCCGCGCGAAGTCGCGGCCATGATCACCGCCGAGGTCGAAACACCCACGATTGGCATTGGCGCCGGCCCCGATTGCGACGGCCAGGTGCTCGTGTTTCATGATCTCGTCAATCTGACATTTGGCCACGCCGCGAAATTTGTCCGCCGCTATGGAGACGCCGCCGCCCTGATCACGCAAGCGGTGCTGGCCTTCAAGGCCGATGTGGTTTCGCACCAGTTCCCGAACGACAGCGAGTCTTACCACCTGCCAAAAGAAACGCAGGTGGCACTCGAAACGGTACTCCACCGCAAGCAGGCGATGCAGCGATAATAGCGGTCGGAGAAACCTCTTGCGAATCGCCGTGCAAACTCTACAGGCTTTGGTTGCAAATAGCATTCGAGTGGGACTTCGAGACTTGAGCAGGGAATCCGCCCGGGTTCCTCTTACCTTGATTTTGTTGGGGGCTCTGGTTGCCTGTTCCAAGCCTCCGCAAACACCTCCCGCGGAAGCGCGGCAGCCAACCGGGCTGGAGTCGATTCCTCTGCCCGATCCCTCGAAGTACCCGCCGCTCAGCAATATGACCGAGTGGAAGAATCCTTATCTGGTCGTCCGCGACGACGGCATCGGCATCGTCGATCTTTCCAATCGCGAGATCCACATGCTGCAACCCGAAGAAATCCCGGCCGAGTTGGCGTCGCTGGGTTCGAGCGCGTGGCCTTACGGACGAGTGGTGCTCGTGGCCCAGGCTGTTCCCAAAGAGCCAACCGACCAGACAAAGCAGGCGCTCCGCAAGAATCGCGCCCTGCTGCTCGGAACTCTCAAGGAATTGGATGTCGACTATCGTGAAGCGCCCTGAGCAGTCGCGGCGACAGGGCTAACCCTGCTCCACAATGCATGAGGATTTGCGCCACCATCTCGGAGGCTCGCGCCGCCTGCCACGAAGCACGTGCAGCAGGGAAACGTATCGGCTTGGTTCCGACCATGGGGGCACTGCATGAAGGCCACCTGTCTCTGGTGCGCGCTGCGAAGTTGCAATGCGAAGTAGTCGCAGTCTCCATCTTCGTGAACCCCACGCAGTTCGGCCCCAATGAAGACCTGTCGAAGTATCCTCGCCAACTTGAGCGTGATTGTGCGTTGCTTGAAAAAGAGGGAATCGACATCCTTTTCGCACCGCCAGTCGAAGAAATCTATCCTGCGGGCGAAGTCACCTGGGTGCGGGTCGAAGGCCTGAGCGAAAAGCTCGATGGACGGTCCCGCCCCGGGCATTTTCGCGGCGTGACCACCGTTGTCTCCAAGCTCTTTCACATCCTTGAACCCGAGATTGCTTTTTTTGGACAAAAAGATGCCGCGCAAATCGCCGTAATCCGGCGCATGGTGCGCGACCTGAATTTCCCGGTCGAAATTGTCGCCTGCCCCATCGTGCGCGAGCCCGACGGTTTGGCGATGAGCTCACGCAACGCCTTCCTCAATCGCGACGAGCGCCAGCACGCACTTGTATTGCACAAGTCCTTGCAGCAAACCCAGCAGCAATTTCAGTCGGGAGAACGGCAGTCCGCTAAACTAATCTCGGCTGCCAAAGTCATCTTTGCCCGCGATCCCCAGGTCCGGCTGGACTATTTCGAAATTGTCGACCCGGAAACTCTTGATCCGGTCGATCTAATTTCTCAAAGAACTCTCGTCGCGGTTGCCGCCTACGTGGGATCCACACGCCTGATCGACAACGTTGTTCTGAATCCCCTCTGAATCAATGACGGTTTGACATCTGGAAAGCGGTCTTGGCCGCATCTCCGGCGTTCAGGCCGAGATCCGCGCACGCGCCGGAGTCGCGTTTAGCTTGTTTCGAGGCGCCGTCGCTCGTCCCGAAACGAAAGGACTTCCAGCGATGAGGTAACGCAACGGCTGCTCGGCCGATTTTACGATCCCAATTCGCGGAGTGACGATCACGCCGTGGACGCGATAGCCATCGTCAACAATCTGCAAATCCGAGCGCTTACTGGTGAAGTCCTTTCCGTTATCCCTCTCGCGTGTGATGCCCATCGCTTCAGACATACGCCCCGGTCCAGACGAAATTTGTTTGAGAAGAGAAATTCGCTTGAGATCGGGTTCTTTCTGTACGGCGACCCCAGATTTGCTGCGGCCATCGCCACCTGCCGACGCTTGGACAGGCAAGGCGGCCGCTCGCCACACGATCCCGCGTGCCTTAGCCATCTGCTCCATGCCCTCGATCGGCTCCAGGGCGCGAAACAGAACGCCTCCAGGAATTCCATCGGGCAGGCAGGAAACATTCAGGCAATAGTGATTACCGTAGATGAAATAGACGTAGGCTATTCCAGGAGGCCCGAACAAAACGGAATTGCGCGCCGTTTTTCCGGCAGCACTGTGCGCAGCCGCATCATTTTTCCCAAGATATGCCTCAGTCTCGACAATTCGTCCGGCAAGTACTCCGTGCGGCGTTTTGCGGACCAGCACTTTCCCCAGCAAAGCTCGCGCCACCTGCCGTGGGTCGCGATTGTAGAAGGCGGCGCGTAAAGGCGTGGAATACGCGAACATTCGAGATGACCCGATTGCAGAAGTCAGAGGTCAGATTGTAGAAGGTTTCACAATCCGCACCCGCAGGCCCTTCCCTTCTGCAACCTGACTTCTTACTTCTAACCTTTCATTTCCGACTTTTCAAATACGCCAGCACTTCATCCGCGTGCCCCTCGGCTTTGACGTTATTGAAGATGTGTTGGATCTTGCCGTCCGGGCCGATGACGAAGGTCGTTCGCGCGATGCCTTCCACTTTTTTGCCGTACATGTTCTTCTCTTTGACCACGCCAAATAGGTTCGCGATTTTCTTATCCGGGTCGGCCAGCAGCGGGAACGGCAAACTGAACTTGTCCTGAAATTTCTTCTGCGACGCCGACGTATCTTTCGAAATTCCCAGCAGCACCACTCCCGTTTTCTTAATCGCCGCATAGCTATCGCGAAAGCCGCAGGCCTCCTTGGTGCACCCGGGAGTATCGGCCTTGGGATAGAAATAAAGCACGACCGTCTTGCCGCGAAAATCTTTTAAGGCAACCTCTTTGCCGTTCTCGTCCGTCGTACTAAAGTCTGGGGATTTATCATTAACTTCCATGAACTTTTCTCCTCGCCGGTCTTTGCTACCACGCATGTTATATCGCAACCGGCTATTCGCCGTCACGCTCGCCCTTAAGATCGTGGCTTCTGTTTCATTGCTCGCCGCGCAGGGGCCAGTCGTTCAGTATGGCGGCAAAGTGACCGTCGATAAAGGACCGCGCGCCCTCGGGTTAGTTCAACTCTCGCCCAAGGGCACCAAAGGGCGCCTCATACCGATTGCTATCATGCTGGATGGGAAATTTTTCGACGCAGGCTCCTATAAAGCCGCGCCCGTGCCGATGGCGCTCGATTTCGGCACCGTTTATGAAGGATTTCGCTCGGGTGTGTCGCAGGGCCTCTTCACGATTACTCAACCCGGACAACTCAATCATGTCTGGATCGCAGAGGGCACCTGGCTTCCCGCGGGTGCGCCCGACCCGTCAAAGCACAAGAAGTACTCGACGCCCGTGATTGCGGACGAAGACAAGGATTCGCCACCCGTACTCCACCGCCGCAGCGAAAAAAAAGATTCGGATAGCAGCACGAGAAGCGATTCAGGCAAGGATTCGAGCGACAACAATAAAACCCAGCAAAAGCCCCCGGCTCCTGCCGCGCCGCCAACTCCTGCTCCTGCGAATCCGCCGACTGCGCCCGACAACACCAAGGCTCAGACCGTTCCGGACACCGCGAAAACGGCGCCCTCGGAGAGTGCGAAGGCGCCAGCAGACGAGCCCAACGAAGATCCGAATCGCCCCCGCCTGCGCCGCGGAAAGCCCGATGCAGCGGCCCACCGCGATCTCTACACAACCTTTGACCCTTCGCCGGATGCCGCGCCTGCCGCAGCGCCGGACGCCAAAGCGGCCAAGGATGCCGCCGCGGTCCCGCCGCAGCCAATTTTCATCCCCGCCATTTCCGACACTGGCGGCCCCGATCCGCGTCCTTACACTTACGATCTGAAGCCCGCTGAAGAAGCCATCTATCGCAGCAAGATGCTCGATCTGGCGGCGGCTCAACTTCGCGCCCATCTGGGCTCGGCCAAGGAAGCAGCATCCGCGCCGAAGAAACCTGCTTCGACGAAGTCCGCCAGCAAGCTGCCCAAGCCCTCTTTCGAGGATGTGAGCCTGAAAATCTTTGATCTCTCGAATTCGAACGAACCGGTGCTGGTGCTCTCGGCCAAGACGGCTCGTCCGGCTGCAAATGCCGCCGGAAGCCAGGAACCGAAGGAGATTACCCTGATTGCCCGCACCAATCTCGAAGGCGAGATCCAGAAGCTCTTTTTCTCCGAAACAGATTCCCAGCATCTCGACCTCACGCCGCGCATGGAGTTGGTCGATGCGGTCGATGCCGATGGCGACGGCCGTGGCGAACTGTTGTTCCGTCGCACTTTCGACAGCGGCAGCGCATATGCGATCTACCGCGTCACTGCCGACGGATTGTGGACGCTGTTTGAGGGAACGCCATAGCTCGCTGAAGAAATTCTCTCCGGCGATCCGGGGACCAGTGACGTCCATCGCGCTTGGACACTGTCGCCTGATTTAGAATTTCTTCCTTCACGAGGTGAGTCCTATGCGCACGACTTCCCGTATCGCGATTCTTGCGTGCTTTTCAGCCGGCTTCTGTTTCGCTCAAGATCAGGACTTCAGCAAAGTTCAAATCAAAGTCTCCAAAGTCGCGGGCAATGTCTATATGCTGCAAGGCGCCGGGGGCAACATTGGCGCTTCGGTGGGCGACGATGGCATCGTAATTGTCGACGATCAGTACGCTCCGCTAGCCAACAAAATTCAGGAGGCGCTTAAAGGCATCACCGACAAGCCGGTGCGCTTCATCATCAACACGCATTACCACGGAGACCATACCGGCGGGAATGAGTTTTTTCAAAAGCAGGCACCGATCATCGCGCATGACAATGTCCGCAAACGCCTGGAACAAGGCAGTGAGGCGGGCAACGGCGGGTCGCTGCATATGGAGAATAAGCCCCGGCCTAAGGAAGCGCTGCCGATTATTACGTTCGATCACGACATTACCGTGCATTTAAACGGGGAAGACATTCGCGCGCTGCACTTTCCCGCCGGACACACCGACGGCGATTCGATTATTTATTTTCCCAAATCCAACGTGGTCCATATGGGCGACGATTTCGTCACGTATGGCTTTCCCTTCATCGATGTCGATAGCGGGGGCAGCATCGACGGCATGATCAGCGGCGTGGAGGGCGCCATCGCGAACCTTCCCGCCGACGTAAAGGTCATTCCTGGCCATGGCGGGGTTTCCAGCCTCGAGGACGTGCGCGCCTACCTCAAGATGCTGAAAGAAACGCGGGCAGCGGTGCAAGATGCGCTGGAGAAGAAGATGACGATCGAGCAGATGAAGGAGAAGAAGATTCTCGACCCGTGGAAGAAATATTCTGGAGATTTCGTCAACGAGGATGTGTTCCTGGAGACGCTATACAACTCGCTGACCGGACAAAAAAATGGGAAGTTCATCCCGCACAACTAAGTTTTTCGTTGGCAATCGGCGCCGCCTGTGCTTCCGCAAAACTTCCCAGAGCCATGGGACGCCAAGCATAGCCGAGAATTTCCACTTGCCAGAAGGTACCGCTCTGGTTACTATGCACGCATCTTAAATCTTGCTTTTAGCGTTCACTTTTGGAAGTGAGTTAGTCGCGTACTTATGAATATCGGCGAGACCATCCGCAATTTCCGCCTCCAGCGAAACATGTCACAGGGCGATATCGAAAAGCGCACGGGGCTGCTGCGCTGTTACCTTTCGCGCGTCGAAAACGGCCACACCATTCCGTCGCTTGACACGCTCGCAAAAATCGCCGGCGCCATGGATTTGGCTTTGTCCCAGTTTTTCGCCGAGGGCCATAGCAACGGCCATAAAGGACTGCCCCAGCTCTCCGATGACGAAGTTCGCTTTTTGAGCCAGATGCGCCGCTACTCGGCCAGCATGAACGATAGCGATCGAAAGCTGGTGCTCGCCATGGTGAAGAAGATGGCGTCGAGCGCGTCCAAGTAGAAAACAAAGTTTCGACACCCGTCTGGCTTCAATCTTAGACCGTCACCGCTAATGGTGCTGTCTCGCCGACCGCTTCGCGAGAGCGGAGAAGAACGGCGCGCCCCATGCGCCGATCGCCAGCAGAGATCCAAAAAGAATAATGGCATCAAAGCTGGAGCGTCCCTCCCGCACGAAGTAAACGTCCTTTAGATTGAGCCAGAGGGCAAACTCATCGAGCGTGAGCGCCGCCCCGACTCCGTAAAGAATCGACATCAAGCGGCTCGCAAAGATTGAAGACAAATCGCTGCCGGTCCCAAATTCGCAGAGCCAGCCATAGCCAACCGCCAGCAGAATCAGAATTCCAGGCACGAGGTGATGGACGTGGCGTCCGCCCAGGATGACGTAGTGAAACGGCGGAATCTGGTGGCGGATGCAGAAAACCATTCCGCGAACAATAGCGAAGGTAAGGAAAAAACTGACGGACGCGACAAACAGCCTGCGGCGCGGGCGGTCGGCGATATGCTCATAAAGAATTGACCCGAGACGCGTGCGATGCAGTAGCACGAGCAATAGCAAGACCATGGCTAGAAGCATGAGGAGGAGCGCAACATCGTCGAGGAGCATGGCACATTAAACATCGGCAGCAATGCCGGCGGCAAGTTTAGGAGATATCGAAGATGCGCAATTCCAGGCACAACGCATAGAATGACACCAACCGTGGTATCACGAACGAGGGTCTGGCACTTGCATAAATTCAAATTGCATTTCACCCGATTTACCTCCACGTCTCTCTTTCTGTTACTCACCGCCGCAGCGTTTGCCCAGCCCGTTTCTTCGGACCTGCTGAGCGGGCTGAAATGGCGCTTGATCGGACCCTTCCGCGGCGGGCGCGCCGCAGCCGTGGCCGGTGTGCCGGGCGACTCCACGACCTTTTATTTTGGCTCAGTCAATGGAGGAATCTGGAAGACGACCGATGCGGGAGTGGTCTGGAAGCCGATTTTTGATGCCCAGCCCGTTGGATCCATCGGCGCGCTGGCCGTGGCTCCCTCCGACCCGAAAACCATTTATGCCGGAACCGGCGAGAGCGACATTCGCTCCAGTCTTTCGTTCGGCAACGGCGTCTATAAGTCGACCGACGGTGGCGCGACGTGGACTCACATTGGTCTGGAAGACACTCGCCACATCAGCCGAATTGTGGTCGATCCTCAGAATGCCAACGTCGTTTATGTGGGCGCTTTAGGACACGCCTATGTTCCCAACGAGCAACGCGGTGTTTACAAGTCCGTCGATGGAGGAGCTCATTGGACACGCGTGCTCGATCTGGGATCTGAAATTGGTGTTTCCGATCTCGCAATTTGCGCTTCGTCTCCACAGCTTTTATTTGCCGGAGCGTGGCACACGCATCGGCCTCCGTGGAGTACGTATGCTCCGATTGATGGACCGGGCAGCGGGCTTTACCGTTCTCAAGATGCCGGCAAAACCTGGGCTCGCCTTGAGGGAAACGGATTGCCGGCAGGCGATTGGGGACGCGTGGGGGTTGCGGTTGCGCCCGACGGCAAGCGTGTATACGCGCTGATTTCGATTCAGGCGCAAAGTCAGACACAGATCAAAACACAGACTCCAACTCAGCCGAAAACGGCAGCGGCACAATCAGGCCTTTATCGCTCAGACGATGGCGGCAACAGCTGGGAACTGGAAAATGCCGACCCGCGTCTCACGAGCCGGGCGTGGTATTTCAGTGGCATTACAATCGACCCGCAAAATCCCGATGTGATTTACATGCCAAACGTCGCGCTCTATCGATCCGAAGACGGCGGCCAGACGATCTCGGTCGTGCGCGGCGCTCCGGGAGGCGACGATTATCACCAGATTTGGATCGATCCCAGGAATTCCGCGAGCATGGTTTTGGGAACCGACCAGGGAACTACCATCAGCCTCGACCGCGGCCAGACCTGGAGCAGTTGGTACAACCAGCCAACCGCGCAGCTCTACCATGTCAGCACTGACAATCAGTTTCCGTATACGGTCTACGGAGCGCAGCAGGACAGCGGCGCGGTTGCGGTGTTGAGCCGCACCAGTCATGGCCAGATCACCCCTCATGACTGGTTTCCCGCAGGTCCGAGCGAGAGCGGATATATGGTCGTCGATCCTAAGAACTCCGACGTTATTTATTTGAGCGGAACTTATGGCACCGTCGCACGCTTCAACAAGCGGACTGAACTCAGCCAGGACATTAGTCCGTGGCCTGCATTCGCGTGGGATGCGGAAGTTCACGAGCGCAAATATCGCGATCCCTGGACGCCTGTGCTCGTTCTCTCCCCGGCTGACTCAACCTCGCTCTACCTCGGAACGCAGTATGTGATGAAGACCGTGGACGGAGGTTTGCACTGGGAGACGATCAGTCCCGACCTGACGGGCGCGTCCGTCGCGCCTGCGGCAGGAGAGAAGAAAGCTACCGGTCCGCCAAATCTCGAAGACGCGAAGCTTGCAGGTTATGGCGTTGTGTTTTCGATCGCGCCGTCACCGCTCAATCGGGACCTGCTCTGGGCAGGCAGTGACACGGGACTGATTCACGTGACCCGCGACGGCGGCAAGAGCTGGCAAAATGTAACTCCGCCGGGATTGAGCGTCTGGAGCAAAATCTCGCTGATCGAAGCTTCCCATTTCGATCCCGCCGTGGCCTTCGCCGCCGTCGATCGCAGCCGGCTCGACGATATGACGCCCTACATTTATCGCACGCGCGATTATGGGGCTTCGTGGCAACTGGTCACCGATGGCATTCACGCTCCGGCTTTTCTGCGCGCGGTCCGCGAAGATCCGCAAACCAAAGGTCTGCTGTTCGCCGGAACTGAATTCGGAATTTATATATCGTGGGACAACGGCGATCACTGGCAATCCTTGCAGTTGAACCTGCCGGTCACTTCGGTTCGCGATATGACAATCCACGACGATGATCTGGTGATCGCAACCCACGGGCGGTCATTCTGGATTTTGGACGACATCACGCCCCTGCGTCAGGCGCAAGAGGCTGGTAATACGAATGCTGCATTCCTTTATCGACCGGCCCCGGCGGTTCGCGTGGATAGCGATTCTTTTACCGGCACGCCGGTCCCGCCCGAAGAGCCCACCGCGGAGAATCCTCCCAATGGCGCGATCCTCGATTATTTTCTGCCCGCGTCCGCCGGCAGCGTGGAACTGGAAATTTTCGATGCGCAGCAGAAGCTGGTGCGAAAATTTTCTTCTTCCGCTTCATCGCAAGACAAGGGGGCGGTGCAACACGCCTCCCTCCCTGTTGCGGAGCGCTGGTTTCCCAAGCCTGAATCGTTGGAGAAAACTGCCGGCATGCATCGTTTCGTCTGGAATCTCACATGGGGAAGTTCCGGCGGTCCGGCCGCCGATGAAGACTCCGACTACCGCAACCCGAGCGGCCCGAAGGCGGTGCCAGGAACGTATGATGCGCGGCTGACCGTCGATGGAAAAACGCTAGATCAGCGATTTGAAGTCGTCATGGATCCCCGCTCGCCGGCCACGAGTGAAGTCCTGGCGCACCAGTTGCAGTTGGGCCAACAGATTTTTGGCGAAACGATTGAGGCCCGCCGCGTGATGGCGGAAATTGGTTCGGTTCAGAAACAACTGGCCGAACGGGAACAGAAAATCGAGGCAAAGAAGTCTGCCCTCAAATCGGCGCTCGTAGAAACCCAGTCGTCAATCGCCAAGATTCTCAAAAACAAGGATCGCAGCGCTACATCAACCCCGGGTCTGCAGGATGCTTACACCGCTCTCGCATCGGCTCTGCGCGTGGTCGAGAATGGAGACCGCGCGGTCCCTTCCCAGGCGATCGCGGTGTACCAGGAATCGAGCCAGCAAATCGAAGCGCGCATCGCGGAGTGGACTCGCTTCAAGCAAACGCAATTGGCGCAGCTCAACCGTCAACTGCATGAAGTCAACTTAGCTCCCCTTGGGGATGCGCACTGAGTCGGGATTCTCGATGCGAGTGGCGGAGGGCGCGACCATCCTCGTGGCTCTGTCTTCCTTCTTGCTGCAGTCCTTGTTGCTGCGGTATCGGTTTCCGTTTTGCGTTCGTTGCGGCCTCGCCAGTAGAAACAACGTCGAACGGCAGAGAGTATTATGCGGACAGCCGCTAAACCAGCCCTGAAGACGGAGTTCAGCAATGCCCGAGTCGATTGAATGGCCGCCGCTACGCACCGGACGGCCACCGCGCCCGCCGAATCGGCGCCGCTTTCTTCTGATTTTTGTCGTCCTCGCTGTCATCTTCTTCGGCACCCGGACCGCGCTGTCCTATTACGTCGACACACTCTGGTTCGGCTCGCTCGGCTATGGCGAGGTCTTCTGGAAGACACTCGGCCTGCAATGGGGAACCTTCGCGGCGTTCGCGGCGGCAACATTTGTAATTCTCTACGGATCATTCCTGGCTCTGAAGCGGGCGCATCTGCCCGACCTGCCGAGCGGCCATACAATTTTCATCGGCGGGCAGCCTCTGAAGCTTCCGGTAGAACCAGTCTTGCGCATGGCCGCAATGGGCATCGCGCTCGTAGTCGCCGCCGCCACCGGCGCTGGCATGATGGAAGAGTGGCCGACGCTGGCGCTGTTCTGGTACGCGCCGCGCGCGACCGGTAGCGTCGTCGATCCAATTTTTGGCAAGCCGCTGAATTTTTTCCTGTTCACTTTGCCCGCCTGGCAGCTCATCTCCGGCTGGATGCTTACGCTCGCCGTGATTACCTGTGTGCTCGCCGCTTTCTTCATCCTCATCACCGGCGGCAGCCGCATGCTATCCGGCGGCCTGAGCCGAGCCGTGACCTTGCCCTGGCGCGGCTTCTCCATCGCCTTTGCTTTCCTGTTACTGATCGTCGCGATCCTGGCCTACATCGGACGGTTCGAACGATTGCTTGAAGATCACACCATTTTCGGCGGCGTCACTTACACAGACGCTCACGTCATGCTCACTGGTATGCTGATCGTCTGCGTGGCGCTGATTGCGGGTGCCGCCATCGCCGCCGTCAATGCCTTCCGCATGCCGGGTGGCCGTTGGCTGATCGCCGCGGTCCTTCCAGCGGCCGTCTGTTATCTCGCCCTGCAAGGAGTCGCCTGGTACGTCAGCAGCTTTATCGTCAAGCCTAATGAACTGGTTCGCGAGCAACCCTACATCGCTTACAACACCGACATGACGCGGAAGGCCTACGGCCTCAACAAAATCACGCAGCGCGAATTTCCCGCCGAGACCACGGTCGACGCAACCGATCCCGCCAACAACCAGCCCACGCTGCAAAATATCAGGCTCTGGGATTGGCATGCCTTGCAAGACACGCTGCGACAGATCCAGGAAATCCGCACCTACTACGACTTTCCTGACATCGACATCGATCGCTATGACATCGACGGCACCACTCGCGAAGTGATGCTGGCGGCGCGCGAACTCAATGTCGATAAGCTCCCCGAGAGCAGCCGCAACTGGATCAACGATAAGCTCATCTACACCCACGGCTACGGCCTCACCATGAATCCCGTGAACGGGTTCACCTCCGAAGGCCTTCCCACGCTGATGTTGAGCAACATGCCTGTCCAGAGCACGGCGCGCAGTCTCACCGTGACGCGGCCGGAGATTTATTTTGGAGAATTGACCAATACCGACGTCTACGTGAAAACGCGGCAGAAGGAATTCAATTACCCCCAGGGCGCAAGCAATAATCTGACATCGTATGAGGGCAATGGCGGAATCGTACTCGGCGGTTTTCTCCGCCGCGCCATCATCGCCCTCGACCGCGGCGACCTTGCGAAGCTGCCCTTCAGCGATGACGTGAATCAGGAGAGCCGGCTGCTGATGCAGCGCAACATACGCGAACGCGTAACGGCTTTGGCGCCCTTCCTCACTTACGATCCCGATCCTTACATCGTGCTCGGCGACGATGGCAGGCTCTCATGGATCATGGATGCGTTCACGGTTTCGGATACTTTTCCCTACTCGACTCACTACCGCATCGATAACAATTCGATCAACTACATGCGGAATAGCGTGAAAGTAGTCATCGACGCCTACGATGGCACAACTACGTTCTACGTGTTTGATAACGAGGATCCGATCATTGCCGCTTACCGCAACATTTTTCCGGGTCTGTTCAAGGATGCGTCCGCCATGCCGCCCGGACTGCGCAAGCATGTGCGCTACCCCGAGCTGATGCTCAAGTTGCAGGCGGAAGTCTACGGCTTGTATCACATGACCGATCCCGAAGCGTTCTACAACCGCGAAGATCTCTGGACGGTCGCCACCGAAGTAGGCATGAGCGAAGCGGGCGGGCAAACAACCCAGGCCATGCAGCCTAACTTCGTGCTGATGAAACTGCCGGGCGAAACCGGAGTGGAGTTTGCCGAGATTTTGCCCTTCACTCCGGCCAACCGAAATAATCTGATTGGCTGGATTGCGGGCCGCAGCGACGGCGATAAATATGGGATGTCCGTGGTCTACAACTTCCCCAAGACCAAGCTGGTCGACGGACCCTTGCAAATCGAGGCGCGCATCGATCAGAACGCGGAGCTTTCCGGACAGCTGACCCTGTGGAACCAGCAAGGCTCCCATGTGCGCCGCGGAGCACTGCTCGTGATCCCGGTCGGGCGCGCGCTTTTATATGCGGAGCCGATTTACCTGCAGGCCGAGCGCAGTCCCATGCCCGAATTGCGCCTGGTCGTGCTTGCCTTGCAAGATAAGCTGGCGTACGGGCCGACCTTCGAGTCGGCCATGGCTGCGCTTTTTGGTGGAGGAGCGTCATCCCTCAGCGCTCCGGCAGTGAGCGCCCAGGCGGCAAACGGCGCAACCACGAGCGCGCAGGCCACAGCCGAATCATTGCACGGCGCCAGTGTGCCATCCGCCGCGGCACCACCCGCTGCGGATCTCAACTCACTTATTGCCGAGGCTGCCAGGGATCTTGCCGATTACCAACGACTGACCGCGGAGGGGAAATTAGGCGAGGCCGGCCAGAAGCTGGAAGAGTTGAAGCGCGCCCTCGATCGACTGAACAAGCGGCAAAAGTAGTCTTGCTACGGTGTTCAGCTCCTCAGTAAAATTGCGGCCTGCGTATGCCCACGAGTTTCCAGCGCCTGATCGCGCTGTTCAAGAGCGAAAAAAAGTCGGAAGTTGCCGAGTTCACTCCCCAGATCCTGCCATTGAATTTCCGCATCCTGAAAATGCCGTGCTCTTCACACGCCTGAGGCAGGACTCGACCCTCGGAATTGGCAGGAGGCAGTCCGCCTCTGGGCGAACAGTAGTTATTAAGACAGCGGGACTGCGGACTCGTCACATGCTGGTTCGGCGTGCCGGAGGCTATCTTTGTCCCAAGCAAAAAGATGCTCCGAAAGGCGACGCCGGGTGTGCCATCCTAGCGTTCATCAACCTTTGGAGCATCCTTGACTTGTTGCGAAAGACTTTTTGAGTGACTTTACTTGTTCTCGATGGTTCGAAAAAGCCTGCAGCATTAGCCACCCCACACTGCGAAGCCCGCCTTCGTGTTCGTTTGAACCTTCATCGGATTGCTCCTTTCCTTAGAAGTCTCCCCTCCCCGGGGGGTCGATCTTGTGTCACTGTTGGTTCTAGCTGCCCTCTTTCGGTTTGTCTTCCACGATGTCTAGGGATTCATGTTGGAAAACTTGATTCATGAACGCCCGCAATTTCCGCTCGACCTCGGCCTGGGTGCCACGTGCTTCGAAAAAAACCCCGTTGACCGTCATCGTGCAGTGCGTTTCGTTGCTATCGTTCTCCTTGTTTACTGTCACCTGCTCCCTCCAAGGGAGTCGACAAACCGCTCATTTGCTGAAAAACTAGCTGCCCCAGAGAACGTTGCCGGCTTTCGTGTTCGTCTTGACTTTCATGGCCTCTGCTCCTTTGCTGTGAGTTCGGGTGCTAGATCCGTCCGTAGCTGTTTTGATGAATCCGGTATAAAACCTTAATTTAGCTGCCCCACAGTGCGCTGCCAGCCTTCGCGTTCGTCTTGACTTTCATTGGATTGCTCCTCTCCCTGGGATTTTCAGTAGCTCGATCTGTCTGTCGCTCTTCTTATGATTTCAGTGGATGAAAACCTTAACTTAGCTGCCCCACAGTGCGCTGCCGGCTTTCGCGTTCGTCTTGACTTTCATTGGGTTGCTCCTTTCTCTTGGATTTCGGTTACTCGATCTGTCGGTACTCTTCTTGTGATTTCGGTGGATGAAAACCTTAACTTAGCTGCCCCACAGTGCGCTGCCGGCTTTCGCGTTCGTCTTGACTTTCATTGGGTTGCTCCTTTCTCTTAGATTTCGGTTGCTCGATGTGTCGGTACTCTTCTTATGATTTCGGTGGATGAAAACGTTAACTTAGCTGCCCCACAGTGCGCTGCCGGCTTTCGTGTTCGTCTTGACTTTCATTGGGTTGCTCCTTTCTTTTGAACTTGTTTTCTTTCTACGTGCCTTGATGCACTTAGGTAATGCAAGCACCGTGCCAAAGGTAACCAACCCTCCCCTGCCCGGATCGACCTCCCCGTTTGACATTGAAAACAAAAGGGATAGAGTCGGGTCGTCCCGTAAGAACTACTGCCCTCCATCATTAATTTGTCGTGGCGACCTAACGATCCGGTTTGGCGACCTAGCATTTATGTTAGGGAGCGCCCAAGTGGCTCGTTGTTATACTCGTCGAGTGACCCACGATCCTGATCCGGGGGGTGGTTCGGCCAGCCCTGCGAGGCTGGAGGCGGTCGCCGGCCCGCTTGAGGGCAAGATCTTCCCGCTGTCCGAGGAGGAATTGTCGATCGGTCGCGAGCCCTCGAACCAGATCTCAGTGCTGGACTCGCTCGTCTCCCGCCGTCATTGCGTGATTCGAAAACAGGGCACGGGATTTCTGATCGAGGACCTCGACAGCCGGAACAACACCTTCGTCAACGACGTCCCGATAAAACAGCGGCTTCTTGCGGATGGCGACCAGATCCGGGTAGGTAAATCGGTATTAGTCTTTCAAGGATTGGGTCAAGCAGCCTCCACCAGCAACGTATCTCAGCTTGCATCGGCGCCCACGCCCGGCGGAGCCACCGTGGTTTTGCGGAAACAGGATGCAATCTACCTGCAGCCCGCACGGCTCAACGCACTGGGCGCCACCGAGCGCACGATTCACGATTTGAACGTGCTCCTCAACTTCAGCAAGAGCCTGAATTCGGTGCGGGGCCTGGCGGCTTTGCAGCAGAAGGCCCTGGAAGCGGTGGTTGAAATTTCCTCCGCCGACCGCGCTGCCATTCTGTTGCGGGAAGAAGGAACCGAGGGGTTTACTTCCGTGACTGGCTGGGACCGAAAGGAGGGTCCAAACCAGTTGATTCAAGTCAGCCAGACCATTCTGAACCAGGTCATGGCAGAGAATCTCGCTGTCCTCAGCAACGACGTTCCTGGGGACGAGACCTATCGCGAAGCCGATAGCCTGCTGGAACCAAAAGTACGCGCTGTGCTGGCTGTTCCTCTCGAGGTTCAGGATAAATTGCTGGGCGCCCTCTACCTCGACACCAGTTCGCAAGGTGCACGCTTCGATTCGGCCCTCCTGCAGCTGGTCACAGCGCTCGGCAACGTGGCTGCCCTCGCCATCGAAAACGCCAGCCACCTTGAACGGCTTGGGGATGAGAATCGGCGCTTGCAGCAGGAACTCAACATCCAGCACAGCATGGTCGGCGAAAGCCCGCGCATGCGTGAGGTCTACCAGTTTGTGTCCCGCGTGGCGGCGCGTGAATCCACGGTCTTGATCCAGGGCGAGAGCGGCACCGGAAAGGAACTAGTCGCCCGCGCCATCCACGCCAACAGCGGACGTGCCAACCGGCCTTTTGTCGCCATCAATTGCGCCGCGATTGTCGACACCTTGCTGGAGAGCGAACTTTTTGGTCATGAAAAGGGCGCTTTTACCGGCGCGGTCGCGCAGAAAAAAGGCAAACTCGAGATGGCCGAGGGCGGAACGGTTTTTCTCGATGAAGTTGGAGAACTGGCGGCACCGCTCCAAGCCAAGCTCTTGCGGGTTCTGCAGGAGCGCGAGTTCGAACGAGTCGGTGGCACGCGTCCTATTAAGCTCGATGTCCGCCTGATTACCGCGACCAATGTCGATCTCAACGATGCCTCGCGCAATGGGAAATTCCGCCAGGATCTTTATTACCGGCTTAATGTTGTCGCCATCGAGATTCCGCCGCTGCGCGATCGAACGGAAGACATTCCCTTGCTCGCGGCCTACTTCACCGCTCGTTATAGCGAAAAGGTGAAACGGCCGGTGGCGGGCATCTCTCCTAAGGCGCGGGCCTGCCTGTTGCGCTATCCGTGGCCGGGTAACGTGCGCGAACTGGAAAATGCCATGGAGCGTGCCGTCGTGTTGGGTTCAACCGAACTGATCTTGCCCGAAGACCTGCCCGATTCCATTCTGGAAGAAACCGTATCTTCCTCTGAAGAGCCAGTCACGGCGCTCCACGCCGGAATCCGCGAAGCCAAGAAGAAGCTCATCGAGCAGGCAATTGAGCAGGCGGACGGGAACTACACCGAGGCGGCGGGCATTCTAGGCGTGCATCCCAACCATCTCTTTCGCCTCATCCGGACGTTGAATCTCACTCCCAAGCGCCAGCGGCGGGCGTAACCTATTACCCCAACAGCCTGCCGGCCGTCTCGATCCGCAAGTTGATCGCCGGATAATCCTTACATTCTATGAAACCTTCTTCATCCCTTCTGCACTATCCAGTGGCACTACCCTAGCTGCCTGCGGGTGGACCTTCTCCCGGGCTTGACGACGAGTCAAATCCAACCATCGGCCGCAAGTTTCCGAAAAACAAGGACACCATCATGAACAACCAAGCCATCGAACCTCAGCACCGGCGAAGCCAACGCGGCTTTCGTCCAATCGTCACAACTGACGCCCGGGATCACCTCGCCCCGCTGTCTTGGGAGGCAGGGTCTCGCCGGAATACTTACTGCAGGCCGGTTACCAGGTAGAGGTTGGCAAGATCGTGCTGAAAGGAAAAAGCGCCGGCTTTTCCGTCCGCCGATAGCGCGAGAATTCCCACAAATACGGCCCCCGGCTCTGGAACCTTCAAGGTATGCCACGGCTCCCTTTGTCCGCTGGCGACGTCGAGACGGCTGATCTTCATCGTATCGCCTTCCACCTGGCGCAGAAAAAGATACTCCCCATCGCCACTCCACCGCACGACTGCCTCGCCATTCTGCAACTCGCTGATCGTCCGAGGCGCCCCGCCTCCGATCGGAACCAGCGACAGCCCATGTTTCACCGTGGTGACGAACCAGTGCCCATCGGGCGACACCGGCCCGCCTCGAGTTCCTTCAGAGGTCAGCGGCGTTGCTTTCTCGGAATCCAAATCGTACATCCAGGTTCGGACCCGATGTCCCGGCTCACTCCCAGTAAAAACGACCCGCTTGCTGTCAGGGAACCATCCGAGCGATTCGAAATAAACGCCATCGACGTTCAGAAACCGCGACTCACCGGGACCTGTCGGCAATAATTGCAAACGCGAGCGCGTGCTCTCACGCCGGATGCAAACGACCCACTTCCCATCGGGCGACAGTGAAGGTCGATTGCCGTAACCCAGCCTTACCGCAGGCGATCCATCGGTTTTCCGCAGATAGATCGCTGCGTTGCGTCCTTCGCCATACGACAACTCGGCAAACAGTAAGCTCTTGGCGTCACCGGAAACCTCGGCCAGCATGGAGGCGTCCAACCACGCGAGATCGCGTTCGGCGGAATGATCGAAATCAATGAAGCGAATGCCCAGCCGGGAGTTGACCGTGCTGAGCAACGCCCTGCCATCCCCGGCCACGTCCTGCATCACGATCCAACCCGGCGCCTGCGCCAGAAATCGCTGCTTGCCAGCGAGGTCAACCGCGTAGAGCGCAGGGTCACTCCCTGGCTGGCCGGCGGAAAACCAGATCTCATCTCCCCGCGCAGACCAGTTCAACATTCCCACGGCACGCCATCCATGGGAGAGCACTTGTTTCGGACGGTTCAGGCCGACCACGCAAAGCGAATAATCTCCGACCTCCGAGTCGTAGTCGAAAAACGCCACGAGCTTTCCGTCCCGCGACACGTGCGGTGCCAACGGAGGGCGCGAATCGGTCTCATAGAGCACGGTCCCTATGGGGTATTCGAGGCGATTTTTTCCGCCCATCGCCCGTACGACGGCGAGCACATCTCCATTGGGACTCCAGTCCGCGCCGCTGACGTTTTCCAGCAATTCGCGCGGTGCGCCTCCGCTGAAGGGCACGCTCGCCAGCGTGCCTTCATCATCCTCCCCGAGCAGAATCGCCATTTCGCCGCCATGCGAGACCGACAGGATTTTCCCGGTCGGAAGTCCCAACTGCCGCGCTTCGCGATTTCCGGGCTGGGTGGAAAAGATCGTGGACGGCGCGCCGTCCCATGACGCGCTGTAAATAATCGCATCACCCGGACCAAACCTCGCCGCCGAAATATCGCCTCGCCGGAACGTGAGCCGTTGGAATGTAAGCGGCTCTGCGCGCAAGAACCGTCGCGCCAGGTAGCCGCCGAGCGCGAGCCCACCTAGCAGCAGTGTCACCGCGCTTGCGATGAGCCAGCGTCTGGCGATGCGGGCTGGCTTGCTGCCCGCAGCCGCCGGACCGGGCCTCCGGGTGTCGACGCTGCTCGATTCCGTTTCCTCCCTCAGTTCATCGAGGGCGACTTTGACGTCAGCCATACTCTGCCAGCGGCGAACCGGATCCTTTTTTAAACAGCGGGCAAGAATGCGGTCCAGTTCCGGTGGCAGGTCAGGGACAATCTGCGAGGCGGGTTGCGGTTCCGTGTTCAGCACCGCCGAAAGCGAAGACAGTTTTGATTTGCCCGAGAACGCGCGCTGTCCGGTCAGCATTTCATAGAGGACTGATCCGAAGGAAAAAATGTCGGAACGCGCATCGACCTTCTTGCCTTCGGCTTGCTCCGGAGACATATAGGCGACCGTCCCGAGAATGGTCCCCTCTTCGGTGAGAGGTACGCCTTCACCGTGCACGGTTTCCGCAAAAGCATCGGCCTCAGACTCTTCGTTCAGCTTGGCGAGTCCGAAGTCAAGAATCTTGACGACGCCCTGTGGCGTCACCATCACATTGGACGGCTTGAGATCGCGATGGATGATTCCAGCGGCGTGCGCGGCCGCAAGCGCGTCGGCAATTTGCGCCGCATATTTCAGCGCCGTGCGAACGCCCAGGCCTTTCCGCCCGATCCCGTGGTCGAGCGTTTCACCGGCCACGTACTCCATGGCGATGTAATGCACCGGCTTGCCATCGACTTCCTGAGTGTCGATGTCATAGATGGTCACGATATTCGGGTGATTGAGCGACGAGGCAGTCTTGGCTTCCTGAATGAAGCGTTTTTCGCGATCCGCGCTGACGGCAGAAGCGCCCAATACTTTGATCGCTGCGGCCCGGCCAAGGTGCGTGTCGACCGCCTTATACACCACACCCATTCCGCCAGTACCGATCTTGGACTCGATGCGATAAGAGCGTAGTGTTTTGCCGACCATGGATCAACCTTTTACCGATGAACCTGCAGAGGGCTGTAATTTTAGTCTAATTTCGGGCCCTCTTCTCATGAATGTGCAAGTTCGGTATTGTCCTAATTTCGTTTCTTCACCACGGAGTCACAGAGGCATGGAGAACCCAACTGCTTGGCAAAATCTCCCTTTCCAGGTTCAAGGTTTTCTTGGTGTCTCGGTTACTCCGCGGTGAAAAAGCAAATAGGCGCCGTAAATTCACGGGTGCGCAACTACCAGAAGCGTACGCGCCCGGCGCAGCACGCAATCGAGCGCCAGCCTGACATTTTCCGGATCGAGTGCGGCAAAGCTCTCGTCAAAAATCACCACTTCGGCCCCTTGCAGCAAGGCCCGGGCAATATAAACGCGGCTGCGTTCCCCGTGCGAGAGCTGCCAGCCCGTTTCCCCGACCATCTGCAGCATTCCGGCGGGCATTTTGCTCAGCAAAGGGTCGAGGCCAAGTTCGCTGCAGATCGCCGAGGCTTCCCGCATATCTTCTTCATACGGAGGCCAGCGCCGACCCATCAGCAGGTTGAACGCGAAGGTCTCGGCGAGCACATGATTCTCGTGGAACTGGGGAGCCGACACGACGCGTTGACGCCAACCTTCGTCGCCCAGCGTCTGGCGGTCCAGCCCATTCAGCAAAAGCAGGCCGGATTGCGGCACGCGCAGCCCGACCAGCAACGAACCCAGCGTCGACTTGCCTCCGCCCGACGGACCCTCAAGCAGGATCCTGTCCCCGCGGCGAATTTTCAGGCTACATCCTTTCAGCACCGGTTCGCCGCGGTCCTGATAACGAAATACGAGATCGTGAGCCTCCATCACCGACTGATCTCTGTTCTCGCTGTCCTGGCTCGAGGGCGTCAGGGCAATCGCGGGAGAGCCCTGCAGTTGCCGCCTTGCCGCAGCCTCGAACAAAGGAGCAACTTTCTGCCAGGCGATCACCGCGTCGGCGAGAGAAATCAAGCCTTGAGACAGCCGTTTCAAGGCGCGATACCCGAGCAAAATTCCGCCCAGGGCAATGGCCAAGCTGGTGTTCAGTCCCTGGCCGGAGACAAAGGCCGAGGTTAATCCCAGCATCCCCACCAGCAGCCAACCGCGCGGCGCGAAGGCGGTTAGCAGCGCGGCTCCGCGATCCATTCGTTCCGACAGTTCCAGGTAGCGGGTTAAATTCTCGTCTTCATCGCCGTGCCAGTCTTGGCGGGCCTCCTGCGCCAGGCGAGTGCGATGGCCAACCATTCGTTCGGTGAGATCGTTGGTCATGGAGAGCCGTGCTTCGGTCCAACTCTGCCGTTGGCGAAAATAGCGAGCACCCATGAGCAAAGTCAACCCGAGCCACAGCGGTAACAAAATCAATTCCAGCCCGCGCCCCACCCCTTGCGACAGGACGAATTCGGCGGCGATCAATTCTATGGCGGCCGTCAATGCCTGAAAACCGACGGCCAGCGCCAACAATTCGACGGCTTCCGATTCCATGACTTCGCCCAGAAATTGGCCGACACCCTTGTGGCGAATTTCCTCGGGTTTTAGACGGAGCGCGCCCACCAGCAAGCGCTGCTTGAAGATCGCTCCGCCGTTCACCGCTAGAACTCCCTGCAGCCAGGTGCCCCAGTAGCGGCAAGGAACGATCGTGAGTAGAATCAGCGCCCACGCGAACAACCACCCATAGTCCAGGTGTCCGGAAAGCGCGGCCCGGCCAATGACCCACCAGGAAAGAATCAGCAGGAAATATTCGGCGGCAAACACCACCACCAGCGCGCCCAACTGTCGCGGCATGTGAAGGCGACGAGCTTGGCTCCAGAAACCGGCGCCAGGCGAGGGGCGAAGCAGCCAACATCCACCAACATCCTTGGCCCTCAAGCGTTCGAGCAGGATCGCGGCCCGGGCGGCTGGGCGGCGAGACTCCGGAATGCCGGCTTCGTTGAGCAGGCGATCCACTTCGGGAGCCACCGTTTCCTCCAGTGCGCCGCAGAGCAAAGCGCGAGCCGCGTCGATCGGCAGCGCCACCGCGCGCAAATCGGGAGCGAGCACCACGATGCGTCCCCGGCCTCGCGGAAAAAGTGTTCGAGGCAGCAGCAAGAGAAATCGAAGAGCGCCTTTGCCCGGCACTTGCAGCACGGCCGGTCCGGCGTTGTGCAGCAAATGTTCCAATCCCTCGTAGGGCATCGTCGAAGGCTCTGCTTCAACGTCCAGCCAGGTGGCCACCGACTCGATCCATTGGTTCAGCGCCCCGTGATTCGGCGTACCGAAACGTGCGGACTCGCTGTCCAGTGCAGCAAGTGCGCCCGGCGGATGCGGCACGGGCAGGGCTGAAGGCTCCAGCTTGCTCTTGCGCGCCAGCGCTTCGAGGCCGCCGCCAAGCTGAGCCAAAGACCAGAAGAGCGAAGACAGATCTTCTTTCATCGCGGCGCCCTTTCCGCCTCTTCGTTGAGGCGGCCATCTTCCAACCGCAAGTGACGCCATTGCGCGCCCGTCCACGATCCTTCCCGGACGCTCTCCTCCGCTTCCACAAGCGCTCGATAGCGGGAACCTTCCTGTCGCACCAATTCTTCCGGGTTGCCGTCCTCGACAATGCGGCCATTCTCGATCATCAGCGCGCGAGGAAACGTCAGCGTCTCGCCCACATCGTGAGTGACGCACAACAGGGTTACGTTCTCCCAGTGACGCCGGGCGCGCGCCAGCAACTCTCGCCGTTGATGGCGATCCAGCCCGCGAAAAGGTTCGTCCAGCAGAACCAGTCGCACATCGCTTTTGAGCAGTGCGCGTCCCAGGCGGACACGCTGCCCTTCTCCGCCAGAAACCAAGCCGCCGCTTTCGCCGAGGTCGGTCTGCAATCCTTCCGGCAATTTTTCCAGAAGCTGGCGTAGATTGGATTGCTCCAACAAGGCCGCCGTGGGCACGGCGTCGGGGTTGCCATAACAGAGATTCGAAAACAGGGAGCGATTCCACAGGTGCACTGCCGGATCGACCCAAGCTGTCCGCTGACGCAACTGATCGAGGTGCTCGCCTTCCAGAGACGCGCCATCTACCACCATGCTGCCCTCGGACGCTCGATACCATCCCAGGAGCAGGCCGAGCAGCGTCGATTTGCCGGCGCCCGAGGGGCCAACAATGGCGACATGGTCGCCCGGCTTAATCTTCAGGTTGATCTGCTCCAGAATGATGTGTCCGGCGGCATGAACATTGACATTCGCCAACTCGATGGCCACGCCCACTGAGCGATTGTCGCCGGATTGCGCACCGGCTTGATGCACGAATTCAATTGCCGGTGGATCTGCCTGCGCATCGGGCGCGGTGCTTTCTTCGAGTGCGCCCAGCGGCTCGAGCATGCGGAGAGTGACGTTGCGGTAAGAAGGATACTGGCGTGCGACGAGTACGATCTCGTCTCCCAGCGCGGGAAGATTCAGCGCCCAATAAACGAGCAGCAGGGCGCCTCCAGCCTCGCCCGCGCGGCTGATGTGGTCAAGCATCAGCCATGCGGCCAAGCCAAATCCGGCGAGCCACTGCACCGCTTCGAGCCAAAGGACTACCCTTAATAATCCATAGGCTGCGTGAGCCCACTCCACGAGCAGGCTTTCATGTTCCCGGCGCAACGAGCGTTCCGCTCTGTGCGTGAGCACAGGAACGAGACCGAGCAATGCATCGAGATAGAAACGGCTCAAAGCTCCCGTCTGGCTGCGCATTCGCAGGTCGCGCTCCGCAAAGATGGGCTGCACAAAAAGAGGCAGGGCTACCGCAAGCGTGGCCGTGATTAGAACCGGTAGGGTCAGCCGTGGATCAAGCCAGATGATGCCCGCAACCGTGACGATCAATTCGAACACCGAACGGAGAAGCTGTCCGCCTAATCCCGGCAACAGCCGCAGCCGGTGCGTACTATGGCTGCGCTCCGCCATATCGGAGGTCAGGCGGCTATGAAAGTATCGGTCGCCAAGCTTCGGAATTTTCTCCAGAAATTTCGTGCGCAACCGCGCCTCGAGATGCCTTCCAATGCGCAGGATGCCAGATGCGATCGGCAGTTCCAGCAGCATCAAAGCCGTCAGAAAAACCAGCAGGGCCGTCATTACGCCGAGCCGCTGCCCCGGCAGCCCGAATTTCTGCGGCATGTCGAGCAGGCTGCGAAATAAAATCGCCTCGACAAATACGCCAAGGGTCGCGAGGCCGAGAGCGGCCACGACTGCTGCGGGCGCGCGCAATCCATCGGCCTTCAAAATCTTGAACAATTCGACCGCGGGCGGACTCGGCTTCTCCTCCAGCGCGGCCGCCACTTCGGTCGGAAGCTTCGCCGTTTCGGCAACGGCAGACTCCGAGCGCCGTCCCTTCACATGCACGAGCACAGCGCCCTTAAAGAAGACCTGCTCGTTTTGCCCTCCATCGCCGCCTTCTTCGGCAGGCGCTGGCCACGCTGACCAGTAATTCAGCGGAATGACGCTGTGTCCTTCTTTGCCATCTCGACGCGCCTGATCGAGCAGCCGCTCCAACACGCGCTCGGCCTCTTTGCCGCGACGCAATCCTCCCGATCGGACAATCGCTCCCAGGCTGCGTGTGCCCGCCTCCAACCGCGCCAGTGCTCGCCAACCCGGAGTGTCGAGCGCAGATTCGATCAGGCGCTTCGCAGCCTGGCTCGAAATGCCCAACTCGTCCAGCTTGCGCCGCACCGGCAGCGTAAATTTCTCCGACTCCGCCCACTCTCTCCATCCCTGCGCCGGAACCGCCAGCGTGTGGATATAAAGGCTGGAAATAAAATCGGCTTTGGGTACCCATTGGCGGCCAATAGCGGGATCCATCACTTGCAGCAGAGCGCCGTGGCACCGCCAGGGGACCACGAAGTGGGTCATCTTGCTGGCGCGCAGAACAACGGCGATTGCGGGCAGGAGACCGGCTTCCGGGAGCAGCACGAAGTCGGCTGGCGCCACGATCTGCTCTGCGTCCAGCCCAAGCTGCGTGGCCACGACTTCCATCGTGTCGATGGAAGTGCCATCGACATCGGTCTGGCAGGCCTCGCGCAAGCGCCCGTAGCTGACGGGGATGCCGAAGCCCTCGGCCAGGCACTTCAACGACGCCGGGCCGCAATCCATGTTCGAGGTCTGAACCACCTCGGGAACAAATATGCGGCGTCGGCCCAGTTTCATTGCGCCGTCACCGCGCTCAGGTTGGTGAAATTGCTCTTCGGGCCAGCGAGCAAACTTCCCGCCGTGCGCAGGACGAGGTTCGCGGGGGAGAGCGTTTCAATCTGAACTTCAACCGAGCCCGGCAAGCCATGTTGCAGAGGAATGCGAGTCGCGGAGTTGGCGTCGAGAGCCATCTCCACTCGAATGCTGCCATCGCGAATCTCGCTGGCTACGTTCGTGACCGTCGCCGTAACGCTGCCATACTGCGCCCAGGGAAAACCTTCCAGCCGCAGCCGTGCGTGCTGCCCCGGCCGAATCCGCCCCAAAGCCGCCGGCGGATCAAAGTTCGCCACCACGCGCAGCTTTCCTGCCGGAATCACCGCCGCCAGCTTTTCCCCTTCGTGAATCACCGCTCCGATGCGCAAGGGCGCGACTTCGCCGAGCTTTCCATCAATCGGAGCGCGGATATCGCGGCGATCCACTTCTTCCTCTAAGCGCTGCAAAGTGACGCCCGCCGTTGCCCGCTCGCCTCGCAGCTTGTTGAGTTCGCTGGTGAGTTGCTCGATGTGAGCCCTGCGCTCGTTGGTCCTTGTGCGCTGTTCGCCTTCCAGGCGCACTACGGCATAACGCAGACTGTCGGCCGCCGCGCGCCGTTGCTGGGCATCGGCAACGCTGCGGTTGAGGTCGAGCTCCGCCACGACTCCGGCGTTGTACATCTTGCGCAAGCGTTCGGATTCCGCCTGTGCGAACTGCGCCGCTGCCTCGGCCTCGCGATAATGCGCGCGCGCTTCTTCCAGCGCATCTTTCGCCGACTGCTGATCCTGCTCCAGCGCCTGCTGTTCCGAAGCAATCTCTGCTTCGCGCGATTCGATCTGCGGATCTGCGCCCGCCAGTTGAGTTTTTTCTTCGGAAAGCTGGATTTGCTGCGGTCCGGAATCGAGTTCGACCAGGACGTCGCCCGCTTTCACTTCCTGATCCAGCGCCAGATGGGTTGCTACGATGCGGCCGCTGACCGCCGATTCCACGGGATGCGACGCTTTGTCGACTTCCAGATCGGCCTTGTTCGTGACCGCATATACCGACACGCGCGCCAGAAAAAACCAGACGAACCACGCCGCAAGCAGTAAAGCTGCCAGCGCCAAGCCAAGATAAGAACGCCGCGAATTGTCGCTTTCAAGCGAGCGGACCGAGCGAAAGAAAGTAGATGCCATCCGATGACAATCCTCTAACAACAGGAACCAGACACCTCCACTGCATGCGCATTCTGAAATCGCTCGATTATCGTTGCCCGCGTTACTGCTTTTGTATCGCTTTCGCGATCCGCTCAAAAGCCCAGTCGATCTCCTGGCGGTTGATCACCAGCGGAGGCGCGATGCGAATCACGCGGTCATGCGTCTCTTTGCACAGAATTCCCGCTGCCTTGAGTGCTTCGCAATAAGGACGCGCCGGCTCGCGAAGTTCGATACCGATCCACAAACCCTTGCCGCGCACCTCTTGCAGCACAGGGCTGTGGAGCGTTTGCAGCAGCGTCAGGAAATAAGCGCCGAGTTCGGCGGAACGCTCCACCATTTTCTCTTCAATCAAGACCCGAAGCGCCGTCCGCGCAATGGCGCAGCCCATGGGATTGCCGCCAAACGTGCTCCCATGGTCGCCGGGCTTGTAGACGCCAAGAATCTCTCGCGACGCGAGAATTGCCGACACCGGATAGAATCCGCCTGCCAGCGCTTTACCCACGATCAAAACATCGGGCGTGATTCCTTCATGCATGTAAGCAAAAAGCTTTCCCGTGCGCCCGAGGCCCGATTGAATTTCATCCGCCATCAGCAGAACCCGGTTCTCGCGGCAGATTTCCGCCGCTTCACGCAAAAATCCCGCCGGCGGAATCACGATCCCGGCTTCCCCTTGAATCGGCTCAACCAGGAACGCGCACGTGTTGGGCGTAATTGCTTCGCGCAAGGCGCGCGCGTCTCCGAAGGGAATCACTTTGAATCCCGGAGTGAACGGTCCGAACCCGTCGCGATACTGCTCGTCGCTCGAAAAACTGACGATGGTGACGGTGCGTCCATGAAAATTATTGGCGCAGACAATGATCTCGGCTTTGTCCTGCGGAATGCCCTTGATCTTGTAGCCCCATTTACGGGCCGTCTTGATCGCCGTTTCAACGGCCTCTGCCCCCGAATTCATCGGCAGCGCCATGTCGAAACCGGTCAACTCGTGGAGTTCTTTGTAAAGCTGCGGCAGTTGCTCGTTGCGGAAAGCGCGCGAAGTCAGGGTAACCTTCCGCGCCTGCTCGGTCAGAGTCTGCAGAATTTTCGGATGGCAGTGTCCTTGGTTCACCGCGGAATACGCCGCCAAACAGTCGAGGTACCGCTTCCCCTCGACGTCATACACCCAAACGCCCTCGGCCCGTTCGATCACCACATCGAGCGGATGATAGTTGTGAGCTCCATACTGGTCTTCGAGTTCTACGAAATAATCGGTGCGCATCGATTTTTCAATCAGTTCGGTAGCCATAGTTTCCTTTAGCCCGCGACCCTAGCCCAATAGTGTACAGCGCGCGGAAAGCCCTGGGCAGCGCGATAACGCCCGCGATGCAAGCCTTCGCAATGAGTTGATCGGCGATCAACTCTACTTTCCAATACAGAAGCTCCCGAAGATCAAATTGAGGATGTCGTCGCTGGTGGTGGCCCCGGTGATTTCGTCGAGGGGACGCAGCGCTCCGTAGAGATCGAGCAACAGCATTTCGTGAGGCACGCGCGCGGCGACGGCTCGGCTGGCTGCATCGAGTGACGCCAGCGCGTCATCGACCAGTCCATGGTGCCGAACGCTGGTCAAAAAACCGGACTCCATCTGGCTTGAGGAAGCTCCCGCCACGTGACTCAAGATCGCCGAGCGCAGCTCAACAATACCGTCCCCCGTCAGGGCCGATGTCGGAATGCGTTGCAACGACTTCTCCAGCGGCGGCCCCAGTTCATCGCGGCCCGGGCCGTCGAGTCCGCGGTCAACGCCAGTCGTACCTGCGCCCAACCTGTCCTCACGCGCCCCAATAAGATCGGATTTATTCTCGACGATGATCGCCGGACGCCCAGTCACTTGAGTGAACAACTCGTGGTCTTCCTCCGACGCGGGCTGAGTCTTATCGATCACCACCAGAACCAGATCCGCATCCGCCAGAGCCTCCATCGATTTCCTGATGCCGATGCTTTCGGCTTCGTCCAAAGCACGGCGGATGCCAGCTGTGTCCACCAGTTCCACAGGAATTCCACCGATAGCGACTGTTTCACTTACCAGGTCGCGCGTAGTGCCGGGTTGGGCAGTGACAATGGCGCGCTCGCGCTCCACCAGCCGGTTAAAAAGACTCGATTTGCCGACATTAGGACGCCCCACAATCGCCAGTGTCAGCCCGTCGTGAACAAGCTTGCCGTACGAAAAAGTGTTCGCGAGTGCCGACAGCGGCGCTCGGACGCGATCAATGCGATCCAGAATAGTCTCGTCGGCTGCAACCGAAACATCGTCTTCGGCGAAATCGATGCCCGCCTCAAGCAGGGCGATCAGCTCCACCAGATCTTTCTTGATGGGCTTCAGCCGGTTTGAGAGCGCGCCTTCCAGCTGCTGCGCCGCGACTTTGGCCTGAAACAATGTCTGCGAATCGATCAGATCCCGCACTGCCTCCGCCTGGGTCAAATCGATGCGCCCGTTGAGAAACGCCCGCATGGTGAACTCCCCCGGCTCGGCCAGCCGCGCGCCGCGGGCCAGCGAGAGCTCAACAATGTGCCGCAGCACCACGGGCGAGCCATGCGCCGAAATTTCAACTACGTCGTCGGTTGTATACGAGTGAGGCTTGGCAAAAAACGTAACGACGACCTCATCAATGCGCCCGTCGGTGCTGGGGCCGCCGCCCGTTTCGCTGCCGGGCCCGGCCGCCCCACATGGTTCGATCAGTTCGCAATGAATAGCCCGGCCGGCTTCAATCGGCTGCCTCAGCCGCAGCATAGGATTGGCAATACCGCGCGCGTTTGGCCCTGCCAGACGAACCACGCCAATGCCGCCGCGTCCCGGAGGGGTCGCAATGGCGACTATAGTGTCATCGAGGTTCACACCAACATTCTAGCTGGATGGAATTTGATTTCCGCGGTTGCCAAGGGTAAGCGCAGCAGGCGTGTTTCTCCGGTGATCACTCCCGTATCAAGAAGCCATGTCCGCTCGTGGCATTCCGAGCGGGAATCCGGGAATGGCAAGGGCCAATGTAAGTCCAGGGCCAAAAAACTGAGGGGTGCGGAAACCTTCCCAGTTTCCCGAACCCCTCACTTACTTACTACACTCACTCATCTCGCTTACGAGAGGTGAGCGGATCCCGCAAGTAAGCTGATGTTGCCCCCAATCGATAGAAACGTCCATGGAGAGAGTCTGAAGCTGCCTGAATCGGTCTGAAGAAGTTCAATCTCGCCCAATAATCGATCGTTCTCCTCGCAGCCCTCCGGCCAACTCCATGGCCGTTTCTCACTCCCACGTCGCAATCTCACGACCAAGGTCGGCTCTCGCCACCCCAATCTCCGTTTGCCGCGGCTGGTGCGCGTCATTTATACTTACGGTTTGCCTAAAGTAAGCCGATTCAATCAGGAGCAAGGGATTTTCGATGCCGAAACGTACATTTCAACCCAACAAGCGCAAGCGCTCGAAGAAGCACGGGTTCCGGACTCGTATGAAAACCAAGAGCGGAGCTGCCGTGCTGTCGCGCCGCCGTGCGAAAGGGCGCAAGCGGGTTGCCGTAGCGCCGGGTTTCCGCGATTAGTCTTCCCCACAATGGGCAACTAAGGCCGCAGTTATTACGATAGCGTGCTTCATAAATGGTTCGGAATGGTTCTGGAGCGGGGGACGGCTTCGGCACGTGCCTGGAAGCCGGAGACTACCGCTACGAGCCAATAGATGCGGGGCCTTGGCCCCTGAGGGGCTTGCGCCGACTCCAGTTTATGAAACAGCTTCTGAACATCGCGCCGGGTTCTGAACCGTCTGGCGCGGATGCGGCGGAACGCAAGATACAGGAGCCTGCGGCAAAGCCGGAAGCGATCATCCCGCGCACAGCGCGGCTGTTGAAGCACTCTGACTTTGAGCTTGTATACAAGCAGGGAAAGCGCCACTTTTCCTCGCACATGACCGTGTTCTACAAGCGGCAGACGGAGAGCGGTTTGCCGGCCAAGCTGAAACCGGCAGCCTTGGTTTCGCCGGAGGAGCAGGTTCGCGTAGGATTCACCGTGGGCCGCGTGCTCGGTGGCGCGGTCGAGCGCAATCGGATCAAGCGGCGGCTCCGCGAGGCAGTGCGGCTGCGACGGGCTTCGCTGGCGGGTGCAAGTTCGGTCGACGTGGTGATTAATCCCAAGAAGTCGGTCCGGACCGTAGAGTTTTCGGTGGTGCTCGAAGAAGTGGCCCGGGCGTTCGATGTAATTGTGAAACGGCTGACGCAGAAACCGTAAGGCGGAGAAACTCATGACGGCCCTCGCGCTGCGCTTGTTAGGGTTGTATAAGCGGTGGATTTCACCGGCTTTCCCGCCGTCCTGCCGTTACACGCCGACTTGTTCGGAGTATGCCATGGAAGCGGTCGATCGCTATGGCGTCGCGCGCGGAGCATGGATGGCGGCATGGCGGGTCTTGCGCTGCCATCCGTTTGCGAAGGGCGGCTTGGATGCGGTGCCGCAGAACTCAGCTCCGGAGGGTTGATCGCAATTAGCCCAGCGGTTCAGCGCTGGGAAAAGTCGAAAGGCGATTCAAGTCCCGTAGGGACGAACTAAGTCTCACAGATACGAAAACAAGAAATGATGAGTCACTGATTTGGCGGAATTTAATAATCCTCAACAAGAACCCGGCATGGAGCGCAGGCTGCTGATCGTCTTTGCTCTGACCTTCCTGGTCATCATGCTCTTTCAGCCCTTGCTGAAAAAGTATGGTTCGCAGCCCCCCGCCAAAACCGAAAGCTCGCAGCCCGCATCGCCCAATCAGGCGCAATTCCCCACTCCCGCCGCCCCGTCGCAAAGTTCGACGTCCGCTGGCAATACCAGCACCAAAACGACTGCAGTGCAGGCGGCGGCCGAATCCGATACGGTCATCGAAAATGCCGTCTACCGCATCGTCTTCACCAATCGCGGCGGCCGGGTGAAATCCTGGACTCTCAAGAAATACACCGACGATAAAGGCGGTCCGCTCGAACTGGTCAACTCTCAGGCAGCGGAGAAGTACGGATATCCGCTCACCCTGTGGAGTTACGACGAGACGCTGCGGAACAAGCTGAACTCCGCTCTCTATGTGGCGACAAGCTCTGCCGGCACAGCTCCGGCGGAGATCAAGTTTGCCTACGCCGACGGCGACGTGTCGGTACAAAAGACTTACAAGTTCGATGCCGCCAGCTACGTAGTCGGAGTCGAAACTGTCGTGGAAGTCAACGGTTCGCAGGTCACGGCGTTTCCGATGTGGCCGGCCGGTTTTGGCGCGGACCTGACCGCTCCGCAGTACGCAACCGACCAGGTTGTCTACCAGTTCAACGATAAGGTCGAGCGCCTGGCCATCAAGAAGATCAGCGGCGGCGGAACCTTGCAGGGACCGCTGCACTGGGGCGGAGTATCGGACCAGTATTTTGCCGCCGTGTTCCTGCCGCAGGATCCGCGCAACGCAGCCCTGGTCACCCTGCGAAATCCGATTGAGATTCCCCATGGCGGCGACAGCAAGCAGATGGACAAGATTGACGTCCTCGGTGCCGCGGTCGGCAGCTTAAGGGGTCCGACCGACACCCGTTTGTATGTCGGCCCAAAAGCACTGGCCGATCTGGAATCGGTAACCGTACCGGGCATCACCGGCGCCGAACCTGATCTGCGCGCCATCATCGACTTCGGCTGGCTTGGCATCATCGCGCGTCCCCTGTTTCTCTGGCTCAAGTGGATGCACGGCCACATTGTCGCGAATTGGGGCTGGGCCATCCTGCTGCAAACCCTGATCATCAATCTGGCCTTATTGCCGCTGCGGCTTTCGCAGATGAAGTCGATGCTCAAGATGCAACGCGTAGCGCCGCAGATCAAGCAGCTCCAGGAAAAATACAAAAAGTACAGCCTTCGCGATCCCGAGAAAGCGAAGATGAACGAAGAGATCTCGGCGCTCTACAAGAAAGAAGGCGTCAACCCAGCCGGCGGATGTTTACCCCTGCTGATCCAGATGCCGTTTCTGTTTGCCTATTACCGCATGCTGAACGTGGCCATGGATCTCCGGCATGCATCTTGGCTCTGGATTAAGGATCTTTCCGCGCCCGATCCTCATTACATTCTGCCCATCGCCATCGTGGTCACCATGTTCTTCATGCAGCGCATGACTCCCCAAGGGGGCATGGATCCCGCGCAGCAGAAAATGATGAATCTTATGATGCCGGTCTTTATGGGCTACATCAGCTTCAACCTGCCGGCGGGCCTAGGCCTGTATTGGGCCATGGGCCAGTTGATTGGCATCGTGCAACAGACGGCGCTCAATCGCAGTTCGCTCGGCCGTGAAATGCGCGAGATGATGGCCAAGCGCGCCCGGAAGAAAGAGAAATAAGCTTCTGGCCTCTGGCCACTAGCTTCTGGCGAACAGCTTTTCCGCAACCTGGAAGCCAGCAGCTGGCAGCCAGTAGCCGAGGTTCTATCTATGCCGATCACCGATAAAGTCGCTGCCGCGAAAGAAATTGGTCAATTCCTGCAAGCCGTCATTTCCAATGGCGGCTTCCGGCTCAAGTACAGGATCACCGTCGATCCTCCCATCGCTCAGAATCGCGAATGGGAGCACCCGGAGATCCTGGTCGAGTTCGCCGGTCCCGATTCCACCCTCCTGCTGGAGCGAGGCGGCGAATTGCTCCGCTCCTTCGAACTGCTGGCGTCCGAAATCCTCCACTTGCAGGGCAACGAACACGAAAAGATTTGGTTCGACTGCAAAAACTTCCGCGCCATGCGCATCGACGAGTTGCAACTCGCTGCCCGCGTCGCCGCCGAGCAAGTCCGCAAAACGAGTGAGCCTTATCGTTTTGGCCCGATGTCCTCGCGCGAGCGCCGCATCGTCCATCTCGCCCTGCGCGAAGAAAAAGATTTGCGAACGGAGAGCGACGGCGAAGGCGGAAGGCGCTCGGTCGTCGTCTATCCCGGGAACTACAAGTCCACAGCTCCGGCACGACGCGAACGCCGCCCGAACTGAATGAAGGTAAGAGGCTAGAGATCCGATTGTAGAAGCATTCGAGCCCTTCGGGTCTTCATTTCTCCCCTCTGAGCTCTCACCTCTTACCTCATTTGCACACTTTGCGCGGCAGTTATTTCCTCGACACTTGACAGCGCCGAAAAATCGCGGTTCGATACTCATTCGTTCGCAAAAGTTTTTGTTCTAAACACACCGACGCGCGAATTTTTTTGTGCTACTATGCCGTTCGTCTCCTAATGAATTTCACCGACAACTCGTAGGGCAAAAACAAAAGCTGCTCTGCACTAATAACGAAGCAACCCTAATTCACATGCGTTTTTTCCCGGACGTTTTTGTTCCGGCGCTTTTCAATATTCTGGTAAAAAATGTCTCTCTCCAGTTCCGCCCTCATTCCGAATCCTTGGGTGCGCATCCTCGATGCCCTCGAAAAGAAAATTAACCGCCACTCTTACGACACTTGGTTGAAACCGACGCGCTACAGCCACGCCAGCAACAAGACTTTATTCGTGCGCATTCCCACCGCCGAATTCCGTCACGTCAGCGACAAGTACGCCGATCTCATTCAGGAAGCCGTCGATAATCTTGGCCTCGGCTACGAAGAAGTCAAGTTCGTGACCGACGACGATGATCCCTCGAACACCTTGATCCGCCACAACGGCGGTCTTTCAGCTCCCGGCCTGAGCGGCAACACCAGTTCTGGCCCGCAGCCTGTCATGTCGGGCCCTCGTCCCGCGCAAGGGCGTTTCGATTGGGACGGCGCCGCCCAACTCAACCCGCGCTACACGTTTGACGCCTTCGTGATCGGCAGTGGAAACCAGTTCGCCCATGCCGCCTGCCAGGCCGTCGCCGAGCGTCCTTCCAAGGCTTACAACCCGCTCTTCCTCTACGGCGGCGTTGGCATGGGCAAGACCCACCTGATGCAGGCCATCGGGCACGAGATCAAGCGCCGTTCGCCGCAAGCTGCCATCTGCTACGTCTCCAGCGAGAAGTTCACCAATGAAATGATCAACTCGCTCAAGTACGACAGGATGGTTAGCTTCCGCGATAAATTCCGCACCATGGATGCTCTGCTCGTGGACGATATTCAATTCCTCGCCGGCAAGGAGCGCACGTCCGAAGAATTTTTCCACACCTTCAATGCCTTGCACGAGTCGATGAAGCAGATCGTCATCGCCAGCGATCGTCCGCCGAAAGAGTTAGCCGAATTCGAAGACCGCCTCCGCAGCCGCTTCGAGTGGGGCCTGATTGCCGATATTCAGCCGCCCGACCTGGAGACGAAAGTAGCCATCCTGCAAAAGAAAGCGGAGCAGGAGCGGGTCACGTTGGCGATGGACGTGGCGTTATTTATCGCCTCCAACATCCGCTCCAATGTCCGCGAACTGGAAGGTGCGTTGATCCGCCTGGTCGCGCACTCCTCATTGATCGGAGCCGAGATCACGCTTCCCTACGCCCAGCAGGTGCTGAAGAACTTTATCGATTCGCAGGCCCGCAAGGTGACCATTGAGTCCATTCAGAAGGCGGTAGCCGAGCAATTCGGATTGCGGCTGGTGGAAATCAAGGCGAAAAATAATTCACGTTCGATTGTCTATCCTCGGCAAATCGCCATGTATTTGGCCAAGCACCTCACCGAGGCATCGCTCCCTGAGATCGGGCGCCAGTTTGGCGGAAAACATCACACCACGGTTCTGCACTCGGTCGACAAGATCGAAGAAGTCCGAAAGGGCGATAAGGATTTGAACAGGTTGCTCAATAAACTCACCGAGCAATTAGGCGCATGAATGCAGATTTCCACCCCCTTTTCCACCATCGGGCCCGGTCTTACAACCGTCAGTCTGTGAAATACCTGTGGAAGCTGTGGGATAGCCGTACGAAGTCTTAACCAGGTCTGGGCATTACGCTGGCCTCCGCCAAGGCCGGTACCGATTCTTCACACCAAGGGTGGCTGTCAAAGCCACTGAAGGGCAAGCACCTGGGCTAGTTTTCCACTTCTCCGGCATGCTTACGGTTACTACTGGTTTTATTGCTTTTGTATTTGATATAAGAAGATGACAGAAGTAGAGTCGGGAGACCCTTATATGCCGGTAGAAGCTGCCCCTGCCGTTGCCACCACGACTATGGAGATTACGGTCAGTAAAACTGAGCTTCTTCGCGAACTCACCGCCACACAAGGCGTGGTCGAGCGCAAGACGACAATTCCTATTCTCTCCAATTATCTCTTTGAGGCTGCGGGAGACAAGTTGTCATTGACGGCCACCGATCTCGACCTGAGCCTGCGCACCTCGTGCAGCGCGAAAGTAAAAAAAGAAGGCTCGTGCACCATTCCCGCGCGCAAACTCTACGACTACGTCAAGCTACTGCCTGACGCCGACATCACCATCAAGTTGCTGGAGAACCACTGGGTCAGCATTCGCTGCGGCCGCTCGAATACAAAAATGGTCGGCATGGCCAAATCAAATTTCCCCGGCCTGCCCGTCTTCCCATCCGCCGGAGCCATCAAAATCTCCGCGCCCGTGCTACGTTCGATGATCGCCAAGACCGGATTTGCCATCGCCAGCGAAGAGTCGCGCTATACGCTTAACGGCGCCCTCATGGTACTGAAGCCTGAGTCGATCACCATGGTAGCTACCGACGGACATCGGCTCGCCCATGTCGAGCGTGCTGGAGAAAAGTTCGAAGGCGTTTCCGGCGAAATGAAAACTCTCATCCCGAAAAAGGCGATGGATGAACTGAAGTCGTTGTTAGACTCCGACGTTGAGACCATCGATTTCGCCAAGGACGACTCGACCCTCTTCTTCCGCGTGGGGCCGCGCCTGTTGACCTCCCGCCAACTCACCGGCCAGTTCCCGAACTACGAGGCTGTGCTGCCGAAAGACATCTCTAAGTCGATCGCGTTGCATGGAGAGGAGCTGGGAGCCGCCATCGCCCGCGTGGCGCAATTTGCCGATGAGCGCTCGCGCGCCGTACGCCTCCGCCTGGAAAAGGGTGAACTCAAAATTTCCGCATCCTCCACCGAAACCGGCGAGTCCGAAGACTCCATCGAGGTTGCTTATGACGGCGACCAGGTCGCAATCGGATTCAACGCTCAATATCTGATGGACTTCATCAAAGCCACCGGCTCCTGTGACGTGAAACTGGAACTGAAGGACGCCCAGTCCGCCGGCCAGTTACGCCCGGCCGAGTCCGAGGATTACAAGTACCGCTACATCGTAATGCCAATGCGGATCTGAGATTTTACAAACCAAATGCCTTGATCTTGGCCGTGCTTGTGGGCGTCGCGGAGTTTCGTCGCTGCGATAACTGCCTCATTTTCAATGCCGTTTTTCCGCTATTTATGCCCTGCTGGACTCTGACGTGCAAATCTCTGCGTCTTTCCTGCACAGTGCTATCTATTCTTACTAAACCGTTTTTGTCTTGACCAAGAGGCTACTTAGCATTTACATTTCTTGCCACTTTGTTCAATGGAGGACAAACTTAATGTTATCCGGGTTCAAGCAGTTTATTTTACGCGGTAATGTGGTGGACATGGCAGTCGGTCTTGTGATCGGCGGTGCGTTCGGCACAATTGTTACAGCGTTGGTCAAGGACCTTATCAATCCCCTGATTGCTCTCCTGGTGGGTAAGCCAGATTTTACCGAGATCAAGTTTACTGTCGGCAGCACGCTGTTTCCGGTTGGCGATTTCATCACCGCGGTTGTAAGCTTCGTGCTCGTCGCTGCGGCTGTCTATTTCTTTGTTGTCACTCCAATCAACGCCTTGATCGCGCGCACCCGCAAGGATCCAGCGCCTGCCGATCCGACTACCAAGAAGTGTCCGGAATGCCTCAGCGAGATTCCGATCGACGCCCGCCGCTGCATGCATTGCGCACAGCCCGTCATGGGCAGGGCAGCGTAGTCCAACTCTCCGCAGTTTGGGTGTGAACCGCCAAGGGGCACGAGGCCACGAATGTTTGGATTTGTATTCGTGACTTCGTGCCTCAAGCGGTGAAGGGTTCGCAGGGTTGGTCACAGGCAGTTCCCTGCTCTCTTGGCGAAATCAGCCAAATTCCTGTAAAATCAACTTTCGGCAACAGGCCTGGAAGGAATTCAGAGTTATGGCACGAGTTTGTGATGTCTGCGGCAAGGGTCCGCAATTCGGCAATACCATCAGCCACGCCCACAACGTGAGCAAGCGGCGCTGGAACGTCAATCTGCGCCCCGTTCACGCCAAGGTTGGAGCGGCCACCAAGCACATCCGCGTCTGCACGTCCTGCCTGCGCAGCGGCAAAGTAGTCAAAGCGTAACCGCGCTCCGGTCCATAGTGGTGACGGGGCTCCGCTCCCGTCCAAGCACTGAGTTGAGACAGACCGCGGTCCCCGTCAGATCTTAAGACGGGGCTCTCCCCCGTCCGGGCCGAGTCCAAAGCGTCTGCTTCTCCACCCCGCCCTTACACTACTTTACGTCGATCAGTTCCACGTCGAAGACCAAAGTTGAGCTAGGCGGAATCTGCGGAGGATGCCCGTTCTGCCCGTAGGCTAGGTCTGGCGGAATCCGCAACTGACGTTTCCCTCCGACCTTCATCCCGGCTACTCCTTCGTCCCATCCTTTAATCACCTGGCCCCCGCCGAGCATAAAAGTAAACGGCCGCCCACCGACCGAACTATCGAACTTCTTGCCATTCGTGAGCCAGCCGGTGTAATGGACTTTGACGTTCTGTCCGGCCTGTGCAACCGCGCCCGTGCCAGCTTTGATGTCCCAATATTCCAAACCGCTGGCGGTCTTCGTGGGAGCCCCCGTTACCTTGGTGGGGCCGCTGCCAGCGTTCTGAGAGAAGGCTAGGCTGACCGGTAGTAGCAGCGTGACGGCGAGCATGACGATGAGAGTTTTCATAATGTCCCTTTCTTAAGTTCTACAAAAGTTCTGCAAACGAAGGTCTGAGAAATTCTTCGAGCATTTTCCAGACTGCCTCAGACCAGCGCAATCGCATCGATCTCCACCAGCACGTCTTTCGGAAGCCGCGCCACTTCCACCGTCGAACGCGCTGGAGGTTCCTGCTTGAAATAACGTGCATACACTTCATTCATCGCCGCAAAATCTCCCATGTTCTTAAGGAAGACGGTGCAGCGCACCACTTTCTCCAAACTCGTGCCCGCCGCCTGCAAAATTGCGGACACATTCTGCAACACCCGCTCCGTCTGCGCGCTCACGTCGCCGGCAATCACCTGCGAAGTCGCCGGATCGATCGCGATCTGTCCTGACGTAAAAATCAACCCCGCCGCCCGAATGGCCTGTGAATAAGGACCAATGGCCTGCGGAGCCTTTCCAGTTGCAATCACGTCGCGCATGCGCCCTCCTGAAGTATCTCGTATCGCGGAAACAACGACGAACCAAGTGTTGTAGCGCGGACACTCTTTCCGCGTGAAAGCTCATTGCGGTGATCCCAGTTTGCACCCATTCTTTGGACGCTAACCTGGACCGCAATCCTTCAAAACAGCGAACTCTGCCGCCGATTCGGCGTAATGCCAAAATGCTCATACGCCAGTTGCGTCGCCACTCGTCCCCGCGGAGTCCGGTTCAAAAATCCAATCTGAATCAAAAACGGCTCATAAATTTCTTCAATCGCGTCCGGCTCCTCCGCCAACGCCGCCCCCAGAGTGTTCAGCCCCACCGGACCACCCTGATACTTCTCGATAATGGTCAATAGCAACTTACGATCAACCTCATCAAACCCATATCGATCGACCTCCAGCATACTCAGCGCCGACTGCGCCGTCGGCAGATCGATCAACCCCGCCGCCCGCACCTGCGCGTAGTCGCGCACCCGCCGCAACAGCCGGTTCGCAATCCGAGGGGTTCCGCGCGACCGGCTGGCAATCTCCGTAGCTCCGGGACGATCAATGCCCACTCCCAGAATCTCCGCCGACCGCTCCACGATCACGCGCAAATCATCATGCGTGTAAAACTCCAGCCGCAGCAGCAATCCAAACCGCGACCGCAATGGAGCCGACAGCAACCCCGCCCGAGTGGTCGCCCCAATAAACGTAAACGGCTTCACGTCCATCGTGTGCGTTCGCGCTGAAGGTCCTTGCCCAATCATGATGTCGAGCTTGTAATCCTCCAGCGCCGAATAAAGAATCTCTTCCAGTGCCGGCTGCAACCGGTGCACCTCGTCGATAAAAAGCACTTGCCGGTCGCGCAGATTGGTGAGGATCGCCGTCAGGTCGCCTTTAATCTGCAACGTCGGTCCCGAGGTCTGCTGAAATGCCGCCCCCAGCTCGTTTGCAATAATGTTGGCGAGCGTAGTCTTGCCCAGTCCCGGAGGCCCGTAGAGCAGCACATGATCCAACGCCTCGCCGCGGGACTTTGCCGCCTGAATGGCAACATCAAGATTTTCTTTGACCTTAGCCTGCCCGATGAACTCGACCAGCCGTTGCGGTCGCAGCTTCAGCTCAAAAGAAGAATCGTCCTCTACCGGAGCAGCCGAAACCAGCCGGTCCTTGAGCGCGGGATTTTCTTTTGCAGCGGACACTGCAAGCGATGGTAGCAGTTCTCAGTTCGAGGTTGCCAGCCGCAGTTTGCCCTACATCGATATAAAGACTATCCCGTAGCTTCTGCCCAAACCGTGGTCGTGCAGCGCGGACACTTCTGTCCGCGAACGTAGGCAATCACAACCTCATTCGCGTTCCACCCAACCACTGCTACTCCCCAATCACGCCCAACCGCACGCCCTTTAGCTTTCCCGAGTCAAACCATCCGACCTTCTGCCCAAACCACGGCTTGCCCCCGGAAAGTTTGTACTTCTTCGCCGCCGCCGCGAAGTCGTGCGTCGACAGTAAATATGCCACGGGAGCCTCCCCATACTTTGCAACCCGCTCCCCAAGCCACCCTCCGCCCGCCGCCAGAATCACCGGCTCGCCCGGAAAGTACGCCAGTTTGCCAAAGTCCTTCTGCGATTCGATCACCGGGTCCGACCATCCATATGCCTTACGGAACAAGGCAATGGAAGCATCCAGATTGCTCACACCCAGCACCACGTTTTCCACGCCCGCCACCGGAGCTCCCGCCATGCTCGCCGAAGTCTGCACTCTCCACGCCCGCGGCGTCTGGTCTTCAATGACGAACGGCAGCACCGACCCAGCCGTACCCGATCCGACATCCGCCGTTTTCCACTCGACCGACATCCCGTCGGGCCGCTTGCGGCTGCCCGCTTCGGGAGCCCGAACCGGAATCCCCACTTTCTTGAGCCGCTCCACTTCCTGCAGCAACACGTTCGTTCCCACCGCCCACGCGCAAGGAGCCGCATCTTCCGCCATGAACTTGGCCCAGGCCGAGCCCGCGGTCACGCCCGCCTTGATGGGAGCAATCAACTCCAGGTAAGTCCCATCGTCAAACCCAATCATGGCCATCTGCGTAACGCCGTTGCCATGGGGGCCGCCGAAGTCCGGCGTCAGGCCCACGTCGGCAAAAGCCTGCCGTAGCGTGTCCAGATTCGATCCGCAGATGGAAGCGTGATCGAGTTCCAGCACCACAACTTTGTTCTCCTGAGCCATAGCAGATCGCATCACGAAAGGTTGGCAAACGATAAACAGAAGAAACAGCAACGATGAAAAGCGGCAACAGATCAGGGAACCCCGCTTGGGCATCCGTGCCTCCGTAGAACGAATAGGGATTAAACAGGGAATACTACGCCAGAATGTGCCGTCAGGGAACGATTTCCTGCAAATGCCGCTTTCTATCCGACGAAAAGAGCCACTTCTCGAAAAGCGAGAGGCGCATTCTGCGCTGGGTTCGCTTCGGCCGGGGTAATGTTGTGTGATATTCGCTTCGAATTGAGGTTTGGTGGATCGACGATCAACATCCGAGAAACTGATTCTGCCTAGCATGGAGTTGTGCGCGTCACCATCCGTAAAAAGAAGTTCATCCCCTGTAACAAAAGTTTCACTTGATCTTCATAGTTCGGTAATAAACGCGTAATACCTGCCACCTATTATCCGTGATCGTACATCTGCTCCCATGTTTTTTGTCTCTCCACCCCAACGTAGCACGACCGATCCCACTCGCGTGAGGATCAATCCAACGAGGAGAACTTGTGAATATGTTACGAAAAACGGCTCGAAAGTATTCTCTCAGCAGGCCGAATCTCCATGGCCTGCGGCTACTCGCCGTCCTGGCAATGGCAGCGGCCCTGAGCGTTTCGGCGCTCGCGCAATCCCAAGAGTTTCCGACCTACCAGGTGGGTCAGAACCAGAACGCGTTGACGGGCCCGACCTACTCGGCGCCTCTATCCTACCCGTGGGTCACCAGTGATGGCACGATCCTAACCCCTGCTGGCACGCAGGTCTACCTGGGCATCAGGACCCGAGCCAAGGCCATCGCACTAAACCCGAACACCAGCACGCACACCGCCGCCGTCCTGCAGATGGGCGAGCAACAATCCGTTACCGTTTTCAACACCCAGACCGGCGCGGTCGTGCAGAACTACAACCCACCGCTCGGCAACAACAGCGGCAGCTCCGTCGGCATCACCTATACGTCGGACGGATTGCACCTCCTCTTTAGCCAAGACGGCTACTACGGGCCCGCCTACGTTGCCATCGCCAATGTCGATCCGGTTTTGGGCACACTCTCAAACTCCGCCCAAGTCGGCGTTTCGCTGGACATCAACGGCAGCGGCTATCTGACCACCGTTAACTGCTTTCCGTACAACGCTGCTGCGAAGCCCCCGTCGGGCAGCCCTCCGGGGACCACCGGCAGCATTGAAATCCCCTGCGGCCAGACCGTCTCGGTTGTTTCAGACGGTGCCTACACTGCCTATCCCATGGGCATCGCGATCTCGCCGATTAACAATACTGCTTGGGTCGTGCTGGACAACAACGACACGCTGACCAGCATCAACTTGACGAAGCCTACAGAGGGCCCAGAGATCCGCGTCGGGAACGTGCCACACAGCATTGTGATCTCGCCGGACGGTTCCACCGCATACGTCTCCAACGAAGCCGGACGGATTGCGAAAGCGAAGGACTTCCAGGGATACTCGAACGGCACCCCGGTCGTTGCCGAATATCCCACCGGTTCCACCGCGACAGGTACCGTTTCCGTGGTGAACCTGCCGACCGGATCTGTCACGAAAAGCATCACGGTCGGTCTACACCCGACGGGAATGGCCTTCTGGGGAACTAACCTGTTGGTCGCCAATGCCTATAGCGACAGCATTTCCGTGATCAACACGACCACGAATACGGTGACGCAGACGATTAACCTTGTGCTGCCGATTAAAGTGCCTGGCCAACTCGTTGGTGTTGGTCCGAACTCGATCGCAGTCGATTCCGTGAACAACATTGCTTATGTCGCGCTCTACAATGCCAACGCAGTTGCGGTGGTGGACCTGGCCAACGCCTCAGTGTCCGGTCTGATCCCGGTCGGCTATGCGCCGGGCTCAGTCGTTCTGGACGCAGCGGACGGTGAGCTTCTCGTTGCCAACGACAAGGGCCTCGGCACTACGGGCTTCGCGGTGGCACCGCCTCCGACGAACACGTTCGAAAATTCGTACGCAAAAGAATTCGGCGTGTACGACTTCAACACCCACCAGGACCTCGGCACCGTGAGCATGGTTCCCGTTCCTGTCGCGGGCTCGACCCTGACGGCGTACACGACGCAGGTCACCCAGAACAACCACTGGGATCTCACGGAAAACATCACGGCCGCTTCCGGTGGCAGCAAGAGTACCCCGCCGGTCGCAATCCCTGGCAAAATCGGCGCCCCTTCGCTGATCAAGCACGTCTTCTTGATTATCCGTGAAAACCGCACTTACGATCAGATCCTCGGCGACGTGGTCGGCGGCAACGGCGACCCTTCCCTGGCAGTCTTTGGCGACGGCGTCGCAGCAGGCAGCACCCCGGTCACGCCGAACGCGCACGCACTGCTGCAGCGCTTTCCGATTTTGGACAACTTCTACGACCCGAGCCGCCAGTCGGCTGACGGTCACAACTGGATCGTCCAGGCCATGGCTCCTTACTCGGACGACATTCAATCGCCGGATTGGCTCCGCGACTACCCCTCCAACGGCGGCGATACGCTTGCCTACCAGAAGGCTGGCCACCTCTGGGATCAGGCTGTAACGGACCACGTCTCGTTTAAGAACTATGGCGAGTACGTCGAGTACAACACGTTCACGCAGCCGAACGGTTCGACCACCGAGCCGCTGTGGATCGACTTCTTCAACGACATCACCGCATACGAGTGTGGCGCTGAGACCCAGCTCTACAACTACAACACAGTCGCCTCGCACTCGCCGCTCCCGAACCTGATTAACAACACGGTCCAGAACTACCCGCAGTTTGACCTGGGCATTCCAGACCAGTTCCGCTTCGATATCTGGTCACAGGACTTCGCTAACGACGTGGCGAAGGGTACGGTGCCGCAGTTGGAGATCCTGTGGATCAGCTCCGACCATACTGGCGGCCCACCGAGCGCGCAAGCGATGCAGGCCGATAACGATTTGGCGCTCGGCCGCTATGTCGACGCCATCAGCCACAGCTCCATTTGGTCCTCTTCGGCGATCTTCGTCGAGGAAGACGACGCGCAGACCGGCGTCGACCATGTGGACGGCCACCGCAGCCCCGGCTACGTGTTCAGCCCCTACGTCATCCAGGCCAGTTCCGATGGAACGGGTGCGGTCTACGAAGACAGCACTTTCTACACGCAAGTCAACATGACCCGTACGATCGAGCAAATTCTTGGGATCAAACCCATGAACCAGAATGACCTCGTGGCCTCGCCGATGGCGACGCTCTTCCTCGATAACCCCCCGGCGGACAATTTCCTGCCGTGGACGCACGTACCGAACGCGCTCGCGCTGAACACGGGCGTGAGCCAGACTCCGACTCAGACCATCCCTCCGTGTCCTGAGACTCCTGGAGTCAAGGCTAAGACTCAGTCCGTCCCGGCCGAGAGCGCCGCAGTGAAAGCGCTGCGGGCGGGCTGGATGAAGAAGAAGGTTGAGGTCTTCGCTGGCAAATATCAAAAGCCCGACTCCGAAGACATTGACACGGTTAACCACCTGACCTGGTACGAAGCGACCGGGTTTACGCGTCCTTTCCCCGGCGAGAAGACCGTTCGTCCCGCGAGCGACTTCAACCGAGCGGCACCCACCAAGGTTGACGACGACGACTAAAAACGTCTCGACCGCAACCGCCCTCTCCCCGATGATTGGGGAGAGGGTTTTTTGTTGAGGCGTCGATTACTACGACCTGCGCGAGCGCGACGATCCGCTGCTGGCGCCGGCTCCAAAGGCCGAACGGTTGCGCAAGATCGCGGGAATTTTTCCGCCGAATGCCGGGTTCGAGTTCAATATTCATTACCAGCGACGCGTCGAGCGAATCTTTTTGCGGGCTGGCCGATGAGCGCGTCTCGGAGAGTTCGTCTAGGTTGGATGAATCTTCCCAGTCGAGATTGTGGTTCCCTTCCCGCCCTCTTCACCCCGGTCGGCGGATTGCGACGGTATATTCAGGAGCGCGCAAAACAGGCGAAGAAACCGACGTATTCTCGGCCTCTTTTGCAGTCGTAGCCGACTGCGGAATTTCGCTGCGAAAGTGCGTGAGGTAGATTCATCACCAGAAAATCAGGGGCCGGGTGTGGGGCCGGCCCCTGTTCGACGAACTCCACTTGCCCTTACGGCGCGGTTAGCCCCGTATAGTCGCCCACGACTTTTGCGTCGTAAGGCGCGTTGAGCTCGTTGAAGCCGTTTCCAGGAACCGCAATTTGTCCCTGGCTGAATACGATGTTGCCGCTGGAGTTGACTCCAATCACCTGATCGTCAAATTGATTGCTGATCAGGGTGTTGCCATTTTTCAAACGCCGGTGGAGGCTGGGCCGCCTGGCTTCCAGGAAGACCACCACGCGGCCCCGCCACGAAAGGAAAGATAGACTGCGCCGCGGCTTCGAGTTGTCAAAGAAGTGTCACTTTCTTGTTAATTTCGATCGACGAAGAAATGTGCGAGCCGCCAACCTTAGAGGCGGCATTCCGTCAACCGAGCGAATACAAACCTGAACACCTTAGTGCCCTTGGCGCTCGCGGTGGTTACGGCATATGCTGAAAGACACCGAAAGGACTGGAGTTCAGTTTTGCAGATGATTTCGCTTCGTCTTTACACCGTTGGAGTGGGTGCGATTGGCCTGGCACTCGCCAGTTACGCGCTGCTGCGGCGCAAACCCAGGAGCGCGGAAGACCTGGAGCGCGAACGCCGCGACTGGCTGAGCGCAGTGGGCCGGATCACCGATGGCACGGTGATTGACGTCCAGGAAATCAAGGTGGAGACCAACCGCCCCGCTACCATGCTGATTTATCAGTACGACGTAGCTGGCGTTTCTTACGAGGCCTCCCAGGATGTCACTTATTTAAGGCAGTGGATCAACCTGCAATCCTGCCGGCTGGGGCTGCACACTTCGGTGAAGTATGATGCCCGCAATCCGGGAAACTCCATGGTGATTGCCGAAGGGTGGATGGGTTTGCGCCAGTAAGTGTCAGTCGGGAGTCCGCCAGGACGTGGACTCAAGATCAGAGTGAGCCTGCAGACGACCGCTCATTCCAGCCTTTAACCTCTAACTTCCAACCTCTGTCAGATTTTGCCGAACGCCATCGCGACCATATAGAGGACCTGTGCGGTGGCCAATCCGATCCAAATACGTTGCCGGATACGCGACCGGCGTATGTCGCGTAGCAGATCGGAGGCGGTCGGTTCGACGATCAGAGCTTCGCGCTTTTCGGAAGGCGCCGTCACGGGGTGCAGATTGACCGTCCTCAGGGCATCCGGCGATTTCGGTTTATCGGGATAGAACACCTTGGGCGTGTCCACGACTTCGGACCAGAGCGGCAGCAGGATCCACGATTTCGGAATAATATCCAAAATCGGCTTGGCGGTCAGGTTCAAAGCCGGCAAAGTTTCGGGCGCGATGCGATCGGCCAGATTGCGCAGCAGCGACCCCCACCAGAAATGGCTGAGTTGATCGGTGAGGAGTTCGCCGACATCGACGGGACGCGATTCCAACTCCAGCGGAGGCAGCGTCTCCGGGGAAATCACATCCCCGAGATTCGAGAATACGGTACGAAACCAGGGGAGGCGTAAACGATCGCCGAGCAGCAGGCCGATATCCACGGGCCGCGAAGTGAGTTCGAGCGGAGGCAATTTTTCGGGCGCGATGGTGTCGCGCAGATTGCCGACCAGCGATCTCCAAAGGGGCTGAGTCAGACTCCCCGGAGGCAGCAAATCGAGCGCAATGTCACGCTGAACGATTGTGGGAAGTGGTTCGGTAGGCAGTACTTCGGCGGCATTGGAACGATACGGCATAAGAATTTAGACAGATCCCACTCTTCTTTCAATGTTAGATGCCGCAGCGGCATCTGTCACGCTGCTTTATCTGGGTTTAGAGAAGCGAAGGGTGGAAAACGCGCAAAAACATGCACAATCGTCGCACAGTGGGGGCCAATCGCTCGCCCCGGTGCACCTGCCTTTGGTACCAGCACTTTGATGCCGTTGAGGGCAAGAGTCCGGTTCCAGCACAATCGTAAGGGCAAGAGTCGAACGTCACTTCGCACGCGGAGCAACTCGATTGAGCAGTCAGGGAAAAGCGAAAGCTGAATCTCAACGGCGGGTGCGGCGTTTCACACGCTATCGTTTCGATGTGCGCATCCAGTTGTCTGTATTTCGCGAAGGCGTGACGGCCTCGTACTGGGGCCGCACCAATGAAGTCAGCCAGGATGGCATCGGAGCAACGCTGAGCGGCGAACTGCAGGCGGGCGAAGTGGTTTCGCTGGAGTTTCCCATACCTGTTCCGCCGCACGTGATGAAGTTGCGAGCGGTGGTGCGTTACTGCGACGGCTTGCGTTGCGGATTCGAATTTCTGATCATGACCGACGAGCAGCGTCTCACCATGCGGCAGGTCGCGGCATTGCTGGCGAACTCATGAGCCCTCCCTGGGCTGCCACTTCCGACAATCTCCGTTACGCCCGTAACTAACAACAGAGGAAGCAGCGCGCTTACCATCGCATTGGAGCTGGTTTTATCAATGGGTGGGATGGGCACGGTGCTGTTTATGTGTCCTGAGCGAGGCCGAAAGGTCCGCGAATGGGATCAACCCTGGGCTTTGGCTGTTCAAGGGTCGCAGGGTGGCCTGAGAACCAAGGATGGAAACCGTCCGAACTTTGGGAAAGGATTGTATGGGTGAGAGCTTCGCCCCGGCGGGAATTGCGGACAAACTGCCGCGGGTGGAACCTTCGGGGAACGTTCTTGGATCGGCCACGCCGCCGGACTCTACCCAAACATCGGAAACAATCTCCGTGCGCGCAATTGAATCCCGAACGGGCACTGCGAATGGAGACGCCGAGGCTTTCGCAGCCGAACAGGCATACTACGCGCAGATCCTCGAGAACGCGCCGGAAGCGATCAGCATTCTCGGCCCCGATTTGAAGATTGCCCGCATCAATGCGGAGTTCGCGCGCCTCTTCGGCTTTACCGCATCTGAAGCGGTAGGAAAAACCATCGACGCGCTCATCGTGCCTCCCGACCGCTATGCGGAGACGGCATGGATTGCCGAGAGCATTAAGACCCAACCTAAGCTCTCGCTGGAAACTCGCCGCCAGCGGAAAGATCGCTCGCTGGTCGACGTGCTGCTCTCGGTCTCGAGGGTGATCGTGAACGACGAACGATGCGATTACTACGTTTGCTATCGCGACATCACCGAACAAAAGCGCACCGAGGAGCTAAACGCCGCGCTGTATGCTATCGCCGCGCGCAGCCAAACCGGAGATTTGCAACAACTGTTTGCCGCCATTCATAACATCGTCGGCCAGTTGATGGTCGCGCGCAATTTTTACATCGCTCTTTACGACGCGCCTTCGCAGTTGTTGAGCTTTCCTTACTTCGTCGACGAACAGGATTCAGCCCCAGCTCCCAAACGCCTCGGCCGCGGGCTGACCGAATACGTCATGCGCTCGGGCGAGCCTTTGCTGGCGACTCCAGCGGTATTTGAGGAACTGGTTCAACGCGGCGAGGTAGATCTGATCGGAGCCTCATCGCTCGACTGGCTGGGCGTGCCCCTCAAGAGCGGCGGCAACTGCATCGGGGCGCTGGTCGTCCAAAGTTACAACAAGAACGCCCGCTTCGGCGAAAGCGACCGCGAAATTCTGAAGTTCGTTTCGCAGCAGTTGGCCGCAGCTATCGAGCAAAAGCGCTATGAAGAGGCGCTGCGCCGTTCCGAAGCGCGCTCCAGTTCGTTGATTTTGAGTGCCGCCTTCGGCATTTGCCGCAGCACGCTCGCGGGCAGATTTCTCGACGTGAATCCGGCGCTCATTGGCATGCTGGGCTACGAAACGGTCGCAGATCTTCTCCAGCTCGATGCCAGAAGCCAAGTCTTCGTCAACCCTCAGGAGTTGGACCGGCTGGTTGAGGAATACCGCCACTCCGGAAGTCTGAGCGGCGTAGAGGTGCAATGGAAACGCAAGGACGGACGCGTCATCGTGGTGCGGCTGAGCGGTTGCGCCGCCGTGAGCTGTGATGAGCCCGAAGAGGTATTGGAGCTGATGGCCGAAGATATCACCGACCGCCGCCAGCTCGAAGAACAACTTCGGCAGGCGCAAAAAATGGATGCCGTCGGCCGTCTCGCCGGAGGCGTCGCCCACGATTTCAACAACCTGCTGATGGTGATCAATGGATACACCGAAGTACTGCTGGAGCAGCTCGAGCCCGGCTGCGACATGCGCCACAAGGTTCAGACCATCCAGCAGGCCGCTGACCGCGCCGCCACGCTCACTCGCCAATTACTGGCATTCAGCCGCAAGCAACTGCTCGAATTGAAGGTGGTCGACGTTAACAGCGTAATTGGCGACATGGAGCGGCTCCTGCGGCCTCTGATCGGCGAAAACATCGAATTCGTCACACGCCTCTCGCCTGACGCCGGGCATACCCGCGTCGATGCCGGGCAACTCGAGCAAGTCATCATGAACCTGGTGGTCAATGCCAAGGATGCCATGCCCGAAGGCGGCAAGCTCATCGTGCAGAGCTCCGACGTGACCGTTCGCCAGACGTTAAGCGAGCATCGTTTCATTCAGCCGGGACACTACGCGGTGATTTCGGTTTCCGATACGGGCCACGGGATGGACAAAGAAATCCAGTCGCGCATCTTCGAGCCGTTCTTTACAACGAAGGAAAAAGGGAAAGGTACAGGGCTCGGCCTGTCGACAGTTTACGGTATCGTCAAGCAGAGCAACGGATACGTATACGCGCAGAGCGCGCCAGGAGCGGGGACAACGTTCTACGTTTACCTGCCGAGAGTGGAGGATTCCGCCGAAGCAACCATCCCGAAGGTGTCGCAGCAGAAGGAAACCGGGGGCTGCGAGACCGTCTTACTGGTCGAGGACGAAGAGTCCGTGCGCGAACTGGTGCGGATTACCCTCGCCTCTCGCGGCTACAAAGTGCTCGAAGCCGAAAATGGCGAAGAGGGATTGCGTACGGCTGAGTCTTGCAAAGGCCATATCGACATTCTGATCACCGACGTTGTCATGCCCGGCATCGGCGGCCGCGAACTGGCCAAGAGGCTGCTGGCGCTGCGTCCCGGCATCAGCGTGCTCTATCTTTCGGGCTACACGGAGGATGCAGTGGTGGCTCAAGGCGCTTCTGGCCCAGCGACGGCATTCCTCCAAAAGCCGTTTACTCTGCAGAATCTTGCGCGGAAGGTCCGCGAAGTTCTGCATAGTCGATCCGCATCCGCCCCGGCAACGCTGGCACCCAAGGCCATCGCGCAGTCCGCCTCGAACTAACCTCCCTCCTCACATGCAGCTTTTTCTTCGATGCGAACGTCCTATATTCTAGGAAGACTGTGTGGGTCGGTGCCGAGGGAACATCCGAGGTCGCCGGCGCGTCGTACTTCAAATTGGGTCAACATCTGAAACAATCGAGGTCAGCAATGCTCATCGGGAAACCGGGTATGATCCCGTCGTCGGAAGTAACTCCCAAAGCGGCCTACCTGAACCGGCGCAAGTTTGTGGCTCGGGCGGTTCTGGCGGGCGCGGCCGCGGCTAGCGGTGTCGCTTTTAGCGATTTGGTGAATCCTCCGCTGATCGCGAGGGCCAACGCGAAAATTGACGGCGTGCAGAAAAGTTCCTACAGCACGACGGAAAAAGAGACGCCGTACAAAGACGTGACCAACTACAACAACTTTTATGAGTTCTCGACGGACAAATACGAGCCTGCCGGAGCGGCAAAAAATTTCAAGACACGCCCCTGGACCGTCACCATCGAAGGCCACGTCAAGAAAAAACTCGAACTGGATGTGGATACGATCATAAAAATGGCTGCGCCCGAGGAGCGCATCTATCGTCATCGCTGCGTCGAGGGCTGGTCCATCGTTGTGCCTTGGATTGGATTTTCGCTGAGCGAACTGATCAAGCGCGTGGATGCCGATCCGAAAGCAAAATTTGTCGAGTTCACCACGCTCTACGATCCCAAACAAATGCCCGGCCAGCGCTCGAGCGTATTGCAATGGCCCTACGTCGAGGGTCTTCGCATGGATGAAGCCATGCATCCGCTCGCGCTGCTTTGCTTCGGCATGTATGGCGAGGTGCTGCCTAATCAGGATGGCGCGCCGCTTCGCATCGTGATCCCCTGGAAGTACGGCTTCAAAAGTGCAAAGTCCATCGTCCGCATTCGCTTCATCAGCGATCAGCCCTTGAACACCTGGCAACAGGCCAACGCCCACGAATACGGTTTCTATTCGAACGTCAATCCTAATGTCGACCATCCCCGCTGGAGCCAGGCCAAAGAACGACGCCTCGGAGAATTCCTGAAACGGCCGACCCTTATGTTCAATGGCTACGACCAGGTGGCCAGCTTGTATTCCGGGATGGACCTGAAGAAAAACTTTTAGAATTTGTAGCTGGTGATTTGTACTTTAAAACCCTAACATCGGATCTCACTTCGACGTTCAATTACAAATTACAAATCACCAATTACAAAATTTTGCCCATGCTCCTTCGTTTCGCAAAAATCGCGGTCTTCCTGTTAGCGCTGATTCCATTGGAGCGCCTGGTGTGGAAGGCCTTTCATGATGGCCTCGGAGCCAACCCCATCGAGGTGATCACGCACTCGACGGGCGACTGGACGCTTATTCTCGTTCTGAGCACACTCTGCATTACACCGCTTCGCCGCATCACACGGCAGTACTGGCTGATCGGCATTCGCCGCATGGTCGGGCTCTTTGCATTTTTCTACGGAACTTTACACTTCTTGACATATATCTGGCTCGACAAGTTTTTTGACTTTCATGAGATGTGGAAAGATATCGCCAAGCGCCCTTTCATTACCATAGGCTTCTCTGCTTTTGTCCTCATGATTCCGCTGGCGTTGACATCGAGCGGTTGGTCGATTCGCCGACTGGGCGGCAAGCGTTGGCAGCGCCTCCATCGCCTGATCTATCTCACGGCGTTTCTGGGAGTTGTGCATGATTACTGGCTGGTCAAGGCCGACGTCCGTAGGCCCATCGAATACGGCATCGTGCTCGCGATCCTGCTGCTGTACCGAGTCGGATTCTGGATTGTGGACAAGCGCCGCCAACCCGTCTCTCGCGCCCCCGCCAACAGCTTCGTATAAAGACGCGCTGGTTCACTCTTAGCGGAAGAAAGCGTGCAGAATTGCTCTCGCAAATTTTTTCCGGCGAAACTTTCTTCTACAATCAGGGTTGACGCATCTTAACAAGCAAAAAGACAGGAGTGTCTCATGAATCCCCTTGCCTCTAACAAGCTTGCCCGACGCCTGCTCATGGCTCTGGCGGCGATCACCAGCATTCTTTTGATCCCGGGCTGCGGCAGCAGCGGCGGTACGACGAAGACCAACCCCGTCGGCTTCACCAATGCCAGTTTGACTGGCACCTACGTGTTCTCGTCCCAAGGCGCGGATGCTGCTGGATACCCCTTGAATGTGGCTGGAACGTTCGTGGCGAACGGAACGGGCGGCAGCGGTGGGATCACCGGGGGCACGATCGACGTGATCGATCCCTTCTTCGATATCTCTCCCAACACTCCTCCGTCGCCAGCCGCGCAGTCGATCACTGGAGGCTCTTACACGGTCGCCACCGACGGTCGGGGGCAGGCCGTGCTGACGAGTGCGGCGTACGGTAGTTACGTCATCGATTTCGTCCTGACCTCGACTTCGCATGGGCTGGTGACGGAATTCGACAGCAATGGGGGCGGCAGCGGCACTCTTGACTTGCAGCCTGCTGTTCTTAGTCTGAGCCAGCTCGCAGGCCCGTATGCCTTCAGTTTCGCCGGCAGTGACGCGGCTTACAATTCCTTTGCTGCGGCGGGGGCGTTCACGCTCAACTCCGGCGGCGCCATCCCTGCCGGCGCTGGCATCGAGGACCTCAATGACAACGGCAACTTCGCCAGCGAGTCCCTGACCGGCATCGCAACCGCGGGTTCGGGAACTGCTCCTGGATCGATAACATTCCCGACAACGAGCTTTCCGAATGCCGTTTTTGATTTCTACCCGATCGACGCGACGCACTGGAAGATGATCGAGACGGATTACAACGACTTTCTTGCGGGCGACGTTTACACGCAAACCGGCGCCACCACGATTCCCACCGGCCCGATGGCGTTCACCATGGCCGGTGTCTCCAGCGCCGGTAGCATCGCGAATGGCGGCTATATGACAATCAGCGGAGACGGCGTCTCCGGCACCGAGGACACCAACTCAAACGGTTCGTACTTGCCGCAAACGACATTCAACGGCACTGCAGGCGCGGCCGGCGCGATTGGCGGCCGAGTGGTTCTGAACCTGAGCGATTTCATTCCCGCCAGCACCTTGGTCGTCTATCCTTCCGGCGGCGGACTCCAGATGCTCGAAGCAGATTCGCTGGGCGTCACCGTCGGTGCCGCTTACGCGCAGACAAACGGTGCGACGATCACAGCTTCCGAACCCTACGGACTGAATCTCAGCGCCTTCAACATTGGCAATACTCAGCAAGAATATGAGGAAGACGATATCGCCCAGTTCACCACCAACACCAGCAGCGGTTTCACTGGAGCGCTCGACATCAACGATAACTATGCCAACGGTACGAGCCCAGTGCTGAATTCCGGCGTTGCCCTGACCGGCAGCTACACTGTCGACTCCCCGGCCACTGGCCGCGGCGAAGTCACCACCACGGCAGGAGGCAACACTTATGTCGGCTTGAACTTCTATTCCGTGAGCACCGGCCAGTTCCTTGTGCTTGAAACCGATAGTATTCAGATCGGCACAGGAACCTTCGAGTCGCAGACCGTTCCGGGATCGCAGGGCGGCGTGGCGCAGTCGCGCGCTGCGATCGTTCATTCGGTCGTCCGGCCGCGCGGAGCGTTGAAGCGCAAGTAAAGACTGCGAAGCAGAAATAACCCAGGGCGTGGCTACACTGCCGCGCCCTTATTTTGTGCCCGCGGACGTTGCCCCTCCGGCATGTCAGGCGTCCAACGTTGCCGATTTATCGCCGCAATTGCGCTCGGCAGCAGCCCTGATTAGAATCGTCGCTGGTTCGAATCGTCGCCGGCTGGAGCCGTGGACGGTCCCCTGCCGCAGTAGGCGCGATTAGAGGAGGCCTTTGTGCGAAACACCACCCGGCGTTTTGTCCTTGCATGCGTCTCTTCTGTGCTCTTTATTCCGGCGATCTTTCATGGGACATCCATCGCCCAGACCAATCCTCCGCCGGCCGACGCGCACGAACTCGTAACCCGGGAGCCGCGCACTCTTACCAAACCGGCCGACATTTCTGCCGCACGCGATCTGCTGGATCGCGCACGCCAAAACCACGACCTGCACGACATCAAGACTCCCTATACGCTCAAAGTCTCGTTCGAAACCAGCGGCGCAGCCCAGTACGAAGGCGCGTGGACGATGGAGCAGATTTCCGACGGCTCGCACTGGCGATGGTCTACGCAGCTTGGCGATTTGCACATGATACGAATTGGCAGCGAAGGCCATGTCTATGGCACGGATCCCTCCGCGCCGGTTCCGCTGCGAGTTCAGGAGGTTCGTTCCGCCTTACTTAGGCCGATTTCGCACGACGCGGGCGACTTCGCGATTCGCTCCGCGAATGTGGAACGGAATGGCAAAACCATCTCCTGTCTCTTGCTCAGCCATTCCATTCCCCCAAATCCCGCGCCGCGATCCTGGGTCGAAAGGGAGGATTGCATCGATTCCGCGACCGGCCTCTTGCAGCTTTGGTCGGAAGCGCCCGGGATTTATGCGGTCTACGATTATAGCGGCGCTGCGAGTTTCCATGGCCATACACTGCCGCGGCAGGTTTCCATATTCGAAGAGGGACATCTTACGGTCCAAGCGCGGATCGAGAGCTTTGAGGACGCACCCAACCTTGATCCCGATCTGTTCAAGCTGACCCCGGAGATGGTCGATACGGGCGAATCTTTCAAGTTGGTCTCGCCTCGCAGGCTTCCCATGCGCGTGGATCCCTCCGACGCTCCGACTTCGCGTTTTTTTCAGCCCGTCATTGTGCACGTGACTCTCGATGAAGAAGGCGGCGTGCTCGACGCGGAACCGCTCCAGACATCCGATCGGGACCTGAGCCTCGCCGCCTTGGAACTGGTGAAGAGTACGTCCTACGAGCCGAACGGATACCAGCAGGAAGCTTTCGTCAATGTTCAGTTTCACTTTCCGGCGGCCAGGTGGGGTGGGCCCCCGCTACTCCACTCTGCCGTGCATTGGGTGAATTTGGATCGCCGCGGTCCTCCGGTGAAGCACCGGTAAGGGCAGGAGCGCTAATATAAACCGCGCCGCGGGCTACGCTGAATTGTAAGTTATTGTTAATACTGAGATTAGCGAGTGAGATTGCTAGTCGCATCGCCATTGAAAACTGAATTGTAACAATAGACAATTTCGATTGGACTTGACGAGCGTCGCCGCCTAGAGTTTCAGGGGTGCCGCATACACGTACGCGAACTCGAAGCTTCATGAGACCTACGGCTCCGCCGGAACCCGCTCGCGCCTTGTTTCGGCCTCCATTCCGGAACTATCAGTTTGACGGTGCCTACGACGAAATGTTCGAGGCGCCGGGTGTGCCGCGCCCGCATTATCAGGCGCTTTTCCAGACGCTGCTGGGGTTGCCTGCGGAGGAAATGCGCAAGAGCCAGCAGGCGGCCGATCTTTCGTTCCTGCACCAGGGCATCACATTCACAGTGTATGGCAACGACGAAGGCACAGAGCGCGTCTTTCCCAACGATCTGTTGCCGCGCATCATTCCTCACCAGGAGTGGCGGAAAATTGAGAGCGGCCTGACGCAGAGAATCGCGGCGCTCAACCTTTTCCTGGACGACGTTTACCATCACGGACGAATTCTGGCCGATGGCATCGTGCCCCGCGAACTGGTTTACAGTTGCAAACACTTTCGGCGCGAGATGCGCAACCTGACCGTGCCCCGCGGAATTTATGTCAGCATCTGCGGCACCGACCTGGTGCGGCTTCCGGATGGCAGCTTTGCCGTGCTGGAGGACAATCTTCGCGTGCCGAGCGGCGTCAGCTACATGCTGGCCAACCGCAAGGTTCTGAAGAAGGTATTTCCGACGCTGTTCCGCGACTACGGAGTTTGCCCGGTCGATCATTATCCGAAGGCGCTGCTAGCCACTTTGCGCGCTTTGAGCCCGCTGCAATCCACAACCCGTCATGAACCGACCGTGGTGCTGCTGACGCCGGGAGTGTTCAATTCGGCTTACTTTGAACATACGTTTCTGGCGCAGCAGATGGGCATTGAGTTGGTCGAAGGCCGCGATCTTCTGGTCCACGACAACGTTGTGTACATGCGCACGACCGCTGGATTGAAGCGCGTGGATGTCATCTACCGCCGGGTCGATGACGATTTTCTCGATCCACTGTGTTTCCGTCGCGATTCGAATCTTGGCGTGCCGGGATTGTTCAACGCGTATCGCGCAGGCAATGTGGTCCTGGCGAATGCCGTAGGCACCGGCGTCGCCGACGATAAAGCGGTCTACGCCTATGTGCCCGCGATTATCCGTTACTATCTCGGAGAAGATCCCATCCTGCCTAACATCGAGACGTACTTGCTCAGCGATCGCACGCAGCGTGCATACGTGCTCGAAAATCTCGACAAGCTGGTGGTCAAGGCCGTGGGCGAATCCGGAGGCTACGGCATGCTGATCGGCCCGCACAGCACCGCCGAGCAGCGGCAGGAATTTCGGCAGTTCATCCTGGCCGATCCGCGCAACTACATTGCGCAGCCGACGCTGAGTCTTTCGCGCGCCCCGTGTTTCCTCGAAGGCGAAGCGCAGGCGCGCCATATCGATCTGCGCCCTTATATTCTGTATGGCGAAAACGTGACTCTGGTTCCGGGCGGACTTACGCGGGTGGCATTGCGGCGAGGCTCGCTCGTGGTCAACTCATCGCAGGGCGGAGGCAGCAAGGATACGTGGGTGCTGCGCGCATGAATGGATCGATGAGCGAACACCGGCAAACGACCATGCTCTCGCGTGTGGCGGACAGTTTGTACTGGATGAGCCGTTACCTGGAACGAGCCGAGCATACGGCGCGTCTGATTGATGTGGACTTCGAGTTGCGCCTCGACCAGTCTCCGGAAGCGGCTTCGGGCCGCTGGCGGCGTTTGCTCACCGCCTTGCACGCCCCCATTCCCGCGGATGGCAAGATCGATGCCAGCACGCTTACCCACATTCTGACTCTCGATAAGAACAATTCTTCGTCCATCATTTCGTGCGTAGCGGCGGCGCGGGAGAATCTGCGCCAGGTTCGTGAGCAGTGCAGTTCCGCCATGTGGGAGCAACTGAATCGCCTCTACCTGCACGTGAATAGCACGACGGCGGGCGAATCGTGGCTTCTGCACTCGTATGTCTTTTTTAGGGCGGTGCGGGATGGCGCCCACCTTTTCCACGGAGTAACTGATTCCACCATGTCGCATGGCGAAGGTTGGCAATACATCCAGCTGGGCAGATTTGTGGAGCGGACGGACGCGGTGGCGCGGCTGATTGGCGCGCACCTGAGCCGTCTTCCAGATTCCGTGGATCTTTCGCTCGACCAGGTCGCCGAGAGCGAGGAGTACCTGGAGTGGGTGGGATTGCTGAAATCCTGCGCTGCGTTCGAAGCATACTGCAAGAGACACACCGCCGAACTGCGGCCGCTGCGGGTGGCTGAGTTTCTGCTGCTGAACCCGGAGTTCCCGCACTCGGTGCGTTTCTCGGTCGACAAGGTGCACACCGCGCTGCGCGCCATCGCCGAACTGACGGAACGCAAGGCCGAACAGCCGGTGCGGCTGGCCGGACGCCTCCGCGCCTCCCTCAGCTTCAGCCAGATCGATGAAGTCATGGCTGCGGGGGCGAATGCCTTTGTCGAAAGCGTCCGCCAGCAATGCAGTCAGGCGCATACCGCGATTCACCAGATTTATTTCGACTATCCGGTGGAGACGGCGCTCGTTTCCTGAGCCGACGTTTCTTGTACTTCGTCATTCGAGACAGAGAGGGCATTTTTGATCTATTCCGTTCGACATGTAACAACCTTCAATTACCAGCCCGCCGTGCGCGAGAGCGTAATGGAGGTGCGCATGCAGCCGCGCAGCGAAGGACACCAGCACTGCCTCAGCTTCACCCTCGACGTCAGCCCATCGGCTAATATCACCCAGTATTCCGATCCCGCCGGGAACACGGTGCATCATTTCAACATCGCCGGATCGCATACAGAGGTCGAGGTGGTGGCGCAATCGACGGTGCAAGTACAGGCTGTGCCGCCTCCGCGCCACGCCGAAGCGGGCGACTGGGCCGATTTGGACGCCATGACCGCCGCCGCGGATTATTGGGAAATGATGTTGCCGAGCCAGTTTGCGTATTCCAGTGAAGCGCTCGAAAAACTTGCTCGCGAACTGAAGGTCGAGCGGCGCGATGATCCGCTGGGGGTGTTGACCGACGTGAACGAGGGCATCTACAAGTTGTTCTGCTACACGCCCAACAGCACCAAAGTGGATTCTCCGATCGAAGAGGCTCTGCTCGCCCGCCAGGGAGTGTGCCAGGATTTTGCTCACATCATGATCGCGCTGGCGCGGCCGCTGCGTATTCCGTGTCGCTACGTCAGCGGATATCTGTTTCACCGCGAAGACCAGGGTCAAAAGGATCGCTCGCTGGAAGGGGCGTCGCATGCCTGGGTTGAGGCTTTCGTTCCCCGCCTGGGCTGGGTCGCATTTGACCCGACGAATAACCTGATCGGTGGAGATCGCCACATCCGCGTCGCCATCGGCCGAGATTATTCGGATGTTCCACCGACTCGCGGCGTGCACAAGGGCGAAGCGCACAGCGAGTTGGGTGTTGCCGTGTCGGTAAGTCCCTCGGACGCGCCGCCGCCGAAGATGCCCGCTCCCAGCATCGTCATCCAATCCCGCCCTGTTCTCCCGCCGCTCAGTTCGCGCAGCATCCAGGAGCAGCAACAGCAGCAGCAGTAGTTCCGCTTCGACGTGTGGGCAGCTGCTGAACCCGACCTGCGATAAACCATAGTAAACAGAGTGTCTGTGCCGCAAGAATGCCGTGCGCTGCCGAAAAACTGTTCGTTGAGAAAACACCGTTGGTGAGTACGTTGGTAACTTGAGGTAACCACGCCGTAACCCGCATGATGCCTCCAGAGAAGCTGTGGGACGCTCCAAGCTCCCCGGCTTGAGAGGTTTGTGTGAAGCGTGTCACGGTCGTGGTCTTTTCTTCTTGGATCGCTCTTCTATCGCTCGGTCTCTTGGGATGCGGCGGTGCGTCCAGTGCTGGCATCGGCGTTGGCCTGACCTCAGGTGTCGCCGGTAACGCAATCGATCAAGCCCAGACCGTTGCCATCACCGCTTCGGTTACGAATGATTCGAAGAGCGCCGGCGTGACTTGGAGCGTTTCGGGCGGCGGGACCCTTACCGCGCAAAGCACAACCTCCGCCACCTTCAATGCTCCCACTTCCGTCACTCGTTCGTTCGTAGCCACCGTGACGGCAACGTCGGTCAGCGATGCGACCAAGTCGGCCAGCTTGCAGATTCGCGTAAACCCGCTGCCCTCGATCACGGTAACGTCGCTCCCTGCCGCGACTGCGGGTACCGCTTACAACAACGGTGTCGGCGAATCCGGCGGGACCAGTCCCTACCAGTGGACCATCACCTCCGGTACCCTGCCCTTGGGCTTGCTGTTGGGCGCTACGACAGGCGTGGTCTCGGGTACGCCGACCGGCGTGAGCAGCGGATCGCTGACGTTCCAGGTTGTCGATGCAGCCGGCAACTCTTCCAGCCAGGCGGTCTCCTTTACCGTCAATCCGGCTCCGGCATTGACCATCGCGACCAACTCGTTGCCCGGCGCCGCGCTGGGTGTGGCATACAGCCAAACTCTGCAGGCGACCGGTGGAGTTCCATCCTACAAGTGGGCGGTTACGGCGGGGACCTTGCCTGCTGGCTTGACCTTGAGCAGTGCGGGAGCAATCTCGGGCACTCCAACCGGAACCACCGGCACCTCGAACTTCACGGTGACCGTCACCGATTCGCAGACGCCAACGCCGTCGACCACTTCGGCCAACTTAAGCATCACGGTTGCCCTGGCTCCGTTGAGCGTCACGACATCATCACTTGCCAACGGAGTTATTGGCGCTGCCTACAGCCAGACTTTGCAGGCCAGCGGCGGGACTCCGCCTTACACATGGAGCGTCATTTCTGGCACACTGCCGGCCAGCTTGGGCTTGAACGCCAGCACGGGCGCGATCACCGGCACTCCCAGCGCATCGGGCACGTCTTCGTTCACCGTGAAGGTCACGGACAGCGCTAGCGGCACCGCAACGGCCAACTTGAGCATCACGGTCAACGCCGCGCTCTCCATCACAACAACATCGCCATTGCCTGGCGGCAGCGTCGGCACGGCATACAGCACCACGATCGTTGCTGCCGGTGGCCTGACGCCCTACTCCTGGACTATCTCTGGCAACCCGTCCTGGCTCTCCATCAACAAAACTACCGGCGTGCTCTCGGGAACCCCGACAGCAACCGGGACTTCGACGTTTGCAGTTCAGGTCAGTGATAACGAAACTCCCCCGGCCACAACCAGCGCCAATTTCAGCCTGACGGTTGCCGCCCAAAGTTGTACGAATAATTCCAGCCTCAAAGGCAACTACGCGTTAATCGCCAGCGGTTGGAGCGGTTCGACCGCTGCCGCCTCGCTCGCCGGCAGTTTCCTGGCCGATGGCAATGGAAATCTCACGACAGGACTCATCGACATTTCCGACCAGAGCAGCGGATCGGGACCCGCGGGCGGCACATTTACCGGAACCTACTGCGTGGCGTCAAACAATCTCGCCACTCTTAACCTAACCTACGCTGGCGGCCTCAGCGGCACCGATACCTTGGTCGCCACACTCAACTCCAGCGACCACAACGGCCACATCATCTCGTACGACAACAGCGACCGGAAAGTTTCCGGGTTGCTACGCCAGCAGGACACGTCCGCTTTCGCGACCAGCAAGATCGACGGCAACTACGCCTTTGGCATCGTGGGAACCGATGTCGAAACCTACCGCTTCGCCATGGCGGGTGAATTCAACTCCAACGGCAGCGGAACCCTCTCTGGCGAAACCGACAGCGACGATGCCGGATTGATTCAAACGGCTCAGAGTCTAAGGTCCAGCAATTTCAGCGTGGCCTCCAGTGGCCGCGCCACCGCTACAATAAACTCGACCATCGGGAACACGAACTTTGTCTTTTACGTCGTCAGTTCTTCTGAGATGTTGATGATGGCCTTCGACACCACAGAAACACCGCCCATCGTTATGGCCGGCCAAGTGCTGCAGCAGAGTGGATCGTTCACCGACGCGTCGCTCGACGGCGTAAGCGTGATCGAGTTGCAGGCGCTCAGCAACAACGGAACGACGCCATCCGCTACCGCTGGACTGGTCACGACAACCGGCAACGCCGCGACTTTTACGTTCAGCGCCGACCAGAACCAGGGCGGTACCATGAGCACTCCGAGCGATTCCGGAACCTTCAGCGTGTCGTCGAATGGACGCGTGACGCTCACTTCGAATGGAGGTGGCGCACCGGTCTTCTACCTGGTCGCCAAGAACCAGGCATTCGCGGTGGGCACCGACGGCAGCGCAAGTTTTGGCGTGATGCAGCCGCAGACGGGAAGCGATTTCACCATCAGTTCGTTCTCGGGAAATTATCTTGGTGGTACGCAGCCGCCGACCAATGCCAGCGTGAACGAGGATGCCGATTATTTGAACAGCAACGGGTCCGGCACCCTCACAGGAACTTTGGACGAGAACGGCAGCGCCGGCCCGCAAACGGGTCCGATTTCCGGAACCTATAGCGTTTCGTCCAATGGACGAGTGATCGTGAGCGCCAGCGGCACGCCAATCGTTTATCTCTACATCATCTCTACTTCACAGGCGGTTGCTCTGCCGGCTAGTTCGGCGCAGCATGCGGACACGAACCCGGCGCTGATCGATTTTCATCAGTGAAATAAAGCCAGTGCAAATCGCGGACCGTTGGCATTCAGCCAACGGTCCGCTTTTCTTTTGCGGCCGAATTCGTGTACATACTTGTAACTATGGGAATTGATAACTTCGTTCTGCCAGGCAGCAGCGTCCTTCTCGAACCGATTGACCTTCGGCACGTCGACGGATTGGTCGCTGCTGCAGCGGAAGATCCATCGCTCTATCAGTGGAGTCCAGTGCCGCAAGGCAAGACCGAAGCCACCAGCTACATCAATACTGCCCTCTCTTGGAGAGACGCAGGCACCGCGGCGACATTCGCGATTGTGAAGCGCTTGGCGGTGTCTGGCCAAACGAAAGACAGAGTCGATGACGACCCTGTTCTCGGCTCGACACGTTTCTTCAATTTAGAGCGATGGCCCTGGCCCCAAGGCCACGCGCGCCACGGCCGCGAATTTCCTGACGCCTGCGAAATCGGCTATACGTGGCTGGCGCGCTCGGCGATACGCACTCCGGCCAATACCGAGGCCAAGCTGCTCATGCTGACGCATGCCTTCGAAACCTGGCAGGTGCTCCGCGTCTGCTTGCACACCGACGTGCGCAACCTGCGTTCTCGCGCTGCCATCGAACGCATCGGCGGAAAGTTCGAAGGCATTCTCCGCGCCCACCGCATGGCTGCCGATTTCATCGCCCGCGACTCGGCGCGCTTTTCGATCATCGCAGCCGAGTGGCCCGAAGCGAAGCGAAGGCTGCATCGGTTGCTGCAGCGGCCTTGACGCAGAAGCCTGCTTCGTCCACGTATGCCGTCTCGTCCGACGGACGGGTGGTCCTAAGCGTGAATGGCATCGAAGCGGTGATCCTCTACATGATCTCCAACTCGCAGTTTGTCGGGATGGATGCGCAAACCAGCAATCCTGGGTTGCAGGATTTCCATCAATAACCTGAACAACCCTGCCAATCGCGGACCGGTGGCTCTATGCCATCGGTCCGTTTCTTCTTCCCGCCTCAGTGGTCACTTGTAGCTTAAGCCTCTGACCAGCCTTTGACAGTAAGTTACATGAAATCTATAGCTTACACGACTTAGTAAGTACTAAGTCCTTTGTTTTCAAAGATCAGAGCCTTATTGACCCCAAAAATTCCCCTTAACTTATTGATAAATAAATATCTTACAGTTAAGTGCTTTAAACTCAAAGATCTGGCCGGACACTTCCTCTAAATCTTTGATTTCAAAAGACCGAGATCTGGGGGTCTAGACCCGATTCGCCGCCAACAAAACATTGCACCAAATCGCCGAAAACTCGCACTCACTGCGAACTGATAAAATCAGTCTTCATGTCCGCATCTTCCCAGCTCATTCAGATCGATCTCGGACCTGTCGTTCGCAGTCCCAAGCCAACATGGCTCAAGGCCAAAGCTCCAGCAGGCGACAACTTTCACAACCTGAAAAAGTTGGCTCGCGGTCTTGGACTGCACACCGTATGCGAGTCGGCCCAGTGCCCCAACATTGGTGAATGTTGGCATCATCACACCGCAACCTTCATGTTGCTCGGCGATATCTGCACCCGTCGCTGCGGATTTTGCGCTGTGCCGAAAGGTCGTCCGCAGCCGATTGACTGGGACGAGCCGAGACGCGTGGCGGAAGCCGTCGCAACGCTTGGCTTGCGTCATGCGGTTGTAACCAGCGTGAATCGCGACGACGACAACGTGGGCGGAGCGAAAGTATTTGCCGAGACGATTCGCGAAATTCGCGCGCTCGTGCCCGAGTGTCGCGTCGAGGTACTGATTCCCGACTTCCAGGGCCTGGAAGAACCTTTGCGCATCGTGCTCGACGCGAAGCCCAACGTGCTCAACCACAATACCGAGACGGTTCCCAGGCTCTATCGCGCGGTGCGCTCAGGCGCTCGCTATCGCCGGACGCTCGATCTGCTGGCCAATGCCAAGAAATGGGATCCTGCGACGGTCACCAAGAGCGGAGTAATGGTTGGAATTGGCGAGGAGACTGAAGAACTGATCGAAGTTTTCCGCGACCTCGGCGCGTGCGGTGTCGACATTTTGACCATCGGGCAGTATTTGCGCCCGTCAAAAGATCATCTCCCGATGACGCGTTACTACACGCCCGCCGAATTTGTCGCGCTGAAAGATGAGGCGCTAAAGTTTGGATTTAAGCACGTCGAATCCGGTCCACTGGTGCGGTCAAGTTACCATGCGCACGAGCAAGCGGATGTCGCGGCGGGATAGACAAAATCATTTTGTAATTTTGTAATCGGCTAATTTTGCAATCTTAAAACCCGACCAACGACTGCCCAGCCGTTCCCAATTACAAAACACTTGCTACCAGACTCGACACGCGTTCTGATTGACCATCGGCGCGGTTGCCCCACAGTGAAAGGCTTCACGGAATTCCGGCATGTTCGACACGGTTCCATTCACGCGATATCTCGGCGGTGAGTGCGGGTCGACCGCCACCATCATGCGCGAGATGGCATCGGTGCGATTCTGGCACCACACGTTGGCGAAACCGAGAAAAAACCGCTGTTCGGCGGTGAGTCCATCGACCGGTGCCGGCTCCTTTCCCCCGAACGAGTTCAGCAGCGCCATGTAGGCGATGCGTAGGCCGCCATTGTCGGCGGCATTTTCGCCCAACGTGAGCTTGCCGTTCAGCTTCAGATCGTCTACCGCTACAAAGTTCGCATACTGGTCCCGGATACATCCGGTGCGTTCCTCGAATTGCTTTTTGTCATTGGCCGTCCACCAGTCGCGAAGATTGCCTCCAGCATCGAACTGGCTGCCTTCGTCGTCGAAGCCGTGCGTGAGTTCGTGCCCGATCACAGCCCCAATCGCGCCGAAGTTCAGCGCGTCATCGGCATGATTGTCGTAGAACGGCGGCTGCAGGATTCCTGCGGGGAAGGTGACGTTGTTCTGTGTCGGGTCGTACGTGGCATTGATGGTCATCGGCGGATAGGGCCAATCCCTCTTATCGAGAGGCTGGCCAATCTTATTTAACCTGCGCTGAAAGTCGTTCTGGTTCGCGCGCTGCGAGTTGCCCAGGGCGTCACCGCGCACAATCTGCAGCGCCGAGTAGTCGCGCCACTTATCGGTGTAGCCAATCCGGTTGGTGATCGCGTGCAACTTGACCAGCGCTTGCGCCTTGGTGTCGTCGCCCATCCAAGTCACGCTTTTGATATCTTCGCCCAGCGCTTTCTCAAGCGCTCCGACCATCGCCAGCGTACGCTCTTTGCCTTCTGCGCCAAAGGTCTGCTGCACATAGATCTGCCCAACCAATTCGCCTAGGTCGTTATTGGTGTAGCCGACGCAGCGTTTCCAGCGCGGGCGTAACTCCTTCGTTCCCATCAGCGTCTTGCTATAGAAATCGAAGTTTTCATTGACAAACGCCGCGGGCAATACCGCAGCGCTGGCATGCACCATATGCCAGCGCAAATAGGTCTTCCACTCTTCGAGCGAGTGCGCCTTGATCAGTTCCTGCATGTTCTTGAAAAATTCCGGCTCGGTCACATTGAGCGAATCGAAGAGCGGAGCGCCTACGCCTTCAAAGTAAAAATGCCAATCGAACGACGGACTCAGCTCAGCCAATTCCTTGTCGCTAAGTTTGTGATAGAGCTTTTGCGGATCGCGGCGGCTCGTCTGATCGAGCGACCCCTTGGCGAGCCCAGTCTCAATCTCCATGACGATTTTGGCTTCGGCTGCGGCCTTGGTTTCACCGTCGCCGAGCAGCACGAACATCTTGGCCAGGTGCTCAACGTACTTCTTGCGCAACTCCACTGACTTGGCATCGTCTTTGAAGTAGTAATCGCGGTCGGGCAAGCCGAGTCCGCCCTGATCGACTTCGGCGATCATCTGGCTCGCGTTTTTAAAATCCGAATCGGAATCGAAGCTGAACAGTACATCGTCGCCCTCCCGATGCAAGCGCACGATTTCCTTTGCCAGATCCTCTTTCGACTTGATTGCAGCGATGCTCCGCAGATCGTGCTCAAGCGGCTTCGTACCCGCTTTCTCGATGGTGCTTTCGTCCATGCAACTGGCATAGTAATCGCCGATCTTCTGTTCGTTGGCGCTGCGGCCCGGCCGATCCTCCGATGCCTTCTCGAGAATGTCGCGCACAATATATTCGCCGCGCTGCTGCAACTCGTTGAAGCGTCCCCAAGCCGGCCGGTCCGCGGGAATCGGATTCTGCGCCATCCATTTACTGCAAGCGTAAGCGTAGAAATCATTGCAGGGATCGATATTCTTATCGAGCATGTCGACCGAGAACCGCACATCGGCGGGCTTTGCGGACCCGGACCTATCTTGAGCGCATAGCGCCGGAACAAGCATCACACAAGCGATCAATAGCAAAAGGAGATTGCGCATGAAACCCTCAATTCGAGATATGGAACTGCCCTTGGCCGGACAAGCCCTTGTGTTGGACGGACTGCAAACGAAGACGTTAGTCGCTGGTCATTAGTCCGGAATCGTTCATCATTCGATCACTAGCCTTGCGACGTTGCATAGGATCGTCGAAGAAAGCGGGCCCAGGGATCATCATTGGCTGGCGATGAACCGCACGATTCGACCAGCAACCTCATGTTCTCAGAATACCTTTACGTGAAACGTCAGATATTTCTTGGGATCCTCGCGAATCGCCTTCACCAGTTCGCGCGTCTCTACCAGCATCTGGTTGCTGTTGTTGTAAATCGCAGGATCCTTGAACAGCATCCCTGCCGTCCCTTCGCCCTTTTCCAGGCGCCCGGAAAGTGCGGAGAGATTCGCCATCAAAGTTTGGAGATGATTCGCGAATTCCTCATCGTGCGACATCTTGCCGATCGCGCCCTTGCCCGCATTAATGTCGTCGGTCAACTGCCGGACGTTCGCAATCGTCTTATTCGCGTTGTCAAACAGGGCTGGATCTTTAAGCAGTTTGCCAGCCGTCCCTTTGCCTGCCTGCAAGTCGTCCACCATCAAATTAACCTTGTCGATTGCGGCCATTGCTTTTTTATAGGCCTCGTCACTCGTGAACAGTGGTCCCAGCGAACCCTTTCCGTTCTGGACGTCGTCGACCAATCCTTTGAATTCAGCCACGGTTGCGTTGAGCTGGTTGTACAGTCCCGGATCGTAAATGACTTTACCAATCGAGCCTTGGCCGCTCTCGATGAAAGCCATAATGCGGTCTACGCGCTTCAGCAGCGTGTCGATATTTTCGAGCGTGCTCTGGCTCGAACGCACCACATCTTCAATCGCGGGCTGATCGTGGGCCTCCAGAGTATCTCCGTCGGTTGCTTCTGGGCCCTTCGCCTTCGAGCTGTCGATGTCCACATAGGTCTCGCCGAGAATCCCCGCCGTACTCATCAACGTGACCGAGTCCTTCCGCAGGTTGAAGGCGTAGGTGGTGTTGACCTTCATCGTGACTTCGACGGGCGTCAGCGGCTTGCCCCCGATGACTCGCACCGCCGTCACATTGCCGATGTCCACACCCGCCAGCCGCACCGGCGCCCCTTCTCGCAGACCTTGGGCGTTATCGAAGTACGACCGCAGTGTGATTTTGTGGGTGAACCATCCGCCCGTCCCGCTCATCATGAAAATGAGGACGGCCAGCGTGACACTCGCGATCACGACCGTGAGTCCCACGCGGAGTTGCGACCATTTCAGCTGCTTCTGGCTAGGCAAAGTAGTCAGTAGACGACAGAAGCATCATAGCAAATGACGTGCCATTTTATGGGTCCAATTCTAGCCAGCGGCATGGGGTAGACGGCCCTGGGACAATAAAGAAGGCTCCCACTCTCTCATAAAACTGAGAAGAGTTGGGAGCCTCGTTGACACGAGATTCGCTCGTTTAGCGCTCGCGTTTGTTCTGCTTCGGTTCTGATTTACCCTGCTTTTGCGCGTGCTTCGGGGCCTGTCTTTCTTGCTTGGCTGCTCTGGAATTCTCGCGAGGCGCTTTTTGCCCACGATTTTCCATTTGGTTATTCCGCTCTTTGTTGTTGCGACCTTCGTTACCGCGACCTTCATTGTTTCGGGCTTCGCGATTCTCCGGCCTTGCCGCCGGGCGCTCGTTGGAGCGCTCCGCTTTTCGACCCGCTTCATTTCCGGAACGCTCATTTCTGCTCGCCTCGCCGCGATTGCCGCCAGACCGCGCTTCCTGTGGCGACATCTTCGGCTCGTGATACGCCGCCCCAGCCGCTCGGGCCGCGACCACACCGCGTCCCGAGAACTCGCCCGGCCGGCCCGTGGCCGCAATCGCCGGACGCCCATGATTCTCCGACGCGAACAACGCCTTGTTCTGGCTGGCCGCGTGTTCATGCTCGGTTTGCGAAGCCAGCGCCGCAGTGTGTTGCTCGTGCGCATACGATTCTTCTTGCGGAGTCGGATGCGCTCCAATGCCGCCCGGACCGTTGAAACTCGTGTGTACGTTGTTCACGACCACCGTCCGGTTGTAGACGTTCGTAACGACGTGTTCGTCGACATGCATCACAGCGCGGTTGTAAAAGAAGGATCCGCCTCTCCATTCGCCGCCCGCGAAGCCTACGCCGCCGTAGCCGAAGCCGTAGTTAATTCCACCGTAGAAACCAACGTGCGGTCCCCAATAGCCTGCGTGCCAGCCGTAGAAGCCGCCCGCAAAGCCCCAATAGCCCGGCGTCCAGAGCAAGCCCACGGGCGCAACCACCCACGTTCCCGGGACCCAGTAATAGCCGCCAACCTCGTTCCATGCCCAGTAACCTGGAGTCCACAGGTAACCGGGACCAGGACACAACGGTTGCTCATAGACCGGTAGCGCGGGAGGCCCGATTCGCACCGAAATGCCAATCCCGATTTGCGCCTGCGATGGTGTCGAGAGCGACAACACCGATGCCGTTATCATCACAACTCCTAAGACCAGCCCAACACCCAACCTACGAACTGAGCATTTCATTTTCATTGCCTCTCTTTTTGGTTTCGCCGTTTGACCCAAAACCGGTGATCCGGCTTGATTACGTCTCGATGGTAGTAACCCAGAATGCCCGGCCATGTTGCGCGAAAGAGAAAGGTTATTGTGAATCAGCACGTTGGAGTACCTCCCCTGGATGGTTTCGGGTATGGACCAGAGCTAGTCCTCCAAAATTACATGCGCGAGCGCCTCTTCGGAAGTGTGGGTCAACGACAGCGCTATGTTCTTCGCGCCCAGCTTGGCCGCGATTGCCGCTGCCTCGCCGTGAAACTGAAGCGCGGGGCGCTGGCCCTTCGGGCGCACCACTTCGATATCCCGCCAACGGACGCCCCGGCTCCATCCCGTCCCCAGCGCTTTCATACCCGCTTCTTTGGCGGCAAAACGCGCGGCATAGCTCTCAAAACGGTTGGCCTTTCTCTCGCAGTAACGAATTTCGCCATCGGTGAAAATGCGGCGCAGAAAGCGGTCGCCGAAGCGCTCGAAGCTTTCGCGAATGCGGTGGACTTCGGCGATGTCAACCCCGGTACCGAGAATCATGCAGTCATTTTGAATGGGCAATTTGAAGTTGTGGAAGGGTTTCGAGGGCGATGAGCGTCTCGGTCAGAACAGCGTCTTGCTCCGGGAACACGGTACGCAGGTCCAGCAACACGCAAGCCTCTTCGACGCGCGCAATCACAGGTGGATTCGAGGCGCGAAGCCCGGCGCACAAATCGGCGGCACTAAATTGGCTGTGCGTGAGCGCGATCAGGCGCGAAGCCAAGACTGCCGAGGGAGCGGCGCCGCCGCCAATCACGGACTCGCCATCGATTAGCGTCACCTGGAGTCGGACTGGGGCAACTTTGCTTACGATTTTTTCTGCGCGGCCAGCGATCTCGTCCTTCGATAGGCTCATCATGCGCAGCACCGGCACGGCGTCATGATCGCGGCGAATGTAAGCGAGCAGAGTGGCTTCGAGCGCCGCATAGGTGAGCTTGTCGACGCGCAGCGCGCGGAACAGCGAGTTGGAACGCATGCGGGCGACGAGATCGGAGCGGCCACTGATCAACCCCGCTTGTGGACCGCCCATCAGCTTATCGCCACTGTAGGTGACAATGTCGGCGCCAGCACGCAGGCTGTCGAGCACTCCCGGTTCGCCGCTGATTCCGAACGATCGCAGATCAAGTAACGCGCCGCTGCCCAGATCTTCCATGAGTGGAAGACTGCGCCGTTGTGCGAGCGCAACCAGCGCTTCAAGTTCAGGCTGCTCGGTAAAGCCCGTGATCTCAAAATTAGAGCGGTGAACGCGGAGCAGAAGCCGGGTGCGCTCGTTGATGGCAGCCTCGTAGTCGGCGATGCGGGTGCGGTTGGTTGTTCCGACTTCGCGCAAAGTAGCATTCGACTTCGCCATCACGTCGGGGATGCGAAACGAACCGCCGATTTCAACCAGCTCTCCGCGGGAAACGATAACCTCGCCGCCCTCAGCGAGCGAGTTGAGCGCGAGCAGCACCGCCGCGGCATTGTTGTTGACGACGATGGTTGAGAGTCCGTCCTGTACGCTTGCTGAGCCCTCTGAGAAGATTTTGCGGAACAGGCGGTCCACGTGCATGTCCCGTTTGCCCCGCTCGCCTGTGGCCAAGTCAAATTCGAGATTGGAATAGGCGCTCGCTGTGCCCCGTGCGTGATCGAGGGCGGCGGTGCTCAGCGGCGCGCGACCCAGATTGGTGTGCAAGATCACGCCAGTGGCATTGATGAGCGGCAGCAATGAGTAACTCAACGACCGGCGGACTTGGCGTTCAACGGCGGAGGACAAGCCTTCGAGTGCGAGAGGCAGCGACTTGTCGTCGATTTGATCTGTGCTGATTTCCTGGCGCAAGCGCGCGAGCACCTCGCGAATACTCTCAGCAACGGCGGCATGACCGTCGTTTTCGACGAGCGCCTGCAGATCGGGGCGGCGAAGAAGCTCGTCGGTCGATGGCAATTTCTGGTACAGAACGGATTTGCCCGAGGCTGACACTAGCGCCGATTATGCCATAGGACTTGCGTGTGGCGCGGGCGCCCTCGCCCGCGAAAAATCAGTAAATTCGAAACCGTGGCTTCTCAGCAAAGCTACAGCGTGTGCATGTACGCCAGGAGGTCCTTGACCTGCTGATCGGTCATGACCTGGTTGAAGCCTTCCATTTTTGCCCGGCCGAATTTGATGATATCGGTCATGCGTTCGTCGTTGGCGGGCAGTCCGCTGAGAGACAGATACTCGTGTTTGAAAACGCCCTTCATGCTTGGACCCTTCTTGCCGCGGGAGGAGTATGCCTCATGGCATCGGTCGCAATAGTTGTCATAGAGCCTTCTGCCTTCGGCCTGTTGCGGGGTGAGACCGAGTTCGGCGTCGGACTTGCGACGCTCCACATCGCATCCAGCGAGCGCCAGAACGATCGAGACCGCTGCGAGAATAAACAAGTACCGGGAAGTTGCGTTCAATAGTTTCATGATCGTGGCGGCATCGCCCAGAAGGGCACAAAGGTAGGATAATACGGAAGTGATGGGCGTTGTGGTCAAACGCGTTTACGACGCTGTTTCCTCCTCCGACGGGATACGCGTGCTGGTCGATCGCTTGTGGCCGCGCGGACTCACAAAAGAAAAAGCCGCGGTCAAATTCTGGCTGCGTGATCTGGCACCTTCGGACGAGTTGCGGCAATGGTTCCACGCGCATCCTGAAGGATGGAGACTGTTCCGGAAGCGCTATCTCAAAGAGTTGGTCAGCGCGGAGGCTTCGGCGGCGGTTGAAAAGCTGCATCGACTCGCTGAAGGCAGGCGGCAGGTGACGCTGTTATATGCGTCGCGAATGGTAGACCACAATAATGCTACGGTGCTAAAAGAGTTGCTGGAGGGATTGCCAAAGCCACCGTCGAGTGTGGGCCGGGCCGCCGCTGGAAGCGTCCGAATCCGGAAGGCGAAAAGGCAGTAGGCAACTGCCTGTGAAACCGAAACATTCCCCGTTTGCCTCTCGGTTTCGTGGCAATTGCCGTTGATTCCAGCACTGACTCCTGGGCACGGCCTTCGCTCTATAATTCCACAGTTATGTCCAGTCCTGCCGACGACAAGAAAAACGAAAAGAAGATCGAGGCGCTGCGCGAGAAGATCCGGCATCACGAGTACCGCTACTACGTGCTCGACGATCCTGAGATTGCAGACGCCGACTTCGACAAGCTGATGAATGAGCTGAAGCGGATCGAGAAGGAGAATCCATCGTTCATCACTCCCGATTCGCCCACGCAGCGAGTGGGTGGCAAGCCGCGCGAGGGATTCGTCAAAGCCAAGCATTCCTCGCCCATGCTCTCGCTGGACAATGCATACTCCGAAGAGGAATTGCGGGAGTGGGAGCGGCGTGTGCAGGAACTCAGCGGGCGCACGGACCTCGAGTACATGTGCGAACTGAAGCTGGATGGCATGTCGCTGGCGCTCGTCTACAAGGATGGACATCTGGAGCGTGGTATCACGCGCGGCGACGGCAGCTTAGGCGAAGACGTGACCTTGAATGTGAGAACCGTGCGTTCGATCCCGCTCTCGATTTCCAAAGAAAAATTAAAGAAGGCCGGAATTCCGGCTGATTTCGAAACACGCGGAGAAATGCTGATGCCGCTGGCGGCTTTTCGCAAATTGAACGAAGAGAGGGAGAAGCAAGGGCTGGCGGTGTTTGCCAATCCGCGGAATTTTACGGCCGGAACGGTGCGCCAACTCGAACCTTCCATCACAGCGCAGCGCCGCATGGATTACTTTGCCTACATGCTGTTGAAGGATGGGCAAACCTTCTTCGATCGCCAGTCAACGGCAATGGATGCCATGGAGGCGGCGGGCTTCAAGGTGAATCAGAATCGGAAGCTCGCTAAAAATCTCGACGAGGTCTGGAAGTTTATTCAGAGCTGGGAAGCCAAACGGGAATCGCTGCCTTACGAAATAGACGGGATTGTCGTTAAGGTCGACCGCACGGCATGGCAGCGGGAATTGGGGTTCACGGGGAAGGCGCCGCGATGGGCCATAGCTTATAAATTTGCGGCGCGCGGGGCGGTGACGCAGATCGAGAATATCGTTCCCCAGGTTGGCCGCACAGGAAAGTTGACGCCAGTGGCGTGGCTGAAAGCGGTTCCGATAGGAGGGACAATGGTTTCGCGCGCCACGCTGCACAACATGGATTTTATTGAGCAACTGGGAGTGAAAATCGGAGACTGGGTCGAAGTCGAGCGGGGCGGCGACGTGATTCCGAAAGTGGTGAAGGTGGTTGAGGATCACGATCACCCTCGCGGCGAAAAGCAGTTTGTAATGCCGGAGCATTGCCCGGTGTGCGGCGGCAATGTAGTGCGGACGGAAGGCGAAGCCGACCATCGCTGCGTCAACGCTAATTGCCCGGCAAAACTGCAGGGGACGATCCTGCATTTTGCGTCGCGGCATGTGATGAACATTGATGGCCTGGGCGAGGTGTTGGTCAATCAGCTCAACGAACGCGGTCTGGTGAAAAACGTTGCGGATCTGTACAAGCTGACGAAGGACGATTTGCTGCAACTGGAGCGCATGGGCGACAAATCGGCGGAGAACGTCCTCGAGGAAATCGAAGCCTCGAAGAAACTGCCGCTGGAGCGTGTGATCTACGGCCTGGGCATACGCTTTGTGGGCGAGCGAACGGCGCAGTTTCTGGCGGAATACTTCGGATCGCTGGACGCAATCATGAAAGCGAGCACGGAAGAACTGGAAGAAGTCAACGAAGTGGGGCCACGAATTGCGGAGAGCATCGTGGAATATTTCTCCGATGAACACAACCGCAAACTGGTGAGCGATCTGCGCAAGGCGGGATTGACGTTCACCGGACAGAAAAAAGAAAAAGGCACGAAGCTGGCAGGGAAGAGTTTTGTGCTGACCGGCACTCTCGACCGTCGTACGCGTGACGAAGCGAAGCAGATGATCGAAGACGCGGGCGGACGCGTTTCCGGATCGGTGAGCAAGAAAACGGATTATGTGGTGGCCGGCAGGGATGCCGGTTCGAAGCTGGATAAAGCACGAGAACTAGGCGTCAGCGTGATCGGCGAAAAGGAGTTGGAAGGGCTGATCGGCTAAACGCGGAAGCCCGGAGGCGATTCGTTACCTTACTCGGGTCTCGCGCCCCAACCAGCGCAAGGCCCCCGCCGACTAATTTGCTGAAAATCGATTGCAGTCGCTGCGGCGAAACACACTCTCCATTTTCAATCGAGCACTCGATGACCGTAACAAGCGAGGAAGCCACGTAGCGCGCGACGATCCGGGTCTGCAAGTCGCACGCTGCGTGTTCATTTGGAATTTCTCCTTCAGGCCCGGCGAGCGCTTGCCTGATGCGCTGCTCGATGCACTCGCGCAATATTCTCGGAGCGGCGCCGGCCGCCGGCCCCATCAGAGCCCTGTAAATTTGTGGCGAAGCCATGATGTGCGCGAAAAAAGCCGTGGCGTCCAGCGGACACAACTGATGCTGCCGTGTTGCCAGCATGGGAGCGACGATCCTGAGAAACTGCGACGCCAACAGAGCGTCTTTTGAAGGATAGTGGGCATAAAAAGTGGCCCGTCCAACGCCCGCCTTCTTGATGATGTCGCTGACGCGCAGGCTGCCATAAGAGCGGTGGTGAATCAGTTCGACAAAGGCGGCATCAATTTTGTTGCCCGTGCGGACGGTGCGCCGATCTCGCGTAGAACTTCGGCCAACTTCCGGAACAACTGCAGATTTGTGTTCGGCAAGTCGCATGGCTGACTCTGTTTTCCTTGTGCCGCACGCCCAGCCTTTATAACATCGCCGGCATGACGTCGACAGTTCAGATTGATCCCATCCGTAAGATTCTGGCAACCGCGCTGCTGATTTTCCCGTGCGTATTCATCCTCGTTTTCATCATGCACTTTCGCAACCTCGCGGACTTCCTCAGTTTTCACTGGCAATATATTCCCAGGCAGCCGGAGCGGGTAGTCGCCGCGCTCATCGCACAGCACAATCGCACGCCTCTGATCCACGATCCTCACATGATTGCCTATTTATCGTTGCCGGTTATTCCTTTGTGCGCCTTCGCGCTCTATCTGCTGGGCCGCCGGGAGCGGCCGGTTGCGAGCGCAATCGCCTTGATGACTACTCTCACCGGAACAATTTATGCGGGAGGAGTGTTTGGTATGTGGACGGCATTCTACCGGGGACTCGGAACCGTCGATCCGGCAAATTCAGCCGGAGCAACCGCCACCTTTGCAGCAATGACCGCGCCCCACGGCGCATTTCTTGTGACGACCACGCTATCGAAGCTGCTGATGATCGGCCTTGCGGCGCAGGCGCTCACCCTCATCGGTACTCGCGTGGTGCCAGCATGGTCGATCGTGTGCGTTGCGCTGGGAGCGTTCACCTTCCTTATATTTTGGGACCTCGACAACTGGATGTTGCTGGGGACGGTCCTGATGTTGATTGGCTTCCTCCCGATGCGGGTGGCATTGGTCCGGGAAGATTAGACCCCCAGTCGTCGCGAGCGTAATTCAATTGTTACTTCTTCGCCGTTGGCGGCAAGATTCCATTCTGCCGGAGATACATTGCGGCCTCGGCATAGTGGTCAGCCCAATTGCTGGCGATGCCCAGAGCGAATCTGGCTCGGGAGAGTTGTTGGCCACCGGGACCGCCGGTGGTCGTTTCTGCCAGCTTGGAGTCGTCCATTTTGCCCAGCGCGTCGGCGCAGAAATCGAACGAAGCCTTGAGTGCGGCGACAAGTTTGTCTTTCGCGTCGGTGTCTTTTGCTTCCTCCACCTTTGGCGCAGAAACTGCCGCAGCGCCACTACACAGCCCGTAGTTCGCCTCGATCATGTGCGCGACGAGGTGTCCGAATGTCATCTGGTCGGGCGACGGCTTGAAACCGAATTTGTCGGCGGGCATAGCTTCAACAGCCGCGATGGTGTTTTTCTGGCGGTTGGGAAGAATGTCCCGCAGAGCGCTGCTGACCGGGTTCTTTACTGAGGCAGGCGCTGGCGCTGCCGCGGCGGGAGCGGGTTGTGCAATGGCTGCGGCGGGCTGAACCGGAGACGATTGAGGTCGGCTTATAGCGCTCTGCTGAACAATGTCGAATTTTATCCACTCCTCTTTTCCCTTCTCGAACGCCGCTTGCACCTCAAAGTGTCCGTGGTCGATGCGGGCCAAAAAAGAACCCGGATCCAGGGCGTGGCACTGACTCCAACGTAAGTTGCGCGTACAGGTGATTATCATGCGGTTGGTATCCGTGTCCGCGAGAATGAAGACAACCGGCTTCTGAATTTCAATATTCTGGGTGGTAGGGGGAGTGTAGGTTGTCGAGCATGCGTCAGAACTCGTTCCGGTCGCATAGATGTTTCCCCCGGACATGGTCCCGTTCACGTTTAGACTCCCGTTGCAGGAAGTGTTGGAGTAGCCCGGCCACGAGAAAGTTAGGGTCCTATGCGTCGTTGCCCATTGATAGCCAAGCACAGTGAGATGGAATGTGTTTTCCTGCCCCCTCGAGCATTGAGGGAAGAGCAGCGCCGTAAGAACCACGATGGCCGTTTTCATGCATAACCCTCCTTTAGCATCTGGGCGTACTGTGGAAAGGGGCCGACTAGGCTACCAGCGAAAAAGGGCCTAGCGAGAGTCAGCGACTGCTGATTTTATACCACTGCTCGTCAACATGACTCCGTCCGAGCCACCCGCACGCGGGTGGGAGTATCCGCGCCACATCTGCGCTATCCTAGATGCTATGCACGCGCACGGCGGGCACGGACATCCTCACGGCACGGGACGGGTGCTGCGCATCTCGTTGGCCGTCACCATGGTTTATGTCGTGCTGCTGGTTGCGGCGGGAGTACGGGCGCACTCGCTGGCGTTGCTTTCCGAAGCTGGACATAATCTCTCCGATTTTCTGGCGCTCCTATTATCTCTGGTCGCTGTGTTTTTCGAAGGACGGCCGCCGTCTGCTACCAAGACTTATGGCTATCGGCGTGCTGGCGTGCTTGCGGCTCTCGTCAATTCGCTATCGCTGGTCGCGGTGTCGTTTCTGATCTTCTACGAAGCGTTTCGCCGGTTGCAGCATCCGGAGCAGGTGCGCGCCGGGATCATGATCTGGGTAGCGGCGGCGGGCGTTGTGATGAACGGCGTGATCGCTTTGCTTCTATGGCGTTCGGGGCGGGATGTGAACATTCGGAGTGCGCTGCTGCACGAGGTGGGAGATACGCTTTCGACTGCCGCTGTAATTGCTGGCGGCCTGGCCATCCTGTGGACCGGCCAATATTGGATCGATGCGGCTTTGTCGTTCGCCATCGGCGCTCTGATTTTGTGGTCGAGTATTGGGATCGTGCGCGAGACGCTGAATATTCTGCTGGAGGGAACTCCGCGCGGGATGAGTCTGGAAGAAGTGGAGTTGACCATGCGGCGGATCGCGGGCGTGAGCGATGTGCACGATCTGCACCTGTGGAGTATCGGATCGGAAAATCACGCGCTCTCGGCGCACGTGAAAATTGCGGACATGGCGACCTCGGAGAGCGACACAATTCTGCGCGAAATCAAGGAGAAACTAGGGCGGGGATTTGGCATTCACCATACGACCATTCAGTTGGAACACGTGGTCTGCGAGACGGCTCACAGCTGCGTGATCGCAGTGTCGGGCGAGGATCGGCACGAGCATGCGCACGGTGAGCACGGCCACCACGATCATGGGCGGTGAACAGTGGTTAGCATTGGAGTCCTGATTGCATCCATGATCGCTTTCCGCACGATGTTTTTGCCTCAGTCGGGGAGGAAAGTACCAGCACTCCTTGGTCATTTTTATCGCGTTAATCGTGCTTCCGCCCGCGGAACTCCTCTAGTTTTGCCGCCTGTAAATCTCTTTCACCGTCTCGATGGTGTCGGCGTCCCCGGGAGATTTGTCCGGCCGCAATCGCACGATGCGCGGAAATCGCAGGGCGTAGCCACTCTCGTGGCGCGTGGACCGCATCATGTTGTTAAACGCGACTTCCAACACAATCTTCGCCTCGACTTCGAGCCTCAATCCTCGTTCGCTGACCTTGTGCGCCAAAAACCACTGCGTCATTTCCGCGATCTCAGCGTCGGTTAGCCCGGAATAGGCTTTGCCAATGTTCACCAGACGATCCCCCTCCCAGACCGCGAAGGTGTAGTCGCTGAGCACGCCGATGCGCTTGCCGTGTCCATACTCCACCGCGGTCACGACCACGTCGAGCGTGGCGAGTTCCCGCTTCATCTTGAGCCACGATTTGCCGCGACGGCCCGGAGTGTACAGCGATTCGGGATCTTTGATTACCAGTCCCTCGTTGCCGCGCTCGCGCGCCGCCTTGAAGAGCGCTTCGAGGTCGTCTGCTGAACTGGCGTTTGCAACGGGGGCCCGGAGAACGGTCGCGGTGCGAGAGTCAGCAGTAGCGAAGTCCAAGAGGCCTTGTGACGGCTGCGTATAGGCCGCTAGGCCGGGCACGACTGGAGGGACGAATGCGTCCTTCCCTGTGTGATAAGGGGCAGGCGCCTCCGAGGTCATGAGTTTGTCGAGAGTCTTTGCTCGTTCGCGTAACGGACGGTCGAGCAGGAGTTCGCCATCCGCATAAAGCACATCGAACACGAGGTATGCGATGGGGACATCCCGCATGACTCGGAAGCTGACTTTCTTTCGGCCAAGGCGCTGTTGAAGTGCGCTGAAGGGCAAGGCTCGACCAACGCCGCCGGAGTTCGAGGTCGAGTTTGAGGCCGAATTCCAAGCCGGGTTCCAAGCGACGATCTCGCCGTCGAGAATGGCGTCTTTCGGCAAGCGGGCCAGGGCGGCAGGTAATTCCGGGAATGACTCCGTAATCTCATCACGGGTGCGCGAAAAAATGCGGACTTCGCTTCCTGCATCGCCGCGGAGAATGTGGGCCTGGGCCCGAATACCATCGTACTTGTCTTCTACCGACGCTCTAGGAAAGTAGCTCAGAGCCTCTTCAGAAGATTCAACCGGACTCGCGAGCATGAAGTCGACGGGATGAAAAAGGCGCAAGCGAGCGTCGGCAAGTTTTTCTCGAGAGGCCAGGCGCAGCGTTTCCCCGAGATCGCCGAGCAGCATGTTAGCGCGTTTTACTTGATCGAGCGGCGCGTCGAATGCGCGGGCAATAGCTTCTTCGACGAGGCTTTCTTTCAGGCCGATGCGCAAGTCTCCGCTGATGATTTTCACGATGTATTTAGCTTCGAGGGGTGTGGCCCGCTCCAGAAGTGCGCGCAGAAGAGAACCTTTTGCGGAAGGCCCACGGGCACTGGCGATCTCCAAAAAGACACGCTCCACAGCTGCCAGCGATAGCCCAGATCCCGGCCTTTGGGGAAGGGCCTCGCCCGCCACCGCGCCGGCGTCGCCATGCTTGCGATAGATCTCTGTGAGGGCCGGCTCCGATTGCCCCGAAAGGTCTCTGATGATTCGCCACACTAGCGTGCCGCCCACTTGGAGAGTTGCTTCTTCATAGGAAGGGAAAGGCCGTCCGGAAAGAAAAATGGCGGCAAGCGCGGCATCCTTCACAGGCAACGATCGGAAATAGTTGGCGACCAACGCCGTTTTCTCCAATTTCTTGGTGGTTGCGGCGATCGCATCGCCAGTCTGGGCCAAGCGCAACATCTTTATTGGATTCTATGGTCAGCGTTCGCGACTTTGCGGATCTTGGACTACCACCCGAATGAAGAATTGAATATCGGACTAAATCACTGATTTACAGAGAGATACCGTTTGTACAGATCGCCTGTTTCATGCTCGAAATCGAGGCGATCTGTGCTACCCTAATGGTTGGAGTCTTCCCTCCGCGAAGTAACATCAAATGCCTATGCGACAATGGCGGCAAATCTTGCGTTTTTTGGCAGCGGTGCAGTTGCTGCCGGCTCTTGAGAGCGGAGAGGAAACCCTCGTCGGCGGGCAGGCGGTGCTGGAAGGCGTGATGATGCGCTCGCCGCACGCGTGGGGTATCGCCGTGCGCAAGCCTTCGGGTGAGATCGTCACCCACAGCGAGCCTTTGGAACGACCCTCCGAGCAACATAAGTGGATGGCCTGGCCGGTAGTGCGCGGAGTGATGACGCTCGGACATGCGATGACCCTGGGCTTCCGCGCTCTAAAATTTTCCGCCAACGCCGCATTGGAGGAGTTGTCGGTCGGCGATCCGGAGAGTAAGGACGCGGGCAGTAAAGATCAGGGCAAGAAGTTTGAAATTACCGGCTGGATGGCGGGCCTGAACATGGCCTTCTCCATCGCGTTTTTCATCTTCATGTACAAGTACCTGCCCTTGCTGGCGACCACGGAACTGAAAAAGGTGAATCCGGTATTCGGACAGCAATTCCTATTCAACCTGGTCGATGGGCTGATACGGATCACGATGTTCCTGCTGTTTGTGTGGGGCGTGTCGTTGTGGAAAGACATTCGCCGCGTGTACGAATATCACGGGGCGGAACACAAGACCGTGTTTGCGTTCGAGAACGGCGATCCGCTGGAGACCGCGACGGTGCAGAAGTACTCGACGTATCATCCGCGATGTGGAACCAGCTTCCTGATGACAGTGATGATCATCTCGATGTTCGTTTACATGGCGATTCCGGTGCAGACTTTCTGGGCGCGATTCGCGATTCGGATCGGGTTCCTGCCACTGATCGCGGGAGTGTCGTACGAGATCATTCGTTTTGCCGCGAAGCATCGCGGGTCGCTGTTCGCGCTGATGACCGCGCCGGGACTGTGGCTGCAGCGGATCACGACGCAGCCTCCCGACGACCGCGAAGTCGAATGCGCGATTCTCGCCCTGGATGAAGCGATGAAGCTGGAAAAGACCCACGGCGGTGAGCTGGTGATTGCTTAGCGGTGCCCACCGAGCACTCGCGTTCTCTTTCTCATTCCACCTAAAATCATTAAAGTAGAGATGCGGCCTGCGGAGTGTTTCTTTTGCCGCAGAGCGAGACGGGCCAACCCCAGTCTCCACGGACCAACAAATCATGTTTGAACGTTTAGACCAAATCGAAGCGCGCTACGAAGAACTCAATCGGGCTCTGGCTTCGCCCGACATCACCAACGACTCGGCGAAATATCAGAAGACCGCCAAGGCGCACAGTGAAGTCTCGGCCATCGTCGAGAGGTATCGCGAATACAAGGACCTGAAGCGCGGTATCTCTGAAAGCAAAGCCGTTCTCGCCGACGAAAAAGACCCGGAGATGCGGGCTTACGCGGAAGAAGAGCTGGCGAAGCTGGATGCTCGCATCGTCGTCGTGGAAGAAGATCTCAAGGTTCTGCTGCTGCCGAAAGACCCGAACGACGAGAAGAACGTGGTCCTCGAAATCCGCGCCGGGACGGGCGGCGACGAAGCCACATTGTTCGTGGCGGAGGTTTTCCGCATGTACAACCGCTACGCCGAGACGCAGAAGTGGAAAGTCGAAGTGCTTTCCACGTCGGAGTCGGGCGTGGGCGGCCTGAAAGAAGTGATCGCGCTGATCGAAGGTGACCGCGTGTTTTCGCGCTTGAAGTATGAAAGCGGCGTGCATCGCGTGCAGCGCGTACCCGCGACCGAGCAGCAGGGAAGAGTTCACACCTCGGCGATCACGGTAGCCGTATTGCCCGAAGCGGAAGAAGTGGACGTGAAGATCGAGGCGAAAGATCTGCGCATCGACACTTTCTGTTCTTCGGGCCCGGGCGGGCAGTCGGTCAATACGACATATTCAGCGGTGAGAATCACCCACATTCCGACGAATACGGTGGTCAGCTGCCAGGATGAAAAATCGCAGATCAAAAACCGCGAAAAAGGCATGCGCGTGTTGCGCTCGCGCCTCTACGAAGTAGAAATGCAGAAGCAGGCGGACGCGCTGGCCAAAGAACGCAAGCAGATGGTTGGGTCGGGCGACCGGTCGGAGAAGATCCGTACGTACAATTTTCCGCAGAACCGTCTCACCGACCATCGCATCGGATTCACCATTCACCAACTCGAACAAGTGATGGACGGCAAGCTACAGCCGATCATCGACGCACTGATCACCCACTATCAGGCGGAGAAGATGAAGGCCGAGACGGCCGCCGTGGTGTAACGGCGATTGTCATTATCGTGAATTACGTGTAGGCGCAGTCCCAACCGGAAGTCGTCTATAAACATTCGGCCGGGTGGCCGAGGCGTTTGATCTTACAAGCATTGAGTTTCGCCTCTAATTCCGCGATCATCGGCTCTATCAACGAGACAATCTGTTTAGCGCTGGAAAACCGACGAACCCTTCCCCACAAGACAAAGGCGTACAGATTATCTATTTCAACGGGGAAGACGCCTCGAAGCGCTTTTGCGATTACGTCCTTAGCGCCCTTAGAAGTTCGCATCCTTCAATCCAGCCCTCTGAAGTAGTTTACCTGCGGAAAGCGGGGACGGGAGAAGGCTTTCCGCAGTAGCTGTGGTGAAATAGACTCGTGCAACTTCGCCAGGCTTTGAATTCAACAGTCGAGCGGCTAACTGCTGCGGGCGTTCCGTCCCCGCGGATGAATGCCGAGTTGCTGATCATGTTTACCCTGAACTGCGACCGCGCATACCTCTATGCTCATCCGGAGCGCGAGCTTACCTTTGATGAAACGCAGCGCTATGATGAGGCGCTCGCACGCCGCTCTACCGGTGTGCCAGCGCAGTACATCACGGGACACCAGGAGTTCTGGGGACTGGACTTGATTGTGTCGCCGGCCGTGCTAATTCCTCGTCCGGAGACCGAGCACGTGGTAGAAACCGCGTTGGCACTTGGCGCTCGGGAGCAAAATCAAGATCAACAGCTGCGGGCGGAGGCGCCTGCTCCACACGGGCTGCGCATTGTTGACGTGGGTACTGGCTCTGGAGCGATTGCGCTGGCGTTGGCGAAGGAGTTGCCCGCGGCGGAAATCCATGCAACCGACATTTCTGGCGATGCGTTAGAAGTTGCCCAAACCAATGCCGCGCGTCACGATCTTGCATCGAGAATCGACTTTCGCCGGGCCGATTTGCTGGCGGGATTCTCTGCCGCTTCGGTCGACATCGTGGTTTCGAATCCTCCCTACGTGGGCGAGTCGGAAGAAGAGTCGGTGCAGCTCGAAGTGCGCAAGTTCGAACCGCGCAATGCGGTTTTTGCGGGGCCAACAGGAATGGAAGTGATCGAGCGGCTGATTCCTCAGGCGCACGCGGTCCTACGTCCGCGAGGCTGGCTGGTGTTCGAAATCAGCGGAACGATTGCGGATCGCGTGCGGCGATTGCTTTCAGGTTGGGCCGAGGTCGAAATCAAAAACGATTTGCAGGGAATTGCGCGGGTCGCGATAGCAAGAAAACAAATGGAACTGTCGTTATGAGCGAAGCTCAGCACCGAGGCAACCGACGGTGAAAAATCTACCGGTGCTTCGCTCAAAAAGATAAGGTTCCGAATTCCGCAGGCCTCCACGTTTAGAACGTAATTCGCACGCCCAACTGCGCCGCAAAGGGTATACCGACCGTGGTCCCAGGCCCAAAGAAATCTCCCAAAGCGCCTTCGGGAATCTCGAGCTGCTTCAGACTGGTAATGGGGACGGCGTTCGCGTCCAGGCAATTTCCGGGGCTTGCGCCCGGACAATAACTGGTGACATTTGTAATGCCGGTAAGTGGATTGGGCGTCATCTGGTCATTCGGCACCGGCAACTGCGCCACATTCACCGCAAAGTTCGCTCCAGGATTATTGCGGTTGAAGATGTTGAAGAACTCGGCGAACGGATTAATCTGCCAGCGTTCGCCAACCTTGAAAGGGCGCGTAATGCGCAGGTCCGACTGCATATAAGGCGTGCCTCGGAATTCATCGAGGCTCGTGTACACACCGTTCACAAAAATGCGTCCGCTGTTGTCCTGGGTGGTGATGGTGATGGGCCGCGCGCTCTCGACCTGATTGATGGTGCTCAATTCGAAACCGCCGGGAATGTGCACCGTGCCGGCGAGTACGAAGCGATTGCGAACGTCTTCGCCGGAAGGACCGTAATCGCCGGGTCCAAAGGCATCGAGCTGCCCGGCCTTTGGTCCGCTCTGCGCCGTGCAGACGCCGTCTACATAGTCAAACAGTTCGCCGAGAACGCATCCCCAGGTCTGCGCCTTGGATAGCGTGTAGTTCGCGACCAGATTGAAGCGGCGCATGTTGCCCTGCACATGCAGCATGAGCGCGTTGTAACTGGAGCGGTTGTCCGATGCGAAGACGGTGGCGGTGGAATACGGGAAAGCGCGATAGCCGTGGTTCCCCTGCTCATGGGTGTAGTCGGCGCTCATCGTCCAGTGTTCGTTAAAGGCGTGCTGCACTCCTCCGGTCGTGTGGATGGCGTAAGGGGTTTTGTAATTGGGATCGATGAGGGAGGGAGGCGCGACCGTATTCGGATTGACGGCCTGAAACGCCGTCGCCCACCCGTTTTGCGCGAGGTCCTCGTAGTACAGCCCGAAGCCCGCACGAATCACGGTCTTCTCGCCGCTGCCCGGGGAGTACGCGATCCCGATGCGAGGCGCAACTTGCTTGCGGTCGTCATGGGGCACCGCTTCGGCGTATCCCAACGACGGCAGCAGGCTATAGCTGGCATTGGCAGCCTGACTCAGCCCGGACGCCAGGAATAGTCCAAAGGTCGTCTGGTAACGCAGGCCATAGTTCACCGTCAGATGGTGCGAGACGCGCCACGAGTCTTCCGCGTAGAGTCCGAGCCGTTGTACGTTTTGCGAGAAGTTACCGTTGCCGGCAGGAGTGTACGTACAGGTGATGCCCGACGCTGTCGTAATCGGCGGATTGCAGGGCAAACTTGGCGGCTGGTAGAAGAACTGCGAGGGATTCGCGACATAATAATCGGGGTCGTTCGGATACGTAGTGAATTGCTCCGCCGTCGCCGCGAACGCTCCGCTAAGAACTGGTTCGTGGATGAAGTTCACTCCGAACTTGAGCGCGTGGCTGCCCGCACTGTGGCTCAGGTCGTAGCGGACCTGGTACTTCTCCTGATTCCGCAGGTCGGGGAAGAGAGTAATGGGAGTGGCGAACTGGTTGTCGCCGAACGTCTCAAAGCCGGAGACGGTCAGCGCGGTTACGCTGAAAGGAAATTGCAGGGCGAAGCCGAGATCGGAGTTGCGCGTCTGCGTGAGGTGCAACAGGCTGGCGTCGAGCACCAATGTGCCCAGCCACGTGGGGCTAAAAGTGGTGGTATTGCTCAGCGCGGTATTCCAGTAGTTGTTATGCGTGATCAGTCCGGTTGAAGGCAGCGTCGCCTGCTGCACGAGGGCATTGTGCGTAAGGTAGCTGTCTTGCGAAGTGCGCAGAAACCACTGCGACTTCGAGGACTGCGCCCAGTCAAACCGCATTGAGCCAATGTAATCGCGGAAGGGGATGGGAACGGTGGCGGGCACGGCGATGGAGGGCACGCCGGGAATCAAGCCATCCGCTGCCAACTGCGCCAGCGCATCGAATTGCGCGGTGCTGGCTGGGCTGTAGGCGATGCTGGCGTTTTCATGGACATTCTCGAACGAGGTGAAAAACCAGACTTTGTTTCTTGCGATGGGGCCGCCGATGGTTCCGACGTAGTTCTGGCGTGAAAAGGGCTGCTTGGGATTGTCGACGCAGGTTCCGTCGGTGCAGGTTTGCGCCGGATTCTCAATCGGGAAACGCGCGTTGAGCGCGGCCTGGCGATCATACAAAGCAGCGTCGCCGTGCCACTCGTTGGTGCCGCGCTTGGTGGTGATCACCACGGAGCCGGCAGTGGTCCAACCGGTGTCGGCATCTTCGTTTGAGGTGCGCACGGCGAATTCCTGAATGCCATCGGGCGAGAAGTTTTGCAGGAAGCCGCCAATCCAGTCGTCGGAGTTGTCGGCGCCATCGACGGAGAGTTCGTTGTTCAAGCCGGAGCTTCCGCCGGTGGAGACGGCGGTGATTCGCGCCTTGGTGGGATCGGAAGGCTCGACGGGTTCGGTGCCTGGCACCAAGTAAGCGATGTTGGCGAAACTGCGTGCTGGAAGTGGAAGGGATTCGAGGTCGTGGCTCCCAACCACGCCTCCACGGACTGCACTCGACGTGTCAATCGTCTCGGTCGTAATCGAGGAAGAGCTGCCCTGCACATTTACGGTCTCGCGCTCGCTCGCGGGTTTGAGCGTAACCGCGAGATCGCGCACAACGCTGACCTCGACATCGACATCGGCGGTGGCTTGGGCAAAACCTTTGGCGGTTACGGTGACGAGATAGGCTCCGGGCAGCAGGCCTTCGATGCGGAATTCTCCGCGCTCATTGGCGATTGCCTCGCGAGTGATGGACGATCCGCGGGACTGCGCCACGACCCGAGCGCCGGCGACGCGTGCGCCGCTCGCGTCCTGGGCTTCTCCACGAAGCGCTCCGTTCGAATTCTGGGCGCGCAAAAGCGCGGGCGACAAGAGACAGATCAACGCCAGCAGGACAATGGGGAAGAAGACAGTGCGACACAGCAATCGCATGAAAAAACCATCCGAGGTACGAGGGATTGGGCTCCGTCAAACTTGCCAGGGGGAAAAGCCTGGTGGCAAAGCAGACTCGCTGATTCAGCGTATCGGGAGGAGGAAGTTACTACCAGCGATAGTCGTATGGCTGCGGACCGTGAAAAAACTGGAACTGGTCCGATAAATAGTCTTGGCGGAAAAGGCGTTGGCCCTCAGGGGCTGAAGCCCGCATTTTTTCCGCTTGCAGCGGCACGACTGAAGTCGTGCCCTTCCCAAAACCGTTTATGAGACCAGTTCTAGCGGACCAGCCACTCTGTAAGTTCGTGCGTCAGAGCCAACGCGGGGCCGTAGGTGGCGAAGATGCACAGCAGGGCGACCGCCAAAGGTGGAATTGCGTGCCAGGGGCGAATGCGCGCCGGTTGTAATTTGGCGGCCTGAGCTTCATCCCAGGAAAGCAAGCGCGCCACACGTGCGCCGAGAGATCCGGTTACGAAACCGACGGTGCAGACCGGAGCGGCATCGGCCGAAACCAAGCGCGAAAGCTTGACCAGGGCTGCGGCGAGGTCGAGCGCGTCGTTGACATTAGAGACGGCGGCATCATCGGCGGCCAGTTCGGCGGTTTGCGACCACTGATTTTCGAGTTTGGCCATGCCCGGAAAAGGACAAAAACGGAAGAAGAGTTTTTTCAGGTTATCGCGAGACCGCATGTGGGCAAGCTCGTGGCGCAGCGCGATCTGCAGTTCGTCGCGCGTCAGGAGCGCGAGGGCGGATTCGGAAACGAGCACCTGGGGCCTGTGTACACCCACGAGCGTGAGCGGCGGAGCTTCCGGACGGGAGCACAGAGCCACGGAGTGATGATCGGCTTGCATTGGGGTTCGGGCGAGCGGATGGGCGCCTTGCAACCAGCCCGACACGACGCGAGAAGTTTTTGTGAGCGCAGCAACCACACGGAAACATCCGCAAGCGATCAGCAGCAGAGCGCAAATGCCGAGTGCGAGCGGCACGGAGCCCATGCCTTCATCGATCTCCATCGAACGCGGTTCGAGCAACTGAAACGACGGCACGACAAAAGCGAAAGTGATAACCACCGATACGACGAACGGAAGAATCCGCAAGCCAAAGAGCAGACTGGCGCGGCTGCGTTCCGTGACCGGCAAAACTCTCAGCGAACGCCACACGACAGCCACCAGCGCCGACAGGAGACAGTAAAGCAGCACGAAGAACGTCAGTGAGACGGCGATACCACGGAGTGCAAACATCAGCCCTGCTCCCGAAGCTTAGTTTCCGCAACCTTGGCGGCGCCTTTGAGTTCGCGGCGCTTGCGTTCGACTAAAACCTGTAGTTCATCGAGAAGTTGCGCGTCATGCGAGCTGAGCGCTTCGACCAGATACGAAAGAGGCAGCGAGGAGGCTTCGCCCGAGCCTAGCAACTGCCGGATGCTCTCGAGGGCGGTGACGCGTTGCAACTCCTCAGGAGTGTTACGCGCAGTGTAGCGGAAAGCTCTGCCTTCGACGACGCGATCGAGCAATCCTTTTTTGTAGAGGCGATCGAGCGTCGTCATCACGGTGGTATAGGCTTGGCGGATGGTGCCATCGGCGAGGAGTTCCCGAACGGTGGAGTTGCCGCGCCGCCAAACCTCGCGCATCAGCTGCTGCTCGAAGGGACCGAGGTGAGGGCGGGCACTAGAACCGAAAATTGAAAAGGCTTTTGGCATCAAAATTTTGGCATTCAAAAGCTCGGCTTGGGCCGGGATTTATTTTTGTTTCCAAGTCCATGATGTTAAACGAGTTAAAATCAGAATTCCGACGGACATTTCGCACCTGAAACCGCAACATTCGCGAAAAATCGGTGGACATCCCGTCCGTGTCCCCAATATTTGCCGGGAGTACCCCCCCTCCCCCCCTTTTTAGCCGTATTTAAATCATGCAGAATCAGGTGGTTAGCGGGCATAGTATCTACATACCGCATTCTAAATGACTTACATGCAAATACCGCAGCCGTAAGGACTTAGCGGCGTCAACCTGAAAAATGGTTTTGGGGCAGCTTCGAGGTATGTCGGTGGACGGACCCATCTCGGAACTGCCCCAACCAGATTTCTATTGTTGCGCCGGGTGGGTTGGGAGTCAAGAAAATTTCGCATCGCTGACGTGGGCAGGCCAGTTTGACGAGAGGGTGGAATACAGACGGCAGAATCCGGCGAGGCGGGGGGTTGGTGACGCGGCCGGAAGATTACTGGTGGCTATTTGGGGGATGGGCTAGAGGAGCAACAGCAGGTACCAACACCAACTATCGAGAGCAGCACCAAGAGCAGCACCAACCCCAGGAGCAGCGGGCGGGGCGCCCGCTGTACACGATCAGGCGACGCCGGCGGGCAGAATCTCTTCCACGTCGACCTTCGTGGGATATTTTCCGGTGTAGCAGGCGGAGCAGTAGGTGGTCTTGTCGCCATCCGCGCACGCCTTCTTGAGGCCTTCGATGGAAAGATAGGAGAGGGTATCGGCCACGATGAAAGTACGAATTTCGTCGACCGTCTTATTGGCGGCGATGAGTTCTTTTTTTGAGGGCGTATCGACACCGTAGAAGCAGGGCGAGATGGTCGGAGGACAGGAAATGCGCATGTGAACTTCCTTGGCTCCGGCGTTGCGGATCATGCGAACGATCTTCTTGCTGGTCGTGCCGCGGACGATGGAATCGTCGATGAGGATGACGCGCTTGCCTTCGATCAGGCTGCGCACGGCATTTAATTTCAGCTTGACGCCGAAGTCGCGGACCGACTGCTGGGGCTCGATGAAAGTGCGTCCGATGTAGTGGTTGCGAATGAGGGCGAGACGAAAGGGAATGCCGCTTTCGGCGGCGTATCCGATGGCGGCGGTGTTGCCGGAATCGGGCACGGGAACGACGATGTCGGCGTCGACGGGAGCTTCGCGCGCGAGCTGGCGGCCCATAGCGTCGCGGCTCTGGTCGACGGAGCGTCCAAAGACGAGACTGTCGGGACGCGAAAAATAAACGTGCTCGAAGATGCAGCTCGACTGCGCGGGAGACGGGGAGTAGAAGCGGGAGCTGATGCCTTCGGGGCCGACGATGACGAGTTCTCCGGGCTTGACGTCGCGCTCGTAGGTGGCTCCGAGGAGATCAAAGGCGCAAGTCTCGGAAGCGAAAACGATCGTTTCTTTCTTGTCGCTGCTGAGGGCGGGAATGCGGCCCATGGCGAGGGGGCGAAATCCGCGCGGGTCGCGGGCGGCGAAAACTCGGTCGCGGCTGAGCATGACCAGCGAAAATGCGCCTTCGACGCGGCGCAGGGCATCGGCGATGGCGTCGGGCAACGTCTGCTCGCGCGAGAGCGCGATCAGGTGCACCAGAACTTCTGTGTCGCTGTTGGTCTGGAAGATCGAACCCTGCCCCTCCAATTTCGAGCGAATCGCCTGGGCGTTGACGAGATTGCCGTTATGGGCAATCGCGATGGTTCCCTTGTTGGATTGCACCATGATGGGCTGGGCATTGAGCAGCGCGGAGTCGCCAGCAGTGGAATAGCGGGTGTGACCGATGGCAAGCACGCCGCGCATCGAGGCCAGAACGTCGTGTCCGAAGATGTCGGCGACCAGGCCCATCGATTTGTGCTGGCGCAACCGTTCGCCGTCGGAGGTGACGATGCCCGCCGATTCCTGTCCGCGATGCTGGAGGGCGTGCAGGCCGAGGTAGGCGAGCTTTTCGGCTTCGGGATGGGCGTGGATGGCGACCACGCCACATTCGTCACGAAATTTATCGGAGGTTGGCATCAAGCTTCGGTCCGTAACGCTTTTTCCAGCGCGCCCTCGTAAGCGTCGCGCAACTCGGCGATGCTGGCGGAGACTGCGGGCTGACCGTTCACCGCGATCTCAACCCTGTCAGACACGGTTTCGCCAAGCACGTCAGCAAAAACATCGTGTTCCTCAGCTACTTGTTGGATTCGCGGCAAGTTGGCGGGGTCGCAGGTTAGTACAACCCGGCTGGCATCTTCGGCGAACAGAGCGAACTCAGGGGCCAACTTGCGGCGATTGAGCTTCACGCTCAGGCCGACTCCGGCAGGTAGTGCCGCTTCAGCCAAGGCCACCGCCAAGCCGCCATCGGAGCAGTCGTGGGCCGACTCGACCAGTCCCGCGTCGATTAGGCTGACCAGCGCACGCTGCAGCGTCGCTTCTTTCTCGAGATCCAACTCGGGAGGATAGCCCCAGAGCGCTCCGAGAATTTCTTTCGCATACTCGGACGAGCCGAACTCGGCTTCGGCATCAACCGCATCGCCAGGCTCGTTGGCACGCAACAAAACAATGGTGCGGCCGGGAAGCGCAAAGTGCATCTTCGCGGCTTTATGCACGTCTTCGAGAATGCCGACCACTCCGATGACAGGAGTGGGATAAATTCCCTCGCCGAGAGTTTCGTTGTAGAAGCTGACATTGCCGCCGGTGATGGGCGTATCGAGTTCCTCGCAGGCTTTGGTGATGCCGTCGATGACCTGCGAAAACTGCCACATGATATTCGGTTTTTCAGGATTGCCGAAGTTGAGGCAGTTGGTGGCGCCAATGGGAGTTGCTCCCGCGCAAGCCACTTTGCGGGCCGCTTCGGCGACGGCGTGCATGGCACCCAGACGCGGATCGAGATAGCACCAGCGGCCGTTGCCATCGAGGGCCATGGCTAATCCGCGCTTGGAGCCTTTGATGCGGATGACACCGGCATCGCCTGCTCCGGGGGCGTCGACCGTATTGGTTTGGACCATGTGGTCATACTGCTGCCAGACCCAGCGCTTCGAACAGATATTCGGGCTGGCGAGTAACTGCTTGAGCTGAGCCGTGAGATCGGCGCTCTCGCCGAGGCGGATGTGTTCGGGCTTCTCGCGATCGACAGGCGGCTCCCAGCGTTTGAGCGGGCGTTTATAGACTGGAGCATCGTCGGTGAGGGCGGCGTTGGGAATTTCGGCAACGACTTTGCCGTGTTCGAGCACGCGCATGGTGGCATCGGAAGTGACGCGTCCGACTTCGACAGCATCGAGTCCCCACTTGTGGAAGACACGGAAGACCTCATCCTCGCGCCCCTTTTGTGCGACGAGCAGCATGCGCTCCTGCGATTCGCTCAGCATGATCTCGTACGGAGTCATGCCGGTTTCTCGTTGCGGGACGAGGTCGAGTTCGATTTCGACGCCGGTGCCGCCGCGAGCGCCCATCTCACAAGTCGAGCAGGTCAGTCCGGCCGCGCCCATATCCTGAATACCGACGATCGCGCCGGTTTGCATGGCTTCGAGGCAGGCTTCGAGAAGCAACTTCTCGAGGAAGGGATCACCGACCTGGACGTTGGGGCGTTTGGCTTCGGAGCCTTCGCTGAATTCTTCGCTGGCCATGGTTGCGCCGTGAATGCCGTCGCGTCCGGTCTTGGAGCCGACATAAATTACGGGGTTGCCTTCGCCCGAGGCGCGTCCGTAAAAAATCTGATCGCGACGAACGAGGCCAAGAGCAAAAGCATTCACCAGCGGATTGCCCGAGTAGCACGGCTCGAATTTCACCTCGCCGCCGAGGTTGGGGACGCCGAAGCAATTGCCATACGAAGCGACGCCGGAGACGACGCCTTCCATGACGGAGTGGTTCTTGTGAATCTCGGCGCGGGTAGCGGCGCTATTCTGCGTTTGGACAAGGTGGAGCCCCTGCCCAACGCGAGCCTTGTCCACACGGATAGGCCCGAAGCGCAACGAGTCCATGATGGCGACGGGCCGCGCGCCCATGGTGAAAATATCGCGAAGGATTCCGCCGACGCCGGTGGCCGCTCCCTGAAATGGTTCGATAAAGGATGGATGGTTGTGCGACTCGATCTTGAAGGCGCAGGCCCAGCCGTCGCCGATATCGACGATGCCGGCATTTTCGCCGGGCCCCTGGACTACGAGCTTGCTGCGCGTAGGCAAGCGCTTCAAGTGGACACGGGAGGACTTATACGAGCAGTGCTCGCTCCACATCACGCTGAAGATGCCGAGTTCGGTGCGTGTGGGCTCGCGTCCACCGAGCAATTGTTTGATTTTTTCGAATTCTTCGAGTGTGAGGCCGTGCTCTCGGATCATCTCCGGCGTAACGGCACTGATCGCAGAGGTGGTCATCGGGGAGTCTTTATTGTCGCATCTCAACTGACTTTTGGCATGCAGATTTCTTGAGTTCAGCAAAGAAAAAGTGACGAGTCGACGTCCGCCTCGCTATGCTTCTGTCCACCATGCAAAGTCTTGCAGCCGGATCGTCGGCAGACCGCTTGACGGAACCAAACTGGGCGAAGAACGGGATGCTCGCCGTCGTGGGGATTGCGGCGTTCAGTTTCGTGTTGCACGTGGTGTGCAATGGCCGATACGGCTATTTTCGTGACGAGTTCGACTACATCATCTGTGGCAGGCATCTTGCGTGGGGCTATGTCGATCAGCCGCCTCTGCTACCCGTGCTCAGCCGGATTTTTCTGGCGATCTTTGGCGAATCGCTGCGCAGCGTCCGCCTGCTGCCTGCGCTGTCGGCGTCGGCGCTGATTGTTTTGACAGGAATGATGGCACGCGAACTGGGCGGGAAGCGATTCGCGGTAGCGCTCAGCGCGGTGACGATTTTGATCGCGCCCATTTACTTATCGGGCGGGAGCCTGCTGACCTCCAACTGCGATCTTGAGCCGCTGCTCTGGATGGGATGTGTCTACTGCGCACTCCTCGCCACGAAATACGACGCGCCCCGCTATTGGTTATTGTTTGGCATCGTGGCCGGGATTGGGATGCAGGAAAAATATTCCATCGCCGTGCTCGGTTTCGCCATTGTCGTCGGCTTGCTGCTCACCGAGCAGCGCCGATGGCTGGTGAATCAATGGATGTGGCTGGGCGGGGCGGCAGCTTTTCTGATATTTCTGCCGAATTTGCTGTGGAACGTCGCTTACCATTGGCCTTTCGTCCAACTCATGCACAACATCAAGGCTGAAGGCCGCGACGTTGTGCTCTCTCCGTGGGAATATTTTTCGCAACAGATGCTGCTGCTTCATCACTTCACCGCTCCCATCTGGATCACGGGCGTTATTGCATTGCTGGCGGCGCAGCGGTTCAAGCGTTACCGGTTCCTCGGAATCGCTTACCTCGTGAGCTTCGCGGTCTTCATAATCCTTAAAGGCAAGAACTATTATCTGGCCGCGATTTACCCGGTATACCTAGCCGCCGGATGTGTGGTGATCGACGATGCGATTGATCGCATACGGCAGGGATGGCTGAAGCCGATTGTTGCCGTGCTCTTGCTGGCGGGCGGCGCGGTTTTTGCGCCCTTGGCGATGCCCATTCTGCCGATCGAGCGGTTCATCCCGTACATGGAACGGCTGCCGATTAAGGTTCCACGCAGTGAACACAGCCATGAACGAGTGGCCCTTCCGCAGCACTATGCTGACCAGTTCGGGTGGAATGAAATTGTGGAGGAGGTCGCGGTCGCGTGGAACCGGATTCCTACTGACGAGCGCAAAGACTGCGGGATTTTCGCCCAGGATTACGGGCAGGCGGGGGCCATCGATTTTCTGGGATGGAGGTCCGGGCTGCCGCAATCGCTCAGCGGGCATCAGAGTTGGTGGTTGTGGGGGCCGCGGGGGTATTCCGGCAATTGTTTGATCGTGCTTGACGACAAACGCGAACGACTGGAAACGCTGTTCGAACACGTGGAGTTGGTGGGAACCTCGCCGGGCAACGATTATGCGCTGGAGCAACAGATCCCAGTCTTCATCTGCCGCGAGGCCAAGCTTGGCAGTCTGGCGCAACTCTGGCCCAGCCTGAAGAAATGGCGCTAGGCTGGACGGAAGCAAAAGCAAGATCAAGATCAGGTTCAAGACCAAAACCAAAATCAAGATCAAAACCAACGGCGGCGGGCGAGGGCGCCCACCCTACACGGATATACTGGCGCTGATGAAATCCGTCATTGTCGGTACTGCCGGACATATCGATCACGGCAAGACGGCGCTGGTGAAGGCGCTGACCGGCATTGATGCCGACCGCCTCGAAGAGGAGAAGCGGCGCGGCATCACGATCGAGCTGGGCTTTGCCCACTTCGAACTGGCTGCGCTCGATGGCAGCCGGGTCCGGATTGGTTTCGTCGATGTCCCCGGGCACGAACGCTTTGTGCGCAACATGCTTGCGGGCGTTGGCGGCATTGATCTGGTGCTGCTGGCCATTGCTGCCGATGAGGGAATCAAGCCGCAGACTCGCGAGCACTTCGACATCTGCCGGTTGCTGGCGGTGCGGCGCGGCATTACGGTTCTCACGAAAGCCGACGCCGTGGATGCGGAGACGCTGGAAGTCGTGCGACTGGAAGTGGAAGATTATGTGCGCGGATCATTTCTCGATGCGGAGAGATCGCCGATCGTAGCGGTAAGTTCGCTGACTGGCGCCGGCTTGGGCGACTTGAAATCGGCGCTTGCCCAAGTTGCGGGCGAAGTGGCGGCGAAAAACTCGGCGGCGCTGGCTCGCCTTCCTATCGACCGCGTTTTTACCATGAAAGGATTTGGCACGGTCGTCACGGGCACTCTAGTGGCAGGAACGATCCGAACGGAAGAAGAGCTCGAAGTTTTTCCTGCGGGCAAGCGCGTGCGAGTGCGCGGAGTGCAGGTTCATGGATCGCCCGCGGAGTCCGCTGTGGCGGGTCAACGAACCGCGCTGAACCTCGCAGCCGTCTCGACCGAAGACGTGGCACGCGGCATGACGCTCGCGGTCGCGGACACTTTTCGTTCCACGTCACGAGTTGACACATTACTCAATCTTCTTCCATCGGCAAAGCCACTGAAAGACGGAGCCCGCGTGCACTTTCACGCTTACACTTCAGAAACGATTGCAGAAGTCCGGCTTTACGGAGCGAAGCAGCTCAAACCCGGCGAAGAGCAGTTCGTGAGACTTCGATTGTCGGAGCCGGCACTGCTCTTGCCTCGCGACCGATTCATTGTGCGTCAGTTCTCGCCGGTCGTGACGATTGGCGGAGGCATTGTGCTCGACGCGTCGCCCTCGACGCGACGGCAGCGCGCAGTTGCGGGAGTCGAATTTCTCCACACGATGCGCGAAGGCTCGGTGGAGCAAGCGCTGGTGGCGCGGGTTGCGCGGCGGGGGACGGGTGGTCTTCGTCTGCAGGACGTTCCTGGAGAAATGAACATCCGAAAAGAAGACGCGACCAAGCTGGCCAAAGGTTCAGGATTGATTTGGTGCGATCGGGTGCTAGTTGGGCCGGCGGCTTACACCGAAGCTAAGACAAATGTTCTTCAGGCACTCAGAAAATTCCACGATGCCAATCCCCTGGTAGCGGGAATGGGCAAGGAACAACTACGCGATCAGGCTGACCTCGGGCCGGAAGTCTACGACAGCGTGCTGCGGAAATTAGGGGAAGAGAAGATACTCGAAACGGCGGGCGAACTCGTCCACCTCTACGGACGCGGTGTGGTCATGAAGGACGAAGAGGCCGAGTCAAAGAAGACGATCGAACAGGCATTTGCCGCGGCTGGGCTAAAAGTTCCTTCGTTGAAAGAAGTGCTGGCGGGATTGAAAGTTGATAAAGTCCGCGCCCAGAAGATTGTCACGCTGCTGTTACGCGATAAGATCCTGGTCAAAATCTCGGAAGAGTTGGTGTTTCACCAGAGCGCGCTGCTTGATTTGCGGCAGAGGGTGGCTGCTGTTAAACCGAACACGCCGAAAATCGATGTCGCCCGCTTCAAAGACATGACGGGAGTCAGTCGCAAGTATGCGATTCCGCTGCTCGAATATCTGGACCGCGAGCGCGTCACCCGGCGGGTCGGCGACGAAAGAGTAATTCTGTAAACGTGTCATGGCAGGATTTTGCCCTGTTCAGACAAGGCTCCGACGAAAGCCGAGCTCTGCTCGGCATGGACGGGCGAGGGCGCCCGTCCCCGCACTTGCCGCGCGAGCTAGATCTTTTCTTCCGGAAATTCTACTTGCAACGCGAGCGGTCCGGTGACGCGGTTGGTCAGGTTTGCCAGTCCGATCAGCATGTGGAGGTCAACAATTTGCTCGTCGGAGAAATGTTTCTTGAGGTCGGCAAAGTCGGCGTCAGTCGCCCCTTCGGGAGTGCGCGTCAGCTTCTCCGCGTATTTCAGCGCCACCTGCTCGGGTCCGCTAAACCCAGAATAGTTCCCTTCTTTCAAAGCTCTCATCTGGTCGGCTGTAAGCCCGGCGCGTTTCGAGCCCTGGATGTGATGCTGCGTGCAGTAATGGCATCCATTGATCAGCGAGACCCGCAGATATACGTCCTCGTAGAGTTTGCGGTCGAGCGAACGCCCGACGCTGGGATAAAACCCCAAAAAACTCGCCAGGATCGCCGGACGATGGGCCAGCGCCTTCTGAATATTGCCGGGTTTGCCTTGCAATTTACCATCGTAGATTTCTTTAACTTCCGCGCTCGCTTGCGCGGGTTCGATCAGACCGATTCGAGCCATGAGGCATCCTCCTGAATGGTGCGCTCTATAATAAACGGATTCGGCGAAGTGCGCCGCGGTCGCAAGTGGGTTCCATAAACAAAGTTCGCATCATCGGGGCAGGCCTCGCGGGAACGGAAGCGGCATGGCAGTGTGCGCGCCGAGGCGTCCCTGTCGAATTGTTCGAGATGCGGCCCGTGCGCAGAACTCCCGCGCACCAGACCGGGGATTTCGCGGAACTGGTCTGCTCGAATTCATTGAAATCCGAGAGTGAGAACACCGCGCCCTGGCTGCTGAAGGAAGAGATGCGGCGAGCGGGTTCGCTGCTGCTTGCAATCGCGCGCGAAACCGCAGTTCCCGCCGGGCACGCATTGGCGGTGGACCGCGCGGAATTCTCACGCAAGGTGACGGAGGCGATTTCCCGCGAAGCGCTCATTACGATCCGCCGCGAAGAAGTGACGCAAGTCGAGGAGGGCGAGATCACCATCATCGCAACCGGCCCACTCACTTCGGATGCTTTGTCGCAGGAGATTGCGCGGCTGAGTTCTTCTTTTATTCCGGCGAGCGATGATGGTTTTGATTCTTCGCGGGCGGGGGCGCCCGCGCCACACCAGCATCTTTATTTTTACGATTCCATCAGCCCGATCGTCGAAGCCGATTCGATCGACATGAGCAAGGTGTACCTCGCGGCGCGTTATGACAAAGGGTCGGCCGACTATATTAATTGTCCGATGTCGAGGGAAGAGTACGACCGGTTTTATGACGCGCTTGTGGCGGCGCAATCCGTCGACCAGAAAGAATGGGAGAAGCTGAATTATTTTGAAAGCTGTCTGCCAATCGAAGAAATCGCCCGCCGCGGTCGCGATACGCTGCGCTTCGGACCGATGAAGCCGGTGGGACTCAAAGATCCACGCACGGGAAGAATTCCCTATGCGGCGGTGCAACTGCGGCAGGAGAATTTGCGCGCCGACTCCTACAATCTGGTCGGATTTCAGAATCACCTGAAGTTTGGCGAGCAGGCGCGGGTATTGAGCCTGATTCCCGGCCTTGAGAACGCCCGCTTTCTGCGCTACGGGCAGATTCATCGCAACACCTACATCAACTCGCCGGCGCTGTTGAATCCAACGTTACAAATGAAGGCGCATCCCCACGTGCTATTCGCGGGCCAAATCTGTGGAGTCGAAGGCTACGTCGAGTCGATTGCGACTGGCCTGATGGCGGGGATGAACGCGTCGGCGCGGGCCAGCGGCAGCGAACCAGTGCCACCACCGCGAGCGAGCGCGTTTGGTTCGCTGATTCACTACATCACGCATGCGGAAAGAAAAAACTTTCAACCGGCGAACATAACGTTCGACCTCCTGCCTGCGCTCCAAAACAAGATCCGCGATCGCAAAGAACGTCATCGCCTGCAGTGCGAGGTTGCGCTGCGCGAGTTCGAGAGTTGGCTCGGAAGCAGTTCTGCTCTGCCCCTCCTGGCGGAACGTTGAATCTCCGGTAATTTCAGAGCACGCAAACCTGTCCGGAACCAAACCTCCCCGCTTCGCGTACATCTATACAGAGAGCATGCTTTCGTTTTGCGATGGCTGGCGTCGAATCTTCAGATGACCTTTCGCGATCTCATCCGGGACGTTTTCCGAACGCTGTGGGCGCACCGCGTACGCACGCTGCTGACGATGTTTGGCATTGCCTGGGGAGTGGTTTCGATTGTGCTGATGGTTGCGGCCGGCGAGGGGCTTCGAGTCGGCCAAGCCAAGCAAGCGGAAACGCTGGGCCGCGACCTGATGATCGTCTTCCATGGCCGTACCAGCCTGCAGGCTGGGGGGGCGCGCGCCGGCCGGTTGGTGCATTGGGTAGATTCCGATCTGCCGCACCTGCAGGAAGAGGCGCCAGACTGCCAGTACGCAATCCCCGAGCTCGAACAGGACACGGTGCGTTCGCACACGGCGTACAACGCGGCCGCATTCAACGTAACCGGATCAACTCCGGAGTTCGCCGAAATTCGCAGCCTGGGTGTCGGCGAAGGGCGATTTTACGATCACAGCGACATTGCCGAGGGCCGTCGCGTTGCGTTTCTCGGGTCCGATGCAAAAAAACAATTGTTCGGCAGTCGTCCGGCGCTGGGACAGTTCGTCTATCTCAATGACATACCTTTCACCGTGATCGGAGTGATGTCGTCGAAAAAGCAGGACTCAAGTTATGACGGCTGGGACATCAATAAAATCTTTATTCCCTTCCCCGCCATGCGGCGGGACTTTCCCGATAAGCCGCCGGGGACGCCGGAGACTTTCGATCACTTGCTGGTAGTGCCGCGCTCTGTGGAGAATCACGAGGTTTGCAAGGGGGAGATCCGGCGCGTGCTGGGAAGGCTGCATGACTTCGATCCCAGCGACAAAGAAGCCTGCCCCATCTGGGACACGATCCAGGAAGCGAAAGCATTTCGCACCATGACGGATGGCATGAAGTACTTTCTCGGGGCGGTTGGCATCGTGACGCTGTTCCTCGGCGGGTTGGGCGTGATGAACGTGATGCTGGTTGCGGTGCAAGAACGCACGCGCGAGATCGGAGTGCGCAAGGCGATGGGCGCTCCCGCGCATAGCATCCTGCGACAGTTTTTTCTGGAAGCGCTGATCGTCGCGCTGATTAGCGGCGGCACGGGCCTGTTGATCGCGTTTGGCTTGTGTTCGCTGGTGGATCTGCTGCCGATGCCCGACTTCTTCGCCGGCCTCTTGCCGACCTGGCAAACCGGAACGATCGCCATGCTGGTGCTGGGAACGATCGCCATTTTGTCGGCCGTGTACCCGGCACGTCGAGCGGCGGCCATCGACCCTATCGAAGCCTTGCGCCATGAGGCAGGCGGATAGCATGGGCATGATCTACCAAATCCTCAGTGAAGCCTGGATGGCGTTGCGACGTAACCGCACTCGCAGCGCGCTGACCATGCTTGGCATCGTGTGGGGCATCGCTACGGTCACGCTGCTGATCGCTTATGGCGGCAGTTTCCGCGAGATTCTCGTCAGCGGCTTTGATGCTTTCGGAAAAGGTGCGGTGATCGCCTGGCCGCAGCAGACGAGCGAACAGCCTGGCGGCCAACGCGCGGGTAAGAAGGTGATCCTCGAGCAGGCCGACCTCAACATGATCAAAGAGACCGCCAATTACGTACGCCACGCCTGCCTTGAGACGGTGCGCCGCCCCGGCATTGCGTATGGAAACCGGATGGCCGGAACTGCGGCGGTGCGCGGCGTCTGCCCGGAGTATGGCGATATGCGCAACGAAGAGCCGTCGGAGGGGCGTTGGATCAATTCCTTGGACGAACTCGAGCGCCGCCGCGTGGTGTTTCTCGGAGCACGCATCCGCGAACAGCTCTTCGGCGGACGCCCCTGTGTCGGCGAGACAGTTCTGATTGGCGGAGTGCGCTTCACGGTCATCGGCACCATGGATCGCAAGATTCAATTGAGCAACTATTTCTCCAGTGACGACGAGTCAACCTGGATTCCTTACTCGGCGGCAAATGATTTGTGGAACGCAAGATACGGGGACGTGCTGGTGTTTGAGCCGATAGCGCCGCAGTTTGAGGCGCGCGCAGAGGCACAGGTGTTGTCCGCGCTCGCTACGCGCCAGCAATTCTCTCCGACGGATAAGAAAGCTTTGCAGATGTTTGGCCGCGAAGAGTTCCGGCCCGTAATCAATGGCGTCACCATCGGACTGCAAGTGCTGCTCATTTTCATCGGCATCCTGACGCTCGGCATAGGGGGCGTGGGTGTGATGAATATCATGCTCGTCTCGGTCGAGGAGCGCATCCGCGAAATCGGGTTGCGTCGCGCTCTGGGCGCGAGAAAGTGGCATATCAAAACCCAGTTTCTGGCAGAAACGCTGCTGATCATGCTGCTCGGCGGAGTCATCGGGATTGTGGTGTCCTATATCGTGGCGGCTGCGGTAGGAACGCTTCCGTTGATGGGACCGCTCTTCGAAGACGAGTCCGGCAAAGCCGACATTCACCTGAAGATTTCATTGTTCACCGTCATGATTTCGACGCTGGTTTTGTTGTTCGTCGGCCTGCTGAGCGCATTGATCCCCGCATCGCGAGCCGCGAATTTGGATCCTGTCGAAGCGCTGCGATACGAATGAAGTGGCTCGGCGCGCGTCCCGCTTCTCTATTGACGGCGCAAGTCTCAGCGCGATACCTTGGCCTCGTCGGTACGAGGTAGTCCATTGCCGGTTTCCCCCGTCGATTGCATACAGCCCGCTCTGCAGCATGCGCGGCAACAGCTCTTCACCCGCTTTCGCTTCGGCCAATGGTTGCGGTTGGCGTTGGTGGGGATTTTGGCAGCCGAATTCCACGTGGGCGGATGCGGCTTCGGAAACCTAGGCCGCCACTTTCCACACGTCCACCCTAAAAGTGCAGGGAGCTTTCTGCCATCTTCGGCGATCCCCTTTGGGACGCCGGAAATGATCCGGCACCAGATCTCCGAACATATCGCGCAATTCCTGGGACTGATTGTCGTGGGAGTGTTTGCTTTGATCGTGCTGGCATTCGTGTTCATGTACGTGAGCAGCGCGTTCCGGTTCATCCTGTTCGACTCGGTGCTGCGGCGGGAATGTTCGATCGGCGAGGGATGGCGAAAATGGCGGCGCGCCGGCGGCCGATTCTTTCTTTGGCAGATCGTTTTCCAGACTTCAGCATCGCTGTTTCTGGCGGTCCTGATTGGGTTGCCGCTGGCTTTCGCTTTGGCCGCGGGCTGGGCGACTAACCTGCGGGAACACGTCGGGAGGGTCGTGGCCGGCGCGATTCTGTTCGGCGGCCTGTTCTTAGCGTTCGTGCTGGTGGCGGCGGCGGTTCAGGTTTTGGCCAGAGATTTTCTGGTGCCGATCATGGCCCTTGAGGATCTCGATTTCGCCGACGGATGGCACCGGCTGCTGGAAATGATTCGCCGCGAGACAGGCCGCTACATTGGTTATTTACTGTTGAAGTTCGTACTTTCCCTGCTGGCAGGGATTCTATTCAGCATCGTCGCGCTCATACCGGCGCTGTTGGTTGTGGTTCCTGCCGCCGCCGTTGTCGTGGCAGGTTACGCCGCCGGGCTGGGATGGAACGTGACTACGATCAGTCTGGCCATCATCTTTGGAACTATGCTGATGCTATTGCTGGCTTACCTCGTCGCGTTCGTGTGCGTGCCAGCCACGGTCTTTTTCCCAGCATACGCGCTGCACTTTCTAGCCGCGCGATACCCGATGCTTAATGCGCTCCTCAACCCCGCGCCGGCGGCGGCGCAGCAATTACCTCCGTTTCCAGAAACTCCGCCTCCGTTCGACCCGCCTCCACTTCCGCCCGCTGCCGAAATTCTCTAACTGGAAATCACCGCGACAAGAAGCAGCGTGGAACTATCTGAATCAAGCAGGTGTCCAATGATTCAGGACACGCGCGTGCCAGTATCCATTCCCGTTTTCGTTCTGAAGAGAGGAAATCGAAATGGCATTTTCCATGGCAGGCGGCGGTCCGTCTTCGACCGGTCCCAAAATGAACGTCACTCCCCTGATTGACGTTCTATTGGTACTCATCATCGTGTTCATGCTGGTGGTTGTTGAGGAGCAGCCTGTTGGACTGCAGACGGAAGTTCCGCAGCCGGCCAATGCAAAAGACCATTCCATTCCGCCTCCGCAGCGCACGATCGTAATTCAGATCCACGCGGCGAAGCCGGGAGAGCAGCATCCGCAGGTGATAGTGAACGAAGAAGCGGTGGAATGGGATCGCTTGCGTGAACGGCTGCGCGACATCTTTGCCATCCGCGTGCAGCGGATTGCCTACCTTGAGGCGGACGACGACGTCGACTTTCAGGACGCGGCCGACGTGATTGCGATTGCGAGAATCGCAGGCGTCGACCGCGTTGGATTACTGACCCGTGACGGCAGGCATTCTCATGGTTGAACGGTCAGCGTCGTAGTGTCGCTGACGCCTGCCAAAGCGGCGCCGATGGTGGCGGTTCCCGTGCCCGAGGTTAGAGTCGCGCCCGAGCTATTGATGATGGCGACTGCCACATCCGAGGAGGTCCAAGTCACTTGCTGAGTCAGGTCCTGCGTCGTGCCATCGCTGAATGTACCGGTTGCGCCGAATTGCTTCCTCTGGCCCAACGTGATCGTTGGATTGGGAGGCTTGATCGCGATCGCGGTCAAGGTAGCGTCCGTTACGGTTAACGACGCGACTCCAATCTGTCCCCCGAGGGTTGCGGTCACGGTCGAAGTTCCTGGCGAACTGCCCGACGCCACACCGAAGGAGCCCGATGCAACGCTCATGGTCGCTACCGACGGATTCGACGAAGTCCAACTCGACGAACTCGTGACATCCTGGGTGGATCCGTCAGCCAGGGTTGCGATTGCGGTCAACTTGGTCGAGGTATTCTCGGCCAAGCTCGGAGTAGCGGGCGAAATGGCGATAGCAGTGAAGCCTTCGACCGTCAAATTCGCGGTACCGCTTACTCCGTTGAGCGTGCAGGTAATCGTTGCCGGACCATTCGCGATGGCGGTTACGATATTTTCGCTGACGGTTGCCACGTTTGTGGCAGATGATGACCAGGCACAGACGGTCGCGAGAGGTTGAGTAGATGCGTCGCTGAAAGTGCCTACGGCAACCATGGCGAGGTTGGAACCCACTGCGATACCGATATTCGAGGGCGTCACCGCGATGGAAGACAATGTCGCAGAACTCACCGTCAGCGGCGCCGATCCAGTCACTCCTGCCAAGGTGGCGGAGATCGAAGGCGCGCCAGCGGAAACCCCGGTTGCAACGCCCACGCTGCCAGAGGTGTTGCTGATGGTCGCGGCAGCCGTGCTACTGGCCCAGGTTACATCGTGGGAAATGTCCTGAGTGCTGGCATCGCTGAAGGTACCGATGGCCGTATAAAGCTGCGTTGTGAGCGGAGCAATCGTCACGCTCGAGGGCGCGACCGCAATGGAGGAAAGGGTCGCCCCGGTCACATCCAGCGCCAGCGTTCCGCTCAACGAATTGAGCGACGCCGTGATCGTGGTAGAGAGCCCGCCGCCGATACCTTGCGCGAGCCCGAATGTTCCAATTGTCGCGGCCGCGGTGTTGGAGGAAGTCCAGGCTGCAGAATTCGTGATGTTGCGCCTGCTGCCGTCGTTGTAATAGCCCCACGCGGTGAACTGGTAAGTTGTGCCTTGAGCAATGGTGACGGTCGGAGCGCCCGCAATCACAATCGAAGTCAGGGTCGACGGGACGACAGACAATCCCGTGCTCCCACTGACGCTGCCGGATGCCGCCGCGATCGTCGTGGACCCCGGTGTCAAGGCCGTCGCCAACCCGCCTGCTGCAATTGTTGCGACCGCGGTATTCGACGACGACCAAGAGGCCGTCGCAGTCAAATTCTGCGTCGAGTTGTCGCTGTAAGTGCCCGTTGCGGTAAATTGCGCGAGCGTGCCGACCGGAGCCGAAGGGTTCGCCGGAGTCACGGCGATAGAATCGAGGACCGGCGCAGTCACCGTCAGCGCAGCCGTACCGGACACGCCGCTGACAGTTGCCGTAATGGTTACGGCCGTGGGGTTGGCGGTCACCGCTGTGGCGAGTCCAGCCGCGATTGTTGCGACCGCGGTGTTCGACGACGACCAGGTGGCCGTCGCTGTCAGGTTCTGGGTCGTGTTGTCGCTGTAAGTGCCGGTGGCCGTGAATTGCTGCGTGAGGCCCGCAGCCAGCGATGCCGTTGACGGCGTCACCGAAATCGAGGTCAAGGTCGGAGTGACCGGGGTTGAATTTCCGCTGCTGCATCCTGGCAGCAAGCCTGCCACGGCCAAAACGACGAGCAAGAAAATAGTTCTCATAGGGAGGGCTCCGTTGACGGCCTCAATCTCTTTATTTGGAAATGTGAGAAGCCAAAATCATACCAGAGGCCAGTCCGCCGGACCCAGGAACCGGCGCAGGGAGCGGCAGACGCGGAGCAATCAGCCCGCCAATGCGAGAACCCAGTTACCAAAGTACTTCCCGTAATCTTGCCGTGAGCAAACTCATGCCACAAACTTAAGAATGATGCAGGCCTCTCGCACCCATTTCGCCATCGCCTTCGGCACCGCGGGCGTGCTGGTGCTGGCATTTCTCCTCTATCTCAACTGGCTGAGTAACCAGGGGCCGGTGCTATCACGGTCGGACGAACGCGACCCGCTCACGCAGATGCCTGTGAGCATCACCATGAATCCTTTTCGCGACCGTACGATCGAGCGCACGGCCAATGCTTTCATCGCGCAGATGCGCGACGGCAATTGCCGCCAACTTCTAGGCCAGTGGGAAAAGGACTACCGGAAAAAGCGAGCCGACTTTGTTTGCGACTCGGAAGCGCAGCATCCGCTGCTTTCCTGGAAACTCGTGGAGTGGGAAGACGCGCGTCCGTTGGTGATCCTGCACTACAAAGGCCAGCGTTACAGCAAAGCGGACCCTGACGCCACCTACAAAGACCTTTTTTCGATCACGGAAGAGAAGAAAGATTCAGGCTGGACAGTTACTAAGTACGACTCTTTCTACTAGGCTTCTCCGATACGAACCCTGATCCTAGCCGCCGATATGCACCATGGTGCGCGACGCAGGCACGAAACCCGGCTCGCCGATGTGGTGGCGCTCTTCTTTCTTTTGCACGACCCCCAAGATAAACTCCGCGAGTTTGTTGTCATCGGCGCCACGGCGCATGAGTTCATGCAGGTCGTGATCCCACGCAGAAAATAAGCAGGTACGAAGCTTGCCGTCCGACGTAATCCGAATGCGGCTGCAGTGCCCGCAGAATGGATGCGAAACCGGTGCGATAATTCCAATCTCGCCGATGCCGTCGGCGAAGCGATAGCGACGCGCCGTTTCGCTGTGCTCGTGCGCAACCTCTTCGATAGGGAGATACTCCGACATGCGCCGGACGATTTCCTCGAGCGGAACCACGATTTCAGGGGTCCAGACGCGATCTTCTTCCAGCGGCATGAATTCGATGAAGCGCACCACGACGCCTTCCTCGCGCGAGAACAATCCGAAGGGAATGATTTGATCCTCGTTAAAGCCGCGCAACAGCACACAATTGATTTTCACCGGGTCAAGGCCCGCCAACCGCGACGCACGCACTCCCGCCAACACGCTCTCGTATCCATTAGGGACACGCGTGATGCGGGCAAAGCGTTCCGGATCGACCGCATCCATGCTGACCGTGACGCGATCAAGCCCGGCGTTTTTCAGCGGCTGAGCGACTTCTGCCAGCAGATGTCCGTTGGTCGTCAGCGCAATGTCAGGCTTCCTTCCGGCGATTGTGCGGAGGTTTGCGAGGTTGCGCACAAATTCAACAATGCCATTGCGCAGGAGCGGTTCTCCGCCGGTTAAGCGTATTTTCGTGATGCCAAGCCCAACCAATATCCGTGCCATCCGCAGATAATCGTCGAAGGGAAGCTCCGCATATGCCGCTCCATTGGTGCCCGTCCGACAATAGACACAACGGTAGTTGCAGCGGTCCGTGATCGATATCCGCAAGTCGTGGATGGAACGCCCGAAATGGTCGGTCAGCGGCATGTGGCTAGATTTCTAAACAAGGAGCCGCACGCAAAGACGAGCTTGGCGAGCGTTTCCTTTCCAACACGGGAGGCGCAGACGTTTCCATCCGCACCCTCGGATCGCGTCAGCAAACAGCGCAATCCTCGTCCCCGCCGCCACAGAATCTCTCAGGCTGCGAGGATCGGAAACTCGACCCCATTATAGATGCCCTATCGAAGCTTCGCGAAGCAAGCGTGTCGCCGCGCGCTACTGTTAAACTTTCTCCATGAAAGCCCTGGTCATTACTCGTTTCGGCGGCCCCGAAGTTCTGGAAATACAACAGGTTCCCGATTCGCATCCCGCAACCGAACAGGTTCTGGTGAAGGTGGAAGCGGGCGGCTTGAATTTTGCCGATCTGATGACGGCGCGGGGAGGGTATGCGGGCACTCCCAAGCCGCCGCTCACCGCAGGCCGCGAATTTGCAGGGCGCGAAGTGGATGCCAGCGGCGCAACCGGACGGCGCGTGATGGGCTATACGCAATGGGCGGCCTTCGCCGAAAAAACGGTGGCTCACCGCAACCTGGTCTGGCCGGTGCCGGAGAATTGGACGGCGGAGCAGGGTGCCGCGTTTCCGGTGAATTTCTTCACCGCTTATTTTGCCTACTGGAAGGCGGGATTGCTGGAGACGCCCGGCGCCCGGGTTCTGATTCACGCCGTGGCCGGAGGAGTGGGTACCGCCGCAGTCCAAATCGGAAAAATTCTCGGCATCGAAATGTACGGAACGTCTTCGTCGGACGAGAAGCTGGCCAAGGTTCGCGATCTCGGCTTGCAACACGGCATCAACTACAAGCAGCGCGATTACGTCGAAGCCATCAAGGAGCTAACCAAAGGCGAAGGCGTGGACGCGGTGTTCGAAATGTTGGGCGGCGAGCACGTGGCCAAGAGCGTGAAATGCGTGCGCGATTTTGGACGAGTCGTTGTTTATGGCGCTGCCACGGGAGCGACTCCGACGCTGGATACCCGAGTGCTTTACGCCAAAGGCGCCAGCGTCCACGGCCTCTGGCTGTCATACCTCAGCGCAAACCGGGCGCTCATGGAGTCCGCATGGAAGCGGCTTTCGGAATGGGTCGCAGCCGGGAAACTCAATCCCGTGATCGGAAAAGTCTTTCCGCTGGAGCAGGCGAAGGAAGCTTACACGCTGCTGCAGCAAGGCAAGAACTACGGAAAGATTGTGTTGAAGATTGGTTAGAAGACGGCCTAAGTCGGGGAAATGCCGATCCTTCGCTTCGTTCGGGATGACAACAATCTGAAACGCGAGGGCAAGATCTGAAAGGCCATGACAACAATCTGAGCGGGATGACAAGATCTGCAAAGCAAAAGTCATGGACTGACTCATAACAAGACATTCCTGCCCTGTTACTCTGCGCTGCGCTCCCGGCCGCTGCTAACGCAGCGAGCGCCGGTACGTCCAACGAGCATGTTCACACACAGCCTGGTTCGAAAAACAAAAAGTCGGGAACTAACTCAAACCGAGATTCGTATCCTGTAGCGAACCAACGTGGGGTAGACGAAAGAGACTTCGACCCACTTAGCAAACTTTGCAGGGTGACAGGACTGGCGCACGCGTGGTTTGGCGGCCCTGAGTACGCCGAGTCCGGCAAGAAGAACGAGTTTTGAGAACTGCGTCTTCTCGCGTCACCCTGACATGGGCATTGTAGGACTTCGCAAGGAAAAGGCAAGCCCGCAGTCGAGCGTCCTCGAACTATCACCAGCCGCCCCGATCGTCCGGGCCAGAACCGGGCAGAAAGTGAAGGAGCAAATGAAACTGAACAATCTGGCAAAGAGTGTTGTGCTCGGGCTGGCCGTACTGCTCGCGACGAGTGCTTTCGCAAGTAACAAGGGAACGGTGGAACTAAGGGAAGTGTCCGAAGTGAACGGCCAGCAACTTGCGCCGGGCGAGTATCAGGTGCGTTGGGATGGAACGGGTTCGAACGTCGAAGTCAGCTTTATGAAGGGCAAGAAGGAATTGGCGAAGACTTCGGCGAAGGTAGTCGAACTGGAAAAGGCCTATGGTTACGATTCGGCCGTCGTCGATCACGCCAGCGGCAAGGCAACGGTGTCCGAAATCCGCTTCGCGGGCAGGAAGTACGCTCTAGCGATCGGTGGGACCGAAAAGGCGGAGATGAGCGCAGACGCGGGAAAGTAACTTAATAAGTGGTGGAAAGTAAGACAGGGGAGCACTTCGGTGCTCCCCTGCCGCTCTGCCTAGTCGTTGGTCGTTCAGTTATTCTGAACAACGGGAATATTGCTGTCGGCTTTCTCCAACTCGGCGCCAATGTGAACACTGCTGCCCGCGCTGGACTTCAGCTTTCGTTCCCAGTCCTTGAATCCCACCTTCTTGACGGTCACTGTGTGATCGCCCTCCGCCACTTGAACGTCGGAAGGAGTGTTGCCAACAAAGCTGCCATCGACCTCGATATCGGCTCCGGGAGGGGTCGAGTCGACCTGCAATTTGGCGGAAGTAGCGTTAGAACTCTGACCACGGGTGCTGGCGCTCAAACTTTGATCCGAGGCAGGCACTGCCGGTTGAAACCTGGCAATATCGAGCTTCAAGTCTCCATTGATATAAGGCGTGATCTCGGTGCCCTTGGGAATCGTAATGTCCTTGCCATGCATAAAAAGGAAAAGCGGAGCGGCAGGGAAAAATACTAAACTGGTCGCCACGATTCCAACCGTCATGCCAGCGACATGGCTGCCGCCTTGTACTCCTTTCACGGCGCGCAATGCCGCTTTGTCACCGGTGATCAATTTCACATAGTCGATATTGATATCAAGTTTTCCGGCTCGCCCTGCCCACCGTTTTCCTTGGGCTTCAGTTACGGTCGCATAACCGAGCGCGCCTTTTTGGATGACGAGAGTGCCATTTACGCTGATGTCTTGAAGAACTTCGAAATCGACTGTGTCGCCCACCTTCGCCTCGCCAGATGAAATGGTGCGGTTGATCCGCATTTTCACCGGAGTTCCGTCTTCGAGCACAAAGCCTTTCGCCGATGTGAAGTTTGATGTATCAGCCGTCTGCTGTTGGGGCGCGGGCTGCGCGTTCGGCTGGTCGGATGGGGCAGTTGCAGATTGAGGAGTTGTGGTCTGGCCCACTAACAGCTGAGTCAGAAGAAGGATTACTAGGAATAAAGAATAGCTTTTTCGCATGAAGCCTCCGGCCGCAATTGTGTCACACCATAAGGGTCCAAGAAGCTACCATTACTATTCTTTACGTAAATCTGTGTCAACCCCTTGCGCGCGGCTCGCTCTACCTTTAGTACTTAGGCATCTTGGGGTCAATCTTGTCGGCCCAGGCCAGGATTCCGCCGGTCAGGTTATAGACCTTGGTGAATCCGGCGCGGCGCAGGAAGTTTACGGCTTTGGCGCTGCGTCCTCCCATCTTGCAATGGGCAATGATTTCACGGCTGGAGTCGAGTTCACTTACGCGCTTGGGTAAGTCGCCAACTGGGATGAGATATCCCTTGAGGTTGCAGATCTGGTATTCGTGGGGCTCGCGCACGTCGAGAATAAATACGTCGGCCTTGGCGTCTAACTTCTTCTTCAAGTCTTCCACGGAGATCGATGGAATGTCGTTTCCCGCGGGTTCTTCCTGTCCTCGAATTCCGCAGAACTGCTCGTAGTCAATCAGCTTGGTGATCGTACGGTGGGTGCCGCAGACGGGGCAATCGGGATTTTTGCGCAGCTTAAGTTCGCGGAACTTCATGCCGAGCGCATCGACCAGCAACAAGCGTCCGGCGAGGGAATCGCCCTGGCCGAGAATCAATTTGATCGTCTCGGTCGCTTGAATCACTCCGACCAGTCCGGGCAAAATTCCGAGCACTCCGCCTTCAGCGCAGGATGGCACCAGCCCCGGCGGGGGCGGCTCGGGATAGAGACAGCGATAGCAGGGTCCATCTTCGGTGGCGAACACGCTGGCCTGGCCTTCAAAGCGAAAGATGGAGCCATAAACATTGGGCCTTCCGGTGAGGACGCAGGCGTCGTTGACGAGGTAGCGAGTGGGGAAATTGTCGGTACCGTCGGCGACGATGTCGAATTCGCGAAATAATTCGAGCGCATTGGCGCTGGTGAGCTTGGTGTCGAACGGCCGCAGATTCAGGAACGGATTGATCGCCTTGAGCTTGTCGGCGGCGGAATCGAGTTTCTTGCGTCCAACGTCGGCGGTGGTGTGGATGATCTGGCGCTGCAGGTTGGTGTAGTCGACCACGTCGAAATCAACGATGCCGAGCGTGCCGACGCCCGCAGCCGTCAAGTAGAGTGCGAGGGGCGAACCGAGTCCGCCGGCGCCGATGCAGAGGACCTTCGCGGCTTTGAGCTTCTGCTGCCCTTCCATGCCGACCTCGGGCATGATGAGATGGCGCGAGTAGCGCAGGATTTCGTCGTTGCTTAAAACCGCTTCGGGCTTGACATCGGTCACAGTGGCCATAAATTTCCTAAACAATGAATGATAAATGAAGCGGCGGGCCAGCGCTTTTGGGATGGGCACGGCGGAGTCCCATTCAGATCCCACACTGGTGCAGGCTTCAGGCCTGGAGAGGTTGATTCAGCTCCGGGCGGCCGCCGGCAATCGAAGGTACGATCGAAAGGGTGTCACCGTCGTTGAGCGCTGTCGCCTCTTTTTGCAGGTAGCGCATGTCTTCGTCGTTGACGTAGACGTTGACGAAGGCGCGCAGTTTTCCGTCGTCGTTATAGAGATGCTTTTTGAGGTCGGGATGCTGCGCGACCAGGCCGGCCATGGCCTCGCCAACGGTTTTTCCGGGAACATCGACCGAAGATTGCTTGCCTGAATACTGACGCAGTGGAGAAGGAATCTGGATCTTGGGCATGTGAATAAAGATGCCGTGGTAGGGGCGGAAGATGCAAGGGGAATTGGGATGAATATGGAGGGGATAGCGTCGCGCCCGTCCACCACGGAACGGAGGCAACCACATGGGCAATGAAGGCGACCAACGCCCGCGAGGTTTCAAGCCGATCGGCACGTTTTTTCTTTTCGGAGCAGCCATGGCCGCGTATGCCGCCATCACCCTGCTCGAGCCTGGGACCGTGCTCGATGGGTTGTGGGCGTTGAACAAGACGGGCCACGCTCAGCTCGCGCAATTGGGCAACAGTGCCGGGCTCGGTTTCGCGTTGCTCTCGGCGCTATTGTGTGCCGCATCCGTCGGCTGGTTCCGGCGGCGCTACTGGGGATGGCGGCTAGGAACGATCATCATCGCGATCAACGCGGCGGGCGATCTCATCAATGGCGCGATGGGAGAATGGCTGAAAGGAGCCGTGGGAGTGACGATCGCGGGCTTGCTGCTGATCTACTTGACGAGAAGTGGGGTGCGGAACTACTTCAGGCGGGGCTAGGCGTTGTCACAAATATCACGCCAGTTCGGTCTTCTCGTCCACGAATTTCTTGTCGCTTTCGTCGCTGCCTAGAAGTTCAAATGAGTTGGTGATCGTTGCCACGCCTTGCCCCACGCTGGTGATGACGTATGAACAGCCGAACCAGTGGGCTTCGGCAAGATCGGTGGACGACCAGCGCGCGGGATGATCGGGGTGAGAGTGATAGAAGCCGACGATATCTTCGCCGCGCTCGCGGGCTTCGCGCTGAATGCGGATGAGCTCCTTGGGATCGATGTTATAGCGGTTGTGGGGCGAGTCGGCGCGGGTGTTGCCGCAGCGAGCGATGCGAGAGACAGTCTTGACGCCATTATCGTCAGAATGCCCGAGCAACACGCCGCAGCACTCGTGGGGATAAGTCTGCTCTCCGTGCTGACGGAGGGAGGCGTAGTCAGATGGAGAAAGCTTCAGCATCGATTAAAGTTAGAGGTTAGAGGTTCGAAGCCAACGGCGCCATGCGGCGGCTGCATTCCCACCCCTTCGCAAACGACGCGAAGGAGTGGGGCACCCCAGGTCCACTTGAGTTTCTACTTCTGCAATCTGACCTTCTACTTCTGCAATTCGTTCACTTTTCGCGCCAAAACTTCTCGCTCAGGTATTTTTCGCCTGAGTCGCAAAGGATGGTGACGATGGTGGCGCGCTGCTTGATCTTCAAACGCTCGGCGACGCGCACGCTGCCGAACAGCGCGGCCGCGGCTGAGACTCCGACAAGGACTCCCTGTTCGCGCGCCAGTCGTCGCGCCATGGCGTGCGCATCTTCGGTCACGATCTCGAGATTCTCATCCGCCAGCGACGGATCGTAAATGCGCGGGACGATCGCCGAGGGCAAGTGCTTTGCGCCTTCGATGCCGTGAAAAGCGGAGTCGGGCTGGAGCGAGATGCAGCGGATCCGGGGATTCAATTCTTTCAGACGCCGCGTGGTGCCGACGAAAGTTCCGGTGGTGCCCAGCATGGCCACGAAGTGAGTGATGCGTCCTTCGGTTTGCCGCCAGATTTCGTTCGCAGTGGTTTCGTAGTGCGCCCGCCAGTTGGCGTCGTTCGAATATTGGTCGGCGTAATAATAAAGGTCGGGATGGCACTCAGCCAACTGCCGCGCAATTTTGATCGCGCCGTCGGAGCCTTCCGCCGGATCGGTGTAGATGATATTTGCGCCGTATGCCTGTAGAATGCGTTTTCGCTCGGGAGAAACATTCTCCGGCACGCAAAGAGTCACAGGAAACTGGAGCGCCGCGCCGAGCATGGCATAAGCGATGCCGGTGTTGCCGCTGGTCGAATCGAGCAGAATTTTTCCGGGACCGAGTTTACCGGACCGGCGCGCTTCGGTCACGATGCTGGCGGCGGCGCGGTCTTTGATGGATCCACCGGGGTTGTACCATTCAGCTTTGCCCAAGAGTTGGACGTCGCCAAAGTCGCAAGTCAGCGCATCGAACGGCAACAGGGGAGTGTTGCCAATGCTTGCGAGCACCGCTTCTCCTCTGGCGAAGCCTGCCTTGGGCGGAAGCGCATTGTTCGCCGAGGACGATAAATGCGCGGGGCCGTAACCTGCTACTGTCATGGTGTCGAATATCCCGTGACTAGAGTAATGTGCCAGCAACGCGAAAAAGGTATATCTATACTAGCGTTGCAGCATTCTAACGGTATTGGATTCGCGGCAGATAGCTTTGGTTCCATCGAATCCAGGAGTGGCGCATCTAAGCACCAAGAGAATTGAGTCTTAACAATGGCAGCGAAAGTCGAACAACGAACCTACGAAGAGGCAGTCAATTGGTTGCGCGAGCACGGTTTTGACCTGATTGAGGCTCCGGGCGCGCAAACGCGGGTGTTTTTGAAGAAATACAACTGCTCGGCGGCGATCCAGAAGACCGAAGATGGCGGCGTGAAAATCTTCGCCTACCCCGGATACTTGATCGGCAGCGAGATTTCGAAGCTGGTTAATCGGGGGTACCAGCAGTTTCTGAAGACATCGAAAACCGAAGTGCCGGCAACCGCCGATCACCTGAAAGCCCTGCAGCAATTTTCCGAGGATTTGAAAGAGGCGCTCGGCCTGCCGAGCCTGTACAACGAGTCGCTGGGCACGGTGAGCGAGTCTTACCACTACGATCGGATCAAAGACCGCGACCAGCCCGAAGTGGATCGTCCAAAGCGTCCGTGGGAGACGGTGAAGGTGAAAGCGGCCACGGCGGCGAAGAAGAGCCGGGCGTAGAGTCAGCTTTCAACCGTCAATCTTTCAGCCGTGAGGCCTAGCATAGTTTCGGGGCTGTAGAAAACGTGGGCGCCGAAGCGAGGTCCTGCTTCGGCCGTGCCGTTATCTTTCAAGACTCAATTCGCCCGCTGTATTTCCTGTCTAAGCTTCCGGTATTTTCCCTTTCCTATTTTCTCCGCGCTCACAAGCCTGCAACGTTATGATGCATAGCTACGCGCAAGGAGGGCTTATGCGAGATTTGATGCTGCTCGTAGCTGCGATTGCTGTCTTAGGCGTGTCGAGTGGAGGGCAAGACATCGGAGACGCCGCGCGGGCGGCGATCCGCAAGGTTATGGAAGATCAGCAGGCGGCGTGGAACCGGCGAGACCTGGAAGGATTCATGGCCGGGTACTGGAATTCTCCCGACCTGACGTTTTTTTCGGGAACGCATGAATCCAAGGGGTGGCAGGCGGCGCTCGATCGTTATAAGAGCAGCTATCAAGGCGCGGGTCATGAAATGGGCAAGCTCGAATTCACAAACATGCGCATCGAGATACTCGGCCCCGAGGCGGCCTTCGTCCGGGGCGAGTTTCACCTGACCATGGCCAACGGGAAAACACCGCACGGGATATTCACCCTCATCTTCCGCAAATTTCCGGAGGGATGGAAGATTGTGCACGATCACACGGCGGGCGAGTGAGACGATTGCAGAGGTGAAAAGAGTCCTGGAAGGCTCGGGGTCCGCAATCTACCCTGCGAGTTCTTCCCTTTTACTTTCGTCCGCGATCCATCGCCTCATTGGCCAGGCGGTCGGCAATCTGGTTGTGTTCGCGCAGCGCGTGCCGGATTTCGAAGTGTTCCAGCCGCCGCACCAGTTGCTGCGCCTCATCGTAGAGCTTTCGCAGTTCCGGATGCCGCACCTTGTAGATGCCCTTCATCTGCCGGACCATCAGTTCCGAATCGCTGATCACATGGAGCGCCTTGATCTGATGTTCGGAGGCGTAACGGAGGGCGGCAATTAATCCCTGATACTCAGAGTAGTTGTTGGTGTGGTAGCCGAGGTATTCGCTGAGCTCTGCGACCGGTTTCCCGGAAGGGTCGCTGACCGCAACGCCATAACCGGCAGGCCCGGGGTTGCCGCGAGCCCCGCCATCCACGTGAGCGGTGTGCGCCGGAACGGCCGGCGTTGGCGGCGACTTCGGAGCAGAGAAAAGATTGCCGGAACCGGAAGAGCGGGGAGGCAAAGGCATAAGACAGAGTTTACAACGCGAGCCGTCTTGATTCTCCAATTTGGCCGGCACATGGCCCGACCTCGCCCGAACTACCGTGTCCCACTGAGGCTTGTGTTACTCGTTGCCGTACCTCCCGGAGTCGTTACAACAATCTTTCCCGTTTTCGCCCCTGTTGGGACCATTGCCGTGGTCGCTGTCATCATTCACGCTTTCCTTGACAGCGCTATCCTTGCCCTTTATCCTCTAAGTTGCTCCCTGAGAGAGACTTTCGTCTCGGCACGCGCTCCGCAGGCCTTTGCGGTATTTGAGTGGGGGCGGCGGAGGTTCCGAATGTTCATCGAAATCAAGGATCTGGAAATTCACCCCGTCGATTTCCGGGAGGAATTCAGCCCGGGTGCGATTGATCTCGGTCCGGATATGGTCCAGCGGTCGCCGTTGCTGACCGAAGGCAGGGTGGACCTGGTCGAAGAACATCACGGCAAGCATCTCGTGGTGCAAGACATCCGAGTGGTAGGGAAGTTGGCAACGAGCCTGGAAGTGGCTTGCGCGCGCTGTCTCGATCCGGTGGTGCACGAAGTCGAGCGTCGGTTCGATCTTCTATACCGGCCCCTGGGTGTCGACTCGGGTCACGCGGAGCTTTCGGTCACCGACGCTGAGGCGGAGATCGGCTACTATCAAGGCGAAGGGTTGCTCCTTGATGATACATTGCGCGAGCAGGTGCTGCTGGCGCTGCCGTTGAAAACAATTTGCCGCGAGGATTGCAAAGGTTTGTGTCCACACTGCGGCAAGAACTTGAATGAAATCCAGTGTTCGTGCGTGGAACAGGTCGAGGATCCGCGTTGGGCGGCACTGAGAGACATTCGTACAAAACTGAATCAATAAGAAGCTCTCAGCTTTCAGCTGTCCGCTCTCAGTAAAACCGAGTTCCCGGAGAGCTGATAACGGACGGCTGAGAGCTACAAAGGAACATCATGCCTAATCCAAAACGTAGACATTCGCAGAAGCGCACCGCTACCCGGCGCGCACACGACTCGCTTTCCAAGCACTCCCTGTCGGAGTGCCCCAACTGCCATGAACGGAAGATGCCGCACCGGGCGTGCCCGAAGTGTGGAACCTACAAGGGCCGTGAAATTATCGAGGTCGCGGAGAAGTCCTAGTTTTCCCGGTCCACTTTATGCCTAGTGTGATCGCACTCGATGCGATGGGGTCCGACAAGGCGCCCAAGCCGGAGATCGAAGGCGCTTTGCAGGCGGCGCGCCACCACGGCGTGCGCGTGCTGCTGATCGGCCCCGAAGCGCAGTTGCGAGCCGAATTGTCGCGCTTCCCTGGGGCGGGGCGTCTGCCCGTCGACGTGGTCCACGCCAGCGAAGTGATCACCATGGACGACAAAGTGGATGCGATCCGCGCCAAACGCGATTCGTCGATCCGCGTGGGATTGCGAATGGTGCGCGAAGGGCAGGCTGCGGGCTTCGTGACGGCGGGAAACACGGGCGCTGCCATGGCGACCGCCAAGGTCGTGCTCGGCGCTTTGCCCGGAGTCGATCGTCCCGCTCTGGCCGCGGCATTTCCGACCGTGCTCAACACGGCTGCCGTTCTGCTGGACGTGGGCGCCAATGTCGATTGCACGCCCAACAACTTGGCGCAGTTTGCCGTGATGGGCGACATTTATTGCCGTTCGATTTTTGGCATGCAGCATCCTCGTGTCGGCCTGCTTTCGATCGGAGAAGAAGAAAGCAAGGGCAACGAGCTGACGCGCGAAGCGTTTCAATTGCTCAAGCAGCTTCCGATCAACTTTATCGGCAATGTGGAAGGGCGCGATTTATACAATGGCCATGTGGACGTGATTGTGGCCGACGGATTTGTCGGCAACGTTGCACTGAAGACTTCCGAAGGTGTGGCGCGCCTGGTGCGCGCCGTTCTGAAAGAAACCTTGAAATCGACGATCACGCGGCAGGTGGGCGCCTATATTTCGCGCAACGCGTTTTCCGATTTCAAAAAGCGGCTTGATCACACCGAGTACGGAGGCGCTCCTCTATTGGGCGTCAAAGGTGTTTGCATCATCACCCACGGCTCGTCGAATCCGAACGCGATCAAGAACGCGGTGCGCGTGGCCGCAGAATTCGCCGAAGGCCGAGTCAACGAAACGATCGAACGCGAACTTGCAGAACTGAACGCGGCGGTTACGACCTAGGAAGGTCAGAAGTCAGATTGCAGAAGTAAATCCTGCTATCGTGCGGTTTGCGCCAAAGGCTCTTACTTCTGCAATCTGACCCCTAACTTCCGACTTGACATATGACAGACACTTCTCGAATCGCTTTTCTTTTCCCCGGACAAGGCTCGCAAACGGTTGGCATGGGCAAGGAACTGGCCGACAAATACCCGGTGGCACGCCGCACCTTCGAAGAAGCCGACGAGACGCTTGGCTACAAGTTATCCGAGCTTTGCTTCGAAGGTCCGGAAGAAAAACTGAAGCTCACCGAGATTACGCAACCTGCAATCCTCACCGCGTCGGTGGCGGCATGGCGCGTGCTCCAGGAAAAAGGATTGCACGCCGATTTTGTGGCGGGACACAGTCTTGGTGAATACTCCGCGCAGGTGGCGGCGGGCACGCTCGCGTTCGCCGATGCCGTGCGCACCGTGCGCAACCGCGGCCGCTATATGCAGGAAGCTGTGCCTGTCGGCGTCGGGGCCATGGCTGCCGTTCTTGGCATGGCGGCCGACAAGGTCGGAGAGATTGCCGCCGAAGCTGCCCAGGGCGAGGTTTGCGAGGCGGCGAACATTAATTCTCCCGAGCAAATCGTGATCTCAGGACACACGGCCGCAGTGGAACGCGCCATTAAACTCGCCACCGAACGCGGAGCGAAGAAGGCGATCAACTTGCCGGTGAGCGCACCTTTCCATTGCTCGCTGATGCAGCCGGCGCAAGATCGTCTGACCTCCGACCTGACTGCCCTTAGTTTTCAGAGCCCTTCATGCCCGGTAGTTTGCAACGTCGATGCGGCCGTCGTTTCTTCGCCCGAAGCCTCGCGGGAAGCGCTGATTCGCCAGGTCACGGGAACCGTGAAGTGGGAACCGTCGGTGCGGCTGCTGATTGAAAAAGGAGCCAGCCTCTTTATCGAGGTTGGGCCGGGAAAAGTCCTGTGGGGATTGATGCGGCAGATTGACCGTTCGAAAACCTGCGTGACCGTGGGAGATGAGGCGTCATTGCAGAAGACGCTGGCGCAGATTGCGGCTTTCGCAGCGTAGGTTTTCACGGCGCACAACCTGGTTCCCGCCGTCAGCTAGTACGGATAGACAGTGAGCGTCTTGTCCGATTTCTCCACGAACATACGCGCGTGTTCGCTGCGTTCGTTGACGATGACTTCGACCACCACACCGCCTCCGCCAAAGTTTTTGGTATTGGCCGATCCATAAATCTTGTGGGACTTGATCAGTCCCCACTCGCCGCCCGGACCCCAATCGCGATAGAAGTCAGCGTAAGTGTACTGCGAATATTTCTCCCGATGCCGCAGCCAAGTGGGATCGTTGAAATAGATGCCGTAGGCGGCCTCGAACTGCTGGTGTTGCAAAGCGGTGAAGAACCTGTCGACTGCATGCTCCTCGGGCCAGTTGCGATACAGCCAGGCGAACGCCGCCAGCAGGATCACGGCCACAATGACCGCCACAATCGCGATCTTGCGCCGGCGGGCTTTAGCGGCATCGTAGATAGGAGCGTCCAGCAGTGTCATATGCCTACTCTAAGAATAACGGATTTCGGGGGAGATAAAGAGAGGATTGGGTCAAGAATTGATAAATTGCAATTTTTTACAAATCACCAATTACAAATGGAATTCAAGGGATCAATATTCAGGGTTGCGGTCTGGACAGCTTTTCTCCGATGCGATCGGTGATTTCCCGGTAGACCATGTCGTCATGCAAGTTGTTGAAGTCGGGGTTTCTGCTCAGATAGAGCAAGCCACTATCCCTCTTCTCATACGCCGCCTGCAAATACTTCACTGCCTCTTCTTTCTTTCCCAGCAAAGCGTAAGTTGCGGCCAAGTCATACGCCGAACCCAGATTGCGGCCGACCATCTCCTTTTGCACCGGGAGCATGCTTTCGCGCATGCCCTCTAAACCGCCGGCGTTGAAACCTTCTTCCGCGGCATTGGCCAAAGCGAGCCCTTCGTCGTCGTGGCGCAGTCTCGCGGCTTCTTTGGATTCGTGAAAGAAATTCTCGTAATCCTTGCGGTCGAAGTAGAGTCTCGCCAGATAACTGTGCGTGGTCGCGAGATTTGGGTCCGTGGATTCCAACTGCTTAAGGAGCGCGAAGGCTTCGTTGTTTCGTCCCGCGTCAAACAGAATCCAACCCTTGTCCGCCTGAATCGTTGTGGAAGAAGGATCGAGCTTGCGGGCTTGCTCAATTTGGTCGAGGGCCTCGGGATAGCGTCGCGACGTCAGCAGGAATGTCGCGTACCAGTGATGGGCCTGGACGAAATTCGGATCGAGTTCGAGCGCGCGCTTATACTCCCGTTCGGCGGCGACAGGATCCCAATTCCAGTAAAACATCGCGAAGGCGAGAGACGTGTGGGCTCCTGGCAAACTGTCATCGAGTTCCACCGCCTTTTGGGCAGCCGCGAGGGCGCGAGGATAAGCCTCATCCGAAGGCATGACGCTGAACTCGCGGAGCAGGTTGTAGCAGTCGGCAAGGCCCACATAGGCTTGCGCGTAGCTGGGGTCTCTTACAATCGACTGCGTGAAGTAGTCGACCGCCTTATTCAAATCTTCCGGCGTGCGCTTGGCCCAGTGATACTCCCCTTTGAGATATAACTCTTGCGCTTCTGGATTGGGCGCGTGCGGGGCCGCCAGAGCTTTCTTATAGTGGGGTTCGCGATGGCTGGATGAAAACACGGCGATCAGACCAGCGACCACGATTAAAGGTGCTAGCCAAATCACGATCCTCGCCAACGAATGCATGGCCGGGAAGGAGTTTGATCTCCGATCTAAAAACGGCGGAGGCAAGGCGATTGGCCTTTGCCCTTCCACAACCCCCACGGCTGGACGAGACAAGGCGGGGTCGGGGGTGGTCTCGCTCTCAACGTTGGCAACCTGGCTGCCCGCAAGATCGCCCTCCGTAGCGGACCGAATGCTTTCGAATTCGGCGGCCTCGAGTTCGCCTGCCCGGCCTTTCAGCCACTCCTTGAGTTCGTCGGTGTAGGCGAAGACGGTTCCGCGCCCTCCGCCCGGAACCCGGTGGACCGGCAGGTCCCGCTCCTTCTCCCAGCGGCGAACAGTGCGCTGGTCGCGGTCAAAGAAGGCGGCAATCTCCTTCCAGGAGTCGAGCCTGCGATTGTTGATTTGACGTACGGAGCTGTCGCCCATCCTGAATATCCGCTAAATTCCCGTGATTGTCCGTTGTTGTCGGTTGCAGGGGGAGGGTGCTTGCCCTGATTATACGCGGAGTTTGGACGTGTCGAAATCCCCTTCTTTATTGGCTTTGCGAGATCGGCCAGAACCGCCCAAATTCCTTGGTCGAACCGGAAAGTTCCAGATTCATCTAGCGCAAACATTGCCGAATCAGCACTTTATGGAGTTTACCCCCGAGCAAAAGCAGCTCTACGGGCCGCGCGGTTAATGGGAGGATGTCTTCGGAGCCAATCCACGAGTAACCCTCAGGTTTCGCCCTAACCAGCGAAGCTTCTGGATTCTGCTCACTAAAGCGCGGCATCGAACCGCCGATGTAAGTCACGTCGGGCGGAAAATACGGAGCGCCGTTTCGCGAGCTGACGGCGCAACCGGAGAGTGGTGGAACTTATGGATAAGATACGAGCGCTCATTGTCGATGATTCCTCAGTGATGCGCAAAATTGTCGAGCGCTCGCTGCGCCAGGCGGGCATTGAACTGGAAAAGGTTGTGGAAGCCTCCAATGGAGCCGAAGCCCTCACCGCGCTGCACAACAACGAGGTTGATCTCATCCTGTGCGATATCAACATGCCGGTTATGGATGGCATGGAGTTTGTCCGCCAGGTGCCCTCGGTGGAAAGCGCAAAAGGCGTGCCGATCGTAATGATTACCACCGAAGGCAGTGAGTCGCACGTGGTTCAGGCCTTGACTGCGGGCGCTCGCGGATACATCCGTAAACCGTTCACACCGGAACAGGTCAAAGAGCACGTGCTGCCCGTGCTCGGGAGGAAAGCATGAGCACAGATACTTCATTTGCGGCCCGCTCGCATGAAGAGAACTGGCTTCCGGTTCTTGAACTGGCGGTGGAAGAAGTTTTCGAGATCATGCTGGGTTGCCGGGTTAAGCCGGTCACGGCATCTGCCCATGAGCCCAATTCGGAATTCACTGCCATGGTGGGTTTGGCCGGGGCCCTGTGCGGAATTCTGACGGTTTGCTGTGACGCGAAGACCGCGGGCGGCCTAGCCAAGAGCATGTTGGGCGAGACGGCCGCGTCCGAAGACCAGGTGGCGGATGCTCTCGGTGAAATCTGCAACATGATCGCGGGAAACTTCAAGAATAAACTCGCCGGAACCGATGAACACTGCATGTTGAGTGTGCCAACCGTGGTGAGCGGAGAGGAGTATTGTTTCCGCTCGATGGCCGAAGGCACGTCGATGGAAACCGCCATGATATTCGAGGGCGCGCCCGTTACCATTCGGCTGCAAACGAAAGGCTGATCCTAGCCATCCATTTCTCCGACCTTGAAACTGGCGCTCGGGCGGCGATCCACCGCGGTGGCGGACTAACCTCTTGCGCCGGTCTTTTTCATCCCGCCCCTTCCTCCCATCCTCCAATATCGGTTGCCGCGAGCTTCACTCGGATCAGGCCACATTGTCCCGCAGCATGCGCGGAGAGACAATTTGTCCCGGGCAGGCGCCTCTCCATGGCCCGTAACTGCTTCATTGCAAACAGATTAAGGTCCGAGAGTCTGGCCTCGCGGTTGCACTTACCCTGTTGCGAAGCGCTTCCGTTGGGAGCGAGGAGAACGATAGAGTATGCAGCGACTGAGCAGGGTAACTTCAGCGTTTCGGTATTTGGCCTTGGCGAGCGTGTTAGTAGGGGCAAGCATAGCGTCGGCCACCGCCGCTCCCAGCAAGCTATCGCCGCAGCTCGCGGGCGTGTCTAAAAGTCAGTGGGTCAACGTGATTGTTCAGTATCGTACTCTGACCGCTCAGACTCTAACACAGGCGCAATCCATGGCGAAAAGGGGGATCTCGCCCCGGAAATTGTCCGTAATCAACGCCGTAGCGATGACGATTCAGGCTAGTTCCCTCGCAGCTTTGGAGAGCAATCCGAATGTCGCCCATGTTTCGGTCGATAATCAAGTTTCTCAAACCTCCACGACCACCGATTTCTACGATCAGGCCGTGAACGCACCCTATGCATGGTCGGCCGGACTTGACGGCAGCGGCATCGGCGTCGCGGTCATCGACAGCGGAATCACCGACCAGGGCGATTTTTCCAATCCGACAGTATCGCGCCTCGTCTACAGCGCAAATTTCAACAACGATGGAGTCAACGGCGCGTTCGGACACGGCACGCACGTAGCAGGCATCCTGGCTGGCGACGGATCAAACTCGACCGGGGCGAATTACACCAAGACTTTCATGGGGATTGCTCCCAACGCCAACTTGCTCAGCTTCCGCGTGTTGGATGGACTGGGAAGCGGCACCGACAGCATCGTGATCGCCGGCATCCAGCAGGCAATTAGCTTAAAGAGCACATATAACGTCCGGGTTATGAACGTGTCGCTCGGCCGTCCGGTTTTTGAAAGCTACACGGTGGACCCGCTCTGCCAGGCGGTGGAAGCGGCATGGAAAGCGGGGATCGTGGTCGTGGTTGCTGCCGGAAACGACGGTCGCGACAATTCCTTCAAAACCAATGGATATGGCACGATTACGGCGCCCGGCAACGATCCTTATGTGATCACGGTTGGCGCCATGAAGCCGGAAGGGACCGCGACACGCGCCGACGACCTCATTGCCAGCTACAGCTCAAAAGGGCCGACCATGATCGACCACATCGTAAAGCCCGACCTGGTGGCCCCGGGCAATCTCATCGTGTCCACACTGGCATCTACGAGCGCGGCGATTTACACGCTGTTCCCTCAAGACCAGGTTCCGATGGACTATTACAGCACGACGGGCGGGACAGCTTCTTCTTCGACTTACTTCATCCTGAGCGGCACCAGCATGGCGACTCCGGTAGTGAGCGGCGCAGCGGCTCTTTTACTGCAGAAGAACCCTTCGTTGACGCCCGACCAAATTAAGGCGCGCCTCATGAAGACCGCCTATAAGACGTTCCCGAGATCGAGCACGGCGGTTGATCCCGTGACCGGCATCTCCTACACGGACTACTACGACATCTTCACCGTCGGCGCTGGGTACGTCGACATCCAGGCGGCATTAAACAATACTGATACGACTTCGTCGAGCATCGGCGTTGCGGAATCGCCCGCGGTTGCCGTGAACAAAAGCGGCCAGGTCTATGTGGTTACGAATTCATCGATCGTCTGGGGCACCTCCGTCGTCTGGGGCACCTCGATCGTATGGGGAACATCGGTGATCGCAGGAACGGAAGATGGACAGTCGGTATTGTCGGGATCTTCGGTGGTCTGGGGAACGTCGACGGTCGCAGGATACAGCGTTGTCTGGGGTACGTCTGCTCCGACGGCCAGTTTATCGGCCACCGCAGATGCTGCCACCGTCACCTACTTTGGCGAGAAATAGTTGCGAGTCCTACTTACCAGGAAAGGAGCTGACCTCATGAAAAACTCACGACTCGCAACCGCATTCATAACGACGATCGCGATCAGCGCTCTGGGCTTACTCGGCGGCAGCGTGCTCAAGATCACCGCGCTCCACCAGTACCAGTTCGCGGCACTTCTGCTGCTGGGCGCGGTCACATCGCGCACAAGGGTGAAGTTGCCTGGCATCGATGGCACCATGTCGGTCAATCTGCCGTTCATGCTGATTGCGGCGGCGCAATTAAGTTTATTCGAAGCGATGGTGGTGGCGTTGGTTTCCGCGACGTTGCAGAGTATTCCCAAACGCGGCGGAAAATTTCAGCCGGTGAAAGTTGTCTTCAACGCCAGCACCATCGTCTTATCCGCGGGCGCAGCCGCGATGCTGTTACATAATGACAAGCTGGTTGCGATGCATCGCTCCGGGTCGGTGGCGTTGATTGCGGCAGGCAGCATGTTCTTCCTGCTCAATACTCTGCCTGTGGCAACCATCATTGCCATCACCGAGGGTTCAGGCATGATGCGGATCTGGTCGAGCATCGTCCACCTGTCGTTCCCGTACTATGTCGCGTGCACGGGCGTGACCTCGATGGTCACAGTCGTGAGCCAACACGTCGGATGGCAAGCTCCGCTCGCGGCGCTTCCGGTAATGTTGCTCATGTACCGCAGCTATCAACGATATTTCGAGCACGGCGCGGAAACAACGACATCGTCGGTAAGCGAAAAACTGCTCTCGCGATCGGCGGCCGCACACTAAGGAAATACCACGTACTGTGTGTGAATGATCAACTGGTCAAGCTCCTCCCCCATTCGGCTGGCCAAGTCACCCACGGCGAAATGGATTCCGAATCCGGACGCTGCCGTACCGCCGCGCATCTTCGAAATCCTCAGAGACGATCTCGTCCAAGCCATAGTGTTGGGCGTAGGCCCACTCCTTGGCATCGAACCAGGAAATCCGATACGCCGCCGCTGCTAAGAAAGCTGAATGAACAACCGCAGCATTCGGATAAAGGATGGGAAACTGCATCATGAGCTCGCCCATTTCATGGCTCGCTTCGTCCAAGGATAGGAGGGAATCGGAGCCGACTCTTATCCGTGTTACTACCGACACAAACTCGATCAGCGCCTGGTGCGGAATTCCGGCAGAGCCATCGAGGAGTCCCCGATGCAGAACATCACGCGCAATTCGCTGCTTCTCCGGGTAACGAGCATCAAAACGATGGACGAGCACATTTGTATCAACGAGGAAGGCCACGATCGTAAAGATCCTCCCTTGTCCAACCGCGGTTTAAGGGTTGGGCTGCGAACGCGTGCTTCTCGCGGAATGCAGCGGTCCGTTTTTCCTGGCGGGCCGACGCCTGTTCAAAGAGTCGGAGGCGTTGACGGAGAGTGGCAGCGTTCGCTCTGCGGGATGAGGAGGTCGATCGCTTTCCAACCCGAATCGCCTCGCCGGCCGGTAGCCAGTCCAGATCGTCTCCCGGACGAATTTTTTACTGCGCGGCGAGTGTCTTTGGCAGCGTAAGCTGCAGTTTGCTCGTAACTTTAGCCATAACGATATGTTTCGCAGTACAGCAAGGATCTAATCCTTGTTCAATCCTTGTCCGGCTTGTGCCCCTCGCACCCTGCTAAAATCGAGGTATCCGCATGGAAGCTTCTCGCATCCGAAATTTTGCGATCATTGCTCACATCGATCACGGGAAATCAACGCTTGCCGACCGCTTGCTGGAGCTGACCGGATCGCTCGCCATGCGCGAAATGCAGGAGCAGGTTCTCGACTCGATGGACCTCGAGCGCGAGCGCGGCATCACCATCAAGGCGCATGCCGTCCGCATGCTCTACCCCGCGCAGGACGGCCAGATTTACCAGCTCAACCTGATTGACACGCCCGGTCACGTCGATTTTTCTTATGAGGTCTCGCGCTCGCTGGCTGCCTGTGAAGGCGCGTTGCTCGTGGTCGATGCTTCGCAAGGCGTCGAAGCTCAAACGCTTGCCAACTCGTATCTCGCCATCAACCACGGCCTCGAAATCGTCCCGGTTATTAACAAGATCGATTTGCAGAGCGCGGACGTTCCCCGCACGAAAGAAATGATCGAAAGCGCCGTGGGCCTTGATGCTACCGATGCTCTGCTGATCAGCGCGAAAACGGGTTTGGGCGTGCCGGATGTTCTCGAAGCGATCGTGAAGCGCGTTCCGCCGCCGAAGGGATCGCCGGAGCGACATCTGCAGGCGCTGCTGTTTGATTCCTGGTTCGATCCGTATCGCGGCGTGGTGGTGCTGGCGCGCGTGTTCGAAGGCAGGTTGCGCAAGGGGCAGAAAATTCGCTTGTGGTCCAACGGACGCGTCTATCAGGTGGAAACCCTGGGCGTACTGACCCCCAAGCCCGTTGAGATCGACGAACTGGTGGCGGGCGAAGTTGGATTCATCGTTGCGAACATCAAAGATGTCGCCGACACAAAGATCGGCGACACCATCACCGACGACGATCGGCCGTCGCTCCAGGCGTTGCCGGGGTTTGAAGAAATCAAACCCATGGTTTTCGCCGGACTCTACACGGTCGATGCGCACGAACATACGCAACTGCGCGAGGCGCTGGAAAAATTAAAGCTGAACGATTCGTCGTTCTTCTTCGAGCCCGAAAGTTCCGTGGCGCTCGGATTCGGCTTCCGGTGCGGCTTTCTGGGCCTGCTGCACATGGAGATCATCCAGGAACGTCTGGAGCGCGAATACAATCTCGACCTGATCACGACAGCTCCCGGCGTGCGCTACCAGATCACCAAGACCGACGGCGAAGTGATCGAAGTGGATAATCCTTCGCGCTGGCCCGACGTGAGCGAAATCGCTAAAGTCGAAGAACCTGTGATTCTCGCAGTGATCCTTACCAACGAAGAATATGTCGGCGGAATTCTGAAGCTGGTCGAAGAGAAGCGCGGCAAGCAGAAGAGTTTTGAATATGTCAGTTCGTCGCGCGTGATGCTGCAATATGAACTGCCGCTGAATGAAATCGTGCTCGATTTTTACGACCGGCTGAAGTCGGTATCTCGCGGCTATGCATCGCTCGACTATCATCTTTCCGGCAACTGGGTCTCTCCGATGGCCAAGCTCGACATCATGGTCGCCGGCGAGCCGGTCGATGCGCTTTCGACCATTATCCATCGCGATTTTGCTTACGATCGCGGCCGCGCACTGGCAGCCAAGATGAAAGAACTGATCCCGCGCCAGATGTTTGAAGTCGCGATTCAGGCGGCCATTGGAGCGAAAATCATCGCCCGTGAGACGGTTCCGGCGATCCGCAAGAACGTGATCGCCAAGTGTTACGGCGGGGATATCAGCCGCAAACGCAAGCTCCTCGAAAAGCAAAAAGAAGGCAAGAAGCGGATGAAGCGCATCGGCCGCGTCGACATTCCGCAGGAAGCATTTCTCGCGGTGCTCAAAGTCGGCGAAGGCAGCGGATAAGGTTTCTTAGTAGGAAGACTGCCTCAAGAAAAGCCGCAGCAAGCAAGGCCGACGGAGGTTCCATGTCGCGAGTCAGAATGGTAGTGATGCTCGTTGCGTGTTGCGCGGCGATTGCATTTGCTCAAAACGAGCCTTCCGCTTCGGGGCAAGCTCCCGCCAACCAGGCACAGCCGGTTAGTCCGCGCGTTCGCATTTCGACTGCAGTGATGCTTGGCTTGGTGAAACAGAAAACCATGCCGGTATATTCCGACGAAGCGATGATGAAGGGAATTCAAGGCGATGTCGTTTTTAAGATCGAGGCCGATGAAACTGGAAAAATAATATGGAGTGTGCCGGTCGAAGGTGATCCTCTGCTGGTTGACGCCAGCAAGGAAGCGTTGAAAACTTTTCGCTTTGTTCCTTATTTGCTCAAGGGAACGCCAGTCAAGTTTGAGAGCCAGCTGGGATTTCACTTCTCGGTGGAGAAGACCGCGGACGGAGTGAATGGGCGTGTTGACTGCATGACCAAGATTCCGAACCGGCCGTAACTGCGAGCAACGCGGTCACTCCGATTGCCCGATGACTACGAACTGCTAGGTCTTCTTGTCGGGAAACAAGAACTCATAGACTTGGTACGAACTGTACGCGGTTTTGTGCTCGTTCTTGACCAGCTTCGCCTTGTAGTCGCCGAGGGCCAAAAGCATTCCGCCCACACCCCCCGAGAGCTGATACTTCTTTCCGTCAATGATGACGTCTAATATCAAGCTGCCTTTGACATCTTTGCTCGCCGCACTTACATGGACGTTGACGGTATGCTCGGCCGGGTTGGGCTCGCCTCCGGCCCATGCGAACAACGAGGTCAGCAGCAAGATAGCCAATGCGATCTTCTTCACAATTCCTTCGCCTCCGTTTTTCAGATCAACGTGAGTTTACACCCGGTGTGTCGCGTCTCACGAGGCGGCGTCGCGCGGCCGCGACAGCGCCATTCGCACAGTCTGCACCAATAGCGCTAAAATCCTTGCGACTTCTCGCAATTGCGAACCGTCAAGGACTCTATGGAATTTCGACAACTAGGAAGAAGTGGTCTGAAAGTGCCGGTGCTTTGTTTCGGTACAGGGACCTTCGGCGGCGGAAATGAATTTTTCCGCGCCTGGGGCGAAACCGGCGTACCCGAGGCCACGCGCCTCGTCGATGTCTGCATGGAGGCTGGCGTCAACTTTTTCGACACCGCCGACATTTACTCGTATGGCCTCTCCGAACAGGTTTTGGGTCAGGCGATCAAGCACCTGCCGCGCGAAAGCGTTCTGCTTTCGAGCAAGGCAACCTTTCAATTCGGAGACGGGCCCAACAATGTAGGTTCTTCGCGCTCCCATTTGACGCGTCAAATCGAAGCCAGTTTGAAGCGTCTTCAGACTGATTATGTCGATGTCTATCACATGCACGGCTTCGACGCGCTCACTCCCATTGAAGAGACCTTGAGCACGCTCGACCAGTTTGTGCGCGAAGGTAAGGTGCGCTATATCGCGGCCTCGAACTTTTCGGGATGGCATCTGCAGAAGGCGCTGGATCTTAGTGATCGCTACGGTTGGGCCCGGTATGTTGCCCATCAGGTTTACTATTCGCTCATTGGCCGCGAATATGAATGGGAGTTGATGCCGCAGGCCTACTCGGAAAATTTGGGCGCTCTGGTGTGGAGCCCCCTTGGATGGGGCCGTCTCACCGGCAAAATCCGCCGGGGTCAGCCACTTCCAGCCGTGAGCCGCTTGCATAAGACTGCGGAGATGGGCCCACAGGTAGCAGACGAATATCTCTACAAAGTCGTGGACGCCCTCGATGCGGTCGCCGCCGAGACCGGCAAGACCGTGCCGCAGGTGGCTCTTAACTGGTTGCTTCGCAAGCCAACCGTTGCCAGCGTCATCATCGGCGCCCGCAATGAACAACAACTGCGTGACAACCTCGCCACGCCCAATTTCACGTTAACCATCCAACAGGTTGAACACCTGGACAAGGCCAGCGAGCCCCAGGTCGTCTATCCATATTGGCACCAACGCCAATTTCTGGACCGCAATCCATTGCCGCCGTCCTATCGATAAGGTCAGCGCCAGACAACTGTGAAAGAATTGTGAAGGAGAAATATTGTTTATGAACGACACTGCAGTACTGAAGGATGAAAAGGAATCGAACACCCAGAAAACCTATCGTGCAAAAGTCTATTCCGCTCAGAGCGCAACCTCTGCGCTCGGGCCCGGCTTCATCCAGCGTCGCGCCCTCCGCTCTCAGGATGTCCAGATCGAAATTCTCTACTGCGGCGTCTGCCACTCGGACCTGCATACGGTTCGCAACGAGTGGGTTAGCGTCATGCCCACGGTTTATCCCTGCGTGCCAGGGCATGAAATCGTTGGCCGGGTGGTGAAGGCGGGCAGCGCGGTCAAGAAATTCAAAGAAGGCGACATCGCCGCGGTCGGCTGTCTGGTGGATTCCTGCGGCGTTTGCGCGAGTTGCCGAGCTGGGGAAGAGCAGTTTTGCGATGGTCCCGCAACCTTCACTTACAACGGTGAAGACAAACAGCTAGGGGGTGTCACTTACGGCGGCTATTCGGAGAGCGTTGTCGTCACCGAAGCCTTCGCGCTGCGCGTCCCACAGGGGCTCGATCTGGCCGCTACCGCTCCGTTGCTGTGCGCCGGCATCACCACCTACTCGCCGTTGCGGCACTGGCATGTGAAGAAGGGCCAGAAAGTCGGCATCGTGGGTCTGGGCGGCCTCGGTCACATGGGAGTGAAATTCGCCCATGCGTTTGGCGCGGATGTGGTGTTGTTTACGACTTCTCCAAACAAGACGCAGGATGCGCTGCGTCTCGGGGCTCACGAAGTTGTTGTCTCCAAAAACGGTGCCGAGATGCAAAAGCACGCCGGCAGCTTCGACTTCATCTTGGACACGGTCTCCGCCGAGCACGACCTGAATGCTTATATCAATCTGCTGAAAGTAGACGGCACGATGACCCTCGTCGGAGCGCCGCCAACTCCCTCGCCGGTGCTGGGCTTTGGCCTGCTTATGAAGCGGCGGCAGCTTGCCGGCTCCACGATTGGCGGGATACGCGAGACGCAGGAGATGCTGGATTTCTGCGGTGAACACGGCATTACTTCCGACGTCGAGCAGATCAAAATTCAACAGATCGACAAAGCTTACGAACGCCTGCTGAAAAGCGACGTGAAGTATCGCTTTGTCATCGACATGGCGTCGCTGAAGTAGAGGGGCAAGTGCCAATCTCGGACCCGGGGTTCCCTATCCTAACGTCGCGCTTTTTGCGACGTTAGGATAGGATTCCAGAACCGCGCAACCCTTGGGGCTTCTTCTCCGCGCAGTTACCGCATGTTCGCGTGCACCAGATCGTGCTCGGTTTCTTCGTAGGCATGTTCGCCGTGGATCGATTCATCCAGACCCAATGCCTCGCTTAACTCGTCGACTTTCACCGGCGTGAAGGCATCGATGATGCGCAACATCGCGTAGGTGAACACAAATGCCCACACCGACGAGAAAGTCACCGCGACAACCTGTTTCAGCAAGAACGTTGGGTCGCCATAGAGCAAACCGTTCGCGCCCGCGGGATTAAACTCCTTGTTCGCGAAAACTCCCAGCATCACGATGCCGAGAAATCCGCCCACTCCATGCACTCCCCACACATCGAGCGCGTCATCCCAATGCAGTTTGTTCTTCATCTCGACCGCGTAATAGCAAACCACGCCGGCCACGATGCCGATGATGACTGCCGTGCTCGGAGAAACATATCCTGCCGCGGGAGTAACCGTCGCGAGTCCGGCCACCGCTCCGGTCAGCAAGCCCAGAAGTTTCGGCTTTTTCTCGTTGATCCACGCCACAAACAGCCAGGCGACCGCCGCAAACGAAGCAGCCACGTCCGTATTGAGAAACGCGGTCGCGGTCACGGAGTCGACTCTCATTTCGCTGCCCGCGTTAAATCCGTACCATCCAAACCAGAGCAGGCCCGTTCCCAGTGCGACCAGCGGTATGCTGTGCGGTCCGCGGTCAGCGGTGTGGCGCTTCCCCACATATAGTACGGAGGCCAATGCCGCAATGCCCGCGATGTTGTGCACCACGATGCCGCCAGCGAAGTCCAGCACGCCCCATTTCTGCAGAAAGCCTCCGCCCCAGACCATATGCACAAACGGGAAATAAACAAACGTGAGCCAGCCGGTAAGGAACAGCATGTACGCCTTGAACGTGACCCGGTTGGTGAAGGCGCCCGAAATCAGCGCTGGCGTAATAATCGCAAACATCATCTGATACGCGATAAACACGAACGCCGGAATCGTGTTATTAGGCGACGGTGTATTGAGATCGACACCTCGCAGAAAGGCATTGTGAAAGTTGCCGATGACCCCGTGCCAGTCGCCGCTGAAGCACAGCGAATAGCCATAGAGATACCAGATCACCGTCGTCCAGCCCATCGAGACAAAGCTCTGAATCATGATGGCGAGGACGTTCTTACGCCCGACCAGGCCGCCGTAAAAGAAGGCGAGGCCGGGTGTCATCAGCATGACCAGGCTGGTGCATAGAATCATGAAACCTGTGTTGCCAGTATCGAGATGCAGCATAAGAGTTTCTCCATCATGGGAGGTTAGGCCGCACAAACATGGTGCGATAACCTGTTCGAAAGCGTGAAGGTAAACATTCGCGTGCGCGGCGGGGCTGGAAGTAAGGAACGCCAGCGCTCTCCGCAGACACGCTGACTCAACCTAGGAGGACATCCAGTTTCCTCCTTTCTGTACAAGGGTATGAATTGGCGAGCGTCTATGCCATGAGGGGCGTCACAGCTGCATGTGACGTTAGCGTCTCTGCGGACTGCTTGACTGGCATTATGACGCAAGAAAAGGCGGGCAACAATGCCCGCCGCCCTTTCATCTTTTCAGGACAATTTATTGGATGTTGCCTCCAACCGTTGCGCCGCTGTTGGTTTGCTCCATCAAGAGTTCTTTGTTCCCGTTGACCGCGTAGGTCGCGAAATTCAGGGTGGAGAATCCCTTGGGAGCGAGCGTCAGGGTGCCGATGCAGTTGGAGCCTTGGGTATAAGACCCCGTAACTGCAACTCCCGGATCGATGGTCCCTTTCGTGCTGACCGTGATGGTTCCGGTGACGTCTCCCTTGCCATCCAGCGCCAGTTGCCCGACATAAGAAACCGCCCCGACGCCGCTTTCCGCGCCGAACGAACTGAACGCGTAGGTTTTCGAAAGGTCGCTCAACCCGCAGGTCGCAGTACTCAGTGGCTCCAAGAACCCGGCGACGGTTGCGCCCAGGTCGGTCTCAATGCCTTGAAACGCCTTGTTGCTGTTGTCGAGCGCAAAGCTATAGTTGTAAGTGGACGTGCCTTGCGTAAAGGTGAGAGTGCCGGTGCAGTTCTTCGCCACGGTGTAGGTTCCGGAAATCGAGCCGGTGTACTGAATTCCCCCTTCGCTGTGGCTGAGGGTTCCGCTCAGCGTACCGGTGCCGCTGGCCGTGATTTGGCCAACATTGGCCACCGGTTCGGCATTGAAGAATCCGCTAGTGAAGATTGAGTAAACCCCCTTGAAGGAGGCGTCTGTGCAGGCCGCCGCAGAGGCTGAACCGCTCGCGCACATCATCAGAATGACTACGATCGCGGCTCCGAACGCCGCCGAAGAGAGTTTGCTGAAGCTCATTTTACAGAATCGCATTGTTCCTCCACGCATGGGAATGTCTGGTTGTTATAGCTTTCCTGGTTAGAATTGGGCCGTCACAGGCCTACTCGACGTGAAACGGGCACCTACCGCGGGTCGCCTTTTGTCGGGAAGGGAGGAAACCTAAACGCGGGCGACAATCAACTCATTTTGTCCATACTGCGCGGCCCCGTCAAGATGAAAGACTTTGCAATCGACGCGAGCCCGTGCGAACCCGCGACAAGGGGATTCCGAAACCCTGCGAGCAGCCGCGACGGTCCACCTTTCGCGGTTGGAGTCGGCCCCGGGAAGCGTTCCCCGCGGAAAGCCCGAATCGTCACGGTCGACCATAAGGTTGCGCCCCTATGAATAATGTGCAAATCTCACATTTTGTGACGAAAGTGCTGATTCGCAAGCATTTCCGTCCGGTTTCCGGTCAACAACCGTTAACCAACTTAGAAACATAGCCTTAGAGAGTCCGAAACGCCACGGAAATACCTATCCCTTCGCCATGGCTCGGCCTGACCGCCGCACCCGTCCATAACATCCACAATGTTTTCCACAGGCTGGAGTTGTCCCACGGTCGAATTCGCCGAACCCCTTACCCTGTCGGGGACAAGCCTCGCCAGCCGGCGGTAACGACAGGCCGTTCGTGTAGAGCGGACCCCTTGGATGACTAAGAGGCGCCTTCGCTCTCATCCAATCACCTTCTCGCAGCGCGAGAAGGGCCTCCCGCCCGCAGGTGGCAAGAGTTCCAAGCGTGGGCGAAGAAGCACTGGGAGAAGCGCCTCCTGCGAGAAGACTACTTCGATTGAGCCGGACGCTCTGGAGTAATCATTGCTTCCGCGTCAAATCGGCAAGCCTTCGCAACTTCACGGTCGCGTCATTCGCGATATCCTGCTGTAGCCATCCAAGGTGGCCGGCTCCATAGATCACAAGAATTTTCTCGTTGGGCGAAGCGATCAACTGGACGATGTTGTTGTAGATGCGAATATTTCTCTGAAACCATGCCGCCAGCAGGTCGGGTCCGGCGTATTCATCAGGATCCCCGAATTGAACGAGGGAGTAGTAGAAGGCCACGTCACTGGCCGCTTTGGCGTCGGAATTCATGTACTCCAGAGTTTCGAGCACAGTGTGCGATTGCAAGAAGTCGTCCTGCTCCTTGACCAGGGTGCCCATGCTGGCATTGATCGCATCGAACTTTGCGGAGCGGTTATTCGCTTTGGCATAGTTCACGACGCGTTGCCAAGGGAAATCTCCTTCGGTGTCGACCGGATAGATGGCGTGATGGCCAAGTTCCTTAGCCAGGCGGTAGCCGATTTGATTGGTCTCGTTGCGCGAAAGCGTGTACTTTCCGGCGAGGTAATCGGAGTATTCGTGTTGCACTTTTTCGCTTCCGGTATCCGCTTCGATCGCGATCTTCGTGGGATGAAACCGCTTCAACACTTCGATCAGCTGCGCGATTTCCTGCTGGCGCTTCGGCGACAGGACGTCATCGGCTTGCATGTTGTGGAGATCGCGTCCCGGGTTCGACATGTGATAGGTGCCGAGCACTAGAATCTCAGGGTGCGCATCCGATTGAGCCCAAGAGACTGTCGAGATCGCCAGCGCTGCCAGAAATACCACAATTTTCCTCATCAAGGTGCTTCCTCGACTTGTAGATACGGAGCTCTGTTCGGCGAAGTTCCCGATGACCCGACGGAACGGGATCTACCCGTGTCGAATTGATGCCGGTGCATGGCGGCTGCACCCGCTGGGCAACGCACACGATGAAGCCTCGTACAATAACCCCATGTTAGTTCTTGCATCCGGCTCGCCGCGCCGCCAGGAATTGTTGCGCAATGCGGGCATTTCTTTCGAGGTGCAACCCGCGGATATCGTGGAAGACCCGCTGCCGGGAGAATCCGCAAAGGATTGTGCTGAGCGACTGGCGCGGGAGAAGGCGCTGGCGGTTGCGGGTCAACGTCCACGCGACACTGTGCTTGGAGCCGACACCGTGGTGGTGGTTGATGGGGAACTTCTGGGTAAGCCCTGCGATGCATCGGACGCTGCGCGTATGCTGCGCATGCTATCGGGACGGCTGCATCAGGTGATTACGGGGGTCTGTCTGGTTTCCAGCGGCGAGCCTTTCGTCGCGAGTGAAACGACGCTCGTTACCGTCAGCAAAATTTCAGAGCAGGAGATCGCCGACTACGTTGCCAGCGGCGAGCCGATGGACAAGGCTGGAGCTTACGCGATCCAGGGCATTGCTTCGCGATGGATTCCTCGCATTGAGGGGGACTACAGCAATGTGGTTGGGCTGCCGGTGGCGTTGGTGTGGCGCATGCTGGGGGAAAGCAGTTGCCGGTAGCCAGTAAAACCTGAGAGCTTGCGCTACTAGCGGCAGGCATCTCATCCAGGATGTCGTTGGCGCTGACGGCACGCGGGCGAGGGCGCCCGCGCCACACAAAGCGCTATGCGGTTGGCGGCTTGGGCGTTTCTTTTGGTTTCTCTTCCGGATCTTTCATGGAAGTCTTGAAATTCCGAATGCCTTCGCCCAGGCCTTTGCCCAAGTCAGCAAATTTGCTGGGGCCAAAGAGCAACAGCGCGATACCGATGATCAACAAAATATGCAGCGGTTGAAACAGTCCCTCACCCATAAAGCCTCCATGGGGTTGCCCGGCACCCCTGACGGGCGCGATCCATGCAAACTACCCCAAATTGAATTCTAGGTTAGTGTGGACCCCGCGGTCAAAGCTGACTGTGCTGTTCGTCACAGGCACCTGTGAATTGCGTCACACCGCGGCAAACCTTTGTAATCATGCGGCTTCGATAAGGCTGGCCAGCAGAGCGGCGCGACGGGGCAATTCCGAGATGAGGATGTGTTCGTGGGCGGCATGCGCTCCGTCGCCAACGCCGCCGAGGCCGTCCAGTGTGGGGATGCCGAGGGCGGCGGTGAAATTTCCGTCGGAGCCTCCGCCGACAGCAGCTTCGGTCAGCTTCCATCCCAGTTCGCGCGCTATGGATTTGGCCTGATCGTAGAGCTTGGCGACGCCTGCGGTGCGCTCCATAGGAGGACGATTGATGCCTCCAGTGATTTGGATTTTGCACTTGCGGTGGAAGGGACGGAGGCTGCGCATTTTCTTCTCGATTCCCTTGGCGTCTGCAAGGCGGGCGATGCGCACGTCAACCTGAGCCGCGGCTTCGGCCGGAACGACGTTCGTGCGAGAGCCTCCGCTGACGATGCCTACGTTGACGGTCAGGCCTTTTTTCAGGTCAGTGAAGCGGGAAATTTTCTCGATCTGCCGGGCCAGTTCCAGGATTGCGTTGACGCCTTTTTGGAAATCGAGGCCGGCGTGGGACGACTTTCCGGTGACTTTGACGAGGTAATCGCCAACGCCCTTGCGGGCGGTTTTCACGGCGCCATCGCGTCCGTAGGAAGGTTCGAGCACGAGAACGGCACTGGATTTTTTGGCCAGGGACTCGGTGAGGGATCGGGAAGAGTCGCTGCCGACTTCCTCGTCGGAAACGAGAAGGACGGTCACGGGGCGGGGCAGAGCGGAGTCGTTGTTATGCCAATTCTGGAGAGCGGCGACCGCGTGGAGCATCAGGGCGATGCCTGATTTCATGTCGAGGACGCCGGGGCCGGTGAGTTTGTCGCCTTCGACGCGGCACGGCATTTTGGCCAGCGTCCCGAGGGGATAGACAGTGTCGTAGTGGCCTAGCAGAAGCACGGGCTTGGCGGTGGATGCTCCGGGCAAATCGACTTGCAGGTGATTGCCAAAGTCGGTTGCGGGATGGAGTTGTACTTTGACACTGCGGCCTAGCTGGGAAAATTTTGTGGCTACGAGTTCGGCGAGGCGATCTACGGCGGCTTTGTTGTCGCTGGGTGATTCGATTTCTACCAGTTCGCGGATGGTCGAGACGATCTCGTCGCGGCGCTGTTCGAAGTAGGCTAGGCGACGATGCGCTTCGGGGGTCGAATGCCTGGATGGTTTGCTGGAAGCTGGGTTCACGATCGGTCATTATAGTTGACGGGTCGGCTTGGGCTGAGCCCGTCTCCACACTATCAGGCTATTCTTCGGTGGCCGATTGGATTTGGGTGCGGGAGATGCGGTCGTGCCAGCACAGTCCGTCCTGATCTAAGAAGCACCAGACATAGCCCAAACCCAAGGACAAGACCGAGAGAAGCGAGGCCAGTACTCGCCAGCGGCGACGGCGACGATTGACGGGCGATCCGTCGGAGGTGGAGATACGGAGGTGAGCGGCGCGAAGTCCAGGAGTGGAACCACTGTAAACGACAAATAGGAACTGATAGGCCGCCCAGAGTGCGACGGCGATTCCGGTGAATGCGACGGCGAACAGAGGAAGCAACCCGGGAACAGAGTTCATGGCGGGGCGCAACATTGGTCTTAGACCGGAACTCAGGCCGGGGTTCAGTCTGAGAAGAACTGCGATGAAGGTGGAGAGCGCGGTGCTGATGATCGCGCCATCGACAACTGCGCCCAAAGCGCGACGGGCGCGGGGTGCGGATTGTGATTTGATACGGGCTGGCTGGTCGTCACGGTCTTGCTGCGCAGCCTCGATGAGGATTCCACCCAAAGCAGGCGGCGGCGGCAGAATCTCGGGAGCCTCCACGATGCGCGGACGGTCAGGATCGAGAATAGGATCAGCCAGGTCGCTCGAATGGGAGACAGGAATCGCGGCAGAGCGGGGGAACTCGATCACATTGCCGTAAAGACTTGGCGCCTGCGCCAAATCATGGTGCGAGACCGGTTGGAGACGCAGGTCTGAAGATTCTTCCTGTGCTGCATCGCGCAGAGAAGCGAGGTCGGAATGCGCGACTTGCTCTGATGCTTCGTTCGATTGGAGTTCGAAGTCGTTTTCAGGCAGCGCTGGAGCGGTGGCGGCGCCCGATGCGCGGGTGACTGATGGCCGGGACCAGCTTTCCGGCGCATCAAAGGGCAACAGCAGCGAGGGATAGCGGGGAGTACGTGGCTTGCGCCGGGTGCGATAGCGCTCGAGGCGAGCGGCAACCTCGCCGCGCCAGGAGCCGGCATTCGCGTCTTCCTGCTCGCCCATTTCAATGTCATCGCCTACAGCGTGGGGATTCGCGCCGGCGTCCGGCGGCATCTCACGGTGAGTCGAAGCAGGAGTGGTCTCGACGGCGTTGGCGTCGCAGAGGGCTTCGTTTGGATCTTCGTCGGTCAAGCGATTTGTCATTCCGGTGGTCATCGATTCCGTCATCAATAATGGTGCCGTTACTGCCGCCTTCGAGGCGGATTCAGTTGGTCGCCAAGCAACAACGTGCGAACGGGCAGAAGCCATGCAGCTTTGCTTCGCCAGCGGCTCGCATGCTAAGGTCAGTTGGTTCCCGTTGGCAGAACGTGTGGCGGGCGAATGCGCGCTGATATTGATCGTCTGCTAATTGTCACTGCTGGAGCTTATTTCATAAATGCTTTCGGTTAGAAAATGCGACCCTCAGAGGCTGAAGCCGGGGGCCTGGTTGGCATGGTTGAACAGATTGCCAGAAGATTCGGTTGCGCGCCCCAGCCGCCGCTCAGCGGCTAAAGGCGCATTGATTCTGCGCTGGATACGGCGCGGCTCAAGCCACGCCCTTTCAAAGCAAAATCAAAACCCGAATTTTTCATCAAACTGTAAAACCGAGCCCTACCCAAAGCACACTTTATGAAACACGCTCGAATGATCACTCGCTCATGATCGCTTGCTCATGATCACCCGCTCTCGAATCTTTATCACGGCTGCCCTGGTCTGTCATCTGCTTCTCGCCTCCGGGATAGTAACCAGCCAGACGCTGCCCCCTGCCGCCGCGATGGAAACGGCCTCAGAAAAAGCTCCGGGAGCGGCTCCGGCTCTACCGGCGAGTGCGGCTGGCCAGACGGAAGAGCCGGTGATGTTGCGGGCCGTGGAACAGGAAAAAGAAGGAACGACCTACCATCTGAGGGGCAGCGCGGAGATTTACTATCGCACCTACATTCTGCGGGGCGACGAAATCACGTACCACGCGGACACGGGAGAGAGCGAACTGGAAGGCCACGTCTTGCTGGACGGCGGCCCTTACGATGAGCATGTCGAAGCGAGTCACGGAACATATAACGTCCGCACGCAGGTGGGAACGTTTTATAGCGTGATCGGAACGGTGGGATTGCGGATGAGGAACTCGCGCTACGTGCTCACCAGCCCCAATCCATTTGCCTTCACCGGGAAGATCGTGGAGAAGCACGGTCCGGAGCAGTATCTGGTGCGGCAGGGAACGGTTACGACCTGCGAACTGCCCCGTCCGAAGTGGCTGTTTAACGCCAAGCGCATGTCGATCGAAGTGGATGGGACAGCGAAAGTCCACAATAGCGATTTCGAGCTGATGGGTTTGCCGGTATTTTATTTTCCGTTTGTAGAGTTTCCGGTGCAGAAGGAGCAGCGGCAGACCGGGATTCTGATTCCGAGTTTCGGCAATTCATCCACCAAGGGATACATTGCGGGCGATGCCATTTACTGGGTCTTGAATCGCAGCATGGACGCCACGATGGGCGCCGAGTATTTTTCGAAGCGCGGCTGGTTTGAGCATGGAGAGCTTCGCGCCCGTCCCAGCGACACTTCGTATGTTTATTTCAATTACCAGGGAATGGTGGACCGCGGCATCGGCAATCCCCCGCAGAACCAGGGAGGCGAAGACGCGCGATTCATAGCGGAGCGTCCTTTTGGAACGTTTCGCGGGGTTTCCAACATCGACTATCTCAGTTCGTTTGTTTTTCGTATCGCCTTTACCGACGTCTACACCCAGGCGATCGATTCGGAAGTCCGGTCGCAGATTTTTCTCTCGAACACGACCAATGGGTTTCATTTCAATGCGTTGGCGGAGCGCTACCAGAACTTCGATGTGTGCAATCCGAACACGGAAGTGAACGCGCCATGCACAGCGATTACGCAAACGGAACTGGTGCGGATTCTGCATACGCCGAGCGTGTTTCTTTCGGGAGAAGAACGACAGCTAGGAAATACGCCGCTTTACTGGTCATTCGAGAGCGCCGCCGAAGGTTTGCAGCGGCGGGAAATAGGGTTCCGAACGGCGGCCATCGTGGGCAGGTTCGATCTGGCGCCGTCGCTGGTGATGCCGGTGCAGTGGCAGGGATGGTCGTTTCGTCCGGCGCTGACGTTGCGGGACACGTTCTACACGGAGGAAGGCAATCCGGCGAATTCGACGATTGCGACAAACGATATCCTCAACCGCAAATCACTCGAAGCTTCTGTCGAGTTGCGGCCGCCGGTGGTGTCGCGGGTCTTCGACCGTCCGTGGCTGGGGCGCAAATGGAAGCATGTGATCGAGCCGCGCATGAAGTACGACTATGTGACGGGGATCAATAACTTTGCCGATATTCTGCGATTCGACGCCAGCGATGTGCTGACGAACACGAATGAAATCGAGTATTCGGTGGTGAACCGCATTTATGCCAAGCATGTTGATCCAAACCAGCAGGACTGCGATGCGGCGGGCATGAACGCTCTGACCATTGGCGGCGTGCCGCAGGTGGGCGCGGTGCCGTGGGAACTTCCTCCCAACCCGGATAAGCCGGCCTGTGCGTCAGGACCGCGTGAGATTTTGAGCTGGGAGATCGGACAAAAATACTTTTTCGAGCCCACTTTCGGCAATGCGCTGGTGGCGGGAGAGCGGAATGTCTTCACCACGACGGCGGATTTCACGGGGATCGCCTTTCTCGATTCGGAGCGGCGCTTCGCTCCGATTATTTCGCGGCTGAGGATTGAAACGAGTCCGCGGACGAACACCGAGTGGGATTTGGATTACGACATCAAGACGGGGCAAATCAACTCCAGCCTGGCGCTGGTGAACTACCATTACGGGCTGTTCACCATCGGAGGAGGGGATGCTTTTTTGCGCGTGATCGACACAGCCGCGGGCACGCAGGCGACGAACTGCGCTCTACATGCGCCGAGTCCGAGCAGCAGCGGCTGCGATTTTAACCAGTTCCGGGTGCTGTTTGGCTACGGGCAACTGAATAAACGCGGGTTGAGCGCGGCTACCAGCTTTGGCCTTGACGCGAACCTGGGATCGTTGCAGTACGCGACCGCGCAGACGACCTACAACTGGGACTGTTGCGGGTTGAGTGTGGAATACCGCCGCTTTGCGCTGGGAGCGGTGCGCAACGAAAATCAATACCGCTTCTCGTTTACGCTGGCGAAAGTGGGAGTGTTTGGAAATCTCAAGCGGCAAGAGCGGCTGTATTAGAACGTTGCCGGTTCGCAGTTCGCAAGAAGCATTTGCTTGTGGGCGCCAAAATGAACCGGGGAACCAAGCCGCCGGGCGCCCGAGGTGCAAACGAAAATGAAGCGGTCCTATCGAAGCCATAAAATTCGGGGAGAATTCAAATGAAAATCGCGGGGCACGGTCTGGCTGTATGGCTGATTTTTCTTTGCCTTCCGTTATGTGCGCAGGAACAACAGAAAGAGTCGGAGCCGCCGAAAGCGGTGGATTTTGCGTGGGGAGTGAAGATTCCCATGCGCGACGGGGTGAAATTGAACGCCACGATTTACCGTCCGAAGGACCAGAAAGAAGCACTGCCCGTAATCTTCGAGTTGACCCCTTATATTAGCGACAGTTATCACAATCGCGCGTACTACTTCGCGCAGCACGGTTACGTGTTTGCGATCGTTGATGTACGAGGACGGGGGAACTCAGAAGGTCATTTTGATCCCTTCATGCAGGAACCCCAGGATGGCCATGACGTGGTGGAGTGGTTGGCGAAGCAGCCTTGGTCGGATGGCAAAGTCGCAATGTGGGGTGGCTCCTACGCCGGTTATGACCAATGGCTGACCTTACGGGAGTTCCCCCCGCACTTGGCAACGGTCGTGCCGGTTGCGGCGGCACACGCGGGCGTGGATTTTCCCATGTTCAAAAACATCTGGGGAGCTTATGACATGCAGTGGCTGACCTTCACCAGTGGAGTGACGCCGCAGCAGAATCTGTTCGGGGAGTCGTCGTTCTGGATTGAAAAATTCCGGGAACTGTATTTGAACCATCGGCCCTATAAAGACCTGGACAAGATCGTGGGCAACGAAAGCACGGTGTTCCAGAAATGGGTAGCGCACCCCGCTTTCGATGCATACTGGCAAAAGCTGGACATCACACCCGAGCAGTACAAGCAGATCCATGTCCCGATTCTGACGATCACTGGCCACTACGATGGCGACCAACCCGGGGCCATGACCTATTACCGCGATCACATGAAGTATGGAACCGAGGAGGCTAAGGAGAAGCACTATCTGATCATCGGCCCTTGGGACCATGCGGGCACGCGGACTCCCAGCAAGGAAGTGGGGGGCCTAGCCTTCGCCGATGCCAGCATGTTGGATATGAACAAACTGCATGTGGATTGGTATGACTGGACGATGAAAGGAGGTAAAGCGCCAGAGTTTCTGAAGAAACGCGTGGCCTACTACGTCGTAGGCGCGGAACAGTGGAAATATGCCGACAGCCTTGAATCGATTTCGAATGCAACCAAGATTCTGTACCTTAGTTCCATCAACGGCGAGGCCAACGACGCCTTCCATTCGGGCGGTCTGATCGATGAGAAACCAGAGAACGCAAAACCAGATCAATACGTTTTTGACCCAATGGACGTGCGGCCGGCCGAACTGGAAAAAGAAGAGATCAAGAACTACATCACCGATGAACGATATGCGCTGAATCTATTCGGAGATGGGCTCGTATATCACAGTCAGGCCTTTACGGAAGACACCGAAATCACCGGTTTCGCAAAACTAGTGGCGTGGATATCCATGGATGTGCCCGACACCGATTTCGGTGTGACGCTCTACGAAATCACGCCGGACGGCAAGAGTATCCAACTCACCGGCGACCAGATGCGCGCACGCTATCGGGACCCTGCTGTTGGCGAAAAGTTGGTGAGGCCGGGAGAGATCAACCGGTACGAATTTAACGGATTCACATTTTTCTCGCGACGAATTGCAAAAGGGAGCCGTCTGAGGCTCGTGCTGACGTCGCCGAACAGCATCTATGTGGAGAAAAACTACAACAGTGGTGGTGTCGTGGCCGAGGAATCCGGGAAAGATGCGCACACGGCGCATGTCACGCTTTATCACGATAAGGAGCACGCGAGTACTTTGGAACTGCCGCTGGTGAAGTAATATCCCGGGCTCAATGTCCGCCAAGAGGTCTGCTTTCAGCGATAATCGAAGAATGAACTCCACGGCCACACTCGATCAGAAGGCCGAGCATTTGCGCGAAATCCTGGCGCGGTGCACGCGCTTGATTGTTGCCTACTCGGGCGGCGTGGACTCCGCCTTTCTGTCCTGGATGGCTCATGAAGCGCTGGGCGGACAGATGGTTGCCGCGATTGCCGATTCGGCGAGCCTGGCGCGGACTCATCTTGAGGATGCGCTGGCTTTTGCGCGCGAGCAGGAAATTCCGGTCGCGATGGTGGAAACGCAGGAACTGGAAAATCCGGCTTACGTTCGCAACGATGCCAGGCGCTGTTTTCACTGCAAAGATGAGCTCTTCACCGTGCTCGAACGCTATCGCGAAGCGCACGGATTCGACGCGATTGCTTATGGAGTCAACGCGGACGACGAGGGCGATTTTCGTCCGGGGCAACAGGCTGCGCGCGAACACCATGTTCTGGCCCCGTTGCTGGAGGCAGGGTTGGGCAAGGCGGAGATCAGGGAATTGGCGCAGCGGGCCGGCCTTCGCGTGTGGGACAAGCCGGCCTCCGCCTGTCTGTCGTCACGGATGGAATATGGGCGCGCGGTGACGCCTGAGGCGTTGAGCGTGATTGAGCGTGGCGAGGAAGCGTTGCGGGCTATTGGCTTCCGGCAGGTTCGCGTGCGGCACCACGGGGAAGTCGTGCGCATCGAGATTGCCCGAGAGGAGCTTTCAAGGGCTTTGACGGAAGAAATGGCGCGGCAGTTCACGGCTGTGTTCAAAGGACTGGGATTCAAGTTTGTAACCCTGGATCTGGAGGGATTCCGTTCGGGCTCGATGAATCAGCTGCTCACGGCCGAAGAGTTGTTACGGGGGCGGGTTTAAAGGCGTTTTTTTTGAGGACAAAGACGGCTCCGCGTTGACACGGCCGAAGGGATGCGCTCCTGCGTGGCCGTTGCTGCCATGAGATAATCAAGCATCTCGCTCATGCTCAGGTGGTTTCGATTGATGATTGTCCGGCGCGCTTTCCTGCTTCTGTTGGTGATCTGTCTGGGCTGCTCGGCCCAATCCCCTCCGCCTACCGTTCCGGCAACCGTGCCGGGTCCGGCTCCCGATATCCTGCGGTCCATCGAGCGGCAGGTGCGGGCGCATTATTCCCTTCCGCCCGACGTAAAAGTACTGATCGGGCCGCTGCGGTCGAGTGAGTTTGCGAATTATGACGAGTTGACGGTCACATTTGCCAGTCCCACCAAGAAACAGGACTTTGAATTTTTGCTGGGCCACGATCACAAGACGCTGGTGCGTCTGACCAAGTTCGACCTGGCCAGCGATCCGTATATCGAAGCGATGAAGAAGATTGATGTCAACGGGCGGCCAACGCGAGGCAACAAAGACGCGAAGGTGACGGTGGTCAACTACGACGATTTCGAGTGCCCGTTCTGTTCGCGGATGCATGAGACTCTTTTTCCGTCAGTGTTCAAGGAATACGGCGGTCGGGTGCGATTTATTTATAAGGACTACCCGCTTGAGGAAATTCACCCATGGGCGGTGCATGCGGCGGTAGACGCCAATTGCCTGGCTGCGCAAAACAACGACGCGTATTGGGATTACGCTGATACTCTCCACGGGAATCAGGAAGCCATCAAGGCGAAGGGCCGCAGCGGATGGAATGCGGAACTCGACCGGCTGGCGAGTGCGCAAGCTCAAAGGCACAATCTGGATGTTCCAATGCTGCAGGCATGCGTGAAGGCCCAGGACGAAAAAGCCGTGCGCGCTTCGATGCGCGAGGCAGAAGGCGTTGGAGTGGAAGCAACGCCGACCATGTTTGTGAACGGGCAAAAACTGGATGGAGCCGTGCCTGTGGAAGACGTACGGCTTGCGCTCGACCAGGCGTTGAAGGATGCCGGGGTTGCGCCCCCAGAGCATCAGCCTGCGCCAGCGGCAGCCAATACGCCGCCAGCAGGACCGTCCAAGTAAGCAGGACAAGGCAGTGTTGTGTTGTAGGGCGTGCTCTCGGCGTCGCAGGATCAACTCGCCGTAGAGGCGGAGGAAGAAAACTTGAAAAATCGTAACTGCTTGGGGAGAGCGGGCCTGATCGCGGCCAGCTCGTTATTATTGCTTGCGCTCGGAGCTTGCAACCGCGACAGCGGCGGTGGTGACGTTGCAGCTTCCGTTAATGGGCGAAAGATTGATCGCACCGAAGTCGACAAGTATTACTCCAACCAGACGGCGGGATCGGACCAGCAGCCGACGGGCGAACAGGCGGTCAGCCTGCGGCTGAGCATTTTGAATGAGCTGATCGAAACGGAAATCCTGATGCAGCGCGCCGAGAAGCTGGGACTGCTGGCGACAGACGAGGAGGTGGATCGAAAGCTGAACGAGATCAAGTCTCCTTATACGGCGGAAGAGTTCAACAAGCGCCTGCAGGATAAAAAAATATCGCTCGAGGATTTTAAGCGCGACCTGAAGCGCTCGCTGACTCGCGACAAAGTGTTGAACAAAGAAATCACTTCGCGCATCAATATCACCGATCAGGACGTTACCAACTACTACAACGAACACAAAGCCGAGTTCAACCTGATCGAGCCGCAGTACCATCTGGCGAAGATCATGGTTTCCGGAGCAGTAAATTCGCAGGTCCATAACCTGCAAAACAGCAAGGCGCAAAACGATGCCGAGGCGCGCAAGAAAATTCAGATGATCGCCAATAAGCTTGACAGTGGCGACGATTTCGCAACGCTGGCGATGAATTATTCCGAAGACCCGGAGACCAGCAACAACGGCGGGGATCTTGGAATGGCTCCCGAATCGGCGCTCAAAAATGCCGACCCTGGAACACGCGATGCGGTGATGAAGTTGAAGCCGGGGCAGTACACGCCGGTGATTCCCATCATCAATCCGACCAATCACCAGCCTGTGGCGTACATGATTGTGAAACTGATTTCGAAAGAGCCGTCGGGGCAGAGGGATCTGAACGACCCGCGGGTGCAGCAGGCGATCCGGCAGCAACTGCGCGATCGGCGCGAGCAGTTGCTGAAAGCGGCTTATTACGAGAGCCTGCGGGATGATGCCAAGGTCACGAATTATTATGCGGATGAAGTGCTGAAGAATTTGGGAGCGGGGAAGTAGCTGGAGAGTTAAAGTACCGTTCTGACTCGGCCCTTCCGTTCTTGGCCAAACGCCGCGTGGGTGAGCTTGGACGGGGCATAGCCCTTTGACCACACGAATTTTTCCGTGGGCGGCTAGCTTTCCAGCTTTTTCGTAAGAACTTCGTTGACTAATTGGGGATTGGCCTGGCCTTTTGAGGCCTTCATCACCTGGCCTACGAAAAACCCGATCATCGTCTTCTTGCCGGCGCGATATTGCTCGACTTGTTTCGGATTCGCGGTAATTAATTCGTCGGCAAGCTTCTCTAGCGCGGAGGTGTCGCGCGACTGCTCGGGACGGCCCTCCGATTCGTAAAGGGCCGGGAAATCCTGCTGGCGCTCGAAGCAGAGGTCGTAAAGGTCTTTGAGCATTTTGCCGGAGATCGTACCCGACTCGACCAGATCGGCCGAGGCCGTAACTCCAGCCATCGAAATGGGGGATTGATCAAGTTCGAGGCCCTGCGCTTTGAGGCGTCCGAGTAATTCGCTTTGCACAAGATTTGCGATGCGCTTCGGATTCCTTGCGGTACGCGCCGCGGACTCGAACTGATCGGCCATGGCGCGCGTAAGGGTCAACGTGTGGGCGTCGCCCGCGGTGATCCCATACTCATTGATCATGCGCTGGCGGCGCGCCTCTGGAAGCTCGGGTAGAGTTGCGCGGATCGCGGCTTGCCATTTTTCGTCGACCACCAGCGGAAGCAAATCCGGCTCAGGGAAATAGCGGTAGTCGTGCGCCTGCTCTTTCGATCGCATGCTGTAGGTCTTGCTTTCGTGCGCGTTGTAGAGGCGGGATTCCTGCGTAATCTTGCCTCCCGATTCGAGAATCTCGATATGGCGCTCAATCTCATACTCCAGCGCCTGCTTGACGAAGCGGAAGGAGTTGACGTTTTTGACTTCGGTCTTGGTGCCGAATTCCTTCCGTCCGCGGGGACGCACGCTGATATTTGCGTCGCATCGCAGCGAACCTTCTTCCATGTTGCAGTCGCTGACGCCGGTGTAAAGGATGATCTCCTTGAGGCGGGTGAGATATTCGTAGGCTTCGTCGGGCGAGCGCATGTCGGGCTCGCTGACGATTTCAGCCAGAGGCACTCCAGTGCGGTTCAGATCGATCGCGGTCTTACGAGCGGAATCGGCGAAACCTTCATGCAGGCTCTTGCCAGCGTCTTCTTCGAGATGCAGGCGGGTGATGCCGATTTTTTTCTTGCTGGCGTTCGCCTTATTTTCGTTGACATCGATGTCGATGAATCCAAACTCCGCCAGCGGTTTGTCATATTGCGAGATTTGGTAGCCCTTGGGAAGGTCCGGGTAAAAATAATTTTTGCGGGCGAAGATAGAAACTTCGTTGACTCGGCACTGCAGCGCCATCGCCGCCAGAGCGGCGAATTCGACGGCCTTGCGGTTGAGCACGGGCAAAGCGCCGGGGAGGCCGAGGCAGACGGGGCACACATTAGTGTTGGGCGAGTCTCCAAAGCGGGTCGAGCACGAGCAAAAGATTTTCGACGCGGTCAGCAGTTGTACGTGGACTTCGAGTCCGATGACGGGCTCGTATTTCGCGAGCAGGCTCTCGGAAAGGGCTGGAGTGGTCGCCATAGAAAAAGATTATAGCCTCGCTATAAAGTGCCGACGCTCTACGCAGCGAACTGCAGATCCATCGCAGCGCTCGGGACGACAATGCACGGAAAGTTGGGACCATCGCCAAGGCATTCGAGGCGCACCTGATTCCTAAGGTCTTTTTACTTCCGGCGCGGTCAAATATTTCTCCATCGGAATTTCGAAATACATGAGCTCTTTGCCGCTCGCGTCCTGTACGCCCATCAGATAGAAACTGGCGCCGGGCAGGGGATTCGCGATGTCTTGAATATCGAAAAACAGGAAGCCGCGGACCGTGGAGTGGGGCTCGACGGCCTTGGCTCCGAATTGCGCCTGTTCGATTTCGTCCCAGGTCTTGCGGCTCACGCCGCCTTTGACTTCCTTCTTGGGCAGCGGGATGGGCAGGGTATTCTGGCGGTCGTTGCGCGTGGGGTGCGAAAGACGCCGCAGCAGATCGTCCATGGAAGCGGGATACAACTTGCTGCGATCCTTGGTATTCATCTGCGCCTTCATGTCCACCAGAGAGACGGGCTGATCGCCGTCATTGCTGATCACGAAGAAAACCGGCATGTATCCGTTGTTGCGATAGTTGACGGTGAAGATCGAGGCTTTGTCTTCGAGATCGTAGGGATCGACGGCGACCGTAACTCTTTCCAGGGGATGCTCGTCGTGTGCCGGGTAGGTGCGGGCGGGCCGCGCCGTGGGCATGACAAATTCCTTGGCCGCCATGGCGGCGATAGCGCAAAGCAACAGAAGTGCCCACATTCCCGCAAAGCGAGGGGCCTTCAACCCTGACGCGCGAGGCGATACTTGCCGGCCCAGATTCTGCATACGTGGATTATAGGATGCCAGATCGATGGGAGATAGCCGCGCGCGATGAGGCGGTTACGGGCGGTGCATTGCGAGGCATCGACTCGCATTCGCATGCAAGAACGCAGACCGAAGCAGAGTCCGCGATTTAGAATGAGAACTTCTCTTCATGTATGCGGTCTACAGTGCGCTTCTCTTATTTTTTCTAGTGCTGACGCTGCCCTACTGGCTGCTGCAGATGATGCGGCACGGCAAGTACCGGGCGGGGTTGCGGCAGAGGTTTGGCGCAGTGCCGGCTGTTCTGCGGGGACCCGGAGGAATACGCACGATCTGGGTGCACGCGGTTTCGGTGGGCGAGGTAGTGGCTGCGAGCGCGGTCATTCGAGCACTACGGGAGAAATTTCCATCGCATCGCGTCATGATTTCAACCACGACCAGTACGGGTCAGAAACTCGCCGCGCAGCGCTTCGGCGCTGAGAACGTATTCTACTTTCCGTTGGACTTTGCCTTCGCGATCCGTCCCTATCTGCGGGCTCTGCGGCCAGAACTCGTCGTCGTGGCGGAAACTGAATTCTGGCCAAATTTTCTGCGGCTGGCCAAAGGCAGCGGGGCGCGTATTGCCGTGATCAACTGCCGCATTTCGGACCGGTCCTTCCCCGGCTACCAGCGCTTCCGCTTCTGGTTGCCAAGGCTGCTGGGAGAAGCGCTGGCCAGCGTCGATCTTTTTTTGGCGCAGACTGGCGAAGACCAGCGGCGGCTGATTGAGATTGGCGCGGTGCAGTCGAGGATCATGATGGTAGGCAATTTGAAATTCGATGTTGCGCCGCCGCCATCGCCGCCCATAGTCGCAAGCCTCCGCGAGAGCTTCAAACGTTCGGATGCGGGGCCGGTTTTGGTTTGCGGCAGCACGCTTGAAGACGAAGAAGGTTCGCTGCTTTCCGCCTTTCGCAACATTCTCGTGGAGCATCCGAAGGCGGTGATGATGCTCGCGCCGCGGCATCCGGAACGCTTTGCGGAGGTGGGCGAACTGGTGGAAAGACTCGGCTTCCGAATGTGGCGGCGTTCATTGTGGAGCGGCGAAGAGCTCGGTGGCGGAGTGTTTCTGGTCGATAGCATCGGAGAGTTGGCCGCGCTCTATTCGCTGGCAAGCATCGCGTTTGTTGGCGGCAGCCTGGTGCCGCGCGGCGGACACAATATTCTCGAGCCGGCACTCTACGGAGTTGCCATCGTTACCGGCAATCATTACGAGAATTTTCGTGACGTCGTTAATTTTTTTGCCAATCGCAACGCGGTGCGCGTCGTTGGGCTGGCGGAACTGCCGCTGGTGTTCATGGAACTGATCGGGAATGAGAAGGAGCGGGCAACGCTGAGCCGGAACGCGCTGGCCGCACTGGAATCGCAGCGCGGCGCGACCGATCGAACGACCACGGCATTGCTTCAACTGATGGGTGTGCCGTCATGAATCCGCTGAGCGGGATTTACGGCGCGGCGAGCGCCTTGCGAAATACGATGTTCGATCGCGGAATGCTCGCGACGCGGCGACTGGCGCAGCCCGTAATCAGCGTCGGAAATCTGTCGACCGGTGGTTCGGGCAAGACGCCGTTCGTGATTGCGTTGGGTGAACTGCTGAAGGCACGCGACATTCGTTTCGATGTACTGTCGCGCGGGTACCGGCGGAAGAGTCGTTGCGTGCTCGTCGTTGACGCCAACGGCAAAGCGGTGGACTTTGGCGATGAGCCGCTAATGATCGCAAGACGGCTGGGCGTTCCGGTGATTGTGGGTGAAAGCCGTTATGAAGCTGGGCGAGTTGCCGAGCAAAAATTCAACACTCAGCTTCACATTCTCGATGATGGCTTTCAGCACCGCGCTCTGGCACGCGACTTCGATATCGTTTTGATGACGGCGCGCGACTTCGAGGATGGGCTGTTGCCGTTGGGGAGGCTACGCGAGCCGTTATCGGCGCTTGCCCGCGCGGATGCAGTGGTGCTGCCGGCGGATTTGGTAGTCGATCATCCCGTGCTGCGCGGGAAGGCGATCTGGCGTTTCGAGCGCGAACTTGTTCTTCGGACGTTGGTTTCCGCTCCGATTGTTTTTTGCGGCATTGCGCGGCCTGAACAGTTCTTTGCCCAGGTACGCGCCGCTGGAATCATGCCTGCTGCAGAAGTCGAGTTTCGCGACCACCATCACTACGAAAGAAAAGACGTCCAGCAACTACTGGCGATGAGTGCCAAACTCAGCGCGGGCGGCTTCGTGACTACGGAAAAAGATAGAGCGAACCTGGGATCGTTGCAAGCGGACCTTGAACCACTTGGCATCGCCGAACTTAAGGTCACCCTCAACGATCCCGATCGAGCTGTCGGCGCGATTTTGGCGAGCACCATTTTCTCAAGAATCGCGGAACAAGAGCCCCGCTCGTGAGAAAATCTTGGTGGCGTCTGGTGACGAAGCGAATTGATGACAAAACACATTAAAGAAAACGGCCGTCTGAAGAAGATCGTCGAATCTTTCCCCAAGCTTACGGTAACCGTATTGGCAGATCTGGTCGCCGACGAATTCGTCTTCGGTGAAATTTCTCGCGTGTCGCGAGAGGCTCCGGTGCTGATCTTGAAGCATCGCGATCGCAAGGTAGTGCCGGGTGGCGGCGCGAATGCCATCTGCAACCTGGCCGATCTCGGAGTCAACGTGTTGCCGGTGGGTGTACTCGGCGACGATGAAGCGGGAAGAACGCTGCTGCGCGCTTTTCGCCACAGACGTATTCCAGTAAGCGGTGTTTTCAAAGACAAGAGCTACACGACGGTAACGAAAACGCGGATTCTCGCCGGATTCGCGCACACCGCCGGGCAACAGGTGGTGCGCCTTGACCGCGAGCCGGCGGAAGGACCGAACTCACATTTGCGGCGAGAAATCATATTGGCCGCCCGCGAATATGCGCGAGCTTCGGATGCGCTGCTGGTGTCCGACTACGGGTATGGAGCGGCAACGCCCGCTTTGCTGGACTTGATTCGCGAGAAACGGGGACTCGACAAGGTTCCGGTGACGCTCGACTCGCGCTACCGCATGCTGGAGTTTTCGGGAGTCACGGCGGCGACTCCGAATGAGTCCGAGGTGGAAGCGGCGCTCGGCGTCAGGATTGGCAACGACTGGGAGCGACTGCTGGCTGCCGGGGACCAGATCGCAGGCGAGATGAACCTGGAATCACTGCTGATCACGCGAGGGAAAGACGGGATGGTGGTATTCCCCCGGCGCCACAAGCCAGTGGATATTCCCATCCATGGCAGCGATGAGGTCGCCGATGTGACAGGAGCGGGCGACACCGTGGTTGCGACGTTTACCGCGGCCCTGGCTGCGGGCGCTACCGCAGAAGAGGCTGCGCAATTGGCCAACTACGCCGGAGGCATCGTTGTGATGAAGCGCGGCACGGCCACGGCGAGCCAGGAGGAATTGCTGGAAGCACTGGAAAAGACGCCGACAGTTCGAGAACACTAGAGTATGAGGACGGGCAAGCACTCGAGGCTTGGCCCGGCTTCTACATAATCAAATCGAGATCATTGAACTCAATACACCATCGCAAGATTGTTTCCCGAGACCAACTGCGCGTGCGTGTGGCGGACTGGCGGCGCGAGGGCGAGCGCATCACGCTTGCCAACGGCTGCTTCGATCTGCTGCATGTGGGCCACGTGCGCTACCTGCATGCAGCGCGGGAACTCGGCGGCAAACTGATTGTTGCTATCAACGGCGACGATTCCGTGCGCGCCTTGAAAGGCGAGGGACGGCCGGTCGTGCCCGAGTTGGAGCGCGCGGAAATTCTGGCGTCGCTCGAAGATGTGGACGCGGTTGTGGTTTTTCACGAAGCGGATGTGCGCGCCCTGATTCGCGAGATCCATCCCGATTTTCACGTCAAGGGCACCGACTATACAGAGGCCAGCGTTCCCGAGCGGGACGAGGTGGAGGTCTGCGGCGGTCGAGTTGTGATCGTAGGCGATCCCAAGGATCACTCGGCCACCGAGCTCATTCGTTCGCGTGCGCGGCTGGAGCCGCGAAAGACGTGAGGCGGAGCGAATGGCGCCGAGGCAGACGAAGATGACGGGCTCATTTTCTCTCCCGGACGACGCGCGGCGGGTCAGCAGCCTACTCATTGTGCGGCTCAGCGCCATGGGAGACATCATTCACACGCTTCCGGCAGCGGCAACGCTGCGCCAGGCCTTTCCTCACGTCACCTTAGGATGGCTGATCGAAGAGCGCTGGGCAGAACTGCTCTGCACGTTGCGCTATCCGCGATCAGGGCCGCGTTCTCCGCAGCGCCCGCTGGTCGACCGCGTTCATACCGTCAACCTGGCGAAATGGCGGCGCGATCTTTTCTCTTTCAATACATGGCAGCAGATGGCAGCGGGGTTCAGCGAGCTTCGCGGAATTCGATACGACGCGGTGATCGATTTTCAGGGAGCTGTCCGCTCGGCCTTGCTGGCACGCTGGTCGGCCTCTCCTGTTGTCTATGGAGATGCAGATCCGCGTGAAAATGCCGCCAGCATGTTTTACACGCGCAATGTACTCTTGCAGGCGAATGGCTCGCATGTTGTGGAACGGGGGCTGGCACTGGCGGGAGCGGTGATGGCGACTGAGGGCAGCGACGGCGTGATTGATCCGTCGGCGGTGGAAGCGCGGATAAAATTTCCGGTCGATCCCGATGCGGAGGGCAAGGTCGCCGCTTTGGCTGCGGGGGCGAAGGACTATGTAATTCTCAATCCCGGCGCGGGCTGGGGAGCGAAGATGTGGCCGGCGGAGCGCTATGGCGAGGTTGCAAAAGAACTGGCAAAAGATGGATTATGTTCGCTCGTAAACCATGGACCTGGAGAAGAAGAACTAGCTGCCGCGGTGGAAGCCGCGAGCGACGGTGCGGCGCGAAAGATCACCTGTTCCGTTTCAGAATTGATCGCGCTCACACGCCGGGCCCGTTTATTTATCGGGGGCGATACGGGGCCTATGCACATGGCGGCGGCTCTGAAAATTCCGGTGGTAACGATGTTTGGCCCGACAAACCCGGCGCGCAACGGCCCGTTTGGGACGAGGTCGGCGATACTGCGAAGCGCGAATAGCACGACCGATCACACGCGCTACAGCGAACCGGAGCAAGGGTTGCTCGAAATCAGCGCGAGAGCAGTGATCGCGGCGGCTCGAAAAATATTGCGCGGGTAAGAGCTCGCCGTTCAATTCTCCAACAGCGTATTCCTGACGACCAGAAAAAGACTGAATGCCGAGTTTGCAGACCACGTGAGTGAAATTCCACAAGCCGGAGAGCCGCCAGCTAAGCCTGCGTATACCTGGACGCGCGTGGCGCGCCGCATCCGCGTGCCGCTTGGATTTATTTTCGCGGTAGTGTTTGTTTTGCTGGCCCAACCAACCCAGACGTCGTTGATCGTGGGTGCGCTGGTAGTGGTTCCAGGACTTGTGTTGCGGGGACTGGCTTCTGGCCACGTGCAGAAAGACAAGCAGCTCACGACCAGCGGTCCTTACGCGTACACGCGCAATCCGCTGTATTTGGGGTCGCTGATGCTGGCCGCTGGCTTCGCCATTGCGGCGCGCAGTGGGTGGATCGTCGCCATCATGCTACTGATGTTCGCCGCGATTTATATTCCGGTGATTGGCGGGGAAGAGCGCTACTTGCGGCAAACGTTTCCCGAGTATGACGACTACGCTCAGCATGTGCCGCGCTTTTTGCCGCGACTCACGCGATATGGAAGCGAGCAGAGCGCTTATTCTGCTGAGCGCTACTGGAAGCATCGTGAATATCAGGCTAGCCTTGGCTGCGCGGTCGTGCTTGCAGTCCTTGTGGTGAAGTTGATGGTCAAGTGATGTGGTAGTCTGCCGTTACTCGAGACTCGCTGTGGGGGCGATGTGGCAAGGTTATCGATAGCGATGGTCATTGAGGGGAGCATGAGCCGATTCCAGCGCGGGTCAGGGAGGGCGTGCGAAAACAACGCCGTTTCTCCGCGATGTTGGCTTCGACGATCGCGGCTCTGCGTCCTGATCTTACTTGCGATCGGGGCTGCGCTACTGGCGCAAACAACGCCCACTGCTACGATCGGCTCCGCGAGGCCGGAAATCGCGCGACCTCGTCCCAACTATCCTTTCCCCGATGGTCGGAGTTATGTCTATTCAGCTGAGTGGCATTTGATTACGGCAGGCACTGGCGTTGTGAGAATGGACGTTGCGGGAAGCGAACGCAAAGTAACGGCTACGGCCGAGTCGTCGGGAGCAGTCAACGTGATCTTTCCTGTGCATGACCGGTTTGAGTCGCACTTCGATCCTCGGACGTTCTGCTCGCTTTCGATCTTCAAGCACAGCGAGGAAGGCGCGCACAAACGCGAGACGTCGATTCACTTCGATTACGGGCGTAAGAAAAGCACGCTCGACGAAAAGAATCTGAAAACCGGCGAGACTAAGCACGTGGAAAATGACCTTGCGGGTTGCGCCACCGACGTGATCACTGGCTTTTACTACCTGCAGTCGCTGCCGCTGCAACTCGGCGAAAGATATGAGTTCCCAATCAGCGACGGGAAGACGACGATCGTACGCGCCAACGTAGAAAAGCGGGAGGAAATCAAAGTGCCCGCGGGAACGTTCCAGACGGTGCAGGTGACAGTCGAGGCGACCTCGGGGCCGCTGCAATCCAAGGGGAAAGTGTGGGTGTGGTACGCCGAGGACGGGAGCCACACGCCAGTGCAAATGCGGGTCAAGCTGGGATGGGGCACACTGCTGTTTCGGTTGCAGCGAATCGAAAAGTGAGTGCGTGATTGGCCGAGCGTTTGCGAAGCAGAAAATTTGACGCGACTACTTTCAGGCTGATTTTACATTCAGCCAGGAGCTCTTCCGAACACTTCATCTCCTTGCAGGCCCTTTTAGCGGCGGCGTTGCATCGCGCACGCTGCGGCGGCTACGATAGATTTGAGGTTTTCATGTACATTCCCAGTGCGAACGAAGAACATCGTGTGCCGGTGATGCGGTCTCTTGTGGCGGCGCATCCGCTGGCGACGCTCGTCACCCTTGGAGCTTCGGGCCTCATTGCTACGCACCTGCCGATGGTCCTGGAAGACGATGGCTCCGAGTTCGGTGTGCTGCAAGGCCATATTGCGCGCGCCAATACGCAGTGGAAGGATCTCGTATCTTCAATGGACGCGCTCGCCATCTTTGCCGGACACCAGCACTACATCACACCCAACTGGTATCCCGGAAAGTTCGAGCACGGCAAAGAAGTGCCGACGTGGAATTACGCCGTCGTGCACGCTTATGGTCCGTTAAAGATGATCGACGATGAGCACTGGCTGATGAACTTTCTACACCGGCTTACCGATATTCATGAAGCATCGTCGCCCGAACCGTGGAAAGTCAGCGACGCACCGCAGGAATTCATCCACTCGACGTTGAACGGCATCGTTGGCCTTGAATTGCCGATACGTCGTCTCGAAGGCAAGTGGAAAGTTAGTCAGAACCGCACGGAGAGCGAACAAAAGGGAGTGATCGCCGGACTGAAAAAACTCAACACTCCCGAAAGCCTAGCCATGAAAGCGCTAGTCGAGGGAAAAAGGGAATAGGGTTTTCGCGACGAGGAGCATTCCCGTTCGCACTCGAACATCGTTATTGTCTCTTGAACGGGGCAAAGCCCCGTCACTACAAGAGCTTCTTCGCAGCTGATCGCTTATTGCAGCCGGAAGCGTTCATTCATCAGTCGACGCAGACGCGGGCGGTAGATAAGATCGTAGGCGAGTTCTTTGTCGGGAAACATATTCAGCGCCGCGCGCCGGGCATTTGCGGCCATCTCAGCGGCTTCTTCCAGTGACAGGTCGGGATCCTGGCTGATCACCGACATCACCATGCTCATCATGAGTTGCAAGCGACGCAGGCGGCGCGCTTCATCGGCGCGGTCGTTATGTTCTCTGCCGATGGGCTCGGCGGGCTGAAAGTTCATACTGACTCCACAGGCTTTGGATGTTGCTCCCGAGCGTCGCGGTGCGTTACTTTTTGCGATTGTGCCAGCTCTTTTCGAAGGGATCAAGCCTCCCGTCAACTTAGGCCTTCGCGATGCCGCAAGACAGGGTCAGGGCGACTGCCGTAATCTGTTACAAGAGAGTTTCCAGGAGGATGCAATGCCGACGAACGCCTCGCCTCAAGCCGATCCCCAACCTGAACCAAACGAGAGACTGATCAAGGTTTTCGACACCGAACAAGAAAACGAAGCGGCGGTTGTGCAGGGGTTGCTCGAATCCGCCGGTATCGAGTCGGATTTGAAATCGATTGACGCGGTGCAGAACGCTTTCCCCGGGGTGGGCGGATCGATTCTTCTGGTGCGCGAAGAAGATGCGCCGGAAGCGCAAAGAATCATCGATGAGTACCGCAAGCTGCCGCCGCTCGACGACGAGACTGCCGATATCACGGGATAAACATTTACTTCAGTGTGAGGAATCAACTCGCTGCGTGTCTTCACGATGCAAAGGTACGCGCGGCAAGCGCTGCTCTACACTGTGAAATCAGTGGAGGAGTGCAAGGCTCGTCGTCACCGACTTGCCATCCAAATAGAAACTGACCGCGCCTTCCTCGTCGGTGCGGTACGTTTTCACTCCAGCCTGCCGTAGGCGTTCTAGGACCTCGCGCCGGGGGTGCCCGTAGACATTGCGCACTCCGACGGAGATGACCGCATACCGCGGATGAACCGTCTGCAGCAGATCGGCAGAGGTTCCGCTCGCGCTGCCGTGATGCGCGACTTTTAGCACCATGGCCTCGGGATGTTCTTCTACCACGCGCCGTTCGGCGGGACGTTCCGCGTCTCCCTCGAGCAGAGCGGTCGTGCCGCCAAATGCGGCGGTAAACACCAGGCAATCATCATTAGGACGCATGGAACCGGTGATCTGATCGCGTCCGGGGGCGAGCATGTGAAAGTGTGCGCCGCCGTAATCGAATTCATCGCCCTCTTTTTTCACCGAAATGTTCATTTTCGCTCGCCGAGCTTGCGCGACGACGGGCGCAAAGTCGCCGACCGGATTATCGATACTGAGCCAGAGTTCTCGCGGGTGGAAATTCGCGATGACAGCCGGCATTCCGCCGTAGTGGTCGGCGTGAGGATGGGTAATCACGATTACGTCGAGATGATCGATGCCCCGATTCCAGAGATAGGAAGAGACGACTTGTTCGCCGAGGTCGAATTCGGAGTGCATCCATTGTGGCAGGCCCCCCGCATCGATGAGCAGGGTGTGTTGGTCGGGCGTGACGAGCAGAATGGAGTCGCCTTGGCCAACGTCGATGGTGGTCATTTCCATAGTGCCTGCGCGAAGGTGAGGGCGGGAGGGGATGAACGCAATCCAGACGGCAATGGCGAACAGCAGGCCCACGGAAGGGAAAGCAGCCCAACGCCGGCGGTGTGAACGTGCGGCAAGCATGGCGAACGACAGAACGGTGAGTGAGGCGAGGATCATGGCGACGGAAGGCATGGCCACGCGCAGGTCGGCGATCGAAGCTCCGACGAGTTGAGCGCCGCCAAGCCAGTGCACTGTTCCAGCGATGCTTTGGAGGGCGAGCGCGGCGATCCACGCCGCGGGACCGGCCAGCGTGATTGAGATGTAGCCCAGGGTAACGGCTGCGACGGCGGCGGGCATCAGCACCTGCGTCAGCGGAATGACGGCAAGATTGGCCGGCATTCCCATGGTGGTGGCGCGATGAAAGTGATAGGCCATGAGCATTGCCAATCCCGCCTGCATCAGCGCGGAGATGAAGAGCAGTTCGCCGACGCGGATCGTGATGCGCATAAGGATTGCAGGCAGCGCGAGGCTGAGACGGTCGCCGATGAATCGCTTCAGCCTTCCGGCGATCATCCGCAGGTCGATGCGAAACTGCGCGATCTCGGGGGCAACGTGCAGATCGTAGCTGGTCGCGCGCAACAGCCGCAGACCGCGCACTCGGGGTGAAGTTGTGCGTTCGAGAATCGGCACGCCGATACCAGCGATGATGAAGATGGCGAGAAAAGTCAGCTGAAAACTAGCGCCAAACAGGGCGTGGGGATCGGCGATGAGAATGCCGACCGCAGCCGCTCCTACGGCGTTCATCATATTGCGCCCGCGATAGAGCAGACGCGCGCCCAAATATGTGGCCAGCATCAACGCGGCACGCCACACCGGGGGACCGACTCCGACGACGAAAGCATAGGCGAACGAAACCACGACGGTCGTGACGGCTGCCACAGCGGGATCGACGCGGAATTGACGCAGCGTCCAGAAGATGGCGAAGGCAAGAATGCTCAGGTTCATTCCCGAAACGACTAGTACGTGATAAGTGCCAGAACGCTGGTACTCGGTGCGGGTTGAGTTGCGGAGGAAAGATTCTTCGCCGAGCACCATGGCGTCCATCAACGATGCCTCGGAGGCTGGCCACAGTTGATGAATTTTGGCTACGATGCTGGAGTGAACGCGAGTGCGCCAAAACTGAATCCTGCAGCCGGAGAAACCGGGAAGCCGTTCGATATCGGTGGCCTCCGCGGACCCGAGCACGCTGATGCCGTTGTCGCGAAGGTAGCCTTCGTAATCAAAAGCTCCGGGATTACGGTAGTTGCGGGCTGGATGCAGCTTGGCCCGAATGCGAAGACGGGTTCCGTAGGTTAGTTGGAGGGGATCATCGGAGGATAGAGTGATCGGCTCCTCCGAGATCGATCGATTGGTCGATGATCCGTTGGCATGATCTTGCAGCTTCTCATAAAGTGACAGCCGCACGCCGGTTCGCACTGGCCAACTTTCTTTTCCGCTGGCGATTGCCTCTGTTTCGACGTCGATGGACTCGCGAACGGATTTTGGCCCGGAGGCCCGGGCATAGCCTTCCCGGATAACATGCGCGGTCAGGCTTACGGGACGACCATCCGACAGCGTGAGCAGGCGAGGGTCGCTGGTTGGCTTGTTGTTGAGCTGAATCAGAAAGGCGCCCAAAATAAACCACGTGCCGAGAGAGAGCGTCTTGGCCAGCCACGCACGTCGGTGAAGAAACCAGGATGCCGCCAGAACGAAGGCTATCACCGCAATTACCCACCACAGCGGCGGACGCCATGCTCGCTCCCCGGTCCACAGACCGACCGACAATGCCAGTGACGCCCAAAACAAAGGCTGCCTTGGCGGGTTGCCGTTGCGAGTCATCAATCGTCACGTAAGGTGGCTGGTTCCACGGGAATCAGAAAAAATTCGCGGAAGGCGCGTTGCCTTGCGCACCGCGCGGGACGAGTGGGGCCCGGCGCGGCCTTGTCTCCGGCCAGGGCCCCTACACAAACAACCCGTCTTCCAGGAGGAACTTGGCGAAGTGAAAGCGGTCAGCGCGCCAGCAGCATCACCGATTCGATGTGAAACGTCTCAGGGAAGAGATCGAATAAGTGCGCTTCCTCGATGTGATAACCCACCGCCAGGAGAGGAGCGATGTCCCTGGCCAGTGTGGAAGGATCACACGAAATATACCGGACTGAGGACGCCCCGATTTTCGCCAGGGAGCCGGTCACCAATTTGCCGGTACCTGTGCGGGGTGGGTCCAGGACAATCATGTCGGGCCCGGTAGGCGCCCGCCAGCTTCTCAAGTAGTCCTCAGTCCGCGCGCCGATCGCTTTCACGTTCGCAGGAACATTGTGCCGGAGGTCGCCATAGGATGTATGTGACGGCTCTACACTAAAAATGTGACGAAAGGCTTTCGCCAAGGCCACGGAAAATAAGCCTCCGCCGCAGTAGAGGTCGAGCGCGATGTCTCCGCTGGCGTTGCCGGTCACGACCGAAACCAGTTCGTCGATCAGGTGACGGTTCACCTGGAAAAAGGAGCCGGCGCTGACTTGATAGTCATGGTTCGCGGCGCGATAGCGGATCGACCTTGCGCCGGATTGCATGAGAGGTTTTGCGTCTCTGGGCGTGTCGTCGTCTCCGCGGGAAGATTTGCGCCGCGAAGCGAACAGCGTGACACCGCTGACCTCTGACAACTCGCGCGCGATTGCGTCGGCCCAGCGCGAAAGGTCCCTCGGGTCGGCGTCGGTTGAGCAGTAGGCCCAAGCCAGCAAGTGTTCGTCCTCCGCGTCGGCGAACAGCTCAATTTCTTCAACGGCCGCGGGGCAATGCAATCCGCGCAACTCGAGCAGCTGCGCCATGACGCGATTGATCAGTGGCGAGCTGATCGGACATTCCCGGACGGCAAGAAATTCGTGGGAGGCGAACCGGAAATATCCCAGCGCAAACTCGGGCGTGGTCTTAATCTGCAGGCGCGTCCGGTTGCGATAGTTCCAGGGAGGAGAAGGGTGCAGCCGCAGGTCGGACTGCAGCTCGATTTTCGCGATGCGCCGCAGCGTCTCGCGCAGGATTTCGGCTTTGAATTCGATTTGCCGGTCATAGGGAATGTGCTGGTAGTGACATCCGCCGCACTGACGGAAATAGGGACAACGAGCTTCGACGCGGTCGGGCGAGGCTTCGATCAGTTGTGACACCGAGCCGCGCGCGAAGCCGGGCTTCTCTTGCCGGATCTCGGCTTCAATTATTTCGCCGGGCAAAACGAAGGGCACAAACACGGCTCGGCCGCGGCCATCGAGGGTGGATGGCGTACGGGCAAGGCCTTCGCCGCCATAAATCAGTTTTTCGATAGAGAGAAGCAAGTCGTAAGTGTAGCGCGGGTGCCCGTGCCAGCCCACCCTATGCGAATGCCGGCGGAATCATATGCACCATCCTAGTGCATGTAGAACAAGCTCAGCCTCGGAATGCCGCAGCGCTCCAACAGGCGTTTGTGCACGTACTGTTTGTGCAGTTGCTCGATCTGCGCTGCCGCCATGTTGCGCCGATACGTAGCGATGTCCCGATCCGCCTCGGCGCGAATATTCACCAGGTCTTCATCCGGAGTCACCGCCATCAATACGGCGAACAGTTTCTCTTCGAGCACGATGAGACGGCGTTCCAGGTCCTCGAGTCGAGGAATCTTGGCGCTGCTCTCGATGGAGTCGGCCATGTCGCGCAGAGAACCAGCTTCTTCACGAGCCATCTTCGTCGTTGCGAATCCCGAGCGTTCGGGCAAATTTGCTTTCTCAAGCTTCTCAGCGTTTTGGCGCAGGAACGCTGCAATCCGCGCCGCTTCAAATCCAGGCTCGCGCTGAGTGTGCTCTTGACTCGGCGCCCCCACGGCAGCTTCCTTCATGTCTTCAACAGCCGCCAGCACGGCCTGAGAGCAGTAAGTCAGGCTGTTGACTTTTTTTGTTTTCGATGGACGCTGGTCGTATTTATCGAAGGCATCGTCAATTCCACGCAACACAGCTTCGAGGGGTACGCCGGCACTTTTCCAGGTCTCAATCAAAGCCCAATCGAGAGTCGAAAGCAGCAGATGAGTTCCTCGTCGCCGAAGATAGTGCTCTTCGATTTCCGTAAAGTAGTTGAAGTAATTTTCCACGACCACTCAACGCGGCTTCGGAGATTTCGGCGAGGGCCACGGTTTCGAATTGGGATCCGCGTGCCGAGCCGGTGTTTTTGTTGCTGGAGCTGCTTTCGGCGCGGCTTCGCGGCGGAAGATTTGGTTGCGATCCCAGATTATGCGCAATCCTTCGAGCGTCAGAAATTCGTCGACATCTTTAATGAAGTGGGAGGCGGTGCCGATTAGGGCGCCCAGGCCGCCTGTCGCAATCACCCGCGTTTCTTCGCCCATCTCGCCGACCAGCCGTTCGAGAATGCCGTCAACTAATCCAAGATAGCCATAGTAAAGTCCGGATTGCAGGCTGCCCACGGTGGTTGAGCCGATGACGCGCGCAGGCTTGCGAATGTCGACTCGCGGCAGGCGGGCAGTGCGCTGAAAGAGCGCGTCCGCCGAGATTCCGATACCGGGACAAATCACTCCACCCATGTACTCGCCTTTTTTTGAGACGCAATCGAAGGTTGTCGCCGTGCCGAAGTCGACAATCACGCAGGGGCCGCCATATTTTTCAAACGCCGCCACGGCGTTGACGATGCGGTCGGCGCCGACTTCCGCGGGATTGTCATAAAGCACCTGCATGCCCGTCTTCACGCCCGGTTCGATGAACAGGGGCCTGATGTTGAAATAGCGCTCGCACACCTGGCGCAGCACGGAATCGAGGGGCGGAACGACCGACGAAATCACGATTCCAGCGACATCCGACACTTCCAGGTTGTCCATTGAGAATAGGTTGCGGAAGATGACTCCATATTCGTCGACCGTCCGGTTCAAATGCGAACCGACGCGCCAGTTCGCAAGCAGCCGATCGTAGCGCTGAGGGTCGGTAGTCGCGTCGTCGCCGGGACGGTGCGGCGCCCGAGCGAAGACACCGAGCACGGTATTTGTGTTTCCGACATCGATGACTAGCAGCATAGGAGAATTTGTAATTTGCAATTGGAAAGGCCCTCGGTCTCAATGGCCAATTACACATTACAAATTGCCCATCAGCCTCACCGTTCCGCTCACCACGGTACTCAGTCCCAGCTCCGTTCTTACTTGTAAGAATCCTCGCTCATCCAATCCCTCGGTAATGCCTGTCAAACCGCCATTCTCGTCGATAGATACCCTTCTGCCACGGACTGACGAAGAACTTTCTTCGAAGCGGCGCACGATCGCATTGCGTGCTCCCGCATCTTCCACCAGACTCCGATACTCGCGGTCGAGCGATTTTAGCAAAGCGGTGCAGAGTTCCACGCGCGACCACTCGGTGCCGGTTTCGATGCGCAACGACGTGGCAATCTCACGCAGGTCCGCAGGAAACTTCATCTGATTCACGTTGATTCCAATGCCCACTACCAGATGGCGAACGCGTGTCGCTTCGGCGTTCATCTCGGTGAGGATGCCGCAAAACTTTTTGCCGCCGAGCAGCAGATCGTTGGGCCATTTTAGATCGGCGACGAGGTGCGGCGCGATTTCGGCAACGGCGGCGCGGACGGCCAGCCCCGCGGCGAGCGAGAAAATCAGCGCATCTGAGGGAGGCATCACCGGGCGCAGAATTACGGAGCAGTAAACGCCCGACGAGCGCGCGGAATGCCAGGCGTGCGTGCCCCGTCCACGGCCGGAGAGCTGCTCTTCGGCGAGGAACACGCTGCCTTCCGGAGCACCCTCGGTCGCAGCGTGCATGGCCTCAGAGTTGGTCGAGCCGGTCTTGTAATAGTGATGAATCTGCCTGGCGGCGGTCGCTGTGCCTCCAAAGATGGTGCCGCGCAGCGAGGGAGACAGCATTTCGGGCAGGAGCAAGTCAGGAACCGCGCGGAGCTGATACCCCGTAGCCGGATGTCCGGCGATGTCGACGCCTAGGCCGCGGAGTTGCTGAATCATCCGCCAAACCTCCGACCGGCTGGTTCCGATTTCTTCGGCAATCTTGGTGCCGCTGACGACAACGGTAGCGTGGCTCATGAGCAGGCGCACGATGCGGCCTAAGCGAACGTCCGTCGCCTTGTGGACGGAAGGCAAGCTGCGAGTTTTTACGGAAGTGGAGATGGAGGGAATTATAAACAGTCGCGCGCATGGCTGTTCGCTGCCGTTGCTCACTTATGCGGGTGTGACGCGCAAACTCATGTCCACGGCGGTCAACGACAGGGTCAGCGCGGCCACCGATATGAAATCGACACCGGCCTCGGCGTAGGCGCGCACGTTCTGCAGAGTAATTCCGCCGGCGCACTCCAACGGGATGCGACGGGTATGGCGGGAGCAAATTTCGGCGGCCTGACGGACGTCTTCGACACTGAGATGATCGAGAAGAATGGCTTCGGCGCCGTGGTCGAGGGCTTGCCTCAATTCGTCGAGCGACCGCGCCTCAATTTCGATGGGCTGCCGGCCGCGCCGGTTGTGGATGGCGCGCTCGAGGGCTTGGGCAGCGCCGCCCGCCAGCACAATGTGATTGTTTTTGATCAGAACTCCGTCGGAAAGATCGAGGCGGTGGTTCTGGCCGCCGCCGCAACGCACGGCATACTTGTCGATCACGCGCAGCCCGGGCGCGGTCTTGCGGGTATCGAGGATGTGGGCGCGCGTGCCCTGCACCGCATCCACAAACTGGCGCGTTACGGTCGCGATGCCGGCCATGCGCCGCAGAAAATTCAGGATGACTCGCTCGCACGACAGAACGACGCGGGCGTTATGCTGGATCACCGCAACCTGCTGGCCCGCTTTCACGCGGACGCCATCGAAGATCGAGGGATGGCTGGTTACTTCGTAGTGCGAAGTGACTGCGCCATCGAGCGCGGCGTAGACGTCGAAGATGCGAGGCACGCATCCGAGTCCGGACAGAATGCACTCCTGCTCGGCGATGATGGTGGCGGAAGCACGCAGATTGGGATCAATGCAGGCATAGCTGGTCGCATCGCGCGTGGCGCGATCTTCGTTGAGCGCGTTCTCGATAATCGCGGTAATGCGGCGTGAATTCCAATCCATAAAACCAGTTGTCAGCTATCAGCTGTCAGTAAAAGCGACTCGCAAACGGGGCAGCCGAAGTGGATGCCCCTAGGTGCTTCCTCCCAGTTCTCTTAGTTTCGCGATGGTCTTGGTTCGAAGAATCGTCAATTCTTCTACTTGTTTGCGCAAGCCGTCCACCACGTGCGGCGGGGCTTTGCTTAAGAACTGCTCATCGCCAAGCCTGGACTGCGCACTTGTGAACTGCTTCTCGATTCTTTCCAGTTCTTTGGTGAGACGCTCGCGCTCGGAGGCCACGTCAATTTTCTTTTCGTAGATTGCGTGCACATCGAACCGCGACGTGCTGCGCGCGCCCGGCAAGTTCACCAGCGAGCGTTCGGCGAAAGTGATGTTCTCCACGTTCGCGGGACGGTCGAGCAGAACCGCGCTGAGATTCTTTTCGAGCATGGCGCGAATTTCCGGTTCGTGAGCGAACACCTCGACCGGCACTTTGACCTTAGGCTCGACTTTCAACTCCGCCCGAAGATTGCGCACGCTCACGATCAAATCCTGCAGGATCGCCATTTCGGTTTCCGCGCTCAGATCGATCTGTCGGTCGTCCGCTGCCGGATACGCGGCGAGCGCGATCGACTTCAGCGGAGGCTTACCGTCGTGGATCGCGTGCCAGATTTCTTCGGTGATAAACGGCATCACCGGATGCAGTAGGCGCAGAGACGCCTCAAATAGATTGACCAGATTAGCGCAGGCGATGCGTGCCGCAGCCGTGTCCGAGCCTTCCTCGAAATTCAACCGCGGCTTAATCAGCTCGAGATACCAGTCGCAGAAGTCTCCCCAGAAGAAATCGTAGATGCGAGTTGCGGATTCGTCGAAGCGATAGGTCTGCAGGGATTCGTTCACGTCGCGAGTCGCGCGATTGAAGCGCGAGAGAATCCAGCGGTCTTCGAGGGTCTGCGCGTCGAATCCTGCGATGCCTGCGGATGGCGCGGGTCGGTCGCCCGCGACCACGCTGGCTGGCCGGAGGCCGGAGTCAATCCGATCCACGTTCATAAACATGAAACGCGCTGCATTCCAGATTTTGTTGGCGAAATTCCGATAGCCCTTCGTGCGATCTTCACTAAATGCGATGTCGGTGCCCGGAGCGGCCATCGCCGCGAGGGTGAAACGCGTCGCATCGGTCCCGTACTGCGCGATCACTTCGATGGGATCGAGCACGTTGCCCTTGGTCTTCGACATCTTTTGCCGCTCGGCATCGCGAACCAGAGCGTGAATGTAGACGTTGCGGAAGGGAACGCTGTCGTTTTTCTTGTCCGCCCAGCCGCTTGCTTTTTTCATGGCGGCGTCCTGTTCGTGACCCTCCATGAAGTGGCAGCCGAACATGATCATGCGGGCCACCCAGAAGAACAGAATTTCGTAGGCCGTAATAAGCAGCGTCGTGGGGTAGAAGACTTCAGCATCGCGGGTCTTCTCCGGCCAGCCCAGCGTGGTGAAGGGTAACAGGCCCGACGAAAACCATGTGTCGAGCACGTCTGTATCCTGTTCGAGTTTCGCGCTGCCGCATTTAGGACACTTCGTTGGTGTCTCGCGCGCTACGATGACGTCCGAACAATCGCCGCAGTGCCACACAGGAATGCGGTGTCCCCACCAGAGTTGCCGCGAGATGGTCCAATCGTGGATGTTGTACATCCAATTCAAATAAATCTGCTTATAGTTGTCAGGAGTGATCGTAATTTCGCCCGATTCCACCGCGGCAATCGCTTTCTTTGCCAGGGGCGCAATCTTCACGAACCACTGCTCCGACAGACGTGGCTCGACGACCGTGCCGCAACGGTCACACTTGCCGAGGGGCACGGTGTAATCTTTTTCGGCTACCAGAAATCCTTGCTCTTTCAAATCCGTCAGCACCGCCTCGCGGGCCGCGTAACGGTCGAGTCCCTTATAGGGCCCCGCGTTTTCGTTCATGCGGGCGTGAAGATCCATCACGTCGATCTGCGGCAGGTTGTGACGCTTGCCTGCTTCGAAGTCGTTCGGATCATGCGCGGGAGTGATCTTCACCGCGCCCGTGCCAAATTCTGGCTTCGCAATTTCGTCGAGAATGATGGGAATCTCCCGCTTCATCAGCGGCAATAGCACGTTCTTCCCGTGAAGGTGCGTGTAGCGCTCGTCGGTGGCGTTGATTGCCACCGCCGTGTCCCCCAGCATCGTTTCCGGACGCGTTGTGGCTACGGTAATAAATTCATTGGTTCCGACTACGGGATACCGGATCTCCCAAAGCTTGCCTGCGGCGTCTTCGTGCTTGACTTCGAGATCGGAGATCGCAGTCTCGCAACGCGGACACCAGTTCACAATGTACTTGCCGCGATAGATCAACCCTTCTTCATACAGCCGGACGAACACCTCGCGCACGGCGCGCGAAAGATTTTCGTCCATAGTGAAGTACTCGCGGCCCCAGTCGACGGATGCGCCCAGGCGCTTCATCTGGTCGAGAATCGCGCCGCCATATTCGCGCTTCCATTCCCAGACGCGCTCGACGAATTTTTCGCGGCCCATGTCTCGCCGCTTCTTACCTTCTTTCGCCAGTTGCCGTTCGACCATCATCTGCGTCGCGATGCCGGCATGGTCCGTCCCCGGTAGCCAGAGCGTGATAAACCCGCGCATGCGATGCCAGCGGACGAGCATATCCATTTGTGTCTGGTTGAGCATGTGCCCCATGTGCAGCCGTCCTGTCACATTCGGCGGCGGCAGGAGCAGCGTGAATACGGGGCGGGAATCTCCGGGTGCGGGCGTTTCCACGTGAAACAGCTTCTCCTGGACCCAGTATTCGGCCCAGCGCGCTTCGATCGCTCCCGGTTCGTAAGCTTTTGGCAAGTCGTGCGGCATGTTGGATGGCAACTCAGCCTTCGGTGCCCGGCAGTCATCCCGTGACGACGATGCATCTCCACAGACCTGAGATGAAACTCAGAGGCGAGTGCGGACGGGCGGTGGCGCCAGGAACTAAGAGCTGACTTTCGATCTTACAGGCGCAAGAAAAGAAGGGTCAAATGGGAGCAATCCGTGACGGGAAGGGCCGGGTTAAGTGAATGAGAAAAAGGAGCGATGACGGCTGGATAGAGTCAGGCATTCTCAATGCAGAGAAATCCCGCAGATCGTGTCACAGGGTGCGGCCGGATTGATTACCGACCAGGTCGAAAAGCTCTCGCGGAAGGGGGCGCCGCACCCATTACTGGGTGCGGGCTTGCTACTCGAGAACTCTCCTGCCCGCGTCAAAAAACGCTGCACCCTTACCAATAAGAACGAAAAAAGGGAGCGGTTCCCTTCAGGGTGTTTTGACGAGGGGCTGCTGGCTCAATCCAGAAGGCGAAAATACTACGAAGATTCTAGTGGGATTGCATTTCGGGCCGGGCTCTTTCGCCGAATCGGTTCAATAGGTTGCGATGGTTGAGAACCCGGTTATTTCTTCGCAAGTTTCTTCGCGATTTCTTCGACCAGCTTGGGCCGGAGGTCGGCCAGAACGCTCTCTACTATGTTGGCAATCGTGCTTGCATCGTCAATCGAAACTCCGCCGTCAGCGGCGGCCGCAGCCGCGGCTTTGGCCTTTGGAACTTCTTCGGCTGTGTGTGCGGAGATTGCCGCTTCGACGGCGCTCTGAGCGGCAGCGGAATCGGGCGATGTGAATGCGTGGAGCGCGCCAGAAATCTCAGGGGCCAAAGTCACACTCTCTTTGGAGGATGACTGGTTGGCAGAATCCGGACTCGCAACCTCGTGTTCTTCGACCGTTGCCGCCGTTGCTGTCGTCACGCTGGCCGAATCCAGATTTTGCTCCGGCGCTTTCGCAACTTCTGCTAGGGCGGAAATCTCGGCGGGCGCTGGGGCGGTATCTTGGTGCGCAGCAACGGCTGCGGTCGCGCCTTCTGACGAGGAAACATTTTGTGCAGCGTCGGCGTTTGCGGGTGCCGCAGTTTCGGTTTCGGACGCTATTGCCGGGACTTCTGCTGTTGACGCGTGGATTGGGTCGGCCGAGGCCGGTCCTGCTTCGAGTTTGTCTTGCAATGGCTGGGCAGCTGCGGAACTATCTTGAGTCGAGAGACTGCCCTCGATGGAGTGCTCGGCTGTCTTGCCTTCGGTAGACGGATGCGAGTCTGCATGTTCCGGCGCAGTTGGCGTGCTGGTCGCAAGCTCTGCTTCCGGCAGCCTGATTTCAACCGCGGCCGCAATTGCGGAAACAGCATCTACGCGTAAAGACTCCGCGGCGGAACTTTCAGTCGCCGGCGCTTCCGCATGCGCAGCAGCAACGGCGCCAAACATTTCCATTTCCAGCGACATTGCCGCTTCTTCCGGCGTCAAAGCCACGGGCTCCGCTATCCATCGAGTGCCCGCCGTGGAACTGTCGGACGTGGTGTGCGGTGTTGCTCCCTGCGCTGCGGCGGCCGCGTTCCAGCTAGCGGGCGTCAGCAGTCGCAGCGCCTGAAATAGCTCCGCGTCGCTCGGAGCCGCACCTTCGCCTGTTTCCTCTTCCGCCTCCTGAACTGCTAATTCAGCCGTGGGCGGCTCCGCAGTCGGAGTCGAAGCAAACATCGGCTCATCAGCTTGGTCCACGCATGCTGGCTCTTCCGCAAGCAGAGCGGGATTCACGGTTGCGGCCAGGACATTGGAGAGCGTCTCGGAAAGTGTGACTTCATGGCTCTCGTCAACAGAAAGCTCGGCCGCTGGCAATTCCGGTGCCGGCGGTTCGGGTGTGTTGGTGATCGAACCCTCGACGGCGGCAACAGCTTCGGTGGTCAACTCCACGTGCTGTGCTGGAATCTCGATCTCGCTTCTACCTTCGACGACGAATTCTGGAGATTGATCGACGGCGGCGGCACCGACGGGGTCGGCGACAACTTTGTCGACGGTCTCCGAAGGCGCTGCGATGGCCTCAATGACAGGGGGAGCGGCCACGTCGGTCTCGATAGTCGTCGTCACAGTACTCTCAACGACCGGTGCAAAAGGCTCCGGATGGGACGGCTGCTCGGTCTTTTGTGCGGACGCTGCTTCCGATTTTGTTTCAACTTTGGTTTCGAACCCGGCTTCGGCTTGCGCGGTCTCGGCATTCGGTTCGACCCTTTGTTCCGCCGTAACCGGGAAACTTTCCGCTGCCGTCGCCTCGACCTCAACCACTGGAGTGGCAGCGGTTGCCGCTGGTTCGTTGATCTCTGTTTTGAAGGCTTCGGGAGCCTTTGCAGCAGGTGCATCGGCCGCGGGCGCATCAACTTTAGAGACTGGAATCGATCGATCCAGCTTCGCGGCCAGGGCGCTCAATACGTTCAACTCTTCCGGCGTAATGTCGCGTGGAATCTCCGGCAACGTGACAGCCTCGGGCTTCGGCGCCTGCTTTTCCGCGGCTGCAGCTGCAGCCGGCTTGCGCTTACCCTTGCGGAAATCTCGGAAGCTGTTGTCGGAAGTATCCTCGACTTCTTCTTTTTTCTTCTTGGACGAGAAACCCAGGCGGCTCTTCCAGCTGGTGTCTGCCACGGAAGGTTCTGGTTTTCTGTAATTGCTTTCGGGACGGAATTGCTCGGTTCGCGCTTGGAACGCAGCGCTCCGCACGCTGGCGACGGGCAGCGTGACCATGCGTTCTTCCAGTTCTGTAATCGCGGTCAGAAGTTCGCTGGCTTCAAATGGCTTGACGATGTGCGCGTCGGCCTTGACGCGGCGCGCTTCCTCGGGCTTGAAGGGCTCTAATTTGCCTACCGTCAGCAAGACCGGAATATGCGTAGTCTCGTCCGCATCTTTCAGGCGCTGGCAGACTTCGAGGCCGCTGTAGCCGGGCATGTAAACGTCCAGCACAATGAGGTCGGGCTTGAATTCAGCGATCCGCTTCAGAGCGGCGGACCCGTTGTTGACCGTGGCGACTTCGTACCCGGCATCGGCCAGAATCTTTCGCCCCATGTTCTGGGCTGTCACACTATCGTCGGCAAGCAGTATCTTCCGCGCCAAAGGTCATCCTTCTCTATACAAGGAGAGATAACGCGAAACTACCTTGTCCCCCAGCCTAAGTCAACGATTCCGGCACCGATAGCACGTTACGACCGTACCTTGACCTTTGGAAGGGGGAAGATGGGGAGCGTCTGACCGTGCCCGACGAGCTATTTATCCGGCAGATTGGCCAACAGGAACTTCATCGCATTGCCGCCCATGATCAGCCGAATCTCCTGCTCGGAATAGCCCGCTTCGAGCATCGCGTCGGTGATTTGGACCAATCCGGTGGTGTCGAATGGTTCGGTGACGGCTCCGTCGAAATCGGAACCGAGAGCCACGTGCTCGACACCCACGCGGTCAGAAACATAGCGCATCGCCTTTACGATCGCCCGGGCATCGGTGCCGCAGGTGGCCGTGTCCCAATAACCGATTCCTATTAGGCCACCGTGTGCGGCCACGGCTCGAATCTGGTCATCGCTGAGATTACGGTTGTTGTTGCACGTTCCTTTGACCCCTGTATGGGAGACGACCAGGGGTCGGGTGGCGGCGGCCAGAACATCCGCAATCGTTTGCCCCGATGCGTGCGCCAGATCAATGATCATGTGGCGGGCTTCCATCTGGCGCACCCACTCGCGGCCTTTTTCGGTCAGGCCGGTTTTGTGAATTCCGGCGGCGGAGCCTCCAATGTCGTTGTCGAAAAAATGGCTTGGGGACATCATGCGATAGCCGGCGCGGTAGAGAAGGTCGAGGTTCTCCAGCTTGCCGTCGAGAGCATGCGCGCCTTCGATCGAGAGCAGTCCGGCGGTGAGGCGGGTATTGCTGCTCCGGCGTTCCAGATAAGTGGAGAGATCGGCGGCGCTCTTAATGACCACGAAGCCGCCTTGGGAGCCGCGTGCGAACTGATGAAGGCGCCGGGCCTGATACAAGGCGCGCTGGGTGAGGCTGTTCCAGGTGCGGTGCGGCCAGCGCTCCACCAGAGCCAGCCAGAAGATTTGGTCGCTCTTGTCGTCGTTGCTCTCGATGTTCAATCCGCGGGGACTCTTGGTGGGCAGCGAAAACACTTGCAGCGCGACATTGCCATCGGCGAGGCGTGGGATGTCGACATGCCCGTTGGCGGAGCGCTGCAGAAGATCGCGGCCCCAGAGGAGGGAATCGGCGTGCAGATCGGCGATGGTGAGCTGTTGATGAAGAGTCGCCGCGCGCTCGGACGCGGCATAGGGCGGCTTTTTGAGAACTCGATTCTCAGCTTCATCCACCAGCCGCGGAATCGCAAGAAAGAAAGCCGCCGCGATGCAGAGGACCAGCAGAATAATTTGAACCGACCGGCGCACAAAAACCTCCCAGAACCCCAGTTATATTTCTAATCAATCTCTAATTCTTCGTAGCTGGCTGCCATCGCCACAGTTCATTTCGACAACGCTCCCAGGGCCTCGCGAAACAGCAGGTCAAAACCCTGAGAACCCTTCCCTGACCGTGCCGCGAGCAATGCCTTCTCCGCTGCGGCGCGCTGGTAGCCGAGATTGACGAGGGCGGAAATAACATCTTCCTCGACAGGGCTGGCCATGGTTGTGCTCGTTTCGGGTGCCCCGGCTCCGGCAAGCTTGTCGCGCAGTTCCAGAACCATGCGCTCCGCGGTTTTGCGGCCAATTCCCGGAATGCGAGTAAGACGCGGTACATCGCCTCCGCGAATGGCCGCGACCATTTCGTCGGCAGGCATGCCGCTCAGGATCTTGATGGCGAGCGTGGGGCCAATTCCACTGACCGTGAGCAGCTTTTCAAAAAGGCGCTTCTCGGCGAGGCGTAAAAACCCGTAAAGACTCAGCGCGTCCTCGCGCACGTGGGTGTGAATGTGGAGCGCGACTTCGGACCCCGCTGCGGGCATATCGGAAAATGTGGGTACGCTGATGACCACGTCATAGCCGACGCCGTGAGTTTCGACGATCGCCTGGTTGGGATGTTTCGCCAACAGAGTTCCGCGAAGGTGAGCAATCATCGCAGGTATTGTACAGTCTGTGCGTTAACGGCCGCCCCTGGGTCACGGTGCTGACAGCCGATCGGCGCGGAACCGGTTGCGCGGGGTTGCGAGGCCCGCCGCTGTGACCTTGCACAGGAATAAAAGCGTACTTTTCCTGCCGTTTCCACAGGAAGTTCCACGCCTCCACAGTTTTTACACAACGGAGGCGCAGTTTACGATTGCGTTAATTTTTGCGCTGCCGCAAAGTACTGAAAGTCAAAAGCGTGCGATGTTCTGAATCTGTTCCGAACCAGGGTTCGGCATTGCCGGCGATTTTCGAGAGTGAGTCGCCGGGGGAAATTCGGCGCATGTCCAGTGTGCCGGTGCCCGGGCTTAACCGCCTCCTGAAGTCCTTCTTTCGAGAAGGATCAAACATGCCGAGCCACAGCCCTGAAGCGAGAGCCTCAGGTGAGCGTCACTGCATGGCGCCGTCAAAGGTGTGGTTGCGTGGCGATCTTTCGTCCTGGCGAAAGGTGACAGTCAGAATATCCGCGATAACAATGCGGCTTGGGTGGCTGGCCCGAGCCGCATTTGTTGTCTCGGATACTTTTTTGCCTAAAGCAAGAGGCCGTGTGCTCTCAACTGGACGGCGCTTTCTTCCACACCTTTCCCACAAACCCCAGCGCCTGTGCTATTCCCCTAAGCGGCTTCGACGATCATAATCACTATCAGAACCGTGTGCGTGCCCAATGACTTTGACTTCTTCTGACAACTTCAAAGAATCGCTGAAGCAGCAGGCGGATATCGTCCGCATCGTTGGCGATTACGTCAGGCTGAAGAGGGCTGGCGCGCAGAATTTCTCCGGGCTGTGCCCGTTTCATCCGGAGAAGACGCCTTCGTTTTCAGTGCATGCCACGCGGCAGTTTTATCACTGCTTTGGCTGCGGCGAGTCGGGGGACGTCTTCGCCTTTATCCAGAAGGTCGAGAACATAACGTTTCCCGAGGCGGTCCGGCTGCTGGCGCAGAAGCTGGGTGTGCCGATGCCGAAGATGAGCTTTTCCAGTCCGGCGGAAGCGCGGGACGCGCAGCTGCGCATGGCGCTGCAGGATGTGCATGTGCGCGCGACGTCATTTTTCCAGGAGTGCCTGCGGCGGCCGGAAGGCGCGAATGCCCGCGAATACCTGAAGAATCGAGGACTCGATGCGGATACGATTGCCCGCTTTCGCATCGGCTATGCGCCGGATTCCGGGTTTGCGCTCAAGGACGCCTTGCGGCGCGAGTTCGACGAAGAACTCTTGCGTGAGAGCGGGCTGTTTTCGTGGAAAGAGAGCTCTCAGCTCTCAGCTGTCAGTTCTCAGCAAAAGCAGGTCCTTCGCTCCCTCAACCCAGAGCGCGCAAAGGACGCGCGTTCTGGGGAGCCCGGCTCCGCTCGGGATGACAGCAAAACCGAGGGCGACGATACTCTGGCGGGAGGTCTTGCAGGGGTCGCTGATGGCCGAGGGCTGAGATCTGATAGCTCTGCCGCGATCTATTCCAAATTCCGCAATCGCTTGATGTTCCCGATCTGCAACGACCAGGGTAAGGTCATTGCCTTCACCGGACGCACGTTGTCCACTGACGAAAAAGCGGGGCCGAAGTATCTGAATTCTCCGGAGACGCCGATTTATTCGAAGTCGCGCGTGCTGTTCAATCTGGACAACGCGAAAGAGGCGATCCGCAAGCTGGATTACTCGATTCTGGTCGAAGGCCAGATGGATTGTATTTCGGTGTACGCGGCCGGGTTCCACAATGTGATCGCGAGCTCGGGCACGGCGTTCACCGAGTTGCAGGCGAAATTACTGGGACGGTTCTCGAAGAAAGTAGTGGTGAATTTCGATCCCGATACTGCGGGGGCGCGGGCCACGGAGCGCACGCTCGGCTTGCTGGTGGAGGAGGAGTTCGACATTCGCGTGCTTACGCTGGAGACCGGGTTCGATCCTGATCTTTTCATACGCCGCAAGGGCAAGGGCGCTTATGAGGCGGCGCTCATGGGCGCGCAGAAATATTTTGATTATCTGATCGACCGGGCGCGAGCGCTGTTTCCGGCGCGAAATCCCGAGAATAAAGTCAAGGCGGTGAATCATCTGCTGCCCCACGTTCAGCGGGTGCCCAGCCGCATTGTGCGCGATGGGCTGGCGCTGGAGATTTCGCAGAAGCTGGGGATCGACTCGGCGGTGCTGCGGCAGGAGTTGAAACATGCAGCCACGAATCGTTCGGCAACCCAGGTGAACGCCGCGCCCGAGGCGCAAATCACCGGCGCAGAGCGAGTGCTGATCCGGGCGCTGGCTTCGGCGACCCAGATGCAATCTGGCGGAACGCGAACCACGGCTCGCGACGGCGCCGACGAAGAGTTCGACCCGGCGCGCCAGGCGCAATTCGCGCTGCGATCGGAACATCTGCACGAAGGGCTGGCTTCGCAGTCGTTAATCGAGGCTCTGCTGGAGCCTGGAAGCGAAACCGCGGACCCGATGGCGCTGCCGAAGACCGAGGAAGACCGGCGCCTGCTGGCATCGGTCTTAATGAGCGAGGAAGAAGAGTTATCGCCCGAAACGGTGGAAGGCGCGGTGCGGGCGTTGCGCCGGATTTATCTGCAGAGGCGAGGCGGAGAGGCGCAGCGAGCCGTCGAGCGTCCGGGCCTTTCGAAGGAAGAAAGACACGCGCTTTTGCAGGAAAAAGTCCGCTTAAAGCTGGCCAAGAGGGACCCGAACGGGGCTGGGGAGGATGGCCGAGCCTCCTGAAGACGGCGCAGTCATTGCCGCTGAAACCATGCGGCGAGTGCAGCTTGGAACGAAACCGGGTTGGGCGACATCTAAAGAACTAGAGGAAAAAGAGATAGGCGGCTGCAGTGCAGGCGCCGTCACGGGGCTGGCATGCTATACTTCTAGGGTTTGTGTGCGCATCGCGCACAACTTCGCAAACAATTCCCACCGCTGAAAAGCTGGCGTTCGCGCACGGGCGAACGTCCCGAGGATAATCTGTTTTGGCATTAGACGACAAGTACGACGACATAAAAAAGCTGATCGACGCAGGCAAAGAGAAGGGATATCTGACCTATGATCAGGTCAACGACCTTATCCCGCACGATGTGCACTCTCCGGAAGACCTGGAAGATCTGCTCACCACGATCGGAACGCAGGGCATCGATGTACTCGAAGGCTCGAAAGGCACGCCAACCGATCTGGAAAAAAAATTCGAGGATGTAGATGAAAGCTCCGAGGACGTCGAACTCGACCTAACCCCCGGGGCTCTGGAAAAAACCAATGATCCCGTCCGCATGTACTTGCGCGAGATGGGCACCGTTCCCTTGCTGACGCGCGAAGGCGAAGTCGAAATCGCTAAGCGCATCGAGCGGGGACAAAACCGCGTTTTGAAGGCACTTTCGCGCTCGCCGATTGTGATTCGTGAACTCCTCGCCTTGGGCGAAGACCTCGAGAAGGGCGTCCGCTCGATTAAAGAGCTGGTCACCTTCGACGAAGAGGAAATCACGGAAGAGATCGTCGAAAAGCGTCTGAAGGAATTTCTCGCCAAGATTGGCACGCTCGACAAGCTTTACAAAAAAGTCGCGCCGTTCGTGGAAAAGCTCGCGGCGGTGAACGCCAAGAAAAATGCGCGCATGCATCGCCGGTACCGTTTTCAACTGGCGCGCGCCATCGTGCGCACGTCGGTCGCGGTGCGCAAGCTGGGCTTCACCAACAACGAGCGCAAGCGCCTCATTGACCGCGTCAATCGGACGGTCGAAGGCATGCGCTCGCTCGACCGTCAGATCCAGAACCTGGAGAAGCGGGCTGAGGCGACCCGTAGCGAAGAGCAGAAGAAGGAATACAGGAAACAGTCGCGAGCGGTCCGGGGAGAGCTGGAGAAGCTCGAAGTAGAAGCCGGCCTGTTGTTCCAGGAGCTCAAGCGAACGCAGCGCGAGATCATCCAGGGCGACATGGATGCCGAACACGCCAAGCGCGAGTTGATCGAGGCGAACTTGCGCCTAGTGGTTTCCATCGCCAAGAAGTACACCAATCGCGGATTGCAGTTCCTCGACTTGATTCAGGAAGGCAATATCGGCCTGATGAAGGCTGTCGACAAATTCGAATACCGCCGCGGCTATAAGTTCTCAACCTATGCCACGTGGTGGATCCGTCAGGCGATTACGCGCGCCATTGCCGATCAGGCGCGCACGATTCGTATCCCGGTGCACATGATCGAAACGATCAACAAGCTGATCCGCACCTCGCGGCAGCTGGTGCAGGAACTGGGGCGCGAACCGTCTTCGGAAGAAATCGCCAAGCGGATGGATATTCCGGTGGCGAAAGTCCGCAAGGTGCTGAAGATTGCGCAGGAACCGATCTCCCTCGAAACGCCGATTGGCGAAGAGGAAGATTCGCACCTGGGCGATTTCATTGAAGACCGGGCGGTAGTTTCGCCGGCCGAGGCGGTGATCAACGTCAACCTCAAAGACCAGACTTCGCAGGTGCTCCGTACGCTGACGCCGCGCGAAGAAAAAGTCATCAAGATGCGTTTTGGACTGGAAGACGGTTCTGAGCACACGCTTGAGGAAGTGGGACAGTCGTTTGCGGTCACGCGCGAACGCATCCGTCAAATCGAAGCTAAAGCCCTAAGAAAACTGCGTCATCCTTCGCGTTCGCGAAAGCTGCGCGCGTTCATGGATGGAGTCAGGGACTAGAGCAGAGGCTCGAGGTCAGATGAGTGCGGTGGGGCGCGAGCGAATCGCGCCCTTTTTTCGTGGCCGTAGAGTTTTAGCGGCGGCATATCTGGGACGGCAAGCATATCGTGACATTCATTTCCTGACATCTCGGCGTCTTTTGCCGGGCAGAGTTTTCCGCTCGCGCCTGTCATTAAAACTTTCCTATGTTTTTCTCCCAGTAATAGCCTGCAGGTGGTTCAGAAACAGCGTGATTGCCAGATAGACACTCCCTTCGCATGCGTGGGTATTGGCTTGCACGTCTTCAAACCACAGAGAGGGACAAGCGTGGATAGTGGACTGTATGCAGCTTGTGCGGGATTGCGGGCGCAGAGCCAGGCGCTCGAGGTGGCGGCGCACAATCTCGCCAATCTAAATACCACTGGATTCCGCGCGCAGCAAACAACTTTCCAATCGCTGGTAGCGGCGGCGCCGTCAGGTACGAATGCGATGGGCGGAGGCCTGAACCGCGTATTGAGTTCGGTCCTGAATCAGGCGACAAATAACTTTGGCGTGCTCGAAGGGACGCACCTGGACATGACCCCGGGCAACCTGCTCGCGACCGGCAATCCCCTGGATGTTGGGATCGAAGGGAGCGGATTCTTCGCCATTCAGACCGCCAGCGGCCTGCGTTACACGCGCAACGGAAGCTTTCAGGTGTCGAGCAAGGGGCAGTTGGTGACGGCCGCGGGCGATCTGGTGCTCAGCGACCCGACCCTGAAAGACAGGAATGGCGTCAACATTCCGGCGGGAACCGTGTCGATCGCCAGCGATGGAACGGTGTCGGTGAATGGCGCGGTTGCGGGCACAATCGGGCTGGTCGAGTTTCCCTCCGGCACGGAGCTTACTTCGGATGGCGACAGCCTGCTCTCCGCTGCCGAGAACAGCGCCCGGCCTGTCGCCGAGCCTGCGCTCAAGCAGGGAACGCTCGAATCCTCGAACGTGAATTCGATTGCTTCGGTCGTAGCGTTGATCGGAGTGCAACGGCAGGCCGAAATGTTGCAACGCGCGCTGTCAGTGTTCGACAGCGAGTTCAATCAGATTGCCAGCAGCCAATTGGCAAGAGTTTAGGAGGAAAGGATGTTTCGAGCCCTCTACACCGCCGCTACCGGAATGCAAGCGCAGCAAACCAATCTAGACACAATTGCCAATAACCTCTCGAACTCGAGCACGGCCGGGTTCCAGAGCCGACGCATGCAGTTCCAGGATCTGATCTATCAGAACATGGTCATGCCGGGGGCGGCGGCGTCTCAGCAGACGACGGTGGCCACTGGTCTGCAGGTCGGGTTGGGCACGCGTTCGGCGGCGTCGGAGATTCTGCAGATGCAGGGTGACCTGAGCCAAACCGGGAACCCGCTCGATCTGGCTATCGAAGGGCAGGGATTGTTTCAGGTGCTGTTGCCGACGGGGCAGACGGCCTATACGCGCAGTGGAGAGTTCCATCAGGACGCACAAGGCAACGTGGTGACCGCCGCCGGAAATCCGCTTCAGCCCGCCATCACAATTCCTCCAGGCGCCACCTCGGTCACGATTGCCGCCGATGGAACGGTGTCGGTGACCCTCGCCGGACAAACCGCGGCGCAACAGGTGGGCACCATCCAACTGGCGCTGTTTCCGAATCCCGGCGGATTAAATAGCGTTGGCCAAAATCTGTATCTAGCCACGACCGCCTCGGGCGACGCCGCCGTCGGCACGCCGGGCGGAAGCGACGGGCTGGGCTCGATCGAGCAAGGGTATCTGGAGCAGTCCAACGTCAGCGTGGTCGACGAATTCATCAACATGATCGTGGCGCAGCGCTCCTACGAAGCCAGTTCGCGCGTAGTGCAGGCGGCCGATGAAATGCTCCAGCTGGTGAACCAACTGGGCAAGTAGTTTGAGAAAACCAAAAGAAAGGAAATAACCTGCGCGATGGTTCGGTTCATGGCAATGCGTTGTTGGTTCGCCGCCGCGATCGCCGCGGGTTCGGCACTCATGGCCGCGCCTTGCCGTGCCGAGTCCCTAGCCGAGTCTAACGTCCTGCCGGAAACGCGGCGGGAGTCGGTAACGCGGCTGGAAGTCTGGCGGGCGGTGGCGGACGAACTCGGCCATCGCGGTCTCCCCGAACCCCAGTGGCCGCGAGTCGAAGAACTTGAGATGCCCGCCGCCGTGCCCGCGCTTGCCGCGCGGAAGCTGAGGGTCCTGTCCGCGTGCTGGGATGAGGTCCCGCGGCGCGCGCAGTTTCGTTTGGAATGTTCCAGTGCGGGGGCATGCCTTCCTTTCCTGGTGTATCTGCATCCCGCGCTTGCCGGGGAGGTTGCCGGCAGCGCTCCGAAACCAGGCTTGCGTGCGAGTCTTGGATTGTGCCGGCCGGAGGTATTGTACCGGCCGCCGGCCGCCGCGTCGAAATCGGCCGTGCACCCAGGCGAACCGGCGAGGGCCGTATTTGCCGCCAACGGTCTGCGGATGACCGCCCGTGTGACCTGCCTCGATCGCGGACGGGAAGGCGACGTGATACGTGCGCGCGCTCCGGACGGCCATATTTTGCGGGCGCGGATTTCCGGACACGCGCTGCTCGAGGTTTTGCCGCAATAACCAGCAGTCGCCAGAGTATGACCGCTCCATCGGCACGGCAGAGTCGATCGCCGTCCCGCACGAGCCAGATGAGACGCATGAGTTGAGACGAAGGAATCAGGAATAAGAATAAGAATAAAAATAAGGAGAAGCGCCGGTGAGAACGATACTCTGTTGCCTGCTCCTGCTGACCGCGGGCACTGTGCACGCCTCGAAACGGGAAGCAAAGAAGGACACGCTGGCGAACTATGTTGCCCGCGTTCAGGGAGCGCAACCGGCGGCGGCCCCGCCTTCACTCGGAAGCATCTGGAAGGATTCCGGACGGCTGGCGGCTCTCAGCGCTGATTACAAGGCGATGAATGTCGGAGACGTAATCGAAATTGTCGTGGTGCAGGGGCTGACCTCGTCGAACGCCAATTCGGTCGGCACTTCGCGCACGCTCACGACCAGTTCGGGGATCAGCGCCTTGCCCGGCAAGATCAACGTGGGAGGAGTCGCGAACCTGCTAGGGCTGAATTCTTCCGAAGTGCTGGCCGGCAAAGGCGCGGCTTCGACCGCAACCAGCGTGACCACCAACCTGTCGGGCCGCGTCGTCGCCATCCTGGCGAGCGGCAATCTTGTGGTCGAGGCCGAACGCGTCATCAACATGAACAACGAAAAGCAGACCATCGTGTTGCGCGGCGTGGTGCGGCGGGGCGACATCGGGCCGAACAATATGGTCGCCTCCGACAGCGTCGGCGATCTGGAACTCGAGATCAAAGGCAAGGGCGCGATCTCCGACAGCGTGCGGCAGCCGAACCGTGTGATCCGCACGATTCTGCACTTGCTGGATTTCTAGGAGCTGGATGACGATGAAATCCGTTGGCATTGCGCGGTTGCTTTTCCTTGCCTGCTGGGGAGCGCTGCTGGTGGGGGCCACCCTGTTGGGTGCCGGAAAAGCGTTGGCCAACGAGCCAGTCGCGGTCAAGATCCGCGATCTGACCAGTGTCGAAGGCGTGCGGGAGAATCCTCTGATCGGCTACGGCATGGTCGTGGGGCTGACGCGCACCGGCGACAGCCAGCAGACGGTGTTTACCACCCAGACGTTAGCCAACATCATGCAGCGCATGGGGGCGCAGATTCCGGCGGCCACGGCGCGCGTGAATAATGTGGCGGCCGTGTTTGTCACTGCGAGCCTGCCGCCGTTCGCGCGGCCTGGCACCGAACTGGACGTAACCGTCTCGTCGATCGGCGATGCCAAAAGCCTGGAAGGGGGGCTTCTGTTGCTGACTCCGCTGTACGGCGCAGACGGTCAGGTGTATGCGGCAGCGCAGGGTCCCGTGGCAGTGGGCGGGTTTGCCGCGGGCGGCACGGGCGCGAGCAAGCAGATGAATCATCCGACGCTCGGAAGAATTCCAGCGGGCGGGCGCGTCGAGCGAAGCTTGGCTTTTGATTTCAATCGTCTGTCTCCCGTGTCTTTGGTCTTGCGCGAGCCAGACTTTTCGACTGCGGGAGAAATCTCAGATGCCATCAACCGCGAATTCGGGCACGCGGTAGCGACGGCGCGCGACGGCGGACGCGTCGAGGTCGATCCGGCTGCGACGGGAGTGGCAAACCTCACGGCGGTGCTGGCGCGCATTGAAAACCTGACCGTCCCGGTGCACCGGCGGGCTCGCGTCGTAGTTAACGAGCGCACCGGAACCATCGTGATGGGCAAGGACGTACGCCTGGGAGCGGTGTCGATTCTGCACGGCGGATTTTCGGTCGAGATCTCGACCGAGTACGCCGTTTCACAACCGGCTCCGCTGTCAAATGGAAAGACAGCGGTGACGCCACAGACCGAAGTGCAGGCCAAGGACAGCCCGGCTCGGCGTCTGGAAATCGGCGAGGGCGCGAGCATCGAACAGCTGGTCGGCGGGTTGCAGAGCATGGGGGCGACGGCGCGCGACGTGATTTCGATCTTGCAGGCGATCAAGGCGGCGGGAGCGCTCGACGCCGATCTGGAAGTGATCTGATGCAGCCGATCGTGACTTGGGCATCGGCGATGGCCAGTTCAGCAATTGCTTTTCGGCTGCAGGTTCTGCGAAGCAGAAACGATCCGCCGACGGCCGATCTGCGAACGGGCGATCCGCGAACGAAGGATTGCGAACGATGAAGAGCCAACGGCCGGCAAGGCATGAACCCCGACGATTGGAGGACAAATGAGGAACATTGCGCTCGCTTCCAGCGCTATTCCGCTGGCATCCCGGCTTCCCGACACGCGGGCAATTGCCAAGAACGAGAAAGCCGCACGCGACTTTGAAGCCCTGCTGCTCACTCCTGTGCTCGAGTCCCTGCAGAAGGCGTTTGCCGGCGAGGAAGACGCGAAAACACCGGGAGCGAGTGACTATCGCCAGATGGGCTCCCAGGCGTTGGCACAGGCAATCGCCGACCGGGGAGGCATTGGCATCGCGCGCCTGGTGTTGCGGCATTTGCAGACGCCAAAGGTATCGAGTGAAGGGGGAACCGGGGTTTGAGTTGAAGAGCTAAAGTTTTGCAAAACTTCGTCGATCTTCCATTTGAGGCGCAATGCGCTTGGGAAGCAAACTGCCTCCTCGGTATTAAAATTCGCTAAGAATCTGCCGATGACTAAGAACAGGGGATTGGAGAAGTTATGAAAGTCGATCTCGGAACCTACGGAATCGAATCACAGGAAAATACTAAGCCGGGGCGGGCCGCGCCGACCGGAGGGTCGCGGACCGCGGCTGCCAACCGATCGGGCGGCACGTCCACGAACACGGTGGGCCTCGACCAAGCCAGCTTTTCTTCCGACCCGGCGCAGTTGCAGTCGTTCACAGCTCAGGTGCTCGCCCAGCCCGACATTCGCCAGGCGAAAGTTCAGGCGCTGCAGCAGTCGATCAGCGATGGAGAGTATTCCGTATCTCCCAGCCAGGTTGCCGATGCCGTGGTCAGTGACTTGTCCAGCTGATTGTTTTAAGCGGTTCGGTCCGCGGTGAACCCGGCGGAACCTCCCGGGACCGAAGACTGGGCCTAAGCGGCAGCCAGGAAGTGAAAGCGGAGTGGGTCATGGAATCGTTGATCACGAGCGGAATCGATCCGGCGCTGCTCCGTGTGCTAGAAAAACGCGGTGGCGAGCGACAGTCAACGCCGCGCCGGAAACATGCGGCGCCCGAGAAAACGATGGACGAAACACTAGAACTGGAGTTCAACCTCAACTCCCCAGAGCACGCGTTGGATGATTTGGCGTAAATGACAGCGTAGCGATGGGCCATCGGAAGAAAAACTGGTCGAAAGCTAGACGTGATCGATGGTGCCTGACGCAACTCGGAAGCCGGGATAGTTTCTCGAAATTGTTTCCCCGAAAGGTTAGCGCGCAATGACCGACATCAGCGCATCGCTTCCTGCTCTGAGCCAACTGATCGAGCAGCGCCTGATTCTCATGCGCCACCTGGCGAAGAGTCTGGAGTCGAGCAGCCTGGCGCTGGCGCGAAATGACGCGGAAGCGATCGCACGCGGTGCGGCGCATCAGGCGGAACTGTGCAGCCACTGGAGTCGTCTCGAGGAAGAGTTGCGCCGTGAAGCTGGCCGGCGTTCCGCTGCCGCTGCACCAGGGCCCTCAGGAAGCCTTTCGAACCTCGCGCACTCCGCCAGGCTGCAGGCGGAGTGGGAGATGCTCGGGACGCGCATCCGTTATCTCACGCGCGTGCACTGGTCGCTGTTGCGGCACTTGGAACGCAGCCTCGCTGTCTTGCGCCGCGTGGTGGAGAGCTGTGCTCCCACTTACAGCCATGAACCGGGCGTGCTCGGAACTGAAGTCCGGCGAAGCTATGTCCGGCTCCAAGCGGGGGAAAAATCATGTCGGGTTTGAGTGGGTCGCTTTCGATTGCGCTGAGCGCACTCTCGGTCAGCCAGCAAGAGATGGAGACCACTTCCAATAACGTCGCCAACGCCAACACTCCCGGATACACGCGGGAAGTGACCGTGACATCGGCAGGAGATCCGGTGGAAATCGGATCGTTCAGCATGGGCACAGGGGTGGTTCTTGACAAGATTGAGAGCTTGCGCGACTCGATGCTGCAAATCCAAATCAACCAGGCCACGCAGCAGAACAGCTCGCTGAACGCCTCGTTGACTCAGCTGCAACAGATTCAGACCCAGTTTTCGAGTTCGACGTCTGGCATTGGGGCCGACATCAGCAATTTTTTTGAGAGCCTGCAGGAGCTTTCTCCCAATCCCTCGGATCTGACCTTGCGACAGGGCGTGCTGATTGCAGCCGGCACCATGGCAACCGATTTCAACAATGCGGCCCAGAATCTGGAGGCGCAGCGCGCGAATGTGGACCAAAACATTGTGCAGTCGGTCACGCAGGTCAACAGCCTGACTTCGCAGATTGCCAGCGTGAACCAGCAGATCAGCAACCTCCAGAGCTCCGACCCAAATCCGGGGACCCTGGTGGATCAGAGGAACAACCTTATCCAGCAGCTTTCGGCGCTGGTCGATGTGCAGGTCATTCCTACCGATCAGGGTATTACGGTAGCGACTGCCAATGGAACGACTCTCGTCTCCGGATCGCAGAGCTACACGTTGACAACGCAGGTCGGGAGCGATGGCATCCATGACATCATGGCCGGGGCCGACGACATCACCAGTTCGCTGACTGGCGGAAGTATATCTGGCCTGATTCAGATTCGCGACCTGGAAATTCCGAGCGTGGGTACGAGTCTCGATCAGTTGGCGTCAGGGTTGGCGACCGCACTCAACGCGGCCAATGCTCAGGGTTACGATCTCAATGGCGACAAGGGCGGCAATATCTTCGCAACGCCGCCCACTGGCGGAGCAGGCGCGGCGGCGGCCATGACCGTCACCATGACCGACCCTACCCTGTTGGCTGCCAGTTCCGATGGGACTACGGGAAGCAATGGAAATCTGGCCAACCTTTCCGCGGTATCCAGCCAGTCCGTGGCCAACGGACAGACGCCGGTCGATGCCTACTCCACTCTAGTTGGCCAGGTAGGGAGCACCACATCCAACACTTCCGCCGACGCGGAGGCTTCCAGCACGATGCTGCAGCAGTTGCAGGATCAGAACGGAAGCGTCTCCGGCGTATCGCTCGATGAAGAAGCGTCGAACCTGATCCAGTATCAATCCGCGTATCAAGCCGCCGCCCGGGTCGTTTCCACCGTGAACACGCTCCTCCTGGATGCGGTCAACCTTGGTGTCGATCAGGGAGAGGCATAGCGAGGTAAAACATGCGCGTTAATCCGAATCCCATGCCGGATCTCATGGAGGCGCTCAACCAGACAGAATTGGAAGAACAACAGGCCGAACTGCAGATTTCGACGGGCAAAAGCGTGAACGAGCCCTCCGATAACCCGACCGCCGCCGCTTTGCTGGTCGAGAGCAACGATCAGGCGACGTTCACTGCCGGCTATCTGCAGAGCATTAGCGCGGTGCAGGGCCAGCTTTCGACGGCCAGCTCGACTCTTAGTTCAATGAACAGCGCGCTGCAACAAGCTCTAAGCCTCGGCGTCGAGGCCGCAAGCGGCACACTCTCCGCGAGCGACCGAGCGGCCATTGCTACGCAGCTCCAGGGAATTCAGAGCCAGCTTGTCTCACTCGCCAACACCACGTATGAGGGCAACTACTTGTTCGCCGGTACCGCTACGAATACGGCACCCTACGCGATCGATAGCGGGTCGGCTTCCGGGGTCACCTATGCCGGCAACACGGATGTCAATCAGGTGGCAATCGGCAATGGGTACAATCTGGCCGTAAACGTCCCGGGATCGCAACTGTTTTCCGCGACCGGCAACGATGTCTTTTTGGCAGTCAATAGTCTGATCCAGGCGGTGCAGTCGGATAGCGCGATTGAAACCGCGGTGAATGGGGTCAGCACGGCTTCCAGCTATCTCTCGGCGCAAGCTGTGTTTTATGGCAACGCCACCGATCAGACGCAGTCCGAGAGGACTTACCTGAATGCCGCCAAGCTGCAAATCAGCCAACTGCAGAGCACGCTGGGCGGCGCGAATGTGGCGGAGGCTGCCACCAATCTTTCACAGGCCGAGACCGACAACCAGGCGGCACTGGCGGCCATCAGCAAGTTGTCGCAAGACAATCTGTTCAACTACTTGACGTAGAGGCAAACTTGCGGGGGATGGCTTCGGCTCGTCTGGGAATGCAGTTCGCTACAATCTCAAATCCCGCAACCCTGGCTTGTTTCAAGAGGTTTTGTTGCGAGCCCGGTCCCAGGCGATGGCGGCTGCCAAGTGCGTTCTTTCCTTTTCCAGCCGGGATTTTTCCGCCAGTAGACGGACATGCAGGCCGGGAAGGAAATGCTTCAAGCTTTCCAGGTTAATGCGGTACTCAAGTTTCTCTCTTTCTATTGCAGCTTCTTCGGTCGCCGTTTCGGACGATTGCGGCAGGTGCCGCATACATTCCGTGGCCTGCCGAACTTCGCTGAGGATGCCGGAGAAGTCCTGGGGCTTGATGGCCGAACATGGCATTTGTTCTGGACGCAGGCGGTTTAGCGCGGAGCGCAGCCTGCCATTCACTTGACGCAGAGTTTCAAGCGCGTCCGGCATTATCCCCGCCAGTTCACCCGCGTCCGGTCGGAGTCGAGGTCCGGGGTGAAGGACGGAGCGGTCCGGGCTGTCTCCGTTGCCGCTGGCCTTTCGGCCTGCTCGACTACAAGCCAAGCCTCGCGTACTGCCAGCAAGTCCGTAATCAACTGCCTGACGCCGCGTTTGGAAGGATGAAATTGCACCACCATTACGCCTTCGCGCAAGGCGTTGTAGAAAGATTCCAGATCGCGGGCGACCTTGCCTCCCTGGGCGAAGTCCAGCGAAGACTGCAAATGTCCAATCACCAGAAGAACGTGCCGGATGCGGGCTGTCCGCAAACGAATGTCGTTTCTTTCCAAGGCACCGGCTACCTGCCGTAGATCCTCGATCATCTGCTCATAGAGCCTGACCACCAGTTCTACTGGGCCTGCACCGCGAACCTTTGCTTCTCGATAGGACTGCTGAATGTTCATTCGATACGCCTCGATTCGCTAGCTGCTTGCGCTGCTCGAACCGCTTGCGCTGGTTCCGGCAGTGGGGGTAGTGTTGGCGTTGGTGGTTGTGGTCGTGGACGACGAACTGGATGATAGCGATCCTAACGCGGCATTGACCTCCGCCAGAGTAAAGGGATACTGCTCGAGATTGGCGTTGACCTGGTCAAACTCCTGAGTCAGCGCCGCTTTTTGGGCAGCCAACTGGGTCTGAAAGTTGGTGATCTCAGTGGTAAGGTCGCTTTGCTGTTGCTGGTTCGAGGCAAGATCCTCGTTCAAAATGCCGGTTGCCGGATCGGTCAGATGAGTAAGGTCGGTGTTGAAATTGTCGGCAAACCCGGTCGAGTTGGAGTTGGTGAAGAAGTTTTGCACTGCAGAGGGATTGGAAGTGAGGGCGCTGCTGAGTGTCGTGCTGTCGACGCTCAGGGTTCCGTCGTTGTTCATCGTAATGCCGAGCGACGCCAGGTTGGTAAAGCCGCTGCTCACCGAGGTTGAATCGGTCGTGGCGTAGGTAATGTCCGCCGCGAGAGTGGATTGCAAGACTCGTAAGTCCGTGTCGGAACCAAGCGGCCCTTGTTCGCTGGTGGAAGCATTGACAGCGAACTCGGTGTTGATATCGCTGACGACGGTGTTGTATTCCGTCACGAAGTTGTCGATTGAGTTCGTGATCGCGGTTGTATCCGGGCCCACCGTGACCGTGACCGGGGTGGCTGGGTCGGCGCTCACCAGGTTCAGTGTCACGTCTGGGATGGCGCCAGTAACCGTGTTCGTCGTGCTCGCATATGGGATGCCATTGATTGTGATGTCGGCATTGGTTCCACCAACCGGAGGTTCGAAGGTTAGAGTGGTGGTGTTATTGGCAATCGACAATGCCCCGGCACTGCCGGTGCTTTGGCTATAGATTGCAAGGTGGGCGCCGTCCGCATCCGTGACCACACTGGCCGTGATGCCCCAATTGTTGGAAGCGCTCTGCGAATTGATGGAAGCGGCCAGCGAGGTCAGCGTGTCATTGCTGCCAGCGGTGATGGCGATATTGGCGGTCGTGCCGCTCGATCCTCCGATTTGCAACTCGAGGTCTCCGCTGGTCTGGCCACTCGGCAGAATGGATGTGTTCGCGTTGGCGATTGAGTCCGTGTAGAGCGTTCCTGTTGAGGCCAAGCTATTGACCACCACCGTATAGTTACCCGCAGTGGCTCCCGTCTGGGCGGTGGCGTTTACGATCACCGACTCGGACGAGTTTGCGGTCACCGCCGTCAGTGCCCCGTCGGAACCGGTGAACCCCTGCACGGCGCTGGCGAGATTCGATAGATCGGTATTGATGCTGTTCAGGGCCGACGCTTGGGTTTGCAGTGTGGTGACGTCGGACTGCCAGGCTGTCAATTGGCCGCTCTCCGCGGATTGGAGTTCAGACACAACCGCAGACACATTGATACCGTTGCCATTCAATAGAGCTGCGGCATTAAAACTAATCCCCATAGGTTTCTTCTCCCTTGCTGCCTTCTGTTGCCGAGCCGGAGGCAGCGCGCAGTTTCGCCGTCTGTTGAAATTCCTGGGCAATGCCACGCTCGACAGCAAGTTCTTCGTTGCTCGGTATTTGCAGCACGATGTTGCGGGCCTGATCCAGATACTGAATGATTATCTGGTCCTTAACGTCAGGATCCTGATGCACTTCGACAACATCCTGCGGCAATTCGTAGGTTGACGTGGCCTTTTGTCGAGCGGAGTTTTCCTGCGTTGGCAGAGTTCCCAGAACGGGCTGCGAAACTCGTCCTGCGCCGGAGGCGGAATGCGCTTGGCCTTGGCTCGAAGCGGCACGGGCATGGTCTGCCTGCCCGCTCGTCAACATCGCAACACCTTCAATCGGACCGATACTCATGGCCAACTACTCCCGGAATAGCACAAAGGAGGCGGTTGGTTGTCCGCCCCCTTTTGTGCCGAAACCTCGCGCTACTGCAACAGCTTCAGAACAAGTTGCTGCTGCTGGTTGGCCTGGGCCAGAGCGGAGATGCCGGTCTGCTCCAGAATGGAATACTGGGAAAGGTTGGCAACGGCCGAGGGAATATCCGCTGCGGTGACGTCGTTTTCCGCCGAAGTCAGGTTCTGCGTCTGGTTGGTGATGACGTTCGAGGCAGCCTGCAGTCGGTTGACCGTCGCGCCAATATTGCCGCGCAGTTCGGCGATGGTAGCGACGGCGTTGTTGATGAGCGTCAGGGCGGATTGCGCGTCGGATTGGGTTAACAAGTCGTTGACCGACCCTGACTCGCCGCCAGCCAGGAACGTAGCGCCGCTGAAGGTATTGGCTCCCGACCCGGTTGTCGCTACAGCGACACTGTTGCCGATAGTGCCTTTGGTGAGGGACGTGAGTGAGATCGTGCCCAGACCGGCCGCGTTCTGGCCGGCCACCGCCGTGGCCGACGTATTGGCGGTGGCGCCAGTTCCGTAAGCATAGTTGACTCCGGCGCCGCTTCCGCCGTTGATGGCATTCGCCAGGTTCTGCAGGCTGTCGGCGTCCGTTGAACCTACCAGTACCTGGACTGCGCCGGTTGACGGAGACCCGAGGGCGCTCACAAAGCTATAAGTTTGCGTGCCCACCGTTACCGTGTCGCCGGCGACCGCCGATGGAGCGGTTCCCGCAGCCGTGCCTCCGGTGAAATCCACCGAACTGAAGGTGCCAGTAGCCGCGCCGGTTGCCCCCGTGGTGATAAAGTTGCCGCTGGTTCCCGCGGTGTCTGCGGTGAACACAAGTGTGGTGCCAGTCGGCGTTCCGGCCGTGACTTGCGTATTGGCCGTCGTGTTGGCGCTGTAGCCGGCTCCACCCGAACCATTGACGGCGGCTGCGAGGTTCGTGAGACCAGTTGCTTCGCTGGAAGCAACGACCTCGTTTGCCGTCTCCGTGTGGCTGAGAGCGCTCACGAAGGTGTAGGTTTGGCTGCCAATCGATACGGTTGCGCCCGCTACGCCACCCGTCAAATCCGCACCTCCAAAGGTCGCGTGTCCGGTAGCGCCGCCAGCTGTGGTTGCAATGGAGTTACCGGCGGTTCCGTTGACATTGGCGTCGATAACCAGCGTTGTACCAGTTGCAGCGCCCGCATACGCGCTGGCATTGGCAACGGTGCCAGCCCCGTAGGCAACGCCGGCCCCGCCCGAGGACGCGTTGACGGCAGCCTGCAGATTCAAGATCGTTTGCGCAGTCGATCCCCCGATGAGCACCTGATTTGCGGCACCCGTGAGGGCGCCGACGAAGGTGTAAGTCGTTCCGCCGATCGCTACAGTGTCGTTGGCGGTGGCATTCTGGGTGAAGGTGAGCGTGCCGGTGGCAGCGGCGCCCTCGGTGAAGTTTGCTCCCGTCAGCGTGTCGGTGGCCGACGTGGCGGCCGCGCCCGCGGCCTGGCTCAGGGTTCCGGTGGCAGCCACGGCTCCTCCCAAGTCAAGGCCGTCCGAGGACAAGGTTCCGGTCGTAACCCCGATGTTGCTGCTGCCCGACGTGCTGCCGTCACTTAGAAAGACATTGAGAGTGTTCGCTGTGAACACCTGCCCACCGTTGTAATTGGTGGTGGAACCGATGCTGTCGATTTCTGCCTTGATGGATTGATACTCGGCGTCAAGCGCTGTGCGTTGCGAGTCCGACACGGTGCCGGTGGCGGATTCAGTCGCCAGCGTTACGGCCCGGTCGAGCAGCGTTGTAACTTGGGACAGCGCGCCGTCCGCGACCTGCAATTCGCCTACGCCATCGGTCGCGTTACTCGAGGATTGCGTGAGAGCCGCGATGTTGGCATCCAGGCCGTTGGCGATAGCCAGGCCTGCGGGATCGTCAGCGCCGCTGTTGATCCGCGAGCCTGACGACAACTGTTCTAGGGTTGAATTGAGGTTGCTGCTGGTGATATTGAGCTGGTTTTCCGCAGCGATCGCAGCAATGTTATTCAAAATGGTAAGTGCCATTGATTTGCTCCTTATTGGTTCCGATCTTGGGATCCGTCCCCGAAACCTTCCCGGAGCTCGTTCCGTTTGTCCTGCGGAACCCAAATTGTGTTTCATTGACAACCATCGGCGGCGTGTTTTCAGGCTTTATTTTGACAAGTATCGGTCGGCATAGTTCCAAAGTAACCAGCCCGCCCTCGTTGCTCTCTTCTTGCCCTCGGCCTCTCCGCCGATCTTCACCCATGAAGCCTTCAGAAGTGGCGGGCAACGATTTCCGTCCAGGAGCCAACCATGATTCAGCTAACCCGCCTCAACAATCACGCACTGGTGGTGAATTCAGACCTGATCAAATTCGTCGAGCAGGCTCCCGATACGGTCATCACGCTGTTGAATGGCGAGAAGATTGTCGTTCGCGAAAGCGCTCAGAACGTGCTGGATCGCGTGATCGAATTCCGCCGCTCCGTACTCCAGGGAATGACCCCATGGTCCGAAAACCGTTCCGCTCTTTCTCTCTGGTCTGAGGGCAACGCCCAGCCTGCGAGCGAGAAATAGGAGTCGTCGTGGACACGGCAACTCTTTTCGGTCTGGTGCTGGCCCTGGGCGGCATCCTGCTGGGCTTGATGCTCGAGGGTGGAAATCTGGGCCAGGTGCTTCAGCCTACCGCCGCGATGATTGTTTTTGGCGGCACGCTCGGAGCGGTCCTGATCCAGTACCCGCTGGCGGTAGCGCTCGGCGCGTTCCGAAGGCTGGCGCAAGTCTTCGTCGAACCCACACAGAATCCGCGATCTACGGTCGAACTCCTGGTCAAGTACGCCAATCAGGCGCGGCGGGAAGGCATCATCTCGCTTGACAAGGAACTCGCCACGATCCACGAGCCTTTCTTACGGCGCGCCCTGATGCTGGCGGTCGATGGGACCGACCCGGAAGAATTGCGCAAGATCATGGAACTCGAACTGGATAATAAGGAAGAACAGGAAGAAAAAGTTCCTCAACTGTTCGAATCGGCCGGGGGATTCTCGCCCACGATCGGCATCATTGGAGCCGTGCTCGGTTTGATCCAGGTCATGCAGCACCTGGATAAAATCGACGAAGTCGGAAAAGGGATCGCCGTTGCCTTCGTGGCCACACTTTATGGGGTGGGCGCGGCCAATCTCGTTTTGCTGCCCGCCGCCGGAAAATTGAAAATCCGCATCCGCGAGGAGCAGATCCTTCGCGAGATGATCATCGAAGGAGTGGTTTCGATTCTGGAAGGGATGAACCCGCGCATGCTGGAAGAAAAGCTGCTAGGGTTCCTCACCGAGTCGCGTGCGCCTGCCGGGCCTGAGGGCTCGAACGTATGAGCCGCCGCAAGCGCCGCGTCAGTCACGCCAATCACGACCGCTGGCTGGTTTCGTACGCTGATTTCATCACGCTGTTGTTTGCGTTTTTTGTTGTGCTCTATGCCTCGGCGCAGGTCGACAAAAGAAAAGTTGGAAAGCTCGCCTTAGCGATCCAAGTCGCCTTTCAGGAGATGGGAGTCTTTCAGGCTTCGACCACGCAGGTCCCCGTCGACTCCGCTGAGCCCATGCCGTTCAGCACCGCACAAGCTATCGAAAACACCGAGCGAACCGCGAGTTTTGGCCGGATTGCATCGCGGCCAGTCGGGGTTCTTGGCTCCGTTGCTGGCAATGCGGGGGGAGCAGATAACGGAGATCTCGCCGACTTGCAGAAACAGCTCGAGACCGCTCTCGCGCCCGAAATCGAGCGACAGGAAATTGCCATGCGCCGCGAACCCGACGGACTGGTGATCAGTTTGCGAGAGGTAGGATTCTTCGAGAGTGGATCAGCCCTGATGAAACCTACCTCGCAGGCCGCCTTCGACAGAGTCGCCGATTTGCTCCGCCAGCGCGAATACCGCTTGCGCATCGAGGGACACACCGACAATGTCCCGATTCACACGGCACAGTTTCCCTCGAATTGGGAGCTTTCTACGGCACGGGCAACCGAGATTGTGCGGCTGCTGATTGTCCGCGAAGGTTTTCGTCCCCCTCGGCTGAGTGCGGCCGGATATGCCGACTATCATCCCGTCGCTAGCAATCGCACCGCGGACGGCCGTGGCATAAACCGCCGCGTGGATATCGTCATCCTCGGCCGTACCATGATGGATTCCGCACAGGACTTAAGCGGTACTCGAACAGAAATTCCAGCGGCAACGCCAGACGCGGCCTCGCTCTCTCAAAGAACAATTCCCGGTCCGGTGGACACGCGCAAGCCTGCAGCCGTCAGCGATAGAGGTGGCCATCTACAGCAGTAACTCCATCCAGAGTGCGCTATCGATAGGGATTGTCGTATACGGCGCAATTTCTTTGAATCCCATCCGGCGATAGAGCGCGACTGCATCTTTCATTGCCGATTCCACCGTGTTCAGACGCATGCGCTCGTACCCGATCGCGCGCGCCTCTGCCAGCAAGCGCTCCACCAGCATCCGACCAAGGCCCCGGCCGCGATCGCCGGGCCGGACGTAGAGCCGCTTCATCTCGCAGACGCCGGTTTCGAGTTTGCGCAGCGCAATACATCCCGCAGCGTGTCCGGCGTAACGGGCCATCAGCAATCTCCCATTCGGCGGTCCGTAGGCGCCGGGAAGATTCTTTAACTCCTCATCAAAGCTCTGGAAACACAGGCTAAAGCCAAGAGATTTACCATATTCAAGAAATAATCCGCGAACATCTTCGATGCTTTCAGGCCCTGCGACCTGAATTGGCTCGATCCCGCTTTTGTCGTCAACAGAGCTGGCCATGGGAGCGCATTTACTCGTCTTGATATGTTGGCGAAGATTCTACCCGACTCTCGGTCGATTGCGCCCGACGCACGGGACGATTAAGATTTCTGCACTCCCATGTCTGAAGTAATTTTGACTGCTCTCACCGATTCGCATCCCGCTTCCACTGCCACCCATGAACCTTCGGTCGAAGTGTTTGCCGTTTACGGCGTTGAGCCCGAGATTCAGGCTTACGCCATGGCGAAGTATTCGCGCTCTTCGCTCTCGATGAGGGAGTCATTGAAGGAAATCACTGCCCAAAAGGCAGAGAAGTTTCTCAACACTTTTTATTTTCAGTACGGACACCGTTCCATCGCCGACCTGGCCCACATTGCGCTTGCCATTGAGCGACTTTCCATTCTCGCTGCCATTGCGGTCGCCGACGAGCAGCGCTGGGACGGCCAGGAGCGTTCAACCCGCTACCAGGATTTCAGAAGCAGCGGCTACTACACGCCGAACTTTCATGGCGAAGCCTCTGCGACAAACCTCTATCGCGAAACCATCGAGCATTTATTCACGACCTATGAAAAGGTTTCCCAGCGGACATTCGAATATCTCTCTAGCATTACGCCGCGTCCCGCTGAGATGAAGCCGGACGCGTACGAGCGCACCCTTCGCGCCCGAGCCTTCGATATCTCACGCTATCTGTTGCCGCTCTCGACGAACACGTCACTGGGAGAAATCGTGAACGCGCGGACGCTGGAGAACCAGGTCGCACACCTGCTCTCGCAACCGCATCAGGAAGTCCGTGACTTGGGAGCTCGGCTTAAGAAGGCAGCTATATCCCCGGCATACCATGCGAACGAAGAATCGCTGCGCACGCTGATTGCCGACATTCGCGCCGTGTCGCCCGACGTCGCCGATCGCGCCGAATCCGAACTCCTGCGCGAAGTGAGAGTCGCCCCCACTCTGGTCAAGTATGCCGATCCGAATCCTTACGAAATCGAGACCCGCCGCGAATTGCAGCAGGCCTCCGCCGAAGTAATGCGAGGCGCCGCCGTCGAGCCTGCACCGCTGGTCGACCTGTTAGAAAATACTCGCCCGGATCACGACGGGTTCGAGATCGAACTGGCTACAACCCTGCTCTACGGACACTGTCATTACTCCTACCGGCAACTTCAAGGGGTCATTGAGGCGGCGGGCGAAGCGAGGCGCCGCGAGATCATCGATCTCGGGCTGCGCCATCGTGGGCGTCACGACGAGTTGCTGCGGCCCTTCTCCGCCGGACAGCAGTTCAGTTTCGACATCCTCATGGATATTGGCGGCTTTCGCGACATGCATCGCCACCGCCGCTGCGTCCAGATCATGCAGGATTTCACGACGACCCACGGTTTCGACACGCCGCCAGAGGTTGAGGCCGCGGGAGTCCGCTCCCATTACGAATCCGCAATGAAGGGGGCAAAGGCCGCGGTTGAGAAGTTGTCGGCTGCAGGATGCGCGGAAGCCATACAGAGTGCGCAGTACGCGATTCCGCTCGCTTATCGCAAGCGCACGCTCTTCAAAATGGACTTCGCCGAGGCCGTTTATATTTCCGAGTTGCGCACTACACCCGCCGGACATACTTCCTATCGCCAGGTAGCCTATGCTATGTATGAAGCGGTTGCATTGAAATATCCGTCGATGGCAAAATATTTCCGCGTTCATGATGTGCGCGAACCGGTGGATTTGCTGAAGCGTTGATCCCCTGACCTGACGGCGAGGGTGCGCTGCCTCCGAGCGCAAACGTGCATGACCCTCGCATGAACGCAAGGCTGGGGAAGGGACACCCAGGCGGGCAAAATTGACGCCGGGGAATCTTCGCCTCTAGAATCACTTCACACATGCCCAACTACGAATACTTGTGCAAAAAGTGCGGCCACCGTTTTGAAGAGATCCGGAAGTTTTCCGACAAGCACCCAAAGAAGTGTCCCGAATGCGGGGGCGTCCTCGAACAGGTGATCTCGGCTCCGGCTGTCCAGTTCAAAGGATCGGGCTGGTACGTGACCGACTATGCGAAGAAAGGCGGAAGTAGCCCTGCGTCCACGTCTTCTTCTTCCGATTCTTCATCCGAGGGCGACAGCGGCAAGAAAGAAACGAAAGACTCCAAAGACTCGAAAAGCAAAAAAGACGACAAGCCCAAGTCTGATACTTCGTCCAAAAAAGGCAAGAAAGACTAACGATTTTCTATTAGCCGAGCGGATTCTTTGACTGCGCGCCGGGGATGATCCGTTCGGGCATGCCGATCACCAAGGTACGCCGGAGAGGCAGTTCGTCGTCGGAAACTTCCGCGAGAACTGGTAGATCGATACCCAATCGCGAGCACTCCTCGGTTGCAGCCTCATTGAGAAAGTACACGATGTCTCCGCCAAATTGGTCTTTGAGCCGGCGGCGTTCATCCAGGTCAAACGGGCTCGCGGAATACACTTTGATTTTAGGGTGCTCGCGCAGGATGGCACTCAGCTGACGCTGAAAATTAAGCGCCCCCTGCCGCACTTGCGCCATCGTGAACGAGATCACGCTATAAGCCATAGGCTAGGAATCGATCAAAGCAGAGCAGCGTCCGGGAACCGCCGTTACATCCCGGCGATTCGTTCTGGTTGGATTCCAACCGCTGCCATCATTCTTCCAGTTACGCCTTTTTCTGCGCGATAGCTGAACAGCAGTTCCGGATGGCACGCAGTGCAGGGCGCTGACGTATCGATGTTTTTAGCCAGCAGACCCGCATCCAGTAGTTGCCGCCGGTTCGCCTCCACCAAGTCGAGAAAAAGTTTCACCGGCAATTCGCTGTGTCCCGGTGCGCGCGCCGTCAGGAACAGTAACGGGTATTTCTCTCTTACTGGATCTGATTCCTTCACTTCACGAAACAAGCTGCCAGCATAATCAAACTGCATTTCAAACTCGGTGCGTACCTCTGCGCCGACGTCATAGCAACATCCATGGATGCCGGGTCCAATGGCCGCCACCAAGTTTCGCGGATCGCTCCCGAACTGCAATTGCATTTCTCCGACACTCTTCTCGACAATCCGTCTGACCGTGCCCCGCCAACCGGCGTGAAAAACACCCACAGCATGCCGTTTGCGATCCGCCAGAATGATGGGGAGGCAGTCGGCGGTCTGCACGGCAACGAGCAGGCCCGGGCTGATTGTGACTAGACCGTCGCCCGCCAAAGGCTGATCCGGGACGCAATGGATGCGATGGATCCGATCAGAATGGATCTGACGGAGCGAGGCGAGCGGCCAGCTCTTATGGCCGACTCTAGCGCCCAGTGCCTTGAGAAATAGTTCGCGATTGCGCTCAACGGCTGCGCGTGAGTCCTGCGGCGTGAATCCGAGATTCAACGCACCGCCGCCGTAGCAGCGCGACACTCCACCCAGTCGTGTGGAAAAGGCGTGCACCAACCACGGCAATTCACTCAGCTTCTGGGAATGCAAGAGTAGTGTGTTTTTTTTCGCGACCCGACCGGTCACCACAATTTGATCATACCTTGGCCGCCTGGCGATCGGGCCATTTAAAATGGCCCAGGATTATTTCTTTTTTACCATTTCCGCGTCGATTTGAATCTTGACGTTATCGCCCACCATCGCTTCACCGGTCTTGAGAAGATTGTTGTAGACCAAGCCAAATTCCTTGCGGTTGATGGTGGTTGAGGCGGAGATGCCGCGGCGCGAGTTGCCCCACGGGTCAGTCAACTCAGGCGACGGGCCATCCACATCGAGAGTGACTTCATGGGTAGTCCCGTGGATGGTCAGATCGCCAATCAACTGAACTTTTCCGCTGCTGTTGGTGATTCGCTTGGATTTGAACTCGATGGTGGGATATTTTTCCACGTCGAAGAAATTCGGGCTCTTCAAATCCTTGTCGCGCATCTCGACCCGGGTATCGATCGAATTGACGTCGATGCTGGCCGACACCTGCGATTGCGTGATGTCCTTGTCATTCAGAACGACGGTTCCGGTGACTTTCGTAAAATTGCCGGTGACGTTCGAGATACCGAGGTGACGAACCGTAAATTGCGCTGTCGAGTGCGCGGGATCGATGTTCCAGGTGGAGGTTTGGGCGAGCGCTGATAGACTCGCGAAAAGCGAGAGCGCTGAAACGACACTAATTCTTTGGGCGATTTTTAACATAACAATCAAGTTCCTTTTGAGTGAGTTTTCTGGATGCAGCTGCACCATTCATGCTCGGGAGCAAGTTTGCACGCCTGTCCAGAGTTGAATAACAGTTCGATGTGAAGCCATTCCACAAAGATGCAAGAAACAGTCCAGCCTTGGGCGGCTTTCGTAAAACCGCGGCTGCGGTCAACTCCTAGTGCTCCACGTCGAAATAGATTTTCGTCGTGGCACGATACTGTAAAACTTTAGACCCGTCCAGTTGCATGTCAAGTGAATCCACGTGGGCCCACTTGATCGCTCGCACGGTTTTTGCCGCTTCCGCAACCGCCTGTTCCGCCGCCTTCGCAAAGCTTTCCTTTGAAGTTCCGATTACTTCAATGACTTTTTGTGTCATCCGATTCTCCTTTTACTCCATCGGAATTGTACTCGATTGATGCAAGAGCGCGAGAGATCGAGAAGTCGTGGTGCACAGAAGAGCGGGGGCACAAAAAAAGCGAGCTTCGAGTGGCGCTGCAACCGCCGTCTCGAAGCCCGTGGCTAGCCTCTCCGTTGGCCGTGACTTTTATTCCTTTCCGCCCAAGGTGCCGTCGACTTTCGGCTCGGCCGCTGATTCTTGTTTGCTGGGAGCGACGTCGTCGACACTTTTGTTCAGCTCGACTTTCACCGTGGCGAGGATCTTTTCTAATTTCGCGAAGACTTCATCCCGGTTGACGTGCTCAATGCCGCCTTCGGTGGAAAATCCCTCCGTGCCAAGACCTAGAACATATTCGTAGCACACGCCATTGTCGTAGCTGTGATAGTACTGAGTTTCGACCTGCCGGGCAGCGCTGGCGGAAAAAGTTGAGGTCGTCTCCATCTCCGCGGGGCCGACTTTCACCTTCTCGGCGTCCACCGGTTCGCCGTCGGCATTGCGTGTGTCGACGAAGGCAAAGTGCGCGCAGTCAGGTTCCGCCAGGCTGCGGTTGACATTGACATTGAAGAAGGCGGATGCGAAATCAGTACCCGGATAGGAATTCCCGGGCAGGGCGACGGTTGCAACGGCGGATCCGCCCGGTTGGACGAAGTTCATAGGCACGTCACCTACAGCGGCGAGCTCGGCCGTCCCGTTGTTGCTCGTAAACAGAGTCGCTTTCCGCGGATAGACGAATGACACTCCGGAGTTAGCGTCCCGATAAGTGACGTTCGCCGGGCGCCTCTTGAGCGGCTTCGCGGCGGGTACGAGTTCCGCTGTGTTCGTTGCGACGGCTGCGTTTGTTGTGGGAGGAACGGTCACAATCGCCTTGGGCGAGGGGCCGGAGACGCCGACCAGCGCCGGTTTTGGAGCCTGCTTCGAGCACGCGCTCGCAGCGAGCAGCACTCCGAGGAGCCCGAAGCCGGCGATCATCGCCAGCTTCTGTTCGCGCGACCAGGATAAAAGCGTCGTTCCGGAGAATGTGTGGTTGGTTGCCTGACTGGTTGAGCTTTCGGTCTTGCATTTTCCTATCGTTGCCATTTTCGTAACCCCCTCTGCGGCTGGCGCAGTCGAAACGGATATCGCAGGCAAGGATCCAATTCCGTGCTTGTTGATCCGACGCGACTTAGACGCGCAGGTGCGGCGGTCCGGTGTGCTCTGCGGAACACAGCGTGTTGCATACAACACGCCCGCGGGCACTTAGAATGCTTTTGTGAACCAGGCACCGGCCAAATCTCATGAGGATCGCCGTCGTTATCGGGGGCGCTTGGCGCCGTCGCCGACCGGACTTCTTCATATCGGCCATGCTCGAACCTTTTGGATCGCAGCGCAGCGCGCGATCGAGAACCATGGAACTTTGATTTTGCGGAACGAGGATTTAGATCCACAGCGCTCGCGGGCGGAATTTGCTCAGGCGATGATGGAAGATCTGCGGTGGCTGGGGCTCGACTGGAGCGAAGGTCCCGACTGTGGCGGGCAGTACGGGCCATACTCGCAGAGTGGGCGGCGAGGGCATTATCTTAGGGCCTGGCGGCAACTGCGGCAGGAGGGGCTGATTTATCCCTGCGTCTGCTCGCGAAAGGATCTGGCGCAATCGGCGAGCGCTCCCAATGATACCGACGATGAACCTGTCTACCCGGGCACTTGCCGCGAACGCAGGGATACGGCTGGGCTTACCGAGCCTGCTGGTGTGAATTGGAGATTCCGTGTGCCCGATGGCGAAGCGGTTGAATTTACCGATCTGAATCTCGGCCCGCAACGGTATGTCGTGGGCAAAAACAAAGATCACGATTTTGGCGATTTTTTAGTCTGGCGGCGTGATGATGTTCCGGCCTACCAACTCGCCGTGGTAGTTGACGACGAGGCGATGCGAATCAGCGAAGTCGTCCGCGGCGCGGATTTACTAAAGTCCACGGCAAGGCAATTGCTTCTGATGCGTGCCCTTGGATATCCTCATCCCCAATATTTTCACTCCGAACTGGTGCGCGACCCCGATGGAGTGCGGCTGGCAAAACGTCACGATGCACTGAGCCTGCGGCATTTGCGGGAGACCGGAATGAGCCCCGAAAAGCTGTTGGAGATGGCGCTGCGGCTATGAAAACCGGACCTCCTGGCGAGAAGGTACCTTGAACTACTTAGCTTTAATTCGTCTTGAGAATCATTTGCATCCCGCCTTCTAATTTCACGTTCTTCTTTTTGGAAGTCAGAATTGAATCCTGAGCTTTTCCCGCACTCAGCGCTACTCCCGACATCCCAATTGCGCCCTGGGCATTGAAGGGAAGATTCTTCGGGCCAGAGCTCGATGCGCTCGGCATGGGCATCCGCCCTCCACCATACATATTCGGGTTACCGCCGCCCGCACCGATTCCGGTCGCCGCATCAGTGTGGCCGCCGATCCCCTGCGCATTGCCACCACCTGCGCCACCAGGGCCTCCCCCCATATTGTTAATCGTTTCGATATCCGTCGCCGGATTAAATTGATCCGCAAATCCAACTGCTTTAATAGTCGCGGGCAGCGCCATCTCGGAATCGTTCTTCAAAATCATCTTGTCAAATACGATTCGGATCGTCGAAGGGGAATCGCCCTGATGCGGCGTAACCTCGACGATGTGTCCAATGATCTTGCAGCCCTTCGTAGCTAGACCGGGAGGCACCGACTTGAGGTCATCGGTAGTCTTTGCCAAGAGTTGGTCTCCAACCTGGGCTTTCTTGGAGTCAATGGGTTTCTCCAGTTCCACGCGAATCAAGGTTCCGGGCGTGAAATTCATCGCCATCGGTGCGGTCGAAGCAGATGGTGGAGAGGACGATGGTGCTTGGGCAACCGAGATCCCCGCTAAGCAAGCTCCTACAATTAGAGAGAACAATGCAATTTTCATGATGGCAAACTCCTTCTACGCCCGGAGTATAGCAAAAGTAGACAGGCCAAGGGGAAAGGCCGCTTGAGGCTCTGGCCGAAACTGACGGGAGACCGGTTCTACTCGGCCGGCTTGAGCGTCACGGCAATTTTTCGAGCGCCCTCGGCCGTGCCGCTCTCACAAATAACTTCCGCGATACAGAATTTTCCACCCGCAATCGGGATACCGCGATACACATTGGGCTTCCCGTTCATCGACTGCCCTTCCATCTCGAACTCAGTTGCCGAGTCCTTTGTCACTTTATCGCTCGCATAAACAATGCGGGCGTTCTGTTTGAGTTCAGCGAAAGAGGAACCCCCCCGCGGCGAGATCACCGACACACTAACCTTCTTGTCCGCTGAATTGCCGATTCCACAATTGCCGCTTACATCCGACCAGCGAAAACCATCTCGCCAGTCGTTCAAAACTCCGGCTTGCCGCTATTTTTACTGAACGTCGGAAACCTTTCCGTTCAGGAACGTGACTTTAATGTCCTTGTAAACGTAGATCTGCTTCGGGCCAAGATTGATTTTCTTGTCCGGCTGGCCAATCGCGGCAACGACCTCATCGGGAGTTTGCCCCTTTTCTATCTGCTGCGGCTCTTGCTGCTGCTGTTGTTGCGCCTGTCCTCCACCGCCGCCGCCCTGGTTGTTACCCTGATCATTACCGTTGCCACCGCCTTGCTGTCCGTTATTATTGCCCTGGTTATTATTCTGATCTCCGCCGCTGTCGTCGATGGCGAGCAGGCCCGCGATGGTATCTTCCACTTGTGAGGGGCTGGTATTGGCCAGCGTTCCTTTGGCGAACTGGAAAACTACATCCGCCTTATTAAACGTCGTCGGGCTCGTGTTATTACACGAATCGCAAGCGACGATGCTCATCTGCACCTGATCCTTTGCCAGATTCACAGTAAGCTTCGACGGATACACTTTGGTTCCTGCCTGAAAGAACGACGTGGTTTGCTGCTTCCCCAGCTTTCCCAGGATGCCGCCCCTCGCCTGCATCATTACTGAATTGGGAGAGTGCACCGCTCCGTCCTGATACTTCGTAGCAACGGCCGCATCAGCATAGGGTACGCTGAGGATTCCACCCTTCTTGATGCTGAGGACGGTACCAGCCTCTATGACGGCCGCTCCATTCGAATCCGACCCCATCTTTACCAGCGTATATTGGGCTTTGAGTTGGTCTTCGAGTGAAACCTGCGCGAACGTCAGGCTGGGCGTGATCCCGACGACAATCAAAGTCACAGCCAGAACGGTCATTCCGATTTTTTGCCGCATCGCAACCTTCCTCCCCTGAATATGCTGCTTCTTTCCCGCGTGGGCAAAGAGCATTCTCTTTGATTTTCGATCTTCACTTCGAGAAACCGGAAGCGCCGCGACTGGCGGCGCTCCGGCCCCAACGATTTGCTGCGGTTTCGCGTTACTGCTGTTGTTTGGCTTCCGCTTCCACCTGCGCAGCGTCCTTCTGTTGCTGTTGTAAATCGCTGCTCACTCCAGTGTCAGGCGTTGGCGCTGGTACTTCTCCGGCCTGGGTCTTCGTGTCGGGAGCTGCCGGTAACCCGTTCTTCCCTTGCTTGTCGGCCAACTCCTTGAGGCCAGCATCCATCTGGATCCGCAGTTGATTGTGCATCTCCTGCAGATCGTCTACGGATACTGCCACCGTAGCGCCAACCGGGCACTCATCCTTCTTGCTGCTCTTTACCGTTGCATTCACCATGTGGTCGTCGTCCGGTGTGTCGCCGGTACGGTAGATCACGGTACCCGCGGTCAGCGCACATTCCGTGCCATCCGGCGTCGTCAAGTCTTCCTCGCTCGACACCACAAAATAGCGAATCTTCGGATCGAGTGCCGCCGGCACCTGGTCCCCGCCCGAAGCATTCTGCCCGGCTGTCGCCGCGGCTTTTTCCGCCGCGATCTCGTTCTTCATTTCGTCGGCAATGGCCTGCTTCACGTCGGCAGGCATGGCCGTTGCCACCGCAGCGCCGCCGCCCAACATGTACGCTCCGTAGGCGACCTCGAGGTTTGCCGCCATCATCGGATCCGACGTATACAGGGACGCAATTTCACCGTCCGACTCCGGTCCCAGCAACGGAGGATGAATTTCTCCATCGCCGCCGCCGTCGCCGGCAGCCTGTTGCGCCGCATACGCCGCTTGCAGGTTGGCAGCAATCAGATAATCGGCGAGCCAAAATGCCGCGCCCGCATAGACCGGATATGGCGTGAAGTAAGCTCCGTAGAAGCCAAACCACGGTGCTCCTCCCCAACCCCATCCATAAGGAACCGGAGAGGCCCACGGATTGTAAGCCCATCCGTAATATGCCGGCCCCCAGTAGACTGCCGGGGCATAGCCGTAATACGGATAGCCGCCATAGTAGTAGCTGCGATATCCGTACGCGTAGTAATGTCCGTCTCGATAGTAGGTTCGCTGGACGTAACTCCGCCCGCCATGATTGTAGTAAGCGCGCTGGCTATATCCGCCGTACCTTCCATTGCTCACCACCGTGCGCCCATTGTGCGTGCTGACGATGTGGTTGTTGCCCTTCAGTCCGTGATTGACCGTCACCCCGTGAGCCGAGACGGAGCGAACCTGGCCATTCTTGCGGAAAGTCGCGCTCCCGCCGTTCTTCAAGGCAACGGTCTTACTGCCGGCAGGCTGATGTCCGCCCTTTGAAGCGTTGTTGGCGCCCCCGTGAGCATTGGCATTATTGGCGCCGGCTCGATTGCCGGTGTTGTTTGCGCCATTATGTGCATTATTGTTGGCGCCGGCGTGCGTGTTAGCGTTCGTTCCACCCCGCGAGTTCGTGTTATTAGTGCCGGCGTGATTGACGTTATTTGTACCGCCGCGAGCGTTTGCGCCATTCGCCCCGCCCGGCCCACGATTGTTCGCGCCCGCGCCCCCTGGGCCACGATTATTTGCATTCGCCCCGCCCGGCCCACGGTTGTTGGAGTTCACTCCACCCGGACCGCGATTGTTGGCATTTGCGCCACCCGGCCGCGCATTGGCATTTCCGCCCGGGCGCTGCGCCGGAGCGGCCTTTGGAGCGCTTGCCGGCCGGCTTGGAGCGGACGAGCGCGCTGGTGCTGAAGTCTTTGGCCCACTGTTGGCCCACGCGAGGCTTGTGCTCAAAAGGACGAACATTACCGACCATTTCGCGAAGGCGTTCTTATCTCGAATGCTCCAATTCATAGTCCACTCCTGTGGGATGTAAAGCTTTGATTTCTCAATTGCGTTCTAAAGTTGAAGCTCACCGAGGGAAGGCCCGAGCGTCCTGCCCGGGTCTTTCCCTTGGCTGACTGACTATGCGGCCACAAATTCGGCGTGCACCCTACTGCCCTCCGCCCGATGATCCGGCAACTTCCTGCTTGACCTGTTCATCGGTTTGATCGGCCGCCTGCTGCTGGTCCTGCAGAACCTTGGCCGCGTTGGCATCCGGTGCTGGAGGCGGAACGTCCGAAGCTGTCGTGCCCGTATCCGGCGCTTTCGGCATACCGCCCGTACCTTGCTTCTTCGCCAGCTCTCCCATGCCGCTGTTGAGCTGTTCGTCAAAGTGATTTTGCATTTCCTGCAAATCATCTACCTTGACGGCAACCGTCTGCCCCGCGGCGCAGTCCGACTTCTTGGTCGCTGTGACCGCGGCATTCACCATATTGTCGGCATCGGGAGTGTCGGTGAGACGCGTCAGCACGTCGCCGGCGGTGAGCCCACATTCCTGCCCGTTCGCCGTGACCGAGAGGGCGTTGGCCACGACAAACGTACGCCGCGCCGGATCAAGCGCGGGCGGTACCTCGCCGTTGCCATTGGCCGGGGCCGGTGCTTGACCTCCAGAATTCTGATCGCCGGAGCCGCCGCCCTGACCTGCCTGTGCCTGCTGTGCCGCCAACTCCGCCTTCACTTCATCGGCGATGGCCTGTTTGACCTCGGGAGTCATGGCGGGCCCGTTGTTCGATCCGCCACCGCTATTATTATTCGCCTGGGCGTCCTGATCGCCATTCGAGTTGTCCCCGCCCGGCTGGGTAATGGTTGCTACCCATGCGCCCCGGTTGTCATTGAAAGCCGTAGCTTCGTCGTTCATTGACAGGTACAACTCGCCGGTTGCCGGAGCTACGATGGTCCGACGTGGTCCAACCTGAAACGGAATGCCGGCTGGGCCAATTTTCCCGACCAGCGAGTAGGCGGTCAGCCCAGGGGCGACGGCATTCGCACCGGCTGGATGGGGCTGCCCGCCCGGCCCGACCGCGGAACCGTCGTCCCCTGCGAAATAGGCGATACCACCCGCGGAAATCCTGTAGGTTTGGCCCGCTACCATCTGCGTGCCCGAGTCCATCCAGGGCTGGTTCGCAGAGACGTTGATGCCACCCTGAACGTCGCCACCGCCCGCCAACTCAGCCTGCTCTGCATACGCTGCCTGCAGGTTTGCGGCGATCAGGTAGTCTGTCAGCCAGAACGCTGGCCCGGCATAAAATGGATAAGGATTGAACCAGCCGCCGTAGAAGCCAAACCATGGCGAGCCTCCCCAACCCCAGGCCCCAACACCCCAGGCAAGCGGCCCCGGCCACGGGTTGTAGGCCCAGCCGTAAAAACCAGCGCCATAGTAGTACCCGGGATGGTATCCGTAGTACATATGACCGCCATAGTTGTAGCCGCGATAAACACCGGAATACGCGCGGCCATCGCGCCCGACGTAAGTACGCGAATAATAAGAGTGGCCGCCGCGGTTAACATAGGGACGCTGTACATATCCGCCATGCTTCCCGGTATTCACCACGCGTGCTCCGTTGTGTTGACCCACAACCGTGCGCCCGCCGTGGACTCCATGCTCGATGTGCATGCCGTTGCGATCAACCGACCGCACCGAGCCATCCTTGCGGACCGTCGCCGATCCCCCACCCTTTAGAGAAACATTCTTGCTTCCCGCTGGTTGATGCGAGCCCGCGTTGCCTCCCGGTCGGTTGCCACCTGCCTGGCCGGGTTTGTTGCCACCTGCCTGCCCGGGTCGGTTCGAGTTGTCTTGTCCGGGCTTGTTTCCGCCCGTTTGCCCTGGCTTGTTGGCCCCGGTTTGCCCGGGCCGGTTCGCGCCCGCCTGTCCCGGTTTATTCGCGTTTGCTTGTCCTGGACGGTTGGCTCCCGTTTGTCCTGGGCGGTTGGCTCCGGTTTGCCCCGGCCGATTGGCATTTGCGTTCGCGCCCGTTCCGCGATTGCCGGCATTAGCTCCGCCGGGATGCTGGGCGTTGTTCCCGCCTGGGTGCTGTGCTGGGGCGTTATGCTGCGCTGGGGCCGCTTTCGGCGCGGGCTTGCTGGGCGCCGACTTTGCTGGGGCTGGGGGTTTTGGCCCGCCCGCAAACAATGTCACCGCGCTGAAAACCAGAATGAGTAACACGGACCATTTCGGCAGGAAGTTCTTTCCTCGCTTGCTCAGATTCATCGACCACTCCTGTGAGATGTGAAGCTCCTTGACCTCGTTCATCCACCAGCGGAAAAACCTCCACAGCCAAACCAGTTCGGTCCAGCGTGCCATCCCGCTTGTGGGCTTCTTCGACGGGAGCTTCGTGGTCCGAGTGCCATAGGGGAAGGGCCGGGCACCGGCCTCGAAGTTCCAACAATTTCACACCCGTTTCCCCCGCGGTGTCAATAGAGCCGTCTGAAGTTTACATGGTTTATTCGTTACCCCGTCGCCTTCGAACCCAGTGGAGGTCCTTGCCTGCTCAACCCGCGTTGCGCCAGAGGGGCGTCCCGGCTTCGAACCCGGCCGATAAGGGCTGGCCACACTGACGGCGGCTTCCCGGCCGCCTGCAGGCCCCAACCTAGACCCGAAGTTCCGGGCCAACCCGTTTCGCCGGCGAACCCAATCTCTGTGGGCCTTGTCAACTTTCTGGTCATCTCAAGAAGTAACCACGGTAATTGGGGAGTGCCCCGTCGTTATCCGATAGAGCAAATTGAACCGCCATGTTGCATCATTCGCACTCTCGCGCTTTGCTCCTGGGTCTTCTCGCCCTCGCTTGCCTTTCAGCGTTGCAAGCCCGGGCCGGCGAAATCAGGGCGACGGAAGCCAAAACCGGCGAATACGATTCCACCGGGCTTCCCACCTATCGCAGCGACGTTTCGGAGGTGCGGGTCACCTTTTTCGCCACCGACCAGAACAATCGTCCAGTCGAGAACGTGACAAAATCGGATTTCGCCATCGTCGACAACGAACTGGTGGTGCGCAAATTCCGCAGCTTCACTCATTCCAATGAAACCGCGCTCGACGTAGTTCTACTGCTCGATTTGAGTGACTCGGTCGCGTCACGTGTTCGCTCTGCGATCGCGGATGTGCTGGAGTTGCTGGCCCGAGAGCAGTCCCTCCCTGCCGATAACGTTGCAGTGCTATTTTTTGGCGGGACTTTCGACGTAACACAAAACATGCGGGGAACGCTGAATCGGGCTTTCAAACAGGCGGCCGGCCCCACGCGTGCCGCCGTCCTTTGCTCCACGGACTGTAACGCTCCCGATTCGCTGGCCAAACTGCAAGCCATGCGCAGTGGCGGGATAACGCCGCTGTTCGACGCGCTGATTTTCGCAGCCGATTTCATCTCGAACCGTCGCCGGGCCGGTGGCCGCGGCGACCTCCGGCCTGTCCTGATTCTGTTCTCCGACGGGGCGGATAACTTCAGCATGCATTCTGCCAGAGACGCGGCGCAAGCCGCTCAGGATGCGGGTGTCCTGATTTATTCCGTCGATATTGGCGCTGACGAGAATTCCGCGGGCGGCGTTTTCCTCCAGCGCGTTTCCAATTTCACTGGCGGACGTTATTTTCCGCCGCGCTTCTCTCCTAACGATGGTGCCGCGTCGATTTTGAACACCGCAGTCGAGGATCTACGCGCCTCCTATGTAGTCACCTACGATCTGCCCAGCCGTCAGGCTGGAACCCATGCTCTTCGCCTTTTGCCCACTCACAATCTCAACCTTACATTTCACAGCCGAAACGGCTACAACTACGCATCCAGCGGCGAGTAAGTTGTAAGCAGCGACTTTGCTGAACGGATCGAGCAGACGAACGATGTGCAAACTATCTACCAGGAGACTTATGAAATCGACTTTGGTTTTGGCGTTCGTATTGGCGGGCATCTCGATGACCTCTGCCACGCCCATCGGTATCTATCAACAAGGAACTGTCGTTCGCATGCACATGGGCGATTGTCAGGTGGTGCATCGGGGCTTCATGAACCAGTTCGGTCCGCCGCAAGCGGCCATGGTTGAGGACAGTTGTCCTGAATACACCTTGCTCACCGATAAGGTCGTATTTGTCATTGTCGGTAAGTCGTCCAACCAGCTGGTGCCTTTGGCAGAAACGATTGATTTTCGCTTTGACAACCGCGACCTTGCAGTGCGCGTTGACGATGCCAAAAAAGATTCCAAGTTTGCCATCAAGGAAATGACACTGCGCTCGCAGTGGGATCTGCTCCAGAGGCACGTGGAACATGAACTGAGCGACTCGACCCATCAGCCCGTGGACGCCTCGCTGACGCTGCGAAACCGGCGGTAGCCGGGTCGAGCTCGGCACGGACTTTTTTTACCAGGGAGCAGAGCGCGCAGAGATACAGAGGCAAAAAACTCTGCGCGCTCTGCTGCTCCTGCGGGGCATACGGTGGTAATCCTCACCGCACAGGAATCGGAACCAAGGCTGCGATTGACGGAAGGCACGCCGAGCGCCAGACTGAAATGTCATGGCGAAACTTCGAGTCGGCATCCTCTTTGGCGGACGCAGCGGCGAGCACGAGGTCTCGTTGCTTTCGGCCGCATCCGTTCTGAACGCGATCGACAAAACAAAATACGAAGTAGTTCCCATCGGCATCACGAAAGAAGGCCGCTGGCTCACGGCGGAGCACGCCGAGAAACTGTTAAAGGGTGACCCGCAGGCCGGCAAGCCTGTGGACAAGAAACTCAGCGACGCCCCTGCCACATCGCTTCGGGCGGGCGATCCCGAGGCGACTCCGGGAGCTGCGGTGCTGGCCGCGGGCGAGTCGGTTGTGGTGCCTCCCGAGCCGGCGCGGCATGAAGCCGGACTCGCGCCTTTTCAGACCGATGCAAATCTGCGCCGCGCGGCCGACCGCGCGATCAACGTCGACATCATCTTCCCCGTCCTCCATGGAACCTTCGGCGAAGATGGCACCATCCAGGGACTGCTTGAACTCGCGGACATCGCTTACGTTGGAGCGGGCGTGCTCGGTTCTGCCGCCGGCATGGATAAGGACATCATGAAGTCCTTGTTCCGCGGTGCCGGATTACCCATCGTGAAACACGTAACCATCTTACGCGGCCAGTTCGAACGCACGCCCCAAAAAGTCGTGACGCTCGTCGAGAGTAAGCTGAAATACCCCGTCTTTGTAAAGCCCGCAAACCTCGGCTCGTCCGTCGGAATCTCGAAAGCCCACAATCGCGAGGAGCTGGGCCCGGCAATCGCCGAGGCCGCGAAATTCGATCGCAAAATCGTGATCGAGGAAGGCGTGGGCGGCAAAAAAAACAAGGCCCGCGAAATCGAATGTGCAGTTCTCGGCAATGACGATCCCAAAGCGTCGATTGCAGGAGAGATCGTTCCATGCAAAGAGTTCTACGACTACGATGCGAAATATTTGGTGGAAGGGTCCGAGGCAGTAATCCCGGCGAAGTTAACAAAGACAGAAATGAAAACTGTGCAGAAGCTGGCGATCGCGGCATTTCAAGCCATCGATTGCACCGGCCTCGCACGCGTAGATTTCCTGATGGATCCCAAATCGCGGAAGATTTTCGTTAACGAAATCAACACCATGCCCGGCTTCACCGCCATCAGCATGTATCCCAAAATGTGGCTGGCATCGGGCGTGTCCTATCCCGAACTGATCGATCGGCTGATTCGGTTGGGCATCGAGCGCCACCAAGACAAGAAGCGGAACCAATACAGCCGCTGAACTTGCGCGTATGACCTTCAAGCTTTTCCGGGCGCCCTTCGGCTGTCGAGCTTCACTTAGCTTTCCGAGAGCGGCCCTTCGAAGACATCTCGCCTGCAGCCCAACGCTCCCGTACACCTGCTAGAAATTTCACCTTGTCCGCTCGCATTTGCTCGACGAGCGCCGGATTGCCAGTCTTTTCGTGCGCTGCTGCCCAAAGAACCATCTCCGTCAAGACCGGGGCGAGATCAATTCCTTTTGTCGTGAGCGTGTAGATCAGCTTGCGCCCGTCCGCCGGATCGGGCTTCGCGGCGATGATCCCATACGCCATCAGCCTGCACAGGCGATTCGCTAGAATGTTCGTCGCAATGCCTTCGTAACACTCCATGAATTCCTTATAGGTTCGGAAGCCGCGAAGCATCATGTCGCGGATAATTAGCAGCGACCAGCGGTCGCCGAGCATCTCAACCGAAGCATTGAGCGGACACCCCGAGCGCCGTTTGGCTTGGCGCCTCTTAGCCATAGAGTGATCGTAATTATATTACTTGCAAGTTACAAGTGATCTATTGCATAATCTGCGGAAAGTGGGGTTCTCAATTCGGTTTGAGTCGAAGCCCGGGGCGAGCGATTCACAACCAGCGTAAAAAAAACGATTCAGGGAGGAAGCAGCTTTGTCATCGATTCAACAAACCTCTCCATCAACAGCCAGCGTCTGGTCCGGCCGTATTCTCAGCGCTTTGGTCGTGCTGCTGTTTGTGGTTACCGGAACGTTCTCTCTGCTCAAGCCAGCGATGGCAGCGCAGTCAGCAACCCGCTATGGCTACCCTGATGGCGCCATGCTACGCATCGCCATCGTGGAGATTGTCTGCGCCCTCCTCTATGCCATTCCTCGTACCTCCGTGTTGGGCGCGATCTTGCTGACAGGCTATCTTGGCGGGGCAACGGCGACGCACGTGAGGGTAGGTGAACCCTTCTTCCTGCCGATAGTTGTCGGTGTCGTGGTCTGGCTGGGGCTTTGGTTGCGCGAAAAACGGTTGTGGAAGCTGGTCCCTACTATGAGAGATCCGAACATAACCTCGTAACTCTCACGAAAGCCCTGCATTTCGCTGGATCCGAGGAGACGACGTGCAAAAAATAGCTCCATTTCTGTGGTTTGATGGCAAAGCCGAAGAGGCAGCGGACTTTTACACCTCGATCTTCAAGAACTCGAAGATCCTGACTGTTGCCCGTTACGGAGAAGCGGGGCCGGGGCCCAAAGGAACCGTCATGACTGTAACCTTCGAACTCGAAGGCCAACGATTCATGGCGCTCAACGGTGGCCCCCACTTTACATTTTCGCCGGCGGTCTCCTTTTTTGTGGACTGCGAGACGCAGTCCGAAGTCGATGAACTATGGAGCAAGCTCTCTGCGGGCGGGAGCGAACTGCAATGCGCGTGGCTCAAAGATAAATTTGGCGTGTCGTGGCAAATCGTTCCGCGGGCCTTGATCGAACTGATGCAGGACAAAGACCCTGCGAAGTCCCAGCGAGTCTTCAAGGCGATGCTCCAAATGACCAAGATTGACATTGCAGGTTTGCAGCGAGCGTATCGGGGGGAATGAATTAGAGACAGGAGTAAATGATGAGCAAGGTCCGAGTTCTAGTAGGCACGCGCAAAGGCGCGTTCGTCCTGACATCCGACGGCAAGCGCGAACAGTGGCAAGTCAGCGGCCCGCACTTCGCGGGCTGGGAGATTTATCATCTTAAGGGGTCGCCCGTCGATCCTAACCGCATCTATGCTTCGCAATCCAGCGGATGGTTCGGACAGTTGATTCAATGCTCGAACGACGGCGGCAAAACCTGGGAGCCCGTAGGCAACAAGTTCGCGTACGACGGCGTTCCCGGCACGCACCAGTGGTACGACGGGACTACGCATCCATGGGAATTCAAACGCGTTTGGCACCTCGAACCATCGCTGGCTGATCCCGACGTGGTTTATGCAGGGGTTGAAGACGCGGCCTTGTTTCTCTCGAGCGATGGCGGCAAGAATTGGCACGAACTGTCGGGACTTCGCGGCCACGGCTCTGGCCCCCAATGGCAACCCGGGGCTGGCGGCATGTGCCTGCATACGATCATTCTCGATCCCATCAACCCCAGCCGGATTTTCATCGCGATTTCCGCCGCGGGAGCTTTTCGGACCGACGACGCCGGCAAGACCTGGAAGCCAATCAATCAGGGGCTTCACTCCGGGCACATTCCCGATCCCAAGGCCGAGGTGGGACACTGCGTCCACCACGTGGCCATGCACAAGGCGCGCCCGGGAGTGCTCTTCATGCAAAAACACTGGGACGTTATGCGGAGCGACAACGCGGGCGATTTCTGGCAAGAGATCAGCGGCAACCTGCCCACCGATTTCGGCTTCGTGATCGACGTGCACGCCCACGAACCCGAAACCATCTATGTAGTCCCGATCAAGAGCGATTCGGAGCACTTTGTCCCCGATGGAAAATTGCGCGTCTATCGCAGCCGCACTGGAGGAAACGACTGGGAGCCCCTGACCAAGGGCCTGCCACAGCACGACTGCTACGTTAACGTGCTGCGTGATGCGATGGCCGTCGATTCGCTAGACCAATGCGGAGTCTATTTCGGCACCAGCGGGGGGCAGGTGTACGCATCTTCCGACGCGGGAGACAGTTGGACTCCAATCGTCCGCGACCTGCCCACCGTTCTCTCGGTCGAGGTGCAGACGCTGGCGTGAAAGAGATGAGATGATTCGAGTCATCCTTCCCCATCATCTTCGATCCCTGGCGCAAGCGGGCAGCGAGGTAGAACTCGAAGTTGAAGGGCTGGCCACCCAGCGCTCAGTCCTCGACGCGCTCGAGGGCCGCTACGCCATGTTGCGGGGCACCATCCGCGATCAAGTTACGCAACAACGCAGACCGTTTTTGCGTTTCTTCGCCTGCGAGGAGGATTTGTCCCACCAGTCGCCGGACGAACCATTGCCGGATGCAGTTGCGTCCGGAAAGGAACCGTTCATCGTAATAGGGGCGATCGCAGGTGGTTAAAGTCAAACCACCGGGCGGCGAGCCAAGCCACCTTCGGCCGAGACGGGCTGGGAACCCGTCCCGGCACGAGCGAAGTAGAAGGACTTACCGCTGCAACACCGCTTCTGTTTTTCCGCGTTTTTCCATGGGCACAAACTCCCGCGTCTCTTGCCCAATCCAAACCTGCCGCGGGCGCGCAATCTTCTGCTCCGGATCGGTAATCAATTCCTGCCATTGCGTCAGCCAGCCGATCGTGCGTGGAATCGCAAACAGCACCGTGAACATCTCCGGCTTGAATCCCATCGCCTGGTACATGATGCCCGAATAAAAGTCGACATTGGGATAAAGCTTGCGCTGCACGAAATAATCGTCGGAAAGCGCGATGCGTTCCAACTCGAGGGCAATTTCAAGTCGGGCATTGCGTCCCGTAACCTGGAACACCTGGTCGGCGGCCCACTTGATGATCTTCGCCCGCGGATCGTAATTCTTGTAGACCCGATGCCCAAAGCCCATCAGCTTGCCCTTGCCTTCCTTGATCTTTTTTATGTAGGCCGGGATGTTGTTTTTCGAACCAATCTCGTCCAGCATGCGCAGCACTTCTTCATTAGCCCCGCCATGCAAGGGGCCCGAAAGCGCCGAAGCCGCCGATGCCGTCGCCAGGTACGGATCGGCCAGCGAACTGCCCACCGCCCGCATCGTGTTGGTGCTGCAATTCTGCTCGTGGTCGGCGTGCAAAACAAAAAGAACGTCGAGCGCCCGCGCAATCACCGGGTTCGCCACATACTTCGGCTCGACCATCTTCCACAGCATGTTCATGAAGTTTTCGGTGTAGCTCAGATCGTTGTCGGGATAAACATACGGAAATCCCACCATATGGCGATACGACATCGCCGCAATCGATGGCATCTTGCCAATCAGCCGCTTGATCTGCAGCAGCCGGCTCGCCGGATCGTGCACATTCTTCGCATCCGGATACACCGCCGACAGCGCCGCCACCGTGCTCACCAGCATCGACATCGGGTGCGCGTTCTCGCGGAAGCCCTCCATGAACTTCTTCGTCGTCTCGTGCAGCATGGTGTGGTGCGTGATCTCATAGACCCAATCCTTCAACTGGCTCTCTGTGGGCAATTCGCCAAACAGAAGCAGGTAAGAGACTTCGAGATAGGTACAATGTTCGGCCAACACCTCGATGGGATAACCCCGATAGCGCAGGATTCCCCGGTCGCCGTCGATGTACGTAATCGCGCTCCTGCAGGAGGCGGTATTCGTGAACGCCGGGTCGTAAGTCATCAACCCGAAATCTTCAGAGCTGGTCTTGATCTTCCTGAGATCCAGCGCACGAATGGTTCCATTTTCAACCGGAAGTGTGTAGCTCTGCCCGGTACGGTTGTCAGTGATCGTTAAAGTATCTTCCGGCATCGAAACTCTCCTTGGGACGGCTGCTGATGAAAGAATACAACGCGAGACCTGCTCTTCGCGCGTCAAATAGTATCGACCGGCGTCACGGGGAGGCTGTAATCTGCGTCACAAGGGGATGTGTTTCTATTCGGCTCCGGCTGCATGAAGCTGTAAGCATCGGCCCGGGAATCTCATTCGCTAGCGTTTTCATGCTGTTGGCAGCGTCGAGGGCGCGTGCGAGAGAATAATGGGACGTGCGAACGAGTATTTCATCCGGCCGCACCGGGCGCCGAAAGCCCGGTGTTTCAACGGATCGTGGGCGAAGCCGTTTGCCGCTGTGTTAGCTGGGACCTGGCTTTCATTCCATGCGGCGCCCCTTACTCATTCGCTGCCCGTCGAGGCGGTTTCACCGCCAGGCACCGGGCGAAAATTGTCGAAACCTTCGGAATCTCTTCCTCGTTCAACCGAATCGCGCTCCCCAGGTTCTTCAGAGCCGCATTCAGCGCTGCCGGCTGCGCCCCGGTCAGCTCCGTGAGTTGCTGCCACTCCCGCGCCACCGGAATCCGCTCGTCCGAGTCCGCGTCTTCGCAAAACTGGTCGGCTGCCTCCGGAGGCGTTCCATACTCGTCGGCCACATCTTCATGAAAGTAGCCCCGCAGAAACGTATGCAGTGCGGGAAAATTCGCGGCGGTGATTTCCGGTTTCGAAGTCATCAGCGGCACTCCGGATAAGAAGTCAAAACGTAGTAGTCGTTCGGCGGCGAAAATTTCAACACCACCAGCGCGTGCGAACACGGATGCGACTGGCTCTCCCCGCGATTGATCGTCCGCCCAATCGGAGTCGGACTGTCGTAGTCAAGCACCAGGTTGGGATGCCCGCCCGGACGGTTAAGCCATCGCTGAATCCTCTCCTGCGAAGCCGCGATAGCCGCTCCCACTGCGTGTTCCGCGGCAGATCGATCCGTATAAGTAGACGCTCCCGTAATGCGCCGTTCGTGCTCCAGTCGTTCGACCAACTGCTCATCGGTTCGTCCCACATGCTTGCGCAAAATGTGCCCGCCTGCAGCCTCATCCTGGCTCAGGTCGCGCACCGGACCGTTCGCCGCGTGACTCTCCGCCCGCTCCGCTAAAGCTGCACCGGAAGACGGCGCCCCGCTACTCGTCGAAGTAGGCGCCTGACACGAAATCAGCATGCACAGCCCGGCCGCAAGACAAATCCTGAGTACCACGAGGCGGACCAAAGAGAATTCAGTCATTGAGCTCCAAATCTGTTCCCACACAGGCGTCCCACGCCGTTACCCCTGTAAAGTTCTCGAAATTGTGCTACTAAACATTGTGTGCGGGCAAGTGTACTGGATTCGCTGGACGATTACGAGCGCTGGGGCGGGGATGCCCACGACGACACCGCCTTCGTCTTTCCGCGCGGCTACCGTCGCCAGCGTTGGAGCTACCAGAAAGTAGTCCAACAGGCCTATCAGTTCGCCCACGAGCTCCAAGCGCGCCAAATTGCCAAGGGCGACGCCGTTCTGCTGTGGAGCCCGAACTGCGCCGAATGGGTCGCGGCCTTTTTAGGCTGCGCACTCACCGGAGTCATCGCCGTCCCCGTTGACGATGCCGCCACTCCCGATTTTGCGCGCCGCATCAGCGCCCAGGTGCGGACCAGACTCGTTCTCTGTCCGCGAGAAAGAGCAACGATCTTTGCCCAGAACGCAAGTGGCGAGGCCACCACCGAAACCATCGCCACCCTCGATCCCGCCGATCTCTCATCAGTCATAGCCAGCCACTCCGCCGAACCCTTTCGTCCCACCCGGATTCACCCCTCCGACACCTTGGAAATCGTTTTCACCTCCGGCACCACTGCCGAGCCGAAGGGAGTCGTACTCACCCACGCCAACGTAGTCGGCAACCTCGCCCCGATTGAAAAGGAAATAAAAAAGTACTTGAAGTACGAGCGCCTGGTCCATCCGATTCGCTTCCTCAATCTCATCCCGCTAAGCCACGTCTTCGGACAATTCCTGGGAATCTTTCTTCCTCCGCTTCTGGGCGGCACGGTCGTGTTCGAAAACACCTTCAACCCCACCGAAATCGTCGCCACGATCCGCCGCGAACGCGTCTCCGTCCTGGTCGCCGTACCGCGCATGATCGAATCGCTGCAACAAACGATCAGCTTGGGTGGTGGCGGGGCTTTGCCCCGCCCAGACGGAGCAGATTCCCCTCGCCACGCGGACTTTCGTGCCCGTTACGCCACCGCCGCGACCCAACATTTCCTCCACCGCTGGTGGACCTTTCGCGACATTCACCGTCAATTCGGCTGGAAGTTCTGGGCCATCATCAGCGGCGGCGCAGCCCTCGATCCCAACACCGAACAATTCTGGCAGCGCCTCGGATACGCCGTCATCCAGGGCTACGGACTAACCGAAACCACTTCGCTCGTCAGCCTCAATCATCCCTTCCACACCAGCCAGGGTTCCATCGGCAAAGTTCTCCCCGGCCGCGAAATCAAACTGGCTGACGACGGCGAAATCCTGGTGCGCGGCAGCGGCGTAGCCAGCGCCTACTTGCAAAACGGTGCGTCGCAACCCCTGGCGCAGAACGAAGACCAAGGCTGGTATCGCACCGGCGACCTCGGCGCCCTCGACGCGCAGGGTAACCTTTTTTTCAAAGGTCGCAAGAAAGAAGTCATCGTCACCCCCGCTGGCATGAACATTTATCCCGAGGACCTCGAAGCCGCTCTGCGCCAGCAGCCGGAAGTCAAAGATTGCGTGGTCGTCGGCCTCGAGCGCGCGGGAAACTCCGAACCCTGTGCAGTTCTGATTCCCCGCAACCGCGCCACGCAAGCTCTCAATCCAGCGCAGAGTATCGTCCAGCGCGCCAACCAGAGCCTGGCTGAATACCAGCGAATGCGCGCCTGGTACATCTGGCCCGATGAAGATTTTCCCCGCAGCGCCACGCAAAAACCGCGCCGCAACGTGATTCGCGACGTTGTCGAAGCAAGCCGGAGCCAGCGCAAACAAGAGCGGGCGCCAGTGACCGCCAGCCCACTGTCCGATTTGCTGGCAAGAATCACCGGCCGCGATTCCAAGAATTTCAAGCCCGGCGCAAGCCTCGAAATCGGCTTGGGCCTGAGTTCCCTGGAACGCGTCGAGTTGCTAAGCGCACTGGAAAGCCGCTATCAAATCGATCTGAGCCAAGCGAATTTCGCAAGTTTGGCCACTGTCGGAGATCTCGAAGAATTGCTCCAACAAGCGCAAGGCGCTTCTGAAGGCGCAGAGATTCGCCAACCCGCCGAATCACCGGCGGCCCGTGACCCGCAACCAACGGCGTCGCAGCATCTCCAACTCCGCGCTCCAGCTTTCCACTATCCCCGCTGGACTCTGACTTGGCCCACCACCTGGCTGCGCATGGCCGCGCGTTATTTGCTGATGCGCCCGGCAATATTTCTGCTGGCCCGGCCGAAAATAATCGGCGGCGAAAATCTCCGCGGAGTATCCGGCCCGCTGCTCGTCATCTCAAACCACATCTCCGATGTCGATATCGGATTCATTCAAGCCGCGCTTCCCGCCCGCATCCGCCACAAGCTGGCGACCGCAACCCGCGGCGAAGCGCTGGAAATATTGCGCTCGCCCGCCTCCACTCGCATGTGGCTGCTTCGCATCTACGATCGCGCTCGGTGGACGCTGGCCGTCGCTCTTCTCAACCTTTTCCCGCTCCCGCGCGAGTCCGGGTTCCGCAAGAGCTTCGCCTACGCCGGAGAGGCCGTGGATCGCGGTTACAGCGTATTAGTCTTTCCCGAAGGCAAGCACACAGAAGACGGCAAGCTCCAACCATTCCGCTCGGGAGTCGGCCTGTTAGCCAACAATCTCCGCGTCCCCATCCTCCCCACGCGCATCGATGGCCTGTTCGAAATCAAGCAGTCCGGCAAAAAGCACGCCGCGCCCGGAACAATTCAAGTTCGGATCGGCACACCCGTGCAATTTCCACCGGGCACCGATCCCGAGGAGATAGCGCTATCTCTGCAAAGGACGGTTGAGTCACTTTGAGCTGCCTACCATGGATAGGGGAAGGTATGGCAACCAAAGTAATCGTCGAAATTGCTTGCCTGAAGCAGGAATAGCCAATCGGTGCGAATAGCAGCAACCTTTGTGCTCCGCGCGTGTTAAAACTGCTAGGAACTGCCCGCTAAGACATGAAATCGATACTGACATGCTGCCTGATCGTACCCCTGGTCGCCGCATCTCCCGTGCTTGCCCAGCTAGCGGCGCAGCCCGCGCCCACCTCCGCAAAAAAGGCAACGCACGCGCCTTCAGCTGAAACTCATGCTGCGGACAACGCGAAGACTGCGGCCAAGCTCACCGAGCAGCAGCGCGCTCTCCACGCCCTCAACCGCCTGACCTTCGGCCCGCGCCCCGGCGACCTGCAAAAAGTCGTCGACACTGGCGTCGACGATTGGATCGAGCAGCAGCTCCATCCCGACGAAATCAGCGACAAAGTGCTCGACGGAAAACTGAATCCATTCCGCACCCTGCGCATGTCCACTCACGACCTGCTCCAGACATTCCCCAACAACAGCATGGTCAAGCAAGCCGCCGAAGGAAAAATTCCTCTCCCCACCGATCCCATGAAGCGCTCGGTCTACGAAGTCCAGATCAGCATCCTCGCCGAACGCCAGAAGCAGGACCAAGCCGCCCGCGACGGCAAGACGCTCGACACCGATACCAAGGCCAAGATGGATAAGCAGAATCAGGACACCGTCGCCGCCCAAGCCGACACCATCCTCGCTCTGCCCAAAGAAAAGCGCATGGACGCCATCCTCGCCCTTCCCCCCGACGAGCGCCGCCTCTTCGTGACCACCATCCGCGGACCGCAACGCGACCATCTGCTCGCCGACTTCCCACCCGATCAGCGCGAATACTTTCAGGCCATGAACGCCCCCGCCAGCGTCGTAGTGAACGAACTGCAGCAATCCAAACTCATTCGCGCTCTCTACAGTGAGCGCCAGTTGCAGGAAGTGATGACGGATTTTTGGTTCAATCACTTCAACATTTATCTCAACAAAGACGCCGACCAATATTTAGTCACCGCTTACGAGCGCGACGTAATCCGCCCTCACGCTCTCGGCAAGTTCAAAGACCTGCTGGTCGCAACCGCGCAAAGCCCGGCCATGCTCTTCTATTTGGATAACTGGTTGAGCGTGGGCCCGAAATCCCAGGCGGCCGTCAACGCCGGTAAAAACAAACCCGGCCAAGCCACGCCCGGACTCAACGAAAACTACGGCCGCGAGCTCATGGAACTTCACACCCTCAGCGTCAACGGAGGCTACACCCAGCACGACGTGACCGAACTCGCCCGCGTGCTCACCGGTTGGACCATTCAGCCCGTGGATGAAGGCGCTGCCTTTCAGTTCAATGCGAAAAAGCACGATCAAGGCGACAAAGTCATCCTCGGTCACACCATCCCCGAGAATGGCATGAACGAGGGTCTCGAAGTCCTCGACATGCTGGCGCACAAGCCGGCGACGGCGAAGTTCATCTCCAAAAAACTCGCGATGCGTTTCGTCTCCGACGATCCCCCTCCCGCGCTCGTCGACCGAATGGCCCAGAAATTTCTAGCCACCGACGGAGACATTCGCGAAGTCCTGCGCACCCTGTTCAAGTCCCCTGAATTCTGGGCGCCGAGAGCCTACCGCGCAAAGGTGAAGACGCCCTTCGAATTCGTCGTCTCCTCGCTCCGCGCCACCGGAACCGACCTCAACAACGCCGCTCCCCTTGTCGGTACTCTCAACAAGATGGGCATGCCGCTCTACCAGATGGTGCCGCCGACCGGCTATTCCATGACCGCATCCACTTGGATGAACTCCGAAGCGCTCATTGACCGCATGAACTACGCGCTCGCTCTGAGCAATGGCCAAGTAGGAGGAACAAATTTCGACGCGGGCCGCCTGCTCGCACTCGGAACCCTGACCAGCCGCGGCTTTCCGACTCCGAACCCAGCCGATTCCGATGCGGGCCGGGGACAGGAAACCGCCTTGCTTCTGTTAGAGAACGCGTTGCTGAACGGCGAAGTTTCCCCCTCAACCCAGAAAGCAATTCGCCAACAACTCGACGACCCTCAAGTCGCCGCGCACGCTCTCGATGATCCCAAGCACACGCTCAATACGATGACCGCATTAGTAATAGGATCGCCCGAGTTTCAACACCGCTAACGACACGCTAGAGTTAGCCATGCGCAATCAAAGGTTGCGCGAAAACTCCGCCTTGAGCCAGTTTTGGGAAGGGCACGAATCTCGTGCCGTAACTGCCGCTCCATCAATAGCGGCTTCCCGCCGCTGAGGTCGCACGCATCGAGCCTTAACCGTGAAGACTTGATTAGGGTTTCCCAACAAGTGCATCGAGCGGGCTGTCCGTTGTCGAAGTTTTTTCTCGGCGCGCTCCGCGTCTCGGCGGTGAAATAGTTTCTATTCCCCCAGCCAATCCGCATAAGGTTTCATCGACTCGACGTGATCACATACAATCTTAATCGCGCCCGTAATCGGAATGGCCAGCACCAATCCCACCGCGCCCCACACCGCACCCCAGAACAGCAGCGCGATCGTCACTGCCAGCGGATTGATTCTGAGCCGGCTTCCCAACAGTTTCGGATAGAGAACATTCAGCGCGAACAAATGCAGTCCCACCGCGCAAATTGCCACAATCACCAGATCTCCCGGCTCCAGTTGCCCCAGCCCGACCAGGATCGGCGGCACCATCGCCAGCACAATACCTAAATACGGAACCAGGCTCAGAAAGCCGCTGAGAAATCCCACAAAGTAGAAAAACGGAACATGCAGCAACCCGAAAATCCCAACGCTCAACGCAGAAATCAGCAGCCCAATCAGCAAATTTCCGACAATAAAACTCTGCAGCATTTTTCCGATCAGCCCCAGCGTCACAAATGCCGTGTGTCGGTGTTGCAATGGAAACAGCATCACCGTGGCCGAGCGCGCGTGGCTCTGCCAGGTCAGCAGAAAGTAAGCCAGAAATGGAACGAACGACGCCGCCAGCACAATGTCGGTCAAAGTGCCCGCACCGTGCGTCAAAGCCTCCGACCAGCTCTGTACCTGCCGCACCGGCACAACGTTGGTGTCCTCGGGCCCGACCACTTCGCCCGTTTTCTCCAGCCGTTCCGCCTGCTGTTGGTAAGGCTGCAGCATCGATCGGATCTTCTGCGAATACTTCGGAACGTTATCCGCAAAAATCAGCGCCTGGTTGTAAGACGCAGCGCTCACGCCATACAGCACCGCTATCACCGCCACCACGCTGATCAGCGCCGCCAGCGCTCGTGGAATGCGCACATATTCCAGCGCCTGCACCACCGGAGACAGCATAAACGTCAGCAGGATGGCAAAGAACAGCACCGCCAGCACCGATTCGCCGTAGTACGCGAACATGATGACGAGGCCCATCCCCAGCAGCGTCAGCGACCAATGATGCCCGTTTTGTGTCTCCGTCGTTTCCATAGATGTTCGTTGTTGAGCACGCGAGCAAGCTTTCAACATTCGTCACGTTTGCACGACGTTGAATCCGGTGATGCTGCTCTCCACGGCATTCTAGCCGATCAGCAACAGCATCGGAATGATCGCCGCGATCGCCAGCGGAACCGCGATCGCGAACACGGCTGCCTTCCGCCCCGATACCCACCGTTCACGCACTGCTCTGATCGCAAGCAGGCTCATCACCGGAAGGTTAATCAAAATCGCTGTCACTACGCCGGGCGTATACGAGCGGAGTACTACCGACGCCGGGATATGAGGAATGAATACGTTTGCGAGCATGGCGACTATATACCCGAACATTAAGTAGGCCCAGATACTTTCTTTACCCTTGCGCGCGCTGAGGTAGGTGATCGCGAACGCGGCAATGGCCAATCCTGCAAGGGCAAATCGAAATACGTCGGGGTTCGGGTGCACTGAGACCAGCCTGGCATGCCTCGTCCACCATCCTGGAAACCAGATTCCTTCTTCCACGTTGTGCAACGTTACGGCAATAGGAAATAGCAACTGCAGCTTTTGGAACCTCATCCCTCCTCGCCCTTCTCCAGGTGTTGCAGCAGTCTCCCTCAGAATTTTATGATTGCGGCGCGAAACAAAGGAACTTCTCTCCGAGAACTCAAGAGCGCTACCCATCTACAATGAAGCGATGCCATCCTCCGCAACCACCGGTGAAAGACGCATCCTGGCCCTTGATGTCGGCTCGAGAAGAATTGGAGTCGCCATCACCGACCCGTTGGGCATCACCGCCCAGGGCCTGGATACCATCCAGCGCCAGAACAAGCGTCGCGATCTTGAAGCCCTCCGCCAGGTGCTGGCAAAGTACGAAGTCCGCGAGATCGTAGTTGGCCTGCCTCTGCGCCTCAGCGGCGCCGAAGGAACCCAGTCCGAAAAGATGCGCCGTTTCGCCGACGACCTGCACGCGCACTTCGGCTTGACCGTCCATTTGTGGGACGAGCGCTGGACCTCCACCGAAGCCAACCGCCTGCTGCGCGAAACCGATCTTTCGATCAAGAAACGCGGGCAAGCGGTCGACCGAATGGCGGCTATCTTGATTCTCCAATCCTGGATGGAAGCCCACCCCGCCGCCCGCTAACCACGCGCTCAAAGAACCGGGCCCCGCGCAGGACCCGGCTCAGCAATCTACTGGCGGTGGCAGTTCGGGTCCGCAACCCCGGTCGCTGTGATCGGCACCAGCAGAGGGCTGCCCGGAGCGCTCGTCACAATATTTAGAGTTGCCGAATCCGTCTTCAGCGCATCGGGACTGAATTTCACCCCGATAAAACAGCTCGCCCCGGGATTGATGGTTCCCTTGTTGCAGTACTCATGAAAGTTGAAATCGTTCGGATTCCCCACCACGTCGACGAACGAAATCGGTCCAAGATGCACCTTGGCCGAGCTATTGTTCGTGACGGTCAGAACCTCCTTCTTCGGGTGGCACAGCTCGACGTTGCCGAAATTCACGCTCGCGGGCGTAACGGCTACCTCGGCGGCAATTTTATATACCACTCCCCCGCCAGCGCTGCCGCCACCCAGGGCTGTGCCGTAGAGGTTCCCGCCAGCGTCTCGCGTCACTCCACCGAAGGGATTCTCCCCATCCGTGCAGTTTGCCGCCGAGCAGAAGATATAGAGCACCGTCTCGTTACCCGAGCCGTCCACCTTGTACACGGTGCCGGAGCCACCGCTCCCGGTACCGCCGAACTCTGTGGTGCCGTAGAGGTTGCCCGCCGCGTCCTGAATCAATCCAGAGAGGGGGAAATACCCGTCCGCGCAACTCGGGGCATTGCAAAAGCTGTAGAGCGTCGTCTCCGTCCAGTCGCCCCCCGGCTGCCCCGGAGGCGTAAGTTTGAATACACCGCCGGATTCATAATTGGCACCGCCGAATTCCGTGGTGCCGTAGAGGTTGCCCACAGCGTCCGCAACCACCCCTGCCTGCGGATAATTTCCGTCTTTGCAGCCGGAGACATTGCAGAAGCTGTAGAGCACGGTCTCGTTATTCGAGGAATCCACTTCGAACACCGTTCCAACAGAGCCTGTACCGCCCGCCTCCGTGGTGCCGTAGAGGTTGCCCGACGAGTCCCGAATCACTCCACCAAGGGGATACACCCCGTCAAGGCAGGACGGCGCCGATGGGCAGAAAGCGTAGAGCACCGTCTCCACCCCGGAAGTGTCCACCTTGAACACCACGCCCCCGCCACCAGAATTGGCAGGGCCGGGGTTACCGCCGGACGCTGTGGTGCCGTAAAGGTTGCCTCCGGAATCTAGGATCAGTCCCGCAACGGGACCAGCTCCGTCCGCACAATTCGCGACCGAGCAGAAGCTGTAAATCACTGTCTCGATCTCCGCCGCATCCACCATAAATACCGTACCGCCGCCGTAAGCGCCACCCTGATTTGTCGTCCCATACAGGTCACCGGCAGAGTCCTCGATCAAGCCCGCATACGGATGCGCCCCGTCCGCGCAGTTCGTGAGGCTGCAAAAGCTGTACAGCACCGTTTCGTGACCTGTCGGGTCCACTTTAAATACCGTTCCGCCGCCATAGGCGCCGCCGTTCGATGAGGTGCCATAGAAGTTGCCGCTGGCATCTTGGATTAGGTTGACGTTACGTGGCTCACCGCCGTCCGCGCAGTAGCCCTGCGAACAGAAGTTGTACAGAACCTCATACTGCGCATGCCCCAGCACCGGCGCTCCCAGCAGTAGCAAGAGCGCAATGGCCATCGCGCCTCCACCACGCAACCGCCGCTCCGATCTCGCCGGAGTACGAGCGCCGGCAGCAGAAGCCGCCGCAGTAGACGACAGGTTAGAGAAACCAGCAAGCCCGAATACACGCGCGAACAGAGTGGTCATAGGTGAATTCTCCTAGTTAGGGAACGGCAATTTTGAAAGGCAGGAGCAGGGATCCAATGCGGCCTCGCCACTTGGCGAAAACCTTCTCGGAACCTACCAAGATGAATGGCGACTGTCAATCTTTCCTTGAATCTGGAAAAGGGCAGAATGGAAAGGTGCTTGCCAAGCGGTTGGGGCTCTCTGTGTCTCCGGGCCTTGTCGTAAACACACTCCGTGTCGAACAAAGGCGAATGAAGGCACTACTGCAGTTTCGCGGGATCGGTTCGACACAGGCAAGACCTGCCCGCCCACCCAGGTCGGTTACGAGGCCAGTTCGGTGATGTCCGGGAAGCGCAGGTTGCACTTCGTCAGCGCCTTGGTGAGTACTTCCTCAATCAGGCTCTCATCGCAATTTCGCGAGATGGCGATCTCGCTGACCAGCAGAAACCGCGCCCGCTCCAGCATCTTTTTTTCGCGGAACGACAGCGACTTGGCCTCGCCTAGAATCAGCAAACTTTTCAGCACCGCGGCCACATCCGAAAGAGACCCTGTACGCATGCGGTCGGAGTTTTCCTTGAACCGGTCTTTCCAGTCGGCCGCGTTAATGCATTCGCCCGACGAGAGATACTCCATGATCTTCTCGATTTCGCCGTTGCGCACGACTGGGCGCATGCCAACGTTTTGGACGTTGGCAAATGGAACCATGACCTTCAGGCTGCTCGCCGCGATCTTCAGCAGGTAGAACTTCTCGACCGTGGTTCCCATAGTCCTGCTGCTGATCTGTTCGATGATCCCAACGCCGTGGTTAGGGTATACAACCTTGTCGCCAATGTGGAAAACGCCGTTTGCACTCATGGAGGGGCCCTCGCCCGAGGGGAAGAGTATGTTCAGTCTAGTCCAGTGCGGACAGTAAGGCAAACAAGCGTATCAAGAGCCATGGTGAACTCGCCTCCCGCCCTCTCCGCTAGGCGCTTGCAAACCCCAATAGAACGCCCGAATTTGTTACAATAACGTTATGGGAGGACATATTATCGATGGAATTGCTTCCACCTAGGTCTTGTGCTCGAAGAATGGCCTTCCTCATGGGTTCAGTGGTCGCCATCGACGTTGCCGCTGCCTTCCTCACTACGAAGCCCCAAATCTGGTGCGCCGTCATTCCGGCACTCATTCCCCTTTTCACCCCGGCCGTGATTTTCTCGCGTAGCATCCCGTCCAATCCCGAAACTTGCAACCCGGGGAACGCGCAACCCCGAAACTGACGATTGCCGCATTCCAGTGCTTTGCGCACGGGGGAAGTCCGGTCGGCCTAATGACGATCCCTGGTTCAGCGCCATGCATGTAAGTCATTCCCGCTTAGCGGGTTGAGCGTCTGATCCCCATTCCAGACCGCGATGCACGTCCTCTTCCCGAGGGTTATAATTCCCAAAGCAATGACGGACGACATCAAAAAGAAACTTCGCGACGAGCTCAACAAGCTCGAGTACGAACTGGCCTACGATATCCCCAGGGAGCTTAAAAAGGCCGTCGCCATGGGCGATCTCAGCGAAAACGCCGAGTATCATATGGCCAAGCAGCGCCAGGAATACCTGAAGGCGCGCGTGCGCCAACTCGGCCAGCGCCTCGCCGACTTATCCCTGGTCAACATGAACAATATCCCCAAGGATAAAGTCGGTCTCGGCTCGCTCGTCACCATCTTTGACAGCACTAAAAACGAAGAAATGAAATACGAGTTAGTGGCCAGCGAGCAGTCCGACGTGGCTGCGGGCAGAATTTCGACGACTTCGCCCATCGGCCGCGCTCTGCTCAACAAGAAAGTTGGCGACGTCGCTACCGTGGTTACGCCCGGCGGTAGCCGCGAAATGGAAATTCTGAAGCTCACCACCATGCATGACCTCTCCGAAGCCAAGTTGGAGGCGGAACTAGCCGCGGCTCCGGAACCGGAACGGGAGTCCGAATGAGTTGGACCAATGGCGTCGGCCGAGCCTGCGGCGTTCTGCTCGATGCTATCGTGCGCCTGCTGGCCCTCTCCCACATCAATCCCAATGCTCTCACCGTGATGGGATTGGTGGTCAACACCTATGCGGCGTTTCTGTTTGGATACGCCAATGCCGATAATCAACGCCGCATGTTTCTCTACGCTGGCTTGGTCATCATCGGATCGGGCTTCTTTGATCTGGTAGACGGACGCGTTGCCCGTGCCTCGAATCAGGTCACCCGCTTCGGCGGCTTTTTCGATTCCATCGTCGACCGCTATAGCGACGCGTCACTCTTTCTCGGATTGCTCGTCTTCTACGGCCGCGGCAACCGCTTCTTCTACGTTGTGCTCGCAGCCCTCGCCATGATCAGCGCCATCATGGTGAGTTACGCCCGCGCCCGCGCCGAGTCGCTCATCGGTACCTGCCGCGTCGGCTTCATGGAACGTCCCGAACGCCTCGTGCTTCTCATCATCGGCGCTCTGTTCAATGAGATGGCTCCGGTGCTGTGGGTGATCGCCGTGCTCTCCACCATCACCGTAGTTCATCGCGTCATCTATACCTGGCAGCGAACAAGAGAAATGGACGCTTCCGCTCGCGCCGCCTAAATTGGTGCAGATTCCCCCCTGGTTGGAACTCCCTGATATGCTTTTCGAGCAAATGACGGAGCGTAACTTGTGACTTGGCGCGGGCACATTGGCTCGTCAGTCGCCCTCGCCGCAACCGAAACGAGTCCGCCCGAATGCTAGACTAGACGCCGAACTTTCTTGGGGACTTCGAACTTGCCAACCAATCCCGTTCTCGTCGTACACGGCGGAGCCTGGGCCATTCCCGACGATATGGTCGAAGCTCACCTCAACGGCGTCCGCAAGGCCGCCGCTGCCGGATGGCGAGCTCTGGAAAAAGGCGGCTCCGCTCTCGACGCCGTCGAAGAAGCCATCGTCGTGATGGAAGACGACGAAACCTTCGACGCTGGTCGCGGCAGTTTCCTGAACCGCGACGGCAAAGTGCAGCTCGACGCTTTCATCATGGATGGCGCAACCCTCCGCGGCGGCGGCGTCGGCGGAGTCGAGCGTCTGCGCAACCCCGTCCGCGCCGCCCGCAAAATTCTAAGCGACAGCCCGCATGTTTATTTCGTTGCCGAAGGCGCCGAGCGCTTCGCCGCCGAGCACGGCATCGCTCTCTGCCGCAATGAAGATTTAATCGTCCCGCGTGAGGTCGAGCGCCTCCGCGAATATCAAGCGCAGGCTTCAACTCACGGCAACGATCTCTTCGCGCCCGAAATCTCGCACGATACGGTAGGAGCCGTTGCTCTCGACCGCGACGGCAACATCGCCGCCTCCACCTCCACCGGAGGCACGCTTAACAAAGCCCCCGGCCGCCTTGGCGACTCTTCGCTGATCGGCTGCGGTTGCTATGCCGACAATCTCAGCGCCGCCGCCTCCACCACCGGATGGGGCGAACCCATCATGAAGCTCGTCCTGGCAAAGTGGGCGGCCGATCGCGTCGAGTCTGGCAACCTGCCCGAGTGGGTTGCGAAAGAAGCGATGAATTATCTGAAGCAGCGCCTCGACGGCCACGGTGGAATCATCCTGCTCGATGCCCAGGGCCGCTTCGGCATCGCCCACAACACCCCGCGCATGGCTTGGGCTCTTCGCACCGCGCAACAACAAGAAGTTGGAATCACCCGCAACGGTTGAAACGAGTTAGAGCTGATAATGACCTACGGCACTAGCATTTCAGTCAGCCGATGCGTCAGCGCCAGGGTTGCGCTGTAGTTGCAAACAATGCCGACCAGGACTGCGAGCATCAGAAGGCTCCAAGGCCAGCTTCGTTGAAGCCGCCGACCGGGCATATTCCATTCCAGCAGCCGTTCCACTCGTAAGCGAATTGATGAGGAACCACTGACCAGACCGCTGGCGAGCGCCGGCTCGGACCACCGCGTCGCCGGCCTCGAAAGCTTGATCAACGCCGCCGCCAGATCCAGCGCGTCGCGCCGGTTTTCAACCGCCGCATCGTCCGCCGCCAATTCGGCTGCCTCCCGCCAGGCACTCTCCAGGCTGCTCATTCCAGGAAGCGGAGTCGCACTGATAACAACTTTCTTCAGGTTATCCCATGACCGCATGTGTCCAATCTCATGCCGCACCGCAACCTGTAGTTCGTGATCGCTCAGCACAGTCGCCGCCATGTCCGAGACCATCACTCTCGGTTTCAGAACTCCCGCCAGAATCAATGCCGGCGCGCCGCTGGAAGCATCGAGTGCCGGCGTTTCTTCCCCTTCGCCGCTGCCCACCCCTTCCACTTTCGACGCCCGCATCGACCAATGCTCTATGGCCTTTGCCGTCCTCGCCCGGTCCCGAAGCACTCGGAACAATCCAGCGCCCAGGATCAGCACCGAACACGCTGCGAGAGCGAACGTTTCTCCGTCCTCGTCTAGAGCCGCCCTCTCCATCAGCCAGAATGAGGGGAAGGCGAAGAACACGGCTACTACCATCGAAACGGCGAAAGAAAAAATCCGCAGCCCAAACAGCAAATTAGCCGAGCCGGCAATACTGGCACCCAAGCCAGACCCGCGGCCGAAGCGATGTACGCTCCACCATGTCAGGGCCACCAGCAATGACAGCGGACAATACAGCGTGGCGAAAAACGCCAGCGACACCAGGAGCCCTCGCAGTGCAAAGATCACTGCTGCTCTCCCTTCTTCAGGAGCAGTTCCGCGCGTTGGCGTTCCACCAGCGTCTGCAGTTCGTCGAGCAGTCTCTCATCCTGCGCGCCCACCGCTTCCACTAAATACGAAAGATGAAGGGACGCGTGCTCCGACCCCAGAAGCTGCCGGATGCCATTCATGGTGGCCACGCGTTCACGCTCTTGCGGGCTGCAGCGCGCGGAATAGCGAAAAGCTTTTCCCTCGAGCACGCGGCCCAGAATCCCTTTACGGAACAGCCGGTCCATCGTTGTCATGATCGTGGAATAGGTCTGCCAGATCGTGCCGTCCTCCAGCACTTCGCGGACCGTCGCAGTTCCCCGCGTCCACACAGCTTGGTGGATGCGACGCTCCAGCGGTCCCAACTGCGCGACCGCAGCGCTGTCGAAGTTAGAAGGAAGTGAGTCCATTTCCATCGGTGCGGGGATCGGATCGGTCCCTGAAACAGAACTCTAAAGTCCTAGGGTCGGTTGCGTCAATCAGGGCAAGCGAAATTCATTGCGCCTCAACAATTACCGCCGGTAGGAGATCGAGCTACGTATTAGCGCCGGTAGTTGGCTTTTCTTGCAGCATTCACGATTGTGTGACGTAGTATTAACATCGCGCGATTATTGTCCTGTGTTTTGCGCATCGAGAGTCTCGCTGCATCCCTGTGCGAAGGATGATAGAACATGAACGATGAACGCTCTTCTGATCCGTTTTTCACAACCCTTTTCAGAGCAGCGAATCGACTGGCTTTCCGAATTCTCCAGAAAGTGAACCGGTTCGCGGTCTGCGGCGTTCTTGCCATCGTGGCTATTTGCGTATCCCTGACCGCCCAGAACGTGGTGTTGACGGGTTCACTCGGCGGCCTCGTCACCGACCAGAGCGGAGCGATCGCGCCACACGCCTCCGTGGTTGTGAAGAACCTGGCGACCGGCGTCGAGCAAACTTCCCAGACCAATCACGCCGGGCTCTACCGCTTTCCCGTAGTCATGCCCGGCACCTACTCGATCACCGCAAGTCTCAAGGGTTTTCGCGACGTTCAGGTCCTGGTGCGAGTGCTGGTGGGAAATACGACCTCGCAAGACATCCAGCTAAAGGTTGGAGCGAGCGCTGACACCGTCAAGGTAATCGGGGCCACGCCCCTGCTGCGGCCTGAAGAGTCTTCCGCCACTACGGTCATCGACCGGTCTCTGATCGAGGACTTGCCGCTCAATGGACGAAAATACACCAACTTCGTGGCCCTCACGCCGAATACCACCTATGACGGCGACACTGGCCTGGTGAGCGTTGCCGGACAGCAAGGCGGCGAGGATTCCGGTTACGCCAACGGGAATGGTTCCACGTACTTCAGCGTCGATGGCTCTAACGCCACCAATAACTATTTCGCCGACATCGTCGGCCGCAACCGCATCCCGTATTTGTTTGGCGAAGATTCGATTCAGGAGTTTCAAGTTGCAGTCAGCCCCTACACCGCCATCTATGGCGGCGGAGCCGGCTTCGTGAACGCCATCACCCGCTCCGGCGGCAACGCCTTCCATGGCAGCGCCTTCTACTACAACCGCAATTCCACGTTCGAGGCCAACGACGCCCTCGACAAAGCCGCCGGCAATCCGAAACCGGAGGACGATTTGCAGCAATTCGGAGCCGCTTTCGGCGGACCCATTATCCGCAATCGTCTATGGTTCTTCACCGATTACGAGCAGCAACTCCACAATAATCCCATTCCCGTCATCAACCCCGCCCTGGCGACCAACTCGTCAAACCTGGCTTCGTTCCTAACGAACAATTTTAATATTCCGGCTGGAACCACTCTGCCAGCAGCCAACGGCTCTTTGCCGGTCCCCAATATCGATACCGACGCCGATGTTGCCGCTGGCCCCTCTGACCCTTTGTTTCCCCTATACCTGCAGCAAGTGGCGAACACGGTTGGCGCGTTGAACTCCAATCTCGGTATCAAAGCCAGAAAGGGCAACGATTGGGTGCTCACGCCCCGCCTCGATTTTCAGGCAACTAACCGTGACGGCTTTTTCCTCACCCTCAACCTCAACCGTTTCAGCTCTCCCGGAGGCGTCATCCTTGACCCGACGGTGGGTAATTATGGAACGCAAACGTTGGCTGACGCCGATGTCCATACCTTTCAGGCCACTCTTGGATGGACCCACACCTTCTCGCCCAGACTCCTGAACGAGTTTCATGCCGGCACCTCGCAAGACAGTGAGTCTGCGACCCCAACCGGCCTCGCTGGGAACACCCCCACCGTCGTTCTGGATAGTCCCGCTGCTTTCATTCTCGGCAACGCTCCCTTCTCGATCGGAAGAGTGTTTGAACGACAGTACTCGCTGTCCGACCGTATCGATTACGTGATCGGCAAGCACACCTTGCAACTCGGTTTCGATATGAACCGCACCTGGGATGCGGACACCGACGATGGCGGAGCCGATCCGAACGAGGCCATCGATTTCGGATCGCCCCTCGGCCTCTATGAATTTTCCAATCTCGAGGATTTTGCGCTCGGAGAATACATCAATTTCAACCAGGCCGCGGGGAATCCAACGTTTTCTTTTGCCGTGCCCTACTACGGGTTCTACGTGCAAGATACCTATCGCGCCCTGCCGAAATTAACGCTCGAAATGGGACTGCGCGAAGACTTTCAGGTTTACCCGCAACCCGCCGAAAATCCGGCTTTCCCGCTTACCGGCCAGTACCCCAATCAATTTCGCCGCCTGGCCCCGCGCTTCGGATTTGCCTGGCAGCCCGCGTCAAAGACAGTTATTCGCGGAGGTTTCGGTATGTTCTACACGAACATGAACGGCCTCAACTACCGCAACGCCGTGATCTCCAATGGCCTGCCTTCGCAGCAGGAGGAGGCGAGTTCCAGCTACAACTTGTCGACGGGCTTGCCAAACCAACAGCTGCCCACGTTTCCCAATATTCTTGCGGCCAGCTCTCCCTTGTTCGCGGCGTCCTCGGATATTTCCCTGGTGTCTCCGCAGTTCCGCGCGCCATATATCGAGCAGGCCAGTTTGCAGATTGAGCGCGAGCTTTTCGAGAACACAACCCTAACCCTGGGAACCATGTGGAACCACGGCGTGCATTTAATTTCTGGCACAGCCTATGATGCGAACCTGGAGCCGCTGGTCGGCACGACGACGTACACCGTTTGTCCCCCCGGAGCAACCGCAGCTCCCTGCAGCGGGCCAACTTATACCCTGCCGACCATGGACAATGGTCTTCTCCAGGACGGCCGTATCAGCTCTTCCCTCGGCCAGATCCAGGAACTCATCAGTCCGGCGCAAAACCACTACAACTCTTTTTTCGTGCAGATGCAGCACCGCGTTTCGCAGGGCTTTTCGATGCAATTTGGCTACACCTACGCCAAGAGCATCATGCTCGATGGCATGGACTTCAACAACCAGTTCGACTTCAGCAACACCCATGCTCCCTCGCTATTAGATCAGCGCCACCGCCTCACCTTCGCCGGAGTCTATCGCCCCCGTCTCGAACAATTCACGTCGTCCGACACCGGCCGCAAGTTCCTCGCCGGTTGGACCCTGAGCAGCGTCATGGAGTTCTCTTCCGGGCGCCCCTACGCGGGCTTGTTAGGCACCGCCTGCACCAGCCCAACGTTGTCGTTCAATGAATGCGGCAACCCCGCCCCGCCGCCTGGCGCGCCGCCCGTCCCGCCCGGCAACGATAACCTGAACGATACCGCCTTCAACCAAGACACCGCAGCCACCGCGGGAGGCATTAACGGCGCTGGCCCGACGCCGGGGATCGGCATTAATTCTTTCTACGGCCCCTGGCTGGAGAGAATCGACGTTGGCTTGGCGCGCAGTTTTGAAATCAAAGAAGGCAAGGAATTGGAATTCCAGGTGCAAGCCTTCAATCTCTTCAACCATGCCAACTACTATGTGCAGAATGGCGACGGTATCAACCAGTTGCAGTACAACCCCATCGGCACCAACTGCGGCGACGGCATTTCCACAAACCAACAGTGTTACCTTGTCCCCAATTCCGGCCCTGGCAACTTCGGATCGCTGCAGGAGATCAACCCAAACGGTCTGCCCCGCGCCTTGCAGTTTTCCCTGCGATTCAACTTCTAACAGGCTAAGGACTTTTTCCGCAGCCAGTATATGGGGAGCGTCCAGCCACTCAATATGGATGAGTTACTGGTCAAAAGCCTTTGAACTCCTCACCGATCACGCGCACCGAGGCTCGGAATCGAACACTCGAAGTGCGCCAAGCGACTACATCTGGGCGCGTGGTAATCCGTTTGTTTGGTAGCATCTGCAGCCATATTGCGTACACGAATGTAAGTACACAACGATATGGATAATGTTTCACGTGAAACACTTGCCATTAGAACTCTACGTGAGCGCGAAATGAAGGCACCACGACTGGCCCCCGGTCGCGGTTATACCCCGGATCGTTAACATGCTGGACCCCGGGTGCAACATAGATCCCCCGCCAGACGTGCGCCGTATAATACGATTCAACGATGTTTTCGCGCCCGTAGTTCAGCCCGCCATCCCCAAGCAAAAAGCCCAGCCCGCCGTCAGCCAGATATACCTGGTGGTCTTTCTTGATGCCGTTCGAAACGAATGCCACCCCGGCGCGATCCTGCTTGCGATGCCATAACGCGCCGTTCACCCCAATACCCTGATTGAAGGTCGAATCGATCTCGGTATATGCAAACGACTCGGTTTTTCCGTTGTCCCATCCCCACCGCGCATAGGCCGTGACGTAGGACGTAAGGTTCTGCTCCAGGTTGATGCCGAAGCCATACTTCCGAGTGATGTGCCAGGGGTGGTTCGTAATGTCAGGGGTGGGAACCAAGCCCTCATGAAACTGGGTCACCGCGTCACGGTAAATGCCCATGTTCGCGTAGTTGGTGTAGGCCAGCAGGCGCACCACACCAGCCTTCTTTGGGATTACGCCATGGCGCAGTTCGTACTCCCAGTTTTCCGCGTGCACCTGCCAAGGCCGCCACACCAGGTCAATGCCGTTCGCGACCTTCGGCATGAGTCCTTCGGCAAAGCGAAAGCCCCAGTTGCGGTCCTCGTAGTCGGCAACCAGGCCGACGGTGTAGCCGCGTGTATCGGCGGCATAGTCCCAGGCACCGTTGTTATCGACCGACCAGTTCATGAATTGAAGATGGGTGTCGCTGCCGACCGAGTTCACGTCGAAGAAATCGGGCATGCTGAACTTACCGAAGCGAATTTCGAGCCGCCGCCTCGGCAGCTCATCGAAGAGCGAGAGAAAACTGCGCTGGTTCTCCACCTTGTCCTTGCTCAAGGCGAACACCTTGTGGATCATGCCGCGCCCGAGGTAGGGCGCCTTGCTCAACGAGGGATTGCGCACGATGTCCAGGTCCGTGTTCCCCGCCAGCCCCAAGCCTGCGCTGAGCGCCGAGCCGCCTGCTTCTTCGATATCGACCAGAAGCTCCGTAGAACGGTTGAGCCGAACGCCCGTATAGAGTGTCATGACGCGCGACGTAGCCTTGTCATAGTGCGGGCCGAGGCTGTGCGGCCCGCTGTAGTCGGCATGGAAGTCGGGATGAGTCTGGAAGATGAAGTTCGTCTGCCCCGAGAGCCAAAAGCGAGTGCTGCTGAAGTGTGGGAACATTGACTCCGGATCGGCACTGGCATCGGTCGAAGCGCCGGGCGGATCGTCCGCAGCGGCAGCCACAGGGGCGGCGGGTTGGCTGGATGCCACGGAGGCTTGCGATTGAGCGTAGCAGGGAAGACAGCCGCTGCTCAGAAGAAAAATGAGCGCCAGGCCAAGGGGAAGGCCGAGCGCGCGCGCGGCGGAGCCGAGGCTCGACCGGTTGCGCCTGATTTCGCCCTGTCTTGTAATGAAAATGAATTTCAATTTCAACATGATGGCTCTACGCTAACCGCCCGCCGCCGCCCCGGCCACACTCCACGTCACCCTTGAATGTGATTACAATCACTGTTGCCAGTATCCCCTTCATTGGTGAATAGAACGTTACGAGCCGCAGCGCATCCGTAAACATGGCGGCCGGTCGGTTGCGGGAAGACGCCTTCTCCTCGAATGTTATATCATACCCCCCTAGGGTATATGGCACGTACGAGCGGCGTCCGAAAGCGGAAATTTATGCAAGAGAAAATCCCGAAAATCCCGAAGGAAAAACAGAAGCTGCTTTCCCGCATCAAGCGCATGGGCGGCCAGATCACGGCCGTCGAGCGCGCGGTGACCGGGGGCGACGAGTGCGCCGACATCCTGATGCTTCTGGCGGCGATTCGCGGCGGCGTCAATAGCCTGATGGCGGAGATTCTGGAGGATCACATCCGGCTGCACATCACACATCCGAATCACGGCACGGAATCGCCGGAGGAACTGACGGAAGATCTCATCAGCCTGGTGCGCGCGTACCTGAAATAAATTGAGTTGAGCAGGCGGGAATTACCGCGAGCTGAGCGGCGGGAAATCAAGCAGGAAATGAAAAAGGACAGCCCGGAGCCCCCCAAGGCCGTCCTGATAAACCCTCCCGGTTAGAAGGGCAACTGGCTGTAAGATAACCGCGAGAGATTGCGGGAGTATTGCAATTCTGTGAAAGTCCTATGAATTCCAAGGAAGCTCGGATTCAGTGTCGACAGAAGGGATAAACCACCGGGTACACAGGGGTGCAAAGGGGAAACCGGCACCTGATGGGAGCTCCCTTAGGCAGCGTCATTCCCGGGCTCCATTGCTCGACTTGCGCAACCTGCGCGTCGTTCGTGGAGACGTGAGTCGTTTAGCAGCGGCGAATGGAGAGGTGGCGGCTGGCCAGGCAGAGGTCGCTCTCGACAACTTCAGCCTTCGCGTTCACGCGGACGAACACGTGGCCGTGCTGGGGCCGAACGGTTGCGGCAAATCGACGCTGATCAAGACCATCACCCGCGAGTGCTACCCGATGATCCGCAGAGGGTCGAGCATGACCATCCTCGGTGAAAAGAGTTGGAACGTTTTTGAGCTGCGCACCTTTCTCGGCATCGTCTCGAACGACCTCCTGTCCTCCGGTACCGGAGACACCAACGGCCTCGATATCGTGCTGTCGGGCTTCGTCAGCAGCACTCGCATCTTCCCGAATCACCACTTCGAGCCTGAACATCGAGCCTTGGCCCGGGCCGCGCTGGACCAACTCGGCGTTTCGCATCTGGCAGAGCGCGCGCTCGAGGAAATGTCATCAGGCGAGGCCAAACGCGTTCTGATCGCCAGAGCGCTGGTCCACAAGCCGCGCGCGCTGTTGTTCGATGAGCCCTGTAATTCGCTGGACATTCTGGCGCAACACGCATTGCGACAAACCATGCGCGATCTCGCGAATTCGGGAATTGGAATCATTCTCGTCACCCACGAACTCGCCGACATCGTTCCCGAGATTGAACGCGTGGTGCTTATGTCGAAAGGCCGTATCGTAGCCGACGGACCGAAGGAAGAAATTCTCCAAGCCGAACGGTTGAGCCAGCTCTTTGGGCTGAAGGTGGAACTTGGGCGTCGCAACGGTTACTACCACATCTGGTGAGACGAGGACGAGGTTTGAGGTCAGAGGTTCGATTGCAGAGGTTAGAACCTTGCCGAGCCGGTAGCGTTTACATAGGTCTTCACTTCTGCAATCTGACTTCTAGTCTCGAACCTTTCGATGACCTTTCTCGCGGCTGCCGCTGATATATTGATCGCAGTGACTGGAGGAATGATGCCCCGCAAGACCGAACAATCCCGCAAGCTGCAGAAACGCGCCGAACAGTTGATTCCCGGAGGAGTGAACTCCCCGGTGCGCGCCTTTCGCAGCGTCGGTTGCGATCCCGTATACATCGTGCGCGGCCAAGGCTCCCACATCTGGGATGCCGACGGCAACGACTATGTCGACTACATTGGCTCGTGGGGACCGCTCATCCTGGGCCACGCCGCGCCGGCGGTTATTGACGCTGTGATTGCGGCAGCGCGCAACGGCACTAGCTTTGGAGCGTCTACTCCGACAGAGGCCGACCTGGCCGAGCTGGTCATTTCCGCCTTCCCACACATGCAAAAAGTTCGTTTCGTGAGTTCTGGCACCGAAGCAACCATGTCGGCGATCCGGCTGGCGCGCGGGTATACGAAGCGGAAATATATTGTGAAGTTCGAAGGGTGCTATCACGGACACTCCGACGCTCTGTTGGTGAAGGCTGGATCGGGCGTGGCGACGCTGGGCATTCCAGGCTCGGCGGGCGTTCCCGAGGAGTTTACGCAGTTCACTCTGGCGCTGCCCTACAACGACGTTGGCGCGATCGAGCAGGCGTTCGACAAGTTTAAGCACCAGATTGCCTGCGTGATCGTGGAGCCGGTTGTGGGCAATATGGGATGCGTGCCTCCCGCGAGCGGATATCTGGAAGCCCTGCGCGCGATCACCAAGCGCGACAACACGGTGCTGATTTTCGATGAAGTGATGACCGGATTCCGCTTGGCTTTCGGCGGAGCGCAGGAGCTGTATGGGATTCAGCCCGACCTTACGACGATGGGCAAAATCATTGGCGGAGGCCTGCCCGTAGGCGCTTACGGCGGCCCTTCGGAAATTATGGATTTGGTTGCGCCGCTCGGCCCCGTGTATCAGGCGGGAACGCTCTCGGGGAATCCGCTGGCGATGGCGGCGGGCTATGCCACGCTTGGCCACCTGCGGGATCACAAAGATGTTTACGCCAAGCTCGACAAGCTAGCCGGTGAAGTTGTCGCTGGTGTAGCCGCTGCGGCGAAAGATGCGGGAATGGATATGTGCCACAACCGCGTCGGCTCGATGTTTACCTGGTTCTTCACGAAAGGCCCGGTCACCGATTGGACTTCGGCTGAGAAATGCGACACCAAAGCGTTCGCGAATTTCTTCCGTGTGATGCTGGAGAACGGAATCTACCTGCCGCCATCGCAATTCGAGGCGGCGTTTTTGGGAGCGGCGCATACCGAGCGTGACGTGCAGCAGACGGTCGGCGCTGCGAAACAGGCGTTCGCTGCGGTGCACGCGTAGAAGCTGATGCGATTGCAGAAATCAGCTTCTTTCCACCACTACTTCTTGGGATTCGAAACACTCAGCGGAAACGAGGCAATCAGGTACTTGCCTTGATCGCTGTCGATCGCATCCAGTTCCAACAACTCCACACTTCGCGACACGACGAGCCGGGTGCGATAGTAATAAATTTTGTCCGCCTCTGCCGTGAAATGCGCGAGTTCCACGCGTTGTGCGACCAGAGAGGATTGCAAGGTAACGCACACGTGATGCTCTCCGGGCTCGACGGAGACCGGGAAGTAGGAATTGCCGTGATTCGCACCGACCCAGGCTCCGTCCAGCGCGAGCTTCACCGTTGGATATCCCAGTATGCTGCCGCTGCCGGCATCGTGAAGGAAGTAAACCCGCGCCTTTCCCGAGTCCGGCTGCGATAGCGTGTGTTGGGATTCATCTAGCTTCACCCTGAAACTGACTTTGTCAGGGCCGCAGGCTGCTGTAGAAGCGGCGGGTGGAACCTGGGCCAATGCAAATGCAGTAGAAAGCATAACGACGACAATGATTCTCATGGCATTCCTCCATTTCGATGCGGCGCTGGTTGTTTAAAAAATCCATCCGCTCGGAGCCTCACCACAGTGCGGCCACGGGTTCTTCCTTGAATACCGGCGGAGGGCCATTTTGGTTTGAGAGGTGAATCGTACTTAAGTAAGGTTTGGCTTGGGGATCGTAGGTCAAAGTGATACTTCCGCCTTTCCCTCGCGAACCATCGAAGCCGTTTCGCCCGTCGGAGCCGCTAAGCCCACTGCTTCCGCTGGGAATTCCACTGCCGCCCGCGCCTCCTGGGCCTCCCCGACCGCCTCTTCCCCCTGAGCCGCCGGGACCTCCGTCGGCCTTTACGGTCAGCGATCCTCCCTGCGGATCCACTAAGTACATCTTCTGCTTGCCTGCGGCGGACACACTTGCCTGAAGGAGAGGATGGCTTCCCGCCCGGACGGTCACGCGGATCTGCACGGGAGGCGCGTCACCTCCATTTCCTCCATCCTGGCCATCCGAACCATTTGTGCCGTTGCCGCCGTTTCCACCGGGGGTTGGATTGTTGGGATCGGTTGAGCCGTTACTGCCGCTCGCGCCCGCCATCCCATCGGAGCCGTTAAATCCGCTGGTGCCGGTACCGCCGGAGAAATTCGAGATGAAGGCATAGTCATAGCGCAGCGGAATGTCGAGGTCGGCGCGAAGTTCCGGATGGCTGGGGACCGTAATGGTTACATGCGGCAGTTTTCCGTCACTGATCCTGGGATCTTTGGCGAGGGACAAAACACCTTTCTGGTTTGTGGTGACTACACTTGACGTGACCTTAAGGTCTTTCCACAGAACCTTTCCGTGACCGGCCCCTTCTGTCTGTAGTATCTTGCCGTCCGGTTCGGTCACCACCACGACCAGCGGGGACTTTTGTCCCGGGGCGATGCCCGGGCCTTTTGGCTGGGTGGCCTCGATGGAGGCGACCGGGGTCTTGGCAAGATAAACCTTCATCCTCAGCTTGACTTGGACGGCAGCGCACCCACTCAGCGCGATCGCGGAGAGTAACGCTACGCAAGCCAGCAAGCGCTTGACTGACGAATGCCGTAACTGGGATCGGTTCATGATCGTCCCTCCTTGATAGTGGTGGCCAATCGCCAAACTTGATAGCGCCTTATTGAATTAAACACATTCGCGAGTAAAGTCTTGTGTAGATTGCAAGGGGATTCGTCACGAATAAGTCAAGGACTGTCAAGATAGTGGTGCGGATTGCGGCGGGTTACTCTCGGTATCGCGATTTAAGGTTTTCAGATTCTTGACGCTGACGAATTCATATCGCTGATCTTTATATTGGCGGATCAGGTTGTCGGTGGCAATCACGGTTTGTGCGCGATCGGCGCCCATGGCGAGATGTCCGCCATCGTGGAGCAGGATTACGTCGCCGCCGCGCATCTGGCTTGCGACTTTTTTTTCGATTGCGGCGGCGGGGGGAGCGTTCCAGTCGTAGCCGGTCACATTCCACATGACGGTGTTGAGTTCGAGTTCCCGCGCAATCCGCAGCGTGGCTGGCCGTCTACCTCCAAACGGCGGTCGGAATAAATTCGAATGTTCGCCGATCGCGTCTTCCAGCGTGGAGCGGCACTGCACAAGCTCGGTGCGTGTCTGCTCCGCCGACTTGAAAATCAGCAGCGGGTGGGTGAAGGTGTGATTGCCGATGACGTGTCCAGCGTCTGCCACTGCCCGCGCAATGTCGGGACGCTGTTGCACGTGGCGTCCGATCATGAAGAACGTTGCCCGCACGTTGTGCTTGGCCAGCACATCGAGCAAGCGCAGCGTATGCGGATCGTTCGGTCCGTCATCGTAGGTCAGAGCGATTTGCTTACTGCCGCGAATCCCGGCGACGAAAGTTCGTCCATACCACTGTCCGGTCGGCGCCATGGACTGATAGCCCGCCGCCGATGCGGCGGCTGCGGCCAGTCCAACTCCGATGAGGCCTGGGAGCATGAGCGAATTGTATGCGATTGCAGAAGTCAGAGGTCAGATTGCAGAAGTAAAACCTCAAGGATCGGCATTGCCGCCTGTCGCGAAGGATTTTCGCCTCTGCAATCTGACGTGTGACTTCTGACCTCCCTTAATCCACAATTGCGTCCGGGCGCGAAGCAATATATTCTGCTCAAGTCCTCCCATGGCCAAGCTTTTCGAGCTTCCCCGTTACATTGCGGTCGAAGGTCCCATACGAGTTGGGAAGAGCACGCTGGCGCGGGTTCTAGGGGAGCGTCTGGCTGCCCAACGCGTCATCGAACCGGAAGATAATCCCTTTCTGAAGGCGTTCTACGAGGGCGAGCGGGGCGCAGCGTTCCAGGCGCAACTGGCGTTTCTGATCCGCCGCTTTGAGCAATTGCGGTCTCTCGATCTGGGGCCGCGGTCGAACAAGACCGTTGTTTCCGATTATATTTTTGAGAAAGACAAGCTGTTTGCCTGCCTCAACCTCAACGATCAGGAACTTGATACCTACAATCGCTACTTCAATTATTTCCGCGAGCAGATTCCTACGCCCGACTTGGTGATCTATCTGCAGGCCACGCCGGAGGTCCTGAAGAAGCGGCTGAAAAAAAAGAACGCCGCCGGTGAGAAAGCGATCAGCGAAGATTACCTGATGGAAGTCGTGAAGGCCTACGAACACTTCTTCTTTCACTACACGCAGTCCGACTTGCTGATCGTAAATACCTCGGAGATCGACTTCGTCGACCGCAACGAAGATCTGCAGGAACTGCTGAAGAAAGTCTCCGCGCCGATCAAGGGCACGCAGTATTTCCTGCCGCTGGGCGGGCAGGATTCAGCCAGCGAGTAGAGGCAGTCGCTCGCGGGAGCTGTGAACCCCCAGGCGGCGCCGTTGCCGTGCGATTGCCTACTCCGCGCCGCCCGCGATCGAAGGGACGAGCAGTACCTCGTCGCCGTCCTGGAATGCGTACGATGCGCCGCCCAGAAAGCGGATGTCTTCTTCATTCACATAAATATTCAGGAAGCGACGCGTTTCGCCCGCCTCATCCCGCAGATGGGGCTTCAGGTCGGGAAACTGCGAATCCAGGTGAGAGAACAGTTCGTTGAGATTTGCGGCCTCGCAGGCCACGCGCGGCGTGCCGGCCGTGAGGCGCCGTAAGGCCGTCGGAATCTGAATGGTGATGCTCATCAATACCTCCCGGGCAAAATGGCCCGAATGAAAATAACGACCAACCACTGTAACTACGCCACCGCCGCCGTCGAGGCGGCCGCGGCGGGCGGGAGCGCGGCTGGCAGCGCTTGCGCCTTCGCCGACAAATAGGCTTCAAACTCGGACAGTTTCGGAGCGATCGGTGTTTCGATTTGATATTTTTCCGCCAGTACGTCCGTGGTCTTCAGTCCGTTGCCGGTAATGCAGAGCACGGTCGTCTCATCCGGCAGAATGCGGTCCTGCTGGATCAGCTTGCGTGCCGTGGCGACGGTGACTCCACCCGCGGTTTCGGTGAAGATGCCCTCGCTCTCGGCCAGCAGTTGAATGCCGTTGACGACATCGGGATCGGAAACGTCTTCCGCCCAGCCTCCGCTCTTGGTGATGGCCTGGAGAGCATAGTGACCGTCGGCGGGATTCCCGATGGCGAGCGAGCGCGCTATTGTCTTCGGGCGCTGCGGTTCGATCTCGCTGTTGTATTGCTTGATCGCGGTGGAAATCGGCGAGCATCCCGTCGCCTGTGCGCCAAAAAACTTGACGGGCTTAGGATCGACCAGTTTCAGCAGAATGAGTTCGTCAAACGCCTTCTTGATTTTGGTGATCAGCGATCCGCCCGCCATCGGCACGACTACGTTGTCGGGCAGGCGCCAGCCGAGTTGCTCGGCGATTTCGTAGCCTACGGTCTTTGAGCCTTCGGCGTAGTACGGACGCAGATTGACATTTACGAATCCCCAGCGATGCTCATCGGCGATCTGCGAGCACAGGCGATTGACATGGTCATAGCTGCCGTTGATGCGCACCAACTCCGCGCCAAAGACCTGGGTGCCGAGAATCTTGGCGGGTTCCAGATCGGAAGGAATAAAGATCCACGCCTTCAGTCCCTCGCGAGCGGCTTGCGCGGCGACAGAATTAGCCAGGTTGCCGGTGGAGGAGCAGGCGACGGTGTCGAAGCCAAAACTGCGGGCATTGGCGAGCGCGACGGCGACGACGCGGTCTTTGAAGCTCAAAGTGGGCAGACAGACCGCATCGTTCTTCACGAACAAATGCCGCGAAGCGATCCGGTCGCCGAGCCGCGGCGCACTGACCAACGGAGTGAACCCAACCGGGAGGGAGGGCTGATAACCCGCCGGCAGCGGCAGCAGTTCGCGATAGCGCCAGATGTTCGGTGCGCGCGAGGCGAACAGATCGCGCGACAGGCGCGAACGAAGCGAATCGTAATCGTAGGTGACTTCGAGCGGCGAGAAACAGTCTTCGCAGATGCTGCGGGGCTGATTGCCCCAAGTCTTGCCGCATTCGCGGCAGCGGAGTTCGTACGTGCTCATCCTGCTAGCTTCCTTCTGTGACTGCGGGACGAGCCGGGTAAAAAATAACCCCAGGTAACACAAAACCCCTTTTCCGAATGGGAAAAGAGGCTCGGGAATGCGAATCCAAATTTCGCTTGCCCGAATCTCATGGTCCCCGTTACCGGGCGAGAGTTGGCACCTGCGAAAGAGATATATGATCCCGATCCGGTTGCCGTGGCGTCCTAGGGCTCGTCCCTCAGCCACTCTGCATGAAATTCCAGTTTGCTCAATAAAGAGCGAACTTGGAGATAGATAGTATTACCGACCGATTGGTCTGTCAAGCACATTTCCAGGATTTTGCAGTCGCGTCGCCGGCCACGGTCTCTCCCTCGGCAGGATTGTGCTGGGACCGCTCTGAGCGGGAGCCAGTGATTCCGAAAACCGGACGGACACTCACTTTCGATAACCCCGGTAATCGTCGGTAACCATCGCAGTGGGAGAACCCAGCCTTACAATTACCTTACTCCGCGTTCCCGATGGGCATGGTTTGCGGGGTTTCGTTTGGGAATCTCCCGGCGAGGTTCGGACCCGTTCTGCGTGGGCGGAAATCGTCCGCGTTTGGCGGGAAAAAGGCTGGAGTCCGCACCGTATGGCATTTGGTTTTGGCTTTAACAAACAGAAGTTACTCAGCGCCGCTGAGAAGTTTGTGCAGCAGGGCAAACTGCAGAATGCGATCGCGGAGTATGACAAAGTCCTCAAGCATGACGAGAAGGACCTCACCGTCAACAACACGATTGGCGATCTCTACGCTCGTCTTGGCGACAGTGCCAAAGCCATCGAATGCTTCAAGAAAGTTGGCGACGCCTATGCCGCGCAAGGCTTCACGGTCAAGGGCATCGCCATGTACAAGAAGATCACCAAGCTCCACCCCAGCGTGGATTCTTCTCTGAAACTGGCGGAACTCTACACCCAGCAGGGGCTGTTCAACGACGCCCGAGCCCAGTATCTGCAGGTAGCCGAAGACTTCATGAAGAATGGCGACCTGGAACAGGCGGTGCGCCTTTTCCAGAAGGTTCTCGAGATGGACCCGGAAAACGTGCCCATGCGAGTGAAGCTCGCCGAAGTGTACGTCCGGCTCGACAAGAAGAAAGAGGCTTGGGAGATTTTCAGCGCCGTGGTGGAATCGCTGCGCTCGCGCGGATCGCTGGCCGCAGTGGAAGACATTTTGAAGAGGATGCTGGCGATCGATCCGAACAATAGCTATGTTCTGCTGCTGCGTGGGAAATCCGCACTGGACAACGGCGATCCCAAGAGCGCCATCGCCAACCTGGAGAAAGCCGCAGACCTGGACTCGCATCCCGACGGGCTGCGCGACCTGCTGAAGGCGTACCTGCTGATCGGAAACCTGTCCAAGGCGACTCCCATTTCGGAGAAGCTGCTTACCGTCCACAATGATGCCGAGGGGATGTTCCTGCTGGGCGAAGGCTCTGCCCGTCTCGGCCAATATCACGAAGCGATTGCCGTGTACACACGGCACGCGGATCGCCTGCTGGCGACGGATTCGACCAAACTGCTGGGCAGCTTGCACAGCATGATCACCCATGTCCGCAACGATTCCTGGGCGCTCGATGCGCTGTTGCTGCTGCTGAATAAGGCCGGCGAAAATACGCACGTCAACGAGGTCACCGAACTTCTCGCGCACGCCTCGGTCGAGGACGGAAATCTGGCGCGCGCCCGTGACTTGTACCAGACACTGGCCACGACCGAGCCGCAGAATCCGATGCACATGCAGAATTACCAGCAGGTTGCGGAGCGTATGGGCGAATCTTCGCCCGCCTCTGGAATCACCGCTGAAGAAGGCGCGCTTCTCGTCGAAGAATTGGAGGCGACCGCGCCCGTCATCGATCAGTCTTACCCCGATTCGGTCGCCATCGCCGTGCGCTCGGCGGTGACCGATGCCGATCTTTTTCTTTCCTATAATCTGCCGGAGAAGGCGTTAGTGCCGCTGCTCGCGGTTCTGCCGCAGGCACCGTCCGATGCGCGCTTGAACCAGCGTCTGGCCGCGCTCCATACTCGGTTTCACCGCTTCGCCGAGGCAGCCGTGTGCTGCCGCAACCTGGAAAGCGTGTACCACGATGCCGGCTTTCCGGATGAAGCGATGCGCTACGGAGAACTCGCAGCCCGTTATGAGAAGAGCGCGGAATCTGCTCCGTTGTCTCCTGCAGCGCCGTGCGATTCATCGCCGGTGGGGGGGCTCTGGCCGATGCGGCTGCCGTTGCTTCGGCGGTCGGTTCCTGGCCGGCAGTTGCATCATCGTCGACGCCTGCGCCTTGGCCGATGGCCGCGCCCGCTGCGAAACATGAAAACGCCACGGCCGCGCCTGCAGAATTCGACGTCTCCGCGATGACCACGGCTGCGCTCACCGGCGAATCTGTCTCGCAACCCGTTTTCGATCCAGGTTCTCACGATCCGTCTGCGGGCGATGTGGCTACCGACCTATCCTCCGAGTGGGAGGACTCGCTCTCCCTCGAGGTCCCTGCCGAAGCTGGACAAACTGTCGAGCTGGCATCTGCCAATGCGGATGCCGCAAACGATCCCGAGATTGCCGAGACGATCGAAGAAATCCGTTTCTATCTCGAGCATTTCATGGCCGAGCAAGCCTATGCAGCGTTCGAAAAGCTTGAAACTTTGACGAGCGATGCTCAAGTTCTCGCTCCGTTGCGGTCCGCGATCGCTTCGGCCAAGCGTCCGGCAGATGAACCCGAGGCGGAGATCACAGAAATCGAAGTGGCTGGCAGCGAAAGCTCGGACAGCGATCTTTCGGAGATCCATGGCGGCAAGCCTGCGGATTTTGCTACCGAAATCGAGACCCAATCCGGCTTCGAGATTCCCACCTCGCCCGACTTGATGGCCGGGTACGACCATGGCGTGCAAAACGAAAACCACGTGGACAGCAGTGCCGAGGTCCACCAGGATGGCATGCCGGAAGCCGCGCCGGAAGTAGAACCGCAAGACTCCGAACCCGTCGTTGCGATGACAAAGCAGTCCGAAGAAATCGGATTACCTTCGTTTGTCGCCGATCTCGAAGCCAGTCTCGGAGATTCTTTTCCGCTGGCGCCGCCGGTCGAGACGCGTTCACCCGCTCCTCGAACCTTGCAAGGCTGGCCCGCCGCCGTCGCACTCAACCCCGCCGGTGCGAGCGTGAGCGAACCGGAACCCGTTGGCGTCGAAGCCGCGGTCCAGCAGGAAGTAGTATCCGAGTCTGTGGCCCAGCCTTCTCCTGCGACTCACGAAATTAAGAGTCCAGACATTCCGTCGATCGCACCCTCCGTACCTGCCATTGCGGCATCGGCGGCTGGCGCTGCAACCGCGGCTGCGCCTGCGTTTGCCAGTTCCGCGACAGCCGATTCAGCGCCAACGGGTCAAGCGACAAGCGATCCTGCGATAAGCTTCTCATCCATCAGCTACAGTCCTGCTCCCGTGCGACCCCTCGGAACCGAAGCTCAGGGCGCCCACGCTGCCGACAGTGTCGATCTTTCGGAAATGTTCGGCGAACTGAAGCAGGAACTTGAAGAGGAGCGGGTTGCCGGCGACGACGATCCAGAAACGCATTACAACCTGGGGGTGGCGTTCCGCGAAATGGGCCTGCTCGACGAAGCGATCGCCGAATTCCAGAAAGTCTGCACCGCGATTGATCGAGGCAAAGCCTTTGGGCAGCCGGTCCAGACCTACACCTGGCTGGCCCAGTGCTTCCTTGATAAGGGAATTCCCGAAGCTGCCATCCGCTGGTATGAAAAGGCGCTGAATCTGCCGGGGCTTGATGAAGAGGGGCGCGTCGCCATCAACTACGAGCTGGGGTCGGCCTGCGAAAGCGCTCAAGATAGACCTGCAGCGCTGCGCCATTTCACCGAAGTTTATAGCGCAAATATTGATTATCGCGACGTCGCCGAGCGCATTCAGGCTCTAAAGTCGTAGAATGCACGAAGTGGGTCCGAAACTTGCGCCGGGGTGCGACTTGCGTTTGCTCTCATCCCACGGTCGTACTCACAGCCTTACCGACGGCCTTACTGACAACGACGCGTGCGATGATTTCCGATCCCAAGCTACCTTTTGCCGGCGAACCTACCCGTGTCGGGGACGTCAAATCCCCGCCGGAAATGTTGGTTGCGGTCGAACCTACGCCAGAGCCAGAATCTGAATCCCGGCCGGCAGCGCATCGTTCCATTGCGCATCTATGGCTCCGTCGCATCGGGGTGCTCTTCTTCGTCTTCTTGTGCGCAACGCTCGGGGTGATGCTCATGATTTTGCCCTGGCGTCCGGACTGGTCCGATAACCCGTTGCTGATCCCTTACCCCACGCTGCACGCGATCGTGGCTAGCGGCTTTGCACGCGGCGTCTCCACCGGCCTGGGCCTGCTGAATGTGTGGATCGGATTTTGGGAGGCGATTCAGTATCGGGAAGAATGAAACACCGAGACCTTCAGTCCTTCACGCCATCGTCTCAATGATTCAATGCGGGACTGCCACAACGCAACAATTCAATTATGACTGACTCCAAACTCAAACCCGCTCCGCTGGCATATCAGAACGAACCCTTTCTCAACAGTCCGGATGGCAGAATATTGCGCCTGCTCTCGGAATACAGCGAGCCGCTGTCGCGCTTCCGGCGCGAGCAGATTCAGGACACGGTCGTGTTCTTCGGCTCGGCGCGCATCGCCAGCCAGGACCAGGCCAGCAACCGCCTGACGGAAGTCCGCGACAACGGCGCGCACATTGCCGCCGCACAGCAAGCCCAGGATATGAAGCGCGCCGAGGCGGCCGTCGATATGGCTCGCTACTATGAGGACGCGCGCCGGCTGGCCCGCATGCTGACCGAATGGTCCATGCAGATCCCGGCCAAGCGCCACCGCTTCGTGGTCACGACCGGAGGAGGCCCGGGCATCATGGAGGCCGCCAATCTTGGCGCTCACGAGGCGGGAGGAAAAACCATCGGCCTCAACATCAATCTGCCTTTCGAACAGTTTCCGAACCAGTACATTACCCCCTCGCTCAATTTCGAATTCCATTATTTTTTCATGCGTAAATTCTGGTTCGCGTATCTGGCAAAAGCGCTGGTGATTTTTCCGGGAGGCTTCGGTACCCTCGACGAGTTCTTTGAAATCGTCACGCTGGCGCAGACTGAGAAACTGGCTAAGAAAATTGTCATCGTGATCTATGGCAGTGCGTATTGGAAAAAAATAATCAACTTTGACGCCATGGTCGATGCGGGCACGATCTCGCCCCAGGATCTCGAGCTCTTCAAGATGTCCGATTCGCCGGAAGAAAGTTTTGAGTTTTTGAAAGAAGGATTGACCAAGTATCATCTGGGCCCGCAACAGGCCAAGCGGACTGGCGAGACCGCCGTCCCGGAGATCGCTAGGACCAGACCTTAGCCAAAACCGGCCGGCCGCGGCAGACGCCGGGGCCGCGGATTCCGCCGCTTTTCTCGCTCGAACAAAATGTTGCGAGCCCCTGTCTCAGACTAGGGAACTCACAGCACACTCCGTCCGTATACACTGCAGCGGTTAGTGTCTGAGGAGAAAACCCACAATGGCATCGCCAACGCGCTTGTCGGTAGCACTATGCTTGCTGATTCTTGTTTGCGTAACTTGTTGCACAACCGTCGCTCTCGCCCAACCACCTGCGGCCAACGAGATGCCCTCTGTGGTCCAAGTCCCGCCGGAAGCGCAACCGTCGGAGCATTTCGACGCCACCGCAGCCACTAATGCTTACCTCGCGCAAATTCCTGCTGACAAAACTGCTCGTTCTGACGCCTATTTTGAGGGCGGATACTGGCTGATTCTTTGGGACTTTCTCTACGGAGTCGCGGTTGCGCTCTTGCTGCTGAATCTGCGCTGGTCGGCGCGCATGCGGGATATGGCGGAACGGGTGACTCGTTTCAAGCCGGTGCATACTTTTCTTTACTGGTTGCAGTATCTCGTCCTTACCACTATTCTCATTTTCCCGCTCACGGTTTACGAAGACTATTTGCGAGAACACAAGTATGGACTCGCTACCCAGACTTTCGGCCCCTGGATGACCGATCAGATCAAAGGTCTCGCCGTGAATCTGGTGCTGGGCGGCGTTTTGGCGATTCTGCTTTTCGGAGTCGTTCGCCGCCTTCAGCGCACCTGGTGGATATGGGGCGCGGTGGTGACGCTGTGTTTTGGGATCTTCGCAGTGCTCATCGCGCCTGTCTACATTGTTCCCATCTTCAATAAGGTCACGCTCCTCAACGATCCGAAGATTGTCGATCCCATTTTAAGCATGGCGCGGGCCAATGGAATCCCCGCGAAAGCCGTGTACGAGATCGACGCTTCGAAGCAGACCACGAAGATGAGCGCCAACGTCAGCGGCTTTGCGAATACGATGCGCATCACGCTCAACGACAACCTGCTGCGGCGCGGATCGCCAGAAGAGATTCAAGCGGTCATGGGGCACGAGATGGGCCATTACGTGATGAACCACGTCTACAAATTCATCATGTTTTTCTCGATCGTAATCGTTCTGGCCTTCGTCTATTTGTATTGGGGCCTCGATTGGGCCTTGCAGCGCTGGGGCGAGAAGTGGCAGATTCGAGCCGTGGGTGACACGGCGGTGCTTCCCCTGGTGGTGGTGCTGATCTCGGTTTTTGGTTTTGTCATTACTCCGATCATGAACACCGCCGTCCGCACCCAAGAGTACGAAGCCGACATGTATGGGCTGAACACGAGCCGGCAGCCGGACGGCTTTGCCCAAGCGGCGATCCATCTGGGCGAATACCGCAAGATGAATCCCGGTCCTATCGAGGAGTGGATCTTCTTCGATCATCCCAGCGGGCGCAATCGTATTTATTCCGCGATGCGCTGGAAAGCTGAGAATTTAAAATTATTTACGCCCGCAACGTCCAATTAGCTCTTCTTCGCGGGAGGAGTCTCGGTGTGCTTCACTTCGCCGTAGCGCTGCGCCAGCCACGCGCGCACTTCCTCGGGGGCGTACTTGAATGGTCCGTTTCCGCCTTTGTAGGAGATATGGCCGTTCTCGTCAATGACGTAGAGCCGCTCGGGCCACGCCGCGTAGGCGTCATTCGCTGCGTTGTTCATCTCGTCAATGCCGAAGGGCAAGGCGTATTTGAATCGCTGGGTGAAGTCATTGGCAATTGCAATTCGCTGGGCGAGCGTCTTCGGTTGGGTGTAGCAGACATCGTCCTTGTCTTTTTCGTTGGACTTCATCTGCCACTCGTCCAAAGGATGCGCTTCACGAATGTAAATGGTCAGAAAATCGGCGTGATCTTTATAGTCGTTATAGATCTGCATGATCTCGCCCAACTGGCGGCGGAAGGGCGGTCAAGTGAAACTGCCGAAGATCAGGACGAGCGGCCGCTGGCGAGTGCGGTCGTGAATATGGAAGCGCGTCTCGCCATCGAGCGCCACCAGCCTTGCATCCGGCGCCGAGTCGCCCACTTTTAGTGTCCCCAAGTGCATGTGCGGCAGGGCGAATCGCACCATCGCGAGGGCGTCCTTCGGCCCACCCGCCATTACGCTCAGCGCGACGAAAGTAAGAATCAAAATTCCCGCGACGATCGTCGCCGTCCATGACAACATGCGGTTCATGAGTGTTCTAGTTTAACGTGAATACATCTGCTGGTAGTAGGGGTGAAAACGGAATGGCGGATCGCTGCCTGCTTTATTACATTACCGACCGAAGCCGGTTTCCCGGCGATGCAACCACTCGGCGCCGGGCCCTCCTTGCCAAGATCGCGGAAGCCGCTCGTGCCGGCGTCGACTATATCCAGTTGCGCGAGAGAGATCTGAGCACGAAAGAACTGGAACTTCTGGCTAGAGAGGCTCTAGCCGCTGTGCGTGCGAGCGCTCCTTTGAGAACTGAGGAGCGTGAGACGAGAGCCGGTCCTGAGCCAAGAACTCGCCTCCTGATCAACTCGCGCACTGACGTTGCGTTGGCCACGGGAGCTGATGGCGTCCATTTACGCTCCGACGATGTGGCTGCCCGCGAAGTGCGGCTGGTCGTGGAAACTGCGTGCGTGCGAGGGATCGCGGCCCAGTTTCTTGAGGCTGCCTCTTGCCATTCTGTCGCCGATGTCCGCCGCGCAAAATCAGAGGGTGTCGATTTTGCCGTTTTCGCTCCGGTATTCGAAAAAATAGCCGCGCCAGGAACGCCGCCCGCTGGCCTTGCCGCGCTGAGAGAAGCATGTCAGGCGCAGATTCCCGTTCTTGCTCTCGGTGGCATCACAATAGAGAATGCAGCGTCGTGCGTGGAAGCTGGAGCGGCAGGGGTCGCGGGTATCCGCTTGTTTCAGGAGAATAAAATCGAGGACGTGGTCCGCGCACTGCGCGCTCTCTAAAGCCATGGAACCGTCGCAACCGATCTCGTTGCTTTCTCCCCATGGCGGGGAAGGATGCTTTCCCTCTCTCATCCGCATTCCTGAGGGTTGGTTTCTCATGGGCTGCGATGCCGGTCAAGACAACGAAAAGCCCGTGCATCGTGTTTGGGTTGACGAATTTTTGTTGGCTGCCTGCCAGGTCACGAACGCCGACTACGCACGCTTTTTGCGCGATACCGGTGCGCCGGCCCCGCCGTTCTGGAGCGACTCAGCATTGAACCAGCCCGATCAGCCCGTGGTGGGTGTGTCCTGGCACGAGGCAGCGCAGTACTGCGTGTGGCTGAGCGCAAAAATTCGCAGAAATTTTCGTTTGCCGACCGAGGCCGAATGGGAGCGCGCGGCTCGCGGTGGCCGAAAAGGCGAGCTGTTTCCGTGGGGCGACACGCCTCCGCAGTCGCTGCCCGGTTATGCCGATCGTTGCGCGGCGTATTGGAAAACCGGTCCTGAACCCGTGGGCGGAGGCGAACCGAACGCATACGGCCTCTACAATATGTGCGACAACGTGCACGAGTGGTGCAGCGACTGGTACGCGGCTGACTACTATGCATCGTCCCCCGACCGCAATCCTCGGGGTCCGGAAGCGGGCGACCGGCGCGCCTCCCGCGGCGGGTCGTGGCGTCATCACATCAAAATGTCGCGCTGCGCGGCTCGGTCCAGCATTCCTCCGGAGTTCCGGTACGCCGACTACGGGTTTCGCGTGGCGTGCGACGCTACGCTCGTCGCTTTGCCACAACCTCCAAGACCGCAGGGGTGATCATGCGAGCTCCCGGTGTGGCTTGGAATTTGAGGAATGCTTGCCCGATGGATTGGGCGCGGCTGGGCGTCATATAACCGAGTTCGACGAGACGACTGCGGCCAACGTCGAGAAAGGAAGCCACCCATTCCCAGCTAATCTGGCCAGGCTGTACAACGCTCACGAGGGGCCGGACGCTCTGAATCTCAAAGCCAAGTTCTTCCAGCCAGCCCGGCAACCACAGTGCAATATCCGGTTCGCCGCCGTTGTCCCGCCAACTGGCCATCACCGCGCCAACAAATTCTCCGATCTCTGCACAAGGAGGCAAAGCGCGCCAAGTGGAATAGTCGAAATACTCGTGCAGAACAACGGCTCCTCTGGGCGCAAGCGCGGCGGCCATCCGCGCCAGAACCGTCCGCGGATTCTTGACAAAGGCGAACACCCAGCGGCACCAGGCGCGATCAGCCATCACATCCGGAAACTCATTTGCATCCAGATCGGCGTGATACGTAGTGATGTTGTCAACGCCAGCCAAGCGATTCCGCGCCTCGAGCGCCCCAAGAAATCTTTCCGACTTGTCGATCGCCACAACGCGCCCCGAAGCACCCACCAGTTCAGCCAAGTCGAGCGCAGCGTAACCGGGCCCGCACCCAACATCCAGCACCGTTTGCCCAGAGCCAATCCCAGCAGAGTGCCAAGCCTCAAGCGCACGCTCTCTCCACGCGCGATGCTGCAATCCCAGCCGTTCTAACTCCTCATCGTGCGTCCCCAATATGTAATCTTTTGTGGAATTCATCTTTCCTCTGCACGCTTCGGTTCGATCGTACTGGGGAACGGCGGGCAATTCTATCCGTTTCTTGCGGTCAAACCCCAGCTCAATAAAGCCGGGTGACTGCGATCCGCACGTGAGGGCGCTCCTGAACTCGGCGTAAAATTGAATCCAGAAATTGCAAGCGCTATCTCAACGGGTGTGCATTTCATGACCGATCTCGCAACTCACTACCTCGAAGAAATCAAGCGCCAGTTCCGCGGCCACAAGCGCATGGGCGAAGCCGCCATGGCTCAGCTTGAAGACAAAGATTTCTTTATCACCCTCGATCCGGAATCGAATTCCGTAGCCGCGCTCATCAAGCACATTGCCGGCAACGCGCGCTCCCGCTTCACCGACTTTCTTACCCGCGATGGCGAAAAGCCGGACCGTTTTCGTGACCAGGAATTTGAAATTTCCGCGAAAACTACGCGCGCCGAAATTCAGGACTGGTGGGAGCAAGGGTGGTCGCATGTATTTTCTGCGCTCGACTCGCTCAAGCCCGAAGATCTGCAGCGCACTGTCACCATTCGCCAGGAGCCGCATACCGTCATGCAGGCGCTCAATCGTTCCCTGGCCCATTATGCGCAACACATCGGGCAAATCGTCTTTCTCGCCAAACACCTTCGCTCAAATGCTTGGAAGACATTGAGCATTCCCCGCGGCAAGTCGGAGGATTACAAGACAGCGAGTCCGCAGACTCATACTCGCGGTACTTATAAAACCTGAGCTTCATGAAAGCGCAAAAGTAGCGGGTCCCCCGTGCACCGCGATCATCGGCATTGCACGGACCTCCCGCATGGTCGGCAGCCTTGCCAAATCGCGGTGTAAAATGGTCCGTTTGTTCTTCTAAATCCGTATTTCTAAAGGGAGCTTCCATGCCCAGCACCATGCTCGCGGTGGTCAAGCCGGAAGCCGCGCCGGGCGCGGAAATCCGTGAAGTCGCGATTCCCGCTTACGGGCGCACCGACGTCCTCGTCAAAGTCAAAGTCGCTTCCATCTGCGGCACCGATCTTCATATTTATGAATGGGACCATTGGGCCCAGGGGCGCATTCATCCTCCGCTCATTCCCGGGCACGAATTCTGCGGCGAGGTCGTTGCCTTTGGGAACGAAGTCACCAGCGTCAAGGAAGGTGATTTCGTTTCGGCGGAAATGCACGTCGCCTGCGGCAAGTGCCTGCAGTGCCGCACCGGTGAAGCCCACATCTGCCAGAACGTCAAGATTATCGGCGTCGATACCAATGGCGCTTTCGCCGAGTATGTCGTCATCCCTGAGTCGAATATCTGGAAACTCGATCCCGCGATTCCGCAGGAATACGCTTCCATCCTCGATCCGCTGGGCAACGCCGTGCACACCGTGCTTGCCGGGGAAATCGCAGCGAAAACCGTAGCCGTCACGGGCTGTGGTCCGATTGGGCTGTTTTCTATCGCGGTGGCACGAGCCGTGGGAGCAACCACCATCTTTGCGATCGAAGTCAACGAACACCGGCGCAAGCTTGCTACCCGAATGAAGGCCGACTACGCGCTCGATCCCTCGAAGGAGGATGTGCGAGCCATCGTCGCCGAAAAAACCGGAGGCCTCGGTGTCGACGTGATCCTGGAAATGGCCGGACACCCGGATGCCATTCGTACAGCCTTCGACATTGTTCGTCGCGGCGGACGTATTTCCCTTCTCGGCCTCACGTCAAAACCGATTCCGCTCAATTTTTCCGAAGACATCATCTTCAAGGGCATCACCATTCAGGGCATCAATGGCCGCCGGATGTATCAGACCTGGTATCAGATGACGGCCTTGCTGAAGAGCGGACGGCTCGATCTTCACCCCGTAATCACCGACCGCATTCCCATGAAGGATTTCTCCTTGGCCATGGCGCGCCTCAAGACGGGCGAAGCCAGCAAGATCCTGGTGTATCCCAACGGCACGAAATAGCTCCGCTCACGGTGTCACGGTCACCATTACAACCGCATGGGGCGCCACCATCGCCGAGAATGACCCTTTGTGTTCCCCAACATCCCTTGCCTGCCAGAGATCGCGCACATGCGCGCTCAGGTGCCCCGGATATCCGAGATCCTCCCATGACACCACGATTTCTTTTTCGGTGGTTCCCCGGTTCAGCAGAACGACCGCGCGACTTCCATCGTGAAGCGGCTTCGACCACACTTCCAGATTTCCGTCTTTGCGCGCGCGATGACCTTCGATCCCCGCCGCATCCTGATCGACCGCGATGACTTCTTTCCGCGTGAGGATTTCGCGAATCTCCGGCTTCATGTCGCGCAGATCGTTACCCGCGATCAGCGGGGCCGCCAAGATCGCCCACAGGCTGAAGTGAGCGCGGTATTCCGTTGTGGTCATCCCGCCGTTGCCAACTTCCAGCATGTCGGGATCGTTCCAATGCCCCGGTCCGGCGAAAGACTCCAGACCAACCTGCTGGTCCACGATGTCAAGCATGCCGTTAGAGCAACAGCTACCGTCCGGCCACTTCGTCCGGCCTCCCCACCGGTCGCTGATGTCGCCGGTGGTGCGCCATAGGTTTCCGACGCCGTTGGCCCATAGCCAGGGCCGCGCCGTACCCCATTCGCAAATACTGAAAACGATTGGCCGACCGGTGGCATCGAGCGCCGCGCGCATGATCTCGTAAGAAGAACGCGCATCCTGCGTCGAAGTGCTGCACCAGTCATATTTCAGATAATCAACGCCCCACGCGGCATATTGTCGCGCGTCCTGGAACTCATATCCGCGGCTGCCCGGCCGGCCCTGGCACGTCTTGGTCCCCGCGTCGGAATAAATGCCAAATTTCAATCCCTTGCCATGCACATAATCGGCGAGTGCTTTAATGCCGGACGGAAAACGCTTGGGATCGGGCACAATGTTGCCGTTGCTGTCGCGCTCCACCTGCCAGCAGTCGTCGATCACGACATACTGATAGCCTGCGTCCTTCATGCCCGAAGTGACCATCGCGTCGGCGATCTGCCGGATCAGATCCTCGCTCACGTCACAGGCAAACTTGTTCCAGCTGTTCCATCCCATCGGCGGCGTGCCGGCGAGAATTGAAGTTTGGGTGCTGGACACAGGTTGCTCGCTGTCCAGCAACGCCGCCGCGCTGAGTTCCGCGTTGACTACGAAAGTCGCCGCCAGGAGCAGAAGAATGATTGCGCTGCATTTCACGTTGCGTCCCCCTCTAGGATTCGGTGGAATTTCGGCGTAACGGGCCTCGTTCCCGCCGATTATACGACCGCCGAGCCGGCATCATAGTCATCTGCGCTGGGGAGGTTCCGAGTGGGATTGGCGGTTATTGAAACAGCCAGTCTGGAGTTCGGCTGCGCCTGCCGTAAAATTAAGAGTGTAGTAAAACTGTAAGAGCTGGAGAGGTGGCCGAGTGGTTGATGGCTCCGGTCTTGAAAACCGGCGTGCCCGAAAGGGTACCGGGGGTTCGAATCCCTCCCTCTCCGCCATACTTTTCTTCATCCAAAGCCACAAACTACTCTGGAGAGAAGCGCCTCGGCGGTCTCCTCCGCTTGCGCGCGATCCCGAATAGCATGGAATCGAGTCTCAGGCTTGACTGCGCGGACGAAGTTTGTGCTGGGCAGGAATTCGCTGCTGAAAAACCCCATCCTTCGCAAACATACGAAAGATGGGGTTCGCAGCCCAAGCCGCAAATCGGGGCAAACTGGCTACTCGAGGAACATGTTGAACGTAGCTTTGATCGTTGATGTGCCTACTGTGGTGGTGATCGTAACCGTGGCTGCCCCTTTGACTGGGTTTACGCAGGTTTCAGTGCTTCCAGCGCAATTCCCATTGCCCGGCCCAGTCTGACCCACCGTGCCGAAAGATGTGTCGTCGGAGATGACTACCACCGAGCCCGCCGGGAAGGGGTTGGGGCCGAAACTATAACTTCCTGTGTCCAGGATGTATTTCGCACCTTGCTTTACTACGACCGAAATGACGAGGTCGTCAGTGTTGTTGCCTGTATCGTCTTCGTAGAACCAAAACAATTGGCCGCAAGATGAGTAGGTCGAGCCACTGTTGTCGCAGTCGGCCAGCGACTGTGTGTACGCTGGCGTGCCGATTACGACCCCACCGGTAGCGATGCTCGAGCAATCCGCACCGTTCGCGTTCTGGTTAGGGAAGCAGGGCCACTCGTCGTTGCCGCTTCCATCCACTGGCGGCAGAAAACCAAAACCTGCGGATAGCTGCTCCAGCTTCTTTGCTTCGGAAACGTTCGAGTGCGGCCCGGCCACGATTCGAGCCTGAAGATGATGGGGACCTTGTGCTATCGCTTGCTGCCCGCCAACGAAGCAGGCGACAGCCACGAATAGCGCAAGAACCTGAAACATGCGAGTTTTTGTCATGGAAATCCCTCCTGGGAGATTCGAAGCGGACGACAGTCCTGCTACGCTTCGAGGCGGCAAGTATCAGGCATGCCCTGTACCTTGTCAACTGCGGATTTGCGCTGTGGATGTGCGCAAGATATTGCAGCTCTCCCCAAGAATTTTCAGTGAACTTGGAGCACCGTTCCTGTGCCGATTGGCCACAAAAAAATCCCAGACTCAGGTTCGACCTGGGCCTGGGACGTTGGTGAAACCGAAGGTTAGGGAAGTCGTTGGCTTCAACTCTTCCGCAATCCTGGTTTAGAAGCCTACTCGAAGAAAATGGTCCACTTTTGCGATATTTCGTACTTCTTGGTCCATTTCACCGTGTAGCAAGGAATTCCGACGGCGCCGCAGACAGTCTTGGACGTCGACTTTGTATAAGCCGGCGTGCCGACTTCCGTCGTTGCAGTCAGGGTAGCTGCTCCCGCGACCGGATTCTTGCAAGTCTTGCCGGCTTCTACGATATATAACGCGCCGGGGTTTGCTGGGGTGGCTAAGGGGTAGTTGACGTCGGCGGTGCAGTTACCGGTGTTCGCACCCGATCCGGCGCCAGGCCAAGTGCCGAAGTTCTGGTCGCCATAGATGATGACGTCAGCAGGAGGAGTCTGACCCCCGTAAATGTTGGGACCAAAATCCACGGTGCCCGAATCCACAAGAGTGTTCGCTCCCTGCGTAACCACGATCGAGTAGAGCAGTTCGTCGGTGGAATCGCCGGTGTCGTCTTCGTACCAGGTTTCAGTTTGGCCGCAAGGCAAGTACGCGGTGTTGCTGGTCCCGTTGGTGTCGGAATCGCACCCGTAGCCGTTGGCTCCGGGGTTAGCGAGTTGCCACACGTATGCTGGACCACCTACCGCTACTCCGCCGCCGGGGAAGGTAATCGCAGGATCACCAATGGTGGGGCAGTCGGGGTTGATGGCGGATGTGCCGAAGCAGGGCCAAATGTCAGAGCCGTCGGCGTTCGCTGCCGGCGTGGGGTAGCCCTGCGTGAATGCTGCCTGCAGTGCGTACAGGTTAGCGGCCGGGGTGACTTCCGGTTTGGCGCCATTCGAGTTCACCCGTGGCAGAACCTTAATCTGGAAGCGGGGGTGGTTTTGTTGCGCTACCGCTAGTTGGCCGCAAACGAAAAAGGCAACAATAGCGAGGGAAGTTACTGCTTGAAACAAGCGAGACTTCATTGTTTGAACGTCCTCCTGGGAAATGCGAAGCTGACGGCTGATTTTTACAACGCTTCGCGGCGGCAAGTATCAAGGATACCCACTGGCTTGTCAACCGAGGATGTGCGCAAGTTTTTGCAGTTGCTCCCTAAGTTGAAGAGACTGGGTATGATCCCATGCAACGGTGCACGTAATAATGTGGGTTCCACTTGCAGGATCTCTCGTTCCCTCCACCTCTTCGGTGACTGAAACGGAGCGGCAAGGCGGCGCGCTGAAAGCCTCCTGCCCGCATCGGCCATTCCAACATCATTCCTCGAAACGTGCGATGATTGGGGCAATTCAAAAGGAGTATCTCCATGGCCGGCATACCTCCCCAGAATTTTTCCAACCACACGCGCTATGACCCGCTCTTCCACTTTTTCATTTTGCCCGTTTTCGCGCTTACGTTGATTGCGGCTATCGTCCATCTGGCGTTCAAGCCGGGACTGCACTACGCTTGGCTGGTTATCCTCACGGTCGCAGCTTTGCTGACGCTGTTCAAAATCAGGCTTTATTCCCTCAAAGTGCAGGACCGGGTGATTCGGTTGGAAGAGAGATTGCGCCTCATGACCTTGCTGGATCCAGCCCTTCGAGCGCGCGTCCCGGAATTTACGGAATCGCAATTGATTGCTCTGCGTTTTGCGTCGGACGAGGAACTTCCCGCTCTGGCTACTCGCGCGCTCAACGAGAAACTGGGCAGCGCTGATATTAAGAAAGCAATCCGCCATTGGCGGCCGGATGATTGGAGGGTTTAAAGATAGGCAACCCGCGCAGGGTTAAGTGCTTGCCCTGCCCTATGGCAAGCACACTTCGCCCTACTACAACCCTGCGCTCTTCTCCGCGATCAACTTCTTGATCTTTTCCACGAACTCGTCAGTGGCCATGTCTTCGGTCTTCTCTTTGCCGCGCGTGCGAACGTTCACTTTGTTAGCCTCGGCCTCTTTGTCTCCGACCACGAGCAGGAACGGAACCTTCTGCATAGCGTGTTCGCGGATTTTCGCATTCATCTTCTCATTGCGGGCATCCACTTCCACTCGCACGCCTGCGGCTCGGAGCTGCGCGGCGACTTTTTCCGCGTACTCGCAATGCCGCTCGGCGATCGGAATCATCGCCACCTGCACCGGCGAGAGCCATACCGGAAACGCTCCGGCGTAGTGTTCGATGAGCACCCCGAAGAAGCGCTCGACCGACCCATACAGCGCCCTGTGCACCATCAGCGGTTGCTTGCGGCTGCCGTCTTCGGCGACGTATTCCAGTTGAAAGCGCTGGGGCAGGTTGAAATCGAATTGCACGGTCGAGAGCTGCCACAGCCGCCCGATGGCGTCGACCAGCTTGACATCGATTTTCGGGCCATAGAACGCCGCTTCGCCGGGAATCGTCTTGTATTCAATGTTCAGTTTCTTCAGCGCGCTTTCGAGCGAATGATTGGCCAGGTTCCACTGCTCTTCCGTGCCCAGGAAACTCTTCTTGTCGTTCGGATCCCAGGTGGAAAGCTCGGTCTGGAATTTTTCGAAGCCGAAATCTTTCAGCACTTCCAGCGCAAACTCCAGACAGCCGACAATCTCGCCTTCGATCTGGTCCGGAGTGCAGAAAATGTGGGCATCATCCTGCGTAAAACCGCGGACGCGCAGCAGTCCGTGCATTACGCCCGAGCGCTCGTACCGATACACCGTACCCAGTTCGCCCAACCGCACCGGCAGATCGCGATACGACTTCAGCGAATCTTTGTAGATCAGGATGTGCCCCGGGCAATTCATGGGCTTGAGCCGATATTCCGCGTCATCAAGCTCCATGGCGTCGAACATGTTGTTCGAATAGTAACCCTCATGCCCCGAAGTATGGAACAACTGACGCCGCGACACGTGCGGGGTGCAGACGAGCGAATAGCCGCGCCGCAGGTACTCCTCGCGCATCCAGTCTTCCATCTCTTTGCGGATGATCCCGCCCTTCGGATGCCAGAAAATCAGGCCGGGGCCGGCCAACTCCTGAATTGAGAACAGGTCGAGTTGCTTCCCCAATACGCGATGGTCGCGCTTCTTCGCTTCTTCAATGCCGGTCAGGTACGCATCCAGATCCTTTTTCGAGAAAAACGACGTGCCGTAGATGCGCTGCAGTTGCGGATTCTTCTCATCTCCCAGCCAGTAGGCACCCGCGATGTTCAGCAGTTTGAACGCCTTGATTTTTCCCGTCGAGGGCAGGTGCGGGCCACGGCAAAAATCCTGAAACTTGCCGGTCTTATAAATCGAAATCGTTTCATCGGGCTTGGTGAACTGTTCGATGAAGTGGCACTTCATGAAGTCGCCCTCGCCCTTGAACTTTTCCAGCCCTTCCTTGCGTGGCAGAAATTCGCGCGCGTACGGCAGGTTCTGCTGGACGAGTTCCTGCATCTTCTTTTCGATCTTTTCCAGATCTTCAGGCGTGAACGCAGTCTCGCGATGAAAGTCGTAGAAGAATCCGTTCTCGGTCGCTGGCCCATGCCCGAGTTTGGTCTCAGGGAAAAGTTCGAGTACCGCCGCGGCAAGCAGATGCGCGGACGAATGGCGATAAACTTCGAGCGCCTCCGGATCCTTCTCGGTAAGAATGCGTAAGTCGGTGTCTTTATCGAGCGGCCGGGTGAGGTCGATCAGGTCGCCGTTTGATTTGGCGGCGAGCGCGGCGTCGGCCAGTCGAGGGCTGATGGACTTGGCAACGTCGAGCGCAGTGGTGCCCTTTGCGACTTCCTTGCTGCTGCCGTCGGGGAGTTTTACATGAATGCTGTCAGACATGGATTCGCCTTGTATTCTGCTGAATCGTTAAGTTTATCATTTGCCCGCGTCGAGGCAGATGCCGTTACCTGATCAGCGGACCAATCCCGCCGCTCGCTGTTTGGACGGCCGAGGACTTCTTGCGACTAGCCCACGAGAGCGTGAGATATATCGATCGAGCGGCGCATTCATCGTCACTTACCACCCCATCTTTTTCCCCTTATTCTGTTCATCCAGCCAATCTCTTAGAGGGGCGAAATATTCGAGTAACGCTCCCCCGTCAGTTTGCCGCTCGCCGGTCAGCGCTTCCAGCGCATCCGGCCACGGTTTGCTTTGGCCCATCGCCAGCATCGTATTGAACTTGGCTCCGGCTTTCTTTGATCCGCAAAACGTGCCGCGGTGCAGCGGCCCTTCGTAGCCGGATTCGCGGCATAGAGCGCGGTAGAACTGGAATTCAAGAATGTGCGCCAGAAAATATCGGGTGTAGGGCACGTTCGCCGCAACGTGATACTTCGCGCCCGGATCGAAGTCCTCTTCGCTGCGTTCGACCGGAGGCACCACGCCTTGATACTTCAACCGCAGGTCCCACCATCCCTTGTTGTAATCCGCGGGCCTGATCTCTCCCGCGAATACTTTCCACCGCCACTGGTCGATCATCAGGCCGAACGGCAGGAACGCCACGCGATCGAGCGCCTGCTTGAGCAGCTCGGGAATGTCGTTGCTGTCTTGCGGCACTTGTTCCAGCAAGCCTATTTTGTGCAGGTATTCAGGCGTAATGGCCAGCGCGATCGCATCCCCGATGGCCTCGTGGAAGCCGTCATTGGCGCCACTCTTGAACAAGTACGGTTGATCTTTGTACGCTCGCTGGTAGAAGTTGTGACCCAGTTCGTGGTGGATGGTGACAAAGTCGCTGCCGCGGATCTCGATGCACATCTTGACGCGGAGATCGTCGAAATTGTCCAGATCCCAGGCGCTCGCGTGGCAAACGACGTCGCGGTCTGCGGGCTTCGTGAACAGCGACCTCTCCCAAAAAGTTTGCGGCAGCGGGGGGAAGCCCATTGATGTGAAAAAGCTCTCGCCGTACTTCACCATCCCAACTGCATCCAGTTTCTTTTTCCGGAGCAGTTCGGTTACATTCACACCGCCCTTTTCTTCTTGAATTTCAAGCAGACTGTAAATGTTGCTCCACCCTTGCGCCCACAGGTTGCCGAGCAGATGCGCCGGAATGGGACCGTGGGCCGGAACAACATTGGGCCCATATTTTTCCGCCAACTTTGATCGCACGTAGGTGTGCAGCGAAAGATAAAGCGGTTTCACCTGATTCCACAAGCGCTCCAAATCGGCGGAGAACTCTTCCGGTGTCATATCGTACCCGGCACGCCACAGGGCGCCGGTGTCTTGGAATCCAAGTTCTCTCGCGCCCTGGTTCGAGAGCTCTACAAAGCGCTGGTAACGCTGTCGCATAGGCGGTGCAATCGCGTGCCATCCGACCCACACCTCTTTCAGTTCCTCCGGATCGCGGCTGCTCGCCATGATCTTTTCTATCGCGCTGATGTCGAGACACTCGCCATTGTTGCGGCAATATTTCCCTTTTCCGTAGTCGGCGCCGAGCGATACGCAGGTCGCTGTCATTTCGCGGCGCAACGCCGCTTCTTTTGGGGCCGGGGCGAGCAGCGAAAGTTTAAGAAGCATGAATTTTCGCGCGAGATCACTCGGCAGCGTCAGGCCATCAAAGCGTTTAGCCTGCTCCACCAGTTCCGTGGCTACGGCGGTGCTCTCATCGATTGCATCGGCCGCCATGGCTTCCGTGTCCTGGGTGATGAAGTTTTCCTGCACCCAGGTGGCTCGTTGTTCCTTGGCGTTCAAATCGGCGAGTTGAGCCTCGGCTCGGTCCATGAACTCACGGGCCTCGGCGGTGGTGGGAGCGGCGGTTTGAGCGTTAACGCGCGATTCAGGAAAATTCATATCCGCTCATTAGAATACGGCAGTAAGTCTCCTCATTCCATGTCCGAAGCAACAAAAGCACGCTGGGAAGAGTGGTCTTCCAGCGACGCCATGGAAGCGAGCCCCACCCGGCACGGCCGACAACCTTTATGGAATCAGCTGCGGAATCTCAGCGCGATGTGATCGAACCCGTTCAGTCCGGGACGCTTCTCGGGGCGGAGTAGAGTACTTCCATCGCTGCCTTCACTTGGGCTGTCACTTTCTCTGTGTCCTGCACCGTCAAACCAGCGGTTGGGATGACCTCACCCACGCGCATCTCGAGCGGTTGGCATTTGATGTGATACGTATTCATCGGCAGCAGTTCGAAGGTGCCGACGAGCGCAACGGGCACGATGTCGGCCTGCGCTTTGATGGCAAGGAAAAACGCCCCGGGCAGAAAAGGCTGCAGTTCGCCGTCCCGTGTGCGGCCACCCTCGGGAAAAATGACCAGCGGCACGCCTTTTCGCAGGCTCCGTAGCGCCGACTTCACCGCCCCGATCGACGCCATGGGATTCTGCTGGTTGATGCACACTTGCCCTGAACGTCTCAGATGCCAGCCGATGAATGGGTAGGAGAGGAGTTCGCTCTTGAAAATAATGCGAAATTGAAATGGTAAGTAGACGTAGAGAATCGGAATGTCGAGTGCCGAAGCGTGCGTCACCGCGTAGACGCGAGGTTTTTGGGCCATTCCGTCCGTATTCTTCTCATCCTTGCTGCCCGCCAGTGCGATGCGCTCTCCGCCCGTGACTTTCACCGGCGAAAGAATGGTCTTCATGATTAGCCACGACCACAAGCGGGCGAGATTGTGTTGGATGCGTCCGCTGCGATCGAACAGTGAACACAATAGCGAAATCGAACCCAACACCACGGTGTAGCACCAGATCACTGGAGTCAGGATGAAGTATGAGCGCAGGCGACTAAGCCAGCCGTGGCGGAACCTGGTCTCGGGCGCGGCCCGGGTCGCGGACCACGCTGGCACAACCGCTTCCGGTTCTCCAGCCGGGCGTAACTCGGCTAGCTCTTTCTCCGGCTCCGCAGTGGTCGCAATCTTGTTCACAGTTTCCTAATCCACCAACATTGTCCCGGGCGAGGTTGCCGCGCTGCACTAACCTGCCGCACTAACCCTTAGATGCGGACGCCGAGCTTCCGCATCGCCTCTCCCACTACATAAATCGAACCAGTAACCACGATCACATCGCGCGGCGCAGCACCCTCGCGAGCCAGGTCCAGGGCCGAAGTTATATCATCGGCGTCTTCAATGTCTGTACCACCAGCGACACGTGCCGCCGCCCTTCTGATTTCATCCGGGCTGGCCGAACGAGGGTTATTGGCATGGGTGACGATCACGCGCCGCGCAACCGGAAACAGAATTTCCGTCATCTCCTGCACAGCCTTGTCTCGCATCACGCCGAACACCATTGTGATCGCCCGGTCCGCATAAGCATCCGAAAGCGTTGATCGCAACGCCCAAGCTCCTGCCGGATTGTGCGCCACATCGAACACATATTCAGGATTATCCCCCGCAGCCGGTACTACATGAAAACGCCCGGGCCAGTGTGTCTCGCGAATGCCCTCGGAGATCGTTTCCGGCGTAATCTGCGTCGTTCCTTGATTGCGTAGTTCCTCTGCCGCCGCAATCGCCAGCGCCAGATTGCGCAGCTGATGCCGACCCACCAGAGGCGATTCCACCACGATTTCTTTTCCTAAAACCATCAACGGATATCTCTGTAGCGCTCCTCTTCCTGCGCCTTGCCGGCTACTCGACACCATGTACTGGCCACTTCCGGGCGACACCGGCGGCACATACGGGACGGCATTCACCGCGCGTGCTCCCGCATCCAAAATCGCATGGCCGATCACGTCGTTCGCTGCGGGCAATTGCGGCAGCGTGACCACAACTCCGCCCGGCCGGATAATCCCCGCTTTTTCGCGCGCAATCTCGGCGACGGTTTCGCCAAGATATTTCTGATGATCCAGCGCAATATCGGTGATGATGCTCAGCCTTGGTTCCACTACGTTGGTCGCGTCCAAGCGGCCGCCCATGCCGACTTCAAGCACCACGAGGTCGGGGCGGCTGCGAGCGAAAAATTCAAACGCCATCGCGGTCAGCATCTCAAAAAAGCTGGGATGCCAGGGCAGGTCGCCCTCCCCAACCAGCCGCTCGGCGGTGCGGTCGACAACATCATGCACCATAGCGAAATCATCGTCCGCGATGGGAGCGCCGTGGAGGCGGATCCGTTCGTTGATGCGCACCAGATGCGGCGAAGTGTACAGCCCCGTCTTCAACCCTGAAGCTTGCAGGATGGCCGCCAGCGTGGCCGAGGTTGACCCTTTGCCGTTGGTTCCGGCAACGAGCACAGTCGGAAATCGCTTCTCCGGATGCCCCAGCGCCGCTAGCAGCACGCGCATATGCGCCAGATCGAACTTGTGTCCCGGCGTCTGCGCCAGTTCGTGGCCCAACGCATACATCTGCGCAACTGCAGTTTCGTAGGACAAGGAAAGATTTATGAAACCGGCTCTAGTCTCAGTCTTTATGTTCTGGCTATCCAGAAAACCACATTTAAGGGTCAAACCATGCACTGAACAGGGAATAGTGCGGCCCGACGGGTGGTCGTGTTTTATGGGTTTCCTGGGTTCTCCGCGTAGGACCCTGAGCGGAGAACTGACTGCTCTCTACGCCGCCCGCACCATAAAATCGAGAGCCCTCGCGATGTAGGACTTCAGATCCTTGCGCGCAACCACGGCATCCAGCATTCCGTGTTCCAGCAGAAACTCGGAGCGCTGGAACCCCGGCGGTAGCTTTTGCCGTATCGTCTGCTCAATCACTCGCGGGCCGGCGAAGCCGATCAGAGCGCCGGGTTCGGCAATATTCAGATCACCGAGCATCGCAAACGATGCGGTCACACCGCCTGTAGTGGGATCCGTCAGCAGCGATATGTATGGAACCTGCGCTTTATCGAGGCGCGCCAGCGCCGCTGAGATTTTGGCCAATTGCATCAGGCTGATCACGCCTTCCATCATGCGCGCGCCCCCCGAGGCTGAAACGATGATGATCGGAGTCCGCGTCTCAATCGCATTCTCAATTGCCCGCGTGATGGCTTCTCCCACCACTGCTCCCATGCTGCCGCCGATGAATGAATACTCCATCGCGCTCACAATCACCGGGCGTCCGTTGAGTTTCCCACGGGCATTCAGCACCGCGTCCTTCAAGCCGGTGTCGGACTTGGCCTGCTTTAACCGAGACGAGTAGGCTTTCAGGTCGACGAACTTCAGGGGATCGGTCGAGACCAGATTACTGTCGAAAATTTCGTATTGATTGTCGTCCAGAAGCTGAGCCAGCCGACCGCGTGCGTCGATGCGAAAGTGCTTGCCGCACTTCGGGCAGACGTTGAAATTGTCCTCCAGATCCTTCTTCCAAATGATCTGGCGGCAGCCCTCGCACTTCACCCACAGGCCCTCGGTGTGAACCTTCTTTTCGCCCGAGGTCTCCAGCTGGCCGGATTGTCGTTTGAACCATGCCATAAGCAGTTGCCAGCTCTTAGTTGCCGGTTGCCGGCAAAACCTGCCCTACTGGCAACTGGTAACCAGTAACTAGTACTCGATTCCTCTCTGTGCCATCACGCCTTTTTCATAAGCGTGCTTTACCTGCCGCATTTCAGTTACCGTGTCGGCTAGTTCGACTATTGTCGGATGCGCGTTTCTTCCGGTCAAGATGACATGCACCATCTCCGGTTTCCGCTTCAAGGACTCCGCCACTTTGGCGGCATCGAGCATGCCATAGCTGATGGCGTAATTGATCTCGTCAAGCACCACCAGGTCCCACTCGCCGGACTGAATCGCTTTCTCGCCTTCCGCCCAGGCTTCCTCAACCATCCGCACATCTTCAGGGTCGGGCTTTTCGGCGCCGACTTTCACAAAGCCCCGTCCCATCTGCTTTAGGATGAATTTGTCGCCGAAAGCCTTGACCGCATCGAGTTCTCCGTAATGCCATGAGCCCTTCAGAAATTGCAACATCAGCACGCGCATTCCCTGACCCACGGCCCGAAGCGCCGTTCCCATGGCCGCAGTGGTCTTGCCCTTGCCTGGGCCCGTATTCACGATGATGAGACCGCGGCGGAGATCTGACATAGAGCCGAATTCTCGATTGTACGTGAGGGGAGGGACTGCAGTGCGGAATTTGTAATGTTGCGGACGCTGCAGAAGGGAATCCTAAGAATCAAAGTGGTTCCATGGCAAGTTCCAAATTGCTGATTGCCAAGTGCAAGTAAAAGGCGGACGGTTTTAGTTTCCGTCCGCCTCGTGTCAAACGGGGGAGTGAATTCATCTAGGGCATGGCGACGACTCGTTGCAACTCAGGCCGATGTTCGTCTTTCGCCGCGCCCGGGTCCTCGGCCTCCAGCAGTCGCGCCGCGAGCCGCAAAGCGTCGACTTCTTTGCGAACTCGCATCAACTCCTGCTCTTTCGCTCGTATCACGTCGTAAGGGTTTTTCATTGGAGGAGGGCCTCGCTAACAAATTTGATCTGGTCTTGCCTGTCTGTAACTACAGTAAACCAGTTTCGCGCCAGAGTGAAGCTACCAGAGGTGCATGCAGGCTGCAAAATCTTGCCGTTCAAAACTCGGCCCACCGACCGCTGTCCCGTTACTCTATGGTTAATGACCCAGATGATAGGGATGGTTCTTGAGAATCGTGAAGGCCCGGTAGAGTTGTTCCAGCAGAACCACGCGTGCCAGTTCGTGCGGCAATGTCATCTTTCCGAAGGAGAGCGTAAGAGCAGCCCTGCGGCGTGTCTGCTCGCTGAACCCGTCGCTGCCTCCGATGGCGAACAGAAGCGGCATCGCGTTCACCTGCTCGCGTTCCAGAAACGCGGCCAGTTCTTCAGAAGAAACCTGCTTGCCCCGGGAATCGAGCACAATCAGCTTGTACCGTTTCTTATTCTGCTTTTGCCGGCCCCCGAGGCTTGCCAAAGAGAGAATCGCGTCCTCATCCTTCAGCGCTACTCCGGCAATCTCGGCATAATGCGAAATGCGCTTTAGATATTCGTCGGTCAGGGTTTGGATCGCAGGCTCCTTCGTTTTGCCAATCCATGCCACTTTAATTTTCATGGAGTTTTTGAGCGCGGGAAAATTGGCGTTCGCTGTTAATGCCGCAAAGCCCCTCAGGCCTTTCCTGAGGCGAAAACTACATCGGCGCCGAAACGGATTTCATCCCCCTCGCGATAACGCTCAATCGCGGCAGTCGCCTCAGTTCGAATGGCTGGCCATTGTTCCGCCGGAACGCGCTCCAGCATTGGACGGAACGGAGCTGCCACGGCGCATGCGTAGTCGAACACTCCTTCGGCGTCTCCGGGCCACGTCCAAGGCAAATTTCGAAGGGATTCCTCGACCTCGCGAAACCCGGCAGTATTCAGTGCCTCCGCGAGCGAACCTGCAGCGGAGAAGCGAAAAAGATCAGCTCCTCCCGCTGGAAGCAGCTCTCCGCCCGCATGTCGATGAACCACCATCATCGTCGTTTGCCAGTAAGGCTGCTCCATCGGACCCCAGGCGACGAAACCGGCGCGGGCACCGACCTTCAGCACGCGACGCAGTTCCGCCAGCGCTCGTTGGGTATCTGCGAAAAACATGACGCCAAAGCGGCACGTGGCGAGGTCGAAGCTCTGATCGTCGAAGGGCAAATCGTGCGCGTCCGCCTGCCGGATCGTGAAGTTGGAAAGATTCTTGTTCCTGGCCCGCTCGCTGGCAATTTCGAGCAGTTCCGCGCTCTGGTCCACGGCTGTGACTGTCCCGCGAGAGCCAACACGCTGCGCGAGAGTGATCGCCGGTTCGCCGGTACCGCTGGCGAGATCGAGAACTTGCATGCCGGATTTCGGAGCCGAGTATTCCACCAGAGCTTCGGTGACCGCGCTGCCCAAAAACGCCGATTTAGCCTTCCATCTTTCCGCCGCTACTAGGCGGTAAGAGGAACCCCACGGAGCTGAATTTGACGCCGGCACATCAGACCTTCTTTTTGCGTGTCTTCTTTGGCGCCTCGGAAGCCGTATCGGACGCCATCGCTTTCGACGCTGCCGCTCGCCGCGGCTTTGGCTTGGGCAACAATTCTGCCGGTTCCAGCCTCTTGGCCGATTTCCAGAGCCGCTCCAAATCGTAGAACTGGCGCGCCTTTTCTGAGAAGACGTGCACAACGAAATCTACATAGTCGAGCAGCACCCACTCCGCTTGCTTGTAGCCCTCGGCATGCGTGACACGCAAGCCCAGCGCCTCCAGGCGCTCATCCACCGCGTCGGCAATCGTCTGAATCTGCCGCGAATTGCTGCCGCTGCACATGACAAAGTAGTCCGTGAACGCTCCCGAATCTTTTTCCAATTCGAGGACCGCAACGTCGGCAGCTTGTTTGTCCAGGCACGCTTTCACCGCTTCATTTACCTGCTGCTTGAGGTCGTCTTTTTTCTTCATACTCGGATCATTGATTGTAACCCGCTTCGTCATGGACGCGTTTCTTCGAATCTCCATCGATCGCAACGATCGGTGCCGGGAACAATCGCTGGCGAAGTGAACAGACTAGCGCCTCTGCCGCGAAGACGATTTATTTTCTATAGAGTCCCTGCTTCTTGATGTAATGCGCCACGCTAGGGTCCAGCCACTGGGTCAGCGGCTTACCTTGGGCTGCCGCCGCCCGAATGACCGTCGCCGAAGCTTTCTGCTGCACGCCCTCCATCAGATGCAAGGCGACGCCGGGAAGAATCAACTCGCCCGTTGCCGGGTGTTTCTGAAACGGACGCGTGACAGCCGCGGCGGGGCGCAGTTCCTCCGGCAGCGATTCGGCCACGTCCCGCAGCGAAAATCCCGGGCGGCTCGCGATCACAAAATCGCACTCCGCCAGAAGCGCGCGTGCCTCGTGCCATTTCGCAATATCGCGAAAGGCGTCGATCCCAATCAGAAAAAAAAGCCGGTCCGACTTTTTGAGACTCTTCTTAAAGCGCCGAACCGTGTCGATCGAATAATTCGCTGCCAGGTTTCGCGCCCGAGCGCCAGCGTTCTTTTCCGCGTTGACCGTCCCAGATTCCGGTGCCTCCAGTTGCGACGGCAGAAACTTTGCTTCGTCCCGCGTGGCTAGGGTCACCATTGCGTAACGATGAAGAAACGCGGAGAGCGGATGATCCTGCTTGTGAGGGGGCACATTTGCGGGGACAAATAGCACTTGGCGCAGGGCGTAGCGCGTGGCTGCCGCTTGCGCCAGGGCGAGATGTCCGCGGTGGATCGGATCGAAGGTTCCGCCGAAAAGGCCGATATTCATTCCAGGGTTTCCTGCTTAGGCGCTTCTGCGCTGCCCCGCTAGTTTCATCGTTGCATGCCTCAGTTGCAAGTCGTGTTGCAGAACTATGTTCCCGCCCGCCAGATTTGTACGAGCGAGTTTTGCGCAAAGCCAGTTCTCAGATTAGGCTGTGGACAAGCCATTTGCTCACTTTCTGGATTGGCCTTGGGTGAACCGCGTGGGTGTACCTAGGGCCACTGTGCCGCCAGGAAAATGCGGTGGACGACCGTAACTCGCTTTGCGCGCTACTCGCGCATAGCATGAGGCCATGCGAATGAAACTCCCCCTCATCCGCAAGTTGGTCGTGACCCCGGTGCGCGCCTCCATCCTGCGCTACGGAGTCGCGTTGCTCAGCGCCGTTTTGGCGTTGATCCCAACTTTATTTCTTTCCAACGTCGCAGAGAGCCGCCTGGTAGTTTTTGCCGTCGCCGTGATGGTCAGCGCCTGGTATGGAGGATGGAAACCAGGCCTGGCCGCCACCACATTTGCGCTCACTGTCAGCGCCTACTATTCGCTCGCCGGAGGTCAGACTCCGGGCCAGTATCGCGAAGCTCTCGCTCATCTCTCGATGTTCTCCGTCGTGGCGCTGCTCATCTGTTGGTTCAATGCCGCCCTCCGCGCCACGCAAGACCGCCTGCGCCGTTCGGAAAGCAATTTTCGTTCGCTGGTTACGAACGCTCCTTACGGCATCTGCCGGTGCAACGCCCTCGGCATGATCCAGGATGCCAATCCCGCTCTGGTCGCGATGTTTGGCTATGCCAGCGCGGAGGAACTCGTCGGCCGCCACCTGGGCAGCATGTATGCCGATGCCCAGCAATGGTTCCAGACCGCTGATTATTTTTATTCGCGAAAGGAATTCGACAAGTTGACCACCGACTGCGTGCGAAAAGATGGCGCCACCATTGTCGCGCGCATCTCGGGCCGCGCCATCCCAAACGGAAAAGAGGGAGGCAGCTTCGAAATTTTTATGGAAGACGTTACCGAGACCCGCACTCTGGAATTGCAATTCCGTCAGGCTCAAAAAATGGAAGCGATCGGCCGACTTGCCGGCGGCATCGCCCACGATTTCAACAATCTCCTGATGGTGATCTCCGGTTACTCCGAGTTTTTGCTCGAGCGTCTCGGATCCGATCCACGCCTGCGTGGCCCCGCACAGGAGATTTCCAATGCCACCCAGCGCGCCAGCGCGCTGACCCGGCAACTCCTCGCCTTCAGCCGTAAGCAGATGCTCGCGCCCAAGATCCTCGACCTGAACGAATTGGTCGCCGAGAACCTCAAAATGCTCACGCGGATGATCGGCGAGGACATCGATCTGGTCATGGTTCCAGGGACCGAACTCGGCGCCATCCGCGCCGACCCCGGACAGATCGATCAGGTCATCATGAACCTCGCGGTGAACGCTCGCGATGCCATGCCGCGCGGCGGCAAGCTGACCATCGAGACGGCGAACATCACGCTCGACGAAAATTTCGCGCGCACTCACACTCCGCTCACCATCGGCGACTATGTCCTGCTCGCCATCAGCGACACCGGCATCGGAATGGATGACGATACTCAGTCGCGCATCTTCGAACCCTTCTTCACCACCAAGGGCGCCAAGGGCACTGGCCTCGGACTCTCCACCGTCTACGGCATCGTCAAACAGAGCGGCGGTTTCATCTTCGTCGATAGCCAGCCGCAGCAAGGCACCGCCTTCCGCGCCTATTTCCCGCGTGTCCACGGACGGGAAGACGCCGCCGTGGCCGAAGAGTTCCGCGGCCTCCCTCAGGTCAATCGCGGCGCTGAGACCATCCTTCTGGTCGAGGACGAAATTAATGTCCGCCAACTCGCGCGCCAGTATCTGGAAATGCAGGGCTACAAGATCCTTGAAGCTGAAGACGGCGCTGCCGCCCTGCAAATCGTCGATGGTCACAAGGGTCCCATCAACCTGTTGCTCACCGATGTAGTGATGCCGGGCATGAACGGCCGCGAACTTTCCGCCAGAATTGTCAAACTGCTCCCCGAGATTCGCGTGCTCTACATGTCGGGTTACACCGAAAATGCCATCGGTCACGATGGCACGCTCGATGCCGGCGTTTCCCTCCTGCAGAAGCCGTTCAGCCTTCCCGCCCTGAAAGACCGTGTGCGCGAGATCCTGGATTCCGAGCCCGTCCCCTCGGAGATCGCCCTCGCATCCCGTGCTCGTGCCGGAGTTCCGGATGAAAAAAAGATTGCGCCGTTTCGCGCTCGCCGATTCAACCTTCACCTCCCGCTTCGCTATCGTCCACTCGGAGAAAAGAGCTGGCGCCCGGGCACCACTGAAAACATCAGCCGCTCCGGGCTGCTCTTCCAGGCGGAAGAATGGCTGGACCCGACCGTGCAGCTCGAAATTAGTCTCGTGCTGCCCGCTGAGATTGCCGGGCTCGCCGCCACCGAGGTTATCTGCCGTGGAGAGATTGTCCGCTCGGTCAAGCCCGCCAGCCAAGGCACCGGACCGGATCTCGCTCCCGCCCTCGCTGCGAAGATTCTGCAATACCACTTCCAGCACGGCTCGCACGTGGGCGAAGCCTAGCTCGCATTTAGTATGGGCAAGGCGCAACAGGCGCTTGCGATCGGGTGTTTGAGCGGTGAGATGGTGAGTCTGCGAGGGTCTCCAACTTCGTGCTCGGCTGGCTAGTTTCCGGATTTCCGGGCGCATCGTCCGGCCACCACTCATGTCCTGGTGATCGCCTTTGGTTACCTTCGATACCGCAGTCCCCTTGGACAACGCCCTCCGGGGCTGTTACATTGCGGCCAGTACCCTTGCATTTACGAGGAAGGCTTAACGTGTCTCTGGTAGTGAAACTCGAAGACGATCTGGGCGAGCGTGGCGAGTGGGTGATGCTGCACTGGGTATTGCCCGCTGGCAATCACACGGATCTCACCCTGCTCAGCGGCATCGATCCATTCGGAAAAACCGTCTTCAATCACCGGCAGATGGAGAACTTTCTCAAGGAATGGGATCGCGCGAAAGACCTCGTGCGCGACGACAGCCAGCTCGAAGCATGGGGGAAAGTTAAAGACATGGCCGAAACCTGCCGCCACGACCGCGACCTCTATCTCCGCTTCGTCGGCAACTAACTTCCGCTCAGCAGAGATCTAGAACGGATCCAGCTTTTTCAATCCCTTTTTCTTTTTCTTCTTGCTCGACGATATATCCGCCATCTCCTCGGTCTTCAGCGGCGTGCTCGGCCCGGCGGAATTTGCGCTTTCCAATTGATTCGTCTGCTGCAGCGGTGGCAGCGCCGTCGGATCGGGCTCAACATTCGGCTTCAGTTCGTTCGGATCCGCCACGCCCGGTTTCGCTTCGGCTGTCGCCGGAGCCGCCGCAGGTTGCTCCGCAGTCCCGGCCGCTGCGGTTGACGCCGCTGCGTCGGGGGCCACTACGGGAGCGTCCGATCGCGGTGCCTCTGGATTCGGCGCGGTCGACCCGCTGATTTTCTCTACTCCTACGCGCTCGCTGCCGCCGCCTCCCTGCGCCGCCGTGGTCATTTTTCTCACCACGTCGATCGGCGTTACCGCTTCCGGATCCACCATCGTCGGCTCGCCTACCCGCGAGGCCTTCGCCACGTCCGGATGCTTCTCCAGATCTCCCAACATGCCCGACAGCAAGCCCTCTTGCACCCGGCTCGCAATCTCTTTCTTGTTCTGTTCGAGCGCCGCCTTCGTCGGCCGCGGCACCGGCTGATTCATCGCCTCCAGCCGCTCCTTCGCGTCCACGGCGCGATCCATCGCCGGATACCGCGTGATGATCTTCGCGTATGCCGCCGCCGCGTCCTTCGTCAGATCTTCGACCATCCGCGTCTTCACCACCTCATTCAGACGCGTGTTTCTACGGATAGCATTGATCTCGCCTTCGTACGCCTGTCCGAGCAGAAATAACGTCTCGTCCGCGCCGCTGTACAGCGGATAACGGTCCACCAGCGTTTTTAACCGCGCAATCGCCGCCGGATACGCCAGTCGCAGATAATAAAATCGCCCGATCTCGTATTCTCTCTCCGCCAGCACTTCCTGCACTTCCCGCAACCGTTGCTTCGCTCGCGGCACCAGTTTGCTGTCCGGATACTCCTGAATCAGCGACCGGTACTCCTCCTCTGCGCGCACCGCGTGCGTGAAATCGCGGTCCGGTTTCTCCATCTGTTCATAGTGGATGTTCGCCACCTTCAGCTGCGCTTCGGCCGCCTCCGGCATATTGGGAAAGAACGTGCGGAAATCCTTGTACTCGATCTCGGCCTGCTGCATCGCCGTCGAGCCGCCCTCGGCGTACCATGAATCCGCCACCGACAGTTTCGCCCGCGCGACGAACTCCGAATCGGGATACGTGTTGATCAGCGTTTGCAGCGTCATTCGCGCCACGTCAAAGCGGTTGTGCTTCATCGCATCCATGGCCCGGTCAAACAGCACCTTGTCCGGCTGTTTGGAGCCGACATTGGCCAGCGGGTTCACCGACTTCTTATTGGTGCAGCCGACCGTCAGCGCCAGCACCAACCCGAAAAATAAGACAAAAGACTTACGCCGCATAGAAACCTCAAAACCGAAGAAACAACTTCTTAATTTTGCAATCGGGTAATTTGAAAATTCAAAACCCCTGCAGGATTGGGTTCAAATCACAAAATTACCAAATTGCACAATTACAAAATCCCTAGACCTACGCCCGAACCAAACTCGCGTTCCGCGCCGCTTCCAGCATCGCCTCTGCATTCGCCTTGGGATCGCCCTTCCCAAAGATCGCATTCCCCGCCACCACAATCTCGGCCCCGGCGCGCACTACATCCCCCAGCGTATCCATCCCCACCCCGCCATCTACTTCGATGCGGTAGGAGTACCCTCGCGCCGCGCGAATTTCCGCCAGCCGCCGCATTTTATGCAGCGTCGAAGGAATAATCTTCTGCCCGCCGAACCCCGGGTTCACGCTCATCACCAGCACATAATCCACCAGATCGAGCACTTCGCACAGCGTCTCCACCGGTGTCGCCGGATTAATCACCACTCCCGCCCGGCACCCATGCTGCTTGATCAGGTTCAGCGTGCGGTTCAAATGCCGGCATGCTTCCTGATGCACTGAAATCCAGTTCGCCCCCGCGTCCGCGAAATCCGGAATAAACTGGTCCGGATTCTCGATCATTAGATGGCAGTCCATCGGCAGAGCAGTCGCCCGCCGCAAAGACTTCACCAGCGGTGGACCGAGCGTGAGATTTGGCACAAAATGCCCGTCCATGACGTCCACGTGGATCACGCTGGCGCCACCGGCCGCCGCGCGCTCAACCTGATCAGCCAGGTGCGCAAAATCTGCGGAAAGAATCGAGGGGGCAAGTTCGATCAAAATAGAGTCCAGGGAGCAGGGTCAAAGGCTGTGGAAATTTTAGCACGATGTCGAGGCTGCCCCGTCCTTGTCGCGTTTTTTGCGATTCGACGAGGATATTAGCTTCCTGAACCGGTCACAGGCGACTGACCCACACTCTGGCTTTCGCCCTTGGTAGTTTTCTGCCGCAGCTTAAAAGTGATACTCTAAATCGCCCCGCAACCGGGGGACTTCATTCGCTCAACGTTAAGGAGATTGTTATGGGACTTCTGGAAGAAGCAGAGAAAATCGCTGGCGCTGTCGCAGCCGTGGAAGGCACGAAGAAGCTTGATCCGAACGCTTCGATTTTGACCGAAGGCGCTGCTGCCATCGCCGGATTTGAAGGCGCTGGAGCTATCGCCGAACACCTCGAAAAGAAAGACGAACCGAACAAGCAGAGCTAGGGAACACCCGTGTGGTGACGGGGCTATGCCCCGTCCTTGTCGGGTCACGTCCTTTGCGGCGTTAGGTGGGGCTCCGTAAGGCTCGCCAGTGTAGAGCGGACGCTCTTGTCCGCTGCTTTTGCCCTTCGCTAAATCACTCATCCCAGAAGACCTCAATTTCGGGTTAGGTCATGCGGACGAGTTCAGAGATCCGGCGACTTAAGGCTAAGTCATTGTTTTATAAATACCTTAGACGTAAGTCCTTATTTTTCAAAGACCTGGAGAAATTTTATAGCTAAGTCTTTGATTCCAAAAGACCGGCATGTAGGGGGTCTTAGGGATGCAGCGCGCGCAGGTCAAGAAGAATGCCGACAAGGCAACCCGAATTTTCGGCCGTTACAAGAAGCGCTCCGACCGCGCCCGTTCAAGTCGTTCAGTTCCTCGACATCTCCTCGATAAACAAACAGGTCGCCGGCGCGAGCTCGCGGAGCTTGGCGGCCGTTCGATCATATTCCGTGATCACGGACTTGACCTGCCGCTCCGGCACGCAGATGGGACACGGAACGGTGTAAATATGACAGCTGTTGCAGATCCTTGCTTCTAAAACGGGAGGTTCGAGAGCCTTCTTGGTGCCAGTTTGCGGTGTCATAGCCACAGGCTACTGGCGTTCGTGAAGACGCGGAAGATAACGGTAGTCACCGAATCTGCCGATCTCAATGACACAAGCCAAAACACACATCTGATCTCAGCAATCGGAACCCCTGTGACCGCCCTTGCGATTCTTCAAAATTCGCAAGATCGCATTAATCGTGTTCCAGTTCCGGGTCGTAGCTGGTACGCCATAAAGCTTGTCAATCTGGCCAAGGTAGCCGATTGTCCTCATGTGACGACGGTACTCTCCGAACACGAACTGTCCTTCGCACCCAATCACCCGCACCAGCCACTCCCCATCTGAGGGAAATTCCACTGGAAGCGACGCCCGGAGGCCTCCGGCTTTCGACAGGACACTCACGAATCGGACAACATCCGGAGCCGATGGTCGACTTCCGAACGGGTTTTCCGCCTCCAGCCGCAGGAGATCGCGGCCTTCGCACAGCACAATCGCTGCTTCGAAAGGCAGCTTGCGAAGCAAGGCCGCGCGGAATTTTGCGCGGGACCCCGGTCTACGAACGACAAAGGTGCCCGCGGCACCCACGTTCGTGACGTCATAGCCGCCAAGCTGTTGCGCGAGGATGCTTGGTCGAAACGTTCTGTGCCCGCCAACATTGACACCGCGGAGGAAGACAACAAGCGCCATACCCGGATTATGAAGAAAAAGGCACAGGCGTGCTACAGCAGCTTAGGTTTGCAACTCGGTCAACTTTTTCCTGAATTTTTCAACTTCCTTGAGCATAGCGTACTTTAGCTTGTCGATACCCTCGCCCGTGACCGCGGAAATTGGATACAGCTTCAGCTTCCTGCGCGTGGCCCACTGCTTCAGCTTCTTGAGTTTCTCGGGGTTCGCCACATCGATCTTGGAAGCAACCATCAAAGTCGGTTTTTTCTCCAAGTCCGCTCCGAAGCTCTCCAACTCTCCCAGGATTACGTCGACGTCTTTGATCACATCGGTGCGTCCGCTGCTGTCCGAGACGTCCACCAAATGCACCAGTAAACGCGTGCGCTCGATGTGTTTTAAGAACTGCGTTCCCAGCCCCGATCCCTTATGCGCTCCCTCGATCAGCCCGGGGATGTCCGCGACCACAAAGCTCTCTTCTTTTCCCTTGTCGCCCACCAGCACGACGCCCAGATTCGGCTCCAGCGTCGTAAACGGGTAGTCCGCCACCTTCGGCCGTGCCGCCGAAATGCGCGAGATCAGCGTCGACTTGCCGACGTTGGGATAGCCGACGATGCCGACATCGGCCAACAGCTTCAACTCCAGCCGGAAATTGCGCTCCTCGCCCGGCCGCCCCTCTTCGTGCTCGCGCGGCGCCTGATGCGTCGAAGTAGCAAACTGCGCGTTGCCGCGTCCGCCGCGTCCACCACGCGCAATCACGACCCGCTCATCGGATCGCGAAAAATCGTGCACCACCTCGCCCGTGTCCTCGTCGTATACGATTGTGCCCACGGGCACCTTCAACACAATCCCTTCGCCATCCCGTCCGGTTTTCTTCGAGCCTTCGCCATGCCGCCCGCGTTCGGCCGTGTATTCGGGATTGAACCGGAAGTGCACCAGGGTATTGTGGCGCTCGCTTGACTCCATCCAAATGTCGCCGCCGCGCCCGCCGTCGCCGCCCGAGGGCCCGCCCCGCGGAACGAACTTCTCCCGCCGGAACGCCATGCACCCGTTGCCGCCATCGCCCGCCTTCACTCGAATTTTGGCTTCATCAATGAACATAAGGATTCGCCCGTAATCACGACCACCTGTGACCGCGAGCACTGCGCATAGTTTGGCTCTGCGCTTTGATCGCTGTTGGGGGATATTCTATGGACCCCAGCGGAATCGCTCAAATCAGTCTCGAGCTCTGCGATCTTCTGCAATTGCAGCTCAATTCCATCTTGGATCGCAAGTTTGCGGATTTCACGTCCGACCAACTCGACGCCTATCAGAAAAGAAAATCACGAATCGAGGAACTGCGTTACGAACTGCAGCGGCGGGCTAACGCCGCCTAGAGCAATGCTATTCAGTGGAGGAATTCTGCTTTGGGCTGCTGCGTCGAGAAGTCGAACGCAGCCCGTGATCACCAGCCGCCTTCTTTTCCCATTCCGTGAGAAGCTGGTTCATCTCGGCGATGATCGCTTCCAGTTTCCTGGGGTCGCGTTCATTACGCGCTCGCTCTTGCAGCGAACGCCAACCCTCGGGTTCGCCTGAAACGTCCGGCCAATCGGATCCCCTAAGTTTAGTGCTCGGCATTGCTGCCACTCCGATGCTACTTTCCCGATTGTCCTACGCTCAACCCGCTTGTGCCAATGCGTCGCTCTAAATACTTTGGGCCGCGCGCTGGAATAAAATTCGGTCTACTCCGCCGCGATTGCCTCGGGCTCGACCATGACGAACTTGCCCATCGATCCTTTATCGACAAACTTGATCCGCCCCGTGATTTTGGCGAAAAGCGTGTCGTCTTTGCCGCGTCCAACATTGAGTCCGGGCTTCACCCGCGTGCCGCGCTGCCGAACGATGATCGTCCCGCCCGGCACCAGTTGTCCGCCAAAAGCCTTAAAGCCAAGCCGCTGCGCGTTCGAGTCGCGCCCGTTTCGTGAAGTGCCCTGTCCTTTTTTATGCGCCATAAAATCAGTTCCCGGTGGCCAGTTGCCATTAAAACTAAGTGGTCATGTTGAGCGAAAAGGAGGACCTGCTTCTGCCGCCCCCCACCCGCTATCTTTTCTTCTTTGCCGCCGCTTTCTTCTTTGTCGATTTCTTCGCAGGCGCCTGCGCCGCCGGCTTCGTCGCCTTCTTCCCCGGGCGTTTTGATTGCTTCACTTCCGCGCCGCCCGCGGGAGCAACCTTCACTTTCTTCTCTTTCTTCGGAAGTTCAGGCGCTTTAAACGATTGTCCATCAAAAGCAATTTCGGTGATGCGGACAGCTGTGTAGTCCTGACGGTGCCCGCGAAGCTTCTTATATTGCTTCTTACGCTTGTAGTGAAGGACTAGGATCTTGTTGCCGCGTCCGTGTTCGACGACTTCGCCAGTTACCAGCGCACCCGACCCGGGCGGCACAATGCTTCCTGCCTCGGCTGAAACCGCCAGCACGTCGCCGAATTCGACCTTGCCGTCTTTTTCGTTCTGCGTTTCCACCCGGATCACATCGCCCGGAGCGACACGATACTGCTTTCCACCTGCGCGGATCACCGCGTACATAAACTCTCCTTAGGAGTGTCCCGTCCAAGCTGCGCTTGGGCAGGCACATTGAATCTGATAGAGACGGACAACCTCGCCCGCCCGTGTAAGAACCACCGACTTGCTGCCCTGACCATTCGCCGAAACCCCAAGCCAAGCCGAAAGGAAGTCGAAGGATCCATGCCGAGCCTAACTCGGCCAACACCGAAAGTATGCTTGCTGTTTTCCCGCTGCGGCTTCTGACCGGAAACGCGGCGCGGGCCCAGAACGGGTCCGCAAGTACAGGCAAACTCAAGTAGTCTATCGTGCGCTGTGGAAATCGGTCAAATGCACTTGTCAAACCGCACGGTCTCCGTGCGAAACTGGGACCCATGAAAGTCATCGCTGTGATTCCGGCGCGCCTAGCTTCGACTCGCCTGCCCCGCAAGATGTTGCGCGAGATCGCGGGCGTCCCGCTGCTGGCTTGGGTCTATCGTGGAGTGCGGCGCTGTGTTTCAGTGGACCAGGTCGTCGTCGCGACCGACTCCAGCGAAATCCTGCGCTTTTGCGAACAGCAAGGATTTGCCGCGCGGATGACTTCGGCCGATCATCGATCCGGCACGGAGCGCGTGCATGAGATCTCCACCGCGATTCCGGCAGATGTTTATCTCAATGTTCAGGGCGACGAACCCTTGACGCGTCCCGAACACATCCACGCCCTGATCGGCGTGATGCAGGGCGCTGGAGTCAAAGTGGGAACCTTGAAGACTCCGGTCGCTGAGTTGGATATCAACAACCCAAGCGCCGTGAAGGTCGTGACCAATCTTCACGGACGCGCGCTCTACTTTTCGCGGGCCACCATTCCCCATGATCGCGATGGCGTCCGTCCGCAATACTACAAACATCTTGGATTCTATGGATACCGCAAGGACGCGCTTGATCGCTTTGTCCAGTGGCCAGAGTCATCGCTGGAACGCAGCGAGCGCCTCGAGCAGTTGCGCTTCTTGGAGAACGAAGTCCCTATTCATGTTGCGGAGACGCCGTTCGATACAGTGGGTGTCGACACGGAAGAAGATGTGCGGCGGGTGGAAGACATTTTGAAAGAGAATTTGTAATTTCGTAATCGAGTAATTGTGTAATTTAAAAATCGGCACCTCGTTCAGGAAAGGGGTCGGGATTTGAGTTCGGATTTTGATTTCCAAATTACCAATTTCACCGATTACAAAAATACCAAATCTTCATCGCGCCTTCGCCCACGCTTCAGCGGCGGCGACCCGCTTGGTGATTGCCGGATGCGAGTGCAGCAGCCACTCCACCCAGCGCGACGGGGCTTTCTCGGCGAGATTCTGCTCGGCCAGCTTGTTCATCGATGAAATGAAAGGCTCGACGCTAGCCACCGACCGAAAACAATAGCGGTCGGCTTGGCGTTCGTTGAAGCGCGAGTAGGCATTGAGCGCCGGCATCAGCACAAACGACAGGGCCGTCGAGACCAGAATCAGCAGCGGCAGATCGGCGAAGTCGGACTTCGTCTCGAACATGTGCCGGCGTTCAACGAAGTAACTCAGAACTTCATTGGCCAGCCAAAAGCCAAACAACGTGATTCCCGCCTGCACAAAAATACTCTTCAGAATATGGCGGTGCACGTGATGCCCGAGTTCGTGCGCGAGCACTGCTTCGATCTCATCATCGGAATAGTTGTCCAGCAAAGTGTCGGCCAGTATGATGCGCCGGGTTGCGCCGAGTCCGGTGAGGGCAGCATTGGCCTTCTTGCTTTTCTCGGAAAGATGCCACTTGTAGACGCCGCGCACATGCGTGCCGGCGCGCTCGCTGAGCACGATCAAGCGACGCTTTAATTCTTCGTTTTCGAGCGGTTCAAACTTATAAAAAATTGGAAATAGCACCACCGGCGCAATTTGGGCCAGCAGCACCATCAGGCCGAGGAATACAGCCCACGCAATCAGCCACCAGTGCTCAGGAGAGTGACGCATGACCAGATAGAGCAGTTCCACCACGATCGCAGCCATCACCAGGCCGATCAGAAAGCCTTTGCATTCATCCCACAACCACGAACGCATTCTCTGGTTGGAAAGGTGATAACGGCGTTCGAGTCGGAATCCGTAAAACTCGAGCGGAGTTCCTATCGCTTTGCTGATGAGCATCAACATCAGAACATAGAGGAAAACGGCTACCGAATAGTTCTGGGCTGCGCCTCGCTCCGCCAGATCGCGGAGGATTCCGGTCCAACCGGTCGCAAGTAATACCACGAGCAGCGCGAACCCGATCGCAAAATCGGCGAGGCCGATCCACCGCTTGACGCGGTTGTAACGGCGCGATTCCTGAGAATCCGCGAGAACGGGTGTGATTTCTTTGGTGCCCATGGGAATGAGAGTTGCTCTTATCCTATCGCGTTCTGGCGTTGGCGAGTACGCGGAAGTGCCAGCTAGTCCGATAACAAGGCTTCAGGTTTTCGTGCGTTGCCTCTGATTGTAACTTTGGACCGATCAAAACCTGCGCTGGACGAAGTAGCTTACGTCCGCCGCACAAATGCTTCGCCGGATTCAAGAATTTCTTCGACCAACTCGGGCTTGGCCGCTTCCACGTAGCAGCGCAACATGCGTTCGGTGCCGGAAGCTCGAAACAATACCCACGGGTCGGCGCCGTTGCCATATTTGGGAGCGTCGAGGTAGAACTTCACGCCGTCGCGGTCCTCCTTACGCACAATCGAATAAGCGCCGAGCTTCGTAGTTTGCGCATCGGCGGCGCGGCGGATCGCTCCGTTCTTAATCTCGTCGGAAATATGCAGATCGCGGCGCCCGTAGTAGTGCGAACCGAATTCACTCTGCAGGTCAGCGACCAGTTGCCCGAGCGGCTTGCCTTCTTCCGCCATTACATTCGCCAGCAGCAGCGCGTTCAGTATGCCGTCGCGTTCCGGAAGAAACCGTCCATATCCAATGCCGCCCGATTCTTCCCCGCCAATCAGAATCTCGTGGTCCATCATCAGGTCGGCGATGTGTTTGAAGCCGATCGAGCACTCGTGCAGTTTGCGGCCGTACTTCGCCGCGATCCGGTCCATCATACCGGTCGTGTTAAACGCCCGCACCACGTCGCCAGGCCACTTTTTGCGCACGAGCAGCCAGCGCAACAGCACTGACATGCACTTGTGCGAATCGACAAAACTTCCGTCTTCGGCTACCGCCCCGATGCGATCTGCATCGCCGTCGGTAACCAGGCCGGCATGGCATTTTTCTTTCACTACCGTTTCCTGCAGCAGCGCGACATGCGGCAGAATCGGTTCGGGATTAATGCCGGGGAACAGGGGATTCACTTCCTGACGAATGGCTACGTAGTCGATGCCATGCGCGTCGAATATTTTCCTCAGCACTCCTCGCCCGGAGCCGTACATGGAATCGATGGCAAACTTGAACTTCGCGACACGGATGAGATCAAGGTCCGCAAACTTGCAAATCGCCTCCACGTACGCGGGCTTCAGATCGACTTCCTCAATGGCTGCAGGTACTGGCGTTCGTGTGGGGACGGTTTTGGGTCCATCGCCGGTTATCGCCGCCAGTTCGTCTTCGATGCACTTCATGATCGCCGGCGTGGCCGAGCCGCCGAATTTGGCCTTAAACTTCACGCCATTCCAGTTCCACGGATTGTGGCTCGAGGTGACCATCACGCCGCCCGCAGCACCCAGTTTCTTGACATTAAAGGAAACCGTGGGCGTGGGTACGTAGTCGTTAGCTAGCCGTACGGGAATGCCGAAGGCCGCGATGACTTGCGCGACGATGCGCGCCGCCCGGTCCGAAGCGAAACGCGTATCGTATCCAACGATCACCCCGCGCGCAGCGTCTTCGCGTTTGAGAATGTAACCGGCAATTGCTCCCGCGACGTTGCGCACGTTGTCGAAGGTGAAATCGTCGGCGATCAGCCCGCGCCAGCCATCGGTACCGAATTTGATTTGAGTCATAACTCGTCGTTGGTCGTTCGCGACCCTTTTTTGGTTTGTCATCCCGAGCGCAGCGAGGGATCTGCATTTTGCGACAGGGAACAACTCTACACAAGTTTCTTCAGCTTTTTCTCATCCAGATACTTCACTACTTTACCCACATCCTGTGACTGGTCGAGCGTCGTCACCAGCAGGGCATCTTCCGTTTCCACTATCACCAGATTGCTCACTCCGACCAAGGCTACGAATTTTCCGGGCGCGTGCACGTAATTGTTCTTCGCGTTCGTGGCGAAACTGCCGGACGCCGTAACCGGGCTTCCATCGCTCGGTTTCGACTTCGCCACGTGGTGCTCGTGCAGGGCGGTCCAGGAGCCAAGATCGTTCCATCCGAAATCGGAAGGCAGGCAGAAGATTTGCGACTGCATTTCTCCCTTCGCCGAGCGGGGCTCGAGAATCGCATAATCGACGCTGATGTTTTCGCATTTCGGATAAAGCTTGCGGAAAGACTCTGCAAACCTGCGCGTGCCATAGTCGGCCGCGATTTTCTCCAGAAGCGGCGCGGTATTCGGAAGATGCTCGCGCAGGGCATTCGCCAGCGTGTCGGCGCGCCACAGAAACATGCCGCTATTCCAGAAATAATTCCCCGCGTCGACAAACTTCCGGGCTGTGGTCAGATCCGGCTTTTCGGTGAATCGGAGCACCCGCAGAGAGCCTTCCTGATCGAGCGTGCCGCCCTCGGGCAAAGCTGCTTCGATATAGCCATAGCCGGTTTCGGGGCGCGTCGGACGGATGCCCAGCACAACGATATTTTGTCCTGCGGCGGCGATCTCAATCGCTAGATCGAGTGTCGCCCGGTATCGGTCGGGCTCGGCGATAACGTGATCGGAGGGAAACAGGCCGAGCACCGCATCGGGATCTTGGCGAAGTAATAGAAACGCGGCGAGTCCGATCGCGGGAGCGGTGTTGCGCCCAACGGGCTCGGCCATCATCTGCTGCGCCGGGAGTTTCGGCAGTTGACGGCGAATTGCGTCGCGCAGGTCGTCATTCGTGATGATCCAGAATCGGCTGGGTGCAGCCATCGGAGCAAGCCGTGCCACCGTCTGCTGAATCATGGTCTGGGTGCCATCGAGCGCAAGCAGTTGCTTGGCGCGGCGTTTGCGGCTCAACGGCCAGAAGCGTGTCCCTCGGCCGCCGGCGAGAATTATTGGATAGAAGTGCGAGTTCTTTTTCACGGTCGATGCAAGCCTAACATTTACGCGGGGACCGGCGAAAGGCTCGATTCCTTCACATGCGCGTCGCCGGTTCGGGCACTACCTCGCCGGGCACCTGGGCTTTCAGGAATTCAATCGCCCACTGCGGACGCACCTCGAAGTCTCGAACTGCCGCCGGAATCACGACGGCATCGCCTTTAGCGAACGTTACCGGATCACACCCCTGGGCTTCCACAACTCCGCAGCCCTCCGCAGCGACCAGAATCTGCACCGAGGTCTTGCCCGGATCGTTTTTTCTCGATTCGGACGTCGAGAATCTGTGTGGCTCCTTCAATTCAAACATGTCCACCGCGAAGTACGGCGCCGCAATCATCGAAGACCGCCGGTTCTTGCCGTCCTTATTCTCGCCGCAATTGATAGCCACAGGCGCGGGGCGAATCACTTTGCCGGATGCGTTATGCTCCTTGACCGACGCCAGTCCGCGCTCCAAGTGCAACGGGCGCGGTCGTCCATAGTCGTATAGACGATACGTCGTGTCGGACTGCTGCTGCGTTTCGATGATCACCGCCCCTGGCCCGAGCGTGTGCACCGTCCCACCGGCGACGTAAATCATCTCGCCTTGAAAGACGTTGATCCAGTTGAGCAGGTCTTCGGCGCGCGTCTCTTGGATGGCTTCCTCCAGCTGCGCTCGCGTAACTCCGGGTTTAAGGCCAAGAGCGATCTTGGCTCCGGGCTTGGCGTGGGCCACGTACCAGCACTCCGTTTTGCCCCAAGGCTCCCCGAAGCCCTGCGCGGTCGCGTCATCAGGATGCACTTGGACAGAGAGGTGTTCCTCGGGAAACAGAAACTTCAGCAGCAATGGAAAACGCTGTGGATCGCGCGCGGCCGTGCCGACAAGTTCTGAGCCGAATTCCTTGCTTAGCTCAGCGAGCGTACGTTTTGCCAGCGGACCGTTGGCGACGACGCAGTTGTCACCCGTGAGCCAGGCCTCTCCAATGCGTTCGTTGAATTTGTGATTCGGATAAATCGCCGAAAGATCGAGCGTCCCCCAAGGGCGCGGGTCAAACGCGGGCTGCATCCGGAGTGGGTAGAGTTGCGTCATGCTTGCAAAGGCTGGATGCACCGCTGCGGTCCGCGCGTTCTTGGCCGAAGTTCATCCTGTCATCCTGAGCGAAGCGAAGAGCCTATGCATGTCGCAAGCGAGAACAGAGGTCCCTCGCTTCGCTCAGGATGACAACTTAAATTCGATCACAACGTAAATTCTATGTCAGAGCTTTTTGGACGTGCCTACAGACCGCCAAAGAACTTTCGCATACGTTCCAACCCCCGGTCCAGTTCCGCCATCGACGTCGCATAAGAAACCCGGATATGTTCCTTTGTTCCGAAGCCTTCTCCTGGCACCGTAGCAACGTGCGCTTCGCGCAGAAGTTTACCGGCTACGTCGGAAGCGGAATTGACGCCGCCGCGCCCGAAAAACTCCGAAACGTTGGGATACGCGTAGAAAGCGCCTTCCGGCAGCGTGCACTTCACGCCTGGGATCGCGCGCAATCCCTTGACCACGTGATCGCGCAGCTTGATGTAATCCAGTCGCATCTCTTCGACGCATTGTTGCGACCCCTTCAGCGCCGCGACTGCCGCCTTCTGCACGATCGACGTTGGATTCGACGTAGACTGGCTTTGCAGCTTCTGCACTGCCGTGATAATCGCCGCCGGGGCCAGCGTGAATCCCAGCCGCCAGCCAGTCATCGCATAGGTCTTCGAAAGCGATCCGACGACCATGAAGCGGTCGCGATACTCGCGCAGCGAACCCACCGAAAACCGCTTGCCGGTGTAATTCAAATAAACGTAGCACTCATCCGATATCACCCAGATGCCGCGCTCATGCGCGAGTTTCACCACCGCAGTCATGTCTTCCGGGCTCATCACCGCGCCCGAGGGGTTGGAGGGCGAATTCAAAATAATCAGCTTCGTCTTCGGCGTTACGAGTTTTGCCACCATGTCAGCCGTAACGCGAAAGCCCTGCGATTCATCGCTCTGCAGCAGCACGCACGTGCCCCCGGCATAACGCACCATATCTTTAAACGAAACCCAGTAGGGAACCGGGAGAATCACTTCGTCTCCGTGATCGACCAGCACCGAAATGACGTTGAACAGCGCGTGCTTGCCGCCGACCGAAGCCGCTGCCTCTTCCCGCCGGTAATCGGAGTCGAAGTCGACCGCGTGACGGTGAACAATGGCATCCTTCAACTCAGTCGTGCCGCCCACCGCTGTGTACTTCGAAAAGTTCGACTGGATCGCAGCGATGGCGGCATCCTTAACATGCTGAGGCGTGGAGAAGTGCGGCTCGCCCGCGCCAAAATCCACAACATCAATTCCCTGCTGGCGCAGTTTGTCGGCCTCAGCCACGACCGCCATGGTGGCGGAGGGTTCGATGCGATTGATGCGTTCCGTCAGGCGGACGGGATGAGTGACGGGTGCCGTGACTGTGCTCATGTTCGTTATGCTCAAACTTTCTTCTTCCGAGGCTGGCTCTTGCCTTTGGAGGGAGTTTTGCCCGCTACCGGCGCGACGTTCTCAAACTTGTGAGCCACATCCATTTTCTCACGAACTTTCTGCCCCACAAGCTCCGGCACCAGGCAGTCGATGGAGCCGCCGAGTTGCGCCACCTCCCGCACCAGGCGCGAACTCAGATACGAATATTTTTCGGCCGGCATCATGAACACGGTCTCCAGCGCGGGTTGCAGTTTCCGATTCATCAGCGCCATCTGCAGCTCATACTCATAGTCGCTGATGGCGCGAATTCCGCGCACAATCGCTTGCGCCTCGACTCGCAGCGCGTAGTCCACGGTGAGGCCATCGAAGGTGTCGACCGAGACATTGTCGAATTCCGCGGTCATCGCCTCCAGCATCTTGCGCCGGTCTGCCACGCTGAACAGCGGGTCTTTTTCGGGATTGCGAAGAATGGCGACTACCAGTTCATCGAAAATCTTGCTGCCGCGCTCAATCAGGTCCAGATGGCCGTTGGTCGGCGGGTCGAACGACCCGGGATAGATGGCTTTGATGCGCTTCACAGGAGCCTCTTCTGACGACAGGGTCAAAGAAAGGAGGATTGTATGCGGCAGCCAGCGGGAATGGCAATCGGGGAGTGATCCAGGTGGGATGACAATCTAAACAAAACAGGGCGGACAAATGCGTCCGCCCTGCGAGAGCTTGCTAACGTCGCGCCGCTGGCACCTTCGTCGCGTCCGCCGCCACCGGCATCGTCGCAACCTTTCCCTGCGTCCCGGTAGCTTGCGCCGGAACCGCTGCCGGAGCCGGCGTACCCGCGACTGCCGTCAATCCCAGCGACTTGCGCACTTCGGCATCGAGCTTGGCCATCGTATCTTTATTTTCTTTCAGGAAGGCGCGGGCGTTCTCGCGTCCCTGGCCGATACGCTCGCCTTTGTAGCTGAACCACGAGCCCGACTTCTCCAGAATATTGCTGTTGACAGCGATATCCAGCAGGTCGCCTTCGCGCGAGATGCCTTCTCCATAAAGAATGTCGAACTCGGCTTCCCGGAACGGCGCCGCCACTTTGTTCTTCACAATCTTAACCCGCGTGCGCGAACCGGTGACCGCGTCGCCCTCTTTGATCGCCGCAATCCGGCGGATATCAATCCGCACCGACGAATAAAACTTGAGCGCGCGCCCGCCCGTCGTGGTCTCGGGATTGCCGAACATCACGCCAATCTTCTCGCGAATCTGGTTAATAAAGATCAGGCAAGTGCGCGACTTGGACACCGTTCCCGTCAATTTGCGCAGCGCCTGCGACATCAGCCGCGCTTGCAGGCCCATGTGGCTGTCGCCCATCTCGCCGTCAAGCTCGGCCTTCGGCACCAGCGCCGCCACCGAATCCACCACCAGAACGTCGATGGAGTTCGACCTCACCAAAGCTTCGGTGATCTCGAGGGCTTGCTCGCCGTAATCCGGTTGCGACACTAGCAGGTTGTCTACGTCCACGCCGAGTCTTTTGGCATAGGCCGGATCGAGCGCGTGCTCGGCATCGACGAAGGCGGCCATGCCCCCGGCCTTTTGCGCCTCCGCGATGATTTGCAGGGTAATCGTCGTTTTGCCCGAAGACTCAGGGCCAAAGATTTCAACCACGCGGCCGCGCGGCACTCCGCCCACGCCGAGCGCGGCGTCGAACGAGATCGCGCCCGTCGAAATCACAGAAATAGGGACGATCGCTTCCTTCGACCCCAGCCGCATGATAGAACCCTTACCAAACTGTTTCTCAATCTGTTGAAATGCGAGATCGATGGCTTTATTGCGCTCGTTGTTGCGATCTTCTATCTTGTCGGCCATGATTGGCTGCTCCTGTTTTCTATGAATCTGGAATCGTAGCCTACACCCGCGGGCTGGGCATAAAAGTGTTGGCCGTCACATCCGTTTTGGTCAGTTTAGCATGAAGCGAATGAAAGGCGAACTAAGAATCCGTTGCCAGAGGTGGTTCCTGGGGGGACGGTAGTCAGAAGTCAGAGTGCAAAGGTTGGGAGCCTCAGAGTCACTTCTGCAATCTGACCTCTCCGCTCTGATCTTTCTTGTTAGACTCTGCGCATGCAGGAAGCCACTCGAAATGGCGCTCACTCCGAAACGGACACCGCCATCGGCGGACCGTCGCTCTACCTGGTCGCTACCCCCATCGGCAATCTCGAAGACATCACTCTTCGGGCCCTTCGCATACTCAAAGAAGTCGACCTCATCGCCTGCGAAGACACGCGTCAAACGCTGAAACTCCTCAGCCATTACGGCATCCAGACTCGGCTCGTCAGCTATCACGAGCATAACGAGATGACCAAGGCCGCAGAACTGGTCGTCGATCTCGAGGGCGGCGCGAAAATTGCTCTAGTCACCGATGCCGGCATGCCCGGCATTTCCGATCCAGGCTTCCGCCTGATCACACTCGCCATCCGCCATCATGTCCCCGTCATCCCAATCCCCGGAGCCTCCGCCTTCCTTGCGGCCTTGGTCGCCAGCGGCCTGCCCACCGATTCCTTCCGCTTCAGCGGCTTCCTCCCGTCAAAGTCCGGTCAGCGCCGCAAGCTGCTAGATAGCGTAAAAGATTCTCCCAGAACCCAGGTCTTCTACGAAGCCCCGCACCGCCTGCTGGAAACGCTGGCGGACGTGGTCGAAGTTCTCGGGAGCGATCGCCACGTGGTCGTAGCGCGCGAAGTAACCAAGCTACACGAAGAGTTCCTCCGCGGACGAGTCGAAGAAATTCTGGAAGAACTAAAATCGCGAGGAGACGTCAAGGGCGAAATTACGCTGCTGATAGCCAAGCCTGAGACCCAAGACCTGAGACCTGAGGCCTCCGCCGTAACCGTAGCCCAGCGCGTCAAGCAGATCATCTCTGAAGAAAAGGTCGACGAAAAAGCCGCGCTGAAGAAAGTAGCCAAAGAGCGCGGAATCGGAAAGAGCGAAGCCTATCGGGAGTGGCAGCGGAGCAAGTAGGAACCGCATTCCTACCTACCCGCCAACTCCTTCTTCACCGCTTCGCTAACCACCTTCCCATCCACGCGCATCCCCGCCCCTGCAAACCGCGCCATGGCCGCCTTCATCACCGTCCCCATATCCTTCATCGCCGGAGCAGGCGTCATCTCCGCAATCGCCGCGCGCACCCCCGCCACAATTTCTTCCTCGCCCGCAGCTTTGGGCAAATAAGCCTCGATCATCTTGATTTCGGCGGCTTCTTTGTCGGCCATCTCCTGGCGTCCGCCCTTGGTGAACTGCTCCACCGAGTCCTTCCGCTGCTTGATCAGCGTGGAGAGCACTTGCTGCGACTCCTTGTCGTCCAGCGGAGCCATTTTTTCAATCTCGCGGTTCTTCAGCGCGGTCTTGACCATCCGCAGGGTCGAGAGTCTCTGCTCTTCGCGCGCCTTCATAGCCGCAACAATGTCTTTCTGAATCTGATCGATGAGGGGCATGGAGGAATTATAGAACGAGGTCAGAAGTCAGAGGTCAGGTTGCAGAGGTGAGAAGCTTCCGCTGCGATCGATTGGGTTTCACCTCTGCAATCTAACTTCTGAGCTCGAACCTCCTCAGTCCTCACCTCTGCAATCCGGGCCCGAACCTCCGACCTTTTCTTCCCGAATCTCGCACCTTTCGCATATTCTGGTTCTTATGCTCAAGAAGAATCGTCTTTTTACTCCCGGACCAACTCCTCTTCTTCCCGCCGCACAGATGGCGATGGCCTCCTATGGCGCGCACCACCGCACAGCCGAGTTCCGCGCTCTGTTCACGCGCGTGCTCGCCGACGTGAAAGAGTTCATCGGCACCAAAAACGACGTGCTCGTCCTCTCCTCTTCCGGTACCGGCTTCATGGAAGCATCCATCTCGAATCTGACTTCTCCCGGCGACCGCGTGCTCGTGCTCACCGCCGGAAAGTTTGGCGAACGCTGGGTCTCTCTCGCCAAGGCGTTCAACTGCGCAGTCGAGACTGTGACCGCTCCTTACGGCGAAACATTTGTGCTGGGCGAAGTGCGCTCCAAACTCACGCCCGACGTCCGCTGCGTTTATGTCCAGGCGACCGAAAGTTCCACCGGCGCAAGGCATGACGTTGCCGCGATCGGCGACCTTGTCCGCGCCTTGCCCGACACTCTTCTTGTCGTCGATGCCATCACCGGATTAGGCACAACCCATCTCGATGTCGACGCCTGGGGCATCGACGTCATCATCGGCGGCTCACAAAAGGCTCTGATGATCCCCCCCGGCTTGGCCTACGGCGCTATCAGCGAACGCGCCTGGCAACGCATGGAGCGGACGAAATCCCCGCGCTTTTACTTCGATCTCCGAAAAGAACGGAAGTCGGCGGCGAAGTCGGAGACCGCCTACACGCCCGCGACCTCTCTGTTTGCCGGACTGGCCGCCGCTCTCGACTATGTGCGCCAGATGGGCGACGGCAACCTTGCGGCGGGACGCGATGCTCTCGTCGCCAACGCCGAACGCTGCGCTGCCATGACGCGCGCCGCCGTCGAAGCGCTCGGCCTGAAGTTATTCTCGCCCACGTGTCCAGCCGCCGCGCTCACCGCCGTTGCCGCGCCCGCTGGCGTCGACTCCAACGCCATTTGCCAGCGCTTCCGCGAACAATTCGGAGCGGTCGTGGCCAACGGACAAGCGGAAATGAAAGGACAACTTTTCCGTATTGCTCACATTGGCTACTACGATTACCTCGACACCATCGGAGTGCTCGCCGCCCTCGAACAGGTGCTCGCCGAAGCCACGGGGAAGACGGTTGAGTTTGGCTGCGCGGTGCGCGCGGCGCAGGATGTTTATGCTAGACGGTCCAAAGGACGCTAGGGACACGATCCGCTATCGTTCGGTCTGCCGTTCGAAATAAAAAGCAATCGCCAACGCCAGAATCAACGCCGCCACTCCGAACAAGGCCACGCCGGGCACGGCATTCGGTTCTGCAATGATTGCCTTCCGTGCCATGGCGATGAGCGCCACCTCCAGGACTACGCGCACGTGAATCACGTCCTTCTTCAGGTACGCTCGCAACGTGTCCAACAGTTCAACGCCGATCAGCACCAGCAGGAAGTATCCAAAAATGTCGACCAGGCCCTGTACTGGAATGAGAAACCGTGGCGGCTGCCAGATTTCTTCGCCAATGAGCCAGCCCAGGTGCGCGGTCGAGAGCACGACGATCGTGATGAGCATTCCAGCCAGCACCATGATGGTGCACCTCTGGATTCTCGCGAGCACTCGCTCGAGCACATTCTCCCCCGCGCCGACTGCCTCGGCCGTTTGCCGGGAAGTATACCCCGAAACTCCCGCCGGCAGTCTGCGAAGTTAGCACGAAAAGTCAATATGGGGAGTTGGCAATCCTTAGGAATCCATCGCTTCCCGCCGTAGCTTCCGGCTTTCGGCCAGGAGCGCCATCGAGTGCATCAGGTTCTGCAGGGTGACGATTCCCACTAAGTGCTGCTCGTCTACCACCGGAATTATGCTGAGATTGCGCGCCGAAAGTTTGCGGAACGCCGAGGCGAGCGACTCCTGTTTCGCCGCGATATCGAACTTCGAACTCATGATAGCTTGCACGTAACCGTTGCCTTCTGCGCGCAGAGCATCGAGAATTTTTTGCCGCGAAATCACTCCCGCCATATCGACGCCTCGCACCACCGGAAAATCGTCCTGCAGTGTGTGCACGGCTTTTTCCAGCGCGTCCTCTAAAGTGTCTGCCGGCGAGAGCGTGACGAAATCGGTGAGCATGACCTCTTCCAGCCGCACGCTTTGCAGCACCGATTGAAACACCGCCGAGCGCTCCTCGAGCTGCGCTCCCGCAAAAAGGAAGAAGCCGATCATCATCAGCCAATAGCCGTTAAATCTGGTCTCGTCGCGGCTGGTGAGCAGCATTCCGACCATGATCATCAGCACCGAAAAAACATTGCCGATGCGGACGGCGCGCTGCGTGGCTCGAACCATGTCGTCACGGCGCGAAAAAATGGCACGCAGAACGCGCCCTCCGTCCATGGGATATGCTGGAAGCAGGTTGAACAAGCCAAGGTAAAGATTCGCCCAGACCATGCTCCGCAACAGCGCTCCCGAGGAGAGAAGAGGCTTGGCGCTCAGCGAAATTCCCGGCATCATCGCCAGCAAAACAAGCGCGGAGAATCCCGCGATGAAAAGGTTCACCAGCGGTCCCGCGGCGGCGATGCGGATGTCGCGCTTCCAGCCGTTGATCGGATCGGGCAAGGAATGCCCTTCATCGAAAATCGTCACGCCCCCGATCGGAAGCAAGATGATCGCCTTGGCCGGAATTCCCGATCCGCGAGCCACCAGCGCGTGACCCAACTCGTGCAGCACCACGCTGCCGAAAACGATTCCAAACAAGCCCAGCACGCGAAAAGCCGCGGTTGAATCTTGCGAAGCGGCTTCCGTGCTGAACAGGAAAAACAGCAGAAACAAAAAGGTTAGATGAATCCGAATTTCGATTCCGAAGAGACGGCCGACCGGGATAGACCAACTACGCATTGAGATTCCTACCAAGTATTCTATCTAGTTAGAGTCCGATCGGCGCTGCTGCGATGCGAAAACACGAAACCGAAGCGCTAGCACCGAAGAGCTAAACTGAAATACCAATCGGAAGATGCGCGGCGATGGCCTGCCTCTTGACGGGAGAATTATGCGAGTGATTGCAGGACAGTATCGCCACCGGACGTTACGATCCTTGCCCGGCGTCGAAATCCGTCCTACGTTGGACCGCCTGCGCGAGACGCTCTTTAACGTGCTTTGCTCGGGCGATCCGTCCGCATTGGCCGAGTCGACCTGGCTCGATTTGTACGCTGGAACTGGCGCGGTCGGCATCGAAGCCCTGAGCCGCGGCGCGCATACGGTCCACTTCGTCGAGTCCTCTAAAGCCGCTGCGGACGTAATTTCCGTGAATCTGAAGTCGTTGGGAATTGTGGCTGGCTTCCAGATCGTGAGGCTCGAAGCAACGAAGGCCTTGCGCCAACTGGATGCGGCCGGAAGCGCCGCCGATTTTGTGTTTCTCGATCCTCCCTACTCCATGCAGGACGAGTACACAAAGACCCTAGCTTCGCTCGCGCAATCGAAACTTCTGCACGAACGGAGCAGGGTGATCGCCGAGCATGAAAAGAGATTTGACCCTGGCGAAGAATTTGGAGAATTGCGGCGCTATCGGAAACTGGTGCAAGGAGATGCAGCGTTGAGCTTCTATCGACGGCAGTAAGCTGCAAGCCTCGATCTTCGCGCAAACCGAACTTTCGATCTGCGCTCACACGCCCGAGTTCGCAGCTCGCAGCGGCTCTCTCGTTATAATCACTACGACATGGCAAACTTTCCACCGGTTGACGAACAACTGGCTTATATCAAGAAGGGCGCTGCGGAGATCGTCAAAGAATCCGAACTGCGCTCGAAGCTCGAACGCTCCCTCGCTTCAGGCAAGCCGCTTCGCGTGAAGCTGGGCATGGACCCGACCGCTCCCGACCTGCACCTCGGACATACCGTCGTACTGCGCAAGCTCAAACATTTTCAGGATCTCGGGCACACCGTCATCTTTCTGATCGGCGATTTCACCGGTATGATCGGCGATCCAACCGGCCGTTCGGCGACGCGGCCTCCGCTGACGCGCGAGCAGATTGAGGAGAATGCCGAAACCTACAAAGCGCAGGTTTTCAAGATTCTTAGCGCCGAAAAGACGGTTGTCGATTTCAACAGCCGGTGGTTTTCGAAGTTTTCCGCCGAGGATTTCATACGTTTGACCGCGAAGTACACGGTCTCGCAGATCCTCGAGCGCGAAGACTTCCACAAGCGTTTTCACGACGAGAAGCCGATTGCCATGCATGAACTTCTCTATCCCCTCGCCCAGGGCTACGACTCCGTGGCGCTTGAAGCCGACGTAGAACTCGGTGGAACCGACCAGAAATTCAACCTCCTAGTCGGGCGAGAATTGCAACGCGCCTACGGTCAGGAGTCGCAGGTCGTGCTGACCACACCAATTCTCGAAGGGCTCGACGGCGTCAACAAGATGTCGAAATCGCTGGGCAACGCGATTGGGATTCACGAGCCTCCGCTTGAGATGTATGGCAAGGTGATGTCGATTTCCGACGAGATGATGTGGCGGTTTTACGAGCTGCTGACCGATGTGCGCGCGGAGCAAATCGCAGCCATGAAGGCGGATGCCGCCAGTGGAAAGGCGCATCCCATGGCCTTGAAGAAGGAACTGGCAAGATCGATTGTCGCGGATTTTCACTCGGCGGAAGCGGCAGCCAAGGCGGCGGACGATTGGGCCAAGCAGTTTCAGAAGGATCAGGTCCCAGATAGCATCGAGTCGTGCGAGATCAAGATTGAAACGATCAGTACTCCCGGCGTGGTTCCTGACAAATCTGTTCCCGCAGCCGAAGGCCCAGTCATCAAGATCGTCGGCGACGCAACGAGTGATCGCGAGAATTGGATCGGCATCCGGGTCGCCAAGCTGGTCTTTCAAGCCGGCCTTGCAGATTCGAACACACAAGCCGTTGCCAAGATTAAAGGCAGAGCGGTGAGCGTCAACGGCACGGCTCTAAGTGAGAAAGACTTGGTCATAATCTGCACACAGCGCGAATTCGCGTTGCGAGTCGGTCATCGAATGAAGAATGTGAAGTTGGTTCCTTAATTCTCAGACCCTCACACAATTCTCATCCAGCGTGGGTAAGATTCTTCGGATTTAGCCCGTCTACCTCGCGCTATACATGGTTCTGCCGAACGCCGCGCCCAACGCAGCTCGCATCATGAGCATGGATGCGGAACAGATTCCATCCCTTCCAGCAAACTCGTTGACATGATGAAGCTCACCCCGCCGAACCCTACACGGAATTGGGAGCAAAACCATAACTGCCGTGACAGAGGTTTAAGAGGGCGTACCCATCGGTAACTAGGCGTTGTGATCTGTGACCTAGACTCCCCACACCCCAAGCCCGATGATGATGTCAGGAGCTTGGGAAATCGAACCCCACCGAGCCCCGGAGCCAATTGATGAAATCTCCGAACGTCGAGCCTGCCCACACCGCTCTCGTTAAGAACGAGCGCCGCCACCATCCTCGCTATACCGTCAAGGTTCCGGTCGAAGTGCACCCCGAAGGCAGCGGTGTCCCGATGCGAGTGGAAACCACGGACCTCAGTCGCGGCGGCTGCTATGTCGAACTGGCAATGCCGCTGCACGTTGGCATCCGTGTACAGGTCACCCTCTGGCTGGCCGATGCCCCTGTCGTGATCCACGGACGCGTGGTCACTCGCCATCCGGAGTTCGGCAATGGCATCGTTTTTCTGGATTTTGAGAGTCAAGCGGAAGTGCTGCTGAACCAGTATCTGGATGCCGTCATTGCAGCAGAAAGCTACTGAAACATTGACTAACCCGAAAGGCTTTTTCCCATTCGGATGATGGGCAGGGTCAGACCCTCCCCGAGCGGCGCCTCGACGGCCTCCAACTCGACATATCCTTTCACCCGATAAAATGGAACGCCCGTGAGGGTCGCGCCCATCTCCAGTCGGCGAAACCCATCCGCCTTGGCCGCCGCCTCGCACGCCTCGAGAATCATTCCGCCAACGCCGCGCCGCGCAAATTCCGGATGAACAAAAAAGGCGCGAATCTTGGCCGCGTCTTTCGCCGGATCGAGTAACGAATCCTCGCGGCCAGCAAACTGATCGCCGCCGTATAAAGTTTTCCGCCGGCTCCAGCCGCCGCAGCCTACCAGCACTGGGGTTGCCGAAGCTTCCGTGTCCTCCGCGGCAAAATAAGTTCGGTCCGCAATCAGTTGCGTATCGACGCCATACACGGTTCGCAGCGCCGTTTCTAATTGCGCCGCAGAATAATCCCGTGCCTGCAATCCCCGCACCGAATCCTCAATCAGTTTGCGGAGTGACGGAACATCGCGAGTCTCGGCCAAACGAATGCGTAGGTTCATAGCGCGGCCAGCTTCGGAGCTATCCTGCCCGCTCCGGCCGTGAGTGCCAGTTAGCTTACAACTTTTTCTGTTAGGAAGCGCAGGATGACAACGCGAAGAACAAAACGCGAGTCTTATTTCCGTGCTGCAGCGCACTCAAGGCAGGGACACACTTCACGCAGGTAGAACCACGAGTAGATCCCAAGATCGTGCTTATCGTTCCAGGAAAACTTCAGCGCGTACTTGCCTACAGCCTCCGCCGACAGCGCTTTTACAGCAGGTTTGAACATCGGTAAGGCTCCGGGAGCGAGCTGAACCGGTTCGCCTGGTTTGCGCCGCGCCTTGGTGCGTTCATCCTCACAAAGCGCGCAGGGACAGGCATCGCGTAAGAACGGAAAGGTATAAGCGGAGAGATGTCCGTCTTTCCACTCAATCTCCATACCCGTCCCACTCGTCAAATGAATCACTACCGATTTGGGATCGTTCCCTACGCGGGGTGTGAAATCCGGCAGCGCCATAAATTTTAGTATCGCATGGCGGCTGCGCTGGCGAGCCAGGATCGGAGGATGAAGCAGTCCTTTGCCCTACCATTTGTTCCTGGTGAACGCACAATCTCCTCCACTTGGTTTTGTTTGTGGTTGTGAGCCTCGTTCAACCAGATCTCCAGATGAGTTTCCCGACGCTGCGCCTATCGTCGGCGATTAGCGGGTCACTTCAAACACAACGCCGCTAGAGCCCGTTCCTCCTCCCCAAGCGGTGCCATAGATGTTTACTTGGAACGGTACCGGGAAGGCGGCGAACAACAGCAGCGCGGAAAGTAAAGCCCATGCTGGAGCCCTGTGGATAGACGTGCCCGCGAATCTCGTTCGTCGTAAGCTCGGCTCCGCCTCGATGACCTTCAGAGACTGCTTCGTCTCACGATTCATTCCAGATGAATGCATAATCCCTTCTTGTTGTGAATCCGCACTGCGATTCAAGGCAAACTGAAGGTAACACCCTTAATGAGGACACCAGCATGTGGGCGCGGACGGGAGGTGTCCGCGTCCACATGCTGAACCCCGCCTCTCTGGATCGGGAGGCGTGGGTTTACGAGGCGAGATGGACCGCTGCTGAGCCTATGACCTGTACTCCGATTCAGTTACGACTTCATGAGTTTGCGACGCACCGTCCCTGCAATGGCCATCAATCCAGTGCCGAGCAATCCCAGTGTGCCGGGTTCAGGAACCGTCAACTGAGACTGTCCGAGATGGATACCTCCTTTGTGATCCGTTGGCCATTGGTCTGTGTATGCGTAGATCGTCTGCGACGTGGTGCCGCTCACTTCGCGTCCGGTCCAAAGCATGCCGCTGATCTTGCCGGAAAGATCAAACACGTAGCTCGCCCCCGAATGACTGATCACCGTCCAGGAAATCGGCCCGAAGAAAGCCCCGTCAAAGATGACTCCCTTCGGTTGGCCGAAATTGCCTACGCCTTTGATGATGAAAGAGGAGCCTACACTCGAAAAGGTTCCTCCGGTCCAGAGACTGGCGCCGGTGAAAGCGCCGGTGGAAAAACTGACCGACCCGAGAGAGTGTCCACGAGGCGCTTGAATCCCGTTGAAGCTCATAAGTTCGGATCCAGCGGATACAACTCCAGCGTCGGTGAAAGTGATCGTGCCACCTTGGTTCGTTAAATCAATTCCGTCTGCCCAGGCGGCCATCGGCAATAGGAGCGCCAATAGCCCCAATATGATAGTGATTCGTTTCATGGTTCCCTCCACAGAATTCACGCAACCCCTCAGCGGACAGCCTTCTCAGGCGGACCTTGGCCGGGATCGCAACGTTTTGTGTCGTTACGTTCACGCACTCTGATAGAACAGAGCGCAACACATCAGGCATGAACAGATCGAGGAAGTCGAGGGAGGGTCGACAGCCCCAAGTTACGCTCCCGCAGATGAGAAAGCTGTGAGTTTTATCACTATATTTGGTGACCGCAGAACGATTGCGCGGGATCAGTCGCCGTGATTCTGAATTGATATCCAGCGCGTTTGGTTCGCGCTCAGCGCTCCAAAATCTCTTTGTAGAAATTCAAAGCGACCTTCTTCGGTTGGCTGGGTAGCAACACATCGCTGGTGCGCGTCGAATTGCCGCCGATCCCCACTTGCCCAATGCGAATCATGCCATTGCCGAAATCGGCAAATAAAGGAACCAACATGCCAAAGCGCTCGTCCACCTCGCTCTGCGTAATCGTCATATGAAGCTTCACCTTGCCGCCCTCAGCCGGAGAGAGTTGGTAGTCAAAGTGGTATCGCGGAACCTCGGTGCCATATACCCATTCGTTAAAGAACCAGTCCAGGCGGCCATTGCCGTTAAGATCCATCAATTTGCTCATGTGCTTCTCTACGATAGCCTTGAACGACTCCGTGGTCGCGGCCCGCTCACGATGGCTCTCCACAAAATCGTGCATCATGCCGATGAAGGGCTTGTCGCCATCGTCGGGGCTGTACATGATCGACCGCAGCATCTGCAAGACATACGCGCCCTTGGCGTAGGTCACCTGCTGGTAGGCATTTTCCGTCCGCGGAGAAGTAAGACGGGTCCCCATCCAGATTGGTCCGGCGTCATTCGGAGAGATGCCGTAGTTATTTTTCTCCAGCACGCGCTGTCGAAGCCGTTCCCAAAACTCGAGGTAGTCTTTGCGCCAATCCTTCCCCATGGCCTGTTGCAGAAACAGCCCAGCCGAAAATTCCGCAAATCCTTCCGAGAGCCACTGATCGTGATAGGAAGCCCAGCCCACCGTATGACCCCACCATTGATGAGCGACTTCATGAGGTGTCACTTCCTGCACGAAGCCCGTAAATTTGTTGTCAATGTGCCCGAACATCATCCATCTCTGCGTCGAGTCGATGTAGGCGGAAATCGGAAGATAGACCAGATTCGGCCACGATTGTCCGAAGTTGAAATCGGGCTGCTCCGTTATGTAAATGTCTTCGTAAGGGCTCTTGCCGAAGAAAAAAGTGCAAACCTGCAACTGTGCTCGCGTCTGATCGAGCACATATTTTGTCATCGCCCCCGGTGCCATCGATTGCAGAAACGCGCTCTGCCGAAAACGTTTGAGCGAGTCGGGCAACTCGCTCAAGTAATAGCCTGAAATTTTATACCCCGTCTTGTCATCGGCGAGGTCGATCTTCGTGTAGGCTCCATAATTGAAGCCGGCGACTGCAACTGGGCTGGGCGTGATCCAGTGGCTGACGGCGAAGTTCTGCTCCGTTGACTCCGCCTGCAACTTGCCGACGCTGACGACTTTGTAAGCACGCGGCACTTTGTACGTAAGATCGTAGAGCGCGCGCTCTCCAAATCCATTCAGGTTCGGATACCACGAGGTTCGCGAGCCAACATAGAAGCTTCCATCGCCCGCCTGCTGCAGAACCTTGTCACCCGTGTAGTCGATTGTGATCGCCATTTCGTTGCCGGGTTCCGGTGCTTTCGGAAGTACGGCGTAAAACGATCCATCTTCCTTCCGCCCTTCCTGAATGAAATAGAGATCCTGGCCTTGATCATCCACCACGCGCGTCACTCGCAGGTTGGGCAGCAATCCGAATTTCAGAACTCGCTCTCCGGCAACTAACGCTTCGAACGTGATCGTCGTCGTGCTGAACAGATGATCGTTCTTGGCAATTACGGTCTCGATTTTATAGCGATGGGTGGCAAACAGGCGGCGATCTTCGCGGGAACTGGCAGTATGGTTCGCGTACTCGGACCTCAAATGAGCCAGATACCAGACCCCGTCATCCATGCCTTCGGGATCGTAGTTGATGAGTCCGACTTCCTCCGGGGAATCGATCTGGGGCAGCGCGCCCACACGATTCCTCACGAAAAATCGGAGGTCCTTGTGTTTTTTACCGCGCACATAGGCGTTGAAGAATTCCGGATGCGCGGGATTATAGATCGCCGCCAGAAGGTCCGCGTCCACGTTGTCCATGGTGTCGCCCTCCAGCAGAAACTGCGTAAGGCCTAGAGCGACCTCTCGCCGCTTTCGCATCCGTTCCCGCCAATGGACAAGCGCCGTGCCCGCCTCAGGCGGCGTTTCCGTTTTTTCACCCACTCCTGGTTGGAATTTTGACCAGCCTTCCCGTGTAAAGCGGAAGACCACATCGGTAAAATCCTCATCAGCCTCCGCTGCGCCGGTGCGCCGACTCAGTTCGTGCGCATCATAGGGAAGCACCGGCTTGAGATTGAAATGCCCTTCGCCCACAAAAATGGCGCCAGTGATCACCCCATCCACTGGAGCCAACATGGTCAGGGTCCCTTTCTGAAACTGAAAGGTGCCGACGTCCTTCGTCAAATTGAAATTGTCCAACCGGAAAGTCTCCCCAAGCCCAACTCCGCGGAGTTCCCGGTAGATTGGATCGGAATTGGCAAACGCCATACTTTTGCCGGGAACGGAAATGGTCACCTGCTGCTGGGCAATGGCGAGCGTAAGTTGCAGTTGAACCGCTTCTCGTTGCAGTTCGACCGTTTTCGTCAGAGTCTCGAAGCCTTCCCGCGTCACCCGCACCAAATAGGTTCCAGCTTGCAGATCGCCGGATACGAACTTCCCCAGCGCGTCCGATGAGAGCACAATCGGCACAGCGAAGCTTCCGCCAGTGATCTCGATTCGCGCTCCGGCAATTACCGCGCCTGACTGGTCCTTTACGGTTCCGGAAATTGTTTCTGCTAGCAGACTCGCAGGCACAGCCAACAAAATAAACAACAATGCCATCTTCAGCAGCAACGAAAACGTGCGACGTTTGCTGCACCGCAACTTGCCGCCTTGAATGAAACGCAAACGGCGCTTGCAATCCGCCGTTTCATCGAATCCGCGCAGCACAATGGGGCGCCGCTTCACAAAGTCTTTCGGAGAAACTCGAAAAGAATGTAACCGATGAGCGCCGCGATCATGGCAATACCAAAATTGGTCGCCGTGAAAACATCTCCCATGGCCCAAAGAACACCCCTCTTCTGCCCCATGCCTGAGCGTTCAAACTCTCCCATCAACAGATTGGAATAAAACAGGAAGACGATAAAGCCTACCTCGATCAGCGCTCTCCAGAGATTTTTCTTCATCGGCAATGTATTAGACGCTTTCGATTGATCGGCGCGCGATGATCTTCAGACTCCTCATGCAGAACGGGTGAGTTGCCCCAACCGTCATATGTTGCTTGGGTGAGGATACTCGGTCGCAGCAGCAGCCGACAACAATTGTGGAAATCGAACCCGGAATTGTTCTTAAACTGTGCAAGGCTTGTGCAAATTTCCGCCGTGAAGCTCCGCCCCATGCCCTCAGAGTTTTCCGCGGTCCGCTCAGACCCCGCTTCTCTTGCGCCAAACACGAGCGCATTCGAGCGATGGTTGATCTTGTACCTCTCGTTCCAATCGCGGAACGAGAATTCCACCGTTGCACAATTCTTATGTAATTGACCCTCCCTTCGAGTGCGCGTACAGTCGCTCCACTGGAAACGAGAGTTTGCCGGGCGGTGACCGTGCCCGGTCAAAATCCGAAACCTGCAACAGACAGTTGGTAGCCGCCCGAAGAGGGTGAAGGAAGCATTATGAATTTTGAAGGCCAATGGACCGTCTATCGCACCCGTTTTCTTGTGCATGCTCGTCAACTCACCGAACCGCTGTTCTTTATCGACCCCCTGGGCCGCGAACAATCCGGCCAACCCGGAGACTATTTGGTCGAGACCTCCGGGGGGATTAGACGTATCACTACCCGGGCGCTCTTCGAGGATATCTACGTACCCCTCTTGCCCAAAGCAGGTTCGACGGGCGCCGAAAGGCCCTCCGATCGCACCTCGCTCCACCATGATGACCGTACCCCGGCTGTCGCTTAATCCGTCACGACGCTTGCAAGTGATTGAACTTTGAAATCGCATTTTCCCAACTCGATACCCTTACCACTTTCGAGCTACAATATGTGGTGTTTCTCTCTTGACAGGCCCCATATACGGGAGTACGTTAAGCATCCCAGGGTACTTTTTGCGGCTTCCCTGCAACGGGAAGCTCTGCGCAAATACCGGGGTCGAGACTCAAAGTTGAGGTGACTTTGCGTCCGTCTCTTTTACCGGAAGCCGTCCCCGTGGTGGATGGAAGAAAAGTCAGCGGTGACTTCCCCCGGTCTGGCCGAGCCAGATCTCCCCTCGGGGGACTGATCAACGCATGGAAAAGTTGGAATTGAAGATTTGGAGTTCAAGCAGGTTCGGCGAGAGCTGAAGCCGGCTGGCGAGATCGGTTGCCCCGTCTTGCCGCACCACCAGGAGCCCCCCATGGACGCTTTGTTCGAACTTGTTGTCGCTTCTCTTTCCCGCCATGGCATTGAATGCCCCGGCGACAATCCTCAGCTGGCTAAGTCTGTTGCGCCGGTGAAGTCAGGCCTGGACAGCTGTCCGGCCGAGTCGATGGTCGCCGCGGCGCTCCCCGATCATAATTTCCGGAAGACCTCGCAAGGCGATCCCGCTCCGTAGCACGAGTTTTGGTTCCACGGGCTATCGCCCGGCGCTGCCGTAAGTTCTTCGAAATCAGACGCTTTTTGTAAGCGGCTGGCACCGAAACGGAACCAGGCAAGCCGTTTCGCAGTGCCGCCATTTGTATTTTTAGAAATTAGAGAAACGAAATTTCGTCACGACGAACGATCATCTGCTTTTTGCCATCATCCAATTTTAGGAGAAGGAAATGCCAGAAGTGAGCGACCAAATCAAAGCGCAATCTGCCGCCAATACCACCATAAATAAGAGGACGAAGGCTCCCGGCCTTACGTTCCGCCGTTTTTTTACCAAGCCCGGCGTTTCTCCCTACAACGAAGTTGAGTGGGAACTCCGCAATGCTCAGATCACCGACTCCCAGGGCGGCATGATCTTCGAGCAGAAGAATGTCGAAGTGCCCAAAGACTGGTCGATGACCGCGACCAATATCGTTGCCTCTAAATACCTGCACGGACAGATCGATACCGAGGAGCGCGAAACCGGAGTGCGCCAACTGGTGGCCCGCGTCGCCGAGACCATCCGCGACTGGGGCATGAAAGATGGGTACTTCCGCACCGCCGAAGACGCTGCCACTTTCCACGACGAACTCGTCCATCTCCTCATCCGGCAGCATGTCGCCTTCAATTCGCCGGTCTGGTTCAATGTCGGATGCGAACGCATCGAGCCGAAATCCGACGCCACCAACTGGCACTGGAACTTCACCACCCAGCAAGTGGAATTCGGCGCCACCGGATACACGCGCCCGCAGTGCTCCGCTTGTTTCATTAATTCCGTGAAGGACTCGCTCGATTCCATCCTCACCCTTGCCAAAACCGAAGGCATGCTCTTCAAGTGGGGATCCGGAACCGGAACCAACCTCTCTCCGCTGCGCTCCTCGACCGAAGTTCTAAGCGGAGGCGGCACCGCCAGTGGCCCGCTCAGCTTTATGAAAGGCTTCGACGCCTTCGCCGGTGTCATCAAGTCGGGCGGCAAGACGCGCCGCGCCGCCAAGATGGTCATCCTCAACATCGACCACCCCGATATCGTCGACTTCATCGAGTGCAAGTCTAAGGAAGAAGCCAAAGCCCATGCGCTCGTTGCCCAGGGCTACGACGGATCGCACCCCGACTCCGATGCCTACAGCTCCATCTTCTTTCAGAATGCCAATAACTCCGTTCGCGTCACCGATGACTTCATGGTCGCCGTCATGCGCGACACCGATTTTTCGACACGCTCCATCGTCGATGGCCGCGTCGTCAATACTTATAAAGCCAAAGACCTGCTGCAGAAGATCTCCGAAGCGACATGGCACTGCGGCGATCCCGGCATGCAGTACGACACGACCGTCAACCGCTGGCATACTTCGAAAAATACTAACCGCATCAACGCCAGCAACCCGTGCAGCGAATACATGTTCCTCGATGACTCCGCCTGCAACCTGGCTAGCCTCAACCTGCTGAAGTTCGCGCCCAACGGAACTTTCGACGTCGAAGCCTACCGGCAAGCCGTGGACGTCACCATCACCGCTCAGGAAATTCTGGTCGATAACGCCGGTTACCCCACCGAGATTATCGGCAAGAACTCGCACGACTATCGTCCGCTAGGGTTGGGCTACGCGAACTTGGGAGCCCTGCTGATGGCCGCTGGCCTGCCCTATGACTCCGATGCCGGACGCGACTATGCCGCCTGCGTCACCGCCATTATGTGCGGCGAAGCCTATCTGCAATCCTCCCGGATCGCCGAGCAGTGCGAACCGCTCTGCCCCATCACCGACACGGTTCAAAACCGCCTCGGAGTTACCACCGCTGATGCCATGCCCGGAGCAGCCTGCCCCGGCTGGTACATCAACCGTGAACCGTTCCTCGACGTGATCCGCATGCACCGCGCCAGCGTCAACAACATCAACAAGAACAATGTCCCGGCATCCATCTACGACGCTTCCAAAGCCTGCTGGGACGAAGCTCTCGCCCACGGAGAAAAGCACGGCTACCGCAACAGCCAGGTCACCGTCCTTGCTCCCACGGGCACCATCGGGTTCATGATGGATTGCGATACTACCGGCATCGAGCCCGACCTGGCACTGATCAAGTACAAGAAGCTCGTCGGCGGCGGCATGATCAAGATCGTCAACAACACGGTTCCGGGGGCGCTCTTCAAGCTCGGTTATACCCACGAGCAGGCCGATGCCATCGTCTCTTACGTCGATGCCACGGGCACCATCGAAGGCGCTCCGCATATCAAAGACGAGCATCTGGCCGTTTTCGATTGCTCCTTCAAACCCGCCAAGGGCACTCGCTCCATTCATTACATGGGCCATCTCAAGATGATGGCTGCGGCGCAGCCGTTTATTTCCGGAGCGATCTCGAAGACCGTCAACTTACCCAACGCCGCTTCCGTGGACGACGTTTCCGAGGCCTACATTCAGGCCTGGAAGCTGGGCCTCAAGGCGGTCGCAATCTATCGCGATGGCTGCAAGCAGTCGCAGCCGCTTTCCGCCGCGGGAACCAAGACCGCGAACTCCACCAAGGACGATGCGGCCCGAAACGCCGCTGCCCTGGCGCTCACCGAAGACGACAATCTCGATGCTCCTCCCCGCGCGGTTCGGCACAAGCTCAAAGAAGAGCGCATGTCGATCACGCACAAGTTCAATATCAGCGGCCACGAGGGCTACATCATCGTCGGACTCTATCCCAACGGCGAACCCGGCGAGATCTTTATCAAGATGGCCAAGGAAGGCTCGACCGTTTCCGGCCTCATGGACAGCTTTGCCCTGGCGGTTTCGATCTCGCTGCAGCACGGAGTTCCGCTGAAGTTGTTCTGCGAAAAGTTCGCGCACACGCGCTTCGAGCCGAGCGGTTGGTCGAACAATTCCGACATCGGCTATGCCAAGTCGATCATGGATTACATTTTCCGCTGGCTGCAGTTGCGCTTCATGACCGGACAGCAGCAGTTCCTGTTCGAGAACCTGCGTCCCAAGCCCGCGACCGCGCCCGAAGGCATTGGCGATCTGAACGGTTCTGCTGATCCAAGTGTAGGACGGGCGTCCTCGCCCGTCGCTGGTTCCGGTTCCATGCACGCAGCCGATGCGCTCGCCAGCATGATCGACATGGGAGACGCTCCGAGTTGTCATGTTTGCGGGTCGATCATGGTGAGAAACGGCAGTTGCTACAAATGCATGAGTTGCGGATCAACCAGCGGCTGCAGCTAGAGGGGTCTTGCTTGGACCCCTCCTGGTGCGGTCTTTTAAAGTCAAAGACTTAGCTGGAATTATTGACTGGGTCTTTGAGAACAAAGGACTTAGCTGTAAGGTCTTTATTTCTCAAAGACTTAGGCGATTTGATCGATAAGTAACTGACAAATTCTAAAACTACGCCCGCGTCGAAACCACGCGACTCCTCCGCGTAGTCGCAGTGATGTATCCACTCGGATACAATCCAAACAATTGAATACGCTCTTGCGATCATCGGATTTCGATGAGTGGCTCTCTCACCTTGCCGACCAGAAGGCGAAGGCCAGAATCCTGGCTCGCCTGACGGGTGCGGCGTTGGGGATTTCGGCGATTGCGAACCGGTTGGCGAAGGCGTTAATGAAGAAAAAGAACATAACTTACAAACCGTTCGACGCGGCGGAGTATCTCGATAACGACGCGGTCATTGCGGAATATCTTTCGGCGGCCGCCGAAGACCCCAACCCCGAGGTATTCGTCGCCGCGCTCGGCGACGTGGCCAAAGCACGAGGCATGGCCCAGATCGCCAAAGACGCCGGCCTCGGCCGCGAGAGCCTGTACAAAACCCTGAGCGCAGGCGCCCACCCACGCTTCGAAACCATCAATGCCGTCCTGCACGCCCTCGGCGTGAAGTTCGCCGTCGTTGCCGAACGCGAGAGCTAGATCGGCCTGCCAAACTAAAATCCTACTGCAAATCTACAATCCTACTAATGACGTGTTGACGGACTTTTTCATCGATGTCATACTTCTACGCATGAGTACGACTGAGAAGCTCGAAACAATATGCTTCACGACGAAGGGGCAGGTTGTCATTCCCCTTCGCCTGCGCAAACTATTCGACATCGAGGACGGGACCAAGGCCGTGGTGCAAGCCACACCGGAGGGAATTCTTGTCAAACCCATGACTGCGGCGCTCATCAAGCGCGGCCGTGGCATCCTCAAACGCACGCCGGGAGGCAAGCCGTTGACGGAGAGCTGGGCCGAGCACAAGAAGCAGGAACGGGCACTCGAAGAGCGCCATGCCCGCTAAGGTGCTCGACAGCTTCGCCCTGATCGCCTACTTCCGCGATGAGCCGGGCGCGGAGACGGTGGAACATCTGCTCGTTTCCGCCGGTAAGAAGGACAGCCCGCTCCTGATGAGCGATGTGAACTACGCCGAGGTGAAGTACTCCATTGTGAAGAAAGACGGCGCGGCGGCGTGGGCAGAGTCCGCAAAAGTTCTTCAGGGGCTTCCGATTGATTTTCATTCCACCACCCGCGCCCTGGCCGACACTGCAGCCGATTTCAAATCCCGTTTTAAATTGAGTTTGGCCGACGCCTTTGCCGCCGCGCTGGCAAAGGAAAGGAGCACGGAACTCGTCACCGGCGACCCGGAGTTCAGGCCGCTCGACGGGGAAATCAGAATTCACTGGCTGAAATAAATGCCGGAGGTTTCCGATCCCGCCAATCGCCGCCTTCGCGCGCGAAGCTACAATCACGCTGCACTTTTTTGGGATGAAGTTCGGCCGATCTGATCACGCGTGCCGTTGCGCCTGGTCTGAGCCATCTTGTCTCGTCCCTTTGCCGGCTGCGCCATTTTGTCACTTGTCGTTACCGGGTGACTCGGACGTTACTATCTTTGATTTCAATCAGTTGCCGGATTCTTGTTTGGCTGGCGGATTGCTTCTACAGCAGTATGAAACGCATTCACTTCACAGCTTTGATATTCCTGGCATTGGTTACGGTACAGGCTCAGGATTTTTCGCGCGCCTCATCCGCTACCAGCCGGATTCATCCGCAACTCAGCAAATTGAAGCAGGATGAACAGGTGGATGTGATGGTTCTGCACCGCGCTGATGCACCGGAAGGTGCCGGCGAACGCATCCAGTCGCGCACGGGCCTTAATCTTCACCACCACTTCGAAAATGTCGGGCAGTCCGCTGCGCGGCTCACGCGCTCCGAGATCGAGCGACTGGCGAATGATCCGGAAGTAGAATTCATTGCTCCCGACTCGCCCGTGAAAGCTTTCGCAGTCGATAAGGGACCAGAATCGATTGGCGCCTATGCTGCCTACGCTGCAGGCGAGACCGGCAATGGCGTCGGCGTCGCGGTCATCGATTCGGGCATCACCTACACCAACTGCGACTACGTATCGCCGCAATGCACGGGCAACAGCCGTCTGCCGGCGCAGATGAGCTTCGTTAGCAACCTGAGCGGAACCTGGATCGCTCCGAACGACGGCGAAGACTACTTCGGCCATGGCTCGCACGTCGCCAGCATCATAGCCGGTTCGGGAGCGTTCTCGAGCAGCTACATCGATTCATGGGGCATTACGCCGACGTACTGGATTCACGGTGTTGCGCCTGGAGTCAATATGATCTCGCTCCGCGTGCTCGATAGCACCGGCTCGGGCACTGACTCCATGGTGATCGCCGCGATCAACTGGGCGATCACAAATCAATCGGCGCTGAACATCCGCGTGATCAACCTCTCGCTCGGACGCCCATTCACCGTGTCGTACAAACAGGACCCACTCTGCCAGGCCGCCGAAAAAGCCTGGAAAGCGGGCATCGTGGTGGTCGCAGCCGCCGGCAACTATGGCCGCAGCAGCCCAGCTACGAACGGGTACGGCACCATCACCGCGCCCGGCAACGATCCGTTGGTCATAACCGTTGGCGCCGTCAATACCCGCGGCACGGTCACCATCGACGACGACGTCGTGACCAGCTATAGCTCCAAGGGTCCGACGGCCATCGACCATATCGCCAAACCCGATATCGTCGCTCCCGGCAACAAGATTTACGCGACTCAGTGCCAGAGCTGCCCGCTGGTGGCCAACTACCCGGCGAACAAAGTTGCGGATACTGACTACGCCTCGGTCCCGCCCAGTTGGGGAACCGCCAGCAACTGGTATTTCATGTTGAGCGGAACCAGCATGGCCACTCCGATGGTTTCGGGAGCCGCGGCGATCCTGATCGCGCAGGATCCCTCGCTCACCCCGGATCAAGTCAAGGCCCGTCTGATGAAGACGGCGTCGAAATCCAACTTCGTCCCTTCGTATGTCGCAACCGATCCCACGACCGGCGCGACCTACCCCATCAACCACGATCTGTTCACCATCGGAGCGGGTGAATTGAACATCACCGCCGCCCTCGCCAACCACGATCTGGCCAGCGGGTCGGCGGCCTCGCCGGCAGTTACCTTCAACGCCGCGAAAAATCAAACGCAACTGGTCACGGGCAGCAGTGTGCTCTGGGGCTCGAGCGTCGTCTGGGGCACCAGCGTCGTTTGGAGTACCAGCGAGGTTTCGGGTACCAGCGTGGTCTGGAGCACGAGCGTAGTCTGGGCAACTTCCACCGTCTCTGGTTCGAGTGTTGTCTGGGGTACGAACGCGATCGTATCGGGCACAGGGTCGGCGCTGGCGAGTGACACCTCGACCGCCGTCCTTCACGGCGACGAATAGAATCGTTACGTTTGCCGCAATTGGAGTTTCTGCCGGAACGGACACGCGCTCGACAGGCGTGTCCGTTTTGTGTTTCTGAGCCAAGCTCGACTCTGCAAAATTTTCTGCGTCGCGGAATGCGGCTCATCTTTGGGTGGGATTGGATGAGCGGGCGGCACTTCACGCGGCTTCCCGTCGACGGCCAGGAAGTGCGACAATAACACTTCATTTCTCTTCGTTCGGAGCACGGATCTGAGCCAGCAATCTTCCAGCAAAGAGTTTCCCATCAATGTTGCCGTGGTTGGCGTGGGAGCCTTCGGGCGCAATCATGCCCGCGTCTACAGCCAGCTGCAGCAAGCAGGCAGTGTGCGGCTGGTCGGGGTCGTGGATCGCGACACTGCGCGAGCGGATGCGGTTGCGCGCGAGTTCGGCTGCAAGGCGTTCGGCTCTGTCGAGCAGATGTTGACGACCCACAGCGAGGTGCAGGCGGCATCCGTTGCGGTGCCCACGATTCTGCATCTGGATGTGGCGCGCGCGCTGATGGAATCCGGTGTTGATGTTCTGATCGAAAAGCCGCTGGCTGCAACTCTGGCCGAGGCCGATGAACTGGCGAGCGTGGCTTCCACGCACCAGCGCGTGGCGCAAGTTGGACACTTGGAGCGCTTTAATCCGGCCGTGCGCGCGACTCTACCCCTGATTCACCGCCCCATGTTTTTTGAGGTGCACCGGTTGAGCGAGTTTTCGCCTCGGGCTTTGGATGTGAATGTCGTGCTCGACCTCATGATCCACGATCTCGACGTTGTGCTGACGTTTGTGAATTCTCCGGTAAAAGAGATTCGTGCCGTAGGACTGCCGATTCTCTCAGGCAAGGTCGACATTGCCAACGTGCGCGTGGAATTTGAGTCGGGCTGCGTCGCTAACTTTACGGCCAGTCGCGTTTCGACGGAGCGCGTGCGCAAGCTGCGGTTCTTCCAGGCGGGACAATATATTTCGATCGATTATGGACGCCAGGATGTACTGGTGTTTTCCGTTGGAAATGCGCCCGCATTGGCTGAGCCTAGCTTCAATTCTCAGATCGCGATGTCAAAACCGGCGATCACTGCCGAAGAGCCGCTGCTGGCGGAAATCAAGGCGTTCCTGCAGGCGGTGCGGGAACGGTCGCGTCCGGTGGTTTCGTTGGAGGATGGGCGAAACGCCCTGGCGCTGGGACTGGCGATTCTCACCGAGATCGAGCGGCACGCAGGAAAAATCGGCCTGATGTAATGTCCGAGGTCAGATTGCAGAGGCTGACCGTCTGCAATCCAACCTCGAACCTCGAACCACTGACCTCGAACCTGACCTCGTCTTACTCCTGAGGCGGCGGTCCCTGCTGGTCGCCGCTGTCGGGCGGACCGTGGTGGCCGTGTTTTCCCCACTGCTCGCGCTTCGCTTGCATCTCGTCCCACTTTTTTTGCTGGTTCGAGTCGAGGAGCGATCGAATCTGTGTGTTGGTCCCTTCGCGGATGCTCTTCATCTTGGCATGACGGTCCTGTTCGGAGACAGAACTGTCCTGGCGCAAGCTTTCCATTTGCGAGTGTTCGGTCTGGAAGATACTCTGCACTTTGGTTTGCTGATCCGAGGTAAGGCTGAGTTTCTTGGTCAACTCCGCCGTCTGCTGCGCGGGATCGGGTGGGCCGTGGTGCCAGCCGCGATTGCCTTGCGCGGGCTGGTCTGGTTGCGCAGCCACGAAGGGCACGGCAATCGAGATGAGGCCGGCTGCGAGAACAACGAGAAGACACTTCTTGAACATAGGAATCTCCTTATTTTTTAGACGAGGTGCTACCTGTAAGAATGAATTAATTCTCCGAAAGTTGCGCGTAAAACACGATTCGGACAAATCTTTTCAAATCTTTACTGAGGCGGCTAGTTCCCTGGCGACATCTTTCGCGACGATTCATTTCCTAGCAGGCTGCGGAAAAAGTATTTTTCCGCCATTGATGGGGCGGCATTTACGGCACGAGTGGAACTCGTCCACCCCAGCAAGCCAAACCCGGGCTTGCCGGGGACCCCGGTCGTGCCCTTCCCCAAACCGGCGCGGAGCGGAGTTTTTCCGCAGCCTCCTGGGGGAGCATCAGTGCATCTGCAAAGCATTGTGCGGTTGGAAGACGGCTAAAAACATGAATGCGCATCTTAAAGTTCCGCCGCGAACGGATTCAACTTGGTACTCCGATTTCGCGGCAATCGCCGGCTGCGCCCGGTGTGGACTAGGGCTGCCGCCGCCTTTGCAACGAGCAGGGCGGTGTTACTCAGGTACTCACCCGGCGTGCGCAAAAAATGCGACAATACATATGGCGGTCGTGGTTCCACAGTTTACGTAACTTTACGAACGAAGCCCGCTCAATCTTTGTGCTCGTAATCCAAGATTCGGCAAGCGGTTACGCAACCCCGGAGCTTGGCTGCGGCTCTAAGCTTATAGTTTCTGCCTGATGCCGGTTACTCAAATTCCGTCTCGCGATCCCCTGTCTCCGCCCGCTGAATCGCCGGAGCAGCGCGACTTGTTCGAGGCGCAGCATTGGGAGACGGCGTACCGCAGCTTCAATCCCGACGATGTTCCCCATCTCCTCATCCAATTGCAGGACGATCTGTCACGGGCGCGCAAGCGGGAAGCGCTGTGGTTGTCGGTCATTCTTCACTTGTTCGTGGTCATTCTTTTGTGGAACAGCGAGAAGTTGATGACGCTGTGGCCGCACCGGCCCGTGGAACTGGCGATCCGGACCAATGCGGATCAGTCGAAAGACGCAACCTTTCTGGAGTTGCCGCCGGACGAGCAGAAGCTCACGCGCCGTCCCGATGCCAAGGTGCTGTCGGATAAAGACCGGATTGCAACCAGCAAATCGCCTCAGATCAATCGCGACGAATTAAGGAAGCTGCTGCAGAGCGAGCATCCGGGGCAGCCGGGCGGAAATACGCCGCAGCCTCCAGCGCAGGGTCAACCGCCGCAGAATCAAGCTGCGCCGACTCAGGCTCCGCCCGCGCCGCCAGACAATTCGCAGGGATTTTCGGTGCCGCAGCCCAGCGACCAGACGGCGCGGTTGCAGACGCCGCCGCAAAGCAAACCGGCGCCGAGTTTCAAGACACCCATGACGGCTGGCTCGGCGATCGAGCAAGCGGAGCGCGCCGCCGCCGCCAACCGCGGGTACGCGGGCAGTGGACAGTTGGGCGACGGTGGATTGACGCGAGGCCGGAACCAGCCGGCTCTGGGCATGGCTCCCGCGGAAATTCTCACCGACACGATGGGTGTGGATTTCGGCCCTTACATTACGCGAATTCTGCAGGTGATACGGCAGAATTGGATTGGCCTGTTGCCTCCTTCGGCCTATCCGCCGATCTGGAAGTCGGGAAAAGATTCTATCGACTTCACCATCCTGAAGGACGGGAAGGTCAGCGGCATGGTGTGGCACAGCGGCTCGGGAGATGTTGCAGTGGACCGAGCAGCCTGGGGCAGCATCATCGAATCCAATCCGCTGCCACCGCTACCCAGAGAATTCCCCGGGCCGAATCTGGGCCTGCGTCTCAACTTTTATCTGAATATGAACATCGACGACGTGAAGTAAGGATCGAGTAGCGTCCCGAATTTCGTCGCGAGCCTGCCACGTGCTCGCCGCGGTCCCAAAAGCTACTGCCAGCACTGACTCCCCGTGGTTGCTGTCATCTCAAAGCCCTACACTCTGGTTACTTGCAGGCGGTCTACATTCGCGGTGCAATGGCACTTGCGGAGCAGACTATGGGACGAGTCTTGGGATTTGTAGGCACGATCGTGACGATGGCGATCGCAATGTACATTTACTCTCTGCAGGTGAAGACGCTGGCTCCCAGCACCGGCGGCGGCGCGCCCGAAGAAGTCGCTACGATCGCGGGCGTGAAAAACGATCTCATCGGAATCGCCAATGGCGAACGCGGATATTTGGCATCGCAGGGCAAGTATGCTTCGTTGGATGAGCTGATCTCGGGCAATTACATCAGCATCCGAGGCGAGCGGCCGCCTTATGTGTACGATGTCGAGGCGACGGCGACGACCTTTCGAGCCACGGCGACCCGCACCATCAAAGGCGCTCCGGCGCAGCTCTGGATTACGGAAACGATGCAGATCCAAGCGTCCGACTGAGAGAGAAGATCCCCTCCCGCGCTGGAATGGTTTTTTACGGAATCGCGTTTCCGCGAATCAGGTTTTTTTCCAGTCGGTCAGGGACATGAGTTCGTCCATGATCTCCTGCAGTCGCTGCAACCGGCGTTCCTGGTCAGACGCGCCGATGAGCTTCTTTCCGCCCTGGAGATAGAGGCGGTTTGCTTCACTGATTTCAGCGATCTCTTCCCGCAACTTGGCCACGCGTTCTTTCACGGACTGCGGCATACCAATAGGCTAGCAGAGGATTTCACACCTGGGTGAAGTTGTTTTCACATCAGCCTTGACAGAGCTTCAGCTGGTATTGACAGGGCTGTCAGCAGCGGCTACTCTCGGTGCACTGAGGCGGGTGCCGCTGATCCCCGTGGCTGGCAAGATTACCCGATACACAGGTTGTTTCGTGCGGTCCTCAAAATACTGCACTTACGCCAAGTCCTCATCAAATCGTTTTCCGAGGTGAATCAAGAATGAGCGCTCCTGGATACGTCTTCGTTCGCAGTTGTGTACTATGCCTGGTAGTTCTTTTGGTTAGCTTTACGGTTTTCGGCCAAGCCCAGGTGAGTCTAACGCAGTTAAGCGACGATACTTTCACCGATACTCCCAGCCAGCATGACACCGAAGTGGAACCCAGCGCATTTACCTACGGCTCGACGATCGTCACTGCATTCCAGGTAGCCCGAATTTACGGCGGAGGCGGCGCCGATATCGGATTCGCAACTTCGACCGATGGTGGCAAAACGTGGACCAACGGGTATTTGCCCGGAATTACGATCTATGAGGGAAACGGCACGAACTCGGCAGCCAGCGATGCCGCGGTCGCGTATGACGCGATGCATGGAATGTGGCTGATCTCGACGCTGCCGATCGGCGCCAGCAACAATACCGTTGCAGTGAGCCGCTCGACCGATGGCATCCACTGGGGCAATCCGATCACGGTCAATGACCAGGGTTCGTCCGACAAGAACTGGATCGCCTGCGACAACACGTCTACCAGTCCTTACTACGGCCATTGCTACTCGGAATGGGACGACACATCGCAAGGCGACTTTATCCAGATGAGCACCTCGACCGATGGTGGGCAAACCTGGAGTAAAGCGCAGGCAACGGCGGGCAACGACTATGGCATCGACGGCACGCCGGTCGTGCAGCCGAAAGGCAAAGTCATTGTGCCCATCCTGGGATTCGACGGATCGGTGATTGCGTTCACCTCGACCAACGGAGGAAAGAGTTGGACGAAGGCCGTCAACATTGCCAGCTTTACCAATCACGCTGAGGCCGGCAGCTTGCGCAGCGACGGACTGCCGACCTCTGCAATCGACGGAGCGGGCAAGGTCTACGTGTTCTGGCCCGATTGCCGGTTCCGCACGAACTGCTCGTCGAACGATATCGTCTACAGTACTTCGACCAACGGAACTTCATGGTCGGCGGTGAAGCGTGTGCCGATCGATGCCGTCACCAGCACGGTCGACCACTTCATCACTGGGACCGCGATTGCTCCGGGCACAAAGGGAGCGAAAGCCCAGATCGCGCTCGTTTATTACTTTTATCCAGTTTCGAACTGTGGAAACAGCTGCTCGCTGAATGTCGGATTTATTCAATCCTCCAGCGCGGGAGCGACATGGACTGCGCCCGAAACCCTGGCCGGTCCCATGGAGTTGACGTGGTTACCGGATACTTTCTCGGGGACCATGGTGGCGGATTACGTTGCGGTGGGATTTGGCGGCGGCAAGGCATTTCCAGTATTTGCCACGGCGCAGAAGAAGACGGGATCGCTTTTCCAGGAGGCCATCTACACCACAGCTACGGGTCAGGAAGCTTCCACACCCGAGACCGAGCTGATGAGTGCGGAAGGGGATCGTCCGGTTCCGAATGCACATTCGGATCACGGGCCGATGGAATTCCTCGATCAGGAACACGAGATTCCAATTTCGGGGAAGCGTCCGCCAGAACGCGACTAGGATGAGAACTGTTGTTCGAGGGGCCGCTGGCTTAGGCTAGCGGCCTTTTTTCATGGAAATCATCCATTGCGTAGCGGGACAGTTACCGAGTCTACGATTGGACCCGGTGACGAGCCGATTCCGCACTGCGAGCGGGTCGCGATCTAACACCAACCATCCGGCTTCACTCGGACCGATCTCATTGCCCGCCGGAACCCGAGCCACTACGATTCACTGAAACCGTTTGCCCCCTTCCCCGGTCCAACGCTATAGTTAATGTTTCGAGCCTTCTATGTTCACTGACTTTACCGCGACCGACCGCTGGACAAAAAAGCAAGTGCACTGCGTCTATCAGGCCCTGATTGTGGCCCTTGCCACCCGCCATGCCGATGCCGTGGATATCAAGTTTCTGGCGGACGAGCGTCCGGTCTGGGTCGCCCTGCCGCACCCCGCCTGGGTGGAATATAAAAAACGCACGGGCAAGGCAATTACCGACTCCCTGGCGAAAGAAATCGCAGGACATTTTCTGAAAACGGCCCTCGAGTCGGGCGAAGGACTGGGCCGCGAGATGTATTCGTTGACCGTCGATGAGACTCTCCGGCACCTCGAAGGCGTAGTGTCGGAGGTTGAACCCGCCGCTACCGGTACTTAGCCGTTCGGCGGTCACGTTACAATCCCCACATCTCCATCACATCCGTTGCTTTCGTCAAGGCATCTTCCATGCATTGCGTTTGTTTCTGCCCGGTGATCTGAATCACGCTCCATTGTGACGAATACCACGCCGCAATCGATCTGAATCTGCCACACTTCTCTGGGAAATTCCGAACCATCCACTTCGCCGGGAGCTAGCTGAAAACAGCTAGATGAGCGACAATTAGCCCAGTCGAGCGTGGTGCGGGCAGAGGCTTTTGTCGCAGCAAGCCTCGCATCTCAACCTGCGGATGCGACTTTCCATTGAATTCGATGGGTCCGGCACGCGAGGAGACGTTGATTATGTCCAGCCTAATATCCGATATGGAGACCATAAGCGCAAAAGATACTCCTCCCAAACACAAGCGCCTGAGCACGTGGGTGGAAGAAGTTGCTCAACTCTGCAAGCCAGATCGGGTTCACTGGTGCGACGGTTCGCACGAGGAATATCAGGCGATGCTGGATTTGATGGTGCAAACGGGAACGGCCATCCGTCTCGCCGAGGACAAGCGTCCCAATAGCATCCTGGTCCGATCCAGCGCCGCCGACGTGGCTCGCGTCGAAGACCGCACTTACATTTGTTCGCGGACGATCGAAGAGGCCGGACCCACCAACAACTGGGCCGACCCCGCGAAGATGAAAGAGAAGTTGCAGGGATTGTTCGCCGGCGCAATGACCGGCCGGATCATGTATGTGATCCCCTACAGCATGGGACCCATCGGTTCGCCGATTGCGAATATTGGCGTCGAGATTACCGATTCCGCTTACGTCGTGGCCAGCATGCACATCATGGCGCGAGTCGGCACGCGCGTGCTCGAGGTTCTGGGCAGCGAAGGCGCGTTTGTGCGCGGTCTCCATTCCGTCGGCTCGCCGCTGGCTAACAACCAGGCCGATTCAACCTGGCCGAACAATCCGCAGGATAAGTACATCTGCCATTTTCCGGAGACGCGCGAAATCTGGTCGTACGGTTCCGGTTATGGCGGCAACGCGCTGCTGGGCAAGAAGTGTCACGCCTTGCGCATCGCGTCGGTGCAGGCGCGCGATGAAGGCTGGATGGCCGAGCACATGCTCATCCTCAAAATGACCAGTCCCGCCGGCAAGGTTAAGTACATTACGGGAGCGTTTCCTTCGGCATGCGGCAAGACGAACCTTGCGATGCTGATTCCGACGATCCCGGGCTGGAAAGTCGAAGCCATCGGCGACGACATTGCCTGGATGAAATTCGGCACCGACGGCCGGCTCTACGCGATCAATCCGGAGTACGGGTTCTTCGGCGTTGCTCCCGGAACCAGCATGAAATCCAACCCGAACGCCATGCTCACGGCGACCAGGAATTCCATCTTCACCAATTGCGCCATGACGCCCGACGGCGACGTTTGGTGGGAACAGATGACCAGTGAAAAGCCGGCGAAATTGATCGACTGGCTGCGCCGGCCGTGGACCCCGACTTCCGGGCGAAAAGCGGCGCACCCCAACTCCCGCTTCACAGTTCCGGCGAGCCAATGTCCGGCGATTGCTCCCGAGTGGGAAGATCCGAAAGGCGTGCCGATCGATGCCATCCTTTTCGGTGGCCGCCGGGCGGGAGTCGTGCCGCTCGTGACAGAGTCGTTCAGTTGGCAGCACGGCACGTTTTTGGGCGCGATCGTAAGCAGCGAAACCACCGCGGCCGCCTCCGGCAAAGTCGGCGAACTGCGCCGTGACCCGATGGCCATGCTTCCTTTCTGCGGCTACAACATGGGCGATTACTTTGCGCACTTTCTCAAGATCGGCAGAAAGCCGGGAGGAAAGCTGCCCAAGATCTTTTACGTCAACTGGTTTCGTACCGACGAGAATGGCAAATTCCTGTGGCCCGGATACGGCGAAAACAGCCGGGTCTTGAAGTGGATTTTCGAGCGCTGCGACGGCAAGGTGCATGCTGTCGAGACTCCGATCGGCAGGCTTCCCGAGCCGGCGGACCTCGATACGAAGGGACTCGACCTGCCCGCCGCGGACATCGCCAAGTTGCTCAGCGTTGACCTGGAAGGCTGGCATGCCGAAATACCCTTGATCCGCGAACATTTCGCCAGATTTGGCAGCCATCTTCCTGACGGATTGAACAAGGAAGTCGGCGAACTCGAAGACCGCCTGTGGAAGGCGAAGAAGTAGAGACTCATTTACCGAGACGCCGAGGACGCTGAGTAAGATCTTTTTTTGCAAAATTCAAAACGAACAAGCACCCTTCTTTGTTGCCAGCCCCAAAGAGTTTTTTCGGCGTGCTCGGCGGTGAATAGGTCTCTGTGCTTAAATCAAAGGCATGTTTGCTCGAAAAGTGCGCGTGGAATACGAGCACGACGGGGAGATCCGGCCTTGTCCGCTGAAGTGGCTCGACAATTTCAGCATGCGCAATTTTACGAACGCGTCCGTTTTTGACGACACTTTGCCGGTGTCCGATGGTTGCATGGAAATTGGAACGCACGTTCCGATCCATGAACTGCGGGACGCGATGGAAGACTGGTTTCGCCGCAAGAGCTATCTGCCGAAACCGGCCACGCTTCGGCTGGCCTTAGTTGAGGGAGTTGCCGCTCCGCCTAAATCCGGGTCGGCATCTTAAGCACGCGAGCGAGCAAGCGAAGGATCATGCCGTCGAAGCGTGTGCCGCTTTGCTTTCCCAGTTCCGCCATGGCTTGCTCGTCAGTCTTGGGCGCGGCAAAGGGCCGCTCGCTGGTCATATTCACGTAGGCGTCGGCAACCGCGACAATGCGGCCGAAAAGCGGAATGTTCTCGCCCTTCAGTCCAAAGGGATAGCCGCTGCCGTCAAAGGCTTCGTGGTGAGACTCGACGGCCTGCGCGACTCGCGCGATTTCAGGAATCGCCCGCAGCACTTCCGCTCCGACCAAAGGATGGCTCTTGATCACGGTGAATTCCTCTTCCGTCAAGCCACCTTCTTTGTTGAGGATTCGAACCGGGATAAACAGCTTGCCCACGTCATGCACGCGTCCGGCGAACGTGACGTCCTCGACATCCTGCTCGGAGAGGTTCAACCCGCGCGCGATCATTCCGGCATAGTGAGCGCATTGCTCGCCGTGTCCGGCGCCGGAAAGCTCCCGCAGTTCCGCCGCGCGCGATAGAGCTTCTACAGCCTCCTTGATTGCCCGCCGATCGGAACTATCGTCGCTTCCGCACAGCTTGCGCAGCGTGCCGACCAGCTCCTCGAGCTGCTCCGGCCCGTTATGCTCGCGCTGCAGAAATCCTTCGATGTAGCCGGACACGAGCTGCTGTTGCACGGAGCCTTTTCCGAACACATCGGAGGTAGAAACCCGGTTGCCGCCCTCGTGCTTGGAGGCGTACATGCCGGCATCCGCGACGCGAATCAGATCCTCCATGGAGAATCCATGAACCGGGAAACTGGCGACGCCGAAACTGCCCGTGATGCGGTGCTCTTCGAGCATGGGATCGGTGGCAAGCCAAAGGCGTAATCTCTCGGCAAGAACTTGTGCCTGCTCGATGCCGGTGTCGGGCATCAGGATGATGAATTCGTCCCCGCCATAGCGGGCCACGACGTTGGACTGGCGGCACTTTTGCTCCAGCAGGCGGCCAACCCGGGCCAGCACCAGATCGCCTTCCAGGTGGCCAAGAGAATCGTTCACTTCCTTGAACTTGTCGAGGTCGATCAGCACCACCGAGAATGGTCGGCCGGAGCGGGACGCGCGCTTCCACTCGGAACTCAGCGCTTCCCAGAAATAGCGTCTGGTTTTGATGCCGGTCAGGCCATCGGTAATGGACTGCTGTTGCAGCTTCTGGAAGACAAAAGAATTATGCAACGCAGTCGCCAGAAGATCGGCCAGCGTATTCAAAATCAGAACATCCTGGGGAGCGAATGCATTCTCATCGTGGCTCTCCACGTTGAGCGCGCCCAGCAGGGTCTCGCCATAACTGATCGGAAGGCAGAGCACCGCGCGCGACTCCGGCAGGACGCCGGCGAGTTGTCCGGGACCGGCGTTCTGCACCAGGGCGCTGACCCCTGTGCGCGCCACCTTTCCCAGAACTCCACTGCCCACTGGGATGCGGCGGCCCAGCGTCTTCGATGTGATTCCAGCCTCGGCCTTGATCTCAATCTCCTTGGTCGCATAATCCATGATGCCGATGCCGATGTGATCGTAGCGGAAGTTCTTCTGGATCTCGCGGACGATGTTCGCCATCATCTGCTCGGCATCCTCGCTCGAGATTGCCATTTTTGAAATGGAATTGAGGAATGCCAGGTGGCGGGCGCGGCGCTGTTCCTCGGTGAACAGGCGAGCATTCTCGATGGCTACTCCCAGTTGCCCGGCCGCGGTTTGCATCACTTCAAGATCTCTCGGCTGAAACTGCGATTCCAGTTCCGTGCTCAAGGCGGCCATCACGCCTGCCGGTTTGCCGCCGAGAAAAATCGGCACGGCGCAAAAAGAGCGGGCTGGGCGCGGAGGCACGAAGTCCACACCCAGTTTTGACCGCACCTGTTCCAGGTCGGACGCGATGAGCAGGGGCTCTCCGGTCCCGAGAATATGCTCGGTAAATCCCTTGCCGACCTTGCGCGAACGCTTGGGAAGAATGACGCCGCCCTCGATCTCTAGTTCAAAGTGAATCCGATCTTCCTCTAGAAACGCGATGTAGAAATTGGTGGTGTCGAAGATCTGGCCGAGCTCCACCTGCACCGTGCGCAGCACCTCGTCCTGATTGAGATGAGAACTGATGGCCTGTCCGATTTCGGTGAGCAGTTCGTATTCCTTGGTTCGCCGCTGGGCTTCGTGCATGACCACGTAGTTTTCGAGGGTTAGCGCGATCTGCAGCGCCAGGCCGATCATCAAGCGCAGGTTCGAAGAGCCGAACATGCGGCCCTCGGCGTGCGGAAACAGAAGGATCCCGAAATTATGCTCCCGCGTCTGCAGGCTCACCGCCATGAGATCGGTGATGCCCTCGGCCAGCAGCGTCTGCTTGCAGGTTTCAAACTTACCGCCCGATAGCGCCGGCAAAGGCTCTTCCAGTTCGCGGAGATTCCGGAACGTCACCACGCCGCCGCGGCGGTAGGCAAGTTCGGCAATATAATCGCCAGCCTGCGTCTTCTGCAGCTTTTCGAGGAAATCGGCTGAAAATCCCTTTTGTACCGAGGGCAGCGTAGTTCGCCATTGCTCGCCAACAAAGAATACGGCGCGACGCGAGGGCAGGGGCGAGACCAGCCTTTCCACAAAAGCTTGCAGGCTGGGGACCAGATCGGATGCGGAGAGCAACCGGCGAGGATCGATGCCCAGGGTGGAGAACGCCAAGGCATTCTCCTGGACCGCGTTGCGCTCGTTTTCAAAAAGCACCATCACCATCGAGATGGCCAGCAGCATCTGCGGAATCGGATTGAGGAACCCACCGAGCTGGCCAACAATGTCAAGGAAGGGCTGGCGCATCTGCCCCGCATACATCAGCGCCGCCCAGAGCGCGAGCGAAAACGCCAGTGCGCGGAAGGCGACGGAATTCCTGCGAAAAGCGTAGCGGTAGAAATGAAACGAGCAATAGAGCATCGTCGCCGCCAGGCCGGCTTCCAGCTGCAAATAACTCGGCAACGAAGATGTCTTCTCGCTGAATACGCCGCCTGCCATTTGCGCCCGCAAGCTCACGTATGCCAGCAGAACTCCCGTGATGGTGAGCGCGACGTCATACCACTTCAGATGGAATGACTCTTTCATCAGCCGGGTTGAGACGAAGATGCAAATCGCCATGCCGACCAGTAGCAGGGAACTGAAGAAAAACAGGAGTGGGGAAGGGCCTCGGAAATATTCGACCGCTTTGAGCGCGTAGTGAAGCGAGTACGCCGCCCAGGCGAGTTGCCAGGCGCGAAAATAACTGTGGCGATTCTGCTCGTACAGGTATGAGAAGACGAGGAACACCAGCAGAGCCACGACCCCAGGAGTCAGCACCAAACCTGTGGCAACAGTGTTCATCGGTCAACGAGCCCTCGTCGTTTGTACTTCCGGCCAGGAATGCAATCTGAGTTGCTCTAATCCTGTCACACCTGACGGATCGAAACAACAAGTGAGTTTCGGCAGGTTCCGCCCTGGGCACGGGGTTTTCATGAGTATCCTCTTGTGAGATGCGCCGCCGCCAGAGAGATTGGTTTTCAATAAGTTACCTTGGTAACCGGCCGGTAACCAATCCGCACTGTCCATCTGGCTAGCCACCCGGGACGCCGCCAATCCCGCTATACTCAATCGTTATGCTACGCGTTCGATTCGCGCCGTCTCCCACCGGTTTCTTGCATGTTGGCAGTGCCCGGACCTTTATTTTCAACTGGCTCTATGCCCGCCACAACGGGGGAACCATGGTCCTCCGCCTCGATGACACCGATGTCGAGCGCAACAGTGATGCGTCCGTTCATTCGATTTTCGAAGGTTTACGCTGGCTCGACCTGGGATGGGACGAGGAATACAAGCAATCCGAGCGGCTGGCTTTGCACCGGCAGGTGGCTGACGCCATCTTTCAGAAGGGACTCGCCTATCGCGACTTCACGCCCGCCCACACGGGAGACGGCGAAAAATCCGGCGCCAATCAAACCTGGCTGTTCAACCCCGGCATGCGCGAACTCTCCCGCGCCGAAAGCGATCGCCGCGCCGCATCTGGAGAGTCTTTCGCGCTCCGCTACCGTGTTCCGCGGGGAACCGGCGAGCAAATACGCTTCAACGATGCAGTCTATGGCGAGCAAATCAAAGCCGCGGACGACATCGAAGACTTCGCGCTTCTCCGCTCTGACGGCATGCCCACCTATCACCTCGCCTCCTGCGCCGACGACATCGACCTGCGGATCAGCCACATCATCCGTGGCCAGGATCACCTCTCCAACACCTATAAGCACGTGCTCATTTTCGAAGGCGCTGGCGCCCAGCCGCCACAGTTCGCACATCTTCCGTTGCTGGTCGCGCCCGATGGATCCAAGCTCTCCAAGCGCCGGCACGGCCCCGTGGTCAGCGTTACGACCTATCGTGATGCCGGATTCCTCCCCGAAGCTTTCATCAATTTTCTCTGCCTGCTCGGCTGGTCGCCCAAAGACGATCGCGAAAAGTTGACTCGTCAGGAACTTACGGATGCGTTCTCCTTGGAAGGCATCAATCGCGCGAATGCGGTGATCAATTTCAAGGAACCAGCTGCCACGCCGGACGAGACTTTTGACCCCAAAGCCGTCTGGCTAAACGCGGAACACATTCGCGGGCTCTCCATCGACGACCTCAGCGCGCGCTTGCTGCCCGTTGTTCACGCGGCGGGGTTCCCGATTTTGCCGGAGAAGATGCACGCCATTGCCCCGCTGATCCAGGAGCGCATCAGGCTTCTGCGCGACGTGCTCACGGCCGCCGATTTCTTCTTTGTTGACCAACTACCGCCCTACGACCCGGCTGAACTGATTCCCCAGAAGGGCGATGCCGCCATGGCGCTCAAGGCTTTGGCGCGTGCTCAGGAAGTATTGCCGCAAACGGAGTTCAAACACGATCCCCTCGACCAAGCCCTCCGCGCGGCAGCGCAGGAAATGGGCCTGAAAGCGGGACAGATGTTTCAGCCGATTCGAGTCGCGGTCTGCGGGCGAAAGAACGCTCCACCGCTATTCGAGACTCTTCAGGTTCTCGGGCGCGATCCTACTTTGCAGCGCATTGGTCAGGCGATCGAGAAGCTGCGGAACCGCCCGCCCTCTTAATGCGACTGAAGCTCTTCCGCTTTATGGCGAGCCTCTTCGGTTTCGGACTTCATCCCTTTGGCTTCGTAGACATCAGCGAGCAGATTTTCATTGTCCGCACTGTCGTCCGCTTGCCGCTGTTTCGTCAACGAGGCAATGGCGTCGTCGTAGAGCTTGAGCCGGGCCTGCATGAGGCCCATGTTGAAATACACTCCCTGATAATCGGAGTCGAGTGCCGCGACTCGCTTGTATTCTTCCAGAGCTTCGCGATTTTGATGCTGGTCGGCGAAACAGTCAGCCAGTCCAATATGCCCCTCGGTACTCTTGGAGTTGATTTTGAGGAGTTGATTGAACACCTCCTGGGCCTTTGCTGGCTCCTTCTGCTCCAGATAAAACATCCCGAGCCGGTAATACCCGTCTTCGCCGCGCGGATCAAGCGCGATCATGCGTTGCATTTCTGCCACTGCATTCCCAGGGTCATGCTTCGCGATGTAGGCGCGGGCCAACGCCGCGTGGGCCGGGGAGAAACTTGGCCGCATGCGTACCGATTTCTGAAGCTCCGCGATGCCATCGTCCGTCTTTCCCTGTTGTAGAAGTCTGACTCCATTCTGTGCGTGCAGCATGTAGGAGTGCGAATGCTGGAGCCACAGCACGCCGCCCGCAACCACCAGAGCCCCGACCAGCAGTACCGCGATTCGTCGCAAGAAATCGTCCTGCCCCGGAGCAACCTTCGCGATGAGCGCTCCCAGGAGTAGCCCCATGAGCAGGCCGCCGACGTGCGCGGCATTGTCCGTGCGGGCGATTACGGCCCCGAAGAAAAGGTTGTAACCGACAAATACCACGACGCTGCGCAAAGTCCCGCTGAGCACCGCTCGCGGCAGCGAAAACTCGCCAAGATAAAACGACGCGATCAGAGCGCCGGCAATCCCAAAAATCGCACCGGAAGCGCCTACGCTTAGAATCACGGGATTCCAAATCACGCTCCCGAGGCTCGCCCCCAACCCACAGATCAGATAAACGGCGCCAAATGTCCAGTGGCCATAGACCGATTCTGCGAGCCTTCCGAGGCTCCATAGACACCACATGTTGAAACCGATATGCAGCAACCCGCCATGAACGAAAACGCAAGTCAGCAGCCGCCACCACTGGCCGCCGACCGTCAGCGGCCCAAAGTTGGCGCCCCAGTGCACCAGATCCTGACCCGACGGATTGTCGAGCATCGAAACCCCAGCCAGCAGCATGGCAATAAAAACCGCGACATTAATCCCAAAAATTGCCTGCGTGACCACCATGGAACTGGACTGCTGGCGCGCCCAGGGCGCGGGCTCGACGCGTTGAATGGGAATATCCTCGCCTCGTTTTGCAGCTTCGTTCATCACGCACCACTGGCATAGTTTCTTCCCAAAGTTGAGGGATGGAAGCTGACGACCGCATTGCACGCAATTTGCCATGAATAAAAGATCAGCGCTGGGTATGATTTCCCGAAGTTCGCGATGCCTCTGGACGCAGATTACCACGTGATTCGTTTCATTCGCAGCGGTGGTTCGCAGCGGCCGAGAGCAGAATCGGCATTGTAGACCGCCGCGAATCCGCCCTTCCCATATAAAATACAGGGCTATGAGTGCAGTGAATTCATCTCCGTCTAATAATCCTGATGCTGTTACTGGTTCTGCCGCGCAGCCTCGCCCGTCCAACTTCATCCGTGACGCTGTGATTGAAGATCTGAAAACGAAGAAGTATGGCGACGCCATCATCCAGACGCGATTTCCGCCCGAGCCCAACGGTTATTTGCACATCGGCCATGCCAAATCCATTTGCCTCAACTTTGGATTGGCCGATGAATTCGGCGGCAAGACAAATCTCCGCTTCGACGATACCAATCCCGAAAAAGAAGAGCAGGAGTATGTCGATTCGATTTTGAAAGATGTTCGCTGGCTGGGTTTTGACTGGGATGGCCTCTACTATGCTTCCGACTATTTCGACCATCTCTATGAGTGGGCCCTCAAGCTGATTCAGGATGGCAAAGCCTATGTCGACGATCTGAGCGCAGAAGAGATTCGCAAGCATCGCGGCACGCTCACCGAACCCGGTACCGAGAGCCCCTACCGGAATCGCTCGAAAGAAGAAAATCTCGATCTTTTTGAGCGCATGCGCAAAGGCGAGTTCCCTGACGGATCGCGCGTGTTGCGCGCCAAAATCGACATGGCGTCGAAGAACCTGAACCTGCGCGATCCCGTCATGTACCGCATCCTGCGCGCCGAACATCACCGCACCGGCGACAAGTGGTGTATCTACCCCATGTACGACTATGCGCATGGCCAGTCCGATTCCATCGAGCACGTAACGCATTCCATCTGCACGCTCGAATTTGAGGACCACCGCCCGCTCTATAACTGGTTCATCCAGCAGCTCGGAATCTTTCCCTCGCAGCAAATGGAGTTCGACCGCCTCAGCCTCACCTTCACCCTCCTCAGCAAGCGCAAGTTGCTGACTCTGGTGCAGGAAAAACACGTCAGCGGATGGGATGATCCGCGTATGCCCACGCTCTCCGGAATTCGGCGGCGCGGTTACACGCCTGAGGCGATCCGCAATTTCTGCGCGGCCATCGGAGTTTCCAAGACGAATGGCACGCTTGAACTTGCCATGCTCGAGCATTTCGTTCGCGAAGATCTGAATAAGCGCGCGCCCCGCGTCATGGCTGTGCTGCGGCCGTTGAAGATTGTCATCGACAATTATCCGGAAGGTCAGGTCGAGCAGGTCGAGGCGGTCAATAATCCTGAGGACGAAAGCGCGGGCAAGCGCGAAGTGCCATTTTCCAGGGTGCTCTATATCGAGCAGGACGATTTTCGCGAAGATCCGCCCAAGCAGTATTACCGATTGTCCCCGGGGCGCGAAGTGCGGCTGCGTTACGGCTATTTCATTACGGCGAAGACCATCGTGAAGAACGACACAGGAGAAGTGACTGAGGTGCACTGCACGTACGACCCAGCCACCCGCGGTGGCAATTCTCCCGATGGACGCAAGGTGAAATCGACCATTCACTGGGTCTCCGCGGCGCACGCTCTCGACGCTGAAGTGCGCATCTACGACAAGCTCTTTACCAAAGAAGACCCGAATGAGGTGGATGAAGGGAAGGAGTTCACTTCGAACTTGAATCCGGGTTCGCTGGAAGTCATCGGCCAGGCCAAACTCGAACCGTCGCTAGCCAACGCAACCGCTGGAGGTCTGTATCAGTTCGAACGCCTCGGATATTTTTGTTCGGACCTCGACAGCAAGCCAGGGCGACTTGTATTCAATCGCACGGTAGCGCTGAAAGACACCTGGGCAAAGGTCGAGAAGAAAATCGAGAAGAAATCGGGATCGTAACTACTCAGGCAGAACAGCGGTAGAGACCGTTCTTCCGCGTCTCTACCGCCGCTAAATTGTTACAGTACCCGGCAGGCTTCCTCAAACTCAAGGCGTGGACTGCGGGGAAACAGCTTGCTGCGATCACCGTAACCCAGATTGCAGATAAAGTTCACCTTCCATTTGCCGTCGGGGAAAAATTCAGCATTCACTTTCGCAGCGTCGAATCCTGACATAGGACCGCAATCCAGCCCGACGGCTCGCGCCGCCAGAATGAAGTACGCGCCCTGCAGTGAACCGTTGCGAAACCCACTTTCCTCGATCAAGGGCTGGTTGCCCACGAAGTAAGACCGCATATCGGCGTGGGGAAACAGCTTGGGCAATTTCTCATGAAACTCTGTGTCCCATGCAAGGATCGCCGTTACCGGCGCTGTCTTCGTTTTTTCTACGTTGAGCGGAGCCATGGCCGGCAAAAGACGGGCCTTCGCAGCTTCGCTGTGCAGAAACACAAAGCGGCCGGGAGAGCTGTTGGCGCTGGTCGGAGCCAGTCGTGCCAGGTCGTAGGCTTCGCGCAGCGTTTCCACCGATACACGCTGCGGAAGCCATGCCGAAAACGTCCGCGCCTCGCGGAAAATCTGATCCAGCGCTTCGCTGGAAACCTTCGCGGCCTTGCTGATTTCATGGGTTGCGGTCATGGTTCTACCTCGGTTCCTTCTTGGCGTTAGGTATATTTAAGTAACCAGGGATAGAATAGACATAGCATGGAAGAAACGCAAGAAGGCACATGAATGTCACCGGGTAACAAGCATGTTTCCCACGATTCCTGCCTCGCCGTTCGCGAGGTGCTCAATCGCGTCGGCGATAAATGGAGCGTGCTGATCGTCCGCCTTCTCACTGGCGGACCTAAACGCTTCAGCGAATTGCGGCGCACCATTGAAGGAATATCCCAGCGCATGCTGACTCTTACGCTCAAGGGCCTGGAGCGCGACGGGCTCGTTAGCCGCACCGTCTACCCCACCATCCCGCCCCGAGTGGAGTATGAACTGACCGAACTGGGCCGCACTTTGCGCAAGCCTATCGAGTCGCTGGCAAAGTGGGCGCAAGACAACCGGGAGCGCATTCAACAATCAAGGAATCACTATGACGGGAAGCACTCCCCAAATGGCCAGTTGCGCGTCAAACGCTAGGCTTCCACGGTCCGCCCGTATGCACCATCCACAAATCTGTGTCTGGCGACATCACCACTTCGAACGGCATCCAGAAATAGCCGCGCTCCCCCCAGCTATCGCCCCAACTGTTCTGCATCAGCGCTCGCTGCTTCCCCAAATCGTAGCCCAGGCAAACCACTTCGTGCCCGCCCTGTTGTTGTTCGCCGGGCTTTGGAATGGGCATGAGGCCCGTATCGGCCACTTGCTGCGACAGGAACGAATCGTAGACAGTGAATCCGATCAGTACCGGCCACGGCGTCGTGTCGGCCAGGCAGTTGAGAAAGTCCGGCAAAGTTCCGATGCGGTGATAAGCGCCAGTTTTGTATTTGAGTGCGTTCTGTGTCTGCTCCGCCGTCGGCGGGTTCAGCTTGCCGGCGACATAGGGATACAGAGCCGCCTCGCAGCAGCCCTTCGCCGCGAGCACCTGACAGCCAGTGCGCGGCGCGGCGCCATCATCTCGCGGGAATGAGCCCTCCGCCATCAGTTCCTGAACGTACAAGTACTGCGGACTCAGGATCAGCGAAGTCCGCTGGTATTTTCGCGCCATCCATTCGCGCGCAGATGTGAAGGCGTGCCCGGTGCAACTGCCTTCCTCGCCTTGGTCCTTGAGGGGGCCGCTGAACTCCCGCAGGTCAATTTGCTGCGCAACCACAAAGGGAGCGCGAGCTCCCCTGTACATCCGGTCCCGAACATCATGAACGTCACGCTTTGCTCCCAGCCTCCGGTTCATTAATTCAGCCGCCCGAGGCCCAGAGTTCGTGCCAACCGTGAATGCTGATGGAGTCGCAATGACGTAGTAACGCTATCGACTGCCTTATTCCCCGTTGGCGCGACGAGAATGCTGTTGTAGTGCGTCGTGAAGGTGGAAAGACTATATGCAGGCATCGCCTTGAATTCTTGTTTGGCGTTCTCACATGAGGGAATCACCGCGGTGACGGCTTGCACAGTGCCCGCCACGAGGCTGGAAAGCAGCGTGATTTTCGTCTGCGTGTGGGAGTCTTTCACCTGCGCGACCTGAAACACCATCGTTTGATCGGATTGATAGTCGCTGATGGCCGCATTCAGCTGGGAGCACACGCCCGGAGCCGCGCTCGATGAAGATTTGGCGAAGTCCACAGCCAGAGTCTTGATGACCGCGGCATCGGAGTCGATCTTCGCCTCCAACTCGGAATTCACGGGTTCCCCGTTGGCCACGGCAACAATCTGCAAAATGTTGACTAGCGCGGGTGCCGCAGCCGCAAGAATGGAATCCAGCGTTGCAACCCACGCGCTGGAACATGCCGTGCAGAAAATTGCCAGAGACAGCGGCAGAATAAGAGCTTTCTTCATACATCATCTCCTCAGTTATGGAATTGGTTTGCCTTACTTACCTGGGGTTGTTGTGGGGTTGGGCGAGGGAAGCCAATGGGCGACGATGACGGCCAGTGGTGCAAAGACCGCGGCCGCCGTCGCATGATTCATCCAAAACGTTGCAATCGCGGGTGTCGCAACATTTGCGAGTGTCGTCAGGAACAAGACAACTGTGGGCAGATAGACGGCGTATTTCTTCACGAGAGTTCTCCTTTTAATAGCGGTGCCCGATGCGTTCGAGCGCCACGAACTTTTTTATGCATGAATTCCGCACTCATAGGCAGCCCATGCCGAGCGCTTGGTCAGGTCCTCTCGGCGAGCTACGATTTCCGGTTCTGCCAGCCCCAGATGGACCCATCCGTACTCGAGGATGAGCTGGTCGTATTGAATTTCAGATTTCTGAATCACCAGCGCCACTTCGATCGGTGTCCCGAAGCCGGGGCAGGTAAAGTCGCAGGCCAGACCCAGGCAGTGCGCGCTCGTCCCCACTCCGCCCACCGCCTTGTTCACTGCCATCGACCGGTAGCCGCTACTTACGACCACCGGACACTTCCCGAGCAGCGTTCTGACTCTTTCCATAACGACGGCTACTCGACACAATCCCGTAATGGCTGTTGCTGACGGCGTGTTATCCAGCCCGAGACGCGCCCCCGCTTCGGAGAAACAAAATTCCTCCAACGTGAAATGCTCTGAGATTTTCATGGATTGCCTTGCTTCGAATGTTGCCCGCGCACGGGATTCTCAATCGGGATAGGGACCGTGCGGACCACAATTTGCCCCAGTTGGGCACACATACCGTGTTTGCGTCATGGCGTTATTGAGCTGGGTCGTGTTCACTCCCGCCGCTTGATAAGAGCTTGAACCGAGATACGACACGTCCGTAGATACGAAATTGTTCGCCCAGGGCAGTGACATCAGCGGGCAATCGTAGGGAGCATTCGCAGCCGCGCAGTCAGCTGGCGGGAACGTAACCGTGGGTGACCCGCTCATGAATCCCGAATAACCCAGACATCCGCTGTCAGGCGTTACACCCAGGCAGTTGACGCCTCCGTTCGCTCCTGACCCCGGCAGTCCACCCTGTGGGAACCAATTGTTGCAGGCGTAACTCGGCGACGGAGCTGTACAAAGATTCAAAGGATCGATGGCCGGTCCGTAGGACGTTCCCGATCCGTCCACCGCGCACGTTCCCGCGAGGTTGTTCCAATAGCTGCAATTTCGCCCCGCCAGCACGTTGCCATAAAACTCAAACGTATTTGGATCCCAGCAGGCAAAGCTCGACTTCGTCGCTGCCGATCCGCTGCCTTCCTGGTTGTCCGCCGTGTTGCAGAACAGGTCAGACCCATAACTCGGATCGTTATCGGCGAACACGTTGTTGAAGAACCAGTTGTTGATGTAAAGCTGCGTCGAGTAGTCCGTCTGGATCGCAAACCGCGCCGGCGACAGGAACGTGTTGTTTTGTACGCTCACATTTTGCGGCGATCCGGCGATATTGTTGATCGTGCACGTTGCACTTCCGGCTGCGGGCTGCGTTGCTACCTCGTAGTAGACATTCAAACTCGCCGGAGTCGTAGGCGCGATCGCATACGTGCTGGTTGACGGAGTTCCGCCCACCGCATATCCGCTGGCGCTGCAGTTATAGGCGTAGACTCCGCTTCCGACCGACAGATTCAGAATGCGCGATCCTTGCGATGCAAACGTGATGTCGGTGTTGGAGCCTTGATCGAGCAACGCCGAGCAAGTCGCCGGAATTCCCGTCGAGTTATTGCACAGCGTCTGGTTGGCTCCGACCGCGGCCGCCTCGTTGCTCACGATCACCGGATGCCCGGATGTGACCGTGCCACCCGTGCCGCCCGTGCCGTCAGGATTCCAGTTCTGATAGCTTGCGCCCATCGTATACGTTCCCGCCCATCCGGTAGGAATATCGGACGTGGCGTTAATGACCAGCGTTTGCCCCGCATTCTGGCAAGCCGTCTCGTAAGAGCTTCCAACGCTGCTCCACCAATCCGGGCTTGACGACGGACTGTTGCCGCTGTTTCCCGGCATCAACGATTGGTAGTACGTCGAAGCGTAAAGCACGATCGTTCCGTAGCCATAGTTGACCGTGCTGCTCCAACTCCCCGCCGGACACAGGATCGGGTCTTGCCGTAGCGCAATGAAAACTTGCACCTGGCCGCTGGCATTCGTGCTCACTCCCAGAATGTGCCCGGAGTTGTCGATCTGGACAGGCATGCAATTCCCCACAACCGTATAGGGCCCCGTTCCTGTATAGGACATGTTGCAGGTGTACTTATCGCCCCCCCCGCCGTAAGCCCATTGATAATTGGGGTTTCCATTCTGGTTCGTGTCGTTGATGTTCGACCCCAGGTTGTTGATGTAGTCCATCGAGTTCTGCGCAAGGCTGATTCCGCCGCCATCTCCCGGCGTGATGTTCGAACCCGCTCCCGTCGTCGCAAACGATGGAGCATTGCGAAACCAGTTATTCGAGAAGCGCACATTGTTAATAGCCGTCAGCGGCAGTCCGCTCACCGGATCGAAGATGCCGCACGAAGCGCCCCCGGAACACGTCCTCGCCCCCGTCACCACATCCCATCCCGTCTGTCCATCGGCCCACGAGTTCTCGATGATATTGCCGTCGATCAGCACCCGGACCCCCAGTTTCAATTCCAACGTGTTCTTCACCGCCCAACTCATCGGGCAAGTGTTGGCTGCGTCGGGCCCGGTCGAGATCGGTCCGCATCCAAACGGCGGTCCCGGACTATTCCCCGACCCTCCCGTCAGGTACTTATAGTTCAGGTCGCGGCCCTGGTAGTTGCGCCGGATTTCGTCATCGTCCTCCGGCCCGCCATTCTGGTCGACGGGTCCTCCCCCATTGAACCAGCCGCCCGATCCACCCTCTTCCCAATTGTTGACGTCCTTGTACGGACCCTTCGAGAATCCCTGCAGCGACGCGTGCGACTCGCTCTGCCACCAATGGATCTTCTCGATGTATCCGTTCTGCCTCCAGCCGTAGTCGGTTTCAAACACCACTCCATCCACCATGTCGTCCCCGCATCCCGCTACCGGAGTTCCGCCACCGTAGTTGAAGTGAAATGTCCCGGCGGAATCCTTCCACGGCGGATTCGATTCGCTCAGGCTGTAAGTCCCCGCTCCCAGCCCCGTTCCCGACACCACAAACTGCTTGTTCTGCGTCCCGTTCTGTAAGCCTTCGGCGAGCGTTCCGTCGTCCACAATGGTGTATGTGCTGCCATTGATCGTCACCGGAGAGCCGGCCGCGAAGGTCATTCCGTAATAAGTGCCCGTTGCCCGCGTAACCAGTGTGTTACTGCCCGAAGCCGAGGTCGTGACCGTTCCCGTGTTTGTCCAATACGAACAAGCTCCCGCCGGCTGTCCCGGATCGCCCGGATCCCATCCGTGGATGTAATAGCGGTCCAGGCCAATGTGGTCGGGCGCGATGCAGGGCGTCGCCATCGAGCACGGATTGGCTCCATAAAGATTGGAGTCCGCCTTGTATCCGTAAAACGCCTTTCCCGCGCCCGATTGCGCGCTGCCGGGATAGGCCGTGATTTCCACATCCCGCACCACTACGTGGTTGGTCCAGCAGAAAGGTTGCCCGCTGACTGGGGAGTTGGGACAGAACGAAGGATTCGACAGGTCCGCTCCAGCATGAATTCCAGCACCGTCAGTCGAGAGCGGAGCGCCCGGCGTCGCACCCTCGAGTTCCACCGTCCACATGCTCGCTTTGTCGTTGGGAGATGTGCAGCCGGGATTGCGCGCGCCCCCGAACCCAGGCAGTCCATGTCCGCATACCATCTGGCCGGACGGAAGCGGCGTCGTGGACTGGATCACCAGGCACTTCGCTGGCTCCGTGTTGCCGTTGTTTTTTCCCGGCAGACTGATAACAGCTCCATTAGCGTCAAATGTATTTCCCACAAGAACCGTGCCTGCGGGAACTTCAATCAGCCACCACTTGTCGGCAAAGTGCGGAGTCTGCGAGGCGTTATCAGCGTTGTCGCGCCAGTTGTTCATCGCGTCAACCAGGCCTGCTGGCGTCAGCGCATAGGGTTGCCCCACCGCTTCTCCGGAATCGTTCGGGCCGATATTGTTGGTGGTTCCCAGGATGACAGTCGTATCGAACACGCCGCCAGGAGGATTGCACGTCGTGTTGTCCACCCAGTTCACCGGCAGCGCGGCAAAAAACATCTGGGGAAGATTGGATAAGAATCCAGACTGGCTCTCACCGGAAAATGCCGCTGTACCCGAGAACGCGACCTGTGCCACCGCCGTATAACCCAACAAGAATAAGATCACGATGCATCCCGTTGCCTGCAAAAGCAGATGGGCACAGGGTCGAGCCAATGTCTTATTGCGGAGCGTTACTCTTGCCATCGCTCGTAGCATCATCTCGATCACAACGGCCGCTATTGTTTTCATCGTTCTTCACTCCACAAAAAACTGGGAATTGTTATGCAATACAGCTCAGGAGAATTCTTGACGAATCCCCGGTGGCAGCCAGAAGCGCAGCGTTTTTGCCTGGCAGTAGGGTTTCTCCGTGCCTCTGTGACTCAGTGGTGAGCAAATTAGATCGCGGCAAACCCGCACTCGCGCTCTTTCGGAACTTCGTGCCCTGCTTCGTTATAATGTTGGTTTGGTCTTAACCCGCCGGAGTGCCCGGATGTCGCGGAAAGGGAATTATGCCGACTGATGTAGTCATGCCCCAGATGGGCGAATCCATATTCGAGGGAACCATCACCAAATGGCTGAAAAAGCCCGGTGACAAGGTCCAGCGCGACGAACCTCTGTTTGAGATTTCCACCGACAAGGTCGACGCTGAAATTCCCGCGCCCGCCAGCGGGGTCCTTCAGGAAATCAAAGTTTCCGAAGGGAACACCGTTCAGGTCAACACTGTTGTCGGATTAATTGGTGACGGCAATGGCGCTGCCGCCTCCGCCCCCGCCCCCGCCAAGGTCGCCGCTCCAGCTGCGGCAGCCTCCACGCCCGCGCCAACGGCGACGCAGGCCCCTGCTCCGGCCTCCGCCAATGCCGCTCCGAGCCTCGCTGACGATGAAGAAGCTTCCGACGTTCGCTCATCTCCGCTCGTTCGCAAGCTAGCCCGCGAGCACAATGTGGATCTCGCTTCTGTCACCGGCACCGGCACCGGCGGCCGCGTTACCAAGCAGGACGTCCTCGACTTCGTTGGGCAGCGCAGCGCGGCTCCCGTTGCCGCCGCAACCCGTCCAGCCTCAGCTCCGCCGCCAGCCGTCGTCCCCGGCGATCTCGTGCCCATGTCGCAAATGCGCAAGATCATCGCGCAGCGCATGGTCGAATCGCGCCGCACCAGCGCTCACGTCCACTGCATGTTCGAAGTGGATATGACCCGCATCGTCAATTTACGCAACAAGCTCAAGAACGGATTCGAACAGCGTTACGGCGCGCGTCTTACCTTCATGCCATTCTTCGTGCGCGCAGCCATCATCGCCCTGCAGCAATATCCCATTGTGAACGCGTCGCTCGAAGGCGATAGCGTCCGCTACCACAAGCACGTCAACGCCGGGATCGCCGTCGCCCTCGATTGGGGACTTATCGTTCCCGTCCTCAAGAACGCCGATGAACTCAACTTCCTCGGACTCCAGCGCGGCATCACCGATCTCGGCGAGCGCGCCCGCTCCAAGAAACTCATGCCCGCCGACGTCGAAGGCGCAACCTTCACCATCACCAACCCCGGCCAGTTCGGAGCCGTGTTCGGCCTGCCCATCATCAATCAGCCCAACGTCGCCATCATGGGCGTCGGTGGCATCACCAAGCAGCCCATGGTCATCACCGACAAGGATGGCGCCGACTCCATTGCCATCCGCTCCGTCGTTCACCTCACGCTCGGCTACGATCACCGCATTATCGACGGCGCTCTCGCCGACCAGTTCATGGTCGTAGTCAAAAAGACGCTCGAACATTGGAGCGAGGAAGTCGGCTAGTGACCCTAAAGTTTTTGTCATCCCTCGCGAAGCGGGGGACCCCTGCTCCCCCACACATTTTCGGGATGGCAGGGGTGTCGGGCTCACGAGAGCTCTGACTCAGTCCCTGAAGTCCTCCGTGCACCCCCGTTGTATTCGCTCTTGGCAGATACTGCATCGGAGTCTCCTTCGATCACCCCATTTCCCTCAAACCAGCGGCGTTTCCCCAAGAAGCGCCGGCCCGTCTTCTGAGCGTTCGACGAAATATCGTGCCACGTCGTCGCGCAGCCCCGGCTTATTTCCCGTCCATCGCCACAGCCCCTGGCAGTCGCGCGCAATATCCGTCCCCGGATTGAAATCCCACTTCTTCAAAATCCCCCACCGCTCTCCATAGGCCCGCAGCGCCTTGCTTCCATGAAATGCATGCGTCGCAAAGTTGTCGATGCACCCCATCGGCGACCGCCCCTCAACACTATTCAACTTCGCCGCTCGCGCCTGCCAATTCAACACCGATTCCACGTACGGTTGCGTGCACCTTTTCATTTCCGCCGCCACATTGGTCGCCTGCACTAACCCGAAAGCCATGTGCCAATCCGCGCTGCCTAAAACACAGGTGTCGAGCATGCCACCAACCGTATCGAAAGCATCCCGTCGCCACGACCACGCACCCCCGGTTGCTCCCGGAGCATACCCAAAGGGAAAACTTCCCCCATGCTCCCTCGCGCCAGGCTGCTCAGCCTTCCTATAGCTGTCGCTGAATCCCCGCCGCGCTCGCCGGGATGACAAAAAATCAGGTTGGTGCATGTAATTCCACGCAAAACTCGTACTCATCCGGTAAGGACGATGCCCGTGATCACTCGTCGTCGTTTCCCCGGTCAAATCCGCATAAGTGCTGAATAACTGCACAAAACTATGATGCTGGAGCATGTGGATCGCCTCTAGCGCCCAGTCGTGCCGCGTAAAGTGGAAGTCCCCGTCTACATAGCCCCCGTACTTCCAATCAGCCGGAAACCGCCGCACGCCCTCGTTGATCGCGCATTCCTTGATCCAAAGGTTCGAGTCCGTCCGCAGTTGCACATCCAGGGGATTGTCGGCCTGAGTTACTTCGTGCGGTCGATCTCCGAAAGCCACCTCCACCACATGCAGCACGACGTTCGGACTCGCCTCCACGTGGTATCGAAAATCATGGAAAGCTTCTCGTCGCCGTTGCCACCGGTATGGGTTCGAATACACCGAAACGATGTGGAGCAACTGACTCTCGGAATATTCCACGAATTCACGATGAACGTTTGCATGCTTGAAACTCACGGCATCTCCTCTCGTCCCCCCGCCCCGCGGCGTGCTTCCCTCATTTCCAAAAGTGCAGCGCGATTTGCACCACAACAACCACAAATCCAACCGTCGACGCGTAGGCCGCCGTCCTTCCCGCTTGCTCGCCGCGCACAATTTCCAGTGTCTTCACCCGCTCTGACAAAGAATCGTGTTCGCGCTCATACATGTCGCGCCGCAGGTAGTCCACGCGCTCCTGGTTGATCTGCGCCCGAAAATTGTTCATCTCTTCCAGTCGATGGTCGAGTACCTCGTCGGCTTTTTGAATCCGGGCGTCCCCCGTCTCGTGCCGCAAAATGTCCATTTGAGCGTGGGCTTGCAACTCGGCATCCCGTCGACAAAATTCGGCTTGCGCCCACTTCCGCTCGGCTTCAAGCGCTCGGTCGACAAATTGAACCACCGGTAAAGGCACAAACAGCGTAGTTTGCGAATCGTTCTCGTTCATTGCCACATTCTTCTTAATTTCATCGTTGGCGCGTCTCATCGCGGATAGTCAACATGCAGGGCCGTCGAATATCGCGAATACCTCGGCGGGTAACTGCCGTCATAACTTCTCAGGAAGTAAGTTTGTGCCCTCGCATACCGCGTGAGCGTGAAGCTCCCGCTCGTGAAACGTCCCACCAGGTTGCCGTTGTAGCCGATTCCCCACCCTTCATCCGAGTACCTGGCCTCGATTCCACCGCCCGCCACCGGAGTGAATCCAACGTCGATCGTTACCGTCGTCCCCGTTACATTCGTGACCGCCGCGTCGCTGAGATCGGCCAGGTAGTAACTCCCCACCTGCGTCACATCGATCGGCGTTAGCGCTTGGGCCTGCTTCATCAGCGCCGTTACAAAAGCAAAATCCAATGACGGATCTCCCGCATCCACAAATCGCAGCGTGTACCGGCTGTGTTCGCCGCCAATATCCAGAATCTGCACGTCCACTTCGCGCACAATTCCTGTGAACGTCGCTTTCCGCGAGGCCACGTTCACGGCCAGCCCGTCTCCCGGAAAAATGTCCGCCGCCCCTCCGGGCAAGTTCTGGCTCCACGCCTGATACTCCCCGCTCCATCCCTGTCCCGCGTCATCGAGCAACGCCAGCGCCGCCGTTTCGCAATCCGCCGAAGTGCGCGGAACCGGCAACCCAATCTCTCGCACGCTCCCGCACACTCCGTCGTCTCCCTCATGCTGGTGAGCCACAATGCTGGCCGAGTTAACCACCCGTGCCGCTGCATGCCCTTGCCCGCGATAACGAACTTCGATCAATTCGTTGGCAGCGGGTACGTACCCTGGATAAAATTCCAGCGCTGGCGCGGTCGTGACCTGGCACTGCGCGCCGTCCAGCAACGATCCCGTTTGCAGCGTTACCGTGTTTTCCCCCGGCAGCGTTCCGCGCACCTGCGCATCGACCGGTAGCCATAGATAAGTAAATGCCAGCGAGCACCTCAAGTCACTCGCATTGATGAGCGAATACGTGCAGAACCCCGGCGCGTTCGCGACAACGTCGTCGAATAAAACCGTGGCCGGCGCAACTTGCGTCTCAGGATTCGTCGGATCGATGTCCTGCACCTCGAGCACGATCCGCACGTCGCCGGCAACCGCCCCTCCCCCTCGCGGCGACCCGGACGGGTAGAGAGAAGAGTGAAACACCTGTTCCATCCGGTACGCCTCCGTCGGATACAAGACTGTCGTGAACACGTAGTGGTGCCCTGGTTGTGTCGCAAGAACGCTGCCGGTCACGCCGCCTGCCACCAGTGCTTGGATACTGCAGTTCGTTCCGGCTGGCGTGATGCGAAATCCCGCCAGGCACCCTGCGATCGCAACCGATCCCGCATACAAACCCCCAATCACTCCGTCCGACGCCGCATTGAAAACAACGTCTCCATGCTCCATCGTCGTAGCTCCACCTAGCTCGACTTGCTCGATGAAGTTCACCAGCGTTTGCCCATCGACTCCGGTTCCACCCGCAACCTGTAACTCTCCGTTGCTCACCGTAATCACGCCGAGCGGATCGGTTACGCTCCAGTGCGTCGGGTCCAGCTCTGTGTAAGTCTCATTGAGAATCACGCGATCGTACAGCGCCACCGAACTGCTGCGGGTAAACGGCTTCTGCGATAAATAGAAATAACTCGTGACTTGATCGCCGCAGAAGTAATCCTTCACATGCGCGGCCGGCTCCAGCGGCCCCAGGATTGTCAGATCGTTAACCAGTCGGTTCACACTCTGTAGTTGCAGATCGCTCGGAGAAAACGTCACGGTGTTCTCCGCCAGTTCGTAGAGATTTGCCCCGAGCGGCGCAAGAAACAATTTGCCGTTGTCGTCGCGATAAGCACATCTTGCCAACAGCGATATCTCCGCCGCCGATGCCGTCCATCGTTTTGCCGGGTCAACACTGTAATACGGAATCGGATCGCCCACCTCGACGCCGCTCACGTCAAACAATCCGGGCAACGCCGCCGCCGTCAACTGGTCGAACGCGCTGCCGGCGCTCCGGTCTACAAACGGAGGATGCGCCGGCGGCGCCTTCCGGTCCATTAGCATCACATCGCTCAACGCCTCGATTTCATATCGATAGACCGGACCCTGATCTGCCCACCCCTGATATTGATATGCGGGCGTCTGCAAAATGTACCCGCTGAACAGATCCTCGCCGCTGCGCCAGGTGAGCAGTACCCGGCCACCGATCGACGGAACTGACACCCCCGTCAGCCCACCCACTAACCCGAACGTCAATGCCGCTGGGCTATTCAACTTCCGCACGAGGTTCGGATGCTTGCCCGTATCCACGAATTCCGTGTAGTCCCGCGGTCCGAGCCCGTCGAGGTTGTCAATCGTTAATTTCATGATCTATCGCAAGCTCCGCTATCCCGCGTTGTTGCACTGTTGGCTTGAGTGAATAAGTTCGTGCGCGGCATCAACATTCGCATTCTGGGAATGTCTGATTCGCTATGGGGGTGCCCCGTGGTTCCAGGTTTTCAGACTCTCGCTAGTAGACCGCCGCTCCCCCAGCCGGAAAATAACTCCGGTAGCAGAGCACTACCGCTCCATCGTTGATGTCGACGGTTGGCAGCGCCGTAAACGATGCCTGCAGCGCCAACTCCGCAATTGGTTTTTGAATCTCCACCGATGTTTCCCGCCCCCATGCCGGCTTCGCCGTGCACGGACTCAAAATCGGATAGTAAAAACACACCCGTCCGCCGGATTCGTTCTCCGCCACAAACAAGCCGGACCACTGTTGCAGAAACGCGCCGCCCTCCCGGTCCACAAATGCAATCACCTGTTGCACCGAGGCTCCGTCCGCCGGCGCTCCTCCCGGCAACGGCTGTGCGAGCAGCAACGATGTCGCGGTTACCATCGCGACCCGGCCCACATTAAACGTCACGCGCCGCACATAATTGGCATCGTTCTGCACGTCCCCGGCATTGCTCACATACGCTGCCGCAATGCCGGTCCCCACATAGCCGGCTTGCTGTTCGTAATCCACATCGCAAGCCACCAATTCGCCAGACTGGAACCCCGACACCGCCCCAGCTCCCAATACCAGCTCCATTGCCGTCGAGCCTGCCAGCAAAGGCACCGCCGTCAACGGGATTCCACCCGACCCTTCCGGCGCCGCGCTCGGATTCGTGGCCAGCACGTTCATGTGCTCCGCTCCTCCCGCCAGCGCCATCTGCATCTTCCCCCAGTCCCGAAACTCGAAATCGACCCGCGCTCCCAACCCGCGCCGCGCCTGCGCTGACACCGCACCCGCCGCTCCTCCCGTCAAAGGTTCGATCTGCGCCGTGCTCGTGCGTTGGAAATTTTCAATCCAACCTAAATCGATCCACGGCGCCGGTGGAGCATCGAGCTGAAACCCGCTGTTTTGGGAAGGGTCGAAGATCGCCGTCGGACCGCTCGCTCGATTCACCGGCGCAAAGTATGCGCGCGTCTGCCGTGTAATCGGTCGCAACCCTGCCCGCGTCATGCCGTCGCCTCGGGCAAGAAAAAATAAATTCTCAGTTCCGCGTAACGATCCACTCGCGCAATTCCCGCGCTCCACTGTTGTTTTTGGATCGAAAGATCCCCCGCCGCGTTTCCCAAAACCGGCACGGTCCAGAAAATTCCCGATCCCAAATCGACGGTTGGAGTCTGGCTGTAGTCGACCATCTCGGTATGTGGCGGATCGCAAATCTCGAGCAGTTCCGCGTCCATCTCCGCGAGCATCCGCCCGCGGTCCACTCCCGTTCCGCCGCTCCCTTCGCTGGCATACCAGATGTGACAATCCAGTCCCAGCATCGGACGCGTGCTCTCTGCAATCAGAATCTCGCCAAAGTCCACATAAAAAACCCCCTGCTGTGCTTCCTTGAACTGTGGTTCCATGTTTTCGCGAACCAGGATCGCGGGCACTGACGCCCCGTCAATCAATATCGTGCGCAGCGGATTCAAAGCCGCCAAACGCGCCCGCAGCGCCATGTAGAAACTGTCTTTCGCTGCCTGCATAACTCTCCCATCCCGTTTCTGGTAAGTGTCCGCTCCGGAAAATCTCTGGCAGACTCCGCCAAAATCTATTTCGCGTCGAATTTGGGAAGGGCACGATCGGGGTGGACCAGCTCCACTCGTGCCGTAACTCAGCGCCATCATCAACTGCGGTTTTCAGCCGCTGGCGAAATGCTTTCCGTCGGCACTGAATTTCCCTCCGCTGACTCGATGGTTGACAGCCCCTACGCCATCGCTGCCACCCGGTAGAGGTATGCGATCCCAGCCAACCGCTCCACCACGAATCCCTGGATGTGAAACACTTCTCCGCGATACACCAAGCCGAGCGCGGTCTCGAACAACACTTCCGCCGAAGCCACGTTTCGTTGGCTCACCTGTTCCGCCATCGTTGATCGTCCCGCCAGCACCTCGATGTGCCGCCGTGGACCATTCGTCTCCGTGGTCAACTCCCGAACAATGACCGGTGCGATCAATGCCTGTTCCACGCCGGGGTCCACCAGGCCGAGTTCCGCCACACCCTCGCCCGGCAATCCTGCCGCTGCGAACAACAGAATCACTTCCGTGCCACCCAGTGTCTTCAACATGGCATCCGCTGCTCGCGCCGCCGCCGCTCCAGAAATTCCCGTCATTGGTTATCCCACTCTCTGCGCCACAAATGACGCCAGCAGCTCTTTCACCGTGTCGTCGACCAGCGAGTCGGCAAAGTACCAGAACTGCATTCCATCCGGAGCGACATTCTTCTTCACATTCAACGCCGGCGTCGCCTGCGCATTCTTCACCAATTGCGCGCATGCCACCTTCACCTTGTCCGGAACCATCGCATAGCCCGCTGTGTAAACAATCTCTACTTCCGTGAACTCCAATCCCATGATGTTCACCGGAAACGTGATTTCTCCCGTCTCCGGAAATGCGTCCAGATCCGCAACGTTAAAATCTACCCACGTTCCCGGAATCCCAAACGCCATTGCGATGTCCCAGAGATCCTCCGCGTACTCCAATTCCCCCCGCCGCGGTGTCGCATACCGGGCCCGCGCCGAAACAATCGGCGATGTCGCCGGGGCAACCGTTGCCAGCGGCAAGAACGTGACCTGCACCGGCCTTCGTTCTTCCGTTCGCAACCTCTCCGTGTACTGGTTGATCGCTAATGTGACTCTTCGGCAGTAAGCATCCACAATCGCCGATGCCGCCGTGACCCACGCCGGCGCGGTCGTTGCCTCCAGCCCATACAGCTCGTATTCCGATGGCTGCAAATAATTCATGATCGAATTCCCCGTTCTCGCATCCGATTGCCGTGCGCCCCGCTCGTCGCCTTCTTTGCGGCGAGCGGAGCGGCTCGGCGTCAACTACCGGTCAACCAACACTTCGTAGTGCGCATAGTTCGCGCCCTTCACCACCACGCCGCCGAACTTCACCACTACGCTCTGCGTCGTCAGTGCGGACGGAAGCCCCAGCTTGAAGACCCGTGGATTCGGGTCCGTCAGCCAGTGGTACTCGATCATGTCCTCCGTCACGATGTACGCCGGCAACACCGCATTCCCCGTCCCCGGCGTGCCCGTATACGGGAGCGCCCATTCCGGAATCAGCGGCAACTCGCCCGCTTGCGTGCTCAAGGCCTTGACCGTCAGCCCTCCAGTGATCTGCACCGTCGACAGAACAACGTTGAACTCGGCCTTCATCTCGCGGTCGATCAGGTCGAGCAGTACCGGATTCGCATAGATCGCCGTCGGCCTCACGTCGAACGAAGAACTGGAGACCATCTGCGCAACCGTGCTCTTCAGCCCGTCCACAATGCTGGCCGTAGCTCCGATGGTGACGGTGTTGCCCCCAGCCTCAATCTGTCCGATCGCGCCAAAATACTGCGGCGTCGTCGGAGCGCTCAGCGATGTGTCGTTCCCGTTCCACAGCGCCACGTCATGCGTACGCAGGAGCCCGTCCACCGCGTCCGCTAGATCCTTGGCCTGCAGATAAGCAAACTGGCTCTGCTGTGTGCCCACCTCCATGTCGAACAGGTTGTAGTTGATCTGCGATACCAGCGCTTTCAACGGAATCGTGCGCTCCAATCGCGTCGGCGCTTGCAGTGTCGGCACGATGTTGCGCGGATCAACGAACGCCTGGCTCGCCGTAGGTGCGGCAATGGCCGTCTCTTCGAAGAACCTTGATGGTTGCCCCGTCGCCGGAACCTGCTTCATCCGTTGTCCGAATACTCCACGCCGCCGCACGATGTCCGTGATTTCGGTCTGATATCGATCGATTTCGATCGCGCCCGGCCCCAGAAAATCCGCTGCTGCATGCAAATCCAGAAAATTTGCTTTCATGTCTTCTCCTCAATTGAATTTCAATGCTTCCCTCTTGTTCGCTGAGTGCCGCATACTGCGCGCCCGTGAACTTGCGTCCTCTTCCACTCAATAAAAAGGACGCGATCCAATCGCGTCCCTTAACCATCCGCATGACCAGCGGCCTGCATTTGCCTTAGCCGGCTGCCGAAAAACTCTGATTCGCGCCGGCCTTGGGAAGCGCACGAGTTCTCGTGCCCCAACTGCCGCCCCATCAACGGCAGCTTCCAGTCGCTGGGGGAGTGCTTCCCGGCGCAACCACTTTTTCAGCGGCCTGTTAGTCGATCATCCCTGCCCTGGCCAACTCCGCTTTCACTGCGATCCTCTGCTCTACGCTCAGTGCCGCAAGCGTCTTATTAAGTAGTCCCGGATCCAACCGTTCGCCTTCAATCTCGTTCTTGCCGATCAGCGCCGACACCATCGGCGACAGAGTCTTCCTCGCCATTCGTGACGCTTGCGCTCTCAGATCTGCATTGGACTTCTCCAGTTGCACGACTCGCTGTTGCAGGTCGCTTCCACCTCTTTCTGTCTCGTGCCGCTCGCTCGTCTGTCTGCTGTTCTCATCCACCGCCGCCACGATCCGGTCCACTTTCGCATTCAGCGTCTCCTGCTGCATGTCCAGCTTCTCCAGCACGCGATCCAGCGTCTCCGTCGCGGTTGCCAGTCGCGCCGCCGCTGCCATCATCTGTTGCACCAGCTCTTCATTCATTGTGTCGAACCTCCTTGGTTTGTCATGATTTGTGACACTCAGCCCCTCACGCCCAAGCCCAGCAACGAATCCTCACGCATCGGGCTTCCCGAGCCTTCCCTCATCCCAACTCAATCCATGTCGAGCAATACGCGGCCTTGTCCCTCCTCAACACCGCTGCCCCAGTAAAAGTCACACGGTTGAGTACCCAAACCGCGGCTGTGATGTCTTCCACCAGCGCATCCGTAATCTCGTAAGACATTCCGAGCCCCGGCCTGGCGTTCCGGAGATTTCGCTCGACTCTCTCCAATCCGGTCGAACCCGCCGCTCCTGCCCGCTTCGGCCGGCCAATCTCCGTGACGATCTCCGGAAAATCTCGCGCATACAAAAACCCACCAACCTCAATCGCGCGACCTGCAATCTCAGCTCGTGTGATGACTCCAATCTTGCGCCGCGCATCATGGCGATCCAACCCCGGCGAATAGTCGAGGCCCATTCCCATCAGCGACGGAATGGCTGCTTCAGCAGCCTTTCGTGTCAGCAGCACTCGGTGCCCCCGCGCTCCCGACGGCGACTTGTCCGATGCAACATCGACCGTCGTTAGCACTCCTCGGAATGCTGCTCGATTCGGATGACCATGGACCGTCGGCATTTCAATCGCCATCGACTCCAGTGCAACTCCCATCTCGTATCTCCTTCCTTTTAGCCCTTGTCGCACAGCTCAGTACCCTCTGCGGTCCGCAAGACTGCGATCAGAGAATCTCCGCCAACCCCCTCTGCCGACGTACCTCATTGACCGTGACCACGCCGTTGCGCAGCAGAATTTCATCAATCTGCGCCTGCTCCATTTCGTCCTGTGCATCGACGTCGGTGAACACGAACTCTAAATCCGTCCACCCCAACCTCTTTGCGATCGCATCCCGCGTCAAATACTCGGCCATCAAACGCGCCGTCGGAACAATCGCTGATCGGAACCCCAAATCGCTCATCTCCCCCGCCGTCGATCGGTTCACGTCCTGCTCCAGTCCCAGGAACTGTGCCGGCAGGTCGAACGCATTCGCGATAATTCGCACCAGAAATTCCTGCCACGCCAGCCGCAGGTCCGCATCCGTCCCGGCCGCAAACCGCAACACCTCCGGCTTGGTCTCCGCTGACATGATCGGCACACGGCCCGTGCCCTCGATCTCGTCTTGCCACCACCGAATCAGCCGCTCGTGGTGAGTAGGAGTCAACCCCTGCAGCCATAGTGCGTATTGCACGACCGAGTTCGACGCCAGCCGTCCCGCATACCGGTAAGCACTTAGAAATGCATTGACCGTCTCAAATGCCACCTCTAATCGCCCCAGCCCAAATGGCGTATGGGTCCGCGGATTCAGCCGTATGTAACTAAGCTCGTTATCGTTGAGAACGATCTGCCCATCCGCTCCGAACAATCCCGTCACCTGCGCGTACCGCGGAGAATCGGGACGCCCATTCCAATCCGTCATGATCCGAATCGTTGCCCCGTCCACCGGCCACATCAGCAATGGCAGTTTGTCGGTGGAATCTAGGGTCCATCCCTCCACTAAGTCAAGTTCGATTGCTCCGAATCCTCCGACGATTACATCTTCCAGAACCTGCTCCGCCAGCGAACGGAACGAATCGTCGGGATTGGGCGCTTCGAAATTTTCCGTAAGCAGTTGTATGCGTCGCACGCCATCGGGAATCTGCTCCAGCGCCCGTCCCCGCCGCGGCTGGATGCGCCATCGCATCCCGACAATCCGGTCTTTGATCGCATTGATCGCCCGCCGCGCCACCGGCGTTTCCGCGAACCGCCGCAGATTCGCCGGCGTCGGCTTCGGCACCAGAGTGTGTGGCGCGGGCGCCCCCGCCCGCGCAAATGCAGGCGAAGAGAACGGGGCCAGGTTCGACCCCGCTCCCACCGTCTGCCGTCCACCACGACCCGCCATCAAATTCGCCGAGAACCATTCCCGTAAAGACACTTCTCCCACCCGGCGCATTGCGCCGCGTACCGTTTCTCGAATGTTCATGGATCTCCTCGTCGAGCGCGCTCTTGCTCTTGTCCTAGTGTGGCGCGGGCGCCCTCGCCCGCGTAAGCTCCACTGCACCTTCCCATGATTTGCGGCGCGGATAATCTTGTCCGCGCGTGCTCCACCGACTCTATCCGTAAGATTTTGTCACCGGCATGGACGCCAGGAACGACGTGACAAACAACCTTCGCAATCGAACAAAACGAGGAAGGGCACGAGCTCCAGAGGTTGCGGAAAAACTTCGGTTTTGAATTTGCCTTGCAAGGGTGCGGCTTCTAGTCGCTGGCGGAATGCTGCCCTGCGAAACCACTTTTTCGGCAACCTAATTCAGCCGTTAAGTCACACTCTTGGATGCCCAAATGACTTTCAGCAGCCTGCCAGGCTTTCCAATTTCACGCCCGCAACTCCCTCCGCACTTCGCTGGCAATTTCCGTCATCTCCCCCACCACTCTCACCTGCACTAAGTTTTCTTGAAGCATCCCAATCGCGAAGCGCGCCCTCTCGTCTTGCAGCGCCATCTCTTGGTCCACCACCGCCGTCAACCCGGCCTGCAACTGTTCCTGCCGCATCCCTGCCTCAACCCGCGAGTACCGATACGCCAGCGCCAATGCCTGATCCACATTGGCTGCAACCGATACCGCATGGAACATTCTCACGCCATTTCCCACCCGGTATCCAAAATCGATCCGGAACGGATCTCCCTGTCCCGTATACTTCCCGACGTCCAAGTCTCGCTGGATCAGTTCCAGCACACCTGCGTCGGCAAAGGCCTCTTTCATCGTATTCACGATCGCGAACCGCCCCGTCCGCTGTGGACTTCGCTCACCTCGCTCCCTCGGAACCAGATACATTGAGGTCAGTACTTCCATCTCCTTCACCGGGTCGTCCGTCAACACCGCTTTCGTCGGGGCCAGTTCGAGCATTGTGCCGAATCTCTCATTCACGATTTCGATAAGATCTTCCCGCCGTTTCAAACGGCCCAGGCTGCCTCGGAGCTCACTCTCCGCCATTCGGAACCACTCCAATTCCACGTCCGGAGCCACGCACTGCAGCATCCTCCAGTCGCGCGTAAACCGGACTTCCGCAAATCCGCCATCGCTCTCCAGCAACAACAGTCCAACCGTTACGAAGTCCTCCCGCAATGCATGCGTCATGAATCGCAGCAGGTAAAGTTCGAGTTGGCGCTTCTCTGCCATCGGCGATTAGCCGTCCATCCGCAGCCTGCCGTCGAATTGCTCACGGTTATGCTTCATTCATCCACTCCGGAAACGGTCTCCTCGGTGACCCGCGAAACGCCAATATCAACTCCCTCACCGCCGTCTTTCTTTCGATCAGCCGTTGCACCAGCGCCTCCAGTTCATCCCAAGACCCGCCATACCACGCTGGAGGAATCTCGCCCGCCACCCTCCAGATTGCGTCCTCATCCAGCTTTTCGATCCGCGATAACCAGGGCTCGAACGACGCCCACCCATTCACTCGCGCGTACACTTCATTTCTTGGATACACTCCCCGCAGCGGAAAATCCGGAAACGTCCACTCTCCCGCATTGAAGCAGTACCCCTGGTCGATAAACGATGCCGAATATTTCTTCTCCCGCGCCTTCCGCCAGAATGCCGCCTGCCGCCCATCCGCATTGCACGTCCATTTATCCAGCGCCAGTATTCCCGCAAACGTGTCTAGATTGCGCACCCGGTCCAGCATCTCGGGCGGCAGATAATCAAGCACTTGCCCTTCCACCGGACTCACCACATACCGTGATCCAAACTGCAGTCCCGCCTCCACCCGGATCTCCCGATTCCCCAACACAATCGTCAGTTCCTCCGTGTGCTCCACCAGCCACGGAGGCACTTCCACCACCACCGCCACCGGCACGGGTAGTCCCACTCGCTCCGCCAGCCGCGTCGCCAGAAATTCATTCGCCAGCACACGCTCGTGTTGCGGATTATTTCGAAACTTCACCACATAGTAGTGCCCGTCGTCGCAGCGCATCAGGTGGCTCTGCGCTCCTCCTCGCATCCGCTTCACATGTTGGACGGCAGCTGTCGGCATGGATCGTGTCTGCGTCAGCTCTGCACTCTACCCTCGCGCCGCCTTCTTGCCTGTGACCGCCACCACATCGCAAATGTTCACTTTCCGTCCCGCCGCCACCGTTCATCCTCCCGCTTTCGGCTTCCGTCCCGCCGCCTCCTTTCGCACCTCCCACGCAATCGCCATCGCGATCACGCAATCGTCATGATTCCCCGCGCTTGCTCCCGTGTTCCCATTCGCAAATCTCACAAACGTCCGGCATTCACTCAGCAGTTTCTCGCTCTTGAACAATTCCGGCTGGCACCTCAATGCCGCCGACAGGTTCTCAATCATCGCCGGACGGCTCACCACCGTCGTCTCCCACCCGTCCTTCTTTCCCTGCACGTACACCGCTGGATACTCCAGATTCCTCACGCACACCAGCACCGCGTGCCCGTGATTGTTACTCTCCACCGCCAGCAGCGCCGTGTTGTATTCTTTCCCCAACTCCACCACCTTCTCCGCTAACTCTCGCGGAGACCAATGTCCATGCAACTCCGCGCATTGCGTTCCCAGATCCCGATCGATCACCTCCGCGCACGAGTAGTCGCCGTCCACACCCCCTCCCGCTGAATCCACTCCGATCACATACTCCCGCCCCGGTTGCGTCGGCAGCCAGATCGCCAGACGTCCGTTGTACCGCGCTTCCAGCGGCTCCGCCACACCCCGCAATGCTCGGTCCACTGCCTCCAGTTCGAAAGCGCATTCTCCCGACGCCCTGAAGCACGACACCGGATCTTCGGCATATTCCTGCGCTGCCAGCGACCGAAACGCGGCCCACTGCTTCCGTCGCCACGCCATCTGTTCCGCGTTCAGTCCGTGACGCTCGACCAGTTCTTCTTCTTCCTCCGTGTACGGCAACAAGTCCGCACCCGGCTCGACAGCATAGGCCTCGTCAAACCACCACGGAAAAAAATGCTTCGTATATCCTGTCTCCCCGGCCCGCTGCCATTCCCTGTAGAAAAGTCCGCCCGCTCCATTCGCCGTGGATTCCAGCACAATTTCCCCTCCCGGCACCACCGCCGCTCGCAACGACGCCAGGGCCTCGTCGCCTTCCCGCCCCCAGCGCGCCACCTCCGAACAATGCAGATTCTGGATCGTCCGCCCTCGTCCCGCATTCTCCGCCGCCGATGCCAGGCAGTACTCGCTGTCCAAATGCGGAAACACCAGCTGCCGCATATTGCGGTGCGACGTGTGCAGCATGCCCTCTCGCGCCTCCGCCGGCAGGTTCTCCCAGAACCGCCGCACGATCCGGAAAATGTCCTCCGCCGATTCCCGGCTCTGCGTCACCTGTATGCTCAGCGTCCCCGGTTGCGTGATCGTTTGCGTGAAGAACCTGGCCGCAACATACGTCGTAATCCCCACCTGCCGCGCTTTCAGCACGACATTCTTCTTCCCGCACTGCCACGAGTATTCCCTCTGCGCCCGGTTCAACCGCAAAAACACCCCTTGCCCCGTCTTCGTCCGGATCTTCAGAAAGCTTTCAATAAAGCCATCGCGTCGGTTTCGTTCCCATAACCTCCCAGGCTCCAGCTCTTCTCGCTGCGCTCTTTGGTACTGCCACGGTTCATCCAGCGTTTTCCCGAGATACAACAGGTTCTCCCGCCCAAAATCAAATTCCAAAACCCCATCCCCCACTCCGCCCTCACGCCCGCCCAAAAGCTTCTCGTGCAGCAACGCCTGAAACTCTTCTTGCCATCCTGAGCGAAGCGAAGGACCTATGTATCGTGTTCGCGCCGCCGCACTTCTCCGCATCCCCCCAAGCGGCGAGACCTCACGCCTTTCTCTACTCCGGATCCTCAGTGCGCCGCGCTCAAACTCTCCGGAACATACGCGTAAGCCCCAATCTCCCAGCCCGTCCCGAACGAATTCTGATTGATGCCCATCAGGTCGTATTGATATTCCGCTCCCAGGTTCAACCCCGCATCCCTCACCGGCGAATTAACCGTCGGTCGAAAATCCGCCTCCATCCCGCTCGCTGGACAAACGTAATAACTGCCCGCCACATATCCCGAAGGCACCGCATCGTTCGCCTGGCACGATAAAAGAAGGTTCACCATCTGCGTGTTCGACCGCAGCGTCGCGCCCGCTTGCACCAGCGCGTCCATAAAGTTTTCCGCTTGATCTGGCCGCAATTCGTTCACATGCCAGAAATACCCAATCGGCCGTCCCCACAACCCATTCTTGAAAACATCCTGCTGCACCAGCTCCCGCATCTGCGGATAACTCAGATTCTGGTAGTTCGGCACCACCCCTTGGCTCAGGATGTTGAACACGTCATATCCCTTCGCCAGCGTCGCGTCCGCGCCGCCCAACACCCGCGTCGAAGTGAGCGAGCCCGTCCCGCGTACCCCCTTGAATCCCAGTCCGCTCGCGATGTTCTCCGTTACCGCGTCCCCGTAAGTCCCCGGCATTACGTACACCAGATTGCTCGGGTCCAGCCCCGTAAAGCTTTCCTCGAACCACGACAGCGCCCACGTCATCTCGTCGCTTTCCAGGTTCGTTTCGTTGTCAAGCACGCAGCCCGGCGTCGAAGCAACCGCCGTGCAATCGGATGCCGCTGGTAATGTGCCCGGCAGTGTCATCGGCCCGGGTACGTCTAAACTCGACAACGTGTCTGCCAGCGAAACCGCGTGTGCCCGCGCCTTCGCGAATTGATTGTCGTAAGCCGTCGCATCCACCGCATAGCAATCCGGTTCCTGCTGCAGCGTCGGAACAATATTCGCCAGGGTGTCGATCTGATTGGCTCCGCCCGTTTCCCCGGGCAGCACCGGAGCCAGATTCCATGAGTGATAGCAATTCGCATCGTAAGGCGTCGTTGTAAGCGTTAAATTTCCGCCTCCGCCGTTGTGCGTGATGCTCAGCGTTGCCGTTCCCGGCCCCACATATGCCAGCAGAAATGCATCGCAGGGAATCGGCCCATTCTCATCGTCGCAGGCTGTCGTTGATGGCGGATTCCAGTACTGATGCGACACGGAATGTACATTGATGTCCCATCCCGCATCGATCCAACCTTGCACCTCGCCAACAATCGACTGCGAATAAGTCCCGCCCGTAACTACCGCAATCGACAGCGGAACCCCTTTCGCCGTCATCATAGGTAGCAACCCGTTCACGTAGGTATCGCTGTACAGCACCAGTCCCGGATCGTCGTAAGTCACCGTCGTATACGCCGGCCATCGCTGCCACTCATGAATCCACGGCGGCGTTTGCGCCGCAACATTGTGCGCTCCCGCCGTCGGCCCCGGAGTTCCCGCCACATCCACTGCCAGCGCCGTCGCCAGGTAATTTCCATACAGATGGCAGTAGTCGTAGTTCACCGCCCCCTGCACGTTGTCCATGATCCCGTACGTGCGGTTCCCGTACGCGCGGCAGTTCTTCATTTCAAAATTGCACCCGCCCGTGCTGCATCCATTGAACCGGTAGCCCATGTAATTCATATTGGCGTCGGTGTTGTAGAGATGAATATCCACCGGCGTGCCCGTCGGCTGCACATAGAAACCCAGCGGCACCGTGCTGTTCTCTACTTCACTGTTCGCGGCCAGGTTCGCTAGCCACAGATGGTCGCTCGCCCCCTGCACCTGCACTCCATACGCATCGAACCAGTCCATCTGCAGATGCTGCACTTCCAGCCACGACACGTTCTTCAAATTCAGCAGCGTCTCCCCGCTCAGCACAATCGGCGCAACCATCGAGTAATGCGACGCCGGATTGCCTCCCGCGCTGTACACATACAGAATGAAATTCGTCGCGTCGTACCAGAAATCCCGATCCTCGCTCAGTGCGGCCTGGCTGGCCTGCGCCGTCCCCCAAACCGTCCCGAACCGCACATACTCTAGCTGCGTGGGCGGCTGCGTCAGGCAGTAGAACCCGCGAGTGCCGCATTGCACCACCGTCTCCAGCCCGCTTGTGCCCGAGTAGAGCGTCGCCGCCCACACGTTCGAATTCCCCACCGGTGTCCACCACCTGTTCGCGATCGGCATAGACCCAGTCAAATGCGGAGCTTTCCCATTCCCATAACTGTCGATCTTGATCAGCGCCCCGCCCGTTGCCGGATTCGTCCCACTCGAAGGCGGCGTCAACGTTTCATTCCAGGTACAGTCCCGCAGCAGGTTGATCGTGTCGCCCGGCTGAAAGCTCGAGATCCCAACCTCCAGCAGCGTCCGCCACGCCAGTTGTGGACTCGTCCCCGCATTCCCATTCGAACCGTAATTGCAATCCACGTAGTAGTTCGTAGCGTGCGCCAGACTCGCCCAGGCGAGTCCCAGCCCGAGCAGCGCGGTGGCGAGTTGTGTATGGCGTCGTGAGCTCATCATGGCCGCTCATTATCCTCAGACTTCAATAAAAAAAGCCTCGCCGGAGCGAGGCTGGAGCTGGTCCCATCAACAGTTTTGGGAAGGGCACGACTTCAGTCGTGCCGCTATCAGCTCAAAGAAAAACGGGCTTTAGCCCTTGAGGACTAACGCCCTGATTGAAGAGATCAATTCTGGAATTTAACTATCACTTGTCGTCGCCTTACCGTAGATAGATGCTCGGCACCGCGCCCACGGCCAAAACGTCCGCCGGTATCGTGATCCCATTGTTCAAGGTGCCGCCCGAGCTCACCGTCTCTGCCGTGTTGCTCAGGAAGGTCGGCATGCTGCCCGCGCCCAACACCGCGCAGCCGCTGGTCGCGCTCGCCGTCAGCGCAACATAGTATTTCCCCGGTTGCAACATCGAACTGCCGGCCAACGCCGTTGTGTGCCAACCGACAGAATTAAATCCGCCCGCCGCCGCGCCCGTATTGCCAAGGTGAGCATTGCCTGACCCCGCAACATTCCCCGATGTATTCAGAATGCCAATGTCGTAACTGCAGTTCCCCGTATCCGCGGTTTGCACGTAATAACTGAACTGTGTCGTGACTTCCGCGAACGTCAGCCCAAATCCCCAAAGCTGGGCCTTGCCGTTGACACTGTTGAACGACGCCGTCGTAGAGCCACCCGTATACGATGAAATTGCCCACGGTACCGCATAAGGTCCAGCCGCCACACCGGAATCTCCAATTGCTCCCGCGCCCGTTGCCTTCGTGTAGTTGCCGCTCACCAGAGTCGCCGTAGCAGCATAACCCGGCAACACCGTTCCCGAAGGCAATGTCGCCGGCCCGCCCAGGTTCCCCGCCGTCCCCGTCGTATTCGCCCCATTGTTCGGAATGTCTCCGCTCAACAATACCGGCAACTGCGCATGCGGCAGCGTCCCCGTCGTCAGATCCGACGCCGACACCGCGACATTCGCACCCAGCGCATGCCCGTTCACCGTCGTGCTTACCGGCACATATCCCGGAACCGTCGGCGTCCCTGTGAATACCGGCGAAGCCGTCAACGCCAGCGTGCTCCCGCCCCCCGACGTCCCATAAGAACTCCCCCACCCCGCTCCCGTCGAACTCGCAATCCCCGCTCCCGGATACACCATGCTCCCGCCACCCGGCATGCACGACGCCCCACTCGCCAGTTGACACCGGAACACACTATCCGCTCCCACCCCCAGCGAAAATGCCATCCCGCTCGGCACCGTCACCGCCGTTCCCGTCCACTCCTGTCCCGACCACTGCGTCGGACCACTCCCCGTCTGATTAATGTTTCCCGCCACATTTAAATTCCCACTCACCGTCACATTACTCGCAAACGTCTTCGCCCCCGTGATCGTCTCCGCTCCCGCCAGGTGCACCACCGCCGCGTCCGCCGCCGCCCCCGTCACCTGTCCCACGGAATAATCCCCTGTCGCCGCACTCACCGCGCCCGTACGCCCAAATACCGAACTAACTGCTCCGCCGCCGCCCCCGCCCTGCGCCGCCTGCAACCCCACCCGCATCCCATTCGTCTGCCCCGCCGTAGCATTCGTAACATCCACATACCCAATCAACTGCGTCGAAGGCTGCGCGCCCACCCCCGCGTCATGACAATTGCCGGCAACGCTCGTGCTCGCCACCACCGCATCTCCCGCAACCGTCGCATTGTCGAAAATGCAATACGCATAGCCGTGCCAAGTAAGGATTGCGTTCCCGCTCTTCCCCGCGCCTCCTTGCACCACCCCGATTACTCCATTGCTTGATGCCGTGCCCGCCACCACCGCCTGCGAAGGACTATTCGCATTCAGTACCGCCAATTCATTCACCACCGTTCCCGTCAACCCGTCATTCGGAATCTCAAAATCGTCCCGTCCATACACCACCGAATTAAACGACGTCTTCGCAAAAATGCTCTTAGCCGCATTCCCGCTATCGCTGCCCAAGTTCAACAAATTATCTGTCCACGGCTTAGAGTTACCCGCCGCATCGATCACCCATTTCAGCCCGCTTCCTATCCAAAATCCCAGTCCCGGGGCCGACGCCGACGCTGAATTCTCGCTCCGCAAAACCGCATAATTATCCGTCGTGTCATATCCAAGCGAAGTCCGCTGCCACGCGCCCGCGTTCTTGTTGTAAGTCGAATAGACGCGCAAACTCTGCGCCGTCGCCTGCACTCCGCTCGTGCCCAGGTTATATTCTTCCAGATTGTCCGCCGGATCTCCGCCCGGATCTGTATTAAACAAATTCGTCAGCCCCAGCTGCATCGGCTGTCCATTGTTCTCGATCACCCGCGGCGTATGCGTCGCCGCATCAAACCAAAACACGCCCCAGTTAGGAATCCCCCCAGGCTGTGCCGTTTCGGCTAACTGCACTACGTCAGCCGTCGAACAATTCGCATTTCCATTGGCCGCAATTCCCGTCGCAAACGAACCTGCGCATTGCGTCGGAACACCCGCCAGCGCAAGAGCCGTTCCCGCTTGCCCACTGATGTTCGAGCTCGTAAGCGCAATCTGCTGGTTCGTTCCACCAATGTTAACTACCGGCAGTCCAGCTGCGGTATCCAGTCCAATGCCGCCGACCGCCGGAACATACCCGCTCCCCTGCGGCAATACCAGGTTCCCGCTGATTGCCACATTACTCGTGAAGGTCTTCGCTCCCGTGACCGTCTCCGTGTTTGCCAGATGCACCACCGCTGCATCCGCCGCCGCTCCTGTAACCTGCGACACCGTATAATCGCCGCTCACCGCCACCACCGCTCCCGTGCGCCCAAACACCGAACTGACATTCCCTCCACCCGCGCCCGTTCCGCAGGGACTGCCCGTCGACGCGATCAAACCCGATACTATGTTCAAACATCCATTCGTAAGTCCCGCGATTGTGACGCTCTGGTCGAACTTAGTCGCGACATTAAATTCTTTCAATGACGCGCTCAGCCTCTCCAGCCAGTTGGCGTGAATTCCGTCCCCCGTCTGACCTATATAATTCGTGATCGACACCGGAGCCCCAAAAGCAAGCTGTCCGGAACCAATTCCCGTTCCTCCGCTCGGCACATCGGTCCCAATCCAGGTGTCATTCCCGCTCGCGAGTGGGCGATACCCCGGTGTGGCTTGAGTCAAAGCCGGCTGCGAATCGATGAGTGTGATGATGTGATGCGGAGCAATACTTGAAAAAGGAGTGCTCGAGAAAGTCAGTCTGCCTTTACTTAAAGCTTGACCGCCCCCAGTCGCGCCGCCATCCGTTAGGATCGTCGCAGACTGGTTCTGCACTCCCCCTCCCGGAGGCGCCGTGATGCTCGAAACACAACTCGTGTAGCCGCCCGGCGATGTTAAACCATAAGCCGAACACTGCTTGGCCGTCTGGATCGGATTGCCGCTAAGTCCAACTCCAACCGGATTCCGCACTTCATTGTCTACTGTCGCAATGTTACCTACCGAGACTAACCCGCCCGGCCAGAAAGCCAGATTGCCCGAGTAAGTTCCGATCTGAACTGTGTATGCCGATGTCGACGCCGATCCGCTATCTGTATAACTACAGACGAATCCACCCGAGCAGGCTGAAGACTGAGATAGACCCTTCGCAACGTATCCGCAGGTTCCCCCCGACCCGCCAGGGCAACCTCCATAGTAAGGATAATCTAGATTTTGCCCGATTCCTCCTGGACTCGTCATGCGGAGAACGTCATACGTGATGACGTCGGCCCCGTTAGCAACCCTGGGCCAGTTGACCGGAATTGTATCGCTGCCCGTTGAAAGCCAGTTCAAAACCTGCAGGGGCGAACTCTGTGTGCCCGCCGTCGTGTCATTGATCACGATGTAGTACGTGTAGGGTGTCGAACCCGTTCCCCCCGATACGAACGCTCCTCCCGGTCCGCCATTGCCCGCAACCTGAAAACTCGCCGCCCCACTCGACGCCCCGGCAATCAGCCCCGCAATCCCAAGTCCCGGGTACGGAGAACGCGCTGGGGATTGCGGGTTGAGCCCCGTGTTGCTCTCGGTATAGAGATTCTTAATGTATGCGCCCTGGTAGTTTCCTTTCGTGTTCGACGAATAGACCTGCCAAAGCCCGCTCGCCTGGATCACCGTATTCTCGATGTACAGTCCGTTCGAGTTGTAGTCGGTGACCCCATTCGATGAGTTGGCCGTGATGCTGGAATCTCGCAGCGTGATCACCGGAGCGATCTGTTGCTTTTGGTTTCCCGCGGAGAACACGAACGAACCCGTCCAGTTCGCACTATGATTCAGCGAGATCCCCTGGTTATTGAAATGATCGATGGTGGCATTCTCGTCGTCCCATAAATCGAAAAAGTTATTGAACTCCCCATTTTCGCCAACGGCATCATAGGCAATGTCGACGAGGTGACTATTCAATGCGTTGTCCAACACTGCCTCGTACGCCAGTGCAACGACGCCCGGCGTCGCCTGCGCGGGGATATCGGCTCCCAGGTGGGCATACTGGAACGATGTCGTGCTCGGGACTGCCGTGACTGTGGCGTCGCCCCAATAAGCGCTGCTGTCGGTGAATAGGCCAGTCACCATATCGCCGACGCGAAATCCGTGTGGACTCGCCGTGGTGATCGTCACCACTTGCGAAGCTCTCTGGGTCTGGACGATCGCGACTCCCGCATATGCCGGGTTCGACCAGTACGCCGTTGGCGTTCGGAAGCTCAACCCTTCAACCGTGTTATTCGAGAAGTCGGTCGACCTCACTAGATCGCCAAGTTGCAGGCACGCTCCTCGTCCCAGGCAGTTGAGCGAGGTTCCATACCCGCTTAAGACAGACTGATTAGAATGCAGGTAAATCGTGCCATAAATGTTGTAAGTGTTGACCGAATGCGGGTTGCCCGGGCCATTCGCCGGAATCGTCACATTGCACAGGCTATTTCTCCACGGCGTCGGGTCGGTGCCGCAAGCCGCGTTCAGCGTCTCTTGAATGCCGGAGGAAGCCGACCCAATCGTGTACCCAGCCGCATAAGAATAGAACGGTGTAAATGTAATCGTTCCCGTCGTTGCCCCTGACGTGCATCCGCCGGGGGCCGTCACTACGTTCACGGCCTCACTGTTTCCTCCGCCAGAAACATAAACCTGATAACCAGCCCCGCTCGTTGTGTCAACCCCGACGGGACAAGGAGTGAGTGTGACCGTTGCAGCCGTACCCCCCGTGAGCGGACTCGAAATGGTTTGTGTCCAATTCAGCGCCGTCGTGGCATAGGTAATCCCAGCGGGCGCCCCCCCGCCGCATGGTCCCCAAGTGGAGTTCCCGTTCAGGCACGTAGAGGAGCTCGCAACCCCCGCTCCCAGTTCGCCGCTTGGCACCATCCCACTGACCAAGTCTGCCTTCACCGCCAGTCCGTTATCGATGTAGTTCTTGTCGGCAGCCTGGTTGGGTGCCGCCGGATCTGCCGGCAGCGTCAGTGGACCCGTCATCGTCCCGCCTGCTATCGCAACGTAAGCACCCGAGCCCACATTCGCCACCGCTGCATCCACATAACCCTTGTTCGCGCCGTCATTAGGTCCCGACGGTGCTGGAAGCGAAGGGGGCACAGTAAACTGCTTGCTCCCGGTGATCTCTTCCGTTCCCGCGAGATGTACCACCCTCGCGTCTACCGCAAGCGGCGCCACCGCTGCATTCACATATTCCTGCGTCGCCGCGAGATTGCTCAGCCCCGTTCCCGGTGTTGTCAGCACCGCGGCAATGGTCGTGGGTGAAGTCGTCGATACCGCCCAATACTCTGTCCGCACAGTTCCATCGTCCAATTGGAACACCGCGACGTAGTAGGTACCCGCCGGAGATGCGCCTGCGTTGGGAACAAGCTGCGCCGTAAACGCACCCTGCGCTCCGATCGTCACCGGCAGCGTGCCCGCGGCGACCGCTTCTCCTCCCGACGACACAAACGATGGCCAGGAGATTAAGACTGATCCTGACGCCGCCGTTCCGTCCGCTCGATATACGGTATCCACAATCGTCGTGAGACCTGGCCCTTGGGCCTGCATCTCGGTTGATAGGCTCAACCCCGCCAACAGTGCCACCGAAAGGCAAATTGCCAGTTCTGCTGCCACCGGAATGTACTTGTGATTCACCGCAAGCAATCTGCGCATTTCTTCTCTCTCCTCGCGAGCGCCACGCCAATGTTGGCCAATAAAAAAACCGCTCAATCGAGCGGCGCTCCTTCTTTCGGTTTCCCCTGTGTTTCCCCTTGTTCCAGCTCAGACTCTCGTTGCGGCCACATTGAAAATGTCCGAGGGGCGCTTCGCCAGTCTCCCCTACTCAAGTCAAATCGTCAGTCTGAACTGCGCGGCTCGCAAGCGACTCGCAACTCCAGAAACCGCCGCACGCTTTCCACGTACACGTCTGCAAAATCCACCACCGGTCTTTTCGTTTCGATCAGGACCATGGCCGCGTCCATCTCCCACCCCATGGCGCATAAGATCGCCAGCGTCATCATCGGAGCCCGGTGAACCCCCGCGGCGCAATGCACGTAAAGTCGCGCCTCCGGATCCTCCATCGCTGCCAGCGCAAAATCCACTCCCTTTTTCAACAATTCCGGTGGTTTTGGCAGAAAATCGTCATCCGTAGGGTTCCACAACACCTGAATCTCGTGAGGCTCCGCCAGCGGTCGGTCATCGAACTCCAGTTGCATGTTCACCACGTGGGTCACGCCCGCTTGCGCCACTTCTTCCATGTTCCGCGCGTTCCAGATTCCCCCACCCAATGCAACCCGCTTCGTGACCCAACTCATGTCCATGTCGCGTTTCGATCGCCTTCCGCCCCGATTTCGCTGCCCTGGATCTCGATTCCTCTGATTCTACGTCACCTTTCCCGCTGCGTGCATCGCCCCTCAGGTTGCAATTCCTCCCACCTCGTGCCCCGACGATTTGCAATCCAAAAGAAAAGGGTACGACTCGCGTCGCACCCTCCGGAACTGTGTTTTTTTACCTCTTAAGTTTAGGATATCAAATCGTGAGGGTTGTTTGGACATATTTGCGATATTTATATTCCACTTGGTTTGAGTTAGTTACATCGAAATTCCGTTTTTTACCCCCTTGACAGCCTTCCCTCCCCCGCCACCTCGTCCAATAAACCAACCGTGAGGAGTATCTGTGATAACTGGTCCAGCGCTTCCGCCAGCAATCTTCGAATCTTCTTTGGGTGGTAAGCGAGAAGGCGAGCCACCTCTTCCACCGTGTACTCCTCCAGTACATTCATGGCCAGGAGCTTTTTCTCTAGCGTGTTTAGCTTTGCGATCGCTTTTTCCATATCGGTCACAAAAATTACAACGTCCTCGAAGCTCCCTTTCCCATACGACGTGACTCGCGTGCGAAAAAACTCCCGTCCCAAAAGCGAAGGTAGTCTCCCCACCTCAACCGAGGCCCGCGCATATCGACGCAGTAGAGCCTCCGTGCGATCTCGGTAGGGCGACAGGTCCATCTCAGTTTCGCCAAACAGCACCGATGGCGGCAAATCTCCTTGTCCCATTAGGCTGCATCCTTGCCCGGTCATAAACAGAGGGATCGTCAACCCTTGATGTGTCATGCTGTCACCCCTCTTGTCGCGACTCCTTCGAGATAGTCAATCCGTCTCGACCCTATTGCTTCGTTTCTTCGAAGGTTAGGTCCAATCTGCCGCCGTTTCCGTCGCCGCCGATCGATCCGTTCCTCCTCTCCGGAACTTAGCCTCGCCTCCCAATGCACGCGGCAAGGTGTGCAGTAAACGCCCTCAGTGAGCCTCGGGCGCAACCATAATCCACCGCAACGTTCGCAGTACTTCAGTTCGACTTGGATTTCTTCGTATTCCGTCTCGTTGATCGATTTCATGATTGCCTCGCTATCTCGATGACTAATAAGAACTAAAAAGCCCTGGCGCCGATCTCTCGGCCCAGGGCTCGTTTCTCTTACGATGACCTGTGAATCTATTTAGTTATGAATGAACACCTTACTGTAGTCTGGCTGTCAGCCGCGACTCTGGCTGCCGGAAGTAACCTTCTTCATAACCAGATTTAAGCACTCGCCCGTTCTGCACAAGAACACTCAAGCGCCCGTTAAAGTGAATCGTTTGCAATAATCGCTGCATAGCTGCGGACAGCACTTCCGCCGACCGTACCTTCCGGCGGAACTCGCCGAAACTTCTTTCTTCGTCATAACACTGCACTTCTATCATAACTGTCGACCTCTCAAAATTATGAACGCGTTGTAAAGCATATAATTCGCTCATCGTAAAGCGTTCATAACTATAAGTCAAGAAGTATATTGTCTTATAGATGTTGTAATTACAGTAGCAATAGCATGAAGCTATGATTAGCTAGTATACTCCGGCAATGAAATTCCGTGCTCTTCAAGAAAATCTTCGCAAGGTTCTTTGGAGTCGCATTGAAGCTGGGGAACTCACAGGATTGAGACTCGCGCAGCAAACCGGCTTCAAGCAGGCTCACATCTCCAACTTCCTGAATCGAAAGCGCGGACTAAGCACCGGAGGGATGGATAGGGTGTTGAATGTCCAGCACATTTCGGTGCTGGATCTGATCGATCCGGCAGAGGTTAACAAGCGGGCGTCCATTCTTCCGCCTGGCGAAGACGAATTCAGCAATATTGCGGTCGCCGATATCCAGGTCGCTGCCTCCGAGCCGCTGATTATGAGCATGCACGTACAAGACGTACTCAAAATCAAGAAGAGCTTCTTGAAACGCTTGAAGCCGAAAATGGAAGGGGACCGTTTCCATTGGGAACGGTTCGTGGCAATAAGGGCGGATGCCCACCATGGAGTGAGCATGTACCCGCGCATCATCTCAAATGCCGCCCTCTTGCTCGATCGCCACTACAATTCGCTGTCTCCCTACCGCAAAAGGAAAAGTAACATTTATGCGGTGCGTAAAGATGGGACTTGCACAATCAGATACCTTGAGCATGCAGACAACTGCTTGGTCTTGCGTCCGCATAGCCCGACTGGATCGATCGAGGTATTAGCTCTTGGAAAAGGACAAAAACCAAGTGACTACATCGTAGGTCGAGTGTGCTACGTGGAAACAGAAGTATGAGATTTAGCAAATCACTAATCTATGTTGCTTGAACGTGAGATTAGGTGCACGCACTGACCTCTATTAAAAGCCGGTCTCGGAGCTTCACTATTTCTTACTGTAAGTAAACAGCTTAACCGCGTTCGAACGTATGCTTCTCTTCCAACTGCCGGCGCGCTGTCGCCATCTCAGATTCAAAGCGTTCTTTTTGATCCATCAGCGCCGGACACGCCGCGGCATAGCGCCGGGACAATTTGAACAGCCCCTGCTGCGCGAGCCCAGCAGCGATCTCCGCCATATGATCGGTCGTTGTATCGAGGTAAAGAGCCTCAGTCGGATCTCCCACCCAAACATCTCCGCCGACCAGATATGTCTGCCAGTAAATTTTGCGCTCGATCATGCCCGCGATTTCTTCGTCCGTAGCTTTGCCAAAAGTCCATCGCTTCAGTTTGAAACTGTAGTGGCGGCTCGAAAATAGCAGCGGCACCAGCTTGCCGGATTTCACGAATTCGATTTGCTGGTGGTCGACCTCCTTTCGCAGAGCATTGATGACCGGTGACTCCGCGTCCTTCGCTTCGAGCGAAGGCAGCACCTCTCGTAATGTGGCGGAAAGATTCACGGCCGCAAGTGCGCTCAGGCCGTCTGCGTTCTCCAGGGTAATCACCGCATGCAACACGTCGAAATCCGCACCGGAAGTCGCGCGTCGAAATGGCCATCCTAGCTTGAAACTCAGAGGCAATCCGGTGCGTGTTACATAAATGGTTTTCGTGGATTGAGTCCCGTTATCCATGCTCATGTTTGTTCCTTGCTGAATTCTAGCCAGGCTCCATTCTAGCGTGCGCCGGACCACAAAAAGTGCAACCCGTCCTGTCTTCTCTGCCCGCGTTCGGCACCAGGTATGAGAAAGTCAGGCCCGCCACAACTGAAGCACATTCCAAATGGCTGACGTGCTCAACAGACCCCACAAACCCGCTTTCACCAGCAGGCTTTGCCGAGTTTCCAGCAAATCGGCGAACACTCCCGTTGCGAAAACGAACAGGAACACCAGCATCGTTAGATGGAAGCCCTGTCCTGGAAAAGTGGGACCGCCCAAAGTCATCAGAAGTAGCAAGGCTGCGATCGCGAGCGGTGCCGTGTTGCCGAAATACCGTGTGCGCATCCATCCCAGGTACGCGACCAGCGCGACCGGCAAGGCAAGCATCAACGGCGGACTGCCGCGAAACATCGTCTCCATCGCGTTGCGGTAAGAGGCGGACATCCGTAACGCAGCCGGATCGAGGTTGATCCAGCGCGCGTGCAGCATTCCCTGCCAGAACAATCCAAGCTTGAACCAGTAAGCCGCAAACAACAGAGCCAGCGCAACCGCAATCGCCGTGCTCCAGATCGCCAGTACGGCGCGCGGGCGCACGGGTGCCACCCAGAGCATGATCGGCAAAATCACCAGTGCCAGCGGAGCCAGCGAAAACTGATCGCCAGTTGTCAGCGCCAATGACAGCCCCAGAAGCAGAATGCGGCGCCAGTTCCACAGCACGACTTCACGCGGAGCGTATAACGTATGCGCGACGGCGATCGCCGTGAAAATCGTTCCGAACGCTCCCCAGACTGCCGCCATTTCACCCAGGTTCTGCGTGCCGGCAACGTTCACGATCATGGCCGGCGAAAAGCAATAGAGTGCAAGCGCGACATATCCGCCGGCGTTGCCGTAAAGGCGTCGCGCCACATACCAGAGCGAAGCCCCCAGCATGACCCCGAAAAACAAATACGGACTTGCGGCAACCAAAGGCTGGAGTGATTCAGGGAGCCACAAACCGGAGCGCAGAAGAAGCGGCGCAGAGGCAATCAGATAATAGAGCGGCGAACGGTCTTCGTCGTAACCATCCTCCACGCGGAGATTGCCCGCTCGACCCGCAGAAGGCAGACCCGTAGCGGCCTCGGCGCGCAACGACTCGGGAGTTCCCGCGATGGCGCCCCCTTTCCATTGTTCCAGACCTTGGTAGATGCGCAAGGCTTGGTCAGTGTTCGCGTCCCGCAGCGTTTCTAGGCGGAGCAGCCAAATGCACTGCAAAAGGTAGACCAGCAACAGCGCCGCTGCCGCGACCTGCGGACCGCGCAACGCGTCGGAATGAAGAAATCTGCCCAACTATTTTGCGAACAGTAGATTCGAGTGTTTTACCATGTCCGGGACGATGATGGATAACAAACCGCTGCCACCTGCTTCCGCGGAACCCGAACGACCATTGCCGGTTGACGGCCCAAAGCCGCCCGCGCAGGCGCCTGCGTTGACATCACTGGTGTCGACTTCGTCCGTTGAGCCTCCCCGCGAATCTCCGCTCCGCGAGATCTTTCTCGGACCGAACGGAGTCTATCCGGGCGCGCGCTGGATGATTTACCTGGCGATCGTGTTTGTCGTGTTCCAGGTCGAAGGCTGGCTGACATTTTCGCTGCGGCCCCATCTGCACGACCTCGGGTGGCGAATGACAATCGAAGCCAGCATGATGATAGCCGCAATCTTGCCAGGTTTTGCGATGGCTCGCATGGAGGGTTGTTCATTCGGTGACTTCGGCCTTCCGGCGCGTTCCGCGTTCCGTCGAAACTTTTGGGTGGGGACGTTCTGGGGAATCGCTTCGCTCAGCATTCTGATTCTGGCGTTGCGCTCCGCCGGGGTGTTCGAGTTTGGTTCACTGGCTTTGCACGGCGCTCGCATCTGGAAATTCGCCGCGTACTACGCCGTGCTGTTTCTGATCACCGGTTTTTTTGAAGACTTCCTGTTGCGTGGCTACTCGCAGTGGGTGCTCGCGCGGGGAATGAATTTCTGGCCGGCGGCGGCGCTGCTGTCGTGCACGTTCGGAGCGATTCACGGCACCAATCCCGGCGAAGCGAAAACCGGCATCATCGCCGCGGGATGCATCGGCTTCTTTCTATGCCTCACGCTGCGGCGGACGGGCGATCTGTGGTGGGCCGTCGGCTTTCACATGGCGTGGGACTGGGGCGAAAGCTATTTATACTCGGTTCCCGATAGCGGTGCGGTTCTGCCCGGTCACTTGCTCAACTCCAGCTTGCGCGGTCCCGAGTGGCTCACGGGCGGCTCAGTCGGTCCCGAGGGGAGCTACCTCGTCTTCGCGGTGATCGGAGCCCTGTGGGTCTTGTTTGACCGGGCTTATCCGAAGGTGAAGTATGGCGAGCGAATCTAGTCTTAATTCTGAGCTACCCGCTTCCAGCGGAGTCACCCGAAATCAACCCCGGCGGGCGAGGAAGCCCGCCCTACACAAACCTAGATATCCAGGTTCTTCACATCCAGCGCGTTGTCTTCTATGAATTTTCTGCGGGACTCTACGTCTTCGCCCATTAGGGTGGTGAAGATGGTTTCGCATTCGGCTATATCTTCGAGCCTTACTTGCAGGAGGGTGCGGCGCTCTGGATCCATGGTGGTTTCCCAGAGCTGTTCGGCGGTCATTTCTCCGAGGCCTTTGTAGCGCTGGACGGTGTACTCCTTGCGGCCTTCGCCTAGAACGTAGTCGAAGAGCTCGCGGGCGGTGTTTTTCTCGACGATCTCCGGTTCTTTCGCTCGGCGTGCGGCTGGCTTGCCGGATTTCTTTTCAGCCTTGTCGGATTCTTCTTTCTCTGCGGCGCCTAGATTCTCTTCTTCGCCTTCGTTTTCTTCTTCACTCTTGTCTTCCGCTTTGGAAGCCGATTTTGCCGGTCGGGGGACGCTTTCGACCACAAACGGCGGCTCCAGATATTGCTCGATCTGCTTGAATTTGGCGATGAGCTGGCGGCATTCGGGAGTCGCGGCCAGTTCCCAGTTGATGACGTGCTCGGCGCCTTGCGCGTTCACGAACATCAGCGCCCATAGGTTGTGTTCTTCGTCGAAACGGGTCTCCACACTCTTCAGCTTCAAATCTTTTTGCAAGCGCTTGAGTTCTTTCTCGAGTTTTTCGATTTTCTTGGGCGGAATATTCTTATCGCCCTCAAAATCGGCGCGCTTCGCTAAGTCGAGTTTCGGCAACAACGCGGTGACCTTTTCCTCGCGGATGCGCTTGTTCAGCTTGTCCAGAAATCCGAGATATTCGTTCAGCACAGTGATGAATTTGGTCAGGGCTGCGCCTTCGAGTTTCGCAGCACCCTCCCCGTAGCGAATCGTGAGGCCTTCGGAGGCGCGCTTGACCATGACCTTAACGAAGTCGTGTTCGTTCTTGATGTATTGGTGCGTCTTGCCCTTCTTAATGCCGAACAGCGGGGGCTGCGCGATGTAAACGTTGCTGCGCCTGATCAATTCCTGCATGTGGCGGAAGAAAAATGTAAGCAGCAGCGTGCGGATGTGCGACCCGTCGACGTCCGCGTCGGTCATCAGAATAATTTTTCCGTAGCGGACCTTGGTGGGATCGAAATCCTCTTTTGAGATGCCTGTGCCGAGCGCCGTGATCATTGCCCGAATTTCTTCGTGCGCCAGCATTTTGTCGTAACGCGCTTTTTCGACGTTGAGAATTTTTCCTTTGAGAGGCAGGATCGCCTGGAAGCGGCGGTCGCGGCCCTGTTTGGCGGTCCCGCCTGCGGATTCGCCTTCCACCAGAAACAGCTCGCAGCGGTTGGGGTCGCGTTCGGAACAGTCCGCCAGTTTGCCGGGGAGGCCTCCACCATCGAGCGCCCCTTTGCGGCGAGTCAGGTCGCGTGCCTTGCGGGCGGCCTCTCGCGCCCTCGCTGCGTCGATGGCCTTGTTAATGATTTTTTTGGCCACTGCGGTGTTCTGCTCAAAAAATGCTCCCAGCTTTTCGTTGACTACCGCCTGCACGATTCCGGCAATGTCGGAGTTGAGCTTGCCTTTGGTCTGGCCTTCGAACTGAGGTTGCGGCAGCTTCACACTGATCACGGCGACCAGGCCTTCGCGGACGTCGTCTCCGGTAAGATTTTCTTTTACGTCTTTAAACAAGCCCATCTGCTGCCCGGCGTAGTTGATGGTGCGGGTCAGCGAAGTGCGGAACCCGGATAGATGCGTGCCTCCGTCAATGGTGTTGATGTTGTTGGCGAAGCTGAAAACAGATTCAGAATACGCATCGTTGTACTGCAGGCCGATCTCAATGTGCACGTCTTCCTTGTCGGCTTCCATGTAGATGGGCTTGTCGTGTAGGACCTGCTTGCCGCGGTTAAGATGCTTGATAAATTCCGCGATGCCGCCGTTGTACTTGAACTCTCCGCGCTTCGCCTCTCCCGTCTTGGAGTCGGTTTGGCGCTCGTCAGTCAGTGTGATGATCAGGCCCTTGTTCAAAAACGCCAGTTCGCGCAGGCGCTGCGAAAGCGTATCGAAGTTGTATTCGACCGTGGTGGTGAAGATCGTCTTATCGGGCACGAAGTGGACTTTTGTGCCCGTTTTGACTTTGGCGGCTCCGGTTTTTCTCAGCTTACTCGTGGGCTCGCCTTTGGAATAAGTCTGTTCCCACGTGAAGCCATCGCGCCAGATTTCCAAATCCAGTTCTTCACTGAGCGCGTTCACGCAGCTTACGCCTACGCCGTGCAAGCCTCCAGAGACTTTGTAGGAGTTGCTGTCGAACTTACCGCCAGCGTGGAGCGTGGTCATGACCACTTGCGCGGCGGGAAGTATGTCGCCGTTTTCCAGGGTCATGTTGTCGACGGGAATGCCGCGGCCGTTGTCGATTACGGTAATAGAGTTGTCTATGTGGATCGTAACTTCGATTTTGTCGGCGTGCCCAGCCAGGGCTTCGTCGACGGAGTTGTCGACGACTTCATAGACCAGGTGATGCAGACCCAGCTCCCCGGTCGAGCCGATGTACATGGCGGGACGCTTGCGCACCGCTTCCATACCCCCGAGCACTTTAATGGAGTCGGCAGTGTAGTCTCCGTTCGTCGCTTTGCCATTCTTCTTGGGGTCGTTGGTCTTCGCGTCTTTGTTCGCGTCGACGAGATCGGGGTGCAATTCTTTCGTGGCCATTCTGCTCCGTGGAAACCGGATCGGGTGCCCGACTGGGAGGGCGATTCCGGGACTGCTCAAGTGACTTCAACTTATTGAATTTTCTGCTATTTAGCGATCACTTGAGCTTCAAGTATTTTAGCACAAAAGAGTGCCGTTCTGAGGGCCGTATCGAGAGCATAAACGGCGTGCTTTGTTGCGCTTAGAACGGTCGATTTGGCGAGCCTAGAAGGAGCACGCCGATTCCCGATTCCGCTTCGCAAAATGCTAGCGCGCAGAAGACTTTGCGGTCGCGAAATGTAGGCCGTCCATCAGGTCGTCGAGTTCATCATCGCTGCCGGCGATGAAGGTGAACGAAACAATCTGGCTCTTTGCCAGCAGAACCAGCGTGCACTGGTGCATGGTGAGGGTTTCGCTGGAGGCGCCCGCGAGCGGCTTCACGAAATCGGCGCGCACCACTTGCCGCGACTCCACCTCCAGCGCATAGGGTTCGCGATCGGCTTTGAAGCCTTTGGCGGCCGCAAGTTCCGTGAGCGGTTCGAGATAGTCCTCGGCTTTCTTGAGGCCGGGATACGACGATACGTTTTCGGAGGCGATCAAAACGGCGGAATTGATGCCGGTGCCGGTGGCGTCGGGAGGGCGCTCGAAAACAGCAAGCAAAACCTTAGCTTTGTTGGCATCGTTGCCTTCTTGCATCTCCCGGGTTCGATCGACCCAGCCGTACGGAATCTGGTAGCGGAATCCGATCGCCGCGTTGCGATAGAGTTGCCCGTCTTCAACGGGAGCGGCGCTCTTAGGGCTTGGCGCGGAAACTGGCGGAGACACAGTCTTGCTTTGCCCGCTGATAGCAAGAGACAGCCCGAGCGCTACGCTCACAATGGCAGCGATACTAAGGCCTAAGCGTCCGCGTCCGCTGGCAACTTCCCGTCCCCTCGCTAGCCATGTGTGGATCATATGGACCATGCTACCAGCGGATCTCTACTCGACAAACATGCAGTCTCCATAAGAGTAGAAGCGGTAACCGGCCTCGACCGCGTGCCGGTACGCGGACATCACAAAATCCTTCCCTCCGAGCGCGCACACCATCATGAGCAGCGTCGATTGCGGCAGGTGGAAGTTGGTAAGAAGCGCGTCCACGACCCGAAAACGGTATCCGGGATAGATGAACGTCTCCGCTTCGCCCCTGCCGGATTCAACACAAGTCCCTAAGGCTCGTTCTTCGGAAAGCCTCGCCGCCTGTTCCAGTGTGCGGACCGTGGTCGTACCTACAGCGACGACGCGCCGCCCCTCGGCTTTTGCCTGGTTGAGCGCCTGTGCGGCCTGCACCGTAATTTCGTACCACTCGCGATGCAGTTTGTGTTCCTCCACCTTGTCGACTCGTACGGGCTGAAAGGTACCCAGTCCAACGTGCAGCGTGATCTCGGCGATGGCGATTCCGCGCTCACGTATTTCGCGCAGAATCTGGGGTGTAAAGTGCAAGCCAGCCGTAGGGGCCGCCACCGAGCCTTGTGCTCGGGCGTAGACAGTCTGGTACCGGTCGCGGTCGGAGGTTCGATCGTCGCGCTCGATATAGGGAGGCAGCGGTATATGTCCCAGACGCTCGATGCGGGCAAAAAAATCGGCAACCGGAGCGAAACGGATGCGGCGTTCGCCAAAGCTACCACGGTCGATGACTTCGGCTTCCAGTTCGACCCCGTCTTCTGCCGCAGTATTACTCGTCATCCCGCTAAAGCAGAGCTTTTCTCCGATCCCGATCTTGCGTCCCGGACGTACCAGGCACTCCCACTCATTAGGATCTGCCTCCACTTGGCGAGTGAGCAACACTTCGATTCGTCCCCTTAGAAAATCTCGCGCGGCGCGATTGCTCGGGCTTAGCGGCTGGGCCCTCTGGCCGCTCCGGTGGCCGTAAAGCCGGGCCGGGAAGACCCGTGTGTTGTTCAGAACAAGCAGGTCGTCAGGTCGCAGCAGGGCTGGGAATTCCCGAAAGCTGCGGTCTTTCCAGCCTGGGCACTCTCCGGTCCCAAGCTGCTGATTCAGATGTAATAGGCGCGACCCGGCTCGATCTGGTAGCGGTTCCTGCGCAATCCGCTCAGGCGGCAGGTCATAGTGAAAATCCGAGACGAGCATTGAGGAGATTATAGAGTTGAACGGCGCATTTACCGCCCCTCCCGCGGCCAGCCAAGCATCCCGCGCCCTTCTTATTTACATATTTTAACGAGCTAGTTCTTGTAACGGTTCCGAGGCGTGCTGTACCATGGCCGCAAGGTTTAAATGTCCAGCGACCGCAAAAATCGCCTCGAGATTGTGCAGTTCGGCCGCATGCTGCATGAGAATGGCTTTGTCGCCGCCACTGACGGCAACCTTTCCGTTCGTCTCGACCAGCACCGCCTGCTTATCACCCCCACCTGCATCAGCAAGGGGAGAATGCACGCCTCCGACATGGTGATTGTGGACATGGGCGGCAGACGCCTCGCCGGTAAGCGCCGAGTTTCCAGCGAGCTTGCGATGCACCTGATGATCTATCATCTGCGTCCTGACGTGCATGGCATTGTCCACGCCCATCCACCGACCGCCACCGGATTTGCCGCTTCCGGCTATGATCTCAACCGGCCACTGGTCTGCGAAGTCGTCGTCGGACTAGGTTCCATCCCGCTGGCGCGTTATGGCACTCCGGGCACTCCCGAGTTGACCGGTGCTCTCGAACCCCTGATCCCGCACCATGACGCCATCTTGATGGCCAATCACGGCGTAGTGACCTTCGGATCTTCGCTGGAGAGCGCCTACATGAAGATGGAAACGGTGGAGCACTTCGCGAAGATCGCCCTGGTCACCCACCTGCTCGGAAACGAGCAACCCCTCGGGGAAAAAGAAGTCGAGAAACTTTACGAAGTCCGGCACCGCTATAACGGTGGAGCAATGCCGCCGTCCCGCAGGCCCGTCGCAGCTGACACTCTTCGGTCCGACACTCTGGAATCTGACAACGAACCGAAAGAGACGACCGGCAGCCGTCGCTAGCCCTACTCCCCTCCGATCCTGAACCGCACGCCCGCGCGAAAGTTCGCTCCCAGGGCCGGATATCCCACGACTTCGTTGTAATGATCGTTGAATGCATTGTCGACATTCGCATACGCTGTGACCCGCGAATGGATTGCATACCATCCGCCAAGATCGACTCGTGCGTAACCGGCCGCATGGTTGACGAGGGTGTCGATAAAATCGGAATCCGGACGCCGGCCTACGAAGCTTCCTCCCCAGTTCGCGCCCCAGCGTTTTCCCAGATAGTTGAGCAGAGCCGTTGCTGAATGCTTGGGACGGCGGAGCAGGGGATTTCCGGTTTCGTACAGCGGAGTCCCGCAGGCATCGTTGTCGCAGTATGGAGACTGCAGATACTCGGTTGAGGTATAGATGTAGGCCGCGTTCACCGAGACTTTCTGCCAGATTCTTCCTTGCAGTTCGATTTCTGCGCCCTGCGCCAGAGATTCCTGCACGTTGAAAAACTGCCCCAGCGTGCCCGGAGGATTGCCCTGGTAGGTCACGGTGTTGGTCCCATACTCAATCTGGTCATGGAAAAGGTTGTGAAAGTAGGTTGCGTTCAGGGTCCAACGGTTTGCCAGCAAATTCTGTTGGACTCCCGCCTCAAACGCTCGATTACGCTCCGGCAACAGGCCTGGGTTCGGTACGTAATAAGGGAGACCGGCAAAAGTATCGACAAAATCGGGTTCCATAAAAGCCGTAGCAAAGGAAAAACGCAGCCGCGTTCCCGAGAAAACCTCGCCGCCGCGGAACGCCAGTAAAGTCAGCGCAACCCGCGGCACGCCCGTATTGCCAAACGCACTGCTGTGCACAAAACGCCCGCCAGCAATGATCGAGAGTCTGCCCACCGTGAATTGCTGCTGCAGATAGGCGTCCTGGTTCAGGCGCTGCCCGTGGGTTGGCGGGGGATAAGCGGGATAGCCAAAAAATGCGCTTTCGTTTTCGATGCGATACCCGAAGGTCGAGTGGGACCACGCGCGCTCCGAGTAATCGCCCTGATATTCGAGCGCCACATGATTGATGTCGTAGTTGTAGAGCGACGCGAAGTTGTAGCTGTTTCCCTCTGGACTGTTGTCGGTATAACGATAGAGGTAATCGGACGCCGTGATGCGATGCTGCAAGCCTGTGGGAGCCGCGATTGCAAGCTCGACGCTTCCCAGCAGAGTGTTGGCGTGTGCGTCTCCAATCGAGAGCGGCGCACCAAGTTGGTCGCCATTGAAATCCCACGCGCCAGGAAGGCCGACATAACTGTTCGAGTGGCGTACGCGCACGCGCAAAGAAGTATCTCTGCTCAGGGCCGCACCGACATTTGCTCCTTCGAGCGAATCCGAATACGCATCGTTGATGCCTTGGCCGTTGGTGTTGAACTCGTCGCCGAAGAAGTTGTAATCGAAGCGCCGGTATGTTCCCGCCAGCGAAGCATAACCTTTGGCCGTTCCGAAATTTCCTCCATCGGCTCCAAAGCGCAGCTCTGGCGCGGGAGTGCTTCCGTTGCGCGTCCACACCTGGATGACACTGGTCATGGCGTCGGAGCCATACAAAGTACTCTGCGCGCCCCGCGCGAATTCCAGACGATCGACTTGGCCCAAGGGCAGCGTGCCAAAATCAAATGTCTCGCCGGGTTCACTGATGCAAACACCGTCGACAATTACTTTGTTGTACGTCGATTCCCCTCCACGCACAAACAGGGAAGAGAGCCCGCCGCGCTGACCGTAGGTGTTCACGACCGCGCCCGGCAGAAAGCGGATGGCGTCGTCCGCAGCCACAGGCTGCATGGCTTCCAGTTGCTGGCCGCTAAGTGTGTCAACGTCGGCGCCGGCGGTCTCGCCTGGAACCGGCGTGCGGGTCGCAGTCACCACCACGGTCTCCGCCGCAGTCGCGAGCCGAAGTTGGATAGTCGTGGTTTCGCTGGTCGAGCGCAGATCCACCATTTCTACCGCGAAGCCGGGAGCCAGCACCTGAACCCGATAGTCGCCGGATGCCGCCTCGCGAAAAATCGCGAGCCCTTCAGCGGAAGTATTCAGCTTGGCTGCGGGGACGGGCTTGCCCATCTCGAACAACTGTACTTCGGCGCCGGAAACGGCGGCTTCCGAAGGATCGACCACCTTGATCTTGATTTCCGCCGCCGCAGCAGAGCAAACGAGACCGATGGCTGATAGAAAAATGGCGAGGACATAAACAATTGGGACGAAGAACCGGGAAGGCCGCATGTACGTCTCCTTTAACACGCGAAAGGGTTGTCGGGACGGTTCACGCCGGTCTCCTGGCTATGCGAGTGAGGATGTGAGCTTGCGCTCTAGCATCCGGCTACGGCAGCGGACCTTCCCAGGTTTCCCCAGTGGACCGTTGTGATTTCCTCGCTTACAGTTGCGCGGCAGCGCGGGATTTTCACCCGCTTCCCATAGCGCCGGTTGGTCGCCGGCCTACGATTTGTGCGCGAACCCAACTTGAGAAAGAGCAAAAACAGCAACTCTGCAAATCTACGGGGTGGTGCGCGGCAAAGTCAAACGGCACAGACTCATATTCTTCGTCGTCGGCTCGCGCAGGGCTCGGACGAATCCGAGCTAGCGGCGGATGAGCGGGAACTCGGCCGATCCCACGCGCTCGACGTGCGCTTCGGCGAAACGGGTGACGCGTTCCAGCGCCGATTGGAGTTGCCGGTGGAACTCCTCCATCTGAGGTTCGGTCGCCTTGGTGGGAACCAGCATCTTAGCGCTGACCCGCACCAGCGCTCTTGAAAATGGCTTCGGGATCATCAGCGCATCCCAGCTCTTAAGCACCCAGGCATCGCTCAATGCCACATAAAATGCACCCATCGGCAGGCCGCTGGCACTCGACAGCAGCACCGGCCCCGGTTTGGCTATGTATTTCGGGCCACGCGGTCCGTCAATCGTAAACGCCACGGAATTGCCCTTTTCCAGCTGGCTCTTCAATCCGAGCAACCCGCTTGCGCCGCCGCGGCTGCTGGAGCCGCGCACCGCGACAAAGCCAAGTTTCTCAATCGTTCGAGCGATGTATTCGCCATCGAAACTGCGGCTCACCATTACGGCGAACCCGAGTCTTCTCCATAACCAGGCGCTGGCAAACACGGCCCTGTGCCAGAAGGAATAGATCGCAGGTCGTTCGTAGAGTGCGTCGGGCGCCGAGGGTGGCTCTTCCCACGATATCGAGTAGCGCAGAGTCGGGCCAATCATCGAAATCGACAGATAGGCTGCCCAACTGATGGCCCACAAAAAAAATCTCTGCCGGAGCGAGAATCGGAGCGCGGGAGCAACAGCGTGCTGCTCAGTCTCAACGGCGGCCGGAGGAGAACTCACGCCGATATTGTAGCTGGGAGTGAACGGTTAACAGCAAAAGAACAGGCAGAGTCGATAGCGAATCTAGCCTTCCAGATACGCGACGATCCACTCTTTCAGCCGCTGCCGCCGTTCGTCGTTCGAGTCGAAGCGGACTCCGAAGCATTGGCCTCTCTTAGTCCAGACGACCTGTCCCCGCACCCACACGCGCGGAAGAGTCAGCAACGAAAACGATACCTCGACCTGGCTTCCTTGCTCGGGAACGCGGTTGCCCTTCAGGGACATCCCGCCCGAACTGATCTCCTGGCTCGTGGACGTGATGCGGTCCCCGTCGTTGATGACCACGCCCACCTCGGTCATGACCGGGATTCGCACGTAACGCCGGAATTCATGAAATACCAGCATCTGCGTCGAGCGCACGAGCTTCATCGCCGCGGAGCGCTCCAGAGGCTCCTGAAAGATGGCGTTAATGCACAGCTTCGAATAGCGCATCGCATCCTGCGCAGTGCCCCCCAGCCCGAAAATAATGATGCGGCTGTTCGAGGCCGACCCGCGCGCCAGTTCGATGACGTTGCCCGCGGTCTCTCCCAGCGGCAAAACGCAGGCTTCGAACTTCTCATGTTTCAGCCGTTCCGCATGGTCGCGAGCGAGGGCGGCTGTTTCAATTCCAAAGTGTCGAAAACAATCCGATACCAGGTGCGCGGACGTATCGCCCAAATCAAACATGGCGACGCGCGCCGCCGTCTTCCGATGGGCCGGAAAGGCAGTGGGGGGAGCGCTAGTGGAAGCAGTCATGAGTGCCAAAGGATGAACTCCTCTAAAACCCCATTCTGGCGGGCTTTTTCACCGATGCCTAGGTTTCGAAAGGGCCTAGTCCTTGTCCAGAAGGGCGATTACGGAAGTCGTACCTGCGCACATCGCGCCCTGCTCCCTTCGTTTGGTCAGGTAAGATGTTCCCATCCTTGAAATCGGTGGCCGCGGTCAGAAAATGATTACTCTCAACGACATCCAGTCAGCTTTAGGCCGCATTCGAAGTTCCATTTACCTTTCGCCCTGTGCGCTCTCGGCGACATTTTCCGAATCTACCGCCAACCAGGTTTATTTGAAACTTGACAACCTGCAACGAACCGGCGCCTTCAAAGAGCGCGGCGCGCTGAATAAATTGCTCTCGCTCAGCACCGAAGAACGCGCCCGCGGAGTGATCGCAGCTTCGGCGGGAAATCATGCCCAGGGCGTCGCCTACCACGCCGGCAAGCTCGGCATTCGCGCCCAGATTTGCATGCCTCTGACCACGCCTCTCATTAAAGTTTCCGCAACCCGCGGTTATGGGGCCGACGTGGTTTTGCACGGTGCAAATTACGATGAAGCCTGCGAAGAGTCCCTGCGCCGCGGCCAGGCTGAGCACCTCACCTTCGTGCACGCGTTCGACGACGATGCGGTCATCGCCGGACAAGGAACGATCGGATTGGAACTCCTCCAACAGCACCCCGATCTTGAAGCCGTCGTGGTTCCCATTGGCGGCGGAGGCCTGATTGGCGGCATTGCCTGCGCGCTAAAAGAGTCGAATTCCAAGATTCAAGTTTTCGGAGTGCAGCCCTCGCGGCTGCCCTCCATGAAAGTCGCCGTCGCCGAAGGCAAACCCGTGACCCTCATGGCGGCCTCGACCATCGCCGATGGCATCGCTGTCAGGCGCGCGGGCGAACGCACCCTGCCGCTGGTTCAAAAATACGTTGACGACATCGTTACCGTGGAAGAAGAAGAAATCGCCAACGCAATTCTTCTCCTGCTGGAGCGCGAAAAGACTCTCGCCGAGGGCGCGGGCGCGGCGGCGATCGCCGCTCTGGTGAATCGCAAGCTGCCCTTGGTCGGAAAGAAAGTTGCCGTGCTCGTCTGTGGCGGAAACATCGACGTCACCCTGCTCTCGCGCATCATCGAGCGCGGCCTCGTCAAAGACGGACGTCTCGTGCGCCTGCGTGTCCATCTCCCCGACTATCCCGGCGCGCTCAATCGCCTGACGTCAATCCTCGCGCAACATCGCGCCAACATCGTCGAGACCGACTACGACCGCGCTTATCATGGCGTGGGCCTCGGTGAGACCGCAATCGAAATCACCATGGAAACTCGCGGTCCCGATCACATCGCCGAAATCATCTCGGCGCTGGGCGCGGCTGGATATACGCAGGAGCGGGTGCTATAAGCTCGTGTAGGGCGGACACTGTTGTCCGCCGCTTTGGTTTTTCTTTTGCCTTTATTTTTGCAGTTACACACGTGAGGGGCGGACATTCCTGTCCGCCCCTCGTATGGTCACTTAAACCTACGGCGGAACTGACGAACTTATATCGGCCGGTAGGTAGACAAGAGTTGGAGCTTGTTCGCGCTAGTGGTTTTCGCAAGTTTCCGCCACGCCTGCCGGAGCAACCGTTTTTCTATCCGGTGATCAACGAGGAGTACGCAACTCAGATTGCCCGTGATTGGAACACGAAGGATGCCGCCTCCGGTTTTGCCGGCTACGTTCTTCGTTTTCAGCTTCGAACGAGTTTTCTGAGCGGCTACCAACAGCACATCGTCGGCGATTCTCGCCATGTTGAGTTCTGGATACCCGCCGCAGATTTACCGCGGCTGAACGAAAACATTGCGGGGATGATCGAAGTGCTCTCAGAGTTTCACAAGAGCGAATAACACTGCACGGTCCTTACTCAAACTGTCTTCGAAATCTCTCCAACTGATCCTTAACCTCGCCCAATTCTCGCCGCAGTTCCATCACTTCCTCCTCCAATCGCGCAATCCGCTCCACATCCGCTGAGTGCGGCTCAATCGAAGCGCCCGCGTGTGCCGGCATCTCCGCTTCCACTACGTCCCCGGCCAGCAAATGCACATAGCGCGATTCTTTCGTCCCCGGCTGCCGCGGCAGAACTTTCGCCAGCGGCGGCTCGCGCTGCATCAACTTCTGCAATGCCGATTGCACATCGTCCAGCGTCTCGAAGTGATGCAACCGCTCAGTGCGTCCGCGCAATTCGCCCGGCGTCTGCGGACCGCGCAGCAGCAACACACACAACACGGCAATCTCCGGACGCGTGAAGTTAAACACTTCCTGCAGTCGCTGCTCATACTTGGTCACGCGGCTGTCAGCCCCGCGCGCGGGTCCCGCCATGCGCTCCTGCTGCAATCCCTCGAGGGCATCGCGCACCGCGTCTTCGTCCAACTGCATCACTGGATCGCGATTCGACTTCTGGTTGCAGGCATTCATCAGCGCGTTGAGAGACAGCGGATAATACTCAGGCGTGGTGATGTCTTTTTCGATCAGCGCTCCCAGCACGCGAACTTCGTTGTCGGTCAGCTTGATTTCCATGGAATTGTTCAACCGCATTCGATTGTATAGAAACGGTTGGGGGTGAAGGCCGGAAGTCACGTCGGAGGGCAGATGCGAGATGTGAAACCCACACCAAAGGCAAATCCAACGGCAAGAGCAAATGCTGCGGACCAGGGGCTCCAGCCGCGCAACCCAAACCAACGACCCGCCGGGCACGGTATACTCAATAGTTTGTCGCAGACATTATTTCTATGAGTGAGCGGATGCCGCCACAAGTCGCGGTTGACGAGCTGGTGCGGGCACTTCGCACCTTGCCCCCGTCGGCCTTCGATCACATCGAGGGGATCAGGACGCTGCTCGCGAAAATGCCCGTCGCGGAAGCCAGCCTCGCGCCTTATTTGAGCTGGGACCGGCAACACTATACCCGCAACCTGATCGACAAAACGGAACTTTACGAAGTAATGGCCATTTGCTGGGAAATTGGCCAGTCCAGTTCAGTGCACAACCATCGAGACCAGAATTGCTGGATGGCAGCGCCGGTAGGAAAACTGTTGGTGGAGAATTTTCACGTGGCGTTTGAGGATATCGCGGCGGGCAAGTGTCAGTTGCTCGCATCCAACACAGTGGAGTTGACCGCGTCGAGTCCGTGCGCGGTCGATCCCCGAGAGCCGGTACACCGGGTAGTGAATCCGAGGGAAGCAAAGAAGCGCGCCGTCACTCTGCACGTTTATTCCCGGCCCTTTGATAGCTGCGTGGTCTATTCGCCCGAACAAAGCACGTGCGGCGATATCCGGCTTCACTACAATACGATGTTCGGAAAGCCGGTAACCCGTAGTCAGTAACTGGCTTCAAAAGAAAGATTTTCCAAGCGCGTCTGAGACCACCGGCGGATGGATACGAGAGATTCGCTTCAAGTCTGCGTTTGGGCGCTGCATTTCAAGGAGGAATCGTGAGGAAATATCTGGGAATCTTGGCTGGTGTAGCCGTGCTGTGCGGAATAACGTGGGCGCAGGCTCCCGCTACGCCGCCAGCTCCAGAGCAAGCTCCCGTTGAGTCGCCCGCTCCGATTCCAACCACCCCGACCTCGAACGTCCCTCCGGCTATTACCTACCCGCGCGTCGAATTTTTCGTCGGCGGCTCCTATGCCGAAGCCGGTCTCTTCAATGCTGGACACTGGGCCGGTCTGCCAGGCTGGGACTCGTCTCTCGGCTTGAACATGACCGACTGGATCGGGCTGGTCGTCGATGGCGGCCAATACTTTGGAACCTCAAAGATTCCAGCTGGTTCGCCCGCGCCTTTTCCTTCGGGTCAGTTCTACGAACCGTCGCCGTCTCCCACGTTCAACGTGGCGACGCGCGAGTATAACCTTCTATTCGGCCTTCAATTTGCCCGCCGCAAGTATCAGCACTGGACGCCGATCGCAGAACTCATGTACGGGCATCAGGGCACGCGCGGCGTAGCCACTCCCGTGATACCTGGGCCCCAGGTTTCTGAAGTCAGTTCAGGCCGGGCCCTGGTGGCCGGCGGCGGCCTCGACTATAAAATCAGCCAACGCTTCGCTTTGCGCCTGAAGGCCGACTACCTCCAGACCGGATCGTTCAAGCAAAAGCAGGATAATGTCCGGTTCTCGGTGGGCGTTGTCATCCGCAATGTGCACAAGAAAAAGCGCAGACTGGAAGACGAAGGCGATACCGAGCCGTAGCCGCGCCGTTCACGACAGTAACGCGGGCTGTACCGGCGAAGATTTCATCATGCAAAGCGATCTAGGAGCGGCGCAACAGATCGCTCAGCGGCTTAGCCTTCGACCGCAAATCGTCGGCGAAGTCGCCACCCTTTTCCACGACGTCATCCAGGCGGTCTTTCGCCTCGTCCGTCCAGTCGGAAACCGTCTCCAGGGCGTCATCATAAGAACGCCTCAGATCCTTCCGCAGCTGTCGCCCCGTCTTCGGAGCCAGCAATAGACCGACGGCAGCGCCGACGCCCAGCCCGATCAGCAGAAACGTGACGGCCGTGCCGACTGTACTCTCCGAACTCTCGTACTTTCCAATGCGCATAAAGACCTCCCGGTCACTTCTATTCTAGACCCGAATACGGGTTGCTAAGTTATTTGTAAAACAGGAGCGTCCCACGGTCGATTTCGAGGATCGATTTCTACTGCAATGGTTCTGAATTTGAAACCGAATCGATTGAAAACGAACTCTTTCTCCCCTCACCTATAGATGCAATAGTTCCGCAGAGAGCTCCTTCAACCGGCGTCGCGCTAAAAAATTGAGTCGCCAGGCCTATTCTGGCATCCTCTGAGAAGACGTGATTGTGATTCGTCCTCAGCTATGAATCAACCTCCAGGCTGGTTTGAACGTAAGTTTGAATTCACGTTTCCAATCGAGCAATTTCCGAACCTCTGCGCCCGCTTGCGGGGCACCCCTGCCCGACTGAAAGAAGCCGTCCGCAGCGCGACTCGCGACCTTCTGATACAGAAGCCCTTCGGGAAGTGGTCCGCGCAAGAACATGCTGGACATTTGGTCGACCTCGAACCGCTGTGGGCGGCGCGGGTCGATGACTATGTGATGGAAGCGGCAGAGCTCACTGCCGCCGACTTGAGCAACCGGAAGACGCACCAGGCGCAACACAACGAACGCCCGATCGACGAGATACTTAGCGAATTCCGCAGCGCCCGTTCGCGCCTGCTTTCTCGAGTCGAGAAAATCGACCCGGCGCTCCTTACCCGCATCCTATCTCATCCCCGGATGAAGACGCCCATGCGATTGGTGGACCATTTGTATTTTGCAGCGGAACACGATGACCACCATCTAGCCCACATCTGGCAATTGATCAGCGCAAGGTGAATCGGCGCGGCAAGGAAAAACGAACTCATCAACCAACGACTCGGATCATTGGCTTCCCCGGCGACAATACTTCTCCAATCTCCACCGCGGGAATTCCAGCCCTCTGTAGCGCATTCGTCAGCGGTTCGGCGTCGACAGCCGAAACCGAGATCAGCAGCCCTCCGGCAGTCTGGGGATCAAACACAAGCGTGCGAATGTCATCGGGCACTTCCGGACCGTAACCCACCAAACATTCGGCAAACTCACGATTCGCTTTCAGTCCTCCTGGAATATAGCCCGCACGGATGCAGTCGAGCGCGCCTTCGAGCACAGCAATCTTGGCGAAGTGGAAGGTCAGGCTAACGTCCGATGCCAGCGCCATTTCGCGAGCATGACCAATTAGGCCGAAGCCAGTCACGTCGGTGAGGGCATGGACAGACCACCTCTCCGCGCGGCCGCTCGTGATCACCTCGGCGGCCGTTTTATTTAAGGTCGTCATCGATTTCACAGCCGCATCGATCCACTCCTGCTTGGCTACTCCCTTTTTGATCGCCGTCGAAATAACGCCCGTGCCCAGAGCCTTGGTGAAGAGCAGCCGATCGCCGGTTTGCGCGCCCCGGTTCGCCAGCACCCGCTTAGGATCGATCACTCCCGTAATCGAGTATCCAAATTTCGTTTCCTCGTCGCGGATGCTGTGGCCTCCCACTACCGTACACCCGGCCTCCACCATCTTCGACAATCCTCCCGCGAGAATGCGCTCCAGAATGTCGAGATCGCCCTTGTCAGGGAAGCAGACCAGCGCGAGCGCGGTCAGCGGCTTTCCTCCCATCGCATAGACGTCGCTGAGCGCGTTAGTAGCAGCAATCTGGCCAAAAATGTAGGGATCATCCACGATGGGCGTAAAAAAATCCACCGTTTGCACCAGCGCCGTTTCGGGCGTGAGCAGATACACTCCGGCGTCGTCGGCGTGATCGAAGCCGACTAGCACATTGGGGTCGTGTTGCCGGGCTAATTTCCCAAGCACCGTGTCCAGCGCCGCCGGACTCAGCTTGGACGCTCAACCCGCGGCTTTTACCGACTCCGTAAGTCGAAATGGTTCTACATCAGTCACGAGGCCATTGTAGCGGAGGGCAAGACCACCGTGACCCCGGCAAAGCGTGCGAGCGCTGTGACTTACCGTACTGTGATTTGAAAACTAAAGTGCGCCGAGGAATGCCCACGACCGAATCTCTCAATCTCTCGACAACTATAATGGCCCAAACGGATGAACCATATCCCCACTTCATCGGAGTCAGATCCTCAAGCAAGCCCGGCCCTGAAACCGATGCTGAGACCGACGCTGACCAGGATGAGGCTTGCGGCAGCCGTGGCGGCTCTTTTACTGGTTCTGTTGTTTGAACTGGCCCTGCCCGCGTACCTTCAATCCTCGACCTTCGATGAGGGCTGCCACACTTTTGCCGGATACAGCTATTGGACCCGAGGGGATTTCGGAATCAATCCTGAGAACCCGCCGTTGGTCAAACTGCTCGCCGCCGTTCCTTTGCTCGCGATGCCCCTGCGCTACTCGCCTCCGCCGCAGATGTTCTTCAAGGTTTCATGCCTCCTGGGAGGTGGTCAGTTCCTTTATGCCAACGATGCCGATGCCGTCCTGTTCCGGGCCCGAATGGCTGCCGCGCTGCTCACGTTCCTCACGGCCCTCCTCGTTTTTGCCGTCGCGTGTGAGATGTTCACGCCAGCAGTTGGATTGCTTGCTCTGCTTCTCTTTGTGTTCGAACCCAACCTCATCGCGCATGGATCGCTCGTTACAACAGACATGGCCACCACCCTGTTTCTGTTGGCTACCGTCTATTCTTTTTATTGGTACGCAAAGAGTGCGGCCCTGCCTTGGCTTCTACTCACAGGATTGAGCGTCGGTCTCGCGCTGGCTTCCAAGCACTCCGCCGTGCTGTTTTTCCCCATTCTCCTGCTACTCGCGTTGGTAGAGACCCTGCGGAATGATCCGGCTTCCAAAGTCGCTCCCGGCGGAAGACTGAAATGCGCCCTCCGGTTCGCAGTCTCGCTGGTGGTCGTGAGTGCGGTTTCTGTAGGAATTTTGTGGGCTTTCTACGGCTTTCGTTTTGCCATGCGCCCGCAAGGTCCGGCAATGATTCCCGGCTTCAGCCAATATCTCCCCCACATGCATCATCCCTTCGCCCAAAAACTTCTTACTCTTTTGGCCCGTTATCGCTTGTTGCCGGAAGCTTATCTTTTCGGTTTTGCCGACGTCTTCATTACCCCTCAACATTTTTCGTCGTACTTGTTTGGAAACCTCTATCTTCACGGGCGCTGGTTCTACTTTCCGGGAGCTTTCCTCATCAAGTCCACAATCGGATTTCTACTTCTGCTGTTATGCCTGCCGGTCGCCATTGCGGTGCAGCGCACGAGTCGTCGAAGGGAGTTGATCTCCCTGTCGCTGCCGCCTGCCATTTACTTTTTGGCTGCGATCCGGTCAGATTTCAACATTGGAATCCGCCACATCCTGCCCGTCTATCCGTTTCTCTTGATTCTCGCCGCCTATGCCGCCGTGGAGCTTGTTCGCTCGCGCCAGGAACCCCGCGGCACCCTGGGGCGCGGGAGAGTTTGGCTCTATGTTGTCTCGGCAATCGTGTTGTCTCACGTTGTATCTTCGGCGCGTGCTTTTCCGAACTATATTCCCTACGCCAATGAGATCTGGGGCGGCCCGGCGAATACGTATAAAGTTTTGACCGATTCCAACGTGGATTGGGGACAACAGCTCAAAGCAACCAAGAAGTATCTGGACGAACGCGGAATTCACGATTGCTGGTTCGACTATTTTGGACGCATGGCGGCTGATCCCGCTTATTACCAGATCCCGTGCAAGATTCTGCCTCAAAGATTAGGCCCTCCTGTCGAAAACATGCCGGACCGCATCACTGGAACCGTCTTAATCAGCGCCACCGAACTTTCCCCTACCGTCTGGGGACCTGGTGATCTGAATCCCTATGCCAGGTTTCGCGACCTGCAACCCGACGGCAAAATCGCCGATGGAGTCTTCGTGTTCCACGGAGAATTCGAAGTCCCACTGCTCGCGGCGATGAGCCATGCGCAAGCCGCTGAGAACCTTCTGGGAAGTGCAACTCTAAGTGATACGCAGGCACAGCAGGCATTGTCCGAGACGCAAACAGCCGTTTCGCTCGCGCCCAACAACATAGGTGTTCAGGTCGCATTCGGCGATGCGCTCTCGGCCTTGCACCGGCAAGATGAAGCCAAGGCGGCTTACCAGCGAGCCCTTAACTTGGCACAAACCAATTATCCGGAATTCCAAAGCGACTGGATCCCCGCGCTCCAGCAAAAGTTGCGTTGATTGCACGACAACGTCGGCGAATCTTCGCCGCTACTTAATCGTGACCTGCGTGATCTGCAGCTCGGGGTAAGCGTGGTTCCACTGCGCCGAGATATTTTCAAACGTCAGGCGGAAGGGTTTGCTCTGGCCTGGCTCAAGTGCCGACATGTTCAGGTCTACAGCCTCGTCGTAAGGTCCTCCGGTACGCAGTACGCGGATGGGAGTCTCTTCGCGCTGCGCCGTTTGTCCCATGTCGTCCTTGAACGTGACCTGCACCACCGCGTGAATCACAGTCTTGTCGCCGGCATTAGTGATGTTGCCGTCAAGATAATTGACGGTCGCCCCGACAAAATTCTGCGCTGCGCTCGCTTTCAAATCCGAAAATTTCAGATTCACAGCATACGCCGGAGGCATGACAGGCTTCGGTTGCTTAGAACGAAGAATCAACGCCAGAACGCCGATGACAATCCCGACGATCACAATCCCAACTAGAATCGGACGCAGGCTGGACTCCGGTTGCTCCGTGGTGGGCTTCGGGCCCGGCTCGATCAGGCTCTCCATGCCGGGATTGTACTACCGGCGGCTGCCGATCCGTGGGAGTTAGTGCGCCGCAGATGAAGATGCTTTTGCATCCCCCGACGCCAACGAATCATTGACCCGATAGTTACTGTAGTCGATCGTCAGCGTGGCCCGCCCGCCAAGGCGAATATAGCTCACCGATTCGTTGCGCCGTGGAACCCAGAAATTTTGTACCTTTATGTATTCGTGATGAACGTCGTTCTTCTTCGTCCAAAACGAAGGATTCTGCGCTGGCTCGGCTTCGATCTTCGTCACCGCGAAATCTGTACCATCGACCCAGATCTTGCCGACGTAAACGTACTTGCTACGGACCTTCGGGCGAACCTCAAGTTCATACTGGCCGCCCTTCTCGGAACTTTCGAAGCCGATCAGCGCGAAGTTGTAGTTGTCGCGGTTCAGCAAGGTGCGGGCGTGCATCTCCGGCTCGACCGCTTCCTTTTCACTTTCCAGCAGGCGCTTGAACACGCGGTCGAGAATCAACTTCGATCCCGATTGCGAGATGACCTTAAAGCTCTTGGTCGCAGGGCTGTCATAGCTCGCCTCGACGGTCATCTCAGCATCGCGGTCGCCAGGAAAGCCGCGATAAGCGAGGTGATAGACGCGGGTGCATTCGTAGTGGCGCAGGGCCTGAGCCCGCGCAATATCATTCCGGACAAGATTGGCTACGACTTGGTCAACCGGCAGCGGCGCGGTGGTAATCGAGGGCGGGAGCGGGCCGTCCGCTCTCTCGTCGGCGTTCGCCCTTCCCGACAAAAACATCAGGGTCAGGACTAGGAAAAGCGCGGCGGTCATCCCCAACGAACGCCGGTTAGAAATCCAGATTGTGTACACGTCGTCCGCCACCCGCTTTAGCTTACCACCATCTCTCGGTACCACCCGGTCTGCGTCAACTGGCGGACCATCCCCTCGTGAGCTCGATTTTTCGGCAGCGGTTTTTGGCGGAAGCAGCGTATTTTTTGCCGAAGTGGTCGATTTCACTCGCTGAGCACTATGGCGCAACCATGCCTGGGAATATTTCCAATCACTTACGGACACAAAGAAACGGTACGACAATTGCTTCTCAACCAGTGAAGCAAAGGAGCCCTCCCCCATGTCGGTTCGCCAAAGCGACACTTGTATTCATTGGAACTGGGTTGCGATCTTTTCCTACGCCGCATCGCTGGTAGTAAGCGTGGCCATCTGGAAGGGCGTGTTTCTAGCAGTTGGACGCCTCGTCAAATAGGCTGGGATAGAGTTCAGCCTCCACTCACCACACTTCCCGCGCCAGCGCTACAGATCGTAGTGCAGGAGCGAGAAGACGTCGTACTTCGCCAGTCTCTCGCGACCCTTCAGAAAATCGAGTTCGACCACAAACGCCAGTCCGGCGATTTGCGCTCCAAGACGGCTGGCCAAATCCGCCGTGGCGACGGCGGTTCCTCCGGTCGCCAGCAAGTCATCCACAATCAGAATTCTCTGTCCCTGCTGGATGGCGTCTTTGTGGACTTCCAGCGCGTTGCTGCCATACTCCAGTTCATAGCTGATCTTCAATGTTTCGGCGGGCAACTTTCCCGGTTTGCGGACCGGAACAAATCCGGCGTTCAGCCGGTAGGCGAGCGCTGGTCCAAAGATAAATCCGCGTGCTTCCATTCCGAGGACGAGGTCGATTTTCTTGCCAATGTAGTTTTCCGAGAGAGCGTCGATCAGGCGCGCGAAGCCGACCTTGTCCTTGAGTAGAGTTGTGATGTCGTAGAACAGGATTCCCTTCTTGGGGAAATCGGGCACTTCGCGGATGAGCTTCTTGAGTGCGTCGCGATCTGCGGTTGTGACGATTGACATTCGAGTTCAATTCCTTCCCGGTTTACACGTATTTGGGGTGATCTGTTTGAGACCCCCCTAGTGCTGGTCTTTTAAACTCAAAGACTTAGCGACGAAAACTGCCAGGTCTTTGAAGAATAAGGACTTAGAAGCAAACTATTTATTTTTCAATAGCTTACAGCCGATGTTCTCTGTCGACAGCCCTTGTCCTACACGTTATCCGCCCCTAACTTGGAATGAGGAGAGGCCTGGGGTCGGGTCGGCTTCGGATACTTCCACTTCATCAACGCGGGCGGCTCTGGGACCTTCGCGGAGGCGCGAGTGAATGCCAGCTAGCTGTTCGCGCGTTCCCTGGGCAAAAACTTCCACGGTGCTATCGGGATTGTTGCGGACCCATCCTGCAATTTTGAGAATGTGGGCCTCGCGCTCTACGAACCAGCGAAAGCCGACGCCTTGGACGCGTCCGCGGACGATAAAGCGACGAGCAAGGGCGGGAGCTTGGTTCTTTTCTGCGGTCATCGTGAGATTGCAGATTTCAGATGTCGGATTGCAGAGGTAAAAGACTATTGCAGATGTCAGAGGTGAGACTGCAGAAGTGAGAACCCCTCAACTGACAGCCCCGTTGAAGGCTCCCACCTTTGCAATCTGACCTCTAACCTCTGAGCTGGAACACTTCTGCAATCTGACCTCTAACCTCTGACCTAGCCTACGCTCTCGACAGATACGTTCCATCCGCCGTATCGACCTTAATCTTCTCGCCTTCGTTGATGAACGGGGGTACCTGCACGATCAGGCCGGTCTCGGTTGTCGCTGGTTTCGTTACGCTGGATGCGGTCGCGCTCTTCAATCCTGGCTCAACCTGCGTCACGGTCAAAATCACGGTTTGCGGCAGTTCGATGCCGACGGCCTTGCCGTCAAAAAATTCCACCTTGATCTGGAGGTTCGGCGTAAGGTATTCGACCGCGTCTCCGAGAATGTCGCGAGTCAGGTGGGTCTGCTCGTAGTTTTCCGTGTTCATGAAGTAGTAGTCATCGCCGTCGGCGTAGAGAAACTCCATGCTCTCTTCATCCACGTTGACCTTCTCGATCGGGTCGGGCGAGCGGAAGCGATGCTCAAACATGGCGCCGGTGCGCAGGTTCCGCAGTTTGGCCTGGATGAAGGCGCGCAGATTGCCGGGCGTGCGGTGCTCGACCGCAAATACGGAGTGCAGATCGTTGTTGTGCTTGATGATCATGCCGGGACGGAGTTGGGTCGCTGGAATCGACATTGCTGGTTTACATCTCCTTCGCTCTGCTAGGAATACTGGCCGCGGGGCAGGTCCAAGTCCAAGGTTCCCGGACGGCCTGTTCTGGGCCTGCTGGGAGTGGAGGTCGCCAGGGCTTCCGCCGCACTCGGTTGCAAACATTTATTCTACACAGGCCGACAGCATTGTGGGAACCCAGGCGAAGCAGTGGTAAAGCAGAGGCAGCGGCACATGGTGAAGAAACTCTGTTGACAGCCTTTTGCGTCATCGCGCCAAAAGTTTTTGCACGTCAGCATACCGCTCAGCCCCATCCAGCGAGGCATACGTTCCTGTCGTCCTGAGTTCTTCCGCTATTCTTCGCAGAAGTCCGAGCGTGGCGCGAATGGGGCCCGATCCCACGCTCACACGAGCCACGCCCAATTTTTGGAGTTCAGGAATCGAAGGCGTTCCTGGTCCGGCAAGAATGTTGAGCGGACACTCAACCGCTTTCGCCAAATGCTCAATGGTCACGGCATCGTTAAGGCCTGGAGCAAAAACGCAATCCGCGCCCGCATCGCGAAACGCCACCAGGCGCCGCACGGCCTCGGAGTAATTCGCATCGGGGTTGCCTCCGGGCAACAGGTAAATGTCGGTGCGGGCATTGATCACAATTTGCGCTCCCAACTTTACAGCTGCCTCGCGTGCCGCCTTGATCTTGTCGACAGCCAACTCCAGGGAACTCAGGGGTTGATCGCTGCGGCCGCTTGCATCTTCGAGGTTCATTCCGATGACTCCCAACTCGATCAGTTCGCGGGTAGTCTTCGCGGCATCTTCGGGAGTGGGGCCATACCCCGATTCGACGTCCGCCGTGACCGGCACATGCACGGCGCGGGTAATGCGTCCGATGCGCGCCATCATCTCTTCGCGCGGAATACGCTGGCCGTCGGGATAGCCTAGCGAAAAAGCGATTCCGGCGGATGTGGTGGCGATGGCCGGGAATCCCGCATCCTCAAAAAGGCGCGCGCTCGCCACGTCCCACGCGTTGGGCAAAATGAGCATGCTGGGTCCGCGATGGAGCTGGCGGAATTGAATGGCTTTGCTGCTTTGGAGTTCCATATTATTTTCTTTCGTCGGACTTCGTCGTCGCAGTCTCGGCCTGCAGGAATTGATTCACAAGAGGTCCCAGACGGCGCAAGCTCGTCTCTGTCCCATCATTAATTTTTGTGGCCTGTGGTCAGCCGCTGCGAGCTTTTTCGCGCATGCGCTGGACGAAGCTGGGCACATGCACCACCGCACGCCCCACCGTCCCGTGGCCGATTTCCTGACTACCATCGTGGGCGCGGACACGCATGTTGTAGAAGCGCCCATCAAACGACTCCAGTTCCGCCTCCGCATGAATGCGCGTTCCGATGCTGCTGGCCGAACGGTGTTCAACGTGGATCGAGGTCCCCACGGTGATTTCGCCCTCTTCGCAGAATGGCTGTAAGGCATGGAAGCACGCGGTCTCCATCAGGCGAATCATGTCTGGAGTCGAATACACGGGTGGTAATTCGGGATGATGGGCAGCGAGCGTGTGCTTCAACTCGACAGTCTCCGCCGCCTCGCCGCGCACGCCGATGGGGATGGGCCGGGCCATGCGGTGCCTGCCTCTAGGCCGCTACCCACTCCGTGCGCCGTGCCTCGAAGGCATCGAGCACGCTCCATAAGGTTCTCGCGGTGGTTTCGCCGGCATTCAGCGTTCTTTCTGCAGCCTGTGGGTTGGCGGCCACTCGTTTTTCGATCTGGTTGCGCCACACCTGCGCGTGGAACTTGTCGGCGGTTGCATGCAAAATGAAATAGCCGCGCGTTCGGTCATCGGCGGCGTAGAACTCGCGCAGTACGCGTTCTTTTTCCTGCGCGATCCGCGGCACCTGCGATTCATAGGCATAGAAAGCCGCCAGGGCCTCCTCTGGAGTCCCCTCGCTCGCGACCCGCTGGAACCAGGAGATAAGCTGACGAATTTCCGCAATCTGCGGTCGTTTGGGCGTGCGCCTTCCGCCGATGCCTTCGATAAAGTCGAGCCAGAGTTCAGCGTGCGAACGCTCGGGCTCGCCAAAGGAATCTTCGCCGCCCTTCTCGTCGGTCATGTTGGCGAGAATGGCGCGGCGCAGTTCGCCTTCCTCAAGCCGGACCCCTAGCTGCGCCAGATAGCCGGGAAATGCCTCGACATGTGGGTAGTAGTCCTCGGCATAAGCGCGAAGATCCTCCCGGCTCAGTTCTCCTGCTGAAAAGGCTTTATAAAAGGGATGCTGCAGCAAATCAAAGGGCTGAATGCGCTCTTCGAGCAAAGATAGGAATGCCTGAGCCGCCAAAATCTTCGTTGCCATAAATTACCTCGGGAACACTCCACTATACGGTTCAGAATCGCAGATCACAAGAACAGTGTGGGCCGAAGAGTGTCGCATGTGTTCGCGAGACCTTTACCACTCCCCTGTGCTCTGCGTCACATCGTTGCCACCCTCGAAGATCGGACAATATGAGTGACGGAGGGCAGAGCTATGCGTGGCGACCCGAAGGTCATTGAGCAGTTGAATTTGGCTCTCAGCGCGGAGTTAACCGCAATCGTGCAGTATATGACGCAGTCCGAGATGTGCCAGAACTGGGGTTATACGCGTCTCGGCGGCAGCACCAAAGTCCGTGCGATCGAAGAAATGCGTCACGCCGAAGGACTCATTGAACGCATAATTTTCCTCGATGGCATTCCCAGCGTTGGCGTCGGATTGACGCCTCAGCTTGGCACCAGGGTGCAGGAGCAGATGGAGATCAACCTCAAGGACGAGCAGGATGCCGTACGCCAGTACAACGTGGCGGCAAGGGTCTGCGTCGAGGCGAATGACGATGGGTCCAAGGCATTGTTCGAGGGCATGATCAAGGACGAAGAGCGCCACGTGGATTATCTCGAGGCTCAGCTTCATTCCATCCAGGAAATGGGCATTGGCCCCTACCTGGCGCAGCAGTTGCATGGGGAGAAATAGTACGATCGAGGGAAACACAAACCAGAAATAGGACGATCTGATGAGTTCGCACCACGTCATCCGTAAATTGGGGAAAATGAGGAAGCTTGCGGGCTTCGGCCTGCTCACGTTGCTGCTGGGCTTGAGCGCGTGCAACTGGTTTCGCGATTTCGATTTCGAGCGAGGCGCCCGGCTTACCGGAGGCGACCCGGAGATGGGCCGCAAACGGCTCGCCATGCGTTCCTGCGGTTCCTGCCATTTCATTCCGGGTGTTCCGCGGGCTGAAGGCAAGACCGCTCCCTCGCTGGCCGGTTGGTATGGCCGCCACACGTTTCTGAATAAGGCTTACGAGAACACGCCCGATAACCTTGAAAAGTGGCTCGACCGGCCTTCTCATCGCAAGCCGGGAACCAACATGCCCGATATCAACCTCAGCCCGCAAGAGAGTCGCGACATGGCTGCCTACCTGTTTTCGATCAATTAGAAAGTCGCCCCGCGCGGAGATTCGAAGGTCCAGAATCCGCGCGGGCCACTCGACCTCTGCTCCGGAACCAATCTCTTCCCTTACAAAGAAAATTGCTGCCGACGAACATTGCTACAATTGATGCAGCAGTCCCCTCCGTGATTGTGGGTCGTGAGCCAGCCATGCCGGCGTTTGACGAACATTTCGAGGTCGTGGTGGTGGGCGCCGGTCATGCCGGATGCGAAGCCGCCATGGCCGCCGCTCGTGTGGGGCTGAAGACCGCTCTGTTTACGCTCAATGTCGACCTGATCGCGCAAATGTCGTGCAACCCAGCGATCGGAGGCATAGCCAAGGGCCACCTGGTCCGCGAAGTCGACGCCCTCGGCGGCATCATGGGCGAAATCACCGACGCTGTCGGAATCCAGTTTCGCCTGCTCAACACCTCGCGCGGCCCCGCCGTCTGGTCGCCCCGCGCACAGTGCGACAAGCAGGCCTATCGCCTCAAAATGCGCGAAGTGCTGGAAGCCCAGCCCAATCTCAGCATCAAGCAAGCCGAAGTCGCAGATGTGATTGTGGAGCAGTTGCCAGTTCCGCCGGGCGCGACTGACAACTGGCAACCGGCAACTGGCAACTGCATTCGCGGAGTTCTGCTGCGCGACGGCCGCCGCGTGTCAGCCGACGCGGTCATCGTCACGACCGGGACGTTCCTCAACGGACTGATCCACTGCGGCGAGCAGCAATATCCAGCCGGGCGTTCGGGAGAGCCGGCCGCCGTTCTATTAGGTGAGGCGCTGAAGAGACTGGGCCTTCGCGGGTGCCGTCTCAAGACCGGGACGCCCCCGCGTCTCGACGGCCGCACCATCGACTGGGCGCGTTTCGAGCGCCAGCCCGGCGACGAAGATCCGACTCCCTTCAGTTTCCGCACTCGCCGCGTCGCTCATCACGATTCGCAGGTGCCTTGCTACATTGCCTTCACCACCGAAGAAACGCATCGCATCATCCGCGAGAACGTGCATCGCTCGCCGATGTATAGCGGTCAGATTCAATCGACGGGGCCGCGTTATTGCCCGTCGATTGAAGACAAGATCGTCAAGTTTCCCGACAAGCTCACGCACCAGCTTTTTCTTGAGCCCGAAGGTCTGAACACACACGAGATTTACGTCAACGGCATGAGCACCTCGTTGCCGATCGACGTGCAATTGGCAATCCTCAAGTCGATTCCGGGCCTAGAAAAAGCCGAGATGATGCGGCCCGGCTATGCCATTGAATACGACTCCATCGACCCCACCGAACTCAAGCGGACGCTCGAAACCAAAAAAATTGCCGGACTATTCCTCGCTGGTCAAATCAACGGAACCTCGGGCTACGAAGAAGCGGCATGCCAGGGAATCATGGCGGGCATCAACGCGGCTCTGAAGATTAAGAACGAGGCGTCATTGGTGCTCGACCGCACGGAGGCTTACACGGCGATTCTGATCGACGATCTCATCTCGAAGGGCACCAACGAGCCGTACCGCATGTTCACTTCGCGGGCGGAGTTCCGCTTGCACCTGCGCATCGACAACGCCGACCGGCGTCTCACTCCCCATGGACGTCGCGTCGGGCTGATTTCCAACGAGGCTTGGGCGGAGTTCGAGGCCAAGCAGCGGCGGATGGAGGAAGTGAAACTGACGTTGGAAAGAACAAAAGTGACGGCAGCGATGGCGGAGAATATTGAACAGGCTGCCGCTACCGACGGCGACAATTCGCCGACAGGAGTGTCCGCGTTACATGATCTTTCCGCGGCCGTTGGCCAACCGCTCGCGCAACTCCTAAAGCGCCCCGAAATTGTCATTGAGCAACTGGCGCCAATCCTCAACCATCTGCTGCCCGTTTTTTTCCTGCGAGATTCCTCGGCGAGCTCGGCGTCCACTACGGTGAATGTCTCGACGCCCCGTCTCACCTCCGAGATCCGCAACGAGTTGAAGTCGGTCGAAACCGAGATCAAGTTTGCCGGATACCTTGACCAGCAGCAGCGCGCCATCGAACGCCTGAAGAAGGCCGAGCAGCGCCAGATTCCCGAATGGTTTGACTACCAAGCGGTCAGCGGACTCTCCCGCGAGATGCAGGAAAAACTCGGTAAAGTCGTCCCACAGACTCTCGGCCAAGCCTCGCGCATTCCCGGAGTAACGCCCGCCGCCGTCTCCCTGATCAACGTCTATATCGAAATCCAATCCCGCCGCCGCGACCTATCCCCACAAGTCGGGTAGGGCTGCGGCCCAGTCGAAATCATCCCCCTTTTATTTATTTTCGAAACTAGCTGAGTAACGCGAGGCCCGCGATGCACGCGCCGGTGGCCCAAAGAAGGATTCCGAAGGAGAGGCCGACTACTTGTTGGCGTTGCTTGGCGTCGGAGACAAAGAGGCCGGCGAGTCCGATGGCGCATCCGGCGAGCGCGGTGCCGTAGTAGAAGGGCGATTGGAATAACCGCGCAAGCGGGATGAAGTGGACGCCGACGATGACGGCGATGGCGCACAGAATGAAGTCGGGGTAATGGAGCAGGTTGAGCGCGACCACGGCGATAAAAATGGCGGCGAGCTCGGCGCCGAAGATCAGGTAGAACTGGCGCATGTTCTGGCGGTTCGCCGCTTCTTGCTGGAGGCTGGCAGCAACGTTGCTGGGGGGAAGGCTCACGGCGTGCCACGCCACGAGCCCGATGGCCGCTGCCAGGGCCATGCCCGCGAGCAGCAGCGAGAGTCGCAGCCACAAGGGCGACGACCGGCCGCGGAGTAATCCAATGATCAACCAGACGAGGCCGAAGCCGAACATAAAAACGGCCCCGACAAACATTTGCAGCAGTGCGCTTCGGTCCATGAGATGAGAGCCTACATTTTCGCAGGTACGCGACGATTCAGCGCGCGCCGGCTTTCTCAATAGCTGCTCGTAGCTCGTCATATGGCATGGCTCCAGGGTGATACATTGCCACCTGCCCCGCGCGATTCAGCAGTACGAGCGTCGGAGTCGTGCTGGCTCCATAAGCATTGAAATTCTGTTTGCTCAACGGTACGGGCATGTCAGCCAGGCTGGAATAATATCTCGCGCGCACCGATTCGATATAAGCCCGTTCCTGTACGGGCGCGGCATCGGCCCCCTGGGCCGCATAGCCGTAAAGCTGGGTTGGCCCAATCACGACCAGGCCCTGCCCGCCAAACTCCTGCCGTAAACGGGCAATGATCGGGACTTCGCCTTTGCAGTCCGCGCACCAATGCGCCCAAAAAAATAGCAGTACGGGCGAACCCTTGAGCGACGCCAGCGTCGGAGGCTTCGGTCCTAGGTACTGGGTCACCTGCAACGGCGGAGCAGGCTTTCCTACCAAAGCCAGCAAATTGAGATTCTTCTGCAGCCGCGCTTGGATCGAGGTATTTGCGTAACGGGCCAGCGCGGAACGCAGAAGCGCGACCGCTTTCGCGGGCTGTCCTTTTTCGTTTGTCGCTTGGGCTAGGACCTCATAGGCAGCGCCCAGGGCGATGGGCAGGTGCGCTTCGGAGTCGAGCCTGCTCTTAGTCGTGGCCATTCGCTGCTCGCAAAGAGTGCGGGTTTCGCTCGCATAGGTAATGGCTTGGTCCCATTGCCGGTTTGCCGCCGCACCGCGCGCTACCCACGACAAGGCTTCGAGATATTCGGGCGTCACTCCATGCTGAGCTTTGTAGGCCCGCAGTTCCGACTCAGCGGTGGAAAAGGAATTCTGCGCCAGTTGCGCGCGGACATTGCCGATAAGGTCGCCCTGCGCGGTGGTTGGAACACTCGCGGCCAGGCAGAGCAAAATCGCAACCCAACCCAGCCCCCGCTTCCCCATTCGAAAGCTCATCTTTCGATGATGAAGCACGCTCCCATAAGTTGCAAATCGCGATTCAGGCGGCGGCCGCGTAAGGCTGGTCCGCGATCTTGGCATAACAACGCATCATCTCGTGAAAGCCCGCGATCTCGAAGTTGAGAATGGAGCGATTATTCACCAGGCCCTCGAGCACCGCCTTCGAAGGAGTGAACAGCTTGAATTGAATGTCCCGTTCGCGCGCCCAGCGGTTGAGAAAGGCGAGCATTCCCAGGCCGCCGCCTCCAATCGCTTCCACTTCCGAGAGGTCCAGCACCAGCGTGCGTCCCGCCGCCTGCGACGTCACCACGTCACGCAGTTTGAAGACGGATTCATCGCGAGTAATTCTGCCTTTACACTCAACCACCGTAAGTTCGCTCAGGTTCTCGACACGAATGTCCAACATAGAGCACCCCCACAGATTGGCTTGCCAGCCCCACTAGTCGGGAAAGAGCAAGAACCGTGCCAAAGGCCTATGAGTCTTATTTGTCAGAGGGATAACTCGAAGCAGACTAACGAATCAAACGCTGGCAACGGGCATTTTCGGCGGGGCGCTGGAGAAATGTATACAGGGCCGCAGTTACCCCAGTAAGCTTAGAAACCTCTAGCCATTTGCCTTCGAATATGTAAAATTTAGGTGCGTTTGACTTTGCGGTTGTCAGCAGTAACCCGCTCTAAAGCGTGACCTGCGTGCACTATCCAGCGATCTCCGGCGCATACCTCAACCAAAGGAACACAGCAACATCATGGAAACAGGAACAGTAAAGTGGTTTAACGATGCCAAGGGCTACGGTTTTATCAGCCGCCAGAATGGCGAGGACGTTTTCGTGCACTTCTCCGCGATTCAGGCCAACGGTTTTCGCAGCCTGCAGGAAGGTCAACAAGTTCAGTTCGATGTGGTGAAGGGCCCCAAAGGCTGGCAGGCGGAGAACGTCAAAGGCGTCTAGGCCACAACTAAAATTCGAAAAAAAGGCGGCTTGCACCGGCCGCCTTTCTTTTTTGTTCTTTTCCAGAAGTCAATCATCGTAGCAGTCGATCAGCGTAGCCCGCCGTCTTACCCGTTTATCCGCCCGTAGCCGCCTTCTCCGCTTCCGCGATCGTTCCGAAGAAACAAAAAAAGTTCTCGACCCGGGTCACTTCCAGCGCGTTGTGGATGCGTTGATTCACACCCACCAGTCCGAGGCTGCGTTTGCTATTCTGCCGCGTGACGTAAGCTCCGACCAGGGCTCCAATTCCAGCCGAGTCCGCGAGCGGGACGTCCGTGAAATCAAGGATCAGGGCCGGCGAGGTGTCTGCCCGCAACTTGGATTGAAACCCAAATACATTCATCAGTGTCAGCGGTCCGCTGAGTCGCAGAATGCGGATCCCCTCGCGCGAGCCGGAAAGATCTTCGATGTTGAGTGGCTGATCGGGCATGGGAGGAATGTTAACGGTGAATGACGGGCCGATTGTTACAAACAGGTTAATTCGTCAAATTGCCGGGGGGCAGAGGTCAGTTGGCAGAGGGAAGAACTCCAAGGCTTACAACTTCAGTTTTGCGCCGGAGTTGTGCACCTCTGCATTCTGACCTCGAACCTCTAACCCTCTTACTCTCCGCCCACCGTGACTCCGTCAATCCGTATCGTCGGCGAAGCGACACTCCCGCGGAATTCCAGGTCGCTGCCGATTTCAGAGATATTGCAGAACATGTCTTTGAGGTTGCCGGCGACCGTGATCTCTTCGACCGGATAGGCCAGTTCGCCATTGACAATCCACATGCCGGACGCTCCGCGCGAGTAGTCGCCGGTAACCAGGTTCGCGCCGTGACCGAGAAACTCGGTGACATAGAGCCCGTCTTTGATCTCGCCGATAATCTGCTGCTGCGACTTCGTCCCGGGCTGAAGGAAGTAGTTTCCGGGCCCGATGCCGGGCGTTCCCGCGAGCCCGCGAGACGCGTTGCCGGTTGTTTCCAGCCCTAACTTCTTCGCCGTGTAAGTATTCAGCAGATACGACTTCAGAATTCCATTCTCAACCACCACCGTGCGTCGTGTGGGAACGCCTTCGCCATCGAACGGCGTGGTGCCGAAGCCTCCGGGTATTGTGCCGTCATCGATCACGGTGACATTAGCTCCGGCAATCTTCTCGCCGAGTTTGCCCGCCAGAAAAGAAGCTCCACGATAGATCGAGTCTCCGTTCACGCCTTCAAAAATGTGTTCGAGCATCGATCTAGCGACCATCGGATCGAGCACCACAGGGACATGCGCGGTCTTCACCTTGCGCGCCCCGAGACGCCGCAACGTGCGGCGCGCCGCCTCTTTTCCAACGTGTTCCGCCGAATCGAGCTTTGCCAGGTCGCGCGCCACGGAATACCAGAAATCGCGCTGCATTCCGCCGTTCGCATCCTGCGCAATCGGCACCGCTGCGACCGAACAGTACGACCGGCGATATTCACCGACAAAGCCGTGCGAGTTCGCCAGCACCTTGCCGCCAGTTGCGGCATCGAACGATCCGCCATCCGAGTTCTTAATGCGGGGATCGGCGTCCAGTGCGGCCTTTTCGGCGCGGCGCGCATAATCGATGCGCTCGGCCCCCGGCAGCGAATAGACGTTCTCGTGATAAAGATGCAAGTCGCCGGAAAGCGACCCCAGTTTTCCTGCCTCGGGAATGCCGGCGTGCGGATCTTCGGAACAGATCTTCGCCAGTTCGAGCGCCGACTTCAGCATGCGTTCGATGCCCTCAGCGGAAAAATCGCTGGAATACGTGCTGGCCGCGCGTTGTCCGAAAAACACGCGCACGCCAATCGCCCGCGAGCCAGATTCCTTCAGAGTCTCCACTTCTCCGAGGCGAACGGTGGTGGAAAATTCGTCGCCTTCGCGGATGACACACTCCGCCGCCGTCGCGCCGCTTTTCATGGCGCGGCGGACGACATCCTGCGCGAGTTCTTTAATCTTAGTTACCGGAGGCTGTGTGCTGGCTGTAATTGTTGTCATCAGTCAATTCTGAATTTATCACGGAGACGCCGAGGGTGGAGACAGCATCACGGAAACCCGGGCGGCGGATTCTGTGCGAATCTCTTTTTCGCAACGTCCCCATGTCATTCCTGGCTACGGCATCTCACGCGAGCCAGGCCGCCCAACCGGTAATCGCGGCAACGATTCCAGAGAGCACCATTGCGGGGGTGCCAAAATACAGGAAACTTAGTATCACTCCGGCTACCTGCACTGCGAAAAAGGCCCAGCCCACCCCTCCGATCGCGCCGGGAAAAGCCCGCGCCAACCCAGCCAGATGCCAGCACAGAAAAGCAGAGAACAGCATCGAGACCGTGCAGGATAAGCCAAAACCGCGATAAAACTCGCCGTAACTGTGTCGGTGTCCCTGAACCTCAAAGTGAACGTTGTTCATCGAATCGTAAACGGCACGACCCTCTGCCGATGGCGGACGCAGACTCAGGAATCCGTAGGTGTGTCCGATGGCGAACAAAACAAACACGGCTGCCGAAATGCGGTAGAGAACGGTTGCGTTCACGTGTCCTCCGGAAAGAACATTCCATAGAAAGCATGCGCTGCCGATGCCGCGCATATCCAGAACCTATTGCATGTATCCGCCGCTCTCCCGCTTCGCCGTGCCGCCCACCGTCATCCGGTCAATCTTAATCGTCGGAATGCCTACTCCCACCGGAACCGCCTGTCCATCTTTGCCACAAGTCCCAACGCCTTCATCGAGCTTCAAATCGTTTCCGACCATCGAAACTCGCGTCAGCACATCCGGACCGTTGCCGATCAGCGTGGCACCCTTGATCGGTGACGTGATTCGACCATCTTCAATCAGGTACGCTTCCGACGCCGAGAAAACAAATTTTCCGTTCGTGATGTCGACTTGCCCGCCGCCGAAGTTCACGGCATAAACGCCGTTCTTCACCGAGCGAATAATGTCTCCGGGATCGTCCTGCCCCGCCAGCATGTAGGTGTTCGTCATGCGCGGCATCGGAATATGCTCGTAGCTCTCGCGGCGTCCGTTGCCCGTGTCGGCCAGGCCCATCAGCTTCGACGACAGTTTGTCGCTGAGATACCCCTTCAGAATTCCATTCTCGATCAGCACGGTTTCCTGCGTCGGCTGGCCTTCATCGTCCACGTTCAACGACCCGCGCCGCCATGGCATCGTCCCGTTATCCACCACCGTGCACTTTTCACTCGCCACGCGTTTGCCGATCAGCCCCGCGAATGCCGACGTCTTCTTGCGATTGAAGTCCGCTTCCAACCCGTGACCTACTGCTTCATGCAGCAGGACGCCCGGCCATCCGGGACCAAGCACAACTTCCATGTCTCCCGCCGGAGCTTCGCGCGCGTCGAGTTGCAAAATCGCCTGGCGCGCAGCCTCTTTGGCGAAAAACTCGGGAGTCTTATCGCCAAAAAAGAAGTCCAGCGCAACCCGGCCTCCTCCGCCGGAGGTGCCCCGGCCAGAACTCGCCTCGGTCTTAGCAATGCACGATACATTCATGCGCGCCAACGGCTGCGAGTCTTCCGCAAACGTGCCGTCGGAGCCGACCACGAGAATATTCCGCAACTCGTCGGCGTAATTCGCGCGCACTTCCTTGATGCGCGGATCGTACCCGCGCGCGGTCTTATCGCCCCGCATCAGAAGCTCAACTTTAGCGGTGATGTCGGCATCGACCGATGGCAACGTCACGGGGTACAAGCTGCGAGCCGGCTTCTGCTGGAACCCTGCTACCGTCGATTTGGCCGGTGCGCTCGCGATCAGCGCCGCCGTCCGAGCCGCGTGCAAAATCCGCTGTGGAGAAAGATCGTCGGTGTAGGCATATCCGGTGCGCTCGCCCGAAACCACGCGCACGCCGCAGCCCGCTGAAATCCCCTGCGATGCCGATTTCACCAGCGACTCATCCACCATGAGCGACGTCGAGGTCAGGTATTCGAAATAAAGGTCGGCATAGTCGCCTCCAGCCGAAAGCGCGGCGGCGAGGTAAGTCTCCAGGTCGTGATAGGTCAGACCGTAGTGCGCGAAGAAAAAACGTTCTTGGTTGGCGTTCACCATGTTTTTGATGCCCTTGACTTTGGAAACGACTCGCAGCTGGCTAAGTGCGTCAGACTAATGAATTCGCCGAACGAATGTCATGCGGCCTATTTCATGAACACATAGTGCAGGTTGTGTATCGCCCCGACTACGACTGCGACGAGCAATGCTAACGAGGCGACGGCTCGCGGTTTTTTTACGTATGCCACGAACCCCTCCCCTTTTCGCCTGGGGAGATAAAACATGTAATACAAGCCAAAGCACAAAAAAGATACCCACTCGAACTGGCGAAATCCCTTCCACATGGACACAGCCGTAACTGCGAACATGAGGCAGGTCATAATGACCCGCATCCAGAACGGCAAAAAAGTCGGTTTCGATGAAGCATCCGATACCTGCATAGAGATCTCCGCGATGGCTGCCGCTTGCGAGAAAACATAACGTCTCGCTCACTGCATTATCCCATGAATCGCGCAACCTCACTCCCATGGGACGATTACCGAAGTCAGTCTCGGCCGCACTGTCGAAACCGAACAATTTCGCCGTCCAACCATCACTGACAACGATTCCTCCCGAGCGAACAATCGTCATCGTCGTCTCGATCTATGACTCCCGACTCGCTCAGCCAGATCCTCAGAGATTTTCTCGACGGGGCCCACGCGGCCGTGGTGGTGGAGGACGGCGCCATCGCGTTCGACTTGGCGGAGTCGAAGTACTCAATTTCCGGCGAGTACAACAAATGCCTGCTCCACCTCTGGTCCAGTGAACGCAATTTTGTGCGGCGCGTGCTGGATGCGGAAGTCAAGCCTACAACGCTGCGGCTGCAGGTGCAGCGCATGGGCCAGACTCGTCCCACGCGTCTCGATTTCTGCCGCGATCGCGATCGGCGTACTCCCGCCGCGCGAAGGGCGGCGCGCGTTGCCTATGAGCCGAGTCTACGCCGTGCCCTGGAGAGAAGTTTTCCCGCTTGGACCATCGTCCGACTTGCCACCAGCGTCGATCTCGAACGCTCCTTTGGCCCCGCCTACCTTCGGGGTCTCCTGCGCCAGGGGCAGCGCGCCCTGGCGGTCGTCGGCGTGAACGATCAGGAAACCCAATCGACGATTGATGGCGCGCTCACCTGCGGAATTCTTTGGCTCGATGCTTGCCGCCTGGCGCAGCAAGAGCGCCGCGTGGTGGAAGGGCTGGCACTGATTGTGCCCAAGGGTTCCGAGGCCTTGACGCGCGAGCGCATGGCCCATCTCCACCCCGCCGTGGCGAAGTGGCAACTGTATGAATTCGACCAGCGAGAAGACGCGCTCTTCGAAGTGGACACCCGCGATTGCGGCAATCTGGCAACCCGCTTGGTGCATTCGATCGACGAAGGGTTGGCGCTTGAGCGCTTTGCCGAATCCATAGCGCGCATTCGCAGCATTCTGCCGTCAGTCCAAGTTGTGGCGCTGTCGCATGCCTTAATTTCGTTTCGGTTGCATGGCCTGGAGTTCGCCCAGGCGCGGATTGCCCATGATCCCCGAACGTTTGAGAGCAATCAGGAAATCGCCTTTGGAGTGTGGCCCGAGGAGCGCGTTCTGACTGCGGAGAACGAAACCCAGTTTGCCGACCTGGTCCGGCTGGCGTCCGTTGTCCGCAACAAAGACGGGCAGAAGAATCACCCGCTACGTCGTATGCACCCCGAGCGCTGGTTGGAGTCGCTGGTTGCCGCCGACATCGCGGCTCTCGACGGAAGGCTGCGTCCCGATTTTGTCTACGCTCAGGTGCCCGCATTCGCGGCGGCGGATCGCGCCATGATCGACATTCTGGCCCAAACTCACGAGGCGCGCCTCGCTGTCATCGAACTCAAAGCCGACGAAGATATTCACCTTCCCCTGCAAGGCCTTGATTACTGGTCGCGGGTCGCTTGGCACCAGAGCCGCGGGGAGTTTGCGCAATTCGGTTATTTCCCCGGCCACGAAATTTCACCTCAAAAGCCCTTGCTCATGCTGGTTGCGCCCGCTCTCCACGTGCACCCAACTACCGATACGATCCTTCGTTATCTCTCGCCGGAGATCGACTGGGAAGTACTCGGCATTGACGAACGCTGGCGCGAAGAAGTTCGAGTCGTATTCCGCAAGCGGCCAGCACGGCCCCCGGTGCGCGCTGCTTGAGACCTTACGCACTCAGATTCCGATGCTCTTTCGGAGCATAACCAATTGTCCCAGGTGATACGCGTTGTGGTCGGCCATCAGCAAGGCCTCACGCAAAATCGTTTGCCCCTCGCCCCACGGAATCTTTGCATACAGGTCGACTTTGCGGTCACCGACGAGCCGCTCCATGGCGCGCAGGTCTTTCTTGAAAGCCGCGATGCTCGCCTTCCACTTCCGTTCAGTCTGAGGCGATTCCGATTCGGGCCAGTATCCCTCGGGCCATTTCGGGGAGACATGCTTGGAATTGCGGCTGAATTCGAGGATGTCCCACTGTGCCAGCCGCATATGCTCGAGGAGCATCCATGCTGTGTGCGGAAAGTTCGCAACTTTAGCTCCAGCGATTTGAACTGGCCAGTCGCCGATCGCTGCGTCGAAGTCGGTATGCGCCCCGCCGCCCCTGAGCAGGTAAAGCACGTGCTCGCGGAGCGATTGGTCGAGTGACGCAGGCCGCGCCTTTGCCTTTGGATTCGATTTCACCTTGATATTTGTCTTGGTTTTCTTCGCCATAGTGATTCCATTCTATGAAGCCGGACCAGCAAATGAAAAGCTACCAAGCTCGCGGCGACCCTCTATGCCGGAGCGATCTCGGACGCTTCGCCCTTGTAAATTCGGCTGATCCCGCGAACCAGTCGCCGCATGGGCAACTCGCCTTTGGCGTCGGCAAAAAAAATTTCGCCCGCGCGTGAGCCGCGATAGCACCAGCGCTTCACAATGGCGAGGTGCTCCATTCGTTCGAGGGCACTGGTGGCTTGCGCCGATGGAAACGCCGCCAGCGCAGCCTGAATTCGGGCTTCCATCGATTGCGACTTGGTGTGTTCGGTTGCGGAAATACCAAATTCGATCGGTCCGCTAATCATGCCACCGTCGATGCGGAATAGCGCTACGGTCTCAGCTTGTGGGGGCGCGACCTCCTGCGCGAGCTTCGGTGCGGACTTCTGAACGATCACAGCATGCAACCGGTCGATCCGCTGTACGAACTCGGGCAATTGCTGCAGCACTGGAGCCAGTTTCTCGAGCCGCGCGTGAATCGAGGCGGCCATCTCGAATTCCATTCTTGATGAAGCCTCGTCTCTTTCTGCCGCCATCTGCCGCCGGAGCGATTCGCCGCGGGAATCCAGGAAATTTTCCACCCGCCCGACTTCAGCGCCATACTCTGCGTCGGTACAGCCGCGAAAACACGGCGCCAGGCACATTTTCATTTCCGAATACACACAACCGGGAAATTTCGGATCAGGATCGAGGTCTTCCACGCAGCGCCGCATCTTGAAAAAGTCGAGCGCGTCGTTCATGAACTTTTCGGCTGCCGTCCGCGATGCGAACGGACCGTAATAAACGCTCTTGCCTGCGATTCGCCCCAACCGCGTTGTGACCGACGCGCGCGGAAATTCGTTTTCCAAATGCAGCTTGACCAGCGGAGCGTACCGCAAGCGAAGCCGATCAGAATAACTTCTTGGAAAAACCGCGCGCTGCACCCGGTAGAGGGCGAATCCTGATTCGAAGTCGGACCCGGTCAGCGTGTATTCGATCCAGCGGACGCGGTCTCGCAGGTTGAGGCGTCGCGTGCGTTCTTCCGGCGCGGAGAGCAATCGTTGCAACCGCCGCCGCAGGTTCGCCGTCTTGCTGACATAAGGTTCGGAGTTTTCCTCCTCGCCGCGCAGCAGAAATACCGCCGGAGCCGCGGCCACCGCCGAGAAGACTTCGCGATCACGATCCGGCTGAAATTCGATGCGTTCGGTCAGCACTACCCAATCTTAAGGCTGGCGCTTCGGATTTTCTTGCGGAAGTCGTCGCCTTCCATCTCTACAATGCGGCACATCTCGTGCAACCGCGAGCGCATACGCTCGCCAATACGATCACCGAGCGTATCTCCTCGGGCCGCGGCTCGCGCGCTTTCCAAGGGCTCGGAAGCCCTCGCGTCCGGATCGGAGGATTTCGCAGCCGGCTTGTCCGCGAAGTTCGTGGTGATGATGGTGGTCCGGTTATCGTTGTAACGCGTGTTCAGAATCAGCCGAACCGTATCCCACCGCCACTCCGTCGGCCTCACCGACCCCAGATCGTCCAGCACCAGCACCTCCGTCTCAAACACTGGCCGAAGCAGCCCCAGTTCGGTCGCCTGCACCGACGGGTTGTACGAGTCCTGGATCTGTTTCAACAAATCGGCATAGTCGTAGAACACACATTCGATCCCCTTCTCGCGGATCAGCGCCTTGGCGATCCCAATCGCGAGGTGCGTCTTTCCCAACCCCGCGCTGCCCACAAACATCAGGCCAGTCTTATCCACCGGGTACTCTTCCACGAACCGGCACGCCGCCATTCGTGCCGCCGCCAGCGGAAGGCGCGTTCCCTCGAACTCGAAGTTCGACAACTCGCAATGTTCGTATCTCTTCGGAATGCGTGCCGCCGAGATCATGGCGCCGCTGCGCGCCCTCACTCGGCAATCGCAGCGCGTTACGCCCCCGTCCGGCATTCCCGGAACCGGCTTCCATCCCGAACCTGCGCACACGTCACACACTGAGTCTGCAGTTTTCATAATCCTTCTTTACTTTAGACTCTGCACCTGAACCTGTCTTCGCCGCAACTCGAATCCGTCTCCTTGCTGTGCACATCCTGTGGAGACAAGCGACGGGTTGTGGAGAACCCCTTAAAACGAGACGCAAATCACTGGTGGAAAGATCGCGAATGTCGTCTTGCAGACACGAACCAAGCACCCCGGTTGGCACTTTCGTGTCATTCTCGAATTACTACACACCGGCATTCCTTCAAGGTGTCAAAACCGGCAACCGGCACGTGTTTCCCATTGACAATCTTTCAGCATGAGCGAGAATGACCCTCGCCGGTGCTCGCGCTTTGAGCTTTCCCTCCCCGGCGAATGCGCGGGAACCGTAACGACGAGTGTCAGGAGATGGCATGAATAAAGCTGATCTGGTTGACCGCATCGCCGGAGCCTGTAGTATTTCCAAGGCGCAGGCAACCACCGCGATCGACACCACCGTAGACACCATAACGACTGCCCTTCGCAAAGGGGACCGCGTTGCCTTAATTGGATTCGGTACCTTTTCCGTCTCGCAGCGCAAGGCCCGCAACGGCCGCAACCCCCAGACGGGCGCCACCATTAAAATAGCAGCCCGTAGAGTCGCAAAATTTACTCCCGGTAACGAACTGAAGAAAGTTGTCAATAAAGGAAAGTAAGGGGCCCCGACTTCTTGGAAACATACCAGACGGCAGGGGTCGGCCCTGCCGTTTTACTGTTCAGCTCCCCATCGCCTCACACCTTCAGCGCAACAGGCTTTCCCCCAGGCACCCTTGCCTTGCCGAATCCTTCCTCACACCTGTAGAATCTAAGGACTGAATCGAGGTTTTAGGAACTGACATGAAAGCAGCCATTCATCCCAATTACACCGAAATCCGCGTGCATTGCGCCTGCGGCAACGCTTTTGTCACCCGCTCTGCTCACAAGGGCGATATTTCCGTGGAAATCTGTGCCGCGTGCCACCCTTTCTTTACGGGCAAACAGAAGCTCATGGACACCGCCGGCCGCGTCGAGCGCTTCCGCCGCAAGTACGCGAAAAGCGATGCCGCCAAAGCCGACGCTGGCAAAGTCGAAGCGGGTAAGAAATAGGACCTGCCACCAACGCACTTTCGCGCCTTCTCACAAGCCTCCCCATCGGGAGGCTTTGCTTTTGTACGAGGGAGTGCCTGTGAACATCGCCCGCAATCTCCGCAACTTCTTCCCTGAAAGCACGTAAAATCATCGAGTGGGAAAGTTCTGGGACAATCCGCTGAGCGCCCGCACACCCGACGGCAATCCTGCCGCCCGGCGCGCCTTTCCCACCTCGCTCACTATCGGTAACGTCCAAATCGCCCCCGCCACGGTGCTCGCGCCGATGGCCGGTGTCACCGACACAGTCTTTCGCCGTTTTATCAAGAACCTTGGCGGCTGCGGCCTGATCATGACCGAGTTCACTTCCGCCGACGGCCTTCTCCGCGACCAACGAGTTCGCGGCCGCTACCTCCATTTCTACGAAGACGAGCACCCTATCTCCGCCCAGCTCTTTGGCAGCAATCCGGCGGTTCTGGCCGACGCCGCGCGCCTGGTCGAGGACGTTGGCTTCAACCTGGTCGATCTGAATCTTGGCTGCCCCGCAAAAAAAGTCGTGAAATGCAATGGAGGTTCCGGTCTGCTCCGCGACCTGCCCCTGATCCGCCAGATTTTCGAAGCCGTGCGCGCCGCCGTCAAGATTCCCTTTACTGTGAAATTCCGCGCCGGATGGAACGATGATGAAATCGTCTGCGTCGAACTGGCGCGGATGGCCGAAAGCTGCGGCCTTGGTGCCGTCGCGCTCCATGCCCGCACGCGCGAGCAAGGCTACAGCGGAAACGCACGCTGGGAATGGATCGCCTCAGTCAAGCAGGCCGTAAAAATTCCCGTGATCGGCAACGGCGATATTCGTTCCCCCGAAGATGCATGCGCCATGGTCGCCCAGACGGGCTGCGACGCCGTGATGATCGGCCGGATGGCCCCGGCGAATCCCTGGATCTTCCGCCAGATTGAGCAGTATGTGAGTTCGGGATCGTATCTCGAGCCGACTGAAGCCGACCGCTACCAGATGATCCGCACTTATTTCCAGATGCTGCTCGAAGAGGAAATGCCCGGAGCCGAAGGCAAGATGAAACAGTTCGCCTCTTGGTTTACCCACGGCATCCCCGGAGGCGCCGCGCTCAGGAAGGCGATCTACGAGGCCAGAAGCGGCAAAGAAATTCTGGGAAGGGTGGAAGAGTTCTTCGAACTTAGGTCGTGTGGCGCGGGCGCCCTCGCCCGCGAAAGCTAGTTGGGGTTGAGACGATTACGCGCATCCCATCATTCTGCTGCTAGCTTCCTCAGACTAAGCCTTCCCCGCTCTCCCCGTTCCACATATCCCCAGGGCGTCTGATCGTCATGCGTGAACACGGTTAGCCATCTTCCCGGGATCGCCTCTGCATAATATTTCTTCCGGCTCTCGATGGTCTGCAACGGAAACAAATCGAACGCCATTACCCAGGTCAAGTCAATATGTGCTGAAGTTGGAATCAGATCGGAGATGTAACACGCCTTCTGGCCGCCGCTTTCCACCATCACCGCCTGCATGTTTGCCGTATGCCCCGGAAAAACCTTCACCGAGATTCCTGGCAACAACTCCAGATCGCCATTCAGCAGCACCATCTGCCCGCTTTCGAGCAGCGGATCGTAATTCGGACTCATGTAGCTGACTGCATCCCGCTCCAGTTGCAGCCGCCCGTGCTCCCACTCCTGTTCCTGCGCGTAATACTTCGCCTTGGGAAACGTCGCCACCACCTGATCGCCCCGCCGCACCGTGTTCCATCCGCAGTGGTCAAAATGCAGGTGCGTGTTGATCACGATGTCGATGTCTTCCGGCGCAACTCCAGCGGCGTTCAGGTTTTCCAGCAGCTTGGCTGGCTGCTTGTAGATCTGCGCCATCTTATCGGGTAGTTTGTTACCGATGCCGGTCTCGATCAGGATGTTCTTCTTCCCCGTCCGCACCAGCAGAGAATTCAGCCCGGTTTCAATCCGGTTCAGCTCGTCGGGCACAACCTTCTTCGACCACATGCTCTTTGGAACCACTCCAAAAAAAGCTCCGCCATCGAGAAAGTAAGTCCCATCCGAAACCACCGTAAGTTCGAAATCGCCAAGCGTTGTCCGATGCATAAAAAACAGTTTTCGGCCTTCAGCTCTCAGCTGTCAGTTAGATCCTACGTTCGCCCAGACCTGGGAACTGACGGCGGATAGCTGACAGCCTTCAGCCTACTTCAACTCCTCATTCCAGAAATCTTCCATCATGTGGAACAGCTGCGTTTTCGTGCCCGATCCCGCGATCCCGTGCGTCTTGTTGGGATAAACCATCAGCCGGAACTGCTTTTCCGACCGGATCAAAGCGTCGGTCATCTGGATTGTATTCTGGAAGTGAACATTGTCATCGCTCGTCCCGTGCACCAGCAGCAACGACCCGTGCAGATTGCCCGCACCGCTGACGACCGAATCGTCATACCCGCGAGGGTTCTCCTTCGGCAAACCCAGCCAGCGCTCCGTATAAGTCGAATCGTAATCGCGCCAGTTGGTCACGGGAGCCACCGCGATCCCCGCCTTAAAACGGTCGCTATGCGTCATCGCATAGAGCGTCATCGAGCCGCCGTTTGACCATCCCCATATGCCGGTGCGCGCACGGTCGAGCTGCGGAAACTGCGCATACAACTGGTCGAGTGCCGTGAGTTGGTCTTTCAGTTCAACTCCGCCAAACTGCAACCGGCTCGCAGCTGAAAACTTCTTGCCGCGATTAGGCGTTCCGCGATTATCGACCGCAAACACCGCGTAACCTTCGTTCGCCAGAACCTGGTGGAACAGACCGTTCGTTCCGCCCCAGGCATTGCGCACGACCTGGTCCGCCGGACCGCCATAGATATGCACGATCAGCGGAATTGGATGGGCCGCCTCGACATCGCGCGGCAGCAGCAAAGAGCCGTACAAAATCGTGCCGTCCTCGGCTTTCAATTCCAAAGGCTGCGGTTGAATCAGGCCGTAATCGGTGACGCTGCGCCCTTCCCAAATTTTGTAGCAGTCGCCGCCCGCCGCACACAATAGAATTCGCTGCGGCATCAGCGTTGCGGAGTGAATCTCCGCGAAATGCTTGCCGTCATTGGCGAATGCGGCCGAATAGCTGCCCTCTTCTGTCGAAATGCTTTGCATCCCCGAGCCGTCCAGCTTCACCGAAAATATCTTCTGTTGCCGCGGGTCTCCCTTATTCGCGACGCAAAAAACTGTGCCCGCGGCCTCATCCACTCCACTGATGGCGATGACTTCGTAATCGCCGCTTTCAAGCTGGCGTTCCAGCTTCGCCTCCGAGCTGATGGGATCGGGGCCGAAACTGTAGAGATAAATGTGAGTGTGGCCGTCGCGCCAACTGGTCCATAGAAAGCGGTCGCCGGACCTCAAGATGCGGAAGTCGTCGTTGACATTCACCCACGCATCGGGCGCCGATTCGGTGAGCATCTTGCGCGACTTGCCCGATCTGGCATCGATGAAATAAAGGTCCAGTACATCCTGCTTGCGATTCAGAACTTCAGCCCACGCCCAGCCTTCGCGAATCCAGCCAAACCGCGGAACGTAACTATCCTCGTCGTCGGTGAGCTTGATCCAGCGCACCTTCCCGCCATTGCCTCCCACGATGCCAAGGCGCACGCTGGGATTCGGATCTCCAGGCTGCGGATACTTTTCCAGCTCAACCCGCGGATGCGTCGGCAACCAGTCCGTGATGGGATAGACCGGCACGCGGCCCTCGTCCATCTGCAGGAAGAGGATTTCGTCGCCGCCCGGCGACCAGAAGAAATTGCTCCGTACCGCCAATTCCTCAGCGTAGACCCAGTCGACTTCGCCATTCAGCGTATTGAGATCTCTCTCTCGATCCTCTTCCTTCTCCTTCTTTTTCTCCTCGCGCGTAAGCGAACGTTCGCCACCCTCTTCCGACAACGGGTGCACATACAAATTGTGCTTACGAACGTAGGCGATCTTTGTGCCGTCCGGCGAAAATTTCGGGTCTTCGCTCGCCTCCGGCGACGAAGTAATCTGCACCGCCGTCCCCGTGTCCAGGCTGTAGTACCAGAGTTGCCCCTGCGAGTCGAAGAGCAGATGCTTGGAATCGGGCGCCCACGAGTAGGCGGCCACGTGATACCGCGTCACTCGTTCGATCTCGCGCTCGTCGTGCATCCTGCTGATTGGCGGCGCAAGTTGTGACAGTTTGACTTCGCTCACCAGCACTTTCTTCTCGCCCGTCAGCGCGTCCGCATACCACAGTTCCCCATGCTCCCCGTCATCATCCCGCTGCACGAACGATATCTTCGTTCCGTCCGGACTCCACTTGATCGTCTCCGGAGCCCGTCCCGTGACTTCGCCGGCCGCGAAAATCTGTTCAATGGTCAGTCGCTTCGGCTGCGCCGTTGGGCTTTGAGCGCTTCCCGCGGAAAGTAGCAACAGGTTAAGAACAAGAACGAGAACTATCTTCTTCACGAACGCGCTCCAATTGAGATGGGGGCGAGACCCGACGCCCCGCTGGCACTGAAAGTCAAAAGTGTACAACCTGCAGCGAATTTGCTTCAGAAAGGTTTGGGGAGATATCAGCCGGCGAGGATCGCCTTCATTTCCCCGCGAACGGGATGCTTCGCCTCGTAGGCTGCGATTTCCGCGCCGTGCTGCAGCGTCAGTTCGATATCATCCAGGCCGTTCAGCAAGCAATGGCGCGAAAATTCGTCCATGACAAAGGCCGCGGAAAATCCCTTGCCATCTTCCACTCGCAGCGTTTCCAGGTCGACAGTGAGTTCGTAGCCTTCGGTCTCTTTCGCTCGCTTCATGATCTCCGCGATCTGCTCGTCACTGAGCCGCACGGTTAAAAAGCCGTTCTTCAGACTGTTGTTGGCGAAGATATCCGCAAACGACGACGCGATCACCACTCGAAAGCCATAATCCGCCAGCGCCCAAACCGCGTGTTCCCGCGACGATCCGCAACCAAAGTTCTTTCCCGCAACCAGAATCGAAGCCTTCGCATAGCGCGGCTGGTGCAGCACGAAATCCGCGACCTTTTTACCGTCACCAGCAAAACGCCAGTCGTAAAACAAAAATTCGCCAAATCCTGTGCGCTCAATGCGCTTCAGAAACTGTTTAGGAATAATCTGATCGGTGTCCACGTTCACTTTGTCGAGCGGGACAACGACGCCTATGTGCCTGCGAAAGTCTTGCATGGTGAGTCCTTGCTGGCGCCGTACCTCGTCGAACCGCGCGAGACACAGGGCACCCAATCTCTGTTCTATTGAAACTTCCAATTCCGTATGTCGGTGAAGTGTCCCGTAATCGCCGCCGCCGCCGCCATCATCGGACTGACCAGATGTGTCCGTCCTCCGCGGCCCTGCCGTCCTTCAAAATTCCGGTTGCTCGTCGAAGCGCACCGCTCTCCCGGCTGCAGAATGTCAGGATTCATCCCCAGGCACATCGAGCATCCCGACTCCCGCCATTCGAATCCCGCATCCAGAAAAATTCGGTCCAATCCTTCCTGTTCCGCCGCGTGCTTGATCGCCTGCGAGCCGGGCACGACCATCGCTCGCACCTTCGGATTCACCCGCCGTCCCCGAGCCACTCGCGCCGCCGCCCGCAAATCTTCGATCCGCGAGTTTGTGCACGACCCAATAAACACGCGATCCACCGCAATCGCTTCGATCGGAGTCCCCGGATTCAGCCCCATATAAGCCAGCGCCTGCTCCACCGCGCGCCGATCGGCCTCCTGCGTGAAATTCTTCAGCTCCGGCACGCGCCCATCGACCGCTGCCACCATTCCCGGATTCGTTCCCCACGTCACAAACGGAGCCAGCTCCGCCGCGTCAATCTCAACCAATCGATCGAACTGCGCTCCGGCATCGCTTGCCAGCGTTCGCCAGTACGCGACTGCCTCTTCCCAGTCTTTTCCTTTTGGAGCAAACCGCCGCCCCTTCACGTACGCGAACGTCGTCTCATCGGGAGCGATCAGCCCCGCGCGCGCCCCCGCTTCGATGCTCATGTTGCACAGCGTCATGCGCCCTTCCATCGACAACCCGCGCACGGCATCGCCCGCATACTCGATCACATAACCTGTGGCCCCATCCGTGCCGATCTTTCCAATAATTCCCAGCGCCAGATCTTTAGCCCCCACGCCCTCAGCCAGTTTCCCCCTAACCTGGATCTGCATCGTCTTTGGCTTTTTCTGCGGCAGACATTGTGTCGCCAGCACGTGCTCCACTTCTGACGTGCCAATGCCAAACGCGAGCGATCCAAACGCGCCATGCGTCGAAGTATGGCTGTCGCCGCAGACAATCGTCATCCCCGGCAACGTGATGCCCAACTCCGGCCCGATCACATGCACGATGCCCTGCTCCGCCGAATCCATGTCGAACAGCGGCACGCCAAATTCGCGGCAATTTTTCTGCAGCGCTTCAATCTGCTTCGCCGCAATCGGGTCCGTGATGGGAAGGCCTCGCGGCGTGGTGGGAATGTTGTGATCCACGGTCGCGACCGTGCGCAGCGGCTGCCGCACCGTGCGCCCATTCACACGCAAGCCGTCAAAGGCCTGCGGAGAAGTCACTTCGTGCACCAGGTGCAAGTCGATATAAAGCAGCGCCGACTGCCCTTCGGGAGCGGCGACGATGTGTGAATCCCAAATCTTTTCAAACAAAGTGCGAGCAGGCATATTCCTAGTTTCGTCTATAGTTCGTCGTTAGTTCAAGCGCGCGTCAGCTACAAGAAATGGCGAGCCACGGGCCCCGCGTTTCCGGTTATCATTTAAAAGGCCCATTTCGAGGAACACGGCATGATCAACGGCAAGCGCATTGCCGTCGTATTACCCGCTTACAACGCGGAAAAAACGCTGGAAGCAACAGTGCGGGAATTGCCCGACTTGGTCGATATCCGCATTCTCGTTGACGACCATAGTTCGGACCACACCGTCGACGTCGCGCGCCGTCTCGGCCTGCAGTCCTTCGTTCACAACCGCAACTACGGCTACGGACGCAATCAGCAGACCTGCTACCGTGAAGCGCTGGCCGCCGGCGCTGACGTGGTGATCATGGTGCATCCCGACTATCAGTACACACCTCTGCTCGTCACCGCCATGGCGAGCATGATTGCTTACGGCGTCTATGACGTCGTGCTGGGCTCGCGCATCCTGGGCGGGCAGGCGCGCAACGATGGCATGCCCTGGTGGAAGTATGTTGCCAATAGATTCCTGACTTTCTTCGAAAATACACTTTTGGGCGCGAAGCTGTCCGAATATCACACGGGATACCGCGCCTTCAGCGGTGCCGTGCTCAAGGAACTTCCTTTGCTCGAGAACTCCGACGATTTTGTTTTTGATAACCAGATGCTGGCGCAGGCCGTAATGTTCGGGTTCCGCATAGGTGAGGTTTCTTGCCCGACCAAATATTTTCCCGAAGCCTCTTCCATCAATTTCAAGCGCAGTGTGCAATATGGGCTGGGAGTACTGCTGACTTCGATGCAATTTCGTTTGCAGAAAATGGGACTCGGGCGCTTCCGAATCTTCAGCCGCAACGGCCGTTGTCTGGAGCCGGGTAGCGACAGCCGCTATTACACTCCGAATGTCGCCGAAGCCACCACCATTACCGACACCCGGTCAGGCGGCTAACCTCGCGCGATCCGTTCCCATCTGAACAACTGAGGCCCGCAACTCCAGGCATGAAAGAACACTCCGCGGCCAAAACTCTGATTGCCCTGCTTGGGATCACCCTCGCCGCCTTCCTCGTGCAGGGCTACCACCCTGGCGTCGAAGACGATGGCGTCTATCTGGCGGCGATTAAAAGGGACCTGAATCCCTCGCTCTATCCTCACGACGCCGATTTTTTCCGGGTGCAACTTCAAGCCACCATCTTCGACAAACTCATTGCGGGTTCAATTCGCCTCACGCATCTGCCCACGGCATGGATCGTTCTCCTGTGGCAACTAATATCCATCGCCTTGATTTTGTGGGGATGCTTGCGTATTGCCCGCCGCGTTTTCGTCGAACCCCACGCCCAATGGGCGGCCGTGGCAACCGTCGCCGCCTTACTCACGCTCCCTGTGTCCGGTTCCGCGCTCTACCTTGACGACCAGTATCTTCACCCGCGCGCTCTTGCCACGGCCGCCATACTGACGGCCATCGTGGCGGTTCTGGACAACCGCCGCCTGCTGGCTGGCAGCCTTTTAGCGGTAGCTTTCGTAATTCATCCGCTGATGGCCAGCTTCGGAATTTCTTATTGCATTTTCCTTGGCTGGCGTTTGGAAAAACCACCGCTGCTCTCAGCTGCCGCTGTTCTTCCCCTTCATTGGATTTTCGAGCCCACCTCCCCGGCTTGGCGACAGGCCGCCATCACCCGCGACTATTACTTCCTTTCGCGCTGGCACTGGTATGAATGGCTGGGCGTCTTCGCGCCCTTGTGCTTGTTGTGGGCGATCTACCGGATGGCTCGCAACCGCGGTTCTGCAGTGCTGGCTCGCGTAGCGGTCCGGCTCGTGTGCTTTGGTGTTTTCCAACTCGCCGTTGCCGTGGCCATCATGCTTCCCTCCAGTCTCGACCGGCTGAAGCCATTTCAGCCCATGCGCTTTTTGCACCTGCTCTACCTGGTGTTTTTCTTAATTGCCGGGGGCCTCATCGGGCAGAAGATCTTGCGCCGGCACGCTTATCGCTGGGTGCTCCTGTTCGTTCCCCTGAGCCTGGGAATGTTCTGGGCGCAACGCGCGACTTTTCCCGACACCCCTCATATCGAGTGGCCCGGCGCGAAGCCTGCAAATTCCTGGGTCGAGGCCTTCAATTGGATTCGCCTGAACACCCCGCCCGACGCTTTGTTCGCCTTAGATCCCTATTACATGAAATTGCCCGGAGAGGATTTCCATAGTTTTCGCGCCCTTGCCGAGCGCAGCGCCTTGGCCGATTATGTGAAGGATCCATCCGTTGCCACGCAGGTTCCAAGTCTGGCGGTGCGGTGGAAGCAAGAAGTGGACGCTCAAAAAAATTGGACAGAGTTTCAAGCGGAAGACTTTGCGCATCTTAACACTTCATCAGGAGTCAACTGGGTCGTACTCGCTCTGCCAGCAGCGAAGGGGTTGAACTGTCCGTACTTCAATAGCCGTGTGCTCGTCTGCCAGCTGCCATAGCGCACCGTGTTGAAAAATGTTGCTCGGAAGGCCCGGCCGGCGAAGCTCTGATTACGGAAGCCCCGACTACGTGTGATTGATTATCGCTTCGAGAAAGGCATAGCTACAAAGGCCGGGGAAAGCCTCCTTCGCGCCGGGCTGGAAAAATATGAGGGCACAACGGTTTTGAGCGCGAGCGGGAAGACCTTTTTTCCTGTCGAGTACGACGGCGCGTCCCGCACAGAGTCCGGCGGCGCAGCCCAACCAGGGGCGCGATTGGCCGCCGCTCTGTTGTGGCTCGGGGCGGCCGCCGCCATCGTCGGCATGGCGATTTTCCTTCCTTTCGCCTGGGATGCCAAAGACTACCTTCTCGCGCTTCAGCAATACCGGGCTTATGTGAACGGACAGATCAGCGCTTCACTCGCGTACTCGCCGCTGTTCATGATTCCAACGCTCGGCGTCGCGAGATTGCTGCCTCTCTGGCTGACCATCGCTCTGTTCGCTGTCGCCTATTTTTCGGGATGGTTGCTCCAGCTTTGGGTCGGAATGCAGTTTGCTACCCTAGAAGAGCGCAGGATTCTCCGCTACGTAGCCCCGGTGATTGCGTTCTTCCCCGGCTTGCTGATCAATGACGTGATCGTTTCAGGAAACCTCGCCTACATTCTCTACGGGCTGATGCTGGCTGCCGCCGCATTCGGCTGGAAGCGAGGACGCTGGTTTTGGTTTTACCTGGCCGTTCTGGCCGCGGCCTGCGTCAAAGTGCAACTGCTCACGATGCTGGCGGTCCCAGTGCTCAGCAGCAGGCGTCAATGGCTTCGGACGACCCTCACCGCAACCACCGGGCTTGCCCTCTATGGTTTGCAGTCTAGAATCTGGCCGCAGGCGTTCCATGTTTATTGGAATACACTCCAGACCATGTCGCAGTCGAGGCGTGACTTTGGCTGCGGCCCGGCCGGCAATCTGGCGCGCGTGCTGCAGATCATGGGCCTGCCCTACGAGAAAACGTGCGTTCTGTTTTATGCCGTATACGCCGTAGCGATGTTCCTGACTTTGCTTTGGCTCTCAAGGCTCTATCGCGACCGCAAAGTCTGCTTTGCCAGTTGGGCGCCGGTCATGCTCATCGGCGTGGTCTTGCTCAATCCCAGAATTCTGACCTATGACGCCGCGGCTGTATCTCTGCCGATGGCTCTGGTGGCCTGGCGTTCGCTGCGCGAGGTCGCACCGGCGTCCCGCAAGAAGGCGCTCATTCTTTCCGCGATCGTGCTGCTCGCGCTCAATGTTTTTGTTGAGGCCAACGAAGACTTTGTCACCATGCTGCCCGATGCGTGGAAATATCTTGAGATGGTGCTCATGCTCGGAATTTTCGCCGCTGGCGCCCGCACCCTGCTGCGAGAGGCGTCCAATACTCCCGTTCCCGGATCCCTCGAATCCGATCTGCCTTCGTTCGACTACGCCGGAGCCTAAGTAGACGTTGCAGCAGTCTTCGCTCCAGGGCTAGCATCTAACCAGACATGTCAACCGTGACGACTCCAGCGCCCGCAGTCCAACGCAGGCCCCGGCTGTGCACTAGCGAGATCGTCACGTTCGCCTACGACACTTTCAAGAGCAACAAAGTTCGCTTCGCGCTCACCGCGCTCGGCATGGTCATCGGCACCGCTTCCCTGATCCTCGTTGTCACCATTGGCCTCACCGGGAAGCAATACATCCTCAACCAGATTCAGGGCATCGGCGCCAACCTGATTTATGCAAGCTACGCGGGCGGAGGCCAGCGCATCACCGCGGTTGCGCCCGATGAACTGACCGTCGCTGACCTCACCGCTGTCCGCGAGCAGGTGCCCTCGGTCGTCGCCGCCTCGCCCTTTGTGACTCTCCGCGACCACATCAGCGTCGGCAATGGCAAACAGCAGGACATTCTTCTCCTGGGCGTCTATCCCGAATACAGTCAGGTGCGCAACCTCGTGCTGCTAACGGGCCGGTTCTTTGACGCCGAGGACTCGCAAGGTCGCAACAAAGTCGGTGTGATCACCGAAAAACTCGCCGTGAAGCTCTACGGCACGCCCGCGAATGCCGTCGGCCAGGTCATCAAGCTCAGCGGCCTGCCCTTCGCCGTAATCGGCGTGTTCAAAGAGCGCGTTGAAACCTTTGGACAGTCCGAGGTCGAAGACAACACCATGGCCATCCCCTACTCGGTGAGCCGCTTCTTCGTGCCCTCCGCTGCCGTCAATCAGATTTATTTTTCCGTCGCGAGCCCCGACGAAGTTGCCACCGCCACCGCTCAAATCAAACGCGTCCTGCAGTTGCGGCATCGCCCGGAATCGGTCTACCAGGTCGAAAACCTCACCCAACTCGTAAGCCTGGCCGAGGAGACCGCGAACATTCTCACCACCGTGCTGTCTCTCATCGCCGCCGTAGTCTTGCTCGTAAGTGGCATCGGCATCATGAACATCATGCTGGCCACGGTCAGCGCCCGCATTCGCGAAATCGGAATCCGCAAGGCCATGGGCGCCACCAAGCGCGAAATCCGCTTTCAGTTCCTTTCCGAAGCCATGCTCATTTCCCTGATCGGCGGCGTTCTCGGGATTGTGATCGGTCTCGCCATTCCTTTTTCGGTGCGTTTCCTCACCGCCTATCGCATTCCCATCTCCGGACTCTCCGCCATCATCGCCATCGTCGTCTGCTCGCTCGTCGGCATTCTATTCGGAACCCTCCCCGCGATTCGTGCTTCGCAACTCGATCCCGTCGAAAGCCTGCGCTACGAATAGCCCCATCGAAGTCCCGGCTTCGCAAGGAGACACGGAGGTCGGGGAAAAAACCTTGAACCGATAAGAGCAAGAAGGGGAGAGTGTTTGCCAAGCAATTTGGTTTTTCTCCGTGTCTCCGTGACTCCGTGGTAAAGAAACAAAATTAATATGCCGCCAGCGACCGCGCTTCGCTTGACCGACTGACTCCGCTCGCGCAACAATCAACTTTAGCTTCTATCGAGGTGAGAACGATGCTCGCTTATCTATTCGTCATTTTTGCAGTGCTGGCGCGGATGCCATTCATGCCGCATCCCTGGAATTTCACGCCCGTGGCTGCGGCCCTGCTCTACTTCGGTGCTCGCGGTTCGCGCCGCCAGTTGTGGGTGCCCCTGGCAATCCTTGCCGTCTCGGACGTCATCCTCACCAAGTTCGTCTACGCGTATGCCTTCTCGTGGGACCATTTCGTCACTTGGGCCTGGTACGCCGCGATTCTCTGGCTCGGCACGCAGCTGCGCGAAAATTCCAACTGGCTTCGCATCGGCGCCGCCTCGCTGGCCAGTTCCGTTTCGTTTTTCGCGATTAGCAATTTCGCCGTCTGGGCCAGCTGGAATATGTATCCCAAGTCTTTTTCCGGCCTCATGAGTTGCTACGCCGTCGGCATCCCGTTCTTCCGCCGCGGAATCGCGGGCGACATGATCTTCACCGCAATCGCGTTCGGAGTGCCCGCCATCGTCTCCGCGCTGGCTCGCTCCAGCCACAAGCCACACGGAGCGGCCGCCGCCTGATTCAGCACTAACTTGATGAAGTGTGGCGCGGGCGCCCTCGCCCGCGAAAACCTGCGACTTATGCTGCGAAGTTAAGGGACACAACAACAGCAGGTTCTGGAAAAATTCCGAAGCACTCGTGCCGTAACTGCCCCCCATCAACCGCGGCTTCCAGCCGCTGAGGGAATGCCGCCCGCTGAAATTGACTTTTTCCGTAACCCGCTACCCGGTCGGCCGACTCTCTTCCGCGGGAAGCGCGTCACTTCGGCCACGCTTCGCCCGCCGCCAGATCAGCCAACCCGCTATCGCCGCTCCCACACCCGCCAGAACCCATCCGTAGTGGTGCTTAAAAAGATCTCCCGCCAGCGTCACGATCTGTGGACCAAACCACAGCGTGAGCAGCGCCTCAATCAAAAACCGCAAGAACCTTCCCGCAAAGACTGCCAGCAGAAAATGCCCGAAGTTCATCTCAAACACGGCTGCCGCCAGCACAAAAATCTTGAACGGAGCGGGCGGCGGCAACATCGCCGGAAACATCAGCGCCCAGAATTCATGCCGGTCAAACGACGCGTGAATCTTTTCGAAGCGCTGCGGCGACAGTCGCTTGCGCAACAGCACCTCGCCGCCTGTGTACCCGATGACATAGATCGCGATACTTCCGAGCGTCGATCCAACCGCCCCCAGCAGCACATACAGCAGAAAGCGCGAACGGTCGGTATACACGTAATAAACAAAAATCGCGTCCAGCGGCATGCCCAGGAACGAGCCATCCACCGCCGCCAATGCCAGCATGCCCCACGGCCCCAACGGCAGCAGCACATGCTTGATCCACTCGCTGTACGCGTGGACAAAATGTTGAATCTTGATCAAGTAGGATTAGTTTACGCGAGAAGGGATGAGCAGTAGTGAGCCCCTCCCAATGCCTCACAGATCTTCAATAACGTACAGCTTGTCATCCCGGGCAACTCATGGGGATCTGCATGGCCGAACGACTCGCGACCGGCGACGATCGGCATCCTACTCGTGCGCTGTGCGTCCCGCCATCAGTTCCAAGGCATGCGGCAACACGTCGATCACCGCCTCCAGCGACTCCACCGCCCCCGCTGGACTGCCCGGCAAATTCAAAATCAAGCTCGTTCCCCGTATGCCGCATACTGCACGGCTCAGCGCCGCGAACCGCGTTCTCCGCGCCCCCAACAATCGCATCCGTTCCGCGATACCCTCCACCAGCCGGTCGCATACCGCAACCGTCGCCTCGGGCGTTACGTCCCGCAGAGCTACTCCAGTCCCGCCCGTCGTTACCACCAGCCGCGCCAACCGGCACAGCTCGATCAATTCTTCTTGAATCTCGCTACGCTCGTCCCCCACTACGCTCAGCCCCACCACTTGGAAGCCATATCGCTCCAAGGCCTCCGTCACTGCCGGACCGGACACGTCTACCCTTTCGCCGCGCGCGCACGAATCGCTGACCGTCAGCACGGCCACAGGTGTTCCTGAAACTGTCGAGGTGGAGGGTGCCGGTTCTTCAGGTGTCGAGGAGGACATCTTCGCCTTCAGCCGCTGCGTCCCGCTGCGCTTCATCGAGCAGCCGCAGTCCTTCCATCAGCAGCCCTTGCGTGTTGAGCGTCGTAGTTTCGAGCGACGACTTGCCGTTGAAATCAATCTGAAAATTCCCGTCCGTCCAGCGCAGCACTTTGAAAACCGCCGCATCCCCGCTGGTCGGTCCATACGTGGCATGGTTGGCCTGCCCCTGGTTGAAATAAATCTCGCATTTATCCGCCCCATTGGTCATGGTGAGCAGGCAGCTCTTGCGTCCCATCTCCAGCGACTGCACCAGGTCGATCACGTTCATCTGCGACAGGCTGCCGCGCAACAAGCCATCGGACGATGCCGCCTTGCTCAGCTTTTCCAGCGCAATCCGGTCCACCACGCGCTTGATCTTGTGCGTCGCGTCTTTCAGGAAGAACGGCTTTTCCAGATAATCTTCAATCGGATCCTGCATCGACAGCCGTTCGCTGATGTCCGCCTTGCTCGCCATCAGGATCACCGCAATCCCCGCCGTCGCCGGTCTGCTCTTCAACTTTTCCAACAGTTGCCGCCCATCCATCCCCGGCATGCGGTAGTCGCAGATCAGTACATCCGGAACCTCGTCCACCGCCTTCAACAACGCGTCCGCCCCATCCGTAGCCACCGTTACCTTGCCCATCGCCGTGATCGCCTGCTGGAGCATTCCCAGTACCATCGGATTGTCATCCACCAGCAGGATTTTAACGTCGGTCGCCATGGTCTTGACTATGTGTACTCATCGCCCGCTATCGATGTCAAGCGAAGTGATACCGCGGCAGTGCTCAGTTTGATGGTCATTAGGGAGTTGTAATCTAAAAAAATTGTCATCTTGAGCGAAGCGAAGGACCTGCTGCTTGCGGGCAGCAGCACTGCATCAGATTCCCTGCCGCACTAAACCAGCCCGCGACCCATGCCGCGAACGCAACCGCTCAGCCCCGGAGGGGCGAGCTAACCTAGCCCCGCGCTTCAGCGCGAGGTAAACTCAAGGCCCGGAGGGACGGCCCGACGCCACCACTACCGCTTCCACCGCCCAATCAAGAACAGAACAATCGAAACCACGACGCTAATCAGAACAGAACTAGCCAGCGGAAAATAAAACGTAGTGTTCTTCCCCCGATACACCACATCGCCCGGCAATCGCCCGAGCGGCAATCCCGTCCGCCCCAGCAACAGGACGATCGCCCCAATCACCACCAGCGCCACGCCAAGCACCACCAGCAACCGTCCCATCTCCATCATCTCCACCCCTTTCGACTGGCTGGTGACGGGCTATGCCCCTTCCCGGCGCTGGATTCCATGAAACTTTATGTCAAGCCCCGATTCCGGCCATTTACCTCCCAAGCTATTGAATCGGCGCAGGATATAAAGTTGCCAAGTCTGTCCAGATAGCCGGACAGAATTGATATACTAGAAGCATAGATAGAAAAGAGTCTCTCCCGTTTCATCCCAAGGCTAAATCAACTTGGACTGACTCCATCGCAAAGCCAAATTCAACGCGAAGTCTATATAATAGAATACTTTACATATAAGTCCTTTAAAATGATAGACCTAGCGGAATCATTTCGCTAAGTCTTTGATTCTAATATACCGAGGTAGGGGGGAGGGGGTACCCCCCACGATCCAGAAAGGCGAATCGACTAGGACACGAGTCAATCTTCACCCATGCGGTAGACTCAAACCGAGCACGCCGCGTATGCACCGAGCCACCATCCTGTTCAACCCCAATTCGGGACGCCGAGGCAAACAGCGCGACGCCGAATTGAATCATGCCATCGGCGTCATCCAGTCGGCCGGCGTCCGCACCGAGCTCACCGTCTGCCGCTCCAGTCAGGAGGCAACCGCAAACGCCCGTTGCGCCGTCGCCGCCGGCAGTGACACCGTCTTCGCCTGTGGAGGCGATGGCACCATTCACGACGTCATCCAGGGATTAGCGGGCACTCCCGTAGCGTTGGCCGTCCTGCCCTTCGGTACCGCCAACGCTCTCGCTCACGATCTTAAAATTCCGCTCCGCCCCAGCGCCGCAGCCCAGGTCGCAATCGAAGGCAGGAGCACCGTGCGGCGCATTCCGCTCGGCCACATCGAGTACGAGGATTTCAACGGCGCGACCGCTGCGCGTTACTTTACCGTGGCCGCAGGAATCGGCGTCGACGCGCACCTGTTCTACAAACTCACCGCGGAACTCAAGAATCGCGGCGGCATGGCCGCCTACTATCTCAAGGCGTGGCAGCTCTGGGCGACGTACAACATGCGTCGCTTCCAGGTCGAATACGCCAATGGAAACGGTTACCGCCAGCAAGCCTTGCTCACCGAACTGCTTGCCGTCAGAATCCGCTTCTTCGGAAATATCTTGCGCGAGCTAGTCCCCGGAGCGTCCCTCGACCGCAGCGATCTTCGCACCGTAATGTGCCGCACCGCCAGCCGCAACGCCTACCTGCAATATGTGGCTGGGGCTCTCATCGGCCGCCAGTGGAAGATCAAAGGCATTGATCTAGTGGATTGCTCCGAGCTCATCTGCCGCTTGCCCGAAAACGAAAACAGTGACCGCGTCTACGTCGAAGCCGACGGAGAGCTTCTCGGCCGTCTCCCGGCCCGCATGACCGTGCAGCCCAACGCTCTGTCGCTGGTCGTCCCTGCATGAGGCGGCAGCGACGGAATCTCGCTGTGTTATAAATCTCGCAGATGCCGACTGGACGCCAAGGCTCGATTCGCCTCTTCAACTTCAAGGGGATTGACGTCTTCCTGCATTGGTCCTGGTTTCTCGTGGCGGCCTACGAAATCCAGAGCCGTAACGGAAGTTATTCTTCGATAGCCTGGAATATTGCCGAATATCTGGCCTTGTTCCTGATCGTGATGTTGCACGAATTCGGGCACTCCCTCGCTTGTCGTCAAGTTGGCGGAGAGGCAAACCAAATCGTGCTTTGGCCTCTGGGCGGCGTAGCTTACGTAAATCCGCCGCAGCGTCCCGGAGCCACGCTCTGGAGCATCGCCGCCGGCCCGCTGGTCAACGTAGTTCTAGCTCCCATCATCATTGCCATTCACCAGATCTGCCTTCGTGCGGGCTGGTATTCGGTTGTGCACGATTTACGGCCATTCCTGCATGCTGTATTCCTTATCGATGTTGGCCTTCTGATTTTCAACATCCTTCCCATCTATCCGCTCGACGGCGGCCAGATCCTTCGCTCCCTGCTCTGGTTCATACTGGGTCGCGCTCGAAGTTTGCAGGTCGCGACAATTCTCGGCCTCATCGGAGTGGTCGGGTTCATCGGTCTTGCTATATGGCAGCAGTCGGTTTGGTACGGGGCGATGGCCGCCTTCATGCTGATGAATTGCTGGAGCGGATTGCAGCATGCGCGAGCCCTGTTGCGCATCGCGAAGTTGCCGCGCCGCTTTGGATACGCCTGTCCCTCATGCCATGCTAGTCCGCCAACTGGCGACTACTGGAAGTGCGGTCGCTGCGGACAGCCTTTTGATATCTTCCAGACCCACGGCGACTGTCCGAATTGTGCGACGAAATTTGCAGCGGCAAATTGCCTGGATTGCGGCGTGATGAATCCGCTTAGCGAATGGTCGACTCCCACGGTGAGTGCGAGTCCCACCTTCGCGAACGAAGTCAGAGGTTAGACGCGACTGAAGTCCGAAGAGGCTGAAGTTAGATGAGGCTAGAGGTGAGCGGTCCAATTGCGAGAGTACCCCTGGTTTTCACCTCTGCAATCTGACCTCTAACCTCCGACCTCATGGAACCTGTCACTCACTTCTTATTCGGCGCCGCGATGGGCCGCGCCGGACTCAATCGCAAGACCGCGCTCGCCACCGCGACATTAACGCTCGCTGCCGAAGCTCCCGACCTCGACGTTCTCAGCCGCTTCGGAGGCTCCGCCTTCGGCCTCAACCATCACCGAGGATTCACACATTCGTTCTTAGGTATACCGATTGTCGCCGTCGCAGTGGTCGGATTCGTCTATCTGATCTGGCGTTTGCGCGGCCGCAAGACCAACAATCCCGATCTCCCTCCGCGCTGGGGATTGCTTTTCGGTTACGCCTGCCTTGCCGGTCTCAGCCATCTGCTTCTCGACTTCACCAATAACTATGGCATCCGTCCCTTCTGGCCGCTCTCCGAGCGCTGGGTTTCCTGGGATATCGTTTTCATCTTCGAACCTGTGATTTTCGCCGTGCTGCTGCTGGGCCTGATTGTGCCCGCGTTGTTTTCGCTCATCAACGAAGAGATCGGCGCTCGCCGCCGAGGCCCGCGCCATCAACCAGCCGGACGATTGGCCGCCACTCTCGCTCTGCTTGCCGTCGTCGCATGCTGGGGAGTCCGCGACTACCAGCACCGGCGCGCCCTCGCCGCGCTCCAGTCACGCAATTACGAAGGAGCCGATGCCCTTCGCGTCTCCGCCTATCCGTACATGACCAATCCCTTTCAATGGTACGGAGTCGTGGAAACGCCCGCGTTCTTCGCCACCATGGATGTGGATTCTTTGACTCCTGAAGTCGATCCCGCAGCCCATATGCAGATTCGCTACAAGCCCGAAGAAACGCCCATCACACTCGCCGCGAAGAATACTTATCTCGGCCGCGTGTACCTGAGCTGGGCCCAATATCCGATCACGGAAACCGAACAACTGGATCGTCCGCTCAACGGTCCGCGTGCCGCCTACGCGGTTCATTTCCGTGATCTCCGTTACGACTATTCGTTCCGCAACGCCCGCGATACGCTGGGCGCAACGGTCTTTCTGACGCGCGATCTGCAGGTCGTCGATCAGCGTTTCGGAAAGAACAGCACCGCCGCGAACACTCGTTGAAAAGCCTCCAGCTGTCATAAAATCAATGCGAAGCAGTGGCCATGCTTCGCGAACCGGTCATGGCATCGAACTCAGAGCAGAAACGTAGCCGCGCCGTCGTCCTTCTTAGTGGCGGCATGGATTCCTGTGTCTGTGCCGCGCTCGCGGTACGCGATCACGCCACCGCGGCGGTCCATGTCAGCTACGGCCAGCGCACCGAAGATCGCGAACGGCGCTCCTTCGAAGCTATCTGCGACCGGCTCGAGATTCGCGACCGGCTCATGGTGCGCAATGAAGCGCTGCGTGCCATCGGCGGTTCCGCACTTACCGATCCAAATATCGTTGTTCCCGAGTCCCACGCGATCGGCGTCGGCGTTCCTGTGACATACGTGCCCTTTCGCAACGCTCACTTTCTCGCCGTCGCCATCAGTTGGGCGGAAGTCCTGGGCGCGGAAGAAATCTATATTGGCGCGGTTGAGCCCGATAGCTCCGGCTATCCCGATTGCCGGCCTGAGTACTATCGAGCCTTCAACGAGGTTGTGAAGGCGGGCACAAAAGAGGGAACGATCCGCGTGGTCACGCCGCTGATTGCCATGCATAAACGTGACATTGTGACGCTGGGCCTTGAATTGAAAGCCCCGTTCGATTTAACGTGGTCATGCTATCAGCGTGAAGATCGCGCTTGCGGCGTCTGCGACAGCTGTGTGCTTCGCCTGCGCGCTTTTCGCGAGGCGGGAGCGGACGATCTCATTCCGTACGCGGAAGCCGCCGCCCGATTACGTTAGTCTCGTTTCCTTCCGGGACGTCCCTTCGAAGGAAGCAGACTTCCTATTGGTATGCGTCGGAGCTTTGAAGGGTTTCGCTTGGAGCGACACTGTCAGGTTCTTCGAAATTCGCCGCCTCTCCGGAGGTTGGCACCAGAGTTTAGTAAATTTCAGATTCAATGCCGGGAGGCTACATCATGAAGAGATATTTGATCCTTCCATTCTTGCTCGTTCTCGTCCTTGGGCTGGCAGCTTCGCTCGCCTCCGCCCAAACCACAGGCAGCGTTAAGGGAGTCTGCAAAGACATCGATGGCACTCCGATGGTGGGAGCCGAAGTGCAATGGACTTCGACCGACACGGGCCACAAATACAACATTAAAACCAATAAAAAAGGCGAATATTTTTCGCTCGGCATTGCTCCAGGCAAGTACAACGTGGTTCTCGTGAAGGATGGCAAGGAAGTTTTCCACATTAATGGTGTCACGGTCGGTTTGGATGAGACCCCAATTGACATAGACCTGAAGAAGGAGCAGACCACCGCGGCTCAAGGCCAGGGATTGACTCCAGAACAAGCCAAGGCAAGGTCAGAGGCGCTTCAGAAAGCCGAGGCCGACAAGAAGACCGTGGGCACGCTCAACGAAAAGCTGCAAGCCGCCCGAGCCGCGGAGACGGCCAAGGATTACGACACTGCGATCTCCACGTTGAATGAAGCCAACCAGATCGACGCAACTCGCGATCCGATCTGGTACGAACTCGGAAACGCTTATCTCAACTCAGCGGCCAAGCAGACCGATCCCGCCGAAAAACAGAAGCGCTACGAGATGGCTGCGACCGACTACCAGAAGGCCATCGATTTGCGGGGCGCTTCGGAACAGGCACAAAAGGATCCCGAAAATAATAAGAAAATGGCTGCTTACTATAACAATCTTGCTCAGGCCTATTCCAAGTCCAACAAGATTGACGATGCCGTGGCCGACTACAACAAGGCAGCCCAATTGGATCCGACCGGTGCCGCCTCCTACTACTTCAATGTCGGCGCTGTGTACACCAATATGGGCAAGGCCGACGATGCCATCGCGGCGTTTGACAAGACGATCGCAGCGGATCCGACCAAAGCCGTCGCCTACTACTGGAAAGGTATTAACCTGATCGCTAAGGAATCGATCGGAAAAGACGGCAAGGCGACCGCTCCCGAAGGCACGGCCGAAGCCTTTCAGAAGTATCTTGAGCTTGACCCCAATGGTCCGTATGCCCAACCGGCGAAGGACATGCTCGCCAGCATCGGCGCTGCCGTGGAAACCGGCTTCGGAACCAAGAAAAAACCGCCAACGAAGAAGAACTGAAGCAAAACGAGCTACCAGTTGCCGGTATCCAGTTGCCAGTTAAATTCCCGCTGGTAGCTGGCTGCCCGGCAACTGTTATTCAGTTACCGAGGTCTATGTCCTAGTTGTCCTTCGCACTCCGGCCCTTCCGAGCTACATTCATAACATAGGTTCTGCTGCAAGAGCGTCTCTCCCCTGTGGTGTGAATGCCGATAACTGGGAGTGTGTGCAATGGCGGCTCCGGGGAATTCCCCGATTGCGATCGCGTTGGATGGAAGCAGCGGAAACGGATCGACTCCGACGTCGGCCTTGCTGGCTGGCATGTTGCGCGCTTCGGAGAACGTCAGCGACTTAATTTTCTCTCCCGGACGATCTCCTCAGATTGAGATTCACGGCCAGCTCGTGCCGGTCGCAATCTCCGGTAGCGGCAAGCTTACTGCCGATGACACGCGCCGCATCGCCGCCGATCTGATCGGCGGAAATAAACAAGCCATCAATGCTCTCCGCGAGCAGGGTTCGTGCGACATTTCCTATGGGTTGCCGGGAATGGCCCGCTTTCGCGTCAACGTCTTTATCCAGCGAGGAAGTTGCGCGATTGTGATGCGCGTCATTCCCATGGTAATTCCAACCTTCAGTTCGCTCGGTCTACCGGCGCAATTGGAGGACGCGGCCAAGGTGCGCAGCGGCATCATCCTCGTAACCGGAGGGACCAGCTCTGGCAAGTCTTCGACCCTCGCCGCCTTGATCGACCGCATCAATAGTGAATATTGCTACCACGTTCTGACCGTCGAAGATCCGATCGAGTTCCTGCACAAGCACAAAAACTGCACCGTTCATCAGCGCGAACTGCACAGTGACGCTCCGAATTTCCCCATGGCGTTGCGGGCCGCGCTGCGTCAGGCTCCGCGCGTGATCATGGTCGGCGAAATCCGCGACCGGGAGACACTTGAGATTCTTCTCGAAGCCGCCGAAAATGGCCACCTGGTTCTTTCCAGCATGAACACTGTTGATGCCTCGAAGACAGTCGAGCGTATCGTGAACACATTCTCGCCTGCGGAACAGCAATCGGTGCGAGAACGGCTGGCTAAGACGTTCCGATACATTATTGCCCAACGCTTGATCCCTCGCGCTGATGGCGGCGACCGCATTGCCGTTGTCGAAATCCTCAAGTCCGACCCCGGCACCCGCGACTGTATCGAACAAGGGGAGCGCCCCGGCCGAACCCTGCTCGACGCCATCAAAGCCAGCGAAAGCGAAGGCATGCAGCATTTCGATAGCGAAATCGCGAAGCTCGTCCGCGCTGGCCTAGTGGATCTGGAAACCGGACTATGCTTCGCGAGCAACGCGACCGTGCTCGGTCAAGAATTGGCGCGTTGAAAAATTATCAGTTTCGTCCGCTCAGTTCTGCGAAGAATACACTTTCACGCTGTTCCCAAGAAAACTTGATTTTCAGCCTCTCCAGGAACGGCGGTATCATCCTTTCATGTCTTCGCCTCCTTCGATATCGCCTTCAGCTCGCTTGGTGAGCTTTGAAGCGGCGCGACACTTGGTTGAGCAACACGCAAGCAGAGTGGCTCCCGTAGCATTAGAAGTGGTCGATCTGCTAGCGGCTTCGGGTCGAGTCCTCGCCGAGCCAATTGCGGCGGATCGCGACTTTCCGCCCTTTGCCCGGGCTACTCGCGACGGATATGCGGTGCGATCCGCAGATTTGGCCCGTGTACCGACGCAACTCGAAATCGTCGGTGAATTGAAGGCCGGCGATTGGCCGGAACGCGTTGCGTGCTCCGTCGGGCCCGGACAGGCGGTGGAGATTATGACAGGCGCTCCGCTGCCAACCGGCGCCGACGCTGTGGTGATGGTCGAACATACCTCAGTTGCGCAGCAGTCCGACTCGCGAAGGTTCGTTAGCATTCAACGCACTGTCAGCGAGGGTGAGAATTTTGTGCCGTGTGGCGCGGAAGCGCGCGCCGGACAATTGCTGTTGGATCGCGGTCGAAGGCTGGATTATGCTGCGATCGCGATTGCGGCTTCGGTTGGCAAAAGCCGGTTGCAGGTCTTTCGCAAGCCCCGCGTGGCGATTCTTTCCACCGGCGACGAACTGGTCGGTATTGACGCCACCCCAAAACCGGCGCAAATACGGAACTCGAATTCCTATTCCCTTGCCGCACAAGTACTGAACGCGGGTGGCGAGCCGGAGCTGCTGGCGATTGCTCCGGATGAGTTTCAACCGCTCCGCGCGTTGATTGAGAAAGGCCTCGCTTGCGACCTTCTGTTGCTGACCGGTGGAGTTTCCATGGGGAAATACGACTTAGTGGAGCAAGTGCTCGAGCAGTTGCATGCCGACTTCTATTTCACCGGAGCCCACATTCAGCCGGGCCGTCCAGTCGTATTCGGTTCGTGTGGCGCGGCTGTTCCAATCCGTGTCTTAGCAACAAATTCAGCGTTGGCGGAATCGGATAGCTCAGATCGGCCACGGAGATTTTTCTTTGGGCTGCCCGGCAATCCAGTTTCAACGATGGTGACTTTCGAATTATTTGTCACGCCAATGCTTCAAGGACTGTCGGGATTGACACCACCACCGTTGATCTTTTTGCGGGCTCGGCTGACTTCCGACATTCAAACTAAGACCGGCTTGAAGAGATTTCTGCCGGCCGTTCTTTCGGGGGAGTTTGAGACTGCCGCTGTGGAATTAGCGCGCTGGCAGGGATCAGGCGACATCGCCGCCCTGGCGCGAGCCAATTGTTATGTGGTGATTCCTCCCGACCGCGAGCGAATTACCGCCGGGGAATGGGTCTCGCTCCTAATGCGATGACTCTGCTGGCAAGCCGACATGTGGAACGCAGATTGTTGTCGGTGCCGGATTTTCTTAGCGTGACTCCGAATGCTCGCCCGCTTCTGTATCGCTGCTGTGGATCCCTGTTACTCGCGCGTGAATCCGTCCCCGAGCCAGCCGCGCAGACACTTCCTCACCCGTCTTGATCCGCGCTGCATCCTTCACCAGTTGGCCTTTCGCATCGAATACCAGAGCGTATCCCCGATTCAAAATCGCCAGCGGCGAAAGCGCCACCAGGCTAGCGTTCTGGCGATCGAGCGCCCCGCGAGTTTCCAGCAATCGGGCGCGGGTTGCTGCCGCGAGGCTGGCCACTTGAGACTCAAGTTGCTGCCGTGTCGCAGCCAATCGCCGTCGCGCATCGTAGTGACGGATTGCGGCCGTAATGCTCTCGCAACGTCGATGAGAGCGCTCCAGAAGTTGGCGTTCCGCCTTCTCCAACTGATATTGCTGTTCATCCAGCCTCTGCGCGCGCCGATGAAGCCCGTCGACCATTCGGGCAAACGCGCCATGTTGTGCCCGCTCCGTCAATTCCTGGCGCGCTATCAGCAGCCGGTACCGCACCGCGCGCTCGAGTCGACGGTTCAGATCCTCCGTTTGAGCCTCGATTTCCTGCCGCGACCGGATTACCAGCTCCGCCGCTGCCGATGGTGTCGGTGCGCGAAGATCGGCAACAAAATCGACGATGGTGAAATCCGTTTCATGGCCAATCGCCGAAATCACGGGAACCTTGGAATCCGCAACCACCCGCGCTAGACCTTCATGATTGAAACAAGCCAGATCTTCAGCCGACCCGCCGCCTCGTGCAATGATGATGACCTCAACACCGCCGCGCTGCGAGTTTTGCTGGAAATGCCGCAACCCTGCGATCACCTCGATAGGAGCCGAGTCTCCCTGCACTTGCGCCGGATAAATCAGCACATTCGCCGAATGATGCCTCCGCGCCAGGATGTTGAGAATGTCATGCAGTGCTGCGCCTTGCGGAGAAGTAATAATCCCGATTCGCTGCGGTAAGGCTGGAATTGCCTTCTTCCGCGAGCCTTCAAATAATCCCTCCGCCTGCAATCGTGCCTTTAATTGTTCAAAGGCCAATTGCAGGGCACCTGCGCCCATCGGCTCCATGAACTCAGCGGAAATCTGCAACTCCCCCCGATCTTCATAGACGGTTATGCGGCCCCGCAAGGTAACGTGCAACCCATTCTCCGGACGAAAGCGCAGCAGTTTCGCGGAGGACCGGAACATCACTACCCGAATCTGTGCCGTTTCCTCCTTCAACGTGAAATACAAATGCCCAGAATCTGGGATGCGGAGATTAGAAATTTCTCCTTCCACCCAGCAATCGGAATACTGCCGCTCAACCAGCGCCCGGACAGCCGAAACCAGAGCCCGCACTGTCCAGACGCGCCGCTCCGGCGCGCGAAACTGGAACCCGAGTTGGTCCGGTGTTTCCATCAAGTGTCCGCTGAGAGGTTTTAGTTTACTCGACACCCACTGTTGCGCTGAGCGACAAGGATCTACTTTCGCTTGCTAGGTCTCTGATAATCTCTACTCTTGCCGCCCGATTTGCGCTGCAAGACCACTTCGCGTATCTCGATGCTCTTGTCGAGCGCCTTGCACATATCGTAGACAGTCAGTGCCGCAATGCTCGCCGCTACTAGTGCTTCCATCTCCACGCCTGTCTGGGCATTCGTTTTTACTTTAGTGGCGATGGAAACGCCGTCCTCGGCTACGCGCAGAGTTACGGCGATGTGAGAGAGCGATACCGGATGGCACAACGGTATCAACTCGGCCGTGCGCTTCGCCGCCATGATTCCCGCGGTTCGGGCCACCTCGAGCGGATCGCCTTTCGGATTCTTGGGCAGCGCCCGCAACACCTTGGACGACATCCTTACGAACGCACTGGCTTCCGCTTCGCGCGCGGTTCGCGATTTCTCCGAAATGTCGACCATGCGCGCGTAGCCCTGGTCGTCGTAGTGAGAGAGTTTTGTCGGCATCGAGATAGGTTACCGCAGTCGGCCTGTTATCAGCTTTTGCATAAGGCGATGGAACGCACCCCGCAGGTCCGCTGCATTAGAATAAAATCCAACCGAACGGTTGACTGAACGTTTCGCGTTAGCTTTTGAGGTCACTATGGACGTGAGGGTGGCGTGACGCCGTCGCTGGTCTGGTCGCATATCTCGACGATCTCGTTCATTTCGATCCTGGACATCGTGCTGGTCGCGTTCCTGATTTACCAGTTTCTCTCGCTGGTGCGAGGTACGCGAGCGGCACCGATGCTGATTGGAGTTGCTGCGCTCGGGCTGGCGTTTTATTTCGCGCGGCTTGGAGAATTACGGACGCTCAATTGGCTGCTTAGCACCCTGCTGCCGTATGGTGTTTTTGCTTTGATCGTCGTCTTCCAATCGGAAATCCGGCATGCTCTGGCTAATCTTGGCAGCCGGATTTCACTCATGAGATCTGCGAGTTCGGTGGCCGATGTTTACGACGATATTGTGCTGGCGGCAAACCTGTTTTCGCAAACGCAAACGGGCGCATTGATCGTCATCGAGCGCGAGATCGGGCTCCGGACGTATATCGAAAGCGGCGTTGCACTGGATGCCAGACTATCGTATGACCTGCTGGCCACGGTATTTCGACCGAGCGCTCCCCTGCATGACGGGGCTGTGATCGTGCAACGGGATCGAATCGCGGCGGCGGCCTGTTTTCTACCTTTATCGATGAATCCGGTGCTCTCGATTCAGTTGGGTACGCGTCATCGCGCGGGTATCGGGATCACGGAAGAAACAGATGCTGTCGCGGTCATCGTCTCGGAGGAGACGGGGACGATCAGCATGGCGGTGGGAGGGAGCATCGAGCGCGAGGTAACCATTGAGCGATTGCGCGAGCGGCTTGGAACGCTGCTCCGCCGTTACGCTCCGGCGGCGGCGTTGCCGACTCCGGTGGAGGAAAGTTTTATCGAAGAGGAGCCGCCGAGTTCCAACGTTTCCCGCAGGCACGATGCCGGAAGGGATGGCTAACGATGGCGGGTTTCTTGCAGCGAGTTTTCCTCCACAACATCATCCTGAAGGTTGTTTCTTTGTTGCTGGCTTTCGGGCTGTGGCTAGCCGTGGCGCGCGATCCCATTGCCGAAATCGAGGTGCAAGTCCCGATCGAGTTCCATAATCTTCCGGACAACTTGGAAATCGACTCAGCCAGTTTTACGGAAGCGCATATCCGGCTACGGGGACCCGAGCGTGTCATTCATCGTCTGCTGCCTGCGGATATTCGCGCGGAGGTTAACTTGGCCACAGTGCAGCCAGGAGAGCGGACTTTCGATCTGACCGGGCGGCAAGTAATTGTGCCGCAAGATCTCGAGGTCGTCCAGATTATACCGGGTCAGTTTCACTTGTCATTCGACAATCGCGCGAGCCGGGTGGTCGAGGTTCGGCCGCGCGTGACTGGAAATTTCGCCAGCGGCATTCGGGTGGCGCAGGTGATCGCCGATCCGTCGACCGTCATGATCACGGGGCCGCGCCGGCGCGTTGAGGCAGTGGAAACGGCGGTTACGGATCCCGTGGACGCCAGCGGAGTCATGGCCCGTGCTTCTTTTGAGACGCAGGCTTATGTTCAGGATCCTCTGATCCAAGTCGTGCACCCCACACCGATTCGGGTGACGGTTATCATGGAAGGTCCGGGAGAAAAAAAATAATGATAGCAAGCAGCGCCTCCTCAACTCCGGCTCTTCCATGACGCAAAGCAGACAACTATTTGGCACCGACGGAATTCGCGGCGTGGCGGGGGAGTTTCCGCTGACGCGCGACAATGTCTTTTGGATCGGGCGAGCGCTGGGTCACGACCTGGTACGCGTGAACGCCAAGCCGAGAGTGGTGATCGGGCAGGACACCCGCGCCTCCAGTCGCTGGATCGCCGATCGATTCATGCAAGGGCTGGCGTCGGTAGGCGTGGAGACGCGCAGCGCCGGGGTGATTACGACTCCGGGAGTCGCCTTCCTCGCTCGCTCGCAAGGTTTCGACGCTGGTGTCGTGATCTCAGCGTCGCACAATCCATGGACCGACAACGGGATCAAGATTTTTTCCGGCGATGGCTACAAGCTGCCGGATGCGCACGAACTGGCGATTGAAAAGGAAATTTTCGCGCTTCTTCAATCCAACGAAGCTCCCGCGCCGGACTCCACTTCGGATTGTTCCAGTGTTCCCGGCGAGGAGCACCTTCGCCAGGCTTATGTAAGCTGGCTCGCGAGCGGCGCGTCCGCCGAGTTGGCGCGTCTGCGCGTAGTGGTCGATTGCGCCAATGGGGCGGCTGCGGCGGAAGCTCCGGCCCTATTTGGAACGCTCAATGTCAACGCCACTTTCCTCCATTGTTCTCCGGATGGACAGAATATTAACGAGAGTTGCGGGGCGCTGCACCCTGAAACGGTAGCTGGCTTTGTCGCAAAAGAAGCGAATCGAAGCCGTTTCGATTTAGGGGTTACTTTTGATGGAGATGCTGACCGTGCGCTCTTTTGCGACGCCAGCGGACGCGTAGTCAACGGGGATGCGGTTCTTCTGCTGGCGGCACGTGACATGCAATCGCGCGGCTCGCTTGCCAACGCGACGGTCGTGGCGACAACGATGTCCAATATGGGATTGGAGTTGGCTCTTAAGCGATCTGGGATTCGGATGCTGCGCGCTAATGTGGGCGATAAGTACGTGCTGGAAGAAATGCAGCGCGAGGGCGCCACGCTTGGCGGCGAACAGTCGGGCCACATCTTATTTCGCGACAGCGACGCGACTACTGGCGACGGACTGCTGACCGCGCTGCGGGTGATGGAGATCATGGTTCGAAAAAGCGATGGACGGGCGGTCACTCCCTTAGCCGATCTCGTAAGCGATCTAAAAGTATTTCCGCAGACGATTCGGAACGTTCGCGTGCGGCAAAAGACTCCCTTCGCGGACATCCCGGTCGTGCAGGCGGCGATTGCCGCGGCTGAAAAAGAACTCGACGGTAACGGGCGCGTCGTCGTGCGCTACTCCGGCACGGAAGCGCTGGCGCGGGTGATGATCGAGGCCGAGTCGAAGGAGCAGATAGACCGGCTGGCGGAAGCGATTGTTGGGGCGATTCGGGCGGAGCTGGGGGCATAGGCCTGCTCCAGAACGCCGATGCTTCTGGAGACGCAAAATTACGCCACACTTGACGGTCATACCCCCGCAAGAAAACTTTCCTTTCCTGAATTTTTCTTTTTCACTTCTCGATGTACGTCCTTTTGTACGAACGGGTTATCTTGTGAACTCTGGCGATCGCGTCGAGAATGAGAATCGGTTTAGAGTCCGCTGACTTAGAAGAGGCTCATGAGAATTCTTATTGTGGAAGACGATGCGGCACTGTCCAACTTCATTAAAAAGGGACTGGAAGCGGAATATCACGCTGTGGATGTTGCCGGCGAAGGGAACCAGGGCCGTGCCATGGCCATGGAGTTTGACTACGACCTGGTGGTGCTGGACCTGAACCTGCCGGGCGTCGACGGCCTGTCAATCTTGAGAAGTTTGCGGCAGCGGAAGACGAACCTGCCAGTAATGATTCTGACGGCACGCAACCGGGTCGAAGACCGGGTGCAGTGCCTCGATTCGGGAGCAGACGACTACATGGTGAAGCCTTTCTCCTACCTGGAGCTGTCGGCGCGGGCGCGTGCTTTGTTGCGGCGCAGCCATTTGCCGTCGGAATCCGTGATTACGGTTCGCGACTTATGTTTGGACCGTGTGCAACGCAAAGTAGAGCGCGGTGGGCGTCACATTGAGTTGACGACCAAGGAATTCGCGCTGCTCGAATATTTGATGCGCAACGCCGGGCGACGCCTGACCCGGGCGATGATCATCGAACACGTCTGGAACCTGACGTTTGATTCCACGACGAACGTGGTGGATGTGTATATCAACTACCTGCGCCGCAAAGTGGATGATGGCTTCTCGCCATCTCTGATTCACACGGTCCGCGGCGTGGGGTATCAAATGAGCGCGGAAGGGGCGTCGGCGTGAGCGCGGGTTCACATTCGCTGACGAGGCTGCCGCAGGATCCCGATGTGCTTGGAGATCTGCTGCACTCGCTGAGCCAGCCGCTAACGGGCCTGCGTTGTTCGCTCGAACTTTCGTTGGAGGAAGTTGTGGAGCAGCAGCAGGAGACTGTCGTCGTGGCGCTGCAACAGACGGAACAGGTGATCGGGATGATCCAGTTAATGCGCCAGTATCTGGAGGCCGAGAAACCAAGTCCGTGCACTCTCCCCGTCGAGCTGATGCCGGTAATTCAAGGTGTGATGGAAGAGCTATCTTCCATCGCTTTCCTTCGCGATATAGAGCTGAACTTGCAGGGTACCTGCAAAGCAACGTTGTCGGTATCCGAAGCCCACATCCGGCTGGCGTTGCAGTATCTGCTAACGACCGTGATCGACGCGCAACCAGCGGGGAGCCGCTTAAGTGTGGTACTCGCTGACAGCCCTTCTGGCGCAATCCTGCGCGTGAAATACGATGCGGGCCTACTAACCCAGCGGGTTATACTGAGGACCAAATCGACAACGCCCTCGACACTGCTTCGGGTGAAAGTTGCGATTGCCAGCCGAATCCTCGAAAACGCGGGCGCATTTCTGTCGTTAACAGAGGACGACTGTATTCCTTCTGGATTCGTTCTGCGGGTTCCGCGGCAGGTAGGCTAGTTCGCGGGGTACAATCCACCTTTTCGGAGGTTACCATGACCCGCATGTTCATTCGACTCACTGCTCTGTTCGGTTTGATGTGGCTGGCTTCCGCGAGTGGAGCTCAGGAAAGCGCTGCCGCGCCCGTGACGCTCATTCGCGCAGGAGTGTTGATTGATGGTGTTTCGGCTGCGCCCCGCCGCGACGTGATCATCACCGTTCGTGGAAATTCTATTATCGATGTCAGCGACGGCGTTGCCGTTCCATCGAATCTTCCTGCAAACGCCACCTTCATCGATCTGTCGCGGGCGACGGTTCTTCCTGGCCTGATCGATGCTCACACACATATCTTTCTGCAGGGCGAAGATCCGGCCGAGGGCGGATACGATATTCAGTTGCTGAAGTATCCGCTGGCGTTCCGCGCGGCGCGCGCTACGGTGTCGGCGCGGCGGGCGCTGGAGCAGGGTTTTACCACGCTGCGCGACATGGAGACCGAAGGCGCAGGTTATGGAGACGTTGGCATCAAGATGGCGATAGAGGGCGGATACATTCCCGGGCCGCGTCTGTTTGTCTCGACGCGCGCAATCTCGACGACGGGAGGATATCCGCTGGAAGGTTACGCTCCGGAGATCGAAGTGCCGAAAGGAGTGCAGATCATCGACGGTCCGATCGAGGCGCGCAAAGCGGCGCGACAACAACTCGACCATGGGGCCGACTGGATCAAGGTGTACATGACGCATCGGTCGTGGGTGGGCAAGAACGGCGACCTGATGTCGCAGCCGACGCTAACCGTGGAAGAACTCCGCGCGATTGTCGATGAGACGCACGGCTGGGGAAAGAAGGTGGCTTGCCACGCTTATGGCGGAGAAGGCCTGCAGCGCGCGCTGGATGGCGGCTGCGATTCGATCGAACACGGGCTCGTGTTGACGGACGCGCAGATTGCGCAGATGATTCGGCAGGGAACGTGGTTGTGCGCGACTCTGAGTCCTTACTACATGGACTGGGCTCCAGCCGATACCGCGGCGGGACAGCGTGATCGCAGGCGCGCTTCCGACCACGAAGTATCGTTTCGCAAGGCTTTGAAGGCGAACGTGAAAATTGCCTTCGGGACGGACATGGGAGGAATTCCGTGGAGCGAACCGATTGCGCAGGAGTTCGCGCGAATGGTCGAGCTCGGCATGACGCCGATGCAGGCGATCCAGAGTGCAACTTCGCGAGCCGCGGAATTGCTGGAGATGAAGGGACGTCTAGGCGTGATTGCGCCGGGCGCGTATGCGGATGTGGTTGCGTTTGCTGGCGATCCATTGGCTGACGTCAGGATTCTTGAGAATGTCGGTTTTGTGATGAAGGATGGCAAGGTGTACAAGAACGAACTGGTCCCGAAGAATGACGGGGAGCGAGAAGGGAAGAGATGAGCATTCTGGAAATGTGCGATTCGGAAGCGGCTGCGGTTTCGCTGGACGCGACTGCGGAGCGAGCGATCCGGACGATGCTGGACCGGCACGTGGGAGCGGTTGCTGTGATTGACGAAAAGCAACGCATCGCTGGAATTTTTACGGAACGGGACGTGCTGCGTAGATTGTCGCTTGGCGAACGCGATCCACGAACACTTTCGGTGCGCGAGGTGATGACGACTCCAGTCGAGATGGCGACGCGGAGCACCACCGCGGCCGAAGCGCTGGCCACCATGGTGGAGCGCCACTACCGGCACTTGCCGATTGTCGATGATGACGGGCGGTTGCTGGGGATGCTTTCGCTTCGCAACGTGCTGCAGGCGCGGATTGAAACGTTGACGGCTCTGCTCGATCAGGCGCGAGCCATTGTGCTGTGAGACTTTGCTCGGGGCAGGCCGCGAGTCGTCCGTCCCCACAGATGCGATCTCAAATGAACTAGTGCGCGTTGGGGCTTTGGGCAGGATTCCTTGCTGGCGCGGCCTTAGCCTTTGCAATCCTCACCTCGAAACTGACCGGTAACTGCTTCGGCGGATAGCAGGCGGCGTTATCACAGGCCTGGTATTTCAACGTTGCGCGGACGACATACTTACCCGGCTGCACGGAGTGCAGGGGACGAACCTGCACATCGATTTTGAAATCGCCGCTATAGACATTGAGCTTTTCGTCAGGATCGAAGGGGAAACTCATGTCCTGACCGTCGGGATATGTGGTTTTGCCGATGACGATGTCGGTGGTGGCCTCCACTTTGAGCGCAGTGGGAATGAGAAATTCTGACTTCGGCTGGTTGGAATTGATGTGGTAGCCACTGGAGACGCGAAAGGTGAGGGGAACGTCGGCTGGTTTTCCTTGCACGGCGGTTATGACTGGAGCGGGAGCCATGTTGACGACTGGACCTTGAGGGCCGAGGTTGTCCTGGGCTGAGGCCCATGTCGAAAATAGAACGATAGAGGTCGCGAGAAAGATTTTCATTCAGTACCTCAGCGGCGAAAGCCGAAACGAACACGATGTGCTTACCGCAGCGCTGAAGCGCTGCGCCCACCCGAAACCTGCGCCATGCCGCCCAGAACCTGTGCTACGCAATGACCTGCGCTGCGGTGTTCAAAGCTCACCAGGCATCGTCAGATCAAGGGTCGAACTCAAGGGTAACTCAAGCGTAGGAGCGGATTGTTGTTACTTCTGAGCCTGCACGGCCTGGCCCTCACTCAGGGCTTTCTTGATGTGGTCGACAAAGACGCTGCGGCTTTGCAGACCAAATTCGCGCGCGATAACCTTACCGTCGCGATCGAGAAAAAAAGTTGTGGGCAGAACGCCGACTCCGCCATAGCTTTCACCGACGGATTCTTTGCCGAGCACGATGGTGTAGTTCACACCCATTTCTTTTACGAACTTTGCGATTTCTTCGGTGCTGGCGTCATCCATAGCTACGCCGACAATCTGAAAGCCTTGTGGGCCGTATTCCTTTTGCAGTTCGACGAACCATGGCATCTCGACTTTGCAGGGTCCGCAATAGGTCGCCCAGAAATTGAGCAGGACGGCTTTGCCGCGGAGATCGGAGAGCTTGAAATTTTTGGCATCGAGTGTCTGTAATTCGAAGTCGGGGGCGACGTTGCCAATGAGTTGTCCCTTGGAGGAACCGTTGGCGCGATTGTTGCGGGAGGCGCGGATGCCAGCGAATAACATGGCGGCGACGATGGTGGCGATGAAGAACAGGATAAGTGGATTTCTTTTCATGGGTAACCTCGGGTGCAAATGCCGCGACTCGCGACGGACTACAGATCCCTCGCTCCGCTTGACGACAATTCTTTCAAGATCGTGCTCGTCTGATTGCGCTCGCCTGCAGTCACTACAGCGCGAAGCGGTTCAGGAACGAGAAATAGCCGGAGATGAGCGTGAAGCGGCCCATCACCAGCAGGATGCCTAATGCGATCAGCAATGCTCCGCTGGCCACTTCCACGGCGTGCATGTGGAATTTGAAGCGGTTGTAAAACTTCAGAAAGCGCTCGATACCGAGCGATGTCAACAGGAAGGGCACGGCCAATCCTGCTGAATAAATGGCCAGGAGAAATATTCCCTTCCACACGGTGTCTTGAGCGGCGGCGAATCCGAGTACGACGGCAAGGATGGGGCCGACGCAAGGCGTCCAGCCGAAGGCGAATGCGAAGCCGATTACGAATGCTCCCCATGCGGACGAACTGCCTTTGAGTCCGTGCAAACGCGTGTCGGCGAGCAGGGCCTTGATCTGCAGGATGCCAGTCAGATGCAGTCCAAACAAAATGATGACGACGCCGGCGACTCGGGCGAGCAGCGTTTTGTATTGCGCGAGCGCCTGGCCGACTTCGGTGGAGATCGCGCCCAGGGTTATGAAGACGATGCTGAAGCCGACGATGAAGGCGGCGGAGTTGAGCATCACCTTGCGGAACAGGTCGCCTTCTTTCATCTTCAACTGCTCGACGCCGACGCCGGAGATCAGGGAGACGTATCCGGGCACGAGCGGAAGGACGCAGGGCGACAGGAACGAGATCAGTCCGGCGACGAAGGCGGCGAGCGGTAAGGGCAAACTCTGCATAAGGGTCTATTGTAGCGAGCGCGGCGTGTTTCTGTTCTTTGAGAAGATGCGCTGGGCCGGGAGATTGTTGCAGCGTTTCCGGCAGGCGCGAATTGGGAGAAGAGGTCGGAGGTTCGAGGTTCGAGGTTCGAAGTCTGAGGTCTTTCAGTTGGACTCTTACTTTCGCTGCTTCTAGTCTGTCGGCCTCGCCCCGCCTCTGCGGGGAGGGGTACACCCCCTCCCAATCTCCGGTCTTTTGGAATCAAAGACTTAGGAATAATTCCTTCCAAATCTTTTATTTTAAATGACTTGCAAGTAAAATATTTATAAATCAATGACTTAGGTGAAAAGGCCGAGAGGTGTCGAAGCTTTACTCGGGCTTGCTTCTGTACTTCCATTCTATCAGTTTTGCCTGGGTGAATTGGACATCTTGTGAGGGTCTATTTCTCCCGCTGATGCAATCACTTGCAGGGAAAATGGTGATGAGGGGGACTTGACATCGTTCATCGAAATCGCGTTTCAGTGTCCAAAAAAGGCGATCACTATGGTTTCGTAGCGGAGTGGGTTGCGGATGGGTTGGGTGCGGCGGGTTCGGGCGGCGTTTCGGCCAGCACTTTGCGGATGAAGCCCTCGGGAACGGTGGCGGTCAGAATGGCGCGATCCCCGTGCTGTTCAACTTTGAGGCTGGCGAAGAATGCCTTGACATCGGCATCGGTGCCTTGGGTTCCGACACTGCCTTCGGCAGCATGAAAAATATTGAGAAAGGCGGAAGTCTTTTCTGCGAGTTCGTGGGCGGCGTCGTCGCTGTTGGTGAAGGCTTCGGCGCGGAGGTGAAGGGCGCTGGCCTGGAACGCGGGAAGGTAGCGAGCGGAGATCACGGCGACGGCGGGTTTGGGAAACAGGAGGCTCCAACTGCCGAGGCCTCCTAGAGAGCTCATTTCCGGTCGGGCGCGCAGAATGGCGAAGGAAAGGCTAGCCAGGGGAACGTGACGATAGTAGTTGCGGAGCAGCCATGGTCCGGCGAAAGGCGAGGCCAGTTTCCGAGAGCGATCGAGCATGCCGCGAATGACAGAGGGGTCGGGGTGGTTGGAAACAGCGACGCTGTCGTAAGAGAGCAGTACGACGCGAACGATGCGGCCTTCCATCGGGATGTTGTAAATTTCGAAACCGCGATAGTCCTCGACGGAGGTGGAGAGCTTCCTGAGGTATCCGGTCATGCGGGCGGAGTCAATTTTGCCGACGAAGACTTCGGAGAAACGTGGCTCGGAGGTCGAGCCGGCAGTGCCGCCGCCCCAGTTCTGCGGGTAGTGGATCGCGAAGGCCGCCTGGTCGAGATCGCGCTCGAATTGAAATCCGGTCTCTTCGACAAATTTCTGGTAGTCGGGTTCGCGAGACACCGGAGGCAACTGGCCGGCAGCGTTGAAGGTGCGAATCCACTTCAGATTGATGTAGAAAAATCCGTCGGCGCCGGGGAGCAGGCGGGCGGCTTCGGGAGGAGCGTGCTTGCGCAGGGTAACGATCAGCGCTACGGCAGCCGCGATGAGCAAAACGATGAGGGGGATGAGGAGACGGCGTCGAATGCGCATCGATTTCGGAAGGTACAGGGCTCATCCGCTGCGAGCAGTGGAGGAGTCTGCTAATGATACACCCCGGGGGCGATCGGGCCGCGAGTGCAATGCGGGTTCAGCGCGGGGGATGTGAAGCGGAGTTTGAGCAGACTTGCGGTTGCAGGTGAAATCTCGTTGTGATAACTTAAATAATTGTCCCGGACATCAGGAAGGGATTAGGGAAGTATTGTGCCTGACTGGACTTGCTTTCCACCTGCTGGCGTAGCTCAGTCGGTAGAGCATCTGATTTGTAATCAGAGGGTCGGGGGTTCGATTCCCTTCGCCAGCTCCAGAAAATGAGATTCCGGAAACAGAAGAGGTATGCGCGGCGAAGCGCGCTAGTAGCACAGCTTTAAGGCACGCCTTCAGAATATTTTCCGGCGAGTGTAGGTGTCAGGCGGGAGTTCTCGCATCAGGTTTCCCGAGCTGAGAGTAGCTGTGCCGTGACGGCGGTATATGCGCGGCGCGATGTTTTTCGGATTTGCACAGGTGGGTGAGCGGTTAAAGCCAACAGACTGTAAATCTGTCCCTCTCAGGAGGTACGGAGGTTCGAATCCTCCCCTGTGCACCAGAGTCAAGCGGTTGACGGCGAAGCGGTGACGATCAAGAAGAAGTTCGTGTTGGCGTTGGTCGCGTATGCGGTTCTGGGTATTTTGGCGTGGACCACGCTGTCAGATGAACCGATTCAGGTATTCAACGCGAATGTGCGACTGCGAACCGGGACGCTGTTGATCCTGGGACTGTTTGCGTTTCGCGCGGGGCTATATTTTTGGCGAACGCGGATCGAGGCGGAGCGGGAGAACGCGAAGCCGGTTGATTGAGTTGGAAGATCCGGGCGGGTGAGGAGAAAAAGCAGGTCCTTCGCTTCGCTCAGGATGAGAAGTCCGTTTGGATGACAAGTTGGATTTAGTTGGGCCGATGTAGCTCAGTTGGTAGAGCACTCCCTTGGTAAGGGAGAGGTCATCAGTTCAATCCTGATCATCGGCTCCAGAAGATGAAGCGGTGATCCCACCCTAACGCCGCAAGAGGCGCGTCGTTAGGATGGGGCACCCAGCGGGTTTTAGAGGGCGGGAGTAACTCAGTGGTAGAGTCACAGCCTTCCAAGCTGTTGGTCGCGGGTTCGATCCCCGTCTCCCGCTCCAGAGTTTGAGCGTTGCGGTTGGAATTGAGTATTGCAATGGAAATGGTGAAGTTCGAACAAGGTCCGCTCAAGGTTGAGAAGGAGCGTGAGTTTGGCGAACTGAAAGCGGCGATCGAGAAAGCGTTCGCGGCGGACCGGATTCCGAAGTTTTTGAAGGCGCTCGACGGACGCGGGATTCGAGTGCGAGATCTGGAAGCGGTGTTCGCGGCGGACGCTATTGACCGGGCCACGAGCGATAAGGCTGGAACGGCGCGGGCATTACATGAGTCGCTGACGGTTTCGGACCAGGCGCAGGTGCGGGAGTTTTACCTCTCTAAAATTGAAGAGGTGGATCCGGCGCTGCGAGAAAAATTTCACAAGCTGTATCAGTATTATTAAACCACTACTGATCGATAGCGAGGCAGGGCAATTATGGCGAAGCAAAAATTTGAGCGGACGAAGCCGCACTGCAACGTAGGGACGATTGGTCACATTGACCACGGGAAGACGACGTTGACGGCGGCGATCACGAAGGTCTTGCAGAAGCACAACCCGAACATCGTGTTCCGGTCGTTTGATTCGATCGACAACGCTCCGGAAGAAAAGGCGCGCGGCATCACCATCGCGACGGCGCACGTGGAGTACGAGACGCCGAACCGGCACTACGCGCACGTAGATTGCCCGGGGCACGCGGATTACATCAAGAACATGATCACGGGCGCGGCGCAGATGGATGGCGCGATTCTGGTGGTGGCGGCGACGGACGGTCCGATGCCGCAAACGCGGGAACATGTGCTGCTGGCGCGCCAGGTGGGCGTGCCGTACATCGTGGTTGCGCTGAACAAGTGCGACGCGGTGGATGATCCGGAACTTCTGGATCTGGTCGAGCTGGAAGTGCGGGAACTGTTGAAGTCGTATCAGTTTCCTGGGGACGATGTGCCGGTGATCCGGTTGTCGGCGCTGGGGGCTTTGAACGGCGAAGAGAAGTGGGAGAAGCAGATTGACGCGCTGATGGAGGCGGTGGATAAGAGCGTTCCGCAGCCGGCGCGCGAGTTGGACAAGCCGTTCCTGATGCCGATCGAAGATATTTTTTCGATTCAGGGGCGCGGCACGGTCGTCACCGGGCGTATCGAGCGCGGCAAGGTGAAGGTGGGCGAGGAAGCGGAGATTGTGGGGTTCCGCGAGACGCGCAAGACGGTGGTGACGGGCGTCGAGATGTTCAAGAAGCAGTTGGATGAAGGCATGGCGGGCGACAATGCGGGCTTGTTGTTGCGCGGCATTGCGAAAGAGGATGTAGAGCGCGGGATGGTGCTGGCGAAGCCGGGATCGATTACGCCACATACGAAGTTCAAGGCTGAGGTTTACATCCTGACGAAAGAAGAAGGCGGACGACATACGCCGTTCTTCAAGGGATACCGTCCGCAGTTTTATTTGCGGACGACGGACGTGACGGGGATCGCGGAGCTGCCGGAAGGCACGGAGATGGTGATGCCGGGAGACAACGTGAGCCTGGTGATTGAGCTGATCACTCCGGTGGCGATGGAAAAGGGCCTGCGATTCGCAATTCGCGAAGGCGGCCACACGGTGGGCGCGGGAACGATTGCGGAAATCATTAAGTAAGGCAAGTCAGAAGTTAGAAGTCGGATTAGGGTCGAGTCGGTTGCTAGCAGCTAAAAGCTAGAAGCCAGAAGCCAGGAGCGGTTGAAATGCCCCGAGAGATTATTACGTTGCAGTGCGGTGATTGCAAAGAGCGAAATTATTCGAAGACGAAGAACCGCAAAACGACGCCAGACCGGTTGGAGTTGAAGAAATTCTGCCGGCGGTGCCGGAAGCACACGCCGCACAAAGAAGTGAAGTAGATTTTGTAATTTTGGAATCGGGTAATTCGGTAACTGAAAATCCAAAGCGCCGATGGCGTAAGTTGGTGTTTGAAATTGCCAAATTACAAAATACTCAATTACCAAATTATTTAGGGGCGTAAGCTCAACGGTTAAACTGTCGGTCTCCAAAACCGAACTTGGGGGTTCGAATCCCTCCGCCCCTGCCAGAGTTGAGGGTAACGTCGAGGGCAAGATTGAGGCCCGAGAGGGAATAGTCGAGGAGAGCGGGAAGGTATGGCGACAGCGGTGGAACAGAACGCGCTTACGACCACGCTGAGGTCCTGGCCGGATCGGATCAAGGCGTTTTACAGCGATGTGCGGACGGAGATGAAGAAGGTGACGTCTCCTTCGCGCAAAGAAGTCCAGGCAACGACGACGGTGGTGATCATCACGGTGTTTTTGTTTGCGTTTTACTTCTGGCTGGTGGATCTGGCGATCAGCAACAGCCTGGAGCGGTTGCTGCATTATTTCTCGCGCCGTTAGGGGCGGGCGAAAGAAGATTGAATGGCAGACACGGAAAAAGAAAAGAATGAGGGCCTGGCGGTGGGCGATGGGCAGCAGGCGCCTCCTCCTGCTGCCGACGCGGTTGCGGGCGGAGAGCCCGCGCGCAATCCGAATATGAAGTGGTACATCATCCATGCGTATTCGGGATTTGAGCGCAAGGTGCGGGAGTCTCTGGAATCGCGGGTGCAGGCTTTCGGATTGCAGGACAAGATCGGCAAAGTATTGATTCCGACGGAGTCGGTCACGGAAGTTCGCGGAGGCAAGAAGTATACTTCGGAACGCATGTTCTACCCCGGCTATGTGCTGGTGGAAATGGACATGGACGATCACGTCTGGCATGTGGTGAAGTCGACACCGCGAGTGACGGGATTTGTGGGCACGGGACAGCAGCCGACGCCGCTATCGGACGAAGAAGTCAATCACATCGTGTATAAGGTGGCCGACAGCCGGGAGAAGCCGAAGCTCAAAGTCAAATTCGAAAAGGGCGAGACGGTCCGCATTGGCGAGGGTCCGTTTGCGACGTTTACGGGCGTGGTCGATGAGGTCAACGAAGATCGCGAGACCTTGAAAGTAATGGTCACGATCTTTGGGCGGTCGACTCCGGTGGAATTGGAGTTTGGACAGGTGGAGAAAGTCGCGTAGAGCAAAAATTTTTACCACAGGGTCCAATGAGGAATACGAGGGAAACCCTGCAGATTGCAGATCTTAAGATAAGGCGCTGAGCCGAAAATCCTAGACTCAGGGCGGGACGGGTTAGAGACCCGTTACCACACAAGAAGGTAGGTTGAGAAAGGCATCATGGCTAAGAAAGCTACAGGATCGGTAAAGTTGCAGATTGCGGCGGGCAAGGCGACACCGGCACCTCCGGTGGGACCGGCGCTTGGACAGGCGCAAGTCAACATCATGGAGTTCTGCAAACAGTTCAACGCTCGCACCTCGCAAAAGGAACTCGAAGGATTGATCGTTCCGGTCGTGATCACGGTCTATAGCGACCGCACCTTCACGTTTATTACGAAGACTCCGCCGGCTTCGGTACTGCTAAAGCGCGCAGCGGGAATTGCCAAGGGATCGGGCGCTCCGAATAAAGATAAGGTCGGCAAGGTGACGCTGAAGCAGGTTGAGGAGATCGCGAAACAGAAGATGCCCGACCTGAACGCGGCGTCGGTCGATGCGGCCATCAAGAGCGTGCGCGGCACGGCGCGCTCGATGGGAATTGATGTCGTAGGGTAGGCAGGGCGAGAAGGTTTTAAGATTTTGTAATTGTGTAATCGGGTAATTTTGTAATTTAGATTTGGGGTTTAGGTTCCAACCACCAAATTACCCGATTACAAAATGAAGTTTGTCACAAATACCACGGCTTTTCGGAGCAGCGATTCGCGGTGGGAGACTGAGGTGAAAGATGAAGAAGTCAGGGAAGAATATTGAGAAGTCGCGGAAGGCAGTTGAGCCGCGGCCTTATTTGCTGCAGGACGCGGTTCCACTTCTGCAGAAAGTGAAATACGCAAAGTTCGACGAGACGGTGGAAGTGACGTTGCGTCTGGGTGTCGATCCGAAACATGCCGACCAGATGGTGCGCGGCACGGTGGTGCTTCCGCATGGGCTGGGCAAGTCGAAAAAAGTCTTGGTGATCGCGACGGGCGAGAAGGTTCGCGAAGCGGAAGCGGCGGGCGCCGACTTTGTCGGCGGCGAAGATATGGTCGAGAAAATCACGAAAGAAAACTGGACTGACTTCGACGCGCTGATCGCCACGCCCGACATGATGAAATCGGTGGGGCGTCTGGGCAAGGTGCTTGGACCGAAAGGTCTGATGCCGAACCCGAAGACGGGAACGGTGACGATGGATGTTGCCAAGGCGGTGCAGGAAGTGAAGGCCGGCAAGGTTGAATTCCGCACCGACAAGACGGCACTGGTGCATGTTCCGGTGGGAAAAATTTCCTTCACGCCCGACAAGCTGGTCGAGAACGCAACCACGGTGATCTCGAGCGTGATCAAAGCAAAGCCTGCGGTGGCCAAGGGTAAGTACATCAAGGGCTGCTACCTGAGTTCGAGCATGGGACCGGGGATCGCGCTGGACACGACTCCGATTGAGGTCGCGGCGAAGGGCTTGGCATAGACAAATTGCCGGGCTCTGCCCGGCGGACAGCCTAGGCGGCTGTCCCCACGTGAGTTTCGGAAAGGCATTCATTATGGCGGTTACTCGGGCTAAGAAAGTTGCACAGGTAGAGAAGCTGGGAAGCGAACTGAAGAACGCTTCGAGCATGATTGTGGCCACGTATTCCAAGCTGACGGTGACGCAGGATTTTGAATTGCGGAAGGCGCTGCGTCCGACTGGGGCGAAGTATCGCGTGGTGAAAAATACTTTAGCGGAGCGCGCGGGCAAGGGCACGAAGGTTGAGGAGGCGTTGAAGAACCTCCAGGGCGTGACTTCGATCGCTTACACCGAGGGCGACCCGGTGGCGCTGGCGAAGGCGCTGGCGAAATATGTGAAAGACAATCCGGAATTCAGCTTCAAGGCGGGCGTGGTCGAGGGCAAATTGATTTCGGTCAAGGAGATCGAATCGCTGGCCACGATGCCGTCGAAGGAAGAGCTGTATTCGAAACTGTTGTTCCTGTTGAATGCTCCTTCGCAGCGTCTGGTTACGGCGATGAATGCCGTGGGGCGCAATCTAGCAGTGGTTGTGGGCCAGGGCGTGGAGCAGAAAAAATTCAAGGAAGCGTAGGAATTTGTAATTGGTGATTTGTAATTTGTAATTGGAACGCTTCGAAATCGGGACTCGGGTTTTCAATTGCAAATTACAAATCACCAATTACAAATGCAATCAAAGTTTCTGAGCAGCGATGCTGCTCGAAAAAAGATTTAGCCGTTGTAAAGCTCGGGGTGGCGCGGTTGGAGATTCGGGCGTTGTCTGGCGCTGGAATGGAAAACCTGGTCGCACTGGAAACCGAGCCGAGCGACGGCGAAATCGCAAATCTTAACAAAGCGGAGAGATTCACATGGCGGATCTACAGCAGTTAGAAGAGTCGATCGTTAGCCTGTCGTTGTTGGAAGCGGCAGAGCTCGTGAAGAAGTTGGAATCGCGTCTGGGAGTTTCAGCGGCAGCGGCGGCTCCAGTGATGGTTGCCGGCGGTGGCGCGGCTGGCGGCGCAGCGGCACCGGCAGAAGAGAAGACCGAATTCACGGTCGTTCTGAAGGAAGTCGGGGCCAACAAGATCAACGTAATCAAAGCGGTACGCGAAGTCACCAGCCTGGGCCTGAAAGAGGCGAAGGACCTGGTCGATGGCGCTCCGAAGAGCATAAAAGAGGGCGTATCGAAGGACGAAGCGGAGACGATCAAGAAGAAGTTCACTGAAGCGGGTGCAGTTGTCGAAGTCAAATAGTTTGGGCAGGACGTGTGTGGAAACGGGGTAAGCCTCGCTTGAGCAGGGCCTTAGCTCAGGGCAAGCTCCACCCCGTCAGCACACAACCCGCTATGCAATTATTTGACCGAACACTAGCTGAATCCTGGGCGTTGGTGTTAATATCTAATAAATAACCCGCTTACCCTGGCTTCACTGTGAGGCGACGGCGACCCGCATCCTCCAAATTTAAACCCAGGAAGCGGAAAAGGGTCGCTGGAATTAAAGTTTGGCAGCCGGTCCCGCGGGCGGCGGGACGGAACAGGCCCTTGAACTGGCGCGGAATTTTACAAGTTACCTAAGAGTAAGCGTCAAGCGTGGCGCCCGAGGACAGGCATGTCCCTGCGGGTGCCGCTGTCGTTTTTCCGCGTACACCGCTCGTAGTTCGTAGCAATCTTTAGGCGCCGTTTTTAGCGGCCTCATTCCGCTTGTACCGCAGTGCTTGTACCGCAGCCCAAGGCTGCCTGAAAGCAGGAGTTCCTGAGCATGACAAAGCACAACATCCACCGCAAACGTTTCGATTTTTCCAAGATTCCAGCGACCATCCAGATCCCGAACCTGATCGAGGTTCAAAAGCGATCGTATGACCGTTTCCTGCAGATGGACAAACTGCCGAGCGAGCGCGAAGACGGCGGCTTGCAGGCGGTATTTCAGTCCGTGTTTCCGATTACCGACTTCCGCAATGTTTCTCAGTTGGAGTTTGTGGACTTCGCCATCGGCAACTGGGAGTGCAAATGCGGCCACCTGAAGGGGCTCCATCACTTGCGCACGACTTGTAAAAATTGCGGATCCACGGTGATCACCGACCCGTTCCATCCGGGCGAAGTTCTCTGCCACAAGTGTGGAACGTATAACGCGAATACTCCCGACTTCTGCAACAAGTGCGGCGATCCCGTGGGATTGCAGTTGAAGTACGACGTGGCGGAGTGCGAAGAGCGCGGGATGACGTATTCGGCGCCGCTCAAAGTGACGATGCGGCTGACCATCTGGGACAAGGATGAAGCCGGCAATCGCTCGATTCGCGACATCAAGGAGCAGGAAGTTTTCTTTGGCGATGTTCCGCTGATGACGCAGAACGGAACTTTCATCATCAACGGCACGGAGCGCGTGATCGTGAGCCAGTTGCACCGCTCTCCGGGCGTGTTCTTCGAGACGGCGGCCAACCGCACGTACTTTCTGGGAAAGATCATTCCGTACCGCGGTTCGTGGGTTGAGTTCGAATACGACCAGAAGAACGTTCTGTATGTTCGCATCGACCGCAAGCGAAAATTTCTGGGCACGATCTTCCTGCGCGCGCTCGGGCTGCGTTCGGGCGAGGACATTCTGAAGACTTTTTATACGACGGATCGGCTGGTTGTCCGCGACAAGAAGCTGTTCTGGACGCTGGACCCGGCGAGCGACAAGGCGACGAACCTGCTGGGCATGAAGCTGGCGCACAGCATCAAGTCGAAGTCGGGCGAGGAAGTGGCGCACTCCGGACGGAAGATTACGGCAGCGACGCTGAAGGAAATTCAGAAAGCGAAGATCAGCGAAATCGAAGTCGACGTGAGTGATCTGGAAGGCGCGTGGGCGGCGGGAGACATCGTCGATACCACGACCGGCGAAGTGCTGCTGGAAGCGAATTCTGAAATCACAGCCGACAAGGTGTCCAAGATTCTGGAGTCGGGCGTAGTCGAATTGAGCGTGTTCTTTCCGGAGCGCGACGACGTGGGCACGGTGATCAGCCAGACTCTGCGGCGCGATTCGGTGACCACGCCTTCGGAAGCACTGATTGAAATTTACCGCAAGCTGCGGCCGGGCGATCCTCCGACCTTGGATACGGCGACGGCATTGTTCCAGGGCATGTTCTTCGACCCGCGGAAGTATGACTTCTCGCGGGTGGGCCGGTTGAAGTTCAACATCAAGTTGTTCGAGAACCAGGAAGCGACGAGCCTGGAACAGCGCACGCTTGATCCCAACGATTTCTACGCGACGATCAAATACCTGCTGAAGCTGCGCAAAAATATCGGCGCGGTCGATGACATCGATCACTTGGGCAATCGCCGCGTGCGAGCCGTTGGCGAGTTGCTGGAAAACCAGTTCCGCATCGGCCTGGTTCGCATGGAACGCGCGATCAAGGAAAAGATGAGCGTGTACCAGGAGATGTCGACAGCGATGCCGCACGACCTGGTGAACGCAAAGCCGGTGATGGCCGCGATCCGAGAGTTCTTCGGGTCGTCGCAGTTGTCGCAATTCATGGATCAGACGAATCCGCTTTCGGAAATTACGCACAAGCGCCGTCTGTCGGCCCTTGGGCCGGGTGGTCTGTCTCGGGAACGCGCCGGGTTCGAAGTGCGCGACGTGCATCCGACGCACTACGGGCGCATTTGTCCGATTGAAACGCCGGAAGGTCCGAACATCGGACTGATCTCGTCGTTAAGCTGTTTTGCGCGGATCAACGATTACGGGTTCATCGAGTCGCCCTACCGCAAGGTGAAGAACGCGCGCGTGGTGGACTACGTGATCGTCGTGAACGCCGGCGACAGCACTCACAAGGTCGGCGATTACGTCGAGAAGAGCGAGATGGAGAAGATCAACGCCGATCTCAGGGAGCGGAAGAAGAAGCTGGTCGAGGTCGAACCTTTCTCCTTCTACTTGTCGGCTTGGGAAGAAGACCGTCACACGATTGCCCAGGCGAACATTGAACTGGACGACAAGGGGCGAATCGCGGGCGAACTGGTGAACGCACGCAAGGCGGGCAACTTCGTGCTGGTGAATCGCGACGAAGTGGACTACGTCGACGTGAGCCCGAAGCAACTGGTTTCGGTCGCGGCATCGCTGGTGCCGTTCCTGGAGCACGACGATGCGAACCGCGCGTTGATGGGCGCCAACATGCAACGTCAGTCGGTGCCGCTATTGCGGGCGCAGGCTCCCATTGTGGGTACCGGGATGGAAGGCGTAACGGCGCGCGACTCGGGCGCGGTCATTCTGGCAAAGCGCAACGGAATTATCGACTCAGTCGATTCCGAGCGCATTATTGTGCGCGTAGAGGGCGAACATCATCCGATGCAGCTTTCGCGCGAAGTGGGCAGCGACATTTACCAGCTCACGAAATTCAAGCGCTCGAACCAGAACACCTGCATCAACCAGAAGCCGATCGTGAAGAAGGGGCAGCGGGTGGTGAAGGGCCAGGTGATCGCCGATGGTCCGTGCACGGACTTTGGCGAATTGGCGTTGGGGCGCAATGTTCTTGTCGCGTTCATGCCGTGGCGCGGGTACAACTTCGAAGACGCCATTCTAGTTTCGGAAAAGATGGTCAAAGAGGACTACTACACCTCAGTCCACATCGAGGAGTTCGAGCTCGAAGCGCGCGATACGAAGCTCGGTCCCGAGGAAGTGACGCGCGATATTCCGAACGTGAGCGAATCGACCCTCCGTAATTTGGACGAGGCGGGAGTGATTCGCATCGGCGCCAGCATCAAGCAGGGCGACATCATTGTCGGCAAAGTCACCCCGAAGGGCGAGACGCAGCTGACGCCGGAAGAGAAACTGCTGCGCGCGATCTTCGGCGAAAAGGCCGGCGACGTGCGTGACGCATCGCTTTACTGTCCGCCGGGAATTGAAGGCATCGTGGTGGACGTAAAGATCTTTTCGCGCAAGGGGCAAGAGAAGGACGAGCGGGCGAAGGCGATCGAAGCGAACCAGATTGCGAAGCTGGAAAAGAACCTGTCGGACGAGATCCGCATTCTGACCGACGAGCGGTTGAAGCGTCTCGAAGGCCTGCTGGGCGGCAAGGAAGTGCAAGCCGATCTGCACGACGAGCGCACCAACAAGCGGTTGCTGACCAAGGACACGGTTCTGGACCGCGATGCGATCGAGCGCATTTCGACGCGCAACCTGAAGCGCATCAAGTACGCGGATAAAGATCCGCGGGTGAATGAACAGATCGACGAGATCGAGGAAATGACCTCGCGCCAGATCGACGTGCTCAAGAAGATCGTCAACGAAAAGAAAGACAAGTTGACCAAGGGCGACGAGTTGCCGCCCGGAGTGATCAAGCTGGTGAAGGTCTATATCGCCATGAAGCGCAAGCTGAGTGTCGGCGACAAAATGGCCGGACGCCATGGCAACAAGGGCGTAATCGCTCGCATTCTGCCGGAAGAGGATATGCCGTACCTGCAGGATGGAACGCCGGTCGAAATCGTTCTGAACCCACTGGGCGTGCCAAGTCGTATGAACGTGGGACAGATTCTGGAAACCCACCTGGGCTGGGCCGGGTTTGAGCTGGGCCAGAAGATTGGCGAATTGCTGAAGCAGAATACACGCGCCGAAGCGATCCGCCGCGATCTTAAGGCTCTGTTCAAAGACACGGTGCTCGCGGACACCATCAGCGACATGAGTGAGGAGGAGCTGGAAGCACTGGCTCCCACGCTGAAAAAGGGTGTGTTCATGGGGTCGGCGGTGTTCGACGGCGCCCGCGAAACCGAAATCAAGGCCCTGCTTTCGAGCGCCGGCCTGCCGACTTCGGGCAAGACGAGCCTGCGCGACGGCATGACGGGCGAAATTTTCGAACAGCCGGTCACGGTGGGATACATCTACATGCTGAAGCTGTCTCACCTGGTGGACGACAAGATTCACGCGCGCTCTATCGGGCCGTATTCGCTGATCACCCAGCAGCCGTTGGGCGGCAAGGCGCAGTTCGGCGGGCAGCGCTTCGGAGAAATGGAAGTGTGGGCGCTCGAAGCGTACGGAGCGGCGTTCATCTTGCAGGAATTGCTGACGGCGAAGTCGGACGATGTATACGGGCGCACCAAAATCTACGAAGCCATCGTGAAGGGCGAGGCTGCGATGGAGCCGGGTGTGCCGGAATCGTTCAACGTGCTGATTCGCGAATTGCAGGCGCTGTGCCTGGATGTCGAGTTAATCAAGGCCACGGAGAAGAAGCCGGTGGCGGTCGCAGCAGATTAGGTGCCCGTTGCCGGCGGCCCGTTGCCAGTGAATTCATCTGGCGAAGGCCGCGGCGCTGGCAACACACCAAGAGTTTTTGAGGATTTGAAGAACGTTTTGCGGGATTCGGCTCTCGGTCGCCGCGAAACATAAAAAAACTGGCACTGGCCACTGGCTATTGCCCTGAGAGCAGGAAAGCGGAGGAACATGTTTCGTTCGAGCCCGTTCGATATGGCAAATCCCGTGCCTGACTTCGATGCCATTCGCATCAGCCTGGCGTCCCCGGAAAAGATCCGGAGCTGGTCGCATGGAGAAGTGACCAAGCCGGAAACCATCAACTACCGCACGTTTAAGCCGGAGCGGGATGGCTTGTTCTGCGCCCGTATTTTTGGTCCGGTGACGGATTGGGAATGCTTGTGTGGCAAGTACAAGCGCATGAAGCATCGCGGAGTAATTTGCGACAAGTGCGGCGTGGAAGTAACTCTGTCGAAGGTTCGGCGCGAACGGCTGGGGCACATTGAACTGGCGTCGCCCTGTTCGCATGTGTGGTTCTTCAAGGGCCTGCCGAGCCGCATCGGGCATTTGCTCGACATTTCCCTGCGCGATCTGGAAGCGATCCTGTACTTCGAGGCCTATGTGGTCGTCGATCCGGGTGACTCTCCGGTAAAAGAGCGCGAAGTTATCAAGGACGAAGCGAAGTATCGGGAACTGGATCAGCAATATCGCCCGGCTGGATTCAAGGCCATGATGGGCGCGGAAGCGATCAAGGAGCTTCTCAAGCGCATCGAAGTCGACGGCTTGTCGGTCGAACTGCGCGAGAAGATGAAGAACGAGACCTCGCTGCAAAAGCGGCTGAAGTATGCGAAACGGCTGAAGGTGGTCGAGGCTTTCCGCAAGAGCGGGAATAAGCCGCAGTGGATGATTCTGGATGTGCTGCCCGTGATTCCACCGGAGCTGCGTCCACTGGTTCCATTGGATGGCGGGCGTTTTGCGACGTCCGATCTGAACGATCTTTACCGCCGCGTGATCAACCGCAACAACCGTTTGAAGAAGCTGATGGATCTGCACGCTCCCGAGGTCATCGTGCGCAACGAAAAGCGCATGCTGCAGGAAGCCGTTGACGCGTTGTTCGACAACGGGCGGCGTGGGCGCGTACTGCGCGGCGCCAATAACCGGCCGCTGAAGTCGCTTTCCGACACGTTGAAGGGCAAGCAGGGACGCTTCCGTCAGAACCTGCTGGGTAAGCGCGTCGACTATTCGGGACGTTCGGTGATCGTGGTGGGACCCGAACTGAAGCTGCACCAGTGCGGCTTGCCGAAGAAGATGGCGCTCGAGCTTTTCAAGCCGTTCATCTATCACCGGCTGGAGCAAACAGGAAACTGCACCACCATCAAGCAGGCCAAGGAAATGGTGGAGCAGCAGGACGCGATTGTCTGGGACATTCTGGAAGAGGTCATCAAGGATCATCCAGTAATGCTGAACCGCGCACCCACGCTCCACCGTCTGGGCATTCAGGCGTTTGAGCCGGTGCTGGTGGAAGGCAAGGCAATTAAGATCCACCCGCTGGTGTGTACGGCGTTCAACGCCGACTTCGACGGCGACCAGATGGCGGTGCACATTCCACTGTCGCCCGAAGCGCAGGTGGAAGCCAGCGTTCTGATGCTGTCGTCGCACAACATTCTGTCGCCGGCATCGGGACATCCCATCACCGTACCTACGCAGGACATGGTGCTGGGTCTCTACTACCTGACGAAAGCGAAGCCGGGCGCGAAGGGCGAAGGACGTTCTTTCGCGAACATCGACGAAGTTGTCATTGCGCTCGAAATGGGCGAGGTGGAAACGCTCACGCCAATTCGCTTGCGCTACACCGGCGAGGTCATTGACTTGACCCAAGCCTACGACGATCAGGATGTGAACCACACCGAGCCTGTCCATATTACGCGGGAGTTTTTGAATACGACGGTTGGCCGCGCTATTTTGAACGACCATTTGCCGAAGGCGGTGCCCGGCGTCAACGTGAGCATGCCGTTTATCAACGGACTGCTCAAGAAGAAGGGCATTGGTCAACTGGTCAATTACTGCTATCTGCGATTCGGGCTGGAAGTCACAGTCAAGATGCTCGACGAGATCAAGTCGCTCGGCTTCCGGTATGCCACGCGCGCTGGCCTCTCCATCGGCATCGATGACATGGTCATCCCGGATAACAAAAAGACGCTGGTGAAAGACGCCGATAAGTCGGTCATCGCGGTGCAGCAGCAATATCTGGACGGCGCCATCACCAACGGCGAACGCTACAACAAGGTCATCGAAATCTGGTCGGCCATCACGGAGAAAGTCGCCGATGAAATGTTTGGCCAGATGCAGAGGCGCGATAAGGAAGGCGAACTGAATCCGATTTACGTCATGGCCGATTCCGGCGCTCGCGGATCGAAACAACAGATTCGTCAGCTCTCCGGTATGCGCGGACTGATGGCGAAGCCGACAGGTGAAATTATCGAGACGCCGATCACGGCGAATTTCCGTGAAGGCTTGACGGTGCTCGAATACTTCATCTCGACGCACGGCGCCCGCAAGGGTCTGGCCGATACGGCATTGAAAACGGCTGACTCGGGCTATCTGACGCGGCGTCTGGTGGACGTGGCGCAGGACGTGATCATCAGTGAATACGATTGCGGCACGGTAGATGGGATCTATGTTTCCGGTATCGTCGAAGCCGGCGAGATTATCGAACCGCTGCGCGACCGTATTGTAGGCCGCGTATCGCTCGAGAAGATTAAAGACTACGAAGGCCAAGTGGTGGTCGATGTTAACCAGGAGATCACCGAAGACCTGGCGGGCGCGATTCAAGCGGCGGGTATCGAGCGGGTGAAGATTCGCTCGGTGCTGACTTGCGAGTCGAAACGCGGAGTTTGCGTTATGTGCTACGGACGCAACCTGGCATCGGGACGCCTGGTGGAACTCGGCGAGGCTACCGGAGTGATTGCGGCACAGTCGATCGGTGAGCCAGGAACGCAGCTGACCATGCGTACCTTCCACATCGGCGGCACGGCGTCGCGAGTTTCGGAACAGTCGCGGCTGGATGCCAAGAGCAACGGCATTGTGCGATTCGTCAACTTGCAGACCGTGAAGTCGAAGACGGGAGACCTGGTGGTGATGAATCGCCAGGGCTCGATCGCCGTCGTGGACGAAAAAGGCCGAGAACGCGAGCGCTATGCGGTCGTGTATGGCGCCAAAGTGAAAGTGGCCGAAGGCGGTCCGGTCGCGCTTGGTGAGGCACTGGTCGAGTGGGATCCTTACACATTCGCCATCCTCACGGAAATTGGCGGCACGGCGCAATTCAAGGACTTGCAGGAAGGCATTACGCTGCACGAAGAGGTGGATGAAGTCACCGGTCTTTCGCGTCACGTAGTGGCGGATTCGCCCGACGAGAAGCGGCAGCCGGCGATCGTGATCAAGGGCAAGGCGAGCAAGCGGTACCTGATGCCCTCACGCGCTCACCTCATGGTGCAAGACGGAGACACGGTGTTCCCGGGCGACGTACTCGCGAAGATTCCGCGCGAGACGACCAAGACCAAGGACATCACGGGCGGTCTGCCGCGCGTGGTGGAATTGTTCGAAGCGCGCAAGCCGCGCGAGACCGCCGTCATCAGCGAAATCGATGGCGTGGTGCGCTTCGGCGAAGTAGCCAAGGGACAACGCAAACTGTATGTGGCCGCCGACAACGGTACGGAAAAAGAATACTCCGTGCCGCGAGGCGTTCACATCAACGTTCAAGAAGGCGAGCGGGTCAAGGCGGGCGAACCCCTGATGGATGGGCCGCTCAACCCGCACGATATTCTTGCCGTGCTCGGTGAAAAAGAACTGCAGGCTTACCTGGTGAATGAAATCCAGGAAGTCTACCGGCTGCAGGGCGTAAACATTTCGGATAAGCACATCGAAGTGATCGTCCGGCAGATGATGCGCTGGGTGAAGGTGGAAGACGTGGGCGACACGCAGTTCCTGCTCGAACAGCAAGTGGATAAGTTCCGTTTCCACGAAGAAAACGAGCGGGCGATTGAGCAGGGCGGTAAACCGGCGACCGGGCGTCCGTTGTTGTTGGGGATCACGAAGGCGTCGCTCTCGACCGATTCCTTTATCTCCGCGGCTTCGTTCCAGGAGACCACGCGCGTGCTGACCGAAGCTTCGATTCAGGGAGCGGTCGACCATCTGCGCGGCCTGAAGGAAAACGTGATCGTGGGCCGACTGATTCCAGCCGGAACCGGGATGGAGTATTACCGGAACGTGCGTCTCTCTCCAGAGATGGAAGAGGCCGCGAGCAAGGTACAGGAAGAAGTCTCGCAAGCGTACGAAGATGCCGAGCGCGCGCTCGAACTCATGCGTCACGAAGGCGAGACCGAAGAACTGGCCGCGGAATAAACCGGAACGAATCCAAGACCAGGGGCGGCGCGAGTCGCCCCTGATTTTATGGAATGCCGTTTCTTAACCCAATGGCTTTAGCACTGGAACCACAGCGCCTCACCGAGCCGACTCAGGATGGCAAGGGTACGCCCGATCCGATTCCTGGCGGGTTGGTGGTGGCGCCGGCGCTGGGAAAATTCTGGCGCTACTTCCGCTTATCGATCTGGCGCGCTTTCGAGCACGATGCCTTTGGAACCGCTAAGGCCTCAGCCTATTCGTCCATCTTTACTTTCTTCCCGGCGCTGCTGGTGCTAGGGGCAGTGCTCGCGACGCTGAGCCGGGGGCAGGTTTACCTGCGGGAAATCTCGTACGCATTGGGGACAATCTTGCCCGCGGGCAGCTCGACGGTGCTGGCTTACCTCAGAGGCAACAATGACCGGCCGGTGGGACTGCTCATTTCCACGTCACTGCTGACGATCTGGAGCGCTTCGGGCGTCATCATTTCATGGATGGACGGGTTTCGCCGGGCGTACCAGTTGCCTAAGACCTGGGGAATCATCAAAGAGCGCGTGATTGCGATTTCGCTCGTGCTGATGGCGGGCTTGCCGCTGACGTTCGCCACCGTTCTGGTAGCCTTCGGCAGCCGGATTGAAACGCGGATCCTGTTTCACCTCGGACACGAGTTCGGACCTCTGATCCTGTTGTTGTGGGGAGCGACGCGCTGGGTGATTGCGATCATGACGAGCATCGCGGTGATCCAATTGATTTACCACAATGCCCTGCCGCGCACGCAACCGTGGCACAGCGTTCTGCCGGGCGCCGTACTGGCGACCGCGATGTGGTTGATCTCGACGGCGCTGTTTGGCTGGTATTTGCAGCACTATGCCGATTACAGCGTCATCTACGGTTCGCTTGGTCTCGGCATGGCGCTGTTGGTCTGGATGTACCTGATCTCGCTGGTGGTGCTGATTGGAGCGGAATTCAATGCCATGCTGTTTCCGCGCGGGCTGACGAAGGTTCCGCCGCCTACCGATATCGTTGACTGAGAAGATCACGGATCATGTTGCCGACGACTCCCTCCTCCGAATCGCCATTTCTTGACGATGCAATAGATCCGGTGGTTCGTGGATTCCTGCACACACCTGAGAGTCCAAACGGCGATGCTCTGATCCTGGCTCATGGGGCGGGATCGGATTGTGGGGCTCCGTTGCTGGTGGCGCTCGGCGCGGCTTTTGCCGGATGGGGATATACGGTTCTGCGTTGCGATCTGCCGTTTCGACAGGTGCGGCATACGGGGCCGCCGTTTCCGAGGAGTGCGGAACGCGATCGCGCGGGTTTGCGCAATGCGGTAGCGGCTGCGCGTAAGAAGGTGGCGGGTCGAATTTTTCTGGGCGGCCACTCCTATGGTGGGCGGCAAGCGACGATACTTTGCGCTGCCGAGCAGGAGCTAGTCTCCGGGCTTTTGTTGCTGTCGTACCCTCTGCATCCTCCGCGGAAGCCTGAGCAGCTTCGGGTTGAACATCTGCCCGACTTGCGCACTCCGTGCTTGTTTGTGCATGGGACGCGCGATCCGTTTGGAAGTGTTGAAGAGATGACTGAGGCGCTGCGGCTTATTCCCGCCAAAAGCGAGTTAATGAAAGTGGACGGCGCAGGGCACGATTTGGGGTTTAAAGGGAAGGCGCGCGCGGACGAACTTCCTGCTGGCATTCTCGCCTGGTTTCAGAAGATGTTTGGCTAGGTTAGACCGATTGGAGCGGACGCTTTCTTCCACGCGACCTCTGTTTCGCTGCGGGCACGCGGGCGAAACAGAGGTCGTGCCACACGAGGGAATGTTAGTTCACCCAGCCTGATTTTGATCCGCCATTGGGTTTGTCGTGATCGTCGGGAGGGATATAGTTTCCGTGTTCGTCGAAGGTGACTTTGCGGTCGTGATCTCGCATGTACACCTGGAATTTTCTGGCGGCGCGTTTCCGCTTCCAGCGATAGTACGAGTTGCGCACGCTGAAATAGCGCTCAGACGCGACGAAGCCCATGCCGCGAGAAGGCATGAATTTTACCCAGATGTAACCGAAGAGCAATCCGCCGAGATGGGCGAAGACAGCGACTCCGCCCTGCGTTGGTTCAAAGACGGCAATGATTGCGACCACGACCCAGATGCCCACAAGGTACTTGGCTTTGATGCGGAACGGCAGGGGGAACAGAAACATTTCCTGCTCTGCGTAGACGATGCCAAAAGCCATCAGCAATCCAAAAATTCCGCCGGAAGCGCCCATGGTTTCGGTGGCCGGGTTCATGCCAAGAAAATGGGTATAGGCGACGGCAATCGTCACTAAGGCTGCGCCCACTACGCAGAAGGTATAGCACTCGATGAAGCGCCGTGGGCCCCAGTCGCGCTCTAAGTAGGCTCCGATAAACCAGAGCGTAAGCATGTTGAAAAATACGTGACTGAAGTTGGCGTGGAGCAGCGAGTAGGTGAGGAGCTGCCAGACTTCACCACGCTTCACAACGTCGACCGGGATCAGGGCCAGCCACTCGCGCATCAGGCCGACGGCGTCGCGGGAGAACAACGGTACGACGACCTGAAACAAGTAGATACCGGTGCAAGTCAGAATAATACGTTTGACCCATCCGGCGAAGGGAGGGAAGCTGAACGAAATAGTTTGTCCGCGAGGCACTTTGAATTTCTATCTTTCCGGCTCGGGCACAACCGGCAGACTGCGATGTCCAGCCGCATCGACCGCGCGCACAGCGAATATCTCATTATCCTTCGAAACGGGCACGGTTGCACGCGCACGGCCGACCGATTGGACGTACTCCCAATCGGCCGCACTGGTCGATCGCCAGAGGACTTCATAGGCGGCGGCCGACGGGGTCGGTTCCCAGGTGAGCGTCGTGTCGTTCTCGAGATGTTTGGTCTGCATCTTTACCTTGGCTGGTGAAGCCGGAGCTGAGGCGAGCGAGGCCAGGGTCGCGGCATTCAGCCTAGCGACGTGCTCGACATAGTCGAAATCAACAAATTTTGGCAAGTCTCCATATTCGATGCCGTCTGCGGTGCGAATGTTCTGATGCTGGTGGTTGAAATCTTCCCGGAACTCGGTGAACCGAACGGCGGCGAAGCCTTGCTGGTTGAATGAGAAGTGATCGCCTCCGCGCAGGAAGCGGTCGGGACGAAAGATCAGAAGCGGCTTGACTCCGGCATCGTAGGAGCGTCCAACATCGGCGATGAAGCGGGCCAGTTCGCGGGAAGGTGAATCGCTCTCGCCGCCCAGGGAGCGAATGCGCTTGATTTCAGCGTCGGTCGCAGCGGCCGGCAGTCCTTCGGAAAATACGCGCACCACGCTCGAATCCTGCCCCGGTCCCAGGTTGCCGCCGACGATGTCGTTGTTGAGGACGGCTTCGAGCTTCCAGCCCTCGTCTTTAGCCATCTTGGCGAAGTGCTGGCTGCCGTCGAGGCCCTGCTCTTCTCCGGCTACGGTCAGGAAGATGATGGTGGCGGGGAATTTTAACGTTTTGGAGGCTTTGCTCAGAACGCGGGCACACTCTAAACTCACGGCCGTGCCGCTGGCGTCATCGTTGGCTCCGGGCGCGGGGTCGGTGCCGTTCAGAGTGTCGCTATTGCGCGAGTCGTAATGGCCGGTGACGAGCACGATGCGATCCGCCTGCTTCGGGTCCGATCCGCGTAGAACAGCATAAACATTGGTGATTCCGGTCGGTTTCGGGATGCGCTCGGCGGGCTGTTCGATGAACGTGTCGGTTTTCACTTCCAGACAGCCGCCGCACTCCTTGGAATAACGCTCTAACTCCGCTTTGATCCACTCCCTGGCCGCACCGATGCCCTTGCCGGCTTTGATGGAGTCTTCGTCTTGCGGCGAGATCGTGGAGCGGTTCTGGAAAGCGGCCAGTTTCTCGATGGTTTGGCGGATGCGGTCGGCTGAAACCTGCCGGATGGCCTCAGCGATGTGGGCGTCGGTGTGGCGGTCGGCGGCGAGGCGGGGAGGTTCCGGCAGCGTCTCCTGCTGGGCTTGCTGGGCCAAGCTTGCGCGGCTGGCCGCCAGCGCCAGGCCGGTTATGAGGAGGGATGCGAGGACTGTGGAAAAACGCCGCGAAGCGGTGGTTGCACCGATGGAACATTTTTCTTGAGAAGCCACTTGACGTTTTCCTCTCGAAGAAACTAAATATAACAGGGGTATTCGCAACGTGGAGGAAATCATGGTGTACTGTCCTGAGTGCGAGACGGACCTCGACATCGACGAAGATGAGGTCGATGAAGGCGCGGTCGTCTCCTGCCCGGAGTGCGGCACAGACTTCGAGGTAATTACAGTGAACCCCGTCGAACTGAAAATCGTCGGCGAAGATGAGATTGACGAAGATGAGGAAGAGGAAGAGGCCGGCGAAGAGGATGAGGACGAGGATGCCTGAGGAGTTCTGTGTATTTCCGCAGGGTTAAGATCCGGCGCCGGATCATGGCATTTTCGATGGTGTTGTTGTTGCCGTGTTTGATCATGGCGCTTCTGCTCGTTCCTCGGAGCGCAAGGGGCAGCGAGAAGGAGAAGCCTTACGCGCTGATCTTCGGAACCGTTTGGGACCCTGACGGGCACTCGCTCTACGGGGTGAAAGTGAAGATCCGCCGGGCCGACGAGAAGAAGGCTCGCTGGGAACTCTATTCCAATCATACGGGGGAGTTTGCCCAACGCGTCCCTGCGGGGAAGGCGGACTATATCGTTTGGGCGGACGTGAAGGGCTACAAGCTGCCATCGGGCAAGCAATTGAAGCCAGGCTCCGAGGTTACAGCCCATATTGACGATGACGAGCGTTGCGACATCAGTCTTCATTTAGACTGGTAGGTGCGCTGTGGCGGGGAATTGGCGCCGGTGGAATCCTCAATCATGAAGAAAGCGGTTGTTGTGGTCGCGTTCGGGCTGGTGGCTACGGTGTTGTTGGCTTCGATCTTAGCGTCCATCGTAACGGCGCCGGTTTTTGCGGCTCCGCAGCTATTTGGTGGGGAGTCGAAGAAAGAAGACAAGACGCGCCTGCTGACCGGGAAGGTGCTGGATGCGAGCGATAATCCCCTGCCGAACGCGGTCGTGTATTTGACCAACACGCACACGCGAACCGTGAAGACCTATATTGTCGGCGAGGACGGAGCTTTCCGGTTTCCAGCGCTTCAGCCGAGCATTGATTACGAGGTGTACGCGCAGTTCGACAACCGCAAGAGCCACACCAAGACGGTGAGCCAGTTTGACGACCGGACGCAGGTCTATATCAGTTTGAAGATTAACGCCAAGGGCGAAGACAAGTAATTTCCGCCGCCCGATTCGTTTCGCCGCCGCGAGCAACAGATTTCAAGAAAAAAGGCCACCGTTGCCGGTGGCCTTTAGAGTTTCTCATCGGTGCGGAGCGTTTAGTTGCTGTCTCCGCCGGCGCGCTTCCACGAGATTAAGTCGCCGATGGTGGTGCTGTTCGAGGACGACGTGGAAGATGGGTGCTTGTAGGACTCGACTTCCTGGCGTGAAGCTTCTTCGCCCACTGCCCGGATGCTGAGGCCGACTTTTTTCTCTTCCTGATTCATCTTGATGATTTTGAAGTCGAACTCGGCGCCGGGTTCGAGATGCATGGGCTGTCCGTTGCCATCGACGGCTTCGGAATTGTGGCAGAGGCCTTCGATGCCTTCGGCGATTTCGACGAAGGCTCCAAAGTTGGCCACGCGCAGAACCTTGCCGTGCACGATGTCGCTAATGCGGTGCTTGGCGAAGAAGGAATCCCAAACATCGGGCTGCATCTGCTTTACGCCAAGCGAAAGGCGGCGCTTGTCGGGTTCAATGGCCAGGATGATGGCCTTCACTTTGTCGCCCTTCTTCAGGACCTCGGACGGGTGTTTCACGCGGGTGGTCCAGCTCAGATTGCTGACGTGGACCAGGCCGTCGATTCCGTCTTCGATCTCGATGAAAGCGCCAAACTCGGTCAGGTTGCGGACGCGGCCTTCGACGGTCGCTCCCACCGGATACTTGTCGTGCAGGGTATCCCAGGGATTGGACGCCAGTTGACGCATGCCGAGCGAGATGCGGCGCTCGGTGGGGTTCACGGCGAGCACGACGCAATCGATTTCATCGTTAACGTTGACCAATTTAGAGGGATGCTTCATCCGTTTTGACCACGTCATTTCGCTCACGTGGACCAAGCCCTCGATGCCCTGCTCCAGTTCGACGAAGGCTCCGTAGTCGGTGACGCTGATGACGCGGCCGTGGACGTGTGCGCCCACGGGATAACGATGCTCGGCATCAAGCCAAGGGTCGGGCGTAAGTTGCTTGAATCCCAGGGAGACGCGCTGTTTGTCTTTGTCGTACTTGAGCACCTTGACCTGAATCTGGTCGCCTACGTTGACCAAGTCGCGGGGATGAGTGAGGCGTCCCCACGACATGTCGGTGATATGCAGCAGGCCATCGATTCCACCCATGTCGACAAATGCGCCGTACTCGGTGAGATTCTTGACGATGCCGGTGAGGATGCTGCCTTCTTCCAGGTGTTCGAGAGTTTTGCCGCGCTTCTCGTTCTGCTCTTCTTCCAGAAGCTGCTTGCGCGAGACGACGATGTTGCCGCGCTTTTTGTTGAGCTTGATGATGGCAACTTCCATCGTCTGGCCCTTCATGCCATCGAGATTGCGGATGGGACGGAGGTCGACTTGGGAGCCGGGCAAAAATGCGCGCGCACCCTGAATGTCGAGGGTGAGGCCGCCCTTGATACGCTCCACGACGACGCCCTTGATGGGCTTCTTGTCGTTGTAGGCGCGTTCGATTTCATCCCACGAACGCAGGCGCTGCGCCTTGAGGTGCGAGAGGTTGATGTAACCCTCTTCGGTCTCGCCTTTGTCGCGCATGACGTCGATTTCGTCGCCCGGCTGGAACCGAGGCTTGCCCTCGTGATCGAGAATCTCGGCGAGGGGCGCCATGCCCTCGGATTTCGCTCCGATATCGACGACGACGTGGGTCGTGGTGAGTTTAATCACGCGGCCCTTGATTACGTGGTCGTCACCCACCGATTCTTCGGATTCTGTTTCGAAGCTATGCAAGGCGGCGGCGAAATCGTCGCTGGCGACCGGCGAAGCCTCGGGGGCAGAACTTTCCGGAGCCTCAGTCTTGGCGGCCTCTTTCGCGGTATCGTGCTGAATTGGCTCGGCCTGCGGAGACTGGTGCGAAGCGTCAGGGGCGGAAGCTTGCAGTTCCACGGATGAAGGTTGTGCGGACTCGGGAGCGTCTAATACGGCCGGACCGCCGTTGTGGGCGTCGTGTTCAGTTGTCATGGTTTCGATGCTGGATTCAAGATTTCGGGCGGTGCTGTCGTCGAACAAGTTCATAGCCTCTGGGTCGACGCGTCGGGGCGCGACTTCTGCGGGACGTGGTGTAGCGGACTGCTGGCGTGGTCTTTTGGTTGCGTTGAGGCCGCCCTGGCGGACGACCCTAGGACAATTCCAGCTGGTTCGAAACCGCGTCCAATAGGGACTCTATGACTATAGCAACGGGCTTGGAATAGTGTCAAACGAGATTCCGGGGTGAGTCGAAGAATTTACCGGCGGGTCATATTGGCTGCTGGGTATTGACCTCGGAGATTCAAGCTACGGTGCGCGTCGGGCTTCGTTGGTATCGGCGCTTGTCTTGCTTACGCCTCGTAGTGCGCACTCAAAGTTCGCAGGTCGAAGCCGAGACGTGTTTCTGCTAATCTGCCCGCATGGATTATCTCTGGACGCCTTGGCGTTACGCGTTTGTTACCGGTGCTGAACAGAAGCCGGGCTGCATCTTCTGCAATGCCCCTAAGGAGAGCGATGAACGGGCGCGCATTGTGCATCGGGGCGCGCATTGCTATGTCATCCTCAATACTTATCCATATACAAATGGGCATGTGATGGTGGTGCCTTATGCACACCTGGACGAACTGCAGAAGCTTCCAGTCGATGCCGCGCAGGAGATGATGGCGTTGACGCAAAAGATGGAGACGGTTTTGCGCTCTCTTTACAGGCCCGATGGTATTAATCTCGGCATGAATATTGGGAAGGCTGCGGGCGCGGGAGTGGCGGGACATATTCACATGCACGTTTTGCCGCGCTGGGTTGCGGATGCGAATTTCATCAGCGTGATCGGCGAGACTCGGGTGCTGCCGGAGACCCTGGAGGTTACCTGGGAGCGGATTCGGAAAGCATTTGGAGGGGTTTTGTAATTTGGTAATTTGTAATTTCGTAATTTCTAAAGCGAGATGGAGGCATGGTATAAGAGCTCGCGCGGTGCTCGGCTTTTCCCGTTCCCGACTCGACCACTGCCGTGAAAATCGCGGAAGCAGTGCTAGTTCCTGTTTATGGCAAGAAGCAGATCGATTCCGAACAACCCTTCACAGCCGAACTGAAGGATGGCGTTTGGACTGTTTCTGGCACTCTACGATGTCCGGATGGCAAAGGTGGTGTCACCACTCAGTGCTACGGCGGGGTTGCCGTTGTGCATATCTCGAAGGTTGATGGGCACATTGTTTCCATGATCCATTACAAATAACCACCGACCATTACCCCAAGACGCCATTCCGCGCGCCTGCACCCGTTGTTTCGGCGCTTATATTGCAAATTACAAATCACCAATTACAAATCTCTCTTTACTTCATCTCTCGCCCGAAGAATTCGTCCGTTGCGCTGTAGGCTTTGATCCAGCTCTTCCACAGCAGGAAGCCGTGAATTTCGTCGGGGAAAACCAGTTGCTCGACATGGACATTTTGCTCGCGCAGACGCTGCAACAGGTCGACGGTTTGGGAGAACGGGACATTGCGATCGTCGTCGCCCTGGATTAGCAGGACGGGTGACTTCCAGGTTGCAATGGCGGCATTCGGGGACGATTGAAATGCCAGCTTGACGGCGGCATCGTGATCGGGCGCATCCTTTGGAATGTCTTCGTTGAATACGGACCAGTCATGGACTCCATGCAAATCGACTCCGGCGGCAAAGAGATCGGAGTCGTGCGCGAGGCCCATGGCGGTCAGGTAGCCGCCGTAGGACCCGCCCCAGAGTCCGATTCTCTTAGGATCGACGTTCGGCAGGCCCTGCAGATATTTTCCCCCGGCTACGATGTCTTTATATTCGGCGCCGCCGCGTGGGCCTCCATCGCTCGGTTCGCGAAAGTGACGGCCGTACATGATGCCGGTTCGATAATTGACAGCGAGCACGACGTATCCACGGCTCGCCAGGTATTGATTCATGGCGTAGGCATTGTGGTAGTAGTCCATGTAATGGAAGCCGAGCATCATTTGGCGAATGGAGCCGCCGTGAATGAAGATGAGCGCGGGGCGCGGGCCGGTTTCCTTTGGTTCAAATAGTTGGCCGTGGATTTCCCAACCGTCGGCGGCGTTGAAGATTACCTGTTTTGGCGTGACCATGTGCGTCGACGGGAAATCCACCGGCAGCGCGGATTTTGCGATCATTTCGCGTCCCTGCGAGGTGACCACATAGGGCATGGCGGGACTGGTGGCGGTTGAGCCCAGACACACTATTTTGCCGGCGACTTCCAGCGGCGTCCATTCCAAGGTTTCGCCGTGGGTGAGCGCTTCGGGCGTTCCGCCCTCGACGCTGACTCGCCACAGATGACGGCGGTCGACATCGTTGGGATCAGCGCTGGCTTGATTGGACGTGTAAATCACAGATTGTTTGTCGGAGCTGAGGGCGACATCTTCGGTCTCGAATTTTCCGGGAGTGAGCAACGTAGCCCGGCCGCCGGTGGTCGGTACGGAGTAGAGATGGTTCCATCCATCCTGTTCGGAGGAGAACACGATGCGATTTTTGGCGGCGAATTTAAAGGACCCATCTTCAGTTAGATTGGGAAGAGAGTCGTCGAGGGCGGGGCCGCTCTTCCATATTTCGCGTGCTGTATCGCTGGCTACGTCATACAGCCAGATGGCCCACGGCAACGGCAGCAGTGGAATCACGGGTTGCTTCATCTGTTTGCCCACCAGACGCACGAAAGCTAGATGGCTGCCATCCGGCGACCAGCGGGGAAAGAGATCGCGGTCGGCGCTCGGGGAAACGTAGTGGAGCGTGTTGCGACCGAATTCGTAGATGACGACAAAACTATGATCGCCGCGATCGCTGATGAAGGCGATTTTTTTGCCGTCGGGTGACCACTTCGGCTGGGAGTTTGAGCCGCGAACGAAGCTCAACGCTTTGGCTTTGTCATCGCTCCTGCCATAGATGGAAGCGATCCAGATCTGCTTTCTCGCTGACCACAGGGCGAATTCCCCGTTGGGGGAAATCTGAATGTCTTCGCATCCTTCCTCGTCGCAGCCCATGTCGCCGAGGAGTCGCGGCTCGATTGACCCATGCTCTCCCTTTTCGATATCCACCGCCCATACCTGCTGTATGCGCTTGAGGCCGCTGCTGGTCGGGTCCGCGACTTCTCCCGCGCCATTCGATTCGGTGCCGCGAGCGTAGACTACGGTGCGTCCGTCGGGCGTCAGTTGCAGGGCGGCGATGGGCAGGCCTTCGTCGCCCGTATAGTGCGTGACCTGACGGGCCTCAAAATTTGGTGCGTCCGCCACCCACACGTTGCGCTCGCCTCGGGTGGTGAACACCCATGCGATGCGTCCGGCGTGGTCTTTGGTGGGCTGAGCAGCCACGAGATTGGATGGGAAGGGCGAACTCAGCACCTGTTCGAGCGAGAAGGCGGCGGGAGCGGGCGTCTGCGAAGGCGTCTGAGCAAACAACATTAGCGGCGAAGCGAGCAACAGCAAGATGCGGAGAGACAACGAGGCGAACGAGTTGCGAATTCCCATGCGCGGCAGAGTACGTGAAACGGTGTGGGGTTGCAACTGGGGTCAGGCTCGGGTGTCAAGCTCGTTTGATGGATGTGGCGAAACGATCGGCAGCAGGATCGACGGAGCGCAAGGAAGAGACGGGGCGCCGGATGCCGGGCGAGGTCTTCTGCATCCACATCCAGGCAGTCGAGACGATATCGGAGAGATTGCGCTGCGCGGCCCATCCCAGGATGCTTTGAGCCTGGTTGGGGTCGGCTACGAGAATGGGAGGATCGCCGGGGCGGCGCGGGCCGAGCGTGTAGCGAACCGGGCGTCCAGTGGCGGTTTCGACGGCTTGAATGACCTCGAGAACGGAACGTCCGCGGCCGGTTCCTAGATTCAGGGCTAGCGAGGGCGAGCTATTTTGGTCGTTGATGTTGCTGCTGTGGTCTCGTTCAAGGTATTGCAAGGCTCGCACGTGGGCATCGGCTAGATCGTTGACGTGAATGTAATCGCGGACGCAGGTGCCGTCGGGAGTCGGGTAGTCGGAGCCGTGGATCTGCAACTCGGGCCCGCTGCAGGTGGCGGCGGCTAAAGCCAGAGGAATCAGATGCGTCTCCGGGTTGTGGAGTTCACCAATCTCGCCGCTCTCATCGGCTCCGGCGGCATTGAAGTAGCGCAACCTTACGGAGCGGACTCCATAGGCGCTCGCGTAGCCTTCGAGAGCGCTCTCGAAGAAAAGTTTGGAGACGCCGTAGGGATTGACGGGCTCACGCGAGGTTTGTTCGGCGATGGGGATTTGGCTGGGGACTCCATAGACGGCGCAACTGGAGGAGAAGACGAAGCGGCGGATTCCGGCGTCCAGCACGGCGTTCAACAGATTGAGCGCGGCGTGGACGTTGTTGTCGAAATATTTTCGCGGGTTCTTGACCGACTCGCCTACGTAGGCGTGGGCAGCGAAGTGGATGACCGCGTCAACCCGCTTGAGCACGCGTTTGAGCCTGGCATGGTCGGCTATGTCGCCCTCGATCAGTTCGAAGCCTTGCGCGAGGTGGCGGTTGCCAGCGGAAAGGTTGTCGTAGAGGATGGCCTCATAGCCGGAACGGCGCAGGGCGCGGGCGGCATGACTGCCGATGTAGCCTGCTCCGCCGGAGACAAGAATTGCCAAGAGAATCCTCGCTTGCCTGCCACGACCCGAGATGGCTGGCTCGAACTCCATGTTGAGGCTTGGCGGGCGTGATTCGAGGTGATGGCGATCACTCTGTGTTTGTGAGATAAAGCGAAGCCCGAGGCAGGTGAGTAGTGTAGAATTTGGAAGTCAAAAACTCCACGCTGCCGTGTTCTGTGTTTTTATCTAGGGCAGTGGATCGATCGGGACGTAGCGCAGCCTGGTAGCGCACTTGCTTGGGGTGCAAGGGGTCGCGAGTTCAAATCTCGCCGTCCCGACCATTTCTTACATCCATCCACCTCCGTCCAAATCCAAGGTTTGCGATCATAATTAGCGGGCCCTTCCCGCCTCAGGGCAAGACTTGAAAGGGCACGTTGCTTTTGAGGGCGGCGGTGGGCGTGGTTACTGCTACGTATCCTGAGGTTGCACCATCGGGGACCGTTGCTGTGAGATAGGTATCGGATTGCACTTTGAATGTGGCGGCGACGTCTCCGAAGGAAACGGCCGTCGTGCCGGTCAATCCCTGGCCTAGGATGCCGACCGTCTGGTGTACTTTTCCGCGGTTGCGCACAAAGGCAACGAACGGCTCCAACCTGGTGGAGACGAAGAAGGCGGTGCCGCTGGCGGCGGCGCCGGTTCCATTGGTGGCTGTGCCGTAGAGGTTACCGCTGGTGTCCTGGGATACAGGTCCGTAGGGTTGAGCTCCGTCGGTTCCCGCAAAACTGTGTAGCGTGGTGACCTTGCCGGTGGAAGTCATCTTGAAGACTGTCCCCCAGTCGCCGGCAGTTCCGCCTGCATAGGTTGTGCCGTAGAAATTGCCGTCCGTTGCCTGAATCAGCGCCGCGATCGGATTGGAGCCATCGGTTCCGTCAAAATTGTGCAGAGTGGTCAGTGCCCCTGCAAGAGTAATTTTGAAGACAGTGCCGCAACCGTTCTCGCACGAGTTGTTGGAGCCACCCTGGTAAGTTGTTCCGTACAAGCCTCCGTCGGAAGCCTGGAGCAGACCGCAGGCGGGAGCACTGCCGTCGGTAGAGTCGAAGCTGTGCAGAATGCTGAAATGGCCGCTTGGGGTGAGTTTGAAAATCATGCCATAGCCATAGTCCCCGGCGGATTCACTTGTGCTGTAAAAGTTTCCGTCGGTGGCCTGAAGCAGTGGCGCGTTCAGATCGCCACCGGCGAAGTTGTAGAGCGAAGTGAAGGCGCCGTGCATCGTGATTTTGAAGAACGTGCCGGCATTAAAGGATCCGCCGTGCTCTGCGATCCCATAGAGATCGCCGTTTGCAGCTTGGAGCAAAGGGGCGCTGGAGTCGGCTCCATCCGTGTTGTCGAAACTATGCAAGGTTGTCAACGTGCCCGTGGGCGTGATTCTGAACACGGTGCCGGAGATGCCATCGGCGGTGCCGCCCTGAGAGGTTGTTCCATAGAAGTTGCCGTCGCTTGCCAGAACCAGTCCGGCGTAAGGCAAGGCACCGTCGGCGCATTTGGTAAGGGAGCAGAAGCTATAAAGGATCGTGACGTTGCCGGCTGGTGTCATTTTGAAGACGGTGCCAGCGCCGTTGGTTCCTCCGCCGAGAGTGGTTCCGTAGATATTACCGTCGGGTCCCTGAACCAAAGGCGTGTCGACTGGGGTTGCCCCGTCGGTGCCATCGAAGACGATCAGTGTTTTGAAGGTATCCGCGGCGCAACACACAGAAGTGAGGGCGGTAAGGAAGAGAGCAAAGAGTAACTTGCGTCCGGAGGAACAAAGCATGGGAGAAGAATCTCCTTTGCCAAGTTAGTAACGCAAAATTGTAGCAATCGCTATCATTTTTGAATAGGGTGAAAGGTTTTTTCATCAGAAAGCCAGGATGGGTGATTTTTCTTGCGGCAAATATGCGGGGAAGGACCCTCGTTGGGCACGGGCTTGCAGAAGTAGGCGCGATGCATTCTGACTCTCCGGCTGATGAGCAATACCGAGTATTTAAGAAGATTCTTCTGCCGGTTGACGTTCCTTGATCCGTGACAATCTATGAACTGTGACTTGCGCCCTTGCATTTTTTCGGCAATTGGCGCACCTTTTCACGTTGAAAGGAGTTCCGAGGAAATCATGATCAACGTTATCATTCACCACGAGGTTACCGATTATGTGGCCTGGAAGACGGTGTTCGATTCCAGCCTGGACTGGCGGCACAAGCACGGCGAAAGGGCTTGCCGCATTTTCCGAAGTGCTGGAAACGTCAACGATGTGACGCTTTTTTTTGAATGGGAGAGCCTGGAATCGGCGCGGGCGTTTGTTGCTTCGGACGAACTGAAGACCAAGATGGCGGGTGCGGGCGTCAAAGGCACGCCGCACGTGGAGTTTTTGACCGAAGTCCACAACCTGCGACGCAGCGCTGCCGACTGACGGGTGGCCGGACGGTCCGCAAGTTTGCTCGGAAACTGACGACGCTGAGCGGATCGATTCCCGGCCAACGATCGTAGCAGATCCTTGGTTTGGTTCGTGGGCTCGGGGCTGAGCTGTTCTTTTCCGAAAGATAGGTATCCAAATACCGTGGTTCGCATCCAAAAGGGCTGAGACGGGCCGCCCTGGAGGAGAATGATTTCTTGTTCGGAATTTCCTCCTCTGGCTTGCCCGAAATTTGTAGTCTGAGGAGAAATCCATGGCCAAGAAACCACTCTCCAACAACTCGCACAAAGCTTCAGCACAGCCGCGTTTTCATCAGAGCGCTCGCGAACTCCAGCCATTCGGCACGGTGACGAGTATGATGCCGCTGCAACTGGAGGAGCCGGTACGTCTGGAAATGACGGAGCAACTCAACCAATTATTGGCGGACACCATAACGCTGCGGGATCTTTATAAGAAATCGCATTGGCAGGTGTCGGGAGCTACCTTCTATCAGCTCCATCTTCTGTTCGATAAGCATTTCGCGGAACAGAGCGAACTAGTCGATACGATTGCCGAACGAATCCAGCTATTGGGCGGAATCAGTCTCGCGATGGCGGCAGACGTGGCGGAAACGACACGGATTTCGCGGCCACCGAAGGGACGGGAAGAGGTTCCGGTGCAACTGTCGCGGTTGCTGGACGCTCATCAGATCATTATTACCGAATGCCGGGAACTGGCGGAGCGCGCCGACAAACTGGGCGACGCGGGCACCAACGATGTGGTGGTCAGCGATGTTCTGCGCACCAGTGAACTGCAGGTGTGGTTTCTGAGCGAGCATCTGGTGGAGGCTCCGCTCGTGGAGGCCGAGCCGATGCGGGAATCGGCGTAACGTTTGGCAGAGAGTTCGCTGGTGAGAATCGAGGGATCTGCGTCGCGGCTGGAATGCAGGTCCCTCACTTCGTGAGGGATGAATTATCGAACGAGCTATGGCCTTTCAAAACACTCCATTTCCCCGACTTGATCCGAGGTTTTTTAGCGGCGGGCGGAAAGAATGTGAAGGATCTGCTGCAGTTCGTGACGGAAGTGCGCCACATCGACGGAAGCTGGTATCGGAAAGGGGAGAGCGCTTTGATTCCGGTCGGACTTGGCTTCTTCGCGCAACTGCAGGCGAGCGCCAGCGATGGTGAAGCCATCGTCATAAAGCAGTTTCTTAATGCGCACCACCGACTCCACATCGCGCTTGCGATACATACGCTGGCCGGTATTGCTTTTCACGGGTTTTAACTGCGGGAATTCGGTTTCCCAGAAGCGAAGAACGTAGGCGGGCAGGCGGCATAAGGCGGCGACCTCGCCGATCCGGAAATAGAGCTTATCCGGAATGATAATTTCTGGGGTGCGCGCCGTTTTTTTGGAAGCTTTCTTGCGGAGGCTCATGAAGGCCGTTTCCGAAATTTGTGTATAGGCGTTTCTAGCACGAGCCGCGCCGCGGAACAACCCCCAAGACGAATTAAAAGTACAGATGGGCTGCTGGGAGCGGGTTTTGGACGGTGGGCTAGGGCTCCAAACGAGCAGTGCCTACTAAGCCGGTCAGGCTGAGGGCGAGTCCGGCAAGCATAATCAGAGCCAGAATGCCGAGCGTTACAGTAGAGATTCCGCCCTTGTGAAGGAAAATGAACCAGCGGTCCCACCCCAGACCTAGCCGCGCCGGTTCGGCACTTTGCAGATAACGGAACAACAGATGAACCTGGCCACTGAGCGAGTAACTCAGGCGGTAATTCCAATTGGCATCGTAATAGCGGCCGATTTCATGGGCGTGAGCCACCTGGTCTTCCATGAAGCTGGTGGCTAGCGAAATGCATTGCACGAGGAATCCTAGAACCAGCAGGGCTAGGGCGATCGGTTGGGTTCGAGTTCTTGGTTGAGTTGCGGATTGTGCGGGGGAGGAAGCCAGCGCTGGACCCAGACCCAGGCAGAGCAAGACGATTGACGGAACGAGATACCTTGGTCCGACGCAGTATCCGCCTTCCCACTGGGTGTAGCGGGCGTAGAAAGAAAGATAGAGGAGCGGAAGGAAGATGGCGATGGTGGCGAGGCCACGCTCAAGTCTCCAAAGACGTCGAAGCCCAGCCAGCGCGAGGAGCACAGGAGGCGCAAAAATAAAGATGGATTTGCCGGGAGACAAAAGGAATCCATAGAGGCCTCTGAGGAGCGGCGTGTCAAAGGAGTTGAGACGCTTGGCGCCTTCGGCGGCGTCGGGATAGCCGAATTGAAACGGGGCTCCAAACAAGAGGGCATTGTGGGCGAGGAGGGCGGCGACCCCGATCGCCGAGGCTACGCAAAGGGCGACTGCGGAGCGGAGAGCGGTTTTTCCGTTACGCATGACCATGGCGAATGCAAAGACCGGAATCGCGAGCACATTGGTCGGCCGAATGATCGTTGCCAAGCCCAGGATTAGTCCGGCGATGGCGGCAGTGCGCCATGAGATGGCATGGGGATGGTAGGGTGAGGCTGGGCGATCGCTGGCTCGTCCAAACAGCAGCAGCGCCGTGCCGACGAAAACGGCAGTCGAGATGGGCTCGGAGAATAGCCATGCGGAATAGGCAAAGATCGGAGTACCGAGGCCAACCATGGCTGCCGCAAAGAGCGAGGGGCGCTGGGGGATTCCGATTCCGACGAGTAGCAGAAAGAAGAAGGTAACGGCCAGAGCGGAAAAAGTTGTGTTGCTGAGGCACGAGGAAAAGGCCACGATCAAGTCGGTATCTTCGACTGGGACACCTGGCAATCGGGCGAGCAGATACTGTCCGAGGGCGTACCAGGGTGCACAGAGCAAAGCTTGTCCCGGAGGATAGGCGGCTCGCGGCTGACCGTGAACGTCGTATCTTCCATAGAAATTGTGTAACTGAACGGCTTGCGGAACGGTGGTGGATCCGTGGAGTACGAGGCTCTCGGTGGTGTAGAGCGTGTTGTATTCGTCGGGGGTGCGGACGCGTCCGGTGGAAGTGAGCAGGTAGAAAAACTGGAAGGCGGCAAAGAGCCAGGGGGCGATGCGGCGCGAAGAGGTCGTGCGGCGGTTGTTTGCGATGGATTCTGTCGGGGTGTTGGATGTCGGCACAGTGAGTCTATCGTTTCAATCTAGAATTGCGGTCGTTGCAGCGGCCACTGCAGGGCGGCTGAGCTGCGCTCGTCTGGACGGGCGATACGCCCGTCGCCACACCAGCAAACTCTTCCCTACACATGTGGAAAAGCCTCTCAAGAGGTGCTTCTCTTGAGAGGCTTGGGGAATTTCTTGAACGAGCATCCGTCCGCTTAGTGTTTCTTTTTCTTGGCGGCTTTCTTCTTGGTTGCCATGAAGTGTTTCCTCCGTTTGAACGATTTGTTCTCCCAAGGTTCAAGACAGGGCACCTTGATGCCCGGGCTACCCAACTACTAGTATGAGTAGCTGTCCTACCACAAGATATTGCCACGTGTATGTGATTTGTCAATGAAAATCTTGCATGCGCCAGCGATTTTGGTTACGCGCGTGCTTGGGTGCGACGAGCATAGGGCGAGCAAAATCGTCATTCGGGTGAGAGGCGACGGTGACGGGAGGTTGCAGCGCAATGGCTGTGCGATAATTTCAGAATAAATTTATGGCTGATCACAAAGTTTTCTGCGCAAAGTTAAAACAGGAATTGCCGGGGCTGCCGGAGCCTCCCTTTGACAGCGAGTTGGGAAAAAAGATTTACGACAACGTGTCGCAACAGGCTTGGGGCCAGTGGATGGAGCACTGCAAGATGTTGCTGAACGAATACCGGCTGAATCCGGCGCGCAAGCAGGATCAGGAAGTGATCGTGCAGCAGATGGAGCAGTTTTTCTTCGGCGAAGGCGTAGCGCGCCCGGCGGATTACGTTCCTCCGGCGCACTGAGCGTTGCCCGGGGGAAACGTCATTGACGTAGGCCGCCGCGAACTCCAAGTGACTCGGTCGGTAGTTACCTACGGGTTACCTCTTGTCTGTGAACAAGTCCCAATTCATCACCTCGTAACACGGCCCGGCGACAATCGAGGCTGTGGCGCCGCGGCCCTATGACACGCTGATCCTCTCGGATTTGCATCTCGGCGCGGACATGAGCCGCGCCCGCGAAGCGTTGCGCGTGTTGCGGGAACATCAATATCGCCGGCTGATTCTGCTGGGCGATATCTTTGCCGACCTCAATTTTGGACGCCTGAAAAAAGAACACTGGAAATTTCTCGGTTACATTCGCAAGCTCTCCAATCCCAAACGTAAGGTCGAAGTGGTGTGGGTCGAGGGGAATCACGATCATGGTCTGGCTCCGATCATGTCGCACCTGGTGGGTGTGCGCGTGTTCCAGGAGTATCGATGGGAGTATCGAGGCGTGCGGCACATCGCGGTGCATGGTCACCAGTTCGATGGCTTTGTCCTAAGCAATGTGAGGGTCAGCTACCTGATCGGGACGCTGCTCTACATGCAATTGCAGAAGTGGGATTCGAAGAACAAGGCCCTGACGCGATTTCTCGACCGGCTGAATACGCGCTGGTTGCGCTTGTCTCCTAAGGTGGCCGATGGCGCACTGGCGCATGCGCGGCATCATCATGCGGATCGCATCTTCTGCGGCCATACCCACGCGGCCTTGCACAAGCGTGACGAGGCGCATGGAATCGATTACTTCAACTGCGGGGCGTGGATCGATGCGCACCCAACCTACATCACCGTGGGTGAGGAGGGCGTGCAGATTCACGAGTATGTGGAGCAGGTGGAGGAGTTGCATGCTGCCGCAGAACCGAGCGCTGGGGATGCTGCCGAGTTGGAGGACGATTCGGGATGGCTTGAGGATGGCGAGTACGAGGGGGTGGCGACTTAAAGATGCGAAACTTGCGCAAACTTACGATTGTGTTTCATCACGCAGGCGGAGGGCATCGCAGCGCGGCCGAGGCTTTACAGGCTAGGCTTTCGAGCCAGGAGCAGCCCTGGGACGTCACGCTGCTTGATATTCAGGAATTGCTGGATCCGCTGGATCTGATCCGCCGCCTTACGGGGCTGCGCATTCAAGACACTTACAACGTAATTTTGCGCAAGGGCTGGACCCGCTTTACTCCGCAACTTCTGGTTGTTCTGCAGGCGACGATCCGTGCTTACCACTCCTCGATTGTGAAGTTATTGCGAGATTACTGGGAGCAGCATCCCGCCGACCTGGTGCTATCGGTGATTCCTCACTTCAACCGCGAGATTGCGGAGAGCCTGCGGGTCGATGGCTTGCGATCGGCTGCCACGCCGCCGTTTGTCACTTTGATCACGGATCTGGCGGATTATCCTCCACACTTCTGGATCGAAAGAGAGTCGGAGTACATCATTGCGGGCACGGATCGGGCCCGCCAACAAGCGCTGGCGATGGGGATTGCTGAAGATCACATTTTTCGGACCTCGGGAATGATTCTGAAGCCTAAGTTCTACGCAAAGACAGTCGTCGATCGCGTCGCGGAGAGGACACGGCTTGGGTTAGACCCTGATTGCCCGACAGGGATTGTGCTGTTCGGAGGGCACGGCTCGCAGGTCATGGTCGACATTGCGAGGAGGCTCGATGAGTCCGGCAGCGGGGTGCAGTTGATTTTGATTTGCGGACACAACGATAAGCTTGCCGCTCAACTCAAGAACCTGCGGACGAAGAAGCCGATGGCGGTGGTTGGATTTGCGCAGAATGTGGAATATTACATGGCTTTATCCGACTTCTTTATAGGGAAGCCGGGGCCGGGATCGATCAGCGAGGCGCTGCAATTCCACTTGCCAGTGATCGTGGAATGCAATTCTAAGACGTTGCCGCAAGAGCGCTACAACGCGGAATGGGTTACGGAGAATGGTTACGGGATCGTGGTGCCGACCTTCCAGCAAATTGCGGGCGCGGTGCGACGCTTGCTGGAGGGTCCGACTTTCGAGACGTTCCGCGGCGAGGCCGGCGAATATTCGAATCGCGCGCTGGTTGAGGTGCCCTTGATTCTGGAACAATGCGCGGAGCAAAACACGGCTCTGGATCTATCGCTAAAGAGAGAGAGCGTCATATGACGCCCGCGGAGTCTGTCCTCAGAAATGAACCGCGATGCCGGTGGAGACGCGCACACCGTTCTGGCCGTTGCCGTAGAAACGGGTGTTGATCCAGTCGAGTTGAGCGCGGAATGCGACGGGGCCGAATATTTTGTAGTCGAACCCTCCGCCGGCGGCGTTGGAGAAGGAAGTATTGGAATCGGAGATGCCATTGCTTCGGGTAATGTGGCTGACGCCGACCAGCACTTCGGCAAATGGACGAAGGCGCTGAATCTGCACGGACACCCGAGGACCAAATAGAACGTTGTGAGTGTTGACGTCAGCGGTGACTCCGTTGAAATTGTCGCTGCCGTAGTGACCATCGAAGTCGACGACGACGCCAATCCAGGGCAGGAGCTTGCCTTCCAGCGTTGCATCCCATCCGTTGGTGTTGACCGTGTCGTTCGAGACGATCGGAGTGCGGTCCAGCGAATAGCCGAAGAAGACGTTTCCTTTGGTCGGAACCTGGGCCGAGGCAGCGCCAACGATCATGAACAAGAACGTCAGCAGTGAGAGGACTGGGTGCAGTCGTTGCATGGCTCACTCCTTCGAGTTGGTTGGTTAAAAGTAATTATAGATGCGCGGGTTCAAGGAAGATTTGCCTGCCGCCGGGCATGGTTTGGACGGAAGGACAGATTGATCAGTGGAAGAGCGAGGCGAGAAATCCACCGAGCCTTTTGAAGAAGCCACGAGAGGGCGGGTTATTTTTGGATGCCTTCTGCGAATCGGCCGGTTCGGACTGTGGAGCCGCCGGGGGAGGGAGCGGATCTGCGGAGCCAGGTTCCGGCAGGCGACGGAAATCGAACGGGAGAGCGCGCACTTCTTCGACGGGAGCTGGCGGAGGTCCGGTGGCGTGGAAAACGAATGGAGCTTCGATCTGCACGTGAAGCTGGTTGGGTGCGAGAGACGCGTCCAGTGGAGGCGCTGGCGGTGCCGCGGGCAGGCCGGGGAGGGCCGCGCTGTCGGCGTGAGCAGTCTCGGGGGCGGGCGCAGAATCGGAGGCCGCCGCGCTCGTGTGCAAGCTGGGCTGGGCATCGTTCAGCGAGGGCGCGTTGTTTGCGGCAAGCAGGGAGGCGTTGCGCGGAGGAGGGCATCCGCATTCCAGCGGGACGGCCATATCCACACGATCGAGTTGACCGGCGCGGAACACAAGCTGGTCGGTGGCTTTGACCTGGTAAGTGCGATCGCCCATCAACTCTGTGACGATCGCCGAGGCAGTGTTGCCGGGCAGCGAGCGCACGCAGGTGTTTCCCTGATTGTCGGCACTGATGGCGTAGTGGAACTCTCCGGGGCCAACGAGCAGGATGCGGAAGTCGGGTGTAACGACGGAATCGGAAGAAGCGTCGAGCGAGAAGTGGGCCTCGAGCGCGCCGGTGTTCAGGCTGAACATCCGATTGTGGCGGTTCTGCGACGGAGTGACGGAAACGGTTGTTCCGGGACAAACGCGCAACTCGCCTCCACCGGAGAGGCCGACGATGGTGGTATCAGCCAGAGCGGCGATGGTGGAACCGTCTCCGCTCTCCTTGGTGGCGAGTGGCAATGGTTCTGCTGCGCGCACGGCGGCGACCACCGGTTGGGGGCGAGGCGACAAGCTGGCTACGGTCGGGGTCTGAAAGGGCGAGCCATTCGGGAGGTTAGGATTCTTGCCGAGATGGACGACGAGGCGGTTTCCGGCGGCGTCCCAGGTATAGGCGCGCGGGGCGAGAAGATCGACGACGACGCGAGCGATGGGCGGATCCTGCTGGAACTGGTCGGCGCGGAGCGTGGTGATTTCGTCGGCCTGGACGCTGATGCGCTTCTGCTGGCTATCAAGGCGCGCGTTGGGAAGATCGATGACCAAACGATCGGGGCCGGTGATGGCCTGGATCGAGGGAACCAGCGGCCTAGTGGAGAGGATCTCGACGGCAGGGCCGTCTTTTTCCTGCACGATGCGGAAGCTCTTGATGGTGGCAGTTTTGGTTGCATCCGAGGAGGCGGCAGGCTTGGAAGGCGGGTCCGTCTGGGTGGACGGCTTGGTCTGGGCGAGAAGATAAGGGGCCGCGAGAGCGAGCAATCCGAGCGCTAGAAGCGCGCAGCAAGATATGGGCGCGACGAAGCGCAGCCACTTTTGCCGGAACGGCAGTTTTCGCAGGAAATGTTTCACCGGAGCGCTCAATGGTTACAGCAAACATACCACTCGCGGCTGGCAGGACGGAAGACGCATGCAGAGCGAGAGACGAGAGAAGCGGACGCAACTAAGAATCGGCGAGAAACTCGTACTCGTCGATGACGGCGGCGACGGTCATTTTGTCCGCGGGATTTCTGCCTTCGACTCTTACGACGCGGCCTTTGCAGCGCACCCGTATGCTTTCGGTGAGAGTGATTTCAGGCGGCAAGGTGAGAGTGAAATCGATAGCAGAGCCGGCCTGCAGGGCGGAATCGACGTAGAAGCAGATGCCGCGGGCGCTGACATCGCGGGTTTGCGCGGCATGCTCCTGCTCATTGGGTTCGTAGCGGACAGCTACCGGCAGACGAAGCGCGAAACGCCGCGTAGCGCGCTTATCGTTTTCATGTTGGTCGTGCTTCGTTTCGGCCATGGAGAATTCCCGGGAGGTCAAGGCTGTATCGATCCTAGTTGCAAGGGTAAAGAACTTCAACAAGTTGCCCGAATCGCTTGTAAGCATGGCAAGGAGCAGGCGGACTGTCAAGCACTGGAGGTCGGAGGTAAGAGGGTCCGATTGTAGAGGCAAAACACCGAACGCTACTGGCCTCTCGCAGCTACAATCAATCCGTGGTCTTCGTTCTCGACAACTACGATTCGTTTACGTACAACCTTGTCCAATATCTAGGTGAATTGGGCGCGGCGGTGACGGTGCGGCGCAACGACGAGGTGACGGTCGAGGAAATCGAAGCGATGCATCCCGAGCGCATTGTGGTTTCGCCGGGGCCGTGCACGCCGCAGGAAGCGGGCATTTCGATTGAGTTGATCCGGCATTTTGCGGGGAAGGTTCCGCTGCTGGGCGTTTGCCTCGGACATCAGGCTCTGGGCGCGGCATTTGGCGGGCAAGTGGTGCGCGCGAAAAATCTGATGCACGGCAAGACGAGCCAGGTGGAGCACGATGGGAAGACGATTTTTCGCGGGCTGTCTTCTCCGATGACGGCGACGCGATACCACTCGCTAATCGTTGCCGAAGATGGACTGCCTGCGGAACTGGAAGTCAGTGCCTGGACTCGCGACAGCGATGGAACGCGCGTGATCATGGGGCTGCGACACAGGGAGTTTCCGGTTGAGGGCGTGCAGTTTCATCCCGAGAGCGTGTTGACGGATGAAGGGAAAAAACTGGTGGAGAATTTCCTGGGGCTCGGTCGTTAGCTTACATTCTTAAGCTTACATTCTTAGTTCTCAGCGAGACCACGGGAAGATTCTGTTCCTAGGTACCCCCCTCCCCCCCACCGGTCTATTGGAATCAAGACTTTAGGAAGAGTTTCCCGCCAAAGTCCTGAGCGGATGAGGGTTAGAGGCAAAGTCCTGATTTTATGGAACTTATGCCCCACCACCTTGTGGTTGTCAAGGAGCTTGGTAGAGACAGCTTGGGGGCGGCATTGCTGCTCTTTCTCGGTACCCCCCCTCTCCCGGTCTAATGAAGTCAAAGACTTAGAGGTTCTGGAACGGCAGGTCTTTGAGGAATAAGGACTTAGAGCTAAGGTCTTTATAAACCATAGACTTAGAGGAGGTTATAGGGGAAACCCCTGATTCTCAACCGTGAGTGCAACTCGCGGCTTAGTTGTCAAAGAGCGTGCAGATTGGACTGCTACTTCTATTTTAGCGTGGGGTGTCAAGGGGGAAGAAGTCGGAAGTAAGAGGTCGGGATGTCCGCATTTTTGTCGGTTCTGGGCGGCGTGGCTAAACAGGCTGCGGAAAAAGTCTTTTCGCAGGACAGAATTCCCCCAGCGGCTGGAAGCCGCCGTTGAAGGGACGGCATTTACGGCACGAGTGGAACTCGTCCACCCCAGCAAGCCAAACCCGGGCTTGCCGGGGACCCCGGTCGTGCCCTTCCCCAAACCGGCGCGGAGCGGAGTTCTTCCGCAGCCTCTAAAGCCGTGCTCTTCCCAAGGCCATTGTTTGAAACACGCCATCTACCTAGCCGCTGCCTCTTGCCATCTCGACAGCTCTTAGCACGGCTCTTGCTTTGTTTTCGGTTTCTTCGAATTCGCGCTGGGGGTTGGAGTCGGCTACGATTCCGGCTCCGGCTTGGAGGTAGGCTTTTTTGCCTTTCATGACCATGGTGCGGATGGCGATGCAGGAATCGAGATTGCCGGCGAAATCAGCGTAGAGGACGGAGCCTCCGTAGACGCCGCGGCGAGTGGGTTCGAGTTCTTCGATGATCTGCATGGCGCGGACTTTGGGAGCGCCGCTGAGGGTGCCAGCGGGGAAGCAGGCGGCGAAGGCGTCCATGGCGCTGAGGTTGGTGCGCAGGCGGCCTTCGAGAGCTGAGACGAGGTGCATGACGTGGGAGTAGCGCTCGACGTACATGAGGTTGCGGACTTTGACGGAGCCGTATTCGCTGACGCGGCCGAGATCGTTGCGTCCGAGATCGACGAGCATGACGTGCTCGGCGCGTTCTTTTTCGTCGGCTAGCATCTTCTTTTCCAAGGCGGAATCTTCGGCTTCGTCGCGGCCACGGGGATGGGTTCCGGCGATGGGGCGGTATTCGAGGTTGCGTCCGGCGGCGCGGACCAGCATTTCGGGAGAGGAGCCGAGGACGTGGAGGGTCTGGGTCGACGGCTTCGGCGCGTTTTTCTTCGCACCCTTCTGTGTCACTTTTTTGGCTGCGTTGCTGGAGTCAGCAGTGCGGGCGCCCGCGCCACACTGGAAGCGGAGGAAGTACATGTAGGGCGAGGGATTGACGGTGCGCAGGGCGCGGTAGAGGTCGAGAGGAGCGACTGCGGGCTCGAAATCCCAGCGCTGGGAGAGAACGACCTGGAAGATGTCTCCGGCGGCGATGTACTCCTTGGCTTGCTTCACGCTTTCGAGAAACCTGGACTTTTTTGTGCGGGGGCGCACGGCCAGCTTGGATTTGGTGGAGGGCTTGCGCCAGTGGGCAGGCTTCCATCCGGCGGCCAGTTTTTTCTCGATCAGGGCGATGTCTTTGACGGCGCGGTTGTAGGCGGCTTGCGGGTTTTCGCGGGTGACGTCGGCGGAGGCGACGATGTGGATCTGGTGGCGGAGGTGATCGAAGGCGAGCACGCGATCGAAGAACATGAGGATGCAGTCGGGAACGTGGAGGTCGTCGGTGGCGTGCTCTCCGATGTTTTCGAGGCGGCGGACGATGTCGTAGGCGCAGTAGCCGACGGCTCCGGCGGTGAATGGGGGCAGGCCGTCCACGGCGGCGGGACGGTGCTGGTGGAGGAGTTCTTTGATGACTTCGAAGACGTTGGCGGTGCGGCGTTCGACTTTGCGGGTGCGCGTGTGCTCGATGGTGACTTCGGCTCCGCGGGATTCGAGGCGAAGGAAGGGACGGACCCCGAGAAAAGTGTAGCGTCCGATTTTTTCTCCGCCTTCGACGGACTCGAGCAGGAAGGCGTCGGGCTCGTCTTCGGCAACGGCTAGAAAGGCGGAGACAGGAGTGAGGAGATCGGCGGAAATGGATTTGGCTACGGGAACCAGAGTGGCGTGGCGGGAGAGGCGGGCGAATTCTTTATAGTCGGGACGGATCATTGTTCTTGTTCTTCGACCGAAGCGCAGTTTTGGATGCAGGGCATAGGATCGCACGAATTCGTATTCGCAGCGAGCGAGGACGGCAGGTTGGGTGTGCAGACGCGGATTTGGCGAGGGTTGTCTTCTGGGCACCCTCGGCTTGCCTAGGCTGCGGGGCGGCAATATACTTTGCGAGGCTTCCCCGCGAGACGGGCAACCACGACGTTGCAATCATCCGGAGAAAATCTTATGACGACATCAGCAGTGGATCTGGAACAGGAAACTAATCCGTGGCAGGCGCAAGCGGCGCGCTTTGACCTGGCTGCGCACAAGCTGAATCTGGACGAGGGATTGTGGAAGGTGCTGCGGAGCCCGAGCCGGGAAATCATCGTGCATATTCCGGTGGCGATGGACAACGGAAGCCTGGAAGTGTTCACGGGATTCCGCGTGCAGCATTCGATTGCGCGCGGTCCGGCGAAAGGGGGATTGCGCTACGGTCCCGACGTGAACCTGGACGAGGTGCGGGCGCTGGCGAGTTGGATGACGTGGAAATGCGCGGTGGTGAATATTCCGTTCGGCGGGGCCAAGGGCGGGATAATTTGCGATCCGCATAAGATGTCGCAGGGCGAACTGGAGCGCATGACGCGGCGCTATACGGCGGAGCTGTTCGAATTCATCGGACCCGAAAAAGATGTTCCGGCGCCGGATGTGAACACGAACGAGCAGACGATGGCCTGGATCATGGACACCTACTCCATGCACATGCGGCAAACAGTGACGGCGGTGGTGACGGGCAAGCCCGTGAATATTGGCGGATCGCGTGGACGGCGCGAGGCGACCGGGCGCGGCGTGCTGATGGTGTGCGACCAGGCGATCCGAAAACTCGGGTTGAACCGGGATACGACCAGGGTGATTGTGCAGGGGTTCGGCAATGTCGGTTCGAACGCAGCGCTGCTGATGGCGCAATCGGGATACAGGGTGATCGGCATTGGAGAAGTGGGCGGCGGGCTCTATAACAAAAACGGCCTCGATGTGGGAGCGCTAGTGAAGTATCGACAGAGCAATGGCTCGATTCACGGCTTCCCTGGGGCGGAGAAGTATGACACTGCCGATTTGTTGCTGATGGATTGTGACATTCTGATTCCTGCGGCGACCGAAAACGTGATCACCAGCCAGAATGCGGACCGGGTGAAATGCAAGATTCTGGCGGAGGGCGCGAATGGTCCGACGACGGCGGCAGCGGACGACATACTGGCCGAGAAGAAAGTGTTTGTGATTCCGGACATTCTGGCGAACGCGGGGGGAGTTACTACGTCTTACTTTGAGTGGGTGCAGGACCGCCAGGGTTATTTCTGGAAGGAATCGGAAGTGAACGAGCGGTTAGGGGACATCATGGTAACGGCGTTCGACGATGTCGTCCGGTACTCCGAAAAACATGGGGTGAACAACCGGATCGCGGCCTACATGCTGGCGATTGACCGGGTGGCGTACACAATTCGCCAGCGCGGAATCTATGCCTAGCCATAGATTTTGGGGGTCTCCGGCCCGGAGACCCCTGTTATTATTGGTTGACCCGCAGTCCCTTCCGATGTAATCATGCTGGGGCACTTCCGCGCCACTTTTTTCGTAGATCAGTGTTTACGTGTCAATACGTAACAAAAACGGGGCATCATGCCTCTTAATCTCGTGAGGAAAAATGAAACACTCCCAAAAGAAACTTACACTGTGGACGCTCGCTTTCTGTCTGATGCTTACGGTCGCGATGGCTCCGGTTTTGGCCAAAGCGCAGACGGGTTCGAGTGACACGAGCAGCGACACCACCACAACTAAGAAGTCGAAGAAGAAAGCGAAGAAGGACGCCGCCGCTGCCGCGGATAAGTCTGCCGCCGCGGATAAGACGGCTGCTGCGGATAAGACCGCGGCCACTGATACTACGAGTACGAAGAAGTCGCACAAGAAAAAAGCCGCTGCTGCCGATGACAGCATGGCGAAACCGGCTGCCGCCGCACCCGCGGCTGCTCCGGCGGCCAAGACGACGGCGCCCGCACCGGCCGCGGCTCCGGCTGCTGCTCCGGCCGCGTCCAATACAATGGCTGCGCCTGCAAAGAGCACGACCAAGAGCGCAAGCAAGGCAACCCCGGCCGCGTCGACGCCGGAAATCGCCGCCGCGCAATCGGCGGGCAAGGTCTGGGTCAACACGGAGACCGGCGTTTATCACAAAAGCGGACGCTGGTATGGAAAGACCAAGCAGGGTAAGTTCATGACCGAATCGGAAGCGCAAGCTGCGGGCTACAAAGCCGCGGCGAAGGAATAAGGAGAAACGACGATGACAAAGAACTTCATGACGAGACTGCTGATCGCAGTGTTCGCGTTGAGCCTGATCAGCGGGATGGCAGTGGCGCAAACCGCGTCGAAGCCGGCGAAGACCGCAACCGCTGCAGCGGCCGACGCCAATCTGGTCGACATCAATACGGCGACCAAGGATCAACTGAGCGCGCTGCCGGGAATCGGCGACGCATACTCGCAGAAGATTATCGACGGGCGTCCGTATGCGAAGAAGACCGACTTGACGAAGAAGAAGGTCATACCCGCAGCGACTTACGCGAAGATCAAAGACAAGATCATCGCGAAACAGAAGTAACAAGTCTCACCGCCGAGACGCAGAGATCGCCGAGAAAACTAAGTCGTAGAAAACTCGGGGAACTCTGCGCTTTCGGCGTTCAAGTTTTTTGTGAAATTTTTTGTGCGGAAATCTCTTTTTGTGCGGAAATCTCTAGGAGGCAATTATGGGCTTGCTCGATAATCTGGAAAATCAGGCATTGGGTTCGGTGTTAGGGGGAAGTTCCAATCCGTTGGCATCGGGACTTTTACAGATGATTCAAAATCAACCGGGTGGATTGCAGGGCCTGGTGCAATCGTTTCACGATAAGGGGTTGGGCGGGGTTGCGTCTTCGTGGGTGGGGTCGGGACCGAATGCGCCGATTTCATCCGACCAGGTGCATCAGGTTCTTGGGAGCGACCAAGTGAAGGCGCTGGCGGCGAAGGCGGGAATTTCTCCGGACGTGGCTGGGTCCGCCATTGCGCAACTGCTGCCGGGAATCGTGGACAAGCTGACGCCCAATGGGGCGGTGCCCGACCACAGCAACGTGTTGGCAATGGCCTCGAGCCTGCTCAAGGGCTTTGAGACGAAAGCGTCGTAATTCGAATGGCGCACGTTTGATTGTCTGGACGGAATTGAACGTGCGCCATTTTCTTTGTGCCGGGGTGCGCGTTCGAAAATTGCGACGCTTCGGGCACGATTTTTCTGAACCCTAGCCTTCGGTCCGTTGCCATGACCTGCGATGTAGAGGATAATCACAGTGTCCGCCGCCGCGGCCCTGGCTCAGTCATCGCGTGAACCTTCCCAACTACATCACGCTTACGCGCATTGCGGCGATTCCGCTCTTGATCTGGATTTTATGCACGCCGCGCTTCGCCGGCGAAACCACGGGAGAGCGCGAGATTCTAGCGTCGGTGGTTTTTATTCTGGCGTCGATCACTGACGGCATCGACGGTTATCTGGCGCGGAAGCGCGGGCAGATTACGACGATGGGAATGCTGCTCGATCCGCTGGCTGATAAGTTGCTGATCGCGGCGGCGTTTGTCACGCTGGTGCAGTTTAATCCCGCCATGGTGCCGGCCTGGATTGCGGTGGTGATCATCGGGCGGGAGTTTCTGGTGAGCGGGCTGCGCTCGATTGCGGCTTCGGAAGGGTTTACGATTCAGGCCAGCGAATTGGGAAAGTTCAAGATGCTGGTGCAGATCATTTCGGTGGTGGCGGTGATTCTCGCCCGGCGCTGGCACGATTGGCCGGTGGTCGGGATTTATGTTTTCCCGGTGTACTGGATTGCGTTTCTGGCGATCTGGTTCATGGTGCTGCTGTCGCTGATTTCGGCGCTCGATTATTTCATCGCTTTCTGGTCGCGGATCGACCGCAAATCGGAAAGGCGGCGGCGCCGCTCCTTCGTCCTTGACCGGCGGAGAAAACGCGATGTCCAAGCTGTCTGAAACACCTCCAGAAAATCTCACGGGAAATGGCGCCGGGCCGGCCTCCGCGGAATTTTCGCTGGAGCAGCGGCGGGTTCTACTGGGGATTGCGCACGATGCGATACTTTCGGTAGTTGGCAGCCAAGGCTCTGACCCGGGAGAACGCGGGAGGGTTCGTCCGTCTCTCGAAGCGCAGCCATCTTCACCTCAACTGTCGGAGCCACGCGGCGTTTTCACCACTCTTTATCTCAACCACCAACTGCGCGGATGCGTGGGTTACGCCGTAGCCGTTGTGCCGCTGTATCGGGCGGTGGCGGAAACGGCGTGTGCGGCTGCGTTTGAAGATTCGCGCTTCGTGCAGGTGACGAAAGAAGAAGCGCCTCAGCTTGAGGTTTCTCTCAGTGTGCTCTCGCATCTGTTTGCGATTCGTCCGGAAGCAGTGGAGGTCGGGCGGCACGGGCTGGTGGTTTCGCAGGGGACGCGACGCGGGTTGCTGTTGCCGCAGGTTCCCGCCGAACACGGCTGGGACCGGGAGACATTTCTAGAGCAGACTTGCCGCAAAGCCGGACTGCCGGTGGATGCCTGGCGGAAGGGCGCTTCGATCGAGGCTTTTACCGCCGAGGTTTTCGGCGATGTCGATGTCGCCGGCTAAATTGGCGGGACATTTTCTGGCTGGATTTCTCTCTCTTTCGTGTGCACCCCGCGCGTTCCCCTCTTGTGCCTGCATCTAACACTTTCGTACCGTTGCGCGGCCGTCAAAAAGAAGTAAGCTGGGCGCTGGCAGTTTGATTTCGGCGTTGTTTCGGGCGACGTCGTGAGGGTGACATGGAACTCGCGGTTGTGATCGTGGTGGTGGTCGTCGCGGGAGCGATGATACCGGGGAATTCGAAGATACGGTTCTTCCGCTGAGCGCGGCTCATAAAGCTGCCAAGCGTCTTTAGAGGTCGGGAAACCCTCCATCGCAAACCTGATTGTGGAGTGGCGCAACTGCTTGAGGGTGTGCGTTCACCATACTGCTGGCATGCGCCTGAATTCCTGCTGATGGCCTAAAGTGTCGGATCTAAGTCCTTTCAGACATTCTCGAATCCAAGTAAAGTTGTGGCATGAAGGGCAGTCGGCAACCACGCCTGAAGCGAATCGGATTCTTAGTGTTCGATGGCATTACCGCCCTCGACGCCGCTGGCCCGATGGAAGCATTCGCAGCGGCGCGTGTCCCCAGCGGCGAGCACAGCACCAACCTCTGCTATGAACTTCTAACCATCGGTATCACGAGCGGGGCGGTGGCAGCAGAATCGGGGTTGATTCTCAAGCCCTCCACTACGCTGGCCGCGTGTCCCCGGCTTGACACGCTGATAGTTCCGGGCGGACGCGGTTTGCGCGAACCAGGAACGAACAAGATCATTGCGGCCTGGATCAAGGGCCGCGCTGCGACTACGCGCCGTATCGCATCCGTATGCACGGGGATTTACGGCCTTGCCCCGACCGGCCTTCTCGATGGCGCTACCGTGACCACCCACTGGCGCTTTGCCGAGGATCTGGCGCGAAAGTTCCCCGCGCTCAAGGTGGATGCGAATGCGTTGTTCCTCAACCACGGTCGAATCTACACTTCAGCTGGCATCACCGCTGGAATCGATCTCAGTCTCGCACTGATTGAAGAGGACTATGGACGCTCCGCCGCGCTCAGCGTGGCGCGGGAGTTGGTCGTCTTTATGAAGCGCCCCGGGGGCCAGGAACAATACTCCGAGCCCTTGCAGTTCCAGTGTGAAGCGACAGATCGCATAGCCGAAGTTGCCGCTCATATTCGGACTCACCTCAAGGGCGACCTCTCCGTGGAGGCACTGGCGAGTTTGGCTCGACTGTCCTATCGGCAGTTCGGTCGAAAATTCAAGGCCGCTTTTCACTGCCCTCCGGCGGCCTACGTGGACGCCGTCAGGCTCGATGAGGCTCGCATTCGGCTATGTGAGACGCGATGCAATATCGATCAACTCGCGGCATCCGTTGGTTTCGGCAGTGACGACGCCTTTCGCCGGGCGTTCGAAAGGCGTTTCGGTATTGCGCCAAGTAGTTACCGCACTCGCTTTGGACAACGAACGTCGTCAGCGAAATAAAAGGAGACGAACGTGACAAACCATGTAATCAGCCGTCCCCGGGAGCTAGCTTTTCTGGGTCTGCAGATGTTCAACGTCGCCTTCCTCTTGCTTCACGATTGGATACCGCTCGGGCGACTGAACAACCTGGCTGCGATCCGCAGCCAGGACAAGCTCTCGCGCTCCATTTTTGTAACGGTGCTGCCGGTTGTGCCGGCGGTGGTTTGCTTGTTTTATAGCGCAAAGTATTTCGTCCAACCTTACCCTGACTGGGTTGCGATGTGGCTCTGGATCACCTATGGTGCGCTCGTCCTTGGTTTGTTACGCGCATGGTGGGTCCCCTACCTGATTGTTCCGGACATGGAGCGGGCGGCGCGCTATCGAATTATTTTTGCCGGGACGCACTCGTTCCTGCCGCAACGGAATGGGATGGCCCCGGACACCTTACATACCGTGTTTCACGTCGCGGCCGCAGCCACGTTGCTTCTGCTATTGATGAGGTAATCCGGCGGAAGTTGGCGAATCCAGGTCACGTCCAATTCACGCCGTCCAAAAAGAGAAAGAGGGAGATTTCTCTCCCCCTGGGTTGCGTAATTTTTGCGTTTCTCAGTTCTGTGGATTACTGCTGATCGTCTAATTCGACGGTGTCGCCAGCGTAGACATCTTCGAGCGCGAAGACGACCATGGCGGACGAGGCGGTCGGAGTTACGTTGAGGACCACGACTTCTCCGACGGCGCGACGCGGCAGGTCGGCCACGTGAATGTTGGGTCCCTTGGTCTTGGTGAAACGGTTCGCTTCAAACGTTGGGGGAACCTTTTGGGTGTCCTCTGAAGTCTGAGCTTTAAACGAGAGCGAGTCGACGGGATCGTGCAGGACGGCGGAGTAGGTTCGCACGACGCGAAAATAATCGCCGACCTTGACCCCCTGGTTCGAGCCCATGTTCATATAAAGCTTCATGCCGGTGCCGAGGACGCCGTCGAAATCCTTGCCGAGCACGATGCGGCCGCTGAGCTTACCGTTGGCTGGCGCGAAGCGGTCGAAATGACCGGGGACGTGGAAGCTCACCGGGGGTTTCTCGGCGAAGGGAAGAACGACGTCGCCGGGATTGATGGGGTCGCAACTGAATTCGACCTGGGCGATGGCGCTGTGGCTGCGAGTGTCGACGACGCGCACCCTGCCGATTTCGCCATAAGGGCGTCCGGCGGCGGCTAAAACTTTGCGCTGGCCGGGATAGATTTCATATTCGTTGACGTCGCGCATTTCGCGGACGACGGAATAGAGTTGCCCGGTCTGGTACCCGGTGCCAGCGAGATAGACGAGCTCGCCCATCTCAAACTTGGTGGAGGTCGGGGTCTGGAGGCCGCCATTTACGTAGTTGGCGTCGGGAACCTTCTCCTTGGTAAGAAAGCCGGCACAATAAATATCGGCCGCGGTGGGGGTCTGAAAGCGGACGAAGGGCACGTTGACGGTAGTGTGAACAATGCCGTCCGGATCAGGCGTGACGGGCGTCACCGCGAGCTGACCAAGGGCCAGAGTTGATGCCGCCAATAGTAGCAATAACAGTCCTGTTTTCTTCATTTTGACTCCGACTTCCCGTAGCTATTTGGCTGCCCCAGCTATCTCTCTGGGAAGACAAGGGTTACAGTCGAAAAGTAACAAGCGCGGGGGTGGGGGTCAAGGTTACGAGGGTGTTTAGGGGTGTTGGTCGAAAGTTTTCGGCTGGTTAAGGTTGCATCTGAGCTTGCACCCCTGTAATATCGCCGCCGACGTTGAAAACAAATGGCCTTGGCTTTGACTTCCACTCTCGCGCCCCGTTTTCTGCCCCAGCGACTGCCCCGGGTGTGTCTGGCGCTGGGGAGCGAAACAATTGAGGAAATGCTGGCTACGGCCGAGTCGATGGCTCGCGATAACCCGTTCCTCGAGTTTCGTTTGGATTATTTGAAGCAGCCTTTGGCCGCGCTCCCGAAGATTCATCGCTTTCTAGAGACGCACCAGTACGTCAGCGCCATCGGCACCTGCCGACGCGTGGATAACGGCGGCAAGTTCAAAGGATCGCTGGCCGCGCAATTGGAAGTTCTGAGCAAAGCGCGGGCGGCGGGTTGCCAGATGCTGGATGTGGAACTTGAGAGCGCGCTGAAATCGAAAGCCGAAGCGATTGCAGGGCTGCGCGCGCGCGCGGGACTGATTATTTCGTTCCACGATTTCCGGGGCACGCGCAACCTGGATGAGACGCTGGCGAAGATGGTGAAAATTCCGGCGGATTTCTACAAGGTCGTGACGACCGCAACTACGCTGTCCGACAACGTGACGATGATGAAGTTTCTGCAGGCGCATGGCAGCCAACACACGCTGGTGGGATTGTGCATGGGAGAGCAGGGGATCATCAGCCGGGTGCTGGGAGTGCGCGCGGGGAGTGCGTTTACTTTCGGCGCGGTCGACGCCAATGCCGGCCTGAAGACGGCGCCCGGGCAGATCAGCGCACGCGACCTGCGCAGCGTTTACCGCATCGAGCAAGTGGACGCGGCGACGCGAATTTATGGTGTGGCGGGCGATCCGATTGGGCAATCGCTCTCGCCGATCATTATGAACACGGCGATGCGGCGCGAAAATGTGAACGGCGTTTATCTTCCGCTGCACGCAAAAACCCTGAAGGATCTCATCCATTGCGCGCGCGAAATTCCGCTGCACGGGCTGAGCATTACGATGCCTTACAAGCAGGCCATCGTTCCGCATCTCGATAACACGGACGCGCACACGGCGAAGATTGGCGCTTGCAATACGGTGGTGCGCGGAGCGGAAGGGAAACTTTACGGATTCAATACCGATATCGCGGGGGTGATTCGCCCGCTGGAAGCGCGGCTTACGATCGCGAATGCGAAAGTGCTGGTGCTGGGCGCGGGCGGGGCGGCGCGGGCGGCGGTGTTCGGGCTTAAAGAGCGAGGCGCGGAAGTGTGGGTGTTGAACCGGACCTCCGCGAAGGCGCAGAAGCTGGCCAGGCAGGCCAAGGCGCGGACGATGAAACGCGCCGACCTGCGTAAGACCTCGTTCGACGTCATTATTAACGCGACTCCGGTGGGGATGGGAAACACGCGCGACTGTCCGCTGCGGGACGAGGAAATTCAGGCGCGGATTGTGTTCGATATGGTCTACGATCCGGTGGAGACGCATCTGTTGCGGGTGGCGCGCGCCAAGGGGCTGACGGTGATTCCCGGAGTCGAGATGTTTGTGCAGCAGGCGGCGCGGCAATTTGAAATTTGGACTGGCAAACCCGCGCCCGCGGCCGAAATGCTGCGCGCGGTTACGACCGCCCTGCAAGAACGCGCGAACACACCGAAGCAGCACTGAAGAGCCAATCCCGGCCGAAAATCCTTAACTGGAAATGGTCGGAGAATCCCACCCTTGCGGAGAGAACGAGCAAGGATGGGACCTCCGACGCAAAAGTGGGCTTCCAGCATCCACATCGCCGCTCCCACTCATCACGCTACTGGACTAGTCGGTTAACAGGTCCAAGCGAACATTGAGCGGACTGCCCCAGTTAACGTTGACCTCGACGGTAACGCCCCCGTTGAATGGAGCCACGTTGAAGACGGTCATCTGAGCCGCACCGATGAACCGATCGTTCGGGTTTCCGTCGCCGTATTCACTGATCGCCGCGAAAACGTGCGAGCTGGCGGAAATCTTGCTCCAGTAACAAGTGAGAAGAAACGTGCCGTTGATGTTATAGGTGCAATAAGCGGCAGCCAGGGCGGGCGATGCGCCCTCAGGGTTCGCTCCGACGAGAACCGCCTCCGCCGTCTGGGCCGACTTCGTCGGTACCCGCGGGCTTTCCTGAGCGGTGGCTGGAATCACAGCCATAGCAAAAGTGATGATCAGGAGCGCGGCCAGAAACGCCAGCCGTGCCGGTTTGCGATTGTGGTTGAACTGCGTGGTTTCATTTGTCCTTGTCATTTTGGTCCTCCTTAGTTTGGGGGAAAGCTTGTGCTAAACCCATGTGTGGCCGACTGAGGGACGTGCCCTTGAGCCGGTCATTGCAGTGCAAATCTCCGAGGAGATCTGAGGGGTATCGACGCTAACTTCGCTGCGCTTGCCGCACGCTGCGGAACGGTGGGGAGTCGTTCAGGCGCGTTATCTGGATAGTGCCGGAAAGCAGGGAAACGTTTCAGGCATGGAGTCGCGGAGCGCACGTTAGCACACGAAACGTGCTGACGCGAAGTGCAGTTCGGGATCTGCTTCTCGACTGAGCGAATGGACGGTATACTGCGGTGACCGTTTCAGGTGCGCTTGGTAAGCAAGCGCGGAAGAATCCGCCGACTATGGCCAAGGTGATTGCCGGCAAGGGTGAGACAGATCGGGATCGTTCCGGGAAGCGAGCGGTAGAGCGCCCTTCCATCGTGAGGTATTTTCCGCAGGCCGTGGCTTTTTTTTCGGGCGCGGTCGTGCTTCTGCTCGAAATTCTGGGCACACGGATCCTCTCGCCCTACCTGGGAGCTTCGTTCTCGGTCTGGGTCAATATTATTGGGACGATCTTAGGCTCGCTTTCGCTGGGATACTATCTCGGAGGAGTTCTAGCGGATCGGAACCAGAAGCTTCTCCCACTAATTTTGCTGATCGGGGCGTGCGCGGTTGCTCTGGTTTATTTTGAGCGGCCGCTGTTGCCGCAGTTTGGGGATTTGGGGTTGGAATGGGGATCGCTGGTTGCTGCGATTCTATTTTTTGCTCCAGCCAGCATAGTGCTGGGGATGGTATCGCCCTATCTGTTGAAGATTGCCGCGTACGACCCGGATCGGATCGGCCGGACTTCGGGAAGCATTTTTGCGGCTTCGACCCTGGGAAGCATTGCTGGAACCTTTGTGGGAGGTTTCTGGCTGATTCCGCATTTTGCCGTGTCGTCGATTCTGGCGGGAATGGTGGTCGTGCTGCTGGGGCTCTCGGCAGGCACGGCGGCGGCGATCCGGCCGTCATGGCTGGCGGCATCAGCTGCACTGGTCATCGCCGTGATTCTCAATGCGGTGTTGACTCCTGCGGGTGATTGGTCGGCTCACATCAGCCATATCTTTGAGAAGAACAGCCGGTATTACAACATCCGGGTCAATGACGCGATCGGAGGACACAAGTACCGCTTTCTGGTGCTTGACGGCAAAGTTCAGAGTGGACGCTTGCTGGGCGAATCGGGCATGCTTTTTCCGTACGTGGAACTCTCCGCGAAGATCTTGCAGAAGTTGAAGCCGGCGCCGCAATCGGCGCTGGTCATCGGCGGCGGAGGCTACACTGTTCCGGAATTCATCAAGAGCTATGCCCCGACGTCCGAGGTCACGGTGGTGGAAATCGACCCGGAAGTGACGGCGGCGGCCAAACAGTTTTTTTTGCAGGATCCCAGCCTCTCTTTCGTCACGTTAAATGAAGACGGGCGCGTTTTTCTCAATCGCAATCACCGGCAATTCGATATCCTCTACACCGACGCTTACGTCGGGCTTTCGATTCCCCCTTATCTCGCCACGCGAGAAGCCTTTCAGCAGGTGCGGCGGGCGCTGAAGCCTGATGGAATAGCGGTGTTCAATATCGCGTCGGCGCGCGGCGGGAAACTGGGCGCGGTGTACGAGGCGTTATTCAAGACGATCCATGAAGTTTTCCCGCAGGTCGCTGTGTTTTCAACCCTCCCCGGGGAGTCCCCCGACGCAGAGCAGAACATTATCCTGGTCGCGACGGGAGGCCAGCCTCTTCCGGAAGGTGACTTGCAGTCGTTCGAATCCTCACGTATCCGGGATTTTCCGACGGGCGGACTGCTTCTGACGGACGACTATGCTCCGACAGAGTATTTGGGGCTGGATTTGATCCGAGAGTCCTATGCGAAGGAACGGGCGTTCCAGTAAAGCGAAGGCGTGAATTGCGATCGCACGAGGGAAAGAGAGGCCGTGGCGGAATGCGAAAACGATTGATGCAGTAAGGATAAGAAAGGTTGCAAATAAGCTGGAACGGAAGTAATATAGCCCTTGGACGCGGCATTTCGCGTTCATCTTGCTTTAACAAACCAAAACTCACAGGTAGAAGCGCAACCCTAGTTAAAAAATCTAAAGGGGTGCAGAAGACCCCGGTGCAATTCGGAGAGAATGCATGTCGTGGTACGCGTACTGCCTTACGGAACACCCGACCCTCGCCAATGGTGTCCGCGCCCGTCGTCCCTATCTACTCGAAGGAATCCAGGGAGTGAATTCAGCTCCGGTGATGAGCTACCCGAGTGGAGAGTTCGCGGTCATTGTCAGTGAATTTGACCGTGCCACCAGTAAGCTTGACGAGAAGTCAGTTTTGGAACACGCCCGGGTTGTAAGCCAGAGCTTTAAGACCTCCACAGTTTTGCCGTTCCGATTTGGAACGATCTTTGACACGGAAGATGCCATACGGCAAGCGGTTCGATCGAACCGCAGAACTTTCTGTGAGAGCGTGGAGCGGCTGCGCGGGAAGTCGGAAATGCGCATCAAGCTGACGGTACGCGATGGGTCTTTCAAGGGGAATCTGGAAGAGATCGTGCTACCTGACACGGTCGGCCGCGAATACCTGACCAAACTGCGGGAGAAGGCGTCGCGGGAGCGGGAACGCCAGACGAAGGCGCGGGCGCTGTCGGTGCAGGTGCACAAACTTTTCAACCCCCTGGAGGAAGAAGTCAGCTGCAAGAAGGTTGACGCCGACGGGATGCTGCTCGACATTGCTCACCTGATCGATACCAAGTCGATTGAAAAGTACCAGAATCGGTATAGCACGGCCGCCAAGCAGCTTAAGAATTGCCAGATGGTGGTGACAGGGCCTTGGCCTCCGTATCATTTCCTGCCAGGAAAGGTGCGGACGGTAGCGGGCGACAGCTAGACTTGGTCCGGTAGATTGAGCTCGAGATTTTCGAAAGCCCCCGTTTGGAGCGGGGGCTTTTAGTTTTGGATGAACGACGAGCGGAGAAACGAGAAGGACCTCAGACTGGGGTTTCTGCGAAAGTGCAGCTTTCTGCACCTGACGTCACATCGTAGGGTGATCCCGGAGCAATGTGGGCCTAGGGTGATCACCCTAAAACGTTGATTTTGAATAGGTTTCAAAAATGGAGGAGGCATCTCGCCAGGGTTACCGCTTTGGCTCGGCAAATGCTCGTTCACAAAGTACTGAGGAGGTCGCTCCGAAGGAACTTCACTCTCGATGTTTAACATCTCACCCTGTCCGTTCCACTCCCCGGACCGGCGCCAAATGAATTGCCTCTGATTCCCGCCACTCGACCTCTTTGAAAGGCTGGCCCCGAAAGGGGCCACTTTTTTTGCTTCCCGCGGTCCTGATACACTCGCGATTCCGCATGAAGTCCAAAAAAACTAACTGCCTTAACATTCTACTGGTACTGGTTGCGTTACTGGGCCGGAGACCATTGGGTGCCCAGACGTTGCCCATCGCCCCAGACGATCTTCTGCTGTCTACGATGGAGAGCGAGTTACATCGTGGCCAGGCCGAGTTAGCGAAGCAGGATCCGGCACCGTATTTCGCCAGCTACAACGTGACCGACGGCGAATCTCTGGTGATCCTGAGCGCGGAAGGTGGCATTCTGAACTCAACTCGAAGCCGCCGCCGCACCGCCGACGTGAGCATGCGGATCGGCACGGCGGCTCTGGACAATACTCACGACAAGGAGCGAACCTCGGGTATCACGAGCGGCCAACTGCCGGAGCGCGACGACGCTGACGCCATTGCGCGCGTGCTGTGGCGGCTGACCTACCAGCAGTACCGCAAGGCGCGCGAGGCCTACTCCAAGGTGAAGACACAGACGACGGTCCGCGCCAAGGACGAAGACGATTCGGCTGATTTCTCGGTGGAGAAGCCTGCGAGTTACATGGAGAAGGCCACCTTGCCGGCGTTTCCCGAACAGAAGGCATGGGAAGAACTGGCGCGGCGGTATTCGGCTACTTTCCGGCAGTATCCGCAGGTGGAAGAGGCAGTGGTTTTTCTTTACGCCGCGCGGAGCCTTAGTTACCTAGTTTCGACCGAGGGCACGAAGATCGTTACCGGCGACGCGATTTTTCGCGTGATGATCGAGGCTGGCACGCGTGCCGAGGACGGCATGGAGTTGAGGCGGGTGGAAACTTTTCAGTTTTCGGATCCGGCGAAGGCTCCCACGGAAGCGGAAGTGGCGGCAGCCGCGAAGAAGATGGCGGAGGACTTAAGTGCTTTAAGGGCGGCGCCGCTGGCGGAGCCTTACAACGGTCCGGCCTTGCTTTCGGGGCGCGCGGCGGCGGTTTTCTTTCATGAGGTGCTGGGCCATCGCGTCGAAGGGCAACGCCAGCGCGGGCGCGAGGAAGGGCAAACCTTTACCAAGAAGGTGAATGAAAAAATTCTGCCCGAGTTTCTCAGCGTCAGCGACGATCCTACGCTGCGCACGCTCGGCGGCACCGAACTCTCGGGGTTTTACCGGTATGACGATGAGGGCATTCCGGCGCAACGCGTGGAGGTGGTGAAAGACGGCGTTCTGAAGAATTTTCTGATGGGACGTTTGCCGGTAAAGAACTTCAGCAACTCGAACGGGCATGGACGGGCGCAGTCAGGGAAGATGCCGGTCGGGCGACAGGGAAATCTGATTGTGAGTTCTTCGAAGACGATGCCGGATGCGGAACTGCGGGCGCGCTTCATGGAGGAAATCAAGAAGCAGGGCAAGCCTTACGGTCTGTACTTTGAAGATATTCAGGGCGGGTTCACGTTGACTTCGCGGCAGATGCCGCAGGCGTTCCAGGTGTTGCCGGTGATGGTGTGGCGCGTTTATGCGGATGGGCGAAAGGATGAACTGGTGCGCGGAGTGGATATTGTTGGAACTCCGCTGACGGTGTTGACCGAGATCACGGCGACGGGAGAGACGACCAGCGTTTTCAACGGGATTTGCGGAGCGGAATCGGGGAGCGTTCCGGTGTCGGCGGCGGCTCCGGCGATGTTGTTCTCAGGGATGGAAGTGCAGAAACGGAAGTATGGCGATGAGCGGCCTCCGATCCTTCCGCCACCCCCTGGCGCGAATGATCAGGGAGGTGGCAAGTGACCGGGCGCGGGCGGTTTGAGTCGAGGCTGCGGTTTGCCTTGCTGGCGGGCGCGATCATTATTTGCGCCGCATCGAGCTTTGCGCGTGCGGCCGATTCAGCTGCGAACGATGTTGTGTTGCGCGCGCTTCGAGAGGAAATGGAGCGCTCCAAGGCGCAACTGAAGATGGAGAACGTGGCGGCGCCGTATTACATCGAGTACCGCGTCAATGAGTTGGACGAGTTCCAGGCGAGCGCGGTGTTCGGAGCACTGCGCAGTCAGCGCCGGGAACATTTGCGGATGTTGCGCGTTGTAGTGCGTGTCGGCGACTACAAGCAAGACAGTTTTTTCGGTACCGGAGAAGGAACGGTCGATCTGGTTTCCTCCGATGACGATGTGTTTGCCATACGGCATCGGGTCTGGCTGGCTACGGACCGCGCTTACAAGGCGGCTACTGAAGCGCTCTCCGCCAAGCAGGCGGCACTGAAGCAGTTGAAGGTGGATGAACCGGTGGACGATTTTGCCAAAGCCGCGCCGGTGGAGGCGATCGAACCACTGGCACGGCTGTCGACGGAAGACTTTACTCCCTGGCTGGAGTTGATCGAAGAAGCGTCGGCTTTGTATCGCAGCGACGAACAACTGGAGAACCTCGAAGCGTCGTTGCAATTCGCGACCGAGAATCGGTATTTCGTGAACTCCGAGGGGACGGTTGCGCGGACCGGGAAAGCTCATTCCATTCTGCATCTCGATGGGTCAACGCAGGCGGCGGACGGGATGCTGCTCACGCGAGGTCGAGGCGATGCGGGGCGCGGCCTGTTGGACCTGCCGAACCGCGACCACTTTCTTAACGCTGCGCGCAAGTTCGTGGCGTCGTTCAAGGATATGCGCGATGCTCCAGTAGTCGATGAGGAATACCGGGGTCCAGTGCTGTTTGCGGGGAACGCAGCGAAGGTTGTCGTCAACGAACTGGTGGAACCGAATGTTCTCGGCAAGAAGCCCAGGCTGGGTGAGAATGCGCGCACCACGGGAAAATGGTCGAGCAGTTACAAAAGCCGGGTGCTGCCCGATTTTGTGAATGTGTACGACGATCCGACGATTTCGACGATCGCGGGCAAGCACCTTTTCGGCGACTACACGATTGACGACGAAGGGGTCAAAGCGCAACGGGTTTCGCTGGTCGAAAAGGGGGAACTGGTTTCCTATTTGGTGGGGCGGCAACCGATTCGCGATTTTGCGGTTTCGAACGGGCACGGGCGCGCGGGCGCGAGCGGAGCGGCAGCGCCGCAGATCGGCAATCTCATTCTGGAGTCGACCGATCCGAAGCCCGAGGCTGACCTCAAGAAGAAACTGATTGAGTTGTGCAAGCAGCGCGATCTGCCATATGGCTTGTATGTTGAGTCGATGGGATCGAAGCTGGTTCCGCGAATGATGTACCGCATCTGGGCCGCGGACGGGCGGGAAGAGTTGGTGCGGGGTGCGGCGTTCGAAGACCTCGACACGCGATCATTGCGCAGCGATCTGATTGCCGCGGGGGACGTCTTGAGCGTGGAGGACAGGTTTGAGCCGGTGGCGTCGAGTGTGGCGACTCCGGCGCTGCTGTTTGACGAACTGGAAGTGAAGCAAACGCAGGCGGTGAAGCAGAAGTTGCCAGAGTATGGGGCGCCGGGGCTCCACTTGGCTTCGAAACGGCCGTAAGGGATCGGCAAGGTGCGGGACCATAGGGCGAGACACCGACAAAATCGGCGTATCGACCTTGACACCTAGCGGGTCGTCCGGCATTCTATTGAGCTTGGGGATATGTTCGTTTCTCTCTGTGCCGTTCCGATCGCAACCGGGGCGCGGCATCGCCGGTTCTTAGCCTGCTCGCTGTAGGATCTCCGGCCTTAGAAGAAAATAATTGCCGCAGTTGGGCGCGGAAGTTAACAAAGCCCGGCAGGGAAAGTTAAGCGGCGAAAGCAGCAAACTTGTGCCGAGTCCCGCTGGGCAGGGTCTGAGAAGAGCCTCCCGGGAGGCAGAGTTGGGCGGAATTTCGTTTGATATTTGATTGCAGAGGATCAACTTGGCGTTGGAAATGATTTTGAATGGGCTGCGCAGCGGATTGGCTTCCTGGTTGCAGATGCCGAGTGGCACCAGTCTGCTTGGGCTGGCGCCGCTACTGTTCATTTTTGCCATTTTTTATTTTCTGCTGATTCTGCCGCAACAGCGGAAGCAGAAGAAGTGGCAGGCCATGCTGGGCGAATTGAAAAACGGAGACAGGATCGTGACCAGCGGCGGTCTGCGCGGAACGATCATCAGCCTCAAGGACGATGCGGTGGTTTTGCGCGTGCCTCCGGATAACTTGAAGCTGGAAATCAGCCGGGCGTCGGTAGTATCGGTGACGACGGCGGAAGAAGGAAAGTAAAGCAGCTGCCAGCTGTCGGTTATCAGCTTTCAGTTGGAGTTCTCAGTGCTTTTGACGGATGGTCATGAATAAGAATCTCAGTTGGAAATTGATCGCTATCGTTGGGATCCTGCTCGTGTTTCTCGGCGGCATCTTTGGCATTCCTAAGGACTGGTCGGGCAAGGGGATCCTGGCGTCGATCACCGACCGCATTCATTTGGGGCTGGATCTGCGCGGCGGGACGCACCTGATCCTGCAGGTGCAGGTGAATGACGCGGTGAATGTCGACTCCGACAACGCGCTGGCACGCCTCAAAGAAGACATGCGGGCGAAGAAGATCAACTACGCCGACATTATCAAGCCCGATCCGATCAACCATCCGGAGATGATCGTGGTAAAGGGCGTTCCGCCGGACCAGACAAGCGATTTCAAGAGCATTGTCTCCGACCGGCTGCCGGATTACGACGCCACTTCAGGGGCGGAGAACTCCTGGACCGTGGCGATGAAGGGGCAGAACCTTTCCGATTTGAAAAACCGGGCGGTCGCGCAGGCGATTGAGACCATCCGCAATCGCATCGATCAACTGGGCGTGAGCGAGCCGGTGATTCAGGAACACGGGCTAGGGCAGTACCAGATTCTGGTGCAGTTGCCGGGCGTGGACGATCCGGCGCGGGTAAAAGAAATCATGCAATCCACGGCGATGCTTGAAATCAAGCAATCGCTGGGCGGGCCGTATCCGAGCCAGGAAGCGGCGCTACAAGACAAGGGCGGGGTGTTGCCTCCCGATGCGGTGCTGATGCCGGGTAAGAGCATCGGATCGCGCAATAGCGATACGGGAGAGCAGTATTACCTGATTTCGCGCGCCTCGGCGGTGACTGGCCGCGACCTTCGCACAGCCGAGCCGTCGACCGATGAAAATGGGCAGCCAGCGGTGCGTTTCATTCTGACCAGCGAAGGCGGGCGCAAGTTTTATTCCTTCACCTCGGGTCACGTGGGAGACAATCTGGCGGTTGTGCTCGACAACAAGGTGCAGGAAGTGGCTGTAATTAAGGATGCCATTCGCGACACCGGCATTATCAACGGGCGCTTCACGCAGCAAGAGGTTCAAGATCTTTCGATGACCCTGCGTTCGGGCGCACTGCCGGCAGGGATCAAGTATCTGGAAGAGCGAACCGTTGGTCCGTCGCTCGGCGCGGATTCGATTCGATCGGGCGTGCAGGCTGCGATCTATGGCATGCTGGCCGTCCTGATCTTCATGTTGGTGTATTACCGCTGGGCGGGCGTGAACGCCGATATTGCCTTGATTCTGAACCTGGTAATTCTGCTGGGATTCATGGGCTACTTTGGAGCGGTACTGACGCTGCCGGGGATTGCGGGCGTCATTTTGACGGTCGGCATGGGTGTGGATTCGAACGTGCTGATTTTTGAGAGAATCCGAGAAGAGCTAAGGAATGGCAAGACTCCGCCTTCGGCGGTGGAGCAGGGATTCAGCCATGCCTGGATCACGATTGTGGACACCCACGTCACGACGATTGTTTCGGCCGCGATTCTGTTTATCTTCGGGACCGGTCCGGTAAAAGGCTTTGCCACCACGCTGGTGTTTGGTTTGGCGGCGAACTTGTTTACGGCGGTGTTTGTATCGCGCGTGATTTTTGACTGGGTGCTGAGCCGGAAGCAGCGCGGAGAAGCGTTGAGCATTTAGATAGAACAGCTCATGGCTTCTAGCCGCTAGCTACTAGCAACCCGATCCGGATTGCCAGCAGCCATGGGCTAGCAGCCAGCAGCAGTTTTGGAGTTTGACTTGGAATTTTTTAAAGATACGAATTTCGACTTTCTCGGGAAGAAGTGGTACTTCCTCACGTTTTCGCTGATCTTCAGCGTGGCCGGAGTGCTTTCGATGGCGTTCTGGCATGGCATCCCGCTAGGAGTGGACTTCCGCGGCGGCACGCTGGTGTATGTGAAGTACTCGCACACTCCCGACCCATCCTCCATTCACAACGAGATCGAGCGCGCCGGATTGAAGAACGCGCGGGTACAGCGCTACGGGCAACCCGCCAATAACGAAGTGCTGATCGCGCTCGACATTCAGGAGACGAGCGAACAGGACTTGAGCAAGGGCAAGGACCTGATCAAGCAGGCGCTCGAGAGCCACGCGGTTGCGGGCAAGCAGGATCTGAATAATTCCAGTTCGCTGACGATCCTGAATTATCTGCTGGAGAAGGATCCGCTGCATCTTGGTTCGGGCGGGGATGCCAATCCTCGCTACACGGCGGTTGCGCAGGCCATCGTGGATTATCGCGACAAGACGAAGAGCGGAGTACTTTCCTCTCTCGATGAACTGAAGGGCGCGGTCGACTCGAGTGTGGTCGCGGCGCTGGATGAAAATTTCTTTGTCTCGGACTTTGGCATTCGCAACGTTGAAATCGTTGGTCCGCAGGTGGGGCAGCAGTTGCGCAAGCAGGCGCTATTGGCGACTCTCTATTCGCTGGCGGGAATGCTGATCTACCTGGGATTCCGCTTTGAATGGATTTACGGCGTGGCTGCGGTATTGACGGTGTTTCACGACACGTTGATCACGGTGGGAGCATTCTCGCTGCTCAACTGGGAGATCTCGTTGACGGTTATCGCGGCGATCCTGACGCTGATCGGATACTCGAACAACGACACGATTGTGGTTTTTGACCGCATCCGGGAAAACATCAAACTGTTGCGCCGGGACCGGTTGTCGGACATCGTCAACAAGAGCATCAATCAAACTTTAAGCAGAACGATCTTGACAGCGGGCTTAACTTTCCTTACCGTGCTTGCTCTGTTCCTTTTCGGCGGCGAGGTGCTGCATGGTTTTAGCTTCGCGCTGGTGATCGGCATTCTGATCGGGACGTACTCCTCGATTGCGATTGCCGCGCCGATTCTGGTGGCTTACCAGGAATGGCGCGGGGAGCGCGGCAAGAAGCCGATTGCGATGCCGCTGCGGTCCGGGAACGGGCCGTCGCAGACGAAAGAAAAAGTTAAGGTCTAATTCGCGTTTTATAGCGTAGAATTCTCACCTGCCCCGAGAGGCAGGATTGGCAGACGCCGAGCCGAGGCAGGATGAAGAAGGCGGGAGCAAATTGGATGCGGGCGGTGTCTAAATTGTCTTAAGGTCTGTGTAGGAGAAGCCTATGTTTGAAGACAGCCTCATAGAGTCGGGAAACAGGTTCAAGGCCAAGCGGCGGTTGAGCACAACGATCTTGTCGTTCACGCTGCAGGTGATGCTCATCGGGATTCTGATTTTGATCCCGCTGATCTATACCGATGCACTGCCTAAGACTCAGCTGATGACGTTTCTGGTAGCGCCGCCACCACCGCCGCCGCCGCCACCGCCCCCAGCGGCTGCTCCGGTCAAAGTGGTGAAGATGCAGAGCGAAGTGATCAACGGGCAATTGCGCACGCCCACCAAGATTCCAGATAAAGTACAGATGATCAAAGAAGAGGAAGCTCCGCCGGACTTGGGTGCGGGCGGCGTCCCGGGCGGAGTCCCAGGAGGCGTGCCGGGAGGGTCGGCGGGTGGCGTGATCGGCGGCATCATCAGTTCAACGCCGGTTGCGGTTCCGAAGGTTGCGACTCCGCAGCGGGTTCGGGTGTCGACAGGCGTTGCGACCGGTCTTTTGATCAAGAAGGTTACTCCTGTTTACCCGCAGCTCGCGAAACAGGCTCGCATACAGGGTACGGTGATCTTGCAGGCTGAAATCAGCAAGGACGGCACGATTCAGAACCTGCAATTGATCAGCGGGCATCCGATGCTGGCGCCGGCGGCGATTGAAGCCGTAAAACAGTGGCGCTATAAGCCCTACCTGCTCAATGGCGAGCCGGTGGCGGTGGAGACCCAGGTCCAAGTGAACTTCAGCTTGTCTGGAGGCTAGACTCTCCGAGCTGATGGTGTTTTGTTTGGCGGTTCAGTACTGGCGGCATGAAGCCCTTCCCCGTCCCACCATTTCCCGAGACGGGAGTCCGGGTGCCATTTGGCCCCGAGGGCTATCATTTTAGGTTCTTGCATCAAAGAGTTCAGATCTTGGCAGGCTTCGGATTGTGTGTGGGAGCAGGGTTTGCCGCGCCGGTAGGGTGGCGATGCCCGGTTGCCATGCGAGATGGAGTCCGAGGAAGCGTATTGGCAGAGTTCCAAACAGTTCTGAGGAGGAGAAGCAACTCATGGTAGTGAACCTGGCAGCAGTCGCACTGTGTAATTTCCACCTTTTCGCCGCCTGGCTCTTTGACGAGGGCTCGGTCGGTTGGGACCCGATTTCGCTGTGGAAACAGATGGGCATTCTGGCGAAAGTCGTGGTTATCATTCTATTCATCATGTCGGGGTGGTCGATCGGCGTGATGATTGACCGCTGGATGGCTTTCAACGCTGCCCGCAATCAGTCCCGCTCTTTTGCTCCCGCAGTGGCGGGAGCCTTGCGCGAAGGAAAGATTGACGAAGCGATCAAAGTCGCCGAGCGCAATAAGAAGAGTCACCTGGCGAAAGTAGTCACGGCGGGCCTGATGGAATTCAAGGCTCACCAGGACAGCCCGGGCGAGATTCCTGGCGAGACCATTGAAGCTTCCAAGCGCGCACTGGAGCGCACCGAAGCCATCGTTCACGCGGAACTGAAGCGCGGCTTAGGCGGACTGGCGACGATCGGTTCAACGGCTCCCTTCGTGGGGCTATTCGGAACCGTGGTCGGCATTCTGAACGCGTTTAACGGAATCGCGAAGGAGAAGGCGACGGGTCTGGCAGCGGTCGCGGGCGGCATTTCCGAGGCGCTGGTTACCACGGCAGTCGGTTTGTTCGTGGCGATTCCGGCCGTCATGATGTTTAACTATCTGACCGGCCGCGTGGAAGCGTTCGACGTGGAGATGGACAACTCGTCGAGCGAACTGATCGATTACTTCCTGAAGCGCCGGAGCATGCGCCGGTCGTAAGAAAGCAGGTCTTTGATCTTTGGCCTCGGGACTCAGGACTGTGGCCTAAGATCGTTGACTGGCTGGTGGCTACCCATGAGTTGCAGGTGGGGCCGGGCGGCAACGCCCGGCTCTACATCCGGCAGGTTATGGAGTGGCGAACCAGGCAAGCGTAGGCAGGAGACGGAATTCCATGTCACTAGCGAAACGGAACGAAGGGGCCAACGTTAGCTCCGACATCAACGTCACACCCATGGTGGACGTGATGCTGGTGCTGCTGATTATCTTCATGGTGGTTACGCCGATGTTGCAACACGGCGTGCCCGTGGACATGGCCAAAGTCAATAATCCCGAAGACATGCACGACGCCGACAAAGAAGATGCGTTGTTGGTCGCGGTCACTCGCGACGACAAGGTCTTTTTTGGCAACGATCTGGTCAATCCCGCCGATCTGACGCAGAAGATTAAAGATAAGCTGACGAACCGGACCGACAAGCGCGTCTTTCTGAAAGCCGATATGCGGGCGAAGTTTGGCTGGGTGGTAGAAGTCGTCGACGACGTTCGCTCCGCTGGCGTGGATCAGCTTGGTCTTTTGACCGATCAGAAGAAGGCCGGAAACCTTTCGGCACCGCCACCGGGTGCGCCACCGACCGGCGGGCAATAGACAGTCAACGCAGCAGAACGAAGCAACAACGGCAATCGTAGCAATACAGGAGATCGATTATGGGTATGGCCGTCGGCCCCAAAGGGGGCCAAAGCGCGAACATGAACGTTACGCCGCTGATTGACGTGCTGCTAGTGCTGCTCATCATTTTCATGGTGATCACGCCGCTGACGCCGAAAGGATTGGAGGCGTTGGTTCCGCAGCCGCCGCCAAAAGATCAGGCCAAGCAGCCGCCTCCGCCGGATCGTACCATTGTGGTGCAGTTGATCGACCACGGCGCGGGCAACCCTCCGGGACTGAAGATCAATCAGGACGAGGCGACCTGGGAAACGCTGCAAGGCCGCCTGGAAGATATTTTTAAGACCCGCGCGGAAAAAGTCATGTTCGTGAAGGGCGACGACAATGTGCCTTTTGCCGACGTGGCCAGTGTGATTGACATTGCGCATTCGGCGGGCGTCGACAAGGTCGGGTTGATCACGGCGAAAATCGAGGCGGGCGGTTAGGGTTCGGGCGTTCAGGCCGGACTGAGAGGTTTTGTCGAACGGCTGAATCGATTGTTGTCCCGAGCGAGGCGAGGGAGGAACCGCAGATCGTCCCGGCAGCAGGTGCTTCCCCTTCGGCACGCTCAGGGCCAGGGATGACCAGTTTGTGATAAGGTGTCGCTCGTGCATTGCTGCACGTATGTGGATACCGCTGTAAGGGAGATTTATAACGCAATGAAAACTACGCAAAGACTCCTGGTGTTCTTCGCCGCCACACTGGTGGTGCTCGCCAGCACCGGTTGCGACAAGCTTGCGGCGCGCGACAACCTCAACAAAGGCGTGCAGGCATATAAGAATTCGAAGTTCGAAGACGCGATCCGTCACTTCCAGAAAGCCGTGGCCCTTGACCCATCGCTGATCAACGCCCGGCTTTACCTCGCTACAGCCTTCGCCCAGCAGTACATTCCGGGCGCAGACACTCCAGACAACAACCGCTACGGCGAGCAGGCGATCGATCAGTACAAACAGGTGCTGCAGGTCGACTCGAAAAATATCAACAGCATCAAGGGCATCGCTTATCTGTATCTGCAGATGAAAAAGTTCGACTTGGCCAAGGAGTTCTACAAGAAAGCTTCCGAGGTCGATCCGAACGATCCCGAACCTTATTACTCGGTGGCCGTGATCGACTGGACGCAGACTTATTTGCCGCGCCAGGAAGAGCGCGCCAAACTTGGGATGAAGCCTGAAGACTCTCTACCGGCAAAGGACAAGAAGGTGTGCGCTGCGGTCAAAGAGAAGAACTCAGCCAATGTTCAGGAAGGGATCGACAATCTGAACAAGGCGCTCCAACTTCGTCCTGACTACGACGACGCCATGGCTTACATGAACCTGATGTACCGCGAACTGGCGGATATCCAGTGCACTGACCCCGACGCTCGCGCCGCCGATTTAAAGACGGCAGACGAGTGGGTTGACAAAACCATGGCCACGAAAAAGGCCAAGGCAGAGAAGCAGCCTGCGGGCGCAATCGTGATGGATCAAAACAAATAGCTGATGCTGGGTGGGGACGAGAAGATCGTCCCCGCCGGGCAGCCTTTCCGTCATTCCTCCAGTTCCCTCTCCGAATCTTGCTCCCCTCGTAATCGAACTTTCGAATTTGAGTTTCGTCTCATGGTCACGGTTACCGGTGACCGGAATCACGCACATTTTTGGCTCCACAGGTAAAATCAGGGGCGGCCCTTTCGTGGCAGCGGAAGCTGCAGGAGGCGCGTCCAAGCGCGGCAGTAAAGCGAGAATGTTCAAGAAAATTCTAATTGCCAATCGAGGAGAGATCGCAGTGCGCATCATCCGCGCCTGCCGGGAGATGAGCATCGCCACAGTGGTTGTGTATTCGGATGTCGACCGCGCCGCGTTGCATGTCCGAAAGTCCGACGAGGCCTATCACATCGGCCCCGCTCAGGCTTCCGAGTCTTACCTGCGGATGGACAAGATTCTCGAGGTTGCGAAACGCTCGGGGGCTGAGGCGATTCATCCCGGCTACGGCTTTCTCTCGGAAAACGCGAAGTTTGCCCAGGCCTGCGCGGATGCGGGCGTGAAATTTATCGGACCTTCTCCGCACTCCATGAATCTGATGGGCTCGAAAACCAGCGCGCGGCAGCAGATGGAAAAAGCGGGCGTACCCTTTGTTCCCGGGACGTCGCGTGGGCTCTGTTCGGCCGAAGAAGGCGAACAGGTGGCGGAGCGGATTGGTTATCCGGTGATGCTGAAAGCGGCGGCGGGCGGCGGCGGCAAGGGCATGCGCCTGGTGCACACGCGGCAGGAACTTCGTTCGGCGCTCGAATCGGCGCAGAGCGAGGCGCAGCGTTCTTTTGGCGACAGCGAAGTTTATATCGAAAAAGCGATCGTCAATCCGCGCCACATCGAGATGCAGGTGCTGGCGGATGAACACGGCAATACGGTCTGGCTCGGAGAGCGGGAATGCTCCATACAGCGCCGTCACCAGAAAGTTCTGGAAGAAGCGCCTTCGCCGATTGTCGATCCGGATATGCGGCGCCGCATGGGGGAAGTCGCGGTGCGAGTCGCGCAGGCGGCGAGTTACACCAATGCGGGCACCATCGAATTCCTGGTCGATCAGCAGAAGAACTTTTATTTTCTGGAAATGAACACGCGCCTGCAGGTGGAGCATCCCGTCACGGAATTGACGACGGGACTCGATCTTGTGCATCTGCAGATCCGAATTGCGGCCGGGGAGAAGTTGCCCTTCACGCAGGCAGAAGTGGGGATCCGCGGCCATGCGATTGAGTGCCGCATTTACGCCGAAGATCCGGACAACAATTATTTTCCCAGCCCCGGCAAGATCACGGTGCTGCTGCAGCCCTCGGGACCGGGAATCCGGCGCGACAGCGGAATGTATGAAGGCTGGAATGTTCCGATGGATTACGATCCGCTGCTCGCGAAGTTGATCGGTTATGCGAGCGACCGGCAGCAGGCGATCATGCGACTGGAGCGGGCGCTTTACGAATACTTTGTGGCTGGGATCAAAACGAACATTTCGCTGTTTCAGCGAATTTTGGGGGATGGCGATTTTCGGGCGGGAAAGCTCGATACCGGCTACCTGGATCGTTTGCTGGCAAAAAGCAATCCGGCCGTGGTTTCGAATGCGCCTGAGTTGGAAACAGAAAGACTGGAGACGATCGCCGCCATTGCCGCGGGAATGTTTGCCGTGCTCGATCCCACAGCGCCCACGGGCAAGAATGGAAACGCGGTCGCGCCAGCCCGCGTTGCATCGGATTGGAAGCAGAAGGGGCGAACGGAAGGACTGCGCTGAACGTATGGTTTACGAGATCATCGTCGGAGGACCGGCTGGCAAGGATAACGGAAAGCCGCGCCGTCTGGAGCTGGAGAAAATTGCCGGCGGCGGATGGGCGTGCCGACTGGACGGGCAAACGGTTCACATTGACGCGGTGATTCCGCGGCGCGACGTTTTGTCCCTGCTCATTGATGGACACGCTTACGAGATCAAGCGCGAGCAGACCGCAACCGACCTCCATATGTGGGTGGGGAGTGCGCGTTTTGCGGTGGAGATGCGCGATCCGCGGTCGCTGCGCTCGCGGCAAAAGGCCGGCGGAGACGAGAAGGGACCAAAGAAGATCGTTGCCCCGATGCCAGGACGCGTGGTGCGCCTGCTGGTGGCGGAGGGTTCCGAAGTCGAGGCTGGGCAGGGTATCGTCGTCGTCGAAGCGATGAAAATGCAGAACGAAATCAAGTCGCCCAAAAAAGGGGTGGTGAAAAAAATCTGCGCGAGCGCGGGTGCGGCCGTAAACCCTGGAGACGTGCTGGCGATTGTCGAGTAAGTGAACGGCGCTCCGAGCTTCGAGCCGCGAAAGCCAGTGGAATTCTCAGACGACTGGCGGCGTTCGACCCGTGACACGGAGTCCGCCCCGAACTCCTCCCGGTAGAAAATGCAGGGTGCCAGCCAGAAACGCATCTGTAAAGCAAGATTTGCCGCTCGCGGTACACGATAGTTTCCTTCCGAATAGAGCTTTCTAATCTTTAACTAACGTCGTTTTAATGAGGATCGTTTTGAATCGTCGATATGACGAGTCTACCGGTCCCACCCAATTACGCGAATCACGTCCTGGTGGCCAGTCCCAGTACCGTGGTGCGAGAGCGCGTCCTCGAGAGTCTACGTTCCCCCGCCCGCTGTTTTGAACAGGCAGCGGGAGGCGCCGAGGCACTGGTGCATTTGGAAAGCGGCTTTTGGCAGGTGCTTTTTCTGGACCGGCAGCTGCCCGACCTCGACGCCGAGGAACTGAGCCACACTGTCCGGCGTCGTTTTCCCGAAATTGAAGTTGTGCTGCTCGACGGCGATGCTGGCGCGGTGGCGGACAGAGAAAAGGATATGCTCGCGGAAGCGTGGCCCGCGCTACGACAGGCAGAGAGCCGGGAATGGAGTGGCCAGCGGGACGACGAGAGGGCGAACAGCGAGTGCGGCGACCATGCGCCCGTCCGTAAGGCTGTCTCAGACTCCTTTTCGAACTGTGCAGCCCCGCTACCTGGGATGGTCGGCAACTCGCTAGTCATGCAGCCCGTGTACCGCCTGGCGCGGCTGCTGGCGCCGCGCGACACGACCGTGCTGATCACCGGGCCGACCGGCAGTGGCAAAGAGGTCGTGGCGCTGGCGATCCATCAGTTGAGTCCGCGCTCGGCGCGCGGGTTTGCGGTCGTCAACTGCGCCGCCATCCCCGAGACCATGCTGGAAGCCGAACTATTCGGTTACGCGCGCGGCGCTTTCACCGGGTCGGTGCAGTCGTATGCGGGAAGAATCCAGGCAGCGCAAGGGGGAACCTTGTTTCTCGATGAAATCGGAGAAATGCCGCTGAGCCTGCAGCCCAAGCTGCTCCGTTTTCTGGAACAAAAAGAAATACAGCGCCTGGGCAGCGCCGAACTGGTGCGGGTGGATGCCCGGGTCGTCTCCGCCACGAATGCGCATCTGCTGTCTTTGGTGCGCGAGGGAAAGTTTCGCGAAGATCTGTATTACCGGCTCTGCGGTTTCCCGATCGAGATTCCGCCGTTGCGCGACCGCCCGGAAGACATCGGGCAACTCGCCGAGCATTTTCTCGCCAAGTGCGCCTGGCATCTGCCTGCTCCGGAATTGTCCGCGGCCGCGCTGCAACTGCTGAAGACGCAGCCCTGGGCGGGAAACATTCGCGAACTGCAGAACGTGATCGAACGCGCGCTGATCCTCTCCGGGGAGCACACCATGATTCTGCCCGAGCATCTTTTGTTTTCGGATTCCAGCGGCGGCGTCTTGCGCTAGAGTGCCGTAAATTTTTCAAATCGAACCTGCACGCCCCCATGAAACAGTTGCGGCGTTGTTTACGGTAACCATCGGCAAGGTGCAGAAGGCCGTCTACCAAGGCATCCGGCATAAGCGCGTTCTAAGGCAATTTATGCCGGGCTGGTAACGGCGTTGCAGGGTGAATTTCATGACCGCTAATGTTCCCACACCGCGCGATTCGGCCGGCAACCTCGACCATCCGCTGGCCCGCGCTTTTGCGTCATTCACCGAGGCCGCCGGTTCGCTCGAGCGTACGTATGGGCAACTGCATGGCCAGGTGGCCCATCTCCGCCAGGAACTGGAGGTCACGAATCGCGATTTGGCCAGCAGTCTGGAGGAAAACCGCCGCATCCGCGAACGCCTGCGCCGCATTCTCGAGGGTTTGCCTTGCGGGGTTCTGGTGGTCGAAGCGGGTTCGAGGATTGCAACGCTCAACCCCGAGGCCGTGCGACTGGCGGGCGGCAGTTTCGATACGGTCCCTGGGTTGCCGAACCAGCTTTCGGAGGCGCTGGATCGAGCGCAGCAGACGGGTGAAGAATGTGAATGGAGAATTCCGGGCGCGAGTCCCGTCTGGGTGGCCATTCGGCACGCGTGGCTGGAGCCGAGTCCGGCGCCCGCGACTTCGATCTTCATTCTGCGCGATGTCAGCGAGGCGAAGAAGCTGGAACAGGAGCGGGAGCGGTTGCGGCGGCAGCAGGCGCTGGTCGAGATGTCGGCGCTGCTGGCGCATGAGATCCGCAATCCTCTGGGGAGCCTCGAACTGTTCGCAGGATTGCTGGCGGAAGCCAATCTCGAAGGGGAGAGCAGGCGTTGGATCGAGCACGTCCAGGCGGGCCTGCGCACGCTTTCAGCCACCGTCAACAACGTTCTGCATCTGCACAACACACCGGAACCCGAACTCCGGCCGACCGATGCGGGGCAATTGCTCGACTGGGCCTACGACTTTCTGTTGCCGCTGGCACGGCAGGCGCGCGTCGAACTGCAGGTGATCAACGGTCTTCACGGCGTCATGATTCCCGCCGATCGGCACCGCCTGGAACAGGTGTTGCTGAACCTCGCGCTCAATGCCTTCCGCTTCATGCCGGGGGGCGGATGGCTGGCGATTCGCGGCGCCGAGTGCGCTGCGTTCGAAGTTCCGGTGGGAGATTCGGCGGGAAGCCAGGGTGTGGATCCGGCGCATCGGAACGATGGGCCGGAAATCGAGTGCAGCGCCGTGGAGATCTCGCTGCGCGACACCGGACCCGGCATTGCGCCGGACAACCTGGCGCGCATTTTTGAAGCGGGATTCAGCACCCGGCCGGGAAGTTCGGGACTGGGGCTCGCCGTCTGCCGCCGCATTGTCGAACAGCACCGCGGGGTGATTGCCGCGGAAAGCCGTCCGGGTTACGGCGCCACGTTCCGGCTGCGCCTTCCGGGCATGAAGAATTGTTCATCCACGCAGGTTCTCTCTGCACATCTTGGATCGGCCGATTTGACCGAGGAGCCAGTGGAGGTTGTGTTCGCTCGCGGGGCGGAGACCAGCGGGAATGCCGGAGGCCTGCGATGAAGCGCCTGCTGATTGCCGACGACGATGCGGGCATGCGGGCGGCGCTCGAAACGCGCTTCCAGCGCCGTGGCTGGCTGGTCGATGTGGCCGTCGACGGCACGGAAGCACTGGCCAAATTTCGCCCCGGACAGCATTCCCTTGTCATCACCGACGTGCGCATGCCCGGCCGCGACGGCTTTGCGCTGATGCGCGAGGTGCAAACTTCGTCGGCGCGCACGGCCGTGATTCTGCTGACCGCCTACGGCTGCGTGCCGGACGCGGTCGAAGCCATGCGCAACGGGGCCTGCGATTATCTGGTCAAGCCGGTCTGCTTCGAGAAACTGGAACTGGCCGTCGAGCAGGTGTTGCGCCGCGCCGGGCATTCCGGCAAAGACGCGGAAACCCTGATCGGGCAGTCTCCGGCCTGGGAACTGGCGCTCGAACGCGCGCGGCAAGCGGCCGCGACCGACGCCGACATTCTGATCGAGGCCGAGAGCGGCACCGGCAAGGAGTTGATCGCCCGCCTCATCCACCGCCTCAGCCGCCGCCAGCCGGGACCGTTCGTGGCCTTGAACTGCACCGCGTTTCCCGAGACCTTGCTCGAAAGCGAACTGTTTGGCCACGCTCGCGGCGCCTTCACGGGAGCGGTGGGCGCTCGTCCCGGCAAGTTCGAGATGGCCCATGGCGGCACGCTGCTGCTGGACGAAGTGGGAGAAATGCCGCTGGCCTTGCAGCCGAAACTGCTGCGCGCGCTGCAGGAGCGCGAGTTTGACCGCCTGGGATCGAACCAGACGGTGCGCGTCGATATCCGGGTCATCGCCACCACCAACCGCTCGCTCGAAGGCGCGGTCGCCGAAGGCCGTTTCCGCGCCGATCTGTACTACCGTCTCAACGTGATTCCGCTGACGCTGCCGCCGCTGCGCGAGCGCGCGGGCGACATCCGGAAACTGGCCGAGTATTTCGCCGGTCGGTTCTCGGCGGAGGGGGACGCGCCAGGAGCGAGTCCGCGGTTTTCGCCCGAACTGGTCCAGCGGCTCGAAACGCACGCCTGGCCGGGCAATGTGCGCGAACTGGCGAACTTCGTGCGGCGGGCGGTCGCTTTATCGCGCGGCGGTGAAATTGGCGTCGAAGCGTTCGAGCACGGAAAACAGTTCGCGGCAAAGAGCCAGCCCCAGCCGGCAACCGTTCTGCCGATGCCATCCCCTGACTGGCGGCCGGGCCTGTCCCTCGGCGAGATGGAGCGGCAGCTCTTTGCCCTGACACTGGACGCCACGGGAGGGAACCGGGCGCGCGCGGCGGAGTTGCTGGGCGTGAGCCTGCGCACGGTGCGCAATAAGGTCCGCGAATTCGGCCTGCCGCCGCGGAACGACTACCGTAACCGTCTTGATCAGAACGATCTTTCCCGGAACAGTCTTCGCGGCCGGGAGCTGGCGGCGAAGCCGGAACCTGGCAAGGAGCAACCATGTCCATGATCGATACTCCACTGCTGCGCGGGCTGGAGCGTGTACTTGACGTGAGCGCGTTCCGCCATCAGATTCTTACCTCGAACCTGGCGAACGTCGATACCCCGGGCTACCGCACGCGCGACGTGCGCGAGTTCGCCGGCGAAATCGAACAGTCGATGTCGGGCGGCGAGGATTCCCCGGACGGGATGTCGCGGGCGGAGTTTACCCCGGTGGCGCGCCCGGTGCGCGGGTTGCTCGAACGTCCCGACGGAAACAATGTTTCGGTCGAGCGCGAATCGCTGTTGCTGGCCGAGAACCAGTTGCGCTTCACGGTGGCGGTGGCGTTTCTGAAGGCGGAGTTTCACCGCCTGTCGAGCGCGATCAGCGGAGGAGGGAGCGCGTCATGAACCTGTTGGGCATGCTGGAACTGAGCGGCTCGGCGCTCGGGGCGGAGCGGCAGCGGGCGGAGGTGGTCGCCAGCAACATGGCGAACGCGCAAACCACGCGGACTCCGGCGGGCGGCCCGTATCGCCGCCAGATGGTCGTGTTTCAGGCGCAGCGCACGCCCAGATTTTCACTCGCTCTCGCCGGAGACTTAGCGCGCGAAAATGCAGTGGCGGTGCGCGTGGCGGCGGTGGTTGCCGATCCGCGGCCGCCCGTGATGCGCTTCGAACCGGGGCATCCCGACGCGAACTCCGAAGGCTATGTCGCGTACCCCCCGATCGATCCCATCGAGGAGATGACCGACTTGCTGGGCTCGGTACGCGCTTACGAGCTGAACGCGTCGGCGGTGCAAGCGACGAAGAACATGATTACGCAGTCGCTCGATCTGCTGCGCTAGGACAAGACCAGTCTGGCGCCACCGGCGCATCGCGGGCCGCAAGAGAGGAGGCTCAGGTATGAATTCTTCAATTTCGTCGATTCGCATTCTTCCCGCCGAGGTCCATCCAACGCAGGCGGGCGACAACGAGGGTGGAAAGTTTCTCGAAACCCTGCAGCAGTCGATGGATCAGGTCGAGGGCGCGCAGGGCGAGGCCGCGATCCAGGTAGCGCAGTTGCTCAATGGCAAGGGCGCGGATCTGCACAGCGCCATGATCGCGGTGGAAAAAGCCGACCTCTCGTTTCAGCTGATGATGCAGGTGCGGAACAAAATTGTGCAGGCCTACCAGCAGATCTCGAACATGCAGTTCTGAAGGTGGCGCACGCACGGTGAGGCGTGGATCGTCTCTTGCGGCAGGAGTCCGGAACCTTGAACGACGGCCTTCAACAAATCCGGGATTTCCTGCGCGGCCTGAGCCTGCAGCAGAAAGCCCTGCTGGCGGGCGGCGCGGGGGCCGTCGGGCTGATCCTGTGGTTCTTCGTGGGCATGCTCGGCAACGGCAGGAACGTGGTTCTTTACTCGGGGCTCAAAAGCGGCGACGCGCAGGCGATGGGAAGCCGTCTGGCGGCCAAGAATATCGCCTACGAGATTTCTCCCGACGGCGGCAGCGTGCTCGTTCCCTCCGACAAGCTCGATACCGCGCGTCTGGAAACGGCAGCGCAGGGTTTGCCGCGCAATGCCCGCCTGGGCTTTGAACTGTTTGACACGCCGAACTGGGCGGGATCGGATTTCAGCGAAAGAGTGAATTACCAGCGCGCTCTCGAAGGGGAACTGGAACGCACGCTGCAGACGCTCGGCGAAATCGAAGCCGTGCGTGTCCACCTGGTGCTGCCGCGCGAATCGCTGTTCAGCGAGCAGGAGCGCGAGTCCAAAGCGGCAGTCATTGTGAAGACACGCAACGGCGCCCTTTCCCGCGAAGCACAGCAAGCCATTCCGCAACTGGTGGCGAGCGCGGTCGACGGCCTGCGGCCGGAAAACGTGACGGTGGTCGACGCCGAGACGGCGCAGTCGTTTCTGGCGCGGAAAGGTCCTTCCGGCAGGGCGTCGTTTGACTCGGACGAGGAACTGGCGGCGGCCGCGGTGCATGCCATCGAGCCGGTCGTGGGCGCCGAGCATGTGCGCGCCAGCGTACACGTGGACTACGACCTGAGCAGCAGCGAGGAATCCTCCGAAATCTACGACCCCAAAGCGGCCGCCACGCTCGCCCAGCAGCATTCCGAAGAGCTGGCGGGCGGGGGGAATCCGGCGGGAGTTCCGGGGGTGACGAGCAACGTTCCCGGCAGCGGCGCGGCCACGGCGAGCGGCAAGGCTTCGGGCACGGCCAGTTCCGGGGCGTCGGTTTCAGGCTTGCTGTCAACGCTCGACAATCAGAGTTCGAAATCCGACAGCTCCACTTTCGCGGTCAGCAAGAATATCCGCCACGTGGTAAACCCGGCGGGGCGCGTGCACCGCATCACGGCATCGGTGCTGATCGACGACGCGATGGTGGAACCGGGCAACGAGGGCAAGGCGGAAAACGGCAAGCCGTCCTCGGGCCGGCGCAAGCGCACTCCGGAAGAAATGCAGGCCATCGAAAAGCTGGCGCGCGCGGCCATCGGGGTCGACGACCAGCGCGGGGACCTGCTGGCGGTTGAGAACCTCTCGTTCCAGACGGCTCCGGTTGAGATCCCCGTGGCGCCGGGCAAGCTCGACAGATATCGCCTGCTCCTGCGGCCCTGGTATGGGGCGATGCGCTATGTGGGCATCACGCTGCTGTTCTTGCTCGTTTATGCGCTGGTGCTGAATCCGGTCAAGAAACAGGCGATCGCCGCCTTCCAGCAGATTCCGTCGCGCCTAACGCAGTCGCTGGCGGGAGCGGGCTCCGCAGGCGTGCTCGCCGACCTTCCGCAGGCGAGCGACGAAGCCAAGCGCGCCGGAGCGTTGAAAAAAGAGCTCGCCGACAAAATCAAAGCCGAGCCGGCCGCCGCCAGCCGGCTGGTGCAAGGCTGGCTCCATGAAAGAAAGCTGAACTGACGGAAGCGGCGTAAGGGAAAACACAGGAAGCAAAGGCCGCGCGGGCGCGCGAAGCCAGATGATCGACCATGTCGACTGTCGTTCCTAATCCGGGGTTGCAGAAAGCGGCCATTCTGATGGTGGTGCTGGGCGAGGAAGCCGCCAGCCACATCTACCGCAACCTGCCCGAGAACGATGTGCATCGCCTGACGCGGCGGATTGCGGAACTCGAGCGGTTCAAGCCGGAGACCGCAATTGCCGTGCTCGAGGAGTATCACCAGCTCACGGTCACCCAGGGCTACCTCGCCAGCGGTGGCGCCGATTATGCTCAGAAGTTGCTGGTCAAGGCCTTCGGTGAAGCTGCCGCCAAGCGCTTGCTCGATCAAGTTGCCAACTCGATGGACCAGAATGCCGTGCACCTGGAAAGCCTGCAGGACGCCGATCCGCAGCAGCTGGCCAAGTTTCTCGAAGTCGAGCACCCGCAAACCATCGCCCTCATCCTGGCGCACCTGAACGCGCGCCAGGCCTCTACGTTGCTGTTGCGCCTGCCCGAGGAGGTTCGCGCCGACACCGTCAAGCGCCTCGCGCAATTGCGGCAGTTTTCTCCCGAGGTCGCCGAGAAGGTTGCGCTGGCGCTGAACAAGCAACTGGAATCCATCGGCGAACAGAGCCGGCGCGCTTATGCGGGACTGAAGGGAGCCGCCGAGCTGCTGAACCAGCTGGAGCCGATCAAGAGCAAAAGCATCCTGGAGACGATCGAAAAAGACGATCCCAAGATGGCGCTCGGCATTCGCAACCTGATGTTTACGTTTGAGGACCTGCTGGGGGTGCCCGAAGCCGGCATCCGGGAACTGCTCGGTCAACTCGACAAAAAGACGTTGGCAATGTCGTTGCGCGGCGCCAGCGAAGAACTCAAGAATCTGGTCTTCAAGTCCATGTCGTCGCGCGCCGTCGACATGCTGAAAGAAGACATGGAGGTTCTGGGGGCGGTGCGGGCCAAGGACGTGAATCAGGCGCAGCGCGAAATCGTCGATGTGGCGCGGCGTCTGGAAGCCGAGGGCAAGCTCGTTCTGAGCGCGGAGTCGCAGGAGGAGTATGTCGTCTAGCGCCCCCCGGCGGCAACCGGTTCAAGAGGTCTCGCCCTTTGCCTATGACGATGCCAGGGGAGGCTCGGGCAGCGCATCCGTGGCGGGCCAGCCGGACGCGGAGCGACTCAAACGCCAGCACGCTGAAGTCTTCGAACAGGGAAGGCAAGCCGGACAGCAGCAGGTTCGAAGCGAACTCGATGCCGCCCTTGCCAAGAATCGCGGCGAGATTGGACGGGCCCTCGATCAGTTCGCGGTGGAGCGGCACGACTACTATCGCCGCATCGAAGGTGAAGTCGTGGAACTGGCGCTGGCGATCGCACGCAAGATCCTGCATCGCGAAGTGCAGATCGATCCGCAGGTTCTGGCCGGCATTGTCCGGGTAACGCTCGAGAAACTCGATGCCGGCACCCGTGTGAAACTGCTGGTCCACTCGCAGGAAGCCGCCGACTGGAGGCGCTATTTCGCCTGCCAGGCGGAAGACATGCCCGCGCCGGAGATTCGCGAAGATCCGGCGCTGGCTCCGGGAGAATGCCGTATCGAAACCTCGCTCGGCGCGACCGAAATCGGTCTGGCCACGCAGCTCAAGGAAATTGAAACGGGATTACTTGATCTGCTCGCCGAAAGGCCAGGCGCGTCCTCGGGTTCCCCGGCCAATTCCGTGACCGCGAATCGCAAGCCGGGGAATCGCTGAAATGACCGCAACGGATCATCTGCGTCGTGACGCAGCCACTTCGCCGATACTATCTGCATATTTCAATCATCTCGAGCACTCTTCCGCTTTGCGCTGGCGTGGCCGAGTGATCCAGGTGGTCGGGCAATTGGTGGAATCCGAGGGGCCGTTTTGCACCGTGGGCGAGGCCTGCGAAATTATCGATTCCGGCGGATTGCACTGGCCGGGAGAAATCGTGGGTTTCCGGGGCCATATTGTTCTTTCCATGGCTCTGCGCCGCCCGACGGGAATTCGCTATGGCGACCAGGTGGTCGTGTGGGGACGACGCCCTTCACTACGCTTGAGCGATCAACTGCTGGGGCGGGTGCTCGATGGCGCGGGAGCGCCCATCGACGGCCTGCCCGCGCCAGCTTGCCGCGAGCGCTCGGCGCTCGATCGCGAAGCGCCGCTGGCGCTCGAACGCACTCCCATCCGTGAAGCGCTCGGCTGCGGCATTCGAGCGATTGACGCATTTCTTACCTGCGGACGCGGGCAGCGCGTAGGCATCTTTGGCGGCAGTGGGGTGGGCAAGAGCACACTGATCGGCATGATGGCCCGCAACACCAGCGCCGACCTGACCGTGCTCGGGTTGATCGGCGAGCGCGGACGCGAAGTAGGAGAACTGCTCGAATCGCTCGGCGAAGCGGGACGCAGGCGTTCGGTGGTAGTCGTCTCCACTTCCGATCAGGATCCGCTGCTCCGCATCCGGGCTGGCCTTGCCGCGGCGACGATCGCGGAATATTTTTGCGCTCACGGCAAGCAGGTTCTGCTGGTGGTCGATTCGCTAACCCGCCTCGCCATGGCGCAACGCGAGATTGGACTGGCGGCGGGCGAACCGCCTACCGCCAAAGGCTACACGCCTTCGGTCTTCACTCTGCTTGCCCGCCTGATCGAACGCGCGGGCGCTTTTGGCTCCGGCACGATCACCGGCTTCTATACCGTGCTCATGGAAGGGGACGACCAGAACGATCCTCTTGTCGACGCCGCCCGCTCGTTGCTCGACGGCCATGTCATGCTCGACCGTAGGCTGGCTGCGCAGAGCCACTATCCGCCCATTTCAATTCTTGACAGCATCAGCCGGATCATGCCGGCAGTGGTCTCCGCGAGTCATCTGGCGAAGGCCAACGCGATTCGCCGCCTGATGGCTACCTATAAGGCCTCGGAAGAGCTGATTCGGATCGGGGCCTACCAGAAGAGCAGCGATCCTGAACTGGATGGCGCCATCGCGCTTATGCCCGCGCTGCGCGAATACCTGATGCAGCCGGTGCAGGATGTGGCGGGGATGAAAGATTCGCTGGATCGACTTATGGTGCTTCCGGCATGAAACGCGATGTTCTGAAGAAAGTTCTCTAACACGGTGTTCCCGAGCTTTTGAAGTCATGTCTTTCCGTTTTGCTCTCGATCCGTTGCTCCGTCTCCGGCGAAGCCTTGAGCGGCAGCGAATTCTCGTTTTGCAGAAGGCAAATCTCGAGGTGGCCCGCGCCCAGGACGCAATGGCGCAACTGGAGCGCTACCTCCGCGCCTCCGATCGGGCGGAGGCCGAGGGGTGGAGAGGCGGGCGCTCGGCCGCCGAACTCCAGTTCACTCTGGCCCTGCGCGAAAATCTGCTGCGCGTACAGCGCGAACTGCGGGCTGATCTTCGCCGGCTCGAAGGGGTGCGCCAGAAAGCGGTTGGCGAATACCATCAGGCTTATCGCGAGCGCGAAATCCTCGAGAGCATGCGGGCGCGTCAACGCCGCACTTACGAACAGGAACAATCGCGACAAGAGCAACAAGAGCTGGATGCGGCGCACCTGCTGCAACGCTGGCATCGCCGCGGCTAGAAATCGCAACTGCATCGTTCCATGGAAAGCGGCGGATTTTGCCGGGATGGCCCGGCAACGATTGCCGCAACTCTAAAGTTGACCGGCATGCTACCAGCTTCACCAGCGAATCACTTTTGTAAGTCGCTGAAATTTGAACCTCGCTGCCCCGCCACTCCGTGCGGCTCCGGCTCTCAGCTATTGGCTCCTGGAATGCAAATGATCGTGGTGATACTCCGATGCAGGTAGACGCAATTCCGATTTCGACAGTACCAACCGCTGCTGCATTGGCTCGGTCTTCGTCATGCGCAGCGTCGAGCTTTGGCGCGACGCTGGCTTCGTCCATGCCGAGTTCCGAGCCAGCTCATGCTCCCAGTCAATTCGGCCCGGACCATTTGGGCTTGGGCCCTATGGTCGCAAGATCCGATTCCGAGCACTCGCCCAAGCTTGATGCGGCCAAGTCTGGCGCGACCGTTCGTGACAGCACAACTCGCGATCAGACTAAGCCCGCCACCAACGTCGATTCCAAATTCATTTCCAAGCCAAGTACTTCTTCATCCGATAGCGCCAGCAGAGACATCAAGGCTAATGTGTCGAATCTGATCGCGATGTATGCCGGTGCATCCGAGGCCAAGCCGGCTGGCGGTTCTTCGAACGCTTCCGGACTCGCACGTTCCGTGTCGTCGCTTTCTGCAGCCCAGTTCGCAGCGCCAGCGCCTTCGGCGCTAGTTGCGCCGGCTCTCGTGGTGTCCGAGAAATTGGGAATCTCGACTACTGTGCCTGGCCCAGGCGATTCCGCGTCCAATCTGCAACCGCTCGTGGAGCAATCGGGAACCAACGCTGGTGCCGCGATGGCGGCTCCTAATATAGCTTCCGCAACTCTTCCGACCCTTTCGACCGCTGACGGCAAATTGGTGGTCAATGCAGGCAACGCGAGAGGAACCGCGCCTGGGGTGTCCACGCCATTCGTGTCCGCGTCCTCCCTTGCGGGTGTAGCGCAGGACTGTTCTTTGAAGGAAGTGGCCTCGGGACCAGGGTCATCGAAGGTTGCCGGTTCCGCATCGTTTCTCGAGCCGCCGCCAGAGGAATCCACTGCGCAAACAAACGGTGCGGCTGCCGCTCCGAGCAAAGCATTCGAGACGAATGCTTCCGGCTCGAATCGAGCCGACTCGCGCGAAAGTACTGCTTTTCGAATCGAAGCGGGTCAGCAGTCGGGAGACCGTCCGGCAGACGTGGGAGGATCCGCTGACGGCGTTTCGGGATCATCACTGAATTTCGCAGCGCAAGCTTCGCCGGCAACAGCGCCGCCTGCGGTTCCGGCGTCTTCGCGATCTGGCGCTCTACGAACGAATGAGTATGCAGAGTCGTCGACAATCCCGGTTGCGGTTTCCCGCGCGCTGCCTCTCGATCACAACGAACTGCGGACTCCGAATGCAAAAGAAGCGGCAACCTCAGTGACACAACAGGGGCAAACCGCGGCCACAACCTCGCCAGATAGCTCTTCCGCCGAGCCCGTGCCTTTGCCGGAGCAGGGACTGGCTTCGGGTCGGTCCACGAACTCGGGCTTCAACCTCCAGCCGGGATCGTCGGCCTCGCCGGAATTGGTTACAACGCTGGAGCGAGCGGCCAGCGCCGATCGTTGCGCGTCCGTGGCCGAGGCTCAGGTTGCTTCGCATTGCAGCGACGTTCTGGTCAGTTCCGTGCCAGTGAACGTGGGAACGCGCCAGCCTGCCGCACAACAATCGGCCCCGGCGCCCGATTTCAATCGTCGGGATGTCTCGATCCAGTCACGTATTTCCAATGTCACGATGGCGGAGCCAGCATCGGCGAGCACGACGGAAACTGAATTTTCGACGGCAGATAGTCCTGTCCAAGACACGCACAGTCAGGCCGTTAAAGGCGATGCGTCAGCCGTTGCTTCGAATCTCATGCCCCCGCGCCCTGTGATTTCGAACCTTGCGACCGATTCCAACCCTGCCGGAGCAATGCCAGCCGTCCCGTCCGCGGCGACGCCAGCGACCAACGATATGGCTGGCAACGCGAAAGTTGGCTCAGGAACTGCAACCGCAGCAGGAGATAAGAAATCAACGGCGGTAAACCAGCCTAATTCCGTCGCGTCGTCGGATATTTCGGTACCAGCCGCTTCATCACCCGCGGCCGCCCCCGGAATCGCAGCACAGCAAGCCACTTCCGTTGCGCCGGCCTCCGGAAAGGACTCCTCGCCTACGCTGATCGCGTCTGCTCCCCCGACCTCCTTGCCCCCGGACCAAGTCAGTTCCACTGCCGTTCCAGCGCTTCCGCAGACTCATCAGATGCTGGACTCCGCGCCCGCCCCGGTTTCGACGCTTTCCATGCCGATCGCGCCGGGAGTTGCGGCCGATTTGCAGATGAATGGCCAGATGCACGTGGGCGTCCGCACCGATTCTTTTGGCGCGGTTGAGATTCATACCGTCGTACAACAAAGCCAGGTGGGGATCACGGTGCACGCCGACCGGGATATCTCTCGCTGGTTCAGTTCCGAGGTTCCGGGCCTGGAATCGGGACTGAATCAAAGCCACTTGAACCTCACGGGCGTCCATTTCGATCACGGACGCTCCGGCGTTCAGACGGCGACGGGATTTTCGCAAGGCCAGCCGCGGCAAAGTTTTTCGCAGACACCCGGTTCGCAATCCGCTGGCATGGCGGGCGCTGTTTCCGTCGAAGAGGACGTCTCATCGCCGTCCGCGCTCGCTGACACTGTTCCATCCGACCTGCCGGCCGGATCGGGGAGCAACCACGTAAGCATTCACGTTTAGGAGGGAAAAATCATGTCCATCTCGCTATTGCAAATGCTCGCTAATACCTCCACTCACGCCGCGTCCCGATCAAATGCCGCGTCAGGATCGGGGGCGACGTCTTCTTCTTCATCTGCTGGTTCTTCCTCCACGTCTTCGTCTTCGTCCACGGACAACGGCGTGGATCTAACCAATACGTTCTTGCAATTGCTGTCGACACAGCTGGAAAACCAGAGCCCAATGAACCCGGTCGATCCCAACCAGTTCGTGACGCAGTTAGCGACGTTCGACTCGCTTGGCGAACTCACCCAGATCCAATCGCTGATGCAGACGCTGGTAAACGACGTCGGGGGCGCATAAAGTTCGGCTTCCGGCGTCAAAAGCAGTGCCAGTCCGATGTCCAGTTCAACGATCAATCCCACGTTTCACTAAGGAGCTTGTATGCCGAATTTCTCAGTACCCCTTTCCGGATTGGACGCCAGTTCCGCCGCTCTGGCGACTACCGCCAACAATCTGGCCAACCTCAACACTGTCGGTTACAAAGATCAGCAGATCCAATTCTCCGATCTCTTCTACCAGAACCTGGGTTCGGACGGGGCGGGTGATCCGATCCAGCAGGGCGCGGGAGTGCAGATCAGCGCCCAACCCTCCGACTTCACCGAGGGTGACGTGACCGCGACCGGCATCGACACCGATTGCGCGATCAATGGCAATGGCTTCTTCGTGGTGCAACAGGACGGAGTGCAGAGTTACACGCGCGCGGGTAATTTCGAAGTCGGGACCAACAACTTGCTCGAGACCTCCGACGGTCAAACGGTCATGGGATACGCCGCAACGAATGGGGTCATCAGCACCAGCGCCGGACTGAGCACTCTTGCGCTTGGGGCCGGAATCGCCAGTCCAGCGGTGGTAACCAGCAACGTCAGTCTGACCTCGAATCTCGACGCCACGGATGCGCCCGGCACCACCTATTCAACCCAAGCCACCATCTACGATTCTCTAGGGGCTGCCCACGAGGTCACGTTCACCTTCACCAATGAAGATTCCCCCGCAGTCGCGGCCGTTCCCGCCCAACCGGCGACCGGAACGCTAACCTCTAACGGCAGCGCGCCCAGTAGTGGGGACACGGTCACGGTCGGCGGCACCACTTACACCTTCGAAACGAGCCTCACCGCCCCTACCACTGCAAATCAGGTACTCATTGGCGGGAGTGCAACCGTCGCCCTGGCGAATCTGGTCAATGCCATCAACGGCAATTACGCCGATACCAACGGCACACCGGGCACGGCCGGGTATGGGACCGACACCGTAGCCAACGGTGAAGTCACGGCAGCGGACACAACTCCTGGGAGCCTAATCACTTTGACGGCGGCGACGGCTGGCACTGTGGGCAACGGGTACGCCCTTTCGGGCGGGGACACGCTGACCGCTTCCGGTGCGGACCTTATGGGGGGCGCAGCCGCTGTTCCCGCCGTTCCTGCCGTGACCAACACATGGGGCTACGGCATGACGATTCCCGCGGCCGACGTTTCCGGAGCCACCGCTCCGGTCTCGCTTGCCACGGGCACTCTGGTTTTTAACGGCGATGGCACGCTGAAGAGTGTCACACCTGCAAACGGCAGCGCTTCGACCACCAACCCCACCATCACGGTTCCACCCACCACGACTCCCGGTTCCGTCTTCGCCGATGGCGCGAATCCGCTGACGTTTACCTGGAACCTGTTCAATACATCCGGAAGCGGGCTTATTACGCAGACGGCTGCTGCCAGCAGTACAACCTCCATCCAACAAAACGGCGCCGCCAGCGGCACTCTTCAGAGCTTCAGCATCGGTTCGAACGGCACAATTACCGGATCCTTCAGCAACGGGACTACCGCCGTGGTGGGCCAGATCGCGCTCGCCAGCTTCGCCGACGAGCAAGGCCTGTCCCGCAACGGCAACAACGATTTCACGCCGACCCTGGCTTCCGGGCAGCCCACGGTCGGCGCACCCACCAGCGGGGGACTGGGCAGCATTTCCGGCGGCGCGCTTGAACAATCGAACGTCGATATCGCGACCGAGTTCGCCAATCTGATCGTCGCGCAGCGCAGCTACGAAGCGAACGCGCGCGTGGTCACCACTTTCGATCAGATCGCGCAAGACACCATCGCCTTGAAACAATAGGGATGAGGGCGATGGAGTGAGGCGGAGAAGCGAAGGGCGTAAAGCTCAGGCGCGGGCTGCGTCAGCAAGGGTTGGAATGCCTTCGAGGGCGGGCAGGCGAACTTCAAATGCGGCTCCGCCTTCAGGGCGGTTGTAACAGCTGATCTGGCCTTTGTGGTCCTGAATGACGCCATAGGTCGCGCTGAGTCCGAGGCCAGTGCCCTTGCCGACGGGCTTGGTCGTATAGAAAGGATCGAATACACGCTGCGGATCGCGCAGGCCGGGGCCGGAGTCGGCGAACTGAATGACCAGTTCGCCGGCATCGCGCCAGAGCGAAACCTGCAGAGTGCCGCCGCCAACTTCCTGCAAGGCTTCGACTGCGTTCTCGACAATCTGAAGAAACGCCTGCAAGAGCTGGTTGGCGTTGCCAAGAATCATGGGTGAAGGGTCGTTGCTTTCGACGGTAAGGCTGATCTTCCGGTTCTCAAGCTTGAACCCTTCCATTTGCAACGCGCGCTGGAGAAGGGGCTTGAGGTCAAGAGGGCTTTTTTCCCCTGGAGTCTGTTGGGCAAAGCTCAGCAGGTCGTTGACCAGAGCCCGCGTGCGCTGGGCTTGCTGGCCGATCTTCTGCGCATGGGCGAGTTGCTCGCGGGTCAGGTTGCTGCTGGCGGCCATCCGTTCGGAACTGTCGAGGATCGCCGAGAGCGGGCATTCCAGTTCGCCTGCGGCGAGCGCGACCAGTTCTCCAAGGGAAGCCAGTTTGGTCTGTTGGATCACTCTTCCCTGAAGTCGGACGAGGTTATCGAGGCTTTTGCGCGAGTGCTCGAGCAATTGCAATAGAGTTTGGTCGAGCAAGTGTTGTTTGAACAGGACAACCAAAGCCAGTAAGGTGAAGCCGCCCATGGTCACAGCAAAACGGAGGTGGCGCAGGTAATGCGAGTCGTTACTCAGGAACAACGCCCAATAGCCCATGATGGGAAGAGAGAACAAAGCGAGTCTAGCGAGGATAGGAGCAATCGGTCGCCCTGGCGCCATTTCGATATCGCGCAGGCAACGGCGCCCCTTGAGACCTACCCACAGGAATCCCAGCACCGAGGCCAAGAATGGGAGATCGTAGAATCCGCCAGTTTGGTAGGTGCCGCTGGCAACGGCGGCATTCATGGCTGCCGATGTCACGGTGTAGAGCGCACTGGCGAAGAAAATGTCGCGATAGAGTTGTCGCCAGGGTCCAAAGCTGGCGAAGTAGGCCGATGCCGAGGTGGCGATCAGGATGACTCCTTCGGCGAGATACAAAAAATCCCAACGAGGAGTGTAAGCCTCGACGTTGGTGACAATATATTCTTCGGGAAAAACGAAGAAGGCATAGACCACGATCCACCAGACCAGCAGGATCAGCACATTCAACGTACTCTGCAACATGCCCTCGCGCTCATCGGCTTGATAGGGGCGGATGGCGACGGCCGCCATAATGGGTACAACATGCAGAAACAAAACGATATCCCCAACGAAGGGGTCGGGGAGGGGCTTGCGAATCACAATCTCGTACCATGCCCAGCAGGCCTGGTTGATGGACCACATGGCCGCACCCGCCGTCATCAATCCCCAGAACAGGCGAGCATATCCGCGGCTGTCGCGCGTATTTCGGGCAAAGACGATGGTGGTCGCGAGGACTGCCAGCAGCGGGACCAGGTCTCCCATCGCCATCCGAAAAAAAGGGCCGGTAAATACCATGGGAGTCAGGGCAAACGCCAGGAGCAGGCCGGCGGCGCCGGCGAGCCACGCGATGTCGGACCGAGCCATCTTCTAGAATCATATGATGTTCGGCGGTGGATTTCCTGTCGTGAACTGGTTACTTGAGGTTACCGGAGTAACCTGTTGCTTGACCTCGGCAGGAGTAGTCCCCCTTGTGATCCAGGTCACGCAAGGCAGTGACCAATCCGGTCGCGGTTGTGGCGGCAACTGCTAAAATTGCGAAGTTATGGCATTTCCAGCGAACCGCCTGCGCCGTCTACGGCGTACTGAAACTCTGCGTACTCTGGTCCGCGAAACCCGGCTTACGCCCGAAGCTTTCATCTATCCCCTTTTTATCTGCCCTGGCAGTGGAATCCGTAAGGAAGTCGGTTCCATGCCCGGCGTTTTTAATCTTTCGATTGACGAGGCAGTGAAGGAAGTGCGTTCGGTGCGCGCTCTCGGTGTACTGTCGGTGATCTTATTCGGATTGCCGGAAAAAAAGGACGAGGTGGCTACGGGCGCATGGGCTGAGGATGGTATTGTGCAGCGGGCGGCGCGCGCGATCAAGAGTGAAGTCCGAGAAGTCGTGGTGATGGGCGACGTTTGTTTGTGCGAATACATGTCGCACGGGCACTGCGGCATTGTGAAAGCTGCGCCACAATCCTTAGGCGCCGCCGCGGCCGCGCCGCCAACTACAGAGGAGTACGAGATCGTCAACGACGCCAGCCTGGCATTGCTGACTCGAACGTCGGTTTCGCTGGCAAGATCTGGGGTGGATATTATCGCGCCCTCGGACATGATGGATGGACGAGTGGGCGCAATCCGCGCGGGGCTCGATCAAGCGGGTTTTGAAAATACGCCGATCCTGTCGTATGCGGCGAAGTTTTCTTCTGGATTCTATGGGCCGTTCCGCGAAGCCGCGGATTCAGCGCCGCAGTTTGGGGACCGCCGGTCGTATCAGATGGATCCGGCGAATTTCCGCGAGGCGATGCGCGAGATTGAGTTAGACATCGAAGAAGGCGCAGACATGATCATGGTCAAGCCGGCCATGCCTTATCTGGATGTGATTGCCGCCGCGCGCGCGCGCTTCGATTTGCCGCTGGCCGCCTATCAGGTATCGGGCGAATACGCGATGATCGAAGCTGCGGCCCGCAATGGCTGGATCGACCGCGAGCGCGTCATGATGGAGTCGCTCGTGAGTATCCGGCGCGCGGGGGCGAGTATGATTCTGACTTACTATGCCAAAGAAGCAGCGAAGCTGCTGGCATAGTCTTTCTGTATGTGGATGTAACACTTACGGGGTGCAAGTAAGGGAGCGGTCCGGAATTTCATAAGTCGGTCTTCTCATATCCATAATCTTTCATAATATAAACAGCAAAACTGTTGTAAAATCCGCCCTACTTCGGAGTGGATATGCGGCAGTACGCGAATTTATCCTGCACAGAACTACTAAGAAAGTGCGCCGGCCCTAAAAGAGATGAGATAGCTTGGGCGGAATTCATCTGCCGGTTTCACATCGTCATCAGCGCTGCGGTGCTTCGCACCGCGCAGCGTTACGAGGAACCGTCCCGAGCTCTGCTGGACGACCTGGTGCAGGACACCTATCTGAAACTTTGTGATCATGACAGGATCTTGCTTTCGTCGTTCCGGTCGCGGCGCGATGACTCGATTTATGGTTTCTTGAAGGTGGTTGCGTCCAATGTCGTCCACGACCATTGGAAGTCGGAGCGGGCGGTAAAGCGCGGCTCCGGACAGACCGGACCGCTGGGCGGTACGACTCCTCTCCACAATCTTACGAAGACTTCCAATACCCACACCTTTGACGCTGTCACCCAGCATATTCAGCTGGAACACGTCGAAAAGATCTTGAATCTGGTGACTGCCGGCAGAGGGGGGGAGAAAAAGCGCGCGATCTTCTGGCTCCGGCACCAGCAAGGCCTTACGGCTCATGAAATTGCAGCCATTCCCGAGATTGGATTGACCACCGAGGGTGTGGAAAGCATCCTCTTACGCCTTTCCATCTCGATCCGCAATAATCTTTTAAGTTCTGGCCCGCACCGCGAGGTGAAGGTTCTGAAGCGTAAAAATCGTTCTAATAGATTGGAGAGTTAATTTGCAAGAAGATCCATCCCAGCACATCGACGATGCGGAACTGGGGAAACTCTTGGAAGAATCTCGCTGTCGCTCGGAAAAAGGGCTCGACCCGGCGGTTGCGCACCCCCATTTTTCCAGTTGTTCAACCTGTCGCGAGCGTTTCGAGGAATTGGGGGCGTTGGATCGGCGGCTGGAGATCATGCGACCGTCGCCGGCTGAGCGGCGGAGTACCGACTGTCCCAGCACGAAAATCTGGAGTGAAATTGCAGTGGGTTTGACGCCATCCGACGAAGCTCTTCTTTACATTGAACATGCCAGCCGGTGCAGTCATTGTGGTCCGCTGCTGCGCGAGGCGGTCGCCGAATGTGCCGATCTCGACCGGGAGTTGACCGCCGAGGAGCGAGAGCGGATCGCTTCCCTCGAGAGTGCGCGCGCGGAGTGGCAGGAGAGAATAGCCGGGCAGATTGCCGGAACACCGCAGCCGCCAGTGGATCGAAGGTCCGAGGCATGGTGGAGGAAATGGCTGGCCGTTCCTCGACTGGCAGTGGCCACAGCCGCCATCATTGCGGTGGTGGGCGCGGGCTTATGGGTTGCGCTCCACCAAACGCCGTCATACCAGGGCTGGTTTCACCATGACCAGCGCGCCGCCGCCGCCGAACTGCTGGCCCGCGCTTATACCGAAAAGCGCACCCTGGAACTCAGGATCGCCGGCGCCGAGTACGCTCCCATGCACATCACACGCGGGCCGACAGCTTCCTTCAAGGAAAATCCGAAGGACCTTCTGGCTGCCGAGGCGCTGATTGCCAGCCAACCGGAAGCCCAAGCCAATAGCGCTCCATGGTTGCAGGCGCAGGCGGAGGCCGACCTTCTGGAGGGCAAGTATGAGCCGGCAGTCGAGGCTTTGCGGCGCTCCTCGGAGTTGGAGCCGAATTCGGCGCCGATCCTGACCGATCTTGCCACCGCGTACTTTCAGCGAGCGTTGGAAAAGGATCGAAAAGACGATTTCGGCACGGCTTACGAGTACCTGAGCCAGGCTTTAAAGCAAAGCCCGGACGATCCGGTCGCACTTTTCAACCGCGCCATCGTCAGCGAACATCAATTCCTTTATCACCAGGCTCTCGACGACTGGGATCACTACCTGCGGGTCGATCCTGGGTCGAAGTGGGCTGAGGATGCCCGTAAACGAGCCGACATCCTGCGTGCGAAATTGAATGAGCACAGCAATCGGCCAGCGCTGCTGACTCCGGCGCAGTTGGCGGCCCTGGGGGGTGTTGCGAGTCCTCCGTCGGAAGCCGACAAGGCTGCCGTCGATGAACGTGTAGGAGAGTATCTGGACCAGGCGGTGCGGTCCTGGTTACCCCAAGCTTTCCCGGCGTTCGGGACGAATGAACCCCGGACCAAGGAAACGGAGTCCGAAGCCAGCGCTCAAGCCTCGCGAGCGCTTTTTTTTTTGGCGGACCTGACGAGCCAGCGCCACGTAGACCTCTGGCTGGCTGACCTTCTCCGTGGTTCCGCAGGCCCACACTTTGCCCAAGCCGTGGCCGCTCTCGCCCGAGCCTTCGCGGCCAATCAGCAAGGCGGGTATGACGCGGCTCGCGAACCGGCGGCTCTTGCCGAGCGACTTTTTCGCACTTCCGGCAATAAGGCGGGCGTTTTGCGGGCGCAGTTCGAACAGGCATACGCGGAGCAACTGGCGCGGCGCAGTGAAGATTGCCGGCAAAGAGCGACATCCGCACTGGCGGAATCGAAGAGATATTCCTACCCGTGGCTACAAGTTCAGCTGGGCTTTGAGAAGAGCGTTTGTTCCGGTCTGATGGGTGACTTTGGTGTGAGGAGGAAAGCCGCGCAAGACGCTGTGCAGCGCGCGCAAGAAACGCATTATTGGGCGCTCTACCTGCGCGCCTTGGGAGCTGCGGCGGATGACGAGTTTATCGCCGGCGACCCATCGGGCGGCTCGAAAGTGGTCATAGCAGGGTTGGAGATCTACTGGTCAGGGCAGTTCGCCCCCGTGCGGGGATACAGCCTCTATACCGAACTTGCCGTCCACGCCTCGAATATTGGCCGATCGAATTTGCAGTTAGCAATCCTTCGCGAGGCAGTCGCCTTGGTCGATTCCGATGAAAACTGGGTGTTGCGCGCAGTGGCTCATAAGGGCTTGGCTAATGCTGCGATGGCAGCCGATCTACCGCAGGTTGCCGAGCGGGAATATGCGGAGGCTGCCCGGCTGTATGCAACTTTGCCGCCGACCGAGGCCATTCGCAATAGCGCTTTGGAGATGGAGGTTCGCGCCGCTCAACTCGAAGCGCGTCTCGGCCAGCCCGATGATGCCATCGCCCGCCTGACTGCTATCCAAGATCAAATCGGCCCACTCTCGAACAATTATCTGGTGCAGATGTTCTATACCATTCTGGGCGAGTTGCAGTTGAGTAGGCATCGCGCGGTGGAAGCGGAGCAGGCCCTGCGGCCGGCGCTAGCCCTTACGGAACAGAGCCTTACCACCCTCAAATCCGAGGTCGAGCGAACCAACTGGAGCAAGACCGCGGCTGCAACGTACTTGGCGCTCGTCGAAGCCGAACTGGTGCAGGGGCGCCAGCAGGAAGCGCTCGATAGCTATGAGTGGTACCTGGGAGCGCCGCAACGAGCAGGGAGCAGTCCGCATTTGCAGCGGCCTATTAGCGACCCGCCGATGCCCGAACCGTCGCGTCTGGCGTCGATCCGTCAAGGTCCGGAAAGTGAGACGGTCGTCGCCTACGCCATCTTGCCCGACGGCCTGGCGATCTGGGTTCATGATGAGACCGGCATCAACGCAAGCTGGAAAGAGCAGCCGACAGAAAGCCTGCGAGAGTTGGCGGAAAGATTTCAGGACCTGTCTTCCGATCCGAAGTCAGACATGTCCGCATTGCGTCGCGATGCCGGCAGCCTGTATGAAGCGCTGATCGCTCCGGTGGAACAACATATTACGCCGGGGCGAACGCTGATGATTGAAGCCAACGACTGGTTATCGCGCGTGCCCTTCGAAGGTCTCCTCGATGCGAACGGCCACTACCTGATCGAACGCACACCGATCGTGTATTCACTGGGGCAGTTCTCCCACGCTCGGCTGCACGGCGGGCCCGGTATCACGGCGAACTCAGCAGCGCTTGTGGTGGGCAGCGCCGCCTCATCAAGGGAGGAGGGGCTCATACCATTTCCCGATGCTTCCGCGGAAGCGAACGCCGTCGCCGGCGGCTTTCGTAAGGTGCGGCTGCTGGAAGGCCGGGAAGCTACCTTGAGCGCAGTCCTCAACGATCTACCCGGAGCGGCAATTTTTCATTTTTCCGGACATGCCCTCGCCACTTCCGGAAGAACGGGACTGATGCTCGAAAGCGAAAACGAAGAAGACACCTCGCCTCGCCTGATGGACGCAGATGCGGTGCGGCAGCTTCCTTTGACGAGCTTGCAGTTGGCAGTACTCTCGGCCTGCAGTACGGCCTCCAGCGAGGGCGGCTCCAGCGAATTCGAGAGCATTACCGGTGCCTTTCTGCGTGCCGGGGTGCCGCACGTGGTCGCGAGCCGGTGGGCGGTAGACTCCGCCCAAACGCAACGGTTTGTGCAGGACTTTTACCGCAACGCACTTCTTGGACAGACGGTTCCGGCTGCGATCCGTCTGACCTCACTCAAAATGATGGCCGATCCGGTTACCTCTCATCCCTATTACTGGTCGGCATTAGCAGCGTACGGACGACCCTAATTCTTCTAACAGGAGAAACCGATGACAAAACACCGCCGCTTCAACAGCAGGACGGTTTTACTGGCCGCGACCGTCCTGGCCACTTTGCTTCTGAACGCATGTCAACCTTCTCAACAGCAGGCAACGAGCGCACCCGCGGTTGCTCCACAAGCTCGAGCGACTGAAAAAGTTTTTGTTCTGTTCGAAGGCCCGTGGGCTTTCGCTCCCGATCCCAAGGATGCCAACAGCGTCGTGGCCATTGCGCCGAAGACCAAGGGACACCGCGATCTCTATGTGAAAGCTTCCCGGCATGCAGTTCTGGCTGCGGGAACTTACGATCTTTCCTTCCCTGCGCACAGTGGGGCAGCTGCGGCGACCGTCGACCCCAGCATCGCGCAGTCCGATATCGACCCGCAGAGCCTGCAGCACGCGCTCGACAGCAAGGACGTGAGGTACGTCATCCGCCTTCCCAAACCGGAAGAGTACGTGGTTGCGGCCCGGGGTCGAGCCCGGCTGAGCAGAACGTATCCGCCCGAGGCATCGACGGAGAAGGATTACGCCAGCGCCGTCTCCCTGCGCTACAACGTCAGCAGCCTGAATGGATTTTCACTGGAGGGCACTCCGGATAGCGGCGCCTTCAATACATTGTTATTGCAGGTGGAGACGCCGATTATTCGCTTTGTCATCCATCCCGCGCAGGCCGACGATCCGAACGACAAGTGCGACACGCATTCTCGCGGGGCCTTTCATGACCTGACCACATTGCTCGGGTTGACGTTGTATGTCGATTTTCCGGATAACCCCGCTGACTGCCATGGCAAAGATCCGCAGACGACTCGTCATTCGATGGCGAAAGCGGAGCCGCCAGCGCAACGGTCGCTTGGTCTCCTGACGGGGAACCTAGCGGACGTGCAGGGCGCGAGCGCTACGGGAGGGTTGCAAATCCTCCATTATCTGGCGGCGGCAGTGTATTTTTTCACCGAACCCGGTATCGATTGCACGTCACCCCATATCATTCTCAATCCCAAACCCACTCCGGCCAAGGCCCAATAAAGCTCGGCGTATTTGTGGGAACGGGGCGGAAAGCGAAAACTACTTTCCGCCTCGTTCGTTTTCGGATCGATAGCCCATCCGCACCAGAGTCCTCTCTGAGAAAGGCACATAGAGTAGCGCAGCCGTGGCGGCGAACGCCAAGCCGACGCCAATCTGGGGCAGCAGCAGGAATGGAGCGATTGCCCAGAGTAGATCCATGAGCAGAATCAACGGGAACAGGCGTGCGAAGGTAGCGGCCAGCTTGCGGTAATCGAACGCTACCGCCGACAGCAGATAAAAGCGCAATGGAATCCCAGCGGCTCCCGTCACCAGCACAGCGCCCACGATGAGTAGAGCTTGCGACCCCGGGAGAAAACTGCTGGCGACGCGATCGGCATCGCGCAGGTGAGCGAGGCCGCTGAGGTAGAAGATGAGATACATCGCCTGAATCAGCGCGAAGAGCGCGCGCACTAATCCGCGCCGGGGCACGGGCACGTGGAGTTCGGGGTGCAGCGCGATCTCGGTGGCGGTGGAAGTATCCGGCTCGACTTTGCGCCGATCTTTCGTTTGCTCCTGCGCTCGGTTCTGCGCGGCGGCGGACGCCAGTGTTGCAACACTCTCGACAGGGGCAATGAAGCGGTATCCGCGCCGGGAAAGGGTTTCGACAAAGCGCGGGCTTGAGGCGGAGTCGCCCAAGGCATCGCGAATCTTGTTCACCGCCGTATTCAGGCTGTGATCGAAATCCACGAAGGTGTCGGCAGGCCAGATGGTTTCGCGCAAGCGCTCGCGCGGTACTACTTGACCGGCGTTCTGCAGCAACGCCGCCAGCACTTGAAAAGGCTGCTCCTGAAGGCGGATGCGCGCGCCGTTCTTGCGCAACTCTCCGGCGGCGAGGTCGACTTCAAAAACGCCAAATCGCAGAAGCCCGGCTTCGCGGTTAGGGGGAGTCATCGACATGGCGCGCCCGTAGTGTACCGCGACGTGGTAGACGGTCGATAGTCTTCGGGACCCCTTGCGACCCATCAAGTGTCGAAACGAACGCCCGCGGTTTGCCGCGGAAAGGGTCTACAATATCGGCGTGAACGCCCTCGTTCCCCAGAAGGCCGCCGATCACGAGCAGCAGGGCCCCAAGCATGAGCGCCATCACGCCGTTTATGCCGCCGAAGCCACTGGTCTACTTCTCATGGCGGTTCTATTGCTGATTCTCATTATTATCCGTTACTGGCACTTCATTTCATGGAGTGCGCGCTGAAGGTGCCGGAGTTGGCGGAATCGAGCGAACCCCGTCGCCAGCCGCTTCTCGTCGTCGTGCTTGGCCCTACCGCGAGCGGGAAGACCGCGCTGGCTCTGGCCATCGCCCGGCGCTTCCATGGGGAGATCGTTAACTGCGATTCGGTTGCGATGTACCGCGAATTTGAAATCGGTACCGCCAAGCCGACTGCCGCGGAGCGCGCCGAGGTTCCGCATCACCTGGTGGATTGCATGGATCCGCTGGCCGACGTGAGCGCGGGGGAATATGCGCGGCAGGCACGGCAAATTTTGGGAGAGATCATTTCGCGTGAAAGCGAAGGGCGAAGCCACTTGGCGATCGTGAGTGGTGGCACCGGGCTCTATCTCCGTGCCTTGCTGGAAGGGCTCTTTGCCGGTCCGCTACGCTCTGAAGAACTACGCAAACGGCTGCGGACGCGCGCGGAAAAAAAAGGAACCGGGCACCTGCATCGCATTCTGCGGCGGCTCGACGGCGCGGCGGCCGATCGTATCCACGCCAATGATGTTCCCAAGATGATTCGAGCCATCGAGGTGTGTCTGATTTCGGGCTCGCCCGCCGGCTCTGGCCCAATTTCTCACAAAAGTATGACTGAACTCTGGCAGCAGGGACGCGACCCGCTGCGCGGTTTTCGCATCCTGCGTCTCGGATTGCATCCGGAGCGCGGGGCTCTTTATGCGCGCATCAACCGGCGTGCTGTGAAGATGTTTGACGACGGGCTGATCACGGAGACGGCAACGCTGCTCGACAAGTACGGGCAACAAGCGCGTCCGCTCGCTTCACTCGGGTACAGGCAGGCGTTGCAGTTTCTGCGCGGCGAGTTGGATCGGGCCGCAGCGCTGGCGTCGGCGCAGCAGGCGCATCGCAACTATGCCAAGCGCCAGATGACGTGGTTCCGGCGTGAACCGGATGTGTGCTGGCTGGCTGGGTTTGGCGACGATGCGGCGATTCAAGTCGAAGCCACAGCTATGATCGAAAGGCGAATGCGGGAGAATCCGTGAGCGACGGCTCAACTTTTGTTATTGTCTATGACATGCTTCGACATGTGTTGCTGATCGCGGTCCTGCTCGCCGTGCCCTGCGTTGCCCGAGACAAGAGCAAGGATCATTTTCAGCGGCCTGGCGCGATTCATCTCGACAAAGCGGGAAAACGGTGGGTCGATCGCACCTTGCGCAAAATGTCGACCGAAGAGAAAGTCGGTCAACTCTTCGGCATCAAGGTACTTGCACAGTTTCTCAACGATGCCGATCCGAAATGGCTGCAGTTGCGGGAAAGCGTGCGCAAGTACCACATCGGATCCCTGATCATGACGGTTCCGGTGGATGGCCCGGTGCTCGTCAAAAGCACTCCCTACGTGGCAGCCGAACTGCTCAATCGATTGCAGAAATCGTCGACGCTGCCACTCATTGTCGCCGCTGATTTTGAGCGCGGCGCGTCCATGCGTCTGACGGGTACCACGATCTTCCCGCATGCCATGGCTTTTGCAGCCGCGGGCAATCCGCAAAATGTCGAAACCTTTGGACGCATTACCGCGCTCGAATCCCGTGCCATCGGAGTGCACTGGAATTTTTTCCCCGTTGCTGATGTGAACTCCAATCCGGTGAATCCGATCATCAACACCCGTTCTTTCGGAGAAGACCCGCAGCAGGTGGGCGATCTCGTAGCGGCTTACATTCGGGGCGCTCACGAAGGCGGTATGCTGACCACCGCAAAACATTTTCCCGGGCACGGTGACACTTCGACCGATTCTCATCTTGGTTTCGCGCAAGTCAGTGGCGATCGCGCGCGTCTCGATGCGGTTGAGTTGCCGCCCTTCAAACGGGCTATCGATGCCGGTGTGGACTCTGTCATGGTCGCGCACGTCACCGTTCCCGCGCTGGATCCCAACCGGGTAGCGACGACTTCCAAGGCGATTGTGAGCGGGCTTCTGCAAGAGGAAATGGGATTCAAGGGGCTGGTCGTTACCGACGCCATTGACATGGGCGGGTTGACCCGGATGTATGCGAAAGACATCGGTCGTGCGGCCGTCGAGTCATTCAAGGCGGGCAATGACGTGCTCATCATTCCGCCGAATCTCGATGCCAGCTACCGGGCCATGCTGCAAGCCGTGCGCAGCGGCGAAGTCGACCGCCAGCGCCTCAACCGATCTGTCCGCAAGATTCTGGAAGCCAAGGCTTCTCTCGGTTTGAACAAGGCTCGCCTGGTGGACCTTAGCCAGCTTTCCAATGAGGTTGCGAGGCCAGAGAACGTGGCCGCCGGTCAGAACATGGCTGATGAAGCAATCACGCTGGTTCGCGACAACGGCAAGGTGCTTCCGTTGCAGTCTCGTGCAACTTCCGTTGGAACCGGGGAGGCCGCTCTTCCGTATCAAACAGTGACAGAGCCTGGCAACCGTCTAGTAGCAGTGATTTTTTCGGATGATATGCGTACGGACTCAGGGCGGGTGTTCGAACATCAGCTTCTCGCTCGCGTGCCGGATGCTCGAATTGTCTATGTGGATGCACGTTCGGCCAGCGGCATGAAAGATTCGGTGCTGCAAGCCGTGGATGCGGCGGAGCAGGTGATCGCCGCAGTGTATGTGGTTCCAACGGCGGGAAAGGCCTCGCGTGGCACCGGAGGAGTTTTGAAAAACACAGTAGCCATGGGCGAAGCGACGGGGTCGTTGCTGACAGCGGTCCTCGACCGCGCTGCCACCCGCACCGTCGTGCTCGCAATGGGAAATCCGTATCTGATCCAGGATTTCCCGGCAATCGAAAATTATGTGTGCGCGTTTTCGAATGCGACTGTTTCCGAAACCGCTGCCGTCAAGGCGATCTTTAGCGAGATTCCGATTGGCGGGCATTTGCCGGTGACGATTCCTGACATTGCCGCGCGAGGCGCGGGTCTGGAACGCCCGGTGCGGTCCAGCCAAACCAGTTCAGGAGGTTCCTCCGATGGTCAAAATGTTCAGCCGTAATTTTGCCTCAACCCCGGCTCTGGGGGCTCTGATTGCTGCTCTCTGCCTGTTGCCAGCGTGCAGCATCAGCACGAAAGATAACGACAAGCGCGTTGACATCCAATCTCCGATGGGAGATGTGCACGTGGACAAGGGTTCGGAAGGCGATAAGCGCGTTGACATCCAGTCGCCGGTGGGCGATCTGCACGTCAGCGAGCAAGCCGATATTCGCGATGCCGGACTGTCGCTCTATCCCGGCGCCAAACCTGCTCCCAAAGACGACAGCGATGACAAGAAGAGCGCAAACGTGAATCTGTCCATCGCCGGATTCTCGCTGAAAGTGGTGGCTGCGGAGTTTGTCTCCGATGATGCGCCGGATAAAGTGATCGCTTACTACGACAAAGAACTGCAGAAGTATGGCAAACCCATCCAGTGCCACGGCAGTTGGAGCAGCGGTCACGCCAACTATAGCGGCAAGGATGACATGTCCAGGCCTGTAGCTTGTGGAAAGGAAGACGGCGGAGACTCGGTGGAACTGAAGGTTGGAACCGAAGGAAACCAGCATCTTGTCTCGGTTAAGCCCAGCAATAAGGGATCCCGCTTCGCGCTTGTTTATGTGCGCATGCACACGGGTAAGGACGAAACGATCTGATGGAGCGTGGAATGATTCAGGGATTGACAGGCTCAATCATCGATGACCGGATAATGACTGGACGCTTCGCCTTGCTCTTCTGCTTCGTTGTGCGCTAGTTTCAAGGAAGTGGAGCACACTTGCCAACGCTGTGGGACCACGGTCGAGGATGGCCGGCCGTTCTGTCCACAATGCCGCAGTCCTCAAATCCATGTGCCGGTCGCGCTTCCGGATTCTGTCGCTGCCGGTGACGTGGATTCGGTGTTGCCGGAAGTTTCCCTGGAGGACTCGGGCCCCGGCCAGGCTGACCGGCCGTTGCTGTCTGCAACCACGATGGACAGCACTCTTGCCGCCCGCTCGGCCCTCAAGGCTGGCGCTTGGGGCATATTGGTGGGAGCAATTCCATTCGTCGGGATCCTGCTAATCGGCGCCCTGGCAGTCTTTTTCTATCGCCGCAAGAGTGGCTATATCCTACCTGTCGCGTTTGGGGCGCGCCTCGGCGCGGCGGCGGGAGTCGTCATCTTTGCCATTGGTGCCTTGACCACCATTGCCATCATCGCCTTTCACGCCCAACAGCAGATTATCGACTTCTGGATGACAACCCTTCAAAGAATCGGCGCCAACACCGCCGACCCCCAGGTTCAGGCCAGCATTCACGAGCTGTTCACCCTATCGGGGCAGATCGTCTCCTGTTTCGTCGCTGTCGTATCCGCTTCAGTCGGAGGCGCCTTAGCCGCACTGCTGTTGCGTCCCCGCAAACCCCGCGCTTAAGCTGGCCCACGCTCCCATTGCGTAAAAGGCTGGCCTCCGGCATAATAATTGTTTGTCTTTACATCGCCGGACTCTTCCGGGCAAAGGATACTGAAGTCTGTGTTAATGATCCGATTGGCGCGCTTTGGCGCGCGGAAACAACCGTACTATCGCGTAGTGGTGATTGAAAAGGAACTGGCGCGCAACGGCCGCCCGGTGGAAGTGGTGGGGACGTACAATCCGCGCACTAATCCGGCCACTTTCGACCTGAAACGGGAACGCATTGAGCATTGGATTTCGAAAGGCGCCCAATGTTCAGACCGCGTCAAGAAACTGCTTGCTCATCCCGCACCGGCTGCAGCGGCTTCGGTCGCCTAGCCGTTCCTTTACCCGCCGCGTCGGGAATCCGAGTCATGAGCCGAGTTCACGAGCTGAATTCAGGAGCAAAGTCTAATGATTGAGCCCACCGTCAGCCCACGCGCCATGATTGAGTACATCGCCAAGGCGATTGTCGAAACCAAGGGCGAAGTTTTTGTCGACGAGTACGAAGACGGAGACGAAACCGTCATCGAACTCGAAGTGGCCGAGGCCGATTTGGGTAAGGTGATTGGGCGCTCTGGCCGGGTTGCTCGCGCTCTGCGGAATGTGCTGGCGGCGGCCGGTTCGAAGCTGGACAAGCGCTACGCGTTAGAAATCGTCGAATAGAAGATCAGCGAATGGCGCCACCGGACGCTAGCGGCGAGTGGATTACCCTGGCAGTTGTCATTAAAACACAGGGACGCCGCGGCGAAGCAGCGGTTGAGTTGCACACCGACGTTCCGGGACGCTTCCGCGAAGGCATGAAGCTGTGGGCGCTCACGAAAGATGGCCAGCGCCGTGAAGTCACGGTCGAGGACTTATGGCCGCATAAGAGTTTTCTGGTGCTGAAGTTTCAGGGCGTCGAGACCATCAATGACGCCGAGCCGCTGGTGGGCGCAGAGCTTCAGCTTCCGTACAGCGAACGGGCCGAATTGGAGCCGGGCTGGACTTATTTGAGCGACCTGATCGGTTGCGCCGTGTTCGATGGTCAGCGCGAGATCGGCGTGATTGAGGATGTGCAGTTCGGAGCGGGTGAAGCTCCGCTGCTGGTGGTTCGAAGTAAGGAACAGGGGAACAAGTTGCCGTACGAGATCCCGTTCGCCGAAGCGTATCTTGAAAAACTGGATCTGAATCTACGGCAGGTGCGGATGAATTTGCCGGAAGGTTTGCTGGAAGTGAACGAAAAGAACAGTAGCCAGTCGCCAGTTGCCATTAAGGTCAGGCCCGTTCACTGACCGGCGGTTTGAGTTCTGCTGGCAACTGGCAACCGGCAACTGGTTTATGAAGATCGACATTCTTACGATCTTTCCCGACTTCTTTCGCGGGCCGTTAGATTATGGAATCGTACGCCGGGCGCGTGAAACAGGCCTGGTGGAAATTGGCATTCACGACCTGCGGGCGTTTACGAAAGACAAGCACCGCACTGTGGATGACCGCCCGTTTGGCGGCGGCGAGGGCATGGTCCTTAAGCCGGAACCGATCTTTGAATGTTTGGAGTCGCTGGGCGGCATGGCTTCGCGTGAGGCGCGGCTGGTGCCCGGTGCAAAGCAGTCAGTGATTCTGCTTTCCGCACAGGGGCGCAGGCTCGATCAAACGCTGGCGGCGGAACTTTCGGCGCTCGGTCAAATCGTCCTGATCTGCGGACGCTACGAGGGTGTGGACGAACGCATCAGCGAGCATTTGGCGGATCGCGAAGTTTCGATTGGCGACTATGTGCTGAGCGGCGGCGAATTGGGCGCGGCGGTGATTGTGGACACGGTGACGCGGCTGATTCCGGGCGCGGTCGGCAATCAGAATTCGACGCGGCAGGAATCGTTCACCGAGTCGTTGAGCGGAGAGCCGGAAGTGAACGGCGACGGTCCGAGTTCGACTTGCGTTTCCGGTGGATTGCTGGATTATCCGCATTACACGCGTCCGGCGGACTACCGCGGCATGGCGGTGCCGGAAGTACTGATGAACGGCAACCATGACCAGATTCGCAGTTGGCGGAGAAAGACGGCTTTGGCAAAAACGCTGCGCAACCGTCCGGATTTGCTGGAGCGGGTCTCATTGACCGCGGAAGACAAGGAATTGCTGGCCCAGATTAAACTGGCGCAAAGCTGCTGAGGAGGCGGGGTGAATCCCGTCTCGGCAAGAGACACTCAAGAATTGGGAAGGAAGCAATTATGCGCAATCCGATTATCGAAAAACTGTTGGCGAAATCCCGCCGCACCGATCTCCCGAAGTTCGGCCCGGGCGATACGATCAAGGTGCTGGTCAAGATCAGAGAAGGCGAAAAAGAGCGCCTGCAGGCGTTCGAAGGCGTCGTCATTGCGCGCAAGCGCGGTGCACAACCGAGCTTCACCGTCCGCAAGATCAGTTTTGGCCAGGGCGTGGAGCGTATTTTCCCTCTCGACTCCAAGGTCATCGACAAGATCGATGTCTTGCGCTCTGCTAAGGTTCGCCGGGCCAAACTTTACTATCTGCGCGGGCTCAAGGGCAAAGCGGCGCGCCTGAAAGAAGTCGAACAGCAGTAAGACGGTACTCGTGCCAGTAACCAGTACCCAGTTCAGCCATCGACGCTGGGTACTGGAAGCTGAGCAACGGGTGCTTTCACACTGGCTCTTGCTTCCTAATCCTTCTTCGGCGAAGATGCTGATCAGCAGCTGTGTCCAAGTCCGCGCGTACTTCTAAGTCATCGAAAGCAGACCAAGTCTCCGCCTCTGCAGCCAAGTTGCGCCTGCTGAAAAAATTGCGCTGCACACTCAAGTTTGAGAAGCTCGCGTGGGCTGCGGGCGCGACCCTCGTTGCCGGAGTCGATGAAGTTGGCCGCGGGGCTCTGTTTGGCCCAGTCGTCGCTGCGGCCGTCATTCTCGATCCGGCGCACCGCATTCGCGGTTTGCGCGATTCCAAGCTGCTTCCGGCCGAGCGCCGCGAAAAACTCGCACTCCTGATTCGCCAGCACGCGATCGCATGGGCCATCTCCGCCGTCGATTCCGCCCGCATCGATCAAATCAATATCTATCAGGCTTCGCGTCTCGCCATGCTCCAGGCAGTTCAGCAACTATCGCCGGCTGCGAGTTATCTTCTGGTCGACGCCGTAAAACTCGATTGCGAACTCCCGCAACAGCCGATCATTCACGGAGACGCGCTTTCCATTTCCATCGCTGCCGCCTCTATCCTCGCGAAAGTTGAACGCGATCGCATGATTTCCGCCTGGGACCCCGTCTTACCCATGTACCACCTCGCGTCAAACAAGGGATACGGCACACCGCCCCATCTGGCGGCTTTGCGCGAGCATGGCCCTTCGCCGCTGCACCGGCAATCGTTTGCGCCGGTGTGGAGTGCACCGGTTCCACAAGAGGTCCTGGGTTTCATGCTGGAGGAACCGGCTACCGAAGCAGTTACTGAAGACGAAGATCCCGTCGCTACGATCTCATCGAGCTAAGACATTTCCATCCATAAATAAATTTGTCATCCCGAGCGGAGCTAGGGATCTGCAGTTCGCCGCAAGATGCAGATCCCTCGCGTTGCTCGGGATGACAGCATTAGAAAAACGGACCTTTTACTTCGCCCGATAGATTTCCGTCAGCAAATCTGGCTTTGATTCGTCGCGCACCAGGTGAGGAAACTTCTCGCCGCCGTGGTATTCCAGTTTCACGGATCGGAAGTAGTCGGTGTTTTCCACGATCAGTTCAAGCGGCGCTGTGCTAGTCTTCGACGCTCGCAAGGCGTCATGCCATACGTCCGGCGAAAAACGGCGGCCGTTTACGGCTAAGACTTTCATTCCCGGACCGATTCCAGCCTTTGCTGCGATCATGCCCTCCACCGTATCTCGAATTTCGCCGTCGCTTCCGAACAGCAACCCGACCGAGTAATGCGCATTAATCGACTTTTCCTCCGGATCGCCAGCGCGCTCCAATTCCGAAGGCGTCTCGTCGTAGATCAGCTTCCATCCGCTGCCCTCGATTCCGCTAAGCGGAGCGCCAGGACCGTGGTTCGTAAGCCGCTCCGCCCAAAACCCGCGCCAGTCGTACGAAACAACCTGGTTCAGCGTGTTCGCGACATCGTCGAACGTGTAGGTTTTGACCATCGGTGCGCCACCCGGCGCTCCATGAAACAGTTTGCAAAAATCGTCCAACGACTTCTTTCCCTTGGTTTGCTGCCGGATAATCACATCCGCCGCCAGCCAATTGAGCACATCTTCGTCGTAATAATCGAGCGGGCGACGATAGTCTTCCCAGGCTCGGGGAGCGTTCTGCATGGTGGGAACGCCGTCGGCGGTATCCTGCAAATTGCGCCAGACGCGGCCCGAGCGAAAGTCGAGATCCGCTGCTAACTCTGCCAGCGAATCGCGAGCCAGTGCGGGCGTTCTTCCTCCGCTGCGAGCGGTCAGCATGTCTCCGAGGTAGGAGGTCAAGCCTTCATACACCCAGAGCAGATCGGTTTGCATGGGCTGTTCGTAGTCGGGAGTCGCCAGATCGGCTGGGCGACGGTACTTGCCGTTCCAGGAATGAACATATTCGTGCGGCAGCAGTCCAGCGGTTACCTTCCTTCCGCTCTCTTCCACCAGTGACCGCTCGTTGATCCGACTGTCGTTCGACTCGTGATGTTCCAGACCGAAGTGCGCGACGTGATCGCTCAGCGTCAGCAGAAAGTGGTAGTTGGTATAGTGATGTGCGCCGAACAGAATCCCGGCTTGCTTCACCAGGTTGCGGTAATGCTCCCATACTTCGTCTGGAGCGTTCAGCGCGGCGGCGCTGTCGGCGGCGATGTCGATTTCGGCGGGTGGATCTTCGCCGGGCGTTGTGAGCGGCACAACTTTCAAGTACTCTCCGGCGAGGACAGGGCCATCCACCAACATGGTCAGCGAAACGGGCGCAAAATGAATCTCGTTGTCGGTGCCTACCGTGCCAGACACATGCAATGACGTGCCAAATTTCCATCCCGCAGGCAAGCGGAGGCTGGCGTCGTAAGTGAGTTGGTCCGAAGGGTATCCGGCGGGATAAAGGAGCAATGTGTTCCAATTGACGACGTACAATTTTTCTGTCGCGGCCATGCCTGAGCTGTATCCAGGCTCGGCGCTTGCGGGGGAGGCGTAGTCGAGACTTGCAGCAATTTCGCTCTCGCCCTCCGGCACCTCCACGTGAAAGGTATAGCCGTCTAGCAGATCGCGGCGCCATGACAACGTTTTTCCGCTGGCGCTGAATTTCAATCCGGTCAAATCGGTGATGGGGCCGGTTGGCCCGTGCTCGCCCGGAATCCACTTGGGGTAGTACAGCGTAAGGGTTCCCGGTTTGGCCGGGATGCGCATTTGCGTGTGGAAGATCTTGCGCGGCGCTTCCGACGCGTCCACGGAGAGAGTGACGGTCGGAGCCTGGGCTCCAAAAACCGGAAACGACGACAAAAGAACCAGAGCAAGACACAAAAAAATCCCGCCGCTGAAACGTGATCCCATGAATCCTCCAGTGAGTAGCGCTGTTCCACGCACAATGTGCTTCGAAACCGTACGCTAATATACCAGCTCGACGGTTCGGTTGATTCGCCGCGGGAGTTTATAGCCCGCACGCCTGCTATGATTTTGAGCGTGACCGGGCGCGGAAAATTCATCACCTTTGAAGGGCTCGATGGCAGCGGCAAGAGCACCCAGCTTGAGAAGTTAGCGCGTTCGTTGCGCGCTCACGGCCTATCCGTGACCGTCACTCGCGAGCCAGGCGGGACTGCGACAGGCGAAAAAATCCGCGAAGTCTTGCTGCATTCGGCGACCGCGGGACTTTCTCCGCTGACCGAGATGGCGCTCATGTTCGCATCGCGGGCGCAGCATATTCATGAAGTGATTCTGCCTGCGTTGACCCAGGGGCGCATCGTGCTTTGCGACCGTTTTACCGATTCCACCGAAGCCTATCAAGGCGGGGGGCGCAAGCTGGGATCGAGGGCGGTATTGCAGATGCATGAGATTCTCTGCGGCAACCTGCAGCCCGATTTGACGATCATGCTCGATAACGACGTGGCGTTTAGCGTAGAGCGCGCGCGGCGTCGCAATCGGAAACATAAAATGGCGCGCTCGGAAAAAGGTTCCGACAAAAGTTCAGACAAAGACGAGAACCGCTTTGAGCAGGAAAATCGAGCTTTTTTTGGACGCGTCCGGCACGGGTATTTGGCCATAGCGGCCCGCGAGCCGCACCGTGTCCATGTCATCGATGCTCGCGGCACTCCGAGTGAGACTCACGCGGTTATCATGGAGTTGCTGCGAAAAAAATTGAAGATTTAAGGAATTTGTAATTGTGTAAATTGTAATTTTGTAATTTCAAAAAGCACGGAAGCCCAAATAGGGTTTTCAGATTACTGAATTGCAAATTACCAAATGTTTCTCTATGCCCTTTTCTGATTTTGCCGGCAATCCGGAAACTGTCCATCGCATGCGCGAGATGCTGGCGCGAAAGCGCTTCCCACACGCCGTCATACTTTCCGGAGCGCACGGATCGGGCAAGTACACACTAGCTCTCATGCTCGCCCGCGCCATGAATTGCCTGAAGAGGCCGGCTCAAGCGGCAAACTCCGAGGAAGCGACAGGCGGCTTGTTTGATATTGCGGCAGCAGCAGAAGAGAAAGAGCCTTTGATCGATGCTTTGCCCGATTTTTGCGGACGCTGCTCCAACTGCACGCGCATCGCCCAGTCGGCGGACCTCGACGCCCGCTTCGCCGAGGCCGTCGAGGCTCGCGAAAACCTTCGCGAAACGGACAAAAAAGAAACGCGCCTCTTCGTCCAGACCCATCCCGACGTCCTCATTGTTCCGCCCGATCCGCCGCAGATGATGATCAAGGTGGACCAGGTTCGCCACGTGATTGAAACGATCTACTACCGGCCCGGCGAGGCTCGCGAGCGCGTTTATATTTTCACCAGTTCGGCCTTCATGAAAGAAGCCGCCAACTCATTGCTCAAGGTTCTGGAAGAGCCGCCCGAGTTCGCCAGCATTTTTCTGCTCACCGAAAATACAGGAGAATTGCTGCCCACGATTCGTTCCCGCTCCATGACCTTTCATCTCGGCGCGCTTCCTTCGGCGGAGATTGAAACCCGGCTCGCTCAATTTCGTCCCGCTTGGGATGCCCGGCAGCGCGCGCTGGTCGCACGTCTCAGCGAAGGAGCCATCGGACGTGCCTTGTCCTTCGATCTCGAAAGCTATATCGCCGCCCGGAGCCATGCGCTCATCCTGTTGAAGTCCGCGCTCGGCAGTGGCGATCACAGTGAGTTGTTCAAGACCACGGAGAGCTATCGCTCAGGAGCCGAAGGCCGCGCTAAGGTCGAAGCTCTCTTCCGCACCCTCTACTCTTTGCTCGAAGACCTGATTTTCCTGCAGTCCGGCGCGGTACCGCTGGTGCGAAATACTGACATTCTGGGCGAACTGAGAAAGATGGCCGAAGCAGCCGATTTTGCCTGGGTGCAGCGAGCCGCCGAGGGCCTGGGCGAAGTCGAGCGCGGCCTGCGCCGCAATCTCCTTCGATCCCTTTCGCTGGATGCCTTTGCCACCGCCCTCGAACGCGTCTCGTGATTTCGAGTGGGTGAGAGTGGGGCGCTCAACGGCAGATTAAAACGCTAATGCAGGCTGCAGGCGGGAGAGCCGGGAGCCCTCTCAGGGTATGTGTGCGGCGGGTGCACGGAGTCCACTGCACAAAATATTGTCATTTTCCCGCTTGCTGTGATACCGTACCCTCAGTTCACACCTCTGGACCCACAATCTCAGGCTCGAGTGTTGTGGTATATTTTGCCCGCCCAGCGTGCAGGTGGTGCATTTTGAAAGATACGCTCGACTCCATGCCAGTTGAATCAACTGCGGACCAAGACAGCTTTGCGAATCGCAAATTGATTCGCCCGACCCTTACTCGCGTCGATGGCGCGCACAACAACCATGGCCTCAGCCACGCTCCCGCCGACCGCAGGGATAGGGACAGAGACCGCGACAGGGATCGCGACCGTTCCGCTGGCGCCCCGGCCAAGAAAGTAGTTCCCACCGAGCAGACCAACGCCGAAAATTTCTATTATCAGAAGCAGATGCAGTCGAAGACTCCCATGGTTGTCGTGCTACGCGACGGCGAGGAAGTCCACGGCTATATCGAGTGGTACGACAAGCACTGCATCAAACTGAACCGCAATGGCGCCGCCAACCTGATGATCTACAAACCCGCGATTAAGTACATGTTCAAAGAGGGCGAGAACGGGCGGAAGTAGGCTCTAGGCTCTCCGGGTTGGGGCCCGCTTCACACTTCTTAAAGGTTCGCCAGCGTAGCGAGCGTTTCCTTCAATGCTTCCCAGAAGGGTCCTTTTCCATTCAAATCGGAGCAATCTTCGTCAGTGAACCAGATCGAGGAGATTTGCAACTCGTTAACCAGGAGCTGACGGTACAGCTTATCAGGGGCTCCGATGGTCAATAGGGCGATGTCAGTTGCCGCAGGCCGTGGGACGAAACGACGGTAATCAAAGAGCTGTCCAACTGCGATACGAATCGCAGCTTTTTCTGGATCAGGTTTCACTTCCAGTAGCAAGTCACGGCCTGTTGCATCGTAGCGCTCGATGAGTACATCCCAGCGACAATCGGGTCTTGATCCCTGAGTCAATTTGAACCCATGCAGTATCTTCTTCAGCTCAGTCGTCATCTTATCGTGACGATGCCGGTAACGGACTGTGCCCGCTTGGTGGAAATATTCCCGTTCGGCAGCATCAAAATCCGGTAGCGGCGAGCCCGAAGCAGGCTTTACGGCTCTGACCTCGATTGGGGTATTGAGCTCGGGAGCAATCTTCTTAATCTCGTCCGCCAATACGTCGAGCACGAAGGCATCCGAGATACCGAACCTCCCGATTGAACGCGTCATACCCAGTACTTGTTCCTTCAGGTTGCGGCCTCTCAACTCCCATTGGGCAAGCAGAGCTTGCACTTCCTTTCTCTGGTTTATCATCGGAAACCGCCTGTGAGGATCGAGGAATGCAACTAGGGGTGTTAGGACATCGCCTGGACTTTTGTGCCTGGCGCCTGATGGAGTTGGCACCTTGGGCAGACGGTCGATCTTGTCTGCCAACGCTAATCTCCCTTGCTCGTTCGCCAAGTGAAAAGCTTCTCGGATTATGTCGCGCAATTTGGTTTCGTGTTCTTCGCACCAATCCTTCGATGAATTTCGGTACGCCTTGTACAGGTCAATATTGCCGGTGGGGTTTGCGGCGGCCTCGGCGACTCTCTTCGGCAGCGACATTGCTTTGAGAACGTCTCCGCGGGCTGCATCGCTTGGCGGCGAGAACGGCTTGTCTCGCTCGAACAAATCGTGGAGTGCCGGAATCTTGAGCCTTTTCCAGTGATCCTCCGCTTTTGTGCACCAGGTGAGTTGAAGGAGGTGCCAGATATCCTCACCGGAAAGCGGCTTTTTGTTCTTAGCTTCGACCACGGCTCGTAACAGTTCAGCCGTATTTCTCTCGCTGTCATACCACTTCTTCTTCTCGCCCTTCAGTAGTTTGGCGGCGTTGAACGTAGGCATCCTGCTCTCCCCTGATCGTCCAAAATCTACCCTCCTCGGGCTCGGTTGAACCTGCACTCAGGTTTTACAGCTTCGGCAGCACAATCCCTTTCTGCGCCTGATATTTCCCTTTGCGATCCTTGTAGCTGGTCTCGCACACTTCGTCGGACTGGAAGAAGAGAATCTGGCAGAGGCCTTCGTTGGCGTAAATCTTCGCCGGCAGGGGCGTAGTGTTCGAAATTTCGAGCGTCACGAAGCCTTCCCACTCTGGCTCAAAGGGCGTGACGTTTACGATGATGCCGCAACGCGCATAGGTTGACTTGCCCACGCAGATGGTCAGCACGTCGCGCGGAATCTTGAAGTATTCCACCGAGCGCGCCAAGGCAAACGAGTTCGGGGGCACAATCGCCACGTCCGCCGTGACCGTCACAAACGAGCGCTCGTCGAAATGTTTCGGATCGACAATCGTGCTGTTGACGTTGGTAAAAATTTTAAACTCGTCGGCCACCCGCAGGTCATATCCGTAACTCGACACACCATAGGAGATCACTCCCTGGCTCACCTGCTTTTCCGAGTACGGATTAATCATGTCGTGCTCCTGCGCCATGCGCCGGATCCAGCGGTCACTTTTGATCATGAAACTCCTTTGGGATTTGGTAATCGGGTAATTTCGTAATCCGGCAATTTAAAAGCGGGTCGCGCGAGAGGAACTTCGGCCGCGACGGTTTTCAAATTACAAAAATTAGCAGATTACAAAATTACAAAATGTCTTCCGGCTGGTGCTGCCATATTACGAGATTGATCCCCCGGTTGACAATCTTTACTATCTCCCTTAGCATCAATAACTTGAGCTACACAAAACCTCGGGATACAGGGGCTGCCTTTGATTAAGCTCGACATCATCAACGAAGTCGTTAACCGCACCGGAATTACCAAGACCAAAGCGGAGCTTGCCGTCGAAACTGTTTTCGAGAGCATGAAGAAAGCGCTCTCGACGGGAGACCGCATCGAGCTCCGCGGCTTTGGTGTTTTCAACGTGCGCCCTCGCAAGACCGGCATTGGAAGGAATCCGCGCACCGGCGCTGAAGTTTCCATTCCGCCGGGAAAGGCCGTGCGCTTCAAACCGGGCAAGGAACTGCAGTCGATTGACTAGCAGCTCTTGCGAGGTCTGAGGTTCGAGGTCGGATTGCAGAGGTATGGACTGCAATGGGTCTCGAACTCTGCATCTGACCTATTATCTCTGGCCTCTCAGGTTCCTATGTCCGAAACATCGTCCCCTTCCGCGAGCTCCCTTGAATGGGAACAGCCGCCCCAACCCGCCGTCTGGGTCCTCCCGCCTCCGCGTCAACGCTGGGGACTGCATCTCCTGCTGCTCGCAGCTACGTTCCTCAGTACGCTCACCGTGGGCGCTCGGATCTACGCCAATTTCGCGCTTCACCAACCGGCTTTCTCGTTCAACGATGAGAACATTCCCCTGTTCCCCATCCAGTGGATGTGGCAGTCTCCGGCCCGGCTGATGCAGGGGCTTTCGTTTTCCCTGGCGTTGATGTTCATTCTGCTCGCCCACGAGATGGGACATTATCTTTACGCCCGGCACTATCATGTCCAGGCCACTTTGCCATTCTTCATACCATTTCCCAGCTTGATCGGCACGTTCGGAGCGTTCATCCGCATCAAGAGTTCGATCCCGACGCGCGCGGCCTTGTTTGATATCGGGATTGCGGGTCCGATTGCCGGTTTTATCCCGTCCTGTGCGGCGGTTCTGGTGGGGCTTAATTTATCTCACCCGCTCATGTTCTTGGGTCCACTCGACAATGAGCCGGGATTTCCCCCGGCCTTTTATCTCGCTGCACGCCTGCTGCATCTCGATGTTCCTGTAACCTCGTTGTCGCTGCATCCGATCGCGGTTGCGGGTTGGGTAGGAATGTTCGCGACCGCCCTGAATCTGTTGCCCGGCGGCCAACTCGACGGCGGCCATATTTTATTTTCCGTGTTTCCCAAACTGCACCGGCGGGTATCTCTGGCGGTTGTAATTGCGCTCGTTCCCCTGGCGAAATACTGCTGGATGGGTTGGCTGATCTGGGCCGTAGTCTTGTGGCTCACCAGCCAGCATCCGCCGACTCCGAGCCGGCAACAGATTTCTCCGAGACGGAAGTTGCTGGCGGTGTCTGCCATCGTTATGCTCTCCTTGGCATTCACCCCAACTCCAATCACCGGCGCTTCTGGGCGCGAGAGGTGGCCGGCGATACGCGATGTCGGCATTGACGTTGCTCACTATGTCCGCGACAAATCCCGCCACTTGCTGCATCGCAAATGATTTCGATGTTGGCCCCGTGGGCGCTCTTTCCCCGCTAAGCGCAGCCCTACATTAACCATACCGCATCGACATCCACAATCACTTGTGTGCGCGGAATCTTTCGCGCTGCCGCTTCGGCCAGCATCAACCGCAACAAAGCATTCATCTTCTCGCGACTGGGAGACTTCAAAATGAAGTGATAGCGGTAGTCGCGCTTCAAACGCGTAATGGGAGCCGCCGCCGGGCCGAGCACGCGAATGCCCTCGTGCCGCGTCTTCTCGAACCAGCGTCCGAGTTCGCCCGACCATGTCAGCGCCTCGTCTAACTTTTCGCTGCGGATCAGCACGTTCGCAATTGCGCTGTAGGGCGGATAGTGCATCCAGGCACGAAATTGCAACTCTTTCTCGTAGAAGCCCGCGAAATCGTGCCGCGCCGCAAACTGCACCGCGTAGTGATCCTGAAAATAAGTCTGCAACACGACCTTCCCCGGAGCCTGTCCGCGACCCGCTCGCCCCGCGACTTGCGTCAACAACTGAAAGGTTCGTTCCGCCGCGCGGAAATCGGGCAAGCCCAAAGCCGAGTCTGCCCCCACCACTCCAACCAGCGTCACGCCGTGAATATCATGCCCCTTCGCGATCATCTGCGTGCCCACCAGCATGTCGAGCGCGCCTTCATTCAGAGCGTTGAGCGCGTGCTCAAAATCTTCTCGCCCGCGCACCGTGTCGCGATCCAGCCGTCCGATTCGCGCCTGCGGAAACATGCCGTGGAGCAACTCCTCCAGCTTTTCCGAGCCCGTGCCGACAAAATATACGTACTCGCTGCCGCATTGCGCGCACTTGTTCGGGATGTGCTCGACGTGCCCGCAGTAGTGGCACTCCATCTTGCCCTCGCGCTTGTGATGCGTCATTGAAACGGCGCAGTTCTTGCACTGCAACGTCTTGCCGCAAGCGCGGCACAATACCCCCGGAGAATAACCGCGCCGGTTGAGCAGCACCATGACCTGCTCTTTTTTCTCCAACCGTTCGCGAATTTCCTCCGCCAGCTTGCGAGAGATCACCTGCTCCTGGCCCGTTTCCTGAAATTCCTGTCGCATGTCAACAATCTCGACTTGCGGCAGTGGACGATTTTCCACGCGGTCGGGCAGTTCGACGAGCGCATACTTATTCTTCTTGGCGTTGTAGTAAGACTCAAGCGACGGAGTGGCCGAACCGAGCACAACGGTTGCCGCGGCCATTTTTGCCCGCATCACCGCCACATCGCGCGCGTGATAGCGCGGCGTTTCTTCCTGTTTGTAGGATGAGTCCTGCTCTTCGTCGACAATTACGAGCGCCAGATCGCTGACCGGCGCAAAGACCGCCGACCGCGTTCCGGCGACGACCCGCGCCTCCCCCCGCCGAATGCGATGCCATTGCTCGGCCCGCTCCGCGTCCGAAAGACCCGAATGCAGAATCGCCACTTCATCGCCAAACACTTGGTGCAGGTCGGCCGCCACGGCAGGAGTCAAGCCAATTTCAGGAACCAGCAGAATTGATGACCTGCCCGCATCCAAAACTTGGCGCATACAGGCAAGATAGACCGCTGTTTTTCCAGAGCCCGTGATGCCGTGCAGCAATACGCCGCCGAATTTGCGCGCGGCGACGGCCTCGCCAATCTTCGCCAACGCTCCCTTCTGCGCCGCGCTGAACTCAAACTCAAATGGAGATTGCCGCGGCTTAAGTTTGGATGTCGTGAAGTCTTCCGGTTCATCGATCAGTTCGATGAGCCCGCGCCGGACCAGCGTAGCGAGTGTCGTGCGCGGGATCTCGAGTCCGCGCAGAGTTTCGACGGGCAATCGTCCGCCCGCTGCCGCTAAAGTTTCAATCAAAGTACGCTGATTTTCATTGAGCTTCGTGTGGGGACGAGCGACTCCCTCTTCTAGCGGGGGCGAAGGCTTCGCCGCTTCGGCTCCCAGCATCACGGACACTTTCACCACCCGCGTCGCATCCCGCGCCGCCGAGATATCCTCGCGCGCGATCCACTTCTTCCGTACCATCCCGGCGAGCAACGCCTTGGAGGCACGCGCGCCGCTACGCAAACTCTCTTCGCGCACACCGTCCCTCTCGGAGAGATAATCAAGCACCCGAAACTCGACGAGCTGCTGCTCCGGCGTGCGTTGCGACCGCGCCGGAGAGCCCGACAATCCGGCCGTGTGAAGAGCCATCCGCCCGTGATCGGTGATGCGGTAGGCAACTGCGCGCTTGAACTCCGCCGCGAGGGGCAGCATGGTGCGAAACACCTCGCCCACCGGCGCGAGGTAATAATCGGCAATCCACTTCCCAAGTTTCAGGAGATGCAGGTCGAGAACGGGTGCGAGGTCGAGAGCTTCGATGACTTTCTTTGTTTTGACCTGCGGCGGAAGGTCATGCAGCTCGACGACAATGCCCGACAGCCGCTGTTGCCGGAAAGGCACCAGCACCCGCCCGCCGACTACCGGCTCCATCCCAGCGGGGATGGCGTAGGTAAACACCATGTCAAGCGGCACGGCGAGGGCTACGTCGCAAAAGAGAGGCATGTAACTGGAAGGATATAACAGCGAATTCGTGGCTGCGTGCGTTGCCCAGCTGGACAGCCGGGGCGGCTGTCCCTACGCGTTCGCTTTCGGCGCCTTCAGCCCCAACTCTTTCATCACCATCTGTAAGTCCTTCCAGGCTTCGCCTTTCTGCCGCGGATCGCGCAGCAAAAACGCGGGATGGTAGGTGACGGCCAGCTTGCATCCATCCCATTCATCGGTACCGCGCATGCCCGCTGGCTTGAAATCGTAAAAGCGCCCACGCAGTTGCATCATCGAGGAATTCATTGCCAGCAGTGTTTTGGCGGCGGTGGCTCCCAGGGCCACGATCACCTTCGGTTTGACCACTGCGATTTGCCGCATCAGAAAGGGCGAGCAGGTTTCGCATTCTTCGCGCTCGGGCGTGCGATTGCCCGGTGGACGGCACTTCACGATATTTGCGATATAGACCTGCTCCCGCTCAATCCCCATTGCTTTGATCATGTTGTTGAGCAGTTGCCCGGCGCGTCCCACGAAGGGTTCGCCCTTTTCGTCTTCGTCGGCCCCCGGACCCTCGCCGACGAACATTAATTCGGCTTTGGGATCGCCCACGCCAAATACGATCTGCTTGCGTCCCTGCCTGTGCAGCACACAACGCGTGCAGTCGCCCAGGTCTTCGCGGATGATCTTGAGCGCCTTGACTGGGTCGCTCACACTCTGCTCAAGCTTTGCAGCGATGACTTCGAAAATATTCTCGTCAACAGCGCTCGGCACCGCGACCGCTGTGGCTTTCCGTGGACTCATTTCTTCTCCTGGATCTGGTGTGTGTCGTGAAGGCACGTTCCCTTCTTCGTCCAGCGGTATTGACGTGGATGCTTTATTGACAAGAGCAGACACTGGCTGCCGGTAAAAATCGTAGATCCCCATCTCGTTGTAGTAGCGGATACGCGCAGCCAATGCGCGGCGCAGTTCGGGGTCAAGGGCGTAGGACATTGCAGATAAGGATAGCAACATTTTCACTGCGGAGACGCAGAGACACGGGAGAAATTAGAAGAAAGAGGAAGCGTTCCTCTCTGTGTCTCCGTGCAGGAATTATTTCGGGGCTGGTACGCTGCTGCGTTTCCGCAGCTTTACGACCTGGTCGAGCACGCGATGGGCAACTTCCCATTTCGAGGTCTCGGGAACCTCGACAACTTCGTTGTGCGAAATGATCGTGACGGCATTACGGTCGGAATCAAAACCAACGCCCTCGCGCGAAACGTCGTTGACCACGATGGCATCGAGCGACTTCGTTGTCAGTTTCTTGCGCGCGTTTTCCAGAATGTTCTCCGTCTCCGCCGCAAAACCAACAACGACCTGGGAAGTCTTGCGGCGCGCCACCTCCGCCAGAATATCCGCGGTCGGCTCCAGTTCCAACGTCATTTCGCCCTTGCGCTTGATCTTTTGCTCCGCCGCGGCCCTAGGCCGGAAGTCGGCCACAGCTGCCGCTTTGATTACGACGGTACTCTCCGGCAGCAGATTCAAGACCGCCTCCAGCATCTCTTCCGTCGTCACGACGCGGGTGACTTCAACTCCGCCGGGAGTGGCAACCGCTGTTGGTCCACTTACCAGCAATACCCGAGCTCCACGACGCAGGGCCGCCTCGGCAATGGCATAGCCCATGCGACCGCTGGATCGGTTCGTTAAATACCGAACCGGATCGATCCTCTCACGCGTCGGGCCGGCCGTTACCAGGACCGTTTCGCCCACTAGATCCTGTGAGGCTCCCAGCGCTTCCATGACCGCTGCCACGATGGTTTCGTTTTCGGCAAGTCGTCCCGGACCCGTCATGCCGCACGCCAGATAGCCTTGGCCGGGCTCGACAATGCGAACGCCACGTTTCCGGAGGACTTCCAGATTCGCTTGCGTGGCAGCGTGATCCCACATGTTGACGTTCATTGCCGGAGCAACGACCACGGGAGCCGTAGTGGCCAGATAAAGAGTGGTGAGAAAGTCGTTCGCGATTCCTTGCGCAAAGCGCGCCAGCACGTCGGCCGTGGCCGGAGCCACCAGCAGAGCATCAATGGCCTGCGCGATCGCGATGTGTTCAATGGCGGACTCGACGCTGGCCTGCGATTCGTCAGAGCCGAACAGGTCGGTAATGACTTTTTCTCCGGAAAGGGCGGCGAAGGTGAGAGGGCGAACAAATTCCTGCGCCGCGCGCGTCATTACGACTTGAACACGAAGGCCGCGTTCTTGCAGAAGACGGACGATTTCCGCCGACTTATAGACTGCAATTCCGCCGCAGACACCCAAGGCGATCTTCATAGGAGGAAGAACGGGGCCAAGACTTCAACATCTAGCCGCGCGTATCGAATTGCTACCGCTGGCGAGCGCAAAATCCACACCGCGTCTACGAAGCTGGCCGTTGGGCACTCACAGCTCCAGCGAAACCAGCCAGGAATCGCAGCGCGGAATGGCAATGCCAAGCAGAATCTACGCGTCTTCGGCGAAGACTTTGTTCAAAGACTCGGCGGCAGCCACGATAGGCAATTTCGGAATCTCCGGAATCAGCCATTTCACCTTGCCAGCCTTGATTTCATCCTGTGCGATGCGGCAAGGTTTGCGCGATCCGGTATCGATCACCGGAGGTGCGCCGCCTTGGAGTTGCCGTGCCCGCCTCGCCGCTACCAGGATGTAACGGTAGTTGCTGTCGAAACCTTCCACTAATTTCATACTCTCTCCCCCGAAGCTTTTACGAGCTTTTTGCCATCTGCAGGTTAAACGAAGCCAAGATCGGCTGCACTCGCTCGCGAGCTTGTTCCAGCCGGCAAGCTTGTGCGGTTTCCAGTTGCCGTCTTTCCTCGCCGGAAATCTCCGCCCCGCTTCGCTGCAGCCTCACCGACAGCACGATGTCCTTAAGCTGGTCGGCGGATTGCTCAAGCAGGTTGTTAACTAAAATGTAGTCGTATTTCGAGTAATTCTCAATCTCTCGTCGGGCCGTGTCCAACCGGCGACGGATCACCGCTTCGGAGTCGAGTCCGCGGTTGCGCAGGCGCCACTCGAGTTTCTCCCGATCGGGCGGAAGAATGAAGATGCTTACCGCGTCGGGAATTGACAGCTTGACCTGGCTGGCGCCCTGTACGTCGATGTCGAGCAACAGGTCGTTGTGGCGAGTTTCAGCCTCGCGTAAGAAACGCGTAGCGGTTCCGTAGTAGTTTCCGAAAACCTCAGCGTGCTCCAGAAACTCACCCGCCGAAATCATGGCTTCGAATTCCTCGCGGGAAACGAAGAAATATTCCTTGCCGTTCTGCTCGCTTCCTCGCGGCGGGCGAGTGGTGTAGGAAATCGAGAAGTCCAGATGACGAACCATTTTGAACAGTTCGTTGACCAGAGTGGATTTGCCCGAACCAGAAGGCGCGGAAACGATGTAAACGATGCTCATTCCAGGTTCTGCACCTGCTCGCGTGATTTTTCGATCTCCGATTTCATGAGTAGGCCCATCTCGGTAATCTTGAGGGCCTCGCCCGCCAGTCCCGAGGTCTTGGAAAGCATCGTATTGGCTTCGCGGTTCATTTCCTGAAGCAGGAAGTCCAACTTCTTGCCCACCTCGCCGCCCTGGTCGAGCAACCCGAGAAAATGCCTGACGTGCGCGTGCAGCCGCACCAATTCCTCTTGAATGTCGCTGCGATCGACGAGTACGGCAACTTCCTGCAGGATTCGCTCTTTGTCTACCTGCGCGCCGAGCAACTCCTGCATACGCGAATGCAAGCGGTCCGAATAGCTGCGCAGAATAGTGTTGCGATGAACTCCTACGCCGGCCGCGGCATTTTCCAGATTCGTCATGCGCGCACGTAACTCGCTGTTGATGCTGAGGCCTTCTTCTTCCCGCATCGCGTTCAGCCGGGAGAGCGCCTCGTCCATTTGAGCCAGTACAGCGGCTTCGAGTTCGTCCGACGATTTTTCCGCGCCCGCATCCATGGCTCCGGGCATTCTCAAAACCACGTTGAGGTCGGGTTCACCGTCCACGGAAAATTCATCGGCCGCGGCGCGGAATGCCTGGATGTAGCCGGCGATGAGTTGCCGGTTGAGCGCGACACCATTCGCACCGGCGCGGTCAAGGTTGAGGATCACTTCCACGTGACCACGCGCCAGCTTGTCTTTCAGAATCCTCCGCAGCTTCATCTCGAGCGAATCGGTATCGGAAGGCAGCCGGAAGTGTAGGTCCAAAAAGCGATGATTCACGGATTTTAACGATAGCGCAAAGCCGAGTTGAGCGTTGACTCGGCCTTTGACCTGCGCGAAGCCCGTCATGGAGCGAAGTGGCATAGAGTTCGTCAACCAAGTATCAAAAGTTCAAGGGACAGCCAGCTTTGGCGCATCGGCTTCCGCAAACTGCAATTCATAGAGCCGCCGGTATGTTCCTGCTCTTTGCATCAGTTCCTCATGGGAGCCGATATCGCTGATCGTGCCATTGTCGAGTACTACGATGCGATCGGCACGTCGCACCGTGGAGAGCCGATGAGCGATTACAAACACAGTACGCCCACTCATAAGATTTTGCAGTGCCGCCTGCACCAGCGACTCCGATTCACTGTCGAGAGCGGATGTCGCTTCATCGAGAATTAGAATGGGAGCATTTTTCAGGAGCGCGCGCGCGATCGCGATGCGCTGGCGTTCGCCGCCCGAAAGCCGAACGCCGCGCTCTCCAATCATGGTGTTGTAGCCCTCGGGCAGCCCCTGAATGAATTCGTGTGCCCGCGCCGTCTGCGCCGCTGCTTCCACTTCCCTCTGCGAAACATGCGGCTGGCCATAGGCGATATTGTTCCGCACCGTGTCGTTGAACAGCACGGTTTCCTGGGTCACAATCCCGATCTGGGAACGCAGCGAATCCAGTGTCACATCGCGCGCATCCTTGTCGTCAATCAGAATTCGTCCACCGCTAACGTCAAAAAATCGCGGGATCAGGTGCACCAAAGTGCTCTTGCCCGCGCCACTCGATCCCACGACCGCCAGTACTTCGCCTGCCCGCACCTCGAGGTTGATGTTGTGCAATACAATGGGAGAATCTAATACGTTTTCATAGGAGAAGGACACGTCGACAAAACGGATGGTCCGCGTAAACCTACCCATGGGCTTGGCATAGGGCTTCTCTCGCACCTCATTTTCCATGTCCATGAAACGGAAAATTTCGGACGAGGCCCCCACAGCCTGCTGAAAATTGTTATTGAAAAGCGCGAACTTGCGCACTGGGTCGTAGAGCTTGAAGACGGCCACAATGAAGGCCAGGAAAGTTCCCGCCGTGAAAACGTGATGGTTAATCTGGTCTCGGCCCATGAGCAGCAGCAGAGCGATGGCGACTGCGCCGAGAATGTCCATGAGCGGAGAACTGATGGCGAAGGCCGCCACGACACGAAGGTTGGCCCGGAACAATCGTCGCGCGGCCCCGCGGAAGCGCTCGATTTCCCACTTTTCCATTCCGAACGCTTTGACAATGCGATTGCCGGTAATGGTCTCATGAAGAATGTTCTGGATCTCAGCGAGCTTGTCTTGTCCACCTCGCGTTTTACTGCGTACCTGCCTGCCGATTTTTTTCGAGGAATACAGAATCGCAGGAACGAACAATAACAGCACCCAGGCGAGCTTGCCTCCCAGCAGAATTACGACCGCCGCAGTAAAGATAAATGTAAAAAACTGTTGCAGGAATTCGGACAGAACACTCGACATCGCAAATTGCACCTTCTCGATATCGTTAATGATGGTCGAGAGCAGCGTGCCCGTGGTGTGCTTTGTGAAGAATGCCGCCGAACTGCGCAAGATCGCGTTATAAAGGCTGTCGCGCAGATCGGTGATCATGCCAAATCCGGCGTAGTTCACGAGGTAAGTGCCAACGTAGTCGAAGATCCCTTTCAGGACAGTCGCGGTCACCAGAGCGAAGGCGACCATCGTCCAAGGATTTTGAAAATGCGACGGGACCAGCTGTGCGAGATCAAGAAAGCGCCCAGTAAACGGCAATCTGACCAATTGGATCGTTTTGCCTTGCGAGCCGGGATTCAAGACACGATCAAAGATTGGACCGATCAGCAGGATCCGGCCGGCGTCGAGCAGTCCGACGAGGGACATCAGAACTACTGAAGCCAGAAACTGCCACCAGTAGGGCAAGACGTAACGCAGGAGGCGAATCAGCGGCCGCGAGGCAGGCGAAAGTTCTGCCAAGGTCCCCGCGGTGTTCGCGTCGGCTGCGGTGGAGGTTGCCATCGTGTAAGCCTCAATTCTACATGCGCCTTCACGCAGCCACCCCGTCGAAAAGGCAGTCTTCTCTATTGAGCCCCTACGAATCAAGAGCGCGCTACTTCGGGCTGTCCCGATGCACGACCTTCACTTTGTATCCGGCTTTGCGCAACCGTTTATTGACGTCCTCGGCGATCATCACCGAGCGATGCTGTCCGCCGGTACAGCCAAAACTGATGGTCAGGTAACTCTTGCCCTCGCGAATGTAGTGCGGCAGAAGATAGATCAACAGGTCGGAGATCCGGTTGATAAATTCCTGCGTCTGCGGAAACGAACGAATGTATTTGGCAACTCGCGGATGACGCCCGGTTAACGCGCGAAACTCGGGAACAAAATGGGGATTGGGCAGGAAACGCACATCGAAAACGAGATCGGCGTCGTCGGGTAAGCCATGTTTGTATCCAAAGCTCACGCACGAGACCAGAATCGTCTGCGGGCTCCCGGACTGCTGCTTGAAGCGGTCGGTGAGGTGCGCCCGCAGCTCATGAACGTTGAATTTCGAAGTGTCGATGACGAGGTCGGCGATCTTGCGAATAGCCCGCAAATGGCGCCGTTCGGTGCCGAGGGATGCGCGCACGGTTGTGCCAGTTCCGAGAGGATGCGGCCGCCGCGTCTCGCTAAAGCGACGAAGCAACGCCGCGTCACTTGCTTCCAGATAAATGACCTTGGTCGGGATGGTGTGTTTTACCGACTTAAGAATCGATGGCAGTTTTTCCAGTTGCGAGCCTTCGCGAACATCGACGACCAGCGCGGTGCGCGGAATTTCTCCCGATTGCAGCGCAAGTTCGGCGAAGCGCGGAATCAATTCCACTGGCAGATTATCCACGCAGTAATAGCCAAGGTCTTCGAAGGCTTTGAGCGCCGACGCCTTTCCGGAACCACTCATGCCAGTGATGATCACCAGTTCGGCGGTGGCGTGGGGCTCGCCGCCCTTGCGCGAGCGAGCGAGTTTACCCGCCGGGTGCGTCAGTTTCTTGAGTTTGCGCAGTGGCATGCCGGAAATCTTAGCATTTCGAAGCATGGAGATGAAAAGAGATACATACTTGATACAGATTTTGCGATGAGGTAACGGAAAGAGAACCCCAGGTGCGCACGGTTTGCTTTAGAAAGCTGGCCTCAGACGCTCAAACTGGCGGCTGAGCGGAGAACGGGCGGCGCGGGCTGATCTTCCACTGCGGTCTCTTCCCAGTATGAGCGGTCCCGCAGAATACGCGACACGAGTGCTGTGTGCATGGCGTGTCCGGCGCGGTCGGCGACGACCGATCCCAGTATCTGCTTTCCAATCAGCGCCAGGTCTCCGATCAGATCCAGAACCTTGTGGCGAACGAATTCGTCCGCGAACCGCAATGGGGGGTTCAATACTTCTTCGCGGTTCATTACGATGGCGTTCTCGGTGGACGCGCCACGAATCAGCCCCTGCTGCCGCATGGCATCGGCCTCGTGTAGGAATCCAAACGTACGGGCCGGCGCAATCTCGCGCAAATAGCTGCCATTGGTCAGGCGCACGCAGAAGCTCTGCTTGCCGATGAGCGGGTGAGGAAAATTGATGGAATATGCCACCGAATAGATGTCGGCTGGATAGACGGCGATGAATTTGTCGCCTTCGCGCAACTCTATGTCGCGCACGATTCGCAGATAGGTGCGAGGCTTGCGCAGTTTCCGAATCCCAGCCTCTTGAATCATTTCGACAAACGGACGGGCGCTGCCGTCCAGAATGGGCAACTCGAGATTGTCGAGTTCGACGATGGCGTTATCGATGCCGACGCCGGTAAAGGCCGAGAGCAGGTGCTCGGTGGTGGAGATGAGCACGCCTTTCTTCATGAGGCTGGTGGCGTAACTCACGCGGGCCACGTTGCGCCCGCTGGCTTCGATGGCAAAGCCGTCGAGATCGGTGCGGTGAAACACGATTCCCGATCCGGCGGGCGCTGGAAGAATGCGCAGACTGACGGGCGCTCCGCTATGGAGACCCACCCCCTTGCACGTCACCACGGAACGAATTGTCTGCTCGTGTGTCAAGGAGAAGTGATCTAAGTCTTTTGCAATCTGTGAGCTTAGCGCGACGGGTGAACATCCGTATGTGGCAAAATAGCCACATTCCGTGGCCAGTTCCACATTGGGAAACGCTAACTTGTTTAGGTACTTACAGATCGTCCGGGGGGGCTCAAGAGGGAAGCCGCCTAATTTTCGGCATTCAGAGGACCTCTTTCAGCCTGAATCATTTCTTTTGCGACTCTTTCATTGGCACCGTCGGGTCGTAGGTCACATTCGCTTCGAACATCGAATCGGAGAGCTTCTCGTTATAGCTGGCGGTGGCGATAAAGCGCTGTTGTGAAGTTTCTCCATTGAAGTAGCGGGTAATGGAGTGGGGGGTCCAGATGGCTTGCACCAGTTTGTAATTATCGTAGTGCTCCTCTTCGACATTCTTCTGCTTGTCTTTTGGGTCGCGCCATGAATAGCTGATTTTGACCGGATAGTGCGTATTCAGATCGACGAAGATACTCACAGAATCATTGACGCTATTGAGCAGCGTTACCGACTCGCATTCTTTTCCGTCGACCACGGATTGGCCGTCGTAGAACAAGGCAACACTTGGATCCCGCATCCACTTGCGAAAGACCCATTCGAGCGAATGCTGGCGCCGCCGAAGATAATTCTGTAAATCCTCTCGGTCTTGCGCCGCCGTGCCTTTGTAGGTCGTCTCGTACCCTTTATTGCCGTTGTGAATCAGAACAAGATCGACCTTCTTTGACTTGACGCCACCGATGTCAATTTGCCCCGGGATGACATGAATATCTTTCGCCTGGAGGACTTCGAAGCGGTCTTTGTCAGGATATTCGATGTAGTAGTTGTAGAAGATTCCAGTGCTGTTGGTGCGGCCATGATAGAGGGGATAGTAGCGGCCTTCCTCTTTTTTGTTGGCGTAGGTCAGGTAGGCATCTCCGCCCAGCGTGTCGACGGTTTGATCGAGAACGGCACGCGCATGACGGGCGTTATCAGAATCGTTCAAATTGACCGCCGACGGCGATGGCGGCAGCGGTGAGCGCGGAGGTGGTTCAGTCCCGGCCTGGGCAACGGCTAGGGCGCACAGCATCAGGATGGAAAAAATGGATGACATTTCCAGATAATTAGAAGCATCTGCAGCGATTTTAGCTGCACCGTCGGCGGATCTATTGCGCCAACAGACTATCCCACCAACACTGCGCCTCCATTCACGTTGAAGATTTCGCCGGTAATGAAGCCAGCGTGAGGGGTGCACAGAAATAGAATCGGAGCGGCGATTTCCTGGGGTGTTCCCACGCGGCCCAGGGGAATGCTCCCAAATACTTTGGCACGCGTCGGCGGATCATTCAGCGCCGGCGTCGACATATCCGTATCCACCCATCCTGGAGCCACGCAATTGACGCGGATGTTGTCACGCGCCAGTTCCGTGGAGAGCCCCTTCACCATGCTGATGAGCGCGCCCTTCGAGGCCGCGTAGTCGCAGTGGAAGGCTTCGCCGCGCTGACCGGCTGTCGAACTGACCAGCACGATATGACCGCTGCGCTGCTTCTTCATCTGTGCGACTGCATGCTTGACCAGGGCGAACACGCTGTCGAGATTGACAGCGATGGTGCGATGCCATTGGGCATCGGACATGCGATCGACGGGCGCGTCTTCCGGCGGCCAGATGCCATGATTTGCCACGAGAATATCCAGGCGTCCGAAGGCTGAGATGGTGGACGATACCAACTGCTCCGCAGCGTCAGCCTTCGAGAAATCAACTTGTACGGCACGGCAGTGCGGTGCGCCGCATTCGCGGACGAGATCGTCAGCCTGCGTCTTTGCCGTCTGATAGTTGAAGACAACGCTTGCCCCTGCGGCCACAAACATTCGCACTGCCGCCGCGCCAATTCCGCGCGAGCCGCCCGTGATGAGAGCCACCTTGTTATCGAGAGTCAGATTCATAGCGCCCACAAGTATCGCACGGTAAGCCTTCCAAAAAGAAAGGCGGCCGGGTGGCCGCCTAAGAGAGCTGAGACGAAGTTTCCCGTTATGCCGTAGCGGGCCGCTCGCCGCTTTTCGCGGGAGCGCGTTCCGGCTTCAGCACTTGCTGCACGTCCTCAGTTTTCGCCGGCAGCGGTTTTATCGGTGGCAGTTCCTGGCCGTCGACGAGCAGCTTAATCTCGGACGCGTCCAGCACTTCGCGTTCGATCAGCGCCTTTGCGATCAGGATCAGCGTTTCGCGATGTTCGGAGAGAATCTTCTTCGCCGTCGCATAGCCGACGCCGACCATTTTTCTGACTTCTTCGTCGATCTGAATCGCGGTAGCCTCGCTGTAGTCGCGATGTTGCGCGATTTCGCGGCCCAGGAAAATCTGCTCTTCTTTCTTTCCGAAGGTCAGCGGCCCCAAGTCGCTCATGCCCCACTCGCACACCATCTTGCGCGCCAGTTCCGTGGCTCGCTCGATGTCGTTGCCAGCGCCGGTCGACATCTGATTCAAGAAAAGCTCTTCCGCGATGCGACCGCCCATGAGGATGGCAATCTGCGTGTCGAGATAGTTTTTGTAGTAGTTGTGGCGATCGTCGGTTGGCAATTGCATGGTCAAGCCCAGTGCCATGCCGCGCGGAATGATCGTGACCTTGTGCACCGGATCGGAGTGCGGCAGCATAGCCGCGACGAGCGCGTGCCCGGCCTCATGGTAGGCAGTGTTCTTCTTCTCCTCATCGGATAAAAGAAGGGACTTGCGCTCCACACCCATCAGCACCTTGTCTTTGGCCACTTCGAAGTCATACATCAGCACGGCCTTGCGATTCTGCCGCGCTGCCGCTAATGCCGCTTCGTTGACCATGTTAGCGAGGTCTGCTCCGGAAAATCCCGGCGTGCCGCGCGCCAGCACCGACAAATCGACATCTTCCGCCAGAGGAATCTTGCGGGTGTGCACGCGCAGAATTTCTTCGCGCCCGCGAACATCGGGACGATTCACCACGACGCGCCGGTCGAAACGCCCGGGCCGCAATAATGCCGGATCCAGCACGTCCGGACGGTTTGTCGCTGCCATCAGAATGACGCCCTCGTTCGATTCGAAGCCATCCATCTCGACCAGCAGCTGATTCAAAGTCTGCTCGCGCTCGTCGTGTCCGCCGCCAAGTCCAGCGCCGCGGTGCCGTCCGACAGCGTCGATTTCGTCGATAAAAATGATGCAGGGAGCATTCTTCTTGCCCTGCTCGAACAAATCACGAACCCGGCTCGCGCCCACGCCCACGAACATTTCCACGAAGTCAGAGCCCGAGATCGAGAAGAATGGAACATTCGCCTCGCCCGCTACCGCGCGGGCCAGAAGGGTCTTGCCGGTTCCAGGAGGTCCAACCAGCAGGACACCTTTTGGAATGCGTCCGCCAAGTTTCTGGAACTTCTGAGCTTCGCGCAGGAATTCGATGATCTCACGCAGCTCTTCCTTCGCCTCATCCACGCCGGCGACGTCTTTGAATGTGATCTTCTTCTGCTGCATGGAGAGCAGCCGCGCCCGGCTTTTGCCGAACGACAAAGCCTTATTTCCGCCGGTCTGCATCTGCCGGATCATGAAGAACCAAAGCGCGCCGAGCAGGACCAGCGGCGCCAGATTCAGAATCCAACTCGGCCACGTGCCGTTGCTGATGTCCTTGAAGCTATACGGAACACCCTTATCCGTCAGCTTCTTGTACATGTCGGGGTAGTTTGCCGGCACAATCGTATGGAACGGCGAGTCGTTCTTAAACTTCCCACGAACTTCCTGCCCGATGAAGATAACGTCGTGGACGTTGCCTTGATCGACGTCAGTCAGGAATTCAGAAAAGCCGATTTCTTTTTCCTTCTGGGCGTTGCTCCCGGTTTTCACCACCTGCCAAAGCAGGAAGGCAGAAACCACGATGACGGCCCAGAAAAGAACTGTTTTTATTGTTGAATTCACCTAAAAACTCCTCGAAGTGCAAGCCCATCCCTACCCATAGCACGAGCCGCCTCTCACGGGTATTAGATGCCGGAGGCGGAAATTCGACTGGGAAAAGACTGCAACTTCATTCTAGACCCTTTCCGAAGAAAACGGGGGAACGCAGGAAGGTGACAGAAGTCACGGGATTGGCGCGCCCCTGGATGTAGGTCGAGTGTATCTTGGTCGCCATACAACCTAAGGTCGGCGCCCTCTATGTAGTTGCGGCGACATAGGGCAGATTCCGCCCAGTCTGCTCGGGACTTCCTAACCCGTACCCGCAAAGATAGGCGTCATCTACCAGGAAGCCGAAGTAATCCGGCTGCAGGGGCACGCGGCGCGCCGCTTGGCGGTCGAGCAGCGTCACCAGTTTTACCGAAGCCGCGTTCCGCCCACGCAAATCGCTCATCAGAAATTCGCTAGTCACGCCCGAGTGCACCAATCCCTCAACTAGTAGCACATGCTTCCCGGCAATGGCCAGTTCGTGGCTGAAAAAAATCTCGAGCACCGGAAATTCGCCCTGCTTGGCCTGCTTATAACTCGGCTTGATAAAAGCGCAAACGACGGGCACATCGATCGCCCGCACCAAATCGGCCATAAACAGGAAGCTGTTCTCAAGAATCCCGAGCGCGACGACAGTACGGCCGCGATAGTCGTCGGAAATCTGGCGACCGAGTTCGCGGATCCTTTTCTGAATCTGGTCGCTCGAAATTACCTGACGCAATCTGGCATTCGGCAAAGCACTCATAGCGGAAGTGGCGCCTCCGGCGGGATAATTCCGGACTGAATCACTCTGAAGCGAGTAAGTCCAGCCTATCGAATCCACAATGGCATGTTACATCATGCCCGCGATCTCTCGAATCCAAATTGCTTTGGCGCTCCCCGACGGCGGGCAAAAGGAGGAAGGAGACGCAAAGCCACGCATCCAGATAATGCCGCAACCGTCCGCAACCGCCAACGGCCAAAACTTTTTTTGCACTCCGGCCACATGCCGGGCACCCAGCAACTCCTTGACCTTTTTGGCTGCGACCGTGTGTGCCGGCCAGTAAAGATCTCCCGCGCGCCAGTTGCGGATCAGAATCTGGCTCGGCAGAAGTTCCCTGTTCAGCAATTGCGCGCGCTCATCCTCGGGAACACTCGCCGTATCCACGACCAGGGCTTCGATGCGAGCCCGCAGTTCCGGGACTTCCACCGCGCCCGGCACGGTTAAAGGGTACTGATAATCGCGGGCAAAGCTATGGCTGGTGTCGATCTTAGGTTCGAGCAAAATCTCGCGCCGCGCTCGCCGCAGATTCCACCCAGAACTCAACTGCAACTTTGTTCCTGCGGGTCCTTCCGTCAGGTCGAGAGCCTGATCAATCAGCCGAAACGAAATCTTCAAATCGGCCGCGTTCATTTTCAGCCAGGCCCGCACTAGTCGGCGCTGCGCTGCCAGCGGAAGAGTCCTCAAGGGCTTTACTGGCAGAGACGCGGCTTGCGGCGTTCGGGCCATCGCCGCTCCGGCCAACGCAGCAATCTCCGCGTGCCCGCTCTCCCAATGTTCCTCCTCGGCGCGGGCGATCTCCGCGAGTTCACCCAAGTGGGTAATGGCAGACTCGCCGAATTCTTCGCTAAGAATGGGCAGTAACCGATGCCGCACGCGATTTCGAAGAAAAACAAGGTTTCGATTCGACGAATCCTCGCGCCAGTGCTGGCCGCGCTCGCGCAGGAATTCCAATAAGCCGGCGCGGCGGAATCCCAGCAACGGACGCACAACTGCGCCGAATTGGCGGCCGCTCTCTTCGAGAAGGATCCGAGGATGAATGCCGGAAAGTCCGCGAACGCCTGTTCCGCGAAGCATGCGTAAAAGCACGGTCTCTGCCTGATCGTCGAGCGTATGCGCCGTGGCGATTCGGTTGACACGCTGCTCGCGAGCGATGCGAAGAAAAAAAGCGTAACGCAGTTCGCGCGCCCTTGCCTCGATGCCGGAGCCAGAGGGATCGACTGGCGCGTCGCAAACATGGAGTTCGAGTTCGTGCTGCTGCGCCAACTTCGCCACAAACCGCTCGTCATCATCCGACTCCTGGCCGCGCAGTTTGTGATTGACGTGGGCGAGCGACAGCACAATACCCAACTCGGCGCGCAAGTCCAGCAACAGGCATAGCAAAGCCACGGAATCCGCTCCACTAGAGACCGCCGCTGCCACGCGGTCCCCAGCGCGAATCGACCCTTGCTTTCGGATTGTCTGCAGCAGTCGCTCCGCGAGTTGGTGCACGATGGAATGGTACCGGAACCCGTTCTCGGTTCCCAGCAGCGGGGTTTTCTGAAAACTGAGGAATTGAGGATTAACGACGGATCTTCTGCTATGCTGTTTCGCAAATGTGGGGAGCTTACCGCTGGGCTGCTAGGTTTCTGCTGCTGGTGATGTTCGTCCCGGCGTTCGCGCCGGTGGCGATGCCCTGCGCTGCTCTTCCGCAAGCCGTCCATTGCGTGCGCCAGCCGATGTCCGGGCGCCCGTCGCGGCCTGCGATGCCCTGCCATCAAGCGATGGCACAAACGAAGTCGCCCCGGCCTGAAAGCTCCCGCTCCTCGCTTCAGGCTGCCGACGACTGTTGCGCGAACCAGCATTGCTGCTGTGGGGCCACGACTTCCGAGTGGGCGCGTCCAGCTGCCAATCTGCCGGCTTTTGTGAGTTTGTCCATCGAAGCGGCGCGCCCGGTGCCAGATCCGGTCGTTCGCTCCAGCTATATTTCCCGTCAAGATTCTGCCCGAGCCCCGCCCCGCAGCTAAGTCCACTGCCCAATCCTGAAACCTCGCAACTTCTGACCTAGCATGGCAGAGCCATGGGGGCTAGCGAGCTGCCGATCAATCGGCTTCGCCGCTGCGCGGTTTCGATCAAGGCCACTTAAATTCCTGCGTCATTGAGCGATGCAGTTCGGCCGACTTCTATACGCCCTCCACTGGAGCGTCGAAGAAGCCGACTTCCTCAAGGAGAAATCTATGACTCGTCTCAGGCTGTTGGCATTCACTTTAGTGCTGCTCAGTGCTGCGGTATTTGCGAGCATCTTCGGCTCCGTTCGCGGCGTCGTTCATGACCCACAGCACCGCCCGATCCAAGGCGCACACATAACCCTGAAGGCGCAAAATTCGGACTACGTGAAGTCCGAGGATTCCCGCGACAGCGGGGGATTTGATTTCACTTCCGTGCCCCTCGGCAATTACACGGTCACGGTCTCGTCGAAGGGCTTCGGGGAAATGCATCAAGACGTGATTGTGCAATCCGACACGAACCCCGTGTTGCATTTCGAGTTGACCGTCGCAGGCGCAAAGGAATCGGTGATCGTGTCGGAAACACCGGTCGAGGCGACGACGGAAAGCGTGACGCCCACGACGATGGTCAACCGCATTGACATCCAGCAGACTCCCGGAGCCGACCGCACGAACGGAATGGAAATGATTACCGACTACGTGCCGGCCGCCTACGTAACCCACGACATGCTGCACATGCGGGGTGGCCATCAAGTCGACTGGCTGATCGACGGAGTCCCGATCCCCAATACAAACATTGCCAACAATCTGGGGCCACAGATCGATCCCAAGGATATCGACTATCTCGAAGTGCAGCGCGGAAGTTATGACGCAGACTACGGTGACCGCACCTACGGAGTCTTCAACGTCGTGCCGCGCACCGGTTTTGAACGCTATCGGGAATGCGACCTGGTAATCACTGCTGGGAACTTCTATCAGACGAACGATCAAGTCAGTTGTGGCGGACACACGCAGCGCTTCGCTTATTACGCGAGCTTAAACGGGGATCGGAGTCAAAATGGATTGCAGACTCCGGTCGGACAAGTGGTCAACGACGCAGCGAATGGAGTCGGAGGGTTCGCGTCGTTCATTTTTAATCCCGATCCCAAGAACCAGTTTCGGGTAGTTACACAGTTGCGGCGGGATTATTACCAGATTCCGATCGATCCGGATCCGAATTCAATTGGGAATTCGGTCTATCCCAGCTCCGGCCTGCATGATAGCGAGACGGAGCCTGACGGTTACGTGACTTTCTCGTGGGTTCATACTTTTAACGCGAACACGCTGGTTACGGTTTCTCCGTTTTACCACTACAACGGAGCGGACTATCACGGCGGCCCGAACGACATTCCGGTCATCTCCACGGTGACGCAGACCGCGAATTATGCCGGGGGCCAGGCAGCGTTGAGCACAAACATCTCGAGAAACGATGTTCAGGCCGGCGTCTATGGATTTTTCCAGCACCAGTACAACTACTTTTTTAATGACTACACCGACGGTACGCCAAATTTTGCTCCCTCGTCGATCGGCGTGAACGGGAGCCTGGCCGCCGAATTTATCAACGACAAGTTCAAAGTCACGCCGTGGCTGACGTTGATCGCGGGGCTTCGGGCGACCGAGTTCAACGCCACCTCGATCTCTGAGAACACCGCCGAACCTCGCTTCGGGGTGGCGATCAGGGTTCCACGCCTGAATTGGGTATTTCGCGGCTTCTACGGGTATTACTACCAAGCTCCGCCGCTCTCCACTGCCACCGATCAACTGCAACAGGGAGCCGGACAACAGGGGTTTGGCTTCGCTCCCCTCTATGGCGAGCGCGACCGGGAATGGCAATACGGGGTCATGATTCCGTATCGTGGTTGGACGCTCGACGCCGATACCTATCAAACCTTTGCGCACAATTGGCTGGACCACAACAATATTGGAGAATCAAACATCTTCTGGCCGATCACGTGGGATTACGCGCTGATTCAGGGTTGGGAACTCACGCTGCGGTCACCGCGACTGTGGCATGGCGGGCAATTTCATCTTGCCTATGCTAACCAAATCGCCCAGGCAACCTCGCCGATTACGGGAGGCTTGATCTGCCCAACCAACCCTCCACAGCCGTCCTGCGGACTCGACATTGCACCCGGGCTTTCCCCCGTCGATCACGATCAGAGAAACACGCTAAACTTTGGCTACAACACCTCACTTCCATGGCAGAGCTATGCGTCGACGAACATTTACTACGGTTCGGGATTCACCAATGGATTGGATGGGACGCCGCAGGCGCAGTATCCCGGGCCGTACCTGCCCAGCCATACTACGTTTGATCTTGCTCTCGGCAAAAGCTTCGCTGAGAAGTACACCATTTCAATGACGGCGTTGAATGTGGCCAACCGCCGCGTGCAACTCGACAACAGTTTGACGTTTGGCGGATTTCACTGGAACGATCCCCGACAACTCTATGCGGAATTTCGCTACCGGTTCCACTACTGAAGGAGGTTATGCATCCACGGGAACGTCGTTTCGTCAGCCTGATCGGGGTTTCGCTGGCACTGGCTGCATCCATGGCATGTAACCGCTGCAAGATATGTTTTTTGCAAGGCAGACGTCGTCGCCAAGAGTGTGGTCAGGAAAGAGATTACGGGATCCGGGGCGCTGTCGGGCACCTTGGTCTTATAAGCCAAGTAACTCTTTGCGGATGACAGAAGTCGGTATCATGAAAATGCGGATTTCGCGGTCTCCCCTGGGTCTTCTTAGCATATCGAGGACTTAAAGTGGTTGCTGGCGCCGTGTGGGCCCAACGCAGACTGCGTCAAGCCAACGGGCGGCGAATATCGTTTGACGCTGTTCCGGTGCGCTCCGTATAATGACCTGCGTCCACACCTGATCGCCACGCTTGTGGTTCTGCGTGAAGAGACCCGGTAGTGGTGTGCGCTCTGCGCTCTCCACGATGGGTTCCAGATTCATAGTTTCAGGTCTGTGTTTCAGGTCATGATTCAGATCTGACGACTGATAGGCTCGGGTTGCAGTCAGCTTCGCGTTGGAAGCCCAGCGAACTGAAGGCTTCCACTCATGTCCGAAAAAATCGAAGGAGTTCAAGGTTACCCAATGATCGAAAAGTTAATTCTCAGCAGGTTTGCGCGCCTCACCGCGGCCGTGGTTTTCGGCCTTTCCCTATTTTCGCTAGCCCAAGCTCCAGCGGCCAGTGCGCCCGATTCTCCATCCGCTGCTGCGGCTGCGGCGGCGAAGGCTACCGGAACGAAAGTCGGCACCATCAACATTGAACAGGCAATTTTCCTCTCCAATCAGGGGCAGCGCGACTTCGCCGAGCTCTCCAAGAAATTCGAACCGAAGCAGAACGACATCAAAACGAAGACGGATGAAATCGACAGCCTCAAGAAGCAGCTCAGCGCCCAGCAGGATAAGCTCAACGAGGCGTCCCGCGACAAGCTGGTAAAAGAGATCGAAGCCAAGCAGAAGACTCTCGATCGCTCCACGCAGGATGCGCAGGAAGACTACCAGGCGCAGCAGGGCGAGATCGGCAATAAGATTCTCACCGTCATGGCTCCGCTCATCGTGAAGTATGCCAGTGACAATGGTTACGGCATGATCCTGGACACCTCTCAACAATGGCCTCGTGGCCCGGTGATCTGGTACGGTCCAGCCGTGGATATCACACAGCCAGTCATCGAAGCTTTCAACGTGCAATCGGGAGTACCAGCTCCGGCTGCGGGTAGCACGCCGACCAAGCCAGCGACGAAACCGGCAGCCAAACCGGCTGCTCCCGCAACACCGAAGAACTAGCGACACCGCTCGGGCGGTTCTGGTTCCAGACTGATTTAAGATTTTCCTAAGGCCGCGTGCAGACGCGGCCTTTTTTTGTGACAGCTGGAGTTTCGATCTGAAACTCTCCGGGGTAACACACCTCCGTGTGCGGCTTCTTCAGTGGCGCAGGAGCAAATTGCCCACCTCAGGTGTCTGTAGATACAACGCCTGTTCCGGAGGACACCGCAGATGTTCAACACACTGGAGAGCACTTGGGACCAATCCAACCGCCGTGGCTGGAGCACGCTGGTATCGTTCACGATGCAGGTTCTCGCCCTGAGTCTGTTGCTCGCAGTCTCGCTGATCTGGGTGGGGAGGCCGCCGCAGATACAGTGGCTGCAGATTTCAGCTCCCGCATCGTTCATGCCAGACGCGCGGCCCTCAGCAGAAGCCGCCCGCGGACACCGCGCGACGACAGTCACCGCGGCCATGCGGCCCGGACAGATCGTTGCGCCGCAAGCGATCCCGCTTCATACCTTGTCGGTCAATGATGTGAGTTCAAATCTGAGTTCCGACCCATCGGCGCCCGACTTGCCCATGGCAGGTTTCGGCCAAAACAATACTGGAGGAGACGGCATCCCCGCAGGCCTTGGGAACATGCCGGTAGCCGTCCCGACACGCCCAGTTGCGGTCAGGCCGTTGCTGGTGTCGCACCTCTCGGAGGCCAATCTCCTTCACCGCGTACAGCCGGTCTACCCGCCCCTTGCTCGACAGGCGCGCGTTCAGGGATCGGTCGAATTGCGTGCGATCATCAGCAAGACGGGAACCATTAAAGATTTGATTGTTGTTCGCGGACACCCTTTTCTTGCCCCGGCGGCGGTCGAGGCGGTCAGGCAGTGGCGCTATCGCCCCTATGTCCTAAACAACGAGCCGATCGAAGTGGAGACCGATATCACTGTCAATTTTCTGCTGGCTGGCGGCTAACGGCGCAAACTAACGTCACAAACTCAGCGGCGACGGTTCATGGCTCGCGCCGGTGGGCTCGTTATAATCGGCTGTGTGAACGCTCCGCGACTTGAATTGTCGAAGATGCCCGACCGCCGCTCGCTGATTCTCGACGGGCGCACCTGGGCGGAAGTCTCTCTGACTGCGCTCGGAGAAAATTTCCACGCGGTGCAGAAGCATGTTGGCAAAGACGTCGCTGTCTGCGCGGTTGTCAAAGCCGATGGTTACGGACACGGCGCGGTGGAGTGCGCAATTGCGCTCGAATCCGAGGGCGCCGAGTGGCTGGGGGTAACCGACGCCGCCGAAGGGCTTGCGCTGCGCGGAGCTGGTGTGAGGGCTCGCATCCTGCTGATGACCGGAATCTGGAAGGGCGAAGAGGACGGAATTGTCGCCCAGAATCTTACTCCTACAATCTGGGAGCATTGGCAAATCGAGACGCTCGAACGCGCTGCGCGCAAACGGGGAAGCGTTCTGCCGGTGCACCTGAAACTGGATACGGGCATGAATCGTCTCGGGGCATCGAGCGAGGCGTTGCCTCGTCTGTGCGAGATGTTATCGGCCTGCAAGCATCTGAGTGTGGAAGGAGTCAGCACGCATTTTGCGTCGGCGGAAGTGCTTGATGCCGAAGATGCGGTGCGCCAGATGGCGTGTTTTGAACAAGGACTTGCTGTGCTTCACAGTCGCGGCCTGCATCCCAGGTTTGTTCACATGAGCAACTCGGCGGCGATGAGCGCCCGCCCGGAAACCTGGAAGACGATGGTGCGTACCGGTATTGCGCTCTACGGGTACTCGCTCGCGTTCACCCGGGGAGGCCAGCCTGCAGCAGCGACGGAACTTCCGCTGCGACCTGTACTTTCGTGGAAGACGCGAGTGTTGACAGTGAAAGACGTCGCTGCTGGACAAGCCGTCGGGTACATGGGCACCTTCGTTACGAAGGCAAAGAGCCGCATCGCTGTTCTGCCCGTCGGTTACGCGGACGGTTATCCTCGCCTGCTTTCGAATCGCGCGCGGGTCATCGTAGGCGGGGAATACGCTCCGGTGGTGGGCCGCGTCTCCATGGACCTCACTATCGTAGATGTAAGCCACATCAGCAGCGTTGCGGTGGGAGATGAAGTCATCCTCATTGGCCAGAGCACCGGTGCCAGTGGCGCGAAGAGCGTGGACGCGGTGGAACTCGCCCGCCTGTGCGAAAGCGTGCCTTACGAAATTCTGTGCGGCCTGTCGCAGCGCGTGCCTCGCCTTTACAGCGGTTCGTAACGACCGTGCGGAGCTCTCCACTTGGCGCAGGTGGGGCTTGATACGCGCATTTCCGGCATCTCACGACATCCAAATCACCGAGCGGCTGAATGGCGGGTGCAACAGCTGAGCGCTGAATTAGTGCCATTGAGCTGAGGGGAGTCGCGAATCGCGTGTCCTTATTGTATTTTCTAGAAGATCGATGCCCTCACGCTACGCTCAATGGATGTACGACTGGGAAACCCGCCTCACGCGCGTTGACAACAACCGCGTAGTGCGGCCGCTGGACTGGGGCCTGGATTGGACTCACACCTGGCCTGGACGCAACGGGGGACCATCGGGTCAAACATCCTCGGACATCCTCGAATATTTTTCCCGCTTTAATGAGCGAATCATCGAAAACAGCGACCATTTTTATTCCTACGCAAAGCCAACCGACTTTCGCCTGGAGCGGCGCGAGGTCGAGGTCTTCAGCACGCGCGAAGTTCCCGATCCGCGGCTGGAAGAAAAAGTCCGTGGCACGTACGCCGACTTTCTTCGGTTCACATCGCCGGTAGCGACTCCTTATCCCGAAAACAATCTCGTCAACGCGCGCTGGTTCCCCGCGCAAGGACGCCGCGCCGTGGTCCTTCTGCCGCACTGGAACTCCGACGCGCTCGCCTACAACAGCCTTTGCCAAGTGCTCAACTACATGGGCATCGCAGTGCTGCGACTGTCCATGCCTTATCATGATATTCGGCGTCCCGCTGAAATTGATCGGGCCGATTATGCAGTCTCCGCCAACATCGGACGCACCCTGGACTCGGTTCGCCAAGGAGTGATTGACTCCCGCTGCTGCCTGGACTGGCTCGAATCACAGGGATATAACCGGCTCGGGATTGTTGGAACGAGCCTGGGTTCGTGTTACGCGTTCATCGCCACGGCTCACGATCCCCGCATTAAAGTGGCTGCCTTCAATCACGCCTCGACGTACTTTGCCGATGTGGTCTGGCACGGCCAATCCACGCGCCACGTTCGCGAAGGACTGGAACCAGCGATCGACCTGGAAAATCTCCGACAGGTCTGGCGCGCGGTGAGCCCCATGGTCTACTTCGATAAATTTTCCCGATGGCCGCGCCGCTCGCTCATTATTTATGCGAAGTATGACATGACGTTTCTGCCGGAATTTTCTGAGCAGGTCGTCAAGGAATTCCAACGACACAACCTCGATCACAAAGCGGTCGTGCTCCCCTGCGGTCACTACACGCTGGGTGAAACTCCCTACAAATACATGGACGGATGGCAACTGGTGAGCTTCTTGCGGACTGCGTTTGAATAGTCAGTCGATGCTGGGTCGGTTCATTGTACGTCGAGTTTCAAGGGTTGCCCCCTCCCCCCTCCCCCTGCTCGCAATGTATATTAGAATCAATAAGTTAGCAATTGAATCCAGCTAAAGTATTCATTGCAGACGACTTAAGTATCAAAGTCCTCATAAATAAGGACTTAGTACTTGGAAGATTAGGACGATCTATCATCAGCCCTGATTTTTTAATTTTGCGGTCTATTAGAATCAAGGATTTAGGGAAACATCGCTTCCAAATCTTTGATTTTAAAGGGTACATTTTGCAAAATATTGCGGAATAAGGAGTTATCTCTGCAAGGGCCTCCGAAAATACTTTGGGGCAGTTTCGAGGTGTGCCGACTTTCGACGGTCGCGCCTCAAAACTGCCCCAACCAAGCTTTAGTATTGCAGAGCTTTGGCCTGGAGGTCAACGAATATTGTGGGCTCGCGGAGGCCGGCGGTCTGCCCGATTTGGAAGTGTCGCTTAACTCCACCGATCTGCTCGAAAGGCACAGAACCAGCCAGGAGTCTGCACGACATTTTTCAGCCTGCCGATTTCAGCAGCTCGCTGAGTTTGTCCAAATCCTGCGGGCTGGCGTCTCCGATCACAAAATAGCGAAGGCCGTTGTGCCGCCAATTTCGAACTTGAAAAGCAAGAGTCGTGTGCGTGGCCTCGTTCTCGCGCATGCCAGTCGCGCCACGATCCTGAAAAATGAAGGCCGAGATCTGGTGCTGGCGGACGCGAAAGATCAGTTCGGCTCCGGGCGACTGATTCACATAACAGACTTTTCCCCCTACCAGGACGAAAGGCGAGCCCTGCAATTCTGGCAAGTTAAAGCTAAAGGGAATCTTGCCCTCGAACCACGGCTTGACCGTGTGGCGATCGGTTGAAACAACGTCCACAGGATTCGCGCTGGCGAGGGTTGCGACATGCTGGTCAATCAACTCGCTCATCAGTTGCCGTTCGTCGCGGCCGCGATGGAGCGTCAAGAACAGCGCCACGCCCATCAGCAAGACGATAGCGACGGTAATCAATTCGAACACGGGAAGCCATCCTCGCCCGGCGTGTCGCAAGGCCGAAGACGAAGGCGATAGGGCCGCCGAGGGCTGACGCGAAGCAATGCTCTTTTCAATCCGGGCGCGAAAAGCGGGGTCGGGCGTGAACCTCTGTCCCGCCGCCTTGACGGCTAGTTTCCGCTGGACTCTTGCTAATCCCTCGGCGGCGCAACCGCTGCACTCCCGCAGATGTTGCTGCAAAGCGCGGCCTTCATCGGCGGGGAGTTCTCCATCGAAGTAAGCGTCGAGTTTTTCAATCCAAGCTTCGCAGGCCATTGCCGACCTCAATCACTTCGCAAGCAATTCTTGCACGCTATCCCGCAGAGCCCGACGAGCGCGCGACAATCGCGACATCACCGTGCCGATCGGAATGGCAAGAGTCGCGGAAATCTCCTGGTATGACATTTCCTCAAATTCACAGAGCAGCAGAACCTCGCGATAAGGCACGGGCAGCCGGCCGAGAGCCTCCTGTACGAGCAGGCGATCGGAACGCTGCAACAGAATACTCTCGGGCGTTTCGCTGACCGCGGGCAACTTCTCCTGCTCACTTTCCGGCTCTAAGGGCGTTGTCATGGTCGCCTTCAGACCGGTGCGAGAGGTGAGAAAGGTGTTGCGCAGAATCTGGTAGATCCAGGCGCGGAAGTCTGTGCCCTGCCGGAACGAAGAAAATCCCTTCAGAGCCTTGGTGTAAGTTTCCTGGACAAGATCTTCGGCTTCGGCGCGATCCTGCGTGAGCCAGTGGGCAAAGTTGTAAAGACGCTCAAACAGGGGCATCGCCAAATCCTCGAACGACCCCGAGATCGAGCGCTCTTCCGACACGCACACAAGAGTAAACCAGCGGAGTGACGTTTTATTCCCGCCATCCTGAAATAAATTCCGGGGAATAAAAGGCGGTGGCGCGGGTTCTGCACGGTGAACCGGGGACGAACCGGAGCTAGTTCGAAAGCAGAGGAAGCATGATATGTCCAAGCAGAATCAGAGTGACACGTTCGAGCTCGACCGTAACCACGACGGCATCGACCGCCGCGGATTCCTGAAGTGCATGGCGTGGGCGGGCACGGGAACACTCTGCGTGCTTGAAGGCGGAGTGCTCAAATCTTTCGGCCTTGACGATGCCGCTTACGACGCAGGTGGCGCCAAGGGCGAACTGAGTTTTGTCCAGATCAGCGATAGCCACATGGGATTCAACAAGCCGGCAAATGCGGACGTGGTCGCGACGCTGAAGGCTGCGGTCGCTAAAATCAATGCCCTTTCGATGCCGCCAGAATTCATTTTGCACACGGGCGACATCAGCCATCTGTCGAAGCCGCAGGAATTCGACACGGTCGACGAGATTCTCAAGTCGGCGTCGGCCAAAGACGTATTCTTCGTTCCCGGCGAGCATGACGTTCTGGAAGATGATGGCAAGCAATATCTGGAGCGTTACGGCAAGAACACAAAGGGCTCCGGCTGGTACAGCTTTGACAAGAAGGGTGTGCACTTCATCGGGCTGGTGAACGTGATGAACCTGAAGGCGGGCGGCATGGGTTCGCTGGGAGCGGAACAACTGCGGTGGCTCGAAGACGATGTGAAGCATCGCTCGAAGAGCACACCCATTGTTGTGTTCGCGCACATGCCACTGTGGAATATTTATCCGGAATGGGGATGGGGCACGGACGACAGTGCGCAGGCGCTTTCTTATCTGAAGCATTTCGGGTCGGTCACAGTTCTTAATGGACATATCCATCAAGTAATGCAAAAGGTCGAGGGTAATATCACTTTCCATACCGCGACTTCGACCGCCTTTCCGCAACCGCATCCGGGAGCGGCGGCATCCGCGGGGCCGCTGAAGGTTCCGGCGGAACAGTTGCGCGCGCTGCTGGGGGTGACCAGCGTGAATTACGTGCGCAAACATGGTCCTCTGGCGCTGATCGATTCCACGCTGGAGTAGTTGGTCAACGAAACCCGCGAAAAACAATCATCGATCTCACAAGGAGCGAGTAATGAAAACGACAAGAAGCAGATGGACTCTGTGTGCGGCAGCGACCATGGTGCTGGCTTTGGCGGCACTCCCGGCGGTGGAGAAGTCGCTAGCGGCGGGTCCGGCAACCGCCGGAGTCAAGATTGATAACTTCAGTTTCACTCCGCCAGTCCTGACCGTGAAAGCGGGAACGCAGGTCACGTGGACTAACGCGGATGACATTCCTCATACCGTGGTCAGCGAGGATCGGAGTTTCAAGTCGAAAGTGCTCGACACCAATGACACGTTCACCTTTACCCCAACCAAGCCTGGCAGTTACCCGTATTTCTGTTCGATTCACCCGAAGATGACGGGCAAATTGGTGGTCGAGTAAGGCGGGCTCGTGAATCCCTTCGATCTCAAATCGGCGTTGCTGGCAAAACATGCGCAGCATGTCGTCTTGATTCACTTTCCGATTGCGCTGTTTCTGACGGGCGTCGCTTTCGATTTTTCGGCGCGCTGGGCAAAGGACGTTAAGTGGAAAGCGATGCTGGCGGCAGCGGCCTATCTTAACCTTGTCGCCGCGGCGGTTTTTGTTTTGCCCACGCTTGCGACTGGCATTGCTGCCTGGCAGTGGCAACTGGCGGGACAGAAGTTGAAGGGATTGTTGCTGGTTCACCTCGTTCTGGGAAGCGCATCCGGAGTTCTTATCTGCCTAGTGGCGCGGATGCACGTTCGTTGGCGAAGAGCTTCCGGGACGCTGGCTCCGAGATCCTTGATGATGGTGGAAGTTTTTGCTGTCGTGGTCGTGGCAATGACTGCTCATGTCGGCGGCTTTCTTAGCGGCGTGAATATTCCGAGCTAGCAGGCAGAGTCGTAACCGCTGCGGCTGGGCGGAAAACTCCTATGGATTTTTCAGACCCGCGCTACCCGGTGATCTCGGTAGAATGGCGGGGCCACCCATTCTTTGTTATCGGGTAAACAATGTATTTACAATAACATGGGTAGATCAATCTTTATCTTGATTTACCATGGTTAAGAGGTAAGATTAGGAGTTGAACGGGAAGGTAGGAACCATGCCCGCCACGACGACCAAGAAATTTACTCCTGAGATTGATGCGCAGCTCTACGATGAGTTCGTTGCGGTTGCCGAACGGAATGGGCAAACGAAGCGGCATGTTCTGGAAGAGGCGCTTCGTTTCTATCTGCGCAATGTGGTTCCGTCGCAGCACCTGGTCCGGACCGAGGTGATGGGTGCCTTCGAGCAGTCGGTGGCCCGCAACCGCGACCTGCTGCAGCGCCTGGCCAAGTAAGAAGGTGAATGGCGGAATACCTTACGGTCGCGGAAGTTTACCGGATGCAGCACCGATTGATTGAACTATTCGGCGGTATCCAGAGGATACGCGACAAGGGAGCGGTTGAGGCCGCAGTTTTTCGTCCGCAGACAGGCTATTACAACTCCATCGAAGAAGAAGCGGCGGCGCTGATGGAGTCGCTGGCGAACAACCACGGATTCCTTGACGGCAATAAGCGCATCGCCTTCACGGCCGCCGATGTCTTCCTGCGGCGCAACGGCTTCTACATTGATGTCGATGGTTTCGATGGCTGCGCGTTCATCTACGGTTCGCTGGACCGGCAGGAGTTTCGGTTTGCGCGGATCCTCGACTGGATTCGCCAGCACATCAAGCCCTCGGTGTAGCCATTGAAAAATCCGGGAGTTTCTGAAAGCTTGCGGCTTTTCGCGGACGGGAGCGTCCGCGCTAGATTTGGCTGCATCCGGGTAAAATAGGATTTGGAAATTAATTATGAAAAATTCTGACATGTCGCGCCCGCTCTATGAAGTCGATCCTGAGATTTCTAACGCTATTGACAACGAGGCTCGCCGCCAGCATGAAGGGCTGGAGCTGATTGCATCGGAAAATTTTGTCAGTGAGGCTGTGCTGGAAGCGGCCGGGTCCGTGTTTACCAACAAGTATGCGGAAGGGTATCCCGGCAAGAGATATTACGGCGGCTGCGAATTCACCGACGTAGTTGAGAACCTGGCGCGCGAACGGGCCAAGAAGCTGTTTGGCGCCGAGAACGCGAACGTGCAGCCGCACTCGGGATCGCAGGCCAATCAAGCCGCTTACGCGGCCGTGCTCCAGCCGGGCGACACGATTCTTGGATTGAATCTGGCGCATGGCGGGCACCTCACGCACGGGCATCCGCTGAATTTCTCGGGGAAGACGTACAAGATCGTTCCGTACGGCGTGACCAAGGAAACCGAGACTATCGATTACGACGAACTGGAAAAGATCGCCACGGCGGAACGTCCGAAGCTGATGATTGGCGGCGGCAGCGCGTATCCGCGGATTATTGATTTCGCGCGCATGCGGCAGATTGCGGACAAAGTGGGCGCGTTGTATCTGGTCGACATGGCGCACTTCTCGGGGCTGGTGGCGGGAGGCGCGCATCCATCGCCGGTTCCGCACGCACATATTGTGACTTCGACGACGCACAAGACGCTGCGCGGTCCACGCTCGGGGATGATCCTGAGCAAGCAGGAATTCGCGAAGGAGATCGATAAAGTCGTGTTCCCTGGAATGCAGGGAGGGCCGCTGGTGCATATTATGGCGGCGAAGGCGGTGTGCTTTCTGGAAGCGTCGCAACCCAGCTTCCGCGACTATGCGCGGCAGATCGTGGCGAACGCGAAAGCCATGGCAGCGACGCTGGCGGCCGATGGCTACCGCATCATCTCTGGTGGAACCGATACGCACCTGATGCTGGTGGATGTGTTCGCGAAGGGAATGCTGGGAAGCGAAGCGGAGAAAGCGCTCGGCGAGGCCGGTATCACAGTCAACAAGAATGCGATTCCGTTCGATACGAATCCGCCGATGAAGCCGAGCGGAATTCGGATTGGAACTCCGGCGGTGACGACGCGCGGCATGAAAGAAGCGGAGATGCGGCAGATCGCGCACTGGATCTCGGAAGCGCTGGATCACCGGTCGGATGCGGCAGTGCTAGCGAAAATCCGCAAGCAGGTGCTGGGGATGGCGGAGGAGTTTCCGCTGTATGCGGAGCGAAGAGCCCGGGCACAAGCTGACGTCAGAGCGTAAACGCCGGGATTGTCATGCTGAGGGTCGCGTGGACTCAGATTGTCACGCGAATGACGCTTCTGGCTCGGGTGGCAGCAAAATCTTGTCAGAGTGGTCCGAATTCCCTGTTTCCCGGCGCATTGGCTGTGGTTAAATTCAGGCTGTGAAAGTAGCCATCGATATCCGTCGCATGACGGAGTTCGGCGTGGGCACCTACATTCGGAACGTGGTCCGCACGCTCGCGAAACTGGATCACGAAAGCCAGTATTTTCTGATTGGCTCGGCGGACAAAGTGGCGGAATGCGGGTCGCTGCCTCCGAATTTTAACGGGGTGGCGCTGGCTGGCGGCGACGACTCGCTCAAGGGGAATCTTGATTTTCGCGCGGTCGTGCGTCGCCTGCACTGTGATGTGGTTCACATTCCGCACCTGTTCTGGATTCCGCGCGGGCTCGGTTGTCCTTATGTTCTGACGGTGCATGATCTGCTGGAGCACATGTATGGATCGCGGGATGCATCCAACTTGCGCCGCTTCCTTTACTTTTATCTGACCCGGCGCGTGTTGCGGCACGCGGCACGAGTGATCGCGGTATCGCAGTTCACCAAGAATGAAATTGAAAAGCTGCTGGTCATTCCCGATGCGCGGATCGAGGTGGTGCACAACGCAATCGACGAGCGCTTTCTGCATGGTCATGCCACCGACGCGGATCGCGAACTGATTGCGAAACGCTACCTGGTAAATTATCCGTTTCTTTTGTATGCGGGAGCAATCCGGCCGCATAAAAACGTGGTGCGCATCATCGAAGCGTTTTCCGCGCTGAAGAGCGAACTGAAGAAGGAGCAGCAATATCCGGATCTGAAGCTCATCATCATCGGCGACGATCTTTCGAGTCATCCACGGTTGCGCCGCACGGTCGTGCGAAGCGGAGTGCAGAATGATGTGCGCTTTCTTGGATTCGTGCCGATTGAAGTGCTGCGAATTTTTTATGATGTCGCGAAGATTTTTGTATTTCCGTCGCTCTACGAAGGATTCGGATTGCCGCCTCTCGAAGCGATGGCGCATGGAACTCCGGTGGTGACTTCGAACACCTCGAGCCTGCCGGAAGTTGCGGGGAACGCGGCGTTGCTGGTGAACCCGGAGAATGTATTTGAGATCCGGCGCGGATTGCAGCGAGTGCTGCTCGATCAGGCTCTGCGTATCCAGATGAAACAACGCGGCTACGAGCAAGCGCAGCGATTTTCCTGGACGACGTCGGTGTCGAGGATCCTAGAGATTTACCGCGAGGTCGCTGCGGGCCATGCAGGCCGCGGAGTCGCGGCAGTACGAGCGCGTGCCGCATCGCAGGATTCTGCTCCCGTATAATTGAACCACCCCGCAATGGATTCCAGTGCTGCGCGCAATCAACATCTAAAGACCGGAAGCTTGATCGATTCGGAGGCTCCTTTTGCCAAGGATCAAGTCACAGCCATGCAAGTTCCGAACCGGTTGTACTCGGACTGGCGAATATCCGCGGCGGCTCTGATCGTATTGTGGGCGATTATCTACATGGCTGGACTTTCGCGTCCGGCACTGCTCGACGACGCCGATACGGTGCATGCCGAAGCGGCGAAGGAAATGCTGCAACGTCACGACTGGGTTACGTTGTACGTCAACGGCATACGCTATCTGGAGAAGGCTCCGCTGATGTATTGGAGCGTGGCAGCCAGCTATACGTGGTTTGGCATTAGCGAGTGGAGCACGCGCTTTCCGCTAATGCTAGGCGTGCTGGCGACGATTCTATCGACCTACGGGTTGGGGCGCTGGGCTTTGGGCAGCCAGGGCGGATTCAATTCGGGAGTAGTTCTGGCCACCGCGCTGGGCCCATTTCTTTTTACCCGATTTTTGATTCCCGACGTGGCGGTTGGCCTCTGGTTAACGCTGACGTTCTGGCTCTTTCTGGTGTCGCTGGAAGAGACAGAACCGTCCCGCTGGATTTGTTGGGCGCTGGCCGCCGTGTGCGCGCTGAACGTTCTTACCAAGGGATTGATTGGGTTGGTATTTCCGGCAGGAGCAATCGGGCTGTATTTGCTGCTGACGGGAAACCTGCGACATTTGCTGAAATTGCGCCTGGTTTCGAGCACGCTGGTATTTCTGGCTATTGCGGCGCCATGGCATATTCTGGCCGAACTGAGAAACCCCGCGCAAGGAAACGTTCACGGATTTCTGTGGTTCTACTTTGTCAACGAACATTTTCTGCGTTTTCTGAACCGGCGCGTTCCGCGAGATTACGATACGGTTCCGCTACTACTATTCTGGGCGCTGCTGGTCTTGTGGCTTCTTCCGTGGACTGTGTTTCTTCCGCAGTCACTGCGGGAGGTTCCGCTGCGGTGGCGCGGGTTCCGAGAACAGATGACGCGGCGCCAGCGGGCTCTTTTGTTGTTTTTCTTGTGGATCCTGGTAATTGTCGGTTTCTTCAGTTTTTCGACGCGGCAGGAATACTACACAATCCCGGCAATTCCAGCGATGGCGTTGCTGGTGGGCGGCTGGCTGCAGCGCGAGAGAACGTCCGCTGCGGATAGCGACGAGCGGCGGGGCGGCAGGGTTTCGTCTGTGGTACTGCTGGTGATTGGCATTGTCATTGCGGGGGTTGGATTTGCCTTGCTCTGGTACTCGAAGCCCCCGGCTCCCGGGACGGATCTGTCTGATCTGCTACGGAAGAATCCGCAGGATTATGCGCTCTCGTTCGGCCACTTTCTGGACCTGACACCACAGGCGATGGGCGCATTCCGGGTTCCGTTGTTCGGATTCTCGCTGGCATTTCTGCTGGGAACGCTGGCGAATTGGAGGTTGCGCCGACGTGGGCGACCGGGCGCGGGAAATGCGGCGTTAGTGGGGATGATGGTGATTGTGCTGGCTTGCGTGCGCATTGCGTTTGGCATTTTCTCTCCCATCATTTCGTCCAAGGATCTGGCGATGGCAATTCGCGATCAGTATCGACCTGGCGACCAGATCGTGGTGGGTGGGCTGTATGAAAATGCGTCCGCGCTGAATTTTTATACGGGGCTGCCGCTGCGTAGCTTGCACGCACCCGGCGGAAACATGTGGAACGGGGCGCGATTTCCGGGAGCGCCGCGGGTTTGGGAGACGGAGGAATCGCTGGCGGAGATGTGGAAGGGGCCGCAGCGGATTTTCTTTTGGAGCGATCAGGAGGATCCGGCGGCTTTAAAAGGATTGACGAGCTATGTGGTTGCGCGCCGCGGAGGCAAGACGATTTACTCGAATCAGGCGATGATTCCGGCGTCGCGCTGAGGGCGGTGCCGCCCTGAAGCACGGTGCCTAGCAGGCAGCGGAAAAAGTCTTTTCGAAGGGCAGCATCCCCCTAGCGGCTGGAAGCCGCCGTTGAGGGGGCTGCAATTACGGCACGAGTGGAACTCATCCACCCCAGCAAGCCAAAACCGGGCTTGCCGGGGACCCCGGTCGTGCCCTTCCCCAAACCGGCGCGAACCGGAGTTTTTCCGCAGCCTGCAGTTCTGGTAATGGTTATAGTGCGCACCCTCAGCGGCTAAAGCCGGAACGTGTTGTAACTCCTAGCGGCACGACTGGAAGTCGTGCCCTTCCCGCTCCTGCCTTTCCTATACAGGAAAGCGAGAATTGCTCGAATCTGAAGTCCTGGTCAGGCGCCCGTGTTTCAGATCGAAAACATCGCCGCGCCAGTGGATGCGATTGCCCATGAAGCTGGCGGCCCAGACTACGGGCGCAATCAGATCTCGCAGAGGCAGCAAAGCGACATCGCAAATCAACCGGCGGTTCGATGGGCTGCCGAGTACGAGCAGCGAGGCGGCGAAGCCAACGGCAAGACGCGCAGCTAATGTCATCGCGCAGAGCATCCACGCCCAGGCCGCGCCTTTGGCGACGAGTAGAGTTGCAATCGCCCAAGGCAAGCCAAAGGTGAAGAGCAGTCCGGTATATCCCCAGCTGCGGGCATCGCGGATGGTTCGCGACCAGCGCAGCTGATGCTGAAAAAACTGGCGCAGAGTGTAAGCGGGCAGGAAGGTGGTGACGGTGGTTGGGCTGAGTTCAACTTGCTTTCCGAGGGCTGCGATGCGGCGACCGAGTTCATAGTCGTCGGCGAGGTAGTCGAGCAAGGCCTCGAAGCCGCCGATGGTTTCGAGATCGCGGCGGCGAAAGGCGAGGGTGGAACCCAAACCGAAGTGCAAGTCTTTTTCCAGAAGCTTCGCACTCAAAACGCCGGGCACAAAGTCGGTGCTGATTCCCAAGGCCTCAAGCCGCGAGCCCAGAGTCGGGCCAGGGATGCCGCGGTAGAGACAAGTGACCAATCCGACAGAAGCGTCTGCGAGCGGCGCAAACACCTGGCGCAGGTAACCCTGTGGCACCCTAATGTCGCTGTCATTCACCAGGAGAAGTTCGTGACGCGCCGCCGGCAACATCTGGGCAAGATTGCTGACCTTGATGTTGGTTCCCAGAACGCGGTCACACACGATCAACTCGATCGCGAGATTCGGATATTTTGCCTGGAGTTTGCGGACAGTTTCGATGACGGGATCATGGGGATCGCTGACTCCGAAGATCAACTGGAATTCGGGATACTCCTGGTCGCAGTGACTGCAGAAACTCTCCCAGATTTCGGGATCGACACCCTTCAGGGGCTTGAGGATGGAAACGGGAGGCAGTTGATTCTCTGCCGGAGGGGGCTGGTTGAGTTTCTTGTGCGATTGCTTGAGGAAACTGGCCATTGCCAGCGTGGAGAGGAAATAGAAAAACAGGCTGGCGACGGTTCCCAGCGCGGCCACAGCTTCGAGCAAGACTCTTGCTGTCAGTGGCGGCATGGGTCGATGTTACTCGTAGCGAAGCGACTCGATGGGATCGAGGTTCGCTGCTTTCCAAGCGGGATAGATGCCAAAGAGCAATCCTTCGGCGGCGGCGGCGAAAAACCCGAAACCGGCCCAGAACACTGACATGGTGGCGGGCAGCGAGTCCCACACCATCCGAATTGCGTAAGTGATGATTGCACCGACGAGCACGCCCATAATGCCACCGATGGCGGTGAGCGTGATCGCCTCGAGTGTGAATTGGAGCAGGATATCGCCCTTGCGAGCGCCAATCGCCTTGCGCACGCCAATTTCACGCGTGCGCTCGGTCACCGACACCAGCATGATGTTCATGACGCCGACGCCGCCCACGATCAAAGCCACACTGGAAACGGCAAACATAAAGATGAACACGGCGCTGGTGATCTGGTTCCAGACGTCGGAGAGAGAATCCTGGGTAAAGACGGAGAAGTTGTCTGGCTTGTCGGGAGGAACGCGCCTGCGGCGGCGCAAGAGTTCACGCATTTCGTCTTCAGCCTTAGGCATATCCGCGTGAGAGGTGGCCTTGACGCTGATGAAGTGCTGCTTGAGTTCGGGGTGGATCTTGCGGAGGGTGGCGAGCGGGAAGTAGACCTTGTTGTCGTCGGGATTCTTGCCGCCTCCGAACGCGCTCTTAACCTTCTCGGCCACGCCGATGACCTGAAACAGTTGACCCTCAATGTTGATTTCCTTGCCCACGGGATCGGAGCGGCCAAACAGTTCCTCCGCGGTATCGGCGCCAATGATGATCACGGACGCACGGCGGTCGTCATCGACATCGCTGAACCAGCGTCCCGATCGCATGTTCACGTCGAAGACGTCCTTCGCGGACGCGGTGTCGCCCTCAAGAATGGTCTGCTTGGCTTTGCGGTCGCCGTATTTGACCACATAAGTGCCGCTGCCAAACTGGGGTTCAACATAGCGAACACCGGCGCAGACGGCCTTGACGTGCGGCAGATCTTTCATGGCTTCCGCGTCTTCGAACGTCAGCTCCTTGCGCGTGCGCAGCTCTTCGGTGGGACGTCCGAAGGTGATCGGCAGGTGAAAGGCGAAAATGATGTTCGATCCCATACTGCTGATCATGCTGTTGACGTTGTCGTTGAGGCCGCGCACGATCGAGGATATGCCAATGACAACGGCGACGCCGATGACGATTCCCAGCACGGTGAGTCCGGAGCGGAGCTTGTTGCTGCGGATGGTGGCCAGAGCCATCGCGATAATTTCACCGAATTCGCTTTTGCCCATCATGGCTACAGAACCCTTTCACCGCCGAGACGCGAAGTGCGCCGAGAAAGCCTGTCTTTGTTCTCAACCCTAAGTCTCAAACCGCAGCGCGGCGATGGGATCGAGCATGGCCGCACGACGCGCAGGATAAACTCCGAAGAAGATGCCGACGCTGGCGGAAACAAGCAGTCCGGCAAACACCGCCCACAGCTTGATGACCGAGGGCATTCCGACCGCGAGAGTAACCCCCTTGGCGACCGCGATCCCGAGCAGCACGCCGACCAATCCGCCCAGCAAGGCCAGGATGACGGCCTCGATCAGAAATTGCAGCAAGACATCCGAGCGCTTTGCGCCCATGGCTTTGCGAATGCCTACTTCCCGGGTTCGTTCGGTTACCGAGACCAGCATGATGTTCATGATGACGATCCCGCCGACGACCATAGAAATGGCGGCGATGCCGATCATAGCGACAAAGAATGTCCCGGTCAGATTGGCCCAGATACTGAGCAGGCTGCTGTTGTTTTCCATGTCAAACGAATCGCCGCCGCCGGCAGGATCGTGGCGGCGCGCGCGGACGATGACACGAGCCTCATCCATGGCGGATTCGAGGACCGGTCCGGTGCCGACTGCTTTTGCCGAGATGCGCAGGTTGGAGTTATAGCTGCCGTACTGTTTCATCCAGGAAGTAATCGGCATGAGCACATAGTTATCTAAACTCTGCCCCAGGGTGCTGCCTTTCTTTTTTCCGACACCGATAATGCGGTAGATCCAGCCGTCGACGCGAATTTCCTTTCCGATCGGATCGACACCGGGCATCAGATTATCGACGATGTCAGTGCCCACGATCGCCACTGGAGCATTGGTTTCCAAGTCAGATTCGCCCAGCATGCGGCCGGAATCGATATCGATGTCCTGGGTGACGGCCACGGCGGGTGTCATGCCTTGGACCATGGTGTCAGTGAGGGCATGCTCGCCATATTTCACATGGCCGGTGTTATTGCGCGCGTAGGCTCCCACGTAAGCGCAGAGCTTGCAGCCCTCGCGGACGGCCCGGTAATCGTCCATGGTCAAATCTTTACGCTTCTGGCCCTCGATAAAGTGATCGACGTTGGTGACGGCGGGCGAGACTTTGAACATGATGAAGACGTCCGCGCCGAGATTGAAGATTTTTTCGGCGACGTAGCCGTTAATGCCGTTGACGAACGTGACCACAGCGATCACGGCGGCAACTCCGATGACAACGCCGAGAAGGGTGAGGGCGGAGCGCAGCTTATTTGCCCACAATGACAGGAACGCGATCTTCAGGGCCTCAGTGATATGCATGAGGAGAGGTCTCAGGTCGCAGGCTTCGAGGCGGAGATTTCGCGCCCGGGCGCTTTGCTTGGTTACCAGTTTAGCAGCCGGGAGTGGGCGCTTTCCTGTTCGGCATGAGAATCCCCGGCCACAAGGCGAGAGTGTTATGTAGGGAATCCGATTAGATTTCAGCGCACTTACGAGCTACCGGCGCCAAGGCGCATGGAAAGTTTCACCGACACCAGGGCCGCGAGCAACGCCAGCACGGTCCAAATTGCCGCACCCTCCAGGTTAGGCTGGAAGAGCGAGGGCAATAATGAGGGCGAGGGCACGGAGAATCGCACGGTGGCCGGCGCGTGCACGGAGCGAGCAATGGCGGCGACCCCGGAAACCAGAACGAGCGCCAAGGCGAAGACGCCAGCCGCCATCCCCGGCAGGGCGCGCACCCACGGGAACGGAATCGGCGGCGGGGCGACCGCTTCACGCCGCACCGCATCCATGACGGAGACGGCGAAGCCCGAGGACGGGAGAATGTCTTCCTCGCGGGTAAGGACGCAATCAATCTCGTCGTTTCCATTCCAGCGTTCCATCAAGCCTCCTTCAAGCGGGGAACCGTCAATAGCTGCGGAAGTTTGCCGCGCAGAATTTCGCGTCCGCGAGAGAGTCTTGCTTTGACGGTACCCTCGGGCAATCCAAGACTCCGCGCTGCGGCGGCGACATCCATCTCGTGAAAGTAAAAAAGAGTCAACGCCTCGCGATACTTCGCCGGCAGGTTGGCCACGGCGCGCCGTACGGCCAAATCGCGATCATATTCTTCCATGCCTCCGTCGGACGGGCGCGTGTCCGCAGGCTCGGCAATGTCGTCGATCGACGCCGTGCGCGCCGGAATGCGGCGCAACTCGGAACGATAGAGGTTCGTCGCCAGGGCAAAGAGCCAAGTGGAAAAGACCGCTTCCTTGCGCCACTGGCTGAGCCCGCGGTAGGCGCGAAGAAAAGCCTCTTGCGCCATCTCCTCGGCGCGGCCACGATCCTGGCAGAAACGGTAGGCTAGGTTGATCATCGGACCCTGCCAGCGGCGAACGATTCCCTCAAAGGCGGAGATGTCGCCCGCCAGGACGCGTTCCACATCGGCTTGGTCGTCGTTGGCGCTCACGCTGGACTCCACTCTAAGCGTAGGACACTAAGACCTAACGCCCGGTTGCATTATTTTCAAAATGGATCTCACGCGAAGAAAATGCAACCAGAACGGCGGAGGGGTGGTCCTACCCGATGTAAGCGAGAAAACCTGAAGGAGCCGACAATGGCATTCGATAGCGGCAACAGCATGGTCGACGTCGTAAGCGTGGCGATACCGGTGGTAGGAAGTATTGCCCTGTTCTCATTCCTGGCCGTCGCGTCGTGGTCCGACGCACGCCGCAGGGAACGAGAAACGTACTACAAGAGTGAAACGCTGAAGAAGATAGCGGAGAGTTCCGGCGAGGGAGCTAAAGCCGCGATCGAACTGATGCGGGAGCAGGAAAAAAGCGTCGTAAGGCGCCGCCTTGAAGGCATGAAGCTGGGCGGATTGATCACGGCCGTCGTCGGCATCGGCGTCATGGTGCTTCTACACGGGATCGCCAACCACGATGGGCCAGTTTACCTTGCCGGGCTCATTCCTTTGTTGGTTGGCTTGGCGCTGCTGACCTACGCGCTCGTGCTTTCGCCCAAAGAGGTGCAGTAAGGCAGGAGCCCGTCCCGTGCGGCATCTGGCGGCGATCTTTATGGGACTTCTACCGCATCGGCTTGCCGTGTACCTCCACGATTGCGTGCACTGAACCACCACAGTTGAGGAAGATATTCCGAGGAGCCAATCGCTATGAACTCCGTTGTTGTGTCGCACGTTCCATCCGGTAACGTGACAGCACGTGCCGCCATGGCCGAGGTCTCGCTATTTCGTCTGTACACGTTGCGGGCCTCGTACCTGCTAATTGCCGTTGGGCTCGGCGTGTATATCTGGCCGGTCGTCCTCCACCATACAAACGAGTTCGCGGTAACTGAAGGGGTTCGATTCGGCTTACTGGCTGGTCTCGGTGCGGCGGCGGTATTGGGGCTTCGATATCCAGTGCAAATGTTGCCGTTGTTGTTGTTTGAGCTGATCTGGAAGGCGATATATCTCATCGCCTTTGCGCTCCCGCTCTGGTCCGCCCACCAGATCAATGCGGCGGCGGCGGAAGATATAAAAGCCTGCCTGATGGTTGTTATTTTTATGCCGCTTATTCCATGGCGCTATGTGTTCGCGCATTACTTCCTGCAGCACGGGGATCGTTGGAGATAAGCCTTTAGTGACGGCAATTCTGGGGCTTCTCGCTTGTAGGGCGCATTCGATCGCTATTCGGTCGCCCAAATCAAATCACATTTTGGCGTCCAAGCTATAATGAGGTGTTGGCAGCCGGACCGGACGATCGCTCGTCGCAAGGCGGGAGGAAAGTCCGAACTCCGCAGAGCAGTGTGCCGGATAACGTCCGGGAGGGCCTCCGCGCTGGTTCAGGCGGAGTCGTTCGACGGAAAGTGCCACAGAAAATATACCGCCTGAGCCGCAAGGCCCAGGTAAGGGTGAAAAGGTGCGGTAAGAGCGCACCGCCGTCGCAGTAATGCGGCGGGCAGGGCAAACCCCACACGGAGCAAGACCAAATAGGGAGGGACTTCGGCTTCGGCTGAAGGCGTGCCGGCTCGGCGCGCCACAACCTCCGGGTAGGTCGCTTGAGCCCCGCAGTAATGCGTGGCCCAGAGGAATGATCGTCCCGCAGCATTCATGTTGCGGACAGAATTCGGCTTACAGGTCCGGCTGCCACAACATAAAGCTGGGGGAAGGTCCCACGGCTACGCGCGGGGACTTCGGCAGTGGGCTCCCGCTTCGCTGATGCCCGTTTTGCTCCTCAACCTACAGGTCCGACTGCGCCAAAACTATATCTTTTTCTATAGTTTACTGAAAGTTGGTTTTTGGCAGTTGCGACGTGGCCTTGACAGCTGCACTTGCGAGTACCCTCATCAGTTTGGGCACTTTGTTGTAGATCACTTATGTACGATACCGTTACGGTGCTAGCGGCTTCCATTCAAGCTGTAACAGTATCTTATGTACGGTACCGTACATTTCTAGAGTACAATCCCGGCATCGACCACAACTCTCCGCCGAGCCACGAAAGGCGACGGTCTCTTGTGAAGAGATTAATTTGTTCGTTGGAGTCGCCCATGGAAGGCTCGTCCATTGATGCTACTCGGTCCTTACATAAGGAACTATCCCAGCGCACTGATGCTCTGAATGCCTCCGATGTACCGAGATCGGAAGGAAGATTGATGGCGTTGTTCGCAGAGATGGATGCCATCCACTTCGCAAACCGGAAATTTTGGGAGCAGCCAGCAGCCCAAAGTCCGGAAGCTCTTTGTGAATATTACCGCAGACAGGATCGGCTGGAAGAAATCCGAAACCTCATCTGCGGGTTAACAGGTTAACTGGCGATGCACGCTCTCGCGTTGAGGAGGGCATGCATCGAAACTCCGCTATTGCTTCCAAAATACCTGAAAGATGCCGAAGGTCTTGCTATGGGGGAATGTATTCATTACCTCGGCGCGTACATCTGGACGGATGGCTGCGGTGGGGAAATAAGGCACGTTATTGAGGACTACTACATTCAGACTGTCGGAGCGGATCGCTTTCAGAAGTTCTTCGGGCGGCTCGCCGCCATCGTCGCGCGTGACATTGGTGAGTCCGGAGAGAAAAAGCAACTCGGGACATTCATTTCCGGCAAAGATTAATCCGTTCGGACTATGCTCGCGCAAAAAGTGTGAGAGATCGTCGAAGACGGCAGCGTTTTCGATTTGCAACCCGCCAGCACGCGGCTCGTGCATCGTTTCCATGTGGCGGATGACATGAGTCAGCTCATAAATGTTGCGGGGAACGAGATCGACGACGGCGAAGGTCAGATAAAGGGCTACCAGCGAGGCCAGAACGTAGGTTCCAGGCTGGGTCTTGCTGGTAGATACGATCGCGACCAGAGCCAGCAACGTTAGGGGCAGAGCATAACTTAGGTAGATCGGTGCGGCGAAAGGAAACTGCACGAGGCTGCAGGTGGCGGCGAGCGAGATAAGAAGCATCACCTGCTGGCGTTTCACCTTCGTGAGTTGGCCTGGCTGTCTCTGTGCCCAAATCGCGACGGCGCCGAGTAGCACCGAAACGGGGGTCAGTGCTGCCACTGAAAACCAGATGTCGGAAGCAATCTCGAACGACTGAGTGGCTCGCACGGCCAGTCCCAAGACTCCCAAGCCGATGAGAGCAGCGGCCGCTTTTCCCTGAAATTTGCTCCAGAACATGGAAGCAGCTAAAACGCCCAGCAGCGGGAGGACCCATAGAATTTTGTCGATTCCGGGGGGATGGTTCACGCCCAGAGCGGCAGAGTGAAAAACAGCGCTCGAAGTGACGCCGGACAAGAGGCGCCAAACACCGCCGGATCGCGCATAAGGCAGCAGAAAAAGTATTACCGGGACTGCCGCGCCGCACAAAAAAGGAATTAGTGCGCGAAACATCATCCTGAAGCGCTGTACCGTTCTCACGCGCACCGCGCGCTCTCCGAGCGCGATCAGCATTACAACAGCGGCGGAGGGCAGGAGGAAGTGGTAGAACTCCGCGACGCCCAAGCGCGCGCCCAGCACTTTGAAAAGAACGGCAAGGAACAGGAACAGCGAGCCCAGGCTGAATATGCGGTAGGGCCAACTGCTTTTAGAGCCTTTACCCGAGATAATGGCGTCCGAGTTGCAGGGAGCATTTTGATTTTCGCTTTGCTCCAGAAACGCCAGGAAAAGCAGAACACCGGCGATGTAATAGGCTCCGATAATCTTGACCAGGAGGGACAGTCCGCCGCACAGTCCGGCGAGAAACAGCCAGCGGCGAGTTCTTACGTCGAGGTAGCGAAGCAAGGCGGCAGCGCCAAAGGTCGCGAAGAACAGGTTGTACCAGGAAGGCATGGCAGCGGGATAGTTCGGATAACTCCACGCAACGGCCAACAGCGTGATGGCTCCGGCGCCAAGCGCGGAAGTAAAGCGGAGGGCGATGTAGTAGACGACGGGAAGCCACGCCAGAAAAAAAAGAAATACGCAAAGGCGGAGAGACATCAGGTTTATGCCGAAGGCGCGAAAAGCGAGGGCATGAAGAAGACTGAGACCGCCGGTGTAGATCTCGTCAAAGTCGCGATGGGGAAGTTGTCCGTGCACCACGCGCAGCGCGCTCTGACTCAGGATTCCGTCGTCGGCGGGCACCCAGCCGCGGCCAATGTGAATCCAGGAATAAATTCCCGCGACGAGAACAACTATGGCCAGTACGGCCGCGCGCAGCACGAGACTCTCGGTGGCGCCGGGGGATGAGCCAGAGTCGCCGGGCGCATAGGCGGCTTCGCGCACCCGCACTTCGACGAGCAGGCTCGGCTTGGCGGGCTGTGCCAGCGTCGGCTCCCTTCCGATCTTCACTTTCCCTCCGGTGCCGTTGGCCGTCACCCCGTTGGCTTATAGTAGCGGTGGCCAGGTTCGGGCGCATGTTACGCAGGTTACCTTTGTCAAAGTCGCCTTCTGATCCGAATGCGCAGTTGAATGTTCGGATGCGGAACTCAGGATAAAGACATGGGATGGAACGAATCCGAGGGGGTTTTTTCGAGCGTGGGCCTGTGCGCGACGTGTGCTCATGCTTGCCGAATCGAATCGGATCGCGGATCAATTTTCGTAAGATGCGAACTTTCGTTCGAGGATTCGCAGTTTGCGAAGTATCCTCGGCTGCCGGTACTGGAGTGCAGCGGGTATCTTCCGAAGTAGGTTTGGGCTTGCGTCGAGTGGTCATGCTGCAGGAGAAAGGCAACGGCAGAAGCAAGAGCAAGACCAAAGGCAGCGGACGGGGCGCCCGCTTTACATAGGGGGCCAGGTGAAGGTTGCGAGCTGTGAGTTTGGGCGGTCGAGAGCTACGGCTGCTCGGTACGTGTCCGGGAAGGCCAAGTCCGCTAGAAGCCATTGCTTGGCGGATTCAGTGTCTCCTTTAATTTCGATGAGTGTGGGATCGTAATCGGGATGCGTGGTGACGGAGAAGTCTGCCAGGGGAAAAGAGAGGCCTATGCCGGTTGCCTTCAGAAAGGCTTCCTTGCGCGTCCAGCAGGCGAAGAAGCCGGGCACGCGGAGATGGGCGGGCAGGGCGCGAAGTTCGGCGCGTTCGGTAAGGGAGAAAAAACGCTCCGCCAGGGAAGTTACGTCGACATCCTCGCGGATTTTTTCGACGTCTACGCCCAGTTGGCAACAACTGCCGACCGCAATGAGAGCTGTGCTCGCCGAGTGGGATACGTTGAACTGCAGAGCGCGCGGATTCTGGCTGGGCGCTGCATAGGGCTTGCCGTTGGATTGGTATTCGAGGAGAACTTCTGCGGCTGGAATCGACAGGTAGGCGGAAAGTAGTCCGCGAAGGGCGGAGCGACAACGGATGAAGCGGAGACGGTCTTGTTCGAAGTGGAAACGAGAGGCGCGGGCGATTTCGTCGGGCGACAGAACGTTGGTTTCGGCAGCGTCGTGTGCGGGTTCGTCGAGCGAGACCTTCCAGATGTCGATTCGATCGGTGGGAAAACCAGGCGGCGAAGTGAGCTGGGGCCACGAGGTGGTTGAACGTGGCTTTGAGTCGGGAGTGGAGGCACTGGCGTTCATCTGGCCTTGGTCGCGGTTCTTTGTAGAGCTTGGTCGCAGGGTTGACAGTACTCGCCAGCAAGCCGTTATTGAGATGCGTCCCGAACATTGTAAACCGTCGGGTAAGTTGGCCCATTTGCATGGTTGGGGCTTGCCCTCGCCAGAAGGTACGCGATCAAAAGAGTTCCAAGCTGGGGGTGACGGGGCAAAGCTCGTCACCACAGACCCGGGCTTGGCACCACGGGTTACAGGGAAAGTTCCATGGAACGACATCCGAGCTTTGCCGTTGGAACGTCGCTAATTGAATTGTGATTGCTTGAGCTGGTATGCCATCCTACATTCTGCGATGGAAGAGGCTGACAGGGCGCGAGTGAAGGGTAAGCCGCTTGAGTTGAGCATTGTCATCCCCGCGTATAACGACTGGACCGCGCTGGATGGGTGCCTGGGTTCGATTGCGACGCACGCGGGTGGGCCGGAGTTTGAAGTTGTGGTGATCGACGACGGGAGCGATGAAGCCGCCCCAGAAGAGATTCGCCGATGGGAGCGTTGTTTTCCACTCACCATCGTGCGACAGGAGCACGCAGGAATTTCCGCCGCCAGGAATCTTGGGATTCGCATTTCCAGTGGCGCGGTCGTGCTGTTTGTGGACGCCGATTGCAGACTGCAGGAAAATTGCATGGCCGCGCTACGGTCGGCGGTCGCGATCTCACCGCGGCACGATTACTTTCAGCTCCGGCTGATTGGTGGCGGCGCGGATGTGGTTAACCGGGCGGAACAGCTGAGGCTGGCAACGTTTCAGCACTACGCGCTGCAGGCCGATGGTTGCATTCGATACTTGAATACGGCGGGATTCGCTATCCGGCGAAAGCGGAGGGAAGCGGAGACCGGCTTGTTCGATCCGAGGGCGCTGCGAGGTGAGGACACGCTGTTGTTAGCCAGCCTGATGGAGCGAGGCGAGCTTCCGTTGTTCGTACCCGATGCCGTGGTTCAACATGCCCTTGAGCTCTCTTTGGTGGAGTGCTTCCGTAAGGACATTCGATCAGCGTGGCTGGAAGCACCGACCTACAGAATGATTGCATCGAGAGCAATCAACGTTCGGGTGACACACGGGCAAAGGCTGAGACTGTTGTCGTCCATGTGGAAAGCGGCCGGCCAAGGGTCGATTGGAAGGACAGCGTGGCTGGTGCTGGTCAGCAGGCAGGCGCTGCAGCGGATGATCTCGTATCTCTACAGACTGGTGCCGGCGGCGTCTGGACGTCACAAATAGCCCTTGTTGACGGGCAATATAGGGCAATCAGCCGTTTGTTTGTGGGTAACGCCCCACGAAACGGCAGTAACCTACCCGCTGGTGGTATTGCCCAAGCCGCAATGGGCTAGGTACGCTCGATCAGTGCCTGGTGGGGCAAATAAAAACAAAATTCTGCAAATCAGCTCTGGGGCAACCTTAGCCGCAAGAGCTTTTGCAAAAAAGAGATCCCCTTGAATAAGAACGTCAAGCTCGTGTCGCTGGTCGTGGTCATGCTGCTGTTGGGCGGGACATTGTTCACTGCTTCCGCAACACCCCTGTCATGCGCGGGTGGTGCGAGCCTCTCGGGCTGGTACGGCTTGCTGGTCAGTGGGGGCGGGAAATACCTCTCGGGAGCGATCTACTTCAACGGCAACTGCAATGTATCGGGAAGCAATGTCACAGGAGGAAGCGGCGGACTGTATGGAAGCTCGAGTGTAACGGGAACGTACGGGCAAAATCTGGATGGGACGTTCACTCTAACTCTGAATCTGGCAGGGCAGCCGGCGCAAACTTATATGGTGGGCGTGAGCGAATCGGGTAACAAAGCCCGCGGCGTAGAAAGCGACGGCACTGTCATGGCCACCATTGATCTGCAGTCACAGCTTACGAGCTTGACATCGGGATATAGTACGGCGAGCCTCGCCGGAACCTATGCGGCCTCGTGTTCCGGGTCGCGAGCCGTGGAATTCGACTCTCTGACATTTGACGGACAAGGAAACGTATCCGGCACGAATACCTACAATAATGGAAGCGGGCAAGGCAGTAATACAGTCGGTGGAACGTACACAGTGAACGGGGACGGGACGTTCTCGGGCAGCCTCACGGGCAGTTATAGTTTCAACGGCGTGATCGACAACGGCGTTTCCGAGATCGAGTATACGTACGATGAGGCCGGAACCGGGGGTCTTATGGCCTGTGTGGGCAAGCAGTCCACAGCTGCCAACTTTGCCGGCTATTATGGTTTTGTTGTGGGCGGAACGGCGCAGAGCGGCGGGGGCGGCAAGTATCTCTCAGGGTCCCTTTATTTTGATGGAAGCGGTCATCTGAGCGGCAACAACATCAATGGCGGCATGAACGAGCAGTACGGTAATACGAGCGTTACGGGGTCTTATAGCGTCAATCCCGATCATACTGTCAGCATCACGATGAACCTGGCGAACGAGACGACCGCGCAGACTTATGTCGTGGGCCTAAGTGAAACAGGGAATGAGGCGATCGGCATCGAGAGCGACGGCAGCGCGTTTGCGATGCTGCATATGCAGAACCAGCTGTGGCCATCGAACACGCCGCCCTACAGCGACGCGAGCCTTAGCGGCACTTATGTGGCGTCGTGCTCGGGGGCAGAAGTTGACCTTAATTATGTGACTTTCGACGGCCACGGCAACATCACGGCTGGGGTCGACGCTTACGACGATGGCTGGTACGGGGATAATCCTTATACGGGGACTTATACGGTCAATGGCGACGGCACATTTTCGGGTACGTTCCCCGGCCCTATTTACGACATCTTCACGATGACCGGCGTCATCGACAATGGAACGGCGGAGATTGAATATACCTATGATCAGTCGGGGCTGGGCGGTGTCGTCTCGTGTATGGGCGAGTCGACGTATGGCCCGGTGGGCAGCGAACCGGTGGCAGCGACGCCAACATTCAGTCCGGCACCGGGAGCCTATGGAACGGCCCAATCCGTAACGCTATCGGACACAACGCCGGGCGCGGTCATTTATTACACGACCAACGGAACCACTCCGACTACCGAGTCTGCAGTCTATAGCGCTCCGATCGCAACCAGTGGAACCACCACCGTCGAAGCAATCGCGGTGGCAGCGGGACACAACAATAGCGCCTTGACGGCGGGAACGTATTTCTATCGTCTCAGCCAGACGATCACGTTCCCCACGATCCCGACCCAAACTTATTCGTCTGGTCCGGTCACATTGAACGCGAGTGCGAGTTCGGGCCTTCAGGTTAGCTATGCGGTGGTTTCTGGTCCGGCTACGGTTAACGGAAATATACTGACGGTCACGGGTACGGGTTCTGTGATGGTGCAGGCGAGTCAGGCAGGGAACGCTCAATACGCCGCGGCGAACCCGGTGCCGCAAACGTTCACGGTAAATCCGGCGAGTACGACGCTGGTTCTGACCTCCAATAACAACCCGTCGTCACTGGATCAGCCCGTAACATTCGCCGCTACCGTCATGCCGCAGTACGGCGGCCAGGTTTCCGGCACGGTCACTTTCGAAGACGGATCGACGACTCTTGGTGTGGTGGCGGTGAGCGATGATATCGCCACTCTAACGATCAGTACCCTCGCCATGGGAAGCCACTCCATCGAGGCGGTTTACAGCGGGAATTCCGACTTTAGCGAAAGCACGGCGGCCCCGTTAGCTCAGAATGTTACAAAAGCCGGAACCAGCACGCAGATAGTATCGTCGGCCAACCCTTCGCGCTCCGGACAAATGGTCGACTTCACGGTGACGGTCACATCGCCAGCAGGCAGCCCCACAGGATCGGTCCAGGTGCTGGACGGCACCTCGGTCCTGGCGACGCTGGTCCTAAAGGCTGGAGGCGCTAAGTACGATACGCCGAAGTTGCCCGCGGGTTCGAATATCATCACGGCTGTTTATCTTGGGGACGCCAACAATAACGGCGGCACGTCAGCGCCCGTGAATCAAGTCGTTCTGGCACCGACCACCACGATTTTGACGGGCTCGCCGAATCCGTCGTCATTTGACCAACCGGTTCTGTTCACCGCGACAGTGACGTCGAGCGCCGGCGCCCCTCCGAATGGAGAAACCGTGACATTCAAGGCGGGGACAATTACGGTAGGAACCGGAACGTTGAGCGGAGGAACGGCGACTCTTTCGATAGCAACTCTGAGCGTAGGAACGAAGGCGGTCACGGCAGTTTATGCAGGCGACAGTACTCTGGCATCGAGCACTTCGCAGGTTCTGAATCAGGTCGTCAATAAAGCGGCGACGACAACGGCACTGACCTCTTCGCAGAGTCCATCAATCCATGGGCAGAAGGTGACGTTTTCGGCGACGGTAGCGTCTCAATTTGGCGGAACGCCCCCGGGCAAGGTGACGTTCTATGATGGGACCAATGTCCTGCAATCCGTGGCGCTGAGTGGAGGAGCTGCAAGCTTCACAACTTCGATCCTGACGCACGGCGCACACAATATCACGGCGACGTATGGCGGCAGCACCGATTTTGCGGGCAGTTCGGAATCGCTAACGCAGACGGTGAACTAGAAGATCCGGGCGACGCCAACGCGCATCCTGTCATAATGGATAGGCGACTTGGCGCTCGCATTGTAAGGATCATCCTTCCAAAATAGACGGGACTCTATGCAGGACTGCCGGCAATTCTACATCGATGGGAAGTGGGTAGATCCGATTCAAAGCCACGACTTTGAAGTCGTCAACCCCGCTAGCGAAGAGGTTATCGCAACAATCTCGCTGGGAAACACTGCGGATGTTGACCGGGCTGTGGAATCGGCCAGACGCGCTTTCGGGCAGTATTCGGAAACGAGTCCAAGTACGCGCTTGGAGCTCTTGCAGCGGATCATCAAGATCTACCAATCGAAGATGAACGAGATGGCGGACACGATTTCGCGGGAAATGGGCGCTCCGAGCGCGCTGGCGCGAAAAGCGCAGGCACCCGCAGGACTGGCACATTTATTGGAAACGGCCAAGATCCTGGAACATTTTGAGTTCGAGAAACTCAAGGGTTCGACTCTGATGCGGAAAGAACCGATTGGAGTTTGCGGACTGATCACTCCCTGGAACTGGCCCATGAACCAGATTGCCTGCAAAGTTGGACCCGCGCTTGCGGCGGGATGCACGATGGTTCTCAAGTCCAGCGAAATTGCGCCGCTGTCCGCGTATTTGTTTGCGCAGATTTTGCATGAAGCTGGGGTTCCGGCTGGGGTATTCAATCTGGTGAACGGAGATGGACCCACGGTTGGCGGTGCGCTATCCTCCCATCGCGATGTGGACATGATTTCGTTTACGGGGTCGACGCGAGCCGGGATCGCGGTGGCGCTGGCGGGCGCGCCGACGGTGAAGCGAGTGACGCAGGAACTGGGCGGCAAATCGGCCAACATAATCCTGGAGGATGCTGACTTCGACAGCGCAGTTACGCATGGGGTGCAGGAGTGCTTCCGCAACACCGGGCAATCGTGCAACGCGCCGACACGGATGCTGGTTCCGCGAGCGAAGATGGCTGAGGCGGTGCAGGTGGCGAAAAAAGCGGCCGAGGCGACGAAGGTCGGAGATCCTTTCGCCGAAGGGACAAGCATCGGGCCAGTGGTCAGCCAGGCTCAATTGGACAAGGTGCAGCGCATGATCCGCCAGGGGATTGAGGAAGGCGCGACCTTGGTGAGTGGAGGGATCGGGCGTCCCGACGGAATTACCAGAGGCTATTTTGTGAAACCGACCGTATTTGCCGATGTCCGGAATGACATGACGATCGCTCGCGAGGAAATTTTCGGGCCAGTGCTTTGCATTCTCGCGTACGAGAGTGAGGATGACGCGGTTCGTATTGCAAACGATACGCCTTACGGGTTATCGGGATTTGTGACGTCAAGAGACAAGGAGCGGGCGAGCCGAGTTGCTAAGCGAATTCGATGCGGTAATGTGCACATTAACGGCGCGCGGGTCGATTTTGGCGGTTGTTTTGGGGGCTACAAGCAATCGGGCAATGGCCGGGAATGGGGTGAGGCGGGCCTTGAAGAATTCCTCGAGCTAAAAGCGATCTTTGGCTATGGCAGCCAAAGCCAATAGGGACGTTGTTGTTGTCGATGTAAGTTGCTAATTTACAATGGGGCAAGGCAAGCGCATTCGTCACCCCTGCGGAGTGGCCGGTGCGAGCGGGAGGATGATTGGTGAGGTGGTTGGCATGACCAATAAAGACCAGGATCGCAACCTGAATCGCAGCGATCAAAATGCAGGAGAATCAAGCAATGATTCCGTTGCTGGTTCCGCGGTTCGTCCGAGGCCCGAGATGCCCAATGCCTACGTTGCACCGCGAACTGCCCTGGAAGAAGTGGTCATGAACGTCTGGGCGCACATTCTCGGGATAGAGAAAATCGGTGCCGAAGACGATTTCTTTGAACTCGGGGGCGATTCGGTACTGGCCACACAAATTATTTCTCAGTTGCGCGATATGTTCCGAACGGATTTGCCTCCGATTGTGATGTTCGAGGCCCCCACGATCGAGAAGCTTGCCAGTTACATGATCGCGAACGAGACACGACCTGGTCTGACTGAGAAAACAGCGAAGGTCTTGAAGCAGATCGAAGGCATGACAGAAGAAGAAGTCACGCGCAGCCTGCTTTCAAGGTGAGAAGTGGTGTGAAAAGGTGATGAGCACGGACTGGCCCAAGAACCGCGGCTTCTCAGACCAGAAGCGCGCTTTGCTGGCCAGTCTTCTGGATGAAGACGGCGTGGAGCAGGCTCCCGCCCTGAAGCGCATCCCGCGCGACCGCGAGTTGCCGATCTCCTCGGCGCAGATGCGGTTGTGGTTATTGGATCAGCTGGAACCTGGCAGTGCAGCCTATAACATTCCCGTCCGCCACGATTTCAAGGGTCAATTTAATCTGAGGGCTTTTGAACGCAGTCTGAGCGAAATCGTGCGCCGACACGAAGTATTGCGCACAAGCTTCCGCCGAGTCGATGGACGCCCAGTTCAGGAGATTGCCGCCCCGGAGGCGTTTCACATTCCCGTAGTCGATTTGCAAATCGATGCGGGAGATTTGGCGGCGGACCGCGAGCAAAAAGTGGCGAGCCTCGCTGCGACGTTTGCCAAACAGCCATTTGATCTGGGAAAGGCGCCGCTGATCCGGGCCCAGCTATTGAAACTGGCCGCGGACGAGCATGTGCTGTTGCTGAACATCCATCATATTGCTTTTGACTGGTGGTCGTTTGGGGTATTCGAGAAAGAGCTGTCGGCGCTCTATGAAGCCTTTCTTCAGGGAGACCAATCCAGGCCAGTCCCCGATTTAGCCGTTCAATATGTGGATTTCACTGCCTGGCAGCAAGAGCGGCAGGCAGACATTTTGCAAGAGCAACTCGAGTATTGGAAAAGCAAGTTGGGGGGTGAACTGCCCCCGCTCGAACTTCCCACGGATCGACCGCGTCCTGCCGTCGAGACTTACAACGGTTCCTTTGTTTGTTCGGCGATTTCGAAGCAGGTGACCGATGCGCTCAAGGCTCTGAGCCAGCGCGAGGGCGTGACTCTGTTCGCAATCCTGCTGGGAGCGTTTGAGGTTTTGCTGCAACGGTACACGGGGGAAAACGACATTCTGGTGGGGGCGCCCATTGCGGCGCGCAATCGGACCGAAATCGAGGGGCTGATCGGTTTTTTTGTAAATACCCTGGTTTTGCGCACCGATTTGTCGGGAGATCCGCCGTTCCGGCAATTCTTGCGGCGGGTCCAAGAAACGACGCTGGGCGCTTTTGCGCACCAGGATCTTCCGTTTGAAAAGATTGTCGAGTTGCTGAATCCGAAACGCGACAGCAGCCGCAGCCCGATGTTTCAGGTGATGCTGTCGATGCTCAACACGCCGGTGCAATCGCTGCATTTGACTGGACTCGATCACCGGAGGACGTTCCTGGACAGCGGCACCTCCAAGTTCGACCTGACGTTGTATGCGATTGAAGAGCCGACGGGACTGAAATTCACCTGCGAATACAACACGGATTTGTTTTACCGCGATCGGATCGAGCGAATGCTTGGACATCTCGCGGTTCTTCTGGAAGGCATCGTCGATGACCCAGATCGTCGATTATCGGAGTTACCGCTTCTTACTAAGGAAGAACGTCAGCAGATTTTGATCGGGTGGAACGACACGCGCCTGGCTTATCCGAAGAACGCATTGCTGCACGAGTTGTTTGACGCTCAGGTGCAGGAGACTCCGGAGGCTGTTGCCGTCGATTATGACGGCAATACCTTGACTTATCGCGAATTGAACGAGAGGGCAAATGAGTTAGCCCACTACTTGCGGAAACAGGGCGTCGGACCCGAGACGCTGGTCGGCATCTGCATGGAACGCTCACTGGAGATGGTGGTGGGGCTTTTGGGAATCCTGAAGGCCGGCGGTGCGTACGTGCCACTGGATCCGGCTTATCCGAAGGAGCGATTGGCCTTCATGGTTGAAGACGCTCGGGTACGGGTGCTGCTGACTCGAGGCGAGGTAATGAGCGGGCTTGCCGGTGGTGGCTCAAGCATCGTACGGATGGATGCGGACCGCGAAGCGATTGCGCAGGAGAGCGACTCGAAGCCGGCCAATACGGGGAGCGCCAATGATTTGGCCTATGTGATTTACACCTCGGGTTCGACGGGGAAGTCGAAAGGAGTTCAGATTCCGCATCGCGCAGTAGTCAACTTTCTATCCTCGATGCGGCGGCAACCAGGGCTGGGGAAACAGGATGTCGTGCTCTCCGTGACTACTTTGTCGTTCGATATTGCGGCGCTCGAAATATTTTTGCCGCTCACAACGGGCGCACGCTTGGTGCTGGTGAGCCGCGAAGTGGCTTCGGATGGAGCACGTTTGTCAGAACGATTGTTGAGTTCTGGAGCTACGGTGATGCAGGCGACTCCGGCGACCTGGAGACTACTTCTGGAAGCGGGTTGGAAGGGAAGTGCCCGGCTCAAAATTCTGTGTGGTGGCGAGGCTCTGGACCGGGAACTGGCGACTCAGTTGGTGAAGCGATGCGCTTCCCTTTGGAACATGTACGGCCCCACCGAAACCACAATCTGGTCGACAACTTATAAAGTGGATTCAGAATCAGGGGAAGAAAAAGGACCGGTGTCGATCGGCCGTCCCATCGCGAACACGCAGCTTTATCTGCTTGACCGCAACTTGCAACCTGTGCCGATCGGCGTAGCAGCAGAGTTACACATCGGCGGTGACGGGCTCGCCCGTGGTTACTTGAACCGTCCCGAACTAACTGCCGAGAAATTTATCCACGACCCCTTCAGCGGCGAGTTGGGAGCGCGTCTTTATAAGACAGGAGACTTAGCCCGTTACCGCTATGACGGGACGATCGAGTTCCTGGGGCGCAATGACTATCAAGTAAAAATACGCGGGTTTCGCATTGAGTTGGGAGAAATTGAGGCGGTGCTCGGCCGCCACCCAGCGGTACAGAAAGCTGTGGTTCTTGCGAGAGAGGACGTTCCAGGAGAGAAGCGCCTGGTGGCCTATATCGTCGCTAATGCGGAGCCGCCTACAGTCGATGCGCTACGCACCTTTCTAAAGGAGCAACTGCCCGCGCACATGGTTCCCCCCTTCTTCGTTTTCATGGAGAAGATGCCGTTGACGCCCAACGGCAAGACGGACCGAAAGGCCTTGCCTTCGCCCGATCAGGTTTCGGCTAAGGCTACGAACCTTGGACGAGAGGAGGGTCCGGAGGACTTTCTTGCTGCTCGGGACCCGCTCGAGCAAACGCTGGCGCAGATCTGGTCCAAGATTCTGAAAGTGAAGGGAGTGGGCATTCGCGAAAATTTCTTTGAGTTGGGAGGCCATTCTCTGCTGGCGGTGCGCATCATGGCCGAGATCGAGCGGGTACTGCAACGGACCTTGCCGCTCGCCACATTTTTGCAGGCTCCGACCATCGGTGATCTGGCCGACGTTCTTCGCGAAAAGGAATGGGAGCCCTCATGGTCTTCTCTGGTGCCGATACGGGCGGGCGGATCGAGGCCGCCTCTTTTTCTAATGCATAGCCACGGCGGCAATGTGTTGGAGTATTATCCGCTGGCGGAAAGGCTGGACGCGGATCAGCCGGTCTATGCTTTGCAGGCACGGGGCCTCGATGGACATATTCTCAAGGATCAATCGTTCGAGGAGATGGTTGAGGCTTATCTTGCCGAGTTGCGCAGCCTGCAACCGGAAGGACCCTATTATCTGGGTGGATATTGCCTCGGTGGTCTGCTGGCTTTAGAAGCAGCGCGGCAACTCTCGCTCGCGCACGAAAAGGTGGCATTGGTGGTCTTGATCAATACCATCAACCCAACCTACGCCTGCTTCAGTCCCGGTCTGACGGCGTGGAAGCGTGCCTGGTACCGTTTCACAAAGCGCATCGACCTCGAGTTAGCCTATTTTCGCTATAAAGGTGCGAACCACCTCATTGAAAGGTCCAGGCGCGCCAAGGATATGGCACTGGTCAGGACTCAGATGGCGTTGGACCATTGGAAGGGCAATGGGCATGCTCGGCAAGAACACAGGTCCATGGCTCATACCCTCGAAATGCTCGCGATTGAACATGACCGGGCCCGGGTGCGGTATGAGGCGCGTCCTTATGATGGCCCGGTAGTTCTTTTTCGAGCAGGCAAGCAAATATCGGGGCTGATGGCGGATTTCAGTTTGGGGTGGAAGGAAATTGTCACTGGCGAACTGACGATTCACGAGATACCAGGGCACCAGGAGACCATGCTGACGGAACCCAACGTCTCCGTGCTTGCGAAGGAACTTAGAGCTCAGCTGCAGGCGGCTCGGCGCATCGCTATCCCTTGAACGTTGTTGACGCTGGAAATTCTGTTAGCGTAACGTACAGGCGACGCGCGTAACAGTCCCATGCAAAGCTGGCGAAGCGGGCTGATAGGTACATTGGCGGGCCTGTCAACGAGAAAGGATTCCCATGACGATCGGAAGCGGTTGGTCTAAGACGTGGACCTACTTCCAGGGAGATTGGCACGAGGGCAACATTGGAATCATGGGCCCACGGACCCATGCGGCGTGGCTTTGTTCGGTGGTGTTTGACGGTGCCAGGGCTTTTGAAGGCGTAACGCCCGATCTCGAACTCCACTGCGCACGTGTGAACGAGTCGGCGAAGAAGCTCTTCTTGAAGCCGACTGTCGCGAGCGAGAAGTGGGTCCAGTTGGCGCGGGAAGGTGTCGCGCGATTCGACAAGGATGCCGCGCTCTATATCCGGCCGATGTATTGGGCGGAGAAGGAAAGCGCCTGGGTGCAGTCGCACGATCCCGAGTCGACACAGTGGTGCCTCTCGGTGTACGAAGCTCCGATGCGCGCGCCGAAGGGCTTTTCGGTTACTTTGTCGCCTTACCGGCGGCCCACGTTAGACACGATGCCGGTCGACGCCAAGTGCGGATGTCTTTATCCCAACAACTCGCGATGCCTGTTTGAGGCGCAAGCACGGGGCTTTGACAATGCGATTGTCTGCGACGTGCTGGGTAATGTCGCGGAGCTGGCAACGTCCAATATCTTCATGGCGAAGGACGGTGTGGTCTTTACGCCGGTAGCGAACGGGACCTTTCTCGCGGGCATTACGCGGCAGCGAGTGATCGGATTGCTGCGCCAAAGCGGGGTGACCGTCGTGGAGAAGACCATGAGCTATGGGGACTTCGAAGCAGCGGATGAAATCTTCGCCAGCGGAAACTATTCCAAGGTCGTGCCTGTAACGCGCATCGGCGACCGAACGCTACCCTTCGGCCCACTTTATAGCAAAGCACGAGAATTGTATTGGGCGTTTGCGCACTCATGAGCGGCGAGCATTCAGAGCAGCGCGAGGACCAGAGTTGAATTGCCATTGCCTGCGTAAAGGCTTTCGCGTCAGAATTTCGCACGTGCAGATTCCGCGCATGAAGGTGTAGCGTGAAACCTATGCCCACGTCCACGATGGTTGAGGTGCTGGTTCCCATCTGGCAGAGTGTGCTGCAACTGTCGTCGGTTGGCATCGACGACAACTTCTTCGATCTGGGTGGCGATTCCGCGCTGGCTCTCGAACTGTTCCACGAAGTTGCGCTGGCATGTGGGCGGGAATTGCCGCCGGTGGTGATCTACCACGCGCCCACGATTTCCGCGCTGGCTGCGCTGCTGGATCAACCCAACACATCGCCCATTCCACCGCTGGTTCAGATGAGAGAAGGCGCGGGGACGCCAGTTTTCATTGCGCACGGATTGGGCGGGAGCGCCATGGATTTTTTCCAGATCGTGAAACATATTCGTACGGCGAATGCGATTTACGGACTGCAGGCGAAGGGCATTGACGGCCTGGAAGCGCCGCTCGATCGCATTGAAGACAGGGCGCGATACGCACTCGATGCAGTCCGAGAATTGCAGCCACGGGAGCCCTACATTCTTATTGGATTCTCGCTCGGTGGCTTGCTCACGCTGGAGATGGCGCAGCAACTGGTAGCGCAAGGGGAAAGAGTGGAGCTGCTGGCGATGCTCGATTCCTATCCTTATATCAGTTACCTGCCGCTGGGCCAAAAGATACGCCTGGCGGCTCGCCTGGCGTATCGCTGGAGTGCGAGCAGACTGCAATGGGTCGGGGTGAGCGCGCCTTACCGGACGATGATCGATTCGCAATCGTCTCCAATTCTGCAGCGCTTTCGCGACAGTGATCGAGAGGCATTGCAGCGTTATCGTCCTCGGTATTATCCGGGGAAGATCAATTTTGTACGGGCAGCAATTCCTACCGATTTTCCCGCGAATCCCGCTGCGGTGTGGTCTCATCTTGCCCGCGAGTTCAACGTAGAAACAGTGCCGGGCGATCATCTGGGGATTATGACGACGCACTTCGAAGAATTGGCGTCAGCGATTTCTCGCTATCTGGCGAAAACATCTCCCAGCGAGAAGTGAAAAATAGTTGCGAAAACCTGCAGATGCATCGGATAACTGTTTTGCGGAAAGACAATGCTGACAGTATGCAAGAATGTGCACAATGTCCCAATTTTCTGCAAATTTCTGGTCAATTCCAGCTTGACTTTGCGAGTCGCTGCTGTATCTTAGAACGAACGCCCTTAGACGTGGTCAGGGCTTTTCCCCCCAACAGCAATTAAGAACTTAATAAGGAGAGACTCGCTTGAACAAGACTATCGCGCGTGTGTGTGCAGTAGCTGTGGTACTTCTGCTGATATCGACGTTTGGGAACGCAGCCACATGTACAGGTGGTAGTGGCCTCTCTGGTTACTATGGAATGCTGGTGGGAGGCGCGGGAAAGTATCTTACAGGCGCCTTGCATTTTGACGGAAACTGCAACATCACGGGCACCAACATAGCGGGTACGCTTGGCGGATCTTATGTGACGACGACGGCGACAGGCACATACGGCCAGAATTCCGACAGCACGTATACCCTGACGCTGAATTTTTCGGGGCAATCCGCGGCGCAAACGTACATCGTCGGCGTGAGCGAATCGGGCAATAAGGCGCGCGGCATCGAGAGCGATGGAACGGCGGGCGACACGATTGACCTGCAGTCGCAGCTCGCCCCGGTTGGAGGCGGGTACACCAGTTCGAGTCTCAATGGAACGTATGCAGCCGCCTGTCTAACCAGTGGAGCAGCCGACCTCAACTACGTAACGTTTGACGGGAACGGCCTCACGGGCGTTGATGTATTCGACAACGGTGGTACTAACGAAGGCAATAACTCCTACAGTGGAACCTATTCGGTGAATTCCGATGGCACTTTCTCGGGCACGCTAACGGGGAGTTACAGCTCGTTCAGCTTTAATGGTGTGATCGAAAATGGCGTCTCGCAGATCGAATACATTTACGATGAGAGCGGATCGGGTGGCGTGCTCTCCTGCGTGGGCAAGCAATCGACCAGCAACTCTCTGCAGGGCTATTATGGCCTGTTGATCCAGGGAACAGCGCAGAGCGGCAGCGGCGGCAAGTATCTGAGCGGATCGGCGTATTTCAACGGCGGATCGATCTCAGTAACCAACCTAACCGGTGGCAGCAGCGGCGGTCTTGGTACCACTTACAGCACCACGACGGCGACGGGCACGTACGCCGTCAACAGCAATAACACGGTGACCATCACGCTGAATATCGCGGGGCAATCCACCCCGCAGACGTTCATTGTGGGTGTTGCGGAGGGAGGCAACGAGGCGCTCGGGGTCGAAAGCGACGGCACAGCAATCGCTTCGATCGACCTGCAAGCGCAGTTGCAGCTTCCGGCCTCTTCATATAATGCGGCCAGCCTGAACGGCACCTATTCGGCTTCCTGCAGCGGCAGCGAGTACGACCTCAACTACGTAAACTTTGCCGGCAATGGCACGCTCTCCGGTGTTGACCCCTACTACGACGGCAGTTATGGCGACAGCCCGTACACGGGAAACTATACGGTGAATAGCGATGGCACGTTTAGCGCTACTTTTGCCGGGACCTACGACGTATTCACCTTAGACGGCGTAATCGATAACGGGAATTCCGAGATCGAATACACGTACCTGGAATCCGGCACGGGCGGCGTTGTTGGATGCATTGGCGAGTCGATCTATGGCGCGGTGGTGGGGCAAACGACGCCGGCCGCACCAACGACCAGTCCAGCGCCGGGAACTTATGGCACAACCCAGTCGGTTACGTTGGCGGATTCAACTTCGGGCGCAACCATTCATTACACGACGAATGGAAGCACGCCGACCGTGAATTCCCCCGTATACAGCGGTGCAATTCAAGTTGCAGCAACGACGACGATCGAGGCAGTTGCGATCTCCAGCAGCGGCAGTGTCAGCGCGATCACGGCGGCAACGTATTTCATCACCGCGGGATTGCCGACGGCTGCGGCACCGACGTTCAACGAAACGCCGGGCACGTACGCATCGGCTCAAACCATTACGCTGGCGGATAGCACGGCGGGCGCGACCATTTATTACACGACGAATGGAACCACGCCCAACTCAAATTCGGCGGTGTACAGCCCCAGTTCCCCGATCGCGGTGAACACGACGACCACGATCGAGGCATTCGCGGCAGTCAGCGGGTATGGCAATAGCTCGGTGACGATCGGAACGTACACGATTGGGACGCAGACCACGACAGCTGCGGAGCCGACCTTCGGGCAAAACCCGGGAACGTACAGCGGAACGCAGACCATCACGCTATCGGATACCACCCCGGGCGCAACCATTTATTACACGACCAATGGCAGCACTCCCACCAACAATTCGTCGGTCTACAACCCGAGTTCTCCAATCACGGTGAACTCGACGATGACCATCGAAGCGATCGCAGAGGCGAGCGGTTATAACAATAGCCCGGTGCTGAGTGGAACCTTCACGATCACCCAGGGGAGCGGTACGGCCACGCCGGTGAATCTCTCCAGCTACTACAACGCTTATGGCATCGAGCCTCAGGGAACGTCTCCCAGGAACGGCGGCTTCGACGGCGATGGATATGCCTACAATGCAAGCCTTCTGGGAAGCTCGTTAAGCTACCAGGGTGTAACGTTCCCGGTGGGAGCATCCAACGCGGCGGACGCGATCACCGGTGCGACGGTGCCGTTGCCTGCGGGATCGTACGGCCAGCTTTATCTGCTCGGGGCCGGCGTCAACGGTGCGCAGAGCAATCAGAGTATCGTCGTAACCTACACCGATGGGAGCACCAGTACATTCACTCAGACCCTGAGCGACTGGTGCCACTATTCGGGTTTCTCGGGTGAGTCCCTCGTGGCACAGATGGCCACCCGCATAGTTCCAGGCGGGGGAACGCAATCCGGGACCATCAACGTCTACGGGTACACGTTCCAGTTGACATCCGGCAAGACAGCGGCGAACGTCAAACTGCCAAACAATCGAAACGTCGTATTCCTGGCAATCGGCTTGGGCGGCGGTGGCGGCAACGGCACGGCGATCACTCCGTATGTTTGGTATAACGGCACCTGGTATCAGACGAACACGGCCAGCGTGACTCCGGGCACGGCCGTCGACCTCGGACCGCAACCCATCAGCGGTGGATCGTGGAGATGGTCTGGCCCCAACGGGTTCAGTTCCAGTTCGCGCCAGATCAACAACATTCCGTTGAGCCTGGGCATGAACACGTTCGTCGCGACCTACACCAATACGAGCGGAGCGTTGAGCTACGAGACGTTCAACATCACGGTTTCGGGCTGGTCGCAGATTGGCGTCAATGTCGACTCGCTGGGTTGCGCTTCCGATGGCACGCTAGTCGTCGCGAACAATCAGACCGGAAGCCTGTGGGAGTATTTGTCCGGCAGGTGGAGCCAGCTCCCCGGCAGTGGGAAGCACATCCGGGCGGGTAGCGCCAACAACATCTGGGGCATCGGTTTTGATAACAACGTCTACCATCTTGTAAATGGGAATTGGCAAGAGGTTGGAACCAATGTATCCGATCTTGCGGTCGGTGCCGATGGCACGGTGCTGGTCGTGAATGCGTCGAACTACTCCATCTGGAAATATAACGGACCATACAACTGGACGCAGATACCGGGCGGCGCGACCAGTGTTTCCGTGGTCCAAAACAACAACTACTTTGTGGTCGGCGGCGGGAACGTTATCTGGCAGTACTATAACGGCAGTTGGGCGGAGGTCGGCAGCAACATGTTGTACGTGAGGGCTGCGTCCGACGGAACCGTGCTGGGAACGACCAGTTCCGGTCAAATCTGGCGGTATGTTTCTCCGTGGAACTGGGTTCAGGTTCCGGGTTCGGTGGCGGTGGCGTCCCCGGTCAAATCTGGCGGGTACTTCGCGATCGGCAGAGACAACAATGTCTACGCCTTTGGCAATCCCTAAACGACTGCGTGTTAAAAAAGAGAGCGCGCCTTCCCACAATGGGAAGGCGCGTTTTTTATGTTTCATTCGGGCTTTTTGTCCGGCGGAGTCTATCTTTTCAATCGTGCAAAATTCTGCAGCAGCGCAAAACTCTGCGTTTCAGTTGTGTTAAATCGTTTGAATCAGCCCAAGCTATTCTTGACAACCACGGGCCGATATAAGAAGCTTTCACTACTCCGGTCAGGTCTCCCCCTACGAGCCGACTTCGGAAAAATCCCAGTTCTCGACTCGAAAGGGCCAGTGTAAGCGATGAGACTTAAATCTATGACAATGATAGAGAAGGTTGTATTTGCCTTTGCGCTCGCAGTGTTGACGGTTGCGGCAGCGCGGACGCAAGCGCAAACCTTCAAAGTGATTCACAGCTTCACCGGAGGTCACGACGGAGCGGACCCTCTGAACGGTTTCATCAGCGATGCGCAGGGAAATCTGTACGGCACGGCGAGCTCCGGCGGAAATTCCGATAATGGGGTTGTGTATAAGATCAATAGCAAAGGCGCGGAGACGGTGTTGCACACGTTTGCCGGCGGCACTAAGGATGGCTCGAGCCCACAGGGTTTCCTGGTGTTGGATAGCGCGGGCAATCTCTACGGAACGACCTCGGGCGGAGGCGCTTACGGTTCCGGGACGGTATTTGAAATTGCCAAGACTGAAGTTGAAAAGGGCAAGTCGCGCGCAAACGTGGAGACGGTGCTTTACAGCTTCTCGTGGCAACCCGACGGTATTAATCCGGTGGCAGGACTGGCAATCGACGCGGCGGGAAATCTCTACGGCACGACCTTCGCTGGTGGAGCGAGCGGCAACGGAACAGTTTTCGAGCTTTCTCCTCCGAGCCAGGAGGGCGGGAAATGGACCGAAAGAGTGCTCTACACCTTCGGCAGCGGTTCGGATGGGGCAAACCCCGTTGGCGGCGTCTCGCTCGATACGTTCGGTAACCTCTATGGCACGACGTCCGCGGGAGGCGCTTATGGATTGGGTACAGTTTTCCAGTTGATGCCAGGGACGCCTTGGACGGAAAACAAGCTGCATGATTTCCAGAACGCCGAGGACGGAGCGGTTCCATACGCCGGACTGATTTCCGATCAGTCGGGTAACTTCTACGGCGCGGCGACGGAGGGCGGCATCAACGGTGGAGGCACGATTTTCGAGCTCTCGCCGTCAAATGGTAGCTGGAGTTTCACGCCCGTCTACAGCGTGCCTGGATGGGGGATTTCAGGAAGTTTCCGGAATGTCGTTTTCGACCCGGCGTCTGGTAATTTCTATGGTACGACCCACTGCGACGGGTCTTACAATTCAGGAACGGTCTACGAGTTGAGCCCTTCGAACGGACAATGGAACTACAGCTTGCTTTACACATTTACCGGCGGCGAGGACGGACTCTATTCCTTCAGCAATCTTGTTCTGAATCAGGGAAAACTGTACGGTACCACCAAGTACGGCGGCTCCCGGAACAACGGTGTTATCTTCGAGGTCGCACCGTAGACGATTTTTTCTTTGTCAAACGCCGATATCCTCGAAATGGGGATATCGGCGTTTTTTGTTACGAGTACTTCCCCTCATCCCTTGACGTGGCCCCGAGGCACGGTACTCAAGAACTCCAATGAAGATGTGGAATACAACGAAGATCATCCTCATGGTTTGCATGGTGATGACATCGCTCGGGGTATGGGCGCAAAAGGATCCCGGTCCGCGGAAAGGTGCGCCCGGGGCCGGATTCCCTTATCCCACGCTCAACGCCAATGAGGTATCGTTGTTCAGCCAGGCGTTCTTGCGGTTTGTGAGACCGGTTTCGGTGTCGGGAACCATCGAAAAGGGAAAAGGTCTAGGGCCGACGTTTAATGGGAACACGTGCGCCATGTGCCATGCGCAACCGTCGATTGGGGGAAGCAGTCCGGGACTGACCAGCCCGGAGGAACCGCATCCGAATCCGCAGATCGCACTCGCCCATCTGGACGGTGCGACTAACACCGTTCCTTCCTTTATTACGGCTGACGGGCCGGTTCGGGTGGCCCGATTCGTGCGGAAGGCCGATGGCACTCTCGATGGCGATGTGCATGAGTTGTATACGATCTCGGGGCGCACGGATGCCAAGGGCTGTGCTCTGCCACAGCCAGACTTTGCGCAGCAGATGGCAGATCACAACGTCGTATTCCGCATTCCCACGCCTGTGTTCGGCCTGGGATTGGTGGAGAATACGCCGGATGCGGCCCTGCGCGCGAACCTTGAAGCTACCGCCGCGGCTCGATCGAAACTGGGGATCGGCGGCACGTTCAATCGAAGTCCCAACGATGGCACGATCACCCGCTTCGGCTGGAAGGCGCAGAACAAGTCGCTGCTCATGTTTGCGGGTGAGGCAGCGAGCGTTGAGGAAGGAGTATCCAACGATCTGTTCCCGAACGAGCGGGATGGGGTGCCGGGATGCGTATTCAATAGCACGCCGGAAGACACGAGCAGTATTCTGAATCCCAATCCGCGGAGTTCGAATTCAGGGACGGCGACGGGCACCGCATCGGAAATGGCATCGGAGATCGTCAATTTTGCGACGTTCATGCGACTTTCGGCTCCATCAAAACCCGCGGCTCCGACGCGATCTTCGGAGAACGGCGCAAAATTGTTTGCAGCGGTTGGGTGCGTTTTGTGCCATGCAGAGTCGTTAACGACCGCGGCATCGAGTTACACCGGTATGAGCGGTGTGACTTATCATCCATATTCGGATTTTGCGCTGCATCATATGGGGCCTGGGCTGGCGGACGGCATTTATCAAGGCAGCGCGGGACCGGATCAGTTCCGGACGGCTCCTTTGTGGGGAGTTGGGCAACGCTTGTTTTTTCTGCACGACGGACGAACCGCTGACCTGTTGAAGGCGATTCAAGACCATAGCTCTAAGCAAGAACCGGGATGCGAGGAACACCGTGTTGCCGACGCGACGAGTTGTCGTTCGGAAGCCGATGGCGTGATCGATAACTTCAAGTTGCTGAGTCCATCGCAGATCCAGGACATTCTGAACTTCCTGCGGTCGTTGTAAGGGGATAGCGAACGGCTATTGGCCGCTGAAACCCGCAGGGCGGTTCGAATGCTTTCATAACGGGTAGTTACCCTCCATCCGCTATAATTAACATCTAGACACACGTCAAATTTATGGTCACTTCGTCTACTGAAAAACTCAAAAATGCGTTTGTTCATGCCCTTAATGTCAGTCCTGACGGCGACTTCGAGTCGATGGCCTACGGCCAGACTCCGGGTTGGGATTCGATTGCCCACATGGCTCTAATCAGCGAGATCGAGACTGAATTCGATATCATGCTCGCCACCGACGATGTAATCGGAATGAGCAGTTTCTTGAAGGCGAAAGAAATCGTTGCCCGAACCGGAGTCACTTTCGCTTGATGTTACGAGATAAGGTCTCATTTATAACGGGTTCCACACGCGGCATCGGATGGGCGACCGCACGGGAATTCGCGCGTCAGGGCGCGACTGTGATCCTTAACCATCGTGGATCGGCGACGGTGCTGGATGAGCGCTGCCGGGAACTTGAAGGAGAATTCCAAACCAAGGCGATTGGATTGGTGGCCGACGCGACCGACTCTTCGGCGGTGAAAGACTGCTACGTCGAGATCTTCCGCCGTTTTAAGCGTCTGGATGTGTTGGTGAATAATGCCGGAATTATGCAGGGCGCGCTGCTGGGGATGATCACCCATGAGACCATGCGGGCCGTGATCGACACGAATCTCGTGGGCAGCCTTCTGCACTTGCAGGAGGCATCGCGTTTGATGGCCCGCAACCGGCGTGGCTCTATCATCAATCTTTCTTCGATCATCGGGCGATTTGGCACCGAGGGTCAGACGGTGTACGCTGCCTCCAAAGCTGCGGTCATTGGGATGACGATGGCTGCGGCAAAGGAGTTGGCTCCAAAAAATGTTCGGGTGAATGCCGTGGCTCCCGGCTTCATCGACACCGAGATGACGCAGCAGTTGCCGCCGGAAAAGATGCAGCAAAGCGTGGCGGGCATTCGCATGGGCCGAGTCGGCACGGCGGAGGAAGTGGCGCAGGCGATCGTGTTTCTCGCCAGCGATATGTCTACGTACGTGACGGGCCAGGTTCTCGGCGTTGACGGCGGAATGGCGATCTGAAAGACCTTTCAGGCGATGATCTTTTTCAATCCATGATTTTTGCAATCCATGATCATGCGAGGCGAAATCGTGTTGCCCTGATCGACGGGGCCAGCGATTCTTCCTGGACCTACGGCCAACTCTCGGATGAGGTAGCCCGGCGCCGTGACGCGCTGGCGGACGCCGAAAAACGGCTGCTGTTCCTATTCTGCCGCAACGATCTGGCCTCGGTGGCGTGGTATCTGGCAGCCGTGGAAGCTGGTCACGCGGTGGCTTTGCTGAACGACCAGATCGATGCCCAATTGGCAGCCAACCTCATCTCGCTATACCGGCCGGACTGGGTGCTGTCTTCGCTGCCCGTTGATCAAGAAGAGTACGAGAGTCGCGGCGCCGAAGGCTTCTGGCAACGCAGGCGGATCGACGGGGAGCCGCTCCATCCCGACTTGACGCTGCTGTTATCCACTTCGGGCAGTACGGGGAGTCCGAAACTTGTCAGGTTACGGCGCAGCAATGTCGAAGCGAATGCTGACTCGATCCGGCAGGCGCTCACCATCCGAGAACAAGATGTGTCGGTGGCTCATTTGCCGATTCATTACTCTTACGGCTTGTCGGTGGTGAATAGTCACTTGCTCGCCGGAGCTTCCATCGTGCTGACACGCGAAGGAATGGTCAGCCAGTCATTTTGGGAGACGATTCGCCGTTACCGCGTGGATTCGTTTTCCGGCGTTCCCTACACGTATCAGATGCTTCGCCGTTTGGGTTTGGATAAGGTGAACGCTCCGACGCTGCGCGTGATGACGCAAGCGGGCGGCAAGCTCGACACAGGCAACATCGAGCATTTCCACGAACGCATGGTCGAGCGCCAGGGGAGCTTTTTTGTGATGTACGGGCAAACGGAAGCCACGGCGCGCATCTCGATTCTGCCCTCGGTCGACTTGCCGCGGAAGCTTGGGTCCGCGGGGCGCGCCATTCCGGGCGGAGTGATCCGCATCCACGATCAGAATGGGGATCCGGTGGCTGAAGCGGATATCGAAGGCGAGTTGGTCTACACCGGCCCCAACGTCATGCTTGGATACGCGACCCAGCGTGAAGATCTCGCCAAAGGGGATGAACTCGGCGGTTGCCTTTTCACGGGTGACCGGGCCCGGCTGGATGCGGACGGATATGTTTACGTTCTGGGGCGATCGAAGCGCGATGCCAAGCTATTCGGTTTGCGAGTGAATCTCGATGAGCTGGAGGCTTTCGTGAAGCGGAACGGTCCGGCTGCGGCGGTGGCGAGTTCCGACCGTGTGGTGATCTTCTGCGAATTCGGCACGGAAGCTGCGCATAGCGAAATAAAAGCCGCTCTCGCTGCGAAGCTGAAAATCCATCACAGCGCTTTTGAATTTCGCCGTGTCGACAGCTTGCCTACGAAAGACACCGGGAAGGTCAACTATGAGGAACTCATGGCGCGCCTATGACTCTTGACGATCTCATCCAGCAGCCCCAGTATTCCGTGCCGCAGGCAGAGAAGGAAGCGGTCCTGTTGGCCGAGTTGACGCGCCTGGGCCATCACCATCGGGAACGATCGCCCGAGTATGCGCGACTGGCCCGCGTAATGTTTCCGGGAAGCGCCGAGGCTCATAGTCTCGCGGAACTTCCGTACCTTCCGGTTTCGCTGTTCAAAGAGCGCCTTCTTTCGAGCGTGCCCGAAAGCGAGATTTTCAAGATTCTGCAGTCGAGCGGAACCACCGGCCAGACGCCCAGCCGGATTGTCCTGGATCGCGAAACAGCCCAGTTGCAGACGTTGGCGTTGAGCCGCATCATGACCAGCGTCCTGGGACCCGACCGGCTGCCGATGATTCTGGTCGAGACTGCGGACCTGATTCGCGATCGACGCCAGTTCAACGCCCGCGCCGCCGGACTGCTGGGCATGCTGAATTTTGGACGGAACCACTTCTACGCCCTGGACAGCAATCTCGACCTGCAGCTTGCCGAGCTGAAGGAATTTCTGCGCCGTTTTGGCGGCGCGCCTTTCGTCATTTTCGGATTTACGTTCCTCGTCTGGAGCCGGTTTTATCAACCGCTCGCCGATGCTGGACTCGATCTCTCCCAAGGCATCCTGATTCACAGCGGCGGTTGGAAAAAGCTGCAGGAACAGGCGGTCAGCGCCGGTGATTTTCGCGCAGCGCTGCGCAAGGCCATGGGACTGACTCGGGTCTACAACTTCTATGGGATGGTGGAGCAGGTGGGCAGCGTGTTTCTGGAGGGCGACGACGGGTACTTATACCCTCCCAACTTCGCAGACGTGATTGTGCGCGACCCGTACACGTTCGAAGAGGTTCCGAACGGCCAGACCGGCGTGCTGGAGGTATTGAGTGCGCTGCCCCGCAGCTATCCGGGACACTGCCTGCTGACCGAAGATCTCGGCATCGTGCACGCCGTGGATTCGTCAGCCTGCGGACGATTGGGGAAAGCGTTCTCCGTCCTCGGACGGATTCCCCATGCGGAATTGCGCGGGTGCAGCGACGTGATCGCCGCCAAGGTGAGCTAATGCAGATTGAGATGCTGCTGCCGCAGCAACGAAAGGTCGAACTCGACGAACTGAAGGGCCTTCTTGCCGCCAACTCTGCGGCGGAGCCGTTCGATGAATCGATTGTGAATGCGGCAGTCGATCTGTCGCAACGCATCTTCCATGATCCGGAAGCGCGCAGTCATCCCGAATTGCTGGCGCTGGCGTATTGGATACGAAAAGCGGAGATGGTCCGCATGACCGCCCAGTTTCGCTCGCTGCAACTGGATCAGCGAGTGCTGGTGCCGCGGGGCCTCGTGTTTCACTTGCCGCCGCGCAATGTCGATACGATCTTTGTTTACTCGTGGCTGCTGGCGGCGCTCACCGGCAATCGTAACGTCATTCGGCTTTCGCCGCAGCGCTCTGAATCGACCAATATTCTGTTGCGGCTGCTACGGGAAACTCTGGCAGCGGCTTCCGGCCCCGCAAGCGCTGGCACCACGATTGTCAGCTACGGCCACGAGGCGGAGCCGACAGAGATGCTATCAGCGTTGTGCGACGCACGCGTGATCTGGGGCGGCGATCAGACGGTGGAGATCATCCGGCGTTCGCCTCTACCTCCGCACGCGAAGGAAATCACTTTCCCCGACCGCTATTCACTGTCCGCTCTGCGGGCTGACGCGTACCTGACCCTTCCAGAAGACAAGCGAGATTCCCTGGCGGACCAGTTTTTCAACGACTCATTCTGGTTCGACCAACTGGCGTGTTCTTCTCCGCGACTCGTGGTCTGGTGTGGAATCGCAGGTGATGCGCGTGCCGCTTCGGCGGATTTTTTCCCGCGTGTGGTTGCGTGCATCGAGCGCCGCCAATACGCTCTGCCAGCGGCTGCCTCCATGCAGAAGTTTGTGTATGCGTGCTCCGCCATTCTCAGGTCCCCGGTAAAGGAGTGCCGCCGCCACAACGGGCTGACCGTCTTGACTCTAGACTCCCTGGCCGGTTTTGATCGAAGTCATCCGGGCGGCGGGTTGTTCTATGAAGCGGATCTTGGAAGCCTGGTGGATTTGGCGGCTTTCCTTGGGCGCCGGGACCAGACTCTTACCTGCTTTGGCTTCCCAACAGCAGAATTGCAAGCCTTGATTCGGAAGTTGAACGGCCGAGCGATCGACCGCGTCGTGCCGATTGGCCAGGCTCTGCAATTCCACCGCTTCTGGGACGGATACGATCTGCTTCAGGAATTCTGCCGTTGCGTCTACATCGAGTCCACATTTCAGGACGTCCGGCCGGCGCAGGGCGGCAACGACGTAAGATCCTAGCCCGATTCACTTTCGCTTCAGAGGTCGCAATCCCGCGAGGAAGCGGTCATAGGGCGTCTCCATCGTCAATGGAACAGTGACCCTGGCGACGGGCTTGGCTCTCTCGGTGCCGACCAGGGTGTGAGCCGGAATATCCGATGCGACGACAGTCGAAGTCGTGATGACCGCGCCCTCGCCAACCGTGAGGGTTACGCCGGGCGACGCAATCAACACACAGTTGGCGCCGACGAAGGCATTTTTCTCGAGTACGATCCGCCCGGAGCCTCTGGTGTGAGCGATGAGAACCGAACGAAGGCAGATCTGAACGCCTTCGCCGATCTCGATGCACTCGGGGTACTCATTTTCGAGGTAGACGTCGTCGCCAATGAAGACGCGTCCGGTGATATGCACACCTCGAACCTTGTGCAGAAAAGGCCTCAGCGACGTTGCTCCGGGAGCAAATCGAGCCACCATCCCTAAAACGCGATTTAAGACCCGTTTCAAAAAAGACTTTTTCATGAGTCTCCCGTGACTTTCAGTTTTCTGGCGACTCCTCGGGCAACCTTGAGCAGTCCGCTGTGCCGGGCTAGAGTATTGTCCCTGAATTCGGAGAGGCTGCGGCGCAACAGTACAGCCGTGTTATGCGCGAGACCGAAGCTGCCACGATGGGGGCGAGATTGGGTTCGATCGACGATTTCGATTTGCAGAACCTGACCAGGATTCGCCGGGACCTCCAGTTTCAAAGAGCCATTTACAAAAGAAAACGGCACGCTGGTTCCGTCGACCAAAACGCTTTCGATGGCTGCGGCATCGGGTTCGTCCTTGGTCAACCAGAAGTGACGCGGCCCCGACTCGCGATTCAGCAGTTCGAATTTTCTGGTAAAGAACTGGACTTCGACGGAGCCGTCGGAAAGACTTCGCATACGGCAAGAGCGCATGAGTTGAGTCGTAAGACCGGGCCAGGACAAGTCGGGATCCTGCTTGTACAGTGCCGCGACAAATTCTTCGAGCGCGGTGCAGTTGTCGCGAAAGTAGGTGTGGTGCTCGGCGATGAGAGCGGGTTTGCCGAGGAACAGATCGAATGCAAAGTCAAATACACGCCGCGGATAGTGTCTTTGGAAAAGAGGAAAACCGCTGAATCGGGTAACCGCCGGGCGGAGCAAGTCGCTGACTTTGAGTTCATCCAGGGCAAGATTCGTAGGGTGACAAGTGGTATTCACCGAAGCGAGATAATTGTTGGAGCGCAAGGCCGCGATTGCCGCGGTGGTAAAAAGTCCTTGTGGAAACACCATGACGGGCTCGAAGGCGGCGCCGATGCGCCTGTGCTGGGATTCCATCCGGTGCAAAGCTAAACCAGCCTTGCGGCCGAGAAGTGTCTCGTCTTGAGTTTCAAACTCCTTGTTCGTGTGATCGCAGCCATGAACGCAAATGGCAAGATTGGAACTGCCACAGAAAAGTTTCGCCGCACTGCGCTGCGAAGTGCGCCAGTAGTTCCATGGTATAAAAGCGATCGATGCGCCATAGTTGTTTCGCTGCATGGACTGCATCAGAACGCCGCAATCGAGAAACCCATATTTCTCACCGAGCACGGGATCGTCGATGATCAGACGCGCTGTGCTCTCCGGGCCATGCCAGCAGCGATCCCCAAAGCAGTGGCGCAGGAAAATGAGTGCGGGAATGAGGCGATCGTAATGCCCATCCAGGCTATGGTCACGGCTTAGAGGTTCCTCGAGATTCGGCAGCGGCGTGGACACGAGAAATAGCTGGCTCGGCCCCTGAGCGATCCGGACAAAAACCGGGCGCTCATTGGCCGTCATCACTACCTCTACGGGAGATGGCGCCGCACCCCGTAACTCAAAGGTAGAAATTTGCTCTCGGGGCTCCTCGAAAAAGCTGAGACCGGCAAGTTGGCGACTCAGGGATACTGCTTCCCTGGGAAATGCAAAACATGCAATTTCATTACTTAAATCGCTGATTCCGGAAACCGCCCCCGACGTTAGACACGAAATTGCGGCACGTTGCTGGGGTGAGTTTGTGCATCCGAATACCAGAAGCGTGGTGGAGTCTTGATGGCAGAATTGTTGCAGTTCGGCGACCGAGACTGACGGGTTACTTAGCGAAGCCAACGTTGTGGCGCTGATGGCGAGACAGCGCGCTCCGTCGTGCAACTCGCCGGTGAGTCGTTGTAGAGACGAGCTGCCATCGCGAATGGACAGCCTCTTCACCGAGACGCCCAGCAACGATGCGTATGCCAGCAGGCGTCGATCTTCTTCAGCCGGTTCGGTCTCTGACAGCAAGATCAGATGATCTGGAGTGCCCATCAAGTTCCAGGCGCGCCCTTCATGGTCGGAGTTTCGCCCAGGAATCAAGGGCGCGATGATAGCATTTGAGGTGTTCGCATCCGCGATTTTGTTTCACCCCTGGTAAATTGTCGCACAGATGAACCTTATATTATTGCGTGAGCCGCGATGAACGGAGCTGAAAGCCTGGTACGAACGCTGGTGTCCGGAGGGGTTGACGCCTGTTTTGCAAACCCGGGCACTTCGGAAATCCATATTGTCGCCGCGCTCGACCGGATCACGGAAATGCGCTGCGTGCTGGGACTTTTTGAGGGAGTCGTCACCGGAGCTGCCGATGGCTACGCCCGCATGGCTGAGAAGCCTGCATGTACGTTGCTTCACCTGGGCCCCGGCCTCGGCAACGGCCTTGCGAATCTGCACAATGCCAGACGGGCGCAAGTACCGATCATCAACCTTATCGGGCAACATGCGACTTATCATCTGCCCTACGACACACCACTTACTTCTGACATAGAAGGTATCGCTCGGCCTTGTTCCAAGTGGGTGCGCACGTCGCGTGCGTCTTCCGAAACCGGACGCGACGCAGCGGACGCCGTCGTGGCTGCGCGGACCGCGCCCGGACAGATCGCCACGCTCATCGTTCCCGCCGATGTCGCCTGGAGCGAGGGTGGTTCTGTTGCGCCTGTGCCCAGGCCGCCGAAGCCTCCCATGCCGAAGGCTGAAGCGATTGAATCCGCCGCAGCGATGCTGCGATCGGGCCTGCGAACCGCGATCCTGATGGCCGGGAACGCGCTTTACGGTGAAGGGTTGGTTACGGCCGGGCGCATCGCGGCGGCTACGGGAGCGAAGTTACTCGCGCCCTATCCCATGACTCGCCTGCGCCGGGGCGCGGGGCTGCCGCGGGTCGATCGCGTTCAGTATGTCCTTGAGCAGGGGATGGAGCAGTTCAAGGAGTTTCGACAACTGATCCTGGTGGGTGCACAGGCTCCGGTCGCGTATTTCGCTTATCCCGGCAAGAGCAGCAGCTTTACTTCGCCAGAGTGTGCTGTGCACATATTGGCTGAATCTGGCGAGGACTATGTTGGCGCGCTTGAGAGACTAGCGGCGGCAATTTCATTACGCGATGGCCAAGTAGCAGCGGAAAAGGCGGAAAGACCTGCGATGCCGAGCGGTGAAATCACGCTCCCAGGGCTCGCTGCGGCCGTTGGCGCGCTGCTGCCCGAAGACGCCATCGTGGTCGACGAATCCATGACCTCCGGGCGCGGGTTAATGGCGACAACCAAGGGAGCGCCGCCGCACGATTGGTTGGCGAACACGGGCGGGTCGATCGGGATCGCCATGCCACTGGCGCTTGGCGCAGCTGTCGCCTGCCCTGATCGCCGAGTGCTGTGTCTGAGCGCAGATGGCAGCGGCATGTATACGCCTCAAGCCCTCTGGACGATGGCACGGGAAGGCCTCAATGTTACGACGGTGGTATTCGCCAACCACGATTATGCCGTCTTGAAGCGAGAGTTTTCTTACCTCGGAAGCGGAGCTCCGGGAACTCGCGCTGCCTCGATGTTTGAGATCGGACGTCCCGATCTTGATTGGACGCTCCTGGCGAAAGGCATGGGAGTGCCCGCCACCCGAGTCACCTCGCTGGATGCATTCGGGAGAGCGTTACAGGCGGGATTAGAAGGAGATGGACCGTCGCTGATTGAGGTGCCTCTGTAAGAATTGCCGTAGCTAAGGGGCGTGTGAGACGGGAGTCAGCTTGGGGAGTTCGCCCTTAACGACTTTTCCGGTGGGCGTGAGGGGCATTGACGAGACCAGCAGGATATGTGACGGGCGCTTGTAGGGTGCCAGATGCTGCGCAGCGTAATGCGCCAAGTCCTGCTCCGAGGCTGTAGCTGACGGCTTGAGTTGCACGTATGCAATCACTTCCTCACCGCCCTGAGTTCCTTCGACCGTGCGTCCAATCACGGCGGAGCGCAAGACCGCGGGATTAGCGTTCAGCACGGCTTCGACTTCGGCCGGGTAAACATTCTCTCCAAAGCGAATGATTAATTCCTTGCTGCGGCCAACAATAAAGAGATATCCATTTTCGAGGCGAGCCAGGTCACGAGTATTGAACCATCCCTCGGAGTTGATGGCCGCAGCGGTCTCCTCGGGGGCGCGGTAATAGCCCTTCATGACATTGGGACCGCGCACCCACAATTCGCCGACCTCGCCATTCGCCACTGGCGTTTGATCGGAGCCGACCAGTTGGACCTCAACTCCGGGAAGAATCTTGCCCACGGAGGTGTCGGTTCGATGTTCGCCGACCACAGCCTGCGAGATGTTGGGAGAACATTCGGTCACGCCGTATCCGTTGTAGAGGGTCATTCCGAAAAGACTCTCGACCTGCGCCTTGAGCGCGGGCTGCAACGGCGCTCCGGAGGAAGAAATGATGCGGAGACCGGGAAACTTAAGCGACTTCAAGCCTTTCAACTTTGCATAATCGGCAAACAAGGAGAACATCGAAGGCGCGCCCAAGACGACCGTGAGCTGCTCCCTTTCCAACGTAGCCAGAGTTGATACGGGATCGAAGCGGGACGCCAAGTACAGGGTTGCGCCGCTCAGCAGGCACCCTAACATTACGATGGAGAGACCTACCGCGTGCGACATCGGTAAGACTCCATAGAGGCGGTCCTCGGGAGTGAGGGAGCGGATCGAGGCCGAGACGGCGGCGACGAACAGCAGGTTCCGATGGGTCAGCATGACGCCCTTGGGCAGTCCGGTTGTTCCTGAGGTGTAGATCAAGGCGGCAACGCGCTGGGCAGCGTCGGCATCGACAGGCTCCGGTTCAACTGCCTGGTTGAGCGGTCCAATCGCAAGCGGTCCTAATCCCGCGACTTCCTGTGTAATTGCACCGTGCCGTTTGGCGTGTTCGCGCGCTTGGGCCGATACGCTGGTGGTGTAGATGACGCGGCGAGCGCCACAATGGTTGCGGATCAAGTCGAGTTCGCTCGCCGCGAGACGAGCATTGACTAACACAGGCCAAGCATCGATTTGAGCCAGGGCGAACAAAATCGCAACGAATGCCCGACAGTTTTCGCATACGATCATTACGCGGTCGCCAGGGCGGACACCGGCATCCAGAAGCCAGCGCTCAGCATCGGAGACGGCAAGCGCGAGTTGGCGGTAGGTCCATGTACCCGAGTTTTCAACGAGGGCGGGTTTCTCGGGCGAACGCTCGGACCACAGCGTGACGATGTCGCAGATGCGATCAGGAAGACTGGGAATGATATCGGGCATAGGGTGGGATCGGAACAGCAATTGGAGTTGTGGCTCGACGAGTTTTATCGGCGATACGCTCCCTGCGGAGAGAAGGCATGACTTAGCTAAGCACGTTTAAAGTTTGAGACCTTAGGTTTCACTCGTTCGGACGCTTGCCGCTCTAAGGTTCGCTTCTATCAGAGCTGTTGAGCAGTTTCTCGAGCGGTTGTCACGGCAATGGGCTTCGACAGGTCCGCTTTTTGGGAGCGCATGTACGAGACCCAGTTGCGGTAGATGGTGGATGCGGCCGGGTGCCATGTCTTTTTGAGGGTCGCAACCAGCGCCGCGTCCGGAAATGCCGCCATGAGTTCTTCGCGCTGGTCGGAAGGGCAACTGGAGATCCGTCCGGCGAGAAGGTCGTTGCGGAAATCCGTCACCAGCTTTTCACCTGCTTCATCGAAATAACCTTTGGGCATGGTGGGATAGGTTTCCCGTTCACCGTTGAGAAATCTCTTAATGTCCCGGCGGTACTCTTTCAGCAGCGTCTCTGCGCCGTATTCCGGATGACCCTGGAAGTGTACGAAGAGACTGCGAGTTTTCTTTTTCACGAAGGTGTCGACGCCGCCTTCCGCCGATTGCGTCAATATGAGGTAGCCCGATTTCGTGAGAGCATCCGCCTGTACTTCGTTCCAGCGAGAATGGGAGAAGCGTATCTGTTCGATGCCGTTGGTGAGTGGGTGAGGGGTAGATTTGTCGAAAGCAAAGACACCGAACTGCTTGTCGGAGAGGCGATGGCGCGGGATGCCGTCGCTATGAAGAACGCTGGCGTGCGCGGCCAAACAAGAAAGTATGGCGGAAGAAGTGTTGCATTCCGCCCATTTGAAGACATCGCCCAGAACCTTCCAGTAAGGTTCATCCTGAAGGTTGGGTTGCCGCGGCTCGGTACCGGTGATAATCACGCCATCAAACTGCTGTTGCCACAGTTCGTCGAGGTTGGAATAGAAACTATTCAGATGGCGCTGGCCGCGGTCGGTGCGCGGAATTCCGCTCAGGGAGTAAAGCTTAAGGTAGACGGGGAAGTCGCCGGAGGCGTCGTCCAAAAGGTCGAAGAACTGTAATTCTGTGTCTTCGAGAGCTGCGTCGGGCATGTTATTGATGAGCGCAATGTTCAACTGCCCGGCGGGGGTCGCGCAGTTGGGACCTCCTTTACGGCAGGCCCCTTCGTGGGCCCAACGAGGCGGGACGCGTCCGCCTTCAATCATCAGTGGCATGTCATACCTCCTGTAGCCGCGAGCGCCCGACTTCGGATATCTTCACCTCGCGGCTTCCAGTGCTTGACCTAAATCGTCGAGAATATCGTCGATATGCTCAATTCCCACGCTCAGGCGGATCATCTCGGGAGTAACTCCGACTTTCGCCTGTTCTTCAGGAGTCAGCTGACGATGGGTCGTGGACGCCGGATGACAAGACAAGGACTTCGCGTCGCCCATATTGACCATGCGCTTAAAGAGGCGGAACGCGTTGAAGCATTTGCGTCCGCCCTCGTAGCCGCCTTTCACTCCGAAGGTGAGGAGCGAGCAGAAGTTCGAGCCTAAATATCGATGGGCCATTGGATACAAGGGATTGTCGGGGAAGCCGACGTAATTGACCCAGTCGACCAAGGGATGGGCGCGAAGGAACTCGGCGACCTTGCGAGCGTTGGCGACGTGACGTTCGACACGAAGGGCTAGAGTTTGAATTCCTTGTAGAAAGAGAAAGCCGTTGAACGGAGAGAGTGTGGCGCCCGTGTTGCGCTGGCAGACGGTACGGCAGCGAGCTACAAAAGCGGCGTCCCCATAATGATCGACATAGACCACGCCGTGATAGGCGACCTCGGGGACATTCAGCATGTAAAACTTCTTGGGGTATTGGCGCCAGGGGAACTTGCCGCCGTCGACAATCATGCCGCCGATGCTGGTGCCGCCGCCGCCGATGAACTTGGTCATGGAGTGGACGACGACATCGGCTCCATACTCGATTGGCCGCAACAGGATGGGTGTAGCCACCGTGTTGTCGACGACCAAGGGCACGCCGTGTTTGTGCGCCACCTGCGCTAAACCCTCGATATCCGCCACGTTGCCGGCGGGGTTGCCGACACTTTCGCAGTAGACGGCGCGGGTATTCTCATCAATCAATTTTTCGATATCCTCGGGGCGATCGGTAGTGGCGAAGCGTGAAGTAATTCCACGCTTGGGAAAAATATGAGCGAGGAGAGTATAGGTGGCGCCATAGAGCTGGGGAGTGGAGACGATGTTATTGCCGGTTTCGGCAATATTGATCAGGGCGTACTCGATGGCCGCCATTCCGGAACTGACGCTGAGCCCTTCGACTCCACCTTCGAGTGCGGCGACGCGCTTTTCCAACACGGTGTTTGTGGGATTGCCGATGCGGGTGTAGATGTTGCCCTGGACTTCCAGGTTAAACAGAGCTGCGCCGTGCTCGGCGCTGTCAAACTCAAAGGCCACGGTCTGGTAGATGGGTACGGCAACGGCCTTCGTTGTTGGATCGCCATCGTAGCCTGCGTGGATTGCGATTGTTTCTCTCTTCATAATGTGTTTCCAAGCCCAGAGTATTACTTCAGCGGCTGAAGCTGCATGGATTCTGCGCCCGTTAGGGAACGGAAGCCGCACCCTTTCAAAGCGCAATCAAAATGAGTTTTCAGAAGCCTGCGAAGTCGTGCCCTTCCCAGGGCAATCGAGTCGTGCCTTCCCAAGACAATCCATGAGACCAGCTCTAAATCGAGCGGCTCAGGTTATTTATTACTGGCAGCCACGCTGGGAACTGGAACCGACAACTGGCTGTGCGCCTGCGCTTTTACCATGGCTTCGGTTAAACGGCGGGCGGCAAAACCGGCTCCGAAGGCGAACCGCATTACGGGGCCGAAGCTGTTGGCGGCGGCGATTCCCACGAAATAGATGCCAGGCACCGACGACTCCAAACTTGAAGAGAGCACTGGGCTGCCCTTGAGAGTTTTAATCCGCGAACGGATTTCAGGGGTGAGGAACGCCAGTCGATCCAAGTTCACCTTGTAACCTGTTGCCGCGATGATGTGCTCGGTCATGACGTCGCGTTCGGAACCGTCGGCAGCGCGCAGATGAAGACAAACGCCTCCGTCTTTGACGTCGGCGCGCTCCGGCGTGTAACCGAGCAGACAAGGGACCTGCTTCATCTTGTCCTTGACGAACCATCCCGCTGACGGGCCCAGGCTGGTTTCGACGATTTGCAGACGAGCTCCTTCCGGCAGATAGTGGAACACACCCGGGGCATCGGCGTAGAAACGCGACCGCATGCCCGGACCGAGGCCGGACTTGGGATGCCGAATCTGCTGCCAGAATGATCGAGGCTTGCCGGTCGGCGTGCTATGGAACTTCAGTTCCGGCTGGCGGGCGACTAACTGTACGTCCGCTTTCGCTTCATGGAGCAAGGCAGCCAGATCGATCGCGGAAGCACCGCCGCCAATGACCACGACGTTGCGTCCCTTGAACGCTTGCGGGTCGGCATGATCAAAACTGTGCGACAGGAATTTAGGAGGCAAGCTGGAGAGGCTGGCCGGGACGTATGCGAAGTGAGTGATTCCTACGGCGAGTACAACTTGGCGCGCGGTGACGGTCTCGCCATTGTCGAGATCGAGGACAAATCCCTCGGGAGCACGCTTGAGGCTGACAAGCTGTTTATCTTCTAACTCGGGCAGCATGCGCTCCTTGAAAGCCAGCCCATAGGCGACGAAGGTGTCGAGGGTCACGGGGAGCCCAGACTCGGCGTAGGGGATGCCCTTCTCAGAGCAAAACTGCTCCAGAGTGAAAGCGTTGTCGGGATCGTAAATGTTCGAGGCAAAGCCGTCGGACTTCAGCATCATTCCCTTCGGCATGTGATTCAGCCAGCTGTCCATGGGCCGGCCGAAAATGCGGAAGGGAAGACCCTGACGCCGAAAGTGCGCAGCGACGGAAAGGCCATAAGGGCCTGCCCCAATAATTGCGGTGTTGATCATCATAATGACTACCGCCTCCTTACCGGGTGTCTTCAAATAACCAAGAATAGTGAATGTACAACGAGGCACGCGTGCGCGTGAAGCCTCATTGCCGTCATCTTCAGAATACCTATATTTTCTAAAGCCAAGGAAATTCTGATTCAATCTTCACTGGCTTAATGGGTGCGCAGAGAGTAAAACGCCGCGGCGGTTAAAGTTGCACCCTTTCAAAGCAAGATCAAGAGATGAGTTTTTCTGCAAACGGTAAAGCCGCGTTAGCCCATGAAGCCGCGGCCACGCATGACCGCTCAAAGCGCTCGCTGATCGACTTCCTCGGGAGTTCGCCAAGGGTCACATATACCGGTAAATCAAATCTCCGAGGACCGCCGTAGCTTTTTCTGGCAAGGAGCGCCAGAGTTTTCGCGAGTTCGTCAGTTCGCTTGAGGGACGCAAGGAGCTCTCTTCAGAAGGATAGTAATAGCGAAATAGGGGCTTCGGATGCGTTCCCCATTTTCCTTTAAATTGCGCGAGCGATTCGTTGTCCTCCGTGACTTCGCCAAAATCATACCAGCGATAGCCGCCCTTGCATGCGTCGCGAATGGCTTCCAGTTGAATAATGTCGTGCGGATGCAGATAGAGATTACGGCGGGCGCAGCCGGTGAAGGCATAGAACACCGTTTGACCAAACTTTAGAAAGATGGAACCGGCGACAAGATAGGTTTCATTTTCTCTTTTTCGCTCGGCCAGGAGCAGGCGCATCTGCCCTTTGGGACGAAGGGTCGACCATAGGCTTTTGAAAAAGCGATACGAGCGGGGCGGGACGGCTTTATCTCGCATCGTGTGCAGATAGAGTCCATACCATTCGTTGAGTTCCTGTTCGGTTTCAGCCTCGCGCACCTGAAGGCCAAGTTTCGTCGCCTTGTTGACGGCCCAGTTCACTCGGTGTTGCTGTTTTGCGTTCCCGAAGCGAAGCCGCCGGCAGACTTTGCAGGAGCCACACTCCCGAGGCAGACGGAGGTTCTCGGAAAATTCCTGCCAGGCTGTTCCTTCGGCGGAAGAGGGCAGCTCTTCCACGTAAGTGAATCTCCAAGGCACACAATTCAGTCCATCGATCAAGGAATCGAGTCCACCGATAGGAGTCTTGATTTCGAGTTGCACGTGCTCCTCGCGCGCCAGGCTCATCGCGGATCGCAGAAGTTCGGATGCAGCCTCCGGTTCCAGCGAAAGCACTCCAGCCACGGGAGTACGCGGAAGCGAAGACAATCGCCGGTGCGTCGAGTAGCGTCCAATGGCGAAAGGCAAGCCACGGGTTGGAAACAGGGGCAGGATGGCGAGCAGATTCCCATCGGAGTCGGCGCAGGCCAGACTGATACATTTTTGTCCGTATTCTTCTTCGAGAGCGATCAACCAGCTGGAGTGGTGATAGATCAGTCCGTCGGGATGCGCGGACACAAAGGCGTCCCAGCGCGAATCATTTCTGTAGTCCAACGAAAGGGTTCGCAGGGTTTTCTGCTCGCACAATGTTGGCAGTTCCACTGAAATCATGGCTCCCCAAAGGATTTGCGGGTTAACTCAGCAGCGCTGAGGAATGGACACAGGGGGAATGGTCAATCGCGTTCTTATGTAAGGATAGCAGCAAAGTCAGCCAGCAAGAATGCACCGTAGTCACCACAGGGTTGGACTAGCGCCTCTCCAGCTGGCAAACGCCCGTCCAGGGATAGTTTCCGGGGTTCCCTTTCGGCTCGGGCAGCAGAGAGAGTAGCTCAGCCGGAGCGCGCTTGAGTTCCGCCGCCGTTTTCAGCATCCCCTGTACATCGGTCGCCTGCCATCCGTAGGGGGCGAAAAAGCCGGTTCCCTCGGGAGGTCCAAAACGAAAGGCCGCCCCCGCCTCACTCAACTGCTTGCCGGTGGTGCGCTGCATCAGGCGGAGCTGTCCTGGTGAAGCCAAGTCGACGATCCACGTGTGGAAATGGCTGGCAGCAGCCAGGTCGATCGCGAGAGACGACACATCTTCGGCAGAAAAATAAATGAGGAGGCCTTCGGTCGCGACGACAATCCTGGTGGCCCGTTCGTTGAGTTGCGCGAAGACTGCGCGCCGCGCCGCTATGTTCGAAAGGTCCAGAGCAAAGCGTTCCAGCCGGCAGCGTGGAGTTTCGTGGGCAAGGACTTCTTGCTTGTAGGCAATGATTTCGGGGAAATCGACTTCAACCCAGGAAAGCGCAGCGGGCAGGTTCATGCGGTAGGGTCGAGCGTCGAGGCCGGCGGCGAGGTTCACGACCATATCCGCGCCTTGCTCAATGGCGCGGGAAAGGAAGCGGTCGAAAAGATAAGTACGGGCCACCCACGCCCACTCTTGTTTGTTCCCGTGAGTCAGAGTGTTGGCGATGCGGAATCCATGTTCGCCCGCGAGACGCTCGGCGTAAGGGTCGTGAAACAGGGCGTCAGGGCGCCTCGTTTCAAGGGCGCGAAAATACGCTACCCAGCGAGCCGTATCGGAAACGCCGCGAACTGTATTTTGCTCCGTCATGGTTACTTCTCTCTTACGATGTGCAGTAAGACTCAAAGATGACTGTCGATCAACGCACAGATTTTCACTGCAAAGTGCAACTCTTCGTGGGGAAAAGAAAAGCCAAATTGTGATCTAAATCACAGACCCTTGTTTGTCAGCAGAGTAAGATTGGGCCCGAAAAGAGGTGGCATGTCTACCCCGATCTTGCTGGCCCTCGCGGCGTTCTGTACAGCGTTTTACGCAGTGCTCGTGGTGGTGACCTTCCGGCGACTTCGCAAGCCGACGTGCCGGGTATGCTCCTATCGCGGATTTTGCTCCAATCGCAAATTGGAGTATGCCGACGCCACCCGGGAGCAGTGTTGGAGTTGCGGCCAAATCGAGAGCTGCGCCGAACCGACTCCGCTTTCGAAGGCGTAGCGTCTACCACAGCCGCTTTCAGGACCGCTTATACTGCGCTTGCGGCAGTTCGTCGACTGGCGAGTTCTCCATCGTGAAAACAAGGGAGCCTTCTTTTTCGCTGGCATAAGCCACGCGAGCGCGCTCGCTGCCTTCGCCCTCGATCCGCCAGTCGTTTCCGTGTTGAACCAGTTTCAACTTGGAGCGTTGGCGCCACCACCGGTCAATGTTACCTGGCGCCGTGACCCATACATTCTTCTCATCGCGCAGGCGAACTAGATACGCCAGCAGTTGCCGGTAAAGACCGTTCTCCCGCTCTTGCATGATGTAATCGGGATGAACGATAAAGCTCATCAGACCGTTCTGTTCGAGGAGCAGATCCGTCTCTCTCTTCCAGAGATCGATGGAAAAACTGCGCAGGTAGTTGAAAAGCGAATAATCCTGCGTGGTGGTTACGGGCAGTTCCAGCATTTTGCCGACAAAGTAAGGCATGACGGTGCAGCATCCGCCGCGCTGAGGTTCCAGGTGAGCGGAGGTTGGCACCGACATGTCGTAGGAAAATTCGAGGTCCGAGTTCCACTCCTGCCGACGGTACAAAACAGCGGATCGGAAGCCGGAGGCGCGATATTGCCGTCCATACTCGTTGATCTTTACCGCGCGCGCGGAAAATTCGCCGCGATGGTTGTAGAGACGTCCGTCGTGGTTCAAATCCTGCACATTGACTTCGAAGCCGCGGCGGCGGATCGAATCGAGGTACGCGTCGGTGACTTCATAGCGCTGCTCAGGAACGATCTGAAAGGAGGCCGGAATTCCAGAACGCTGATTCAGATCCATCAACGAGCTGCAGTAATCTCTTCCGGCGGCGGTTTCGACATCATGCGTCATGCATAACGCGCTGGGAGCGCCCTCGGGCCAGAACCAGATGAATGGCATCCTCTCCAATTTTTGCGCGCGCAGCAACAGTTGCATGGAGGTACGCAAAATGCTGTCGACGGTGTGATCGACCGGCCAAGTGGGGAAAGCGATTTTGCTCCAGTCGTGCAAATACAGGCGCTGCAAATGGCGCCGGATGGCGACCGGGAGTAAGGGACGGACCGCGTAATACATCCACGGAACCAGGCCGTCCTTTGAACTGCCATACTGGCAGTCTTCGGTATAACGCTCCAGACGAAGGTTTTCGACGACCTTCTCCAAATCGAACGGCAAACGGACCCAGCCGGAAGCGCAGTCCACATCTTCAGACGCTTCGCGAAGCGGGCCCTTCGGAGATGCAGCCGGGCTGTGACCGGCGTATTGCCCATAGCCGAGCACTCCATTTCCGAAACTGAAGAATCCGCAGTTTTCGGAAAGCCCGCTTTTCGCGGCCAGACAGACGTAACGCTCCGGACAGCGAAAATATTCAAGAAAAGTATGGTTCATAACGTGAGAGCTGATAACGCCAGTCGACCGACCGCACGACACTCCCGAAGGCAGACTGCCTCAACGCGGCACGTTGACTCAGCCGATGTGCCGGTAAAGCAGATTCCCCGCAGCCGTCAGCATCCATTCCGGCGCGGCTTCGACAATCCGGCCCATGATTTTGGGTTTGACGAAACCCCGGTGAGTTTGCGAAGGACTCGGATAACGCCAGTACCTGAGGTCAGCACGAACCCCACCCCAATTCTCCTTGAAATAAGCCAACCCCTCGTTGTCGATGTCGCTGCGCCCGAGATCGAGCGCTTCATGCCCGGCATCTTTGGCTTGTTGGATTGTATTCCATAGAAGCAGAGACATGCCACCGAGCGGGTGCATCCGGGCATCGCTGCAACCGTATTTGTAAGTGACGGTTCGCTTGTGAGACAGCGTCAGGATGCTGGCGATGGGAATGCCCTTGCTGGAGGCGACCCGAATGGTCAGGTTCGAGCCCAGGTTCGCGATCAGGCTGCGAAACCACCGGATCGGTTGCGGGGGCAGACTCTGCCGCCTTCGCGTTACGACCACCAATCTGTAGAACTGCGCCAGCAGTTGCTCCGAATTGCCTTCCTCATAGCGCAGGCCTTCGCGCTCGGCCCGACGAATTTTGCGCCGTGTGGAACCATGCAGATTGCCGAAAACGGCTTCGAGACTCGGCCGGAGGTCGATGACGTGCCAAAGGTAGCGGTCACTTTGACCAAACGAAGTTGAAGTTCCGGGCTCGCAGCGGAGCGGCCGAAGTTCGCAGTAACGCCATTGCTCCTGATCGAGGATTTTCCGTACTCCGAGCAAAACACCATCTAGCTCTTCCGAACTGTCGACCAGAGGCTCGCAGTGATCGGAAAAAGGCAGTGACACCACGCGACGCCCAGTAAGCCAGCTTTTCACCTTGCAGAACGCCACGCCTGAAGTCAGTTCAGCGGACGGACCGCAATTGGTATAAACCACGGGTTCGTAGCCATACGCCGAGCGCAAAGAACGCAACCACTCCGGGGTGTGAAACACAGAGGCTGCGGGGTGCCTGCTGACTAACTGCCGCCAGCGGTCATCCCGTAGTGGATCAAGGACGAACAAACTGGTTGGATTTGCGGACACATTCAATTGCGTTTGTTGGCCAGGCGAGATCATACGAAGCGTAGTGCCGGCGCGGTTCAGCCCCGCTTCGCCGAGAGCGCCCGCTCACTGTGAGGCTGCGAAACCCGATCATAGGCCGCGAGCAGGGATGGAATCGAGTGCTGCCATGCCAACGTGGTTTCGATTCGCCGCCGCCCGAGCGTTCCCATGGAACTGCGCATAGCGGGATCATCCATTAAGGCGGCCAACTTAACGGCGAAATCCTGAAAATTGTTAGGCGAGGCATATAAGGCAGAGCCCTCGGCGCTGACACGGCTCTCCGGAAGGTCGAAGGCAACGATGGGCTTTCCGGCAAGCATGTATTCCATAATCTTAACGAAGGTGGAATTGTCGTTGTAGGTGTTGGACGGCTCTGGAGCCACACAGATATCGGCCGTCGATAAATAGCGAAAGTAGACGTCCAAATCGTTTACCCATCCGACAAACCAGATCTGTTCGTCGATCTGCAGTTCATGAGCGAGCCTCTTGATATCCGGCAGAGCATCGCCATCTCCGAGAACGATGCAGAGGAAGTCGGTTCGTCCCAGATCGCGGCACAAGCTGTGTAGTGCCCGGCACAGGTAATCCAGTCCATCCTGATATCCCGTGATCCCGGCGAAGGCGATGATGTTGGGCGATCTCTTGCGAAGGTCTTCGTCAACCCGCAGTGCCTGAAACCGTTCCAAATCCGGACCGTTTCTTACCACGGTAATTTTTGTCTCCGGTTGGCCGCCGCGTCGCAGGGCAATTTTTCGGTAGGATTCGTTCGTCACAATCACACGATCGGCCAACTGGTAAGAAAGCGACTCCAGCCGCAACTGGATTCTGAGAAGCAAAGCGCTGGAGCGCGAAAACCTGGCGACATAGAGTTCGGGGCTCAGGTCATGCTGATCGTAAATGACGCGTATGCCCAGGATTTTGTAAATCGAAAGAACCGGCACCAGACAGTCGGGTGGGTTGGCTACGTGAACAAAGTCGAAACCTCTGGTAAGCCATACATAGGCGGTGATGGTTGCGATGGCGAGCGTGGCGTAGGCATATTCCAGAAGATACCCTAGCGTGCCCTGGCCGAGCGGCACTTGGGGAAAGCCGTAAATCGTCACTCCGTCGATCTGCAGCCGGCAGGGTAACCTGCCGAGTTCCGGGCTGATGACCGAGACGACGTATCCATTTCTGGTGAGCGCTTGCGCTTCTTTGCCAACTCGAGCGTCTCGCAGATAGCTGCAATTCTCGAGGATCATGAGAACCCGGTTGCGCTGCCTAGGCATGAGTTGGACTGAATCGAGTGCTGTGTCTACCGTTGTTTTGGCTCTCTCGGCGACCGGCGCCAGTGCGTAAAGCAGAAAGGAGAGGGATCGTTTGCCATCGTGAATTCGGCCTACACGCCATCACCCGGTCTTGCCAAATCTCGGCAAGACGTGGGAAGAAACTCAGTGAACAATTGCGTTCAAGTTCGTTGGAGGCTGAATCTGACCTTGTCCGCCGCCGTAGTAACAGCTGTTCGCATTGTAGAGAAACACCGGATTAATGGTGGCTGTGCCGCAGGAAGTGGAACAGGCTGCGAGGCCGGACGAGTTGGGATCATAGAGAACGGCGGTCTTGCTCGTCCAACTTCCAATTTGCCAGTTTCCATTGTAGCCAGCGACGGAAGATCCGGAGATGTTGACGACCTGAGAGGCCCACTCGAAATTCGAGGGAGTCGAACTGAAGGTCACGGTAATGTTCTTCCCGCTCTCCGAGATGGCCGTGATGGCTGCGGTATTGCCGCCGCTGTAGTTGGAATCGATCGAAGTCTGTGAGGCAAAACACAGAGCTGCCGGGATGTGGTTGGCGAATCCGCCTTCGTTCGGAACGTTGCCCCCGGTAATGTCGGGACCGGTCGCAGGCCAGGGAGGAGTCACCAAGGAACCGGCCAAAGACCAGAAGGCTGGCTGAGAGCTCAGGTAGAACGAAGGCGGCAAACTCGTGCTGCCGGGGACAGCGTTGGCATACGAGCCTAACCCCGTGGGCACTTCCGAAACGCCGCCGCAGATCGTGGACCAGCCGGGATTGGAAGAATTGCCGCACCAGCGAGGCGCCGCCGTTACGGTATCAAAATTTCCCCAGCGCATCGCGCTGGTGGGAGTGAACAGGTCGTTGTTGAGCGAGGCTCCGCTGGGCGCACAACCGTTGCAGCCCTGGCCCTGGGTCGTCGCCCAGCCGAGCGCAAAGATCGAAACATCGCTCTGGTTGGCGTTCCCTCCATCGTTAGGACTTCCCGGAAGCACCTGATACCGAGTGTGCTGGTTCGAACTGCCAAGCACGTTGCCGACTACGTTCATATACCTGTGAAACGTAAAGATGTTGACCGGAATCGTGTCGCCGTTCATCCCGGGAGACCAGCCCGGGAGATAGTTGCGAAACAAAGTGTGGAAATTCGCGCTGGCATGGATCGCATCGAGAATCAAGCCAGGCGATTCGTTCCCCTCATAGAGAACATAATCGGTCGATCCGTGGTCGAAAACACCCGGAACCATCCAACCTGAGGACGGAGTGTAGTATCCATCGACCGTATAGTTGTAGGCGATGACTGAACCGGATGCCGAACCGTTCGGCATCTGGCAGGCGGCGACGTGCTGACACACGTTATTTTCGACCAGATTCTGTCCTGACCCATAACCTTCGATGCCATAGCTCACCGACGCCGCCGACTGCGTTCCGAAGAAATAGCTGTCGCGCACCGTACTGTGGCTGGCGAGGTCAAATACAACATGGGAGCGGGCGGAGTTGATGCTGCGAATGTTTTTCACCCAGCTGTTGTTGGCATTGAGGAACATAATGTTCCCCTCCTGGGTTGACTTACCGGCCGCGCTGGCATCGATAGAAAGGTTCTCAATGCCATCCCCCACCGCCTGGGTCGTCGCCCACCAGGCTCCCGGGGACTTCGAAGGCGACCAGTTAGGCATATAGAGACCAGGGGAAATCGTTACGACGGTCGAACCGCCATTCGGGCACGCCGGAGAACACCCCGTCACCTGTACGAACTGCTGCTGGTCGCGGTAGGAGGATCCATTGGGACGCGCGTTGCCGCCTTCCCCCTCGGTAGAGCAGAGCCCAATCGCATCGCAGACAAAGGTCGTTCCCGGATCGGAAGTGTCGTCGTTCTGATCGAGAATGAGAACCGTCGTGCCCGCCTTGATATTGTTGGCGGAGGAAAGAGTAATTTGCGTATTCGTCTGCGAGTAGCCGGCGGTCCAATTGGCGCTGTTGGCAGGACCACCGCTCCAGTTCAATTCCGAGTTCGCGACGCAAATCCCGGCGCTCCATCCCCAGCAATTGGCATAAGAAGTCAGCAGGAGAAAGGTCTGGTCCGGCCCGGCCCCGCGGAGGGTAACGTTGCTCACTCCGCCAAATGAAATGCCAGCGATGTACCAGGTTCCTGCCGGAATCATCACCACTTGATTTGCGGGACAGCCGGCGATTGCGCTTTGGATAGCTTTGCTGTTGGCCGAAGCGGCACCGGTTCCAGTGGAAAGAGCAACGGTGGCGCAGGTCGTGCTGCGGCTCGCGATGCTGGCACCCGCACCCGTCCAGGTAACGGCGCGCGTAGGATCAATGATTCCCGACCATGGCGTCTGAGCGATTGTCGAAACCGCAACTGTCACAACGAAACAAAAAAATACGAATAACTTGCGGCCCAACATTCGCCTCCACCCTCCAGGAACTACGTCCTTGCATTCACCCTACGCTCGCCGGTACCCGCTTCGCAACACACGAAAGTACATTTGGCGCACGACAAGACGGCAGGCAAGAAGCTGTCGAAAAGTCATTCCCACCGCACGCCAGGGCGTGCTTTGAAATGTGTGCAGTGGCTGGACCCGTGCCGGCTAGACAGCCTGCCCGGCGGCCATGGCGTTCCGCAAATCGCGATACAAGTTGCTGGTAATCTCGCCGGCGGTGGTCCAAGAATGCCAGGTCTGCGCGTGATCCTTAATCTCCTGTCGCCGGGTGCTCAAATTCCGGAAAAGGTCGGTGGCAAAATACCTCTCGATCGTGCTGGCTAAGTCGCCCGGGTCTCTAGGGCGGCATACCATGCCGGTCTTCCCTTCCACGATGTCTTCCTTCAGCGACCCCACATCCGCAGCGATGACCGGCAACCCGAAGGCGTATGCGAGAAACAGCACGCCGCTCTGAAAAATTTCCGTGTACGGAAGTACGAGCACGTCGGCCGCCTTGAAATAGACCTCCGTCTCGTCGTCCGGGATGAACTCCATTCTTTCGATGATTTTTCCGGGCGACCGGCTGGCGGCAATCATGGCCCGGACCTTTTCTACGTAGAACGCAGGCCCCATCGGTTCTCCGGCGACGATCAGCCGCAAATCCTTTTCTGCGGGCGCAACCCGTTCCAAAGCCTGCAGCAGGTATTCGACGCCCTTATAGGGCCGAATGCTTCCGAAGAACAGTAACACGCGTTCGTGGGCGCCAATGCCGAGCCGCTGCCGCGCTTCGGCCGGAGTCAGATCAGTATCGGGAAAGGCGTTGTCGCTCGGATAACGGATGACTATGACGGCGTGCTCGGGAACACCGAAATCCGCCACGAGTTCAGCCTTCATCTTTTGCGTGTGAACAAAAATCCGGTCGGTCAGACGGTATTGAATTCTCAGAGTCAGACGATTCAGCCACGAATCGTTTCCGTCCCTTTTGCCCGCGTTCACGTTGTGCGCGGTGAGCACAATCTTCTTGCCCAATATGCGGTAGTACAGCATGAGCAACGTGCGGTCGAAGAACTGGAATTTGCTGTTCCACAGAATGTGAAAGATCTCCGGCTGAGCGCTTGCCGCGTAGCGGATGAGCCGCAGGTAGTAGCGCAGAATCTCCAGCCCTTTCGCGATGCGACTGGCGTTGGGCGGCGGACTGGGCTTGAGGTTCAAAAACGTGAGGCCCGGAGTACAGTGCATTTCCGGGCTATCGACTGCGTCGCTGCCCACGACATCGAGCGCAACGCCCTGGGCAACGAGCGCCATCGCGAGACCGAAGGCGTAGGGCCGGTCAAAGCCGCCGGTGAGCAGGGCCACCTGGCTTTGCGCTGGAGGCGCGAGGCGGGGGACGGCTCCGGCTTCGGCCGGTTCGGGACGCGCTGTCTCGGATTGGAGCATCTCGGTCATGAATTAATTCACTAAAGATCTGACAGGTCGTCAGCCGGCGGATTCGGCCGGAATGACGTTCGAGGGCGGGGTTCTAAGCCTTTTCCATGGAACCACGTCCGGCAGGAGCTGCCAGAACTGCAGCAAGGGCGCAAATCCGCCGTGCAAAACGACGATCGCCGCGAGATAAAGAAGCACAAACCCGAGGGAAACAACCACCGCGCGCACAGCGGCAAAGCCCGCACTCGGGGCCAAAAACGACATTGAGAGTTTCCAGAGGAGTGCAGCGCAAGCAACCCCTGCCGCCAGCGCCGCCACAAAATATTTCCAGACTGCGCCAAAGACCGACTCCACTTTGAAATTGACCGGCTGCCCGGCATACCAGAACGCAGGAACGGTCAACACCCAGTAGGAAGCGGTCCATGCGATTGCGATTCCGGCGGGCCCGAGCGGCAGAGCGAGCAGGAACATCAATCCGGTCACGACCAGTTCGACCAAGCCCCAGCGGAACCAGCGCTCAGGCTTGCCGAGCGAAAGATGCATCCAGCCGTGCGTGCCATAGATCAGCATGATCCCGATGCCCGGCCCAAAGTAGGTAAAAATCCGGCCCGCTTCCGCCCATCCCGGGCCCAGCAGGACGCGAATCAGATCCTTGCCGATCAAGGTGACATCCGCGCTGACGCCCATGCCGATCAGGGCCAAGATGGAAAGAGCGCGGAGGAAATGCCGCTTATAAACCACTGGATCGCCGGCCACGCGGCTGAGGGCGGCTACGCCGACCGGCGCTACCGGAGAAAGCAACTGACTGGCGGAGAGGGCAAACAGATCGTAAGCCTTCTTATAAAAACCAAGCGCCAGCGCACCAAAGCGCCAGCCGACCAGCAAGTTATCCATGTTCCGGGCGGAGTAACTCACGACAAAATGCCAGTAGGTGTTCATGGCAAAGCGGACCATTGAGCCCGTTCCAGCGACCCGGCGGGGCCGACCCGGGAGCCAGCGGCAGAGCGTCCACGCGCCGATGGCGGTGGAAAGAGGAAGCATGATAGTGCCCGCAACCAGGGCCCAGTATCCCCAACCAGCCAAGCCGAGGAGGATGGACGTAGCCACCGAGAGGGCTCGAGCAAGGATGTCGTTCGCGGAAAGGACGGAAAAGCGCATGGCACGCTTGAGCAGCGCCAGATGGATGACCGAGATATTGGTCAGGATGACATTGATGGACATGACCGCCGCTACGCGGGTTACGTGCGGGTTGCTGTAAAACCAGGCCAACAGCGATCCGGCGGCCGCAAAGCCAGCCGTGAGAAAAAGCCCGACTGCCGTGTTGATCCAAAACAGAGTGCTTGTGAGCTGATGGTCGATTTGCTGGCGTTGAAGGATGCCCTCGGTGAACCCATTCAGTCCGAAACTGGCGACCAGCAGGCTGAAGGTGCTGACCATGGTGACCACACCGAAATCGGCGGGCGCCAGCAGTCTGGCCAAAACGACCGTGGCGATCATCTGGATGGCCAGTCCCATACCGGAGGAGAACACGGTAATGCCGGCACTGCGGATGGCGAGACGGTGCAACGCCGCGCCGGTTTCCGTCGGCCGGAACAGACCGTTCTCGTCGAATGGTTTTAACAAGCAATATCCTTGATGAGGGATTTCAGAGCTTTCCGCGAGGCGGAGGCGGTTGAGCAATGCGCAGCAGGCCTGGCCACGTTACCGCAAGGCCCCCGGAGAAACGAGGAGATAGGGATTTTCTTCGACTACCGATTTCTCCTCCGCTTTTTTGGGTCGTGCCTTGGCCGTTGGGACAGGCATCACCAAGAGCGTCCATATGAAGAGGACCCAAATGGGGTCCATAATCCTGAATCCGGCCTCGGTCAGGCTGTAGATCGTGATCACGAAGAAGTAGGCCATGCCGATACTGCCGAGGATCGGCGCGCGCCGCAGATTTTTCAGCGCCTTTCGGTAGGCGGTCCACAATAGAAACGCCAGCAGCGCGGCGCCGCAGTATCCCAGATTGGCGTAAACCTCGAGGTAGCCGTTATGGGCCTCGTTCGGGAGCCACCAGTGACGGCTCCAAATGATTTCCAGACGCTTGCCCAGCCAAAAGCTCTCAAAACCGGCTCCGATGTAGCGATTCGGGGCCAGTTCGATCACTTCGTGCCAAATCTCGGTCCTGCCGGTGAGGGTGGGGTCCCTCCCCAGTTTTTCGACCAGGCCGACATTGAAGAAGATGGCGGAAATCGCCACTCCGACAGTAAGCAGCAGCAGGCCGGTAATCAGCCAGGGCTTGCGGGCAAACCGGAAACGGTTGGTCAGGGCGATTATGCCACTGCCCAGGAGCAGGCAAACCAGGCAAGTCATCATGCTGCCCACGACCAGCAGCCACACCGACATCGCAAACAGCGCGCCATTCACAAGCAATGTTTTCGTACGGCCATGCTGCCGCCGGCCCACCCATTCGCAGACAAAACACCAGGCGTAGCCGAGTCCGAAAACCAGGCAATCCAAGCCCAGCATGTTCTTGTTCGTCGTGATACCGGTGTAAGTGGGCTCGCCCCACGGGCTGTAAGTCCTGCCTTTATGGAGAAAGTAGATCAAAACGAAGGAAGTGGGGATCAGGAAAAATCCGGTTCGTGTGAGTACCCGTTTAATGGCGGCAATCGGACGGACATCGGTGACTACCAGCAACACCATCATCAAATCGCCCAGGGCTTTGAACCAGCGCTTGAAAGCGACATCGGGGAAGTCGGACCAGAGAATGCTGACCAGGCAATAGGAGAGATACAGCAGAATCGGCCAATTGGCGCGAAAAACCTCGCGCACGCGCCGCCTCCTGGCAATCAGGATGGACAAGGCGATGCCGAGAACCACGAGCAGAAAATCCCGATCTACCGGGCTGCCTTCCTGCATGGAGGCGTCCGAACCGGAAACGCCCAGCCATTCGGAGACCATCCGCGATCCGGCCAGTGACAGCCAGATGACCGGCAACCAGAGCGCCGCCGAGGCCGGGGATGTGATCTCGTCGAACACCACGAACCCGACGACAACCACGAAAGCGAGAATGGCAACAAGCGTTAGCATGGGGCGATGAAGTCAGCTGAATCCGATAGCATGAAATGGCTCTAGAAAATCAATTGGAATCGAAAAACAAACGGTGCAAAAGCTCCAGGCTCAGTAACTTGTGGATGGCGCTGGTGTAATTCCGGTTTCCCTTGAGGTGGCCGTCGACGATGGACTCGACGCGATTCCGGTTGAGGTATGGCCGGGATAAGGTCCGGGGATCGAGCAGCATTTCCCGCACGTATGCCGACAAGACGTCGCGGTACCAGATGCGGAAGTGAGACAGCTTGTGCCGCCCGAGAAAGAGGCGTTCGAGATGGAGGGGAGAGAATGCGTGGTCGATGCGAGCCAGCCACTCCGGCATTCCGTAATCGTACGCGTATTCCGCGCGAAAAGAGAATTCCAGAAGATTGCGGGATAAGGCTGCTGTGAGCCGGCCAGAATCCGCTACCACGCCGCGATCCGAGCGCATGCGCGCAAGCATTGGGTTGCCGTCGGCGATGAGGCGCAAACGAAGATCTCCATTCGTGGGCGCCGATTTGGGAGCCCGGTACACCGTGCGGACAAAATCGTTGTCGAGAAAAGGCGAACGCACCGTCAGCTGGGTTTGCTCGAGGGAAAGAATTCCGAAGTGATACCAAGGCGATTGCCGGAATGCGGCAAACGTCACAGGATGCTCGCGGCGCAGGCTCTCATAGGTATCGCCCGCCTGGCGGACGCTCGCCAGCAGTTCGGGGCGGAAGAGCCCGGGAAGCGGTTGCGCCGGCCGAAACATGGCAAGGCGGCAAAGAATTTCGCTGCCATAGGTTCCCACGACCTTTGCAGGAGCAATGGCGCGAACTTTTTCACTGAAATAAAGATCCGAGGAGCGGCTTACATCGACGCAGCCCTCGGTCATAGACATGGTGCGTTCAGCATAGTGCGCGAAATTGGCAAGGTAGCCATTGCCGAGGGGGATGGCCTCGTGGGATTGCTGGCAGGCATCCGCCACGCGCCGTGCCACTACCACGTCCTGACAATCGCGGCGCTCGCTGCCAAAGGTGTAACAGGGAAGCGAGTGGGGCGGAGCGCTGCGCAGCGCCATAATCACGCGGGTATCGAGTCCGCCGGTGAGCGCCATGCCGGTTTGCTCGGGACCTTGGAAATAGCGGGGCAGACTTGCAACCACTACATCCCGGAGTTCACGGTAATAAGCTTCCAGTTCCAGTTCCGGCTGTGCTTCCCATTGACTGGGCCGAAAGTATGTCGTCTTGCCGTTGCGCTCGAGTGCTCCGGCGCGAAAGCGCCAGAGCGCGCCTCCGGGCATCACGTGCACGTTTTCGAACACGGTCCGGTTCTCGAGCACGCAGCCGCAGGTGACGAATTCGCCCAACCCGCGCAGGTCCGCGCGGCGAAGTTCGGGACGCACGGCAAGAATCGCTTTCGCTTCCGCTGCAAAGTAAAACGTGTCTTCTTTTGGCGCCTCGTGATAGTAGAGGCGGTGCATGCCGTAACGATCGTTAAAAAGAAAAGCGGTCTGGCTGCGCGTGTCCGCGACGAGGCCGTGAAACATCCCGTTCAAACTCGCGGGAAATTCCGGGTCTTGTTCGTAAAGGCGAACCAGGTAGGAGGGGCCGGGCGGCTGCGCGCCATTGCCCGTGGATGCAACCGGTGTCGGTTGCGAAAACTCGTCGCCCGCAAAGAAGAGACTTACGGCACCACCTTCGCTCCGCAACGGTATGCCGTCGGCGAACGAGTTGCCTCGCACGGTCCAGCCGACGTAAACGCCCATGGACTCGTCAATCCAGCTACCGGTGCGGTAGAAAGACTCGCGGCCCATCGACTCCAACATTCGCAGGAGTTGAGGTTCGGCCTCATGGCGCGGCCGTTTGGTGATAAGTCCAACGATTCCGGGCATTGTTTCTTAGGAGGGATGCGTGGCGGATTGCAGCCGGCGGTTGTACCAGTTGTTGCGCAGGTCGCGGAGGCGAGTGAGCAGCGATTCCGGAAGCCGGTCGGACAACTTGCGGTGCAGGCCCAAACGCAAAGCGGCCCGACCTACGGCGGTCAGCGGGACGTAGTATCGCGGCAGATCGACGCGCTCAAATCCATTCACTTCCTTGAAGTTGTTAAGGCTGTCATTTTCCTTGTTGCCCGGAGCGTAGCTCTGATATGCGAGGTAGCGAATTCCGTGGGCGGCGCTTGAGCGCACGGCTTGCGCAATCAGCGCGTTAGTCGGAGCCTTGTCGCGGTGCCGCACCATGGAGACGATGTGCATCAGGTTCGCGTAGGTTCCCTCTTCGTCGGTCGTGAGCTTGGCGAACCCGATCATCTTGCCGTCAAGGTATGCTCCAATAAAAATGCTGCGGCTCAGGTAGGTGCCGGCATGGTCGCGGACATACTCCAGACTCTTGCCGTAGTGCTTGTTCGGTTTTCCCTGGCGCACCGCCGATTCGTTGTAGACCTCCCAGATTCCCTGGATGAGATTGTCGTCGAAAGGCACTTCCTGGATGATCACGCCTTTTTTCTCGGCCTGTCGCGCCCGATTGCGGGGAAAGGAGCGAATCTGTTTGTCCCACCAATGTTCGAACGTGGAAACCGGCACTACCGCCAGGTTGTCCCACTCCATGGGGTAAGCGTACTTCGGCGTTGTGTCAGGAACCATCTGCATGAAAGTAAAGATGTCGACCCTGGCCTTGGATTTCCGGAGCCCTTCGATCAGGGCTTCGGGGTTCGGGAGCGACTCGTACTTGTCGGCATCGAGACGGGCAATACGAAGCGCGCGTCCATGAACCCTGATGTCCTTTCCACAGATGTTAATCACGGTGTTTCCCTTCCTTGAATGACAAAACTTTTAAAAGATCGCAGTTCGCGGCGGCTGGTGCGACAAGATGAACCGCGCGCCGTTACCTGGTGAGAACCGGCTGCGGCAGTTCGTTGTGCGCCGGGGCCGTTGCCGCCTTGGCGTTAAGCTGAGTGAAAATTGAATCCATGATTTTGGCGGTGAGAATGATTTCACGGTACGGGATGGGAAGCGGCTCATCCAAAGTGATGGAGCGGTAAAAGTGCTCGATCAGATATTTCATGCCGGACTTCATGTGAAAATCCCGCCGCAGGAACGTTCCCAGATTCGTCTTCAGGTTCCCCATATACTGGCGGGCAAAATTCACCGGGGGCACAAACTTCTCTACGTAGCTGGTGTATCTTTTGCCGCGCAGGCGGATGAGCGTTTCCTGATCGTGGTCAAGAACCAGTCCATTTTTCGCGCCGTAGACACGAAACTGATGCAGCACGGGACGCATCTGCGACGAAAAGGTGAAGTAGGCAGTGGTACGTTCGTCCTCGGAGAGGATGACGCGCAACTCATCGATAATCTCGGTTTCCCCGGCGTTGCGCAGGAACGGACTGGGAAAGCCGTGGGCGATTACCTGCGGAGATTCGCTGGTCATAAACTCGGCAATCCGGGCGATGCCGTGACTGATGACGTTCTGCAGGAGTTTACCCGGCAGGCGCCGCACCCAGTGCTTCTTGTCCCCTAGAAGCGCGCCGGCATAAGCTCCCGGACCCAGTTCGTAGTAGTAGTCGCTCTCCATGTGGAGCGGCCTGCCACCGAGGAATCCGCCTTCGACGAGCGTCCGCATGCGGCGGGTCACGTGCGTGAATTGATCGTCGTGCCCCACGGTAATCTTGAGTCCTCTGTCCTGAGCGAGCGAAATCAAAGTGCGCGCATCTTCCTCGAACAGGGTGAAGGGCTTCTCCACATAGACGTGGCATCCCGCTTCCAAACAAAGCCGGGCCAAATCGAAGTGGCTCTCGGGCGAAGTCGTAATGTGGACGACGTCAGGCTTGGCTTCGTGCAGCAACTCGGCCACATCGCCGAAACAATACTTGATGGGATATCTCTCCGCCAGTTGCCGCGCCATGAGGATTTCGCGGTCGCACGCGGCGACGATCTCGCAACCAGCGATCCGGCCAATCTGCCAGGCGTGCGCGTCGGCGATCTTTCCACAACCTACGATGCCAACCTTAAGCATCCAACCCTCCTGCGCGGCACGCTTCGAAATACCTTTGCATGCCTTCCTTGGTGGAGATGCGCGGAGCCCACGCCAGTTGCAGTTTCAGCTTCCGGTTCGTGTACCTGGTTTTCTTCCACACGTTATGCCACTTCCTGCGGTTAAACGCCAGCGGGAGCTGCCCCTGGGACCATTCCGAGTAGCGCTCCCACAAGTAACACAGTAGATAACTCATGAAGTGGGGGACGTAAAGCGATCGAAAACGCTTGACGTCGCGCTTATACCAGCGAAGAAATTGCCGGCTGGAAGGCAGGTCATCATCCACCACATTGAATACCTCTCCATCGACGCCAGCCTTGACGCCAGCGAGTGCGATCGCATCGGCGCAGTTATCCACGTACGTGAATGGAATCGAGTTCGACCCGCCCAGATGAAGGAACAGGCCGAAAGTTCCAATGCCGACGCGGTTGGTAATTCCCAGGTTGCCGGGCCCGTAAACGTAACCGGGGCGCACGATGACGTAGGGAACGCCCAGTTTCTTTCCATACTCACTGACCATCTCGTCCTGGCGGATTTTGGCAAAACTGTAGGCATCGCCGCGCAAGGCAGGTTGCGCCTCGACCGGGCAGGATTCATCCAGCAGGCCGGAGTGAGGCTTGTCGATATTTGAATAGACAGCGAAGGAACTGATGTTGACGAATCGCCGCACGGTGCCGTGCTGGGCGGCTGCCTCAAGCAGGTTGCGTGTGGTGACGACTGAGTTGGCAAACGCATCGGGCACGGACTTTTCTCCGCGCCCAGCGGCCAAGTGAAAGATCACAGCGACGCCCTGCGTCATGGCGGCACAATCCTCGCGCGACAAGAGGTTGCCGCGAACTAAATCGATCCGCACGCCGTCGTGTGCTGTTTCGAGAATGGCGCCGACTTTTTCGGCTTTGCTCGAAGGGCGCGCCAGGCAACGCAGATTGCGGAACCCCATATTCAACAAGCTCAGAATTACTCTCGATCCAATGAAGCCTGTAGCCCCAGTGACTAAGATGAGATCGTCCGGCCCAATCAGATCGCCGTTTTGTTGCATATCACCCCGATTCATTCCGCTGACCTTCATCAGCGATGACTCCGTGCCTGCAGACCAACTTTGTCCGGACGACTTCGCCCAGGCAGCGCGTAGGAATCCGCAATTGGAACGTCTCCGGCCCAGCGGAAAACCTCTACGCCCGAGAGAAACTTGTATTCTTCCGGGTCCACCGGATGCGTTTCCACCTCGACCACCGAGTCGCGGGCCGCGGCCACAATTCGCTGCAAACGTTCAGCAGGCTGCATCGGCTGGATGCAGTAGAAAAAGTCCGTCAGCCGATGGCGGCGGCCGAGAGCTCGATCCACCGCGCCGCGATAGAGCCGGTTGACCCAACTCTTTTCACCCGGACGGAAAGTAAAATTGCGGCGCACGATGGTTCCAGCGGGCAGCAACTTCGCGAGCAGGACATTCGTGCAGAGATGCATGTGGTGATGGCCGTCGATGCGCTCGGGTTTAGCGTCATAGAGCCGTTCGTATTCGTCGAGTTGCGCCTTGACCGCGTACTCAAAGGACGGGGCGAGCCCGGGATGAAACAAGACCTGCTTCGGCGAGATGGGATAAAGAAAACCTGCCAGCCGCCGCTGGTGCTCGGCGAGGCGGGCCGAGGCTCCTTTGGAAAATAGGGTCGTGAAGTTGAGGTGCAGTCCGGCATCGACGCCATGTTCGCGAGCGAGCACCGCGGCACGCTCCGAATCGTCCATGAAGACCATGGCGCTGACCGAAGAGACGCCCTTGGCCAGAACGCAGTCCAAGGTACGATCCGTGGTCTCACGGTTTCGGCCCCAATCGTCGGCATTCACGATGAGGACTCCGCCGTTTGTCTGGCGGGCAGGCGCATCGGAGGCCGGATTCACGGTTGCGCGGTTCATCGTGGTTGAGTTGTCTCCACCGCAACGAACTGCGATGGGAGAAAGAGTTTCTTCAGGCGTTGCATCTGCTCGCCCCGGCGGAAAGCTTCGAGATCCGGTGAAATTACCTTTTCGGAGCGGCGCGCCAGGGCCCAGAAATATCCGCCGCCGCGGGTCAAGCCGCCGATGAGGTAGGGCTTCCTGGTCATTTGATATCCGGTGCGGAACAGGACCCAGAGCGGGTGGCTGCCGAGAGCATAGTCCTGAGCTCCGGTCTTGAAGTTCGCTGCCAGTTGGCCGCGCTGCGCTGTACCCGAGGGCCGATGATGCAGATAAACCTTTTCGGGGAAGGACTGCGTGGGCCAGCCTTTCATGCGTGCGGTGAGAAACGCAATATGATCCACGCCGCCGCCCTTTACCGGCGAGTATCCGCCAATATCTTCGAAGCACTGGCGGCGGAATAACTGGCACGCCCCGCAAACATCCTCGATGTTGGCGTAGCGATAGTTGTACATGAAGTCTCCCTGACGATAGGGCGTGCCTCCGACTCCCAACCGCGGATTCTCGGCAAACTTGTTCATCAGGAATGCGAAGTATTGCGGGTCGTCAAACGTAACGTCGGCGTCGAGGTTGCCAATGACGTCGTAATCGAGATCCTTGACCCGGGCATATCCGGCATTGAAGGCGTATACCTTGCCGGCGAAATGCCGCTCGCGGCGCTCCGGCATGCGGAGAAGTTCGATCCAAGGATGGCTCTCCGCGTACTTGCGCACGATGTCGTCGGTACCGTCCGTCGAACCGTCGCTGACAATGACCCATTTAAGGGGCCGGACGGTCTGCGCCACCACGGAATCGATGGTTTGTTGAATGAAATTCGCCTCATTCCGCGCGGGCGTAATCAGAACAAAGGCAGGGAGGCTGGGCATGGCAGAGTTTCTCAACAAGGTTTCCTAGGAACGCTCGTTCCTGTCCAAGATCGCCATAATATGATTGACCACGGCGTCGAGGGTCTTCAGCTGTTTGGGCCGGGAAACAAATTCTTTGCTGCGGGGAAGGATCTTCATCTTGTCGCGCACATCCGCGACGCTTTCGATCAGCACCAGTTGGCCGGTTGCCGCCAGATGTTTGTCGACCGCTCCCATGGTCCCGCGAAACAGACTGTAAACCGGAATCCCGAGGGCAGCGGCTTCGCGGTTCATGGTTCCGCCGCCGCTGATGACCGCGTCCGAATACCAGATCAGGCCTAACCCATCCACGGCATGTTTGGGCACCATGATTCTGCCGGCGGCAAAAAATTCTGGGTTCGCCTGGCGCAGATCGGCCTCCTGCCGGGAATTGCGCGGCAGCAAAACCATCTTGACGCGAGGATTCGAGCCCAAGAGCTGGAAAACTTCGGCCAGCAGCTTTTCGCTTTCGGGATTGTGGTAATGGGCTTCTGTAGCCGGAGGCCGGATGGTGACCACGATGTCGGAAGGCGCGAGACCGAGAAGGCTCGGCAACGATGGATCAGGCTCGAAGAAAGGAGTGTAAACATCCTCCTTGATGCCGGGATAGGTCAAGATATGGTCCGGCATCATGCCATCCCGCTTGAAGATGTCGGGCGGCACGACTTCGGGCGTCATCACCCATCTCTTTTTGGCGGAGCCTAACAACATCGCCAGCCGATGATCGGCGTGTTCATAGTCGGCGATGGTAATGCTGGGAATGCCGAGCACGGCCGACAACGCGATCAGCGAACGGGAGCCGTGGGAAACGGCCAGGGCCGGCTTCTCCCGGCGGATCAGCGGCGCCATCTGCAGTACGCGAATGCCCAAGCCCGCCACCTTGGCGATGCGATGTTTGCCGTAGTGGTGGCCGATTTTCTTGTACTTGAATCCCGCCATGTCGGCCAGTTCGCAGACCTGAAAACAGTCCCTGGCGGTCAGCACGACTTCGCAGCCGCGCCGTTCCAGTTCCGCGATGATGGGATCGAAGAAGGGCACATGGGGAGAGTTCTCGAGGTCGATCCAGATCTTTCGACTTGGAGCCGCTTGACGCGGGCGCGCTCCGCCCGGGAAATGCCGGACCGGAGCGCTATCCTCCCGCTCGTTCTTCTTTGCCGATGGAGTGAGTGGCATTTAATCCCCTACGGAAACCAGCCGCGAGATGCATTCCGTTGTCTGATCAGCGACGCGCACCTGCATTTCTTCGGTTAATCCGGGGAACATGGGCAGCGAAAGAATCTCTGCGGCGACCCTTTCCGTGACCGGGAAGTCGCCCTGTTTGTACCGGCCGTGGGCATAGGCCTTCTGCAGGTGCAAAGGAATAGGGTAGTGAATGCCCGTGCCGATTCCCGAAGCCTCCAGATGCTGCTTAAGCTGCTCGCGGTCAGCCACTCGGATGACGAACAAATGGTAGACGGCTTTGGACCAGACGGGCTCATGCGGCAAAATGACGTCTTCCCGTTTTCCCAGCAAGTCGCGATAGCGTTCCGCGTGCTGGCGCCGCTTTTCATTCCATTCCGGCAGGTGCTTCAGTTTCACGCTCAGAAATCCTGCCTGCATCGCGTCCAGCCGCCCGTTGTACCCTTCGACGTCGTGGTAATACTTCTTGGCCTGACCATGGTCGCGCAACATGCGGCATTTCCGGTCGATTTCGGCGTCGTTGGTGGTGATGGCTCCCGCCTCGCCGCAGGCTCCGAGATTCTTTCCCGGATAAAAGCTGAACGCAGCCGCCCGGCCGATCGAACCCGCCTTTTTCCAGCGATTTTCCTTCCGCGAGAAATATTCGGCGCCATGGGCCTGGCAGGCGTCTTCGATCAGAATCAGGTTGTACTTCTCGACCAGGCCACAAATGGCGTCCATATCCGCCATCTGGCCGTAGAGATGCACGGGAACGACTGCCGTCACCGGCTTTCCGGTTTTCCGGTGAACAAGCGTCCCGGAACGCTGCTCGCATTCCAGGTTCAGGAAGTTCTCCAGCTTGACGGGATCCATGTTATATGTGCGTTCGTCGATGTCGACGAATGCGATTTCGGCGCCCGCCTGGGAGATGGCTTCGGTGGTCGCAATAAAGGTGTGGGGAACGGTGACAACGATGTCGCCCGCCTTCACGCCGGCGGCCATCAAGGCAAAACGGAGAGCGTCGGTGCCGCTATTGACGGCAATCGCGCGCTCGGAGTGGCAGAACGCGGCAAACTCTTTTTCAAAGGCTTCGAGCAAGGGGCCGCCGATGAAGCCGGCGCTGCGAATGACTTTTTGAAAGATTGCGGTGAGTTCCTGCTCCAGTTCGACGTGCGGCGTGACCAAATCAAGAAAAGGAATATTTTGCGAATGCATCACTGCGCTACCTCCGTTTCAATTTGACGAAAAATTCGAGCGGGATTGCCCGCTACGATGGTGTTGGCGGGAACGTCTTTGGTGACCACGGCGCCCGCTCCCACAATGGCGTTTTCTCCGATAGTGGTCCTGGCGAGGATGGTTGCACCCGAGCCAATCGAGGCGCCTTTTCGCACCACGGTGCGCTCGACGTGCCAGTCGGCCTCGGTCTGCAGGCCGCCTGTGGCGGTCGTTGCCCGAGGATAGGAGTCGTTGATGAACATGACTCCGTGCCCGATGAAGACGTTGTCTTCAATCGTGACCCCTTCACAGATGAAGGTGTGGCTGGAAATCTTGCAGCGCTGGCCGACGGTGGCGTTTTTCTGAATCTCGACAAAAGCGCCGATTTTGGTTTCGTCGCCAATCTCACATCCATAAAGGTTGATGAATTTGGAAAGTTTGACATCGCGCCCCAGTTTTACGTCGGGTGCGATTGATACGAAAGTGTTCATAGGCGGAACTGCATCCTTTCGAAATAAAAGTGGCCTTGTACAGCGAGAATCTATATCAGATCGCCAGCAGCGTCCCGATCAGCGCACGGGAACGCCGGCTGCAACCTTACTCTCGCTCGAACCTGCGACCCCTGCTTCGCGGTCGCGGTTGTCACGCGAGTACCACTGACTCTGCTTCCGGCTGCGACGGATGCAGGCATGAACCAATTCGGGAGTATTCCAGGGAACGTCGTGATATCCGGTACGCAGGAAGTCGCTTTGCGGGTCTCTCGCCCACTCATGAGGAAAAAGCGCGATCGTAGGGTTTTCGGTTGTGGATGCCGCCACCCGAACTTTCTCTCCGGTGACGGCACTGTACAAAGCTGCGGGAAGATCGCGTCCCAAGCCGAGTCCGAGGTGGGCAACCTGTGTGGCGCGGGGGTTGATTTCGATGAGGTAAGCATTTCCCGTGCCGGCTTCCAGCATGAAGTCGAAGCCGCACAAGCCCGAAAGTCCCATCCGGCGGACAGCTTTTTCAACGGCAGAAGAAACTTCAGCGTTTTCGAGCAAGCGCACCACGGTCGCGTGCCCGGTAGCGCTCGATTTCCGGAGCACTTCGAAATGGAGACTCGCGAGAACTGACCCTTGCCAGCAAGCGACCGTGCTGGTGGCTTCGTGTCCCGCGATGAAGGCTTGCGCGCTGACGGCAGGACGACTGCGGCGAAGCGACGGCAAGATCAAAGTCTGGTCACGGTCGAGCAAAGCCCGCTTGAGCGCTCGCGCATAGAGCGGCGGCGATTGCAGTTTTTGAAATGCAGGCTGTGCTTCAGCAGCGACGCGCACCATTCGAACCCCGGCGCCACCGGAGGTGCCATCCGCCTTGAAAACGGCCGGAAGTCCAGTTTGTCCGATCCAGTTGCTGACGTCTTCGGCGGTATCGAGAATCTTGGTCCGCGGAACCCGGATTCCCTCTTGCTGGGCGAGGGTGATGAAGGCCGCCCGCGAGCCGATGACCGGGAACGAATCCGGTGCTCCCAGGGAGCGCTCGATCAGATCGCCAAGGTCTGGCGCAGACTGGGAATGCTGAGAACGTTCGTGATACAGATCGTGCAAATGCCGTACCGCCAGGTCGTCGCCGGGCACTACGAGATCCGGCTTGGCCAAAGTGATGGCCCGCAGCAGGGACCGTAAGGGCGATAGTCCTCGATACGCATGCAGGCGGCTGGCGGCGCGAGTCTGGGCTAACGGATGGCCCGGAGGACAGAGCGCTTCCACCTGGAATCCGGCGCTTGCCAGAGCCCCAGCCAGGCGGGCAGTGGGCACCCAATTCGTGGTCGTGACGATTAGTGCGATTGGTTTCACAGGAGGGATATCGGGCCCGACGATCCGCGCCGGGCCGTGCGGAGAGTGTCCCGCATAGGATCAGAGGTAGACGAGTTCGCCCCGCTTGGCGAGCGATTTGCTGGCGGCTTCCAGCATGCGCACCACTTTCAGTCCGGCGCAGCCATTGTTGAATGGAGACTGGCTTTTCTTGACGCAATCCACGAAATATTGGAGCTCGATTCTGAGAGCTTCGACCTGCTCGACCTGCGGCGCCCACATGTCTCCGGAGCGATAGCTGACCAGCAGGTGATAGACGCCTTCCTGGCTTTTCACGTTTACGCCCTTGTCGTAGACCTTCAGCTTCTCGTCGGCCTCGAGGTCGTTCCAGACGAGCATCTTCTTTTCGCCGCCGATGAGCGTGGTTCGAACCTTCACGGGAGAAATCCAGTTCACGTTGACGTGCGCGATCATCTTGTCCGGGTAATAGGCGGTGATGAAGGCAATGTCTTCGTACTCGTTGACGTGCGCCTGCCCGGTGGCCGAAATCGCTTCCGCGTCCTGATGCAGCAGGTGGTTCATGATTGAGAGATCGTGGGGGGCAAGATCCCAGATCACGTTGCAATCGTGCTGAAACAGTCCCAGATTCACTCGCGTTGAATCGTAGTAGTAGAGCTTGCCGAGGGCTCCGTCCTTGAGCAGTTTCTCGATCTTGCGGACCGCGCCGGTAAAAAGAAAGGTGTGATCGACCATGATCTGGAGGTTTTTCCGCTCCGCCAGTTCGATCAGCTCTTCGGCTTGCGCAGCGTTGCTGGTGAAGGGTTTCTCGACAAACACATGCTTGCCGTTTTCGAGAGCGGCTTTGGCCAGGTCATAGTGAGTCCAGACGGGGGTGATGACCGCGATGGCATCGACGTCGGGCGACTCGATCAGTTCCTTGGCATCGCCGTGAATCATAATCCCGGGATGGGCGGCGTGAATTCGCTTGCGGGCGGCGGGAGTCTGGTCGCAGACCCCGACCACCTGGCAGCCTTCGAGGGACCGCAAGTTCCGTACGATATTCGGCCCCCAGTAACCGTAGCCGATAACACCAAACTTAAGCATAGGAAATCACCTTATGAAAGATCGGGTGGGAAGAATAATCAGTTTGTTGAAGGAATCAACGGCGTTAGCGTTCCTCGGAAAAGCGAAAACCAGGGGAGAGCTGATCAGCGTAAATCCACGAACTAGCAGGCGCCATCCCCGCTCACGACCGCTTTGGGGGTCTGCAACAGGATCTTCAGGTCGAGCAGGGGCGAACAGTCGCGGGCATAGCGCAGATCGAGCCGGACCATATCGTCAAATTCGACACGGCTGCGGCCGAGCACTTGCCACAATCCGGTGATGCCGGGCTTGGCTTCGAGCAGGCGGCGGCGATGCCACACTTCGTAAGCTTCCACCTCGTAAGGCAAAGGCGGCCGGGGTCCGACGAGAGACATTTCACCGCGCAGCACGTTGATCAACTGGGGCAACTCGTCGAGGCTGGTGCGCCGCAGCCCTCTGCCGACCGGAGTAATCCGCGGATCATTCGTCAACTTGAATACGCCCTGTCCTTTGTTGCTGCCGGATTTTTTTTCCGCCTGGCCGGCGATGAGCTGGCGAACGTATTCCTGGTGTGCAGTGGGATCGTTATTGACATACATCGAACGGAATTTAAGAAAGGTGAAAGCGGTTCCGTGCTCTCCGATTCGCTTCTGCTGGAACAGCACCGGCCCGCGCGAGGTCAGCTTGATCGCGGCCGCGATGATGAGGAACACCGGCGACAGAACGAGCAGCAAGAGCAGACTTCCGAGCACGTCGATCAGGCGCTTGGTCGCGCGTCCGAAGCGGTTCGAGGTCTGGCGTTTTTCAAGATCCGGATACAGGGTCGGGTTGCTGGGACGAAGCCCGGGATCCTGCGAACTCCAATCGTCCGGAAAAACATGGAAGGAAAACTTGACCCGGCCATACTGATCGCTGTCCAACTGTTCGCGCACGACGGCACCAATCCGGGAAAGAATCGTACTCAACACGGGATCGTTATCGTGGTCGAGAACGATCTCGGTAAACATCACTCCAACGACGGAGTTGGTTTTGTACCAGCCGGTCACATCCGTCTCGCGGGTCGCGCCCTGCAGGGCGGAAAGAAGGTCCAGCAAGAGACGGTCCTGGGCATTGCCCCGCTCATAGTCCCCGGTGTCGATGAGCAAGAGCACAAAAGGCCGCTGGGAGCGCTCGCTGCGCTTGCGCTCGCGCACAATGGTCTGGTGAAAAGCTTCTTCGCTCATGACTGGGCCAGGCGTAACCGGCCTTTTCGGGCGCGCCGCTTCAGCTGAGCGGAACATGGATGTTGCGGTACGGGTTGCCACGGTAGTCGCTCCTTGCCGGGTCAGCGCAAGACAACAGGGACCCGGACGCCTTAGGTGCCAACATGGGGGAGATTGAAAATTCCAGCCGGGGGAGAGAGCTGGAGAACTTAGAGACTTCAAGTTTCCGACATTATAACTCAGATCCGGTCCGTCCGGATCGGAACTTATTCGTTATCAGGGGAGGCGGAAGCTTCGCCGATGCGAGCCGCTGCCTGGCCATAACGCGAATAGTAATTGTTATTCTCGCTGCGGGTGCAACTATTGACCACGACACCCAGCAAAGCGTTGCGGTCAAACGAAGCCAAAGCGCGCTCTACGGTTTTCTTTTCGCTGAAACCCTCGCGAATCACGAACAGAAATCCGTCCGCCAACTTCATCCAGAACGCGGTATCGGCGACGGGAACGACGGGGGGGGTGTCGATGATGATCCAGTCAAAAAAATCGCCGAGCCGATCGAGCATTTCCGGAAGGCGTCCACCCTGCATCAGTTCCAGCGGGTTCTCGGGGGCGCGCCCAGCTGGAAGAAACCAGAGACCGGAACCCTGGAGCTTGTAGACTGCGTCCGAAAGCGGGCGCTCGCCGCGCAGGCACTCGCTCAATCCCGGCAGGGAATCGCCACACCCGAAACGGCTGGCCACCGTAGGCCGCCGCAGATCGCCATCGATCAGGAGTGTCTTCAAAACCTTGCTGCGTGACTGATTGAGAGCCAGGTTCGCCGCGACCAGGCTCTTGCCCTCTTCGGGAGCCGAACCGGTCACCACGATGCGTTTCAGCCTGCGCCGCTCGCGCAGGTGCCGCAGTTTCAACCCCAGCACGCGAAACTTCTCCGCCGCCAGGCTGCCCTGATCGGTCAGACACACCAGACGGGAATCGGGCGCAATGGACGGCGATAGCGTTTGCGCTTGAGCGAAGGACTTTACCGGGGAAGACTCCGGGTATGAAAGGGGCGAATTCAAAGCCGGTTGCCAGCCGGTGACCTCCGCTTCGACCCCCGCTGGAAGATCCGCTACCGACTCGCCATGTTCCGGCACATCCGCGCCCGCTTGTGCGGTTTGCCGGCGGGCGGCTTCCTGTTCGACTTCTTGCAGCAAGTCCACGACGGAGTCGGGGCTTTCTGGCAGGCTTCCGCCCGACCGTTCCGCCTCCGCTCGCTGCAAAGCTTCAAAAATATTGCTCATTGGGAAGAAACCTGCTTTTCCATAGCGTCTTTTATTGCAACCGGGCTTTCGCCTCGGCCTGCTGCATCCGGTCGCGCACTTCGAGCAGCGCCTTGACGGCCAGCAGAAGCTCGCGTTGTTCCTGTTCCAGCGTCAGCCGCCCTGCGGACTGGCTCTTGGACTCCACGGCCACGGCGCCGAGCCGCAAATCGCGCGCCACACCGTCAATGATCTCGGGCGAAATCGAGGTCATCTGCCGGGCATACCCCGAGAGCAGGGCGTTCTCGCAAACGGTATTGATCAAACGCGGGATCCCCCGCGAATGACGGAATACAGCCTCAATTGCCATCTCCGGAAAAATCTCGTCTGCAGTGGAAGCGCCGGCAATCTGCAGGCGGCGGCGCATATACTCCCTGGTTTCGTCCAGAGTGAGCGCCTCAAGATGACAGCGCAGCGCGATCCTCTGCTTCAGTTGCCGGAGATCGTGGCCATCGATTTTCTGGTCGAGTTCGGGCTGGCCGGCCATCACAATCTGCAGCAACTTCTGCTGAGAAGTTTCCAGATTCGTCAAAAGCCGGATTTCTTCCATGATCTCCGCCGACAGATGGTGAGCCTCGTCCACCACCAGCAGCGAAGTCAATCCTTGCTGATGACGGCGCACGAGGAAGGTATTCAGCATGCGGATCAGTTCGTCTTTCGCCTGGTTCGCCACCGGCAACCCGAAGTCGCTCGCGATATAGCGAATGAACTCGAGAGGTGAAAGCGAAGGATTGAAAACCAAGGCAAAGGCCACGTCCCGGCGCTGCACCAGCCCCAGCAAGGAACGCAGAATGAGCGTCTTGCCCGTGCCCACCTCACCCGTCAAGACGACAAATCCCCGGTGCGCGGTGACCCCGTAGAACAAGGAAGCCAGCGCTTCATTGTGCCGGGTTGTCGGGAACAGGAACGACGGGTCCGGAGTGATTTCGAACGGGTTCCGCTTCAGTTTGTAAAAACTCTTATACATGGATTCTAGCCGTACAAATACGTAGCTGCCGATCCTAACAGGATTGCCCCCATGATCGCTACCGCCGCGACCGCCGCGACCCAGGCGCTGCGCTGGTTGGAGGATTGCTCTTGTAAACTCTCAATCGGCGGAATCTCCGCTACGACGTCAAAGGGAACGAGTTTCTTGATGTCGCGCTCGCTGTAGATCTTGCCGCTGAGTATTTCCATGGCAAAGGCAAACCCTCCACCCAAAATCAGGCCGAAAATCAGTCCCGCCGCGCTCATCAGCATGCGGTTCGGTTTGTAGGGCCTGCTGGGTAGATTCGGAGGATCGAGCATGCGGAAATGTTCCGCCTGCTGGGTTTTTTCCAAATCGGTCGACATCTCGGACTGGTTCTTTTTGGCCAGCAGCGATTCGTAGTCGGCCTTCGATTGATCGTAATCGCGCGTGATCTCGGCGAACTGCTGCTCCATCACGGGCGCCATATTCAAGCGCGACTGGTATTGATTGATTTTCGACTGGCCTTCCTTGATCTCAGCTTCCCGGTTGGCAATCTCGACGCGATTTGCCTTCAGCTGGCTGTCCATTTCCGCCAAAGTCGAGTTTTTGGGATCGGACTGCGACGGCGGGGCAGCGACTCCGCTGTTCAGATCGCGGACGACACGCTTCCGCGTGTTTTCGAGGAGGGCGATCTGCTCCTTGGTTTTTCGCACGTCCGGATACTTGTCGGTGTAGTGGGAGGTCAGGTCCGCCAGTTGAGCCCGCAATTGATCGAGCTGTTTGTCGATGTCGGCCAGGCCCGGCTCGCCACCTTCGCCCAACTTCGCACCGGTATTCATGGAGCGGTATTGATTGGCGAGAGATTCCAAATATGTGTTCTGCTGCTTGGCGCGGTTGAGCGCATCTTCGTTGGACTCCACCTGACTCTGAAGACCGGCGAGGATTTGCAGATTGCTTTGCGTCTGGGTGGGCAGCTCCCCCAGGTGCTGGTCTTTGAACTCGCGCATCTTGGCTTCCTGGGCCTCGAGTTTGGCGCGCGCCTGCTCGACCTGGGTTTCGAGGAATGTGGTGGTGCCTTCGGAGAGTTTTTGCCGCTCTTCCAGATTCTCGGTGATGAACAGGTTGGCCAGTTCGTTGGTCGTCACCTGGGCTGTCTTAGGGTTGTGGCTGGAGTAATAGATATTGAAGGCAGAGAGCTTGCGGTCGTCGCTATGCGTCAACTCGATCTCAATGTCCTTGCGCATTTTTTCGACCAGATCGTCGTCGCTCATATGCTTGCGTTCGCGCGCATACAGGCCGAGGTGGTCGATGATGCGAAGCAGACGGGTGCGGCTCAGAATCTGCTCAGTAATGCTGTCCAGTTGGTGCTGAATATCGGTTTCAATATTCGACACCACATATTTTTCCGGCACCGAAGGTTGCTCGACGAGGATCAGCGTGCCCGACCGGTAGGTCGGAAGGATAAGCCAACTTGCTATCCAGATCAGCAGCCAGCCGCCAAAAAAGGGCACTAGAAACTGCCACCGCCTGCGGCGGACTATGCCCCGGATCGCATTCAGATCGATCGGCTCGCTTTTTGGTTCCAGTTCTTCTTCCATGCCTACATTCCCCGTGCTAAATTTTCGTGCTGCAATCCTGCGTGACGATCTTGCGGGACTACATTCCCAAAGGTTTGGCCCACTGATAAGAAAGAGTGACGAAGACGCGGTTCCGGCCAGCATTGAGCGCCGAAGCCGGGGTCGATCCCGATTCCTTTTCCAAATCGTGGTTGTAGCCGATGCGGAGACCCATGCTCCTGCCGACGTTCCGCTCGGCCGTGACTCCCACCGAAGTTAGAGTAATGGAACTGACGCTGGTTGGCGAGGGCAACAGGATCGCCAAATTGCTGCCGTGACTGGCAAACACCGAACCCGTCCAACCCGGAACGATCTCGCGGCGGAGGCTGCCGTGAATGGTCTGCAACCGCACCGCCCCAAAAATGCCGCCCCCGTCGCTGATGTTGCGGGAGTATCCGGCGGAAACGCTGGTGCGTTCGTCTCGCCAGACGCCGTCGACTCCGCCGGCAAGTGACCAATCGCTCGACTGCGTAGTTTGTGTCCCGCCCGGAAGCAAGCCATTGTTGACGGCATATTGCGGACCGACAAAGCCCGTCAGAGCCAAGCGAGTGGAGATGCTGAGCGTATCCACCGCTAGAAAACTATGCACCCCGGTGTCGCCGCCGGTAAACGAAATCCTCTGGAAGCGGTAGGTGGTTCCGCCCCAGTCTCCGCGGAAAATCCGGTGCAGCCAGAAGGCGGACCCGGAAGTGGTCTGGCCGTTGGTCAGTTGATTCGTCAACTGGGTTCCCGGGGGGACGTCGGTCGCGGGGTTTGTGAAATGCATGTCGTAGAATGATCCGCTCGCGCCGATCAGGTCGTTCAAGGCGAAATGGTAATTGGTTTCCACCGTCGTCAGGGTTGACCTGGTCGTACTCAAGGGAAGAAGCAAGCTGCCATTACCGCCGCCCAAGCCGCCCACGTTTACACCCGTGCCCGCGTCAAAAAAACCCGTCGTCAAGGAAAAGCTTTCCGCCACCCGTAAATTGACGTGTGGGCTCAGCCGGTACTGCGAATCGAAGATCAGGCTATGCGATCCCTGGTTCTCGTTGGTGAACCGCTGATTAATCGTCAGGCCGCCGGCGTAGCCAAGCTTCCATCGCATTCTGGATGACGTTTGCTCCACGCTGAGGTTGGGAAAGATGGACACGCTTGCGTTGCCTACCGCTCCACTCGAAAGCAGCAAAGGGTTGTCGTCGTAAGTGGCGCCGACATTGACTCCGCCGCGCAAATAATTCGATCGTTCCATCTCGGAAAGGAAGGCGGGAGAGACGCCGATACCGCCAAGCAACGCCGGAATCTCTGGCAGATTGCTGGCATCGGAGGAACCGCTGGGGTTCTGCAAGCCGCCGATTGCCGAGATAGCCGGAGCCGGCACAGACCTGGTGCCGTTATCCACCGAGTTTGGGACCTGCTGGTTTTGCGGGGCCGGGGTTGAAGGAGCCTGGTCCTGAGCAACTGCGAGGACCGCAAGCGCAGCCATCGACACCGCCAGCAGATAAATTCGAATCGTCATCGGCACGGCTACGGAACCACCACCGTATCGTGCGGCAGCAAGCGCACGTTCTGATCGGGATGATTGCCCTTGATCACATCTTTGTAGTTAAAGGGAATTCGCTTCTGCGTTCCATCGGCGGCGGGTCGTAATACGTAAATGGCCTTCTGCTTGGCGAAATCCTTAAAACCGCCTGCCATGGCGATGGCGTCCAGAACCGTGGCTGAACCCGAAAGGAGATACTCGCCTGGCCGAACCACCATACCTAGAATATTGACTCGTTGGCTCTTGCTGTCCTGCACCATGACCGTGACTTCGGGCTCGGAGATATAGTTGGCCAGGCGCTTGGTGATCTCCTGCTCCAGTTGCCGCGGCGTTTGGCCGCCGGCCGTGAGTTCCCCAACCAGGGGCAAGGATATTTTCCCGTCGGAGCGCACCGGAACCGAGCGCGATACTTCCGGCTCTTTCCAAACATTGATGGCGAGCACATCGTCGACACCGATGAGGTAGGAATTGTCCGAATGGGAAGCTCGCTTCTCGTCGGCTGTCGCATCGGTCGCGGCAGGAGCCGGCGACGAAGGCTGGGACTGCGCGAAGGCTCCGCTCGGAGCCAGCAGCAGCGCCAGCAAGGGCAGAGCGAGCATGAGGATGGATTTGATCTTGTTCATAAGAGTTGTTTTCTTATCCGTAAGGATTCGTTCATTAACAAACGTCTGCCCCCGCCGCGCTACTCCGCGCGTTGCAGGTCGTCGGTATCGACAAACCGCACCCACTCCTCGGGGGGTGCCAGGCGATACTCCTGAATTTTATAGAGCAGTGCTCGATAGCTGACATTCAGCAAGCGAGCAGCCGCCTTGCGGTTCCAGTGGGTTTGTTGGAGCGCCTGCGCGATCGCGCCGCGTTCGGCTTCACCCTTGGCGCTTTTTACCAGCAACTTCAACGACAACTTGTCATCCGAAGGGCTCCCGTGATCGGAGTCCGCGCCTAAACGATGAGCGCTGTTGCTGTCGTGCCCGTTTCCCTGATCCTTTTTGCCTTTAGTCACGGCGTAGTCGGAATGCGAGTACAGCGACTGGAGCGCCGCCGCTTCATCACCCTGCGCCAGAAAGCGCTTCGCAAAATTTTCCAATTCTCGCAGGTTCCCTGGCCATGGATACTTCTGGCAGGCATCCAGCAGAGCGCTGGAAAGGTGCGGAGCCGGCACGCCATAGCGCCGCGTGAGCCGGTTCATCAGGTGGCCGAGCAGCAACGGAATCTCGTCATGCCGCTCGCGCAGCGGCGGTATCCGCAACTGAAAAACGCTCAGGTGATAGAACAGCTCTTCGTGAATCTTTTTTTCCAGGACGGCCAGTTGCAGATCGCAACTCGTGGCGGCGACGATGCGCACGTCGGCCCGGATGGGGTTCCTGCCGCCGCAGCGCACAAATTCCCCGGTTTCGAGGAGTTTCAAAAGGCGACGCTGCACTGTGTCGGGCATGGCATCGAATTCGTCGAGGAGGATTGTTCCCTTGGCGCACTGCTCCAGCTTTCCCAGCGTCGATTCCGGCCGGCCGGTCGCGGAAGAGTGTTCGTACCCGAACAACTCATTTTCCAGCAAGTCGGAGGTCAGCGCGGCGCACTTCACCCGCATGAACTGGAAGCTGGAACGGATCGACAATAAATGGATGAGCTGAGCGGCAGTTGTCTTCCCGCTCCCCGGCTCTCCCGTAATCAGCACCGGGACGTCGGTATGCGAGAGCAATTCCGCCTGCGTGCGCAGGCGGCGCGTAGCCGGACTGGCCGCGACAAAATACAAGTCTTCGCCGATGCGCTCGATTTCTGGCTGATGCATAGTGACCCTGCCCCGAATGGGGGGCGTTGAGAAGAAACTGGATATTCAGAAGTGGACGACTGCCATTGGGAGCCGCAAGGAAATTGCCGGCCGCGGGGCTCCCTGACCCCGGAACTTCAAACCGGTTCTACGTGGTAACCATCGATGCGCACCGCCATGGAGCGCTGAATCGCATCCACGGAAATAATCAGGCTGTGGTCGCCATTTTCCGACAAGAACACGCCTTCCACTCCGTCCATCGCACCGCCCCGTACCCGCACCCTCTGTCCTACTTTCAGGAAGGGATACGAACGACAGGGCACGGTCTGAGTCAAAACCTTTTGGATGGTCTCGATTTGCTCATCCGGAATCGGCAGGCTGGATTCGCGAGTTCCGACAAAACCGTGCACACCTTCCAACTGATAGACGCGCTTCCGGTCTTCTGCGCTCAAAGTGCAGCGCACAAACACGTAGCAACTGAATAGCGGCACTTCCACCTTTTTCTTCCGGTCGCTCCAGCGATGCGTTTCCATGGTCACGGGCAGAAAAGTCAGCATGCCCTGATCGCGCAATCGCCGCTCCACTGATTTTTCATGGCGCGCCTTGGTGTGAAGCGCATACCAGTGCAGTTCTTCCCGCGTCAAAACGGAGCTTAGTCCGGGGCCGGCCTCATAGATCTGCTGAGAACTGCTCATAGCTTCGCCCTCTGGGTCCCATGAAACTGGGTCCGCCTGCCTGTGCGGGGACGTGCAAATACACATGCGAATAAATGCGGGGGAAGTAAAACGCAAATTCAATCTTAAGGGGGAGACCGCGAACAACGACTGATAGAACACTAACGTCACTTGCAATACTGTGCAAGTGGAATTATATCTTAGAGTACATTTACTCTATATTGATAGAGCGAAACGTCTCTATCCTCGATAGTATGACCCGGAAATCATATTGGTTACTTCGAGTGGCATATGGGTTGGAGGACACCAATTTATGAGCCGCCCCCTGTAGACCTATTGGGGCGCAACGGCTGCGGAGGGTCCGATGATTGTCATGTTGCTCGCTTGTTCGATCTACGATGCAACCTCGGTCCCATCGCAGTTGAATCTGCACAATACGCAGAATCGATTATGTTTAGAGCTACAGACTTCCGTGGCCCTCCGATCTGTCCCGTCAACAAGTATGACTCTTGAAATTTGGCTGCCGTGCACGAAGCGGAGACGCAAATCGTTCAATTCAACCTCGACGATACGTCCTGGAGTCCGATTTCTCGGACGCGATGGCCAGCGGACCGGACTGCATTTTGGGGTTAAACACCTTAGTGCATCGTCTTGCACATGTTGCAATGAGTGCGCTTCCCTATTGTCGTCCCCAGGAGGGTATTTGCAACAGGTGAGAGGGTCGGCACGGAACCTCTTGACTCGCTGCTTTCCTGCCGACGCCGGTTCGGTGGTTGGCTTTTTGGAGGCGGCTTTTTTTTGCACGACAGCGGTGCGCACAACTTAGATGGGTGGAGATTCGATGGCTTCCAACGAGAAATTGGGCTTGGACTTTGTCAGTATCGCCGTTGGCGAAGGCACCCACATCCACACCCAGTTGTTAGCAGATGCTTTGCGCAGCGATCCGGGCCTGCAAGTGGTGATTGCAGCCTCGAGTTCGGAAGACCTGCTCGCGGCGGCCACCAGAGTGCCGATCGACGTGGTAGTGATCAACCACGATTTCGAGGGCCGGTCTGGTCGTGGCACTCAGGTATTGCGCGAAATGCGCGCGCTACGTCCCCAGATCCAAGGCGTAGTTCTACTGGAGTCCTCGAATCCGCAAGAGGTGCTGGAATGCTTTCGCGCCGGCGCCCGGGGAATTTTCTCCAAGCAAGAGCGCATCGAAGTTCTGTGCAATTGCATTCGCAGTGTTCATGAAGGAAACGTGTGGGCGCGAAGTGTTGATGTAGATCACGCTCTCGCTGCGCTCGCCAACTCGCCGCTGATCCGCCCCGTCGATCACGAAAGAACTGAGCGGCTTTCCGCTCGCGAACGCCAGGTGATCCAACACGTGGCCGGAGGCATGAGCAATCGGGAAATTGCCAAGGCTCTGAGCCTCAGCCCGCATACGGTGAAGAACTATCTCTTCCGCATTTTCGACAAGCTAGGCGTTTCAAGCCGCACCGAGTTGCTGTATTTGACCGTAAAGCAGTCGCCCGCTCAACAACCGCTCGCCAACGGAGCCGGCCAGGAGTCGGCGTCCATGATCGAAGCGGCTGAGACCGGCGACCCAGCGGCGCAACTGCGACTGGCCCAAAGTTTTTTACCGATCAGAGAGAAAGAGACTGAGAACATTACCGCGGAACCAAATTCCGATTGGAAAGCCGCTTCCGTTTCTGCCTATACGTGGTATCTGCTCGCCGAAAAAATGGCCGCTGCGATGCTCGAGCAGATTGACGCCGAGAAGAAAAACATCTTGCCGACTCTATCTGCCGCTCAACTCGAGGAGGCCGAAAGCAAAGCGGCAGCGTGGCTCCTCCGTCGCCGCGGATTATAAATTCCGAATCGCGAGATTTTTCTATCACTCGTGCTATCCTTCCGGTTCGCGAAATTCAGATTCAGTTCGTTGCTTGATTGTTTGAATAGCGATGTCGTTTCCGGACCGTGCAACAGATCGGATGGTTTGACCGCGGCGGTGTGAGTTCCGCGCGGAATGGCCTTTCCCGCAGCGTCCCTGATGCCGATGTCGAAGACGCCGGACTGCTGCAATGTTTTTCTCTTCTTAAGCAGCAATTTGTTCTTGTTTTGCACTATAGTTCAGCGATTCCGCAGGCATTGGGTCTCGTCCTTTAGCAATCTATGAGGGTAAGGTGCTTCAGGGTGACACTGGTCATGCCGAGTCCGAATAGTTAGGGCAATCGGTGACGAACAATCCCCCGCGGTTGTATTAGCATGCGGCTACGACATACCGAGGTCGCGTTGAACGGTTATCGATTTTGTCGTCCTAATTTTCGCTCTTATTGTCGCCTGGCCGCCTCGCTGCTAATCGTGGCGATCGCTCTGTTCCTTGTTGGTTGCGGTGGATTGTCCGGCGGTAACCCTGCCGACCCGAATTCTGTGAGCCTGGGCAGCAGCACCGTGAGCTTCGGAACGGTTGCTGTCGGCGGCAGCACAGCCGTTCCTGACTCCATTGCCAACAATACTTCTGCATCGGTTACGGTTAGTTCGATTACGGGAACGGGCTCCGGCTTCCAGATTACGGGCTTGAGTTTGCCCTTGACGCTGGCTGCGGGACAGACCGCTCCGTTCAGCGTCCAGTTTCAGCCCACGGCTCCTGGTACTCCGTCAGTCACGATCTCCTTCTTCGATCAGAATGCGCAGAGTCTGGTTTCGTTGAACGCTTCCGCAACGGCAGTAACGGCGGGTGTGCTGTCGTTGAATCCGGAGCAGATTGCCTTCGGAAGTGTCGTAGTGGGATCCAGTCAGCCGACAGCGGTCACGCTATCGAATACTGGGGGCAGCGATCTCAGCGTGAATCAGGCGACGTTGAGCGGCGCAGGGTTTACCATGGGCAACTTGGGGCTGCCACTCACGTTGCATCCGGGCGACTCAACGCAAGTCACGATCACGTTTGCTCCGCCCGACAGCGGAAGTTTTTCGGGAAGCGTGACATTCGCGACCACCTCCGATCAAGTACCGGGGACGGTCGTGCTGAATTTTTCTGGTTCAGGAACGGCTCTTGCTCAGGGAACACTCACTCCCGGTTTGACCAGCCTGGCTTTCGGAAGCGTTGAAGTGAGCGATCATTCGGATTTGTCCGAGACGCTGACGAACACTGGCGGTTCGGCGGTAACGATTTCTCAGGCGACGGCCAGCGGAGCCGGCTTCTCTGTCAGCGGCCTCTCGCTACCGGTGACGGTAGCGGTCAATAAGAGCGTCACGTTCACAGTGACTTTCGCTCCAGCCAATGCGGGAGCCGCCAGCGGCAACGTCAGCATTGTTTCGGACGCATCCGATGCCAATCTGAGCATTCCGCTGTCGGGTACGGGCGTGGCCGCTGGAGCGCTGGCTTCGAATCCGTCCAGCTTCAGCTTCGGAAACGTTCAAGACGGCAACTCAAAGCAGCTGAGCGGTAGCCTGACCAATACAGGGCAAACGAGCCTCACGATAACTGCTGCCGATGCCAGCGGCCCCGGGTTCAGTTTGAATGGTCTGACATTGCCCTTGACATTGACCGCTGGCCAGAGCACGCCGTTCACAGTACTTTTTAATCCGACAGTAAGCGGCGCTGCGAGCGGCAATGTCAGCATCACTTCTGACGGCTCAAATCCGAAACTGAACATCCCGCTTTCAGGAACAGGGGTGACTCCAGGAGCGCTGAGTCCGAATCCCGCGAGCCTGGCCTTCGGCAGCGTGCAGGTTGGCAACAGCTCGAACCTATCGGAGACGCTTACGAACACCGGAGGAGCGTCGGTCACGATCTCGCAAGTGAATTTGAGTGGGGCAGCGTTCTCGGTCAGCGGATTGACATTGCCCGTCACGCTGACCCCCAACGGAAGTGTGACCTTTACAGCGACGTTTACACCGACCGGTGCTGGGGCGGCTAGCGGAAGCCTATCGGTCGTGTCGAATGCGTCCAACTCACCACTCGGTATTGCGCTCGCCGGAACCGGCACCGTTGCGGGCGAGCTGGCAGTGACGCCAGCCACTTTGAGTTTCGGCAACGTTGCCGTTGGGTCGAATTCAGCGCTGAACGGCAGCTTGAATGCGACCGGGGCCGCGGTTACAGTCACGTCGGCCACTCTCAATAACAGTGAGTTTGCGCTCTCCGGAATTTCGCTGCCCGTAACGATTCCCGCTGGCCAATCCGCGACTTTCACCGTGACGTTTACACCGCAGTCGAGCGGAGCCACGTCGGCATCCCTATCGTTCTCGAGTAATGCCGGCAACTCGCCAACCGTAGAAAAAATGACGGGCACGGGAACTGCGCCCGACCAGCACACGGTCGATCTCACGTGGGATGCGTCGGTTGACGCGGTGGGCTATAACGTTTACCGCGGGACGGTGTCAGGCGGGCCTTACAGCGTGATTAACTCCACGCTCGATGGTACGACTGCATATACCGACAACACGGTCGTCTCCGGTCAGACCTATTACTACGTAACCACGGCCGTCGATGGCAAGGGCAACGAGAGCGGATATTCGAACCAAACGCAAGCCATCATTCCCAATCCATAGTCCGTGATGCTTTTAGGGTCACGCGCTCGCCGCTACACGGCGCCCTGGATCTCAGTCATCGATCCGTCAAACAATCAAGGAACTGTGGCGTGGATTTCCGGGGAGAATTTGCTCTCATGACTGGCTTGATCGAGAGCAGTCACAACATAGGAGTAACTATGTCCGCCCTCCACCAGGTGATCCTGGTAGGGTGGCCCTGAGACTCGGGACGCGATTCGTACGAAGCGACCGTTGGGAGTGTCGCGCCGATAGATGTTGTAGGCGACCACCGAGGTTCCGGAAGCGACATGAGGCGCATCCCAGGTAAGGGTAACACTGTGAGGTTGGGCCTTGTGACAGCTGGTGAGAGCCAGGACAAGCAAAGCACAGGCGACCAACTGGATGCGGATTGAGTCGGTTTTCATCGTGTGGCCGCAATCCACTCAAAAGAGTCAGTGGAAGGTGAATTGTGGAGCGGGTGGGACGGAGTCGTCACCGCCGCTGTGACCCTGGTCGGGTCCATCGCCTACTTCACCCGCGTTCGTCAGCGTTCTTTCGCTGCTTCACACCCGTCTTCGCTGACCCTTTGCGAGAGTAGACGGTAAACCTTCCCCACTCAATGGCCCAATAGTAACAACTTCCCAGCTATTTTTCATGCACGTTCAGCAGAATAAAGATAATGAGGGCTGGATTACCCTGGGTCGTGACTGATGTTTCAGTGGGTCACGTTCGGGTGGACGGGTTGACCGACTACGACATCGGCGATACGTTCCCCTGCTTTTCCATCCCAGAGAGGCGGCACGGTGCCCGTCTTTGCCTTGCCGTTGAGCACACGCGACAGTTCCGTGCGCAGCTTGTTGGGATCCCGGCCGACAAGGACGTTCGTCCCCATAGAAACCGTGATCGGTCGCTCCGTATTCTCGCGCACGGTGAGGCAAGGAACGCCGAGGTAAGTTGTTTCTTCCTGAATGCCACCAGAATCCGTAATTACCACGCTCGCCCGCGACTGCAATCCCAGAAAATCGATGTAGGGCAGGGGATCGAGAACTCGCAGTTGGCCGGCGTTCAACCCAAAATCGGCGATCCGCTGGCGGGTGCGTGGATGAGCCGGAAAGACTACGGCCAAATCCCGATTCACCTCGAGCAACGATTCGAGAATCCCTTTGAGGGTAGCGCTGTCGTCGACATTGGCTGGCCGGTGCAGTGTAACCAGGGCATAACGCTCCGGCAAGCCATTCGGTTGTGATTTGCGCGCCAGCGGCAGCAGGCGAACCAGGGAGTCGATCATGACGTTGCCGACGCGGAAGATTTTCTCTGGGGCAACTCCTTCGTGCCGAAGATTTTCGTCTCCATCTTCCGAGGGCGTAAACAGCAAGTCGGCAAGCTGATCGGTGACCAGACGGTTGATCTCCTCCGGCATGGTGCGGTCGAACGAGCGCAGTCCGGCTTCGACATGCCCTACGCGAACACCAAGCTTGGCGCAAACCAGAACCGTCGCAACGGTGGAGTTCACATCCCCGTAGACGAGGACCATGTCCGGCTGGCGTTCGAGCACGACCGGCTCGAGCCGCATCATGATCTCCGCTGTCTGCTTGGCATGAGTACCGGAGCCGACCGCGAGGTTCACATCCGGGGCGGGGATGCCCAATTGCTGAAAGAAAACATCGGACATGCTGACGTCGTAATGCTGACCGGTGTGGATGAGAGTTTGCGTGACGTTGTCACGCTCCTTCAAGGCACTCAGAACCGGTGCGACCTTCATGAAATTCGGACGTGCTCCAACAATGTGGAGTATGTTCACAAACTCTCCTGTAACTAGAATATCCAGTTCATTTACGATCGACAATTTACTTTTGGAACAACCATGGCGATATAGCTTCCAGAGTTATCAAGGATGGCATACCAGCCTACCTGCCACCTTTGAGGTCTTCGCAGGATCGTGGTCGTCTCGAGAAATGCCGACGATTGTTGAGATAAGTCCAACTAGTTGACAACTTGCAGCCACACGGTGGACGTGCTTTTTTCCAATACCATGTCCCCATCATAGGTGGCCGTAATCGAGAGCGTACCCGCAGGGAGGTGGGACTTGGTAAGCATGGCTGAACCCTCGATCAAATTGCCGAATCCCATCGGGGTGCTTCCATTGAAGAAGACTACTTTCCCCGCTGGCTGGGGGCCGAGAGTATTCACTGCCGCGGTGAATGTGACGGGTTGGCCCTGAGTGGAAGGATCGGCGCTCGAATACAGGTTCACGCTGGTGGAGTACTTGTTCACAACTTGCTGCATTTCTTTCGAGACTCTGGGCCGATAGTTCTGATCGCCCGTGTAGGTGGCGAAAACCGAGTACTTAGCGGCTTCCGTCAGTGTGGTGGTGATGCTCGCCTGTCCATCCGTTAATGGCACCGTGCCGAGAACGATTGCCCCTTGCGTAAAGGTCACCGATCCAGTGGGCGTCCCTTTGCCGCCTGATACCACTGCCACATAGGTTACTGGCTCATTCACGTAGGAAGGATTCTGAGACGAGGCCACGGTGATAGACGCTCGTCGAGGGCGGGTCGTCGTCTGCAGGAGGATGGAAACTGTATTATTGGCCGAATTTGTAAGGGCGAGATCGAGCCGGCCGTCGCCGTTGAAATCTCCAACCGCAACTCCGTAGGGAGCATAGGGCATCGATTGGACCAGTGCGGGTTGAAAGGTTCCATCCCCATTGCCCAGATAGATCGAGAATGTGTTTTCCGCGCTTGAGAACAGCAAGTCGAGCTTTCCATCGCCGTTAAAATCGTAACTTGTCACGGAGTTGGTGAACCCCGGCAAAGAAGGTTCTCCGGCGACCTGCGTGAAGGTGCCGTCGCCGTTCCCTTTCAGGATGGTGAGAGCACTCGAGCCAGCGTCGGCAATGGCGAGGTCGAGGATGCCGTCGCCGTTGAAATCGGCGGTGATCACCGAGGTTGGATCTACGAGATTGACAGAGGGTTGTGACGAATCGACGGTGAAGGTTCCATCGCCGTTGCCCAAAGCAATTTTGACTCCCGATCCGCCAACCAAGGCCAAGTCAAGTATTCCGTCGTTGTTAAAGTCGCCAGTAGCTACTGAGTCAAAATAATCTTCAAAACAACAACCACCTCCACCACTAAAGTCGGGGCCCAAGAAGACGTAAGTATTTCCTTCGCCGCTTTCGTCGTCAACGGCAGGGAAGGCCAAGTCTATATAGCCATCCCGATTGAAATCTGCGGTTATCATTTTCCCTGGGCCATCGAAGCCTCCCAGCTCGGTACAACAGTTAAACGTCCCGTCGCCGTTTCCCGAAAAGATCGCAGAAAAAGATCCTTCCCCTCCGTTTTCATCGAACACACCAAGTAGGCCTGCGTTGCCGTTCGCGAAGTTGGCAATCCCAAGCTGCTCTCCCGCCGCCATACCCAAATTGTCAGGAAAACAAACTGTCGACTTGTTGGAGAACCCGCCGTCGCCGTTCCCGAGAAGAACCGAAATTGTTCCGAGGCCATCATAGCCGGGCGTATAACACGTAGAATCCGGCTGGTCTTGGTTGACGAACGCCAAATCGGCCTTGCCGTCGTTGTTGAAGTCCGCGGCGACTATGCCGCCGGGATTGAGCCCAGTAGGAATTGTCGAAGTGGTGAAGGCAAGGGTCGTGGTTGGATTCGTGATAGTAAAAAGGTCAACGTTCGACGTTCCTCCTCCGGGCGTGGGGCTGAAGACGGTCACAGAAGCGGTGTGGGCGGAAGTGAGCGCGGAGGCGGGAACATCCGCAACCAGTTGGTGGGAGTTGACAAAGGCTGTGCCTAGGGCCGCTCCGTTCCATTTCACGACCGAGGTCGAAACGAACCCCGTGCCGTTTACGGTTAGAGCGAATTCCGGCGACCCTGGTGCAACACTAGTCGGTACAAGCGGCTGATTGACGAACGGGACTGGATTGACAGATTGCGCGAGAAGATTCGCCGCCGCGAGAATGAGAACGGCGCGCGCGATGAATGCAATGGCGCGGACGCAGGACCGGGAACAAGCCATGAATGCATACCCCCTGATCAGAGATCAGTAAGTTCGGTTATAAAAGCAGAAACGGGGGAGGGACACACGGATTTAACGTCGTAAGTCTAGCATACCGAAGCACAATGTGCGCAGACAGTTGAGGATCACACTCCTCACGGGAGAGAGCTGCCAGCCCTCGAAGAAGAATGGGGGCGCTCACAAGTTGCGCGAGCGTTAGGCGGCTTGCGCCAACGCTTTGTACTCTTCATCGGAACGCGCGGGCAGCAACACCCACAGGGTGTAGACGCCAAGAGCTGTACCAATCGGAACATTGAGCAGCGCGATGAAACCCATGACCAATGCAACCGTCCGGGCCCAATCCTCCCGCTGCAACAAGCCCCAACCGGCAAAGAATCCGGCGGCGGCCTTGGCCAGGATTAGCCCTCCGATGAAACTCAGAAGAGGCCGCAGCCAGATTGTGACCTCGGGGGGCGGACCGTTCGGAATGTGGATGACGCGCCCAAAGATCGTCTGTGCGACGATGAGCAAGACTGCTCCTGCAACGACGTGCAAGGCTGAATAGGCCATCCACAAAATGCCCAACAATCGCACATGTTCGCGAACGCGACTGCGCCGAAGTTCGACCAGTCCGAGCACGGGTTTGCCGCAGCGACCGCAGTGAGCCTGTCCCGATTGCAATTGCGTACCGCATTGATCGCAAAACATTGCGTCTCCTCGTCGGCGCTAGCAAGACTTTGCCTGCAGATGATACGGAGAAAACGTTAGTACAGTTCCGAAAACAAATTGGCAGCAGCCAGAAGGCAGGTTGCGATTCTCCTCTGACAACGGAGAAGCTCAGAAGTGGCAAGTTTCTCGTAAAACGAAAAGGCCACCCGGCAACATGGGCGGCCTTTTCTTTCAAGGGAGAATAGTTCCAAAGGAGGATTTTTCCATCAGAACTTTCTGCCGAAATCTTATGAGTCTTAAAACCGCAGTGTCAAGCAAAATGTGTGACTTAAATAGTCTTATTTTCAATAACTTACAAAATCAGTCCACAGATCGACAAATGAGGCCGAAATCAGGCAAAATGCTCTCTTTCTGAGGCTAACGATATTCGATTGAGTCACTTACCGCCCCGAGGGAGGCCTCGGACCTCGTCTTCGAGGTGCAGGGAGATGAATTCCACTGCCTCCCGGCGATCAAACACGGAGTCGGGAAAAAACCGCTTGATGAGGATGCGTAGGCCGCCGAATGCGATGCCGGCGACGAGCGCCAATCCGACCACGATTCCGCAAAGAACAATCGCGTTGAACAAAAAATTCGCGAGATTGTCTTTCTTCGATACATAGGTATTTTCGTTCCATGTGACATCGGCTTCGTAACTGATCGACGAAATCAGCGATCGCGCTTCGCTTTTGGAAAGCGGGCCGGATGCGATCACGATGATGGGACCGGTTCGCGCGTCGAAGAATGGACCGACATCGACGATGGAAGCGACTCCGGGTTGCTGCTGAGTAACCTGATGCGAAGCATCGATCTGCCGGAGTCGTTCCGCCGCGATCTGCGGCGTCGGATATTCGATCAGCATGAGAGTGGCGTCGCCCGCCGCGGCTTCATACTTGCCGAGGGCGACTTCCGCACCGGAAGCGAAATCCACCATCGAAGCCGGCAAAGGAGATCCAACTCGATTGAGAGCGACGGGACCGAGAATGTACTTGGTCGTGTTCTTGTCGAAGCTTTTTTCGAACGCTCGTTTCGGAAGATAGGTTTGCAGCGAAGGCAGGTTGCCTTTGTTGCCGGGGGCTGGCGGCAGCAAGCCCGCGAGTTCGCGCAGTTGCGCCGCCGACATGACGCTCATTCTGTCGAATACCGCGTCCACCAGAATGTTTCCCTGGAAGAAGAGCACGCGATTATTCAGATAGGCTCCGGCGGCGCCAATGGTTTCCGCGCGCATGTCGTCGGAAACGTAGTAAGTGAAAGCGCCATACGCTCCGCTGGCGTCTTCGAACACCGCCGCCTTGATTGTCAGATTGCGGCCATCGTCGCGAGTGTAGGCTGCTTTCTCCAGACGAACAAAGCCGTATTCCTTCAGAACGGGAGCATTCGCGTTATCCGCGGCGGAGGGATCGTCGCTCCGGGTGACATCGCTCTTCGTATGCCAGCCAGCGAACTCGGTGGGCAAAACCGGAGACGAAGAGGCTGGGGTTGCCGCAACTGCAACCGGCGTATGCGGCTCCGCAGCAAATACGGCAGCGCAAAAAAGGAGAAATATGAAAACCGCTGGAACCTGTCGCAAGAATCTCATGCAGAGAAAAGCGCACCGACGCTACCACGTTAGACTACTGGGGGGCCGAGAAAGTTTCCAGCCCAGAGCACAGATTTGGGTAGGACGGCTGCTTTCACCAGCGCTAGGGCGGATCCCAGAGTTGCTGTGGACGCAGGCGGCTGCCGAACTGCACCGGGCGGGGGCGGACGAATGCGTCCGTCCCTGCGCGGGTCGCATCAGTTCGCAGTCTCGGTAAAGGTAACTACGGGATGACCCAGACCAAAGGGCCCCTCGGCGGTGACATGCACGGTACCCGGACTTCCCGGCAATGTGAGTACGATCGCCGCAGTTCCTGATGCATCCGTCGTAACCATTCGGCTGGAGAGCGTTCCCGAGTCGGTAGAAAAAAAGATGTCGGCCCCTGTTCCCGAGGTTCCACCGGATTTCCCGGGAGCCAGAGTGACAGAGAGGCTGAGATTCGTTCCCGGCGGCCCACTCTGATTATTTCCCTGCTGGGTGAGAATCGCCGGCGGATTGCCCACCAGAATCCATCCCTCTTGCTGTTGGGAACCTCCAGCGTTGTCGGTGCTGGGAACACTGTAGTGATAGAAGCCGGGAGTTTTGCCGGCAGTGACGGTGATGGCTCCGTTCTGCGACGGAGTGACGGTACCCTGTGTCACGGCGAGAGTAATTCCGGCGTCCGCCTGGGGAGTTCCCAGGGTTAGGGTTCCTTTTCCGGAAACAATTTTTGGCGAAAGGGTCACTATGCCGCCGGCTGCCACCATCACGGTATCCGGATTCAAGTCCCATTCTGCGTTCGGCAGGGTAGAGGAGCCCGTGATCACGAGCAGGGTTGCCGTGTAAGGAGCGAACGTCATACTCGACGACCACGCCTGCGGGGACGAAGCCACGATCTGAGTGGGATTCTTCGGTCCCAGAGTGTAGGTGGTAACTTGCGAGGGCGTGAAGCCGCTGACGGCAAACTGCACGGGGAGGGTAGTTGAAGGAGCCTTGTTCAGCACCATCACGGTCAGAGCTGTGCCAGCCGGGTTCATGGCGGCGTAGGTACTGACGAAATTCGGATTCCCATCGTTTGTGGCGGCGATCGATGTGGTAGCGAAGCTATCGTGCTTCCCGTCGTAATTGGTATAGAGCTTGAGGCCCTGATAATTAGGATTGCCAGGAACCGGCGCAACCCACCGCGAGGCGAGGTAAAGGCGCTCACGGCCTACAATTCCGTAGGCATCGGCATCGGATAGAGCGGTCGAGTAATCCGACTCGCCCGCGATGGCCGCATTCCACTCCGTAACACTTAAAGGAGTTCCGGGGTAGATCATGTTGACGATCGCCCGCATGCGCGGGAGCCGGAACGGAATCGTCTTCTTGGGCTGGATAAAGGTTGTCCACTTCTGATCGATATCGCTACCTACGCTGACATAGGTCGGGTCCCAGTAATCGCGAAAGATGCGCAGAGCTAGCGCCCGCTTCTGTGCCAGCGTGTAGTTGGATGTGTCGGGCGTATCGGGATATGCGTGGATGTCAAACACGTCGATCGAACGCGCGCCCGCGACTTGATCCTGCCAATACACTTCGTTCAGCCACCAGGGGATAAAGTCGTTCCCGGCATGCGCCGGCTTGTCATTGTTGTTGGCGCCGTTCCAGTAAAACCACCAACAGCAGGTAATGGGCCCGAAGCGGATGGCAGCCGGATCCCAGATTTTGAGGGCGCGGCTTTCGGCGATGAAGGTGTCGCGCAGTTCGTCATAGGCCGACGGTTGTGGGTGCACATCGAGATGGGTGCTACCCCAGATTTCGATCTCATTATCCATGTCGTAGAAATGTGGAGCGCTGCCAAAAGCCGTGGCCAAGGCTGACGCCCACTGGTTGCGATAGACGCTGTTGGGCGGATCGTTATCTCCGGGCTGATCGAGCAAGGGGAAGTATGTTTGGTTCAGATTGGCGGTGAGGTAGGTCGGGTTGTTGCAGGTCCCGGCGATAATGCCGTCGCCCGCGTCGATATTGTAAGGGTCCACGCTGCATTGCGGGCCTTCCTCTGTCACCGAAAAACTCCAGTGATAATTATTGGTGCCGCCTTGAGTCACCGAAGTCTCCGGAGTCTGTGCGACCCATGGCAGCATCACCATCGTCATGAGCGGGTTGCTGCCGGCGGCTATGACGTCGTGGATGAACTGCGTCGAATTGCCGTCGGCTCCGTTGTTGAAGCCCCCGGCGGCATAGTCTTCAAAATAGTAGTCGTTGGCCGCGTTGTACGTTTGAAGCTGCCAGTTGTAAGTCGAGGTGGCATCGCCACCCCAGCGAACTTCGGTCAGGCCGCTGTCGGCGATGGTCGCGGCATCCTGAGGATAGGCGCCGCCATAGACATATTTGCTGATGGGATGGCGGTTGGTTAAAGCATTAATCGTAATGTGAACCGTTTTTGCGGGCGCCTGCGCGGGGGTGTCCGCATCGGTTTGACCAGGGCTCGCGGCAACGGAAGCAGGTGCGGCATGTGCAACTGCTTGGGTTTTGGAAGCAACCGCCGGTCCTGATCCAGACAGGCTATTCGTGACGATCAACCAGAAGATGGTTACGGCGATTCCGAAGCGAATGGAGGAATTCATGGGGAGGATCTCCTACGCCTGATGGTAGCGTCGGCGCGGTCATCTCTAGAAACTCGAAAGTGCACGCGGGGCGGGCGTTCTCACGGCCTTAGCGGGATGACGCGAAAAGAGAGTGTATGGGGCCGCCGCGTCACTGCCCTTGAGGTTTATCGATCTTGCTCGCGACCTTGACACCGCTCAGGCCGTTGACGTACTTCGAGACTCCGCGATAGAGCGACTCGGCAATACGCTGGCGATGCTCCGAGGTTTCGAGCTTGCGTTCGTCGGTGGGGTTCGACACAAAAGAAATTTCGGCGAGGATCGAAGGCATATTTGCGCCGATCAGGACAATGAACGGAGCCTTCTTGATTCCACGATCGCGGATTCCGGCGTTCTCCAGGGATAGGCCGCCGTAGAGCGATTCCTGCACGTCGCCGGCAAACTCGCGCGATTCTTCGATCTTCTCTTTCAGGGCAATTTTCTTTACCAGGTCTTGCAGTTCATGAATGGATTTCTCCGACACCGCATTCTCGCGGGCCGCCACTTCGAGCGCCTCCGGCGATGAAGTGAAATTCAAATAATAGGTTTCGACGCCGCGAGCATCCGCATCGTGGCTGGAGTTGGCATGGATCGAGATGAACAAATCCGCCCGCTCGCGATTGGCAATCGCGGTGCGAGTTTCCAGGGGAATGAAGGTGTCATCCTTGCGCGTGTAGATCACTTCGGCACCGAGCCGCGCTTCGAGCAAACGTCCCAGCCGCTTGGCCACGTCGAGCACCAGGTCTTTTTCTTGCAGGCCATTCGGACCGATTGTGCCGGTGTCATGTCCTCCATGACCGGCGTCGATCACGATTTTGCCAATCTTCAAGCCAAGGGCGCGGGTCAAAGAACGTTCGCCAGCGGCGGTGGGGCGAGCTTCGCGGGCTTCAAGGCTTCGGTCGGAGTGAAGATCGGAGTCTTCGGCGGGAGCAGCTGCGGCGGAGCGAGGTTTCTTTCTTCGTGCGGCGGGCGAAGACGTCTCCGATTTTAATGGGCTTGTGTCATCGTTTCCGGCTGTGGTTTCGGCGTGGAGTTTTTCATGCCCGACAGAAGCCGACGTTGCGGGAGATCCATCGTCCCCGTCGCCGTCGGGTTGGACGATCGTCTTGGGAATTGTATGATTCGATCCTTTGACCGCAACTGTTGTCTTCACAATCCCGCCGTTCGAGGACTTGGCGGAATTGGAGCGATTGGAATCGGCGCTTACACTATCTGGCGGCAAGTCGGTTTCGACGGGTCCCGACCCATGCGAAGCCTTCCGAGCCCGGATCGATATGGGAGGGGTGGACGCCGCCTGGCTGGTATCGTCGGCAGTTTCCGAGGAAAGCGCCTTGGACGCGGTCATGCGACTCGGATTTGATGGATTGTTCTTGCCGTGAATATCGATGATCAGGCGGTACGGGTCGGGCAGCAGGAAAGCGTCGTAGCTGGCGAGGTCATCCACTTCGAGCACAATCCGGGTACGGCCGGGCTGGGATTCGGCGACGCGAATTTTCTTCAGGAATCCGTCATCGACGTCAAAGGTCTTGCCCACCAGAGTAGAGGCGAGTCGAGTATCGCGCAGGTCGAAAAAAATGCGATCAGGGTGCGAGATGCGTTCGGAATCGAACTTGATTTCCTGTTCCACGTCAATGGCGACGCGAGTGTAGTCGGGTGTGGACCAATGGCGCACGCCAGTGACGCGCGGGAGGCCGCTGCGGTCGGCGTCAATTGTGGAGATCGCTGGCGCGTCGGAGTTCGGACTCGCTTCGGTACTGGCTACGGCAGGGGCACTACGAGTCCTAGTGTTCGTGCTTGAAGCTCGTGTGGTACGGCCGGGCTTGGGTGCCGAAGGTTCCCGCTGCGCAACCGCGAGATCGATTTCCTTTACTGCGGCGCGGGCGTCGGCGGCCAGGCGGTTGTGCGGGTAGCGGCGCAGAAAGTCTTCGAAAGTGGTGCGTGCGTCCGCCGGATCGTCAAGATCGTCTTTGTAAATCTCGCCGATGGTGAAGAGCGCGTCGAAGCGATATTTGCTGCCGGGATATTCCTTGCGCAGGAAGTGATATTGATCGATGGCGCCGCGCAGGACCTTGCTATCGTCAAAGCGACGTCCCATCTCGACCATCAGTTCGGCGGTTGCCACCACGCTGGGATCCGCCTTGGGCGACTTGGGAGAGCCGAGGTAAACACTCCGGTAGGAATCGATGACGCGCTGATATTCGCGGCGGTTGCGTTGGGCCGCTGGGCGGCCATTGAGCGCTTCCCGCATGCGCTCCGCCTTCACGAACTGCTGACGGGCCCAGGTGTCACTGCGGTGGATACGTGCCGATGCCGGCACCAGCGGCAACAGAACGAACAACCACGCTGCGCCAAGGCGAAAGGCGAGGCCGCCTCGAGTTAGGGTCGTAGAAGCCTGGGTCTTCATGCTATTGAGTCATTGAAACATTGAGTCATTCGGGAGAAAGCTGGGTGATGACTCAATCATTCAATGACTCACTTGATACGACGAAAATGACAACCCACTCCACGATACAAAGTTGCGGGGGCTATTCCGTATTGCTGATGTAGAGCACGCCCCTGGAATCGCGCTGCACCTGCACGGGGGCAGCGGTGAAGTGGCTGCCGCTTGCGTAAGTCCATGGTTCGCCACCGCCGTTGTACAGGTTTGTGATCCGGCGGACGTAATCCATCGTCTCCCGGAAATGAGGGACACCAGCGCTACGCGCCACCGCGCCCGATCCGGCGTTATATGCCGCCAAGGTCAAAGAGACGTTGCCGCCGTAGCTGTCCAACAATTTCCTGAGATGCCGGACCCCCGCATCCACATTCTGCGCCGGGTCGAAGGGATTGGCAACATTGAGCGAACGCGCGGTCGAAGGCATCAACTGCATCAGTCCCATGGCGCCTTTCGGAGAGACGGCGTTGGGATTGAAATTTGATTCGACCTTAACGACGGACCGCACCAGACTTGGGTCCACGTGATGCCGGGCCGCTGCTTCGTCGATCGCGGCGTTGATCTCCTGCGGTGTAAAGGCACGGTTCAGGGTTTGATGTTTCTGCACTTTGGCGTCAAGAAAGGTGCTCACTTCCGAGGCTGCGGAACGCGCCGCCCGCATGACCGCCCCGTTTGTGGGCACGGGCTTGAAGCGATGCTCGGTGGCGCTCCAATAGACAAGTGCGGAGCGCGCGGTCGCGGAACTCTCCCCTCGTGAGGGCGCCGAATTGCTGGTTGTTGCATCCGCGTTTACATAGATCTTGCGGCCGGCGTCGTCAGTGGTCGAAGTAATTCCGGATTGCGCAAACGCTGGCGAGAACATGATGGAAAGAAAGGAGATCGCGGTCGAAGTAGCCATGAGCGCGACTTGCAGGCGTTTGAACATACGGTTCTGGGTCGGCCAAGATGAAGATGGCCGAAAGACACACTTATCCTTCCAGGGTCAACCCTACCCGCAAACCTGCCAGAGAATCCAGAACCAGAGTAGTTTGATTATAGGGGTCGCCGAAGGCAGGGGCAATCTATCCAAAGGGCGCTGAACCACTGGAGTAATCTGTGCAAGTGACTGAAAGGAATTGATTTTTCATCGCTCACAGTTCGGTTTGCTCAGCTGTGCCTTCCCGCGCTTTTCTCGACATGGTTGGCCTCGACGGTAGCTAGTTTAAGAAAACCCTGATCCGTCTACAATGAGGTTCGCGATTATGAACGCTGAAGGACTCCGCAAACTGTTCGAACAAGTTCGTAAGAAACGTGTCTCGCCCGACGAAGCCGTCGAGCGCCTCCGTCACATGCCTTTTGAAGACCTCGGATTCGCCAAGGTCGATCACCATCGCGCGCTGCGTCAGGGAATGCCAGAAGTGATCTTCGCCCAAGGTAAGACTCCAAGCCAGGTCGGCGGAATCTTCACGCGTCTGGCTGTGCACGGCAGCAACGTGCTGGCCACGCGGGCCTCGGAGGAACAATATGCGGCCGTCGCGTGCATGCTGCCCGAGGCGGAATATCGTCCGCTAGCCCGAGCGATTGTACTGAAGCGGGATCGCAAGAAGCATGGCAAGGGAGTGATCGTGGTGGTTTCGGCTGGGACGAGCGACATTCCGGTGGCCGAAGAAGCGGTGGTCACTGCCGAACTGATGGGTAACACCGTGCAGCACATCTATGATGTCGGTGTCGCCGGCATTCATCGGCTACTGGCCCACAGAGGGGCGCTGGCGAAGGCGCGGGTGATCGTGGTCTGCGCGGGGATGGAAGGCGCGCTTCCGAGCGTAGTGGGCGGACTGGTGGGAGTTCCTGTGATTGCGGTACCTACGAGCATAGGTTACGGGGCAGCCTTCGGAGGCTTGACGGCCTTGCTGGGCATGATGAACTCCTGCGCCTCGAATGTCAGCGTGGTCAACATCGATAACGGTTTCGGAGGGGGCTACGTGGCCTCGCTGATCAACCGCCGCTGAGAAATCGCCCGGAGAAAATCGCGGCAGGCTGCCCTTCTGATTTTTGCGCAATCCGGCAAACATAATACGGTTGTTGCTCGAAACCTCGCCGTCCAAACAGCCCTACCGGCGGGCGTTTTGGTCCCATTCCCCAGGAGGATTCAGGCAATGAGTGATAGAACCGACGTCGCGCAATTTGCAAAATTGTCATCGGGCGTCGTCCCAACGGAAAGCCGCAAGCTAAGAACGACTCTTTGCGCAAAGGCGATTTTCATGGTGGTGTTTCTGACCGCATTGATCGCGCAAGCCTTCGGCCAGGGTTTGGACTCGGGGGCAGTGGAATCGTCCGCGAGCACAGGCGGCGCCAAGGCGGCCACGCTGGGGGTTAGTGTCTCAGGCAATCGACTGCTCGATGGCAGCGGAAACCCGCTTCTACTCCATGGCGTTAACGCCAGCGGACTGGAATTCGTCGCCATCGATGGCTACGATCCGTCCGACCCGTGGGGCGGCCAGGAACCGGAGTGGCCAGCGGTTTTGAAATGGAAGGCCAATGTCGTCCGGTTGCCGCTCAACGAAGCATCGTGGCTTGGCCTGACCACTATTGACACCTCGGCCACCGTGCGTGACGGCGACCCGGGCGGTAATTATCGTCAGACAGTCGAGAACACCGTCACTGCCGCCAACGCCGCTGGTTTGTATGTGATCCTCGACCTGCATTGGGCCGCTCCGAGCACGAGTTCGCCGATGATGCAGAGCCAAATGGCGGATGCCGACAATTCGCTGAACTTCTGGACCTCCATTGCGAACACGTTCAAAGGCAACCCGGCTGTGCTCTTCGAGCCTTACAACGAGCCTTACTTCTACGGCCTGACGGGGACGGAGAACCAATGGACCGTCCTGATGAATGGCGGAACGTTGAGTTATTACCCGGCTGAAAGTGGCAGTTATAACTATCAGAATGTCTATGTCGTTTTGGTGGAGGGAGCCTCGGGTACATTCCTTCCCGGCGAGATTGTAACCGAAGGCACAGCCAGCGCGGTGGTGAATCACTGGGAAGCTTCTACGAAACGCCTCTTCATTCAGGCTCCCGTGGGCAGCGTGCTGCAGAGCAGTCCGTTCTCCAATGGCGGTGCGATCACTGGAGGGACGTCGGGGGCAACCGCAACGGTTGCGAATGCGAGTCTGGGCTGGCAAGTGGCCAGCATGCAGGCGATGATCAACGCCATACGCGCAACGGGCGCGACCAATGTGGTGCTCATTGGTGGGGTCAGCTATAACGATGACCTGAGCGAGTGGCTCGCCAATCGTCCTACCGATCCGCTCAATCAGTTGGCCTGCACGTGGCATCCGTACCCGCCGCAGCAGTTTGTCGCGAGTGCATCGGTGGCCGCGGCTGGCTCCGGCTACGCGGTCAACGACACCATCACTTTGCCCCAGCCCAACACCGTCTACGAGCCGGCGGAGTTCACGGTCACCGCGGTGGGCGCTGGGGGCGCGATTGCTGGTATTGCGGAGCTCCAAAGCGGCGCCTATCTGGAGACTCGTCTGCCCAAGAATCCCGTGCATCAGGGCGAGACCTCCGGCAAGGGGAGTGGCGCGAGTTTCGATCTCAGCTTCGAAAACCTGGCCGGCACGTGGTCGATGCCGGTGGACTGGCCGACTGTGGTGGCCATCGCCGCTGACGTGCCGGTCGTGATTACAGAAACCGGCGAGCACGACACCAAAGGCACGAAGGGCTCCCCCTTCCTGCAAACGTTGCTTCCGTGGGCTGATTCTCACGGCATGTCGTATCTGGGCTGGACTTGGAATGCGTGGCAGAATCCCGACGACGTGCTGATTCAAAATGTATCGGGTACTCCGACCGATGGCTACGGAGAATACTTCCACAATCATCTGCTCAAGGTGGCTAAGCCGTAGTACGTTTGCCGCGCCGCGATCGCGGTTCTTCGACGACGGCGTAGAGCCGGACATACTGTCCGGCTCCGCGCGCGTCGGAGGTTTATGGCAAAGTAATAAGGAATGCTTACCTCGCGAGACCCGCGCCTGGCGGGAAGGGTTGCTTTCGCCTATCCCAACTTCGTCAGCTACACGTTCGCGCGCTTCTTCATTGTGGTGGCGCTGGAGATGCAGTCGGTGGCAGTGGGCTGGCAGGTCTACGCCATCACGAACCGGCCGCTGGATCTCGGATATGTCGGACTGGCGCAATTCGCGCCCGGCTTCGTGCTATTTCTTTTCGCCGGGCATGCGGCCGATCTCTTCGACCGCCGCAAACTGCTGGCGTGGTGCTACGGGGGGTACGGTCTTTGCTCTGCGCTGTTGTTAGCGATCAGTTGGCGCGCGCCGCACTCGGTTCACTTGATCTACGCGGTGCTGGTGTTGGTCGGAGTGTCACGCAGTTTCAGCTTTCCGGTAAGCCGCGCCATTTTGCCGCACCTGGTTCCGCAGGAACATTTTGCGAACGCGGTCGCATGGAACGCGAGCACGTTTCAGATCGCCACCATCGCGGGGCCAGCCGCGGGAGGAATCGCTTATGCCGCCTTTCGCGGTCCTGAAGCCGTGTACGCACTTGCGTTCGTTGTGTCCATTGCTTCGATCTTGCTTACTTTCAGGATTCATCCTCTGCCAATGGCGCCTGAAGCGGCGTCGCAAGGAAAAGAACCAGCGGAAAGAGCGCCGATTAGTCTGAAAACTGTACTGGCGGGTTTCCACTTCATCCGCGAGAAGAAACTGATCCTGGGGTCGATCTCGCTCGACATGTTCGCCGTGCTGCTTGGAGGAGCGGTGGCCTTGCTGCCCGTGTACGCTCGGACCATCCTGCACACGGGGCCCTGGGGGTTGGGGCTATTGCGCAGTGCTCCCGGAGTGGGCGCTGCGTTAATGGCGATCGTAGTGGCTCACTATCCCATCCGGCGCAGGGCTGGGCTGACGATGCTATTGGCGGTGGCTGCTTTCGGCGTGTTCACTATCGTCTTCGGAATCTCGCACAACCTGATCGTCTCGTTGGTGGCGTTATTCCTGACTGGGGCCGCGGATATGGTCAGCGTGATCATCCGGGCGACGCTGGTTCAGGTCGCAACTCCGGATGACATGCGCGGCCGCGTGAATGCCGTCGATATGCTTTTTATCGGAGTGTCGAACGAGCTGGGAGAATTCGAGTCTGGGCTCACGGCGCAATGGTTCGGCACGGTGCCGGCGGTGATTCTGGGAGGAGTTGGGACATTGTTCGTGATCGGGATTTGGGCATGGATCTTCCCGGAACTGCGCGAGGCGGATCAATTGACAGTGGCGGAGCTGGTGCCGAAGTGAGGCGGCGGTTAGCTATGAGCTGTCAGCTTTCAGTAAAAACGCAAGCTGATTGAGGCAGTTTGCTTCGGGCTGGTTTGCGGGAAGAGCATGGTCTGCGATTGTTTACTATATGGTAAATATGTAGAGCTTTCTTGGGAAAAATTGAAAATTTCGATCTATTAGAATCATAGATTTAGGCGACGAATCCTCCAAATCTTTGATTTTAAATGACATACCGTTAAGATATTACAAAAGGTAATTATCCCTTGACGGTAGGTACGGTTATTTGGTAAGGTTGTGGAGTCAAGGTAGGTAACCAATGGCCCACAACAATCGCAAACCGAACATGCTTCCGTATACGCTTAAAGACTTCCAAAAGCAGTTCCCGGACGATGCGACTTGCCTTGATTGGCTGCGCAATTATCTCTATCCGGACGGCATCTATTGCAACGCTTGCGAAGCGGTCACAAAGCATCATCGCGTAAAGAGTCGCCCGTCGTACTCTTGCGACCATTGCGGCCATCACGTTCACCCGACCGCTGGGACGATATTCCACAAGTCGCCCACACCCCTGTCCACTTGGTTCTATGCGATTTACCTCATGGCGCAAACCCGTTGCGGAATCAGCGCGAAGCAAATCCAGAGGGAAACGGGCGTGACTTACAAGACTGCGTGGCGCATGTTTAAGCAGATCCGCACCATGCTTGACGATGACAAGGGCGGCCCGATTGGCGGATTCAATCGCAAGGTCGAGATGGACGAAACCTACTACGGGAGCCGAGCTAGGGGCACTCGCGGTCGTGGAACGACCAAAACTCCGGTCGTCGGCATGGTCCAGCGCAAGGGCAGCGTGCGGGCCTTTGTCGCCGCCGATGTGAAGTCCGACACTTTGAGGGGATTCATTAAAGAGCATGTCCTGCCTAATACGATGGTCTTTACTGACGACTTCCCCGCATACAACGGCCTGAGCGCTCGCGGATACACCCACCAGCGAATCAATCACAGCGAGAAGGTCTACGTCGCTGGCGATGTCCACACGAACACCATTGAAGGCTTTTGGAGTCTCATCAAGCGCGGTATCGGCGGTGTTTATCATTCCGTTGGTCGTCACTACTTGCAGTCCTATCTCAACGAGTACAGTTTCCGGTACAATCGGCGGTTCGATACGCAGCCAATGTTTCTTAGCTTCTTGCAGCAAGTTGAAAAACGGGATACGGTTGTCCGTCAGTCCGCGCCGATTCCCGAACCGTTCTGACTATCACGGTTTGAGCGGAGCTTGCTTCGCAGACATAAACCGTCGTTCAATTTTCATGAGGCCAAGAATGATCTCCAGTCCAGAAGAAGCGCGACTGCTCTTTAGTAAGTGGATGGCGGAATCCTCCCGCGTGCTCGCATTTGCGTCCTCGTCAATGCCAGGATTCTTGGCAAGAATGGAAGGCACTATTACTAGCTGTGACGACATTGGTACGTCCTGCCTCTCGTCTGACGGAAATTTCATGGTGTTTAATTTGGACTGCTCCGTTGGCTACGGCGAACAAGCAGAGATGCCTAACACGTTCGATGACGCATTGAGCGACGAGGCTCAGAAATGGACTACCGTTTTACTTCTCGAGTATTCCAACGGCGAACGCTTGGCCTTGTGCACTATGGACTAACTTGGTTTTGGGTTTACAACCTTGCGGCTTGCCTTCTTTAGCGCGGCCTCGAAATCGTCTTGCGTAAAGGCATTTGTCTCGCTCTCAGCGAAGTCCAATTTCGCACCCTTTCTATTGTTGGCCCGCATCTTCGCATCGATGTTTTTCATAATCTCCACTATGGCTGGTTGCATGATTACTTCCTTGATCTTTGTTGCGGGAACCACAGGGGCAATCCCCATATTGACTGCTTCGGCCTGACTAGAGGTAAATCCCATTGGCACTTCCCAATGACCAATGACAGAGCCGAAGAATAGAGCCTGGCCAACGCCGTAGACAAAGACAGGCTTGTCCTTATCCTTGCCTACTTGTAATGAGACGGTTGGCCTGACAAAGACTGGCGATCCACTCAGCCCGCCGATCGATCGAGACTCAATGAGATGTGCGTCGTACATCCCATCGTGGAAGGGGATTCTCTCGTTCAACATCATGGCGACGTTTCCGATTCTAACGATTGGAATATTTTGCGAAGTCTCCGTAATCTTTGTGAATAAGCCCGTTACGAATACCTCATCCCCAATTCCGATACGGTGGGCCTGAATTTTTTCTTCATCGGCAAACACGCGGATCGGTACATGCTCAACATCCAACTCCCTCAGCGTAATCGGCGCGAACATGGTAACGGCACAATCCACAAACTCGCGCTCAGTCGGGTGATACCACCACTTGTCATCGGCGCGGCCCATAAGTTCGACGGTCCCGCCGCTTTTCTTGTTCGCGCGGATGTAAAAGTCATTACCCTGTAGCCTTTCCGCAATGTGCCGTGCCGTAACCATGAACGCGAAATGATTGTCCTGTGTTCCGGGTACGGTCACAATGAATGCCGTCCCTCGGTACTCAGGATCGGGAATTTCCGGCAGCCCCACAAACACAACCGTCTTACGGATTTCGTCTGGTACGCGCATATCGATGTCCTTCGGTTCGCTCAGATAGTAACGCGGACCACCCGCGAACCGTTCATCAATAAGCCTAGGATTTAGCATACCTACTGTCAAGGGATAATTACCTTACAAAATAAGAACTTAGTTTGACGTCTTTGCTCTACCACTTGACATCCCCGCTCCCGAAAAGTGGGGGTGTTTGTGTTGACGCAATCTGTGGGGAGTGATCTCGCGTTGGGCACAAGGGGTCCGGACAAAGTGTCCGCCCTGCACGCGAAAATGCCCAGGAGGCTTGCGCATCCCGGGCATTTGTTATCGCTGAGAAATCGTTGTCGCTACCTAGACAGCGGTAACGTTCTCCGCTTGCCAGCCTTTGGGGCCCTTGGTCACGTCGAACTGCACGGTTTGGCCTTCTTGCAGGCTCTTGAAGCCGCCAGCTTGAATAGCGGAGAAATGCACGAAAACGTCTTCGCCATTTTGACGGCTGATGAAGCCGTAGCCCTTGGCGTCGTTAAACCACTTCACTGTTCCTTGTTCTGCCATTGGTGTTCCTATTCTTGTTTCTTGAAATATGCTGAGAAGATTCGCTGCTGTAGAGGAGGTGACGCTGGTTGGCGATACCGGCCTGCAACTGCCTGTGAGTCCTTAGCACGTACAGTGTAGCACAACGAGACAGAAAAGGGCGAAAAACTTTGCCGGGGCTGGCATGGGCCGGGTCTGGGGGGATTTTTGAGCGGAGAGGCCGGCTATCGCGCCTTAGGGGGCAGGAGCACCGCGCGGCGGCCAGAATTGCGCTATAAATTGCTGATGATTGCTTTTCTTACGCTGGAACTGCGGATCGAAGCGGCGCACTCGTTGAAGGATAAGCGGCAGGTGACGCGCAGTCTCAAGGATCGGTTGCGGGCTTCCTTCAATGTGGCGGTTGCGGAACTCGATCCGGGCCCGCTGTGGAATCAGGCGACGATTGGAGTGGTCAGCGTGTCGCATTCGCGCGACTACCTGGACGGCCTGATGAAAAATGTTGAGCGGGCAGCCAATCGAATCGCCAACAACGCCGGGGCCGATGTGAATGACTCGTTTGTGGAGTTCCTCTGAGATCTGAGAAGTCAGTGGAGGCGCAAACTTTTGAGGATCGCGCAAAAAGTTCGGCGGCGGAGGCAAAATACATAGGTCGTTCGCTTCGCTCAGGATGACATCGTTAAAAGATGACATCGCTAAAAAATGACAGATCCTGCACGGGTCGTCGGCACGACTGAAAATTGTATCCTTATCTGATATCCTTACAGGTTTTATCCATTCGAGGCGTGCCGTGGAGCAACGTGGACGGAAATATCATCGTGGGCGACTGAGCGAAGCCATCCGCGAGGAGATCGAGACGATCCTCGAAGGAGAATTGGGCGACCCTCGAATAGGGCTGGCGAGCGTGACCTCGGTGTTGATGGCCGAGGATGCACGTTCGGCTCGCGTGATGGTGCACGTGGCTGGCGACGAGGCTGAGGCGGACCGCACGCTGGAAGGCTTGGCAGCTGCCAGAAACTATGTTCGACACCAACTGGCGGAGCGCCTGCGGCTGCGGAAGCCTCCGGAGCTTTATTTTCAAGTTGACCGGGCTGACCAGTTGGAGAGCCGAGTGGAGGAACTTCTGGGGCGCGAAAAGAAGCGGCGCAAGAAGAATCCTGAGGCTGCCCCTTAACGGGCTTAGTACCTTGACGTTGTGCGGCACCAATCAGCGAAAGCCCGGCTCAGAAATGTGGCAAGGATGGCGGATAGCTGGTAGTCCGACCGAAAAGAATTAAGAACCAGCAAGAGCGGCTATGCTAGACCGGGTTCTACAAGAAATTCGGGAACGGCGCCGGATCGTGGTCACGTCGCATGCGCGGCCGGACGGCGACGGCATCGGTTCGGCGCTTGCGTGCGGCCAGATCTTGCGGGTCATGGGCAAAGAGGCGGAAGTTGTGATGCATGACGGCGTCCCGCGCATCTACCAAGGTCTGCCGTTTGCGGAACGCGCGATCAAGGCGGACACGGTTCCGGCGAACGATGCGGTTTTACTACTGGAATGCGACAGCACGCAGCGCACGGGTCTTGAGGGGCTGGAAACCTGTTTTCTCATCAATATCGACCATCATGTCAGCGGGCGGAATTTCGCCCACGTCAACTGGATCGACTCCACGGTGATGGCGACGGCGGAGCTGGTTTACCGCCTGGCTCGTTTGGCCTGCGTGCCGATTGATCGCGATATTGCGACCTGCCTTTATACGGCGCTGATGACGGATACGGGATCGTTCATGTTCGAGGGCACCAATGAGCACACCTTTACGGTGGCGCGAGACCTGGTGCTGGCCGGCGCCGACCCGGCGCGTTGCGCGCGCCCCATCTATTTTGGACACTCTACGGCGAAGATGCGACTGCTGGGCACAGCGCTTTCGAACCTGCATCGCGAAGGACCACTTTCGTGGATCTGGGTGACACAGGAACAGATGCAGCGCATTGGGGCGCGCGAAGAAGACTGCGAGGGCCTGGTGAATTATGCGCTCTCGATGGGGGATGTGCAGGTCGCTATTTTCTTTCGGGAACTTTCGGATCGCCGTTTTCGGGTAAGCCTGCGCAGCAAAGGGGAGGTGAACGTCTCCACCGTGGCCGAGTATTTTGGTGGAGGCGGTCACAAGTGCGCCAGCGGGTGCTCGCTGGATGGTCCTCTGGCGGTGGCCGTTTCTCGAATTGTCGATCGCCTGCGTGCGGAAGTTGTAGTCTGGAACGCGACCTCATCGACTACGAGCGAGCTAGGGCGACCGAATGAAGCAGGGGACTAATCCGCAAGCGCGCACCGACGCGTTGCTGCTGGTGGCATTCTGCGGATTTCTTTTCTTTTATGGCCTGGGATCGCTCGGACTGGTGGGAGCCGACGAGCCTCGTTATGCGCAGGTGGCGCGCGAAATGCTTGATCGTGCCGATTGGGTGACGCCGACTCTGCAAGGCCAACCGTGGCTGGAAAAACCGGTGCTGTATTACTGGGAGGCGATGCTCGCATTCCGCGTGGGCGGAGTGAGCGACTGGGTTGCCCGTTTGCCTGGAGCGTTCGATGCGGCGTTGCTGGCGGTCGCGGTTTACGTTTTTCTGAGACGATTCCGCCCGGGGAGCGAATTTGAGGGAGTGTTGATTACGGCGAGTTGCGCCGGCGTGATTGGATTTGCCCACGCGGCAGCGACCGACATGCCTTTGTCAGCATGCTTTGCCATGGGCCTGCTCTGCTGGTATGCGTGGTATGAGAGCAGGCGGCGCATTGATCTGATCGCTTTTTACATTTTCATGGCGCTTGGAACGTTGGCTAAAGGTCCGGTTGCGCCCGCTCTAGCCGCCGTCGTGATCTTTATCTTTGTTGCGGTAAAGCGTGAGCGGCAGGTCCTCTGGGGGACGCTTTGGATTCCGGGCGTGATTGTTTATCTGGCGGTCATGCTGCCCTGGTACGTGGCCGTGCAGGTGAGGAATCCGCAATTTTTTCGTTTTTTTATCCTTGAGCACAATCTCTCCCGCTTCTCATCGAACATCTACCACCATCCCCAACCTTTCTGGTTCTACCTGCCGGTGTTCTTGCTGGCGACGGTGCCGTGGACAGTGGTGCTGATTGTGGCGTTAGCGGAGCGCGTTCGCGTGATGTGGACTGAGGGCAAGGAGGCATTCACCAGCCCGGAAGATTCCTGGCCGCTCTTCCTTTTGATCTGGATGCTCGTGCCCGTGTTGTTCTTCAGCGCCTCGCAATCGAAGTTACCGGGGTACATTCTGCCGGCGGTGCCTGCGGGAGCGCTGCTGGCAGCTGAATATCTGGCGGTCCGCGGAAGTAAAGATCGAAGGTTGTCGCCGCTGTTCGCTGCGGCTCACGCGGCGCTTTGCGGAGCGCTGGTCTTTGCCGCGTTCTCGGCCAGTTCGGTGGTGATGAACCATCACTGGACGTGGGGCAGCGGGAGCTATGTCGGGGTGGGCATTGCGGCTGCATTTGCGGTGGGCATCGGAGCTACGCTAGTTTCGCGGGCGGGGTTACGGCTGTTGAGCCGGGTGACGGCATTTGCAGTGGTGGTGAGCGTCGCGGCTGTGATCCGATTTGCGGCACCGGTCGTTGATGCCACGCAATCCGCGCGTCCCATTGCCGAGGACATTCAGGCATTTTCGCGGGAGCCGGTTCCGGTTGCGCTTTATCATCTGAATCGCGAGCAGAAGTATGGGCTGGAGTTTTATCTGAATCGAGCGGTGGGGAAATACGAAGACGGGAATATTCCGGAGGCAGCGCATGTGCTGGTGGCGGCGAAGTCTACGCAAGCACAAGTTGCCCAATTTGTTCCGGGACGCCGCGTATCCTATTTAACCAGCGTTGCGGGGCAGAAGTTGGAGTTGTATTGGGTGGGAAAGTAAGAACCAGGTCTCAGGGTATCAGGTCTCGTGCGATGGTTTTCCTGAGACCTGACACCTAAGACCTTAAGACCTTCGTTTATGGAAATCCTCGATCTCCGACATTTCTCATCCGCCGATCTGCGGCCGCTGCTGGAAGATGAGATCGCCATGTGGGGGCAGGCGCTGGCGTGGGACTATACAACCTCGGCTGAGATGATCATGCGTTACATGGACGCAAAGATCCTTCCGGGTTACGCAGCGATTGAGCGGGGAAGTATTTTTGGCTATTCCTTCTTTGTGTATGAGCAGAGTAAGGGTGTGATCGGCGACCTGTTTGTGCGCAGCGAAGGGCAAACGCCGGACCGCCATGAAGTGGAAGAGCGGTTGCTGACCCATGTGATCGAAACGCTGCAGCAATCTCCGGGGATTCATCGCGTGGAGGCGCAGTTGCTGGCACAGAAGACCGGGGAAGTGGCGAGGCCGTTTCTGCAACAGGGATTCAGCAGGCACCCACGAGTGTTCATGAACTTTGAAGTGGGAAGGCATCCGCAGGGTTCGTCCCGGGCCAGTCGGCCGTTGGCGCCGCAGTTTGAAATGAGTCCGTGGTCGGAGCAGGAGTACCAACCAGCGGCGGCGCTGATAACCGCCGCCTATCGCGGCCACGTCGATTCCGAGATTAACGATCAGTACCGGACGCTGACAGGTTCGTTGCGCTTTCTGAATAACATCGTACGTTTCCCGGGATGTGGAACTTTCGATCCGCAGTCGTCGTTTGTGGTGCGCGAACGCCGGACGCGCACGCTCGTCGGATTGATTCTTTGCTCGCTGGTGCGCGCCGATGTTGGCCATATCACGCAGGTGTGCGTGCTGTCGGAATGCCGCTCGGCAGGGCTGGGCGAAGCGATGCTGGCCGCGTCAACGAAGAATCTGAGGGGGCGCGGAATCAAATTTATCTCGCTGACGGTGACCGAGGCGAACGACCGGGCGATTGCGCTCTATAAAAGGATCGGATTTGAATCGATCCGGGTCTTTGATGCGTTTGTTTGGGAAGGGTAGTCGAACGGCCGTCAGATTTTCATCCCCGCGACAAAACTCCACAAAAAACCTCCGCGCCATCCTTCCCCGTGACGGCGCAGAGGATTTAGGAGAAGACCGGCCTCGAACGGAAAATCGCTGCGAGACTCGGCCCCGTGCATTCGAGTTGGAATCAAGCACCTTAGCCGAGGGGGCAAGCTGTGAATCCAACCGATGCTAACTTCCACCCTAAAGAACGAGAACGCGTGACAATCTCCTTCGATTCGAGCAGAGAAAAATCAAAAACAATTATTTTCATGGGAACGAAAGGATCGCGGACGGCATCCGGGCGAGTCACTGGTTTGACACTCGGTGGAGTTCTTTCGCGATAACGCGCGTGCGGCCGGCAGCGGTAATAAAAAACCTCCGCGCCACCCTTCCCCTTGGCGACGCAGAGGATTTGAGTGGAAACCTAAGGTCTCGATGCGAGATCCTCGCGAGCCACGGACCTTTTCGTTCTTAGTTGGACCCAAGCACATCGCCGAGGGGGCAGGCTGTGAATCCGTCTAAGCTGGCTTCCAACTTATAGAACGATAACGATTGGAAATACCCTTCGCTTTGCGGGAGAAAAACCTAACTTTTTTCTAATGAAAGGTACATGCGATCGAGAGGTGCGGCCATCTTACTGATAGTAGGACGGTTATAGATTGCTTCTACTGGCGAAAAAGATTTTTGGCAATGAATAGGACATTGGCTGGCCGCTCGGCGAGGCGCCGCATGAAGTAGGGATACCACTCGGTGCCGAATGGAACGTAGACGCGCACCCCCCAGCCATCTTTGACCAGACTCTGCTGCAGATCGCGTCGGATGCCGTGCAACATTTGGAATTCAAACGCGCTGCGGGAAATCTTCTCTTGAGTGGCGAAAGCCTTGGCTTCTTTGATGATGGATTCGTCATGGGTGGCAAGGCCGTGAAAGACGCCGCTCTTCATCAGAGTTTTCATGAGCTTTACGTAGCTGGCGTCAACCTCGGACTTTTTCTGGAAGGCGATGTCTTCGGGTTCTTTATATGCGCCTTTGCAGAGGCGGATGCGGATGCGCTCGGAGAGCAGCTTATCGACGTCGGCTTGTGCGCGGCGCATGTAAGACTGAATCACGGCTCCGACGCAACCTTCGTTGCCGGGAACGCGGTGGAGTTCGTGAACGAAGTCGAGGGTCCGCTGAGTGTAGGGCGAGCCTTCCATATCGACGCGGACGAAATTTTTGGGCGACATAGCGGCGGCTTTTGCGACCAGGCCGCGAACGATTTCATAGGCCATCTTCTCGTCGACGTCGAGGCCCATGTGGGTGAGCTTGAGGCTGATGTTGGCCTTGAGATTGTTGGCGGCGATTTCGTCGAGGAGGTGGCTGTAGAGTTGGGCGCTGGCGCGGGCTTCGCCGGCGTTGGTGACGTTTTCGCCGAGGTTGTCGATGGTGACGCCGGCGCCGATCTGGTTCATGGCAGCGGCGGCGCGAATGGCATCGGCGACTTCGGTTCCGGCTACGAAGCGGGACGATGTGCGCTGGCCGAGGGCGGAGCGTTCGGCCACGCCGCGCATCCAACGGCTCTCGGAGAGCGCAATGAAGGTTGCCCTCAGCATGGTGTACCTGATCTTTGCGGGTTTAGGCGCTGCGCGTTAGGACTGCCGGAGACTTTCATTTTCATTACAGGGCATTACAGTATTTTCTATCACAAATGTGGGATGAACCGCAGTGAGCTGGAAAGCACAGAGAAGGGAAGGTCCAGTTGACGCCTACTCTCTCTCGCGCTTAGGATAACTGTTCGACTTCACAGGGGATGGGGCAAGGGGAGCCTGGGCGCTGGTTTGGGGCGGCGGGTAGGGCATCCATTTAAGCGGCCGTCCAGGTGAATGGGATCGATGCAGGCGGAGTCATGGATAAGAAGAAACTAGAGACATTCAAAAAAAGATTGGAAACCCGGCGCAACGAGTTGCGTCACATGGTTGTCCGCAATCAACAGGACGGCCGTACCGCCGACGAAGAAGCCACGCAGGATGTGGCCGATCGCGCGGCCAGTTCCTACAACAAGGAATTCCTTTTCAGCCAGAGCAATAACGACCGGCAGTTGCTCAACATGGTGGACGGCGCTCTCGCTCGCATTCGCGAAGGCACCTTCGGAGAATGCGCCTCCTGCGGCAAAGAGATCAACGCCAAGCGTCTGGAAGCAGTGCCTTGGACGCGCCACTGCATCGAGTGCCAGGAAAAAGCCGAAAAGGGCCTGCTCGAAGCGGCTCAATAGCTAAAGCTGGAGGGGATGGATGGGACGAGATGCGAAAGCACCACGACCTATGGCACGGATCACCGGCAGCGTTTACCTGCTCTACTTCCTTACAGTAATATCGGCCGACCTCCCGGTGAAGGGGCTGATTGCATCAGGCGATGCTGCGGCTACCGCGAATAACATCATGGCGCACGAGGCTTTATTTCGCGCCAGCTTTGCCATCAATCTCCTCGCGACCGTACTCTATATCGCGTTGACGGTCCTGCTCTATCAATTATTTAAGCCGGTGAACAGGCAGCTCGCCCTGCTGGCAACTTTTTTCAGCCTGGTGGGATGTGCCATTCAGGCGCAAGGTTACGTGTATTCGCTCACCCCCTATGTCCTTTTGAGAGGAGCGCCTTATTTGAGCGTATTCAAGATCGATCAGTTACAGGCGCTCGTGCTCATGTTTCTCAAATTGCGTTCCCTGGCCGAACAGATCGACCTGGTATTTTTCGGATTCTTTGACCTTCTGATCGGCTGCCTCATTTTGAGGTCGACCTTCCTGCCTCGAATTCTGGGAGTGCTCATGGCGCTCGCGGGCCTTGGTTGGCTGATCTTTCTGTTTCCGCCGCTCGCAAACGATCTGTCTCGTTACATTCTGCCCCTTGGCTTCCTTGCGGAACTATTTCTGATGCTTTGGCTCCTGGCGAAGGGCGTGAACGTTCAACGATGGGAGGAGCAGGCTGGCGCAGCAGGGTTAGCGATTAGCTGAAGAGTCCCAAGGGCGTCCTTTGCCCGGCGGATGAGCCAGACGCCCGTCGTTCCACAGTAGCTTCACGTCCGTGACAATAATTTCACAAATCACTGACTTCGCCCTGACAAGTCCGTAGCGCTTCCCGCATAGGATTGCTGGCGTTGCAAGGATTGATTCTTAACCTTGCTCGGGCAGGCATGGCATTCGTGCAGGCCGCCAACAAGTTTCGCTTCAAGGAGAATTTGCAATGGTGAAAACGTTTTGTCACAAACTCTTCGCCGCCGCACTGCTGGTGCTGGCGCTGACCCTCACTTCCAGCCTGGCGCTGGCGCAGTATACGGCGACAACGCTGGTGAAAAATACCGGAAAGACCGGCGATAAGGATCTTGTCAATCCCTGGGGGCTCGCCTACGGCCCGAGCGGCCCATTCTGGCTCAGCGATGACGGGACGGGACTCTCGACGCTGTATACGGGCACAGGAGCAAAGCAGAGCCTGGTAGTCACGGTTCCGACCTTCAATGGCAAAGGAGTCGGGTCGCCCACGGGCATCGTGTACAACGGGTCGTCGGAATTCCAGATCGACACATGGACGTCCGCTTTCCTGTTCTGCACTCTCGATGGCACGATCAGCGGTTGGTCGCATTTCGATCCGAACAATGCGCTGGTTGCGGTGAACAACAATGCGTCGGGTGCAATTTACACGGGACTGGCGATTACCGATCACGCTTCCAATAACTTTCTGTATGCGGCGGATTTCTGGAATAACAAGGTCGATGTTTACGACGGGACGTTCAAGTTCGTCACGTCGTTCACGGACACAAAACTGCCCAAGGGCTTTGCGCCCTTTGGTATTCAAGATATCGGAGGGCAGGTCTACGTCGCCTTTGCCGCGACCAACGGCGGAGCTGGCGGATACATCGACATCTTCGATGAAAACGGAACGTTCGTAAAAACCCTGATTAAAGGAAAGCCGCTCAACCAGCCCTGGGGATTTGCGGTGGCGCCCGCGAATTTCGGCACGCTCAGCAATACGCTGCTGATCACGAACAATACGAACGCGGGCACGATTAACGGGTTTAATCCAACGACGGGGGACTATGTTGGAAGCGTGGTCAACAGCAAGGGAAAGAATATTGTGTTCAATCAGATCTGGGGGATTGAGTTCGGTGGCGGCTCGTCGAACAACGGCAACACCAACCAGCTTTTCTACACGGCTGGACCGAAAAATAATGCCGACGGGATCTTCGGTGTGATCAACGTTGAGTAATGGGATTCACCTTCCGCGGGCAACCGCGGAGGGCGGCTCTTTGTGTTTTCGCGGTTCTGGCTTGCGTGAGTTTTCGATTTCAATCGGCCGAGGGTGCGCGCTGAGGATGCGTGGCACCTTCGGTCATTTTTGCTGAATGCCGCTGGTGGCAGGCAATGAGAACGGTGGTATGATTCACGAACTCGAAAGGGAAGTCGTGACTGAGCTTACGGACGCCAGCATTCCGAAGTTTGCGGCTGGGTGCCGCTGGGGCGGGACCACAGAGGCGCCAGTCATTCTTTTTCCGGAAGGCGCAATTCACGTAGAAGGAACGGGACGCATGATTCTGGAACTGTGCAACGGAGAGCTATCGCTGGCTCAGATTGTGCAGAAGCTGGAAACGCAGTTCATGCTGGCTCCGAAGGGAAAGATCCGCACGGACGTGCAGAATTTTTTGCAGCAGTTGCATGCGAAGCGCATTATCGACTATTGAAGCAGGGCGGCACTGCATCGCTCGCTCTCTCCTCCGGCAAGCCCGTCGACTGGGTCTCGCGTCGCATGCGATCTTAAGGCCGGACGCCTCGACAACGTTAGTCCGCGCCCGTGGCAGCAAACATTTTTTTGCTGGTGAAAGCCAACGCGCGACATCCTTCGTTACAATTCAAAAAGGTGGGGAACGGCCACGGCCATGTAACATAATGATCCGCGTCACTCGTAATCATCGTGCTCTTGCCCAATCCAAAGTGACAATGGATATTCGTGGTTCTGGACCGGCGATCACAAAACAGACGAAGCGCTGATTTCGTAGCGGTGCCGTTTTCGCAAGAGCTGTGGGCAGCTAAGGAGTTCTTTTGACTAGAATCGCGCGTTGCGGCCTGCTGGCCGTCCTATTCTCGCTGGCCCTTGCATCGGCCGGCGCGCAGAATTCCACCTTAACCGGCACCGTCACGAACGGCACCACCAACAAGCCCGCCGCGGGCGACGAGGTGATCCTAATCAACCTCGCCAACGGCATGGACGTGGCCGGAAGCACTAAGACAGACAGCGCCGGGAAATTCAGCTTCAAAGTCAGCGTGCCAGGCCCGCACCTCATCCGCGCGGTTCATCAAGGCGTGAACTATCACCAAATGGCGCCTCCGGGGACCAACACTGCCGATGTGAGCGTCTACGACGTTGCCACCAAGGTCAGCGACCTGAGCGTGACGGCTGATGTGATGCGTTTCCAGGCCGACAGTGGAACCATGCAGGGCGTCCGTCTTTTCGTGGTGAGCAACACGTCTTCTCCAGCCAAGACGCAGATGAACGATCACAACTTCGAGTTCTATCTACCGGCGGGAGCGAAAGTGGAACAGGTGCAGGCCCGGTCTCCGAACGGCCAACCGATTCCTGCCGAGGCCGTACCGCAATCCGACAAGAACCGCTACGCGCTTGCCTTTCCGCTTCGGCCGGGAGAGACGCAGTTTCAGGTTGAGTTCACGCTCCCGTATTCGGGGGAGATCAAGATCGATCCCAAGCCGCTCTATCCTTCCTCGCACCTGGTGATCGTGCTGCCCAAAACCATGCAGTTCACGGCGGCCAACGCTTCGACGTACCAGTCGATGCAGGATCCGAACCAGGGCGATAGCAACGTGGAGGTGGCGCAGCAGACCAAGCCGGGACAGCCGCTCGGCTTCACTTTGAAAGGCAACGGGGTGATCAACGAGACGCCGGCAGAAACCGCCTCCGGCGCGGCCCAGCAGGAGCAACAACCTCAGGGGCGCGATGGTCGTCCCATGCCCGGCGGCGGACTCGGCGCGCCCATCGATGCGCCCGATGCCCTGCAGCAATATCGCTGGCCCATTCTCGGGGCATTTGCGCTGCTGTTGGCCTTCGGGGGATGGGTGGTGACTAAACGGCAAGGCGGATCCGCTGTGGTTGCGCCGTCTTCCGCAGGTTCAGTTGCCGCATCGAGCAATCAAGGCGTTGCCGGAAGCCGAAAGAGCCCAAACCTGGCGAACTCCGCAGCCAGCATCCCAGCGCCCGCGCCGAGATCAGCGATGCTGCTGGACGCGTTAAAAGAGGAACTGTTCCAACTGGAGGTTGAAAAGAAGCAAGGCAAGATCACGCCCGAGGATTACGAGAAAGCAAAAGCTGCTCTCGACCAAACGCTGGACCGCGCATTGAAACGACAGGGCTGAGTCGGGAGCCGCGGCGGGACTGGTTGGTGCTTAAGTTTTGGTTGCGCCGTCAAACCTGCGATTTAATATAGGCCGTCTCTGGCAGGCCCGTGATTCGCACTCCGCCATGGCCCTTGTGCCGGATGTTCAGCCCGATCAGCAGCGCGGTGATCTGCTCCACGATGCGAGCGTTCTCGAGTTTGCCGCCGTCAATCGCGCGGATGCCAGCGATTTTCGCTGCTAGTTGCATCGCAATCTGCGAAGCGTTTGGATCGTCGCAGCAGACGATCACGTCGCAATCGACATCCTCGTCGCCGTTCAGCACTTCTGCTGAAACGTTCTGGAAAGCCGCCACCACCGAGACGCCCTTCGGAACCAGTTCCGCCGCCTGCTGTGCCGCCGAGCCTTGCCACACGCCGAGGGTGCGGCTGGCGCGTCCGCCAACGCTGGCAGCCAAGGGGACTGTCGCATCGATCAGAATGCTGCCGGGGCGCATCGCCGGCTTCAATTGTTTCAGCAGACCAGCTTGGCCTTCAAACGGCACCGTGAGCACCAGCAGATCGCTGACGGCGCAGGCGGCAGAATTCTCCATGCCAGAAATTTCGGCGCGTCCGCCAACGCGCTGCCGGATCGCATCGGCCACCTGTTGAGCGCGAGCAGCCTCGCGCGAGCCGATGATGACGGTCTCTGCAGCGCGCGCCCAGCGCAGCGCCAGACCCATGCCCGCCGGACCCGTGCCACCGAGAATGGCGATCGGCCGGCTCATGCGAACTCCGCTGCCAGAATGTCAGAAGAAGCGTCGGAAGCCGCCGATTCAGCGGGCAGTTTGATCTGCATCCTCGAATACCTGGTGTTGCGTTCGGCCGGAATCCGGCCGATTTCCAGAATCAGCGATTGGAAATCTTCTGGACTTGTATATTGCCCCGCCTCCGCGCCAGCCTCGCGCGAAATGTTCTCTTCCATCAGAGTTCCACCGTAATCATTGGCGCCGGCTTGCAGGCACAGTTGCGAAAGTTTGCGGTTCAACTTCACCCATGAAACCTGGATGTTATGAATCGCACCCGCCAGCAGAATTCTTGCGAGCGCGTGAACCTTGAGATGCTCGGCCAACGTCGGACCGGTGCGCGCCAGTCCCTGTTGAAACAAAAGCGTGTTCTGATGCACGAAGCCCAAGGGGACAAATTCGGTGAAGCCTCCGGTCTCATGCTGAATCTGGCGGAACAGATTCAACTGCCGCACCCAGTGGTCCGGAGTTTCGCGGTGTCCGTACATCATCGTTGATGTGCTGCGGATTCCGCACGCATGCGCGGTGCGGATCACCTCTTCCCATTGTGCTGACGACAGCTTGTTGCGCGACAGTACATGGCGGATTTCATCATCGAGAATTTCAGCCGCGGTACCCGGCAACGTGTCGAGGCCGTTGTCGCGCAGCATCGAGAGATAGTCGCGCAAAGTCATTCCGGTCAGTTCGACGCCATATACGATCTCCATCGGGGAAAACGCATGGATATGCATGCCCGGCACGGCGTTCTTTACCGCACGCAGAATGTCGCGATAGTAAAACGGAGGCAACCCATGCGGCAGTCCGCCTTGAATGCAGACTTCGGTCGCGCCCAGTTCCCATGCCTCTTTGGCTTTCCGCCCCATATCTTCGAGCGAATGAAAATAAGAATCGGATTCACGGGGGCCGCGGCTGAACGCGCAAAACTTGCAGCCCACAAAACAGATGTTGGTGAAGTTCATATTGCGGTTGACCACATAGCTGACGATATTTCCAACCAGGTCACGCCGCAGAGTATCGGCGGCAACGAGCAAGGCAAGCAGGTCTTTGCCGTCGCAGTTGGCCAATGCGTAACGCTCCGCATCGGTAAGGCTCGACCCGTCTTGTTGTTGCAGCACGCGCTCTAAGGAGGTGCGGATGGCGGCGGGGACCCGCGGTGCGATATCTTCCCACGTCAGTGCCGGGAATTGCTCGAGTTCAGAAATTTGCAATGCCATAACGAACTCCTAACGAACCACGATCAAAATGTCATCTGAAAAGATCGTTGCTTGCAGGCCGGATCAAAGCCCGCGCGCCGCCAATTCCGCGGCGGTTTTCGCGCGAGTAACAGTAGCCGCGAATCATGCATGCAGGCGTTTCCGCAAGCTTGCCGCAAACCAGTCCCGCCGCGCAAGCTAGCTCATCTGCCACTGCATCGACTGTCGAATGCAGCGGGTAGCCATGCGGATCGCGGCGTCCGCGGTAGTCGATGAGCGTTCTAATTCCGGCGGCGCCAATGGCCACTTCGGTCAACCCCTCGCGCCACGGACGTCCGAAACTATCGCTGATAATGACGGCAATGTTGATGCCCGTCTGCTTCTTCAACTCGCGCCGCAGCCGCGCTGCGGACCGGTCGGGATCCGCAGGCAGCAGGACCGCGTGCTGGCCGCCATCCACATTCGAAACATCGACGCCGCTGTTTGCGCAGATGAATCCGTGTTTGGTCTCGGTGATCAGTACATTTCGCTTGCGGCGCACAATGCGCCGGCTCTCACGCAGCGCCAATTCATGCACGCGGGCATCGAGCCCAAACCTTCGCGCCCAATTTCGCGACGCGGCCGATGGAACTACCTCGTCGAGCGCCACTAGAGCGCCTTCCGCTTTCGAAACAACCTTATGCTTTATCACCAGAATATCGCCATCCTGAAAACATAAAGCCAAACATCGCACGGCCTCCAACAACCGTGCACTCAGCGATTCACCAGCATGAATCTCTCCGCTAACTCGAATAGGGATGATGCGAATCTCTCCCATTGTCCCCTGGGCAACCTTCGGCCGTACACCGGACGGAGCCATTCTCAGGTCCGCTTCCGGTGATCGAGATTCCAGCTTCGCACCAGTTGTTGCGATCGGCGCTCTCCGCTCGCAGCTGCGAGTTCGCGGAGATCTTCCGGACGATCGACATCGCGCGCGATCCCGGGTAGTTTGAGCACCACGCAAGGCAGGCCGGTTGCCTTGGCTGCCGCCTGGTGGGGAAGAAAGCTGTCGTTCCCAAAGCGCAGCGGAAATAAGTCTGCCGGAGTTCGCCAGGCGGCGTTCGTGCCGCGTCCCGCCGCATCCGGCACCAGCAGAGCGCCACGCGGAGGCGCGCTCTCGGCGATTGTTTGCAGTTCCGAAATCTCGATCAAGGGAATATCCGCCGGAATCACCAGAGTGCTCGTCGCTCCCCGCTCACGGAACACTGCAGTCGCCATTTCGATGGCGTTTGTCTCTCCCGAGTTGTCGTCGGCAAACACTTCGAAACCAAAACGCCCCGCCAATTCGCGTGCGAACGAATCGCTGGTCACCACTGCAACTGGAGGCCGGTTCTGCCACCGCCCCAGCGCCTGCAGCACGTCTTCGCACATCGCCTGCGCCAGCGCGAAGCGTTCTTCTGGACTCAAAATAGAAGACAACCGCTGCTTCGCGTCAGCCAGATTCTTTACCGGAACCAGAATCATGCGTGCTCCCGCACAGGCTGAGCGGATGGAGTTTGCATAGCCGCGTCCAGCGTGCTTTTAGCCAGGGCGACGCGATCTTCAGCGCGGCGCATGAGGGTGGGAGTGCAATGCACGTGAAGGCCCGTGTTGCGCAACTCGGCGGCGGCCGAAGCGTCCTGGGAATCGACGACCAGCAGATCGAGGAAGTCGCGATAGTAGTCGGCCACTCCGGCTATGGAAGATGCGAACCCCTGCGCCGCCATGAGGGTTGCGGCAGGCCCGGTGACCGCGGCTCCTCCCACGATTGGGCTGATGGCGGCGACGCGAGCACGGGTTGCGCACAACGCTTCGCGAATTCCCGGCACGGCAAGAATCGGCGCGATACTCGTCACCGGATTGCTCGGCGCAAGCAGCACCAGATCTGCCGAGCCGATCGCCTCGGTCACTCCGGGGGCTGGCTTCGCCGCCGAGGCGCCTAGGAAACGAACCGCTTGCACCGCATCCTGGTAACAGCGCTGAACGAAATATTCTTCAAAGCTCAAGTCTCCCACCGTAGTCAGAACCCGCGTCTCTACGCGCGCGTCGCTCATCGGAAGGATGCGCGACTTGATCCCGAGCGCAGCTGCGATCTGGGATGTGGCCTCGCTGAGGGTCTTGCCATCCGCAAGCAGCTTCGATCGGAAAATATGCGTGGCCAAGTCGCGGTCGCCGGTTTTGAACCATGCTGGTTGTCCCATCTGCTGCATGGCGTGCAGGCAAAAAAAAGTGTCGAGGTTCACGCCCCAGCCGCGCTCCTGGCTCAGTTTGTCCGCGAGCACGTAAGTGATGGAATCGATATCGGGAGAAACGTATAGGCCCCACCACCGCAGGTCATCGCCCGTGTTGACGATGATCGTGAGTTCTTGGGGTGGGATAATCTGGCGGAGTCCATCCACGAATTTGGCGCCGCCGGTACCGCCGGTGAGAACCGCGATCATGCCGCCCTCTTGACTTGAGCATAGCCCTCAGCGTCGGCGACGGACTGCAGACGCTGTGCGAGCAGATTGCTACGGGTCGCGGCTCGGGTTGCGAACTCAGGATAAACCGGCAGCCGCTGCCGCAATTCAAATCCCTTCGCTTCTGTCTTTTCCCGCAATTCTTCCAAGTGGGGCCACGGCTTTTCTGGATTGATAAAATCTGGCGTGAGCGGCGAAACTCCTCCCCAGTCATTGATTCCTGCGTCGAGCAGATCGGCATAGTGAGGATCGGAAAGATTCGGCGGCGCTTGAATATTCATATGTGGCATGAGCAGGCGAGCCACGGCCAACGTGCGCAGCATCTCTCCGCGATCCGGTTCGGGCCAACGCGCCATTGGCGTTCCACCCTTGGCGCGGAAGTTCTGCACGATCACTTCCTGGATATGGCCATAGCGCTCATGGAGCTCGCGGATCGCGATCAGCGCGTCGACCCGCTCTTCGAAGGTCTCGCCAATGCCAATCAAAATTCCCGTTGTAAAAGGAATTTTCTGGTGTCCGGCCTCTTTGATGACGCGCAGGCGCTTCGCGGGATCCTTGTCGGGAGCATTGTCATGCGCCGCGCCTTTCGCCAGCAGCCTGGGGCTCGTCGTTTCGAGCATCAGACCGATGCTGGGAGCGACGCGCGACAGCCGTTCCAGCCATTCCATGCTCATCAGTCCAGGATTCGGATGTGGCAGCAGGCTTGACTCGCGAAGCACCTTCTCGCACATTGCCTCCAGGTAATGCAGCGTCGATTTATAGCCCAAGTGCCGAAGAGTGCCGCGCATTTCGGGAAAGAGCAACTCGGGCTTGTCTCCGAGGCTGAACAACGCTTCGGTGCACCCCATGCGTTCGCCCGCGCGTACGACTTCCATGACCTCGTCGGGCGTCATGGTATGAGCGCCGGGATCGACGGCATCGCGGCGGAAGGTACAGTAACCGCAATAATCGCGGCAAAGATTCGTCAGGGGGAGAAAGACTTTGCGGGAATAGGTGACGATTCCAGGTTTGAATCGGGCGCGGACAACTTGCGCCGCCGAGAGCAGGGAGGGTAGCATGGCGTCGTCCGCTCGAAGCAGTCGACAAGCCGTTTCACGAGAGAGCGGCAGAGATCCGGCGTTTGCCAACTCAGCCGCTGCGCCGGGCGCATCGCGAAGAAAGGTAGCCATACGTCTTTGCCTAGAAACTCGTTGCATTCAAACTCGCCAGAATTCCTATCGGGCTTTTGCAACGATGATAGCGGACGGAGCGAATCTCTGTCCCGTCTAGGTTGTTGGCGGGCGATTCGAGGCTTCGCCCTGCAGGTTTTCGCATGAGCCTTGACCCCAATGATTTCCGCAAGGCAATGGGATGTTTCGCGACCGGCGTCACCGTCATCACTGTTGACCAGGATGGCGAAGTCCACGGCATGACCGCCAACGCCTTCACCGCCGTTTCCCTCGACCCGCTGCTGGTTTTGGTATGCGTCGACCACCGCGCGCGCACCCACGCTCACCTTCATGCTCGCAAGCGTTTCGGAGTGAACGTGCTGCGCAACGATCAGCAATCGATCTCGGAATACTACGCGCGCTCCGCGGAGACTCATCAGCATCCGGAAACCGCGGGCGCCCGCTTCGACCGCACCGCTCATGGCACGCCGGTTCTACAGGGCGCTCTGGCTTACCTTGAATGCCGGTTGCATTCCGCGCAGCCCGCCGGCGATCACACGATCTTTATCGCCGAGGTGGAAGAAGTGGTCGTGCGCGACGGCGAACCACTGCTCTATTTCCGGAGTCAGTACAGAGAGGTTCTAGGTTAGAGGTTTGCTTGCAGAGGTGAAACCTCAAGCCTGCGCTGTTTCTAACTTTGCACTCAAACCTCGAACCTCCGACCTTACTTCATCACTAGTTTCGCAATCGTTGCCAGTTGCATGTTCGACGTGCCTTCGTAGATTTTTCCGATCTTCGCATCGCGCCAATATTTTTCTACGGGATAGTCTTTCGTGAACCCGTATCCGCCGTAGACTTCGATGGCGAGTGAGGTCACGCGTTCCGCGACTTGCGACGTAAACAGTTTCGTCATGGCGGCTTCCTTCACGAAATTCACGCCAGCATCCTTCATGCGCGCGGCGTTATAGACCATCAGCCGCGCCGCTTCGATTTCGGTGGCCATCTGCGCGATCTGAAACTGAATGCCCTGGAATTCCGAAATCGGCTTGCCGAATTGGGTGCGCTCCTGCGCATATTTGGCGGCGTATTCCCAGGCCCCGCGGGCCACGCCGAGCATCTGCGCGCCGATGCCGATGCGGCCTTCGTTCAAGGTCTCGATTGCGATCTTGTATCCCTTGCCGACCTCACCGAGAACATTCTCTTTGGGCACGCGGCAATCTTCGAGAATCAGTTCGCAGGTGGACGACGCTCGAATTCCCAGCTTGTCTTCTTTCTTGCCGACGGTAAATCCGGAAAAATTCTTCTCAATCAGGAACGCGGTAATTCCTTTGTATCCTTTTGACGCGTCGATGGTCGCAAACAGGATGAAGAGTCCCGCCTCTTTGCCGTTTGTGATCCAGAGTTTGCGACCGTTGAGAACGAAGTCGCCGCCTTTGAGTTCGGCCTTAGTCTGCAAGGCAAATGCATCCGATCCCGATCCGGCTTCGCTCAAAGCGTAAGCGCCGACCGTGTCGGCAGCCATCTTAGGCAGGTAGCGTTTCTTCTGGTCATCGCTGGCCCAGCGCAAAATCGCGTTCGCGACCAGTGTGTTTTGCACATCGACGATGACCCCGGCGGAAGCATCCGCCCGCGAAAATTCCTCCACTGCCAGGATCGCTTCGAAAAACTTGCCGCCCGCGCCGCCGTACTGTTCGGGGATCTCGATGCCCATCAAGCCAAGCTGAAAGAACTGATCGAGCAGGGCATGATCAAAGACCGCCTTTTCATCCATCTCCTTCGCCAGCGGGCGAATTTTGTCTTCGGCAAATTGCCGGACGTTGTCGCGAAACAAAATTTCGTCTTCGCTGAGAGTGGTGAGTGGCGTGGGATTGGCGAGTTGCAAAGTATCCGGCATCAAGACACCTCGTTTTAGAGACGCGGCTAGCCGCGTCTTCGCAGGAACCAAAAATTGTAGCAGCAGAGCAGGCGACGCTCGCTCGGTTCAAGAGCCGTTCCTCACTTGAGGCCAAGCGCGCGCAACACGGTGTCATCCGCTGCGGCTTTACCATCCTTCTTCGTAACCACGCCAAACGATCCCGAGTAGTCCCACATCGTCCATCCAATCCCGTTGTGCTCAAGCGCGGTCCGGACGTCATGTAGCCAGGCCGCGCGGTCCGTGGGATCGGCGTACTCCCGGTACACCCCAAATTCGTTGCACACGAGCGGAACGCCGCGGCGGCGCGCCCATTCGGACGCCTGCTTCACTTCCGCTTCAATTCGCAACGCGTCCCAGTGTTCGTATCCATAGCGGATGACCTGCAACCGGTCGACTTCGTCCGGCACCAGAGCGGAGACGTGTTCAGCTGACTCCGGGCTTGACGGATACCTCAAACCCCGCAGCCAGTGCCAGTAGTACGCGCTCCACGTCGCACCTTGATGCGTGAAGATATGTGGTTCGTAGAAATGAAAGTTGTAAATAATGTTTGGATCGTGCAATGGCTCCTGAAACACAAGGTCGTCGTCATCCGACCAACGCGCCCCGGCCGCGATGATGGTGAGGCCCGGCGCACCTTCGCGAATCGCCGCTGCCAGCTTCATCTGCACGCCCAGCCAGCGATACGGGTCCGTGAATTCCGGCTCATTCAGAATCTCAAGAAATACGCGGTCCCGATCCAGGCTGAATGCGGAATAATGCGCCGCCAGCGCTCGCCAGAAATCGGCAAAGCGCTCGACAAAGTCGTCATCCTTCGCCAACCGCGATTTGAAGTCGCTCTCCGGATGCAGATCGATCACGACCGCGAGCCCGTGATCCAAAATCATCTTCACGGCTGCATCCAAAGAAACCAAATACTCCGTTGGAAGGCTATTAGGCTCGCGCGCGTCAAACATGGGCTGCGGATTCACGCTTAACCGCACGTGATCGAAGCCCATGGATTTGATCAGAGCGATGTCGTCCGCCGTCGTCCAAGACTGAAAATGTTCGGGGGTGTATCCGCGTTTGTCGTACACCTGCGCAAACCATTCGCTGGCGTTGATTCCGCGCTTTAATTGTTCGGCGCGCCGGAAGGCCAGCGGGGCGGCGTATACGGAACCGCTGCCACCGGGTTGGCCTGCTTGCGCCGCTGCGGCCGCCGGTATCAATCCCCACAACAGTAGAAACGCAGCCCGAAATTTGATGTGAGTCATCGTCCGGCAATCCCTTTCTGATTGATACACTGAATGCCAAATCCAAAGCCAAAGACTAGCCTATGCTTCCCTGCCAGCGCCATCTCTTCGACATCCCCGACGACGTTGCCTATCTCAATTGCGCCTACATGTCGCCGCTGATGAAGCCGGTGATCAAGGCGGGAACGGAAGGCCTGATTCGTAAAGCGCATCCTTGGAAAATCACTCCCGATAAGTTTTTCAGCGGCGCGGACGAATTCCGTGCCATCGCCGCGCAGATCGTAGGATGCACGGCTGACGATATTGCCATCGTCCCGTCGGCCAGTTACGGCATCTCAGCCGCCGCGCGCAATTTGCCGGTGAAAAGGGGGCAGAGCATTCTCGTCCTCGCCGAGCAGTTCCCATCCAACTACTATCCCTGGCAGCGTCGGACGGAAGACACCGGCGCGTCTCTGAAGGTTGTCGCTTGGCCGGAAGACAATGACTGGACTGCAGCCGTTCTCAGTGCGCTGACCGCCGAGGTGGCGATCGCCGCGCTGCCGCACGTGCAATGGGCCAGCGGCGGGATGCTCGACCTGGTCCGCATCGGCGCGGAGTGCCGCAAGATCGGAGCGGCGCTCGTTCTCGATCTGACGCAGTCGCTGGGCGCGTTGCCCTTCAGCGCCCGCAGTGTGAAGGACGATCTGCAAGAGAGCGTCCAGCCCGATTTTGCGGTTGCCGCCAGCTACAAATGGCTCCTGGGACCTTACTCCGTTGGCCTTCTGTATGTGGCGCCAAAGTGGCAGGGCGGAATTCCGCTGGAGGAAAACTGGATTCAGCGCGCTAATGCCCGCGACTTTTCAAGCCTGATTCTTTACACGGACGATTACGACAAGGGGGCGCGGCGTTTTGATATGGGCGAACGCTCGAACTTTGCGGGGCTTCCGGCTGCGGTGCAGGCGATGAAGCAGTTGCTGGAGTGGAACGTGGTCGAGGTCGCGGAAACCACGGGCGTCCTTAATCGGAGGATGGCCCAAGCCGCTGCGGAAATGGGTTTTTCCGCGCCCGCTGAATCGTTGCGCGCGCCTCACTACCTGTGTCTGCGGAGGAAAGAAGCGATTCCCAGGGAACTCCCGGAAGCGCTTGCAAAAGAGAAGGTATTCGTGAGCATCCGCGGGAGTTCGATTCGGGTGACGCCGAACGTCTACAACACGGTCGAGGATTGCGACCGGCTGATTGCGAGCCTCCGTTCTTTCGCCGCTCGGTAGGGCGGCCTGGCTACTGGGTCAGCGCTGCTGCTCGCCGCTGCGCCAGCGATGCTGCCTCCGAGGACGGATTGTCCTTGGCGATCTGGTCGTAGAGTTTCTTGGCTTCGTCGGGCTTCTTCGTTGACTCGTAAAATCCGGCCAGTTCCAGCTGAGCCGTAGCTTTGCTGACGACAACGGTCGGCTTGTCGATCAACTGCTTATACAAGTCGACGGCCTGCGTGTCCTTTTTCTCGGCGCTATAGACCGATGCCAGTGCCAGCTTGCCAAGCGCCGCTAAGTCCGTGTTCGAAGAGTTGGCTGCCTCCTGCAGATTGTGTTCCGCCGCCGCGTTGTCGTTCAGTTGCGCCGAAGCCAGTCCCACAAAGTAGCGCGCCATATCGGCGGTATGCGTCCGCGGATACTTATCCACAATCTCTTGGAACTGCTTTTTCGCAGCGGTGGCGCGTTCCTGCGCGGAGGCGAAGCTCTCCATCTCCGGCTGCGCGGGCATGCCGGCGGGACGCACGGGAGCTTCAAAAGTTCGGACCGCGGTCGAAAGTTCGGCGCTCGCCTTTTCGTCCTGCTGGCTGATGTAGTACCAGCCGCCGAAGCCAATCGCGGCAACGACCACAACCGCAATTACAGCGGCAATAAGTTTTGACTGGTGTTCGACGGTCCAGTGGGCGGCGTTCCCCGCTGCTTCCATCGTGACTTTGCTAAAACGGTCCTGTTTCAGTTGATGCCGGGTCTCTGCGCGCACAGGCTTCCTTCTTCGCTTAAAGGTAGGATGACAATTATTCAGTCTAACAGGCGGATTTCCTGAGCGTCAAAGCGGTCATTGCGGTGACAGCAGGAAACTGCCGCTACTTTGCTCCGCACGGGCTGCCACACCTTGTTTGGGCACATGCCTGCTAGGCGGATGCGAGACCCTCAACCTGTTCCAGACGCGCAATCTCCGCCATGATCGCGGCAGCTTCTTCTTCGAGTGATCCACGCATGGATTGATAGTCCACATCCGGCACTTTGCCGGCTTTGTATTCGAAATTCAGGTCGCGCAGGTTGTCGTAGACGGCCTCTTTGCGCTCGCGGAGATAGCCTAGGCGTGTCATTTCTTCTCCGGAGTAGACTTCGCCGGGAAAGAAGAAAACATAGTAGAGACAGGCTAGCGTGACGGTGGCGCAGACGAAGATGATCATAAGCCAGCCTCCTTGGGGCGGGCGATTTTCTGTAATCGCGGCTTTTCGCGGGATAGGGCGCTCGCACCACACGTGCTTGTCATAGGTCGGTCTCTTTTCTGGCTTTTTGGCGGAGTTCGTCGAGTTCGCGGCCCGGCCGGATCACAATGCCATCGGCGAGGGCGGGTTCGGGGCGGCTTTTCCACGAGCGCACGATATGAATCGCGAAGGCGATGCCCAAAGCCAAGACGAGGAAGGGCATGATCCAGGCGATGCGATTGAAGCCGGTGGCGGTTGGGGCGGCGACGACCGTGGGGCCGTATTCCTGGACAAAGCCTTGGAGGATCAGGTCGTCGTTGTTGCCTTTGTCGAGCGCGGCCTGTAGTTGATCGCGCATTTTATCGGAGGACTGGCAGCCGACGTGGTTGCACTCGAGGAGGACCTGGCCGCATCCGCAGGTGCACATCATGCGATGGCCGAGGTCTTTGAAGCGGGCGGAATTGTCGCCGGCGCCCATGAGAAAGACAACCGCGACGGCGAGCGTGGCCGTCAGCAGCCAGCGACGCTGAGAGTTCCTCAGTTTGCGGTAAAGAGCAGGTCCTTCGCTTCGCTCAGGATGACAACTCGCGATAGAAATCGGCGCTTTCATTTCAATCACCTGCTCCTACCTGTGCCGGGGTGCGAGTGGGCACGGCCTCTGTGACGCGCACGGGGAGGGCGTTCGGAATAAGAGCGATGATGGTGCCGAAGACCATGATGATCAGGCCAATCCAAATCCAGGGAACCAGTGGATTCAAATGCGCTTTAATGATGGGACGGCCTGTGGTGTCGTTCTTGCCTTCGTAGACGAGGTAGACGTCGGTGACCAAAAACAAGTCTTCGCGGAAGCTGGGATAAATGCGTGGCAGGGTTTGCGGCTGTCCGCTGGCCTTGTAGAAACGGCGCTCGGGATACATGGTCGTAATCTGCTTGCCGCCCCTAAATACGTTGATAATGGCCCACTCGTTAGCATAGTTGGGATTGTCATCCTGCGTGTAGGACTGGCAGACGAGAGTGTAGGGGCCGATGTTGATTTTGTCGCCAAAGCCCATTTCTTTTTCAACTTCTTTGTTGAAGGGCGTGCCGAGGATTCCGATCACGACGAGGGCGACGCCGAAGTGAACGACGTAGCCGCCGTAGCGGCGCGTGTTGCGGTGGTAAAGATGAACCATGGCGGAGAGCAGATTCATCTGGCTTTTGCCAGCAATGACGCGGCCTCCGCGGACGAACTCGGAAATGATGGTGAAGATGACCAGCGCCGAAAGAACGGCGGCCATGGTCGCATAGAAATACGATGGGTCTTCCCATGGACGGACGCCAAACAGGATCATCATGCCGCCGACGGCGAGCGAACCGATGGTGGGGAAGAGGAAATTGCGCTTGAGGCTCTCGATGGACGTCTTACGCCAGGCGAGCAAAGGGCCGACCGCGGTGAGCAGCATGAGCAACAAGGCAACAGGGATGGCGACGCGATTGAAAAACGGAGGGCCGACAGTAACTTTGTGGCCCTGCACGAATTCCGAGAGGATCGGAAAGAATGTTCCCCACAAAATGGTGAAGCAGACGACGAGCAGAAGAAGATTGTTGAACAGAAAACTCGATTCGCGGGAGACGAGCGACTCCAGCTTATGTTCGGATTTGAGGTTCGAGCGGTTTGCCACCAGGAAGAAACTGCAGACCGCGAGGGTCAGCCCGATGAAGACCAGGAACCAGGTTCCGATGGAGGATTGCGCGAAGGCGTGCACCGAACTGATCACGCCGGAGCGTGTGAGGAAAGTTCCGAGCATGGAGAGCAGGAAGGTCGCGAAGATGAGCGCCATGTTCCAGACTTTCAGCATGCCGCGTTTTTCCTGCATCATGACGGAATGCAGAAACGCTGTACCGGTCAGCCACGGCATGAGCGAGGCGTTTTCGACGGGATCCCAGCCCCAGTAACCGCCCCAACCGAGGACGGCATAAGCCCAGTGCGCACCTAGGAAGACCCCGATGGTGAGAAAGCACCAGGTGACCATGGTCCAGCGGCGAGTGATATGAATCCATTTCTCACCGGGATACTTCATGATGAGCGCGCCCAGAGCGAAGGCGAAGGGGACGGTGAAGCCGACGTATCCGAGGTAGAGCATGGGAGGGTGGATGACCATCTCGGGATACTGCAAGAGTGGATTCAGCCCGCTGCCATCGGCGGGCAGCGCGCCCTGCATGATGCCAAAGGGGAGCGCGGCAAAGTTCAAGATCAACAGAAAGAAAACCTGCACCGAGGCGATGATCACGGAAGCGTAGGCGAACAGTCGCTGATCGGTCTTGTAGCGCAAGCGGAGAACGAATCCGTACCCAGCCAGCAGCAGCGACCAGAACAGCAGCGAACCTTCCTGGCCAGACCAGAGCACGGCGAACTTGTAAGCGGCGGGCAAATCGCGGTTGCTGTGATGGAAGATGTAGGCGATGGAGAAGTCGTTGTTGAACGCGGCCAGCACCAGAACGAGGCCGGCGAGCAGCACGGCGCCGAACGTGGCAATTCCGGCGCGGCGGGCGGTTTCGCCCAAGCGAGCCGACATGGCATCCTTGCCGAATAATGCTAAGAAGCCTGCGAGGAAAGAATACGCACTAAGGCCGAGCGCCAGCAGCAGCGCAAAGCTTCCAATTGTAGACATCGTTGAAACCCCACCTTTACGTGTAAGTGTATTTTTTCAGAGAAGCGGGTGGTATGCAAACCGGAGGACGCTGGGCCGCTTTTGGGAGCGGCGACAACGGCCGTGAACGCTGGGCGGAGCGCGGCAGTTCCACTGGGAGACACTACTTCTCGAGAGGGAACCCTTTTTCGCGCCAATCGCGAATCCCGCCATCCATCGAGATGACGTTGGTGTATCCCATCTTCTGCAAATTGTCAGCGGCCAGGGCGGAGCGGAAACCGCCGCCGCAATAGAGCACGAGCGGCGTCTGCAGATCGGGATACTGGCCCTCAATGTCGCGCTCGATAATGCCCTTGCCAAGGTGGACTGCGCCAGGCAAGTGGTCGACGGCGAATTCACGGTCCTCGCGCACATCGACAAGAACGAACTTCTCGCCGCGATCAAGCCGGGCTTTGACTTCGGCGACGTTGGTTTCGCGGACGCGCTGCTTGGCGTCGTCGACAATCTTCAGAAATCGCGGTGGATGCAGATGAGCCATATGATTTTGTAATGTTGCAATTTTTGTAATTAGAAAGCCATTGAATCCAGATTTGGCCGATTCTAGCCTGGACGTGGCCCGACCAAATCACCAGGTTGTAGATTACCAAATTACCAAATTGCAAAATTACTAAATTTCCGCGAGCATGTACTCTGCAAATTTGAAAGCCATGACCCTCATTATTCGCCAGTCCCGCATTCACTCCTATGGCTGCTACACCACGCGTCCGATACGCAAAGGAACGCTGATCGTGGAATATGTCGGAGAATACCTCACCTGCGAGCAGGCCGACGACCTCTACGACGACTTTGAAAACACGTATCTGTTCGGGCTGGACGGCGGCAAAAAGATTATCGACGGCTTTGGCGTGGCTGCCTTTGTCAACCATTCCTGCAGTCCGAATTGTGAAACCGATCAGATCCGGGGCAAAATGTGGATCATCGCGCTCCGCGATATTGAAGCGGGCGAAGAACTGACCTACGACTATAACCTCTACGATGGCGAAGATGACGCTCCATGTTTGTGCCGGACGGCAAGTTGCCGGGGCAGTCTGTATTCGGCAACGCATCTGCGCAAGATTGCCAAGAAGCGCGCCAAGGTGGCCGCAGGCGCAGCTTCGTAATCCGCAGGGGCCGCTGCGTTCCGCGATGCTACAATCGTTTTTTCGAATCGCATCCGCGATTCGGGAGTAAGCCTTGAACCGCTCCACCATTGCTCTCGAAACGATCATCGCGAAGGCCCTGCATCGCGCACCAGCAAGCGAAAGCGCCTTGATGGCATGGCCCGTTGCGTGTGGCAGCGCCGTGGCCGAGCGCACGCGGGCGGTGAGTTTCTCGGACGGCATTCTGCGAGTGGAAGTCGCCGACGCAGGTTGGCGCCGTGAACTGACGGACCTGGCGCCGCGCTACCTGGCGTCGATCAACAAGTATTCGGGCACGGCGGTGACGCGGATTGAATTCGTGGTGAAGGCTGCAGGATTATGAAGGTCACCGAAAAAGACGTCGCCTACGTGGCTGATCTTGCCAACCTCGAATTGACCGAAGATGAGCGCGGTCGAATGCTCCGTGATTTGAATTCCATACTTGAATATGTGGCGCGGCTCGGCGAACTGGATACCGACAAAGTTGCGCCCATGGCTCAGGTTTCCGATCGATATGGCGTGGACCAGTCGCGACAGGGAAGCGACCGCTTCGCGTACGCCATCCGCGAAGATGTGAAGGACGGTCTGCGGGAATCGCTGCCCCACGATGTTGCCGTAAGAAACGCTCCCGACACGGATGGAACATTTTTTGAGGTTCCGAAAGTGATTGAGAGATAGATGGCATCCCCGGCGACGATCGATGATGTAAGCAGCGCGATTGCCGAGCGTCGGACGACTGCGACCGCGCTGGCGCAGGATTTCTACGCGCGCATTCGAAAAGAAGATTCCGAGATTGGCGCATTTCTGACGCTGTGCGAAGATCGGGCGCTGGTGCAGGCCGGGCGCATCGATGCGATGGCCATGGCGGGGAAGCCTTTGCCACCGATGGCGGGCGTTCCGATTGCGATCAAAGACGTGATGGTCACACGCGGAGTGCGCACGACTGCCGGTTCGAAAATTCTTGAAAATTTTATTCCTCCGTACGACTGCACGGCCGTGGCGCGACTGGAAGCGGCGGGCGCGGTGATTCTGGGCAAGCTGAATTGCGATGAGTTTGCCATGGGATCGTCGAATGAGAATTCGGCTTACCGTCCGGTGCACAATCCGCGCGACAAGAGCCGCGTGCCGGGAGGATCATCGGGCGGTTCGGCTGCGGCGGTGGCGGCGGAAATGGCGGTCGCAACGCTCGGCTCCGACACGGGCGGATCGATTCGCCAGCCAGCATCGTTTTGCGGCGTGGTCGGTTTGAAGCCGACTTATGGTCGTGTATCGCGCTATGGGCTGATTGCGTTTGCCTCGTCGCTCGATCACATCGGCCCATTTGCAAAATCGGTGAAGGAAGTCGCGCTGGTGCTGCGCACGATTGCGGGGCGCGACCCGATGGATTCGACCTCGGCGGAAGTTGCGGTGCCCGATTATGTCGCAGAACTGGAGAAGCCGGTGAAGGGCCTGCGAGTCGGCGTCGCGAAGGAATATTTTGGCGAGGGGCTTGACCCAGAAGTTCGCTCGGCGGTGGAGGCTGCGATTCAGAAGTTGGCGGAGTTGGGATGCGAAATTGTGCCGGTTTCGTTGCCGCATACCGAGTACGCGATTCCGACTTACTACATTGTTGCGACTGCCGAAGCTTCGGCAAACTTGGCGCGCTTTGATGGTGTGCGATATGGATTCCGGGCGAAGGCCGCGAAGACGTTATCTGAAATGTACCGGCAAACTCGCGACGGTGGATTTGGCATGGAAGTGAAACGCCGCATCATGCTGGGCACTTACGCGCTGAGCGCCGGTTACTACGATGCCTACTATCTAAAGGCGCAAAAAGTGCGCACGCTGCTGACGCGCGACTTCGACGAAGCGTTCAAGAAAGTAGATGTAATTGCTGCGCCGACTTGCCCTACTGCTGCTTTTAAGTTGGGCGAGAAGGTGAATGATCCGCTGGCCATGTATCTCGCCGATATCTACACCGTAACTGCTAACTTGGCCGGCATTCCGGGGATCTCGGTTCCGTGCGGCGAGAATCACGAGACGCTGCCGATTGGGTTGCAGTTATTTGCCCGGCACTTTGATGAGGGGACTTTGTTGCGAGTGGCGCATGGGTATGAGAGGGCGTCGTTGGTGGTTGGTCGTTAGTCGTTCGCCCATTGTCGATTGAATGTGGGGGTAGAAATTCCAGGTCTCGAAAACCGCGAGAAGTGGGCACCCGGTCGTCGAAAAACGTGGCACAGATTCTCAAATAGCGTTTGCTGCAGTGATAACTGCTATATCGTGCAGCAGCCCTCACGACTTACAGCGGCTCGTAGTACTTTCCGCCAGCGCAGGCGTGACATAACACCTGGCCTTCGCGTAATACTTCTCGGTGAAAATTGATGCCTTCGCCGCATTTGGCGCAGACGATGCGGTCGGCTTTGTATCCGGGGAATTCTTCGGGGGGGAGTTCGACCTTGACCCACTGCTGGGTGAATAAGTCGTCGTCCGGCATCTCGCGATAGGCGAGCATTTGCTGCCGGTTCTTGTCGGCGATTTCGGGATGCATGGAGCGGGCCAGGGCTTTGGACGATTCCTTGGCGGCGATGCGGATGGCTTTGTAGCAGTGGCCGGCTGTGGGCCCACTCAAGCCAAGGGAGGGTTTGAGTGGGGCACCCGGCGGCCGATGCCCCTCAGCGGCTAAAGCCGCCTGTTTTGCCGTTCCCGACGGCACGACTAAAGTCGCGCCCTTCCCGTTCGCGACAGTCGCCACGTTCCCGTTTGCGGTCGTGTCCTCCCCGTTTTCTTCGAGGGGGGAAGCGAGATCGACAAAGGTTGCAGCCATTTTTCCCCAGTCGCGGAATTTCAGAGCGCGCTTACCGAGACGGCATCCCGTGACCACGGCGATGGCGTCGGTGGCGCAGCGGTCGATTTCGACGAATGTGACCAGGCGCTTGCGGTCTTCTCGATTGCCCCGCGGATCTTGGATGCCCAATGTGTGCAGACCCAGCATGGCGAGGCGAACGCCTAATACTTGTCCGGCGCAGAGGTGGCCGTGGGCGCGTTCGGCTTCGGCTAGATATTCGTCGAGGGAGAGCATTTTGTAATTTTGTAATCGGGTAATTTTGTAATTCTAAAAACCACGATTCGCCAGCGCCAAAGTTCGGTTTATGAAATTAACAAATTACAAAATTGCCAAATTACAAAATCTTCTTCACTTTCTTCGCCAGCGGACGCCTTCTTTTGTGTTTTCTACGATGATGCCGGCGGCGGTCAGTTCGGCGCGAAGAGCGTCGGAGGCTTTGAAATTGCGCGCTTTTCTGGCGGATTCCATTTCGGCGAGTTTCTGATTGACTTGTTCGTCGGCTAACTGCGCGGAGCCGGCGATCTCTTGTAACTCAGGGCTGATTTCGTTTTCGCGGCCTTCGGCCTTGGCCCAGTCGAGGATGGCTCTCATCTTTGGTTGGTCGTCGTCTTTCAGGACGGCGAAGATGGCATCGAACTGGTTTAGCGTAGTCAGCAAGGCTTGAACGTCGTCGTGGCTGATTTTGTTCTGGCCAGGGTCGGCGGCGTCGAGTGCAGTATTGCCTTTGCGCAGCATGTCAAAGACTGCGCCCTGGGCTTCGGCGGTGTTGAGATCGTCGTTGAGGGCGGCGGCGATGCGTGCGGCCGTTTCGTGTGCCAGGGCGGACAGTGAGGGCAGTGGTCGTTGTCCCTCAGCGACTGAAGCCGCGTCTGTGGCGCTTCCTGACGGCACGACTGAAGTCGTGCGCTTCCCATCCGTGCCTTTTGCAAGTTCTCTTGCGGTATTCTCCAGGCGGAAGCGGAAGTTGCGAAGTTTCTCGACCGAACTGGCCGCGGCCTTGAGACCTTCGAAGGTGAAGTTCAACTGGTTGCGATAGGGGACCTGAGTGAGGAGCCAGCGGATTGACGAGGGCTTGTGGCCACGCAAGATCAAGTCGCGGACGGTGAAAAAATTTCCGAGACTCTTGGACATCTTCTGGCCTTCGACGAGCAGAAACCGCGCGTGGAACCAATAGCGGGCGAACTGCTGTCCGCTGAGGGCTTCGGACTGCGCGATTTCGTTTTCATGATGCGGGAAGATCAAATCTTCGCCGCCAGCGTGGAGGTCGAAGCTGGGGCCGAGTTCCTCCATCGACATGACGGAGCACTCAATGTGCCAGCCAGGACGGCCGGGGCCGATGGCGGTGTCCCATGAGGCTTCGCCGGGCTTGGGAGCCTTCCAGAGGGCGAAGTCGCGGGCGCTGTCTTTTTCGTATTCGTCAACGTCGACGCGCGCGCCGTCGGTCATGCCGGCAAAATCTTTCTTGGAGAGCTTGCCATACTCGGGAAACTTTGCGATGTGAAAGTAATAAGAGCCATCGTCCGTGCGGTAGGCGAAGCCTTTTTTTACCAGTTCGGCGATGAATGCGGCCATCTGCTGGATGTGTTCGGTGGCGCGCACCAGAACTGGCGGTTCGATGCTTAGGGTCGCAGAGTCTTCCAGGAAAGCTTTGGTGAATTTGGCGGTGTATTGCTGGACGGTGACGCCGTCGCGCGCGGAGTTGCGAATGATTTTGTCGTCGACGTCGGTGATGTTCATGACGTAGCGGATGTCGTATCCGCTCTGACGAAGAAAGCGATAGAGCAAATCGACGGCAATAAAGGTCCGAAAGTTGCCGATGTGGCCGTAATCGTAGACGGTGGGGCCGCAGGCATACATGCGGACGCGGTTGCCGTCGATGGGATGGAAGTCTTCGATCTTGCCGGAGAGAGTGTTGTAGAGACGCAGAGGCATGGATGAGTTCGCGCGCGTAACAGGAACCTTTCATTCTAGGGTCGTGGCGGAATGAGGGTCAAATGGGTGAGAGGAAAGGGCGGCGCTCGCTATGGCTTGAGCGAGGGCTGGGAGTGCGTGCGCAGGCGATGCTGCACCAGAAATGCGTAGTGCACGGCGGAGACGATGGTGAAGATGAAGGTTGCGCGCAGGAAAATCTTGACCATGTCGTCGACCAGGACGATGGGCTCGACCAGCATCAGCAGCACGAAGAAAATTGCGGCGACCTGGGCGAAGGTGTTGGCCTTGCCGAAGATGCTGGGGCGAAAATCGCGCAGTCCGGCAATCATGAAGAGGACGCCGCTGATCAGAAGAATGGAGATGTCGCGGCTGAAAACCAGGATGGTGTATTTCCAGGGAACCAACTGGCGCTGCTCAATCGAAAGCACGAGAAACATGGTGCTCATGAGCAGTTTGTCGGCGATGGGATCGAGATACTGGCCGAGAAGGGTTTGCTGATGCAGGGTGCGTGCGAGCAGGCCATCGAGTCCGTCGCTCAATCCGGCGAGGACGAAGAGGGCGAGGGCCCATTTGAAATCGTGCTTCACCAGGTTGATGACGATGAAGGGAAGGAAAATCATCCGCAACAGCGTGAGCTGGTTGGGCGCGGTGAGGATCTGCCGCAGGTTCACCGAGGCTTCTCTCCCCCGGTGTGCCCTGCGGAATGGGCGAGAAACTCGCTGGCGAGAATGGGCGCGGGATCTTGTCCGGTCTTCTGCGCGAAACGCTGGGCGAGCGAGAGGATGTCGCCCTCGGGAAGATCGAGTTCCATGCGCTCGACGCGGTGCATGGGAAAGAAGACGACGCCGGAAGTAAAGGGTTCGCCGTTCTTGATCTGCGAGGCCAGGTCGTCGAAGCCGGCGATGTCGACGCCGCGCAGGCTGAGGCCTTCGGGAGCGAGATAGAGAATGGCGCCCCAAAACTTTTCGCGCGGGTTAGCGAGCGTCGCGATGACGAGCGCGCCGGGACGAAACGGGGTAACGGTTTGCGGATCCTGATAAAAGCTGGCGCTGGGCACGGTCTGATTGTCGTCTGGGACGTGGGGAAAATGCAAACGGACTTAGCGTTCGCCTTCGCTCTTCGCGGCTTTCAAGTCAATCCCAACCTGCTCAGCTTTCTTATAAAGATGCGAGCGCTCGAGTCCCAGCGCGCGTGCGGTGTTTGAGATCTGGTGGTGGTTGCGTTTCAACTCCGCGAGGATGGTTTGTTTTTCGAAGGCGCGGACGCGGTCGCCTAACGGGCCGGTGCATGACGTGGAGTCGGGTGCGACTACGGACGTGGGCAGGGCTTGCGCTACGGTTTCGGCGGAGACTTCGTTGGAGGTTGCCAGCAACATCAGGCGTTCGACGGCGTTTCGAAGTTCGCGGACATTGCCGGGCCAGGGCTGTTCTTGCAGCGCGGAGATTGCGTCGGCGGTGAAGAGCATCGGCTTCCATCCGTTGATGGCGCTGACTTGCTTCGCAAAGTGCTCGATCAACGCGGGAATGTCTTCGCGGCGTTCGCGCAACGGAGGCAGGCGCAAGGGAAAGACGAAGATGCGGTGAAATAAATCCTGGCGGAATTTGCCGTCGCGGACCTGCGTTTCGAGATCGCGGTGGGTGGCGACGACGACGCGGACGTCGATGGTGATGGGGCGTTCGCCGCCGATGCGTTCTACCTCTCCTTCTTCGAGCACGCGCAGCAGTTTGGCTTGCATGGTGAGGGGCATGTCGCCGATTTCGTCGAGAAAGATGGTGCCGTGCTGGGCCTGCTCGAACTTGCCGAGATGGCGGGCGGCGGCTCCGGTGAAGGATCCTTTTTCGTGGCCGAAGAGTTCGGATTCGATCAACTCGGCGGGAACGGCGGCGCAGTTCAGCGTGACGAATGGTCCTCCGGCACGCGGGCTGCGCTCGTGGAGAGTGCGGGCGACGAGTTCTTTTCCGGTGCCGGTCTCGCCGAGAATGCAGACGCGAGTTTCGCTGGCGGCGACGCGTTCGACTTGCGCCATCGCGCGGCGCATGGTGGCGCCTTGCCAGACGATTTCGTGTTTACCGAGACGGCTTGCCAGATCGCGATTTTCACGTTCGAGGCGTCCGAGTTTGAGAGCGTTTTCGACGGTGAGCAGGAGCTTTTCGGTGGAGATCGGTTTTTCGAGAAAGTCGAGAGCGCCGAGACGCGTGGCTTTCACGGCCATTTCGATGTGCGCCTGGCCCGACATCATGACGACGGGAGTGGGCACGCTTTGGGCTTTGAGTTCTTCGAGAAGAGTGAGGCCGTCTTTGCCGGGCATGACCACGTCGGAGAGGATCAAGTCGAAAGACTGCGACCTGGCCAGTTCAAGGGCTTTGTTGGCATTGTCGCAGACGGTGGCTTCATGGCCTTCGAGACGAAAGGCGCGCGACAACGAAGCCAGCGTGTTGGGTTCGTCGTCGACGATGAGTAGATACGCTTTTTGTGGCACGGTCGTGGGCCTCAAGTCTGACCTCAACTAAAATTCCAATCCAAATCTACCGCAGAGACGCCGAGGGCGCCGAGAAACCGCAAGGTAATTCAATGCGAAACGTGGTTCCATCATCTTTTCTGCTGGCGACGGAAATGGTTCCACCGTGATCGCTCACCACGGACTGGACAATCGCGAGGCCAAGCCCGGTGCCATGCTGTTTGGTCGTGTAATACGGAGTGAACAAGCGTTGACATTCTTCCGGCGTCAGACCAGAGCCGGTGTCGGATACGGCGAGTTCGATGCGATCTTCGTTTCGATCACCAAGGGCCGCGGTGCGAATTGTCAACGTGCCACCCTGGGGCATGGCATCGATGGCGTTGAGCACTAAGTTCTGCAGCGCGCGATGCAACAGATCGGGGTCGGCGGAAATTTCGGGCAGGGCCTCGGCCAGATCCGTCTGCACAGCAATCTGGCTGTTCTGCTGCAATTGGGCATGGAATACGCGCAGCACCGAGCGTACAACGTCGTTGATTTGCGCGGTCTGGCGCTGGGGCTGCGGCATTCTGGAGAACTCGCTGAAGCGGCCGATGATGGTTTTCAGGTTGTTGATTTCGGAGAGCAAGGTGGCTGTGCTTTCGCGAAAGACTTCGTCGAACATTTCGGGAGACTTCTGGCGGGCGCGCAGCAAGTTTTCTACCGTGACCTGCAAGGGGAAGAGCGGATTTTTTAATTCGTGCGCCAATCGGCGAGCCAGTTCGCGCCAAGCGGCGACGCGCTCGGCCTGTACGGCCCGATCTTTTTGTTGCACGAGATCTTCCGTCATGCGGTTGAACGACGCCGCTAACTCGCCCAGTTCATCGTTCGACTCGACTTCGACTTTTGCGTAGAGATCGCCGGCCGCGACGCGGCGCGCGGCCTCAGCCAGCGAGACGACGGGACGAGTGACGCGGGCAGCGAACCAGAGGCTGGCCAGCACGGCGACGAGAATTCCGATTCCGCCGACCAACAGGGCAGTGGAGATGATCTGCCGCTGCAATTCGATCAGCGGCCGCCGCGAACTGCCGACCAGCAGAACGCCGAGCAATTGCTGGTTCGTCGAGCTTTGACCTGGCGCATTCGGATTGGATGAAGTCGGGCTGGGGGCGGTGAATGGGCCGGTGAGCGGGATGGCGTGAAAGACTTCGGCATCGGCGGGATCGGAAGTCCAGTGGATTACGGCTTGAGATTCCTGCAAAGATTCGCGAACTTCGGCCACCAGAGGAACGAGTTGGTCGACTCCGGCGGCAGGGCCATTCAAATCGAGCAGCGACTTGGGATTCCATTTTGCTTCGAGATTCTGATAGAGCAAGACGCGATTTCCAGCGGGGACGTCTAAGCTCAGGAGAAATTGCTGGTCGAGTCGCACGCCACCGATCACGTAGAAGGGCCGTTCTCCTACGCGGGCAGCGCGCACAGCGAACAGACCAAGGGTGGGGCCATCTGACAGCTCTTCACGCTTGAGAAAGGGGCCAGCCTGAACGGTATCTGCGGGGAGCTTTCCCTCGGGAATCGCGGCCTCGGGATAACCGAACTTGGCTTGCCACTGCGCCGACGAAAGGACGATGCCACGATCGTCCACGAGTTCGAGAAAGTCGAGTTGCTGTTGCGCGGCCAGGGTGTGCGCTTCGCTCACGTACTCGCCGGAGTCGGTAACGCCGCGGTTCATGTCGAGCGCGACACGCTGTACCGCCTCGCTGACAGCAACGGACTCGACCTTTCGGGCGACCTCCTGCCCTCTCCGCTGAAACTCGGATCGGAACTGAGCGGCAACCGCATTGGCGCGATCGCGATCTGCCTGCTCGAAGGTGCGGCGAATGGTGCTGTACACGGATGCCGAAATCACTGCGACGCAAAGCAGGACGGTGGCCGCAAAGAGGAGGAGAAGCTTCTTGCGAAAGCTCATCGCGTGCCTGTTTCCGGCCGCGAGTCGGCGAGCCAAACGTCAGCCACCGAAAATCCCGCCTGGTTCCACTCGCCCAGTTGACCAAGTACCCAGCCACGTACCCAGCCACGGAGACGCGGGCCGGCTGCGCTCGCCAGCGGCAGATGAAAGAGGGGGATGACGGCGGAACCGTCGAGCAGACTGCGCTCGGCTTGATAGAGGTCGTCCAAAGAATTGGAGCGAAGCGTCGAGGATTCGAGCGGGGGCAAGCCCAGTTGCCGGGCCGCTTCGGCGAGCGAGGTTGCGGCATCGGGACTGGGCAACACGACGCGCACCAGGCGAATATCCTCGGGTGCTGACAGCGAGACCTGAAGGGCGAGGCCGACTTCGCGGGCGTTGAGCGCGATGCGTTCGGCGATGAGCTGGGCTTGCGGGTCGGACGGGTCGTAGCTCAGATTAAGCGCGGGAGGCCGCGAATCCGAGAGCAGGGTGCGCGCGCGTTGCGGATTCGGTGGAGCGGAAAACACAGCGCTGTAGCCGGTCATCCAATTGGGAAGAATGCTGGCGGCGGGTTCGCCCGCACCTTTCAAAAGCACCGACTGAATGGGCCTGCGATCGATGGCGAGCGCGAGCGCCTGGCGCAGGCGAGGGTCGCGAGCCTGGGAGTTGGGAGAGAAAACCAGCGCCAGCAACTCCACCGGCAGCGACAATGACGACTCGCTGCGATGCTGCGATCCGGTTGCTGCTTGCGGTGCGGCCTCGATCCAATCGGTTTTGTTGAGTTCGAGCGCGATGGATTGGTCGCGCGGCGATTTGCCGAATTCGATTTCGACGGCATCCACAAAGGGGCGGCCAGCCCAACTGTCTTCATTGGCGGCCAGTTTGAGCAGTTTTGCCGGCTGCCATCCGGCGACTAAGAACGGGCCGGTGCCGACGGGAAGACCATTGTTATTGTGCTTGAGCAAGAGATTGCGCGGCAGGGACAACTCGGCGAGCAGCGAAGGCAGAGGCGCCTCGCTGTCGATGGACAATGAAGCGGCTGACGCGTGCACGGTCCAGCCGGGATGAAGCGCGCCTAGAATCTGGGCGATGGATGCGGGCGTGGCCGGGCTGCCGTCGTGGAATTTCACCGCGCTTCGCAGAGTGAATTGCCAGTGGCGAGCGCTGGAGTCGCTGTGCCAAGCCGTGGCCAGCGCGGGTTGCGGGCGAGCCTCAGAGTCAAGCGTGACCAGAGAGTCGCCGATCAGCGAGAGAGCGCGAGTGAGATCCCAGTACTCGGCGGGAGTTGAGTTGGCGGGAATTGCGAGCGCGTTGGGAGCCGATTGCAGGATGACGCGCAGCGTTCCGCCGTAGTGAGGGCGCGTTTCGGCGGTGGCGCTCGTGATCGCGGTTACGATCAACGCGGCAGACAGCAGGGTACGGCGGGCTGAAGGACGATGCCGACGGCAGGTGCCGAGCTTCGCTCGGCTTGGACGGGCGAGGGCGTCCGTCCCCACAGAAGCGGTTCCTGTGCTCGCGAAATTAATTGCTGCAAGAAATCGATACACGATGCGCTTCATACCATCCTGTGTCTTTTCGTCGGACGATTGCGGTTGCGCCGTTGCCACCGCTTTCTTGCCACAGGGCGACGATTCGGCCTTCGAAGTTTACTGGCGAACTGACGGCCACTGGATCGCGGTCGGGGACTTCATAGGCCCGCAGGCTGTCGTGATCCGTATCAGCGTAGTCGCTATTGTCGGATTTCGAAACGATCAATTGCGAGCCGGACCCGCAGTTGGAGTTGACTGTGGCGAGGTCGCTGCCCCACTTCACGGCGCGGATCGCCTGGTCGCTGATGCCATCCAACAGATGCAACGAACCATCGACGGCAGCGAACGCCCATAGGATGTAAGTGGAATGCGGAAGCGAGGCGGCCGAATAGAAGGCAGGAACGTTCGCAACCTTACCTATGCCGGGAGAAAGCGCTCCGGTAAAGAAATTTCGCGAGGGCGCGAAGAAGGCGCGCACGCTGGGGTTCTCGGGCGTAAGGGGCCAGGGGTCATCGCTGTTGTCGCAAGCGAGCATAAGGGGCGCGGCAGAGCTGGACCGGCATAGCGTTCCCGGTAGGTAGACGTCAAACAGATGATCGCGGCGCAGGAGCAATCGTCCGCGCAAGTCACGAGGAAAGGGGCGCGAGTGCACGATCGGCAGGGAGGCTTCGAGGTCCCAGCGTTCAGACGGATTCGCAGACTGGTGACGATAGATGGAGACCGCGTCTTCTCCGAGCGCGATCAGCCGCGACCCTCCGGGCATATCGACTTGAGCGATGTCGAGCATGGGCTGTTGTCTTGCGAAGATGAAAGTTGTCTTCAGAACAATGGGCAACGCGGCTGCGGTCTGAGTTCCAGTCGACAGTCGCGGCGACCAGACCAACGCGACTTTTGTTTCGTCGGAGCCGAGCGCGATTTCGGCGGTCCAAACATATTCGCGGAGATTCTCGGAGAGAAGGACTGTGATTGTCCCCATCGCCTGCTCGGGTTTGGCGCTGCGGACACCGTCAGCTTGCAACTGCGCTTCGAGAGCGCTTCGCACTTCGCGTACGGATTTGTCATCGAGCGAGGAACGATTCGTCACTTCGAGCGCAACCGCGCCGGGACCGGAGAGCGAAGCGATCTTATGCGCCAGTTGGCGAGCCGTGTCGGCCAGGGCCGAGGCGAATAGGTGAGACGGAAGAAAAACAATTGCGAGTAATAACCAAGTCCAACCTAGCCGCAGACCGCTGGACGCTCGCCCTCGCATGTGCAGGATGCGGCGATTATAACGCGGGATGAAAGATGGCCGGTTCATTGGGTCACGGAAGCGTTACCGGGTGAGATTGTTATTTTCAAGTGGAGGCGGACGAATGGTCCGCCTCCAGGCCGGCCGATCCGGGTACCGGGTTAGGGCTTTTCACCGGAACCTTCCGCGTCCTCGGCCTGGCTGATATGGCCGGGCGCGCCCATGCCGCGCAAGACGTCGTTGGTGAAGAAAAATTTGCCATCCGCAGGCACCATCATGATCTGCAATTTGTCGGAGAGGCGCTCGGCGACGATTTTGTTGATGAGCAGCGGATTCTGTTTGAGAATTGCACTCTCGCTGGTCATGCGTTCGGCGTCAGCGGCGGCGGTCAGACGGATGCGCTCGGCTTCGGCTTGCGCGAGAAGTTTGCGGCGCTCCATTTCGGCTTTGCTGTCGATGAGCTTGGCCTCGCCGGCGGCCTCGGCGTTCTTCACGGTGGCTTCCTTGCGGGCTTCGGCTTCGAGCTTGGACTGCTCGATCTGCTTCTGCTTCAGCGGAAGCGTGTATTGCATGGCATCGGCTTCGCTTTTGGCCTGGAGGACGCGGACGGCGGCTTGTCCCTCCGCCTGTTTCACTTCCTGAACTTTGGTGGCATCGGCGTCGGCCTCGGCGATTTTCACTTGCTTCTGGTGAATTTCGGTCTCCACGCCCATGCGGTCGTTTTCCTGTTCCTTCAACAACAGCGACTCCAAGCCCTTGGCGTATTCCTGGGGAAGATCGATGTCGCGCAGCATGACTTCTTTCACCACGATGCCGTCAGCGCCGAGGCGTTTGCGAATGATTTCAGCGGAGCGCTGGCGAACTTCTTCGCGCTTGGTCGAGAACACTTCGCGAACGGTGTAGCCCGGCACCAGTTCGCGCCAGGCGGTGGCGACGACGGGGGGGACAATTTCCTTCTCCAGGGGTTGGGGCAGGTTGGCTTCAATGTAGTCGAGGCGTTTCGGGTCGATCTGGTAACGCACAGTGATGGCGAGGCCGAGGGTGAGTCCTTCTTTGGCCTGGACGTGGAGCGCTTGACCTTTCGCTACGCCTTTGGCGAGGCCGTCTTCGCTGATTCCGGTGGTGAACAACTGGTCGCGGGTATTGAACAGTTCGACACGCTCGATGAGTGGCGTTACGAAGTGCACGCCGGGATAGAGCGTGCCGGGGAGCGTGCCGCGGGTCTGGCTGACGCGCACGCCAGCCATTCCGCTGGGGACGATTACGATGCCCGCGGAAATGAGCAGGGGAGCCCAGGCCAGCATTACGAGCGCAACCGGAATGCGCCAGCGCATGGATGGAGCGGGTTCGGGCGCGCCGGACGCGGGATCGAAATCGAGACGTTTGCGCCGATAGGCGATCAATTGATACGCGTCGTAAGAGAGAATCGCAGCGGCGATCACAAACATTGCGATTCCCGCGCTGAGCAACAAAGACTTTAGCAGCAGCATTGGAGTGTCCTTTCAATTCTTGGTTGCGCTCTTGGAAGAGCGTGCGTTACTTTCCGGGCGGCGGGCGAACGCCACGCTGACGATTTGTCCGAAGATGAGTTCCTCGATCAATAAAGAAGCGGCCAGCGAGAATGTCAGACCGCCGATAATGACCAGGCCTTGCAGCATCGTTTCCATGATTGCCTCCGTGTTCTTGACCTCTGAGACGAGGCACGACCTCATCTCGCGATGAAAGTCGACGATTACTGTCCGCCGATGGAATTCGATTCGGCTGTTCCTTGCGCGATGGTTGTGCTCTCCGAGTCAGCGCCCGGTCCAGATCCGAATACTGAAGCGACCTGTTCGTCGCGTTCGGAGCGAATCTGAACGGTGTCGCCGACGTCGACGATCGTGAAGAGTTCCTCGAGATCGGGCTTGCTCATGCGAATGCATCCCGTGGAGGCGGCGTGACCGATCGAGTTCGGCTGGTTGGTGCCGTGGATTCCGTAACCCTTGGCGCTCAGTCCCATCCAGCGCGTGCCTAAGGGGTTGCCCGCGCCGGCGGCAATGACCTTGCCCTTGTGGTAGTAGGTGGGGTTCGAGACGTGGTTGACGATCTTGAATTCGCCCACCGGGCTGGGAGTGGAACTCTTGCCGACCGCGACGGGATAGACGCGAACGAGTTTTCCATTGGCGAACAGGGCCAACTTGCGGTCGGGGATGCTGACGAGCATCCAGTGCACGGTGGTTTTAGCGAGCATGGTCGGGGCGGCGATATTTTTGAAGTCTGGAGACTTTGAACCCGGCTGCGCCGGAGCCGAAACTTGCAGCGCTGCGCCGTGGGTGGTCAGGGCCAGCGCAGTAGTCATCAGGAGGGTAAAAATCCAGATAACGTGTCTCTGCTTGCTTGCCTTGCGGTTTACCTGTTTCATCGCCTTCTCCTTGTAGCGTTGAACCGCTCTCGCCAGGAGAAAAAGCAAGCAGAGAGCCAGATTCAAGCGATTGACAATAGTGGAGTTAGCGGCGATCTTGGGCGGAGTTGCGTGTCCTCACGAACGCGGCCGTGTGCGACGTGACACGCGGTGATGGGGACGCAGGAATGCTTTCGGATCGAGGGGCAGTTCGCATGCAATGGACGGCAAACGTTCCGCGCCCGGCGACCTTGTAACTTACTTTCGGTGTTCGCATCCCATTTGTGCTAAGGTCTGCTCTCTGGGGCGCTATTGTCAGGACGAACATGATCACTCGACTCGAAGACAAGGAACTCAAGCGGCGGAGCCGCCGTCAGTTGCTCAAGCTGGCACCGATCGCTGCGTTGGGAGTATTTGCATTCCCCAAGGTCAGCGACCGGCTGGTTGCGGCGGGAGTCCGTTTCAGCGACTGGGCGGCGGGCGAGTTATTCCGCTCGCGGCATCTGGCGCAGGAGTATTCGGATTCCGAAGTCGTTCCTTTTGCGAAGTTTCCTTACAACGGCTATGACGTGCTCGACCCGGAGGTCGATCTGGAGAAGTGGACGCTGACGGTCGAGGGAGATGTGCAGCGTCCGGGGGAATATACGCTGGCGCAGATTCAGGCGCTGCCCAAGAAAACCCACAACACGCGCCATGTCTGTGTCGAGGGCTGGGACGTGATCGGCTCGTTTGGGGGCGCGCGCATTTCGGATTTTCTGAAACTGGTGGGCGCAAACACAAACGCCAACTTTCTCGAAGTCGAGTGCGCGGACGATTATTACGAATCGATTGACATGGCATCGGCGCTGCATCCGCAGTCGCTGATGTGTTACGAGATGTATGGAGCGCCGCTGGACCGCATGCACGGCGCGCCCTTGCGGCTGCAGATGCCGACCAAACTGGGATACAAACAGGCCAAATATCTCGACACGGTTCGAGTCACCAATGTTCTAAAGCCTGGCAAAACCGGCTACTGGGAAGACCAGGGCTATAGCTGGTTCGGAGGACTGTGATGGCGGGTGGAGCGAACAAAGGCCAGAATGATGAACCGGTGAAAAAGACTCCTCCCCGAGCAGAAGAGGAAACGGGGCGGGCGGCGGGCGGGGAAGGGAGCCCGGTTGAAGGGATTGTGGAGAAGATTGAGATGGTGGCCGAGGAGACTGAACCCGGCGCGACCGCCATCCCAGTACCGGCAGACCAGGAATTGCCGGAAGAGTCGCCAGCGCAAGCAGAGGGGCCGGACTTGGTGCGCGCTGCCTATGAGCATCCGCTGCCGATTCGCATCACGCATTGGGTGAATGCCATCAGCCTGTTCGTGATGGTGACGAGCGGACTGCGGATTTTCCGCGCCTTCCCAAGCTTTGGCCCGAAGATTCCAGAAAAAGTTCTGCTCGACATTCCCAAGTCATTGACGCTCGGCGGATGGCTTGGTGGAGCGTTGCAGTGGCATTTCACCTTTATGTGGTTGTTTGCCGCCAGCGGCGTGTTCTATCTCGGGTATCAGGTTGTCAGCGGGCACTACCGAACCATGCTGTTTACGCCGCGGGATATTCCCGGCGTGTGGCCGATGGCGAAGCATTATTTTCTGTTTGGCCCTAAGCCGGCGGCAATGGGACAGTACAATCCGCTGCAAAAGCTGGCATACACCTCGACCGTGGGATTTGGCGCGCTTTCGCTATTGACTGGAATCGTTCTGTTCAAGCCGGCCCAGTTCTCATGGCTGGCATTCGCATTCGGCGGGTTTCACTTGACGCGGATCTGGCATTTCGCAGCGATGTGCGGGTTTCTTGCATTTATTCCCGGCCACCTCATGATGGTTCTGCTGCATGGATGGTCGAATTTCTATTCGATGCTTTCCGGTTGGAAGCGTGAGCCCGAGTATCAGGAATAAAGAAAAGGTGCCAGGTCTCAGGTCTTAGGAAAATCGGTTAGCGGTTCCCTGGGACCTGACACCTAACACCCAAAACTCTAAGGCCCAACACTTAACACCTGCCTTGCTTAGTGCTTCATGGTGTCGTCGGACTTCATCTCGTCTTTCTTCATGCTGTCATTGCTCTTCTTGGCCTTCTTGGATTTCTTTTTCTTGGACGAGTCCTTGGCCATGTCGTCCTTCTTCATGGTATCTCCGGTTTTCGCCTTGTCGTTTTGCATCTGATCGTTCTTCATGTTGTCCTGTTTCATGGCATCGCCCGATTGAGCGAAGGCCATGGCGCCGAACAGCATGGCGACCGACATCAGTTTCAGTATCGAATTTTTCATGGTTTTCATCTCTCCTGTGAAGTTTGTTCCCTGGGATGGATCGCCGGCGATTCCGCCGGGGCAGCTATAGGATGTTGCTGCCCGCTGGAAGTTACAGGGGAAAAGAAAAAAGCCGCAGCCGGATTTTTCACCGGCAACGGCGATCAACAACGAGGAAAAGTTGATTTGCGAAAACCCTGGAGCGGTCGCGAAGATTATTCGCGCGCCGCGCGGCGGCGCAGTAGTCCCGCGACTCCGAGCAGGCCGGTCGAAAGCAGCATCAAGCCACCCGGTTCGGGCGCGGCGAGCGGCGAGGGATTTCCCTTATTCCATTGGGCCCACTCGCCGTTTCTGTGGCTGAGGGTCCCGTGGATCGCGCCACCGAAGGTGGAATGCGTGGTGGCATCGCTCTTGGCCAGAACCTGTTTTGCGGGCGCGCCAGCGGACTCGGCAATCCAGTTCGCACCGGACGTGCGGCTGATCGAAGGCGCCGTCACGGGCGTCGCGGTTCCGGTATTCGTCGAGAGGCGGACGGAGTCCGTGTGAGCGTTGTCGAACGCGTTGGAGCGGACGCTCATCGTAGTGAAAGGGATGGAGTCGGCCGAAGCCAGCGCGGACAGAGACAGGGCTGCGAACAAGGACAAGAGAGAGCGGGTACGAGACGACATGGGGCCTCCAGGCACAAGGTTTCTAATGATTCAACTAGCAACAGACATTTTCTAGCGGGGAGGACGCTACATATGAGTGCAACCGCAATGCCAATGGCTAAGAAAATCAGCATCCGTGGTTGCAAGGACTTGCCTATTGTGGAAACGGGAAAGTGAAAAACTGTGCAGACTGTTTGTCATTCAATGGACACATTGTCCACACGCAGGAATTGTTAGTAACTCACAGTTATCGGAAGAAAGTAACCAGTGGGGCGGCGATTATTAGAAACGAAGTTATCTTGTCCTTGCGCTTGGAAGACGCCAGAACCCGTGCGCTGCAAGGGCTCTGACCACGGCTAGCGCGATCGACTGGCATTCGCGAAGAGGGGAAACGCGGTTTCGTAGAGTGCGGGCTACCACTCGAGCAGAACAAATTCAGAGCAAAATCCCGGCCCCATGGCGGCGAGTAGGCCGAGGGTTCCAGGAGCAGGGCGACGATTTTTCATGACTTCTTCGAGCACGACGAGCACCGAGGCCGAAGACAGGTTGCCAGTCCTGCGCAGGCATTCCCAGGAAACATCCAGTTGGCCATTCTTCAAGCCGAGAGCGTCGGCGGTCGCTTCGAGAATCTTGGGGCCTCCCGTATGCAAGGCCCAGCTCTGGATATCAGCGCGGGTTAAGCCGCGAGTGGCGAGAAAGTCGTCGAGGTCGCGCGCCAGATTGTTGCGAACGAGTTCCGGAATGTCGCGGGAGAGAACAATGCGAAATCCTTTTTCGGAGACGTCCCAGCCCATCATTTCTTCGGTATCAGGATAGAAGACGGAGCGGGTGGCGAGGATGGTGGGACCGGGGAGTCCGCAATCGGCGCCCGCGACGATCACCGCAGCGGCGCCGTCGCCGAACAGTCCCGCCGAGATGAGGTTGGCCATTGAGACATCCCCGCGCTGCAGCGTAAGAGAGCAAAGTTCCACCGAAAGCACCAGTGCGCACTGATCGGGATAAGCTCGAACATAATCGGCGGCGCGGGAAATTCCGGCTGCACCCGCGACACAACCGAGCCCAAAAATCGGAACGCGGCGAATGTTCGCGCACAGGCCAAGCTGGTTGATGAGGAGCGCGTCAATCGACGGACTGGAAATTCCGGTGACCGACGTAAAAAAGAATGCGCCGAGAGTTCGTCCGTGCAAACCGGCGTCCGCGAGTGCGCTGGTGACTGCTTTCGCGCCGAGTTCTTTGGCAGTGCGAATCCAATGCCGATTGGCCTCTCCCCAGGTTTTGATCTTGAGATATTCTTCTTTGGGAAGCGAGAGGAATCGGCCGTCGACGCCCACGTGGCGATGCAGGCGGCGCAGCACATGCGGGTTTTCGATCTGATCTCCCCAATATTCCTGCAGAGCTGCCAGCAACAACTCCTGGGAGTAGTAATGTTGGGGAAATGCGCTCGCCACGCTTGCAATTCTCATATTTGCCGTAATCCTCCGAACGATCTTAGCCGACCAGCGCGCTGCCGGACCCGTCCAGGCAACGCGATGAGATTAAACTATCTTGGATGCGGATTCGCAGTGGTACAGTATGAAATTCAGAAAGGCAGGAACTAACCCGTGAAATTTTTCGCCGGACTGGTGCTCGGTCTCATCCTTGTGCCCCTCGGGGTCTACATGTATTTCACCAGTGGGAGCGCACCGGTTGCGACCACCGACTCCGACATGCCCTTTGAGAATTTTCTTGCGCACAAGGTTTTGAATGCGCGCATCGCGAAAGAGATGCCGAAAATCGTTCCCATCCCGACGACGGAAGCCAACTACCTCGCAGGCGCGGAGCTGTACCAGCAGCATTGTGGCGTGTGCCATGGGCTGCCGCTATCGCCGAAGACGGCGATTGCAACCGGAATGTATCCACACCCCCCGCAGCTTTTCCAGGGAAAAGGCGTGACCGACGATGAGGCGGGCGAAACTTACTGGAAGATCGCGAATGGCATCCGCCTGACGGGAATGCCCGGTTTCAGCAAATCGCTTTCGGAAACGCAGATGTGGCAGATGTCAATCCTGCTGGCGAATGCCGACAAACTGCCAGCCTCGGCCAAAGCGGCGCTGGTGGCGCCACCACCCCCGAGCGTGCCTCCGGCCACGAGCTTGCAGCCAATCGTGACTCCGCCGGCTTCGTCGAGCGCGGCAGCACCGCCAACGAACGCTGCACCCAGCGCGACGACGCCACCCAAGTAAGCGAATCGGTTCAGCGTCGCGCGAGTCGGCTTAATTTGAGAGTGGTTCGTCAAGGGAACCGCTCTGCTCGCATGCTGGATTTCTTTTGCCTCCGGCACAGGCGAAGCTGCCGTCCCAGAGCCCAAATCCTGCGGCCAAGCATCTAATTTAACAAAGTGGGTTGAGCCGTCATCCTGAGGGCAATCGTTTTGAGGCAATTCCTATGAACAACGTATTCAAGACCACACTTCTGCTCACGGTCATGACCCTGCTGCTGATGGTGGCAGGGCGCGCCTTTGGCGGTCAGAACGGAATGCTGTTGGCGCTCGCTTTTGCTGCTGTCATGAATTTCGTTTCCTATTTTTTCTCCGACAAGATCGCGCTCGCCACCTACCGGGCGCAACCGGTGAGCCGCGAAGACCTGCCGCGCGTCTATAACATCGTGGAGCGACTGGCGCAGAAGGTGAACTTGCCGATGCCCAAGGTCTATGTGATCCCGACCGATTCGCCCAATGCCTTCGCCACGGGACGCAATCCGAATCACGCGTCTGTCGCAGTAACTCAAGGCATCCTGCGATTGCTGACCGACGACGAACTCGAAGGTGTGCTGGCGCATGAACTCGGCCACGTTCGCAACCGCGACATCCTGATCAGTTCGATCGCCGCCACGCTTGCTGGGGCCATCACTTATCTTGCTTCGATCGCAAAATGGGGAATGATTTTAGGCGGCATGCGAGGCGAGCGCGAGGACCGCGGGGGAGGGAGCGCCATCGCATCCATCGCCATGATTTTTCTGGCGCCTTTCGCAGCGATGCTGATTCAGCTAGCCGTGTCTCGGTCGCGTGAGTACGGAGCTGACGATACGGGCGCGCACTGGACGGGCAATCCTTATGCGCTCGCCAGCGCGCTGGCGAAAATTGAAAATTATTCCCAGCAGCGGCCGCTGATCGCGAGCCCTTCGACGGCGCATCTATTTATCATTGCGCCGCTGTTGGGTGGAATGAGTTTTGGAAGCCTGTTCTCCACCCATCCACCGACCGCGAAAAGAATCGAGCGGTTGACGGGACGGCCGGCGGATTTTGGACAATTCAAGACCTAAGCTGTGTAATCCCTTCGAATCGAACGGATGACTTGTTCGATTACGAGGAATCGCAGTTTACGTCCCTGAGCCAATCATCGAGCGTGGAGAGGTGAACGCCGCGCGATAACGTTGCGCTATTCTGGCAACCTGTACTCCAGATCGTACGAGTGCTTCCATTCGCAATCTGGACGTCAAAAGTTCCTGAAATCCCTTTGAGGCCTCCGGTGCCAGAACCCGGAACGATGATGACCGACATCTTCCGCCCAGCCTGATCCATTGTTGCCGAATGCTGGAGCGCGAAAGCGCCGTGCCTGCCCGCGAGAGTTCCAGTCACAACCTCAATCGCGACGTATCCAGCGGTGCCACTTTTCGGGTCTCCGGCGGAAAACATTTCGCCCTTCGTGGTCGCTTCGAGATCGCCATGAATCTCCTTATCGATGGAAAATCGCGAAATTCCTTCCGCAGGCGCGGGGGTGAGGGCTTCAACTCTTACTGCAAAGGTGCCGCGAGCGTGATGACTCATGGGTGGTTCCTTCAGTTGCGCGGTTGCCAGCGCCGACAATGCGAGCGCAAGAAGAGGCCATCGGAACAATGGTATAGCGGCGATTATGTATGTCTTCAGAGGGCTGCGTTGCAACGGCGCGAGCCCGATACATCCCGCGAAAAGCTGGGCGCGGATGTGAGTAAATCGAATGAAGGGCGACCAAGCGGGCACGCTTATGACGCGCCTATGACTCTGGTAACAGCTTCTAGCGTACGCTGCATAGTAAAATTCAAGCAATGTCAGCACAAGCAGCGAGCGCAGCCTCAACTCGCGCAGCCGAACTGGAAAAATCGCTGCGGCGCGTCATCCGCGGCAAAGACGATGTTCTTCGCCTGGCGCTGGTCTCCATTTTCGCCAAAGGCCACCTGCTGATCGAAGGGGTTCCGGGAGTCGGGAAGACCACGCTCGGCCAGGCGCTGGCCCGTGCGATCGACTGCTCGTTTCAGCGCATCCAGTTCACCAGCGACATGTTGCCCTCGGACGTGCTGGGCATCTCGATTTATTCGGCGATTGAACAGAAATTCGAATTCAAACGCGGCCCGGTTTTCGCCAATGTTTTGTTGGCCGACGAAATCAACCGCACAACTCCGAAGACGCAATCCGCCCTGCTTGAGGCCATGAACGAGGGCCAAGTCACTATCGACGCACATTCTTATCCGCTGCCGCAACCATTCCTGGTCCTGGCGACGCAGAATCCCGTCGAGCACCACGGCACCTATCCCTTGCCCGAGTCGCAACTCGATCGTTTCCTGATGCGCGTTCGCATGGGATATCCCGAGGGCAACGCCGAGCGCGAGATCTTGCGAGCCGAGGCGGGCGTCGCACAACTGGAGAACTTGCGTCCCGTGCTCAATGCCGCCGATGTCGTCGAGATTCAGCAAGCGGTAGCGCGAGTCCATGTGGACGAATCGCTCATCACCTACCTGCTGAACATTGTTACCAAGACCCGAGAGTCAGAGTATCTTTCGCTCGGAGTTTCGCCGCGCGGATCGCAGATGCTCTACCGCGCGGCCCAGGCCATGGCGTTTCTCGAAGGCCGCGATTATTGCACGCCCGAAGACTTCAAGCCGTTGGTGGTTTCCGTCTTCGCCCATCGCGTGGTTGTAAGCTCGCTGTACACTTCCACTCTGAAAAAATCTGAGCAGGCCGAGCAGGTGCTGCGCGAGATCGTGGAGAGCGTACCGGTGCCGGTGTAGCCGGTTCTCAGTTCGATTCCAACCACAGTGCGCAATTGATCAAGGCAGGCTGCTTACCTCTCTAGCGTTTTTATTTGTCGCCCTTGCTCGTCGGATTGAAGTGCAAGTTGAAAGAGTAGACGAGCAGATTCACCGGCACAGCGTAGTTGACCGCGACATACCAAGTCATATACTCGCCAGTTCCGGCGTGTCGAACGATCACCTGCATAGGATCGAGTTGAATGCCATGCTTTGCCGCCTTCCGAATTACGATGTTGCGAATTTCCTCGTCCGAATTTGGCGGAGTCACTCCCGTACGCCAGCCTAGTTGCGCCGCCGAATCACGCAGTTCGTCCTGAAAGACCATATTGGTGATTTCAGGCTCAACAAGGCGCCAACCCGCTACACCTATCGCGAGGATGACGGCGATCCAGAAAAAGTATTTCATCCAATCTCCGTTACCGTGCGGGCTGCTGCCGCATTGGCCAGTGCCTTGAATCGAAAAGTGGCGGGACGATGAGATTTCAATCAGATCGAGTTTACTCGCTCGATAGTTCTATAATCTCGCTCATGTCCTTTCTACGTTTCCTCATTCTGTTGTCGCTTGTCGTCTGGATCGGAGGCATCATTTTTCTCGCCTTCGTTGAAGCGCCGATCGCTTTTTCTCCGGGGCTTCTACCCACTCGCCACATGGCCGGATCGGTCGTCGGACACTCGCTCGATTTGCTGCACTACATGGCGATTGTTTCGGGAGTCGTTTTTCTTTTTGCGTCCATGCTGCACAGCCGGTTGGCTTCCGGCGATGCGCATCCGCTGGCGGGACGGCATCTTCTCATCGTGCTGATGTTGCTGCTGACGGTAATCTCGCAATTTGCCATCTCTCCGAAAATGCACGCCATTCGCGCCGAGGTGGGCGTGATCGATAATGTCCCGCTCGACAATCCCCTGCGCCGTGAATTCGATCGACTGCATGTGTGGTCGGAGAAGTTTGAAGAGGGCGTGTTGCTGCTAGGGCTGGTTGCGTTATATGCGACGGCGGCGGCATTCCGATGAATACCCTTAACAACTAAGCTTTTGTCATTCCGAGCGGAGCGAGGGATCTGCATTGTGCCGCGAACTGCAGAGCCTTCGCTTCGCTCGGGATGATAATTCTTACTACAGATCTCTCTTCGCGCTCGGGATGACAATTCTTAAAATGACCCTCGAGTGTCGCTACTGTGACATCGTTCCTGACTTCGGAGGAGGCGCGGGCTTGAGCGCGTCGTCGAGATAGGCGAGATACTCCGCGATCAGTTTGTAGCTGTCGTAGTAATCGTCCATCTTGATAGCATCCATCTTGTCGAACGGCGAATGGAGAATCGACCAGGTCTTCGGCGTCACCGAGTGCAGGGTGATGCGCGGGATGTGGTAGCGGGCGAACGATTCGGAATCGGCGCTGGCTCCGTGCTCCGGGTTCATCACGCTGACGGGAAGCTTGCTCGCCCGCGCGATCACAGACAACGCATCAAGCAGAACTTTGTCGGCACGCGATGCCCAGACCTCGGTTGGCCCCAAGCCCAGACTGTCGAAATTAACCACGGCTTCTATACGCGCGCGCTGGTCGCTGGTGAGGTGATCGGCGTAGTAGCGGGAACCGACGAGGCCTTTCTCCTCGCCTGAAAATCCGATAAAGATCAGCGTGTGATGAGGCGGCTGCGCGCTGAGGCTGTAAAGCAGCGCGGGCAGCAATACCGCGCCTGTCCAGTTGTCGACGACGCCGTCGCCAAAAGCCTCAACCTTGTCGGTATGGGCGCTGATCACGATCGCCTCCTGCGATTCGCCGGGCAGGACGCAGAGAACATTGGGAGGGAGCCTGCGGTCGAGCGCCTGCTCGGAGAGATTCGGATCCTTGCATCCCGACTCGGCAAGCCATTTCCGAATCAAGGCTTCGCGTTCGTCGTTCTTGTCTGAAAATGACTTCAAGCGAGCCTCGATGGTTTCGCGCGTCTGCAAACGAAAATGAGTTTGCATCGGACTTTGAGGTGGAGTCTGCGTCGAGGTTTGAGCTGCCAAAGTTTGAGCTGAAGAGCAGGCGCTGCACAGAATAACGGTCATTAGCCTTCGCGCTGGCGCGAGTTGGAGAGGCCTCCGGCGACGAATCATGATTGGGGCGCGCATTCTGCCGAGCGTAGCACGACCGCGCAATCCTCGGAGCGCGTATAAGTATTGCCCGTGATGATTTATTCTTTGACTGCACTGATCGCTAATAACTGAAAGCTGAGAGCCGTCGTCATGAAAACTGGCATCATCGGTCTGCCGCAAGTCGGCAAGACATCCCTGTTTGGAATCCTGACCAAGGTCCGCCTCTCTGAGGGCGCATACTCGAATCCTCGCGAAGCGCACATCGGAGTCGCCAAGGTTCCCGACGAGCGCCTCGACAAACTGGCCGCGCTCTACAACCCGAAGAAGCTGACGCACGCTTCAGTGGAGTATGTGGACGTTGGCGCCATCGGGCAGGATGCGCTGAAAGAGACTGCTTACATCGGCCATCTGCGGCAGGTGGATGCGCTGATTCATGTGTTGCGCGCATTTGAGAGCGACGAAGTTCCGCTGGTCCATCCCATCGATCCGCTGCGCGACATCAAAAATGTCGAGTTCGACCTGATGGTCAGCGATTTGGGCCAGATCGAAAAACGGCTGGAGCGCCTCGAAAAAGACCTGAAGAAGATGAAGACGCCAGAGCTGGAAAAAGAAAACGAACTGCTGATCAAAGCGAAAGCGTTTCTCGAAACCGAAAAGCCGTTGCGCGAAATGGAGATGACGCCCGAAGACAAGAAGCGCATTCGCGGATTCATGTTTTTGAGCGAGAAGCCGATGCTTTACGTGCTCAACATTGGAGAAAGCACCGAGCTCGGCAAAGATCTGGAAGCTGCGGTCGAGAAATATAAGCTGAGCGAGGTGGCGGCGCGTCCGAATGCGGGAGCGAGTGCGATCTGCGGCAAGGTGGAAGCGGAGTTGGCCGAGATGAGCGACGAAGACGCGGCGGAATTCCTGGGGAGCTATGGGCTGACGGAGAGCGGACTTTCGCGGCTGATCCGGAAGAGCTATCACCTGCTGGGACTGATTTCATTTTTTACTGCTGGTGAAGATGAGTGCCGCGCCTGGACCATCCCTCTAAACACGCGCGCCCAAAACGGCGCCGGCGCCATCCACTCTGACCTGGAGAAGCACTTCATAAGAGCCGAAACGATTCGCTGGGATCAACTGCTGGAAGCGGGTTCCGAAGCGAATGCGCGAGCTAAAGGCACGCTGCGACTGGAAGGCAAAGAATACATTGTGCAGGATGGGGATGTGATGCACATCAGGCACAGCGGGTAACACCAGTACCCAGTCCCCAGTATCCAGTACCAAGTAAAGCGACAAGCCCATGGCGCAACATTTCAAGGATCTTGTCGTCTGGCAGACGGCCATGGACATGGTCGCGGAGATTTACAAGCTGACTGACACATTTCCGAAGCGCGAAGTGTACAGCCTTACCGATCAGCTTCGCCGTGCAGCCGTTTCTGTGCCAAGCAATATCGCCGAGGGCCAGGCGCACCATAGCCACAAAGAATTCCGTCATTTCCTGCGTCATTCCGCAGGTTCTCTAGCCGAGTTCGAAACCCAACTCCTCCTGGCTGAGCGTCTGGGCTATGCGGATCATCCATCCACGGAAGGCTTGCTGCAGAAAGTTCATGAAGTAGGAAGAATTCTGAACGGGCTGATTGCATCCCTGCCGGAGTAGGTGTTTCTGGTTACTGAGTACTGGGTACTTTTTCTAGTGCACATGGAAGAACCGATCCAGCAAAAACATGCAAGCCGTCCCGACAAACACGAGTGAAGCCATCCTCACGCCCGGTTCCTTATTCACAGCCGGAATCAGATTCGAAGCGGCGGCACTCTGCCCGCCCCGCAGCCAGCCAAACAAAAAGTTTCTATTAACCCAACCGTCGCTTGGGTTATAATGACTTCGTGGGCTCGCTGAGGTTTGGCGGTATTCGATTTGTCGTTTACTCGAACGATCATCCGCCCCGTCATGTTCATGGCTTTGCCAGTGAAACCGAGGCGGTTGTCGATCTTCAGCTCGACGGGAACGTGGCGCTAGCGAAACGCTACGATGCGGTTCGGCCCGCCAATGCGAAGCGATCGGACGTGAAGAAAATTCTGCGTGCCGCGGCTCTGCACTTTGAGGAACTCGTAGCCTTGTGGGAGAACATCTATGGGGAAGCATAAAACGGTGCGACGGAAAGTTGAGGACAACAAGCAAGCAGCGGCGCACAAAATTGTCACCAGCGACGCCGAGATCAACCGCGCCATTGAACGCGCCAGACGGGTGCAGGGAGAGCCGCGTGTGACCGAGGTGGAGTATAGACCGGGTGCGGGACTGGATATGCTCATCTTGAAGTTGCGAGACGGCCGGCGTCATATGATTCCGCGGGAGCAGCTACAAGGATTGCAATCGGCAACCCGAGCGCAAATTGCGCGCGTAGAAATTCTTGGGAACGGGACAGGGCTCCATTGGCCGGCGCTTGACGTCGATTATCACGTCCCGAGTTTGCTCCGGCACATCTATGGCAACAAGGAGTGGATGGCGGCGATAGGGCGTGGCGGAGGGGCGGCGAAAAGTCCCGCCAAGAAAAAGGCCGCGCGGGAAAATGGGCGCAAAGGAGGCAGGCCAAAGCAAGCCATTGCCATGGCTGATTAGCGAGTATTTTCAATGAACATGAAAGAACCGATCCAGCAAAAACATACAAGCCGCACCGACAAAGACCAGTAACGCCATCTTCACTCCCGGCTCCTTGTTCACCTCGGGAATCAGATCCGACGCCGCGACATAGATCGTAACGCCCGCCGATAGCGGCAGCCCAAAGGCGACTTCGTACCGGAATACCGCCATGGTCATGACTCCGGCTACGGTGGCAACGCCGAGGGCGACGGAGGCTCCCCAGGAAAAAGCACGGCTTCGGCCGCTGGCTAGCATTACGGAGGAGATGGTGAAACCTTCGGGAATTTTGTGGAGAAAGACTGCGATGAAGATGATCCAGCCGAGCGCGGGGGAGACGAGAAAGCCCGAAGCGATGGCGATGCCGTCGAAAAACGTGTGAATCAGCAGTCCGATCAGGACCGAGTAGCCTTTGTGAGCGTGGACGAACTCGTCGGCGTGGGTCTCTTCTCCGAAATGGAAGTGCGGGGTGACGGTATGTTCGAAGAAATGGACGAGCAGGTATCCGCCGAGGATGAGGAAGCCAGCATAAGAGCCGCGGAGCTGAATGCTCTCGGGCACCATCTCGGCTAACGCCGTCGCCAACATGAAACCAGCTCCGAGCGCGACGAAATAGCGGAGGTAGGAACGCTCCCAATTCCGCTGGACGATGATGGCGCCGCCGAACACGTTCGCGCCCGCCGCCGTCAGCCCGAGCAGCACACTGGTCAGAATGGGAGACATGAGGAAAAAGGATAGCAGGAAGCAGTACCCAGCCGTCAGCTATCAGCCGTCAGTAAATACTGAACGACGCACCTGTGATGACCGCCTGCTAGAATCCGCGCATGCTTCAATGGCTGCAGGTTATCGGATGGCTGGCCTGCGTGGCTTATTCGACCGTCCCCGCCTTCTGGCTGATGATTCATCCGTTCGCGCAGAAGTGGCGCGCATGGCGACATTCGCCCTATGTCTTACTGCTGCCGGCATGGATGACCATGTGGGCAGCTGTTGCTTCGGTCACGAGCCCGTGGCGAAACGTACTCCTGTACCACACAAACTGGTCCTGGATCGCAGGGCTGGCGCTGTTCGCAACCGGCCTCTGCATTCACTCGCAATCCCTCAAGAATTTCAGCGCCAAACAACTCGGTGGAGTGCCCGAACTTCACCGCGCCAATCGCGAGCAGCGTTTGATCACCACAGGCATTCGTTCGCGAGTCCGACACCCTGTCTACCTGGCGTACCTCTGCGAAATGTCCGGAGTGAGTATCGCCACTGGTCTCGCGGTCTGCTGGTGGTTAACGGCATTTGCGGTAATTTCTGGAGCAGTCATGATTCGGATGGAAGATGCTGAACTGGAAAAAAGGTTCGGCGAGGATTACCGCGCCTATCGGAGCTCCGTGCCAGCCATTCTCCCAAGAGTGTTCCCGCAGCGGCAGCTATAATCCGCTTTGAGTGAAGTCTGATAGCTGAGAGCTGACGGCTGTTTCTCATGCGCTTCGAACTCTTCGTGGCAACCCGGTATTTGCGCGCCAAACGCCGCCAGGCGTTTATTGGCGTCATTACGGGCATCTCCGTTCTGGGAGTGGCGGCGGGCGTGGCTTCGTTGATCGTCGCTTTGGCGATCAACAACGGATTTCGGCAGGACCTGCAGGCGCGGCTGTTGGGATCGACGGCTCACATCAGTCTGCTGCGAGTAGAGAGCGACGGAATGCGCGATTGGCGTCCGCTGCTGGAAAAGTTGTCGAAGGAGCCTCACGTGGTGGCGGCGGCGCCGGCGATTTACGAGCAGGTGCTGATCTCGCGCGGGCCGCGGGCACGCGGGGCGGTGCTGAAGGGGATGCTGCCGCGATATGAGCGGAGGGTCAGCGATCTGCTGAACTCGGTGACGTTGGGATCGGCGGCGGAGTTGGAGGAAGCGCCTAGGGTTGGAGCAGTACCGTCCGAAGAAACAAAAACAAAATCGAATACAAGTTCAAATACAAATTCAAATACAAATTCAAATACAAATACAAAATCAAATACAACGACAGCGGGCGAGGGCGCCCGCTCTACACAATCGGAGTCTCCCGACGACCTGGCGGGAGTGCAGCAGCGCGTCGCGGCCATGCCTCCGATTATTCTGGGCAAAGACATGGCGGAGGAGATTGGCGCGACCGTCGGCTCGGTCGTGTTAGTGACTTCGCCGCAGGGCGAACTGACGCCCTTTGGCATGGTGCCGAAGTACATACGCTTCCACGTCGCCGGAATTTTTAACTCGGGCTTTTACGATTACGACTCGTCGTGGGCGTTCATCCGGTTGGGGGACGCGCAGCAATTGTTTGGTCTAGGCGACGTGATCTCGGTGATCCAGTTCAAGATCGACGATATTTACCTGGCGGGTGACGTTGCCCGGCAGCTCGAACAGGCCGCTGATGCAGCTTCAGGAAGCCACGGTTTCATGGCCACCAGTTGGATGGAGCAGAACAAGCCTTTGTTCCGCGCGCTGCGGTTGGAGCGGGTGGTGACCTTTATCACGATCGGATTGATCGTGTTCGTGGCCGCGCTCAACATTCTGATCTCGCTGATCATGATGGTCATGGAGAAGACTAAGGACATCGCGGTGCTCATGTCGCTGGGGACGAAGAAGGCGCAGATCCGGCGGGTGTTCATCGCGCAAGGTGTGCTGATCGGGGTGATTGGGACGGCGATTGGACTGGTGATTGGTTACGGGATTTCGTGGGCAGGTGGACACTACCACTTTATTTCGCTCTCGGCTGAGGTCTATTCCATCGACTACGTTCCGTTTGCGCCGCGATTGGTCGACGGCATCATTGTCGCTCTGGTTTCGATTGGGATTTCGTTTGTGGCCACGATTTATCCGTCGTGGTCGGCGGCGCGCATTCTGCCGGCGGAAGCGCTGAGGTACGAGTAGAGCTTTTTGTCTAGTGACCGGGCTTGCCCGTCCGCCGCGCGGGGGAGAGCTCCGCCAACACACGATCTGTCCTCAGTGACCCCGGTCACAGTGCAATTGTTTTCCGCCGGTATACAGTTTTCTGTAACTCGTTTCGGCAGCGAAATCGCAGGAACGGGGGACGAACCCTCATTTGGATCACGGCTGAAGGGATCGTGATTTAATAAGTCGTGACGTGGCGGAGGACCGTTCCGTCGATCACGATGTGGCGAGATCACGATCTAAAGGATTCACAAACGCTTCCTCAGGTTTCCGAGGCAGCGGCGGTGTTGATACTTAGGAGGGCGAGTTTGCATCCAATGACTCAAGATCCTCTATTGAGGGTCGAAGGGTTAAGCAAGGTGTTTCGCTCAGGCGAAGCCGAACTTGTGCTCTTTGAGAATCTGTCTTTTCAGGTCGCCAAGGGAACGATGCTGGCCCTGGTAGGGCAATCGGGTGCCGGGAAGAGTACTTTACTGCACATCTTGGCAGCTTTGGAGCGGCCATCCGCGGGAGCGGTGTATTGCGCGAACGTGCAGGTGAATGCGCTCTCCGAGGATGCGGCCGCGGAATTTCGCAATCGCCAAATCGGCTACGTGTGGCAATTCCATTACCTGCTGCCGGAGTTCACCGCCCTCGAGAACATAGCCATGCCCTTGCTGACGCGCGGGCAAGCGCTAACCTCCGCAGAACCCGAAGCTTCGCGGTGGCTGCAACAGGTGGGGCTAGCCGATCGCGGGCATCATCGTTCGGGAGAACTCTCCGGCGGCGAGCAACAGCGGTTAGCGCTGGCGCGAGCGCTGATCACGCAGCCGCAGGTTTTGCTGGCCGATGAGCCGACCGGCGATCTTGATGGACGCACCGGCGAGTTGGTTTTTGAGTTGGTCGCTCGATTGCATCGGGAGCACCAATTGACCTCGTTGATCGCCACGCATAATCTGGCGTTTGCACGACGGTGCCATCGCGTTTTACGGTTGGATCAGGGGAGAATTGAAGAACTTGCCCCGGAATCGCTTTCGGGCGCATGAGGGCAAGAAAAGGCAGCTGGGTGGGAGAACTAAAGTTGCAAGGACGGAGTACTCTAAGGTAAGGGTACGCGCGTTACGATCAGGCGAATATCGCTTGGGTCATTGGGCGATATGAAGGCATAATGAGGTAGGGTCATGGGTTTGGCGGAGAGCAAGGCGCTCCGCGGAAACTCGGGGGGAATCCGTATATGTTCGAACGTTATACAGAGAAAGCCAGGCGCGTGATCTTTTTTGCGCGGTACGAGGCCAGCCAGTTCGGCTCTCCTTATATTGAGACCGAGCACCTGCTGCTCGGGCTGTTGCGCGAAGACAAAGCCCTGACCAACCGCTTTCTGCGCTCTCATGCCTCGGTGGAATCGATCCGCAAGCAGATCGAGGGTCACACCACGATCCGCGAGAAAGTTTCCACATCGGTTGATCTTCCCCTGAGCAACGAATGCAAGCGTGTGCTGGCCTACGCCGCCGAAGAAGCTGAGAGGCTTTCGCACAAGCACATTGGTACCGAACACCTGCTGCTGGGCTTGCTGCGCGAGGAAAAATGCTTTGCCGCCGAGATCCTGCACGAGCGCGGCCTGCGGCTTTCCACGATCCGCGAAGAACTCGCCCGGACCAGCCAGGAAAAAGCCGCGCCGCAACGCGGGCAGCGCGAATCTTCCTTGCTCAGCGAATTTTCGCGCGACCTTACGCAGTCGGCCATGGATAGTCAACTTGATCCGTTGGTGGGCCGCGATGGCGAAGTTGAGCGCGTGGTACAGATTCTGTGCCGGCGCACCAAAAATAATCCGGTGCTGATTGGCGAGCCCGGAGTTGGCAAGACCGCAATCGTCGAAGGCCTGGCGCAGCGCATTGCCGATGGCGAAGTTCCGTCGTTCCTGGCTGATAAACGCATTCTGGCTCTCGACCTGTCCCTGATCGTTGCCGGCACCAAGTATCGCGGCCAGTTCGAGGAGCGCCTCAAGACCATCATGAAGGAATTGATGGAGAACCAGAATTCCATCATCTTCATCGACGAACTCCACACGCTGGTGGGCGCGGGATCGGCCGAAGGCTCGCTCGACGCCGCCAACATCCTGAAGCCCGCTCTGTCGCGCGGCGAGATCCAGTGCATCGGCGCCACCACGCCTGCCGAATATCGCAAGTCCATCGAAAAAGACAGGTCGCTCGAGCGCCGCTTCCAGGCCGTGAAAGTTCCGCCACCGAACGAGACGGACGCGATCAAAATTCTCTTCGGCATCAAGGAACGCTACGAGAAATTCCACGCGGTTACTTACACCGACGATGCGATCAACTTCTCGGTTTCGCATTCGAACCGTTATATCCCCGACCGTTTTTTGCCAGATAAGGCGATCGATCTGATTGACGAAGCCGGAGCGCGCGTCAAGCTGCGCCAGACCACGCTGCCCGAAGAATTGACGGAAGTTCAGAAGCGCATCAAGTTCATCGTCCACCGTATGGAGAACGCCATCGCGAACCACGAGTTCGAGAAGGCGCGCTTCTACTCGGACGAAGAACGCAAGGAGCGCGAGAACCTGCGCGCCCTTCGCGAAAAATACCACCTCGATGAATCCTCCACCGGCGTAGTCGGTCGGGAGGACATCGAGGACGTGGTCAGCCGCTGGACCGGCGTCCCCATCACTTCGATTAAAGAAGAAGAGACGGCGAAGCTGCTGCGCATCGAAGAAGAGTTGCACAAGCGCATCATTTCGCAGGAAAAAGCGATCAGCGCGCTGGCTCGGGCCATTCGCCGCAGCCGCGCGGGATTGAAGAGTCCGAACCGTCCGATTGGCTCGTTCCTGTTTCTTGGCCCGACCGGCGTAGGCAAAACCGAAGTGGCGCGCACGCTGGCGCATTTTATGTTCGGCAGCGACAAGGCTCTAGTCCGTTTCGATATGTCGGAGTTCATGGAAAAGCACTCCGTCTCGAAGCTGATCGGCTCGCCTCCGGGATACGTGGGCTACGAAGAGGGTGGACAGCTGACGGAACGCGTCAAGCGTGCACCGTATTCTGTCGTGTTGCTCGACGAAATCGAGAAGGCGCATCCCGATGTTTTCAACATCCTGTTGCAGGTCTTTGAAGATGGCCAACTGACTGACGGCCTGGGCAACACCGTCGACTTCAAGAACACGATCATCATCATGACCTCGAACATTGGCGCGCGTCACTTGATGAAGCGCGAGGGCCTCGGCTTCCAGTCGTCGAAGGACGAGATGGTTTCGGAGAAGGTTGAGGACCTGGTGAAGAGCGAGGTCAAGCGCACCTTCAATCCAGAGTTCCTGAACCGTGTCGACGAGATCATTCTGTTCATGGCGCTCGGCGAAAACGACCTGATCCAGATTCTCGAGCTCATGGTCAACCAGCTGAACCAGAACCTTTCGCAGCGTTCGATCACGGTAAGCGTGGCCGATGAAGCGAAGAAGTGGATCTTGAACCAAACCCTGACCGACCGCAGCTACGGCGCCAGACCGTTGCGGAGAGCGCTGCAGAAGTACATCGAAGACCCGTTGTCGGAGGCGCTGATCCAGGGCACGATCACAACCAGGCCGGCGTTCATCGAGGTCTTCCTCGAAGACAACAAGCTGTATTACCGTCCAGTAGACGCAGAAAAGACCGAAGGCGTGTTGCTGTACGAAAGTTAGTTCTCAGTGCCCGGTTCTCAGTTCTCAGAAAAAGCCGTCAGCGAAAGCTGGCGGCTTTTGTTTTGCCCGCGTAGGGAGGTGGCGCGCACGCCGAGCAGAACAAAACCCCGGCAACTAAGACGAAAATGCCCGGGATTTTTGACCTTGCTCTCCTTCTGCGGACCAGCGGCGGCAGCAGCATTCCCGAGCTAAGAATAGGAGTGGGCAAAATCGCGCTGGTTTCTTCATCCTTAGGCATCGCGAATGCATCGTACCAGACACCGATCGGTGGCCCCATATTTTGCGTTCTCTGCGAATGTGGGGGATTACCGAGATCTCCTTAATCCCCCGCCGCAACCGCCTTCCGCCGCGGCCGGCCGCCCTTCAGCCCATTCGCCCGCGAGGCTGCTTTCTTCGCCTTGCTTCGCGACTGCCCACCGAGCTGCCCTAGCCTCGCCGCTATCCACTTCTTCGATCCCATCAGCCCTTCGAGCAACCCGGGAATATATAAATCGGCGTCGAGCTTGGGAAAATGCACTCCAAACCCTGACGGACTCAACTCAATTTCCTCAAGCTCGGCAGGCCGCGCATTTTCGAGACCCTGCGCATCGTGCGGCGAAAAACTCAACGTCAGCTTCGAACTCAGGTCAATCAAGACCTTCCCGCTCGCCCGGTCATAGCGAGCCGAAACCGCGTGAGGAAAATCCCTCCGCACTTGTTCGCCTCTGCGATTTGCCAACTCAATGTCGCTACGCGATACCATGAATCTGCTCCCATGTCCGGCAGAGTTCGTTAAATGACATCATGCTAGCACAAAACCTAAACGCTTGGGTTAATTCGTGCGATTTCTAAAACTGCAATTTGACTCCGCAATTGACCGCAGGACTGACTTATGTTTTACTCGATGCAATCGGGGCTGGCTCATCAGTAGTTGCTTGGGAAACGCAGTACAACATTCCAAAGCGTGAGGCCGAGGTGACGTCATGAAGTCCAGCTCGTTCGCAGTTCTTGCAGTGTCCCTTCTAGCGATAACAAGCCTAACTCTGAGTGCCAGCGCGCGGGAGACCGTTCTGCCCGCAGGTACCCTTCTTAAGTGCACCCTGAATGAACCGAACTTTTCTTCCGCCACGGTTGCAGTTGGCGACCCCGTGCTCTGTCATCTGCACTCGGTGACGGAGTTTGGCCAGCAGACGTTCCCGCGCGGAGCTTATCTGGTCGGCCATCTCGAGTCGGCCCAGGATCCCGGACATTTCTGGGGCAAGGGAAATATGAAGCTGGTGTTTGACCGCATCGGATTGCCGAATGGCGATATGCCGCTCGATGCCAAAGTGATCGCGACGCGTGGATACAAGGTCGATAAAACGGGCGCGATCGACGGCAAAGGCCATGCCACACGCGATGTCGTGGAGTGGATGATTCCGCCGCTCTGGCCGTGGAAGATCATCACGCTGCCGGCGCGCGGGCCGCGTCCCACGCTGAAGGGCGAGAGCCAACTGGAACTGCGCTTGATGGATGATGTGCAGATTCCACAAGTGTCGGCCGCGAACGGACCGGACTGGCACTTCTTCGGGCGTCCGGAGGTGCAGAACGACTCGTATTATCAAGGCGCGTATCAAGGAGCGTCGTATCAGGGCGCTTCCTACCAGCGGGCGAACCGATCAGCGGACAGCGGCATTCCCCAGTTAGCGGTGCGGAGAGTGACCGTCACTTCGAGCGAAGAGCCGATGGCGATGGCTCAGGATGCACCGCAAGTCATGTACGCGAGCTATACCACCAAGACTGCAGTGGGCGGCGCCGCGGCTCCGGGCGTTCCGGTGTTTGTATTGAAGACGGGAACGATGCTGGAGGTGGGCAATTACACGTATCAGGATGGCCGCATCAATTACGAACTGGCCAGCGGCGGCAGCGGTGTGATCAGCACTGATGAAGTCGACTGGGCGACCACCACTCGTATCAACAGCCAACGCGGAGTGCGGACCATGCTGCGTGGAGGACACCCGAGCGCAAACGCGGGTTTCTAAGCAGCCATCCGCATTCAGCACGCAACATTCAACCATTGGCCGCCAGCGCAAACTGGCGGCTTTTGCTTTTTCGGGGAGGAATGCAGGGGAGGCCGCTCGGAGAGAATCTCTGGCTTACAATCGTGGGATGGCAAATCTGACATTGGTGTACGGCCTGCGCCTGCTGCCCTCCGATGAAGTGATCGAGGTTGGCGCGGCCCCGATCAAACTGAAAAATGGGCGAGGAGCGCACGTCGCCATGCACATCCTCGAGGGGAGCAAGGACGAGATCGAAAAGCAGCTGAAGACGAGTCTCGCCGCCTTTTTCGACATCTATCCAGAAATATAGAAGTGTTCGGCAGGACTCGCGAAATACGTCTACATTGGGCAATGCTCTGTAAGCGGGCGGCTAAACAGGCAACAGGATGAGACTGATTTCCCTCGAATTCGAGAGCAAGCTGCGCGACCAGGGGCTGTGGCCGCAGAGTTGGGTCGCATGGGCGGCGATCTACACGCTGGCGCTGGATTTGCTGCTCTTCGCGGTGCAAGGGATGACCCGGAACGGGAGTCCAGCGACGTCAGCGAGCCTCGGGAGTTGGGTGATTTTTCTGAGCGCACTGGCGATTGTGTTGCTCGCGGTGGCCGCGTATCGCTGGCTGCGGGCGCGAATGCTGTGGCGGCTTCGGAACCGGTTGATTGTGACGTATGTTTTTATTGGCGTGATTCCGGTAGTCCTGCTGGTGATGATTTCGCTGATCACGCTCTACCTGCTGGCCGGGCAATTTGCCAGCTTTGTCGTGACCTCCGACATTGCAACTCACTTGCGCAGCATGGAGGCAGCCGATCGGGCGATTGCCTATCACCTGGCGACGCATCTTGCGGACGGAGAAAAGCTGGACGCGGAACTTGTCGGACGGACGCGGCCGCGACGCCTGGAGTGGTCGCGGCGTCAGGTGTGCGCCTGGTACCGCAGACCGTCGCAGCCTGATTGCGCGGGGCCGGACGGGGCGGCGAGCTTTAATTTCCCGACATATATCACAGGGGATTTCCGAGAAATCGTACGGGACCGCGGCAAACTCTATCTGCGGACCGCGACCGTGGTCACGGCCGACCCGGAGTCGTTGCGCGTGATCGTGAGCGAGCCTTTGGACCAGGAGTTTGTCGCAACGATTGCGGGTGATCTCGGCAAGATCGTGGTTTATGGAACCGAGTCGGTGAGCGCGACCGCCCAAGCGAACGGCTCGACGAAATCGCTGACGCTCAATGAGGGGAAACGCGAGCAGACATTCTCTTCGGGAGCGCTTCCGGCGGCGGGCGGCACGTTGGATCGCGAAGTGCGTTTTCCGATCCCGTTGCAAGTGGTGGATTGGGCCACAGGAGAAAGGCAGCGGGCGGGCGCGCTGGCCGAGGTCGAGACCCGGCCTACGGTGCTTTATGCCAGGCTGTTTGCGGCTCTCGGAGACTATGCCAAGGGCGTGGAATACATTCTTCTGTCGATTGCCATTGTGTTTGCGCTGATTGAGCTGCTGGCGCTTTTTGTGGGAACGAAATTGACGCGCAGCATTACGTCGGCGGTTGGGCAACTCTACGAAGCGACGACGCATGTCAATCGGGCGGACTTCAGCCATCGCATCACGGTGCAGTCGACGGACCAACTGGCAACGCTGGCGAATTCGTTCAACTCGATGACTACCTCGATCGAGAAGCTGGTGCAGGAGCAGAAGGAAAAGCAGCGTCTGGAAGGCGAATTAGCGATTGCGCAGGAAGTGCAGGCGCAGCTCTATCCGAAACAGATCACGCAACTTGAAACGCTAGAGGTGCACGGGTTCTGCCGCCCGGCGCGGACGGTGAGCGGAGACTATTACGACTTCCTGGCGCTGCATTCCGACCGGCTGTTGCTGGCGGTGGGCGACATCAGCGGCAAGGGAATTTCGGCGGCGCTATTGATGGCGACGATTTATGCAGCGGTGCGCGCTTACAGCATCGAAGGCATGCCTGCCTTGCGGGAAGAAGTTGCGGTGGGTGCAGTGGAGGGTTCGGGGCTGATGCTCGATTGCGAATCGCGCGGAACGGAATCGTCTCCGGCGGCGCTGCTGACGTTGCTCAATCACCAGCTTTACGAAAGCACTCCGGCGGCGAAGTACGCGACGTTGTTTTTGGGAATTTATGACGGAGCGACGCGGCGGCTGACGTATGCGAACGGCGGACACTTGCAGCCGATTTTGATTTCCGAAGACGGGTCCTCACAACTGCTGGAGTGCGGCGGCACGGTGGTTGGCCTGTTCGACAATTTGAGTTTTCCGGAAGCGACGGTGCAACTCCGCCCGGGCGATGTGCTGATCGCATACAGCGACGGAGTCACGGAACCCGAGAACGATTATGGCGAGTTCGGGGAAGATCGGCTGATCCAACTGGTGAGCGCGAATCGTCACCTGCCGCTGGAACGCATCACGGAAATTGTTGTTGCGGCGGTGGCCGACTGGATTGGCGACAACGAACAGCCGGACGACGTGACGCTGGTGTTGGCCCGGGCGCGATAGCGGCAAGATATCTCAGTAAAAAGAGAGAGTTCCATTCTGCCTAGCGCGGCGCAAGCTCAACGACAAGCCAGCCAGAGCGAGCGGCAGCAAGGTCAAGCCAAACCCGGCGAGAACGGCCAGAGTGGGAGCCATGGTGATGATAGACTGCCCCTCCAATAAAGAACGGCGCATACCGTCGACGGCATAGGTCAGCGGAATTGCGCGGGCCAGCAATTCGAGGGGGCGCGGCAAGGTCTGGATTGGAAACATGGTTCCGCTGAGAAACCACAGGCCGGAACCGAGCACCCAGAGGAGCGCCGATCCCTTCTGGAACGCAACCTGAAGCGTGGCGGCTGCGATTCCCAGTGCCAGGGCAATGGCCAGAGACAGAACCAATACCGCCAAGCACGAGAAAAAGTTGGCGTGGATGGCTGCCCGGAAGACTGCCACGCCAGCGAAGAGGTAAACGAGGAGATTGAAGAGATTTCCGGCGAACGCGGAAATCGCACTGAGAATGAGGAGTTCAGCGGGGGCGGTCGTCGTGGTGAGCAAGACCTCCAACGTACCAGTGTGCTGGGCTTCCTGCACCGAGCTCAGGAAAGCCTGGGCGCTCATGAGGAAAAAAGTGTAGACGCCGGTGCCCACCATCACGAAAGGAAAGTACTCAATGCCTCCGGGGCGGAAACCCGGGCCGATGGCGTGGGAGAGAAAATAGAAAGCTGCCAACTCGGTGAAGACTCCGACCAAAGTCACGACGAAACCGCTGCGGTGGCGGATGGCCGTTAGAAGATCGCGCCATAGGATGGCGCGAAGCTTGTCGAGAGTCGAAGTCATAGGAAGAATTTTGTAATCGGGTAATTTTGTAATCGAACGACCTTTCGGATATGCCTTCCTAATGTTTGCAAATTACTAATTTACGCAATTACGAAATTACAAAATCTCGGCATCACACCTAAAGATCGCACATCACAAATCTCTCTCATCGATCTCGCCGGTCGTGCGGAAGTAGAAGGCGCGCAAGGTCTCGGCGTTTTCGCCATCGGCGAGCGCGCGATTAGCCAGCAATCCGCCGCGATGTAGCAAGAGGAGCCGGTCGGCGACGGCGACCGCTTCCGCGAAGTTATGGGTAGCCAGCAGGATGGTGGTCTGTTGCGCCGCCAAGCGGCGGATCGTCGCCCAGAAATGCGCGGTCGTGGCGGCGTCGAGGCTGCGCGTGGGTTCGTCAAGCAAGAGCACGCCGGGTCGCTTGACCAGGGCGCGCGCGATCCCCAGTCTTTGATACATTCCGCTGGAGAATTTCATGACCAGCGTGTCTGCTTTTTCTTCGAGGCCAGTGTCGCGGAGGACCGCTTCGATTCGTCGTGCGCGCTCGGAACGAGAGACTTCATCGAGGGCGGCAAAGAATTCGAGGTTCTCGCGAGCCGAAAGGCGAGGGAAGAAGGATCGCTCGGCGGCAACGGCGATGCCGACTTGCCGGCGCACTTCACCGGCATTTCGCCGCACGTCGAATCCGCCGACGCGGACCGAGCCGGCGTCCGGCAACAACAGCGTCGATATCAGTTTGAGGGTCGTGGTTTTTCCGCTGCCATTGGGACCGAGCAACACCAACACCTCGGCGGGGGATGCCGCGAAAGAAAGATCTTGTAAGGCGACGGTTTCGCCGCGCTGCTCGCGTCCCAGCCAGTTAAACAGAGCCGGCCGATGACGAAAAATCTTGCGGACGGATTCGAAAACGATGCGGTCCATGAAAAGCAGTACCCAGTCCCCAGTTGCCAGTAACCAGAATCGGGCGCGCCGACTATGCTCGGGAGCGGAGTAAGGACGACGCCGGCACGGTTGGCCTGCTAATTGTGGGACTGGGAACCGGCAGTTGGCAACTGGGTACCCTACACGCCCAGTTTCTTGACTTCGTCGTTGTAGTACTTGCGGTAGAGGATAGACCACTCCTCGGAGCCCTCGATGATGGTGCGGCGCTGGCTTTCGATTTTCTGGCGGGCCGCCTGGTCGATCCGTGCTTCCTGGGTGAGAAGCGTTTCCAGGATCTTGCGGACTCCGAGGCGGATGGTGTTGCGATCCTCAATAAAATCGACCTCATCCATCTCGGCGACGGCGTCGGTTACGACGTGAGCGAGTTTATTGACCTTGTCACGGCTCAATCGCACGGCGGAACGGCCCTCCCGGGCTCAACCTTAGAGTACAGCCTTGTATTTTTTCACCAGCTCGTTTTTGACTTTACGAAACATTTCCTGATAATTGGCGCCGCTCTTCTGCATCTCGTCGGAGTAAGCCTCGAGGATGACTCGGACCTCATCGTTAATGCGGTCTTCGAGCGCCATCTCTTCGAGCAGGGCAGCGTGCACCTTCTCGTTAAGAGCAGGTAACGCCTTGGTCTCGATGAGACCGCTTGCCACCAGATTTTTGGAAACTTCGCGGGCCAGATAGCCCACATATTCTTTGGAGAACAGCATGATCTGCGCGCTTTTTAGTAAGCAGCGAGTTTAACACAAGGCAGGCTGTGAAGGGGGAATGGGTTGCGTCGACCGCGGGCTGCAGGCTTGGAGCCACGAGTCGGCGCTGAAACTCCTGCTCGCGACGAGTGGCGGGCAACGTCGTGGCCGGGAGAGCGCTCCCCGAACAGTGGCGGCTGAGTGCTGCAAGCCTTACAATAATGGAACTCCCATGTCCCCACATCCAGATGATCTGACGCTGATGAAAGAAGATATGACGGCCTTCATCGAAGGCCTGGGCATGCGCCGCTTCTTTGGCTATGTCGAGTGCGAAGAGGTTCCCAGCGTGCTCTGGGACTCCGGGCACAATCCGGAAGGCTGGAAAGATTTTGTAGAACTGGCGAAATCGACGGGTGCAGCCTTCTTGACGATGCATTCATGGACGCTGGAGCGCGCGGAACTGGAACAGATGTCGCAGATGCTGGCAGAGGGCAACTTCAGAAGCGAAGAAGATCTGGAAGAGAGCCGCTGGCTTAAGGCATACGTAGGCAAGACGGGGTTCGTGCAACTAGGATGGGCGTACCAGGGATGCGTTTTTGTGTATGAAGCGGGCACCGAATGGTACGAGCACTACCAGCAATTGCGGGAACTAGCAGACGACAGCGGCGGATTTATGATCGATGAGCCGGACCAGGACGAGTAACCCTTGCGCTACGCCGACTCGATCACCTGAATTTCATGTTCAATGTCTGAGGCGAATTGTTCGGCCTCGGTGGGGAATTGTGTGCGCGCCGGGTCGGGAAAGTCCGCCAGCACATTGGCATAAGTTCGCGGAGACCGGAACTGAACGACTCCGAACCCGAGTGAATCCGCCAAAGCGCAACTTGGTGGGAGCAAGGATGCCGTACTCCGGGCCGGTGCCTGCGGACTGTGATGGCATGCGGCGACCTGGAGGAATGCGTCCGGTAGATTCCAGGCAGCTACCAGAGAACGACCAGCCTCGCAGTGATCGATTCCGCATAACTCACGTTCGAGGAGGAGAAGATCCTGGGGTTGCTCCGCGCCCCGATGCAGGACGTCGGAATAGGCTGCGGGCATGGTCATGGCGAGAGCGACCCTGCCGATGTCATGCAGAATGCCTGCAGTGTAGGCGAACTCGTTGTCGAGGAATCGCGATTTGGCGCTGCGTTCGGCGATGATGGCGCAAGCTATGCTGTGACGCCAGCACGACTTCATCAGCGGCGTGAAGGAGTTGTTAAAATACGCCTTCAGGCCAACCGTAACCGCGACGCTCCGCAATCGCCCGAACCCGAGCAGCATCGATGCCTGCACGACGCTGGTGATACTTTTGGGGAAGCCCACCAGGGGAGAGTTGGCGATTTTGAGAATGGCGGCCGAGAAGGCTTGATCGGAGCGGATCAGATTGCAGAGTTCGAGCAAGGAAGTATCCGTTCGAGCCATCATCTTGAGCGCTTTCAAGGCGATGGCGGGGAAGGGAGGAATGCTGTCCGTGTCCCAGCGCAGGTCGGGTGGCTGCACCGCGTTGGATGTACCGGTTGCCATAGACATAAGAACTCCGCGAGATGGACGTCTGATGATCTGGTGCTCCTGAATTGTGTCTATCGGCACTTTTGAATTGCGTCGTGAGTTACTCTTGGACGCCAACCTTGCGGCGATGATGCCCGATGCGATGGATCTCCAATCCGGTGAATTCTGGGAAAGCGAAGGTGCTGGCGGCGGCCTTGGGCGACTGCAAACTCAACATCTCCGCTCCGGCGTCACTCGTGCTGGCGGACCTGCTGGTTGGCCGAGGAATCGACAATCCGGCCGAGGCCGCCCATTTTCTTGCGCCTGAGCTAGCCGACCTGCACGATCCGCTGCAAATGAACGGGATGAAAACGGCGTTGGACCGACTGGAAGCGGCGTTGGAGCGGAAAGAAAAGGTTCTGATCTATGGCGATTACGACGTCGATGGCACGACGGCGATTGTCATTCTCAAGACGGCCATCGAGTTGTGCGGCGGAACCGCGGATTTTCATGTGCCGCACCGCATCCGCGAAGGCTATGGCATGCGCCATGAGGTGATCGAGCGCGCCGCCGCCGATGGCGTGCAGCTGATTATCAGCGTCGACACAGGCATCCGCGCCTTTGCCGCCGCCGAGACAGCTCGACGCACCGGAGTCGATCTAATCGTCACCGACCACCACCTGCCGGGCACGGATGGAGTTCCGCAAGCGCTGGCAGTTGTCAATCCAAACCAGGAAGGGTGCGATTATCCCTGCAAGTATTTGTGCGGGGCAGGCGTAGCGTTCAAGCTGGCCCAGGGACTGATGCAGCGGCGACTCGACATCAAGGATCAATCGCGGCTGCTGATGTCGTTCATGAAGGTTGTCGCCATCGCAACCATTGCTGATGCGGTTCCCTTGTTGGGCGAGAATCGCGTGTTCGCGAAGCTGGGATTGCAGGGGCTGCGGCGTCCGGTGAACGTGGGACTCAAGGCGCTGCTGGAAGTGGCAAAACTCGGCGACGGAAGGGCGTTGACATCGACCGAAGTGGCTTTTCGAGTAGCACCCCGGCTGAACGCCGCCGGACGCATGGATGTGGCTCGCGACGTGGTCGATCTTTTCAATGAGAAAGACATAGGACAAGCCCGGACGCTAGCGGGACGCCTGGATCAGCTGAACGCGGAACGTCAGGAAGAAGAGCGGCGCATCATGGACAGCATCGTGCACCGGCTGGAAGAAGAGCCGGCGTTGCGCGAAGCGTATTGCGTGGTGGTCGATGGCGAAGGATGGCATCGCGGGGTGATTGGCATTACGGCGTCGCGTGTCGTGGAGCGACACGGGCGGCCGACGCTCATCATCTCGCGCGACGGAGACGAAGCCCACGGCTCGGGACGATCGATCGGAGCGTTCCACCTGCTGCAGGCCATTGAGTCATGCCACGAACTTTTCTCCCGCTATGGCGGCCATGCGCACGCAGTGGGGTTCGCGCTGCCGAGCGCAAATGTCGAGAAGTTGCGCGCGCATCTCGACGGCTATGCGCGTGCGCGGCTCACCCTCGCCGATTTCGAGCCGCAGCTTGAGTTTGATCGCGAGTTGGCGCTGGGAGAAGTCACTCCGGAGCTTTATCAGGCTTTGCTACTGCTGGAGCCCTTTGGGATGGAGAATCGCGAACCGGTTTTTGCCGCGCGGGCGGTGCGGCTGATGTCGCCTCCGGCAGCGGTGAAGGACAAGCATGTGCGACTCCGGGTGGCGCCAGTATTGAACGGCGCCATGCAAGATTTCACGCCCCGCTGCGATCCTGACAGTGTGGGCACGGGTCTCCGCCGCGTCTCGGCGGGGCCACGCCCCTCCACCACACAATCCGCTCAATCTTCTTGGCGCGACAACATTACATTTAAAGCGATGGGGTGGGGGCTGAAGGAGTCTTGCGACCGATTGCAACTGTTAGCCGGAGATCGTCTCGACATCGCCTACTCCCTCGGCATGAATGACCATCCCGAGTTCGGCGGGCTGGAGTTGACCTTGCGCGATGTGGTGCGCGCGCGCAGTGTAGAATAGTTCCAAGAAGTGGCTTGTTACGGCCGACTCCCCCCTGTTTTTCGCGACTTTTCGCTGAACCCAGTGTTTTTCATGGATGTGCGCTGGTCGCAATTGTGATTAGACGCGGCCGAGCCCATCAGTCGAACAAGGTGCCACAACTCGAGGTCGCCCTATGCGTTTCCATTCGACATTTGACGCCATTGTCTTACTCGCCAGCTTCTCTCTACTTTCGACGGGGCTTAGCGCCGGGCAGGCGATCACGCCGGTGTGCAATCCCTCAGTGACTCCACCGATTATCGTCGCGACCCATGAGCAGATTGTGGAGGCTGGGACGATAGCTGAGCCGCCACTGATTAACACCGGGGGCTTTGGCTTCGCGTGGCCCGATACGCAAATAGGCGTGATCAAGACGTCCAACGGCTACGAGTTTCTCACCAGCGATGGCGCGTTTCACCCTCGGCAGTTCTGGCAAGGCCATTGGGTTGGAAACAACAACTACGGATCTGTGACCACGACCGTGGGAACGCTGGATTCTCCGCTCGGAACGGGCGCTCCACAGGATGTGACCATCTCGCCGAATCCCGATCCAGCGGTGAACCCTAATTATTCCAGCTACGGCTACATGGGCGGAGGATCGGTCTATCAAGTTCCTGCGGGCATGACCGGGGCGGGCAATCTACTGGTGACCTATCACGCTGAGCTTCCCAACTACGCACTCCTCGGCCTGGCCGAGTCTACGGATAACGGGTTGCGCTGGACCGATCTCGGAGAGATTATTCGCCCGAATCAAGCCTGGGTGCCCGGCCTCACGTTTACTGAGATCGGCGACGGACACCTCGTACTGTCGCCCGATGGCAAGTATTTCTATTTGTACTTTCCGGACCTGCAGGCCAACACCAACGCGAATACCCATGTCTCAGTTGCGCGCGCTTTGGCGGCATCGTTACTGGATGCCGCGTTTGGATCGGCGCACCCGCATGCTGTGCCGTTCGAGAAGTTCTACCACGGCGATTGGCGGCTGCAGCCCGGTATTGGCGGTGCATCCACTGACCTCAGCCCGAACTGGCTGCCTCAGTATGAAGGGTATCTCGACGTGCATTACAACAGCGCGCTGCAGCGCTACGTGATGATTACGGATGACGACACGACTTTCGCATACTCGGAGTCTGTCGACGGCCTGAATTGGACGAGTCCTATATCGCTCGGCACATACTCGGATGGCGTGAAGACGCTAGCCCCCTATCCCACTTCCGTAGGCCTGGGTGACGATCCCAGCGTGCTGGGGAAGAGCTTCTATGTCTACTACACGTTTTTGCACGAGGAAAACGGCGGTTTGCCGCGAGAGGGCAATTCTCTACGCCGGTTCTCACTGAGTTGCCCCTGATCGGTTCACCGACTCAGATGCAGGCGATTGAACCCAGAATCCGTCGGCGTCGAAAGCGTTACACTAGCCTCAGATGGCCTCTCCGGTTTCACGTCTGCGCCGCTGGTTCGCCGTAGGCGCCATGGTCATGGTTGCGACCGTAGGCGGGATGTATTTCTACGCCCGCTGGAGCCTGCGCAAGGCGATCCATGCCGTGCCCGCGAAACTTGGATTGGAAATTCAGCAGACCGCAGAGGGCTTTTCCATTTCCAAGTCGGCGGAGGGGCGCACGCAGTTTACCGTGAGCGCTTCGAAGGCTGTTCAGTTCAAGCAGGGTGGACGGGCCGAGTTGCACAATGTCAAGATCGTCGTCTATGGCAAGGATGCCAGCCGCTTCGATCAAATTGCGGGAGATGATTTCGAGTACGATCCGGGATCGGGCAATGTGACGGCGAAGGGGCGGGTGCTCATCGACCTGCAATCGAATCCCGAGGGCATACGGCATTCCGACCAGTCGCCTCCGGAGCAAGACAAAGCGCCACTTCATCTCGAGAGCGACGGGCTCATCTTCAATAAAAATACGGGAAATGCCTCCTCGGCGGGCAAAGTCGTGTTTCAGACACCGCAGGCTTCCGGCTCGGCCGTGGGTATTGACTATGTGGCTGACACGGGAACCATGAAGCTGCTTTCGGCGGTCACGATGATCGTCAACCGGCCACAGCCGGTTCATCTGGATGCAGATCGGGGTGTAATCACGAAGCAACCGAATGAGGTCGCCCTCACGCGGGTGCACATGACGCGGGCAGGAGAACAGTCGCGAGCGGATCAGGCTACCTTCTTCTTGCGCGATGACAACACGGTGGATCACATTGTTGCCGACGGCGATGTGGAGAGCGAAATCCCGGGCCGCCGTGCCTCCGATTCGAAGGCGGCATCCTCGAAGACGCATGAACGCTCCGATCACGCGGAACTCTTTCTCACGGGGACGCGGAATCTGCTTACTACCGCCGTTCTCTCCGGCAATGTGCAACTGACTGCAGGAGACGTGGCAGGCGGAGGCTCCGCGGACACGCAGGCGCAGGGATCGCAGCCAGCGCAGGCCTTTGCCGGACGCGCGACGCTGCACTTTGCGGGGCAGCAGGTGCTGAAGACCGTTCATGCTGAAGATGACGTGCGGTTGGTTCAGAAGAGCGTTCCCAGCGGGAGTCAGATTGCGTCATCGTCGTCGCCAGGGAGAGGCGCTGCACAGCCTCAGGACATCGAGATGACGGCACCGGCAATGGACTTTGTCGTGAAAGACGGCCGGCTGTTGGATTCGGGCGAAACCAGCGGCCCCCCACGGATTGTCATCACGCAACCTGGGGCCAATCAGAGAACGGTGGTGACGGCGGCGAAGTTCACTGCCAGGTTCACGGACAAAAATCGTCTGGCGACTCTCCACGGAGAGCCGGACGCCAAGATTGTCAGCAGTTTGATGGACGCGAGGAAGACTGGTAAGAGCGGATCGGCACCATCCGATCGAGTCTCTAGCAGCCAGATGCTGGACGTGGTCTTTCTCCCAGAGGGAGGAATCCGCTCGGTCACGCAGACGGGCAATCTTGCGTATGTCGATGGCTCACAGAGGGCGTGGGGGAAGCGGGGCGAGTATACGACTGCTGATCAAATGCTGGTGCTCACTGGATCGCCTCGAGTGGTGGACACCGGCATGACGACCACGGCCCAGACGATTCGGTTGAATCGCGCTACGGGCGACGCTTTTGCCGAGGGCAGCGTCAAAAGCACGTATTCAGACCTGAAGCCACAACCGGACGGCGCGCTGCTAGCCTCTTCCGACCCGATTCATGTGACCAGCCGCAGCATGACGGCGCATCACTCCACGGCGGTCGCCGTGTATACGGGCGATGCGCGATTATGGCAAGACGCAAACATCGTGGAGGCTCCCACGCTGCAATTTGACCGGGACCATCGATCACTGGTTGCCTTTGGAGACGCTGGCGCAGAGGAATCGGCTACGAAACCCGCTTCGGCACAGGGTTTGCGGCAACCCGTTTCTACGGTGCTGGTGCAGGTGGATAAGAGCGGCAAGGCGACGCCGGTCCATATCACGTCGGAGCGCCTGAATTACGTTGACGGCGAGCGGAAAATCTATCTCACAGGCGGGGTGACCGCAAAGACCTCCGATGCGGTCATGACGGGGCAGCGGATGACGGTCTTTCTGTTGCCAAAGAACCAAGACAAGGGGCAAACGAACGCGGCAACGCCGGGGCAGGTGGATAAGATCATCGCCGAAGAAAGGGTGGTGATCACCCAGCCCAACCGGCATGCGACGGGGGACCGGCTGGAGTACACGTCGGCGGATGATAAGTTCGTCCTGACGGGGGGACCGCCGAGCATTTTTGATGCCGAACGGGGCAAAACTACGGGCGATTCGTTGACTTTCTACAGACGCGATGATAGGGTGCTCGTGGAAGGAAGGGAAACGTCCCCGGCAGTGACAAGGACGCAAGTGGCACGATAAATGCATACGTTGTCCACCGACGAAATTGGCAAGTCCTATCGTCGCCGACGCGTAGTTAACGGAGTAAGCCTGCAGGTTCTACAAGGGGAAGTTGTAGGACTCCTGGGACCGAATGGCGCCGGAAAAACCACCTCTTTTTACACCATCGTAGGTCTGATTCCTCCCGACACAGGCAGAGTGCTGTACGACGACGAAGATATCACTAGTGTTCCCATGTACTTACGGGCACGCCAGTACGGCATCAGCTATCTTCCGCAGGAAGCATCCGTGTTTCGGAAGCTGACGGTCGAGGAGAATATTCTGGCCGTGCTGGAAGTGCAGCCGATTTCCTGGCACGAACGGCGGGAAAAGGCGGAAAAGCTGATTGACCAGCTCGGGCTGGAGCATATTCGGCAGAACAAGGGGTATGCCCTTTCCGGTGGCGAGCGGCGCAGGGTTGAGATTGCCCGGTCGCTCTGTATCAATCCGACCTTCATTTTGCTAGACGAACCGTTTTCGGGCATCGACCCGATCGCCGTGCTGGACTTGCAGAAGATCATCTCCGATTTAAGGGCCAGCAACATAGGGATCCTGATCACGGACCACAACGTCCGGGAGACGCTATCGGTGACGGATCGGGCCTACATCATCAACGAGGGCCGGATTTTCCGTTCGGGTACGCCGGAGGAACTGGGCAGCGACCCAGAAGTACGAAGAGTCTATTTGGGTGAAAGCTTCACGCTGGTGTGATGAGTAGTCGCGATCTCAGGGGAAGGTTTGACTTGAGAGCGCAGCGAATGAGAGTCGAGAGATTTTCAAGTTACCAAGGCTAGGGAACCCTGACCTTTGGTGTCCACACAACCTACCTCGGTGCATGAGAAACTTAATACTCGTAGGGAGAAATGGTGCTTCTTCAGCACAAACTGAACGTCAAATTGTCGCAGCGGCAGATTCTGACGCCGGGCCTCGTGCAGATGGTGTCGGTGCTTGCGCTCAACAAGCTCGAGCTCAAGGACATGATCAACGCCGAGATGGTCGAGAACCCGGTACTGGAAGAACTCGAAGATTCAGTGCCGATGCTGGACGACGTGGGCCGTCAGGAAGAGGAGCGGGACCGGCTGGCGTCCAAAGCGACTTCGGAAGAGCCCACGCCGGTTGCGGACGAGAAGAAAGATCCGTTCGAAGAGATTGATTTTGGTTCGTTTTTCCAGGAGTATCTCGATCCGGGCTACCGCAGCTCGGGAGAGATGGAAGAGATCGAAAAGCCGTCGTTCGAAAACTTCCTGTCGAAACCGGGGAACTTGAGCGACCACCTGTTGTGGCAGCTGGGCGCGATTTCCGTCAGGCCGCCCGTTCACCAGGCCGCCGAGATCATTATTGGAAATCTGAACGAAGAAGGCTATCTCATTGCCAGCGACGAGGAATTGCTGGGAATCGGGCCAGTCGCGACTCCGGAAGCTGATCAGGAAGTGGCCGCCAAAATCGTTGGCGAAGCGGAAGCACTCGGACTAGGCGGGGCTGAAGTGGTGCCGGAGACGATCGCGGAAGCTCGGGGCCACGATTCATCCGAAATCGACGAATCAGGGCTCGAGGAGTCCAAGCGCGAGGTTTCTGTTCTCGCGCCGAACGATCTGGCACCGGCAGACGCTGGTTCGTTGCTACTGCGGGAGTCGGTATCTGATCGCGAGCCGTGGCTTGAAACTCTGGGTGTGCCTCCAGTCGAGCCCGAAGCTACGAATGATGTTAAGAATGAGGTTGCGAACGACGCTGACTCCGCAAAGACCGCCGAGGCGCATGCGACCGAGGTTCAGGCGACCGCAACAACTCAGCCCAAAGCGGCGTCGCACGGAAACGGGACCGCAGTCGGGGTGGCGCCCGCCCGGGCTGCCGATATCAGTTTTAACGTTGACGACCTTCACGAGGCGCTCGAAGCTGTGCGCCAATTCGATCCGCAGGGCATCGCCTGTCGCGATTTGCGGGAGTGCCTGCTCTATCAATTGCGCTACCATCTGGAGCAACTGCAACCGCATCCGAACGGCCACGCCTCCGCCGAGCAAACGACCGAGCAAGTCATCAAGGACGCGATTGCCGTGGTCGATCAGCATCTGCGCGCGGTGACGCTGAAGCAGTTCAAAGAAATTGCGCGCGCCATTGGACGCCCCGTCGAAGCGGTGCAGGCGGCGCTCGATTTTGTCCGCACGCTGGATCCCCGGCCGGGGTTGCGTTACAACAAAGTTCCGGCGCGGCTGATCGAGCCCGACGTCGCCTTCGTAAAACATGGAGACGAGTGGCTGGTCATCATGAACGACGAAGACATGCCGCAGCTGCATTTGAATCCCGCATACAAGCGACTGCTGAACCGCGATGGCAATGACCGCGACACGCGCAACTATGTGAAAGACCGGTACAAGTCGGCCATCCAGCTGATCAAGAATATCGAGCAACGCAAGCAGACCATCACCAAGGTCTGCTATTCGATTGTGGCGCGCCAGCAGGATTTTCTCGAACGCGGTATCGATCAACTGAAGCCGATGATGATTAAGGAAGTGGCGGAAGAGATCGGCGTTCATCCGTCCACAGTCAGCCGCGCGGTGGCCAATAAGTACGTCCACACTCCGCAGGGCGTGTTTGAACTGCGCTATTTCTTTTCGGAGAGCGTGCAAGGGCCCGAGGGCGGCGGAACTTCGCTTCTGATTCTGAAGCGGCGCGTCAAGAAACTCATCGAAGAGGAAGATGCCAGCCGTCCGCTCACCGACGAACAGATCACCCGTATTCTGCAATCGCAGGGCATCCAGGTCACCCGCCGCACCGTGGCAAAGTATCGGGAAGATATGAAAATTCCGAGCACGCATCAAAGAAGAGTGAAGAAGTGAAGTCAGAGGTCAGAAGTCAGATTGAAGAAGTAAAGACCCAGTGCACGACTCGCCTTTACTTCTTCAATCCTGACTTCAGACTTCTGACTTTTTTTGCACCCTGACTCAGACCTTACTGGAGAGTCCAATGAGTGTGGAATATACCGCAAGAAAATACACCCTAACTCCCGACATCCGCAAAGAAGTTGAAACCGGCCTTAATAAAATCCGCAAAATTCTCGGCGACCGATTCGAAACCAAAGTGATTCTGGCGGTCGAGAAACGCCAGCACAAGGCGGAAATCACCATCGACCCACCGCACGGCCCGATTGTGGGGATGGCGCAGGCGGGCGATATGGTGTCGGCGGTGAATGAAGCTCTCGACCACCTGCAGAAGCAGGCGCTCAAGCACAAGACCAAGTGGCTGAGCAAGAAGCGGAAGGCGGTCAAGAAGTTTGACAGCCAGTCCCTCGAAGACAATTTAGAAACCTCCCTAGGACTGGCAGAGAACGCGACGTTTTCTGTACTGGTTCACAAATTTCCGTCGGTAGCGCGCACCACCGAGGTGCACCTCGTGCATGCGAGAGATTCGGTGGCGCTACGTCCGCTGACTTTGGAAGAAGCGATCAAAGAGGCGCATTTTCGCGATAAAGATGTGTTCGTCTTCCGCGATCCGGAAGGCAAACTGATGGTGCTGCACCGCACGCGAGACGGCAAGATGGAGCTGATCGAAGCGCCGTAGAGCGATTGCAGAAGTGAGAGGTCAGATTGCAGAAGTAAGAACCAAAGGGTTCTGGTTTTCACTTCTGCAATCTGATCTCGAACTTCTGACCTTGTTACTTCACACGCCGCTGGTTGCTTCCTGCGCCCACTGCAGGGACTGGAACCACGTCGAAGCGACTTCTTCGTCGGTTAATTTCAGTTGTTTCGCCAGCGAGGTCGATTCCGACCATTCCCCGGATTCCTGGGCCAGCATGAGGCGGTACAGTGGCCGGAGGCCGCTATCCTGGCCGAGCAGAGCCGCCTTCGTCTCGCGCTGCACTGGCAGTTGTTCCAGAAGAGCCTCCATGGTGACTTCCAGGATTGCGTCCATGATGGATAGCAAACCCATCAGGAAAAGGTCGGACTCGGAGTTGAGGCGACCGGAAAGCAATTCGCAAAAACGTGCTCTCGTCAGCCCCATGAGGACCAGTTCATTGCAGCGCTGCTCGGCCGCGCCGACGGTGACGATGAGACGGATCCAACGCCGCATTTCCCGCTCTCCCAGAACGGCCATCGCGTGGCGAATAGATTTAATTTCGAGCGAAAACCCGAAGAGTGGGGAATTCAGGTAGCGCAGCAAGCGGTAAGAAATCGAAGCCTCCTGTTTGAGCAGGTTCTCGAGTTCTCGCATATCGACTTCGGCGCGCGAGACCATCTCGAGCAGGCGCATGTAGTGCAGGCGACTTGCGGGAACTTCGTGGCCAACGACGACTTCGGGGCGGCAGAAAAAATATCCCTGGAAGTAAGCAAAGCCCATGTCGCGGGCCTGCTGGAATTCATGGGGCGTTTCGACTTTTTCCGCGAGCATCTTGCATTTTGGGGAGCCAAAGCGGCGCATCATGCCGGCCCGTTCTTCGGGGCGGGTCGCACGAATATCGACTTTGATGATGTCGGCAAATTCGACCAGCGGTATGCGGGGATCGTTGGGCGCAAAGTCATCGAGTGCGATCAGATATCCGGACGCCTTTAACCGCTTACAGGCAGCGACCACGCGTTCTTCCGGCTCAACCGTTTCGAGAATCTCGGCCACGGCCTGGCTGGGCGGGAGCAAGGTAATCAGGTCTTTGAACAGAACCTCGCGGGTGCAATTCACAAAGGCGCGGCGGTGATCGCAAAGTGTATCGATGCCGAAAAGCAGGGAACTATCGAGGGTGGAACGAGCGGCTAGTTCAGGATCGGCATTGAAGAAGTCTTCGACCCCGTTGCGAAAAAGGATTTCATAGCCGTAGACCTTTTGGACGCGGTCAAAAATAGGCTGCCGGGCAACGAAGCGCTGTCCTGGAAGCGCCAGTTGATGCGAGGCGGCGGATTTTTCCAGGATAGAAATAGCCTTCACCCTCCCTATATCGGCAACGGTTCGCGGGACTTTAGGGCGAGGTTATATTCCGGTTGTCTACCGGTAATCGGAAATCTGCGAATGATGCCGCGATCGAAGTCAGCTCTGCCAGATTAGTTTTCGGTTGGAAGCAAGTGCTGGAACGGCCACGGTTCGGGACTTCATTTGATCGGAAACTGATCTGGCGGAGTTGACGCCGGATGACTTTCTGTATAGTAATGAGCGACATGCAGTCTTAACTTCCAGGGGAGAGGATTCATGCGCTGGACACCGGGTGGAGAAAGCCAAGATATCGAAGATCGCAGGGATGATAGTGGTGGCGGCGGGGGCGGCGGCTTCAATTTCGGCGGCATCCACATCGGCATCGGCGGATTCATTCTTTTGCTGGTGCTGAGTCTGGTATTCAAGCGGAATTTTCTGTCGCTTGCAGGGATCGGTGGGAGCTTTGGTCCTGCCACGCAGACGAGCCAGCCCTACAGCGCAGCGAATCAAGCTGGCAACCAAGCGCGCGACGCGCAGGAAAAACCGCTGGTCGAGTTCGTCTCGTTCGTTCTGGACGACACGCAACAAACGTGGACTCGGATTCTCAGCGCACAGGGTATTCCATATCGTCATGCCAAACTGGTGCTGTTTCGCGACAGCATCGATTCTGCGTGCGGCATGGCGCAATCCGCCACCGGACCGTTTTACTGTCCCGGAGATGAGAAGGTGTATATCGATCTTGGTTTTTACGATGAACTTGCGCACCGTTTCGGAGCGCCTGGGCAGTTTGCGCAGGCCTATGTGCTGGCGCATGAGATCGGCCACCACATCCAGAAGCTGACTGGGATTGAAGAAAAAGTGCATGCCGCGCAAGAGCAGAACCCGGGCGCAGCCAATCGTCTATCGGTAGGGTTGGAACTCCAAGCCGACTGCTTTGCCGGCGTTTGGGGATACACGACTGCACAGAGAAACATCCTGGAGCCGGGAGAAGTAAAGGGCGGCCTCGACGCCGCAGCGGCCGTGGGCGACGATCGACTGCAGCGCATGGCTACTGGACACGTCAATCCCGAAACTTTCACCCACGGAAGTTCGCAGCAGCGCATGGACTGGTTCCAGAAAGGTTTTACGACCGGCGACATGAAGGCATGCAACACTTTCGCGGAGTGAGAGCGAGGGGAAGCAGACTGGGAAGCGCTCCCGGCGATGTGGAAAACTTAGGTCATTCCCCCCTTGCGCAGTCGGCGGTTTCATGAGTAACATCAAGGTGTTCCCAATAGCCATGCTTCCAGGCTGGCTGTTTGCGCCAAGTTCAACTCCGGGCGCCTAGTTACTCTGAATAACGACAGTTGAACGACAGCTTGAAAATTTACGGTTTGATATCGTTCTCGAAGAGCATCCAGCCCATGTGGGGGTTGGTTGGCCGGTAGCCGAAGTGTTGTAAATAACGTTGCGAAGCCGCTCGCATCCAGTCCTGCGCGGCGCTCGACGTTGGCGGTGCCGGTCGCAAGGTGTGACGAATCAATCGGGCCTGTGATTCAGGGCGCGATTTAACTTCAAAGCGTAACAAGAGAAAACCTATGAATGCAGGACCCGGACACTCCTCCGCAGGAGGAGGGAGACACAAACGGCGTCGTGGACGCCGTCCGCCAAAACGAGGTGCAGGTGGTCCCATGGGCCGAGCGCGCCAGGATCAGCAGGGAATCTTTACTGCGCCGATGGACCATAGCTACCGCGCCAACATGGGTGCCGATAATGGCAATGGCAACCGGAGCCCGCGCCGACCCGGTTTTTCCGGTTCTTACCCGGTGGCCGATCCCGATCCCCTTCCGGTTCCACGAGAAGATGCCGCTTCGCGAGTCTTCGCGTTCGTTGAAGACCTGTTCTTCCTGAGTAAGATTCAGGATACGGGCCGCAAGATGAATGTGAAGGTGGAGTTCGTCAAGAACGAGAAGGAACTCACCGAGCGCATGAAGAGCAATGGCGAAGAGAAACCTTCGCTGATCATTTTCGATCTGAATAACGCGAATGCCAAGCCTTTGACGCTGATTCCGAAACTGAAGAGCAAGCTGAAAAAAGGAACTTCGATTATCGGATTCCTCTCGCATGTGCAGGGCGACCTGAAGCAGAAGGCGCACGACGTGGGCTGCGACATGGTGCTGCCGCGCTCGGCGTTTTCGCAGAACCTGCCGCAGTTGTTGCGCCGTCACGGCGCGGCCGATGAAGATAGCGCCACGACACAGTAAGGGCTACTAGCTTCTAGCTATTAGCGAACCTGCGGTAGAGAAGATGGATTTTTCTCGAAGCCAATGGTGCTGCGCTGGATTATCTCGGTCTTGGTTATCTTTATCTGTATGGCTGCATCTGTATGGCTGCGCTTCTCGCTCCCGTGCTGATCGACGCTCGTCATGGGTGGCCACGCAAGCAAGGGAACCCACGCTCACAAGCTCAAGTTGAATAACCGGGGCCCCACTGGCAACCGAGTGGCTACAAGCCAGAAGCTAGCAGCTAGCAGCTTCCTGATACAATTTTGCCGTGTTCCCTCGAAAAATTCTGATCCTCATGGCTGCCTTGTCAGTTGTGGCCTCGGCGCAGCAGCCCGCCGTCGACGCGCAACCGCAACCCAAGGTCAAGGTCAACGTTCTTAACGTGTGCGCTCCGGCAGCCGACGAGCAAAAAGAATTATCCTCCGCCCTGGCCAAGGTGCCCGCTAAGCCTGTATTCGCGACGGACTACGAAATCTCTCGCGGGCGCTCCACGCTCGACCCCAACACGCCCATCCCCGGCATGCAGCCCTTGCCGGCAGGCGCGGTTTCCGCAGCGGACTGGGTTCGAATTCGGCGCGAGTTTCCCGACTCTTCAATTTTCAGTAACGTCCAATATTCCTTCAGTGTGGATTCGAAAAATATGGTGGAGACGCTCGTGCTGCGGGTGCGCGAACAGAAGGACCTGATCCAGGTTTCGATCGAGGACAGCGCTTCGGCGGTCGCTTCGGCGGCTGCGATGTTGTCTTCGACCACGCCGATTTCGCGCGTCCGCCTGGAGCGCTTCGGCAAATCCTCGGTCGCCCTGGCCCGCTGCACGGGCGAAGAGGGAGGTCCGGTGACGGATCAGCACGCGTACGAACCGATTTTCCGTGCTGCCTCGACGATCATGGAACGCTATCGGGATGCATTAGGCGCGCGCAAAATGGTGCCTGCGGAGTTGGCACGACTGGGTGTCAGAGGCTCGGCCGCAAGTCCGGACAAATCCGGCGGCAGTGGCAAGAAAAACCCGTAGCGGTTGCAGATTGAAGCGAAATCCGGTTTCAAGAATCTATGAACCAGCAGGAATTTCTGGAACAAGTTTCACACACTATGGACATACGCAATGTAGTCATCATGGGCTCGGGATGTTCTGGTCATACCGCTGCGCTCTACAGCGCCCGTGCCAACCTCAAGCCGCTGGTGATCGAAGGGCACGAGCCCGGTGGACAATTGTCAATGACGACGCTGGTGGAAAACTTCCCTGGCTTTCCGGAAGGGATTCAAGGCCCGGAACTGATCGAGAACATGCGCAAGCAGGCCCAGCGCTTCGGCGCCGAGTATCGTATGGGCCACTTGGTCAAAGCCGATTTGAGCAAGCAGCCGCTGGAATTGACCCTGGGCAAAGAAACTATTCAGACGCGCACGCTGATTATCGCCAGCGGAGCTTCCGCGCGCTGGCTGGGGCTGCCGAACGAGCACGCGCTCATCGGCCACGGTGTTTCGTCGTGCGCCACCTGCGATGGCTTTTTTTTCTCGGGCAAGGAAATTGCCGTGATCGGCGGCGGCGATTCAGCCATGGAAGAAGCGACGTTTCTGACGCGCTTTGCCAGCAAGGTCACGCTGATTCATCGTCGCGAGCAGTTTCGCGCGTCAAAAATCATGCTCGATCGCGCCCGGGCAAATCCCAAGATCGCTTTCTTGACCGATACGGTCGTGGACGATGTTCTCGACATCAGCAAAAAAGAAGTCACGGCGCTGCGCCTTCGCAATCTGAAGAGCGGCGAAAGCTGGGAATTCCCGACGAGCGCAATGTTTCTGGGCATCGGTCACATCCCGAATGCCAAGATCTTCGGAGATCAATTGGAAACCGACGCCGACGGCTATCTGATCACACAGAAGAATGTTTTCACCAGAGTTCCCGGCGTTTTTGCGTGCGGAGACGTTCAGGATCGGCGCTACCGCCAAGCCATCACCGCGTCTGGTTCGGGGTGCATGGCGGCGCTGGAAGTCGAGAAATTTCTGGAAGAGGAAGGCCACTGAGGATTTGTGTCGAAGCGGAATTCGTCGGGGCGCGAGAGAGGCTCGAACACGTTAGCTGAGCACTTGCCGGCGCACCGCTGAGGGCAGTGTCTCGCACGCTGTCCGCAGCACGAATCGCGAAGCCCTTTTCCGAATCCGCGTTAGGTAAGGTAGAACGCGTTTGGCGTCGGCCTTTGCGGTCTCGCGGAGCAGCCAGCCTAGCCCTTTCTGCACCATGTCGTCATCGTCGTGCAGCAACTGATTCGAAAGCCGGGTGATCTGAGGGAAGAATTTCCCTTCGCGTGTCCCACGAATCAGGGCTACACAAGCCGCGCGGCGCCGCCAGCGATTTGGAGACTTCGCCCACACGAAAATCTCACGACACCGGGCGGGCTTGGCGGCCACCATCGGCCCCAGCAGGTCATGCACCAGCGCATCGTGATCCGCCCAACTGGAGACGCGATCCAGCCACGAGACAAAAAGCTGAAACTCCTTATCACCCAGTTTTTCTGTCTGCTTTTCCAGCAGGAAAACAGCTAGAACCTTTTCTTCGAGAATCTGACCTGAGAAGAGGTCGTCGGCCACCTGGACGAGGAAGTCCATTCCGCGTTCGCGGAGAATGCTGCGCCGAAAACGCACCGCAAACTTTCTGAGTTCCGCTGTGTACCACCCGCGTGACCGCACTTCTTCTCTGAAGAAATGCTGCACTTCCTCGGAATGCGGCGCCGACCCGCCATCCTTGAGCACTCGCCGAATGTGGTCCGCGATGTAGCTGGGCGTGATTTTTCTGTTGGTCAAGATCACCTCAAGGGGCAGCGACAGTGATGACGACCTTTTCGTCCTGTCAGTGCGCACAGAGATAATCATGATAAAAGAGGTCCCATACCGACTGCCGTGACCTGGCGTCACAGTTCGCTGTGATCACAGTGAACGAGCCGGCTAACGGTGATCGACCGGTTGGGCTGGCGTTGCGACCGTCTTATCGTAAATCCAGAGCGCCAGTGCCGTGGCCAGGCCCACGGCCGTCACCGTCCACCAGATGCGCGCCGGCTGATGCGCAACTTCTCCAAAGTGGTGAACGAGCGTGCCCCCAAACCAGCCACCGATCAAAGATCCGATGCCGATCGGCAGGAATGCGAAGCCCATATACGTGCCCTGCTGGCCCGGAGGCGCAAGCCGCGAAATATATTCGTAGTAGCGGGGAGACTGAATGATCTCTCCCATCGCCAGCACAAACAGAGAAAGCACGGCGCCCCCGAGCGTCGGCCAGAGGGCCAGAATCACCCACGAAAGCGAAGTGATCACCGTCCCCAAAATCACCGCCTGAAACGCCGGAATTCGGCGCGTGAGATAGTTGACGGCCAGCGTAAGGCAGATCACCGTCAGGCCATCAGTAACGAGAATCTTCTCTACATCGGCGCCGGAGTTGATATATCCGTGAATGTAGCCCGGCAAGCTGATGTATTGCTGCCAGAACACGATCCAGTAGCCTGTGAACAACACCAGGAACCACATAAACTTGCTGATCCCGGCCAGCACCAGTGCCAGCAGCGCGCACCAGATCCACCAGGGCACACTGCGCGCGGGGAAGATGAACAGACCTACTCGCAGCAACAGGGCGACCAGCAATACGGGAAGAACCAGTCGGTAATTGCCCAGGACCACGCAGAAATTCCGGGCAACGGTTGCGATCGAAGGCGGGGGAGCGTCGCCGGCTTTGCGCGGTTCGCGAAAAAAGATGATGACCACAAAAAACATGGCGAACACGCTGACGGCGGCAACGCGGTAGACATTCTCTACCCCCATGTGACGATGAGCCCACGACGCGAATAATGGCCCGAGCGCGCCGCCGACGTTGACCATCGTGTAATAAATCGAATAGCCGATGGAGCGGACGTTCTCCTTCGAAGCCCGCGCGGTAGTTCCCACCACGCAAGGCTTGACCATGGAGATGCCGAGCGCCGGGAGAATCAGGATGACACCGACAAACAGTCCCAAAGGCACAACGTTGCGCACAGGAGCGAGCCACGGGGCGCCAATCGATCCGATGAGAAAATATGCGGCGGCAAGAATCAGGTACGCGATCGAAAGCGCGCGGCGGAAGCCAAGTCGGTCAGCGGCGGCTCCTCCGAAGATGGCGAGAAACCAGACCATGCCGCCGAAAAGGCCTGTCAGAGTCCCGGTCTGCTCGGTTGAAAAATTCAGCTTCTCCTGCAGGTAGAGGGCGAGGGAAGCAAACGCTCCGTAGTAGGAGAGACGCTCGAAGATCTCGGTGATGTTCGCAACCCAAAAGGGACGTTCAAACCCGGTGCGGATTTCCTGCAAACGTTCGGAAAAAGTCAATCATTTCTCCTGACAGCGTGCTCCCGATGTGTCACGTAGTGCGGACACTCTGGTCCGCGACCCGTAGCTAAATGCCCAGCCGTTCGAGTACCTGGTTGGCGGTCAAGCCCGCCACACGAATCACCTTATTCCGGCCAGTCAAGCCGGCTGCAATAGTAACGGAGGAACGCGGAACGTTCAAAAGCTTTGCGAAAAATTCGATGCAGGCGTCGTTGGCCTTGCCGTCGACCGGAGGAGCGGTCAGGGCCAGTTTCAGCGCGTCGCCGACTTTGCCGGTGATGGCGGTTTTTTTGGCGCGGGGGTGGACTTTGACTGCGAAGGTGGCTCCAGACGTGCCCTCGTTGATGAGGATCATAGGATTGCAGAAGTCAGAGGTCAGATTGCAGAAGTAAAAACAGAAATCCTCAGCGTTTTTCAGTGTTTACGGTCATTGTCGTTCTCCGAAAATTGCCGTCCCAACGCGCACGCAGGTTGCGCCCTCTTCGATTGCGACCTCGAAGTCGTGCGACATGCCCATGGAGAGCACACTCATGCCGACTTTCGGAAGTGCTCGCGCGGCGATCCAGTCGCGAATCTCGCGGAACTGGCGGAAGTACTGGCGCGCACCTTCCGGATCTTCAGTGTAGGGAGGGACTGTCATCAGGCCACAAATTTTAAGATGACTCCATCGCGGTGCGCCTTGCAGAAGCCGCTCCAATTCGTCGGAGCCGGTTGCGACGCCACTTTTTGCCGCTTCGCCGCCGACGTTGATCTCGAGCAGGATGGATAGTATCTTGTGCGCATCTTCCGCCGATGCATTCAGCTTTTCCGCCATCCGCGCGGAATCAACCGAATCCACCGCGGCAAACAACTCCGCAGCCCGAACGGCCTTGTTGGTCTGCAGATGTCCAATCATGTGCCATTCCGCGTCCGCCAAGTCGCCTAAAGCATCGGCCTTGCCGGAAAATTCCTGCACGCGGTTCTCGCCGAAAACACGCAGACCAGCCTCGTAGGCCTCGCGGATGCTTGGAGCAGGGAAGGTCTTGCTTACTCCCATCAGGGTGATTTCCGCAGGATTGCGCCCCGAACGGCGCGCTGCTGCTGCGATCCGCTGGCGCACCTGAGCGATGTTTTCGGCGATGGACACTGCCTTGATTTAACCACAAGCAGCAAATGGGCTGAACTTCGCTCGGCCCGGACGGCCGGGGGCGGCCGTCCCTACGCGAGCGTTCTAGCATTACATGATGGCTGTCGGCGGTGCCGGATCTTCGGGCCTGCCGGCGTTAGCCAGCGGCACGCGGATCATGACGATCGCGAGGACGGCCAGCGCGGCCAGGGCCGCCAGATACGGCGGCGTCCACTTGAACAATGTGACATCGTGATCGGAGCCGACGAGCGCGGCGATGACCAATCCGCAAAGAGCTTCACCAGCGATCATGCCGGAGGCGGTGAGCACGCCCGCATTCTCGACCCGCGCTTTTTGGGCGTCGTTCAGGCCGCGGCGGTCGCGGAGTTTGTCAGTGATCCAGCGAATGATGCCGCCGACGAAGATGGCGAAGGTCGTTCCTAGAGGCAGGTACATGCCCACAGCGAAGAGCATCACGCTCTTGACTTCGATCATGATCATGCCCAGGCCGAGCAGGATGCCGACGATTACGAGGGGCCATGCCATGTCTCCGCCAACAATTCCTTTGGACAGCATGGCCATCAGGCCGGCTTGGGGCGCAGGGAGCGCGGCGCTGCCAAAATGGTAGGCGCGGGCAAGAATGGCGATGGGGAAGAACAAGACGAGCGATGCGACGACGATGCCGAACAGGTCGCCGATCTGCATTTTTGCGGGAGTGCCGCCGAGAATGTGCCCAACCTTTAAATCCTGCAGCATCTCGCCAGCGACCGCCGACGACACGCAGACGACGGCAGCGACTCCGAGCACAGCGGCAACTCCGCCGGTGCCCGAAACTCCGAGCGCAACCATGAGCAGCGCGGCGATTACCAGTGTGCAGAGCGTGAGGCCGGAGACCGGATTGTTCGAGGAACCGATCATGCCGACGAGGTTTCCAGACACCGCGGCGAAGAAGAAGCCGACGATAATCATGACGCCAGCGGCGACAAGTGATCCGGCGAGCACTCGCGACCCGGAAAGCCCTCCGGCTCCGGCGATGAAATAGTGATAGAGCAGAATCATGGCGACGAAAACGACGCCGATTCCGGCGAAGACGGCCTTGGCGGGAAGGTCTCGTTCCGTGCGGTTCGTCGCGGCTTGCACGGCGGCAGACTTTTTTAGATCGGAGACGGCGCGGCCCATGCCAAGCGCCAACTGCTTCCGCATCTTGAAAAGCGTGTATGAGGCGCCGACGAGCATGCCGCCCACGGCGATGGGGCGCACGATCGAAAAGTAGATCGCTTGCGCCAGCAGAGGCCACGCGATCGATTGTCCCGCTGGCATCGATGCCTGAATGTAGGGGCCGATGGTGAAGGTTAGGAGTGGAACCAGCAATCCCCACGCCATGACCCCGCCGGCAAAATTCAGCGCGGCGAGTCGGGGTCCGATGATGTAGCCCACGCCGAGATATGCGGGGCTGACGTCGGGAGCGGTGAAAAGAGTTGAGCCACCCGTGATGGTTGTGGCTACGTTGGGATTGGTGCTGGTTCGCAACAGCAGCTTCTTGCCGAGATTACCGATCGTGATCGGAAACGTGTTGTTGGGATTGAACACGTTGACGGCTCCGAGCAGATACATGAAGCTGCCGAAGCCCATGTTCGCAAATAGGATCTTGGCGGCCGTTGATCCTTGCTGTCCTGCTTTGTGGATTTCGGAGGCGGCCACGGATTCGGGGTAGGGAAGGTCGGGATCTTCGACCATTACGCGGCGTAGCAGCGTCACGAACAGAATGCCGAGCGTGCCGCCAATCATCATCAGGGCGACGGATTTCCAATATTGCGGCGTTCGGAAGTCTGGCGTGAGCGCGGGCCACAGGTCGGCCATGACGAACGCCGGAATGGTGAAGATTGCGCCCGCGGCCACGGATTCGCCGATCGAACCGACGGTTCGCGCGACGTTTTCTTCGAGGAGAGAGCCCTTCATCAACCGCAGCAATGCCATGGAAATAACTGCCGCGGGATAGGTGGCGGCAATGGTCATTCCAGCCTTGAGGCCCAGGTAGGCGTTGGCAGAGCCCAGCAGGGCGGTCAGAAAGAGCCCAATCAATACGGCCCGGAAAGTAAACTCCTTCATTTCCATGGTTTCCGGAACATAAGGACGGTGCTTGCGGGGCGCTTCAGTATTCGCGGCAGGAGTGCTCATAGGGTCCTCATAGTTATCACGAATCTCATAGCAGATTAATAGTATGCGCGACGGCGCACATTACCATGCCGAAAGGGAGCTTTACAAGTGCGGAAGTCTCGCCGCATGAACTTTTTGCAGCGTGAGCGCGTTCCTTGACCCGCCCCTACCCTCGTGCTATCGTCCGCTCAACTTCGAGAATTGGCGCCATCGTTACAAGGGAATGGCGTTAGAACGACATGTTGGAATCGGAGTTCTGACAAGATTTCATACAAAGGAGGTTCCTAATGTTAAAGAATAAAGAGTATGTGGGCTTGATGGTGATTGCTGTCATAGTGTCAATTTTGTGCAGCGGGTGCGGTGGTGGCAGTTCCACTAGCAGCATTTCGCAGGCACAGGCTCAGGCCGTGACCGTACAGCTTTCGCAGGCTGTTGGCCAAGCTCTCTCCAGCGCGTTTGGCGCAAGTGAGCCTGCTGGGAGAGACGTTCATCCCAGTCTGGCGACTGTGGTCAGAGACATTGGTAGCCCGAATGTGTCAAACGGATGCACGCCGACCGGAACCGGAGAAAATTGCAATTGGCCAATCCACTTCGTCGCAGAATGCCCCCAGGGGCGAGTGTTGGGGACAATCACTGTTGCGGGCGATATCGAGGTGACTCTCAATAACTCCGGGAGTGGCTCCGTGAGCAGTCAACTCACAATCACACCGCAAAGCTGCACGGTGTCCAATCTGGTGATTAACGGCGATCCCGACATCGCGGTCGCAGTCAATATGAGCTTCGCCGATTCGGCTCCAGTTTTTCCGGTCACACTGACTGAGAGTGGAGGGATCTCGTATGGGCCAAACCCCTCCGGAAGTTGTCAGCTCAATGTGAATTACACGATAACGTCTGCAACGAGTTGTTCGATTACTGGGACCGCGTGCGGACAATCGGTCAGCGGAAGTTGCTAGCGAGCGCAGGCGTGGTGAATGAGGCTAGAATAGGTTTATAGTCTACGGAAAGACGGGTTGCTTTTCAGGTGGGAATTGTGTGAAGCCGCAGGCTCTTAAGGGTTCCCACACCCCTGTTTGAGCCTCGGCAAAAGAAAGTAGTGTTTCAGCAGCAGTTCAGTCTAGGGGGTATGTCATGAGTCAGCCTTCCAGTCCCTCCTGGAGCGGTTCCGAGGAATTCCACTGTAAGAGTTGTGGCGCACATCAAGCGTTTCGCTCGCGTCCCCGCAGTTTCTTCGAACGATATCTGCTCCCGCTTTTGATGCTACAGACGGTGCGCTGCGAGCGCTGCTTTCACCGAAGCTACATTCTCCGAAAGATCGCAGTGCACGATAAGCCTCAGAGCGAGCATAAGTCTTCAAGAAGTGCCGCGACCGATACTTCGAAGGATGTTGGGAGAGAAGGTTCGGAGGGAAGCGGGAAAGGCAGTGCGACTGGCGCTCGCGTTGCATAGCGTTTGCGCCACGGCTATACTGGCAGGGTTTAGTGGCTATGGATTGCCCGGCGGAGTGTCATTGGCTCGCCGGTGCTGGAGGCCGTCTTCAGCAGTACTGGGTTTCGAACACGAGTTGCCCAGGGACAAGCGGCGGATCGTGGTCTGGCAAACCATGGGTTCGCGGGCTGGTCGGAGCGGATGGCTGCGACTTTATTTTTCACGTTTTTTCCTGCCGATTGCCGTGTCTGTGGTTCCCCGCTGATCAGAGTTTCCCGGCTTCCCGTTTGTAAGTCCTGCGTGGCCGCGCTGCGACCGCTGCAGGGGTCCTATTGCGTGGTTTGCGGAGAAGCCCTCCACCGTCCCACGCAAATGGAGGGGCAGGACGCGAATTTTCCGGAGTCCCGTTGTCTGCTCTGTCAGCGCGTCGATCCTCCCTTTGAACGCGCGGTTGCCTATGGCAGCTATGACAGGGGCTTGCGCGACCTGGTCCATTTGCTTAAGTTTCAACGGGTTCGTCCCGCGGCGACGATTCTGGGGCGGTTGCTTGCGGAGGCGATTGCCAACCTGGAACCGGCGATGCCAGTTGGCACGATCCTGGTGGTTCCCGTGCCGCTGCACCGGCGGAAACGGCTCGAGCGAGGATTCAATCAGGCAGAGACGATCGCCCGCAGTGCGCTGAGCCAATTGTCGCGCCCGAAAAGATTTGAGCTACATCCTGCGATTTTGCAGCGCCGCCGCGATACCTCCAGTCAGATTGGCCTGACCAACCATCAGCGGCGCGAGAACCTGCGTGGCGCTTTTGTAGTGACTGATCCAACGCGGACCCTGAAGAGCGACATCTTACTGGTGGATGATGTGTTAACGACAGGAACGACCGCTGCGGAATGTGCGCGGGTGCTGTTGCGCGCTGGAGCGGCGCGGGTGTGGGTGGCGACGGTGGCTCGAACCTTGAAGATTTCCAGTGTCATCGAGTTGCCCGAGGATTTGTCGGAAGAAGAAAACGAAGATGGGTCGGAAAAAGGTCGCCAAGGTATGGCGGTGAACGGCTAACAATGTCGTTACGATTGCACAATTTCTCGGGCAGCATGCGGTCTCACCTTCCCGCGTCGATGCTCGCCTCGGCCATGCACCAGGAAGACGATGGGCAGGCCTTGCATCAGCCGGTGCTGGTGCTGAATGCCTCTTATGAGCCGATCAATGTGTGCGCTGCGCGCCGCGCCATCGTCCTCGTACTGAAGGGCGTCGCCATGACTGAAGAAGAAAACGGTCACTTCCTGCACGCCGCGCGGGTAGCGATGCGCCTGCCTTCGGTGATTCGCCTGCTTGAGTATCGCCGCATTCCGCACCAGTCGCGAGCGCTCTCGCGGAAAAACGTTCTGCTGCGAGACCGCAACACCTGCCAGTACTGCAGCACCACGCTGCCTTCCGGCGAACTTACGCTAGACCACGTGATTCCCCGCTCGCGCGGGGGCCTCTCCACCTGGGAGAATCTTGTAGCGTGCTGTCACCCCTGCAACCGGCGCAAAGGCAACCAACTTCCGCACGAAGCCAATATGAAGCCGGCGCGGGAACCGCGCTCTTTTAATCTCCACACGAGCCGCCACATCATGCGACTGATGGGGCACTCCGACGATAAGTGGAGGAAGTATCTGTTTTACTAAGCTTCCCGAGTATCAATTCTTAAAGAAGTTTCAGGTTTAGCCTGGCGCGACAGAAGAATCACGATTTCGAGGGTCGGCCGCTGGAATCTGCTGTAGAATTCTGTTCCAATCACAAGTCTCCCCCCAGAACGAAAGATTGAAGGACGCAAAAAGGCGGCCGGAACAGTGGACTTAGTATCCGCGGAAGTGACGGTTTTACTGTCGGAACTGGCAAAGGGAAACCCCGAAGCCGAGTCGAAGCTGATCCCACTGGTGTACAACGAACTGCGCCGCATGGCGAACCGTTACATGCGGAGGGAGAGAGAAGACCACACGCTCCAGACTACCGCGCTCGTCCATGAGGCATACCTTAAGCTGGTGGAGCAGCACTCGGTAGATTGGCAGAGCCGATCTCACTTTTTCGGCATTGCCGCGCAAGTGATGCGGAGAGTGTTGATTGATCACGCCCGCGGGCATGTGCGCGACAAACGCGGCGGCGGCCAACAGAGCGTTCCCCTGGATGAGGCGCTGGTTTTTTCTCCGGAACGGTCCTTGGCATTCCTCGAACTGGATACCGCGCTCGACCGTCTGGCGGCGCTTGATGCGCGCCAGGCGAAGATTGTGGAGTTGCGCTTTTTTGGCGGCCTCACTGTCGAGGAGGTCGCCGATGTTATGGCAATTTCACCGAAAACCGTGAAGCGCGACTGGAGCGTGGCCAAAGCCTGGCTCCATGGTGAGTTGAAAGAGGCGTATGGTGACGGGGCCGGAGAAATGGGAAAGCGTTAAGTCGCTGTTCGAGGCCGCCCAGACCGTCCCGCCGGGGGAGCTAGAGGCGTTTCTCGAACGACAGTCTCCTGACCCTGAAGTGCGCTCCGAAGTAAGCCGTCTGCTCTCGGAATATCACGAGGCGGAAGGCTTTCTTTCGACTCCAGCCGTCGGTAGATTACACGCCGACCCTTCCGCAGTCGCTGCGGACTTTGATCGTTTCCCCCCGGGTGAAGTGCTTTCAGGGCGGTTCACGATTGTCGAATTTCTCGCTGCGGGCGGCATGGGGGTTGTCTACAAGGCCGAGGACACCGAACTCCACCGCTTTACGGCCCTCAAGTTTCTGCCCATGGATAGCGCGGGTGACGCTCATGCCCAGGCGCGTTTACAGCGTGAGGCGCAGGCTGCGTCCGCGCTCAACCATCCCAATATCTGCACCATCTATGAAATCGGTCACCATCGCGGCCAAGCGTTTATCGCGATGGAATTTCTCGACGGCGTAACGCTGAAGCAGCGCATTGCGGGCGAACCCATGCCGCTCGATCTGCTACTTTCCCTCGCCGTTGAAATCGCGGACGCCCTCGACGCCGCGCACACAGCCGCCATCTTCCATCGTGACATCAAGCCCGCCAACATTTTTATTACCCGCCGCGGCCACGCCAAAATACTCGATTTCGGCATTGCCAAGTGGGGCGGTGACAACCGGAGGGTCGCTTCGGCTGACGATGTCGCTTCCGGGCCAGCCGAGTCTGCGGACTTGCATGCCGGCGGGGGTTCGCTGTCTGCAGTTCCATCGCAAGATGAAATCGACTCCGTCTTCACCGCCCCCGGCACCAGAGCAGGGACAGTCGCCTATATGTCGCCCGAGCAGTTGGAGGGCAGAGAATTGGATACGCGCACCGACATTTTTTCTTTTGGAGTCGTGCTCTACCAGATGGCCACGGGCGTTCGTCCCTTTCAGGGCAAAGACCCGGCCGCGATCTACGGCGCGGTGCTCAACGATGCGCCCACTCCTCCCGCAAAACTGAGACCGGATCTGCCTCCAAAGCTGGAAGCGATCATTCTCCGGGCGCTCCAGAAGGACCGAGAACTGCGCTACCAGCATGCCTCCGAAATGCGAGTGGACCTCCAGAGACTCAGAACCGAGCAGGAATCTGGCCTCCACATGATGCACGTCAGGACAAAACATGCGCGCCTGTTATGGGGCTGGTCCTTGGCCGGGCTTGCGATCCTGTTAGCAGTGGCTGCCATCTACCTTCGTTTGGGCCGACCTCGCAGATTGACGGAGAGAGACACCGTAGTCGTTGGCGACTTTGTCAACTACACCGGTGACCCGGTTTTCAGCGACGCACTGAAAGCTGGACTAGCCGCAGATCTCGGCCAATCGCCCTTCCTGAATTTGCTTTCGGAGGACCAGATCAACCAGCAACTTCTCTTCATGGGACGGGCCGCCGACGCAAACAATAAAACGCGGCCCGCCGACACTTCGGTTAGTCCTGATGTCGCCCGAGAGGTTTGCCGCCGAACCGGAAGCGCCGCCACATTACTGGGGTCCATCGCCAACATCGGAAGTCATTACGCCATCACTCTGAAGGCTATGAACTGCGAAACGGGAGATTCGTTGGATGTGGAACAGGAGGAAGCTGATCGCCGCGAGCAGGTTCTGGCCAAGCTGCATGAGGCGGCTAAAGGCATGCGTGGCAAACTGGGCGAATCGCTGGCATCCGTGCAGAAACACGATACTCCTCTTGAGCAAGCTACTACGTCATCGCTCGAAGCGTTGCAAGCCTACAGCCTCGCCAACAAGATGTTTCGCACTTCAGGCGACGCCGCGGCCATTCCGCAATTCAAACGCGCCCTGGCCTTGGACCCAACCTTCGCACTGGCGCTGGCTGATTTGGGAGTGATGTACTGCAATCTCGATGAAGCCGCGCCGTGCGCGGAGTATTTGACCAGGGCCTACCAGCTTCGAGAGCGAGTGACCGAACGAGAGAGATATTCCATCGACTCGCATTACTACATGAATGCAACCGGCGAACTGGAAAAGGCGGAGCAGGTTTTCGAGGAATGGATGCAACTGTACCCGCGAGATCTGGCTCCTTATATCGATTTAGGGTTGGTTGCGGGCTATCTTGGACGCTGGGACGTCGCTCTCAGCACTGCCCAACAAGGGTATGGACTCAAGAAAGACAGTTTCGAAGTCTATAACGACCTGTCCAACGACTATATGTATCTGGACCGTCTGGATGAGGCGCAAGTGGTCCTCGATGAAGCTCGGACGCGCAAGCTGGATGAGCCCTTGTTGCAAAACATTTATCAATTAGCCTTCCTGCGCAATGACGCACAAGGAATGCAACGCTGCCTGAATGCCGCGTCTGGAAAGGCAGATGTGGAATCCGCGATTCTGGCCAGCCAAGCGGATACGGACGCTTTTTATGGACGATTGGGCAAGGCGCGGGAGTTCTCCCAGCGTGCAGTCAGCTCTGCAATCGTCAGCGGCGAGAAGGAAACAGCGGCCGAATGGGAGGTGACGGCAGCCCTGCGCGAGGCGGAGTTCGGCAATCGCCGCGAAGCCCGCCGGCATGCAGAAGCCGCTATGGATTTGGCAAAGACGCGGGATATTCAAGTCGCCGCCGCCATGGCGTTTGCTCGTGCTGGAGATCCTCGTGGGGCGCAGAAAATCGCTGAGATGCTACAGAAACGTTTTCCCAGCGATACCTTGCTGACCAAGTACTGGGTGCCCAGCATTCGCGCAGCAATCGCAATTTCGCAGGGTAACGCGGCAACTGCTCTCGATCAACTCCAGGTCACCACATCTTATGAACGGGGAGGTGGTATTTTGCCGTTCTCCGCCGGGGCGAGCATGTATCCCGTATATCTCCGGGGCTTGGCGTTTCTTGCCATGAAACAGTGGAAGCAAGCCGCCGATGAATTTCAGAAAATCACCGATCATCGCGGCCTGGTTTGGAACTCCCCTTTGGGAGCCTTAGCCCAGCTTGAGATTGGACGCGCCTACGCCAATTTCGATCAAGCCAAGGCTAAAACTGCCTACGGAGATTTTGCGGCTTTGTGGGATCACGCCGACGCCGAGATACCCATCTTCTCCGAGGCCAAGAACGAACGCGCCAAATTGCAGTGAAAGCTGTGTTAGTTCTTGCTTCCCAAAGGCCTGCAGAAGCGGGACTCAATCATGGAATCTGGAAGACGTCGCCACCTCCGTCAGCGCCTCCATCGGAATCCGTCCCGATGCAGTTTGTTGGGCATTGGCCACTCTTCTGCGGCTGTACACCTTGGCCTGTCGGCCCTTCGGAAGACGCAACATCCAACAACATTCCCGCAGCCGGATTCGCCCCGTTCTTGCCGTTGAAGTCAAGCAATGTATATTCCTCGAAACCGCAAGTTCCGCCCGGCCGACAGATCTCAAACGCTGTGCCACAACCGCCAGAGGAACAGTTCCCCGTTACGGTCCCCCCCACGCTGGCCGTTCCGTAGAGATTTCCGGTTGAGTTATTCACGCCGAGTCTGCCCAGCGGCACCGCTCCATCAGTGCCGCCACTAAACTGGTACACGGGATTTGCCACGCCGTCAGGCATATTTAGGAAGAAGACGGTGCCACATCCCCCGCTGCATGATGTCTCTCCTCCCGCACTCGCGGTGCCATAAAGATTACCGTCGAACAAGTCGAGGGTAAGCCCAGCCACAGGATTCCCGCCATCCATGCCGCCAGTGAAGCTATAGAACGGCTCAAACACCAAATTGGGAGCGGCTGTCAGCATGAAGATCGTTCCGAACCCGTCGGCGCCGGCGTTCCTGGCAGTGCCCCAAAGGTTCAACTGGGCATCGAACGCTAGACCAGCTACCGGGTTGGCGCCATCGAGTTCTGCCTGGAAATTATGAAGGACGATCTCGTTCCACGATCCACTCCCTTCAAACGACAATTCGAAGATTGTGCCCTCGCCGTTGACTCCGCCATTCTCCGTCGTGCCAAATAAGTTTCCCTTGGGATCAATGAGCACTTCTGCAGCCGGGGTAGCTCCATCGGGGCCGTGAAATCGATAGATGACAGTTTCCGTCCAACCGCCGCCAGGGTCTGTCGACAACTCAAAGACAGTGCCACAACCGGCCCCGCCACAACCCGTGCCCCCGCCCTGCGCAGTCGTGCCATAAAGGTTCCCTGCGCCATCAAACACTAATCCCGCCAAGGGATTGGCACCATCCGAGCCTCCTTGGAACGCGTGGACTACCTGGTAGTTGTATTTGTCCTTTAAATTACCGCCTTCCTGCAGGCTAAAGACTACGCCGCATCCACCACTGCAGGCCGTCGTACTTCCGCCTTCGCTCGCAGTCCCATAGACATTGCCCGCCCCGTCCGTCACCAGATCGGCGACGGGTTTCTTTCCGTCCGCGCATTTCTTGCTGGAGCAGAAGTTGTGCAACACCTTAACGCTAGCCTGTGATGGAGGGGCTGCGAAAAGCGCACTGACCACCGCGAGAAAGCAAAACATACGTTTGTACATAACGCACCTCAAGTTTCGAACTTGGCTTAGTTGCAGAGCGCCGGCCGGAGTTGACCAAAACCGCCATCCACTCCAGAGGGCCGCTGAGACGGGGAGCTAAATCTTACCCCTTCTGAAGCAAAAATCAACCCCATAGTAATTAAAGAGAGAGCCCCGGCCTTCGCTGGTTTTCGAAGGCCGGGGCTCTGGACGTGCCGGGTGTGACTGGAGTCCTCTGCTATTCCGAGTACGCGATCCCGAATCCCCATTGGCCGGCGTCGTGGGTTGTGCCATACAGCTGACCTCCGGCGACCGGGGGATCGAGAATTACGCCGCCGTAGGGATGAGCTCCGTCGAACGGAAGGATCGCGCTTCCGGTAAAGGCGTAACGCACAATTTCCGGTCCGGCTGGAAGGGCGAACTGGTAAACCGTACCGCAGCCAGGTCCTCCGCAGCTGGCGGGAATTCCGCCCTCGTACGTTGTCCCGTACAGAACACCAGCGCTCAGCATCAGCCCGGCCGTTGGGTTCGCCCCATCGGGAGAGCCAAGGAAGCTGTAGAGCGGAACCGGAAGGGCCGCCAGCCTGAACACCGTACCGCAACCCGTTCCCCCACAGCCGCCAAGGATGCCGCCGCTGAAGGTCGTTCCATACATTTGACCGTTGGCGTCGAAGATCACATCAGCATATGGATTGGCTCCGTCCGTGCACCCGACAGCGGAGCAGAAGTTATACAGTATGGCTTCGGGATAGCCAGCGATATTCGCTACCTTGAAAACCGTCCCGGCATTGGCCGCGCCGCCAATCAGGGTTGTTCCGTAGAGGGTCGCTATGCCATTGATAGTGTTGCAGCACAATGCCGCATACGGATTCGCTCCATCGCCGGGCGCGCCTCCGAAACGATGGATCACAGCCTCGGCAAAGAGCCAGACATTGTTGTGGTGCATCTTGAAGACGGTGCCGCAAAACAGGTTGACCCCGCCGGAAGCGCACACCCCCTTGGCTCCGCCGTAAACGGTGGTGCCATACAGATTGTTGGCTTTGTCCGTGATCACGCCCGCGAACGGATGCGCACCGTCCTTGACGCCAAGGAACCGATGCAAAACATTCTCCACCCAGCCAGCGCCGCCACAACCTCCCGATGCCACAGGAGCGCACAACTCGAATACTGTCCCGCAGCCCGTCCCTCCACAAGTATTGGGATTCCCTCCGTTATAAGTCGTGCCGTAGAGCGTAAAAGCGCGTCCGGCATAGTTTCCGCCGAAGATCAGTGTGCTATGCGGATTCGCGCCGTCGGCACCGCCTACGAAGTTGTAGAGTACGTTCTCGGTCCAGAGGGGCGCGGCGGGCACACAAGGAGCGATATCGGGAGCCGCGGCATTCGGGGCACACATCACGAAGACGGTGCCAAATCCGAATAAGCCACCCTTGGCTGCAGTGCCATAGAGGTTGCCGAACTTGTCGGCAAGCAGCGTGGCGGTTGAATTTTCACTATCGGGCGCGACGTTGAAGTCGTAGAGATCAACGTCAGGTTGGGCCCAGACCGGCGGCACCAGCATGAGTGCGAAAAGCGCCGCTAGCATACAAAGCATGAGATTGAGCGATCGCTTCGTCGTTTTGGCGATTGGGGCGGGCAGAGTTGCCGCTCCGGCGAACGTGCGGTCGAAATTCTGTGCATTCCGTTTCATAGCGTCCCCTTTTGGCCTTTTTTGGCCGTCACTAGTAAGCGCGACGTTTGGGGAAATTTGGGGTCATGGCTGGGTGGTGGACCCTGATGGAACGCTAGGCGACCGCTAGATAGATGTAGCGCAGGATAAAGAGCGCGGTGAGAATCCAGATGAGAACGGTGATTTCGCGAAGCTTGCCGGCGGCGATTTTGACGACGGTGTACGAGATCAGTCCCAAGCTAAGTCCAGTCGCAATGCTGAAGGTTAACGGTGTCGCGAGCATGGTGACGAACGCGGGAACCGATTCGCTGAAATCGCTCCAATCAATATGCGAAATTGACTGGGTCATGAGCGCGCCCACCAGGATCAAGGCGGGAGCTGTGGCATAGGCCGGAATTGCAGCGGCGAGCGGCGCGCAGAAGGTAGCCATCAGAAATAGACCCGCGACTGCGACGTTGCTGAGGCCAGTGCGCGCTCCGGCGGCGACTCCGGCGACGCTCTCAATGTAACTGGTGACCGTGGAGGTGCCGGTGACGGAACCAAACAGGGTGCCGACGGCATCGGCGATCAGCGCCCTGCCGACGCAGGGGATTTTGCCGTTTTTGATGAATCCGCCTTGTTCGCACACACCAACAAGCGTTCCGACATTGTCGAAGAGGTCGACAAATAGAAACGCGAACAAGATTTCGAGGAAGCCAAGATGAATGGCCCCGCGAAAGTCCAGTTTGAGAAATGTGGAGGAGGGGTGAGGCATCGACAGAAAAGCGGCGGGCCAATGGGAAATGCCGCGCAGAATGCCCAGCAGAGTGGTTCCGAAGATTCCGATCAAAATCCCGCCATTGATCTTACGCGCCATGAGTACCATCGTCAGGGCGAGGCCGAAGCAGGCGGTTTGCACTTCCTTGTCGGAGAAACTGCCGAGGCCCACGAAGGTGGCTTGGTTCGCTACCACGAGTTTGGCATTACGAAGGCCGACGAATGCAATGAACATTCCGATGCCGGTGGCCGTGGAGTGCTTCAGGCAGTCGGGCATGCCGTTGACGATTTGTTCGCGAACGCGAGAGACGGTCAGCAGTAAAAAGAGGCAGCCGGAAAAGAAAACTACGGCCAATGCCGTCTGCCAGGGAACGTGCATGTTGAGGCAGACGGCATAAGTGAAATAGGCGTTGAGCGACATTCCCGGCGCAAGGGCGATGGGGTAGTTGGCGTAGAGGCCCATGACGAGCGTGGCGGCGGCAGCCGAGATACAAGTGGCAAACACAACGCCCTCGGGCGGCATTCCCGCTTGCGCAAGGATCTGTGGATTGACGACGATGATGTAGGCCATCGTCACAAAGGTGGTGAGGCCACCGAGCATTTCCTGCTTGATGGTGGTTTGATTTTCGGCGAGTTTAAAGTAACGTTCGATCAATTGCCTGCCTCTGTGGTCTTCAATACAGAATTTTGCCGGGCTGTTGTTCCCAAGCGCGAAATGCGGCTAGCGCCTCCTCGCGCATCATTTGAATCATGGGAATCTCGCGCTCGGCGTGCGGCTCGGTGAATTCCGCGTAGATGGCGGAATCGTCGAATCCGACCTTGGCGGCATCGGCGGCGAGATTGCCGAAGAACACTTTGTCGATGCGCGCCCAGTAGATTGCGCCCAGACACATGGGGCACGGTTCACAGGATGTGTAGAGATCGCAGCCTGTGAGCTCGAAACAGCGGAGTTTCTGGCAAGCCTGGCGGATGGCCAGCACTTCGGCGTGGGCGGTGGGATCGTTCGATGCCGTGACTCGATTCGCGGCTTCCGCGACGACCTTGCCATCTTTCACGACGACCGCGCCGAAGGGCCCTCCGCTGCCCGAGCGGACATTCTCGATCGAGAGTTGAATGGCGCGAGCCATGAAAGTCTTGTCCATGGGGCTTGGTTTCTCCATCGCGTAATCGTCAGGGCACAATTTTAATTGTCCGTGCCTGCGCCCAAACTGGTCGTCATGGACTCTTTCGCAGCCGCGTTGAGAAAGCAAGTATAAGCGGGGAGGCGGAATCCGCAAAGGTTTTCTGCGCAAACTTGCAGCCACAGCTCGCGAATGAACCAAAGTTGAAAAAGCTCGGAAGGCGCGATAGGCTCGGGCATGCGCGCGCAGGCATTTGTCTCGCGTCGGGTCGCGACCCCGGAAGGAATTCGACCGGGAGCAATCGTCGTGCGCGATGAAAAAATTGAGGCATTCGTCCCCGCCAATCAGGTGCCTTCAGACGCCGAGGTGCACGACTTCGGCGATTCTGCCATTCTTCCGGGGCTGGTTGATTCTCATCTACATATCAATGCTCCCGGGCGCGGCGATTGGGAAGGATTTGAGACTGCAACCCGAGCGGCGGCCGCAGGCGGGTATACAACGCTGGTCGACATGCCGCTCAACTGCCTGCCTCCGACCGCGACCGTTGCCGCGCTCGCTGCCAAGCGCAAAGTCGCGGAGGGCAAATGCTGGGTCGACTGGCGAGCTTGGGGCGGAGTAGTCTGCGATAACCAGGCCGAGATCGAATCGCTGGCTGCGGCGGGCGTGCCTGGGTTCAAGAGCTTTCTGATTCATCCCGGAATCGATGGCTTTACGATGGTCACCGAGAGCGAACTTCGCGCGGCGTTACCCCATGTTGCTCGGACGGGGCTGCCGCTGCTGGTCCATGCGGAACTTCCGGGCCCCGTTGATGAAGCGGCGCTCAGTTTGCGCGATGCGGATTGGAGCCGCTACTCGACTTATCTGCAATCGCGGCCGGAAGCAGCCGAGTTAGCCGCAATCCGATTGCTGCTGTCCTTATGCCGCGAGTACAAGTTCCGCTTACACATTGTCCATCTGTCGGCGAGTTCAGCGCTTGAAGAATTGCGCGCCGCCAGGGCGGCGGGACTTCCGGTCAGCGTTGAGAGCTGTCCTCATTACCTGTATTTTTGCGCGGAAGAAATTTCAGACGGGGCGACTTTGTGCAAGTGTGCGCCTCCCATTCGCTCACGTGAAAATCGCGAACGATTGTGGCAAGGGTTGAAAGACGGAACCATCGATCTGGTAGCCACCGATCATTCGCCTTGCCCACCAGCGATGAAGCGTCTCGAAGAAAGAAATTTCAAGACTGCGTGGGGCGGCATTGCGAGTCTCTCGCTGGCGCTGCCTTTAGTGTGGACTGAGGCCAGCCAACGCGGGTTTGGGTTGGACAGTCTCGTGCGCTGGATGGCGGAAGGTCCGGCTCGGCTGGCCGGATGCGATGCCAGCAAGGGACGCATCGCCGAGGGGTACGATGCGGACCTGGTCGTATTTGAGCCGGAAACGGAGTTCATTGTGACCGCTGACCGGTTGTATTACCGGCATCCCGTCTCTCCTTACATGGGAGCGAAACTGCGGGGAGTAGTTCGGGCGACTTATCTGCGCGGGCAAGTTGTTTTCGACGACGGACAATTTTCGGCGGAGACGAAAGGACGGGAGGTTGGCGGGCCGTGACCGCAGAGAAAATCATCGGCAAGTCGGTGCCACGCAAGGAAGGCCGCGATAAAGTGACGGGCGCGGCGCGTTACGTCGACGACATCAGCATGCCGGGAATGATCTATGGTGCGACGGTTCGCAGCAGGATTCCGCGCGGCGTTATCAAAAACATTTCGTTGGACCCGCAATTCGATTGGAGCCAAATTGTCACCGTCACTGCAAAAGACATTCCTGGCAAGAATTGCATCGCTCTGATCGGGGACGACCAACCTTGTCTGGCGGATGGGAAGGTGAATCATCCCGAGGAACCTGTTCTGCTGCTGGCGCATGAGGATCGGCATCTATTGCGCAAGGCGGTGGAAGCCGTCTCGATCGAATATGAACCTCTGCCCGCGATCTTCACCATCGAAGAGAGCGAACAGCGTTCGACAATCGTCTGGGGAACCGATAATGTTTTCAAAACTTACCTGATTAACAAGGGCAATGTCGATGAGATCTGGTCCAAAGCTGATCACATTGTCGAAGGCGAATACACGACCGGAGCGCAGGAGCAACTCTACATAGAGAACAACGGAGTGATCGCGGCGTACGATGCCGAGCACGGCATCACGGTCTGGGGTTCGCTGCAATGTCCATACTATGTGCACAAGGCTCTGATGGCGTTATGCAACCTGCCCGCGGAAAAAGTGCGCGTGGTGCAGGCTGAGACGGGAGGCGCGTTTGGCGGCAAGGAAGACTATCCATCCATGATTGCGGGCCACGCCGCGCTTTTGGCGATGAAGTCCGGACGTCCCGTAAAAATCATCTATGACCGCAGCGAAGATATGACGGCAACCACCAAGCGTCATCCTTCGCGCACGCGTCACCGCACTGCAGTGAGCAAAGACGGAAAGATTCTCGGCGGGGAGATCGACTTCACGATTGATGGCGGCGCATACGCGACCCTTTCGTCCGTCGTGCTTTCGCGCGGCACCATTCATGCCGGTGGTCCCTATTACTGGCCCCAAGTTCGCATTCGCGCGAAGGCGGTGGCGACCAACGCCCCGCCACACGGGGCATTTCGGGGTTTTGGCGCGCCGCAGAGTCTTTTCGCGATGGAGCGGCACATGGATCGGATCGCGCATGCCGTTGGGCTTTCGCCGATAGAAATCCGCCGCCGGAATTTCCTCAAGCGCGGCCAAATGACAACCACCGACCAAACGATCCGCGAAGAAATCGATCTGGGAAAACTGTTGGATCGAGCACTCGAACTGTCGGACTACGCCGCCAAGAGAAAGCGGTTCGCGCAAGAGAACGCCGCAGGGCCGATCAAGCGAGGAATGGGGATCGCCTCTTTTCTGCATGGCGCGGGTTTTACGGGATCGGGCGAACGCTATCTGGCGTCCGTGGTGGCAGTGGAGGGATGCAGCGACGGCAGTGTGCGCGTGCTCGTTTCGAGTACGGAGTTCGGACAAGGGACCAACACCGTGCTCTGCCAGATCGCGGCTGAGGCTCTGGGGTTGCCTTACGAGCAGGTTCAAATCGCACAGCCCGACACCAATTACGTGCCGAACAGCGGGCCGACGGTTGCCTCCCGGACGGCGATGGTGGTTGGCAGTCTCGTGCGCTCGGCGGCGCTGGGACTCAAGCAAACACTGATCGCGGGTGGCCTCGACAAGTCTTCCTCCGCTGAAGATTTTCGCGCTGCTTGCCGAAATCATGTTGCCAGACACGGCGAGCTTCGGTCGTTCGCGCACTACGAGGCTCCGGCAGGAGTGTTCTGGGACGATCAGAAATATCGTGGCGAAGCTTATGCCAGCTATGCCTGGGCAGTTTATGTCGCGGAAGTCAAAGTGGATCTCTCAACCTACAGCGCTAGCGTGGAAGACTTTGTGGCCCTGCAGGAAGTCGGCAAAGTTCTCCACCCCATCCTGGCGAGGGGGCAAATCGCCGGCGGTGTCGCTCAGGGAATCGGATTTGCCTTGTACGAGAAAGTTGTCTGGCAAGGCGGACGCATGCAGAACGGGCAGATGACCAACTACATCATGCCGACCTCGGCGGACTTGCCACCGATTCGAGTCTTTTTCGAGGAATTAGACAACATTCACGGGGCCTATGGCGCGAAAGGAATTGGCGAGCTTCCGATGGATGGTCCTGCGCCGGCCATTGTCAATGCGATTGAGGACGCGCTCGAAACTCGATTCAACTCAGTTCCACTTTTACCGGAAGATATTTTTGAGGCAGTTTCCAGGCAGTCTTCGGACGAATTACAACTCGTCGATGGTAAGCGATGACGAATCCAGCCGGGCATTCTGAAAAATGTGAGCTTTCGCTTACGGTGAACGGCAAGCCGGCAACGATTCGCGTTCATGCCATGGAAAGACTGTTAGACGTTTTGCGGAACGAATTGAAGTTGACCGGCACGAAAGAAGGTTGCGGCGAGGGGGAATGTGGTTCTTGCTCGGTGTTGATGAACGGCGAGTTGGTCAATAGCTGCCTTATCCCGGTTCTGCAGGCGAACGGCGCGAACATTACAACCATTGAAGGGATCGCCGACGGTCCACAATTGAGCGGGCTGCAAGCGGCTTTTTTGGAATGCGGCGGGGCGCAATGCGGCATCTGCACTCCAGGCATGATTCTGGCCAGCCGTCAGTTGTTGCAGACGAAACCCGAGCCAACGCTCGATGAAGTCCGCGAAGCCCTGGCCGGCAATCTTTGCCGCTGCACCGGATACATGCAGATTTTTGAAGCCGTCGCGCAAGCGGCGCGCTGCAGGAGTCCCCATGAGGGCTGATCCTTCTGATTACAAGCTGTTCGTGCCAGGGAACCTGCAGGCGGTAATTTCGCTTCTGGCCGATGAACCGGGCCAGTGGCTGCCCATTGCGGGCGGCACCGACGTGATGGTGCAGTATGCGGCGGGGAAACTTCAGTCCCGGAAACTGGTGAGCATTTGGAGTTTACCGGAGCTGCGGGGCATCGAAATTTCACCAGATGAAATCCGTATTGGCGCTGGATGCACCTATGCCGAGCTGCGCAAACACGACTTGATCGCACACGAGTTTCCGTTGCTGGCAATCGCCGCCGGCTGGACCGGAGGAATTGCGAACCAGAATCGCGGAACCCTTGGAGGCAACATTGCCAATGCCTCGCCCGCCGCCGATTCGCTGCCCGCCCTGCTCGCGTATGAAGCGGAATTGATTCTTGTGTCGGTGCGCGGCGAGCGCCGGGTACCGTATGTCAGCTTCCACACTGGCTATAAGAAAATGAAACTCGCGCCCGATGAACTGATTCGAGCAATCTGTCTCGGGCGAAAGTTTTCCGAGTATTTTCATTATGCGCGCAAGGTGGGAGCCCGCAAGGCGCAGGCGATCTCGAAAGTGTGCATTGCGGCGCTGGGACGAATCGGTGGTGGTTCGAGCGCAGGCACGGTTGAAGATGTGCGCATCGCGCTCGGCAGCGTCGCGCCTGTTCCGCTGCGGTTAACGAAGGTGGAGCGAATTGCGAAGGGCAAGCCGATCGAACTGCAGCTTGTTTCGTCGGCAAGAGAAGCGGTAGACGCTGTGATCCAGCCAATTGACGACATTCGATCCACGGCGAGATACAGGTCGGCGGTGGCGGGGAATCTGGTCGCGGAATTCCTTCAGCAACTTGCGAGCAAATCCGCCGCACGGAGATCGCGCCATGAATGATGTGCTGGCGCGTTGGAATTTTCTTTCCCCAGCGGCAGCCGTCGATGAGATACTGCCGTGCTGTGGCTCCCGAGCCTGGGCCTCTGCGATCGTGTCAGGGAGGCCGTGGCCGGATGAAGGCAAACTCTTAGCAGCGTCTGACGAAATTTGGCGTATTTTGGCGGTATCGGACTGGCTGGAGGCATTTTGCAGCCATCCGCGCATTGGGGAATCGAGCGTACGCGAATTGCGGGAGCCGACCGCGGCTTCAGAGAAATCCGCTGCATGGTCGCAGCAGGAGCAGAGAAACGTCGCAGAAGCCGGCGATGCGGTAAAGATCGAGTTGGCGGAAGGCAACCGTGAATACGAGCAAAGGTTCAAGCGAACGTTCATCGTGTGCGCGACTGGCAAAACGCCCGAGCAGATTTTGCAGATTCTGCGCAGACGGCTCAACAATGACGAGCAATCAGACTTACAAGAAGCGGCGGACGAGCAGCGACAGATTACCCAGATCCGGCTGAGAAAGTGGCTCAATATTTAATTGCAATGAACTCTCGCATCTCAACTCACGTGCTCGATACCACGATAGGGAAACCGGCGAACGACGTTCCGGTGCGTTTGGAGCGTCGAGATGCTGCGGGGGTGTGGCGTCTGCTAGCTGCCGCCCGCACCGATCAGGATGGCCGCTGTGCCCAGTTGCTGCCTGAAAAGGAAACGCTGACGCCAGGGCTGTATCGTCTGGGTTTCGAGACCGCGACTTATTTTGCCGAGAGCAGTCTAGAAGGCTTGTATCCCCTGGTGGAAATTACATTTCAGGTTCGCAATGGCGAGCAGTATTTCCACATTCCGTTACTACTCAGCGCGCATGGCTACACCACTTACCGCGGAAGCTGAACAACCATTGTTATGGAGCCGCAATCATGATTCGAGTCGCCGAAAATCGATACGGAAAGTCGCGAGTGCGTCTCGTGCAGGTGAAGCGCAAGGGCGCATGGCACGATCTTCGCGAATGGACAGTGGAGATTTTACTGCAAGGCGACTTCGCCTCCTGTTTTGAGGATGCCGATAACAGCAAGATTCTTCCGACCGACACCATGAAAAATACGGTGTATTCCCTGGCGCGCACTTCTATTGCCGATTGCATGGAGGAATTTGCCAAGGAATTGATCGATTTTCTTCTCCTTCGCAACCCCCAGGTTTCTGCGGCAGAAGTATCCATCGCTGAGAAAACATGGGAACATCTTGAGAGCGGCGGCAAACCTCAGCCCACCACATTCATTCAGGCGAGCGTGGAAAATCAGACAACCGAGGTGACACGCAATCGCACCGGCGACTATTCGGTAACTTCAGGACTCGAAAATCTTGTCATCATGAAAACCGCGGGATCGGCGTTTGAGGACTATATCCAGGACTCGCTGACCACGCTGGCCCCGGCGAAAGACCGGTTGCTGGGCACGGCCGTGCGCGCGAATTGGAATTATAGGCGACCCGACGTAGCGTTCAGCTCTCTTCGAAAAAGAGCGCGTGAAATTCTGTTGTCCGTATTTGGCGCGCACGACAGCAAGTCGGTGCAGCACACGCTCTATGACATGGGGAAGGCGGTTCTAGAAAGCGTCGCGGAAATCGAGGACATCGAATTGGCGATGCCGAACAAACATTGCCTGCTCGTCGATCTTTCGCGTTTCGGGCAAGACAATCCCAATGAAATTTTTGTGCCGGTCGACGAACCGCACGGCAACATTCAGGCGCGCCTTTGCCGCGAGAGATAGAGCCGCTTGTTTCCATAATATGAAAGACAGCGAAACTTTAGCCCGTGAGGTCGTAGCACGTTGCCAGACGCTTGCCCGCTTCAGCGAAGACGTCGACAGCCTTCGCCGCACATTTCTCTCTCCGCCCATGCGAGATTGCCATCGCGAGATTGAAAAGTGGATCAAGCCTTTCGGAGCCACGTCGCAAGTCGATGCCGTGGGGAATCTGAGGGTAGTGTATCCGGCAAATAACCCGCATGCCCGGCGACTCATGATCGGCTCGCATTTGGATACAGTACCCAATGCCGGAGCCTATGACGGGATTCTCGGAGTGGTCCTGGCGATTGCACTTCTCGGCGCTCTCGATGGCCGAACGCTCCCCTTTGCCATCGAGATCGTCGGCTTCTCCGAAGAGGAGGGAGTTCGTTTTGGCACGCCGTTTATCGGCAGCCGCGCTCTTGTGGGTAGCCTCGATGAGGAGACGCTCAATCGAGAAGACGCACAGGGCATTTCGATACGCAAGGCGATTTCGGATTTTGGGTTGTATCCTGCCCAAATTGCGGATGCTGCGATGAAACAGGATGTCCTCGGCTATGTCGAATTTCACATCGAGCAAGGGCCTGTGTTGGACAACGTCGACCGTTCGCTCGGGGTCGTCGAGGTGATCGCGGGCCAGAGCCGGCTTGAGTTCACCTTCGTTGGCTGTGCCAATCATGCCGGAACGACGCCGATGCATCTTCGCCATGATGCGCTGGCTGGCGCAGCTGAGTGGATCGGCGCAGTCGAGCGCAAGGCGCAAAATGTTTCGGGCCTGGTGGCCACCGTTGGCACGATTCAAGCCAAACCCGGAGCAGCCAACGTCATCGCCGGAGAAACGCGATTGAGTCTGGACGTGCGTCACCAGAACGACGGGGTACGAAACACAGCAATAGACTATTTTGTCCGGCAGGCTGAAGATATTGCCAAGAGTCGTGGGTTACGCGTGCAATCAACGGTGCTGATGAAACAGCCCGCAGTAGCCATGGACCCATTATTGATCAGCCTGATACAACAAGCCATCGCCAGTGCGGGATGCGAACCGCACCGCATGGTGAGCGGAGCTGGCCACGATGCGATGATCATGGCCGCGAAGGTTCCCGCCGCCATGATTTTTCTGCGTTCGCCCGGAGGAATCAGCCACGATCCGGCGGAGTCGGTGAATGTTGGCGATGTTGAGAAGGCTATCGATTGCGGAGTGCGCCTGCTGGACCAGTTGGCGTTGTCAGGGGACTTTCGTCGCTGAATTTCATAAGCTGACTTTAAGAGAAAGACACCAATCATGCAGAATCTCGGCCTCACGCGAAGCTCACAGCAGGCGAATCATCTGTTGCTGACGCCCGACACATTTGTACGCACCATGCTGCCTGGAATGAAGGATTGCGCGGCTATTGTCCATGCGGGGCCCGCAATGGGCGCAAGATTCACCGAGTACACAGCGGAATTCGAATCGGGCGGTGAAATGGTCGGTACCCGGGCGCAGCGTTTTATTTTTGTCATCGAAGGCGCCGTCCGATTGGAGACTCCCGATCAGCAGAGCAAGCTTCGCGCGCGCGGTTATGCCTACACACCGGCAGGATTGACGCACCGTATCACCGCCGCCGAGAAGAGCCGAGTCGCAGTGATTGAAAAGTCCTATGAGGCGCTAGCTGGCGCAGCCCCTCCACAATTGATCGTGTCGCATGAAGACAATATCCCGCCGCATCCGCTGGCGGACGATCCCGCGTTGCAGGTCAAATGTCTCTTGCCCGACGAAATGAGTTTCGATTTCGCGGTTAACACCATGGTCTACCAACCCGGGGCAGCGCTCAGCATGGTTGAAATGCATGTGATGGAACACGGGCTGATTATGCTCGAAGGCGGAGGAATCTACCGCCTCGGCGACTCCTGGTATCCCGTCACAGCAGGCGATTTCATCTGGATGGCACCCTGGTGCCCACAGTGGTTCGGAGCGATCGGCAAAGTGCCAGCGAAATATCTCATATACAAAGATTGGAACCGGCATCCTTTGGCCGGGAGCCCACATGAAACTCGAAATTGACGCACACCGGCTGATCTCTGAGATTGAGACCCTCGCTTTGATTTCCGACGCGGAACCGCCGGCGGTCACAAGAATTGTATTTACAGGGACCGACCTCAAAGCGCGAGCCTGGCTGAAGGCGCGTTGCGAAGAAGCTGGCCTTGCGGTGCGTCACGATGCGATTGGAAACACCTTCGTGCGCTGGATCGGTTCCGATCCCGCGCTTCCGGCAGTTGGCACGGGTTCTCACATCGACGCCATTCCCAATGCTGGGAAATACGACGGCGTGGTCGGAGTTGTAGGCGGTCTAGAAGCAATTCGCGCCTTGCGACGCAGCGGATTTCTTCCGCGACATTCCATCGAACTGCTGCTGTTCACTTCGGAAGAGCCGACTCGCTTTGGGATTGGATGCCTCGGCAGCCGTCTGCTGTCTGGAACTCTGTCTGCCGATACCGGCCGACAATTGAAAGACAGCGATGGTGCGACTGTTGATGAAGTTCGCGAGCGAGCAGGGTTCGGAGGAGAACTGGAAGACGTAAAACTGGCGGACGGTTACTACAAAGCGTTTGTGGAATTGCACATCGAGCAAGGTCCTCTGCTGGAACGACAGCAAATCCCTTTGGGAATCGTAACCAGCATAGCGGCGCCGGCGAGCCTGCGTATTTCCATTGAAGGTTCAGGCGGGCACGCAGGAGGCATGTTGATGCCGGACCGGCGCGACGCGCTTTGCGCTGCTGCGGAATTGATCCTCGCGATCGAGAACCTGGCCCGAACCAGCGGAGCGATTGATACGGTAGCTACGGTGGGCATCTGCGAAGTGTTTCCCGGCGCAGTCAACAGTGTTCCCAGCCGCGTTCGACTCAGCGTTGACGTCCGCGACACTGCGCTGAACCGGCGGGACGGAGTGATCCGGGGGTTAGAGAGAGCGTCTCAGACGATCGCAGCCCAGCGCCAGGTTTCGATTCACGTTGAGCTGTTGAATGCGGATGCTCCGGCCGATTGTAATCCTGCAGTGGTGGAATCGCTGTCCACATCCTGCAGGGAACACGGTCTGACTTTTCTCCCGATGGTGAGTCGTGCTTACCACGATTCTCTTTTTATGTCGCTCATTACTCCAACGGCCATGCTGTTCATTCCTTGCCGCAACGGATACAGTCATCGTCCCGATGAATATGCGTCTCCCGAAGACATCGTCCGGGGAACTCTGGTGCTCGCCGAAACTTTGGCGACACTTGCCCGGTAATTTGCCTTGTTATCGAGGCGCGTACACTGGCGTGGAGGACTTACGAATCTTCGCATAGCCGGGCTTGATTATCGAGTAGATGAAATCGCAGCGCTGGTGATACGGCAAGAATGCGCTTTTCATCGCATTGATAGTGATCTTTTCGAAATCGTCGATCGACAAACCAAAAGTGTCTGCCGCAGCCTCGAACTCCCGCGTCATGCTGGTACCGCTCATCAACCGGTTGTCGGTATTGAGCGTGACGCGAAATTTTTCCTGATAGAGAATTTTGAAGGGATGTTCTGCAAGGCTGGGTGTTGCGCCAGTGTGAACATTGCTGATGAGGCAAATTTCCAACGGAATTCTCTTATCGAGCACGTACTGCGCCAGGTCACCTAGTTTTACCGCCTTGCCGTCCACCACGGCGATGTCGTCGATGAGGCGAGTGCCGTGCCCGATGCGGTGCGCCCCGCAGTATTGAATGGCCTGCCAGATCGACTCCTTGCCGTAGCCTTCGCCGGCATGAACCGTGATGTTGAAGTTTTCGCGTTGAATATAGTGAAAAGCTTCCACATGCTTCTTCGGAGGATACCCACCCTCTTCTCCGGCGAGATCGAAGCCCACCACTCCGCGCTCGCGAAAATCGACGGCGAGTTCGGCCATTTCGAGCGACACGTCCATATTGCGCATGGCGCAGATGAGCAGGCCCGAAGCAATTCCGAAGTCTTTGCGTCCGTGCTCCAGACCCTTTAAGACGGCCGCGACTACTTGTTGGTGAGTCAATCCCTTTTGCGTGTGAAAAATTGGAGCAAAACGAGTCTCAAAATAAACCACGCCGTCCTGGCTTAGATCCTCGGCCTGTTCATAGGCAACGCGCTCGAGAGCTTCTTCGGTCTGCATCACGACGATCGTGTGCGCGAAACCCTCCAGATATTTCGCGAGACTTCCCTGGTTTGCGCCACGATGAAACCATTGCGCCAACGCAGCGGCATCCGAAGTTGGAAGCCCCCCATATCCTTCGTCCTTGGCCAACTCAATCACGGTTTGCGGGCGGAGCACGCCATCCAGATGCTCGTGCAAAACGACTTTGGGAAAGCTTCGCAACAGCTCTCTATCGAGTTTCATGGAAGGCTCTTTTCTGCGTCCTTGCTCACGCCGGCGCGCAAACGAAGCGGCTGAAACTTTGCAAGATCATACACCGGTTCTCCGGTGAGATGTTCAGCGAGCCCCGAAAGACGAAAGCGGTGTTGTACAATCCCAGCCCAATGCAAGTTGAGGAAAAATCGCAGCGCTTAGCGCAGACTGCGCAAGACTCCCGCTCACCCGATTATGGTTTGCGTCGTGGAATTCTTTCCCCAATGGAAACGTTGGCGCAATCAGTCTCGACGATGGCTCCGACTACTACGCCCGCAGCTACGATCCCGTTGGTGTGCGCGCTGGCCGGCAACGGTACCTGGCTGGCATATGCACTGGCGACGGTAGCGGTTCTGCTGGTAGGACTCTGCATCAGTCGTTATGCCTACCACTCCGCCTCGCCGGGTTCGCTGTATACATATGCTTCGATGACCCTGCCTCCGTGGTTGAGCGCTACCGTCGCGTGGAGTCTGCTGCTTGCTTATGTCGCCACCGGATCGAGCGTGATTGGCGGTTTCTATCACTATGCGAACATCTTGCTGCGCGATGCCACTGGCCATGTGTTTTCCACCGTGGCGCTGGCGACGCTGGTCACAGGGATATCGATCTGGATCGCCTATCGCGACATCAAAATTTCCGCGCGTCTTATGCTCTGGATCGAAGCTGCCTCCGTCAGCGTGATTGTGATCGTGGTCGTGCTTTTGCTGGTACGCAACGGCTGGCACGTGGACTCGGAACAACTTCATCTTCATGGCATGACTGGGAGCGGCTTGCGCTTAGGGCTGGTACTAGCGCTCTTCAGCTTTGTCGGATTCGAGAGCGCGACCACGCTGGGATCCGAGGCGCGCAATCCGCTGGTAACGATTCCGCGCGCCGTTATCCAAAGCGCGCTTCTGGCCGGGGCATTCTTCACCGTCTGCGCCTATGCGGAAGTGTTGGGCTTCCACACTGTGGGCCAGGATTTGGGCGCGAGTCAGGCTCCCATGTATGTGCTTGCCAAAGTTGGCGGAGTTCCGGTATTGGGGCTGCTGATTGATATCGGCGCGCTGGTGAGCATGTTCGCCGGCACGCTGGCATGCATCACGGCGGCGGCGCGCGTTTTGCTGCTCATGGCGCATCACGGACTTGCCCACAATTTTCTGAGCGCCACGCACAGCCGTAATCACACTCCAAGTCGGGCCGTCATACTGACTGGAATCGCCGCGCTCTTGCCCGTGGCGGTGCTGGCGGCCCGCGGCGCCAGTGGGTTGGACGTGTACGGCTGGCTGGGATCGCTGGCGACTTACGGCTTTATCGTCGCCTATGCCTTGGTTTGTGTCGCGCTTCCGCGCTACCAGCGGGAACACGGAATTTTTCGTCCGGGAGCACAGGTCGTCCCCTGGCTGGCGGGCGCCGCCATGCTGCTTGCACTCGTGGGGAATTTATATCCCGTGCCTGAGGGACCCTATGGCAAACTGCCCTACATTTACCTCGCGTATTTGACGGCAGGACTGGTCTGGTTTGCACTTCGCAATCGCAAGGAAGAAACCCTAAAGTGACCGCGTGAGGGTTGACGGGTGGCCTGTCCGCAGCCATAAAAATATCTAATCCGGGCCAAAGAAATTTTCACTGCAAGCAAGACTTTCTTTCCCCTCCCAACTCGCGTAAATTGAAGTTCGTCTTAATTTGCGAGCGAACGCGAGCAATCCAGCCTTGCCGCGAATATCGTTTTACAACACAGCGGAAGTTTATCTGCTGACAAGCGGCACTGTGGAAGTGTGTTCAAAACTTATTCGAGGTTGCACTCATGAAGAACAGAATCGGGTTGCTGGTAGTAATGTTCGCCGCGTCCCTTTGGATCTCGCTAGCTGGTGTGCCGCATGCCCAGGCTCAGCAAACGCTCGGCGGCATCACGGGGGCGGTCGCAGACAAGACCGGCGGTGTTTTGCCTGAGACTGTCGTGACCATCGTGGGCGACCAGACAAAACTGACGCGCTCGCAGAAGACCAACGCGAATGGGATCTACGAATTCGTGAACCTGCCCATCGGCGCTTACACTCTCACTTTTACCCACGACGGATTTGAGACCCAGAAAATTCCTGCGATCACGGTGCAGGCGAATCGGACTGCGACCGTCAACGCCGTTCTGCCCGTGGGCCAGGTCGGAACCGTTGTAGAGGTGCAAGCCGTGCCCCTGATGAACGCCGTTGATACCACCAATGGCTACGTGATGGACGACCAGCAGATCCAAGATGTCCCGCTGCCCACGGGCAGTTTCACGGGACTTGCCATACTTTCTCCTGGAGTGAATGCCGAACTTCCCGGCGGCACCGGCGTCAACAGCGGTTTAGGTAATCAGCCAATCTGGGCGAACGGACAACGCGATACCAGCAACAGTTTCCTGCTCAACGGAGTCGATGCCAGCAACCTGTTTAACGGCAAGAGCACGAGTCAGGTGGCGTCGGCTCGCATCGTCAACAATACCGGCGTGGCGAACCCGAACAGCACGACTGCAGCGCCAGTACAGAGCACGGCGTCCGTATATCTTGCGATTGGCCAAGCCCTACCCACGCCTGCGCCCGAGACCGTTCAGGAATTGCGGGTCAATACTTCCATGTACGACGCGCAGCAGGGAGCGACCAGCGGCGCGCATATCGACATGAGCACCACTTCGGGCACGAATTCAATTCACGGCCAAATGTATCTGCATCGTGGAACCAATGCGCTCAATGCCGCGCCGTTCTTCGACAAGGAAGATCCGAATATTCCCTCCTACGACAAGAACCCTGAGATGCACCGTTACACGGCCGGAGGAACGCTCGGCGCCCCGATCATCAAAGACAAACTCTTCGGATTTGTCAGCTACCAGCACATCCACGATTCCGATCAGGATATCGGGCTCTCGCGCCTGATCGTTCCGCAGGGCCTCACTGACTCGAACCGCACCCCGCAGGGTTTGGCGCAACTGGCAAATACCTATTGGGGCACGAGCTTGACCGGGAACGGCGACGTCAGCCCATCCGCCGTTGCACTGTTCCAGTACAAATTGCCCGACGGCCAGTACTTGGTCCCGTCATGGGACGGCCAGACTGCCGACGCGACGTTTCCCGAAAACGCCATCAGCCCCGGCACGGCCTACTTTATTTCCGATCAGGCCGTCGCCAATCTCGATTGGAACAAGAGCACCAAGGACACGGTTTCGGCGAAATACTATTACCAGCACGATCCGAGTATCGCTCCCTACGCCTACTCGAACGTAGCCGGCTTTCCCCAACATCTCGATGCCGGCAGTCAGGTCGCCTCGCTCACCAATACGCAAACGCTCAGGCCGAACCTAAGCGTTACGGAAGTGCTCGGCATTCTTCGCGAGAAGGTTTACAGCACAATCGGACAACCATTCACGCCGCAGTCGTTCGCCTCGCAAACAGGCACCGCGCCGATCAACACATTCGGGTCTTCTTATTTTCCGGGCATCAGCATCGTGGACCCTTTTGGGGTCAATGGTTCTGCCAACACGGGCGTCGGTGCTACTTGTAACGTGGCGAATCCGTGCCCGATCACGAACCAGCAGCCTCTGGTCATCGGTCAGGGTTCGGCTTCTCAGGGAGCTTTTACCGGGGTCTTCCAGAATCGCATTATGCCGTCCGCGAACGCCATCTGGATTCGGGGCAAGCACAGCTTCAACTTCGGGGGCAGCTACGCCTATACGCAGCTCAATGCCCGTGATGAAAGAACGAATCAAGGCATTATTTCGTCGGCCGACTTTTCGCAGTTCATTCAGGGATTCGTCAACACCAACGACGACTTCACGACGACCAAATTCCTTCAGGGCAATGCCGATCGCTACTATCGCGCCGGCCAGGCGGGCGCCTATTTCCAGGATAAGTTTCAGGTCCGCTCCAATCTCACTCTGACGGCCGGGCTGCGATGGGATTGGGACGGCGGCCTTACTGAGAAATACGGGCGCATTTTTAATTTCGATCCATCGCGCTACACCTACGACGATGCTACCGACACCATTGATCCCTCGGGCACTGGGATGAACGGCATTATTATCGCCGGCAACAATAAACTCTTTCCGACCAAGGGTGTCAGCAAGACCACCTTGACCGGCCGCCAATGGGGATTTGCACCGCGTCTCGGTATTGCGTGGAGTCCGAAATATTTCAACGACAAGATCGTAGTGCGGCTCGGAACCGGTATTTATTACGATCGCGGCGAACTCTTCTCCTACCTTTCGCCGGGGTATGCTGAGGGCGTGATCAATGGCGGCCCGTTTGGCGTGAACCAGACGCCTCCCTTCGTCAATGCTACGTCGTGTTCAGGCTCAAACAACAATCTCTATGAGGGATTCATTCCCACTTGCCCCGCCCCAGGGACGCCTTACACGGTTTCCAACGATCCATTCACCAATCCGTGGGGGCCGACGTTAGCACCAGCGCCGACCGGGAATCCTGCCGACATCGATCAATACTTGCCCAATCAGGCAGGCATCATCAATGGCGCGTCGCTCTTCTCTTTTGCTACGTATAATCGCGCTAACAAGCTGCCCTACACGATCAATGACACGCTCGACATTCAATGGCAGCCGCGCCACGATCTTGCGATTGAAATCGGATACGTTGGCAACTTGGGCCGGCACGAAGTGATTCCCGTTCCCTTTAACCAGCCGGTAGTCGCCACGCCGACCAACCCCGCCCACCCTAATTCCCAGAATCCTCAGCCATACACCTATGGCTATACGGTGGGTGGAATTAACTTGCCCAATGGCCAGCCATTTCTAGCCAATTTCGAGGGCGGTAACGTTGATCTGCGCGTGCCCTACATTGGCTACTCGGCGGAATCAGAGAGTTACACTGCTGCCGGCGTCTCGGAATACAATGCGCTGCAGGCGCACATTGAAAAGCGCATGAGTCACGGATTACAGGTCGGATTCTCCTACACCTATTCCCACTCCACGGATGAGCAGAGCGGCATGGGTTTGTTCTTCAACGGCGACAACCCGCTGAATCTGCGCTCGGCGTATGGATCGTCGGATTTCGACCGCACCCACGTGATCAATTTCAGCTACTCTTACGAGCTGCCGAAGTTCTTCGCCGTGACCACGCTGAAAGGCAAGGTAGCGGACGGCTGGGCGGTGCAGGGAATCACTGTTCTGCAGAGCGGCCAACCCTACAGCATTGTCGACTACACGGGCGCGGTAGGCAGCATTTTCTACAGCGTCTACGACGGCATCACCAACCCGGTTGTTCCGCTCGCTCCCGGCTGCACGGCTAAGAACGCAGTTACCGGAGGATCAGGAGCCTTTGGAAATGGCGACGTGGCGCTCAAATCCGCCTGTTTCACCATCCCTTTGCTGAACCCTGGCGATCTCAACGGAGCCATTCCCACGGGCGATACTTTCGAGACCAACTTCGCCACCGGCCAGCGCAATATTTTCCGTCAGTCGTGGCAGAGGCGTGCCGATATTTCGTTTGTGAAGCTGACCCAGCTTACCGAGCGTTACTCGTTGAAATACACGTTTGATGTTTTCAACCTGTCGAATACTACGAGCTTTGACATCCCCATCGACGATGTTTCTCAGAACGAGTTCTACAATAATTTCCCAGTAGCTGGGACCACGCCGCTGCCATCGGGTTGCGGGACGGGAAATGCGGTTAACGGGTTCTATAACTGCCCGTCCGGTTTGGGCATCGTGAACAAAACGATTGGCAGCCCGCGGCAGATCCAGATGTCTCTGCGAGTACTGTTCTAGCGGATCAAGCGCGGGTAACCGCTAACTGCGCGTCGTGGACATCGCGATCGCGCCGGCGTTCGCAGCGTTGTCCTACGAGGGGATTACTCTTCGCCGATGTCTTCGTTCCAGACGGAGGGATTCTTGCAGATGTAGTCGCTCAGCAGCGACGCGCACTCCGAAGAATCGAGATCGAAGACCGGTATCCCAAGCGAGCGGAGCCACTCGATGCCGCCCTGAAAGTTGCGGCTCTCTCCCACCACGACAGCGCCGAAACCGAACTGCCGGACGAGTCCGCTGCAATACCAACATGGCGCCAGCGTGGTTACCATGATCAGGTTGCGATAGCTGCGCTGCCGTCCTGCGTTGCGGAAGGCATCCGTCTCCCCATGCAGTGAAGGGTCGTTGTCTTGCACGCGGCGGTTGTGGCCGGAGCCGATCAGTCTGCCAGCCCCATCGAAAATAGCGGCTCCAATGGGAATGCCGCCTTCGGCAAGACCGTTGCGAGCTTCGGCCAATGCCACCGCCAGCATCGCCGCGTGATTGATCTCAGTCATGAGTTGGAGTCCTCACTGCTGAATCGTCGTCTCGGATTTCGCGGGCCGTTCCGTCACCTGGGCGGGAGTAGGCAATTGCGAACGATCCCAGCCTCCGCCCAACGCCTCGACTAGCGCTACCGCGGATGTCATCTCCTGCACCTGCAGATTATTCAGCGTTTGCTGATCTGCGAGGACCGTGGTCTGCGCGATCAGCACATCAAGATAAGGATCAATGCCGCTATCGTAGCGCCCCTGTTCGAGCTTGAGATAGGTTTGAGCGGAGGTCAATGCCGCCTGCTCCTGTTGCACTTCCTTTGACAGAATGCGGACTTCCGCCAGAGCGTCTTCAACCTGCTGAAATCCGCTGAGCACAGTCTGACGGTAGCTGGCGAGATCCGCATTGTAGACAGCAACGTATTGCTGCACCGTGGAACGGCGTAGACCTGCATCGAAGACCGTTTCGGAGAGCGAGGCGCCGACCGACCAGAATCGACTCGGCCAGGAGAGCCACTTCCCGATGGCAGAACTCTCAAAGCCGCCTTCCGCGCTCAAAGTCAGATTCGGAAAATAGGCCGCGTAGGCGATGCCGATTTCCGCGTTGGCTTCCGCCATGGTGCGTTCGGCGGCAGCGATATCCGGCCGGCGCTCAAGCAACTCCGAGGGTACTCCGGCTGGAATGGGGGGCGGAGCTGTGGTCATCGGCTTTACGGGAATGGAAAAATTGGAAGCCGCCTTACCCACGAGCACCGCAATCGCGTGTTCGTACTGGGCGCGCGCGATGCCGACGTTGGTTTGTCCCGCTTGTGCGCTTTGGAGTGTAGTTTGGGCTTCGACCACCGAGATCTGGTCATCAATGCCGCTGTCATAACGCGATTTCGTTAAGTCGTAAGCCTTCTGGTCCGCCGCGACCGTCTCGTCGTAAATCTTCTGCAGCATGTCCTGCCCGCGGATCTCGAAAAAATATTCCGCTAGAGCGGCCTGCTCGGTTAAGCGCTCGTTTTCAAGATCTGCCGCGCTGACCTGAGCGGCATACTGCGCTTGGCGCACGGTATTGCGAACCTTGCCCCAGAGGTCGGGCTCCCATGACGCCTCCAGAGGCAAAGAAAAGGAAGAACTCTGCAGTTGGGTATTGGACCCGTTACCGCTGCCGGTGCCCAGATTCGCCGAAGCCCGCGAATGGCCGATCGCGGGTGCGGCAGCCAGGGTTGGGAAATATTGCGAGCGCGCCTCGCGTACGATGGCTCGAGCTTCCATGAAGTTTTCGAAATATTGCTTGATGTTCTGATTGTTGATATCGAGTTGATCTTCGAGCGCGTTCAGTTCTGGATCGTTGAAGATCTCCCACCACTTGCCTCGAAGCTTGGCATCGGCGGGCTGAGCAACGGTCCACCCTGTATTGTCGCTGGACGGTGCGGGTGATTCTTTATACACCGACGCGGGCGCCTGGCCCGGCGCTGACTGGGCTGAAGGCGGATGATATTTAGGTCCGACCACACAACCCGATAGCATCGCAGTGACAATTGCCAGTAACAGCGAAACGGGGGCGGCTGTGCGCAACCCGTTCACTCTTCCCGCCATTTTTCGCCGCCGGTTCATCATAAGGTTCCACCTGACCAACTCTTCATCTCAATCCTTCTTGCTACTCCGCCGCGCTAGCTGGCCTCCGGCGCCGGTGCTCCGAATTCGGGATGAGTCTTTTTCTGCATCCGAAGGCGCCAGCGATCAAGGAACAAGTACACCACGGGAGTGGTATAGAGCGTGAGCATCTGGCTCATGATCAATCCGCCGACGATGGTGATGCCAAGAGGCCGGCGCAACTCCGAGCCCGTGCCGGTACCGAATGCCAGGGGCAATGCGCCGAACAATGCGGCCATGGTGGTCATCAGAATCGGACGAAAGCGCAACATACAGGCTTCGAAGATGGCATCGCGCGTACTCTTGCCCTCCTGCCGTTCGGCGACCAGCGCGAAGTCAATCATCATGATGGCGTTTTTCTTCACGATCCCGATCAACAAAACAATTCCGATAATAGAGATCACGTTCAGATCGATGTTGAAGAGTTTTAACGCCAGCATCGCGCCAACACTGGCCGAGGGAATCGTCGAGATGATCGTAAGAGGATGGATCAGGCTCTCATAGAGCACGCCCAGCACGATGTAGACGGCCAGGAGCGCGGTTGCGACCAGGACCGGCTCGGTGCTGAGCGATTGCTGATACGCCAGCAACGTGCCGGCAAAGAAGCCGCGAATGGTCGAAGGCGTGCCGAGTCTCTGCTGCATGACCGCAATGCGCTGCGTGGCGTCGCTCAAGGAGACTCCCGGCGCCAGATTGAACGAGACGGTCACGGAAGGAAATAGGCCGGTGTGATTCACGGCCAGCGGCGTGGTTGTCGGTGTCGCCGTGGCAACGGTATTGAGCGGCACATTGCCGCTATTCGCGGTCCGCAGGTAAATGTCTTTCAGGCCCTGCGGCGTTTGCCAATACTGCGGAGCAACCTCAAGAACCACGTAATACTGGTTTAATTGCGTGTAGATGATGGAAACCTCGGCTTGGCCGAATGCGTCATAGAGGGAGGAATCGAGCGATTGCGCTGTCAGCCCGAGCTTCGCGGCGGTCATCCTGTCGTAGCTCATGAACTCCGAAAGTCCGCCATTCTGCTGGTCCGAATTGACGTCCTGAAGGCCGGGAAGCTTTTTCATTTCACTGAGCAGAATCGGGCCCCACTTCGACAAATCCTGCACGTTGTCGCACTGGATGGTGTACTGATACATCGCGTTGCCGCCTCGACCGCCGATTCGCAAGTCCTGTGCTGCTTGCAAGAAGGCGGAAGCCACCGGCAGACGAGTCATCTTGGGGCGCAGGCGGTTGATGATATCGGCAGCGCTGACCTTGCGCTCATCGAGCGGTTTGAGCGCGATGTAGATGAATCCCGAGTTGATGGTGCCGCCGCCGCCGGTGAAGGCAATCACATTGGCCACTGCCGGGTCGCTTTTGATCACGCCCACCAGTTGCTTGATCGAGTTGTCCATGACGGGGAACGAAGCGTCCTGCGGGCCTTGCAGCCCTCCGACGATAGCGCCCGTATCCTGCTGCGGGAAAAATCCCTTGGGAATATTCCAGATGATGGCAACATTCAGCGCGATCGTGAGCAGCAACAACGCCAGCGTCAGTCCCGAATTATCCAGCACCCAGAGCAAGCTCCGGCGATAGGTTTCGAGGATCCATTCGAAAACTCTCTCGCTCACCCGATACATTTTGCCGTGTTGTTCTGTGCGCACTTCCTTCAGCAGGTAAGCGCACATCATGGGAGTGGTGGTCAGGGAAATCAGCATCGACACGAGTATGGCGGTCGACAGCACGATCGCGAACTCGCGGAAAAGACGGCCGACGATGCCGCCCATCAGGAGAATAGGGATGAAAACCGCGATCAGCGACATGCTGATGGAAAAAACGGTGAACCCGATCTCTTGGGCTCCCTGCAACGCGGCCGCGAAAGGTTTCATTCCCAGTTCGAGGTGGCGTGAGATGTTCTCCATTACCACAATGGCGTCATCCACGACGAACCCGGTTGAAATCGTGAGGGCCATCAGCGACAGGTTGTCGAGACTGTAGCCGAGCAGATACATCACGGCGAAAGTGCCGATCAACGAGACGGGGACGGCCACGCTCGGAATCAGCGTTGCGCGGGGATTGCGCAGAAAAATGAAGACTACCAGAATGACGAGAAGGACCGATATTATCAACGAACGCTCAACATCTTTGACCGATGCCTTAATGGTGGTGGTGCGGTCGAGCACGATGGTGGTGTCGATGCCTTGAGGGATCGAAGCCTTCAGGAATGGCAGCTCACTGCGTATGTTCTCGTTGGTCTGAATGATGTTGGCGCCCGGCTGGCGGAAAATAATCATCATGACCGCAGGCGTGCCGTTCAGAAACCCGCCGGAGCGGACGTTCGAGACGCCATCGGTGACGTTGGCAACGTCGGACAGCCGTACCGCGGCTCCGTTGTGGTAGCCGATTACAATTGGCTGGTAATCCGCAGCAGTTGAGATCTGATCGTTCGCGAGGATATCGGCCGTTACATAGCCGTCGGAAATCTGTCCTTTCGCCAAATCGGCATTCTGGGTGCTCAGCACCGACTGCACGTTCGCCAGCGTCAGGCCGTAGTTATTCAATTGCGTAGGATTGACATCGACCCGCACCGACGGAAGGGAACTGCCGCCCACCGATACCTGCCCGACCCCATTGATCTGAGAGAGCTTCTGCGACATGACGGTGGAAGCTACGTCATACAATTTGCCGGTGTCATATTTCGTCGAGGTCAGGCCGATGATCATGATCGGAGCGTCGGCAGGATTCACTTTTCGATAGGTGGGATTACCGGGAAGATTGGCCGGGAGATAAGTGCGAGCCGCGCTGATCGCAGCTTCAACATCGCGCGCCGCGCCGTCGATGTTCCGGCTCAAGTCAAACTGAATCGTGACCGATGTCGTCCCGAGCGAACTTGCAGAAGTCATTTCCGTGACTCCCGCAATGTGGCCGAATTGCCGCTCGAGAGGCGTGGCGATGGACGACGCCATGATCTCGGCGCTCGCTCCGGGCAGGGAAGCACCCACCGAGATGGTGGGAAAGTCGACCTGGGGCAGGGGTGAAACGGGAAGAACCGTAAAGGCAATTGCCCCGGCGATGGCGATGGCGATGGTCAACAACGTTGTTGCCACCGGCCGCCGTATAAACAGGCCCGAAGGGTTCATGCCGGCTCCGCGGGTTGCTCCGTGCCGCGACTAGTCTCGCCCGAGCGAGAACGCGAGAATCTCTGCCCCAGGCTGTCAAAGAAAATGTAGATCACGGGCGTGGTGTAAAGAGTCAGGGCCTGGCTCAACAGAAGGCCGCCGACCATCGCGATACCCAGAGGGCGGCGAATCTCGGAACCGATGCCCGTTCCGAGCGCTAACGGAATGCCACCGAGCAAAGCGGCCATGGTGGTCATCATGATCGGCCGGAAGCGCAGCAGGCTGGCCTCATAGATTGCGTCGGTCGCGCTCTTGCCGTGCTCACGCTCGCCCTCAAGAGCGAAGTCCACCATCATGATTCCATTCTTTTTCACAATTCCGATGAGCAGGATGATGCCGATGATGGCAACCACGCTGAGATCCTGACGGAATAACATGAGCGCCAAAAGGGCGCCGACTCCGGCGGAAGGCAACGTCGAAAGAATGGTGATGGGATGGATAAAGCTTTCATAGAGCACACCGAGCACGATGTACACGGTCACCAGCGCCGCCAGAATCAGCAAAGCCTCGTTGGAGAGCGAATTCTTGAAGGAGGCCGCCGTACCCTGAAAGTCCGCCTGCAAACTGGGCGGCATGTGCATGTCTTTCTGCACTTTATCGATGGCAGAAATGGCGCTGCCAAGAGCAGCATTCGGAGCCAGGTTGAACGAGACGGTGACCGAAGGAAACTGCCCCTGGTGGTTGATGGAGAGTGCTTCGCTCGCGCGCTGAAAATGGGCAAAGGTGCTGAGCGGAACAGCGTTGCTCCTCGCCGAACTTGTCGTCGTGTTCGCGGACGAGCCCGTAGCTGAACTGGTCGAACTGCCCGATGACAGCGCATTTGCAGGAGGAGTGAACACACCGGACGACGGCGTGTAGAGAACCGAAGCGGTGGTGGCATTCGATCCGGCGGAAGCGGATCCGGTGGCGGAAAAGGAAGTGGAAGCTCCGGGCCCCGAAGTTCCTGACGAGGCATTAGCTTGGATATAAAGATCTTGCAGCACATTCGGATCCAGCTGAAAACGCGGCTCGGCTTCGAGGATTACGTGGTACTGGTTGAGCTGCGTATACATCGTGTTGATCTGGCGCTGTCCGAAAGCGTCATAGAGCGTGTTGTCGATGGTGGAAGGAGCGATGCCAAGCCGCGAGGCAGTGACGCGGTCAATAATCAGCGAAACCGCAAGGCCGCCCGTCTGCTGGTCGGTCGCCACATCCTCAAGATCAGGCAACGTTTTGAGTTTCGCGACAAAGCGATTGGTCCAGTCGTTGAGTTCATTGGCGTCAGGGTCTTCGAGCGTGTATTGATATTGGGTGCGGCTGACGCGGTCGTCGACGGTAATGTTCTGCACCGGTTGCATGAAGAGCGCAATGCCATCCACTTTTTGCAGCCGCGACTGCAACCGGCGGATCACATCCGAGGCGCTGGTGTGGTGGCGATCGGCCAGCGGCTTCAGGTTGATCGACATACGGCCGCTGTTGAGAGTGGTGTTGGTGCCATCGGCCCCGATAAACGAAGAAAGACTCTGCACCGCTGGGTCTTTAAGGATGACCTTGGCAAGTTCCTGCTGCTTCTGCGCCATGGCCTGAAAAGAGATCGTCTCCGGAGCCTGTGAAATAGCTTGAATGACTCCTGTATCCTGCACTGGGAAAAATCCCTTGGGGATCACGATGTAGAGAAAAACGGTGAGCACGAGAGTGCCGACAGCCACGAGCAGAGTGATCGTCTGATACTCCAACACGACCTTCAACGTCCGCCCGTAGAAAGCAATCATGCGTTCGAACACGGTCTCCGACCAACGATAGATGCGGCCTTGCTGCTCTTTGGGTTCGTGCCGCAAAATGCGTGCCGACATCATGGGAGTCAACGTCAACGACACCACTGCCGAGATGATGATGGTCACCGCCAGGGTCACGGCGAACTCCCGAAAGAGCCGGCCCACGACATCGCCCATGAACAGCAGCGGAATCAATACAGCAATGAGCGAAACGGTCAGCGAAATAATGGTGAAGCCGATCTGTTCCGCTCCCTTAAGCGCCGCCTCCATGGGCTTCTCGCCCAATTCGATGTAGCGAGAGATGTTCTCGATCATTACGATGGCATCATCCACCACGAAGCCGGTGGAGATGGTGAGCGCCATCAGCGACAAGTTGTCGAGGCTGTAGCCCAGCGCGTACATGGCGGCAAAGGTTCCGACCAAAGAAAGCGGCACGGCCACGCTAGGGATGATGGTGGCGTAAAGACTTCGCAGAAACAGGAAGATCACCATCACGACCAGCGCGATGGTCAGCATCAGTTCGAACTCGACATCATCAACCGACGCCTGAATCGCCGTAGTCAAATCGGTGAGGGTGGTGACCTGAACCGATGCGGGAAGGTTGGTTTCGAGCTGCGGCAACAGCTTCTTGATGCTCCTGACGACGCTGATGGTATTGGCGCCTGGCTGGCGCTGGACGTTCAGAATGACAGCAGGAGTCAGGTTCATCCAAGCTGCCTGTGTATTATTCTCGACACCGTCGACGATTTCCGCGACATCGGTCAGCATAACGGGCGCTCCGTTACGGTAAGCGACCACGACGCTGCGATAATCGGCGCTGCTGACGAGTTGATCGTTTGAGTCGATCTGGTAGTCCTGCCGCGGGCCGTCGAAGTTGCCTTTAGCAGCGTTCACGCTTGCCTGAATGAGAGCTGTGCGCAAATCCTCTAAGTTGATGCCGTACGAGGAGAGTGCCACCGGGTTGGCGCGAATGCGTACTGCCGGCTTCTGGCCGCCGCTGATGCTGACTAAGCCGACGCCATTCAGTTGCGACAGTTTGGGAGCCAGCCGGGTATCGACCAGGTCTTCCACTTGTGGCAACGGAACGGAATCGGAAGTGATGGCGAGGGTAAGCACCGGAGCGTCCGCGGGATTGGTCTTGCTATAGACCGGAGGCGCTGGGAGATTTGCAGGCAGATAACTTTGCGCAGCATTGATCGCCGACTGAACTTCTTCTTCGGCGACGTCGATGGCGAGAGTCAAAGTGAACTGCAGCACGATGACCGAGGTTGCTCCCGAACTGGTGGAGGTCATCTGGCTGAGCCCCTGCAGTTGGCCGAACTGCCGCTCGAGGGGCGCGGTCACGGTCGTCGCCATCACGGTCGGGCTGGCGCCCGGATAGAAGGTAACGACCTGGATTGTCGGGTAGTCAACCTGAGGGAGCGCCGAAACCGGCAGCTGTGTGTACGCCACGATGCCGACGAGCAGGATCGCCGCCATGAGCAGGGCGGTCGCGACGGGCCGCATGATGAATGGTCGCGACGGGCTCACTGGACTGGACCCTCGTTCGTGGGAGCAGGAATCGGCTTCTTCGAAACCGTGACCTTTGAGTTGTTCTGCAACTTCTCGAAACTGCTGTTGGCCACGACGTCGCCCGGGTTGATGCCTTCTACCGCTGTGTTCCCGCCGTCCGTGACACCGGGTTTGATGTTGCGGATTTGTACCGCGTCATTCTGGATCACATACACAAATGCTGTCTGCCCGTTATGTTGAATGGCGGAGGTCGGAATGAGGGTGACGCCCTCAAGCGTTTTTACCAACAGCTTCGTGTTCACAAATTCGTTGGGAAACAGAGCATCGTTCTTGTTGTCGAAGCCGGCGCGCATCTTCACGGTGCCGGTCGTGGTATCGATCTGGTTGTCGAAGGTCAGCAACTTTCCGGTAGCAAGCTTGGTCTGCTGGGTTCGATCGAAGGCTTCCACGGTCAGCTTTTTCCCGTGCCGCATTTGCTCTTGCACTTGCGCCAGGTCGTCTTCCGCAATGGTGAAGATCACGGTGATTGGCTGCACTTCGGTGATCACGACCAAAGGCGTGGTGCTATTCGACTGGACGACGTTGCCGGGATCGACCAGTCGCAAGCCGACTCGCCCGTTAATCGGCGCGCTAATATGACAGAACGCGACTTGGACTTTGTCGTACTGAACCGTTCCTTGATCGATCTTCACCGTTCCCTGATCCTGCAGCACAATCTTTTCCTGATCGTCGAGAGTCTGCTTGGGAATGCCGTTCTTCGCCCACGCATCGCGGTAACGCTGCAGGTCCATGTTCGCCTGTTCGAGGACGTAGGTGTCACGTTCCAGCGTTCCCTCAGCCTGCATGAGTTGCGCCTCGAAGGGACGCGAATCAATGTCGATTAGCGGCTGGCCCTTGCGCACCAGTTGGCCTTCCGTATAGTGCACTTGGCTTATGAGTCCCGTGACCTCGCTCGTGATGGAATCGGTATAGATGGGAGTGACTGTGCCAATCGCATTCAGATAGACGCCGATGTCCCCTTTTTGCGCGGTCGCCGTCGTGACCGTGACGGGGCCGCCGAAACTGCGTCGAGAAGGAGCCGCGGTCTGGCTGTTGTCATGATGACGCAGCACCAGCCAAAAAATGATCGCGAACGACAGCAAGAGCGCGATCCATACGAACACCTTGGTTCCTTTGGACTTGTGGTGGCTTTCGGCCGGGGGCGGCGGAGCAATCTCAGGCCTGGTTGACGAAGCGGGAGGTTTCGGTTCCATCCGGTCTTCTTGCATCGCTTGTTATAGCTTTCTAGCCTGCCTAGGAGGCGTTGTTTTATAAAGCTGCTCGACCTCGACCATCTTATCCTAGCCCATTCTGCAAAGTCCGTGATTGACACATCCATAGCTTCACGAGAGCTCTTTTGATCGGAACATCTTTTTGTGTCTGGTGCGGTAAAGAATTGGTAATGGAAGGTAAATATTCGTCAGCGAACGGGTCTTGGGCTGCACTTTGCGGCAGGCGCTAGCGCACCGAGCTTGGCTAATGCTGTTTGCCGTCTTTATGTCCGAAATCGACGCCGAAATGAGGTTCCGATTCAGTGCCCGTAATTTTGATTGGCACTTCAGTTCCCGCTCCATCTTTGCTGAAGAACCGGTCGGCAGGTTTCAGCAAGATCGACTTCCATCCTGTTACCATGTGCGAAAGTTTGGCGTCCATGCGCGCTTTGCCATGAAAATCAAAGATGTTCCCGTCGAGGCTGTAAGTCCCGGTTAAATCCACCTGGGTGCCTGGAACTTTGAACTGAAGCTGTGAAAAAGAAAGTAGCCCGTTGTTCAGGTTGAAAGAGCCATCCATATCGGATCGCACGTTCTCGCCCGTGTTTGTCTTAGCGAGTTTAGGTTTACCTTGACTTCTCAGGCTGAGCGCGTCAATTTTTTCCTGGATCTTGTCGTTGCTGAAATGCGCTCCGGATACCTGAAAATTTCCCGCCAAGTGCAGGCGGTTGGCCACGTCCGCTTTGCCGGGGGACAGCTGAAACTTGGTCTTCAGCCGTACCAAGCCGGTCATCACGGGTGGATCGGTTCGGACCGCCACTTTCAGCAGATCGTCGATCTTACCCTTCTCTATGTCAACATCTAGTTCGACGCGATGGCCGTTGGGGTCTTTGGCTCTCAACACCGAGCCCGTGGCCGTCAGCGAGGTGTTCAGAATTGTCGCCTGCACCGGCTGCAGGTAGGTGTCGCCATTCGTTCCGTCCACGATGGCGTGAAAATCGGTGTGCAAAGGAACTTTACGTCCGCTAACCGCAAGGCGGAAGTCCGGAGTGTCGGTGGCGCCATCGACAACAATCTTGTCGAGAATCCCAGTGAACTTTCCCGTTGACGATAAAATTCCACCGATGCCGTTGATCGTGCTCAAATCAGCATGGTCGAACGAATAATTCCCGCTGACCGGAGTGTCACGAGGGCTGTCAGGTTGCCACGGTCCAAACCTGCCGCTAGAGAGAATGTGTCCAACGGGCTTCGGATTCTCCAGGTTCGCGTCAAAGTGCATCGGGGAACCCGGCCCAATGGTCGTCATTTTCAAGCTCTCGATGTCGAACTCGAGCGGCAGTTTGCCCGGCCGCAGAGTATTGACGATCAGCTGTGCCTGATCGCATATGAGTTTATCGACAATGATTTGTATCTTTCCGTTCTTTGGTCCCATGTTCTTGATTTCGCCGCGATGTTCTCGGGGCGGCAAGTTCAACTGCAAGCCCTTCACGAAAACAGTATCGATATGGATGGGCGAGTGAAAGAGATCCCGGATTCCCATGCGAAACCGGAACTCCGCAACACTGATAATCGGCTGAAATCCAGGCTCGTCATTATTGGGATCCGTTTCCCCAAAAATTCTTAGCCCTGCACCCGAGACTTGAAGTCCCTTGAGTAAAGAAACGTGGAAAGCGTCGAGTTCAACCTTGCTCTTGAATCTGGTCGATAGGGTTTCGATCACCGCGGCGCGCAGCGTAGGTTCGGCGCGGTAAACCACGATAGCCACTACTGACATTCCCACCAGGAAGAGCAGAGCGAATCCGGCGACCCACTGCCAACGAGGGCGCCGACGAGAGTGTCTGCGACTGGACTGCGTTTCTTTTTGGAGCGGATTCTGTTCGCTTTCTGCCATGAACGTTCCCGCCAAACTATAAATGACAGCTTCAGTCTGTGCGGAGGCTGAAGGCCGCCTCGAAGTGTGCAGAACAAGAGTTACACGTCAGCCCTAGACTTGCACCTTCTCCTCTTCAAGAAAGTCTACAACGGGTTAGCGACAAACACGGCGAGAACGAAGGGTGAGACGGAAGCAGACGAGCGCTGAGAGTGACGGCTCTACTTCTGCGCGTACACCAATCCAGAAGCATGGTAGGGAGGATCGGAGATGAGTCGAATGTATGCAATCAGGGCATCGATCTCGGACTTACCGAGGGTGTAGCCGTAGGGTGGCATCAATGCGGACTTGTTCAGAGCCTGGCCGCCGTGGCTGATGATCGATGTCAGGTCAGCATCGGTCATTTTGTTGAGGGTGTCGCCTTCGGCGAACGGGTGCGGCTTGGCCTCAAGATTGTCATAGTTGGAGACGCGTTCCGGCGATGATTCCGGATTATGGCATCGAGCGCAATACTTATTGTCGAGCTGAAATCCAAGCTGCTGCTGGTATCCGAGAGCAATCTCTTCGATCTTGAGTTCGACCGGCTTCTGCGTCTTCGCAAGTGTAGACGCACTGAGTTGATACCGACCGGCCATGCCTCCAAGAACGACATTCGTGCTGAGTTGTCCGCTGGAGTCGGTCAGGCCGCTGGGAGGGTCAAAGCTGACGCCCCAGGGACCATTGAATTCCACCAAAGCTCCGGTGACGGCCGCACCCTGTTCATCGTTGACCTGCACGACCAGAGGTTGACCGAGAAGCGCTCCCGTCGAGCCGATCTGTTTTCCTCCGCTCGACTCGACCAGTGCCGCGCCGAATGCCGTGGGCTTCAGAGCCGAGGCCGCAGAAACTGGCCCGGGAGTGCGAGCGCAGCTAGCGCTCACAAAAATGAGAGCCGCCGCGAAGATGGTTGGCGCTAGTTTGTTCATTTCTTCGCCTCCTGCCTGCCAGAACCTTTTTGTGTCATGAGAAATGCGGTCAGAGCGCGGGCGTCTTCGTCACTCATATTTCGATTCGGCTCAATGGTGCCAGCACGCATGGCTTGTGGATCTTGCAGCCAGTGGTAAATCCAGGCCGCGGTCAGCCGCGAGCCCACTTGCGTTAAGGTCGGTCCGATGTAACCCTTGTCGGCTTTGCTATCGACGATGTGGCAACCCTGGCACGCATATTTGGAATAGAAAAGCTGCTTTCCTTGCTCCACTTGAGCGATGGGATATCCGCCAGCCGGTAACGAATCCCGGTCAAAGGCGGGAGTCTGATAAACGGTCATGATGTAGTCGGTCAGTTCCGCAGCGTCGGCATCCGAAAGATTGAATCTCGGCATGCGGCGAATCAGCGCGGGCCGCAGCGTGCCTGGGTTTTTCAGGAATGCCTGCAACCACGGCCGCTGCACCGAACTGCCTTCCCAGGTCAGGTCGGGAGCCATATCGCCGCCGCGACCGTTGATGGCGTGACAACTGAAACAAGCCAGATCCGACATGAGTTGTCCGGCCTTGCCTGCGGGCTGGTAATTCGACGGCGGTTTCGCCGGGACAGTCAAGGCTCTTGGCATTTCCTGTGCCCGGTCCGTGAGCGCGAGCAAAGCGGTGGTCAAAGCATCGATCTGCTGGGGCGCGAGGCTGAACTGCGGCATCTTTAACGCCGCTCCAAACGAACGCGGCTGCCGGATCTTGGCGGCAATGTAATCCGGAATCGCGTGCGTCATTCCGGGCAGGAAAAGAATCTGCGTTAAGGGCTTGCTGCCGATGCGCGTCAGTTCCGGAGCAAAGTTGTCCGGTTTTTTGATGCCGCCGATCTCGTGGCATGAAGCACAACCGTATTCGGTTACCAGAAGCTTGCCATGAGCAATCTGCTCAGGTGTGGCGGGTTCCAGATGCACATTGGCGAGCAGATCGGAATCTGTTTTATTTCCGAGAAAGGCGGTCAGAAGCGAAAGCTGCGGATCGGTGAACCGGTAGTGCGGCATGGCCGTTCCCGGGGCGTATACGCGCGGGTTGTGCAACCATGCCTGCAGCCATTCTGGTTTCACCTTGTTGCCGACGCGAGTCAATTCCGGACCTACATCGCCGCCCACGACGTTTCCGGCGGCATTCTGCACAGCATGACAGGAGGCGCAGAATGACTCGCCGTATAAGCTGGCGCCTGCGGTCGGATCAGGCGCTTTTTCACTCTTGCCGACTGGCAACACATCCCCGGAGACGGGCGTGCTGTTGGCAATCAGGAAGGCGGAAATGTCGCGCGCGTCCGGATCGCTCAACTTGAAATTCGGCATGGTCGCAGTGACGGCGTAAGCCTGCGGATCCTTTAACCACGCATAGACCCATTCGCGAGTGGTTTTGTCGGCAACGTGCTCAAGGGAAGGCGGCTCATCCGTCGGCTTCATTGCTGTACCATCGGGCAGCTTGATGGTGTGGCAGTGCACGCAACCGTAGCGTGCGAGCAGATTGCGGCCCAAGTTCAGTTGGGGAGTTCCCGCCAAAGGAGCGCGATGACACTGCCCACAAGAAGATTGGACGTAGCGCGCGGGCAAGATCGGCTGTTCCCAAGCCAAAGTGCTGCTGTGCGCCTCCTCAACAGTGGTCGCCGGGCCCTGACCGCGGTGACACATGACGCAGCCGAACTGGTCGAGCGTGTGCGGAATCACAGGATGCTTGCGAAATGGCTGGACGTTTACGTCGGCGAGGCTCGCTTCTTTTAACCCGACGTGGCAACTGGTGCAGCGGTCCACGACACCGAGTTGCGGGAGCCAAACCTGCTGGATCCCATCATGATCGTGGAAGTGGCGCTGCAATGTGACCGCGTCACTCCGGTTGCCCACCAGCGACAGATACTGCTTCTGATAGTGACGCCACTCGCTGAAATGATTTTTAGCGGGAGCAATCGCCAGCAGGATCAACAGCAGCAGACTGACCACGCCGAAAGCGCGGATCGGAGTGCCGAACAGCGTATGCCAGAGAGACGACGAATTTTTCGGGGACTCCAAGTTAGCTCCTCCAGGGCAAAACCCAGGACCAGCCCGGGCCGCGGAAGAAAGTGCCAACCGCCGTGAGCACGACCAGTTCGAATAGGAACCACGTCATGATCCAGAACGAAAGAGGCTTGGCGGCCAGATAACGCCGGAAAGACGTTGGCGACTGCGTAGAGCTTTGAATCGCCAGCAGCATGAATGCGGCAACGATCAGGGTAGGAACCAGAGCCACGAGCACATCGAAAAGCAGAAGGAACACGCAGAGCGCAGTTGCAGCCGCATAGAAAATTGCGATACGGCGCTTGCGGTCTTTAACAAACAAACCCTCGGCTTCGATATTGATGTTGAAGTACGGAATTACGATCAGCGCCATTACCACCAACCCCGGCACCATCACGCCCGCGACCACGGGCGGAAAGTAATGCAGCATCTCCTGCAACCCGAGAAAGTACCAGGGCGCCTTGGCTGGATTCGGCGTGTGTGAAGGATCGGCGATGCCCTCCAGTGGCGCATTGAACAACAGCGCCATACTCACCAGTGCAATGGCCAGCACCTCGATGGCGACGATCGCCCGGAACAGCAGTTCCGGATAGGTCTGTACTTGATCTTCATCGGTGACCTTGACCTGCGCCGAGGTCCGCCGCGTGACGAAGACAACCCGCCGTGGCGACTTACGGGCATTCGAATCGATGCCGGCAACAAAATCTTTAGGATCGCTCATAGCGATTGCGCTCCTTTCGCCGCTACCCGCGCCGTGTTCGCCGCGATCGTTCTTGGTTCGCTCTGGTGGACGTAGAGGCCGCCATCCTTACGAATGCGCCAGAAGTGCACCGCGATAAAGAGAATGGCAATCAGTGGCAGAATCATGCAGTGGAGTACATAAAAACGCAGCAGGGCATTGGCATTGACTACATTCCCCCCGAGCATCAAAAAGTGAATCTTGTTGCCCATCACCGGGACGGCAGAGGCAATGTTCGACCCAACCGTGATCGCCCAGAATGCCAATTGATCCCAAGGCAACAGATAACCCGTGTAGCTAAGGAACAGAGTGATCAGCAGCAGTACCACTCCGATCACCCAGTTGAACTCCCGGGGCGGCCGATACGCTCCACGATAAAAAACCTTAAACAAGTGCGCGAAGACCAGAAAAACCATGGCGTGCGCAGACCAGCGATGCAGATTGCGCAGAAACAAGCCGGACGACACCACAAACTGCAGATCCTTGGTGTCCGCATAAGCCTGCGGCACCGAAGGGTGGTAATAGAACATCAGCGGGATGCCGGTGCATACCAGGATGAGGAAAGTTCCGAAGGTCAGCGTGCCCAGATACCAGGTCGAGCTGAAGCTGAGCATTCGGGTCCGCACCTTGGTGGAAAAAAGGTGCAGAAAAACATTCTGCTGAATCGCAAGTGAGCGGTGCAGGGTGCTCGATCCCGTCCCGCTACGAAACACCGAACGCCAAACGCGCGTGCCGCGTAACTCTTCGAAGTAGTTCGTGATTGTTTTCGCCACGCTCACACCCTCAGGAACTTCATGGGATCAATTTGTTTGGAACGGTCCACCATCAAATCTCCGTCATCGCTGAGCGAGGTTTGCAGCCACGGCAGCGGGCGGGGAGCAGGGCCTTCGATTTTTTCGCCGGGAGTTTTCTTCGGATCCCAGACGTAGAATTTACTGCCGTGGCAGGGGCAAGCGATGATGCCCAACTCGGGTTTCCACGCAGTCAGGCAGCCCAGATGGGTGCAGACCGCGCTCAAGGAGAAGAAGCCTTCCTCGGCATGGATCAGGTAGATTCCGGAGTTAACGTCCAGCGTTACCGAATGGACCGCGTAGTTTTCCGGCTTGCCCGCGTTCACGATGGGAGACGGCTCGTACAAGACGTTGGGCGAAAGAAACTGATAAGAGAACGCGGCGGTGCCGGCGGCGGCGATGCTCAACGATCCCAGTCCCAGCTTTACGAAAAAAGCGCGGCGGTCGATCTCGTTGCCGGATTCCGAATTGTGCGCGGGGGGCTTGCTTTGTTTTTCGTCGGACATGTTTTCCTCGAACGCTTACTTCGGGCCTCCGGCCGCAACCGGCGCTTTAGGACGGAGCGGTCCATCGATGGCTTCCACCGAAATCAAGCCAGTTGGCTCCGCGGAAACCAGGTTGTAGGACTCCATAGTGATCGTGCCCACTGGACAGCGCGCAGCGCAAAGCCCGCAGCGAATGCAGCGCGTCTCGTCTTTCAACATGGCGGAGCCGGTGACGACGCCAAGCTCGTCGGCCGCGATCTCATCGAACTCCACGCCAAACAATCCCTGATTTTCCTGGATCTGTTGCACTACTTCAGGCTCGAACTGGATGCGATCCAGCGCGACGAGTTCGAGGCAATTCTCCGGACACACATCGACGCAACCGCCGCACAGAATGCACATGCTCCCGTCTTCCGGAACACCCTCGAAAACCGTGTTAACCCAGCAATGCAGGCAGCGCTGCGCTTCCTGGATGGCGGATTCGGCGTCATAGCCGATTTCGACTTCCGTCACGCCGGTGCGGCGTTCGAGAGGGAGCATTGGGATCGGCGGACGCTCCAGGTCCAATAACTCGAGCGGCATGCTGTGACGCTTCAAGATCTCGACTTCAATAATCGGGTCGGGGTGTCTCTCGGAGAGCATGAACTCGTCGATGCCCGTCGCAGCGTGCCGTCCGCGAGCTACACTCTCGATGGACGCCCCGCCGGTGGATACGCCGCGATCAATGCCAGCGGCAACCTCGTGGGATCGGTGCAGGCGCAGGAACTCGTCGACGCCCATCGCAGCTCGCTTGCCGTCCGCGACGCTATCGATGATCAGGCGTGGCCCGAAGACGCAGTCGCCGCCGGCAAAAATTCCGTTCGACGAGGTCATCAATGTCTGTGGATTCACCGCGATCAGCCCCCGCGGAGAGAGTTCAATTCCGTCTTCGGGCTTAAGAAAGTCCAGATTCGGCGCCTGGCCAACCGCCATGATCACGGTGTCGCATTCCAGTTGCGTTTCACTGCCTTCGTAAAATGCGGGATTGAAACGCCGGTTCTGATCGAAAACCCATTTCGTCTTCAGCGTCTCCAGCGCCACGACTTTTCCATCCCGGCCAATCATGCGCTTGGGCCCGAGGCCCGGATGCATGATGATGCCTTCGGTTTCGGCCTCTTCAATCTCCTCCAGCGCCGCCGGCATCTCTTCGCGTTTTTCCAGGCAGACCAGATGAACTTCCTGCGCTCCCAGTCGAAGCGCCGAGAGTGAGACGTCCACCATTTCTTTGGTAGCCACGGCGCTCATGCTCTCCGCCGACGGCTCGAGGTCTTCAACTCCAGCGACATGTTGCCGGACCACTTCGCGGGCTGCTGAACGCGCCACATCCATGGCGACGTTGCCGCCGCCAATCACAATGACCTTGTTGCCGATGGTGAACTTATAACCGAGGTTCACGTTGAGCAAAAAGTCAATGCCCTTATAAACTCCATCGAGATCGACACCTGGAATAGTGAGATCGCGGCTACGATGAGCACCCACGGCGATCAGGACCGCATCGAAACCCTGGCGGCGCAACTCGGATATGGTGAAGTCACGGCCCGCGGCCTGGTTGAGCCGGAGAGTGATATCGCCGGTCGCAAGGATTTCCCGCACTTGCGCTTCCACCACGTCGCGAGGTAAGCGGTACTCGGGAATTCCAAGGTAGAGCATTCCCCCGGCCACCGGAGCGGCTTCGAAAATCGTAACCGAATAGCCCATGAGGGCTAGGTCATGGGCAGCCGAGAGTCCCACGGGGCCGCCTCCGACGACCGCGACCTTGAAGGGTAGTTTTCTCTCGGCGCGTCCCTCGTAGACATCGACCGGACGCCGAGATTCGGGGCCGTGCCTTTCGGTCAGAAAGCGCTTGAGAGCCCGTATGGAAATTGGGCGATCGATCTCCCCGCGTCGGCAGGCGGACTCACAGGGATGTGCACAAACTCGACCACAGATGCTCGCCAACGGGTTGGGAGCGCGGGCGATTTTGTACGCCTCCTCAAATCGTCCATCGGCAATCAGAGAAACGTACCGGCCGGCGTTCGTGTGGGCGGGACAAGCCATCATGCAGGGGAAATTGGTGTTCAACCAATCCCTGTCGACTTTCTTGTCTTTAAAACGCTTCAGCACGATGGTCGCACCCCGTCAGCTAGTGGAAACCCCGGGCGTCTCTATCCGAAAGGAATGAACGGTGAGATGCCCGCGGGTCGATGAACTATTTGCTCAGTGCGAAGTCCGATTTGGTGTCGCCAGCGACGGTTACCGGCTGGGTCTTGTTCTTGGCACCTTCATGCCAGGCGGTCACCGTATAGCTGCCGTCGGGCACATTTTCGATCTTGTAGGCTCCCGACTTATCGCTCACCGCGAAATACGGAGTGGGCGAGACGACGACATAGCCGGCCATCTCGGGATGGACATTGCAGAGCAGTGGCACCGCGCCCGGATTATCAAATTTGAATGGACGTTTATCGCCCTTCGGCCAAGTGCCCAGATTGTGGGTAAGCTTTTTGTTGCCCCCAACCGAGGGCCAAAACACGTTGTGGGCAACATTGTCGCTGTTCAGAAATTGCACCGTGGTGCCTTCCTGCACGGCGGTAATGTGCGGCTGAAACATCAAGCCCTTCTGATCGATCACGGGCTCTTGCGTGGGTGCGGGGAACGTCTTGCCGGCGGGCGCTTCCACATATACGACCGACTCGCCAGTAACGCCCGAAACTTTGCCGCTGATCGTGCCGGCGCTGGCGTTCATGCTCATCACTGCGACCACGGCCACCACTATCATGAAAATGCGTGTCATTGTTTTCTCCTCGTTACTTTCTGCTCAGGGTTAAGTCTTGCTGGTGGAGAACCGGTCCCACGCCTGTTATGAGTAACCCGGCGATCGGTACCAGCAACATAGATTCCTTTTTGCTCGCTTGCGCTTTTGTCTTTTTGACCTTTGCAATCGATCATCGCGAACGCGCGTGTCAGAAGACAAATTTCGCGTCCAGATAGATCGTGTTGTTGGCGCTCGCATTGCGACCCGAGCCATCGTAGTTGGTCGAGCCGCCATTAAAGCGGGTATAGCCGGTATATTGGGCTGCCAGTTGCAGGTTCTGCCACGGCCAATAAGAGACGTTAGCTAAGTATCCTGCACTTCTCGGATCGCCATTGGCGCTACCTGGATAGAGCAAGGGATCGGGAGTACCCGAAGTGATAAACCAACCGAACGTGCCCGTATACCTGTTGCCGTAATGGTATTCAACGTTCGGCATGAAGGTGTTGAGATGGTGACCGCACACTGCCGCCAAACCAACACTCGGTGCGCAACTGTATCCCAGCTGGGAATTTTCGTGAATGTAAGAAGCGCGCAACGACAGTATGTTCGTCCGGGATAGTGTCCGGTCAAATTGCGTGTCGAAGGCCCAATCCGTGTAGCCGTCATACAGATCATTCGTACCGTTATTGATGCCATACGGCGTGGTCTTCATGTGCATCCCGTACGTGCCGACTTCAAATTGCGTAGTTCCGGTCGACTCCTGCCAGGCAAGGCGCCAGTAGGGAGCCACACCCGCAATGTTGTATGCGAAACCAGTTCCAGGGTTGGGCTGCGTGCCACCAATGTGTTCTGAACGATAAATGGCTAAGTCCAGATAAAGATGACTATTCCACATTGCATAACCACCAATTCCCGCGACATCCTGCGCCAGTTGGCCATTGATGAGGGGGGAAGCGGCGGGTGTCGGCGCGACATCGCTGGCAATCCACGGGAAACCCCAAGCGGGCGTTGAGTTCCAGAGATCCTCCAGGGTTGGATTGTTGTTGAGGTCCAGGCCATAAACCAACTCTTTCCCGCCGAGGTTCGTCTTGTTGGCATAACGGATGTCCGTGTTATCCATGCTGAAGTGGTCGCCTTGCGACTCATAAGTCACCTGCAGGAAACTTCCGACATGGCTCGTCCAAGCGCCAGCCAGAAACAGCGAGATATCTTGGGGAAACTCAAAATTGCCATTCTGTGTCGCCGGCACCGGCGACTTGGTTGCTGTAAACGAGGTCTCCAGCATCACGGAAAGCGGCAGCGCAGCGAGGAGATCAAGCGCGGCGTGCGTTTTGCTTCCCTGCGAGGTTACGGTCTTAGTGTCATCTCCTCGATCAACATAGCCGAGCAGCTTGAACCTTCGTCCTGCAGGGTTGAGTTCCGGCGGGGCATAGTGGCAGCCACTGCACGCCAGCCCCGTTTGTCGAGCATAGCTTGGAACCGCCAACGCTTCGGGCGGATCGACGATGCAAAAAAGCAGCACAACTACAGTGGCGACTGTTGCAATCAATGGGAGCGCAACTCTCTTGATCTGGGATACCGTTCTATGTATATGCATTGGACCCGTCCCCTTCAGCTTTCGAAGTTGCGCGTTCGCGCGTCACTCATAAGACTTGCGATCTCCGGCTTGCCCGTACCCAAACTCTAGAGCCGCCCCTGACTCATCATTTCTCGCGCATAAGAACAAAAAGAATGTCATGCGCAGGTAAACTTCCAGTCAAAAATTCCTTGGCTCTTTTTCTCGACCGTCGTTGTTCCTGGTTGACCACGGATCGGCAAATTGTAGGTGTGGCCTCGGAAGGCCGATGCGTTTGGGATCACGGGTGCGTGTGATCGCAATCACACTCTGGTTTGCCGCACCGGTCTTGTATTTCGGGGATTGCCCCCCAAGTTCAGGCAATCAACCCGGACGGCGGAAGGTGAAAGCGGGACCGCAACGCTCGACCGCTATCATTCCTTTTCGCAATCAAATCGTTCGCCGCAGCGCAAAACGCGGAAGGGTTGCCCCAAGTGGTGGCAGGTATCGACGAAGGCGTTGGGAGACGCCGTATTGAACTCAAACATATCGAAGTGGCATGGGATCACGAGCTTCGCCCCGATGTCATGTGCTAATTGCGCAGCCTCCGTTCCGGTCAGATTTCCGGGCACGCGTCGCTCGGGAGCGCGGCCGTTGATCGGAAGAAGCGCGATATCGACGGCAAAAGAGCGCAGCTTTTCCGCCATGCCGTCATAACGAATCGTGTCGCCACTGTGGTAGAGGCTCCAGCCGCCGAACTGTAGAACGTAACCCATGGCTTTCGTGCGGCTCTGCTCATCGCGCTCCACAGTTTCATGCGCGGCCGCGATTCCCGAAAAGCGAATCCGCGCGACTTCCGTCGAAACTCCTAAAGAAAGTTCGATGGAAGTGCCGTCGTCGAGTCCGATCGGCATGGCCGGGTCGATCTTCAGACGGTCCGCGACAAAGGCGCGGTTGGCTTCGGGGATCACGAGTTTCAGCGAAGGGTTGTGCGCGAGAATCGGACCCAGGGTTTCGGCGTCGAGATGATCCGTATGGTTGTGGGACGACGTCGCGACATCGACGAACGACAACAGTGCTGGATCCACGACCAGTTTTGTCATCCGCACGTGCGGCTTGTCAGTGGCGCTGTATTTTCGCGTAAGCGAGTCCGAAAGATACGGATCAAGCAAAACATGGATGCCGCGCCATTGCAGCAGGAACCCGCTCTGCCCAAGCCACCAGAGACGGAAGCCGCTATCGCTGCAGTCGTGATCTGCCGCCCGAATGTCGGCGAGCAGCGCCTTATTCGACTGAGCCGGTTCGATCACACCAGTCCCAACTCCTTGCGGACGATGCCCACACCCAAAACCATGTTGGTGAGTTTCTGCCGGGCGGCCCAGCGGGCGGTCTGGCTCAGCCCGCAGTCGGGAGCGAAAGAAAGCTGCTCAGGCGGCGCGTACTTAAGACAAAGCCGCACTCGGTCGGCCACGTCGGAAAGAGTTTCAACATAGTAGCTCTTCACGTCAATAATCCCGACCGCTACATCGATGCCGCGCTTGGCAATTTCCCCAATAATTTCGATTTCAGCAAATTCGCGGCTCGCCATCTCGAGGTGAATTTCATTGACCGGCAGTTCGAAGAATGCAGGGAACAGCGGCGCGTAACGCCTCGGAGCGACGGCGCGTCCTTTGTAGTTGCCGAAACACAGATGCGTGGAGAGCCGGCAGCGTCCAACGATGGGTCTGACGGTGTCGGCAAAAATCTTGACGAAGCGCCGCGCGTCTTCGCGATACGCGTAACAGCTCATCGAAGGCTCGTCGAGTGTAATTTCCTGGCACCCGGCCTCCACCAGTTGTTCCAGTTCTGTGCGCACGATCGGGATCAATGCCTCGGTCACTTCCCAACGGCTCGGATAGGCTCCGCCGGGCTCGATGCGTCCGCTCAGTGTATAAGGACCGGGCACGCTGGCCTTGAGGATCGGACCGTCGCTTGGCGCTACCTTCCGCAGAAGTTCAAATTCTGCGACCGCGCCGAGCCCGTTGCGCGAGACGATCGCACCGGTGACGGGATATTTTCCGCGCTGATCGTGAGCTGGAGGGCCGAAGCGGCGCGGGGAAAACGGCGTCGTGCGAATGCCCTCAAGCCGTCCATAGAAGGACAGGTTAAAGTCGTACCGGCTCTGCTCTCCGTCGGTGATTACGTCGAGACCGGCGCGGAGTTGGTCGTGAACGGCAGCGATCACCGCGTCATTCCGCATCTCCTCGAGATCCGCCTCGCCAAATTCCTCCGGGTGCGCCGCCGCAAACTCCAGCCATCCGGGAAACGGATAGCTGCCGATTACGGTCGTTTGCAGAGGGTTGCGTTCTCTTGACTGGATCATGCGCTCACCGACCATCCTCCGTCCACGGTTATCACCTGGCCCGTGATGGGGCTCGAATCTCTTCGCAGGAGAAAGCACGCGGTCTTCGCGATATCTTCCGCGGCCAGCATGCCCTGCGTCAGCGGCTGCTTGCGCGCAACATAATCCATCACCTGCTCGTTGCTCTGAGCGCGCGCGCTCATCGGAGTCAAAACCAGGCCCGGGGCGATCACGTTGATTCGGATGCCTGCGGGCGCGTAGTACGCAGCAGCTGACAGTGTCATAGCCTCGATGGCTCCTTTGCTCGCTGCATAACCGGCGGTGGCGAAGTGCTCCCGCTGCGGGTGCTGTGCCAGCACGCTCCCGGTATTGAGAATGACGCCCGCCTGCGAATTTCTTGTCCACTCACCCAACACTTCGCGGCACATCATAAAAGTGCCCTTGGCGTTCACGTTCATGACCGTGTCCCAGGCTTCCGTGGAGCATTCGTGGAGCGGGCCATCGCCCAGCGAGCGGGCGCTGATGCCAGCCACATTGAAGAGCGCATCGATCCTGCCGAATCGTTCTACGCAGGCAGCAACGCTTTTCCGCACCGCCTCTTCATCGCGCACATCCGCTGCGCTGAAGTCCGCGTCAGGCAATTGCTCTGCGAGGGCGCGGCATTCGGCTTCTTTCACGCCGACGATGAACACGCTGTCCTGCGCCCCCCATAGGCGCGCCGTGGCCGCTGCAATTCCGGACGAACCCGTCACCAGGAGTACGTCGCTCACGCCGTCTTTATTTCGATTTCTATTCAAAGAGGTGTTTGAGGCTCTTGCGATAGGCTTCGTAGAAAGTTTCCAACTGCTCGGCGGCGCTGGCATTGCCGACGAACTGGTGGCTCGGCAACAGTACTGGTTTCACGCCCCGCACCAGCAGCGCTTCGGCAGTGGCGCAACGGATCATATTAATAATGGTAGCGCCCGTAAGCGTCGAAACTGGCCCCGTCCGCCACTCCAATCCTTCCAGTTCGACGATGCAATCTCCCGGCGGGCACTGGTTGTCAATGACGAGATCGGCGCAGTCGATCAGCTTTTTGCCCGAGGAATGCGCGGGCTTAGCCTGCTCACAATGCGCTTTGGATACGATGGCGATCACGGGTAATCCGCGGCGTTGCGCTCCCTCGGCCATTTCGACGACCACGGGGCGAATCCCGCTGGTGGAAATCACAATGAAAGCGTCGTCCGATCCGAAATGAAAACTCCGTAGGATCTGTTCCGCATAGCCTTCGTAGCCCTCGAGGTACAACGGGGCGCGAAGGCCGTTGGCGCCGACAATCGATGCGTGGTTCGAGAGTGCGAGTTCGACCAGGGCCACGAAACCGGCGAAGCAGCCTTGTCGTGGGGTCATCTCCTCGCACATCATGCGCGAGTGTCCGTTGCCAAAAAGAAAGACCAAGCCGCCACGAGAGATGCGTTCTGCACACAGGTCGGCTGCTTTTTGAATCACGTCGGCTTGTGTGCGCCGCAACTCCTGAAGCAACGTCATCGCCTGATCGAAGAAAGCCACGCCAGCCCGCTTCGACTCCGCAACCGGATGGGCCGGGACATTCTTCGACATGAATCAGGAGGCTCCTTTCGCCGCGCGGGAACTTGCAAGGGTCGTCGTGAGTATAATGCAGAAACATTGTGAGTGAAACTCGATCAGCGGATCATTCCGAAGCAGTCGCCATCGGCATCGACATCGGCGCGACAGCGATCAAGGCCGCGCTGGTGGGACTGAACGGGAGTCTCTTGGCGAGTTTTCGCGAGGACTCGCCCCGCACGATCGCAGCCCTTCAGGAATTTGTCCGCTCGGTGCGCAAGCAAGCTAAGGTTCCGCTGGTGGGAATTGGAATCGGCTGCAAGGGAGTGATCGACGCTTCCACCACGCGAGTGAACCGCTTACCGGGCGATCTGAATTTTCTCGAAGGATGCAACCTGAACGAACTGGCCGCAGTGGATGGCCTTCCCGTCTGCGCGGACAATGACGCGCGCACGGCGCTCGTGGCCGAGGTGCTCTGGGGATCGGCGCGTGGACGCAGAAACGCGCTCCTGCTGACCCTGGGTACGGGGGTTGGTGGCGCGGCCCTCTCTGACGGCGTGATTCTGCGCGGTGCGTCGGGAGCGGCTTGCCACCTGGGACACATCACGCTCGATTTGCGGGGCGGTCTCTGCATTTGCGGTAATTATGGCTGTCTCGAAACTAGCTTCTCGTCCCGTGCGATTGAGTCCGATTACTTTGCCCACCTGCACCGCGCTTCCTCGGCCCGTCTATCGCTGGACGGTAATGGCCGTGTCCCCACGACGGAAGCGATCTTTCAAGCCGCTGCGGAAGGCGATCCCAGTGCGCGCCGCGTACTCGATCTCGCTTTCGAGTCTCTCACCGCAGCGCTCGTAAGCTTCGTGAACATATTCGATCCCGAAATCATTATTCTCGGGGGCAACATCGCAGCCGCCGGTCCTCAACTGCTCGCTCCATTGCAAGAAGAAGTGGCGCGCCGCACAAATGTTCTTCTCACCAGGACCGTGCCGATCGTTCTGCAAAACAATGTTGGCTACGGTGGAGTAGCTGGTGCCGCGGGACTTGTCTTCCTGCAACGGCGATTGCTGGCGATTTGAAAGTCAAACAAGATGACTCCATCCAGTCCGCAGATAACGGTTACCGCCCCGAGAGGATCGGTCCGTTACCTGTATCTGCCAGCCGCCGTTGCCGCGATCGGCGGGTTGCTGTTCGGCTTCGATACGGCCGTGATCAATGGCGCCATCGTGTTCTTGAAGCGTCAGTTTGCGCTGACCGACTCACAGACTGAATTCGGGGCGAGCAGCCTGCTTCTGGGGTGTGTTTTCGGGGCAAGCCTGGCGGCACTCACCAGCGACCGTTTCGGCCGTAAAAAGTTGCTGCTGGCGGCAGCCGCGCTGTTTACGCTCTCGTCGATTGCGACGGCGCTTCCCCGCAACATCACTGAATTCGTGATCGCTCGGGTGGTTGGAGGCATTGCCATCGGCCTCGCTTCCACGCTTTCGCCGCTCTACATCGCGGAAATTTCTCCCGCACGCAGCCGCGGGTTGCTGGTAAGCGTCAACCAGTTGGCCATTGTCACCGGCATTCTCTTGTCCTATGGCGTGAACTACGCTCTCGCGGGAGCAGGTCCGGCCAACTGGCGCTGGATGTTCGCATCGGCGGCGGTGCCGTCCGCATTTTTCCTGCTGGCGCTGCTCTTCGTTTCCGAAAGCCCGCGCTGGCTGGTGCAAAACGGCCGCGAGGCTGAGGCCGAACAAGTGCTGTCGCGCATCGAGGGCGCGGACTTCGCTCACACCGAGATCCGGGCCATCCGCGCTGCAGTCGCGGAAGAGAGCGGAAATGTTCTCGATCGAGCCTTTCGAAAGCCGCTGGTAGTCGCCGTCCTGATTGCGCTGTTCAGCCAGTTCACGGGGATCAACACGATCATTTATTACGGCTCGCTGGTTTTCCTGGAGCACGTGCCGAAGCAGACCGCGAGTACGGCGCTCTGGGCGAACGTGATGATTGGGGCCATCAACTTTGTGGCGACGATTCTTGGGATGAACATGATCGATCGAGTCGGACGAAAGCCGCTGATGATGGGCGCATTCGCAGGTATGGCAATCTCACTGACAGGAGTGGCGGCTGCCATTCATGTTCAAGCGCCGGCGTTGGTTGTGTTGTGCCTCGTCCTCACCTACGTTGCCTGCTTCGCCATCGGCATCGGCACGGGAACCTGGGTGCTAATGTCGGAGATATGCCCGACTCGAATCCGGGGACGGGCGATGTCCATCGCAACCGTCTGTCTCTGGTGCGGAACTCTGTTAGTCACGCTGACGTTCCTCTCCCTGGTTCAAGTGTTGACTGCACCCGGCGCCTTTCTTCTCTACGCCGTCATTTGCATCGCGGCGCTTATTTTTGTAAAGCTGGCAGTCCCGGAAACCAAAGGCCGCAGCCTTGAAGAAATCGAAAAATGGTGGATGGCTGTCGGAGCAGAAACCCCTCGCTGAATTGGCTGACAGCCCGAGAACCCTTGACTGGCAAAAACCGCTGGAGGCGCGGGTCGGAATCGAACCGACGTATAAAGGTTTTGCAGACCTCTCCCTTACCACTTGGGTACCGCGCCCAGTCCTTCTGAAAGTAGAACCCCGGACGAGATTTTGTCTACAAGCGGGACATAATCAGTCCTTGATCATGCCACCAGATTCATATTTTTCGGCGGCGGATTTTGTGCTACAACAGCGGCATGAATTCCGCAGCCTCTGACTCAGCGTTGGGATCGGCGGCGATGTCGTCTGGTGTGGAGGCTGCGCCAAGAACGACAGGCGCAGTTACCCTTTCTTCGGATGCCGGGCCTCGGAATCGGAAGACCGATGCGTCCTCGATCTGTCCCAACTGCTCGACCGAATTGCAGGGGCATCGATGCAAGGTGGTTTGCCAGAAATGCGGCTTCTATTTGAGTTGTTCCGATTTTTATTAAGCGGGTTCGACTTCGGTCAAAACGCAAGAACTGGACCAAGCTTCTACAATAGAACTTCGCTTTAATTCTCACACTAGGAGACAGGCATGCAACGCAAAGCAAGCGCAGTATGGACGGGCGGGCTTAAGGACGGACAAGGGACGGTTTCGTCGGCCAGTGGCATTCTTTCGAACACGAAGTATTCGTTTACCACGCGCTTCGAAGACGCTCCGGGGACGAACCCGGAGGAACTGATCGCAGCGGCGCATGCGGCGTGCTTTTCGATGGCGCTTTCGGCGCAACTGGGAGCGGCGAATTTCAAGCCGGAGAGCATCAGCACCGCCGCGACGCTCACGATGGAAAAGCTGGAAGCGGGTTGGACGATTACCGCGGTCCATCTTGATGTGGCCGCGAAGGTGCCGGGCGCGAGCGCTGATGCCTTCAACACGGCGGCTCAGAACGCCAAGGCGGGGTGTCCGGTGTCGAAGGTGCTGAACGCCAAGATCACGATGGACGCGAAACTGGGCTAGCGCGACAGGGTTGGGCCGAATGTTTCATGTGAAACAGTTTGGCAATTCTGCACGTGTTTTGTTGTACGTACAATATGACGTAAGTGAAGTCCAGGAAATGGGTTGCGCGCCGGTTCGAGTCTTTACGTTTCGCTGTGCGAGCGCAGGATCTGGCGGAGTTTCTGGTTGATCTTGACCGCTTCCTGCGAGGCCTGGTCGATCAGTTCGACCCAGCGGCGCGAGTTTTCGGGTGGGCCCGCCTGAGAAATGAGATAAGTGGCTTGCACGATGGTTTCGAGCGAATTGCTGAGGTCGTGGGCCAGAGTGCGGAGTTCTTTGGCCAGTTCGACCGGAATTTTATCGGACATCATGGTCTCAAGGCATTTCGGCGCGGCGTGTCGGCTGACAGCCCTTGGTTGACGCCACTGTTTGACAGCCGGACACCAGCCAGTAGATATTAGTGTAGTCCCCCAAGAAAAGGGCCTGCCGATCTTTTCTTTCAGTGCGGATATGGCGGAACTGGCAGACGCGCTAGGTTCAGGTCCTAGTGATCGCAAGGTCGTGGAGGTTCGAGTCCTCTTATCCGCACCAAATTTTCCAGAACAGCGCCGAGCCAAAAGGGTTCCAGCCTTGGGCCTACTTACCCATTCCAAATAAGTTTCCAATAATCAAAGACTTGGCGGAAGTGTGGCGTGAGTTTGAAGGGGGCACAACCCCGTCACGAAACGGGGCAGAGGCCCATCAGCATACCAACGGTTAAGGCGATTTCTTAAACTGACTCATGCGCCTGCAGACAGGCGGTGGGCGCTGCGAGTTTGGGCGATTCCGTACTGACGGATTTTGTAGAGCAATGCCTTGTAACTGATCTTGAGGAGGACCGCGGCCTGTTTGCGATTCCAGTTGGTTTCTTCCAGAGCACGGGCAATGGCTTCGGCCTCGGCTCCATCTTTGGCGTTGCGAGAGAGTGACTTGAGTCCGCCACCGGGTTCAGCTCCAGCAGCGGCAGCTTTGCCATCGGTGTGCATTCCACCGCCACCATCGGAGCGGGGCTGCAATTCGGATGCGGCCAGCGTCTCGTCACCCAGGACCAGGTAGCGCTTGATGAAGTTGCTCAATTCGCGCAAGTTGCCCGGCCAGGAATGACGGAGGCATGCTTCCATCAACGGAGGCGAAAGCGGCAACGGGGAACGCGCGTAGGACTCCGACATGCGCGACATGAAATGCTTCAAAAGAATTGGAATTTCCTCCTTGCGCTCGCGCAGCGGAGGCAGGGACATGGTGAAGGCGTTGAGGCGGTAGTAAAGATCTTCGCGCAGACGTTTGCTGGCGAGCGCTTCGGGAATGTCGATGTTGGTCGCGGCGAGGATGCGGACGTCGACTTTGACGACGGTGCGGCTGCCGAGGCGGGAGAACGTCTGATCCTGTAGAACGTGCAACAATTTGGCCTGCAAAATGGCCGGCATTTCGCCGATTTCATCAAGCAGGATCGTGCCTTTGTTGCAGATCTCGAACTTGCCCGGCTTGGCGTGGGTGGCGCCGGTGAAGGCTCCCGCCTCATAACCGAAGAGTTCGCTTTCGAGCAGATCGGCGGGTACGGCGGCGCAATTCACTTTCAGAAAGGTGCGGTGGGCGCGGGGAGAAAGTTTGTGGATCAAGCGGGCGAGGACTTCCTTGCCGGTGCCGCTCTCGCCGAGCAGGAGCACGGGAATGTCAACGTTGGCAACGAGGGCGGCCTGGGAGCGAATTTTTTTCATGGCCGGGCTGGCGGCGACGAAGAACACATCGTCGCAGAGTTCTTCCACTTCGCCGGCGTAGCTCTCAGCCTTAGCGGTGCCGATACACTGTCCAATGACAGCGTCAAGCTCCGCTTTCTGGAAGGGTTTAGTCAGGTAATCGATAGCGCCGAGGCGCATCGCCTGCACCACCTTGCGGGTATCGTTCACGCAGGAGAGCATGACGACTTTCAACCCGGGCTTCAGGTGGCGAAGTTGCTCGAGCGTCTGCAGGCCGTCGATGCCGGGCATGAGCAGGTCGAGCAGCACTAAATCCGGCTGCAATCCTTTCTGGACATGCTCGATGGCTTCTTCGCCGGTGCTGGCGGTTTGAACTTTATGCTCATCCACCTCCAATAGAGTACGGATATAGCGCAGCATTCCCGGTTCGTCATCCACCAGCAGGATGTTGGCGGTTTCACTCATTTGGGTCCTCTTTGCGGACTGTTAAAAATTGGTTTCTGGGGAATGAGAAAAGAAAATTTGCAGCCGGCGCCGGGTTCGCTCTCGACCCAGATTTTGCCGCCCATGCCCTGCAGCAGACGGCGGGCAATGGCCAGTCCCAGGCCCATACCCTCGGCTGATTCGCTGCCGGGCAGGCGGAAGAAGTCGTCGAAGATTTCGAGGTGAAATTCGGGGCGAATTCCCGGGCCGGTATCGGCAACGCTGATCTTAACAGCGTTGGGAACGTTGACGGATTGACGGCGGCGATCACGGCCAGCGGCGGACTTGCTGACGCTGCGACGTTCCCACATGTGCGGCTCGGCATGCAGCCAAACGGTGCCGCCCTGCGGCGTGTATTTGCAGGCATTTTCGAGAAGATTCGAAATCACGCGCTGAATCTTCGGCCCATCGAAGGGGAAAGGGGTCAGCTTGTCATTCGCGAGAAAATATAGAGCCAGACCGCGGTCCTGAAACCGTACCGACCAGAGGCGGCAAACCTCCGAGAGGCAGGCGTTCAAGTCGCCTTCGATGAATTGCATGCGCAGTTCACCGATTTCAAGCACGCTGAAGGTGAGGAAGTCCTGAATGAACTGCTGGAGGCGTTGTCCGCTCGAAAACATATCGGCCATCACTTCGCGTTGACGATCGTTGAGCGAACCGAGTTTCTCGCTGCGCAGCAGGTCGATGTAGCCGTTGAGAATTGCGAGCGGGGTCTTCAGATCATGAGCGGCGGAGGCCAAGGCGTTGGTCGTCTTGCGAAAGCGATCGCGCAATTTCTCCAACTCGCGCGCCATCTCCTCCGGGGCAGCGGGCAGGGGCGCGTCAGCTCTGGCGGTCGAACTATCTTTCACAGTCTCGCTTGAAGACGCGGCGACTGGACCGTTCTCAAAGAGTGAAGACATGGAGAACCCTATCTAGCGCAAACTAAAAGGGGAGGTAAAACTCTTACCGTCAGAACGTGGGGATAAACCCATAGTAGGGCAGGGTTAGGGGACTGTCAATTGGAAACGTCAGCCACGGAAGAGAAAAACTTTGCACTTATATTGCGTGTCCTAGAGTCATCTTAATTCATGACGGCTGAGGTCCAGTTTCAGGGAATTGCGTGTTGGAGGCTAGGTTTGGGCTGATTTTAGGTGGTAGGCCGTTCCGTCCGAGATTTGGCCCCTGAGATGCCTAAAAAGGGGTGATCTTAGCCGTTCAGGGGTGAATCAAGTCGTGCCTCGTCGATTGTCGAAGAAGGAAGAGCGTAAGTGGGCGCGTTTGCACCTTTCGATTCCTGTATTTGTCCGGGCGCGGGAGGAAGGCGGCAAGGATTCGCTGGAGTTTGCTACCGCCATTAACATCTCCGCCGGAGGTGCTTTGGTCGTAGTTCGCCGTTCGTTGCCCCGATCGGCGGCAATTTCCCTGGAAATTCCTAGCGCTCCGATTGGACCGACATCGGGGCTCAAGAACTCCTCCCGCGCCATCAAGGCCAAAGCGGTCTGGGTGGCGCATCTTGATGCCTATCATTTACTAGGTCTTAAGTTCGACCGTCCCCTGGTGACCGACGCGATGACGGTCTCGGGGCGGCATTTGAGAAAAGCCAGCGCCGCAGTGTGAACTATTTTTCCCTTAGCCCACCCGTCTCATAATGGCCCATTCGTGCCATGCCGCAACCGAGCTCTGTCGGGATATTATCTCCGTAAGCCATTCATAAGTTGAGCGCTTAACAAAAAGATTTCATGTCGCTCGGCTCTCTTCCCTAGTTTGGTGCTTGGGATGCACTTTTGGTGCATGCGGATGAACAGATCGCCGCAAATGGGGCATTCAATCTTATGACGACACTCTCTGTAGGATCGCTGGCACAATCGCTCGGCGAGGTTCCCCCTGACCAAATCATTTTCGGCCACACCGATGCCATGCTGGCGGTTCGTTCGCGGCTGGGCAAAGTGGCTGCCGCTAACGTTCCGGTCCTGATCACCGGCGAGAGCGGAACCGGGAAGGACATTATTGCCCGGCTGATCCATGGTCTTTCTCCATGGAGAGTAGGACCATATGTCAAGGTGAACTGTCCCGCGATCCCGGGAACGTTGCTGGAAAGCGAACTGTTTGGTTATGAGAAGGGAGCCTTCACAGGGGCTTTTGGATCGAAACCCGGACGAGTGGAACTCGCGCACCGCGGGACATTATTTCTCGACGAAATTTCGGAGCTTGACCCGTCGCTGCAATCGAAGTTGCTGCAGCTTTTGCAGGATGGCCAGTTCTGCCGCATTGGCGCGCAGGAAGACAAAAAAGTCGAGGTCCGCGTGGTCTGTGCCACGAACCGCAACCTGGAAGCGGAAATCGAAGCGGGCACATTTAGGCAAGATCTTTACTACCGCATCAACGTGGTGAACATTCGCATGCCCGCGCTGCGCGAACGGCGCGCCGACATCGAGAACCTGTGCGCGTACTTCCTGGAATACTACAACCGCAAGTTCAACTGCCGCGCGCGGTCCTTATCCAACGAAGTGCTGGCGGTGCTGCAGAAGTATCACTGGCCGGGCAACATTCGCGAACTGGAAAACCTGATCAAGCGCTACGTGATTCTGGGGCATGAAGAAGTGATAACGAATGATCTGGTGGCGCGCGAGCCGGACTTCTTCAATCCTGAGATTTCGTTTGACGGGCCGATTTCGCTGAAAAAGATGACACGCCAGTGCGTCCGCGAACTGGAGCGTAAAGTTATTTTGAAGGTGCTGCAACAGCATCACTGGAACCGCAAACAGGCAGCACGGACGCTGGGGATCAGCTATCGAGCTTTGCTGTATAAGATCCGCGATGCTGGTTTGCCGTCGAACCGGGCCCTGCGCTTAAGCCAAGCGGAGAAAAACAAAACGCCTGACGACGACCGACCGAGCAGCGGAGCGGCAGCCGCCGACTGAGAACAATTAGATTGTCGGGTCATTGCCAGCGAGGGAGTTGACACGCCTTCAGGCGATGACCCGATGGTCAAACCCACGGCCAAACGGGGGCCGTGGCCTCTCAAATTTCCGCTCGAAACCGTCCTCATTCTCTACTTCCTGCCGGCATTCCTTTTACTTCGCGCGTTACGTCTCGTCCTTCCATCATGCCCAGTAGGTGCGATCCAGGGTTCGGTACTGGATTGCCTCGGCGATGTGTTTGGGCTGAAGTTGAGGAATTCCATCCAGGTCGGCAATGGTGCGTGCGACTTTCAGGATGCGGTCGTGAGCACGGGCGCTTAGCCCTTGCTGCGCCATGGCGCGTTCGAGAAGGGCTTCGCAATCGGGCGAGAGTTCGCAGAATTTGCGGATAAGCTGAGTCGGCATTTGGGCGTTGCAGTAGAGTTTTGCCTGACCTGAGGCGAAGCGCTTGAGTTGGACGTCGCGGGCGCGCACAACGCGCGCAAGAATGCTGGCTGAGCTCTCCGATTCCTTTGTACTGCGCATTTCTTTGTAGTTCACCGCCGGCACATCGATGTGAATGTCGATGCGGTCGAGGAGCGGGCCGGAGATCTTGGAAACGTAGCGCTGGATCATGGGAGGCGTGCAATGGCATTCGCGGGTGCGGTCGTTGTGGAATCCGCAGGGACAGGGATTCATCGCTGCAGCCAACATGAAGCGGGCAGGGAACGTGAGCGACATGGCGGCACGCGCGATACAGACCGTGCCGTCTTCGAGCGGCTGGCGCATCACATCGAGAACGTTGCGGGGGAATTCGGGGAACTCGTCGAGGAAGAGGACGCCGTTGTGAGCCAGCGAAACCTCACCCGGGCGCGGCACCGCTCCGCCTCCGATCAGACCGGCGTCAGAGATGGTGTGATGAGGGGCGCGGAAGGGGCGGAGGCCGACGAGTCCGGCGTGAGCATCGAGCACGCCGGCAACGCTGTGAATTTTGGTGGTCTCAAGCGCCTCCTCAAACGTGAAAGGAGGGAGGATGGTCGGCATGCGTTTGGCGAGCATGGTTTTGCCGGATCCTGGCGGCCCGATCATCAGGATGTTGTGACCGCCAGCGCAGGCTACTTCCAGTGCGCGCTTGGCGGTTTGCTGACCACGAACGTCCTTGAAATCGACATGAAACTGCTGGGACTGGTTCAGCAGTTGGCCGGTATCAACTTGTATGCGGGAGACTCCGTTGCCGGAGTTGATCAAGTGAATGACTTCGAGCAGGGACTTGACGGGATAAACCTCGACGTCCCCGACCATGGCGGCTTCGCGAGCATTGACTTCGGGCACGATCAGGCGCTTGATCCTGGTTCGCCGCGCCTCGATGGCGATGGGCAGAGCGCCACGCACGCCACGCACGCGACCGTCGAGGGAGAGTTCGCCCACGAAAAGAGCGTCGGGCACATCTTTCTTATTCAAGCCGCCGTATGCGCCCAGAATACCGAGCGCCATGGGAAGGTCAAAACCGGAGCCTTCCTTGCGGATGTCGGCGGGCGCGAGATTGATGGTGATCTGCGTCGGAGGAATATCGTAGCCGCAGTTCTTGAGCGCCGAACGAACGCGGTCGCGGCTCTCGCGAACGGCCGCGTCGGGCAATCCGACGGTGTGGAAGTGATCTTCCTGCATCTTGATGCCGGAGACATCGACTTCCACCTCGATGATATTAGCGTCAATGCCGTAAACCGCGGCACTCATGGTTTTGTAAAGCATGATGGCACCCTTCGGGCACACAAAGGGGCGAGCGTGGATGGGAGATCCCAGGCGAGATCATAACCAGCGCGAACGTAGGCCGCTGTGATGGTCATCACCCGTTAACCGTGATGGAACCTGAGCGAAGCTTCTTACGAGAATGGGAGTTTTCGGTGCTAGGCTAAGTGCAATCTGGCCGAAGCGGTGGACTCTGAAAAAGTCGTTTCGGGCCCCCATGGAGTCCTCATGTCGGATGAAGGTGCCACGCCAAACCGGACCGAAGTTCCGTCGAACCGACTGGAACGGGAAGAGAGCCAGTTGTGGCGTTGGGCGCTGCTCCTGTTGGTATTGTTCGCCGCGGCTGCAGCGGCATTGTCGTGGCAGCAACTGAAAGATCTGCCTTACCGCCTGTGGGCCATTCCGTCGGGACTTTTTTTACTCGCGATTCTGTTTGCCAGCTACGCTTTCGGGCGAAAGCGCGAAGTCGTGGAGCTGAAACATATTCTGAAGGGCTTCCAGAACCAGGCGGGAACGACACCCTCGGAAGAGCAACTCGATCAGTTGGGCCAACTGATCATGCGCTCGCAGCGCAACTTCAAGGAACTGATCGATTCGCTGGACGACGTCGCGCTCGCCGTCTCGCTGGATGGAACGCTGCGGACCGTAAACCGGCGGACGACGGAAATTCTTGGCGTAGCATACGGGCAACTGGTGGGCCAGAAGCTTGAAGATTTTCTGGCCGCGCCTTTGCGCGCCGAAGCGGTTTGGAGTCTCTCGCGGTTCGTCGAGAAGAGGAATTGGTCGGGCGTGGTTGAGGTTCATCTGAAGCCAGACTCACGGCGCGTTTACTACGATTGCGTCGTGAATGCCATCGTGAAGGGCGGCGATGTGACCGGAGCCAGCGTGCTGGCGCGAGACGTCACCGCGAATCGCGACAAGGAGCTGCGCTTTACCCAGCTGTTCGAATCTCTGCAGGAAGGCGTGTACATCAGCACTCCCGAAGGGAAACTGCTGGAAGTGAATCCGGCGCTGGTGTCGATTCTGGGATATGCCAGTAAGGAAGAGCTGTTGAACCTGTCGCCGGAACAGCTGAGCGTGGATGCTTCGGCAGACCCGGTGCTGGGACGCGGCGGCAGCCAGAGCGGACGCACACGCACGCGCGAGCTCCGGCTGCGACGAAAAGATGGCGGAGTCGCGGTGTGTGTGGATACTTCCGCGGGCGTGATGGAAGCGGGGAAGGTTGTCCGTTACCAGGGCACGCTGGTGGACGTGACGGAAAAGCGTGCGCTGGAAAAGCAGTTGCGGCGGCAGGAAGAGTTCCGGCGGTACCTTCTGGAGAGCTTCCCGGATCTGATTCTGGTTCTCGACCTGAAAGGTCGGTATACGTTTGTAAGCACGCGCATCGGCGAACTGCTCGGCTACGGACCCGAGCACCTGATGGGCAAGAGCATCGAAGAAACGGAGAGCGCTTCGCCGGAATTGGCTTCGCTTTACCGTGCCGTGGCAACCGGTCAGAGCCCGCGAGCCTCCTGCGAATACGGATTACGGCATCGCGACGGCAGCGCGCGCACGATGCTCGGCGTGGCGAGTCCGTTGCTCGAAGCGGAAGGCAAACAAGCGGGCGTGATCATTTCGGTTCGCGACGTGACCACGGAGAAGAAACTGGAGCAGCAGATCATCGAGAGTGAGCGACTGGCCGCAATGGGGCAGATGATCGGCGGTTTCGCGCACGAGCTCAACAATCCTTTGACCAGCATTCTCGGCATGTCGGAACTGTTGCAAGACAGCAATCCGAGTGAAAGCGCGCACAAACAGATTACGATTCTGCACCAGCAGGCAAGACGCGCCGCCGAGATCGTGCAGAACCTGCAATACTTTGCCCGTCCGCCTGCGCCCGGACGCAGCCCGGTGAACCTGAACGAACTGGTGCAACGAACGGTGCAGATGCAGTCTTATCCGCTGCGGAAGAGCAACATCACGGTGGACTTTCTGCCTGAGCGGACCATTCCCGCGGTGGTGGCCGATGCCAATCAACTGATGCAGGTGTTTTTGAATTTGCTGCTCAATGCGGAGCAGGCAATCCGCGAAAGCCGCGACAAGGGGACAATCCGGATCCGCATCGGACGAAAGACGGACTCGGTGTGGATCGTGTTTCAAGATGATGGACCGGGAATCGCACCGGAAAACCTGGCGCACATTTTCGATCCCTTCTTTACGACGAAGCGACCGGGGCGTGGAACCGGTTTGGGATTGAGCATCTGCAAGACCGTGCTGCGCGAGCATGGAGGGAACATCGAAGCGGCGACGTCTCCGGATGGCGGCGCGATGTTTACGATCACGTTGCCGGTGGGGACGCCGGAAACGGCGAAGTAAGCTGCGCGCTGTTTGGCGCGGACACTCCTCTCCGCGAGACTATCGTGTCGCAGACTAAAGCCCCGAATGCAAGAGCACGAATTTTTGCTTGTCCCGCTTATTGTGGGCGCAACTCTGGCCGATGCGATCCAGGGTGATAGCAGGCGTGGATCGTGCCGGGCGGAAGGTCTTCGTCGCCGCCGTGGTTTTCATTCTTGTTGCTGCAGTCTGCGTTCTGGTTGCTGTCTTCGTTGCTGTCCTTGGTGTCGTTTTTGGTTTGGGTTGAGGCGTTGGCTGCGGTGGCGTTCGATTCCGATGGCGCGCTGACCGGAGTTTCATTTTTGGTTTCGTCTTGCGCTCTTCTCGCGCGGGGAGTATCCCATTTGTCTTCCTTGTAGTAATCGACGACAACCTGCTCGGGTTGCGCCTTTTCGAGTTCCATGCGCTTGAGATTCGAGGAAGCAATCTGGAGTGCGTAGAGCAGAAAATTGGCGGTTTTTTGTTCGAGCCGTTTTTGCATCACCATCTGGACGACCTGGCGGAGGACGAGTTGGATGGAGTGGGCATCTTCAAAATAAGGCAGATCAATGTGGCCAAGCGGGTACTCTTCCTTGTAGTAGCAGGCAACCTTGAAGGGACGATCCTCGTGATGGTAGAAGCAGAAATCGTTGTTGCGGAGAGCGGGCGAACCGCATTGGGATCCGTTGGTCTTGATGTGGCGGCAACGTGGCGCTGCGAAAGAAGACATGATAGCTCCTGAGTAAGTCGTAAGTTATAAAGTTATGGCTGCTTGCTGGCTGATGTTAGTGGGGGTACCCCCTCCCCCTTGTGCGGTATATTAGAATCATGGACTTAGCGGCGCACGGCCGGCAAAGTCTTCAAAAGAATAAAGTTACAGGTAAAGTCTTGATTCTACATGGGATGGCGGGATCGCGTCCTTTAACTGCCGGGTAAGTCACGGCTAAGCGCGGAGTTACTGGTGGAACGGCCGCGCACTTATGTTTTATTGACTGTTTCTATTGTTATTATACGACTGGTTGTCAAGTGTTATTTGGGGCCAGTGTCGGAAGCGAGTCTGAGGTGTTACTGCTGCCGGCAAAAAGCAGGTCCTTCGCTGCGCTCAGGATGACAAGTCTGAATTCCAGGGGCGTTCGATGTTAATTCTTTCGCGTTCATTCTTTACCGCTCGACTGCCATGGCAACGGCGTTGCCTCCGCCGAGGCAGAGTGCGGCGATGCCGCGGTGGACGTCGCGGCGGATCATTTCGTAGATCAGGGTGACGAGGACGCGGGCTCCGCTGGCGCCGATGGGATGGCCGAGGGCGACTGCGCCTCCATTGACGTTGACGCGATTCATGTCGAGGCCGAGTTCGCGGCAGACTCCGAGGGCCTGGACGGAGAAAGCTTCGTTGAGTTCATAGAGATCGACATCGTCTTTTTTCCAGCCGGTCTTTTCCCAGATTTTTTGCACGGCGCCTACGGGAGCCATCATGACCCATTTCGGTTCGACTCCGCTGGTGGATTGGGCGACGATGCGGACCATGGGGGCTGTGCCTAACTCTTTGGCGCGGGTGGCGCTGGTTACGACGACGGCGGCGGCGCCGTCGTTGACTCCGGGAGCATTGCCGGCAGTGACGGTGCCATCTTTTTTGAAGGCGGGCTTGAGGGCGCGCAGGGCTTCGATGGTGGTGTCTTCGCGCGGGCTTTCGTCTTTGTCGAAGATTACGGGAGGCTGACCTTTCTTTTTAGCGGGGAGTTCGACGGGAACGATCTGGGCTTTGAAGCGACACTCTTTTTGGGCGGCAATGGCCTTGCGATGGGAGTTGACGGCGAACTCATCCTGCTCTTCGCGGGTGATGCCATACTTTTCGGCAACGTTCTCACCGGTGAGTCCCATGTGGTAGTCGTTGTAAATATCCCAGAGCCCGTCGTGCACCATGGAGTCGACGAGTTGACCGTTGCCGAGGCGGTATCCTTTGCGGGCGTTGGGGAGAAGATAAGGAGTGTTGGTCATCGACTCCATGCCGCCGGCGACGACGATGGAACTGTTGCCGGTTTGAATTGCCTGGGCGGCGAGCGCGACGGCTTTCAATCCTGAGCCACAGACTTTGTTGATTGTCATGGCACCTACTTCGGGAGCGAGTCCGCCGAAGAGAGCAGCCTGGCGCGCGGGATTTTGGCCGAGTCCGGCGGAGACGACGTTACCCATGATGCACTCGTCGACTTGCTGGGGCTGAAGGTGGGCACGCTTGACGGCTTCGCGAACGACGACGGCGCCGATCTGCGTTGCGGTCATGTCGCTGAGGCTTCCCTGAAATTTTCCGATTGGAGTGCGGCATCCTGCGATGATGACAACCTCGTTCGAACCAGCCATAAATGCGCTCCTTAGCATTGCGGCGGATTGTATGGATACGCTCAGAGAGCGGCGGGCCGCAATAAAACGTCTCTCATTATAGATGGGGGAAGGCCTCCTCAAGGTTCGCAGGGTGAGATGGCGAGTGCATCCGCGAACAAAGATTCGGGCGAGCGTGCGAGCGGTGAGCGACAGGATGTGAGATGCAGCGAGAGGACGAGTCGAGATGCGGCGCGGAACTTTTTCTTCGCGACGCGAATCGCGAATGTGACCTTAGTGCGGCATTGCATGCACCCGTTTCGATCATTTTTCTCTTGACTTCGTTCTGCGTTGACAATATACATTCAACTAGTTGCAACAAAATACCGTTGCAAAATTCCATGCAGAATGGAAAGGGAGAATAGATCCATGGCAACGAAAAAGAAAGCAAAGAAAAAAAGCGCCAAGAAGCACTAAGCAACTGCAACAGGCAACGACAAAGGGGACGCGATGAGCGTCCCCAAAGTTTTTTGTGGCAGTTTGCGGCAGCGGGATTTAATGGACGCGAGCCGGAGTTCTCTTCCTGGGAGCCGCGACGACCCTCTCGGTCGCGGGACAAAGATTGCGATACGGACAAAAAGCGCAGTTATAGTTGGGCTTCGGGGGAAACTCGCGGCGGGCGATTTTCGCGGCAACTTTGAGCACGCGCAATCTGGCTTCTTCGAGCTGGGCGTCGTTTCGTTGAGTGGAAACGGGTGTGTTGTTTTCGAGGTTGTGGAAGATCAGGCTTTCGGCGCGCTTACCCATCACGTCGCGGGCGGCGAGCGCATACAAGGAGAGCTGCAAGCTCTCGTCGGCGTCTTCCTGCGACTTGGGTTTGCCGGTTTTGTAATCCACGATGACGACGGTGTCAGGCCCGGTGCGGTCGAGGCGGTCCACGCGTCCGGCCACCTTCGCTGAGCCGACTTGCAATTCAAATTTTGATTCGGTCTCGATGACGTCGGGCGCGGGGGAATGGCGGGCGCTCTCGAAAAATTGCTGCAACTGTTCGATTCCCTGCCGCAGATAAAGTTCATACTGATAGCGGTCGGGGATTCGCGAGGCAGCCAACTCGGAGCGGAATTGTTCCAGCATTTCCTCGTCGGCGATCTGGCGTTGGTAGCGCTGAGCGTCGTAGAAAGTACGGAGCACGTTGTGCATGGCAGCTCCGTAGTGCAAGGATGCCGAGACGTCGCGAGGCAGGTGCCACTCGCGTTCGAGTTTGAAGCGCAGAGGGCACTGTTCGTAGATTTCGATGGCGGAGGCGCTGAGGCCGGTGACGAAGTCGGCGGACGGCTCCATGAGCAGCCACGCCGCTACGTTCGAATGATCGAGGGATATACGCGGTTCTTCGGCGGCGAACAGGTCGTCCTGGAGGGCCGCGGCGGAGCGAGTGAACCAGAACCTGCGGTAATCGGGCCGGATCATAAACTCGCGCAGAAACTTTGTCGGTTGCGGATCGTTTCGGCTCTTGCCCTGGTTGGCATAAATGGCGAGCGTGTCTTTGGCGCGGGTCATGGCGACATAAAACAGACGGCGCTCTTCTTCTTCGTGCAAAGTCTTGTCGTCCGCCGCATGCCGATCGGGGGACGAGGCGCTGCTGTTGCGCAGCTCGGCGGGGAAAGCGATGAGAGGCTCGCGATAAGAGATTGGAAATGAGGTTGAAGAACCGCGAATGACGGCGACGTGCCGAAACTCCAACCCCTTGGCGGCGTGGGCGGTCAGAAGCTGAACTGCGTCCTCTTCGGCGCGGGGGAGCGCAATGGACCCGCGGGCCTCGCCGAAATAGTCGAGGTATTCGAGGAATTCGGAGGGGTTGCCAGTTTCGGCAATCGCCTTCTCGTGCCAAGTTTCGACGAAGTTCAAAAACGTGACGACCAGAGGGGATCGCTGCAACGCGAAGTGGCGGATGACAACCTTCACCGCGTCCTGCGCGCGAACCCCGTCTTTTGCTATTTCGCGATGCAACTTCTCGACGCTCTCTAGTACGGCGGAGCCGCCGGGAAGCCTGCGCAATACGGTGGGAAGATCGAGTTCCTGCCGGCGGACAGCCCGCATTCCTGCGCGCAACTCCACAGGGTTGATGCGGAATTGAGGCAGCGCCGCCACGCGAAACAGGCTGGCCGCATCGTTGGGAGATACCGCCGCAGTGAGGCAGGCGACAACGTCGCGAACCTCAGGAGTGTCGAGGACATCCAGCCCTTCGATGGAGAAGGGAATGCCGCGCTCGGAAAATTCACGCACCAGTTCATCGCGGTGGCTGTGCTGGCGATAGAGGACGGCGAAATCGCTCCACGGACTGCGTTCTTCCTTGCGTTTTTTGTGAATGCGGCGGGCGAGATCAAAGGCCTCAACGTCTTTGTCGCGCCAGGTAACGATTTCGACCTGGGGAGCGGCGGCAAGATCGCCTTGAGCCTGCGCTTCTTTCTCGCGTTGCGATTCGAGCGGCGTACGCTGATAGGAAATTACGGCTTCGCGGCGGGGAGACGTTCTTCCGGTCGCTGGTCCGAAGACCGGAGGGTTGTCGTTCACGATGCCAAAGGCGCAACGGAGGATCGGTAAGAGGGAGCGCCGATTGTTGCCCAGCACGACGACTTTGGCGGCGGGGAAATTTCTGGCGAACAGAGTGAAAGCCTCGCTGGAAGCGCCGCGAAACTGATAGATGGCCTGGTCGGGATCGCCGACGGCAAAGACGTTTGCCGCTGAACCGGCGAGAAGGGAAAGGATTTCGACCTGAGCGAAATTCGCGTCTTGAAACTCATCAACCAGCAAAAACTTAATGTGGCGGCGCTCTTCTTCGAGCAGCGCGGGATCATCCTTGAGCAACCGGTAGGCCCGGGTGATCATGTGGCCGAAGGTGCCGAGGTTTTTCTCGCGGAGCATGTCTTCCACGATGGCGAAGACGCGGGCGATCTCCCGGCAACGCTCGAGAATTTCGGTGGGCTCCAGATCCTCCTGTTTCTTTGACCTTGCAACGCGAGGCAAAGGAACCTCGCCGCGTTCGAGACGCTGGACGTAGCGCGAGTATTCCGCAGGGCCAACGAGTTCGTCCTGACAACGACGGATGAAATCGAGCAGACTGTCGAGAAACTGGCTGACGTTGGCGGCGCGCACAAAATGCTGAAGGTGAAGATCGCGAATGCGTCGACGCAAATAGACCCAAAGGTCCTTGTCGTCGAGCACCCCAAAGCCGGCGCCGCGGCGCCCAAGCAGCCCGTTGCACCAGGCATGGAAAGTGCAAGCTTGCAGGCCGTCGGTGGAGAAACCGGTGAGCTGGCTGCGAACGCGGGAGAGCATTTCCGCCGCGGAGTTGTCGGTATAGGTTAGGGCAAGGATTTCGTCGGGACGAGCGTGGCCTTCGCGAATCAGGTTGGCCACGCGCTGGGTGAGGACCGTTGTCTTGCCGGTGCCGGCACCCGCGATGACCAGCATCGGTCCATGAACGTGTGCGATGGCCTGCTGCTGGCGCTCGTCGGGAGTGATCTTTGCCGCTGGTGGGACGGTGACAGCCACTGTTCAGTCTCTAGCCGGAGGATATCAGAGGTGGTTGTGGAACGCGGTGTGGACTCTGCGGACGGGAGTGTCGTAAGGCTGCTGTCTTCGCCACCGGAGGCACGGAGAAACCTTGAGCGCGTTAGAGAGGAACTGGCGCCCGCAAAAAGCAGGTCTTTCGCTTTGCTCAGGATGACAATTTATTTAATGACAATCGACGGGTCCTTTGCTCCGCGAAAGATGACAATTCTCTTGATGACAGTTAACTGATGACAATCAAACTGAGTCACTAGCAGCGGAGTGCATCTAGGGTAAGGGCCGTGGCGACGATGGCTGCTGTTTCGGCACGGAGGATGGTGTTGCCGAGCGAAGCCGCGCTCCAGCCTTCTTCGTAAAACCAGGAGAGTTCGGCATCAGCCCATCCGCCTTCAGGACCGATGGCGAGCGCTACTTCGCTTGAGTTGGACTGCAAGACGTCAACGAGGCGCGTTTCTTCTTCGGACTCGGCAAGAACGACGCGGGTTACCGACTCCGACGAAATGATGTCGGCGGTAAGGTCTTTCAATTTGACCGGAGCAGCGATCTCAGGAGGAGCGGCCTGGCGGGATTGCTCCGCCGCCTGACGAACGATGCGGAGCCAGCGCTCGTGGCGCTTCACGGCGGCTGTGGCGAGATGAGTGTCGGTGCGGCGGGCGACTACGGGAATGATACGAGCGACGCCGATCTCGGTGCATTTCTCGAGCGCCCATTCCATGCGATCGAACTTGAAGATCGCCAGGGCGAGCGTGATCTTGGGAGCGTGCGATGACTTGGACCTTAGCGCCCGGTGGAGCTTGTTACCGAGGGAGAATTCGACGCGGCCGGGAGATATGGTTGTGATGGTTCCACGGCGGATTTCGTCTCCGGTGGCGATGTCGAATTCCTGTCCGACTTGAGCGCGGAGGACGCGAGACAGATGAGCTGCGTGGTCACCTACAAGGGCGGCGGTGTTTTCGGAAACTTCGTCGGCGATCCAACGGCGGCGTGTCATGGGGGAAGGTCTCAGGTACCAGGTCTCAGAAAAATCCTGGATCAAAAACGGCTGCAGGGGCGAAGGCTGAGACCTAACACCTGAGACCTGAGACCTTTCTTACACAAACATATCTTTTACCCGGCCCAGGAGTGAGCGGTCCTGCGGTTTATTTTCTACGGGGGCTAGTTCTCCCAGTTCGGCTAGCAGTTCACGCTGGCGTTTATTCAGTTTGGCAGGGGTTTGGATGCGAACTTCTACGTAGAGATCGCCTTTGCCGTGTCCGTTGAGAATAGGCACGCCTTTGCTGCGAACGCGAAACGACGTACCGGACTGCGTGCCTTCGGGAACTTTAAGTTTGTGGTCTCCCTCCAGAGTGGGAACAAGAATTTCGGTGCCTAAAGCTGCTTGAGGGAAGGAGATCGGGACGACGCAATGCAGGTCGTTACCCTCGCGTTCAAAGAAGGCATGATCTTTGACGTGGAGAACAACATACAAGTCGCCAGCGGGGCCTCCGAATGCGCCGGCTTCGCCGAGGCCGGTGAAACGAATGCGAGTGCCGTCCTCGACACCGGCGGGAACTTTGGCCTCGACCACGCGCTCACGCAGCAGGCGGCCTTCGCCGCGGCATTTCGGGCACGGGTCGGTGATGACGCTGCCTGCGCCCTGGCAAGTAGGGCAAGTACGCGCGATGCTGAAGAAGCCCTGCTGGTAGCGGACCTGACCGCGACCATTGCAGGATTTGCAAGCCACGGGAGCCTTGCCGGGCGCGGCCCCGTTCCCGCGGCAGGCATCGCAAGTCTCGTGGCGGCGGACGTTGACTTGTTTGTCGGCGCCGAAAACCGCTTCTTCGAATTCGAGAGTCAGGTCTTCGCGAAGGTCGGCACCGCGCTGGGCACGGCTGCGACGGCGGCCGCCCTGTCCAAACATATCGCCGAAGCCGAAGATATCGCCAAAGATGTCGCCGAAATCCTGGAAGATGGCGGGATCGAATCCAGCCGGAGCGCCGCCACTGCCGCCGATGCCCGCGTGGCCGAAGCGGTCGTACAAAGAGCGCTTTTCGCTGTCGGCGAGAATGGCGTAGGCTTCGGTAATCTCCTTGAACTTGTCCTCCGCATCAGGGTTGTTGGGATTGCGGTCAGGATGGTGGGTCATGGCGAGCTTGCGGTAAGCGCTCTTGATTTCGACATCGGTGGCGGTACGGGTGACACCGAGCACTTCGTAAAAATCGCGTTTTGTGTTAGCGGCCAGAAACTCCCCCCACTCTGACGATGAACAAATCAACTACGTAAATTAAGACTATCTCAGATCATCCGCTTTGTTACACATGCCGCTTGGGAATGTCCCCTGAAGCCGAGCTTCTTGCGGATACGCACGAGCGGAACTAGCCCTGAGGGCCGACTGCTACCCGCCGCTGTTGCGGGCGACGCGCACCATCGCGGGGCGCAACAGCCGCTCTTTATATTTATATCCGCGCTGCAGCTCATCGAGCACGTGGTGATCGGGCACCTCGCCGGTGTCCACCATTTCGATGGCCTCGTGAAAACGCGGATCGAAAACCTGTCCTACGGCAGCAATCGGCTGCACGCCAATTTTTTGCAGGGCATCCTGAAACTGGCGGTAGATCAGCTCGACTCCGTTGCGAAAGTCGGAGGCGTCGCCACCCGCCTTGAGCGCCCGCTCAAAACTGTCGAGGGTGGGCAGAAAGCTCTTGATGACTTCGGCGGCGGCGAACTCGCGGAAGTCCTGCTGCTCCCGAACCGCCCGTTTGCGGGCGTTGTCGAATTCGGCCTGGAGGCGGGCCAACCGATCGAGCAGCGCGTCGCGCTCCGCCTTCAGTTTCTCGGTTTCAGGTCTGGAGGCCGCCTCGGCCTCGGCTAGCTTGGTGGCCGCTGAGGGCGCGGAGTCTTGCGCTCCGTCGGCGGCGGGCAGTTCGTGGTCCACGTCTTCGTTTTCTAGAAACCTTGGATCGGTTTTTCCGTTTCCTTTACCCATACTGCGCACTTACTCCGATTCGTTTAAAAGTTTGTCGAACAGCCGTGCGATATAAGACACGGCGGACATGGTGTGCTGATAATCGAGCCGCGTGGGTCCGATGACGGCGAGGGAGCCCATGACTTCTCCGCCGACGCGCGCGGGCGCCCCAATCAGGACGAAGTTTTGCATGGAGGGCAAGGCCTCATCGAGCCCGATGACCACGCGCACAGCTTCCTGGCGGGTGTCGAGATAAGCGCCAAGCAGCTTTACGACTTTTTCTTTTTCCTCGAGGGTGCGCAGCATCTCCTGCAAACGCTGGCGATCTTCCTGCCCGGTCACGAGGTTGGCAGCGCCTTCGACGAAGACCGCCTGGGTGTCGTCGGTCGAAGCCAGCGCTCCCTGCTGGTAGAGCTGCTCGATTGATTTCATCAGGCCATCGTATTCGCTGCGTTCCTGTTCGAGGCGGCGGGCCAACTCGACGCGCATGTCACCCATGGTCCAGCCGCGAAAATTTTCATTGATGTATCGGGCAGCAAGGTCGAGATCGGACTGCGAAATGTCGAGGCGCAATACGCGATCGCGCACGACTCCGGAGCGGGTGACTACGACCGCCAATACTTTTTGATCGCCGAGACGGGAAAAGTAAACATGCTCGAGCGCGTTGCGCGGACCGCTGGTCGCCACCGTGACTCCAACGCTATGGGAGATGAGCGAGAGCACGTGCGAGGTGCGTTCCATGAATTCCTGCACATCGGTGACGCCGGTCAAGCTGTCCTGAATGATGTTCTGATTCTCATGCGAGAGATGGGCCTCGCCGCTCAGTTGCTCCACATAATAGCGATAAGCTTCGGCGGTGGGTACGCGGCCGGCGGAAGCGTGGGGTTGCTCAAGAAATCCGGCGTCGGCGAGATCGGCCATCACGTTGCGAATCGTCGCTGCGCTCAAGCCCTCGCGGCTGGAACGCGCAAGGGTGCGCGAGCCGACGGGCTCTCCGCTGGCGATGAATGTCTCGACGATGGCGGTGAGAATTTCCCGTTCCCGTCCGCCGGCTGGTCCTGGTGGCATTTCGGTATCGATCCGAGTCTAAGAGCGGAACCGCTCCACTAAATTCTTTAGATGCAGTGGCTTAGATAAAAGCTTCGCCGCTGCCTAAGGGAATTCTAGGGAGTGGTGGCGGGGGTGTCAAGGATGGGGGTGCAGTTATGCAAGGCCATCGCCGCCGCCGTGGACGCAGCTACACCGAGGTAGAGATACCGATCGATCAATCAAGCTGGGGCACAGTAGTAGGCCACTTCTCCATTTGTTTGAAGAACGAACGGCTATACGCAGCTATGGTCGTTTGCTCGGTACGATCCGGAACTGCCGCTTGCCTTCGATGCGATAGGTTGCGAAGTCTGCTTGATCGACGGTGAGGATTACGGAGAGAGACCCGCGTTTTGCGAGATAGGGGAGGGTGGCGTCGGCGAAGTCCATGGGGCGATCCCAATCGCGCGACATCAATGCTTGCAGATGCGGTAGTTCGGCGTGGTCGATGGATGCACTACAGTGTAGTGCCTCTGGGCTCGGGATCAAGTGGCGAGCCACCGCGATATACTTCCCGAGCATGACGACCCAACCTCATATCGCCGTCATCGGTGCGGGCGCGTTCGGCGGATGGACAGCGCTTTTTCTTCTGCGGGGCGGAGTGCGCGTGACGTTGCTGGATGCCTGGGGGCCGGGAAATTCGCGGGCTTCGTCGGGCGGGGAGACGCGGATCCTCCGCGGCGTTTATGGGCCGAAGCAGCCTTACACAAAGCTTGCGGCGCGGGCGCTTGAGCTTTGGAAAGAGCACGAACGCCAGTGGAAGCGACGATTCTTTTTTCCTATAGGAGTGCTGTGGATGGCCGACGGCGACGGCAGCTTTGAGCGGGACTCGTTGCCGGAGTTGAGGGAGGCTGGGATTCCTTTCGAGCAACTGACGGCGAGCGAGCTGGCTCGACGGTGGCCGCAAATCAATTTCGAAAATGTCGAATGGGGTATTTTCGAGCCGGAGAGCGGGTATTTGCTCGCTCGGGAGTCAACGCAAGCGGTGGTGGAACGATTTGTGGCCGAAGGCGGAGAGTATCGCCAGGCAGCGGCCTCTGGGCGCGATCTCGGAAGCGAGGAGAGGGAGGCGCTCACGCTCGAGGAAGGCTCGGCCATCGTCGCGGACCGTTATGTCTTCGCGTGCGGTCCGTGGCTGGGAAGAATGTTTCCGAGAACGGTCGGCCCGTTTTTTGTTTCGACGAGGCAGGAGATATTTTTCTTTGGCACGCCCGCGGGCGATCGACGCTATGACGAGGGCAATCTGCCGGCGTGGGGAGATCATAGCGAGCACTTCATGTATGGAATTCCCGGCAACCAGGGCCGGGGCTTTAAGCTGGCGGATGATACGCGCGGGCCGGAGTTCGATCCAAGCTCGGGCCAGCGGCTGGTGAGTGATGATGCTTTGGCGGCGGCACGCCGGTATCTTGCTTATCGCTTTCCGGGGATGAAAGGTGCGCCGGTGGTGGAGACGCGGGTCTGCCAGTATGAAAATACAAGCGACCACAATTTTATTATTGACCGGCATCCGGCGAATGAGAATGTCTGGCTCGTTGGCGGCGGATCGGGCCACGGGTTCAAGCATGGTCCGGCGCTCGGGGAGATGGTGGCGGGGTTGGTGCTCAACGATGAAACGGCTGAAGCGGAGTACCGGCTGGGGAGATTCGAGAGCAGGACGTAGAACTTGTGCTCTTGCCTGAAGCGATGTGAAAACAGAATTTGTCCACAGCCTGCTCAGCCGCACCCTTTCAAAGCAAAATCAAAACCGTAGTTTTTCTGCGGCTGGTGGAACTTGAGTGTAGTGGCTCACTTCAGACAGGGAGCGAATCCAACGTGCTAGTGCTGTCCGCGGAAAGCAGGTCCTTCGCTTCGCTCGGGATGACAATGATTGTGAATGAAACAATCGTCTTGATGACAATCAAACTGAGATACTACGAACTCGTGCTCTTCCCTGAAGCGGCGTGAAATCCTGCGGTTGCCCACGCAGCGGGCAAGATGGGCAAGGCCTTCGGGCAAGATCGAAAAAAAGCTTGTGGCGTTCGCATTTGTGGAATCCACTTCCTCGAGCTTGCGGGACAGGATATTAGTAGTGTCCTTCTCCCGCCTGCACTTTGCCGCGAAACATGCGGTAGACGAAGGCAAAATAGGCGAATGCCAGAGCTGCGCCGAAGGTCCACCAGATCAGGCCCACGCTGAGTCCGTAGTTAGCGGCGGCGGTGTTGTGGATGGTTAGATCGAAATGATGGTCGCGGGCCGGTAAGACTACAGGGTAGAGCGCAAAGGCGGCGCCCACCAGCATGAAAACGATATACAGGCTGGAGGCGACGAAGGCAAGTTTCTCCTTGCCCTTGGGATTTGCCCAGAGCATGACTGCCAGGCTGGCAACCACGGCGACGGGAATGAGTATTCCGATCTTGTGGTGCGCATAGTTGGTCATGATATCGGGGCGGATGAAGTAGGTTGCGACCAAGGCGCTGAAGGTGAGAAAAAACTGCATGGGCCAGCAGAGGAGAGCGAACCCGCGGGCGCGGCGTCCGAGATCGGCGTCGGTCTTGAGCGCGACATAGTAAGAGCCGTGCGCGGACAGAGTGACCAGCGCCATGACTCCGATAAGAATGGTGTACCAATCGAGGATGCCGATTTCGGAGTTGAGTTTGAAGTTGGTCCAAAGCGGCTCAAAGAAATAGCCGGTGCTGTCGAGGGGAACGCCGCGGACGACATTGCCGAGGGCGGCTCCGAAAAATACCGCCAGCAGAATGCTGGAGACACTGAAGATGACATCGAAAAAGCCCTTCCAGATGCCGCTTTCGATGTGGGCGCGGAATTCAATGCCGACGGCGCGGAGCATCAGCAGCCACAGCACAACCATCAAGGGCAGATAAAACCCGCTGAAGCTCGAAGCATAGAGTTGAGGGAAGGCGAAGTAGAGGGTTCCTCCGGCGGCGAGCAACCAGACTTCGTTGCCATCCCAGACGGGGCCGATGGCGCGCAGCACATGGCGCCGTTCCTCGTCGGTCTTGGCGGCGAACAGATAAATTGCACCCGCGCCAAGATCGAAGCCGTCGAGTACGACGTAGGCCGCAACCATTACGGCAACAATCCAAAACCAAAGGCTTGCCATGTTATCTTGCCTCCATCGCCGGACGAGGATTGGACGCGGCTTCGTCTCCCGCCAGAGGACCGTTCTCGATCTCGCGCCGGATCAGAAACAAGCCCAGAATCCCTAGAACCATGTAGATGCCCATGAATCCCAGGAGGGTGAACATCGTGTTGCCGGAGGAGACGACGGTGGAAAAGCCGTTTTCGGTTCGCATCAGTCCATAGACCAACCAGGGTTGGCGGCCGAGTTCGGCGGTCATCCATCCGGCAGTGTTTGCAATGTAGGGAAACGGCGCGGATAGCATCAAGATCCAGAGCATCCACTTGGAGCGAAAGAGGCTGCCGCGCCACAGCAGAAACATGGCAACGACCATGACGGCGACGAAGAAGGTGCCGAGGCCGACCATGATGTGATAGCTGAAATAGAGCAGGGGGATGTTGCCAGGCCAGTCCTGTCGGGGAAAAGCGTCTAGTCCCTGGACGCGAGCGCTCCAGCGTTTGTAAGTCAGCATGCTGAGCATTCCCGGGACTTCGAGCGGATTATCGATGGTGCCGCTTTGCTCGTTCGGCTGACCCAAGATCACCAAGGGTGCGCCGGACTTGCCTTGAAATAGCCCTTCCATGGCAGCGAGAGTTACGGGTTGCAGATCGGCGACCATCTTGCCTTGCCGATCGCCAGTGGGAAAGATTTGCAGAATGCTGAACACGCAGCCGGCGATCACGCCGACCTTTACGAAGATGCGGGCATGTGCGGTCCATTTCCCAGAGAGCAGATAAAACGCGCCGACGGCGGTCATGATGAAGGCGCCGGTGATGGCCGCTCCGCTCATGTTGTGAGCGTATTGCCATCCTGCCCAGGGATTGAGGACGAAATCCCAGAAGCTGGCGAGTTGGAGGCTGCCGTCGGCGGCGGTGAGGTAACCGGTGGGATGCTGCATGAAGGCGTCGGTGGCGATGATGAAATAGCCGGACAACCACGAGCCTGCGAAGACCGCGACCGCCGAGAGCCAGTGTGCTTTCGGGCTGAGCCGTTTCTCTCCATAAAGAAACAGCCCGAGGAAGGCAGATTCGAGAAAGAAGGCGAACATGCCTTCCATGGCGAGGGTCTGGCCAATTACGCCACCGGCGAAACGCGAGAAGTGCGACCAGTTGGTGCCGAACTGAAATTCCATAGGAATACCGGTCACGACGCCCAACACGAAATTAATGCCGAAAATCTTGGCCCAGAAACGGGCAGCTTCGTGATAAACCGGGTCGTTTCGCCGCAGGGCAATGGTCTTGAGCACGACGATGAGCAGGGCGAGGCCCATGGTGAGTTGCGGGAACAGATAATGAAAGGTCGCCGTGAAGGCGAAGTGCAGGCGGTGAATCAGTAACGCGCTTTCCATAAATTGGTCTCACATTCAACTTATCAGGTATCCGAGGCAGTTAACCGCGAATTTGATTTCTGTGGGCCGATTCAGCGCGGCGAATCTCGCGGCGACGGGCGGCGCCATCGTAGCGGCGCTTCTCATCGGCTGTCTCGGGCACGACCTGAGGGACGAGGATTTTCTTCCCGGCGGCGTCGATGGCAACAAATGTCAGATAGGCAGAGCTGACATGGTGGCTCTGTTCGGCGCGGTAGTTTTCTACCCATACCTTCACGCCCACCTCCATCGAAGTGTGGAACACGCGATTGACGGAGGAGCGCAGGATTACGAAATCTCCCACGCGCACGGGGACGAGGAAATCGAGATGATCGATGGAGGCTGTAACCACGTAGGCGCGGGCATGGCGGTGAGCGGCCATTGCTCCGGCGAGGTCGATCCAGTGCATGAGGCGTCCACCGAGAAGCGCATTCAGGGGATTGGCATCGTTGGGGAGGACAATCTCGGTCATTTCAGAGATTGAGTCGGACACTGGGCGTGGGCGGGTTAAGCGTGACTGATCGTGATCGTTCATAGTTCGTTCGTCATATTCCTCTTCATCCATCGTCTTCATCGGCCATTTTCATGACTCATGGATGGTTTAGCATCCGGCCGCAGGCGTCGTAGCCCCTGGAGTATCAGATGATCGGGCCGCTCTTCCGGGAGCGACACGTTTGGACGTAGGCGGTGGCAAGTGTGAGCACGCGCGGATCTTGATGTCCGGTGAGCCAGGTCTCGCTTCCCAGATCAAAGATCAGCTTTCCATAGGCAACCGGAGCATGGGCCAATTCGCAGATGAAATGCAGTGTAAGCCGATCCGTGTTCGAATTGGCGACAGAAAAACGAACAGCGTCCCAGTCGCGGTCGGCCGGAAGGTGCGAACACGCCGTGGCATAGCCGAGGTTGCAGAAGTCTTGTATGTGACTATCGGACGCAGGCTCTTCCTGCCCAGAGGCGCGGCAACTGCCGGTCCATCCCGCACCCAAGGGTAGACGCGAAGGATGCGGCCATGGACCGCCGGTCACGATTTCGCGCGGCACAAAATATGGGCAAGCCAAGGGGAATCTCTCGAAACAGCTATTGTAGCGCGGGGCATGATATGAATGAGAGGCAGCTATCAGTGATCCGCTTGCAGCCGAGGCGCAGCTTTAGGCTTTCCTGAGGGCTGACAACTGGGGCTGAGGGCTTCTCTATGGACCGTATCGCCATGTTGAGTGAGATTCTCGTTGCCAATCCCGAGGATTCGTTTGCGCGCTATGGATTGGCGATGGAGTACTCCAGGGCGGGCCAAGTCGAGGAGTCTCTGCGGGAGTTCACCACGCTGGTCGGGAAGAACCCGGACTACACGGCGGCCTATTACATGGCGGCGCAAACGCTGGCCACGGCGAGCCGGATCGATGAGGCGAAACGATGGCTGGTGGATGGCATCTCGTCGGCACGCCGCACTGGCAACGCACACGCACAATCGGAAATGACGTCCATGTTGGAGGAGTTGGGGGCAGGTTAGAGGTCAGATTGCAGAGGTGAATCACTCTTGAACCTGACCACTAAACGCTGGCCTTTAATCTGAGTGCTACACTCTCTATTTCCCGGAGGGTAGCGCATGCGACGTATTTTTTTTGTCGTTTTGCTTTTCGTTGTCCCGATCTTCGTCGTGCCCGGATTTTCTCAGGGCAAGCACCCGTTCACATTTGAAGACATGATGAAGCTGAAACGAGTGGGCGAGCCGGTGCCTTCTCCCGATGGAAAGTGGGTGCTGTTTAGTGCGGTCGATGTGGACCTGGCGGCGAATAAGAAGACTTCGCATATCTGGATCGTGCCGCTGGCGGGGGGGCAGGAGCGCGTGCTGGTTCCAGATCAGGATGGGGACCGTCCGCGCTGGGCTCCGGATGGGAAGCGGTTTGCGTTTCTGTCGAATAAGGAAGGTGGATCGCAGATTTGGATCGCAGATTTTGATGGCGCGGCGGGCGCTGTCTCCGCGACACGCAAGCTGACTTCGATTGCAACGGAAGCCGGCGGTGAACTTTGGTCGCCGGATGGGAAAAACATTCTGTTTACTTCGGATGTCTACCCGGAATGCGACGGGGAGCCGCAGGCGGAAGAAACGTGCAATGCGAAGAAGCTTGAAGAGCATGAGAAGTCGAAAGTCAAGGCGCTCGTTTTCGATCGTCTGCTCTATCGCCACTGGAACGCCTACAAAGAAGGTAAGCGAAGCCACATCTTCGTGACTGAAGCGCCGCCTGAAGTTGCTCCGAGTGCGGTTGCGGGGATCACCGTCAGGGGATATATCGACTTGACGCCGGGCGACTACGACGCGCCTGTGTTTTCGCTGGGCGGGCAGGACAACTATGCGTTTTCTCCCGACGGGCAGGAAGTTTGCTACACGTCGAATCATGACAAGGTAGAGGCGACTTCGACGAACAACGATCTTTGGATCGTTCCGGTGAATGGTGGAGCGGCCAAGAATATTACTGCTGACAATCCGGCGAGCGACTCGACTCCGCTTTATTCTCCCGATGGCAAGTACATCGCGTACCGGGCGCAGCAGCGTCCGGGATACGAGGGAGACCGGTTCCGGTTGATGCTGTATGACCGGAAGACGGGGCGAAAAACGGAATTCGGGCCTTCCACAAAGACGGATTTCTGGGTTGGCACATTTACTTGGTCCCCGGATTCTTCGAAGCTCTACTTCGTGGCCGAGGACAAAGGCGAGTCTCCGATTTACTCGGTGGCATTCAAGATAAGTTCGATCGATGACGCTGCGGGAGGCGACGTTACGATTCACAACACCACTCTGGACTTCGTCGAACTTCGGCGGGGGTTTAATGACGACCTCGCAGTAACCGGTGATGGGACCACGATTTTGTTTAGTCAAATGTCAGTGACAGCTCCAACTGAAATCTACTCACAGGCGTTCAGCATTAAGGCACCATGCAACAACCGTCATCGGGGAGAACCTCAGCCCGGGGATTGCTCGTTTCCCAAGGCTGAACCGCTTACTCATGTCAACGACGCCGTACTCTCCCAAGTAGCCATGTCGCCGCTGGAATCGTTCTGGTTCACTGGCGCACACAACGAAAAGGTGGAAGGATTGCTGGTCAAGCCGCCGAACTTTGATGCTTCGAAGAAATATCCGGTGAAGTTTCTGATCCATGGTGGGCCGCAGGGGGCCTGGGGGGACGACTGGTCGTATCGGTGGAATCCGGAACTTTTTGCGGCCAATGGATACGTGGTCATCATGATCAATTTTCACGGGTCAACTGGATACGGGCAGAAGTTTGTTGACGCGATCAATGGAAATTGGGGCGGGGCTCCGTTTGAAGATTTGATGAAGGGGCTGGACTATGCGGAGAAGAATTACGCGTTCGTTGATAAGAACCGGGAGTGCGCTTTAGGCGCGAGCTACGGCGGATACATGGCGAACTGGGTGCTTGGGCATACGGATCGCTTCAAGTGCATTGTGTCGCACGATGGCATGTTCAACACCGAATCGGCATGGGGAACGACCGAAGAACTCTGGTTCAATAACTGGGAATTCAAAGGGACTCCTTATACGAACCCGGCGATGTACGAGAAATGGTCTCCGCGCAATTCGGCCGCCAATTTCAAGACGCCTACGCTGGTCGTGCATGGGCAACTCGATTACAGGCTGGATGTGAGCGAAGGCTTCCAACTTTTCACCACGCTGCAGACGATGGGGGTGCCTTCGAAGATGCTGTATTTTCCGGATGAAGGGCACTGGGTGCTGAAGCCGCAAAATTCGCAGCTTTGGTGGAAAACGGTGAACGATTGGGTCGATCAGTGGATTGGGAAGTAGTGGCGGGACTGCGCAAAAGCAGTCAGTTTAGAGTGAATTCGATGACTGGTGGCGCGTGCAAAAGGAAGGTCCTTCGCTTCGCTCAGGACGACAAGTTTTTTATGACAATCAAGCTCAACCACTAACCAGTTGGGGACGGATTCTCAGCGGCCGGCGTCGTCGCTTTTGGACCTGAATCAGGATGCTTGGAATCGGCGGCCGGCTTCGCTGGAGACTTTGCAGGCGGGTCGTCGGTTGGAGCTTCTCCCGAAGATGAAGGAACGTCGCCCTGGGTGCTTGGGGCTTCGGGGGCTGGCGCACAAGATCCGGGAATTGGATCGCCGATGGTGATCGGCTGGGTGTCTCCAGCACACTGGTTCTGAGAGGGCGTTGGCTGATCGGGCGAGGGGAGTCCCGGCACGGCGAAAACGGAAATGGGCAACGCTTGGGACGTACTGGCGTGGGTGCCGGGGTGGAAATTGATTTCGTTTGATGCAGGCGGAGTTTTGCCGGGATTGTTTTCCTGCTGCGGAAGAACGATAGAGGCGAGATTCTCCAATTGAAACAGAGCGGCAGATGCACCGCCGCTCACGGCGACGAAGAGGGTACACGGACCCACGTTTTGCGCGGAGGGAACGATGGATGCGGTGCCGTCTGGGGCGGTGATGACCTGAGCTTGCGAAGACCCTAGAATTACGGGCGGTCCATTGCCGCTTACGAGCGAATCACCATCCTGCTGGCCTCCTTGGTTCAGGCTGAGCCGGACCAACGTGGTTGCGAAGTTCACGGTTGCGCCCAAGACCGGATTGGCGGCGGCGGAGCCATCCGTCACTCTGATGACAAGCGGTTGAAATACTTGTCCCGCGCCCACAGCTTGCGAAGTTCCGCTGACCGGTTGGAGAGTCCAGAGCGAGGGCGCAGTGGAGAACAAGGTAAAGGTCTGGCAGAGTGAATTGTTGGGAGCCACGCAAGCACTCACCTGCACGGCAGAATTCTGATTGACAATATTCGCGGTGACCGTGGCGAATCCTAAGCTGTTGGTGATGGCGCTGGTTGCGGAGAGCGTTGCCGTGCCCTGGGTGAGCAAGAAATTGACGGCGATATTCGCCTTGGGAACTCCGAGATCGAGAGCCTCGACCGTCAAGGGAACGGCTAAGGTGGCTCCTTGCGCGATCCAGCGGGTCGGGGTTACAGCGGCCAAGTCGAGGGCCGATGATGTGGCCACGACGGTCGCTTGCTGCGTTTGGGGCGGCGAGTAAGACTCCGGGGCAAGCTTGATCGTGACGGTGCTCTGTCCGACGGAGACAGGAGTCACCAGGGTCGAGGATTCGCCCGCTTCATCGCTCAAGACCGAACAGGAATATGCTCCGTTGCACAGGGAGAGTTGGAGGCCGCTGGTTGCGCTCCAGGCAAGCGTCGCTCCGCTCACGGGCGTGACACCGTCGGCGGCCACGGCTCGGACGCGGATCGCATTGGGAGCGGCGGCACCTACGGGAGTGGCGGGCTCCGCGCCTTGCTGGAGCAGCAGGAGATCGGTGGAGCCTGCGCCATAGGTGAGGGCACCGATCATCTGCGAAAACGAACCGGTCGCCGGATCAGCAACCTGAATCGTAGTGGTTCCGTCCTGCAATCCGGCGGGGAGGGCCAGTTGCAGTTGAGTTGCGGAGGCAGCCAGAGTAGTAGCGTTATCAGGGTCGACGCACGTCCCTTGCGGCGAGATCTCGCCGCATACACTCGCCTGAAGTTGCTGGTTGAAGCCAATGCCCGTGAGAGTCGTGACACCCCCGGAGAGACCGAGGCGAGAAGGCGTTAGGGAATCAGAGTAGAGCAGGGTGGCCTGATAGAAGTAATCGGGGCGGCCGTCTCCGCGAAAGTCGGCGATGCCCACGCGGTACGCCTGCGACACATTGAATTGCGCGTCGAGACGGGTCAACGCAAAGGTAGTCGTGTTGAATGCCGAGGGAGTGGACGCTGGCGCTGGCTTGCCGCTCTGGTCGCTCAACTGCCAGATTCCGATGACGGGCAGTAGCTTGGTCTCGGTGGGCTGGCCGGCCTCGTCGAGGGCCAGCACTGCGACTGAAGCGGTCCGATTGGCCTGAGCGGTGAACTGGAAGAAATCGGCGCTCCCGTATGGAGAGATCCAGGATCCCCAGGAACCCCCGAGCGGCAGCGGCGCCGGATTGGCGTAGGTGGAACCACTGCCGGGATGATCTTGGGCGAGTTCATCCTGCAGCATGAGGATATCGTTCTGGTTATTGGACCCGTTTGCGATGGTGACGACAACGGGAGTGAACGAGCCGGAGGGTGTTACTTGAGTGGGAGCATAGGATACGACGCCCATCGACCAGTCGGGGTCAACGGCTTCCACGCTCAGCTGATATTGGGCTGTAGTTTGTCCGGCGGGAATCATCAACTGGCCAAGATCGAAAAATCCTTCGAGCGCGGGATCGTCGGAACCCCACTGGCTGTAGGGAAGGCCATTGGGAGAGATGTAGCCGTCGATGATGTTGCCGGCGTTGCCGCAGAAAAGGAATCCAGAGACTGAGGTGGCAACATACTGGCGCGATGGCTGATTGGCGACCATGAGCCGGGCTACTACGTTGACGCCTTGCATGGGCTGCAATGAATTGCCGGATGCATCGGTGAAGTAAACGCTGCCGTAGATTCTGCCGGCGGGTTGCGGATTGGTGACGGCAGGATAGAGGCGTGTGAGCGAGTCTATGTCGTCCAAGGCAGGGGTGTCTGGACTGGGATAGCAGATGGTGATCGGCACGCAGGCAATTGAATCGGTAAAGTGCATGACGGGGAATCCGGCATAATCGGCGCCGGTGGGAACTGGTTTCCGAGTCTGAACGTTCAAATTGGCTTGCGACCATCCCAAGCCAATGGTTCGCCCCAAGACGCGCAACAGGCGGTATTGGATGTCGGGGAGTTGGGTAGTGGTGGCGGCGCAGACTCCGTTGATGACGATCAAGGAGTGCACGATGTATCCGGCGGGAGCGAAGTTGTCGGGCCCGCCGTAAACGGCGTTGGTAAAGCACTCGTCAAGGTCTCCGGCACCCTGGCCGAGGATGGCGTCGGTGACGGTGCCGTCGTAGTCGTAGACGATGCCGACGGGAATGCCGGTCGCGGTGGGAGTGATGTCGGCGGGCGCGGTGACGACTCCAAAGCCGTTGGTTTGGATGTTGCCGCCGTTCACGTCTTCAGCCAGATGACCGGCCCGGGTTGCGGTTAGGGCTACGCCGGAGATGCTGGTCCAGATACTGAAGACAGAGGCAACGAGGGCGTCCGCTTGTGCGCCCGTGAGGATTGGGCTGAGGTTGCCTTGGTCGGTGAAGTACTGGATGGAGCCATTGGCCCAGATCAGGGGCTGGCCTTCGATTCCAGGGTTGTAGCCGGAGCCCGCTATGAAAGCCGGTCCTCCGGCCAGACTGGCAACGGCGCTGCAGAGAAGGAGTATGAAGGCCAGAATTCGGAAGCACATAGTCACTCCTCGCCATTTCTGGCGCGGCGGATGGCTCGCTCGAGTTGAACAACGGTGACGTTAGCGAAGTCATTTTGTGGGGGTAAGTGTTGTTCAGCGGTGCGGGCGGTTGATTTGAGCGAGGCACGCGAGACGTTCTTTCCGCTTGAATCGAGCCTGACCTGGCCAATTGAACCGCCTACGGGGCTGGTGAGGCCTAATCGGCTTGGCGGATATAAAAAGAGCAGGATGCGCTGGCCCTGGCTCATGGGGCTATGCATGGACCAAGCGCCCGTCCATTCGTGGATCGTTACAAGTTGGCCGCGTTTGACGCCGGCGATGGGTTCATCGACACGAAAGCTCAATTCGATTGCCGGAGTGGGTCCAGGAACGACAAGGCTTGCCCTGGTTCCGGTCTCGGTTGCGTCCGTCAGCGGGATGGGAGTGAGTACTGTGCCGGCGAAGATCATTCCGGCGCGGCGAGATAGTTGTTTCCATTGCGGTCCGAGGACGCGCTCGGCGGCCGCCAGGTCGGATTGCTGCGCGCAAAAAGCAGGTCCTTCGCTTCGCTCAGGATGACAATTGTTTTGCTGAGAATCAAAAAGCAGGTCCTTCGCAGTGGCTGCAAGGCTCGACAGAGCGAGGTTCGACAGGCAAACCAGTACCGTAGCCAGCAGGCGGGTTGACGCACACATAGTGATCTCTTTCTGGAGGGAACGGGACCGGGAGAGGTCCTGGGAGTGGGGTTAGAGTAGCGGGAGATTTATTGGAAAAATGTGTTTGCCGTCACAGGGGATTTGTGATGAATCGGGGGGCCGATGGGCGCACAACGCCGTGATTTCGAATTCCGAGCCTTATAACGGCGATGAGCAACCGCTGGGATCGGGGCGGGCGGCGGGCGTCAATCGTCAATCCTAGCAAAGCGATGAGGTGGGGGCGGCGCTAGCGCGAGAATCCAGATCCGCGCCAGCGTGCAAGATTAGGTTCTGCGACGGCGCAAAGCGCGGTTGTTTTTCTTGGTTTCTTTTTGCTGCTTCTTTGCGTATTTTTTCTGCGCTTTCGCCTGCTTCTTGTTGGCTTTTTTCAGCATCTTCTGCTGCTTCTTAATCGCCTTTTTGGACTGGTGCGCATTCTGTTGGGGACTGATGCGCTGAGGCTTGGCCGACATGGTGCCGGCCAGACTCAAGACCAGCAGCAGGAGGAAAGCGGGGAATCGTTTCATAACGTCTCCGTACGGAAAATACTGCAAACATCATACCGCGAAGCTGCGAAGGAGTGGGGGCACGGGATATTACTTCTGTAATCTGGGCTGCTGGTGGAGGCTCCCGCTCATCCGCACAGAAGGTTGGGAGCCTCATATTGTCCGGGGCCCCCGGCAGGCAGCCCAAGTTCACTTTTGATCGGTGGTCGCCGGAAAACCAGGGAACGTCCCGTAAGTCCCCGAGTTTTTCGTCCTCCAGTTTTTCCGATCGCTGTGTGTGTGGCCAGTCCACGGAATATACAGAGAAGATTCGATATGGACCCGGCTCACAGTCGCTAAAAGCACCGTTCTTGACCTGCGTTTCTGCCTCTTCAAAAGAATCAAGTAAGCAATGGGAGTTTGTGCGAAGTTCTTTCGCCATCGAATTGCACGACAGGGGCGAGCATTCCGGTGATGTTCTGGCGTAGAGGGTGACAACGTCGAAACCCTCAAGCTGCTTCCTCGAAGGCGGAGCAATGTTCGTGGCAAAGGATTGCTCCGCCCATACGAATGCCAACTGCCGCCCTCGAAGGCGGCCAAGCCACAGCATACGACTAAAACGCCCCCCTCGATTTGACTAGTGAATGGTCTTGGTTTTTCTGGACATGTAATCCATCAGCAAATACTGGCCAAGCGTATATGGTGTGGTGAAGTAGGCTTTGCCTCGGCACATTTGGGTGACTTTTTGGACGAACTGAACCAGGCCGTAGTCGGATGCCAGCATGAAGGTGTTGATGAGGACTCCGGCGCGTTTGCACTTGGAGACCTCTTCGAGGGTCTGGCTGACGACCAAGGGATCGAGGCCGAAAGCGTTCTTGTAGATGCGGCCGTCTTCGAGGGTCAGGGCGCTGGGTTTGCCGTCGGTGATCATGACGATCTGCTTCATGTCTTTGCGCTGGCGTTGCAGGATGCGTTGGGCCATGCGCAGGCCTTCGCGGGTGTTGGTGTAGTAGGGGCCGACTTTTACTCTGGCCAACTGCGAGAGCGGAACTTCTTCGGCGGAGTCGTGGAAGAGGACGAGTGAGAGGGAGTCTCCGGGATATTGGGTGCGGATCAGTTGCGAGAGCGCCATGGCAACTTTTTTGGCCGGAGTGAAGCGGTCTTCGCCATAGAGGATCATCGAGTGCGAACAGTCGAGCATGAGCACGGTGGCGCAAGAGGACTGATACTCGCACTGATGGACCTGGAGATCGTTGTATTCGAGATTGAGGGGAAGGCCGAGGCCTTCGCGCTGGATTGCGCTGGAGAGCGTCGCGGTGATATCGAGATTGAGGGTGTCGCCGAACTCGTACTGCTTGGAGGCGCCGCTGGCCTCGATGCCGGTGGCCATGTCGCGCGTGTCGTGGCGTCCGAAGCTGGATTTGCCTAGCGAGCCCAAGAGGTCGCGGAGGGCTTTGAAGCCGAGGAAGTCGAGGCTCTTGTCAGTGATTTCGAATTTGGCCTGCTGCTGCGCATCGCCAACCTGACCTCCTACGCTGGACTGCTTCGAGGGATCGTGCGGCTGATCGATGGAGATGTAATCTTCCTGCTGCAGGCGCTCGATCAGCTTCTCGATCATCTCTTCGAGCTGGCCTTCCATTTGCATTTGCTGCAGGCGGTCGCGCATGTCTTCGTCGAACATTTCACTGTTGAGCAGAGCTTGTTCGAGGGCACGTTTTAATTCGTCGAGCGTCTGCTCGCCTTCAGGGAGTTCGTACCAGAAATTGTCATTGAATCCGCTTTGCAGGAAATAGTCGGAGAGCGCGCTGAGCAGGTCTTCCATGCTCATGTCGCCGGCGGGATCGGGGACGTATTTTGTGTAGCGGATGCGTTTCATGAGGGCAGCTTTCAGCTCTCAGTTGTCAGCTTTCAGTTAAAGCATCGGAGACTCTCGCACTTGCTGCGCCGGCCGCTATACCCACAATCCGCAAGCGTTCTTACCGATAGCCAAAAGCTGACGGCTGAGAGCTAGTTGAAACCCCTTTTCCGGCCGAAGCCTGGTTCTTCTGGTTCGTAGACTCGTTCTTGTTTTTTTGGCGGCTTTTCGCCGGCGGTGAAGACGCGTTCTTCGTTGCGGCCGATTTTCTTGTGCGCGTGCAGTCCTTCGAGGACGAATTCGGCTGCCGATACTTGAATCTCGGGTGCGTCTTTTGGGCCAACATTGAGCTTGCCCAATTTTTCCATGAGGCCCTGAATCTGGGTGAGCCCTTGCAGAACCTCTTGCGCGCCGGCATTGTCGCCGAGTTGAATTTCTCCGCCGAGGTCGAACCACTGCACCACCTGATTCAGGTTTACGCCATGCAGGTAGGTGTCGAAGGCTCTGGCCACGGCGGCGCGAATCAGTTCGCGGCTCACGTGGTCGGCGCCCTTCATTTCGCCTTCATATTCGAGTTCGAGCTTTCCGGTGATGGCGGGCAGGGCGGCGTAGATGTCGCTGATGCGCGGGACAATCAGCTTTTCATTGTGCGTGAGCGCGCGGCGCTCGGCATTGGAAACCACGTTTTCGATGGCGGAGATCGGGAGGCGCTGGCTTACTCCGGAGCGCTTGTCGATTTTTTTGTCGTCGCGGGCGGCGAACGCGATGCGCTCGATGACCTCGCTGACGTATTTCGGAATGCGGAGCTGCGAGCCGTCGCGGTCGTTTTTTCGATCGAGCCACGCTTCTTGCGCGGTGATGGCAATTCCTTCTTCGACGGTGGCGGGATAATGGGTGCGGATTTCGGAGCCGATGCGGTCTTTGAGCGGGGTGATGATTTTGCCGCGGGCGGTGTAATCCTCGGGATTGGCGCTGAAGACGATGGCTACATCCAGCGGAAGGCGGATGGGATAGCCCTTAATCTGGACGTCGCCTTCCTGCATGATGTTGAAGAGTCCGACCTGAATTTTGCCGGCCAGATCGGGCAACTCGTTGATGGCGAAAATTGCGCGGTTGGCGCGCGGCAGCAGGCCGTAGTGGACGGTGAATTCGCTGGAGAGTTCGTGGCCGCCGCGGGCGGCTTTGATGGGGTCGATGTCGCCGATCAAATCGGCGATGGTGACATCGGGCGTAGCCAGTTTCTCGACGTAGCGATGGTCGGGAGTGAGCCAGGCGATGGGGGTGGCATCCGCTTCTTTGGCGAGCAAGTCGCGGCAGCGGCGGCAAATGGGAGCGTAGGGATTGTCGTGGATCTCGCATCCGGCGACATAGGGCATCTGCGGATCGAGAAGCGTGGTGAGCGCGCGCAGAATGCGGCTCTTGGCTTGTCCGCGGAGGCCGAGAAGGATGAAATTATGGCGCGAGAGGATGGCATTGACGATCTGAGGGACGACGGTGTCGTCGTATCCGACGATGCCGGGAAAAATCGGACCGCCTTCGCGCAGGCGCGCCATCAGGTTTTCGCGGAGTTCATCTTTGACACGCCGGGAAGCGAGGCGCTGCTCGGTGAAGGGACTTAGGCGCAACTCGCCTAGGGTCCGGGCGAAACTCATTGTGGAACCCCCACGGGAAAAAGTCTTGGGTGGATTATACCGCTGAAGAACAGCTGTCAGCTTTCAGCCCTCAGCTTTCAGGAAAATCATGGTTTGAATTGCGTAGCGGTCGTGGCTCAGTTTCGAAAGGGAGCGAATCCAGTGTTCTGCTGCTGCCCGCAACAAGCAGGTCCTTCGGGTTGCTCAGGATGACAATTCTGCTTTGACTTCTTTGACCAAGAGCTGAAAGTTGGGAACGGTCTTCAGTTCCACCTTGCTTTCGAAGCTCGGCGCAGACCGGGGAGAATGGCTTCGAGGTAGCCGATCACTGCCTCCAGCCGTTTCGCTTCGGACAGGGTTGAGAGCAAGGTCTGTTTGAAGTCGAGGTCGAGCGGCAGTGACCCGGCGAGCAGGTAGGAAAGGTTGGCAGCGTGTTCGTCGGGGCCAGAGGGTTCGGTTCCGGCGAGTTTGGCGATTTCGGCGTGCAGGCGAACGGCTTGCGTCACCATCTCGGCGGCTGGTTTCGCCGGATCGTCTTGGTCCTCATCTTCATCCTGCAGCAGGGCAATCTCGGCCTGCAGGAACGATCGGTCCTGGTTGACCTCGACGACCTCAAAGCGCTCGAGGCCGCGAGTCAGGATGTCCATGCGGCCGTCGTCATATTTTTTGGTGACGGAGACAATCTCGGCGATGCAACCGATGTCGGCGACTCCTTCGTCGGAGGCACGGACGATTCCGAACGGCTTTTTCTGTTCGAGGCATTCGGCGATCATCTCTTTGTAGCGCGGTTCGAAGATGTGCAGCGGCAAGGGAACGCCGGGGAGGAGTACGAGATCGAGCGGAAATAAGGGTAAGAGCGAACTCACGGCGTCTCCAGTGGTGATGATTCTACGACATTGGGGGCAAGCTCTCAGCCATCAGCTTTCAGCTTCAGTAAAAACCTAAAGCCATGGTGCCCTGGTTAAGATTCGGTCATGGCTCAGTTTAGAAGGGGAGCGGATTCAACGTGCCGCTGCCGCCCGCGGCAGAAGCAGGTCTTTCGCGTTGCTCAGGGTGACAATTACTTTTTAGGATGACGCGTCTTTCTCTGGAGTTGATGGCTGAGAGGTTGCGGTTTGACTTGGGGTGTTGCAGGTTATACAAGGGTCGCCATGGAGATTCAAGGGAAGGTCGTGGTCGTAACGGGTGCTTCCATGGGAATCGGGGAAGCTATCGCGAAAGTGTTTGCGGATGCTGGGGCGAGCGTCGTGATGCTGTCGCGCGATGAGGGACGGGCCGAGGGTGCGCGGCAGCGGATCGGGCAGACTGAGCGCACTATGGCGTTGGCTTGCGACGTGCGCAAGCGCGAGGATGTTGATCGCGCGCTGAGCGCTGCGGTCCGCCGGTTCGGGCGCGTTGATGTGTGGGTGAATAATGCGGGAGTGGGAATCCGCGACTCGGTGGCCGAGATGGAGGCGGCGGCGGTTCGCGGTTTGTTTGAGACGAATTTTTTCGGCGTGATCGCCTGCATGCAGGCAGTGGCTCCTGTGATGCGTAAGCAGGGCGGGGGCGACATCATCAACATTTCGAGCGTTGCGGGACACCTGCCCGTGCCGTTTATGAGTTTGTATAGTGCGAGCAAGTTCGCATTGAACGCTCTGGGCAAGGGCGCTCGGATGGAGTTGAAGCGGGACAATATTAACGTGCTGACGGTGTGTCCGGGGTATGTGAGCACGGAATTTGGCGCGCACCTGGTGGCGAGCCGAAAGGGCAACGTGCGTCCGGAATCGGTGCGGGGCATTACGGCGGAGCGCGTGGCACGGGCGACCTATCGCGGATATCGCGCGAGGAAGCGCGAGGTTGTGGTGCCCTGGACCATGATTCCGGTGATTAAGCTTTACCAGTTGCTACCGGGAGTGGTGGAGTGGGGAATGGGGAAGGCGATGAAGAAATCACGAGCGGCGAAGCCGGGTCCACAACGGTCCGCGGATTGAGGCGTGTCTTCATCGTAAAGAAACGTAAATTCTGAGAACCTTGCGGGACCTCGCGCATCGAATGCAGTAGGCAGAACCGCAGTCTCCTACCCCCGGTTTTGAAAGGCCGTATGCACGGCGGTCTTGGGGGTGGAGGCTGCCGCTAACTCTTTCGTGGTTCCTTTCGCTAGAATGGGGCTTATGAGCTTCCGGTTTCGATTCTCATTCCTGACGTTGCTCGTGTATTTTCTTGCTGCGCTGTTCCCCGTATTGCTTTCGATGATGACCGCGCAAACGGCGCAGGCGCAGGAGGGGCCGCTGGATAAATCCCTGCCCAAGGGGACAACGGTCGAGGAGATCATCAAGCGCTTCGCCGCCAAGGAAAAGGAATTCAAGGAGGCCCGCGACCAATACACATTCCGGCAGGACGTCAAGGTGATGACGCTCGACGGCAATACGCCGGACGGGATGTACCAGCAGGTTTTCGATGTGACGTTCGACGATAAGGGACACAAGATCAAGAACGTGGTTTTTGCGCCACAGCCGACGTTGCAGCGATTGATGATGACGGAAGAAGATTTCGACGATATCGAGAACCGGTTGCCGTTTGTGCTGACTTCGGATGAGATCGGAGAATACGACATTCTCTACGTTGGACAGCAGAAGCAGGATGAACTGAATACGTACGTATTCGATGTTGCGCCGAAGCAGATTGAAGGCAAGAAGCGTTATTTCCAGGGGCGAATCTGGGTGGACGACCACGATTTTCAGATTGTCGAGACCTACGGCAAGACGGTACCTGACATTCGGAAGAAAAAGGGTCAGGAGAATCTGTTCCCGAAGTTTACGACCTGGCGCGAGCAGATCGACGGGCAGTACTGGTTCCCGACGTATACGCGGGCTGAAGACACGCTGCAGTTCTCGACCGGTGACATCAAGATTCGCGAGATTATTAAGTATACGAACTACCGGCGGTTTGGATCGAAATCGAGGATCACTTACGAAGGGCAGGAAGTGCAGAAGGCGGAACCGAAGCCGGGAGAGCAACCTCCGGCTGCGCCGCCGAAACCGCAGTAGGGGATCCAGGTCGGAATTTCGAGGTCTGAGGTTTGATGTTCGGGTTATCCGCCTGAGCTTAATGCTTTCTCCACTATGGTTTGCCTCGGTTTGAGCTAGTCTTTCGAACCAATTTTCGGGTTGGTGAGGCGCGGGTGGCTGCCGGGCTTCGCTCCGCTTGGACGGCGAGACGCCGCCCGTTTCCACAAGGCTCCCCTTCTCCGCAAAGCTCTGGGATGATTAAGGTGACATATATAAGGTCCGGGGCCGAAGCTACGGGCAACTCCAGGGGCGGGGCTTGCAACTAAAGAATTAGTTTACTTTTCGCTTCGCGAAGCGTCTAACCAAACGAGGAGGGATCTGGTGCCGCCGAGACAGTCGGATACTTTGACCGAAGCCGAGCTTCGGATCATGAACGTGCTGTGGTTGAAGGGCTCGGGCACAGTCCAGCAAGTCCTTGATTCGATTACGGAAAAGCCTGTGATCGCTTATAACTCGGTGTTGACTACGATCCGTGTATTGGAGAGAAAAGGCTATTTAGGACATTTAAAGGATGGAAGGGCGCACATCTATACGCCGCTGGTAGGACAGCAGGAGGCGACGCGCTCGGAGATCCGGCACCTGGTCAGCCGATTTTTTAAGAACTCGCATGAGCAGCTGGTTTTGAACCTGCTCGAAGACCAGGGGATCGAACCTGAAGAGGTGGCTCGCTTGCGGCAAATGCTGGCACAGAAGGACGAAGAAGTCAGAATGCCGAAAGGCCGGAACCGGAGCGAAGAAAACCGGAGCGAAGAGCGATGAACGGGCTGGCGCTGCAGACAACAATCCAAGCCATCGCACAGGGGTCGGTCGAGCGCGCGCTGAATGCGCTGCCTGAGGGGTTGCTGATTGCGTCGTTTGCTTGGGTGCTGCTGCGCTTGTTGCGAAAACAAAATTCGGGAACCCGATTTGCGGTGTGGTTCCTGGCATTGCTCACGGTTGCTGTGCTTCCTTTGCTGGGCGGTCTCGGCGAAGGATGGACGCTTCTGGCTCCCGGGATGTTGAAGTCGCAGGGACACCTCCACCCGGCGATTACCATCCCGGGGAGCTGGGCGATCCTGGCTTTTCTGGTGTGGAGTCTGGGAACTTGCGTGGCGATGGCGCGTTTGGCTGCGGGTCTCTGGAGTTTGCGGCAACTGCGGGGCAGTTGTACGCCAGTCGTTTTGGCGGACCTCGATCCGGTTGTGCGAAAGACGGTGGAGAACTTGGGCTCGGGCGGGGCGGAATTTCCCCAGCGGCTGGAAGCCACTGTTGATGGGGCAGCACTTACGGCGCGGGTGGAACTCGGGACCTCCCCCAAACCTACGCTTATTGAGTTTTTCGGCAAGCCCTGGAACTCGCGCCGTTATCCAACCCTGCGGGTATCGGAGTTTTTACGCAGCTGGCCAATCCTGTCAAGGTCGGTAACGGTTGCCACGTCCGAGGAAGTGCGCGTGCCGTCGGTGATTGGCTTCTGGAAGCGGACCATTATTCTTCCGGCGTGGGCGTTGCGGGAATTGCCGGCCGATGACCTGAACGTGGTCCTGCTCCATGAATTCGCACATCTGCGGCGCGGGGACGACTGGACGAATCTGATTCAGAAAATTGTGCGCGCGGTATTTTTCTTTCATCCCGCGGTGTGGTGGATTGAGAGCCGGCTATCGGAAGAGCGCGAGATGGCTTGCGACGATGCGGTGCTTGCCGAGACTGCCAACCCGCACGGATATGCGAATTGCCTGGTTTCGCTGCTGGAAAAGAGCCTTGAGCATAAACGGCAGGCGAGTCCGCGATGGTCCATGGCCCAGGCTGCGGTGCACCGTGCTCACGAAGCTGCGCTGCGCTTGGCACGGATTCTCGATCGCAATCGGCCCGTGGCGACGCGCATCTCGAAACCGGCGATCGGGATGGCTGGTGTGTTCTCCGTGGTATGTCTCGGACTGCTGGCGCAGGCGCCCCAGTTCGTCGCATTTGATCGCGGAATGGGCGCGTCGGATCATGCTGCTTATGTAGCCCCTGCCGGGCAGACTTTGGGGTCGTCATCATTGCGTTGGTCGTCAGGAACGATGCAGGGGAAAGCGCCTGCAATCGTTCGAGCAGCGTTTGGACGGTCGACCGCGGCGGGGATGGCGGTCGCGAGGAAAACGCACAGCAAGGTGACTCATGCTCAACCGGCCGAGGTTGTTTCTGCGCAAGTGAGGGCGGGGCATCCGCTGGCTGAGGTGGTTGAAGCTGGTGTGCATGAGGAGCCGTTGCCTGCGCAAGCGATTCCGGTCGTTGCGAATGGCGATCAACAGGGAATGGCACAAGTGCAAACCCTGGTCTTTGTGGAAGCCACGCAGTCTGGAACGGCGGATGCGCCGGTGTGGAGCGTCCAAGTGTGGCGAGTGACGTTTGTGGGGGCGATGCATGGACACTGGATGAAAGTGCCGGTAGCAAGCTCGATTTAGCAAAAAAATTTGTGATGAACAACTAGATATTTAGTTGTAGCGGTTTTTGTGGGTGGGGATTTGTGGTAACGATCAATCAGTTATACGAAGGAGAAGGAACAATGAAGTCGTGGATGGAACGTTGTAAAGCAGCAGCAAAAAGTCGTTTTGCGATCGCCCTGCTTGCGGTGCTCGCAGTGGGGTCGGTGGCGACGCTCGAGTTTGCGAAGACAGCCAGTGCAGCGGCCGCTCCGGCGCCAGCGGCAGCGCCGCTGGATGACAACAGCGTGGGAGCCTTGCTCACTTTGGACCGCGCCATGGAAACGCTGGCGGCGCGGGTCACGCCTGCTGTGGTAAACGTGACGGTGGCGTCGAAACCGAACGAACAACAGGGCGCGAATGAGGGCATGCCCGACATGCAGCAGTTTTTTGGTCCGGACAGTCCTTTTGGGCGTCAATTCGGGCGGCAATTCAGGATGCCGTCGCAGCCGCAGAACCGGATGGAACATGGGTTGGGCAGCGGCGTGATCATCTCTCCCGACGGATACATTGTCACCAACAATCACGTCATTGATGGCGCGGTCGATATTCGGGTGACGATGAGCAACCGCGAAGTGTATGCGGCAAAGTTGATTGGGGCCGATCCGCTGACGGATCTGGCGGTGATCAAGATCGACGGAAACAATTTTCCGAGTGTGCCCTTCGGCAACTCGGCCAATCTGCACCCGGGGCAGACGGTGCTGGCTTTCGGCAATCCTTATGGATACCGGTTTACGGTGACGCGCGGCATCATCAGCGCGCTGAACCGTCCGAACCCTGATGCGAGCGACCGGCGCAAGCCGGGCGAGTTTATCCAGACCGATGCGGCGATCAATCCGGGGAATTCCGGTGGAGCGTTGGTGGACGCGCGGGGAGAACTGATCGGAATTAACACGTTTCTGATTTCCAATTCGGGATCTTTCTCGGGAATGGGATTTGCGATTCCGACGCAGATTGTGCAGCCGACGGTGGAAACGCTGATTCGCGATGGCAAAGTGACGCACGGGTTTATCGGAATACAGATTGCGGACGTCACTCCGGATAACGCGAAATTCTTCGATGTGAAGAAAGCCGAGGGGGCGGTGGTCTCGGACGTTCAGCCGGATGCGCCGGGAGCGAAGGCGGGGCTGCGCACGGGAGATGTGATTACTCAACTGGACGGCAAGACGGTGATCGATGCCGGACAACTGCAAATGGTGGTGGGACAGAAGCGGCCCGGAGACACGATCCATTTGGATGTGATTCGCGACAGCAAACCGATGAGCATCGCGGTGACGCTCGAAGCGCTGGGCGGCAAAGGCACGGAAGTCGCAGGCAACGAGCATGGGAAGGTGCGTTGGGGGCTGAAGCTGGCGGAACTGACTCAGGACACGCGAGATGAACTGCGCGCGGATGCGTCGGTTCATGGCGCGGTGATTGAGGAGGTTGTGCCCGGCAGTCCGGCGGATAACGCGGGCCTGCAGCGCGGGGACGTGATCATGGAAGTAAATCGTCATGCGATGAAATCGGACAGCGACGTAGTACAGGCGTTGTCGAGCGTGCCCAACGGCCAGGATGCGCTGGTGCTGGTCTGGTCGAATGGAGGCAGCACGTTCCGCGTGTTGCATCCTTCGCAGGGCTAGCGCCGTAAGGAAGTTGGCCTAGAATTGCGCGCCGCTTTCCACTCGACCTCCTGGCGGGTGGGATGCGGCGCGCATTTTTGTGTTGGACTGAAAAGGAATGAGTTGGCGGCTGATTCATTCCATCAACAATTCGAATTGGACTTGGCCTGGATCTCGGGTTAAAGTTTTTGTTTCCGCAAATATCGGCAGGAAAGCAAGGGCAAGACGGCAATTTCGCCATCCTAACGTGCACCGTGGTAATGGTTACCCCCAGCGACAAAGTGGAGCAATTGCGTAAGCACCCGATAGAATGTTTCAGGGGTCGTTTTTCTAACCGCTTTTAGCCGGAGTTTGTCTGGCTGTCCGGTTGTACGACCCAGGAATTGGATGATTATGGAGACACGATTGGACCGAACGAATGACCTGGTTCAGGATCAAGAGCACCCGGCCTGCTCTCTTGATGCCAACTATGAGCTGACGTGGGATGAAATCGCGAATCTCGCGGCCGAACCGGGGAAGCCGGCTGAGACGCTGATGAACGTCGTGGCCTTGATCGCCCGACGATTTGGCACAGATGTCTGCTCCGCTTATCTGTTGGAGCCCGACCGGGCCAATCTGGTGCTGGCCGCGACGCTGGGTTTGCGCAACGAGTGCGTCGGCAAGCTGCGAATGGCGATCAACGAAGGGCTGGCCGGCCTGGTTGCGGAGCAAGTGCGACCGGTGGCCGTGGAGCAAGCGAGAACCCATCCCCGCTTCAAGTATTTTCCTGAAGCTGGGGAGGATAACTATCATTCCTTCCTCGGGGTTCCGCTGATCGACAGGGGCGTTCTGCAGGGCGTGCTTGTGGTCCAGACTGTGGAGGCGCGGACTTTTCCGGAGAACGAAATTCGCCACCTTACCGAGGCCGCGACCCGCGTGGCGCACGTGGTGAGTGAAGCGAGAACGCTGGATCGCTTTATCGCACCGGCCCAGGAGCGTTTGTGGGCGCTGGCGCGCAATTTGTGGTGGAGTTGGGATCACGACGCGGCCGGGATCTTCCGCGATATCGATCCCCTGCGCTGGAGCCAGTTGAACCACAGCCCGGTCGCGCTTTTGAACGAGTATCCTTTGGCGAAGCTGGAGGCGCGCGCGACGGAACTGGCGCTGCATAGCCGCATCAACTACGCTTATCGACGGTTGCGCGAATACGAGGATGCCGAACACACCTGGGGCGCCCGGCGCGCTGGTGTGTTGCGGCCTCGTCCCGTGGCCTACTTCTCCGCCGAATTTGGGGTTCACGAATCTTTGCCGGTGTATTCCGGAGGACTTGGAGTTCTGGCGGGCGATCACGTTAAGAGCGCCTCCGACCTGGGCATTCCTTTGGTCGGCGTGGGACTGTTCTACGGGCAAGGATATTTCCGCCAACGTCTAGATCGCGATGGCTGGCAGCGCGAAGAATATCTCGAGACCGACGTCAATCAGCTAGCCATGGAGACGGCGATCGGCACGAATGGCCGTCCGGTGATCGTGCAAGTCGATACTCGTCACGGTTCGATCCACGCTAAAGTCTGGCGCGTGAAAGTGGGTCGCGTGGATCTGTTTCTTCTCGACTCTGATGTGGAAGGCAATACGCCGGAAGACCGGCACATGACCTCGCGTTTATACGGAGGCGATGGCCGGGTGCGCGTGCACCAGGAATTGCTGCTGGGCGTGGGCGGCCTGCGCGCGCTGAAGGCGTTGGGCATCACGCCGGGCGTTCTTCACCTGAATGAAGGGCATAGCGGATTCGCTGTGCTGGAAGCGATTCGGCAGCGCATGGTGGAAGAGGGGATCAGCTTCGATAGGGCTGTGCCTCGGGTGGCGCGCGAAGTAGTGTTCACCACGCATACTCCGGTCCCGGCGGGCCATGATCGATTCGACGGCGACATGGTGGAAGAACACCTCGGACCTCTGCGCGAGGCGCTCGGGCTTTCCCGGCAAGCCTTCATGGCGCTGGGACGAGAGAATCCCGACAGCGACGAGCGTTTCTGTATGACCGTGCTGGGCCTGAAACTCTCGCGGCGGGCGAATGCGGTTTCGTCGCTGCACGGCGAAGTGTCGCGCGCGATGTGGACGGGATTGAATCCGGGAAAATCGGAAGATTCCGTGCCGATCGGGCACATCACCAATGGCGTGCATGTACCTACGTGGCTCGCGCCGCAGATGTTTCGACTCTACGATCGACACCTTGGCACGGGATGGCACTTGCGCTCGAGCGAGGCCAAGATCTGGGACGGCATTGAAAACGTTGACGACGGCGAGCTTTGGGAGACGCACTTCAACCTGAAGACGCAAATGATCGAGTTTGTGCGCCGTCGCGCGGTAAAACAGGCGGCGCGGCGCGACGAACCGCGCGATGTGCTGCAGCAACTGGAACGCGTGCTGAGTCCCGATGCGCTCACGATCGGCTTTGCGCGGCGCTTTGCCACGTACAAGCGCGCCAACCTGATTTTGGCGGATATCGAAAAGATTGCGAGCATGGTCAACGATCCGAAACGTCCGGTGCAGTTTGTTTTCGCCGGCAAGGCGCATCCGCTGGACGAGCCAGGTAAGCGGGTTTTGCAGCAGATTGCGCAGGTGATGCGCGACCCGCAGTTTTCCGACAAGTTCGTCTTCATCGAGGATTACGACATCAACGTGGGCCGCCATCTGACGCAGGGCGTCGACGTGTGGCTGAACAATCCACGGCGTCCGCTGGAAGCCTCGGGCACCAGCGGCCAGAAAGTGGTTCTGAACGGCGGCTTAAACCTGTCGGTGCTCGACGGCTGGTGGGCGGAAGCCTACGACGGCATGAACGGGTTCGCGATCGGCAATGGCAGAACGCACTCCGACATGAACGTCCATGACACGCGCGACGGCGACGATCTGATGCGGGTGCTGCGCGACGAAGTGATTCCGCTCTACTATCAACGCGACCGCGACGGCTTGCCGCGGGGCTGGATCAAACGCATGAAGCGGACGATCCGCACGCTCGGCTGGCGCTTCAACGCCGACCGCATGGTAATGGACTACACGCTGAATTGCTACGTCCCGGCAGCGGGCGGCACCTCGAGCGACCTGCGGCTCAGAATGTAAAAGGGCGCTCCACATCCTGGGACGTTCGAGGTGTGGGGCTCTCTATACCGCAACCGCAGCTTGCGGCGGTACGCAAGGCTTGGAGACGGAAAGAGAGTTAAGTCCCCCGTGTTCGAAGAAGTCCCTCATTCCATAATTCTCCGCATTGCATAAATTCCGTTTCGATACTTGACACCACGGTGAGACAATTTAGAATATATGCATATTTATTCACAACAATGGATAAATATGCTAGTTGGAGAAATACGGGCCTGGCTCAATCCCCCGTTTCCGGGGCAGTGAATGGGCACAGCTCGGGCGGGGAACCGAAGCGAATTTATGAAACGATGCTCTAAGCAAATCTGATGGCGGCGAAGCTCAAAACGGCGATTCTCGGTGCGACCGGATATTCCGGGATTGAACTCGCGCGCCTTCTCGCGCGCCACCCGCGTACCGATGCTCCGCTGCTGTTGCGGCGGAGCGCAGAAACCGACGAGTCTGGCGCGGGAGTTCCGCAAGCTTCCAGCAATGGCAACGGGCACTTAGCGCTGCAGCCGTTTTCGTGGCCGACGTTACAGCAGCAGGGCGTCGAACTGTTGTTTTTGGCGACGCCGCACTCCGTTTCTCGCGAACTCGTTCCCGAGGCGATGGAGCGCGGGCTGCGGGTGGTCGATTTGAGCGGAGCCTGGCGACTGAAACAGGAACAGCATCGCGCCATTTACGCTTTTAAAGATGCGGATCCGCAGACCGCGGCGGAACTCACCGAGCGCGCCGTGTATGGCCTGCCTGAACTGAAGCCGAATGCGGAGCGGTTGCCATCCGCCGCGTTGGTGGCGAATCCGGGATGCTATGCGACTTCGGTCATCCTCGCACTGGCACCGTTGTTGTCGGCCGGGATCGTGGACTGCGGCCGCGGAATTATCTCCGATTCGAAGTCGGGTGTCTCGGGAGCGGGCAAAGAACCGACGGCGCGCACACACTTCGTTTCGGTGGCTGATAATTTCTCCGCCTACGCGGTGTTTGGGCACCGTCACACCGGCGAGATCCTGGAACAACTGGCGCTCGATTCCAGCCAGTTGATCTTTACTCCGCATCTTTTGCCGATTCCGCGGGGGATTCTGTCGACGCTCTATGTTTCGTTGCAACGCGAAGTGACGGCGGAGGAGATTCAAAGTTGTTTTCAGGAATTCTATAAAGGCCGGCACTGGGTCCGAATCTATCCTGCCAAGACGTTGCCGGAAATTCAATTTTCGGTGCACACCAACTACTGCGATCTGGGTTTCAGTCTTGCGCCCGATGGACGCCGGCTCATCGTGGTCTCGTGTCTGGACAACCTGCTCAAAGGGGCGGCGGGACAGGCCGTGCAGAATATGAACCTGATGTATGGCTGGGACGAAGTGGAGGGTTTGCAGTGAAGATCGTCATCAAAATCGGCGGCGCGGCGCTGGAAGATAAAGAGACGCTTAAGAAATGCGCGAAAGCAGTGGTGCAGCTTGCCGCTGATGGACATCAGGTCGCGGTTGTGCACGGCGGAGGCAGCGCGCTGACGCGGACGTTGAAACTGCTGGGGAAGAAAAGCGACTTCATCCACGGCCTGCGTGTGACCGACGCCGAGACGCGCGACGTCGCGCTGATGGTGCTGGCGGGCATTGTGAACAAGAGCCTGGTAGCGGCGATCGCAGCGGCGGGCTGCCCGGCAATCGGTCTTTGCGGCGGAGATGGTGGCGTTTTTCGCGCGCGCAAGAAGCAGGACTCGGAACACGATCTAGGATTTGTGGGCGAAATCTGCTTCTCTGAGCCGCGCTGGCTGAAAGCAATCTGGGTTGAAGGCGGAATTCCCGTGCTATCGTCAGTTGCCCTGGGAGGCGATGGGCAGTATTACAACGTGAATGCCGACCAGATGGCCGCGGCGTGCGCGATCGCGTGCGAAGCCGACGCGCTGATTTTTCTCACCGACGTGGCCGGCGTGAAGCAAGCGGACGGTTCGGTGATGGCGCGACTGGATACGAAGCAGGTGGCCGGGCTGATTGACGAATCCGTAATCAGCGGCGGCATGATGCCGAAACTTGAGGCGTGCACACAGGCATTGAAATCGGGCGTTGGGAGAGTGCGCATTCTGCCGGCCGCGGAAGTCGAGGTTCTGCCACTTTTCTATTTTACAAAGATCGAATGCGGTACCGAGGTGCTGAGAGCATGAGTCTCGCTTCCGTTTCGCGCATGGAAGCGAAACTCCTGCTTCCGACTTACGAGCGCCAGCCGATTCTTTTTGAGCGCGGTCGCGGCGTGTATCTCTGGGATTCCGAGGGCAAGCGCTATCTCGATTTTCTGAGCGGGATCGGAGTCAATGCGCTGGGCCATAATCATCCGGCGATTCAGGCGACGATCAAACGGCAAGCGGGCCGGCTGATTCATGTTTCGAATCTCTTTTTTCATGAATATCAAGCCGAGCTTGCGCGTTCGCTGACGGAAATCTCCGGACTCGACCGAGCTTTTTTTTGCAATAGCGGCACGGAAGCGTGGGAAGGGGCGCTTAAGCTCGCGCGAGCGTTTGCGCAGACGAGCAGCAAGAATGGCGGAAAGTCTGTTGCAAAGAAAAAGGCGCGCATCCTGTCCATGGACAATTCTTTCCATGGACGCACTTTCGGGTCGCTGGCTACAACCGGTCAGCCGAAGTACCGCGCTCCATTCGTCCCGCTCGTTCCGAGCGTGACGTTTGTGAAGTTTAACGACGTGGACGACCTGCAACGGAAATTTGATTCGCAGGTCTGCGCCGTCTGCATCGAGACCGTTCAAGGAGAGGGAGGGATTTGTCCGGTCAACAAAGAGTTTCTGGAACTGGCGTCGCGCTTGACGAAGAGGACGGGCGCGTTGCTCATTCTCGACGAAATTCAGTGTGGACTTGGGCGCACGGGGCGACACTTCGCCTACCAGCATTATGGAGTGCTTCCCGATGTAGTCACGGTTGCGAAGCCGCTAGCGTGCGGCTTGCCATTAGGAGCTATTCTGACCACGGAGCGCGTTGCGAAGTGCTTCCATCCGGGGATGCACGGCACAACTTTTGGCGGAGGACCGCTGGCGTGCGCAGTCGCCATTGAATTTCTGCGGGAAGAAAGGAAATTGCTGGGGCATGTGCGAGCACTCGGCGAATATTTTCATGCCGGGCTCGAAACGCTGGACAGGAAACACAGGTCCGTTGTCGATGTCCGCGGAGCCGGGCTGATGCAGGCGTTGGAACTGGATTCGTCAGAACTGGCCAAGGTGGTTGCCAAGCAACTGCTGGAAGATGGGATTATCATCAATCGCACGCACGAAACCGTGCTGCGCTTTCTGCCTCCCTACGTGATTGAGAAAGAGCACGTGGATCGAGTGGTGAAGGCGCTGGACGCGGCGTTGCGCAAGCATGCGGAAGCCAAGCCCAAGCAAGAGAAAAGTGCGCCGCCGCGCCGCGGGGAAACCCATGCGCGCGCGTGAGGCGCTGTTGCCGGATGCGGAGCAAATTCACGCTCTCATCGCGGCCTACTCGGGCGACGGCACGCTGTTGCCGCGCACGCTGGCGGAGATCTGCGAGAACGTGCGCGACTTTGTCGTACTGGAGCATGACGGGCGCATCATCGGTTGCGGCGCACTGCATCTTTACGGCGTGCACCTGGCGGAGATTCGTTCGATTACGGTCGATCCCTCGAGCCAGAGCAGCGGGGGTGGACGGCGGTTGGTGAAGGCGCTGCTGGCGCAGGCGGAAAAACACAAGGTGAATTGCGTGTGCCTGTTCACGCGCATTCCTGAATTTTTCTCGCGCATGGGATTCACCGTCGCCAATCATCAGGATCTTCCGGACAAAATACACAAAGATTGCTATCAGTGTCCCCGGCTCTATCGCTGCGACGAAGTGCCGATGATCCGCGGCGATCTTCCCACATTTGCCATCTTGCCTCCGCCGAAGAACTGGTTGAAGATTCAAGCATGAAGGCCTTGAGACGTTCTCCCGAGAAAATTCGTTTGCCCAGGGGGTTTTCTTTTTCCGCTGTTGCCGCCGGAATTAAGGTTAGCGGCCGGCCTGATCTGGCACTGGTTGAGGCTGCCGACGGCGCGACGGCCGCGGCGTTATTTACGAAGAACCGGGTGGTTGCGGCTCCGGTGAAGGTTGGCCGCGCGGCGCTGGTTACGACCGGCGGCCGCGTTCGCGCAGTCATCGTGAACTCCGGCAATGCCAACTGCGCCACGGGACGCGCCGGTGCGCAAGCCTGCGAGAAAGTTTGCCGAGCAGCAGGCGAACTTTTTGGAGTGGAGGCTGCCGAGATTGTTCCTTCGTCGACCGGAATCATTGGCGTGCCGCTGCCGGTGGGGAAAATCTTCGCTAAGTTGCCGGAACTCGTCGCGTCGCGCTCTGCCAGCCGGCGAGGGGCGGCCGCTTTCGCCCAGGCGATCATGACGACTGACACGCGGCCGAAAATTGCGTCGGCGCAGTTCGAGTCGCAGTCGGCAAAGGTTACGGTGTTGGGAATCGCGAAGGGCGCCGGCATGATTCATCCTCAGCTCGCGACCATGCTGGTGTATTTGTTCACCGACGCAGAAGCAAGCGCGCGAGAACTGCAACCGCTTTTGCGCGCGGCGTGTGACGAGTCGTTCAATTGCATGTCGATCGATGGCGACACTTCCACCAACGATACGGTGCTGCTGCTGGCGAGCGGGGCGAGCGGCGCTTCAGTGAAAGATAGTCGCACGCGCAGGAAGTTCTCGTCCGCTCTCAACGCCGTTTGCCAGTCTCTAGCGGATCAGATCATCAGCGACGGTGAGGGCGTGCAGCATGTCATCCGTTTGTTGATCGAGCAGGCGCAGAGCAGGGAAGAGGCTTTGACGGTAGCGCGGACGATCGCTCACTCGATGCTAGTGAAAACCGCGTGGGCAGGGGCCGATCCGAACTGGGGTCGCATTCTGGCGGCGGTCGGAAGAAGCGGTGAGCCGGTCGATCCCGCCCGCATCCAGATTTTTATTGGACGCCAGAGAGTCTGCCGCAACGGAACGGCGTGCGCCTTCGATGAGCTGCAAGCGCACCGCAATCTCGCCCAGCCGGTCTGCGATGTTCGCGTGCAATTGGGGCGCGGGCGGAGCTCGGTGAAATTTCTTACCACCGACCTGACCGCTGAGTACGTGCGGATTAATGCGGACTATTCGACCTAGGCACAGGGCTTAGGTCTTAGGGAAGAGCCAAGGGCACATTTTTGTTCCTAAGACCTAAGACCTAAGACCTAAGACCTGCTCTTAGAAGCTGAACATTGCCTGCAATTCGATCTTGCGATTGGCAGCGGCGCTTGAAAACGGGCCGCCTGCGAGAGCGATGGATTGTCCGAAGTCGGGTGCGCTCAGCACTCCGATGGGAGTCGCGGCATTGACTTTGTTGAGAACGTTGCGCGCATTGACGCTGAACGTCAGGTTGTAGCGGCGGTTGGTTCCTGGCCCACCACCGAACGGGCCACCGCCGCCGGGGCCACCGCGTCCAAAGCCTATGCCGCCTCCACCACCGCCCCCGCGCGGGCCACCACCTGGAGGGCCACCGGGGGGAGGGCCGCCGGCCTGTTGTGCTCCGCTCTTCCCAAGTTCGGGTCCGAAGCCGAAGGTCTTGGAAAGCCGCAGGTTGAGCGTGAAATTGTATGGTCCAGTCAGATAGTTGATAGGGATTTGCGTGTAAGACGAGGTTGGAACGGTATAGTGACAAGCCTGCGTTGGCGACAGGCAAGAGCCGGAGACATTGGTCGCGAATGCGGGACGGTCGTTGAACTGCAAATCGCCGCTCAAGTCCTGGCCGACGGTAACGTTGTAGGGATTGCCGGAATTGAAAATCATGAACGGACTAAGGCGAAAGCCGCGCGGCAGTCCGACGGTTCCACCGAAAAATAAGCGATCACGAGGCGCAAAGGAGGCGCGCCCGTAATCGGCTCTCAAATCGTACTGATTGGAAGGAAAGCTTGCGGCGCCTGAGGCGTCGCTGTTGGCCGAGTTAAGGGAGTAGAAACCGAACAGCGAGAGTTTTGCTCCAGCGCGGATATTGAAGTTTGCGATCAGCTGGTTCTGGCGGAAGACTCCATCCGACGAATATTGATCAATATCGCCCGCGTTCGGATTGGGGCGCGGCCCGGTGGAGTAAGGCGTCCCGGGTGTGGGCGCATTGGTGTCGATCGACAAAAACTGGTGCACGCCGCGCGAGTTCAAATACGTAAGCGTTACGTTGGCGATCTTTGTGACCTGCCGCTCCATGCTGAACGCGGTCTGCATGATGTAGGCCGCGTGCAAGTTGGGGGCGATCTGGTAAATCGCGGAAGTGGATTGCGCTGGCAGAGGATTCGGTATGTTCGGAAAGAAATCGATCTGGCACGGCGGGTTTGTACACTGAGCCGGTGGCGGCACAGACACGGAATATTGTTGTTGAGTGATTCCGTTCAGGCGGTCCGCGTTGAGGACGTTGGAACTGGAGAAGCGGTCGTAAAAGAGGCCGAACCCGCCGCGTAGAACGGTTTTCGGCGCGGTTTTTCCGCCGCCTCCGAGGCCCCAGGCAAAACTGAGGCGCGGCGCCCAATCGTCGTGGTCATGAATCGCGTTCTGTGTTTCAAAGCGCATTCCGCCGCTGAGAGTGATATTGGGACGCACCTTCCAGTCATCCTGCACGTAAAGACCGGCATCCACCACGGTGACGGGCACGTTTGGGATCGCACCGCTGGTGGTTGCATCCAGCGAAAACTGGATTGCACCCGTGGCCTGAGGCGCTCCACTGGCGAGACTGTTCACCGCGTTCTCGAACGTGGTCAGGTCCGGGAAGGTGAAGTTTCCATTGAAGCCAGCGCTTGACGTGTTGACCTCATGCACCGCCCGTAGCCGCGCTCCGAATTTCACAAACTGCTTGCCGTGATTGATCGACGTGTAATTCTGAAGTTCGTAGTGGTCCTGATGGTCGACCTCCGTTCCCGAACTGGAGCGTCCGCCCGAGAATACTCCGGGCACGTTGATGGAAGGAATGTTCGAAAGAGTTGCCACCAGCGAAGCCGGCAGCGTGAGCAATGGAGTGGTCACCGGATTTTGCCCGTCGTTCTCGCGCAGGTACTGGAAGCGGGTTTCGTTCACTACGTTGGTTCCGAGGACCTGCGTGTCGGTGATTTGTAGCGTGTGTTCGGTGGAAGTGGTGTCGTAGCCGGCCTCGGCCAGAGTTGACCCGCCCACACCGGCATTGGTTTGCGTGTCACGGTAATACTGGTAGCGGGTGCTGAGTGTGTTGTTAGGAGTGAGTTGGTAGTCGATGCGAGGGCCAATGTTGGTGCGGGTACGCGGGTTGGGAACGCTTCCACTCAGGTTCACGGTGCCGCTATCGAGCACCAGCGCCGGCGCGTTTACGACTGCGACTTCGTTGATGTCGCGCCGCTGCACATCGACAAAAAACGAAGCTTTCTTGTTGATCGGCCCACCGATGTTCCCCATGTAGATGACCGAGTAGTAAGGCTGCGCCTCATCGGGAGTGAGAAAAGGATTGCGCGTGTTCAGGCCCGAATCGTTTCCGACGAGCGAAAGTTGCCCGTGAAACTTGTCGGTGCCAGGCTTGGTGAATACTTCGATTCGTCCGTAGCCGAGTTTGTCGTATTCGGCGGAGAACGGATTCTGATTGATACGGATTTCGCGAATCGATGACTTTGGCGGAAGTTGCCCGGCGGTAAATCCGTCGATGTAAAGCTGCCCGCCATCGGGACCGGCCGAAGGTCCGGCCAGCGCCTGAAGATCCGACAATAGTTCATCGGGATCATCGGGCAGCGCGTCCAGATCCTTGCCGTTGAGGACGATCGCGCTCGCATTGTTGGCGGGGTTCACGTCGAGCGTTGGAGTCTCTCCTTCGACACTGACCTTCTCTTCTTTCACCTGGATGTCGAGCGCGATGTTGAACTGCGCGGCTTGACCCGCCACGACGTCGACGTCATTCTGCACAAAGATGGCAAATCCCTGAGCGTTCACTGTGACGGTGTACTTGCCCGGCGGCAGATTTGCGATCTCGTAGCCGCCGTTGCGGTTGCTGGTGGCGGAGTGCGTCTCTCCGCCGGATACCAGAACTGCGACCGTGGCATTGGCAACCACTGCCCCGGAAGGGTCTGTGACCTGGCCCCGGAGGGTTCCCGTGGTTGCGGAGGACGGCGTCGACGGCTGGGGCGAGGACTGCGCCGATGCAAGCCCGGCCGCGCCGCTAAAAATCCCCACGATGAGAATCGCCAAGATGAATGCTGTTCGCTTCAATACACACCTATTCTTTCCAGATGGACCAATGAATTGAGATTGAATCCTTACTGCGAGCCTTCACCTTCTCCACCGGACGCTCCCAATGACCACGGCGAAAGCAGCGAGGATGCGCTTCGATTGGGAGCGGACGTCAAAATTGCTTCCACTCCCGCCAGCAGAGTGATCGCAGTTACGCCGCCTGAATCAGTGCCCTCGGTGGAGACGATCATCACGGCATCGCCCTTTTGCAGATCCGCCAGGGTGCTGTTGGGCAAGCGGCTGAGCATGCGCTGAAAATCCGGAGGACCATTGCCTGGAGGCCGCGTTCCACTGGCGGCCGGAGCTGGAGGTTGTCCGCTGGCCGGGCTTGCGGCTGGCGCATTGGCGGCTGGTTGGTCTCCCCTCCCGACACTCGCCGCGCTCTTTAATCGCATGGCGATGCGTTGCGCCATCTCCGCCGGCAGTTTCTTCATTTGCGAGTCCGATGAAACTTTGACCACTACTGCGCTTTTGCTGATCGCATCCTGCACGGTGATGCTGTTGCTCGCGGCATCGATGGCTTTGATTGTGCCCGCAATATTCCGGAAGCTGCCGGAGACGACTTCTTCGGCGCTGACTTCACTACCGTCGGCGCTGCGAGTTCCGCGCGCGCGCAACTGGTCGCCCACCTTGATTTGATCTAGGGGCGCCGGCTTGGCATCGTCGAAATTGACAGATCCGGGAGAGTAGCGGCGCAGAACTGAATCTTTGGCAATGTGGATGACGATGTTCCGGCTTGCTCCCAAACTGCCGGATGAAACGGCAACCGTAGCCGCGGCGGCATCCACTTTGGTGACGAGCCCGCCGACTCCCCGCTTTTGCCAGTCTTCGCGGTCGTGCTGTTTCTTGGCCTCGACGTCGGCCTGCTTCATCACGATCACGGCCAGGGCGGTGAGGGTGTGCCCATCGCCATTGGGCGATGCCTGTCCGCGAACGAGCACGCGATCACCGGGCTGTAGGTCCTGCACCTGAAGGGCAATGGCGTTCTTCAGATCTTTTTCTCCGGGAGGCACGCGCAAGATCTTCGTCGAGGCGGCGAGCGTTGCTGTCACATCACCACCCGTTTCCGTAGCGATGGTGATCGAACCGGTCTGCACGCTTTTAATGACGCCGACAGCCTTGGTAACCTGGGCGCTTCCAGAAGCAGCGACTGGCTTGTCCTGGGCTACGACGTTAACGGGGACGACAAGGATGCAAACGGTCGAAAGTATCGTGAGCAGGGTGGTGACAAGGCCGGCTTTGGCAACGTCAATCGGACCAGCCATTGTGACTCTGAAGTTGTCGAAGAAGGGCGGCCTACGCACTCGATGTCGCCCCCGATCCGTATGGGTCTAGCCCCGCCGCAGGTGTCGGTCGGAAGTCTCGCATTCATTAACTTTAGCATCGCAAAGCCTGCACTATTCCGGCCTTTACGAAGTTTTACCCGGCATTGACATTTCTTTTTGAAGGCGTGCTGGCAACTGCAATTCTGCCCCCGCGCATCCAGTTCCTTAGTGCGCGGCTCGTGTTAACGTGTGTCTCAAGGTCTAATTGTCACAGAAGGCTTGGTCAATCTAAAAATGATCGCTCAACGTTTGTCTGACTCGCCCCGTTCTGCTTTTGTAGCCACCGCGGCCACTGTCGCTCTTTTCGCGCTGGGCGCGATTTTGGCAGCCCAGGAAACACCTGCAACGAAGCCGGCCAAGGAAGCCGCCGCTGGCGTTGCGGCCGATGCTAAAGTTGTGACCCTGCCAGTGACGGTTCGCGACAAGAAAGGCAAGATCGTCCGCAATCTGACGAAAGAAGACTTCACTCTGCAGGAGGACGGACGTCCTCAGACGATCCAGTCGTTGTCGCCGGAGACAAATTTGCCGCTTACGCTGGGCCTGCTTGTTGAAACCACGCGCAGCCAGGAGAACGTGCTGGATGCGGAGCGCAATGCGAGCCGCAGCTTTCTCGACCAGATGCTGGTGCAGGAAAAAGACAAAGGCTTCGTAATCCATTTTGATCATGAAGTAGAACTGCTGGAGGACGTGACTTCGTCGCGCGAAAAGCTGGACAAGGCGCTCGATCTGCTCAAGACGCCATCGGACCGCGAGCGTTCGAACGATCCCAACGATCCATCCAATTCGCCTTCGAAGAATGACTCGAACCATGGCACACAGCTCTATGATGCAATCTTTTTGGCGTCGAACGAATTGATGAAGAAACAGCCGGGTCGGAAGGCGATGATCATTCTTTCGGACGGCGTGGACCGCGGCAGCAAGACCTATCTGGACGGGGCGATCGAGGCCGCGCAGCGCGCCGATACGATGATTTACACCATTTATTTCGCGGAGCCAAGGCGCAACGACCGCGAGCAGCAACCGGGCAGGATGGGGCGGGGCGGCGGCGGTTATCCTGGCGGCGGTGGTGGTGGCTGGCCGGGTGGCGGCGGTTGGCCTGGAGGCGGGGGTGGCGGGGGAGGCCGCGGTGGCCGCGGCGGCCAGCGCAAACCCGAGGAAGCACGCTCCAACGGCAAGTCGATTCTGCAGCAGATTTCCAAGGAAACCGGGGGACGTTTTTTTGAGACTTCCAAAAAGCAGACCGTCGGCGAGGTTTATGACGGCATTGTTGAAGAATTGCGAGCGCAGTACGGACTGAGTTACACGCCCGATAAAGACAGCTCACCCTCCGGCTTTCATCATGTTCAGTTGACGGTGAAGAACAAGGACGAAATGAGCGTGCAAACCAGAGACGGATATTACGCGGATCGCGAGAGCGCATCCGCAAAATGACAGCGGCGGCATGAGCGATGCTATTTCATCGCCAATTCTTCCCGCAGCGCTCTTCCTAGCGATGCCTGCCGCTCCGCACTGAGCTTAGCTCCGCGGGAGGTCAGGTAGAGCACATCAATCGCCATCTGGCCTTCGGTCTCGATCAGCGCGATTTCGATGTTGCATTCATGTTGTGAAAGCTGCGAGCACATCCGGTAAAGCAGTCCGGGACGGTCCTGGGTCAGAACCTCGAGCAGCGTGCTATTTGCCGAGCAGCCGTCGTCGAATTCGATCTGGGTTGCGATTTTAACCTTCGTGCTGTCTGCTTTCTCCGATTTCAAGCGGTCGCGCAACATGGCGGCCACGTCGGATTCTCCTTTCACGGCGGCAGCGATGCTCTTTTTCAATCGATCCCATTCTTGCAGGTTCATCTCAAGCGTTTTAAAGCGATCGGTGAAGCAGAAGGTGTCGACGACGACGCCCGCCGCATTTGAGAATGCATTCGCCTTCACGATGTTCATCCCCCACGCCGCCAGCGTGCCCGAAACGGATGCAAATAGAAAGGGGCGGTCGCGAGTCACGAGAGTCAGTTCGTACCAGTGACGAACTTGCTTCAAACTGAGTTGGACGCCATCCTGGCCGATGCGCGACGCCATCTCGGCATGACCCAAAACGTCGCTGACGCCATAGATACGCAGATAGCGTTGCGGCAAACCTTCGAGGAAGATGTTGATCTTCTTTCCGGCTACCACCGCCAGCGATCGCAGATGGGCCAGAGTTGCCGGCCCGACTGCGGAGCCATCCTCGGCTGCGTGCAGGCGCGCATCCGCGCTTCGGCTCAAGTAGTTCGCGCACGCGATGTAGAGTTGCCAGAGATTATCGGCCTTCCACGGCGTCATGGCCTCCGGATTAACGGCTTTGACATCGGCATACGTCATCAGGCACAGCATTTTCAGGCGTTCGGGCACGCCTACTTTTTCGGCGAACGACCTCACATTCGCGGGATCGAACACGTCGCGCCGCATGGCGGCTGCCATTTCCAGATGGCTCGCCACCAGATAGCGGACCGTATCGCGGTCCACCGGATCCAGATCGAGCCGCTCGGCGCAGCTGTCGGTGAGTTTCAGGCTCAGCTCGATGTGACTGTCACTCGGTACGGCTTTTCCGGAATCGTGCAACAAGAGCGCGAGGTAGAGCAGTTCCGGTTGCTCGACCTCACCAAGCAACTGCGCAAAACGCCGGTCCCACTCCGATTTCGACTCTTTCAGTCGATGCAGATGTTCAATCGCCAGGAAGGAATGCTCGTCCACGGTATAGCGATGATAGAAATCGCGGACGACCAGCGCTTCAATGCCCTTTAATTCGGGGAGCAGAAGAGTGAGGAGGCGAAGCGCGTTCATCGCGCGCAAAGCGTCGGCTGCGTGCGGTTGCAGCAGCGTCTCCTGCAGGTAAAGCCACAATTCGGCGCCCCGCGGAGGCGTTGCAGCAAGAGCGGGCAACGCTTGCTCGACTTTGTATTCGGTGGTGGTACTGAGCTTCAAGCCGTGTTCTGCCATGAAATGAAAGAGCCGCAGGAGCATTTCCGGATCGCGCAGGCCGGACAACTGCTGCGACTGCTTGAGAAAAATCAGGCCATCCACCACGGAAAAATCATCGCTGGCGACGCGCGACCGCCAGCCCTGAAATTGACGATGCAGAGACGACCACGCCGCTGGAATTTCGGCCAGCAATTGATTGCAGACGCGGTGCACGCTGCGCACATGGCCGAAGTAGACGCGCATCCAGTCGGCGGCGCTGGCGATTTCCACGTCGCCGGCGCCAATTTTTCTGGCGGCTGCTTCGTCCTGCATTTCCCAGGTCAGCGTATTGTCGTGGCGCGCGTGCCGGAAGTGCAGAAAACAACGCACGGACATCTGGAAGTCGAGCGCCGCGTCCATCGTCCTGCGCGAAGAAACTGGCAACAATGTATTGGCGTCGGGCCAGACCTGCAACTTTTCCATGGCGGAAATCAGCGCCAGCCAGCCGGCCACGTTGTAGTCGCGCAAACCGCCGGGCCCATCCTTCACGTTGGGCTCGAGATGAAAGACGGTATTGCCGGATTTGTGGTGACGAGTGCGCGTCAACTCTGCCAGATTTTGGATCAGGTTGTGGCACTCCCGGCCGACCAGTCGCGGAATCGCCTTTTCGCGCAGCCGGGAAAAAAGTTCGCGGTCGCCCGCCAGATAACGGCAATCGAGCAACGCAACGGCAAACTCAACATTTTTGTCATCCAGCCGTTCGCACTCCGCCAAATTTCGCGAAGAGGGACTGAGCTTCAGACGCAGGTCCCATAATTCCTGCGAAAAACGTTGGATTGGATCTTTGAATTTACTTTCGGAGTTGCTATCGCCATGCAAAAACAGCAGATCGATATCGGAGTGGGGAAAGAGCCAGCCGCGTCCGAAGCCTCCGGTGGCCACGAGCGCGAAGTTCTCCGGGCCGCCGGCAACTGCGCTGCTTGAACTTGCGCCAGAGTTAGAAGCAGAGCCAGTGCTGGAGTCAGCTGCAACGATGATTTCGTTCCAGAGCCGCTGCACGATGGAATCGACCAATGCCGTCCGCCGCGCAAGGGCCGTACGCCCGTCACCGGTCACGGAAAACTCCAGCTCGATGGCAGAGGATTCCCGCGCGTACAGTTCCGCTAACTCGCTACGGACGCTGGCTCCGATGGTCATCCCGACGGCCCCCCTTTAAACCGCAAGATCCCTCTTCCAGCCTTGATTCGTATCTGCCCAATAAAACTCAGATCAGGGGGAGGCCGATCTCGCGATTTCGCGCACTTACAACACGCTGTCGCCGCGCTCGTCGTTGCGGATCCGAATCGCTTCGTCGATGCGCGAGAGAAAAATTTTGCCGTCGCCGATCTTGCCGGTGCGTGCCGCCGTGGTGATCGCCTGCACGACTTTTTCGACCATGGCGTCGGCCACGACGATCTCAAGTTTCACCTTGGGAATTAAATCCACGGTGTACTCGCGTCCTCGATAAAATTCGGTGTGTCCTTTTTGGCGGCCATGTCCTCTGGCCTCAAAGGCAGTCATGCCTTCGACGCCGACCTCGTGTAATGCGTCTTTCACTGTATCCAGCTTAGAGACCTGAATAATCGCTTCGACCTTCGTCATGGTTGTCCGTTCCGTTGTCCGCTCAAAGCCGTCTTTGCGGCCACTCAACCAAACTGATTCGTGTTCGGGTTATCACGTTGCCAGTCTGCTCGACTTACAACTACCGAATCATAACAATAGCCGCAGCGCCGCGCTTTGCGGAAATTGAAACTATTTATGTTGGTAATTGCAAATTCTTATGTGAGCGTTTCTCGGCCATGTTTCCCGCCAAACTAGAAGGAAATCAACGGGGAAGCCGATCTCCAATTGACGCCGGAGGGCGTTGTGAGGTTGGATGGAAGGTGCGTGTCACCTGCGCCTACCATTCTCGATCCCGACTCGCGGCGGTTTAACCGTCTCGACGCGGTTTGGCTCACGATCTGGCTGATCTTTCTCGCAGGACTGGCCGTGCTTCCGCCGCAGTTCGAATGGCACAAACAGCTCATTCTCCTCGCCATCGGAATTGTGCAACTGCTGGAGTCGAGGATCATTTCCCACTTCCCCGAGCGCGGAGTCACTTACGTCATCCTGCTGAAAATCCTGTTGGCGACCGTGCTCATCGATCACACCGGCGAAGTCGGCATTAATAGCAGTTACTATCCTATTTACTACTTGCCCGTCGTCACGGCGGCGCTTTACTGCGGCACGTGGCTGACGCTGCTTTGGACGTTGTTTGCTTCGGCAGCGTACTGCTCTTATCTCTATCCCGCGATGCAGGAATATGACCTGACTCCGGAGGCTTTCGGCTATCTGGCGTTGCGCGTGCTGTTCTTTTTTCTGGCCGCCATGGTGGTCAACCGCTTCGCGCAGCAGAGCTTGCATCAAACCCAGTTGTATCGTGATCTCGCCGAACGATTGGCCGAAACCAATCGCCGCCTCGAGCATGCGCAGGCCGAAGCCAGGCGCTCGGAACGTCTCGCTGCGCTCGGGCAGCTTTCGGCCGGATTAGCGCATGAGATTCGCAATCCGTTAGGCGTCATCAAGGGTTCAGCGGAAATGTTGACCCAGAAGCTGCAAGCTTCCGATGCGCTCGCGCGTGAGTTGGCCGGGTATATCTCCACCGAGGTAAACCGCCTCAGCGCGCTGGTCACAGAGTTTCTCGACTTCGCCCGCCCACTGCATGCGCAGCCGTCTCCCGCAGATTTGACCGCGCTGCTCGATCGCGTGCTGCAGACTGTTGCGGGGCGTTTTACCGGCAAGCAAACAGTGCAGGTCGAGCGCCACTACGCCGGCGGATTGCCGCTGGTTCCGCTGGACGAGAGCCTTTGCGAACAAGCCTTCCTCAATCTCGTGCAAAATGCCTATGAAGCCATGGAAAGTGGTGGCACCTTGCGAGTTGAGGTTCAACGCGCGTTACGGAACGATCGTGAAGGAGTGGAACTCCGCTTGGCGGACAGCGGCCCGGGCGTTCCCAAGGAATTGCAGGAAGAGATTTTTAACCCCTTCGTCACCACCAAGAAAACTGGCGTAGGATTGGGCCTCTCGATCGTTTCGAAGATTATGGATGGGCATCAGGGGACGATCAGCGTGGAGAACGCACCCGAAGGAGGAGCGATCTTTACGCTTTTCTTCCCGCTCGACGAGACGACCGAGCGGGAGGCTGCTGCCGAGTCGGCCTCGGCACGGACAGGCGAGGGCGTCCACCCGCATCCTAACTAATCTCATGCCAACCATTCTGGTCATCGAAGACGAAGCCAAGATGCGCCGCCTGCTCGAGCTGAACCTCGGCGAAGACGGATTCAAGACGCTTTCCGCGGGCGACGCCGAAACTGGATTGAAGCTGCTGGCCTCCGAGCCCGTGCACCTGGTTCTGACCGATCTCAAACTGCCCGGCATCAACGGCCTTGAATTTCTGCAAACCGCCAAGCGGCAGAATGCGGCATTGCCCATCGTAGTGATGACCGCGTTCGGCTCGGTGGAAACCGCAGTCGAGGCGATGAAAGCTGGAGCCAGCGACTACGTCCTAAAGCCGTTTTCTCTGGCCGAGATGCGAATGGTGGTCCACAAAGAGCTCGATAATTCGCGCCTGCGCGAAGAAAATCGCTCGCTGCGCGAAGCCCTGGGTGAGAAGTACAGCCACCCCAACATCGTCGCGAGCAGCCCGAAAATGCAGGAGGTCCTGGCGACGGTCGAGCGGGTTGCGCCGACCAACTCCACCGTCCTGCTCGGCGGAGAAAGTGGAGTCGGCAAAGACCTGATCGCTCGCGCCATCCACGAAAAGTCGCGGCGAGCGGCGGGTCCTTTTATCAAGATCAACAGCACGGCCATCCCCGAAAATCTGTTGGAGAGCGAACTGTTCGGCTACGAGAAAGGGGCTTTCACCGGAGCCGCCGCCAGCAAGCCCGGCAAGTTCGAATTGGCCGATAAAGGTACGCTTTTTCTCGACGAGATCGGAGATGTGCCGGCCACCATTCAGGTCAAACTGCTCCGCGTGCTGCAGGAACGCGAATTCGAGCGACTGGGAGGCACGCGCACAATCAAAGTCGACGTCCGGTTGATCGCCGCTACCAACCGCGATCTGCGCGCTGCGCTGGAAGATCGAACCTTCCGCGAGGATCTTTACTACCGCCTCAACGTGGTGCCGATCGACATCCCGCCATTGCGCGACCACAAAGAAGATATTCCGGGACTCGCGAATCTTTTTCTGGCGCGCTTCGCCAAGGATTCCGGCAGGGAAGAGAAAATCACGGGAATCTCGCCTGCCGCAATGCAGCTCCTGGTTGGGCATTATTGGCCGGGGAATGTGCGTGAATTGCAGAATGTGATCGAACGCGCTTGTGCTCTGGCTTCGGGCAGCCAGTTGGAAGCGAGTGACATACAACTCGACTTGCCTCGCAATCGAGCGGGCGCGGCATCCGACCGCGATCGTTTTCTTCCCGATGGCATGACGCTCGACCAGTGGGAAGACGAGATGATCCGTGAAGCGCTGAAGCGCGCAGGGGGAAATAAGTCGCAAGCAGCGCGGCTGCTTGGGCTTTCGCGGAATGCGCTGCGGTACCGGTTGTCGAAGATTGGAATTGAGGATAGCGAAGGGGAGTGAAGCGCAAGATCACTGGCAGGTGAGCGTGAACCGTTTCACCGATTGCCCGCCCGGCCACGGCCCTCGGAACTGCGTGTAATAGACGTAGAACTGTTGTCCAAGTTGGCTGGCGTCAGCGCCTAAACCCACAGGCATGGCGTAGCCTGCCAAGTCGGGCACGTATCCCAACATGCCGAGAAAGACGGTATCGCTCCATTGCAGGCCATCGGGAGACTCGGCGTAGCTGAAGTTTTGAGAGTCGCTGTCGAGTAGCATATAGCGGTTGAGATAAGTGCTGTAAGCGACGTTCAAGCCTCCGCCATATTGAGAGCTCGGAAGCAGGTCCGTCGACTTGCCGCCGATTCCGGGCTGATTCCACTGGCCCTCGTAGTACTTTTCAAACGGAGCGGCAAAGGATTTCTTGCCGCCAAATGCATCGTTCAAAACAGAGGATATCGACGCCCTTGCCACGGAGAGCATGGTGACGTCTCCGTTCTTCAGCCAATCCTGAAAGTAAATGTAAAAGTAGTTGCCGTCGGGCGAAGTCACCAACGGAGGATCGCCAACGGCAAACGGCGCACCGGTGCCTTTGCGGCGGAAGGGTTTATTGAAGCGGATAATTTCGCCGATATCGGTCCAGTGCAATCCCTGGTCGGAAGAGATCGCCAGTCCGAGCATGTAGTAATCGGGCGCGTCATATTCGGCGTGGTAGACAAGCAGCCAATTCCCCGCTCCCACCTGGCCCTGCGGCACCTGATAAACGGGTCCGCCGCCGATATACGTGTAGCAGTTTCTGCCCGGGTACTTGGTTGGATCGCAATTGTAAGGATTCAACTTGGGATTGGGATTCTGGCCGATGACGACGTCCACCGGAGGCGCCGTACCCAGCGGATTATCCAGCGTGCCGATGGTTCGGACAACCGAACCGTTGTTGTTGTTGCCGTAGGGCTTGCCGTGCCAGGTTTGACGTTTATGAAAGCCGGCGTCGATGCTGAAAAACATCGTGCCGCTGGGAGTGTTGAGGGCAGCCACGGGTCCGTCGGGCCAATCGAAGCCGTCGGTAAGAGGGGGCTGCGCGATTTGTCCGGCATTGAAGCGCTGGCGCGACGAAGAGACTTCAATCGGCGCGGACATCGTGGGATTGCAAAGCGGCGTGATTGCTGGAGTAGCTTTCTGCGCTACGGCGGAACCCGCGGCAATTATGCCAACGCAGAGGAATGCTGCAGCGCGCCGCGTCAGTCTTTTTTTTGCAGTTCCTTCTTTTGCAGTTCGCACTTGAGCCGTGCCTCCCGATTCTTTATCTCTATTCGCTCACCCGCCAAATACTTCGTTGCTAGTCTCAGCGACGGAATTCCCGATACACGCTGGCCCGCGCGCCCACGACTGTGTCGACATGAGAATGGTTTCCGTCAAGTTGAATCTCGAACACATCGCCCCAGCCGTTGGTTCCGCCTTGCACGGCGGTTCCGTAGAGATTGCCCGCGGCATCCCTGGCCAAACTCCCCATGGGGGTCGAGCCATCGTAAGTTCCGGAAAAACCGTAGAGCACGTTCAGGGAACCACCGGAAAACTCAAAAACGGTGCCGGCGCCGCCAACGCCGCCTGCGGGAGTGGTGCCGTAAAGATTGCCGGAGGCGTCCACGATCAAAGTGGCATAGGGGTCGGCACCATCCAGTCCGCCCGTGAAGGTGTAAATGACCTCTTCGTCGCCGGCAACGTCAACTTCGAATATGACGCCGCACGTGTCTGCTCCGCCCGCCGGCGTGATTCCATAGAGATTGCCGGCCAGATCGAAAACCAGGCCGCCGATGGGATTGGCTCCGTCGTTTCCGCCGGCAAAGCTGTACAGAACCCTCTCACCGCCGCCGTGGTTAATCTCGAAAACCGTTCCAAAGTTGTAAGTGCCGCCCAGCCATGTAGTGCCGTAAATATTTCCGGACGAGTCGAGGGCAACTCCGCTGAGCGGACTGGCGCCATCGATGCCATCAGCAAATGCATAGAGGACGGTTTCCTGTGCTGCGGAACTGATCTCGAAGACAGTTCCGCAGCCCTGAGCGTTGCTGCTGCATCCGTTTCCGCCGTATTGCGTGGTCCCATACAAATTCCCGGAGGAATCCCATGTCAGTCCGGCATTTGGGCGGGCACCGTCGCTGCCGCCAGCAAAGCTGTGGAGGATCGTTTCCTGGCCCGCCGCGTTCACCTCAAACACAGAGCCGTTGCCGTACGCTCCTCCGTAAGGAGTCGTGCCATACAGGTTGCCCTTGGCATCCAGTACCAGGTTTGCGGTCGGATTCCATCCATCGAGTGCGCCGCCGAAACTGTGCAGCACCGTCTCAGTGCCGCCGGGAGCGACTTGATAGACCACTCCGCAACCGTTGAAATAGATGTCGCACCCCGCACCTGTGCCGCCAAAAAAGGCGGTTCCGTAGAGGTTGCCATCGGCGTCGACGGCGACACCTGCTTCGGGATAGCCGCCGTCCGCAAGGTCGGAAGTCGTGTTAAACGGGTAAATCTCGGTGAACGTTTGCGCCGCCGCAGGCGGAGGTAACAGCACCGCCGCCGCCGCCAGGAGCCAAAAAAGCGAGGTGTGGACAAAGCTGTGCTTACGCGGAAAATCTTCTGGATGCACCGTTAGGGTCATCATCGATTCGCTTTCACGTCCCTTTTTTGTCCTTCTGCGTCTGGATTGCGATCCGCCAGATCGCCCGCCCACCACGGCGATTGGCGCGAAAAGCTGGTGACAATAACCCCATCCTAACGCAAAGTTTCCTGCGGGTTGAAGATTATTAAGTGTGGCCACAGCGCCGTTTTGCCACCCTGGCCGAAAACCACCACCTTGGTTGAACGCGGCCACCGAAGACCGACGAACTGCCATGCTCTCTACCTGTGAAGAGGGTTAGATAACGTATTGAAACTAAGATGGTTATATAGCGTTAGGTTGCATTGACAAGAATTGGCATGTCACCTGCATTATTCCAGGCATAGCTTTGTCAATTGCAGCACTTGGAGAATCTTATGAAAGTCAAATTCATAGCAGCATTTCTAGGATTGATGATGGCGATTCCAGGCGCCCTCATGGCCCAGAATCAGGACGACTCAACGCTGGATCAGAATTCCAAGCCCTCTCCGAACGTCCAAATGCAGGGCCCCAACGATCAGGCTTCCATGGATCAGGAGACGGCGGACCAGGACGCAGCCGCGCAAAGGGCGGCGGCCAACGGGAACCCGAATGATCAGTCTTCGATGAGTCAGGGGCCGATGGACCCGGGCAACGACGCAAATTCCAACAACCCTCCGACTTACAACACGCCGGCTCCGGAAGAGAAGAGCAGCGTAGGCCGCATCAGTTTGATTCATGGCGATGTCTCGACCCAGCGCGGCGACACGAAGGATTGGTCGGCGGCGATATTGAATGCTCCCCTGGTAGCGGGAGACCGCGTTTCGACTGGCGACAAGGCGCGCACCGAGATCGAACTCGATTACGCCAACACGCTGCGTCTCGCGGAGCACTCCCAAGCGAACATCACGCAGCTGTCGCATTCCCAGATTCAGATTCAGCTGGGACACGGCATGGCGAACTATACCGTGTACCGCGGAAGCGACGCGGATGCGGAAATCGACACCCCCAACGTTGCGGTGAAGACCGAGCGACGCGAGTCCAGTTTCCGCATTCTGGTTACGGCGGACGATCACACCGAAATCCTGGTGCGCAAAGGCGAAGTTGAAGTGACGACTCCGCAGGGTGGCACGCGCGTGGGGCAGAACCAGTTCATCACGATTCAAGGCAGTGGTGCCGATGCCCAATACAAGATTGGCGAAGCGCCATCGCGCGATGATTTTGACCAGTGGAATACTGATCGCGACACGATGATCCGCAACTCGGAAGCGCGCCGGCACACCAACGACTATTACGTTGGAACCGAAAATATGGATGGCCATGGGACTTGGTCCGAGGTTCCGGATTACGGTCCGGTGTGGCGTCCGGCTGAGCCGCAGGGCTGGGCTCCGTATCGTAATGGACGCTGGGTGTACGAACCTTATTGGGGATGGACGTGGGTTTCGTACGACGATTGGGGCTGGGCTCCTTATCACTACGGCCGCTGGATGTATGTTGACAATGGCTGGGCATGGTGGCCGGGTCCGGTCTATGGATACCCGTTCTATCGTCCGATCTGGGCTCCGGCTTACGTGTCGTTCTTTGGCTTTGGGGGCTTTGGGTTTGGATTTGGGCTCGGATTTGGGTGGTTGCCGCTGGGGCCCGGCGACTTCTTCCATCCCTGGTGGGGACGGTGGGGCGGCGGGTATGGCTTTGGGCGTCTCGGGGAGGGTCGCGGTGGCTTCGCTCCGTTGCGCGCGGGTTCGCGCTTCTCGAATGTGCATGAGGCGCTGCACAATTCGAATTTCCACGGCGCGACGTCGGTCTCAGGGCGCGAATTTGGTACGTCTCACATGAATGCGCATGCGATGAGTCACTCGGAGCTGCAGCATACGAACTTCAGCAGCGGAAGGCTGCCGAGTCCGAGCCGCGAAGGATTGTCGGCCAGCGGACGCGCGGCGGCAGGTTCAACGACCCGGAATGTGTCACAGAACCAGCATTTCTTCTCGGCGCGCGGTACGACGGCAGGTCGGTCCTTCAACGGTAACTCGGCGAGTGGCCGATCGTCGAATGGCAGTGCATCGATCGGCAACTCATCGAATCGCAACTCGATGGGAAGCGGACGGGAAGAGTCTCGCAGCGGCAACTCGAACTCCAACACGAGCCGTGGGTTTGAGCGGTCTAACTCGACGGCGGAAAGAGGTTCGTCCACCTCGCGAGCCAGCGGCAGCAGCAACGGGGGCTGGCAGAAATTCTCCCCGATGTCGCCACGCTCATCGTCTGAGTCGAGCCGGGCGGAATCCTCCCGGGGGGGAGAACCGGGCGGCCGCACATCATCTATGGGCGGAGAAAATCGGGGTTCGTATGGATCCTCGCGTGGTTCCGGTGCGGAAGGCCGGGGCTACAGTTCGGAAGGGCGTAATTTCGGCGGCGGATCGTCTCGTCCGCAGCTGAATATGCGTCAGCCGATTGTGATGCCGCGTTCGTATGGCGGCGGCTCTTATGGTGGACGGTCGGCTCCAAGTTATGGCGGACGTTCAGCTCCGAGCTTTGGTGGCGGACGGCCGAGCTTCGGTGGCCATTCGGCGCCGAGCAGCCACGGCGGTGGTTCGCACGGTGGTGGCTCGTCTCATGGAGGAGGCGGCTCTCACGGCGGCGGCCACGGTGGTGGCAGACATGGGCGGTAAACTGCGCTGAATAGATCCAGTGCAGCAAGGCAGCATAGCTACACTCTACCCCAGCAGTGAGACGCGCAAACAGCGCGTTTCACTGCTCTTTTTTTGGCCGGTGCCAGCCAGTGCGGTGGTTTCGCGAATGAGTCATCATTCCATCGGGTTCGACCGCCACAATCCTTCTTCGCCCAACGAATGATAAAAGCCCCAGGCAGCCAGCCCCAGAACGCTGAGCAGAGCGAACATCGAGGTGCCAAAATACCAGGCGGAGAAATCGGCTGTGAACGGGACGTTTGCGAGCATGTCTACGGTGAAAATTCCGCACGCCAGCGGTACCAGGCCGAAGCGATAGACGATGAGGGCGGCGATGCTGTAGAGCACGATCACGGTAACCACGTCGATAATCAAATGATCGCTGCCCAGAGTCTTCGCCAGAGTAAAAATAGCCACAAAGCCGACGGTCGCAATCCAATCTTTTTTGAGCAGGAGCTTTAATACCAAGAGCAAGAAGAAGAATTGCAGAGTTCCAAGAATCGCCTCCGGGATCCATGACAACCAAAAACCCAGGGCACGCCGGGTGTCCAGTAGATATTCGGTTGAGAATAACTGGGGCGAGGATCCGGTCCGCATCGCGGCAAACCCTTGCGCTTTGATGAGCGCAATCCACACAACCCCGAGCACAACTCCAAAGAGAATGTCGCGGCCAACCAGCGGATCGCGGACGCGACCGGATAGAGCGCGTGTCCACGACACCAGGGCTTGCGGCCAGTACCGGCGCACATAAGGCTCGAGTGCGAGATAAAGGACGAAGATAAATCCTGAGATCAGCAAGGCCGTGCTCATCGCGAGAATCAACAAACCGAAGGTGCCGAAGCCGGCGACCAGATGGCTGCGTAAGGTCCAGAGCACGATAAGGACGATAAAAACGATGCGCGCGAGGCGAAGCGCGCCCTCGAGATCGCCGCGGCCTTGACGATAATTGCGGCGCGCCAGGAGAGCGGCTGCGACCATCACGGCCACCACAATGAAGAGCAGCATGAGGTCGCGCAACTTTTTCATCTTATCGGGCGGTGGAGGCATGCGCGGGGGATGCGTCCAATCGCCGATTAGATAAAAATAGACGGGCCTGCCCTGAAAAGTGGCAGCCTCCACGCGCAAGGGGCGGCCGGAGTCGGGCCACTTGCCCGTCCAGGCCGCGCGGGTGTCGGGAGAAGCCAGCGAATTCCAGACCGGCGGCACAGCCTGAAATTGCGTCGGGTCGAGTTCCGCGGCACTGAACAGAATCGCCCAGTCAAATGGAGGAATTGCGTTGGCGGGCGGATCGGCGCGTTCGGGAGGGATCGCCTCGAATGCGACGAGCCGTCCGCGTGGATCCAGTTGCAGGCGAATCATGCCGGACTCGATGGGCGCCGGATCGGTCTGGTCGACTAATCCGGGCGTGAGCAACAATTCATGAAAATCGGTTGCGACCATGGACTCGGGACTCTGCCGGTACCAGAACTGAAGTGCCGAGGGGCGCGCTTTCAGAATTTGATCCCAGTCGGGACGCGGCTTGTCATTTTTTTCGGCATAATCGACAAAGTTCAGGTCGTAGTCGAAATCGTAGATACTATCCGCCGGACGCCCTTCGTATCCCAAGCGCGCAATCACCTCGTGCGCCTTTTGCGTGAGCACTTCACCCGACAACTCGGCGCCTATTTGATCGAGCGCACTGTGGCGGACGGTCAAATAGATGGTGCCCGCCAAGCCGATGAGAATTGCGGCAAGGCAGGCGATGGCGATACGGGGAGTGAGTCCGCGAGTTTCACCGGCGGCGGCAACCATTTCCGGCGAGGGGGTTTCGCCCGCTGCCAGAGCGGCTGCGAGGGGGTCGCCTCCAGGCAGAGCGCCCACCACGCTCAACGCGGAGGCGGGACGCAGGCGAGGTTCTGGTTCGAGGCAGCGCAGAATGACGCGCTCGATGGCGGGATCCAAATCCTTGACCACCGACGAAGGCCGGCTGGGAGAAGTTGCTTCTCCGCCGCGAACCAATGCCGTGAGCGCTTCGGCGGTGAAAGCTCGTTTACCGGTGAAGACCTCGTAAAGAACGAGGCCAAGCGAATTAAAGATCGCTTTGCGCGGTGACTTCCTTGCCCGCAAGTTGCTCGGGCGACATGTAGGCTGGAGTGCCGCTGCGAATATCGGCGCCGTGAATTTGATCCGTCAGTCCGGCGAGGCCAAAGTCGGTGACCACGACCTGTCCGCGGCCATCGAGCATGATGTTGGCGGGTTTGAGATCACGATGCAGCACGCCTTTGGCGTGAGCGGCGGCGAGTCCAGAGCAAAGCTGGCGAGCGATGTCGAGGGCTTTGTCCTGGGGCAGGCGGCCGATGCGCCGCAACAGCGACGCGAGGTCTTCACCATCGACGTACTCCATGGTGAAAAAAGCGTTGCCATCGAGTTCGCCGACGTCATAGACGCGACAGACGTTGGGATGGGAAACGCGGCGGGCAATGCGGACTTCATTGCGAAAGCGTTCGAGCAGGGACTCATCGCGGGACGCTTCCTCGGGCAAAAACTTGAGCGCGACAGGCTGTCCGAGGGTGAGGTCGTCGGCGCGGTAGACCTCTCCCATGCCTCCTTTGCCGAGCAGGGCAATAATGCGATATCGGCCAGCCAGTAGGCGGCCAGGGAGAAACCGGCTTTCGCTGAGGGAAAATGCGCTGGAACTGGGCGGACGCGACGAGGACGAAGAGGTGGGCCGCAGTGCTTGCGCGGGAGATTTGGCGGTGGCAAAGTCGAGGGTCGCCACGTCGTCCGAGGAAATCCCAGCGGCGGGAACCCGCGGGCCAGAGGTCTTCGGCGCGGGAATCAGAGACCCAGAAATATTGGACGAGGCAATCGTCTCGTCCGCGTCAGCGGTTGACGTGAGCGTTGGGTCGTCCGAACCAACGGCTGCCCCGCAAGCGGAACAAAAGCGGCTCGAGATGGGCACTTCGGCGCTACAGGCGGTACACCGGGGCATGAATTTCTCCGCCGATAGTGTAACCCGCTACCGCCAGACTGCGGGGACGTTGAGTGGCGGGCGCCATTGGCCGGGTGACATCGGGAGCAGGCGACGTGCTGTGCACTAAGCGGTGGATCCTTGCGATCACCGCACAACGATCTGTGACTAAATTCGCAGACAGCATGACCGGCACGGATGCATGATAAAAGTGCTCGGACCCCCGAGGAGCAATTCCCACCCGTTGAAATACGCAAAACCCCTGAGGCCCGCGAGCAACCGCAGTCAATCTCAAGCATGTGGTCTTGCCATTCTGTTCAGAGGGCAGGCACACAATCGGAAGCAGCACTCGGAAGTGTCGTTGTGGCAAAGGAGAATTTATGAAAACGACATCTTTAATCACGGTGGCATTGCTGTTCGCAGTCGGCGTTGCATCAGTAGTGGTGGCACAAACTCCCGCCGTCGTGCACAACACGTGGACAAGCGGGGCGCCGATGCCCGTAGCCACATCGACCGTGGCCGTGGGAGTGATCGAAAACCAAATCTATGTGGTCGGAGGCGGAGCCCTGCCTCAGACCTGCCTTGCCAACACGCAAGTTTACGATCCAGCCACGAATACCTGGAGCGCGGGAGCCCCAGTGCCGGTTGGAACCTGCAACGGGGCGAGCGCAGCAGTTCTGAACAACATTCTGTATGTCTTCGGAGGCGGCACCGCGGATGAAAGCGTTACGAATGCGGTGTGGGCATATAACCCGAGGAAGAACATTTGGTCTTCGAGGTCTCCGATGCCCACGGCGAAGGGATGCAGCGGGGCCGCAGTGGAGAAAGGCATTGTCTACCTGATTGGAGGCTGTGGCGAGAACCCGTATGACAGACTTACGGACGTCGAGAGCTACAACCCGGCGACCGACACATGGACCGAGGAAGCACCTCTCCTGGTTGGGAAGTCGCAACCTTCGGTTGGGCGTGTCGGAACGGCAATTGTGGCTGCCGACGGATTCACGGCCTCGGGGGACACCGGAGATAACGAAGGCTATGACGTGACGACGAATTCGTGGACGAACCTCCCGCGCGATCCCATGCCCCGGAACGGGGCTTGCACGGGCGTCATCGGCGGGAAACTGTATGTCGCCGATGGCAACAATACATCGACCGAATCGTTCAGGTTGTCCAAGAAGACTTGGAATACGTTGGCATCCATGCCGCAGCCCGCTACGTTTGCTGGTGGTGTGGTCTATGACGGTCTGCTGTATTGTTTCGGAGGGATTTGGGGAGATACTACTCTCAATAATGTCCAGATTTATCAACCGTAAGGCCGTTGCAGGCCCTGCGGAAGCGACGTCTGCAGTTCTCGACGTCCGTTTTAGTTCTCGCTCTCCACTGGTGGCGCCTTGGGAGCCGGCAGCGGTTTGGCCGGCTTTCCGGGCGCAGTTGGGGGAATCGGCGCGTGAATCGGCGCGGCCGCTTCCACCGTTCCTTTGCGGATCTCGATCGATCCCTTTTCGCAGTTCAGTGCCAGACGTGGCCCATTCATTCCGATCGAGCCGCTAGCACTCGATCCCTTGTCGCGATTATCGACCTTAACTTCGCTGAAATCGCTGTCGATTTCCCCTTCATGGGTGCGCGCCTCGACCTTGATCGGGGTATTCGGAGGAATCGAAATCTGCACGTCGCCGCGATGATTGTCGATCTGGATATTGCCTGGTTTTTGCAGCCCAATTTCGACCATTCCGCTGTCTTCGAGCCGCAAATCGCCCGACAAGCCTTCCAGGGAAATGTCCTTCGAGTGCGTGGTCAGGCGCATCGGTCCGGTGAGCGAATCGGCGCGCAGGTCGCCGGAATCCAGATCCAGCCGGCCATCCAACCGCGCAAATTCCATTTCCGTGCGCGACGAACGGAAGGTGACCGTCTTTGCAATTCGCACCATGCGGACACTCTCCTGAAAGTCGCCATTGAGGTGCAAGGTGCCATCGACGTCTTCCACATCCACTTCTTTCGCGGAGCCCTGAATGCTGACGTCGCCCTTGACATGCTCTAGTCGCGCGGAACTGCCGTCCAGGTTCAGCGAAACATTGCCGGTCTGGTCGGTGACGTTGACTTCTCCGTGACGATGATTGACTTCGATGTTGCCACTCATGCCCGCGACGGTCACGTCGCCTCGGCCGGAGTTGATGGTGACGACCGTATTGGCGGGCACATAAATATCCATGTCACTGGTGACACCTTTGTCGCCGGCGCCCTGAGTGTTGGCATTCAGCGTGACGACTTTGTCTGTCACTGTGAGCTGCGGCTTGGTCTTGCCGTTGTATTTGTCCGCGTCGGCCTGATTTTCGGCGTGAACCTTCTTCCGAACTTCGACTTTGATCGTCTTGGTGTCCGAAACATTGATGGAAACTGTGCCCCGCTCGTCATCCACCTTCAGGGTGCTGCCAGCGGGAATGTCACGGGTGAGTTCGTCGCTGTAGTCGAAGCTCGACCCGCCGAAGATCTCGTCTAAGCCTTCGTCGTCGCCAATTTGGATGTGATCTCCGAGGCTTTTCCAGTTCACATGCGATATCTGGGTGGCAATCAGTCCGGCTCCGATCAGAAACACAATCATGAAAACGCCGCCGACGCCGATGCCGCGGGCAGGCTGGCCATAGCGCTTGGCCTGTTCGTATTCGATCAGCTTCAGCACGCCCCACAGAATGAGCAGAGCAGGCCAGAAGCGCGCGAACAGCGAACCGAGGTGATGAATCTCGAGAATTCCCATCGTCCCGAGCAGGAACAGGATGCCCATCAGGATGAGCACGACTGGCCCGGCAATGGAACGGTGCGGCACTCGCGGAGTTGGCGGAGGCATGATCGGGCTAGCCACGGTTCACCTCGCTGGATGGCGGTACGGCGCTTGGAGGAACGGGTGGAGTTGGCGGCGTGGGAGGGTAGGGCACTCCCGTGCCGGATGGGTATGCGCCGGACTTCAGGAAAGGAATGTGCCCTTCAAGCGAGGCACTGCCCTGGAGCAATTTGACGGCGCCCACGGCCAGCAAAATGATCGGCCAGGTACGTTCAAAGTTCGCCACATGCAGGTTTTCGAACAAGAACAGCACGCCGATGGTGAAGAGCATGACGGGGCCCATGAGTCGACGGGCGCGGCAGCGCGCACAGGGGCAACAACCGGCGGCGATGAGCGCATCCTGTGCGGAAGCGGGAAGACCGGAGCGCGTCATTTTCTCGCGCAGCACTTCGGCTCTGGACCTCACACCCAGCAGACCCCAGTTGCGAGCGAACAGCCAGCCGCCGAGGAAGATGAGGACGAGCGGCCAGAAGCGATCCAGTCCGTATTCGGCGAAGCCCAGCGTGTTTAACAGAAAAAGCACACCCAGTCCGATGAGCACGATCGCGCCCGTGGGAACCTTGCTGGCATCGATCTTCGCCCCGCCCGTGAAGGTCGCCGCCAAGCCGAAGGGGTCGGGTATGGGCTGCGCCATCTGGATGGCCTTGGCTGTCCGCACCGAGTCGATAATCTGGTAAACGTAAAAGAAGGCAATGCCAAAGCCGCAGATAATGCTCAGAGCTTCGCTGTGTCCATTTTCGCCAGCGTTCGCGCCGACGATCAGCAGAACAAATGTGGCTAGATGAGCCAATCCCTTGGCATATTGTCCGGTGTAGACGGCGCCCACGCCGAAGGGGAAAAATCCAGCGAGAATTCCCGCGACGGTAGGGTTCGGACCGCTGCCACTCACAGTTGGAGGAGGCGGCAAGGGGACCTGCCCCGACAGAGACGGATTGAAGGCGACCGGAGTATATCCCGTCGTGTTCGCAGGCGGGGCTCCCGCTTCCATTTTTGCTCCCAGGCAATCCTCGCAATAGATGACGCCCCGCACGGGACGAGTACAGTTCGCGCACAGTGCCTTTCCGCAAGTGCGGCAATAGGCCACTGCCGACGCATCAGCATGATTGGCGCAGTTCATACAAACCTCCGATTTGTGGTCGCCGTCACGGCAGGTGGAACCTTCCCCACCCCATCACGCAGCGCGGCTAGAACCGGCTGGTTGTAATCCTGGGAGTAGTTGCGATCCTGTCTCTGGTCTGGTTGTCCACTGGTATCGTTTTTACGATTTTCTTTCTGTTCTTCTTTCGGGTAAACGGGCGTGGGCTCGGCGGGAGTGTTGGTCCGCTTCAGCTCGCGCAGGGTCGATTCGATCTCGTACACGAAACGAATATTATCGTAATATTTCACCACCTTGAGCTGGGCATCGTTGTAGGCGTGCCGCAATGCCGACGGCCGGAGATCGACCTTGGCCACATCCTTTGGCTTTACGCCCGCCACACTCAGCCCCAGCGAAAAGGAGAAGAAGATCATCCCGAACGACATTACAAACCGCGGCTGCCGCACAAAGGCCGACAACGGAGCGAAGAATGAATCCCAGCGCTCGCGCAGCCGCTCGCCGAACGGAGTCGTTCTGCCGTCAGGTGTTGCGGCCAGAGTCCGGGTGCTGATGACTCCGCTGGTGGCTGCCAGAATGTTATGCACCATGTAAGCGGGAGGCTCGACCGCATCGAGCGACCGCAGCCATTGCCGTCCTGCTTGAACGTCGGCAAACAAGGGACCGCAAACCGCGCACGAGCGCCGATGAGCTTCGAAGCCTTCGTGATTCATGTTCATGCGCGATGGACTCAACTCGGCTCCGTCCATGGCATCGCTCAGCAGAGCTTCGAACTCCGCGCATTCGAGCGGGGAGCCGTGGCCGTCCCGGCTTTCATCCGGTGTCTTGGGCGTCCCGTGTTTGGTTTCCTCTGGCATCACATCACCTGCTTATATGTACGTTGTAGGAGGCGCGCTAGTTCCGCGCGTCCGCGGTTTATTCGTGACTTGACGGTCCCCTCGGGGACCCTCAAAGCCGTGGCAATTTCCCGGTAGTCCATGTCCTGCAGATCCCTTAGAATCACGGCTTCGCGCAATTCCGGAGACAGTTTCTGCAAGGCCGAATGCACCATTTCCCGCGTTTCCCGCGACTGCACGGCTGCATCCGGAGGCAATCCTCGATCTGCGATCTGCTCGCTGAGCGGCTGAGCATCTTCCCGCTCGGAAGGCGCTGAATCGAGCGAGTCCGTGATTCGGTCGCCTTTCGACTTGCGAAAGTGATCGACCAGGAGGTTGCGTGTAATCGTCGTGACCCAGGTCATGAACGCGCCCTTACCAGCGTCATATGTATTCAGGGTGCGGTACATCTTGATAAAGACCTCTTGGGTGAGGTCTTGTGCGTTGTCGGAGTCTCCGGCAAAGCGGTAGCAGACGTTGTAGATGCGGCGGTGATAGCGCTGCACGATTTCTTCCCAGGCTGCAGCATCGCCTCCAATGCAGCGACGGACGAGCAATCCGACAACCTGGGCTTCTTCCAAAACCGACTCCGTGAACTGCGGTTGAACTGCTTGCCGTCGCGCTGCAACTCGATTGAGCGGTCATGCGGAGCGAGCGAGGGACCGATGGATTCGCCGCGCGCTGCGCAAATCCTTAACAGCACAGCAGAAGTACGTTTCTGTCGGGCAGGAAGTTCCGTTGAATCATAAGGCTAGCGATTGTAGCAGGAGAATTGCGTAAGAGTAGTGGAACGATTCGCGTTGGGGCAGGTGTTTGGTCCCCCCTAGACTCGGTCTTTTAGAATCATATATTTAGAGGCGATTTCCGCCAGATCTTTGAGGAATAAGGACTTAGAGGTAAAATATTTATTCTTCAACAACTTAGGGGGCTTGCTTCGGTTTCCTTCCGCTACCGGAACGGGTTCGACACGGTGACGCCGAAATACTCCTGGCCTGCACTGAAGTCCTCCGACAAAATGCGTTTGCACCGCGCGCGTTCGGCGGCGGCGACGATCATTCCGTCATAGAAGTGGAGGCCGTAGGCGGCGCGGGCCTCGACGGCGCGCCTGACCAACTCCGCGTCCGGAACGACCAGCCGGATTACCTCCAAAGCTTCCAACCCACGCATGACTGCATCAGCCGTGGCTGGCGGCGAAACCTTGTGTAGCATGGTGGCGACAAACTCAGACAGAACCTGCGTCGAAATTACGATATTCCCGCTCAGGCCGCCCTTGAGCAGACGGCGCGCGACTTCCTGTTTTTGCGGGCTGCGTTCGTCGTACGCGTACACGACGACGTTCGTGTCCAGGAAATCAGCGCCGTTCATGCAGGTCTTCGCGTTTCCACGTCGGCTTCCCGATGTTGACCTTGAGCAGATTGAAACTCTGTTCGAGCGCTTCCAGTTCGCGGCGCTTGCGGCCCGATTTCGCATGTTCAGCGGCCAGTTCTTGCAGATGTGCGCGCACCAGTCCGGTCAGCGTAGTATCTTGCTCGACCGCAATCTTACGGACTTCCCTGACCAGATCGTCGTCGAGCGTTAGGGTGATGTTCATGCACCCATAATAAGGGAAACCCTTAATAAGGGCAAGCCCTGCGCCGCGTGGACGCGCTTCCCACTCTCGATCCCCGCTCCGCGAACGAGATTCTCGGCTACGACAGCGACGGCCTTCCGCGCTAGCATCCCATGGTCCTGGACACTTCCGCGCTCGTCGCCATTTTCCTCGCAGAACCCGAGCGCGACGCTTTCGTGCAATACGTTCTTCAGGCGGAGACGAAGTTGCTCTCAGCGGCCAATGCGCTGGAGACCGGCATCGTGCTCGAGGCGAAACGCGGCGAAGCGGCCGGCCGCGAGTTCGACCTCTTCCTGGTGCGCGCACAGTTCGAAGTGGTTCCAGTGGAGGCCGAGCAAGTCGAGATCGCGCGCTCGGCATGGCGCAGATATGGCAAAGGCCGCCACGCCGCCGGACTCAACTTCGGAGACTGCTTCGCCTATGCCATGGCAAAGTCCTCCGCGCAGAAACTGCTAGCCAAGGGAGAGCACTTCCGTCTCACCGACATCGAACTCGTATGAGTTTCGGACGCGTATGAGCGGACACAACTCTCCGCTGCCACGATTCTTATGCGGAGGGGCTTCGAAACTTGCTCCGCGATTTGAAGGCGGACGACGGGAAGGCGGCATTATGAGTCGTAGAAAACCCAAAGAGGGATGGTGCCGTGGAATCCCACCCTTGCGCAGAAAACGCGCAAGGATGGGGTACCCTCGGGTGCGGGTCAGTCCGAAGAGATCAAAATCGTGGTCCGAAACCATAGTTCCGAAAAAAATCACAAATCTCGGTCAACGACGGTGGATAGGAGCGTCCGCCCTACGAGGGCTGGGCAGGCTTTACTTCTGGTACTCGTACAGCATGAGTCCGGGGAAATCGTGGAAGCGGCGGAAGTGAGGATTCGAGTCGAGCCATTCGGGTCTCGGCTCGGCAATCTCGTCATTGGGTTTGTAGGCGATCAGGATTCCATTGCTGGGCAGATGGCTGAGGGCGTCGTATAAAGCAGGGCCGCTCTCGGGCAGACGATGGATGGTTAAGTTCGTGAGCCAGCCAAACACGGGATAGTTGAAATTCGAGTACAGCAGGGTCGACGGCGGCACGGTGCGAGTCAAAAAATCTGAGACTTGCATTTCTTCCGATTCTTCGTCATCGACAAAGGGATCGTCGAAGCGATGGCGGTCGGGGAGAAAGGTGTAGGCGAGGGCGCCCGCCAGGAGCGCGGTTCCGGCCCATTGAATAGGCCAGCGAACCGTCTGTCGAATGTTCCGTTGGGTGGCGGTTTGCCGTCCTTGCACTAGGGCGCTCAGTCCAATGCCCGCCAGCAGAAACAAGGGCGGCGCTGCCGGCATGATGTAGCGCGGCTCTTTATGCCGCAGCGAACTAAAGAAGATAAACAAAGTCAACGCCCAGAACCACAAGAAATATTGCATCCGGCGCGAAATTTGCACGTTCGGGTCGATGCCGGAATCACGATCGCCGGGCGCTCTACGTTTCGATGTTTCCCAAGCCCAGTGTGCGATCCAAAGCGCCAGCCCCGCCAGCGTAATCCAGGAGAAAATGTTGCCGAAATTTTTCACGTAATAGAATGGCGATTCGCCTGGACCGTCGAAGTTTACCCAACCTCTGCGAAACGTCGTCAGAAACCCGCCGTAGCGGAGGCGCGACCAGCATAAGTAAGGAGCGATGCCGGTGGCGATTCCCAGTCCGCAGGCTAAGGCCGCTCGCCACCAGCGGTTCGCGGCGAGCACCAGCAGCGAAAGCAAGCCAACGGTCGACAACGAGGCAAAGCGCATGAGTATGGCGAGCGCCAGCACGAATCCGGCGCAGGCGAACCGCAAATCGGTCTGCTTGCGCAGGGCACGCAGCAGCAGCCAGAAGGCCAGCACAATTAAGGTCAGCGCCGGGCTATCGGAAAGCAATCCGTTGCCGGTAGCGTCGCTATAGAATCCGGTGGGAAAAACGCCGACGAAAAATGGCGAGAAGGCGAGCAGCAGTGCTGCGAGGGCAGCCGGGAGCCGTCCGGTAATCATGCGCCCGCTGAAGTAGAGGAAGGCGGGAGCCAGCGCGTTGAGCAAAGCTGCGAGGATGCACGCGGCATACACGTGGTTCCAGATCTTGAAGACCGCGGCAAAGAGAATCGAGAGCAGCGGCGGACGGCTGTCCAGTTCGGAGTAGTTGGCCTTGTCGCAGCAAATGACTTCGGCGTTTTGCAGATACACTGCTTCGTCCCAGCCACGGACCTCGGAGAGCGCCCAGAGCCGAAGCACGAATGACGACGCGATCAGCAGAACCAATAGAGTGGATTCAAGCCCGACGCCTCTTCGACCGGCAGCATTCATTGCTGACATTATGACGGCAAAGAGTCAAAGAATAGAAGAGCAAGATCGAGGAGCAAGAGCGAAAAAGGTGCGAATGGCGATGCTCGCGCCACTCGGCGCGGAAGCATTCGCCGGTGAAGGCCTCCCAAAATTCGCGGTATTTACTGACAACGAGCCTATGAGAAGCGCACGCGCACGTCAGGGCCCTTGTCGAGATGGATGCTGTCGATGAACCGCACGCGGCCAGTCCTCAGAGTCAGAATCACAGAAGAGGTTCGCGTGCCTTCGCCAAAGAAGCGCACGCCTTTCAGCAGCGCGCCTTCGGTGACTCCCGTGGCGGCAAAGATCAGTTGCTTGCCGGGAGCCAGGTCTTCCGCCTCGTAAACTCGCTTGGCGTCTTTGATTCCCATCTTCGCGATGCGCTCTTCCAGTTCCGGCTTGTCGATCACCAGCCGCCCTTGCATGTATCCGTTGAGGCAGCGGATCGCGGCGGCGGTAATCACGCCCTCGGGCGCGCCGCCCGATCCCATGACCGCGTGGACGCCGGTTCCAACCACGGCAGCGGCAATGCCAGCGGAGAGATCACCGTCGCCGATCAGCTTGATGCGGGCGCCGGCCTTGCGAATGTCGGCGATCAGTTTCTCGTGCCGCGGACGGTCGAGCACGATCACCACCAGATCCTCCACGCCGCGATGCAAACGCCGCGCGATATTTTTCAGGTTGACGGCCACGGGCGCGTCTAATTCGACCGCGTTTTTGCAGGAGGGGCCGACGACGATCTTCTCCATGTAGCAATCGGGAGCGTGCAGCAATCCGCCTTTTTCCGAGGCCGCCAGCACGGTGATCGCCCCGGCGGCGCCGGTGGCGCAGAGGTTGGTGCCCTCCAGTGGGTCGACGGCAATATCGATGTGCGGACACTGGCGGCCATCGCCGTACGGGCCGCCGACCTGCTCGCCGATATAAAGCATGGGCGCTTCGTCACGCTCGCCTTCGCCGATCACGATGGTGCCGTGCATCGGGACCGTGTCCATGGTTCTGCGCATGGCCTCGGTGGCCACTTGATCGCTGTAGGGACGGTCTCCTTGGCCCATGGTGCGTGCCGACTCGATGGCCGCATTTTCCACTACGCGCAAAAATTCCAGTGCCAGATCGCTTTCAATGTTTTCCCCGAAATTCTTGGCATGCGGTTCGGGACGGGTCTGGGTTGCCATGAATGCCTCCTCGATAAAAATGCGACTAGGAAATATAGACCGTTCGGGCCGCTTAGGGAAGGGCGGGCGTCACAGATGGAGGGGTGGGTGGAGCGACGGGAGCGGAGCGGGCGCGCGCAAATGTTCTGCTAATCTTTTTCTCATGACGACTGAGCGCAAAGAACCGACTTATCTCTTTACCGAAAAGCAGGTTGCCGAGAAAAGCGAACTCGCTCGACATTTTCTGGACACGCGCACACGGCTGAACGAAAACGTAGATAAGGCCGACAATTTTCTGGTGAAGCGTTTTTATAACCTGGACCACAACACTTATTTAGAGGGCGCAGTACCCGCGAAATACAAGGAGTTGATGGGGCTGGTGGCGTCGGCTTGCTTGCGCTGCGACGACTGCATCAACTACCACGTGATTCAGTCGTATCGTTTGGGCGTAACGCGCGCCGAGCAGGAGGAAGCAATCAACGTGGCGCTGGTGGTGGGCGGAAGCATTGTGATCCCGCATATGCGGCGGGCTTATGAGTTGCTGGGGGAGTTGTACGGGTGAAGGTTAAGCCGGTTCGGCAAACCGGCCCCGCCTGGTGCAATTCTGAAGGGCACTTTCGCCTACATTTTCGACCAACTGATTTCCTCCCTTTCATGCTAGAACGCGTCAATCCCGGTTACGCTGGCGCCGATGATCAGGGTATGAATGTCGTGGGTTCCTTCATAGGTCTTTACGCTTTCGAGGTTCATCAGGTGGCGCATGATGGGGTAATCGTCGGCTACGCCGTTGGCTCCTAGAATGTCGCGTGAGAGGCGGGCGCATTCGAGGGCCATCCAGACGTTATTTCGCTTGGCCATCGAGATGTGCTGGTGCTGCACTTTTCCGGCGTCTTTCAGACGGCCTACTTGGAGTACCAGTAACTGGGCTTTGATGATCTCGTTGATCATCCAGGCGAGTTTCTCTTGCACGAGTTGATGCGAGGCGATGGGCTGATCGCGGAATTGCTTTCGCAACAATGAATATTGCAGGGCGCAGTCGTAACATGCCATGGCCGCGCCGACCGCACCCCATGAGATTCCGTAGCGTGCCTGGTTCAGGCACATCAGCGGAGACTTCAAGCCGCCGGATCCCGGTAACAGGTTCGACTCGGGAATGCGCACGTCCTGCAATGACAAGCCGGATGTTACCGATGCCCTCAGCGACCATTTGCCATGAATGTCGTCGGCCTTGAAGCCGGGACGGTCGGTCTCGACCAGAAATCCGCGTACTTTATCGCCGTCGTCTTCAACCTTGGCCCAGATGACGGCGACATCGGCGATGGTACCTGAGGTAATCCACATTTTTTCGCCGTTGAGCACATACTCCTTGCCAACTTTGCGGGCGCGCGTGCGCATGCCTCCGGGATTCGAGCCGAAGTCGGGTTCAGTCAATCCGAAGCAGCCTAACTTTTCACCTTTCTGCATCGCGGGCAGCCAGGTGTTTTTCTGTTCGTCGCTGCCGAAGGTGTAAATGGGATACATGACCAGGGCCGATTGCACGCTGACGAACGAACGCACGCCGGAATCTCCGCGCTCAAGTTCCTGCGTGACCAGGCCGTATTCGACGTTCGACATGCCGGCGCAGCCGTAGCCGTTGAGGGATGCGCCGAAGAATCCGAGGTCGGCCATGGGCTTGACCAGTTCGCGAGGGAAGCGGCCGGCGCGGTTGCATTCCTCGATAATGGGCACGAGATTGTCTTCGATGAACTTGCGGGCGGTGTCGCGCACCAGTCGTTCGTCGTCGTTCAGCAAAGTATCGAAGTCGATGAAATCCACACCGCGGAATTTGATGGCTGGCATATACATTTCTCCCAAAAAGCAAGCAGATAGCGAGCAGGACCATTCAAAGTAGCAGAGCCACGTGGAAGTCGGCAACGCGAGGGCAAGCTTTCCAGAGATTGGCGGTAGAGGTCGGCGGCAGTAGGGAGCGGTGACAATTCCGAGGAGTGGCAAGAAATGCGATTCCAGATGAAAATGATTGGCGAAGACCGCAATCCAATAAAGGAAAAGAATTCATGAGCGAATCCCGCGCGCTTTTGCGTCACACCCTGGCCACTCTAGCCTACCGCGGAGCGAAGGCTCTCCGCGATGCTGGGCCAGGTTTTGCCGAACACGGCTCCCCTGAAACTTCGCGCACTCCGGCGAAAATTCTTGCGCACATGGGAGACCTGATGGATTGGGCTCTTTCGATGGCTGATGGCCGCCGGGAGTGGCACGATTCAACGCCGCTGGCCTGGGAAAGAGAATGCGAGCGCTTCTTCACCGCTTTGAAAAAGTTCGACGACTATCTGGCGTCGGACAAGCCGCTGGAAGCTTCCGCCGAAAAGTTGTTTCAGGGTCCGATTGCCGATGCCCTTACGCATGTGGGACAGATCGCGATGCTGCGGCGGATGGCTGGCGTGCCTATGCAGGGCGAAAACTACTTCGTCGCCGAAATCACCGTCGGGCGCGTCGGCGCGGATCAGGCTCCTCCGCGCAAAGTATTTTGAGTGGCCGTCAGAGCGTTTTTCGTGATGGTGCAGAGTGCGTGCCCTCAGTGGCGAAAGCCCGCATGGTTAAGGATTGTAGCGGCACGACTGAAGTCGTGCCCTTCCCGTTCGCGCCCCACCATGGTGTAGAGTCGCTTGGTCGGGGAATAGCCCGTCACCACACGAGTTTCTCGGCAATGCGTGAAGCTGCGCAGTCCCCGGACTTAGCTCTCTACAGCAACTCGAGAACTGCGCTAGCCGGCCGTTCCGGCGATCTCATGCACGGCGCGATAGCTTTGATCGATGGCGGCATCGCTGTAGGCATGACCTGAGGCGTCCGAGTTCGCGATTTTAATTCTTCCGAAGGGCTGGCGGCCCATGACGCACGGGCGCTCGGATTCCGGCTGGTCAACAGGCTCAAACAGCGCGTTGTACTCGTAGGCGTATCCGTGCGGCCAACGGTTGACGGTGATTGCTTCGATGTCGCGCGCGGGATCGAATCCGCCGGCCCCGAGCATGCGGCCGAGCTGGTCTCGCACGTGACGTTCGAAGGTCTCGAACTTTGTGTTGACGAGTTCGTAGCGGCCTACGCGGTATTGTTCTTTGCAATCCAGACCGGGCTCGCAAGGCGTGCGAAGAAGATGAAGCAGGCAGGATTGGCTCGGCGCACTGGGGTAGTGGTAATCGCCCATCGAGACGGGAAAATCCAGGGTAACGTTGGTGTAATACGACCCGGGCGCGTACATTGCGCTGGCGCCGAGTTTCTGAAAGGCCTTCCAGTTACTGATTTGCACATTGGTATAAACGAGAGGCAGCTTCACGCAATACGCGAGCGCCTCTTTTTGTTTCGAAGGCATTTCGGGACACAGGTAGGGAATGATCATGTTGTAGCAGGCGAGAATGCAATGGGCGCCGCGAACGCGCCGGGCCTGTCCGCCACGAACGTAGGTGACTTCGACCTCCTTCGCATTGGCCGGATCGCCGACGTGCTTGACCTTTACGGCCGTGCTGTTCAGGCGCAGGCGAACGGGAGAGGACGCGTCGTCAAGTCGAGCGTAGTTCGTGGCCGCGGTGACGATATCTTCCATAGTGTGTCCGGGAAGGGAACCGGGGATCAGCGATCGCACCAGCATTCGCGTGATCGAAGCGTTGCCGTCGGGAAAATGAAAGATGTAAGGCTCATCCAACTCGGCGTTCGGCTCATGGCTCTTGGGCAGACGCATTCCCTGAAAGCCCGCGAATCCTTCGCGGGCGCAATCGTGTGCCGAGACAGCGTCGATTCCGACGCAGAATAAGTCGTGGGTCGCGGTTTGAAACACTTTAATGACGTCGGGATGAACCTTGGCGTATTGGAGCAGGAAATCCTTGTAGCTGGTCTTAATCAGCTTTACTCTCTTCTGTTCCGGCGTAAGGTCGGGCATGTAATCGACGCGGTCGTGCTGCAGGCGCACCAGATCCTTGCGCGCGGCTTCCGCGATCGGCATGGCGGCGACGTTCTCCAAGGTAAAGCGGACGCCAAAATAATGGAGGCCTTTTTGGAAGACCAGGCGATCGCTTCCGAAGGTTTCTTTGTCAAAGAATACGGCTTCCTGCAGGTGCATCGAGTCGAACAGCTTTTGGTCGTAGTATTTGTAAAAGCGGTGGACGTCGATCCCAAGTTCTTTCAGCAATCCGATGGAGACTTTGCTGTAATTACCGGGCGCCTCGATGGACTGCGTACCACCGTAGCCGAGCAGCAGCCGCTTTCCTGCCTGGAACTCGTTGCGCTTGCAGTGGCCGCCGAAGTCGTCGTGGTTGTCCAGGAGCAGAATTCTGGCTTGCGTCCCGGCAACCTTGCGGTAGAAGTGCGCCGCCGCGAGGCCGCCGATACCGGCTCCCACAATAATCAGATCGTAGGACTCGCCGTCGTCCAACGCGTCGGCCCAAGCCTGGCTCTTGCCGTCGCGCAGATCGTGGGCCACCTCCCACGAACCGTCGTGGCTGCCGCGCATGCCGGTTTTGCCGGAGGGGTTATAGGCGGGATCTTTTTCCGGCGCGAACGGGGGAGCCGAGTTTTGCGGCATACCTAAGGCGTGCAGCCAACTGGAGTTAGCTGCGACCAGAGAGGACCCGACCGCGATGCCGACTCCGTTGAGGAAATCGCGACGTGTAATGTCGCGCCCCATACCCAGTTCGCGGTCCCGATCGTTGGTTCCCATTGGCTCTGCTCCCTTTTGTTTCCCGGACTTGCACCGGCCTTCCGCAGCCATTGTGCACCGAACCGTCAAGGGATGTCGACAGATTGCGGGCGGTCGAAGTGGAATATTCGCTGAAACGGGATCGCATCCAGCGTATCTCACACATACTGTTCCGATTTGAGAAGTCGGACTCAGGACCTGGAAAACCCGCACGATTCCAAGCCCTAAACAGAGCGGCTGTGGCCTTGTCGTCTCCGAAGGGCGATGGAGGAAGCGTGGTGCGATCAATTAGTTAGAAAATTGTTAGAAAAAAGGCTTCGTGGCCGGTGCACACTCAAGTTTATGGCTGAACTGCCGATAGAGATCAGGTATGGATGGCACCGCTCAGGCACCTTCCGCCGTTGAGTCCAGTCCCTGGATTGCTCGGCAACCAATTCTTACGGCTGACGAGAAAGTAGTCGGCTACGAGCTGTTCTTTCGCGAGGGCCCCGGACAAGACCGTTTTGCGTCCGATGGTGAGCGGGCAACTTCCGCGACCATTGACGCGCTGAATATGGTCGGGCTCGATGTCTTGTGCGACGGACACCCAGCGTTTATCAACTGCACGCGCCAGATGCTCTTGACGGACTATTTCGCTTTGTTGCCTCCCAGCGATGTTGTGGTGGAGATTCAGCAAACCGTTCCCGGCGATGAAGAAGTCAGGCAGGCGTGCGAGCGGCTGACTCAAAGTGGATACGCGATTGCTTTGGACAACTTTGTCCCCGGCGACAAGAGGGAAATTCTTGCTCCTTATGCTGATTTCATCAAGGTGGACATGAGGGAGGTCCCGGTCGAGCAGAGCGACGCGCTGGTCGCTCTCTATGCCAGTCCGCGCTGCCACATGGTCGCCCAGAAGGTGGAAACGCGGGCAACATTTCTGGCGGCGCAGAAGCGTGGTTTTACCCGGTTTCAGGGCTATTTTTTTCGCCGCCCACAGAGTCTTCAGGCCCGGCGAATTCCAGCCAACCAGATCACGTATGTCCGTCTGCTGAGCGCAATCTCAAAGACGCAGGTCGATTTTGTCGAGATCGAAGAACTCGTCAAACGCGAGCCCGCCCTCTGTTTTCGGCTGCTGCGCTATTTGAACTCGCCGCTTCTGGGACTACCGACGGCCGTGCTGTCGGTACGCCACGCCCTGAACCTGTTGGGCGAGCGCGAGTCGGTCCGCTGGATACGAATGGCGACCACGCTGGTGATGGGTCAGGGAAAATCTTCAGACCTGGTTCTCTCATCGTTGGTGCGCGCGCGATTCTGCGAACTACTTTCTCCTCGAGTCGAACATGGCACCTCCGATCTGTTCCTGATGGGCATGCTCTCGCTGATGGATGCGATTCTGGCGGTACCGATGGGAGTGCTGACCGACGAACTGTGCCTGGACCCCGCCATCAAGGCCCAGCTACTGGCTGGGAAGACGAACGCAAACACACCCCTTTCGCCGGTTTACGACCTCATGGTGGCCCGCGAAATTGGCGACTGGGAACGGGTTACGCAACTGGGCAAACAGCTCAAACTGTCCCTGTCCTTTGTCTCGGAGGCATCGCACGAGGCTATGCGCTGGGCGCACCAGGTTTCGAACTCAGGCGCGGCGAAGCGTCACCCCTGAGCGCGTCAAAAATACCGTCAGACTCCTCTCGCCGTCCTGCGTGTGTTCGGCTACTGCGTTCCGTCCCTTGGTCGAAGGACCAATGCTGAGTAAAATAGCGGGAAGCCGCCTGACCAAGGCGCGCAGGAGACTCCATGGCTTCCGGCAACACGGAGATTGCGGTGACGAGCGCGGCTCCACAGCTACCCAACCACAAGGTTAAGATCAAAAAAACGGGTCAGCGGTCCTGCAATGAAAAGAACGAAAAGGGCAAGTTCTGCGGTGGACACCTGAAACGCTGGTTCTACACCGTTGACGTGCTCGAAAAAGAGTGTGGATGCGTGCAGAAGGCATGGGGCTCCGATGCCGAAGTCTATCGTTGCGAATTTTGCCAGACGCTGTACTTGCCCAGTCCAGAAGATCCCCGCGGGATCAACGTAGCGGGCAAGGGACAGCTTTCGGTCTTCGGGCTGACGGTTCCTCCGAAAGAAGAAAAGCCGAAGGAAGAGAAAAAAGCATAGCGTTACACCTGAATTCATTGTTCTTTGACCTTGGATCGTGTGGGGTAATGGAAAACATCAGGCCGGAGGGGTCCGGCTTCCGTGAACATTTCTGAGCTGATCTACGATTGGAATACTCTGTATCCGCAGTCGCTGCATCCGCCGGGGCCAGTGCGCCTGACCGATGAGACTCTGCGCGACGGGCTGCAATCGCCTTCGGTCCGAGATCCCTCGATCGAACAAAAAATTGAAATTCTGCATTTGATGGAAGCGCTCGGGATTAACACGCTCGACCTCGGGCTGCCAGGGGCCGGCCCCCGCGCGGTCGAGCACGTGACCGCTCTGGCGCGCGAGATTGTCGCTCACAAGATGAAGATCACGGCGTATTGCGCGGCGCGCACGCACGAAAACGACATCCGCCCCATCGCCGAGATTGTGCAGAAAACCGGATTGGCGATCGAGGTCGCTGCGTTTCTGGGAACGAGTCCGATTCGCCGGTACACCGAGGGCTGGAACAGCGACTTTCTGCTGCAAACGACCGAACAGGCGGTGAAATTCGCGGTTGCCCAGGGTTTGGAAGTCATGTATGTCACCGAAGACACGACGCGTTGCGACCCGGAGACGGTGAAGCAGTTGAATACCGCCGCCATCCACTGCGGGGCACACTCCCTGGTGCTTTGCGATACCGCCGGCCACGCGACTCCCATGGGCACGGTTGCGCTGGTCAAGTTCGTGCTGGAACAGGTGGTGAAGCCATCCGGTGAAAAAATTCGGGTTGAGTGGCACGGCCACTGCGACCGCGGACTGGCCACGGCCAACGCGATGGCGGCTTTAGTGGCAGGCGCGCATTGCATTCATGCGACGGCGCTCGGCATCGGCGAGCGCGTCGGCAATACGCAAATGGATCAGATGCTGGTCAACCTGAAACTCATGGGCATTGCGCCGTGGGACCGGCAAGACCTAACCCAACTCAAAAGGTATTGCGAAGCCGTTTCGGTCGCTACGGGCGTTCCGATTCCGGCAAATTACCCAGTGGTTGGCGAGGATGCATTCCGCACTGCGACCGGGGTTCACGCCGCGGCTCTGATCAAGGCGTATAAGAAAAAAGACATCGAGCTGGCGAACACCGTGTATTCCGGCGTGCCCTCGCACTACTTTGGGCTGGAACAGATCATCGATATTGGACCCATGAGCGGAAAATCCAATGTTCTGTTCTGGCTGCAGCATCGCGGACTTCCATCGAATGAAGAAGTCGTCGACCGGATCTACCAGTGCGCCAAGTCCAGCGACCATACGCTGAGCGAGGCGGAAATTTTGGAGTGCGTGCAGGCGGCGCGCTAATCCGCCACCACCGCCTCTTTGCGCGTGCCACTCAGCACGGCCAATCCCTTCTCCAGGTCTGCGATCAAATCGTCGACATGTTCAATGCCGACCGATAGGCGGATCATCTTCTCGGTCACTCCCATTTTTTTTCGCAGTTCGGGAGCGATCATGGCGTGCGACGTTAGCACTGGAATCGATACCAGCGAATCGACTCCGCCCAGGCTGGGCGCCAGAATAAAAAGATTCAGCGCTTCGCCGACGCGGCAGGCGTCGGAGCCGTTGCCTTCCACCTCGATGCTTAACACGCCGCCCGCTCCTGCCATCTGCTTTTTCGCGATCGCATAGTCGGGATGGTTTTTCAGCATGGGATAATGCACGCGCGTGACCTTGGGATGTTGGCTCAGGAATTCGGCAATCCTCAGAGCGCTCTGGTTCTGGCGCTCGACGCGAACGGCCAGCGTCTTGATTCCGCGCAGAAGCAAAAACGCGGCGTGGGGATCGATGCAGCAACCGAGCGTCGTGCGCGTGTGATGGATCTGCTCGATCAAATCGCGTTGACCAGTGGCAACGCCGCAGATCAGGTCGGAATGCCCGGCGAAGTACTTCGTTCCCGAATGGAGCACCAGATCAATGCCCCACTCCGCGGGGCGGCAATTGATCGGCGTGGCGAACGTGGAATCGATGGTCGTGAGGATGCCATGCTTGCGGGCCAGCGCCGCAATTTTCTCCAGATCGACGACCCGCACCGTCGGATTCGTCGGCGATTCGATATGCAGGAGCTTGGTGTTGGGCCGGATGGCGCGCTCGTGCTGTTCGATATCGTTGGTATCGACGAAAGTCGTTTCGATCCCCATTTTCGGCAGCCACTGCGAAAGGAACTTCGTCACACCGCCGTAAATATCGCGCTGCGCCACGATATGGTCGCCGGCCTTGACCAGGGAAAGAATCGAAGTCGTGATTGCGGCCATGCCGGATGAGAATAAGAGCGCGGCATCGGTGCCTTCCAACTCCGCGATGGCATTTTCGGCCACAGTGTTCGTGGGATTGCCGTAGCGCGTGTAGAACTGGTCGGTGGGCGTGACACGCAATTGCTCTTGCATGTCGGTGACCTCGAAGGTCGAAGTCTGATAGATCGGCGTGGCTAGCGGACCTTTTTTCTTGTCTAGGTTGGTGCCGCCGTGGACGGCCTCGGTCTCCCGATGGAACTTGTGTTTCTTCATCTGTCTATCTCCTGTGGAGAAGCGGAGCGTTGAGTCCCTACTCAGAACCTTCTAGCGTTTTACCGCTGCCGCATTCAGCGCGGGCACGGGCGCTAGCCACTCGGCCGACCGCGCGTGCCGGCCGCTCACGACTTTGTCGAACTCGTGTTGCAGGGCTCGGGTTACGGGACCAGCCTTGCCATCGCCGATGACGCGGAAATCGATTTCCCGCAGCGCGACGACTTCGGCTGCCGTTCCGCATACAAATACTTCGTCGGCGATGTAGAGCTGGTCGCGGGAGATCGGCTCTTCGGCCACGGAGTAGCCCAGATCGCGAGCCAGCGTGATCAGGCTGTCTCGAGTAATGCCCTCCAGAATCCCGGCTCGCGGAGTGGTGCTGATGGTGGTTTTGCCCGCGTTGTTTCGCACGATAAAAAGATTTTCGCCGGTGCATTCGGCGACGTAGCCGTCGGGGCCGAGCATGATGGCCTCATCGAAACCGGCGCGGTGCGACTCGGTTTTGGCGAGAATCGAGCTGACGTAATTTCCCGAGACCTTGGCTTTGGTCATCATGATGTTCGGATGCAGGCGGGTGAAGGAAGCTATGTTGGCGCGAATACCGCGCTCCTTGGCTTCGGCGCCGAGAAATTGTTTCCACTCCCAAACCGCGACCACAAAGCGCGGCTGGCCGGCCTCGACGGTCAGGCTCATCGCGCCGTCGAGATAAATCATGGGACGGATGTAGCACGAAGAAAATTCGTTGGCGGCAATCGTCTGGTTGATGGCAGTCTTGACCTGCTGAGCCGTCACCTGCAGATCGCGAAAGCCTACGATGTGGGCGGAATCGAGCAGGCGCTGCACGTGTTCGTCGAGGCGAAAAACGGCGGGACCCTTATCGGTCGAGTAACAGCGGATCCCTTCAAACACGCTGAATCCGTATTGCACGGCGGCACTGACGAAGGGCACCAAGCCTTCGCTGGCGGGCTTCAGGGAATCTTCGATCCAGATGTAACGGGCGGCTGGCATATGGGCTGGAAAACCTCTCCTCAATCAAGCTGGAATCCCTTAAGATTACCTGCGCACCTAAGCTGGAGCAAGGCGCTTGTAATATTCTTCGACGAGCATTTTATGACAAAGAAAAAACGGAAAACATCGGGGCGGAAACCATCAGCGGCGAACAAAACCGCCAAGACGCGAAACCCGGCGAAGAAGGTTGCCCTCAACGCCACGGTTCCAAAGGGCAAGCGCCGCGCCGAGTTGCGGCACATTCCATGGAGCGCCATCGAAGTGGAAGAGCTGAAGCCTTTGCTGGGCCTGCAGTTCGTGGTTGGGCAGAATGTGATGCTGGCGCGCGTGCTGCTCAAGAAAGGATGCATCGTGCCCGAACACAGCCATCACAACGAACAAATTACTTATGTTTTAGAAGGCGCGCTGAAATTCGGAATTGACGGCAAAGAAATCGTGGTGAATGCGGGCGAAGTTCTGACCATTCCTCCCGACATGCCGCACAGCGCCGAGGCGCTGGCGGACACCGTCGATCTCGACATCTTTAACCCGCCGCGCGCCGACTGGATCAATAAGACCAACTCCTACCTGCGGTAGAAGTCGGTCGAAAATCCGGGGAACAGTTATTTTCCAAAAATGGCGATTGCTGGAAGTGCGCCTCCACTGGCAGTCCAGGTCCCGTTGCTGCCGTAGATGGCAAAGGGGTGGGCTCTCATGTCGGTGGTGTTGAATTGCCAACTGTCGTTCGAGTCTGTCGAATTTGAATCGGTGCCGACCACAATCCAGTATGTTGTCCCTTTGGTGAGAGGGATGTCCGCGAATTTCACGGTGGAGAGCGTACAGCAGGGGAAGATCGGCGGCAAGTTGTCGATATCGATGGGCCCGGCGATGGTATCTCCAGGCACTCCGCTGGAGTCCGCCGCCAGCCAGACTGCGACGGAAACCGCTCCGGTAATGTTAAACAATGGAGCTTCAACCTGAACGAGCGCGACGCTCGCCTTGGGTGTGATCGGGAGCGCAACCCAAGAAGGACCAGGGCCGAACTTCGGATCGGGTCCGGCAATTACAAATCCAGCGCAGCAAAAGTAAGGTGCATACTTATAGTCGCTGAGATTGCTAAAGAGAGTCTTAAGGCTCGCGTGATCGTCGTTGGCTGGTGTTGCTTCCGAAACAGCTGCATCTGACGGGCTGATGGTCACGACGCGCGCGCCGTCGTGGGTCGTGGTGTAAGTTTGGCCGGATGCCAAAACTGTTAATCCTGCCAACGCTAATAACGCTATGCAAGTAGTAACTGTTCTTTTCATTTGGGCGTCCTCCTTTGTGATAGTTAACTTGATAGTTAGAGCCAGCTGATTATGACCTCTTTCGGTTGACTTATTAATCGGTCCGCGAACGATCATATCCACGAGAGGATCGAATCGTTCTTCGCGTGAAAGCCTGTCACTCAGCGAAAGCGCTGTCAAGCCAGAAGCGACACCGGTGCCCGGGAGGGACAGATCCTGGAGTACCGAGAGTTGCAAAATTCTGCATAAGGATTGCACGCCGCGTAAATCTTCCTCGATGTTTGGGATTCGGTCCGGCCCAGCGCCCGTGCTAATATTTCGAGTTCTTTGACTTCAGGAGGTGCATATGCGCCGCTGGCTGCTTTGCCTTTTGCCGTTCTCACTCATTACAGCGTTCTTGTTTTCTCAGGAAGTAGCGAGCCCGGTTTCCCATGTTTCGCGAGCTGTGCCCGTCGCCGCGCCCGCGCGCGAGCTTTCCGCTGGTCGTCCCCTGTCGCGGCATGAAGGGATCGTTCAGCCTGATCCCGCCAATGCCGAAGCGACCCCTACCTGGAAGCTGCTCGCAACCTTTCCCGGAGTGATTATTCACGATGTTGCTTTTCCAACATCGAAGATTGGTTACGCCGTCGGTGAGCTGGGTCAAGTCTGGAAGACAACCAATGGCGGAAGTAACTGGGAACAGCAGGTACTCAGCAATGGTGGAAGCGACTATTTCTACGGTGTGGACGCTCTGACCGCGGAGAAGGTGATCATCTCCGGCTTTTATGATTCCGCCAATGGCACTTACGGCGTCTACCGCTGGACCGAAGATGGTGGTAAGACGTGGAGCGATGACGCAAGCCCCACTCCTGAGGCTCTGCAGCAGGTGCATTTCGTCAAGGCAAAAGATGGCATCATCATGCCGCTGGCCGCCTCCGGCAATTCTGCCACGATGGCCGAGTACACGACCGATGGCGGCGCTACGCTGGCTGACTGGAATAGCGCGGATGCCAATCCCGATGGCGCTTGGTTTGATCCGCAGTTTTCTCTGCTGACGAATCTCCACGCGCGCGCTTCAGGCATTAATTTTTGCACCAGCCTCACCGGCGGCTCAAACTGGACTTGCGGAAACTCCGTCGACTCCGTCTTCGATGGTCCTGTGTTCTTTCTCAACGATAAAGATGGATGGGTGGGCGGTGGCGAAATCTCGCCCAACGTTGAAGGCTGGATGCACGTGACCACCAACGGCGGCAACACCTGGAGCGGACGCACTTTGGACGGGCCGTGGCCGATTCGTTCGATTTTGTTTCTGACCAGCAAGGTCGGATGGGCCGGCGGCGGCAATGTGTATACCGATGTTGGCGGCATTTACTTCACGACCGACGGCGGTAACACGTGGTCGGTCAACGTGACCACGAACAACGAGATGGGCTCCTGCGCCGATTCCCCGGTCACCGGAGGTCATCATCAGCTCTGGTGCGCGGGCTTCAGTTACAGCAACGGAAATTTCAGCAGCGTCGTCTACAGCACGCAGTATTAGGCTGCAGCGGAGTACGTTGTAGGTGGTGTGGCGCGGGAGCCCCGGTCCGCTTACGCGCCGCATTCGAAAACTCAACTCGATTTGGATTTCGGCGCGGCGCGCGTGCCGTATCATGTCTGTAGGCGAGTTTCTCAAGCCGCCGTCGATCGGATCGTAACCGTTGCCGACTATCCAAACCGCCGAAGCCACCGCTCGCCTCCGCTGCATTGCCTGCGGCGCGACTCCCGACTCCGCCGCGCAAGACTTCCGCTGCACCGCTTGCGGCGATCTGCTCGAATTCTTTTTCCCCGGATGGGCCGCTGATGCATCCCTCGCGGAACCGTTGGCTCTGAAGACTCTCTGGCGCAATCGTCGCATGTCGCCGGATGCTCTCGACCAGAGCGGCGTCTGGCGCTTCCGCGAGCTTCTGCCCCAAATTCCCAAAGAGCACGCCATCACCTTGCGCGAAGGCAACACGCCGCTTTATAGCCTGCCGCGCTGCGCGCGTGGGGTGGGCGTCGAGAATCTCCACGCCAAACATCAGGGCATGAACCCGACCGCTTCGTTCAAAGACACAGGGATGACGGTTGCCGCCTCTTCCGCGCATCAGAGCGGATTCCGCTGGGTGGCGTGCGCTTCTACCGGCAACACTTCGGCTTCGATGGCTGCTTATGCCGCGCGCGGCAACATGCACAGCCTGGTGCTCATTCCGGAAGGGAAAATTTCATGGGGCAAGCTCTCGCAATCGCTCGATTATGGGGCGCTCACTTGCCAACTCCGCACCGACTTCGACGGATGCGTGAACATTCTCAATGAACTGGTGCGCCAGAAGCCGGTCTATCTGCTGAATTCGGTGAATCCGTATCGCATCGAGGGCCAGAAGACTGCGGCAATTGAACTGATGGAGCAAATGGCATGGGAGCCGCCGGATCACATCATTGTTCCGGGAGGCAATCTGGGAAATAGTTCGGCGATCGGCAAGGCGCTCCTCGAAATGCGGGAGCTGAGATTGATTTCGCGATTGCCGAAGCTTTCCATTATTCAGGCAAAGGGAGCCAATCCCTTCTACCGCAGCGTGCACGAATTCGGCGGCAAGAAGCTGGAAGCGATGACTGCCGACACGCTCGCGACCGCGATACGAATCGGCAATCCGGCATCGTGGAAGAAAGCTCTGCGCGTGCTGCAAGCGACCGGCGGCGAAGTCGAACAAGTTTCCGAAGTCGAAATCGCCGCCGCCAAAGCCGAGATCGGAGCCGATGGAATCGGCTGTGAACCGGCGTCGGCGGTGACGCTGGCGGGCCTGAAAAAGCTACGCCGCAGCGGGTTCGTCAAACCGGGGGAATCGGTCGTCCTGATTCTGACCGGCCATTTGCTCAAAGACCCCGATTTCACCATCAAATTCCATCGCGGGGATCTTTTCAGGGGAACAGCCGACGAGTCTGAGGCTGCCTTGGCAAAATCGCTGCAGCGTGCCCCGGTTGTGCTCGACGCCAATCTAGGGGCCGTGATTGCGGCACTGGAGGCGGCGGAGAGAGATTCGTGATGCACTGAAGGTTAGAAGGAATCTGCTGGCGCGCGCATTTTGCAAGCTTTTCCCACGTAGGAAAGACCTCGCTGAACCCATAACGGGCACGGTTCCGCAGAAAATCGTGGCAGTTCTCCGCCAATTCGTGTATAAAACTCAGTTCGACCGTCCGTGGCCGCTGTTTGGGAATCCGGCTAGGCCATATCTGGCTAAAGCATTTATTTTTCTATAGTTTAGCCTAGACCGTCAAGAAAGGGTCTCGTCCCAGTCTCAGGAGGGAACCCCATCACTGAGTGCTGAGAGCTGCTTGTAAACTATGCCTTCACGTCCCGCATCTTTAGACCGTTCCTTGCGCCTGGGGTTGCCGGCGACCTCGGCCAATCTTGGCCCCGCTTTTGACGCGGCCGCTCTGGCACTCGATTTCCATCTCCGCCTGCGCGCCGAGCGTGCGCCCGACTTCTTTGTCACCGCCGAAGGCCGCGACGCACATATCTGCAGCCGCATGGAGAACCACCTGATCGTCACCACGTATTGCGAGGTGCTCGAATCGGAGAACCGCAAGATCGCGCCGCTGCGCATTCACCTCGAAAACGAGATTCCCATTGGCAAAGGGTGCGGATCGTCCGCGGCTGCGCGGCTGGCGGGAATTGCACTGGCGGTGCATTTCGGACATCTGCGCTGGAAGAATGACCGCATTGTTGGCGAGGCGTCCATGCGCGAGCATCATCCCGACAACGCCTCGGCCTGCTGGATGGGGGCGCTCACCGTGGCTCGCATGGCCAACCAGGTGCAAGCGCAAGTGGTCGAAGTGAAGCCAAAAGGGAAGTGGCCACTGCTGCTCGCCGTTCCCGAACTTTCCGTCTCCACTGAGCAGGCCCGGCGCGTATTGCCTTTCCAGTACTCGCGCGCCGACGCGATCACCAATATTCAGAATTCGATGCTGCTGTTCGCGGCCTTCACGCAGGACCGGCGCGACCTGCTCTCCTCGGCGCTCGAAGACCGTATTCACCAGCCTTATCGCGCACCGCTTTGTCCACTGTTGCCCGCACTCAAAGAACTCACGGGAGAATCCGGCATCCTCGGCGCAGCCCTCAGCGGAGCGGGGCCCTCGGTACTGGTTTTCCTCGATCCAAAAGTGCCTGCGAAAAGAGTGAAACAAAGAATCGCCGCCCATCTCACCAAGCGGCGCCTGAGCGCCGAACTCATTCTCACCGAGATCGCGCAACACGGAGCCGCCGACGGAATCGACTGGCGCAAGCACCACGGCGGCGGGAAAAAATAGCTGCGTAAATAGTTGAGTGCGGTAGGGTCTTCTATTGCTGCCCGCGCCAAAACAAGCCCTTATCGATGCCACCTTCTGGATCAACTGCGTGCAGTGGATCGGCAGCTAATAGTGAAGATGCTCGGGTCGGTTTCGGCAACGCTGGAGGAGATGTTTACGCGGCTGTGAAGGTGAACCAAATTGCAGAGCGCAACAGCGTGGTAACATCTGCCCGTGGCGACTAGCGATACAAGCCCGGCGGCGCAAGCTCTCCAGCTTAAGATTCAGAGTGCCATGTCAGGAGAGCAACGCATGCTGCTAGCTTTAGAGATGAGCGAGTTCGCGCGCGAATTAGCCCGCAGGGAATCAGGCGCGAACATCCGCAATGGACGGAGGCACAGGTTGAACGGGAACTGTTGCGGCTGGCGTTTCTCCCGGCGCCATTGCCACTTTGGCTCCCATGAGTATTGCCGAAGTATTCCGAAGAATCACGACAGCGTTTGAGCAGGCAGGCATTCGCTGCATGCTCACCGGATCGTTCGCGGCTGCTTATTACGGCGTTCCGCCGTCTACACAAGACATCGATTTTGTCGTCCAGACGACGCTACTCGTGCAGTTCGGGGCAAGGCTTCGTTCGCAATTCTGAGATGCCTTGCGGGTTCTGGCTCTTCCAAAGATGGGGCATATATGGTTGACCAGCTGCGAGTTGCTCCCGTAGAATGGCTATTCGGTTCCTACCGGAATATCTTCCTGGGGCAAACCAGGCAATAAAGGTAATCAAGCCGCTATGGCAAATCATTTTTCGGCGCTCAAACGCGCCCGTCAGACAACGAAGCGAACCGCCCGCAACCGGGCCAACTCATCGCAACTGCGCACCGCTCTGCGGAGCATGCGCGAAAGCCTGGAAAAAGGCGACAAGGCCGTCGCAGGCCAGACTTACCGGGAGACCGTGTCGGCGCTCGACAAGGCAATCCAGAAGGGCGTGCTCCACGAGAATACGGCTTCGCGCTACAAGTCCCGCCTGTCGGCGCGCCTGACCGCGCTTAAATAGGTTGCGCGTCTAGGCTTTGCGGGGAGCTGCAACGGTTGACAGCGCACCGCAAATTCTTCTTGACCTGTCCTAGCGGTTTGTTATACTTAGGCGTTCTTTGGACATGAAAGCAGTTTCTGCCGTCCCGACGAACCTCTGCCCGCGGCTGTTGAACTCCTTTGAGATTTGAGCAACTTTCGGGTCGGGCGGGGCATCTATTTGAGTAATTCTGGCAATTCCTTGAAGCTGGTCCGAACACGCTTGGCCGACCGAAATCGGCCATCACTCCTGGTCGGACGATGGGATCGAAGCCTAAATTATTCCGTTTGAAGGAGAAAGACCGAACATGCGCTCTGATCGCGTTTTTGATGCCTTACATACATTGCGGAACCGGTACATGCTTTGCCAGCTTGCCTCGAAGGCAACGCGCAAATTTCATCGTCCCAACACCCGCATTCAAGAAACCATGAACGATGTTTTTGACAAGATCGCCGATGCGGAACGTCATGACATCCTGAGCGAACCCGAGAACTTTGCCGAAGCACAACGGCGAGCCGCTTAAGCGGCTCCGCCGTGTGCCCGCACGGCGGCAAAGCAATCCCATCCCCCGACGAGGAACGACAATCCCTCCCGAAGAAAATCCACGTAGGTAAATATGACCATTGCCGAACTGAAAGAAAAAAACATTACCGAGCTGACCAAGATCGCCCGATCTCTGGAACTGCCGGGCGCCAGCGGCCTCCGCAAACAAGATCTCATCTTCAAGATCCTGCAGGCGCAAAGTGAAAAAGAAGGGCACATCTTCGCTGAAGGTGTGCTGGAGATCCTCCCTGACGGCTACGGCTTTCTGCGCTCGCCCGATTACAACTACCTGCCCGGGCCCGATGACATTTACGTGTCGCCGTCGCAAATCCGCAAGTTTGACCTGAAAACCGGCGACACCATCAGCGGCCAGGTGCGCCCGCCCCACGAGGGCGAGAAATATTTTGCGCTGGTCAAGATCGAGGCTGTCAATTTCGAGTCGCCCGACGAAGCCCGCAACAAGATTCTGTTCGACAACCTGACGCCGCTGTATCCACAGGAACGGCTGAAACTAGAGACCGTCCGTGAAAATATCAGCGCCCGCGTCATGGACCTGCTCACCCCGCTCGGCAAGGGACAACGCGGCTTGATTGTCTCTCCGCCGCGCGCCGGCAAGACCATGCTGCTGCAAAACGTCGCGAATTCGATTACGACGAATCATCCGGAAGTCGTGCTGATGGTGCTGCTGATCGACGAGCGCCCGGAAGAAGTCACGGATATGCAGCGGTCGGTGAAAGGCGAAGTTATTTCTTCGACGTTTGACGAGCCGGCAGCGCGGCACGTGCAGGTCGCGGAAATGGTGATCGAAAAGGCGAAGAGACTGGTCGAGCATAAACGCGACGTCGTGATCCTGCTCGATTCGATTACGCGCCTGGCGCGCGCTTATAACACGATTGTTCCGCCCTCGGGCAAGGTGCTTTCGGGCGGCGTCGATTCGAATGCGTTGCAGCGTCCGAAGCGGTTTTTCGGATCGGCGCGCAACATTGAAGAAGGCGGATCTTTGACGATTATTGCTACGGCATTGATCGACACCGGGTCGCGCATGGACGACGTGATCTTCGAAGAATTCAAAGGCACGGGCAATTCGGAAATCATTCTCGACCGCAAACTGGTGGATAAACGAACGTTCCCGGCGATTGATATTCAGCGGTCGGGCACGCGAAAAGAAGAGCTGCTGATTCCTAAGGAAGACCTGCAGCGGATTTGGGTGCTGCGCAAGGTGCTGAATCCGTTGTCTCCGGTGGAAGCGATGGAACTGCTGATTGAGCGGCTGGCTAAGGCGGGGAGTAACAGCGAATTTTTGGCGAAGATGAGCCAGTTGTAGCGCAGGGAGAAACTGGCGAGGTGAGATGAGGACGCCGTGAACCGCTTGATTGATGAAAAGCGTCAGGAACTGGAACGCGTCTGCCGCCTCCGCCGCGTGCGTCGAATCGAGCTCTTCGGGTCCGCCGCCCGGTCCGACTTCGATGGCACACACAGCGACTTGGACTTCCTTGTAAGTTTCCAGGAATTGGATCTCAATCAATACGCGGATACCTACTTCGGACTTCTCGAAGATCTGCAAGCGCTGTTTCATCGGCCGGTGGATCTGGTAGTCGCTTCCGCGATTCAAAACCCCTACTTCCGTCAGGCCGTCGATTCCAGCAAGACGCTCGTCTATGCGGATTGAATCGAAGAAATATCTTTACGACATCGCACAGGCCGCCAAACTGGCCCTTGGATTTATCGCGGGCAAGACCTTCGCCGATTACGGCGCCGACCCGATGCTGCGCTCGGCGGTCGAGAGGCAGGTGGAAATCGTTGGCGAGGCGCTTGCCCAATTAGCCAAAATCGATCCCGCCGTGGCCTCCCAGATCGGCGAATATCAGCGCATCATCGCCTTCCGCAACATTCTCATTCACGGCTACGCCGAAATTGATCATCGAATAGTTTGGAACGTACTGGAACTTAAACTGCCAGTCGTGCTCAGTCAGGCAGGCAGCCTCCTCGGCGACAACGAACCCTAACGTACTATCGCTGAGAGGCTCTTATGCGCATGCACAATCCGCCACATCCGGGAAGAGTTCTACGGGAGTATTTGGGACCAAGATCGGTCACAGACACGGCCAAGCACCTCGGAGTAACTCGGGTCGCCCTATCGCGCATCTTGAACGGCAGCGCGGGCATTTCGGCGGACATGGCATTGAAGCTGTCGGATGCCCTCGGCACCAGCCCAGAACTATGGATCGGCATGCAGACCCAGTACGACCTATGGCAGGCCTCCCAGCGCCGCCGCAAAAAGGTGACGCCGTTCTTCATGGAAGCAGGGCACGCGGCAGTGGAATGACACCGCAGTGAAATCCTCCCGGCTATCCGCTCAACTTAAACGCTATGCCATATAAACTGATCCATCTCTAACGGCGTGGCGAAGCATCGTGTGATGTGTTGCTGCCGCCAGCGCGCGCGGAGTGAGTTTTGGATTTGCAGGTAGGCGTTGACGACCTGCTGTGACGTGTTTGGATTTACAGCAACTTTTGTCCAAGAGCGGGTCCAGGGTGGCGGAATGTTCAGGAGTTTGGAAAGTAAGGCGCGATCCAGCGGAAGATGCAAGAATGTTTCCAGTGGAGCTGGAACACTGTTCAAAGCCCAACAGTCTTTCAGGTACAGATTGAACATCTTCTGGGCATGTCCGAAATCCCCTTTTTGCATCTGCTGAAGGCGGGTTACCAGAGCGAGCATTTGCCCTGTGGCAAAGGTATCATAGCTAGCTTGGGTGGCAGGCAACGCGGTGATCTGAGGGAGGAGCGGCGCAAAGAACGAAACCCACAGCTGGTTGGCGTCATTGCCACTAATTGGACCGGTGCGGGCAGTCCCGTGGATTTTGCGGACGCGGCTTGCTGCCGACACTTGGTTCGTGTAAGTCGAATGCGTAACACCGACCTCGGTCAGATATTCGCTCTTGAACGGCATGACGACCTCGTAAATGCTAGTTAGCCCCGGACACGTGGACCACTTTAATGGGGAGTATCACGCGGGTCTGCATTCTAACATTAACCGAAATGGGTGGTGTACCCGACGTTGATGTGGCCCACCCGCCAGCACACTAGTAGATCCTGGGTTCACCCGTGATGGACAGACTGCCTTCCGTTTTACGTTCTCTATCGGACGCCGGAGCGGACGGATAGGCGAGCAAGAGCAGGACAGCGAGAAACGGCCCCAGAAAGAAACTGAGCGAGAACCACCGGCCCCTATTGTGTCCCCGGCTTCCGGCCGCCCAAGATACGGCAACTGAGGCGGCGAGCCACCAGATGATGAGCAACAGTAGTAGAGGGATAGCCAGATCGTCGGACATCGCAGTTCTCCATTCGTCAAAGAAGCATCACAGGCGGATGGGCCACTTCAACGCGGCAATTATAGCGCTGGCGGGTGGGCCATTTTTACGAAGAAGTATAACGCGGGCTTGCCTTTTGACTGTCGACCGAAATAACCAGGGGTGCGCCACTTCTCGCGCTTTTCGAGACGTGGCCTACCGAACCGCCAACCTTGTTCGACTCCGCGTTACGCAGCGAGCTTCTCGCTTTCCATGGGACGGACGATGCGTCCGTCCCTACGCCAGCAAACTCACCTATTCCGAACTGATTCGCATGCCGTAGAAGGAACGGTAGACGAAGAAGACGGAGACCGCGAAGAAAGCGAGGGCCAGGGCATGTGTCAGGCCTGTGCCCTGGTCGCGGGTTAGCGAAACGGCTAGTTCGACAGCCAGCAATCCGAACAGAGTGGTGAATTTGATGACTGGGTTCATGGCTACCGAAGACGTGTCTTTGAAAGGATCGCCGACTGTGTCGCCGACCACCGTGGCGTCGTGGAGGGGAGTGCCTTTCTGCTTCAACTTGGTTTCGACGATCTTCTTGGCGTTATCCCATGCGGCTCCGGCGTTGGCCATGAAGATGGCCTGGTAGAGACCGAAGATCGCAATTGAGATCAGGTAGCCGATGAAGAAGAACGGCTCGACGAAAGCGAACGTCAGCGTGCCGAAGAAGACGGCAAGAAAGATGTTGAACATGCCCTTCTGCGCGTACTTGGTGCAGATTTCAACGACCTTCTTGCTGTCGGAAACGGAGGCCTTGTCGGAGCCTTCGAGCTTGATGTTGGCCTTGATGAACTCGACTGCGCGATAGGCTCCGGTGGTCACGGCCTGCATGGATGCGCCGGTGAACCAATAGATCATGGCGCCTCCGGTGATGAGGCCGAGGAAAAATGGAGCGTGCAGCAGCGAGAGTTTCTCCACGTTCGTGGTCAGCCCATTGGTCAGGGCCATGATGATGGAGAAGATCATCGTGGTTGCGCCGACCACGGCTGTTCCGATCAGCACCGGCTTTGCGGTTGCCTTGAAAGTATTGCCGGCGCCGTCGTTCTCTTCGAGCAAGTCTTTGGAGCGCTCAAAATTGGCGTTGATGTTGAAATCTTTCTTGAGCTCCGCCTTGATGTTGGGTACCTGCTCGATCATCGAGAGTTCATAAACGGACTGGGCGTTGTCGGTCACTGGTCCGTAGGAATCGACGGCGATGGTTACCGGACCCATGCCGAGGAAGCCGAAGGCGACCAGGCCGAAGGCGAAGACAGGCGCGGCGATCATGGTGGCCGCGACGGCCAAGCCCATTCCGCTGAAAAGATAGGCAATCGACATCAGGGCGACCATCGCCAGACCCAGCCAGTACGCCGAGAAGTTTCCGGCGACCAGACCGGAGAGGATGCCGAGCGACGCGCCGCCTTCCTTGGCGGAGGTCACGACTTCTTCCACGTGGCGGGATTCGACGGAGGTGAAGGCCTTGACGAGTTCAGGAATCAGGGCACCCGCCAGCGTTCCGCAGGAGATGATCGAAGCCAGCTTCCACCATTGGGTTAAGTCGCCGCCGAGGTTGGGAATAATGAAGTACGAGACGACGTAGGTGGCGACGATAGAAACGATCGAGGTAAGCCAAACCAGCGTGGTGAGCGGCGTTTCGAAGTTCATTTCGTCGGCGTTGCCGAACCGCCCTTTGGCGATGGCTCCGTTGATGAAATAGGCGAGGGCGCTCGACACGAGCATCATGATGCGCATGACGAAAATCCAGACCAGCAATTGCACCTGCACCGCGGGTTCTTTCACGCCCAGCAAAATGAAAGTGATGAGGGCGACGCCAGTGACGCCGTAAGTTTCGAATCCGTCGGCCGACGGGCCAACCGAGTCGCCGGCATTGTCACCGGTGCAGTCGGCGATGACGCCGGGGTTGCGGGCATCGTCTTCTTTGATCTTGAAGACGATCTTCATCAAGTCGGCGCCGATGTCGGCGATCTTGGTGAAGATGCCGCCAGCGATACGGAGAGCGGCCGCGCCGAGGGACTCACCGATGGCGAATCCGATGAAGCAGGGGCCGGCATAGTCGCCGGGCACGAAGAGGAGAATGAAGAGCATGATGAGCAATTCGACGGAGATGAGCATCATGCCGATCGACATGCCGGCTTCGAGCGGAATCTGGTAGACGGGATAAGGCTTGCCGGGCAGGGAAGCGAAGGCGGTCCGGGAGTTGGCGAAGGTGTTCACGCGAATGCCGAACCACGCCACGCCGTAGCTGCCGGCGATGCCCACCAAGCTGAAGACGAGGATGATCACGACGCGGGGAATTTCAAAATGCCGCAGCACGCCGAAATAGAGGACGATGATAGCTGCGATGAAAGCCCACAGCAGCATCAGGAACTTGCCCTGGGTGACGAGGTAGGTCTTGCACGTCTCGTAAATCAGTTCCGAGATTTCGCGCATGGAGCGGTGCACGGGGAGGTTCTTCAGCCGCATGAAAATGAACATGCCGAAGCCGAGGCCGAAGACGCAGAACAGGAGTCCGATCATGAGCAGGCGATGGCCGTCGATGCCGAGAAAAGAAACGGAAGAAAGGTCGGGCAGTTTGAGAGCGGCCTCGCCGCCTTCTTCGGCGGGTTGCGCCAGCGCGGAGCCGGCGGTGAGAAGCAGCAGGGTTGCAAGCGTTGTGGAAGTTTTCGCGAAGCTTCTTTTCGCGAGGCTTCTTTTCGCAAACCAGCGTCCGGCGGACGCAAGATTAACGTTCCAAGTGCGCATTCAAATCCTCCTAAGTATCCTTGTTCAGGGGTCGCGACGTGTCTTATGCTCCGGGCCGTAGACGGTTCGCTGCCGAGATTCCGCCGCCAGCGAGCGCGCCCTTCACCGGAGTTCCGATCGCGTTCCGAACACGCTTCCACCGCCAAAAACAATAAAAATAGGAGTGCCGATTTGGCCGTGTCGGACAACCTGTGCCGTGATCGATAGCCGGGGTGTCGGCCATAAACTTCGGCACAAAGCACTCGTTTATAGCACCTCGCCGGAAGCCGGGTCAATGATGAGTATCACAGCCAGCCGTCGGATTTTCCCCGACGCCTGCCGACAGGCGGTTGGAGCCCACGGGTTCGGGGCCGAGCCGGGCGAACGCGCGAAATCGGGGGCGTTCCGTATAATGATGACTCCCTGTTATGCCCGCCTCCTTGGATTCCATTGTTGCCGCTACGCGCCAGCGCCTGCCGCTCCGCCGGAAGAACTGCGACTTGGGCGCCATGGAGCGTGCGGCGGCAGCGCACTCTCCGCGCGGCTTTGGCAACCGGTTGCGCCAGGTGGCGCAGGGCGGGATCGCCGTCATCGCCGAGTTAAAAAAGGCTTCGCCTTCGAAAGGCTTGATCCGCGGCGACTTCAAGCCATCGGTGCTGGCGCGCGATCTCGAACGGGAAGGCGCGGCCGCGCTCTCGGTGTTGACGGATGAGCAGTTTTTTCAAGGGGCGCTCGACTATCTGCGGGAGGCCTCGGCGAACTGTTCGCTTCCGTGCCTGCGCAAGGATTTCATCGTCGATGAATTCCAGATTCTGGAAGCGCGAGCCAATGGCGCGGACGCCATTTTGCTGATTGTTGCCGCGCTCGATCAAAAAGAACTGGTGAGACTGGCGGCGGCAGCCCAAGGGAACGGTCTCGACGTTTTATGCGAAGCGCATGATGCAGCGGAACTGCAGTGTGCCATCGACGCCGGCTGCGATCTGATCGGCATCAATAGCCGCAACCTGAGGACTTTTGAAGTCGATTTGGAAACTGCCTTTCAGCTGGCGGAGAAGATGCCCGCTTCGTGCGTGGCAGTCGCGGAAAGCGGAATCCACAACGGCCATGATCTGGCGCGCTTAAGGGCTGCGGGTTTTGAGGCGTTTCTGATTGGCGAATCGCTGATGAAAGCCGAAGATCCGGGCAAAGCGCTGGCAAAGTTGATGGAAGAAGCAAAGGCAGCGGTCGGTAACTGATTAGGTTTACCGGCAACTAATTTCACAAAGGCTTCGGCTTGGGAAATGCGGAGCCTGAGAGGTGAAAGGGCGCCTTTCTAGGGGCCATGATCGGAACGGCTCAAGAGGCTGCGGGAAAAATGGTTTCGTCCTACGGCAGTCGCCCGAGCGGCTGGAAGCCGCGGTTGATGGGGCGGCAGTTGCGGCACGAGTGGAACTCGTGCCCCTTCGAAGACCGGGGTGAAATGGAGTTTTTCCGCAGGGCGTAAAGACGTGCCCGACGCAAAGCGCATTGATGAAACACTTTTTCCAGCAAGTGGCAACTGGTTCCTGACAGCTGGCTTTATGACGTGGATCAAGATCTGCGGGATCACGAACCTCGACGACGCGCTCGGCGCGACCGCTGCGGGCGCAAACGCGGTAGGCTTCGTGTTCCATGGGAAAAGCCCGCGGCACGTCACGGTGGAAACCGCCAGTCTGATTGCTGCCAAGCTGCCGCCGCAAATTGAAAAAGTAGGGGTCTTTGTCAACGATCCCGTGGACCGCGTGCGCGATGCGGTCGGCCAGGCAGGCCTCACCGCGGTGCAATTGAGCGGCGACGAGGACTTGGAATTTGGCCGCACGCTGTTCCGGGCACTGGCAAACGGATCCAAACGCCCGACCATCTTTCACACCTGTCCAGCGAAGATTTTCGACGCGCCTGCGGGACAATCCGTCGGGTGGGATCCGATTCTGGCCGGCGTGGTCGAGCAGGACCAAGCCTACAAGGGCAAGCGCGTGCACAAGATTCACGTTGCCAAGAACGGCGATCTGTTTCTGGAGACTCATGGCTTTCGCCCCGGCGTGATTGCGGGCGTGCTGCTAGACTCCTCGACCGCGGAACAACCGGGCGGGACCGGACGCACGTTCGACTGGGAACGAGTTCAACCCTGGGCGGGCATCATCAACAGCATCAGCAAGCTGATCGTGGCAGGCGGCTTGCGGCCCGGAAACGTACAGGAGGCGATCCACCTGCTTCATCCGTGGGGCGTGGACGTTTCCTCGGGTGTGGAGCACGAACCGGGCAAGAAAGATCCGCGGAAGGTCCGCGCTTTTGTGCAGGCGGTGCGGGCAATGGAAGAGGCGAGTTAACGATGGCGACGGCGACGGTAACAAAGAAATCGCGCAAACCCGCATCTGGGAAGCTCGGGCCGAAAGGTTCGACGGGCGGGCGTTTTGGCGTCTATGGCGGACGGTATGTTCCGGAAACGCTGATGGCTGCGCTCGACGAACTCGAGCGTGAATACGAAAAGGCGAAGCGCGACCGCAAATTCCAGCAGCGGCTCGACCTGCTGTTGAAGACCTACGCGGGACGGCCAACGCCACTGTTTTTCGCGAGCCGCCTGACGAAAAAACTTGGCGGCGCGAAAATTTATCTGAAGCGCGAAGACCTGCTCCACACGGGAGCGCACAAAATCAATAACTGCCTCGGACAGGGCTTGCTGGTGGAACGCATGGGCAAGCATCGCGTCATCGCCGAGACCGGAGCGGGCCAGCACGGAGTAGCCACGGCGACGGTCTGTGCACTGCTGGGATTTGAGTGCGTGGTCTACATGGGCACGGAAGACATGCGGCGGCAGGAACTCAACGTGTTCCGCATGAGGCTGCTGGGAGCGGAAGTGCGCGGCGTCAATTCCGGATCATGCACGCTGAAAGACGCTATCAACGAGGCCATGCGGGACTGGGTCACCAACGTCCGCACAACTCATTATTTGCTGGGCAGCGTGCTGGGAGCGCATCCGTATCCGACGATGGTTAGGGATTTTCATCGCGTCATCGGACGAGAGGCGCGGGTGCAGATTCTGAAGGCTGAAGGCAAGCTGCCGAAGGCGATTATCGCTTGCGTGGGCGGAGGGTCGAACTCGATTGGAATTTTCTACGACTTTATTAAAGATAAGAAAGTTGAGTTGATTGGGGTCGAAGCCGGAGGACGAGGTTCGGCTTTGGGCGAACATGCGGCGCGCTTTCGCGGCGGGTCGCCGGGAGTATTGCAGGGAACTTACTCGTATGTCTTGCAAGATAAGTCGGGCCAGATCGCATTGACACATTCTGTGTCGGCGGGACTGGATTATCCGTCAATCGGACCTGAGCACGCCGAGTTACACGACACCAGACGGGCCGAGTATGTTCCGGCCAGCGACGTCGAGGCGCTGGAAGCAACCGTGCTGCTCGCTCGCACCGAAGGCATTATTCCTGCGTTGGAGTCGGCGCATGCGGTGGCTGAGGTGATCAAGCGGGCTCCGAAGATGAAGAAGTCGGAGGTAGTGATCGTAAATGTTTCGGGGCGTGGGGATAAGGATATTGGGATAATGCGGGAGAATTTGAAGCTGGATTAAGCGGCGAGAGCAGAGTATCCTTAGCGGTTCCCGCTTCGCCGTACGGGAGGCAGTGTTACCATGCTAAAAACCATCACTTTTACCCTCGCAGTACTTATGCTGAGTCTCTGTGTCAGCGCTCAACAGCAACCTTGCCAGAGAGCCGTTGCCGTGGCTCTGGCTACGTCTTCGGGCGTTCACCTTACCACGGACACGCCCCACATGAGCAAGTTCTTGAAGAAGAACTCTAATCGCTACCCGGACATCTGTCTATCGGCTACGCCTATCAGCGGGGCACAGAACTTTGCTATCGTCATCTCACCGAACAGCAACGTTGTGAACGGTGTTATGCCTGTTGTCAAAACCGTAAATGGTACATCAAACACTAACGGGAGCTTCAACGGCTCGGCTACCAACCTGAATTATGGGTCTACATGGAGCTTCAACGGCGATTACAACGGAACTACCACCACAACTTCCCAGCAAGTCGTAAACGAACCGTACACGCAAACGGATAACGCCGTTTCCTTCATTGCGTATGACGCTAACGGCGTCATCGTAGCGCAAGCGGGACACGTATATTCAAGTCGTTCAGGCGGTGACGGAGCAAATACCTTAGGCTACAACCTTGGCTCCGCTCTTGGTTCTGCTGGCGCTCGTAGCCGGATGTATAAGCATCTCTTTGACGCTATCGAAGCTCACAAGTAACTAAGTGCCCGGTGCCCCAGAGCCTACCCTGAGCTTGTCAAAGGGTTTGTGCGCGTTTTTTGCGCGCTAACCTGGGATCAATGCTTGGACGGGGCTTTTCGTCACGCCCGAACCAGATCGCGTCGTTCGAGCTTGGGAAGGGTCTGGATGGATTTCACCACTTTCTTCTGCGCAAGCCGCAGCTCGTAGAGGCTCTGGAGATTCAGCCAAAATTCCGCGCTCGTGCCGAAAAAATGAGCGAGGCGCAGGGCGGTGTCGCCCGAGATGGCGCGAGTTCCGTTGAGTATCTGCGTCACACGATTCGTGGGAACGTCGATCTTGCGCGCCAGTTCCGCCGCGCTCATGTTCAGCTCTTTCAACTCTTCAGCCAATGTGGCAAGGTTCCTACTTCTGCAATCTGACCTCTGCAATCTACAATTGATCCTTCATGCCTTTTCACTTCGAGTCGAAGCCTGCGCTGGTCGCTTACGTCACTTGCGGCGATCCCGATCTTGCCACTACGCGCGATGTGATTCTTGCGGCCATCGATGCGGGAGCGAGCATCATTGAACTCGGCGTTCCGTTCAGCGATCCGCTCGCGGATGGGCCCGTAATTCAGCGGGCGAGCGAACGCGCGCTGAAACATGGAACGTCGCTGCAGCAGGTGCTCACGCTGGCCTCTGAAATCCGGGAACACTCGCAATCGGCCGGACTGGTGATCTTTTCTTACCTCAATCCCATTCTGCGCATGGGCCTCGCAAAGTTCTGCCAGGTTGCGCGGCTCGCGGGCATTGATGGCACGCTTATTACCGATCTTCCTGTCGAGGAGTCCGGCGAATATCTCCGCGAGGCCCGGAAGCATGACCTCGCCACGATTTTTCTGGCAGCGCCGACTTCTCCAGATGAGCGTCTGAAACTGATCGCCGAGGTTTCGACCGGCTTTGTTTATGCGATCTCGCGAACGGGCGTGACGGGAGCGCGCCAGCAGATGACGGGAGACGCGAAGGGGCTGGTCAAGCGCATCCGGCGTTTTACCGGGCTTCCGGTGGCGGTTGGGTTCGGAATCTCAACTGCCGAGCATTTTGCGGCAGTCGGAAAATTCGCGGAAGCCGCGGTGGTGGGAAGCGCCATCGTCCACTGCATCGAACAAAATCCGGGACGAGAAGCGGCAAGTGTGGCAGAATTTGTAGGGCAGCTTCTAGCCGCTAGCTCCTAGTCCCTGGCTTAAACGCGCTGAGATGTTCGGCTTACGCCTAAGCTAGAGGCGAGGAGTCAGCAGCTAGCAGCTTCTATGGATATCTCCGGCTGGCGCAAGAAAATCGACGACCTGGACTGCCAACTGGCGGCGCTGCTCAACCAGCGAGCTGCAGCGGTGGTCGAGATTGGACGATTGAAGCGCGACAGCGGCATGCCGATTTACGAGCCCGACCGCGAGCGCGAGGTGATTGCCAATGTGCACCGCAGCAGCACCGGCCCCTTGGCTGAGCGCGACCTCGCGCAGATTTACGAGCGCATCATCGACGTGATGCGCAGCATCCAAAAGAACGAAATCGCTCCCGGCTCGGAAACGGCAACGCATGAAGCCGAGGTTGATTGAAGTCAGGCGAATTGAAGAACTGAGAAATTACCCAGGAACGCTGCCGGCGGTTGTCTTCCAGCGCCGCAGCCGGGCAAAACGAGCGCATTCATGATTGTCGCAATGCTAGATACGGCCAGTGAAGATCAGATCCAGCAGGTGATCGATCAACTGGTGCAATTCGGGTTTGAAGTGCATCGCTCGACCGGGGCGCGCCAGACGGTTCTGGGCGGCGTCGGGGTTCCTCATGACTTCGACACTCGCGAAGTGGAAATGCTGCCGGGTGTGCAGGAAGTTCATCGCATCACGTCGCCCTACAAACTGGCGGGACGCAATTTTCGTCCGGAAGGCACGGTGGTTAAATTTGCCAACGGAATTGAGATCGGCGGCAAGAAGATCGTTGTGATGGCTGGGCCATGTTCGGTCGAATCGCGCGAGCAGTTGTTTACGGTCGCGGAACTGATTGCCAAGGCAGGCGCGCGCGTTCTGCGGGGCGGTGCGTTTAAGCCGCGCTCTTCGCCGTATTCCTTTCAAGGGCTCGGACCTGACGGACTGAAATTGCTGCGCGAGGCGGGCGATCGTTTCAAACTGCTGGTGATCAGCGAGGTCATGGAGATTTCGCAGATCGAAGTAATGTTGCCGTACGTGGACATCTTCCAGGTGGGCGCGCGCAATATGCAGAACTTTAACTTGCTGCGCGAATTGGGAAAAGTGCGCAAGCCGGTGCTGCTCAAACGCGGCATCGCGGCCACCATCGAAGAGTTGCTGTGCTCGGCGGAATATCTGCTGGCGGGCGGCAACTACGAATTGATTCTCTGCGAGCGCGGAATCCGGACATTTGAAACGTACACTCGCAACACGATGGATATTTCGGCGATTCCGATTGTGCACAAACTCTCGCACCTGCCCATGACGGCGGATCCCTCGCACGGCACCGGACGCCGGGACAAAGTCGCGCCGATGGCGCTTGCTTCCGCCGCGGCGGGCGCGGATGCGATGCTGATCGAGGTTCATCATCAGCCCGATAAAGCGCTCTCCGATGGGGCGCAGTCGCTGTACCCGGAACAATTTGCGAAGTTGATGGACCAGCTTCGCATGATCGCGCCTGCGGTGGGACGCGAGATCGCGTAGGGCGATTTGTGATTGGTAATTTGTAATTGAACAGCAAAAATCACAAATAACAAATTACCAATTACAAATGCCTTTCAAACAAGTCACCATCATCGGAACCGGCTTGATCGGAGGCTCGATTGGCCTCGCACTCAAGAAACGGCGACTGGCCGGGCGCATCGTGGGCTGCGACCGCGCTCCTGTGCTCGAGCGGGCGCAGAAGTGCGGCGCGATCGACGCCGGATCTACCAGTCCAACCGATGCCGTGCGCGGCAGCGACCTGGTGGTGCTGGCAGCGCCCGTGATTCCTATTCTCGATCTGATCGCCAGGCTGGGTCCGGCGCTGCCGCCAAAGACGCTGGTAACGGACGTCGGCAGCACCAAGGCTGAAATTGTTCAGCGCGCCGCGAAGTCGTTTGGGCGAAACGCGGGTCAAAGATTCCTCGGCGGGCATCCCATGGCGGGCAAAGAGAACGCGGGAGTGGAATTTGCCGATGCAGACCTTTTCGAAGGCGCGGCGTGGTTCTTCACGCCGCTGCCTGGGCAGAATGTGCACGCCGCATCCTGCGGAGAATTTATTCACTGCGCGGAAAAGATGGGCGCCAGAACTGCCGTCGTCGATCCCGCCCAGCACGATCGTTTTTGCGCGTGGATCAGCCATCTGCCGCAGATGATTTCGACCGCGCTGGCAGCGACGCTGGTTGATGAGTTCGGTTCCGACGCGCCCGTGCTCGACGTGGGCGGACGGGCGTTGCGCGAGATGACGCGCATTTCTGGCAGTCCCTATTCGATGTGGCGCGACATTGCCATTACGAACAAGAAAAATCTTGCCGACGCGCTGCACAAACTGGAACAACGGCTGGCCCACATCCGCGAAAATCTGGACTCGAGAGAGTTGGCGGCGGAGTTTGAGCGGGCGCATGAACTGAGGAAAAATCCTCCGCGGAAACGCTGAGGGGGCACATTTTGTAATTTTGTAATCGGGTAATTTTGTAATTGTGAACCGCAAACTCAAAGCTTGGTTATCCATTACAAAATTGGCCGATTACAAAATTACCAATTCTCCTTGTAGAATTCTCCTGCTATGCACAAAGTTGTCGCGAGTGCCGAGGCAGCGATTCAAGACGTGTTCGATGGCGCCACCATCATGGTCGGCGGATTCGGGTTGTGCGGGATTCCGGAGAACCTGATTCGCGCGCTGGTCCATAAGGGTGTCAAGAACCTCACCACGATCAGCAATAACGCGGGCGTTGACGGATTTGGCGTGGGATTGCTTCTCGCCAACGGGCAGATCAGGAAGCATATTGGAACCTACGTCGGGGAAAACAAATTGCTGGAAAAGATGGTGCTGGACGGGACCGTGCATCTGGATCTGGTTCCGCAGGGGACGTTTGCGGAACGGATTCGGGCCGGAGGTGCGGGCATACCCGCGTTCTTCACGCCTACTGGCTTCGGAACGGTGGTCGCGGAGGGCAAAGAAGTGCGCGAATTCGACGGGCGCCCGTACATCATGGAGCGCGCGCTGCAAGCCGATTTCGCTTTCGTCAAGGCGTGGAAGGGCGACAAGTGGGGCAACCTGGTCTATCGCAAGACGGCGCGTAATTTTAATCCCATGATGGCGACCGCGGCCAAGATCACTATCGCCGAAGTCGAACACCTGGTGGAACCGGGGGAGCTTGATCCTGATCTGGTGCATACGCCAAGCGTGTATGTGAAAAGAATTTTCCAGGGTGACGTATTTGAGAAACGGATTGAAAGACGGACAGTGAGAAAGCTGACGGCAACAACGTAACAGGATCGGCGCGAGATCGAAGAAAACATGTCAACTTTGCCAAAAGCCCCAAAAGATACCGACAAACGAGAGCGCATCGTTAAGCGCATTGCCCAGGAATTGCGTGACGGATTTTATGTCAACCTCGGCATCGGCTTGCCGACGCTGATTGCCAATTACGTTCCTGCGGGGATGGACGTGATACTGCAGTCCGAGAATGGCATGCTCGGTATTGGGCCTTATCCGGTCGAAGGCTCGGAAGACGCGGATTTGATCAACGCGGGCAAGGAGACGGTCAGCGAAATGGCGGGCACAGCGTTTTTTTCCAGCGCCGAGTCGTTCGCGATGATTCGCGGCGGGCATGTTGACCTCAGCGTGCTGGGAGCGATGGAGGTCGACGAGCGCGGCAATCTGGCCAATTGGATGATCCCGGGAAAAATGGTCAAAGGCATGGGGGGAGCGATGGACCTGGTTGCAGGAGCGCGCCGCGTGATCGTCGGCATGGAACATGCGACCAAGGAGGGACAGCCGAAGATCCTGAAGCAATGCACTCTGCCGCTGACGGGCGTGAAGGTCGTGGATACGATCGTGACTGAGATGGCTTATCTTCGAGTGACGCCGGAGGGCTTGGTGCTGGAGGAAATTGCGCCTGGGCTGACGGTGGGCGATGTTCAAAAAGCGACCGAAGCGAAGTTGAAGATCAGCTCCAACCTGAAAACGATGTGAGAGCGGCAGCTATCGCGGTTCAGATTTCCGTTCGTCGCGAAGGAAGTGGAACTTCCCCGAAGTGCCCTGCGTATCATCGTTGTGGAGGAGGTTTTTCGATGGTTGCCTTCCTGCTCTGGTGTTTTCTTTTCGTGATGTGCTGGCCGTTGGCGCTGCTGGCGCTGATACTCTATCCGATCGTGTGGCTGCTTTTGCTGCCGTTTCGCATCGTTGGAATTGCTGTGCATGGAGTCCTGGCGCTGGTCTGGGCCGCGGTGATGCTCCCCGCGCGCTTGCTGAGTGCGCCTTTTCGGCTGTCTCGGGTCTGAGATCGGCGCAGTTCGCCTGCGCGGAGGCAGGGTGGTGCGGCCTTACTGCGCTAGCTTTTCGTACTTTGTTTTCGCCTCTTCCAGCATAGAAAGTACCGACTGTTTTTCAGCCTCGGTGTTCCACGAAGAATTATTTCGCGCAGCCGAAATTAGACGATCCATCCACGTTACGAAAAAGGTTGCGTCTGCAGGATTGTGGAGCGGCGCTCCCGCCACGGTTATGTACACGGGACTGGTCGTTGCGTAGGGATAGAGATCGAGGATGGGATATTCTGCCTTGTCGCTGAAGGCGCGAAGAACGCACCATCCGCTCGTGCCAATCGAAATTGACCCGTCAACCTGCGCGGAGGTGCGATCGCGGTTCAGCGCGAGTTCTTGGGCTACTTTGCCGTTGCAGACGATTTGCAGATGATCGACGGGAGCGATGGAGTGCAGTTCGGCGGAAAAGTGTACGTCTTGTTTCTTCTCGAAGCGAACTTCTCCGCCAATCGCTTGGCCACCCAAGGAAAACCGGAGCAGGGGGCCGTTCGTAGCGAAGGTCTTTCCTGACTTGATGGCCGACAGCCACGGATCGATTTTCAAGGGCCCTGGATCGACTCCGGCGTAGACACGATTCAGCCCGACCGGCCCGCGCAAGGATGCGTAGTTTCCCATGAAATCGGTGCCGGCAGCGGTGGGCAAGCGGAACCCGCAGTTCAGCAGCTTGTACCAAACTTCGGCGGTCGATTTGTGGTCGGAGAAGCCAACCACCTCGATGTAGTCGACTTTGCCCAAGGCCACGTCTGCGGGCAACTCGGCGGTAAGGGAGTCATCTTTTGCGGGATCGGGAAAAGTATCGAAAGGATGCACATATCCCACGAGCGCGCCCTGCGCGTGCGCCATGTCGGCGATGTTGGCGTTGGCGGGATAGAGACTGGCGGCGGCTGTGTTGGGATACGCAGCGTATCCGGGAAGAATGAAGTTGCGGGTCAGGTTGAGTAATCCAAGATGCCCCCAGTAACTGGTGTGGAATTCCTGGCCGTGCAAGAGCAGATGGCCGGTGGTGGAAGCGGGATCGAGGCGGGGCGAGAAATACGCGATGTCGGGGATGCGCTGTTCTTTGTTGACGATGAGATCCTCGACGATCGCCAGGTTTTCAGCGGCGGCCTGCTCGACCAGGTGCGCGGGAGTGTTGCGATAGGTCCCGGCATAGTTCATGTGGACATGAGCATCGCCGCTAATCCAGTTTGAGGTTGCGTCGACTTCGATCAGGAGCGGCACCATGCGCACGGTCAGCTGGGTTGTGCTGCCGGCTTTCACTTCGATCGTGCGGCGCTCAAAGTGATTTTCGAATCCGCGCATGACGTCCACTTGGACGGTGCCGGCTGGAACGGTGATCTCGGATGCGCCGGAGGTGTCGAAATAATGCGCCTCGAATGGGCGTTCGGAACGATCGAAGCTATCGTCGGCGTGCATCCAGGCATCATCGGGAGCGTAGGCGCGGCTGTCGGGTCCGGTGACAAAAACCCGCGCCGGGACTGGATGCGGTGAAGTCAAATCGTCCACGACGCGGAGGGAGATGTGTCCCATCGGATGCAGATATTTCCGGTCGCGCGCGACGACTTCGGTCTGATCTCCACCGGGGATCGATTGGACCCAGAGCGAAGTGTTTCCATTGCGATTGGAAATGAAGGCAATCTTCGATCCATCGGGCGACCAGCGCGGATTGACGTTGTCGAACGCGCCGTAGGAAATAGGAAACGCGTCTCCGCCAGCGGCGGGCATCACCCAGAGTTGATGCCAGCTTCCGCCGAGATAGGAGGCATAGACCATGCGCTGGCCATCGGGCGATAAGTCTGGGCGGGCCTTCCAGTTCGTCTCTTCGTAGTGAATCTCGGATGCGGGCGCCGCTGGCTCGGCCTTCATTCGCCAGAATCCGCCGGTGCCGTGAATGTGGTTGCGATTGGATACGAAGAGAATCTCAGAGCCGTCGCGGGTCCAGACGGGGCTGATTTCGTGGTCGAATTTACTGTAGTAATAACGAGGCAGGGGGCTGATGTTCTCTGGAGTGAGTTGCTGGATGTCGCTGAGCGATCCGTCGTTGAATTGGGCTACGAAGATGTGAAAGTGGCCGTTGGGCGACGTGGAAACGAAAGCTAGACGTTTGCCGTCGGGTGAGAATCGCGGTTCTACATTCACGGCGCCAGAAGACATTATCTTCCGGGTTTGCCCATCGCGCAGGTCGAGCGACCACAACTCAACCGCGTCGTGGTCGTAGCGCGCGAACACAATCCAGCGGCCATCGGGCGACCAGTCGGGCTGGTAGTCGTAGCCGGGGCCGGCGGTGAGTTGTTCGGCCTGGTCGCTACGCAGTTCCTGACGCCACAACGAGCCGGCCATCGAGTAAATGAGGCTGTAAGAATCAGGAGACCAGGCTGCCGAGCTGGGCCCGGTGGTCAATTGGGGCAAATACATTTCGCGAAAATAATAAGGGTGGGGAAGATCGATCTGCTTGAGCACGGGTTCGCGTTGCGCAAAGCAGGCGATGCCCGTGAGCAAGAATACGATGACGATTGGAAGCTTTCGCAAGGCTCCTCCTGCGAGAGTGAGGAACGGGTATGCTACTCCGCCGTTCGAGTTCTCCGCGCCCAGATCCAATTCAGTAACGCCGCTGCCAGAGTCGCGCCCAGGATCAGCGACTTGCTCAAATCTACTTGTGTGGCCAACGCGACGGAAGTGCAAACTCCGAGGACGGCCAGAGTTGAGCCAGCGGGAAGGCGGAAGCTGGCAGCCAGCGGCTGCTTTCGGCGCAAGGCAATGAGAGCGGCACAAACCACTCCGTAGTAGAACAGGCGGGCGACGACAGAAAGGGTGACGTTCCAGGCAAAGCTTCCGGCGAGCGCCAAGCCCCATACGGCCGCTGCAAAGAACAGGATCGAAAACCACGGAGTGTGAAATTTGCGGCTGACGGCGGCAAAAACACCGGGCAGATCGCCGCCTTCGGCGAGCGCGAAGGTAACGCGGGGCATGCCGAGCATCTTGGCGCTCAAATAGCCGTAGACGGAAACGAGCGCTCCAATGGCGACGAGGGCGGCTCCGCGGTTGCCCATGGTAACGCGAGCAACCTCGGCCAGAGGGCGATCCGAGATCGCGCCCGGCCCCAGCACTCCGACTACGACCCATTGCACCAAGGCATAGATCGCGGTGCAAGCAAGGAGGGCGACAAAGAGCGCAAAGGCGGCATCCTTCCCCGGATTCTTCGCCTCGCTCATCGGCGCCAGTGCCGATTCAAACCCGCCGTAGGCGAAAACGAGCAGGACCATGGCTTTCATCCATGTGCTGGCCGGCAGGGGGGCTGCGACACCCCATGATGCCGGGTGAAAGATCGTGAGCGCGGCGCCCGCGGAGACAACCATTAAAAGCGGGAGAATCTTCGCGACCGTAAAGACGTTGCTGACTGCGGTTCCCTGACGGGCGCCGAGACCATTGATGAGCGCGAGCAGGCCTACCAAGAGCGTGAGGACCATAAAGCGAGGCCACGGTTGCTTGGCCGCGGGCCAGAATTCCGCCAGGTAAATGACAAAGAGATTTGCGTTCGCGGCGGGAGCCGCGGTTTGCGCCAGGTACAACATCCAGCCGACGAGAATTCCTGTCAGGCGCCCGAAGGCGGTGCGGGCATAGAGATAAGGTCCTCCGGCCTCGGAGAACTGCGAGGCCACTTCGGCGTAGCAAGCCATGATTACGCCCATGGCAGCGCCGGCGATCAGGACAGCGAGAACGCTGCGCTTGCCGAGGAGTCCAGCCACGGTTGCGGGCAAGCCGAAGATGCCGCTTCCGATGATCGAATTGATAACCAGCGCGGCCAGGCTCCAGCGCCCAATCGCCCGCACCAGTCTGATCGGTGCCGATGACATTGCGAAACCGTTTGTATCACAACCGGGCCCTGGTGGGTTAACGTTCCTCGGCGGGCGGTCGGCGCGGCGCTTGGGCATAGCGCGGCTTTGGCGGGGTCGAGCGGGAGCGGTTGCATCGCTTTTGTTGTGGCTTGGACTCAGCGTTCAAGAGGCTGCGGAAAAAATTTCTTCGGAGGGCGGCGTTCCCTCAGCGGCTGGAAGCCGCTATTCATGGGGCGGCGGTTACGGAACAAGTCGAACTTGTGCCCTTCCCGTTCTTGGCCGAACATGTGCGAGATGGGATTGGACGGGGCAAAGCCCCGTCACCACGCGAGGGGTCGCAATCCCCGAAATTCGAAGGGGCGGGCGCAGCCTGGGGTTTCGAGGCAACGGAGACATCGGCTGAAACGGCGCGCCACAAGCGGCTTTCGACCGAAGGTAACCTCAATTACGACTTCAATTACCGAAGCTCATGAACACGGGGAACCTATCTTCGAGACTTCGAAGATGCGATCTTAATCAGGACGCACAATCACGCACACTGGGTCGAAAGGGTCGTATGGATCGCGAGAACCGGGAAAGCATGGAAGAGATTCATCTCCGCATTTTGCGGGTTACCGATGACCTGCGCATGATCCAACGCGAACTCAACTGCGCGGCCATGCAGGCGCCGACCGACCCCGAGCTGATGGAAGCGCTGGCCGATGCTCCGGAGATGGAAACCATCGAGATGCTCAAATCCTCGCTGGATCAGATGCGGCATTTTCTCTGGTTTTACATGCAGGTGGTGAACAGCGACTCCGAAATGGGAGAAAAATTCCGGCAGACGATACGCCAGGATGCTCCGCTACAAGTGCCGGAGATGGAGCAGCAGTTTCAAAGCGCGACGGACGCGATCATGCTGCGCTACCTGGCTGACAGCAAGTACCGCAAGCCCAATTAAGTCTGTTCGTGGGCGGACGCCACGTCCGTCCGCTACCGCAGAATGCCTCTGAATCAACTTCCCACCCTTATAAAACCGGTCGAGCTGCGCGGGTCGACGGCCGGCTGAGCGCAATCCTGCGCGGTAATTGCGGCTGAAACTCTCAAATCTATCTCTCGATTTCCACAAAAAATCGGGCGCGCCGAAGCGCGCCCAAGTCTCAAGGAGGAAGCAATTATCAGAAACAACAACGGTTCAGCAGGACAAACTCAATCTCATTCGCGTTACCGTCCAAAGCCGGCTGCCTGCATCGACTGCCGCGAGATGTCTGCCGTCGATGCGATCCCCTGCATGCGCAATTTAAATTCATCCGCATTCGAGGCGCTCTCTAGAGCAGTTTCGTAATTTACGAGGCCCGCCTGGAACAGATCCCAGAGCGACTGGTCAAAGGTCTGCATGCCGTACTGCGACGTGCCGGAGGAAATGGCATCGCGGATAGAGCGCGTTTTCTCGGGCACCAGAATACATTCGCGGATGTAGGCCGTCATCACCATGACTTCGACCGCGGGCACGCGGCCCTCGGCGTCGGACCGGCGCACGAGGCGCTGGCTGACGATGGCGCGCAACACTGCCGCCAGTTGCAACCGAATCTGTTTTTGCTCGGGCGGCGGGAAGATGGCGATGATGCGGTTGATGCTTTCGACAGCGTCGAGGGTGTGCAGAGTCGAGAAAACCATGTGACCGGTTTCGGCGGCGTGGAGCGCGGTGCCGATGGTTTCCAGATCGCGCATTTCGCCGACGAGGATTACGTCGGGATCCTGACGCAAAGAGGCGCGCAGAGCCGCCGAGAACGAGGGGGTATCAACTTCGACCTCGCGCTGGTTTACGTATCCTTTTTTGTCGCGGTGCAGAAATTCGATGGGGTCTTCGATCGTGATGATATGCTCGGCGCGAGTCGAGTTGATGCGGTCGATCATCGCGGCCAGCGTGGTCGATTTACCAGATCCGGTAACGCCAGTCACCAGGACCAGACCGCGGGGCATATCGCAGATTTGTTCCACCACTTTGGGCAGAAACAGTTCATCGAGAGCGCGGATCTTGGTGGGAATGACGCGCAAGACCAGGCCGACGTTGCCGCGCTGCTGAAATACGTTCACACGGAAGCGTCCCAGGCCAGCGACGCCATAAGCCATGTCGATTTCGGTGGTTTCTTTAAATTTTTGCTTTTGCCGCGCCGACATCATGCTGAAAGACATGTTCAGCATGTCTTCGGCGGAGACCCGCGATTGGTCGGTCAAGGGCACAAGTTCGCCATCGATGCGCAGGTGGGGGTAGTTTCCAACCTTTAAGTGCAAGTCGGAGGCGCGGCGTTCCATGGCGATTCGCAACAGGTCGTCGATAACCATGCAGGTTGGACTCCAGCTACCGTCGTTATCATCACCCGAATCGGACGCCCATACGAGATGACGGAGGTAATGGGACCATTGGCGTCTCCTAAGGGCATTGCCGGGGAAGAGATTGGCGCCCGAGTCCGGCCACGGAGGACAAATCCTGCGCCGCTGGGATAGTTCTGGATTCTGAACTCGACCCTGGTCTTAATCGTTTGTGCGTTCTGTACTTCTGGCATTACCATGAGGGGCAGCAAATCTTCGTTCGGGGCCATTGAAAATTCATGATGCAAAGAGTAGACGTGCGCGCCGCAGCGCTAGTATTGGTCGTCCTTTTTTCCACCACGCTAACTTTCCCCCAGCAGAAGGAACGGAACCGGAGGCTGGAAGCCGCGCAAAAAGAGGCATCCGCGACGCCCGACTCGCCGGCGAATGACGACAAGGAAAAAGATGACAAGAACGAGGGCGATCCGCTCTTCCGGGGGATGAAGTACCGTTCCATCGGGCCTTTCCGGGGCGGCCGTTCTCTAACGGCAAGTGGGATTACGGGCGACCCCACCACCTATTATTTTGGCTCGACCGGCGGCGGCGTGTGGAAGTCGACGGACGGAGCCAATACGTGGTCGTCGATTTTTGACAAGGACGGAGCGCCATCCATCGGCAGCATTGCCGTAGCTGCGTCGGACCCGAATGTGGTCTATGTCGGCACGGGCGAAGCTTGTATCCGGGGCAACATCTCGCAGGGCGACGGCGTCTGGAAATCGATGGACGCGGGAAAAAGCTGGAAGAGCGTGGGATTGAAGGATTCGCGGGCCATTGGCAAAGTGATCGTGGACCCGCGCAATCCGGACATTGTTTTTGTGGCGGCGCTCGGCCATCCTTTTGGCCCGAATTCTGAACGCGGAGTGTTCCGCTCCACGAACGGTGGCAAGACGTGGGACAAGGTTCTCTATAAAGACGAGAACACGGGAGCGATTGACGTAGTCTTTGATCCAAGAAATCCGCACATTTTATTTGCTTCGCTGTGGGAGGTTCGACGTACGCCGTGGACGTTGTCGAGTGGCGGGCCGGGCAGTGGCATTTATCGCTCCTCGGATGGGGGCGCGACCTGGAAGCGTCTGGAGGGAGGGGGGCTTCCGAAGGGTCCGTACGGGCGCATCGGGCTGGCAGTGGCGGCAAACTCCGAGCGAGTGTACGCGATTGTTGAAGCCAAGGAAGGTGGAGGGTTCTACCGCTCGGATGACGGCGGCGACAGTTGGGAGATGGTGAATTCCAGCCACTCGCTGCTGCAGCGGGCGTGGTACTACATGCACGTGATCGCCGATCCGCAGGATGCGAATACGGTGTATATCGCGGATGTCGAGTTTTTCAAGTCGACGGATGGCGGGCGCAATTTCAACAAGATCAAGGTTCCGCACGGGGACAATCACGGGTTGTGGATCGATCCTAAAAATACGCAGCGCATGATTGCGTCGAACGACGGAGGCGTGACGGTCAGCCTGGATGGCGGCAAGTCGTGGACGCGGGAGGATAACCAGCCGACGGCGCAGTTCTACCACGTCACGACGGACACGCGGACGCCTTATTACGTGTATGGGGCTCAGCAAGACAATTCCACGGTCGCCATTGCCAGCCGCAGCGACGACGGTGCGATTGGGCGGGATAACTGGTACGAGGTTGGAGGCGGGGAAGCGGGATACATTGCGCCGAATGCAAACGATCCGAACATCGTGTATGCGGGCGACTACCAGGGCAACATCACGCGGTTTGACCGGCGCACGAATCAGGTGCAGAGCATCAACCTGTCGCCTGAGATCTCCGATGCGCGGGGCGCGGCTCAACTCGAGCATCGCTTTCAATGGACCGCACCGATTGTCAACTCGCCGTGGGACGCCAATACGATCTATTACGGCGGCGAGCGCGTTTTCAAGACGAGCGATGGCGGGATGCACTGGGAGGCGATCAGCGGCGATCTGACGCGGAATGACAAGTCGAAGCAGCAGCCTTCGGGCGGGCCGATCACGATCGACGACACAGGCACGGAATATTACGACACCGTGTTTTCGATTGCTCCGTCACCACTGGCGAAGGGATTGATCTGGGCGGGCACCGACGATGGCTTGATCCAGCTGACGCGCGATGAAGGCAAGAACTGGACCAACGTTACGCCCAAAGACCTAGCCGAGTGGAGCCGCATCAGTCTGATTGAAGCGTCTCCGCATGATGCGGGAACGGCCTATGTGGCGGTCGATCGGCATCAGAACGACGATCTGGCGCCCTACATTTACAAGACGTCGGATTATGGCGCGAGCTGGAGCCGGATCACGAATGGAATTCCGGACGGGGCGTTTGCGCGGGCGGTGCGCGAAGACCCGAAGAGAAAAGGACTGCTGTATGCGGGCACGGAGCGCGGCGTCTATGTCTCTTTCGATGACGGAGCGCATTGGCGGCCGCTGCAAATCAATTTGCCGATCGTTCCGGTTCACGACCTGGTGGTGAAGAATGATGACCTGGTGCTGGCGACACACGGGCGTTCGTTCTGGATTCTGGACGATGTTTCGCCGTTGCGGCAATTTGCCGATTCGGTGGCGGCGGAGGATGTGCATCTCTACCAGCCGGCGACGGCGTATCGGATTCACAGCGGCGAAGGTCCGCCGCATTCGTCTTTTGCAGGGAAGAACCCGCCGAATGGCGCGGTGATTTATTTTTATTGCAAGAAAGCGCCGAAGCAGGAAGTGAAGATCGAAATTCTGGACGCGGCGGGACGCGTGATCCGGACGTACTCCAGCAGCAAGAACGAGGCGCTCGACGAGCCGCTCGACCCCGATGACAAGAAACCAGAAAAGCAGATCAAGCCGGAAGACGGACTGAATCGCTTTGTGTGGGATCTGCGGTATGACGGAGCCAACCGGGTTCCGGGTTATTTTCTGTGGGAATACAATGACGGCGCGAAAGGGCCGCTGGCATTGCCGGGGAAGTACGAGGTGCGCCTGACGGCGGACGGGAAAAGCATGACGGCGCCTTTAGAAGTGAAGATCGATCCGCGAGTGACGACGCCGCAGAGCGATATGGAAAAGCAGTTCAAACTAGAGAGTGACCTGCGGGAGCAGTTGAATCGGGTCTACGAGGCGGTGAACCAGATCCAAGATGTGCGCGGGCAACTGGATGAACTCAAGAAACGGCTGGTGCCGGGCGATTCGACGAAAGCGTTGTTCGATGGCGCGGGGGCGCTGGATGCCAAGCTGATTGCGGTGCGCGATCCGCTGATCAATTTCAAGATCAGCGCGAGCGAAGATTCCCTGGCGTATGCTCCGGGAATCGACGCGAAGCTGGCGTTTCTGTCGATGGCGGTGGCGGGATTTGCCGACTCGGCTCCGACGGCGGCCGAGTATCAGGAGTTCGACAAGTTGAAGAAGCAGACCGACGAATTGTTAGGACACTGGGAGCAGGTTCGGAACACTGATATTGCGGGCTTCCAGAAATTGGCGGCGGAGCAAAATGTCCACGCGATCGATGTGCCCGATGTGAGGAGCCAACGAGTGGTCGGTGGAGGGGAAGAATAAAGCTCAGGCACAAGGCCGTGTCTGTATATGGGTTTGAGCGGGAAGCAGCGGGGACATTCCCGCAGCAGCGGGAAGCAGCAGTGGATTCGGCCGCAGTAACGGCACGAGTGGAACTCGTGCCCTTCCCCAAACCGGCGCGAAGAGGAGTTTTTCCGCAGCCTCTGAAACTCGTGCCCTTCCCTCGGTGCGGGAATCCAGAGTTTTTGAACAGACTCTGAGGGCGTTCCGCAAAGCTATCCGCGATCCAACTTCATCGATACTTAGATAAACATTTCGTCTTGTGGAGCGCCACTGCCATTCTTGGGGTGGCGTCTTTTTTGGCCGAGGAAAACATCGACTCCGGTGCTGATCGCAGCCATGAGTCCGTTGACCTGACGGAGCGGGGAGACGACGGTTTTATGCACCATTTCGCTGGTGTCTTCGACTTTATCCATGGTGCGGTTCAGCACTTCGTCGGCGCGAATCACCTGCAGCCGGGTGCGGTCGAGGGTATCGGTAAGGACAGCATCGATGCGGTTGATTTGATTGCGAACGACGGTGCTGGACTCCTGGATATTGGTGCTCAGGACGTCGATCTTCGGGCGCAACTCGACCAGCAGATTCTGGACGCTCTCCATCGTGGGGAGAGCCTTGCTCTTCACTTCGAGAGCGAGGGCTTCCATCTTGGCCGAGCTTTTGCGCACGGCTAGATAAAGGCCGATTAAGATTCCGGCCTGCACGACCACGGCGAATGTCGTCACTGCGATAAAAAATTTCAGGAGAGTGTCATCCATAGCTGCACCCATCGTTACTCTGGGACTATACGCCGCCAATTTCTCCGCATTTAACTGGAACTCCCAGCGGCACGACTGGAAGTCGTGCCCTTCCGGTTCCTGCCTTCGCGAAACAGCCAAGCGAGAATTGCTCTAGAGATTCTTGGCCGGCTCGGCGGGAGCGGTGGTTTCGTTGTAGGCCTGGCGACCCGCTTCGTAAGCGGAGCGGAATCTTTCCTTCTGCTGGTTGAGGACATCGCCGCCGCGATCGACCCACTCGTTTGCCTGCTCGCGTACGCGGCGGGCATGGTGGCGGGCGCGCTCGCTGCCTTCCTGCGCTTTGGAGCGAATGACATCGCGCATTTCATCGCCGGAACGCGGCGCGTAGAGCACTCCGACTACGGCGCCAACGCCGAGCCCTGCCAGGAACCACAAGAAGCCGTTGCCGTCATTTTCCGCCATACTTACCTCCTCAAAATTTTTCTCTCCGTCTATCGGATGGTAGCACCCTGATTTGTGAAAGACAATTCACGGCGCTCTCTCCGGGGCCATAGATTGGAGGACGGGCAATGGAGGCGGGTTGCTTGCGCGGGTGGTTTTCTCTAAAGAAGCTCTTGTGCGGGAGGCTTCAAAAGCGGACAATGAGCGCACTATTCAGGCTGAGATGTTTTCAGGAGGCAACCATTGTCGGATCGCAAATATCGGCAGCACGGCTATCAGGATTCCGGCGGCGGAGCGAAGAAAGAGTTTGAGAAGGCGGCGCCGGCCAAGAAGGACAATACGTTTGGGCCGCGGCCGATCAATATGCCGGGAACGCGGACGGTTTCGCGCTGCGCGGAATGCGGGGCGCTGCTGCAGAATCTCAGCGATCCGGTGGGGCAATGCCCGAAATGCGGATTTGACTTGCACGCCTGTAAACAGTGTGAACACTTCGATCCTTCGAGCCGCTTCGAATGCAACCAGCCGATTCCCGCGCGCATTTCTCCGAAGGATAAACGCAATGATTGCCCGTTGTATTCGATACGCGTGATGGTGGAAAAAGAGACGTCGAGCAAAGCCAGCCAGCGTCCCAATGACGCGCGCGCGGCGTTTGATAATTTGTTTAAGGATTGAGGGACAGAAGCTTTCAGCTCTCAGCTAATGCTCAGGGCGTTGGCGCTCTTTGGACTTCTCCGTTTTACGCTACGGCGGCTTTTGAGGGGCGCAGACGGCGGTAGAGTTGGAGATAGTCGTCGACCATGCGGCGGGCGGTGAAGCGTTCGCGGGCGCGATTGTAGGCGCGGGTGCCATAGAGGCGGGCGGTTTCGCGGTCTCCGTCGAGTTGCGACAAGACTTCGCTCAAGCTCTCGCCATTGTTGCGCTCGAAGTAAAGGGCCGCATCGCCCCACATTTCACGATAGACATCGGTGTCATTGGCAACGAGCGCGCAACGGGAGAATGCCGCCTCGATCGAAGCTAATCCGGTGGGATCGTATTGCGAGGTCGCGGCGAAGATCTTCGACTTGCTGTAGAGCAGGCGCAACTGCGATTCCGTTTGCGCGCCCTTGACGGAGATTTCGTGTTCGCCGGTGGAGACGCGCACGTCGGCGCGGATGGGCACGGGGGGCGCGGGGATTGGGTTGTCGGCTCCCACGATGCAGACGGGAAGGCCGTGCTTGTGCTGCGTGAGCAAGGAAACCTGCTTGCCGGAATCCCAGAGGCGTCCGATGGCGAGCACCGACTCTTCTTTGGTCACAAAGGGATTGAAGTAGATGGGATTGCGGCCGGCGGGAATGACGTAATTTTCGAACTCGTCGCCATAGGCGAGGTGCAGCAACTGTGCCATCCAGCGCGAAGTCGTGACCACGGCCTCGGCGCGCTTCATGCCCGCCAGCAGCGTCTTGCGATACCACTGCAGCCATTCGGAGACAGCGGGTTCGCGTCCGTGAATGCTGAGCGACCAGGTGATGACATCGCCGTGGGCGACGACGAGGCGAGGAGTGGAGACGGGCAAGGCTCCAAAGCTGAGCTGGTTCAAGTGCAGGAAATCGGGACGCGTGTCGCGGACGACGGCACAGAGATAATCCTCGGCCGGCTGTAAGTCCTGCTCGCCCTCCTGCATCCAGTCGAGACGAAAGGCGGTGGGATGGTATTCGAGGCCGTGCAGGCCGTCCATCCAGGCGATCTGGTGAGGGAGGGGGATTTCTCCGAAGCTGACGAGAGTGACTTGAGCGCCGTGGGTGACGAGGCCCGAGACTAACTCGCGCGCGTAAGTCCAAACTCCGCTGAAGGTGTCGGCCGTTACTAAAACGCGCACAGAACTCCCGGGTTCGAGGGATGGGTCTTACCCCCGAGACAGCTTGCTTTCCAGTTTAGGGGCGAGGGCGGCTGTAGGGAAGAGATTTCTTGGGGGCTGGTTTTTTCGGTGCGAGAATGTTTACTCTTTGGTTAACATATTGGGGTTTCTGAAAAAAACTCGAGGTACCCGGTCTTTTGGAATCATGGAGTTAGGTGGAAAAGTATGACTGGGTCTTTGAATCTAAAGGGCTTAGAGGTAAAGTATTCCGGAATAAGGAGTTAGTGTGCATTATTTCTCCGAAAACTGGTTTGGGACAGCCAGGTGGGCCGTATGGTGGACGGGCGCACATGGGCTGTCCCAAGCGAATGCCTATTGTGGCGCGGGGCGGTTTGAGTGTATGTGATGGCGCTCACCGTGGATTTGTGATGAAAGAAGAGGCAGACCAGTCTTCCCGGAGGGGCCATGGGAGATGCTGCCGATGGAATCCCATCCTAACGTCGCAAAAGGCGCGGCGTTAGGATGGGCACGTAATTTGGTGGGACAGACTTTGGTCAAATAAGAACTGAGACAGCGTTTTCGGGAGCACGCGGGCGAGGGGCCCGCGCCACACGGGCTCGGCATCAGGTTGAGTCTGCCCACCGGGTCATCTCTCTCTGATCTCTCTGACCGGCCAGATGATCTTGCATGGTGAAGACTTTTGGGCGGGTGAGGATGCGCATGGTCCAGAGAAGATCGTCGAGAGAGGTTCCGAAGCCGAAATGGGCGTCGACGAAGGCGAGTTCGGTGGAGGGCAGGTTTGATTTGCCGGAAATCAGGATTACGGGAACGTCCGGGGCTAGAAATTTGATTTCCTGGGCGAGTTTAGCGCCGGACATTGCGGGCATTTCGTAATCGAGAAGAGCCAAGTCGAAGTATGTGCGCTTGCAGAGCGCAAGCGCCTCGAGGGGATCGTTCTGGCTGATGACCCGGAAACCACATTCTTCGAGCACGCCGCTGAGCAACCGGCTGGATTTGGGATTGTCGTCAACATAAAACACCGTCGTTCTGTCTTCCATTACAACCTCCCTTTCCTTTCCAGAAGAACGCCGACTGGGGCGGGGCTTGCAGATTGTTTGGGTAGAGATTTGTAAACGAGGGAGATGGGACGGAGATTGAAGAGGCGTTTCAGGTTTGCGCGGACAGGAGTGTCCGCGCTACACAGCTCGATCAGATTGCTTCCTGGGATGCGCCTTCCAGTTGCTGGCGGAGACCTTGTACCAGATCGTGGACGGAGAGCAATTTTTCTTCGGCGGCGGAGGGAAGGTCGGGAGTTTCGCGAGCCAGTTCGACCGAAAGTAAAAGCGCGGTCATGGTGCCGTTGAGTTCGCTGCGGAGGGTGCCCAGTGCGGCGTGACGCGCTTGCATCTGTTCGCGTTGGCGGCGCTGCAGGGCGAGGCCGACTTCACGCACGAGGCGGTCCATTCCGCTGATGGCGAGATTGACTTGCAGCGGGATGGCCGTATCCAAATGATCGACCATGATTCTGGTTTCATCGGGCTCGGCCTCGACCAGATACTGATCGAATACGACGACCGAGTAAGCTTGCTCGCGCAACATGGTGGTGGCTTGCACGAGACTCTTTGCGGTTTGAACCGGTTGGATCGTCGCCGCATGGAGAGCGGCGGCACAATCGGAGGCCCGTTCGCTGGGCGTGACGAGAAGAATCATGCGGAGTCAGTGGCAAGTTTTGGGCCAATTCATTTTTGCTGAAAATAAATAAGTTGAGCAGCGCGATTTTGCCCGGCTCCCGTTCTGGAATGGCGGCTTGCGGAGGATGCACAGGTTTGGGACGAGAATTGGAAATTTGTAATTTGTGATTGCGGGCGGATGCGATTCCTGCGTTTTAGAGCATTTGGTGTAATGCCTGGGTCGACAATAGCCCGCATTTCTGGCGGTTGTCAGCGGCACGACTGAAGTCGTGCCCTTCCCCTGATCCGGCGCGAAACGGAAAAAGTCGTTTCGCAGGGGAGAATTCCCCCAGCGGCTGGAAGCCGCCGTTGAAGGGGCGGCATTTACGGCACGAGTGGAACTCGTGCCCTTCCCCAAACCGGCGCGGAGCGGAGTTTTTTCGCAGCCTCTGGAACTCGTGCCCTTCCCCTGATCCGGCGCGAAACGGAAAAAGTCGTTTCGCAGGGGAGAATTCCCCCAGCGGCTGGAAGCCGCTGTTGATCGGGCGGCGGTTACGGCACGAGTGGAACTCGTGCCCTTCCCCAAACCGGCGCGGAGCGGAGTTTTTCCGCAGCGTCTGGAACTCGTGCCCTTCCCCAAACCGGCGCGGAGCGGAGTTTTCCCGCAGCCTCTGGAACTCGTGCCCTTCCCCAAACGGGCGCGGAGCGGAGTTTTTTCGCAGTCTCTGGAAGTCGTGCCCTTCCCCAAACGGGCGCGAAACGGAGTTTTTCCGCAAGCTGCTAGAAATCACAAATTCGGTACTGCGCCGTACTCTTTTAGTTTGCGATAGAGAGTGGTTTTGCCGATGCCCAGAAGGCGGGCGGCCAGCATCTTGTCGCCGTTCACTTGTGTCAGAGCGCTGAGGATGGTCTGTTTCTCCAGTTCGGCCATCGGCACGATGCCATTGGACGAGGGCTGGGTCATCGCCATCAGTTCGATCGGAGCGCTGTGGATCTGGGTGGGAAGATCGCGCAATTGAATCTGAGTTCCGCTGGTGAGGGCGCAGGCACGTTCGAGAGAATTTTCGAGCTCCCGCACGTTGCCGGGCCAGTCGTAATTGAGCAGGGCTTTGAGGGAATCGTCGGAGAGGGTCTTTTCGGTACCGGCATCGTGGCCAATGCGTTCGAGAAAATGGGCTGCGAGCAGGGCGATATCCTGGCGGCGGCTGCGCAGCGGCGGGATGCGGAGGGTGAGGACATTGAGGCGGAAAAAGAGGTCGCGGCGAAAGGTGCCGTCGTCTACGGAGCGCTCGAGGTCACGGTTGGTCGCGGCGAGAATCCGCACATTGATGGGGACGCGCTTGACGCTGCCGACGGGACGAATCTCTTTTTCCTGAATGGCGCGGAGCAGCTTGGCCTGAAGGTCGGTGGGCAACTCTCCGATTTCGTCGAGAAAGACGGTGCCGCCCTCGGCGATGGCGAGCAGGCCGTCCTTGGGATTGGTGGCGCCGGTGAAGGCGCCGCGGACGTGACCGAACAGTTCGCTTTCGATGAGGGTGGGAACGAGGGATCCGCAGTCGACGGGGATGAAGGGCTTGTCGCGGAAGATGCCGGTGAAGTGAATCGACTTAGCCACCAGTTCCTTGCCGGTGCCGCTCTCGCCAAGAATGAGGACGGGATGGACGCTCTGTCCGGCTTTGGCGATCATGCGGTAGAGCTTGTCCATATCGGGAGCGCGCCCGATGATGTTGCCGAAGCCCTGGCGGGACTTGATGGTTTCGCGCAGCGTCCGGTTTTCGGTTTTTAGACGGAGATGGTCTGCGACGCGGTCGAGGAGCTGGCGCAGTTCTTCCATGCTGAAGGGCTTGGTGACGTAATCGTAAGCGCCATCTTTCATGGCCTGGACGGCGGATTGCACGGTGCCAAAGCCGGTGACGACGATGACGAGGGTGTCGGCGCGATGGCGCTTGATGCCATGCAGAGCTTCGAGGGATCGCGGGCCGGGACGCATATCGAGCAGGACGGCATCGATGTTGGAAGTGTCGAGCATGCGGTAGGCCTGGTCGGCGCAGTCGGCGACCTGGGCGTTGAAGCCGAGCGAACGGGCCACGTCGCGGCAAGCTTCGCGAGTGGCGCGGTCATCGTCGACGATGAGGAGGTTCAGGAAGTTCGCGCCTTCGATTTGCGCGGGCTGGGCCTGACTGTTGCTCTGAGTGCTGAGGACGGAGGCGGTGGAAGCGCTGAACATGATGAATCTCCATGTGGTATTGCTTTGCGATCGACGGAGCGGACTCTCTCGCGCTGCTGCAGAAGACACGGCAAGCCCCGCAAGCGGGGATCAGGACTTCACGGACCGCGTTGTCTGGAAGGAGCGGCGCTCGAGGCCTGGTGGGCGGGAAGAAGGACTTCGATGCAGGTGCCGCGGCCTTCCTGGCTGTCAACTGCGATCGTGCCGCCGACTTCGGCGACGATGCGCTGCACGGTTGCCAGGCCCAGTCCAGTGCCTTTCTCGGGATTTTTGGTAGTGAAGAAAGGCTCGAAGAGGTGGGCGCGGGTTTCCGCATTCATGCCGCAGCCGTTGTCTTTGACGGTGAGGGAGACGGCGCGGCGCGGGCCGTTGGGGGCGGAGTTCGACTGGAAGCGAGGTTGGACGCCGGGAAATTCCGCCGGGCGCGTAATCAGCCAGATCTTTCCGCCCTGGGGCATGGCATCGCGAGCGTTGAGCGCCAGATTCAAGATCACTTGAGCGATCTGGGCGGGATCAGCGAGGACGAGACCCGCGGCGGAGTCGAGCGCGATGACGAGTTCAATATGTTCTCCGAGGAGGCGCTGCAAGAGGTTTTTCAGAGAGCCGACAGTTTCGTTGAGGTGGATGGGATGCGGCTCCGAGGCTTGCTTGCGCGCGATGGCTAACAATTGATGAGTCAAGGCAGCGCCCTGCTCGCTGGCCATGCGGACTTCGTCGACCTGTTGACGCAGGCGCGCGCGGGCCAGGGCACGGCTTGACGAGGGGGCGTGCGACGGTTGCTGGGGTTCATGATGGTCCGACTTGCCATGGGCGGAAGCGGTTGGATCTTGATTTGGAATGGCGTGATCGGGAGGATCCACGTTTGCGAGGTCGGGATCTTCCAACCCTGCGCTCAGCAGATCGCAGTACAAGAGGATTCCGGTGAGGAGGTTGTTGAAGTCATGGGCGATTCCTCCGGCCACGCGTCCCATCATTTCCATTTTTCCGGTGGCGCGGAGATGTTCCCGCATGCGCCTGCGCTCGGTGGCGTCGGCGAGCAGCGCGATGAGGAAGGCGGGTTGTCGGCGCGCGTCGCGGCCGAGGGAGGCGGTGAGAGAGGCCCAGAACTCGGAGCCGTCCTTGCGGAGGTAGCGTTTTTCAACCTCGAACGAATCGCGCTCGCCGCGAAGCAATTGGCCGAGGAGGGGTTTGTCGAGCGCATTCGCGGGATCGGTGGCACCGCCCACTTCAAGGTCAGATTCGGCGAAGAGCTGGCGAGCGAGTTCGGGGTAGAGTTCGCACGCTTGCGCGTCGACCAGTTCGTGGCGGCTATAGCCGAGCATGCGGCTGAGGGCGGGATTGGCATCGAGAAGGCGGCCATCGAGGCGGCAAATTCCGATGCCGATGGCGGCTCCTTCAAACAGGGCGCGGAAACGAGGATCGTCGTCGAAAGCGCGGACGGGCTGGAGTTGGGTGACGACGCTCATGAGGTACAACTTTCTGGTCCAGGTCTCAGGTTGCAGGTCTCAGGTCTTAGTTCCGAGGTCTTGAAAGATCAAAGGTCCAAGATCTGGGAAGGTGGCCTTATTCCAAGCTGGGAAAGAGTCTGCCCAGATTTCCGGGAATGGGTCGCATTCTCCTGATTGGGGAAAGTGTAGAGGGAAACAGAGAGGAGCTAAGTGCGGGCCATCACAGCAAATTTGTGATGAATCGGGGGAAGGCGAGGGGGTGGCAGCGGCGTTGGTCCCGAAGCCATATGGGGTGGGCTTTGAGGAGGCAAAGACCTGTCACCACAAGGGTATTTTTGTGCGGGCTGCGGTCTCCATTATTTACTGGCACTGATTGAGCAGGATACTGACTGCGCCAGCGTTGTAACCGGAGAACGCGAGATCGAGCGAGCCATCTCCGGTTAAATCGGCGAGGGTGAAGCCTCCGCCACCGCCGAAGTAGGTTGTGTTGCCGGGGATGAAGGTGGCATCGCCTTTACCGAGTAACACCTGCACCATGCCGTCTCCGGTTTCCGCCAGTAAGTCCACCTTGCCGTCGCCGTTGAGATCGGCGGCCGCTAGAATTCCGGCGGCCTTTGCGCTGGGACCGGCGCGGAAAGTGCCGTCGCCGTTGCCCAGCCAGATTTGGTTGGTACCATTGCTCAAACTGAGCGCGAGATCCAACTTGCCGTCGCTGTTGAAATCGCCGCCGACCGCACTCAGTGGAGCGGAATTCAGCGGGTAAGTTGCTCCTTGATGGAAAGTGCCGTCGCCGTTGCCGAGAAAGACGATGAAGTTCTGGCTGTCGGAACCGGGAAGGGCAAAGTCTAACTTGCCGTCGCCGTTAAAATCGCCGACGACGGCGCCGATCAGGTACATGCCCGATCCATAGGTGACTGGGGCCTTTAAGCTACCGTCTTTTCTTCCGATGAGGATGCTGACTGCGCCCTGATGAGAATAGTCGCCCTGGCTGGTGATGGCCATGTCGAGGATGCCGTCGCCATTGAAGTCGGCGAGCGTGATCCAGGAGGGGTAGAGCGCGGGAATTACCGCGCTCGCTCCCTTTACGAAGGTGCCATCTCCGTTGCCGAGCAGGAGGCGGACTGTCTGTTTCTTACCCCAGCTCAAGACGGCCAAATCGAGGTTGGCGTGGTCTCCGAAATGGCCCGCGGCGACGGCGACCGGATAGTCGCCGCTGGGGAACTGATAGACCGGTTGGGAGAATTGGCCCTGCCCTGTGCCGAGCATGATGCCGATCACTTGGTCGAAGTTATCGACGACTGCCAAATCGGGGATGCCGTCGCCATTGAAATCGCCAGCGGCTACTCCATCGAGGGTGGGCAAGGCGACAATCGCGGTGGAAGTAGAAAAAGCACCGAGGCCGTTGCCGAACAGGACGGCAATCCCGGAATCTGAAGTGTCGCCGGGGCCGCCTGTGACCAAGGCCAGGTCGGAGTTTCCGTCGCCGTTGAAGTCGGCCACGACGGCGTCGGCTCCGGATGTTGGGTTGAAGCCCTGAGTTGCGGCGAAGGCGCCATTGCCCTGGTTGGCTAGGATGAAAACTCCGGCGATCCCGATCACGGCCAGGCTGGGAGGGCCGCCGCTTTTGAGGGGCACGGCGGCGATGGCATAGGGAGCGAAGGGATGTCCCGCGGGATAGGTGGTGGCGGGGCGGAAGGTGCCATTGCCCTTATTGAGGAGTACGGACGCGGTGCCATCAACCCAATTCGCGGTAGCCAGATCGATCTTGCCGTCGCCGTTGAAATCGGCGGCGACAATGCCGAAGGGCACGTTGCCGACGGTGTAAAGCTGCGGAGAGGCAAAGGTGCCATTCCCTTTACCGAAGAAAACGCTGACGGTGTTGCCGACGTCGCCGGGATAGTATCCGGAGTTGGCCACGGCAAAATCGAGGTTGCCGTCGCCGTTGAAATCGGCGACCACCGCTTCGTTCGGATACAAGGTTGAGTAGTTCGGGCCGAGTTTGAAGGAGCCATCGCCATTGCCGAGCAAGATCTGGACTTGCGAAGCGTCAAGATAGCCGAGGGCGACGAGATCCAGTTTTCCATCGTGATTGAAGTCGCCCACCGCCAAGTAACTGACGCCGCTGCCGGTGTGGGTTACGACCGGCGGCGAAAACGTGCCGTCGCCATTGCCCAGAAGAACGTTCACGCTGCCGTTGTTGCTATCGTCGGCGACGGCGACATCGAGTTTGCCGTCATTGTTGAAATCGCCGACAACCAGTTTGCGCGGATACGCCGCTACACTCGGGAGGCTTTTTCCCGGGGTGAAAGTGCCGTCCTTGTTTCCCAAGAGAACGTAGAGCCGCTTGCTGAACCAACCCGCTATCACAAGATCGGGAATGCCGTCTCCGTTGAAGTCGCCGATAGCGACGGCAGAGGGAGTGGTGCCGGGTTCGTAGAGGGAATTCGAAACAAACGGCTGGCAGGGAGGGGTGCTTGCGAGCAAGGGTAAAGCCTGCGGCGAGGTTCTCTGTGCCGAAACGGTGACAGAGAGGCTCGCGAAAGACAAAGCCATCAGGGCGAGAGGCGACCAGTGCAGCGGGTTTCGCATGTTGCACCTCGGGGCGGAGCAATCAAGGTGGAGTAAGTTTTCTCCAAAGTGGAAGGGCAGTCAAATGAATTTTTGGATAAAGTCTGTGCGACGGAATGGCCCGCTCGGCAACTCGTCGGGCTGAGGGGAAGTGACGGCGAGTGCGGTTATGCCGAAACAACCATTTGCCTTGCTTTGACGGGGCTAAGCCAAGTCACCACAAGAGTTGAGGGAGGGAGTCACCCCGTTTCGGGTGCTCCCTCCCTTGTCAGTTTCCTTTTGTCAGTCGTCGTCTCCGTCGTTATCGGGTGGGGCGGGCGGAGTTTTCTGGACTTGTTGGGAGAGGAAGTAGCTGGCGGGTTCGATCGCGGGAACGGGGGTGTAGTTGCGATAGGGACCCTGGAAGAAGTTGCTGAGATCGCTGGCCGCGCGAGCGTCGGCGACTCCCAGAGCACCTTCGGGAATGTCGTTGATGCCCTCGATGGCGCGGAGAATACTGCCAAAGTCGTAAGGCGTATTGTCGATGAAATTGGCGGGAGTGTAGGCGGAGACCACGACCAGGGGCACGCGGAATCCGTATTGGTAATCGCCCTGGCAGTTGGTGGTAGTGCAGGGCAGGGAGGAGATGATGGGCGGGGGTTGATTGTCAGACCAGCCTCCCCAATCGTCCCAGGTCACGATGATGGCGGTGTTCTCCCAGAGAGTCTGGCCGTTGTCGAGTCCCGAGGTGCAAGGGGCTTGCTGTCCGATGGCATTGATGACGGCAGCGACCCAGGATGGACCGTAGTTGGTCGTGACTCCGGCATGGTCGGACCAGGTTCCGTCGGGAATGACCCAACTGACCCCGGGCAGATTGCAGTTGGTAATGTCGTTCAGGACGTCGGCGCCCTTGAAAGCGAGGTCGACTTTGGCGTTCCATTCGGTGCCGGTGCACTCCAAGGTTTCGTTCTTGCTGCTCTTGAACTTGGGGACGCAGATGTTTTCGATGGCATCGGGCGCGGCCCAGAGGGAACCGGGCGAGGGCGCGTAATACTTCCAGGTAACGTTCTGGGCGTCCAAGGTCGCACCCATGTTGGGCTTATTGGAGCAGAAGGTGCCTACGGGGTTGGTGGGGAAAACGAGGGCGGTATTGGTGATGGGGCACTGCTGCACGGAATTGCCAGCCCACAACTTGCCGCCGGTGCAAGGCGTGTCACCGGAGAGCAGGGGGGAAGTGATCCAACTGGTGGCGTTGGCCTCGGCCAGACAACCGTAGGGCGTACCTTTGGGCCCAAAATTATCCGAGATGAAAGTGGAAGCGGTGTCTTCGGCGGTGGTGAGCGCGGAGGTTCCGCTGAAAAGGAATTGGTGGGCCGGGTAGCTGGGGCCCTGGTTGGTTTGGAACATGAAGTTGGCCCAACCGTATTGCTCGGCAAACGTCAAATAGGGATCGAGGAGATGGCCTGTGGTGTTGTTATAGTTGGTGACGGTCGGGTTCTGGACGTAGGCGTAGGAGTCGTTGGCGGGCTTGATCTGCCAGGCTCCATCGTTGCGGCAAGTATAACCATTGGCCGGGTTGGGGTCGCACATATCTTCGAATGCGGTATGGGCGTGGCTGGGATCGGTGCTGCCGGACATGGGAGCGCCCACCAAGGTGAAAGGCTCGGGTGTGTGGGTTTTGTTGTTGTTGGTAAGGCCGCAGGGCGAGATGTCATAACAACTGGTCGTGACGGGATTGGGAGTGCAGGCCGCAAGGCCCTTGGCGCCATTTGGAATGGTGCAGAGCGGGCTGAGGAAATGGAAGAGATTGTCGGGAGTGCGGTTCTCCTGAACAATGACGACCACGTGGGTGATTTGCGCGGGGAAACCGTTGGGTTTGATAACCGGCCTGGATTGCGCAAGCAGGCTGGACGGCACCAGAGTCGCGGAAAGAACCAGCAGCGGTAGAGACTTCTTTATGAGCTTCATTGGGATCCTCCTGGGAGTAGAAGTCCATCACATTGGTCCTGCCGGGGCGGTATGAAAGTCTGTGCGCACTGGCAGGGGAGAAGCGGCGTTGCGCAAGTGTTATCGAAAGTAGTAGATGTGTCAAATCAATTTTTTGGTGAAAGCACAGCGGTGCCAACGATTGCTGAGGGGGACGGTCGAAGGGGGCGAAAGGCTCGTCAGTGGCGGATCTTGTGAGGGAGGCGAATATGGCGTCGCGGGCGAAGGGCAGCTTGGTTGCGCTGCTGGCGCTCAGTTTGTGGGGCTGTAGCGGGCCTCCGGCGGGGGATTCAGCGGGATCGCAGAAGCTGCCGTTTGACCGGCAGCCGGGGGCGAGCGGAATTTCGCCGAGCCGGTCGCTGATACCCTCCACGACGAAGCTGCCGGAGGGAACGGCGATTGCGGTGCGCCTGCAGACGGCGGTATCGAGCGCGACGTCGCATGTGGGAGACAGGTTTTACGCGATTGTCGATCAGCCGGTGGAGATCGACGGCCAGACGCTGGTTGCCCGGGGGACGGCGGCGACGGGGCGCGTGCTCGAAGCGAAGGCGGCGGGGGATGCGCGCGAAAACTCGCCGGAGGCGGGCTATCTGCGGATCGTGCTTGTGAGTTTGACCGTGGAGGGGAAAACGGTGGCGGTTTATACGTCCAGTATTTTTGCGAGAGGCGGGTCGCGGGACGAACGAAACGCGGGGGCGGGCGGGGCTTCTGGCATGCAGCGGACGGAGAAAGAGAAGGTTAATAAGGATGTTGAATTCGGGGTGGACCGGCATCTTAACTTCCGGCTGGCGCAGACGATTGACTTGCAGTAGCCCAAACCTGCGATAATCCTGACACGATCCGTTTCAAATTCTTGCAGTCTGGCCGTGCAATCCACGAAACCCGCAGTGGTAGGAGTAGTACCGGGTAAACGAGGGATGACCGGCCCGAGGAAAATCACCATGCATATTCGTTTCATTCGCAGGCTGTTGGGGGCAACGTTGCCCGCGCTGATGCTCCTGCTGGTTGTGCTGGCGATGCCATCGGCATCGTTTGCGCAGATTGGAGTGGCCATCACATTTGGGCCGCCACCGATTCCGGTATACGAGCAACCGCTATGTCCGGGCGATGGCTATCTGTGGACGCCCGGGTACTGGGCTTGGGATTATGACTTCAACGATTATTACTGGGTGCCGGGCACGTGGATTCTGGCTCCGGAAGTGGGCTTTCTCTGGACTCCGGGGTGGTGGGGATGGGAAGGCGGACACTACCGGTGGTGGGACGGCTACTGGGGACCGCACGTTGGTTTCTATGGCGGAATCAATTACGGCTTCGGATATTTCGGCACGGGATTTGAAGGCGGGCGTTGGGACGGCGGACATTTCTTCTACAACCGCGCGGTGATGAACATCAACGGCACCGAAATCCACAACGTCTACAACACGACGGTAATCAACCGCAACGAAAACCGGGTGAGCTTTAACGGCGGCGAGGGCGGAATCAACGCACGAGCCACGGCGGAGCAAGAGTCGTACTCGCATGAGCGGCATGTTGGACCGGTGGCGGCGCAGACGCAGCACATTCAGGCGGCGCGCAACAATCCGCAGATGCGGGCGTCGGCGAACATGGGCAAGCCAGCGATTGCGGCGACGGCGAGGCCGGGAGAATTCAGCGGCCGAGGCGTAGTGGCGGCGCGGGAAGCGGGTGGATCGTACACTCCGCGTGGCGGAAACATGGGCCACGGGGAAAACATGGCGAAGGCGAATACCGCGGTGCATCCGCACGAGCTTGCGCCGGTGGAACGGGGCAGCGCTCCGAATACAGGCAACGCGAAGCGCGACCAGAAGCTCCAGCAGCAGCAGGAGAAGATGGTAGCGAAGCAGAACCAGGAGCGGGAGAAACTGCAGCAACAGCAGGAGAAGGAACACCAGCAACTGGCGAAGCAGAATGCGAGCGAGCAAAGGAAACAGCAGGTAGAGCAGAAACACCAGCAGCAGACGCAGCAATTGCAGCAGAAGCACCAGCAGCAGACGCAGCAATTCCAGCAAAGAGCGCAGCAATCGTCGGGTGGGCGAAAGAAGTAGCGCATCCGAAGAGTGCGGTTGTTCATTGAAGAAACAGAGGGCGAGGCGCCGGACGATTGGCGTCTCGCCCTCTGTGTTTGAGCGCAAGAGCGGGAATCTGAAGTGGACGACGGGATAAGAAAAACAGCGGGTACGGCGTGCCTGCGAGAGAAGCTGCAAGTGCGGTCAAAATTCTGAATGTTACCTTCGGACCGTTGACGGAAGATTCGTGCCCAAGTAGGTTTTGCTTTCCGGGCGAAAATCCGGACTGGACGGAAACTTATGGCTGGGAAAATGAATCTAGCGGATTTGGATGAAGCTGCCTTCTTGCGGCAGCCGGCGCGCCTGCAGGCGGAGATATGTTTGGATCATCTGCCCGACGGAGTGCTGGTGGTGGATGGGGTGGGCAAAATCCTGATGGTGAATCAGGCATTCTGCCGTTTCGCGCAATACTCCGAGAAAGAACTGCGTTTGAAGAACCTCTCGATGCTGTTGCCGGATGGCTTGCGGCGGCGACATGCGAAGTGGTTCCAGAGCTTCAACGCCGATGCGGACATGCCGGTGCGCCGGATGGGGGACGCAAAGAAACCGTTTCCGCTGCGCCGAAGGGACGGCACTTGCGCTCCGGTGGATATCGCGATCTCGCGCGCGGCCACGAAGGCTGGACGTCTTTGTATTGCGGTGGTGCGTTGGGCCCAGTAAGGATAGAAGGTTTGCGCGCGCTGGTGTGCGGTTAGGGAATACGGTTTCATCTCGATGCGCGGTGAGTTACCGCGTAAGGTCCGTCGCTTTTGTTGCAAAATCGTCGACGCTCAGTTGTTGCGAATCCCGTTTACGCTCATCGACCGGCAAAAACGCTAATGGAAGGCGCGTGCTTGCGGGAACGGCCTAACAACAGCAACCATACTTGTTAGCGGAGCTAGAGTACCGACGTGAAGCGCGGTGACACTGCGAAGCTCATTGGTATACCTCCGGACCTGCGCGATGATGAGGAACTCCCGACTCGGGCTCTATTCGAAAAATGTTTGGGGCAGTCGTTCGTAATTGCTGCGTGGAGTCCTTCGATGGTGTGCCATTCCCGCTGGCGAGAATTGATGTTGGCCATGTGATCGGCAAAGAGCGTCAGAAACATACGATCCGGGTCGAGCGGGAGCACTTAGAACTGAAGAATCACTGAAACGGGTCTTGAGCGTAAACGCCGATATCGCTCATTGACCTTTCCGCTCTCCTGGCTCCGCTCTTCCGGTTTGTTCTTGCTTGTCTTTTGGCAGGCGCGTGAAATCCTGTGAATTGGAGCCGCGTCCACGCCGCTCCACGTCCGCCGACACCCCGAGATATCGATAGTATTCGCGTTGAGCAGCAGTGATCTTCATCCCAAATCTCTGCGTTAGGTTCCTAACCATGAAAACAGTCTACGCTGAACGAGGCCCCGAACGATGGGCTGTCGTAACATCCCCATCACACTCAAAGTCCCTCAATTTGGATACCGGTCTGTGTCCGAGATTCTTGCGACTTAGATTGTGGCGCGATGGGCATCCGTTAATTTGTTCTGCTAATTTGTTCTGCCGTGGGAGGGGTCGCTGGAGGTGGCGAGGTTGAGGTCTATGTGGAGATGTTTGGCGGGATCGATTTTGGGCGGGTAACAATTTCCATGATTGTAGTTGGAGCAGGCGCGGGCGAAGTCGGCGCGCTGGGGCGACTGGGAATATTGCCAGACGTCGGCGAAAGGGATTCCGCTGGCCTCGGGGGCGAGATCTTTTCGTTCGACGGTGCATCCGGGCGAGGGCGGGCAGGAATCGTTGACGACCCAATATGTTATTTGCCTGGCGCCTGCATTGTTGCGGATGTCATCGGCGGTGATGATCGAGACGCCCGAACCTTCCGCGGCGGCGATGCCCGAGCAATAGACGCCTGCGGCGAAGCGGGCGGCGATGACGCCATCGACAAAGGCATGGAGATAGGCGCGCTGCGCGGGGAGAAGACGTCCACCTTGTTCCTGATCGAGGAAGATGATGGTGTGGGGAGGGAAGCCTTCGGCGCGGGCGGCGCGGACGGCTGCGGCGGCGTCGCGACGGCCGAGTTTGGATGCGTCTCCGGCGCGCTTGATTTCGGCGTAGGTGCGGCCGTTGAAGAGAACGAGGAATCCGAAACCGGCGGATTGGAGGGTTTTGCGCTTTCCGGTCCAGGAATTTGAGTGGGCGCCGGGGGGAGTGTTGAGCCAGTAGCCGGAGTAGGAGAAAGTTTGGCGGAGAAGTGCGAGGTTGGCGTCGCCGGGGTAATCGTTGCGATCGAAGCCGAGATATGCGGCGGGAGGGGTGGCGTGGTCGCGGGGATTGGATGAGAGAGTGGGAAGGTGGATCAGGAGTGAGGCTAGGGCGAGCAGGATTGGCAGCGGGGATTTCATACGGTCGTTACTTTAGAGCGCGAATCCGGAGTTGTTGTGGCCGTGGGCAGGGTGCCGAGTTGCGCTCGGCTTGGACGGGCGAGGGCGCCCGTCCCCACACCGGCATTTCCCATGCGAGCCTTTCCATACGAAGGTTTCCACGCGAGCATCTCCACACAACTTGAGTTTCAGGCTGACATCTCCTCGTCGAGGCGACGCTCGGGTTTGGTTATGGCGGCGGGCAAGCGCAGGCGGAAGGTGGTGCCGGCGCCGACGATCGAATCGAACTCCACCGAGCCGTAGTGCCACTGCATGATCTGATAAGTCTGAGCGAGGCCGATTCCGCTGCCGCCTTTATCGCTCTTGGTGGTGTAGTAGAGTTCGAAGATTTTCTCCTGGGCTTCGGGAGGGATGCCGCAGCCTTGATCCAAGACTTCGGCGACGACCATCTCATTTTCGCGGCGCGCTTTGAGCGTCAGCGTTCCTCCGGTGGTCATGGACTGAACTCCGTTGATGACGAGGTTCAGGATTGCCTGCTTCATGAGATCGGAATCGACACGCACCATGAGCACGTCGTCGCCGCCGGCGGCAGATTCACGGTTTGGCGGTTCGACGAAAACGCGCACGCCATGGCGGGCGGCATCGGGGGCGGCGAGCACGGAGACACTCTCCAGAATTTTTCGCAGGTCGACTTCTTCGAGGCGTAAATCGCGGGGGCGAGTGAAGTCGACGAGGATTTGGACGACGCGGTCGAGGCGGTGGATCTCGTTGCCGATGATATCCATGTGGCGGCGGGTTTCGGGATCCTCCTGCTGCAGCTTGTTTTGCAGCAACTGGAGATGGAGGACGATGGCGTTGATGGGATTTTTCACTTCGTGAGCGACGCCACGGGTGAGGCGTCCGCTGGCGGAAAGGCGGCGGGAAATTTCAATTTCGTCTTCGATACGGCGCACGGATTCGGCGTCGCGCATGGTGAGCAGGGCGCCAATCTGGGTTCCTTTTTCCTGAATAAAGTCGAGCGAGACCTGGACGCGACGGCCGTCGGCGGCGTCGAATTCGTAGAGCACGAGCGGGCGCTGTTTTTGAAAGGCGGGCAGAACGACGGCGCCGAGAACGGTGCCGTCGGAGAAAATTTCGGCGGCGGTGTGTCCCAGGATTTCACGGCGCGGGCGCCCGAGAAATTTTTCGGCGGAGGCGCTGACGAGCACGACGCGGGAGTCGCGAGTGAACAGCATGATGCCGTCCTGGAGCTTGGTCATGACCTGTTCGACGTTGTCTTTGAGGGCGGAGAAGATTTCGTTGGTATCGCGAATCTGGCGGCCGAGGTGAGCGATTTTGAGCGACACGAGGCCGACTTCGTCGTCGCGGCTGGTTTCTTCGTCGGGGAGGGGATCTCCGGCGCTGGCGGTGTCGAGGTTGCGGCTGATGGCTTTGAGCGGACCGAGGGCAAAGTTGGAGACGACGGCGGCCAGGACCAAAGAGCAAAAAATCGTGAGCAGGGAAAAGAAAGCGGCCTGCTGCAGTTTGGGCGTGAGTTCATTGCGCAGAAAAACGGTGGAGACGCCGACGCGAACGCTGCCGAAAGCCTGCCCGTCGAGTTCTAATACGATGCTGTCGTCGTAGACGCCGGAGGGGCCGTAGATCATGCGCAACTGGTGGCGAAAGCCAGCGTCGCGGAGCTGGCTAAATAAAGGATGCTGCGGAAGCGGCTTGCCATTCAAGGCGGGATTGGTATCGAGAATCGCCATGCCGTTGGAGTCGAGGATGGCGGCGTCGTAGATGATGCGAGAATTTCCAACCACCGATTCGAGCATGTCGTTGAGGTTGGGGTCGGTCTGCAGGTAACTGGAAATGGCGATACGCATCGCCTTGGGGTTATTGGTGTCGACCTTCGTGCTGGTCAAGTCGGGAACGGCTTTGGATGCGGCGTACTCCAACTGGTGGGTCAGTTGCGAAGCGGTTTCATCGGCCCATAGAAGCCGCTGGCGGAGGAGTTGGGAGAGATAGATCCAGGAAAAGCCGACGACCAGCGCGGTGAAAAGCGTGGTGATGGCGAAGACGATGATGAATTTGCGAGTCATGGAGAAGCGGGTCTTAGGTATCAGGTATCAGGTATCAGGTCTTAGGTCTTAGGTCTTTGGTCTTAGGAAAACCTTGAACGCTAAATCGATAGGCCTTTCCTGAGACCGGAAGACTTAAAGAAAGACCTAAGACCTAACCTGAGACCTGACACTTTACTCATTCCCCTCGGACGCCATGACCGCGTCCTGCGGGCGGCCGTATTCTTTCAGCTTGTTGTGCAAGGTCTTGAGGCTGATGCCGAGGATCTCCGCGGCTTTTGTCTTGTTGTTGTTCGTCGACTCCAGAGTCTTGACGATGAGGCGTCTCTCAGCTTCCTCGACCGTTGTGCCCACGCCGAGGTGGATAGCATCGGGATCGTTGAGCACGGGGCGGACGTTTTGGCCGAAGCCCGGAGGCAAGTGCTTGGTTTCGATGAGGCCGCTATCGCAAACGATCACGGCGCGTTCGAGGGTGTTGCGCAACTCGCGAACATTGCCGGGCCAGGAATAGGACTGAAAGACATTGAGCACGGCCTCGCTGACGTCGGCGACTTTGCGGTCGTGCTTCTGGTTCATATCCGCGAGCAGGCTTTTTACCAGGTCGCGGATATCGTCCTTGTGCTCGCGGAGCGCGGGCATATGAATGTTAAAAACATTGAGCCGGTAATAGAGGTCCTGGCGCAGTTCGCCGTTGGCGACGGCCTCGTCGGGGATTTTGTTGGTGGCGGCGAGCACGCGCACGTCCACGGAAGTTTCGACCTTGCTGCCGAGGCGGCGGAGTTTGTGGTCTTCGAGCACGCGCAAGAGTTTCGCCTGGGTGGCGACGGGCATTTCGCCGATCTCATCGAGCAGGAGGGTGCCGCCCTCGGCGAGTTCGAAGCATCCGGTGCGGCGCTCGAGGGCGCCGGTGAACGCGCCTTTTTCGTGGCCAAAGATTTCGCTCTCGATGAGTGTTTCGGGAATGGCGGCGCAATTAATCGGGACAAAAGGCTTGTTGCGCCGGGGGCTCAGATCGTGGATGGTGCGCGCGACGAGTTCCTTGCCCGTGCCGCTGGCTCCGGTGATCAAGACGCCGGCGGTGCTCGGAGCGACCTGCTCAATGAGGCGGAAAATCTCCTGCATTTGCGTGGAGGCGCCGACCAGACGGCCGAGGGCTCCTTTATCGCGCAAGCTGCGGCGCAGGGTTTCGTTTTCGGTGCGAGCGTTGACGATTTCGCCGATGTTGGTGAGGATGGAGCGCAGCCGGCGGAAGTCGATGGGCTTTTCGATGTAGTCCTGCACGCCGAGACGTCCGGCGTGGAAAGCGGTGTCGGTCGCCTTCTGGGCGGTGACCATGACGACGGCGATCGACTGCGACAGGTCGGCGAGCTTTTCCACCAGTTCCATGCCGCCCATGCGCGGCATCTTAACGTCGGTGATCACAATGGAGGGAGAGAAGACGGGAATCTTTTCGAGGGCCTCCAAGCCATCAGCGGCTGTGTCGGTACGGTAGCCCCAGCCAGAGACCAGTTCGGCGAGGCCGGTTCTTTCGTTCTCTTCATCTTCGACGATCAGTATTCGTTCCTGTGTCATAGGCCCTGCGTGAGAGTAGGCGTAAAGGTACCACGAACATTATTCAGGGAAGTGGGCCGACTCGCAACCGCGTGCGGGTCCGGCGATATCAATTTGAGAAAGCTGCGTGGAAAAGGCGGGCAGGGGACAGGGCGGTGAAAGTGGACGAATGATAGATTTTGTTCACGTGCCGATTGTTGCACTTTCGCAAAACGGTTGGTTTGCTGTAGAATTCGTTGTTCCTAGGTAGAGTCTATCCGTGACTGCTGTAAGGGTTTACTGATTCCCAGTTCTATTAAATAAATTGGTTTGTAGTGGATTTGATTTCGGAGGAAATCTAATGTCACCTTGTCACCAAGCTTACCGGAGATGCGCGGGTCTCGCGCTCGTCCTGGCCATCGTTCTAACCGCGTTGCCGGCTCTGCTGAACGCACAGACTGCGCCCGCGCCGAAAGCACCAAGCGCGTCATTGGATGACGCGGTGCCCAAGGCGGAAGTGTTTCTTGGATACCAGTGGTTGAACCCGGGCGGGTACACCCCCGACAGCGAAAACCCACCCGAGCCGTACCATCTGCCCTCGATCACGCCGGGCGTCACAGCGAGCGTGGCCTATAACTTCAGTGAGTACATTGCCGCTGAGGGCAATTTCGGTTTCGACTATAACAAGCACTCCAATTTTGAAACTCTGACGTTTGGTCCGAGGGTGACGTGGCGCGGCGAAGGCGTGAACTATTTCGCCCACGCGCTGGCGGGCTGGGAACGTCTGGGCGCCAGAACGGATGGAGATTTCGCCAGCTCGGGTCCGGCGATCGTGCTCGGCGGCGGAATGGACCTGAAGGTCTGGAAGCCACTGTCGTTCCGGTTGTTTGAGGCCGATTACATGTGGGCGCACCAGAATTTCGGCGGTCAAGTACCGCTGACGGATTCGGCGTTGCGTCGTCCGCAGTACGACAGCGTCCGCCTGGCGACAGGCATCGTGCTGAATTTGGGCGGAGCTCCTGAGCTTCCGGTGGTTGCGGCCTGCACCATTGACCATACCGAAGTTCTGGTCGGCGAGCCTTTGCATGTGACGGTGGCCGGCAGCAACTTCAACCCCAAGCATCCGCTCAGCTACGCGTGGACGAGCACCGGCGGCAAGATCGAAGGCAAAGACACCGGCGCGATGATTGACACGAATGGCGTAACGCCGGGTGGCTATACTGCCAGCGCGACGGTTACGGATGCAAAGTCAAAGAAGAACAATTCGGCGAGTTGCACCGTGCCGTTCACGGTGAAGCCGCTGAATCCGCCGCAGATTTCGTGCTCGGCGAGCCCGTCGTCGGTTCAGGCACCTGGATCGGCAACCATCAGCTGCACCTGCACCAGTCCCGACAACGCGACGGTTAGCGTCGCCAACTGGACTGCCAGTCAAGGCAGCGTCTCGGGCAGCGGCAACTCGGCGACTCTTACGATCCCCGCGGGGACGCCTGGTGCTCCGTCGTACTCTGTCAGCGTGGGCGCGACTTGTACCGATTCGCGCAACTTGAAGACATCGACCACGGCTTCGGTGAACGTAAGCAATCCGGCACCGCCGCCACCACCCCCGCCGCAAGCGACGAAGGTGAACGAGTGCCAGTATCCGAACGTGAAGAAGCCCTGGCGCGTTGACAACACCTGCAAAGCGGAACTGGACGACGTTGCACTGAAACTGCAGCAGGATCCGGATGCCAAGCTGGTGGTTGTGGGCAATGCTGGTCCGAAGGAAAGACGGAAAAACCTGGCGGCCGAACGGGCGGTTGACGTGAAGGCCTATCTCTCGGGAGGCGAGGCGAAACAGAACATCGACGCCAGCCGCATCGAGTGCCGCACCGGAAATGGAGGCACGATGACCACGCAAGAGTGGATCATTCCGGCGGGGGCAACCTTCCCAGACGCGGGCAGCACAACGCCGGTGGATGAGAAGAAGGTGAAGGCGATTCCGGATCATCCGAAGCCAGCGGCCAAGAAGAAAATGAAGAAGGCCGAATAACCGATGTAAAGCACGAAAGGCCGGTGGGGACCATCCCTTCCGGCCTTTCTTTTTTTGGACTTCAGTAACCTTGTTGGAGGCGTGCTAGCCTATCTAGTGTGGAAAGCAGGCGAATATCTTTCGCCCGGGGGTCTATCTACGCGCATGAATCGCATGGTGAGTCGGAACGTTCTCCGCAACAGTCTATTACTTCTGGCCGTTAGCCTAATGAGTACGGCACTGCTGGCCTCGCCGCCGTGGCAGGTGCTAGGTCCGGATGGAGGCGACGCCCGCAGTCTGGCGTATGACGCGCACAATCCCGATCACATTCTGCTGGGCACGAGCACGGGCCAGATGTTTGCCTCGAACGATGCGGGGCACACGTGGTCGCGCCTGGCGCGCCTGGGCGGCGATGAATATGTGCTCGATCACATTGCCATCGATCCGCAGGATTCCAACCGGATTTTTGTATCGGCGTGGAGCGTAGCGAGCCAGCAGATCGGCGAGATTTTCCGCACGGTGGATGGCGGCGCGAACTGGCAGACCCTGCCGGCGATGCATGGAAAGTCGATTCGGGCGCTGGCGATGTACAAGGGCGATTCGCGCGTGCTGGTGGCGGGAGCGCTGGATGGCGTGTATCGCAGCAAAGACGGCGGGGATACGTGGCAGCGGCTGTCACCGGCGAACTCCGACGACATCAAGAACATTGAATCGATTGCGGTCGATCCTAAAGATCCGAACACGGTGTATGCCGGGACGTGGCATCTGGCGTGGAAGACGTCGGACGCAGGCGTGAACTGGCAGCATATTAATAAGGGGATGATCGACGATTCGGATGTGTTCTCGGTGATCGTCGACCACGACAATCCGTCGGTAGTTTTCGCCAGCGCGTGCTCGGGAATTTATAAGAGCGAGACGGCGGGCAACCTGTTCACGAAGATTCAGGGGATTCCGTTTACGGCGCGGCGGACGCGGGTGCTGAAGCAGGATCCGACGAACGAGAATGTTGTGTACGCGGGAACGACCGAAGGGCTCTGGAAAACGACTGATCTGGGCAAGCAGTGGAAGCGGGTCAGCAGTCCGGAGGTGGTGGTGAATGATGTGCTGGTCGATCCTCGCGATTCGAACCATGTGCTGCTCGCTACCGACCGCAGCGGGGTGATGGCGTCGAGCGATGGCGCCTCGAACTGGACGACGTCGAATAAGGGCTACGCGCATCGATATGTGTCGGCGGTGCTGGCGGATCATAAGGACATTCACACGCTGTATGTTGCGGTGGTGAACGATCGCGAGTACGGCGGCGTGTTCTACTCCCACGATGCGGGGCAACACTGGCTGCAGAAAGCGAGCGGCTTAGGCGGAAAAGATGTGTTCGCGCTGAAGCAGGCTGCGAATGGAGCGCTGGTGGCGGGCACCAACCATGGCGTTTACGCGCTCGAACCGAACGGGGGCGAATGGCGTCCCATGAACGTGGTCGTGGTCGAACACACCACCAAGACGGTGCGCAAGGGTTCGCGCAAGCCGGTGATTACAACCACGTATAAGAAGTCGGAACTGGAAGCGCGGGTCAACGATCTGGAACTTGGCTCGGACGGCTGGCTGGCGGCCACGACGAGTGGCGTCTACAGCAGCACCGATCAAGGCAAAATGTGGAAGGGCGGCGCCGTGCTGGGGCAGACGGACTTTGTTTCGGTGCGCGCTGAAGGTTCGACGATGGTGGCGGCAACGCGTTCGAGCGTGCTGGTGTCGAATGACAAGGGCACAACCTGGAAATCGGCCAGGCTGCCCTCGTATGTGGCCAGCATTCGCAATGTCGCGATCGCTTCCGATGGCCAGATCATGATTGCGGCGCGCGAAGGCGCGTTCAGCAGTTCCGATGGCGGGACAACCTGGGAGCATGTTTTGAACGGGCTTCCGGCGAAGGACATCACGTCCATCAGCTTCGACGGCACGCACAAGCGTTTGCTGGCCACCAGCGACGCGACGGGCGTGATCTTTGAAAGCAGCGATGGCGGGCGCAGTTGGCAGCGCGGTCCCGACAGCGGATTCCCGCTGCGGCGGGTGAGCGTGATCGGCGGACGGTTTGTGGGCGCGACGCCCTTTGACGGGGTAATCCTGCAGCCGGACACCGAACCGATGAGCGCCGCGGCCGATGCCGGCAGCAGCGAGTAGCGAGCGGGTGTAAACTCGAAAGTGTGCCCCGTCCAAGCGATGCTTGGGCGGGGTTTTTCGCCTAGCAGGCTGCGGAAAAAGTCTTTTCGCAGGGCAGAATTCCCCCAGCGGCTGGAAGCCGCCATTGAAGGGGCGGCATTTACGGCACGAGTGGAACTCGTCCACCCCAGCAAGCCAAAACCGGGCTTGCCGGGGACCCCGGTCGTGCCCTTCCCCAACCCGGCGCGGAGCGGAGTTTTTCGGCAGCCTGCCAGGGGTTTACTGAAAATTCGTTTGGCGCAATTGTTGGGACGTTCGGTGGGGCAAGCAGAATACATAGGTCCTTCGCTTCGCTCAGGATGACCGAGGTAGTTATGGTGCGAACTTACGCGTTGGCATTGGCGATGGTGGTGGGACTGAGTCTGGCGGATGGGGCGATCGATGCCCAGGCGCAAGCGCCGGCTGAATCTACGGCTCAGAATGGAGACAGTGCGGCTGCTTCGGGCAATCCGCAGGCGCCGGTTGAGCCGAAGAGTCCTACGGCACCGCGAGCCAAGAAACATCTGAAGCGTCCATTGCCGCCTCCCGGCACTCCGCGAAGAGTCGTGGTGCGCGAGGGCGGAGCGAGCGAACCGGCGGAACAGATTGTTCCGGGCATGACTCCAGCGGAGGCTGCGCGCCAGCGTCAGGATGCGGAACAGTGGCTGAGTCGGACCGACGCGGAGGTGAAGCAACTGGGCGAGCGGAAGCTGACTCCGCAGCAGGAGGAGACGGTTACGCAGATCCGCAATTACATGGATGGAGCGCGGGGAGCTTTGAAGGAGGGCGACGTGCGACGGGCGAGCACGCTGGCCGAGAAAGCGCATTTGCTGTCGGATGATCTGCTGCGGCATTAGGTGGGAGATGAAAATGGTCGGCAGTCCCCCAGCGGCTGGAAGCTGCCGTTCGTTGAGCGGTGCTTTACGGCACGAGTGGAACTCGTGCTCTTCCCGTCCGTGGCGAATCTCAGAGTTTTGCAGCAAACTGTGAGACTGCATTGAAGTGAGGTCAGTTATCGCCGCGGTGAACCGCTCCACCCCGTCACGTCAAAACCGGGCATGCTGGGGCCCCCGGCGCTGCGACACACGAAGAAAATCTATGGAGTTTTGGCGTCCGAGGCTGGGTGATCGGCGCGGAGGCGGGACAGGTTCGTGAGAGCCTGGCTCTGGTTGGGATCGACGTTGAGAGCGGCCTGATAGGTTTGTTCCGCGTCTTTCCAGTCGCCTACGTATTCGTAGACCTGGCCCAGGAGAAGATAGGTTGGAAGGTACTCGGGGAACTTAGTACGCGCGGCTTCGTACTCGCGAATCATCTCCTGCGGGCGGTTGGTCGCGGCGTAGATGTGGGCGAGGGCAAGATATCCATTCACATAATAAGGATTGAGGGCGAGGGTCTGCTGGTAACTGCGCTCGGCGCATGACCAATCTTTTTGCGCGGCGCAGAACTCCGCTTTTGCGACTTGTAACGGGTAGGCTTTGGGATTTTTCGCGATTTGCTTTTCGATCCGGGCGCTGGCCTGTTTTGTCTTGCCTTCCTTGGCGAGAAGCGCGGCCAGTCCATTGAGGGCGGCGGCATTGTCGGGCGCGAGGGCCAAAGTTTTCTCGTAGGCTTCTTCGGCGTCAGGGTTGCTGCTGCCGCCGCGCTGGGTGAGAACCTGAGCGAGGCGCAGTTCGGCTTCGGGGCTGCGCGGGTTGAGGCCAACGGCTACTTCGAAGGCTCGTTGGGCCTGATCGAGATCTCCACGCAACTGATAGGCGCTGCCCGCGAGCATGTGGGCGTCGGCGAGCCAGAAACTGGTGGCAATCACCTCGCCCGCGTACTGCAAGGCTCCGGTCGCGTCATTCTGCTGTAGATGGATGTTGCCGATGCCGAGCAGACCGGGTAAGTATCCGGGTTGAACGGTGACGGATTGATTGAGAGCTTGCTCGGCGGCGGCGCGATCTTCCTGCTGCAGGTCAACCTGCGCGAGGTAGTAGTAGGCGGAGGGGTCGGGCCAGTCTTTCATGACGCTTTGCAGTTCGGAGGCGGCATCGCGCAGGCGCAACGCTCCCAAGTCGGCGCGGGCGCGCAGGACGCGGAAGGCGGGATCGTCTTGGCTGGCGGATTGAGCTTTGGTGAACTGATCGATCGAGTCGCGCGCGTCTTGCCAGCGGCTTAATTGCAGGTAACATTCGGCGACCTTCCGGGCGGGTTCGGGCTGGGAAGGATTTTGCTGGGAGAGAGCGCGGAAGCGATCGAGGGCGGAGGCGGCGTCACCGTTGTCGAGATAGAACTGGGCGACGGCGCGGCGTCCGTCGGCGAAAACGGTGGCGGGACCTTCGATCTGGTCGAGCAGGCGCTTGGCGTCGGGCATTCGGCCCTGTTCGGTGTAGAGGCTGGCCAGAGCGATGGGTAACTCGACGGCTTTGGGATTTTTCGCCATTCCATCGCGCAGCACCTTTTCGGCGCGGCTGGGATTGTTTTCGGCTTTATAGAATCCTGAAAGATTGATGTAGGTATGCGGGTCGTCGGGTTTGACCTCGACGGCTTTCTGGAAGCTTTTTTCGGCGGCTCCATATTCGGCGTCGAGCAACTGAGTGAGGCCGAGATCTTCGTAGGCCTGGGGATCTTGAGGGGCGAGATCGATGGCCTGTTTGAGTTCCTGCTCAGCGGGCGCATACATCATGCGGTGGAGTTCGATCTGACCGATCAGACGATGGGCGCTGCTGCTGGCGCCGTCGATGGAGAGCGCGGCTTCGGCCTGGCGGCGAGCCTCCTCGAACTGGGCTGACGAGACCAGGAGGTTGCCGAGGCGCAGATGGGCTTCGATGTTCCTGGGATCGAGGTCGACCGCTTTGGAAAATAACTTGACGGCGGCGGTGGGGCTATCCTGCTGCGACTCGATGATGCCGAGTTGAAAATAGGCATCGGCCAGCTTGGGATCGATCACGATGGCTTGGCGGTATTCGTTTTCGGCGTTGGCGAATTGATGTTGTGCCGCCCAGGCGTTGCCTTTTGCGACGTGCTCCCTGGCCTGGCGGGAGTGAGTGCAGGCGGGGAGCAGCGCGAGCGCGAGGATAGTCAGGAGAATGGCGGACTGATGGGAGATCCGCTGCGAACTGCCGGGCATGGAGACTGAGATTGGGATAGTTTTCATTCTCGCTGCTGTCATTGATATCATGGCACGGATGTCAGGGCACGCTGGCAGTGGTCGATGCGCACGGGCGGATTTAACTCTTGATTCTAAATGAGAGTAGAGGCGTGGGCGGAGGGCGCGCTGCGCTGGGGGATTGGGCGACGCTCGTTCATGATAGGGTGTGCGTGCGGGCGTTGGTGATCGCAAAGTGAGACAAAAGCTGTGCGATTCGCACGAATGCCGACGAGCGGTGTTTTGCGGGTGAGAACTTGCTATGATTTGACGGAAGCTCGGCGACGGTTGATTCGCAAGCGGTGAGCGCTGGCGGGCGAGCGGAACCGGGAGCTAATTTCGAACTCCGTTGTAAGTAACTGACAGAGTGACTCTTAAACAGAACAAGAGGGCCCGTAGCTCAAATGGATAGAGCATCGGATTTCTAATCCGAGGGTTGCAGGTTCAATTCCTGCCGGGCCTACCAGATTGTCCTATGGGGACCGCCCGTTCGTGCCATTCACGATTTCGTGAAGAGAACGTAGAGTTGTTCTTGAGCAGACTTCGGGGGAGGGCTGTTCGACGGGCGCCTGATGACTCTAACGAGTCCGGGCGCTTTCGTTTTTGGGGCGGAAAGTGACTGGTGCGGCCAAATCTGGCGCAGTCAACGGAAAAAAGCAGGTCCTTCGCTACGCTCAGGATGACAATTCTGTTTTTGATGACGTCAGGTTCTTGGTGACAGTCAAGCTGAGGCCTAGCAGGCTGCGGAAAAAGTCTTTTCGCAGGGCAGAATTCCCCCAGCGGCTGGAAGCCGCCGTTGAAGGGACGGCGTTTACGGCACGAGTGGAACTCGTCCACCCCAGCAAGCCAAAACCGGGCTTGCCGGGGACCCCGGTCGTGCCCTTCCCCACAACAGCGCGAATCGGAGTTTTTCCGCTGCCTGCTAGGTCCGGGGCTGGGACCTAACAGGCTGCGGAAAGAGTGTTTTCGCGGGCGGCATCCCCCCAGCGGCTGGAAGCCGCTGGTGCTTGGAGCCAGTTACGGCACGAGTGGAACTCGTCCACCCCAGCAAGCCAAAACCGGGCTTGCCGGGGACCCCGGTCGTGCCCTTCCCGAAACCGGCGCGAATCAGAGTTTCTCCGCCGCCTGCCTGGGGACGCAGGGCGATGGGGACGCGGCTGTGCGGGCTGCCGAAGAGTTCGTTTCGTAGCGGACCTTACGCTTTGGGCGGGGTTTTCTTTGGTTTCATCATTTCCCATTCTTTTTCGGTGAGGTCGCGGCCCATGGCGGTGAACTCGCCGGCTCCCTGGAGCCATTCGCCGCCATCCATGGTCACGACTTCTCCGTTGACGTAGCCGGCGCCGTCGCTGATGAGGAAGACGGCAAGGTTGGCGAATTCCTCGGTGGTTCCGAAGCGGCCCAGGGGATTGCGTTTTTTGGCTTCTTCGGCCAGCTCGGGACGCGGGAGCAAACGGGAGAACGCGCCTTCGGTGGGAATTGGGCCGGGGGCGATGGCATTCATGCGGATGCCGCGATCGCCCCACTCGACGGCGAGGCTGCGGGTGAGGGCGAGCACTCCGGCCTTGGCGATGGCGGAGGGGACGACATAGGCGGAGCCGGTGGTGGTGTAGGTGGCGGCGACGTTCAGCACCATGCCTCCGCGACCGGAGGCCAACCAGCGGCGGCCGCAAGCCAGGGTCATTTGCAGAGTGCCCATGAGGACGATGCCGATCACGGATTGAAATGCGCCCAGGGATAATTCTTCGGTGCGGGCGAGGAAGTTTCCGGCGGCGTTGTTCATGAGCACATCGAGGGGGCCGTCGTTCCAGATGATGCCGATCAGTTCTTCGACGGCGGTGGCGTCGCGGACGTCGCAGGGACGGGAATGGATTTTGCCTCCGGTGCGGTCGCGCAACTCCTGCTCGGTGGACGCGAGAACATCCTGGCGGCGGCCGCAGATGTAGACCTCGGCGCCGAGTTCGAGGAAGCGCAGGGCGGCGGCCTTGCCGAGGCCGGTTCCGCCTCCGGTGATGAGAATGCGTTTGCCTTGCAGCAGATCATTCTGGAACATGAGTGCTCCTTTGCGGCGTTAAGAAAAATCCGATTCGCCGGCGTTCCCTGCGCGGCTGGAAGCCGCTGTTAATGGGGCTACAGTTACGGCACGAGTGGAACTCGTCCACCGTTGACGACTCAACCAGAGACTCCTTAAAGACTTTTACACTAAGAAAATCTTTCTTCCAACTTTGCGCGGGCCCAGCGGGCGTGGTCGGCGACGACGGGGTCCGAATCTTCGCTGAGTTTTTCGAGCTTGGATGAAAATTCGTGGTTGCCGCTGTTGCCCATGGCGATGACGGCGTTGCGGCGCAGGCCGGAGAGCTTGGCGCGGCGGACGGGCGATCCGCGAAATACTTCGCGAAACTCTTCGGGCTGCATTTCTGCGAGCCAATCGAGGGCGGGATTGACGAATCCGTCGCGCGCTTCGAACTCGGCGGCGGAGGTGACGGGCGCTTTACGGTTCCAGGGGCAGACGTCCTGACAGATGTCGCATCCGAAGATGTGGCGTCCGATGCCGGAGCTCAGTTCGTGCGGAATGTCGCCGCGCTTTTCAATGGTCAGATAAGAGATGCAGAGCCGGGCATCGAGCACGCCGGGCGCGGTGATGGCCTGGGTAGGACAGGCGGTGATGCAGCGGGTGCAGGTTCCGCAACGATCGGGGGCGGGGAGATCGGGTGTGAGGTTGAGCTCGGTGAGATCGAGCGAGGTCAGGATCACGCCTAAGAAAAGCCAGGATCCGAGTTGCTGGTTGATGATGCAGGTGTTCTTGCCGATCCAGCCGATGGCGGCGTATTTGGCGTAGACGCGTTCGATGAGGGGGCCGGTGTCGACGTAGGAACGCAGTTGCAAGTTGCCGGTAGCCAGCGGCCAGTTGCCAGTGGTTTCGATTGTGCTGTGCAGATTTTTCTCCAGTTGCTCGAGGCGGCGGAGGATGGAGTCGTGGTAATCCTCGCGGGACCAAGCGTAGCGGGAGATCCAGCCGCGAGCGGAATTTTCTTTTTGCGCTTGCGTGGAATAGGGATGGGCGGTGTTGTAGTTGATGGCGCAGACGATGACGCTGCGCGCCCAGGGAGCGACGCGGGCGAGCGCGGCGCGCTTGAGTTCGCCGTTGTCATCGCGCGCTTCCATGTATTTCATTTCGCCGTGTTTGCCCTCGGCGATCCAGGCGGGAAAGACGTGCAATTCAGCGAAGTCGCGGACGGGGGCTATGCCGCAGAGATCGAATCCGGCATCGCGCGCGAGTTGCTTGATGCGGGTTGGGAGGTCGGTGAGCAAAAGGGCAGGAGGCTGGCTGCGAAACCGGTGGCAGGAAGCACTCACTCCTATAAGCCGAGGGATGTCGCCACCATCATACCCGACGACGGAACCATGGGGGGAGAGCCACAAACGTGGCAATTTCTGGTGTGGGCCGAGTGCAGATTGTTGCACATTGACTCGGATCGAGATTGGGGCCAGAATAGGTCTGTTTTTGTGAGTCGAACTTTGTGAGTTCAACAAGGTTGTTTCGACTCCAAGGAGCTTGGCGCGGCGTTCCCCTACCCTTAGCGTCAGGCATCTGAATCATCGCGGCCATCCGGCGGCACCTAGACCAATTTGGAGGAACCATGAAGAGTTACAGAATCGCGACGCTGTTTCTGATGCTTTGTCTCGGGACTGGATTCGCGCAGGCAGGAACGAAGACGATCAACATTTCATCCTTTGCGAACGATACCTGGTGCGGGCTGTCGCTACTGGGCTGCACCACGTTCCCCTATGGCACGCAACACTACAACGGCATCCCGTATGCGATTCCGGGCAACAAGGCGGGAACGGAGAACGGTGCGTGGTTCGCGGCGGAAGCGGCGAACCAGGGCAGCGGAACGGTGTCGGTGACGATCCCGATCAATGTGGCGAAGGTCAAAACCGTGTACACGCTGATGAACACGATCTGGGGATCGACGCAAACGGGGCTGCTGAGCATTACGTTCACGGGAAGCGGTGGGGCAACGTGGACGTTCAATCCGATTGGCGGCGTGAACGTGCGCGATTACAACGACGGCAATTACACGAATACATGCATTTGCCAGTTGCCGGGAGGGGTGGGGGAATCGGGCACGATCAGCGCGTGGACGAACACGGGAGGGCAACGACTGGACGAACAGATCTATGAACTGCCGGCGGCATTTGCCACGCAGACGCTGGAGAGCATCACGATTACCGACAGCGGGAACGAGAACGTGCAGCGCAGCATTCTGGCGGCGGTGACGGTTTCGACGACGGGCCCGTAGGCGGGCGCGGAAGCCGAGCGATGCATTTGTTTTGAGGACGATTACAGAATTCCGGGAGGAACCATGAAAGGCTACAAGCTTGCAACGATGATTTTGATACTGTGCCTCGGTGTTGGGTTCGCGCACGCGGCACCATCGCCGACGACCCCCATTGATATTTCTTCCTTCGCCGACACCACCTGGTGCGGTGCTCCGGGCGGCGGTTACATTAACTGTTCAACCTACCCCTTCGGGCAACAGACCTACAATGGCATTCCGTTTCTCATTCCGGGCAACGCACAGGGAACGGCGAACAATGTGTGGTTTTCCGACGTGGCGGCGAACGAGGGAGGAGGAACGGTTTCGATCACCATTCCGGTCAACGTGGCCAAAGTGAAGACGGTGTACACGCTGATGAACACGGGCTGGGGCTCGACGCAATCCGGTCTGCTGAGTGTTACGTTCACCGGTAGCGGCGGGGCGACCTGGACTTTTGACCCCATCGGCGGCACCAATATCCGCGACTATAACAACGGGAGCTTCACGAATACGATTGCGTGCCATCTTCCGGCAGGGGTGGGGAAATCGGCCACGATCAATGCGTGGGTGAACGGGGATGGCCAGCGCCTGGACATGCAGGTTTACGAGTTGCCAGCCGCGTTCAGGACACAGACGCTGGTCAGCGTTACGATCACCGACAACGGAAACGTGGGAGTACAGCGCAGTTTCATAGCGGCGCTGACGGTGTCGACGGCCCTTCCTTAGAACGGGGATAGTAGGCGGAATGGGCCATTCGATTTGCTAGCTGTGAGGATCGCTATGGGGCGCGGAGTTCCTGGCTGCGAGAAGGACGTGCTCGATGCGGTTGCGGCCGTTTTCCTTGGCGGCATACAGTCCGGCGTCGGCCTGGCCCAGTAACGCTTCCACTTCATTTTTACCGTCGACGGCGGAGACGGCTACGCCCATGCTCATGGTGATGAGCCGCTCCACGCCGGAGTGGGCGACGGGGGAGTGAGCGATGGCTTCGCGCAGTTCGTTGGCGCGCTGCAGCGTGTTGGGCAAATCGCAGTTGGGCAGGACGACGAGAAATTCTTCTCCGCCGTAGCGGCCGACGCCATCGTAGAGGCGGATCTGAGAACGCAGACGGCGGCCGACTTCGCGGAGAGCCTCATCGCCGAAAAGATGTCCGAGAGTATCGTTCACCTTCTTAAAATGATCGATGTCGCCGAGGATGACCCCGACTGGGGTGTGCTCGCGGCGGCCACGCTCGAGCTCCCGCGCGAGCATGGCTAGAATCTCCCCGCGATTCAGCAATTGAGTGAGGTTATCGTGAGTGGCGGCGTGGCGCATGGACTCGCGGGCGGAAACAAGTTCGTCCTGCAGGTTGAGGATACGCTTGCCGACCAGCAGGTGAGCCTTCAATTCCATTTCATCGAAGGGCTTGACCAGGTAGTCATCGGCGCCGGCTTGCATGCCTTCGAGCATGTTTTGGCGGCCTTCTTTGCTGGTCAGAAGGATGACATAGACGTAGGGACCGGATGATCCGGCTTGGCGGATGCGCTGGCACAGTTCAATGCCCTCAATATCGGGGAGCACCCAATCGAGCAGAACGAGCTTGGGGCCATCGGGCTGCTGGAGGATTTGCCAGGCCTTGGCTCCGGTTTCCGCCAGGGTGGCGGTAAAGCCCCAGCTGCGCAGCTGATCGCCGATCAGTTTGCGATAGACGGCGGAATCGTCGACGACCAAGGTTTGCATCGGTGCTGAGGCTCCAACCTCGGGTGCATCGAACGGGCCCGTGCCAAAAAATGATCGGCCTCTCATCTCTACCTCGGCGGAAGATCAGTGCGTCGTGAAGATTGATCTGCCTATCATAAGGCCAAGAGGTGTAGGAGAGGGCGGCAAAGGCTAGCCCGTGCATTTCAAGGTGCACTATCAAGTATCGGCAACCGGCAGCCGGAACATTAGTCATCCGGCGGGGGCTGGATCGAGAAACCGGTGGCGCGAGCCCCGTCCCGGCGGGTTGCGGGGGTCAAAGGCAGGGAGAGAGTTGACCGGAGCTTCGCAAGCGGCCTAACATTACCGCCGAAGGCTCAGAGGCCCTCGGAATGATCGGCCAGACAGTCTCCCACTATCACATTGTCGGAAAGCTCGGTGGTGGTGGCATGGGCGTGGTGTATGAGGCGGAAGACACGCGCCTGGCCCGGCACGTCGCCCTCAAGTTCATTCCCGAGGAGATGGTCCACGACCAGAAGTCGCTGGAACGCTTCCTGCGCGAGGCTCGCGCCGCCTCGCAGTTGAATCATCCCGGCATCTGCACGATCCACGACATCAACGACAACGGCGGACATCCGTTCATCGTGATGGAGAAACTGGAGGGGGTGAGCCTGAAGGAGCGGATGCGGGGGAAGCCGATAGAAATCGACGAGATTCTGGACATCGGCATCCAGGTGGCGGATGCTCTGGCGGCGTCGCATGCGAAAGGCATCATTCATCGCGACATCAAGCCGGCCAACATTTTTGTGTCGCAAACGGGGCAGACGAAGATTCTGGACTTCGGATTGGCGAAGTCGGCGCGGGATGCGGGATCGAGCGAGGCCGCCCTGGAAGATTCGCTGACGGCAATGGGAGTGATTCCGGGGACGGCGGTTTATATGTCTCCGGAGCAGGCGCGCGGCGAAGAACTGGATCCGAGGAGCGACCTGTTTTCGCTGGGAGTGGTGCTGTTCGAAATGGCCACGGGCAAGAAGCCTTTTGCCACGGGCAACGTGATCACGACGCTGGATGCGGTGCTGAACCAGAAGCCGGTATCGCCGCTGAGTCTTAATCCATCGCTGCCGCGGGACCTGGAAGGCATTATTGGCCGGGCGATGGAGAAAGACCGCAATCACCGCTATCCGAATGCGCTGGCCATGAAGGGGGATCTGCAGTCGCTGCGAAAGGTCACCGAATCGGGAGCGCCGAGAACGGGAAGGCCGACTCTGCCGTACCGGCTGGCGACGACGACCTTTCAAACCTCGAGCCGGTTTTCGACGTATCTGTTGTTGGGAATGAGCGCGCTGCTGCTGACGGTGCTGGTGGCGATTGGCGCGTGGTGGTTCAAACAGCACAGGATGGCGGGCGCGGTCGCGGCGAAGAACACGATTGCGGTGCTGCCGCTGCAGAACATGAATGGCGACATCAGCGTGGAGTTTCTGCGCTTCGCGCTGGCCGACGAAATTGCGAACACGCTGACCTATACGCGCACGCTCGATGTTCGTCCCTCGGCGATCACGCGGAAGTTTGTGGGAAACGACGTCGATCCGCAGAAGGCGGGAATGGAAGTGCACGTGGCCAATGTTTTGACCGGGCACTTTCTGAAGCAGGGGGACCGCCTGCTGATTACGCTGGAGGCGATTCAGGTGGCGGGGAACAAGCTGTTGTGGCAGACCAATGTGACTGCTCCCGCGCAGGACCTGATCGCGCTGCAATCGCAAATGGCGGCGAAGATACGGCAGGAACTGTTGCCGGCGCTGGGAATCGGCGGCGGATTCCTCGAGCCCGGCTCGCGTCCGAAAAATGCGGAAGCTTACGATCTGTACCTGCACAGCCTGGCGTTGCCGCACGATGCGGGTCCGAACAAAGATGCGATCGCGGTGCTGGAGCATGTGGTGGAAGTGGACCCGACGTACGCTCCAGCGTGGGAGCAACTGGGACTGCGCTGCTACTATGACGCGGACTATTCGGATGGCGGCGAGCCGATGTTCCAGCGGTCGAACAAAGCGTATGAACGCGCTTTGGAACTCGATCCGAACCGGATTCTGGCGGCGGGGCAACTGATCACCAACCGGGTGGAGCGCGGCGAACTGGGGAAGGCTTACCTGGCGGCGCAGACCATGGTGAAGCGGCGTCCGGAGAGCGCGCAGGCGCATTTTGTGATGAGCTTTGTGTATCGCTATGCGGGAATGCTGGAGCAGGCGACGAATGAATGCAACACGGCGCTGTCACTCGATCCGGGCAACTATACATTCCGGTCGTGCGCATGGGCGTTTATGGAATTGGGGAAGACGCAGCAGGCGAAAGATTTCGTGCGGCTGGATGCGGGATCGGAGTGGGCGGCGTATGTGACCCCATCCATTCTTTTGCGCGAAGGAAAGACTGAGGAGGCGCGCGAAGCGGTGAAACGGATGCCTTCCGCTCCGCGTTATCGCCGCGACCTGCTGGAAGCGTGCCTGCAACTGCGGCCGGCCGCGGATCTGGACCGCATGGCGCAGGAAGCGGAAACGAGCCAGCCGACGGAGCCCGATCCGGAAACCTGGTATTACCAGGGAGCGATTTTTGCGTATTGCGGCAAAAGGCAAGCGGCGCTGCATCTGTTGCAGAGCGCGGTGGAGCAGAACTATTGCGCGCATGAGAATCTGCTTTCGGATCCTTTGCTGGCAAAACTGAGAACCGATCCAGCGTTTGACAAAGTGTTGACCGCAGCCGGCGCTTGCCAGGAGGCAGTGCGCAACGCCAGCGGTGCGAAGGGCCAGTGAAGCGCAATTTCCATTCGGTGCGGCAGGCTGGCTGGTACAATCCCGCTTGGCAAAATGTATCCTCCTCTGCATTGCATTCCCGCACGAGTTTCTCCATAAGGACGGTTCCATGATTTCGATCCGACGTTCGTTTGCGTTCCTCGCAGTGTGCTGCATGTTCATTGTCATGGTTGGCTCGTGTTGGGCGGGCGGGCAGGAGATGCAGGAAGGCCGGTTGCTGCGCTTTCCCGACATTTATCAGGACAAAATAGCCTTCATGTATGGCGGCGATCTGTGGCTGGCGTCGAGTGCGGGAGGCGCAGCGCGCCGGATAACGTCGGCTGAGGGGATGGAAATGTTCCCGAAGTTCTCGCCGGACGGAAAATGGCTGGCGTTTACGGGCCAGTACGATGGCAACTTCAACGTCTATGTGATGCCATCGGAGGGTGGCCAGCCGAAGCAACTGACGTTCTACCAAGGACAGGCGCAAGCGCTCAGCGAGCGCATGGGCGTACTCAACCAGGTGATTGGCTGGACGCGCGATGGTAAGAGCATTATTTTTTTGTCGCGTCGCGACGCGTCGAATGGCTGGACCAAGCGGCCTTACACGGTGAGCGTCGAAGGCGGCTTGGCGCAGCCAATGCCGATGGACGAGGGCGGGTTGCTTTCGTTCTCAGCCGACGGCACCAAGATCGCTTATAACCGGATCTTCCGCAACTTCCGGCAATGGAAGCGCTATACGGGCGGGTTGGCGCAGGACATCACGATTTATGACATCAAGAACAATGTGGTGGATGAGGTCATTCCGCACACGGATTACACGGATACCTTTCCGATGTGGCACGGGAACACGATTTATTTCACGTCCGACCGGGGGCCGGAACACCGGCTCAATCTTTACAGCTATGACCAGGCGAGCAAGCAGGTGGAACAGCTGACGAAGTTTGACCAGTTTGACGTTATGTGGCCGAGCCTGGGCCCGGATGCGATTATTTTTGAGAATGGGGGATATCTCTACACGTTCGATCTGCAGACGCGGCAGCCGAAAAAGCTGACCCTCTATGTGAACGGGGATCGCGGCCAAGCCATGAAGCACTGGGTGAACGTGAGCAAGCATATTACGGACTTCGATATCGCACCCGATGGCAAGCGAGCGGTGATGGCGGCGCGGGGAGAGGTGTTTACGGTTCCGGCGAAAGAGGGAAGCATCCGCAATCTGACGCACTCTCCGGGGGTTCGCGAGCAACATGTAGCATGGTCTCCGAACGGGCAACGGATCGCGTACGTTTCCGACCGCACGGGCGAGGACGAGATTTACGTCACGGGGCAGGACGGACTGGCGCCCGAGGAGCAGATCACGAGCGGGCATCAGGGCTTCATGTTCCAGCCGGCGTGGTCGCCGGACAGTTCAAAAATAGCGTGGGCCGACAAGGATTTGAAGCTGTGGTATGTCGATCTCAAGGAGAAGAAGCCGGTCGAAGTGGACCGCGACAAATATGGTGAGATCACGAATTATTCCTGGTCTCCCGATAGCAAGTGGATCGCCTACGACAAGAGTTTAGACACAGGTTATTCGGTGGTTTATTTGTATAGCCTGCCCGACCATAAAAGCACGGCGATTACTTCGCCGTTGAACAAAAGTTACGCTTCAGTGTTCGATCCCGACAAGCGATACCTGTATTTCCTTTCCGACCGCGACTACAACGAGGTAATCGGGAACATCGATTTCGAGTTTGCGAATCCGAAGACGACCCGTGTTTATCTGGTGACGTTGACCGCGGACGAGCCTTCGCCGTTTCCGGTGTTGAGCGACGAAGTCAAAGTGAAGAACGAGGAGGCTGCGGAAGAGGCACCCGAGTCTAATAAGAAGAATTCCCGGCAACCGCCGAACAAGAAGGAAGAAAAAGAGCCCAAGACAGAAGAGAAGGCTGCGCAGGCTGAAACCAAGGAGCCGCCAAAGGTTTTCCGAATTGACCTGGACGGCATCCAGAACCGGATCGTGGCACTGGCGGTTCCGCCAGCGATCATTCGCAACCTGGACGCTTCGAAGGAAGCGATCTATTACTCGAGTTCGCCGATTCAAGGGTTGTCGGGACCGATTCCCGGAGAGGAGCGGTCGATCCACGCTTACGATCTGAAGGAACGGAAGGACAAAGTTCTGCTGGAGGGGGCCGATCAATTTGTACTCTCCCGCGACGGTTCGAAGCTGTTATACCGGGCCGAAGATGACGGCCCGATCGGCATTATCGACGCCAAACTGCCGGGCGGCGATGGGAAACCGGCGGAGGCGCCACACAAGGCAGGCGACGGCGTGCTGAAGTTGGAGGGCATGCGAGCTGAGGTTGATCCGCCGCAGGAATGGAAAGAGATGTTCAACGAGGTGTGGAGGCAGGAACGCGACTATTTCTTTGAGGCTTCGATGAATGGAGTGGATTGGGCGAAGATTCGAGATCAATATGCGCAGTTGCTTCCCTATGTTTCCGATCGCTATGCGCTGACTTACATCGTGGGCGAAATGATCGGGGAGTTGTCGAACTCGCATACCTATGCGGGGGGCGGCGACTATCCGCAGTTGCATCCGGTGAACGTGGGGTTGCTGGGCGCGGATTACGAAACCGACGCGGCCAGCGGCATGTACCGGATCAAGAAGATATTTACTGGCGAGAACTGGGACGCCCACACGCGCTCGCCGTTGACCGAGCCGGGCGTGAATGTCAAAGAAGGCGAATACCTGATTGCGATCAATGGGCGGGAACTGCGGGCTCCGCAAACTCCTGATGAATTGCTGGTGAATACGGCGAATGAAGTGGTCACGTTGACTGTCAACTCGAAACCGGCAACCGAAGGCGCTCGCAAAGTTGTCGTGAAGCCGATTGGAGACGAGTACAGCCTGCGCCAGTTGAATATGGTCGAGACCAACCGCAAAAAGGTTGATGCGGCCAGCGGCGGCCGCATCGGTTACGTCTACCTGCCGGATATGGAAGACGATGGACTGAATGAATTCGTGAAGCAGTATTTCCCGCAGATTCGCAAGGAAGGCATCATTCTCGATGTGCGGTACAACGGCGGCGGCTTCGTCGATGAATTGATCTTTGAGCGATTGCGGCGGGTGCTGGCGGCGATGAGCCCCGCGCGGAACTGGCAGTCGGGGACGATTCCGCAAGATGTCTTTCACGGCTACATGGCGTGCATCACCAATCATTACGCTGCTTCCGACGGTGACTTTTTCAGCTACTTCTTCAAGTACTACAAGCTGGGGCCACTCATCGGCGAACGGACGTGGGGCGGAGTGCGAGGCATCCGCGGCATGATTCCGCTGATGGATGGCGGGTACGTCACGCGGCCGGAGTTCTCGCTGTCAGGTCTCGACAGCAAGTGGCTGATCGAGAACCGGGGCGTGCAACCCGATGTGGTGGTGGATAATCCGCCCGACATGGTGGTGAAGGGACGGGACCCGCAATTGGAGAAAGCGGTCGAGATGCTGATGGATGAGATCAAGGCGAATCCAAAGCCGTTGCCGGCGCGGCCTCCGGACTTGCCGACGTATCCGCCAGGGCCGGGACTGTAAGTCCCCAGCGGCGACGATGGGATTCATTGACACTACACCACGTATATGAACATAGACATAAAACTGTGCAAGCAAGTGTGGCGGTTTTGGCCCCAAACCGCCTTGCCGATGACAACGCCGCTTTTGCGCGTCCCTGCTTGCCACTCCAGGGCGGCGTAACCCTGCACTTACGGCCGAGCTTCGTAAATGAAGTTGAAGGGGGTTTCAGTCGCCCGCCGGAAGTGTTTGAAGCCGCCAGCCGTCACCACGTCACGCATGCGTTTTTCCCCGGCTTGCGCACCGAGGGCCAGCCCTACTTCCTGCGAGAGTGACGCCGGTGTGCAGAGCAAAGTTGATGCCCCGTAAAACGCCCGCCCAATCGGGTGCAGATTGTCTTCGAGTTTGTCTCCCGCCGCGGGTTCGACGATCATCCAAGTTCCGTCTTTCTTTAAGCTCCGGTGAACGTGCGTCGATGCTCCGACTGGATCTCCCATATCGTGCAAACAATCGAAGAACGTCACAAAATCATAGTCCGCGCCCGGATAATCTTTTGCCTTCGCCACCTTAAATTCAATGCGGTCGGCGACCCCGGCCTCTTTCGCACGTTCCTTGGCTGTTTCAATGGATTTGTCATGGTAATCGAAACCAAAAAACTTCGACTTGGGGTAAGACTTGGCCATGAGCACGGTGGAAGCTCCCAGGCCGCAACCGACATCGGCGACGATCGCACCCCGTTCCAACTTGTCCTTCATGCCTTCGAGCACCGGAATCCACGATGAAATCAGATTCGCCGAATAGCCAGGACGAAAAAATCGCTCCGTGCCGACAAACAGCTCAGGATGATGTTCATGCCAGCCCATCCCCTGCCCGCTTTGGAAGCACTCTGCGATCTGTTCCTCGGCCTTTGCCGCCGCCAGCGCGACTTGAAAGGCCCCCGGTAGAAATGCCGGGCTATTCTCATCCGCCAGCGTGAATGCCTGTTCTGCATTCAGAAAGAACTTGCCAGCCTTGCTGTCGTAGCTCACATATCCGCCCGCAGCCTGATTGCAGAGCCATTCGCGTACATACCGCTCAGCCGTGTTCGTGCGCTTCGCCAGGTCTGCCGGAGTCTGCGGGCCCCCTGCCGCAAGTGCTTTGTACAATCCAAGCCTGTCTCCCACGCGCACCAGCGCCGCGTGAAAGGTCGCACCAAAATCTACGATCGCTTTTCCTAGAAATTCGTTCAGTTTATCCATATCTACTTCCATGACAAGCGTCTCCTCGTGTTGAATTTGTTCTCCTGGGCTAGGCACTTGCCACGCCGGGCGAAGTGTCTCTACTTGTCGCACGGACCGCGACGACGGTCAATTCTTCGGCACTTCTCTTTCGATACCCTGCGAATCCCCTGATAAGTCGTTTACTCGCAATAGAATGCGGGGCGCCACTCGCTGAGTGAGGGCGTGTTAAACTTTCGAACGATGTGACGCACGCTGATGCCGTCTACCCTCCCACCGCTGGTACGCTTCGCGAATTTCGAGGTGGACCTCCGCGCAGGTGAGCTGCGAAGAGAAGGCAGCAAAGTACGGCTGCAGGAACAACCGTTTTCGCTTCTGACGGTGCTACTCGAATCAGCGGGAGAAGTCGTCACTCGTGAAGAGCTTCGCAAACGCCTCTGGTCGGAAGACACCTTCGTCGATTTCGACCATCGCCTGGCAGTGGCCGTAAGCAAACTAAGGGATGCGCTGCGAGACTCTGCCGAAAAACCACTGTTCGTCGAGACCGTAGGGCGCCGCGGTTACCGGTTCGTGGGCCAGTTGGAATCTACCGAATCACTACCAGTGGACTCAAAGGGTGGAGTGGGCGAGACTTCCTTGCCAGCCTCTCGACCAGCTGCGAGCGGAGTACTCCCTGAGGCAGAGCCTCTGAGATCGACAGGGCGGCGAAACGGCAGGCTCATCTTCCTCTCTTCCATTGGATTCGCCGTGCTCCTTGGGGTGATCGTTCTGCCGAAGTTCCTTCACAATCGATCAGCGAAGGAGCAGTCGGCGAGTCCCAGGAGCCTTGCGATCCTTCCTCTGCAAAATCGTGGCCAGGATTCGAATAGCGACTTCCTCGGATTATCCCTGGCGGATGTGCTCATCACGAAATTGGCCTATGTGAACTCCCTCAGCGTTCGTCCGTCCGCCGCGATCGAGAAATATCGGGGGACGACGATGGATATTCAGAAAGTTGCCGCAGACCTCAAAGTGGATGCATTGCTCACCGGTAGTTTTATTCGAGAGGGAGAAAACTTACGGATCACATACCAGTTGGTGGATGCGAAAACCGAAAAGATTCTGGGTCAAGGCGTCATGGACCTGAAGTACGACAATCTTCTGACCGTGCAGGACAAAGTCTGCAGCCAGCTCATCTCAAAACTGCGACTGAGCCTTTCTCCAGAGGAACAGGAGCACCTGAAGCCGGAGAACCCGGCGAGCGTGTCGGCCTACGAATACTTTCTGCAGGGGCTCGACTTTTATGGGCAGCACAAGTTTCCTCTGGCGATCAAGATGCTGGAGAAATCGACCGAAATTGACCCCAACTACGCTCCGGCATGGGCCTACTTGGGGGCTGCCTACAATTCTGACGCCGCCTTCGAACTTGGTGGGAGTGAGCAATATCGCCGGGCGCAAGCGGCCTACGAGCGGGCATTAGCATTGCGACCCAAGTTGCTTGACGCACAAATATTCCTCGCAAACCTCCTGATCGACACGGGGAAGGTTGAGCAGGCTGTACCGTTATTGCGAGATGCGTTAAAGACGAACGAAAACAATGCCGCCGCTCACTGGGAATTGGGGTACGCCTACAGATTCGCGGGGATGCTCGACGAATCTGTCGCGGAGTGCGAGCGAGCGCGTGAATTCGGTTCCTTGGCAGGAACCAACGGCTCGGTGTTGAACAGTTACCTTTATTTAGGAGAGTACCAAAAGTTTCTTGAGAGCTTGCCGGTCGACGATTCCTCGTTCATTCTCTTTTACCGCGGTTTCGGAGAATTTCATGAAAAGTCGTTCGACCAAGCTTCCATCTACTTTGATCGTGCGTATGACCTCGAACCTACTTTGTACACCGGCATTGGAAAGGCTCTCAGTGACTCCATTCATCAGCGCAACGCGGAGGGTCGGAAACTCCTGAAGGAATTGGAGAGACAAATCAGGGAGCGAGGGGTCGGCGATCCAGAGGCGTCGTACAAGATCGCACAAGCCTATGCCGTGTTAGGAGACAAAATCTCTGCCCTTCGGGTGCTTCGCACGAGCGTTGAAGCTGGTTTTTTCAGCTCTCCGTATATTGCCGACGACCCGCTACTAAACAATCTTCATCTGGAACCGGAATTCACTGAGATTTTGAATGTAGCGCGGCAGCGACACGATGCGTTCAAGAATTCGTTCTTCGGCTAAGCGCTTACTCAGTGTGAACTTCCGCAATTAAGTCGGCCCATCTTGAGCGTTGGCACTTGCCAACCGGACGGTCGGTCGGTTAGTATCAATGCACAATTTGGCGCGACTGTGAGGAATGGGCGGAGACTCCGACGAACTGGATTGAGGATTCCCGGAGTACGAGTGTGTCCGTCGGCCGCGAGGCGGGGGAGCGAGTGAACTGAAACACTAGAAATCGTTAGCGCTCGCGAATCCCACCCGCCAGAAACGCTGGCCAGGTGGGTTTTGTTTTTGTCGTACCATTGTTCCGGAAGCATCGCAGGGAGATTCCATGACGGATCCGAAAAGCACGCCGGCGGCAGGCAAGGCGAAGACCGAGAAGAAGACGATGACGGGAGCCAGCATCCTCTGGGAATGCCTGGAGCGCGAAGGCGTGAGAGTGGTGTTTGGTTATCCGGGCGGCGCGATTTTACCGGCTTATGATGCGCTGAAGCATAGCAAGATCCATCACGTGCTGGTGCGCCATGAGCAAGGCGCAACCCACATGGCGGACGGATACGCGCGCGCGAGCGGCGAGGTGGGAGTTGCGGTCGCGACTTCGGGGCCGGGAGCGACCAACATGGTGACCGGGATCGCCACGGCCATGCTGGATTCGATTCCGATTGTTTGCATCACCGGGCAGGTGGGCAGCAAGCTGATCGGATCGGATGCGTTTCAGGAAACCGACATTACGGGCGTGACGCTGCCGATCACGAAACACAATTATCTGGTTACGCACGCCAGCGAAGTGGCGCGGACGATTCGCGAAGCGTTTTATGTGGCGAAGTCGGGGCGTCCCGGGCCGGTGCTGGTCGACATCACGAAGGACGCGCAGCAGAGCACGTGCGAGTTCGACTGGGAAGCGGCGAAGCCGCAATTGCCGGGATACCGTCCTGACCTGTCGCCTGCGGCGGCGGAATATGCGCGGGCGCTGGAGTTGATCCACAACTCGAAGCGGCCGGTGATTCTGGCTGGGCACGGCATCATCGTTTCGGGAGCGATGCGCGAGGTGCGCGATTTCGCGGAGCGCACGGGAATTCCGGTGGCGATGACGCTACTGGGGCTGGGGGCCTTTCCGGCGTCGCATCCGCTCAATCTCGGGATGATGGGCATGCACGGGGAAGCGTGGGTGAACCACACGATTCAGGAAGCGGACCTGCTGCTGGCTTTCGGCATGCGCTTTGACGACCGGGTCACGGGGCATCTGAAGCATTACGCGCCGAATGCCAAGAAGATTCATATCGAGATCGATCCGGCGGAGATTAACAAGAACGTCAAGGTGGATGTTCCGCTGGTGGGCGATTTGCGGGAAGTATTGCTGGAACTGATGCCGAAGGTGGAATCGATTGATCGGAGCGAATGGCTGGATTCGATCGACAAAGTCAAGGGCGACTCGGCGGTGCGGGACATTCAGAATCTGCCGGACAGCGGACATCTTTACGCGGCGCATGTGATCAACGACTTGTGGCGGCAGACGCGCGACGGCAACACCATCGTTGTGACGGATGTGGGCCAGCATCAGATGTGGGAAGCTCAGTACTACAAGCACGAGCACCCGCGGACGCTGATTACTTCGGGCGGATTGGGGACGATGGGATTCGCTTTGCCAGCCGCGATTGGCGCGAAGGTTGCTTGTCCCGATGCGGAAGTGTGGGTGGTGGTGGGCGACGGCGGCTTTCAGATGACGATGTGCGAACTGGCGACGATGGTGCAGGAGAATCTGAAGATCCACATCGCCATTATTAATAATGGATTTCTGGGGATGGTGCGGCAATGGCAGGAATTTTTTTACGACCGCAATTATGCGGCGACGCCGTTGCTGAATCCGGATTTCGCGAAGCTGGCGGAGGCTTATGGTGTTCGCAGTATGACGATCTCGAAGCGTTCGGAGGTCGTGCCCGCGGTTGAATCGGCAAGGCAGCACGCGGGGCCGGTGCTGATCAACTTTAAGGTGGAGCAGGAAGATACGGTGTATCCGATGGTGGCGGCGGGGTCGGCGTTGCACGAGATGATCCGGCGGCCGAGTCCGATTGTGGAGACGGCGGAAGACGAGTGAAGCAGGTCAGAGGTTCGAGGTTGGATGGCAGAGGTGAGAACGAGGTCAGATTGCAGAAGTAAGAACCAAAGCCGGTAAGGCTTTCACCTCCGCAATCTGACCTCTGACCTCGCTCGATGTTTTCAGGGTGCAATGAATTTATGCTGAATACCTTCATGGTGTACGTCGAAAATAAGCCGGGCGTGTTGACCCGGGTGGCGTCATTGTTTCGCCGGCGCGCGTTCAATATCGACTCGCTCACGGTCGGCAGGACGGAAAAGCCGGAAGTTTCGCGCATGACGATTACGGTCGACGCCGACGTCGACCAGGCTCGCCGGATCGAGGCGAATCTGTACAAGCTGGTGAACGTGCTGCTGGTGGAAAACATCACGAACCAGCCGGCCATTGTGCGGGATCTGGCCATGATTCGGGTGGCGGCGGCGCATGAGACGCGGTCGCAGGTCTTTGAACTGGCGAATGTGTTTCGCGCACGGGTGGTCGATGTTTCTCCGGAGTCGTTGACCATCGAGATCACGGGCGGCGAAGAGAAGATCGATGGCCTGCTCGAATTACTGCGTCCTTATGGCGTCCTGGAGATGGTGCGCACGGGCATTGTCGCGATGCGGCGCGGGAGCAGGTCAGCGGCGGCCGCGCGCGATACGGAATGCGCCACCGAAAGCGGCGCCAGTGATAGTGTGGCGTATTCGGTATAAATTCGACGCGCTGGTGGTTGCTCGCGGACCGCGGCTGAGTGCGGTTTCAGCTGGACCGGGGCACATTTTATTTTGAATTTCTGATTGCCGAGATTCCCTTCGATCTACCCTCGCAGGCAACCCCGCTGGAACTGATTTTTCAGCGGCGCCACTCATGGTGTTGCTGCGCCAATCCAAATCCCTGATGCCTGACACAAGATGAAACGCCGCGCACGCAGGCGCGAGTGCGCACCGATCCCTCCGAGAGCACCGAAGGGACAAGTCCGCGTCGGATAAGGCCCGTTTCATGCTGTCTTCCAGGGAGCATCGAGCGGCGGGTGAGAGTTTGTTAACCGGCTGGGACGCAGACTTCGGCGCGGGTGCGTGGCCACGAAAGGCGCCTTTGCGGACGCGGTTGCACTCAAGCGAAGCGCGACGCCGCCGATGGAGAAGATATTCGCTATGAACGATTCCGACGACATTGTTAAGGAGTTCCTGGTCGAGAGTTACGAAAATCTCGACCGTCTGGACCGGGACCTGATCACGCTGGAGAAAAATCCAGACGACCGGGCGATTCTGGCAGGAATTTTCCGCACCATTCACACCATCAAGGGCACGTCGGGCTTTTTGGCCTTCGACAAACTGGGAGCGGTGGCCCACATCGGCGAAAGCCTGCTCGGCAGGTTGCGGGACGGGCAACTGGCCCTGGACCGCGAAATCACGAACGCGCTGCTGGCGATGGTGGACGCCGTCCGGCAGATGCTGGCGAGCATCGAAGCGACCGGCAACGAGGGCGAACGTGACGACGAGGGGTTGATTTCCAATCTGACGCGGCTGCAGGAATTGTCGGAGAAGCGGGCTCCCGTGGAGGGGGCGCCAAGCGGGATCGACGCCGGGGAGTCGCAGGCCGAGGCGGAGAAGGTCGGAACATCAAGGATCGAAGAGAGCAAGATCGAGGAAAGCAAGATCGAAGAAAACAAGATCGGCGAAAACAAGATCGACGAAAGCAAGATCGAAAAAAGCAAAGTCGGCGAGGCCAAGATCGAGAACCGGAACGCCGCCGAGCCCGTGCCGCTGCGAGATGCGCCCATGGCGGCGCCCGTGGCGGAAGGAGGACGTGTGCCGCCGCCCGCGTCCGGCCCGAGCGCCAGCGACCGGACGATCCGGCTGGACGTCAGCCTGCTGGACCAGCTGATGAATCTGGTCGGGGAACTGGTTTTGGCGCGCAATCAGATTCTGCAATTTGCCGGCAGCACGGAAGACAGCGGCCTGGTGGCGACCAGCCAGCGGCTGAACCTGATCACGACCGAACTGCAGGAAGGGGTGATGAAGACGCGGATGCAGCCGATCGGCAACATCTGGGGCAAGCTGCCGCGCACGGTGCGCGATCTGGCGCTCGCCTGCGGCAAGCGGGCGCGGGTGGAGATGGAAGGCAAGGAAACGGAACTCGATAAGACGCTGATCGAGGCCATCAAGGATCCGCTGACCCACATCGTGAGAAATGCGATGGACCACGGCATCGAACGTCCGGAAGTGCGGAGGGCGGCGGGGAAGGATCCGGAGGGACGGCTGTTTCTGCGCGCGTTTCACGAAGGCGGACAGGTCAACATCGAGGTGGCTGACGACGGGGCGGGCCTCGACCAGGAAAGGATCCGCGCCAAGGCACTGCAGAAGGGGCTGATCACGTCCGAACAGGCCAGCCGCCTGAGCGATCGCGAACTGGTGAACCTGATTCTGCTGCCAGGCTTCTCGACGGCGGAGCAGGTGACGAGCGTCAGCGGGCGGGGCGTAGGCATGGACGTGGTGAAGACTCACATCGAGAAAATCGGAGGCACGATTGATGTGCAGTCGACGCCGGGGCACGGGGTGCTGGTGCGCATGAAGATTCCGCTGACGCTGGCGATCATCCCGGCGCTGATAGTCACCAGCGGGGGCGAGCGCTACGCCATTCCGCAGGTGAACCTGCTCGAACTGGTGGGGCTGGATCGGACCCAGGCGCAGAAGGGGATTGAGACCATTCACGGGGCGCCAGTGTACCGGCTGCGCGGCAACCTGCTGCCGCTGGTCCACCTGAAAAACGAGTTGCAGACCAACGGGCCGCAGGCGGACGCGAAACCGGGCGAGTCCAAAGGAGAAGCAGAGGCTGGGAAAAAAACCCAGGCCGCCGCCGGGGGGGCGGCCTCGGGGCCGGGGCGCGTCAACATTGCCGTGCTCGATGCCGACGGGCAGCATTTCGGGCTGGTGGTGGACGAGATCAACGACACCGAGGAGATTGTGGTGAAGCCGCTCAACAAACAGCTGAAAGGCATTTCCGTTTATGCCGGGGCGACGATTATGGGCGACGGGCGGGTCGCGCTGATCCTCGACGTGATTGGCCTCGCGCAGCGTTCGCGGATTCTGGCCGAGGGCCGCGGCCGCGTCGAGAGCACGGAGGCGCATGCGGCGGAGAACTCCCATGGCAAGGAAAAGCTGGTTCTGTTCAGCGGCCATGCGGGAGCGCGCATGGCGGTGCCGCTGCAACTGCTGGCGCGTCTCGAAAATATTCCGGGAGCGCAGGTCGAGCGCTCCGGCAACCAGTGGGTAACGCAGTATCGCGGGCAGATTCTGCCGCTGATCCGCGTCAGCCATGCGCTCGAAGAGCGGCGTCATCTGCCTCCGGGGGAGGGCGCGCTGGCGCTGCCGACCGCCGACATGCTGCAGGTGCTGGTGCTCGAAAGCGGACAGCAGTCGTTCGGCCTGGTGGTGAACCAGATCCTCGACATCGTCGAATGCGCGCTTGAACCGAAATCTCCCGCGACCCGGGCCGGCGTGCTGCACTCCTCGGTCATTGCCGAGCGGGTGACGGAATTGCTGGATGTGGCCGCCGTCCTGCGCACGGGAGAAGCCTTTGAGCCCGAGCCGGTGCATTCGGCCTAGGAGCCAGACAAGAGAGGGAAGGAAGGTCCCAGACTTTATGACCGAACCGAGCGCAACCAAACTCTCGCCTCCGGCTAGGGCCGGCGCCCGCCAGTTTTGCACGTTTTACCTGGAGCGACTGCTGTTTGGCATCGAGTCGCAGAAGATTCAGGAAGTGGTGACCTATCGCGAGCTGCGCCCGGTTCCGCTGGCGCCCGCGGTGGTGAGCGGGCTGATGAACCTGCGCGGACAGGTGGTAGTTGCGCTCGAGCTGCGGCGGCAGCTGGAACTGCCGGAGCGTCCCGCGAATCTGACGCCGATCTGCCTGGTGGTGCATTCCGCGGGGGGCACGGTCTGTCTGCTGGCGGACGAAGTGGGCAACGTGGTGGAGGTGGAAGATGAGACCTTCGAGCCCTCGCCGCAGACGCTGTCGCCGCGGCTGCGTTCGGTGATTCTCGGTGTGCACAAACTCGAGGGTGAGCTGATGCATGTGCTCGACACCGAACAGGCCTGCGAGGTGCAGGCGGCGGGGAATGGATAGCGGGCGGGATTTTCGATGGAGAGTCGTCAATCTTCGGGCGGGAGGAAAGCAAGGTGAAACTGACACTGGGGCGGAAACTGGGGCTGGGTTTTGGCTGCGTTCTATCTCTGATGGCGCTGAGCGCGGTGTTGACGTATGTGAAGGCAAGCTCCATGAAAGATACGCAGGATTACGCCGTCACGCTGCGCGTGCCTGTGATCCGGGTGTGCGGGGAGCTGCAGCGCGACCTGAATCAATCGCAAAACAAGGGGCGCCAGATCATCCTGGCGGGCCGGCAACCGGAACGGCGGGAGGCCGCGAAAAAAGATTTCGAAGCGGCGTGGGAGAACATGGGCAAGGACGTGGCAAAGCTGGAGGAACTGGCTCCTTCCTTCACCTTGCCCGTCAACCGGGACCGGGCGGCGGAAGTTGCGCGGCTGGTCTCCGGCCTGCGCCGGATTCAGGAACTGGCGATCAACGATGCGGACAGCGGCGATCACGACGCGATCGCCCGGGCAGGAAACCGATTCACGGACGAGGCGACGGCGGCCGTCGAAGCCATCAAGAAGCCGCTGGGCGAAGTGTCGGACTCGGCCGGCCGGTTGCTGCTCGAAAACAACGAGAAGATCAAGGCGGAAACGCAGTCGATGTTCCTGACGCTGGTGGCGACCACGCTGGTGGCGGTCGTGGTCGGAATCTTCGTGGCCATTTTCCTGAGCCGGACCGTTTCCGCGACCAGCCATTCCATCGTGGCGCGGGCGCAGGCGATCGCGGCGGGCGACCTGACGCGGGAGGAACTGAAGGTGCATAGCAACGACGAACTGGGGGACCTGACGGGGTCGATCAACGCCATGCAGTCCAGCCTGCAGCGGGTGATCCAGTCGATTCGGGCGACGGCGGAGCAGGTGGCGGCGTCGAGCGAGGAGCTGTCGTCGACGAGCCAGCAGATCACGGCGAATTCGGAGGAGACGACGGCGCAGGCGAAAGTGGTGTCCGAAGCGGGGGTGCAGGTGAACACGAACCTGCAGACGGTAGCTTCGGGGGCGGAGGAGATGAATTCGACGATTGGGGAGATTGCGAAGAACGCGACGGAGGCGGCGCGGGTGTCGGGGGAGGCGGTGGGGGCGGCGGAGGCGGCGAACCGGACGGTGTCGAAGCTGGGGGATTCGAGCGTGGAGATCGCGAAGGTGATCGAGGTGATCACGTCGATTGCGCAGCAGACGAACCTGCTGGCGCTGAACGCGACGATCGAAGCGGCGCGGGCGGGAGAGGCGGGGAAGGGGTTCGCGGTGGTGGCGAACGAGGTGAAGGAACTGGCGAAGCAGACGGCGAAGGCGACGGAGGAGATCAAGCAGAAGATCGGGGTGATCCGGGAGAACACGGGAGGAGCGGTGGAGGCGATCGGGGGGATCAAGGGGGTGATCGACCGGATCAGCGGGATTTCGACGGTGATCGCGACGGCGGTGGAGGAGCAGAGCGCGACGACGAGCGAGATGTCGCGGAATGTGACGGAAGCGGCGCAGGGGGCGGCGACGATCTCGGACAATATTCGCGGGGTGGCGGAAGCGGCGCAGAGCACGTCGACGAGCGTCGGGGAAGCGCAGACGGCGACGGAGCATCTGGCGAAGATGGCGAACCAGTTACGCGACCTGGTGGGCCAGTTCAAGGTGGGGCGCGAAAGCGGGCGGCGGGCGGACGAGATGCCCTTGCAGGCGAAGCGGGCCGCGGGCGGGCGATGAGCGAGCATCACGACAGCTAAAAACGAAAGGGACTATGTTCAACAACCTGAAACTGACGCCGAAAATCGCGGGCTCCATCGCAATCACGCTGCTGGCCACCTCGAGCGTGGGCTTCTTCGTCACGCAAAACCGCATCAACCGGCAGGCTGAGGAAGCGTTCATCGACAAGCTGCGGAAAACCGACGGTATGGCGAGCGCGGTACGCACGTACTTCTCCGCGAACGTGGACGTGTACGTTCCGAACCACGAGTTCAAGCAGGCAAAGCAAGTTCCCGTGGTGGTCGCCTGGAACATTGCCCGCGAGTACGCGGAATCGCAGGGCATGAAATTTTCCACGCCGTCGTCGCATCCGCGCAACCCGAAGAACGCGCCCGACGATTTTGAGCGCGAGGTGCTGGCAAAGTTCGAGAGCAACAGCGATCTGAAAGAGTTCTGCAAGCGCACGGTGATCGACGGCGAGGAAGTGATGCGCTACGCCCAGCCCGTGCGTTTGACGGAGGATTGCCTGGTTTGCCATGGCAGTCCCGCGGGCGCGAAAGATCCGCTGGGATATACCAAGGAAGGCATGAAGGCGGGCGATCTGCGGGGAGCGTTTGTGGTGACCGCGCCCCTGGCGGCGATCAATGCGGCAGCCACGGGGAATAGCCTCGCCCTGTTGTTGCTGAGCGCGGTAACGATGATGCTCGCGGCGGGAACGGTCTTTTTCCTGGTCCGGCGTTTGGTGGTGGGGCCGGTGGCGGAGGCGGCGGTCTTAGCCGATCATATCGCCAGCAACAATCTGACGGCGGATGACATCGAGGTGCTGGCAAACGATGAGATTGGCGACGCATCCCGGGCGCTGAACCAGATGAAGAACAACCTGCAGCGGGTGATCCAGTCGATCCGGGCGACGGCGGAGCAGGTGGCGGCGTCGAGCGAGGAGCTGTCGTCGACGAGCCAGCAGATCACGGCGAATTCGGAGGAGACGACGGCGCAGGCGAAAGTGGTGTCCGAAGCGGGGGTGCAGGTGAACACGAACCTGCAGACGGTAGCTTCGGGGGCGGAGGAGATGAATTCGACGATTGGGGAGATTGCGAAGAACGCGACGGAGGCGGCGCGGGTGTCGGGGGAGGCGGTGGGGGCGGCGGAGGCGGCGAACCGGACGGTGTCGAAGCTGGGGGATTCGAGCGTGGAGATCGCGAAGGTGATCGAGGTGATCACGTCGATTGCGCAGCAGACGAACCTGCTGGCGCTGAACGCGACGATCGAAGCGGCGCGGGCGGGAGAGGCGGGGAAGGGGTTCGCGGTGGTGGCGAACGAGGTGAAGGAACTGGCGAAGCAGACGGCGAAGGCGACGGAGGAGATCAAGCAGAAGATCGGGGTGATCCGGGAGAACACGGGAGGAGCGGTGGAGGCGATCGGGGGGATCAAGGGGGTGATCGACCGGATCAGCGGGATTTCGACGGTGATCGCGACGGCGGTGGAGGAGCAGAGCGCGACGACGAGCGAGATGTCGCGGAATGTGACGGAAGCGGCGCAGGGGGCGGCGACGATCTCGGACAATATTCGCGGGGTGGCGGAAGCGGCGCAGAGCACGTCGACGAGCGTCGGGGAAGCGCAGACGGCGACGGAGCACCTGGCGAAGATGGCGAACCAGTTGCGCGACCTGGTGGGCCAGTTCAAGCTGGGCGAGGAACGAGGTCAGCCCTCGGAGCCGAGTCGGGCAGCGAAGGCGGCGCGGCACGCGGCGGGTGGGCGCTGAGAGAGAACCATCGAAAATACTCGCGGCCGGGAAAGGGCCTAGAGGCGGAGGACATGAAGCCAACTCGCATCCTGATTGTGGACGACTCGGCCGTGATCCGCAGGCTGCTGGCGGAGACGTTATCGGGGGATCCGGCGCTGGAGGTGGTGGCCACCGCCGGCAACGGGCAAATCGCACTGGCAAAAATCCCGCTATACCACCCCGATCTGGTCACGCTCGACGTGGAGATGCCGGTCATGGACGGGCTGGAGACCCTGGTGGAGATTCGGAAACTCTATCCCCGGCTGCCGGTGATCATGTTCAGCACGCTTACCGAGCGCGGCGCGGCGGCAACGCTCGATGCGCTGGCGCGGGGCGCGAACGACTATGTCACCAAACCTTCGCAAAACGGGAGTTCGGAGGTGGCGCGCGCGCGGGTGCGGGACGATCTGACCCGGAAGATCAAAACGCTGTGTGGGGCGCGCGCGCCGCTGATCGAGACCGCGCCCAGGCTCCGGCGGGTTTCGGCAGGCGTGCAGGCGCGCATCGACGTGGTTGCCATCGGCACCTCGACCGGCGGACCGAACGCTCTCGGTGAGCTGATCCCGCAACTGCCCGGCGACTTGCCGGTGCCGGTCGTGATCGTGCAGCACATGCCGCCGCTGTTCACGCGCCTGTTAGCCGATCGCCTGAATGCCGCGGGCCGCCTGCGGGTGCGGGAAGGCAAGGCGGGGGAGAAGCTGGAGCCCGGCCAGGTGTGGATTGCTCCGGGCGACGAGCACATGACGGTGATGCGCAAGGGCGCGGAATTCGTGCTGGGCATCAACCATGATCCGCCGGAAAACTCCTGCCGTCCCGCGGTGGACGTGTTATTCCGCTCGGTGGCGCAAGCTTACGGCGCGAACGTGCTGGCGGTGGTGTTGACCGGGATGGGAGCGGACGGCACGCGGGGCGCAGCCCTGATCCGGGAAGCGGGCGGGGAAATCATTGTGCAGGATGAAGCGTCGTCGGTCGTGTGGGGGATGCCGGGCAGCGTGATTGCGGCGAGTTTGAGCGATGGAATCTATCCGCTGAACGGGATTGCGGCGGAGGTTGTGCGCCGGGTATCGATGCGCCGGGCGCTCGCTCAAAGCGCGCACCCGTGAAGGAATGGGAATCAGGAGCGGAAATTGGCGGCGCGGGTGGGATGGCGGCGCCAATGGCTTGCGCAGGAACGATGGGATGGAGAGGTTGGGCGGACGAAAGATAGAACAGAGCGAAAGATAAAGCGGGCGAAAGATAAAGCGGGCGAAAGATAGAAGTGGGCGAAAGATAAAACGATGATCGAAGCCGCGACACTGAAGCCGACGGTAACTCAGGAATCGAACCCGGTCGATCCGGCATATTTGCAGATCCGCGATCTGATCTACCGGATTTCGGGAATTTATCATTCCGAGGAAAAGCTCTATTTGCTGGTTTCGCGTTGTGCGCGCCGCATGACCGCGCTGCGGGTGCCGAAGCCGTCGGAATATTTCGAACACCTGACGACGCGGGGAAATCGCGATGCGGAACTGCGGCTGCTGCTGAACGAAATCACGATTGGCGAGACCTACATGTTTCGCCATCCCGCGCAATTGGACGCGTTGCGCAAAGTCATCCTTCCGCAGATCCTCGAAACCAAGGGTTTGTTTGGCCTGAAGCGGTTGCGCTTCTGGTGTGCCGGATGCTCGACCGGAGAGGAGCCGCATACGCTGGCGATGTTTTTGCTGGAGGAAAAAGAGAAGCTGCTCTCGGGCTGGAGCTGGGAGATTCTTGCCACCGACTTGAACGATAACTCGCTGGAAACGGCGCGCGCGGGCATCTACGGCGAATATGCGCTGCGGAGCACGAGCGAAGCGCTGCGGCGGAAGTATTTCAAGGAAGTGGGCGACAAGAAACTCCAGGCGAACGATCTTCTCAAGGCGCAGATCCGCTTTGACCGCGTCAACCTGCGCGACGACAGCAAGATGCTGTTCCAGAAAGGCATGGACGTGATTTTCTGCTGCAACGTCCTGATCTATTTCGATCTGGTTTCGAAGCGCCGGGTGGTGCAGCATTTTTATGCCAACCTGCTGCCTGGGGGGTATCTTTTTCTGGGACACGCCGAATCGCTGTTTCAGGTAGATGATTCGTTCCGGCTGGTCCACTTCACGGGGACCACCGCATACTGCAAGCCGAAGACCGGCCTGGCGGGAGGCAAACAGTGAACGCCGAACTGCAAGTACAACTGCGAGCCCAGATCAAGCAACTGGATTCGATTTCCACCGCTCCGGCAATCCTGGCGCCGCTGCTCGATCTGATGCGCCTGCCGACAGAGAAAATCAAAGTCGACAAAGTGGTCGAGCTGATCTCCTACGACGGATCGCTCGCCGCGCAATGTCTGCGCCTGGCCAACTCGCCGCTGTTCGGGACGCGTTCGATCGAGACGGTGCGGTCGGCGGTCATGATTCTTGGCCTCGAACGAGTTCGCTCGTTGCTGTTTGGATTGTGCGTGAACCGGGTGGTGCCGAAGGACAAGTGGGTGATTGGCGCGGAGGCGTACTGGCGGCACTCGCTGGGCTGCGCGCTGGTCACACAAAAGCTGGCGCGGAAGATCGAATATCCCGAGCCCGACAAGGCCTATCTCGCCGGACTGCTGCATGACCTTGGATTTCTGGTGAATTCCGTGCTGTATACGGAGCAGTTTCGAGGATGCCTGAGGCGTGCCGCAGGGGAAGGTGTGCCGCTGCACGATATCGAAGCGCAGGTGCTCGGCTTCTCGCATTGCGACGCGGGGCAGTTTCTCTGCGAACACTGGGGACTCTCGAGCGAATTGGCAAACGCCGCCGGCTGCCACCACGATGCGAATCTCTTATGCGGCGCCGGGCCCCTGGCGTGCCTGGTGCACCTTAGCGACCTACTGTGCCGCGTAAATTATCTCGGCTATGGTTACGATGAAACGATCGGAGTTGACCTTGGCTATGACGCGGCATGGCAGATACTGGCGGCACATTATCCCGAACTGGGTCATGTCGACCTGGTTCGTCTTACACTCGACATCGAGGGATCCATGGATCAGATTGCGGCCACGGTCGAATCAATTTTTGGAGCCACGAAGGCCGCTGCCACGGCGCTGAGCTGAATTTTCTGATTCGATTCAAGACACATAAAAACGCCCTGAGCCGTTAAACTCAGGGCGTTCTTGGCAGCCCTCCCCCAGAACTGCCTAACCACACACCCATCTTATGTCCGGTCGGCCAGTCTGTAAATGGCACTTACGTAATGCAGATTCTTGAGTTAGGTAATGCGCAGGCGGTGGGTGTTAGTAATGTTACTAATCGAAGCCGCAAGACAGCGGAAAGCCTATAAGGCTGAAACGCAGGAGGTTATTTCTTCTCCCATGTGCTGCCACCGTCGGCACTGCTCCAGACTTCGTGAGTGCTGGTGAAGACCACAATTTCTGCATCGAGGGGCAGTTCGATGCGAGTTATGTCGGAACTGACGGGCTGAGCCTTGATCGAGGGTCGCACCTGGGTCCATGTCAGGCCATGATCGGCAGAATGGAATAGGACGCCAGCTTCGCCGCCGGTCCAAACATCCTTGCCGCGACTCGCAAAACATAGCAAGGGACGGCTTACGTGGAGGGCGTTGGACCAGTTCTGTCCGTCGAGCGACTCCTGCAGGGAGCCGGCGACAATCTGCCAAGCTGGGGCGGGTGACGCCGTCACATTGTCGCGCGCCGAGTTGGGGTTCGACTGAGATTGGCCAGCGTGGGGCTCCGCGTTCACGGTGGATGTCGCAGCCATGGAGTGGGGACTGGACGCAGCGAAGTTGGCTACGGTACGGGTTGACGGAGTTCCATTGGCGTTGGAACCCATTTCTTCGGGGCCTGAGGTTTCGAGGCTTTGAGGAGCGGGCTTGGCTCGCTCGATTGGGGGCGCATCGTTCCGTGCCAATAGTGAGCCTTCGTCGGGAGGCGCAGCGATGGCGGGGCTGGCGGCTGCAGCAACCGCGCCGGCTTCAGAGGCTCGCCGCGCAACTGCGTTCGGATGCGAGGCTCCAACGTGGCGATCCTGAAGCTTTTTCGCGAAAGGCTGAGCCGGTTTCGACTGCGGGGCTGGGGTCTTAGCGACCGCGAGCGTTTCGGGCACAGGCGAAGCGGCGATCTGCCCGGTGCTGACTGGAGGCGCAGTCGTTGCAACTTGCGAACCTGCGGAAGGGGGCAACGATGGATTCAGCTTTCCGGGGCGCATCAGAAGCAAGGAAGCAGCGAGAGCAAGTCCCGCAGCGAGGGCCGCCCAACGGAGGTTTGGCCAGGCTAGCGGCCATCCAAAATTAGGAATATTCAGCCATCCGCTCTTAGTCTCGGCCGGAGTTGGCCGCGGCAGGGCGGCTTGAGGTGCGAGGGCATTCGCGGTATCCGCGACGGCGGTATCTACAGCCGGAAGAGCAATCGCGACGACCTCGCGGCAATCTCCGCAGAGCGAGAGGTGCTCGAGCACACGGGCGCGCTCGGATGCGGAAAGGGCCTGCTCGGCGAAACCTGTCAGCAGGTCAGCGTCGGGGTGCGAACTTGGGGGCAGGTGTTGATGCGCCCACTTTTGGTCTGGCAAGGGAGCCCGCAAGCGGTCGTAGACGATTTTTGGCAGTTCAGTCATGATTGGATTCGATTACGGCCGAGCCGGTCCTCAATCGCTCCTCCCTTTGCCCGTATTCCGCGCTGGGAGCTTTCCACTACCAGGGAACGTCTTGGCTCCGGAATCTTGCGCCAAACGGGAGCGCAAATTCAACTGCAGGTCCCGCACGTCGGTTTCGAGCGCTTCGGCGGCCTGGGCGTGGCTCATGCCGCGGGAGCGGAGACCCGCGAGGATGCGTTTTCGGAGGCCGGTGGCGAGCCGGTCGAGCCGGCGGCTGACGCTGGATTCGTGCAGGCCTAGAATACGGGCAATTTCGGCGAGGGTTCGCCCGTCCAAATAATAAGAGGCGAGGGTAAAGCGGTCCTCCGGCGAAAGTTCGGCGAGCGCCTCATCGGTGGAAGCTTCCAGGTGGTCCATGGAGCCGCGATCTGGATTCGCCGACGGATCGGGGGCGGCGGATGCAAACTGAACGCCCTCTTCCGTTTGTTCTTCGAGGCTGACGGTGCGTTTCTGCTTGCGATAGCGATTGATGAACTCCTGCGCCATCACGGTGCGCAGCCAGCCTTCAAGCGAGCCGCGTCCGGTATAAAACACGAGCTTCGAGTTGCGCACACCATCGCGAGCGTTGACTCCGTAGAGATCCGCAAACAACGAATCAGCCAGCTCTGCGGCATGGCCGCCGTCCCGCGTAATATGGAGGGCCATGCTATGCATTTTCTGGCGATAGCGGGCGATGAAGTCCTGCCACGCGCGTTCGCTGCCCGCGGCGCAGGCGCGAGCCAGAGCCAATTCCTCCAGCCGGAGAGCAGCGCAGAAAGCAGTTTTTTGACTCGCGGAAGACGGGGAATGATCGGCGGCTGATTCGTCCGATAGCAAACAATACTTGCGGAGAATGTCGTCGAGGATGGATGTGAACTGCGCCGCGCTCAAGCCATAGGCTGCCGCTCCGCTGCGCTCATAGAGAGCAATCGAGTCCGCCACTTCGTTGCCGGATTGAACGGGCTTTGGCATTGACGCCGAGAATGTCACGGAAACAAGTCCAAGATGATGCTAGCAATTTTTTAGACGCAAGGAATAAGAATTCGTACGTTCTTCGATAGCGAGCAAAGAACGACACTCCTGGAAGCCTCGCAATTGAGCTCCCCGGCACGCTCTATCTTCGGCGTGCCGGGGCAGCGGTACACGATGAAAAGTTGGCGGGTGCGGGAGCATTCGTGTATTCGCCGGTGTCTGTACAACGCGGAGGTCCAGTTATGCGGCTGGTCACTTTGGTGGGTGGAATCACGCTGTTAGTCGTAGCTTTGTCCATGACTCCGTGCGTGCTTGGTGCGGGCGAAGTTACTCCCGGATACAGTTACTCGCTGCTGAGTCCGATCCGCAGCGGGAATCTTACGGTATTTCCTGTTGCCGCTACTAAGTCGTATGACACGGCGGAGTTTGTCACTCTCGATGAAGGGCTGCGCAGCGGAGATGTGGTTGTCAGCGAGGCTGGCCAGGCGCGCGGGCTGGTGCGACTCCGCCGTGACACGCCCCCAGTCATCCATCCCGCAGGCGGTGCGGAAGTAAATCGGCTGGTGCTGGTGAATAACTCGAAGCGTCCATTGTTACTGCTCGCGGGCGAGATTGTTACGGGCGGCAGGCAAGATCGTGTTATCGGCAAAGACCGAATCGTGCCTCCTGAGAGCGATCCGATTGACCTGGATGTGTTTTGCGTGGAACCCGGACGGTGGGTGGCGGCCAATGGCAAGAGCACTTTCGATGGAGGAGGCGTCATGGGCGGCGTGCTCGCTTCCCCGGGAGTGCGCGCCAGCGCCATGGCGGCAAAGAATCAGCAGCAGGTTTGGGATAACGTTGGGAAATCGAAACAGGCAATGGCGATGGCGGTCGCGCCGCCCGCGGCTGCGCAAATCAATTCGACCACTTCTTATGCCAGTGTGATGGGTAACAGAGAAGTGCAGCAGAAGGTCGATTCCGTGGCCGGACCGGTGCAGCATAACTATGAAAGCGTGATCCGCCAGTTGCGCGACAAGAATGCAGTTGGCGTGGTTGTGGCTGTAAATGGAGAAATTGTGTGGGCTGATATTTTCGCAAGCACGCAGTTGCTGCAAAAATATTGGCCGAAGCTGGTGCGCTCGTATGCCACGGAAGCGGTGGTGACGCGCTCGAAAAGCGCCCAGGCGAGCCTGAAAGACGCTCAGAAATTTCTCGATGATCTGCAAGGGCGCCACGAAACTTCCGAAACCGAGCCCGGCATCTATCGCCAGACCGAAATCAGCGGCGATGGTTTCAAGGTATTTGAGTTGACGTCGTTGCTGCCCAAAACCGGCTTCGCGGTGCACCTGGCCAAGATGGCGGATTAGATTGGTCGTGTGGGGACGGGGTTGGGCCGGTTTGGCGCGAACGCGGACCTGGCCGCGGCGGACAGGTGCGAGGAAACAATCAAGCAGACTGCCGTGCCAGGCCCTTGCGCACAACGTCATCCGCGTCGTACGCGAGATTAAGCGCGGGGAGTTCGTCTCGCGTGAACCAGCCAACGCCGGCAGCATCGCTCCCGGCCTGGAGTTCGCCGCTCAGCGGACGGCATAAGAAATCGATCAGCACAAAGTGATAGCGCACTCGACCCGCTTCTCCTCGAATCACGCGCTCATACACACCCAGCATTTCGCCGGGTTCGACGGTGAGTCCCGTTTCTTCGCAGGCCTCGCGGACGACGGCGTCGCGCAACGATTCGCCGCATTCCAGGACGCCGCCGGGCAAGGACCACTCGCCGAGCAGAGGGGGCGTTCCACGCCGGATTAACAGGACGCGATCGTTATCGTTTTGACGATGGACGATTACAGCGCCCACGCCTACGAGCGGAGATTCGGGATACTCACGTTTCATGACAATTATTTCGCGCCCACTTGATACTGTTCGATCTTACCGTCTGGCATGATTCTCTCCCAGACTTCGACGGTACGTTGCGGGAAGCGTACCTCAAACAAGCGGAAGGTCATTCCTCCGCGATCTTCTTTGGCAGTCTGCGTAAATTCGAGCGGCGCGCCCAGGGGGCCGAGACTGCCGGCAAAATCCTTGAGCGCCTGCTCGGTGAAATAGCTGTTGCAGTTTTCGGTCAACAAGGCGCGATTGATGGTCCCTTTCTGCAGCGCGGCGAATAGTTCGCGCGCCTGGTCTTCTTGCTTGCCGGCGTCGGCCGTGCGAAGAAGCAACGCGGCAATTTTGCGGGCGATTCCGCTCGAGGCGTCGACTGAATCTTCATTCACCAGCACGACCACGGCGATGCGGGCATCGGGAAAAACCATGTTATGCGCGGTGAAGCCAGAGACTTCTCCGCCGTGTTCGATGGTCCGCTGCCCCAGTTCCTGCCGCACATCGACGCCTAAGCCGTAACGAGTTCCGAGGCCGTTCTTGAGCAAGACTTCCTTTTCCATTTGGGCGTACGAAGCGGGCTGGAGCACGGTTTGATTGAGGATGCTGAGATCCCACTTCGCGAGATCTTCTGCAGGCATCGCCAGTTCCCCGGCGGCAAAAAGCCAGCCTTTTCCTTCTTTAGGAGCCAGTCGGGGCGGGCCGAGTGCGTAACGAAGGTAGCCGGTGGCGTCGGTTTCGGTGAGGCGGTTCTGGTCGAGATTGATCACGCTCTTCATTTCAAGCGGCGCGAAGATGTGTTCGCTGAGAAATTGAAGAAGGGGTTCGCCGCTGGCCTTCTCCACAATCAATCCCGCAATAACGAAATTTGTGTTGCTGTATTGCCACTGCGTGCCCGGATCAAAATCGAGCGGCTTGCGGGCCCACCGGTCAAGAATCTTTTCGGCAGTGACGGGCTGAGACATGAAGGGAGGAACATAGTCCTGGGGCCAATAATCCTGATAACCGGAGGTGTGCGAAAGCAGTTCGCGAATCGTAACTTGGTCGCCACGCGTGAGGGAGGGCACGAAGCGCGAGACAGGATCGTCGAGGGAAAGTTTCCCCTGTTCGGCCAGCAACAAGATCGCGGCCGCCGTAAACTGCTTGCTGATGGAACCAATGCCGTAGCGCATGGAAGGCAAGGCCGGCTTGCGCGGCTCGATCTGCCCGTTGCCGTAGGCTTGCAGATAGGTGATCGCGCCGCCTTGCACAATGGCAATGGAAGCGCTGGGAATGCCAGTCGTGGCGATTGCTTGCTGGACGGTCGAATCGATTGTTTCGCGCAGCGGGGCAGAGAGTGACGCTGGAGTTTGCGCCTGCAGTAGCGAAGCGGCGAGAAAAATGACGGTCCAAACAATACGCGAAACCTCTTTTTGCGGCAGGCTTTTCATACATCGACTCCTGGAAACGCATCAGTATAAGGCTTCTGGTCGAAGTTCTGGGTTGCGCTGACGCGAGACGGTATTGAACCGGAAGCCGGAATACAATAACCCTCATGTCGCTCGACGAATATCAACGAAAACGGCGCTTCGAGACGACGCCGGAGCCTCCGGCGAAAATCGCGAGGCAATCGGGGCATCGCTTTGTCGTCCAGCGTCATCATGCCACGCGCCTGCACTATGATTTTCGCCTGGAGATGGACGGGGTGCTCAAATCGTGGGCCGTTCCCAAGGGCCCTTCGCTTGATCCCGCGGACAAGAGGCTGGCCATGCAGGTCGAGGATCATCCGGTGTCGTACTTCGATTTCGAAGGCACCATCCCCGAAGGCAACTACGGCGCTGGAACGGTGATGGTTTGGGATGAAGGCACGTGGCAGCCGTTGTCGCCGGTGCCCGTCGATGGCGAGTACGTTCCGGGTACAGAGAAGGAAGCCGATGCGATGCTGGCGAAAGGCGACCTGAAGTTCCGGCTGCAGGGGAACCGGCTGAAAGGCGATTTCGCGCTTGTGCACATCAAAGCCCGGCGGCCTGGAAGCAAAGGGAACGAATGGCTGCTGATCAAGAAAAAAGATGCCGAGGTCGAGGCGGGTTTCGACATTGACGCTTATGACACATCAATTCTCACGAACCGCACGATGGCGCAGATTCGCGGTGATGAAGGATCCGCGGAATGGAAAAGCAGCCGTCCGGCAGCGCGGGGTCGAGTAAAGGCCGACTGGCTGGCGAAAGCAATCGCACGCGCCGACTCGAAAAAAGCCTCCACTGCGGAGAAAGCGGAGAGTGAGAAGAAAAGCGGTTTAAAAGTCAGGCGCCCTGCGGAGCGCGATGCTGCTCTGGTGAAGCCCGCTGCTGCCGCGGCGAAATCGAGGAAGAAGAAGTCTTCCGCGAAATCCGCGCCCTCTGCGCTTGAAGCTCTAGCTGGCGCGGAGAAGAAGCCGATGCCGGCCGTGATCCATCCGATGCTCGCGGCTCCGGCGGAGAAGGCATTTGATAATCCCGACTGGCTCTTCGAGATCAAGTGGGATGGCTATCGCGCGGTCGCATTTGTGGAGGGTGAAAGCGTGCGCCTGGTGTCGCGCACGCAAAATGATTTGACCGCGCAGTTTTCGGAACTCGGCCGCATGCCGGAATTTCTCAAGGCCGAGCGCGCGATTGTGGACGGAGAAGTTGTTGCGCTCGACGAGGAGGGGCGGCCGTCGTTCAGCCTGATGCAGCAGCGCACGGGATTCCAAGCCGGGAAGCGGCGGCAGCCGCGGCGCGAGGGCGTTCCAGTCGTGTATTACGCATTCGACCTTTTATATCTGGACGGCATTGACTTGCGCCGCGTGGCGCTGGAACAGCGCAAGCAGTTGCTGCAGGAGCGGATCAAGGCCGGCAATATCCTTTATTTCTCCGACCACTATCCCGAGAAAGGCCTTGATCTTTTCGAAGCGGCCCGGCAACGCGGCCTGGAAGGAATTGTCGCGAAGAAGCGCAGCGGCGCTTACGAAGAGAAACGCTCGCGCGATTGGTTGAAAATCAAGATCACGCGGCGGCAGGAGTGCGTTATTGGAGGCTATACCGATCCGGAGGGCAGCCGCGAATACTTCGGCGCGCTGGTGCTTGGACTCTACGACCGTCAAGAGAGACTGGTTCATGTGGGGCAGGTGGGAACCGGGTTCGATCAGAAGGCGCTGCGGGAGATTTTTGCTCGCTTGCAGCCGCTGAAGACAAAACAGAATCCGTTTTATGGGGAGATTGGCGGACTGCGGAAAGTTCACTTTGTGCGCCCGGAACTGGTTGCAGAAATTAAGTTCGCCGAGTGGACCCACGAAACGGCGGATGGCGGAATGAAACTGCGCGCGCCTGTGTTCATGGGGCTAAGGGACGACAAGCTGGCGAAAGAGTGCGAACTGGAAGAAATTGAAAACGGGGAGCTTTGAGATGCGGGGTTATTGCCTGGGGGCGTAGTATCCGCGGCGGGCGCGGACTTGCAGATCTTTTTTCAGGGCGGTGATCTCGATCGAGTGGTAGCGCCCGTCGGCATCGAAGTCGGAAGGTTTATAGGAAACGGCGTACTGGCTGCGCAGTTCGTCTTCAATGGCGGCAAACGAACGCGTGATGTCTTTCATCTTGTAGGGGAAGAACGCGCGGCCGCCGGTGGCAGAAGCAAGATCGTCCAGAACTTTGTCGCCGCGAAGAATGAGGCCGCTATCGTCGGTTGAGATAGCGTAGATGAGAACTTCCGCGCGCTGCGCCATTTCAATGGCCTGGGCGCGGGTGTACTCACTCTGGTTGTCCTCGCCATCGCTGAGAATCACGATTGCCTTGCGAAGCGGGTGGTCGGAATGCTCGTGCAGCAACTTCTCCTTACAGGCTTTGTAGATGGCGTCGTAAAGAGCGGTGCCTCCGCCGTTAGTAAGGCGTTGCACTCCGGCGGCGAGACGCGGAATCTGGTCGGTGAAATCCTGCGTCAGGCGGCTCTGCTGGTTGAAGCCCACGACAAAGGCGCGGTCGTAGCCGGGACGGATGATGTGCTGTAGAAATCCTGTGGCAGCTTCTTTTTCAAACGCGAAGCGACCTTCGACCGACCCGCTGACATCCATCAGCAGGCCCAGTTCGATGGGCAGATTCGTCTCGCGGTTGAAGTTGAGGATGCTTTGTATCGGCTTATGGTCGTCAAGAATCGAGAAATCGGTCTCGTTTAAATTACGGACGAACTTGCCGTGGCGATCGGTCGCGATGAAAAGGACGTTGACCTCGTCGACGCGTTTCTTGATGGTGAGAATCGGCTCGTCGGCTTCATCGTTCGTGTCGGCGGCAGGAACGGCCGCGGCGCTGGCGGAGGCGGCGAGAACGTAAGGATTGCTTTGGGCATACCCGAAAACGGACAGACCAGGCAAGAGCAGGATCGCCAACAGCAAAGCGAGAGTGAAACCGCTGGCGGTAATCTTCAGTCTGTATCGGTTTGCCATTCTTTCGCCTAACTCGTAGCTTCGTTCAACAAATCCTGTTCGGACGCGCGGTGAGTATCGGAACCTTCAACTGCAAGGAAGCACGCCAGGGGCCGAAGATCCACGGAAACCGCGCCTCGATTGACTGTAGAGCGGATTGAGCGGGAGTCCAAGTTACAAAAGGAGCACGCAATGGGGCCAGTCGCTTAACTGTAGGCCAGTCAATGGGTTAGGAAATCCGGACGGGGTTGCCCAAAAGTTGAGCTGCGATGAAAAATCCCGTGGGGCGAGAGTTGAGTTTTCGCAGAGGGTTTCGTTTGAGGAAAATCTCGCGCTATTTTTTCATGGTTGCATGATCTTCGTGCAAAAAGTTCTGCGTGACAGGCTTGCGCGAGGGCGAGGCATCCAAGGAGAACTGCAGTCTTCGCAACGCTGCGGGATCGGGTGCGCGACAGTGGTAATCTGAAAACAAAGATCTGAAAAACCGCTGCTCTGTATTTTGCCAGAGACCAGTGCGGCCCGGGAGTCGCGATATGTATTTTGAACAGTTTTATCTCACCTGCCTCGCGCATGCTTCGTACATGATTGGGTCGGAAGGCGAGGCGGCTGTTGTCGATCCGCAGCGCGATGTGGATCTGTATCTGAAGGCAGCGGATGAGCAAGGCCTGAAAATCAAGTACATCTTCGAAACTCACCTGCATGCCGACTTCGTATCCGGGCACAAGGAACTGGCGGCGCGCACGGGCGCGAAGATCTGCATTGGGGCGCAAGCCAACGCGGGATTCCCGCATGTTGCGCTGACCGATGGCTTCGAAGTGAAGGTGGGAGCCGTGCGGATTCGCGCGCTGGAGACACCCGGGCACACGCCGGAGAGCATCTGCCTGGTGATTACCGACGAAGCGCAACCATCCGAGGAGAAAGGCAGGCAACCTGGCGCGGTTCTTACCGGCGATACGTTGTTTATCGGTGACGTTGGACGCCCGGACCTTTCGACGGCCTATACGCCTCGCCAGCTGGCAGGATTGCTCTACGACAGTTTGCACCAGAAATTGCTGACGCTGCCGGATGCGGTGAAGGTGTATCCGGCGCATGGGGCGGGATCGCTTTGCGGACGCGCGATGCGTGCCGAGCGCTCGTCGACGATCGGCACCGAGCGGCTTACGAACTACGCGCTGCAGATTGCGAGCCGCGAGGAATTCATCGCGCAGTTGACGACGAATCTCCCCGCGCGTCCCGAGTATTTTCTGGAGGATGCTGAAATTAATCGTTCGGGCGCGGCTGCGTTGACGGAATTGCCGCCGCTGGCGGAACTCTCTGCGAACGATGTAGAGGCGCTGTTGCGGCAGAATGCGAATGTGCTGGATGTTCGTCCGGCTGACGAGTTTGCCGCGAGGCATGTGCCGGGCGCGATCTCGGTTGCGCTCTCGGGGCAGTTCGCATCGTGGGCGGGGGGGATTCTGGGGATCCACTCAAAACCGGTTCTGGTCGGCGATAGCGACGCGCAGATTGAAGAAGCGCGATTGCGGCTGGCGCGAGTAGGCATTGAAGATTTGCGGGGTTATCTGGGGGGTGGATTGGCGGCGTGGCGAAACGCCGGCCTGCCGGTGGCGCAGACGCCGCAGATTTCTCCGCAGGAACTGAGCCGAAGACTGGATTCGGGAGCGATTCGCGCTGCCGACATCCTCGACGTGCGCCGTGAGGGCGAATGGCAGGCAGGGCACATCGCGGGAGTGCAATGCCGAGCGCTCGACGCGTTTCCGCGGGGATTACCCGCTATCGATCGCGAGCGCCCGGTCGCGGTGCACTGCAAGAGCGGATATCGCAGCATGATTGCCTGCAGTTTGCTCGAACGCGGCGGTTATGGCAACGTGGTCAATGTGGTGGGAGGTTTCGATGCGTGGCATGCGGCGGAACTTCCAGAGGTCGCGGAACAATTCGCCAAGGCCTGATTGTCCAGCAGGCGCGGACGCAAACAAATCTTTTGCTGACGCGGGTGTCGGGCGTGAGACCGCGAATTAGAAACGGCCCTTATACCAAGGTAGCGGCATGCGCTCTCGCGAGAAGCACTTCGCGGCGCACTGGGACGTGCGGCAGCGCCGACATCAGGCGCCGGGTGTAAGCATGGACGGGCGCGGTGAAAATCTGTTCGGTCGTTCCGCTCTCGACGATCTGGCCTTCATGCAGAATGGCAATGCGCTGGCAGAGTTCGGCGACCGAGGGCAAGTCGTGCGAGATGTAGAGAATCGACATGCCGAACTCGCGATTCAGCCGGGCGAAGAGCTCCAGAATTTCGGATTGCGTGATCACGTCGAGCGCGCTCGTGGCCTCGTCCGCGATGAGAAGCGCGGGACGATGCAAGATAGCCATGGCGATCAGCACGCGCTGTGCCTGGCCGACGCTGAGCTGCGATGCGCGCTTGTTGAGAAAGTCGCGCTCCTTTTCGCCGCTCGGCAGGCTGACATTTTCGAGCGCGGACTGAATGGCCCGATCGCAGTCTGTCGCGGTTGTCGTGCCGTCACTGTGAGCGCGCCAGGCTTCTCTCAGTTGCGTGCGAATTTCGAGCGCAGGGTTGAGCGAGGCCAGCGGACTTTGTAGCACGAGGCTGAGGGCGCGTCCGCGGAGACTGCGCAGTTCGCGTTCGCGCATGGCGAGCAGATTGGCACCCTGAAAGAATATGTTGCCTTCGACGATGGCGCGCTGCCGGCCGAGTAATCCGAGGATTGCCAGGGCCAGCGTGCTTTTGCCCGATCCACTCTGACCGACGAGCCCCACAACTTCGCCGCGCCCGATTTCAATCGCGATGTCGCGCAGCACCGGAGCCTTGCCGGGATATCGGACCGTCACTTGCGCAGAGAGCAAAGTGCCGGAAGAATTTGTTGTCGCCGTCGTCATAAGGGGTTGCTCTGGCGTTGAGTCTTTTTATCTTCTCGCTTGCGTGGTTGGGTTCAGGGTCAATCGCTCCGCGTTCCAGAACGTCTGCGGAGAAAGAATTCCGGGGTTCGCCCCCGCGACCGCTGGGGAGACGGCCGATAGGGCATTCTGATTGACCAGATAAATCAAGGGCGCCTGTTCGGCGACGATTTCCTGCACGCGATCGAAACTCTCCTTGCGCTTCCTGGGATCGGCGGTGGAGGCTTGCGCGCGCATCAGGCGGTCGATTTCAGTTTCCCAAGCGGTTTCCGGAGATTTCTGCTGCGGATTCCAGGCGTGATTGTCGCCCGAGCTGAGCCAGATGGTCATCTGGCTATTGGGATCGAGTTCGACGTTGCGGATACCGAGCATCGCGGCTTCGTAATTGAATTTCTGCGAAATGCGTTCGATCAGCGAGGGGAAATCCAGCGTGACAATATTGACCTTAATGCCGAGCTTGCCGAGATCCTCTTGCACCATCACGGCCATGCGCTCCCTGGCTTTGTTGCCCGCGTTGGTGACGATGGAAAACTCGACCGCATTGCCGCCTTTGTCGAAGAGCATTCCGTTTTGCAGGTGAAATCCATCGGCTTGCAGGCGCTGCAAGGCGGCATCGGGACGGTAGGGTTCGGGCTTAAGGCGGCTGTTGAACCAGAATTTATTGGCGGTTGACACCGGACCCACGGCGGGCTGGGCGTGTCCGTTGAAGACTACGCGTGCCAGGTCGTCGCGATTAATGGCTTGGGCAATTGCGTGCCGGAAGTTTGTGGAGCGGAACCAGGCCCGCTTGTATTCGGGAATCGGGGCGTTCGCGACCTGGTTAAACCAGATAAATTCGGAATCGAGCGAAGCTCCGGCATCGTGCACCAGTTGCGGCGAACTGGCCGCAAGGCGATCGAAATAATCGCTGTCGATGGTGTTGATCAGGTCGAGTTCTCCGCGCTTGAAGCGGAGCATCTCCACGTCGCGATTCGGTTGAATGTCGAGGCGTATGGAGTCGAGGTAGGGCAGGCGGTGTCCCTGGGCATCTTTCTTCCAGTAGTTGGGATTGCGGTGGAGCAGCACGGTCGATCCTGCCTTGTAGTCCGCGACCATAAACGGGCCGAGTACGGCCGCCTCTTTCCTGGGCGAGTGCGCGGACATAATCGCAACCTGATCGAAGAGGCGCTCGATGCCAGCGAGCGGCGCGGGAAAAGTTATCGAAATCTGGTCGGGGGCAGCGATCTTAGTGGTGACAGAGCCCTTGCCGGATCGGAACGCGTCTCCCGTGGAAGAGTGCAGCGCGGGATCCATGAGCCGTTGCATGGTGAAGGCAACGTCCTCGGCGGAAAAGGGGCTGCCGTCGGAAAAGGTGACGCCGTGGCGAAGTTTGAATGTGATTTGCGTACCGTCTTTCGATATCTTCCACGATTCGGCGAGTTCGGGCTCGAGTTCCTGGGTGCGGCGATTGACCCGCGCCAGCACGCCGCCGGTCAGATAGCGGATCGAAAGAGAGGAGTCGTCATCGACGAGCGCGGGATCGAGTGTCTTTGGCTCCGAGCGCAGGCAGAACCGCAGTTCACCGCCGCTTTGGGCCAAGGCCGCTCCCGACGTGAGAGCCAGAGAAAGAAGCGTAAGAGACAGAAAGAGGCTTAAGAATAAGCGGGTGCGGCGGCCGTTCGTACTCATGCGGTTAGCTCCTCGTTCGACAAAAGCGTTTGAAACGATGTCATCACAACAATCAGCAGTAAGAGCGGCACGAGCCGCCAGGGTTCCTCGCGAAAGGACATCATGCCTTCGAGTTCGCGCAGCAGGCTTCCCCATGAAGGCAGTGGTTCGGCGACGCCCAAACCCAGAATGCCCAGATTTGCCTCGCTCAAAATGAATACCGGAATGGAAATCCAAAATTGGGCGTAGAGGACGGGCTTCAGGTTCGGCAAAACGTGAACCAGAAACAGACGCGGTCCGTGCAAACCCGAGGCGCGCGCCTGCAAGATGAAGTCGGAGTTGCGCAACGTTTCGGCGCTGGTCGAAAGCACGCGCGCCGATGCCGCCCAGCCGAGCAGTCCAAGAATAAAGAACGTAATCAGAACCGAGACGAGCGGCGAGACATTCAGGGGTAACACCGCGCGAACCGTGATCAGCAGGAAAAGCCAGGGCAGGGAAAGAAACAGGTCGGTGAAGCCTCGCGCAAGACGCAACCAGATTCCGCCCAGGTATCCCGCCAGCCCTCCGGCCAGCGCGGCCAGGATCGTCGAAACGAGCGCGGCAGCGGGGGCGAGTAGAAGCGAGATGCGGGTTCCGTAGAGAACGCGCGCAAAGCGGTCGCGGCCCACTTCATCGGTGCCCAGCCAATGCTGATGCGAGGGCGGGGCGCTGGGAGCTTCGCGAAATTGTTTAGCGTATCCCTCTGGAGCCAGCCAATTTGCGGCGAGCGAGATCGTGCACACCGCCACCACCACGACACACGCCAGCTTGCGGGTTACGTTCATGGAGCGTTCATGCCGCCGCTATAATCCGCGGGGCTTCAACATGTAATTCATTAGATCGGCAGCGGAGTTCGCCAGCAAGGTTACGAGCGTAACGAGCACAGTCAGGTTTACCAGCAAGGGAAGGTCACGGGACAGAGCAGCCTGCCAGGCGAGTTCGCCGACTCCGGGCAGTCCGCATAAGGATTCAACCGGGATGCTCGCACCCAAGGCGACACTCACGGTGATGCCGGCGAGCGCGATCATTTGCGGTCCAGCGACGGGCAGCACATGCCAGGCCAGAATGCGAAGTTCGCCGAGCCCGCGGCGCGGGCGGCGGTGATGTGGGGCAAAGCGTAGGCCTTGGCGAGTAGGTTCCGCGAATAACGGTAAATTTTGGGAAACACAATCAGAGCGATCGCGAGGTATCCGGGAGCATTCACGATGACAGAGAGCAACGCCAGCACTGCCGCCGGAATGCACAGAAAAGCGCCGCTGAGGGTGGTGCCGAAAATCTCGCCGGCCGCGCGACGCCAGAGACAGGAGGCGAAGGCGAGGCTGGCACCCAGCATCCACGCCAGCAGAAGGCCAATGCCGGCCACGCGCACGGTGACTGGCCAGCGCTCGCGCAAAAGAGTCTGGACGGGTTGGTTCAGAGCATGAGAAGTTCCGAGATCGCCGTGCAGTGCTCCACGGAGATATCCGGCATAAAACTTGAGGATGTTGTGCTCGCCGGCGCGCGACTGGCGCAAAGCGCGAATGCTGTCGGCGTTAAGGCTGGGGTCGAGTTCGCGCTCGTCGGCGTCAAAGCCGGGAGCCAGGCGTACCAGGGTTGCGGAGAGAAGGCCGCCGAGCAATACGATCGCGGCGATGGTGCCGATTTTTCGCGCGATCTGCCCGGCTATTTTTCCGAGCGGAATGGTTTGCCGCGGCATTTTCTCGTCGAACATTTCGGGCGCGTCCTAGTTCACGGTCGCGCCGCGGGTTCGGGAAGCCGCAGCGTTCGCATCGCGATTGGGGTCGGAGTGATGAATGGCCTTCATGGAGTACATGCGGCGGTCGGCTTCGGCCAGCAGCCGCTCGACGTCGAAACCATCCTGCGGACAGAATGCTGTTCCCACGCTCATGCCCACGAGGTCGCAGTTCGAAATTTTCCGTCCGGCTTCGACGGCCAGCTCATGCAGGCGGCTCGCCTTTTCGTCGGAAGCTTCGGGACCGAGGCCAGGGGCAACCACCACAAATTCATCTCCGCCCATGCGGGCGACATAGTCGTAGCCGCGGCAGATCTCTTTCAGCCGGGCGCCAAAGTCTTTGAGGAGGTTATCGCCTTCCAGATGGCCGTAGAGGTCGTTAATCTGCTTGAAGTTGTCGAGATCGCACACCATTACCGCGAGCGATGTGCCCGTGCGGCGGCAGCGGGCCAGTTCGCGCGAAAGATGGACGAACAAGGATCGCGCGTTGGGAAGTCCCGTTAAATAGTCGGTGGTTGCCGAATCCTCGGCGAGCTGATACTTGAGGGCATTTTCGACCGACAGCGCGATCTTCGAGCTGACGGCGAGCAGAATGCGCAGATGGTCGGCCGAGAATGCATCGCGGTCGGAACGGTACATGGCGAGAACGCCAACCACGCCGTTCAGGCCTTCGAGGGGCACGGCAAGGGTCGAGCGCAGGGTTGTAAATTTCGCGGGATCGCCGACATAGCCCGCTTCGGCCTCGGGATTGCCATTGAGGATCGGCTTGCGTTTCTCGGCGACCCAGCCGCACAGGCCCTCGCCCACGGCAATGTTGAGCGATGAGAGCAAGCGGAAGTTGTCGCCGCTCACGTGCTCGGGCACGAGCTTGTCGTCTTTCAGAAGAAACACCGCCATCGAATCGTAAGGAATCATCCGGCGCAGGCGGATTGAGAGCACGGAAAGAGTCTCGCCCAGGCTCAGGGAGTTGCCCAGATCCTGGCTGAGTTCGAACATGGTCTGCGCTTCCTGACGGGCCGAGGCAATCGAGGAGAGAAAATCCGCTTCGTTGGCCGCGCCGGGGAGCGGGGCCGGATGTTCCAGCCCTCCCGCTGGCTCGAAGCCGGGCGAGACGCGCAAGTCGGTGGACAGGTCGGCCGCGTTTGCCGCAGCGGAATCCGATTGCACATCGGACTGCGCCATGATCTCCATTTCGCGGTAACGGCGCTGCAGAGCTTCGATCACGCGCGGCTCGAAGGCGGTGCCGGACATCGCGGCGACCTTCTCCATGGCGGCATCGAGCGACATAGCGTTGCGATACTGGCGATGAGAAGCGAGGGCATCGAGGCAGTCAACGGCGGCGAGCACACGGGCGCCCAACGGAATCTGCTCGCCCTGGAGTCCATCGGGATAGCCCGATCCGTCCCAACGCTCATGGTGGGAACGGACGATGGGCGCGACGGGATAAGGAAACGCCACCCGCTGGAGGATCTCGGCGCCTACCAGCGTGTGGATCTTCATTTTTTCGAATTCTTCCGGAGTCAGCCGCCCGGGCTTGTTGATGATGTGTTCGGGAATTGCCAGCTTGCCGATGTCGTGCAGCAGGGCGGCGGCGCGGAGCGCTTCAATTTCGGCCTCGGGGAAGCCGAGTTCCTTCGCGATTTCAACCGTGAAGACGCGCACGCGCTGCAAGTGCTTATGCGACGTGTGATCTTTGGCGTCGATCGCGAGCGCCAAAGATTCGATGGTGCGCAAGTGCAACTGGGCGACATCTTCCGCGTGCTGTTTTTCGATTTCGACCTGTTTCTTCTCCGCCGCGAGCTTGGCAAGATAGAGATGATACGAGCGGTAAACCCAGTAAACCATGGGCAGCATCAGCAGCGACGTATGCCATCCCACTTGTTTATTCACGAAGGAAACCGCAAACACGACCGCTGCGCCGACGAGGTAGAAGGGGAAAGACCAGAAATGGCAATCGGCCCATACCTTGTGCACCGCTTTGCCTTCGGTCAGAGAAATAATTACCGCAACGGGCACCGTGTTCGCGACAAAGAAAATCAGGGCTGTAATGATCAGCAGGGGCAGGGTGCCCGCATCCAGCACGCGCAACAACTCGTGATAGGCGACGTACGAAACGACAATCGCGTTCGCCATCATGCCGAAAACGTTGAAAGCGATCTGGATGGGAACCCGTTTCTGTCCGGATCCAAGCAAGCACTGCGCCAACGTCGCCGTGCAACCGAGCACCAGGGTCTCGGGAAAGTTCAGCTCGAGCACACTGAGCAAAATGAACAGGAAGTTCACCGACATGGTGCCGTTGATGCCGGGCAGCTGAATCTTGAGACCTGAAGCCAGCACGGCCACCAGCAGGTAGCAAGCGAATCGCGTCAAATCGACCGTCTGCCAGTGCCAAAGGGCATACGCCAGCGCTAGCATGCCGAACGCTGCTGAGGCTCCGATAAACAGTCTTGCCCGAAGGGACATAAGGCCGGCCTGCAATTCCGCCTACAATGCGTGCAACTTCACATCCATGCCCATGAGTGTGATTACCTGTGTCAGTACGCTCAATCTACGGCAGTTATTCATTCCGGTTCTGCGACGCCGTACCATGACAGCCAGATTGTCCCAGGAGGCCATATCGTTTTGGTCAATTTGTCCCAATCGACACTCCCCGACAAAGCACGTCAGATGCGGCTTAGAATCTATTTCTTCCCGTTAAATATTAGTTCAGTGCAGACAAACGAAATAATTACCGAGGTAATCTGCCCTACCAGGCAGTAATGTAGTGCGCCAGGCGTCCTAACAAACCATGAGTTGGAGGCGAGAGAAGCGTGGTAGTTACTTCGGTATATAAGTCAGGGCAGAACTCACGCGGGAATAGGCTCGTCTGTGACAGGATTGATTCCAGGTTGTGTTCTCGAATTGGATGCAGGGTGTTTGTGTAGTCACGACGATGTGAAGGCTGCGGGGTGGTGTGACATTGCTCCGCTGCCAAAGACAGAAAAATGCCAACTTCATCAAAGGCTCCGTCAACGGAAAGAGCGCCGCGGAGTGCGGTAGCCGGACGGACTCGCCCGAAACCGAATGTTGCGGACGAGATCGGCCGCGCGTCCGTTCTGCAGTCCGGAGTTTTGGACCAGCTTCAGGACGCCTTCTTCACCACCGACCTGCAAGGCATCATCACGAGCTGCAACCAGGGCGTGAAGCGTTATGGGTTTGCGCCGGGAGAAGTGACGGGCCGAACCATCGCCGATTTCTACGGGGTTGCGCCGGATAGTTTCGTTGCGACTCAGGCTGTAGCTACGGTTCTAGAACGCGGACGCTTCGAGGGTGAAGTGCGCGGCCATACTCGATCCGGCGAAGAGGTGGACGCGCATCTGTGTTTGACGCTGCTGCGCGAGGCGAATGGAACTCCCGCGGCGATTGTAGGCTTCTCCATCGGCGTCAGCGAAAAGTTTGTAGAGAATGCATTGCCAGTTCCCGCTCCGGCGGCGGCTGCTGCGCTGCCACTGGCGCGGCGGGAGATCGACGGCACACAATTTCTGATCGCCAGCCCGATCATGCACAAATTCATGGGTATGGTGGACCGCGTGGCGGGGCACACTGAGACGGTGCTCGTGACTGGCGAGACCGGGACGGGCAAAGAGTTGGTCGCGCGCACGATCCACGAATCGTCGTACCGGCACAAGCACGCTCTCGTGGATATCAACTGCGCCGCTCTGCCCGAGCACCTGGTGGAAAGCGAACTGTTCGGGTATGAGAAGGGCGCCTTCAGCGGCGCAGATTCTTCGAAACCCGGGTTATTTGAACTGGCTGATAAAAGCACGATCTTTCTCGACGAAATCGGCGAGTTACAGCCGCAGATCCAAGTGAAGTTATTGCGGGTGCTCGATGGCCAGCCCTACTACCGACTGGGCGGCAACCGCAAGATTACGGTGGACGTGCGCGTGGTTGCGGCCACCAATCAAGATCTTGAAGTGGCGGTAAAAGAGGGTCGCTTTCGGAAGGATCTGTTTCACCGCCTGGGCCAGTTCCAACTGCGAGTGCCGCCACTGCGCGAACGTCCGGAAGATATCGCTGCGCTGGCCCGGCACTTCTTATCGCTGAAGGCCCCGGACAAAGTATTCGCGGCGGACGCGCTGGTTGCTTTACAGAATCATTCCTGGCCGGGCAACATTCGCGAACTTCGGAATCTGGTGGCCAAACTGGCGATGGCGACCGACAGCCGTCACATCACAGGGGCTGAGGTTTACGGGGAGTTGCGCGGCGAAGTCGCGTCCCCGCATCGCGCTGGCATGGCGGTTCCGCTGGGGAACCTCGACAACATGGAAGAGCAGATGATCATTCGCGCTCTCGAGCAGACCGGCGGGCATCGCGCGCAGGCCGCCGAGCAGCTGGGAATTTCACGGCGTACCCTCAGCCGCAAACTGCGGGAGTATGAAATCAGCACGCGCTGCGGCGAAGGCTCCAAGCTGGGGGTCATTAGCGAAGATCAGCAGAAGTTCTTCCGCGCGAAAGTGAATCTGTCGGTGACTCTGAAAAATGCGCAGGGCAAGGAATTGCAGGTACAGGCGGTCAATCTGAGCACGGGGGGCATGGGGCTGGATGAAGTGGACGAAGCGGCCAGCTTTGGCGGATTGCTCGACGTCAGCTTTCTGTTGCCGGAAAGTGACACCGTGGTCCGGGCAAAAGGACGCCTGGTGTGGGCCGATGGTGGAGGCAGAGCAGGGCTGCGCTTTATCGTGATCGAACCCGAGACCTTCGTTCAACTGCAACACTGGACGAACAAGAAAATGAAGGACGAAGGTTGGGAGATTCCTGCCGAGTAGTGCGGTGGGAATGGAAGGAACGGGTGGTTCGGTCAAAGCGGGCACTCATACACTTCCGTAATCTACCGTAATACGTCCCTTCGTGCGATTCTCATTCTGCTTTAACTTTACCGACCGGCGCCTCAGGGCAACTTACGGTGCGGAACTCAAGTGAGGTCATTCATGTTGCAGTCTCCCGAACAGAAGTACTCTGCCAATAGCGCTCCGGCGAACAGTTACACTCCGGTCAAGCCGGCCTCCTCACCGATTGAGCAGGCGACGATTGGACGTTCGCTGATCATCAAGGGTGAGATCTCAGGTTTGGAATCGCTGTTTATCGACGGCCGCGTGGAGGGTACGATTAATTTTCCCGATAACCGGGTCACGGTTGGCCGCAACGGAATTGTCGCGGCAAATATTACGGCCAATGAAGTGGTCATCATGGGCAAAGTGCAGGGCAACGTCGAATGCGCCGACCGGCTGGACATTCGCAGCGAAGGCCAGCTCTCGGGCGACGTGATCACGCATCGCATCAGCGTGGAAGAAGGCGCGATCCTCAAGGGCGGAGTGGAAGTACGCACTCCCGAGAAAGAAAAGAAAGATCAGAAGAACCAGGCGCACGGTCAGGCCAAGCACGAAGCGCCCAAGGCGATGGCCGCAACCGCAGGCAACGATTAATTGAACGACGTTTGAATTCGAGGTTGGAATTCAAGAACGACGATGGAGGGAACGGCATTGCGCCGTTCCGGCAGGGCGAACTGGCCCGGCGCTCCATCGTTTTCTGTTTACGCCAGATTACTTCGTAGGCTTGAAGTCGAGCGCGGCAGAGTTCATGCAGTAGCGCAGGCCGTCCGGCCCGGGGCCGTCGGGAAAGACGTGACCCAGGTGGGCGTCACACTTGGCGCAGCGCGCCTCGGTGCGCGTCATGCCGTAACTGGTGTCGACCTTTTCCGCGATGTTTTTGCGGTCGGCGGCGGCGAAGAAACTCGGCCATCCGGTACCCGAATCGAACTTCGTTTCCGAACCAAACAGCAGCGCGCCGCAGCATACGCAGTGATAGGTTCCGTCGTCGTGCTGATTCCAGTACTTGCCGGTGAAAGCGGGCTCGGTGCCGCAGGCGCGAGCCACCTGATACTGCTCTGGAGTGAGTTGCTGACGCCACTCGGCGTCACTCTTCTTGATTTTGTCCGTTAGTTGTTCTGTCATGGTTCTATCTCCAGACAATGAGATGTAAAGCGGGCGGGAAAGTTGCAAAACCCCGCCCGCAGACTTCCAGGAACGATCCCAACGCTCGACCGGCCAGTGACCGGGTCGAGACACGAGGCCGAGGACTATTTCGCTGTTTGTTTGGTGGTTTTGCCGCTGCCGACCGAGACCACTTCGAGGGAGACTTCGCGCATGACATTCTTGCCGATGTGGAGCCGTGCCGCGGCAGCTTCGGAAATGTCGAGCATGCGCCCCGCCTGGACTGGCCCACGGTCGTTGACCCGCACGATGACGCTGCGGTTGTTCCTGGTATTGGTGATTTTGATCTTGGTTCCAAAGGGCAAAGTCTTATGCGCGGCCGTCAGTTTTGTCTTATCGTAGGCTTGTCCGCTGGCCGTAGTGTGTCCGTTGAGTGCATCGGAATAAACAGCCGCCAGACCGGTTTCTTTTTCGCCCACAGCGGGCGCTTCCGCCCAGGCGGTTGCGGCTAGCGCCATCGCGATGACGATAGACACAGCAAGATTGCGTTTCATTTGATCTCCTTGAAAAGTTTTTCTTCTGGATGTTTCAGAATAATGCCCGAAGGCAGCCCAAGGATTGTAGCATCGGAACTTATGTCGCGCTTTGCATCGATAACTCGGGGAGTGAGCCAGTGGAATTCCGCTGGCCGCTTACCATGATTCGCGCGGCGCTGGGGAATCGCAGAATCGCAAGTTACACGAATCCGCGCGGCCCGGGGCAAACGGGTTCCCGGGGGAGTTATCGTGCCGGAAGAATGTGCGGCTGCGCCTGCCGTTGCCTCTAATGCGACAGAGCCTGATTGCTGCCGAGCAGCAGTCCGATTCCGGCCCGCTTTTGCAGTTCCGACATGAGGGCCTTGGCGGCATTCAGGTAAGTGGCATTGGGATCGGATGTGTCGGCCCAAACTGCCTCGTAGACGATCTTAGCCGCTTCTTTCACGTCCATGTGCAGGGCGGCCTCCATCAGGTCGGCTTGGTGGCGTAGATCGCTATAGCAAGTCTGGCAGACCGCGGCCGGCTCGTTCTCTCCGTTGTGCTGATGTTTGAGCACGCAATGGAAGGGAGTCGCCGAGGTAATCTGAGCGTTGGGATTGATCTGTGTATGGGAAGCAAAAGCCTGTGACTTCAACTCCTTCAGCAAGCGTTCGCGCTCTTCGTCAATCGATGCGCTGGTGACTGCGCCGGCGGCACCGTGCGCGTGCACCGAAGCTGTGGAATGCGCCAACGGTTGGGCGGGCGAGACACGTTCGGTCGATTTGCAGATTGGGCAAGCGCGCATGTCAGAGGGGTAATACGCGTGGCAATGCGAGCAGGGGAGCCCATAGCCCACCGGTTTTTTCCCCAAGACAACTTCCGCCGCTGAAGCCTGGGGCATCGGCGACTGCGAGGTGGATAGGGGGGCGAGGGTGGCGGACTGTTCTCGGGCTTGCTTGGCGGCAGTGGCTTCCATATTCATCTTCCTGTCGGCGCATTGAGCGCTGAGTTTTTCAATTGCGATCTTAAGTGGCTTAAGTTCGATTGACGATGCACGGAGGTACATTGCCCAGGTAACCTTGCAGCGGGTTACCTCGAGTCGATGTTTGCCTTTCTACCCAACTTCCAGAGAGAGGCTCGGCGAACTTCGCCGCCAGAGCCGATTCAGTTACTAATTATCGTGAGCTCGTGATCAGCCGGACGACCTCTTGCATGCGGGCGCGATACAGGGTCTGGCTGGGATCCATGCGTGAGGCGACTTCCAGTTCCCCCAGCGCTTCCTCGTATTGGTTCAGGGACATCAGGCAGGCGGCGAGAGAATAGTGATTCTGGGCGCTGGGCTCCAGCCGCAGGGCATCACGAAATTCTTTTTCCGCCTCGGCCAGTTGCTGCGTATTGACCAGCGCTACGCCGAGATAATGGTGAGCAAGTCCAGACTCAGGGTTGAGTGCAACCGCGCGGCGCAGAACATCGAGGGCTTCGCGATCTTTTCCGGCGAGAAGGAGAGCCTGCCCTAAGACGCGGTGTTCCACGCCACCCGCGGGATTGGCGGCGATGGCGGCCTGCAACTCGCGAATGGCCGAAGGATAATCGCGCTTCGACATATAGGCTCGCGCCAGGCAGTTGTGGCCACCTTCCCACTCCTTATTCTGATGGTAGAGATCCTGGAACTCGGCGATTGCCCCGTCGAAGTCCTGCTTGTCGCAAAGGGTGTTCCCCAGATTGTTGCGGATGCTGGCTTCGTCGGGGTTGAGGCGCTTAGCCGCGCGATATTCGGCGATCGCTTCGTCGAACTTTTCCTGATCGTGCAGCACGACGCCCAGATTGCTGTGCGCTTCCCAGAACTCGGGACGCAGGCTGATGGCGTGGCGATAGGCGATTGTGGCTCGGCGGGCGTCGCCCTTCTCGCGCTCGGTGATTCCCATGTCGAAGTAAACGTCGGCGCTGGCCGGCGAGTCGGCGGGTTCGCGTACAAGCGCTTCGTTGAAAGCGTGCAGCGCGGCGTCATAGTGTCCATCGGAGTAGAGGGCGAGTCCAAGATAGCGGTAACCTTCCGCGTTCGCGGGATCGATGCTGAGCGCGGTGCGCGCTTCGGCCAGAGCGTCCTCGGCATCTTCGGCGCGATAGAACGAATAGGCGAGCTGGTTGTGGACTTCGGGGAACCCCGGCTCCAAGTGCGAAGACTCTGTAAACTCGTCGAGGGCGTCGTCGAATCGCTCTTCGTGGCGAAGTATTGTTCCCAGGACAAAATGGAGCAGGGAGCTATTCTCATCGTTGCGCAGCAGAGCGCGGGTCTTGTCCTCAGCGGCTTTGAAGTTTTTATCGTGGACCAGGGCCGCAATCTGGGCCGCCTGCGTGGAGCAGTCGGGGCCTTTTGCGGCGTATGCCGTTCGATTTTTGCTCTGGCTGGCCTGGGCTGATGGCGAATTGCGCTCGGCACGCTTCGGGTGCGCCAAAGCCTGGATTAAGTTCGAGTCCGCGCCGGCCTTTTGCAGGGCGCTCGCGCAGGGAGCGGCGGGGCAGGAAGGGCTGCAAGCCTGGTTGTTTTGGACGAGGCGCTCAATTCGCGCGCTTGAAAGTCCGCTGGCGAGCCACAGGAAAATGGGATCGGAAGACGGTTTGGCCGGGGTTTGTCCCGGCAGGAACGAGCCTGCCACCAGAACCAGCGAAGGCCAACTGAGAATGCAGCGTTTCAAGGAATCCTCCGGTGTTAAGGTGTCCGCACCGCGCTGTGGTCAAACTAGCCCTGCGGCGGGGTTACCGATAGGTCACGGAGGTACTTTTGATGGACATGAACCAGTGTGCAGTAGAAGCTTCGAAAGCGACAGATGAGCAAGACTGACGGGGTGAGTTGGAGTACACTAACAGCTAGTCAGGTGGTCGGATGTCTGTGTTCCCGGCGTCCCGTTCGGAGGTTTTATGTTTGAAGGTCTGTTTCAGCCCATGCATCTGCTGGTGATTTTTTTCATCGCGCTGCTGGTGTTCGGTCCGAGAAAATTGCCGGAATTGGGCAAGGGGCTGGGCGATGGCATTCGCGCTTTGAAAGAAGGAATGAAAGACAACAGCAATGAGGCTAAGGCCGAGGTCAAGGCTGAGGTTAAGCCGGAAGTGAAACCCGAGAACAAAGCGTAATCCGAATGTAAGATTGTTTTCCCGCGTGCCGAATTCTGGTTAGTTCGATATAATTCCTGCATCCAATTGCAATAGCTGGAAATTGTGGCGAGTGTGGAGTATTGTTACGCGCCTCCCGCCTTGGAAGATAGTTCTGTCCTGCAATTTGGTACGCGATTTCATCTCATTCTGTGACACTTAGGAGAATTGTTGTGCATAAAAAACTGGTAGTAGGTTTGTTCTTACTCTTGGCGATTCCGGCGTTTGCCGATCAGATCGTCCTGAAAAATGGAGACAAGATAACCGGCTCAATTACGAAATCCGATGGCAAAATACTGGTCATTCACACCGACGCAGCCGGCGACATTACGTTGAAATTCGATGCGATTCAGAGCATCACGTCCGCCGGCGATCTGAATGTAACCCTGGGCGGCAAAACCGCGGTGGGCCCGGTTACCACCACCGGCACCGACGTGGTCGTGGCTACCAAGACTGCGGGAACGGTGGAAGCTCCGATCGGTTCGGTCACTTTGGTGCGCAGCCCCGCCGAACAAGCCGCGTATGAGAAGAGCCTGCACCCCGGCTTTGGTGAAGGCTGGGCTGGCGGCGCGAACCTGGGCTTCGCCCTGACCGCCGGAAACAGCGAAACCAAGAATTTGAATATCGGCTTCAACGCCGTTCGTACAGGATTCCATGACAAGCTGATCCTCTACGAAAACTCGATTTATGCGACCACCAGCAAAGCCGCTCTTCAACCCATTTCTCCTTCGCTAACCACGTCGAACTCGAACGGCGGCGGGCTTCGTTATGACCGAGACTTTGCTCCGCGCGTGTTTGGATTCGGCAGTGCCGACTTCTTCAACAACTCGTTGCAAAATCTGGATCTGCGCTACATACTCGGCGGCGGTATTGGCTTCCACGCGATTAAGACTCCCAATACGACTCTTGACTTCCTTGCCGGCATTAACTTCACCCATGAAAGCTTCTCGGGCCTGATGGAGGCGAATCCGACTCCACCACCGGTTACGCTTACCTATAACCACTCGGATAGCTCCGCCGCTCTGACCGTGGGGGATAATTTCACCCACAAGATCGGAAAAAACAGCGTCTTCACGCAGGGATTCCTCCTCTACCCGAGTTTCAGTCAGACCAATATCGCGTTTCCCGACGCAACGCCCGACGATGTGCGTATCCTGCGCGGGTCGTTCAATCTCGGCTTCGTCACGAAGCTGAACAAGTGGTTCGGCTGGCAATTGACGCTCGGGGATGTATTTGACAACCATCCACTGGCCTCGAATCCTCCCATCGAGAGGAACGATATTACGGTTGCTACCGGGCTGAACTTCACCTTCACCCACTAGAGTATTCGCTGAACTTCACAAGAGGGCAGTCCGGATTTCCCGGGCTGCCTTTTTTGTTGCTGCCTCTGATCTTGACTGGCAACTGGAAACCGGCAACTGACAACCGCGTTCTGCTATATTTAGCGCTTCCTCAGGAGGCGTCCTCATGTCGCGCAATGTCCGCTGTGGCCTGATTCAGGCAACCAACGCCCTCAATAGTCGATCGCTGCCGCTGATTAAAAAAGCCATGATCGACAAGCACCTGAAGCTGATCGAGCAGGCAGCGAAGAAGAAAGTCAAAATTCTCTGCCTGCAGGAACTCTTCTACGGTCCTTATTTTTGCGCCGAGCAGAATATCCGCTGGTACGACCTCACCGAGCGCGTTCCCGACGGACCGACGACGAAGCTGATGCAGAAAATCGCCGCCAGGCATGGCATGGTCATCGTGGTTCCCGTTTACGAAGAGCAGATGCCCGGCTTGTATTTCAATACCGCTGCCGTCATTGACGCGGATGGCAAGTATCTGGGCAAGTATCGCAAGCACCACATCCCGCACGTCCATCCCGGATTCTGGGAGAAGTTTTACTTCACGCCCGGAGACTTAGGCTATCCAGTTTTTCAGACAAAGTATGCCCGCGTAGGCGTTTACATCTGCTACGACCGTCATTTTCCCGAAGGCGCGCGCGTGCTCGGATTGAACGGCGCGGAGATTGTTTTTAATCCTTCTGCTACGGTTGCGGGACTCTCCGAATATCTGTGGGAACTCGAGCAGCCTGCGCATGCAGCGGCCAACGGCTATTTCGTGGGAGCGATCAATCGCGTCGGCCGCGAAAAACCTTGGAATATCGGCGAGTTCTACGGCAAGAGTTATTTCTGCAATCCGCGCGGCAAGATCTTTGCCCAGGCGAGCCGCGACAAGGATGAAGTCTTAGTCGCCGATCTGGATCTCGACATGATTCAGGAAGTAAGAAGAGTCTGGCAGTTCTATCGCGACCGGCGTCCGGAGACCTATGGCGCGCTGACGACCCAAACCGGACAAACCGCTGCGGAATAAAGGCGATCAAGACTGAGACGAGAGCTAAACGCACCATGCCTCCATCGTCGCGCATTGAATCCAGTTCGCTCTACAACGCCGACCTCGCGCCGGCAACCGCCGAGCGCCGCACCTGGGGAACCTACAGCTTTGCCGCGCTATGGGTATCGATGTCGGTCAATATTCTGACCTACATGCTGGCCGCCAGCCTGATTCAGGGAGGGATGAACTGGAAGCAGGCGGTGGCGACGGTGTTTCTCGGCAACAGCATCGTTCTCATTCCGATGCTGCTGAACTCGCATCCCGGCGCTCGTTACGGCATCCCGTTTCCGGTGCTGGCGCGCGCGTCGTTTGGAGTGCTGGGCGCGAACGTTGCCGCGGTCTTGCGCGCCCTGGTTGCCTGCGGATGGTTCGGCATCCAGACCTGGATTGGCGGCGAAGCCATCAACACGCTGATCACGACGCTGGCTCCGGGCTGGGCTCGCGTCCCGCATGGCGCTGGAATCTGTTTCATGGCGTTCTGGCTTATCAATCTCGCCGTCATTCTCAAGGGCATCGAGTACATCCGCCATTTGCAGGGAATCAGCGCACCGGTTCTGCTAGCCGTCGGACTCTTACTGCTAGCGTGGGCCTACAAGTCGGCGGGCGGATTCGGCCCGATGCTTTCGTCGCCGTCGCGGTTTGTAAGTTTCTCCGATTTCTTGAAATTCCTCATCCCCGCGCTCAATGGCACCGTCGGTTTCTGGGCCACCGTGTCGCTGAATATTCCCGACTTCACGCGCTTCGCGCGCAGCCAGCGCCAGCAGGTGATCGGGCAAGCGCTAGGACTGCCGACCACCATGACGCTTTATTCGTTGATCGGAATCCTGGTGACGTCCGCCACCGTGGTGATCTACGGCCAAGCGATCTGGGATCCCGTCCAATTGCTCAGCCGCTTCCATTCTCCGGTGGCCGTGGTGATTTCGCTGCTGGCGATTCTGCTGGCGACGCTGAACGTGAATATTGGCGCCAACGTGGTCTCGCCCGCCAACGATTTTTCGAACCTGTGGCCGCGCAAAATCAACTTCCGCATTGGAGGCATCATCACCTGCTTCATGGGAATCGCGCTGATGCCGTGGAAGCTGCTCTCCGACTATGGCACCTTCATCATCGGATGGCTCGGAGGCTACGCCGCCTTCCTCGGCCCGGTGGCCGGCATCATGATCTGCGATTATTTCGTGATCCGCAGGCGTGTGCTGGTGGTTGACGATCTTTACCTGCGCGGCGGAGCTTACGAGTATTGGCGCGGCTTTAACTGGCTGGCGGTGGGTGCGCTGGCATTGGGAGCGGGGACGGCGCTGGTGGGATTAGTCGTGCCCGCAGTCCGGGTGTTATACGACTATTCGTGGTTTGTAGGATTTGCGGTTTCGTTCGTCGCTTACTATGCGCTGATGAGATTGAAGGTGTTAGAGCCAGCAGCCAGAAGCTAGAATCTCTTCCCAAACGCCGGCAAGACTTCCTTCTTATACTTCTCCAGCGTATCTTCTTCCTCTCCGCACATCAGATAGATATTGAACTGTGTAACTCCCGCCCGCGCGAGCGCGCGAAGTTTTTCAATGTGTGCTTCCGCTGGACCAAGCAAACAGAATCGGTCCGTCACTTCATCGGACACGAACTCCGCGTTACTGCTGTCGACTTCGCAATGGTGAAGGTAATCGTACTTTCCGCGGTCGCGTATATAAGAAGTTAGGGACGGAGGAAGGTCTTCCGGCTTGTATTTCGAAACCAGATCGACGACATGGTTCGAGACCAGAGCAGGGAACCAGCGCACGTGATCGCGCCCGACTTTCAGATCGTCCGAAATCCAGACTGGGGCAGCCGACATGATCTCGATTTTGCTCGGATCGCGGCCCGCGGCTTCGGCACCTTTCTTGACGAAGGAAACGCACCATGCGATCAGGTCAGGATCGGCGAACTGCAGGATCACGCCGTCGCCGACGCGTCCGGCGAGTTCGAGCACTTTTGGTCCATAGCCGGCGACCCACACAGGAGGAACGCCCGCCGTCGCCCACGTGAGCTGCGCGGACTGGCCTTCGTATTCGGTTTCGATTCCGCCGGTCAGTTCGCGGAAAGCCTTGACGGCCTGCTCCAACTGCGCCACGGTAACGGGCTTTTTGCCGAGCACTCGACGCGAACTGTCACCCCGGCCAATGCCCAGTTGCATGCGTCCGCCTGAGATGAGATTCAGCGTGGCGAACAGGCTTGAGGTGACTGTGATGTCGCGCGTTGCCGGATTCGTGACGCAGGTGCCCAGCCGCATGTTCTTCGTGTTTGTCGCCATCAGCGTGAGCAGGGGATAAGGTTCGATCCAGAGGACGTGCGAATCGAAGATCCAACCGTATTCAAAGCCGGAGGCTTCCGCCTGGCGCACGAGGTTGATGATTCGCGGTACGGTCATGTCGGGCTTGATGGTGATGCCGAATCGCATGGGGTCTCCTCTGGTTCAGTAATTGGCGCCCGCCGAAGCTTTCACCGCCGAGACGCCGAGGTCGCCGAGAAAAAGCTGAAAATAGAAAAAACTAAACAGAATACGCTGGCGACGCCTCATGCGAATCTCTAATTCCAGCATAAAAGAGAAAAAGACTTTCTCGGCGGCTCGGCGGTGAAAGCTCTTATTGATGCGGCTACTTAGATTCGGGAGTTTAGCATAAAATCTCTACTTCGCCGTCAGGAGAAGACAGAACATGGGCTTTGACACCATCATCGTGAACGGCCGCGTGGTAACTGCCACGGACACTTACACGAGCGACGTTGCGATCAGCGATGGAAAGGTTTCGGCGGTCGGCCAGAACCTGCCGCGAGAAAATGCCACGAAGATTATCGACGCCGCGGGAAAGTTCGTGTTTCCGGGCGGGATCGACGTGCACACGCACCTCGATATGCCGTTTGGGGGGACGACCAGCGCGGACGATTTCGAGACGGGAACGCGCGCCGCGGCTTTCGGAGGAACGACGACGCTGATCGATTTTGCCATCCAGTACAAAGGGCAGACGCTGCGAACCGCGTTCGATACGTGGATGGAGAAGGCGTCGGGCAAAGCGGTTTGCGATTACGCGTTTCACTGCATCATCACCGACCTTGCGGACGCGCAACTCGCCGAGATGAATGCGCTTGTGCGCGAAGGCGTGACCAGCTTCAAGTTGTTCATGGCCTATCCGGGCGTGTTTATGCTGGACGATGCCAGCATTTTTAAGGCTCTGCGCGCGACCTCCAAGAACGGAGGACTGGTGTGCATGCACGCCGAAAACGGTGGCGCGATCGATGTGATCGTGCAACAGGCGCTGGCGGAAGGGAAGAAGGCGCCCAAGTATCACGCCCTGACGCGTCCGACGACGGCCGAGGCGGAAGCAGTGTCGCGGGCGATTGCGCTGGCGGAGATGGCGGGAGCTCCGGTTTATATCGTCCACTTAAGCTGCAACGAGGCGCTCGAAAAGGTGCGGGAGGCACGGGATCGCGGGTTACCGGTCTATGCGGAGACGTGCCCGCAGTATCTTTATCTGTCGCTCGAAAACTTCGACGCGCCTGGTTTTGAAGGCGCCAAGTATGTGTTTACTCCTCCGCTGCGCGAGAAGTGGCATCAGGAAAAATTGTGGAACGGACTGAAGACTGATCATCTGCAGGTGGTGTCGACCGATCATTGCCCATTCTGTTTCAAGGAGCAGAAAGAGCTGGGCCGCGATGATTTCACGAAGATTCCGAACGGGGGGCCGGGCGTCGAGCACCGGATGAGCCTGATTTATTCGGGGGGCGTGGCCGCAGGACGATTCAGCGTGAATCGTTTTGTGGAGTTGGTTTCGACAACTCCGGCAAAACTGTTTGGATTGTATCCGCGCAAGGGAACCATCGCCGTCGGCAGCGATGCGGATCTCGTGATCTTCGATCCGCAGCGCAAGCACACGATCAGCGCCAAGACTCACCACATGCGTGTCGATTACTCGATGTTCGAGGGAATCGAGGTCACGGGCATGCCCGATACGGTGCTGTCGCGTGGGCGGGTTGTCGTCGAGGGGAATCAGTTTCTGGGACGCGCCGGAGCGGGAGATTTTTTAAAGCGCGCTCTCTACTCTCAACCGTAGCAGGCTGCTGAAAAAGTGGTTTCGCTTGGAGGCACTCCCCCAGCGGCTGGAAGCCGCCGTTGATAGGGCGGCAGCTACGGCACGAGTGGAACTCGTGCCCTTCCCGTTCGTGCCCGAACCTATAGTGGGGTTACCTATTACGGGGCAGAGCCACGTCACCACACCAGGTTTTTCCGCAGCCTCTGGAACTCGTGCCCTTCCCGTTCGAGATTGGGGACACTCATCTTCGGGCTGGATCAAGGTCAGAGACTTATGACTAATGCTTGTCTCCCTGCTCGACGAAAAACTTGCCCGTCTCTCCCGCCGAGAAATAACGCGAGGTTACGGTTTTCTTTCGCGTGAAGAATTCGACAGCGTCCCAGCCGTGGACGTGAAGATCGCCAAAGAACGAATCCTTCCAGCCAGAAAACGGGAAATACGCGGGCGAAGCGGCCACGCCGATGTTCACGCCCACCATGCCGACTTCGATGCGGCGGCTGTATTCGCGGACAGCGGCGCCATTTTCCGTGAAGATCGAAGTGCCATTGCCGCGCGGATCGCTGTTCACCAGCGCAATTGCCTGTTCGAGCGTATCGACGTGGATCACCGAGAGCACCGGCCCGAAAATTTCATCGCGCGCCACGCTCATGTCGGGCGTTACATTGTTGAGGATTGTCGGACCGACGAAGTTGCCTTTCGCGGGAACGCCTTTGGGATGCCGGCCATCGACCAGCAACTCCGCGCCCTCTTTCACGCCAGCTTCGATGGCTTTATGAATCCGCTCGCAGGCGGCGCTGGAGATCACGGGCCCCAAACTGGCCTTCGAGTCCATGCCGTCGCCGGCAATCAATTTCTCGGTGTCAGCTTTCAGCCGGCCCATGATTGTTTCGCGCGCGGATCCAACGGTCACCAGCACCGATCCGGCCATGCAGCGCTGGCCCGACGCGCCAAAGGCGCTGCCGATTACGTTTGACACGGTTTTATCGACGACGGCATCGGGCATGACGACCATGAAATTCTTCGCGCCGCCCAATGCCTGCACGCGCTTTCCGTTTTCGGCCGCGCGCCGGTAAATATACTTTGCGGTGTTGACCGAGCCTACGAAGGACACGGCGCGAATTCCGGGGCTGTCGAGAATTGCGTTGACGGCATCGTGCGCGCCATGCACGAGATTGACCACGCCCTTGGGCAGCCCGATCGCTTCCATAATGTGAAACACGAGTTCCGCCGTGAGCGGAACCTGCTCCGAGGGCTTTAAGACAAACGTGTTTCCGTAAACGATGGCGAAGGGAAGAAACCACATGGGCACCATGGCTGGAAAGTTGAAAGGTGTGATCGCGGCGCAAACTCCGACCGGCTGACGAATGGTCTCGGTGTTGATCCCGCGGGCCACGCCTTCCAGAATGCGGCCTTGCATAGTCATGGGAGCGGCGCACGCGACCTCAAGAACTTCAATGCTGCGGGTGACTTCCGCTCGCGCATCGGAGAGAACCTTACCGCCTTCGCGCGTGATCGACGCGGCCAGATCGTCGATCCGCTGGCGGAATTTTTCGCGTAAAGCGTAAATGAATTCAGTACGCTCGCCGACGGAACGGGAGCGCCAATCCGGGAGCGCCGCGCTGGCGGCCGCAACGGCCGCCTCAATGTCAGCCGTGCCCGATTGCGGGACGCGTGCCAGGATCTCTCCATTGGCCGGGTTCGTCACGTCGAGAGCGCCGGTCGCCTGCGCGGATACCCAGCGGCCGCCAATGTAGTTCGCGAGAACGCGAGTCGCCATAGTGTTCTGCGGCATTGCTGTGGCAGTGATTTTTTCTCCCGGGTGTAGAGTGCTCGCTTCAGCGGTCATGGCTTACCTTCCTTTTTCTCTTAATGCACTTCTCAAGTCGCAATCAAGAACGGTTCGGTGGCGGGACTGTGTGGCGCCGCGCCATAGGTCAATGGCTTGGTTTTACCATGTTTTGAGCGAATGCAACAGCGAGGGAACGGCTGCGGCCGGAGGGCGTCGGGACAAACCTTTCGGTTGCAATTCGATGGGGAAGCGATCCGATTGCGGCGCGTCAACTGATCGAGGAAGTCAGCCCCATGACGAGCGCAATCAAGAGTCGAATCGCAGAATGGGCGGCGGAGAGTTGCGCTTTCGTTCCCAAACGTTCCCTGATAAACTCGTGCTTGGCAGTAGGCGCGTAGCTCAGTTGGTTAGAGCGCTACCTTGACACGGTAGAGGTCAGGAGTTCGAGTCTCCTCGTGCCTACCATTTCTTTTTCCCCAGAGTGGTACAAGTCCCTCCTGGTTGGCAGCATTCGATCCCGTAGCGGCGAAATGCCTTGCTGCGCCCGGGTCTCTCCGCCAACTCGAAAACCCTTGCACAGAAGGCGAAAAGCCTTGCATGTGAATTGAGATTCTTGAGGATTAGAGCCAATCATTGCTGACAAACGAATATTTTGAGGATAAATTCCTTATTGCGCGAGAAGCGTTCATTTGGGGGACACTATGATCAAGGCAGCTCGAAGTTTCTTTTTGGCCGGGATGGTTCTGGCTCTTGCCGTGCCTTCGTTTGCCCAACAGTCTGTTTTTACGAATCGTTCGCCCGAAAAGACCACGACACTTCTGGTCGACAACTTCTCGAAAGATGCCAGCCTGAATACCACTCTGTGGACGGCCAGTTCCACATTCCTAAGCAACCTCGCGGTGGCAGCGTCGTCGCCGGCCGGCAAGTTTGTCACTCCGACGCTGAGCTTTAAGCCGGGTTGCTCGTGCTCGGGGATGCAAATGACGGGACTCACTATTGCCGATACGCTGACCGGCGTGCAATCGGTATCGACGTTCACTCCGCCTTTTACAGCGGTGATCGACGTCGATCCAACCGAGGGGACAGCGTACCCGTTTGAGATTATTCTGGCGAATTCGAGTCTGTCTCAATATTTCACCGTCACCGACAGTGTTTATGCGGGCGCTGACAGTATTTGGGTCGACGATCCCACGACCGGTGCGCTTTCATCCCTTGGCGAGCAGTTCACACCTCCGATTACACCCGTGTTCAAGCACCTCTATGTGATTACGATCAACGTGAACACGGCGGGGGCGGCTAGCGTAACGGTGTACAAGGGCAAAAACGAATTGGGCAGTCTGTCGAGCTTGCAGGTTGGTGCGGGGCCATTTCACCTGGTGCTGGGCCAGCGGATCGGCGCTGCTGCAACAGGATCACAGGTAGTCGATTGGCAGTATGTGAAAGTGACGTCGACGACTGACTAAGCGGGGCGGATATTCCGCATCGATTTACGCGTGCGAGTTATTTGATGTTGATACTTTGCGGCCGCGCTATGCTCGGCGCAAACATTAAGGATCAGAATGCAAAACTCCCGTAAGCAGAATTACCTCATCGGTGGCATGAGCGCCGCTATCGTCCTGACTTCGTTGCTGCTAGTCTTCACCGCTTCCAGTGTGGTGCTGGCGGCCGGGCAAACGGCAGTTACTACCTATCACTACGATAACAACCGGACCGGCTGGAACAAGAATGAGTCGGTGCTGACGCCTGCGAATGTGAAGGCTAAGTCTTTCGGCCGATTGCACACGGTGAAGCTCGATGACCAAGTCGACTCCCAGCCGCTGGTCGTGCCCGGTGTGGTGATCACGGCGGGGCCCCACCAGGGCACGCACGATGTGGTGTATGTGGCGACAGAGCATAACACGGTGTATGCCATCGACGTGCACACCGGGACCATCCTGTTGAGCCCGAATTTTGGCACCCCGGTCTCGTACCCGCTGGGATGCAACAACAACGGGCCGAATGTGGGTATCAACTCGACGCCAGTGATCGACCCGAGCAGTAACACGTTATATGTGATGGTATACACGCAGGATCCATCAGGGCCCGCGTATCGCCTTCATGCGCTCGACCTGGGAAGTCTGACTGACAAGGTGACTCCGCAAGTGGTGGCCGCGTCGCATACGCTCAGCAACGGCACGACCTTCAACTTCAACGCGACATACCAGCGGCAGAGGCCGGGCTTATTGCTCGCGGGCGGAAACATCTACGCCGGGTTCGGCAGCTTCTGCGATGCGGCAGGCAATCTTTCGCGGGGCTGGTTGCTGGGGTGGACGGCGGGGTCGCTCGAGCCGTTTTTGACGAACCAGCTCAACGACGTGCAGGCTACGAATCCAGATAGTTTTTTTCTGTCATCCATCTGGATGGCGGGTTATGGGCCGGCGGTGGACGACGAGGGCAACATTCTGTTCGTGACGGGAAACAGCGATCCCAGGACCTACGACGGCGTCACCAGTATTCAGGAGAGTGTGGTCAAGATTTCATCCACCCTGTCGACGGACCTGGATTTGTTTACTCCGAGTAACCAGGTGAGCTTGGATCAGGGCGATGAGGACTTCGGCTCGGGAGGTGTGCTGGTACTACCCGATCAGCCGGGATCCATTCCGCACCTGGCGGTAGCAGCGGGCAAGGCGGGAACCATGTTCCTGATGAACGAAGACGACCTGGGTGGTTACTCTCCTAATAGTAACAATGTGCTGGGCAGTTACTATATCGGTGGCTGCTGGTGTGGCGAGTCTTACTATGTTGATCCTACGGACGGAGTAGGGCGGGTCGTGAGCAGCGGCGGTATCACGGTCGAAGTATGGAAAGTGGAGACATCGCCCAGTGTGGCGTTGAAGCTGACCGCGCAAGCGTCGGTAGGCAATTCCTCGCAAGATCCCGGGTTCTTTACCTCCATTTCGTCGAACGGCACGGCCAATCCAATTATTTGGGCGCTATCACGTCCCGTGAATACGCAGGCGGCGCCGCTTCGTCTGTTGGCGTTCAATCCGGACGCGGGGAAAGCGAGCATGAAGCAGCTGTTCGCAACGACGGCCGGCGGCTGGCCCAATCTGACCGGCGATGCAAACCTGGTTCCGGTGGTCGCGAATGGACAGGTGTTCGTCGCCAGCAATAAGCAACTACGAATTTTCGGACTGCTCGGCGGGAAGTCGAACAGCGCTGGCAAGAAGTAGAGTTGTGCGCCAGCGATTTTGATCGAATCGTAACGGCAAGGATGCGCGAGGTTCTTCCTCAATACCGGGGGAACCCGCGCTGCTAGACGCCAATACCCGCAAGTAAGCCGCCGTCGACGAGATAATCGCCGCCCGTGCAGAAGCCGGCCTTGTCTGAGGCAAGAAAGGCTGCCAGTTCGGCGACCTCTTCGGGTTTGCCGATGCGTTTGAGGGGGTGCGCCGCGCCAAAACGCGTGAACACTTCTTCGGTTGGCTGATCCGGTGAAAAATGCGCCGCGGAACGCGCCAGCATAGGGGTACGCACCGATCCGGGGCTGATGGAATTGACTCGGATATTATCGGCGGCGTGATCCAGGGCGAGGGCGCGGGTCAGGCTGTGAATAGCTCCCTTCGATGCGGCATAGGCCACAACGCCGTGCTGGCAAGCGTATCCCTGAACCGATGCCAGGTTGAGGATGGCGCCACCGCCGCGCTTCTTCATCTCCGGGATGCCGAGATGCGCGAGCAGATACATGCTGCCGACATTCACCATCATGCAGCGATTCCACGTCGCCAGGTCGGTTTCGAGGACCGTCCCAAATGGATGGATTGCGGCCGCGTTCACGATGATGTCGAGGCCGCCGAAGCGGGTCACGGTCTTAGTGATGACGGCACGCACTTCGTCCTCGTGGGTCACATCGCAGAGTTCAACCTGGAGGGCTAAATCGAGCTTCGCGGCGTCGCGCGTCAACTCCGCATTGGCAGGCGGCTCGATGCCGCAGGCGACAACCTGGGCGCCCCCTGCGGCGAAACGCATGGCGATAGCGCGTCCAATTCCCGTGGTACCCGTAACCAGAGCCACTTTCCCGGCAAAATCGTTCATAGGACTAGATCCTTTCGCCTTTACCCAGCCAGTTCAGGGCTGGCATATTTCAAGCCTCGCATCACGCCACGCAGTTCGGCGAGCCCTTTTAACCTGCCCACCAACGAATATCCGGGATTAACTTTCTTGCCGATATCGTCGGCAAGCAAATGTCCATGGTCGGGACGCATCGGAATTTCATGATCGGCGCGGCCCGCGCGCCGGCGCTGCGCCTCTTCTTCCAGCACGCTGCGGATCACTCCTACCATGTCGGAACTGCCGTCCAAGTGTTCGGCCTCATGAAACGATCCATCGGACTCTCTGGTCACCTGCCGCAGATGCACGAAGTGAATCCGCGCGCCGAATTCGCGAGCCATGGCCAGGAGATCATTGTCGGCGCGCGCTCCGAATGATCCGACGCAAAACGTCAGACCGTTCGAAACCGTGTTGCAACCGGCAAAAATCGCTTGCACATCTTCGGCGGTCGAAACTACGCGCGGCAGCCCAAACAGCGACCACGGTGGATCGTCCGGATGAATGGCGAGGCGAACGCCCGCCTCTTCGGCAACGGGGACAACCTCCCGCAGAAATGCGATGAGGTTGGCGCGCAAATCCGCAGGCGTAACGCCATCGTATTCCGCGATCAAACGGCCAATGGTTTCGCGGTTGTAAGAGGCTTCGGCGCCGGGCAATCCGGCAATGATCGTGCGTTCGAGATCGATTTTGCGCGCATCTTTCATGGAATCGAAGCGCGCGCGGGCAGCCTGAATCCTATCTTTGGGATGATCGCCCTCGGCCCCCTCGCGCTTTAGAATGCAGAGATCGTAAGCCACAAAATCCAGGGCATCAAAACGCAGAGCGTAGCCGGTGCTGGGCAGACGCCATTGCAAATCGGTGCGCGTCCAGTCCACGACCGGCATGAAGTTGTAGCAGATGACCTTGATGCCCGCCTTTGCTACGGCCGCGAGAGTGTCCTTCCAGGAATCTACGAACTGGCGATAAGGGCCGGAGTGAAGTTTAATCGAGTTGTGGATGGGAATGCTTTCGACGACGGACCAGACCAAGCCCGACGCTAGAATCTGGTCTTTCCGCTTGAGAACCTCATCCAGGGGCCAGGCTTCACCGCGATAGAGATGGTGCAGGGCGGAAACGACTCCGGTGGCTCCCGCTTGCTTAACATGATCGAGAGGAACCGGATCGTCGGGCCCAAACCACCGCCAAGTCTCCTTCATATAAAAATCCCATGTTTCGTGACGTGCCCTGGTGCGTCAGGCCACGCGGACCGGCTGCGATCCTTTGAATCCGTAATAAACGATGTAAAGGTAGCAAATCAGCGGCAGGATGAAAGAGTGGTGAATTCCGATGCGGTCCGCCAACACGCCAACGAGGACCGGCACGATCGCGCCGCCGACGATGGCCATGATCATGATTCCCGAGCCTTCGCCGGTAAGGGGGCCGAGTTCTGCGATGCCCAGAGTGAAAATGCTGGGGAACATGATGGAGTTGAAGAGTCCTACCAGAATGATGCTCCACATAGCGACGGGGCCCGTGGTGATCATTGAAATGCTGACGAGAAGGCAGGTGGCAATCGCCGCAACGCCCAGAACGGTTCCGGTGCGAACCTTCTGGAGAATCGCCGAGCCAATGAATCTGCCCACCATCGCGCCACCCCAGTAGAAGGACAAATATCCGGCGGCAACTTTTTCCGCGAGATTGCCAATATAGGGCTGGCTCAGGTAGTTGACCATGAAGCTGCCAATGGAAACTTCCGCGCCGACGTAGACGAAGATTCCAACCGCACCCAGCACAAGATGCCGGTATTTCCAAAGATGAGTGTGGGCGGAACGATCACCGGTGTGGCGTTCGGCCGCAGGTACGGGAGGGAGTTTGAAGGTAGCGATGGCAACTCCCAACGCGATCGCAATCAAACCCAATGCTAAGTACGGCAGCTTAATCGAAGAGGCTTGCTGTAAACGGTAGGCTTGGAGAACTCCAGACGACATCTGACGAATTTCGTCCATCGTCTTTGGGGCGGCGCTCAAGATAAACAGACCGCCGATGTAGGGCGCGATCGTCGTGCCCAGGGAATTAAATGCTTGCGCCAGATTCAACCGACTGGACGCGGTTCGCGCAGGCCCGAGCACCGACACATAAGGGTTCGCCGCAACTTGCAACGCTGTAATGCCGCCAGCCAGGATCATCAGGGCGAACAGAAAAAGAGGATAGGACGGCACGGCCGCAGCCGGGATGAACAAAAGAGCGCCGATCCCCATGGTGAATAGGCCACCGACCATTGTCCATTTGTAGCCGATCCACTCGACGATCTTTCCCATGGGAACGGAAAACAAAAAATATGCCGAGAAAAATGCGAACTGAATGAACATGATCTTCGCGTAGCTCAGGTCGAAGATCGGCTTCAGGTGGGGGACCAGAATGTCATTGAGACAGGTGAGAAAACCCCACATGAAAAATAACGTCGTGACGACCACCAGTGCGCTCTTATTACTGGCGGACGGGGCGTTGTTGGTGACTGGCGTGTTCGAGCTGATTGTCGTCATAGAATCAAATTACTTCCTGAATTTGCGAAGGAAATTTCCCGGCTAAAATCTGGCACAGTATACACTCCCGCGCTGAGAGTAGCCGCTCCTCAATTTGCCGCGTAAGCCTCCGTGAGAGAAAAGGTCTTGAGCGCGCCTTTGAGCTGGTCGAGTGTGGCTGAGGACTTGAGGGTAACGGTGACCGGCTCGCCCGGAAGCAGGTCGAAGTAGTTATCCGAGGCTTCGACGTCCAGGTCTCCAAAGGAAAGATTGACGCTGCGCGCGAGCTGCGGCGACTGCAGGGTAATTGTGTAGTCTTTGCCGGAGGGGCTGAGAGTCGCTTCAATTTTGGGCGCAACGGGCAACCGCAGGTTGTGGGTCACGTCAAAAAATACTAGATTGCGGGAAACCTTCTTGCCGGCGACTTCAAAGTCGACGACCAAAAAGCTGCGGTTGGGATCGCCCTTTGATGCCATGTCGGCTTTGTCGAAGCTGAGGTAGATTGCGCTCGACTGAGCGGGGGCCGCTATGTCTTTCTTCTGATCGAGCAGTGTCTTTCCGGAGAAATCGAGAAGCCGGGTGTGAATGGTGCCCGAAATCGGCTGCAGCTTGTCCGAGACAACGTAAATGTCAACCTTATCGTCGTGCGCAAAGGGCGAGACGAGAACGTCGTCGTAGAAGCGCTGAGCGTAGTAATGCAGGGCCTTCCAGCGCCCGTAGTAATCGATGCTCGCCCAAGAAGCGACGGGCCAGCAATCGTTCAGCTGCCAGTACAGAGAACCCATCGTGCGCGGCCGTTGCCGGCGCAGATGCTCGGCGCCGATCTTGATGATTTCCGCTTGCTGCACCTGGCTTAAATAAACGAACGAAGCAAAGTCCTTGGGCTCGCGATACTCGCGCAGCATGTAGGTCAGGATGCGCTCGTTTCCACCTTTGTTTTTCTGGTGCGCCTGCATAACCGTGGAATGAATGTCATAGTCGCCGGGCTGGTTGGCAAACGAGCGGATGGTTCGCATCTCCGGGAAAGACTGGAAGCCGTACTCCGTCATGAAGCGCGGAAACTGCTTGGTATAGTCGAGCGCCGGCGCCTGCTGATGCCATACGGCCCAGTAGTGCATATCGCCATTGTGCTGATTATCGGGAACCTGCTCGAAGTTTGCGCTGGGAGAACTGGGCCAGTAGGGCGCAGGATCGCCATACTGCTCCACCGAGCTTTTGAGAATGTCGGCAAACATGACGATGTAGTCCTGCCAGACGCGATCGCGGATTTCCGGCGAGATTGCTTCTTTGAACTCCTGCCGGTCGCCCCAGTGATACCAGCCGGTTTCCACTTCGTTGTTTCCGCACCAGACAACGATGCTGGGATGATCGCGCAGGCGTTTGATCTGGTCGATAGCTTCGGCGCGGACATTTTCCTGGAAGGGGACATCGCCCGGGATCAGATCGCCGCCGAACATGAATTCCTGCCAGACCATGATGCCCAGCTCATCGCAAATGTCATAGAAATCGTCAGACTCGTAATAACCGCCGCCCCATTCGCGAACCATGTTCATATGTGCGTCGCGCGCGGCCTGGAGGATCTTGCGGTGAATCTCGGGCGTGACACGGTTGGGGAAGCTGTCGAAGGGAATCACGTCCGCTCCCTTGGAGAAAACTTCGATGCCGTTGACGACGAACTCGAAGCTTTTTCCCCACTGATCGGCGACGCGCCGGAGTTCCAGCGAGCGAAGTCCCGTCTTTATTTCGGCATGCGCTGCCTCAATTTTCTTGCCCAGGTGAATCGAAGCGGAGAAACGGTATCGGTTCTGCGCGCCGTATCCGACGGGATACCAAAGCTTGGGCGCGGTGATGCGAATCGGGAATGAAACGTGATTCATGCCAGCATCGAGTTGCAGCGGCTGAGTTCCATCGGAAGCCGGTGCTCCTGACAGTTCGTCGTGCATCAAGGCGAGAGTGGCAGTCACGGGTTTGCTGGCTTCGATGTCCAGTTCGGCGGTGACCAGGGCCGTATCCGCAGTGATCTTCTGCGGGTGGATGTGAAAATTGTCGATGCGAAGCTCATCCCAAGTTTCCAGCCGCACCGGCTGCCAGATGCCCTCGGTCATGAAACGAGGACCCCAATCCCAGCCGTAGTTGTAAGGCGCCTTGCGCGTGTACGGAGCCGTCGCGATGTCTTCTTCGTTGCCAAAATTGTGGGTTGAGATTGACGGCAAAATGTATGGCAGAGACTTAACGTAAGGCAGCATCTTTTCGACGGCGGAATGGAAAACGATCCGCAGCGTATTCGGACCTGCCTTCAGCAAAGGTTTGGCAGAGATTCGCCAGTGACGGAACATGTTGTCGGCATGAAGAATCGATTGATCATTGAGGTAGACTTCGGCCAACGTGTCCAGACCGTCAAAAACAAGATCCAGATGCTCATGCGCGAGCGCGGCAGCATCCACCTGGAACACCGTTTGATACTCCCAGTCGGTCAAGCCAATCCACTGCAAACGGAATTCGTTGTCGCGATCGAATGGGTCGGGGATAAGTTTGTTGCGCAGCAAGTCGGTCTGCACAACGCCCGGAACCTGGGCGGGATGCCAACTTTGAATGTCGGGCAGATCGCTGCTCGCGATTCCTACAGCGGTTCCCGCGGCGCGAAACTGCCAGTCCGAATCCAGACTTCGTGAAGAGGGTTCGGCGGCTGGCAGCGGGGCTGCGAGCGCGCAAACGAAGAAGAGAAGTGTTGCGAGGGGAAGACGGCAAAGCAAACGTGACTTAGGCATTCTCATCTCAGTGCTCCCAACTTCAGTTGTAAAGAAATCGATTCTTCGGGCCCTGGCGTCTTGCTGGCGAATCAGCCTGACTCCGCACGCAGGTTGCGCCGCTCGTGGTTCGCGTTTCATGGGTAACTCGGATACTCCGAGCACAGCGCCGCACCGCCGGCAATGCCAGAATCGGCGCCATAGCGCGCTTTGAGCAAAGGAATTTCCAGGCAGCGCGAGTTGATACAGTATTTCGTCAGCCCCTTCGAGATATCTCCGAAAAACGGATGCAGCATCGCGGCGACGCCGCCACCGATAATGATCGCATCGGGCTCCAGCAGATCAATGATGTTGCTCAGCCAGAGCGACAGCAGATCGACTGTTTCTTCCAGCGTCTGCTTCGCCATGCTGTCGCCGGCGAGGTAGGCTTGACCGACGATCTCGCTGGTTACGGCATCAATACTTCCGTTGCTCAGGTCCAGCATGGTGGATCTGGGATTGTGGCCCGACTCCGCCAGTTTGGCGCGCGCGCGGCGGGCGATTGCCGGGCCGGCGGCCAGAATTTCAATACAGCCGGGCTTGCCGCAACCGCATCGCGGACCGCGATAATCGATACTCATATGTCCGCCTTCGGCCGCAGCCCCGGTCCGGCCGTTGTAGATGCGCTTGTTAAACACGATGCCAGAACCGATTCCGGTGCCGACGGTGGCGTAGAAGATGTGGCGATAGTCGCGACCCGCGCCCCAGTAGGCCTCGGCGAGCGCCGCCGCGTTGGCATCGTTTTCCACTTTCACCTGCACGCCGTAGATCTTGCCGATCTCGGCGGCCAGCGGAAAGTTTCGCCAGCAAGGGAGATTGGGAGGATTGATCACCACTCCCGTTGCCGGATCGAGCGGCCCCGGCGCGCAGATGCCGATGCCGCGAATCCGATCGCGCGCTTTCGCATCGTGGTCCAACACAAGGTCAATGGCGGAGACAACCGCGGCGAGCCCGTCGGCGGGCTTAGCGTTCGCCACCATTGGCGTCCGCTTCTGCGTCTTGATTTCACCCTTGCTGTTAACGAGTCCGGAGGCGACCTTGGTGCCCCCAATATCAACGCCTACTAAGAGTCCGTCGCAACTACCGATCATCGGTGGCTTCATGGCCCCCATCTGTCTGTACTGCAGGGTTCTTAAGAATGGGCACAGTATACGCCGCCGAGAAAAATATTGCGGACTACTTACTGCGACACGAGCGAGGACAGCGCTCTGGAACTCCTGTCAATTTTCCGAGTTAAGGTGCGGCGCGCACCATTTGGTTATGCGAAACAAGAGTAAAGTATTGAACAACGGAGGAGGGTCGTGTGCCCCCAGTTTCGACAGCGCCAAACCATCGAAGTGATGGTGCGTCCAACATCAAGGCGGTGATTCTCGATTACGGCCAGGTTCTGGCTCGTTGCCCGACCGTGCCCGAGTTCAAACTCATGTCGAAGATGTTCAACGTGGATTTCGACAAATTTTATAAGCTTTGGGACTCCAGCCGAGGTCCGTACGATCGAGGCGATCTCACTGCGGAACAATATTGGCTGCAGTTGGCGGAGCAAACCAAGACGACGCTGACCGCTGAGCAGATCGAGGAACTGCGCGTCGTGGAAGTTGAAATCTGGGTCCACGTCGATGCGGGAATGCTCGACTGGTTAGACCAACTCCATGCCGCAGGAATGAAGGTTGCGCTACTGTCGAACATGCCCTGGGACCTGATCCACTACGTGCGTAAAAACTTTGCGTGGCTGGATAATTTTTCCTTCAAAACATTCTCCGCCGAAGTGAGACTGATCAAGCCGGACCCAGCGATTTACGAGCACACGCTCCGCGGCCTCGGAGTTGCGGCCTCTGGTGCGTTGTTTGTGGATGATCGCGAAGCGAATATCGACGCGGCTCGCAAGCTTGGCATTCCCAGCATTCAGTTCCAATCGATTCCGCAGCTGAGAAAAGATCTTGCGGCGATGGCCTTCCCAATCTTGCCAGCGGTTACGGAATCGTCTTCGGGGGGTTCTCGCGAGGCCGCTTCCCCGGACGACGGGGAGCAAAAGATCAAATTTCAGCTCTGACTTCAGATCAGCAGGTCCAGCTAATGTGGCGTATCTTCCTTGTCTTTTTCTGACGCTGGTGGCGCGGTGGGAGTGGTTTGCAATCTTTGGAATTCCTGCATTTCCTGCTTGGCCGCGGCGGTCTTGCCCTGTTTTCGATAAAGACCGGCCAGCGCGAAATGTGCCTGCCCCGCCAGCGCACTTTCCTTTTCGATCGTAAGCAACTTGACCCATTCTTTTTCGGCAGTAGCGGTATCGCCCTCCAGCGAAGCGGCTTTGCCCAGCGAATAGAGAGTTTCCGGCATGTCGGGCAGAAGTTTGTCAGCGCGCACGAGTTCGGCTCGCGCCTCGTGCGCTTTGCCCTGCTCCAACAACGCTGCCCCCAGACGGTAGGCCGCTTCGGCATTTCCCGGCTGCAGTTTTACCTGCGCTCGAAATTGTGTTTCCGCTTTCGGCCACTGGAAAGCGCCGGCGAATACTTCACCGAGTTCCAAATGAACTTCCGGCAGATCAGGCCGCAAGCGCAACGCGTCACTGTATTCCTTCTCGGCTTCGGGCATCTGGCGGAGCACAAAATAATTCTCCCCCATCGCTTGATGCGCACGCGGCGAGTCTGGATACGCCGCGAGTAGAGTGTCGATCGACTGCTTCGACAGCAAGCCGCTGGCGCGGCCAAGGTAATACAAAATATCCGGATCGTTGGGATGCTCGACCAAAGCGGATTGCAGATTTGTGATGGCTTCTGAAAGTTGGCCGGTCTGGATTTGCGCGATTCCAAGAGCGGTTTTTTCCTGCACTCGTTGCAAGTGAGGAATTGCTTCGGACGCGTAGCCCTGCACCAGCAGGGCATAGCCCAGCAACTGGTGAGCCGGCGACGAGTCGGCATTTAACTCCAAAGCATGCTTCAGCGGGGCCACCGCGGAGGCGAATTCTCGTTTCTCCATGTAAGCCTGGCCGAGGCTGATGAAGCCGTCGGCATAAGCGGGATCGAGTTCCGTGACCTTGCGAAATTCCGCAATGGCAACGTCGAACTGCCGTTGTTTGTCGGCCGCGATTCCCGCCTGCATATGCCGGGTGCCTTCGGGTGAAAGTGCGTGGAGCGCGACCGGCAGAGTCAGGACAGATAGTAAGAGGAGTCGTGCACGGATCATGGTTTCGGTTTCTCCGGCTCTCGAACTTCGGGCTCTCGAATTTCCATGAACTGATCGGCGTGAACATCGTTCAGGGTTTGGTGAATGCCCGAGGGCCATGCCACTTCGACCTTGGCCTTATCCGCCGTGCCGAGGCCAAAGTGCAGGCGTTTATCGCTTGCGGAAAGATAGCCGACGGTCGAGGTTGCGAATCGCGTTTGCCCATTCACCTGCACGCGAGCGCCATAGCCATCGCGATTGCTGCGTGTTCCTCGCAGGGTAATCACCAGCCAGTGCGCTTTGCTGCGTGCCTTGGCCCCGGTGTTCATCAGAACCTGAGGGTGTCCGCCGAGGGAACTCACAACCACGTCCTGCCAACCGTCGTTATTCAAGTCGCCGAACGCAGCTCCGCGCGCCGCGGTGGGAACCGTCACTCCGGATTCAACGCGCTCGAACCGGTTATTGCGATTCATTGCGACGAGCGGCGTGTCCAGATAGTGCAAGGAAGGGTCGATGGCCGCGACGTTGTCGAGCACATGGCTTTGGGCGACGAATAAGTCCTTCCACCCGTCGTTGTCGAAATCTTCCAGGCCGAGGCTCCAGCCAGAGCTTCCGCTCGAGAGCACGCCCAGGCCGGTCTCCAGACTTCGATAGCTGAATGACCCTTCGCCATCGTTGTGATAGACGCCATAAATTTCGCGGGGCAACAGGGTCACCATAATGTCGGGACGTCCATCGTTGTCGTAATCCTGGAAGACGACTCCCATGCCCGACATGCGCCGGCCATCCTCGGAGAGCGCCGCGCCCGACTCCAGGCCAACCTCGGAAAAGGTTCCATTTCCGTTGTTATGAAAAAGATATTGCTGCATGCCGTCGTTGGAGACGAATATGTCCGTGAATCCGTCGCCATCATAGTCGGCGAATCCAAGACCCAGCGCGCGCCCTTTTTTGGCCGCAATGCCGGAACGCTGGCTCACATCGGTGAATGTTCCATCGCCATTGTTGTGATACAGAATGTTGGTAGTGGCGGGAAATTCCTCCGGGGGACAGTACGTATGAAAATTGCCACCGCAGTCTTTATTGTGTTTTGTATCCCACTCCATGTACCGGGTTACGAAGAGGTCTAGCTTGCCGTCGTTGTCGTAGTCGAAAAATCCTGCGGAGACGGACCAACCGCCTCCGGCTACTCCGGCCTTCGCCGTCACATCGGTGAAGGTTCCGTCGCCGTTGTTGTGATAGAGGATATTTTTACCGTAACTTGTGACGTAGAGATCGGGATAACCGTCGTTATCATAATCTCCGACGGCCACGCCCATCCCGTAATTCCCATCGCCCGCGTTCGCCAGTCCCGCTTGCTCGGTGACATCGGTGAAACTTCCATCCTTATTTTGACGGAAAAGCCGATTCCAATATCGCGGATCATGACGGTCGAAGTTCTCGGGTGTCTGCATCGGGTCGGACACGCGCCCGCCGTTGACCAGGAAGATGTCCAGCAACCCGTCGTTGTTGTAATCGAGCAGGGCTACTCCGCCGGGCATGGTCTCGATCAGATACTTCTTTGGCGTGGGTGAATTCTGAAGGGTGAAATCCAAGCCCGGGGGTGCATGGACCTCGAACACGGGCGTGACGGCGGGCGCACCCGAAAATGCCATTGCCACGATCAGCGATACGCGCAGTAGAGAATTCAGCAACTCGAGTTTCCTTCAGTTGCCTAGCATATCGCGCCATTGATTTTCATGGCAGCCCGGTTTGGGCAGAGCCTTCGCAACTCTGGATAGTTTGCGGGTTCAACGTTCAAAGAATGGCTCATTGAATTGGGGAGGGAACCGAAGAAGCGGCAAAAACCAAGGGGAATCTGTCCGCGGTGGTTCGAGGATGCAGGGCGGAGAGAGGTCATCGCGAGCCTCAACATCGGGAAATCGCTGGTCTACCTGTTAACTTCTCAGGTACCCGGGCAGTCGATTCGCGCTCGACCAGTTGCGGGGGGATGAGGATCTTCTCAGGGCGCATGGGATGCTTCCGCCCGATTCGCTCCAGCAGCAGTTTTGCGGCCCTGGTTCCCATCTGACAGGTGCCCTGATCGACGGTGGTCAGCGGAACGGCCAGTACATCGGAGTAGCGCACGTTTCCCGCTCCTACTACGGCAATATCGTGAGGAACCCGAAGACCGGCATGTTGGATCGCCTTGGTTGCGCCTATCGCAACCGGATCGTTGAAGCAACAAACTCCATCCAACATTGGACGGACGCGCAAGAGCTGACACATACCTTCATAGCCTGTTTCGTCTCCGCGGCCACCGTCGAAGACGTAACGGGGGCTGCTACGCAGGCCATGTTTCAAAAGCGCTTTGCGGTAACCATCGAGCCGCTCGTTGGCAATGCCGATGCCGGGGCCGCGCAGGTGTCCGATGCGAAAACATCCGCGCTTGATCAGGTGTTCGGTCGCTAATCGGCCGATGGCCAGATTATCGGAACCCACAAAACACGCGCGCAGCCCCGGAATCGGGCGGTCCACCAGAACGAAGGGAACGTCACGCTCCTGAATTCGCCGGAACAAATCCAGACGGCGGACCGGCTGCGATGAAGCGATAATGAGTCCGTCCACCTGCCGCGCCAGCAACGCGTCAGCCTCGCTCAACTCCAACTCAGGATCTTCGTCGAAGTACGAGGTGATCACGTGATAGCCGTGCGGACGCAACGTCTGCGCGGCCGCGCGCGCAATCTCCGCAAAAAAGGGGTGAATGAATTCAGGCAGGAGCAATCCAATGGTGTAGGTGCGCCGCGTGACCAGGCTGCGCGCCACCCAGTTCATCTGATAGTTCAACTGCTTCGCGCGGCGAAGTACGCGCTGCCGGGTCGCCGTGCTGATCTTACCCTGATTCCGCAGAACCTTGGATACCGTGACCACCGAGACATTCAAATCTCGGGCGATATCCATCATCGTTACTGCCATGGCCCCGCCAGCATAACACTAGAATCTACAATCCCCCATATTTAAAGTTGCCTCTTATGGCGATTTCTACAATTCCCCATATTTTAACGTTAACCCTAATGCAGAAACGTTATTTTTTGCTTGACAACAACTAATCGAATGATCGAGACTTTCGACGATTAAAGTTGCAAGAAAAAGGTGGGTACACAATGACGTCTTCCAAGTTGCAGACGCTTCTGTTCACCGTTGTTATCATCCTAACCACTTCTCTTTCCCTCCACGCCCAGAGCACTTACGGTACGGTCGACGGCACGGTGGTCGATGCCACTGGCGCGGTCGTGGCGGGTGCTCAAGTCACGCTGACCAACACCGGAACGCAGGAAAAGCATACTCAGGCCACGGGTGGCGCCGGCGAGTATCAGTTTGTGAACGTGATTCCCGGTGCATATCGCATCGACGTTGAAAAATCCGGGTTCAAGCATTTCGCGCGAACCAATGTCGTAGTCCAAGTACAACAGGACACCCACATTGACGCCGCGCTGCCGGTTGGCCAAGCCAGTGAGACTGTCGAAGTCACGGCGGAGACTCCGCTTCTGCAAGCGGAAACTTCTTCGCTGGGTACAGTCGTCGAAGAACGCAAGGCCGACGAACTGCCGTTGAACGGCCGCAACATTTTCAACTTGATTACGGTTTCGGCGGCGACGGTTGCGCAGGGCGGTTCCGGCGGTTCTCCGGTAGGCCAGAACCCCTTCAGTTGGGGCAATTACCAGATCGGCGGGTCCTTTGCCAATCAGGGCGCCGAATATCTCGACGGGCAGCCCTTGAATATCGGCTACATCAATCTGCCCATCATCATTCCGACCCAGGATTCCGTTGGCGAGTATAAAGTTCAAACCAACAATCAGGGCGCCGAGTGGGGCAAGTTCTCCGGCGGCATCGTGAACCTCAGCACCAAGTCGGGCACCAACGCGTGGCATGGTTCAGCGTACGAATATCTCCGCAACAAGGTGCTGAATGCCAACGAGTACTTCCTCAAGAACTTCGAGTTGTCGAACAGTGAGGCAAACTCCCGGCCACCGTGGGTTCAGAACCAGTATGGGTTCCAAGTGGGCGGCCCGATATTCAAAGATAAAACCTTCTTCTATACGAGTTGGGAGCAATACCGGCAGAGAACGGGTTCGCCGAACACCACGACGGTTCCGGCTGCCGGCATGTTGAATGGCGATTTCTCGTCGGTCTGCACAGCGGCGGGCGGCACTTTCAACGCGTCGGGTATCTGCAGTGTCGCAGCCGGTACGATTTACGACCCGTACACCATCAATGCCCCCGGAGGTCGTACGCCGTACGGACTTGATGCCAACAATCCAACCTGCCCAGGAAACTGCATTCCGAGCGTGGAGTGGAGTCAGGCAGCGAGCGTCATGGGAAAACTTTACTTCCCGGCCGCTAACGGGAGTGGCATAGTAAACAATTACGAGAGCGCAGCCGCATCCGGTGGCAACACGAATGAATTTGTCACCCGCATCGACCAAAACATATCGAGTAACACCCGACTGTTCGGAAGATTTTCTTATTTCGGACTACTCGATCTGGCCGACAATCCATTGGGAACCGGCCTCTGCCAGGATCGATGCGCGGAGAAATATCACAGCAAATTGCTGGCGATCGACCTCAATCACACCTTCTCCTCCACGACGATTCTCGACATAAACCTGGCGGGCAGCCGCTTCATTTATGGTCGGGATCCCCTGCTTGGAAATTTTGATCTGACGACTCTGGGTTGGTCCGCTGCGTATAACAGCGCGCCCGGTTCCATGCGTACTCCTCCGACTCCTGCTTTCCCGTTCCCGAACGACGTAGGAAAGTCGCAGGGCAACAGCGCGATTGGCGACCACAACACCCAGTACAATCTGTCTCCCGCTCTTACCTTGATCCGTGGGAAACACACGATCCAGACGGGCGCCCAGATTGAAATCGGTTTGGATAACTACTTCCAAACCAACATCGCCAGCGGCGCATTTGGTTTCCTTGGAAACTGGACGGCTTCAAGCCCGTCGGCAACCGATAACTCTGGATTTCCTTTCGCTGACTTCCTCCTGGGCTTGTCGCAAAACCAAGGGTCGTTCGTGAACCAGACCGAAGGCGTAGCCCAGGTTCCCGCACAGACTGCGGGCAAACAGGTCTACCGCGCGTTGTATGTGGACGATACCTTCCGCTTCACCAATAAGCTGACCCTGAACTTAGGCCTTCGCTATGAGTTACAGGGAACCTGGTCGGAGCGCTTCAACCGTCTCACCTACTTCGATCCGACTGCTGTCAATGCCACTGTTTCGGGCTGTCCGAATGGATGCCTTGGCGATGCGGCTTACGTGAATCCTGGCGGCAACAACATTCCAATGGATAAGAAGGCCTTCTCGCCAAGAGTTGGTTTCGCTTATGCCCTGGATCCCAAGACCGTCATCCGCGGCGGCTACGGCATCTTCTTTATTCCGAACTACGTTTCGTTCGGACTTAACCCGGACAACGACATTGTCAATCTAGCCACGACTGGTTTCAATGCTACGATCGACTCTTACAACACTCCGTACAGCACGCTGAACGGAACCAATTGCTCCCTTCCGGGAACGAGTTTCGCCAGCTTCACCTGCGGCGATACGAGTGGACCGTTCGGAGCCCAGGGCATCCTGCTGGCGCCCGGGCGCAACGCGCAACCTAACTTGTCGGCTTACGTGGAAGCGAACGGCTCTCCCAGCCTGGCGCCCCATTCCGATCCCAAGTATGGATACGTCGAGCAGTACAACTTCGACATCCAGCGTCAGCTGCCCGCCGGCTTCTTCGCGGACGTCGCTTATGCCGGATCGCATGGCGTGCATCTCGAGCAATACAACACCAACGTCAATCAGATTCCCGATTCCTTCCTGTCGCAGGGAGCGGGTCTGACGACGCTGGTTGCTAACCCGTTGGTCGGCGCACTCAAACCGAACCTGAACGGCGCTACAATCTATGCCGGACAACTGGATCGGCCGTACCCGCAATACAACGGGCTGTCCTTAAATGGCTATGGCTGCTGCTCCAGTGACTACAACTCTCTGCAAGCTACCGTCACACGCCGGTTTGCTGGCGGCGGTACTTTGTTAGTGGCTTATACCAATTCGAAACTCATGTCCAATACCGACACCTTGACCAGTTGGTTAGAAGGTTCAACCGGTGGCGTAGGTCAGGTTCAGGACTGGAACAACCTGAAGGGCGAAAGATCGCTCTCCTCACAGGACGTTTCGCAACGCTTGGTATTCAGCTACGTGCTCGACCTTCCCTTCGGCCATGGCAAGATGTTCGCCAATGGTTGGACGGGAGCGGCCGACAAGATTGTTTCCGGTTGGGGACTCGACGGTCAGACCGCATTCCAGCGCGGCTTCCCGCTCAAGATTACGTACGCCAACAACACACCTCTGGAGCAGGCTAACTTGGGCGTCGCGAACGTGCGGCCGGACGTCGTATCCGGTTGTGACAAGAAAGCTGGTGGCGGCAGCGTTGCTCAGTGGTTCAACACCTCCTGCTTTGCCACTCCTCCGGATTGGGGCTTCGGCACCGAATCCCGCGTGGATGGCCAGTTGCGCTCCCCCGGAACCAATAACTGGGATATGGCGTTGTTCAAGCGGACATCGATTACCGAACGGATGGGGCTGGAGTTCCGCGCGGAATTCTTCAACCTCTTCAACCACCCGCCCTTCCTGCCACCAGCTACCAGCTATGCTGGCAGCCCCACGGCCAACGGTTTCGGCCAGATCACGGGAACTGTTGTAGGCGGCGGCGCAGCGGAAGAACGTCTGGTACAGATGGTTCTGAAGTTGGTTTTCTAACTGATACTGCAAGAACCGGACTCGGTGTTTCGCCGAGTCCGGTTTTTTAATGTCCGAAAAGGCTCTATCTCTGCGGACCCTGTGCGATTGCTGTTACATTAGAGCCAGTTCCTCATTTGCTATCGAGAGAACGCAAGGCCGCGAATCGAACCCCTTCCGCGCGTGCCGGCAGGAGTTCCACGCGTTTCGAGCTGAACCGCCGAGCCGCTTCACTTTGCAACCATGACTAGAGCTTCCGTAACTCTGAATTGGGAGGATGTTCGCAGACCGCATGAAAACTGTTCCCGTAATCGACTACGCTGACGCCAGAAGGATGGTCGAACTGATCGTCGGAAAAGCTTCACAGATAGGGAAGTCCGTCGTGGTTGCCGTCGCCGACTCCCATGGAGAACTCGTCGCCTTTGCCCGCATGGACGGCGCTCCCGTATCCTCCATCCGAATCGCCACGAATAAGGCGTGGACGGCGGCCCGGGAACGAAAGCCGACCAAAGATATCGGCGAAAAAGTGCGTCATCCTGAAAAAGGTCATGACATTGCTTATTATGGCGATCCCAGATTTGTAGGTTGGGGCGGTGGACTTCCCATTTGGAGGGAAGGCATCGTGGCTGGCGCTATCGCAGTGAGCGGGCTATCGTCTCGCGAAGATATCGAGTTGGCTTCGATGGCGCTGGAGTTGGTCGGTGGGCACAAGACTCCGTAGGCGCGCTCGCAAAAGCAAACTAAGTTAGACTTCACTGCAAGCTTCGTCGCAACATCGTTTGTGCAGTTCGCCGCATAGGAGGTTCTTATGAGCAGCAAGCCCCGCCGTCTCTTTTTCTTACTCACTTTCCTGCTGGTTTTCGCCGCTGCCCTGGCCTGGCCTCAAGCGCCAGCGTCGCCGGAGGTTGAGGCACGGGTCGACTCGCTGCTAAAGAAGCTGACTCTCGAAGAAAAAGTCGATTTGATCGGCGGCCAGGACAATTTTTATATTCGCGCCATCGAGAAGATCGGTTTGCCGCGCCTCAAGATGGCCGATGGGCCGATTGGCGTTCGTAATTATGGTCCGTCCACAGTGTTTGGCGGGATTGGCCTGGCTGCCACTTGGGATCCCGCTCTGGCAGCCCGAATTGGCACCATGATCGGCCAGGACGCCCGCTCCCGCGGCGTGCATTTCATGCTCGGGCCGGGGGTTAACATCTATCGAGCGCCCCAGAATGGACGCAACTTCGAATACTTCGGCGAGGATCCATATCTATCTTCACGCACCGCGGTCGCCTATATCGAAGGTATGCAAGGCCAGGGTGTAAGTTCTACGATTAAGCATTACATGGGGAATAACTCGGAATTTGATCGTCATAACACGGATTCTGTTATCGATGAGCGCACGATGCGCGAAATCTACCTGCCGGTGTTCGAAGCCGCGGTCAAAGAGGCACATGTAGGGGCGATCATGGACTCCTACAACTTGATCAATGGCCAACACGCGACGCAGAACGGCTATCTGAACAACGACATCGTTAAAAAAGACTGGGGATTCACCGGAATTGTAATGTCGGATTGGGATGCTACCTACGACGGCATCGGCGCGGCCAACGGCGGACTCGACCTGGAGATGCCTTCCGGCAAGTTCATGAACCGCGCGAACCTCTTGCCGGCCATCAAAGAAGGTAAGGTCAGCGAGGCGACGATCGATGATAAAGTGCGCCGTATTCTGCGCACTGCGATTCAATTCGGCTGGCTCGGACATGAGCAGGCTGACCTGTCCATCCCGCGATGGAACGTTCCGGGAGACGACACAACACTCGAAGCGGCACGCGCCGGGATGGTTCTGCTCAAGAACGATGGCATCTTGCTGCCGCTGGAACAAGGAAAGATCAAGTCTATCGCGGTCATCGGACCCGACGCCCACCCCACCCCGACTGGCGGAGGCGGCAGCGCCGATGCGAAACCTTTTGCAGCGACGAGCTACCTGCAAGGCATTGTGAACTCCCTGGGCGAGCGGGCAAAAGTCTACTATTCGCGAGGCATTCCCACTCTCGATGACATGGCCCAGAAAACGGAGTTCACCACTCTCGCGACGGGCGGCACTAAAGGTTTGAAGATGGAGATTTTCAACAATCCAGACCTCGCGGGCCCTCCCGCGGTCGTGCGCAGCGAGGAGCACATTCACTACGAGCCACCTCGCGAGGGCGAAGCTACCGATAACAACATGTCCATTCGTTGGACCGGATATTTCACGCCAAACGCTCCCGGGGATTACCTGGCATTTGTCGAGGGTCCGGGAGAAACCGGCGGTTATCGTCTTTACATCGACAAGAAACTCGTGCTTGACAACTGGAGACAGTGGTACGCCTTTGTCGGTGAAACTCCAATTACCCTCGCCGCCGGTCCGCATCAAGTCGAGTTAGACTACAGCGCGAAGATGGTGTGGGGCAAAGCCACCGTGAATCTTGGCATCGTACGCCCCGAGGAACTGGTCACGGCGGAAGCGAAAGCGCTGGCTGCTCGTGCCGATGCCGTCGTCTTAGCCGTGGGCTTCGACACCGAGAGCGAAGGTGAAGGCGGCGATCGGACATTTCGCCTGCCTCCGGGGCAAGACGAACTGATTCGTCAGATAGCGGCGGCGAATAAAAACACTGTCGTCGTTGTAACTTCGGGCGGAGGAGTTGACATGACGCGCTGGGTGGATCACGTCCCGGCGCTTCTCGAAGCCTGGTATCCCGGCCAAGAAGGTGGCACAGCTCTAGCGCAGATACTGTTTGGAGACTTCAACCCATCCGGACGCTTGCCGATTTCGATCGAACGCCGATGGGAAGACAATGCCGCCCACGATAGTTACTATCCACAGAATGGCGGCAAGAAAGTTGAATATACCGAGGGAATCTTTGTTGGCTACCGCCATTTTGACAAGTCGTCAACCAAGCCTTTGTTTCCTTTCGGCTACGGTCTTTCTTACACTTCCTTTGCGTACAAGAACCTTACGGTTTCAACTCCGACATCAGACCAGCAAGTGAGCGTCACGTTCGATATCACAAACACAGGTCCCCGCGCTGGCGCCGAAGTTGCGGAAGTGTTTGTGGGCGACCGTCATGCTCCCGTGCCGCGTCCTGTGAAGGAATTGAAAGGTTTTACAAAAGTGAGTCTAAGTCCAGGTGAAACCAAGACTGTTACTGTGAAACTCGATCGCCGGGCATTTTCTTACTATGACGTCACTCACCATGCATGGACGGTGGCTCCGGGAGATTTCGACTTATTCGTTGCTCATTCAGCAGCCGACATCGAACTTACTGGGAAGGTAACTCTGCACTAGCTGTCTTTAACCTCTTGAGGGTCCGGGTCGGCCACTACGCCGCGCTCGTGTCGACACTGAACCACGTGCGCGCTGCCGATGATCGTTCCACCGCATGCAGGATTCTTTGCACCGCGAGGGCATCTTCAAAGTTAGAGTGGAATGGCGCTTGCTGGGCTATCGAGTTGAGAAAGTCTCCCAGCGTGGCAATGAATGGATGTTCGTATCCCAAAACATGGCCAGGCTTCCAGAAGTTCTTTCCATAAGGATGGTCAAGCGCCGTGGCGGAGATACGCCGACTGCCCCGTATGTGCGCCGGTTCGGTTGCATCGACAAACTGCAAATCGTTCATTTCGTCGAGAGTGAAACTTAGCATCCCCTTCGAACCGTTGACTTCCAGCGTATTACGATTCTGGCATCCCACTCCGTAACGAGTTGCCTCGAACGTGCCAATGCTGCCATTGGCGAAGCGGGCCAGAACCAACGCGGCATCGTCCACTTCACGGCCCGGAGCGAAGGTGTGCATGAGCGCCGTTAATTCTCCGATTGCGCCATTCAGATAGAGCGCAAGATCGACACAATGGGAGAGCAGGTCCCCCGCCGCTCCCATTCCTGCTTCGCTTCGTTGATAACGCCACGTGTTCCCTTTGCTCGGGTCATTTCCCGACTGATTCAGGTACAGGCCGCGATAGTGAAACGTCTCGCCGATGCGCCCTTCCTGAATGATCTGTTTTGCAAGAACGACCGCAGGGATACGCCGGTAATTGAACCAGACCGCATTCGGAACGCGGCTGGCTGCTTTCGTCATTCTTTCCGCTTCTGCGACGGATGCGGCCAGCGGCTTTTCGCAAATCACGATTTTTCCCGCGTTAGCGGCCGCAATCGCAATTTCGCAATGCAACGCGTTGGGGACGGCGATGTCGATGACGTGAATGTCATTTCTGACGACAACTTTCCGCCAGTCTGTTTCCATTTCGTTCCAACCCCAGCGCGCAGCCGTTTTCTCCAGCTTTTCTCGACTGCGGCCACATATGACCTGGCAGCCGAGGTTGTAAGGAATATCGAAGAAACGCCCGACTTGGCGAAAGGCATTGGAATGCACGTTGGCTATGAACCCGGAACCGATCATGGCGACGTTCAATTGTTTTTTGGACATCCGCATCCTCTTGTACTTAGTTTCTTGTTCTGATTTTCCGCATGCTGCAGACGAACGCTGACGGTCTCACTAAGCCTAGCACGGGCAACTGGCTAGCTCGATTGATGTCGAAGGAGATGGCGCTGGCACAGAACGAGTTTAGCCCACGCTGCAAATTGGGGCCATTGTAAACTTAACGATCAAAAGGAGATCGCATCTGTGCCTGAAGGCTCTTGACAACCCTCCGCCAGAGATGGATACTCATTCAAGGCGAAGAAAAAGCGTCATTCAAGGCGAAGAAAAAGCGAATCTTTCTTGGCCGAGAAGCTGATCTAGCCTTCTACGTTCCCTGATAATTGCGAGAAAAGTATGTCTGCCTCTCCGGTTTTTTCCTCGGCGGCCACAGGCCGCTATTTTATTTTTCCGCGGCCTGATCCTCCGTCATTGACGGCCAAGAAGGCTCAGAGGACGGCAGAAATTTTACACCGCGTGGGGGCCATCCCCAAGTTGACCTCGGTGGTTCCCGCCTCGCGCCTCGATGCGCGTCCGGCGCCGGAGATGGTTTCGAGCGGCATTCCGCAACTGGACTTGCTGACGGGCGGCTTCGCTCGCGGTTGCCTCACGGAAATTTGTGGCGCAGCATCATCGGGAAGAACCAGCGTCATGCTTTTCGCGCTGGCTCGCGCTACCCAACGCGGAGAAGTTTGTGCCCTCGTTGATACCTGCGATGCCTTCGATCCCGCCTCAGCCGCGGCCGCCGGTATGGAGATGAGCCGTTTGCTATGGGTGCGATGCGGAGAAAAATATCGCTCTCGCCGGGATAAAGATAGAAAAATAGATAAAGATCATACGGCGGCGCACCCTGCATCTACGCGCTTTAGCCGCTGGGAATCGCAGCTCGGACAAATGCTGCAAGTCACTGACTTGCTGCTCCAGAGCAACGGCTTCGGAATGATTGCTCTCGATCTCGGCGATGTTCCCATGTCGAGTGCGCGGCGAATTCCTTTGGCATCCTGGTTCCGCTTCCGCCGCGCGATTGAGCATACGCCGACAGCGTTGCTGGTTTTGGAGCAGCAGCCGATTGCAGGCAGTTGCTCGTCGCTGCTGGTGAGGGTGTCCGGAAAAAAACTATCGGCTGTCGGCTCTCAACTCTCAGGGAATCCAATAAGGCATTCGGAGTTATCAAACTCGGAATTGGCTCACTCGAAATTATTAGACCAATTCGAAATCACAGCCGAGTTACTGTGCTCGCGCTTGGAAGGAAATCTGCAGCGAAAGCCATCACAACCGGCGGCAAGCTTCACCAGTCGAGCTGCGTGGGCAGGATGATTATGCCGCAAGTTTGAATCTCTGGCGCCAAGTTCTAAGTCTTCAGACTGGATCTCCATGTCCTCACGATTTAAAACGTTGAGCTTTTACTGATCACTGAGAGCCGAAAGCTGAAAGCAAGACCTGGGGTCCCATGTTTGCCTGCATTTTCATTCCCGACTTTCCTGCCCAGGCGATCATTCGCTTTGAGCCAAAGTTGCGCGCCTGCCCGGTCGTGGTATTCACTGGGCGTCCTCCGCTGGAAAAAGCGATGGCTCTTAATGAAAGAGCGCGGCAAGCGGGCGTGGATGTGGGCGCAACCAAGGCGCAACTGGAAGCATGGGAAAACCTCATGCTGCGCGCGCGGTCGGAATCGCAGGAAAACTCGGCCCATGCTGCGCTGCTCGATTGCGCGCAATCGTTTTCGCCGGTAGTGGAAGACACTGCGCCCGGCGCCGTGCTGTTGAACCTCGCCGGACTCGAATCCTTGCTCGGCCCGCTGCCCAAAATTGCCCACGATCTGCAGCGGCGCGTTTTTCACATGGGACTGGAAGCGAATATCGCCGTGGCTTCCAATCCGGATGCGGCATTGCTCGCCGCCCGCGGCTTTGCCGGCGTGAGCTTGATTCCCAAAGGTCGCGAAGCCGAGCGACTGGGAGATCTGACGGTGGATGTGCTGCTGGAAAGTTTTTCTTCCGATGCGGAGGAGTCTGCGCGATGGGTGGAAACTTTCGACCGCTGGGGTATTCGCAAGCTGCGGGCGCTCGCGGCCCTGCCCGAAGTTCCGGTTAGCGAGCGCCTGGGACAGCAGGGAATCCGTCTGCAGAAACTGGCGCGGGGTGCGGTGGTGAGGGCCTTACGAATCTTGGAACCACCGCCGATTTTTGCCGAGACGGTGGAACTCGAAGATCCGGTCGTGTTGTTGGAGCCGCTGGCCTTTCTACTGAACCGTATGCTGGAAAAAATGTGCGTGTGCTTGCGGCAGCGCGCACTGGCGGTGCAAGAGTTGCGCCTGAACCTGGAACTCGCAGTGCCGCCGTCCAATGGTGGCGCACCTTTTGCCCAGGTACTGGCTCGGCCACTCACCAAGACGTTCGCCCGCATCTTGCGGCTGCCGACGCCCATGCTCGACGCGACAGTGTTCCTGAAATTGTTACAGCTCGATTTGCAGGCGCATCCTCCGGGAGCGCCCATCGTAAAGATTCATTTGTCGGCCGAACCGTCGCGTCCACGCCCGGTGCAGAGTGGATTATTTCAGCCGGTTTTTCCGGAGCCTGAAAAATTGGAGCTGACGCTGGCGCGCATTGCGGGAATTGTCGGTGAGGGCAGAGTGGGTTCGGTGGAGTTACTGGATACGCATCGCGAAGGCGCATTTGCGCTGCAGCACTTCGCGCCTGCAGAGGTCCCATACGCAAAGTTCGACACCACACTGTCGAAGAAACGAAATAAGGATTTGTCCATGTCAGAAAATTACGGCGCATGCGAATGCGAAACAAATGACCATGAAAACGTGAAAGACAGTGCAAAAGAAAAGATGAGCGCGGTAATCGCCCTGCGGCTGTTTCGGCCCGCGCTCGGCGCGAGCGTCACTGTGCGCGAAGCAAAGCCAGTGTGTTTGCGCTGTCCCGAGCGCGACGACGTGGCCGGAGAAATCGTCTGGAGTGCCGGTCCATGGCGCTCTTCCGGGGATTGGTCGGAGCAGGAAGGCTGGGCGCGTGAGGAGTGGGACATCGCCGTATCCGTCGATGCTGGACTTGTGTTGTATCGCCTGGTGCAGGACAAGCTCAGTGGAAAGTGGTTCGTAGAAGGGGCATACGACTAGAGCAATTGCCAGTGCCCCAATCTAATGGGGGACAGCGGGGAACTGGCAACGCCTGGCCACTGGCAACTGATGTACATCGAACTTCATTCCCGCTCTGCCTTCAGTTTTCTTGAAGGGGCTTCGATTCCGGAAGAGCTGATTGCTGTGTGCGCAAACCTGGGAATGCCTGCAATGGCCTTGCTTGATCGCGACGGAGTGTACGGTTCTCCGCGCTTTCATCTCGCCGCGAAAAAAGCCAAGATCAAAGCGCACATCGGATCTGAAGTAACCTGTTCTGGATTTGTTCCATCCTCCAATGTTGAATTCCGTCTTCCGCTGCTAACCGCTTCGCGCGCTGGATATCAAAATCTCTGCCGCCTGATTACGAAAATGAAGTTGCGTACTGGCCGCAAAGAAGGGGCATGCGCGTCGAGCCCGGATTTCCTCGAACATGCCGGTGGGCTGGTTTGCCTCACGGGTGGGAATGAAGGACCTCTCGCCTCAGCTCTGGCGCACGGAGGGCCGCGAGCGGCATTCGATACGGTGAAGGGGCTGGTTGAAATGTTTGGCCGGGGCAATGTTTACGTCGAATTACAGCGGCATTTTCAGCGCGACGAAGAGTATCGCAACCGGGTTGCCATCGAAATCGCGGAGGCTTTACAACTGCCGCTGCTCGCGACCAATGGCGTGAACTACGCTGCGCCTCACGAGCGCGAGTTGGCGGACGCTTTCACCGCGCTGCGGCATCATCGTACGCTGGCCACGGCCGGACGCCTGCTGGCGCGCAATGCCGAACGTTACATTAAATCTCCCGCGGCCATGGGAGCGCTCTTCGCGGATGTTCCGCGGGCCATCGCCAATACTCTTGAACTTTCCTCACGCCTCGAGTTCACCTTGAGCGATCTCGGCTACGAGTTTCCGCGCTATCCCGTGCCCGAGGGTGAGACCATGATGTCGCTGTTGCGGGAGCGCACGCAAGAGGGATGGCAGAGCCGCTATGGCCAGGCGGGTGCGGAGTTGAAAAAGCGCGCGCGCCGCCAGATCGAACGCGAATTAAATTTAATCGAGCACCTGAAACTTGCCGGATACTTCCTGATTGTCTGGGACCTGGTGCGTTTCTGCCAGGAACAGAACATTCTGGCGCAGGGCCGGGGATCGGCTGCCAACAGCGCGGTCTGCTACTCCCTCGGAATTACCGCGGTCGATCCCATCGGCATGGAATTATTGTTCGAGCGTTTTCTTTCCGAGGAGCGCGGCGAGTGGCCCGACATCGATCTCGACCTGCCCAGCGGCGCCGAGCGCGAGCGCGTAATTCAATATGTCTATCAGCGTTACGGGCAGCGTGGTGCGGCCATGACCGCCAACGTCATCACCTATCGCAATCGCATGGCTGCGCGCGAAATGGGCAAGGCGATGGGATTCGACGACGACACGCTCAAGCGAATTTCAGCCGCGGTCGCGACCTGGGAATTCAGGGACGAAAACGATGCGCTCGACCGCCGGCTCCGCGATGCTGGCCTCGACCTGAAGCATCCCAGAATCCGCAAATATTTTGAGCTGTGTCTCGCCGCGCAGGATCTGCCGCGCCATCTCGGGCAGCACTCGGGCGGCATGGTCATTTGCGAAGGCCGTCTCGATGCGGTCGTGCCGCTGGAGCCCGCTTCCATGCCCGGCCGCGTGGTGGTGCAGTGGGATAAAGAAGATTGCGCCGACATGGGCATCATCAAAGTCGATCTGCTCGGTCTGGGCATGATGGCGGCGCTGAAAGATTCTCTCGAATTGATTCGCGATCATTACCACGAAGATGTTGACCTGGCGCGTCTTCCGCCCGATGATCCCGTCGTCTATTCCACGCTGCAAAAAGCCGATACTGTCGGAATGTTCCAGGTCGAGAGCCGGGCGCAAATGGCTTGCCTGCCGCGGCTCAAGCCGAAAAAGTTTTACGACATTGTCGTGCAAGTGGCGATCATACGTCCGGGACCGATCGTGGGAAATATGGTCAATCCATTTCTTAAGCGGAGGCAGGGCAGGGAAGCGGTGACCTACCCGCATCCGTCGCTTGAAACCGTGCTGGGTCGCACTCTCGGTGTCCCCTTATTTCAGGAGCAGTTGTTGCGCATGGCCATGATCACCGCCAATTTCACGGGCGGCGAAGCCGAAGAGTTGCGCCGCGCCATGGGCTTCAAACGCTCCGAGGCGAGAATGAAAGGGATCGAAGAAAAATTGCGCGCTGGCATGACGCGCAATGGAATCCTCGGCGAAACGCAGGAGCAAATCATCCAGTCGATCACTTCCTTCGCTCTGTATGGATTTCCGGAATCGCATGCCGCGAGTTTTGCCTTGATTGCCTATGCCAGTGCTTATCTGAAGTGCCACTACCTCGCGGCCTTCACGGCGGCGCTGCTCAATAACCAGCCCATGGGTTTTTATCATCCTTCGACCCTTGTAAAAGACGCGCAGCGCCACGGATTAAAAGTGCTGCCGATGGATGTGACGGGTTCGGATTGGAAATGCACGTTGGAGCTGTCAGATGTCAGCTGTCAGATGTCGGTACGTCTTGGCTTGAATTACGCGCGCGGGTTGCGCGAGCCGGCTGGGCAGGCACTGGTTCGCGAGCGCAGTTTGGCGCCGTTTGCTTCGGTACAGGATTTAGCCCGCCGCGTGCCTGAATTGCGCAAGGATGAGTTGACGACGCTGGCGGAAATTGGCGCGCTGAATTCAGTTGCCAGGGGACAGTTGCCAGCCAGCAAAAATCAAAACCTCAAATTTCACCGTCGCGATGCGCTGTGGCAGGTGGAGCGGGCGGTGCGCTGGTCGGGTCCCTTGCTGGATGAGTTGCCCGAAGTCGATGGCCAATCTCCGCTGGTGGCGATGACCCATGAAGAACGATTAGTGGCGGATTTTCGTGCGACCGGCTTGACGGTTGGCCCTCATCCCATGCAATACCGGAGAGAAGAAATGAAGAAGATGGGGATATACAGTGCTCGCGAGCTGGCGTACCTCCCGAATGGACGCCGCCTGCGCATCGGCGGTTGCGTCATTGCCCGCCAGCGCCCGGGAACAGCCAAGGGCATGATGTTCATGAGCCTGGAAGATGAGACCGGGATCGCGAATGCGATCTTCACTCCCGATCTGCTGCAGAAGAATCGTGTGCTGCTGATTTCCGAGCGCTTTCTGATGATCGAAGGAATTCTACAGAATCACGACAACGTGATTCACATCCGTGCGGAGAAAGTTTCGCCGCTCAGTGTGACGAAGGCAGAAACCACATCCCACGATTTCCATTGAGCGCCCGAACTTCCTATGCCGTCGATAGCTTTCTGGCATTGTGCCGCAAGGATCGGCCTTCCGCCAGACCATAGAGTTCTTCCGCGAGATTCTTAGCGTGATCGCCAATGCGTTCGAGCGCCTGGGCGGCGAGCAAAATGTCAAAATTCTTCTGTCCCGTGGGACTGTTCGGTTCCGCCAGATGTCTGTGAAACAAGGAGTGGCACAACCGGTCGACTTCCGGGTCAGATTTCAGCACGCTCTGAGCGTACGACACATCGCGCTTGAGGAATCCCTGATGAACCTGCTCCAGCATTTCGCGCAGCAGTGAAGCCATCTCCACCAGTTGACGCGAATCCGCCGCCGGCAATTTTTCGCGGCGCGCTTGCAACTGCATGACCGCGCTGTAGGCGAGATCTCCGATGCGCTCGAGGTCGGTAATGAACTTCAGACACGCAAGCAACTCGCGCGCCTTGGCTTCACCTACCCGGGTGATGGCTTCGGGCAACTGGTCGTCAATCTTGCGTTCGATCTGGTCAAGCTCTTTTTCGCAATCCTTGATGGCGAGAAAAGCGAGGCGTGATCCAGCGGCCAGAAAATCCCGCACATTGAAGACCGCATCGCGCGCGATCAGGCAACCGCGCACTACCAGGGCCGACAATTCATCCTCGGCGAAATCGCTGCCGCCATCACGCGTTTGAGGCAGACGCGGCGCGGCATCCGCAGATCGGGACCGCTTGGCATTTGATCGGCGCTTCACGCTTGGAGCGGAGACTCGTTTTCTAGCCATAAGAAACTCGCGCAATTCCCGGACAATCCACCGGCTGCCAAGAAGCTAGCATAAAACGGCAATGTGAAAGGTATGTAAATGAGCAGCGACTGCTGGTGTCTGAACAGAACGTGACACTTCAGGCACTGCCGCAGCGGCCTGGACTCGCACAAATCGACCGCATCGAGCGACATCTTTGAAATGCAACCGGGCGGCTCAGGCGTGAACTGGGGCTTGCACCTTTTTCCCAGTGGTTACGTGGCGCAGAACTTCGATGAATGCCGTCGAGGCGCAGGAGAGCGTCCGGTCACGACGGTAAGCTAATCCCAATTCGCGGAACAGTTCCGCATCTTCCAGATCGATCAGTCTCACGCTGCCCGAGGCCACGGCATCTCGCGCAAACGATGCGCTGATGATCGACACGCCCAGATCGGCCGCCACAAAACTCTTGATGATGCCGATGCTTGGCAGTTCCATTCGAACCTGTAGTTCGTCGCGATGCGGGCGGAACAGCTTGTCTAAAAGCCGCCGCGTGTGCCCTGTCTTGGGGAGCAGGAGCGGATGTTTGACAATCTCGCTGACCGACGCTGTTTTCTGTTTGGCCAGCGGATTTCGCGGGCTGACCATCAACATCAGCTTGTCCCGAAAAATAGTTTGGATCTCCAGGCTCGGCGATTGAATGGGTAGAGTCAAAAAGCCAAGCTCGATGGAACCATTCTCGAGCTTCTCCGTGACCTTGTAGCTGAAGTTCCGGTAAATGTTGATTTGCACCGGCGGGTAAAGGCGGCAGTATTCCGCAAATACGTCGGGCAAAACATAGAGGCAGGTCGCCTCGTTGGCGCCGACGCGGAGCGTGCCGCGCGGAGTGCGGCTGTGGTCGGCAACCGCCATCAGCGACTCGTCGCGCAATTCCTTCAGGCGCACGGCGTAGTCAAACAGTACCTGTCCGGCCGGAGTCAGTTTTACGGTCTTGCCCGAGCGGTCCAGCAGGCGGTCGCCATATTCCTGCTCCAATTGCCGGATTTGGGCGCTGACCGCAGATTGCGACCGGAAAACCTTCTCTCCGGCGCGCGAAAAACTGCCCTGTTTGGCCACTTCCAGAAACGTGATGAGCTGGTCGAAGTCCATTAAGTTTATGACGGATTATAACGGACGCCGCCGTCTAGCGCGAAATCCTCGAAATGCGCCGGATGCCGACGGCTCTGAATTTTGAAATTTGCATCCATTGCATCGAAATTCTGCATTGTACTTTCCAGATCAAACGGGAGTAACTAAGAAGTTGCAGAGGTGCGTTCCTGAGCCGACCCATGCCACATCCTGCAGCCCTAGCGGGCAAGGTAGCAACTCAAGAACAACTGTCTGGCAAGCGGCCACGATCGCCGCTCTCGGTGCCATGTTGCAAACGATGGGATGATGACGCGTCTGAACAAAACGAATGGCCCTCCACCCCCGCAGGGTCTGTATCATCCCGCTCAAGAGCATGACGCTTGCGGGATAGGATTTGTCGCCAATATCAGCGGCCAAAAAAGCCACGAAATTATCAGCAAAGGAATCCAGGTGCTGCTGAACCTTGCACACCGTGGCGCTTGTGGATGCGATCCCGAGACCGGAGATGGAGCCGGAATCTTGCTCCAGATCCCGCATCAATTCTTTCTGCGGGAGTGCCGCACCTTAGGATTTGACCTGCCATCGGCCGGGGCCTACGGCGTGGGCATGACGTTCTTGCCGGTTGAGAAACACCAGCGTCTGCAGTGCGAAGGAATCTTAGAACGCATTGTGCGCGAAGAAGGACTGACGGTACTCGGCTGGCGTGATACTCCGGTCGCCGCGTCCGCGATTGGCCGCGTGGCGCGGGGTTCGCAACCTTACATCCAGCAGATCTTTGTAGGATGTGGACCGGTCGCCGTCACCGCCGCGCCGGACGAAGACGCTTTTGAGCGCAAGCTCTACGTGGTGCGCAAACGCGCCGAAAGCGAGATCGCCGCGTCTGGCATCGAGGATGCCGGTGTCTTCCACATCCCGTCACTTTCCTGCCGTACCATCGTTTACAAAGGGCTGCTGCTGGCCCCGCAAATCGCCAATTTTTACAAGGAGCTTTCCGACCCTGACGTTACCAGCGCGCTCTGTCTGGTGCATCAGCGTTTCTCCACCAACACATTTCCCAGTTGGCAGCGCGCGCATCCCTATCGCTATATCGCGCACAACGGCGAAATTAATACCCTCAAGGGCAACGTAAACTGGATGCACGCGCGCCAGTCGTTGCTCCAGTCTCCTTTATTTGGCGAGGACATCAAGAAGCTCTTTCCGATTATTGCTCCCGACGGCAGCGATTCCGCCAATTTCGATAATGCCGTTGAACTACTTTTTCAATCGGGACGCAGTCTGCCCCACGCGATGGCGATGCTCGTTCCAGAGGCGTTCGCTGCTAATCCCCACATGAAGCCCGAGAAACGCGCATTCTACGAGTATCACGCCTGCCTGATGGAGCCTTGGGACGGCCCGGCGGCGATCGCCTTCACCGATGGCCGTGTGATCGGCGCGATCCTCGACCGCAACGGATTGCGGCCCGGCCGCTATGTGGTCACGCAAGACGGGCACGTCATCATGGCCTCCGAAGCTGGAGTGCTCGACATCGCGCCGGACCAAGTCAAGATGAAAGGCCGTTTGCAGCCGGGAAAAATGTTTCTGGTCGATACCGTCGGAGGCCGCATCGTCCCCGACAAGGAAATCAAGGAAGGGCTGGCCTCGCGGCAGCCCTACGCGCAGTGGCTCAAGGACAATCAGATCACGATCGATCAATTGCCCGCCCCATCACGGATGCACCAGACCGATGGGGAAACGCTGCTTCGCCGCCAGCGCGCGTTCGGCTATAGCGACGAAGATTTGCGCATGATCCTCGGCCCGATGGCTTCCAAGGGCGAGGAACCGATTGGGTCGATGGGGACGGATACTCCGCTCGCGTGTCTTTCCGACCGGCCGCAGTCGCTGTTCAACTATTTCAAACAACTCTTCGCGCAGGTAACGAATCCTCCCATTGACCCGATTCGCGAAGAGATCGTGATGTCTCTGGTCAGTTATATCGGCAGCGAGCGCAACATTCTCTCGGAAGAGCCCGAGAACTGCCACATGCTCAAGCTCGCCCACCCTCTTCTGACCAATCTCGATCTCGAAAAGTTGCGCCGCGTCTCCACCGGAGATTTGCTGGCCATCACGCTCCCAGCTCTCTACCGCGCCAGCGAAGGCGAAGCTGGCTTGAAACGCGGCCTCGATGAGTTATGCCAGCGCGCCTCGCTCGCGGGCAAAGCCGGATACACGCTGCTCATTATTTCGGATCGCGGGGTCAACAAGGATTACGCGCCCATTCCCAGCCTGCTGGCGCTCGCCGCCGTTCATAATCTGCTGGTCAAAGAAGAGACGCGAACCCAGGTCGCGTTGATTACCGAATCTGGCGAGCCTCGCGAGGTTATGCACTTTGCGCTGCTCAGCGGTTATGGAGCCAGCGCCATCAACCCCTATCTTGCCCTGGAGAGCGTCGAGAACTTGGCGCGGCGAGGAGAACTCGCAGAGGGCGTGACTCCGGAGCTTGCCGCCAAGCATTTCATCAAAGCCGTGAATAAGGGATTGCTGAAGACGTTCGCCAAGATGGGCATCTCGACATTGCAAAGCTACCAGGGAGCGCAGGTGTTTGAAGCGATCGGGCTCAATCATCAACTGGTGGACACTTATTTCTCTGGTACGGCATCGCGCTTGGAAGGCATTGGCCTTGAAGTGGTCGCCCGCGAAGCGCAGTTGAAGCACGAACATGCCTTTCGCCCGCTGACCGAATCCGAGACCGAGCTCACAGTTGGAGGGACCTACCACCAGCGCGTGAATGGCGAGTATCACCTGCTCAACCCGCTGACCATCAGCAAACTACAGCAGGCGGTGCGGCAGGAGAATTTCCAGACTTTCCAGGAGTACACAGACCTCATCGACAGCCAAAGCAGCAACCTGGCGACGCTGCGCAGTTTAATGAAGTTCAAAAAAAGTGCGAAGCCTGTTCCAATCGAAGAAGTCGAGCCCGCCAAAGAGATCGTGAAGCGCTTCACCACCGGGGCCATGTCATTCGGATCCATCAGCAAAGAAGCTCATGAAACTCTCGCCATCGCCATGAATCGCATTGGCGGCAAGTCGAATACCGGAGAAGGTGGCGAAGATGAAGAGCGCTTCAAGCCCGATGCCAACGGCGATTTACGGCGAAGCGCGGTCAAGCAAGTGGCGTCGGCGCGCTTCGGAGTGACGGCGCATTATCTCGTCAACGCCGATGAATTGCAGATCAAGATGGCGCAAGGCGCCAAGCCCGGTGAAGGCGGCCAACTTCCCGGCCACAAAGTGGATGAGGTCATCGCGCGGTTGCGTCATTCCATCCCCGGCGTCGGTCTGATTTCGCCGCCGCCTCACCACGACATTTATTCCATTGAAGATCTCGCTCAACTCATTTACGACCTGAAAAATGTAAACCCGCAAGCCCGTATCGCGGTGAAGTTGGTTGCCGAGGTCGGAGTAGGCACGGTCGCCGCGGGCGTTGCCAAAGCGCATGCCGATGTCGTTTTGATCAGCGGCGACAGCGGAGGCACCGGCGCTTCGCCGCTGAGTTCGATCAAGCATGCCGGCATCCCCTGGGAACTTGGTTTGGCGGAAACTCAGCAAGTGCTCTTATTGAACGATCTGCGCAGCCGCATCCGTGTACAGACCGACGGCAAATTGCAGACCGGCCGCGATGTCACGATCGCAGCCCTGCTCGGCGCGGAAGAATTCGGGTTCGCCACCACGCCCCTGATCGCGATGGGCTGCGTCATGATGCGCAAGTGCCATCTCAATACCTGCTCGGTTGGCATCGCCACGCAAGATCCTGAACTGCGCAAGCGCTTTCAAGGGCAGCCCGAACACGTCATCAACTTCTTCTTCTTTCTCGCCGAGCAGGTCCGGCGATACATGGCCGATCTCGGCTTCCGCCGCATGGACGAGATGATCGGCCGCGTGGACATGCTCGACGTCGAGCCCGCGGTCGAGCACTGGAAGGGATGCGGCCTGGATCTTTCAGCTATTCTCTACAACCCTCCCACGCCGTCTCGTGTAGCGCGCCGCTGCGTGCAGAAACAGGACCACGGCCTCGATCAGGCGCTGGATCATCAGCTGATTGCCAAATCCCAGGATGCGCTCGAAACTTTGACGCCCGTTGAGATCAAACTTCCCGTGCGCAACGTTCACCGCTCCGTCGGAACCATGCTGAGCGGGGAGATCGCGCGCCGCCATGGGTCCTCAGGTCTCCCCGACGACACCATTCGCATGCACCTCGACGGATCGGCGGGCCAGAGCCTGGGCGCATTCCTCGCCAAAGGGGTCACGCTCACGCTGGAGGGAGACGCCAATGACTACGTTGGGAAGGGACTCTCTGGAGGACGACTGATCGTCTATCCGCCGCGGCTCTCAACCTTTGCCCCCGAGCAGAATATTCTCATCGGCAACGTTGCCCTTTACGGAGCCACGAGTGGCGAAGCGTTTTTCAACGGAGTCGCGGGCGAGCGTTTCGCCGTCCGCAACTCGGGAGCGACCGCCGTGGTCGAAGGTGTCGGCGACCATGGCTGCGAATATATGACCAAGGGCCTGGTGCTGGTGTTGGGAGCCTGCGGCAGAAATTTTGCCGCCGGCATGAGCGGCGGCGTCGCCTACGTCTTTGACGAACACGGAGACTTCACCGAAAAGCGCTGCAATCTTGACTCCGTCGACTTGGAGCCGGTCCTCAACGCGCAGACCGCCGATGGCTTCGCGGAAGCTGAGCTGGTCAAAGATCTCGTGACGCGACATCTCGATCTCACCGCGAGTCCGCGGGCTGCCTGGGTTCTCGAAAACTGGCCGGAGGCGTTGTCTCGCTTTATTAAAGTCTTCCCCCACGAACACAAGCGCGTACTTGGTGTAAGTCGCCGCTCGCAACCCTACATTCCGAGTCCGGCGCTGGCCGTTGTCGCTGAGGCCGAGCAGGTGCAACATGGGTAAGGACACGGGATTTTTGGAATATGCGCGCGAACTTGCCCCGCGGCGGCCAGTGTCCGAGCGCCTCAATGATTGGTTCGAGATCTATCTCGATTTTCCCGAAGAAAAGCTGCGCACTCAGGGCGCGCGCTGCATGAATTGCGGCGTCCCCTTTTGCCAAACGGGATGTCCGGTCAACAATCTGATCCCCGATTGGAACGACCTGGTCTATCACGGGCGTTGGAAAGAAGCGGTTCGCCAACTGCACGCGACCAATAACTTCCCGGAATTCACCGGCAGAATTTGTCCCGCTCCCTGCGAAGCATCATGTGTACTTGGCATCAACCTGCCCGCGGTCACCATCAAGCAGATCGAAAAAAATATCGTCGAGCGCGGCTTTGCCGAAGGCTGGATTCGGCCGGAGCCGCCAAAAATTCGCAGCGGGAAAAGAGTTGCGGTGGTCGGTTCGGGGCCGGCGGGCTTGGCTGCGGCGCAGCAGTTATGTCGCGCCGGGCATGCCGTAACCGTCTACGAAAAATCCGACCGCATCGGCGGCTTGCTGGTCTATGGTATTCCGCAATTCAAACTGGAGAAGCAGATCGTTGAGCGCCGCCTTGAACAGATGTCCGCGGAGGGCGTCAAGTTCGTTACCAACGCGGAGGTAGGCAACCATGTTGCGGTCGAGGAATTGCGTCGCGATTTCCACGCGATCGTACTCGCCGGAGGAGCGGAACAACCGCGCGATCTGAATGTTCCGGGCCGCGAACTCAAAGGCATCCACTTTGCCATGGAGTTCCTGCCGCAGCAGAACCGGCGTTCGCTCGGCGACACGGTCGCTCCCGCGAAAGAAATCCTGGCGACCGGCAAGCGCGTGGTCATCATCGGCGGTGGCGATACCGGCGCCGATTGCCTCGGAACCTGCCACCGGCAAAAGCCGCTTTCGGTGCATCAATTCGAAATTATGCCTAAGCCCCCCGACGAGCGTTCGCCGCTTACCCCCTGGCCGCTCTGGCCGATGCAGCTGCGGACTGAAGGCGCGCACGAAGAAGGTGGCGTGCGCGACTGGAGCCTGGCCACGACAAAGTTCACCGGCTCCGGCGGCGACCCGAAATCCGATCGTGTTCAGCAGTTACATGCGGTCCGCGTCGGGCCGCCGCCAAAATTCGAACCCATTGCCGGCACCGAATTCACCATGGACGCCGACCTCGTACTGATCGCCATGGGCTTTTCAGGACCGGTGCGCAAGGGAATGCTCGATCAACTGGAAGTGAAACTCGATGCCCGCGGCAACGTCGCGACGGACCCCAACCATATGACATCAGTGCCCGGAGTCTTTGCTGCAGGAGATATGCGGCGCGGCCAGTCTTTGGTTGTGTGGGCAATTGCCGAAGGCCGGAAAACGGCCGCGAGTGTCGATGCTTACCTGCGCGCGAGCGCGGCGCCGATGCTGGGTCCGTCTGGCTCCATGACAAAATCGCTCGCGCGATAAAGCAAGCAGAGTGCTGGACCCAAGGTAGAAGTGCCGCGTGCGACGGCGGTCGCGGCCTGGGCTCTCCGCAGTTACTTTTCCAGCAGAGCAGCAATTTCTTCGTGTTTTTTCTCTCTCGCTATCATTGCCGGCGTCTTACCCTCGTCATTGGCCAGCTTGGGATCGGCTTGATGCTGGAGCAACAGTTCCACCATGGCGCGATCTCCGTTCTGGGCAGCGGCGTGGATCGGAACCCATCCGGCCTGCTGACGGGCGTTCACCGCGGCTCCATGTTCCAGCAACACACGTGCCGCATCCAGGTTGCGGGACGAGGCAGCCGAATGCAGCGGCATGACTTGCGTTGGGTTCGCGGCCACGGCATTGACCGCTGCTCCGCTTTCAACCAGCAACCGAGCGGCTGCTGGCTGGCCGAAGAAGCAGGCGAAGTGCAGGGCAGTAAAACCATCTTTGGAGCGCGAGTTAATGTCGGACGTTTCGCGAATGCACTCCTTCAGGCGATCCAGACGCCCCAGCGAGGCGGCTTCAAAGATGTCGAGCGCCTTCTTCTTGGCCGCGATCAGATCCGCCAGGTCGCGTCGCCCGCGATAGATGGAATGCATGAGGAGGCTCACACCATTTGCGTCGCGTGCATCACAAGCGATAGGGTCTTGCTCGAGAAGAAGGCGCAAGCCATCGGCGTCGCCCGAATGCAAAAGTTCAAATGCGCGTTGAGAAATGTCCATAATGTTATCTTCCACGTCACTACTCCCCTTAAGGTATAAAAAATATATATTAGATTAGCAGCGGCTGCTAATATCTCGATTCGCTTGACTTTGCGACTCGCGACCGTTGACAATGCCCAGCAGTTTAGCGAGCGCCCCAAATTGCACGGGCTGGAGTTGAGCATACTTATGCGAATCTGCAAAATCGGTGCGTGCGTTGTGGTCTTCGTGTCGCTGCTTGGATTCCTCGGTTGCCGCTGTAAGGAGGTCGCTCAAATAACGGCCCAAGGGCAAGTTTGCACACTAACAATCGCTAACAGTAAAGGTAAATGCAGTGTCACGACTAGTAGCAACTGCGCCACGGACACAACGGATTCGCAAACGCTCCTCGTTCATGCGGGAGTTGCGGAAGATGCAGATAAGGTGATTTGGAAATCTTCGGACGCAACATATTCAATTGATTTCCCCATTTCAGTCAGTTTTCCAGATGGAAAAACCCCATTTCGCCAGTATGGTAAACCAATAACATCCATTTCTTCCGATGACAACAGAATCAACTTGGTGACCGGTGATCCCACATGCCTGGATGGGCACCCCCGCCATCAGGACGACTGCGACTTTAAGTACAGTATGACTCAAGAAGGTGTCAAAGACACTTGTTCCGATCCAAAGGTTCGAGTGATTCCCAACGTCAAAGTGTCACTCTTCACCAAGCTATGGTCTTGGTTATCGTGTTTTTTCTAACTTGCTGCCAATGAGCGCGCAAAAACGGCGGTCATCCTTGAATCGGTCAAAGTCCGGCGTGTCGCGGACCACAGTGATCGGATAACCGGCGGCAACAGACCTATCCAGGAAATCTAAGGCTCTTTCGTTGTCTCCGAAGTGGTTGTAAAGGATAGCAGCTCGAAACAAAGCATCGGGGTCCGCGGGTGCGGATTGCAGGGCTCGCGCTAGTCGTTCCTTGGCGGTGCTCTCCTCGTCGAGCATGCCGTAGTAGTCCGCAGTCAGAGACAAAGCAGAGGTATCACGCGGGTTTACCTCCAGCCGCGGCTTCGCGAGTTCAATCGCTTTCCGGTACGCACTCATCGCTTCCCCACGTCGCGACGGAATCTGGGATAATGTGTCGCCAAGGTTGCCCCAGTTCGGCCAGTCATTCGGATCAATCTTCAGCGCTTGCTGCAGACTCTCGGCGGAATCCGGGTAACGGCGCATGTAGAAGTAGATGGCCCCCAGGTTTCCGAAAGCGATGCTTGTAGGCCGCAAGGCGATTGATCGTTTAAAAGCGTCGACGCCCTGCTCGTAGTCACCGAGTTGGAGGTACATGGCTCCGAGGTTCGAATATCCCGCGTAGTTCAGAGGTGCCAGTTGGACTGCCTTCCTGAACATCTTCTCTGCGTCCTTATAGCGGGCTTGATTCCAATAAAAGGCTCCAAAGGAGCTGTAGACGCCCCAATAATTGGGACGCAGCGAAACCGCCTTGCGATACGCTTCTTCCGCTTCCGCCGGTTTTCCGAGTTTCTGATAGGCGTCGGCCAGAGAATGCAAGGTCTCGTCACTGTTGTGATCGAGATCGAGCGAGCGCTGGAATTCCTGCACAGCGTCCTCGTAACGCCCAGTGGAGAGAAACACGTTTCCCATGCAGGTGTGGCCTTCGGCCAATGGCGGCATCAGCGAGAGCGCGCGGTCGCACGCGTTTTTGGCTTTGTCCACCCAGTCCTTGTCGCGATTCTTCCACTCGAAGCCAGTGTCGTAGGCTAGTCCCATCGCCGCATACGCGGGCGCGTAATTCTCATCGATCGCGATCGCATGCTGAAATTCCGCAATCGCGCGATCGATATTATCTTCAGTCCGGTAGTCTTCGAGATATCCCCGTCCTCGCAGATAAAAATCATAAGCGGCTGATTTGGTCTCTGGACGCTGGTCCGATGCTCGCTGTCGGCCCGCGTCAACCACGATGGGCAGTTTTTCCACCACGTCATCGAAAATTCTGTCCTGCAACCCAAACATGTCAGCCGTGTTCCCGGTAACTGTACTGGCCGCGATCTGAGCATGCGTGCGCGGGTCTACCAGGCTCCAGGTGATGCGGATGCGCGTGCCATCCTGCTGCAAGCTGCCTTCGAGCACCAGGTCGGTGCCGAATTCGCTTCGTGCCTGCTCCGAAGTCTTGACGCCGTGGGCAATCAGATCGTGCGCTGAAACCAGTTGCAGGTGGCCGCCATCCATGGCCTGCACCAGTTTCGCGGTCACGGTTTCGGTCAGTCCGCGTCCCAGAGCGTTAGTCGATGGATCGTTTGCCACCGATTCAAAGGGCAGAACCGCCATCATCCTGGCGTCGAGCAGTGGGGTTTGCCCGCGATGATGCGCACCCCAGTAAATTGCGCCCGCAAGCCCCAGCGCGGCTAAGACCCCACTCGCGATCAGGATTGCCCGCGTCCGCCAGTTTGGCAACGGAGCCGGCCGAGGATAAATCGGCGCCGTACCCGTCGCCAGATTCGCCAGATCAATCCGCAAATCCCCTGCCGATTGATAACGCTCCTTCGGATCCTTCTGTAAAGCCCGCAGGATAACCCGCTCCAACCCATCGCTGATCTTCGGATTCACCGCGCGCGGCGGTGGCGGTGCCTGTTCAAGGATCGCGGCGATCAGGCGTGTCCCGGTTGCCTCTCCAAACGGTCGCCGGCCGGTGCTCATCTCATACAACACAACGCCCGCCGACCACAGATCCGCGGGCACATCCGGTGTCTGTCCTTTGACCTGCTCCGGGCCCATGTAGGGGAGCGTGCCAGCATCCGAGTAAGTCTCGCTCAGCGGAGCGGTCGCGGTCGTTTCGGTCTCCGTTCTTAACATGTACGCCAGTCCGAAGTCCAGAATCTTGAGCCGCCCGTCGGGCGTGACCTTCACATTGCCCGGCTTCAAGTCGCGATGAATCACACCCTCTTTGTGCGCTGCCTCCAGGCCGGAGGCGATCTGCTTGCCCAGTTTCAAAACCTCCGATTCCGGCAGCGGCCGCCCCGCTAACTTGGCGTCCAACGTCACGCCGGGAACATACTCCGTGACCAGGTAATGAATATCAGCTTCGCGGCCGTTCTCCTGAATACTCTGCTGGCCGAAATCGAAGGCCATGGCCACGTGGGGGTCGGTGATTCGCGCAAGGCTCAGAGCTTCGCGGTGAAATTGCCGCTGCGCTGCTTCGGTCATCAGCACTTGTGGAGGAAGAATCTTCACCGCCACATCGCGATCCAGTTGTTCGTCGCGGGCGCGAAACACCACGCCCATGCCGCCCGCGCCGATCTGTTCGACAATGCGGTAGTGGCCAAGCACCTGGCCAATCTTGGGTATCCGGTCCGTCACTCACCGGATAGTAGGCTGGTGAATTGCAAAGGTCAACGTGGGGGCACGACTGAATCAACCTTCGGCTTCGGCTGCCCAATCGATCCGCCTTGATTCACCGGATCGGTTCCAGCAGGGCAAAAAATAACCCCATCCTTGCGAGTGCAAGGATGGGGAACAACTACAAGATCATGCCAACTAAACCTCAGGCGTGATAAACCCGCTCGTGCTGGCGCGCTTCGTACCATAGCGCCAGTTCGACCCGGTTCCACAATCCCAACTTGTCGTAGATCAAGCGCAGATAGTTTTTCACAACGTGTTCCGTGATTCCCAGGGAATCGGCGATCTCTCGATTCTTGCAGCCCTCCGCTACGCGTTGAATGATGAACTGTTCGCGTGCGTTGGCGCCGCCGGATCGTGCTGTTTCTCCAACCATAGTTGTCTCCGATAAAGTAAAGTTGCGAGCTTGACTCGCTTGATCCCACCCTTGATGCCAAAACGCATAAACAGACGGTTGAAATGCGCTTTCACTGTGCGCTCGGCAATGTTCAGATCCCGGGCGATTTCTGAGTTGTCGCACCCCTGGAGCAGCAGTTCAATGATCTGCCGTTCCCGGGGCCCCACTCCCTCAAACTTCTCTTCCATGATCATGCACCTCACCGAAACGTTCCGGTTGCCGCAACTGGCTCTCTCGTCAGGTCCCGGACAGGCTTCAGGATTCGGGTCTTTGTCCCCTATTTTGCATTCACGCGGCCAAATCTCTCATGGAATGTTAACTAATTGTGAAAATTGCCTTTGCAGGCTTTTTATTGTTGAAAAATCAGGGTTACTAAAGTCATTCGCCCCTCCACCCTAGGGCACTTTTCCACCGCTACTAAGGTGAAACCCTTAGAACAAAATTCCCATGTATTCGTCTACCAAACCCCATATTTACACAGAAGTACATGCGCACCCGCTCCGTCACCCCGCCTCTATAATGAACTGTGGACTTCAAACTGGTAAGCAGCTACAAACCCCAGGGCGACCAGCCTCGGGCCATTGACGCCCTGACCCGCGGCATCTTTGATCGCGAACAGCATCAGGTCCTGCTCGGCGTTACTGGATCAGGCAAGACCTACACGGCCGCCAAAGTCATCGAGGCCGCCAACCGTCCCGCCCTGGTCATGGCCCACAACAAGACCCTGGCCGCCCAGCTTTATCATGAATTCAAGAGCTTTTTCCCCCACAACGCGGTCGAATACTTCGTCTCCTATTACGACTACTACCAGCCCGAGGCCTATGTGCCGGCCGCCGATCTCTACATCGAGAAGGAATCAACGATCAACGATGAACTCGACAAGCTGCGCCTCTCGGCCACGCGGTCTTTGTTTGAGCGGCGCGACGTCTTGATCGTCTCTTCGGTCAGCTGCATTTACGGTTTGGGATCGCCCGAGGCTTATTACGGGATGATGCTCTTCCTCGAGAAGGGACAGAAGATCAAGCGCGCCGACATTACGCGCAAGCTGGTCGATATTCTCTACGAGCGCACGGAAGGTGAGTTTCGCCGGGGCACGTTTCGCGTGCGTGGGGACGTCATTGAGATTTACCCCACCTACGACGACAACGCTTACCGCGTGGAAATGTTTGGCGACGAGGTCGAGTCGCTCTCCCAGATCGATCCCTTGTTTGGGACCGTCAAGCAGCGTTACATGCGGCTGCCGATCTATCCCAAGACCCATTATGTAATGAAAGATGAAACCCGGGCCTCAGCCGTCGTTTCTATCAAGGCCGAACTGGCATGGTGGGAAGCGGAACTGGAAAAGCAGGGCCGCCTGGTGGAATCCCAGCGCATTCACCAGCGCGTGATGTATGACCTGGAAATGATCAAGGCCATGGGCTACTGCCATGGGATTGAAAACTACTCGCGCCATTTCACCGGACGCCTTCCCGGCGAGCCTCCGCCCACGCTGCTCGACTATTTTCCGCGCGACTTTCTGATGTTCATCGATGAGTCGCACCAGACCGTGCCGCAACTCCACGGGATGTATCACGGCGACCGCTCCCGCAAACAGACCCTCGTCGAGTATGGATTTCGCATGCCCTCGGCGCTCGATAACCGTCCACTCACGTTTGAGGAATTCGAGCATCGCACCAATCAGCTTGTTTATGTATCCGCTACGCCCGGCCCCTACGAACTGACCAAGTCGGCCGGCGTTGTCATCGAACAGATCATCCGCCCTACAGGATTGATCGATCCGCCCGTCGAGATCCGTCCGGTGAAAGGCCAGATCGACGATCTGCTGCACATGATCCGCGACCGGGTGGCGCGCAACGAGCGCGTTTTAGTGACCACGCTGACCAAGCGGATGTCCGAAGACCTTGCCGAGTATTACAGCGAAGTTGGGGTGAAGTGCCGTTACATGCATTCGGAAATCGAAACCCTGGAGCGCGTCAAGATTCTGCGCGACCTGCGCAAGGGCGAGTTCGACGTATTGATTGGCATCAACCTTTTGCGCGAAGGCCTCGACCTGCCCGAAGTGTCGCTGGTAGCGATCCTCGATGCCGACAAAGAAGGATTTCTCCGCTCCGCCGGTTCGCTGATCCAAACCATCGGACGCTGCGCCCGCAACCTCAGTGGCCAGGCGATTCTGTACGCCGATCGCATGACCGACTCGATGAAGAAGGCGTTAGACGAAACCAACCGCCGCCGCGCCATCCAGCGGGCTTATAACGAGGAGAATGGAATCACGCCCGAATCGATTATTCGCCCGCTCGACATGACGCTGGTCGCGATCGTCGGCGCCGACTATACCGACCTGACCGGCCCCGAAGCCGAAGGCATCCCGGAGTTCAAATCCCAGCAAGAACTGGATGTCTACATTGCAAAACTAGAGAGCGACATGCGAGAAGCCGCCAAGCGGTTTGAATTTGAGAAGGCCGCGAAACTGCGCGATAGCATTAAAGAATTGCGAACGAAAGAATTCCTCTTCGCCTAACCCACACCTGTGGCGCGGGCGCCCCCGCCCGCCTGCGTCTCCATTGACCGCTGGGATTTGCCAGCCCGTTACTATCAAGAAAGTCCCCCGTTGGACCTCGAAGATGAGGTCGGTTTCTTGTGACACGAGTATCGTGTTACACTAAATTCGTGTCCTCCACTCGTCGTCTACGCAATGTAACCGTCACCTTGGAAGAAGACGTTGCCCAGTGGGCTCGGATCGAGGCGGCTCGACGTGACACCAGTGTTTCGCGCTTGCTGGGCGCGCTGCTGAAGGAGCGCATTTCAGCCCAGGGCAGCTCCGCAACGGAAGCGGCGGAACGCCTGGCGAGTTTCGGCAAGCGCCATAAGCTCTCCTTGCGTGGGCTCAAAATTAAAGATCTGATCAATGAAGGGCGCCGGTGAGCCGTTTTGTGCTCGACGCTTCCATCGTCCTGGCCTGGTGCTTTCCCGATGAAAATGACGCTACGGCGCAGCATGTCGCTGGCATGTTTCAACGAGGCGACACGGCGGTTGCGCCCCCATTCTGGCCGCACGAAGTCTTGAACGCCTTGCTGGCAGGAGAAAAACGTAAACGCATTTCGAAAGAGTTAATGCGAAGCTTCCTCAATGATTTGGCAACACTCCCGATCGTGCTGGAGCAGTCCCCCGCAGGAACTGTTTTTGACAGAATTCAGCGTCTTAGCCGCGAGCACGGTTTAACCGCCTATGATGCGGCCTACCTCGATCTAGCCCTCGACCGTGGCTTGCCACTCGCGACGTTGGACGAGGCTTTGGCTCGGGCTTGTCAAAAAATTCGTGTACGGCTGGTCCAAACAGGATGATCCGAAGCTAACCAATTCTGGGACCCGCGTTGCCCTTAGCTGTTTCCCACCGCTGATCAGGAATCGCCTCGGCCGAATTCACGCATTTTCTCCGCGCCGTGGGTTGAGTACCAATTGCGCCACGCAGCAGGATCGTTGGGCAAATCGCGTTGGTGACTGCGCGTCCAGAGATAGAAACGATCGGCCATACCAGCAAGTGTAAGTTAGAGGAGCAGGCAGGCAAGTTGCGACAGTTTGCGCACTCGCCAGTGACGCTACATCCCTTACTTCTTCGCCAGCGAACGGATATAGTTCACCATGTTCCAGATGTCATCTTCTTTGGCGCGATCGCCTTCCGGAGGCATGTCGCCTTTGCCGTTGCGGATGATGTAGAACAATTCGCCATCCGTCCGATTCTTCAGCGCGTCGGGCTTGGTGAAGTCGGTTACGTTCTTCATGTCCGAGGCCATGTCGCCCTTGCCGTCGCCGGTGTCTCCGTGGCACATCGCGCAGTCGAAGCCATAATGCTTCTTGCCCTTGGCCAGCGACTCGGGCGTAGCCTTCACAGGATTTGTCTTCGCGGCATCTTCCGGCGGGATCTTGTATTCCGGCGCAGGACCTTTGGCGGGGGGCTGATCCTTCTGGTCTTGCGCCCATAGCGCGAAGCCAAGAAAGAGAGATACAAGCAGGACCAGGAGGGTTTTCTGCGGAACATTTTGCTTGAACATGGGGGCTTTCGAAAGCTTGTTTTTCAACACACACACCTCCGATAGGGAAGCACGGCTGAACAGATAACGATACTCCTGGACATCAAAACGTGCACAGAAAAAGTTGCGCAGACGAACCTCCCGCGTCTACGGAGTCGAATCGGCGCCGCGTCCATGGCGCGTTATCGCTCTTCGCCGCCGTAAACAGCCGATTGAAGCTGCCCTTACGCGACCGTCTTTGAACTGCGCTTCGGTCCAGTTGCGGGCGTTCGCAGCGGCCTCACCACGATGGGGCGCCGCAGCGCGGTTTCCAGAAGATAACGTGCCGCAGCGATTTTTTCCGCCGATTGATCGAGCGCAGAATATCCCGCCACTCGCACTACGATGGAAGGGCCCAGCGCGCTCACTTCGAGGCGCGGAGCGGTTTCGTGTCCGGCGCGCACAGGGCGCTTGTCGAGCGCGTTTGCCAGCCGCAAAATCCCCGCCGACTGCAGGACCTCTCGCCGATCCGGCAGTGCGATCGCTCGCAGCGGCTTCGCGCTGGGGCGCGGCAACTCTCCGCGATGATAGCGGGCGATCACTGCAGCTAGCTCGAGTTCCTGCGCGCTCCAGCCCAGCGGCCGCGCCAGGCTGCGGATCATCCGGTACGAAGCCTTGGAATGATTGTCGGCGCCCTTGGCTTTGCCGACGTCATGCATGAGCGCGGCTGCGTGCAGCACCGCTCTTTGATCCTGATCCTGACCCCTATCCTGATTCCGACCCCGAGGATGATCGCCATTCGTTGCCGCGCCTTGCGGCGTGAGCAGTTGCGCGGCCTGCAATCCGTCATACAAAAGAAGCGCCAACTGAGTAACGCGCTGGGAGTGCGAGAAGTCCGGGTCGAGATAGCCAGCCCAGGTTCCCAAACGGCTCAGCGCTGCTGCACGCAACCGCGGACCGGCAGGCAACTCTTCCCGCCACACCCGCCACAGAGATTGCCGTCCCACCATCTTTTCGCGATAGCGCGCGATGCGCTTCGCGCGCTCTTGTGTCAACTTCTCGCGCCAGCGCTTGCGGCTCTCCACGTCGGCGAAGGCGTTGACCTTGGGATCGATCGCCGTTGCCCACAACACATCCAAGTCATGGACTTCGCCCAGCAGGTCCTGCAACTCCTTCAAATCGTCTCCCCACTTAGCGTGTTGTTGCGGCAGAAAGTTCTCTACCGTGTAACGGAAGCGTTTAATCCCAATCCGCAGCTCATGAAACGACGTTTGCGAGCGCGCGCGCAGAGCGTGTTTATGGAGTTCATAGGCCGCAGTCCACTTCTCCAGCGCCAGATGCAGATACACCAAACTTCCCGGACGCACGCGCGCGGCGCGGTGCGGCAGGCTCCGGCTCCATTGCCGCCATTGCTTGCGGTCAAACTGGTTGAGGTCTTTCAATGCATGCTGCTTGCATTCCGCCTCGCGCGCGTGCACGTGATCGAGCAACTTGATCCCAACGGGATCGCTTGCCTGTTCTGAAGAGCCGCGGCTTGCTCCATCTTGCGCGGCTGAAGAGGGAACGGAGAGCTTCTCGATCCATTCCTGCATCACTTGCATATCGCGCAATTCGCCAAGCGCCTGGAAAAGTTTCTTGCCCGCCTTCTTCATGTCTTTCCACGAAGAATCAGGATCGATGGCCATCAATCCATCGGCAAGCGATCGGCAACGCCGCAATGCCACACGCAGATCGTGCACTGGATCGGTGTCGAAGCCATCGGCAGCGTGATCGCATTCGACTAACACGCGTTCCATCCAGGCGCGCAAGCCAAGCTTCGGCTTTGAGCTTGCAGCCTTCGGATCGGGCTTCAGAATAGGACTTGCTTCCAACGTGACTCCTTAATTGTCGCGGGAACCATTGTCGTATGTTTGGAGGCAGAAGTCAGCTTTGAGCTGTCAGCTGTCAGTGCGCTCGGCTTTTTACAACGGGTTTACATTTTCATGACAACGGATAAGTCTGCTTCCGGTAAAGTTCGCTCGTACGACGGACTTACAATTCCATCGGGAGGCAGGAACCATGACCAGGAACATTCGCAGACTCATTGTAATGGTGTTGCCAATTGTGGCCTTAGCACTGACATCGAGCGCCGCCATGGCGCAGAACTACACCGGCAAATGGCCTGTGACTGTGACCCAGTCGCAGCGCGACAATGGCACGGACTGCATAACTCTGACCGACGATGGCAGCTACGGCTTTCCGCACAGCGGCGAAGCCGTGTTGAATGGCCAGGAAAACCCGTATGGCGGCTATTTCACAGTGATCGATGGGATCATGACTATAACTTTCACCTATCCGTCGGGCGAGGGCGACTGTTGTGCCTTCCAGGTGTTTACCGCTCACATCAACAACGGTAAAATCGCCAAGGGCGTCTTCAACTACTTCGGCATAACCGACATCGGTCTACTGGCGTTCGGCAAGAAGGACGGCTGCTGAAATTAGCAATAAGTCAAGGTTGCTGGCACACCGTGGGTCAGCCTTAACTGGAATGGCTAAGGTGTGCCACTTCTCGCCCTTCCCGGTGGTGTCCCAGTTCACTTAATCCACCGCGGAGTCACCCTCCGTCCAAATCACCCTCCATCGCCCCGCGCTTTCCCTCGCCAGGGCGGACAAATTCTTCTCGCTGAGGGAATTTCTTCGAAAATGTCGCTTCTATGGTTGAGCAACAATTAGCGTCACCTCAATTCAACCAAATCACAAAGGAGAAGCGTCATGAAATTCAATTTTGTAAGAACCATCGAAACTGCGTTGCTGTGTCTCTTCGTTTTAGCCTCGGCCAGCTTCGCCGCCACCAACCCACTCAACGAACCCAACGGCTTGGCTGTTGACGCCCACGGAAATCTCTGGGTTGCCAACACCGGCGCCGATAACGTTGTCGTTTTCAACTCCAACTATAAGCAGATCACATCCGAAACCATTACCGCCGGCATCAAACACCCCACCGGAGTTGCCGTCGACCCGCTAGGCAATCTCTGGGTTTCCAACTACCTCGAGAGCAATGGCGGTTTGCAAGGCAGCATTACCGAATACACTAACGGAGTTCAGGACGATCCCGTGATCACCGCCGGCGTTTCCTATCCCCTGGGAGTGGCGATCGACGGTGAGGGAAATATATTTGTTGAGAATGATGACAACAACATCACTGTCTATTCCCAGCCAGTATTGACCCATGTCGGCGTGCCGACTCTGGCGCAAACCTTCGGTCTCAACGGCCCCATCTACGGAATCGGGGTTAGCGGAGGGACCGTCGCTTGGGGCATCGAAGGCGTGGTGTTGTTCGGTTCCTCCACTCTCGCCCTGGCAAGCGGATCCCCCGAGGGCTTGAAGCCCGTGACCGAGTCGCCGAACCAGGATGTTCCCCTGGCGATCGCCCCCGATGCGAACGGCAACTTCTACATCGCCAACTACAGTGGGCTGGTGAACCTTGCCCATACGAACTCCACTACGTCCACCTTCGTAGAATTGCCCTTCTCGCCCGCGGGAATCGCAATCGACAACGTCCGGGGACGGGTCTATATCTCCAACTTCAACGGCAACTCGATAGCGGTCTACAACACGTCCGGCACTCTGCTACACACCATCCAGTAAAGTCACCCCTGCAAGACTCCAAAGGGTGCCCCGCTCCTCGTGTCTGCGTCCTTTTGCAGACACAGGGCGCGATGAGTGGGGCACCAAGCTTACGTGCTGAGGACCTTCTCGCGCTCTTCGGCATCCTGCCGTTCCTGGTGCGGCGTGGTCGGCAGCGCGAACTCCAGCACCTCTTCTACGGTCTTCACATAGTGGGCGGTTAACCCGAGCAACTGCTCGGGCGTCAGATCTTCCTCGACGTTGGTCTTGTTCTCGGCGGGGAGGATTACGTCATGGACGCCGGCACGTTTCGCGGCCAGGACCTTTTCTTTGATACCGCCTACGGGGAGCACGTTTCCGCTGAGCGTAATTTCGCCGGTCATGGCAGTCAGCGGGCGAACTTGTTTGCCGGTCAACAACGAGACGAGCGCGGTCACGATGGTGACACCGGCAGAAGGACCGTCTTTTGGAATCGCGCCCGCGGGCACGTGGATGTGAATGTCGTGGTTGGCGAAAAATTCTTCGTCAATACCCAGTTGCTTGGCATTCGAGCGCACCCAACTGAGTCCGGCTTGCATCGACTCGCGCATGACGTCCTGAATCTGTCCGGTGATGGTGAGTCCGCCTTTCCCTTTCATCTGATTGGCTTCTACGAAAAGGACGTCGCCGCCGGAAGGCGTCCACGCAAGGCCGACGACAACGCCTGCGCGTTTGGTGCGCTCGGCAATTTCGCCTTCGCTGCGGACTTTGATTCCGCCCAAAAATTCCTGCACGATTTCCTTGGTGACGACCAACTTTTCGTGTTTGCCTTCGGCGATGCGCCGCGCCTGCTTGCGGCAGATGGTGCCGATGGTGCGTTCCAGATTGCGCACGCCGGCCTCGCGCGTGTAATGACGGATGATGTCACTGACGGCTGCTTCGGGGAACTCGATCTGCTCTGGTGTGATTCCGTTTTCCTCGATCTGGCGCGGGATCAGGTATTGGAAGGAGATGTGAATTTTCTCCTCTTCGGTGTAACCCTGAAGTTCGATGATCTCCATGCGATCGCGCAAGGGCTCGGCGATGGGATCGAGTTGGTTCGCGGTCGTGATGAACAGGACCTTGGAGAGATCGAAAGTCACGTCGAGATAGTTGTCGCGGAAGGTCGCGTTCTGCTCGGGATCGAGCGCTTCGAGCAGCGCCGATGCGGGATCGCCACGGAAGTCGCGCCCGACCTTGTCGATTTCATCGAGCATGAAGACAGGGTCCTTGGTCTCGGCGCGGCGAATGCCCTGGATGATCTGGCCGGGCAACGCTCCGATGTAGGTGCGGCGATGGCCGCGGATTTCGGCTTCGTCGTGCACTCCGCCGAGCGAGAGACGCGTAAATTTGCGGCCCAGGGCGCGGGCGATGGATTTGCCGAGCGAAGTCTTGCCGACTCCGGGAGGGCCGACAAAGCAGAGGATCGGTCCCTTCATGCTGGGCTTCAAGCGGCGCACGGAGAGATAGTCGAGGATGCGGTCCTTCACCTTCTGCAGGTCGTAGTGGTCGGCGTCGAGAATCTCTTTGGCCTTGAGGATTTCGATTTCTCCGCCGGAGGTTTTCGCCCACGGAAGCACGGCCAGCCACTCGATGTAGTTTCTGGTGACGGAATAATCGGCGGCCATCGGCGACATGCGGGAGAGGCGGCCGAGTTCCTTCAGCGCTTCTTTCTTCACGTCATCGGGCATGCCCGCGGACTCGATCTTCTGCTTGAGTTCTTCGGTGTCACGCTGGCCTTCATCCTGCTCGCCCAGTTCTTTCTGAATGGCCTTCATCTGCTCGCGCAGGTAGTATTCGCGCTGCGTTTGCTGCACGCGATCCTGCACCTCGGACTGGATCTTGTTGCGCAGTTGCTGGACTTCGAGTTCCTTAGCCAGATGCTGATTGATTCTTTCGAGGCGCACGCGAACATCGGTCGTTTCGAGCGTCTCCTGCTTGTCGGAAGTCGAGAGCGAGGGAAGCGACGAGGCGATAAAGTCGACGAGCCGTCCGGGCTCTTCGATGTTCATGGCGACGGTTGAAAGTTCGTCGGAGAGCGTCGGCGAACCGGCTACGATCTGCTGGAACAAAGTCAGGACGTTGCGCTGCAGAGCTTCGATTTCGGAATCCTTGGGAGGAATCAATTCCGGAATCGTGGTGACGCGGGCGCGCATAAAGGGTGTCAGTTGTGCGAAGTCGGCGAGTCGAACGCGTTCCAGGCCTTCGGCGAACACAAAGAGGCTCTGGTTCGGCATTTTGACAACTTTGTGCACGACCGCCAGCGTACCGATCGAGTAAAGATCGGTGGGCTGAGGCGAGTCGACGCGGGCCTCGCGCTGGGCCACGACCACGATGGTCTTGTCTTCGCCGAGCGAGTTAATCAGCTGGACGGAACTCTCGCGCCCGACCGTCAACGGAAGCACGGCGTGAGGAAACAGGACGGTATCGCGAACCGGTAAGATGGGCAGAGACCGCTCTGACGTATCGTAGGGGGCACGCTCGTTAATAACAATGTCAGCCATAAATCATTCCTTGAGTGAGTTTCACTCAACTTCGATGAAGTGAACCGGTAAAAAGATGCAAACACTGGTCTAGGCTGTTGAATTCTAGACCTTTTTCAGGGTTTTGCAAGAAACGCTTGGGCTTGCGTCCCCTATAGTAACCCTTTTCGCCACATCAGTTTGAGATCACGCTACGCGGAATTGCCGAAATGCGCAGTGCAAATGCTCACAGTTGGTTGTGACAAATCGGAAGCCGGCTCCGAATGCCCGAGCAGGAGGGAAGCCGCATTTACGCGGATTCTGGCTCGCTACTGGATAGCGACGACCTTCAGGCTGGTCACTTGTCGGACCCAGCGCGCCATGCGTTTTTCGTCGGGAATTACGATGCGGTAGGGGCCTTCCTTGGCATCGAGCGGTTTGCCATCTTTCAAAAAAGCCAGGATGACCTGTTTGTCGGTAAAGGCGGGATCGAGTTCAGGCAGCGCGATGACGGCGCGATAGCCATCGGCCGCTTCCACGAGAAGACACGAGGCCATGCGCTTGCCCTTCATGGTGTCACCGAAGGCGACTCCACCCTTTTCGAGTACCGACCTCAGGGTCACGCCCTCATAGGTTGCCGCATTTCCGGTTGACCCCGTCATCACCTTGACGTGAGGCAAGGCCTCGATGTCGGCGCGGGCAAGGATGGTTGGTTTCCCGCTCTCGGGTTGAACAGAAAGTTGCTGCGCCGAGGCGAAGGTAGCCGCCAAGGTGAGCGCCACGAATCCGGCGAAAGGTAGAAAACGGTATCTCATGTGTATTTTTCTCGAATTCGAACGTTCGGGTTCCGCTGGTTCTGCTTGTTCTTTGGGTCCGCTTCTCGGATTAAATTCTGAGAATCATGACCTCGGTGGCTTTGATGAGGGCGGCCGCGGTTTGGCCTGGTTTTAATTGCATTTCGCGAGCGGAGGCGGCCGTGATGATCGACGTGATCTGCTGGCCGCCAATCGAAATTTTAACTTCCGCCATCAGGCCGCTGATGCGAACCGAATCGACGCGGCCCACCAGTTGATTGCGTCCACTGACGCGGCGGATGACATCGTTGCGCTCTTTCTCATTGCGGCCGCGAGTGCGGAAGAGCAACCGGTCGACCTCCGCTCGTGGAATGCGATGGTGACCTCCCGCGGTTTGGAGGCTGTGAATCTTCTTCTTGTAGATCCACTGCTTGATGGTAGGAAAACTGATGCCCAACTCCAACGCCGCATCGCGAAGGTGAAGCAGGGCTTCAGTGTTCGCGACTGTATTTGCCTTCGTCTGCGGCTTGGCAGTGCGCCTGGAACTGGCCTTCATTTCCATCGGTACGGAATCGTACAGATTGCGAGAGATGCGGTCAATCGTCGTTGGCTGTTCCTCGTTCGACATCGTCGTTCGCTGCACGCCCGTCGCAGCGGGTGTGTCGATCACGGCATTGCTGTTCAAGTTGTCGTATAAAACCGTGTATATATTTGTTTGTTATTCGTATTGTTTGTATACTACCCGATCTGAAAACATTAACCGCTTGGGGAGGCTGCATGCGTTCCGCTGCTTTGGCTGTCGCCGTTGTGTTCTGCTGTCTTTGTTCTTCGTTGTGCGCCGCTGAGACGAGCCTTTCCGGAATTGTGACAGACCAAAACGGCGCAGCCCTCCGCGATGTCGCGGTGACCATCAAGAACGTCGACACAGGCGCAGCGCGCACGATGGCCACCGACGGCATGGGACGCTATCAGGCGTCCGGCTTGCCCGCGGGACTCTTCGAGATTCGGGCGGCAAAACCAGGCTTCGCCGATGAGACGCGCGTGGGAATCAGCCTGGCATCTGGTGGGGAAATGACGGTCGACATCAAGATGCACCGTAGCAGTCCCGACCCCTGCGCGAGCGGCCACGAATTCGCCACCACCGATTGCACCCTGACCTGGCACGGCATCACGCTCTATGGCGCCTATGACGTCGGCGTCGGCTGGGTTAGCCACGGCTTGCCCGAGAACGGCTACAACTACGAAGGCGAGTCTCTGGTGAACCGCAACGGCTATCAGCATCGATTCCTGGTCGCGCCGAATAACCTGCAGCAGACCGGTTTTGGCATCCGGGGCAAAGAAGAGTTTCTGCCGGGCTGGTCCGTCGTGTTCAACGCTTCCACGGGAATCAATCCCCAGTCCGGCCTGCTCGCCAATGCGTCCAAGACCGACATCATCAACAATGGCCTTCCCCGGGCCAGCTATTCGATTGCCATCGACGGAGCGCGCGCCGGCCAGCCCTTCAACGACGAATACTATGGCGGTGTATCCTCCACCCATTACGGCACGCTGACCTTCGGACGCCAGCGCTCTCTCGGCACCGATGCCATGCTGCAGTACGATCCCGCAGGCGGCGCCTATGCCTTCTCCTACATCGGATACAACGGCACCATGGCCGGCGGCGGCGACACCGAAGACAGCCGTTGGGATGACGCCGTCAAGTATCGCCTCACCCTTGGCCCGGTCCGCTTCGGCGCCATGTATAAATTCGCCGAGGGTTCTGCCGGCTGTTACTCGGGTTCGGCGGGTTGGACTGCCACCACCTGTACGCCCGAAGAAGCGCATAACAACGCCTATGGATTCAACCTCGGCGGAAATGCCGGAAAGTTCTCCGCCGACTTCGTCTTCCAGCATTACAACCAGGCGATCAGCGTATTGAACCCGTTGCTCGGGCCGCAGAGTTTGTCGGCGCCCTATCAGTCGACCACCGACAGCATCAATACCAACCCCATCAACGGAGGGGCCGGCCTGGGGCCCAATCTGATCGACCCTACCGACACTGTCTATGGCATCGTGACCGACAACAACGCGATGATGTTCGCCGCCAGGTATAAGTGGGATGCTTTTAAAGTTTTCGCGGGCTACGAATACATCTGGCAGAACAACCCGGCGAACCCGTTGGGCGTGGGCGCCTCCGATCAAGGCGGTTACATCATGAGCGGCGTCGAAGACAACAATCTTGATTCCGAAAAATTGGTGAACATCTGGTGGACAGGCGCAAAGTACACCTACCGCAGCAAAACCGACTTCACTTTCGCCTGGTATCAACAGCGGCAAAACGACTTTCGCGTTCCGCCGACCTGCACGCCCCAAAGTTTCCGAGCCTCATGCGCGGGCAGCCTCAACGAGGGGACGCTCTACGCCGATCATCACTTCACCAAGCGTTTCGACGGTTATGCCGGATTTGCCTATTCCTGGGTAAGCGGAGGTCTAGCCATCGCCATCCCCCACGGTCCCGGCGTGCCGTATAACTCGGACAACAACTTTGCTCCAACGGTTGGCGCTCGTTTCGCCTTCTGATGGTCTGAATCAATGATTGAGCGTGCCCCATTGAAGCCTGCTTTTAGCTTGAGTGGAAACTTTCCCTCCCTCCCAAAATCTGTCATCCTCGCCCGGTGCCCCAGGTGCGCGCCCGTTCTTTGGGCGCTAACCTGGGCTTATTTACACCAACTCCACCACAGCCCGCCGCGACCGATCCCGAGGAAGCGAAGCGTCTAGCCGATCAGATAGGCCTTATGGTGTTCAAAGACCTGATGACAAAAATTAGTGGGAAGCTCTCGTTCGCCGGGCTGCGATGAGCGCAGTGCTCCCGCAAATCCCACCGTGACATTTTTCCATCACAAACAACCTGTATGCCCCATCACAGACACCCAACCCGTCGTGCGCGAAAATGTTATTGGGACCGTCACAGGAGGCCGTGCACTCAGACGGCCTGGAAGCGGCTTTAAGCCTATTTTTTCAGCTGTACGCCGCTAAGTCATTTCGGCTGCGGTATTTGCATGTAAGTCCTTCAGAATGCGGTATGTAGATACTATGCCCGCCAACCACCTGATTCTACACGGTTTAGATACTGCCAAAAAAGGGGGGGAGGGGTACTCCGGCAGAAAACATCGGGGCCTTTCCCGAGCGGCTTTGACGCGTGTCAGGCTTCGGGATAAATTCCCAGCACCTTCACGAGGTCGGTAATTTCACCGAGATGGCGGAGGGCATTGCGCGAGGCCTCGTCGTCGCCGCGCAAGAGATCAACGAAGAAAACGTATTCCCACGGACGTCCGCGCATAGGCCGCGATTCGATCTTGCTCAGGCTGATGTCGCGCAGGGCGAAGACGCTGAGGGCTTTGAACAGGGCTCCGGGAATATTTTTTACGCTGAAGGCCAGAGAAGTTTTATCGGCCTTCTTTTGCTTTGAGCGGTCAGCGCTCCGAGCGGGTGCCGCTTTTCCCGGTGAGATCTTTGCTCTTTGAATCAGGCCTTTTTTGATCAGGAAGAAGCGGGTGAAATTTTTCTTGTCGTCTTCAATTCCAGCTTTGAGAATCTTTCCTTGATAGACTTCGGCGGCGCGGCGACTGGCGATGGCTGCGGCGTCGGGCAAGTGCTCTGCGACTACATGCTTCACGCTTCCGGCCGTGTCGTAAAACGGAACCGAGACCAGTTTTTTATTTTTGGCAAAGAGATCGCGGCACTGATCGAGCGCTACAGGATGCGAATAAACGCGCCGCACATCGCTCAATTTGGTGCCTGGAGGCGCGATGAGATTGTGCACAATGCGCAGCCGAAATTCGCGGAGGATGTGGACGTCGCGGCTGAGCAGAAGATCGAAATGTTCGGCGACCGAACCGGCGAGAGAATTTTCAATCGGGATGACAGCGCCGTCCACCGTGCCGCGCTTCACGCGATCGAAAACTTCGAGCGAACGCGCGCAAGGAATAATGGACGCGCGCGGCAACATGGTTTCCGCCGCTTCGTGACTGAAGGAACCGAGTTCTCCCTGGATTGCTATCTTCATCGCTTATTGCCCGATCAGGTCTTTGGCCATGACCAGAGCATCCATCTGGTTGGAATAATATCCTGCGACGGTCTTTTCCACGAAGTAGCCTTTTTGCTTGTAGAAGCGGATAGCGGCTTCGTTGTTGACAGGGGTTTCGAGGGCAACGGCGGCAACGCCAGCGTGCCGCAAGCGGTCTTCGGCGGATTGGAGCAGAGCCGAGCCCACGCCCGTGCGGCGCGCTTCGTCGACCACGTCGATGGTGATAACGTGTCCAACCTTGCGCCGAGCTTCGGCCACAACGAAACCAAGAATCGACGGCGCGCGGCCGTTGGTCGGAGCCGTGTCGTCCCCGTCCTCTGCGACCAGGGTAAACGATCCTGGCCGCCGCATGTAAAAGGCCAGTTCCTTCCGCGAGTAGGCCAGTTGCGGATCGAAGCAGGCCTGGTCAATTTGCCAAAGGGTGTCAAAATCGGCTGGATCGAATTGCCGTATGTGAAATGGCACGGGGCTATTCTAGCGGGATTGGGTGCGGGACGGCTGCCATGGGCGGAAAATCCCTTCAAGAATGGGTCAAAAACGCGAGTGGATTTCCATAACTTGGGGTTTAAACTAGGCGGACTGCGGCCTGCCTAAGGAAACATCAGAGGAGACCTGGATGAGACGAACGCTTGCTTTTGTTGGTGCGATTTTCATGGCTTCGCTTGCAGCGGCTCAGAGCCCGGTTTCCGGAAACCAGCAGCCCTCGGGCGAGACTCCGGCCATCACGGGCGTGCTCGAAGGCTCACGATCCGTTGTCTTCGACACGGCCAAGGATTCTTGCGAACTGATCGACATTCCCGACGCTCCGGCGCGCGCCTTTCGTGATTACAGGGGAACGGTTCATCTGGTTTCGTCGCACTACATCCTGCGGCAGGATCTTGGGCCTTCGCTGGGCGACGTGAAACACAGTTGCGACGTCGTTTATAACTCCGCTCACGATGCCAATCCCGCCGATTATAACGATGCCACCTGGCTCGACTCGTTTTACAGCGTCGACGGCAAGCAAGTCGTCGCCTTGGGGCACATGGAGTATCACGGCTGGCAGCACCGTGGCGAGTGCCAGTCTAAGGATTTCACGATCGCATGCTGGTACAACGCCGATACGTTTCATCTTTCCGAGGACGGAGGCTACCACTTCAAGTCGTTCCCCGCTCCGGCGAATTACGTGATTGGACTTCCTTACGAATACGTCGTCAACGATGGTCCCGAGGGCTATAGCGTAGACACAGGCATCGTGAAAGCGGGCGACTGGTACTACGCGATCGCGACCGATTGGAACTGGCCTCCAAACTGTACGGGAGAGCCGGGGAACGAGTGTCTGGTTCCGTTTGGCGGCGCGCCCATCCGCACTTCGAATCTTCTGGACCCAACCTCATGGCGAGGCTGGAATGGCAAGGATTTTTCAGTTTCGTTCGTCGACCCGTATCTGGGTACGGTGCAGCATCCGGAAGAACACGTTTACACGCCGGTTCCGTATATGTTTTATGTGAACGCACTGAACATCTATGAGCCCACGGGTTTGTTTGTGGCGACGCTGTGGGATCCGTGGAACACGGCCTATGGACCGGAGGGTTTGTATCTTTCCACGTCCACTGACATGGTCAACTGGACGACGCCTTCGCTGGTGGTGACGCAGGCTGACCTACTGGCGAAGGAGCCGAAAGGGAACTGGTCGTACGCTTATTTTTCGCTGCTCGATCCCAATTCGAAAGATGGGAGTTTTTCCGGCATTGGCGACACCGCTTATGTTTACTACGTGCGATTCGATGAGAATGATCCGCCGTACGTGCGCGTTCTGTTCCGGCAGCCGATCAAGTTGACTTTGAACTGAGCTGCTTTGCACAGACCTGTCCAGAACGGGGATGCCACAATCATCGGCGAAATTGAAAACGGGGACGAACAATAAAATGAAACGCACTCTGCCCATCCTGTTTGGCTTAGCGCTGGCAGCGATCCCATTCGCGCAGTGCCAGCCTGGCTCGAGCGCTTCAACCGACAGCACTCCGATCGTAAAGGGCGCACTCGTGGGTCCTCGGGTTCCCGTCTTTGAAACTCCCCGGCAAAGTTGCGATTCGAATGACGTTCCGGATGCGATGGCGCGGGCGTTCCGGGATTCCTCGGGAACGGTGCATCTGATCGCAGCGGGCACCGATTTGTACCAGGGCCTTGGCCCCACGCTGGAAAGCGCGGTGCACACTTGCGATTTGGGGTTCCGATCGGTGCAGGATGGAAATCCGGCGCACTTTAACGATGAAGTCTGGATCGATGCTTTCTACACGTTCGACGGGAAGAAAATCGCGGGTCTGTCGCACACGGAGTATCACGGCTGGTCGTTCAAGGGCGAGTGCCAATCGCAGAACTACAACGACTGCGAATACGACTCGGATACATTTCACCTTTCGTACGATGGCGGCTACCACTTCGAGGGGTTCAAGGCTCCAGAGAATTTTGTAGCGGGATTCCCGTACAAATATAAGGTTGACCGCGGGCCCATGGGCTACAGCGTGGACTCGAACATTGTGGAGTGGGGCGGATGGTATTACACCATGGTCACCGACGACAACTGGCCTCCGGGATGCTCGGGAACCACCGGCCCGAACCGCTGTCTGGTCCAGCCAGGAGGATCGCCGATGCGTACGCAAGATGTGTTCGACCCTTCATCGTGGCGGGGGTGGAACGGGACAGATTTTTCGGTGGAGTTTGTCGATCCTTACGTGGGTCCGGTGGCGCGTCCCGAAGACCATGTCTATACGCCGGTTCAGTATATGGATGTGGTAACCGGAATCAATATTTACCAGCCGGCGAATGTGGTGGTCGCGGTATTGTGGGATTACTTTGACCACGAGTACGGTCCCGAGGGGCTGTATCTTTCCACGTCGACCGATATGGTGGACTGGACGAAGCCCACGCTGGTGATCACGCTGAAGGACTTTCTGGCACAGGAGCCCAAGGGGAACTGGCTGTTTGCTTACTTTTCGCTGATCGATCCGGCGGCGCCAGATTTGAATTTCTCGATGATTGGGGATCATCCCTATCTGTACTATGTGCGGCTGAACAACGATCCGCCGTACGGGCGCGTCCTGTTTCGTCAGTCAATCGCGTTGACGAGAGGCGCGAATTGAGCCGATGAGGGCGATTGGCGCGCGGGCAAAATTTTTCGATTTCCCACACTTGCGCAGTGGCATCAATAAGAAGTAGGATTTCTCTCCAGAGGCAGCTGTGGGGCGCTTTATTCTTATTGACGCGGTGGTGGCGCTGGCGTTGTCTCTGGCTTGGTACCTCTGGTTCCTGAGCTATAACCGGCGGCGTGCCGGCAAGGTGCTGCAGTGGTTGCAGGACGCATGCCTGGGCAAAGGGCAGGTAGGCGACGTGCGCTGGCAGTCCAACAGTTCGCGGCTGAAGGCCACGCTGAATCTCTCCTCGCGCTGGTTTGAAGAAGCCCACCTCACCATTCGATTATTGCCGCGGCCGTTGCCGGTGCAGTGGGCGCTGAGCCGCTGGCGCCAGCAGCAGGAGACGCTCACGTTCGAAGCGGACATGGGGTTTCCTCCGGGTTTTCATCTGGATGTGATCCGGCACCGCTGGTCGGGGCAGACGGGAACGCCGTCGAAGAAAACCCGTGCATGGACGGTCAGCCGGCCGGGCCCGGTGATTCTAACCACGAAGGAAGATTGGCCGGTCGAATTGAGTCCGGTGGTGAATGCGCTGGCGTCATGGCGCGATAAGGATTTCGTGGGTGTGCGGTTCAACTCGACCTCGCCGCACTTTACGGCGACGGTAGCGCTGCAAAATCTCTCCGATCAAAAAGCGGCAACTGCGTTGCTGGGACTGTTTCGAGAACTGGCGGCGAGTTCTTCCGCTAAGCAGCACTAACGCGGCCTACCGGCTGTGCCAACCTGAATTCACTCCGTCTATTCTTGAAAAGCGCGAATCGCGTTGAGATCGATGAGGTTCCGAGCAACGGCAGATTATCCATGGACAACTTTGTGAGAGTCACGAAAGACGGAGAGGTTGCGATCATCACGATCGACAATCCGCCGGTGAATGCTCTTGGCCCGAATGTGGCGAAGGCGATCGAGGCGGCGATCGACGGGATCGATGGCGAGGCTGCAATCAGAGCAGTGGTCGTGATGGGCGCCGGGAAGACGTTTGTTTCGGGCGCGGACATCAAGGAATTCGGAAAAATGACCGCGGGCGGCCCGCGCATCAGTTTGCTGCCGCTGCTGCTCAAGATTGAGGACAGCCGCAAGCCGGTGGTGATGGCGATCCACGGCATGGCCTTCGGCGGAGGCCTGGAATTGGCAATGGCTGGCCACTACCGCGTGGCATCTCCGGTCGCGCAGGTTGGACAACCGGAGGTGAAGCTGGGGTTGATTCCAGGGGCCGGTGGAACGCAGCGGTTGCCGCGACTTGTGGGCGTGGCGAGGGCAGTGGAGATGTGCGCGGAGGGCAAGCCGGTTGCTGCGAACGAGGCTGTTGCGATTGGACTGATTGACCGCCTGATTGAGGGAAATTTGCTTCGCGGGGCTGTGAGTTTCGCGCGCGAAATCGCCGATAAGCCCGGGCCGAAGACTCGCGAGCGCGCCGAGAAGCTGGGAACGGCGGCGGAGAATGCAGCTATTTTTGCGGCAGCGCGGGCAGCGGCTTCTAAGAGGCAGCGTGGGTTGAAGGCGCCGCTGGCGGCGATTGATGCGGTCGAGGCGTCGACGCGCCTGCCTTTCGAAGAAGGCTGCGAGGTTGAAGCGAGGCTTTTTGACGAATGTCTTTTTTCGGATCAGTCGAAGGCGCTCATCCACGTTTTTTTTGGCGAACGCGAAGTGGCCAAGATTCCGGATGTGCCCAAGGAAACTCCGGTGTTGCCGGTCAACCGCGTGGCGGTGGTTGGATCGGGAACGATGGGCGGCGGAATCGCGATGGTGTTTGCCAACGCGGGCATTCCAGTGCTGCTCAAGGATGTGGATGAGGCTGCGCTCGATGGAGGCATGGAGAAAATACGGAAGAACTATACGGGTTCCGTGCAGCGCGGGCGTTTGACCCAGGGTTTTGTCGACGAGCGGCTGCGGATGATCACGCCGGTGCTGAACTACGATTCCTTTGGCGATGTGGACATGGTGGTGGAGGCGGTGTTTGAAGGCATGGCGTTGAAGAAGAGCGTGTTCGCGGACCTGGATCGCGCTTGCCGGGCGGGAGCGATTCTGGCGAGCAATACATCGACGCTTAGTATCGACGAAATCGCGTCGGCAACTGCGAGGCCGGAAACGGTGATTGGAACGCACTTTTTCAGCCCGGCGAATGTGATGCGGCTGCTGGAGATTGTGCGGGGAAAGAAGTCGAGCAAAGAAGTGATTGCCACCTGCATGCAATTGTCGAAACGCCTGGGCAAGATCGGAGTACTTGTCGGCAACTGCCGCGGTTTTGTAGGGAACCGGATGTTTGGACCTTACAGGCGGGAGGCGCAGTTTTTGATAGAAGAAGGAGCGGAGGTCGAAGCCGTGGACCGGGCGCTGGTGGAATTCGGCGCGGCCATGGGTCCGCTGGCGACAGGCGATCTGGCGGGTCTCGACGTAGGATGGCGCATTCGGAAAGAACACCGGCATCTGGAGAGACCTGGAATCCGCCAGCCGTTTGCCGAAGACCGGCTATGCGAACTGGGGCGCTACGGGCAGAAAACGCTGCAGGGATGGTATCGCTACGACGAGAATCGGCGCGCCAGCGTTGATCCGGAAGTGCAGGCGATGGTACGGGAGTGGAGCGCGGAGGTGGGGATTCCGCAGCGGGAGATTTCGGCTGGCGAGATTGTCGAACGCGGCGTCTACGCGCTGGTGAATGAAGGCTCGCGGATTTTGGAAGAGGGAATCGCGCTGCGGGCGGTCGATATCGATGTCATCTATCTCAATGGCTATGGTTTTCCGGCGTTTCGCGGTGGTCCGATGTGGTATGCGGATACGGTGGGCGTGCGAAAAGTTTACGACCGCATTTGCGAATTCCGGGAGAAGCACGGGGAATTGTGGGAGCCTGCGCCGTTGCTGAAGCATCTAGCGGAGACGGGTAAGACGTTTGCCGACGTCGATAGGGAACGAGGTTCGGCGGCCTAGGCTGTGATAGCCAAGACTTGACCCTGCACATGTTGCTGTCGGGATGCGGTCGCTACTTCAGCCGTTGAAAGTTTTTTGACGTAATGGCGGAACAGACGGTACAAGGTTGTGGAAACCTGTTCTCAGCAGTTGTCCCGATGTAATATTCCCCGAGTGGAAGTTTCCCGGGAGGTAGTGTGTCTTATCGAAGGTGGATTTTAGTGATTATCCATCTCAGTTTATGGTTTTATCTCTCGCCGGCTACGGTACTTGCGCAGGATGAGCCCACTACCGCTGATCAAGTGATTGCTCGATACAGGCAAGCAATCGGCGCGGACCGCTTCTCCTCCATTACGACCTTTGAGAAGAGAGGTGACCTGTACGGTAATATAACGAACTTCTGGCAGGGTTCTGGATTTCCGGGACAGGCTCAGAACAAACAGCGCGGAACATTTGAGTTTTACTTCAAGGCTCCGAATCTTCGATTCAGTTCAACCCTCGGCGAAAAGAACGTGGTCCTTGCTTTACACGGCTGTGACGGTAAGGTGTCCTGGTATATCGATTCTTATTTGAAACGTAGCGAGTTCAAGCCCAAGCCCGGAAGCGAATACGATTGCGAAAATGGGTTTGAGCCAATGCCATCCCCCATGCGCCAGGCCAATGTAAAACTGCGGCTTACAAAGAGAAAAGAGGTTGAGGGTCGCATGGCCTGGGAGGTTAAGGTAGACGATCCCAAGTCGCGGGGATCGGAAACCTACTATTTTGATGCCGAGACTTATTCTCTCCTGCGTTGGGGAAGGCTGGGATCCACAGTAACGTACTCAGATTATCGCGACGCAGGGGGAATGAAACTCCCATTCATGATCGTTAGCGAGTCCACAAATTCCAAGCTCGTGAGCGCGGTGCGCGAATTGAGAATCAATTCTCCCATCGAAGATGCCCGTTTTTTCCCGCCCCAACCGAAGGGTGGAGGCATTGTGATCAATTCGGGCCCTTCTACCAAACAGGATGATGCTGCAGTCCTCGGCATTCCCTCACCAAATGTGTCCGTCGCACCGAACCCGGAGATCTTGAGTAGCGCAACGTCCAAGACACCCGCACCATCGGCGCCTAGCGTGACGGAGGTGAATTTTCCGAATTTTACCTCTTGCCCAATCGCCGAACTCCAACTCGCAGTCCCCGAGCTAAAAGGGCTCAAGCCGGCTCGCGATCAGGAACAGTTGTCACCCCTGCTCGACAAAGTTGGGGACAAGACGTTGGACATCGCGCGACACACGCCGGACCTGATTTCGCGCGAAACCGTGACCGAATCCCAATCAGGCGCCGCCGAAACGCGCCACGACTACGACTACCTGATACTAAGGCGCATCGAGGGAAACGTCGTGGGACTCAACGAATTTCGAGTGGATCGAAAGACTGGCGATACTTTCCAAACGGTTGAAGCAATGAAACCCGAGCCGTCGTTCGCGGATATCGAACGCGCCAGCCATGATCTCGCCGCCTCGCGATCCGGTCGGCCGCCTGCATCCCAGGGATTCGCGACTTCGTGGGTGCATTTTTATCCTCGCAATCGTCCGCAAGCCACCTTTCGCTATCTGGGACAACAGAAGTTAGATGGCCAGCGCACTCTGGTTCTGGCGTTTGCGCAAAAGCCGCAATCCGTTCTATCGCCCGCTCAATTCCGCTCTCATGACAAAACTGTTCCTATGTTCCTGCAGGGCGTGGCGTGGGTTAGCGCCTCCGAATTTCGGATTGTCCGGTTGCGGACCGATCTCCTTTCACCGCTCCCCGACGTTTCTCTGCATCGGTTGACCACAGACACTCAGTTTGTACCAACGAGAATCGAAGATGTACCCGCGGTCTTGTGGCTGCCACACAACGTTATCGTTACATCCGAAGTGGGTGGAGCGACTCTCAGGGAAGATCACAATTATTCTGAATATCGGCTTTTTCGAGCGCAATCCAAAGTTGTGCTGAACCCATGAACTATTTTCTGATAGAGACAGCAATACCGTGAGTTAGAGTCGCGACACGTGAGTCTGGGGAGGAGCCGACGACTTTGACCGGTTTGGCGAATCGGTCGTTCAGCGGGCCTGCGAAAGATCTTCCACCACGAACAGTTGGCCGCGCAGCTCGACTACGCCGATGCCGATCGAATCCATATCGCGGTCGAGAATATTGGCGCGATGCGCGGATGATTGCATGAACTGGGTGTGAATGAAGCTTGGAGTCGGGCCCTGGGTGACGTTTTCGGAGAGCCAGCTAAAATGAGCGCCTTCTTGTTTGACGCGCGCCGAAAGGCTTGGTTCGCCTGCAAAGCTATGCTGCGCGGTTCCGCGCTCGGCCATTATTTTGGCGTGGCGGCGAGCGGCTGCGGCGAGGGATTCATCCCAGCGCAAGGGCGGAAGACGATAGGCCTGGCGCGCCTCGTTGACGGCGGCAAATAATTCGCGTTCCGCGCGCGATGCGGATGTCTGGCTGAAGGCCGGGCAACAGAGCATGATTGCGGCTATAACGAACGCAGCCAGCCGGGTTGCAATCGTCATCAATATTCCTCCACCACCTATCGAACGCGGGTAGGCGCTTGCGGGCAAGTTACTAAGGTCGCAAGATGGACGCGATTACCTGACCCCTTATCGGCGATCCCAATTGAGGTCGCGACGGTCGTGGTGCAGCTCACGATAGTCACGGCGTAATTCGCGGCGCTCGTGCCGTGCCGCGCCGTAGTTGCCATCGTAGAGATCGCGACGGAGTTCGCGGCGATCGCGCGCGATGCGGGCTTCGTCGTGCCGTATATCGCGCCGGTCGCGCCAGTAGCCGTCCTCGGCGAACATGGTTCCCGCACCCAATCCGATCATTAACAAAATCCCAGCTATCATGCGTTTCATGCTTCGTCCTCCCTTGTGTCACCGCCTGCAATATCTCTTATCGAGTTTGTGTCCAGAGACCGAACTCTACCTGTCAAACCCGTTCTAGGGTTGTAAGTTGCGCGCCGCAAGATACAATTCTCTTCATCGGAGGACGCCCGCCGTTGCCACCGTTACCGAGGTTGACAAAAACGGAATGGCCGGTATGCCGGGCGAAGTCTTCTTTCAGTTGGATTCCCTGCAGGCCGGCAGCGTTCTTATTAAGCTCCGCGGCCTCGGTGCGAAAGAGGGACAGGATAAAGCCGCCAAAGCGCTGGGCCCGATGTTTGTCCCGGGCTTTCCTGTTGGTGTCTTCGTGCATGGCAAGGACGCGGAAATCAAGCAGGGTGCGGCGTTCACCGCAACCGTTGACGAGGATACTTGGCTGTCTCCCGTCAGTTAGAGCCGGTGAGTTAGAGCCGGTGGGCGTAACGTCATGGCTTCCGCCGGACTCTGATTAAGTCTTTCGCATTTTGGCTTTCGGCCGATTCTCGACGGGGATTACAAACTTCAATCCCGACCAGATGTCGGTTACGGCGCAGACTTTGATATCCACGAGGCCGGCGGCGATGCCTGCCTGTCGAATGCCATCCTCGGTGATGTCGGTGACGACGCCCGAGCTCTTCTTGGGCCATGAAATCCACAGCATTCCGGCGGGAGCCAAGGCTCGCGCCGCTGGATGCAGTTCCCGGTCCAGCGCAGCGCGCGATTGCGCGAAGAGGAAGATGAAATCGAGATCTCCGGAGGCTTTCGCCAGGGTGGTTTGAAGATTGCATTTGCGGAAGGCGTCGCGAAGTTCGGCCTTTACGTCGTCGGGCACATGCAACAGTGCGACGCGGAAATCGTCTTTGATGCCTAGCTTCTTGGCCAGCGGAGTTCCGGAATATCCAGGCATGGAACGATGAGGTTATTCCTTGGGAGCGTAGTATCCCTTGCGGGTGCGGACTTTGAGATTCTTTTCGAGGGCGACGATTTCGATGGTGCGGTAGCGCCCATCGGCGACGAAGTCAGCGGGCTTGTAGGCCACGGCGTACTGGCTGCGCAATTCCTCTTGAATGGACTGAAAAGAATCGGCAACGTCGCGCATCTGGAAAGGGAAAAAGGCGCGGCCACCTGTCGCTTCCGCGATGCGTTCGAGCACCTTGTCGCCCTTTTGCTTGGTGCCCGTGATATTGGTGCTGATGGTGTAGACGATCACGTCGGCGCGTGTTGCCATTTCGATGGCTTCTTCGCGGGTGACGTGGCTCAGGTTGTCGTCGCCGTCGCTGAGCAGAATGATGGCGCGGCGGACGGGTCCGGTCTGCTCCTGCTTTAACAGTTTGTCGCGGCAGGCGAAGTAGAGAGCGTCATACATCGCGGTGCCGCCTCCGGCGCGCAACATGCGCACTCCGGCCGAGAGATGCTCGGTGCTATCGGTGAAATCCTGGGTCACTTCGGGTGTGGCGTCGAAGCCGACGACGAAGGCTTTGTCGTAGGTCGGGCGAATGATGGAGTTCAGGAATTCGATGGCCGCCTCTTGTTCGAACTTGAACCGGTCGCGGACGGAGTTGCTGGCGTCGACCAGCAAGCCTACCTGCAGGGGCAGATCGGTTTCACTGCGGAAGCTGCGCAGCTCGACGGCCCTTTGATCGTCGATGACGCGGAAATCGTTTTGCTTGAGATCCTTGATATAGCGGCCGTGGCGGTCGGTTACGGTGAATACGACGCTAACTTCGTTGACCGTCTTCTTGAGCCGGAAGGAATCATCGGATTCGGGCTTGTCGGATGCGGGCGGAGCCTGTTTTGCTGCGGGCGGCGGCGCATTGTTGGTGGGAGTCGCGGGTGGCGCGGCCTGTCCGAAGATGCAACCAGCCAGCATCAGGAAGACAATCGAAAGCAAAAGAATGCGCGATTTCATCGGGATGTTTTAGAGATCGATTATTGTAATTATAGCGTGTGGGTCTAATCGAAGTTCCTGGTGGAGATGGTTTCAGGTTTCGTTTTGTCCAGGCAATCCATAAAACTCTGGAGTTCGGGCGGCAGCGGGCGGGAAAACCGCAGCAGTTTCCTGGTGCGGGGATGAGTCAGTTCGAGGGTGGCCGAGTGCAGGAAGTTTCGGTCCAAGGTCAGGGTCGCGGGCATGCCTGGCGCGCGGCGTTTGTTCGACTGCGAACGCAGTTCCGCAGGGGCGCCATAGAGCGCGTCGCCGACGACGGGATGCCCCAGGGATGACATGTGGACGCGGATCTGGTGGGTGCGTCCGGTTTCGATTCTTAGTTCGAGCAAGGCAAACTTGCCGTAGGGCGCATCGATTTTGCGCAGGACTTTGTAGTGCGTGACGGCATCGCGGCCGCCGAAACCTTTGGTGGTCATACGCGTGCGTTTTTGCGAGTGGCGGCTGATGGCGCTTTGAATGGTGCCTTGATCCTGCTTGGGCCAGCCGTGGACGAGCGCGAGGTAGGTCTTGTGGACTTCGCGCGCGCTGAATTGTTTGGCCAGGCGGCGGTGCGATTCATCGTTCTTGGCGACGACCATCAGGCCGCTGGTGGCGCGATCGAGGCGATGGACAATTCCGGGGCGGAGGTCGCCGCCGACGTTGGAGAGCTTGGCGAAATGGTGGAGAAGAGCATTGACGAGCGTGCCGCGATTGCGGGCAGAGTCGGTGGCTCCGGCGCCGGCATGGACCATCATGCCTGCAGGCTTGTTGACGATGGCAAGGTCGTCGTCTTCGTAGACGATGTCGAGGGCAATTTCTTCGGCGATGGCGCGGAGCGGTGGAGCATGCGGCGGGGCGGTGACCGTGATTTGTTCGTCGCCCTTCAGCCGCATGGACGCCTTCGCGGCGGTGTTGTTGACCAGCACGTCTCCCTTGGCGACGAGTTGCTGCACGCGGGCGCGGCTGACCTCGGTCGCATTGACTTCGGAAAGTTGTGCGGCGAGATATTGGTCGAGGCGCTGTCCCGCGGCTTCGGGAGAAGCGGTCAGAGTGAGTGGGAAGTCGGGCATTTTTGGCGTTAGCCGCGACTCTCTGCCGGGGCGAGCGCGGGAGTTCCGCTGCGCAACCACCAGATCAGGCCGCCGCCTAACACGAGCAGAACCGAAATCAGTTGCGTGCCTGTCATAATTCCGCCGAAGACGTCGCCGCGGCCGGGGTCATCGCGCAGGAATTCGATGAAGTAGCGCTCGACTCCGTAGAGGATCATGAAACTGGCCCACACTTGGCCATCGAATTTCTTGCGTTTGAGCATCCAGGTGAGAAGTAGAAAGTTAAAAAATTCGGCAGCGGCTTCGATGAGCTGCGTAGGTTCGATTCTCACGCCGAGCGGAGTTCCACTGACGCTATTGGCCAAAGGATTGGTGAAGACGACGCCCCAGAAGTGGTTGGTCGGCTTGCCATAGCAGCAACCGGCGGAGAAGCAGCCGAAGCGTCCTAACACGTGGCCGAAGGCCAGCCCGGGCGCGAAGCCGTCGGTAGTGCGCAGCACCGGCATACGATGACGCCGCATGTACCAGGCGGCCATGACGAGCGCGGCGATCAGGCCTCCGGAGAATACGCCGCCGGCCTGCAGGGTGTTGATGCTGAAAATCTCGCGCCAGTTGTTGGCGTAGCTATCCCAGTCGTTGACGACATAGAGAATTTTGGCGCCGATAATTCCGGCGAGGACGACGATGATGCCAAGGTTCCAGGCATCGTCGCCGTTGATACCTTGTTTTTCGGAATTGCGAACACTGATCCAAAGGCCAATCAGCACGCCCGTGGCGACGAGGACACCGTAAGTAGGAAGGTAGAAACTGCCAATCTGAAAAAGTCTGGGGAACACGGTAGTTTAGATGCTCCGGATGAACGCTTAGTGACAGAGAAGAGTCTAGCAGGAAAATAGCTGACGGCTGTCAGCTCTCAGCTTTCAGTGAAATTAAAAGCTTTACAGCAGGGGACGCCTAGAGCGCAGAATGGAATGAGCGGATGTGGGTCTCACTCTGGCGGGCGATTGGTTTGATTCTTGGTTTTACTGAAAGCTGACAGCTAAAAACAAGCCGACCCGCTGGGCCGTGTGGTGGGCCGAGAATGAACCCGTCTCAGACGGTGGGAACCCGCCGCGACCCATTAGGCTTTTCCGCATGGCGGAACGTAGCACACCGGATCTTCTTGCGAGTCGAGTCCCCGTTCATTCGGCATTGGTTCAAAAATCGGTTGCCACCATCACCAACTCCGCAGGTCGGCTTTCACATAGGATGCTAGGAAATGGCGGAGGGATTCGCAAGGGGAAAATGCAAAATAGTTGGCAGATGGTTTGCTAGAGGGCACGTCCGAGAGTGTGAAGAAAATGAACTGGAGGTTACGAACGATTACGCCAGCATGAAAATGATTGGCGTTTTGACTCGGGAATTATGTTAGCGGCGAAATCAGAGGCTCTGCCTCAGCCGTACGCACGATCAAACACGAGAGGGGGTAACGCGGAACTCGCGAATAAGGCTGGGTGAGATCAACAAAAACAGGTCCTTCGCTTCGCTCAGAATGACAAGGATTGAAGGTCGTCGCTTAGCCGGCGCGACGGTTATCTTCCAGGATTTCATCCAGGGCGCTTGCGAGTTTGCTGGCGCGCTGCTGCGCTTCAGGCGAGGGCGTCTCGAGTTTTCGCCGCAACAGGTGATATTCATCGGCAATGTTTAACGCCGCCAGTACAGCCAGACGCACGGAATCGACGGTTGCCGTCTGTTCGGAGACGGCTCGCATCTTGCCGTCGACATACTCGGCAAGCTTGATAATGTAGGCCGCATCGGAGCCGCGCAGGTTATAAACCTGGTCGAAAATTTCCACGCGTACGCTGCCAGCGGGCGAGGTCGCGGACGCGAGATCCTTGGGCAAGGCTTTCCTGGTCGCTCGCGTCTCGCTCGTTCCGACTTCGTTGTTTCTGACCTCGGTGGGTGGTTCCTTGCTCGCAGTGGCCATGTCGCTCTCCGGCGGATCGTGTTTCGCTGGACCGCTTCCTGCCCGATCCTTCCTGGAAGGATGCTGGGCGTCGTCGTTGAGGTTGTCGCCGCCGATCAACTGGCGGCCTTTTCGTCCGCCAGGGTTTCCATCTGGCTCAGCATTTTTTCCACGCGGCCGCGGATATCTTCGCGATCCTTGCGCAGTTGGACCAGTTCGCGGCGCATCGTCTCGTTTTCTTCCTCGCGCTCCTCGAGTTGCTCGCGCAGACGCTTAGCGTCGCGTTCGGCGGTGGCGCGAGCATCCTTCGCGGCCTTATACAACTCAATCGTGCGATAAACCTTCTCTTCCAGCGCTTGAAAATCTTCGGCAGGAACCTCGGCAGATACCTCATCCACGGATTTCACGGACATGGGAACTCGCTTTCGGGAAAATATTAGAACGTTGAGGCGAAGTATAGCGCAGATTGCTGTGGAAGAGCCGCTACTTTTGCGGCTACTCGTGTCGTTTTGTAGACGGGGCCGATCTTCGCGTTGCCTGATTCCCTGGTGCCTCCAATAAAGCCGCGGCAAATCCGCGTCGCGATCAACGGGACTGCAGTTTTGTCAGCCTACGCGCGGCCTCGTCCAGTGTCTCAGGCTTTTTGCAGAAGGCGAAACGTACCTGTTGGGATCCATCTTTTGGATGTTTGTAAAAACTCGAGCCAGGCACGCAGGCGATACCGACTTCCTTGACTAAATGGGTGGCGAACTCGACATCGTTGGCAAATCCGAAGGCGCTGATGTCGGTCATCACGTAATAGGCGCCGCGCGGCTTGTAACAGAGGAAGCCGGCCTTTTCGAGCGCGGGAATCAGGTGATCGCGGCGGGTGCGGTAACGGTCGGCGAGTTCGCGGTAGTAAGTGTCGGGCAGGCTCAAGGCGGCCGCTCCCGCTTCCTGCAAGGGCGCGGGTGCGCCGACGGTCAGGAAATCATGCACTTTGCGGATGGCATTGGTGATGGCAGGGGGCGCAACGGCCCAACCGACGCGCCATCCGGTCACGCTGTAGCTTTTGGAGAGGCCATTGATGGTGATGGTGCGTTCGCGCATGCCGTCAAGGCGGGCGATGGAGATGTGTTCCGATCCGTCGTAAAGGATGTGCTCGTAAATTTCGTCGGTGATGGCGAGCACGTTGTATTCGACGCAGAGGTCGCGAATCAGTTCGAGTTCTTTGCGGGTAAACACCTTGCCGGTTGGATTGTTGGGAGTGTTGAGGACGATGGCCTTGGTGTGATGGATCGCGGTCTGATGCTGAAAAGCTTCGCGTAGTTCCTGCGGGTCGAACGTCCACTCGCCACCAGCGGTTTGGGGAGGGCGCAAGCTGACGAAGCGGGGCTTGGCTCCACTGAGAATCGAGTCGGGACCGTAGTTTTCATAGAAGGGCTCGAAGACGACAACTTCGTCACCTTTGTTGCAAACGGCGAGCAGGGTGGCGATCATGGCTTCGGTGGAGCCGCAGCAGACCACGATTTCTTTTTCCGGATCCAGTTCGATTCCCTGCGCGGCGTGCATCTGCCGGGCGATGGCGTTGCGCAAGCTTTTGGCGCCCCAGGTGATGGCGTACTGATTGACGTCGGCGGCGATGGCTTCCTGAGCGGCGCGTTTGATTTCGGCGGGCGCGGGAAAGTCGGGAAATCCCTGCGCGAGATTGACGGCGCCATATTGCATAGCCTGGCGGGTCATGTCGCGGATTACGGATTCGGTAAAATGCTCAACCTTGTCGCTGAGAAAATGCTTCGTTTGCGCCGGGACTGGTGTCATGGAAAGTCAGACTAGCACAAGAAATGGCCACGCGGGATGACCGCACGCGAGGGTTCTGGCATGCGAGCCCAGAGAAGAAACGGTGACAAAATATTGACAGATTAGGGATGGACGGGTAGCGGGAAACGAGCTACGATTTTATTTCATGCAAGCCTCACGGGTCGCAGGTTGAGCCAGAAGTACAAACCTGCAGGGGAAGTGGCTCATGAAACGGAATTCTGTAAGTCTTCGCTTTGCCTCCTTCACGTTCGAATTTTCCTGCCTGTTAATTCTGCTGGTTGCCGGGATACCTGCGTTGGGTCAGGGTAAAAGAGGCGGGGGTGGCATAAGCCAGACGGGCCCCGTAATGCCCAATATGGATCCTGCTCCAGCATCTTTGACCTTGAATCAAGTCAAAGCGGTGACCAACGATAACCTTCCCGGGTCGCCGCCTCAGGAGGAGAGCTGCTTTCTTCCTCCGCTGAGCGAGTTGCATGCGGCCACGATCGAAGTCGCGGACTTGCAGGTTCCGCCGAAAGCACAAAAGGAGTATCAGGATGGCTGCTCGGCTTTGAAAAGCAGGAAACTGGAAGACGCCGAGAAGCACTTGCGGAAGGTTGTGAAGCAGGACGCGAAATACGCTGCGGCGTGGGTTCTGCTGGGTCAGGCGCTAGAAGCGCAGAACAAGACCGAAGAAGCTCAGGATGCCTGTTCGAAGCCGCTTACGTCCGTCTCCAATTATCTGCCGTCTTATCTTTGCCTGACTGACATCTCCGCGCGGTTGAACCGCTGGGACGAGGTGTTGCGGCTGAGTCAGCGCGCTCTGGAAATTGAACCGGCCGCCAATGCCGCGGCATATGCCTACAATGCGACTGCCAATTTGAATCTTCGCCACTTACCCGAGGCTGAGAAAAGCGCGTTACGGGCTTCGGATATTGACAGCAGCCACTCCGATCCGCGGCTGCACTACCTGCTGGCTCAGATCTACGCGGCGAAGGGCGATCGCGCCCAGGCAACGGCGCAGTTGCGGGAGTACCTGAAAGTCGCGACCGATCCCGACGACACGGCCGCGGTAAAGAAATACCTGGCGAAATTGGAGGGACAGCAGGGCGGAAAATAGGTTAGTTCAGCATCGCGGTTCTCCGCGGTGTTGGGCGGTGACATTGAAAAGTAATTGAAAACTGCGACAGTCCTCTCAGAAGACGCGGAGATCCCGGTAAAAGACGCAATACTTTTCCAGGTACCAGGAAACAACGAAGAGAATCAACATGACGCCCGAGGACCAGCAGAACATCTGCCAGGGAAGTGTGGTTCTGAGCGGCGCCGGTCGGGCGGATTGATCGCGGACGTCGGCGCGAAAAATGAAAGCGCTGGCCAGGCAAATGGCGCCGGCCAGAGCCAGCATTCCCATAGACTCGTAGATTTTCTGATCCAGATCGCTGGCCGGTTGCATGAACGCTGTGTAGAAGACGGCGTAGAGAGCAAGTATGCAGACAATCAGGGTGACCGGCTTGGCGAACTCCACCAACACGGCTAGAACCTCATACCGTTGATAGTGTAGCGCTTGGGCAGCTTTTTGGGCGCTGCCTGAGGATTATTGGAAGCAGCCCCTCGCACCTTATTATGAACAATCTACTCGTGTCCGTTTCGCGCCAACCTGTTATTCTTTGATACCGGTTACCAACCAAATTTTGCTTCTTTTTTGTGGACGGGCGTATGGGCTTGAGGTCAGGCTTAGCCCTGCGATTTCATAAGCATAAGTGTAAAGAAATCGCCGGAGCAACATTTCTCGAACCTTAGGGTTCGCAACAGAGAACCTGCTGAAGACATATTTTCGGAGAGAAGAGAATCCATGACCATAATGACAAAAGAACTCAAGAAATTAAGCTGGTGGAGCGCATGGCTGGCACTGGCAATCGCGATTGCATTTTTGCCGACACGAGTCTCCGCGCAAGATTACGATCAACAGGACGACCCTCCGACGCGCGTGGCGCGACTCGGGTTGATCGAGGGATCGGTGTCGTTTGAGCCTGCCGGAGAATCGGATTGGGTGCAGGCTGTTCCGAACCGCCCCATCACGACCGGCGACAGGCTATGGACCGATCAGAACTCGCGGGCCGAGTTGCAACTGGGATCTTCGGTGATCCGCTTGCGCGAGAACACCGGCTTTTCGTTTCTGAATCTGGATGACCATACGGTTCAAATCCAACTGACATCGGGGGCGATCAACATTCGGGTGCGCCGAATCGACCCGTCTTACGACTACTTCGAGATCGACACGCCGAATCTGGCGTTTACCGTTTCTCAGCCGGGACGATATCGGGTTGAGGCCACGGACGACGGTGCCTACACGGTAGTCGCGGTGCGGGATGGCGGCGGCCAAGCGACGGGCAATGGGCAGACTTATACGCTTTACGCGGGACAACGAGGCAGTTTCAGCGGGACGGATTCGCTCTACGCGGACGTCGAAGACATTGGCGGTCCCGATCGATTTGATGAATGGGCTTATGGGCGCGATCGCCGCTTTGAAATGTCGCCCTCCGCTCGCTATCTTTCGCCCGAGGTCGTGGGGTTCGAAGATCTGGATGAATTCGGCGAGTGGCGCGACGATTATAACTACGGGCACGTATGGTTCCCGAGTCGGGTGGAAATGGGCTGGGCGCCTTATCATACGGGGCATTGGGCTTGGATTTCGCCTTGGGGATACACCTGGGTTGATGATTCGCAATGGGGCTATGCGCCGTTCCACTACGGACGCTGGGTAACGGTCGGCGGACGTTGGGGCTGGATTCCGGGACCGGTGGATGTGCGCCCGGTATACGCGCCCGCGCTGGTCGTGTTTGTTGGCGGCGGGATGGGTTTCGGCGGCAACATAGCATGGTTCCCACTGGGTCCACGGGAGGTTTACGTGCCGTCGTACCCGGTGAGCCGCGGCTACATGAACCAGGTCAATGTCAGCAACACCACCGTAAATACGACCGTCATCACGAACGTCTACAACACCACGATCATCAATAAAACGACGACCATCACCAATGTCACGTATGCGAACCGGAACGTTCAGGGTGCGGTGATGGCGGTTCCGCAGACTGCGTTCGCGAGCGCGCAGCCGGTGGCGCGGGCAGCGGTGGCGGTAACTCCGCAGCAACTCGCCAGCGCATCGGTGAGCAGGGCAGCAGCGGTGGTTCCTTCCAGGCAGAGCGTGCTGGGAGGGAACGCTGCGAGCGCAGGTCACGTGGCCGCACCGCCAGCGGCGATCATGAATCGCGCGGTCGTGGCGAACCGTACGCCGCCTCCGCCGCCCGTGCCGTTTGCGCAAAAACAGCAGGCGCTGGCAGCACATCCAGGGCAGCCGCTGTCGAGGCAGGAGCTGCAGACCTTGCATCCAGCAGCGGCTGCGGCAGCGCGTCCGATGGTCAAGCAGGCGCCTCCCGGGAAAGCGGCGACGCCGACCACGGGACATCCGATGAATCAGCCGGGAAACCAGCCGAATGCAGGCCGACCGGGACAACCGGCTCCAGCTCCGGCGAACCAGCCGATGAACCGTCCGAATCAGCCGGCTCCTGCGAATACGAACAACGAGCGGCCGATGAACGCGGCTCCGCAACCGAGTCGTCCGGCTCCGCCACCGGTGCAGCAGCAAAACAACCGGCCAGCGCCACCGCCTCCGCAGCAGAATCGGCCCGAGGCAAATCGGCCAGCACCGCCGCCACCGCCGCAGAATAATCGTCCGCCTGCGGCTCAACCCAATAACCGCCCGGAGCCGAATCAGCCGCCGGCGCGACCGCAAACGCCTCCGCCTGCTCAGACAAGGCCGGAGCCGCCTCCGCAGCATCAACAACCGGCGAAGCAGACGCCGGAGCAGAAAAAACAGGAAGAGGAAAAAAAGAAAAAGGACAAGCCGGAGGGCGTGTAGCGAACCAGTGATAGAAAGAGAAATGGACGGGCATCCCAAGTTTCTCGGGATGCCCGTTGTTTTGACCGCTCTGCGTTGACGGAGCTAGTGCGTGGTCAGCGTGGACTGGCTGGCGACGCACTTCCACTGGCCATTCTGACGAATCCAAGTATCGGTGAAGCGGCCGGATCGCACGACTGGCTTGCCTTTCAGTCGGATTCGCTCGTGATAATCTCCGGTTACGACGGCGGCATCGCCGTAGAATTGGACCTGCATACCAGTGTTGGCGAGAGTCTCATATTCATCGGCTTCGCTTTTGACGTGATCGAGCCACTGCTCGCGGTTCATAAAACTTCCATCCACGTCGGTATAGGCAAATGTGTCGGCGATCAGCAGGCTCATGGCGTTCTTATCGTGCCTGGTTTCAGCCTGGTTCCATGAGTTCTCAAGGGAAAGAATTCTGCCGGATTCGTTGCCGCCCGATCCTTCGTGGGCAGGGTTTTGCGCTGCGACGGACAGAGACACGGCCAGCAGCAAGATCAAACTCGCAAGGGCGCTTCGCGTAGGACTATTCATGGGCGTGTCTTCAATCTTGTCATCGGCAATCGTGGAGGCCAAGGGAAAACGAAGCGGACTACGTCCTTCGTAACGAGGGGCGCGTTACGAAATGGGGATTGCGGTCGTAGTCTGCTAGACTTTCCAGTTTCCTTACCTGACGAGGTGGTTATGGCGATCGAGCGAGTGGGAGTGATTGGCGCCGGGACGATGGGCAATGGGATCGTTCATGTCTTTGCGCGCGGGGGATTCAGCGTGACACTTTGCGATGTGGAGCAGAGATTTCTGGACCGCGGGCTGGCGACGATTGCCAAGAACCTGGATCGGGAAGTCGCGAAGAGCAAGATTTCGGCGGAAGATAAAGGTTCCACGCTGGGACGGATTACGGCAGTGGTGGATCGCTCCCAGTTGGCGGGTTGCGATCTGGTGATTGAAGCGGCCACGGAAAAATTCGAGGTCAAGGCGGAGATTTTTCGCGAGTTGGATCGGCTAGCAAGGCCCGAGGTAATTCTGGCTTCGAACACGTCTTCAATTTCTATTACTAAGTTGGGGGCGCTGACTGGTCGAGCAGACAAAGTGATTGGAATGCATTTTTTTAATCCCGTGCCGGTGATGAAGTTAGTCGAGGTGATTCGGGGTCTCGCAACTTCTCAGGCCACATTTGAAACGGTTCGCGAGCTGGCGGTGAAACTGGAGAAGACGCCGGTGGAGGTGAACGACGCTCCCGGATTTGTTTCGAACCGTGTGCTGATGCCGCTGTTGAATGAGGCCATGTATGCGGTGATGGAAGGCGTGGCGACGGCGGAGGCGGTGGATGAAGTGTTTAAGTTGGGGATGGCGCATCCGATGGGGCCGCTTACTTTGGCCGATTTTATTGGGTTGGATGTTTGTCTGGATATTATGCGAGTGATGCAGGATGGGCTGGGAGATCCGAAGTATCGGCCTTGTCCGCTGTTGATCAAGATGGTGGACGCGGGCTGGCTGGGACGGAAGAGCGGGCGCGGGTTCTATAGTTATTCGCAATAGAAAGTGGTGGGTTTAGGGTACTGTCCTAATGTGGTTTGTTCACCACGGAGACACGGAGAAACCTGACTGCCTGGCAAAACTGTGTGCGTCTGGCTTTTGCGAGTTCAGGGGTTTCTCCGTGTCTCCGTGGTGAAAAGAGGTGACGTAGGACGCTATTTCAGCTCGAGCATCTCTCGATCACTAGAGTCGCCAAATAAAAATTATGGCAAAGGGCCTGGAAGAATTTCTCCCGCCGCGAAAGGCCGGAGGGGACGGATTTTATTACCTGGCGGCGGCGCTCTCGGGAGCCGCAGCGGGGTGGTTGGACATTAAGGTAGGCGATCTGCTCTTAACGGCCATGGTGGTGTTAATGGCGAATATTCTGCTGGGATTTCTGAGTCCCCGCAAGCCTTGGCGCTGGGTCGTGTTGGTGGGAGTGTTTGTTCCGGTGGTGGAGTGGCTGGCCTATTTTTACCTTTCGGAAAAGCCGGAGCGGGCGCAGGTTTACGAATCATTTCTGGCGTTTGTTCCGGGCATAGCCGGGGCGTATGGCGGAGCAGTTGGGCGCGGGGTGGTTGATAATCTGTTTGCGAAGAAGTGAGCGACGCAATGACGGACTGCTCTGTACGGATGACTGCACTGAGGGCTGGAGAAGCTGCGGGAAAGTCGTGTCGCCGGGCGGCAGTCCCCAGCGGCTGGAAGCCGCCGTGGATTGTGCGCCATTTACGGCACGAGTGGAACTCATGCCCTTCCCCAAAACCTTCGCGAAAGGGAGTTTCCGCAGCCTGTGGAACCTACTCCCCTCCCCAACCTGGCGTTAAGCGGAGTTTTTCCGCAGCCTTTGGAGCGGTCATCCATCAAGTTGTCCATCCATCGAGTTTCGGCGCGATGGCGTTAGCAGTTTTGATATTTCCAGTTGCGCTGTTTGCCCTCGGAGATCCATTCGATCGCGGTTGCGATTCGTTTGTCGCGGGTTTCGGGACGTTTTGCCTCCGAAATCCATTCCACATATTCGCGTTTACAGCTGGGACTGAAGGCGGCAAAGGCGGCAGCCGCTTTCTTGCTTCTCCGCAAGGCTGAGGTGAACTCCGCAGGCACCCTGACGGGAGGCTTCGGGGCCTTCACCACGCTGCGCCGGGCGGCGATGGGACTGGTGTAGTGGCCGCTTTCGACAAAGTCCGCGGCTTGGCGGATCCAGCCGAGCATCAGTTTGTCGGAGGGCAAGTCATCGACGCTGGCGATGCGGCCGAGCGAACCCATGCCATCTCCGCGCAGAGCCTTGGCGTCACGGAGGACTGCGCCGATCTCTTCGCCCCAGAAGCCGAAACTGCAGTGCGATTTGAACGCCGACATGTTGCACAGAATCGCGCCGCGATACTCGAAGAAAGGGCGGCTCCACTTGATGGTCTCTTCGACGCTGGGGCAGCCTTTGTGCACCAGGTCGCGCAGGTGAATCAAGATGGGTTGTGCGAAGGGCTGAGCCTTTTCGAGGTAGGCGTCCACTTTGGAATTGAAATCTTGAGCTGCCATTCCGTCAGGCCTCCTGTTTTCAAGATCAGAAGTTTACAACGTTTTGGAGCCGATTTGCTTCTCCAGGCAGGGCGGAGTAGTTGAAGCCGCGGTGGACTCTAACATTCTCGGTCGTGAGCGATCTCGGTCCACTAGTTACGTCTGTACTCGAACTGGGAGGACCAGCGTAATCGGCGGGGGCTCTCCGTGGCTCATGGATTTCAGTTTTTCTGCCGATCCATGGTCCCTGGGAGGCTTCTGGGATGAAATCTGCCTGGTTTCTGTTTGCGGTGGCGATTGTGGGCGCGCTGCTTGGTCTGATTTGGTGAATATCAATTCTTCTGGGATTTAGAACTCGACAGCGTTTCCGGGCAACGGTTCTCACCCAAGGTACTGGATAGCGAAAAACTATTGCCGTTTCCACAGCCGGTGGGGGTAAGCTACGGCTATGGGAGTGTCGGTGTCGGTGCTGGCGAGCGGCAGCCGTGGGAACTGTGCGCTGGTGGCAACTAGTTCGACGCGAATTCTGGTGGATGCGGGGCTTTCGGGCCGCGAGACTTTCAAGCGCCTGAAGGCGTTGGGGGAACGCGCCGAAGAAATTACCGCGATCGTCGTTACGCACGAGCACTCTGACCATGTTGCGGGACTGCAGCGTCTGGCGAAGAAGCTGAATGTGCCCGTCTATCTGACTGCGCCAACCCATCATGCGTGGAGCCGGGCGGTGCGCGACGCCGAGGGAGCGCTTCCGGAACTGCCGAAAGCGGAGCATTTTTCCGCCGGGCGCGGTTTTCGCGTGGGCGATATCGAAGTGATGCCGTTTACCATTCCGCATGACGCGGCCGATCCGGTGGGGTTCACGTTTCGCGCGGAGGGTGTGAAGATCGGGTTCGCCACCGACCTCGGTTATATGCCGACCAATGTGCGGAACCATTTACGGAGATGCAGCGTACTAGTGATGGAGTCGAATCACGATGTCGAGATGCTGCGCTCGGGGCCGTATCCGTGGTCGGTGAAGCAGCGGGTGATGAGCCGGGTGGGGCATCTGTCGAATGAGGCCCTCGCGGAATTTTTCTCCGGCGACTATGATGGAGGAGCCGAGTACGTAATTCTGGCACATCTTTCTGAACAGAATAACCATCCCGAAATCGCGCGTGCGGCAGCCGAACAGGCGCTCGGCCCACGCCAGGGGTTGTGGGGCAATCGCGTGTTGCTGGCAACCCAGACTGCAGTTCTCGAATCCATCCGGTTATAGCCTCTTATGAATGATTGTGTGGAACCGATGGTGGGGAAAATCCTTGCGGGATGGCGGTACGATATTTCCGGACTGGCGCCGGAGATGCGCGGCGACTACGAATCGCACTTTGCAGCGTGCGCTCGTTGCCGGAGCCGGCAGAAGATTCATCGGATCATCGACATTTCGCTGATTGTGCTGGCGTCGGCATCGGCGGCGGCGTTTTTGCTGGCGTTTGCGGTGATCCACCATTTTGGGCTGCGGCATGCGTTCTGGCTGGAGGTCGGCGCACTCGCGGGCTTTGCGTTGTCGGCGCTGATCTGGCTGGTGGTAGCGGTGGCAACTCCAGCGCCGATGGCGGTGGTGGATGTGGCGATGCTGGGCGCGCGACACGTGCATGACCGGCTGCCGGCGGAGATCCGCGACCGGCTGCCGGAAGAGATTCGAGTGAAATTCACGGGGTCGTGACGACGCGGATCGCGAGTCGAGGGCAGCAACGATTGTGCGACGGCTCCGCTTTCTCCTGCTTCTTATTATCTCCCCTTTCTGCCTTTCATTGACCCGAACGAACCACAGGCGTAGGATTTTGGCCCAATGATTGGGCAGACCGTTTCGCACTACCGCATCCTCGAGAAACTCGGCGGCGGTGGCATGGGCGTGGTCTACAAGGCGGAGGACACGCGGCTGCAGCGTTTTGTCGCGCTGAAATTCCTGCCCAACGACGTCGCAGGCGACCCGAATGCTCTGGCCCGTTTCCGCCGCGAAGCGCAGGCCGCATCGGCGCTGAATCATCCCAATATCTGCACGATTTACGACATCGGCGAGGAAGAGGGCCGGGCGTTCATCGCCATGGAATTCCTGGACGGCGTCATGCTGAAGTACCGCATCGCCGGACGTCCGGTGGAAATCGATGTGCTGTTATCTCTTGCCATCGAAATCGCCGACGCGCTCGACGCAGCGCATGCGGCGGGGATCATTCATCGGGATATTAAGCCGAGCAACATCTTCATCACCAAGCGCGGGCATGCCAAGATTCTCGACTTCGGGCTGGCGAAGAGAACAGATTCTGGCGTGAAACGAGAATCGAGCGCGGGGTCGGAGGATCCCACCATTGGCGATCCGACGCTCGAAGAGAAAGATCTTACGGCGAAGGACATAACGTTAGGCACGATGAACTACATGTCGCCGGAACAGGTGGCGGGGAAGACATTAGACGAGCGCACCGATCTGTTTTCTTTTGGCGTGACGCTGTATGAGATGGCGAGCGGCAAGCTGCCTTTCGATCGGGAGACCGCCGGAGCGACGTATGGGGCCATTCTTCACGAAGCCGCGGAAACGCCCAGCCAGTGGAATTCACAATTGCCGGTGCAACTCGAAGCGATCATCCTGAAAGCTCTGGAGAAAGATCGCGCGCTGCGCTACCAGCATGCCTCGGAGATGCGCGCGGATCTGCAACGGCTGAAGCGGGACACAGAGAGCGGGCAGGTGGCGGTGGCGTCTTCGGCGCCGTCTTTAGGCCCGCCCTCAGGACGGACTTCGAGCCTGTCCTCGGGGCCAATTGCGGTGGCGAAAGCGTCCGAGGCGGTGCGAGCAATCCCGGCGGAAACGCGCCGAAAGAGTGCGCTGCCTGCTCTGCTCGCCATGCTCGTTGCTCTTGCGGTCGGATTGACGGCCGGCGGAGTCTACTATTACCGCTTGCGCCAGCAAAGCAAGCTCCTGACCGAGAAAGACACGGTTGTGCTCGCCGATTTTGCCAACAGCACGGGCGATGCGGTCCTCGACGACACGTTGAAGACGGCGCTCGGGGTTTCTCTGCGCCAGTCGCCTTTTCTGAATGTGCTTCCCGGCAGCCAGATTGCGAAGACCTTGCAGGAGATGACGCGCCCCGCCAATACGAAACTGACGCCAGAAGTAGCGCGCGAAGTCTGCCAGCGGGCAGACAGCAAGGCATACATTGCCGGAGCCATCAGCATTCTGGGCGGCGAATATGTGGTGGACCTTAAGGCAGTCAACTGCCAGAGCGGCGACGCGCTCGCCGAGGAGCAGGTGACGGCGGCGTCGAAGGAAAAGGTGCTCAATGCGCTGGGCAAAGCGGCAACGAAGCTGCGCGCTGAACTCGGGGAATCGCTGTCGACCGTGCAGAAGTTTGATGTGCCGCTGGCCGAGGCTACGACCTCTTCGCTCGAAGCGCTGAAAGCGTACAGCCTGGGCCAGAAAGCGGACAGCGAGAACGGCCACGCCGCATCCCTGCCTTACGACCAACGCGCCATCGAGCTCGATCCGAACTTTGCCATGGGCTATAGCGCGGTAGGCAGCGACTACTACAGTATCGAACAGTTAGGGAGGGCCAGCGAGTACTACACCAAGGCGTTCCAGTTGCGTGACCACGCCAGCGAGCGGGAAAAGTTGGCGATTACAGCCGACTATTATGCGAGTGTCACGGGCGAATTGGACAAGGCCGCTCAGACCTATCAGCAGGAGATTGAGAGTTATCCGCATGCCGACGGCGCCTACACCAGCTTGAGCTTCGTGTATACCTCAGAGGGGCTGTATGAAAAAGCTGAGGAGGTAGCGCGCCAGGTCTTGCGTGTGGCGCCGAATGACGTGTCTTCGTACGAGAACGTCGCCAGTTGCACCATCGCCCTGCAGCGCTTTGATGAATCGCGACGAATTCTAGACCAGGCGCCAGCGCAAAAGGTGAATCATTACCTGTACCACTCGTCGCTCTACGGGCTTGCCTTCGTCCAGGGAGACGCGGCGGCCATGGCGGAACAGGAAAAATGGTTTCTGAGCAAACCGCAGCATGAGAACGTCGGGCTGGCGCTTGCATCCGACACCGAAGCCTATGGTGGCCGTCTGGGCAAAGCGCGGGAACTGACGCAGCGGGCGGTCGACTCTGCGATCCGTGCCGACAGCAAAGAAAACGGTGCGGTATGGCAGGCGATTGGCGCTCAGCAAGAAGCGGCGTACGGCCATCCCGCGGAAGCGCGGCGGGAGGCGGAGAAGGCTCTAAAGCTGGCTCCGGCAAGTCCGGGAGCGGAAGCTGAAGCCGCGCTGGCGATGGCCATTGCGGGAGATACCGCGCGAGCTGAGGCGTTAGAGGGCGACTTGGGGAAACGCTTCCCGCTCGATACGCAGATGCAGTCGCTCTGGCTGCCTGCGATTCGTGCGCAAGTGGCGCTGGACAGAAAGAATCCTGCTGCCGCACTGGATGCTTTGCAAGCCGCCTCCCGAATCGAGTTCGGAGAATTTCTGTTCGTGAACAACATCTCCTGCCTGTACGACATTTACCTGCGCGGAGAGGCCTATCTCGCGTCCGGGCAAGGGAGTGCTGCCGCCGCCGAATTCCAGAAGATTCTTGACCACAACGGCATCGTCTGGAACTGCTGGACAGGAGCGCTGGCGCACGTGGGAGTGGCACGCGCTAACGCAATGCAATCGAAAGCCGCAGAGGGCGCGGATGCCGATGCGGCGCGCGTCCGTGCGCTTACGGCGTACAAAGACTTTCTCAACCTCTGGAAAGACGCGGACCCTGACATTCCGATTCTCAAACAAGCCAAAGCGGAGTACGCGAAGCTGCAATAGCTGAGCTGGTTACTTGTTGGGCGCGCTAGCATCGGGCGCGGCCGCGGTTGGAGCCGTCAGGGTTCTAATGTCGTCGACAAGCTTAGACATGGTCTCGTCGAAGTTCCTGCGGCCAGTCGATTGGCGGGCCCAGGGCTCTACCCGTTCGGCAAATGTCCAAAGCACAACGTGGGTTTTAGGATCGAGAACCACGAGGCGAAGCTGCTGGTTCAGCGAGATGACGAAACTGATGGTGAAGATCAAGTCGGCATCGGCGGGAGCCGGTACCAGTTCATACTTTCCCCAGCTCTTCATGTGCGCATAGAGCACATCGTAAGTCAGGTTTGGCACTCCGAAAATAAGATCGGCGGTGCTCTCGCTGTTGGAAATGAAAACGCTTTTTCCGGTGAGCACCTGGATGGGAACAGGGGCCGCGGGCGGGTCCGGCACTTTCTTCGCGGTTGCGATTGGAATGGCCAGCAACGCTATCAAAGCAGCGATGCAGAAGGTTTCCAGTCTGGTGGTTCGAGGCATATTGCTCCTATCAAAGCTTAATGAAACGCGATATCGATCTTCAGGTTCAGTATCTTCCTATTACGGGTAAAGTTTTGTGAAGATTGCGCGGTGATTTGTCATGGCCATTTTGACCCGCAGCCTCAGGCCGCACTTTGACCCATCTATACCAAACACCTCGGATGCGGTAGCTTCTAATCAAGATCGGAAGAACGAAGGGAGTCGAGCCTTGAGCATTCAGGATGAGCAGGAATTGCGGTCTCTAAAGGCGGTGGGCCGGGTTGTGCGCCTGGTGCTGGACGCGATGAAGGCGGAAGTGCGTCCGGGCGTGACCACGCGTTACCTGGATGAAGCGGGGGCAAAGGTTATGGCAGCGAACGGGGCGCGATCGGCTCCGTCAATGGTGTACAAGTTTCCGGGAGCGAGCTGCATCAGCTTGAACGATGAGGCGGTGCACGGAATTCCGGGCGAGCGCGAACTTAAGGAAGGCGATTTGGTAAAGCTCGACGTCACCGTGGAGAAAAACGGATTTATGGCCGACGCGGCGATCACGGTTCCGGTCGGGCGCGTGAGTGCGCAGGCGGAGCAATTGATGGCATGCGCGGAGCGGGCTTTCCACAAGGCGATGCTGGTGGCGCGGGCGGGTTTCCGGGTGTTTGAGATTGGAAAGATGGTCGAGCGCGAAGTGCGCAAGTCGGGATTCTCGGTGGTTCGGGAATTGGGCGGACACGGTATTGGGCGGACGATTCATGAAGCTCCTCATGTGCCGAATTACGCCGACCCGCAGGCAAGACAGGTGATGAATGAGGGATTGGTGATTACGGTGGAGCCGATTATTTCCAGCGGGTCGGGCCGGGTCTTCACCGACAAGGACGGCTGGACGGTGCGGACCGGAGATCGCTCACTCTCAGCACACTTTGAACACACGCTGGTGGTAACTTCCGGCGCGCCGATTTTGTTGACCGCAGGCTGAGCGCGGGCGCCGTCGGCCCGAGGTGTTGGGGTGGGCAAGGCTGTGGTTGACCGGCGGACGGGATCGGGATAAAGTTTTGAGTTAGGGCTCGTTTTTCTTCCCTCCGGCCTGAGTTTTGATGCGCTCCGCTTACTCCAAATTCGTCGCTCCAAGGCTGTTTGCCCTGCTGCTTGCCTTGACTGGTGTGGCATTTGCGGCGGCTCCGCAATTTACAGCGCAGCGGCGCGTTGGGCTGACCAGCGGCGACCAGTGGGAACCGGCGGTGGCGGCGGACGGTTCAGGGCGGGTTTACGTTCTTTATCCGCATTATGGACAAGTGCCCGACTGCAAGGACTGCCGTGTGCCCACGATGCTGCTGGTGGCTAGCGGGGACAACGGCAAGACGTGGCAAACTCCGCGGGTGATGCTGGAAACGGGTACGGGGCAGTTTGATGCGCAGATTGAGGTGGATCCGGCGGACCGGCGCACGGTGTATGCGGCGTGGCTGCAGAATGGCAAGCGCGCGGTGATGCTGGCGAAGTCTTCGGATTTGGGTGCGACTTGGAATTTTACCCTGGCGGTGCGCAGCGACGTGGAACTGGATAAGCCGGCGCTGGCCGTGCGGGGGCAGAACGTTTACGTGGCTTTTAATCATGAAGAAGAAGTGTGGGTGGCGGCGTCGCAGGATGGCGGGCGAAGTTTTACGCCGACGCGGGTGAACGCCGACAGCCGTCCAGGATGGTCGCTGTTGGGAGCGGCTACGGTGGATCCGGCGGGCAATGCGTATCTGGCGTGGGCGTCATATTCGAAGGCCGGAGGCGCGCGCGGCTCGGTGAACCTTTACATCGCGAAATCCCCGGATGCGGGCAAGGGATGGAGCACGACCCTGCTGGATGTTTCGGCGGCGGCTCCCGAGTGCAAGGATGAGGAGTGCGGCGAGGGATTTTTGGGCGCGCAGGTGGCGTTGACTTCGGACGGCGACGGAACGCTCTATGCTTTGTGGAGCGCAGGCAACGCACCGCTGGGGCCGCAGCGGATTTATTTTTCTTCGTCGACCAATGGTGGAGCAAACTGGTTGCCGCGGGTGAATGTGTCGATGGCTGCGGCGGGCGTGGAACACGGATTTCCCGCGATTGTGGCCGGGAACGCGGGTGACGTGCGCATCGCCTGGATGGATGCGCGAAACATCTCGCGAAATACTCCTTTCTGGAACACCTACTACCGAAGTTCGAGCAACGGCGGCGCGACCTGGGGCGAAGAGACGCGCTTGTCGGGCTATGTGCCGGGCTACCATTACATCGGCGCGGGCGGTTTCCGCTTTCCATTCGGAGATTACTTCGGGATCGCGATCGATAACCACGGAGAGACGCAAGTGGTCTGGGGCGAAGGCATGAATTATCAATCGCCGGGATCGATCTGGTATACGAGCGGGCGCTAGGATTTCGCGGAGACAGAATTTACTTTTCGCGCCGGGTCTGACCTGACGGCCAACTCACCGCATTCTTCGCGATGAATTCGCTTCACCACTCATCCCGCCCTATGCGCTGAGGACGAAATCTGACTCTCCTGTTCCGCGCGCAACTGCTTCATCGCGGGAACTACCGGCTCAGTGTCTCCGCGGATAATGTTCTCCTGCGCGTCGGTGTCGCCAATCAATCCCATCTCTTGCATGCCCCGGGTCAGCGCGATAATCTCCTGGTCGCTCATCGACGCATAGCACTCCTCCGCAGAGACCGGGTGCCCCTGCGAATTCTCCGAGTCCTCTTCGTCTCCCGCCGCCTGGTCGCGATCGTGTCCCTGCCCGCTCGCCGACCACGGAGTCATGCCCAGCGGCGTCTCGGCCGCCTTCTCGGGTTCGACCACAACCTGCGTCGGACGGGCTTTTTCCGCCAGCATCGTCTTCAGATTCCCGGCCGCGATCTGCAGCGCATAGAGCAACACGCCCGCATCTTTGCGGTCGATTCGCCGCGACAGCATCAGCTGCACCACTTGCCGGATCACGGTCTGAATCGAATGCGCGTCTTCAAACACGGGCAGCACAATCTGGCCATCGGCATATCGTTGGCCATCAATATAAAGCTCGACCGGCTGCGGCTGGTTCTGTTCGTGGAAGTAACAAAATTCCTTGGCCTTGAGCGCCGGAGACCCGCACTGCGTCCCATTGGTCCTAACATGCCGGCAACGCCGGATTTCAATCGGATAATTCACCATAATTCGCACTCCACACCGCAAAATAGAAACGCGGCCCTGGGGCCGCGCTGATTTCTTCGTTTATTTTTGTCTCTATATCTATTATTTCAAATTCAGAGGGGAAAACGGACATGTTACGGGAAAATATATCTGCCATTGAGTGAGCTAGTTAGGACGAAGACTGGGGATTTGGGGTATTGACAAGGTTTTCGGCGGGGCGGAATGTAGGCGCGTGACGTTTCGACCCCCTCCTGTCGCGGTCTCTTAGAGTCAGAGATTTAGGGGGAATTCGAGGATTGGTCTTTGATTCTAAAGGAGTTACGCGTAAGGTATTTTGGAATGTATGAGTTAGGGGGCAGCTTCCAACATCCCCACTCTAAATTTCGCAAAGTACAAATGCAAAAATGCTATACAGCACACAGGAATATAGCTATTGACACAAGCACACGCATAGCGTGGTCGGTCGGGGTAAAAAATATTCCTGTCGCGGACGACATCATTCCGCTAGTTTCGTGTATAATGTAAGAGTTGTTATAAAACGACGCCGGAAATTCGAGAAAGCCTCGCGAGCAATCTCTCGAACTCCGGCTGGAGGTGAAACGGTATGAGAAGACCCGCGCACCCCTTGGAAGGGTGAGAGGTTAAGGAAACTCCTCAGGCCGCGATGGGGCCGGAAAACCGGCTCCCATTGCTTTTGATAATACCACAAAAGCCCTTAGAAAACGAGGTATTTATGACCGACCCGATTAACTACGAAGCTGTAGTGGCCGATCTGGAAGCACGAATTGCGCAGTTGCAGACGGCTCTCCAAGCGATACGTGCCATTGCTGGAATGGGACCAACCGGGACGATTGGCGCATCTCTGGCAGCATCTTCCAACGGCTCCATCCCACCCGACGCGTTCTTGGGAATGAGCATCCCTGAGGCAACCAAGAAGCTCCTCACTATTCAGCGACGACGACTCAGCACTCCCGACATCATCAAAATGTTGATGCAGGGTGGTGCTCCGGAGCCTGCCTACAACACTGCCTATGCGGTTCTGCGCCGCCGTCAACTACAAGTGGGCGACATCGTTAACATCAATGGCGAGTGGGGATTGAAGGAATGGACTCCGAACTACAAGCCGCTGCAGTCCAAAAAAGTGGAAAAAGGCGTTGTCTCGAGCAATCCGGATGATGTAGTGGTCAAGATTGATGAAGTTGGGGTCAATCCGGAGGATGACGAAGTTGAAGCGAAATAACAAACGCCACCCCAATTTGGCTAAAAGGAAGGTGGCGTTTTAGAGACTCAAAATGTGATGCGAGTTTACGGGCACGGAACGCCTTACCAGGGCATTCCTTTGGAACCCTGTAAGTATCCGGCCAATTCGCGAATTTGTCAAGTTCTTCGCAAGAGTTACCTTGGTCACCGGCCTTACCAACCGGGACTACGAAGGGGACTCGATAACAACGAAAGCGTCGAACCGCGCGGGTTTAGATGCCCCAACGGATCGCCTTCTTCTGACGAAAGGAACAGTTTGGCCATGTCAGATAAGACCCTCACCCCAAGTGCAGTTCATACTGCTCCGGTTCTGTGGCTGGTTACCGATGAAACCAGCAAGCCCTACGAGCACCACGTAGGGGAAGATGCCTGTGACTGCAAGTCTTGCGTGAGCAAGAAGTCAAAGCTGATTCTCAACTAGTACCCGATGCGGCTGATTCGGGAGGGCACCACCCCAGGTGCGTCCTCCCGAAGAGGCTTTGATGCCATTTATCGCTCCAACGTTTTCGGGCTGCTTTTTTCGCTATCGCAGTGCGTTGCTCTTGCGTGGGTCCGGCGGCTCTTACCTTGCCGCCCTTCTTGCCGCCGCTTCTACCACGCGCAACGGCGGCAGGATTTTTACCATCTCCGAGTGGAGTACCGCCCATGCGCTCACCGATAGCCTGCTCGACTACACGCTGCGCGTTAACGAAAAAATCGTGGCTTCTTGCCATGAGCACATGATTACACGGATCGGTTAGAACTGGAAAGGTCAGTGATTTTCAAATTGAGCCACTACCGAAATTTAGAATGGGCCACCCGTGAGAGATGTTGTTCAGTACAGGCGAAAGCAGGTCGTTCGCTTCGCCCAGGATAACGCGGGAAACAAGGTCGCGATTTATCAATCGGTGAGCAGGCCGCCGGTCAACTCGCTGACGCGTTCGATGCGGTGTTCGCGGCAATAGGTGGTTAGCTCTTCCACCAGCTTTTCTGTGGCCACGGGATCGAAGTAACTTGCGGTTCCTACCTGCACGGCGGTTGCTCCTGCGAGCATGAATTCCACGACGTCGGTGGCGGTGGTGATTCCGCCCATGCCGATTACGGGGATTCTTACAGCGCGGGCTACGTCGTAGACCATGCGCAGCGCAATCGGTTTGATAGCGGGGCCGGAGAGTCCGGCGGTTACGTTGGCGATCCGGGGACGGCGGGTTTCGGGATCGATCGCCATGGCCAGGAATGTGTTGACCAGCGAGATGGCGTCGGCTCCGGCTTCTTGCGCAACGTGGGCCATCTGCGCGATCGAAGTGACGTTCGGCGAGAGTTTGACGATGATCGGCCGCGCAGCCACGCGCTTGACCCTATGCACGAGTTCGTCGAGCAAGAGGGGATCGCTGCCGAACTGGATGCCGCCGTGGGCCACGTTCGGGCAAGACACGTTAATTTCGTAGGCCGCGATCCCTTCGCCTTGGTTGAGGATGGCAATCGTCTGTTCGTAATCGGCGCGGTTGTATCCGAAGACGTTGGCGAACACGACCACATTCTTTTTTTCACGCAGCGCCGGAAGTTTTTCCGCGAGGAACGCTTGCGCCCCGATGTTTTGCAGGCCGATGGCATTCAGCATCCCGGCGGGGGTTTCGTAGAGGCGGGGCGGCGGGTTTCCTGTGATGGGTTCTTTGGAGAGACCTTTGACGACCAATCCGCCGAGCCGGTCAAGATGGACGATATCTTCGAATTCGATGCCGTAGCCGAAAGTGCCGGACGCGGCGATGACGGGATTCTTCAGATTGATTCCGGCGAAAGTGACGCTGAGGTCGGGCGAGGGGATCGGCGTCATTGCGTTCCTCCGGGCGGCGGCGTAGCGGGATGAGAAACAAGCGGGTCGCTCGACGGTGCCATTAAATGATGCGGCGGTTGCAGGGCTTCGGTCAGGACTCTTCCAGTGGCCTGAGCGGGCGCGTTGATGCCGAGCAACGAGGCGAGGGTCACCGCCAAATCGACGGGTTCAGCATGGCCGCGATAGGTTCCGGGTTGGAAGGCGAGACCGTAGAAGGCCAGTGGCACATGCGTATCATACGAGAAAGGCGTCGCGTGATCGGTGCCGTGCGCGCTTCCGACCTGGAAGGGACGAGGGATTCCGATCACATACCATCCCCCTTCGGGGGAGTAGCTGTGGGCGTAACGGAGGCCGATTTCGCTGGCGGGAGTTTCGCCGCGAGCCAGTTGCGACTTGGTGAAGTATCCGGAGAGTCCGGCTTGTTTCACGGCGTCGCCGGTGTCGGCTTCGGCGGCGGGTTCGTCCTTCCCGGCGAAGGCTTCTTCGTTGAGCCAGACGAGCGGGTAATCGAGATCGCGAATGTAGTCGGCTTTCCTGGAATATTTTTTCGAGAGCGCGGAGTTGATTTGTTCGCGCACAGCCTTGGCATCGAGATTGGCGGCGGGCAGGCGCAGAGTTTTTGCGAAGTCCGGCAGCGGGGCGACGCCGTGATCGGCGGAGAGCGCCATCCAGATACTGGCCATTCCGATCTGATGGCGGAGAAAGTCGAAGAACTCGGCGAGTTGCCGGTCGAGTTCGAGCGCCATGCTGCGCATTTGGGGAGAGTCGGGTCCGACTTGGTGCCCGAGAATGTCGTTGGCCGAGAGGCTGACGACGAGCAGGTCGGTGGCCGCGCCCGCACCTAATTTCTCGTAGAGAACCAGTTCCTTGGCGAAGTCGAATTGATAATCGTTGGCGAAGGGGGTGGAGCCGACGACTTCGTAGAAACTGGCGGGCATGCCTTCTTTGTTCTTGCGCGGAGCGGTCGATCCGAGGACGGTTCCGTCGCTGTCTTTCCACTCGCGGTTCCAGTATTTATCCGCGCGATGGCCGGTGTTGAAGTTGCGGACCCACTCGGGCAGATCAGGGCGGTAGTAGTTCGAGGTGATCCAGTCGCCGGATTTCGGATCGATCCAGTAAGCGGCGTCTCCCGCAAAACCGGCGGGGAGAACGGCGGCGCGATCTTTGAGCGAGATGGCGAAGACGCGAGCTTTGCCCCCGGTGGCTAGTTTTAACTCGTCGCCGAGGGTGTCGCTCATCAGATTGTGCGGAGACGCTCCAGGGGCGTCGCTCTTGATGCCAACGAGCTTGGTGGTGTCGTCTTCCACCGAACTTACGCGCTTCTTTTTCTGCGGATCCCACCATTCGTTGGCGACGATGCCATGGCCGCTGGTGTAGGCGCCTGTGAACAGGGTGGCGTGTCCGGGAGCGGTACGAGTGTTGGCGTAATCGTAGTTGCAGTCGGTGAAATAGGCGCCGCGATCGAGGAATAGTTTGAAGCCTCCGTCGCTAAACTGATCGCGGTAGCGTTCGAGGTAGTCGGCGCGAAATTGGTCGATGACGATAACGACGATGAGTTTGGGACGTGCGTTATGGGCGGAGGCGAAAGCTCCGGAAATCAGGCCGAACAACAGCAATGCAACGCAAAGAGAGCGGGGAAGTCTCATCGCGAGCTAGTTTACAGGAGAATGCGGAGACCGCGTAGCGACGGACGGGCCATGAAAGCTGGAGTAAAGCGCGATCATGGCCCGGCTGTCGATGCGGTGCGGAATGACTCAGGGTGCGTGCTGCCGAATCACTTCGAGAACATCTTCGGTGGCTTCGAGAGGTCGTTCGGGCTTCGGGATTTCCGCGCCGGCGGCAAGGAGCGCCTTGGTGACGGCCACATAGTCGCCCTTATCGCGTTCCCAACTGTTCAGTGAACCGTGAAGCGCCCAGGCGAGCGGACTGCCTCCGTATTGGTTTTCAAAAACGTTGACAGGAGCCTTGTGATCCAGCAGAGCGCGGACCATGGCGACGTTGCCGTGCCAGGCGGCAAAATGCAGAGCGGTTTGGTTGTTCTCGAGCACAGCGCTGGACGGCCAGCCGTACCCGAGCAGCAGTTTCACGGCGCGAGTATTGTTGCGCACGGCTACGCCGACGATGCGACGGGCAGCCATGGCGGTAAGGCGGGTAAAAAGCGTGGGCTGTTGCTGGACAATTCGCTGGGTCAGGGATTCATCGCCGACTTCGGCGGCCTGCACCAGACGTAGCCACGGGGCGCTGCGCTGCATCAGGAAGTCAAAGACTGCGGTGTGACCGAACTGATGCGCGATGATGTGCGGCGTCTTGGTGATCCCGAATCCGAACATGTAGATGCACCCACCGGCTCGGGGATCGATCTTCGGGAAGTAGCGTTCGTTGACGATGATGCGGACCGTGTCCGGGTCGTCATTGACAATGCGTTCGACAACTGCAAGGTCGCCGAGGGCGGACGCCGCGAGGATATCAATCTGTGCTCCGCGAGAGACCAAGTACTTCGCGACATCGTGACGATGGGGCCGGATCGAGACCATATACTGCAGGGCCGTGGACTCGTGATCGATGTCGCGGGCCTCGATGTCGGCTCCAGAGTCGAGAAGAAGGGCGGCGATTTCGACGGTGGATGCGAAGTGGAGGGGAAGCTGACCGTCGCCGCCGCGAGCGTGCACCAGTTGCGGATCGGCGCGGAGAAACTCGCGGACATGGCTGATCATTCCGAGGCGCGCGGCCGCGTGGATGTCGAGCACAGCGCCGCGCGAGATGAGATACGGAGCCAATTCGGCGCTGGCCGCGTCCAGAACTCCAAAGCTGCCCGCCCACCAGCGCGAGCGCTCGTTGATATTTGCGCCGGCGTCGAGAAGAGCGTCGATCATGTCCCGGTTGCCATGGTTGACGGCGGCGATGATTGCGGGCGCGTGGTAGCCGTAGTTCGGCAGCGGCTCGTTGATGCTCGAACGCAGGGACGGGTGGCGCGCGAGGACCTCGCGGACCAGCGCAGCGCTGTTGGCTTTTACGGCAGCGGTCAGCGCCTGGACCGGATCTTCAGAGCCGGCCTCGACATGCAGCTTGAGTGCGGGCCAGGTGTCGAAGCCGTATTCGCGGGCGACGATGTGCAGGGCATCGGCAAGCTTGGGCTCGGAGGAAGTCGAGAAAGCCTCGAAGCGAGCAGTGGCCTCGGCGTTCGATGCGAGGCGCTCCTGAAGCAGGGTGCGGGCCTGTTTTTTTAAATGTTCAAGGTTGGGGCGTGCGGGTAGTTCGCGTAGAGACAAGGGTCACTCCTTCTTTAAAACCCGCGATCCGCTTCGCCGGGTAAGAAGAAAGTGAGTTGTGGTGCAGCCGAGAAGCAAAAGGTGGGATAATCCCTTTCCGCGGATGGGGCGCACCCTTAATGTGCGACCCTGAGAGTACCAAAAAAGCGGGCGAGTGTCGACAGGCCCCTCGCAGGTGGACAGCGCTAAAAAGGAGCAGCCCAGAGTCTGCACGGAACCGCATTTTTCAGCTAAAGTTAAGGCACAATGCTTGATCTAAATTTTGTTCGCGACAACCTTGCGCTGGTGGAAGAAAAGCTGCGGCAACGCGGGATGAATGCCGCTGAAGTCTTGAAAGACTTTCGCACCGTGGATGCCGACCGGCGGCAGGCGATCACGGCGGCGGAGACCTTGCAGGCGCGCCGAAATCGCGCGTCCGAAGAAATTGCCAAGCTCAAGAAGAGCGGGCAGGATGCTTCGGCGCAAATCAACGAAACGAAGGAACTGCGCGAGCAGATTGGCGAGTCGGAGAAGAAGGCGGCGGAACAGGAAGCGCGGCTGCGCGAGATTCTGACTGCGATTCCGAATCTTCCGCAGGATGGCGTGCCGGTTGGGAAGAGCGAAGCCGACAATGTGGAAGCGCGGCGCTGGGGATCTCCTCCGAAATTCGATTTCACACCCAAGCCGCACTGGGAACTGGGCGAACAACTGGGAGTGCTCGACCTGAACCGCGCCGCGAAATTGTCGGGCGCTCGCTTTGCCGTGTACTGGGCGCTGGGCGCGCGGTTGGAGCGGGCGCTCGCCAACTTCATGCTCGATCTGCACACGGGGGAGCATGGATACACCGAGGTGCTGCCGCCGTACATGGTGAATTCGGAGTCGATGTATGGGACGGGGCAGTTGCCGAAGTTTGCCGCGGATTTGTTTCGCGTGCCGCATGGAGAGAAGGATCTCTGGCTGATTCCGACGGCGGAAGTTCCGGTAACGAACCTGTATCGCGACGAAGTGCTGGACGGCGCGCGCTTGCCCGTATGCCTGACGGCCTACACTCCATGCTTTCGCAGCGAAGCGGGATCGTACGGGAAGGATGTGCGCGGAATTATCCGGCAGCACCAGTTTCAGAAAGTCGAGCTGGTGAAATTTTCGCGTCCCGAAAGTTCGTACGATGAACTGGAGAAGCTGACGCACAATGCCGAGACGGTTTTGCAGAAGCTTGGACTGCACTATCGCGTGGTGACGCTGTGCACGGGCGATATCGGATTCTCGGCGGCGAAGACTTACGACATTGAAGTCTGGCTGCCGGGGCAGCGTTTGTTTCGCGAGATTTCTTCGTGCTCGAATTTCGAAAGCTTTCAGGCGCGGCGGGCGAACATCCGGTACCGTCCAGAGGGCAAGAATAAAACCGAGTTTGTGCATACGTTGAATGGCAGCGCGCTGGCGGTGGGGCGAACCTGGGTGGCGATTGTCGAGAATTATCAGCAAGCCGATGGCAGCGTGCGCATTCCGGAGGCCTTGCAGCGTTATATGGGGACGGATCGAATTGCCGCGCGCGATTTGTGAGAGAGGGCAATCCGGGAAGGCTAGTGCGTGGGAGGCCACCGACGAGCGGTTTCGGGGAATCGGCAGTTGCGGGGTTCGGGCCGCGGTCAGGCAGCAGTAATTTGGCAGTCCATGCAAGAGTGCTGTAAAATAAAGCGGTTGGGCGGGAGTAACTCAGTGGTAGAGTGCGACCTTGCCAAGGTCGAAGTCGCGGGTTCAAATCCCGTCTCCCGCTCCAGTTCTTGAAGCCCGGCGCTTGCTAGGGCTTTTCGTTTTTTGAATGATGTTGGGCGCGGTCGCCAAGTGGTAAGGCCGAGGTCTGCAAAACCTCTATCGTGAGTTCGATTCTCACCCGCGCCTCCAAATTCTCCATCGCTGACAGACCAAAACCTCCCGTTAAGCGCGAATCTCGCTACGTTTCCATGCCGAACCAAGATCGTCTAGCGGGCTGCGGAAAAAGTCTTTTCGCAGGGCAGAATTCCCCCAGCGGCTGGAAGCCGCCGTTGAAGGGACGGCATTTACGGCACGAGTGGAACTCGTCCACCCCAGCAAGCCAAAACCGGGCTTGCCGGGGACCCCGGTCGTGCCCTTCCCCAAACCGGTGCGAATCGGAGTTTTTCCGCAGCCTGCTAGGCGAGCACGGAAGAGGGGTGAAGCGCGGTGATGTTGCCGTATCGTTTGAAATCCGCAGTGTTAAACGTCAGGACGCTCTCAACTGCGTAGACGTTCATGATGGCAACGAGGCGCGCATCATAGCCACGTTCCAGAATTCAGCGATATTTTGGGAACAGAAGAAGACGGCGTCTTTTTGCCGGATCAGCTTCGAAACCGCTTGGGTTGCGTGAGGGCAAAGAGGGTGAGTCGGTTGAGCACTGCGGAGCAAGATGTTCGTGTCGACCAGGACACGCATCAGTGGTCGCGGCCTTCATACATGGCGTCGCGGCTGACAGCGGAATCGGAGAGGGGAGGGGTAGGACGGTGGCCAGCAGACCACACCTCAAACTCCTTCGCTCGTTGCTCAACCGACAGTGTATGCTGCTTGGCTGGGAGCACCGCGCTTTCGACCACGGAAAGCAGATAGTCTTCCACGGTCACGCCGCTGGCCTGCCGACACAGCAAATAGAAAGAATCCACAATACCGAAACTGCTGGGCGATAGTAGATTGTTTGAATACGAGGTTATAACTTTCGATGAAACTAATTCTTGTTTTAGCCGGGTCACTGGTTTTGATGGGAGGGGCGATGGCGCAGGAGCAGGCCGCCGATCCGTGCGCGGCAGTAAAGGAATCGCTGCAAGCGGCGCAAACTACTTTACGCGACTGGCCGAACCTGGCGCGGTTTCGCGACGAAGATGCCAAGCTCGGCGCGCCAGCGAAGGGAGAAGCGCGAGTGGTGTTCATGGGCGATTCCATCACGGAATCCTGGACGCTGGCGGATTCATTTCCGGGCAAGGGCTATGTGAATCGCGGGATCAGCGGGCAGACGACGTCGCAGATGCTGGTGCGTTTTCGGCAGGACGTGATCGGCCTGCAGGCCAAGGTCGTGGTGATTCTGGCGGGCACGAACGATATTGCGGAGAACACGGGGCCCATTTCCGTGGAAGGGATCGAAGGCAATATGGCTTCGATGGTGGACCTGGCGAAGCGAAACGGAATTCGCGTGGTGCTGGCCTCGGTGCTGCCGGTGCAGCAGTATCCCTGGAGGCCGGAGATTGCGCCCGTGGAGAAGATCCGCGCTTTGAATGACTGGATGAAAGACTACGCTGCGAAGGAAGGGCTGATTTATCTCGACTACTTTTCGGCGACGGTCAACGAAAAGCTTGGCATGAAGGCGGAGTTGTCAGAGGATGGAGTGCATCCGAATAAACCGGGCTATGCGGTGATGGCGCCCTTGGCCGAGAAGGCGATCGCGGCAGCGCTAAAGAAGAAATGAAGCGTTGACCGGTTTCATTCCTGCCGCTCAATAGCGGGGACAGCGTAAGCAAGTTCGTTAGCAACAATAAAAAGGCCACGCCGATTTTGCAGCGTGGCCTTTGTTTCATGGTGGGCGAAGCAACAACAACTACATTTTCACGCACACCGCTTTCGTTTGGGTGTAGAGATTGAGAACGTCTTTGCCCATTTCGCGTCCCCAGCCGGATTGTTTGTAGCCGCCGAAGGGAAGCGCGGCGTCGAAGATGTTGTAGCAGTTGATCCAGACAGTTCCGGCGCGCAGAAGGGCTGCGGTCTTGTGTGCCTTGGAGACGTCATGGGTCCAGATCCCGGCGGCGAGTCCGTAGATGGAATCGTTGGCCCGGGACAGGAGTTCTTCGGGGTTGTCAAAGGGGATCGCGGCCACGACGGGTCCGAAGATTTCTTCCTGCACGACCTTCATATATTCCTTGGTATCGACCAGCACGGTGGGTTCGACGAAGTATCCTGGGCCGCCAACTTTGCGGCCGCCGGATGTGGCCTTTGCGCCCTCGGCCATTCCGATCTCGAGGTAGTTGCAGACGCGTTGGAGTTGTTCCTCGGAGACCAGCGGGCCCATGTGAGTCGATGGATCAAGTCCGGGGCCGACTTTGATTTTTTTCGCTTTGGCCGATACGCCCTCGACGACCTGATCGAAGACGGGGCGCTCGACGTAGAGACGCGAACCGGCGCAGCAGCATTGTCCATGATTAAAGAAGATGGCGCTGGCCGCGCCGGCAATGGCAGTGTCGAGGTCGGCGTCTTTGAAAACCACGTTGGGCGATTTGCCGCCGAGTTCGAGAGAAACTTTTTTCAGATTTCCGGTGGCGGCGTGGACGATGAGCTTGCCCACTTCGGTCGATCCGGTGAAGGCAATTTTATCGACCAGATCGTGCGCGGCGAGCGCTGCGCCTGCGGTTTCGCCGTATCCGGGGACGACGTTGACGACGCCATCGGGGAATCCGGCTTCGGCAATCAGTTCGCCCAAACGCAGTGCGGAGAGCGGAGTTTGCTCGGCGGGCTTCAAGACGACCGTGCAGCCCGAGGCGAGCGCTGGAGCCAGCTTCCACGCGGCCATGAGCAGAGGGAAGTTCCACGGGATGATCTGGGCGACGACTCCGACGGGCTCGCGGAGAGTGTAGGCGTGATAGTTCACTCCGGGCGTGTACACGACGGAGAGCGGAATGGTGGTGCCTTCGAGTTTGGTTGCCCAGCCCGCCATGTAGCGGAACATTTCAACGGCCAGGGGCACGTCAGCGGCGCGAGCCACGGTGAGCGGCTTGCCGTTATCGAGAGTTTCTAATGTCGCGAATTCTTCGAGGTGTTGTTCGAGCAGGTCGCCCAATTTCCAAACCAGCTTGCCACGTTCGGAGGCGGTCATGCGCGACCAGGGGCCGCTGTCGAACGCCTTGCGCGCGGCTTTCACGGCCAGGTCGATATCGGCCTTGTCGCCTTCGGCGACTTGTGCGAGAACCTCTCCCGTGGCGGGGTTGTAGGTTGGAAAAGTTTTGCCCGATACGGCATTCACCCACTTGCCGTCGATCAACATTTTGAGCGGCTTCGCGACGAAGTCGCTGACGCGAGAATCAATCTGGATTGGGGAAACGGCAATGCCCATAGCTCCTCCTTGGAACGAGATCGAGTGAGACAAAGTTGTGGTGGCGAAACGGCCCTCGGAGATACTAGTCCCGCGGAAACGGGAAGGCAAATGGAACGTACTGGGCTGGCTTTTGGTCAGGAATTTGGTTCGACGAGCTTATTTAATTTCCTTCATTGGCAGCAGCGTGCCGTAGTCGTGGCCTGAGGGGTCGACGGCGCGCGCCACGATACCGGCGAAGGCTTCGCGGAGGTCCGGATATTTTGCGGCCAGCGCTTTGATGACGGCCGAGTTTTCCTGAAAGGCACGCGCGGTATCCGATACATCGGCCGCCTCGTACTTTACGACCACATCGATATCGTTGCCCACGGCAAGCGGAAAGATTTCGGTCAGGTGATAGACCTTGCCGGCGGCGGTCAAATCGACGGATTTGCCATCGGTGGGCATATCGGCAGGTTGCGCCGTTTGGGTTTCGTCGTAGAGCTTGTCGGTGGAAAGAGTGCTCATGAAGTCCACAGGCGCGGAGAGCGCAATCGTCTCGCGGTAATAGAGCCACGCATTGTGAGACTGCGATTTGGCCTGGAAAGCGCGAGCTTGCTGCAGGAACCAGGCGGCATCGTGTCCAGCGGCTTGCGAGGAGCGCACATAGAAGCCCGCGAGTTTCCAATCTGAATCCACCTGCTGCAGGATGAAGGTGAGCGCAATCGCTGCGCTGCCTCCGGTGATGTCGAGAATGGTTACGCCATACTTGCCGGGGGGGAGATTATTCAGAACAAAGACGGCGCTATCCTTGGTCTGACCAGACTTACCGAACACACCGCAGAGAAATTCGGCGCGCGCAAGCGGTTGGGCGCCGTCGGCTGTGAGCAGGAAAGGCGGGCGAACGGTTGCGTGCGCGCCTGCAAACGCGGGTGCGTTCTCTTTTACGGCGGTTTCGATGCCGACAAAGCTTCCGGACACGCTGGCAATGGAATTCTGTTTTAAGGCGGAGGTGTCGCCGCGCGCCGCCATGGAAAAATAACGCTGCCCCGCAGATTCAAGGGCACTGCGGATCGAGTCATTCATGTCGGCTGCGCTCTGGCAGACTTGGGCGTAGCCGGCTTGAGTAGAGAAGGTGGCTCCGAGGAGTAACAGCCACAACCACGGCCGTTGACGGGGTCGATCGCGGCGAGTCGGGTCCAGAGCGGAAAGCACGGGAAAGCCTCCTCCGGTATTTTACGCGCCGAGAGAGTAAGGAGCGTGTTTTCAATCCTTGGACGGAGTCCATTTGCCATCTTTTGTTGTGTTCTTTGGTTACAAATGCGCAAGAACCGGGCCATTCGGCGTTCTAGTAGCAGTGGTAAACTTAGTCAAGGCGCAGTGATTGGGGCCGCCGGCGGCAACGGGAGATTCTGATGTGGTGTTCGGGCAGAGGGATTGCGTTGGGGCTGTTGCTGGCCGCTCCAGGCTGGAGCGTCGGCAACCTCGCGGCTCAGGATCAGACCTCTCCAACCGTGGCGGCGGTGACTCCGCACCGCCACAAGTCGCATAAGACGCAAAAAGAACTCGTACTGCCGCCGTTGCCAAATGGTCCGCTGAGCCAGTTGCCTATGGACCAGATTCCAGCCTCGCCGGCAAAAGTGAGCTACGAAGAGGGTTTGCTCACCATTTCAGCGCAGAATTCGACACTCGGTGAGATTTTGCGGGATGTGCGCAAGCTTACGGGCGCTTCCATCGAGATTCCGCAGGGGACGGGAGCGGGCGAGCGAGTGGTGGCGCATCTTGGGCCGGGAGCGCCCCGCGACGTTCTGGCGGGATTGCTGAATGGTTCCTCTTTCAATTACGTGATGCTCGGCTCCAGTTCGGATCCGACTGCGGTATCGAGCGTCATCCTGACGGCAAAGTCGGCGACGGGGGAGACGCAGAATCAGACCGCGGCGAACGTGGCAGAAAATGGCCCGTCGCCCGGCAACGCGCAGATGCCTCCCACCCGTTTTTCCCCGCCGGGTCCGTTTCCGCCAGGCGGCCTGATTGGACAAAGGCCGGGGGGTAACCCAGGAATTGCGCAGGCCGGGAATATGCCGCCGGGAGCGGTGCAAACGGGGACCGAAGAGAACGATGATGCCAAGGATGACGATCAGGACAGCGCGGACGACAGTCCCGACGATCAGGAACAACAACCCGCGCAAGCAGGCGTGAGCGCACAGGAGCAGCAAGACTCCAATCAGCCCAATGCCGGTCCGAAAACTCCGGAGCAGATATTGGAAATGTTGCGCCGACAACAGCAGCCGGGAGCGCTCCCGACTGCTCCGGGAAGCACCGGCACTCCGCAGACCCCACCCAACTAGAACTTACGGGGAAATCCGCCGTCCATTGCTATCGTAATGAGTCCGATTCGGGGCAGCACAAGGCACGGGGGGAATTTGCGTTGGAGTTTGGCGTGCGTTTAGTCGCCGCTGGCGTGGCTTTGATGGGGAACCAATGCCGCGAGGGCGTTGGAGGGCCGAGACTGATTTACGACGGCCAAGATTCCGCTGATCGTCCAGTACGCTCCGAGAACACCCAAGACCACGGTTAGGATTGCAGTGCTGCTGAGTAAGAAGGCTACGAAAAATGCGTTCACAATGACTGCCTTTGCTTGCAGCCATGTTGGGAAGCGCTCAGCTGCAAATAATTTAATGTACCCGCATTTGACCCCCGCCGCTGTTAACAACTAAGATACGGGAATCGAACTGCGTATCTCCACTCTCCAACATTTCTTAGGACCCGTCCACGTTACGGAAGTCCACAAAGTGCTGTGTAAATGGCCATTACCCGGATTTCGGTGCGCGGAGCGCGCCAGCACAACCTGAAGAATATTGACGTCGAGATTCCTCGCAATACTTTGACGGTCATTACGGGTCTGAGCGGCTCCGGGAAGTCCTCGCTTGCGTTTGACACGATATATGCCGAAGGGCAGCGGCGTTATGTCGAAACGCTGTCAGCTTATGCGCGCCAGTTTCTCGATCAGATGGAGCGTCCCGACGTCGATTCGATTGACGGGTTGAGCCCGGCGATTTCAATCGAGCAGAAAACGACGAGCCGCAGCCCGCGGTCAACGGTCGGCACGATTACCGAGATTTACGATTACCTGCGTTTGCTCTACTCGTCGATCGGCGTTCCGCACTGCCCGAATTGCGGTAATCCTATTTCGCGCCAGTCCGCCGAACAGATCGTACAGCGCGTGATGGCGCTCTCACCCGACGATCGCGTAATGATCATGGCCCCCATCGTTCGCGGGCGCAAAGGCGAATTCAAGAAAGAGATGGAGAAACTGGTACAGCATGGGTTCGCGCGCGCTCGCGTGGATGGCGAACTCGTGAATCTGGAGGACGACCTCGCGCTCGACAAGCGCAAGAACCACACCATCGAGGTGGTGGTGGATCGCCTGCTGGTGAAACCGGGAATCGAGCACCGCCTCGAGCAGTCCGTCGGCCTGGCGATGAAACTGGGCGGCGGGCTGGTGCTGGTCAGCGTGGTGAATGGAGACGAGACGCTGTATTCCTCGCGACTGGCTTGCCCTGACTGCGGCATCAGCGTTCCGCAACTGGAGCCGCGGTCGTTCTCCTTCAATAGCTCTTATGGAGCGTGCCCCGAGTGCCACGGCCTGGGCAGCCGTTACGACCTCGATCCGGGGAAGGTGATTGTCGACTGGTCCAAGCCCCTGCTGGACGGTGGATTGGGACCGGGTTCGTCGTCGCAGAACCTGATTCGCAGTTTGCAGTTACTGGTGCAGGCGCATGGCTTTGATTTGTCTACGCCGTTCGAAAAATTTCCCGACAAGATTCAGAACCTGCTGTTGAACGGCGAGCCGCCGCGGGCGGGCCAGCGCGAAAGAAAAACTGGGTTTCTCGGGATTCTCGGTCACCTGCGGCAGAATCTTGAATCTTCAACCTCCGACGGGTATCGCGAGTACCTGATGGATTTTATGTCGGCCACGGAATGTCCGGTGTGCCATGGCAAGAGGCTGCGTCCGGAAAGCCTGGCCGTGAAGATGAATGGCCTGTCCGTTTCCGATTTCACCAGTCTTCCGGTGGCAGGCGCGCTGGATGCGGCGCGCAAGATCAAACTGACGGGCAGGGAAGAGACGATTGCGGGACGCATCTTGCACGAAATTGTCGAACGTCTTGAATTCCTGCACAAAGTTGGGCTGGGATATCTACAACTGGGACGGTCGGCCGCCACACTTTCGGGCGGGGAAGGCCAGCGCATTCGTCTCGCCACGCAGATTGGATCGAAGTTGCGCGGAGTTCTGTATGTTCTCGACGAACCGTCGATCGGCCTGCACCACCGCGATAATGGGCGTCTGCTTTCGGCGCTCGAAAATCTGCGCGATCTGGGCAACACGGTGCTCGTGGTGGAGCACGACGAAGAGACGATCCGCCGTGCCGACTACGTGATCGATCTCGGCCCCGGCGCCGGGCGACACGGCGGCGAGTTGGTGGCGAGCGGAACGCCTGCGGAAATCATGGCATCCCCGGCGTCATTAACCGGGGCCTATATTGGCGGCCGCCAGCAGATTGCGATGCTGGCCGAACGGCGCAGCCCGAACGGGAAAGCGATCGGCGTTCTCGGTGCGCGAGAAAACAACCTGAAGAATCTCGACGTCGTGTTTCCGCTGGGCGTAATGACGGTGGTGACCGGAGTTTCCGGATCGGGCAAATCGACGCTGGTGAATGACATCCTGTATCGCGCCTTGGCCCGGCAACTCTACCGGTCTCGCGAAGAACCCGGTACGCACAAAAGCATCACGGGAGCGGACCTGATCGACAAAGTCATTCGCATCGACCAGTCGCCGATCGGACGGACGCCACGCTCCAATCCAGCAACTTATACCGGAATTTTTTCCGCGGTTCGCGACTTGTATGCGATGCTGCCGGAATCGCGCGAGCGCGGATACAAGGCGGGACGATTTTCTTTCAATGTCTCCGGCGGACGCTGCGAAGCCTGCCAGGGCGAAGGCCAGCGGCGTATCGAAATGAACTTTCTGCCCGACGTTTACGTGCAGTGTGAAGTCTGCGGAGGACGCCGGTATAACCACGAAACGTTATCCGTGCATTACAACGGCTATTCCATAGCCGATCTGCTGGAGATGCCGGTATCGGATGTGCTCCCAATCCTCGAAAATATTCCGCAGGTCAAGCAGAAGGTGCAAACGCTGGTTGACGTGGGCCTCGGATACATTCATCTCGGGCAATCGGCGGTCACGCTGTCCGGCGGCGAAGCGCAGAGGATTAAGCTGGCCCGCGAACTGAGCAAGCGCCAGACGGGAAAGACTCTGTATCTGCTGGATGAGCCGACCACGGGATTGCATTTCGACGATGTGCGCAAGCTGCTGGACGTGCTGCACCGCCTCACCGATCTCGGCAATACGGTCATCATTATCGAACACAACCTCGACGTGATCCGCAACGCCGATTGGATTCTCGATCTAGGACCCGAAGGCGGCGAAGAAGGCGGCCGTATCGTGGCTCAGGGCACGCCAGAACAAGTCGCTCGGGTGAAGAAGTCTTATACAGGGCAGGCATTGAGCGCGTACTTCAAGGGGCCGGCCAAGAATGGATCGGGAAAGAATGGATCGGAGAAGAGCGGGTCGAAGAATCATCGCCTGGAGGACAATCGTTCGGAGACTGATGGCGGGAAGGATGCCGCGTCCGTAGGAACCGAGGAAATCGCGTGAACTCTCCCCTGGATGGTCTTTCTGGCGAGCCCACGCGCTCGCCGCAGAGTGAAGAGGCTCCCCCGATTGCCGTCGACAGCTTGGTTGCGGTCGCGCCGGTTGAGGTTGTTCCGCCGATTCCGCCCGATCCGGCATGGAATGGGCTGGACGTCCTGCGTCTGGTGTTCCTGACCATTGTTGCGCTCTTCGCCGGAATGTTTGCTGTCTTGCTGATTGCGCGCTGGCGTTTCTACCCGCACACGCCCTTCGGCGAACTTGCCCGCAATCCACTGGTAGCGGTTGGAGGACAAGCTCTGGCCTATCTGCTGGTGCTTGGCTACATGTACGTATTGGTTACGCGCGAGCGCGGACGTCCTGACTTTCTCAGGGCGATCCACTGGAACTGGCCAGCGCACGTCGGCAGCTATGTGGTCGCGGGCTTTGTTCTTTCGGTTGCATTGCAAGGTCTGGCTCATCTGTTGCCGGCTCCCAAAGAACTGCCCATCGACAATTTTTTCCGTACGCCCGCTGAGGCTTGGGTGCTCGGCATAATCAGCGTGACGCTGGCGCCGGTGATGGAGGAGCTATTTTTTCGCGGCTTTCTTTATCCGGTGCTCGCCCGCGGAGTTGGTGTTCCACCGGCTGTATTTCTGACGGCTCTTAGTTTTGCCCTGCTGCACTTGGCGCAACTTGGGTTCTCGTGGGGACCCGTGCTGGTGATTTTTCTTGTCGGAATGGTGGTGACCATGGTGAGGGCTAAAACAGATTCCGTCGCTGCGGGCGTTCTCATCCACATGGCCTACAACGGCACGATTACCGCGGCCATGTTCGTTGTCACTGACGGCTTCCGCCATCTGGAAAAACTGAACAGCCAGTAACCGGTAATCAGCACACAGTTATCGACTGTGGCCTGTTTACCTTACTGGCAACGGCAACTGGAAACCAGCAACTGCTTTTCTGCTATCGTAGAAACTCATGTCCAAAGCACGACAAGAATTATTGGAACTGCTTGCCCGGAAATCATTTCGCCTCGGCGAATTCAAACTATCCTCGGGCGGCACCAGCGACTATTACATCGACTGCCGCACGACTACGCTCGATGCCCGCGGCGCACAGTTAGTAGGGCAGGTCTTTCTCGATGAGATGCGCGGGCAAGGCTGGCATGCGGACGCTATCGGCGGGCTAACCATGGGCGCCGACCCAATCGTGGTGGCCGTTGCCGTCACCAGCGGAACTCTGCATGGCTTCCTTGTGCGCAAGGCGGAAAAGAAGCACGGTACGGGCCAGCGCATCGAAGGCTTCCGCGGAAAAGAAGCGCGCGTGGTGATTGTGGATGACGTCTGCACGACGGGTTCTTCCACCGTGCAAGCCATCGAAGCCGCCCGCGAATTCGGCTTCAAAGTGGTAGGCGTGATGTGTCTGGTCGAACGCGAAGATGCGCATGGACGCCCCAATGTCGAAAAAGCGGCGGCCCCGGCTCCATTTGTGACTGTCTTTACGGCCAATGACGTTCGGCGGCAGCACCTGGCGCAAGGCGAAGCGAGCCCCGCGAAATGATTTCTGACGGATACACCGACGTTGCTCCGGGGAAAATCGCTTCCGTTGTGACCTACCTCGAGATGCGCGAGCGCCCTGCGGCGGCGGACGCGAAAGCCAGCGAAATGCGGGACGGACTGAGATTGCGGAAAGTCGAGGATCCGGATCTGGAATGGTATCGAGCGCTGTTCCGTCGAGCGGGAGCGCACTGGTTATGGTTCAGCCGATTGGAGATGACCGACGCCCAACTGGCGGCGGTGTTGCATCGCCCGACGATCGAATTGTTCGTGGCTGAACGCGAAGGCGACGAAATTGGAATGGCGGAGCTCGATCGTGCCGAGGCTCCCAACGTGGAGATCACGAGCTTCGCGCTGTTTCCGGAAGCGATCGGCCGTGGGCTTGGGCGCGGCTTCATGACGCAGCTGCTGGACCATGCATGGACGAAATCGACCTCGCGGGTCTGGCTGCACACCTGTAATTTGGACAGTCCGGCGGCTCTGAGCTTCTATCGGAAATGCGGATTCCATCCCTACAAGCGGGCGATCGAAGTGGCGGACGATCCGCGGATTCGCGGGGTTTTGCCCGAAGATGCCGCACCGCAGGTTCCGATTATCCGCTGATCGAATAATCCGTTAATCTAAGAGAACGGCTTGGCCCCTTACAACTTTATGATCCAAACTCTGGAATGGACGCCCCGTGGCGTCGTCTTCATCGATCAGACGAAGCTGCCTACGGAAGAAGTGTTTGTGACTTGCACCACGCACCAGCAGGTCGCCGACGTGATCCGCAATATGGTTGTTCGCGGGGCCCCCGCCATCGGTGTCGCCGCCGCCATGGGCATAGCGCTGGGAGCGAAAAACTCAAAAGCACAAAATGCCGCCGACCTAAAGAAAGATTTCGCCGAGATCTGCGAGTCCATTCGTCAGACGCGCCCGACGGCGGTGAATTTATTCTGGGCGATCCGCCGCATGACCGAGAAATTTGAAACGCTGGGCACACACTCCGTCGCGGAGATTCAGCAGGCGCTGATCGAAGAAGCGCAGCGCATGCACGCCGAAGACATAGCCGCCAACCAGGCCATGGGCCGCCACGGCGCAACCCTCATGCCCGCCAGCGGAGGCGTGCTTACTCACTGCAACGCCGGAGCGCTAGCCACCGCCGGCTACGGCACCGCGCTGGGAGTCATCCGAGCCGCCATAGAAGCCGGCAAAAAGATTCACGTCTACGCCGACGAGACGCGTCCCTTCCTGCAAGGATCGCGCCTGACCGCATGGGAGTTGATGAAAGACGGCATCCCGACAACCGTCATCTCCGACAACATGGCCGGAGTCATGATGCAGCAAGGCAAAATCGGAGCCATCGTAGTCGGCGCCGACCGCATCGCCGCCAACGGAGACGTGGCCAACAAAATCGGCACGTATACCGTGGCTGTGCTCGCCAAAGAGCACGGCATCCCGTTCTACGTGGCCGCGCCGATCTCGACAGTAGATCTAGCCACGCCCGACGGCAGCAAAATTCCCATCGAGCAGCGAAATGCGAGAGAAGTCACGCACATTGGCGGGCGGCGGATGACACCGGATGGAGTTGGGATCGAGAATCCGGCCTTTGATGTGACGCCAGCGAAATACGTCGCGGCGATTATTACCGAGCGTGGGATTGCGCGGGCGCCGTATATGGAGTCACTGAGACAGCTTGCGGGGCAGGCTCACAAGACGCGCTGAACAAACAGGAAACGAATTTGATCCGTATTGTCATTGCAGGCGGAGGCACCGGCGGACACGTAATCCCCGCCCTGGCCATTGCCCAACAACTCCAAAAACAATTCGGAGCCGAAGTTCTCTTCATCGGGACGGCCCGCGGCATTGAGACGCGACTCGTGCCGCAGGCGGGTTTTCCGCTCGAACTGATTCAGGTCGGCGCGCTGAACAAGGTCAGCCTGATGACGCGCCTCAAGACGTTATTCGACCTGCCGCGCGCGATTGCCGCGTCTTCTCGCCTGCTCTCTGATTTCGACCCAGAAGTTGTGATTGGGGTCGGAGGCTATGCGTCCGGGCCCGCAATGGTGGCCGCGATTCGCCGCCGTCTTCCCACGCTGGCATTTGAGCCAAATGTTGTCCCCGGATTTGCCAACCGCATGATCGCGCGCTGGGTTTCGGCGGCAGCCGTGCATTTTGAGGAAACCTGCCAGTATTTTCCCCACTGCAAAGTAACAGGTGTTCCGGTGCGCCAGGCGTTTTTTTCGATTGCCGCTAAGACGAGCGGCGTGCCGACTCTACTCGTCTTTGGAGGCAGCCAGGGAGCGCGCGCCATCAACCAGGCGATGATTGAATCACTGCCTGGCTTGCGCGCGAAGATTCCGGGGATTCACGTCATTCATCAGACCGGACAGCGCGACTATGATCGCGTGCTGGCCGCGTATCAACAGTCAGGCATCTCCGGCGAAGTGCACAAGTTCATTGACGATATGCCGGGCACATTTGCACGGGCGGATTTGCTCGTCTGCCGTTCGGGCGCGAGCACCGTCGGTGAAATTACGGCCGCAGGCAAGCCCGCGATTTTTGTGCCGTTTCCGGCCGCAGCCGACGACCATCAGAACGTAAACGCCCGCGCGCTGGAGCGAGCAGGCGCAGCCGTTGTGGTCGAAGAAAGCAACCTAGGAGCAGCCTATCTCGTCGACACAATAGCAGCCCTGATCGGCGATACGGCGCGCCTGCAAAGCATGTCGGCGGCGGCGAAATCGCTCGCACATCCGAAGGCCGTCGAAGAAATTGCCGAGATGGTCAGTACGCTAGCGAATTCAGAGTGAGATCTCAAACCGCAGAGATCCCTGGTCGCGCCAGACAATTCAGAAGATCCGGTTAAGGTCTCCTGGGCGCTCTCTGCGTCTCGGCGGGGAAATCGTCTATCATCAATTTTCATGTTCGCTAAGATTCAGCGCATCCATTTCGTCGGAATCGGAGGCATCGGCATGAGCGGCATTGCCGAGGTGCTGCTGAATCTTGGCTATGGGATTTCCGGCTCCGATCTGAAGAGTTCAGCGGTCACGCGGCGCCTGGCCGCGTTGGGCGCAGTTACGTACGAAGGGCACGCAGCCGCCCACGCGTCCGGCGCGGACGTTGTCGTCACGAGTTCGGCGATTTCCGTGGAGAATCCCGAAGTTGCCGAAGCTCGCCGCCTGCATGTCCCGGTGATTCAGCGCGCGGAAATGCTGGCCGAACTGATGCGGCTGAAGTATGGCATCGCGATCGCAGGCATGCACGGGAAGACGACGACGACTTCGATGGTGGCGGCCGTGCTGGCTGCTGGTGGCCTCGATCCCACCGTCGTGGTCGGCGGGCGCGTGGATGCGATGGGTTCGAACGCGCGGCTCGGCAAGTCGCAATACCTGGTCGCTGAGGCGGACGAAAGCGACCGGTCGTTTCTAAAGCTGTCGCCGATCCTCTCGGTGGTGACGAACCTGGATCGCGAGCACATGGATTGTTATCGCGACATGCGCGATGTTCGGCGCACCTTTCTCGAATTCATGGAGCGTGTTCCATTTTACGGATTGGTGGTCGGGTGCAACGACGACGTGGTGCTGCGGCGGTTGCTGCCGCGGGTCCATCGGCGCGTGACGACCTATGGAACCAGCCGCGGCTCGGATTTTCTCATCCGCATGGGATCGGCGCAGGGCACGGGAGAGCACAGCCCACTCATCCGCTTTCAGGTGATCTACAAGGAAAAAGATCTGGGCGATTTTACGTTACACGTGCCGGGGACGCACAATGTGTTGAACGCCACGGCAGCCATTGCGGTGGGTACGGCGCTCGATATTCCGCCGGAGAAAATTCGTTCCGCGCTCGACGGTTTTCGGGGCGTGGATCGCCGCTTTCAGCTCAAAGGGAAGGCGGGCGGCGTTACTGTAATCGACGATTATGGGCATCATCCCACGGAAATCCGCGCTACGCTGGCGGCGGCCCGGCAGTGCGGGTTCCGGCGCGTGCATGTGATTTTTCAGCCCCATCGTTTCACTCGCACCCGCGACCTGATGGAGGAGTTCGCAACCGCCTTTGCCGATGCGGACACGCTTTGCCTGCTCGATATTTATCCGGCCAGCGAAAAGCCGATCGAAGGTATCACGGCGCAAGCGCTCGCGGCGCGTATTACGGGGGCGGGGAAGCGGGAAGTGGAGTACTCTCCTTCGTTTCTGGAGGCCGCGAAATCAGTGTCCGCGCTCGCCCAACCCGGGGACATGGTTCTGACCCTGGGAGCGGGCAGCGTGTCTCAAGTGGGAGCGATGGCTTTGGAGAGGCTGGAGCTTGCGGCGAATCCGAAGCTGCCCTGAATCGTACGAAACTGTCGAGTCTTGCTCGGCTCGGTCGGGCGGGACGCAAGCCCCTCCAAATCTTCACTCACGGAACCGGCTGGAGCATCTTCCTTCGGTGTGCGGGAACTCTCAAAAATACACTTTGTGGCGGAGTGTTTCGCGCGGTGACCTTTTTCCTTGTGGTTCGTCCAAAGTTTATAAGTGAGGACGATCTCCATGAACACGAACCATGCCGCTTATTGGGTTGCTGTCGGGGCGCTGGCGCTGGGGCTGAGTAGCGATTATCAGCGGGGAAATTTTGTGACGCTGCATCAGGTGGCGAAACGCGCCGGTTCCGCAGTGTGCCAGGTCGCGTCGAGCGCTAAGGAAACTCTGGCACTCGCGAGGATTTTGACAAGCCGCGGCGATGAGTTGGCGAGTGAATCGGTTGCTGCGGTGAATGAGGCGAGGGTGGCTCAGGCCCAAGGCGAGATGCTTGCGGAGCGAGCGCGAGACGAGGCGCAATCTCTGCGCGACCGATCCAGGGGGCAGTTGCGGGATGAGATTCGCGCCCGGGCCGCTATCATTCGTGCGCGAGCCGAAATGACGAGGACGCAAGAAGAAGTTCGGCTTCGCACGCGTGCGCAGCTCAGGCTCGTGGACGTGGGTAATCGCGGAGTCATGGTCGTCTGCCCGAAGACGGGGACGCGGCTGGACTGGAGCCGCGCTGAGGATGGCCCCGTTGGTCCCGAGATTGAGGTAGGGGACACTTTCTAAGATCGTAGCCGCGCTAAACGGGAGATCCAGCCTCGCTCTATCCCGATGAATCATTCCTCTGCATTTTTTTGCACAGCCCTGAACCAAATTCGCACTGTCTACTATCGCGAAACCGGGATATATTAAATCTGCTCAGCGGTTTTCTGTCGACAACTGAATCTCTAACGTGGCGCGGAAATCAAGTTCCACCGCGGTCCAGGAAGAGTTGTATCCGCTTCCTGGCGACTCTGACCACGAGGCTCGCGAGCGCGAGCCCTTCGACGACGCACGGCTCGTCGATCTGGAAGCAGAGCAGGAATCCCCATTTCTGCGCGGGCAAAAGCGCGTCCCAGCGCGGCGCGGATCGCTCCCCAAAAAAACTGCCAATCGGCTGATGTGGGTCGGAGTGGCGCTCGTTGGACTGGCAATTGTTGCCGCCTGCGGCTGGGCGCTTTACCGCTACGGGAAACACTCGTGGCGTTTCCGCATCGATTCGAGCGATCAGATTGAAGTCGCGGGAGCCGAACACGTGGCGCACGCGCAAATCATGGAAGTGATGGGCGGAGATATTGGCCGGAACATTTTTTTCGTTCCCCTCGCCCAGCGCCAACAGCAACTGGAACAAATTCCGTGGGTGGAATCGGCGAGCGTAATGCGTTTTGTGCCGAACCGGTTGCGCATTGAGATTCATGAACGGACGCCGGTAGCGTTTGTCCGCATCGGGTCGCACATTTCGCTGATTGACGCCGGGGGCACGCTGATGGAACTGGCCGCGGGCGGCAAGCATAAATATTCTTTTGCGGTCATTGCGGGCATGAATGCCGGAGAACCGCTTTCGACGCGCGCGGCGCGGATGAAGAACTACAACGCGCTGGTTCGCGATCTGGATTCGACGGGAGCACACTACTCGCAGGAACTGAGCGAAGTGGACATCAGCGATCCAGAGGATTTGAAAGTACTGGCCGCCGATTCGAATGGTAACGTGCTGGTGCATCTGGGCGCGGGAAATTACTTGCAGCGATATCGAACCTATGTGACTCATGTACAGCAGTGGAGGCAGCAGTTTGACAAGCTGGAATCGGTGGATCTGCGCTACGACGGCCAGATCATCGTGAATCCCGATCTGAATGGAATGGCCCGGCAGCCTGGGTTGACGCCGGCCGCGGCCAAAGCGGCACTGGCAGCCGGAGTGAAGAATGCGGCCATTGTGAACTATGAAAAGTTTGCGGCGCGTCCCGAGCCTCCGCCGGTGGCGGCGAAGAAGGATGCGAAGCCGAAGGCGAAAGCGGCAGGTCGTCATGCCCAGGCGAAATCGGCTCCGGCGAAGACTGTTCCGGTGAAATCGGCAGCTTTGAAGCAGGCAGCAGTGCAGCAGGCGGCGGCAAAGTCCCACGATGTGGCGCCTCCTGCAATCCCGAAACATACCGCAGCTTCGCATCCGGTTGCGGCCGCTCCTGTAGTTGTGACGGGCGCCAGCAAGAAGCCGAGCGCAGCGATTCGAAAGGACCCACCGCAGAATTAGCGACCCTAAATTTCATGGCAAGTTACGAACCGAATTTCATTACCGCGATTGACGTAGGAAGTGCGAAGACCACCGTGCTCGTGGCGGAGTTGAGCGAGAACGGATTGCGTTATCGCGGCCATGGCATCGCGGAATCTCGCGGCCTGCGCAAGGGAGTAATTACCGAACTCGATAAGGCCGTCGGCTGCATTCAGAAGGCGGTTGAGCAAGCGGAAGATGTGGCGGGCTTTCCTGTCGAACATGCCCTGGTGGGGATTGCGGGTGCGCATATCCGTGGCATGAACAGTCATGGCGGGATTACGTTTGGCACGCGGGCGCGAGAGATTGGGCGTGAGGAAATTCGTCAGGCTGTGGACAAAGCGCGCACCGTGCCGTTGCCGGCCGACCGCGAGATTTTGCATCTACTGCCGCAGGAGTTCATCCTCGACGATCAGCCGGGCGTGCAGGACCCGACGGGAATGATGGCGACTCGACTGGAAGTGCGGGTGCACATCGTAACGGCATCGTCGAGCGCAACGCAGAATCTGGTGACGGCGGTCAACAAGGCCGGTGTGCACGTGGACGATACGATTTTCGAACCATTGGCCTGTGCCGACTCGGTGTTGCGGTCAGACGAGCGCGAACTGGGCGCATGTCTGGTTGATCTGGGCGCCGGTTCCTGCGATTTGATTGTGTTTCAGCAGGGGGCCGTCGCGCACACGGCGGTGATTCCGATTGGCGGCGACCACTTTACCAGCGATCTTTCGGTGGGCATGTGCACCGGCCTCGCGGACGCGGAAACCCTGAAGAAGACTTTTGGCAATGCGGTTCCGACGCTGATACCGGAAGGCAATGAGATTGAGGTGCCCTCGGTAGGAGGGCGTCCTTCGCGCATGATGTCGCAGCGAATCGCGGGCGAAATTCTGGAGCCTCGGGCACGCGAGCTTTTCGAGTTGCTGCGCGACAATTTACGCCACGCGGGCGTGCTGGAACACTGCATCGCCGGCCTCGTCTTGAGCGGAGGAGCATCGCGTCTTCCGGGCATTCTCGATGTGGCGGAATCGGTGCTGCGAAAGGCGGCTCGAATCGCCTGGCCGACGGCCATGGCCAAGCTACCGTCGCTGCTGGTGGAGCCGGAATTTGCGACCGTGCTGGGCATGGCTTACTACGGCCATCGGGCGCGGCTGGCGCGGGGTTTGCAGGAGTCAGGGTTTGGATCGCGCATGAAAGCGCTGTTTGCCAGGAAGGGCGCGTAAAGAAAATTTATAGCTAGATTTCACGGTGAGAAATAGACGAACTGGCTTTGGTTTTACTGAAAGCTGAGGGCTGACAGCTCATAGCTGAATTTACGAGGTGACTATGAACGAAGATAACGGACTCCGCATCTCCTTCAACGAAGAAGCGCGCAACGACGCCCGCATCAAGGTCATCGGTGTAGGTGGCGGCGGCAATAATGCGGTCAATCGCATGATTGATTCGGGTATGGAGCACATCGAGTTCATTGTGGCCAATACCGACTTGCAGGCGCTGCGAATGTCCCGCGCCGCCACCAAGATTCAACTCGGCGTGAAGTTAACCAACGGCCTCGGCGCGGGCGCGAATCCGGAGATCGGACGCAAGGCTGCGCTCGAAGATTCCGACAAGATCATCGAAGTGCTCGAGGGCGCGGACATGATCTTCGTTACCGCCGGGCTGGGTGGCGGAACCGGCACAGGGGCGGCTCCGATTATCGCCTCGCTCGCCAGCGAGATGGGCGCGCTCACGGTTGCCGTGGTCACCAAGCCCTTCGCTTTCGAGGGCAAACGGCGCATGCAGCAGGCGGAGCGCGGGATTTCCGAACTCATGGAGTCGGTTGATACCACCATCGTGATCCCCAACGAAAAATTGCTGGCCGTCGCCGAGAATGCCGGATTCTTCGAGTCATTCCGCATTGCCGACGACATTCTTCGGCAAGGCGTGCAGGGAATTTCGGACATTATCACGATTCCGGGCATCATCAATCGCGACTTTGCCGACGTGAAAGCGATTATGGCGGGCATGGGATATGCGGTGATGGGCACAGCCACGGCGTCTGGCGAGCATCGAACGGTGGAAGCAGCGCAACGGGCCATTGCTTCGCCTCTGCTCGAGGCAGGAGCGATCGATGGAGCCCGCGGCATCCTGATCAACATCACCGGGTCGAATTCGCTGAAGCTGGCCGAAGTGCAACAGGCTTGCACCATTATTCAGGGAGCAGCCCACGAAGATGCCAACATTATTTTCGGCGCGGTGCTCGACGAGAAGATGAAAGACGCGGTCAAGATCACGGTGATCGCGACCGGCTTCAAAGAGAGCGACGTCAGGCGTCCGCGCCAGCACGAGAGCTTTGATCGAAGTTACGATCCGGTCATTATGTCGCGAGGGTCGCGAGACGAATCGCGCCACGTTTCTCACCAACGCGATCGCTTCGAGGAACCGGAGACGGTGGCCGCGCCCGAACCCGTATTTGAACCTGAAACTGTGTCCGCCTTTGAACATGAACGCGCAGCGTTGCAGGAGTCGGCATCGCCGAGTGCCTCTCATGCGGAAGTGATTTCGCTGGACGCCATGCGTTCTGCTCCCCCCAACTATCAGGCGGAGGACCTTGATGTTCCGGCTTTTCTGCGCAAACGCAGCGAAGTGATGTAAGGGAATCCGGGATTCAAGTTCTCAGAATTCGGATGCTTGCTAAAAAGTGAGACGGGGCGCGAGCCCCGTCTTGTCACGTAAGGTCTACTTGAAGAACTCGGCCATGTTGGCCGCGGACTTAGCTTTTCCTGGATAAGTGCTGAGACCCAGTCCCTGCATCATCAGCCGAAGCGTGTTCTGGTGCTGGTAGAGCGTCGTCGATTTGTATCCCGCCTTCGAAAACTCAGGACTGACCGCGACCCATGCGACTCGTCCGCCTCCGTGCGTATCATCGTCGGCGGACTCATCGAAGACGATGATCAGCAGCCCGCCATCCTGAAAGGCGGTGCTTTTAATGAGCGGCGCGATGTTGGTTTTCAGCCAGGCGTCGGCGGTGGCGAGAGGGCAGTCATGCGCGTCGTTGCAAAGGTTGGGTGTAATGAAGGAATAGTCGGGGAAACTGCCGCTGCGTAGATCGGTGGCGAATTGGGTGAAGGGAACCAGATTCAAGATTTCGGTCTTACTGTCGATGACATCGGAAAGATAGGAAAGCGGGCAATGGCGGCGGGCATATTCCCCGACATCGGGGGTCGTGTAGCCGGCGTAGGGCAGACTCTCCTCGTAGGCTTTCCAGGTCTTTCCCGCGGTTAACAGGTGGCGCACGACATTGTCGATCTTCACGGTGCCGGTGTAGTCGTCGTTGTTGGTGACGATCTCTCCCGTGGTTAGCATGAAGTAATTTCCGATGGAGGGATGGGTGTTGGAGTAGTACTCAGTGGCCAGTCCGTAAGTGGTGGCCAGGCTATTCAGATACGGCATCGACGCGCTGCCGATCACGCTGTCGTAGTCGGCATTCTCTTCCAGAACGATGAAGACGTTCTTGAAAGTGGGAAGCGTTTGAGCCCTCACCACAAGGGAAAGGCTCATCAGGGTCAGGAAGAATAGGGACAGGCGGCGCATAGATTCGATTGCTCCTCAGGGAAGAGATTGCGTAGCAAAACGGCGTCTGACAGCAATAAGACGATAGCGGCTTGGGCGCGGCTCGTCAAACGCGGGCTGGTCCTTAAGAGGAGTTGATCGCGGTCGATGCAAGCGTCGTGGATCGCGCGTGCACTCTCAAGATGCCAGCAGTAGATACCCTTCGGCGCGAATTCCCGGTACCTTCGTAACTCTCAGTTGTGCCATCGAAGGCGATATTCTAAGTGCGATTCCCCGCTGATTCTTGGCCAATTTCATAATACGGGCGGAGTGCGGCTGGCCACCGCGAGGCAATTGCGATGGCGATGATGTTTGGCCGGTTCGAAATCCAGAGTGAGCTTTCCAAGTCAGATACTGCCTTAATTTATAAGGCGTTAGACACCAAGACCAACCAGGTGGTGGCGCTGAAGACGCAGAGTCTTGTGCCGCTGGGGGAGCGTTCGTCGGCGTTTGTGGAAACGCTGATTGCCGAGGGGGAAAGCACGCGAGACCTGGTGAGCCAGAACATCGTGGCCCTCTATGGCGCGGGCGAGATTGGCGATCAGTTCTGCGCGGCCATGGAGTACATCCAGGGAAACAGCGTGGCCACGATGATGGCGCGCCACGAAGGGTTTTCCATTTGGGATCTGCTCGACATCACGCGCCAGGTTTGCGCCGGACTGGAGAAGGCCGCCGCGAAAGGCGTGACCCACTGTTCGCTGGAGCCGGCGAAGCTCATGGTGCAGTGGGATGGCATGGTCAAGATCCTCGGCTATGGCATTTCGAACATGAGCCTGATCGAAGCAGAGTGTGGCAAGGGCCTCGGCTCGCTGATGGGCTACTGTTCGCCGGAGCAGATTCGCGGGGAAGCGATCGACCTGCGATCGAATCTGTTTACGCTGGGTGCAATCCTCTATGAGATGGCGGCTAGCCGGAAAGCATTCGACGCCGCGGATCCAGTGGCGCTTGTCAATCAGGTCGAAAATGCAATGCCGCCAAGCCCGTCCGTGGTGAACGTCAAGATCCATCCGGCGCTGAGCGAACTGATTATGAAGGCGCTGGCCAAGGATCCAGCCGACCGCTATCAGAATGCCCGCGAATTGATCGATGATCTGGAGAAGTGCAAAGAGAACGGGAAGAAAGCGGCTCCTGAAGCCAAGAAAGCCGTCGCGGCGAGTGGTGTTGCAGGTTCAACGGCCCGGTCAGCCGCCGCCAGCAAGTTCGTCTCGCCATCCAATATGGCCAAACCGGCCGCTGCGAGTCCATCGCTTCCACCAAAGTCTGTTTCTCGCACGCCCACAGTGGCTGCGCCTGCCGCTTCTGCCGCTCCGGCGCCCGCGCGACCGAATGTGGCCGGAGGATCTGGCAGCGGATTTGGCGCGGCGGCGGCAAGTGGGATGACCGGGAGCGCGGCCCTTGATCTGTTGAAGTTCAATGATCCGATTGGCAACAATTCGAGCGCGAGTCCGACAACTTCGGGTGCGCGATTGATCACCGATTTTGAAAGGAGCGCCCTCGATCCACCGGTGGCGCGCACGCCGGTGATGTCAGCGGCGCCGGGTGCAGCACGCGATCCGATGATGACGGAACCGGGAACTGGATCAGCGGGCAAGAGCTTCTCCGACTTGGCTGAGATGCCCCCGCTGCAGGACTCCTTGTTTGCACCGTCCGTTCCCGAGCAGGCCGGGTCGCAGGATCCGCTGGAGCAGGTTTCTCCAGAGCAGCCTTCGGAGATGCATCCCCGGGAAGAGGAGAAACCGCGGTTCCAGCCGCAGGAGATTGCGAGAAAGGCCGCTCAACAGATCGCTACGCTTCCGCCACGGCTGATGCTATTTTCCCTCCTGGGGGCGGTTGGACTGATCCTCATGATCGCGATCGCGGTTTTCTTCCGCGTCCGCTCGGACGACGACGGGGCGACGGCGGCTCCGCAGAAGGCGACGGAGAGGGCCTCGGTTCCAACTCCGGCTCCAATTTCAAAGCAACCCGTGCCTCACGCTTCGGCTCCAGCGCAGATTGCGCGCCCAGTTGCGCCAACTGCTCAGACCCAACCCAGACCTGCAGCTCAACTGGCGCAAAAACACGGGCCGAAGAATGGCCGGAGCGTGCCAACTGCAACGCCTACGCCAGTAGTGATGGCGGGCGAAGCGCTGATCGATTCCACTCCGCAAGGCGCCTCCTTCCAGGTGGATGGAAAGGGCGATCCATCCTGGGTGACACCGTTTACGGTGACCGGACTCAGCCCCGGCAAGCACATTATTTCGGTGAGTAAGGCTGGCTATTCTTCCGACATCCATGCGGTCGATGTGATCGCCGGCAGCCGAGCTTCGCTGGCGCTCCATTTAGCGCCGGTGAATGCGCTGGTGGTGGTGAACAGCACGCCCGCCGGAGCCGAGATCGTGATGGACGGCAAGCCGAGTGGACGAGTTACACCGGCACAGTTCTCGGTGGAAAAGGGAAGCCACACGGTTCTGTTGCGCAAGCATGGGTACCTTGACGAAACCACGACCGCTGAACTCGGTCCGGCGCAGAATTTCCAATACTCGCCCGTGCTCCGGGCGCTCGGAAATACCGAGGATATGAAGATGATCGGCGGACTCAACCGGCTCTTTGGGCGCGGGGGCGAGAGCGTGGCGGGCATGGGTTCCATTGCCGTACGAACTCAACCGAAGGGTGCCACCGTGGCGATTAACCAGCAGGTCCTGGAGAAGACGGCACCGCTGAGTGTGGCCGTAGGACCGGGAAACTACATTGTGGATATAACCTTGACCGGCTTTAAGCCGATCCACAAAGTGATCACCGTGGAAAAGGGCAACCGCGCCGCCATCGACGAAATTCTCGAGCGGCAATAGGGCCGAGACAGACTGCTCTGGGTGTAATCTAAAGCAAGGAACTCCCAGCAGCGTGAGTCGTTGCGTCTGAATCGAGTTGCAGGCGGCCAAGGCAAACTTACACAGACTGGGCTTAGAGGGAGGGTAACATCATGTTGCCGCAACCTACTCCGAGCAGGTTGAGCCCTGATTTTCTGCAGATCCTACTCGCCATAAAGCCGCCCCGGCAGTTTGCCAAAAACATTCCGTTATTTCAGCGGGGTGCCGCGGCTCACGGTGTTTACGTGGTGGTGAGCGGCGAGGTTCGAGTGCAGCTCCCAACCGGGCCCAGGCAGAAGCAGCTTTTGGAGATTGCCGGACCTGGAACCGTCCTCGGCCTGAGTGAGAGCATGAGCGGGGAAAAGTACCGCATCACGGCCGAGGCGGGTGACCGCACGACAGCCGTATTCATTCCGCGCCAGGAATTCCTTGAATTTTTAAGTGAGCACGCCGATTTCTGCATGCAGGTCGTGCAGTTATTGAGCGAAGATTTACACGCGCTTTACCACAAATTCCGCAGCATTACTGCGCATCCCGGGCGTCCGCGGCAGAGGCCTCTGGAGGAGCAGTTGAACTGAATCAGGTGCCGGTGCGGTAGGTTGGTTCTGGCGAGAGCTGAGCCCAGTCGCCTTGCGAGTGCGGACGGAGATGCCGTGCGGATCGGCTTAGCGGTTTCTGCGAAAAATCGCGGGGATTGAAACCTGACTTGCCTTCCTAGTTGGTTTTGAACTTCACTGTAATTTGCGTCTGGATCTCCACGGGCTGACCGTCCAGGTAATAGGGTTTGTATCTCCACTGGCGGACGGCTTCGAGGGCGGAGTGCGCCAGAACGGGATCGCCGGCAAGCACTCTGGGTTTGATGACAAGGCCCTCTTTGTTGATGGTTGCTTCAATCTGGACTGCGCCTTGAGCGTGAGCGGCCAGCGCGGATTGTGGATACCTGGGCTGCACGCGCTTGATCAGCAGTCCCTCGGAGACGCCTTGGGAAATTTTTACGGCTGCCGGCGAAAACCTGGGGACACTGGGAGACGCAGAAGACATAACGCCGCTCAGGCTGTTCTGATTTGCGGAGTCCGCATCCGAGCCGGGAAATTGGGGCGCAGGCTCGTCGGATTGAACCTGAGGTTTGGTTTCCACAACGTTGGACTTAACGCGCAGCGGCGACGGATCCGGCTTCCTGGTTTCCGAACCCTGACTCGGAGCCTGGCTCGAAGGAGTCTGGTTGGTTGCGACTTCCTTCGCTGGAGCGTTCTCCGTGGCGGATAAGGGCTTGGTGGAGGGCGCAACTTCCGACGCAGGGAGTGCCGTTGGCGGCGGTGCCTGGGCGGGGCGACCAGCGTCATGAGGTTGGCTGACAGAAGCCGGGGGCGTGGTTGCTTCCCGCTTAACGAACATTCCGTAACCAAAGTACCCAAGCGCGGCCAGGGAAAGCACAATGACCGCAGCGATCAGCATTTTCTTGTAGGGCGATTCACTCTCTTCCATCAATGCTGCAACAGCGCTAGTGTTGGGAGCCTCCGCAGGGGTGGACTCTCGACCAATAGCGCGGTCGCGTGACTCCGCGGATTCGGTGACGACGCTTCTATTTTTCTCTGGTTGCGGAGAACTCGCTTCCCTGGCTGGAGCTGGAGTTGCCGCTGATCCCGCGAATGACGGGACCGTGGAAACGGTCTTTGTGGCCGGTGCGGAACTGGAGGCGGCCGTGCCCGTTCCGGCTCCGTTTCTGGCTGCCGGAGTGACGGGGGTTTCTGCAACTTCGTTGCTGATCGTTTTGTCGCCTGCGCGCTGAACCTTGTCTGAAGAAGCATCGTCCGAAGAAGCGGCGGGCTGTGCGGCTGCGGATGTTTCTGCCGAGATCGTAATCCGGCCTGGTGTCTCGGCTGCCGGAGCCATAACCGCCGGTTCGGCTAGTCGTGCCGATGCGGTTGCTACTGGAAACTCGACCAACGCAGGCCCGGGCAGCATTGGCGGCATTGAGGTTTCGGAGTCCGCCGAGTGGAGATGGCCTGAAGGAGGCGCCAACGTGGCTGCGGGCGATGAACCATGAGCCGTGGCGGGAACCGCAGCGGCGGCGCCTTCCGAGGCCTTTCGCAAGAGCCCGCGTGCGACCCGAAGTGTTCCTTTAGCCTGCTCGACGTTGATCGGCTTCGTGAGCACAAGGTTCGCGCCGATGCGGTACGCTTTGGCAATGCCTGCTTGTCCCTCAACAAGCGCGATCGTCAATGAGTTCTGATTGGAGCTGGAATTTCTAGCGCTCCTGAAAAGCAGCGAAGCGTTTTGTTCGTTTTCGCTGTCGAAGACGACGGCGTCGTACTGCTGCGCCATTAATTTCTTGACGGCGGCGAAGGGCTCCTGAACGACTTCCACATGAAAGTCGAGTTCCGCGAACAGTTGACTTACGACAGCAGACAGTTTTTCGTTGGGGCAAAAAAGTAATGCTTGGTAACCCATAATGAGGCCATCCTAGGTAATCGTGGGGTTACCGGCAAGTTACGTGGGTAATTGGCCGGTTGACCGCTGGATGGTACGCGCGAACTCGTGCTTGGTTGCAACCGATGACATACTCGGTCACGGCCGGTGAAAGTCGACGATGACCACGGTTTGAAAAGACTGTGGCTTTCCGTCGCGCAGGTAAGGCCGGTAGCGCCACTGCTTCACCGCCTGGATGGCGGCGGTTGCCAGGGCAGCGTTCCCTTCGACCAGGCGGACGCCCGCAACCTTGCCATCGCGATCGACCGCTGTCTTGAGGACGACCGTAGCTTCCGTTTCTGCCGCGTGCACCTCGGCAGGGTACTTCGGAGCCACGCTGTACATGAGCCGTTTCTCCGCACCCTTGGAAGACAGAATGACGGCGCTGTTTTCGCCGGGCAATGGCGTGTTCGCGAGTGTTGTTGAGTCGGCCCCGTTCTTTGCATCGTTCTTTTGAGCGATCTTCGCTTCAACTGGCTGGCTGGCGCTGGTGGTTGCGACCGGGGTGACTGCAGGGGCAGTTGTGATTTTGTTTACGGAAGCGGGCGGCACAACGGCCGTTGCCGCTGTCGCCGGCGTCTGAGGGGCGATGGGCGCTGCGGGTGGCGCTGTCGTTGTGTCGCTCGTCGCACTGGTGGTTGGCTGCGTATGGGCTAGATCCGATGGCTTCACGGGCGCGGGCGCCGGTGCAGCGGCTACCGCCGGTCGAACCGAAACCGTCGCAGGACTTGCCGCGGGATTCGTGAGCGGTGCCATCCCGACCAGCCCCAGCAGATGATCGATCTGAGGTTGTGCGATCGTCCGGAAGCCGGGCTGATACATCCACGCCGCGTAGAAGCCTCCGAGAGCGATCACGAGCGCCAGCAGAGCGACGAGCGATTGACTCGTTTTCCGCTGGCCTTGCCGGGACGAAGCCTTGGAAGCGACCAGTTTGGGCGCAGGACTATCCGCGCTTGCTTTCTCCGATTCTTCAATCCCAAGAATTTTCTCTGGTGATTTTGTCAGTTGCGCGTCCTCGGGGTGCGCTGTTTCCACCGTTACAAGTTCCGGGCCGTTAACGAGAGATGCGGGGTTGGGACTGGAATCGGCTGGAGCTGCGGCAGTTAGCGTTTCCTCAACAGCCGGATTCAACTCGACGGCTGGCGCGGAGCCAGTGGCTGCCGCGGCAGATAATGTGGCGGCTGGTGCGGAGCTCGCGGCAGCGCTGGGAATGGGGCTTGAGGCAAAGTTCGGAACCGGATCGGCAAAGCTGGTGAGCTGCGGCGAACCGGCTGCTGCCGCCGCTGCGGCGGCTGCGTGAGCGCTGGGCTGCATCTTGTGAGCGGCGGAACTTCCCGGCGGCTGCGTGGAGACGCTCTGCTCTGCCGGGGCATCCTTGCGCACGCGGCTGACCGCGGTGCGAATCGTGGTCCGCGCCTGATCTTTGGCTACGGGCTTGGTGAGAATCAATTCTGCGCCCAGGCGAAAAGCGGTGGGCAGACCGGCGCGTCCGTCGACAATCGCGATCGGCACGGGGTTGTGACCGTTGTTTCCGCGGCGGCATACATCAAAGATCAGCTTGGCGGCCGGAAGGTTCTCGCAATCGACCAACACCAGGTCAAAGCTGCGTGAATTCAGCTTTTGGGCAGCGGACACTCCGTCCAGGGGACGCTCGCACGAGACTGACATTTCTTCCAGAACGCCAGTGATTGCGTTGACTGCCTGGTCATCCGGGGACAACAGCAGGGCATGAGGCATGGACAAATGCTAGGAAGGAGATTAGAAAGCCGCAAGTTACCGGGGTAAGGGGAGAGCCCGATGGTTCTAGCGAAGGGGCCTGTCCTTCCCGGTGGCGGAGTCCGGAGGAGGATATACGATGGAGCCGCGCAAGGCGGATTTCTCGTCCGGCGCGAAATCGGGGAAGGGCAGTTTGTGCTGGTCCCGCCACAGCTGCACCTGTTGCTCGGCGCTGGATGCTTTTTCCTTGTCAAGACCCGAATCGCGCGACAGGTACAGAGTCTGGGAGGGGAAGGCGATGCCGGTGCCCGCCTTCTCGAGGGTATCCATGATGCGCAGCAATAAGTCTTCACGGATCGCAATGAATTCATTGGAATCGACCGTGAGCACGTAAGCGGAGATCTCCAGGCGCAAGGAGCCGTTATCGAAGCCGGCGAAGCGGATGCTCGCGCTGTTACTTTCGATTTTCGGGTGCGCATATAAGATGCGGCGCAGTTCGGCCAGTAGAAAGCGCAACTGGTCGGGCGTCGTCTCGGACCGGATCGCGAGCACGGGATTGAACAGAATCTTGTCGCGCCGGGTGAAATTCTCGATGTTCATGGTGGCGAGCGCGCCATTGGGAATGGAAAGTTCGGTGCGGGCGTCGGTGCGAACGCGAGTGGAACGCAGGCTGATGTCTTCCACGGTTCCGGTGCGGTCTCCGAAGCGGCAGTAGTCTCCGACGCGGATGACTTCGTCGGCGAGCACCGAGATGCCGCCAAACAAATTCTCAAGCGTCTTTTGGGCAGCGAAGGCGATGGCAATACCGCCGATGCCGAGGCCGGCAAGAACGGTGGTGAGGTCGAAGCCCAGGATGGCGAGAATCGCCATGAGAGCGACGACGATGATCATAGCGGAGAGGAGCCGCTCGCCTAGAACGATGAGGGTTCCGGTTCCGGCGCGGCCCACGCTGACCGCATGGATGCGGAGGCGCTGCAAGGTAAGGCCCGTAACGCGCAGTAGAAACCAGAAGAAGCCAATGCTGATGAGGACGCCGATGGTCCGGTAGTAATAAAGACGCGGCAACAAGGGCAGGCCGAAGTATGCAGCCATGATGCGATGAGCCAGCGCGCTGAATGAGACCAGCAGCGGCTTGGACATGCGGCTGTAAGAATGCAGGTTGGGGCGGTTTCTGAACTTGAGCCAAAGCCGGCGTGGAATCGCGAGCAGCAGAACCAGCGCCCAGCCCACTACCAGCGCTACGGGAATCGCGACAAGCAGAGCGAGCCATTGCCAGACCGGCATTCCAAGGAAAACGTTTCGCACCAGGCTGGGCGGAAGTTTATTTTCGACCTGGTGAGCTTCGACATTGTCATAGAGTTCCGGGACCTTGCTCAGAGTCTCGGCGGAAAAAAGCCAGACTTTGCCGGCGTTCGGATCTGTGATTCGTACGAGGACGACGGGAACGTCGGCGTCGCGGGTGGAAAACACTCCCACAGTTTGCTGGTCGGAGGTACCGTTTTCCACATTGCCATCCGGGCGCGTGCTGATTCGCCCGATGCTGCCCACGAAAGCGGCATCCATGAGAGCTTTAAGTTTCCCGGCGAGGTCGGGGCCCTGGGACTGGCGGCGCGCGGCGCTCATTTGCAGGTAATCGGCGGCGGTTCGTTCGTTGCCGTCCTGTTCGGATCGCAGGAACCCCAGCACGGTGCCGGAAGGCGTGTCGCGTCCCAGGGGGTCGGTGAATGAGGGAGCGGCCGCCTGTGTCCCGCCCTTCAGCAGGCTGGTTACCGACTGGGCGAGCGGCGACTGAGTCATCAGTCCGCAGACACACAGGGAGACAGCCAGAATGAATCGCGCTAAATTCTTCATCGAAATGCCAGTCGGCTTCGAACTGTGAATAAACCAAGTTGCTCACGGTTCGAAGCTCGCAGCTCCCAGCGAACTTCCGCGATCATTTCTTCGGCCGATAAATGTCAGTGGCTTGTCCGTAGAAGATTTCCGCCGACTCCATCATCGTCTCCGACAATGTGGGGTGCGGATGAATGGTCATGCCGATATCGGCCGCCAGCGCGCACATTTCGATCGCCAACACGCCTTCGGCAATCAGTTCCCCCGCGCCCGGCCCCGTGATGCCGACGCCAAGAACGCGCTCGGTTTTAGGATCGATGAGCAGCTTCGTGAGACCCTCAGGACGGTCGAGTGTGATGGCGCGCCCCGAAGCTGCCCACGGAAATTTCGCGACCGTGATCTGGCGTCCTTGTTCCTTGGCCTGCGTTTCGGTCAATCCGGCCCACGCGATTTCAGGATCGGTGAAAACGACGGCAGGAATTGCGCTCGGCTCGAACGCGACCTTGTGGCCAGCGATGGCTTCCGCGGCGCAGCGTCCCTCATGCATGGCCTTGTGGGCGAGCATGGGCTCTCCGGCCACGTCGCCGATCGCGTAGATTGTGGGATCGGCGGTCTGGCGCTGCAAGTTGATTTCGATGAACCCTTTCGCGTTGACCTTGACCTTTGTCTTGTCGAGGCCGGGGATCTCGGAATTCGGTCGGCGGCCCACCGACATCAACACGCGGTCGAAGACTTGCTCTTTCTCTTTTACGTCGGGACCATCGAGAGTGACGCGGATTCCAGTCTTCTCGTCCTGGAGCGATTTGACCGTGGTGTTGAGCAGAATCGCCGAGAAAAGTTTTTCTAATCGCTTGTGCAGCGGCAGCACCAGGTCACGGTCGGCGCCCGGCAACAGGCCGGAGAGCATTTCTACTACCGTGACTTTTGTGCCTAGCGTGGCGTAGACGGAGCCGAGTTCGAGCCCAATGTAGCCGCCTCCGATTACGAGCAGCGTCTTCGGAATATCTTCGAGCGCAAGCGCGCCGGTCGAATCCATCAGGCGCGGGCTGTCGATCTTGAGGCTGGGGACAACGGTGGGGCGGGATCCAGTCGCGATAATGATGCGGTCGAACGTGAGATCCTCTTCGCCGCCAGCCGCTGTCTTGGTCACTTTCAGCGTAGTGGAGTTCACAAACGCCGCTTTACCCTGAATGAATTGCACCGAGCGCTGCTTCGATAACTGGCCGAGTCCTCCGGTGAGTTTCTTGACAACGCCTTCTTTCCATCCGCGCAGCTTGGCAAGATCGATTTTCGGCGCGGCAAATTCGATGCCCCAGTTCTTGGCCTGCTCCGCTTCTTCGAGCAACTTGGCCACGTGGAGGAGGGCCTTCGATGGAATGCAGCCGCGGTAGAGGCAGACGCCGCCGGGGTTCACTTCGGGATCGATCAGCGTAACTTTCATGCCCAGGTCGGCTGCGAGAAATGCGGCGGCATAGCCGCCGGGGCCACCGCCGATCACTGCGATCTTCATATTCGATTTGTCAGCCATTGATCCTCTTTTGTATAGGAGTGCAGAAAAAATGGGTAAGTCTGGGCCATGAAAACTAGTTCAAGATGAGTGAGGGTCAATAAACATGCCAGCATCGTTCCGAGGCTCGCGGATGGCGCGCGGAGTTCCTCAAAGTGCTTCATACAGGCGGAGCGCAGATCGTGGAAGTTTGAGACCGCCTGCCGATCAAAGCTCCACGCTGCGAGCTCATCATCGAGGTAATGGCATGTGGATGCGAGCGACATGAACCAGTCGATGCCAGACCTGATTGTATCTGCAACATATTCGGCTTCGTCTCGTGGAGGAAGGTCGCCGAAATCGAGCAGGAATTTATGAAACTCGCACGCGATGCGAATCGTAACGTGCAACCCTTCCTTTTGCCTGGGGGATTCGAAAAGATCTCCAGTCGCAGGCAGGATTCGTTCTTCGATTTCCTTGGTTTTGGCCTTTACGTATTCAGCATCCTCTTCTATCTTCTTGCGGTCAAGTTCTCTGACGGGGATTTGTACGCCGGTTTTGCGCGCTATTTGTTCGGCAATCTCTTTCAACTTCGTATGCCGAAGTTCCGCTTCGTTCCAAAATTTCTCCATGTCGACTTCTTTTTTCATAGCGAGAAGACGGATGATCGGCCCGACCTCAATAGAGTTTTACGATCCGCGCTGACGAGATTTTGGAAAACGGAAACTCTCTCGGCGTCTCGGCGGTGAAAAGTCATCCCTGCACCGAAAGCAGGAACGGCTGCTCGAATGCCTCCGCAATCCAGCGCAAAAAACGCGCGGCATCAGCGCCATCGATCAACCGGTGATCGTACGAGAGCGAGAGCGGAAGAATCAAGCGCGGCTCGAACTTATTGTTCACCCACTCGGGCTCCATCCGCGAACGCGACAAGCCGAGAATCGCAACCTCCGGATGATTCACGATGGGCGAAAATCCCGAGCCGCCGATTCCGCCCAAATTCGTGATGGTGAAAGTCCCGCCTTCCATTTCTTCGGGCGTGAGCTTGCGGTCTTTGGCTTTTTTTGAAAGCTGCGTCAACTCCGTCGCGAGTTCGACGATATTTTTCTTGTCGACATCGCGGATGACCGGCACGAGCAAGCCGCGATCGGTGTCCACGGCAACGCCGATGCTGATGTACTGCTTGTAGACAATCTCTTCCTTCGCCATATCGATCGAGGCGTTGAATTGCGGAAAGACCTTCAGGGCGGACGCGCAGACTTTGAGCGCAATCGCCGTGACCGTCATTTTGCCGCCGGCCTCTTCGACCCGCGGCGCGAATCGCGCCCGCAACTGTTCCAGTTCGGTGATGTCGGCGCGATCCTGCTGCGTGACGTGCGGGATCGTGTTCCAGGCCTGGCGAAGATGCTCGGCGGTCTTTCGCCGCACGCCGCGCATCGAAACGCGCTCCGTCTTTCCCCACTTGGCGAAGTCGGGGAGATCCGGTTCGGCGAAATTTCCACGCGGAGCTTGCGCTGCCGCCGTTGCCTGCATCAGCGCGCTCTTGGCTGCCTGCTTTACATCGTCTTGGCTGATGCGGCCACCGGGTCCGCTGCCCGCCACGGTGCGGATATTGACTCCGATTTCGCGCGCCAGACGGCGCACGTGCGGCGCGGCGGGAATCGGATCGTGATCCATGCCTGCAACCTTCCCTAGTTGCACCGGCATGCTGAATTCCGGTTGCGCGGCCGGCGGTTGATCGGGGGGCAAGGCCTGTTGTTCGGTCTTGCCTTCGGCGCGCATCGCCAACTGAAAGGCGAGCCGCGCGGCTTGCTGTCCCGAGATATGTTCGACCGGCTCGTGCTTACGCGCAGGTTCAGGATGGGCCGTGGCGCCGCCCTCGAGCGTGAAGATCACCTCGCCCACTTTTACCTTCTGACCTTCTTTAACCTTGATGTCACGGACGACGCCGCTAACGGTCGACGGAACCTCGACCACCGCTTTGTCGGTCTCGAGCTCCATCACCGGCTGACCTTCAGAAACCGTTGTGCCCACCTTAATCATCAAGCGCGCCAGCAAGCCGGAGTCGATGTTTTCTCCTAATTCTGGCAGCCTGAACTCGCCGGCCGTGGCGGCTGGCTTCGCTGGGGTAACAGATGCAGGAGCTGCGTGCGCGGAGGCTGCGGGGACTTCGACTGCTGGAACCATAGGTCGCGGGGAATCTGCTTTCTCCGGCTGCGGCGATTTCGCCGCCGGAGTCGGCTTGGTTCCCGCTCCGTTTTCAACGGTGAAGATGACTTGTCCCACGCGGAGCTTGTCGCCTTCTTTTACCCGGATTTCTCCGACCGTGCCAGTCACCGACGATGGAACTTCAACGACCGCTTTGTCGGTCTCGAGTTCCATCACCGGCTCGCCCGCGGTGATGCTGCCACCGGGCTTAATCATCAAGCGGACCAGATCTCCGCTCTCGATATTTTCGCCCAGTTCGGGCAGCTTAAATTCCGTTGCCATGCCTTCGTTTTCCCTCCAGCTCGCCAATGCGCGCGAACTCGGTCGTCCTTACGGGGCTTGCATCCTCGGGTCTTCTGTTGCCAGCTGCAAAAGGTGAACAACCACCCTAGCTCGTGGCCGGGTTGCGTTTCTCTGGATCGATGCCTAGATCTTTGATTGCTTTTTCCAGAAGTTTTGCGCTCACACCTTCGCCGTCTTTCTTGTCGCCCGATTTCTCGTTCGCCAGCGCATGCAAAGTAGCAAGCACAATGTGCTTGGCATCGACTTCGAAGAAGTCGCGCAGCGATGCCCGATTCTCGCTGCGTCCGAAGCCGTCGGTGCCGAGCGCGACCAGTTTGCCCGGAACCCACTGCGCGATGCACTCCGGCAGCACCTTCATGTAATCGGATGCGGCAATAAACGGCCCCGACGCGCCCGTCAAAGTCTTGGTCACATAAGGCACCTTGGCTTTTTGAGTGGGGTGCAGCATATTCCAGCGCGCGCAGTCGTTGGCCTCGCGATACAGTTCCTTGTAGCTGGTTACGCTCCACACATCTGTTGCTACGCCGTAGTCTTTCTCCAGAATCGCTTGCGCCTTGAGCACCTCGAACATGATTGCTCCGCTGCCGAGTAGTTGTGCCCGCAGCTTCGCATTCTTCTTTTCCGACGTGTGGTAACGATAGAGACCCTTCAGGATGCCTTCGCGAATGCCGGGCTGGCCGGGCATTTCGGGCATAGGCAACGGCTCATTGCCGACGGTCAAATAATAGAAGATGGATTCGCCATCGGTGTACATGCGCTTGATGCCATCCTGAATGATGATGGCGATCTCGTAGGCGAACGCTGGATCGTAAGCCATGAGATTGGGCACCGGCAGAGCGAGCACGTGGCTGTGCCCGTCCTGATGCTGCAGCCCTTCGCCGGCCAGGGTCGTTCTGCCCGCCGTGCCGCCCATGAGGAAGCCGCGGCAGCGCATGTCGGCCGCAAGCCAGATGAGGTCGCCGATCCGCTGCAATCCGAACATCGAGTAATAAATAAAGAACGGAATCGTATTGATCCCATGATTGGCGTAAGCCGTCCCAGCGGCGATGAACGAACACATCGATCCCGCTTCGGTGATCCCCTCTTCGAGAATCTGCCCGTTTTTCGCCTCCTTGTAATAAAGGAGCGTATCCATATCGACCGGCTCGTAGAGCTGGCCGACGCTCGAATAAATTCCTACCTGGCGGAACAGCGCCTCCATGCCGAAGGTGCGAGCCTCGTCGGGAACCACAGGCACGATAAAGGGACCGACCTCGGGGTCGCGCAGCAGCTTCGACAGCATGCGCACGAAAACCATGGTGGTCGAAGCTTCGCGGCCTTCGGTGCCCTTATAGAACTCCTCAAAAAGCGCCTCTGGAATCGGCTTTAACGGCGTGGCGCGCACTTTCCGCACCGGCATGTAGCCGCCCAGTTGCTTGCGACGCTCCTGCATGTATTGAATTTCAGCGCTGTCGTCGGCGGGGCGGTAGAAAGGCGCTTCGTGCAGCTCGGCGTCAGGAATCGGAATGCCGAAGCGCGAGCGGAAGATCTGCAGCTCGTCGTCATTCAGCTTCTTCTGCTGGTGAGTGATGTTCTTGCCTTCGCCGGCTTCGCCCAGCCCGTAGCCTTTGATGGTCTTCGCCAGAACGATCGTCGGAGACCCGGTGTGATCGACCGCTGCCCTGAACGCCGCATGCACCTTGATCGGATCGTGACCGCCGAGCCGCATACGGGCAAGTTGCTCGTCCGAAAGATGCTCGACCATCTTCAGCAGCCGGGGATCGGTGCCGAAAAAATTCTGCCGGAAATACGCGCCGCTCTCGACAAAATATTTCTGATACTGGCCGTCGGTGATCTCGCCCATGCGCCGGACGAGCAGCCCGTCGCGATCCCTCTGAATCAGCGGATCCCAATCCGTACCCCAGATCAGCTTGATCACGTTCCAGCCCGCGCCCCGGAAAATCGCTTCCAGTTCCTGGATGATCTTTCCGTTTCCGCGTACCGGCCCATCGAGGCGCTGCAGGTTGCAGTTGACGACGAAAATCAGATTGTCGAGCCGCTCGCGCGAGGCCAGCGTAATCGAGCCGAGCGATTCGGGTTCGTCCATTTCGCCATCGCCCAGAAACGCCCAGACTTTGCCGCCCGTCGAAGTCTTCAGCCCGCGATTTTCCAGATACTTGATGAACCGCGCGTGATAAATCGCCTGGATCGGTCCCAGCCCCATCGACACCGTAGGAAATTCCCAGAAATCCGGCATCAGCCACGGGTGCGGATACGACGACAATCCTCCACCCGGCTTCAACTCGCGCCGGAAGTTCTCTAACTTCTCTTTGGGAATGCGTCCCTCAAGATAGGCGCGCGAATAAATTCCCGGAGCGGCGTGTCCCTGGAAATAAACAATGTCGCGGTCGCCGGATTCCGTGGACGCCCGGAAAAAGTGGTTGAACGCGACTTCATAGAGCGTGGCCGCCGAAGCAAACGTGGAAATGTGGCCGCCAATACCCTCCTGCAGACGGTTGGCGCGGACGACCATCGCCATCGCGTTCCAGCGCACCAGGCTCTTGATGCGCCGCTCCATCTCCTGGCTGCCAGGAAACGGCGGCTGCTGCCGCGAAGGAATCGTATTCTGGTAGGGAGTCGTTGCCGTGAACGGCAGATTAATGCCAGCTTCGCGCCGCGCATGCAGCGCCAGTTGCTGCAAAAGCCGGCCCGCGCGATCGGCTCCGCCACGTGACAATACATAATCCAGCGAGTCTAACCACTCCCGCGTTTCCAATACTTCAATACCGTTTGTCTGTTGCGTCTCAGCCACACTACCCCCACGAAAAAATGCGATTACTCATCATAAGCAATTAGGAAAAATTTTGCTGAAGTCTGTGTGGCGCGGGCGCCCTCGCCTGCGTCGAATGCCGCGGGCTGCCACAAAGGGTCGAAAAGCAAAGTGGAAAAGTTCAGACTCTCGATAGGACGAGCCCCAGCTCGTCCAAACCAAGCACACTCGGGGGACCAGAGGAGGGAGCAGCGAACGCAATCACAGATCCGGCCATGCGAAAGCCAGCCGGGATAGCCTCCGCTCAGCCCGAGATCGGGCAGTAATCTTGACCTGCCGCTAACCTAACCTGGGCCTTTGCTCACTCAGGTTGCCACAATTCGATCGGATTTCCCTCGGGGTCATGCAGCCGCGCAAACCGTCCGATGCCGGGATAGGTTTCCGGGTCTTTAATCTCTACCCCCGCAGCTCGGAGCTGGGCCGCCATCTTTTCCATGTCCCGGACTCGAAAGTTCACCATCCAGGCCTTGTTGCCATCTCCGAAATACTTCGTCGTCTCCGGAAAAGGAGTGAAAGCGGTGGGGCCAGCCTCCTGCTCCCAGGCCTGATCCCCTTCCTTCGATGGAGTCAGCGAAACCCCCAGGTGCTGTTGATACCAGCTCGCCAACGCTTTCGGATCTTTGGCTCGAAAGAATAGCCCGCCGATTCCCGTCACTTTTTCCATGTCCGCTCCTTTAACGTAGCCGTTCGACTCTATGAAAACACATCCCATCCTCGATCGGAGTCCGCGCGACCCGCCTTACAATACCTGCGCCAATCAGGTTCTGGCAACCGCAAAGATCAAAGATCAAAAATCAAAGAATCAAAAGTCAAATGCAAAAATAAAGGACAAAAGACAAAAGATCAGCTTCTCGGTAAGTCGCCGCTTGCACTCGGGTCTTTTGATTCACGTCGTCATGACCGCGGAAGCGGCAGTGCGTTCGACCGGGCCCTTGCGCCTGAGGACGGCAGCGGAGATGAGAGTAATGATAAGACCGACAGGTAGCGGCTCCATGAAGGTGTAAGCCATATTGACGAATGGATTTTGGTAGAGCCGCTGCGAGCGCTGAATCTCCGCGACTTTCGCGGCAGTGGCCGCTGGGTCAAGTCCCGAGGATTGCACCTTGTGAATCTGCGCGGCGAAGTAGCCGTCCATGAAGTGAGGCATGAAGTTAAAGTAAAGGACCTCCCACATGGCGACGTAGCAGACGGTGGTGATGAGGGCGATCAGGATGCCGCAGGCAAAGGCGCGGCCAAAAGAGATTTGGCCCGCGAGCGTGTTGTCGCGGTAGCTGCGGATGCCGAAGTAGATCAGCAGGAACGACGCCACCATAATGGTGTAGCCGATCGCCATGCTGTGGCCGGCGCCGATCTTGTCCGCGAGAAGAAGCGATCCGCCCATCAGGACGGAGATGATGACGCCGGCGATAAGGCCAAAGGTGAGAACCGTTTTCTTCATGTGGAGGCTCCTTATCCCAACAAATGCAAACGCGCGAATCAGAACGGAGTCACGATGCCACAAAACCGGGCTGGATGTCGTCATCCTTTCGGATGATTTTGCGGAAAGCGAGCGAAAATCGTGCTTTCGGGTGACGCACTCATGGCAGCAGCCCCAGTTCTTTGCCGCGCTGGACGGCCTGGGTGCGCCGCGCGGCTCCGAGCTTGTCAAAGGCGCGGGCGCAGTGTGTCTTGACCGTGTTTTCGGAAACGAAAAGTTGCGTGGCGATCTCGCGATTGCTGCAGCCGCGCGCGATCAGGTTGAGAATTTCGAGCTCGCGTGGCGTGATCCCGAGAGTCTGTTGCTGCGCCGTATTGGGAGCGAAGGGTTCGAGGGCCGGGGCTTCCGCCGGGACGAGCACCTCCTTCACCACGACCGTTTCGCGGATGATTTCGCGACGGCGCGTGATACGCAGCCCAAGCCAGATGCCGAAGGCCGCGAACACGATGGCGATGAGCGCGCTGTAGAGCTCGACCGAGTGCTCGATGATGACGAAACGGTATTCGGTGTATTGCAAGGTGGCGATGAGGAGCCCGCCGACGAGACCGAAGATGAGGACGTGGCGCCTCATGGTTGTGAAAAAGTATAACGGAGGCCAGGACGTTGCGGACTAAGCTACCGAATCCCTGTTGACATGCCTTGTTAAAATAGGAGTAAGTGCCGAAGCGCACTGTAGTCTCGAGTTACTTGATAATTGGCTGAGAACAGATCATACAGGCCCCGGTTGGCCGACTTTCAAAAAGTGCACCGCAACCCCAGTATTTTTAAGACTTTGCCTATAACTAGTCTGTTTTCAAGATTTTGACGGGAATCTCTCCCTAAAGTCTTGATTCTAATATACCGGTGGGGGAGGGGGGGGCCTACTGAATAGGGCAAAATGCCCTCAAGGTAAGTTAGAGCATTCCACTCCGCCGATAAACGTTCGCTGCACTTCGCCCTGCGAGTTGAGCACAACAAAGTCCGCATCGGCTCCGACGGTGAGAACGCCCTTCTTCGCCAGGTTTGCCACTCGCGCCGGATTTCTGCTTGCTGCCGCAACCGCTTGAGGCAAATCCCATTCCGCGAAGCGCGCAAGATTTCGTACTGCGCGATCCATCGTTAGAACGCTTCCCGCCAGTTTGCCATCGAACGTGCACTTACCCTCGCGAACGTCCACTTCGAACGAACCGAGTCGATACCGTCCATCGGGCATTCCGGTCGCGGAAACCGCGTCCGTAATCAGCACCGTCTGCTCCGGGCCTTTCGCTTGAGCAACAAGCTTAACGATCGCGGGATCGAGATGCACACCATCGGCGATGATATCGGCGCTGACGCGACGATCGGTGAGCACCGCGCCCAGAATGCCGGGATTGCGATGATCTAAAGTATTGTGACTCAGCGGACGCATGGCATTAAAGGTATGGGTTGCATGTCGCGCTCCAGCGGCGATTGCGCGTTCGGCAGTCGCAAAATCGGCATCCGAATGTCCGAGGCTCACGCAAACGCCGCGCTGCGCGGCCTCGCCGATGACTTCGCGCGCTCCCTCCAGTTCTGGAGCAATCGTCATGATGCGAATGCGTCCGCGCGCGGCCTGCCAGAAGCGATCAAACAGCGCCAGCGTGGGAGCGAGCAAATTCTCTGGCGGATGCACACCGCGACGCGCGTGGCTGATAAACGGGCCCTCCAGGTGAATCCCGAGTGGAATCGCTCTCCCCGTGGCGTCGTCCTTATTAATATCGCGGGCGTCCGTGGTCTCGCGCTTTTCGATGGCTTCCGCCAGACGTTCCAGCGCGCGCAGCGTGGCATCGATCGGAGCGGTGACCGTGGTTGGGAAATAGCTGGTGACGCCGTATCGCACCAGAAGCCGCTCCACCGCAGGAAGAGCCGCGGCAGTATCGTCCATGACGTCGTATCCAGCCCCGCCGTGAATGTGCAGATCGACGTAACCCGGGACGATCACGCCATCCACGAAGTCAGACAAGGAAACCGCAGTGGACAACGGCTGACGGCCGCCAGAGGAGATTTCGACGATACGTCCCTCGTCAACGAGGATAAAAGGATGCTCGACGGTATCGGTCGGAGTCAAGAGTAATGCAGCGGTAAAGGCCAGCATAAGAACGTCGCAAAAAGATCACAAACACCAGTGTGATCAAGATTGTAGCAGCCATTTCCGCGGCCGCTCATGGGCCGAAAACTGCGTGATCCGACAAGGGGCTTTAAAGAAACAAGCGATAGTTTGCGGCAGCACGCGGCTGAGTTTGACGAAGAGGCAAATGACGAATCGCGAGTGCACAGGATGCTATACTGTCAGGGTTCGAGCCGCCATGCAGTTCCTGTGGCGGAACGCGCCGCAGTCAGTCGGGGAGTGGCTCAGCCTGGTAGAGCACCTGGTTCGGGACCAGGGGGTCGGAGGTTCAAATCCTCTCTCCCCGACCAATTCCTCAGTGATCACTTCAAAAGCGGCCAACAGTTATCACTTGAAAACCGGCCAACGGGATTGGCCGTCCAAGACTAAGAATGTTCTACCCTGCCGCCTCCTGTGGTGGCAAGTCGGTTTTGGTGCGCCAGCTTCGCGGGCCGCACTTGAGCACGTGGCCGTGGTGTAGCAAACGGTCGAGCATGGCGCTGACGGCGGCCGCGTCGCCCAGCAGTTTGCCCCAGTCTTCCACGGGGCGGTTCGAGGTCAGCATGGTGCTGGCCCGCTCGTAGCGGCGCATGATGATCTCCAGCAGTTCTTCGGCAGCGGTGAGGGGCAGCTTGCGCATTCCGAGATCGTCGAGGATGAGCAGGGGCACGGTGACCAAGAACTCCATGTGCTCTTTACGCGTGCCGTCGAGCGTGGCTTCGGCGAGATCATCGAGCAAGGCGTGAGTCTCGCGATAGAGCACGCGGTAACCCTGTTGGATGGCGGCTTGGCCGATGGCTTGCGCCAGGTGACTCTTGCCGGTGCCGGGTGGGCCGAGAAACAGGGCGTCTTCGTGGCGCGCTATGAACGCGCCAGTGGACAGATCGAAGACCAGGCTGCGATTCATCTTCTTGTTGAAAGCGAAGTCGAAGTTGTCGAGGGTCTTCTGCGAGTCGCGGAACTGCGCTTGTTTTTTCCGTCGTTCCAACAGGCGCTCGCTCCGCAAGGCGAGTTCGTCGGAGACCAGGCAGGAGAGCAGGTCGATGGGGGCGAGCGGTTCGGCTTGGGCCTGACGCAGACGGGTCTCCAGCACGGCGGCCATTCCACCCAGGCGTAGTTGTTTGAGCGCACGATCGAGTTCGATGAGGTTCATTCCTCTATCTCCTTGGTTCTGTAGTTAATAAAATCGCGGTACTGCACCAGCTCGCGGATCAGCGGATCGACTTGCTGCAAGCTGAGTGGCGCTTGCGGGCAGCGCTCCAGATAGCGACGGACGAAGCGGTATTCCTGCACTCCCATGTCGAGCGCAGCGGCGCAGGCTTCATCGACTGCTGCGGTGCCGTACTTCTTGGCCAGGGAGAGAACGCCCAGAATGCGACGCACTCCGACCTCGCCTTGCTGGCGATGGATGGCGTCGCAGAGCGCGCCGATGTGCGATCCAGCGCGACCGGCTCGCCACAGCAGTTGCGAGGTGCGCAGCGGTGTTCGCTTCGGGCGGTCCTCTTCTTTAATGCGATACCAGCCGCGTTTCTGGCGCACATGTTCGCGCAACAGTTGCCCGGTTTTGGGATCGAGCAGACGAACATACAGTTCATCCCATTGCACGCGCAGCACGCGACCGATCCAGCCCGGCGGCGCGCCGTAGTACGCGGCTTCGACTTCGACGCAACCATCCAGATGCACGATGCGTTCGCCGTACTGGTAATAGCGGAACGGTTCGAGCGGCAGCGGCAACAACGTGGGTTTCTCTTCGGCAAACATGGCGGCAACCTGCCGCTTGGTGGTGCCATGGATGCGCGTGTCGGCCCAGCGTTGTTCCCAGCGATCAAGGTAGGCTTGGGCTTCTTCCAGAGTCTCGAAGTGCAAACCTTTCAGCGGCGTCTTCTGCGCATGACCGACGCCGGATTCGACCTTGCCTTTGCGGTCGGGATCTTGAATCCGGCAGGGCATGGCCACTGCGCCGTAGTGCGCCAGCACGTCGCGATAAAGAGGATTGAGAGCGGGATCGTAAATGTCGGGAACGAGCACGCCCTCGCGAAGATTGTCGAGTACGACGATGCGAGTAGCGCCGCCCAGCCGGCGAAAGGCTCGTTCGTGCAACTCGGCCCAGATGCGCGAACTGGAGCGGAAGGTCAGCAGACGAACCGACTTGCGGCTGCAGCCCAGCGTCATCACGAACAGCCGGGTGCGCCGATACTTGCGGCTCTCGGGATCGCGCACCATCGGACCGGTGCCGTAATCGACTTGCGCCTCCTGGCCCGGCGCCGTAACGATGACCACGCGGGCTTCGGGGGTTTGCGTTCCGCGCCGCTTGCGCACGAAGCGCTGCACACTTTGATAGCTGCTGGCGAAGCCGTACTCGGAAACCAAGTCCTGCCAGATCGCCCGCGCATTGCGGCCGCGGCTGAGCCCCAAGTCGATGGCCTCGCGGTACGGTTCGCAGGCACTGGGGCCGGTGACCACGGCAGAGTCGGTGATCACCTCGTTCTCGTTGGCCGGTTTTGCAGTGGCTGTTGCTTTTCCCTTCGTAGGAAGGTTTTCGGGGTTGGGGTCGACGTTGGGGTCGACGTTGGGGTCGAGGGGATCGGCAATCGCCGAAATGGCCGGTTTTGCCGCGCCAAAGTCGGTGATCACTTCGTTGGCCGGTTTTGCTTTGCACCGCCCCCAGCCACTAGGCGGACGCACCGCAATCCCCGCTGCTTTTAGGTACGCGCCTGCGGTTTCCCGACGGACATGGGTCGCTTGCTGGATGCGCCGTAGCGACCAGCCCAGCCGTCCCAGCGCTAAGACTTATTGTTTCTTCTCTTCGTTCAAGACATTGGCCATGCCCACGGAGCCTACAAGCCTCCGCGGGATTCAATGTCTCGGACGTTATTCTCGTTGGCCGGTTTTCAGGTGATAATCAGTGGCCGGTTTTGGGTGATCGCTGAGGAATTACCTTGTTGTCTGTACCGGAGACATAAGTGACAGAATGTACCGGCAGCATGGGTGATAGTTTAGGTCCGAAGCGATTTTCCAGCGGTTCCAACACACGGGTTTCCGGGCCAACATCCTAAGTCATAATCCATAAAATTTACCAGACAGATATATCGGGAATGTCATTGATGCCGTCTGCTTGGCCGGCAAAGACCTGGCTGAGTTGATTTTCTCTCCTATCATGCGGAAAGGAGGATGCGAAGCAGCATCAGCCAGCGACGGATGTTGGTGGTCATCAGGAAGTTTTCTTTGACATGTTCGCGACCGTTGCGGCCCAGTTGCCTGGCGAACTCGGGATGAGTGAGCAGGTAACGGATCTGATACGCACATCCCTCTACCGAGTGAACGAGCATGCCAGTCAGCTTATGAATGATCTGGTTGGGAATTCCGCCGACCGCGCCGGCGATCGTGGGCTTGCCTTTCCACAGGGCCTCGGTGACGGTGAGGCCAAAGCCTTCCTTGATCGATTTCTGCACCACGATGGTGGATGCGCGCTGCAGGGCGTTGATCTCAAGTGCGCACCAGGGCGGTAAGTCCAGAATGATGATGTCGGAATCGTCGCCGGCGGCTTCTTTTACTTCTTTGAGAACAAGCGCGCCTTCGGGATCATCGCTGGCCCCGCCACCGGCGAGCACGAGTTGGCAATCGACGTATCTTCGCGCCAGTTTGAAAGCTTGCACCACGCCGACCGGATCCTTCAGTCGGTCGAACCGCGATACCTGGGTCACGACAGGACGCGAACGATCGACGCCGAATTCATTGCATACTTGTTGAATGAAGCTCTCGTCCAATTCCTTGTTCTTCTCCGACAGCGGGTCGATGCACGGGTAAAACAGATACTGCGGAATAGGCAACTGCCGGGCAAACGACTGAGAAGAGAAAATTGCAGCGTCGTATTGTTCGATGAATGGGGAGAGGAACTTCCACACCTGCAAATTGGGATTCGATAGATCGATGTGACAGCGCCAGACCCAGCGTGCGGGAGAATCCTTGCGAGAGGCGATCAGGGCCGCCGGTTGTGGATCGTGGATGACGATCACATCTTCGGTGAACTGCATGCGCCGGCGGTTTTGTTCGTTGTAGGCAAGGAAGATTTCCTGTGCCGCTCGCGTCAACTCATATTCGGCACCGTGCAAGGCGTTGTGGAATGCTTTCGTGACCTCGAAAAAATCGTTGCCCCCTGTTATTACGTCCCAGTGGGTTGGAACCTCGAGTTCGCCCAGGAGAGGGACGAGACGATTCAGCATTTCGGCGACTCCTCCGCCGACGGCGGTGGAGTTGACCATTTTCACGGTCTTTCCCTTGAGGTCGCGAGCGAGGAAACGCAACTCGTCGATGGAAGCGGGTCCGATGATCGTTCGATAATCATCAAGGTGGGGCGGTGGAACAGGCGCGGGAGGAGTCTCCCAAGTTCTGGGCTCCCGGCGAAGCTTTCGAGGAGAGGTTTGCGGAGACATGGCGGGCTCGACTCGCTCCACCTCCGTTGGAGTTTCAGGTGGCGATTGGCGGTTTGTTGCGGTTTGCGAGTTCAATGGTTCTCTGCTCCTAATATGGTCCGGAAGTGCGTGAGCATTTAACGGCAGCCCCAACCCCGATGGTTAGGCCAACGACCGTTCGATCGCGCGCACGATCTGCGCGCGAACATCCTCAAGGGTTCCGGTGTAAATATCGATGCGGTTCAACGCCCGGGCCGTGTCGGTCAGACCGACATCCTCATGAAGCCATTGGGAGAAATCATTCGACATGAGCTTCAGGCGCAACCGCGCCTCGATAAAATGGTGATGAATGGAGTGCACGCTGACTTCGCGGAGACCTTTGGCGAAATCCTGCAACGTGTCAGCCACAAAGTTGGTGGGCATTACGACGATGTCAGAGGCGCAAAAATAAAAAGTCTCTTCGGCCGTCCGCAAGCCATCCGCAGGATTCATTTGGAGATGATTCGTCACAATCTGAACCAACCGCCCACGCAATTCGGCGAGAGACGTAAACTCGCGCACGTCAACGTTCGCCAGTTGTTCGGCGAGACCGGGCTGATTGCAAGACGCGAGCGCCCAGTGGGCGAAGTCGTTGGAGAATCCCTCTCGAATGAAGTGGTGCTCCTGGAGAGTGCGGAAGGTGTGCTGAAAGATTGAGTCGTCGGGACAGACGCGCAGGGCAGCCAGAAACTCTGCCAATGTATTGGCTTTCTGCGTGGTGATGCGCAGCAGATGCGCCGAGGTATTGAAATAGAAGGGCTTCGCTACTGCGCGTTGAGGAATTGCTGGGGCCGCGCTTGTCATCGTGTTACCGCTCCGGTTACGCTGCCGTGTAATGCATCGTGCCTGGCGCAACTTTTTAAGAATTGTTCGAGAAAATCGAGGAGTTCGTCGGGCGGCTTCAGCCAGAACTGCGCTGCCGTGGGCCGCCGCTCAGGACGCACCAGCACGCTGACACCACGGCCTTGCAGGGCCCGAAAAGCGGCTTCGTCGGCGCTGTCATCGCCCAAATAAGCTACCGGGGTTTCGGGACTGATGTTGCAGAGGAAGGCGCGAACCGCGTCGCCTTTATCGGCCGGTCGCGCACGAATTTCGACGCCGCCATCGAATTCCACCAGATCCAGCCCGCTGGATTCTGCAATCGGACGCCAGCCGAGCGTGACGCGCGAACGGACGTTCTCGGTTTCGATTTCGTTCCTTCCTCGCCAGTGAACGGCGATGGCTGCCGCTTTGAATTCGGCAGCGTGGCGTAGCTGTTGGTAGGTGAGCCATCCGTCGGCATTGGATAGGCCATTCAGTGTTCGTTCGTCAAGATGCGCCATCTCTGTGTGTCCATCGGAGTGGATGCGCTGCAGTCCATAGTTACCCCACACTTCGGGATACGGATGAATGTTAAGAAGCGGAAGAATGTCGCTGGCATCGCGTCCGGAGATGACGACTACCCGGGTTCGACGGTTGCGGACAATCTCTTGCAAGAACAGCGCGACTTTGGGATACGGATAAGCTTCATCGCGTTTGGTGGTGAAGGGCGCAAGCGTCCCATCGTAGTCGAGCAGCAAGGCTACCCGCGACGCGCGGGCGACTGTTTCCAGAAACGGCTCGAGCTGAGACAAAGCTCCTGACCTCGACATGTTCCTCCTTTTCAGTCATGCGCCCTGTTAACGGCGGGCGCCGCGTCACATCAAGCTACGGACAACCCCGGGGAGGAAGTTTCCTGCAAGTCCTCGGTGTCATCCAGGCGGACTTCACAGAGTTCAGTGATCAGGTTGCCGGCCCAGCGGTAAATGTTGTGTTCCTTGATGATTTTTCGCATACGTTGCATACGCAAGTGCTTTTCATGGGGGTCCATTTCCAAAGCTGTACGGATTGCTTCCGCGGTCCGATCGATGTCATACGGGTTCACCAAAAGGGCGTCGCGCAATTCGCGGGCTGCTCCAGTGAACTGGCTGAGGATGAGCACGCCTCGTTCATTGTTCTGGGCGGCAACAAACTCCTTGGCCACAAGGTTCATGCCATCGTGCAGCGAAGTCACGAGGCAAAGATCGGCGGCACGGTAGTAGGGCTCGATCTCCTGATGACTGTGCTGGCGGGTGAGAAACACGATGGGTTTCCACTTGCCACGCTGGAACCGCCAATTGATGCGTTCCGCCTCGGCTTCGACCTCAGCCAGCAGATCGTGATAGCGCTTGATGTGGGTGCGGCTTGGCGCTCCGATCTGAACGAACGTAAATTTACCCTGGTAAGCCGGATATTTTTCGAGAAAACGTTCGATGGCAAGGAACCGTTCCAGGATTCCCTTGGTGTAGTCGACGCGGTCCACGCCGATTCCGAGAAAGGTTGCCTCCCCGCCGAGGCTCCGCATCAGAGTTGCGCGCTCAATGAAGTTGAACCCGGGATTGCTATGCTCAGCTTCCTCGGCCGAAAAGGCGACGCTGATCGGAAAAGGCCGCACCATGGTTCGGTGGTCCTGGCGGAGCGCAGAGAAATGTTCCCAGTCGACGCGCGACTCGACAACTCGGTCAACGGTTTCCAGAAAATTGTTGCAATGCGACTGGATGTGGAAACCGATGAGATCCGCACCCAGTAATCCATCGATCAGTTGGCGCTGCCAGGGGCAAATGCCGAAGGCCTCCGGATTGGGCCACGGAATATGCCAGAAGATTGCCACGCGAGCATCCGGCCGCTTCTCTTTAATCAACCGCGGCAGCAAGGCAAAGTGATAGTCCTGAACGAGCACCACGGGCTTGGCAACATCTTCGATTTCCTCGAGGACAGCAGCGGTAAATTTGCGATTCACTTCCTGGTAGTACTGCCAGTCTTGGGCACGAAAAAGCGGGCGAGTGTGCGCGATATGGCACAAAGGCCACAGTCCTTCGTTAGCGAAACCATAGTAGTAGCCTTCCTCTTCATCTTTGGTCAGCCATACACGCCTTAAGGTGTAGCGAGGATCCTCTGGCGGAACGCGCAGACGGTCAACGGCGTCGACGGCCTCCGCATCGGCGGTGCCGCTGCCGTGTGCGATCCAAGTGCCATCGCATGCGTTGAGCACAGGTTCGAGGGCGGTAACCACGCCGCTCGGTGGAACGACCACGTCAACCGTCTTTCCGTTCCGCTGGTGCATATACGGTTCACGATTCGAGACGACAACGAGGCGAGCGTTATCCAGACGGGTGCGGAGCTGCACGGAAAGACGGTTGGGTGTCCACAAGGATTCCCGCGCGTCGCGCAGGCGCGCCTCGTTCTCGGCCGCGTTCCGAGCACGATTGAGACTTTCGGCCATCGTGGCAACTTCGCGTGCCAGAGGCCGGAACATGTCGAGGTCCGGAACCTCCTTGAGGAAAGAGATCTTTCCGGTGCGAAGCGCACGCATCCACAGCGCTGCACGCGCAATTGGGCCGGCGATGCTCCAGCGGACGATCAACAAGGTAATCACGACGATAAGGAAGACCTGCGCCAGAACGCGTAAGAATGTCTGGCGCCAAACGAGGAGGATGCGGGTGTGGATGTAGTTAGCATCATGGATGACGGCAACGGCACCTAGAACGTCAGTCTGTTGGCGAACCGGCAAAGCTAGAACATGGGTCCGGAGACCTCCAAGGCGTACGAACGCATTTTCTTCGTGACCTTGGGCGAGAGTCTGTGTAACCGACGCTGGTGTGGCCGCGAGGGTGTTAGCGAGTGACGAAGTCACGGCAATGATCGCACCTGTACGGTCGTAGATTGCGACGCCGAGAAGATGCTCGCGGGCTCCGAAGCGCAGCGCGAGGTCGTCGAGTTCTTTGTTCGGAAGCTCTTTTTTGTCGGAGAGTGCGCTGTTCTGGAAAAAGCTGGAGCGCTCCACTGTGCTGACCAGACTCTCGCCGAGCAATTCGGCACGATGTTCGAGGTCGCTGCGCAGCGCACGTTTTTCACCCAATATTTCGTAGTAGGAGAATCCGGATGAAACCAGCGTAATGCCAAGAATGAGAGAAATGATGAGGCGAACGCTCAGCAATCGCATGCACAGTCCTTTGCACGGGGTTTTGACGCTGTAGAACCTGTACCGGTTGTTCGTCCGGCAGAAATCGATGTGAAACGTTATCGTTGGTGCGCAGCAGTGAAGTTGCAAGTGCGGGGCCACCCACAGCAGCCGGTTCAAGTTGTTGATACGGCGTTCACGTCGAACGGGGTGAGAAATTTCCCGCAGCGCAAGGATGACCAATTCGCAAGAAAAATATTCCTCTTCGCTTGGATTCAATTGATTTCCGAAAAACAGGAGATGCTACAGGCATTCTGAGAGGGAATTACCGCGCGGATGGGATTTGCGCCGATCTGCAGACGGCTTATGTTGAAAAAGTCACACTACGTCGCCGGTTTCGATTCATGTCCCCATAGAGGCCGTCGAATCGAGCCGGGATATACGAGCGAGCATCATCGAAAATGAACATAGGAGAAACGAAATGAATTCAGATCAAGTGAAGGGCAAGTTGAAACAGATGAAGGGAGCAATCAAGGAACGATGGGGCAAGCTGACCGACGACGACCTCGATGTCATCAACGGACAAGAGGACCAGTTGGTCGGAAAGATCCAAGAGCGATACGGAATCGCGCGCGAAGCGGCCCAGAAGCAGGTGGAAGACTGGAACGCCCACGCGGCTCGGTCTCCTCATAACGAGTCTGGCGGGTCTAACGTGGACGAGCGGCGCAAAGCCAGCTAGGTCGCGATTCGATAGGGGATCCGCGAGCGAGTCGGATCCCCCCTTTTTTGTGGTGACAGCGATTATGCGGCAGAACCTTCGTTCCCTACTCCTTCGGGAAGAGGCGGAGCCACTTGCACTTGAATAATGTTGTTGTTAACGGCATACACGATGAGATCCCGAATCGAGTGAAAGCCGAGTTTCCGCATAATATTAGAGCGGTGCGTCTCCGCGGTCTTGGTGCTCAAGTTAAGTATGCAGGCGACTTCCTTGGAGCTTTTTCCCTCCGCCAAGAGTTGAATGACTTCGCGTTCGCGCGGCGTAAGTTTGGGCACCTTCGGGACCTCGCCCGGCGACGGGTTATGTCCCTTCTCGAGAAACTCCGCCAGTACCATGTCGTTGACGCGCGGCGTGAAGAACATCCGGTTGTTCTGCAGCGCCTCGACGGCTGAAACCAGATCGCGAGCAGCATCGGACTTTAAGACAAACCCGCGGGCCCCAGCATCGAGCGCTTCGCGGATCACCTGATCTGAATCCGTGATGGTCAGAACGATGATCTTCTGCTGAGGGTTCTGTTGAGATAGTTGCCGAGTCGCAGACAACCCGTTGAGGTTCGGCATGCCGATATCCAGAACCACGACGTCGGGTTTTAATTGCTTGGCCATCTCGACGGCTTCGCGGCCGTCTTTCGCTTCTCCGCAGATCTCCCAACCTTCATGCGATTGTAAGAGCGAAGAAAGCCCACGACGCACAACCTCGTGATCATCCGCGATCAGGATACGCAGCCTCATTGCTTGCCTCCATGGAAATCGTCAGTCCGCTCGCGATGGCGAACGGCAAAGAACTGGTGGTGGCTCACCGCTTCCACTGCATCTGCCAGGTCCCTGGCCACATTGGATTTCACTACATAACCGATCGCGCCGGCATCGAGTGCTTCCCGCATCATTTGCTGGGAATCGTTCTGGGTGACAATCAGAACCTCACACTTCGGCGTGCCCTTGCGGATTCTTCGACAGGCCTCCAAGCCATCCATCCTTGGCATACTCACGTCCAAGACCACGACATCCGGTTCCATGCGGCTGGCCTTATCAACGGCTTCGAGCCCATCTTGCGCTTCATCGATCACTGTCCACTCCGGGTGTCCGCTCAGTACGGCCCTGAGCCCGTGCCTCACGACCGGATGGTCGTCTACTAGCAAAATACGAACCGTCATATGCTCTCCCGAAGCATAAGGGAGGTTTCTCGTGGCAGGGGTCCGATCGCTTATCCTGGCCGTCGCAACCTGGCCGGAACCCACCGCTTCCTCTGGAATGCCAATTTAGTGTAATTCCGCATGATTCTGAAGCAAAATACAGGGAATCTTGTAGGCTCCGAGAATAGAATCAACAACTGTGTTCTCCCACTCCGGAGCGGGGAAGCCAGGGCGGCGAGACAACAATTGAAATGGAGAGCGAAACCCTTCAGTCATGTCACCACGCAAGAAAGCGAAAGCGGCATTCACGTCAGCGGTGATCTTGCTCGCCCTGAGTGGGATGGCTGGCTATGTCGCGCTCACGCGATTGCTCCTGAGCGAGGGCGCCGTCATCCACACTCACGAGGTGCAATCAGCCTTGGGGGAGATCGATTCGTTGATGCTGCGAGTGGGGCGGGCGCGGAGCGGCTATCTGATTTCACGGGATGTGGATTTCCTGAGCCAGTTCGAAAAAGCGGTCGCTGAGATTCCAGCCGAACTCCGGCATCTCGGCGATTTGACCCGGGACAACCCAAAGCAGCAGGAGCTCTGCTCGCGCCTCGAAGATCTGACCAATCGTAGAGTCGCACTCCTTCGGGAATCGATTCGGTCGAAGAAAGAAATATCGGACGACGGGCAGCGACAAGAGGATTTGGCGCGACAGGCGTTGCCCGTGTCCTCGGCGATCACGGAAGTCATGCAGCAGATGAGGGAGGAGGAGCGACGTCTGCTGGAGCTTCGAGAAGCAGCTTCCCATCGTGTGTTGACTCTGACCACAGTCACTTTCTCGGGAGCGTTTCTGCTTGCCCTGGCATTGCTGGCCATGCATTACCGTTTCCTGTCTACCGATATTCGAGCCCGGGAGCAGGCTGAGAGAATGGCGCGAGAGAGCGAGGAGTCGCTCCGGCGACTCACCGGAAGGCTGCTGCAATTACAGGATGCGGAACGCAGGAAATTTTCGCGGGAACTCCACGATAGCCTGGGACAGTATCTGGTTGGAGTGAAAATGAACCTGGAAATGTTTGCGACGCAGCGCGACGACCGTCTTCTTGCGGAAGCAATTCAGCTTCTGGGACAATCGATTGCCGAAACACGGACGATTTCGCATCTGCTTCATCCGCCTTTGTTAGACGAAGCAGGGTTCACCTCCGCTGCGAAATGGTACCTGGAAGGCTTTGCGCAACGTAGCGGGATTGAAGTGAAATTGGACTTGCCCGAGGATGCAGGACAATTGCCGAAGCCCGTGGCGCTTGGGCTTTTCCGGGTTCTGCAGGAGAGCCTGACGAACATTCACCGCCACTCCGACAGCGCCAAAGCTGAGGTTGTACTAAATATCCTTGCGAACCAGGTATTGCTTAGAATCAGAGACTACGGAAAAGGGATTTCGCCCGAATTGCTGCGGAACTTCCACGTAAAGGGAACTCATTCCGGCGTGGGCTGGGCGGGGATGCGCGAACGCATGCATGAACTTGGCGGCGAGCTTAGCATTCAACCGTGCTCGCCTGGAACTTTGATCTCGGTGACCATTCCCCTTCCGGAAGCGGTTAATGCGACTCCCGGGGCAGCCGCCGATTAAAGCATAAGGGTTCCGAAAAACGCTGTTCTTCTCAGGTGTGTAATCTCGACATCGGTTGGTTGTCTTTACTCCGAAATTTTCATAAAGATAGCGAATATCCATACTTGCGCACACCCCCTTGTCCTTCCCGGAATCAACCACTTAGCTCTATGGCAAGGGATTTGCTCTCACAAAGCGGAAGTGAAAACAAATCGGAGTGTGCGCGAATGTCTGACCGTAACGCAAGAGATTGGCGCGATCTGTGCGCCGAGGCAAGTCAGGAGCTGGACTCTGAAAAGTTAGTTTCACTCGTCGATCAAATTCTCCAGGAACTCGACGAAAATCTAGAAAGCAGAGTGGACCAACCCGCTAGCACAATGAAGAAAATTTAGAATTAAGAAAACAAACGGCCAAGCTGCGTTCCGCTTAGCCGTTCGTTGTTCATGCCGGTTGTGCGCAGTTGAATGTGCGGCGCAAACAAATTCTAGTTGTGCCCATTGTTTGAAGCCTGGTCTTTAGCCTGCATTGAATACTTCCGGACAGCTGCGAGGAAGTCTTCGCTCCCCATTGGAGCTGGAACCTTCCCGCTCAGAATGTCTCGGAAGGTCGCCATTTTACCGAACAAGATGCGGGTCTCGTCCTTGTCCTGCGAGATCACGGCGCCGGATAAATCGATGCCGGCGAATAGGCCCCTCGCTCGGGAATAGGTCAAGACTTCGGCATTCATCTTGATGTCGGTGCCCGCAGTTGCGTCTCGGCCAACCGGACCGGCTGCGGCGGACGCATCCGCTCCGAGCTTGAACTTGCTAGAAAGCAGGTGCTCCATGCCCTCGTCATTGGTCACCACCATCACGAGATCTACGGCCTGGCCTCCGAGTTGGAGTCCCCAGCTGCCGCCGGTAATCGTGATTGGAGCCGGCGCGCTCCATCCATCCGCCGTCCTGCAAGTTGCCACACCTTTTCCGTGATTGCCGCCAAAGCCGACTGCAATCTTGATCATGGAGGGCACAACGGCAATACATTTTGCGTCGCGCATAATGCCGTCGGGAATCGCTTTGTCAGGAGTCGCCATAATTTCGTTGAGGACGTGAGCCGAGGCTTCAACGCGCTTGTCGATGTCAGATTGGTCTTTTTTGTTGTCGTCGGCCCAGGTTAGGTTCGCGGAGACAAGAGCTAGAGTAGTCAGCGCCAATAGATATTTCATTACCTTCATTTGGAACCTCTTCTGTGCCCAAACTGAGCACTGTATTGTTTCTATCCACCAAACTTTACAGGCTGAAGTAGTATCTATCCATCGAGTCGAACCCCTAGAACAGTGGGAGCGATGCCGTAGAAAAGCACCGTGCGAAGTTTGGGCAATCAGTCATCGTCGCTGGGCATTAAGCTGCGGCAAGCGACGCCTGATGTTGGCGTCGATATTGGGTTAACAGGTCGAACTGCCCGCTTGCGGGTACGCCCGTAGCAGGAGGCAAGGCTCCGGGCAAAACTCGACGCGTGGATGCCAGGCATTCTCGTATCCGAAGCTTGGCTTTGTGAAGCTGCGATTTTGAGTTGCCCACCGAACAGCCGAGCAACTCCGCGATCTCATGGTGTTCGTAGCCTTCGACCTCATGTAAAACAAAGATCATTCGATAACCTTCCGGCAGTTCACTGATCGCTCGTGTCAACGCAATCCTGGTCACTGAGGTTTCCAATCGACCATCCCTGGTACCGTATTCGCGCGGAACGGAGGCACCCTCGTCTGAGCGGCCGCTGGGTTCGTCCATGGAAAACAAACGCGCCGACCGTCTCCGATGCTGCATGAGCACGGTGTTCACCGCGATTCGGTACAGCCAGGTTGAGAGCGCAGAATCTCCGCGGAAGGTAGACAACTTTCGGAACACCTGCAAAAAGGCCTCTTGCGTCAGGTCTTCTGCTTCGGCGGTGTTGTTAGTCATGCGAAAACACAAGGAATAAACTCTCATTTTGTGCAACTGAAACAGCGTGGCGAAAGCCTCTGAATCGCCCTTCTGAGCACGTTTGATCAAATCAGCATCCCGAAGGTTCGCGACGGAGACATTGACGTTAGTTTTCACTTGCGCTCCTTTCCCGAGTGACGTTGCCGTTTTAGGCAAGACCGAATTCCACCTCACTACGTCCTCACTCGCTACCTTAGGAGACAAAATCGAAACGTTCTATCCGGTGCCGACCCTACGGGCGGTGATATCTTTCCGTAGGTACGCGAATCAAGGCGATCGGGAACCAGCGACCCCGCGAGTGCCTGCGGAGTTCCTTTGGCTTCCCCAGACGTGGTACGGCACGGGCCCCGGGGGTTGTTGAAGCTACCTCGTAATGTCAGGAGACCCGGATGTGGCACCAGTCGAGACGAGAAACTCGGGAGGGATCATGCACGCAACAGCACCTACGATCAAGACAGCCGCTAGCCGGGGGCATCACGATTGGCCGGGATGCGCTTCCAACATCATTTCCAGACCGGATGCGTTATATCAGAATCAACCCACCTTGATCTGAGTTGCCCGACTTCCTCGGACACGCCTGGCGCGGCGGCACTTGGGGAATGCGGAGCAGCGTAAAACCGCGCGGCGGCCTTAAGGCACTTCGATGCGAAAATCTTCACAAACGTCCGGTCAGGGCCAGGATCACCAAAATCAGCAGGACCAAACCTAACCCTCCGCTCGGATAATATCCCCACCCGGCACTATAGGGCCAAGTCGGCAGCGCGCCCAGCAAAAGTAATATCAAAACGACAAGCAATATGGTCTTCATCGGCGCTCCTTTAATTTATCCGCGGATTTTCGGGAGAACGCAGTTGTTTTATCAACTGCGCCCTCCATTATTTACGACCACTGCTCGACGGAACGAGGTGCAACTAGCGGCGTGGTGGGGCAGGCCGGCTTGGCGCCTGTCTCTGTTGCAACTGTTGCTGCTCCTGCATGTGCCTTTGCTGCAATTGCTGCGTTTGCTGCTGGTGACGCTGTTCGACCTGCTGTCTGCTGGCTTCGCTTGCATTCCGTTTCGCAGCTTGCGCATCCTCTTTCTCTTGTTGTTTCTCAAGTTTCTGGCGTTCCTTTTGCTGTTTTGCGAATTGCTTTTCCTGGGCCTGCTGATTCTTCTTGTCCACCTTTGCATTGCCCGTGGTGGGAACTTCGGAGCGCGTCAAAGGGGGCAAATCCCGAGGGTGAACCGCCGTGGTGGGTCGCGAGGAGTTTTCGCCACGGTTCTGTGAGGACTCCTCCTTGCTGCCGCGCTTGGCTGACGGTGTATATGGTGCGCCCGCTTCTCTGGCCGCGACGACTCCGTGATCCTTAAAGTCTCCGGGCTTCGGCGTGGCGGCAACTGGCGGCTTGCCCATGTTTTCGGACGCCCGTTGCTGCGGATTCGATCGGGCCTGCTCTGCATGCTGAGTTTGAGCGGCGATTGGCGCGATGTGGCGGTCACGCGCCGCGGCTTCTTCTGCTGCGGTGGGGCGTGCGTTGATGCCGCCCTTGCCGCCATTATAGGCAACGTGATTCACCGTCGCATGGTTGACCGTAGTGTTGTAGACGTTATGAATCTCCGTGACATTTACGTTGGTGACAGAACGGTTGTAGAAAAAATGGCCATTGTCCCAACGTCCGCCTTCAAAACCGACCCCGAAATAGCCAAAGCCGTAGTCAATTCCACCGTAAAAACCGATCTGGGGTCCCCAGTAGCCGTCATAAAAGACGAAACCCCCGCCGTCCCAGCCCCACCAGCCCGGCGTCCACAGGAAGCCAATTTCCGGTGCGACTATCCAGGTTCCGGGCACCCAATAGTAGTCGTCAAAGTCGTCGCCCCATGCCCAATAACCCGGAGTCCACAGATACCCGTCACCCGGGCAAGGGGGTTGCTCGTAGACAGGAAGTGGAGGCGGGGCTACCGTTACCAGCACGCCCACGCGTGCGAACGACTGAGCCGAGGTAAACAGCAACGTCGATAGTGCGACGACCGAGAACAGCAGAATGCGGATGAAACGGGTCTTCATCGAATTGCTCCAGAGAACACGATTTGAGCGCTTGAAGCGCTTGCAGGTTGGTTGCCGGTGAAGCGATTGAGTTGGCTTGATCATGAGCCGTTCCGCCGATTGACCCTCAAACCGCGCGAGCGCGGCCGCTCAAGAGATCTACGATCAGAACAATCACAGCGACTAACAACAGCAGGTGAATCAGACTCCCGGCGATGTGAAGACCCAAGCCTAAGAGCCAGAAGATTAGAAGTACGGTCACAATTGCCCACGCCAGACGCATAATGAGTTCCTCCGGCAAAATGCCGATTTCGCAAGATGCTGGTTGAACCTTACTGGCAAGTTGTGCGATCGCCTATCCGGTAGGATGTGTAAGTTATTGCCGAAAACCCTGTAATGGCGTTCTCAATACGCGGCAAGGCTTAGGAGGCGGGATTTGGACAGCTAAGGAAAAGGTCGAAACTCGATCAAAGTCGAAAATGCCAAACACCAGCGACCCTTTGATCCATGAAGTTTCGACCAGCCGAGTTGCACCTGGCACCGCTGTCAGTCCATAAGACTCAGCTCCGAGGGACGCAGAAAGGGGCCGATCGGTACTCTCAAGAGGCACCCTTCACAAAAGAGAGAGTGGTAGTGGGCGCGGACACGGGCACTTCTCCCGGGATCACACGTCTTGCGTAGAGGTTCTTGAGCTTGAGTATCAGCGGTGGAGTCACCTCTTGGCCTTTGGAGACGAGCAGGGTTCCCTCAGCGCTGCGGATTTCATTCTGGATAATCATGCCCGGCGAAAGTGAGTCGATTCGGCACTTGCGTATGTCGCCCTCCTCGGCATTTGGATCCAACGCCACAAGGGCTTCGAAGAATTCCGGACTGAATTCCTTGTTCTGGCACGAAAGAGAGTGTACGGCCTCGGTTCGAGACTTTCCTTTGTGGATCAGCTTTTCATAGGCAAGAGTGAGGCGCAGTATCTCAGCGCCGAGCCGCATGTCCTTGCTCTCGCAGTCGTCGGTCTCGCGGACGGGGTTGTTCTGGTGCTCAATCATCCATGCAATGGGCTCGAGCCGGGGAATTTTCGAAAGCAAACTGTACGCCACGGCAGGATGGGCGTCGTATTGCGCCTGCTCGTTGGCGGAGAGCTTCTCGCCGCGGTAGACGGCGTCGATCGTTTCAGGGGCCAAAGTGACGCACCCCAGTTGAGACATCATGGCGGCAACCTCATATTGCCACGGGTTACCGAGCTTCATCGAGGCGACGATGTGGTGGATGTAGCGGCGGGCACGCTCGGCGCGGCTGAAGGCGGCGGGATTGACCAGGCTTAGCACTTCGGTCAGCACTTGAATGCCGCCAGTCAGCGTCTGTTCTAAAAGATGTCTTTCCGCGGTCACCAGGCGATACTGGAGCAGCGCGGCGGTCAGTGTCTTCGCCATCATCTCTTTACTGCATGGCTTGGTCAGAAAACGGAAGATGCTGCCTTCGTTGATTGCGTCGATCGCCGTTTCAATTTCGGCATTGCCGGTGAGCATGACGCGGATGGTGTCCGGGGATTGAGCCTTGATTTTGCTCAGGAACTGAATGCCGTCCATGCCGGGCATCCGCATGTCGGAAACGACCACTGCGAAGGGCCCGCTTTCGGCAGCAAGTTGCAAAGCTTGCGTGCCGCCCAAGGCGGTCTCGATGAGAAAATCGCGATTCAAACTGCGCCGATATCCCAGAAGGATGTTGCTATCGTCGTCCACCAAAAGGATTTTCTCCGCCATGATGTTGTCCTTTCTCACTGATATCCTCGCAGCAATAACACAACCGCGTTGACACGCATTGAACCGTAGGCCGACTTTGGGCTACGCATTCGAAAACAAAATGCTTCCCCGGGCATTCTCCTTTGTTCATCGCTGTTGCTCATCGACATCGAGCCTCCTGATCCACTCTTTTGCCCGCTCCGCGCAGGCAATGGAGGCAAGAAAGGCGGCATCAATCGGGGTTCGGTCCCGCATCCTGGAAGCGCTTTTCCCGTCGTGATAAGCGCTGGCCACGTGCACCGCTGCCAGAGGCGAAAACTTAGTGCTCAAACTTCCTGCAGGGGCGTGGTGCCAGGCAACTGCTTCGACAATCGTGCTGGGCAGTCCCCATAGACCGAACAGGTAGGCGCCCACCTGGGCGTGGCTGCAACTCAGCAGTTGGCACTCGGCCGCATACAGTCCAATGTTGGCGCTGCTTCTGTGTTCGAGCACCAATTGGTACTGCTCTCGCAGCGTGGAGGCGAGAATGAGCTTTCCAGCATCGTGCAACAATCCAGCGGTAAAGGACTCATCCTGAGTGTGCTGATCGGCGTTTTCGAAATATGCAATCCTTCGGGCGCTATGGCTGACTTTCAAGGAGTGTTCGGAAATCTGCTCCACATCTTCGGCAGTCAATAGCGGGCTTTGAAATCGCTCGAAGACGTGCGCCGTTAGCACGAGAGTGCGTAGCGTATCCAGACCGAGCAACTGGACGGCGTTCGAAGCGCTGGATATCTCGCAGGGTAAGCAGAAAAACGCCGAGTTTACCAGCTTCAGAATCTTCGCCGTCATGGCCATGTCGGCACCGATCAGTTTATCGATCCTGTGCAGCGAGGGTTCGGGACGACGCAATTCCTCGTTCAGTTGCAAATAGATTTGCGGCAGACTGGGCAGGGAATCGAGCTTCGTCACCAGTTCGCGCAGGCTCGGATTCTGCAGAAGGTCCTTGAGAGCAAAGGCACGGATGAGGCGTGATTTGAGCTCTTCTCCATCGCAAGGCTTGGAGATAAACTGATGCGCGGGATTGACCGAGCGCAGAATCGTCTCGCGGTCCGATTGCCCCGATAACACCATGCGCAGGGTTTGAGGCGACCGTTTCTGCACTTCTTCCAGCAGTTCAGCTCCATCCATGCCCGGCATCCGCATGTCGGTCACAATGATGTCGAAGGTCTGCGCGTCGATTGCCGCCAGAGCCTGGTCCGCGCCCGCCGCAAACGCCATCTCCCATTCCGCGCGCATAGGACGGAGACTGCGTTGTAGCCCGGTCAGGACCATGGGTTCGTCGTCGACAAACAAGATTCGTTTGGCCATGACTAGGCTCCCGACTCGGCGAATGGGATCCGGATGTAGAATGTCGTTCCTTTCCCTTGTTCCGAGTCGAACCATATCTTGCCTCCATGCCGCCGCACGATGGCGGTGTGGGCCAAAGCCAGTCCCTGTCCTGTACCCTTCCCCACCGGCTTCGTGGTGAAGAATGGCTCGAACACCCGCGAGCGCACTGCTTCCGGTATTCCCACTCCAGTATCGGAAATGGAGATCTGAACCGACTCCTGATCGCGCATGGTGGAGGCTACAATCTTCCCTTTGCCCCGAGAACCTTCTTCGGCAGCCTGCGCAATCGCTTGCGCGGCGTTGATGAGGAGGTTGAGAATCACCTGATTGAACTCTCCGGCGTGGCAGAGTACCAAGGGCAGGTCGGGGTCGAAATGCGTTTCCAAATCCGAAACATATTTCCACTCGTTCCGCGCCACCGTGATCGTGGTCTCGATTGCCTTGTTGATGTCAATCAGCTTCTTCTGCTCCGATCCGGGATGCGAAAAGTCCTTCATGGCGCGTACGATTTTGGTGACGCGATCAATGCCTTCCAGGGACTGTCCTATGGCATGGGGGATCTCGCTCTGCAGGTATTCGAAATCTGTTTCTTGCACCAGAGCATCGAAGCGCTGCAGAATCTGTGGCGAAATCGGCCCCTTCGTGGATTCCTGTTGCATCTCCCGGGTAATGGCCAGCAGCGAGTGGAACGACGGCCATGATTCCTGCAGAAATCGCGTGTTGTCGCCTACGTACTGGATGGGAGTATTAATCTCATGCGCAATCCCGGCCGCCAACTGCCCGATCGCCTCCAGTTTCTGTGCCTGACGCAACTGTTGTCCCAGAATCTCCCGCTCCGTCACGTCAGAGCCAATGATCAACAACTCGTCAATTCGTTCCTCGGGGGCGTTGATCCAACTCAGGTTCAGGCCCAGGAAACGAGTTTCGCCATTGATGGTGAATGGGAGCGCCTCGATGCGCCGCGGTTCGCTCCGAGCGCACCAGGAGTCAATTTCGGCTTTCATGTCCGAACGCGCCCACTGAATGCCGCAGTCTGCCAGGTACTTATAGGCGACCTCGACTGCGCTGAGACCGAATACCTGGACGGCTGCCCGGTTCCAACGTTTGATCCGTGAATCCCGGCTAATGCCAATCAAAATCGACGGCACCGAGTTGATAAAAAGCTCCGCTTCTTCGTGGGCGCGGCGCAGTGCCTCCTGAGCAGCTTTTCTTTCCGCGATGTCGACGAACGTCACCATGCAGCCGACAGTCTTCCCATCGTGTTTCACCGGATGAGACCAATATTCGACGGGAAGACAAGTGCCGTCGGCACGCCAGACGACTTCGTCATCGACATGCATCAGACTGCCCGTACGGAAAGCCTGAAAAATGCAGCATTCTTCCATGGGGTAGGCAGACCCGTCCGCTCGCTTGTAATGAATCACCTCGTGCATGTTTTTCCCCAGCAAGTCGCTCGCTGCCCGATAACCCAGCATCCTCAAGAGTGCTGGGTTGCAGAATGTGCAATTGCCATCCAAGTCCACGCCATACATCGCCTCAGCGGTGGAATCGAGCAGTAACTGAAGGCGTTCTTCGCGGTCTTTCAACTTTTGTTGGGCCAGGATTCGATCGTCAATCACGCGCGAGATGACGACAATACGTTCGAGTCTGCCATCTCCGTTCCGCACCGCGCAGCTATGGGCCTCCACGTAGTGCCATTTGCCATCTTTGTGGCGGCACCGCACCTCCGCCATATTTCCGTTCATCCCTTCCCGGACCATCGCGTCGATTGCCCGCTGAATAATAGGCAGGTCCTCCGGGTGGATAATCTCCATCGATTTGCGGCCTTGGAGTTCGTCGACGGAATACCCCAGCAGTTTCTGGTACGCGGGACTGACGTAGCAGGTGTTCATCTCCGGGTAATCGAAGATCAGAATTAGATCGTCCGTGTTTTCGGCAATGGATCGGAAGAGAGCTTCACTTTGCCGCAGACCTTCTTCGGCAGCCTTGCGCTGACTAATATCCTGCACCAGACCGACGATCAGGTCAGGTGGGAGGTGATCGGCCCGGGGAATCATTGTTGCCGTTAGAAGCGCCAAAATTGGCCGACCGGACTTGTGCAGATAGCGCTTTTCGAGTTGGATGAATTTGACTTCGCCGGCAGCCAACCGTCGCATCGACTCTAGACTGAGTTCGATGTCGATGGGATGAGTCATCTCAGCTATCGTGCGGGCTGTAACTTCTGCCGCTGTGTATCCCGTGAGGTCGCAGAATGCCTGATTCGCGAAGGTACATCTGCCGTCAAGCCGCGTCACCAGCATGCCTGCGGCGGAGCAGTCGAAGATAGAGCGGAAAAAGTCCGTATATCCCGGCAGACCGTCCGATGGCAGGGCGCTGACCGCCAGAGGTTCTGGTGCAACGATGGTCATGGAATTCTATCTCCCTTACCGATCGCGGATTAGAAGGTAAGACCGGCCGCTGTAACAGGCATGACAATTCCTCTCGGAAGTCGTTCCGCCCCTACACGGATCTTGTAAGCCGTCATTGAGATAGTCGGCAATCCGGCACGTCAACTTGAGCAATCCATCGATGCAGCGGTGATCGATGCCACGTATTTGACACCGCACGCCGGGACGTGACCGACAGCAGGCCGGGTGCTTGGGTCGGGACATCCTCCAAAGTCATGGAGGAGAGAAGAGGGAAGGAGCGCGTATGTTTTCAGTTATTTGTGAACCGCGAGTTCACGGAATTCAGCAAATCGGTGCAAGATTCCCAGTGCCTCAAGACACTCCTGATCCGACTTCCGGAGTTCGGCCCCATCTGAATCCTCGGGGTGGGCGTCCAATTCATGGGCCAACAGATTCGCAACATAGACAGCGGTTGCAACGTCGAAACTCGTGTGCGGAATGCGAGTTGGACGATGATGATGCGCGATGGCTTCCACGGTAACGTTGGGGATGCCCCACAGCCCGAGAAGGTAGGCGCCTATCTCTGCGTGTGAAGTTCCGAGAATTTCCTCTTCCGCTTCGAAATCCTTGCACTTGCGTTCCCGAGCCCGTGCCACGGTGTTGCGAAACCGGTCTGGCATTTTGCTGACGAGGACGAGTTTCCCAACATCGTGGAGAAGTGCGGCGACGACCGCCGCATCTTTAATCGTCGGATCCAAGGGGAGAGTGCGGGCGATTGCAGCGGCGCGGCAGGCATGCAACTGCATCGTCTCGCAGACCGCCTGGGAAATCTGTGCGTCAGGCGCAAAAATGCTGAAGGTTTCGGAAGCTAAGGCCAAGCTCTTGATCGTTTCCATACCCAGATAGGAGACAGCGCTGCGCAAGCTTGTGACTCTCTGGGGCAACCCAAAGAAGGCGCTGTTGACCAACTGCAGGACCTTTGCCGACATCGCGAGGTCTTGCTCGATGATGTCAGCGATTTGGGCGATGCGAGTGGTGGGGTCGTTGACCGCGCGCGTAAGGGAAGTGTAGGTATTGGAGAGAGATGGCAGTTCGCCAATGGCGCCAATGTTTCGCCGCAGCTCAGGTGCGCACAACACTTCCTGCAAGGTGCAGACGCGCTCAATCGTGGCTCGGAGTTCTGCCGCATCGCACGGTTTGATTAGAAAGCGGTGCGCCACTGGAACGACGCGTGTCGCTAACTCGAGGTCGGTATATCCCGAAAGGACGATCCGCGCTGTGCTCGGAAAGCGTTCGCGAATGTGGCCAAGCAGAGTGGCACCATCCATTCCGGGCATCCTCATGTCGGAAACGACTACGTCGAAGTTCTGAGCCTCGCAAGCTTGCAAGGCCGCTTCTCCGCCGACCGCAAAATGCATGTCCCAGCTTTTTCGTTCGGCGTGCAGCATGCGCCGGATGGCGTCGAGAATTTTGCTTTCGTCATCCACGAACAAGATGCGTTTCACGCGGTCACCATCTTGGCAAATGTGGTCTGCTCATGAGGAAGGCGAACAATGAAGGTCGTGCCTTTCCCCTGTTCCGTTTCGAAGGAAAGTTTTCCATTGTGTTTGTCGACGATGACGGAGCGTGCGATGGCCAGTCCCTGGCCGGTTCCTTTACCAATTTCCTTGGTGGTGAAAAAAGGATCAAAGATTCGGGACTGAACCGCTTCAGGGATTCCCGTTCCCGTGTCTTGGACGCGGATCTCGACCCAATCCTGATGATTCCGAGTCTGTACCTTAATTGTTCCTTTTTCCGATCCTCCTTTTCCTACGACGTCGGTGATCGCATGCACGGCGTTAATAAGCAAGTTGAGAATCACCTGGTTGAATTCACCAGGCAGGCAGGAGATCAAAGGCATTGAGGCATCAAAGTCAGTCTCCATGTCAGCCACATATTTCCACTCGTTCCGCGCCACGGTAATCGTGCTTTCGATTGCGTGATTCAGGTCCAAAGCAATTTTTTCCTTGGTTCCGGGATGAGAAAACTCTTTCATGGCGCTCACCAGTCGGGAAACCCTGGCGATGCCCTCGATCGTCTGTTCGATGGCTTTGGGAATTTCTTCGAGCAGATAGGGCGTGTCTGATCGTTGCACGACGTTCATGACATCCTGAATGATCTCATCCGTTACGGCACCCACTTTGGCGGCTTCCAGCATCCGCTCGTAGCTCGCCAGCAGGTTCTGCAGATCCGCGAATGAATCTTTCAAGAACCGCACGTTGTCTCCAATGTATTGAGTTGGGGTATTGATTTCGTGTGCAATACCGGCAGCAAGCTGGCCTACGGATTCCAGTTTCTGCGCCTGACGAAGTTGTCCCTCCAGGGCGCGCTGATTCGTGATGTCTGAACCGATGACGAGTGTGGCGACACTCTGGTCCGCCATGTGTACCGGGGTGATCGTTACGCCGAGCAGGCGCGTCTCACCGTTAAGGTCAAACTGGAGTTCGCACCGCCGGCGGTCTTTTTGAAGAACCCAGGACTGAATTTCATCGTGCAAATCAACTGTAACCCATCGGATGCCACAGTCTGTCAGGGCTTTCCCGATCACGTCAGGGCCCGACAAATTGAACGCAGCCGCGGCGGCCGAATTCCAGCGCGTGATGATCGAGTTGTGGTCCACGCCAATCAGAATCGACGGCACGGCGTTGATAAACATCTCCGCTTCCTGATGCGCCGTCCGCAACGAATCCTTCTCGTCCAGTAGACGCTCCGTCATCTCTCGAACCAGATCTCGGATGACCCACAATGCGATGGCTGCTGCCACCACTACGGCGAGTAAGATCATCAGAAGGGCTAGACGCCGAGCCTCGGCATCGCGTGCTCCACTCTGCTGGGCGGCCAATTCAAGCTGATTCCCCTGAAAACGCACGAAGTCATCCCAAGCAGCTTGATATTTGACCAAAGCCGGCGTGGTCTGTTCGCCCAAAACGGCGATTGCTTCATCGTCGCTTCTTTTGTCGACAAGAAGATCGAGAGCGCGCTGGTAGCTGTCGATGTACGGCTGCCTTGCCCGGTTGATGTCATCCAACAGCTTCTTCTCGGCGCGCGATGTGCAAAGCCCCTGAAGATCCTCAATCAAGCGGGATATCTGTTGTGTGTTATTCGATCGGTCAGCAAGCAATGCATCGATTTGCTGACGATCTTTGAGCAGGAAGATTTGCACGATGATATGGCTATTGCGATTCGAGTAAGTCACTGCCTCTCGAGACAACCGCAGTTTAGTCCACTGAATGCCGGTCTTGTCGCGCAGGTCGGCGTTGACATGCTCCATTCTGCGGAGTCCCAAATCGCCAATCGTTAGCAAGAGGGCAATGAGCAAGCCAAACGCCACGCCCAAACGGCGCGCCACCTGTCCGATGGTAAGCAGGTTGGACTGGAGTATGGAGCGGCTGAGCTTCTTTCCGGCGGCATTCGAAGATGAGGTTGGTGTCAAGCGAGCCTCTGAGCGGCAAAAATCGCGTCGCAAAGCTATCGGCACAAAGGAGTTTGTTCTTGAGAATGTTTATCAAAATCTAACCCCGCACTTTCCGGGCAAGATAACGCAAGTAACTGTTTAGTCAGACCGAATGTGCCGATTAGGTGATGGCTACACTCCGAGAGCTTTGCTACAGCTTTCGCAAGGGAGTGTAAGAGGCGCGTAAATGAAATCGCTGGTTGCATCCGACGCAAGGCTCTACCGGCCGCAGCGCGAGCCAAACACCCGCAATGATCAACCGCTTTCTGGAAGGAGCAACATGCCGGACAAGGTACTCTTCGTAGACGATGAGCCAGCCGTTCTGGATGGTTACAAGCGAATGCTGCATCGGGAATTTGAAGTGAGCACAGCCGTGGGAGGCGAACAAGCGCTGGTTACGATGCGCGAACACGGTCCGTTCTCCGTCATCATCTCGGATATGCGAATGCCTGGAATGAACGGTGCGCAATTCCTGGCAGAGGTCCGCCATGCCGCTCCAGACACAATTCGGATGTTGCTGACGGGCTACACGGACCTGAGCGCAGCCGTGGAGGCTGTAAACGAAGGAAACATATTCCGGTTTCTCACGAAGCCTTGTGAAAAAGAGGTGATAGCAAAAGCGATAACCACCGGATTCGTTCAGTACCGGCTGGTCCGAGCCGAAAAGGAACTGCTGGAGAACACTCTCATGGGGAGCATCAAAGTCCTGACGGATGTTCTTAGTGCCGCCGTTCCCGAGGCTTTTGGAAGATCAATGCGGATTGCCCGCCTGGTTCGCCACCTCACCTCCAAGTTCAACCTGCCCGCACCATGGCGCTTCGAAGCTGCAGCCATGCTGTCGCAGTTGGGCTGTGTGACTCTTGATCCTGACCTCATCCAGTCCGCCTATATGGGTGACAGCCTTTCTCCTGAAGACCAGACCCGTTTCGCAGCTCATCCCCAGGTCGCGAAACAGCTCCTCGTTAATATCCCGAGACTGGAACCTATAGCATGGATGATTGGGGAACAACTGCTTAAGGATTCGACGCCAATGGCTCCTGAGGTTCCCGCATCATCGGCGACAGCAATTGTATTTGGCGCGAAGATGCTTCGACTTGCTGTCGCCTTTGACAGCCTGAAAATGACGGGACTGTCGCACGAAGAGGCGATTGCTGCATTGCGCGGACGGCGCTCTGAATTTGGCTCGGATCTGGTTGAGGCGTTGGCTAGCATTAAGCCGGAAAACGCTACAACGGAGTTGCGCAGGGTTCCGGCTTCTAAGCTCATGACGGGCATGATTCTGTATCAGGAGATCAAAACAAAGGCAGGAATACTAGTAGTTGCAAAAGGACAGGAAATTACTCACGCTCTGCTAATTAAACTCGATAACTTTGCTCGTGCAGGAACGATCGACCGAGATATCATGGTGCTTGTTCCCGTGTAATTGCACTGTCAGATTCGTTTGCTTGCCGCCCGCCGTAGTTCCTTTCCATTATGTCCGGTCGCGGCAAGGATGGGTACAGACTGGAATAAGCGCAGGACCGCTGAAAATGCAGTTCGTTATTGTTCCCATCGATCCCCACAGAGTTTGACTGTCGAACCTCCAGCCAGGGATTACCAACGCTTTTCGCAGTCGTCTTGGCACACGAAATGCAAACTCGTTTCTTGAGAGCCACGAAATTTCTAACCCCACTCTCATTCGCAGAAGCGGCCCTTTCATTTCTGGAGACGTGCGCAGCTTACAGTCTCGCGGCCGAAGCAGTGAAGTATCTGGATTTCCATGCCGGAGGAACTATTGTGGACAAACTTAATCACTACCGGGCGTTCGAAATGAATGCTCTCGTGTTTTGTCAAGATCGCGCATTTCTTGCAATCATGAACCGTGTTCTAAGTCAGTTGGGATTGAAGACGAATGTGACGGCGGACTACAACTATGCGCTTTCCATGCTCGACCAGAAGAGAATCGACGCAGTTGTAATCGACTGGCAGGAGATTGTCGATCTGGGTGACTTCCTCGAGAATATTCGGAAATCGAAATTGAATCGCGAAAGCGTCCGAGTCGTCATTGCACGCGATCTCCTGGATATCAGGCAGGCATTCAGTGCTGGAGTGCAATTTCTGATTCATAAACCTGCTTCGTTTACACAGATATCCCGCTGCTTTGAAGCTATGAAGGGCGCGATCCTGAGGCAAAGGCGCAAGAGCCACCGGGAACCGGTGCGGATTCCCGTGACCTTGACGTCTCGCAACGTTCCTCTTGTCGGCGCCACCATAACAAATATCAGCAGTGAGGGTTTAGGTCTGCGATTGAACACCCGCACTTGCAGAGTGACTACGCAGGTCAGTGCCGGCACTCTCGTCGATTTTGCGTTCATGCTTCCCGAGACACGCAACTCGATCCGGGGCACGGGCCGAATCATGTGGGTCAGTGACGATGGAGACGCGGGCACTGAGTTCCAATCCTTGTCGGACCTACTCAGGCCGGATCTGGAGAACTGGGTGGAAGAACGATTCGACCGGGCGGTGGCAAGGCTGAGTCAGTCAGTGACCCCAGGCTCGGCAGAGTTGGTGAGACAAAGTTTGCACTTGTGACTGCTGCAAGTCCTAGCCGGCTGCGGAAAGACTCTGATTCGCGCCGATTTTGGGAAGGGCCACTTCCACTCGTGCCGTGACTGCCGCCCCGTCAACGGCGGTTTCGAGCCGCTGTGGGATTACTTTCCGCCGAAACCGCTTTTTCAGCAGCCTGTGAGAATCTCGCTTTACTCGGCCGCTCTGGATTGGTGACAAGTCAGGCAGCCGGCACGTGCGCAACCTCATATTGACGCACATCCGAGCAACCCCCTACCCACCGAGCCCATTGAGCGGCTAGAGAATGATATGGTGCGATTGGATCTCTTTTTCAGCGCCCAGCATGATGCTGGCCCGTTCGATCACGTTGCGCAGTTCCCGCACATTTCCCGGCCAGGAATGCTGTGCCAGAAGGTCGACTGCTTCCGGGCTCAGATTCACCTGGTGCGGACAAAACTTGGTTAAGAAGCTTCGCGCCAAAGCGTCAAGATCCTCCATCCGCTCCCGTAACGGAGCCAGTTCAATCGGGAAAATCGAGAGACGGTAGAACAAGTCTGCACGAAAATCTCCTTCCTGCACGAGTTTTCGGAGATTGGAGTTCGTCGCGGCAATCACGCGCACATCCACGCGAAAAGAATCCGAGCATCCCAACCTTTGCACTTCGCCTTGCTCGAGAAAGCGCAGCAATTTTGATTGCAGACCGAGGGGCAGTTCGCCAATCTCGTCCAGGAATAGTGTTCCGCCGTGAGCGGCGTGAATCCGGCCGAGTCGAGATTGCACCGCGCCGGTAAAAGCCCCCTTTACATATCCGAAGAGCTCGGCTTCCAAAAGAGCTTCTGGGATTGCCGCACAATTGATGACCACGAACGGCTTTGCTCTGCGTTTGCCCAGTTGGTGCAGCGCTCGCGCCACAATGTCCTTGCCGGTGCCGCTCTCACCCGTCACCAGCACCGTAGTGTCCCGAGGGGCCACCAGTCGCAGCATCTGCGCCATGCGCCGGACAGACGGAGACATCCCAATAAATCCGGGAATGCTCGCCTCGGTCGGACTCTCTTCCTCCGATGGAAGGCTGGCAACCCCGCTGCCCATTCTCAAAGGCGCGGAATTTCCTAACTTTCGAACCACTTCTCCGATCAGCGAATCGGGGGTAGGAGCGCACAGAACCGGCAATCCTGTGTGTGGATTGAGGGAGACAATCGTCACGCCTGGGTATTGCGATTGGACAAGCTCCTTGAAGTCGTGGGTTCTGAGATCGGGAAGACCCGGGTCCAACAATAAAAGAGAGAATCCTCCCGACTCGATGGTATCGAGGGCTTCGGCGCCGCTCGCCGCCTCAACCACCCGCCACCGGCCCGAACTAAGGCTCGCAATCATGTCCCTGCGTAGTTCTGCATTGGGACTGACAACCAAGATGGCAACGGGTGACTCTAGGCTGTTGTTGGTCTCGGAATCCTGAGGGTAAGCCATTATGCTAGGCATGCGTCGTATTCCCCATTGCACTTGAGTTGGCACTCCGCGATGCGGTAGCTGGTAATGTTATGGTGACGATGTCCGGCGTCTCTCCTACTCGAAGCTCACCGCCGATGCTCTTGAGTACAACCTCGGCAAAATGGAGTTTCGGTGTAAGTGCGCCCAACAGGCGATCGCGTTCCGCACAGCTTTGGATTCGATGAGGGCTTGATGTGCGAATCCTTGCTGTGGAGTTGGAAGCATCGCATTCCAAAGAAATCCTGATCTCGTCCCCGGCAGGGAGGCAGTTGGCGAGTGCCGCTAAAGCCAGATGCAAGGCATTGGACAACCTGCTGTGAGAAGCGTTCACCAGGACGTCAATCGACCCCTCAGTCAATCCAGCAGCGTGCGTGACCGTGATCCCGGCGATATCGAAATCTGTCTGGACGGTCTGTAAGACATCATTCACCATCATCGCCAGTGGGAATGTGGCGACATCTAGCGCCGGCCGCTGGAGGCCGACAAGCTTGCGAACTTCGTCAAAGCAGGCAATCAGGCGTTGAACTTCTTCCGCCGCGCGCTCGACCGAAGACCTGCATTCCTCGCCATTGGAGCCGGTCATCAGCATCAACTCGAGCAATCCTTGAAGGATGGTCAAGGGTTGAGCCGTTTTGTGAAGCTCACACGAGATCGCCGCAATTACCGTTGGATCGTGTGCTATAGGGCTACTGCAGTGGGATTCCAAGATCGTTACTCCTTATTCGTCGGTGAGAATGTATCCGATTCCCCGAATCGTGCGGATCAGCTTGATGGGGAAGTTCGCATCCACTTTGTCACGCAGGTATTTTGAATAAACGTCAACCAGATTGGTGCTGCCATCGTAAGGCGACTTCCAGACGTTCTCCATGATCATTTCCCGGCTCACGGGATGGCGGGCATTGATCATGAAGTACTCAAGCAGCGCAAATTCCTTGACCGTCAAATTGATCTTCTGTCCAGCACGCTCGACCCTGAACTCGTCTCGATTCAGCGTCAGATCTCCGACTTGCAGGTTTCCCGTCGATCGATTGCCCGACGTCCGGCGCAGGATGGCGCGCGTTCGCGCGGTCAACTCTTGAAACGAAAATGGCTTGATGACACAGTCGTCAGCACCGTTATCCAGAGCCATGATCCTGTCTTCCACACTGCTTCTGGCCGTCAGCACCATGATCGGCAAACTAGGAAACAGGGGCCGGACGCGCTTCAGAAGAAGCATTCCATCCAGCTTCGGCAGGTTCAGGTCGAGAATCAGAAGTTGGTACTTTGCAGCCGAAATCGCGTCAGCCGCCGCTTCTCCATCGTGGACCGTATCGACGGAGAAGTGGTCCGTTTCAAATCCCCGGCGGAGAAAATTCGCCAGCGGTTTATCATCCTCCGCGACCAACACTCGCATGGGGTCCGGCACTTTAGCCAGAATCTTGCCCTCTGGCGATGTCCTGGTCTCAGCCAATTCGTTTTCCATAAATCCTTCAACTGCAATTGAGATTACTGTTGCTGCGTTACACCTTGCCATTTCGCCGCAGTGTCGAGCATCGATTCCAGAATGATGCCCCGTCGCACAACACCAGCACTCTGGGGATTGGCAATTAGATAGCCTTAATGAACGGCTAATCTATCTCTATTTATTTGAATAGTTTGGGCGTTCCTAGGGGAGAGTGGCCCGCGAGCGGAGCTGTCCAAGTTTCAAACAGCGGTAGTAAATCAACACACGGAGACGGAGAATTGCCCCCGACCAAGTGGGGCGGATGCCCGCGGAAGGGATTTGCCTCCGTCTTCGAACTGCTGAAGCCGGAGCAACTTTACGGTTTGTTTGAACTGGCCTTCTCAGCGGGAGTTTCGGCTGGGGCCGGGGCCTCGATGGGATCTTCTGCCTTCGTCTCCAAATATTGAACAATCAGCGATATTCGGCGATTGCCCGGGTCCAGGGGATCTTTCGTGTTTCGCAATCTTTGGTCGGCATAACCTCGAACCTGTGATACCTGATCTCCTCGGACGCCGCTGAGCTGCATCAAACGTCTCGCTGAATTAGCGCGGTCAGCGGAAAGTTCCCAATTCCCGTAGCCTGCGGTGCCCGTATAAGCTTTCGAGTCGGTATGCCCCTCGATGGAGAGTTTATTTGGCAGCTTCCCCAACTCAACCGCGAGGAGGTCCAAGAGTTCCTTCCCGTCTTTATTCGGCACGGTGCTGCCACTTTCGAAGAATGTGCCGGATGCGCTTTCGAGCAGTTCGATACGCAAACCTTCCCCGGTGACCGTCATCTTGATCTGGTTTTTTAGCTTGTCAAAGTCATCCAGTTTGCGAACGGCCTTTTGCAGTTGCTCCTTCAGCTTTGGCATGTCGTCTTTCTTCAAGGTGAAATTGTCACCCGCGCCGCGCTGGTCGGTGCCCACCTCCTTGGAGGTGCCGGACGGGTCTTTAAAATATCCGCCCACAGCCTCCTGGAGCTGTTTGCTGGAGTTCATCAACCACAGGACAATGAACAAGGCCATCATGGCCGTCACAAAATCGGCATACGCAACCTTCCACGCGCCGCCATGGTGTCCGCCATGGCCCGACTTCTTCTTGATAATGATGATGGGGCGACCGTCTGCCATTTGGATGCCTTCTTACGCTGAAGCCGCGGCTGCTTCAGTTCCGCCGCTGCGGCAGGTTTTTTCAACTTCCTGGAATGAAGGACGAACGTGTCCCGGAATTGCTCGCCGGGCTGCTTCTACTGCGATAATCGGCGCCGCCCCCTTGAGAAATGTAATCATCAGAACACGCAGCACATAGAGATAGGCTCGCTCATCTTCCGCTGTCTTGGCCATATTCGCCGCCAAAGGCCCTACGAAACCGTAACAAAGCAAAATGCCCAGGAATGTTCCGACAAGCGCTGCGGCCACCTTGTGACCAATCTCTTCCGGGGGACCGCCCAGGGCGCCCATCGTGATGACCACTCCGAGCACCGCCGCCACAATCCCCAAGCCGGGGAGAGAATCGGCCATCGAGCTTAGTGCGGCGATCGGCAGGCTGGCGTCATGATGATGGACTTCCATATCGAGATCGAGAAGCTGGTCTAAGTCAAACGGTTCCGACCCCGTGACCGCCATTCGAAGCGTGTCGCAAACGAAGTTACAGACGTGGTGGTCCTTCACAAAGCTCGCATTCTTGGAAAACACCGAGCTCTTGGAGGGATCCTCGACATGGGACTCGAGCACCATCAGTCCTTCCTTGCGCGCCTTGGTGAAAAGCTCATACATCATTTTCAGGGATTCGATGTAGCGCTGTTTCGTAAACTTCGATCCCGTAAATGCGCCCACTACCCCCGAGGCGATTTTTTTCAGAATATGAAGGGGATTGGCGATTAATACCGTCCCGATGGACGCTCCTCCAATGATGATCAGTTCGGCTGGCTGAATGAGCACCTTCACGTTTCCGTGCTCCATCAAGTACCCACCCATGATCGCGCCGATGACAATGACAATGCCGATGATTGAAAACATGACGGTCTAATTTCCCCTTTGCGTTTGCGAGGCGGCTTGCCCCAAGACTTCCTTGCTGATCGGCTTCGTTCTGGAGACAACAACCAGATCGACGCGCCGATTCGTTCTTCGCCCTTCTTCGGTGTCATTGCTGGCAACTGGGCGATACTGCGCGTATCCGGCGACCGAAATTTGGTTAGGATCGAGCCCATAAGTTCCGGTTAGCAGGGTTACAACCTCCGTTGCGCGCGCCGTCGATAGTTCCCAGTTCGACTTGAATTGAATCGTATGAATCGGCACGTTGTCGGTGTGACCCTCAACTCGAATCTGAAACCCCTTCGATTCGAGGATTCGAGCAATGCGGCCTAGCGGCGCCTGTCCCTCTTGCAGAAGCACCGCGCTCCCACTATTAAAGAACCCCAATTCATGCAGGCTGACCACGAGTCCTTCTGGAGTTCTCCGCATTTCAACTTCGTGCCGACTGATTTCATCTCCCAGGGCATCTTCCAATTGCCGCTTTAAACTCTCGACTTCTATGCCTTCTGCGGCAGCCTCGGTCCCGGCGGCGCTCAGCAACCCTGCCAATTGACTGTGGTCGAGCACAACTTGTCGGTCTCCGGGAGGGGCAGCTTCAACACGGATAGGGGATCCCTGCGCGCTGCCCGAAAACACACCCAGCTCCTGAAAAGCTCCGTGAATTGCTGCTGATACTTGAACCACTTTTTTGTTATCCATCTGGGAGGTTGAATAAAGGACAACAAAAAAAGCAAACAGCAGAGTAATAAAGTCCGCGTAAGAGACGAGCCAACGGTCGTGACTGACTTGGGCGTGTTTTCTTGGCCGGCGTCTCACGACGGTTGCATCCTTGACTGACCTGGCTGAGCCAGATATCCAAGGAGCTTCGTCTCGAGGATCCGCGTGTTCATTCCCTCTAGAATTGAAACCACTCCCTCAACCGTCATTTCCCGATACATTTGCTCCTGTCGCCCCTTGATCTTCAGTTTGCCGGAGGATGGCAAGAAGAACAGGTTGGCCGATCCCACGCCATAGATGGTGGCCACGAATGCAACCGCAATGCCTTTTCCCACTTCGTCGATATTGGACAGGTGCTGCATCACTTGAATCAGGCCAAGGACAGCTCCAATAATGCCGATGGTTGGCGCAAAACCTCCCGCAGATTCGAACACTTGTGCGATCTTTTCCGCGTGCTCCGCTTGATTGTCGAGTTCCAACTCCATCACCTTGCGCAGTTCCTCTGGCTCGATACCGTCCACCGCAAGCATCAGCGCTTTCTGCAGAAAAGGATCTTTGACTTCCGACAGTTCGGCATCAAGCGACACAATGCCATTCTTGCGGGCTCTGTGCGCAAAACCTACGAGGGTCTCGACCAGCAGCTTCGGATCTTCCGTCTTGTCGAAGATCACCCACGCCAGTTGTTTGAACGCTTGCACCACGATGGGAAGTGGAAACTGCACCATGACCGCGCCGAGCGTCCCGCCCAGCACGATCATCGCGGCTGTGGGCTGGAGGACCTGGATGATTTTTCCGCCTTCGAGCAACAATCCCGCCAGAATTCCACCCACCGCCAAGAAAATCCCGCCAATCGTACTTTTATCCACGGGAGTTGTCCTCAGAATAGGGGGCGCCGCGGTCCGCCTGAACATTGCCCCGAGCCGTTTGCGGGATAGCTGCCCCGGAGCCGACCGTCGATAAGCCGTTGAGTATGTCGCGCCGAAATGCCACAACCAGCGAAACGACTTGATCCGCAGTCTCGTGAACCAGAATCTTATCTCCGTTGACGAGCGTGATCACAGTATCGGGATTGTTTTCCACGAACTTAATCAGGTCTGCGTTGAGGATAATCTGTTGCCGGTTCAGGCGAGTAAGTCGAATCACTTTTCTACCCCAAGGCAGCACGTATAACTGCGACCGTTCAATCGCAACCTGCTAATCGGCAATCCGAGTGCAATTCGGGAGCTTACCGACGTAACATGGCGTGGTTACTTGCTTCGGTCCGAACACGTTATTCGCTCTCCGAATTCACTCCACCGGTTCGCACCTGCTGGCCTCAGACGCAAAGGCGGTCTCACTGCGGTTCGGTCGCAACTGCAGCCCCTGCAGCCGCAGCCTTGCGATTCGGACGTTTGAGATAGGTCGAGACCTGAAGCTTCTCTGAGTCAGTCAAAAGTCTCTTGCGCAAGACCACGCGCATTTGGTCCACCGCCCGGGGGTGCCGGACGAGTTCCTCGCCTTTTATTTGCTGTTTCTGCAGTTGCTCGCCGATCGGGCTCAAGCGTAAATCGAAGCTCGCGAGGTCGAATCGGGCCTCGGTCCAGCCCATGTACCAGAACCAGTCGGTATAGTAAAGCCAGCTCCGTTCATTGAAGGCGCGAACATGGGTCGGATCCTGCCATGCGCCCCAAGACAGGTCATAAGGCACGCTGATGGAGAAGAGGCCGCCGACCTTAAGCAGATTCAGGCACGAACTCATCGCCGTTGTCAGGTTGAGGATGTGCTCGAGCGAATCGTTAGCCACGATCTCGTCGAACGAGCTGTTCTCCAGCGTGATCGTACCGAAGCGCTGAGTTGGTAGCGGTTCTCCGATCGGCAAGGGGCGGCTGAAATCCAAGACCGCATCCGGCTCCCAATAAGGATCGAAATCAACGTTGAAGTAGTCCTCTCGCCAGTCTTTTCCGCTGCCGAGGTTAAGCTTGGTTGGAAGTTGAGTGCTCCGCGTTGCTGTAGTTCTGTCGGCGCTTGCCTGAAGTGCTTTGCTCAAGATGTCTGACTCCCGTCGTTGAGAAAAATATTGGAACCCGCGTGTTTCGATCTCTCGCCGCTTCTCGTCGTTCTGCAGGAGCGACAAGCAGCCGTCCACCAAGGATTCGTAAGGAACGGCCAGGACAGATTCAGTCATCCCCTCTTCAATCTCTGTACCGGGACAACACTCGGTGACTACAGCCTTGGAATTAGTGAGAAGGTAAGAAACCCTGACAATCTCGAATATTTTGGCGTCATAAAAGTGGACATTCAGGACGATCTTGGATCGTGCTATGCACTCATCTCTCAGTTGGCCGTAAATGCCAAACAGAACCTGTACATTTACGCCCGCATCTCTCAGCGCTTCGACGATGCGGGCCCTGCGCTCATTCAACGAGCCATAAAAGAGAACGTCAATATCCTGCTTTTGAACCACTGCGATACGATTCAACTCCGGCACATATCCAAGGGGAACGTGAATCGGTCGCAGGTTGCAGCTCATGGCTTTCCACTTGTTGATGTTTTGCAGGCTGTAGTCCCAAACCTCGTGCCGAAGTGCGACTTCGTAGAATTGATGCGATAGGCTCGGTCCGCCGAGTTGTTCGAGGTTGTACACGATCGAGCCCGGCGGCAGAATTGCCGCTTGGCTGGCGGCGAGCAAATGGGCTCCCAGAATCACATTCGTTGCATTGGTCGCAAAAGTGTTTTCCCGGATTTCCGCGGCATGGCCAATACTTCGAAGTCCAAACTGAAGTGTCTCTGCCACCTCGCGGAAGGCTTCCGTGTGGAGAAATCCAGGCGATCGCAATACTGTAATTTGAAAATTTCTCATCCGATCTCTAAAGTGCACTGGCAGACTCTGACTGTTCGGGCAATTGCCTGGGGCGCAATTCTCCTCCGCGGCTGTCTCAGGTCATGGTGATGCAATCCAGTCGCCTCATTTTCTTCTAACCCACGGCGGTCTTTCTTCAGCGTTTGACCGGCTCCACAACGCTCTGCCTGCTGCAGACTATTGAAATCTCGCGAAGTTCCCGTCGCTAGAAAAGTGAATCCCCTCAACAGCCCGTGGTATTGCACATGCAGCAAGATCCGGGGAACCGTAATCATTCAAAAAGATTTTCAAATCAAGTACTAATGTTTCACGAAGAGGAAATGTGCCAACTCTAGGGCTCTCGATGATCGTGAAGAACGCGGCGGACACCCTTCGCCCATGTTTGGAAAGCGCTTGCAAACTCGTAGATCAGATCGTGATCGCCGATACAGGCTGCACGGACAATACATGCGAAATTGCACGCGAATTTGGCGCCACCATCATCTCTTTTCCCTGGGAGAACAATTTCGCCACCGCCCGCAATGCCGCCTTGAAGCCGATGATCACGGACTGGGTCCTCATGCTGGACGCTGATGAAGAGTTGGATTGCGAGGCCGGGCAGCATATCCCCCCCTTGCTCACCGTTCTCGATGTAGGTGGATATGTCACTCCCATTCGCAACTACATGTTGAGCAGATTTAACCGTGGATGGGATCGCATAGGGGTACCTAACGATTACGTTCACAAGCGGTCGGCAAACGCGCCGTCCTACATCATGCACGAGAACTGCCGCTTGTTCCGCAGGCATCCCGAGATCTATTTCACGGGCCGTATCCACGAACTGGTGGAGCACCAGATCCGGGCGTTAAAGCTCAAACTTCCACTCGCGCCTTTTTTCATTCATCATTTTGGGCAGCTTGTCGATGAGCAGGCCAGAGAGAAAAAGCGTATTTTCTATCGCGATCTGCTGCGGGCGAAAACGGAAGAAAAGCCGGACGACCCCGTAGCGTGGACTCAGCTTGGCCTCCACGAATTTGAATGCTTCGACCAGCCCGAAGAAGCGTTACGCTGCTTCGAGCGCGCTTTGACGCTGCATCCTACTGCCCCTGAGACATGGCTTTTCACAGGGATGGTCTTCCTCAAGCTAGAGCGCTACCAGGAGGCTCTCAACGCATTGGAACTTGACAAGCGGGAAGGCAGCAGCACGGCGCTACGCGAAGATCTTAGAGGGGACGCCTTGTACGGCGTCGGCCGATACAAAGACGCAAGAGCCGCATATCGGCGCTCACTCAGGCTCTCCGGAGACAATCCCATCCTGGAAAGTAAGTTGGGATATACCGAAGTAAAGCTAGGGCAAAAGAACACGGGTCTCGCCAAGCTAAGGCACGCGGCGAAATTGGCACCGAATGTTCACGCTATTCATGATCGCCTCATGAGAGCGTGCATCATGGCGGGACGCTTGGAAGACGCGGCGCAAGCAGCGGACGAGTTCACCTTAGTGATGGGCCATCCCAAGCTTTTTCTGCGTGCCGCGAGCATTCGCGCGCAACTGGAACAATGGAGCCAGGCCGAAGAGACTCTATCTCGCGGGCTGGTTCTTTTTCCCGAATCCCCAGAGTTGCAGAGTGCGCTCGCCGAGGTTGGAGGCAAGAAGCGCAAAAGCCATGAGCAAATGTCCGCCTCTCATCCCGAAAGCAAGTCGTCGGCAGCGAGCGCTGGGCGCGGCACAGGCGTGTAGTGTCGGCTCTTGCAGCAATAATAATGAGCGTCCATTAGTACCGGATTAGAGCCAAGCGAAGGAAATTCAAGATTTATGAACCAAACGGTTGACCATCAAACACTTGTACCGGTTGCAAGTCTTAGTTCGATCATCGCGAGTAAGCGTAACTTTATGCTGGTTACTGGCGTGACTTTGCGAGCTCATCTAAACGAGAAAAGTGCCGATAGATAGGCTGCAAAACAGACCTCCTGCTCGAATGGCCGGTTCTCAACCTTCGAGAAATGGATAAGGGCCCGGACCCTTGACGCAGGCGGAATTCGAACTAGGAGACTTTCACAATGTTAAGCATCCTGAACAACATCTCTTCACTACAGGCAGAGAACTCACTAAACACGACGCAGGCAAACCTCAACGGCACACTGCAGCAGCTCTCCACCGGTCAACGCATTAACTCCGGCGCAGATGACCCAGCTGGCTTGGCCATTGCCAACGGGTTGCAGGCGAACGTAACCGCTTTGACGCAGTCCGTGCAGAACGCCAGCGACGGCGTGAGCATGTTGCAGGTCGCCGATGGCGCCCTGTCGCAGATCACAACCCTGTTGAACCAGGCCGTCAGTCTCGCCACCGAGTCGGCTTCGGGCACAGTGAGCAGCCAGCAGCGCGGTTCGCTCGACGCGGAATTCCAATCGATCACGTCGGAAATCAATACGATCGGTCAGAAGACCACCTACAACGGCGCCGCTGTATTCGGCCAAGGCACCATCACCATTTTCATGAGCGATTCCAGCAGTTCTGGAACTTCGAGCGTCGGCATTGCGTTGGTCACGGTCGATGCTGGCCACCTCAACGGAACGTCTCTGACTGCTGATGCCCTGACCACCGCGACGGCTGCAACGTCTGCGCTGACAGACATCAACTCCGCGATCGCCAACGTGGCTGCCCTCCGCGGCACCCTCGGAGCAAGTTCCAACCAGCTCTCCTCGGCTACCAACGTTATGAACGCGCAGATCACGAACGTGCAGAACGCCGAAAGCGGAATCATGGATGCGGACATCGGGAGCACCACTGCGAACCTCTCGAAGTACACCATCCTGCAGCAGACTGGTATTTCCGCTCTGCAACAGTCGAACCAGATGCAACAGTCGGTACTGAAGTTGCTCCAATAATCGGGTTGGATGGTGGGGTTCTCACAACCCCACCATCTTTTCTTTTTACCAGAAAGCGTGAAGGAATCCACGAGGTAGCTTAGACCTATGAGTTCTGTCTCTGGAGTTAACATAAGTTCTCTACTGACCGCGATGGGATCGACTTCGTCCGGCATTGACGTATCTTCCGCTGTTGCCCAGGCAATGGCCGCACTTTCTGCCCCGGAAACCCAGTGGGAAGCAGATCAGACAACCCTGCAAACCCAAACTACCGATCTCAATCAAGTTGAGTCAGACGTATCGAGCCTCGAGACCAGCCTGACCGCGCTCTCCGATCCCGTCGGCGCGCTTGCTGCCATGACGGCAACTTCCTCGGACCCGAGTGTCGTAGATGCAACTGCCGCCACTGGCGCCGCTACCGGTACTCACGTGGTCGTTGTCAACAACATTGCTTCGACCGCTTCCTCGTATTCCAGTGATGTTGCCTCGGGTACCACCGCACTCACGGCTGGCACCTTGACTCTTACGGTCGGTTCAGGCACGCCCACGGTGATTCAGATTGGCAGCGGCATTAACACGCTCGACGACCTCGCTTCGAATATCAACAGCCAGGGCCTCGGCGTTACCGCCAGCGTGGTGAATGATGCGTCCGGATCTCGTCTGGCGATCGTCAGCAACAATTCAGGTGCCGCCAACGGTTTTAGCGTCAGCAGCACGTCGGGTCTGACCTTCACGACAACTGCGGGGCAAGACGCCTCTCTGAGCGTGGATGGGATTCCCATTGATAGTGCGTCCAACACCGTGACCGGAGCCATTAGCGGTTTGACGTTGAATTTGGTGGGGGCCGATGCCGGAGGCCAGGTCACTGTGACCGTTGCGCCTGATACCACTCAGGCGTCAGAGGCCATCGCGACCTTTGTGGGCGCTTACAATACTGCGATTGGCGACGTGAACACTCAGTACACCGTGAGCGCGACCAATCAGGAAGGCCCTCTGGCCGGGGACAGCACCGTGCAATTGCTGCAAGACACGCTCCTTTCGGCCGGGAGCTATTCCGGAGGGGGAAATGGGGTTTCGACCCTCGCCGATCTCGGCATCACCATGAACAATGACGGCACTTTGACCCTGAACACGACCACCCTCAACAATGCTGTACAAAATAATTTTTCTGCCGTCCAGAATTTCATGCAAGGGACGGCCTCCAACGGCTTTGCTTCCACTCTGAACAACCAGCTCACTACGCTGACGGATCCAGTGAGTGGTGCTTTTACCGTAGATCTGCAAAGCATCAGCAACGAAAACACGAACCTGCAGGATCAGATCAATACTTTCAAGACTTACCTCAATACGCAACAAACACTACTAACTGCCGAATACGACCAGGCCGATATAACACTGCAAGAGATCCCTCAGGAAGAAGCGCAAATCAACGCTGAACTCGGCTACTCGCCGACCACGACGGCCACATAATGAAAAGCCAAACGGAACTCACCTATCTGCGAGCCGCGGCACAAAATGCAACCGCTGCCGGCCTCGTCATCATTCTTTACGATCTCCTGGCGCAGGATTTGGAGAAAGCGATCACTGCAATCGCCGACCGGGACATCGAAAGACGAACCGCGGAAATTAAGCACTCCTTCCTCGTTTTGCAGCAGCTCGAAGGGTCCCTCGATGAGGAAAAGGGTGGTGAGGCTGCGCAAATCCTGGCCAGGTTTTATGCCGTTTTGCGATGCAAGATTCTCGAAGCGCATATAAAGTCGAGCCCCGAAATCCTGCGGCAGCAGATCGCTCTTGTGCTCGACGTTCGTCAGGCTTGGCAGCAAGTTGATAAGCCGAATCTGGGTGCTTCCCACCCTTACGCCGACGCAGTCGGCTCCGATCAGGAACAACAGCAAGCCCGCGCTGCCGCCGCCGGCAGTGAAGTGGCTTCCATGAGTTGGTCGGCGTGATCGCGACGCGCCGGCATTTCTGCTAGAGCAGTCCCGGGCAGAGTCGGATACAACGTTGCGTTCAACAGCCACGGGCTGATTGTGGCGATCTCACAATGCTCTCAGTAGTCAATCCGGCTGGATGCTCCTCAGCCCAAAAGAATTACTCAAAGCGCCCGCAGTATTTGCTTGATCGGTGTCTGCCAGTCGAACTGCTCCGATTGCCGGAAAAGACGGAGGGTGGGATACCACGGGCTGTCTTCACCGCTCTGGAGCCAACGCCAATCGGGAGCGAATGGCAGCAGAACAAAAGTTGGGATGCCCAGCGCTCCGGCCAGATGCGCTGTGGAATTATCGATCGTGATTACCAGGTCCATCGCCGCGACCTGCGCAGCGAAGAGATCGATGTTCGATAATTGATCGACTGCACGATCCACATGGATGGGCGCGCCAGCCGACGCTACCTGGTTCTCCAGTTCGCTAGGATCCCCATATTGCAGACTAATCCATCGCAAATCGGTTCGCTCGAACAGCGGAGCCAGTGCCGATAAGTCGATGGAGCGGTAGCGGCCCGTCCGTGGGTTATTGGTATGCCAGGCCAATCCAATCAGCCGTCGTTTGCGCGCACCCGAAGTCGTATAGCGTTCGCGGAACCGTTGTCGGTCGGTGGTATCGGCACACAGATACGAAGATCTGGTCGCGGCGAAGGCAGCAAGATTTGTCCGAAACAGACCCGGTAAACTGCCGCTGGGAAGATGCGCGGCGATCTCCATCTCTGGACTTCTTCCCGCGTCGTGCTGGGAGATCACGTCAATGCCCGGGAAAGAACGTGCGAAGAGTGGCTGCAGCCGAGCGTCGCAATCGAGGACGCAACGGTTCCCAGCGCAGATGGCCTCTGGGATCAGACCCGCAAACATGATTTCGTCACCCACACCCTGCTCGCCCCAGATCAGCAGGCGCCCCGATGGCAGTTTCCCGCCGGTCCACAGCGGTTGCGTGTATTCTCGCATCGGTGTTCCGAAGTTTGCAGTTTGCCAGCGTCGCTCAAAGTTGGCCCAGCCCGAAGCGAAGTTCCCTTGTTGCAGTTGAGCCAATCCCAGGTTATAACGTGCTTCCGTCAAATCCGGCTTGAGCGCCAGCGCCCGCTCATGACACGCCACCGCTTGGTCCAGCTTGTTCAAGGTTCTAAGAATGTTACCCAGATTCGTGTGGACTTCAGCCAAATCCGGCTTGAGCGCCAATGCGCGCTCATAACTTGCCGCAGATTCCGCCAGCTTGCCTTGGGCCTGAAGGACGGTCCCCAAATTAGAATGATACGAGGCTCCCCGGTTATTGATCGCAATTGCACTCTTGATCATCGTGACCGCATCCTCATGGCTTCCAGCCTGATATGCGATCATCCCGAGTAAGTGCAGGCTATCAGCCTGACGCGCATCGATTGCGAGTATATCCCTATAGATCTTTTCGGCCTCCGTCAGTTGCCCGGCTCGGTGGTGCTCAAGAGCCTTAGCGAGCATGCCGGGAATCATCCCAGACTGATCGTGCCTTCCGGTTCCTTGGGGTTGCCTCGCGACTCCGCGGTTCATCTTCCAGCAACCTTTCGGAGCCCAGTTGCCATGCGGATGCTTCCCAGTCGGTGGCAGTGGAACGGGAAAGAACTCATCTGTTCCTGCTCAGATATTCGCCCAGGTGTTGCAATGGAGCTTGGATTTCGCGTTATGCATTGACCGACACGCAATTCGAACTGGAAGTCGATTGCGACGAAGCGTCTGTCTGGAGCCCGTTTGTTTGTGCAAATTGCTGAAGTTCTTGAAGTAACGTGTTGTAGGTGGTTTGGGCGGTCGAGAGGCTGCCGGACTGCACTGAAGCGCCCAACTGATCGATCAATTGGCTGAGTTGACTCGTTCCGCTAGTGCTGTTCTCGCTGCCGCTTCGATGATGGTGCGTGCGTACTTTTTGATTCTGCATCGCCTGCTCGAGCGCCGTATAGTCCTTTTGGGCAGCGGATAGATTTCCAGACTGGAGGTCTTGCGAAAGCTGGCTGAACGCCTGGGTGACAGGATTATTGCTCTGCGCCGCCGTAGAACTATTCTGGGGTCTGAGTTGCTGCAAAACTGCAAAGGCAGATTGCGCCGCGGACAGATCGCCAGATTGCAGATCTTGGCCGAGTTGCTGAAACGCTTGCTGTAACTGTTGCACAGTGCTTTGCGTGCTTCCCGTGTTGTAGAAAGCGCTGCTGGAAATTCCCGAAACTGACATCGCGGTCTCCTTAATTTTGCGCCGGACGGAATTTTCCTCAACTCCTCGGTTTTTAGGCCGGCTCGATTAGGGCAGAGTTAGAGATGCAGAGGCGCCACATGTTGGCGAGAGCAATCTTGGTTCCAGAAGTGAGCCGCAAGCCGGGTGAGCGTCGATCGACCAGTGCTGCGTGCAGGTTCAGAGTCGACTACTTGAGATAATTCAGCAGGCTCTGCGGAATGATCTGGGCAAGAGCCGCCAGGGTCGCACTCTGAGAAGCCTGTGCTTGAGACAGATCGGTCGCCGCTGTGGCCTCGTCGGCGCCCACGAGATTTGTGTCCTGAGTCTGAAGGTTTACTTGCTCTTGTTGCAAGGACGTTTGATTCGCATTGAGTTGATCGACTGCATTGCCATAAAACATGCGCTGCTCAGACAGGTTGCTAAGCGCACTGCTGATTGCAGTCGTTGCCGTGCCAATGCTCGTCGAGTCACCGCTCTGTAACGCCGTGACCAGTTGCTGCAGGGAACCCATGACATTCCCCGATGAGCCCTGAAAAATCTGGCTTCCTGGGAGGTTTGTTTGAATGGTTCTCCCCGATGCAATCTCTACGCTGTTGACTCCGTTGTTCCCGCTGTAGCTGACGCCCGAAGGCGAAGTGGGATCCAACGAGAAAGGAGCGGATTGAGTTGCAGTGCCACCGAATAAATAACTACCTTCGTAGGAAGTGTTGGCCAATTGCACGACCTGGCTTTGGATGCCCTGGACTTGCACTGCCAGTGCCTGTTGCTGCGAAGCAGATAGGGTGCCGCCGGCACCCTCAGTGCCCAGCGAAACCGCTTGGTTCAGAGCGGTGACAACGGAACTGAGCGCCGAATCGGCGGTCTGAAACATACCGTCAAGATTGCTCGTATTCTGGAGATACTGATCGTTCTGCGCCTGGTACGCCTGATTCTGAACATCCGCGGCCGCAGCTCCAGGATCGTCGGAAGGCAAATTGACCCTTCTTCCAGTAGACAGTTCTTCGATCGCAGTCTGTTCCTGCGCCTGCGATTGCCAAAGATCATTCAGAATTTCAGGTGTGTAGTCTGGATTTACGCGCATAAGTTTACGGCGCAGCCGTTACCCCCGATCCCATATCCAACACGGACTGGGTTAGATCATCCACAGTGGTGACTACGCGAGCTGCCGCCTCATACGCTCGCTGGTAATTCATGAGATTCGTCGTCTCTTCGTCGAGGTTCACTCCGCTGACGGCACCCAACTGGTTATTGAGTTGGGTCAGGCTGGATGTGCTGGCGTTTACTTCGGTTTCGGCCTGAGAGGTGAGGCTTCCAGTTTGAGCTACCAGACTGGCATAGCTATTCAGCGGAGTTTCACCGTTGGAAAGCGTTTGATTCTGCACGGCCAGAAGATTGGCCACGTTTCCGTTACTCCCCTGAGTTCCATCTGAACTGGCGGCGATCAGATTTGGATCGGTAATGGCAACCTTCAGACTGCCAGCCGCTCCCGCGCCAGACGTGTCCGAGAAAAGAGGTTGGCCGGCATTTCCATTCAGGTCGTAGCCTGAGGCTTGAGCCGCATTCATATTCGTTGCGAATTGGCTCGCCAGACTGTCCAACTGACTGAGCACGCCCGGAATCGCGTTGTCTCGAACGTTAAGGTTGCCACCCAGCTGGCCGCCTTGAAGAGTGCTCGTGATGTCCTGACCTTGAGAATAAACATCGGTCATCCCGGAGGCACCAGTCGATGTCTGCAGAGCGAAGCTTTGGCCACCGACCACCAGGGGCGTTCCGTTCCCAGTGGTTAAAGTCAACCCGTGTTCCGTCTGGATCTGATTCACGTTGGTCAATTGCGACAACTGCTGAATGAGTTGTGTTTCCTGATCGCCAAGGCTTCCCGGATCCTGACCCGCCGCTTGCATCGCTCCCACCTGCTTGTTGAGTTGGGCGATCTGTTGCGTCAGATTGTTGATCTGGGTGACATTCTGCGCGACCGACTGGTTCAATCCCGACTGGACCGTGTCCAGGTTCTGCTCGGTCGAATTGAAGTCACTCGCCAGAGTTTGCGCCGAGGTGAGCACAGCCTGGCGGTCCGTGATGCTGGTCGGGTTGGTAGAAAGCTGGCTGATACTGTTGAAGAACGCGGTGATGTCGGTCCCAATTCCCTGCGTGGAACTCGCGAACGGAGTCTGCACCTGCTGTAGCGCAGTGTACTGCGCCTGCGCGTTGCCTTGTTGCTGGTTTTGCTCCGCGATCTGAAGCTGCAAAACCTGATCGGTCACACTCTGCACTTGCTGCAACTCCACTCCGTTGCCAAAGGTCAGATTTCCGTCGACTGAGGGAGCAGATTCGGCAAGCACGGCAACTTCCCGGCTATAGCCTGGAGTGTTCTGATTCGCAATGTTATTGGAGGTTACGTCGAGCGCTCCCTGATCGGCGTCAAGGGCCTGAGATGCAATCCACAATGAGGATGATAATGAGCCCATCTTTTATACCTCGCACGACCATGTGTGCTGCTGTGCCAGACGGGACGGGCCTTGATGATAGCCCTCGCCACGGCTGCGATAAATTCCAGTAATCACTTCCGCAGACCTGCGAACCCGCTTTAATAAGGAGGCGTACACCCGGTTGAGCTTTGCCAGCGCAAGATGAGCCTCGCGAATCTCTCCCCGGAGCTGTAGGTCGGAAGGGTTGAAATTTGCGTCTCCAACATGGGTGGACCGTACAGCCGACTTGACGGCAGCCAGGCGATTGCAGATGACCTCTTGCTCCGCCACATGGGTTTCAATCAGACGCAAATCGTTGTTCTCTATTGCCGAGATTGCAGAGGAGATTGCCTTGGTAAGGGCATGGACCTGAGCAAGATGCTCGAGATGTTGTTTCCTACCATTGGAATCAAGCTTCGGCATAGTGATTGTGCCAGTCGACCCTTATCCTTTATTTATTACTGTTGATCTACTTAGCTCAGAATCGAGTCGGCGATCTGACGCGGGTCCAGGTTGTACTGCCCACTGCTGATGCTCTGCTTGAGTGAATCCACTAGGTTCTGACGAACCTCGGGTTGGCTAAGCGCTTGCGTGGAAAGGGCACTCAGCGTCACTGTGTCCTGCGACAAACCGGTCTTATCTCCGACGGACATCGAATCCGACTGGCTCGTCACAGGAGAGGACGATTTTGTCTGCTCAGCCGCGATGGACTGCTGCTGATCTGGTGCGTTTAATCCGATTCTCATAATGAAACCTCCCAATACCGCTGGCAAACTCTTATCGGCCACTACTTTGGAAAACTTTAGTCGCTGGGGTCGTGAGTTTGACCTCCAGTAACTACTTGCGAATCTGCGAGTTAGAGACACCCATCGTGAGCCCCGCCGGGCTCTCTAAAGTTCCTTCGGGCTTTTCCGCTGATGCCCGATTGGTTTCCACCGCTGCCAAACTCTTGCTGATCATCGTGGCGATGCCGAATCCACCCGCCTTGCTCAGACTCTTGGCCAAGGATTCACACGCAATACTCTGAAACTGGTCATGGGCAGAGTCCTTCTGCTGGTCCGGGTCAGTTCCGGGAACGGTCGCAAAAGATTTCTCCGCTTTCTCCAGCCACTGCCCCACCAGGAGACTTTCGAAGTCATGAGCTGCCTTATCGATCTTGGAAGACGCGCCTTTCGTTGACTTGTTGTGCAGCGCCTGGACGGCAAGATCGCTCTGCGCCTGGATCAGATTCGAACTGCCTGCGTTGCCGATACGCAAATCACCCATACTTAGAGGACCTCCAACTCAGCCTGTAATCCGCCCGCAGCTTTGATCGCCTGCAAAATCGCAACAATATCGCGTGCGCTCGCACCCATTGCGTGCAGACCGTTGATCAACTCCTCGACGTTTGCGCCTTCCTTCAACTGAAAGGAGCGCACCGGTTTGTCGTGGGCGCGCAATTCTGTTTCCGGCACGACTTCCGTCTTCCCATTCGAGAGAGGTTGGGGTTGCGAAACCGCGAATGTCGTCGTGACTTCGACCGTAAGATCGCCGTGAAGCACCGAGACTGGAGAAAGCTTCACATCGCCGCCCATTACGATCGTCCCCGTTCGCTCATTCATGACCACTTTTGCCGGAGGATGGATCGAAATCGTAAGATTCTGGACTTGTGCAATCAGGGTGGGAACCGAAGAAATTCCCGTCTGACCGATATCTATGTCCACATGGCGACTGTCCAGGGCTGCCGCCACTTCCTTGCCAAACTCGTGGTTGATGGCATTCGCAACGTCGCGAGAGGCTGTAAAATCCAGTTCGCGCAGTGACAGCGACAAGACCTTGAGATGCTTCAGATCAATCGAACTATCCCGTTCCACAATTCCGCCCCCGGGAATCCGCCCCACCGTCACGTGGTTCACCACCTTCGCATTTCCCGAGCTGGTAACCGTATATCCGCCCAAGGTGAGCGGTCCCTGTGCTTCGGCGTAGATCTGGCCATCGGCGGCATGAAGTGAGGTGAGTAAGAGAACTCCGCCTTCCAGGCTCTTCGCGTCGCCGATCGAGGATACGGTCACGTCCACCGCCGTGCCCGGTCGTGCAAATGGAGGCAGGGAAGCTGTGACGACCACGGCCGCGACGTTCAGCACCTGGATGGAGGCAGCGGGGATCTGCGCTCCCAACCGTTGCAGGACATTCGCAAGAGCTTGCGTCGTGAACTGCGTCTGTTGGCTGTCGCCAGTCCTCTTGAGACCAACGACTATGCTGTAACCGATCAGGGGATTTTCGCGAATGCCTTCGATAGTTGTAATGTCGCGAACCAAAACGTGACGTACATCCTCGGCGATGGCAAATCTCGGTCCTGCAAGAGCCGCACAAATTATAAGCAGCAAGAATGACACGTAGTGCCGCATGCCGAAAAAACACCCCATACCGATTCGCTCTTCGTTTACCACGTAAAAAGCCACAGCAGCCCTCGAAGAATAGGATTCTGCCGTCCGATGTAATCCGAGACGATGCCTTTACCCTTCAGTTCAATCTCCAGATCGGCCAAGGCATTGGCCGAAGCCGAGTTGTTTGGTCCAACATCTCCAGGACGCAACACACCGCGTACGATCAAGTTCTCATGTTGGCTGTTGATCAGAATTCGGCGCTCGGCTTCTACAACCATGCTTCCATTGGGCAACAGGGCGATCACTTGGGCGGAGACGGTGGCTGTCACGCTGGAACCCGTCGATGTTTCTCCCTGTCCCTTGAGCGTTTTCGAGGATGACATGCCCAGCAGCGGATTCGCCTGCCCTGAACTCAGACCTGGCAGGCTTGTGATGGCGGAGTTTGCCTGAAATGACCTTGAGTTGTTCACGTCGCCAGTGGACTGAGCTGCGGTCGTCTCGGAGACGAGCAGGGTTACAACATCGCCTAAACGATGTGCCTTGTAGTCCGCGCTCATATCGATGAACGAACCGTTCAGCGAGAATAGACTGCCCAGCGTTCGACTATCCTGGCTTGTTGGTAGTTGCTGCATTCGAGCAATGTACTCCGAGCGCAATTTCTGAGAATCTTGCTTGCTTTTTGCCAAGATGAGTGGCGCGCAGCTCAAGAACACAACAATCGTCGAGAATATGACCATCCAACGCGTGCTCGAACAAGCTCGGCTATGTCGTTCGTGATTCAAAGGCTGCCTTTCAGAATTCCAACCGCGACTACCTCCGCATCGTAGAATTGCCGGTGATCGGGGCTCGATACCCGGATTTTTTGGCCCATCGTCCCACTCTGCAGGCAAATCACCGGTAAGCTCATTCGAGAATCCGGCGATTCCAGGATCAAAGTCGCGTGTTCACCGCCGCGCACAATATTCTGAACCGGAGCTTCCTCGATCGCCGGCATCAGTCGGGCGGCTGAGAGAGAGGCGATCTTCCTGTCTACCCCACGTACGAGCACGTAAAAGGGTAAGCATTCACGATTGTCCCGGCAGCGTAACTTGACTCGAATCGTGCTTCCGGTTCCCTTGGACGCTGTCACCACGGTCAGATTCGCATTCTCGCCGGCATTGGCGACCCCCGCAAGAACATCGATCTGGCTCTCGTGGACGCTGATGCCGGCAACCGCCAGCGCCCCAGCGATGTGCTGCTGCAAACTATTCGTCTGTGCAGCATTTGTCTCGCTCAGGCTGAGTGGCACGAGAGCCATGAGAGCCAAGGACACACAAGCGAATTTGTGAATCTTATGCATGAGTGAATCGCCTACCGACCGATGCTCGCCAGATCCTGCAGCATCTGATCTGCTGAGGTCACGACGCGAGAATTAGCTTCATAGGAACGTTGTGCCACGATCATGTTGACGAATTCGGTGACTACGTCCACGTTCGACTGCTCCAACATGCCCTGCTGAATCGTGCCCATGCCTTCGGCGGATCCAGGTGTTCCCACGATCGGGTCACCCGATGCCGTTGTGGCCAGGTATATGTTGTTGCCGACACTGTTCAAACCGCCCGGGTTTGGAAACATTGCAAGTTGAATGGTGCCGACTTGCTGCGCTGCAGTCTGGCCCGATTGCGTCACCGAGACTGTCCCGTCCGAACCAATCGTGACCGAAGTCGCATTGGCCGGGATCGTGATGCTGGGCTGAAGGGGCGTTCCATTCGCCGTCACCATATTTCCGGTTGCGTCGAGGTGGAAAGAACCGGATCGGGTATACGCAATTTGGCCGTCCGGCATTGTGACTTGGAAGAACCCGAGCCCCTGGATCGCCATGTCTAAAGGGTTACCGGTCGAACTGAAGTTGCCCTGCGTCTGGACCACTTCGGACGCGCCCGGCATGGTGCCCAGTCCGACCTGAAGGCCGGCGGCGATCGTAGTTTGCTGAGTGGAAGCCGCGCCCGGCATGATGACGTTCTGATAGATCAAGTCGGAAAACTGCAACCGGCGGGCATAGAAACCGGCCGTGCTCGAGTTCGCAAGGTTGTTCGCAATGGTATCGAGGTTCAGTTGCTGCGCTGACATTCCGCTTGCCGCTGTGTAAAGTGCACGAAGCATTTCCCGCTCCTTTAGACGTTGTTGGGAACTCTTGGTAAGTCTTGCGTTGCAACTTGGTTCATTTCAGTGTGAAACATCGTCAACGCGCGCTGCATCAGCTCGGCGTAACGTTGTACCGTTATCAATTCGATGGAACTGGAGACAGCATTTACATTGGAGGTTTCCAGGCTCCCTTGTTGAACGCTCGCCTCACTCGCCGGCACGGCAGTCTTTTCAGGGGCCGAATAGTAGGTTTTTCCCACGCTCTCAAAAGACGTTCCAGCGGGAAAATCGACAATCTTCAATTTGCCCGCAAGCGCGCCATTCACTGAAATCGTTCCATCTGTACTCACGGACACGGGAGCGCCGACGATGGGTATGGGGCGATTGTCGTCGCCCAAGACCGTATCCCCGGAAGTCGTGACTAGTTCGCCTTTTGGAGACACATGAAAATTGCCGTCGCGGGTGAACAGTTGTCCATCGGCGCTTTTGACGGCGAAGAAGCCTTTGCCTTCGATCCCAAGGTCGAGTTCGTTGCCCGTCTTTTCCAAACTTCCTTGGGAGAGGTCAAGCTGGCCGTTCCCCATAACTGAATAATCGTTCACCGCTTGATTTAAACCGGAGAGAGGTATGCCGGAAGAGGTAGCTAGCAGAGAACGGAAGGAGTCGTGCTGCGCCCGGTATCCTGGGGTACTCACATTGGCGAGGTTGTTCGCCACCAGATCCAGAGTCTGGCTTCGCGCCATCAACGCCGTGCACGCTGCATAAAACCCGCTGTCCATAGAAGCACCCGCAACCAAACATGCACGGGTTGGGCCACATTGAGGCGTGGCGGAAACAGCGGCAAGTGCTTGATGTCTCGTGGATCAGCAGAATCCGAATGAGAGGACGATTAAAACCAGGCATCCGACTCTGGTCCCGTCCCCATTCTTGATTGGTATCTCTAACTTAGTCCGTTGATGGGATGGATGCTTGGTTGGCTCGCTCCGTATTCGCAAAGGGCCAGAAATTCCAACCGGGAAGCCCAGTGGTCGGCTGCCTCCACGATATCGATCAGTACACGCGATTCGTGGGTGCCGCAAGCGTCACGATCTCCACCGATCACCTCTACCAGGGGAGCAGGAAGGTCCCAAGCGGCAGCGATTCGATAGCCAACGGGCAGAAAGTTGGTTGCTCTTGAACTCGCGGTCTCTGGGTTTAGAATCGACGAGAGGTCGCCAATGTGGCTTAGTAGGCCGGCCAGGTACGCCGCTTCCGGATCGACTCCTGGAGACCGGGCCGCGAGGTCCTCCGCGATCAGAGCCGTAAGCCGGGAGTGCAGTGAGAGTCTCTCGTAATCGTCGAACTCATCGGTACTGTCGAGCGTCAGCGCCTCGATTCGGGCTGAGAGCTCTCTCAATGCTTCCACTCCGGCTTCGATTACGATCTCGCTGATTGACGGAATAATCTCCGGCGAGTACGTGCTCTCGCGGTTTGCCAGACGTAATACCTGCACCGTAAGTCCGATGTCGCTCCTGATGATATCGGTGATATCTTGCAGATCGGCTACAGATGCCGACAGTGACAATTCCAGACGCAGAAGAGCCGCAGGCATAGCCGGGGGACAAAGAAGTTGCGTTTCGCCTTCGGGCGTAAACGAGGCCGAAACCGGGTCGTTCAGGTAAGACTGCCGGTTAACCAGTGCTAACCGAGATTTCTGTTTTGTCTGTTTTGCAAGCATTGAGACCATTCCCGCCCTTGTTTATCGGCAGTCGATGGTCTAAGCTTTAGCCCTCTCACGATCAGCTAATCGCTGCAAACTCGAAATAAGAGATCCATTTCCCGCTTGCGCCCCCAGATCCGGATCCAAAGGTAATCGCGACATCTTCCGAGCCGTACTTTGTCTGCCCCGAGCTGAACCGCATAATTCTTCGTGATCCGTGCCATCTCGATAGTTTCCACAATCTGTTCAAAAACCAGTTCATCGTCATGGAGAGATGGTGCGGCAAAAGAGTTCAAATGTGCCTCATAGTCGCGTGCAGTGATAAAACAAGGCACAACGGTGGAGGAGGTCATGTGGGCGATGGTGTAAAGCAATTGATGCTGAACGCCATGCACGAACCCGATCATGAGCCGGCGTTCTCTTTCCGCAAAATGAACCGGCAGAAATCCGTAAAGATCGAGTAGTTGTCTGGGAATTCTAATGTGTGAGCCCGGTAGTCGATCCCCAAAGGAGAAGACCGGACAGGCCCACTGCGCTGCGACTGCGGACGTAACTTGCTCGGCGCTAGCGAAACCTAGCTGTTGCACCGCATCCCCAAAGTTCCCCGCGGTGGCGCGCTGGCGTTCGAGCGCGACCCTGAGTTGCTCCGAGGTCAGAACGCCCCGCGACAACAGCAGCAATCCTAACGGCACCCTCGAATTGTGTGTCTTCACCGGCTTAGCCAGCGAGGTCATCAATTCTCTGATCTTCTCCTTCACCGCCCGTTCGAAACAATCCGCATCGCAATACCAGCGGCCCTCGAAAGTCATTCCGTTGCGGCGGTGGCGGATGGTCTGCAAGAACGTCTTCGTCGCACAGTTCGGGTCCGCGCAGACGGGCATATACGCACCGAACAAGGATGCAATCTTTCGAAGATGCCGCCGGGCTTGCATAGTTGCTTGCATTCTCACCTTTTCACGCGAGCGTTTCGTCGAAGGGAGTGTCTTGGAGAGCTGTGCGCAACTTCGCTAGAGCCATGCTGTGGATTTGGGACACCCTCGATTCTCCGACCTCCATTACGGCCGCAATTTCCTTCATGGTGAGTTCTTCTTTGTAATACAGCGACACGACCATTTGTTCTTTCTGACCGAGGCCCGCAATTACTTTCGCGAGTTTTTCCCTGACTTCGGTGCGAAGGCAAAGGTCGAACGGATTCTCACCTCGGCTGGGCGCTGATTCAATGAGGTCTTGCTTGTCAGCACCATCATGCGTTGACCTGACTTCCTGGCCGACCAGAATCGCGCCATCGATCTGATGAGCTGTGTCGTACAGTTCCTCGATCGAAATATCCAGTTCTGTGGCAATCTCATCTTCTTCCGGTTGCCGCCCCAACTGTTTCGACAACTTCGAAATGGCATCTTCAATCTGCCGGCCTTTGTGACGAAGGCGGCGCGACCCCCAATCCAATTCGCGAATGTTGTCGAGGATGGCGCCCCGAATACGAAATTTTGCGTACGACTTGAAGGGCACTGACTTAGTCGGATCGAAACCGGACACCGCCTCGATCAAGCCAATCACCCCGGCGTGGACCAAATCTTCAAATGGCACTTGTTGCGGCAAACGTTCATGCACTCTTCGCGCAATGTAATAGACCTGCGGCAAGTGTTCCATGATGAGCCGTTCGCGTTCCGCTTTCTCGTCGACCTGCTGCTCTTTGTATGCGATTTGTGCTTGTAACATGACGACCTCGTTTGACCTGTAGCGCGATTTACTCGGGTTACTGTATAGCTCCGATAGAGTGAACTGGTATCATCGGCGGAATTTCCGCCGGCGCAAGTACAACAATTTTGGGTAGAAATGGCTCCAGCATCCTCCGCAGTTGGAATCGAGCTGGAGATTGACACAACAGGATTGGAGGAGCCGTAAGAACCTGTTCGCCAAATAGTGCCCGCAACCCGTCGCAGACCCGGCGAGCGGTATTGGGCTGCAAACTTTGACTACTGGTCGCGGGTTGCGGAGTCAGGCTGCGCGCGCATTCTTCCTCAATCGCCCGATCGACAGTTACGACTTTCAGATCTCCACGCTCATCGAGCAAAGGACGAACAAACGCGCGCCCTAACGTTTGCCGCACTGCTTCGATCAGGATGATCGGGTTCTTGTTGACTCCCGCAGTGTCCACCAGCGTTTCGAGGATCGTGCCCAAGTCGCGGATCGATACCTGTTCGCGTAACAGCTGCTGGAGCACCTTCTGCACTTCGCCCAAGGTCAACAACTTCGGAACCAGTTCTTCGATTAACTTGGGATGAGAGTCCGCCATGCGGTCCACAAGGCGTTTTGTTTCCTGGCGTGTGAGAAGAAGGTATGCGTTCTGCTTGACCACTTCGCTGAGATGAGTCGCTAGAGCGGACGTGTGATCAACGACGACGTAGCCTGCCGCAACCGCTTGTGGTTGCAAATCAGGCGTGATCCATTTTGCAGGGGCGCCAAATGCTGGTTCGCGGGTGTCCTGCCCCGGCAATGCCGCCGGAGACGATTGCGAGCTGATGGCGAGGAGGCACTCGCGCCGCATTTCCCATCGCGCAATTTCAACCCCGCGGAGATAGATCACATACTCGCGTTCCTTCAGGGTGAGATTGTCCGTGATGTGAATCGAAGGAACAAGGAACCCAAGCTGTTGCGCGAGTTGTTTCCGCAGAGAGCGTACCTTACCCAGCAGCAGGCCTCCCTGCTTGCTGTCTACCAGAGGCACCAGCCCCAGCCCAACTTCCAGCATCAAGTCATCGAGCTTAAGGACTGAATCAAGAGAATCGGGTGCCGTAGAACCAGCCGCTTGCGGTTTGACAGAAGCAGTTCCTGCGGCGGTTGCCTCGTCCGCCACTGTCTCGGGCTTCACTCGACGTGCCAGGTAGATCATCAGGCTCGACATCAGAACGAAGGCGAGCTTCGGCAGCCCAGGAATAATGGCGAGTCCGCCCATGACGGAAGCCGCGATCCAAAGCGGACGGCTCTTGCGGAACAACTGCTGCCCCAAGTCGGTTCCGAGCGTGCTATCGGAGGACGCTCGGGTAAGCACGATAGCCCCCGCGACAGACACGAGGAGTGACGGGATCATCGTGACCAGTCCGTCACCCACGGTCAGGACCGTATAATTCTTTAAGGCATCCAGAAATGGCATTCCATGCTGGAATACGCCAATCAGGAACCCTGCGATGATGTTGATTGCGGTGATAAGAATTGTCGCCAGGGAATCTCGCTGGCTGAATCGTGCCGCGCCGTCCATAGCGCCGTAGAACTCGGCCTCATGTGCGATCTGGGCCCGGCGGGCTCGCGCTTGTTTCTCGTCGATCAAGCCGGCATTCATGTCGGCATCGATCGCCATCTGTTTGCCGGGCATTGCATCCAGCGTGAATCGTGCCGTGACTTCTGCGGTTCGCACCGCGCCATGGCTGACGACCATGTACTGGATCGCAATCAACGCCAGAAAGAGAACAAATCCGACAACATAATTGCCGCCGACCACGAATTGCCCGAAAGACTCAATGACTTTTCCTGCCGCAGAAGCTCCTTCACTCCCGTGCAGCAGGATGCGGCGGCTGCTGGCTAGGCCCAGCGACAAACGGAACAACGTCAGTAAGAGCAACAGACTCGGAAACACCGAGAACTGGACAGGCTTCAGAATCTGAATCGCAACTAGCATCACCAGCACGGATGCGGTGATGCTGAGAGAGAGCAGAAGGTCGACCGCCAAGGCAGGCAGCGGGATCAGCATGACGAACACCATGCTGACCGCAAGCGCTGGAACGATCCAATCGCCAGCCCCTCCGGCAGCAGGACCCAGCAGCTTTGGCTTAACGGCCATTTTGCACCAACCCCGATCTCAGTATGTTCAACGTACCGGGCCTCCCTTTGCTTCCTGGCGGGCCTGCGCTTGCGCGCGAAATACGAAGGCAAGAATTTCCGCTACAGCGGCATAAAGATCGCCGGGAATTGGACGTCCCACTTCAACCGTGCGATAGAGGGCTTGTGCCAGCGGGGGATTCTCGAGGATTGGAACTTCATGCCAGCGCGCGACTTCCTTGATTTCCTGTGCCAGAAGGTCGCGACCTTTGGCAATCACAATCGGAGCGTCCATGGTCATCTCGTACTTCAAAGCGATCGCAAAGTGCGTTGGATTCGTGATCACCACGCTAGCCTTTTCGGTGTCGCGCAACATTTTGCGTCTTCGCATGCTGCGCTGCAGGCGCCGAATCCGGCCCTTCACCGCGGGGTTTCCTTCCGATTGCTTGGCTTCGTCTTTCAGATCCTGGCGGCTCATCTTGAGTTCGCCTTCGAGTTTTGTCCACACCAACAGGTAATCGATGGCGGACCAGCCGACTAATACCAGGCCGGATTTCCAAACCAGCTCCGCCATCACGCTGAGAAGAAAACTTGCGTAAGAACGCACGCCAAGCTCAGACGCACGAATGACGGACTCCCAATGCTTGGTGATGGTTGAAACGCCGATCCAGACGATCACTCCGAACGGAAGCAGAGACTTCAAAAGTCCGCTGAGGCCCGCCAGCGAAAACATCTGCTTGAGTTTCCCCGCGGGACTCATTCTCTCCGGCTTGGGCGCCAAAGCTTCGGGCGCAAATACAAGTCCACCCTGAGCCAGACCTGCCGACACGGAAAGCACCCACGCAGTGATCGTCACTGGAATCACCCAGCGCAAAACGCTGACTGCGCACCAGAACAGAATTGGTCCACCGGGACCGAGCGATTCTTGTATTGAGAGATCCAATGAGTTTTGCAGCAATCCTCGCCACTGCCGCACCACGTCTGGTACCTGCCAGGCGACCAGCGCCAGCGCTCCGCTCCAGGCCAACGCACTGGAGAGCTCCCTCGTTCGCGCAACCTGGCCTTGCTCCCGGGCCTTCTTGCGCCTTTGCGGAGTAGGTTTCTCTGATTTACTTGAATCAGCCATGGTTTCTAATGCGCCAGATGCAAAAGACGCTCGGTGTAAGCGATCGATTGAGAAAAATAACGTTCAAATAAATGCGGCCAGAAGCGCAGCGTAATTCCTAAAACCGTCACGCCTAACATGCTTTTTACGGCAGGCCCGAGCAGCATCAACGGCATCTGGGGCGAAGCTTTTCCCATCAGCCCCAAAACGATGTCGGTCAACAGCGTGGCCGACAACAAAGGCGCCGCGATTTGGATCCCAAGCTCAAGGACAATCGCTCCCTCATGAAGCAAGGCTTGGACAAACAGTGGATTCAGAGTTGCGGAACCCGGGGGCAGATACTCAAAACTGTGGCTGACCCCGCGCAAAATCCAATGGTGAACGTCAAGCCCGAGGAAGATGAGCATCGCTATGCTCTGATGAAAGAACGCCACGACGGTGCTATCCACCTGGGTATTCGGATCGAGGATGTTGACCAGCGAATAGCCCATCTGCACACTCAACACCTGGCCCGCCATCTGTGCAGCTTCGAACACCACACTCGTTGAAATGCCCAGCGCAATTCCCACCAGCGTTTCACTTGCCACCAGCAGCGGCCAACTGGACAAGGGCACGGCCGCAAGGTGGGGTGAATACGTCGGGTAGAGCAGCGCAGTGATCGCAATCACCAGCGCCACCTTGATCCTGGGTGGGATTGCAGCGCTGCCGAAAAACGGCGCAAACAGCACGAGCCCCGAAATTCGGAGTCCTATCGTAAGGACGGAACTTATGATGTGCGTGAGCGATATTTCCATGTGATTCAACGCAAGTACGGGTGAAAGTCCGACAACAGCTGCACGGTGAACTGGCAAAGCTTCTGCCACATCCAAGGCATCAGAAAGAAAACACCCGCCGCGACCGCAAGCAGGCGGGGCACAGCCGAAATCGTCGTCTCCTGCAACGACGTCAGCACCTGAACGATATTGACGACCAAGCTCACGGTGACGGCGATCGCCAAGATTGGACTCGCGAGCATGAACACCTCTCGCATCGTCAACCGGCCAAGATCAATGGCTTGTTCTACTGGCATCAGCTAAAGCTCCTCATGAGAGCGCCAATCACCAGATTCCATCCGTCGACCATGACGAACAGGAGCAATTTGAGAGGCGTTGAGATTACGACGGGTGGCAGCTGCAGCATTCCAACCGAGGTCGAGATGGAAGCGACGACCATGTCGATCACCAGGAAAGGCAGGAACAACACCGTGCCTATCTGAAATCCCATCCTCAATTCCGAAAGGATGTATGCTGGCGCCACCACTCTGAGCGACAAGTCATCTTCGTTTTTCGGCCGCGGTTCCTTGGACAATTCAACGAAGAGAGCGACATCTTTCTCGCGAACAAAATGCAACATGAACTTGCGGACCGGTATCGCACCCCGCTCCACGGCTTCCATCGCCGTAATCTGACCCGCCTGCAAGGGCACCACCGATGTCTGATAAATGGTTGCGCCCACAGGCTGCATGAGAAAGAACGTGAGCACCAGCGCCAAACCGATCAGAGTCTGGTTGGTTGGCGTTGTTTGCAGTCCGAGTGCCTGGCGCAGAAAGTGAAATACGATCAGCAGACGCGCAAACGGCGTCATGCATAACAACAACGACGGGATCAGCGTCAGGAATGTCAGTAAAACGACGATGGTCCACGACGTCGACCCTTTGCCAACTCCGGTGATGCGAATTTCGTCGGGATCAGCGCTCGTGGGGATCTTTGGCGTCGCTGGAACCGAGGGAGGTTGTGCGATAGAAGAATCACTCTCAGTTCTGGTGAACTGATAGGCCTTTGCCGTCCCCGACAAGAAGCCAATCATTACGACCATGAGCAGCCCAAGGCTGCCCGCGCGTCGAAATGAAAGTGAGAGAGTCTTCATGCTTGCACTGCGTCTTGCGACCACCGTCGCTTCAACTCTTCGTGAAATTCATGGGAGGACTGCAGACGCGCCAAAGTTGATACAGAGCTTGCCGCGCCTCCCACAAGAAACTGCTCTCCGTCGACCTGGATCACGGCAGCAAAGCGTTTTTCTCCTAAAGAGACACTCTCGCAAACACGCAAGCGCTTTCGATTTGGCTGCAATCCCCATTGCCCTCGCAGCCATCTCCATGCCCTGGCCAGCCGGGATTCCTGCACCCGAGAGCCTGGCTCGACAACGCACTCCGCGGAGACTGCAGTTTGGCTTAAGTCTGGAACCGCTGCGCTGGTTGTGACAGGCCGGTCGGGAGGTGCAAGCTGGGACTCGCAACGAGCTGCCTTGCTTGCGGGCGCACATAACTCGCTGTGCAAGTCCATGATCCGGAGAGCGCGATCACACGCGCAGTTCCATGCGCGATCGGCTTCCGTTGTGGGCAGGATCACCTTACCTGCAATGAGATCGCGGCGAACAGCCTCGAAATTGATCTTCGTGTAGACGTCGAGATCCATCGTACTGGTCACGGACAACCCGGCGTCTTCACGCATCTCGTGATCATGTGCAAGCGCTTTGCTCGAGAGTCCTCGGGCACGTGCCATTCGAATGCGGCTGCTGCTTTCAAGTTCCACTTTTCTGTCCTTACTGTTCACACGAGTTCTGTGATGCGAACGGCTAACTGGTTTCCCGAAACGTCGAATTCTGTCCACGCGATGAGGAGCCCATTGACCCGCAGCGGAATATCGCCCGTGTCTGGGCAACCAGTTTCCACAATGGAGCCCTTATTCAAGCGGAGTAAATCTCCGACGGTAAACCGTACCGCCGGAATTTCGATGGACAATTGGCACGGCAGCCAACCGAAACTTTCAATCAGGTTGCTCCCGGCATCCGCCACAGGCTTCGACTCTGGCTCCTTGGCGAGTTGTGCTGCTGTATCCATGGTCGATCTGGGTCTTTGTCGCGCACTCAGCAGTTGGCATGTCTTCGATTTGGAAGCCCAGCCAACGGATCATGCAACTTCAATGAATTGCTCCCCAGTCTTGCGGCAAGCCATTCAATATTTCAGAGGCCCGTCGTCGAAAGCGCAGGTTAGCTTATCTCGGTAATTGCAAGTCTCATACCACGCATCGATGTTCGGGGTGCTGGCGAGCGGCGGGGAGGCGAGGAGGAAACGCCTGAACGTTGACAACAACTTAAGAATCACAGTTACTGAAGGCCACGAACGGTCGCGGCAGCAACGAATTAGAGGCGAAGTAGAAGAAGAGAAAGCGCGGCGCGGCCTGTGTCGCCGCGCCGCCAATCGTTCTAATCAACGATTAATTCCCCGGGCTAGCCTGAAGGTTGACCGTTGAGCTGGTGACCGAGTCAAACGTCGTCACCACTCGAGAATCCGCTTCGAATGCGCGCTGCACCACGATCAGGTTCGTGAATTCGGTCGAGATGTCGACATTCGAAAGTTCCACCGAACCTCCAGTGATTGTTCCCAGCGCTCCGGAACTCGGTGTCCCGATCACCGCTGCACCCGATGCCAAAGTGCTCTGATAGCTGTTTCCACCGGCCAGCTGCAAGCCCTGGTTGTTCGCGAAACTCGCCAGAGCGATCTGCCCGATTGCCTGCGTCTGCTGGTTGCTGAACTGGCCCTGAATGGTTCCGTCCGGAAGGATCGAATAACTCTGGAGAGTGCCGGAGAAATAGCCATTCTGATTCGTGCTCGCAGTGGCGCTCTGGGAAGCCACCTGAGTGATGAGCGAGCCTCCCGTAGGACTGGTCAGACTCCAGGCAGCGCTCATATTTGCAGCTCCGTCTGCCAGGCCTGTGATGTTAATCGGGATCGTGCCCGTGGGTGACGTCAGGTTGCCGTTGCTGTCGAAGTTCATCGTGCCGCTGGCAACGACCGTGGGTGCGCCAGTGCCGCCCGTGTCGGCAGCCGGCAACGTGACCTGGTACGTCCACGTGTTTGGAGCGCTCATGGTGTAGTCGAACGTTAGTTGGTGCGTTGCGCCGAGAGAGTCATAAACTGCCATCGTCGTCGAGTAGGTTGAGCCCACCGCTGAACTGGCGTCAAGATTCGTTTGTTGCTGCATCGTGGTGGTGGCGGTAGGCGGGACGCTGACTCCCGGCCCCACTTCGAGGGCGGATAATCCTCCGCCTTGATTGATCACGCCGTTGACGGCGGGGTATCCCATCACCAGTTGCCCTCCCGTGGTGGCGAGTTCGCCCGCATTGTTCACCGTGAAGTCCCCGGCACGCGTGTAAAGAAATCCTCCGCCGGCCGCCTGCGTAACAAAAAATCCATTTCCAGTGATCGCAGCATTCGAGTCCACCCCTGTGTTCTGTAAGGTTCCATTGCTGAAGTTCGTGGCTACCGAACCAAGGGATGTGCCGATGCCGACTTGTATGGGATCGTTGGATCCGTCGCTGCCATAATTTTGATAGAAAAGATCCTGGAAATTTGCGGTTTGATCCTTGAAGCCAACCGTGTTCATGTTGGCAAGGTTGTTGGAAATAATGTTGAGCGCTTCCGAAGTAGCGTCCAGGCCAGATAGAGGAATCGAAAATGATGCCATTAGTGAGCTCCTGTAAGTAATTGCTGCGCGTACGATGCGGCCGCGCTGGAAGGCGATGCCGCGGTCGCTTGGGCAAACGTAGTATTCAGATTTGATATCGCCGGCGATGAAACCCTGCTGCTTGAACTGGAAGAGGATCCGTTTAGATCGCCCGAGAGTGTCTGGTTGATGTCGATCAATTGCTGTAGTTGATTCATCGAAAACATCTGGCTGACCATCGTCGTCGGGTCCATCGGTGAAGTCGGATCCTGGGACTGTAGTTCCGTCACCAGCAATTGAATGAAGGTCTGTTCCGCGCTGTTCGAGCTCAAAGTTGGGTTTGAGCTACTCGAAGTCGCCGCGTGCGCAGAACTCGTGCCGGGCGTGCCCACTTGCGAGCTGTACAGCGGCATGGCCGGACTTGCTGACATCGCTTGAATGTTCATTGCTTTATTCTCCTTACGACTGCTTGATCGATCCTGTCGTGCAACTGACTTACATGTGAATATCAAGTCGGGATGCTGGCGCGGTTCCTTCCGCGGCCATCAATCCGGTCATTGCAACGTCTCTGTGAACGGGCCCAGCAGTCGTCGCATTCACCTGCTGCCCATCTCGCTGTCGTCGCTCTTCAGAAGGTGCGGAGTGATCGCCCGCATGATTCTGAAGCGTAATGTTCGCAATGGGTACTCGTTGTTCGGCGAGACGGTCTTGCAAACCGGGGAGTTCCGCCGCCATGACACGGCCAAGTTCTCCACGTTCAACGGAAATCTCGGCCGTGAACTGATTGCGAATCATCGACGTCCGGATATCGACGGTTCCGAATTGTCCCGCCTGGATTCCAATCCGCAGTTCAGCCTCACCCATGCGCTCAACGAGCTTTGCTGAATTCACTAGAGTTGCGGGATACACTGCCGCGGCATCCGGCTGGCCCAGTGCAGCATCTGACGCTGCTTGACCTGCCTGCCCACCTTGCTGGTCGTTGCTTCTGTGGGAGGCCCCACTCGGGTTCTGACCATCTCCCGCTGCAGGCGACATTTGTGTTCCCGGAACGGAGAACGCTGCAGCCGTGCCAGTTGCCGAGGTCGTGGCAGTGGTCGTGGTCGTGCCAACACCCTGATCGCTCGCTTGAGAACTGGTGGAGGAGGTTGAGTCATCCTTGCGAGACTGAGTTTTTGTGCTTCCGTTCACGTTGGGATCGCGCCGAGCGGTTCCCACCGTCTCCGGACTCACGCCTGGCAAGTTTTTCACCGAAGTTGCCTGGGCAGCTTGCAGACTGTCCGATTCAATGTTTCCTGGAGTGGAAGGAGCGACGGCCATCCCGGGTGCGACACCACCGGATGGAGTCGACGATTGGCCATTTGTGGACTCCACCGCGCCTTGAGGCTGATTTTCGTTGTTCGTGCTCTCCCCATTCAAACGAGGCGCAAGCGCGGTACCGTGGTGCACTTCTGCATTCGAACCACCTGCCCCGGAGAGATCTTTGGCCAGCCCCGCTATTGCCGCGGCTTCGTCGGCTTGATCCGATGCGGCTGAGGTCGATGAGCCGGAACTCGACTCACCGGGTGTCGCGCCACATACGGTGGATGATTCTTCGGAGATCGCACCGTCCTGCGGCAGCGTAACCGCGCTACCGTTTTCGTTTGTTTTGCCCGGGCAGCGTCCGCCTGAATCTGCCGAGACCGTCAAATCGATCTCCGGCGCCGTCGCGCCGCTGTTGTCCTCAGTTTCTTTTTCCATCGGATGTGCCGGCGAAGCCGTTGGCTGCGTCACGATGGCTGAAGGTGCTTTGCTCTGCCCGTCAGAACGGGAAAAAGCGGATTGGCTGGTGTCCTGGTCAGGAGAATTGCTGGTTCGAGAGTTGGAGGATTTGGATTCGCGTTTTGCTACCGCGCCATCCGGAGAATTATGTCGGACTGCACTCGACTGCATCCGAGGCGCCGCTGACGAAGAGTATGTCGCTTGTTCCAGCGTGGCGGAAAATGCCTGCGATGTCCCATTGGCCGAAAGAAAACTCTGCGACGTCGCGGGAGCCGTCGTCGTTGATTCGACCCCGAGTTTTGGCACAATCGCGTTCATTGTCTTCTCTTGCTCGCCAGTAGTCCTGCAAACCAGAGTCCAAAACTTCCGGATTAGAGACTTTTCCCAACGTGGCGCCAGAGCGCAGACAAATTAAAGAGTTGCTCGCATCATGCCGATTAGAATTGAGCGGTAGTTGTCGGAGAAAGTTCCGCATGGGCAAGGTTTGCCTAGGCAAAGGTGGGCAAAGTGTGCCTACTTGTGGCGTCCACGCCGCGACAGGAAGATATCATCGATCACTGCTTGCTCCCGCTTATTTTGCTCCCGCGTGTAGGCGTCCAGTTGATTCTCGCGCAGCTTTTCCAGCGTTTCGCGATTGCGCCGGGCAAGTTGGTAGGCCGCCAGTTGCTGTCGCCACTTGATTTTCAATTCTTGCAATAGAGATTCGAAGCCTTCTCGCTGTCGCGCGAGACTACTCTGGTGTTGATACTCGGACTGCATGGACGCGGCCCGTTTGCCATGGGCGAGGTCGTCCGTACGTATCTTGGTTGCCGCATTGTCGGCTTCTTCAACTTCCCGAATCCGCAATTCAACCCGAGAGATGTCCCGTTGAATAGTCTCCAGGGCGAGATGCTCACGCTGCTCAATGCTTTCGCGGAATCGCAGCACCGCTGCCAGCGGAAAATGGAAGGGCATATTAGCTTGGGAGAGTCAGTAACTGCTCTAAATTCGAGGCCAGAGGAGCAGGTTCGTCCGGCTCCTGTTGCAGATACTTGTCGATTTTTGGCAACGCCGCCAAGGCCTTATCGAGAGTAGCGTCGGTACCGCGCTGGTATGCTCCGATTCGCACCAAGTCTTCGGCTCGCGCATACGCCGCCAGCAGCATTCGCAATCCTCCGGCTTTCTGCATGTGCGGACGCGAGCAGACACTGGGCATCAGTCGGCTTAAGCTGTCCAGCACCGAGATAGGTGGATAGTGATTTCGCAGGGCCAGCCTTCGGTCGAGAACGATGTGACCATCCAGCAGCGAGCGAACCGTATCCACAATGGGATCTTGCTGGTCGTCCCCTTCCATCAAAACCGTGTAGAAGGCCGTTATGCTCCCTCGGGAAAAGCGGCCCGCACGCTCGACCAAGCGAGCAAGCATCGTCAGCACGGAGGGCGTGTAGCCTTTTGCGGTAGGAGGCTCTCCTGCCGCCAAGCCGATTTCTCTCTGTGCCATCGCAAACCGAGTCAGCGAATCGACCACCAGGAGCACGTTCTTCCCCTGCGCACAGAAGTATTCCGCCACGGCCGTTGCCGCAAGTGCCGCTCGAATGCGCAGCAACGGGGACTGATCCGATGTTGATACCACCACCACCGAACGCTTTCGCCCCTCGGGCCCGAGAGTCACGAGAAATTCGCCTACTTCGCGGCCGCGCTCGCCGACCAGCGCAAGGACCGTGATATCAGCTTCCGTACCCCGGGCCATCATTCCAATCAGCGTGCTCTTGCCCACGCCGCTGCCGCCAAAAATTCCTATCCGCTGTCCTCGTCCACATGTCATGAAGCCGTCAACAGCTCGAATTCCGCAACCGATCGGTTCACTGATCAGCGTGCGATCGAGCGCTTGGGGCGCCGGACCATCGACCAGCCTCGACCGTTGGGCGCGATACTCGCCCATCGAATCCAGGGGCTTGCCGGTTGCGTCAATCACTCTTCCCAGCATCTCCGGCCCTACTCGCAGAGAAGGCCGCGCTCCCCATGTGACGATCTGATCCCCAAACCGAATTCCCTGGGGTGTCTCCAAGCTCATGGAGAGAACCTTATTGTCGCGAAATCCAACAATTTCCCCCGGAAACCGGGAGCCGCTGGAATCGACAACTTCGCACAACTCACCGATCGAACAGAATGGTCCGGCGGACTCGATGAGGTTGCCGACGACCTGGGTTACGCGCCCTGCCCAGCGTACGGTGGACCCGGTCCGTAGCCAACCTGCGTAGGGTTCGAGCGGATTGAGATTCATTTCGGGTCGGGCCTTTGCGCCAACAAATCAAAGAAACCTTGTTCGATTTCCTTGAGTTGCGCGTCTAATGCCATATTGGCTATACCTAAATCGGTCTCGAGCAGACACCCACCTGGTTCCAGCGACTTATCTTCTATGACCTGTAAGTTGGTTGCGTCGCAAAAATAGTGTGTCCACTGCTGAACATCTTCGGGCCGCACTCGAACGATCGCCTTTGTATTCTGTTGGAATCGATCCAGCATCACTCGCACAAGTCCGGCCACCACCATTCGGTCAACCTGCGACTCACGGTGTAGTATCTTGGCCGCAATCGACAGTGCCAGATGTACCAATTCGATCTCGACTTTCGCATAGTAATCCGTGCATTGCTTTTCGAAATCCTTGAGCGAGCCGGCTACCCGTTTGCGTTCCTTCGCTAGCTCCTCCCCAAACCGGACTGCGGCCTGTTTCTCGCCCTGGGCCAATCCTTCTGAGTGCGCCTGGGAAATCAGGCGGGAAATCTCTTCTTGTGTAATGTGAGGCCCCTTGTCGGAGCTGCCAGCTTTGTCGCCACTGGTTTCTTCCAGATGCGTTGCCGATGTAGGCGAGGTAACTTTCATCCCGTTCGTGTCTTGATACGAGAATGCTTCCACCGAGAGATTCACGATGTCGACGCTGTCGTCAGACAACATACTCATCGTCTCCCTCGGCTTTCAATGTCACTTTGCCTTCTGCTTCCAGTTTGCGCAGCAATGCCACCGATTCTTGTTGCGCTTTGGCGATGTCCTTGCCGCGCACCGGACCCAGAGCCTCCATATCTTCCTTGAGCATCTCAACCGCACGGGACGACATCGCTCGGAAAAGGTGATCTTTAAGGTCGGCGCTCGCATTTTTCAGTGCCAATGCCAGAGTCTTCTTGTCCATCGCTCCCAACCACTCCCGGATGGAAACATCGGCAACACCCACCAGGTCTTCGAAAGTGAACATCAGATTGCGGATGTTGATCGCGGTCTTGGGATCGTTTTGCTCGATCGTTTCCAGAATTGTTTTCGCCGCAGTCGGCTCCAGGCGGTTCATCACATCGGCGACGCTCTTGAAACCAGCGAACGTTTTCCGGCTCTGCTCCCCCAGGGTCAACAAGCGCCGGTTCAGCACCATCGAGACCTTATTCGCCATCTCAGGAGAAAACTGCCGCAGCTGCGCGAGTCGCTTGACGGACTCCGCTCGCACCTCCTCCGGCAGCTTCATCAGGAGCGCTGATGCCTGCTTTCCGTCGAAATGCGCCAGAATCAATGCAATGGTTTGCGGATGTTCTTTCTCAAGAAACTTGGCCAACTGTTGAGGGTCCACTCGTTGCAGAGAATCCAATTGTCCCGCATTCAATTCCTGCAGGCGCACAACTTTCTGCAATAGGTTGTTAGCCGCGTCGGCCCCAAACGCCTTCACGAGCAGGCGGGTCGCGTATTCCACACCACCCGTCGCCATATAATCCTGCGTCTGAGCCAGTTGGCTATACTCTTCCAGGACAACTTGAGCAGTTTCCGCGGGCACCCTGCCTAATTCCGCAAGTTCCTTTGTCACGAGTTGGACGTCGTTAGGGGAAAGGTTCCGGCAAATGACGCTCGCAGCCTCTTCTCCCATGACGGCCATGAGAATGGCCGCCTTGCGCACGCCATTGAGAGTCGAAGGTCCGTTACTTGTCATCTCGTTCCTTCGTTCAGCCACGATTCGATGAGCTTGCCCGCCGCCGCCGGTTCGTTTTTCACTTTATCGACAAGCTGCTTTCGAATCGCTGCGGTGCGCTGCTCTGGCGACAATGCCGACAAGTCGGGTCCGTTAGCCAGTCCATTCGCTCCGCCACTGGAGCCCTGGATTGACTGGTTTGCAATGCGACTGGGCAGCTCTTTGAAAGTAGTCATGAGCTGCTTTTTCAACGGCCGGAGTAACAGGGCATAGGCAAACAGGAATAAGAGAATCAAAGCCGCGTATCGCACTATGGAAGACCAATCATTCAGCGTGACTCGCACGCGCTCGGTCAGGGAGGGCTTCACCGGCGTTTCCGCTGGTGTCTGCTCAAAAGACAAATTCTCGATGGTCAGGTTGTCCCCGCGCGTGGCATCGATCCCAATCGCAGCTTTAGCCAGCTCTTCAATTTGTTTCAGTTCTTCCGGCGTTCGCTTCCGCTTGGTCTCGGAGCGCTTTCCGTTTTCCACCTTTACATCCGTGGCATCATCCACCAACAAAGCCGCTGAGACTCTGCGAATTCGGCCCGCCGGTTCGACAGTATGGCGCACCATTTTATTTACAGCGAATGTATTGCTCTCACTGCTCGACAGCTGCGTGCCATCGCCGCCGTCGACCGAAGCTTTCGCGCCGCCATTCGCACCCGGCACATTGCTCGATGTTCCCGGAACTCCGCCCGCCAGACTACCGCCCACCTGCTCCTGAGATTTCTGGGTAGATACCGCAACCGCGCTCTTCGGGTCATAGGTCTCCTGGCTCTCTTCGCTGCTGCTAGGCTCATAGTCCACATTCACGCTGGCCCGGATATGCTGTGCGCCGACTACCGGTTCAAGCGTCTGCAGGAGCCTTGCGGAGTATTCGTCCTCCAGGCCTCCATCGGCGGATAGCCCTCCATGCTTCGGCATTCCGAGAGGGCGATTCGTATCTGCGTCGATCACAATCACGTTTTCCGGACTCAGTTTGTCCACGGCGCCTGAAACCAGCCGCGCAATTCCCATCTGCGTGTCTTGTGAAAGCCGCCCGGAACGCAGTTTGAGAATGACCGATGCTTTTGCCGGACGCTCGCGTTCCAGGAATACAGAGTCCGTTGACATTACGAGATGAACGCGAGCACTTTCCACGTCTCGCAGCGTCTGGATCGAGCGCTCCAACTCTCCTTCCAGGGCCCGCTGGTAATTTACTTTTTCGTCGAACTCAGTCTGTCCCCAGTTAAGCTTGTCGAACAATTCGAATCCGAGCCGCCCGCTGCGCGGCATACCGTCGGAGGCAACTTCCATGCGGCTGACATCGAGCTTGTCGCTGGGTACATTAACGCCCTTACCGTCGGTTGAGATTTGAAACGCAATATTCTTCGCCGCTAGCTTCGCGCCCAAGGCTTGAGCGTCGGCGGGTTCCATGCCTGTCATCAAGGGCACGTAATCCGGTGTCGAAATCAGGTGTGCAAATACCGCTAATAATCCAGCCGTGAGCACTGCCGCTCCAACCAAGAGCAGACGTTGTTTGCCAGTGAGTCCTTTGACAAAGTCCGTCGCTTGTTTTTGTACCTGGTTGAGTGATGGCATGCGCTAAGTTGTCTCGAGTCTGAGCCGCTTTAGAATTGCAGTTTTGATACTTCCTGGTACGCGTTCACGATCTTGTTGCGGACCTGCATCATGAGTTGAAAAGCGATGTCGGCCTTTTCTACGGCAATCATCACGTTGTGGACATCCTGCCGGTTTCCCTGCACCAGGTCCGCCACCTGATGGTCGGAGTTCGTGCTCAGTTCGTCCACTTGGTTGATGGCGTTCTTCAGCGTGTCCCCAAAACCCGCCTCTTGTCCGGTGTTCGATGGCGCAGTGGGTCCGGTCGGTAAGGTTCCAGGAAAGGAAGGCAACCCGGCGTTGATTGTCGTATTCATCATCGTTGTCCTTGGCTAGGTCCTACTTTAAGAGGTCGATAGACTGTTGAATCATCTGCTTTGACGCAGTGATCGCCGAAGCATTGAGCTGATAAGAACGAACCGCGCCCATTAAGTCCACCATTTCCTGAACCGGGTTGATGGCCGGGTATGCGACATACCCTTGCTTGTCGGCATCAGGATGGCCTGGGTCGTATCGCATCAACGGCGGAGTCGGATCATCGACCACGCGTTGGACTCGCACCGCCGGAACAGTGCCGCCCGGCAGGGAGTGAAATCCCGCCAGCATCATTCGAAACGGCAAATTTCCCGTCGTTGCGAATACGACTTCTTTGCGGTGGTAGGGTCCGCCCGTCGGTGTGTGTGTCGTTTCGGCATTGGCCATGTTGGCGGCAACCACCTCTGCCCGCTGTCTTTCGGCCGACAATGCCGAGCCGCTGATTTCGAGCGTCGAAAACATGCTCATGCCTTGCCTCCATCATTGATTGCGCTCAGTAGATTGTGGAATTGATGTTGCAGCAACTGGACCCCAAGGCCAAACTGCATTTGCGTTTCTGAAATGAGCAGGCCCTCGCGGTCCAGACTGACGTTGTTTCCGTCAGGCCGCTCCAGCAGCCCAGGAACCGAACGAACGGCTGGCAAGAAACTCGCTTCGCCATTCGCCGCTCGCTGCATCTCACTGCGAAAATCCAGATCCTTCGTGTGGTATCCGGGCGTGTCCACGTTCGCCATATTTGCAACAACAAGTCTGTGGCGTTCTGTGGTGACGTCCAAAAACTTCTCCAGCAAAGGCATTGTCGGAGTCGATATTTCGTTCATGCGTATCTCCTTGGCGGTAGACCGTGTTCGCGAATCTTGTTCCGGATTGTCCGGAGGCTTACTCCCAGTATCTCGGCAGTCCGAGTACGATTACCGCCGGTAACTTCCAGCGTTGCTTCTAACAAATGGCGTTCTGCTTCCCGCATCGAGGCGCCCGCGGGCGGAAGGGCGAGAGAACTCGTGGGCCTTGTTGTCGAGCAGGCCGTACTCGAAAGTTCGGCCTTTAAGTACTCGGGACCAACTTCCGGCCGATCGTTCAAGGTGATCACGCGGCGCATGAAATTTCCCAACTCTCTTACATTGCCTGGCCATGAATGCGACTGCAGGCCAGACAAGAACTCAGGGTGCAAAACAGGAACCGGCCGGCCGGATGCGGCTGCGAATTTTCGTGCGAAGAAATCAGCTAGCACCGGGATATCCTCGCGCCGGTCTCGGAGCGGGGGGAGGGGCAGGGGAATTACGTTCAGACGATAGTAAAGGTCCGCCCGAAATTTCCCCTGCTCAATCATGTTTGGAAGCGAGACATTCGTCGTGGCAATGATGCGGATATTCACGTGCGTGCAGCGCGTATCCCCGACTCTCTCAAGTTCGCGTTCCTGGACCGCCCGTAGCAGCTTTGGCTGCAGGTGAAGAGGCATCTCGCCGATTTCATCCAGCAGCAATGTTCCGCCTTCGGCCAACTCGAACTTCCCCGCCTTGGAAGCGGTTGCGCCCGTGAACGCTCCACGCACATGGCCGAAGAGTTCGCTTTCGAGAAGGTGCTCAGGCACGGCCGCGCAATTTACCGCGACAAAAGGCCGATCTCGCCGTTCGCTATTTTCGTGGATGTACCGTGCGAACAGCTCTTTCCCCGTTCCGCTTTCCGCTTCGATGAGAACATCGGCATCGGTTCGGGCCGCATGGCGCGCGCGTTCCAACGCCCTCATCAATCCGGGGGCGCTGCCGATGATCGCGCCCGATGAAATCGGACTCTGGCTATGGCTGCCCGTCCGCCGCATCACGCGCTCAACCGCAGCTTGCAGTTCTTCAAAGGAAATCGGTTTCGTTAAGTAGTCGCAAGCGCCGCCCCTCATGGCCTGTACCGCTTCAGGGACGTTGCCAAAGGCCGTCAGCACCACAACCGCAGTCGATGGATTTGAGACGCGGAGCGAATCCATCAGATGCAACCCGTCGCCATCGGGCATGCGTACGTCGGTGACGACCAGTGCGAAGTTTTGCGATTCAAACTTGTGCAATGCTTCCCGGGCTCCCGCCGCAACGTCGACCTTCCAGCCGTCGCGCTGGAAGTTCGCCTTGAGCGCCATTCGCATACTGGGCTCGTCATCTACGACTAATACGGATCTCACGTTTTGATCGATCATAAAATCGGAAACTCGATACGGAATGCCGTGCCCCGGCCTAACTGGCTTCGCACGCTGATCGTGCCGCTATGTTGCTCGACGATCCGCTTGCACACAGTGAGTCCAAGCCCCGGAGTCTGCCCCGTGGTAAACCCCATTTGGAAAATGTGAGGAAGATCTTCTGGCCGGATGCCGCTGCCCGTGTCAGCAAATGTGATGACGGCGTTTCGTCCAGATTCCGTTTTTTCTACGTTTGCGGTAATAGCGATTTCCCCGCCGGATTCCATATGCCGCAGAGCGTTACAGGCGAGGTTTAAAATGATCTGCCTCAAACCACTCGAATTGCCGTTAATTTCCGCGTCCTTCAGCGTCTCTTGCAGATGGAGTGTCACGCCTTTTTGTTGGGCGAGGGGGCGGATGAATTCAACACAAACTTTTAGCGCGGAGCCGATCTCCATCGTCCCCATCTGCTGCGCAGCAGGGTTATGGAAGCACAGAACATTGTTGACCGTGGCGGACAGCGATCGCACTCCCGCCCTCAAGTGCTGAACGCACTGCTTGGAATCCTCGCCCAGTCCCACGTCCGCCGCCAGGCAGCCGGTTAGCAATTCAAGGCTTCCCAGTGGATTTCGGATTTCGTGAGCAAGCACGGTTGACATTTCTGCCAGCGCCATAAGGTTGCGCGACTTTTCCCGCTCCTGCTCAACATTCTTGTGTGCTGTGACATCGCCGATAATCAGAACCAGGCAAGAAGAATCGATCAACCCATGGTTGTTGCCCGGGTTCGTCATTCTGCCATATTGAATTTCGAGACAGAGTTGTCGTCCATCTTGTTCAACAATCACCTGCTGTTCGTAGCCGTGCTCCAGCGATTCGCGGCAAACATTTCCGACTGTCTTTTGCACCCACGTCGGAAGGCCTTGCCAATCCGCAGTTTCCGAAACATCAAGAAGTCTGCGGGCTTCCGGGTTTAGGAGAATGATTTCCTGATTCTGGGTTTCGAGCACGGCCACGCCACACGGCAGTGCATCCAGGATCTGTCGCAGCGCGCTTCGTGTGCGCTCGGTCTCCGCCACGCTGGAAGCGAGAGCTCGATTTCGTTCTTCAAGCTGCTTTCGTAACTCGGCGACTTCCTCGTGCAACTGGCGGTGAGAATCTTCCAGCCGGTTTGCCGCTCCGATGAACGCGGCAAATGCATCGCTCAGCTGATTCTGCCCAACCTGCGGTATTTGCATTCCGTGCATTGGATTCTCGTGAGAACTAGGCAACATCTGCCCAGTTGATATGCAACGACTCTGCCAAAGAACGTCAACCCTTGCAGGTCACTATCGAACGTAATGATCTGCGCAGGGAACAATGCCGAGGAAGCTAATGAATGCACCGCGAGTTGCCGATTGATCGAGGCCACATGCAAACGCACTGGCGAAATTGCCTGGGCGTAGAGTCGAAACTCGCAAGGAAGCATTAGACTGCAATGAGACGTGACATTTTGCTTGTATTGCGGGAAGCCGGTGTGTTAGATGAAGAGAATCGCTGGGGAAGCGCTTGCGAGTGACAGATAACATTCACAACTACGGGTATCGAGCACCCCGCTATTGCGCTGATTTTCATTTGCTGCTGCAGACGCTCAATCCCAGCCCCATGATCTTGGATGCCCATTGCACGTCGCTCAGTGAAGACGGACTCGCCGCTGAGGTCAACGCATCCCTGGAAATCGGCACCAACCTGACCATCATCATGACATTGCCGGGAAGCCCAAGATCCCTAAGGGTGAGCGCCAGGGTGACCAATCTACAGGCTGATGGATACGGCTTCGCATTCGTGTTCGGTGATGACGAGATGAAGCGTTACTTGCGTAATTATCTCGAATCAAATTCCTCCAGCATGGTTCGCTCGCCTTACTCTACGGATTGACCTCGACTGCACTTTCGATTTAGAACCGCGGCGTCATCCGCTCCCGCCAGAAATCGCGCATACGCCGCAATCCATGGCGCGAACCACAATGCGAAGCAAGACAACTTCCTTGCGAATACCGAGTCAGGCGTAACCGAAGCCCCCACAGTGCAGGCGACAGTGTTTGTGGCACGTCCCGTGCAAGTCAACTAGGCAGATGTTGCCTAGCGCTCATCCTGTTCTAACCATCAAGCACGCAGGGAAGTACAGACAGGGCTGATTTATGCAGAAAGTTCTTACGCCAAGCGAAATCGACGCGATGGTCAGGGTGGCAACCCGTAAAGAAGAGAGTACACAAAAGAAAGAAACGCGCTCCATTAAACCGTGTACCTTCAAACAGTCGGGACAACTTACCAGCGATCGGCTCTCTTCAGTCAAGATGTTGCATGCCGCGTTCGCCCGGAACCTTTCCCAAACTCTGGGAGCGTACTTGCGCGTGAGCTGCGAGGTCGAGTTGGCTGCAATCGAACAACTCGTCTACTCCGAATTCCTCAAGCGGATGCCCGAATTCACCTACATGCTGTGTTTCCGCGTAAACAGCGCAGCCGCAGCCATGCAGCTTGACCATTCCGTCGTCTTCCCCCTCGTCGACATACTTCTCGGCGGCACCGGTCTCTGCGAAGCCCTGAACAGAGAAGTCAGCGAGATTGAAGAAGAAATCATGGACGGGGTCGGCAGAATCGTTTGTCAGGAATTGGAAACCGCTTGGGTCGCCATGAACGCCAAGCTCGAGTTGGAAGGCCGCCAGCAGTCAGCCCAGATGCAGCGCCTTCTTCCCCCGACTGAGAGCACTCTTTGCATGAGCTTTAACGTGAAGCTGGCGGAGGCCACCGGCGTCCTTCACGTCGTTCTTCCCGTGTCGATATCCAACACTCTGCTCCGCAGCCTTTCTACCGAGGTGTCGTATGAGAAACCTCGCGCAGCCGATCGAACCCGTGAACGAATCACTGCTACCGTGCTCGGCTGTTCCTTCGCCACCGAGTTGGGAATCAGCGACATCAAGCTCTCGATCCCGACTCTGATGCAACTTGCCCCGCAGAGCGTATGCAATCTCGGCATTCCCGTGAAGAAGCCCGCCTCCCTGCTCATCGCTGGCCGCGAGATTTTCGATGCTACTCCAGCTCGCCACGGACGGTTCCGCGCTGCACAACTCGGGCAAAAGATCGCGCTCTCCGAGAAAGGGAAACGATAAATGTCCGTAACCGCTACAGGAAGCCAGTTAGACTCGTTCTTAGAAGTCATCCGCCAAGCTACCTGCGAAGTCTTCTCCAAGTCTTTAGGTGCGACTTGGTCGGCAGAGATCGATACGAGCGAACGTGCTTCCGCGCCCGACGATGCTGTTGTTTATTTTGAGGTGTCCAGCTCGGGTGATCTGCAAGGGGGAGCCTCGATTGAAATTAGAACCCCGGATGCCCTCTTCCTTTCGCAGACATTTCTCGCTGAACCGATTGACGTGTCGGCCGAACTGACCGAGCCCAGAAGAGAAGGATTGGAACAGTTACTGCGCCAAGTTGCCGGCGCGGCCGCCAAGGCCTTAGGGAGCATCTGTGGAGAAGTCGCCATGGAAGTTACTTCGGGCGAACCTCCGGCTGCGCAACAAACCACCGTTACGCTGGTTGTCTCGGGAGGCTCTTCCAGTAATCTTGCGCTGAAGCTTAGCTTGAGCCCCGAGCTGGTCGCAAGCATTTCCGCGGCAAGGCCGAACCCCACGCCCGCAAGCCATGCAGATAGCGCTGCCACCCCGCGCGAACCAAATGTCAATTTATTGCTGGAAGTGAAACTGAATCTTGTTCTGCGCTTCGGGCAGCGTATGCTCTCGCTCCGCGAGATCCTGGATTTGAATGCTGGCGCAGTGATCGAGCTCAATCGTGAAGTGCACGAACCTGCTGATCTATTGCTGGGCGACAAAGTGATCGCGAGGGGGCAAGTGGTCATTGTCGATGGCAATTATGGCCTTCGCATAACCGAAGTGGTGGATACCCAGCAACGGATCGAAACCTTGTAAGTGGATGACGGATCCTTTCGCAAGTTCTTGATCCTGGAAAGCTTGCTCAGGTCGTGCTGGGTTCACAAGTCTTTGATTATCCGCCGGAAACACAGATTCCGTCTTGGCCTTCCCCAGCATGAAAATGAAAGAGCATTTCTGCGCCACTAAGCTATTTTGACGAGATTGCCGATAGGACCGGATAGCACGAATGTCTTGACCGATGTTTTTAGAAGCGAGAAGAGAACTGTATGGACGACTTTTCCATACCAGAGCGGATCGAACCGGTTGCCCCCACTGAAAACACGCGACGGACAAGATCTTCCTCCTATGACCAGCGTCCCCCCCGAAAACAACATCCTCATCCGGCGAAAGATCAGGATGACGATGACGATTCTCTCGGCGCTGACGACGCACACAACATTGATGAACTCGCCTGAACTCTCGGGATTCAGAAAATCGCACAAGGTTCACAGTCTTAAGCAGGCGTCTTCCTATTCGGGACGCCGCAATGCACCGCACTGCATTGTTCAACAATCGGATGATAACCAGGAAACGAGTAATGGCTACTCGCAGTGAGCAAGGGAGCGCGTGATGGCAGAACGGAATGCAGGAACGAAGTCAATGCTTGCCAGGAGGGTGAAGAAAGAATCCGATCTCTCCTCAGCGTCAGTCCCAGCGGCGCATCCAGGGGCGCAGAAGAAAGCCGGCGATTCTCGCCTCCGGTTGCATCTGGCGAAAAGTATCGCGGAGCTTCTGCGGTTGCACGAGTTATTGCTTACGAACGAGGTAGACCCCGATGTGCTGGCGGATCTCCGGGATGCTGTAAATCGGGTCAGAAATACTGCGTGGGCAGCTCAGCAGTATGTTGTGTGCCAGAATACCGACCAGGGTGCGACCAGTCTCCGCTCGCTCTTGGCAGGCGAACGTGTTCGTGCCTCTTATCAACTTTGCCAGGCCCTGTCCGACGATCTGAAAAAAAACGACGTTGAATTTCAGCGCGGCAGCATCGTTCAGCTCCACGAGATCATGAGGACTCTAACGGAGCAACTGAAAAACATCATTGACAAGATGTAATAGCGCTTCAAACTTGCATGCACGGCGCCGCGACTTCTGCGCGCCCGCTAAATTCTCAATCCACGTGCACATCGCCGGAGCCGGTATGAACCGAAACCGTGGGGCCACCGCCTAAAACCTTGCCCACCACACTCTTCCTCGACTCCTGGACGCGTCCCTGTACCGTCGTCGTCACTGCATGGCCCAGCGTCACGCTTCCCGAACTCGAAGAGACGTCCACGTCAAACGCCGCGTTCGAAGGTACATTCAAAGTTACGTTCCCCGAGCCGGTGCGGATGCTCCACAGGTTTTTCGGCACGCCTTTGCCGTGAATATCGCCGCTGCCCGCTTCGGCATGAAAGCCGCCATTGATTCCGCTAACGCTAATATTTCCCGACCCGGTGCGGATCTCCACATCACCCGCTCCCACTTCCTCAATCTCAATGTCGCCGCTACCCGCCTTCGCCTTCGTGGGGCCGGAAATCTCATGCCCGCGCACGTTGCCCGACCCGGTCTGAAAACGCATTTCACCCGTCAGACGATCCAGTTTCAGATCGCCAGACCCGCTTTCCAGATCGACGTTGCCCTTCAAGCCCTCAATCGTCTGATCGCCGCTGCCCGTGTGCGAACGAATCGCAGTGTTCTCCGGAACCGTGATTTCGTAGTCGACCGAGATATTGTTGAAGTTCACGTAATCGATCCGAATGCTATTGCCGGTCTGGCGAATCGGAGGATTGTTCTGTAATTCCTGCACCTCTGCCTTATGGTCGCCGCCGAACCACGAATTACTCGAATGTATCTTGGCATGAATTGAAACGGTGCCCGCCGCGCCGTTCCGCACGGAGATGTCGCCGGATCGCGTTAGCACCTCGAGATCCACCGTTCCACTCACTTGATACGAGCGGTCAAAGGTTCCAATGACCGAAGCAAAGCCGGCCAGAGAAGTTGCCAGTACAACGACCACTGTCAGCATCGCGTGACGCGGAAGAAGTGTAGTGTCATTCATAAGTAGCTCCAATGGGATAAGCAAAGGTCAAAAATAAAAAAGTGCAGCCGCAGGAATCGATCTTCACCTCTGCAATCTGACCTCATACCTCTGCAATAGACTCTTACTGCAGCACCACCTGATCGCCTTCCTTCAGCCCCTGCAGCAACTCAGTCTTGGCGCCGTTTGAGATACCAATGTTGACCGCGATTTTCTTCTTGCCTTCTTTGGCCTTAGGGTCGGGCACTTCCACCGAGGCTTTCTTGTCCTTGTCATAAATAATCGAGCCTTCGGGAATCTGCAGCACGTTCTTGTGTTCTTCCAGAATGATCTCGGCATTCGCCGTCATCATTGCCTTCAGCACGCCCTCGGGATTGTTGATCGAAACGCGCACCTCAAAGGTTGTGACGTTATCTTTTTCAACGCCCATCGGCGAAATCTTCGTTACTTTGCCGGTGAAAGTTTTGTCCTTGAACGACTCGACTTTAATCCGCGCCGGTTGTCCCAGATAAACTTTGCCGATGTCGCTCTCATCCACTTTTCCCTTGACGTAAACCTCGCTGGTGTCGCCCAGCGTCATCACCAGGGTTGCCGACGAACCCAGCACCAGAATCGAACTGACCGCGTCGCCAATCTCCACGTCGCGCGAAAGAACGATGCCGTCGATCGGCGACTCAATCGTGGTGTAGCCAAGTTGTTCCTCGAGTTGCTTCAGATTAGCGCGGTCTTGTCCGACCTGCCCCTGCGCCTGACCGATCTTGGCCTGTAAAACCTGCAATTGCGCCTTGGCGACATTCTGTTTGTTCAGCGCCAATTCGTAATTTTTCTCGGCATCGTCGAGCGCCGAAGCGGAAACCACGCCATCCTTGGCCATTCCCTGAGCCCGCTCGTATGCCCGCTTCAGCAGCGGCACGTCCGGACCCTCCGCGTCGACTTTGGCGCGCTCCAGGTCGGCTCGTGTGCCTTTCAGGCTGGCATCGGATGCCTCTAATTGCGCCCTTGCCTGATCCACGCGAGCCTGAATCTCATCGCGGTCGAGTTCGGCAAGCACCTGTCCCTTTTTCACCTTGTCGCCGTAGTCCACGTAGAGTTTCTTTACGATACCGCTGGCTTTCGACTTGATCTCGACCTTAGTGATGGGTTCGATCTTGCCAGTGGCCACCACGCTCTTTGCGAGGTCGCCTTTCTCTACTTTGGCGAGTTTCGAAGCGTCGATCTTGGTGCCGCTTGAAGAAGCGACCAAGGCGCCCGCCACCACCAGAATCAGGATGGTTGCTGCGATCGAACTCCAGATAATGATTCGCTTGCGCCGCTTCTTTTTTCCATTTCCATTGCCTTCCACGAACGCCTCCTGCAGAAACTCTTATCCTGAAACTCTCATTCACCTGTTGTTACGAGGAAAATGTGGGAATAGTTCCCCAATTTGTCAGTTGACCTGCGTGCCCGCAGAGACGCAGATTTCGCGTCGTCTCAGATCCTAGGCTCGTACTTGTTAGACCGCGGGACAACCAAAAAGAAAGCAATCAGCTTGCGATTGCGGGCAACAGGATGAATTCCGATTGTACCGCCAGCCCGCTCGATTTTTTGGGGCCCGGTACCTTAAAGTTTATCTCCCCCGGATTTATTCCTTTGGAATGTTAAAATTACCCTTCCATGGTTGCACACGTGCTGCTGCGGGTATTCGTCATCCTGCTCCTGGTGGCGGTCAATGCCTTTTTCGCTGCAGCCGAGTTCGCCCTCGTCAGCGTCCGCGAAACACGCATCCAGCAACTCATCGAAGCTCACCGCGTCGGCGCCCGTACCGTCCTCAAGCTGCATCAGCAACTCAGCCGCGTCGTCAACGGAGTGCAACTGGGAATCACCATCACCAGTTTGACTCTTGGCTGGCTCGGCGAGCCGGTTCTGGCGCGCCTGTTCGACAGCTGGATTGGAAGCATTCCCTACTCCATCGCCTATGCCCACACCGCCGCCGTGGCGGCAGCGTTCCTCATGATCACCAGCCTGCACGTGATCCTCGGCGAACTCGTTCCCAAGTCGCTTGCTTTGCAGCGGGCTGAGCGCGTTGCCCTGGCGGTGGCTGCGCCCATGGATGTCTTTCTCACGCTCAGCGGCCCCGTCACTATCGGGATGAGCCGTGCCGCCGGGTTCGTACTCCGCGCCTTTGGCACCCGTGAGGTCCGCCATGGTTCCGTGCACTCCCCCGACGAACTCAAGCTCATCGTTACCGCGGCCCATCACTCGGGGCAACTCTCACCAGCGCAGGAAGAAATGTTGCTCAACGCCTTGGAACTCGACAGCATCACGGCTCGCCAGGTGATGGTGCCGCGCACCAGAATTTTTTCTCTGCCCTCCGACCTGATTCTCGACGAAGCTCTGTCGCGCGTGGTGGAAGAACAACACTCGCGCATCCCCGTCTATGATCCGCAGCGCGGCCCCGAACACATTGTCGGAGTGCTTTATGCCAAAGACCTGATGCGCTGGATGCGCCTGCGCCTCAGCCACGGCGCCGCTCCCGCAACCGCTCTGCGCATCTCCCAGACGAAGATCGGACAGATCATGCACGATGTGCTCGTCGTTCCAGAAACCAAATCGCTGCTCGATCTGCTCGGCGAATTCCAGCAGCGTCGCCGGCACTTGGCGGTCGTCGTCGATGAGTTCGGGTCCACCGCGGGAGTGATCAGCGTCGAAGATGTCCTCGAACAACTCGTCGGCGAACTGGAAGACGAATTCGATGTCGCGTCAACGCAGCCTGCCGTGACGGACGCGAACGCGCCCATCGTACTCGACGGCTCCGTCAATATTCGCGACCTCGAATCCCAATACGAGCTCACGCTTCCACAGGACGAAGGTTATGAGACACTGGCTGGTTTTCTGCTGTCTCGCCTGCAGAAAATGCCGACCGCTGGCGAGGCCTTTGATTATGAAGGTCGTCGTTATACGGTCGAAAAAATGGAAGGCCACCGCATAGCGACCGTAAGAATCGCGCCGATACCCGCAGTCCCAGCGCCAGCGGCTCCGGCTCTGCCAGCGGAAGCGGAGGCGAAATCGGTGCAGCGCGCCGGAGACTAGATCGGGGAGGATGTGTGGACAAGCCCTCGCCCGTCCGAGCCGAGCGAAGCTCGGCGGTCGCCGGTAGTCGCAGCCACTCTGGATTCGCTTGAACGCCCGTGGTACAAGTAAATGCCGAGCACCCATGCCGCGCTACATAATCTCCCGCGTCCTCTACACCCTGCCCGTCATCTGGCTCGTCGTCTCTACCGTCTTTCTCTTAATCCACTTCGTCCCCGGAGATCCCATCCAGCAAATGCTCGGCGAAGGTGCAGCCTCTGGAGACATCCAAGCCGCCAGACACGCTTATGGGCTCGACGTCCCCCTCGGCGAGCAATATCTGAATTACTGGAAAGGTGTCTTCCACGGAGACTTGGGCAAGTCCCTCCGCTTCAACCAGGGAGTAACAAGCCTGATCGTCCAGCGCTATCCCTTCACCTTGCAACTGACACTCGCATCTTTATTCGTTGCGATTCTGCTGGCGATTCCCGCCGGCGTGCGCTCCGCCCAACGCCGCAATCAATGGGATGACCGCGCCTTGAGCGTCGTCAGTCTGTTCGGCCTCAGTTTCCCAAGCTTCGCGCTCGGTCCTGTTCTCATCTTGTTCTTCGCCGTCAAACTGGGATGGCTTCCTGTGTCGGGATCTGGCACCTTGGCTCACTTAGTGCTTCCTGCCATCACGATGGGAGGAGCTTTAGCCGCGATCCTGACTCGCATGGTTCGCACTTCGATGCTCGAAGAACTCAGTCAGGACTACATCCGAACCGCGCGAGCTAAAGGGCTTTCGGAACGAGTGGTCGTTTATCGTCACGCTCTCCGCAACGCCATGATTCCAATCCTGACCGTCCTGGGACTACAATTCGGCGCCCTGCTAGCTGGAGCGATCGTAACCGAAACCATCTTCTCCTGGCCCGGCATCGGACGCCTCATCATCCAATCCATTGCCAACCGCGATTACTACCTTGTGCAAGGATGCATTCTGGCGATTGGGTTAACTTATGTAGCCGTAAACTTCCTTACCGACTTGCTCTACTCAGCTGTAAACCCAAGAATCAGACAATAACCGCGACCCGTGTGGAGCGGGCGCCCCCGCCCGCTGCCCTTGACCGTGCTTTTGTTCGAACCAAAAACGCCCGCGGGTGCCCCATCCTTGCTCACATCGAACCGCGCTGATTTCGAGATGATCGGTAGCTACCGAAAAATCCAGCTTAAGATATGGTAGTTGCGACGCACAATGTCCACCCTAGCCATCTCGCTGCCGCGCGTTGCACGGCATAATCCGTTGGCGGCTGTGGGAGTTGTGTTGGTGTGCGTTTTCGTGGTGGCGGCGATTTTCGCGCCTTGGATGTCCCCACAAGATCCCGCGCACATCGATCTGCCGAATCGTCTGCAATCGCCCTCCGCGCAGCACTGGTGCGGAACCGATGAACTCGGACGCGACATTCTTTCCCGCCTGATCTGGGGAGCGCGAATTTCGATGTTCGTCGGCAGCAGCGTCGTAGCGTGCTCGCTGCTCCTTGGCCTCATCATCGGCAGCTTCGCCGGATACTATGGTGGAGGCATTGACCGCTTCGTTAACGTCGTGTTGATGAATGCGTTTCTTTCCTTTCCCGGAATTCTGATCGCCATCGCGTTTGTTGCGTTTCGCGGACCCGGCATTTTCAATCTTGTTCTGGCCTTGTCGCTCGGAGGCTGGGTTGGCTACGCTCGTCTGGTTCGAGCGCAAGTGCTGGCCGTGCGCGAACGCGAATTTGTCGAAGCCGCGCGCGCTCTCGGCGCCGGAGATTTCCACATCATCACCAGACACATTCTTCCCAACATTATTCAGCCGGTGATTGTGCAGGCGGCGATCGGAATGGCGGGGGCGGTTCTGGCCGAAGCGACAATGAGTTTCCTGGGGCTCGGAGTTCCGCCGCCAACCGCCAGTTGGGGATCGATGCTCAACGACGCTCGTTCGCACCTGTTCGATTCGCCGCATCTCGTGCTTTTTCCGGCGGTGACGGTGATGCTCGCGGTGCTTGCGTTCAACTTCATTGGCGATGCGCTGCGCGATCTTCTCGACCCGAGATCGCGGATCGAGGCGGGATTGTAGTTTTTTCCCATCCTAAACCTGCGAACCTCCTGCGAAATTTACACGCTCGTAACATTGAAAAATCCGATCTTCACCAGCAGCTTTTCCACGGATCACTTTTCGTCATTTTCCGCGTCTAATACAACGAACAGCAGATTGCGGAACTTTTTCCCAGGCAGGTTCGTATGAATCAATATATGGAACTTCAATTTCAAGTCGAATGCTTGCAGGATGTAGCGGTCGTCAACTGCTCCGGACGAATGGTGCGCGGAGCCGCGCTCGACGAGTTCCGGCGACGGATTGAGCAACTGGATCGCGTCCGCGTGCTGGTGCTGGATGTTTCAGAAGTAGAGCAACTCGATGCGGGCGCTTTGGGAACGTTGTTGTTAGTGCGGCGCTGGGCGATGCAGAAGTCTGCGAAGCTGAAACTCGTCAATCCGCCAGACTTTTTCCGTACCATGCTCGAAGCCACGCATCTGAACTCGGTGTTTGAAATCTCGTCGCTCAAGGAAGCGATTCATATCCTGCGCGGAATGGAATGCCATCCGCCGTGCTACGCGGCTGCCTGAATCGTCGGCGCGATGCGCTATAATTCGCGCCGATGCAGCCGCACTCACCCGTCCCGAGCAAAGATAGACGCGCTCGTCGATCCAGCCGAGCGAAACTCCGCGTTGTTTCTCCGTCCGTGATCGCCAGACTCGGATGACGCAACTTGCCCGCAAACTGCGCGTCACCGATTATTTCTCGCTCGGTTGGGGCGCGATGGTTGGCGTTGGCTGGCTTGTCGTCATGGACGATTGGCTGCAGCGCGGAGGTCCGCTCGGCGGAATTCTTGGTTTCGCCATCGGCGGCGTTCTGCTGCTTCCCATCGGCTACGTTTACGGCAAACTCGTCAGCGTCATGCCCGATGCTTCGGGAGAAGCGGCCTACACGGCGAAGGTCTTTCCGCAGACGGTGAGCTTCTACACAGGATGGATGATGATGCTCGCCTATTTCATCGTTTGTCCTTGGGAAGCGGTTGCGGTCGGCCGCATTGCTGGCTATATCTTTCCAGCGCTCGATTCGATCGAGTTGTATCGCGTGGCGGGAAAGCCGGTTTACCTGCCGCACCTCGTCATTGGTCTCGCGCTCACGGCGCTGGTTACAGTGGTGAACTATCGCGGCATCCGTTTGAGCGCCACGTTTCAGAACTGGAGCACGTTCGGCACGCTCGCTCTTTTCGTGGTGTTCGTCGCGATCGGTGTGACGCGCGGATCGCTTAGTAACTTTCCGCCACTGTTTACACATACTCCGTTCATCTCGATCCTGCTGGTTCTGCAGATTGTGCCTTATTACATGACCGGATATGAAGCGGTGACTAAAGCGGCCGAAGAAGCTAATCCGCAGTTTCGGGCCCAAGGCTTCTCTCGTGCGATCTATGCGGCGATCGCCGTTGGCGCAGTCTTCTACATTATCGTGATTGCCGCGGTCGGCTTCGTCGCGCCATGGCACGCGCTGATCGGGACTCCGTTCATGACGGCGGTCGCCTTCGAACATGCGGTTGGTTCGCGCTGGATTGTGAGCATCATTCTGAGCGCCGCGCTCCTGTCGCTGTTTAAAGTGTTTAACGGAAACTTCGTCGCCGCCAGCCGCCTGCTGTTTGCCATGGGACGCCGCGGGCTGGTCGATGCCAGGCTGGCGCGCGTGCATCCGAGGAATCAAACTCCGGCGGCGGCGGTTACGTCGGTTGGCGTCGCCACGGCTTTGTGCATGTTTCTCGGCACGTCGATTCTGGTTCCCATCTCAGAGGTCGGTTCGGTGGCCTCCGCGACCGGATGGTTCGCCGTGTGCTCCGCCTACTTGTGGATGAGACCGAGAATCGCCGATCGTCTGATTGCCTTGCTAGGACTATTTGTGGGCCTGGCGATGGTGCTTATGAAGCTCATGCCTTTTGTGCCCGGAAGCTTCTCCCGTTGGGAGTGGCTTGCACTCGCACTCTGGATTATCCTTGGCAGCGTGCTGGGCCGCACCACGATACTCAAATCAAGCAGAGAAAGAAACTCATGACCACGACTCGCCGACTTACACTCGCACTGTTTGTGATTGTCACTACGCTCGCCTTTGCTGCCGACGCGCCGTTTGATCTCGTGATCACCAACGGACACATCATCGACGGTACGGGTTCGCCGTGGTATTCGGGCGACATTGGAATCCGGGACGGCCGGATTGCCGCGATCGGCAATCTCTCTGGCGCGGCGCGCAAGCGCACTATCGATGCGGAGGGCAAAGTCGTCGCTCCGGGCTTCATTGATATGTTGGGCCAATCGGAGGTCACAATCCTGGTTGACCCGCGCCTGCCATCGAAGATCTATCAGGGCATCACGACCGAAATTACCGGAGAGGGCGGATCGGCAGCTCCGCTGAACGACACGATTGTCGCCAACGATCGCCCAGCCTACGCGCATTACAAAGTGAGCCCTGACTGGCGCACGTTCCGCGAGTATTTTGCGCGCCTCGAAAAGCAGGGAATGGGCATCAACCTCGCGAGCTACGTGGGAGCGACGCAGGTGCGGCGAATCGTGCTCGGTGACGCCGACGTGCAGCCTACGGCCGAGCAACTCGACAAGATGAAAGCTCTGGTCCGCGACGCGATGCGCGACGGTGCGGTTGGAGTCTCGACCGCGCTGGAATATGCTCCCGCGCCGTACGCGAAGACCGAGGAGATTATTGCGCTTGCCTCGGAAGCGTCGAAGTTCGGCGGAATCTACGCGACTCATATGCGCAACGAAGGCAGCAGCGTTCTGGAGGCGATTGACGAAGCGGTTCGCATTGGACGCGAGGCGCACATTCCGGTTGAGATCTGGCATTTCAAGGTTGCCGGGAAACCGAATTGGGGACACATGGCGGAGTCGATTGCGCGAGTGAACCAGGCGCGTGCCGAAGGCATCGACGTCAGCGCAAACACCTACGCTTACACTGCATGGTTCAACAGCATGTCGGCGTTTGTTCCGCCGTGGGCGCACGACGGCGGTGATGCGAAGTTAATTGAGCGGCTCAAAGATCCGGCGATGCGCGCGCGCATTCGTAAGGAGATGGAGATTCCTTCGAAAGATTGGGACAACGAGTGGCAAGAGATTGGCGGTCCCGAGGATGTGATGATTGGAGTGGTGCAGAACCCAGAGCTGAAGAAGTTTCAAGGCAAGCGATTGTCGGAGGTCGCGAAGGAATTGAATGAAGATGCGAGGGACGCGCTGTTCGACATCCTGATTCAGGATAAAGGCTTCACCGATTGCGCGGTGTTTGGAATGTCGGAACCCGATGTGGCACTGGCTCTGCAGCAGCCGTGGGTTTCGATCGACAACGATTCTTCGGGGACTTCGCCCGAAGGACTGCTTGGCGAAGAGCATCCGCATCCCAGAGCGTATGGCACGTTTCCGAGGATTTTGCGCAAGTATGTGAGAGAAGAGAAAAAGCTGACGCTCGAAGATGCGATTCGAAAATTCTCGGCATTGCCGGCGCAGCGCATGCGGCTCACGGATCGCGGCGTGCTGAAGCAAGGTATGTGGGCCGATGTGGTTGTGTTCGATCCTGCGACGGTGCGAGATCTGGCGACGTTTGACGATCCGAACCGTTTGTCGGAAGGCATGCAGTATGTGCTCGTCAATGGAGTGCCAGTGATCGAAGACGGCAAGATGACGGGAAGCTTGCCGGGAAAAGTTTTGCGAGGCAAAGGGTACGCGCCTTAATTTTGCAAAGCTAACTCTCGTCGGCAACGGGATTGCGCAGGGAGCCAACGCCTGCGATCGAGACTTCGATGACATCTCCGGCGACGACGGGTGACACACCTGCGGGCGTGCCGGTGGCGATCAGGTCTCCGGGTTCGAGAGTCATGATCTGCGAGGCGTAGCGGATGATGACGCCGAGCTGGAAAATGAAGTCGCGCGTGTTGCCAGATTGTTTCACTTCGCCATTCACGCGAGTCTCGACCTGCACGCCAGCCCAAGGGTCGAGGAGGTCGGTGACGACAGGTCCGACCGGGCAGAAGGTATCGAAGCCTTTACCGCGTACCCACTGTGGTTCTTTCTTCTGCAGATCGCGGGCGGTGAAATCGTTGACGCAGGTGTATCCGAGAATGTAAGGACGCACATCGTCGCTGTCGGCGAGGCGATGGCAGCGGCGGCCGATGACGACGCCTAGTTCGCCCTCGTAATCGGTGCGCTCGGAGACTTTGGGTCGAAGGATGGTTCCGCCGGGCGCGAGCAGGGAAGAGGGCGGCTTGAAGAATAAGAGCGGCTCCTGCGGAACGTCGTGGCCGAGTTCGGCGGCGTGATCGCGATAGTTGCGTCCCACGCAGATAATTTTGGAAGGCTGGACGGGCGGAAGCAGAGAGGCTTGCGCAAGCGGGATGCGATCCATGCGGCGACTGGGAAGGCCTTCGACGTCGCCATCGCTAGTATGCGGCGACTGGAGGAGCAGGCGCGTGATTTCGTCGTTACCCGCGACGGATTCGACTAATCCGTAATGGGTGGAACCGTGGAGATGGAAGCGGCAGTATTTCATCTGACAATTATTCAAACACAAAAGCCGGAGATCACGAGCGAAAATCAGCAGATTCCGGAGCCAACTGTTGTCCAATCTCTACGGAGTCGCTTCGCTGGTTTCGGCGGAACGCTGGCTTTCGTTTCCGCGGACGTCGACGGCGGACACCGAGTAGGTGTAAGTCTTGCCCGAGACGACCGCGAAATCGCGATAGGCAGGGGACTTCACCAGTTCGGAGTTCAGCTTGATCATGTTTTCGTGCGAGGCGTTCTCGGAGCGATAGACGTTGTATCCGGCGAGATCGGCGCTGGTGACGGGCGCCCAGATGAGATCAATGAAGGGCTTCTGACCTTCGCCGGAGTAAGCAGCTTGCAGTCCGCCGGGTATGGCGGGCGGGAAAATGTCATGAGCGACGACGCGCACGGCTGGAGTGTCGTCGCCCTCAACCTGATCCTCGCTATCGGTGCGTTTGATGAATGTGACGGTGGTGATGTGGTAAAGGTAAGTTTTCTCCCACTCCAAGCCGGAATCTGTGAAATGGACAGGGCCGGCGTCGCCGAAAGGGATTTCTCCGGCGATCACATCCTTGGTGGAGTTCTTGCCGGAGGGGGTGTCATTTTCAGAGTTTTCAGCAATTCGATAGATTCGATAGCGATGCTGGATCGCGGGCGAGTGGCGCGACTCGCCCGTGCTGGTCCATGTGAGCACGACGCCATCGCCGGTCAATTGCGCGGCCAGATCGGAGGGTGGAGGCGGAGTGACGACAGCGGGCACGCGGACGCGATTCGACAATCCAGCGCCACGGGAGTTGCGGTTCAGAATCTCGATGGCATAGGTGACTTCGGCGGTGGAGTCGGGCTGCAGCAGGCTTGCGGGCAGATTGTCGACGTAGGCCTGGGGAGCAGGGTGGGGAAGGTTTGGCTTCTGCGCCGGATTTTTCCGCGACCGGCGCTGGACGGGCAATGCGGTCGGCGGCGTCAGTGTCGCGGAAAGATTGTCGCAGGTTGTGATGTTGGGATCGAGGCTGCGGCAGACAAGAGTGGGACCGAGGTAACGCACGCTCTGGCGGTCCGTGGTAAGCGTGGGCTCCTGCCAGGTCAAGGTGACCCGATCGCCTTTGCGGCTGGCGCGGAGGTCGGTGGGAGGCCTGGGAAGTTCGAGCGAGGGCGGCAGCGGGGCTCCGGTCTGAGCGCAACCGGCTAGCAGGAGGCAGAGGGCGAGGGTTGCTAGCGATGCCGCTACGCGAGATTGGAAACGGACTCTCATAGGGGAAGGATTCTCGTTCTTAATGCCAACCTCATTGTGTGCTAGACCAAAACCGGGGGCAAATTGCCCGCCTCGCAAACCGCACGTACCTATACACGGGAGAGAGTATCAGAGGTGAGGTGAGCGAGTCCGCTTGCGTGTTGCGAGTGGCCTGCATCGCCGGTGAAGGGCCGGGGGTACCCCTCCCCCCCTAATTTTCGCAAAATATTCAAAACAATGGAGATAAATGTAAAGTATTCAATACTATAGACTTAGCTTGGACCCGGCGGCTCGACATCCTTTTAAATCATGGAGTTAAGTGAAGCTGTGTTGGCAAAGTATTCAATTTAATAGACTTATATTTAAGCTTCTGATTCTAAGCTAGATATCCTTGCCGTTCGACGTCTAGACCGACCGATGCCTGTTGTATCTGAAATTTTTTTTAAATCAGCTACTATTAGAATCATAGTTTTAGCGATAAAAACCTTGCATATCTTTGATTGTGAAGGACTTATACGTAAAATATTGCTAAATAAGGGATTTAGGCAGAATTTCTGGCTTTACCGCATGTGAATTCCTTGCAAAATATTCTGGAATAAAGACTTATTCGTAATTCTCGGACTTGCCAATTATTGGCCGAGGCCTCCGCGACAATGGAAAAAGGTACGGGAGCGACCCGTACCTTATTTCTTGTTTTAGCTTGTACTTCTATTATAACAATTTCCACCCAGGTATCTGGACAGAACTCCCAACTTTATTTTTCCTTTGGCTTCTTGGAGTTATAGGGAATATGGGAGGAAATGGGGGTTGACAGCGTTGGCTTTCCGACCGTTTGCGATGAGTTGAAGTGGGGCGGGTTGCCCGCCCCACACTGCAAACACTTACAGGATGTAGCGGGAGAGATCCTGATCTTTGACGATTTCGCTTAGCATTTTCTGGACGTAGGCGGCGTCGACTACGAACTGTTCTCCCTTTTTCTCGGGTGCTTCGAAGCTGATTTCGTCGAGCACGCGCTCCATGATGGTGTGGAGACGGCGGGCGCCGATGTTTTCGGTGCCTTCATTGACGCGGAAGGCGAAGCGGGCTACTTCTTCGAGCGCGTCGGGTGTGAATTCGAGTTTGACGCCTTCGGTTTCAAGCAGCGCGATGTATTGCCGGGTGAGCGAGGACTTCGGCTCGGTCAGGATGCGGACGAAGTCTTCCATGGTGAGCGACTGGAGCTCGACGCGGATGGGGAAGCGGCCCTGGAGTTCGGGAATCAGGTCACTGGGCTTGGAGACGTGGAAGGCTCCGGCGGCCACGAAGAGGATGTGGTCGGTGCGGACCATGCCATAGCGAGTGTTGACGGTGGTGCCTTCGACGATGGGGAGGATGTCGCGCTGCACGCCTTCGCGGGAAACGTCGGGGCCATGGCCGGTTTCGCGGCCGGCGATTTTGTCGATTTCGTCTAAGAAGATGATGCCGGTGTTTTCGACGCGATCGATGGCGGCGCGGGTGACCTGCTCCATGTCGATGAGGCGCTGCTCTTCTTCCTGAATGAGATATTCGAAGGCCTCGTTGACCTTCATCTTCCGCTTTTTGGTGCGCTGGCCGAAGATGTTGGGCAACATGTCTTTGAGATTGACGTCCATCTCTTCGACGCCCTGGTTGGAGATAATTTCGAAAGAAGGGAAGTTGCGCTCGCGGGTTTCAATTTCGACGGTGCGGTCGTCGAGCTTGCCTTCGCGGAGTTGCTGGCGAAGTTTCTCGCGGGTGCGGCTGGAGGATTCGGTCAGAGTGGTGCTGGCGTCGATGACTACGCCGCCGGTGGAAGCGGAGTCGGCGGGGCGCGGAGTGATGGGCGGCAGAAGGATATCGAGGAGGCGCTCTTCGGCGTTGAGTTCGGCCTTGTCGGCAACGTCCTCGAGCTTTTCTTCGCGGATCATTTCGATGGCGATCTCGACGAGGTCGCGGATCATGGATTCGACATCGCGCCCGACGTAACCGACTTCGGTGAACTTGGACGCCTCGACCTTGAGGAAGGGCGAATTGGCGAGCTTGGCCAAGCGGCGGGCGATTTCGGTTTTGCCGACGCCGGTGGGGCCGATCATGATGATGTTTTTGGGGATGACTTCTTCGGCCATCTCAGGGGCAAGTTTCTGGCGGCGCATGCGGTTACGCAGGGCAATGGCGACGGCGCGCTTGGCGTCTTTTTGTCCGACAACGTACTTGTCAAGTTCGGTGACGATTTCGCGCGGCGTCAGTTCGTCGAGCGTGACTTGCTCTTCTTCGGCGGTTCCGGGTAAGTAAATAGCCATAAAAATCAGGTGTCAGGTCTCAGGTGTCAGGTCTCAGGTGTTCGGGCTTAGGGGGTTGCCTTTTTCTAAGACCTAACACCTGACACCTGGGACCTTTTCCTCACAATTCTTCGATCGTTACCCTGTCATTGGTATAGATGCACATGCGGCCGGCAATCTTCATTGATTCTTCGGCAATTTCCCGGGACGAGAGCTGGGTGTGATCGGCGAGAGCCTGGGCGGCGGCCTGGGCGAAGGGGCCTCCGGAGCCGATGGCGGCGATGCCGGTATCGGGCTCGATCACGTCCCCCTGGCCGCTGAGGAGGAACGTCGTCTCTTTGTCGGTAACGATGAGCAGGGCTTCGAGATGGCGGAGAAACTTGTCGGTGCGCCAGTCCTTGGCGAGTTCGACGGCGGCGCGTCCGAGGTTGCCGTGATACTGGTCGAGCTTAGCCTCGAAACGGCTGAAGAGAGTGAAGGCATCGGCGGTGGAACCGGCGAATCCGGCGAGAATTTTGTCTTGATAGAGGCGGCGGATCTTCTTGGCTCCGTGCTTGATGACGGAGTCGCCGAGGGTGACCTGTCCGTCACCGGCCATGACGACTTTGTTGTCGCGGCGGACGCAGAGTACGGTGGTGGAGCGGATGAGACGGCGAGTTGAGGCTAGGGCGGTGCTTTCGGCGACGGCAAGTACTGATGGGTTCTTCTTCATGAGCGCAATTTTTAATTATAGCAGCGTAGTCACGGCCCAATTCTTGAAACTCTACTGATTTGTCATGCAACTGCCACAGAGTTTTGCTCGCGGTGTCCGAAGTGGTTTGCCGCATTGCTTGCAGGGCGGGCCATAGAGCGAGAGTTGATGATGCCAGATGGCATTGGGGCTAGTCTCTTTAACGCCAGTGATCCGCTCATATTCCGTCAGAAAATCGGCAAAGCGTTCTTTCAAGTTGAGTTTCTCGAGGTTCTGCTTAGATACAACTCTGCTGAACTCGTTGTCATCGAGCATGGGCACTTCACATTTGCAACGCCAACACCACAACCGCTCCATAAGCCAGCATTCTAAATGTCTGGGGCTCACTGGCGTGAGTGGGCTGAGCCTAGATAGCATAGGGTGGCCGTGTGGGGCATTCCAGCCCACTCTCAACTTTCCTCAACCCAGAGCCACTCGTAATCGTCAAAGATCTCGCTTGATCTTGATGTACATAATAGTCACTTCCGTGTACATCCGTGATATACTGTTGTCATAGAGGACTAGCCATGGCCACTACCAATCGCCGTGTACACAAGCACTTCCAATTGGACTCGGTAAAGATCAAACGCGCTCAAAAAGTTCTCCGCGCGAAGACCGAGACCGAGGCCATCGAACGTGCTCTCGATTTCGCGATTAACGAGCATGAAAGCAATCGGTTGGCTATCGAAGCGAACGAACGTTTTTTCAAGAGCGGCGGCGAGATTAAAGATGTCTACGGCAAGCTGGACGGCTAGATGCGGGCGGCCTTGTTCGATTCTTCCGTTTATATCGCAGGAATACGTCGTGGCGACGATGCAGTCCTAGCTCAGCGCCGCCTATCGTCAGATACTCTGCTTTGGCTTAGTTCTGTGGTGCTGGAAGAGCTCTATGCGGGGGCATCGGGACAAATGCGCGACGCGGTAGGGCGACTGGAGCACGATTTCGAGCGGGCCAAGCGAATTCTGGTACCGAATCTCGGCGACTGGACGCAAACCGGACAAGTGCTGGCACGTGTGGCAGCGAAATATGGATACGAGAAGATCGGCCAAGGAAGGTTGACGAACGATGCGCTAATCGCCATGAGCGCAGCCCGGATCGGAGCGCGAGTCATAACCGTTAACGAGCGGGACTTCCGCAAGCTTGCCGAGTTCCGATCGTTTCAATGGGAAGCGAGTATGTTTTAGTTACGATCATCGGCAACAAGGCCATCGAGGTCGTTAAATGAAAGAGTCCGCCAAGAACAAAATCCCGTCTGCAAGAGGTGCACGAGTGCGCTCGAATCATGCTCTGGTCGGGACCTGGGAGGATCCGGAGGACAAATTTCGGATTCTTGTTCGCTACAACCATCCACTCGTTGGGACTTGGCAAGAGGTAGAGAATCCAATTTCAGAGACTTCGGTGATTTATAAGATTGCTGTAGTCGATGGGCACTTCGTAGTAAGCGGAATTGACGAGGGGGATGGAACAAAACTTAAGATTTCAGATACCCGCTGGGATGGAGCGTCCCTTTACTTTACGAGTGTCTATCCTCCGACCCGGCACCGGGCACAACATGAGTTGCGAGTGCTTAAGCCAGGGTTAATCAACCACTACGTCACGTCGACGGACCTTGAGATTTGGAGAAAACGATCTCAGAAAAGTTGACGAAGCGGTCCTAGTTCCAAACATTCATGCAGAAATTTTCCTTCCTGCATTCCTGTAAAATCCATCTATCGCATTTCGGAGCCATTCTTTTTGTCGTTTCTGGACGAGTTAAATCCGCAACAACGCGAGGCGGTTGAGACCACCGAGGGGCCGGTGCTGATTCTGGCTGGGGCGGGGAGCGGGAAGACGCGTGTCATCACGTTTCGGATTGCCTATCTGATCGAGAAGATGGGGGCGATGCCGGAGTCGATTCTGGCGGTGACGTTTACGAACAAGGCTTCGTCGGAGATGGCGGAGCGCGTAGACAAGCTGGTGGGCGGGCTGAGCGTGGCGAAGCCGGTGATTTCGACGTTCCATTCGTTCTGCGTGCGGGTGCTGCGGCGGGATGTGGAGGCTTTGCGGATTCCTTCGGCGGTGCCGGGACAGCCTGCGATTGGGCTGACGAAGAATTTTGTGATTTATGACGAGAGCGATCAGCAGCAGGTGGTGAAGGGCATCATGCGGCGGTTGGGGCTGGACGATAAGCAACTGACGCCGCGGAATGTGCTGTCCCGGATTTCGTGGGCGAAGAATCACATGCTGGATCCGCAGGAGATTTATCTGCAGTCGGCGGACCCGAAGACGGAGAAGATCGCGCATATTTTTGAGGAGTACCGGAAGGAATTGCGCAAGGCCAATGCGATGGACTTCGACGATCTGTTGCTGGAAGCCATGCGGCTGCTGAAGTCGGTGGCAGCGGTGCGGGAATATTACAACCGGCGGTTTCAGTATTTGCTCGTGGACGAGTACCAGGATACGAATCGTCCGCAATATGAATTGATGCGGCTGCTGGCGGGCGAGCGGCATAATGTGTGCGCGGTGGGGGACGAGGACCAGTCGATCTATTCGTGGCGCGGGGCGGATATTCGGAACATTCTGGAGTTTGAGAAAGATTTTCCGGAGGCGAAGATTGTGCGGCTGGAGCAGAACTACCGGTCGACGCAGAATATTCTGGAGGCGGCGTCGGTGGTGGTGGCGAATAATGTGCGGCGCAAGGGCAAGAATCTCTGGACGTCGCGGCAGGGCGGGACGAAGATCGGGTATTACGAGGCTCCAGATGGAGAGAATGAGGCGCTGTTTGCCGCCGACACGATTAACAAATATGTGAAAGCGACGGGGGAGAGCGGAGGGACGGCGCGGGCGGCTGTGCTGTACCGGACGAATTCGCAATCGCGATTGTTTGAAGAAGCGATGCGGCGGTATGGGCTGAAGTATCACGTGGTGGGCGGGTTCTCGTTCTACGAGCGAGCCGAGATTAAGGATCTGATTTCGTATTTGAAGGTGATTCAGAATGCGGATGACTCGGTTTCGCTGCTGCGGGTGATTAATACTCCGGTGCGGGGGATTGGGAAGACGACGATAGAGGTGATCGAGCGGCTGGCGCTGGAGACGGGATTGTCGATGTGGGGAGCGGTGGGCGAGGCGATTCGTCGGGAGTTGTTGCCAGCGCGGGCGTTGGCGGCGTTGAAGAGCTTTCGGGCGGTGATTGAGGACGGACGGGCGATGCTGGCGGGGACGTTTGTGGAGCGGGTGGGGGAGACGGCTGGGGTGGCGGCGGATGAGAGCGACGCCGAGCTGCGCTCGGCTGGACAGCCGAGGGCGGCGGTCCCTACGCAACAGGCTGCCCCTGCACACACTGACGACGATACGGATTTTGATCCGGGGAATTTCAGTTTTGATTTTGGGGATGATGCGGCGGAGGTTGAGGATGTCGCGGCTGCGGGCGATGAGTTGGTTGTGGACGAGCCGGTGACGGAAGCTGTTGAGGGATTTCGGGCTCCGGGAGCGGCGGCGAATACGGCGGAGATTCTGAAGTTTCTGATCGACCGCACGGGATATATCAAGCAACTGGAAGAGGAAGACACTCCGGAAGCTTTTTCGCGGATTGAAAATTTGCGGGAGCTGGTGAACGCGGCGATGGATTCGCGGGACCGGGGGGAGACGCTGGATCAGTTTCTGGATCATGCGGCGCTGGTGAGCGACGCGGATCAGTATGACGAGCATGCGCAGATTACGCTGATGACGCTGCATGCGGCGAAGGGGCTGGAGTTTCCGCTGGTGGTGCTGGCGGGGATGGAAGAAGGGTTATTTCCGCATTCGCGGACGATGCTGGAGCCGGATTCGATCGAAGAGGAGCGGCGGTTGTGCTATGTCGGGATGACGCGGGCGATGGATACGCTGGTGTTGTCGCGGGCGGTGTACCGGCGGCGGTATGGGACGGATATGCCGGAGGCGAGCGTGCCATCGCGGTTTCTGGAGGAAGTTCCGCCGCAGTTGGTGGAAGAACTGGGCGGGGCGCGGCGACGGAATTCTTCCAGTACTTTTTCTTCGGCTGCCGGCCTTTCGCGGGCGGGGGCGCCCGCGCCACACAGGCAACGCGGCGAATCGGCGCATTATTCTTATGAGGACGAGGATCAGAGCGCGGATTGGAATCCGGTTAAAGTTAAGGCGAAAGCGCAGACTCCGCTGAAGGGCTACAACTCGATTGATAATATTGCAGAGTTTTTTGCGTCGCGGGGCAAGAAGTTCAGTGTCCCGAAAATGGCGGCGGAAGAGCCGACGGGGCGGCGGGGATTTCGTCCGGGGCAGAAGGTGAAGCATCCGAAATATGGAGAAGGAACGGTGTACCAGCGAGAAGGGGATGGGGAAGATGCCAAGATTACGGTACAATTCCCTCGCTTCGGTTTGAAGAAATTAGTGGAGAGGTACGCGCAGCTGGAGAAGGCGTAGCCACGGGGAAGAGCGCCGCGGCTTGCGAGAACCGCAGATCCCTCGCTTCGCTCGGGATGACAATCAGGTGAGAGAGTTTGAAATAACAAAACGCAAGGAAGAGAGAAGAGAAACGCACTGATGGCAAACACAAAGAAGCTGGAAAAAGTTGAACGCAAGAAAGTAAAACGAGCCGCCCGCAAGAAAGCGAAAGCGGAGAAGCCGAAAAAGCCCCGTGATTACGCGCGCGGGTCGAAAAAGCGCAAGGTGAAAAAGCTGGCGCGCGGCCAGGCGAAGCGGTAAAGATCCGCTAGCTTCTGGCTACAAGCTTCGAGCGATGACGGAGGCACGGGCGGGTTCGCTCGTGCCTCCGAGTCCATGTGAGGAGACAACCCACTCTTGTCGCAATCATCCGGTGAGCCAGCAGTCGCTGTGATTCGCACCTCCAACCGCCAAGCGTTCTGTTGCAAGTCGATCGATAAGCTGATTTCGGAAGCGGATCACCCCGAGCATCGCCTGAGTAAGACGCTGGGGCCGTGGTCGCTGACGGCGCTCGGGATCGGCGCGATTATTGGCTCGGGAATTTTCATTCTCACAGGGACGGCGGCGGCGGGAGAATATTTTCCGGTGCCTTCGCTGTTGCATGCGCAGGCGCTCGATCTGATCGTGAGTTTTCTGCGCACCGGCAGCACGGCCGGAGCGTTGATGCATGGACGTCCGCCAGCGGGTCCTTCGATCGCCATTTCGTTTTTTCTGGTGGCGATTGCCTGCAGCTTTGCGGGGTTGTGCTACGCGGAGCTGGCGTCGATGATTCCGATTGCCGGCAGCGCTTACACCTATTCGTATGCGACGCTGGGCGAGATTTTTGCCTGGATTATCGGCTGGGATCTGATTCTGGAATATGTGGTCAGCAATGTGGCGGTGGCGGTGGGCTTTGCCGGCTACACGAAGGCGCAACTGGCGGCGTTCGGGCTGAATTTGCCGGATAAGTGGGCGAGTCCAGTGTGGGCCTCGGGACAGTGGACAGGCGCTTATTTTAATCTGCCGGGATTTCTGATTGTTTTTATTCTGACGCTGCTGCTGGTGCGCGGAGTGAAGGAGTCGGCGGAGACCAATAACATCATGGTCGCGATTAAGATTGGCGCGATCCTGACGTTTCTGGTGGTGGGCGGAATGCTGGTCAAGCCGGCGAACTGGACTCCGTTTGCGCCTTCGGGATTTGCGGGAATTGTGACGGGCGGGGCAATCGTTTTCTTTACGTATATTGGATTCGATTCGGTGTCGACGGCGGCGGAGGAGTCGCGGAATCCGCAAAAAGATTTGCCGTTTGGCATCATCATGTCGCTGATCGTGTGCACGCTGCTGTATGTCGGGGTCGCGGTGGTGCTGCTGGGCATGATGAAGTACACGACATTTGTTTCGGGGGAAGCGGCGGAAGCTCCGGTGGCGTACGCGATGAAGTATCTGGGAGTGCATCCGGTGTTCCGGTCGGTGATTGTGATTGGGGCGCTGACGGGAATGATTTCATCGCTGCTGGTGTTTCAGTACGGGCAGGCGCGAATCTGGTATGCGATGTCGCGCGATGGGCTGCTGCCGAAGCTGTTTTCGGCGGTGCATCCGAAATATAAGACGCCGCACTGGTCGACGTGGATCGCGTGCTTTGCGGTGGGAATTCCGGCGGGACTGGTGGACATTGGCGATGCGGCCGACTTGGCGAATATCGGGACGCTGTTTGCGTTCGTGCTGGTTTCGCTGGGCGTGATTTTGCTGCGGAGGAATCAACCGGATCGGAAGCGCGCGTTTCGGGTTCCGTTTGTACCGTGGTTTCCGCTGCTGTCGGTGCTGTTTTGCGGCGGGCTGATGTTTGGGCTGACGCTGATCACGTGGCTGCGGTTTGTGATCTGGCTGGCGCTGGGGCTGTGCATTTATATCTTCTATAGCCGGCATCACAGCGAGTTTTGCAAGAGCAAGTCAGAAGTCAGAAGTTAGAATGCAGAAGTTTTGCAGCTATGAATTCCGGCTCGTCCAAGGCGTTGGTTCGCTCGCTTCCGAAGGCTGAACTCCACTTACATCTTGAAGGTTCGGTTGAGCCTGCCACCTTGGTTGAGTTGCGGCTGCGGCATGGGATGGAAGGCGCTTCGCTGGCTGAAGTCGAGCAACTTTACAACTACACGGACTTCAAGGGATTTCTGTCGGCGTTCAAGGACGTGACGGGGCATTTGCGGGATGCGGAAGACTACGAGCTGATTACCTACCGGTTGATGGAGCGGCTGAAGGCGCAGAACGTTCTTCATGCTGAGGTGATTGTTTCGGTTGGAGTTTGTCTTTGGCGGAAGCAGGATTTTGCGGCGATTTTCGAGGGGCTGGAGCGGGGGCGGTTGCGCGGGGAGAAGGATTTCGGCGTTTCGCTGCTGTGGATCTTTGACGCCATACGGCAATTCGGGGCGGAGAAGGCGCAGAGGGTGCTGGACTTGGCGATCCAGTTTCGCGATCGCAATGTGATCGCCTTCGGAATTGGAGGGGACGAAAAGGCGGGGCCTCCGGAGTGGTTTGCGGAGGTTTATGCGCGGGCGGCGGAGCACGGGATCCATCTGACGGCGCACGCTGGCGAGAGCGCGGGGCCGGAGTCGATATGGGGAGCGCTGAACCTGAAGGCAGAGCGCATTGGTCACGGGCTCACGGCGGAAAAGGATGCCGATTTGATGCAAGAATTGGCGGAGCGGCAGGTTCCGATTGAGATTTGCGTGACGAGCAATCTGCGGACGGGATGTTGCGCGGAGCTGGCGGCGCATCCGGTGCGGCGGTACTTTGACCAGGGGTTGATGCTGACGCTGAACAGCGATGATCCGGCGATGTTTCGGACCTCGCTGGTTGGGGAGTATGCGCTGGTGCAGGATGCGTTTGGATTTACCGACGAGCATTTGCGGGAGCTGGCGCGGAATTCGTTTGAGGCGTCATTTCTTCCGGCGGGGAAGAAGATCGAGTTTCTGAACCTGTTGGATGCGGCGGCAGCGCGAGTGTAGCGGGAATCCGCGGTTGGTTTCGCTGGACAAACTGCGGAGCTTTGCGCGGCTGGACGGGCGGGACGCCTGTCCCCACACAGGCTCTTGTTTCCACATTGTGTTGCCTCCACATTCTGCCTCATCGTCCATGCCGTCACAACGGGCTGTAGCCGTCGTCACACCTGCGTTTTTGCTCTCACCTATAATGTCTGCCTATGAAACTTGACGAGAAAATTGCCGAACTGAAAAAGCGGGACCAGATGGCCGAGGCTGGCGGTGGCGCGCAACGGCGCGAGCGTCAGCACAAAGAAGGCAAGATGTCGGCGCGCGAGCGCATCGAGTTTCTGCTCGACGAGGGCACGTTTGAGGAAACCGACAAGCTGGTCACGCACCGCTGCCACGATTTTGGCATGGAACAGCAGAAATTTTACGGCGATGGCTTTATTACCGGCTATGGGCGCGTGGAAGGGCGGCTGGTGTTTGTGTTCGCGCAGGACTTTACGGTGTTTGGAGGATCGCTCTCCGAGGCGAACGCATCGAAGATCGTGAAGATCATGGATCTGGCGGCGAAGATGGGGGCTCCGGTGATCGGGCTGAACGATTCGGGGGGAGCGCGCATTCAGGAAGGCGTGATGTCGCTGGCTGGTTATGCGGACATTTTCCTGCGCAACACGCTTTATAGCGGAGTGGTGCCGCAGATCTCGGCCATCATGGGGCCATGCGCGGGCGGAGCGGTGTATTCGCCGGCGATTACGGATTTCATTCTGATGGTCGACCAGACTTCTTACATGTTTATTACCGGGCCTGATGTGATCAAGACGGTCACGCATGAAGAAGTGACGAAGGACCAGTTGGGCGGAGCGCATACGCATAACGAGACTTCGGGCGTGGCGCATTTTATGTGCCGCGATGACGCCGAGTGTTTGTCGATGGTGCGGGAACTGCTGAGTTTTATTCCGTCGAATAACCTGGAGGATCCGCCGCGGAAGGCTTGCAGCGATCCGATCGACCGGCTGGATGAGAAGCTGGATACGCTGATTCCGGATCAGTCGAACATGCCGTACGACATGAAGGACGTGATTCAGACGGTGGTGGATGACGGATACTTTTTTGAAATTCACGAGCACTATGCCAAGAACATCGTGGTGGGATTTGCGCGGCTGAACGGGAAGTCGGTCGGAGTGGTGGCGAACCAGCCGGCGATGCTGGCGGGAACGCTCGATATCAACGCATCGGTGAAGGGCGCGCGGTTTGTGCGGTTTTGCGATTGCTTCAATATTCCGCTGGTGACGTTTGAGGACGTTCCGGGATTTTTGCCGGGGACACAGCAGGAATATGGAGGAATTATCCGGCATGGCGCGAAGCTGCTGTACGCGTTTGCGGAAGCGACGGTGCCGAAGGTGACGGTGATTACGCGCAAGGCTTATGGCGGAGCTTACTGCGTGATGGCTTCGAAGCATATTCGGACGGACGTGAATTATGCGTGGCCGAGCGCGGAGATTGCGGTGATGGGTCCGGAAGGCGCGGTGGATATTGTTTATAAGCGGGAACTGGATGCGGCGAAAAACGGTGGGAGCGGGAGCGAACGCGAGCGATTGAGACAGGAGAAAATCGAGGAGTTTCGCGAGACGCTGGCGAATCCGTATGTGGCGGCGGATCGGGGATTTGTGGATGCGGTGATTCAGCCGCGCGAGACGCGGAAGAAGCTGATTCAGGCGCTGGAGATGCTGGAGACGAAGCGGGATAAGAATCCGCCGAAGAAGCATGGGAATATACCGCTGTAGAGAGCTGTCAGGTGTCGGCTGTCAGACCCATTTTGGTATTCTCTTCGTCACATCCTCGATGTTCACCGGTCATCGACAAGCGAAGGCCATCGCCGCCATGCTCACCGAATGTCGATCAACTCATTTCTCTATGGTTGGCTCGGCGGCCGGTTGCGTGGCCGCCGCAAGCGCTGGGTTGAGGAGAATTTCGGCGGTTGCAGGCGCGTGCTTGATATCGGCGGGATGCCTGGCACTTGGATGAATTCGCGCTTCGCAGAAGGTGTGACCCTGCTCAATGTTCTTTCGAAGCCCGCGATTTGCCGGCTTCCATATGTGCAAGCGGATGCGCGCGCCGTCCCTTTTGCTGATCGCACCTTCGATCTCGCATTCTCCAATTCGGCAATTGAACACGTGGGCAGGCTGGCCGATCAGCGGCGATTTGCCAGTGAAATGTTACGGATTGGCGAGCACATCTATTGCCAGACGCCGAATCGCTGGTTTCCTGTCGAGCCGCACCATCTGACCCTATTCTTGCACTGGCTGCCGGATGCATGGTTCACTGCGGGCGTGCATCGCTGGTTGACGATCAATGGCTGGCGCGGTAAACCCCGCGAGACGATCCGCTTTTTGACCCGCCGCGAACTGCGGGAGCTGTTCCCTGGTTGCCAAATTCGCGTCGAGCGCTTCTTGTACTGGCCGAAGTCCTTCGGGGTTTGGCGGTGATTATCTACTCGCGTCTTCGCGTTCCAGTTCGTCAAACACTAAATCTGCTGGACGCCCCGCTCCTTCGTGGGCCTGCGTTAGGCCGAGGCGATGTTGGCCGTCGGCTCGCCCGGCTGCTGGAAAAGACCGATCACGAAGCCCACAACATCGCCGGTGGTTTGCGAAACGGGCCTTCTCGGTGGTTCTTGGGGCAACGAAGATTCGTTCTCGCCGGTGATGGTGAGTGGTTCGAACATAGTGTGTATCGTGTGGCCGCCCTCGTCTTTGGCTTCGGAGCCGCCATGGATCTGGTTGTTGTCAGCTAGCCATCGCTCCACCACAAGGAACGGCGACACCCTGCAGACTCGAAAACCGTTAGGTATTCTCTCGAACATTAGCTGCGAGGCTGATTCTTTGTTCGTAATACTTACCCAGTCTTGGACTTGGGCAAGCACGGAGCTCCAGAATATTTGCACCGGAGCGTTAGGCATGAGACCACCTCGGATAGGCTCGGAGATTGGGATCAGTGTTACAAGATCGCCCTGCTGGGCGTAAAGCTTGGGTGAATTGGCCACGGCGAGCGCGACTTGGCGTTTTGGGTACTTGCCCCACGATATGCCGCCGCGACCTAAGGCGTCACGGATCTCGTCCAGGGTAGCCGACTTCCTGTTCTGCATGAATTGTCGAAGAGCCGCGCCGACGCCTTGCCCTCGATAACGCCCGTCAGGCTCTTCTGCACCGGCCATGATGCTAACCGTTCCGATGGCGGGGATCGCCCGAAGGGCCTCAAGCGATTTACGTAGGGCGGATAGTCGTAACTCGGTCACGCCGATTTCTGATTCGATGGCCTGCATGGCGTGGATAATGCTTTCCATGATCTATTCCCTTTAGAGGGAAGGTTACTGCCCAGATGGATTTAGCGTCGGTGACGCAGCTCACTGTCGATTTGTGAGATTTTCGTCCATCGCGAAAGTGGCGATCTTGTAGGGCGGGTGGGGAAACTTTTTGGGCTCTGCCCCTTGCAGTGGGGTGATGCTGACTTCATCGTAGGTGCCGAGCTCTGCTCGGCTTGGACGGACGAATGCGTCCGTCCCTACACGATCACATACAAATAGAGAGTCCCGAGGTGATGTTGGAGTCATTCGTCTCGGCCAGTAGCTCGCGTTTAGACCCTTGCTGACCTTTTCCTATAACTCCCTTGCGGGTTCATTACAGGCCGATCTTTGCTCGGGCTCCGGGCTCACCGCCAACCGGATAAACCAATCCAACGCCTCGGGACTCTATCCTGCCTTCGACAGTGGCTCCTGTTCGCCTCGACCAGCGCTTAGCTATAGACCCTTGCTCGCCCTCCCAGACTGACCTCGCGGTTGTCTGAGTGACTACGCTTGAGCCCCGGACGCTGCACCAACCGGGAAAACTTCAGAACGTGTCAAAGAACGATTATGGTTTTAACACGCCTATTTTTTACGTCAATGAAATTAATGCGCCTGTAAATGCTTGTCCCTCAGTCGAGTGCAGGGCGTGCACAGGCGGGTGACACGGAAATTGTGCAGCGGTCGGCGAGGCGCGGTGAAAGGCCCTGCAGATCTGTGGTTTTGCGGTATTTAGGGCGCGGGATGGTTGCGGGCGCACAGGAAGTTGTGACTGTGCAAATCCGCGGGAGATGCGCATGAATTCTGCGTGGGTGTGGGATTTGAGAGGGGCTTGAGTTAGCGCGAGGCGGAAGATTTGGTCGCGAAATTCAGGTAGGACAGTCGAACGAGCTTTCTCTACAATGCCAATGAGTTGTCAGGTGGCACGGTAAGTCAGCGTGAGGTCAGGTATAGATTTCGCTGATGAATGACAGGTTTGCAGTTTTTGGAGGGATTTTTATGGTGAGACCGCGGTTGGGGCAGGTGGCTTGCGTTGTGACTGTGGTGGCGATGGCGCTGGCCTCCTACGCGCAGAGCCCGGAGGAAAAGGCGGCGCGGTATATGGAGTCGGTGCGGCGACAGCCGGAGTTGTTGCTGCCATTTCTGCAGCAGATGCCTAAGGGGGGGGACCTCCACGTGCATCTGGCGGGGGCAGTGTATGCGGAGAGCATGATTGACTGGGCGTCGGAAAGCGCACTGTGCGTGGACCGCAGCACGTCGAAGCTGATTCACGCGGCCTGCGATGCGTGCGAGTCCTATACGAATAAGCCGTCGATGCGGTGCGCTTATCAGGATCACATTCTTTATGACCAGTTACTGGACGCGTGGTCGATGCGGAACTGGCATCGCGAGGAGGAGTCGGGGCACGACCATTTTTTTGCGACGTTCGATAAGTTTGGTCCGGCGCTGGAAAAGCATATTGGAGACGCGCTGGCGGAGATCGCTTCGCGGGCGGCGGAAGATCATCTGCAATATGTGGAGTTAATGCACACGGCGGATGGAGCGGGGGCGGCGATTCTGGGGTCCAAGGTTGGGTGGGACGACGATTTTGGCAAACTTCGGGAGAAATTGCTGGCAGGGGGCATGGCGGAGGTGGTGGCGTCGGTCCGGCGGCAGTTGGACGCGGATGAAGCGCGGAAGAAAGAAGTGCTGCATTGCGGGACGGCGCAGGCGAGTGCGGGATGCGAGGTTGCGATTCATTATCTGTATCAGGTGCTGCGGGGATTGCAGCGGGAACAGGTGTTTGCGCAGATTCTGCTGGGCTTTGAGTTGAGTAAGGCGGATGCGCGGTTTGTGGGATTTAATTTGGTGATGCCGGAAGATTATTACGTCCCGATGCATGATTTTGACTTGCATATGCGGGTGATTGAGGCGCTGCGAAAGTTTTATCCGGGAACACACGTGTCGTTGCATGCGGATGAGCTGGCGATGGGGCTAGTCCCTCCGGAGGGGCTGCGGTTTCATATTCGCGAGTCGGTTGAGCGAGCGGGCGCGGAGCGGATCGGGCATGGGGTAGCGGTGATGAGCGAGGACGATCCGATTGGGCTGCTGAAGGAGATGGCCCGGAAGAATGTGCTGGTGGAAATCTGTTTGACTTCGAACGATGAGATTCTGGGGGTGAGTGGGGACCGGCATCCGCTGCCGGTGTATATGAAGTTTGGAGTTCCGGTGGCGCTGGCTAGCGATGACGAGGGCGTTTCACGCGGGGATCTGACGCAGGAGTATTTGCGGGCGGTGGAGACTTATGGATTGGCGTATGCGGACCTGAAGCACATGGCGCGGGAGAGCCTGGAACATAGTTTTATTCCGGGGGAGAGTTTGTGGAGCGATGGGCGGGAGATGAAGCGTGGCGAGGCTTGCGCGGAGGATAAGGCGTGGGGAGATCGGGTCTCGGCGAAGTGTGAGAAGCTGATGGCGGGGAGCGAGCGGGCGCGGGTGCAATGGAAGTTGGAGCGGGCGTTGGCGGAGTTTGAAAAGAAGTATTAGCTGATATTTTATGGTCCTGTCATGTTGAGCGAAGCGAAACACTTATGCATTCATCCGGAGTCAGCCAATGCATAGGTCCTTGGCTGCGCTCAGGATGACAAGTTGTTTTTATAACTGCGTGTATCTATGACTCAAGACTTATTTACTCGGGCGGAAGCGGCGGCAGCGTTTGTGCAGTCACAGACTGCGGTGCGGCCGCGGCTAGGGCTTGTATTGGGATCGGGGCTGGGATCGTTTGCGGACGATCTTCGGGAGGCGGTACGGATTCCTTATGGAGAGATTCCGGGATTTCCGCGGTCGACGGCAGTGGGACACGCGGGACAACTGGTGATCGGGTTGTCGGGCGATGTGCCGGTGGCGGTGATGCAGGGACGCGTGCATTTGTATGAAGGGTATTCGGCGGCGGAGGTGGCGTTTCCTACGCGAGTGCTGGGGCGCGCGGGCGTGCGGGCTTTGATTCTTACGAACGCGGCGGGAGGGATTGACGTTGGATATGGGCAGGGCGCGCTGGTGATTTTGCGCGACCATATTAATTTGCAGGGGCAGAATCCGCTAACGGGGGCGAATGACGAGCGTTTGGGGCCGCGGTTTCCGGATATGAGTTATACATATGCGAAGCGGTATCGGGAGATTGCGCTGGAGGAGATGAAGCGGATGGGGATTCCGCCGCGAGAGGGCGTGTATGCGGCGCTGGCGGGGCCGAGTTATGAGACTCCGGCGGAGATTCGGTATTTGCGAACGATTGGCGCAGATCTGGTGGGGATGTCGACGGTGCCGGAGGCGATCGCGGCGCGGCATATGGGGATCGGCGTGCTAGCGATTTCGTGCGTGACGAATATGGCGGCGGGGATTCTCGACCAGGCGCTAGTGCACGAGGAAGTGCTGGAGGTGGGACGGCGGGTGATGGGGCAGTTCATTGCGCTGCTGCGGGCAGTGCTGCCTCGGATGGCGGAGGAAATAGGAAGTAGTCAGTACCCAGTACCCAGTAACCGGTAAACACTTTCCCGTTCTCAGTTTTTCTTGTGCGGGATGAAGATGGGCTGGGGGGGATCGATGCTGTACTTGGCGGCGAAGCTGGATTGGTTCAGGGCAAAGCTGGCTCGCCCTCTTGAGTCGATGTAGAGCAGCGGGTGGTTCTTGGGAACGTCGCTGAAGGTTTTTACGAACGGCATTTCTACTTCATGGCCGGCTACCGTGACTTTTACGGTATCTCCGCGCTGATAGCCAAGCTTTAGAAAATCATCAGAGCTGATGTTGGTGACTATGTTGCCGAAGGGGCCATCGAGGGCGATGACTTCTCCGGTGAGTCCTTTGTCGTCCACGGTTGCGGGTTTGAGATCGAGGCGGACGAGTTGCTGGACGGGAGGGCCGACCTGGGTCCAGTCGTCGCCGCGGGCAACGTGCGCGCCTACGGGGGAAAAAATATCGCGGCCATGGAAGGTGGAGGAGATTCTGGCGCCGACCATCCAATCGGGGTTGGTGATCTCGCGGATGGCTTCGATGCCGTCGCGAGCTTCAACCATGGTCATCAGGCCGTTATCGGGCAGAACGAAGAACTGGCCGCGCTTGGATTTGACGACCACGGCTTTGCGCGAACTGCCTACGGTGGGATCGATGACGACGACGAATACGGTTCCGGCGGGGAAGTAGGGAGTGGCTCCGAAGAGGAATCGAGCGCCGTCGCGAATGGAAAATGGAGTTACCTGATGGGTGAGATCGATGATGCGAAGATTAGGCGCGATGCCGTACATGACGCCCTTGCAGAGGGCGACAGAATCGTCAACGACTCCGAAGTCGGTCATGAAGACTACGGTGGGCGGCGGTGCGGCGGAAGGTTGCGCGGCGAGTGGGAGCGCCAGAAGAAACAAGCCGATGGCGAGTGCCAGGAGTTGGCGGGGAAATCTTCCTGTTGATGCTGGAGCCAGGGGCGTTGTGATTCGCATAAGAGGGCGTCCTCCGGAAAGATAACTAGATTACTTGAAGGCATCGCCATTTCACAATGAGTAGAGGTAAACGGCGGGCTCTTCCGGGGGGAAGGGCGAATCCAGCTTTGCGGGATGCCGGAATGCGCTCGGTCGAAACGGGCGAGTCGCCCGTCTCCACAGTTGGCCACATTGTTTAGCCGGCATCGCCTGGGCGGCATCTATAATCGGAGCGGCAATCCAATCCATAGGGAGAGAGTTGACTATGTCGAATGTGATTCCTGAAAAATACGCAGATCTTTTCCAGAAGCGCGCATTTGCCAGCCTGGGGACGCTCATGCCCGACGGGCGACCACAGGTGACTCCGGTATGGTGTGACTTTGACGGGACGCATGTGATTTTTAATTCGGCGCGTGGACGGCAGAAGGATCGCAATGTGAGGCGCGATCCGCGGGTGGCGCTGGCGATTGTCGATCCCGACAATCCTTATCGCTACCTGGAGATTCGAGGGACGGTAGTCGAGATCACGGAAGACGGCGCGGCTGCGCACATCGACAAGATGGCGAAGAAGTATATGGGAGTGGAGAAGTATCCGTATTCGCAGCCGGGCGAAGTTCGGGTGCTGTACAAAATCCGGCCAGAACATACGACGGTGATGGGATAGGGGGTATTCGCCCAGCGGCTGGAAGCCGCCGCTGATGAGGCGGCGGTTACGGCACGGGTGGAACATCGTGCCCTTCCCCAAACCGGCGCGAACCGGAGTTTTTCCGCTGCTTCTAGAGCTGCGCTCATGATGCCAGGGCGCAGTTCTGGTGACGGTCTTTTTGTTTTCGCATGACATGAGTTCGCGGCCGGTCGCGGGCGAGGGCGCCCGCGCCACACGGACCGTGTCATTTCCCCGATAACCTTTCCTCGGCAAACAAGTCCAACCTGCAAGGGAACTTCATAGGGTCGTTCTGCGTATTTGGACGATAAGGGATGAAGCGGCTTGGGGTTCGTTTGCGGGCTGGAGGATATTTATGGAAAGCGGAAAGACTGACGGTGACCGGTTGCACGCGCCGGCCATTGCAGCGCAAGCCAACAGCGTTTCAGCGCAGCAGGTGGTCCGGGCGGCGCATGAAGAACTCCTCCAGTTGATGGGGCAGCGAGCGGAGATCATGAAGCGGATCGGCACGGTGAAGCAGACGATCGCGGGGCTGGCGGATCTTTTCGGCGAGCAGGTGCTGGGTGACGATTTGCTGGAGCTGATTGACCGCAAGCCCAACGGGCGACAGCCGGGGTTTACGAAGGCGTGCAGACGAGTACTGATGGAAGTGCGGCGACCGATGGGAGCTCGCGAGGTTTGCGAAGAACTGGTGCGGTATGCGCCGGAGATGCTGGCGCGGCATAAGGATCCCCTGGCGTCGGTGACGACGGTGTTGAATCGTCTGGTGGATTATGGCGAGGCACGGAGTGCGAGCAACGATCGTGGACGGCGGGTGTGGGAGTGGGTGAGCGAGGCGGAAGAACTGGATGCGATGGCCGCGCGGAAGACGGCGTGATTCTCGCGGCCTAGCCGGACACCGATATAAGGCCTTGAGCGCGGCGGATCGCTGCGCCACCCAAAAGCCTAGCTTGACGCTGCCGTGGAATCCCACCCTTGCGAACAAAACGCGCAAGAGTGGGGGCACCCGGCTGTGGTCTGAGGCGAACTGCAGATCCCTCGCTTCGCTCGGGATGACAATCCAAATTCTTAGCAATTCAAGTTTGTGACCATTCAGGTCTAGGCTGGTAGGAGCCTGCCTTTTTCAAGATGGCGAGTGGTGTGGGCGTACTGGGCGGCGTGAGGGTCGTGGGTGACCATGACGATGGTTTTGTGGAAGCTTTCATTCAGGCGTTTCAAAATCTCTAAAATTTCGGTGGCGGAATTGCTGTCGAGGTCGCCGGTAGGTTCGTCGGCCAAGATCAGCGTGGGATCGCTGACGATGGCGCGGGCGATGGCCACGCGCTGCTCTTGTCCTCCGGAGAGCTGCTTGGGAAGATGATGGACGCGGTCTTCGAGGCCTACGAGTTTGAGGGCGGTCATGACGTGATCGCGGCGCTGCTGGGTGGTCATCTTGGTGAGCAGCAGGGGCAATTCAACGTTCTCGAAGGCGGTGAGCACGGGGATGAGATTGAAGGTCTGGAAAACGTAGCCGACGTGGGTGTTGCGCCAGTTAGCGGATTGGCCGTCGGTGAGACGAAAGATGTTTTCGTTCATGACCAGCAGTTCGCCGGAGGTGGGACGGTCGATGGCTGCGATCATGTTGAGCAGCGTGGTCTTGCCGGAGCCGGATGGGCCCATCAAGGCGAGAAATTCGCCGGCGGCGATGTCGATGGAGACGTTGTCGAGCGCGGTGACTTGAAAGGCGTCGCGCTTGAATACTTTGCTGACACCGCGGGCCTGGACGACTTTGCTGCCCACGGCCGGTTGCGTCGGCGTTTGAGTGAGTGCGTTCATGATTGCCCCTTGATACGAATCTTTTGCCCGTCCTGCAAATCGGCGGGCGCGGTGGTGATTACGGTTTCTCCGCCTACGAGGGAGTCGACGAGATAGCCTCCCGAGCGCTCGCCCTGAACGTGAACATTGCGGCGAAGGGCCTTGCCGTTAAAAGCGAGAAGGACGAATTTGGATCCGTCCTTGTCGCGCAAGGCGGCGGTGGGAACGAAGACGTAGGTTTGTTTGGGTCCTGCGTTTTTGTCGGTTGGCTTCGCCTTGAATTGTACAGTGGCGTTCATTTCAGGGCGGAGGTAGGAATCGGGTTGCAGGATCTGAACCTTGACCTGGACGGTCGCTTTCTGGCGATTGGCCTCGGGCGACATTTCGGCGATCTCGCCTTTGTAGGAGCGGTCTTTGAAGGCATCGAGAGTGACGATGCCTTCCTGCCTGGGCGAGAGCTTGGCGAAGTCGTCTTGCGCGATATCGAGTTCGACCTGAATGTCGTTGAGGTCGGCGAGAGCGACGACCGATCCGCGCGGGCCGCCTTCGGCGCCGCTGGCAAATTGAGCGGTGACGAGTTCGCCTTTTTCGGCGGTGCGCTCGAGGATGGTTCCGGTGACGGGGGCGCGGATCACGGTGGCGTCGAGTTGAGACTTGGCGTAATCCATTTGGCCCTTGGCGGTTTCCACGTCGGCGCGGGCGCGATCGATTTCTTCGACGCGGGGGCCGAGTTTTGACATGCGGAGGGACTGCTCGAGGGAGTTAGCTTTTTGCTGATCGGCATCGAAACGGGCCTGAGCATCGTCGAGATTTTGCCTGGAGACGACGCCCTGGGCAAAGAGATCCTTGTTGCGGTCGAGAGTGATTTTGTCGTTGGCGGCGGTAGCGCGAGCTTCGGCCAGATTGTGATCGGCCTGCTCGATTTCTTCGGGGCGCGAGCCGTGCTCGGCTTCGGCGAGACGGGCCTTGGCGGATTCCCAGGCTCCGCGGGCCTGCTCGTACATGGCGCGGAATTCGTCGTCTTCGAGGCGGACGAGAACCTGACCTTCTTTGACTTTGTCGCCTTTCTCGACGCCGATCCAGGCGACGCGCCCGGTGACTTTGGAATTCACGCTGATTTTGTGGTGAGCGACGATGTATCCGCTGGCCGAGAGGACGGTGCTGCCGGCGACGTCGCTGCCTTCGGCGGTAGCGCGGGCGACTTCGACTTCGGGCGTATCGGACGCTAGAGCGCGGTAGGCGAGGGCGGCGATTCCGAGCAGGACGACGACGGCGATTCCGGCGAGAATGAAGCGGCGCGACCACGCGGGCGGTTCTCCGCCACCGTCGCGCAGGGAGCGATCGATGCGCAGACTGCGGAGGTCGTCATGCTTGGTGTCAGTGTGTTCGGTATCGATGGGCATTGATAAAGGGATGCTCCAAGTGTTTGGGCGATGCAAAAACCAGCCACGACCTATTGTACGAACTATATATGAATTTAATACGAAATATGAGGGTGGAAAGATCCGTTTTGGGGGCCTCATTTTTGAAAAAACTCTGGTTCCGATGGCGGCCGTTAACGATGTGGGTGGGAGGCCGGGCGCGCCTGCGTCTAACCGGATGTGAGAAAAGTAGTTTCGCGGGGCTGCAGTCCCCCAGCGGCTGAAAGCCGCCGTTGACTGGGCGGCAGTTACGGCACGAGTGGAACTCGTGCCCTTCCCTAAACCGGGGCGTAATCGAGTTTTCCGCAGCCTCGGAACTCGTGCCGTTCTCTAAACCAGGGCGAAGTCTAAAGGAGCCGTTTCGCGGGGCTGCAGTCCCCCAGCGGCTGAAAGCCGCCGTTGGCTGGGCGGCAGTTACGGCACGAGTGGAACTCGTGCCCTTCCCTAAACCGGGGCGTAATCGAGTTTTTCCGCAGCCTCGGAACTCGTGCGCTTCTCTAAACCAGGGCGAAATCTAAAGGAGTAGTTTCGCGGGGCAGCAGTCCCCCACCGGCTGGAAGCCGCCGTTGACTGGGCGGTCGTTACGGCACGAGTGGAACTCGTGCCCTTCCCTAAACCGGGGCGGAATCGAGTCTTTCCGCAGCCTCGGAACTCGTGCCGTTCCCTAAACCAGGGCGAAATCTAAAGGAGCCGTTTCGCGGGGCTGCAGTCCCCCAGCGGCTGGAAGCCGCCGTTGGCTGGGCGGCAGTTACGGCACGAGTGGAACTCGTGCCCTTCCCTAAACCGGGGCGGAATCGAGTTTTTCCGCAGCCTCGGAACTCGTGCGCTTCTCTAAACCAGGGCGAAATCTAAAGGAGTAGTTTCGCGGGGCTGCAGTCCCCCAGCGGCTGGAAGCCGCCGTTGACTGGGCGGCAGTTACGGCACGAGTGGAACTCGTGCCCTTCCCTAAACCGGGGCGGAATCGAGCTTTCCGCAGCCTCGGAACTCGTGCCCTTCCCTAAACCGGGGCGGAATCGAGTTTTTCCGCAGTCTCTGGAACTCGTGCGCTTCTCTAAACCCTACACTTATCGAGCTTTTCGCAACGGCTGCGGCGTGGTCTTCCGGTTCCTGCTCGAACCTAGCTCATGGATGGACCTAGACGGGAGGGCCCAGTTTCTGCTCGACATTTTTCGGCGACCGGTGAAGCCGCGCCCGTCCAGTTTTTTTTCGAGGGGCGGTCAGGCTCGCAGGGAGGTCAGGATGTCTTGCCTGGCGGCATGCCAGGCGGGGGCGAAACCTCCCAGCAGACCCATGATGAGGGCAAAGGCCACGGCGGTCGCCGCGACGGCCCACGTCAGGTGCAGACTGAAGACGGTTTCGCTGAAGGTGAGCTGGTTGCCGATTCCGGTGCTCATGCCGTTGAAGGGCAAGATGAGGATAATGCCGACGACCGCGCCCAGCAGGGAAAGCAGCAAGGCTTCGAGGACGAAAGAAGTGAGAATGCTGGGGCGAGAGAATCCGATGATGCGGAGGGTAGCGATTTCGCGCGAGCGATAGGCGACGGCCGCATACATGGTATTCATGGCGGCGAAGCTGGAACCGATGGCCATGATGACGGCGACGAAGGTGCCGATGAATTTGATGGCTCCGCCGGAACTGGTTTGCTTCTCGTAGTATTCGGTTTCGAGGGTGCCTTCGAGCTTGAGGCGCTGGTCGTCGCTGACGCGGTGCTTGAGAGCGTCGGCGGCTACGGGATCGGTGGCGCGCAAGTAGGCGGAAGCGTAGCCTCCCTGACGATCGAAGTCGGCGGCGATCTGGTTCACGTCTCCCCAGAGTTCGGAATCGTAGGCGCTACCGCCCGAGTCGAAAACACCGACGACTTTCCACTGACCCTTGGCGAAGTCGAGAGTGTCACCGACATTGGCGCCGGAGAAGCGGTTGTGAATGGACTGTCCCACTACGACTTCGCGCTGTCCGGGAGTAAACCAGCGCCCTTCGATCAGCTTGGCGTTGGGACGTAGAGTGAGGCCCTCGGGCATCATGCCCCGGACGGAGACGTTGACTTCGCCGGTGCCATCCTTGCGCGGGAGGACGACGACGACGACCCATTCGCCGGAAGCGATGGGATCACCCTGAGGATCTTTGGCGATGCCGGGGAGAGTGCGGAGGGTAGGGAAGAGATTGGCGTCGAAGCCTCCGGAAAGTTCGGCGGTGGAGCCCTTGCGCATGACGAGGACGTTCAAGGGATCGCCGCTCGACTTGAAGGCTTTTTGCAGACCGGCGAGGAGCGCCATCAGGAAGACCGCGGTGGTGACAGTGAGCGCAATGCCGAGAGCGGTCATGATGGTGAGACCTTTGCGCAGCTTCAGATTGCGGATGTTGTAGCTGATTGGAATCGCCATAGTGATCGATCGCTTGCCTATTATCCGATGTAGCGCAGGCCCTCCACGATATCAAGCTTCGCCGAGTGGTAGGCGGGAACCATTGCGCTGAGAAATCCTACGGTGCCCGCGACGAAAATTGCGAGCAGAAAAGTAGCGGGTGTAACGGTGACTCCGCCGAAATAGAGGCCGAGGCCGGGAGCGTGGGCGAGGCCGGAAACCAGAAGCATAGCCAGCAGGCAACCGAGAAAGCCTCCGGTCAAAGCCACAAGAACCCCTTCGCCAATATACAAGCGCAGGATGGTTTGGCGGGTGAATCCCAAAGTTTTTAGAACGGCGACTTCGCGGGTGCGCTCGCGGATCGACATGGCCATGGTCGTAGCGGAAACGAGGAGCGTGGCGAACACCACGGCGAAACAGATGCTGAGGATGAATGCTTTCACGTTGCCAATGCTGTTGATGAAGCTCAGCTCGAAGGCCTTTTCGCTCTCGGTTTTAGTAGGCTCGGGAGAATTGCGGAACATGTCGTCGACGGCGGAGGCGATTTTAGGGACGTCGGCGGGAGAATCGGCGAGGATGTCGAACGTTCCGGCTTTGCCTTTGGCAAAGGAGACGGCTTCTTCGACGTATTTCTGATTGAAGTAAAGGGAGTTGGTGGGCTGCGGTCCGGTATAAATGCCGCGAATGGTGAGTTCGAGATCGACGGGATAGATGGTGCCCTTGAGGGTGATGCGGTCCCCCATCTTCCAGCCATATTTCTTGGCGAGTTGATCGTCGACGATGGCGCCGGCGCGATCCCGCTGCCAGGCCTGGAGTTGATCGGCGGGCAGATGAAAGTCGGTGAAGATCTTCATGATTTCTTCGGGGTCGGTGCCGAACTGAGCGAAGAAATTTTCAGGCTTGTCGTCGCGGTAGATGCCTCCGAACCAGTTGACGGGGGCGACGGCGACGACGCCAGGGATGGCACGGATTTTTTCGCGATAGAAGCCGGGCATGGCCTGAGTGAGGGAGACGCGGTGGCGAGTGACGAGGCGCATGGCGGACTGGGCGTCGCCCTTGTCGATGTAGAAGGCGTGCCAGATGGTCATCATGAGGGTCAGCAACAGCAATGAGAAGGCGATGCTAATGACCGTCAAGATGCTGCGACGCTTGTTGCGAAACGCGCTTTTAGAGACGAAGCGAGTTAGGGTCATGCGACTCCAATAACCACTACGAACGATTCAGAGAGTTTCCCGAGAGGGAAAAGTAATCCCACGACACTGGAACTGAGGATAATGCAGCGACGGCGGAATGGACAACTGGTCCGCCGGAACAGGGGAACTCGCGGCGGCATTTTCGCCGTTATCGGCTGTGATCTCACTTACTGTGACATCATAGACGTGAGTTTACCGACAGCGCGCGATTGTGATAGCTTTCTCCGGGCCAGCAACGAAAGCCACAAGGCGCGGTTGCTCGCCTACCTCGTGTTTTGCAAGAACCATCATTCGATCTTTATTCAGGAGGAATTACCATGGCAGATCTCAATCAATTAAAAGCGAAGTATCAACCCGTGCTCGATTGCATTCAAAAGGAAAACGCGCATATCGAGGCCTGTGATTTGGACGGCGAGCAGCTTCATCTTCAGGTGATGGCGGATTCGGAAGCCAGCAAAGACCGGATCTGGGATGCGATCAAGGCTGTCGACCCTACATTTGCCGATCTCAAACACGATATTCAAGCCGATCCCGCGCCGGAGAAAATCTATACGGTGCAGGCGGGAGACAATCTCTCGAAAATCAGCAAGCATTTTTATGGCGATGCGAACAAGTACGCGAAGATTGTTCAGGCGAATGGACTGGCCGATCCGGACAAGATCAGGGTTGGAATGGATTTGAAAATTCCGGCGTAGGATATTTTTTTGGGGCGGCGAGTTATTGCTCGCCGCTCTTCCGCTTTTCTGCTAGTCGCTCCCCGCATGGTCTGCACTGGCCTACGCTGCCTTCGTTTCTTTTGTTTTCAGATCGCGGAGGAGGCGTTCGAAGGCGGATTTGGAGGCGTCATGGTCTTTCCAGTTGCGGAAGTCTCCGATGTGGCGAGTGCGGCGGATGTCGGCGGCCCAGGCTTTAGTGGAATCCATGACGGCGTCGTCGAGGCGGATGGGGAAGAGGACGGTGTCTCCGGGGGAGCGGTGTTCTTTTTCCATGGCGGCCTGCACTTCGCGCTCGACCCATGGGCTGTTGACGGAGTTGTCGGAGAGAATGATCAGCAGCTTTTCGTAGACGCGGATGCTCCGCTCGATTTCTTCCTGGAAGCGATCTCCGATTTTCAGGTCTTGCGGGGCGAACCAGCAGCGGACTCCTTTGTTCTGTAAGTGCTCGTGGACGCGGTCGGCGAATTCTTTGTCTTTGGTGGAGTGGCTGATGAAGCAGGAGTAGAACTCTAGGGCGGCTCCTGTGAGGGAGTGCATGTATTCGATGAAGTTATCGGGGACACCGGCTCCGCGAAGGAAGGCCTCGGGGATTTTGCCCTTGGAGCGGTAGATGGTGTCGATGCCGATGGTGGAGGGGCCGAGATGCCGTACGGTGTCGAGGCCTGTCACCTGGCTCAGGTCATTGTCTCCGAAGGTCGTGTAGCCAATAAGCGCTCCGGTAAGGTCTGCTTGGGTGAGGTTCGCTCCGCCGAGGTCAGCCCGAAGAAGGCACGCCGCGTTTAGATTTGCCCCGCTGAGATCCGCCCTGCAGAGGACTGCCCCTGTGAGGTCCGCCTTGGTGAGGTTCGTCCCGATCAGGTTTGCTCCGTTGAGATCCACTTCGAAAAGGAAGGCTTGGCTGAGTTTCGCACCACGGAACCTCGCCTCGCTGAGATTCTCCGAGCTGAGATCCGGGATGATTTCGCTGTTTGTGTTTCTCCAGTCATTCCAAGCCGCTACACCTTCCAGGATTTTCGCGAGATGTTCACGTTTCGCCATGGGGCCAGCCTTTCGTTCTTATTGGCGCACATCATAACTTATCGGGGCATCGGGTGATCTAAGACCTTGCTCGTCCCTGCGCGAGTGTGGGGGCGGGCGGAATTCTAAGGGAGACGACTTGTGGAATCCCACCCTAACGTCGCAAAACAAGAGCTGGGTTGGGATTGGACTCCTTCTGCGACGTTAGGATGGGGCACCCTCGGGTTGGGTCGTTCTAGGAAGGCAAAGGCAAAACCAAAACCAAATCAAGACCAAAGGCAGCGGGCGAGGGCGCCCGCTCCACACGGGCGCTTTGTTGAGCAGAGTTATTCAGCACGCGGCGTTTCCTCAGCGGCTGGAAGCCGCGGTTAGTTAGGACGCAGTTGCGGCACGAGTGGAACTCGTGCCCTTCCCGGTCGTGCAGGAGTCCAGAGTTCTTCCGCACCTCTCAAACTCGTGCTCTTCCCGGTCGTGCAGGAGTCCAGAGTTCTTCCGCACCTTTGAAACTCGTGCCCTTCCCGGTCGTGCAGGAGTCCAGGGTTCTTAAGCACCTCTGAAACTCGTGCTTTTCCCGGTCGTGCAGGAGTCCAGGGTTCTTCCGCACCTTTGAAACTCGTGCCCTTCCCGGTCGTGGAGTCCAGAGTTCTTCCGCACCTCTGAAACTCGTGCTCTTCCCGGTCGTGCAGGAGTCCAGAGTTCTTCCGCACCTTTGAAACTCGTGCTCTTCCCGGTCGTGCAGGAGTCCAGAGTTCTTCCGCACCTCTCAACTCGTGCCCTTCCCGGTCGTGCAGGAGTCCAGAGTTCTTCCGCACCTCTCAAACTCGTGCTCTTCCCGGTCGTGCAGGAATTCGAATTCTTTTCAGCAAACTGTCAGCGGGTGGCGGCTATCCAGTTATTGATTTTTGTTTCCAGGACGTCTAGTGGAAGCGGGCCTTGGTCTAACACGGCGTCGTGGAAGGCTCGGATGTCGAATTTTGGGCCTAGTTCTTTTTGGGCTTTGGCTCGCAACTCCAGAATTTTTGTTTGTCCCATTTTGTAGGAGAGAGCCTGGGCGGGCCAGGCGATGTAGCGGTCGACTTCGGTCGAGATGTTTTCGTCGTCCATGGCGGTGTGGTCGTGGAAGTAGTCGATCATCTGCTGGCGGGTCCAGTGCTGGGAGTGGACTCCGGTGTCGACGACCCAGCGGACGGCGCGCCAGATCTCGTTTTGCAGGCGTCCGTATTCGCTGTAAGGGTCTTGATAGAAGCCGACTTCTTTGCCCAGGCGTTCGGAGTAGAAGGCCCAACCTTCGGTGTAGGCGTTGAGATCGAGATTGAATTTGCGGAAGGGTGGGAGGCCGGCGAGTTCCTGGGCGATGGAAAATTGCAGGTGGTGTCCGGGGACGCCTTCGTGGTAGGCGATGGCCTCGACGTTGAGGAGGAGACGTTTTTCGGGCGCGGATTCGTTGACGTTGATGCGACCGGGGCGGGAGCCGTCACCGGCGCCGATGGAATAATCGGCGGGCGGGCTGGAGGCGGCGCGGAACGATTCCATGGGGACGACGTCGAGTTTGTTTTTGGGGAGACGGCCGAATAGCTCCGGCAGCTTGGCATACATCTGATCGCGATAGTGGGTGTAGAGATCGAAGAGTTGCTGGCCGGATTTGGCGTGCAGCTTGGGATCTCGCCGGATGTGCTCGTTGAAGGACTTCAGATCGCTAAAGCCCTGGGCTTTGGCGATGGCTAGCATCTGGATTTCAATCTCGGCCACGCTTTTCAGGCCGAGCTGATGAATTTCGGCGGCGGTAGTGTCGGTGGTGGTCTGGTGGCGGACGGCGAAACGGTAGCGGGCTTCGCCATCGGGAAGGCTCCAGAGACCGGGGTCGAGGCGACCGTGAGGAGCGTAATCTTCGCGGACGAACTTGGCGAATTTCGCGTAGGCGGGAGCGACTTCGTTTTTGACCGCGCTTTCGATCTCCGCGCGCAGTTGCTTGCGGGTCTCTTCGGAGATGGAGTCGGGGAATTTACGGAGAGGTTCTGTGAATGGACTGCTGTCGAGTGAGTCGTCGGCGATGCCCTGGGCCTGGCTGGAGACTTTTTCCAGGAGATATTTCGGCGGCATGAGGTGGTCGCGCAGACCGTCGCGCATGTGCTCCGTCGCCTGATCGAGCACGCGGGGGATCTGATGGAGGCGGGATCGATAGTCTTCGTAATCTTTCTTATTGCGGAATGGAGAGTCGAAGGCGAGAGAAGCGTATCCGAGGTGAATGCCGCCGAATTGGGTGGCGGGCATTTCCCAGTCTTTGAATCTGGCGGCGTCGAGGGCTTCGCGCAGGCTGCGCACCATGAGCGCCTGATTCAGTTTTTCCTGCTCGGGGAATCCGGTGACATCGATGGCTTCGAAGCGGGCGAGGGATTGGCGAGCATGTTCGAGATCCTCGGTTATGGCCTTGTCGGAAAAGTCGCTGAGGCGGTCATTGTAGCGATTGTCGCCGACCTGGGTGGCAAGCTCGGGCTGAGTGCGGAGGGTGTACTCCCATTCATCGGCGAGGAGGCGATTGAGTTCGGCGCGGCGGGCTTCGAGGGATTGCTGGGCGTGGGCGAAGAGTGGAGCGAGGAGAGAGAAGGTTACGAAGGCCAAGGCTACAAATGAACGCAAAGAGGAACCTCCACGGCGTCCGGCAACGATGGTTGCCGGACGTGAAGGATTCTACCGCAGGCTGGCTAGGGGCAGGTGAGTTGCGCGGTGCCGTAGATCGTGCAGGCCGTTCCGCAGGCGTTGGACAGGTTGCAATTGCCGGCGACGAAAGCATTGATGGAGTAAGTACCGCTCGCTCCCGCGTTACATTGCGCCATGCCGTTTGCGGCTACGGTCACTTCCGTGGTCGCCGCGTTCTGTTGGCACGCAGCCCAGGACACGGACAGAGGAGTGATGGTGCGGGGCGGATCCTGGTAGTGGCCGGTCGCGGTGAATTGCGCCTGCTGGGCGGTGACGGTCGCGGGGCTTACGGTAATGGACGCGGGTTGAGCGTGAAACTGACTGCCACCGCAAGACAAGGCAAAGCATGCGGTCAGGACGAGGGCGAGAAGGGAAAGCGCGAACCGAATCTTATCCATGATTCCTCCTTATGGAAGTCAATCCAGCGGCCCAGTTGTCAGGATGCTGCGCGCTCAGTATACAACTCTCGAAGAGCTCAGACCAACGCGCAGTGTGGGACTTTGGTTGCGTAGCGGAGCAGGGGCAAGACTTGTAGCCGACGAATCCGGAGGCTCAAAGCTATGAAGGAGGCCGTACCTTTCGAGGTAACACGGGAAACAGGTTACCAAGGTTCTCGTACCATTCCCCAAACGAGAGTAAGAATCATCTAATCATAGGGTTAAGTGGAATTTTGTGATGTTAACACCTTAATACTTTTTGATTGCGCCGAAATGTGGAAATCGCCTACTATCGGACAGTTGCACGAAACACGTCCGATCGAGGTGGGGTTTGGCGAGGCTCTTGCATCTCAATAACTGGCCGACAGATGTATGAGCAGCCGATTGGCCGAGTTCTATCGGGGATGGTGAAGTGAAGTACAGCGCCGGGTTCTTTCGTCTAGCAATTTTCTTAGGATTGACAATGTTTCTGGAGGCGAGCGGCAACGCCGCCAGCGTGAACCCGAGCACGCTCAGTACGCACAAGAAAACGCACAACGTCACCGAAAATCAGCACGCGAAAAAGCGGATGCGGACACTGGCACGGAGCCGGGTGCCGCGGTCGCAAAACGCGGGCACGCGGACGTCTTCGAATCGATCCTCCGCGGTGCGGTCGTCGTCCGCGCGATCGTCATCGCTGCGATCCTCATCGCTGCGATCCTCGTCGCTTCGAACGTCCGGGACGCGCTATGCGAGCGTGGGGTATGCGGCAAGGCGCCATCATTATTACGAGCGTTTCCATACGAGTTCTTTTGCGACCGACATAACGGACGGCGATGTGACAGCGGGCGAAGATCCGGTGGTGCGGCAGGCTGCGATCGATGCGCTGGGGAATATGAATGGCACGGTGGTGGCGATTGAGCCGACCAGCGGCCGCATTCTGGCCATGGTGAATCAGCGGCTGGCGCTGTCGAGCGGCGCGCAGCCATGCTCGACGATCAAGCTGACGGTGGCACTGGCGGCGTTGAGCGAAGGCATCATCGACGAAGACACGAAAGTCTCGCTCGGCAGCCGCAGCCGCATGAATCTGACCGAAGCGCTGGCGCACTCCAATAACGCATATTTTGAGGCGGTGGGGCGCAAACTGGGGTTCGAGAAAGTGCACTCCTACGCGCGGCAGTTTGGGCTGGGGGAACTGGCCGGTTATCACATCCCGGGCGAGCAGTTGGGAACGTATCCGCAGGAAGAAATTCCGGCGAGCCTGGGGGGCGTGAGCAAGATGTGCTCGTTTGGCGAAGGCATCTCGATGACTCCGCTGCAACTGGGCGCGCTGGTGACGGCGATTGCGAATGGCGGAACCCTGTACTACCTGCAGCATCCGGCAAGCCCCGATGCGGTGGCGAACTTCCAGCCGCGGGTGAAGCGGCACCTGGATATTCAGCCGTTGATTCCGGAACTCTCCGACGGCATGGCGGGAGCGGTGCTTTATGGCACGGCGCGCAGCGTGCGGTTGAATTTCAACGAGGAAACAATTTTAGGCAAGACTGGGACGTGTTCGCATGACGGCACGCGCTTTGGATGGTTTGCGTCGTACGCCAACACGGATATCGGACGCATCGTGACGGTTGTGTTCTTGCAGGGCGGACGGCCGACGTTCGGTCCGAAGGCGGCGGAGATTGCGGGGCGGATGTACCGGAATCTTTACGACCACAACTTCTTTGTGGCGGGAACCTCGGAAATGGCTCCAGTTGGCGGGTTGGGTGTGCGGCAGTAAGTGGCGGCAGTGTCGAAAAGAATTAATTGGGACACTCCCGTCTTTTTGATCATGGTTAAGGCTTGGCGTTCCTTGCGCTTATTTAAGCTTCCCACTCGGAACTTTTCCCTCTCGTAACTTGCGGCCTCCCGGCGCGCGCGGTGTACTCAGAAGGTGGAGAGGCGGTTGATGGTGGAACAAAATCCAATTCTCGTTTTGGTGCTCAGGATCGCCAGCCACGTCGGGCATCCTGCGATTGTTGCGGCAGTTTGTTTGGGCGTGGCGGCAATCGTGTTTGCGGTTGCGCTGCGGGCGAAGAAGCCGGTGGTGGCGTGGATTGCGGCTGCGGCACTCGTTGCGGTTGGAGCTGGCGATGTTGCGGCGTATGAGTGTTTGCAATCCCGCAGGGTGTATCGCGTCAAGGTTGTCGTTGTGCGTCCCGATCAGTCCGCGGTCGAGATTGCCCAGGTGAAGTCGTCTTACCGAGGAAAGTTGGAGATGGTTGCGGGCGGATGGGAACTGGATATTCCAGCGGAGGCGCGGCCGGACGATGGCAAGGTGACATTTACGGCAGCGGTGAAGGATGAGTTCTTGAAGGGCGACTCGGCGCTGGTTTTGGGGCGGGATTATTATCCGACGGCTACGATTCAGTTGGTGGCGGATACTTCGGCGAAAGTTCGCGGGGTGGTGGTGGACGAAGGGCTCAGAGCGGTGGCGGGGGCGACGGTTTCGATTGAAGGGAACTCGGAAGTGGCGGTGACGGATGCGAAGGGGAACTTCGTTTTACCGGGGTATGCGGGCAAGGGGCAAATGGTTGAGGTGAGCGCGCAGAAGGGTGCGTTGAAGGGAAGGCTGGCGGCTCCGGCGGGGAAGGTTGTTGAGGTGATTCTGAGCAGCGAGTGAGGGGGCTTTCAAAGAGTGCTATGGGGATTTAACGCCAAGCAAAAGCAGAAGAGGCTGTCAGTGCGTTTTACTGGCGCCTTTGGCATGCTCACAGCGATAGATGATCATCCTCACCAATCGACCTAAATCCGAGACTCCCGTGCGTCAGGAGTAGCAGGACAACTCCAACAAGCCAGAACGAACACGAAATGAGCCAATCCCCCGCTGGATCCTCCCGAAGAGCCGTACCTTGCAGGTAGTCGCCGATTCGCAGAGGGGAGACATTGAATGCGCAATGCATGAGGACGGCCGTGATTATGGATTGACCGGAGGCATTGAAGCCGAACGCCATCACGAACGAGAGGCCAATCATAACGAAGAGGAACACGAGCGGCGAGACACTGGTCCAGCCTCGAACCAGAAACAGGGGAAAATGCCAGACCGCCCACATTGTGCCCACACAGATCGCCGCAACCCATGGAGGCAATAGCCTATCGAGTCGGGATTGGAGAAAACCTCTCCAGCCGAACTCCTCAAACAAAGGACCTCCCAAGAGGTTATATCCAAACATGTAGCCAGGGATTGCAGCGAGTGCCTTGGCGTGCCAATGCCATGTTCTCGGGTCGCCTTTCGACATTAGCGCCGGAAATACCAGGAAGACGCAAGCGAAAACGAGCAGTGGGCCGAGAAAGATCCAACAGATTTGGCGGAGCTGCGACGGAATTACGCGGACAACTCTCCAGTTGCCAGTTTCAAAGCGATGCGTTAGGCAGCATGCCACCAAAGGTCCTAGCGTCCCCGGAATGGCCCAAGGGAATAGGTCCGGCGCAATCTTCAACAGGCGCAGTCCATTTTGTCCCAAGACAAGCGGAGCCCAGAGAACGCAGGAAACTCCGCAGGCCATGACGTAAAAGATGGCAATGAATTTCCATGCCCTGTAGCTCGCACTTTGAACCGTCCACTTCACGACTGGGATTGTACAATTGACGTTACCAGCGATCTCACTCTTTGACCCCGAAAACTCCGTTTTTGCCGACAGATCAACGATGGCTTGTAGATTAGGCTGATGGCTGCGCCCACGATGATCCACTGAATGAAGTAGGCGATGGACTGGTAGATGGCCAGGGTAAGGCCGATGTTCAGGTTGATGTAGTTGTGAATCGCGAAGGTGCAGACAGAGAAAAGGCCGATCAGTGCGCCGAGGTAAAAGGCCGAATACGATGCCGCCTCCAGCCGTATAGAGTTTTGCGTAGAGAATTACTAGCAGGCTGCGGAAAAAGTCTTTTCGCAGGGCAGCGTTCCCCCAGCGGCTAGAAGCCGCCATTGATGGGGCGGCATTTACGGCACGAGTGGAACTCGTCCACCCCAGCAAGCCAAACCCGGGCTTGCCGGGGACCCCGGTCGTGCCCTTCCCCAAACCGGCGCGGAGCGGAGTTTTTGCCGCAGCCTCTGGAAGTCGTGCCTTCGCCAAGCTGGCGCGAAGCGGAGTTTGCCGCAGGCTGCTAGCGGGTTTCTTTTACTTCGTCTTTGGCTACGACGCCGTCTTTGATGTAAATGATGCGGTGGGCGTACTCGGCGATGTCGTGTTCGTGGGTGACGAGAACGATGGTGTTGCCTTCGGAGTGGAGGCGGTCGAACAGGGCCATGATCTCGTTGCCGGTTTGGGAGTCGAGGTTGCCGGTGGGTTCGTCGGCGAGGATGATGGCGGGCTTGTTGACGAGGGCGCGGGCGACGGCTACGCGCTGGCGCTGGCCTCCGGAAAGCTCGTTGGGCTTGTGGTTCATGCGAGATTCCATGCCGACCGAGGCGAGAGCGGCTTTGGCGCGCTCGATGCGCTCTTCGGAGGGGACTCCGGCGTAGATGAGCGGCAGTTCGACGTTGTGCAGGGAAGTAGCGCGGGTCAGAAGATTGAAAGTCTGGAAGACGAATCCGATTTCTTTGTTGCGGATGTGAGCCAGTTCGTCGTCGTCGAGTTCGCTGACGAGTTGTCCGTTGAGCCAGTACTTGCCCTTGGAGGGCGAGTCGAGGCATCCGATGAGGTTCATGAGGGTGGACTTGCCGGAGCCGGACGGGCCCATGATGGCGACGTACTCGTTGCGCTGGATGCGGAGGTTGATGCCGCGCAGGGCGTGGACCTGTTCGGCGCCCATGTCGTAGCTCTTCCACAGATCCTCGGTGGTGATCATGTAGGAGTTGGGCGCAGCCCAGTTCGCGGGCTTATCGATTGGGAGTATTTCGGCAGTTGCCATCTTGCTCTCCTTGTCCGGATCGGGCACGCACGCTCCTCGGGACCGTTCTATGTTGGACGTTCTAAGCTAGCAGAGGTTAGGATTCAGGTCTTAGATCTTAGGTCTTGGGTCTCAGGAAACCCAACGTCAAGGGCCTAGCCAGCTGCGGAAAAGGCGTCCAGGGCACCATTACGCGCCAAAGCGCGGACACATTTTCAGCAGCTCAGCGGCACGACTGAAGTCGTGCCCTTCCCAAAACACGCTCGAATCAATGTTCTTCCCCAACTTGCCGTGACCTAAGACCTAAGACCTAAGACCTGGCTCCTGCCACCTGCTTAACTACTTTCTTCTTCCTTCTGCGGGGTGGAGTTATCGATTTTGACACTCGTTCCCGGTTTCAGAGTACGTAAAACCTTATAACTGCCGGTAATCACTTCGTCACCGTCCTGCAAGCCCTTGGTGACCTCGATATCGGTGGTGCCGCTGATGCCGGTATCGACGGGGATGAATTCGGCTTTCTTGTTGCGGATTACGAACACGCCCTGGATTTCTTCCTTTAGCTTGGATGCGTCGGCGGGAGCGGTTGCGGCCTGAACGGAGTGTTTCGCGTCTTTATCTTTATCCTTGGGCTCGAGGTCGGCCTGAGTGCGGACAGTGAGCGCCTGGATGGGAATACTAAGGATATTGGCGCGTGTCGCGGTGGTGATCTTGGCGGTCGAGGAGAGGCCGGGACGCAGATCGGGCGGAGGATCAGAGAGCGTCACGACGACTTTGAAATCCTTGGCTTCTTCGCTGGTGGAGGTAGCTTGCGAGGTCGCGACTCCGGTGGAGCGGACGATGGCGTTGTCCCCGATTTCGCTGACGACTCCGTGGAAGACCTTGTGGGGAATGGCGTCGATGGTGACGTCAGCGGACTGGCCGAGATGCACGTTGACGATGTCGGTCTCATCGACTTTGACTTCGGCAGTTATGACGGACATGTCGGCGATGGTCATGAGAGTGCTGCCGGGAGAATTCTGGATTCCGATAACAACGGTTTCGCCTTCGCGGACGGGCAGGTTGGTGATGACTCCGTCGAAGGGAGCTTCGTAGGTGGTTTTTTGGAGGACGTCGGTGAAGCGGGTGAGGTTGGCCTGATTTTGGGTGATGTGCTTGTCGGCCGAATCCTTCTGGGCCTTGGATTGAGCGACGCGGGCCTGGGCCTGGGCTAACCCGGCTTCGGCGGATTCCCAGGCGGCTTTTTTGACGTCATAGTCTTGCTTGGCGATGAGGGCGGAGGTGTAGAGAGCCTGGGCGCGATCCCAATCGAGTTTGGCGTGTTCGGCGTCGGACTTGGCGCGGTTGAGGTCGGCGAGCGCCGTGTTGAGGGCGGCATCGGCGGCGACGGCATCGGTCTGAGCGGCTTGGACGGAAGCGCGGGTGGCGTTGACGTCAGCGGAAGACTGGACGTTCTCAAGCTGGGCCAGAAGTTGGCCCTTTTTCACGCGGTCGCCCTCCTTGACGTGGAGCTTGATGATTTTGCCGAAGGCGTTGGCGCCGATGTTGACGTAGGTCTTGGGCTTGATTTCACCCGAGGCGCTGACGATGGCCGACAGGGTTTCTTTTTGAGCTTTCCCGGTCTGCACGGTGACCAGGTTCTTGCGGCTCTGATAGACGGTGACGGCGACGATGATGGCGAGCACCAGGGTCGCGCCGACTCCGATTAGGACTTTTTTCCAGGTCTTCATGAATGCGTGAATCCGTAATGTTTTTTACAATCAGCCTGATCCTTCCGCAACATTGAACGGCAAAAAGACACGATTGCTGCCCATCAATAGTTACGATCTGACGAAGGAAAAAGTTCCCGAGATCCCGCGAAACAGGCATCTCGTAATATGTCGCCCAAGCAACTTACGGACGGATTTCTGTGGCGCAACTTATTATAACTCGCCGATTCTGCGGCTGGCCTTGGAGGTGGCGAGACGAGGACGGAATGAGGCTTTCATCGGCAGGGAATGTGGCCTATTATGCAAAAAGGGAGATCGCCATGAACAGATATGGGACCCTGATCCTCCTCCTGTTCGCAACCTCTTTGACTCTGTCCTGCGGAAGTAGCAGCAGGCAGCTCCAGTCCATCACGACGAAAGCGACTGTGAACGGTCAGCAGCTTCAATTCGTTGCGACCGGCACTTTTTCTGCGCCGCCCCTCACGGTGAGCCCGCTACCGGTCAGTTGGTCATTTGCGCCGCCGCCGGGAGAGTACAGCCTGACGACCCAGCCTTTCACGTTTCAGTGTGACGGCGCGGGGGAGTATGGAGGGCCCATCGTTGCGATGGCTCCGGCAGACCCGAGTGCCCCGAGCCAAGGGCCGATATTGAACATGAAGATGATTACGACGTCGGGGCCAATCGCGTGCCCAGAAAGCTCTCCGGACGCGAGATAGGGTGCCGTACGTCAGCGGCTCAGGAGAATTGATTCCGCGCTCGTCGCGGTGTGGCTGAAGCCGTACCCTTTTCGAGCAAGATCAAAAGCGAGGGTGCGTGCCCGCGGCTCCGAGCGAAAGGCTGAGTTTTGCAACCGACTCCCCGGGCGATGGTTGCGCCGGGGAAGCCGGACGGGGCGATGCCGCAAAATCAGGATTCTTAAGGGATTATGAGGCCGGAAATCTTTTCCGGACAGGCCACTTCTTCTTGCCATGTTGTATCCAATAAACATAGAATTAGACAACGTACGTTTCTTTCGAGGTAGGCCTCTCTATGTTTTTCCTAGGTTTTAGAAAGCGCTGCTTGGTAGGCGTGCTGACGGGTGCAATGGCATGCGTTGGTGGGGCCCAGTCCGGAGCTCAGGATAAGGCGTCCCAGGGACAGGCCGCGAACGGCTCGAGCGACAGTGGAGCGGCGGCAAGTCAGACCGATCCATTGAAGCGTCCGATCCCGGAAAAACAGAGGAAGGCGAACGCCAAGGCGCTGAAGATCGAGTTGAGCAAGACGTACCGGAAATGGCTGGACGAAGACGTGCGCTGGATCATCACGGACGACGAGCAAAAGGCGTTCATGCAGCTCTCGAACGACGAAGAGCGCGACCAGTTCATCGAAGCGTTCTGGCAGCGGCGCGATCCGACGCCGGATACTGAAGAGAACGAATATAAGGAAGAGCACTACCGGCGCATCGCGTATGCGAACGAGCATTTCGCGGCGGGGATTCCGGGGTGGAAGAGCGACCGGGGCCGGATGTATATCGTGTTTGGGCCGGCAGATGAAATTGATTCGCATCCTTCGGGAGGCACCTACGAGCGGCCCATGGAAGAAGGCGGCGGCGAGACCTCAACGTTCCCGTTCGAAACCTGGCGTTATCGATACATAGAAGGCATCGGGCAGGAAGTGATCATCGAGTTCGTCGATACCTGCATGTGCGGCGACTACCACATGACGATGGACCGATCGGAAAAAGACGCGTTGAAGTACACGCCAAACGCAGGGTTGACGCTGTACGAACAAATGGGGATGGCGAACAAGACGCAGAGATTTACCGGTGGCATGGAACAGTTGGGCACGGGACCCTTTAATCAGGATCTGCAGACCAAGGAATTTGACCGACTGAACCAGTTTGCCAAGCTGCAGGCGGCGCCGGCAGTGAAGTTCAAGGATCTGGAAGAAGTCGTGACGCACAAGATCAGCGTGAACCTGATGCCGTTCGATGTGCGGGCGGATTTCGTGAAGGTGACCAGCGACACGGTGCTGGTTCCGGTGACGATTCAGATCAAGAACCGCGATGTGACGTTCCAGAACAAAGATGGAGTGGAGCGGGGCACGGTAAATATTTTTGGACGGGTGACGTCGCTGGCCGGCAAGGTCGTGCAAACCTTCGAGGACACGGTGCAGGTGGATGTGCCGGTGGAATTGCTGCCCAAGACGGCGGAAAACTCGTCCGTGTACTGGAAGGCGCTGCCGTTGCGGATCAGCCAGAATCGTTACCGGCTGGATATTGTGGTGAAGGATGTGAACGGAGACCGCACGGGGAGTTGGAGCCGCGCGATCCAGATCCCGGACTTTAGCGAAGACCGGCTGAGCAGTTCGACGCTGATCATTGCCGACCAGATGGAGCCGGTGGCGACGAAGAACGTGGGCACGGGCAACTTTGTGATCGGGGCCATGAAGGTGCGCCCGCGGGTGGCGCCTTCGGACGGCAAGCCGATTTTATTCAAGCGCAATCAGAAGCTGAATTTCTGGATGCAGGTTTACAATCTCAGCGTTGACGACAAGACCCACAAGCCTTCGGCTACGATTGAATACAACGTGACCGATGCGAACAACAAGGCCGTGATCCATACGGTGGAGTCGACGGACACGATGGGCAATGTGGGCGACCAGGTGACGCTGCAGAAGACGCTTTCGGCGGCGAACCTGCAGCCGGGTTTGTACAAGATCGAGATCAAGGTGAACGACAACCTTTCCAAGCAGACAGTGGATCCGACGGCGACCTTTGCCGTGGAGTAAACTTCTGCCTGGTCTCCCAGAGGTGGTGAGCGGAATGTTCAAAAAGCTCGGGTTCCTCGCAGTGGTCGTGAGCTTGACGGTTCCGGCATGGAGCGGAGCGGCAGGCGGCACCATCTCGGGCGCGATTTCCGGATATGTGCGGGATGGCAACGGCGCGCCACAGATGGGCGCCATGGTGGAAATCCTGGGTTCGGCGGAAGAGGCGCTGAAGGTCTTTACCGACGATCGCGGCTTCTACTCAGTGGCGAGGCTGTTGCCCGGAACCTATAGCGTCAAAGTCAGCGCTCCTTCTTTCTTACCCTCCCTGCGGGACAAAATTAGCGTGCACGCGGGCGCGAAGATGATGGTCAACGTCACGCTAAGCACGCTATTTGAAGCGATTCAACTGGTGCCACTGCGTGGTCCAGTGGACGATGACGATTGGAAGTGGACGTTGCGGTCGATGGGCAACCGTCCGATTCTGCGGATTCTGGAAGATGGGACGACGGTGGTCGCGCAAAGCGGAGACTCCGGTGGCGACCGCCAACTGAAGGGCACGGTGACGTTGCTGGCGGGGTCGCCGATGCAAGGTTTTGGCAGTTCCTCGGATATGACGGCGGGCTTTCACGTGGAGCGGTCGCTGCTGTCGAGCGGAACGCTGCAACTCAATGGCAACGTTGGTTACGATTCGGACGGCCAAGGGATCCCGTCGGCGGTGTTGCGCACGAGCTATACGAACCGCTTCAACGGCGTGTTTGAACCTTCGGTGGCCATTACCGCGCTGCGATTAAATTCTCCCGATGCGAACAGCGCGCCGAGCGGGTCGCTGCAGGCGCTGTCGGTCGTCAGTTCGGACCGGGTGGTATTCGGCGACAAAGTGGAGATGAAGCTGGGTAGTGAGTTGCAGACGATCCAGTTCATGGGACGAGTCAACGCGTTCCGGCCGTTTGGAGCGGTGGACCTGCATTTGACGCCGAACACGGTGCTGGAATATCAGTACGCGAGCGCGGTGCCAAATCTAGGACTGGAAGAGCGCTTGGGTGTGGACCGCTCGTCGGGAGATAACTTCGAGTCGGCGTCGGCGGACTTGAGCGAAACGGCGCCGCGCATGAGTATCACCGATTTTTCTCCCGCGGTGGAGAAGGCGCATCATCAGGAAATATCGATCTCGCAACGGCTGGGCAAGAACAACCTGCAGGTGGCGTTCTACGAGGATGGCATCGCCGATCCGGTGTTGACCGGAGTGGGTGCGATGGCGCCGGGAGAAATGCTGGCCGAGGCGGGGGAGATTCTGCCCGACATTTATTCGGGTACGTTCAGCTATCAAGGGAATGATTTTTCGTCGCGCGGCGTGCGGGTAGTGGTGCAGCGGAAACTGCTGTCGGACCTGACGGCGACGCTGGATTATTCCTATGGAAACGTTCTGGATCTGTCCCGTCCCGACGTTGAGTTGCAGGATGCGAGGCAGTGGATTCGCACGGAGCAACGGCAAGCGGTGGCGGCGAAATTCAGCGGGACGGTGCCGAGGACGAAGACGCGGTGGATCGCTTCGTATCGCTATGCCGGAGGTCACGCGCTGACTCCGGTGGACGAGTTCAACACTTCGGCGGGCCAAGCGGACCCGTATTTAAATTTCTGTTTCCGGCAACCGATTCCAGCAAGTTTTCTGGCGGGACACCTGGAAGTTCTGATGGACCTGCGCAATCTGCTGGCACAAGGATATGTCCCGGTCATGGGACGCGATGGACGCACTCTTTATCTGGTGCAATCAGCACGCTCAGCCCGGGGCGGCTTGGCGTTCAACTTCTAAAACTGGCAGCGAATCCAAGTTGATCGAGCGCGATTTTGCGGGGATGGTGTGGTGAATCGGCGCTCGATTCAGGGCCTCGTAACTCTTTTAGGATCAGCAATTTTAATGCGACGAATCGTAAAATGGAATGCTTGCATCCAGTTTTCCATGAACACCTATGATAAGTAGTATCAGGCGTAGGCCTCCCAGGCCCCGGTCATTTATAACGTATTGATAACAAGCTAAATATTCATTAGATTCTTTGGCCGGAAACATGCTGAGTCCCTGCCCAATACATGAAGCGAACTCCGTCTGACGATGTGCGAAGAGTTCTAGCTTCCAGGTTTCTTAAGGAGGGTAACGTGCGAAGAATGATGGCTGCCGTAGTTGTGATTCTGTGGCTAGCGATTGCAGGTTTTAGCCAAACCTTTCGCGGTGCGATCAACGGAACCGTGACAGACCAGTCGGGCGCGGTTGTGGCGAACGCAAGCGTAAAGGCGACCAACGTTGCCACGGAGGTGACGCTGAGTACAACCACCACGAGCGACGGCGTGTTTGCTTTCCAGGATCTGCCGCTGGGAGCCTACAACATTACGGTCGTTGCCTCGGGGTTCAAGTCGGAGACGGTCGACAAAGTCATGGTCGCGGCGGGAAGCATTTATACGTTGCCGGTGAAGCTCACAGTGGGATCGGCGGGCACGACCGCGGTGGAAGTCTCGGCGGCAGCGTTGACGCTGGACACGACGACGGCGACGCTGACGGACACGATCGCCGAAACGGCGGTGCAGGACATCCCGCTGAACGGGCGTGATTTTTCGCAGTTGATAGCAGTTTCGCCGGGCTACGGCGGCTATTCGGTGGGTGGTTTCGGATCGCTCAACGGGACGCGCGCCAACCAGATGAACTGGCAGATTGACGGCACCGATAACAACGATTTCTGGCACAACATTCCGGCGGTCAACCAAGGCGGCGTTTCGGGAATTGCGGGCACGGTGATGCCGATTGACGCGATTGACGAATTCTCAGCGCAGAGCCAGTCGAATGCGGAGACGGGGCGCAATGCCGGTGGAACGGTGAATCTGACGATCAAGAGCGGCACGAACAGCATCCACGGGAGCGCTTATTATTACAACCGCAATGAGTTCTACGCCGCGTCGTCGCCGTTCTTCGTGCCGACGACTGACTTTCCGAAAGCTCCAGAACTAAGAAATCAGAATTACGGTTTCACGGTGGGTGGACCGATCAAGAAGGACAAAGCGTTCTACTTCGTCGGCTACGAGAAAGAGAACTACATCTTCGGGCTGACCGGCCTGTCGACGGAGCCATCCAACGCCTGGGTAGCCAACGCCACGGCCCTGCTCAATAACGTGAATAACGCGTATGGCACGTATGCTCCGGTGGCGGCGAGTCCGCTTTCGCAGACGCTGCTTGCGAACCTCTGGCCGAGCAACATCCAGAATCTGGCGGCGACCACGAGCAACTATTTTGCGACGGTGCCGGGTACGGGATACAGCTACAACGGAGTTGCGAAGTTGGACTACAACTTCAACGAGAACAACCATGTTTCGATCCATGGCTTTTACGGCGAAGGCAGTCAGACGCAGCCGCCGGGCGCCAGTTTAGCGCTGGCTACGGCGAGCTCGAACCTCGGATACTACTTCGAAGTCGCTCCGATTCGTATCCAGAACTATTCCGCGGTATGGAACACGGTGATCAGCCCCCGGTTGTCGAATCAGGTGCTGTTTGGCCTCAGTTACTTCCACCAGATATTCCATGATGCCAACAACTCGTTCAACGAGTTGGCGCTGGGCCTGGACACGAGCCCGGATGCGCTGAGGAACGGGAAGCCGATTAACGGCGCTCCCAATCTTGAGATTGCAGGGTTCGACCAGGTGGGGATCACTCCGCCAGAAGGCCGGACGGACGTAACCGGACACGTAGGCGATGTAATATCGTATGTCGCCGGCAAGCACCAGTTCCGGTTCGGCGGCGAACTGCGGCAGGGGCACGTGGATGAGTTCTATTACCGCCGTTCGCTGGGAAGCTTTTCGTTCGATGGGACGCAGGGTCCCTGGAGCACGTATTGCGGGGCGAATCCCAATGCAACGGGATGCGACACCAATACCACGGCGCTGGCGGATTTTCTGGCCGGCGATGTAGCGTCCTCCGACATTGCGATCGGAGATGCGCAGCGCAAGGTGACGGTGAATGGATTCGATTTCTTTGGGCAGGATGACTGGCAGGTCACGCGGAAACTGAATGTCAATCTAGGGCTGCGCTACGAATATATTGGACCGCTCCACGATGGGAACAAGGATCTCGCGGTGTTCGTGCCCAACCAGGGATTGGAAATTCAGGGCAACGGCATCAGTTCGATTTTCCCGCCGGACAAAAACAACTTCGCGCCGCGCTTCGGCTTTTCTTACCAGCCAGGGGCCAGCCCGGACCTGGTTGTGCGCGGCGGTCTCGGCGTGTTCTATGACCAGATCAATATGAATCCCTTCCTTGACTTCCGGCCGCCCATCAGCGGCGCGGACGGATTGCAGGATAACCCGATCGGTCCTTCTGCCGTGGACAACTACGGCTCGAACCGGCTGGGCCAAACTTCATACAACTGGGACGCGATCCAGGCGGGAGGGAATTCGATCTTCCCGGGACTTACGACCTGTCCGACCTTGAGCGGCTGCGTCATTCCCGGCACAAGCCAGCAGCTTTACTACAACGTGTACTCTGTCGGTGAGAATTTCCGGACACCGTATTTCTACAACTACAACCTGCAAGTGGAACGAGGTTTCGGAAATGGAGCCGCGGTGTTACAGGTCGGCTATGTAGGGAGTGTTGGGCACAAGCTCTCGGTGATGGATAACATCAATCCGGGTTTTGTTGCCGGGAACCCACCGACGCCGGGACCGCTCAACGCGCAGTATCCGAACGTGGCCACGGTGCTGCAGCTGAACAGCGTGGGCAACTCCAACTACAACGCGTTGCAAACCACGTTCAGGATCCGGGCCTGGCGCGGGCTTTCATCGCAATTCGCCTACACCTGGGCGCATGAACTGGACACGATGTCGGAGTACCGAGGTTCCATTCAATGGGACTACACGAATCCGAAACTGGATTATGGCAGCGGTGACTTCGACACGCGGCAGAACTTCACGGCGTTCTTCACCTACGATGTGCCGGGATCGAAACACGGGCCGAAGATTCTCACCAACGGGTGGCAAATCAGCAGCCTGATGTCGTTCCACGGGGGACAGCCATTCAACTTCCCCGGTACCGATGCATCGGGAACGCAGCGGCCGGGTCTGGATTTGATTGGCAACCCCTGGTCCGGGGTTTCGCACACGTTTTCCAAAGACCTGGGCGGCGAGCCGGGCGAACCATGGGTGAACCCGGCAGCGTTCTGCGTTCCGGGCGCGGCGGGCTGCACCGGGCCTACGGACCCGAACGGCAACATCGGCAGGAATGCATTTTACGGCCCGGGCTTCGCGGATATAGACTTGTCGGTGATCAAAACCATCCCCGTGACGGAACGCATGAAAGTGCAACTCCGGGCGGAGATGTTCAACGTTCTCAACCGCATCAACCTGGCGTCGGGTGCTGGAGCCGTCGGATCGGATGGCACGGTGCGTGACACCATCGGAGACTTCAACGGAGCGCCGGGACTGGGTCCGGGCGAGCCGTTTAACTTGCAGATCGCAGCCAAGATTATTTTCTAGCGGGACAAACTAATTTCTTCCCCGGCTCCTCTTGGAAGTGTGCGAGAGGGGCCTTTTATTTTTCCAGGTCTGGGGCACACGCTGGCCACAAACTGGAGTACACTTCCGAAGCATATGACCGAAAAAATGATATCCCCATCCGACGACCGGCGATTGAGCCAGCGCATGCCGGTTCGAGTTCCGGTCAAGGTGCGTGACGGGAGCGGAGAGCATCCGGGATTGACTCGCGACCTGAGTTCATCGGGCATTTTTCTGTATTCCGAATCGGAGATGAAAGCGGGATCAAAGCTGGAGCTGGTGATCATGCTGCCTCCCGGCCTGGGCCTGGGACCCGGGGGCTGGACGCTCTGCGAAGCTTCGGTGGTGAGAGCAGAGGCTGCGGGTGACAAAGGGCTGGGCATTGCCGCTACCATTGACCGAATCGCTTTGTTGCCGGAGATCAGTTGAGAACTGGTCCAGGCGTTGTTTGAGTCCGGTGCAAGCCGATGACAAGAGAGAGGCGAAGCCAAAGGTTGTTCGGCAAGGGAACGAGATTGTTTCGAAGAAAATGAAAAGACTACTTCCCAACGCCCCAGTTTTGGTGCAATAATGGCCCGCCCTTGAAAGTCAGAGCGAACCGGGCGGTTTTTGGACTGGAACAGGGTATGTGGATTGAAAAACTCACCGATGGCGTTGTACAAGTGGATACACCCATTGGACCTCGCTACGTGCAGCCGAATTTTCCGCAACGCGCTTATCTGATGTGGACGTTCCGCAATTTTGTGTCCCTACCGCAACAAGTACTGCGCCCCTGGGAGCGGAGATTGATCGATCGGTTGTGGAGCGAGAGCCGGTTTGTTTCGCTGCGGACAGCGGGCGCGCCTTCGCGGCCCATCATTGGACGAGTCGAGTCGCGGATGCCGGTACAGGCGGAGAGTTTGCCGAGTCGTAAGCCTGTGTCCAGTGCGAACCCGAGTGCGAGTCCAGCAGTGGAGCGCAGACAGGAAATTGCTTCCGCTTAGCTGGCGCGATGGTGGCGAGATCATCGTTGCTGACTCGGATTGCCTGATTGCTCTTGTTTTATTCTCCGGTTTAGCTCACAGCATCACGCAGCGCGAGAGGTTCTAGTTCACGCTCGATCGGCCTCTTGAAGATACACGGGTGATCAAGTCGTGTGTCTTCCAACTATTGTGCCTTGCAAAAATTGCATAGAGCCGTGCCGCGCGAATCCACCAGTTTGCAACAGCGATGCCATAGCGACGCCGGTTGCGGCGGCACAGAGCGGCGCAAATCGGATGCTATAATCAGAGATTCTGTACACGGTGCCGTTCATCGTGGGCGCGTAGCTCAATTGGCAGAGCAACTGACTCTTAATCAGTAGGTTGTAGGTTCGATTCCTACCGCGCTCACCACTTCTTTTCAAGGACTTGCCATCCATCGCCTTCTGTTTACTTACTCGTAACTGTGGCTGTTTTTGTGGCTGTTGCTACATCACGTACTTCTGCTGATTCAGCCGATCGATCACGACTTTGATCTGCGCCGTTTCCGGATGCAGATAGCCCATCGTCGTCGAGAGACTTTCATGCCCCATGACTTCTTTCACCAGTCCCGGGTTTTTGGTCTCCGCCATTGCGACTGTGCCGAACGTGTGCCGCGCGCAGTACAGTTTCAGGGCATCCGGAATTTCGAGCTTTCGAGCAACATCTCTGAACGCGTGCTCGAGTCCGCTCAGCCCGATGTGGCCTGCGCGAGACTTCTTCGAAGAAAAGACCCAACCCTCGCGTAGGCCCAACTGTTCAAGCTGAATTGTCCTGAGAAGTGCAATCACGCGCTCACTCAACGGCACTGGCCGACGAGCTCTACGCGTCTTACCCCTGGGGTTGAAATAGAAGGCGCCTTCCCAGTTGATCGTTTCCCAGCGCATTCTGATGACTTCCCCATTTCTCAATCCGGAGTCCAGCATGATGGTCAGGACATCTTTCAAGGGTCGTCTGCATGCTGCCAAGAGTCGTTTCTCATCCTCGACAGTGACCATTCGGTCCCTGGGGAAGACTTTGACCGTCTTGATCCTTGGCACTTCACGAAGCACTTTCCAATCACGGGCTTTACCCAACATACGGCGCAGCGTCCGAATGGCACAGTTCCGACTGTAGGGCGATTCGTGAAATTTTGTGGTCTCAACGTCATCGGCCGTGATTTGATCGATTCGCATCCCGGACAACGGGGTCTTCAGGATCAAACGCCGGCCGTTTTTGTAATCGGCCTTTGTGTTCTCGGCGAGCGTCGTTTTGTCGAGCCACTCAACGAATTGCTTGCCGAACTCGCGCACCAGCGGTACTCGTTTGGGTCGCAAATACTCTCCTGCCTCTGCCGCAACCCGTTTTCTAGCCTCGACTCGCTCTGCTTGCTTCTGGTTTTTGGTTTTGGTGCTGCCGCGGTAACGCCTTCCATTGATATAGAAGAGGTAGTACCAGACATCACCCCGTGGGTAGATAGACATTCCGTTCCTCCCTGCTTGCGCGCACAGAGGAAACACGGACGCTAGATTGGATGAACTCATCCAGATCGGCTATATCATACAGCGCGCGTCCACGGGGTTTGTAGAATCTCGGTCCTCCACCTTGGGATCTCCACACCCGCAGCGTGCTGGCTGGAATGCCTGAATACTCGGCCGCCGCCTTTGTGCCCAAGAATCGCTTCTCGTTGTTTCCGGTTTTCGCTATCACAACGGACCTCCATATGCACCGCTTGTAGAGCAAATCGAGAATTCGGTCAAAACTTGCATGAGGGCTGCAGCAGCTTTCCTCGGGCGAGGATCCACGCCGATTTGACCGAAATTTCGTTCGGGCTTAGCTTCTTCACGGTCAGGGCCGGAATTGAGGTCGGACAGAACGGAGCAGGAGTGTTTTCATCTCTCGAAGAACTCGCCGAAAGGCTTCACGCTGCCGGCTATATTGCCGATTCGATCGCTACGACTACGGTGTATCTGGCAGCGAGACTCCAAAAGCCATTGCTGCTGGAAGGCCCCGCCGGCAGCGGAAAGACTCAGCTGGCATACGCTGTCGCGGATGCGGCGGAAACCGTAGTCGAACGCCTGCAGTGCTACGAGGGCATCAACGAAGAGAAGGCCATCGGCAAGTTCGATGAACCCCTTCAAAGGCTTTGCGTTGAACTCAAAGCCAAGTCCGCCAGCGTGGATTGGGAATCCCTGCAGACGGAGTTGCACAGTCAGCAGTTTTTCGGTGCCGGGCCGCTTTTGCGCGCGTTGCAGTGCGAAAGGCCTTGTGTCCTGCTGATCGACGAACTGGACAAAGTGGACCACGCATTTGAGGCCTTGTTACTGGAATTGCTCAGCGTGTGGCAGTTGAGCATTCCGAAGCTGGGCACTATAAAAGCCAGGAGCATTCCCTTCGTTGTGTTGACATCGAACGAAGAGAGGCGCATCGGCGATCCCCTGCGTCGGCGCAGCTTCTATCTCCGTGTTGAACACCCCACCGCGGAGCGAGAAGCAGAGATTGTGGCACTGAGAACGCCCGATTCAAGCCACGAATTCCACGCCGGCATGGCGGGACTCGCCAAGGCTTTGCGTGGCTGGAGCATGGAGAAACCGCCCTCGGTCTCAGAGATTCTCGACCTCGCGCAGGCACTCAAAGTTCTGGGAAGTGAACAAATTACGCCGGAGATGAGAGACATTCTCCTGCCTTTGCTGGCTAAAACCGAGGCGGATCGTCGCAAACTGCTCCTGCGGGATGGTTTTGCCAGCTTGATCTTTGACGCTCAGCAGTACAGCGCCGAGGCTCTTCGAGGGATAGCGGCATGAGGGCTGCACTCATCTTCGCGCAAGTGCTTTCGGCATTTTCAATTCGCGGGGCTCAATCGCCGAAGTCGCAGGCTCGAGTTGAAGCTGAGCACTACGTCGCATCCTACGCGTACCACTACAGGGTACCGATCGCGTTGGTGCGTGCAATTGTCGAACGCGAGTCGAACTGGCAACCATGCGTGGTCTCACCTAAAGGCGCGGTGGGGCTGATGCAGTTGATGCCTGTGACAGCTAGGCGGCTGGGAGTAAGAGATCGTTGCAATCTCGAACAGAACATCTCCGGAGGAGTGCGCTACCTCGCGTGGCTGATGCGACTGTTTCACGACGATCTGAGGCTTGTTGTGGCAGCTTATTATGCCGGCGAAGACGTAATCGGCAGACGAACCCTCGCCTATCGTAATCCCGATGTAGTCACCTATGTAGCAAGAATCAGAACAGCTTACCTTCGCGAAACGAGAATCAATCCAAGAACTACGAACACCGGTTCGGAAAGAGATGTGAGATGAAAAATTGTTTGAGTTTGGTGTATCTGATAACAATCGGGCTCCTGCTGCCACACATCATTTTTGCGCAACCTGAGCTTCCGCAGGCGCGAATCGTAAACTTGAATGTTGACCCGGAACAAGTTGTGGTCTTACATCTCCGGCCTGGATACGTCAGTTCGGTGCGAGTGCTCGAAGAGGTCAGTTCGGTCGTTCTTGGGGATCCGGGATCATTTAAGGCTGAACACTCCGATGCTGAGCCGCAGTTGGTGTTTTTCAAAACAACGAGCCCGAAACCTGCGGAAACAAACGCCCTGATCACGACGAAAGGGGGCCATGAGATCTCGCTGAGCCTGGTGAGCCAAGGCAAGGCAGACCGTAGTGAACCCGTGGACTACGTCCTCTATTGTGAGCGCCCCCGCGGCTTTCTAATTGCGTCGACTCATCCCATCTTTGTGGTCGGCGAAACAAAGAACGCCGCGACAGAGAGTCAGCCAACCAGCGCTCCCCAGGAGAAGACTGGCAGCCAAAAGCAGGATTTGCTCAGGGCAGAACGGATTGAGAATCCCCACTGGGAAGGCAAGCAACTGCAGGTTGCGGTAGGGCAGGCGATAGAGAAGGAGCAACAGATGGCCGTGCCGTTTGCCGTTCTGAACTCTTCTGCACGGACCATTGAAGTACTGCCGCCGCAAATACAGCTTGCGGGGACATCAAAAGGCAAGCATCGAAAAGCGATTAAGGCTGAGCCTGTGGCGATCAAAGATTATTGGATCACCTCGCGCAGGCTCGCACCTGGGGCTAGAGCCGATGGCATCGTCGTGTTCGATCGCCCCACTTTCAAGGAGTCCAGCGAAAGGCTCCTGCTTGCGTTGGCGCAGGCAGAAGAAGTCGATCGTCCTGTGCTTGCTCCGATTGCGTTTGTGGCTCCGGTCTCGGGAGGTGCAAAGTGACTCGTCCCAACGGGCACAGCGACAACGGCAATGCCGGAGCGATTCAGGAACCAGTAGGAGATGAAGCCCTCAACGATGTGCTACTTCCACCTGCGCCTGCGTCCATCCCACTGCCGGAGGTCGCGACAAGAGCAAAACAGAGAGCCAAACAGCAGATCCAACAGAACCGGTTCGTAATCATTGGAGCCGGAGCGATCGTCATGGCCCTGCTGATCTTCGTTGCCACATCTATGCCCCATCGAGGGGCGCCGCAGAAAGTGAAGAGTCGCGGCACCACTGCTGCTGACGACTTGGCTTTGGAGAACGGCAACGCAAGCAACGACAAGAGCCTACTTCCGGTGACCGATTCTGGACGGCCCGTCACGAAGGAATCTCATGAAGGCTTCCTCAACGAACGAGATCTACAGCGAACTGCAACCAAGTCGGCAGCGAGGGCGCCGGGAGCGGGCGGGACGGGAACTTTGGGATCGATACCACCTTTCGGAGACCAGCAGCCCTGGCAAGCACCGCCGTATCAGCCAGGCTCGGGTGCCGGCGTGCCGAGACTCCAGACTTGGGTAAAGGAGAGCGTGAGGCCATGGAGAAGGCTTCGTTGATCTACGTGCGAAACGTCTCTGCCAACTCAGCCAGCACTCCGGCCCGGGATATGAATAATTCGGCGCCGGAACTGGGATTGGGTCTGGCCACGGGTACGCGATTGCGTGCCCGTTTGGAATCAGCGGCTAGTACGGCTGTGCGAACACCTGTGCTGGCTGTGATCGAATACAACTATGAGCGGGACGGAGAGATCGTTGTCCCAGCGGGTGCAAAAGCGGTTGGCCACATCCGGAACGGAGATCGTTCAGGTTACGTTGACATCCAGTTCGATTCTCTGCTGATGCCGGATGGTGCGGTCGTTCCCATCGAGGCCACCGCCACGGATTTAGATTTGCGGCCTCTAAAAGGAAAAGTTGAGGGGAAGAACACGGGAAAGAACGTCCTAGTCAGGTCGCTGTCAGGAATCGGGCAAGTCGGGGCGATGTTGGTGGGGCAAGGCAGTCTGAACCAGCCACTAAGCGAGTCGGACCTAATGCGGGAGCGTGTCAGCAACAATGTCGGCGAGGCGGGAGATGAAGAGGTTTCCCGACTAGCGATCACCCAGCACATCGTCGTGACTGTTTCGGCGGATACTCCGATCTACGTGGTTCTCGAGCAGACACCCAAGGCTAGTCAGGGTCCCCTGCAGCCAAGTGGGCGGGCCGTCCCTACATCCAACTCCGCCAATGTTGAGCAACTGCGCCAACTATTGCAGTTGCAGCAAGAACTGAACCAACCGTCCGCAAACAACCAACCGGCGCAGTAGACGACGTTCTCAGCTAGGGAAATTCGGCGGGAGCGACAGTCGGCTGTTTCAGCAATATGCGCTAGGCCACTCGACATCCGTGTCGCCCGTCATTCCAAAGAGAGCAGCAGCAAGATCTCAGAAACCATCCACTTCCCTTAATCGGAATCACGGCTTGGAAAAAACAATAGCTTGTCGATGAATGAGAAAGTTACTTCGGCGCCCCACTGAGACGCAACAATCTCTGGACAAACCTCCTGCTGGCCTCCATGAACCGATCAAGGCCATCCGGAAGAAATAGTTGCTGACCGCCCTTCCGACACGGCGGTTCGAGAGAGACCGCTATGACGGGACCCACGGCCTTTCCATTTTCAACGCTGACTACAGATTGGAGGCCGAGAACGCCTGTTCGGCCTAATTCTGCGTAGGTCCGCAATTCGAATAGATCCACTCCGTTCCAATCGAAATCGAGGGTCGCCATCTCATCGAGCGCATCACCAGGTGGAGTTTGCGCTCGCCACACCTTGATGACCTGTTCCCAACTTGGGGGCTCCGGAACCGAAAGATTCGCTTGCCGAACTGCCAGAAGGATCGCCAGGCGAAGTGCTGCCTCTAGTTCCCAGAAGTAATGTCGGGCAAGCCGAATGATCTTGTTCGAATCCAACGGCGTCGCTCCGCTTTGCGCTTTCGCCAGACTATCCCTCAATTCTGCCAATGCCTCTTGAGCTCCCGCGGCGGAAAAGTCGACTGCCCCTGATAAGCCTTCCGTCATTCCCAAGAAACCCGTGGGCACCAAACTGTCCGGATCGACATTGGCGAATCTTGTCTCTCGCTTAGAAGTCACATGTACCCGCCGATACCCGAGCGCGGATGTATCGCCACTCTTAAAGAGCTCGATTGCAGGAAATGGTCCGGTCTTGAACAGATCGATCTCGACTCGCACTGCCGGCCACAATAGTGCGACCTTGGCTAATTGCAAACCATCCCATCCCAGCGAATTGACTCCAATGACGTTCCAGTCTTTATCGAAACAGGGACCACCGCTCATTCCATGTTCAATCTCACCCTCAAGCTCGATGTGTGAGAGCGGTTTGTACCAGGTGGGCTGATCAGTCCTGACATCGACGCTTTGCACTCGACACTCACATTCCGCTGGGAAGATGTTCAGGATCCCTTCATGTAATTCAGAATTCGGAAATCCAAACACTCGAACCTTATCGCCGACCGCTGGAGGGTTAAGATTGAGCCGCGCGTACTTTGGTTTTACTTGACCTGGTCCATCTCCCCACCAGTTCGGCCGGGCAAAACGCAAGAAGGCAATATCAGAGGAGACGGATCCGTAAATGTAATCGACGGACCACACGAAAACTTTGTCATCGTACGATTGAACGGCGGTTAGCGAGATGACCGGATCACGCCGTTTGTAGCCATCCCGCTTCTCTTGGTAGTTGACACAGTCGTCAATGACGTGACTGGCCGTGATCGCCAGTCCCGGAGCCACAGCGAATGCGCTCCCGACGCTTCGTGCGAGACCGTCGTGCTCCGCTACAAGTGCCATTGCGACTTGGTGACCGGGGTGGTCCTTCGTCACGCCCCGAAGCTTAAATTGAGCCTCCAACTTTCGTCCTCCTTAGGTTCGGCGCCATTGCGCGCTGGTCTCTTCAAAACCCGATTGTCCTCAGAGGTGACCGCCTGCTCTCGTTGCTATTCCTATTATCCATGGGCCTGGCGCCGAGCAGATGGTCGGCCATACGAAAGTTGATTTCTCACTCCATATGACCTGTCGCCGGCTTGTGAGATACACCAAACTCAAACATCTGTTCATCGCACAACTCTTCTGCTCCCACGCGCCGACTGCGACGCTCGTCCTTTGAAATCAATGGGCATCGCACGATTCTCGTAGATTCTAAACAGCGATCTTTTAGGCTCCAAGCCCGCGGCACGGTTCTGAAGTCAGACCAAACGGCCATCCTGATTTGTCCGAAATCTGAAACGCCCTTATGTTCCTGCATGCAACGCGGAAATCAAACTCAGGCGCGATCGCCGAAAGAGGAGCATATGAGATTGCCAGATCGGAGAAACACCAGCCGCAGTTTTGTTCTTGTCTATCTGCTGATGATTTGTTCGCTCCAGTTTTCTCCCTTGGTGTCCAACGCCCAAAACCTTGGGCAGTCGCCACAGACGGGCCAAGCCGTACAGGGTCAAACCGCGGCCCAACCCGAAGGAACAGTTCTCAATCTCGTGAACTGGGTCGGCAATGTGATCTCTCCTGTTGGGGCGGCCCTGGCGGTGGTCATGGCAGTCGTCTCCTATTCCCAGGGGCGCGGTGTGATGCGGTGGGCGGTGACAGCGGCGGGACTGCTTGTGATCTCCGGCCTCACTCGCCTCATCGAGTTCTGGATTCAGAACGGTACGGCGGGCGTGCAGTAAGAACTATCACTGCGGAGTGCTCGGGCAATGACGCTACCCCAAATCATCGTCGATCTGTTGACACTGCTATTCGACATGGCAGTTCCGGCCGCCATCTGCACGATGGTGCTGGCTGGAATCGCACTGCGGCAGGAAGGCGGCGTGAACTTCCAGGCGGGCGGCAGGTTCCAGCGATGGGCCCTCTGGTCGGTAATTTTCTTGACGCTTCCGCAGTTGCTCTCCTGGTTTGCGGCGCAGGGTATCGCCATGCCTGCGCAAGGCGGAGGCATCAGCAGTTCGTGGGTCGCGAGCTTGCAGACGAGCTTCAGCGGTTTTGTTTCGAACGTCGTGGTTGCCCGATTGACTCCCGTGCTCGCGGCTTTCTGCGTGCTGAAAGCAGCGCTCGATGCGGCGGAGGGATACAGCCCGCTCGCATCCGTCGTCTCCGCCATTTTTCTGCTGTCTGCGTCCGGTACAGTCCAGCTTTTCCAGAGTTGGAACAGCGGGTCAGAGTTCGCAACCACGGACATGCTGACAGCTGCCTGGAACTTTCTCGCAGGGACGATCCTGCCGGAAGCGGCAGGATTGGCGATTGTGGGTGCGATTTTCAATTACGCGCGCCATCGGCCATTCATGCCGCTGGTGGGGTCGGGGCTTGCGTTCTTGAGTGTTTCGGCCATTTGGAAGCTGGTCCAGGCCATGGCCGGCTGATGAGGATTGGAGGTGATCCTGTGAATCTTTCAAACGGGTTGCTCAACCTGACGAACTGGCTGGGCAACGTCATCATGCCGACCATGGCAGGTCTGTTCGCCGCCGCGGCGATTTACCGCTTCAGTAAGGGGCAGCAGTACCAACAGCTCGGTTACGCGGCGCTGGCTTCTTTGATGTGCTCTGGGTTGTTGCGCGTCATGGAGTCCTTCAGCAACCAAGCCTCCTGGAACAACCCAGACCGCTACTGGATCTCAATTCTCACGCTGGTGAACTGGGTTGGGAACGTTCTTCTGCCACTGTACGGGGCCGGCCAGGTTGTGCTCGCGGTCGTGCACTTCGCGGGATTGCTCGAACGGATGACGATCGGCGAAGCCTGGGTGCGCAACCTGGTCGCAGCGATGTGCTGCTTCGGGCTGTCGGGACTGTTGCGCTTAGGAGAATTCTGGATTCAACACGGAACGGCCGGAGTGCGCTAGGAGTAGGCGATGCCATTGCATGTGACACCCGTGAATCGCAATTTACAGACGAGAGTGACATTCATGCTTCTGGAATTGGAGGACCTTTTCATCGTGCTAGGTGCGGCAGCCATCATGAACGTGGTCGGTCATTTCGTAGGAGGTGAGGTCGCGGGAATGCCAATGAGCATTGTCCTCCAATACGGTGTGCCACTGCTCATGGTGCCAGTGCTGATGGCCTTCAAGTATGGCAAGCCGCGGGGCTACGTTCGCGATCTTGCTTGCTGGTACATGAAGCCTCATGCCTACTGCGCGATCGCACGCGACCGCGAAATCCGGTCGGCGTACCTGAGGGAGGAATAGCGGTGCCGGTAACTCTTGAACAACACGAACGAAAACTCCACGATCCGGCATTGTGCGAGCAATTGCCCGTCCGCGACTACCTGGACAACATTGTGGTTCGCACGAATGGTGCCTTCGTCGCCGGATACGAGTTGAAGGGATTGGCTTCGTATTTCGCGAGCGACGAAGGCCGAGACCGCGGGAAGTTGATGCTGGAGGCGCTCCTTCGCTCTCTGCCGGAACAGAGCATGAGAGTACAGTTCCGCTACGAAGTAGTGGAGGATACTCGGAGATCTGCTTGAGCGTTATGCCGAAGCGCAGCAATCGGAACGCTTGGAAGTAATTGCTCTCGACGAGGTGCGCGTCGAACGATGGCAAATCAAAGAGGCGAATGGCCACTACATGCGGCCTCTCTTGCACGTTTACTTCATCTGGGACCCGGTCGTTCATCGCCGTATTGCGGGTAAACCGCTCAAGCCGACGGGCAAACCCTTCAGCTTATCGGCGCGGAAGTGCATTGAGCGCAGTCAGCAAGAGCACCTGCAACTGCTGGCAGAATTCGAGAGTCTGCTGCGTGGTCTCGAAACGACGCTCGAAGCCGCAGAACTCGGCGCACGCCGGCTGACCGATGAGGATCTGTTTCTTGAAGCAAAACGAGCTCTCAATCCCTTGTCGCCGGATCGTCGGCCTTACAGGCGTGGTGAAGAGCAACTGGAATACCGGAGCGCCCGCGAGCAAATTGTTGACACGAATATTGCAGATGAAACGGACTCCTATCTAAATGTAGGTGGACTCCTCTATTCCTTTGTAAGCCTGAAGGAACTCCCGGATGCCACTTTCCCCGGAATCCTCAGAGAACTGATCGGTCTTGATTTCCCGCTCATTGTCAATGCGCAGATCGCGATTCCTGACCAGGCGAAAGTGCTCAAAGGCTACAAGAGCCGCTTGCGCAAGATGCAGGCCGTGCAACGCGACTCGAACGGTGGATTTCGGACCAACGTGGAAGCGCAGGTTGCCGAGTCCCAACTAGTCAGGGTGCAACAGGACATCATCTCGAGCTCCGTGAAGACGGCCAAGCTGAGCCTAGTCATCGGAACGCGCACTTCACGCCCCGCAATAACGACCGCAGAACTAGAGCAATCAGAGCGAACCATCGACAACCAGCGCCAACAGCTTCTCTACGCGATTTCCCGCATGAACGGCGCGAAGGCGGTTGCTGAGTCGCTGGCGAAGAAGCGCCTGTTTTTTAGCTCACTTCCGGCAATGGCGGAGCCGGACAAGCGAGACCAGGACTTGCTCACCTCAAATGCGGCGGATCTTGTGCCGGTAGAGACACCTTGGCGCGGAACACCCCGGTCACCGCTGTTCCTGCTTGAAACTCCCTACCGTCAGCTCATTCCTTTCTCGCCCTTCGATCCTGGCTTGAGCGACGCGAACATGCTCGTGATGGCCAAGACAGGCGGCGGAAAGACCGTCATGGTGCAGCAGTTTCTTCTGATGGCCGCCCGGAGTAACCCGCTGATTTCGATCCTCGAGCGTGGCGACTCGTATCGTCCACTGGTCGAGTTGATGGGCGGACGGATGATCACCATGTCGCTCGATAGCGAACAAACGATTAACCCGTGGGATCTGCCGGAAGGAGAAAGAGAACCGAGCAAGGATCAGGTCGCGTTTCTGAAAAATCTGACGCGCCACATGCTCGGCGAGGGCGGGGCCGAAGACACGCAACTTCTTGACAACCTCATCACGGAGGCCATTCTTCGGACTTATAAGAGGGCGGCAATCCGGCCCTCGACTCCCATTCCAACATTCTCCGACCTTCGCGACGAACTGTCACAGTGGCGTGACGAGGAAAAGAACCAACGCGTGATGGACGAAGCCCACCTGGCGGCGATCAAGCTGCGCAGCTGGACCGGCGAGAAGGGAGTGTATTCGAAGTTGTTCGACCGTCCCACAACGATCTCACTGGAGAATCCCTGGTTGTTTTTCAATGTGGAGCAATTGAGCGACGATCGGCGCCTCGAAACGGCAATGAGCCTTCTCATCGCTCACGCCACCGCGCAACGGGCAGCCGGCAAGGCGGGCAGACGGAGCATCACGGTTCTTGATGAATGCTGGTTCCTGCTGGATTCTCCGGTGCTGGCGCCCGAAGTGGTCCAACTGTTTCGTACGGCGCGCAAGCGTAATGCGAGCGTCTGGGGAATGAGCCAAACGGCGGAAGATTTTGTCGGGACGGAATCGAAGCCCAGGCCGCACGGGGCGGGCATCGTAAAGAACTCGACCACCAAGATCATCGGCCAGCAACCGGGAGACATGACCGCCCTGCGGGAGCACCTGCACCTGAACGACACCGCCTTGAACCAGATCAAGCATTTCAGCGCTCCCATCAAGGGCAAGAGCGCCGACGCGCTCATCGTGATCGGGGAGAAAGCCGACACCACGCACACGATTCGCATGTCACCGACAACGGTCGACTACTGGATCATGACGACGTATTCGCGGGAACGTGTGTACCGGTCGTGGTGGCTGGAGCAGAGGAAAGCCGCGCCTTTGATCGAGGCCTATCGCGAGCTGGCCGAGAGGTTCCCGGCAGGCCTCGCTGATGTTGATCCACTTCCGGAAGAAATCTCAGGAGAAGTCGCAAGAGGTACACGCATATGAAGATGAAAACTTTGGAGTTCCTTCGCAACTTTCAACACAAATTAAGCCGCAGCAGGCGATGGCTGTTTGTAGCAGTGGTCACCCTGTGCTTGCTTCCCTCGACCACGCAAGCTCAAGGAATCGCAGACATTCTGTTGCTGCTTCATACCATCACAAGCACGCTCCAGGGCCCGATTGGCGAGGTACTAGGCGAAATGCGGAAGGTGAGTGCGGCGGTGAACAATTTTCGCCAGGAGATCATCTGGCCTTTGGCCCTGATCAACCAGACGAGATCGTTTGTCAGTGCAACGCGGGCGCACTACACCGGCTTGATGTCTCAGATTGAGGGCCTCAAGAACAACAGCGCGACCCTTGCTCTTCCCATGCAGCTGGAGTCGATGTTCCGAGGCGCCCAGTCGGGGTCCATCGGCCAGATCCCCTCCCTGTACGCGCAGGTCTACCAGCCGGTTGCGCTGTCTGGAATTGCCCAACCGGGTCAGCGCAACCTCATGGACATCGACGATGCGATGGCCATGGATTCGCTAAAGACTTCCATGGTCTCCGACCAGACGACTCAGGGGATGCTGACTCTCGCCGATTCTCTCGAACAGCAGGCGATGACTGCGGCTCCCGGATCGGCGTCCATGGTCACCGCCCAGGCCCGCGTCGCCGATCTCGAAACTCAGGCGCAGCTCGCGAAAATGCTTGCTGCTCAACTGCGCCAGGAAGCAACGAAACTCGCGCACCAGAATGCTACGCTCAAGCACAGCGCCACGACGACGCAAACTCTTCTCAACCAGATCCAGCAAGTCCTAGCTCATCCATAAGGAGTTCAAAAAATGAAATTGCCCATGCTCTCACGTACTTGGAAAATCCTTCGGAACGCAGTGGTCGCAATATGCGGTCTGGCCATCGTGGTCGCCCTGCTCCCCAGTAAGGCCCGCAGCCAGCTTGGACTCGATCCATGCTGCGCCATGATGCAAGTCGGACTCAACACGATCTCCGGCCTCCTGCGGAGCGTCGTTGCTCAGCCGCTTGGTTCCATCCAGCAAAGTCAACAGCAATCGGCAAATTTCGAGCAGCAAGTGGTGTTTCCCATGGCCGCGATCAGTCAAGCCAGAAACATGGCTGTCCAATTTCAAAGCCAATTCGTCCAGATGCGTCAGTTATTCCAGCTGCCGATATCGAGCGCGACGCTGCCCACGCCGCAACTGCTCGAACAGAGCCTGCTCTCAGGCAATCCGGGCGCAATGCCTCAAATCACAAGCAACTACTCCGCTTTGTATGGGACCGTGATGCCGCCGGCGAACGCGCCCCAATCGGTCCGGAACATGGTCGATATGACCGACGCGGAAGCACAAGCCGCCATGAAAAAGGCGGTTGAAATCGATGCCCTGGCCAACCTGGAGCTTCAGGCAGCCGAACAGATCAATCAGCAATTGCAAACCGCCGCGCCCGGCAGTTCCACGATTTTGGAAGCTGAGACCGCGGCATGGCTGGTGAGGGCCAACGCATACACGCAATCCGCGATGGCAGAACTGGTACGAGTGCGCTCAATCGAGTTGGCGAACTCGAGCGGTCAGCTCAAGTTCAGCGCTTCTCATGCAGCGACACTTCAGTCTACGGGCAACCAGGTCTTGCAACCGGGGGTTCAGTAGCCGTGTTTTATTTCCAGCAACTATTAAACACGGCGCTAGCCGGGATCGACGGCACTGCGATCATCTCGACGGTCACGAACATCGCATTCGCGATCCTGCTGATTGGCTTCCTGATTGGCCTCTATCAGGCGGCGTTTCGCGGAGGCGATCTGCAGGCGCTGGCTGGAACGGCGATCAAGTATCTGGTGGTAGCCATGATCGTTTCCAACTGGGCAACCGTGTTTCGCGGGGTCAACGGCTCCTTTAACACGATCGCAAATTCCATTGGCAGCAGCTCCGGTGCGGGAGACATGTTTCAGAGCTGGATGGGACAACTCCAACAACAGTTCGCCAATAACCCCTCCTTGACGCTCACGGACATCATCACGGGCGATGCAGCCGCCACGATCACAGTGGTTCTGCTCGTGGTTGCTTACCTTCTCTATGCCCTCGCGATGATCGTGTTCTGTTTCTTTTACACCTTGTTTGGCGCAATCCTTTACGTGGTCGGCCCGTTGGTGCTCGCGCTCATTCCCATCCCGGGGGTCGGCCAGTTGGGGAAGTCGTATGCCGTCAACGTGATGATCTGGAATGCCTGGGGAATTCTCTACGCCGTGTTCGGCGCGCTGATCACCGCCATTCAGGTCAACCAAGTGAACAACATCCTTGGCAACGGGTTCCTTGGTTTTCTGAAGGGGGCGGGGGACTCGATCATCCTAGGGCTGGTCAGCATCTTTTACGCCTTAGCCATCGCGCTGATTCCCTTCATCGCGAAAAGGATCATCTCCGGTGATGTCGGGTCAACCACCTTTGCGCTGGTGAGAGCAGGCGGAGTTGCTGCCGGCGCCGCCCTGGCTGGAGTTAGCGGCTTTGCGGCGGGAGCGAGTTCGGCTTCGGCTGGCGCCACGGCGTCGGGCGGTGGGGGCGCGTCGTCCACGTCTACTGTCCTGGCGTCGTCGACAGCGCCACCTGCTCCCTCAATACCAATTTCATTCGTTCAGGAGTTGCGAGCGCAATGAACAGCAACAGCAGCCCAGCGGTGCCTGC